>NZ_BFCH01000050.1 GCF_003112775.1 Mycobacterium montefiorense | reverse complement strand
TTGACGGTTGCGATGATTCGTGTGGGCCAAGGTGTGGATGCAGACAGGTCTGTTCTTCCGCCGGTGGGGCCGCCGGTGGCGCCGGCTTACATTATGTACACCTCTGGTTCGACGGGTGTTCCGAAGGGGATTGCGGTAGCGCATCACAGTGTGATGCGCACGGTGATGGGGACGAACGACTTTGACATCGAGCCCGACGATAATGTTCTTGCGCTGGTCAATTATGCGTTTGACGCGTCGGTGTTCGATATTTTCGGTGCGTTGCTCAACGGTGCCACGCTGGTGGTGCCCGAACACGACGACATTACCGATCCCGAGCGTTTGGCGGCGATCATCCACGAGGCCGGCATCAAACTCGTGTTTATGACGACCGCGCTGTTTAACGCTTACGTCGATCACGATCCGATGATGTTCGCGCCGTTGCGCAAGGTGCTTTTCGGTGGTGAACGTGCGTCGGTTTGGCATGTGAAGAAGGCTTTGACTCATCTGGGTGCAGGCAAACTCGTGCATGTGTACGGCCCGACGGAGGCCACCGTATTCAGCAGTGCTCATCCGGTTGATGTTGTTGTCGATGATGTTGTTCCGATCGGGAAACCGTTGTCTAACACCAGCCTTTATGTTCTTGACGCTGATCGTCGACCCGTTCCCGTCGGTGTTGTTGGTGAGCTTTATATCGGGGGGGAGGGGGT
>NZ_BFCH01000049.1 GCF_003112775.1 Mycobacterium montefiorense | reverse complement strand
CCACCACCGCAGTCACGGCGCCCGATCCTGACGATATTGCGTACATCATTTACACCTCGGGCACTACCGGTGTGCCTAAAGGTGTTGGGATTGCGCACCGCAACGTCACCGACCTGATCGACTCGCTGGATACCAGACTCCCGCGTGAGGGTGTGTGGTCGCAGTGGCATTCCTATAGCTTCGACGTTTCGGTGTGGGAGATCTGGGGTGCCTTGTTGCGTGGTGGGCGGTTGGTGGTGGTGCCCGAAGACGTGGTTTCTTCGCCGCAGGATTTCCACGCGTTGTTGGTGGCTGAGCAGGTCACGGTGTTGAGTCAGACACCGTCGGCGTTTTATGCGTTGCAAGGTGTTGATGCGGCGCAGCCTGAGGTGGCGAGTCAACTCAAGCTCGAGGCTGTGGTGTTCGGTGGTGAGGCGTTGGAGCCTGCGCGGGTGGGGGCGTGGTTGGACAACCATGCGGGTTTGCCGCGTTTGATCAACATGTATGGCACCACTGAGACCACGGTGCATGCGTCGTTTCGTGAGGTCACCCTCGGCGATATTGATAGCAGTGTCAGTCCTATTGGGGTGCCGTTGGGTCATCTTGGGTTGTTTGTGTTGGATGGGTGGTTGCG
>NZ_BFCH01000048.1 GCF_003112775.1 Mycobacterium montefiorense | reverse complement strand
ACCCATGCCCACGCCCCCGCCGCCAGCTGCCCCGCCCAAGGGACCGGTTGCCCCGGCCAGAAACGGCTCGGCGGCGGCGCCGGCCGCTCCGGCATTGCCACCACCGGCCGAGGAAAAGGCGCTCGTCATCGACTGGAGCAGCCCCTGCGGCATGCTGGCCATCCCCTGGAGTGCATCCATCGGTGCCTTGACCGCCTGCTGGAGCGGTTCGGTCACGCCGGAGATCATTTGCATCGGGGCCTGCATGAGGGAACTGAGCTGGCTGCCGCCCTCGGCGGGTGCGGCCGCTGCCTGCCCGGCACCCTGCGTTGCCTGGCTACCTAGCTGCATCGCGCCGTTCATGCCGCCCTGCGCGCCCGCCTGTGCCACAGCCGAGGCCGCCGCCGCCGGGGCGGCAGGTGAGGCACCCATCGGTGCGATCGGCGGGGGAACGGCCAGCGCCACAACGAGCGCGGCCAGCGCACCCGAGTAGGTCCAGCCGATGCTCGAATTGTGCGGCCAGTGTTCGCCGTAGTACTCGCCGTCGCGCTCACCCATCACGGGGGTGTTCTGCCCGAAGAAGTTTGTGTGGAACAGTCCCCACCATTCGATCCGGTTGGTCGTCGACACCACTGACGGGATGACCGACGATCTCGCAATCATGAAGGCCTCGACGGCGGCCGTCGTGACCCCGATCTTCTCCGCGGTCCAGCCCACCAGCGTGTGCAATCCGGCATTGAGACCGGTCGAGGTGACCATCGACGCGAGTGCGCCCACGCCCTGCCACTGCGCGGCCGTGGCCAGGGAGTTGACGCTGGAAAGGCCGGCCGCCAGTTCCTTCGTCGTGGTCTCGGTGACCCAGACCGCGTTATTGGCGATCACCGACGCCGGGTTGCCCGCCTCAAAGATCGCGGCGACGATCTCGGGCGGACCTGTCCACCTGGGATCGGGCATCTTCGGTTAAATCGCGCTGAGGCCCGCGCCGAGTTCATCGGCGGTGACGTTAGTGACAGAAGCAAGGCCTTGCGCGCCCGAGAAGGCGGACCGCTGACCGGCGTGCTCGGACGCGGTCGCTATGTAGGCGCCACCCGCAGCGTTCAGCGCCGCGGCGAATTCCACGGAATCGGCATCCGGAGCCATCGGCAGCACGCCGGTCAGCGCAGCCGCGCCGGCCGCGGTGGTGGCCGCCATCTGCTCGCTGACCGCGCCTTCTGTGACCGCCGACAAGTCAACGGCGCCAGGCACCATTCCAAATATCCCAGCCATTTTGCCCTCCGTATTTCTCAATGTATTTCTCAATGCCCGGATTCATCCGTAGGGGTATACCCCCTTTGGCTGGCTCCCCACCAGGCAAGTTGTGCCCGCCGAACACGCGGAATGGCCTGATTCTATGGTCGCCGCTGGCGGGTGTCGATTCACCTTTTCTGATGCCCTGGCCGACCATCACGGACTGGCCTACTCCGGCGTTCCTACCAGCACACCTTCGATCGCTCCGTCCGTGGTGACGAGCAAACCGCGCCCCGGCGGCAATTGCTGAGCGCCCACCCTGCCGAACACCTTTACCGTCGCCGGGTCGTTGTCCATAAATAAGGTGGGCGCCCGCGAACTGGTCATCTTTTGCAGGAATGGATTGGTCACGGAGATACCCGCCCAGTTTCCGGGCAAGCGCGAAGCAATCACGTGCAGGCCAATCTCGCGACTGCGTTCGATCAGTCCCCATAACGGCGCACTGGCCGCCGCCTTTCCGATCGCGCCGTGCGGACGCAGTTCCTGCTCGTCGTCGACCAACAGGAAATGGTGTGGCCCGTCCCAGGTGCTCCGGCTCAGCAACTCCTCCTGGCTCAGTCCTGACGGGGGAAGACGGTCGCGCATCATTGCCGTCAATTCCTCGATCACGGCATCGATATCGTCGGCCGTATAGGCGTACGCGCGCACATGCGGTCCGCGAATCTTCCCGATCAGCGACGTCTTGGGATCGATGATGGTGATCTGCGCCTGCTCGGGAGTAAACCGGCTCATGACCGCCTGCCCGAAGGCAGCCAGGGTCGTGGTCTTCCCGCACAACTGGCGGCCCAGTACCAACATGTTGGGCACCGCCCGGGTCGGCAAATATGTTGGCTGCAAAGCACTTTCGCCAATGGCGAAGGGAACGTTGAACGGGTCCGACGCGACGTCGGTCTCCGCGAACGCGGCGATGACCTGGGCCAGCTCGATGCATTCGGGCAGCCGCGCCAGCTTCTCCAGCCGGCCGACGCCAGTCACGTCGGCAATGACCGCGCCGAGCTGCCGCGTCGTCACCCGTTCGCCGGTGGCCGAGGTAATCTCGGGCACTCCGACCAGCAGCTCGTGGCCCTCCCGGGTGACGCCGAAACCCGGCCGGTCCAGTGTGTTGCGCGCGGCTTTTCGGCGCTCGAGGCCTTCGCCCATCTGGGTTTCGTCGGGATTGCTCAGCCGCAGCTGAATTCGCGCGTTCGACACGTTGACCAGCGCCTGCTTCTGGCCGACCAGCCACGCAGTGGCGGTGGTCGCGATGTGAACCCCGTAGGACAGGCCCTGGCGGGCGATCGTGACCAGGCGATCTCCCATCGGGGAGTCCTTGTCGTACAGGTCGCTGAAGTTGTCGACCACGAGGAAGACATCACCGAACTTGTCGGCGGGATCGGTTCCGCCTTCCCGCTCGGTGCCGAACCTGCGTTCGCGGAATTCGGAGATGTCGATTTGGTATTGCTTGAACGCCGCCTCCCGCGCCAGGATCAGGCCCTCGATCGACGCGACGGTCCGCGAGACACCCTCGTTGTCCGTTTGGCTGACCACGGACGCCACGTGCGGCAACTCTTCGACCGGGTACAGCGACGCCCCGATGCAAAAGAATGTGACGCGTTCGGGCCGGTACATCAACGCAGCCGAGGTGATCAACGACATCAGGGTCGTCGATTTTCCGCGCTGAGCCGTCGCGACCACCATGATGTTATCCATCTCTGCGTCGATGGTGTACACCCGTTGGGCGTGGTCTTCGGGGATGTCGACAACGCCTACTGGGAACACCAGGCCGGGGTTCTGCCCATAGTCGACATACCACGGCTTACGCCGCCAGCTGGCCACCAGCGCGTCCATCGGCTCGCTGACTTCCAAAGGCGGAAGCCAGATTTGGTGAGGCGGTCGCGCGCTGTGCGCCATCAGCGACTCGCGGATGACGTCGACCAACTTCTTCTTCCGGAAACCGTCGGAGTGGAAGAGGAACTCGTCGGGCTCATCGGGTTCATCGGCGACGGCCAGGGCTTCGCTATCCGCTTCGCTCAGCGGCTGGTAAGCCCAGGTCAATGATCGCGGCTGCGAAAAGCTGACGTCCACCGTCTTGTTCACGTTGACGACCCGCTTGGGCACCACGAACGGAGCGGACACGTAAAAGCAGCGGAACTACTCTAAGTCGCGTGGCCCCACCTTGAGCAGCGCGTAGCCGTTCTCCTTCGACGGCAGATGCAACGCCGCGTCACTACCGATCACATCGCGCGAATCCTCCGCCGTCTCGGCGCGTAGTGCCACTCGAAAAGCTATGTTGCTTTTGACTTTACTGAGTGACGACAGGTCCAGTCGCTGACCGCCGAGCGTGAAGAAGACATTGCAGCCGCGGCCCTCCTGCCCGATGTGGATGACCAGATCGATCCATTCCGGGTGGTGGATGAACAGCTCGAGGTATTCGTCGATGATCACCAACAGAATCGGTACCGGTTCCAGATCCCGCCCGGCGAGCCGCGTTTCCTCATATTCGTTGGCGTCGCGCGCACCGGCCGCGTTGAAAAGCCGGTACCGCCGCGCGATCTCGCCATTGACTGCCTTGCGCATCCGCTCGGCTAGGTGCCGGTCATCCTTGCCAAGGTTGGACAGTGACCCCGCGACGTGGGGGAATCCCTGCAGATCCTGGGCTGCCGACTCGAACTTCATGTCGACAAAGATCACGATGAACGTCTCAGGGGAGTGCGTCAACGCGATACCGGTGCACAACGACAGGAAGTATTCCGACTTACCGGAACCGGATGTCCCGATCACCACAGAGTGAAACCCGAAACCGCCAAAGTCCTTGGCGCGCAATATGACGTTCTGCAGCTCACCACCTTGCTTGACGCCCACGGGCATCATCGCCCATTTGTGGTCGCCGCGGCCACGGCTATCACCCCAGAGTCTGTCGACGTCTAGTTCCCGTGGATCGCTGACACCCAGCGCGCGCAGCAATTCGCCACCCTGGCTGTCGGTCTCCGAAAGTTCACCGGCGCTCATCGGGGACCAGCGGGCGAGTGCTCGTGCGTACCTGTTGGCGGTGCTCTCGGCGAGCATGTCCGCCACGGCGTAGAACGTGCCACGGTGCACGAGCCTGCCTTCGCGCAGACTGAAACGCTCACTGTCGTCGGCGAATCCGACACCCACGCTCGCGCGGGACGCCAGGCGTAACACGGTGATGCCGGCCATGCCTTTCTGGCCGGTCACGCCCTCCCACTGCTCGGGGGTGCCGACGTTGTCGTCGACGATCACCCAGTGCGGCCCCAGCGCCAGGCCGGTGCTGGACTCGATCGGTGACGGCATCGACGTCGGGCTCATTCCGACCGGTGGCGTCCATGGCCCCCGGCCCTTGCGGTGCAGCTCGGCGTCGAGCGCCTCCTCCAGCTCAGTGGGGGAGGTGAACACCAGCCGGCGCAGCCCGCACGCGTCAAACATCTCGTCGTGCTGGTTGTGCGGCAACCACACTATCCACGACCACAACTCGGGATGGCGCGTCACCACCATGACCTTGAGATCGCTGGAGCTGTGGTAGACGGCCAGCGAGCACAGTATCGAACGGGCCAGGCTGTGGAGTTCGCTCGGATCGTCACCGATGAAGCTGAACCCGGGCTTGCCTCGTAGGCTCAGGACCTTACCGATACCCCGGATCTTGCTCTGCTCGAGGATGAAATCCCTAAGCGCGCCGCCGGTTACGGGCTCGAGCTCTTCACCGATCGGAACGTCGGGCCACTGCAGCGAAACCGCCGATTCGCTCGCTTGCTGGACGCCGATCCCGAGGCGGACGTCGAGGAAGTCCGGGTCGGCGGGGCGCCGTTCCCACATCCGCGGCCCACCGATGACGGTGTCCAGCTTCTGCGGATCGCCGTGTACAAAGAGCTGGCTGCGGCGCTGCTTTTCTTGCTCGCCCCAACTGATTCGGCGCCCGCGCCCCAAGCGCCCGCTGAACATCAGCGTGCCGAACCCGACCAGACCGATCATCGGAAAGAACCCCGACTGCAGTGACCGAATCCCCGACGCGTACATCACCACCAGCGTGCCGATGATTCCGACGAGCAAGGCGGGTACCGCGATCATCAGCAAGATGTTGCGGGGTTCACGCTCAGGCAATGCCAACGGTGCGGCGACCGCGATGCGCACCGGCGGAACACTCGGCGCCGGCTTGCGGCGGCCGCGGACGAAACCTCGCTTGGACATCGCTGCTTAACCCCCACCTGCCAGTTCGTTGAGATCGGGAATCGGCGCCACCGCAACACCTCCGGTCACGGCGTCGCGCGCCACCAAGGCGGCGTCGCGCCCAATCGCGGGCCCCGCCGCAAAGGTACGCACGATCGGCCAGGGTGCCTGCACCGCCAGCCGTGGATCCAGCCCCAGTGCCTGCATGGTCGCGTGATCTGATTGGATGCCGTATCGAACACCTTGCGGTGAAAGCCAATACAAGCTTTCCCGGCTGTCGGCCGTGGCGACACCGCTAGTGGTCGTCACGAAGTTCGCCGCCCCGGGCAACACCAATGTCTGTTGTGCCTCAGCGGAATTAGGGTCGCGGTCGTCGCGAACCAGCCGAACCAGGCGGGAATCCATGCCGATCGAAACCGGTAACCCTCGGCCGGTGAAGATCGTGATCCTGGCTTGCGGATCGCCCGTTTGCTTCTGCCATCCCACGCAGGTTGCCGGATTCGCGGCGGTGTCAACGAAATCCAGCTTCTCCGACGGATAATAGTCGACGTCGAGCACATCGACCACCGGGATTTGAATCAGTTTGTCGGGCGCGATCAGGGGTAGGCGTCGTCGAGCCCTCTGAATCCGCGGTCCGCAACAGGTCCGCGACGAAGCTGGTGATCTTCTGCACGCCGTCCGGCAGCAGCACATAGAAGCCGTTGACGGTGCCGCTGGCGTCACGGGTCTGCAGCACCCTGCCCACAATCGAGCCCGGCACCCAGCGCGACGGCGCCCCACGGCCCGGAATCGCAGGCAAAACAAGGGGTTCCGTCGAAGGCATAGCGTCGAACAGGGCGTTGGAGATTTCGATCGGATAGGTCACCCCGGGGTCGAGTCCGAGGTTGAATGTCACCGATCGGTCCGCTGGGTCGATACGGGACCGTTGGCCTCGCCAGATCACATATGTTGCGCCCTTGTGGGTTGCCAGGATGGCCTGCTTCGGGCTCATCGGCTCCGAGCGCCCGATGGGGGAGAGCCGGCCGGCAATAGAGGTCACCACCGGAAGGGTTCCGCTGCCGCGGGCGGCCGCAGCGTCGCAGACCGACCACGCCGATTCGGCGCTCGCCGTGACCGGCAAGCTGTCCGGCGCACCTGGAATTCCGATGATCGGGCCGGTCGGATACTTGGCGATCTCGCTGGCTTTGACCCAAGTCGGAGAGCCGGCGCTGCCGACCGCCAATCGAGCCGAGGTCAAGTTGAGCGCGGGGTAGAGCCGCCCGTTGATCTTCGCGTAGACCGCACCGGTGTCACGATCGCCGACGATCGACGACTGGCCGACCAACCCCGAGGGCTTCATGACATGCAGTAGCGCCATCCACCCGATGCCGATGACGACCAGCACGATCGACAGCGCCACGGCCGCTTGCTGTTTACGGTCGTCGTGCCTCATCCGGACCGAAAAGCGGGTGATCGCGGCGCGCAGCCGCCGGTTGTAGAACAGGTGCCCCGAATTCTGGTCGCGGTTGGACAGATTGAGTGGCACGGTCATTACTCCCTTCGGCGGTCGATGCAGGGTGCTGCATCGACACCGACATCAGTGCAGCTCGTCGCCGTACCTCGCCCGATTCTCGGCCTCTGCCTCCGCGCGAAGCGCCGCGATCGCGAGGTTTAACCTGTCTGCCAGCGCTGCGTGCGCGTAACCGGTCATCACACCCGGGTGCAGCGTCAGCTCGATCAACTTGCCGTCGGAATTTGCCACGGCGCGAATATCCCCCAAATCCACGCTGTACGTGATCGTCTCGGCTTGCGCGACAAGGGCCTCATCCATGAACAGGATGCGGCCCAGCGATCGGTCTATCAGCTCGTTGGTTTTCGGTCCCGACGCACCGATGTGCTCGCCGCAGAAATCGGCCCGCTTGACTTCGACGATCTCTGGATGGCGAACGATGCCCAACCCGGCGTAGATCTTTCCGAGCGCCTCGGCGGTGGTGGTCTTACCGGTGCCGGGCGGTCCGACCAACAGCATGTGATTGGTCTGATTGGCCACCGGCAGGCCCGCCGCCAGACGCAGTGCACGGACCTCGATCTGGTCTTCCAGTTCAGCGACCGCGCGTTTGACGTCGGCCAGCCCAACTTGGTTGTCGAGCAACGCGCGCCCCTCCTGCAGGAGTTCAATGCGGCGCTCTTGGTGCTCCTCCTCCTGCCGCTGCTGCTCGGATACCTCGGTGGTCACATCCCACTTATTTGAGCGGGAACTGATGGCATCCTCGTCGGTGACCACCAACTGCAGCGCCGGGTCGGCCAGCGCTTGCTTGGCCGGCTCGATCAAGGCGCCGTTGATCGTCGCTTTGGACAACCAGATCTGCGCCTTGGGTTCGTCTCCCAGCTGGCGGTGCGCCATCCCGCGCACGTAGGCAAGATCGGCGGCGATCAGCGGGAAGTCGGTGGGATCGACTGCGGTGATGGCGGTTTCGAGATGGGAACGCCGCGTCTCGGTCGGCCCACCGAATCCGGCACGCAACTCGACCCGGTCGGTCCACTCCAGCGCGACCCTCGCCTGACCCAGATGCGCCGCGGCATGTGCCGCCAGCGTGCAGGTGGCCGCGGTGACCGCCGACATGATGATGGCCTGGGGCGGCAGGGTCGCCGCCGCCACCGCGATGACGTCCGGCCAGCGTTGCGTGGCGAACATCAGATAGGACTCGATGTACTGCTTCCACTGGTGGTTCTCCCAGGTGTCCAGCAGCGTCGAATCCGCAAGCAGCGCTTCGGCTTTCTCGTACTGGCGATCGTCGATTAGAGCGCTCGCCAGCGCCAGGCCCGCATGCGAGGCCTCGGTCACCGAAATCGACAGATAGGGGCCGGCTTTGATCGGCGCCGACAACCGTGCGCCTATCCGGTTGGTCTCCCGATGCAGCCGGATCCCGTAGGTGTAGAGCTGCTCGACGGTGGACAACGCCTCGTCACCCGCGGCGATCCGGCCCAGCCAGGCATCGGCCATCGACGGGTCGACTTCGGTTGCTTCCTGGAACCGCGCCGCCGCTCCGGCGACATCGCTGTCGAGTAGCGCCATCGCCGTATCGAAATACTTGCGCGCGGCGGCCGGCGTGGTGCTGCTGGTCATGAGGTGTCCACCGCTTCAAGATCCGGGGTTCGCAAAGCCATCGGTTCCGACGATACGTACCTGTTCTCGGCGCGGAACAATTCCACTTCCACCGCGTGCAGCTGGCCGTCCGTCGTCGCATCAACCGTCGCGGGGCCCGTCTGGGTGATCAGCACATTGGCGGTCCCCCGGTACGGCTCGGCCGGTCCTCCGACAGAAATCAGGGCGTTCGGTCGCGGAGCCGGCGACATGCTGCCGTCGACGACACTGACCGTGGTGCCCGACACCGGCTTCGCCTGATCGGTCACGGCGATGTCCGGCATCCGAACACTGGCCCACCGCTGCATGTTTCGAGTGTGCACCGTGATGCGCTCGCCAGCACCGGCCAAGCGGATGATGAATCGCTTGGCCAGCGCGTCCTCCGCGGCGATGTGCACCCGGCTGAACTCGCCCGCGTCGTCGAGCGGCAACAGCATCCGATTCCCGCCGGTGACCTTGCCGAGCAGCACACCCGACGGTCCGATCGGGACGACGAGCGGCCCGTGCAGGACACCGCGCCGGATTCCGCGCAGCAGCGGCAGCGGACCGCACAGATTGGCCGCGACGGCGTGCGCCTGCTCGCCCCGCAAGGTCCGCAACCGCATGCTCAACGAGGCCGTCGGTGGTTGTGCGCTGCGCACGGTCACCGTGGCCGTAGCGGTGCCGTCGCTGTAAAGCGTGACGTTCTGCGTGATCCCATCGACCCGCGCCGACCACGCTTGCGCCAACTTCTCCGACGTGATGTCGGCGGCCCGGTACCAATAGGTCGTCAACCAACCGCTGTCGCCGCGCACCGACCGCCACCGCCTACCGGAGACATCCAGTGCGGAGCGGCCCAATCTCCGCTCCATCTCGACGATGTCGGTGGCTGTCGCCACCTTGGCGTGGATGCCGTGCTGGCGCAGGGCCGCGCTGATTCGCTGGGCGGCCGCAAGCGTCGCGCTACCGACCGAGGTGCGCCCGCGCAGCGCCTCGACATTGTCCAGGGCCGAGATCCGGACGATGAGCCAAGTCTCGCGCTGACCGGCATAGGGCGGTGTGCCGATCAACGTGTCGTACACCCGCGGGTAGTCACCGGTGTTGCGCCGGCGTGCCCCGGCCGTGACGACACTGAGCGATTCCAAGGTGAGGCCGAGGCTCTGGTGCAGCAATCCCAGCAGCTCGGTGACGTCGAAGGCGTTGGCGGTGTAGGTGGCGGTCGATCCGGTGAACAGCGTTGGCGTATGCGCCTTCCCGAGCAGCTGGACCGCGGCCGCCGCGACGCCATCCTGGTACCGGATACCACCGCCGGCACGATCATTGGCGACGGTCAGCGGCTCGCTCCACCAGATCGGGCGACGACGCCGCAGCCACAGCACCAGCCAGGACCACAACGGCTGGCCTCGCCACCGGATAACGCCGACCGTAATTCCGAGCACCAAACCTGCTGCCGTACCGGGGTATCCGCCGACTGCCCAACCTCCGACGGCGGCCACGAAGATGGCGGCGATGATGGTCAGCTTCGTCCCGGCGGTCATCGCTCGCGCCGCGCTCGAACGATCAGAGAGACCACCCCGATGGCGGCCAGCACCACGCCGGCGAATACCAGCGCCACCGTGCGGGCACGGTGGTCCGGCGGCGGCGGTGGCGGGACCGGGTGGACGATGCGGCCGGCGGCCGCGGGGGGAAGTCGTTCGCCTGCGGGCACATCGAAGGTCAATGCCGCGACTGGATCGACAACGCCGTAACCGACCTGGTTGTCGACTCCGCGTGGTGGATTGTGTGCGGTCTGCAGAATCCGATTGATGATCTGGTGGGCGGACAGCGCCGGATATTTGGCTCGCACCAGCGCGGCCACCCCGCTGACGTACGCCGCGGAAAAGCTGGTTCCCCAGAACGGCATGTTCTTCTCGCCCGGGCGGATCGGCGGGTAGGCATTCGCCGGTCCCCCGGATTCCGGGGAGAGTCCCATGATTCCGACGCCTGGTGCCGCTGCGGCCACCCACGGTCCCGCCAAGCTCTTGTTGATCGGTGCACCGGTGTTGTCGACCGCACCCACCGACAAGACGTAATCAGAGAACCAGGACGGCGACGAGACTGTCTTGACTTGGTGCCAGTCGCGTGGATCGGAAGCGTTGAGCGGATCAAACGACGGGTTCTGCGCGCAGCCGTCTTCGCTGTCGTTGCCCGCCGCGGCAACGATGACGGCGTCCTTGACTGTGGCCGCATACCAGACAGCGGCGCCGATGGCGCCCTGATCCAGTGGGTCAGCGGCCGAAACACACGCAGTCACACTGATATTGATCACCTTGGCACCGATGTTCGCGGCATGCACGATGGCTCTGGCCAGAGTCGCGATGGTGCCGGCCTTCTTGCGCCCCTCAAAGTCGCCGGCGCCGGGATTCACCGGTTCGAAGGCCCGCGAGGACTGGCGGATCGAAATGATGACCGCGTGGGGCGCGACTCCGGCGACACCGTCGGGGGCGCCCGGGGGCGGCGGCGGCACCTCGGGGTCGTCGGGCTGGCCGGGCGCCGGGTCTCCCGGCCCATTCGACGGCACGTCGGGCGGCGGTGGTGGCGGCGGCGCCACGGTCTGCGTGATCGTCACCGGTGAGGGCGGTGGCGGCGGTGCGGGTGGTGGTGGTGGGCCGCCGGGCGGCGGTGCACCGGCATCGGTTGCCGGCGGGCCTGCCGGCGGGGGGAACGCCGGGGCGCTCGGCATTGGTGCGGGCATCGGAATTCCCTGTGGCGCAGCACCAATCAGCGACGCCACGACGGTGCCGTGCGCGTCGCAGTCAGTGAGACCGTCACCGCCCATGATGTAATCGCCACCCGGCACCACCGGCAGCCGCCGGCTGGGATTGATACCGGTGTCGATGACCGCGACCGGGACTCCGTTGCCGGTCGAGTACTGCCAGGCCTTGCTGAGGTTGAGCATCGTGAAGCCGGGCGCGGGCAGGGCGACGTTCGGATCGGCGACGGTAATCGTTCGCGCGCATGCAAAGCTCTGCCGCATCGGCTGATCCGAAGCCGGCTTGCCGTCGGCCGGTACCCGTCCGGGATCGACCACCGGAGGTGGAATCGCCTGTGCCGCAGGAGCACCCGCGATCAAAGCGACCAGTAGGCTCGTCAGTGCAGTGGCGGCGACCCGCTGGGTCAATGCGCGAGCGGTGAGAGCCATCTGGGTCATCGCATGCGCACCCAGGTGAACAATCCGCCGATCCATGCGGCCAGCGGCAGGGCCGCGATAATCGCTGCTATTTCCACCCATTCGGCGGTCATCCGCACCAGCGGAGTGAACCTGGTAATCGGCACCAGCAGCGCGGCCAGTAGACCCGCCCCGCCAAAGCCAGCCAGCACCAGGGTGCCGCACAGCACGCTGTAGCCCGACGGAGTCGGTTCGTGCACAACGTATTTGACGACACCGGCGCACAGTGCCGCGGCGGCGCCGCAAACCAGCGCGATCGCCTGCCGTTTGTCGGCGAACGCCCGCCCGCGGCTGATGAAGATCAGAACGAAAAGTGTGGCGAGTGCAGCGGCCGGAACGCTCCGTTCCTGGCCTGGCACCAGGGTGGCCCACACCGCGACAGGAAGCATCAGCCCGGCTCCGACGCAGATTCCCGTCAGGACGTTGTTGGCGTGAATGGCGGCCAGTGCGATCTGCGCACCGCGCGGCGTGGTGTCCGAATTTGCTTCCTCGTCGGCGCCCTCTTCGACGGGCGATACCGCGTCGGCGGGTAGACCCGCGCTACGGCGGAACAGATCGCGCCCGGTAATCGACCCGAAGTACGGCGGCCGGATCCGCGCGACCCACAACGCGATCGTCGGGGACATGGTCAGCAGCAGTAGCAGGGCGACCAGGGTGCACATCCCCAGCCATTGCGCGGGCACCGGCCACCACATCCGGGCGGCGGCTGCCGCGCCGGCCAAGCCGAGTACGGTCACCGCGGTCGCTGCCACATTGGCGTGACGCCCGGTGGCAGCAGCGATTCCGCATGTCAGCACGGCACCGGCCAGGGCAGCGATGAACACATGCGCGGCCCCTAGGCGGCCGGGAGCCCCGCCCGCAAGGCTCACCGTGAGCAACGGCAACGCGATCCAGCCGAGCCCGTCGACCATGTCGGCGCGGCCCGGCCACCATCGCCACACCGTGGCCGCGCCACCGGCGATCAGCAGACCGGCCACACCGGTCACGATGGTGGGCATCAAGGAGTCGGTCGAGAAGCGTTGGCGGACAGCCAGTCCCAGTAACGTCAGCGAGACCATTGCCAGAATGACCAGCGCGGTGCGGGCAGCGGTTCGCAGGGTTACCGGTTCGAACAACGACTTCCCGACCCTGGCCAGGCCGGTGGACAACGACTCGTACTGCGGCTCGAACGATTCACCCTCGACCACGGGAACCAGCGTGAGCGTCGCGCCGTCTTCGACGCCGAGTTCGTCAAACGTCTTGGTGACGTCCAACCGGACCCCGTTGGCCTTGTGGAGTTCGTACCCGACACCGGGCTCGAGTCCGGCGAACCCCCGGCGTTTGAGTTCCTCATTGAGCAATTCCACAACGTTGTCGATAAAAGCCTCGATCGGCACCGAGGCAGGGTACACCTGCGAGACCAGGTGTTCGCCACATACGACTGCAACCGCACATCGGGCTGGAAACGAAACCTTACCCTGGTACGGGGCCATTAGCGCGGCCTGTCGGCATCTGGAATGTATTTGTCAGCCAAAGCCGCGGTGATTTCGAATATGCGCAGACGAGTTTTCTTCTTCAGCTCATGCCGGGTATCAATTATCCCGCCTTTAGCGAGGAACGGGTCGTACGGCATGAACTCGACTGTCGCACCTGATTGCGCGAAACGCTCGGTGAGATAGGTACGCGCCTCAGCATCGTATTTATCGCGGCTATCGTTCAGGATGACCATGCTGCGGGACACCAGCTCGTGATAGCCCATCGAGCGCAGCAAGTCGATCGCACGAGTCACCGGCAACGAGGTGTCGGCCGTCAGGCCGGAGACGAACACCAGCGTGTCGCATGCGTCGAGCACAGCCTTCATCACGGGGTGCTCGAGGTCGTCAGAGGTATCCACCACGATGACGGTGTGGGTGCGGCGCAGCCGCGACAGCACTCCGGAGAACATCGAGGCAACCAGCGGCCGCGGCTGGTCCGACGCTCGGTTGCCGGCCAGCACGTCGAGGCCAAGACTGTTCTGCCCCAAGTGTTCCCGGATGTCCGCGTAGCCCTGAACGTCGGTGTCGTTGAGCACCGCGGAGTAGTCGCCCGGCGGGGATTCGTCGATTCGGCCGGCCAGCGTGCCAAAGCCGGGGGCTGCGTCGATCGCGACCACATTCTCGGGCCGGCATTCCCGGAACACCGCGCCGATGCAAGCCGTCATCGTCGTCTTGCCGACACCACCCTTGCCGGAGATGACTCCGACGACGTACTGCTTCCGGATATGGCGCCGTATCCGCTCCTGCAATTCCCGGTAATGCCTTTCGGAAGGCGATTCGCCGAAATTAATTGCATGGCCTGACAACTGATAGAGAAATTTGCGCCAACCACCCCCGGGTGGAATTTTGCGCGGCGCAACCATATCGGAAATGCGCAAAGTTCCCGATACCGAATCTTGGTTTTGGTAGCGCGCGGCAGGCGCTTCTCGCCGAGTCGGCCCGCCTTGTTCCGGAGAATTAGATGAGCCCGTCCACGGATTTGTCACGATGCCGATGCTATCATTTTCGCACTACCTTTCGACTACACGACTTTTCGGTATGAATGCCATTCTTGGTCGGCAGGTAGCCGCCGCACCATATGGTTGATCGCAGACCCAATGTTGTTCTTGGTCCCCGGCGCGATGATCATCCACTTCTTCGCGCCTGAAGATACGTGTTCGGCCACCAGCCGTCCTTCGGGTGTATCGATGATCGTCACCGCCCCCGGTTCGATGTAGGTCCGGGTGGGGCCGCCGCTGTCCACCCCGGACTGCATCGCGACGATCGAAGCCTGAGCCGATCGGGCGGGATCGGTGGCCAGTTTCAGCAGGTGCACCTGATCGGCATCGAGCCCTTGCTTGCCCAGGAATTCGTGCAACGATCCCTCGTCGGTGGCAGCTGCTCGCATAGCATCCGCATCCAGCGTGACAGGACGCAACGGCGCGGGATCGATTGCGCCGCAAAGACGCTCGATCTGAGAGTTGAGGGCGGCGGTGGCCGTGCCCTCGTTGCTCGTGATGCCCGCGCCACTAATCCGGACGAGGTCTCCCGACCGTTCGATGGCGACCCACCAATGCGCGAACCTGGCGAGCAGCGCTCGCGTCGTTTCGTCGTCATTGGGCAGCCGGAAGTGCACCAGCAGCGCGATATCGCGGCGCGACAGCACAGTCAGCCACTCAACGATCGTGCCGTCGACAGAGTCCGTTTCGTCGATAGCCCCCGCAGCCCGCAGTTCCGCGGCCACGGGGTGGTCCAGCGCCTTGTGCTTGGGCTCGACGCTGGGCAAGTGGGGTCGCAGCCCCATCTCGGGGGCTAAGACCTCGATGCCGGTGAGGACCTGAAGGACCCACAGGCCGTCAAGAGATGTGGTTAACACGGTCTTCCCTTAAAGCCAAGAGCGGGGCGCACGCTCTGGTGCGCCCCGCAAAGCCGGGACTACAGAAAGAAGCCGCCAATTTGGTTATCCGTATTGATGGCGTTGTCGTGCACCGTGTTTACGGTGTGCCCGTGCAGGCTGACGGTCTGGATCATGTCCTGCAACCCGTGCAGCATTTGCTGTTGTGCCTCGAAAAAGGCCGTGGCACCGTGCCCCTGGAAAAACTCCGCCAACGACTGAGTGATGTGAAGAACGTCGTCGTGAATTTCCATCAATTGCGCGGCCTGCGTTGCGATGTCACCCGAGAGGCCGCCGACCGCGGCGTGGTTGTAAACAATCTGCTCTGACATGTTGGTAGTTCCTTACCTGAATACGCTTTTGGGATTGGCTGCAATGCCGGCTTAGGTGGACTGAACTCCGCCAAACACGCCGTTGAGGCTGTGCGCTGAATCGGCTTCGTGGTGCTCCATCAGCGTTGCCGACTGGCCGAGGCCGTGCGCTAATCGGTTACCGCCGGTCATGATCTGCTGCAGGTCGTGCTGAATTTGGCCTGCCGTGTTCAGCGACGTCGAGCCGGCTTGGCCGGCCCATCCGGTGGCGCTGACGATGTTCTCGTGGCCGCTCAGATATTGATTGGCGATTGCGGCGGCTTCTTGCAATCGCGATTCAATCCGTTGCTTTGAACTCCGTAGTAGTTCCGGTGTGACGACCGTTGTCCCCGCCATGTGTTTCTCCCTTGATTTCCGTAGGCTCCCCGACCTGGATATGGGTAAGAGTGTAGACAGGGATCGGGGTCTGTCACTTCAGTTCTATTGCCCGCTGCACAGGCGTTGATTTACCCATTCCCGAATGCCACAAAACACCATGTCAAAGGGTGCTGGCGCCGTCGGCTGAGCCATCGCCGTCGGTATCGGATAATCGGACATCCCAGCGGCCGTCGCCGTCGGAATCGACATAGCCGGTCACGCCGTTCGGATCTGCGCACAGCACCCGGTCGGCCACCCCGTTGCCGTCGCTGTCCAGCAGTCGATCATCCGGGCGGCCCTGCCCGTCGAAGTCGACCAGCGGACCGCCGGTGTGCTCGACGCCGTCGAGTGAGTACCAGCGCAGTCCCCCGACCCGGTCCACAGCGACGGCCCAGGTCCCCGACCCGTCGTCGGTGAAGTACGCCTCGGGTGTGCCGTCGTTGTCGAGATCGAGCACCGCGTGATCGACGACGCCGTCGCCGTCGAGATCCGCCAATGCGTCGTCGCGCAGTCCGTCGTGGTCGAAATCCAGCCCGATTGATTCGAGCCGGCCGTCATGGTCAAGGTCGAGGTCGGGTTGGCCGTGCCAGATGGCGGCCGCACCGCTATCACTAGATAGGCAGTAATCCATACGGGTTCGGACGCGCGGGCATCGCTAACCGTTCCCCCGGGACTGCCACCAGGCCAGCAGCTCCGCGGTGGCTTCCTCGTCGGTCAGCGGTCCGCGGTCCAGCCGCAGCTCCTTCAAGAAGCGCCACGCCTCACCGACCTGCGGCCCCGCCGGGATGTCGAGCAGCGCCATGATCCGGTTCCCGTCCAGGTCGGGACGCACCCGCGCCAGATCTTCCTGGGCGGCCAGCTCGGCGATGCGTGCCTCGAGGCGGTCGTAGTTGGCCTGCAGCCGGGCGGCCCGCCGCTTGTTGCGCGTCGTGCAGTCGGCACGCACCAGCTTGTGCAGCTGAGGTAGCAGTGGCCCGGCGTCGGTGACGTAGCGGCGCACCGCCGAGTCGGTCCACTTCCCGTCGCCATAACCGTGGAATCGCAGGTGCAGATACACCAAGTGGGAGATGTCGTCGACCATCTGTTTGGAGTACTTGAGCGCGCGCAGCCGCTTGCGAACCATCTTGGCGCCGACGACCTCATGGTGATGGAAGCTCACACCGCCGTTGGGTTCGTGGCGTCTGGTGTCGGGCTTACCGATGTCGTGCAGCAGCGCCGCCCAGCGCAGCACCAGGTCCGGGCCGTCATCTTCGAGGCCGATCGCCTGGCGCAACACGGTCAGCGAGTGCTGGTACACGTCCTTATGCTGGTGGTGTTCGTCGATCGCCATCTGCATGGTGCCAACCTCCGGCAGCACCACCTCACCCATACCGGTCTGCACCAGCACGTCGATGCCGGCGACCGGGTCCGCGCCAAGGAGCAGCTTGTCCAGCTCGGCGGCTATCCGCTCGGCGCTGATCCGGCCCAGCTGCGGAGCCATCTCCTCGATCGCCGTCCGCACCCGCGGGGCGACGGTGAATCCGAGCTGCGAGACAAATCGCGCGGCGCGCAGCATCCGCAACGGGTCGTCGCCGAAGGACACCGACGGCGCGGCCGGGGTGTCCAGCATGCGTGCCCGCAGCGCCGCCAAACCGCCTAGGGGATCGAGGAATTCGCCGGGCCCGGTCGACGTGATCCGCACGGCCATCGCGTTCACGGTGAAGTCCCGGCGCACCAAGTCGTCGTCGAGATGCTCGCCGAACTGCACCTCGGGATTGCGTGACACCTGGTCATAGCGGTCCGCACGGAACGTAGTGATTTCCAGGCGATAGTCGTCCTTGCCGACACCCACGGTGCCGAACTCGATCCCGGTATCCCAGACCGCGTCGGCCCACCCCCGCACGATCTGCTGCACCTGTTCGGGGCGCGCGTCGGTGGCGAAGTCCAGATCCCCGCTCGGGCGGCCCAACAGTGCGTCGCGCACCGGACCGCCGACGAGATACAGCTGGTGCCCGGCGTCCGCGAACAGTCCGCCGACCTCGCGCAGCACCCCGGCATGCCGATTCAGGGCCACAGCAGCCGACGTCAGCAGCTCTACATCGCCAGCAGCTTCGGACACGTTCGATCAGCCTAGTCGCGTGACGATGCGGGCCCGCACGGCCCGCTGAGGAGGGCGGCACTCGAACACAGTCATGTCGCCGCCGAGCCCGCACCAGCGGCGAGTATGTCAGGAAGACCAGCTCGTCCCAGCTACTATCGCTTGGGTGTCGGATGGCGAGCAAGCCAAACCACGTCGACGCCGGGGGCGCCGTCGGGGTCGTGGCAGCGTCGGTGCGTCCGCGAACGATGCCGATGCCAAAGTGACGGCCGACTCCGGGGCGGCCAACAGGCGCCGACCGCGCGTACCCCGCCGGGTCCCGGAGCGGCTGCGCACCGTGCACGAAACTTCCGCGGGTGGGCTCGTCATCGACGGCATCGACGGGCCGCTCGACGCACAGGTCGCCGCCCTGATCGGGCGGATCGATCGGCGTGGACGGATGCTGTGGTCGCTGCCCAAAGGCCACATCGAACTCGGTGAGACGGCCGAGCAGACCGCCATTCGCGAGGTTGCCGAGGAGACCGGAATCCGCGGCAGCGTGCTGGCTGCGCTGGGGCGCATCGACTACTGGTTCGTCACCGACGGCCGCCGGGTACACAAGACCGTGCACCACTATCTGATGCGCTTCTCCGGGGGCGAGCTCTCCGACGAAGACCTCGAAGTCGCCGAGGTGGCGTGGGTGCCAATGCAAGAGCTGCCTTCCCGGCTCGCTTACGCCGACGAAAGACGGCTGGCCGAGGTCGCCAACGAACTGATCGGAAAGCTGCAGAGCGACGGTCCTGCTTCGCTGCCGCCACTGCCGCCCAGTGCGCCGCGGCGAAACCCGCAGACCCATTCCCGAACCCGGCATTCCGACAAACCCCCCGGTCGTAAGAACGGTCACGGGCCAGGACCGTGACCGCACCGCGACTCTGCTGGGCCGGCTTGTTGCGCCTTGCCGCTGTGGTCGGCATCGTGGCCGGCTTTGCGGTGGTTCTCACCGGACCCGTCGGCATGCCCCGCGCAGCGGCCGACGAGCCCGGAGCGACGCCATTTGTCCGCGTCCGCATCGACCAGGTGACGCCGGACGTCGTCACCACGACGAGCCCACCGGTCGTCACAGTCAGCGGAACGGTGGCCAACATCGGTGACCGCCCCGTCCGCGACGTGATGGTCCGGCTCGAACACGCCGCCGCCGTCAACGCGTCGGCCGCCCTGCGCACCTCGTTGGACGGCGCCACCGACCAGTACCAGCCGGCCGCTGATTTCCTCACGGTGGCACCCGAGCTGCAGCGCGGCCAAGAGGTCGGCTTCACCCTGTCCGCGCCGCTGCGATCGTTGGCCAAGCCGTCGTTGGACTTCGACGAGCCCGGGATTTACCCCATCCTGGTCAATGTCAACGGAACACCCGACTACGGCGCCCCCGCGCGGCTCGATAATGCGCGGTTCCTGCTGCCGGTGCTGGGGATGCCGCCCGACCGTGCCGATTCCCTGGAATCCGCGGTCGCGCCCGACACCTCGAAACCGGTGTGGGTCACCATGCTGTGGCCGCTGGCCGACCGGCCGCGATTGGCACCGGGCCAACCGGGTGGCACCATCGGCGTCCGGCTGGTCGATGACGACTTGGCCACGTCGTTGGCCACCGGCGGCCGACTGGACATTCTGCTGTCCGCGGCCGAGGTCGCGACCAGCCATGACGTCGATCCCGACGGCGCGGTCGGCCGGGCACTGTGCTTGGCCATTGACCCGGACCTGCTGGTCACCGTCAATGCGATGACGGCCGGCTACGTAGTGTCCAACTCCCCCGACGGTCCCGCGCAGCAGCCCGGCACCCCGACCCATCCGGGCACCGGGCAGGCCGCCGCGACCGGCTGGCTGAACCGATTACGCGCGCTGGGCAGGCGCACCTGTGTCGCACCGCTGCCCTACGCGCAGGCCGATCTGGACGCCTTGCAACGCGTCAACGATCCGGGGCTCAGCGCGATCGCCACCACCAGCGTCGGCGACATCGTCGACCACATCCTGGATGTCCAGTCCACCCGCGGCGCCACGCTGCTGCCCGACGGCCCGCTGACCGGCCGTACTGTCGACCTGCTCAACGCGAACAACAGCACAGTCGCTGTCGCCGCGGGCGATTTGGTCGCGCCGGACTCGCAGCCGTCGTCCGGGCCGGGCGTCGACACCGCCCCCCGGCGGTTGTCCCCGCAAGTCGTGCTCGCACCCTTCGATCCGGCCGTCGGGGCCGCACTGGCCGGGGCGGGCAACAGCCCGAGCGTTCCCACTTATCTGGACCCCTCGCTGACGGTTCGGCTCGCGCACGACTCGAACACCGCGCGGCGTCAGGACGCCCTGGGCTCGATGTTCTGGCACGCGCTGGATCGAGACGCTCCGCCGCGCACGCAAATCCTGGTCCCGCCGGCGACGTGGAATCTACAGGCCGATGACGCGCAGGTCATCCTGACCGCGCTGGCCACCACCATCCGCTCCGGGCTCGGGGTGCCCCGGCCGCTCGCGGCGCTAATCGCCGAGGCCTCGGCCAGCACCGAGCCGCCGGCGCCGCTGGCTGGCTCCGTACCGGAGCGAGGCCGCTTCAGCGAGAACGTCACCGCCGACATCAACGGCCAAGTGGGCCGGCTGTGGAAGCTGACCTCGGCGTTGAGCACCGACGAACGCACGGGGCTGACCGGCGTTCAGTACACCGCGCCGCTGCGCGAGGACATGCTGCGCGCGTTGAGCCAATCGGATCCGCCCGACACCCGCAACGGGCTAGCCCACCAGCGGCTCGAAGTCGTCGGCAACACGATCAACGATTTGTTCGGCGCGGCGACGATCGTCAACCCCGGCGGCTCCTACACGCTGGCCACTGAACACAGTCCACTGCCGTTGGCCCTGCACAACGGCCTGGCCGTGCCGATCAAGGTCCGCGTGCAGGTCGACGCCCCACCGGGAATGACGGTGACCGATGTCGGGCAGATCGAACTGCCCCCCGGCTACCTGCCGCTGCGGGTACCGATCGAAGTGAACTTCACCCAACGGGTCGCCATCGACGTCACGCTGCGGACCCCGGACGGCACCCGATTGGGTGAACCGGTGCGCATGTCGGTGCACTCCAACGCCTATGGCAAGGTGCTGTTCGCGATCACCCTGACCGCGGCGGCGGTGCTGGTGCTGCTCGCCGGGCGCCGGCTTTGGCACCGGTTCCGCGGCCAGCCCGACCGCGCCGACCTGGACCGCCCCGACCCGCCGCACCACCATCCCGCCGACGCGGGGCGCGATGTTGGCGATCGCGTCGACGAAGAGCACCGGGTATGAAACCCGCCTACCGGCGGTCTCATCACCAGCACCCGCCGCCGGGCCGGATTCCGCTGCCGACGGGACCGCTGCCGCCGGTGCCAGACCTGTCCACCCGGCGGGTGGAACTGTCCGATGCTGCGCTGGTGTCGCGGTCGTGGGCGATGGCGTTCGCGACACTGGTCAGCCGGATCACCGGCTTCGCCCGGATCGTGGTGCTGGCCGCGATCCTAGGTGCGGCGCTGTCCAGCGCTTTCTCGGTGGCCAATCAGCTGCCGAACCTGGTTGCCGCGCTTGTGCTGGAGGCGACCTTCACCGCGATCTTCGTGCCGGTGTTGGCTCGCGCCGAGCAGAGCGACCCCGACGGCGGTGCCGCGTTCGTCCGGCGCCTGGTCACGGTGACCACCGCGCTGCTGGCATTCGCCACCGTGGTCTCGGTGGTGGCCGCGCCGCTGCTGGTTCGGTTGATGCTGGGTCGCAGCCCACAGGTCAACGAACCGCTGACCACTGCGTTCGCCTACCTACTGCTGCCGCAGGTGCTCGCCTACGGTCTGACATCGGTGTTCATGGCAATCCTGAATACACGCAACGTATTCGGCCCGACGGCGTGGGCTCCGGTCGTCAACAACGTCGTCGCGCTGGTGACACTGGGCGTCTATCTGGCCGTCCCCGGTGAACTGTCGGTCGATCCCGTCCGGATGGGCAACGCCAAGCTACTGGTGCTCGCCATCGGCACCACGTTGGGCGTCTACGCGCAGACCGCGATACTGCTGATCGCCCTGCGCCGCGAGCGCATCAGCCTGCGACCGCTATGGGGAATCGACGCGCGACTCAAGCGGTTCGGCGCGATGGCCGTCGCGATGGTGCTCTATGTGCTGATCAGCCAGCTGGGCCTGGTGGTGGGAAACCAAATCGCCAGTACCGCAGCGGCTTCCGGCCCCGCGATTTACAACTACACCTGGCTGGTGCTGATGCTGCCGTTCGGCATGATCGGCGTAACGGTGTTGACCGTGGTAATGCCGCGGCTGAGCCGTAACGCGGCAGCCGACGACACCCGGGCCGTGCTCGCCGACCTGTCGCTGGCCACCCGGCTGACGTTGGTCACGCTGATTCCGATCGTGGCGTTCATGACCGTTGGCGGGCCGGCGATCGGTAGCGCGTTGTTCGCCTACGGCCACTTCGGCGGGGTCGACGCCGGGTACCTGGGCGCCGCGATCGCGTTGTCGGCGTTCACGTTGATCCCCTACGGGCTGGTGCTGTTGCAGCTGCGTGTGTTCTACGCGCGGGAGCAGCCGTGGACGCCGATCGTGGTCATCCTCGTCATCACCGCCGTCAAAATCGCCGGCTCGGTGCTGGCGCCGCACGTCACCCACGACCCCCAACTGGTGGCCGGGTACCTCGGCCTGGCCAATGGGCTCGGATTCCTGATCGGCGCGATCGTCGGCTACTACCTGCTGCGCCGCGTCCTGCTGCGGCGCGGCGGCCATCTGGTTGGGCTCGCGGAGATACGAACGGTCCTGGTGACAGTCGTAGCGTCGATGCTCGCCGGCCTGATCGCCCACGTGGTCGACCGGCTTCTGGGGCTGGCCGCGCTCACCGCGCACGGCGGTGCCGCGGGTTCGCTGCTGCGACTTTTGGTGCTGGGCGCGATCATGGCGCCGGTCATCGTGGCGGTCATGGTCCGTGCACAGGTGCCCGAAGCGGTGGCGGCGGCGGCGGCCGTGCGGCGCCGCATCGGCCGGGGCGCTGTCAGCCCGACCGTGGCGCCGGGATCCCGCCCGGCGGCTATCTCACAGGGATCGTCTCACCGGGGCCCTGTCACGTACCCTGAGCAGAGAAATTCGTCCCCGCCGGGGGTTAATGCGGTCCAGGATCCGATCCGGCGCAGGCCTCCGGATCGAGCAGGCGACACCCGGCTAACGAAAGGACCGGAGGTGACCGACCGCCCCTTGGAGAGCGCCGCGTCCGGCCCTGGGTCTGGTTTGGGATCAGGCGGCGACTTGCCGCGGCCACCCGCCGGCGACTTTCAGCCTGACATTTCGGCCGAACGGAAGCCCGAATCGTCGGGGCCACTCCCACCGGAGCAGCGCAACGGCGGTCCCCACGAGCGTGACGCGGAGGCGGCAAGCGACGACGGGCACCTGGTGCCCGGCGCCCGTATCGCGGGTGGCCGGTATCGGCTGCTGGTCTTCCACGGCGGTGCGCCGCCCCTGCAGTTCTGGCAGGCACTCGACACCGCGCTGGACCGGCAGGTGTCGCTGACCTTCGTCGACCCGGACGGGGCACTGCCGGAGGCCGTGCTGCAGGAGATCCTGTCCCGCACGCTGCGGCTCAGCCGGATCGACAAGCCCGGCATCGCGCGCGTGCTCGACGTGGTCCACTCCGACCGTGGCGGCCTGGTCGTCGCGGAATGGATTCGCGGCGGCTCGCTGCAGGAGGTCGCCGATACCGCCCCCTCACCCGTCGGTGCCGTGCGAGCCATGCAGGCGCTGGCCGCCGCCGCCGACACCGCCCACCGCACCGGAGTCGCGCTGTCGATCGATCACCCGAGCCGGGTTCGGGTGAGCATCGAGGGCGACGTCGTGCTCGCCTACCCGGCGACGATGCCCGACGCCAACCCGGAGGACGACATCCGCGGCATCGGCGCCTCGCTGTATGCCTTGTTGGTCAACCGGTGGCCGCTGCCGGAGTTCGGGGTGCGCAGCGGGCTAGCTCCAGCCGACCGGGATGGCTCCGGCCTTCCCGTCGAACCCAACGCCATCGATCGCGACATCCCCTTCCAGATCTCCGCGGTTGCCGTGCGGGCGGTGCAGGAAGACGGCGGAATACGCAGTGCTTCAACGCTTTTGAATCTCTTGCAGCAAGCCACCGCAGTGGCCGACCGCACCGAGGTGCTAGGCCCGATCGATGACTCGCCACCGCCTGCGGCCCCACGCGTAACCGGCGATGAGCACTTGACGTTGGCGCGCCGGCGCCGCAACCTGATGATCGGCGGCGCCGCGGCACTCGCGATCATTGTGGTCGCGTTGCTGGTGCTGGCCTCGATCGTGAGCAGGATCTTCGGCAACGTCGGTGGCGGCCTGAACAAGGACGAGCTCGGACTCAACGGCCCCGGTTCGTCGAGTTCGTCTTCGTCGTCGGCGAATCCCGCGCCGGCGGGCAGTGTCGTCAAACCCACTCGGGCCACGGTCTTCTCCCCTGACGGGGATCCCGACAACGCGAGCACGGCCGGGCAAGCCATTGACGGCGACCCCACAACCGCTTGGGCGACCGAGGTCTATACCGATGCCGTCCCGTTCCCCAGTTTCAAGGTGGGCGAAGGCCTGATACTGCAACTGCCGAAGCCCACGGTGGTCGGCCAGGTCACTATCGACACACCAAGCACCGGCACCAAGATCGAGATTCGCGCTGCGTCCACGGCGTCACCCGCGAAGCTGGACGACACCACCGTGCTGGCTCCGGCGTTCACGCTCAAGCCCGGCCATAACGTCATCCCGGTCAAGGCCGGCTCACCGACGTCGAACCTGTTGGTATGGATCTCCACATTGGGGACAACCAATGGCAAGAGCCAGGCCGGTTTGTCGGAGATCACCGTCCGAGCCGCATCCTGAGACTCACAACCGGGCCTTCGAGTGAAGTGCCGCACGGCATCCCATTGGTTAGTGTCCGGCCGTGGGCATCGGCGGGTACATCCAGCAGGAACGCAGTGACGCCGAGCTGCTGGCCGCACACGTCGCCGGTGACCGCCACGCCTTCGGCGAGTTGTTCGTACGCCATCGACGCCAGTTGCACCGCCTGGCCCGGCTGACCACCCGCAGTCCCGAGGACGCCGAAGACGCGCTGCAGGACGCGATGCTGTCGGCGCACCGGGGTGCCGGCACGTTTCGGTACGACGCCGCGGTCGGCAGCTGGTTGCACCGGATCGTGGTCAACGCCTGCCTGGATCGGCTGCGCCGCACCAAATCCCACCGGACCGAGCCGCTCGAGGACGTCTACCCGGTGGCCGATCGCACGGCTCAGGTTGAGACCGCCATGTTGGTGCAGCATGCACTGATGCGGCTGCCCGTTGAGCAGCGCGCCACGATTGTCGCGGTCGACATGCAGGGCTATTCGATCGCCGACACCGCCTTGCTGTTGGGCATCGCCGAGGGCACGGTCAAGAGCCGATGCGCCCGCGCCCGCGTGCGGCTTGCCCAGCTCCTCGGCTATCTAGATGCCGGCGCCCACACCACACCGGACCACCCCGCCGGTCAGCGTTAACGCCGCTCGACCGGGCCGGGGCTCACCTTCGGTGGGGGCATGACGGACACTGGGGCGGATGGGCGAAGCGGAAAACCAACCCTCGGATCACGATCCGGATGATCGGAATGCGGGAGCAGACGCTGCGCCGACGGTCGAAGCGCTCGCCGACCTTCAGGCCGGTCTGCTGGACGACGACGCCGCCGCCCGGCTACGCCGGCAAGTTCGCGAAGACCCGGACGCCGCAGGGGCCCTGCACGCTTTGAATCAGGTGCGCCGCGATGTCGCAGCCGCCGGTGCGGATCCGGAATCGGCACCCGAACCGCCGGCCGAGGTGACCGCCCGGATCGCCGCGGCGCTGCGGTCGGCGGGTCCGGCCGGCTCGCCGAGCGTGCCCGCCCACTCCGCGCGCCCGCGCATCCGCCCGGCCCGTGTTGCCGCCGGCGCGGCCGGGGTGCTCGCCGCGATCGGTTTCGGCACGGCCGCACTGCTCAACGCCCCCACACCCACGCCGAGCACACCGACCACCGCCGAACACATCACGGTGTCGACACCGCCCATGGCGATCCCGCTGTCCGCGGCCGAGATCGTCGGCCTGCTGCACCGCGCTCCCGATTACGGCCCGCTCAGTGAACCGGCACGGCGCGCGTCCTGCCTCGGCGGTCTCGGCTATCCCGCGTCCACGCAGGTACTCGGCGCGCGCCCGATCGAGATCAACGCCCGCCCCGGCGTGCTGCTGGTGCTCCCCGCCGACACTGCAGCCGACCTGGCGGTCTTTGCGGTGGCGCTGAACTGCAGTGCCGCCGACACCGGGCTGTTAGCCAGCACTCAAGTCCCCCGGCCTTAAGGTGGTGCCACGTGTTGCGCGACACCACCGGGAACACCCACGCCTACGCTGGCGTTCGACACGATTGAAGAAATCTGTATCTGAAAGGCTCGTATGACCGACTCCGCTCATGACACAGTCCACGACGTCATCGTCATCGGTTCCGGTCCGGCTGGGTACACGGCAGCCCTCTACGCGGCGCGCGCTCAGCTGGCACCGCTGGTCTTCGAAGGGACCTCCTTCGGTGGTGCGCTGATGACCACGACCGAGGTGGAGAACTACCCCGGCTTCCGCGACGGCATCACCGGCCCGGAGCTGATGGACCAGATGCGCGAGCAGGCGTTGCGCTTCGGCGCGGACCTGCGGATGGAAGACGTCGAGTCGGTTTCGCTGGACGGCCCGATCAAGTCGGTCGTCACGGCCGAAGGAGAGACCTTCAAAGCTCGGGCCGTGATCTTGGCGATGGGTGCCGCGGCACGTTACCTGCAGGTGCCCGGAGAGCAGGAGTTGCTGGGCCGCGGGGTGAGCGCGTGTGCCACCTGCGACGGGTTCTTCTTCCGCGACCAGGACATCGCCGTAATCGGCGGCGGTGACTCGGCGATGGAAGAGGCGACGTTCCTGACCCGATTTGCCCGTAGCGTGACGCTCGTGCACCGCCGCGACGAGTTCCGGGCGTCGAAGATCATGCTGAACCGGGCCCGGACCAACGACAAGATCAAATTCATTACCAACCAAACCGTGGTCACGGTAGACGGCGAGTCGACGGTGACCGGATTGCGGTTGCGGGACAACGTAACTGGCGAAGAAACCACGTTGCCGGTGACGGGTGTGTTCGTGGCGATCGGTCACGAACCGCGGTCGGCTCTGGTGCGCGGTGCCATCGATGTGGACGCGGACGGGTACGTACTTGTCAAGGGGCGCACCACAAGTACCGCGCTGGAGGGTGTCTTCGCGGCCGGCGATCTGGTCGACCACACCTACCGCCAAGCGGTCACCGCCGCGGGCAGTGGCTGTGCCGCAGCCATTGACGCCGAGCGATGGCTGGCCGACCAGGAAGATTCGGAAGCCGCCGGCACAAAGCCGGCGACTGGAAATGCGGACGATACTGATTTGATTGGAGCACCACGATGAGCGATGCCGAAAAAGCCGGGGCCACAAAGGAAGTCTCTGATGCTTCCTTCTCCGCAGATGTGTTGTCCAGCGATAAGCCTGTGCTGGTTGACTTCTGGGCGACGTGGTGCGGACCATGCAAGATGGTCGCGCCCGTTCTCGAGGAGATCGCGGCCGAGCGTTCGGAACAACTGACCGTCGCCAAGCTTGACGTGGACGCAAATCCTGAGACGGCGCGCGACTTCCAGGTGGTGTCGATCCCCACGATGATCCTGTTCAAGGACGGCCAGCCGGTGAAGCGGATCGTCGGCGCAAAGGGTAAGGCCGCGCTGCTGCGTGAGCTTTCCGACGCGGTTCCCAACCTCACCTGACCGCATCCGGCGCTTTGCGGCAATGCCTCGCCGTTTAGCCTGGCGTTTTCCCGAAATTGAGAAGGATCTGCGACAATACCGGTTAGCTGTAGTGCGTTTGTGAGCCTGTCAGTTGTCCCGGAGGGCCCTTGGTATGTCGAGTCCGCGCCGCGAATACGGCGACGTGCTGCGCTGTGGTGACCGCAGCGCAGCTGTGACCGAGATCCGGGCCTCGCTGGCTGCACTAGGGCTTCTCGACAACGCCGAAGAAGACTTGACCACGGGCCGGCATGTGGCCCTTGAGGTTTTCGATGCCCAGCTCGACCAGGCGGTACGTGCCTTCCAGCAGCATCGTGGCCTACTGGTCGACGGCATCGTCGGCGAGGCCACCTACCGCGCGCTCAAAGAAGCGTCCTACCGCCTCGGCGCACGCACGCTGTACCACCAATTCGGCGCACCTCTATACGGCGACGATGTTGCGACATTGCAGGCCCGGCTCCAGGACCTCGGTTTCTACACGGGATTGGTCGACGGACATTTCGGCTTGCAGACGCACAACGCGTTGATGTCGTACCAGCGCGAGTACGGGATGTCCGCCGACGGGATCTGTGGCCCGGAAACCTTACGCTCTTTGTACTTTCTAAGTTCGCGGGTCAGCGGTGGCTCGCCGCACGCAATCCGCGAAGAAGAACTGGTCCGTCGATCTGGCCCCCGGCTCTCGGGCAAGCGGATCATCATCGATCCAGGCCGCGGCGGCGACGACCGCGGCCTCATAGCACCGGGCCCGGCCGGCCCGGTCAGCGAAGCAGATATCTTGTGGGACTTGGCCAGTCGCCTCGAGGGCCGGATGACCGCGATCGGCATGGAGACGTTCCTGTCCCGGCCAACCAACCGCAGCCCCTCGGACGCCGAGCGTGCCGCGACGGCTAACAATGTGGGCGCGGACCTGATGATCAGCCTGCGCTGCGAAGCTCAGGTCAGCCCTTCAGCCAACGGCGTGGCCTCGTTCCACTTCGGCAACTCGCACGGTTCGGTGTCGACGATCGGCCGTAATCTCGCCGACTTCATTCAGCGGGAAGTGGTGGCCCGCACCGGATTACGGGATTGCCGGACGCATGGCCGTACTTGGGACCTGCTGCGCCTGACGCGGATGCCCACCGTCCAGGTCGACGTCGGCTACATCACCAACGCGGGTGATCGGGACATGCTGCTCGCCACACAAGCGCGCGATGCCATCGCCGAAGGTATCCTCGCCGCGGTCAAGCGGCTCTACCTGCTCGGCAAGAATGACCGGCCCACCGGAACGTTCACGTTCGCCGAACTGCTTGCTCACGAACTGTCAGTAGAGCGGACCACCCGACTCGGCGGCGCTTAACCGTTCTGCTTGTTCTGCAACACATTTCCCGACGCCGATCCAGCCCCGACTGGCTGCTGCAGCTGAGCGTTCGCCAGCAGGCGCTCCAAGGCCGCCTCCACTTCCGCCTTCCACCCCAGCCCCTTGTCCAGCTCGAGGCGTAGTCGCGGGAAGTACGAATGCGGCGCCACCACAACGAATCCCACATCTTTCAAGAATTCCGCGTCGATGATGCAGCGCTCCACCGAGCAATCCCCGAGGGATTCCAGCACCGGGCGCACGTCGGGATCGACCAGTTGCGGATCCAACGCCTCCGAAGCCGCCGGCGTGCGGCCGAAGGCTTCCAGCGCCCGGACTCCGCGGCGCATCAGTTCTTCGATTACCCGGGCCAGCAGGCTGTGCGGCAAGTCGTCGGGGGCATGCCCGAGTTCGATACCCATCGATGTCAGCAGCACCGCGTCCGCAGACACCGGCGCAGTCGGAAACCGCTGCGCCCGCGGCACCGCTCCCGGCGGCGCGTACAGGACGTAGCCCAGGCATGGTGGATCGGTGTGGCTTTGCTCGTCGGGCAACGCGGTCGCGACCTGACCACACGAACCCCACTCCAGCATCACCATGGAGAGCCACGCCTCTTTTTCGAATTCCGGGTCGGCGAGATGGTCCTGGTCGCCGAGGGTCGCGGGATCGACCTCCCAGAAGACGCAGCGACGCGCGTGCTTGGGAAGCTGCTCGAAGGCTTCGAGCCGCAGGGGCGTGATTCGAGCGGACACTAGCCTCCTGGCTTCCATGCGTATCGCAGCCCGTCGCCGCTAACCCGGCTGGCCCCGGGCTGACGTGGCCAACAACCCCTCCAGGATAGGAGAGTTTGTCGTTCTCGGGCCAGTGTTGGCCCTGCCACGCCGAGGCGTGCGCCCGGCCGCCCCGCGGCGCGGCGCGAAAGTGTGCCGAGTTCCGAAAAGTCTTGATGCACAACGGATCTCCGCGCCCACGTAGGTCAAATGCGGACCAGAAACCCGCGCTGTGTCACAGTGACGTAATTACACGGTGTAACGGGTCATGCCTTGGGCGGGGTCATAGTGTCGATAATCCGCTGGAGATCCTCGACCGAGGCGAACTCCACCACGATCCTCCCCTTACGCTTGCCCAGGCTGACCGTCACTCGGGTGTCGAAGGCGTTCGACAGCCTATCGGCGACGTCTTGCAGGCCCGGCATCTGAATCGGCTTGCGGCGTTGCGGTGCCGGCGCCGCTGTGTCGCCGCGGTTGGCCAGCGTCACGGCCTCCTCGGTAGCGCGCACCGACAGCCCCTCGGCGACGATCCGGCTCGCCAACTCTTCCTGTGCTTCAGGCCCGGACTCCAGCGACAGCAACGCGCGGGCATGGCCGGCGGACAGCACCCCCGCCGCCACTCGGCGCTGCACGGCGATCGGCAGTTTGAGCAAGCGGATCATGTTGGTGATCAGCGGCCGCGACCGCCCGATCCGCGAGGCGAGTTCGTCGTGGGTGACCCCGAACTCGTCGAGCAACTGCTGGTATGCCGCCGCTTCTTCCAAGGGGTTCAGCTGTGCCCGATGGATGTTTTCGAGCAAGGCGTCGCGCAGTAGGTTGTCGTCAGTTGTCTCTCGCACGATGGCCGGGAGGGTGGCCAGCTGCGCCGCTTGGGCGGCCCGCCAGCGCCGCTCCCCCATCACGATCTGGTAACGCGCACCACCCGGAGCCGGGGTGACCGCTCGCACCACGATCGGCTGCAACAGACCGAACTCGCGGATCGAGTGCACCAGTTCGGCAAGCGCCTCGTCATCGAAGACCTGGCGCGGCTGGCGCGGGTTGGGCTCGATGTCGGATGGTGCGATCTCGCGATACACCGCGCCCATTTCGTTGACTCCGGGCGCGGGCCCACCGATCAGCACATCAGCGGCCGCGTCCCCCATCCGGGGGCCCAGCGTCGCGGGCCCCGAGTCACCCTCGGCGGGGCCGGTGGGAATCAGCGAAGCCAGGCCCCGGCCGAGGCCGCCCTTCTTGCGTGACGGCTGCGTCATTGTCGTCCCTTCACGGATGGTGATTAGTCACGCTGCGCGAGTTCGCGGCTCGCGTCGAGATAGCTCATCGCCCCGCGCGAACCGGGGTCGTAATCGATGATGGTCATGCTGTAGCCGGGCGCTTCCGACACTTTGACGCTGCGCGGGATGACGGTGCGCAACACCTTGTCGCCGAAGTACCGGCGTACCTCCTCGGCGACCTGATCGGCAAGCTTGGTCCGGCCGTCGTACATCGTCAGAACCACCGTCGTCACATCGAGCTGAGGGTTGAGATGCGCCTTCACCATCTCGATGTTCCGCATCAGCTGCGACACACCTTCCAATGCGTAGTACTCGCACTGGATCGGGATCAATACCTCGGGCGCGGCCACCAGCGCATTGATGGTCAGCAGCCCCAGCGACGGTGGGCAATCCACGAAGACGTAATCGAAGTCGAAGCGCTCGAGCTCCGCCAGGGCGGTACGCAATCGATTCTCGCGTGCCACCATGCTGACCAACTCGATCTCGGCACCCGCCAAATCGATGGTCGCCGGAACGCAGAACAGGCGGTCGCTGTGCGGGCTGCGGCGCAGCGCGGAATCCAGCGTCTCTTCACCGAGCAGTACTTCGTACGACGAGGGTGTGCCGGCCGGCCGGTCAGTGATGCCGAGCGCCGTGCTCGCATTGCCCTGTGGGTCGAGATCGATGACGAGCGTCTTGAGTCCCTGCAGTGCGAGTGCCGCAGCGAGGTTGACCGCGGTGGTCGTCTTGCCGACTCCACCCTTTTGGTTTGCGACGGTAAAAACCCGCCGGTGTCGCGGTCTGCGCAGCGGGGGGTACGTGGTGTGCAGCACCCGCATGGCGCGTTCTGCCGCCGCGCCGATCGGGGTGTCGAACTCATTCGATGTTTCACGTGAAACATCCGCGGCGGTTTCACTCGGCGACTCGTCCGCGAGTGGCACCGACTCGTCCGGCGTCAGTGGCGGCGCGACAGGTGCCCCCGCTGGATTGGTCTGCTGCACGCTGGGACCCGAGCCACCGAATCGATCTTGGGGAGAGCTCATCGCTTTCTCCTGTCCGCCCTTGGAGCCGACCCGCGACGCGACCGTGCTGCGCACTGCGCTACCACCACGGTTGCGGGCGGACGCAAATAGCTCGCGCCACATGTCACCACCCTGACATTCACTGCACCCAACGCAGCCATCCCACGCCGGTGCTGTTCGACTTCCTCGGGAGCACGCTCCCCCTTGATCGCAATCATCCGTCCGTCCGGTCGTAGCAACGGCATGCTCCACTTCGTCAACTTGTCCAACGCTGCAACAGCTCGCGACACCGCGGCGTCTCTCTCGCCGAACCGTCTACGTACCTCCGGCTCTTCGGCGCGGCCACGGACGACTTCGACGGTTAACCCTAGTTCCGCAATGACCTCTTTGAGAAACTCGCTGCGGCGTAGCAGTGGCTCGAGGAGGGAGACCTCCAGATCGGGCCGTGCGATCGCGAGCGGTATCCCCGGCAACCCCGCCCCGCTCCCGATATCGACGATCCGCTCACCGTGCTCTAGCACCTCGGCGACCGCTGCACTATTTAATAGGTGGCGCTCCCAGATGCGGTCGACCTCGCGTGGACCCAGGAGTCCGCGCTCCACTCCAGCCGTCGCGAGCGTTTCCGCGTACTGCTCCGCGACCGCAAGCCGTGCTCCGAAGATTTGGGCCGCCGCGGTGGGTGCCGGCCCGGCGCCCATGGTGCCGGATGCTTCCGCCCCGCCCAAGCCGCCGACATGTTTCACGTGAAACATTCCTCCGGTCTTCGGACCTACAGGGCGGGATGAACTACACCGATGTAACCCGGTCCCCGACTAGTCGTGCAGGACGACAACGCGGCGAGACGGCTCAACACCTTCGCTCTCGCTGTGCACTCCGTCTACTGCCGCGACGGCGTCGTGGACGATCTTGCGCTCGAACGGCGTCATCGGCTTGAGCTCTTCGCGCTCGCCGCTCTCCAACACACGCCGCGCCACCTTGTCGCCCAACGCGGCCAGTTCCTCGCGCCGACGGCGGCGCCAACTCGCGACGTCCAGCATCAGCCGGCTACGGACGCCGGTCTTCTGATGCACCGCCAGTCGGGTCAGCTCCTGCAGCGCGTCGAGCACCTCACCGCCGCGGCCAACCAACTTGGTTAAGTCGTCGCTGCCGTCAATGCTGACGATCGCCCGATTGCCTTCGACGTCCAGATCGATGTCGCCGTCGAAGTCCAACAGATCCAGTAGCTCTTCCAGATAGTCGCCGGCGATCTCTCCTTCGGCGACCAACCGCTCCTCGAGGTCCTCGCCCTCGGGGGCACCGGCCTCTGTTGTCGCGGTCTCCTCGGCCTCATCCTCGACCGCCACTGGAGTTTCCAGGTCACGTTCGGTGGTGTCAGCGTCCGTCATTTCTTCTCCCTCATCCATGGGTCCGTCCCTGTCTCATTCGGGTCACTCTCCGGAGACGGCCCGGTAAAGCTGTGGCGCCTTTGTCAGCGCTTCCGTTTCTTCGGTCGAGCACCCGGTCTCGGTGTGCGGGTGCTCGGACCATTCGAGCCTCCGGTCGTGTCCGGCGTGGCGTCCTCGCCCCCGTCGCCGTCCGCTTCCGTCACCGACTCGATGTCGTCGCCAGCCGTCGACGAGCCGTTGTCGCTCGCCGGTGTTGCCTTGCGCTTCGGCTTGGCTCCCGGCTGCGGCGCATTGGCCGCCCGCCGCTGAAGCACTTCCTGTTTCTTGGCCTCGTCCTCTTTCTCAATCATGTTGAAGACGTAGTGCTGCTGACCGAAGGTCCAGATGTTGTTCGCGAACCAGTACAAGATGATCGCCAGCGGCAGGAAAGGGCCGCCGACGACCACTCCCAATGGAAAGACGTACAAGGCGAGTTTGTTCATCATGGCGGTCTGCGGATTGGCTGCGGCTTCCGCGCTCTGCCGGGCGACCGATGCTCGACTGTTGAAGTAGGTCGCGACGCCCGCCAAGATCATCACCGGAGCGCCGACCAGGATGACCGACGGGCGGCTGAAGTCGATGAAGGCGTCCAGACCGGTGCGCTGCGTCATGGACGCACCGATGGGCGCGCCAAACAGATTCGCGTCCAGGAAGTGCCCGACGTCCGTCGGGCTGAACATGTAGTTGCCCGTCAAGCGATTTTGGAAGACCGACATCTGTGGCTGCCCGAAGCCGCCCGTAGTGCGGTTGAACGAACGCAACACGTGATAGAGCCCGAGGAAGACCGGGATCTGGGCGAGCATCGGCAGGCAGCCCAGGATCGGATTGAACCCGTGCTCGCGTTGCAGCTTTTGCATCTCGAGCGCCATCCGCTGACGGTCCTTGCCGTACTTCTTCTGCAGCGCCTTGATCTGTGGCTGCAATTCCTGCATCTGCCGGGTGGTGCGGATCTGGCGCACGAACGGCTTGTAGAGCAGCGCGCGCAACGTGAACACGAGGAACATCACCGACAGCGCCCAGGCGAAAAAGTTGGACGTCCCCAGCATCGAGGCGAACAGCTTGTACCAGAGCCACATGATCCACGACACCGGGTAGTAGACGAAGTCGAGGCTGAACACATCAAACAAAAGATTCACTCTCCCCTCGCGGCGCCGGGGCATCCCCGGTGTCACTGGTGTCTTCGAAGTCCATCCGGCAACCCCGGTGTTCTGAGGTGCGCTCCGGTATCGGATCCCATCCTCCCCGATGCCATGGTCCGCACTTGACGAGCCTGGCTGCCGCCAGCCAACTCCCCCGAATCAACCCGTACTCGGTGAGGGCATCGACGGCGTACTGGCTGCAGGTCGGCATGAAGCGACACGTCGCCGGGCGCAGCGGCGAGATCATATGGCGGTACAGCTGAATCAGGAAAACCAGTCCGCGCGCAACGGTCCTGCCCGCACCGCCCACTCTCACGCACGCCGGCGCCGTCACAGTCAACGGTCCGTTCCGGCTCGTTCGAAGGCGCGCCGCAAACCTTTGCGTAGCTCCTGCTCCAACCATGCCGACGACACCTGCCGGCTACTGGGCAACGCCCGGATAACCACCTGGTCGCATTGATGGAGATCGGTGAGCATGCCCCGCACGGCATTGCGAAGGCGGCGCGAGACCTTATGCCGGTCAACCGCGGAGCCAACTGATTTGGCGACGATCAACCCGACCCGAGGCCCATTGCCCACTTCACCATTACTTCCCCGGCGGACATGCACGACGAGGTCGGGCTGCGCTGTGCGCATCCCATATTTCACAGTCGCGTCGAATTCCCGTGACCGCCTCATGCGGTTGCGCGCAGGAAGCACCGCCACAAGCCTGCCGGTCAGATCAGGCAGATAGCGCGCGGCGGCCCTTGCGGCGGCGGCCAGACACGATGGCACGCCCGGCACGGGTACGCATCCGCAGACGGAAGCCATGCACTCGGGCTCGGCGCCGGTTGTTCGGCTGGAAGGTCCGCTTCCCCTTGGCCACGGCGTTCTCCTCGTTCTGTTTCGCTAGAAGCTTTCCCAGCCATCCGGCCGCTCACGTTTGACTCAGCTCGAATGCTTCGTGATTCGGTCGAAAAGTGGTCCTGCTGCTGGCCGGCGCGGTCCCCGGGGGGCATAATTCCTGGGTCGCAGCCGTATCGCCGACTTTCGGGCGACTGTATGAGGGTACTGACGAGCGTTCGCCGGGTCAAACCTGGCCTGCCCCAACGGACCAAGTAACACCCGACATGAAATCTTTGGTTGCCGACGGCCCCGACCAGCACGCCTTCGTCGGCAAGTCGCGACACGCCCCAGCAGACCCTAAAGAACCCGATTGGAATGCAACAGAACTGTTGGCAGCCGCACGGAAAACTGTTAGCTTCGGGCAATGCCGTTTCAGACTGGAGCGGCGCTCGACAACGAAGCATGCTGGCGGATCTACTAGCTGTGCAGGCGACCTAGCCGGGATTGTCTCCAGCCCGCAGATCGCGAGCCGTCGCCCGTAGGTTGCGGCCCGCATACGCCTATCCTGTCCACACCTGTGTATAACTATGTGGACAGTTGCTTTGTCGGCAAGCGTGATTGCACCTCAACGTCGGACCAGGGAGATGCGTCGTTGACCGATGACTCCGGTTCTGGTTTCACGACAGTGTGGAATGCGGTCGTCTCCGAGCTCAACGGCGATCCCGACGAAGACGGTGGTACCGGTAATCGCACGGCTCTTGCTACTCCGCTGACTCCGCAACAACGGGCATGGCTGAATCTCGTGCAGCCACTCACCATCGTCGAGGGCTTCGCCTTGTTGTCGGTGCCGAGCAGCTTTGTGCAAAATGAGATCGAGCGTCACCTGCGCACCCCGATCACCGATGCGTTGAGCCGCCGGCTCGGACAACAAGTCCAACTCGGAGTGCGGATCGCGCCGCCGTCCGACGACGTCGACGACACCCCGTTCCCGCAAGGGGATACCTTCACCGACGACATCGACGTAGCAGCGTCAACTGACGCCGATGAGACTGACGAAAACGGTGAGGTCGTCGGCATCGAGCAGAGTTGGCCCAACTACTTCGCCGAGCGCCCGCACAGCACCGATGCGGTGGCCGCCGCAGGCGGCACCAGCCTGAACCGGCGCTACACCTTCGAGACTTTCGTCATCGGTGCTTCCAATCGGTTCGCGCACGCCGCGGCCCTCGCTATCGCCGAAGCGCCGGCGCGCACCTACAACCCTCTTTTCATCTGGGGCGAGTCCGGACTGGGGAAGACCCACTTGTTGCACGCCGCAGGCAATTACGCGCAGCGGCTGTTCCCGGGCATGCGCGTCAAATACGTGTCGACCGAGGAATTCACCAACGACTTCATCAACTCGCTGCGCGACGATCGCAAGGTCGCGTTCAAGCGCAGCTACCGCGACGTCGATGTGCTGCTGGTCGATGACATTCAGTTCATCGAGGGTAAGGAAGGCATCCAGGAAGAGTTCTTCCACACCTTCAACACGTTGCACAACGCCAACAAGCAGATCGTCATCTCATCAGACCGGCCGCCCAAACAACTCGCCACCTTGGAAGACCGGCTGCGAACACGGTTCGAGTGGGGCCTGATTACCGATGTGCAGCCACCCGAACTGGAAACCCGCATCGCGATTCTGCGCAAGAAAGCTCAGATGGAGCGGCTCGCGGTTCCCGACGACGTACTCGAGCTCATCGCCAGCAGCATCGAGCGCAACATCCGTGAGCTCGAAGGAGCTCTGATCCGGGTCACCGCATTCGCCTCGCTGAACAAGACGCCGATCGACAAGTCGCTAGCCGAGATTGTGCTGCGCGACCTGATCGCCGATGCGAGCACGATGCAAATCAGCGCGGCGACCATCATGGCCGCCACCGCCGAATACTTCGACACCACCGTCGAGGAATTACGCGGGCCGGGTAAGACCCGAGCACTGGCTCAGTCCCGCCAGATCGCGATGTATCTGTGCCGCGAGCTCACCGACCTGTCACTGCCCAAGATCGGCCAGGCGTTCGGTCGCGACCACACCACGGTCATGTACGCGCAGCGAAAGATTTTGTCCGAGATGGCCGAGCGGCGTGAGGTATTCGATCACGTCAAAGAACTCACCACTCGCATCCGTCAGCGCTCCAAGCGCTGATTCGGACCACCGCGCGTCAAACTTTTTTCAAAAACTTCTCACACGTTTGTCACTCCAGCCACAGCCGCGCGATGTGCGCAGCGTTGTGTACAAACGTGCCAAACAACAGTGAAGCAATCGGCCTTCAAGTGCACGCCGTTAGCCCATCCCCAGTAGGTCAACATCGGCTGCACAGTTATCAAGCCTGTCATCCACAAGCCGATCGCTGCGCTAGCTGCACCGGAACCCACTTGTCCCCAGAATGCACAGGCCTTAATACTGGTACTGAGATCTCTTCGTCGTTTCTTCTTTGAAGAACAGGCTTGGGGACGCGTCGTTACACAGCGCGCACCGAGCTCTCGACCACTCGGCTTGTCGGCCTTTGCGATTAGCTTTCAAGATGGGCGCGGAAGCTCTACGGTTGTGATTCGACTCCCGTTGTGGACGTCGTGGCGCATGCCTACCATCGGCGTTCGTTGCGGGGCCTCACGCTAGCGGGGCTGGAACGCTAGCTGCCGGATTCGATCTTTGGGCAGGTGAAGGGACGCTATGGACGTGGCGACGACAAGTGCTGGCCTCACCGACCTGAAGTTTCGCCTGGTCCGGGAATCTTTTGCCGAAGCGGTGTCGTGGGTTGCGAAGAACCTGCCGAGCCGGCCGGCGGTGCCTGTGCTTTCCGGCGTGCTATTGACCGGCTCGGACGAAGGCCTGACCATCTCGGGATTCGATTACGAGGTTTCCGCCGAAGCACAGGTTGCGGCCGAAATAGCTTCTCCGGGAAGCGTTTTGGTGTCAGGAAGGTTGTTATCTGACATCACCCGGGCGTTGCCCGACAAGCTTGTCGACTTTTACGTCGATGGCAATCGGGTCGCGCTAACCTGCGGAAGCGCGAAGTTCTCGCTGCCGACGATGGCAGTCGAGGATTACCCGACGCTGCCGTCGCTGCCGGAAGAAACCGGAAGCCTGCCGTCGGATTTGTTCGCCGAAGCGATCGGCCAGGTCGCGATTGCCGCCGGCCGGGACGACACACTGCCGATGCTGACCGGCATCCGGGTTGAGATCTCGGGCGAGAAGGTGGTTTTGGCGGCGACCGACAGATTCCGTCTGGCAGTTCGTGAGCTGACGTGGTCAGCGCTGTCGCCCGACATCGAAGCGGCTGTACTGGTGCCGGCCAAGACGCTGGCCGAGGCCGCCAAGACCGGCACGGACGGTGCCGATGTCCGGTTGTCGTTGGGCGCTGGCAGCGGAGTCGGAAAAGATGGGCTGCTTGGTATCAGCGGGAACGGCAAACGGAGCACCACACGACTGCTAGACGCCGAATTCCCGAAGTTCCGCCAGCTATTGCCCGCCGAGCACACCGCGGTCGCGACCATCAACGTCGCTGAGTTGACCGAAGCCATCAAGCTGGTTGCGTTGGTGGCGGACCGGGGTGCGCAGGTACGCATGGAATTCGCCGAGGGCGTGCTGCGGCTTTCGGCCGGTGCCGACGATGTCGGCCGGGCCGAGGAAGAGCTTGCCGTCGACTTCGCCGGCGAGCCGTTGACCATCGCGTTCAACCCGACTTATCTGACCGACGGGCTCAGCTCGGTGAAGGCGGACCGGGTGTCGTTCGGTTTCACTACCCCAGGTAAGCCGGCGTTGCTGCGCCCGGCGTTCGATGCCGATAGTCATCCGACGGGGTCCGGGCCGTTCTCCGCGTTGCCCACGGATTACGTCTACCTGTTGATGCCAGTTCGGTTGCCGGGATAGGTGTACGTCCGGCATTTGGGGCTGCGTGATTTCCGGTCCTGGGCACACGCCGACCTTGAGCTCGAACCGGGCCGGACGGTGTTCGTCGGTCCGAACGGCTTTGGAAAGACTAATTTGGTTGAGGCACTGTGGTATTCGACCACCTTGGGTTCACATCGGGTTGGGACGGATGTGCCGTTGATCCGAGCGGGTGCCGGCCGCGCGGTTATTTCCACGATCGTGGTCAACGACGGCCGAGAATGCGCGATCGATTTGGAGATTGCCGCGGGACGGGCGAACAAGGCTCGGCTGAACCGTTCGCCGGTGCGCAGTACGCGCGAAGTGATCGGGGTATTGCGCGCGGTGCTCTTTGCTCCCGAAGACCTGGCCTTGGTTCGCGGGGATCCGGCGGACCGGCGCCGCTATCTCGATGAGTTGGCGACCGTGCGTCGCCCGGTACTCGCCGCCGTACGGGCGGACTACGACAAAGTGCTGCGGCAGCGCACGGCATTGTTGAAATCGGTAGCCGGGTCGCGGCATCGAGGTGATCACGGCGCGCTGGAAACCCTCGACGTGTGGGACAGCAGGTTGGCGGAGCACGGCGCCGAATTGATGGCCGCCCGTATCGATTTGGTGAATCAGTTGGCACCGGAAGTGGAAAAGGCCTACCAATTGTTGGCGCCGGCCTCGCGGCCGGCGGCTATCAATTACAAAACGAGTATCGACGGCCTGGGTGTCGAAGGCGTGGGTGATGGCGCGGGTAGCGACCGCGAATTTTTGGAGGCCGCACTGCTGTCGGGGTTAGCGGCCCGGCGTAATGCCGAATTGGAACGCGGCGTGTGTCTAGTCGGCCCGCATCGCGACGATTTGGAGTTGCGTCTCGGCGATCAACCGGCCAAAGGCTTTGCGAGCCATGGGGAATCGTGGTCTTTTGCAATCGCGCTACGGCTGGCCGCGTATGAATTGCTGCGCGCGGACGGCAGCGAACCGGTGTTGTTGCTCGACGACGTGTTCGCCGAACTGGACGCGTCCCGCCGCAAGGCCCTGGCGGCGGTCGCGGAATCCGCGGAACAGGTGTTGGTAACCGCGGCGGTGCTGGAAGATATCCCCGCGGGCTGGGACGCTAGGCGGGTGCACATCGACTTGCAAGATGATGAGGCCGGACGAGTCTCGGTGATGCAAGCATGACCGGCACCGAGGACGAGCCGCCCGTCCAAAGCACCGAACAACCGAGTGACCTCAGCGGGATCGACCTGGTGCGGCGCACCCTCGAGGAGGCTCGCGCGGCGGCGCGAGCCCAGGGCAAAGATGCCGGGCGTGGGCGTGCAAGTAATCCCATTGCGCGCCGTGTTGCCGGGCAACGGCGAAGTTGGTCGGGTCCTGGACCCGACGTGCGCGATCCGCAACCGATGGGCAGGGTCGCGCGCGACCTGGCGAAGAAGCGTGGTTGGTCGGGACGCGTCGCGGAAGGCACCGTGCTCGGCCACTGGACGTCCGTCGTCGGCCACCAGATCGCCGATCACGCGACCCCGATCGCCCTCAATGAGGGGGTGCTCAGCGTCGCGGCCGAATCCACCGCCTGGGCCACGCAGCTGCGGATGATCCAGGCTCAGTTGTTGGCCAAGATCGCCGCCTCGGTGGGCAACGGCGTGGTGACGTCGTTGAAAATCACCGGGCCGGCCGCCCCTTCCTGGCGGAAGGGGCCCCGGCATATCTCCGGCCGAGGCCCGCGCGACACCTACGGCTGACACGATTGACTGGTTCATCGACGCCGGCGAACCGCCGTCAACAAGGCGTAAAGGTCGACCTCTCAGATCGGCGAGAACGAAACGGACCCCCATGACGCACGTCCGGACGCGCCGTCAATAGAGAAATTGAGCGCACGGCGCGTCCAGATAGGTAGAAACGCGCCCAGAAAATCGGTCCCGGCCCCCGATCACGGTAGAGTGAAGTGATGCGACTGCTGCGGTGACTGGAACCGCCCGCATGACACCCCGAGGAGAGCATTCCGACCGTGGCTGCCCAGAAGAAGAAGGCGCAAGACGAATACGGCGCGTCAGCGATCACCGTGCTCGAAGGCCTAGAGGCCGTCCGTAAACGCCCCGGCATGTACATCGGGTCTACCGGGGAGCGAGGTCTGCACCATCTGGTCTGGGAGGTGGTCGACAACTCGGTGGACGAGGCGATGGCCGGCTACGCCAACCAGGTCGACGTGCGCATCCTCGATGACGGCAGTGTCGAGGTCGCCGACAACGGTCGCGGTATCCCGGTCGCCATGCACGCCACCGGTGCCCCGACCGTGGACGTGGTGATGACGCAACTACACGCCGGCGGCAAGTTCGGCGGCGAGAACAGTGGCTACAACGTCAGTGGCGGGTTGCACGGTGTCGGTGTCTCTGTCGTCAACGCGCTTTCGCGCCGCCTTGAGGTGGACATCTCCCGGGATGGTTATGAGTGGTCGCAGTTCTATGACCGCGCGGTACCCGGAACCCTCAAACAAGGCGAGGCCACAAAGAAGACCGGAACCACGATCAGGTTCTGGGCCGACTCCGAGATCTTCGAGACGACCGAGTACGACTTCGAGACGGTGGCTCGTCGGCTGCAGGAAATGGCTTTTCTGAACAAGGGTTTGACGATCAACCTCACCGACGAGCGGGTGACCAAGGAGGAGGTCGTCGACGAGGTTGTCAGCGACACGGCCGAAGCGCCTAAATCCGCAGAAGAAAAAGCGGCCGAGTCGACGGCCTCGCAGAAGGTCAAGCGACGCACGTTCCACTACCCCGGCGGCTTGGTCGACTTCGTCAAGCACATCAACCGCACCAAGAGCCCGATTCAGCAGAGCATCATCGATTTCGACGGCAAGGGCACCGGCCATGAGGTCGAGATCGCAATGCAGTGGAACGGCGGATATTCCGAGTCGGTACACACCTTCGCCAACACAATCAATACCCATGAAGGCGGCACCCACGAGGAGGGTTTCCGCAGCGCGCTGACGTCCGTGGTGAACAAGTACGCCAAAGACAAGAAGCTGTTGAAGGAAAAGGACGCCAACCTGACCGGTGACGACATTCGGGAGGGGCTGGCGGCGGTCATCTCGGTGAAGGTGGCCGAACCACAGTTCGAGGGCCAGACCAAGACCAAGTTGGGCAACACCGAAGTCAAGTCGTTCGTTCAGAAGGTCTGCAACGAACAGCTCACGCACTGGTTCGAGGCCAATCCCTCGGAGGCTAAAACCGTTGTTAATAAAGCGGTTTCATCGGCACAAGCACGCATCGCCGCGCGCAAAGCACGAGAGTTGGTGCGCCGCAAGAGCGCGACCGATCTCGGTGGGCTACCGGGCAAGCTTGCCGACTGCCGTTCCACCGATCCGCGGCGCTCGGAACTGTATGTGGTGGAGGGAGATTCAGCCGGAGGCTCGGCCAAGAGCGGCCGCGACTCGATGTTCCAGGCGATCCTTCCGCTGCGCGGCAAGATCATCAACGTGGAAAAGGCGCGCATCGACCGCGTTCTGAAAAACACTGAAGCCCAGGCGATTATCACCGCGTTGGGCACCGGGATCCACGACGAGTTCGACATCACCAAACTGCGCTATCACAAGATCGTGCTGATGGCCGACGCCGACGTGGACGGCCAGCACATCTCGACGCTGCTGTTGACGCTGTTGTTCCGGTTCATGCGGCCGCTGATCGAAAACGGGCACGTGTTCTTGGCGCAGCCACCGCTGTACAAGTTGAAGTGGCAGCGCAGCGACCCGGAATTCGCCTACTCCGATCGCGAGCGCGACGGACTGCTCGAGGCAGGACTGAAGGCCGGCCGCAAGATCAACAAGGAAGACGGCATCCAGCGCTACAAGGGTCTCGGCGAAATGGATGCCAAGGAACTGTGGGAAACCACGATGGACCCGACCGTCCGGGTGTTGCGACAAATCACCCTCGACGACGCCGCCGCGGCCGACGAGTTGTTCTCGATCCTGATGGGCGAGGACGTCGATGCGCGCCGCAGCTTTATCACCCGCAATGCCAAGGACGTTCGCTTCCTAGACGTCTGACCGATCAGACGGCCACCGTTGACCGACCAACGAGGACTACATGACTGACACCACGCTGCCCCCGGGCGACGACTCCGTCGACCGGATCGAACCGGTTGACATTCAGCAGGAGATGCAGCGCAGCTACATCGACTACGCGATGAGCGTGATCGTCGGGCGCGCGCTGCCCGAGGTGCGCGACGGTCTCAAGCCGGTACACCGCCGGGTGCTCTACGCGATGTACGACTCGGGATTCCGGCCCGATCGCGGCCACGCCAAATCGGCGCGGTCCGTCGCCGAGACGATGGGCAACTACCACCCGCACGGCGACTCATCGATATACGACACCCTGGTCCGGATGGCGCAGCCGTGGTCGCTGCGCTATCCGCTCGTAGACGGTCAGGGCAACTTCGGATCGCCGGGCAATGATCCACCGGCTGCGATGCGTTACACCGAAGCGCGGCTGACGCCCCTGGCGATGGAGATGCTGCGTGAAATCGACGAGGAGACAGTCGATTTCATCCCGAACTACGACGGCCGGGTCCAGGAGCCGACGGTTCTGCCGAGCCGGTTCCCCAACCTACTGGCTAACGGTTCGGGCGGTATCGCGGTCGGCATGGCCACCAATATGCCGCCGCACAACCTACGCGAGCTTTCCGAGGCGGTGTTCTGGTGCCTGGACAATTTCGACGCCGATGAAGAGGCCACCCTGGCCGCGGTCTGCGAGCGGGTCAAGGGACCGGACTTCCCCACCTACGGCCTGATCGTCGGATCGCAGGGTATCCACGATGCCTACACCACCGGCCGCGGTTCGATCCGGATGCGCGGTGTGGTCGAGATCGAGGAGGACTCGCGGGGCCGCACCATGCTGGTGATCACCGAGCTGCCCTATCAGGTCAACCACGACAACTTCATCACTTCCATCGCCGAGCAGGTCCGCGATGGCCGGCTCGCCGGGATCTCGAACATCGAGGACCAATCCAGCGATCGGGTGGGATTGCGGATCGTCGTCGAGGTCAAGCGCGACGCCGTCGCCAAGGTGGTGCTGAACAACCTCTACAAGCACACCCAGCTACAGACCAGCTTCGGCGCCAACATGCTGAGCATCGTCGACGGTGTGCCACGCACGTTGCGGCTCGACCAGATGATTCGCCTCTACGTCGAACATCAACTCGACGTGATCATTCGGCGCACCACGTACCGACTACGCAAAGCCAACGAACGGGCCCACATTCTGCGCGGCTTGGTCAAAGCGCTGGATGCACTGGACGAAGTCATCGCCTTGATCCGGGCGTCGGAAACCGTCGACATCGCGCGGGCCGGCCTGATCGAGTTGCTCGACATCGACGACATCCAGGCCCAGGCGATCCTCGATATGCAGCTGCGCCGGCTGGCGGCGCTGGAGCGCCAGCGCATCGTCGACGACCTGGCCAAGATCGAGGCCGAGATCGCCGACCTCGAGGACATTCTGGCCAAGCCGGAGCGGCAGCGCGCGATCGTGCACGACGAGCTCGCCGAACTCGTCGAGAAGTACGGTGACGATCGGCGCACCCGCATCATCCCCGCCGACGGAGACGTCGCCGATGAGGATCTGATCGCGCGCGAAGAGGTCGTCGTCACGATCACCGAGACGGGCTATGCCAAGCGGACGAAGTCCGACCTGTACCGCAGCCAGAAGCGCGGCGGGAAGGGTGTGCAGGGCGCCGGCCTTAAACAGGACGACATCGTCGCGCACTTCTTCGTGTCGTCGACGCATGACTGGATCCTGTTCTTCACCACCCAAGGGCGGGTGTACCGGGCCAAGGCGTACGACCTGCCGGAGGCGTCCCGGACGGCGCGCGGCCAACACGTCGCTAACCTGTTGGCCTTCCAACCCGAGGAACGTATCGCCCAGGTCATCCAGATCCGCGGGTACGAGGATGCGCCCTATCTGGTGCTGGCCACCAAGAACGGTCTGGTCAAAAAGTCCAAGCTGACCGACTTCGACTCCAACCGCTCGGGTGGGATCGTCGCCGTCAACCTGCGCGATGGCGACGAGCTGGTCGGTGCCGTGCTCTGCTCGGCCGAGGAGGACCTGCTCCTGGTCTCGGCCAACGGGCAGTCCATCAGGTTCTCGGCGACCGACGAGGCGCTGCGACCGATGGGCCGGGCCACGTCCGGCGTGCAGGGCATGCGATTCAACGAGGACGACCGACTGCTGTCGCTGAATGTGGTGCAGGAAGGCATGTTCCTGCTGGTCGCCACGGCCGGCGGTTACGCCAAGCGCACCGCAATCGAGGAGTATCCGGTGCAGGGGCGCGGCGGCAAGGGGGTTCTGACCGTTCAGTACGACCGCCGTCGCGGCAGTCTGGTCGGCGCGCTGATTGTCGACGACGACAGCGAGTTGTACGCGATCACCTCGGGCGGCGGCGTCATCCGCACCCGGGCGCGCCAGGTCCGTAAGGCCGGGCGGCAGACCAAGGGCGTTCGATTGATGAACTTGGGTGAGGGCGACACACTGTTGGCCATCGCCCGCAACGCCGAGGAAAACGCCGGCGACGACATCGAGGAAATCGAAGGCGGCGAGGAGTCGGAGAGCTAGCCGCTAAGGGGGCGGGCCGACCAGTGGCCTGCCAACGGACCGCCACAGGGCGCGGGCAATTAGACTCAGCCCGACCAGAGAAATCGCGAGTGCCACCGTCCGGTCGGCCAAGGCAGCAGAGGTAAGGAGTCTCCGGTGACCTCACCGAGCGAGCCGGGTGCCCCCAAGAAGGGCGACAGCCAGATCGGGGATGTTTCGGCCGAGCGTGCCGGTGCACACCCGCGTGGGGCCCCCAATCAGGCAGGCCGTAGCACCGAGGGCGGGGACTCGCCGCCGTGGCAGCGCGGTGCCGCCCGGGCCGCCAATCCCGCCAACCGGCAGAGCGAACCTCCGACCGAGGCGCGCCCGCAGGGCCAGCCGTCGGGTGTCGATGCCCGAGTGAACCGTTTCATCGCGGGCGGCAACACGCAGGCGGCCGGTGCGCCACCACAGCCGAAGAGCCCCGAGTTCGATGCGTCCGCCCGCGGTGACGGGCCAACGCATGACGCCTACGCCAGCGAGCTGCCGGATCTGTCCGGCGGAATCCCGAGGGGATCACAGCGTAAGACCACGCCGGAGCGCAGCTCGGAGACGTCACAATCAACCGGATCGGCTCGGGCGACCAGCACCGAACCCCGGGAGAATCGCGACAGCCTGCTCCAGGTGTCGCGGCGCAAGGGCGGCCCGGTCCGGGCCACCATGCAGATCCGCCGGATCGATCCGTGGAGCACGCTGAAGGTGTCGCTGATGCTGTCGGTGGCGCTGTTCTTCGTCTGGATGATCGCGGTGGCGTTCCTGTACCTGGTGCTCGGCGGCATGGGGGTGTGGGCCAAGCTCAACAGCAACGTTGGTGACCTGCTGAACAACACCAGCGGCAGCAGCGGAGAACTGGTGTCGAGCGGGACGATCTTCGGCGGCGCCGTGCTGATCGGCTTGTTCAACATCGTCTTGCTGACCGCCATGGCCACGATCGGCGCGTTCGTCTACAACCTGTCGACGGACTTGATCGGCGGCATCGAAGTGACGCTGGCGGATCGGGACTAGTGCAGGTTTTGGGGGTGGGGCGACGAGTGCGGTAATCTCGTCGCTCGGCCGTACGCGCGTACGGGCCTATAGCTCAGGCGGTTAGAGCGCTTCGCTGATAACGAAGAGGTCGGAGGTTCGAGTCCTCCTAGGCCCACAACCATGTGCCCATCAAGACGTTGTGTGAGACTTGCATTGCCGCTGGCACTGATCGCCGTGGTGGCGGTGGTGGTGCGGTCACAACGCGGGGTCGAGGTCTGGCACGTGGCAGCAGTTGATCCCGCACCCGTTGGCGAGGGGCCTTAGCTCAGTTGGTAGAGCACTGCCTTTGCAAGGCAGGTGTCAGGGGTTCGATTCCCCTAGGCTCCACAAATCAAAATGGCGAACTGCCGAATTGCTGACTCCCCCATGGTCGTTGGCCTTCGTGGGCCGCGGTGTCGCCCGGGTTCCATTTGCTGCGCGGTGGTGAAGTCGCTCGACAGGCGCTGTCACGCTATTAGCTGTATCGTGCGGCGCATGACGAAATCAGCGCGGGTCGCCGCCAGCGCGGCGCTGGGGGCAGCACTCACGATCGGCGGAATCGGAATTGCCGTCGGGACGGCTCCGCCCGCGTCGGCGGGCTGTCAGAACACGGCTATTCCCGGAGAGTCCTACTGCGACAAACCGGTAGGACCGGACGGGACCTGGGAGCGATGCCACCAAGGCCCCAGCTACCCGGTCTTCGGCGGCCGGGGCGTGATCGAGGACGTGACCCCGCCGCCCGAGTGCTACCCGGTTGACCCGGCGCAGCCCGTGCCGCTCGGGCAGCCGCCGAACCACGTCGACGACTGAGTCCAGTCGCTCAGTGCGATTCGCAGGCGATGCCGCCGTTGTCCCGGTCTAGCTTTTGCTGGTAGGCGGGATCACCGCGCGGGATGTTGTAACGCCCGTCTTTTGCGGCCGCACTGCAGTCGGTATATGGCGGGTCTGCGTGCGCCGCGGGCGCGACTGTCAGGCCGAGGCCGAGAGTGGCGGCAACCGCGGCCAGCAGGGTACGGAGATCCATGGGCTCACAACCTTTCCTTGCGGGTTGTGAGATTACGGCGAGAACCGCGGCTGCGGGTTAAAATCGGCAGACTTGGCGACCGAGTGCTTGCACCGGACCCGGGCACCGAGTTTCTCAGGCGCACAAGCCTTTCAATAACTTCGAGACGGGCCGAGACGGCCGGCCGGCCAGACCGCTGGCACGGATAGCGAACAGGCACAGTGGAATTGGTGAGTTTTGGCGTAACTGTCCGAACTGCGTCAGGGTCGCGGTTGGACGTCCACGCTGGGTGGCCGTGGTGACGGTTCGGTGTTGTCGCGGTTGGTCGAGCGCCGGACGATGCTGAATGCGGCGCCGCCGCCGGCCAGGACGACGATGGCGGCTGCCGCGATCAGCAGGGGTCGTTTGCCCCGGCGGCGTTGGGATTTGCGTGCATCTTGCAGTGCCTGCGGCAGGCCGGAGACGACCTCCTGTGCGGTGGCCAGTTCCTGGGCGAGCGCCTGCTGTGCCGCGGTGACATCGCGAGACAGTTGGCCCTGGCGGTAGCGGCGGCGCAACTCCGACGCGGTCGACTGGGTGGAGTTGACCCCCAATCCGATGAGACCGCGGGTGACGTCCACCGGTCCCACCGCCGAATAGGTCAGACCCCGAGACAGTCGCTGTCTGGGAGTCAGCCGGGATTCCGCCTGCGCGTTCATCTGCCGCCTTTCTGTGCCGCCCGTGAAACCTACAGACTGCCACCATAAGAACACCGGCGCGGCTATTGCAGCGCGACGTCGGCCTTTTCGGTCCGGGCTGCCGGACTGACACCGGGTGCGGGCGGGTCCGTGGGTAATGGCAGACTCTCGTGTCGTGACCAACAGCCCGCATCAGACTGCCACTGCCACACTGCACACCAACCGCGGCGACATCAAGATCGCCCTGTTTGGGAACCACGCGCCCAAGACTGTCGCCAACTTCGTCGGCCTGGCGCAGGGCACGAAGGAGTACTCGACCCAAAACGCGTCGGGCAGTCCTTCCGGTCCGTTCTACGACGGCGCGGTCTTTCACAGAGTGATCCAGGGCTTCATGATCCAGGGCGGCGACCCGACCGGCACGGGACGCGGTGGCCCCGGCTACCAGTTCGCCGACGAGTTTCACCCCGAGCTGCAGTTCGACAAGCCGTATCTGCTGGCGATGGCCAATGCGGGTCCGGGCACCAACGGTTCGCAATTCTTCGTCACCGTTGGCCCCACGCCGCACCTCAACCGGCGCCACACGATCTTCGGCGAGGTGACCGACGCCGAGTCGCAGCAGGTCGTCGACGCCATCGCGACGACGTCCACCGACGGCAACGACCGTCCGACCGACGAGGTCGTGATCGAGTCGATCACGATCTCGTAAGTTCGGCGTAGCTACGCCGGGCCGGCACCGTCTCGGCCGGCGTAGCCGGCCGCGGTAAGCGCATCGAGGACCTCTAACGGCTCGGCGCCCAGGTCCCATCGGGAGAACAGCACCAGCCGGTCATCGACCGTCTCGACCTCGAGGAAACGCACCTTTCGCCCGAGGCGGCGGAACTCGGTGATCCGAATGATCTTGATGTCGGAGTGCTGCAATACCTGCGTCCGGAACCACCCCCGGATCACCAGACCGTCCGCGGTAATAGCCAGCTTTGGGCGTGCGCGCCAAGTACCGCCCGCAAACACCAGCAGACCCGCCCCGGCAATCCCCGCCAGCACCCGCCCCGGCGGGTCTGTGACCGCGGTCACACTGGCGATAGCCATGAACAACCCGCCAAGGCCACAACCAGCCACTCCCGCAGCATGCGGCTGCCACGATGTTTGCTGCATACCGTTCCTAACCCCTCCCACCACTGCCGATGCAGTTATCCACATCAGCTATCAACAGTGGGGATAAATCACACGCGTGTGATTGGGTAGTCACAAGGTTGCTGGCTTAGCTGCGAATCGACCCCAAGATGAATTCATTCGGCAGCTGATCTTGGTTAGTGCCAGCGCATCGTGAGCAACAACCCGGTGATCATGAAAGCGAACGCGATCGCGTAGTTCCACGGGCCCAGTTGCGCCATCCAATTAAGAGCGGTCGGTGCCTGGCTTCCGACCGCGGCCAACTGGAACACCATCAGCCAAACCAGACCGATCAGCATCAGACCCACGAACAGCGCGACGAACCACACACTGGACGGGCCGACCTTCACTTTCACCGGCGTCCGGCTGACCGCGGTGACGGTGAAGTCGTTCTTCTTGCGGACCTTGGACTTGGGCATGATTACCTCGGGATCACGGTGAGCGGGACGGGGTGCAACGATAGCGGTTGTAGCTACACGCAGGACTTGGCTACGAGATTAACCCACCTGGCCCCCCGACCAGGAAATTGGAGACCCGATGATCCAGACCCGCCGGTCACCATGGCGCTTCGGTGTCCCATTGGTTTGCCTGCTGGCCGGATTGCTGCTGGCCGCCACGCACGGGGTTTCCGGTGGCGCCGAGATCCGCGGCAGCGATGCGCCGCGCCTGGTCGATCTGGTGCGTGAGACGCAGGCCTCGGTGAATCGTCTCAAGGCCGAACGCGACGAGCTGGCCGGCAAGATCGACTCGACGCATCTGAGGTCTTCCGATGCCGCATTGGCAGCCATGCTGCGGCGTTCGGCGGAGCTGGCTGGTGCGGCCGACATGAACCCGGTGCACGGGCCAGGCCTGGCGGTGACCCTCGACGACGCCCAGCGCGACGCCAACGGCCGCTTCCCGCGCGACGCGTCCCCGGACGACCTGGTGGTGCACCAGCAAGACATCGGGGCCGTCCTCAACGCCCTGTGGAGCGCCGGCGCGGAGGCGATCCAGATGCAGGATCAGCGGCTGATCGCCACATCGGTACCGCGCTGCGTTGGCAACACGCTGCTGCTCAACGGGCGCACCTACAGCCCGCCGTACACGATCACCGCGATCGGCAACGCCGCCGCGATGCAGGCCGCCCTGGCCGCCGCGCCGCTGGTGATCCTCTACAAGCAGTACGTCGTCCGATTCGGGCTCGGCCACCACGAGGACGTCAAGCCCGACGTGCAGATCGTCGGCCACACCGAACCGGTCCGGATGCATTTCGCGAAGCCGCTGGGGCCGATCGGCTACTGAGCATCAACCGCGACTCGCCCGGGCGGTAACCTGACACGATGCGGATCCTGGTTGTCGACAACTACGACAGCTTCGTGTTCAACCTCGTGCAATACCTGGGGCAACTCGGAGTCGAGGCAGACGTGTGGCGCAACGACGACGCCCGGCTCGCCGACGAAGCCGCCATCGCCGTGCAGTTCGACGGCGTTTTGCTCAGCCCCGGCCCGGGCACCCCGGAACGCGCGGGCGCATCGATCGACCTGGTCCGCGCCTGCGCCGCGGCGGCCACCCCGCTACTCGGCGTCTGCCTCGGTCACCAGGCCATCGGGGTCGCCTTCGGCGCGACCGTCGACCGTGCACCCGAGTTGCTGCATGGCAAAACCAGCAGCGTCCACCACACTAGTGTCGGTGTGCTGCAAGGACTTCCGGATCCGTTCACGGCGACTCGCTATCACTCGCTGACGATCCTGCCGGAGTCGCTGCCCGACGTGCTCGAGGTGACAGCGCACACCCGCACCGGAGTGATCATGGCCGTGCGCCACACGGAATTGCCGATCCACGGCGTCCAGTTCCATCCGGAGTCGATCCTCACCGAGGGTGGGCACCGAATGCTGGCCAACTGGCTGGCGGTGTGCGGATGGTCGCGGGACGACACCCTGATCCGCCGGCTAGAGAACGAGGTTCGCTCCGCGGTGCGGCCGTATTTCCCTGCCGACCCGGCGGCTACTGACCGAACCTCAGCGTGATGATGCCGTCCCGGTTGACTCCGGTACCGGCCGGCGGGTTCTGATACACCACCTTGTGGGCCTGGGAGCCACCGGCGTCGATGTCGGCGCCCTTGTCCAGCACCCCCGTCCAGCCCAGCGCGCGTAACCGTGGTTCGGCGTCGGTCCAGAACATGCCGGACAGATCGGGCATCACGAACTGATTGCCCTTGGACACCTGCAGCTCGATGATCGAGTCCACCGGAACCGTCTGGCCCTTGGGCGGATTGGTGCCGATGACCTCACCGGCCGGCCGGGCGCTGTCCACCGCCGCCTGGGTGATCTTGGTGAAGCCGTAGACCGTCAGGTTCTTCTGCGCGATGTCGACGGTCTGGCCCGCGACATCGGGAACCTGCTTGGTCTCGGGTCCCGATCCGACGATCACGGTGACCACGTTGGTGATCGCCGACGTCTGATTCGCCGGCGGGTTGGTCCCGATCACCTTGCCCAGCAGCTCCGGCGTCGACGGCGAGTTCGCCTGCTTGAACTTGGTGAACCCGGCTGCCTTCAGCTTGCTCACCGCGTCGGAGTAACTCAGCGAGGACACGTCAGGCACTTCGCGTTGTTCGGGCCCGGTCGACACGTTGATGGTGATCTCGTCGCCGGCGGCCACCGAGGCGTTGGCGCCGGGATCGGTACTGATCACGTGATCGGGCGGGATCGCCGAATCAGGCGTCTGCAGCGTGCGGGTCTTGAAGCCTCGATTCTGCAGGGCCGCAACGGCATCCGCGGAAACCTGGCCGCGCATATCTGGAACTTCAACGTCGCGGGTCGAGCCACCGAACGTGTTGAACCCGATGACGACGACGATCGTCAGCACCGCGAGCACGGCGACGGCGACGACCCAGCGACCGACCGGGCCGCCCATCCGATCGGGGTCGGTGTCGCTGAGGCGCTGCCGAGGCAGCGGGTCCAAGCGTCCACTCCCATGGCCCGGGCCCGTCGCCATCAGCGAGGTCCGCTCGGCGTCGGTGAGCACCTTGGGTGCTTCGGGGGCCTCACCGTTGTGCACGCGAACCAGGTCGGCGCGCATCTCGGCGGCGGTCTGATAGCGGTTGTCCGGGTTCTTGGCCAGCGCCTTGAGCACGACGGCGTCGAGCTCGGCGGAGATACCCGGGTGCCGCGTCGACGGCGGCACCGGGTCTTCGCGGACATGTTGGTAGGCAACCGAAACCGGCGAGTCTCCGGTGAAAGGTGGCTCGCCCGTGAGGATTTCGTAAAGCACACAGCCCAGCGAGTAGACATCGGAGCGGGCGTCGACGGAATCGCCACGGGCTTGCTCCGGCGAGAGATACTGCGCCGTCCCGATCACGGCCGCTGTCTGGGTGACGCTGTTGCCGCTGTCGGCGATCGCCCGGGCGATGCCGAAGTCCATCACCTTGACCGCATTGGTCGTGCTGATCATGATGTTCGCCGGCTTGACGTCGCGGTGGATGATGCCGGTCTGGTGGCTGAAGTTCAGGGCCTGGCAGGCGTCGGCGATGATCTCGATCGCGCGCCGCGGCGGCAGCGGCCCGTCGTTGTGCACGATGTCGCGCAGCGTGACACCGTCGACGTACTCCATCACGATGTAGGGCAGCGGACCGGCGGGGGTCTCCGCCTCGCCGGTGTCGTAGACCGCGACGATCGCCGGGTGATTCAGCGCGGCGGCGTTTTGCGCCTCGCGACGGAAGCGCAAATAGAAACTCGGGTCGCGGGCCAGATCGGCGCGCAGCACCTTGACCGCGACGTCGCGGTGCAGGCGGACGTCGCGAGCCAGGTGAACCTCGGACATCCCCCCGAAACCGAGGATGTCGCCCAGTTCGTAACGGTCGGACAGGTGCTGAGGGGTGGTCATTGCGGTGTCTCGTATTGGGCCGTCGACAGGCTGGGCGCTAAGGGGTTGGCCCAGCTCAGTTCGGGTGGCCTGCTGTGGAATCCAGAATTACTCATCGCCGGCGGTCCCGTCCAATCGAGTCGCAAACTCGGGCCGGAACTGGTGGGGGTCTTGCTCGCCGGTGGCGGCCCGGTGTCGGTGACCGTCGGGGGCACAGGCTGCTGCTGGGTGTCGTCGCGGGAGTTGATCACGATCAGCACCGCGATGATGATCGCGAGCGCGCCCAGCACCCCGGCGGCCCACAGCAGCGCACGCTGTCCCGACGAAAAGGTACGGCGGGCGGGCGCCGGACGATGACTATTCGTGGCCGGCCGCGATCGGCGCGGTGCCGCAGTGCGGGCACTGGGCGCGGTGGTCGTCCTGGTCTGCGCTCCCGACGGAATGGACGCCGGCGAGGCTCGTCCCGGCGGTGGTGACTGACTGGGCCGCGGTGGGCGCCGGCCGGCCCGTACCGCGGCCACGGCGTCCGCGAACGGCCCACCACTGCGGTAGCGCATGCCGGGGTTCTTGACCAGCGTGATCTCGATGAGTTCGCGGACGTTAGGCGGCAATTCTGGAGGCAGCGGTGGCGGCGGCTCCTTGATGTGCTTCATCGCCACCGTCAGCGCGCCGTCACCGGTGAACGGACGCTTGCCTGAAACCACTTCGTAGCCAACAACTCCCAGCGAATAGACATCACTGGACGGTGTCGCGTCATGGCCCAGCGCCTGCTCGGGCGCGATGTATTGGGCGGTGCCCATCACCATGCCGGTCTGGGTCACCGGTGCCGCGTCGACGGCCTTGGCGATACCGAAGTCGGTGATCTTCACCTGCCCGGTCGGGGTGATCAAGATGTTTCCCGGCTTGACGTCGCGGTGCACCAGCCCGGCGGCGTGCGCAATTTGCAGCGCGCGCCCGGTCTGTTCGAGCAGGTCCAGTGCATGCCGCAGCGACAGCCGGCCGGTGCGCTTGAGCACCGAGTTCAGCGGCTCACCGTTGACGAGCTCCATCACCAGGTAGGCGGTGCGCCCCTCGCCGTCCATCTGGCTTTCGCCGTAGTCGTGTACGGCTGCGATCCCGGGGTGGTTAAGCATCGCGGTGGTACGCGCCTCGGCGCGGAACCGCTCAATGAACTCGGAGTCCTGGGAGAACTCCGCCTTGAGCACCTTGACGGCGACCCGCCGGCCCAGCCGGCTGTCCACGGCCTCCCAGACCTGGCCCATGCCGCCGGTGGCGATCAGGCGTTGCAGTCGGTACCTGCCCGACAGTGTCACACCAACTCGTGGGCTCATGGGCCCCCCTGCAGTGCGGACTGGATGACGGCCCGCCCGATCGGTGCGGCGAGCGCACCGCCGGTCGCGGAAAGGCGGCCGGCACCATTCTCCACGAGGACGGCCACGGCGACCTTGGGCGCCTGCGCGGGCGCGAATGCGATGTACCACGCGTGCGGCGGTGTGTTGCGCGGGTCGGTGCCATGCTCTGCGGTACCGGTTTTTGATGCGATCTGCACGCCGGGAATGGCCCCTTTCTGCTGCGCGGCCTTCTCGGCGCCGACCATGAGCTCTGTCAGCTTAGCGGCGATCTGCGGCGATACCGCGCGACGTTGCTGATAGGGCGCTGTTGTGCTGATGTTGGCCAAGTCCGGTCCTTTGACGCTTTCGACCAGGTACGGCTGCATCGTCACGCCGCCGTCCGCGATGGTGGCGGCGATCTGCGCGTTCTGCAGCGGGGTCAGCGCCACGTCCTTCTGCCCGATGCTGGTCATCCCGAGAGCGGCGGCATCCGCGATTATCCCAACCGTCGATTCGGCGACCTGCAGCGGAATCACACTCGGGCTGCTGTCCAGTCCGAACGAATGCGCCATGCTGCGCAGGGCTTGGGCCCCGGTGAGCATGCCTAGCTGGACAAATGCGGTGTTGCACGACTTGGCGAAGGCTTGGCTCAGCGACACGGTTGGCTGGTCGCCGCACGGGGTGCCGCCGTAGTTCTGCAGAGTGGCCGTGCTGTTGGGCAGGGGGATCGTGGGCGCGGCCGTCAACTGCTCGTTGTCGGTGGCGCCGGCCTGCAGCGCTGCCGCGGTGGTGATCACCTTGAAGGTCGAACCGGGTGGGTAGGTCTCTGAGATCGCACGGTTGGTGAGCGGGCTGTCCGGGTCGTCGCGCAGTCGCTGCCACGCCACCGCCTGCACCTCGGGATCGTGCGAGGACAGCAGGTTGGGGTCATAAGACGGCGACGACACCATGGCCAGAATTTTGCCGGTGGACGGCTCCAGCGCCACCACCGCGCCCTTGCACGGCGGCCCGCCGCAACCCTGCTGCATCGCGTCCCAGCCGGCCTGCTGCATACGCGGGTTGATCGTGGTGTCGACGTTGCCACCGCGCGGATCGCGGCCGGTGAAGAAGTCGGCCAGCCGCCGCCCGAACAGCCGCTCGTCGGAGCCGTTCAGCAGTGAGTCTTCAGCTCGTTCCAAACCGGAACTGGAATACCGCAACGAATAGAAGCCGGTCAGCGGCGCGTACACCGCGGGGTTAGGGTACACCCGCAGGAAACGGAATCGGCTGTCGGTGGCCACCGAGTAGGCCAGCAGCTGGCCGCCCGCGATGATCTGGCCGCGCTGGCGCGAGTATTCGTCGAGGAGGACCCGCTGGTTGCGTGGGTCGGCTCGCAGCCCGTCGGCGGCGAATACCTGCGTCATGGTGGCGTTGAGAAGCAGCAGGACGATCAAGGCCATCACGGTCACCGAGATGCGACGGAGTGAGGTGTTCATACCCGCTCAATCACCTCGGTGCCGGCTGCCGCGATCGGCGCCGTGGCGCGGGCGCGGTCTCGCAGCGGGCGCCGGGCGCTATGCGAGATGCGCGCCAGGATGGCCAACAGTATGTAGTTCGCCAGTAGCGAGGATCCGCCGTAGGACATCCATGGTGTGGTCAGTCCGGTCAGGGGAATGAGCTGGGTGACGCCGCCGACGACGATGAACAGTTGGATCGCCAGTGTCGACGCCAGACCCGCGGCCAGCAGCTTGCCGAAGCTGTCGCGTGTCGCGATCGCGGTGCGCAGGCCCCGGACGATGACGATGGTGTACAGCATCAGGAGGCTGGCCAACCCGACCAATCCGAGCTCTTCGCCGAACGCCGCGATGATGAAGTCGGTGGACGCGGCCGGCACAGTATCGGGCTGACCGTTGCCTAGCCCGGTGCCGAAGATGCCTCCGGTGGCAAAGCTGAACAGCGATTGCACGATTTGGTAGCCGCTGCCGTCGGGGTCGGAGAACGGATCCCACCACATCTGCACGCGAACACGTACATGCGCGAAAATGTAGTATGCGGCAACGCTTCCCGCGCCGAATAAAGCCAGCCCGATGACCACCCAACTGAAGCGCTGGGTGGCCAGATAGACCACCACCAGAAACGACGCGTAGAGCAGTAGCGAAGTGCCGAGGTCCTTTTCGAAGACCATGACGCCGATCGAGATCACCCAGGCCGCCAATAGCGGCGCGAGGTCTCGCGGGCGCGGCAGCGTCATGCCCATCAGATGCTTGCCGACGCTGGTGAACAAGCCGCGTTTGGCGACCAGCACCGCGGAGAAGAAGATCAGCAGCAGAATCTTGGAGAACTCGGCGGGCTGAATTGAGAAGCCCGGCAGGCGAATCCAGATCTTAGCGCCGTTCTGCTCGGACAGCGACGACGGCAGCAGGGCCGGGATTGCCAAGAAGACCAGTCCGGTAAGGCCGAAGATGTAGCCGTAGCGCGCGAGTTGTCGGTGGTCTTTGAGGAAGGTGACCACGAGCGCGAATGCGGCAACACTGACCAAGGTCCACAGCAGCTGCTGGGTCGCGCTGGGATGATGTCGACCGCTGAGCTCGTTACCGACAAGGTCGAGCCGGTGGATCATGACCAAGCCAAGTCCGTTGAGCAGCGCCACCATTGGCAGCAGCAGCGGGTCGGTATAGGGCGCAAAGCGCCTAATGGCCAGGTGTGCACTGCCGAACACGGCAAGGAAGGCCAGCGCGTAGCCGGTCAGGCCCCAACGCAGACCGCGGCCCTGGTTGGCGTCGACGATCAGCAACGCGGCGACGGTGATCACCGCGGCGAAGCACAACAGCAGCAGCTCGGAGTTGCGCCGAGTAGGCAGCGGCGGCGTGACCGCGACCGGGGGCTGGACCTGAGTGGTCATGCAGCCGCCCGGCAGTCGATGCCCGGCTGAGGTGGGAGTGGCGGGAGCGCAGTCACCGTCTGAGTGGTGGTCGCGGGCGACGTCGGCGCCGGCGCTGCTGGAGGGGTGCTTGCGGGGGTGGTGCTCGGTGCGGTGCTGTTGGCCGGGGGGCCGCTGGAAGGAGTGGGGGGCGCTGTGGCGCTCGGCGGTGTCGTGCCGCTGGTCGCCGGGGTCAAAGACCCGGGCGGTGAGGTCGCCCGTGGCGGTGGGCAGGGCGGCAGCAAGTTGTTGGCCGACAATTCCTTCAACTGTGATTCGGCCTCATCGAGAGTCCCGGCGGGAAGCCCGGCCAGTACCTGCGCGCGTGCGGCAGGGCGCAGGTCTCCCAATTGCATCAGCCGGCAGTCCAGGTGACCACCGGCTTGGCTGTAGCTGATGATCGATAAGTCGTTGCGCGCGTTGAGACAGCCCACCAAGTAAGGCTCGTGCAGGGACATGCCCAGCAGCGACCCTTGAATCCCCTTCATGATTGACACCATGCCGTTGTGTTCGGCGACGTAGTAGTTGCTGCGAATGATGCCCCGCCCGATGGCAAGGCCGGTGAGCGCGAGCAGTACCACCAGAGTGACGACCATGAACGTCCGCCGCCATGCCCACCGCGCCCGGGTAGCCGGTTCCTCTTGTTGCACAACGCGTTTAGCAGCCTCTTTACGGGGCCCGATGGCAGAAGCCCGGCCCGCCGAGGTGTTGGGCAGCGTCAAGTGGTCTTCTTCGCCGGATACCGCACCGGCCAGAATCGGCTGGGTCTGGCCGTAGTCGTAGTCGACGACATCGGCGACCACGACCGTCACATTGTCGGGACCGCCGCCGCGCAACGCCAATTCGATTAGACGGTAAGCACTTTCGGCGACATCGGGAATCTGCAGGGCCTCGGCGATAGTTTCGTCGCTGACTGGATCGGACAGCCCGTCCGAGCAGAGCAGGTAGCGATCGCCGGCGCGCGCTTCGCGCATGGTCAAGGTGGGCTCGACCTCGTGGCCGGTCAGCGCCCGCATGATCAGCGATCGCTGCGGGTGGCTGTGGGCCTCTTCTTTCGTAATCCGTCCCTCGTCGACCAAGGTTTGGACGAAGGTGTCGTCCTTGGTGATCTGGGCCAGCTCGCCATCGCGCATCAGGTAACCACGCGAGTCTCCGATGTGCACCAATCCAAGACGGTTGCCCGCGAACAGGATTGCGGTCAGCGTGGTGCCCATTCCCTCGAGGTCGGGCTCCATCTCCACTTGTGCGGCGATGGCTGAGTTACCGGAGCGCACAGCCGAATCGAGCTTGGCGAGCAGGTCGCCACCGGGCTCGTCGTCGTCGAGGTGAGCCAGCGCGGCGATCACCAGCTGGGAGGCCACCTCACCGGCGGCGTGGCCGCCCATGCCGTCGGCCAGGGCCAGAAGCCGCGCGCCGGCATAGACCGAGTCTTCGTTGTTGGCGCGTACCAGGCCGCGATCGCTGCGGGCGGCATATCGCAGAACCAGGGTCACGGGCGCAACTCGATTGCCGTCTTGCCGATCCGGATCGGCGTTCCGATTGGAACTCGTACCGCAGTGGTCACCTTCGCCCTGTCAAGGTAAGTGCCGTTGGTCGATCCTAGATCCTCGACGTACCATTCCGAGCCGCGCTGAGACAGCCGGGCATGCCGCGTCGAGGCATAGTCGTCGGTCAGCACCAGCGTCGAGTCGTCGGCACGTCCGATCAACACAGGCTGCCCGCTGAGCGTGATGCGTGCACCTGCCAACGCCCCCTCGGTCACCACCAGATAGCGGGCGGCATGGCGACGCTGGCGGGATGGCAGCAACGTGCCGCGCAACACCAAACCTCGGCGCACCATGACCGCACCGGTTGGTGCGTAGATGTCAGTTTTCAAGATCCGGAGAACAGACCAGATGAATACCCATAACAGCATTAAGAATCCGGCACGCGTCAGCTGCAGTACCAGTCCCTGCATCTGGGCGTCCTTTCCGTCCTGGCGCCGCACCTCGTGAAACCAAGCAACGTCACGATACTTGGAGGGCGGTCGACGCGGGGCGAAGCACGGCAGCTTGTGCCCGGTGCGTTCAGTGGATCCGAACGATGATCTCCGAGTGGCCCAAACGGATCACGTCGCCATCGGCCAACTGCCACTCCTGTATCGGCGCGTTGTTCACGGTCGTGCCGTTCGTGGAGTTGAGGTCGGATAACAGCGCAACCTGTCCGTCCCAGCGGATTTCCAGGTGGCGGCGCGACACCCCAGTGTCGGGCAGCCGGAATTGGGCGTCTTGTCCGCGACCGACAATGTTGGAACCTTCGCGCAGCTGGTAGGTCCGGCCGCTGCCGTCGTCGAGCTGCAGCGTGACCGCAGTTCCGGCAGCGCCATGACCGCCCTGCCCGTAACCGCCGTATCCACCGCCGCCCTGTTGGCCGTAGTCCGCCTGCTGCCCGTACTCAGGCTGCTGCCCGTACTCGGGCTGCGGCGCGTACTCGGCCTGCTGCTGCCCGTACTCGTAGTCGCGGTGAGCGGTCTCGGGGTACGCACCGCCGCCCTGAGGGCCATATCCACCGGCCGGAACGTTCTCCGCGTATTGGGTGTAGTCCCCGCCGCCGTACTCCTGCTGGCCGTAACCCTGACCGCCCTGCTGATAACCCTGGTCGTATCCGCCGCCCTGGTCGGGGTAGGACGGGCGTTGCTGTTCGGGCGCGCCCTGGGCCGGCGGGTAGCCGCCGCTCTCCTCGGGACGAGCAGGCCCGCGACCGTACTCTGCGTAGCCGCCGCCGTAGCCCTGCTGGCCGCCGCCCTGTTGACCGCCGCCGGGCTGGCCGTAGCCGCCGCCCTGGCGGTAGCCCTGGTCGTAACCCTGGCCACCCTGGTCGTATCCCGGGCCGCCGTGGCCACCGCCGGCTGGCGGACGCTGCTCATACGACGGCGGGTAGCCGCCTTGCCCCTGGTCGGGGTAGCCGCGACCCTGGTCTTGGTAGCCGCCCTGGCCGGGGTATCCACCCTGCTGCGGATAACCGCCTTGCTCGGGGTAGCCGCCACCCTGCTGCGGATAGCCACCCTGCTCGGGGTAGCCCCCGCGCTGTTCTTGGTAGCCACCCTGGTCAGCAGGCCGAGGTGGTTGGTAGCCGCCGCCCTGCGGCGGGTAGCCGCCGCGCGCGTCGGGTCCGCCCTGCGGCTCCTGGCCGCCGCGCTGATCATCTTGCGGACGCGCGTACCGCTCGTCGTAGTACTCGTCGCCGGGACGCCCCTGCCCCTGACCGCGGTAGCTCGAGTTGTCAGTCATTGGTGGTACTCCTGGTTCTCCGCTGAACGCCTGGTTTGATTGTGGCCGGGCGGGATCGTTAACCGTCGGGCGGGGCTCGACATCGGGGTTGACAGCACCGCGGGCGCGAAACTGTCCGGTATGCAGGTTCGGCAACTGCTCAAACCGAACGACGACATCACCATACGTTTCCCACCCCTGTTCATGGATATAGTCGGCCAGGTATCTAGCGAAAGCGACCGACGTCAGATCCGGATCGGTGCCCACCTTCTCGAAGTCGTGCATACCGAGGGTAATGACGTATTCGTTGGGCGCCAAAAGGTGATTTCCCCGAAGCGGCCGCAGGCCGTCCTCGGCTTCGCGGCGTAACAGCGCCTCAACCTCTTGCGGGACAATGGATCCGCCGAACATTCGCGCAAATGTGTCGCCGACGGTCGACTCGAGCCTGCGCTCGATCCGTGCCGCGAGCCCCCGTTGGCTACCCATGCCTCAGCGCTCGCCCGCACCTGTCGCGGTGTATCGCCGGCGCAAGGCAAACGATTCGCCCGCCTGTCGTATCACTCATGCATGGTATCGGGACACCGCGACGCTGCGGCACCGTGAGAATCCTGAGAATTGCATCTATGCAGGTCAAGGCCGGTCCGAGTACGAGGTGGGCGGGCACTGAGCGGGCTCCGTCGGCCGTGGGCGCGGTTAGGGCGAATGGCTATACAGTGATATGGTCCATCGGTTGTTTCCCCGGGCGAGTGGCGGAATGGCAGACGCGCTGGCTTCAGGTGCCAGTGTCCTTCGGGACGTGGGGGTTCAAGTCCCCCTTCGCCCACCAGGCGGGTTCGGTGAACCGCAGCCGCAATGCCACGAACTCTACGAGGGGTCGTGGCCTTCGTTAATTCCCATCCACGGGACCGGGATTGGCCGCGCCCGGCCGCGGTGCTTAACTGCAGGCGTGCGCAGAAAACCAGAGCTGGCGCGACGCTTCTATGATCGCTTCGAGCCGGTGCATGCGGTGACATACTTCGCGCCGGAGGCGCGGGCGGCACTCGACGAGCTGGGGTACCGAGGTTTCTGGATGGGCTACTTCGCGGCCCGGTCCGCCCCGCTGGGAATGGCACCGCCGGAGCTGGTGACCGCAATCTTTCACAACTTTGCCCCCCAACGCGTCGCTAAGGCTCTGCCGGCGGCGTGGCAGATCGCCGGTCCGGAGGCTGCGTTGCGGACCCGCCAGCCCTCGGCGGTCGCGGCGCTGCGCCGTTACGGCTTGAAAGAAGATGAAAACGTCAGTGCCGCAGCGGAATTAGCTGCAAAGGCTGCGCGCGGGGCCAACGTCGACGGGCGACCGCTGTTCGCCGCCAACCGTGCGCTGCCGTGGCCGGACGATCCGCTGGCCGCGCTGTGGCACGCCACCACGCTGTTGCGTGAGCAGCGCGGCGATGGCCACGCGGCGGTCTTGACCGCCGCCGGCATCTCGGGCCGGGAGTCCAACGTGTTGCACGCCGCGGCCGACTGCGTCCCGCGGGACTACATCGCGCGCACCCGCGACTACGACGACACCGAATGGCATCACCACGAACAACGGCTGGCCAAGCGTGGGCTGCTGGACTCCGACGGCTCGCTCACCGCGGCCGGCCGCGACCTCAAGGACCACGTCGAATCGAGCACCGACGCGCTCGGCCTGTTGGCGCTCGAGGCGCTCAGCGACGACGAGGCCGAGGCGCTGTTCCAGGCACTCACGCCGATCACCCGGGCAGTGGTCGAAGGCGGCGATGTCCTGTCCGTCACGCCAATGGCATTGCGCCGCCATGAATTACACGACGCCAGCGCGCATTTGGGCGACTAGCGAGGTCTGGCGCTACGGATCACGAGGCAGCAGGCGCTGCTTTTGCTCGACGAATTCGTCTTGGGTGAGAATCCCCGCGTCACGCAGCGAGGCCAACTCACGGAGCTCGGCGGCGATGCTGGTGATCGGGCCGCCCACTGGAATCGGCGGCACCTCGGCTGCCTCGGCCGGCGGTGCGTCCTTCGACTTACGCCCGGGCAACCCGATCCGCTCCTGGCGTCCGGCGCCACCACCTCCGCCGGTGCCGGCCATGGCACGCCCGGCCATGCTCGCCAGCGCCATCTGGCTGAAGAGACTTCCCGCGCTGGAGCCGGTTGCTTGCGCGGCAGCGCCCGCGGTCGCAGCCGGGAGCGCCGTCGCCAGGGCGCGTAGCTCGGGGGCCGCGGCCGACCATGCCGGCGGGACCGACAACCGCCCGATCGGATTCGCTTGGTTGAAACCTCCGGTAACCATCGACGCCGGATTGGTGAGCACCGGAAATGACGCCGGCGGTGCGGGTAGGTTGCCGGGCCAGGTCTGTACGCCCGCCCAGCCGCTGACGATGTCGTCGGTGTGCACACCGGTGTAGTAACCGCCCACGTCGTAGGGAAGAGCTGTGGTCCCCAGTGCGGTGTCGACACCAAGGCTGGTTGCCCCGAATTCAGGATCGAGAAAAACCGCGCTGAGGTCGGCGAGCAGGCCTAGCAGGTCCCGCCCGCCAAACCCCGGGAAGCCCACGTCCGGGGCCGCGAGGGTGGTCAGCGCGCCGGGCACCGCGGCGAAGGTCTGCTGAAGCGACGACACGGCACCCTGCGCATCGCCCGCGGCGGTGTCGGCGGCCGCGTTGACCGCGGCGGCTTGATCCGCGGCTCCGCTGGAGCTGGTGTTCGACGGCGGCGAGGAGAGTGGTTCCAGTCGGGTCGCTGACGCGGAAGACGATGCGTAGCTCTGCATCGCGCCGGTGTCTTGGGCCCACATCTCGGCGTACTGCGCTTCGGTGGTCGCGATCGCCGAGGTGTTCTGCCCGAGGAAATTCGATGCGATCAGCGCGGCCAGCAGGCTGCGGTTGGCCGCGACAACCGGCGGGGGCACCGTTTCGGCAAACGCGGCTTCATAGGCAGCCGCCGCCAGAATGGCGTGGTTGGCGGCCTGCTCGGCCTGTTCTGAGGTGGTCCTCAGCCACCAGACGTACGGGGCGGCCGCGGCAGCCATGGTCGCCGCGGCGGGGCCCAGCCAGGGCCCGGCGGTCAGGTCGTCAATCGCTGACTGGTACGAGCTGGCGGTCGAGCCCAGCTCGGCGGCCAGCGCCTCCCACGCGGATGCCGCGGCCAGCAGAGGTCCGGAGCCAGGGCCTGCATAGATGCGCGCGGAGTTGATCTCCGGCGGCAATGATGCGAAGTCCATGCGTTCCCTCCGGTAAAGATGACCGCCAGCCGACGACCCGGTTGACGGCAAACGAACGAGGCTACCGTCAGCGCCTGGGAACCTGTGCTGGCTGTTTTGCTTGCGGCGATCATTAGTCGCCGTGCCGAAACGACAACTCCCGCCCAACAGCCCAGGATCCGTGTTGCTGGGAGTACCCAATTACCCAGCTGTCCTGCTAAGACACGTTAAGGCATGCGACGGGGCAATTAGTCGCAGACTCCGGAACCGGCCCCGCGGCGCGAAAATCGGCGCGCTTCGCGGGAGGGCGGCAGATCGCTTCCGAGTTGCTTTGCTCGGCGAACGTCGGGTACACGACTCTGGCGAGACGACGGCGGCACAGGACTTGCCGTCGGCCGACGAGTGCTTAGCTGCTGGGCTGGGTCAGCGCCCAGCCCCTGACCTCGGCGGTTGCTGGGTCGGTGATGGCGTCGAACTCGGGGTGCTTCTTGAGCACCGTCTCGACCATTGAGCAGACCGGGACGACGCGTTTGCCGGCCTCGCGTGCCCCGTTCAGCGCCCCCTCGACCAGGATGGTGGCCAGGCCGCGGCCACCGAAGTCGGGATCGACGACGGTGTGATAGAAAACACGCTGGTCGCCGCGGTCTGCGTAGTCGGCGTGGCCGACGGTCTTGCCCTCCACGGCAATCGTGTATGTCTGGTGTCCCTCGGTGACGGTGGTCTCTGCACCGGTTTTATCGGTTGTCATGTGGATCCCTTTCCTTGCGGTCCGTGCGGTATTGGTCGTGGCCGCAGCCGGGTGGTCGGCAGCGGCGGGGCGGCCAGTCGTGTGACGGAGCCCCGGTAGCCCTCGACTGCGCCGAAGCGCGCGTCGGCATCTTCCCAAAGCCGGCGGTAGCCGACGATTTCGTCGTGGTTGCGCCCGACGAAGTTCCACCACATCAGCAGCTCTTCGGTGAACGGGGCGCCCCCCAACAGCATTACCCGCGCCGGACGGTCTCCAACATTACGCAGCTGCAGTGCGGCATTGCCTGGGCCTTGGTAGCCGAGCTGGGCGGCCGCCAGCGCCGTTCCGCTGATCGCGACCACGCCCACATCGCACAGCACGCCATGTTCGAATGCCGGGTCGATGTCGAGGCTCAGCTCAGCGTTGGCGGCGAGATCGATCTGGGCACCCAGCAGCGGCGAGAACGTCTGCACCGGAGAACGGCTGCCGGCCAGCTGGCCGAGAAACACCCGCGCCACCGCGCCGGGAAGTGAGATCGGCTCGGGCACATAGTGAGCGAAGCCGCGTCCGGTGTGGCGATCGGAGTCCGGCAAGGCGACCCACAGCTGGACTCCATGCAGCACGGTGTCCGATTCGACCGACACCTCGGAATGGCAAATCCCCGCGCCCGCTGTCATCAGATTCAACTCGCCGGGCCGGACCAGGGCGTGCACGCCTGCGCTGTCACGGTGTTCCACTTCCCCACTGAACAGCCAGCTCACCGTTTGTAATCCCGTATGCGGATGAGGGGGAACGTCCATCCGCGCAGTGGCGGAGCCGTAGTGGTCGATGAAACACCACGCTCCGATCAGCGAGCGCTGTCGTTGCGGCAGGGTGCGCCGCACCCGGATGGCTCGCGGGCCACCCAGCGGAACTTCTCGCGGCTGTAGCACCTCTATACCCACAACCCGGGAAGCGCTGCAGGCGACTTCGGCCGGGGCGGTCTCGAGATTGCTCACCGTGCACCCTTCGTCGCGGGCGTGACACCGCCGACCGTACCCGCGGCCGCTGACCTACCTGCCCGGCGGCCGCAGCGCCCGCATGGCCACGCGCATGATCGGCTCGGGGATCCGATCCTTAACCGACAGCGCGGCGTCGGCGGCGCGCGAACGCAGCGGGGCGCCCCGGCCGAAGATCCGGTTCAGCGGTCCGCCGGTCGGCTCGAGCACGACGTGCAGCGGCGGGGTACCCACGGCGGCGCCCAGCGCGTTCGAGATGACCATCCGTTGGATCTCGCTGGTGCCCTCAAAGATGGTGTACAGCTTGGCATCTCGATACCATTTCTCGACTGGGTGGTCGGTGATGTAGCCCCAGCCGCCCATTGTCTGGATCGCGCGTTCGGTGGCCTTGATCGCGACCTCGCTGGCGGCGAGCTTTGCCATCGAGCCCTCTCCCCGCTCGAAGGCGACTTCGTTGGCCGCCATCCAGGAGGCCCGCCAGGTCAACAGCCGGGCGGCGTCGATCTGTGTCGCCAGGTCTGCCAGTGGGAACGCGATGCCCTGGTTGTCGATGATCGGTCCGCCGAATGCTTCCCGCTCGGTGGCATACGCCGTCGCGTACTCCAATGCCGCGCGCGCAATGCCGATCGCCTGGGAGGCGACCATCGGGCGGGTCTGCTCGAAGGTGCCCAGCGTTGCCGAGCCGGAGCGCTGTGCACCCGCGATGACCTCGCGGGCCTTTGCGAGCTTGTGTTCGAGCTTGCGCACCAGTTCCAGTCCGGGGCTGCCGCCCGGCACCACGAAGAGGGCTTGACCGCGGTGGCCGAGTTCCTCGTCGACCACGGCGTTGACCACGTGCACGTTGGCTATGCCGCCGTTGCCGATCCACATCTTGTGGCCGTCGATGATCCAGTCGTCACCGTCGCGGCGGGCCCGGGTGCGCAGATTGCGTACGTCGCTGCCGCCCTCGGGCTCAGAAATCGCGAGCGCGGCGAGCTTGAGATCGCCTGGGGTGCCGAAACATTCGGGCGCCCACTGCAGCATCTGCTCCGGTGACGCGGCCTGGCCGATCGCCGAAAGCGCCAGCGCCGGCATCACAATCGCCAGGCCGATTCCGGCGCAACCCCAGAACAGCTCTTCCATGAACATCGGCAGCGACAGGCCGGTGGGATCGCCGATCAGATCGCGGTAAAACAGCGGGCTATAGAAGCCGCGTTCGGCCGCCTCCTCGAGGACTGGCCAGGGAAACTCCTGCCGCCGGTCGTATTCCAGCGCGACCGGACGTATCACCGACTCGGCGAACTCGTGGGTGCGACGGGCGAGGTCGTGCTGCGCCGCCGTCGGTGTCAGGTCGAACGTCATGGATACACCTCTGGGTCGACGGTCTGATATCCCGTCGCGATCGACTACCCCGTCGATTGGGTGAACAAACGTTCACGGGCGCAGCGGCCGGTCAGGCTGCCGACCGCGGGCCAACCTGTGCGATCGGCAGGTGCAGCACCACCGCGGGCGTCAGGATGAGCTCGTGCTCGCTGCGTGCCAACAACGCGGTGTTCTCGGGAAGCTGCCGGGAGTTGATCTCGCCGGCGGCGATGCGTCGCAAGACGTCGTGGGCGCGAGCCAGCTGGTCGCGCTTCCGGTACTGCCCACCGGGGAGCTTGACGCCGGCCCAGACTCCGTATTCCTCCCGGTGCGCGATCGCGTACTGGGCGCACCGCCGCTGTTGCGCCAACGGACAGCGGCGTAAGCACTGGATCCGTGCCTCGGTGGCCGATCGCTCGTAGGCGCGAGCTTTGGCAGCGCCGTCACCACTGTCATCGTCGGGGTAGCCGAACCACAGCTCCGGGTCGGTTGCGCACGGGTGTCCCATGTCAGTCTCCTTGCTTGGGATGAAACGTAGGCAAAAGCGTATATCCGATGCTGCTCGCCGCGCAAGAGAAACGAGATAAAAACGTATATGCATAGCGATACTGCCGGGGCTGTGTAATATCCGGCCTATGGCCGGAGCCCGCGGGTGAGCCGTGAATCGGCAGGTGCGGCTATCCGTGCATTGCGTGAGTCGCACGATTGGTCCCTAGCGGAGCTTGCTGCCGCGACCGGCGTCAGCATCATGGGGCTGAGCTATTTGGAGCGCGGTGCCCGCAAACCGCATAAAAGTACAGTTCAGAAGGTCGAAAACGGCTTGGGCCTGCCACCGGGCACCTATTCGCGGTTGTTGGTGGCTGCCGATCCGGACGCCGAGCTGGCCCGAGTGATCGCCGCGCAGCCCCCCGAAACGATGCCTGGGCCACGAACCGGCGCGGTGGTGGTCGACCGCCACAGCGACACCGATGTGCTGGAAGGTTACGCCGAAGCTCAACTCGATGCCCTCAAATCCGTCATCGATCGACTGCCGGCGACGACATCAAACGAATATGAGACGTATATTCTCTCTGTGATCGCGCAGTGCGTGAAGGCAGAGATGCTCGCGGCCAGCTCGTGGCGGGTAGCGGTGAACGCCGGCGCGGATTCGACCGACCGGCTGATGCAGCATCTGGAGGCCCTCGAGGAAACGCGCAGCGCGCTGTTGAAGCGGATGCCGACCAGCTTGAGCGCTCGTTTCGACCAGGCCTGTGCGCAGTCGCCGCTACCTGACGCGATTATCGCGGCGCTGTTGGGCGTGAGTAGTGACGAAATGTGGGACATCCGCAACCGCGGGGTGATCCCCGCGGGAGCACTCCCCCGCGTTCGTGCGTTCGCCGACGCGATGGATTCGACCGACGAAGACGGCACAGATCAGGGCGGCGGCGAGGGGGACCGATGACCGACAGCGACATCGAGGTGTTGAACCGCGCACATCAATTGTTCGCCGGAAGCACCGAACAGCCAACGCTGGACGCGCCCTACCGCGTGTCGAACCGCACCATCGCACTGAATAGCCTTGTAGGACAAGACTATTACCGAACCCTGCTAAATCGAAGCCATGAAACGCTGCGCTCGGCAGCGCGCACCGATGCCGCCGCGGCCGGCGTCATCGCCGGCGCACACCGGGATCGGGCGCAGGCACGCGAGCTGACCGGGAACGTCCTCGACGAGGCCCGCGCCGACGCGGCCGCTCCCCCGATCACGCCGATGGCCCAGCGGGAGGCCATCCGCCGCCGGGTCGCGAGATTGCGCGCACAACGGGCACACGTGATGGCTGCCCGGGTACGCGCGCGACGGCATTCGGCGGCGCTGCGGGCACTGCGGTACCGGATGCTGCACCACCGCGGTCCGGGATTGGCCGGACTGCGGCTGCCACCGCCGAGCAGTCGCGCCGGAATTGCGGTGCGCGCGGCGCTATCCCGACTGGGTCGTCCCTATGTCTGGGGCGCCACCGGGCCCGATCAATTCGACTGTTCCGGACTGGTCCAGTGGTCCTACGCCCAGGCCGGAATCCATCTGGACCGCACCACGTACCAACAGATCAACGACGGAATCCCGGTGCCCCGTTCGCAAGTCAGGCCCGGCGATCTCGTCTTCCCGCACACGGGACACGTGCAGCTGGCGATCGGCAACAATCTCGTCGTCGAAGCACCCTATTCGGGTGCCTCGGTGCGGATCAGCCAGCTGGGTAACTACGTCGCGATACGCCGCCCGATATGAGATTAGGTTGAACGTATGTCGGAACAAGCCGGCCCCTCGCTAGCCGCCATTACGGAGCGGCAGTCAGCGATGGCGACTCAGCACGGCTCGGTCGCCGAGGCAGACCGGATGCTGATGGATGTGGTGGCCAGTGCAAATGCCGCGATTCGGGAGAGCATCAGGCGCCTGGACGCGATCGCCGACGACATCGAGCGCGCTGTTGTGCATCAGGCGAGCCTGGGCGTCGATACTGCTATGGGAGCGCGTGAGTTTCAGAAGTTTCTGGTCGCCAAACAACGTGAGATCGCGGCGGTCGTCGCTGACGCCCACGAGCTTGATCGGGTGAAAACGGCTGTGCTGGAAAGCCTGCGGGAGCAGTACCGCGTATCAGCGGGCTAGCGCGACGACATCCACCCACAGCCCATCCGTGGTGAATTGTCGACGGCTTGGGGCCTAAGTACTGTCACCCTGCATGGAGGGGTCGCGACACCGCCCGCGTTGGGGCGCAGCGCGGTTTGGCTAGCCGATGTCGACGTATGACGCGCTGCTGGCCACGGTCAAAGCCGTGCGCGACCGCACCGGCGACCCAAACGCGTGGCAGACCGGGTTGACGCCGACAGAGCTGGCCGCGGTGGTCACCCCCACACCAGCCCCACCACAACTGGACGCGATCCTGGCCAAGATCCGCCGGCAACATCTGGACCCACCCCTGGGGGATCGCGAGCAGGGTGCTGCGGCCGAAGCCATAGCGGGCGCCGAAGCTGCCCTGGCATACCAGAATTCGGCAAGCTCTCAGCTTGACCTGCAAGTCATTTCGGCCATCATGAATGCCCACTTGAGGACTGTCGAAGGCGCTGAAGCGCTGGGCGCGTTGCAGCGCGACACCGAAGCCGCGGTGCAAACTCGATCGGACCTGGACACCCCCGCGGGTGCCCGCGACTTTCAGCGGTTCCTGATTGGCAAGCTTCGCGACATCCGCGCGGTGGTCATGAACGCAAGCCTCGACGATACGTCGAAGTCGGCACTGATGGCCGCATGGACATCGCTGTACGACGCCTCGAAGACCGGGCCGAGTGCTGCGGGTGAGAGCAAGCCGGCACCGGTGTCCGCGGTTGCCGCACCCGTGCGTGACAGTGGTCAACAGCCGCCCGATGCGGCCGCCGCCGGATGGGATCCCCTGCTGGATCCGCTGCTGACGGATGACCCCGGACTGCCGGGCGAGGACCCGGGCGAGAGTGCCGCGGCCCCCACGATGCCGTCGATGCTGCCGACCATCCCCAACGTCGCTCTGGGGCCGACGCCCGGGCCGGGTTCGATGGCCGGCTGGGGTACGCCAAGTGGCTTGGCGCTGCCCGGGCGCGAGGGGGGCGGCGAAAGCGATCCGGCGCTGGGCGATCTGGACGACGAGGCCCTCGACGCCAGTCAACGGTTCGACGTTGGCGGGTGTGGCGGAGCCGAGCACGGTGGTCACCATGCCCGCCAAACCGACCTGCGGAGCCACCAGCTGAAGCACCATCATGTCACCGTCGCGCGCGGCGATGACATGGCGCTCGCCCTTGCGGCACACCGCAAAACGCACCATTACGCCGCCGAGATCGCGTCGCCACCACCGGCACTCCAGGCTGCGGTCAGGCCTGCCGAGCGCGTCGACCATCGCTGCCACCGCCGGGTGCGGCTGGCCCTGGTGGTCCAGCACTCCTTGGGCGGTGAGGTCGCGCTGCACCTGATCCCAGACGAGGTCCCGCAGCTCCTCTTGGGGAATGTTAGGGCGAATCCCAAGCGTCGCCGGAAAATCGAACAGCTGCATTCGATCGGCGATCACCAACATGCCGTCGACGGTCACCTCCACCCCGACGACATCGTCGAGGGCCACAAGGCCGCTAGCGAGGTGACCGGACGTCATCAGTGATCGAGCATCTGCTTGTTGAGGTTTGCGCTCAGGTCCTCGTCGACGCCCTCGTAGGTTTGCTTGGCGGCACGCAGCTTCGCGGCTAGGTCGGACGCCTGCTGCCCAATGTTGCGGCCCGCGCCGCGGCGCTGATTCTCAGCGGTGACAAAGGCACCGTTGGAACTCCCGCTGATGACGCCGTGCGTCACCCAGACTGCGGTCGCGGTATTGCTCGCAGCCGAAGCCGCTTCTTGCGCCTTGGTGGCCGCTTGCCCTTGTTTCGTCGCGAGCTGCTCCAGATACTTTTCGTCGACGCTTAAAGTCGCCATGGGTAATCTCCTTGCCCGTTATTTTATTCGCTATTGCCTTGGCTCGTATCACTTTTTTTCGCACTGCCTTGTCTAGAGGACCCGCTGCGGCCGGCCTGGCGCCTGCGCCGCTTCGTGGCCGAGCGCTGCGGCGTCGACAGGCGCACGTTCGGCACCCGCCGTACCCAACGCCGCCCCATCCCGGTTCCCTGCAAAGTCGGACCCTTCGGCGGCGGCCGTCTCGGCAGGTGGCGCCACCCCTGGGCGCTGCTGACCCGCTGAGGAAAGTTGTTGTGCCTGCCCCATCATCTGGTTGGCGAAGTTCATCGGCTGCGAGATTTGTCCGGACATCTGTGCGAGCTGTCCGGACGCCGGCGTCACCTGACTCGTGGTCTCTACGGGAGTCGCACCATCGCTCCTGAGGGCACTCAGAACGTCACGTTCCTCTTGGGTTTCACCGGCCGCCGGCGCCAAGCCGGCCAACGAGGCGACCGTCGGCGCGCCGGAAAAGACTGACATGCCCGACATCCCGCCGGAGATGGCTTCGAAGTCGCCGGTCTTGGTCTCCTCGGCAGCTGTCACCTCTATCCGGGCGAACGAGCTGTTCGGGATCGCCTTCTCGGCGACCGCGCTGTAGTCGAGGGCCACCGAATGGATCTGGTGAGCAAGAGACATCGAGTTGGACAGCGTGAACATCTCGAACGCTAAGACGGTCGCGCATGCCGCGAACGCGGCGATGATCTGCCACGCCGCTGATACTTCATGGCCCACAACCGGGATCAGGTACAGGGACAGGGCAATGCCCTGAGCGATAACGAGGCCCAGCAATGTCACCGCGATGCAGTTGTGCGCCTTGGCGACCTCGGAGCCTTGGTCGGCGATCAGGGTCTGCATCTTCTTGTCCAGATCCTGCATCGTCTGTACCAGGGTCTGCAGCGCCGCCGTCGCGTCGGCGTAGGCCTGGGCTCCGTCACCACTCCAGTCCCGCGCATCCGGAGCCGCCTCACCTAGATAGAGGTAGACGGTCTCGTATTTGTCAGCGCCGCTGGTGAATGAGGCGCCCTTGTCCGGGGTCCAGAATCCATTGAGCAGATCCACCGCCGAGATCGCCACCATCGCGACATCGACAATTGCCGTCGGCGTCGGCAGCGTCTTGGTGCCCTGTTCCTTCAACGCGTCGGCGAGGACTTTGACCTGATTTCTGCCGTACCACATCGCCTTGCCGGCGAGCGCCCCTAAGTTTGCTCCCAAGCCGACCCAATCTCCCGAATACGCGGCGCCCCCACCGCCCTGCAGCCGGGTAAAGCAGTAGGCCAGATCATGAATACCCGCAAAACGACTCACGGCCGTGTTTTCCCTTCGCGCTCGGTGATTGTTGGGTGCCTCGATCTTGTAGACGGTAGGTTGAGCCCAACGCCCACGGGCACTGGCTGCTGCACGAATTTCGCCGGGCCACAAGGGATTCGGCCAACGGTGAACTAACTCCGAACGAAAATTAAGGATTGGTTGACACCCGGAAAACAACCGGTGCAAACGGCGAGGCCGGCGGCACGTCCAGTTACCGTAAACGGCCGAATTTTCAGCCGGCGGCGATGATGGCGCCGGCAGCGCGCGACGGTCCGTGCGGTCCCGCGGCAACCGCAGGGGATGTGGGTCGACCTAGTTTGCCGAGCTGCGAGGGCCGAACCGTCAATGCGTGCGGCCGGGGCGAGCGGAATGCTCTGCGGTATTGATCTCGATCGGCGCGCGCTGCGCACCGGCCGCGCCTGCTGCGGCGCGGTCGGCGTCATTCGCGAGCGGGGCTGTTTCGGTGGCAGCCTGCTTGGCGGGCGCCGCAGTCTCCTGGCCTTGCCGGCTCGGTTGGGCGAGCTGCTGTATTGCTTGGTTGGCCAGGTTTGGGTGCGAAGACAACCGACCCGAGAGCTGGGGGGCTTGCCCTGACATGGCGCTCAGCTGAGCCAGGGTGGGCATAGGTGTCGCCGGCGCGGGCGGGTTGGTCTTGTCCGCCGCTTCGGGCACACCGTTGCCCGGCGTTTGGCTCGCACTCGCTTGAGCGCTGAGCGCAGTGCTTTTGCCCGGCGAACTGCTGGCCGCGCTCGGCGAGGAGGAGGGGGTAGCCGCCATCCCGGACATGCCATCCGAAATTGCCGTGAAGCTGGAAACCGTTGACTGTGCAGTTGTGTCTACCTTGGCCTGCGCCAGTGCACCCTGTTGAACCGTCGCCCCGGCGGCCTGTTCGTATTCGTCGGCCAACGTATTGGCCTTCTTTCCGTGTTCAACCGACCAGTAGGTCAGGTTGCCGAGCAGGCCGGTTGCGGCTGCGATGCCGAGCGCGGACACCGTCAGTCCGAAAATTCGTGCCGGGACCGGACCGGCCGGGGGCGGCAGCAATGTCATGGTTATCTCAATGAGGAATGCCGCGAGTAGCAGATCCTTCAATATCCCAAAGCCCAGATGCGTATGGGTGACCCATTCGGCCTGATTTTCGACAAGGGATGCCAGCTGCAGGTCGAGCCCGGCCATCGTCTGCGCGAGGTCTTTCAGTGCGACGTCAAGCTGGGCGTAGGCCTCCGATCCAGTACCGTCCCAGCCGTCGTCTGGAAGGGCCGACTTCAGCTGCTCGGAGAGCTGACTGAATTGCTGCGAACCATCTTTGAGCGCGTCTCCCTCGTCTGGTGGCCCGAATCCAGTTGTTAGCTCCAAGATTTCGACGATGGTGATCGTCCAAAGGATGATGTCGGCGGCGCTGGCGGCTTTCTTACCAGATTCTTTAGCCGTGCGCGTAGCTACTTTACTGAACAGTTGCGGACCTAGCATCTTGCGCAAGAGGTTGCCGCGCTTCGCGAAACCGACTGCGGCGAAGGGAGTCAACGCGTCCGCACCCATACTGCTCGCGCTGCTCGCGAGGTATTCGCCGCCGTATCCGGCGTTGTCGGCGCCGTAGGACTGTGAGCCCACGCTGCCCAGATTCATGATGATGCGACTCGCACTGACAAATATCGACATCTGTAGGCCCTTACCTCGGTTGTTCGTGTGCTCCGAATGTTGCAGTCGTGTAGTAGTAACGGCTCATTCAGGTTAACAGTGCTCAGGTAGGGTTCGGTGCAGCAATTCGCCAGTCGGACAACGATTTCCGCGACACGGCGGGTGGGCCAGCTGGATCAGCCTTGTCGCGTGGAACAACAACAGCTGGCCGGCTGCGCCTGACGTAGCTCCTCGGCCTTGACTGGCAATTACTCTGGCTTGCTACGGTTTTGGGGCGCCAGCGATATCAAGTTGTGCGCTGCGCCCGGCCGGGCGCCGGCGTCTGTTGGCCGTCGGATATCGCGACCTCGATGGGTGCACGTTGTGCACCGGCTGCGCCTGCTGCGGCTGGTGGTGCCCCGGCGGCATCGTCCTCAACGGGCGCCGTCGTCCCCTGGCCCTGCCGGCTCGTTTGGGTGAGCTGCTGTATCTGTCCCATCGCCTGGTTGGCCAGGCTGGTGTGCGGCGACAACCGACCCGAGAGCTGGGGGGCCTGCCCTGACATGGCGCTCACCTGAGCCAGGGTGGGCATAGGGGCCGCCGGCAGGGGCGAATTGGTCTTCATCGGCGCTTCGGGCGCGTCGTCGCCGGGAGTTTGGCTTGCACTCGCTTGAGCGTTTTCGTCCACCGAGCCCTCGGCCTTGTGGACCGGCGGGCCGACGGCCGGCGTCGCGGAGACCGTGGACGTCCCGGACATGCCGTCCGAAATTGCCGTGAAGCTGGAAACCGTTGACTGTGCAGTTGTGGCTACCTTGGCCTGCGCCAGTGCACCCTGTTGAACCGTCGCCGCGGCGGCCTCTTCGTATTTGTCGGCCAACGTATTGGCCTTCTTTCCGTTGAGAACCGACCAGACGGTCAAGTTGGTCAGCATGCCGGTGGCAATCGCGATCGCGAGAATGCTCACCGTGATCGCAAACGCTTGCGATGCGGCCACGTTGCCCGGCGCGGGTACCAACAGCTTGATCGCCCACTCGGTGGCGTAGGCCGCGATGAGTAGATTCTTCAAGATTCCGAAGCCCAAGCGCATGTGGGTGACCCATTCCGCTTGGTCTTTCACCACGGCCGCCAGCTCGAGGTCCAGGCCGGCCATCGTCTGCGCGAGATTCTGTAGTGACGTATCCAGGTCGGCATAGGCTTCGGAGGCCGTGCCCTCCCAGCTGCCAATGTCGGGAAGGGCTGATGTCAGCTGCCCGCCGAGGGTGGCGAAATACTGGGAACCCTCTTTGAGGACGTCACCCTCGGTCGGTGGTCCGAATCCGGTGGTCAGTTCGAAGACTTCGACGATGGTGAGGGCCCACAGGATGAGATCCGTGCTCTTTGTTGCGTCTGACGCGGCTTTGTATCGAGCTTCGTTGCGGCCGGTCAGCAATCCTCCCGTCATGCGGTCCAAGTTCCACTGGTACAGGCGCGGACCAATCATTTTGCCGGCGGTGGCGGTGGCGGCCAACCCATCCCCGGACATGCTGTTCGCCGTCGCCGCAAGATATTCGCTACTGAAATCGGCGCTGTCGACTCCGACGAACTCCTGGCCCAGGAAGCCCAGGTTCGCGATCAGCCTGGCCGCGTCGGCCAATATGAACATCAGCTATCACGCACCTGCTGGTCGATGTTCTTGCCGGCCTGGTCATCGGTCTTCTCGTAGACCTTTTTGGCGGTGCGCAACTTGTCGGAGAGTTCGGTCGACGCCTTACTCATGGCGTCGCCCGTGCTCTTGCGCGCATTCGCAGCCTTGGTGAAGGCGAGGTTTGAGTACCAGCTGGCCACACCGTGGCTCACCCAGGTGTCAACCTCGAGACTAGAGGCCGCCGAGGCCGCGGTCTTGGCCTGGGTCGACGCCTGGTCTTGGGCTGTCGCCAGCGTGTCCAGGTGTGCTGGGGTGACGGCTACATCGGCCATGACTTCTGCTCCTTAGTGTTTATTGTCTTGGGGTGCAAGGGTTTTAGCTGGTGGGTTTCAGAGTGCGCGCCCAGTGGGGTTCGGTCCCGGCGTCCGTTCCGTGCCGGCCGGCGCGGCCCCGATGGGTGCACGCTCTGCCGCGGCGGCGCCAACGCCTGCCCCGGCGCCTTCGGTGTCACCCGTGCGGGCGGCACCGTCGACGGCGGCCTCTTCGGCGGGTGCCGCGGAGCCCTGACCTTGCTGCGCGGTTTGAACCATCTGTTGCAGCTGTCCCATCGCCTGATTGACGAGGCTCGTGGGCTGCGACAGTTGGCTGGACAGCTTCGAGGCTTGCCCGGACAGCTGAGCCAGCGTGGGCATGGTGACGGTCGGCGCCGACGGCGCCGTCTCATCCGGTGCCGTCTGGTCCGACGTCTCCGCCGCCCCGACCACGGAGGTTCCGCTGGCACCCGCTTGGGCGCTGAGTGGGGCGCGATCGTCCTTCGATTCCTTCGCCGCGCCGGCAGACGGGGCGGGGGTCGGCGTCACGGACAACGCCGACGTCCCGGACATACTGTCGGAAATGGCGCCGAAGCTGGAGACCGTGGTTTCGCCCGCTGCAACTCCCTTGGCCGCCGCGGCCGATCCCGTTTGCGTCGTGCCGACGGCCAAGTCCGAGTATTTACTGGCCAACGCTTCTGCTTTTTGTCCGTTGGTCACCGAGAAATAGGTCAGGGTGCCAATGAACGTTGCGGCGACGCTGAGCCCAAGAGTGGCGACCGCGATCGCGAAGGCCTTAGCGGCAATGGGGCCGGCCGGGGCGGGCACCAAAAGCGTAATGGCTAGTTCAATGATCAGTGCCGCCAAAAGGATGTCCTTGAGCACCCCGAAACCCAGCCGCGAGTGATTCACCCAATCCGCCTGATCCTTTACGAGTGCCGCCAGCTGCAAGTCCAGAGCCGCCATCGCCTGCGCCATAGTCTCCAGCGCGGCATCCAACTCGGCATAGGCATCCGAACCGGAGCCCTTCCACGTGTAGTCGGGGAGGGCCGCATTCAGCTGCTCGGAGAGTGTGGTGAACTGCTGGGAACCGGTCTTGACTCCTTCGCCTTCGGTCGGGATCCCGAACCCGATCGTCAGCTCCAGGAGTTCCACGGTGACCATGGTCCACGAGATGATGCTGAGGCTTCGGCCGAAACTCTTTATTCCCTCAGAGCCGCCCATACGGTTGGCCCTAGCGAACAGCTGACTCTGCGACATGCCTTTGGCCTGATATGACAGATACTTTTGGAAACCAGATACCCCCAGGGATCCCAGATCCGCGCCCCCGCTGGTCGCCATGCCCGAAATGTATTCGGCGTCCATTCCAGAGGTGCCGCTAATGCCAAGCCCCGCGGCTTGCTGACCCAGCCCGGCCAGGGAGGCAATGACCCTCGCGGCTTGTGTGAATACAGACATTTGTAGGTCCTCCGTGGATAGCCATTTACGAATGGGCTGCGCAGCGCATTTGCCGCCCGTTAAGCGTAACGCGGCATAGCCGGGGTCCGTGCACGAATTTTCGGGGGAGCCAACGGCTTCCACTAGGGAGCCGTCGATCGGACTAGAGGTACCGCGGCTGTGTGTGGACGGCCGCTCTTAAATGTGGCCGATTAGCGCTTCGATCGCATCGGCAATATTGCCGGGCACCGCTTCGTCGGCTTCGGCACGCACGATCATTTCTTCGGCAACCCCGGCCGCTTCGGCGGTCTCCCTGGGGGAGAGGTTGGCCCGGCGCCGAGCCGCATACAGGCGTTGCGCCAACGGGGCGCCCGGGGCGGTCGCGCCGAGCGTCATCAGTTCGTCGTAGTGACGGCGGACCGTGCCCAGCGCTTTGATCAATTCGGGCGTGATCTGGCTGATGCGGGTCGCTCGCACGGCGATGGCCTCGAGCTGGCGCAGATCGGAGAGGATCGGGGTCGCCCGTTCGGTGAATTCGGGATCGTCGGCCGGCGGCAAGGCGGCAATCGCCAGGCCGCAGCCGTCCACCGCGGCGACGATCGCCTGCGCGATCAGCGACGCCGGGGCGTCGGAGTTCGGGGGCGCCGCGAGCCTGTTGGCGGCGTCAGGCGCGGCAGCGTTTGTGGTTGGTTCGCCGGCGGTGGGCTGCCCGCGCCGGATCCCCGCGATAGTTCCGGCGGGCCATTGCAGCAGCTGCTCGAGCTTGGCCTGAGTTCGTTGGCGCGGCCAACTGCGGCCCTTTTCGAAAGCGATGAGTGCGCCCGCGTTGATGATCCCGTCGGCCGCCAGGCTGCGCTGGCTGATGCCGAGTTCGCGCCGGCGTGCGGCCGCGGCCGCTCCGGCGCGCGCCATGCCCGGATCCGGTTCTTCACCGTCGGATTTGTGTCCGTTGGCGCGCCCGACAGGATTCGACGACTTCTTCGTAATCGACTCGGCGCTGGGCATCTACGGTGATTCCTCGGTTGAGGGGGCAGCGGGGCGGGCCTTCCGCCGCTGTAATCCTAACCGTTGCACTCCCGGATTCCTATTGCATGCCGCTACGTTTTAAATCACAGCGCTTCCGCTGCGCCGTCGAATCGCTACGGCGCCGCACCGGTCGGTAGCCAGGGTCAGCGAGCACCTCACCGCCACCCGGAGGACACCCCATCGGCAGCGCTACGGTTTGCACAGTTCGCACCCGCCTCCAGTCGTTCGATCAGGGCTATCGCCGATCCGATGCTACGGTTACGTAACCGTCAGGTCGATGACGAGGATACCGCCCTACGCAGACCAAAACGCCAGGTAAGGATACTTATACGGCACAGTCTCGTGATTGAGCGTCACGAGTGCCGAGCGACCATACCGACCCTTCCGACGCAGCATTGGAACTAAACTGTTGCGTTGCACCGGTTAGTGCTATACCGTTCATCACATAGCACCGGAACGCAATGCTTCAGAAGGAACGACCGACATGACTGCTACAGCCCTTTACAACATCCCGCTCGGCGCCTGCACAAAGGATCCCGACCGTTGGATGACCACTACTCCCGACGAGGAGGCCAAGGCGCTATGCCGAGCGTGCCCCCGTCGCTGGTCGTGCGCTCGCGACGCCGTTGAGTCGCCGGGAGTGGAAGGGCTGTGGGCCGGCGTCGTGATTCCCGAATCGGGTCGTCCGCGGGCCTTCGCTCTTAACCAGTTGCGGTCCCTGGCCGAACGCAACGGATATCCGGTGCGCGAGGCCGCGAAGTCGGCCTAATCCCCGCTTATGGCCGCCGATCCTGGGTCAGCGACTGGTGGCAGCCGGAAGCTTTGCACCAGTGCGCCGTTGGGGCACACAACGCCCCGGCGGCCGCTACGTCGGCTCGAATCGGAAGACGGCGAGCCGGCCCGCCAGTGCTTCGAATTCGTCAGCCGTTCCATCACGCACCATGCCCGAACGTTTCGCGAATGCCACACCGACGGGCACCTGCACGGAAAATGTCCGCAGTACCGGCCGCGATTCGGTAGCGGTGAGTTCGACGATCCGGACTTGACGTGACCGTCGGCCTCGGCTGAGCGTGCCGGTGCCCGCGGCCCGGGCGTTGGCCGCCCAATCCGCGCCGGGATAGCCCGCGACCACGTAGAGGCCGCCCCGAAACTCGAACGGCGTCATCGGTGTGCGGCGCGGTTGACCCGACTTACGACCGGGCACGGTAAGCACCATGGCGGGGCCGGTCGGTATCCCCAGCCGTTGCACCGCCATCATCATCTTGTTCATCGGTTTGAGGTAGCGCGGCGGACGTGGTTCGGACATCTCGGAACTCCTTTGGGGGTCTAGTTCGTGTACAGGTAGCGGTGCTCGGACACCCACTGCGCGAAGGGCACTGGCGCCCGGCCGAGAATCTTTTCCACGTCATGAGTGACGAGTGCGGGGGTGTCCAATGTTTCGGCGAGCATGGCCGTATAGGCATCGGCGAACTCAGGACTGAAGGCCAAATCGATGAACCGTTGTCGCACCGCGTCCGCCGGTATTTCCCGGTACTGCAATGTTCGCCCCAGCACGGCGCCGATAACGTCGAGCAGCTCTGAGTTGGTGAACGCCTGTGGACCGGTCAACGGAATCCGCTGACCGACAAGATCATCGGTGAGCAGCGCGCGCGCCGCGACCGCCGCGATGTCGCTCTCGACGATCGGTGCGGTCGAAGCTGCGGCATAAGGCCCCGCCACTGTGTCGCCGGCGCGTATCTGCGCGGCCCACATTCCGGCGAAGTTCGTCGCGAAGACCGTTGGCCGCAGGCTCACCCACACCAGACCCGAGTCGATGGCGAGCTGTTCGACCTCCTTGTTACGGTCGCCGCGAAAGCGCGAGGGCTGCCTCGAGAAGTCGTGATCGGCGTTGATCGCGGACAGTGCAACGAGTTTGGTAACCCGCGCGCGCCGGCATTCGGTCACGATATCGGCGAGATCTTCACCGACCGCGCGGGAATTGAGAAATACCGCGGATGCACCCGGCAGCGCCTCGGCGACCGTGCCAATCACCTCGGTGCGCGAGGGCAACCCGGCGGTTTTCGGCGTGCGGGTGACGGCGCGCACCCGGACGCCCGCGGCGACTAGTTCGGCAACGAGCGGGCGACCGACATTGCCGGTCGCTCCGGTGACGACGATCGTCATGGTGTTTCCTCCTGCGTTCGAAGATCTCCATCAACGACGGGCACGGACCGGGGAAAGTTACAGTCGGTGGCAAGTAACTTTTTCCGCCACCAGATCGTCGATGTTGTTATGAACCAAGCCCAGCCGCCAACCGACCAGATCGCCGACGCGTGGCGTCGTCACCGCCCCTACCTGGTCAATCTCGGATATCAGATCCTCGGAGATGTTGGTGACGCCGAAGATGTTGCGCAAGAGGCATTTCTGCGGCTTTCGCGGGTCGACGCCGAGGAATTCGACGACGTCCGCGGCTGGCTCACGGTCGTTACGAGCCGGCTCTGCCTCGACCAGGTGCGCTCGGCGCGAACGCGGTACGAGCGGCTGGGCCATGCCCTCGACGGCCACCGCGACATCGAAGTCGCGGAATCACGAAGCCCAGACCCCGCCGACCGGGTCACCCTCGACGACGAGGTGCGCGCCGCCCTGATGGAAGTCTTGCGACGACTCAGTCCCGGCGAACGGGTCGCATTCGTGCTGCACGACGTGTTCGGCGTCCCCTTCGATTCGATTGCCGAGACCGTCGGTCGCCCGGTCGGCACCTGTCGTCAGCTGGCGCGGCGTGCGCGCTCGAAATTCACTGCGGCACAGCCGAAGTACAGCGATGTGACCTCCGTCGACCATCAGCTCGTCACCGAGAAATTCATCACCGCCTGCGCCAACGGCGACATCGCCGCGCTGACCGCCGTGCTGGACCCGACGGTCTGGGGGGTGGGCACGGTGCTGGCCGACCCGGCGCCCCCGCCGCAGATCAATCATGGCCCGGATGCGGTGGCCACCAACCTGATGCGCTATCTGTGGCCGGGAGTCACCCTGGTCAGCGGTCCCGCGGGGCAGCCGGTGGTGCTCGCATTCGCGCAGCGCCGGCTGTTCGCCGCCATCGTGTTGACTATCCGTGGCCCGGTCGTCACCAAGATCGAGGCGATCGCCGATCCCTCGGCGCGCATTGCAGCGACCTGAAGCGCGGCGGCGTCAGCTCTCGTTGTCACCCGGCCGCCAGCCGCGGACACGGTCGGGGGTCGCCGCGAAATACCCGGCGATCATCGCGGTGGCCTGCAGAAATTTGCGCCGCGTGGGAGCCGCCATCTCGTGGCTTACGTCGATGACGCCGCCGGGTCGCAGATGAGGGTCGTAGGGCACCTCGACCACCGGCTGGCCGTGATCGACGAACTCGCGGGCCAGCTGTGCCCGGGTGCGTTTGTCGGCGTGCCCGTCGGAATCGTTGAGCACCACGATCGTGTTGTGCAACAACTCCGTCATGCCCTGATCCGACAGCCACTCCATGGTCCGGGCGGCCGCCGAAGCTCCATCAGCCCACGGCGAGGACACCACGATCAACGCATCCAGGTCGCGCATGACTTCCTGGGTGACCGGTGAATCCATCGTCGAGCCGCAGTCGATCACCGAGATCGTGAAGTGGCGGTCCAGCCGCGACGCGGCTTCCCGGTAGATCGCGGGATCGAGTACCCGGCGCGGACCCGACGCCGGTTCGCCCGCGAGTACATGCAGGCCGACCGAATTGCGGCCCACCCGCTCGGCTACATCGGTGAAGGTCTCCAAGTTCTTGTCGGCGTTCAGTTCCCAGAAGGAGCTCGTCGACCGCGGATCGATCCGACTGCTCAACCGCCCGAAGGCGGTGTCGGCGTCGATCGCGACCACGTGGTCTTGGTGGCGGAGTTCGGCGAACAGGGATCCGACACTGGCGGCGACGGACGTCTTTCCCACACCGCCCTTACCCACGACGCCGACCTTGTGGTTGCCCCGGAAGCCGGTTCGGATGGCCGCCTCGAAATGGGCGTCTTCCAGTTGCGCGGGTGACGGACCCAGGTTGACGAGACCAAAGGTGAGCAGCCGCAGGATGCGTCGCCACCCACGGTCGGGGAGTTCCGCTCCGGGCGCCGGGGTGCGGCCGGCGTCGGCCGCCTGCGGTGCGACGACCGGCGTGGCAGGGGGAGCCGGATAGGCAAGTGCGCCAGCGGATCGCGGCGGCACAGGGGGCGCGACGTGCGGACGCGCAGGCGGCCTTGGCGCCGGAGGTGGAAACGACGGCGGCGGGGCGGGTCGCCGTGGTGGCGGGGGAAATGCTGCGGGAGGCGCGCTCCGCTGGCCCTCGGGAGGCGGACCGGGTGGGCGCGCGGTGGGTGTGCTGGGCCGGTCGGGCTGCAGACGGTCCCGCAGGAATTCGTCGCGCTCGTTCATGGGCTCCTCGGTGCCGGGGGATCGATCGTGGCGCGTTAGGCCGGCCCCAGGGCGATGCCCGGCCAATATCTCCGCACGCGCGCCTATCAGTATCGCGCAAACTCACTAGGCCCTCATGCGGTGCACCGCGACGCTCGGGGCGCCTACCGGGCATGCCCGCGAGCGATCCGGACGGCATTGCTGCCACGCTTTATCGTGACCGCTGGTGCGGATGTGGCTGTGCAGTGTGACGCCGCCCATCGCGGGGCCGGCGTACGCCCGGGGTCACAGCAAACTCGGGTACGCGGTGAGGCCGGGAGCGACTCGCGCGGATCTGCGCTGCGGCGAGGGTATCGTGGGTAGTTGAACCCCAGTTTCCCGCGTTATTGGTCGTCGCCTGCAGCGAATTTACGCTGTCGCTACCTGCCGGGTTAGACTTGGCGAAGTTGGCATGTCAGGCGGTTTTTGTCATATCGTTTTACGACTTGTCGAGACCGGGTACACGCCACCGTTCAGCGCCGCACGGACGATTCCCTAATCGGATCATTTGCCGTCTGGGAGACAGCCTATCGACAAGACCGAATGGGTCGGCCCGCTACCTCCGGGTGCAGCCCCGTCGGAGCCACTGAAAACGGTCGCGTAGCAGGTTCTGGTGAAAGAGGCAGGTGCATATGACGCCCACGCGCGTTGGGTTGTATAACCCCGCGTACGAGCACGATTCGTGCGGGGTAGCCATGGTCGTCGACATGCACGGCCGACGTAGCCGCGACATCGTCGACAAGGCGATCACTGCACTGGTCAACCTCGAACATCGTGGCGCCCAGGGCGCCGAGCCGCGCAGCGGCGACGGCGCCGGCATCCTGATTCAGGTCCCGGACTCGTTCCTGCGGGAAGTCGTGGACTTCGAGCTCCCCGCGCCGGGCAGCTACGCCACCGGTATCGCGTTTTTGCCGCAGTCGTCCAAGGATGCCGCCGCTGCCAGCGCCGCGGTGGAGAAAATCGCCGAAGCCGAGGGCCTGACGGTGCTGGGCTGGCGCAATGTGCCCACCGACGACTCGTCGCTGGGCGCGCTGTCGCGTGACGCGATGCCCACCTTCCGGCAGGTGTTCATGGCGGGTGCCTCCGACATGAATCTGGAACGCCGTTGCTACGTGGTTCGCAAGCGTGCCGAACACGAACTCGGCACCAAGGGCCCCGGTCAGGATGGCCCCGGCCGCGAAACCGTCTACTTCCCAAGCCTGTCCGGCCAGACGATGGTCTATAAGGGCATGTTGACCACCCCGCAGCTCAAGGCGTTTTACCTTGACCTGCAAGACGATCGGATGACCAGCGCGCTGGGCATCGTGCACTCCCGCTTCTCGACCAACACCTTCCCGTCCTGGCCGCTGGCGCATCCGTTCCGGCGTATCGCCCACAACGGCGAGATCAACACCGTCACCGGCAACGAGAACTGGATGCGGGCGCGTGAGGCGTTGATAAAGACCGACGTGTTCGGGTCGGTCGACGACCTGGACAAGTTGTTCCCGATCTGCACGCCCGGTGCGTCGGACACCGCGCGCTTCGACGAGGCGCTTGAATTGCTGCACCTGGGCGGGCGCAGCCTGCCGCACGCGGTGCTGATGATGATTCCCGAGGCCTGGGAACGTAACGAGTCGATGGACCCGGCGCGCCGCGCCTTCTACGAGTACCACGCATCGCTGATGGAACCGTGGGACGGCCCGGCGGCGATGACGTTTACCGACGGCACCGTCGTTGGCGCCGTGCTCGACCGCAATGGCCTTCGCCCGTCCCGCATTTGGGTCACCGAGGACGGCTTGGTGGTGATGGCGTCCGAGGCCGGCGTGTTGGACCTGGACCCGCCGACGGTGGTGCAGCGAATGCGGCTACAACCCGGCCGGATGTTTTTGGTGGATACCACTTTAGGCCGCATCGTTGCTGACGAGGAGATCAAAGCCGAGCTGGCCGCCGAGCATCCGTACCAGGAATGGCTCGACAAGAACCTCGTTCCGCTCGAATCGTTGCCACAAGGTAAGTACGTGCGGATGGCGCACGAGCGACTTGTCATGCGGCAGTTAGCCTTTGGCTACACCTATGAAGAGCTGAACCTACTGGTGGCGCCGATGGTGCGCAGCGGCGCCGAGCCACTCGGCTCGATGGGTACCGATACCCCGGTCGCGGTGCTCTCGCAGCGTCCCCGGATGCTCTACGACTACTTCCAGCAGCTGTTCGCTCAGGTGACCAACCCGCCGCTGGACGCCATCCGCGAAGAAGTGGTGACCAGCCTGCAGGGCACCACCGGCGGGGAGCGCGACTTGCTCACGCCGAACGAGTACTCGTGCCACCAGATCGCGCTGCGCCAGCCGATTCTGCGTAACCACGAGCTGGCCAAGCTGATCAACCTGAATCCGGACGACGAGGTCAACGGGCGCGCACACGGTATGCGCTCCAAGACGATTCGCTGTCTGTACCCGGTCGCCGACGGTGGCGCCGGGCTGGCAGCCGCGCTGGATGAGGTGCGTGCTCAGGCGTCGGCCGCGATTGCCGACGACGCCCGGGTGATAGTTCTCTCCGACCGGGATTCCGACGAACAGATGGCCCCGATACCGTCGCTGCTCGCCGTCGCCGGGGTGCACCACCACCTGGTACGCGATCGGACCCGCACCCATGTGGGTCTGGTGGTTGAGTCCGGTGATGCCCGCGAGGTGCACCACATGGCGATGCTGATCGGCTGCGGTGCCGCGGCGGTCAACCCGTACCTGGCGTTCGAGTCGATCGAGGACATGCTTGACCGCGATGTCATCGACGGGATCGACCGCGATAAGGCGCTCAACAATTACGTGAAGGCCGCGGGCAAGGGCGTGCTGAAAGTCATGTCCAAGATGGGCATTTCGACGCTGGCGTCCTACACCGGTGCCCAGCTGTTCCAGGCCATCGGGATCTCCGAGGACGTGCTCGACGAGTACTTCACCGGGCTGGCCTGCCCCACCGACGGCATATCTTTAGAGGACATTGCCACGGACGTGGCCGTGCGGCACAAGCTGGCATATCTGGACCGGCCGGACGAGCGCGCGCACCGCGAACTCGAGGTCGGCGGGGATTACCAGTGGCGCCGTGAGGGCGAGTACCACCTGTTCAACCCGGAGACCGTGTTCAAGCTCCAGCACGCCACCCGCACCGGCCAGTTCAAGATCTTCAAGGACTACACCCGGCTGGTCGACGACCAGAGCGAGCGGATGGCATCGCTGCGTGGCTTGTTGAAGTTCCGTGCGGGTGTGCGGCCCCCAGTTCCGCTGGAAGAAGTCGAACCCGCCAGCGAGATCGTCAAACGATTCTCGACCGGCGCGATGAGCTACGGCTCGATCTCCGCCGAGGCGCACGAGACGCTCGCCATCGCGATGAACCGGCTGGGTGGCCGCTCCAACAGCGGTGAGGGCGGCGAGGACGTCAAGCGATTCGACCCCGATGCCAACGGGGATTGGCGGCGCAGCGCGATCAAGCAGGTCGCCTCGGCACGGTTCGGCGTCACCTCGCACTATCTAACCAACTGCTCCGACATCCAGATCAAGATGGCCCAGGGCGCGAAGCCCGGTGAGGGCGGCCAACTCCCGGGGCACAAGGTGTACCCGTGGGTAGCCGAGGTTCGGCACTCCACACCCGGAGTCGGGCTGATCTCACCGCCGCCGCACCACGATATCTACTCGATCGAGGATCTGGCGCAGCTGATACACGACCTGAAGAACGCCAACCCGCAGGCGCGCGTGCACGTGAAGTTGGTCTCCGAGAACGGTGTGGGCACGGTCGCGGCGGGTGTGTCCAAGGCACACGCCGACGTGGTGCTGATCTCCGGACACGACGGCGGCACCGGTGCCACGCCGCTGACTTCACAGAAGCACGCCGGTGCTCCGTGGGAGCTCGGTCTGGCCGAGACGCAGCAAACCTTGCTGCTCAACGGGTTACGTGACCGGATTGTGGTCCAGGTGGACGGGCAGCTCAAGACCGGACGTGACGTGATGATCGGTGCGCTGCTGGGCGCCGAGGAGTTCGGCTTCGCGACCGCCCCGCTGGTGGTGGTGGGTTGCATCATGATGCGGGTATGTCACCTCGACACCTGCCCGGTCGGCGTGGCCACCCAGAACCCGGTGCTGCGGGAGCGGTTCACCGGCAAGCCGGAATTCGTCGAGAACTTCTTCATGTTCATTGCAGAAGAAGTCCGGGAGTACCTGGCGCAGTTGGGCTTCCGTACCCTCAACGAGGCCGTCGGCCAGGTGGGCGCGTTGGACACTACGCTGGCCCGCGCACACTGGAAGGCGCACAAGCTGGACCTGGCTCCGGTGCTGCACGAGCCCGAGTCCGCGTTCATGAACCAGGACCTGTACTGCAGCTCGCGTCAGGATCACGGCCTGGACAAGGCGCTGGATCAGCAGTTGATCGTGATGAGCCGCGAGGCGCTGGATTCCGCCAAGCCGGTCCGGTTTTCCACTACCATCAGCAACGTGAACCGCACGGTCGGCACTATGCTCGGCCACGAGTTGACGAAAGTTTATGGTGGCCAAGGCTTGCCGGACGGGACGATCGACATCACCTTCGACGGCTCCGCTGGCAATAGCTTCGGCGCCTTTGTGCCCAAGGGCATTACCCTGCGGGTGTACGGCGACGCCAACGACTACGTCGGCAAGGGACTGTCCGGTGGCCGGATCGTGGTGCGGCCGTCAGACAATGCGCCGCTGGAGTACGTCGCGGAGGAAAACATCATCGGTGGCAACGTGATTCTGTTCGGAGCCACCAGCGGGGAGGCCTTCTTGCGCGGCGTGGTCGGCGAACGGTTCGCGGTCCGCAACTCCGGTGCCCACGCCGTGGTCGAGGGCGTCGGCGATCATGGCTGCGAGTACATGACCGGCGGGCGGGTAGTGATCCTCGGCCGTACCGGGCGTAACTTCGCGGCCGGAATGTCCGGCGGTGTGGCCTACGTCTACGACCCGGACGAGGAATTGCCGCAGAACCTCAACACCGAGATGGTGGACCTCGAGGCGCTGGACTCCGAAGACGTGGACTTCCTGCACGGCAGTATCCAGGCGCACGTCGATGCCACCGATTCCGCTGTCGGCCAGCGGATCCTGGCCGACTGGCAGGTACAGCAGCGGCATTTCGCGAAGGTGATGCCCCGGGACTACAAGAAGGTGTTGGAGGCGATCGCCCAGGCCGAACGCGACGGCGCCGATGTCGACAAGGCGATTATGGCGGCGGCGCATGGCTGATCCAAGTGGCTTCCTCAAGTTCACACATCGGGAGCTGCCGCAACGCCGGCCTGTCCCGCTCCGGTTGAAAGACTGGAAAGAGGTCTACGAGGAGTTCAACGACGACACCCTGCGCGAGCAGGCGACCCGTTGCATGGACTGCGGTATTCCCTTCTGCCACAATGGCTGTCCGCTGGGCAACTTGATCCCGGAATGGAACGACCTGGTACGCAGGGGGCGCTGGCGCGACGCGATTGAACGGCTGCACGCTACCAACAACTTCCCCGACTTCACTGGCCGGCTGTGTCCGGCACCGTGTGAGCCGGCGTGTGTGCTGGGCATCAACCAGGATCCGGTGACGATCAAGCAGATCGAGCTGGAGATCATCGACCACGCCTTCGACGAAGGCTTCGTCGAGCCGAAGCCGCCGACCAAGCTGACCGGAAAGACCGTCGCCGTAATCGGTTCGGGCCCGGCCGGATTGGCCGCCGCCCAGCAATTGACCCGCGCCGGGCACAGCGTCACCGTCTTCGAGCGAGCCGACCGCATCGGTGGACTGCTGCGCTACGGAATTCCGGAATTCAAAATGGAGAAGCGCGTCCTCGACCGGCGACTGGATCAAATGCGTGCCGAGGGAACCGAATTCCGGGCCGGCGTCAACGTCGGAGGTGACATCACCGCCGAACAGCTGCTCGCCGACTTCGATGCGGTGGTGCTGGCCGGCGGTGCCACCGCCGCGCGCGATCTACCCGTTCCGGGCCGCGAATTGGACGGCATCCACCAGGCAATGGAATACCTGCCGTGGGGCAACCGGGTGCAGGAAGGCGATGACGTTCTGGGCGAGGACGGGCAGCCGCCGATCACCGCCAAGGGTAAGAAGGTCATCATCATCGGCGGCGGCGACACCGGAGCCGACTGCCTGGGCACCGCGCATCGACAAGGTGCGGTCGCCATCCACCAGTTCGAGATCATGCCGCGGCCACCGGAAGCCCGCGCCGAATCCACGCCGTGGCCGACCTACCCCCTGATGTACCGGGTGTCATCGGCGCACGAGGAAGGCGGCGAACGGGTCTTCTCGGTCAACACCGAGATGTTCGTCGGCACCGACGGGCGCGTGACCGCGCTCAAGGCGCACGAAGTGACGATGGAGGACGGCAAGTTCGTCAAGGTCGAGGGCTCCGATTTCGAGCTCGAGGCCGACTTGGTGCTGCTGGCGACGGGCTTCGTCGGACCCGAGAAGCCGGGCTTGCTCACCGACCTCGACGTGAAGCTCACCGACCGCGGTAACGTCTCGCGCGGCTCCGATTACGAGACCTCGGTGCCCGGCGTTTACGTTGCCGGAGACATGGGCCGGGGTCAGTCGCTGATCGTCTGGGCGATCGCCGAGGGCAGGGCCGCGGCGGCGGGGGTGGATCGGTATTTGATGGGGTCAACCGCGCTTCCGGCGCCCATCAAGCCGACAGCCGCACCGCTTCAATAATCACACCAGTCACATCAGAAACACGCCTGGAATTGCCCGGCGCGTCTCCCACAGTTTGCCAGATCGCGGGTGTCTAATAGCGACTTGTGTGCTTCGTCACAGCGGAGCCACAATTGGGGCAGACCGATCGCAGGAGTGGTCACTGTGCATATGAATCCAGTACCTAGTTCGCGGGTGGGGCGAATGGCCTGGTCTTGGCTTCGACACCCGGTGAAGAGCCGCGAGTTCCCCGCTAAGCGGGAGCGTTTGGTAACCGCCGAAGAGGCCTTACTCTTCGGGGTATAACAATCTGAATTAGCTATCCACGATTCTAGAACGGGTTTGCTCGGCGTTCCGAATTCGCCATTTCGCCGAAGGCAGTCCAAAATCCGCGCTTATCCCTTCCATAAACCCGAATCCCGGATCGTCTCGGCCAACGGTTCCAGGATGGCCGGGTCATGCGGCGGGGGCAGGTAGACGATCGCCAAGTCCAGTCCTTCGGCCCCTAGCCCGGCCGCCGTCTCGATCACTTGCCCGAGGTCGTGGTCTTCACCCAGGCGGACGTGGGCTGACATGGTGATTTCCTTGGGGTCGCGGCCGATGTCCGCGCAGCGCGCCGCCAGCACGTCGCGCTTGCGGGCGAACTCCTCGGGTGTCCCACCCGCGAAATTCCAGTGCTGCGCGTAGCGCGCGGTCAGCGGAAGCGTGCGCTTCTCGCCGCTGCCGCCGATGCAGATTGGCGGGTGCGGGTGCTGCGGACCCTTGGGCTCGTTGCGTGCGTCCTTGAGTTGGTAATACTTGCCTTCGAAGGTCGTCGTCTGCTCACTGAGCAGACTGATCAGCACTTGGCAGGCTTCCTCGAACCGGTCGAATCGTTCCCTGATGCTGCCCAGTTCGATGCCGTAGGCGCCGGACTCCTCCTCGTTCCAGCCGGCACCGATCCCGAGTTCGAGTCTGCCGTTGGAGATGACGTCCAGGGCTGCGGCCATATTGGCCAGCACCGCGGGGTGGCGATAGTGGATGCCGGTGACCAGGGTGCCCAGTCGCAGCCGCTTGGTGGCCTGGGCCAGCGCGGTCAGCGTCGTCCAGCCCTCCAGACACGGGCCGGTGCTGTCGGAGAAGATCGGGTAGAAGTGGTCGAACGTCCACCCGGACTCGAAGACGTCGATCTCGTCGGCGGCCTGCCAGACCGCGAGTATGCCCGGCCAGGTGGTGTTTTGTGGTGAGGTTTTGAACGCGAATCGCATGTCACCGAAGTTAGTCGAGATTTATGAAGCGCAACTAAACTCGTGCGGACAATGACTACCGCTTGTGGTCCCTTGGGCTCTGACACCAAGATCACCCTGCTGTTCGCCGGCCTGATCTTTTTGTTGGCGTTGGTGCTCGGGGTCTGGAAGTACCGGGGGATCGCGACGTCTGACGACCACCGGGCGCATCCCTACGTCGACATCGCCCACCGCGCGGCGTTGCTCTATTCGTTCGCGACCCTGTTGCTCGCGGTCTTCGTCGAACTCAGCGCCTGGCCGAGCTGGGTCAACCTGACAGCGGCGATGGTCGTGGTCTTCTTCTTCGTCGCAGCGATCGCCAGTTATATCGAACACGGTGCCCGGCGCGACACCGTCAACCAATTCGAGAAGCCGGTGCGGGGGACGGGGTTGGCAATGGCCCTGCTGATCGTTGGCGAGATCGGCGGCTTCGCGGCGGTCTTCGCCGGCTTCATCGCCGGGCAATTGTGGTGAAGGGCCAGGCACACTGGAGCCATGGACCCGGTAGCTGCTCTTCGGCAGATCGCCTACTACAAGGACCGCAGCCGCCAGGACCCTAAACGCGTGATGGCGTACCGCAAGGCCGCCGATATCGTCGAGGCCCTCGATGACGCCGAGCGTGAGCGCCATGGGCAGGCCAACAGCTGGCAGACGTTGCCGGGTATCGGGCCCAAGACCGCGAAGGTCATCGCCCAGGCCTGGGCCGGCCGCGAGCCCGACACGTTGGTTGAATTACGTTCTGAGGCAACCGATCTCGGTGGCGGAGCGGTGCGGTCCGCGCTACGCGGCGACCTGCATCTGCATTCGAACTGGTCGGACGGATCGGCACCGATCGAAGAGATGATGGCCAGCGCCGCGGCCCTGGGTCATGAATACTGTGCGCTGACCGATCACTCGCCGCGGTTGACGATCGCCAACGGACTGTCTGCGGAACGATTGCGCAAACAGCTCGGCGTGATCGACGGGCTGCGGGACAGGTTCGCACCGATGCGCATCCTCACCGGTATCGAGGTCGACATCCTCGACGACGGCAGCCTGGACCAGGAGCCCGAACTCCTGGAGCGCCTCGACGTCGTCGTGGCCAGCGTGCATTCCAAGTTGTCGATGGACTCCGCGGCAATGACCCGCCGAATGGTTCGCGCCGTCTCCGACGGCCATGCCGACGTGCTGGGCCATTGCACGGGCCGGCTGGTTGCCGGCAACCGCGGCATCCGGCCGGAGTCGAAGTTCGACGCCGAGAGGGTCTTCACCGCCTGTCGTGATCACGGCACCGCGGTCGAGATCAACTCCCGTCCCGAACGCCGCGACCCGCCGACCCGGCTGCTGAACCTCGCGCTGGAGATCGGTTGCGTGTTCAGCATCGACACCGACGCGCATGCCCCCGGCCAGTTGGACTTCCTGGGCTACGGCGCCCAGCGTGCGCTGGACGCCGGCGTTCCGGTCGATCGGATCGTCAACACCTGGCCGGCCGACAAGCTGCTGGAGTGGACCGAATCGAACTGAAACCTCAGACCCGGACCGTTTCCGCTGCCTCGGGAACGGGTTCGACGCTGTTGCCGCGGCTGTGCAGCAAATTGGCGCCGGCCACGATCGCGCACGTCGCGGCCGGAAGGAGCAGCGAATATCCGCCTAGGTGAACGCCGAACAGGATCCCGGCGATGCCGCCGCCGAGAAACAGCAACAGCGTCGTCGTGAGGATCGCAGCCTTCCACTTCTGGATCCCCTCGTGCCGGCTGCGGCCGAGCATCAGCCCGAGGTCGGTGACAGTCCCGGTGAAGTGTGTAGTGCGGATCGACATTCCGCGAAAGCTCGAGGTCAACCCATTCTGCAGGCCGAGGGCCGCGGCGGCGAACATCGCCTGCACGGCGGTTAGCTCGATTCCCAGCGAAGTGATCTGTGCCTTGACGAAGGTGTCTTCGACGCCGGCCGCGGCGAGCGCGAGCAGCACCGCCTCGGTAAACAGCACGACGGCATGGCGTCGGCCCGCCAGTGCCTGGGTGGGTGCGAGAACTGCCCCAGCCGTGATCGCGCCGACCAGGAAGCCGAACAGGATCGCGCCGAGCACGTGCCCTTCGTACAGCCACGGATTTGCCGTATTCATGCCCAGTTGGGTGGTGATCGCGGTGAGGTTGCCGACCGGCAAGGCCAAAATCAGCAGGGCCACCGCGTTGACGAAGCCCGCGGATAACGCGAGCACCGCGCAATAGCCGAGCAAGAGACCTTCGCGAGGCAGGCCACTGTCGCGGGCTTTGTCCGGCGGCGGCATGGTGTTCAGTCACTCACTTTCAAGGTCGGGTTTTCGCCAGCTTACAAGCGGATACTCGGGCCCGCCGGGGGCCGCAGCATCTCAAACAATGCTCTTATCATCGAAATAGCATGGGCTGGAATGAAATTGGTGATTCAGAGCAAAATATTCAGTCGGGAAGGTGTGGCATTTCTATACCCGAATCGTGTCCAACCAATACCCCCCGGGTGAGTGCGGCCTTGCCGAAGCGCGCACGGACCTGGTCGACCGCGGCGTCGACCGCGAGCGATTCGGAGTAAAACGGCAGCATCAGTTGCTGGGCACCGCTGCGGTCGATACCCGACACCGCGAAGCCGATCAGCGTCAAGCCGCGTTGGGCAATCGTGGGTGCGGCGACAGCGACCAATCGTCGGGCTGTGGCCAGGATCGGCTGCGTCGACGATGTCGCCCAGGGCAGGGTGTGTGAGCGGGTCGCGCGGGTGAAGTCGTCGAACCGCAGCCGCAGCACCACGGTGCGACCCGTGCGCCCGGCGCCGCGCATCCGAGCCGTGATGCGGTCGATCAAGGTGACGACCACCGCGTCGATCTCGTTGTCCGACATGCGATTTCCGGCGTGCCCCAGCGCGCGCTGGGCGCCCACAGACCGTCGATGCACGCCGGCGGTCACCCGGCGGCGGTCGATGTTGCGCGATAGCGCATACAGCTGGCGGCCCATCGCGACGCCCAGCAGCGAAGCCAGCGTCGACTCGCTGAGCGCGGCGACGTCGGCCACCGTCGTGAGTCCGTAGGCGTGCAGCTTGTCGGCGGTCACCGCACCGACTCCCCATAACCGGCGCACCGGCAGTGGGCGCAGGAACGCCAGCTCCCGATCGGGCGGCACCAGCAGAAGCCCGTCCGGCTTGGCCTCCTGGCTGGCGACCTTGGCCAGGAACTTGGTCCTCGCGATGCCCACGGTGATGGGCAGGCCGACCCGGTCGCACACATCGACGCGCAGCCGCTGCGCGATCTGAACCGGTGTGCCGGAGACCCGGCGCAGGCCGCCGACGTCCAGGAAAGCCTCGTCCACCGAGAGCGGCTCCACGATTGGCGTGGCGTCTCGGAACACCTCGAATACCGCATCGCTGGCACGCGAGTAGGCCGTCATCCGTGGTGGGACCACGACGGCATCGGGACAGAGTTGTCGTGCCTGCCTGCCGCCCATCGCCGTGCGCACGCCATAGGCCTTCGCTTCATAACTGGCGGCCAGCACGACTGCGCCGCCAACGATCACTGGGCGGCCTCGCAAGGTCGGGGCGTCGCGCTGTTCTACGGACGCGTAGAACGAATCCAGGTCCGCGTGCAGGATCGACGCTTCACGCCGCACGAACATATGTTCGCACGCAGGGGTGACAACTAGCCGGCGTCGCCGTAGATGCTGCTCACCCAGATGTGGGTGAGGGTGTCGACGACTCGCTCGGCCTCGACCGCAGGCGTTTCGGCGGACAGCGCGGCCATCATCGTGCGCTCGTTCATCTGGTTCAACGAGGTGGCCAGGTCCGCGGCCGGAATGGTGTCGGGCGCGGCGCCGCGTTCCCGTTCGGCGGCGATCATGGCGGTGGTTTGGTCGATCCATTTCTGCATGAAACCCGACCAGACCGTCCGTAGCTCCGAGCTGGTGGCCAGCGCCTCCGTTGCGGTCCGCGCCACTGCTCGCTGTGTGCTGAACGCGGTGAAGAACGCTTTGATGCCGTTACGCCACACCCGGCGCGGGTCGGCCGGGAGTCGCTGCACCGCGCCGTCGAACTCGGAGTCGGCGCGCGCGATCACCGGCTCGAGCAGCGACAGCAGCACGGCCTCTTTGGACTTGAAATAGAAGTAGAACGTGGGGCGCGAGATACCGGCGCCTTTAGCCAGGTCATCGACCGAAATGTCGGCCAGCGAGCGGTCCTCGAGCAGGCGCTCGGCGGTCGCCAGGATCGCCTGCTCACGATCGTCACCCGATGGGCGCAGGGAACGACGGCAGCGCAGGGCGCGAGTCTGGCCGGCAGTGGTCACGCCCGCTACTTTACACATCGTTGAGAGTTTCGACAGTGTGTTGACTAGTTCGACGCGGCGTTGATAGCGTTGCTGCCATGACTGATCACCTGGACGTCGTCATCGTGGGCGCCGGAATCTCCGGCGTCAGCGCCGCCTGGCACCTGCAGGACCGCTGCCCGACCAAGAGCTACGCCATCTTGGAGCGCCGCGACGACCTCGGCGGCACGTGGGACCTTTTCAAATACCCGGGCATCCGGTCCGACTCGGACATGTTCACCCTCGGGTTCCGGTTCAAGCCGTGGCGCTCGGCGAAGTCGATCGCCGACGGCGCCGACATCAAGGCGTATATCAAGGACACCGTGGTCGAGAACAAAATCGACCAGCACATCCGCTACCGCCACCGCGTCGTGGCCACCGATTGGTCCGACGCCGACAATCGCTGGACCCTGACCGTCGAATGCGACGGCCAGCAGCGCGAGATCACTTGCGCCTTTCTGATCGCGTGCACCGGCTACTACAACTACGACGAGGGATATTCGCCGACGTTCCCCGGCGCCGAAGACTTCGGCGGCACGATCGTGCATCCGCAGCACTGGCCCGACGACCTCAACTATGCGGGCAAGAAGATCGTCGTGATCGGCTCCGGCGCCACTGCGATCACTTTGATTCCTGCTTTGGTGAATTCGGGCTCCGGACATGTGACGATGTTGCAGCGCTCACCGACCTACATCGGTTCACTGCCCGGGGTCGACCCGTTTGCCGTGCGATTCAACCGGCTGCTGCCGGAACGCCTTGCGCACCTCGCGAACCGCTGGAAAGCCATCGCGTTCAGCACATTCCAGTATCAGCTGGCCCGCAAGCGCCCCGCCTACATGCGTAAGACGTTGATGACGATGGCGCAGCACCGTCTGCCGAAGGGCTACGACGTCGAAAAGCACTTCGGGCCGAGCTACAACGTGTGGGACCAGCGGCTGTGCCTGGCGCCCGACGGCGATTTCTTCCGGACCATCCGGCACGGCAAGGCGGATGTCGTCACCGACACTATCGACCGGTTTACCCAGACCGGAATCAGGCTCGCTTCGGGTGAGGAGCTACCGGCCGACATCATCGTTACCGCAACGGGTTTGAACATGCAGTTGCTGGGCGGAGTGCAGCCCAGCCGCAATGGTGTGCCCTTCGACTTGACGTCGCTGATGACTTACAAAGGCTTGATGTTCTCCGGGGTGCCGAATTTCGCCATCACGTTCGGCTACACGAACGCGTCATGGACACTCAAAGCCGACCTGGTTTCCGAATTCGTATGCCGGCTGCTCAATTACATGGACGCTAAGGGCTTTGACAACGTGGAGCCGCAGCGTCCCGATAACGACGTCGACGAGCTGCCGTTCATGGACTTCAGTCCGGGCTACTTCCAGCGCTCGGCGCACCTGCTGCCCAAGTCGGGATCGCGCGCACCGTGGCGGCTCAAGCAGAACTATTTGTTCGACATGCGCATGATCCGGCGCGGCAAGGTTGCCGACGAAGGCCTGCGATTCGCGAGAAAGCGCGCGCGAGTATCGGCTTAGCGGGGCTAGACGACGACGATGCCGTCGTCGTCGCTGTAGGCGATCTCTCCGGGCACAAACGTCACTCCGCCGAGGCTGACTTCAACGTCGCGTTCGCCGTCGCCGGTCTTGCTGCTTTTGCGCGGATTGGTGCCCAGCGCCTTGATGCCGATGTCGATGCCGCGCAACGCTGCGGCGTCACGCACAGCGCCGTTGATGATCAGCCCGGCCCAGCCGTTGGAGCGGGCGAGTTCGGCGATGAGATCGCCGACCACCGCGCAGTGCAGCGAGCCGGCCCCATCGATCACTAGCACTCCGCCGGTACTCGGTTGGGATAGTACGGATTTCAGCAGCGCGTTGTCCTCGAAACAGCGCACCGTGCTGATCGGTCCGGCGAATTCTGTGCGCCCACCGAACTGGCGGAACTGAAGATCGCAGCTGCGTACGTCTGGTCCGATGCCGTCGACGAGGTCGGCGGTTGCCTCGAAGGACACACTCATCAGCGGCGCCGAAGCTGCCGGATCAGCAGGATCGCGAGCAAGCTGAGCGCGACTGCTACGGCCAGTGGCAACGACGACTGGCCGCTTACCGCCTGCGGAATGTTGGCAGAGACCGGGTTGTTGGCGCCTTCTACTGTCGACTTCGCTTGTGCCGCGGCATCTTTTGCGGCAGCGGCAACTTCACCGTCAGTCTCGATCTGGGACTGTCGATCATGTTGTGCTGCTGGCGGTTTCGGCGGGGTGGGCGCAGGGCCATTGGCGACAGCTTTTTTGGCGGGCGCCTTTTTGGCGGGCGCCTTTTTCGCTGCGCCTTTTTTCGCAGGTGCCTTTTTGGCGGGCGCTTTTTTGGCCGGTGCCTTTTTCGCGGCCTTGGCGGGGGGGTTTGCCTCCGGCGGCGTCGCCGCGCCGTTGGATTCGCTGTTGGGTTGATCTTGAGGGTCTGCCATGCGGCCGCTCCTTCGCAGCTTTCTTTCTGTCGGCCATTTCTAGCGCCATCAAAAGTTACTCGGAACCCATCATGCCAGGACGTGTGGTCCGGCTTTGCCGACCAGGTCGGTCAGGGCTTGCGGCGCATGGTCCAAAGCAGGCCTGCACCGACGATCGCCACCGCTACCGCGACAAATGGCCAGACGGGAATTCCGTGGCCGGAGTCGCTGGTAGCGGCGCTGGGCCCCGGTGTACCGGTACCGGCCACCGTCAGCCCAAACGACCAGGACCCGGACACCACATGACCATCGGCGGACGTCACCCGGTAGTTCACCGTGTAGGTACCGGCCGGCCCGAGGGGGCGCACCGCCACGCCGACCGCCGCACCCTGCACGGTGGTGTCCCCGCTGGACCAGACGTTGCCGTCCGGGCCGACGACGGTCATGGCCGCGAAGGTCGTTTGTAATTGCTCATTGAAGGTCGCGCTAACCCGGGCCGGACCGGCCGCGAGCACCGCATTGTCCGCGGGGTCGGCGGACACCCGGTTGGCATGTGCCGACGCGACTTGTGCGGTCAGTGTCGCGGTCGACAGCATGGCGAGCAGCAGCAGGCCCGTCCAGGCGACGATGACCAGCCGCCTCATGTCCGGCGACGGGCCAGCACGAGGACGACGCCCAGTGCGGCCGCGACCAGGGCGGCTCCGCCCAGCGCGCGAGCGATGTTATCGGCTGACGGGGAGGTCGATGTGCCACTGTACCCGGTGGGTATCCCCGAATGGTGGTGTTCATGCGGGGAAGCGGGCTCAGCGCCCAGCGTCAGCATGGGGGCCGGATGCTCGGGCTCACTGCCGTCGGGTAGCGGCTGCTGGTCCCACTTCACGATCGACCCGTCGGCGTAGGTCTGGGTGGCCGGGAAGCTGACGGTGTCGGTGTCGGGCAGCTTCACCGATATCCGAAACAGCGCGAACTGGTCGACGCCGATCCCGCCGCCCTGCGCGGCCGTCCACGTCACCGATCTGACGGTGCCGGACGACGCATCGCGGTCGAGCTTGGCAGTCCATCCTGGCATGGCTTCGGTGCGCGCGGATGCGACATTGGGCAGCGCGACGGTCAGTGCCGTGGTCGCGGCACCCTTGTCGGATTCGTTGGGCACCTGAAAGGTCACGATCGCCATGGCGCCGCGGACCGCGTCGTCACTGCTGGCATGGACGTGCGCCCACGCCGGCGCAGTGATGCTCGCGGCGCCGACGTAAAGTGCGGCGGCGGCGAAGACGGTGATCAGGACGCGCGAAATCCCGGTGGCGCGAAATAGCATGTCACAACACCACTTTCAGGTCAACCCGAGCCGAGCCATCAGATCGGCTTCGATCCCGTCGAGCTGCGAGGAGATCGCCGAGTGCGCCGCGCGCCGGCGAGCCGCCGGCATGTTCTCCGCGGCAGTGACGGCTGCTGACAGATCGGCGAGCCGCTCGGCGATGGCGGCCACGAACTGCTTGGTCTCGGCGTCCTTGGGCTTGCGTTCCTGCACCGCCCGCAATGACTTCTCCGCGCCGGCGATGCGTGCCGACAGCTGGGCGCCGTGCCCGGAGAACTGGCCGATCTGTGCCAACGGAATCCCGAGTTGATCCGCGCGACGCTGGTCGATCAGCGCGCGAGCGGCCATCGCCGCCCGGTAGAGCACCGGCGTCAGGATCGGCGCCAGCAGCCGTGACACCGTCAGCACCCGTCGGATCCGCGTCGGCGAGAACAACTTCCCCTCCCGTGCCGCCTTGAGCTCGGTCTCGGCGACTTTGAGCGCCGCGCGGTCGCTGTCGCGCTGCGATTTGATCTGCGCCTTGAGAACTTTGTCGGCGGCTCGACGGTCGTCCCTGAATCGGCGCGCCTGGTTCTTGGCGGCGAGCTTGGCCTCGAGCTTGGCGCGGGCCTTGATCGCACGGACTTCGGCACGACGCGTCGCGCGACTCTTTCGCTTGCGAAACAGGCCCATTCCCGGCCGCCTCCCGGTATCTCGTGGACTATCGCTCTCGCGTGTGCGCGATCCGTGAGGCCAACCCTAATCGGAACAGACCGACGGCAGCCCAACAGGGCGGGCTGCGCTTCGGTGGCCGGCTAGGCGTCGAGGTGTTCTGCGCGGCGCAGTTCGTTGACGCGCTCCACGAGGTCCTGCTGGGCCTGTGCGGACAACCCGACGGCGCGTACCGCGATGCGGCGCACACCGTCGTCGCGCATCGTGGACATCCAGACCAGCTCCTTGTCGAGCTTTTCGTAGTACTCGTCGTCAGTGAAGTAGGCCGACTTGATTCGGAAGAAGTTGGCCAGAGCGGCCATGGTCGCCGACGACGGGTTCGTGCGATTGCCGGAGCGTAGCTGCGACAGGTAGGGAGCCGACATCGTGATGCCCTCCGACTTCAGTGCCGCGATCACCTCCGCGGAGGTATGCGGCCCGCGACCGGGTGGATACACCGTGTCGAACAAGCGGTTCAGGCGGGCGGAAAACGTCGTGCTCATCGATATGACCTCCACGGGGCTGTAGAAGCGAAACTATTACCTATGTGTATTTGCTGATCATGGTAGCGAGAGTTTGTGCTCACAACCAGGTGCAAACCGGGCCGGCTTCGCTGGTGACATCCCCGAGGTTCGCTGAGTCCGCACTTCACGAGCGTCCAACTAAATAACGGCAGTGTCCATAAACGGACTATAACTCACAGGTTATCCGCAGAAATCAGGTCTGGAGCGCGTGCTTTGGGGCGTGGTGTCGAGGAACGACGGACCGGCCCGGCGGATGGTGTCGGGCGAATATCTCGCAACGAGCCGTCTATGAAGTCTCTTTGAAAGCCTACTTTGCTGCCGGGTCGGTTTTTGGGCGCGTTAAGAGGGCGAGGGTGCACAAAATAGCCCTCAGAGATACCTCTGGGGGCGACTGCCCGGCTCGCACGGCTTGAGCGAAGCGGCGCCGCAGCACCTTAGACGGCTTCCGGTGACCTCCCGGACTGCGAAACTCCCGTGTGGCGGCGGCGCAGAGTTTGCGCCGCGGCCGTCGTTACGGCGCCCAGCATGGCCACCGCGGTTACCGCGATGGCCACCGGCCGCCAGCCCAGTGCGCTGTCGAGCAGCATCCACAGGCCGATGGTCACAAACAGCATGCTGGCCAACACGTGCAGCAGCTGGTGGGGAAGGCGGCGGTGCAGCGGCCTTCCCGAGCCAATCGCCGGCGCCAATGTCGTCTTGTCGCTCATTTCGGCGAGTGCGAATGACGACACCACGGTCAGCAGAACCAACCGAGGTTCGAGCCAGGGCGAGACGGCTTCGTCATCGGCGGCGGCGCCCTCACGCCAGGCCCACGCGGCGAAGATCAGGAACGCGATCGCGGATGCGAGAGCCATCGGCCGCGCCGGCAGCGTGGCGCCCAGGACGTCGCCGATCGTCACCGAGACCCGGTGCACAAGAAATGCCGCGAGTGTCACCCCGGGCAGCACTACCCACCATCGGAAACACAAGGCGTACGTCATTGTGATGAGTTGAGACCTGTCGCCGAGTTCGGCAGGCAAGAGCACCGGAAGACTCAGGAGTGTCGCCGCGAGCATCCGGGTGACCTTTCGACGCGTCGTTGACAACCACTGTGGTCATCGAACACCGGTCGAAGGTCTCGCCCACCGATCCGCTGGGATCGGTTCGCCGGCCGGGCTATTCGCCAGTATGTCGACACGACGATTAGGGGCTACTCCCCTTCGCTGACGGTCCCAGGCTAGCGGGCAAATCCGGGGCGCGCCAGGAAGGCCCGGAATTTCGGGCGCCCGCATCTCTGGATTCGGACTCCGAACCAAACGATTGAATATCCTTATGCCGCAAGCAGCATTGCCAGAATCGCGGTGTCGGGATGGCTGATGGGGTCGACGCCGACTCGACTCACCATCGACGTAATGGTGCCATCGGCCTCGGCTTCGACCCACGCCGCGCGGTGCTCTAGTCCCAGATACGGCAACCCCGGGAGCAGGACGCACCCCGAGGCCGCTCCGGTGCATTCCGGCAACGACGGTGTGGTCTCTGATGGAGGATGCAGCATCAGTAAGGCGGGGGGTTGATGATCCGCGAAATACCCTGGCGGGATTGCCGATTCGCCGAATACCGTGCCTTCGGCCAGCACCAGGCCGACGGTGTCCGGCTCGGGCTCGTCGGGCAACTCTTCGCGGGCTCCGAATACCGTTGTGGTGGAAAGCAATTCGGGTAAGGATGCCACCCGCACAGCGACCATCAACAGCTAGGCCCATTCTTTAGTCGAATCGGGCCAACGGCCAGAGATCACAAACCCTTTCAGGGCGCCACGAGCATGGAAGGGCGCAACCCCTATCGGCTGGCCTGACCCAGTCTCCATCTCGACCTCCGCGCGACGTGTTGGTTGGCAAATAACCACGCTGGTAGCCCGAATAGTTAAGAATGCCTGCGGTTTAGACGTGTTGCAACTCGACACGGCATCTGGCGCATGCCTTTTGTGCAGCGGGCTCATATAGGCCAGGTAAAGGTAAGGGCGCCACGCGATCCGCGTGACGCCCCTGCCTCAAGCAGCTGAGCTCAGCCGAAAATCAGGCCCTTCGCCTTCGATGTTGCGGCCTCGTAGCGCGACTGCACATCTGCCCAGTTGACGACGTTCCAGAACGCCTTGACGTAGTCCGCCTTGACGTTCTTGTACTGCAGGTAGAAGGCGTGCTCCCACATGTCGACCTGCAGCAGCGGGATGATGCCCAGCGGGACGTTGGCCTGCTGGTCGTAAAGCTGGAACGTCAGCAGCCGGTCGCCGAGGGTGTCGTAGCCGAGCACCGCCCAGCCCGAGCCCTGTAAGCCGTTGGCCGCGGCGCTGAACTGAGCGCGGAACTTGTCGAACGAGCCGAAGGCGTCGTCGATGGCGGCGCCTAGCGCACCGGTCGGCTTGTCTCCGCCGTTCGGCGACAGGTTCTTCCACCAGATCGAGTGATTCACGTGCCCACCCAAGTGGAACGCGAGGTTCTTCTCGTTCAAGAAGATCGCGGCGTGGTCGTCATTGGCGCGCGCCTCTTCGAGTTTGGCAATGGCGTCGTTCAAGCCCTTGACGTAGGTGGCATGGTGCTTGCTGTGATGAATCTCGTTGATCTGACCTGAGATATGCGGTTCCAGCGCTGCGTAGTCCCAGTCCAAATCGGGCAGCGTGTATTCAGCCACGGCATTCCTTTCCTCGATGATCGTCTTGACGCGCATTCGCACGGAGCCTGCCGCGCGGCAGGCTCAGCGTAATCAACCCTGCTCCATGACTGCACGCGCCGCAAGGACGACCCTTATGGGCCGATAGACCGGGTACCCGGTCGAGTGCGTTTCAAGAGGAAATAATCAAGACAAAACAATGAGCGCGAGAACCGCGAGCAACGCCAACGCGATCAGGCCAGCACGCAACGCGGCGATGCTGTAGCTGTGGTTCCAGGCGGGCGATCCGGAATACGAGTTCGATGCGGCCGGGGTACCTGGACCGAACGAATGCGTCGCCATCAATCGCCTTTCATTGACCGGTCACCTCAGCCGAGTGAGGTGAGTCACAACATTTTTCGTGATGGCGATCATAACCCTTTGTGATGGGGTTGGAAAATGTAACGCGCAACAACACGCTGAGCTGCGGGTTCGTGGTAGCCGGTGTCGGCGGGGTGCGCCCGGGGACGCGGATGAGTCGGAGCTTCGACTGGGCAGGTCCGATTGTTGTGCAGTGGGACGGTCCATTCGCTCGCTGCTCGTCTGGCCTGTCGATGGCGCGCCGCAAATGCCCGGCGTTATCCACAGTTAGGGCCAGGGTTAACCGCAAGTTGCTGATTGATTGCGTCTATACCCCGCCCCCCATGTGGACAAACCTGTGGAAACTGTGGATAGCCATGAAGTAGCTGTGACGCCGGTAACAGGTGCGGATTCGGGTCGCGGAAGGCCATTTCGGCCCTCGCATCGGTGAGGTTTCGCGAAGCGTCCCGCGGTCCGTGTAATCCCACGGTATCGCCGCTGCCGCGCGGGCCGTGTCTGCGCCGGCGCTACGCTGGTCCGGTGATCCAGGTGTGCTCCCAGTGCGGCACCCGTTGGAACGTGCGCGAACGTCGCCGGGAGTGGTGTCCGCGTTGTCGGGGTGCGCTGATGGCACCTCTGGCGGATGTGCCGGGCGACCCCCGGTGGAGCACGCAGGGTGGTCCGCCGCCCGCTCGCTCGGCCGCACCACAACGCACACCGCCGCGGTTGCCGCCGGGTTTCCGGTGGATCGCGGTGCGCCCCGGCGCCGCACCCCCCGCGCGGCGGGGACCACGGTCGCTAGGTCCGACGCCGCGTTACGCCGTGATCCCGCGTTGGGGTTTGACCGACCACGTCGAGCAGACCCCGGCGACCGACGACATTTCGGCACAAACCGGCCCGTCGGCGGCAGCCGTGCGCCTTGCGCTGTTCATCGGCGTGCTGGTGCTCGGCAGTGCGGCGCTGATGTACGTAGTCCGGTATGTCCTGTTGGTCTTCAACCGGAAAACCTTGCTGAACTCGATAGTGGCCGCCGCCGCGGACTGGTTCACAGACTTGGCCAGCGTGGCGGCGGTGGCGGCGCTGATCACCTCCGGCGTGTTCCTGATCCGATGGCTGATCGCGCGGCGGGCGGCCGTGTTCTCGCACTACGGCCTGTCCGATCACCGTTCCGTCAGGGCGTTGTGGGCCGGCTGCGCCGTTCCGTTCGCCAATCTGCTGTGGGCTCCGGTCTACGTGATCGAGCTGGCCGTGCTCGAAGAGCACTATGGCCGGGCGCGGCGACCGATCGTCGAGTGGTGGATCGCTTGGGTTTTCAGCTACCTAGTTTCAATCTGGGCGATCGTCACCAGCTTCGCGACCGACCCCCAAGGCATCGCCAACAACACCGTCCTGATGGTGTTCGGATACCTTTTCGCGGCGGCGACCCTGGCCACTGTGGCCCGTGTTTTTGAGGGATTTGAACGCAAACCCGTCGCACAGCCCGCGCATCGCTGGGTCGCGGTGGCCGCCGATATCCCGGATCAACCCGGCGCGCCCGCCGCCGTTCCTGTTGAGTTGGAGGGGGAGGAACCGGCAGCATAGGGGTATGACGTGGCCCGACGAGGTGCTCGCCGGGCATCCTTTTATCGTTGCCCACCGAGGTGCGTCGGCGTCTCGCCCCGAACACACGCTTGCTGCTTACGACCTCGCGCTCAAGGAGGGCGCCGACGGCGTCGAATGCGACGTGCGGTTGACCCGCGACGGCCATTTGGTGTGTGTGCACGACCGCAAGCTGGACCGGACGTCGAGCGGCGCCGGCTTGGTCAGCACCATGACCCTCGCCGAGCTAGGCGAGCTGGAATACGGTGCCTGGCACGACAGTTGGCGATCGGACGGCACCCACGGTGACACCAGCCTGCTCACGCTGGATGCCCTGGTATCGATGGTTCTCGACTGGAACCGGCCGGTGAAGATCTTCATCGAGACCAAGCATCCGGTGCGGTATGGCTCGCTGGTCGAGAGCAAGGTGCTGGCGCTGCTGCACCGCTTCGGTATCGCCTCGCCGGCATCTGCCGACCGGTCGCGCGCGGTGGTGATGTCCTTCTCAGCGGCAGCGGTCTGGCGAATACGCCGAGCAGCACCGCTGCTGCCAACGGTGCTGCTCGGCCGGAACGCTCGCTATCTGACCAGCAGCGCGGCCACCGCCGTCGGGGCCACCGCCGTCGGGCCGTCGCTGGACGCGCTGAAGGACTATCCGCAACTGGTGGATCGTGCCGTCGCCCAGGGCCGGGCCGTGTACTGCTGGACCGTCGACGGCTACGACGACGTTGACTTCTGCCGGGACGTGGGGGTGGCCTGGATTGCTACCAACCACCCCGGCCGGACGAAGGCCTGGCTGGACAACACGCGGACCATCGGAGGGACTGGCTAGACCGGCGAGACGAGGTGGCCGCCCGCGGCTGGTGGGGCGCTGGCGCTAATGGCCTGAGTGCCCACTTCGCGGGCGACGAAGTTCTCCAGATCGAACAGGTTGGCGCCGGCGCGATCGGACACCGTCACCAGGGTTTTCATCACCGCTACCTCTTCGACCTGCTCCTGCAGAAACCACTGCATGAACTGTTCGCCCAGGTAATCACCCTCGTCGCGAGCCACGCGTGCAAGCTGGGTGATTTGGTCGGTGACCAACCGTTCCTGCTCCAGGGCTAGGACCAGCGCGTCCCGTGGTTGGTCGAATTGATTGCGTACCGCGTCGATGCCCGCGATCTCGACGTCCACGTCGCGATCGAGCAGATGCTGCACCAGCATCATTGCGTGGTTCCGTTCCTCGAGCGCTCGCCCGTAAAAATGCCTCGCCAATTGCGGCAGTTCGGCGGCGCTAAAATAAACGGCAATCGCAACGTATTGCTGAGAACTAGTGAATTCGTGAGAAATCTGCTCCTGGAGTAATGAGTGGAACTTGGTCTTGGGAGTATCAGTCGCGGTCATGCAAGCACCTTAGCGCAGCTAGAAGGGCATCGTAAAGAGCGTCAGATAAGCTCGGAAAAAGTTTCTGAGCCTTATATATACGCCATTTATGCAGGCCCGGTTCGCCTATGTGTAGAAGCGTCACATTACACTGCTCATATTTCGGGAATTGCACCCCGCATTAGGGCCACGAAATCGCTAAGGCGGTCCCTCGAGCGCGTCGCTGGGTACCGGTGCGTCGGAGGCCAGGGCGTCGAACAGCTGGCCGGCAACGTCGTGATTCCACACCACGACCGAGCCGGCGCCGTTGCTGGTGAACTCGGCGATCGGGACGGTCAGCGCGGTGGCGGATCCGTGTATCGCCCAGCCCAGCCGAGCCAGGTCCCAGACGTGATCGCCCTCGTTGACGGTCAACGCGTCGGCGGCGGCGTGCGGCACCGCGTACCAGCGCCACGGATTGAGCCAGACCGACGGGCTGGCGGCGCGCTGCAGCAGCGCTGAGATGAATTGCCGTTGGTTGACCATCCGGTCCAGATCAGCCCGAGGGGTGTCCCGGGTCCTGACGTATCCGAGCGCGTCGCGACCGTTCAGCTGCTGGCAACCGGCGGGCAGGTCGATGCCGGCCAACGGATCGTTGATCGGCTCGGTCGGGCAGGCGGTAACACCGCCAAGCGCGTCCACCAGGACGGCGAACCCGCTGAACCCGATCTCGGCGTAGTGATCGAGCCGCAGTCCGGTGGCCTGTTCCACCGTCTGGGCCAGCAACGATGCCCCGCCGATCGCGAACGCGGAGTTGAGCTTGTCCTTGCCGTGCTCGGGGATCGGCACGTACGAGTCGCGCGGTATCGACACCAGCGTCGTCGGGGTGCGCGACCCCAATGCGGGGATGTGTATCAGCAGCATCGTGTCGGTGCGGCTGTTCCCGGCGTCGCCGCCGGTGGCCAAGTCTTGTTGCTGTTCGGCCGACAGGCCTTCGCGACTGTCCGACCCGACGAGCAGCCAGTTGGTGCCGCGACCGGGCGCGGGCCGATCGGGCTAGTCGGCCAATACCGGCTTGCGATGCAGTGTCGTGTCCAGCCAGAGGCCGCCGCCCAGCACGCCAGCGAGTGCCAGCAGCAAGACGATCAGCAATGTCGACGCGATGGCGCGGCCCCAGCGGTGTTTTTTGCGCTTGCGGCGCACCCGCGGCGCGGCGGGCGGGGATGCCGAGACGCGGGGGATCGGCACCGTTGGGTCGGCGGCCGACGGTGGCGGATTGGTCTGGCGATGCAGCACCGGCGGTGCCTCGGGACGCGACTTCCGCGGAGGGATCGGTCTCGCAGGCCGTCCACGTCGTGGTGATCGGTCGCCGGTCACCCGGTCAATTTACGTGCATCCAGGCGCCCACTGCGTGCGTCGCGGCCCGCGTCGGTGCTCTCGATGGCTAGGGGCGGGCCCGCAGGCCGTTGATGAACGGGCAGCCCATCAGCACGCGAATGGCCTGGCTCAAGCCGGTCATGTCGTCGACCGGCTTGTGGAACGGCAGCCGGATGTCGTGGTCGCCGTCGTGGCCTTCGATGCGGAACCGCACGCCATAGCGGTCGAGCCCGAGCGGGCGGACCTGTCCGCGCCGCAGCGGCGCCGGCAGTCGGGACACCAGGCGCGCCACCACGTCGCTGTGGGCGTTGTCGAGGTGCCACAGCAGGCTCGACTCCATCTCGCAGAACGGGTCGGGGCGAGCCGCGAGCAGGTCTTCGATGCTGACGGGCTCGGCGCCGGTCGCGTCCGTCACCACGACGGAGGCGATCTCGAGCCGCAGCAGCGTGTATCGGTCATCGCCCGGGGTGGGCGGCATGCACTGCGGCGTATCAACTTGCAGCAGTGCCGGATGCGGGCACTCGCTGGCGATCAGATCGAGGGTCGGGGTGATCTCGGCCGCCGGGACCTGCTCCAGCCGGCCGCGAACCCATACCAGCGAACGGACCGGCTCCCGCAGCGGAAGCGGCGCGTAGTCGGTGAGTTCGAGCAGTGCTTGCGATCCGCAGATCCGGCGGTCGGTCGCGCTGTTATCGGTGGGGAGGGCGACGGCGAAGGATCCGTCGTGCAGGAGGTGATGCACCGGGGTGGGTACCGGGTCCTCGCGTTCGACGGCCAGAAGGGCACCGCCGGCCCGGGCGCAGGCGCTGCGGATGCGTTCGGCAGTCGTCGGCGCGGCGCTGGTCAGCGGCAACATCGTCCCGTTCTCCTTCGATCCTTAGGTAGGCCTAAGTTAACTTAGATCGCAGGTCGAAGCAAGGTCTGTTTTTGCAATGACCCCACTAGGGTTGTGGTCGTGGTCGGCATCACTTACCTCGGTCCCGAAGGCACCTTCACCGAGGCGGCGCTCTTGCAGATGATTTCCGCAGGCTTGATCCCCGACCAACATCTGAGCCCGGTCCAGCGGTTGCCGATCGACAGCACACCCGCGGCGCTGGAGGCGGTCCGTAACCGGGAGACCGACTACGCGTGCGTGCCGATCGAGAACTCGATCGACGGCACGGTGGTGCCGACATTGGACAGTTTGGCCAACGGTTCGCCGATGCAGATTTTCGCCGAGACACCCCTCGATGTGGCGTTCAGCATCGTCGTCAAACCCGGCCTGGAAAAAACGCCGGGCGCCGTTGGGGTTAAAACCCTGGCCGCGTTTCCCGTGGCCGCGGCCCAGGTGCGCCGATGGCTGGCCGCCAACCTGCCCAACGTCGAACTGCGGCCGGCCTACTCCAATGCCGACGCCGCCAGGCAGGTAGCCCAGGGCGAGGCCGACGCCGCGGTCACGTCGCCGTTGGCCGCCAAGCACTGGAAGCTCGCGGCCCTGGCCGAAGGCGTGGTCGACGAACTCAACGCCCGTACCCGGTTCGTCCTGGTGGGCTTGCCGGGGCCGCCGCCGGTCCGCACTGGAGCCGATCGCACGTCGGTGGTGTTGCGGATCGAGAATGCGCCGGGCGCGCTGCTGGCCGCGCTCGGCGAATTCGGCATCCGCGATATCGACCTGACCCGCATCGAATCCCGGCCAACCCGAACCGAACTCGGCACCTATCAGTTCTTTGCCGACTGTGCGGGGCATATCGACGACGGCGACGTCGCCGAGGCACTCAAGGCACTGCATCGACGTTGTGTGGATGTGCGATATCTAGGATCCTGGCCGACTGGCCCGGCAGCGGGGATAGGGCCACCGCCACCAGACGAAGCGTCGCGGTGGCTGGCGCGGCTACGGGAGGGCAAACCTGAACAGGCCGAAGCTTCCGGTGGGGGGATCTAAACGATGAGTGGTCGGTTGGTGCTGTTGCGGCACGGCCAGTCCTTCGGCAACGTCGAACGCCGGCTGGACACCCGCCCGCCCGGGGCGGATCTGACGCCCACGGGACGGGATCAGGCGCGGGCGTTCGCCGTCGATGCCGGACGGCCGGCGCTGCTCGCGCACTCGGTGGCCAACCGGGCGTCGCAGACGGCCGCGGTGATTGGCGCCGAGGTCGACGTCGCTCCGCACGAAGTCGCCGGCATCCATGAGGTACAGGTCGGTGCGCTGGAAAACCGCAACGACGACGAGGCGGTAGCGGAGTTCAATGCCATCTACGGCCGATGGCAGCACGGTGAACTCGATCTGCCGTTGCCCGGCGGCGAGACCGCCAGCGAGGTGTTGGACCGCTACGTCCCGGTGCTCACCGACTTACGGATGCGCTATCTCGACGATCGCGACTGGAACGGTGACATCGTCGTCGTCAGCCACGGCGCCGCGATCCGGCTGGTTTCCGCGGTGCTGGCCGGCGTGGACGCAGACTTCGCGCTGGACAACCATCTGGCCAATGCCGAGTCCGTGGTGTTGGCGCCGATCACCGACGGACGGTGGAGCTGCGTGCGGTGGGGAAACCTGGCGCCGCCGTTTTACCCCGAGCCCAGCGCCGAGGTCACGCCGGTCGCCGACGCGGTGCGGTCCAGCACCGATCCGATGGGCTGATCAGACAGCCAGCGCAACCAGTTCCGTGCAGCTGCAGCCGACGGCGTCGCAGTCGATGACGAACGTGTGCGCCAACAGCTCGGGACTGACGCAGTCCGGCTCGGTGCATTCCGAACGGCGCAACGAGTGGCGAATGATGGTGCCGTGGCAGTGTTCTAAGCCTGCCCGGCACTCGCGGCAATCTGCGCTCATACGCCGTTCCTAGCACCAGGGCATGACAAATCCGCGATGCCGCGCCCGGATTTGCGCCGGATTCTCAGCCCCAGCCCAGCTCTTCCAATCGGTCGTCGTCGATGCCGAAGTGGTGGGCGATTTCGTGGATCACCGTGATCGCCACCTCCTGCACGACGTCGTCGTCGGATTCGCAGATGTCCAGCAGCGCGCGGCGGTAGATCGTGATGGCGTCGGGCAGCGATCCGCCGTAGTTCCAGTCGCGTTCGGTCAGCGCTACCCCCTCGTAGAGCCCCAGCAGTTCGGGGTCTTCGGGGTGACGATCCTCGACGAGGATCACGACGTTGTCCATGGCGGCCGCCAGCTGGGTGGGAATCAGGTCGAGTGCGTCGGAGACCAGTTCGTCGAACCGCTGCGGATCCATCCGCACGGCCACCCGGCTAACCTCCCGGTGCCGGCTCGGCTGGCGGAGGCGCGCCCGGTGCCGGTGCATCCGGCATGGGCGGCGGCGCCTGGTTGGCCGGTGGCGGCGGCGCACCACCGTCGGCCGGAGGTGGCGGCTGATCCTGCGGCGCCTGGGTGGCCGGCGCCTGCGTGGCGGTCGCCCGGGGTGGCGTCACCACTGGCTGTTGTTGCGGCAGGTGCTGATTGCCCTGCGGCATCTCCGGCGGAGTGTTGGACTGCTGGGGAGGGCTGGCCGGTGCCTGCACCGGAATCGGCGGCAGGGTGAGCCGCTCCTCGGGAATATCGGGTGGGGGCACCGGTGTCTGACCGTTGATCAGCAGTTGGCCCTTGGCGCTGTTCACCAGCGCGGCCCAGCCCCCGTTGCCCAGAGTGGCGCCGATGCTGCACGCCACCTCCCGGCTACCCGCCGACCAACTGGGCAGCGACACGGTGGGGTAGATCAGCGTCAGCGTCGTGGTGCGCAACTTGATCGGCGCCAGGTACGCGTCGGTCATCTTCGTGCAAGCGTCCTTGATGTAGCCGTCCTGCTCGGGCTCCGCGGGCAGCGCACCGGGGAATTTCTCGGCCAGGTTGACCGTCCCGGTGACCTCCATGGCATGCGGCGCCTTGCAGTCAACCGGGACGTCGATGGGCTGGTTGGCTGTCGAGTCGATGCCCAGGCAGGTGCCCGACGGCCAGATCTTGGACTGGTCGACGTCGGAGACCTTGCCCTTGAAGGCGGCTTGTTCGTTGTTCGAGCCGGGCATCTGCAGCCCGCACAACATGCGGCGCTCGCCGGACTGACGCCACGCTCGGTCACCCGCCCACAGCAGGCTCACACTGAATTTGCTGTTGGGATCGTACTTAGGGCCCAGGTATCGGCGCACCGCCGCCTCGCATTGCTCCTGGCTGATCTGCTGGATGCGCGCCGGCGACGGCGGGGCGGCGTTGGGCCCGTATTCCGAGCCGGGGAAAGTTCTCATGTCGATGGACTCGGCGACCTCGAACTTATGGTCGTCGATGCATTTGACGATGCTTGCGGACTCCGGCGTGACATCCGGCCACATCAGGCAATCGCCGGTTTTGGCGCGGTTGAACGCGGCATCTGTCTTAGCTCCGGTGCTGGGCACGGGATTGCTGTCGAGGTAGCCCGCAAGCCGGCCCTGCCCGGGTCCGCCAACCGGCAGCGCGGTTACCAGTCCCGCGATCAAAAGGCCGCCGAGCGCGAACAGCAGCAACGCCCGCCGGGTCGCCGTCGCCTGCAAAGTGCGCGGCCACTGAAAGCCGGCCAGCTGCTGCTCCGCCTCAGTGGCGGGCGGGCTGGCTGCGGCGACTTGAGTCTCGATCGTGTCCGACATCGACTCCATTCTGACAGGGCGCCCAAGCTAACGTGACAAACGTTACAGATGTGAGTCCTGGGGTTAGCCCTGGCCGATGCTGCGCGCGGCCGTGCCGAACCGAAAGTAATCTTTTGGCCGTGATCGACCTCAAGCTGCTCCGGGAAGACCCCGACGCCGTCCGCCGCTCCCAACGCAGCCGCGGCGAGGATCCGGCGCTGGTGGATGCGCTGCTGAGCGCCGACGGCGCCCGCCGGTCCGCGATCTCGACCGCCGACACGCTGCGGGCCGACCAGAAGTCCGCCAGCAAGAGCGTGGGCGCCGCCTCGCCCGACGAACGCCCGGCGTTGTTGGCGCGCGCCAAGGAGCTGGCCGAGCAGGTGAAGGCCGCCGAGACGGCTCAGGCCGACGCGGAGACGGCGTTCACCGCGGCACACATGGCGATCTCGAACGTCGTCATCGACGGGGTTCCGGCCGGCGGGGAAGACAACTTCACCGTTCTCGACGTCGTCGGAGAGCCACCGGCGATCGCCAACCCCAAGGATCACCTTGAGCTGGGTGAGTCGCTGGGCCTCATCGACATGCAGCGCGGCGCCAAGGTGTCCGGCTCGCGGTTCTACTTCCTGACCGGTCCGGGCGCGCTGCTACAGCTCGGCCTGCTGCAGCTGGCGCTGCGCCTGGCCGTCGAGAACGGCTTCGTCCCGATGATCCCCCCGGTGCTGGTGCGCCCGGAGGTGATGGCCGGCACCGGATTCCTGGGTGCTCACGCCGACGAGATCTATCGGGTGGAAGCCGACGACCTGTACCTGGTCGGCACCTCGGAGGTGCCGCTGGCCGGCTACCACTCGAACGAGATCCTGGATCTGTCCGACGGGCCGCTGCGGTATGCGGGCTGGTCGTCGTGTTTCCGCCGCGAGGCCGGCAGCTACGGCAAGGACACCCGCGGCATCATCCGGGTGCATCAGTTCGACAAGGTCGAGGGTTTCGTCTACTGCACGCCGGCTGACGCCGAGGCGGAACACCAGCGGCTGCTGGGCTGGCAGCGCGAGATGCTGGCTCTCATCGAGGTGCCGTACCGGGTCATCGACGTCGCCGCGGGCGATCTCGGCTCGTCGGCCGCCCGCAAGTTCGACTGCGAGGCATGGGTTCCCACGCAGCAGACCTACCGCGAGCTGACGTCGACGTCGAACTGCACCACGTTCCAGGCGCGCCGGCTGGCGACCCGCTACCGCGGCGACAACGGCAAGCCGCAGACCGCGGCCACGCTCAACGGAACGCTGGGCACCACCCGCTGGCTGGTGTCGATCCTGGAGAACCACCAGCAGCCCGACGGCAGCGTGCGGATGCCCGAAGCATTGGTTCCATTCGTCGGCGCCGAGGTGTTGGAACCGAAGCCCTAGGCGGTTAGGCGTTGACGGCCGCGCGGTCCAGTTCGTGGCGGCGCTGCCGTTCCATCGTCGTGAAGTAGAACGCGAACGCGAACGCGAAGCTGGTGAACAGGCTGGATACGAAGTACAGCCATGGGTGACGCAGACCGCGGCGATAGCCGTCCACGATCGTAAAGATTGGCAGCAGAACCACATTCGCGATCGTGTAGTCCTGACTGGCCGAGCTGGCGGCCGGGTTGGTGAACATCAGCTTGATGTATTCGGCCCAGCTCCCGTGTTCGCCCCAGAGCGGGTTGGTGGAGCCGCGCGAGTACTCCTCGACGTAGGTGATGTTGAAGTACCAGCCGAGCGCGACCGATGCGATGCCGACGACGTAGTACACGATTTCCATCGGTGAGAAGAGCGGGCCGCCGGCCGGCCGGGCGAAGACCTTGGAGTTGGATCTCACAATCCAGGTGATGACTGCCAGTCCGAGTACCGCGTGGGTGATGAGGGAGACCATGGGCGCAGTCTCACCCCCATCGCGAAGTTTTGTCAATATTGACACAATATTTCTTGGTACCTTACTGAAATGGTCAGGCCCGCCCAGACGGCGCGCAGCGAGCGCACGCGTGAAGCGTTGCGCCAGGCCGCGGTGGTGAGATTCCTGGCGCAGGGCGTGGAAGACACCTCGGCCGAACAGATCGCCGCCGACGCCGGGGTGTCGCTGCGCACGTTCTACCGCCACTTCAGCTCGAAGCACGACCTGCTGTTCGCGGACTACACCGGGCTGCACTGGTTTCGGGCGGCCCTGGATGCCGGGCCGGCCGACGAACCGATCATCGATTCGGTGCAGTCGGCCATCTTCGCGTTCCCGTACGACGTTGACGCGGTGAGCAAAATCGCCGCCCTGCGCCAAGACGAGCTGGACCCCGGGCGCATCGTCCGCCACATCCGGGAGGTCCAGGCCGACTTCGCCGATGCCATTGCGGCGCAATTGGAACGACGTAGTCGCGCTGCCAGCGGAACCGCCGAGCGTACCGCCGACCAACAGGTGCGCACCGCGGTGACCGCGCGATGCATTGCGGCCGCGGTGTTCGGCGCGATGGAGGTATGGATGGAAAGCGACGATCGGTCGCTGGGCGAACTCGCGCGCCTATGCCACGCGGCGCTGGAGTCGCTGCGCGCGGGGATCACCGACTCCTGGATTACGGCGACCGTCCGCCAAGTTTCGTCATAATTGACAAAACTTGGCAGGCGTGCGAGCCTCCTCTTCGGAGGGCAGGGACATGACTGGTTATGACGCGATAGTTATCGGTGCAGGGCATAACGGGCTGACCGCGGCCGTGCTGCTGCAGAAGGCGGGACTGCGCACGCTGTGCCTGGACCCCAAGCTCTACGCGGGCGGCATGGCATCCACCGTCGAGCTTTTCGACGGATACCAGTTCGAGATCGCGGGTTCGGTGCTGTTCCCGACCTCGTCCAAGGTGGTCAGCGAGCTGGGCCTGGACGCCATGCCGACTATCGACTTGGACGAGATGTCGGTGGCAGTGCGCGGTGTGGGTGACGATCCGCTGATTCAGTACAGCGACCCGATCAAGCTGTTCACCCACCTCAACGAGGTGCACGGGGCGGACGCCGTCAACGGAATGGCGGGGCTGATGGGATGGGCCCAGGCGCCGAACCGCGCGTTGGGCCGGTTCGAAGCCGGACTGCCGCCCAAGAGCATCGACGAGATGTATGCGTGTGCCACCAATGAATTCGAGCGCTCGGCGATCGATGACATGTTGTTCGGATCGGTCACCGACGTGTTGGACCGCTACCTGCCCGACCGCGAGAAGCACGGCGCGATCCGCGGCTCGATGACGGTGCTGGCCGTCAACACGCTTTACCGGGGGCCGTCCACGCCGGGCAGCGCGGCGGCGCTCGCTTTCGGACTCGGCGTTCCCGACGGGGACACCATGCAGATGAAGAAGCTGCGCGGGGGCATCGGCGCGCTCACCGCGCATCTGCGCGAGGTGCTCGAGAGCCATGGCGGCGAGGTTCGGTTGCGTACCAAGGTGACCGAGATTCTGGTCGCCGACGGGCGGGTGACCGGAGTGCGCACCGAGGCGGGCGAGACGTTGAACGCCCCGATCGTCGTGTCCGGAATCGCGCCGGACGTCACGCTCAACGAGCTGATCGATCCGGCCGCGCTGCCCGCCGATATCCGGGAACGCTATGCGCGCATCGACCACCGCGGCAGCTATCTGCAGATGCACTTCGCGCTGGACGAGGCTCCCGAATTTGTGGCGCCCTACGAGGTCCTCAACGATCCGGCCATGCAGGCCTCGATCGGTCTGTTCTGCACGCCGGAGGAAGTCCAGCAGCAGTGGGAGGATGCTCGGCGCGGAATTGTTCCGGCTGATCCGACGGTCGTGTTGCAGATCCCGTCGCAGAACGACCCGGACCTAGCGCCCGAGGGCAAGCATGCCGCGTCGGCGTTCGCGCTGTTTTTCCCGATCGAGGGCGACGTGGATTACGGGCAGGCGAAGGTGGAAATGGGTCAGCGCGTGATCGACAAGATCACCCGGCTGGCACCGAATTTCGAGCGCACCATCATCCGGCACACCACCTTCACGCCCCGGCATATGGGTGTGATGTTCGGCGCTCCCGGCGGCGACTACTGCCACGGTCTGTTGAATGCGAATCAAGTCGGCCCCAACCGGCCTGGACCGAAAGGCTTTCTCGGCCAGCCGATCCCGATCAAGGGTTTATACCTGGGCAGTGCGGGCTGCCACGGCGGCCCCGGGATCACGTTCACCCCGGGCTACAACGCCGCTCATGCGGCGCTGGCCGATCGCTAACCGATCCGGGCCAGCAGCTCGTCCAGCAGGGCGAGGAACTCGTCCGGGCGCGACGGGGTGAACGCCGGACTTGGCCGGGTCCCCGGAACGTCCAGCGTGATCAGCGTCGACTTCAGTGGGCGCTGCACGTCCAGTGGCAGCCAATGGCGCGGGTCGGTACCGCCCCAGAAGGTGAACCGGGCCGTGAACCAGCCCAGCGATTGAGCCTTGTACCCACGGATTGCGTCCAGCGCGATGATCTTCGACGTGCCGGACGGAAAGTGATAGCGGCGCAACGTGATCGCCGTGCGGTCCAGCTGCACCACGCCGTCCTCGTAGGTGTCGCTCATGTCCGGCGGCTTCGCAGCTGGTGCCCGCGGGTGGTCAGGCAGCGACCGTCCTGTAGCCGCCACTGCCAGCCATGCAGATTGCAGGTCAGCGTGCCGTCTTCTACCACACCGAATTTCGACAAGTCGGCTTTGAGGTGCGGGCAACGACGCTGCATCTCCCAGCCGTCCATCGTGATCGACGCGGAGTCGTCGTGGGTCTCGGCGAACCAGCCGTCGGCGTATGCGATTCGCTCGTCGGTCAAGCACTTGAAGAAGGTGTACAGGTATTCGTTGTAGCCGCCGACCCGCCACGCCCGGAAACGTGTGGACAAAAAGATGGTGTTGACCCAGTCGGGTTCGTGATCGCGCAGCACGGTGCGGACCAACTCCGGCGCGATGGCGAAGCCGTAGCGAACTTTCTCGTGCGGAATACGTTCGCGCACTGTCCGTTTCGGGAAGTCAAGAACCACGGTCTCGGGGCCGATGACTAGCTCGACGGGATAGCCGATGCCGTCACAGATCTCGTTGCTGCCCAGCATCACCGGCTCGAACAGTGCCCGCAGTGGCTCCAGCAGCGGCTCGCCGGTCGGGGGAGCCCAGCCGGCGCGCTCCGCGGCCAGGACCGGCGCCATCCGGTCGGCGAAGTCGGCGATATAGGCCGCCTTGCCGGTGGTGAAGATGGCCTCGACTTCGTCGAGCGGTAGCGGATGTTGTAGCGAATTCAATGACGTGCCAGTGAAATCCGCAACCGTACCAGGAATCATCAGTAGGCCCCGGTCGTGTCCGTGGTTGCGCATCTGGTCCAGGAACACCATTTGGTCGGGGAAGATGTTGGCCGGATCCCCGTGGTCGTCGTTGAGGTGCCGCAACTCCGGATCCAAAAAGCACGGCGGCCCGGCCGATGGCACCACCCAGGTCGCATCCACCTGGGCGACGTACTGACGAGCGCGATCCATTTGACGCTGCCGCTTCTGGGTCCCGAACGACGCCTTGGCCCGGGCCGGCATGTCGTAGACCATCGGGTACCAGATCGCGCCGGAATACTGCAGCAGGTGCACATCGATGTGCCCGAACTCGGCCGTCAGCATGTCGAGATCGACGGGCCGGGCGTCGTTCATGTTGAAAAGCGTTGTCGCACCGTCGGAGACAACCAGCGCCGAGTCGCCGATCGGGCCGTCGGCGGGCGCCCGCAGCGCGATGACCATGATGTCGAGCTCACCCTTGGGCCCGCTGATTTGGTGCTTCATCGAGTCACTGGTCTCAACGAAGCGGTGAAACCCTAATTTTTCCAACTCATTTCGAAGATCGGGCACCGGGAAATCAGGAAGCAGCACCACAGCGTCCTTGTTGACGTGATCGCGGAGATGCTTCGCGTCGAAGTGGTCCTTGTGCAGGTGCGAGACGTACAGGTAGTCGCAGTCGCCCAGCGCCGCCCAGTCCAGCCCCGTGTTATCCGGGAACGGGAACCACGACGCGAAGTAGGCCGGATTAACCCAGGGGTCGCACAGAATGCTGCCCGCCTGGGTTTGGATCAGAAATCCAGCATGACCGACGCTCGTGACCTGCACAAATGCCTTTCGAATGGTTCCGGTGAATCGGTTCGAGCTTAGCGTGAGGTGCTGTCCGAGGTGCCATCGAAGGCCTGCCACAGTCGCCGGTAGTAGTCGATGCGCGCCGGGTCTGGTGCGACGCCGTAGGCGGTGAAGAACTCCGCCTCCCATGCCCGGCCGGGATAATTCCAGCCCAATGAGAGTGTCGCCACCGCGAGATCCGCCCAGCGGTCGGCCACGCCGAGTTCGCCGAGGTCGACATGCCCGCAGCACCGGCCGTCGTCGTCGATCAAGGTGTTGGGGGCACACGCGTCGCCGTGACAGACCACCAGCCGATCGACCGGTGGCGGCTCGCCCACACGTAACCGGGCAGCGGGAGACAGCGCGGCCAGCCTGCTGGTCGCCGACCACTCGAAAGGGCAAGTGTGCGTCGGCAATCCGTCGTGCAGCTCGCGAAGCCCCGCGCCGATCGCACGCACCGCAACGTCCGGGGCCGCCACCCAGCGGGCGTGCACCGCGGACAGGCCCGGCAATCCACGGGTGTACAGCCAGGCACGTTCTGCGTCGACCCCGAACCCGAGCACCTGCGGCACCGCCACGTACCGGGCCGCCCAGCGCAGCCGCCGTGCTTCGCCGGCAAAGTCGGTACCGCGCGCGTTGGCCACCTTGACGAACTCGCGATCGGAGCTGGCCAAGCCCAGCCGGAACGTCACCCCGCCCTCGTCGTTGACCCAGACAGCCTGCACGGGCCGGCCGCCGGCGAATCCGTCAACGATTGCGGGTACCGGGGGCTGCGACGACGGGAAGGTCACTGCTCACCTCTTTTCACCACTTCAGGCGACGCACAGCTGGTAGCACTAGGCTGACAAGCTGTGGAACCGGTATACGGCACTGCGATCCTGCTCGCTCGTTCGATCTGGCGTCTGCAGGGCCTGAAGATCACCGTCACGGGCGTCGAGAACCTGCCGGCTAGCGGTGGGGCAGTGATCGCTATCAACCACACCGGCTACCTCGACTTCACGTTCGCCGGCCTTCCCGCTTACCAGCAGGGTCTGGGTCGCAAAGTACGGTTCATGGCCAAGCAAGAGGTGTTCGACTCTAAAACCACCGGGCCCATCATGCGCAGCCTGCGGCACATCCCGGTGGACCGGCAGGACGGGGCCGCCTCCTACGAAGCGGCCGTCCGAAACCTCAAGGACGGTGAGCTGGTCGGGGTTTATCCCGAAGCGACCATCAGCCGCAGCTTCGAGATCAAGGAATGCAAGAGCGGCGCCGCCCGGATGGCGGTGGAGGCGGGGGTGCCGATTGTCCCGCACATCGTGTGGGGCGCCCAGCGAATCTGGACCAAGGACCACCCGAAAAAGCTCGGACGCCCGAAGGTGCCGATCACAGTGCTGGTCGGCGAGCCGATCGAACCGACACTGGGCGTGCCGGAATTGCGGGGGCTGCTGCACTCGCGGATGCAGCACTTACTGGAAAAGGCGCAGGAACAGTACGGACCTCACCCGGCTGGTGAGTTCTGGGTACCGCACCGGTTGGGCGGCGGCGCCCCATCGTTGGCTGACGCTGCGCGCCTAGACGCCGAGGAGGCCGCCGCGCGCGCGGCTCGGCGGGCCCAAGCCGCGGGGGCGCCGGAGTAGCTGCCGATGGTGGAGCCGACCTATCGCACGTGCGAGCTGCTGGCGCAGGTGGGCGTATTGGCCACTGGCACCGCGATCAGCTACGGCGGGGTGGAGAACATCCCCGAGCGCGGGGGTGCCGTGGTCGCCATCAATCACACCAGCTACATCGACTGGCTGCCGGCCGGGCTGGCTATGCGGCGGCGGCGCCGTCGGCTGCGATTCATGATCAAGGCCGAGATGGAGCAAGTGAAGGTGGTCAGCTTCCTGATCAAGCGGACCGGCACCATTCCGGTGGACCGCAACGCCGGGTCGGGTGCCTATGCGGTGGCCGTGCAGCGGCTACGCGAGGGCGAGCTGGTCGGGGTTTATCCGGAAGCGACGATCAGCCGCAGCTTCGAGCTCAAGGAGTTCAAGACGGGCGCCGCCCGGATGGCCAGCGAAGCGGACGTCCCGATCGTGCCGATCATCGTCTGGGGTGCGCAGCGGATCTGGACCAAGGACCACCCCCGACGCCTCGGCCGGCACCAGGTGCCGATCACCGTGCAGGTCGGCCCGCCGTTGCATGCCACCGACGACATCGCGCAGACCGACGCGGCGCTGCGCGACTCGATGACCAAGCTGCTCTACGAGGCGCAGCAGCAGTATCCGCACCCGGCCGGACAATATTGGGTGCCACACCGGCTGGGCGGAGCGGCACCGACATTGGAGGAGGCCGCGCAGATCGAGGCTGACGAGGCCGCGGCGCGGGCAGCGAACCGCCCCCCGCGCCAGTAGCCTTACAGCGAAGGAGAAGACATGGCAGAGCCGTTCTACCGGTTCGGGGAGTTGATCGTTCCCTCGCTCGTCGCGATGAATGGGACCAAGTTCACTTTCCACGGGCTCGAAAACATTCCGCAACGGGGCGGCGCACTGCTTGCCCAGAATCACACCAGCTACCTGGACTGGCTACCGTCCTTGTTCGCCGCGCGGGAGCGGAACCGGCGCATGTACTTCATGATCAAGGCCGAGATGGCCGACGTGAAGGCCGTCGACTATGTGATCAAGCACGCCCGGCTGATTCCGGTGGACCGCCGCAATGGGCAGGGCGCTTGCGCGTCAGCCGTGCAGCGGCTGCGCGCGGGCGAGCTGATCGGGACGCACCCCGAGGCCACCATCAGCCGCAGTTTCGAACTCAGGGAATTCAAGTCCGGCGCGGCACGGATGGCCTTGGAAGCACAGGTGCCCGTCATCCCGGTGATTGTCTGGGGCGCCCACCGCATTTGGCCGAAAGACCATCCAAAGAAGGTGTTCCGCAACAAGGTTCCGATCACCGTGTCCGTCGGCAGGCCGATCCCGCCGCAGGGTGGCGTCGAGCAACTCAACGCCGCGTTGCGCGAAGCCATGAACGGCTTGCTCTACCGGGTGCAGGAGGAGTACCCACACCCGGAGGGGGAGTTCTGGGTGCCGCGGCGGCTGGGCGGCAGCGCGCCCAACCGGGACGACTCCCAGGCGATCCGGCTGGTCGAGTTGCAAGAGCGGGCAAAGAAATACGGCACCGACGGGGTGACCCGGCCGGGAGACGCGCAAAGCGGCCGGCATTGACCAGCGCGGCCGGCCGGACAGGCGGATCGGCTTAGTGACAGCTCAATGACGGCGCCGACTCCAAGGCCGGCGCTGATTGCCTGCGACGTCGACGGCACCTTGTTCGGCGACGACGAGACCATCACCCCGCGTACCCGCGACGCAGTGCGCGCCGCCGTCGCCGCCGGCGCCAAATTCGTTGTGGCAACTGGCCGCCCGCCTCGCTGGATACGCCCGATCGTGGACGAGCTGGGATTCGCACCGATGGCGGTGTGCGCCAACGGCGCCGTCATCTACGACCCCGCCAACGACCGGGTGGTCTCGACGCGCACATTGCCCGTCGACTCCCTGGCCGAATTGGCTGAGCTTGCGATGCGCGTCATCCCGGGTGTGGGCCTGGCAGTGGAGCGGATCGGGCGCAGCGCCCACGACACCGCGACCCCGCAGTTCGTAAGTTCGCCGGGCTATGAGCACGCGTGGCTGAACCCGGACAACACCGAGGTCTCGATCGAAGACCTGCTCAGCGCACCGGCGATCAAATTGTTGATCCGCCAGGCGGGCGCCCGCAGCGCCGATATGGCGGCTGAACTCGTCAAGCACGTCGGTGTCGAGGGCGACATCACCTACTCCACCAACAACGGGCTGGTGGAGATAGTGCCACTGGGAATCAGCAAGGCCACCGGCATCGAAGAGATCGCCAGGCCGCTGGAGATCGACAGCGGCCAGGTGGTGGCGTTCGGCGACATGCCCAACGACATTCCGATGCTGCGGTGGGCCGGTCATGGCGTGGCGATGGGCAATGCCCACCCCGAGGTGCTCGCCGTCGCCGACGAGGTCACCGCACCCAACAGCGACGACGGGGTGGGACGCGTGCTGGAACGTTGGTGGGGCTAGCCGACCGCGTTCGGTGCTGACCTCTGCCGCAGCCGTAGCAAATGTGGCAGACTGCCCGCGTGCCCGCCTTCTGTCATTACATGTTCGCTTGGTCGACGGGTGACGGCGCCGTTCGCGGCGAGAAGGATCGGTAGCGGTGTCCGACGAAGAGCCACCGAAGGGCGGCGAGCCCGCGGACGACAAGTCCGAGCAGGTCAAGCAACCCGACAAAGGCGACACCGAGCAACCCGAACCCGAGGGCGACTACTCGTCCGGCGGCAGTATCGAGTTCCAGGATGCGGCGACTACCAAGCCGCGGCCGCCGACGCCCGCCGAAATGCGGGCGCGGGACAAGTACGCCAAAAAGCAGAAGGAACTCGAAGAGGCACGCATCGAGGCCGAGGACAAGCAGCGCCACCAGCGCCGCGTGTTGATGGGTGCCGCGGCCGCTGTCGGCGTGGTCGGTCTCGTTGCCGGCCTTGGATATTGGATGCTCTCGACACCCGATGTCACCGCCCAGTGCGTTCAAGAGGATCCGAACGGTCAACCGATAATCGTGCCGGACAGCTACTGCACCGGACACACGGCGGGGCTCAACGGCTTCTACTATTTCGGTGGCCACCAATACCACTATTACTACGGCAGTTCGGGGTCAGTGGGTTCGCGGCCGATCGGTGGCTCGACCGTCGCGCCCAAGGGCGCCAACATCACCACCAAGTCGGGCACCAGCATTTCGCGCGGCGGCCTGGGTGGCTCGTCCCCCGGGAAGAGCAGCGGCTCGTGAAGCGGGTGCGGGCGCAGCCGCGACCGAACTGGCAGGCGACCGTGGAATCGCAAGGACTGGTGTATGGGACACCCGCGCGCGATGCCAGGGGCCGGGACCGGCCGTATTGGGATGAATCGGTGCACTACGAATTCGAGATGGACGAGATCCTGGCGCTGGAAGCCGATGTCGAACTGCTGCATTCGATGTGCCTGAACGCCGTCGAGCAGGTGGTCCTGATGGAGCGCTACGCGGATTTCGGTCTGCCGGAATGGAGTTGGCAGGCCATCGGCGAATCATGGCGCCGCGCCGACCCGCATGTGTACGGGCGCTTTGACTTACGTTACGACGGGCGACGGCCGGCAGTGCTGCTCGAGTACAACGCCGATACACCCACGACGCTGCTGGAAGCCGCCATCCTGCAATGGTATTGGCTTAAGGACGTTTCCCCGGGCGATGACCAGTGGAACTCATTGCATGAGCAGCTAGTCGCCCGCTGGAAGCAGCTGCGGGATCTGCTGCCCAGCGACGAATTGCACTTGAGCTGGTCCGGCGTGGAAGCCACCGGCGAGGACCAGATCACCACGACCTATATGCAGGAAACCGCCGCGGAGGCCGGCTTTCAGACCGTTGGCCTCACGATTGAGGACCTCGGCTGGGACTCCGCCTTGGAGCGCTTCGTCGACTTGGAAGAGTCGCAGATCCACGCGGTCTTCAAGCTCTACCCGTGGGAGTGGGTGCTCGACGACGAGTTCGGCAAGCACGTGGTGTCCAGCCTGCCGCAGACGGCGTGGATCGAACCACTGTGGAAGACGTTGCTGTCCAACAAGGCAATTCTGGGTGTGCTGTGGGAGATGTACCCGGGACACCCAAATCTGTTGCCCGCCTATATCGATGATCCGCACGAGCTGACCGAGTACGTGCGTAAGCCCAAGCTGGGTCGCGAGGGCTCGAACATCAGCGTCGTCGGCGCCGGGATGGAAACCGCTACCGGCGGCGTCTATGGCGAAGAGGGATACGTCTATCAGTTGCTGGACCCGCTGCCGGAATTCGACGACATGCGTCCCGCGTTGGGTGCGTGGATCGTCGGCGATTCGGCGGCCGGGCTTGGTATCCGCGAGACCGCGGGTCTGATCACCGACGACGGTGCAGCCTTTGTCCCACATCGGATCCCCCAGAAGTGAACTTCTGAGCAAGTGAACGGAGTTGATCGATGACAACAACCATCGTGGCGCTGAATTCGGGCTATTGGGATGCCGGCTATTGGACGGTGCTGGGCCGTGGCGCGGGCGCCATTGTCTTGTACGCGGTCGTCGGCCTGGTGCTGATGCTGGTCGGGTTCTATGCCATCGACCTGACCACACCGGGGCCGCTGCGCAAGATGGTCAACGTGGGAAAGCCGAACGCGATCATTGTGTCCGCCGCCGACATGGTGAGCATGGCGTTGATCGTGGTGCTGGCGATCTACTCGTCGTCCGGCAAGCTGATCGAAGGGCTGGTCGGGTCGGCGGTCTTCGGACTGGTCGGAATCATCGCCCAGGTGATCATGATGCGTATCGCGACCATGGTGATCGGTATCGACATGGACACATTGTTCAACGCCGACGAATTCAGCTATGAGGCATTGATGGTGGCCGCCGCACAGGTCGCGCTCGGCATCGTGGTGGCGGTCGCGATTCTCTAGCGATCCCGCAGGCTTTTCGGGGGGATGGTGGACGCACGCAGCGTCTCTGTGTCGACGGTACCCGGCCGGTACGGCAGCGTCGGTAATCGCGCCGACATCAGCGCGACGGGATCGTCGTGGGTTTCGGTCAGCCCGGAAAGGAACGCCCATTCGTGCTCGTCGCTGCCGAAATAGAGGACGGTGCCGAAGGTTTCACGGAATCGCTGCCAGGAGGTATGTAGGGACTCGTTGCGCCACAGCGTCGGGCAACCGGCCTGAGCGACAACTACATGACTGATGTCGCGGCAGCGCTGCAGAAACTCGGTGTCGTAGAGCCGGTTGTGCTGGGCGGGTTCGGTTCGCTCGTCGGGCAGATCGATGACCGCGATGTCGTATGGCGTGGTGGACCGTTCGACGAATTCCCAGCCGTCGCAGTAGTGCACCGCGACAGGCCCGAATCCTGTTTCTGCTCTGTGCAGTTCGTCCACGGTGTAGCCGTAGGGGAGATGCTGCGCGCACAGCCGAACCGCTTCGCGGTCGATGTCGACGTGGTCGACGTGTGTGGCGCCCGCCGATATCGCCAGCTGGCTGACCACGCCCTCGCCCGACCCGATGACGAGCACGCGATCGATGTCGCCGGCCAGCAGCAGCGCGGGCACCAGCAACGCCTCGTGATAGACGAGCTGACTGAATTCGGTGCTCTGCCGTTCGCCGTCGCTGAACAACGCGACGCCTTGGTGGGTGTGGCCGATCACCAGGTTCTGGAATTCGGTGTCCACGTCGCAGATGACCTTGGAGATATGCCAGCTTCGGGTTAGCCCCGGCGCCAGCGGCTCGACGATCTCCCGACTCTTGTCGGGTGAACCTACGAAATACGTTGGCAGTAAAGGAAACCCATTGAACTCCACCGACGCGTAGCTCGCGGTGTAGGCGCCGGCGTCGTCGATCTCGACCCGATCGCCGGGGCGCAGCGTTACCGGAAGCGGATAGTTTCGGTACAGCACGTCGTCGCCGTCACAGGTCGGCCCGGCGACGACTGCGTCATCGACCCGATCGCCGTCGCGGTCGGTTCGCAGCCGGTACCGGATGTACTCGTTCTCCGTCTCGGCCAGACCACCGTAGCGGCCGATGTCGAGGTACACCCAGCGCCGGTCGTCGGTGCCGGTACGCACCGACACCACCTCGCAGCTGATCGTGCCCGCCGAACCCGCGATCACCCGCCCGGGTTCGACAGCCAGCTGCGGTGGGTCCGCGCCGAAATGCCGGGCCAGCGCCGAGGTGATGACGTCGGCGATGACGTCGAGACCGGGTGCACCGACCGCGTATGCCAGTGGGTAGCCACCGCCGATATTGATCGTGCTGAGTTCTGCTATCGCATCAAAAATTGGGGCGGCACAGCGAATTCCCAACGCCCATGCCTCGGGGTCGAGCTGCTGCGAGCCGACGTGAAAGGACACGCCTTGCGGTTGCAGCCCCAGCAGCCGGGCGCGGTCCAGCAGCCTCGCCGCCGCTTCCGGCGTGCAGCCGAACTTGTGCCCGAATGGCGTCACCGAAGACGGAAAGTCCGGTGCTATACGGCATTCCACCGCCGCGCCTGGGGCGTGCTCGGCGATGGCCGTCATACCCTGCTCGCTGTCGAACGTGAACCGACGGACCCCGCGCGCATACGCCCGGGCAACGTCGGCGGCTTTCTTGACGGTGTTCCCGAACGTCAGCAGGCGGCCGTCGATGCCGGCGGCGTCGCACGCGTCGATCTCGCCGACCGATGCGACGTCGAATGCGGACCCCTGTGCCGCGAGCAGACGCAGGATCTGTTCGGCCGGGTTCGCTTTGACCGCGTAGCGGATCTGCGCGTCGGGCAGTGCGGTGCGCAGCGCCCGGAAGTTCTTGCGCACCTGACCAAGATCGATGCTCAGATACGGTGACTCGGGCACAGGTCGCAGACTAGTACGCGCGGCGGCGTCGTGCCCCGGGGCCGTCGGTCAGGCGTCCGGGTGCGTCGGTAGCGAGAAGTGTTCCGGCGGGACGCTCGGAGCGCTGGGGTTTTGTGACGAAAGCGGTGTGGTGATCCCGTCGAGCACCTCGTTGACGTCCCCGGTCAGCCGGTTGTAGTTCAGCGTTCCATGCGCGAAGTTCTGCGTGATCTGCAGCGGCTCTTGGATTTCGGCGCTGGTCGGCAAGCCAAGCGGTCCGCGTTCGTAGCTCTGCGAGGCCCAGGCGTCATAGATCGCGCCGGTGACGGGCTGTGCTCCGGTCACCGGTGACCAGTACATGGCGCCCTTGGCGAAGGTGGAGTAGCGCCCGTCCCCATCGGCGTTGTCTTCCGGCGAGGTCGGAGCGCCCAGCACGCTGTTCATGCCGCCCATCTCCTGCCAGTGCTGGTAGATGGCCCCGCCCTGCAGCGCCTTGATCAACTCCTCGGGCGGGTCGTTGAAATGGGATGCGATATCCCGGATTTCGTCCATCAGCGCGTAGGCGGCGTTGCCGGGGCAATCGGTGTTACCGACGTCGCGATGGGTGAAGATCGTCGGCAGCGTCGCGAAGGCGCCGGCCGGAAACGTGGTGTAGTGACTACCCGCGGACTCCAAGGTGACCGTGCCCTTGGGGTCGACGCCGTCCATTCCAAGGCGCCAGCCCAGCAACCGCCCGACGGCACGAAGCTGAAGAGGAGTCGGCGGCACGTCGTCGAAGTTGCCGATCATCGCGACACCCCAGGTGTTGCGGTTGAAGCCACCGGTGTGGAAACCCTCGACCGCCTTGGTGAGACCGCCGGCGCTGCCCTCGAACACCTGACCGTACTTGTCGACCAGCGCGTTGTAGGCGATGTCGCACCAGCCCAATGTCTTGCTGTGGTAGGTGTAAATGGCCTTGACGATCCCCGCCGATTCAAGCGGCGAGTAGTCGTTGCTGCCCGCGGTGTGATGGATGACGGCGGCGCGAATCCCGTTGTCGTATTGCGGGCTACCGCATCGCAGCGACTCGTCGGCACCCCACTCCGCGCGGCTGATGATAGGGGGCGCCTGGCCGGGCATCAGTACCCCGGCCGGCGGCGTCCACTGCGTCTTGGCGGGCGCCTGCGGCGGAGAGATCAGGATCGCGGAGATGTTCTGCCCGAAGGGCTGTTCCTTGGAGGCCGGCCGGTATCCGAGATCGTTATCCGACGGTGGCAGTGCGGGCGGCCGGGTCAGCGCGGCGTCGAGCGGCCGGGTGACCGCGATCTGCACGGTGGTCGTGGTCCCCACGAAGAGCGGATCGGTGCTGCGGGGACCTTCGGTGGGGCCGGATTCGCTATCCGATGGCTTGGTGTCGGGAGCCGCGGTCTCGTACTCGGTCTGATACCAGGGGCCCCACGAACCATCGGGGTGCTTCGCACGCACCCGGGTCGAGGTGCCGGCCAGGCCGCCGGTGAGTGCCACCAGAGAAAACGGCGTCCCCTGGGTGAGCTCACGAACCGTGACGCCGCCGCCGAGGCCGATCAGCGGCTGCTCAGCGAGTTGGGTTTCGCGTGGGGACGGCGCGGAGACGGTGGCGCCGCGATCGCGAGTTAAGTCCGCCACCGCCGAAACGATGACAACCGTGGCCGCGACGGCAGTAAGCAACATCGTTGGCGCACGGCTGCGGGACGACACCAGCTGATGTTACGTGTGATTCTGATGTTATCTATGAGGCGACACGAGTTTCCTGGTGTCTAAAACCGCTGCAGAAACTGTTCGACGGCACCGCAGAGGGTGTGCCTCTGCGATGCCGTCAGGTAACAGGACCCCCGAAGCTTTAGACGGGAGGCAGCGCCGGCGGGAGCGCTGCGGCCGCACCCGGCAGGGCGCCAACGGCACCCGGCAGAGCACCAGCCGCACCCGGCAGAGCGCCAGCGGCACCTGCGCCGCCGCGAGCCTGCATGATGGCCGGCATCAGCACGCCCTTGAGCAGGTCGATGGCCTGACCGGCACCCAGCTGGTTGGCGGCCTGCATCACGTCGTTGACGAGACCGCCGCTTGCGCCGCTGCCGCCGCCGGCACCGCCGAGACCCGACGCGCCACCCAGGGTCGACGGGTCACCCAGGATCGGGTAGGTGCCGTCGGCACCCGCGTCCATCGGTGCGCTGATCGGCACCTCACCGGGAGCACCCAGACCGCCGGGGGTGAGCCCGGCGGGGCTGGTCAGCCCCGGGTTGGCAAGCGCCGGGTTCAACCCTGCGCCCGGCGTGGTCGGCATACCGGGCGTGGTCGGCATGCCGGGAGTCGGCACACCGGGCGTCAGCGCGCCGGGCGCGGCACCAGGAGTCAGGCCCGGGCTGGTGAGACCGGGAGTCAGGCCCGGACTCGTCAAGCCTGGGTTCGTCAAGCCCGGGTTCGTCAAGCCCGGAGTGCCCAAGCCGGGAGTGCCCAAGCCGGGAGTGCCCAGACCGGGGCTGGTAAGACCGGGGCTGGTCAGGCCCGAAGTCAGGCCCGCGGTGCCGGTACCGGGACCGGCACCGCCCAGAGCGGGCACCGGGGGCAGATTGATCCCGAACGAGGACAGGCCTTGCGTCAGCGCGCCCACGAGCTCGCCGGGCAGGTCGGTCATGACCGCTGCCTGCTTGAACTCGTGATGCTCCGGCGGCTTGCTGCCAGAAGTCGATTCGTAAACAAGGAAGTAGGCGCAAGGACTCGCCACTGCCAGGGCGGCGACGGCGCTCATGGCTGTCGAGAGCTTGCGACGGCGTCGGTTCGGCACGGAAGTCTCCTCAATCTATCGGTTGTGTCGGCGTGTCCTGCCGGAGTTATCCGGTGGGAACCGCACACAGTCGATGGTACGAGTGAGGAAGGTGTTACTAGAGTGGTGATATTGAATCGTGAGGTTATTGCGACCCTGCGCGTTACGTGTGATTCGGGTCATTGCAAACCAGTCTTCACGTGCCCGAACACCGGCGCCTCAGCCTCGTCAGATGAGGGTGCGCCTCCGGTGTCAGATAGCCTAAGCAACCGATGACCGCTCGTTTTGACCTCCTCGTTGTCGGTTCCGGATTCTTCGGCCTCACCATCGCCGAGCGCGTGGCCAGCCAACTCGGGAAGCGTGTGCTTGTCGTCGAAAGACGCCGGCACCTCGGTGGCAACGCCTATTCCGAGCCCGAGCCGCAGACCGGGATCGAGGTGCACAAGTACGGCGCCCACCTGTTCCACACCTCGAACAAGAGGGTGTGGGATTACGTGCGCCAGTTCACCGAATTCACCAACTACCAACACCGTGTGTTTGCGATGCACAACGGACAGGCCTACCAGTTCCCGATGGGCCTGGGCCTGGTGTCGCAGTTCTTCGGTAAGTACTTCACCCCCGAGCAGGCCCGGCAGCTGATCGCCGAGCAGGCCGCCGAGATTGAAACCGGCGACGCGCAGAACCTCGAGGAAAAAGCCATCTCGCTGATCGGCCGGCCGCTCTACGAGGCTTTCGTGAAGGGCTACACGGCCAAGCAGTGGCAGACCGACCCGAGGGAACTGCCCGCGGCGAACATCACCCGGCTGCCGGTGCGCTACACCTTCGACAACCGCTACTTCAACGACACCTACGAGGGACTGCCGGTCGACGGATACACAGCGTGGCTGCAGAACATGGCCGCCGACGACCGCATCGAGGTCCGCACCGACACCGACTGGTTCGAAGTCCGCGACCAACTGCGGGCCGACAGCCCCGATGCTCCCGTCGTCTACACCGGCCCGCTGGACCGCTACTTCGACTACGTCGAGGGCCGGCTTGGCTGGCGCACCCTGGACTTCGAGCTCGAGGTCTTACCTGTGGGCGATTTCCAGGGCACGCCGGTGATGAACTACAACGATCCCGACGTCCCCTACACCCGCATCCACGAATTCCGTCACTTCCATGTCGAGCGCGACTACCCGACCGACAAAACGGTGATCATGCGGGAGTACTCCCGGTTCGCCGCGGACGACGATGAGCCCTACTATCCGATTAATACCGAAGCCGACCGCGCCCTGTTGGCCGCCTATCGAGCGAGGGTGAAGTCCGAGACCGCCCCTTCGAAGGTGCTTTTCGGGGGGCGGTTGGGCACCTATCAGTATCTGGATATGCATATGGCGATTGCCAGCGCACTGAACATGTACGACAACACCCTGGCGCCACACCTGCGCGACGGCGCCGCTTTAGCCGAAGAAGAGGAAGGCGCGCGCGGATGAGTGCCGTGAGCTTGCTGTCCCGAATCATCTTGCCGCGTCCGGGTGAACCGCTCGACGTGCGCAAGCTCTACCTCGAGGAGTCGACCACCAACTCCCGGCGTGCGCATGCGACCGGCCGTACCTCGCTGGAGATCGGCAAGGAGTCCGAGGTCTCGTTCGCCACCTACTTCAATGCCTTCCCGGCGAGCTATTGGCGCCGCTGGTCGATCTGCAAATCGGTGGTGCTGCGCGTCGAGCTGACCGGAACCGGACGCGTCGACCTGTACCGGACCAAGGCCACCGGGGTGCGGATCTCGGTGGAGGGCCGCGCGTTCGTCGGCACCGAGGATCAGCCGGCCGTCGTCGAGATCGAGGTGCCACTCAAGTCGTTCGAGGATGGCGGCTGGATCTGGTTCGACATCACCACCGACACCGCGGTCAACTTGGTGAGCGGAGGCTGGTACGCGACCGAACCCGCTCCGGGCACGGCCAACATCGCCGTCGGTATCCCGACGTTCAACCGGCCCGCGGACTGTGTGAACGCGCTGGCCGACCTCACCGCAGACCCCTTGGTGGACAAGGTAATTGGTGCGGTGATCGTTCCAGACCAGGGAACCCGCAAGGTGCGCGAGCACCCGGACTTTCCGGCGGCGGCGGCGGGCCTGGGTAGTCGGCTCTCCATCCACAACCAGCCCAACCTCGGCGGGTCCGGTGGCTACAGCCGGGTGATGTACGAGGCGCTGAAAAACACTGACTGCCAACAGATTCTGTTCATGGACGACGACATTCGCATCGAGCCGGACACGATCCTGCGGGTCTTGGCGATGAACCGCTTCGCCAAGACGCCGATGCTGATCGGCGGTCAGATGCTCAATCTGCAGGAGCCGTCGCACCTGCACATCATGGGCGAGGTCGTCAACGAATCGAACTTCATGTGGACCGCCGCGCCGCACACCGAATACGACCACGACTTCGCCGAATTCCCGTTGAGCGACAAGAGCGATCGCAGCGCGCTGCTGCACCGGCGCATCGACGTCGACTTCAACGGCTGGTGGACATGCATGATCCCGCGCCAAGTCGCCGAGGAGCTCGGCCAGCCGCTGCCGCTGTTCATCAAGTGGGACGACGCGGAATATGGCCTGCGCGCCGGCGAGCACGGCTACCCGACCGTCACGCTGCCCGGCGCCGCGATCTGGCACATGGCCTGGAGCGACAAGGACGACGCCATCGACTGGCAGGCCTACTTCCACCTGCGCAATCGGCTGGTGGTCGCGGCCATGCACTGGGACGGCGACATCACCGGCCTGGTCCGTAGCCACCTCAAGGCGACACTGAAACACCTTGCCTGCCTTGAATATTCAACGGTTGTGATCCAGAACAGGGCCATCGACGACTTCCTCGCCGGCCCGGAGCACATCTTCTCGATTCTGGAATCGGGGCTGCCGGAAGTGCATCGGCTGCGCAAGGAGTACCCGGACGCCGTCGTGCTGCCGGCGGCGACCGAGCTGCCCGCACCGCTGAATCAGAGCAAGGCGATGAAGCCGCCGGTGAACCCGGTGTCCATCGCTTACCGGCTGGCCCGCGGGATATTGCACAACCTCACCGCCGCCGACCCGGAAAGCCACCGCCGCCCGGAGTTCAACGTGCCGACCCAGGACGCGCGCTGGTTCCGGCTATGCACCGTCGACGGTGTCACCGTCACCACCGCCGATGGCTGCGGCGTGGTCTACCGGCAGCGTGATCGGCGCAAGATGTTCACGCTGCTACTGAAGTCGCTGCGCCGCCAGCGTCAGCTGTTGAGCCGATTCGACGAGATGCGCCGGGTGTACCGGGAAGCGTTGCCGGTGCTGTCCAGCAAGCAGAAGTGGGAGACGGTGCTACTGCCCCAGACGAGCCAGCCGACCGGACAAAAGTCGAAACATGGATGAAGCGGCGCCGCGCGGCGAAGTCGCCGCGATGGTGGCCGTGCAGGCGGCGCTGGCAGACCGGCCCGGCGTGTTGGCCACCGCCCGTGGCATGTCCCACTTCGGTGAGCACAGCGTCGGTTGGCTGATCGTGCAGTTCCTCGGTGCGTTGTTGATCCGGCGCCGACGCCGGGAGTGGCTGGTAGCCGCCGGCGGCACGTTTTCCGCGCACGCGGCCGCCGTGCTGATCAAACGGATGGTGCGCCGTAAACGCCCACATCATCCGGCCGTCGCGGTCAATGTCGGCACCCCCAGCCAACTGAGCTTCCCGTCGGCGCATGCCACCTCCACCACGGCCGCGGCCGTTTTGATGGGCCGGGCCACCGATCTGCCGTTGCCCGTGCTGCTGGTTCCGCCGATGGCGCTGTCACGGATACTGCTGGGCGTGCACTATCCCAGCGACGTTGCTTTCGGCGTGGCGCTCGGCGCCGCGGTCGCCCGCCTTGCACTCTGGCTCGATAGAAAGTCGAGATAGGTGTGGCCGAAATGAGTGAAGACGTGGCGACCGGACAACCCCCGGCGAATTTGATCATCGGGGTGATCAAGGCGATGCGCCCGCGGCAATGGGTGAAGAACGTGTTGGTGGCGGCCGCGCCGGTCGCCGCGGCCGGCCGTGGAGTCCGTTACGACTACGCCGAAGTGGCGACCAAGGTGGGCGTGGCGTTTGTCGTGTTCTGCCTGGCGGCCTCGGCGATCTACCTGATCAATGACGTCCGCGACGTCCAGGCCGACCGGGAACACCCCACCAAGCGATTCCGGCCGATCGCGGCCGGCGTGGTTCCCGAATGGCTGGCCTACACCCTGGCCGTGGTGCTGGGCACCGCGTCGCTGGGCATCGCCTGGTGGCTGACACCGAACCTGGCCGTGGTGATGGCCATCTATATCGGCATGCAGCTGGCGTACTGCTTCGGCCTCAAACACCAAGCGGTGCTGGACATCTGCATCGTCTCCTCGGCCTATCTGATCCGGGCCATCGCCGGCGGCGCGGCCGCCGACATCCCGCTGTCCCAGTGGTTCCTGCTGATCATGGCGTTCGGGTCGCTGTTCATGGCGGCCGGCAAGCGCTACGCCGAACTGCAGTTGGCGGAGCGGACCGGAGCCGCGATCCGCAAGTCGCTGGAGAGCTACACCAGTACCTATCTGCGGTTCGTCTGGACGATGTCGGCCACGGCCTTCGTGATGTGTTACGGGTTGTGGGCGTTCGAGCGGGACCGGGGTTCAGGCTCCTGGTACGCGGTGTCGATGGTCCCGCTGACCATCGCGGTCCTGCGCTACGCGGTCGACGTCGACGGCGGGCTGGCCGGTGAGCCCGAAGAAATCGCGCTGCGTGACCGGGTGTTGCAGCTGCTGTTCCTAGCGTGGATCGCAACAGTTGGTGCCGCGGTTGCCTTCGGCTAGCCCCGGTCTGGAGGCCATCAAGCGCGAGTTGATGCGCCGCCGGCCCAGGGTCAGGCGGGGTGGCCGACAGCCCTTCCCGTACGACACCGTGACCCGGGTCAGCCTGTGGATCAGTGTGGCGATTGTCGCGGTGCTCTTCGGGTGGGGAGCCTGGCAGCGACGCTGGATCGCCGACGACGGACTGATCGTGTTGCGCACCGTGCGCAACCTGTTGGCCGGCAACGGGCCGGTTTTCAACCAGGGCGAGCGGGTCGAGGCGAATACCTCGACGGCGTGGACCTACCTGATGTACGTCGGAAGCTGGGTCGGTGGACCGGTGCGCATGGAGTACGTGGCGCTGACGCTGGCGCTGATCCTTTCCGTGCTGGGTGTGGCGCTGCTGATGCTGGGCGCCGGCCGCCTATACGCCCCCAGCTTGCGGGGGCGACGGGCGATCATGCTGCCCGCCGGGGTGCTGGTCTACATTGCGCTGCCACCGGCGCGTGACTTCGCCACCTCCGGCCTCGAGAGTGGGCTGGCCCTGGCCTACCTGGGGTTGCTGTGGTGGATGATGGTCCGCTGGTCGCAGGCGCTGCGAAACCGTCCAGACAACGAGGTGTTCACCGGTCTGCTGGCGTTCGTCGCGGGGTTCAGTGTTCTGGTGCGACCCGAGCTGGCGTTGATGGGCGGGCTGGCGCTGATCATGATGCTGATCGCGGCCCGGACCTGGCGCCGTCGGACGCTGATCGTGGTGGCCGGCGGGTTCCTGCCGGTGGCCTACCAAATCTTCCGGATGGGCTACTACGGGCTGCTGGTTCCCGGGACGGCTCTGGCCAAGGATGCCGCTGGTGACAAGTGGTCTCAGGGCATGACCTATCTGTCGAACTTCGTCTCGCCCTACGCCGTCTGGCTGCCGGTGCTGCTGCTGGTGCCGCTGGGGCTGCTGCTGTCGGGTGCCCGGCGCCGCCCGTCGTTCTTACGCCCGATGCTCGCGCCCAATTACGGCCGGCTGGCTCATGCGGTGCAGAGCCCACCCGCGGTGGTGGCATTTGTCCTCGTGAGCGGGCTGCTGCAGGCGCTGTACTGGACCCGTCAGGGCGGCGATTTCATGCATGCGCGGGTGCTGTTGGCGCCGCTATTTTGTTTGCTGGCCCCCGTCGCCGTCATCCCCGTGCTGATCCCCGACGGGCAGGACTACTCGCGCGAGACGGGTTACTGGTTGGCCGGTGCCGCCAGCGCGCTCTGGCTCGGCATCGCGGGCTGGTCGCTGTGGGCAGCAAACTCACCGGGGATGGGCTACGACGCCACCCACGTGGCCTACACCGGCATCGTCGACGAGCGCCGCTTCTATGCGCAGGCGACCGGGCACGCGCACCCGCTGACCGCCGCCGATTACCTGGACTACCCGAGGATGGCGGCCGTGCTGGCCGCGCTGGACAACACTCCGGACGGGGCGTTGTTGCTGCCGTCGGGCAACTACATCCAGTGGGACATCGTGCCGCAACTGCAGCCGCCACCTCCGGCGCCCGGCAGCCCTGCCGATAGCAGGCCGCCGCAAAAGCCGCAGCATGCAGTGTTTTTCACGAACTTGGGCATGCTGGGCATGAACGTCGGGCTCGACGTCCGAGTGATCGACCAAATCGGTTTGGCGAACCCGCTCGCCCAGCACACGCAGCGCCTCACGCACGGCAGGATCGGGCACGACAAAAACCTCTTCCCGGACTGGGTGATCGCCGACGGCCCGTGGGTGAAGGTATATCCGGGGATTCCGGGCTACCTGGACGCGAATTGGGTCGCCCAGGCCGTGGCGGCGCTGCAATGCCCCGAGACCAAGGCGATGCTGGCGTCGGTGCGCGCCCCGATGTCGCTGCACCGGTTCTTCTCAAACTTCTTGCACTCCTTTGAATTCACCGCCTACCGGATCGACCGGGTCCCGCTCTACGAGCTCGCCCGGTGCGGTCTTCCGGTCCCCGAGCCGAGTCCCCCGCCCCCGCGCGAGTGAATATTGCGGGGATAAATCTCACAGATCTCGAACGCGGCACAATTTTCGCTTCCTGATGCTGACAGCAAATTCACATTTGCACGTTCACCTGTTGCGTTCACCGTCCGGCACATGCGGAAATGTTGCTCTAAGCTTTGGTGCCCGGCCTGAAAACCCCAAGAAATCACGGCCGGACGAGGGTTTGCGGAACCGTCTCAATGAGAGCCCGCGCGGGTTGGTGTGGTTCACTACAAGAGCACTGCTGCGCGGAGATCGCATGCAGTTCGACCCCAATCAACGACGCGTCCTGATGTTGGGTGCGCCGAGAAGATGAGGAAGCAAGGATGACGTTTGTTGACAGGTTTCGCGGCGCCGTGGCACGCATGCCACGCCGGCTCGCGGTGGGAGCCGTAGGCGCGGCCCTGCTTTCGGGTCTGATTGGCGTCGTGGGGGGCCCGGCGACCGCAGGGGCGTTCTCTCGCCCAGGTCTGCCGGTGGAGTACCTGCAGGTTCCCTCGGCCGCAATGGGCCGCGACATCAAGGTCCAGTTCCAGAGCGGTGGCGCGAACTCGCCCGGGCTGTACCTGCTCGACGGCATGCGCGCTCAGGACGACTTCAACGGTTGGGACATCAACACCCCCGCCTTCGAGTGGTACAACCAGTCGGGCATCTCGGTCGTGATGCCCGTCGGTGGCCAGTCCAGCTTCTACTCCGACTGGTACAAGCCCGCCTGCGGTAAGGCCGGTTGCACCACCTACAAGTGGGAGACCTTCCTGACCAGCGAGTTGCCGCAGTACCTGTCGGCGCAGAAGCAGGTCAAGCCGACCGGCGGCGCGGCCGTCGGTCTGTCGATGGCCGGGTCGTCGGCGCTGATCCTGGCTGCCTACCACCCCGACCTGTTCCCATACGCCGGCTCGCTTTCGGCGCTGCTGGACCCGTCGCAGGGGATGGGCCCGTCGCTGATCGGCCTTGCCATGGGTGACGCCGGCGGCTACAAGAAGGACGATATGTGGGGCCCGACCGACGGTGGGGCGTGGCAGCGTAACGACCCGTCGTTGCAGGTCGGCAAGCTGGTCTCGAACAACACCCGAATCTGGGTGTACTGCGGTAACGGCAAGCCGTCCGACCTCGGTGGCGACAACCTGCCCGCCAAGTTCCTGGAAGGCTTCGTGCGGACCAGCAACCTGAAGTTCCAGGACGCCTACAACGCGGCCGGTGGTCACAACGCGGTGTGGAACTTCGACGCCAACGGAACCCACGACTGGCCCTACTGGGGCTCGCAGCTGCACGCGATGCTGCCTGACCTGCAGTCGGCGCTGGGCGCCACCCCGGGCGCCGGCCCGGCCACGGCTTCCAACGCAGGTTCCACTCAGGGCACCTAGTCCGGCAGCGAAAAACCAAAGCAAAACAGCTAACGGCGGCGATCCTCACGGGTCGCCGCCGTTAGCTATCCGCGTGGCCGTCGTCGGGTGTGGTCCATTTCACTACCCTGCGGGTCGGCTTCACTTCAGCCCTGGTTACTGTGCAAACACAGCGACGACATGATGGAGGGTCACATGGGTAACGTGCGGGGTCTGTCAGCGCTTCTGCGGGTGCTTTGCGTTGCCGCGCTAACACTGGGGTTCGGCGGTGTGGCGACGGGAATGACGGGCAAGGCTGCAGCGGCCAGTTACGAGACGCTGATGGTGCCCTCGGGCGCCATGGGCCGCGATATCCCGGTCGCCTTCCTGGCGGGTGGTCCGCACGCGGTGTATCTGTTGGACGCGTTCAACGCCGCCCCGGACGTCAGCAACTGGGTGACCGCGGGTAACGCGATGAACACGCTGGGTGGCAAGGGGATCTCGGTGGTGGCGCCCGCTGGGGGTGCCTGGAGCATGTACACCAACTGGGAGCAGGACGGCAGCAAGCAATGGGACACATTCCTGTCCAGCGAACTACCCGACTGGCTGGCGGCCAATAAGGGGCTGGCACCCGGTGGCCACGCCGCCGTCGGCGCCTCCCAGGGTGGCTATGCCGCGATGGCGCTGGCCGCCTTCCACCCCGACCGGTTCGGCTTCGCCGGCTCGCTGTCCGGATTCCTCTACCCGTCCAACACCACCACGGGTGGCGCGATCCTGGCCGGCCTGCAGCAGTTCGGCGGCGTGGACGGCAACGGCATGTGGGGAGCCCCGCAGCTGGGCCGGTGGAAGTGGCACGACCCTTACGTGCACGCCGCGCTGCTGGCGCAGAACAACACCCGGGTATGGGTCTGGAGCCCGACCAACATGGGCGGCGATGCGGCCGCGATGATCGGGCAAGCCGGTGAGGCGATGGGCAACAGCCGGATGTTCTACTCGCAGTACCGCAACGACGGCGGGCACAACGGCCACTTCGACTTCCCGGGTGGCGGCGACAACGGCTGGGGCTCGTGGTCGGGACAGCTGGGTGCGATGTCGGGCGACATCGTGGGCGCGATCCGCTAGCCACCCGGCTTCGCTGGCAGCAGGGACGGCGCCGCGCGCTCAGCCGGTACCGTGTATTGAGTGCAGCAGGGCCGGGATGGCCGCTTGTCTGTATTCGAGGAGCGACCCGCCGACTCTGCTAGCAGGAGAACATGAGCACGAACGCCCAGCGCAACAGGCGCCGCCGGATCCTCGCCTGGGTGGCCGCGCTCAGCATGGCCGGGGTCGTGCTGTTGGTGATCGTGGCGGTCGTGACCATGCTGCGCAGCACCGAATCACCGCCCAGCGCGGTGCCGCCGGGCGTGCTGCCGCCGTCCTCGACGACGACGCATCCGCACAAGCCGCGGCCCGCTACGCAGGACGCTTCTTGCCCCGACGTAGAGCTGATGGTGATCCCCGGGACGTGGGAGTCATCCCCGCAGGACGATCCCCTCAACCCGGTGCAGTTTCCTAATGCGTTGCTGCACAAGCTGACCGGGGCGATCAGCGCGCAGTTCCCGCCCTCGCGGGTGCTGACCTACACCGTCCCCTACACGGCGCAGTTCCATAACCCGTTGAGCTCCGACACGCAAATGTCCTACAACGAAAGTCGGGCGGAAGGCACCCGCGCGGCCGTCCAAGCGCTGACCGACATGAACAACAAGTGCCCGTTGACCAGCTATGTGCTGGTGGGTTTTTCGCAGGGCGCGGTGATCGCCGGCGACATCGCCAGCGATGTCGGCAACGGCCGCGGACCCGTCGACGACGACCTGGTGCTCGGGGTGACGGTGATCGCCGACGGCCGCCGCCAGCAGGGCGTCGGCAACGACATCGGGCCCAACCCGCCGGGCGAGGGCGCCGAGGTCACGCTGCACGAGGTGCCGATGTTGTCCGGGCTCGGTTTGACGATGACCGGTGCGCGGCCCGGCGGCTTCGGCGATCTCAACGCCAAGACCAACGAGATCTGCGCGCCGGGTGATCTGATTTGCGCCGCTCCGAACGAGGCGTTCAGCGTCGCGAACCTGCCGAATACACTCAACACGCTGGCCGGCGGTGCGGGCCAGCCGATCCACGCCATGTACGCCACCACCCAGTTCTGGAATCTGGACGGCGCCGCGGCCACGGATTGGACGTTGAACTGGACGCGTAATCTCATCGAAAATGCGCCACATCCCAAGCATGGGTGACCGCCCGGGTGGCCGCGGACAAAGCCGGACGGCGCGGGGGGTAGCTGGACGAGGGGACACAGCGGTTAGGTCGGCCGTACCGGGGGCAATCGGCGGTACCTTGAGATTTGGTCTGCTGCGCGCCGACGCCTAACATTAAGAGAAAACTAAGAGTTATCAGAGTTTGTCGGTTCCTGACCGGGTCGAAGCTCGCACGGACCGGCGCAGTTTGCGCTGTGCACGAAGCCGGCCCGCGCAGGGAAATCGTCGGCGAGGCCGACAACTAGGACCGCCGGAGTAGCTGGCCGGCGAGTGTGTAACAGGAGAGGGCGGCATGGCGTACCACAACCCGTTCATTGTGAACGGTCGAATCAAGTTCCCGGATAACACGAACCTGGTTCGTCACGTTGAGAAGTGGGCGAAGGTTCGTGGCAGCAAGTTGGCCTATCGATTCATTGACTACTCCACCGAGCGCGACGGTGTCGAGCGCGACATCGTCTGGTCCGACTTCAGCGTCCGCAACCGTGCCGTGGGTGCTCGTCTGCAGCAGGTCACGCAGCCCGGTGATCGCATCGCCATCCTGTGCCCGCAGAACCTGGACTACCTCGTTTCCTTCTTTGGCGCGCTGTACTCGGGCCGCATCGCGGTTCCGCTGTTCGACCCGGCCGAGCCGGGCCATATCGGCCGGTTACACGCGGTGCTCGACGACTGCTCCCCCTCGACGATCCTGACCACCACCGACTCCGCCGAAGGCGTCCGCAAATTCATCCGCGCTCGGGCGGCCAAGGAACGGCCCCGGGTGATCGCTGTCGACGCGGTGCCCGACGAGGTTGCCGCCACCTGGGTAGAGCCGGAGGCAGACGAGAACACCACCGCCTACCTGCAGTACACCTCGGGCTCCACCCGGACACCGACCGGCGTGCAGATCAGCCACCTGAACCTGCCCACCAATGTGCTGCAGGTGCTGCAGGCCTTGGAGGGCACCGAGGGTGACCGCGGCCTGTCCTGGCTGCCGCTCTTCCACGACATGGGCTTGATCACGGCGCTGTTGGCGCCGGTACTCGGTCAAAGCTTCACCATCATGACGCCCGCTGCGTTCGTCCGCCGGCCCGGCCGCTGGATTCGCGAGCTGGCGCGTAAGCCCGGCGAGACGGGCGGCGTTTTCTCGGCCGCGCCGAACTTTGCCTTCGAACACGCCGCGGTTCGCGGCCTGCCCCGTGACGACGAGCCGCCACTGGACCTGAGCAACGTCAAAGGCATCCTCAACGGCAGCGAGCCGGTATCGCCGGCGTCGATGCGCAAGTTCTACGAGGCGTTTGCGCCCTACGGTTTGCCGGAGACGGCAATCAAACCGTCTTACGGCCTGGCCGAGGCGACGCTGTTCGTTTCGACCACCCCGCCCAACACCGCACCGACGGTCATCCATGTAGACCGCGACGAGCTGAACAACCACCGCTTCGTCGAGGTGGCTCCCGACGCGCCGACCGCCGTCGCGCAGGTCTCCGCGGGACGGATTGGTGTCGACGAATGGGCCGTCATCGTCGATCCCGACACCGCCAGCGAGGTGCCTGACGAGCACATCGGCGAGATCTGGCTGCACGGCAAGAATCTGGGCGTCGGCTACTGGGGTAAGGAAGCCGAGACCACCGAGACTTTCCGCAATATCCTCAAGTCGCGCGTTCCCGAGTCCCACGCCGAAGGTGCGGCTGACGACGGGCTGTGGGTACGCACCGGCGACTACGGCACCTACTTCAACGGCGACCTCTATATAGCGGGCCGTATCAAGGACCTGGTCATCATCGACGGGCGTAACCACTACCCCCAGGATCTTGAGTATTCGGCGCAGGAGGCCAGCAAGGCGCTGCGCACCGGATATGTGGCCGCCTTCTCGGTCCCGGCCAACCAGCTACCGCAAGAGGTGTTCGACAACCCGCACGCCGGGCTCAAGTTCGACGCGGAGGACACCTCCGAGCAGCTGGTGATCGTCGCCGAGCGTGCGGCCGGCACGCACAAGCTCGACTACCAACCCATCGCAGACGACATTCGCGCGGCCATCGCCGTGCGTCACGGGGTCACGATCCGTGACCTGCTGCTGGTGCAGTCGGGGACGATTCCCCGCACCTCCAGCGGCAAGATCGGGCACCGCGCCTGCCGCGCCGCCTATCTCGACGGCAGTCTGCGCAGCGGTGTCGGCTCCCCGACCGCTTTCGCCACCGCAACAGACTGAATTCAGGAACCATGGCTGACACAGAATCTGACCTCCCGGACAACTCGGATAACACCGCCTCGGTCCCCGGCGACGAGACCGGGGAGGTGCCCGCCAAGAAGACCGAGATGACGGTCCCCGAGATGCGGCAGTGGCTGCGCAACTGGGTGGGCAAGGCCGTCGGGCAGTCACCCGACGCGATCGACGAGTCGATTCCGATGGTCGAGCTGGGCCTGTCATCACGCGACGCCGTCGCGATGGCCGCCGACATCGAAGACATGACCGGTGTGATGCTGTCGGTCGCGGTGGCGTTCCAGCATCCGACCATCGAGTCGCTGGCGACCCGGATCATCGAGGGCGAACCGGAACGGCCCGACGACGACCTCGACGGTGTCGACTGGACGCGCAGCGGCCCGGCCGAGCGCGTGGACATCGCGATCGTGGGTTTGGCTACTCGGCTGCCCGGCGACATGAACAGCCCGGACGAAACCTGGCAAGCCTTGATGGAGGGTCGCGACGCCATCACCGACTTGCCCGAAGGGCGTTGGTCGGAGTTCCTCGAAGAACCACGGCTGGCCGAGCGGGTCGCCGCCGCCCGCACCCGCGGCGGTTACCTCAAGGACATCAAGGGCTTCGACTCCGAGTTCTTCGCGGTGGCCAAGACCGAGGCCGACAACATCGACCCGCAACAGCGGCTGGCATTGGAGATGACCTGGGAGGCGCTCGAGCACGCCCGCATCCCGGCGTCCAGCCTGCGCGGCGAAGCCGTCGGCGTCTATGTCGGCTTCACCAACAACGACTATGGCTTCCTGGCCATTTCGGACCCGACCGTCGCGCATCCCTACGCGATCACCGGTAACTCGACCGCGATCATCGCCAACCGGGTGTCGTATTTCTATGATTTCCGCGGCCCCTCGGTCGCCGTCGATACCGCCTGCTCGAGTTCGCTGGTGGCAACCCATCAAGCGGTGCAGGCGCTGCGCAACGGTGAGTGCGACGTGGCGGTTGCCGGTGGTGTCAATGCGCTGATCACTCCCGCGGTGACCCTCGGTTTCGACGAGATCGGCGCGGTGCTGGCACCCGACGGCCGGATCAAGTCGTTCTCGTCGGACGCCGACGGCTACACCCGCTCAGAGGGCGCCGGCATGCTGGTGCTCAAGCGGGTCGACGACGCGCGCCGCGACGGCGACCAGATCCTGGCCGTCATTGCCGGTAGCGCCATCAACCACGACGGCCGCTCCAATGGCCTGATCGCCCCCAACCAGGACGCGCAGGCTGAGGTGCTGCGCCGGGCCTACAAGGACGCCGGCATCAACCCGCGCACCGTCGACTACATCGAGGCGCACGGCACCGGCACCATCCTCGGTGACCCGATCGAAGCCGAGGCACTTGGGCGGGTGGTGGGCAGGGGACGCCAGGCCGATCAGCCGGCGCTGCTGGGCGCGATCAAGACCAACATCGGGCACCTGGAGTCGGCGGCCGGCGTGGCCGCCATGGCCAAGGTGGTGCTGTCGCTGCAGCATGACAAGCTGCCGCCGTCGATCAACTTCGCCGGGCCCAGCCCCTACATCGACTTCGACGGCATGCACTTGAAAGTCGTTGATACTGCCACAGATTGGCCGCGCTACGGTGGCTTCGCAGTGGCGGGGGTGTCGAGCTTCGGCTTCGGAGGAGCCAACGCGCACCTGGTGGTGCGTGAGGTGTTGCCAGGCGACGTCGCCGAACGTGAGCCCGAGCCCGCGGTGGCCGTGGCCGCCGAAGCCGAGCAGGCGCAGGCGCCCGCGCTCGAAGCCCACTCGCTGAATTTCGACGACTTCGGCAACATCATCACCGACGACTTTGTCGGCGACGACGCCGAGCCCGAGCTGCCGGGCGTGACCGAAGAGGCGCTGGCCCTCAAAAAGGCCGCGTTGGAAGAGCTTGCAGCACAGGAAGATTCAGAGCCAACCAAGCCGCTGATCCCGTTGGCGGTGTCGGCATTTTTGACCTCGCGCAAGAAAACCGCGGCGGCCGAACTGGCGGACTGGATACAAAGCCCCGAAGGCCAGGCGGCGTCGCTGGAATCGATCGGCCGGTCGCTGTCGCGGCGCAACCATGGCCGCTCGCGTGCGGTGGTGCTAGCCCACGACCACGAGGAAGCCGTCAAGGGCTTGCGCGCGGTGGCCGATGGTAAGCAACGACCAGGAGTGTTCAGCGTCGACGGCCCGGTGACCAACGGCCCGGTGTGGGTGCTCGCCGGATTCGGTGCGCAGCACCGCAAGATGGGCAAGAGCCTGTATTTGCGGGACGCGGTTTTCGCCGAGTGGATCGAAAAGGTCGACGCACTGGTCCAAGACGAGCTGGGCTACTCGGTGCTCGAGTTGATCCTCGACGACTCGCAGGACTACGGCATCGAAACCACCCAGGTCACCATCTTCGCGATCCAGATCGCGCTGGGTGAGCTGCTCAAGCATCACGGCGCCAAACCCGCCGCTGTGGTGGGCCAGTCGCTGGGTGAGGCCGCGTCGGCCTACTTCGCCGGTGGCCTGTCGCTGCGCGACGCCACCCGCGCGATCTGCTCGCGCTCGCACCTTATGGGTGAGGGCGAGGCGATGCTGTTCGGCGAATACATCCGGCTGATGGCGCTGGTGGAGTACTCCGCCGACGAAGTCAAGACGGTGTTCTCCGACTTCCCCGATCTCGAGGTGTGCGTCTACGCCGCGCCAACCCAGACCGTGATTGGCGGCCCGCCCGAACAGGTCGACGCGATCATCGCGCGCGCCGAATCCGAGGGCAAGTTCGCCCGAAAGTTCGAGACCAAGGGTGCCAGCCACACCCAACAGATGGATCCGCTGCTCGGCGAGCTCACCGCCGAGCTGCAGGGGATCAAGCCGCTGAGCCCCACCGCAGGCATCTTCTCGACGGTGCACGAGGGCAGCTACATCAAGCCGGGCAGCGAGCCGATCCACGACGTGGACTACTGGAAAAAGGGCCTGCGCCACAGCGTGTACTTCACCCACGGGATCCGCAACGCCGTAGACAGCGGGCACACCACGTTCCTGGAGCTCGCCCCTAATCCGGTGGCGCTGATGCAGGTGGGCCTGACCACCGCGGACGCCGGCCTGCATGACGCCCAGCTGATCCCGACGCTGGCCCGCAAGCAGGATGAGGTCGAGTCGATCACGACGACTCTGGCGCAGCTCTACGTGTTCGGCCACGACCTGGACATCCGGACGATGTTCAGCCGCGCTAAAGAGCCGCAGGACTACGCCAACATTCCGCCGACCCGGTTCAAGCGCAAAGAGCACTGGCTGGACGCGCACTTCGCCGGCGACGGCTCGGTAATGATGCCGGGCAACCACGTCGCGCTGCCGGACGGCCGGCACGTGTGGGAGTACGCGCCGCGCGACATTGCCGACCTCGCCGCGCTGGTGCGATCCGCTGCGACGGCGGTGCTGCCGGACGCGAAGCTGACCGCCTCGGAGCAGCGTGCGGTGCCCGGCCCGGGTGCCCGGTTGGTGACGACGTTGACGCGGCACCCCGGTGGCGCGTCGGTTCAGGTGCACGCCCGCATCGACGAGTCGTTCACTCTGGTCTACGACGCGCTGGTCGCCCGGGGTGATGCGCCTTCGGTGCTGCCGACCGCGGTCGGTGCCGGCACCGCGCTCACAGCGGGGACTTCCGTCGCCGACACGACCGCCGCGCCCGTTGCAGAGGGTCTCGCCGAGGATGACGACGCCGAAACGCTGACGGACAGCCTGACCAACCGCTACTTATCGAGCGACATAGGCAGATGGTCGCCGGATTCCGGCGAGACTATCGCGGTTCGGCTCGGCACCATCGTCTCGGCGGCCATGGGTTACGAACCCGAGGACCTGCCCTGGGAAGTGCCGCTGATCGAGCTGGGCCTGGACTCGCTGATGGCGGTGCGGATCAAGAACCGCGTCGAGTACGACTTCGACCTGCCGCCCATTCAGTTGACGGCGGTGCGCGACGCCAATCTCTACGCCGTCGAGCAGCTGATCGAGTATGCGATCGAGCACCGCGACGAGGTCCAGGAGCTGCACGAGCACCAGAAGACCCTGACGGCCGACGAGATCGCCAAGGAGCAGGCCCAGTTACTCAGCGGTGCTGCACCGACGCCTGGGCCGGATGCCTCGGACGCACCGATCCCGCCGCCGCCGACGGATCCGTCCGGCCCTTCGACCAACGGCGCCAAGCCGAATCTGGCTGGGGCGGCCGAGGCGCTCAGTCAGGAGACTGTCGCCAAGGCGCTGAACTCCGACGTCCCGCCGCGCGATGCCGCCGAGCGGGTCACCTTCGCCACCTGGGCGATCGTTACGGGTAAGTCCCCGGGCGGCATCTTCAACCCGTTGCCCAAGCTCGACGACGCCACCGCCGCCAGGATGGCGCAACGACTGGCCGAGCGCGCGGAGGGGCCGATCAGCGCCGAGGATGTGCTGACCTCGCAGACCATCGAAGCGTTGGCAGAGAAGGTGCGCGCCTACTTCGAGGCCGGCCAGATCGACGGCTTCGTCCGCACCCTGCGCGCCCGTCCCGACGACGACTCCAAGGTGCCGGTGTTCGTGTTCCACCCCGCCGGTGGCTCGACCGTGGTGTACGAGCCGCTGCTCAACCGGTTGCCGGCGGACACTCCGATGTACGGGTTCGAGCGGGTGGAGGGCACTGTTCAGGAGCGGGCTGCCCAGTATGTGCCCAAGCTGTTGGAAATGAACGAGGGAAAGCCGTTCATCCTGGCCGGGTGGTCGCTTGGCGGTGCGCTGGCCTACGCGTGCGCGATCGGGTTGAAGCAGGCCGGCGCCGACGTGCGTTTTGTCGGGATGATCGACACGGTGCGCGCCGGCGAGGAGATCCCGCAGACCAAGGAGGAAACCCGCAAGCGCTGGGACCGTTACGCGAAGTTCGCCGAGCGAACCTTCAACGTCGAGATTCCCGGGATCCCCTACGAGCAGCTCGAAGAGCTCGACGACGAGGGGCAGGTCAAGTTCGTGTTGGATATCGTCCAGCAAAGCGGCGTGCAGGTTCCGGGTGGCATCGTCGAGCACCAACGGACGTCCTATCTGGACAACCGGGCGCTCGAAACCGTCGAGATCGAGCCTTACGACGGCCACGTGACCCTCTACATGGCCGATCGCTACCACGATGACGTCATCGAGTTCGAGCCGCGATACGCCGTGCGTAAGCCGGACGGCGGTTGGGGCGAGTATGTGGCCGACCTCGAGGTGGTGCCGATCGGTGGCGAGCACATCCAGGCCATCGACGAACCCATCATCGGCAAGGTCGGTGCTCACCTGGCTGAGGTGCTGAATAAGGTGGAGGCGCAAACCAGTCAGACAAGTGAGGTAGGCAAGTAGTGACGGATGTAGCGCCCGGGCCGGCTCCCTCTCCCCACACCACAGCCGAGAAGCTGGTCGATCTCAAAGCTCGTCTCGAATTGGCCAAGGAGCCCGGCGGCGAGAAGGCCGCCGCCAAGCGCGACAAGAAGGGCATCCCGAGTGCGCGCTCCCGCGTCCATGCACTGCTGGATCCGGGCACCTTCTTCGAGGTCGGGGCGCTGGCCAAGACGCCGAACGACCCGAATGCGCTCTACGGTGACGGCTGCATCACCGGCCACGGCCTGATCGACGGCCGGCCGGTCGGCGTGTTCTCCCACGACCAGACCGTTTTCCAGGGCACCGTCGGCGAGATGTTCGGCCGCAAGGTGGCCCGGCTGATGGAGTGGTGCGCGATGGTCGGGTGCCCGATCGTCGGCATCCAGGACTCCGGTGGCGCCCGGATTCAGGACGCGGTCACCTCGCTGGCTTGGTACGCCGAGCTGGGCCGTCGGCACGAGGCGCTGTCCGGTCTGGTGCCGCAGATCTCCCTCATCTTCGGCAAATGTGCTGGGGGAGCGGTCTATTCGCCGATCCAGGACGATCTGCTGGTCTCGGTGCGCGACCAGGGCTACTTCTTCGTCACCGGGCCGGACGTGATCCGGGAAGTCACCGGCGAAGAAGTGACCCTCGACGAGCTCGGCGGCTCCGACGTGCAGGCCCGCTACGGCAACATCCACCAGGTGGTGGACTCCGAGGCCGAGGGGTTCCAGTACGTGCGCGACTTCCTGTCGTTCCTGCCGTCCAACTGCTTCGACCAGCCCCCGATCATCAATCCCGGGTTGGAGCCCGAGATCACGCCGAGCGACCTGGAGCTCGACACGATCGTGCCGGACTCCGACAATGCGGCCTACGACATGCACGAGATCCTGCTGCGGATCTTCGACGACGGCGACTTCCTCGACGTCGCCGCGCAGCACGGGCCGGCCATCATCACCGGGTATGCCCGCGTCGACGGGCGTCCGGTCGGCGTGATCGCCAACCAGCCCATGTTCTTGGCCGGGTCGATCGACAACGAAGCCTCCGACAAGGCCGCGCGGTTCATCCGCTTCTGCGACTCGTTCGAGATCCCGCTGGTGTTCGTGGTGGATACGCCGGGATTCCTGCCGGGTGCCGAGCAGGAGAAGAACGGCATCATCAAGCGCGGCGGCCGCTTCCTGTACTCCGTCGTGGAAGCCGACGTGCCCAAGGTGACGATCACCATCCGCAAGTCCTACGGCGGCGCCTACGCCGTGATGGGATCCCGGCAGCTGACCGCCGACTTCAACTACGCCTGGCCCACCGCGCGCATCGCGGTGATCGGCGCGGAGGGAGCCGCGCAGCTGCTGATGAAACGCTTCCCGGATCCGACCACGCCCGAGGCGCAGCAGATCAAGAAGGACTTCATCGAGGGCTACAACGAGAACATGGCGATCCCTTGGACCGCGGCCGAACGCGGGTTCATCGACTCGGTCGTCGACCCACACCAGACCCGGCTGCTGATCCGCAAGTCCATGCACCTGCTGCGCGACAAGCAGTTGTGGTTCCGCACCGCGCGTAAGCACGGGCTGATCCCGGTCTAACCGTTTGTTGTCGGCTACTTCCGCAAGGTGAATTGATTGAGGTCGATGTAGCCCTTGCGGAAGAGATCAGTGCAGCCGGTGAGGTACTTCATGTACCGCTCGTAGACCTCTTCGGACTGAATCGCGATGGCCTCAGTCTTGTGCGCCTCTAGGCCCGCGGCCCAGACGTCCAGGGTTCTCGCGTAATGCCGCTGCAGCGACTGGCGACGCTTCAGCCTGAAGCCGGCCTTCGCCGAGAAGTCCTTCACCATCTGGATGGTCGGCAGGGCGCCACCGGGGAAGATTTCGGTCTGCATGAAGTCGCCAAATTCGACGATCTTCAGCGTTAGCGGCAGTCCGGACTCGATGATTTCCTTTTCCGAGAGCTTCGTGATCGTGTGCAGCAAGAACGTGCCACCGGCCGGCAACAGCTCATACGTCCTCTCGAAGAAGGCGGCGTAGCGGTCTTAGCCGACATGTTCGAGCGGGCCGATCGCCACGATCCGGTCCACCGGGTCGTGGAACCGCTCCCAGCCCTCGAGCAGCACCCGCTTGGAACGCGGGCTATCCGACTCCGCGAACAGCTGCTCGACGTGGGCAACCTGGTTCTTGGACAGCGTGATGCCGACGACATTGACGTCGTATTTCTCGATGGCCCGCATCATGGCGGCGCCCCAGCCGCAACCGAGGTCGAGCAGCGTCATGCCTGGCTGCAAGTCCAGCTTGCTCAGCGAGAGGTCGATCTTGGCGATCTGCGCCTCTTCCAGTGTCATGTCCTCGCCGCCAAGCCAATAGGCGCAGGTATACATCTGGGTGCGGTCGAGGAAAAGGCGGAAGAAGTCGTCGGATAAGTCGTAGTGCGCCTGCACGTCCTCGAAATGTGGCGTCAGCTCCTCGGCCATGTCGTTGCCTTTCCTAGACCCCGTTGGCGGCTTGTAAAGCACTGTAAGGCGAATTCGGTGGGAGTGCTTGGCCGAAGCCGCGTGGGACCATGGGTGTTGTAGTCCGAGCCCGCTACTGGGCCGACTCCACCATGGTCAGTCGCGGGCCAACCACGTCATAGGAGAAGCGGACAGGAGTTCCGTCCTTCAGGCTGCGTTGCAAGAGCGCAAGCCATGGGGCGAAATTCGGGTCATCGCGCGCCAGCCGATAGATGGCGGCATGTCGGCCGAACGCCACACCCACCGGGGCATCGGGGTCAGCGATGTTGAGGCTGGCGACGACGTCCTGTTCCACGATCGGTGCCGCACCGGCGACTCCGACTGGTGCAAAAGCTAAGAGCGACAGCACAATTACGAAAACGGCGCCGAGTTTCCTCATAACCGCAGCGTCCCGTCTAGCAGTTCCTCGAACCGGTCCAGCGCCATCTCGGAATCGGCGTCGATACCGCGCAACGGTCCGCGATCGGCGAGGTAGCGCTGCGCGTACAACGCGGCGACCAGTGCCTTGCGTTCGCCGCCGCGGGTGTCGCGCTCCCAGGCGGCCTGTTCGATCAGCAGCGCGCCCGCGTAAACGTCGCCCATGAATTGGGCCAGCGGGAACAGCCGCGCCTCGGCGACGGTGCTGTCGAGTTTGGTCCAGGCCGTGATCGCCGCGTCGAGATCCTCGATGCGGCGGGCCACCAGGGGAGTGGTTTCGTCGTCGTCGGAGACCGACACCGCGTCGTGCAGACGCGCCAATAACGTCTCGTGCGCCTGGTTCTGTTCGATACCGCGGCGCACGTCGAGGCACAGGATGTTGTCCGGGCCCTCCCAGATCGTGTTCACTTGTGCATCGCGCAAAAGCCTTGCCACCGGCCAAGTTTCGATATAGCCATTGCCACCGTGAATCTCGATCGCATCCGAGGCCGCGGTGATCCCCAGCCGGCACACTTTGAGCTTGGTTACCGGCACCGCGATGCGCTGCCGCATGCTGCGCGGCTGGCGATGGTTGGCGGCTCCGGTTCCGTCGAAAACCATTGCCTGCGCGGCTTCGACGTCGACGATCAGTTCCGCCAGCTTGCGCCGCATCAGCGGCTTGTCGATGAGCGCACCGCCGAACGCGTGGCGCTGCCGCGCGTAGCACAGCGACTCGACCAGGGCGCGGCGCGCGTTGCCCAACCCGAACAACGCGATCCCGAGGCGCGCGGCGTTGGTCAACTCCATCATCCGACCCAGGCCCTTGCCATCGGACGGGCCCGTGTCACCGGTCGGCTTCTCGGACAATAGAAACGCCTCGGCGTCGACGAACTCGACCTCGCCGGAGGCCACCGAGCGGGTGCCGAGCTTGTCCTTCAATTGCCGCACCCGCACGCCGTTGCGCGAACCGTCGCGGCGGGTGCGCAGCACCAGGAAGTTAGCGATGCCGCGGGTCGAGTCGGGCGCACCCTCGGGTTTGGCCATCACCACGAAGGCCTCCCCGGCGCAGTTGGAGGCGAACCACTTGAAGCCATTGATTAGCCACCTGCCATCGTCTCCGCTACGGGTGGCAGTCGTCTCCAGTGCCCCGAGATCGGAGCCGCCGGTGCGCTCGGTCAGCAACTGCGCCGTCTCGCCCGCCCATTCGCCGGAGGAGAACTTGGCCAGCACATACTCGGCGACGTCGGCCGGTGCGTACGCGGCGACCAGAGACTGGACCATGCTGCCGCCGGTGCCCAGTGCGCAGCCCATCCCGATGTCGGCTTGATTGAGCAGATAGTTGGACGCGAACAGCGCCAGCCCCGAGCTCACTTTGGCCACGCGCGCATCGGTGCGCAGCGCCTGCTGAGCCGCTAGCACCGCGCGCTTGGACTGCGCGAACGAGTCCGGCATCACGACGTGACTGACATCGTGTCCCCACCGGTCGTAGCGCTGAAGCCGCGGCGGGTTGCGGTCCGTCTCGTCGGCCCAGCGTGTGACCGGACCGCCCATCAGCGCACCGATGCTCGTCAAATGGGGTTCTAGGACCGCCAATTCATCGGGCCGCAGGTAATAGGCCATGGTGAACTGCAGCGTGGGGTCGGTCAGGTACCAGTTGAGGCCGGCGGCACCGTGGTAGCTGTCCGTCCGGTAGCGCTGCGACTTTTCTTCAGTGGAGAAAGGCAGCCGGTCCACGGCCTCTACGTCGTAGTCGCTCATGCCGCGACGTTATACCGGTGCGACGAACTCCGAGGTGTAGAACTCGGCCGGGTTCTGGGAATTCGGATTCGGCCGCGAGATAATCACCCAGACCCCAGTCGTGCCCTGCCGAATGGTGTCCGACACCGTCGTCATTCCGCCGCCGGCCCCGTCGGTGTCAAGGCCGGAATAGGCGGTGCCCGTACTTCCCGGGCCACAGCCGCCCGCCGCGGGCCGAGGTTCCTGAATCAGGCCGACGTCGAAGTGGGTTCCCGGCTCGGGTGCATCCGACAGATGCACCTCCGCGCTCGCTTTCCCCCCGGTGGAATGAATGATCACTTCACCGGTGCCCAGGGCGGACCGCGGCACCATGGGCACGGTGCTTATCAGGCTGAAATCGCAACGCCTGAGCTTGCTGTCCAACACGACAATCGTCCCGGCTTCGGCCCCGGCTATAGCGATCCCCGCGGTCGCCACCGGGGCCATCGCTGCGGTAAATGCCGCCCCGCATGCGGCTAGGCCCTTCCATGTTTGCATCGGCCACCCTTTCCCCCGTGTTTGCTGCTTCACAGCGGAATAGATATTGACCTTTATTCGCCGGAATTAAACCAATTAGAAAGAATTACTCAAGCGTCAATTGTTGCGGCTATTTTACCGGTGCCAAATTGCGGCCGATTAAATTGCAAAACTTATGCAATGCAAGTGTTTTCGCCGCGGTTATTACGGCTTGATCCGGATCTGGCCGGGCGACCACCAGCCGGTGCGGGTCGCGGCGCCCAGGTCGAGTTGTGCGGGCTGGGCGTCGGCGATGGTCTCGAACTCGCGCAGCGATCCCCAGTCGCGGCCCCAGTCGTGCGACAGGTAAGTCGACATCACGTGCGCCCGCAGCAGTAAGTCGGTGATGCCCAGCAGGCCGCCGTTGACGCCGTCCTGCCAGGTGTCGGTGTCCTGCTTCTTCGCCGTGTAGTCCGGGGTGATGCGGAACTTCGGGATCTCGGCGACACCGTTGGCGTGCAGCATCGGCTGCTGGCACGGGAACGCGAGTCCGACCGCCCAGTCCATCAGCACCGGCTGCGTCGAGCCGACGTATTCCTGCAACGAGCGCAGCTCCGGTACCCGGGGCGGGGTCACCGCGGTCCAGTCCTCGGGGGTCAGCGACAGGTCGTCGGCCACCACTCGTACGGCGACGCTGTCCGCCGGCATTTCGGACCGGGCGAAGCGCAGGTTGCGCCAGACCTTCGGCTGCTCCCCGTACAAGTCGTAGGGCACCAGGCGACCGGCCGGCACCAGTTCGCCGCCGGGGCCGGGCCGGGCGTATTCCAGGACAACCGTCTGCCCGTTGGTGTGGTGGTGCAGGATGCTGTTGCCGGCGATCGCGCCCGCGGCGGTCACCACCACCAGGGGATGTCCGGCGTCGGCCTTCGGTAGCTGGTACCACGCCGACGCCAGCCTGCTCTGCTGCTGCGCGCCGCTGGTGTAGCTGCCCGCCATCGGAACCCGAGCGGGGTCCAGGCCGTACGGCAGCGGGACCGTCGATCCGTTGATGCCCGGCGCCTTCAGTTTGGTCGGCCCGTACCAGTCGTAGTCCGTTCCGGGCTGCGGCACCGCGGTCTCCCGAACCGCTTCGGCCAGTGTGCGTTCCGGTACTCCGTTGGGGGTGAAGCCTGTCGGATTGACACCGCCCAGCGCGCCCAGCGGACCGTAATCACCCGGAAAGGGCGTCATGAAGCCGGCATTGCTGTCGGGCTCGACGAGCACGTCGTCGGCCAGACCGCAGCCGCCGCTGAATTCGCGCAGGTTGTCCCAGGCATTCGAGTAGGTGGGGTACTGGCGCACGATGCCGGCCACCATCGACGCCACGAACACCAGCGCCATGAAACCGGCCGCGAGCGGTATCGGAGCCGCTGTCAGAGCGCGCGCCAGCCGGCCCTCGCCATGGCTGGTGTCCACGAAGTGCAACCAGGCCGCGTATACGGCGACAATCACGAACAGTGCGAAAAAGATTCCGCTGATTGTGATTCCGCCGATTTTCGGCATGGAGCTGTTGAACGGCACGCCATAGCTCGAGACGTACCACCAACCGTTGGTGGTGGCGAAGCACAGCGCCAACACGAACAACAGCGCCGCCAGGAACGCCATCCGGTTGCGCGACCAACGCAGCACCTTGGGCGACACCAGCACGGTCGTCAGCGCGGCCATCGCCGCGCCCACCGCGGCGAACAGCCCGAAATGGTGCACCCACTTGGTCGGGGTGAACATCAGGAAGAACATGGTGCCGAAGATGACACCCATCAGTCGCCATGCCGGCCCGCGAGCCACTCCCGGAACGCGCTTGCGCCGCAACATGATGAACACCGCGGTGAACAAGCACAGCGCGGTCAGCAAAAAGCCGAATCGGCGCGACAGCGACCCGTCGACGGTGGGCAGGATCAGGTAGTAGTAACGCAGGTTCTCGGTGTACCACGCCTGGCTGGGCCCGATCGCGGTGCGAATCCTGGTGGCTTCCAACACCGTTGACAACGTCTGGTCGGCAAACACCACGGTGAGGATGACGAAACCGGCGGCCAGCATCGGGGCCACCAGCGGCCAGGTCCCGACCAGGCGATGGCGGCGCACCAGTATTCGCAGGATCGGACGACCACCGGCAACCAGCGCGGCCACCGCGATCAGCCCCGTCGGCTGTACACCCAAGGTGAATGCCGCGGTCACCACCGCCAGGGCAGCCGGGGTCAGCCGTGAGGCGCACATCGTGCGTTCGATCAGGACCCAAGTGAGCAACGAACCCAGCGCGATGATGGGTTCGGGGCGCAGACCGTTGTCGAACGGCATCCACGCGGTCAGCAGGACCATGCCCGCCGCCCAGTTCGCTGCCTTACTCGACGTTACGGCGGGCCCCAACCGCGGCAGCACCTCACGCGACAGCAGCAGCCAGCACACCAGCCCGGCGATCAGGTCGGGCAGTCGTATCCACAGACTGTCGTCGCTGACGTGGGTCATCACCGCCAGCAGGTTGTAGTACCAACCGAAGGGGTCCTCCGGGCTGCCGAACCAACGGAAGTAGTTGGACATGTAGCCGGCGTGGTCGGCGACCCGGGCCATGCCCAGGATGTAACCGTCGTCAGAGGAGTTCGCCCCGATCACATGCCACAGCACGAACCCGAAAATCACCGTGGCGTCGGCGAAGGTGAACTTTTTCCAGCGAGTCGGGATCAGGCGGTGCATCCTGCGACCGTCCAGCTGGTCCAGCCGCCACAGCGCGACCAGCGAGACGATGGTGGACAGGATGGCGCCGATCATCGCCAGCAGCTTGAGTGTCGTTGGGGTGGTGGAGAATCGCGTGTCGATGGTCGCCGAGAACTTGAGCCCGGGTGGCGCGGGACCGGTCAGATCGGTAAACACCCCGACGATCTGCGGCCGCAGGTTGGGATCGGCGAAGCCGCCGGACTGCGGCTTACCCGCCGGATCGGTCAAACCGACGAAGGTAGCGAAAGTGCCGGCGTGCGTGGAGGTTATCTCGATGCGCTGGCACTGCGGCGACTCTGCCTGCTCGCGTGACGCGCTGGCGATCACGACGTTGCGGTCGGTGACGTCGACGCGCTTGCCGTTGACGACGACGAACAACGCATTGAGGGCGGCGTCCTTGCCCTTCTTGGGTGCGGTGCTCAGCACCACACCGCCGTCGGCCGGCAGGTCGCGGACCACAGCACATGGCACGCTGGCCGTCACGTCGACTGGGCTCAGTGAAATAAGCGGCGCCGTAACGTTATTCAATTGGCCGTTCTGAGGCCAGTTCAGCATCGCGGTTGTCTGCACCACCGGCAACAGGGGTGTCGCGACAGACAACACAAAGCCGACAAGCCCGGCGATCGTGGCGACCCACCGGGTGAGCCGGACGTCGTCGCGGGTACGGCGCCCGCCGGTGGCTGACTTTTCTTCGTGGTCGATGACGCTCACGGTAGTGCCCGAATCGGTCCTTGCCGGCTCCAGCCGTTCACGGTCATCACACCCTGTTCGACGGCGGCGTTCGGCGCCTGATCACTCGGCACCAGTGGGAAGTACTGCTCGACCGATCCCCAATCGCGATACCAGTCGCCGCGCAGGTACGTCGAGACCGTCGAGGTCCGCAACAACGTCTGCGCGAACAGGAACGGACCGCCGGCCTCGCCCGCCTGCCACCCGTTCGACGACGCCGCCGTCTGCTTGTGATCGGGCAGGATGCGGTAGCCGGGAAGCTCGGCCACGCCAAGATGTTCGGAGAACGGCCGCTGGCATGGGAAGTTCGCGGCAGTCGCGATGTCCATCAGCACCGGGTTCTGCGAACCGATCAACTGCTGCAGGGTTTGCAGCACCGGGACCCGCGGCGGTGTGAATGCGAACCACTGATCCTCACTCAGGTTCGGGTCGTAGGCGACTATGCGTGCCACGTTTGCCTCCGGCGGCGCCCAGCTCAGCGGGAACCGCAGATTGCGCCAGGCCGGCTCCGGCCCGATGTCTATGGGCTGCACCTCGGTGAGTGGCGCAGTGGTCCCATCGGGGCGGGCGACACCCCACTGCAGTTTCAGCGACTGCCCGTAGGTGAAGGTGCCGTCCTCCTTGTACGACCAGATGGCTCCCGCCGCGGAGACCACTACCAGCGGGCGGTCCGGTGTGCGCGCAGGCAATTGGTACCAGGAAGAGGTGGCGGTGGCCGCCAGCGAATTCTCGCCGTAGCTGCCCATCACCGGCGTGCGGGCCGGGTCGAGGCCGAACGGTAGTGCCACGTTCGACCCGTTCACCCCGACCGGGCCTTTCCCGCCGGCGGTGCCCGCGGAGTCACTCATCGCGGCGTTGGGCTTGTTGGGCGACGCGTCGGAATTCACCACCCCTGGTTTGGTCACCACCGGGTACGACCTCAAGTCATCGCCCACCCCGTCCGGTTTGAACCCGACCGGGTTAGCACCGCCGAGCGGGCCGCCGGGGCCGAACTTCTGGCCCGGAACTGGCTGCAGCAGGCCGACATTGGGATCAGGTTCGGTTAGCACGTCGTCGGCCATCGCGCAGCTGGTGGGCGACAGTTCGGACGTGATAGCCGCGAGGTTCGCCTTGCCGGTGGTGTAGAGCGGGTACCGGAACACTGCCCCCTTGGCCAGCGAGCCGACTTCGCCCAGCACCATGATCGTCGCGACCACCAGCAGCGGGGTGGACGCCAGCACGCGGTTGCGCCGGTTCTCCTTGATCTCGGTGTGTCCGGCGTAGTCCATCCGGAAGTGCTGCCAAGCACCCAGCAGCCCGGTCGCTATCGACAGCGCCAAAAACATCGACGTCACCGGGTGGCTCGCGACGACGGGCTGGATGTCGAACCACGGCACTCCGTAGTTGCCGACGTAGAACCAGCCGTTGATGCCCGAGGTCGCCCACGCCAGCACGAACAGCAGCGCGGTCACGTAAAGCGTCAGATTGCGGCGACTGTGCAGGCCGATGCGGGCGAACGCGAACGCGGTGACCGCGCCGAGCGCGCCGGCCAGGCTGGCGAACGCCCCGAACTGCACGGCCCACTTCGTCGGCGTGAACGTCAGCAGCAGCAGGCCGAGCGCGGTGGTGCCGATCAGCCGCCAGGCCGGACCGCTGGCCAGCCCCTGCACCCGGCCGCGGCGCAGCATCACCACCAGCATCCCGAACAGGCACAGAAACAGCACCAGCACCGCGAAGCGCCGCGCCATCGATCCGTCGGGGTTCGACTCAACCGTGAGGAAGTAGTAGCGCAGCCAATCCTGGTACCACGCGATCGTCGGCCCGACCTTGTATTTGATGCGAGCCGACTCGGCGACCGTCGCCAGCGTCTGGCTGCGGAACACCACCACCAGGATCAGCGACAGCGACGCGGCTAGCACGGCCAGCGGCGCGACCGACCCGTCGGTGGCCCGGCGGCGCCGGACGATCGACGCGATCGCGCGCGCCCCGGTCAGCAGGGCGGCGACGGCAATCAACCCCTGCGGCGCCAGCGTCACGGTCAGCATCGCCACCGCGATCGCGACCGCGGCCGGAGCCAGCCGCTGCAACGCGATCGCGCGCTCGACGAGCATCCAGGTGACGATCACGCCGAGGGCGATCAGCGGCTCGGGGCGCAGGCCGTTGTTGAACGGCAGCCACGCCGCCAGGAAAACCACGCCACCGGTCAGCACCGCCACCGTGTTGGATCCCAGGCCGCCCTTGCCGGGTCCGAGCCGGCGTAGCACCCAGCGGCTGATGATCAGCCAGCAGGCGATCCCGGCCAGCGTGGCCGGTAGCCGCATCCACACGCCCGCGGTGCTGACCGAGGCCAGCTTGGCGAGCGCCGAGAGATACCAGTCGAACGGCGCATCGGTGGTCCCGAAGTAGCGGTAGTAGTTCGCCACATACCCGGCTTTCGGCGCTACCCGCGCGATGGTCAGGTTGTAGCCGTCGTCGGACGAGGTGGCGCCGATGACATGCCAGACCAGCAGCGTCGCGATCACACCCGCATCGGTCAGCCAGTTGGCCCAGCCGATCCGCCACCACGTGGCCCGCTGCTCGCACGGACGGTAGCGCGACAGCCAGGCGATCGGGGATCGCCAGTTGACCAGCGTCCCGCCGCGGCTGTGGCGATCCAGCACGGCCAGCGCGAGGATGGCGATCAGCACCGCCAGCGCACCCGCCGCCATCACCAGCTTCTTGAGCGCTGTCGGCGTCGTGATGAACCGGGTGTCGATGTCGACCCGGGCCGACAACCCCGGGTCCGCGGCCACTTTCAGATCGGTGAAGATGCCCCCGACCTGGGGCTTCTTCTCGGCGGGCAGCACCCCGGCGGCGCCCGGCAGGCCGACGAAATCGGCACCCGCGGCGCCCGCGTCGGCCCAGACGTGCAGCACGCTGCAGGCGCCGGCGGCGATGGCCGAGCGCTTGGCCACCGCGGCGACCGTGTCCCGGAAGGCGACGACGACCACATCCTTGTCGGCACGAACGAACAACCCGTTCTTGCCCGAGTCCACGCCGCCGATCGGCAGGGTCGAGACCACCAATCCGCCGCGGGGCGGCAGGGTGGCTATCGCGGGGCAGGGGACGGAGATGTCGAGCGCGCGCGGTGCCCCGGACACCAGGGGCGCGGTGATCTGGGTGACGTGCCCGTTCACCGTGCCCTGCGGCCAGGCGATGGTCGCGGTGGTCTGCTTGACCGGGAGCAACGGAACGGTGAGGCACAACAGCAGGCCCGCAAGCCCGGCGACGACGGCGACCAAGCGGAGGATCCGCTGCGATCGCTCATTACCGTCTTGGGGCACGGGGTCCGATGGTAAGCGACGGTGCTTTGTCGGGTGAGCACGCGGGGCCGCGCAACGGGCGGGTGAGCGCGCGCAGACCTGCCGGACACCTTCGAAGTTTCATACATTTCTGCGGTCAGGTCTGAAACCATTCAATGCGATGACGGACTCAGGTCTCGGGTTCGGCGTGCTGGGGCCGTTGCTGCTGACAGCCAACGGCACCAGGATGTCCTTGGGCGCCCCGAAGCAGCGAGCCGTGTTCGCGATGCTGCTGATCAACCGCAACCGGCCGGTATCCGTCGACTCGTTGATCAGCGCGGTCTGGGACGAGGATCCGGTGCCCGCCGCGCGGATCAGCATCCAGTCCCACGTGTCCAACTTGCGGCGGTTGCTGCGCACCGCGGCGGCCGAATCCAACCAGGTGCTGGCCAGCGTCCCGCCCGGCTATCAACTCAGCGCCGCAGACGCCGACTGCGACATCGGCCGTTTCGGCGCCGAGAAGGCCGCGGGCGCGCAGGCTGCCGCGGTGGGACGCTTCGAGGAGGCCAGCAGCCACCTGTCCGCCGCGTTGCGCGAATGGCGCGGGCCGGTCCTCGACGATCTGCGCGACTTCGCCTTTGTCGATGCGTTCGCCACCGCGTTGACCGAAGACAAGGCCGCGGTCCACACTGCGCGCGCCGAGGCGGAGATCGCCTGCGGGCGCGCGGAAGCCGTCATCGGTGAACTCGAGGCGCTTACCGCCGAACATCCTTACCGGGAACGACTTTGGGCGCAGCTGATGACCGCCTACTACGTGACCGAGCGCCAGTCCGACGCTCTCGGTGCGTATCGGCGACTCAAGACCGCCCTGGCCGACGGGCTCGGCATCGATCCGGGGCCCACGGTCACCGAGTTACATGAGCGGATCCTGCGTCAGGAACCACCGGCTACCACCCGGGCAGCCGTGACCACGCTGAAAGTCAGCGTCGACGCGCCCGACGATGCGGCCGTTGCGATCCGCGCGTCCGCCGTTGTGTTGTTGCGCGACAAAGCCGGTCGGCAGTACCGGCTCAACGACGCCACCACCCGGATCGGGCGTTTCCCCGACAACGACATCGTGCTCGACGACAACGACGTCAGCCGCTACCACGCCGCGATCACCGACGGCGGCACCGGGTTCGTGATCACCGATCTACGCTCCACCAACGGTGTCGAGGTACAGGGCAATCGCATTCGCGGCAGTGCCAGTCTCGCCGACGGTGATCACATCCGAATTGGCGGCCGCGAGTTCACCGTCGAAATACGTTCGGGCTGAATGCTATTCGGGAATTCGTGTGGTCAGGGTATCGCGACCGGGGCCGCTGAGTTCTGTCAGCGCTGCGCGGTGGCCGGTCATCGCCATCAGCAGAGCTTCGCCCGGACCCGTCACCTCGGGCCCGCGACCGTGTACCCAGTCGACATCGGTGGCGCGCAGTTGCAGTCCCCGGATCCGGCGGCCGGCGCCCAGCCGTGGGTTGCCGGGCACCGCGCCCAGCACCCGCTCGAGCCGCTCGACGGGAATGCTGCGCGGCCGACCCAGCGAGCGGCGGATGTCCTGGTGATGGATCGTTCCGTCGACAAGGGCGATCATGCCGCCGAAACCCGCTGTCAATCCGCGTGGCTGGAGGTGGTTGCGCAGAAATGCCAGCAGCTGTTGTGGGCTCAGCGTCGCGAACTCGTCGACGCCCACCCGGTTCGCTCGTACCACCCAGCCCTTGGCGAAACGCTTAAGTAGGCCCAGCGTGCCGAGCTCTTCGTAGCTGATCACATGTGCGACAACATCTTTGACGGTCCACTCAGAACAGAGGCTGGGCGTCTGCCAGTCCTGTGGCGCAACGGTAGACAGAAAATCCGCGAGGTCGGCCCGCTCGGCGCGGGCCATGCTCATCGTGGACTCCTCCGCAATCACTGCCCTGCTCCGGCGGTGACGAGGCCGACGTAGTGGTGCAGATACAGCGGCCATCCGGCGTCGCCGTCGACTCCGTCGGCAACTGAGCGCCAACCTGGGCCGTGCCGCTCCAGGTGGCGGTGTTCGAGCTCGACGCGCGTGCGCTCTTCGGACTCCACGGTGAAGCGCACCTCGACCTCGCTGGTCCGCGAGGGGTCGGGTTCTACTTGCCAGGCCGGGCTGATGTCCCAGCTGAACACCAATCGGTGTGGGGGGTCGTAAACCAGCACCCGCGCCCATCGGCACTCGCTGCCGTCGGTGCCGCGGTCGTAAATGTGGCCTCCCGCATGCGTTTCGAACACGGTCTCGGCGATCGGGACCGCCAGCAGGTTGTGTTCGCGCGGCTTGAAGTCGCCGAACTGCTCGGTGAAGACGGCGAACGCGCGCGCGATCGTGGCGTTGACGATCACCTGATGCTGAATCTCCGGGATTCCCGGCTGCGTCATGACGCGTCTCCTTCGATCTCGTTGAACTTGGCTGCGTAGTTGCCCAGGGCCCGCGTCCAGAACCGGTCCAGCTCGGCGCGTAACGCCTTGAGGCCGGCCGGGTCGAGTTGATAGACCCGCCGGGTCCCGGCCGCGTGGTCGCGCACCAGCCCCGCGCACTTGAGCACCTTGAGGTGCTGTGAAACGGCCGGCCTGCTGACGGGTAGATCCCGGGCCAGTTCACCGACGGCCATCGGACCATGCGCAAGCCGCTCCATGATGGCCCGCCGCGTCCGGTCCGCCAGCGCCAGCCACGCGTCACCTTCGGATTGGTAAGCCATCACGAACCGTAAGCCTACGCTTACCAATGACGGGCAACAATGCCTCTCCGACTGAGAATTGGACGCATGAATTTCGCAAGAATCTCGCAAAGTCCCAGCAAGTGGTGTGCGTGAAACTACCACTGTCGGCATCCCAAACCGAGCAAACGTCGCGGGCCGACAGCGACGAAAGCGCAAAGGAACCGACCATGAACACCTCTGGGAACTGGATGCGGATCATCGCCGGGATGCTGGTTTCGGGGGGCATCGCCGCGGCTGGTTGGGGCTTGGGTGCGTTCGCCTTAGACGATGGGCCGACCTACTGGTGCCCCGGGCAGAACATGCCTGCTTCGAACCCGCCGTTGACCTGGGACATGAACGTCTGCCACCAGTATCACCGGCTTACCGACCAGCAATATGCCGAAGGGCCGCTGCCCGGGAAGCGGTGAGTCTTTGGGATCGGTAGCAATTTCGGCCGTGTGCAGTGGCGCCATGAACAACACTCACAGTATGAAGCGAATCCTCGCTAGTGCGGTGCTGTCCGGCGGCTTCGCCGTCGTCGGACTGGGTTTGGCCGCGGGAATCGGCCACGCGCAGCCCGCACCGATGGTCTGCCAGGACGGCGGCACGGTACCCACGCCGACGAACAGCTGCACCTACCAGTGGTGCCCGGGTTCGCCGATCATGAAGAACATGCCGGATTGGGACAGGAATACCTGTCACCCTTGGTATTTCGACCAGAACAGCCCGGTGACGAACTCCACCATCATCGAAGGCTTTCCACCGCCGCGGCCGCCGTCGCCGCCGTGCATCCCATTCATCAACTGCCTGCCGGGACTGTAATAGCTAGCCGCGGCGCAGCGGTGCCGGGTCCCACAGGCCGCTGCGCGTGGCCGTGCCCAACTGGAGACGGGCGGGTTGGGCGTTGGGGTAGTAAGGCGTAAGCCGTTGCAGCGAGCCCCAATCGCGCGACCAATCGTCCTTGAGATAGGTCGAGATTGTGGTCGCTTTCACCAGCAGCTCGGTGACACCCAGTGGCCCACCGCCGTTGTTGTCCATCACCGGCGAGTTGGCCTCGGCGCCGAACCGGTCCGGCAGGATGCGCCACTTGGGTGTCTCGTCGACACCGTTTTCGTGGCCGAACGGTCGCTGGCACGGGAACGCCAGACCCACCAGCCAGTCCAGGAACACCGGGTCCGCCGAACCCACCACTTGCTGCAGCGTGTGCAGCTCTGGAATCCGCGGGGCCGTGACCGCGATCCAGTGCTGCGGTGCCAGGTCTTCATCATTGGCGACCAAGCGGATCTGGGTGGCGGTGTCGGGAATCCAGGACAACGGCAGCCGCAGATTGCGCCAGGCCGGGGACGCGCCGACGTCGAAGAACTGGAACGACCCGCCCGGCTTTCCGGCGGCCGCCTCGTCATCGGTGGCCCACTGCACCTGCACCTCGCGGGGGTCGAACCGGCCGGCTGCCGACACCACCAGCAACGGTTTCGCCTTGTCGCGCGGCGGCAATCGATACCAGCCCGAGCGCAGCATCGCGGGGACCTGGATGCCGGATCGCCAGCTGCCCAGCACCGGAGTGTGCGCCGGATCGAGGTTGTAAGGCAGCTGGGCTCGCGAGCCGTTGACGCCCGGTGCGGCGCTGGTGCCGCCCTCGGTGCCGGCCTCGCTGGTGGTTGTCTTTCCGTCTTCGTTGATGAAGCTGCGATCGCCCGGACGCTCCATTACCGGGTCGGCCGAGACGTCGGAGGGAATGCCGTTGGGCGTGAAGGCTTCCGACAGCCCGGCACCGAGCGCGTCGCCCACCGAACCGGACACCGGCCACAGCATGCCGGCATTGGGATCCTGCTCCACCATGACATCCTCGGCCAGCCCGCAGGACTTGCCGGTCAGTGCCTCCAGGTTGGACCGGCCCACCGACCAGGCGGGGTACTGCCCGATCATCGCCAGCGTCAGCGAGACGACTTCGAACGTCACCAAGGCCCACGCCGCAATTGCCAACGGGGACTGAATGATTCCGGCCATTCGTGTCCCGGTGCGGGTTTTCAGGGGACCACTGAAGGGCCCGCCCGGGGACATGAAGTGGAACCACGCCGACAGCAGTAGCACCAGTACGGTCAATCCGAGCAGCGCGGTGGCAAACGCATAGTGCCATGCCGGGAATGAATTCGACCATGGCACACCGAAATTGGAGACATACCACCAGCCGTTGACGCTGGCGAACGACAAGGCCACCAGGAACAGCACCGTCGCGGCGAACACGGTGCGGTTGCGGCGTGAGCGCATCGCCACACTCGTTACCGCTATCGCGGCCAGCGCACCGAGCGAGCCCGCTAAACCGGCGAACACCCCGAAGTGGTGTGTCCATTTCGTCGGCGTGAACATCATTGCGAGGAACGAGATGATCGTGATGCCGACGATGCGACGGCTCGGTCCGGCGGCGGTACCCGGAATTCGGCCCTTGCGCAACGACATTGCCACGGTGATGCCCAGCGCGAGCAGCACCGCCAGCACCGCGAAGCGCCGGGCGACGGATCCATCGGGGCTGGCCATGAACAACCGCTCGTAGCGGATGTGCTCGTCGAACCAGCTCAGGCTGGGACCAAGCGCCCGCTTGAGCGCGGTCGCCTGCATCTCGCCGGCCAGCGTCTGATCGCGGAAGATCAGGATCACGGTGACGGTCACCGCGGCCACAATGGGCGCCAGCAGCGGCAGCACGCCGAACTGTCTGGATCGCCGGTGCACGATCGTGCGCAGCGGCCCGACCGCGACCAGCAGGGCGCCGATCGACGCGATGCCAGTCGGCCCGGAGAACAGGGTCAGCGCGCCGATGATGCAGGCGATCGCCACCGGCAGCAGCCGATTGGTGGCCACCGCGCGCTCCACCGAGCACCACGTGAGCAGGATGCCCAGGGCAATGATCGGCTCGGGGCGTAGCCCGTTGTCGAGCGGCAACCAGGTCGCCAGAAACAGTCCCGCCGCCGTCCACGCCGCCGCGCGGTTGGTCTTCACGGCATGGCCCAGCCGGGGGATTACCTCGCGGCTGATCGCCCACCAGCAGGTCAATGCCATCGCCAGGGTAGGTAGCCGCATCCAGACGCTGTTGGTGCTGATGTGCGCCCACAGGGCCAGCAGGTCGTAGTACCAGCCGAACGGCGCCTCCGGGGTGCCCAGCCAGCGGTAGTAGTTGGCCATGTAGCCGGCGTGCTCAGACACCCGGGCCATGGTCAGGATGTAGCCGTCGTCGGAGGTGTTGGCCCCGACGAACTGCCACCACACCAGCACGCCGATGACGAGGGCGTCGAGACCGCCGATCGACCACCATCGCGACGGCAGGAAGCGGCGGTGCCGGGTGCCGTCGGCGGTGTCAAGGACATGCAGCGCGATCAGTGCCACGGCGGTCAGCACCACACCGAGGATCATCGCGGCCATCTTCAGCGGCGTGGGGCTGCTGCTGTAGCGGGTGTCGATGGTCGCCGAGAAACTCAGGCCCGGCGGCACGGGCCCGGACAGGTCGGTGAAGACGCCGACGATCTGCGGCCGGAAGTCGTAACCGCTCTTCTCACCGCGCAGCGGCGAGCCGGGGTGCTCGGCGTTGGGTCCCTGTGTCAGCCCGACGAATTCGGCGGTAATGCGATCGGCGTGGGCGGTGAAAGTCAGTCGCTGGCACGCCGGGCTGAGGACCTGGCTCAGTGGCGCGGTGACCACCGGGACGTTGCGCACCACGAGTACCAGTTCGTCGTTGGAGCGCTGGATCAGCAGCCCGCGGTCGATGGCTTTCGGGGCCTGCTTTGGCACCGTCGACAACAAAATCGTCTTACCGGTGTTCTGCGGTCCGGCCAATCCCGCGGCTGCCTGGCACGGCACCGCGACGTTCAGGTCGGTGGCCACATATCCGATCAGCGGCGCCTCGATGCTTTCGAAGTTGCCGTTCTGCGGCCAGTTGAGCTGGGCGGTGGTTTGGTTGACCGGGAGCAGGGGGGTGGCGATCGCCAGCAAGGCTCCGAGCAGGCCGGCGACGACGGCCACGATGCGAGCGATCCGGTGACTTGCTCCCGTGCCCTTCACGGACGTAGATGGTAGTTCTTCGGCCAAGTCGCGCGAGGTCTCGGTAGCCATCAGCGACCGGCCGCCGGTTGGGCCGCGGGCCGGCGGATTGCCAGCACAAACGGGCCGACGCTTTGCACGGCAAACCGTGGGTCGTCGAACAGCGCGGCACGTAGCTCGACGGCATAGCGACGAACGTTGGGCTGGTTGGGATAAACGTCCTCGGCCAACCGCAGCGAGTAGTTGTTGTTCGCGCCCCGGCGCATCAGGAACACCGTCGGCGCCGCCCAGGGGGACGTGTCCAGCGCGTGGATGAACTCGTCGGGGCTCTTGAGTTCGGACCACTTCTTGATCTGCGCGGCCCGCAAGTCGAACTGCGCCAGCGGGTTGGCGTAGTGCGACGTCAACCCCTGGAAGCCCCAGTACGGGTAGTAGGACAGGAAGCTGTAGTCGGCGGTCAACACCACCGTTTGATCCCGCGGCCGCCCGGTGACGCCCACGATCGCGGCGTCGATCGCGGAGTAGAACTTCTCCGAGCCCGCGGGTCGCTGGTCGCCGCGCTGGCCGTGGCCGTCGGTGTCGGTGTAGGCGATGGTCAGATCCGGCCGCAGCACGTCGGGAATGTCTTGGCTGAACGCGATAGCGGCGGTCAACCCGATCGCGCCGGCCACTGCAACGATCGCGCGGCTTCGCCTGCGTAGCGCATGCGTCGCCTCGATACAGCCGAACACTCCGGCTGCGACCAGCAGCACGCTCAAGGTCGGCTGCAGCCGGAACGACAGCAGCGTGGTGCGCGCCAGCGTGGTCAGCATCGACAGCAGCGACCACAGGTAGATGGCCAGCACGCCGACGGTCAGGGCGCCGGCGCGGACCGACGTGGGGGCACCTCCCGCTTGCGAGGGACGGGTTCGCACCACCAGCCACAGCGTGCCGATCATGCAGATCACTCCCAGCAGCGAGAACTGCAGCATCGGGAAGGTCAGCTCGGCCCCGTCGGCCGGCAGGTAGTGGAACGCGCTGCCGCTATCGCTGACCGGGTCGTGCAGCGTGCGCACCAAAAACGGCAGCCAGGTGGTGGCAGCGATGGCGGCGGCGATGACGGCGATGACGGCGACCCGGCGCATCGGGTCGGCCGCGGCGCTGAACCCGGATCGCCGCCAGCGGGACGCCACCAGCACCAGTGCCATCAGCGCCATCGTGAACGCGGTGAAGCCGAACAGCAGCGTGTACCAGGTGGCCGTAAAGCCCAGAAACAACCCGGCGCCGATCACCGCGGCCCAGCCTTGGGCCCGTGGCTCGAGCGTGGCGCTGCCGTCACGCTCGGCCTCCAACGTGACTGTGGCGTCACGTTGGCCGGCGCGCAGCCCCGACCACGTCAGCACCAGCACCGGCGGCAGCAGCACGGTGATCATCGCCGCGTAGGGCTCCGGCGAGCTGTAAGCCAGCGCCACCGCGGCGGTCGCGGTCGTGACGATCAGCGCGTGCTCGAACCGGACCATCCGCCACCACAGCACCAGCGCGACCGCGATCGCGATTGTGATCGAGGTGATCGCCCACGGCTTGTACATCTCCCACGCCGGCATCCCGGTCAATGCGGCGGCGCGCCCGCCGATCCAGAACCAGCCCGGGGGGTAGAAGGACGGCAGCCCCAGGTAGGTCATGTCGTGCAATGCCGGGCTGTCGGTCAGGCGCGTCAGGTACTCGGTGCGGAATTGCTGGTCGACCGAGATGCCGAACAGATACAGCTTGGTGGCCCCCAGCGGCATGCCCAGCGTCACGATGGACAACGCCGACACGAACACCAGCCCGCCCAGCTGGGCGACCAACCGCCACCGGCCGGACCGCCGCCACAGCCAGCCGACGCCCACCAACCCGATCAGGCAACCGACCTGACCGACGGTGGTCAGCGCGTGCAGTTGATTCGACGACGGAAACGCGGGCCACTGGACCCGCGCGATGGCGATCAGCGAGATCACCGAGACGACGACGGCCACCGTCACCGCGGCGAACATCTGGCCGAGGGTGGCCAGTGCGTTACGCATGATCAGATGGGCAGCTTGCGGAAGATGGGCCGCGGGATGTGTCGCAACACCATCATCACGTACCTGAATGCTCCTGGCGCCCAAACCAATTCCTTACCTTTTGCGGACGCGGTCACCGCGAGGTTGGCGACGTACTCCTTGTCGACGGTAAGTGGCGCTTCTTTGACATGCGCGCTCATCCTGGTGCGAACCTGGCCGGGGCGAATCACCAGAACGCGAACTCCGTACTCGCGCAACGCCTCTGTCAGTCCGAGGTAGAAGCCATCCAGACCGGCCTTAGTGGAGCCGTAGACGAAGTTGGACCGCCGCACTCGCTCTCCGGCCGCCGAGCTCATCGCGATGATCTGGCCAAAGCCCTGGGCACGCATTTTCTCGCCCAGTAGCACGCCCACGGAGACAGCGGCCGTGTAATTGATCTCGGCTGCCAGCACGGCCTTGTGCTGGTTCTGCCAAAGCTCTTCGGCATCCCCGAGGATGCCGAAGGCCACGATGGCCACGTCGACGTCGCCGCCCGCGAAGGCCGCATCGATCATCTTGGGGTGACTTTCGGGGGCGGTGGCTTCGAAGTCGATCAGCTCGACCGAGCGCGCACCGGCAGCCTTCATCTGCGCGACGGCGTTGTCACGACCGGGGTCACCGGGCATGGCGGCCAACAGGATTCGCGCGTGCGCGTTCTGTAGATAGCGCTCACAGATCGCCAGCCCGATCTCGGAGGTACCGCCCAGCAGCAGGATGGTCTGCGGGTTTCCTACGGCATCGAGCACCATTTAGAGCAGCTCCAAACGTCGGGCCATGTCGGAGGCGAAGACCCGCGTCGGGTCGGCCTTGCGGCGCACGGCGATCCACTCGTCGATGCGCGGATACATGGCGTGAAAGGTTTCGGCGGTGGTGCGTGAATCCTTGGCCGTGTAGACCCGCCCGCCGAATTCGAGCACCCGGCGGTCGAGTTCGTTGAGGAATTCGTTGATACCGGGCTTGTTGGGGAAGTCCATCGCGACGTTCCAGCCAGCCATCGGGAAACTCAGCGGCGCGCGGTTGCCCGGGCCGAACAGCTTGAACACGTTCAGCGCCGAATAGTGGCCCTGGGTCTGGATCCATCCGATGATGGCTTTGAATTCGTCCATCGCGTCCGGTGGAACCAGGAACTGATGCTGCGCGAAACCTGTTGGCCCGTAAGCATTATTCCAGCCGCTGACGAGGTCGAGCATGTGGTAGAACTTCGACAGATTCTGGATCTTGCCGACGTAGGTTCCGCCCAGCCGGTAGTACACCTCGCCGATCGCCATGAACGACAACTTGTTCATGGCGCTGACCGGAAATAGGTCGGGCACTGTCAACAGTTGTGGCGCATCGAATTTCAGCGGGTTCTTGGCGAGCTTTGCTGGCAGCTGGTCCAGCTTCGCCAGGCTGCCCCGGCTGATGGCGGCTCGGCCGAGTTTCGGTGGTGGGTTGATCAAGTCGAACCAGGCGCTGGAGTAGGTGTACCTATTTTCGCTGCCGTCGATGTGTGCGGCGACCGTCTCGTCGAGGTCCTTGGTGGCCACGCCGTCGGCGATGAAGTAAGCGGTCTCGGTCGGCGTCATCGCGATGGTGGCGCGCAAAACGATTCCGGTCAGTCCGTTGCCGCCGACGGTCGCCCAGAACAGCTCGGCGTCTTCACTCGTCGGGCCGTCGGGGGTGATGGCGCGCACCGAGCCGTCGGCCATCAACAGGTCCATCGACCGCACATGGCTGCCAAAGCTGCCCGCGCTGTGATGGTTCTTGCCGTGGATGTCGGACGCGATCGCACCGCCGATGGTCACTTGGCGGGTTCCCGGTAACACGGGAACCCACAACCCGAACGGCAGCGCCGCTTTCATCAGGTGGTCCAGGCTGACGCCGGCATCGACGTCGACCAACTGGGTGTCGGCGCTGATCGAGTGAATGCGGTTGAGCACCGTCATGTCGATCACCAGGCCGCCGCCGTTTTGCGCGTTGTCCCCGTAGGACCGGCCCAGCCCGCGCGCGATCACGCCCCGGCCGCCGGAATCGGCCACCCGGGCAACTGCCTTGGCAATCACCTCAGGATCGGGTGTCGAGAGCACTTGGGCCACCGACGGCGCGGTGCGCCCAAAGCCCGTCAGCCGGGTGGGGGTGGTTGGAAAGTCGGCGCTCAACATCGTCAAAGAGGGTACCGCTTGCGCGAGACGGGTCAGTGGATGCGGAAGATTACGACTCGCTGCACGATGAAGTTGATCACCGTGGCGGTGCCCTGTGCGATCACGAACGCGACGGGCATCGCCCACCCCGTGTAGTGCAACAACACCAGGCACAGGTGGTTGAGACCGACCTGCACCGCGAAGGTGACGGCATACAGAACCATGACCGCGACAAACCGCGCGGTGCTCGGTGAGGCCTGGAATGTCCATCGGCGGTTGATCAGGTAGGCGGTAACGGTGCCGACGATGAAGCTCAGGGCCTTGGACACGTCGACCTGCAGGCCCGCCCCCTTGTACAGCGCCGCGTAGATGCTGAAGTCGACCACGGCCGCCAGCCCGCCGGTCACGACGAAGCGCATGATCTGCGTGGACAGACTCAGGCCCGCCGGCGCGGTATCGGACTCTGGGGGAAGCATTCGGGGAGTTTATCTAGGGCGTGCGCGCCCCAGCGTCGGCTACTTTGGCAGCTTCACCGAGATCAGCTCAACCTGGCTTTCGCCCTGCGGTGTCGAGTAGGTGACCGTGTCGCCCGCTTTGTGTCCCACCAGGGCCAGCGCCAACGGGCTGTGGGAGGTCAGTGTCTCGGCCTCGCGACCGACCGGGGTCTCCTCGACGATGGAGATCACGTGCATCTTGACGACTTCGCCGTCGGCGAATTTCAAGGTCACCTCGGTGCCACCGGGCAGCGTCGCGTCCTTGTCGGATCGCGACGGCCCGGTCCGCAGCCGGCGGTCCAGTTCATTGATCCGGTCGCCGAGGCCAACCAGCTCCTCGGCTCGCTGGATCGCCTCCGCCGCGTCGCCATGATCACCGGTCATGCCGCGGTCGTCTTTGACCTCGGCCTCGAGGAGCGCGCGCCGTTGCCGCAGCCGGTCCAGCTCCGCGGCGAGGCTTTCGCGCGCCGCGTCCGCCACTGATTGGACTTTTTTAGTCACGTCCGTCGACCTTTCACGGTGTGTGCCAATTGCCTATTCGCCCTACATCAGATTCGTGGCACTAGATTTTACACCAATTAGGCGCGGCCGCCACCGGTATCCGATAAGCTCTTGCAGTCGGTTCTTTAATGTATTTCATCGTTCGCCGATTTCATCCCCGTTTGTCCGTGGCGACTGGTGTATCGCTCGCCGCCATACGATGGATTTGCTGGGTAATGGGCCAAAGTCGATTAGATCTTGATTCGATCTGAGCATTGGACTTTTATCGCTCACAAACAGGATTCGCGCCGTCTTCGACCTTCTCCGGGTTAACCCCCATTCAAGAGGGCTGGAGCACTCACAAATCTCCTGTTTCCTGCGAAACCGCGATTGCTGCAACATCTGTGATCTCAGTGTAACGAACACCACCCAGCGTACCTGGGTTTCGATGACCGCAGGCGTGTGGTTGTGGGCTGCATACTAACCTTGCTGTGAGTTGCGCAACTAATCGCTTTCTCCAACTATTCACTTCTGCAACGGCTTTCACGTCCGTAGCCACGCCAAGTGAGCGGGATTACACCATTCGATTCGCTATACTGCGAAGGCGTGCCGACAAATACTCGATCCTGAAGGTGTGGCGTGTATCTCATGCGCAGCTGCGTCGGGAACGGTATTCGGCAAATGCGCGCGAGCTTCATCGGAGGGATAGATCCGTTGGTTGGAGTAAGGGGAAATATGGTGCTGAAAATTGCTGCGGTGTTCGCCTTTTTGATGGTAAGCACCGTGCCGCAGGCCAATGCCGAGACGCCATCGCAGGTTCCCTGCGGACAACTCGATCGCATGATTGAGCATATCGACAATGAAGTGAGTGACGGTATTGGCGCGGTACGAATTGTGATCGCCCGAGACACTGGATGGCTTTACACTTCTGATGATAGGCGACAGGTGAGAGATGCCAAGGTTGAACTCGCCAGGGTCGATCAAGGTATTCATTACGTCAAAGACCTCAACGCAGATAGCCCTATTCCAGGACTGGCTCCCTTGCTCGACAAGTTGGAGCGCGCCTCCCAAAATATGAATAACGCTGTGCAGGCACTTATTACAGGTCACAGCGATGGGCCTTACCTTTTTACGCCGAAGGACAGCACGTGGGCCAGCATTGATTACGCCGAACAAAAGCGGAATGACGTTTACGGTCACGTGATTAGTTTCCGCGGAAATTGCACGCCTTAGTGCTACAGCCGTAGCTGCGCGGAGGCGTTTTTCGCGCCGCGAGGGCGCGTATTACTGGTGTGATTCGCCGTTCGGAACCAGGTTTTCGTCGTCGTAGTGCACGATGTCGCCGCGCAGCGCGCCGAAGATCGCCATGCCCTGCGAAACCAGCCCGGCGGCCACCTGACCGAGGCCCTCGGCGCCATTGAGCACCGTGAGGTTGGAGTTCGACAGGCCGATCGCGGCCTTCTCGACGATCTGAGGCAGCTGGTCGATGAGCGCCTTGTCCAGCGCGACGCGGTTGTGCGATGCCGCCGCCTCGGCCTGGATTTTCATCTTCTCGGCGTCGGCCACGGCCATAATGCGGACCCGTTCGGCCTCGGCCTCGGCGGGCTTGACCACCTCCGCGACCAGCTCCTGCTGGCGCAGCTCGGCGGCGCGCTGAGCCAGCTCGGTCCTCATCTGTAGCACCTCGCGCTGCGCCTCGGCTTCGGCCAGCGGGCCGGCCTGCGCGGCTTCGGCCTGAGCCTTGTCGACCTCGGCCTTGTACTGCGCCTTGACGATTGCGGTCTCGCGAGCGAATTCCGCTTGTTTGCGCTGGGACTCCTGCTCGGCTTCGGCCGCCGCCTGGTTTGCCTGGGCCTGAGCGATCTGCGCCTGCTGCTGGATGGCGGCGTTGTGTGGCGCCGACATCGCATTGATGTAGCCGAGGCCGTCGTCGTCGATGGACTGGATCTGCAGCGCGTCGACGCTGAGGCCGATGCGAGCCATCTCCTCCTTGGAGCCGTCGAGCACCTCGGTGGCCAGCTTCTGGCGTTCCCGGATGATCTGCTCGACGGTCATCGAGCCGATGATCGAGCGCAGGTGGCCGGCGAAGATCCGTCCGGTGAGCACGGACATCTGGTCTTGCTCGGACAGAAATCGCTGTGCGGCGCTGATGATGCTTTCGGTGTCGTTGCCGACCTTGAACGCGATCACCGCCCGGACGTTGAGCGTGATTCCTTGTTGGGTGACGCACTTTTCGCCTACCTCGGATTCGCACATGGCCAGGGTGAGAAAGCGCGCTTTGCGGAAGAACGGGAGGACGAAGGCGCCGTGGCCGGTGACGACGCGGAACGGGGCGTTGCCTTTTGTCCGGCCGCCGGAGATCAGTAACGCCTCGTCCGGGGAGGGCACCCTATAACCGAGCATTCTTGGACTCCTTACGATTTAGTGTTGTCTAGCAGGGGATTTCGCTTGTCACGTTCGATCAGGCTAGGTCCTGCTCAGTCGCGTTCCAGGGCTCGACCACCACGGTCCGCCCGCCCCGTTCTTCCACCACCAGGACCTTGCTGCCCTTCGGTAATGGGTCGTCGGACCATGCCAGCAGGGTCTCCTTCGATCCCCGGACGGTCACCACCACCTCGCCGGGGCCGCGGTCGCCGCGGGTGGCAACGACCAGCTTCCCGACACATCCGATTGCTGAGGCGTCGCTCACGATCGCATATTCCCCCACGACGGGTTTACGCGTCGAGTTTCGGCAGGTTTGCCCGCAAAGAAAAACGCCGGCACCGCGATCCGTTCGCTGTCGGACGTGATGCATGTGGAACCTTTCGCTGCGTACCGGCGCCTGCCAAATCGCCTGTTATCCAGGGTGTTTCCCGTCAACACAGCGTCTGGGGGGCGCCTTGGCGGATTCTCAAAGGATCCTTGGCGGCACGCTCGAACGCGCTAGACCCAGTAGGGCACCCGGGCGCGGTATTGCCGCATCGCGAACGCCGCCAGAATCCAGCCGACAACGGTCAGCGCCAGCACCACCGCCCAGTGCCGCAGCTCCTGGTGGGAGCCCAGCAGGGGCGCACGCACGATGTCGAGGTAGTGCAGCAGCGGGTTGAGTTCGACAATGCTCGACCAGCGCCCGGCGCCCTGCTGTCGCAGTGTGTCGTCGTTCCAGATGATCGGCGTCATGAAGAACAGCAACTGCACAATCGAAAACAGCAGGGGGCCGATGTCGCGGTAGCGAGTCGCCAGGATGCCGAAGCACAGTGACACCCAGATGCAATTGAGCACGATCAGGCCTAGCGCCGGAATCACCGACAGGTCGGCCCACGACCACGGTTTGGGGAAGATGATCGCGACGACGAGATAGATCACGATGTTGTGGCCGAACAGGATCATCTGCCGCCACACCAGCCGGTAGACGTGCACGCTCAACGGCGTCGGCAATTGTTTGATCAGTCCCTCGTTGGCGACGAAGACGTCGGCGCCCTCCAGGATGGCGGCGTTGATCAGGTTCCAGATGATCAGGCCGAGGGTGACATACGGCAGGTGTACGGCCAGGTCGAGGTGAAACAGCTTCGAATACAGCCCGCCCATCGCGACCGCAGTGGTTCCGGTCGCGATGGTGATCCAGAACGGGCCCAGCACCGAGCGGCGATACCGCTGCTTGATGTCCTGCCAGCCCAAGTGCAGCCACAGCTCGCGACGGCGGAACCCGTCGACCAGGTCGCCGCGGGCCCGGGTAAAGGTCCGCGACTGCGCGGCGGCGTCGATAAATGTCATACGGGCCCTCCAGGCTTGCCGAATTGCTCACGACGTCCCAAGCGGCGCAACCGAATCCAATCCAGCAGGCCTTTGGGGTCGCGGCGGGAGATCAGGAAGAACCAACCGAATCGAACCCACTCCTGAACCAGCAGTTTGCGCAGACCCGGCTGCGACAACAGGTAGCCGCGGTTGCGGTAGGTGTAGAACCGCTTGGTGGGGTTGTCCGGATACTGGGTGTGCATGCGGCCGCCCAGGATCGGCCGGAATTCGTCGGATCCGCAGGGATGCAGGTAAATCGTGTCCAGGCAGGTCCCGAAGCGCAGGCCGGACCGAACCAGCCGGCGGTGCAATTCCACCTCGTCGCCGCGGATGAACAGCCGCATGTCCGGGACGCCGACCGCGTCCAGGGTGGACGCCCGGAACAACGCGCCGTTGAACAGTGACGCGATTCCCGGCAGTAAATCCTGCCCTGCTTCGGTACGCAATTCGCTTGCGCGCCTGCGCCATACCAGACCCCGTCGCAACGGGAACGCCAGCCGCTCCGGGTCGTCGGAGTTGCACACCATCGGCGACACCTCGGCCAGGCCGTGTGTTTGGGCGCAGGCCAGCAGCGTGGCCAGCACCCGGGAGTCCTGCGGACGGCCGTCGTCGTCGGCCAGCCACACCCAGTCGGCACCCTGGGCCAGCGCGTGCAGTATACCCAGTGCGAAGCCGCCTGCGCCGCCGAGGTTTCGGCGCGACGCCAGGTAGGTGGTCGAGATCGGCTGGGCGGCAACCAGGTCGCGGATCCGGCTATCGGCACCGCCATCGTTGTCGACGACGATCAGGTGATCGGGCAACCGGGTCTGCGCGCTGAGCATGCCCAGCGAGTTGGCGAGTTCTTGCGCGCGCCGGTGGGTGACCACGACGGCGAAGATGGATTCACTCATCCCCGGAAGCGCTTTGCGCCAGCGGTTTTCCGGCCTGACCCTGCAGGCGGGTCTCTTCGAGTACCTCACGGACATGCCGTGCCGCGTCCTCGCCCTCGTAGGCGCGTACCACGTCTTCGATATCGCCGGTCTGGCGAATGACTCCGTGGTCGATCCACATCGCCGTCTTACACAGCCGAGCCAGGAATTCGTTGGAATGGCTTGCAAATACCAGGATTCCGGACCGCTCCACCAAGCTCTGCAATCGGGACTGGGCCTTCTTCAGGAAGTCGGCGTCCACGGCGCCGATGCCCTCGTCGAGCAGCAGAATCTCGGGGTCGATGCTGGTGACCACGCCCATCGCCAGCCGGACCCGCATACCGGTGGAATACGTGCGCAGCGGCATCGACAGGTAGTCCCCGAGCTCGGTGAACTCGGCGATCTCGTCGACCTTGCTCAGCATCTGCTTTCGACTCTGCCCCAGGAACAAGCCGCGGATGATGATGTTCTCGTAGCCGGAGATCTCCGGGTCCATCCCGACGCCGAGGTCGAACACCGGCGCGACCCGGCCGGTGACCCTCGCCCAGCCCCGGGTGGGTTCGTAGATGCCCGAAAGTAGTCGCAGCAGAGTCGATTTCCCGGCGCCGTTGTGGCCGACCAAACCGACCCGGTCGCCCATCTGGAGCGACATGGTGATGTCCCGCAACGCCTCGACGACGACGACGTTGGAGTTGTTGCGACCGATCGTGCCGCCAGCCTTGCCCAGGAAGGCCTTCTTCAACGATCGCGACTTTGCGTCAAAGATGGGAAATTCCACCCACGCATTGCTGGTCTCGATATGCGGACCGCTAGGACCGGACACTGATGCCTGCTCTTACAGGTATTGCCCGGTGCCCGAGCCCGGACCGTGGCTCGGTCGCCCGATTCCGGGGGGCAGGGCTCCTTGGCGCATCTGCTCGAGCTGCGCACGGGCGGCCATCTGCTGAGCGAACAAAGCGGTCTGGATGCCGTGGAACAGTCCCTCAAGCCAGCTGACCAGCTGGGCCTGGGCGATGCGCAACTCGGCGTCCGACGGATCATCGTCCTCGTTGAACGGCAGGGTTAGCCGGTCGAGTTCCTCGCGAAGTTCCGGCGCCAGACCGTCTTCGAGCTCCCGGATGCTGGTGGCGTGGATATCGCGTAGCCGCTTGCGGCTGGCCTCGTCGAGCGGTGCCGCACGCACCTCTTCGAGCAGTTGCTTGATCATGGTGCCGATGCGCATCACCTTGGCGGGCTGCTCGACAAGGTCGGTCAGGGAGCGCTCGTCGGAATCCTCGTCGTCGGCTGCCTCGCGAATCGCCATGATCCGCGGATCGACGCCACCGATGATCTCGATGCCGTCGTCATCGTCGTTGCCGTTAGTCAATACGGTCACCATCCTCTTGTGCTTCTATGGGCGGGGCGGTGTGGGATTTCCGCGCCACTCGTAAATCTTTGCTCCACCGTTGTCGTAGATCAGCGCCCACGACTTCGATTTTTCCAGCGACACTAGTCCGTCGGGTACCGCGAACCCGCGAACCGTGGGTGTGCTGGTGTAGATGTACCGGATATTGAGCGCCGTAATCGCCTCGACGACCTTCGGATCGGAAGTGCCGCGGCGGGCGTAAGCCCAGATGATGTAGCGTTGCGGCCCCGGTCCGGTCTGTTGCGGGTAGTCGTAGTGGGTCCACAGCGGATGCAGATCCGCCACCGCGTACATCCAGGCGGTGCCGTCGGTGTTGGCGTTGCCGATCAAGGTGTCGCGGGCGCCGGGCAGTTTCGACAAATACGCCATCGCCATCAGGTCACGCTGATCGATCATCACCGAGTCGTATTTGTCGCCGAACAGCACCAGGTGTCGATAGAAGTAATGCCGCGCGGTGAACACCGTCGTCAGCACCAGCAGGATCGCGATTGCCGCGACCCAGACCGGCGTGGGGAATTCTTTGAACCGGCCGGTGATTCGTCTGGCGATCGCAACCGCGAGCATGACCGCGCCGAACAGCGCGACGGCTGCCATCGGTGTCACCAGCATCGTCACCACCGACGTCAGCCGGCGCGGATCGTTGTAGAAGAACTGGCTGAACTGTTCGATCACGGCGCCGGCCGCATTGTGAAACGGCGCCCCCGAGTAGATGGTTGCCACGGTCAGCACCAGCCAGATCGCCGCCGGCCACCAGATGCGCTTGTACAGCAGATACGCCATGCCGAGGTAGACCAGCACGATAAGGCCGTATTGGGTCGGGAAGTCGTTGAGGTGGCGGGTGTGCAGCAGCAGCGCATCGATAACGCCCTGCTTGGCGCTCTTGAAGCTGGGGAAGGCGTGCCCGGCGATGATGTCGGCCTGCTTGAGCACACCGATGAACTGCGGCGCCAGGATCAGCCCGGTCGGCACCGCCGTGGCGGCCAGGACTGCGATGTCGGCGAGTCGACCGCGGACCGGGTGCCACAGCACATCCAGCAGCCACCAGCCCAACAGGAACAAGATGACGATGAACCCGCCGGTCAGGTGCACCGACAGCACACCGACCAGCGCCAGCACGGCCAGCGGTATGCGGTCGCGATGCCGCAACGTCGAGGTGATCAACACGAAGGTCGGGATCGCGACGCCGTAGGCCGCCAGGTTGGGCATCGCGGCCACACCGAACTCGACGTAAGGCACCGAGGTGAACGACGCGGACAGCGCTGCCGCGGTGGCCGCAACCGCGGCCGCCCGCCACGCGGTCGTCACCGGGCGCAGCAGATGCCACGACAGGATCGCCGCGCTGGTCGGAAACAGCCACACCGAGGCCGCCACCGAGCTCAGGGTGTAGCCAGTGGTCGGCGCCGCACCGGTGAGTTGGCAGAGCACCGCGATCAGGGCGTGGAACACCGATGGGTAGTACAGCGCCTGGTGGGTCTCGACGTTGCGCAGCTCGCCCATGTGCGTGGAGGACGCCTGTCCGGTGTCGAGCATGAAGCGCACCTCGTTGGCATGCCACACCGCATCCCAGGTGCTGGGGACGGACTGCCAATGCGTGATGCCGCGATAGGCCGCCCACATGATCAGCAGCGTGCCCAGCAGCACCCCGGCGGCCACCGCCAGCGCGGGCCAGCCACGGATTCCGTGGGCCTCGGCGTCGGTGTCGCGATAGCGGGTGAGCAGCACCTGCAAACACGTCACCGCCACGCATACGACTGCCAGCGCCGCGAGGGCCGTCCAACCGTTCCAGGGGATTCCGAGCGCACCGTAGGGAATGATCGCAAGCGCGACGACACCGTAGGTCAGCGCCGGGCCAACTGCGACCGCGATCGGCCACGTTAGCTGGGCGATACGCGCAACGATTGTCCCCGGGGCGATCAGCAAAAACAGTGCGATCAGCGTTCCGAACCAGAGCCCCACTCGACTAGTATGGCTGGCCGGGTGACCTGGCTCGGGAAGCCACCGGTTGGCTCCAATGGCCGTGGCACCCGCTACCGTCACAATTTCGCGGAATTGCGGAAGCCTTAAGGTGGCTGGCATGGCTTATGACGTCGCCCGGGTGCGCGGACTGCATCCGTCTTTGGGTGACGGATGGGCGCACTTCGACGCGCCGGCCGGAATGCTGATACCGGATTCCGTCGCGACCACTGTCTCCACTGCGTTCCGCCGGTCCGGCAACAGCACCTTGGGTGCGCACCCGGCGGCGCAGCGCAGCGCCGCCGTGCTGGATGCGGCCCGAACGGCCGTGGCGGATCTGTTCAATGCCGACCCGGCGGGCGTCGTGCCGGGGGCCGATCGTGCGATCCTGCTGTCGTCGTTGGCCGAAGCGTCGTCTTCGCGCGCCGGCCTGGGGTACGAGGTGATCGTCAGCCGCCTGGACGACGAAGCGAACATCGCCCCGTGGCTGCGGGCCGCTCATCGCTACGGCGCGAAGGTGAAGTGGGCCGAGGTCGACATCGAGAACGGTGAGCTGCCGACGTGGCAGTGGGAGAGCCTGATTGGGAAGTCGACGCGGCTGGTGGCGGTCACCTCGGCGTCGGGAACGCTGGGCACGGTCACCGATCTGCGGGCGATGACCAAGCTGGTCCACGACGTCGGCGGCCTGGTGGTCGTCGACCATTCCGCGGCCGCGCCATATCGACTGCTCGACATCAAAGAAACCGAGCTCGACGTGGTCGCGGTGAACGCCCTCGCGTGGGGCGGCCCACCGATCGGCGCGATCGTGTTCCGCGATCCGGCGCTGATCAACACGTTCGGTTCGGTCGCCGCCGATCCCCGTGCCACCGGCCCGGCGCGCCTGGAGGTGGGCGCGCATCAGTTCGGTTTGCTGGCCGGCGTGGTCGCCAGCATCGAATACCTTGCGGCATTGGACGAGTCGGCGCGCGGCAGCCGGCGCGAGCGGCTCTCGGTGTCGATGCAGTCCGCCGGCTCCTATCTGAACCGGATCTTCGACTACCTGATGGTCTCGTTGCGGTCGTTGCCGTTGATGATGCTCATCGGTCGCCCGGAGGTGCGGATACCGGTGGTCAGCTTCGCGCTGCAGGGCGTGCCCGCCGAGCGGGTCGTTCAGCGGTTAGCGGACAACGGGATCCTGGCCGTCTCCAACGAGAGTTCACGCGTGCTCGATGCGCTGGGCGCCAACGAGGTTGGCGGCGCGGTGACCGTCGGGCTGGCGCATTACTCGACGACGGCCGAAGTCGATCAGCTGGTGCGCGCGCTGGCGTCGTTGGGCTGAACGAATTCGGCCGAGCACGCCGCTAGATGGCCAAGACGATCTTTCCGTGCACTTCGCCCGACACCAGTTTCCTATGCGCTTCGCCCGCCTGCTGAATCGGCAGGCGGGCGCCGATGAACGGCCGGACCCGGCCGTCGGCAACCATCGGCCACACCGAAGCCGTCACCGCGGCAACGATCTCGCCCTTGCTGTTCGGGCCGCTCGCCGGCCGGCCCCGCAGTGTGGTGCCGATGACCCGTAAGCGCTTGGGCAACAGCTTGCCGATATTGAGTTCGCCCTTGAGGCCGCCCTGCATGCCGATGATGACCAGCTGTCCGTCGGTGGCCAGGGCGTCGAGATTGCGGTCCAGATAGGAGGCGCCCATGATGTCGAAGATCACGTCGGCGCCGCCGGACTCTTGCAGCCGCGCGACGAAATCCTCTTCGCGATAGTTGATGGTGATCTCGGCGCCCAGGTTGCGGCAGGTCTGCAGCTTTTCCTCGGACCCGGCGGTGACGGCCACCCGGGCGCCCAACGCGCGCGCAACCTGAATCGCGTGGGTGCCGATGCCGCTGGCCCCGCCGTGCATCAGCAGCAGCTGGCCCTCGTGCAGGTGGGCGGTCAGCACCAGATTCGACCACACCGTGCACGCCACCTCGGGCAGTCCCGCGGCATCCTCGAGGTCGACGCCGTCCGGAATCGGCAACACCTGCGGAGCAGGAACCGCGACGTATTCGGCGTAACCCCCACCGGCCAACAGCGCGCAAACATCTTGTCCGACAGTCCATTGCGTGACACCGGTGCCCAATTCGGCGACGACGCCGGATACTTCCATGCCGATGATGTCGCTGGCTCCCGGCGGGGGTGGATACTTGCCGGCGGCCTGCAGCACGTCGGCGCGGTTGACGCCGGCGGCAGTGACTTTGATCAGCACCTCGCCGGGCCCGGCGGAAACGTCGGGTACCTCTTGCCAGACGAGTTGATCGGAGGATTCGGCGACAATGGCGCGCATGCCGGCCACGGTACTAGTCCCGTTACCCTTGTCAGCGGTGGCGTGGCAGAGCGGCCTAATGCACTCGCCTTGAAAGCGAGAGACGGCTAAAACCGTCCGGGGGTTCAAATCCCTCCGCCACCGCCGTGTTCAGCGGTGGGCCTGATTCGGCGCCGCCGCGTTGTTGAGGACCGCACCGATTCCGTCGGCGGGAGCAATCCGTTCGTCGGTGCGGACCACCGACGCACCACCGGATATCGCCAGCAGCGGCAGCGCCTCGTCGGCCCGCCGCGTCTTGGCGGTCGCGGCGCCCTGCGTACCGAGCATGTCGGCGCTCGGTGCGACAGCGGTCAGGCCTTCGTCGGAAACCACGGTGGCGTCGTCGATCTCGCCGATGATCATCGTGTCGACCGCACCCTGACTCAGCGCCGAGCAGACCGCACCGAGTCCCTCGACAGCCAGTCCGGATCGCCGGTCAACCTCCTCGGTGAAGCGTGCTGCCGCGGTATCCATGGCACTGCGCCGTTGCATCAGCAGCGTGGAGTCGATGGCCCGTTGAATCTCCTCGAAGTCATATCCGCCGCGCCGGACCGCGATCGGCAGCGGTGTCACCCGTTCGCGAATCCGGTCTGGCAGTGCTGCGGCCAGGCTTGAGCGCGATCCCTCGTCGCCAACCAAGAACAGTGAGCGCCACGACGTGTCGTGCACGAGTTCACCGATCCGGTCCGCGACGGTGTGCAGTTCGGCTTCGATGGTTTCGGAGAGCCGCGTGGCATCGAAGTGGCTGGTGATGAACGCGCCGGCCGGGTCGGCCACGACCAGCAAATAGTCCGACTGGGTGACGCCGTATTCGAGGATGGGAACGATGTACGGCAGTTCGGACACTCGGACGACCGGCCGGGCAGTGGGCCGGAGTAGATACTCGTTGACCAGCACCCCCGACGCGGCTGCGATCACCGCGCGTCCGCCCCGGCCGATCGGCAAACGCAGTTGCAGCACGGCGTGCTCGATTGCGGCGATGATCGACGCGTCCGCTCCGTGCTGCGCAAGTTCGTCGCGCAGTACGCGCCATTTCAGTTCCAGTCGAGCATTGGGGTCGTCGTCGTCGCCCGAGTCCTCGAAGTAGACCGACGCGAACGGACCGGGCACACCCAGCAACTCGCGAAAACGGCCCGAATCCATGCACCATTGTTGCTTGAAAGGCTGAGTCACAAAGCATGTTCAGGGTTTGCGACGGCCCCGACTAGTGCAGTGTCGGCGCATAGCGAAGTACGGCGCCGATTCCGTCGGCGGGAGCGATCCGTTCGTCCGTGCGGACCAGTGCTGCCCCGACGGATATCGCCAACAGCGGCAAGGCTTCATCGGCCCGCAGCGTCTTGGCCGCAGCGGCGCCCTGCTCAGAGAGCACGTCGGCGCTCGGCGCGACAGTGGTCATGCCCTCGTCGGCGACCACGGTGGCGTCGTCGATCTCGCCGATGATCATCGTGTCGACGGTTCCCTCACGCAGCGCCGAGCAAACGGCCCCGAGTCCCTCGGCGGCCAGGCCGGATCGCCGGCCGATCTCTGTGTTGAATCGCTCCGTGGCGCTGTCCACCAGATTCAGCCGCTGGCGTAGCAAAGTGAGGTCGACGGCACGCTGAATCTCCTCGAAGTCGTAGCCGCCGCGCCGGACGCCGATCGATAGCGACGTCGTGCGCTCACGGACTTCTGCCGGCAACCTCGCGAGCAGCCCCGAACGTAAGCCCTCGTCGCCCACGACGAACATCGCTTGGTAGGACGCATCGTGCACCAGTTCGCTGACTCGATCGGCAACGGCGCACGGCCGCGGGTCGTTAGCTTGGGCTGCGGCTTCCCGCTCGGCGAGACTGTTGGCCCGGACCGTCTCCGAATGCCGAGTGGCATTGTGCCGGGTAATCAACGCTCCCTCGGGCTCAACCACGACGAGCAGATAGTGCGCGTGCTCGAGCCCGTGTTGCAGGATCGGGACGATGTAGGGCAGCTTGGATACCCGGACGACCGGCTTCGCGGACGCACGGAGCAGGTATTCGTTGAGCACGACGCCGGTGGCTCCCGCGACCACCGCGCGCCCGCCGCGGCATATCGGCTGGGTCAGTTCCATCACGGCGTGCTCGATCTCGCCGATGACCGATTCGTCCGCGCCCTGCTCGACTAGTTGTTCGTGCAACTGCGGCCACGTACCACGAATCGGCTGCGCGGACCCGTCCTGTTCGTCTGACTCCGCGAAATACACCGAGGCGAACGGCCCCGGCGTATCGAGCAGTAGACGGAAGCGGCCAGTATTCATTGCGCTTAGGTTGCCCATCGGGCCGAAATGCAAAACACGGTCAGCCGTGGGTCGTCCTCGGTGTCGTCGAAGAACGAGCAGTCGCCGTCGCCGCAGTGTCGCCACTGCCGGCGGGTTCAACCGGTCGGGATCTGTGCGGCGATGGTGTTCATCAGCGCCACGTGGCGGCGGGATTCGGGATCCCGGCCGGGTTTGCCGCTGCTGATCAGACCGGCGGCCAGATTGCGCTCGGGGTCGGCCCAGTGCGCGACGTTGACCAGGCCGAGATGGCCGAACGCGGCCGGCGCGTTACGTCCGAACGGCCCGAATTTGGTGGTTCCGAGAGCGAATCCGGTACCCCAGCGAGCCGGCATCAGTCCCATCGCGAAGTCGGGTCGCAACCTGCGGCATTCGGCCACCGCGCCGCGCAGCGTCTCCGGCCGCATAACTTGCACGTCGTCGAGTTCGCCTCCGCGGCGCCAGATTTCAGCGAAGCGCGACATCTCGTTGGCGGTCGACACGGTATTCGACGACGGGATCACCGTGGTCAAGAAGAATGGGGTGTTGGTCACCGGGATCATCTCGTGCATCGTCCCGCCGATCGCCTTGCGGAATATCTGCGCGATCACCGGTGGCAATGGCCGACCGGTGGCATGGCTGGGTGCGACCCGGTCGAGGTCTTGCTTGGCGACGCCGAAGTTGGTCCACCGAAAGCCCAGCGGGTCGAGGATTTCGGTGGCCAGGATTTCGCGAATGTCCTTGCCCGTGGCCGCGTAGACGGTCTCGCGCATCAGTGGCCCCCAGGTCAGCGCGTGGTACAGGTGCATCAACCCCGGCCGGTAGAGCGGCCGTAAATTGCTCAGCATCTCCTGCGCGTACTCGTGATCGTCGGCGCGTTTGAGGTCGGGCAGCGGCCCGGACGGAAACGGGAGGCCGGCGCTGTGGGTCATCACGTGCCGGATCGTGATGCGGTCCTTGCCGTGGCTGGTGAAGCCGGGCATGTAGTTGCAGACGCGGTCGTCGAGTGAGAACACCCCGCGTTCGGCGAGCATGTGCACCACGGTCGCGGTGATGCCCTTGGCCGCCGAGTACACGCAAAACGGTGTGTCGGTCGTGACGGGGATCTTCTCGGCATCGGGATCGTCGGTGGGCGCGTTGCCCCAGCCGTGGCCGATCGCCCGGTTGAGCACGACCCGGCCGCGGTGCCGAATACACAACTGGATCGCCGGGTGCATGCCCGCCTGATACCAGTGGCGGGCGGCCTGCCAGATTCGTTCGATGGCGGCGCCGTCGATTTCCGAGTGATCCTCTTCACCTACCGCGGTGACTGAGTCTAAGTCGGCCGGGACACAGATCTTGCCGTCCGGGGTCATGTTCGCGGTCGTGTTCGCCACCCCCGCGAGGGTACGTGCCGCCCGGCTACTCGCCGGTGAACTGCGGCGGACGCTTGGCGAACGTCGCCTGGATGCCCTCGGTCAGGTCCTTGGACGGCAGGAACGCCGAATTCCAGGCCGCGACGTAGCGCAAGCTCTCCGACACCGCCGCAATGCGCTGCTGGTCGAGCACATCCTTGACGCCGTACACGGCCAGCGGCGGGTTGGCGGCGATCTCGGCTGCGGTGCCGTGGGCCGCGGCCAACGAGGCCTCGGCATCGTCGTACACGTCGTTGACCAGGCCGATTTTCTCGGCGCGGGCCGCGTCGATGTCCTTGCCCGTCAGTGCGAGTTCGCGCAGGTGTCCATCGTTGAGGATCAGGGGCAGGCGGGCGAGGCTGCCGACGTCGGCGACGATGGCCAGCTTGACCTCACGCACCGAGAACTTGGCGTCGGCGCTGGCGTAGCGGATGTCCACCGCGGACACCAGGTCGACGCCACCGCCGATGCACCAGCCGTGCACCGAGGCGATGGTGGGGGTGCGGCAGTCGGCAATGGCGGTGATCGCACCCTGCATGCGCCGCAGCTCGGTGTGGAAATCCGTGCGCGGCCGGGCCAGCGCGCCGTCGGCCATCAACGGCGCGAACGTGCCGCCCATCGCGGGCAGATCCAGGCCGTAGCTGAAGTTCTTCCCCGACCCGGTGATGACGATGGCGCGCACGTCGCGGTCGGCGTCCAGCGCCGCGAACACCTGCGGCATCTCCGACCAGAACGCAGGCCCCATCGCGTTGCCCTTACCGGGTCCGATCAGCGTCACTTGCGCAACGTGATCTTTGATCTCGACGGTGACGGATTCGTATGTATCGCCCATATCGAGACCGTAGCGTGGCGAATGTGCCTCGTGATTTGCGACCCGGACCAGCTCGTCGCGTTCGCCGGCCGCAACCCCGCCGGAAACACGGCGAGGCGCAGCAGGCTCGCAGCTACACCCGCTCGAGGTAGAAGTAGTAATACCGGCCGTTATCCCGGACACCCTTGCCGTTCATGATGCCCATCACGGTGTCGTCGTCGACCGTCTTGAAGTGATCGTGCACGGGCTGGCCGTCGTAGACCATCGTCGCGGTGACCTCGCCGCGGAAGTCCTCGAGCCACAGGCTGGCCTCACCCTTGCCCATCTCCTTGTTGGAGAACTTGTTTCCGTCGGCGTCCAGGCAGACCAGCGGCTGAACGTCGCGGGCGGATTTGAAGGTCTTGCCGTACCAGCGGGCCTTCTCCAGCAGCGCGTTCATCATGTGGCCGGTGAAAAAGTCGCCGCCCTTCCACTCGCCCATCATGCCGTCGATCGTTGCCGGCGCGAGGCTGGCCCAGAAATCGTCGAGCTCGGCGTCGTCGATCTTGTCGCCGCGTTCCTTGAACTCATCGAACTTCTTGCGGGCAAGGCTCATTCGTCAGACCTCCGGGTGGGTAATCCAGTCGCCGGCAAATGCCAGCAGCGCATCGTTTTCGTCGGGCGCGCCGATGGAGACGCGAGCTCCGTCGCTGCCGTACTGGCGAACGACAATCCCCGCGTCGGCCGCCCGGGTGACGAAATCCGGGGTGCGGGACCCCAACGGTAGCCACACGAAGTTCGACTGCGACGGCGGCAAGGCGAAGCCGGCGTCGCGCAACTGCGCGCTGACCCGAACACGGTCGGCGACCAACGCGTCGGTGCGGGCCAGCAATTCGTCGGCGGCGTCCAGCGAGGCGATGGCGGCGGCCTGCGAGACGCTCGTGACGGAGAACGGCACGTACACCTGGTCCAGGGCGGTGATCAGATCCGGGTGGCCGATCGCGTAGCCGACGCGCAGGCCCGCCAGCCCGTATGCCTTCGAAAAGGTGCGCAGCACAACAACGTTGCGCCGAGAACGGACCAGGCCCAGGCTGTCGGGTGCCATGCCGTCGCGGATGTATTCGACGTAGGCCTCGTCGATGGCGATCACGATGTGCGGCGGAACGGCCTCGACGAAGCGGGTCAGTGCGTCCGGGTCGACGACCGTAGAGGTCGGATTGTTGGGGTTGCAGACGAAGATCAGCCGGGTGCGTTCGGTGATCGCGGCGAGCATCGCGTAGAGGTCGAAGGTGTGGTCGATCAGCGGCACTTTGATCGCCGTCGCGCCCGCGACCTGGACCTGCGGCGGGTAGAGCTCGAAGCTGCGCCATCCAAAGACCACCTCGTCACCGGCCGCCGCGGTGATCTGAACCAGCTGCTGGCACAGGCTGACTGAGCCGGCGCCGACAGCGACGTGTTCGGGTTCGAAACCCGAACCCAGATGCTTGGCCAGTGCCGCCTTGAGTTGCACGCAGCCGTTGTCCGGATAGCGGTTGATGACGTCGGTCGCTTGCTCAATGGCGGCGCGGACGCTGGGCAGCGGGCCGAACACCGTCTCGTTGCTGGCCAGTTTCATCGAACCCGGCACCGTCTTGCCAGGAACATAAACTGGCAGCCCGGCCAGCTCTGGCCGTAGGCGGGCAGTCATTTCGACAGCATATGTCCCCGCTGTGTACGCTATGCCTCCGGCGGTTCAGGGATCCCGGGAATGGGTCGGGTACCCTCAGGAAGTCCAAGGGAGGCGTGCCAGAGCGGCCGAATGGGACTCACTGCTAATGAGTTGTCCCCCTTAAAGGGGACCGGAGGTTCAAATCCTCTCGCCTCCGCCAAGGACACAACTGAAGTACCGGCGCCCGTAGCTCAACGGATAGAGCATCTGACTACGGATCAGAAGGTTAGGGGTTCGAATCCCTTCGGGCGCGCTCACTGCCAATTCGGGTTACGGCGTTAGCCGGCCGCGATCGCTACCTCAGTTACGGGTTGAGCCCATTGGAACATCCCCTCCACATTGACCGGAGCCTGGATTCCGGCGGTTCCCGCGGTTCCGGCCAGGCCCGGCGCGGCCGCTGCGGGTGCCACCGCCACCGCGCCAGACGCGCTGGATGCGATGGGGGCCACCGGGGCGATGGGGGTGATGGCAGCGCTGGATGTGATGGCGCCGGTATTGACCGCGGTAACGAAGCCACCGGCGTCGACGGTGACGGTGACGCCAGGGCCAAGAGCGGTGACGCCACCGGCCGGCATCATGACAGCGGCATCGCCGGTTAGGGGTGGCAGCACGGTGAAGGTGCCGCCTTCGAAGAATCCGCCGCCGGCAAAGTTTGTTTCGATGCCAGCGGGGATCGTGTACGTAAATCCGAAGTAGCTCCAGGTCACGTCGGTGATCGTTTTGACCTGGACACCAAAAGCGGTAGTGACGGCGGGGTAGTCGGCGGTGACCGTGACGGTCACGCCGGGTTCCAGGACGGCGCCGCCGGGTGCGACACCAGCACTGCTGCCCACCGGCAGGGTCGTGTCGCCGGCCTCGGCGGACGAGGCTAGCTGGACCGCCGCTTGGGTGCGGGCGCTGGTCGCGTCGCTGGCTGCCCGGGCGACCGCCGCGGTCTGGTCAGCCTGTCCCGATTGGTTTGTGGTTTGTGGCGGCTCGTCATACGGGGCCAGGGTGCTGGCGACCTCGGAGTCCGCGGCATAGGCGTACATCGCGGTGGCGTCCTGGACCCACATCTCCATGTACTGGGCCTCGGTGACCGCGATCGCCGGGGTGTTCTGCCCGAGAAAGTTGGTTGCGATCAACGCCATCAACTGCGCGCGGTTGGCCACGATTGCCGGCGGTGGCACCGTCATCGACAAGGCTGCCTCATAGGCGGCCGCCGCTCCATATGCCTGGGCCGCGGTTTGTCCGGCTTGGGCGGCGCTGGCGTGCAGCCATCCGATGTAGGGCGCGGCCGCGGTGGCCATCCGCATGGACGACGGACCGAACCACCAGCCGGTGAGTCCGGAAATCTCCGACGAGTAGCCGCTGGCGGCGGTTTCCAGTTGAGCGGCCAACGCGTCCCACCCCGCCGCGGCGGCCAACATCGGCCCCGACCCGGTCCGGTGTATATCAATGCCGAGTTGACTTCCGGCGGCAGCAACCCAAAGTCCATGAGCTCCATCTCTTTTCGAGTCGAGGGTGGCAACAATCGACACAGACTTGATCAGAGGACCTGACGGCCTGACCTAGCGCCGCGGGGCAGTGTCCACGGCGTACAGTGAGCTCTTGCTAAATGTAAGTGATCACTTTGGAGACGTCAATGATTGCTTTGGCTCCGACGCGGGAGCGCTTGGTGATGTGGGATTCGACCTTGCTCCGGTCATCGGCGACCGGACGATGGCTGATGCCGTAATCCGGTGTCTCACAGGACGTTAACGCCCGGCTACGAAGCCGTTCGGGTGCGCTGAGCGAGGTGCGCTTGCGCTACGCGTCGCCGTCGCCGGCGTCGCTCTCCTTGGACTTGTCCGGCATCGGCCCCACCGTCGCGATCATGGGGACCTTCAGCGTCTTACCGCCGGCGATCGGCAGGTGGACGGAGAAGAAAACGATCTTCAGCTCCAGGCTCACCTGCCGCATGGGTTGCGCATACAAGTCGAAGCGCATGTCCCGTAACCGTGCCAGTCCGCGTTCGAGCCGACTCATGGCCATGACCCTAGTTGCTCGACTTCTGAGACCGCTATGGACGTGGTCCGAACGGCCGGCGCGTCGGCACGGTCACCGTCTGAGTGACCGTGCTTGTCTCGGTGCTCGGTGACACAGTGACGGTGCTCGGCACAACGGTCGTCGTGGGAGTGTCGGTGCTGGGCGGCGGAGCTGTTTCGGTCACCGTCTGCGTCGGGGCGGGACCACCTCCGCCACTGGGTGGGCGATGCCGAGGCGGCGCCTCGGTAGTGGTGGCCACCGTCGTGGTGGGGGACGGCGTGGGCGTCGTCGTTGTCGTCGGACTCGGGGTCGGCGAGCTGCTCAGCAGCGTCACGACGGCGTAGATCGCCAGCCCGAGCACGATGACCCCAACGGCACCCGCCGCGACCAGCGCTAACGGACGGCGATACCAGGGTGTTGGGGGCTCCGGTTCGGGCGCGGGGTCGTGTCCGCCGCCGTATCGAGCCGCCATCGTCGGCTCGTACTCGGAGTAGTAGTCGGGTTCCTCTGGATAAGGAGGCACGTCAACCGATGCTAGCGCCGTCAGGACTCGTTGCCGATGTGGGTCAGCGCCCGCTCGAACAGGTGGACCGTGGCCGCGTGGAGTTGATCCCCGACTTCTTTCTCGGCCTTGCCGGCGCAGGCACGAGCCAGCGTGCCCTCGATGACGATGCCCAGCTTGAAACAGGCCAGCACGGTGTACCAGGTGATCTGCGACAGGTCGCGGGTGGTGTTGGCGGCGTAGCGCTCGAACAGCTCGTCGGTGCTGGCCAATCCGTCCTGCCCGCCCAGGGCATGGCTGAACACGCTGGATCCGTCGGACTGGCGCCAGGTGGCCAGCAGCCAGCCCAGGTCTAGCAGCGGGTCACCGATCGTGCACATCTCCCAGTCGACGATCGCGACCACGTCCGGCCCGGTGCGGGAGAACATCACGTTGGCGGCGTGGTAGTCGCCGTGCATGATGCCCGGCGTCCAGGTCACCGGACGATGATGTTCCAGCCAGGTCGATACTTCCTCGATGCCCGGGATCTGCGGCCCGGGGTAGCCGTCGTACTCGCTGTAAGAGTCCAGCTCCGAAAGCCAGCGCGGCACCTGGCGTTCCAGGAAGCCCTCCGGCTTGCCGAAGTCGGCGAGACCCACCGCGACGTGGTCGATGGCGCCCAGCTTCGCCAGTGCATCGGCCATCGACAAGCCCATGCCGTGCCGCACGCCGGCATCGCCCGCGTGGAGCGGCGCCAGGCCCTCGCCTGCGTTGAATCCGTCGACCGGGTCCATCAGGTAGAAGACGGCGTCGCCGAGCACACTCGTGTCGTCGCACACCGCGATCAGGTGCGGATGCGGCACATCGGAACCGACCAGCGCCGCAAGGACTTTGGTTTCTCGCAGGATGACACTGTTGCTGCGCGGACGCAGGTGTCGTGGTCCGCGCCGCAGTACGTAGGGCCGGTGAGACCTGACGAACCGCAGCATCACATTCTGCGTCCCGCCGGTGACGGCGGAAACGTCGTGCAGCGGGCCCTCGCCCAATCCCTGCTCGGACATCCCATTCCGCGACGGCATCCAAGTCCACTTGCTCCACGTGGTGTGAACCTACTCTGCGGGCACTGGGCCCTTCGGTTTCGGTGTGTACCGGACGGTCTGGGCGCGGATCATGCCGCCGCGGAACACGAAGGTGTCGACGCCGTCGTCGACCCGGTTGATCGCCGAATCGGCGGCCCACTCGAGGAACAAGACGTCGTCGTCGAAGAACTGCGTCTTCAGGTCCCAGGCTGCGTTGGGCAGATCGGTGAGTAAGTTGGCGAAGACGTTGCGGATGCCGTCCTTGCCGCGCGCGACGCCGGAAGGGCCGATCACCACCGAGTCATCGGCATAGTCGGCGACGATCTCGTCGAGGTCGCCCGCAACCAGCGCCTTCCCGTGATGAGCGAAGACTTCCTGCGGCGTACGTGTCATCGCGGCGCTCCTTTTCCAACCTGTGGACCCTCTGGGAAAAAGCCTAATTCACCCTCCGCGGGTGCCAGGAGGTGTCGGCGGCTGTAAGAATAGTGAACGCCAGCGACTATCAAGGTGGAGAGGAACGGCGATGCCGCGCACCGACAACGATTCCTGGGACATCACTCAGAGCGTGGGAGCCACCGCACTCGGCGTTGCGGCGGCCCGCGCCGCTGAGACCGAGAGCGAGAATCCACTCATCAACGACCCCTTCGCGCGTGTCTTCGTGGACGCCGCGGGGGAGGGGATGTGGAGCCTCACCGCCGATCCCGCCCTGTTGGCCAAGGCAGCCGAAATCGAACCCGTTGTGCGTAGCCGGGTCCAGGTGATGATCGACTTCATGGCGACCCGGACGGCGTTTTTCGACGAGTTCTTTCTCGGTGCGGCCGACGCCGGTGTCCGTCAGGTAGTCATCCTGGCGTCGGGTCTCGACGCCCGCTCGTGGCGCCTGCCGTGGCCCGCCGGCACCGTGGTGTACGAACTTGATCAGCCCAAGGTGCTGGACTTCAAAACGGGCACGCTGAAAGCGCACGGTGCAGACCCGACGGCCCAGCTGGTTACCATACCGATCGATCTGCGGCAGGATTGGCCGAAGGCATTGCAGGATGCAGGGTTTGACGCTTCGAAGCCGAGTGCCTGGTCTGCCGAGGGGCTGGTGCGTTACCTGCCGTCGAAAGCCCAGGATTTGCTTTTCGAGCGGATGCATTCGCTCAGCGCGCCGGGCAGTTGGCTGGCGTCCAACGTACCCAGCCCAGGCTTTACCGATCCCGATCGGGTACGACGGCAGCGTGAAGACATGCAACGCATGCGCGCTGCGGCTGCCAAGCTGGTCGACACGGAGGTCACGGATTTCGACGACCTCTGGTACGCGGAGGAGCGCACCCCGGTCGACGAATGGCTACGTGAACATGGCTGGGATGTGTCGGCGGCAAGCTTCGACGAGTTGATGGCCCGCTACCACCGCACCATGCCGGAAGGCGCCGACGATGCCATGCCGCCCACCCTGTACGTGTCCGCACAGCGACGTCATTAGGGCGTGATGACGATTCGCTGGTCGGCGTCGGTGTCGTTGAACGCGGCCTCGACTTCGGCGAGCGGCACCGCACGGGCATCGAGTTTGAAACCGCCGCTGCTGATCTCGGCGGCAATGGCAGGCAGTTCGGCCAGGATGTCGCGGGTGGGCACCGAGCACTGGCCGCTGCCCACGATCTGCAGGCGTACGGCACGCAGTGCCGCGGAGAAGATCTCGGCCGAAGGTCCCGCGACCGAGCCGATTTCGAGCCAGGTGAGCGGCTTTCCGCGATCGGTGCGGTGGGTGGCGATACCCGCCATCACCTGAGCCGTGATCGGACCCCACAGATAGTCGATCACGACATCGACGTCGCGTGCTGCCCGAGCGAGATCGCCTATCGCAGCGTCATTGTCGATTTGAACGACGGCGTCGGCTCCTAGCCCGGGCAGGGCGGCGAGCCGCCGCGCGTCGCGTCCGGCGCCGATGACATCAGCGGCGCCCAGTTGTTTGGCGACCTGTACTGCCATCCGGCCCGAGCTGCCGGTGGCGCCGAGAATCAGCACCGTTTGCCCGGGCTGGAAGTCGATGCGCCGGCGCAGCGCCAGCCACGAGGACATGACGGGGTTCATCGCCGCGGCCACCAGGACGGGGTCGGTGCCGTCCGGAAGAGCGACACTGCGGCGTTGGTCAATGACGGTCCGCTCAGCCATCGCGCCCATCGTCGTGTCGGGCAGCACGAAGTAGCGAAGCGTGCCGTCGGGCGCGCGGCCCACCCCGTCGATGCCGGGGACCAGGGGTAGCTCCCCGGAGCTGGTGTAATGCGAGCCGTCAGCCTGAGACCGCACCCGCGGATGCAGGCCGGCGGCGATCACGTCGACTACCACCTCATCACCGGTTTGCGGAGTGGGACTGGGGAACTCGCGGTAGGCGGGAGGCCTGTCGAACGCGGTGACAACGGCTGCGTGCATGGTTGTCCTCCTTAACGATGACTCTAAAATTAGATGGTAACGCGAACTAGAATAGATGGTATTATGAACTGTTTCAAGGTATGATTTTCCGCATGGAGGCGGTCGACGTGCTCAGGGGCAGTCTTGTGCAGGTGTCATTCGGGGTGATCGCGGTGCTGAACCGTGTTGCCGCCGAACACGATCTGTCCCTGACGTTGCTGCGGGTGTTGGGGATACTGCGTGATCGCGAGCCGGCGATGGCCGACCTGGCGACCTACCTCGGGCTGGAGCGCTCGACCGTCAGTGGGCTCATCGACCGCGCGGTCCAGCGCGGCCTGGTTCGAAAGGCCACTGACCCCGTCGACGGCCGGTCGGTACGGGTCAGCCTCACGACGGAGGCGCGCCGACTGGAGGTTCGGGTCATCGCCGAGATCGGTGAGCTGATGGCGCCGATGGCTGGCGGGCTGAACGCCGCTGAGCAGAAGCGGCTCACGGCACTATTGGCCAAAATGCTTGAGCGCTAGGGTCGCCGACCGACCCGCCCGGGTGGGTCGCTCAATGGCGGCTCATTAGCAGTGCTCAGGTCGTTATTTTCAGGCTGCATAGGTTAGCCACGGCGATGTTTAGACACGCGTTCAACGGGTATCGCTACGCAACGAGAAAATCCTTCTCGAACACAACGGAGGTCACGATGCGTGGTCGCGGAATAATCGGCGCGATCGTTTTGGTGTGGCTGCTCGTTGGGGTTTTCGCAGCATGGCAACGCGATTACTTCAAGACCGGGCAAACAGATTGTGTCACAGCGGGAAACATCGCGCTGACAGTGGTCGCGGGGCCTTTGAACTACGGGGGCGTCAACCCGAAAGTCAAGGATTGCCACGTACCGCAACCCAGTTCAATGCATAGCAACAACTTAGAGTCCCTCGCGTAAAGGAAACTGTCATGGTTGTCTTGGGCATCGTCCTACTCATTCTCGGATATGTTTTCGCTATTCCTTTGCTGTGGACGATTGGCATTGTCCTAGTCGTCATCGGCGCGGTGTTGTGGGTCCTCGGCTCGGTCGGGCGCCCGGTCGGCGGCAGGCGGTACTGGTACTAGCCACCGACAGGCAGGCTCGCCTGCGGTTTCACAGGACACACAAAGGAATGTCATAGCGGCGGCCCAGTCGCTCGCGGATACTGGAACCTGTGCCGCAGCCTCGAACCTCCGTAGAGCGCGTTGTGATGTGCCGTGCGGACGGCAATCCGATCAACGTGCTGGTGGTGGACGACGAATCGGTTTTGGCCGAAATGGTGTCGGTGGCGCTGCGGTACGAGGGCTGGAACATCGCGACCGCCGGTGACGGGTCGTCGGCAATCGCGACGGCCCGGGCCCAGCGACCCGATGTGGTCGTGCTCGACGTGATGTTGCCCGATATGAGCGGGTTGGACGTATTACACAAACTGCGCGAAGAGAATCCGCAGCTGCCGGTGCTGCTGTTGACAGCCAAGGACGCGGTGGAAGATCGCATCGCCGGGTTGACCGCGGGTGGTGACGACTATGTCACCAAACCGTTCAGCATCGAAGAGGTGGTGCTGCGGCTGCGAGCGTTGTTGCGGCGCACCGGCGTCACGACGGTGGACAGCGGCGCGCAGCTGGTTGTCGGCGACCTGGTGCTGGACGAGGACAGCCACGAGGTGACTCGGGCCGGTGAACCGATTTCGTTGACCTCCACCGAGTTTGAGCTGTTGCGGTTCATGATGCGCAACTCCAAGCGGGTGCTGAGCAAGGCGCAGATTCTCGATCGGGTGTGGAGCTACGATTTCGGCGGCCGTTCCAACATCGTCGAGCTGTATATCTCGTACCTGCGCAAGAAGATCGACAACGGTCACGATCCGATGATCCACACGTTGCGCGGTGCGGGTTATGTCCTCAAGCCAGCCGGCTAGGACACGGCGAGTCTGGTCGCTTCGGCTGCGGCTTCTGGTCGGCCAGGTCGTCGTGCTCGCCTTGGTCTGCGTCGGGATCACCGCGGCAACCGAACTGTCGCTGAATCATCACTTGGTCCGCCAGCTCGACGGGCAACTCAGCGGGACCTCGCACCGCTCGGCGTTGATGTATCCCGAACCGAACCGCCCGGGATGGCACCACCAACAACACTCGTATTACCCGCGCCCGGGCCCGGGCCCGCGGTTCCTCGATGCTCCCGGCCAGCCGGCGGGCATGGTCGCCGCGGTGGTCAGCGATGGTAAGACGGTCGACGCCGGCTACCTGACCAGCATCGGTTCCCGGGCCGCGTTGAGCGATAGGGCCCAGGACCAATTGGCGGCGATCGCTGGCAGCCGCGAGCCGGTGACCCTGGATCTCGACGGCCTCGGCCGGTACCGTGTCGTCGCCGCACCCAGCCGGCGCGGGGGCGACTTGATCGTCACCGGACTGTCCATGTCCGACGTCGACGCCACGCTGCTGCAGATGCTGGTCATTTTTGGGGTGGTCACCGTAATCGCATTGGCCGCGGCCACGATCGCCGGGATGGTGATCATCAGGCGAGCGCTCGCGCCGCTGCGCCGCGTCGCGCAGACCGCGCGACGGGTGTCGAACCTGCCGTTGGACCGCGGCGAAGTCGATTTGCCGGTGCGGGTTCCCGAATCCGACGCCAACCCATCCACTGAGGTGGGCCAGCTCGGCTCGGCGCTCAACCGGATGCTCGACCACATCGCGGCCGCGCTGTCGGCGCGCCAGGCCAGCGAGACCCGGGTCCGTCAGTTCGTCGCCGACGCGAGTCACGAACTGCGCACGCCCCTGGCCGCGATCCGCGGCTACACCGAACTCACCCAGCGCATGGGCGATGACCGCGAAGCGGTGGCCCACGCGATGAGCCGCGTCGCGTCCGAGACCGAGCGGATCACCCGCCTCGTCGAGGATCTGCTGCTACTGGCCCGTCTGGACTCGGGCCGGCCGCTGGAACGCGAAGCGGTCGACTTGTCACGGGTGGCGGTCGACGCGGTCAGTGACGCGCACGTCGCGGGACCGGATCATCAGTGGGAGCTCGACCTGCCCGAGGAACCCGTGGTTGTGGTCGGTGATGCGGCGCGGCTCCATCAGGTGTTGACGAATCTGCTTGCCAATGCCCGCATCCACACCGCCGCGGGGACGGTGGTGACAACCCGGCTGAGCACCGAACCGACGCACAGTTTGCTGCAGGTGATCGACAACGGCCCCGGCATTCCGGTGGCATTGCAGTCCGAGGTGTTCGAGCGGTTCGCCCGCGGCGATACCTCACGCTCCCGCAAAGGGGGCAGCACCGGGCTGGGATTGGCGATCGTCTCCGCCGTCGTCAAGGCGCACAACGGGACTATCACCGTCAACAGCTCGCCCGGTCATACCGAGTTCACGGTGCGGCTGCCACTCAACGGGTGGCAACCGCCCGCGGCCTCGCTTAGCTAGTGCAAGTGACGTCGATCTCGAAGGGCTTGTTCACCGGCTGCATGGGGTTGGCCATGTCAACGCCGGTGGCATTCCCGGTGATCTTGTAGGTGTTGCCGCTCTTCGTGGCCGAGGCGTTGCCGCCGCCGCCAGCCGCGGCGTATGCGAGTGTCACGCCGTTGACGTTGCCCAGCCCAACGGACGTCACTACGGGCGGGTTGGCGTCGGTCAGCACGGCGGCGATGCCGGTCGCGGCCCCACCGATCGCGATGTTGACGTTGCCGCCTGCCGTTGTGCACACGACCGAGCCGCTTACGTTCTGGTCCTTACCGTCGATGATCACCTTGGTGCCACCACCTCCGCCGGCACTAGCGGAAGTGCTTGCGCCCGACGAGGACCCACTCGAACTTTTCTTGTCGCTCGAACAGCCGGAAATACCGGCGACCAGAATGGCTGCTCCGGCTACCGCGACCGTCAGTTCACGCTTCACCTGTTCTCCTTTGCCCGATCGTTGCGGCCCTCAACAATGAGGGCCGTCAACGCAGTATGCGGGTTTGCCTGGCTGCAACCAAGGGGTTGGGCCAAATTGTTTCGTCCCGGTTAACCCGGCCGCTCTCAACCTGTGCTTTCCGGCAAGGGTGCGTTGATGGCAATGTATTGCCGGTGGACCACAAACCTCCCGCCGCGGTCATCGAGTCGGCGCATCGCGAACATTCGCTGCCCTGGGACGACACAACGGATTTCGACAATGCCGACCGTGGATTCATCGCGTCCCTGTCTCCCTGCGTCATCAAGGCGGCCGACGGGCGTGTGGTGTGGGACAACGATGTCTACGCCTTCCTTGACGGTCCCGCGCCAAGCTCGGTGCACCCCAGCTTGTGGCGCCAATCGGGGCTGAACGCCAAACAGGGCCTGTACGAGGTGGTGCCGGGCATCTATCAGGTCCGCGGCTTCGACATCTCCAACATCAGCTTCATCGAGGGCGACACCGGGATCATCGTGATCGACCCGTTGGTGTCCACCGAGGTAGCCGCCGCGGCACTGGACCTCTATCGCACCCACCGCGGCAGCGACCGCTCCGTAGTCGCCGTGATCTACACCCATAGCCATGTCGACCATTTCGGCGGAGTGCTGGGCGTGACATCGCAGGCGGACGTGGATGCGGGCGCGGTTGCCGTACTGGCGCCGGAGGGGTTCACCGCGCACGCCGTTCAGGAGAACGTCTACGCCGGTCCGGCAATGACTCGCCGAGCCACGTATATGTACGGCAGTCTGCTGGCGCGCGGACCTCAGGAGCAGGTGGGCTGCGGTCTTGGTCAGGCCGCCTCCAGCGGTGAGGTGGCCATCATCGTTCCGACCATCGATATCCGGGAGACCGGCGAGAAGCACACGATCGATGGTGTGGAGATCGAATTCCAGATGGCGCCCGGCACCGAGGCTCCCGCCGAAATGCATTTCTACTTCCCACGTTTCCGCGCGTTGTGCATGGCCGAGAATGCCACCCACAACCTGCACAACCTGCTCACTTTGCGTGGTGCGCTGGTCCGCGACCCACACGCCTGGTCGGGCTATCTCACCGAGGCCATCGACACTTTCTCCGGACGTTCCGATGTCGTGTTCGCCTCCCACCACTGGCCAACCTGGGGACGCCAGAGCATCGTCGAGTTCCTGTCGCTTCAGCGCGACCTGTACGCCTATCTGCACGACCAGACTTTGCGGCTGCTCAACCAGGGCTACACGGGGGTCGAGATCGCCGAAACATTCGAGATGCCACCGGCTTTGGACCGGGTATGGCATACCCGGGGGTACTACGGATCGGTCAGCCACAATGTCAAGGCCGTCTACCAACGTTATATGGGCTGGTTCGACGGCAACCCGGGCCGACTGTGGCCGCATCCCCCCGAGGCCCTTGCGCCCCGCTATGTCGACGCGATGGGCGGGATCGACCGCGTCGTCGAGCTTGCCCAAGCGGCCTTCGATGCCGGCGATTTCCGTTGGGCTGCAACGCTGCTCGATCATGCAATCTTCACCGACGGTGATCATGCCGCCGCTCGCGCGCTGTACGCGGACACCTTGGAGCAACTGGGCTACGGCGCCGAGAACGCGACGTGGCGCAACTTCTTCATGAGTGGGGCCACCGAACTGCGCGACGGAAACTTCGGTACCGCGACACAGGCCACATCGCCGTCAATGGTGTCGCAACTGACGCCTGAGCAAATCTTCGACAGCCTTGCCATTCGGGTCAACGGGCCCCGCAGCTGGGACCTCGATATCGCCATCGACCTGACCTTCGCGGACCTGGCCGTGAACTACCGGCTCGCGCTGCGCAACGGGGTGCTCGTCTATCGCAAAGTCGGCGTCGACCCCGCAACGGCAACCGTTACGGTCAAGCTGGACACCAAGATTCGTCTGCTGAGGACGGCGATGGGGGACTTCACGTCGCCGGGCTTGGAGATCTCCGGCGACCACAATGCGCTGCAGGCATTTCTGGGCGTCCTGGACGAGCCCAACCCGAGCTTCAACATCGTCACGCCGTAACCGTCGGGTCACGCGACGTCGATGACGACCTTGCCCAGGACTTTGCGATCGGCGACATATCGCAGTGCCGCGGGAGCCTCGGACAGCGGGAATCGCGCGCCGACGTAGGGCCGGACCGTGCCCGCGGCGAACATCTGTGTCAACTCTTCAATGTCGCGCACGGCCTCATCGGGGTAGTCGCTCATGAAGGTGCGGATTTCCATACCGCGCACGCAGATATCTTTGAGCATTACGAGATTGAGCGGAATCGCGGGGATCGTGCCCGCCGCATAGCCCAGGGTGACGAAGGTACCGCCGCGCGCCAGACCGCGCAGCGCCGGCTCCGAATACGAGCCCCCGACCGGATCCAGCACCACTCGGGCGGCATCTCCGGTGAGTTCACGGATCCGCAGCTTGAGGTCCTCGCGGTCGTAATCCACAACAGCCTCGGCACCGCGCTGCCGACACAGCTCGAGCTTGTCCGGGCTCGACGCCGCGGCCAGCACGCGAGCCCCCATCGCTACGGCCAGGTCAACGGCGGCCAGACCCACTCCGCCTGCCGCGCCCAGCACCACGACCCAATCTCCTTCTGTGACAGCGGCGGTCGACCGCAAGGCGTGGTATGCGGTGCGGTAGGTCACGCCGAAGGCCGCAGCCGACGCGAAGTCGGCGTCGTCGGGGATCAGCGAGGCCTGAGTCGTGTCGAGCAGCGCCTGTTCGGCGAATGCCCCGAAGGTGGTTCCGGCTACCCGCTGGCCCGGGCGAAACGCCGCGTCAACACCGACGGAGATCACCTCTCCGGCAATCTCATTGCCGGGGATGAATGGCGGTGGAATCTTGATCTGGTACTTGCCGGCGATGAACAGTACGTCGGGGAAATTGACTGCTGCGGCGTGTACCCGCACCAACATCTGGCCGGGCGCCGGAACGGGCTCGGGAACATCGTCGAGCACCAAACTCTCCGGCGGACCGTAGGAGTGACAGACAACGGCGCGCATCAACTGACTCCCAATCCGTTGAGGTAGAACTTCACCACGTGTGCGATGTCGTCGGGCGCGGGCCGAACGGCCGATCCCATGTATCGGCGCATCGTCGCCGCCGTGCAGCAGAACACCGCTTCGACGTCGCGCTCGACATCGGTACTTCCCAGTCCCGCAATCGGTTCGACCAGAAGATCGCGCAGCGGGTACATCATTTCGTGATCGACCGTACGCCAGTTCGTCGCCGTCGCCATCTGACCGGCCGCAGCGCGGCTTTTCCTGATCAGGTCGGGCTCGGCGACCTGTGCCAGCGTGCCTTCGATCCAGCGGGCGATCTTGTCCCGCGGTTGGGACTCCTTGGCCATCTGGTGTTCGAGGTAGGACAACACGATTCCCACCCCGCGTTCCATTACCGCCAGGATGAGATCGTCCTTGCCGGCGAAATACCGGTAGAACGCCTTGTTCGACGACCCGGCCTCGGTGACGATGTCGCTGACACGCGGCGCCTCGGGCGCGACGCGCTCCATCACCCGTACCGCGGCAGCCAGGATGCGTTCGACCTCCGCGGTAGCCCCCCGCTGCCGGTCGTCGAGGGCGCGCTCGACGGCTGCGGTGACCCTGTTGGTCATGGCGAATGTGGTTGCGCGGGAACGCTACCAACGAGAGCGCCGTACTTTTCCCGGGCCGCGGCGCGACGAACTTCGAGCATTTCACTGGGCCAGTCGCCTTGTTCGGCGTCGTACCCCTTGAGTAGCATCCGGGCCAGATTGACCTTGTGCGCCTCGGTCGGCCCGTCGGCCAGGCCGAGCGCGATGCCGCCCAGCAACACGTTGACCAGGGGCAGCTGATCGGTAAGCCCGAGCGCGCCGTGCACTTGAATAGCCCGTAGCGCAATCGATTTCATCACCTGGGAAGCAAGAATCTTGCACACGCCGATTTCGGCGCGGGCACCATGCTCGTCGCCGCTGTCGATCAGCCACGCGGCGTGCAGCACCGTCAACCGGAACGGGATTAGCTCGGTATAGGAGTCGGCGACGAACTCTTGCACCAGCTGCTTGTCTGCCAACGAGCTACCCTGGGTGAAGCGGCTTTTCGCGCGCCGCGACATCATGTCGACCGCGCGCTGCGCCATCCCGATGGCGCGCATCGCATGGTGCAGCCGCCCGCCGGCCAATCGGGTTTGCAGGATCAAAAAGCCCTGACCGGGCTCGCCGAGCAGCGCGTCCGCAGGTACCCGCACCCCGTTGTAGTGCACCAGGGAATGCCCCGGTTCATGCGGGTCCGCTCCCAACAGGTGGTGGTTGGCTTCCAGGATCAGCCCTTCGGTGTCGGCGGGGATCAGGAACGTCGAGGCGCCGCGATGGACGGGTACGTCGGGATCGGTGATCGCGACGACAATGAAGAACGATGCGACAGCGGCGTTGGAGGAGAAGTACCTTCGCCCGGTGATCACCCACTCGTCGCCGTCACGGACGGCACGGGTGGTGAACACGCGCGGATCGGCACCGCCTTGCGGTTCGGTCATTGAGAAGCAGGAAAATATCTCGCCGGATAGCAGCCCGGACAGGTAGCGGTCCTTCTGGTCCTTCGTACCGAAGCGCGCGATGATCTCCGCGTTGCCGGTATCGGGCGCTTGGGTGCCGAAGACGATCGGCGCCCACGGGCTGCGGCCCAGAATCTCATTGATCAACGTCAGCTTGACTGCGCCGAAGCCTTGCCCGCCCAGCTCCGGGCCCAGATGCGGTGCCCACAAGCCATTGTCGCGGACCTGCTGCTTGAGCGGATCGACGATACGCCGCCGCTCGTCATTGAGCGGCAGGAACTCGCAGCCCGGGAAAAGCACCTCAAGCGGCTCGACTTCTTCGCGGACGAACTCGCGAACCCAGGCGAGCTTCTTCTCGAACTCCGGCTCGGTAGAGAAGTCCCATGACATTCGAATACTCCTACTCGTTCATCCGTGCCGACCGGCTGCGCCCGGCTGTGCCGCGCTTGCGATCGCCACGTTAGGGAATTCCGCCGTCGGTCCGCAGAATCGAACCGGTCGTGAAACTGGACGCGTCGGACGCCAAGAAGAGTGCGGCGCCGACAACTTCGCGCGGATCGCCGGCGCGTTTCAGGTGGAGGTGGCTGAAGTTGTTGTCTCCGGACAGATCCCACGCCTTGCTGACGTCGGTCAGGTAGGGCCCGGCCATCAGCGTGTTGACCCGTACCGTCGGACCGTATGCCTGCGCCAGCCCTTCGGTCATCGCGTTGAGCCCGGCTTTGGCGGCCGCGTAGGGAATGATGCCACCGTTGGGCCGCAGCGACCCGGTGGAGCTCACGTTGATGATCGACCCGCTGCCCGCGGCGACCATCCGCTCACCCACTAACGCCGATAACCTAAACGGCCCTTTAAGATTCAGGTTCACCACCGCGTCGAACAGCTTCTCGGTGACGTTGCTCAGCTTGTCGTACAGCGGCGACATGCCCGCGTTGTTGATCAAGGTGTCGACTTTGCCGAACCGCTCGTAGGTGGCAGCGACCAAGCCGTCGAGTTGATCCCAGCGTCCGACGTGCACACCATAGGGCATCGCGGCGCGCCCGGTCTCGGACTCGACCTCCTTGGCGGTGGCGACGCAGTTATCGAAGTTGCGGCTGGCGATCACCACGTCGGCCCCGCAGCGCGCGGCAGCGAACGCCATTTCCCGGCCCAAACCACGGCTGCCGCCGGTGATCAGCACCACGCGGTCGGTGAGTTCGAAAAGTTGGTCGGCATAACCCATTTCAGCGCGCTCCGGCAGGCAGGTTGTGGGCCATCTGAGCCGCCGTCGCGATGAGCGCAAGAATCATCGGCCCGAATGCATCGGTGATCTTCGGGTCGACTTTTCCGGTCCGCACGCCGGCAGCGTACGTCTTTTCCAGCACGATGCCGAGTTTCCAGTTGGCCAGCACCAGGTAGTAGTCGATGTTCTCGGTGGAAAGCCCGCTGACTAACTCGTAGTGACTCAGCAATTCGCTGCGCGTCGGCATCCCGGCCATGTCCAGATAAAACCCGTCCGCCTTGGGGGTTTCGCCGTCGTAGCCCAGCAATGCCCAGGCGAGATCGAGCAGTGGATCGCCTACCGTCGTCATCTCCCAATCCACGATCGCGGCGAGCTGAGCCGTGCCCCCATGCGCGAACATCACGTTGGCGAACTGGTAGTCGCCGTGCATGATGCCCGGCTGGTACTGCGCGGGCCGATTGCGGCGCAGCCATGCGGTGGCCTCGTCCAGGCCGGGCAGCTCGCGGACCTTGTAGGAGTCGAGAAACGCCAGCCAACGATCGACTTGCCGATCGTGAAATCCGTCCGGGCGGCCGAAGCCCTCGAGTCCTTGGCGTCGCCAGTCCACCCGGCCCAGCTTGGCGGCACCCTCGACGAGTTCGAATGCGAGGCCGCGGCGGGCGTCTGGGTCGGTGTCGAACGGTGGCTGCCAGCCCCCGTCCATCGGGCTCCAGCCGTCGATCGCTCGCATCACGTAGAACGGCATGCCGAGCACGGTGCCACTGTCATCGGCGGCGATCAGCTCGGCGTGCGGTACATCGGTGCCGGACAGTGCCCGCACCAGCCGGATCTCGCGCAGCAAGCCGTCGATCCGGGCGGCGTCCGCGCGGGCGCCGGGCATCCGCAGCACCATGCGCTCGCTGCCACGTGCAATCAGATACAGCGTGTTCTGCGAGCCGCCTTTGAGTTGTTCCAGCAACGGTTCTTCGCCGCCGCCCGGTGCGTCGTTGGCATCGAGCCATCGACCCAGCACACCCGGGTCCAGTTGGGTTTCACCGGCAGTCGTCATTGTCCGCACACCCCACTCTCTGTGTGGAGAATAGCATTCTCCACCGGCGGCGCCAGAGCGTGCGCAGACCCGCTACCCGGGCTTGTGCGCGCTGAGCAGGAGCCCCGGCACCATGAAGTGCCCTTCGCCGTCGTGCTCGGCGTTCGGTAACTCGGCATCGAGTGATGCGTCGTTGCCGTACACCTTGGCGGCACGGATGCCGTCGACCTGCCACAGCGTCGAGACGGCGTCCCGCAATTCGCTTTCCGTGAAGCCACGTGGACCGGGCACGCCGTCCTGCTCGCCCAGCGCGCCTGCGGCGAACGCCAGGATGTAGAGCGTCGCCCCGGGCGCGGCGGCCCGTGAGATCGACCGCAGATAACCCTGACGGCCCTCGGGCGCCAAAGCGTGGAACAGCCCACTGTCCAGGATGGTGGCAAAGCGTCCGTCATAGCCGCCGAAGTCGGTGACGTCGGCCTGCGTGAAAGTTGCTGTTGTCAGTCCTTGTTCGGCGGCGGCCGCGGCTGCGGCGTCGACCGCGGTCGCGCTGGCGTCCAGCCCGACGACGGGGTAACCGCGCGCGGCGAGGTCGAGTGCCAGGGCGGCGTGGCCGCAGCCGGCGTCCAGCACCTCGCCGCGGACCTTGCCTTGATCGATCAGCGATGCCAGCTCGGGCTGCGGCTTGCCGATGCTCCACGGCGGTGGCGCTTCTTGTCGGTAGGCGGCATCCCAATCGATGCTCGGCTGGGTCATCTGTCCTCCTCGAGATCGGGCCTCCCTCTCTTGCAGATTAGGAGACGGCCGCGCGCCGCGGCAGGGCGCGATGAGAAACTGCGAACCGGCCACTGATCACCCGACCACAGGGAGACCCATGCAAGTGCTTCTGGTCCGGCATGCGTTGCCGCTGCGCAGCGAACACGGCCAGGGTTCCGACCCGGACCTGTCGGAAAAGGGAGTGGCCCAGATCGCGCGCCTGCCCGAGGCGCTCGCCCGGTTCCCGATCTCCCGGGTCATCAGCAGCCCTCAGCGGCGCGCCGTGCAGACCGCCGAACCGGTCGCGGTGGCCCGGGAGTTGTCCGTCGAAATTGACGAGCGCTTTGCCGAATACGATCGCGACCTTCCCGTGTACATCCCCATCGAGCAGATCCGTCAGGAAAATCCGAAAGAGTGGGAGCGACTGGCCCAGGGTCATCTGCCCAGTGTGGTCGACGAGGACGCGTTCCGGGCGCGGGTGACGGCGGCGGTGGACGATCTCGTCGCGTCCGCCGACCCCGAAGACACCGTTGCGGTGTTCAGCCACGGTGGGGTGATCAACCTGCTGCTGCACGAGATCCTCGGCACGACCCGGCTGTTGTCGTTTCCCGTCGACTACGCATCGGTGACTCGGTTGCTGTACTCGCGGAGCGGCCAGGCGACGGTGGCTGGAGTCAATGCGGTCGAACACGTGTGGGACCTGTTGCCGCGTAATCAGCGATGGTAGACAAGTTCGGTGACTTCGGCTGATCGACTCGACGGGCTGGACCTGCCCGCGCTGGACCGGTATTTGCGTTCGCTTGGCATCGAACGCGACGGCCACTTGCGTGGGGACTTCATCTCCGGCGGTCGCTCCAATCTGACATTCCGGGTCTACGACGACAAAACTAACTGGCTGGTGCGCCGTCCACCGCTACACGGCCTGACCCCGTCGGCGCACGATATGGCCCGCGAGTACAAAGTGGTGGCGGCCCTGCACGACACGCCCGTTCCGGTGGCCCGCGCGATCGCGCTGTGCGAGGACGACTCGGTGCTGGGCGCACCGTTCCAGATCGTCGAGTTCGTTGCCGGGCAGGTGGTGCGCCGCCGCGCTCAACTCGAAGCCTTCAATCACACCGTGATCGACAAATGCGTCGACGGACTGATCCGGGTGCTCGTCGACTTGCACAACGTCGACCCGAATGCGGTGGGGCTGGCCGACTTCGGCAAACCCAGCGGCTATCTGGAACGTCAAGTGCGTCGCTGGGGCTCCCAATGGGAACTGGTGCGGCTGCCCGACGACCATCGCGACGCCGACGTCGAACGACTGCATTCCGGCCTGCAGCAAGCGATTCCGCAACAGAGTCGCACTTCGATCGTGCACGGTGACTACCGGATCGACAACACCATCCTGGACGCCGACGACCCGACGCGGGTGCGCGCCGTGGTGGATTGGGAACTCTCGACGCTGGGAGATCCGCTGTCCGACGCGGCCCTGATGTGTGTGTATCGCGACCCGGCGCTGGATCTGATCGTCAATGCGCAGGCCGCCTGGACGTCGCCGCTGCTGCCGACGGCCGACGAGTTGGCCGATCGGTACTCGCTGGTCGCCGGGATACCGCTGGCGCATTGGGAGTTCTACATGGCGTTGGCCTATTTCAAGCTCGCCATCATCGCGGCCGGCATCGACTTCCGCAGGCGGATGTCGGATCAGGCCAGCGGTAAAGACTCCGAGCACATGCCCGAGGTGGTCGCGCCGTTGATCTCGCGGGGACTCGGGGAGCTAGCCAAGCTGCCCGGCTAGCGCCGCATCGCCGCGGCGTGCTGCTTCTTGGCGGCGCGACGTAGTTGCAGGATGCGCGCGGTGCCGACGGCCACGGTGAGTAACCCGCCAACCACGGCAGCCAGCAGGATGGCCACCCCCAGTGGCAGGTTCCAATGCCAGCCCAAGAACTGGAAAGGCGTCGACGTCGTGTTCTGGGTGATGAAGATCAGCAACAGAATCAGGATCAAGAAGCCCGCGATCAACGCAGTCCACAGGGCGCCGGCCCGGGTGAATCCGATGGCCGGTTCGCTGGACTTCGCGCCGGCAGGGGGCGCTGGGGGAGGCGCCGGGACGGGCTTGGGGGGAGGCCCCGAAGCGGGCGTTGGCGGCGGGTTGTCCGGCGAGCCAGGGTGGTTGCTGCTCATAGATCCATCTTTGTCCCATCGCACGCAGAATGAAACCAAACCACGCAAACCGCATGCTTCATGGCGACAGCGCCAGGTCGCTTCTGCCGTTAGTGTCAGCGTTATGAGGATGCTGCGGCGCGTGCGCCGCGCGATCATCCCTGCGGCGGTGTGGTGTGCGGCCACGTGCCTGGTCGCGGCCTGCAGCAATTCCGATCCGCTGGCGCCGCAAATGCGCAGCATGAAATCCATCGTGGTCGGCTCCGCAGACTTCCCGGAATCCCAGATCATCGCCGAGATCTATGCACAGACGTTGCAGGCCAACGGTTTCGATGTCGGGCGGCGAATGGGTATCGGCAGTCGCGAGACGTACATCCCGGCGCTCAAAGACCATTCCATCGATTTGGTACCGGAATACGTCGGTAATCTACTGCGCTACTTCGCTCCCAACTCGACCGCGACCATGCTGGGAGCCGTCGAATTGGAGCTCTACCAGAAATTGCCGGGTGACCTGTCGCTGCTGACGCCGTCACCAGCGTCCGACACCGACACGGTCAGTGTCACCAGCACAACCGCCGCCCAGTGGAACCTCAAAACCATCGCCGACCTGGCTGCTCACTCCCCGGAAGTGAAGTTCGGGGCACCTTCGGCGTTCGAGAACCGCCCATCCGGCCTGCCCGGGCTGCGCCAGAAGTACTCGCTCAACATCAGTCCCGGCAACTTCATCGTCATCGACGACGGTGGCGGCGCGGTGACGGTGCGCGCGTTGGTCGGGGGAAAGGTCACCGCGGCCAACATCTTCACCACCTCACCGGCGATCAGGCAAGACCATCTGGTGACGCTCGAGGACCCCGAACACAACTTCGTGGCCGGCAACATTGTGCCGCTAGTGAATTCGCAGAAGAAGTCCGATCACCTCAAAGTGGTCCTGGATGCGGTCTCGGCGAAGCTAACCACGGACTGCCTGGCCGGGCTCAACGCGGCGGTGGCGGGCAACTCCGGCATCGATCCCGACCAGGCTGCTCGAAACTGGGTCCGGGACAACGGCTTCAACCATCCGATTACCCAATGACAGCCGGCTGGGGTGTGGCGCGTTGATCGTCTTCGACAATGTCAGCAAGGTATTCACCGACGGGACCACCGCGGTGGACGGGCTCAGTCTGGTGGTCCCCTACGGCAAGTTGACGGTCTTCGTCGGTTCCTCCGGAAGCGGTAAGACTACGGCGCTGCGGATGATCAACCGGATGATCGAGCCGACATCGGGCACCATTACCGTCGACGGACAGGACGTCGCTGGCGTCGACCCGGTGAAGCTGCGGCTCGGAATCGGATACGTGATTCAGCACGCCGGGCTGATGCCGCATCAACGCGTCATCGACAACGTCGCGACGGTTCCGGTGTTGCGGGGGCAGTCGCGCCGGGCGGCACGAAAGGCGGCCTACGACGTACCCGAGCGCGTCGGGCTGGACGCCAACCTGGCCAACCGTTACCCGGCGCAGCTCTCCGGCGGAGAACAACAGCGCGTCGGTGTCGCTCGCGCACTGGCCGCCGACCCGCCAATCCTGTTGATGGACGAGCCGTTCTCGGCTGTGGACCCCGTGGTTCGTCTTGAGCTGCAGAACGAAATATTGCGCCTGCAAAGCGAATTGCACAAAACCATCGTGTTCGTGACACACGACATCGACGAGGCGCTCAAACTTGCCGACCAAGTCGCGATCTTCGGGCAAAGGGGCGCGTTGCAACAGTACGACGAACCCACCGAAGTCCTTTCCTGGCCGGCCAACGATTTCGTGACCAAATTCATCGGTCTCGGGCGTGGCTACCGGTGGCTGCAGCTGATCGACGCGAACGGCCTGCCGCTGCACACCGTCGACACCGTCTCCGCCAGTAGGCTGACCGATCGATTGATCACCGGCTGGGTGGTAGTGGTCGACGACCACGGCGCACCGCTGGGCTGGATCGACGGCGACGGCTTGCGGCGGCACGCCGGTGGCGCGTCGTTGACCGACAGCATCAGCGCCGTCGGCGCATTGTTGCGCCCTGGCGGCAATCTCAGCCACGCGCTGGACGCGTCGCTGTCGTCGCCGTCGACCGTGGGGATCGCCGTCGACGACGACGGCAAGGTCATCGGCGGGGTGTCGGCCGCCGACGTGCTGGCCGCGGTCGAATCTCAGCGGCGGACCTGACCATGCACTACCTGCTCACGCACCTGTGCGATGCCTGGACGCTGACCGTGACTCATCTGCGGTTGTCGTTGGTGCCAGTGCTGATTGGGCTGTTGATCGCGGTGCCGCTGGGGGTTCTGGTGCAGCGTCAACCGATTGCGCGGCAGCTGACGACGGCGACCGCCAGTGTGGTGTTCACCGTTCCGTCGCTGGCGCTATTCGTGGCGCTGCCGGTGATCATCGGGACCCGGATCCTCGACGAGGCCAACGTCCTTGTCGCGCTGACGGCCTATACCACCGCGCTGATGGTGCGCGCGGTGCTAGAGGCGCTGGACGCGGTGCCGGCTCAGGTCCGTGACGCCGCCACCGCGATCGGCTACTCGGCCGTCAAGAGAATTCTGAAAGTTGAACTCCCGCTGTCGATTCCGGTCATGGTTGCGGGGCTGCGGGTGGTGGTGGTGACCAATATCGCGATGGTCTCGGTGGGTTCGGTGATCGGGATCGGCGGCCTGGGAACCTGGTTCACCGAGGGGTATCAGACCGACAAGAGTGACCAGATCCTGGCCGGCATCGTCGCGCTGTTCGTGTTGGCGGTGGTGATCGACGTGTTGATCGTGCTGGCCGGCCGGCTGGCCACGCCTTGGTCCCGCGCGGGTGGCGCCGCGCGGCGGCGGTCGGTGGCGGTCCCGGTGGTCGGTGGTGCGCGATGAACTTCATCGGCCAGGCGGTCTCGTATCTGCTTACCGTCGACAACTGGACCGGCCCGGTCGGTCTGGCGGCACGCATCTTGGAGCACATCGAGTACACCGCCATGGCGGTGGGCGCGTCGGCACTGATCGCGATTCCGGTCGGGATGGTCGTCGGCCACACCGGCCGCGGCACGCTTCTGGTCGTGGGCGCGGTCAACGGGCTGCGCTCACTGCCGACGCTCGGGGTGCTGTTGCTGGGCGTGCTGCTGTTCGGGCTGGGCTTCGGGCCGCCGCTGGTCGCCCTGATGCTGCTCGGTGTGCCATCGCTGCTGGCCGGCACGTATGCGGGCATCGCCAACGTAGATCCGGTGGCGGTCGACGCCGCCCGCGCGATGGGCATGACGGAGGCCCAAGTGTTGCTGCGCGTCGAGGTCCCCAACGCGATGCCGTTGATTCTCGGCGGGCTGCGCAACGCCACGCTGCAGGTCGTCGCCACCGCGACCGTGGCCGCGTATGCCAGCCTCGGCGGGCTGGGCCGCTACCTGATCGACGGAATCAAAGAACGCGAATTCCAGCTCGCTCTGGTCGGTGCGCTGATGGTCGCCGCGCTGGCGCTGATCCTCGACGGGCTGCTGGCGACGGCGGTCTGGGCTTCGGTGCCGGGCACCGGACGGTTGCGCAGGCCTGCGCGGCGCGACGGTGTGACAGCGACCGCAGTTGGCGACCAGCCTGCCGCGGCCGGGGGCCACGTCCTACGGTAGGGAGTGTGAACAGCCCCTCTGACCCGACTCAGCGCGTCTGGAACGCGATGCTGATCTGGCGTGCACCGGATATCTCCCGGATGGAATCGGTGCGAGTACAGGTGTCCGGCAAGCGAATTAAAGCCACCGGCCGCATCGTGGCCGCGGCTACCGCGACGAATCCAGCATTCGGCGCCTTCTATGAACTGCAGACCGACGAGAGCGGAGCCACCAAGAGGTTCGGGCTGACGATCACCCTCGCCGAGCGGGAGCGTCAGCTCGCGATCGCGCGTGACGAGGAAAACATGTGGATGATCACCGACCATCAGGGCGAGCGACGCGAGGGATACAACGGCGCACTCGACCTCGACGTGGTGTTCAGCCCGTTCTTCAATGCGCTGCCCATCCGTCGTCTGGGGCTACACGAACGGGCCGAAACCATCACGTTGCCAGTGGTCTACGTCAACGTGCCGGACATGACGGTCGACGCGGCCACGGTGAGCTACACCGGGCAGGGCGGCCCCGAAGGGATCAAGCTGCGTTCGCCGGTCGCCGACACCACCGTGACCGTCGACGACGAAGGCTTCATCGTGGACTATCCCGGATTGGCAGAGCGGATCTGATGACTCCGCCCGCCCGGCCGGCGGCGGCCAGTTCTTCGCGCCAGTTCTCCGCGCCGATCACGACGGTGAAGATGTCGGAGCGCGGGAAGCGGTCGTAGCGCGTTCGCGCGGCGTGGCCCGCCTCGACGAGGTCGGCCACCGAATTGTCCCAATCCAGCGAGTCGCGGGTGCGGCTGAGCAGGTCCATCATCCGGTCGACCGCCGTCAGCAGGTGGGCGGTGTTGCCTTCACACATCGCGCGCACCAGATCCGGGGCGCTGCCCGCCACCCGGGTGCCGTCCCGGAAAGACCCGGCGGCCAGCGCGAACGCCAGCGGAACTTCCGCGGCCGTCACCGCCAACGCCTCGGCGAGCAGGTGTGGCAGATGCGAAATGGCGGCCGCGGCGGCGTCGTGCTCATCGGATTTGGCCGGCACCACCACCGCGCCGCAATCCAGCGCCAGCGTCATCACCATCCACCACACCACCGGCTCCACGTGGTCGTCGACGCTGACCACCCACGGTGCCGCCGTGAACAATCCGGCATGGCCGGCCGCCCAGCCCGAGCTTTCGGTGCCCGTCATCGGGTGGCCGCCGACAAAGCGGTCCTGCAGACCGGCCGCGATGACCTCGTCGAAGACCGCCGTTTTGACGCTTGTGACGTCGGTGAGCGGGCATCTCGGGGCGAATTCGCGGACGTGGGCGAGCATCGCCGGCAGCGCGGGCATCGGCACGGCCAACACGATCAAGGCGTCGACGTCGGCGGCCCGGATCAGCGTGTCATTGAGCTCGGTGGTGGCGGCAAAACCATCGGCGAGCGCTCCGTGTGCACCCTCTACCGAGCGGTTGTAGCCGAACACTTCACGGCCCGCGGCCGCCGCCGCTCGCATGATCGAACCGCCGATAAGTCCTAAGCCGAGCACACACACCGGGGTTCGCGTCGCAGTCCGTGCCACAGTGCAAGGTTGGCACAGTTGAGTCGACGATGGCGGCTCGAGGTCCCCACGCTAGTTTGCGTCTTCTGGTCAAGCCGCCTGGTCAGCGACTAGCGTAGGCGCCCATGGGACGAGAGCGGGCCGCAACGCAAGGTCCGTCCGTGGATACACCGGACGGATTTGGCGTCGCCGTCGTTCGCGAAGAGGGCCAATGGCGTTGTTCTGTGATGGCCCCCAAATCGCTGACGAGCCTGGCTGCCGCCGAGACAGAATTGCGTGAACTGCGTAGTTCGGGAGCGGTCTTCGGGCTCCTCGACATCGACGACGAATTCTTCGTCATCGTGCGTCCCGCACCGTCGGGAACCCGGCTGCTGCTCTCGGATGCGACGGCGGCACTGGACTACGACATCGCCGCCGAAGTTCTGGACAACCTGGACGCCGATATCGATGCCGAGGACCTCGAAGAGTCGGAGCCGTTCGAAGAAGGCGACCTCGGGTTGCTGTCCGATATCGGGCTGCCCGAGGCGGTGCTGGGTGTCATTGTCGACGAGTCCGACCTCTATGCCGACGAGCAATTGGGCCGCATCGCCCGCGAGATGGGCTTCGCCGACCAGCTGTCGGCGGTGATCGACCGCCTCGGTCGGTGAGGACTGACGAAGATCTGATCCGGGCCGCGCTGGAGGCCGCCGCAACGGCTGGCCCGCGCGATGTGCCGATCGGAGCTGTGGTGGTCGCCGCCGACGGAACCGAACTCGCCCGGGCGGTGAATGCCCGTGAGGCCCTTGGTGATCCGACCGCGCACGCGGAAGTTGTAGCGATGCGCGCCGCGGCCACGGTGCTCGGTGACGGGTGGCGGCTAGAGGGAGCGACGCTGGCCGTCACCGTCGAGCCCTGCACGATGTGCGCGGGCGCCTTGGTTCTGGCGCGCGTCGCCCGGCTGGTGTTCGGTGCGTGGGAACCCAAGACCGGAGCGGTCGGATCGCTGTGGGATGTGGTCCGCGACCGTCGGCTCAATCACCGCCCACAGGTGCGCGGCGGTGTGCTCGCCCAGGAATGCGCCGCTCCGCTGGAGGAGTTCTTCGCTCGCCAGCGATTGGGGTGAGCGGCGACTGTTTGGGTAAGCTGCTCGGCGGTGGCGTGTCCGAGCGGCCTAAGGAGCACGCCTCGAAAGCGTGTGACGGCTAAAACCGTCCGAGGGTTCAAATCCCTCCGCCACCGCCAAAACTACCGGCGAGAATTCGCAGGTAGTCGCCTACTTTTCGGGTTTGCTACCAAACCTCGCCAGTTGCCGAGTCACTCCGGCGCTTTGCGGGTAGTGGCAATCCCGCCGCCGCGGGCCGGTCCGACACCAGTTTCAGGCCGCGAAGCGCCGGGCCTATCCCGGTGAGAAAAACCCATCCGGTCCGACTTTCTCGTCGATTCGCGGTATTTGGAACTCACGATCCTATTTACTGTGACCCAACTCACTCAGTGGCCGCCGACAACGTGGTTCGTGGGGCAGTGAGTCGGGGAGAGGGCAGACCGATGAGGTGGTTGGGGGCGTGGTGGGGCCAGGCCGACCATTTCGATTGGCTGACAGGCTATTTGCAAGCCCACGGGCTGGGTGCAAACACTCGCAGGCTGTTGGCCGGGGTGGCCGCCTCGTTGGTGCTGGTGCCGGCCAACGTGTGGTTCGGTCCCACCCAGGCTTATCGGCCTCTGGCGATCGTGTACTCCGTCCTGGCTGCCCTGATCGGGCTGGGCATGGCGGTGCTGTGGTTGCGCGGGTGGCCCACTCGGCGCCAGTCCCTTTTCTTCATTCTGACCGGCAGCGTGATCATCGGCATCGGGTGTTTGTGGCAACCCCAGCCGCTGGTCGCGCTGATGGCATGCTCGGCGCTGTCGATTACCGGCGGCTACCTCGCGTTCTTCCATACCGCCAAGTACATGGCACTGAACTTTGGGCTTGCCAGCACAATTGCGGCCTGGCAGGCGGTGCGGGTGGCCGGCGCGGGGCAAGCGGTGCTGGCCTTCTCTGGTTATTTTCTGGTCCTTGAACTCAATGTTATTGTCCCGCTTGCCATTCAGGTCGTCGTGCGCGCAGTGTGGGTTGACCTATTGCGCGCCAACCGCGACCCGCTGACCGGCCTGCTGAATCGGCGAGCCTGCGACCGGGCGGTAGTGGGCCGGATGCTCGCTGGCGCCAATCACATGTTTTTGGCGGTGGCCATGGTCGATCTGGACCGCTTCAAAAAACTCAACGACACACTCGGACATGCCGCCGGCGATGAAGCGCTCATCGCGGTCGGGGGGGCGTTGACCGCGGCATGCGGTGAGAGCGCCGTGGTCGGTCGCGTCGGCGGGGAGGAATTCTTGGTCGCTGACGTCGTGACGTCAGAAGAGCTGCCCGAGTGGGGGCGACAGTTCTGTGACGCGGTGGCTGCGATCAAGCATCCCGTGACAGCCAGCGCCGGAATCGCCAACCTGGCATTGCGCAGTACCGCCGTCGCACATGTCGACCAAGCGTTTCACCAGCTGATTGCCCACGCGGATACCGCAAGGTATGAAGCCAAAAGGGGCGGGGGCAATCAGACCTGCCGCCACGCGCTCGTGGTCTGAGCCGGCATCGCGCGCCTAGTTCTCGGGGGACGGCTGAAAATCCCAGCCCGGCGAAGCATTCCAGCCTGGATCCGATTGAGAGCTCCAGCCCGGATTCGTCGGGGTATTCACATCCGGTTCCGGTATTGGATTCCAGCCCGGATCCGAGGGGTCGTCTGCAGCGAATCCGCCGGCGCCGAATTGAGCAACGGCCGGCGCCGGTCGGCCAGTGTCTAGCAGCATGAGCGTCGCGACGGTTGCGGCTCCCGCGAATATCACCTGCATTGCCCGGATTTGTCGACGCCGTCCGGCGGCTGATGTTGTCATTCTTTATTCTTGCGCTGCAATGCTGTTCGCGGGCTGGGCGACTGTTATCGATCGCGTGTGAGCGCGGCCTGAATCAGCGACGAAACCGCCTGGCGACGAGCTTGGCGAATTCGACCGTGGAGCGGCGGACGGATTCGAGTTCCAGTGACACCAGCAGCGTGTCCACCATCGCGAACGGCAGCGTGGTGGCGACCGCCCCGCGGCCGTACTCGATGTGCCACGAGCCGGGGTGAATGGTCAGACCCCGCGCGTGGCCCTTCTCGAGGCAGGTGTGTTCACCTGGCATCAGCGTCATGGGTAAGGCGTCGTCAGACTCGAGATCGTACGAGTCGATTTGGCCGGCCATCAGGAACTTGTGGATTTCCACATGCTTGTAGCGGCCCGAAAAGCCTTGTGTGCCAGTGGGGGATCCGAAGATCACGATGTACTCACGCGGGCTGAAGTAGAGAAAGCGGACCTTGCCGAGGATCCCGCCGGCCTTGCTGCCTACCCATCGGCCCGGCGTCGGATCGACGAGGTCCGGATATTCACCGGCGATCAATTCGACGGCCCGCGTGATCAACTCGCCCGCCGCGAGCGGTAGGCCGACAACTTGCTCCGCGATCTTGTGCAGCGAATCCGGGTCGATTTTGTACGACATCAAGCGGTCCTCTCAGACGCTGAGCACACACCGTGAAACTAGCAGCGCGCAATCGCGATACGCCACCGCCACAATTCGGTGGGTATGGTTCGACGATGACGCCGGCCGCGGAGCGCGAGAGCGGCGGGGCTGCCGAAGATGCCACGCGCGGGCGCCCCCGCGACATGCAGCGCCGAGCGGCCGTCATCGCCGCCACCCGTGAACTCCTGATCGCCAACGGCTACGACGAAATCACCCTGGCCGGCGTCGCGCGCCATGCCGGGGTATCGCGGCCGTTCGTCTACGACCATTGGGGCAGCAAGTTCGCGCTCGTCGAGGACGCCATTTTCTCCGCCCCCGGTGAGCTTCCCGCGATCGACGAACTCCCCTTCGCCGACGCGCTGACCAGCCTGATCACCGGCATGGTGCGGGTGCAGTCGGACCCGGCATACCTGGCAGGCATGCCGGGCGTCGCGACCGTGCTCTACAGCCGGCCCGACCTGGTCGAACAGGTGGAAGCCCGCTACATGGCCCCGATTCGAGCGCGGTGGGTCCGCCTGATCGAACGCGGAAAGGCGCAGGGTCTGGTGCGGCCCGAAGTCGACGGGAGTGCCCTGATGGACACCGTGCGCGGTGCTGTCACGCTGCACACTTCGGTCAACAAGGCACTCGGAGAGTCCGAACTGATCGCGCACCTGAGGTCGTTGATCATTCATGGAGTCACCGGCAACGAATAATTTCCTTACATTGTGTAAGGTAATGACGCTGCAGGCGGGTGCGGAGGAGGCTTCGGAGACCTTGACCAAGAAGTCGTTGCACGCGCTCTTCGACCTGACTGGCCGCACCGCCATCGTCACCGGCGGGACGCGCGGCATCGGACTGGCCATCGCCGAGGGCTTGGTCGAGTGCGGAGCCAATGTGGTCGTCGCCAGCCGAAAGGCCGACGCTTGCACCGCGGCCGCCGAGAAGCTGCAGGCGCTGGGCGGCGGCCGAGCCGTCGGCGTCCCCACGCATCTGGGTGACCTCGACGCGATCGACCGACTCGTCGACGCCACCGTCGCGGAGTTCGGCGGCATCGACATGGTGGTCAACAACGCGGCCAATGCGCTGTCGCTGCCATTGGGCGAGTTCACTGCCGAAGCGTGGTCGAAGTCGTTCTCGGTCAACCTGCAAGGCCCGGTGTTCCTGATCCAGTCGGCGCTTCCGCATCTTCGCAAGAGCGAGCACGCGTCGGTGCTCAACGTCGTGTCCGCGGGCGCCTTCATTTATTCGCCGGCGGTGTCGATGTATTCGGCTGCCAAAGCCGCGATGGTGTCGTTCACGCGGTCCATGGCCGCGGAGTTCGCATCGCAGGGCATCCGCGTCAATGCCCTGGCGCCCGGATCGGTCGACACCGACATGGTGCGAGGCAACCCACCGGAATTCATCGAGGTGATGAAGGAATCCGCACTGCTGAAGCGGATCGCCGACGCCGCCGAGATGGTGCCTCCCGCACTGCTATTGCTCTGCGACGCCGGAAGTTTCATCACCGGGCAGACCATCATCGCCGACGGTGGCATGGTAGCCCGGTAGGAAGGCAATGATGACCGACATCGACACCGACAGCGCAACCCGCAAATCCAACAAGCAAACGCTCCGACGGGCGATGGACGCTATCAGCGGGCTCGATCTTGAGGCGGTCCTCGGCGAACTCCATGATGATGTCCGCTTTGAATTACCTTACGAGGCAGCGGTTCCGGACTCCGGCCAGGACGGCATTCGCGACCTGCTGGGTTCGATGTTCGTGATGTTCGACAAGTTCACGATCACGCTCACCGATGTGTACGAGATGCTCGACCCGAACATGTTGGTGGCGCGCTATCGGGGCGACGCGCTGGGACGGACCACGCCCGTCGTGTACCAGAACGACTACATCGGCGTGTTCGAGTTCCGCGACGGCAAGATCACGTTGTGGCGCGAGTTCGACAACCCCATGGTGTCCGCCGCGATGGTCGCAGGGTTTGCCGAGGGAAGCTCGTGACCACCGATACACCGATCACCGTTGAGCGCCTCGACGACGGCGCCATCGCGATCTTGACGATCAATCGTCCAACGCGTCGAAATGCCTTGGACTCACAGACGCTCGTCGACATGCACCGCCTGCTGGACACATTGAACGGCGACCCCACGCTGCGAGCGATCGTGGTGACGGGCACGGGTGTCTCGTTCTGCTCCGGCGCCGACTTGAAGTCGCAGCCGGGTGATCTCTCCGATAGCGCGGGTGTCCCCTACGCCGAGCTGCGATCCGTGGCGACCTCGACCGTCGCGGTCACGATGGCCGCGCAGGAACTCATGGCCTCGGCTTTCGAGAAGGTCCACCGGCTGCGCGTCCCGGTTATCGCCGCGGTCAACGGGTTTGCCCTTGGCGGTGGTTTCGCACTGGCCTTGGCCTGCGACATCCGGTACGCCGCGCGGTCGGCGACGTTCGGCGCGGTCTTCATCCGGCACGGGGTGTCGGCGTGCGACATGGGCACCAGCTATTTCCTGCCGCGCCTGGTCGGAGCCGCACGGGCTGCCGAATTAATGCTCACTGGACGGGTCTTCGACGCGGCCGAAGCGGTCGCGATCGGATTGGTTCTCGAAGCGCTCGACCCGTCGAGCCTGCTCGACACCGCCGTCGCCAAAGCCCGTGAAATAGCCCATAACTCGCCCCTGGCTGTCTGGATGACGAAGGAAACCATGTGGCAGACCATCGACTCGCCAAGCCTGCGTCACGCACTCGACATCGAGAATCGGACACAGGTGATGTGCACGGGCAATGGGGATCTGGCGAATTCCTTCGCCGCGTTCCGCGACGACGGAACGGCTCGATGGAACCCGCTGTGAGCAACGCACTGCGACATCGAGGAGACTAACCATGGCGAATTCCCTATCCGAGCGGCTCGGCATCGAGTTCCCACTATTTGCGTTCTCGCACTGCCGCGACGTGGTCGCCGAGGTCAGCAAGGCCGGTGGATATGGGGTGTTAGGCGCACTGGCCTATAACGCCGAACGCCTCGAGGTCGAGCTTTCCTGGATCGACGAACACGTCGGCGGTCGGCCGTACGGCGTGGACTTCGCGATGCCGGAGAAGTTCGTCGGCAAGGGCGAGCCGTTCAGCCTGAATGCACTGCGCGAACAAATCCCACTCGGTCACACCGAACACATGGAACAGGTGCTGACTAGCCACGGTGTGCCGCCGCTGCCGGACGACAACGAGCGACGGGTGATAGCGGCCGGCCTCGGTGTCGAGGCAGAAGGGCCGGGCCAGGTAGCGGTCGCACTTCGTCATCCGGTGTCGATGATTGTCAATGCGCTGGGTCCGCCGCCGGCATACGCGATCGAGGCCGCACACGAAAAAGGGGTTCTGGTAGGCGCATTGAGCGGCTCGCCGCGGCACGCCCGGCGCAATGTCGATGCGGGAGTGGACGTGATCATCGCCCAGGGCGGCGAGGCCGGGGGACACACCGGAGAGATCGCCACCATGGTTCTGGTGCCCGCGGTCGTGGATGAGGTCGGTCCGGACATCCCCGTGCTGGCCGCCGGCGGCATCGGTAACGGCCGACAGATGGCGGCGGCGATGGCCCTCGGCGCACAAGGAGCGTGGACCGGGTCGTTGTGGCTGACGGTGGCCGAAGCGGCCACCGAACCATGGGTCGTCGACAACCTGCTGAGGGCCGGGTACAGCGACACGGTGCGGTCGCGCGCGATGACCGGCAAGCCGGCCCGTCAGATCCGCACCGACTGGACCGCGGCTTGGGACGGCCCAGACAGTCCCGCTCCGCTGCCAATGCCGTTGCAAGGCATTGTTTATGCCGATGCCTCGGCACGGTTCATGCGGGCGCGATCCAGCGCGCTGTCGGGTTCCCCGGCGGGCCAGATCATCGGGTCGATCAACAAAGTGCGGCGGTCGCGGGAAGTGGTCCTCGACATCGTCGAGGAGTGGCTGGCCACCGTGCGGCGACTAGCGGAAGACAGCTGAGGAGGAATCGCTGTGGTCACAATCACCAACGAAGTCCGGGACATCGATACCGGCGCACCCATGACGCGCTTCGCCCGCGGCTGGCACTACATAGGCCTGGCCGAAGACTTCCGCGGCGGAAGTCCCCACGCGATCAACGCATTTGGGTCTCGCCTCGTGGTGTTCGCGGATTCGCAGGGCGAGTTGCACGTCCTCGACGCGTATTGCCGCCACATGGGTGGCGACCTGTCCCAGGGGACCATCAAGGGCGATTCGGTGGCGTGCCCGTTCCACGACTGGCGCTGGCAGGGCTCGACCGGTCGCTGTTCATTGGTGCCCTACGCCAAGCGCACGCCCCGACTGGCGCGGACGCGGCGATGGCCGACCGGGGAGGTCAATGGCCAACTGCTGGTCTGGCACGACCCCGAGGGGGCGATGCCCCCGGCCGAGGTCTTCCCGCCGACGATCGACGGGTACGCCGAAGGACAGTGGTCACCGTGGTCGTGGAACTCGATCCTGATCGAGGGGTCACACTGCCGGGAGATCGTCGACAACAACGTCGACATGGCCCATTTCTTCTATATCCACCACGCGTACCCGACGTTCTTCAAGAACATCATCGAAGGCCACACGGCGACCCAGCTGATGGAGTCGAAGGCTCGTCCCGACACCACGGCGAACTACGACAATCTCTGGGAGGGAACGAGACTTCGTTCCGAAGCAACGTATTTCGGCCCGGCCTACATGATCAACTGGCTGCACAACGATGTGGCGCCGGACTTCACGATTGAAGTGGCGCTGATCAACTGCCATTACCCGGTCAGTCATGACTCATTCGTGTTGCAGTGGGGCGTGGCAGTTCAGGAACTCCCGGGGCTGCCGGCGGCCAAGGCGACCAAGCTCGCCGCCACCATGAGCCGATCGTTCGGCGAGGGCTTCCTCGAAGACGTCGAGATCTGGAAGCACAAGACGCGCATCGAGAACCCGTTGCTCACCGAGGAGGACGGTGCGGTGTATCAGAACCGGCGCTGGTACGAGCAGTTCTACGTCGACGCCGCCGATGTCACCGCAGAGATGACCGACCGCTTCGAAATCGAGGTAGACACCAACCACGCCAACAAGTTTTGGCAACACGAGGTTGCGGAGAATCTCGCGGCGACCGTGCGCTGATAGCTGCGTCCTCCTAGGTGGGAGGAAATCTCTCCTGGCCGTGTCCTGCTGCTCGCCCACATCCTGGAGGCAAAGCCGACACGGTGAGGTGAAATCGATGGATGTCGCGCGGGTCGCGATCACTGGAGGTACCCGCGGCATTGGCCTCGCCACGGCGCAGGCATGTGTGCGGGCCGGGATGTCTGTCGCGATCGGCGCTCGCAGCGGAACTCAAAGTGCAGCAATAGCAGAACAATTGGGTGACCGTGCGGTCGGGTTCGGTCTTGATGTGCGTAACGGCGAGCAGTTCGAGGCTTTCCTTGCCCGCTCCGAAGAACACATCGGTCCGCTGGATGCACTGATCAACAACGCCGGCATCGTGTACATCGGCAGCTTCGTTCACGAAGATCCCGCCGACACTCAGCGATCGCTGGATATCAATCTGAGCGGGGTGATGACCGGAACCCGGTTGGCCCTGCGGCGTTTCCTGCCCCGCGGGCATGGCCACATCGTCAATATGGCTTCCGCCGGCGGCCAGGTCGCCCTGGCGGGCGAGGCCACGTATGCGGCCACCAAGCATGCGGTGGTGGGATTCACCCGAGCGATCCGCGCCGAGACACGCGGCACCGGTGTGCGAACGACCATCGTCATGCCCGGATTCACCCGGACTGAGATGTCCGGCGGACTCGAAACGCAGCGAGGAATGCGATTCGTCAGCCCGGACGCGGTTGCCGACGCCATCGTCACAGCGCTTCGCACCGGAAGAGAGGAGCTGTACGTTCCCCGTGAGCTGGGCACGGTCGCCAGACTCGTCGCCGGAACGCCGCCGTGGATTGCCGACCGCATAAAGCGCGCCTTCGGTCTCGACGACATATTGTTCCGCGCCGGCGCGGACGCGCGTCGCGGTTATCTCCGCAGCGTCGAGCGATTGTCCTAGGGGCTAGTCCCGATGCGGATCCTGTTCACTTGTGTGCCTATGCACGGGCACCTCCTACCGTTATTGCCTCTTGCCCGGGCCTTGAGGACACGGGGACACAGCGTCGCCATCATGGTTTCCCCGGCCTGCGTGCCGGTGGTGTCGGACGAAGATCTGGACGTGCTGGTCGCGGTTGCGGATGGTCCGGCTGTGATCGCGGAGGTCATGCGGCGCACTGGTGAAGATGTCAGGGGCGAGTGCACCCGCGAGGCGGCAATCGAAGCTTTTGCCACCGCCCGAATCGATATGTCGGTTGACGACGCGCTCCCCGCGGCACAGGCATGGCGCCCGGACCTGGTAGTCCATGAGTTGATGGACTACGTCGGGCCGTTTCTTGCCGCGGCCTGCGATGTGGAAAGTGTCTGCCACACCTTCGGCGCGGATATATCCGCGGATTTCGTCCGTGCCGCCGCGGTGCGTGCTGCCGCCGATTACCGGACTCGCGGTGTGCGGTGGCGACGGCCCAGGCGGGTCGTCGACATCTGCCCGGCCGATCTGCAGGTGGAGGGATGGCAGGCGCCGCCGGGATGGCTACCCATGCGGCCCGAGGCGCATCAGTCGCCCGGCACGTCGCGGCACAGAAACCCAAAGCCCTTGGCTCGCAAGCCCGGGGTCCTGTTGACATTCGGTACGGTGTACGGCCACCCTGATGTGCTCAGCCCGATCATCGCGGCATTGTCAGAACGCGACCTTTCGTTGCGAGTCACGCTCGGCCCCAACCAATCACCTTGCGAATTCACGGTCGACCACGAATTCGTCAGCTTGGAAGAGTTCCTGCCATACCGTGAGCTTCTCGAGGGCGTCGACGTCGTGGTGTCTCATGGCGGCGCAGGCAGTAATCTTGGTGCGCTTGCCGCCGGTCTGCCGCTGGTTCTCGCACCCCAGGGCGCCGATCAGGGCGCTCAAGCCGAGCGCGTCGCGGCCGCGGGCGCCGGGATCTGTATTCCACCCGGCGAGTTCAACCCGGATCGAATTGGCCTGGCGGTAAACGAAATTCTTCAGAATTCGACTTATCGGGCTGCTGCCCGCAGGATTGCCAGGCAGATTGGCGACATGCCGTCAGCAGACGATGTCGCGGCGCTGCTGGCGGACTAACGGCTACTAGCCGAGTCCGCCCGTCAGCCTGCGAGCGGCCTGAACTTCGCTTTCCCGGTAGGGCTTGCCGTCGGGCAACAGAAGGTCGTGAAACCAAACCTTCGGCGGCGCGGTGTACGGGTGATTCCACGAGTCCCACGGAAAGTAGGTTTGGGTCTTTCCGGCCACCAGACCCCAGTTGATCGCACCAACATTGTGGCGCTTGGCAATTGGCAGGATGCTCTCGATGCTGCTGCCCTGGGGCCGAGCCATGTATTCGGTGCAGATGATCGGCCGCCCCATCGGCGTCAGTTCATTGATCTTCGACTCGAACTCGGCCGGTTTGCCGTAGTTGTGGAACGTGATCACGTCGGCGTTGTCGAGCTGAATGGCGTTGATGGGGCTACGGTTTCGCGGGTCTCCCCAGGATCCTTGCCACACACCACTCGTCAGGGGTTGAGCGGGGTCAACCGAGCGTGCCCATCGGAACACCTGGGGAAGCAGGTCGGCGACACGCTCGAGTTTGTCCGAGCGCTCGACCTTGCGGTATTCCTTCGCGGGATTGTCGGGTTCGTTCCATAGATCCCATCCTAAAACCCGGTCGTCATTGCGGAATTGGCTCAACACTCCCGTGACGTAGTCCTGCATCACGGGGATATAGCGGGGATCGCCGAGGCGTTCGGCACCCGGGCTTTGCACCCAGCCGGAGTTGTGTACGCCAGGTACCGGCGCGTGCTGCGGACCGGACTTGGGCAGTGGGTCCCAACAGGAGTCGAACAATACGAACAGCGGCTTGATGCCGTGGCGCGACGTGATGCCGACGAACTGCGCGAGGCGGCTTTGGAAGCCCTGGCGATCTGCCGCCCACAATTGGTCGTGCAGGAAGACCCGCATGGTGTTGAAGCCGAGTGCGCGGGCCGCGCCAAGCTCGCCGTCAATGCGTTGCGGGTCAAAGGTTCCCGGCTGAAACATCTCCAGCTGATTGATGGCGGTCGACGGGATGTAGTTCGCGCCCACCAGCCAGCCCTGCGCGCGGTACCAGGCGTTGGCCCGGTCCGGCGACCACCGGCCTGCCTCGGCAGAGGCGAGCGGCGCTTGGGCCAGAGCCGCGCCCGCTGCCAACATCAGCGGGAGCTTCATGGCCGTTCGGCGGTTCACGAAGTGACACTAGATTTCCCTTGTCGTGCAGGCGGTTAGACGCGCCGATTGCAATCTGTGAGGTAGGAAATTGTGACCTGATCGTGATCCAGCGCTAGCGAAGCTTGCGGCCGTAGTTGTCTTTCGCGCTGCCGGTGAACATCACGATCGCGTCGACGACGGCCCAGATGATGCTGCCGAGTAGGACCGGCAGCCCGAAGAAACAGAAGACGCTGAAGATGAGTCCGAACAAGCCCAGTAGCAACTGGGCGACCGCGATCTGGGTCGAGTCGATGTAGAAGCGACCGATACCGAACACTCCGAAAAACAGCTGCAACAGCCCGGCCGTCGTGGCGGACTTACCGGACAGGGGCACACCCGTGACGGGATCGCGGCCAAAAGGCGCTTGAGGGCCGACCGGGATTCCGGGATACCCGGCATAACCGGGATAGGGATGCGGCGGTGGATAGCCGGGTTGCTGCGGGTACTCCGGGTATCCCGGTGGCGGCATCGGGGGGCCTTGGGGCGGGAAGTAACCGGGCGGCTGCCAACCCTGCGGCGGCGGGAATCCGGGCGGGTTCGGCGTCGACATTGGCATGAGTTAACTCTTCTGTCGCGGGTGCGTCCATTCGCTCTGCAGCGCCGCCAGCAACACTCTCGCATGATGCAACGTTTGTAGACAGAAACAATTGCCTACTGCTATTATCGTCCTTAACAGCGTTTGCTGGCTTCAGGAGTGCACAGATGCAGCCCATATTCTTCGACCCCGCGGTGGCCGGTGTTGGCATCGACGTTGTGGGCAGCACGATGCAGGCAGTGGCCGCCGGCGCCGCGGCATCGCCGTCGATGACAGTGCTGGTTCCCGCCGGTGCTGAGGAGGTCTCAGCTCAGGCAGCGGCGGCGTTCGCGGCAGAGGCCACCCAGTTGCTGGCCTTGGTAAACGGGGCACATGCCGAACTGGCGCGTACGGGTTCCGCGCTGGTCGAGATCGCCCGGATGTACTCCGAGACCGATGCCGCCGCGGCCGGCAGCCTGCAGCGGATCCGCCCGCCGATCAGCTTTCCGCTGGCCGGGTAGGCGAGCGGCGGCGCAAATTCGTGGACCGCAAACCCTCATATCTCTTATAACTTCCCCCCGGACGGCGCGATACTAGCGATATGTCCGATCGCAACGTGCTCGGCGGCGTGCTGCAGCCGTGCGGCACCGAGCCTCTCACCGGTTACTACCGCGACGGCTGTTGCTCAAGCGGGCCCGAGGATGTTGGCCGCCACACGATCTGTGCCGTAATGACTGCCGAGTTTCTCGAGCATCAGCGTTCGATCGGCAACGATCTGTTGACGCCGGTTCCCGAGTACCGGTTTCCCGGCCTGCTACCCGGCGATCGCTGGTGCGTCACAGCCCTGAATTGGCTGCGGGCTCATCGGGACGGGTGCGCCGCCCCGGTGGTGCTGGCCTGCACCCACGAACGCACCCTCGAGGTCGTTCCCCTTGAGACACTGATGGAACACCAAGTCGACGTTCCTGACGACCTGGCTAATTTGTAGGGCTCGCGATCTGCGGGTCGATCCGTCGTGCCGCGGAGCAAACCTGCTCGCTCAATCGCAGGACCTCAGCCGCGGACAAGTCGGTGAATGGTGCGGCGCTGATCGACATCGCGACGACCCCGTCCTCGTCGAAGATCGGAGCGGAGATGGTGGCGATGCTGTGTGTGCCGTCCTCGATGAGTTCGGCGTCTAGGACGTCGATCACGGTGAGGTCGGCGAAAGCCTGGGCGAGCCGCGCGGTGATCGCGTCGGGTCCCCCGTCCCCGCGAAGCGCGCGTAGCGCCGTGTACACCTGGAGGTATTCGCGGCTGAGCCGTTCGACGGTGTATCCGCGGTCACGAATCTCGCTGAGCACCGTGGTGATTCGCCGGTGTAGCGCGGTCGAAGGCTTACCGATGCCTTCCAGCCAGGCGCGCTGCGCGGTGAGCGGGCTGCCGGCGATGTAATCGCGGCCGAACGGTGCGACCAAAGGCATTCGCAATCCACGATGGATCCGCATTCCGGAAGCCGATTCACCGGCGCTGTCCACCACGACGATCGCGTTGCCCTCGCGGCGGGCTAGAAAGGCTTGTGCCGCTGTGGATTCGGCGAGCTGCTGCAGAATTCCGTGGAAGACCCGGTCGCCGGCGGGCTTCGCAAGCGTTGCAACACCCGGTCCCCAGGAGTAGGCGGCGGTGGCGATGTCGCGCACAACCCAATGGTGGGCGGCCAGCGTGGTCAGGATTGCGTGGCCGGTGGCCCGGCTGATGGCCAGCTCGCGGGTGATCTCGGCGAGGGACAACGCTCGAGTGGGCTGCGACCCGAGCAGCGCCATGACTGCGACGACGCGCTCGGTCGGCGGAGAAGTGGGTTGACGAGGTCTCGGCTCCGCAGCTACCGTCCGTATCATATTTCGAATGATACGTCGAATATTCGACACCCGGTCGAGGAGGCGGTCGCATGGGCTCTGCGGGCCCCGACATCGCTAACATCGATTTCGACGATCTCACCTCTCCGCAGCTGACCGACATACAGCGTCAAATACTGGAATTCACTGAGGCCAAACGGGTCGACTTCGACATCAACGAAATGATCGCGGAGGCCGTCGGGCAAGCCGGCGCTGACGACCTGGACGACACGGATGGCTTCGGTGACCGGCTCAGGGCGCACGTCGCCGCGATCGAGGCCGACGACGGGCTGCGGCAGCTGAGCCGCTCGACGTTGCGGCAGCGAGTGGTTCGCTTGCTACGAAACCGGTTGTCGCTGACCGAGCTCGTCGCGCGCTATCCCGAGATCGAGTCGATCCCGATCGAGAAGCCCTTCATCGTTGTCGGGATGCCGCGATCCGGCACCACCCATCTGGTGAATCTCATTGCCGCCGACCCACGCCGGCGCGCGCTGCCGTATTGGGAGAGTCAAGAACCGATACCGGCGCGCGGCGAGGGCCCCGACATCTTCGGGGTCGACCCTCGTTATGCGCGCGCCAAGTCCGAACACGACGCATTGATGGTCAGCGCCCCGGTGGTGGCCGCCATGCACGACCGATTCCCCGAGGCGATCGAGGAAGAGGTCGAACTCCTTGACCTCGACCTGGCCGGCTATGTCCTGGAATGGCATGCCCGCGTACCGGCTTGGCGCGACTACTACCTCGCACTCGACCAAACACGCCACTACGCGTATCTGAAAAAGGCCTTGCAGGCGCTGACCTTTCTGCGCGGGCCGCGCACCTGGATCCTCAAGAGTCCCCAGCACTGTGAGCAACTCGGCCCATTGATGGCGACCTTTCCCGACGCGACGGTGGCCTTCACGCATCGCGATCCTGTCGCGGTCGTCCAGTCCGCGATCACGATGATGGCGTACTCCGACCGGCTGCGCCGGACGAGCCTCGATCCGGGGTGGCTACTGGATTACTGGACCGATCGGGTGCACCGGCTGCTGCGCGCATGTGTCCGCGATCGCGAGCTGGTGCCGGCCGAACGTAGCATCGACATGACCTTCCACGAGCTCAACGGCAACGAAATGCCGCTGCTCGAACAGCTATACGCGCGCGGCGGAGTCGAATTGACGCCGAAGGCGCGCAACGGGTTCCAGCGATACCTGGACGGCAATCCGCGCGGCAAGCATGGCCGTATCCACTACGACCTGCAACGGCACTTCGGCGTCTCGGCCGATGAACTGCGCGGACGGTTCGACTTCTACCTCGACCGGTTCGACGTCCGCCCCGAATGAGGAGCATCGATGGGTAGCCAAGACTTTGAGCCGGTCTATCGCAGCAGGCCGGGCGCTGACGGGCTGCGGCCGGCGGCTGCCGAACAGGCCGAACAGATCGCGGCGGGACTGTGGTGCTCGCCGGGTCTGTCGAATGCGTACCTGCTGACTACCGACGACGGCCGGGTCATCGTCAACACCGGCATGGGCTTCGAGGGCCCGGTGCATCGCGCCAACTTCGACGCCGTCGACCCTTCGCCGGTGCGCTACATCATCTTCACCCAGGGGCACGTCGACCACGTGGGCGGACTGGACAGCGTCCGCGACCCAGACACAACCGTTGTGGCCCAAGCGAACTGGACTCAATGGCGGGACGACAACGAACGCCTGATTCCGTACCGTGCCAGCCGCAGCGCCTTCGCCTTCTCCGACACCCTGGCGACGGGCATCCAGGCCATTCAGCGCCGCCTGGGCACCACGCGGCTGCCCGCCCAGAGCGTTCCCACCGTCGACCTCGACTTCGACGACACGCTCACCCTCGACGTCGGGGGCCGACGGCTGGAGCTGATCTCGGTCCCGGGCGGTGAGACCACCGATTCATTGGTGATATGGCTGCCCGATGAACGAATCTGTTTGTGTGGAAATACGTTTGGACCAGTATTCGGGCACATTCCTAACTTGGTGACGATGCGCGGCGACCGCTACCGAGATGCCCTGACCGCTATCGCTTCGGTCGAGCGGGTTCGTGATCTTGCGCCTGAACTCCTGGTGACGGGTCACTTCGAACCGATCGCGGGCGCAGATCGCATCCACGCCGAGCTCACCCGGTTGCGCAACGCCATTGCCTACATTCACGACCAGGCCGTGGCCGGGATGAATGCTGGAAAAGATGTCCAGACGCTGATGAACGAGATCGTCTTGCCCGCGGAATACGAGGTGGGCCAGGGCTATGGAAAGGTCTCCTGGGATGTGCGGGCGGTGTGGGAGAACTACTCGGGCTGGTTCCACCACCGGTCGACCACCGAGCTCTACTCCATTGGGTTCGACGCCGTCGGCACCGACGTGGTGGAACTGGCCGGAGCCGATGAGCTGACGGCGCGCGCAACGGCGCACCTCACCCAGAGCCGCCCACTGCACGCCATCCACCTTGCCGAGCTGGTCACCACCGCGCAGCCGGACCATCCGGGAGCACGTGAAGTGCTCAGGGAAGCGCACCAAAGCCTGCTGGACGCCACCACCAACTTCTGGGAAAGAGCCTGGCTCTCAAGACAAATTGCGACTAACTCGTGACGGCACGGTGAGGACATAACTATGGCATTTGCATTGCACCCCAACGACTTTTATCACACCGGCATCGTGGTGCCTGACCTCGACGCCGCGATGGCCCGGCTCAGCGCATTGGCCGGCTATCGATGGATCACGCCGCTGCGCTACACGTTGCCCTTCCGCACCACCGAAGGGGTTCGCGACCTGACTTCGACGATCGTCTATTCCGTGCAGAGCCCGCACATTGAACTGGTGCAGGAGGTTGCGGGCACGCCCTGGACACCCGCACCGGGCAATTCCGTCCACCATGTCGGTTATTTCACCGACAACCTTGTCGAGACCGCGCGTGCATTGGAGAACAACGGCTTCAGCTTCGAAATGACCGGAGCAATACCGGATTCGGAGTTTGGGATGTTCGCCTACTACGTCGATGCGTTCGGCACCCGCATCGAGATCGTCGACCGCGCGCTATTCCCCGACTTCGCCGCGTTCGTTGAGTCCATCGCCGAACCTGGCCCCGCCGGAGCCTGACATGGTACTGACGGTGTTGCGCTTCAACTTCGCCTCACCGAACGGGGAACCACGCACGCAAAGCAAGCTGCTATCCGCAGCCCTCGAACTGGTGCAATGGGGTGAGTCCCATGGCATCACGTCGATGAGCGTCGACGAGCACCATGTCACCGGCCACGGCTGGAGCTGCAACCCGATCATGGCCGCGGCGATGTTCCTGGCGCGGACCTCAACAATGATTGCCAGCGTGGACTGCGCGCTTGGGCCGTTGTGGAATCCGGTACGGCTCGCCGAAGACATTGCGCTGGTGGACAACATGAGTCGTGGACGGTTACACACCACGGTCGGTCTGGGCTACCGGCCCGTCGAATACGACTCGCTCGGCCTGGATTTCAGCCAACGAGGTGCGTTGATGGACAGCCTGGTCGAACGGATGCTGTCGGTGTGGTCCGGCGCCGAAGCGGATGCTGGAATTTGTACCGGTACCTGGAGTCGGCCGCATCCGCCGCTGTATGTGGGTGGCGGCGCGCGAGCCACCGCCCGGCGCGCGGCGCGCTTCGGGCTGCCGCTCAGCCTGGCCGACCATCCGCCCGACATCGCCGCCTACTATCGGGAACTGTGTTCTGCCGCCGGCATGAAGCCCCTGATCCTGATGCCCGGCCCGATCAACCGCGGAATGATCTATCTACACGAGGATCCCGACCGGGCTTGGGCTGAACTTGGCGCTCGCATCCTCTGGGAAGCAGTCACTTACGGCGAATGGTCCACCGACCAACGTTCCTTGATGCACCTGCCCGGTGTGCGGACGCTGGATGAGGTCAGAGCATCGGGGCTTTACCGGTTTCTGACTCCCGATCAGCTCATCGCCGAAATCCGGGACAGCGACGACTACGGACCGCTGGTGCTGCATCCGCTGGTCGGCGGCATGCCCGTCGACGAAGCATGGAAATCGGTCCAGCTGCTGACCGACACCGTGCTGCCGGCCCTCGGCTGAGGTTATCTTTCTGGAACGCGTTGATTGGGCTTGCTGGTGAGCGGGTACCGCTGCTAGATCAGACAGCAGAAACATTGGGTGCCTCTGCTGGATCAGACGGCGGAAACGTGGGGTGCGATGATGAAATCTTGTGCGGTGAAACGGACTTGTGCGCTCGTCGGCGGTGCGGGGTTGACCGCTCTCATGGTCGCATGTGGCGGCGCTGCCGCCAGCCCGCAAGGCACGCCGAAGACATCGCCACCAACCTCGTCGGAGACGGCACCGAACCCTGGTGTGCCCAGTTCGGTGGGCCCGCCGGGTGGTTATGGCGGCGACAACGCGCCGGGCGGGGGAGCGGGTGCCGGCGGAGGCTGATGTCAGGGCACGATCGTCGAGTACAGCCACGTGTCCCACAGCGAGCGCAGCGACTCATCGGAGTAGTTGGCCGCCAGCCCGGTGAAGTCGTCGGTGACGGCGGTGCCGTGACGATGCCGCGACGTCCAATCCTTCAGTAGCGCAAAGAAATTATCGTCACCCAATCGACCGCGCAGCGCATGCAGGGTCAGCGCACCGCGTTTGTAGACTCGGTCGTCGAACATGTCGCGCGCCCCGGGATCGGTCAGTAGCAGGTCCTGTGGCTGAGTGCGCAGCTTTGCGTGGTGCAGCCGGGCCAGTTCGTCGGCGCTGGGGCCGCCGCCGTGTTCGGACCACAACCACTCCGCGTAGCACGCGAATCCTTCGTGTAGCCAGATGTCGCGCCATTGGCCCGCGGTCACTGAGTTGCCGAACCACTGATGTGCAAGTTCATGGGCGATCAGCCGCTCGCTGGACCGCGTGCCGTCGCAATGGTTAGCGCCGAAGATCGAAATCCCTTGGGCTTCCAGGGGTATGTCCAGCGGATCGTCGGTGACAACCACTGTGAAGCCGGTAGCAAGCGGATATGGTCCAAACAGCTCGATGAACAACTGCATCATCTGGGGCTGGCGGGCGAAATCGTGATCGAACTCCCGGCGTAACCGCTCGGGCAGTACCGCCTGTATCGGCACCGGCGTGCGGGCCAGCCGCCGCAATTCGTAGTTGCCGATTTGCAGGGTGATCAAGTAGGTCGATGTCGGCTCGCGCTGCTCGTAGGTCCACTCGGTGCGCGAGGCGCGGGCCCGGCGTGACAGCAGCTGCCCGTTGGTAACCACTCGGTACCGGCTTTCCGTGCTGACCTGGATATGGAACGCGGCTTTGGCGCTGGGGTGGTCGTTGCAGGGGAACCACGAAGCGGCGCCGTTGGGCTGCCCGGCGACCAATACACCATCGGTCAGCTCCTCGAAACCGACGTCGCCCCATAGTGAGCGAATCGGCCTCGGCGAACCGCCGTATCGGACCACGATCGACAACGCGGCCCCGGTCGGCAGCTTCGATCCCAATCGGATGCGTAATTTTCCTCCGCGACAAGAGAATTGATCCACCCACCTGCCGTTCACCGAGACCTTGGACACGGTCAGCGCATTCGACAGGTCGAGCGTCAGTTGCTGCAATTCGGTCAGCGTGACAGCAGTGATCGTGGCCGTTGCGGACAGCCGGTTCAACGCGACCCTGTAGTCCAGATCCAACTCGTACCGCGACACCTGGTATCCGGCATTGCCGTTTTTCGGCAGGTACTCATCGACCACTTCCGGCAGCGCTTTTTTCGGGGAGGGCTTCACGCGGCGGTGTCCTCGACGCCGCGCCCGGAGCCGGCCTTGCCTGCCTTCTTGCGGCCAGGATTCCACGGTCTGATCGGATTACCTTGCCAGCGTGTTGATCCCGGTACCTCGTCACCGCGGACCACCAAGGACGCGGGACCGACGGTCGCACCGGCACCCAGCCGGGCGGCGGGTAGCGCGACGCAATGCGGCCCCAGCGTCGCACCGGGTTCCAACACGACGCGGTCCATTCGCATGATCCGGTCGTGGAAGAGGTGGGTCTGCACCACGCAGCCACGGTTGACGGTGGACCCGTCGTCCAGCGTGACGAGATCTGCCTCAGGGAGCCAATAGCTTTCACACCACACGCCCCGGCCGATGCGGGCGCCGAGCGCGCGCAGCCACATGTTCAGCACCGGCGTGCCGCTAGCCGCCCGGGCGAACCATGGTGCGGCGACGGTTTCGACGAACGTGTCGGCTACTTCGTTGCGCCAGACGAACGACGACCACAGCGGATATTCGCTGGCCCTGATCCGGCCGACCAGAAGCCACTTCGCGACGATCGCGATGCCACCGGCGATCGCGCCCGCCGCCAGCAGCACCAGGCCACCGCCCAGTGCCGCCCACCAGATGCTGAATATCCGTGCCAGTGCTTGCAATCCGCCCAGTACGGCCAAACCGATCGCGACCGACGCGATCACCGGCAGTAACCGGAATGTTTCCACCAGCGCCCGCATCGTCTTCAAACTTTGCGGTGGGTCATACGTGGTCGCCTCGTCGGCCTCCGCGGGGCGACGGCGCAGCCGCATCGGTGGGCTGCCCAGCCAGGACGAGCCACGCTTGGCCTTGGGCGGCGCGGCCGACAGCACCGCCACCAATCCGTCGTCGGGAACCCGGCGGCCCGGCTGGGTAATCCCGGAGTTGCCGAGGAACGCGCGCCTGCCGACGGTTGTCTTCGCCGCGTAGATCCAGCCGCCGCCGAGCTCGTAGGACGCGACCATCGTGTCGTCGGCCAGGAAGGCACCGTCCTCGATGATTGCGAACTTCGGGGTCATCAATACAGTCGAAATCTCAGTGCCACGACCCACTTTGGCGCCAAGCAGCCGCAGCCACATTGGCGTCAGCAGGCTGGCATACAGCGGGAACAGATAATTGCGCGCGGCATCCATCAGCCGCTCGGTGGCCCACAGCTGCCAGCCGGCCCGGCTGCGTACCGGGTGATAGCCCTCGCGCAGTCGCAGTGACAACACCCGCACGCCAATCACTGTCAGCAGCGTGTACATCGTGAGTCCGGCCAGCGTCGCAGCCGGTGTCCACAGCAGCGCGGGGACCACGGCCTGCGACAGGCGGTGGGTGTGGCGGACCGCGACCACGATGACCGCCAGGCCGGCCGCCACGGCGAGCAGCGGCAGCGCCCCCAGCAGAACCGACGTCAATCCGTACATGACGACCCAGCGCGTGCGGCGCGGCGGCCGCTCGTCCGGCCAGGGGTGGTTGACCCGCCCGGACTTCACTGCCGGCGACCCCTTCCAGTACCGGCCGTTTTTGATCTTGTCCAGCACGCCGGCGCCGGGTGCAACGTCGGCGTTCTTGCCGACGACGGCGCCGGGCAGCAGCGTCGACCGCGCGCCAATCGTGGCGTCATCGCCGATCGTGATCTCACCGACGTGGAACGTGTCCCCGTCGATCCAGTGACCGCTCAGGTCGACTTCGGGCTCGACGGCACAGCGCTGGCCGACCGTGAGCAACCCGGTGACCGGCGGCAGCGAATGCAGGTCGACACCCTTGCCGATGTCGGCGCCGAGCGCGCGGGCGTAGTAGACCAGCCACGGCGCACCGGACAGGTTGTGGGCGCCACTGGCCTCCGCCAGCCGTTCGGTGAACCAGATCCGCAGGTGCACCGAGCCGCCGCGAGGATAGCTGCCGGGGCGGACGCGCGACAGCAGCATCCGCGCGAACAACACCGCGATGCCCATCCGGCCCAACGGCGTGACGAATACGACGAAAGCCGCCGCGACCAGCCACCAGTTCACCGCCACGGTCCACGGCACCACGTGCAGGGCGCGAGCGACGTTGTTGCCCAGCGCCAGCCACGTCAACCATGGCAGCGCCGCCAGCGTCGCCAATGGCAGGGCCAGCAAGGTCTGCGTGAACCCCGTCAGCCATGGTGTCGGCCGGACCGTGCGCTCGGTGACCTGCGGTGGCGGCTCGAGTTCGTCGAGGAACCCGGCGAGCGAGCCCAACCGGGGATGGTCGTACAGGTCGGCGACGGTGACCTGCGGATACTGCTGCCGCAGCCCGGATACCAGTTGCGCGGCGGCCAGCGAGCCGCCGCCGAGTGCGAAGAAATCCGCTTCGACAGTGTCGACCGCCGCCCCAAGCAGATCTCGCCACAGCCCGGCCAGCCAGCCGGCCGTGCCGCCGAGATCGGCCGACTCGTCCGACTCGCCGCCCGGCGGTGGCCACGGCAGCGCGTCACGGTCGACCTTGCCCGACGTTCGGGTGGGCAGTTCGGCGACCCGCACCAGCCGTGGCACCAGCGAGGCTGGCAGTTGCTCGGCAAGGCGGGCGCGCGCCTCGTTGAGGTCGAACGCCGGGTCGGTGCTGACGACGTAGCCGACCAGTACCGGCGTGCCGGTGGCGGTGTGGCGAACCGCCGCCGCTCCACCGCTGACTCCCGGCAGGTGCACCAGCGCCGAGTCGACCTCGCCCGGCTCGATACGCCGGCCGCCGAGCTTGACCTGGTCGTCGCCGCGGCCGCAGAAATACAGCCCGTCGCGTTCCAGCCGAACCAGATCGCCGCTGCGATAGGCGCGCTGCCAGCCCAGCGACGGCATCGCGGCGTACTTCTCGGCGTCCTTGTCCTTGTCCAGGTAGCGGGCCAGCCCGACGCCGCCGATCACCAGCTCGCCGACATCGCCGTAGGCGACCGGCAGGCAGTCGGCGTCGACCACGGCCAGGTCCCAGCCCGGCAACGGCAGCCCGATGCTGATCGGTCCCGAGCTGTCGAGCTTCGCCGCGCACGCGACGACGGTGGCCTCGGTCGGGCCGTAGGTGTTCCACACCTCCCGTCCATCGACGGCGAGCCGCTCGACCAGTTCCGGCGGGCAGGCCTCACCGCCAAAGATCAACAGGCGCACCGCTTCGAGCGCCTCGCTGGGCCACAGCGCGGCCAGCGTCGGCACCGTCGACACCACGGTCACATCGCGGGTGACCAACCAGGGACCGAGGTCCATCCCGCTGCGCACCAACGATCGCGGTGCGGGTACCAGGCAGGCGCCATGCCGCCAGGCCAACCACATCTCCTCGCACGACGCGTCGAAAGCTACCGACAGTCCGGCAAGTACCCGATCGCCCGGGCCAATCGGGTTGTCCTGCAAGAACATCTGTGCCTCGGCATCGACGAATGCGGCCGCGCTGCGGTGCGTGACCGCAACGCCCTTCGGCATTCCGGTCGAGCCGGACGTGAAGATGATCCAGGCGTCGTCGCGGCCCAGCGGCGAGGTGGCTCGCCAGCCTCGCGACAAGCCGACGCCGCGGAGCAAGCCCGCCTCGGTGATGACGCCCACGACGGCGGCCTCACCGAACACCAACTCGGCGCGTTCCTCGGGGTCGTCGGCGTCGACGGGCACGTAGGCGGCTCCGGTGGCCAGCGTCGCCAGGATCGCCACATACAGCGCATAGCTGCCCGACGGCATTCGGATGCCGATCCGGTCCCCCCGGCCGATACCTCTCGCCGCCAGCCATTCCACGCTGGCCTCGATGTCGCTAATCAGTTCGCTGTAGGTGAGCTGGACGGTGCCGTCGTCGATGGCCGTCGCGTCCGGATAGCGCGCAGCGGTCTCATAAAGGATCTCGATCAGCGTGCGTGGGCTGGGTGCGGCAGGCGACAGCGTGTATTGCGCTGGGACTTGTGCGGGGACGGGAGGCCCAGGAGGCGAAGGCACCCCACGAAAATACTCAAGTCCTGGCGCCACGCCCGCAAGCGCTGCGGCGTGTGAGGTTGCGCGGCGAAAGCTAGGCGGTGCGGCGCTGCTCGAGCCAGTCGGCCAGCGAGCGCCCGGCGTCCAGGACATGGCGCTCGGCGATCGTGCGGGCACGTTCGACGTCCTTGTCGCCGAGTGCGTCGAGTAGCTCCTGGTGCTCGTCGAGCGAATGCTTCTCGTGGTCGGGAAACAGGGTGAGGAAGTTGCTCGGCACCACCCGAGCGGCCTGCTTGATCTGCGTCATCAGCCGCGGCGAGTGAGCGGCGCGGTGGATCTTTTGGTGAAAGTGCCAGTTCGCCTCGCCGATGCTGTCGTCACCGGAGCGAGCGACCACGTCGGCCGCGAGCGCGCGCAGCATGTCGAGCTCGTCGGATTCGATCCGTTCGGCCGCCCACGCGGCGGCCTGTCCGGTAAGGACTCCGAGGATGGTGAAGCTGTCCATCACGTCGGTGGGGCTGATGCCGATCACGGTGACGCCGCTGCGGGGTGCCACCTGGACCAATCCTTCGAAGGAGAGCTCGAGCAGCGCCTCGCGGACCGGGGTCCGGCTGGTCGCGAACTCCTCGGTGATGGCATCGAGGTCGACCCGGGCGCCGGCGGGCAAGGCGCCGGTAAGGATGCGGTCGCGGAGTTCGCGGGCGGCGCGTTCGCGCACCGTGCCGGAGATGTCGATCGCTGCCATCCGCGAATGCTATCAAACAACGCACCCCACATTTGATATCTGAAATATCAGATGTTAGATTTCGAGTATGGCTGATCGACGACGAGACAAGATGGCCCTCGTTGCTTTCATGCAGGCCGGCAGCACCTCGGTGTACGCCGGATCGTGGCGGCACCCGGCGACCGAACATGGCTACCTCGACGCTTCGTACTACGCCAAGATCGCCCGCCAGCTCGAAGAAGGCTGCTTCGATCTGATGTTCTTCGACGACCGGCTCGCGATGCCCGGGGTGTATGGGGGATCGGTCGCCGAGGCGGTGTCCTACGGGGCTCGGCCGGTCAAACTGGACCTGAGCATCGTCCTCGGCGTGCTGGCGCAGGCCACCTCGCGCATCGGACTGGGCGCGACCTACTCGGCAACCTACTATCAGCCGTTCCACGTCGCCCGAACTTTTGCCACGCTGGATCACTTGTCCGGCGGCCGGGCCGGCTGGAACGTGGTCACCTCCGTCAACGACAGCGAGGCGCAGAACTTCGGTGTCAACGCCCACCTGGGCCACGACGAGCGCTACGACCGCGCCGACGAGTTCATGGACGTTGTCGCCGGGCTCTGGGACACCTGGGAAGACGACGCGGTCCTGCATGACCGGGCGACCGGGCACTACGCAGATCCGGACAAGGTGCACGAACTGGCTCACGTCGGGCGGTACTTCTCATCGCGTGGGCCGCTGACCGTGCCGCGGACCCCGCAAGGCCGGCCGGTGATCATCCAGGCCGGGTCTTCGGGACGTGGACGCGAATTCGCCTCCCGGTGGGCGGAATTGATCTTCACCGGGGATCCGGGCATCGAGGTCGCGCGCAGTCACTACGCCGACCAGAAAGAACGAATCGCCGATGCCGGACGTGATCCTTCCGCAGTACGGATCTGCCCGATGGCCTACGCTGTGGTGGGCGAGTCCGAGGCCCACGCCAAGGAGCGCGAAGCTCTGTTCCTCAACGAACTGGTTCATCCCATGGCATCACTGACACTGTTGTCGGAGTTGATGAATTACGACTTCGCGCAACACGATCTGGACGATCCCGTGACCGACGAGCTGATCGCGTCGTCCTCCGGAATTCGCGGCCTGGTGCAGAACCTGCGCAAGCACATCGGTGGCGACACGGTGACCGTGCGCGATCTGGCCGGCCATCGCGCGACGCTGCTGCAGGGGCCCCGCTTCGTCGGCACCGGCGAACAGGTTGCCGATCAGATGGCGGACTGGTTCGAAAGCGGAGCCTGCGACGGTTTCGTGCTGGCCGCAACGCATGTGCCCGGCGCGTTTGAAGACGTGGTGCGGATGGTGGTTCCGGAACTGCAACGACGCGGGCTGTTCCGCACCGAGTACGAGTCCTCGACGTTGCGGGGACACCTTGGGCTACAACGGCCCTCGAACGCACACGTGGGTGCCGGTGCGAATGCTTGACGGGGTGCGAGTGCTCGACCTCGCGACTTTGGCGGCGGCCCCACTGGTCGCGACGTACTTGGGCGAGTTCGGCGCCGACGTGATCAAGGTCGAAGACCCGCGACACGGCGATCCGATCCGCGGTTGGGGCAATCAGCGCGAGGATGTCGGGCTGATGTGGAAGTCCTTATCGCGCAACAAGCGAGCGATCACGCTGGATCTGCGCTGCGCCGAAGGTCAGGCAATGGTGCGTCGGTTGGTCGAGCATGCCGACGTCGTCATCTTCAACACCCGGCCCCAGACATTGCGCAAATGGGGCTTGGACTACCAGAACCTACGCGCGGTCAACGACCGAATCGTGATGTTGCACATCACCGGATACGGGTTGACCGGACCGAAGAGCGAACGTCCGGGCTTCGGCACGCTCGGCGAGGCGATGAGCGGGTTCGCACACATCACCGGACCGGCCGGCGGCCCGCCCACGCTGCCGCCGTTCATGTTGGCCGACGGCGTGGCCTCGCTGAACGCCACCTACGCGGTCATGATGGCGCTCTACCACCGCGATGTGCACGGTGCACCGGGACAGCTGATCGATGTCAACCTGATCGACCCGCTGGCCCGGCTGCTGGAGCAGACCCTGTTGGGGTATGACCAATTGGGTTTGGTGCCCGAGCGCGCCGGCAATCGCTGGGACATCTCGGCTCCGCGCAACACCTACCAAACCGCGGACGGACGGTGGCTGGCCATGTCCGGCAGCTCACCGGCGTTGGCACTGAGGGTTTTTCGCGCAATCGGCCGCGACGACCTGCTGTCCGACCCCGACTTCTCCGACCCGCAGCGGCGGCTGGCCCGGGCCCGTGAGGTCGATGCAGTGGTTGCGGATTGGGTTGCGACCAAGACGCTTTCGGAGGCGATGGAGACCTTCGAAGCTCACGAAGTAGCTGCGGCACCCGTCTACGACATCCGCGATCTGGTCGCCGACGAGCAGCTGACGTATCGCGAGGTGTTCATCTCGGTCGAGGATGATCAGCTGGGGCAGATGACGGTACAGGCCCCGGTGCCACGTTTCTCGTCGGCGTCCGGAACGGTCGGCCATCTCGGGCCCTACCTCGGCGAGCACAACGCCGAAGTCTACGGCGAGCTACTTGGCTTGACTTCCAAAGACATTGACGACCTGCGCGCCCGCGGCGTGCTGTGATAGAAGGAAGTTCTTACAGGTGACCGATCTGCTCCGTCGTTCCGAACTCGCGGTGCCCGCGAGCAACGACAACATGTTCGAGAAGGGCGCCCGGTGTGGCGCCGACCTGGTGTTCCTCGACCTCGAGGACGCGGTGCCCCCGGCGGTCAAGGAAGAGTCGCGCGTCAAGGCGATCGCCGCGCTCAACGACATCGACTGGGGGCGCACCGCCCGCGCCATCCGGATCAACGGTCTGGACACCCAGTGGTGCCACGACGACGTCATTGATGTCGTCACCAACGCCGGCGAGAACCTGGACACCATCATCATCCCGAAAGCCCGCACGGCCTGCGATGTCTGGTGGGTGGATGTGCTACTCACTCAATTGGAATTGAAACTCGGTCTGGGCAAACGGATTCGGCTCGAGGTCCTGATCGAAGAAGTGGAAGGCCTGGCAAACGCGGAGGAGATCGCGGCGGCAAGTCCGCGGCTGGACGCGTTGATCTTCGGGGTCGGCGACTTCTCGTTGTCGCAGGGCGCGCGGGTCGACACCAACTTCGTCCCGCTCGGCGAATACCCCGGTGAATTCTGGGCTTACGCGCGCAACAAGGTGATCGTGGCGGCGCGCATCGCGGGAATCGACGCGATCGACGCACCCTATCCCGACTATCGGGACCTGTCGGGCTACGAGCGTGACGCGCGGCGCGCATCGTTGCTCGGCTACACCGGGAAGTGGGCCATTCATCCCGACCAGGTGCCTGTCGCCAACGGGGTCTACGCGCCGACCGCCGATGAGATCGCCCGAGCCGAAGCAAATGTCACTGCCTATCGGGAGGCCGAGGCCAAGGGCCGCGGCGCGGTCGGCGTCAACGGCGTGCTGGTCGACGCCGCCCATGTGAAGCAGGCGGAGCAGACGCTGGCGCGCGCAGCACTGATCAACGGCAATCAGTAGGCGTGATTGACCGCGTTCGTGCCGGGGTAGTCCGTACTAGATCAATTCAACGGACGCCCAATAGAAGGGGGCATGACGTGATTGTTTTAGGCATCATTCTCGTTGTAATCGGCTATTTCGCCGCCATCCCGATTCTGGAAACGATCGGCGGCATCCTGGTGCTGATCGGCGTGGTCTTGTGGATCCTCGGGGCGGTCGGACGTCCGGTGGGCGGCCGAAAGGTCTGGTTTTAGGGCCTAGGGCACAAGCTGTTTCGGCGCATTGCCGACGTTGCGGTGGCGACGTAGGATTTGCAGTCTCTCGATAAGGGGCGTGACCGCTTATGGCCAAGATCCTGTTCGTCGTCACCGCAACGAGTTACTGGACACTCAAGGACGGCACTCGGCATCCCACCGGGTATTGGGCCGAAGAATTCGCCGCTCCCTACGACGCGCTCAGCCGGGCCGGACACCAAATCGTGGTGGCCACGCCTGGCGGCACGGTGCCCTACGTGGACGTGATGAGCCTGCGTCCGTCGATGGCCGGCAGCGTCGAGATCGCCGAAAAACTCGAAGGGATATTGCGCTCGGCCGAACAGCTGCGCGCGCCAATCCAACTCGCCAGCGCCCGCCTAGACGACTACGACGCCATCTATTACCCTGGTGGCCACGGCCCGATGGAAGACCTCTGGCGCGACGCGGACTCCGGCCGACTGCTCGTTGCTGCCCTCGCGTCGGGTAAGCCGTTGGCGATCGTCTGCCACGCGCCGGCCGCGATCCTGGCCACCCGCCGCGACGGTGTTTCGCCCTTTGCGGGCTATCGGGTTACCGCCTTCACTAACGACGAAGAGGACGGCGTCGGACTCCGGGAGAAGGCGCCCTGGACGGTCGAGGACGAACTCGTCAAGTTGGGCATCGACTTCGTCCGGGGGGAAATGTGGAAGCCATTCACGGTGTCGGACCGCAATCTCTACACCGGCCAGAACCCCGCCTCGGCCGGGCCGCTGGCGGAGCAGGTACTCGAAGTGCTGCCGCATTGATCGGCGGCCGTTGCGACCAATAGGAAACTTTCAGATGCGATACCGCCGGCGATAGCGTCACGAGTGAGGCGTGATCGCGATCGACGTTGACGTTATGAAAACCATTGCAAATAAGCAATTCTGGTTCATCGTCTGCCGGGCCGGAGAAGAAGCGACGGCTTGTCGCTGAAGCACCGTGCATGCCATAGTGATCACGCAATCTGGCGGCTAGACACACAAGCGGTCCGCGAGGTATTCCACGTAGTACTCGTCGACCACTTGCTGTGATGACTGATAGACCTTTGCATGTCGCGACATCCGTGTGAACTGGAATCACGCATCGCCACGGGTGCCGCGCCGCCAAATCCGGGATGACCCGGGGGGAGGACCTGCACAAAAGAAATGTCTTCACTAATCGAGTCGGAAAATGAGACCACTGAGGATCTGGTCGTCGGTAAGGTGGCCACTGAGGATCTGGTCGTCGGTGAGGTGGCCACTGAGGATCTGGTCGTCGGTGAGGTGGCCGCTGAGGATGTGGCCGACGGTGACGTAGCCGCTGAGGATGTGGTCGTCGGTGAGGTGGCCGCTGAGGTTGTGGTCGTCGGTGAGGTGGCCGCTGAGGATGTCGCGACCAAAGATCACGTGATCGATGGCGACGCGGTGTGTAGCGAGGCGACCAGCGAAGGCGTGCAGGCGAATACGCTCACCACGTTCCCGCTGGAGCAGCGGCGGGAACCCCAGAGAGCTGCGGAAAGGACTGCAGAGGTCTCCGCAAATCGGGTGATGGCTCGGCAACATGGCGACCGCATACAACAACAGGTGGCAAGGCTGTCACTTGTCCGCACAACGCGGATGACGGCTGTCATGATTACGATTCTGATAGCGACGGCGAGCTTTATCCTCTCGTTCGCATCCCTAGGCGATCTGGCGGCGCGCACTGCGTACCCGGGCCGGTTGTCGTGGCTCTGGCCCGTCATAGTCGATGGTGCGATCATCCTCGCAACGATGGCTCTGGTCGCATTCTCCGCATACCCCCAGCAGCGCGGCAGTCGACGGTACTTCTGGGTGGTGCTTGGGGTGGGCGCCCTGGTCAGTGTCAGCGGTAACGCGGTCCATGCCATGATTCCTAACTCCGGGCTGCCGAAATCAGCGCTGGGACCGTGGTTTGACGCCGCAATCGCATGCGTGCCGCCGATCGCACTCGTCGGAGCTACCCATGCGCTGTCCATCCTATGGAGATTCATTCCATACGAAACGCTTGATGAGACCGGCGATTTCACCGAGACCAGCCTTGCTCGAACCCAATCCGCTGAACAGATCGAACGATGGAGCAGCGGCGGCTTGTCGCCGATCCAAGAGCGCGGACTGGTGGGTGCTGAATCGCCTCCGGGACCCAGCGGCGCTTAGTAAGCGAGCCAACCCGCAATTTTGGCGCGTTAAGTCCATGCATATGCGGCTCTGCCGCAACGCGTTCCACCGTCGACGGTGCCGCGGACAGGCTCCCTCAACACCAGGAGGTGCGGGGGGTTCGAATCGGTTACCAACCCCTCCGAACCCCCTGAGTCCCGGTGGGGCGTTCACCGAAGAAGTGCATCCCAACCAGGGAATATCGGCGGATCGTATATAATTATAGAAACCGTGTACTATCGGTGAAACAGCCACCGCGGGACCGGCAAGAAATCTTGACTCCGCCCTCAGTCTCCGGGCCGGCGATGGGCTTGCGCGCAAACAGGTGCGCGGCACGATCGATGAGGTTGGGGATGTCCACTGACTCGCGAGACTTTCAAGGCAAGATCGAGCTGGATATTCGTGATTCGGAGCCGGATTGGGGTCCGTACGCGGCGCCGACGGCGCCGGAGGGTTCGCCGAATGTCCTGTATTTGGTGTGGGATGACACGGGCATCGCGACCTGGGATTGTTTCGGTGGCCTGGTGGAGATGCCCGCGATGACGCGGATCGCCGAGCGTGGTGTGCGGTTGTCGCAGTTCCATACGACTGCGCTGTGTTCACCGACGCGGGCGTCGCTGCTGACTGGTCGCAATGCCACGACGGTGGGGATGGCCACGATTGAGGAATTCACCGACGGTTTCCCGAACTGCAATGGCCGCATCCCGACCGACACCGCCTTGCTGTCCGAGGTGCTCAATGAGCGCGGCTACAACACGTACTGCGTGGGTAAGTGGCACCTGACGCCGTTGGAAGAGTCCAGCATGGCCTCGACGAAGCGGCATTGGCCGACGTCGCGCGGTTTCGAGCGGTTCTATGGGTTCATGGGCGGGGAGACCGATCAGTGGTATCCCGATCTGGTGTACGACAACCACCCGGTGAACCCTCCTGGCACCCCTGAGGACGGCTACCACCTGTCAAAAGACCTGGCCGACAAGGCAATTGAATTCATCCGTGATGCCAAGGTGATTGCGCCGGACAAGCCGTGGTTCAGCTATGTGTGCCCCGGTGCCGGACACGCCCCGCATCACGTGTTCACCGAGTGGGCGGACAAGTACGCCGGCAAGTTCGACATGGGCTATGAGCGCTACCGCGAGATCGCGCTGCAACGACAGAAGGCGATGGGGTTGGTTCCGGCGGACACTGAACTGTCGCCCATTAACCCGTATCTGGATGTCAAGGGGCCCAACGGTGAGCCGTGGCCGCTGCAGGATACGGTGCGGCCCTGGGATGGGCTCACCGATGAAGAAAAGAAGTTGTTTTCCCGGATGGCGGAGGTGTTCGCGGGGTTCTTGAGCTATACCGACGCTCAGATCGGGCGGATTCTGGACTATCTCGAGGAATCCGGTCAGCTGGACAACACCATCATTGTGGTGATCTCCGACAACGGTGCCAGCGGCGAAGGCGGGCCGAACGGGTCGGTGAACGAGGGCAAGTTCTTCAACGGCTACATCGACACCGTGGAGGAGAGCATGAAGCTCTTCGATCATCTCGGTGGACCCCAGACCTACAACCATTACCCGATCGGGTGGGCGATGGCGTTCAACACACCCTATAAGCTGTTCAAGCGCTACGCCTCCCACGAAGGCGGTATCGCCGACACGGCGATCGTCTCCTGGCCCAACGGTATTGCGGCACACGGCGAGGTTCGCGACAACTACGTCAACGTTTCCGATATCACCCCGACGATCTATGACCTGCTGGGTATGGCGCCGCCGGAGACGGTCAAGGGCATCACGCAGAAGCCGCTCGATGGTGTGAGCTTCGCGGCAGCGCTGGCAGATTCGGCCGCGAGCACCGGAAAGCGGACCCAGTTCTACACGATGCTGGGCACCCGTGGGATCTGGCACGACGGCTGGTTCGCCAACACCGTGCACGCCGCCACCCCGGCGGGCTGGTCGCATTTCGATGCCGATCGGTGGGAGTTGTTCCACATTGAGGCCGACCGCAGTCAGTGCCATGACCTGGCTGCCGAGCAACCCGAGAAGCTGGAAGAGCTTAAGGCGCTGTGGTTTTCCGAAGCCGCCAAGTACAACGGGCTACCGCTGGCCGACCTGAACCTGATGGAAACGCTGACCCGCTTCCGGCCCTACCTGGTGGGCGAGCGGGCCAGCTACCTCTACTATCCGGATTGCGCGGACGTCGGAATCGGCGCCGCCGCCGAAATTCGAGGCCGCTCGTTCGGCGTGCTCGCCGACGTGACCGTGGATACCACTGGCGCCGAAGGGGTGCTGTTCAAACAGGGCGGTGCGCACGGCGGGCATGTGCTGTTCATCCAGGACGGTCGCCTGCACTATGTCTACAACTTCCTGGGCGAACGTCACCAGCTGGTGTCCTCTTCGAGCGCAGTGCCGTTGGGCAGACACTTGTTCGGCGCCAGCTATGCGCGCACCGGAACCGTCGAGAAC
>NZ_BFCH01000047.1 GCF_003112775.1 Mycobacterium montefiorense | reverse complement strand
TGTTGCGGTATTTGAACCCTGAGGTGGATTTGTCCGGGCCAGATCCGGTGATCGGGTTTAACTATTTGGGGCGTGTGGGTGCGGGCGCCGCGGGTGAGTTGTCGGATGATTTATGGCTTTTCAGTCAGCAGGGTGCGTCGTCGGTGGGTGTTACTAGGGCGGTGCCGATGCCGTTGATGCACACGGTGGAACTTAATGCGGTCACTGTCGACACGGTGGCTGGCCCTGAGTTGAGTGCGAACTGGATGTGGGCGCGTTCGGTGGTCGATGAGGCCCAGGTTGGTCGGCTCAGTGTGTTGTGGTTTGAGGCGTTGGCGGGGATGTGTGCGTGTGTTCGTGGTGGTGGGGGTGGGTTGACGCCGTCCGATATTGTGCCGGCGCGTCTTGTTCAGCATCAGATTGATGAGTTGGCGTCCCAGGGTGTGGTGGCTGATGTGTTGCCGTTGACTGCGTTGCAGCAGGGGCTGCTTTTTCATGCTGGTGTCGCCCAGGCGGATCACGGTGATGTGGTGGATCGCGGTGATGTGGTGGATCGCGGTGATGTGTATGCGGTGCAGTTGGATATCGCGTTACGTGGTGCGCTTGATGAGTGTCGGCTGCGTGATGCGG
>NZ_BFCH01000046.1 GCF_003112775.1 Mycobacterium montefiorense | reverse complement strand
GATCAGCGATGGTCTGTCGATCTCGCAGGTTGCCGAGAAGGTTGGGGTGTCGCGCCAGACGCTGCATTCCTGGTTGGCCCGGTATGAGGCCGAAGGTCTGGATGGGTTGGTGGATCGGTCGCATCGGCCGATGTCGTGTCCGCATCAGATGCCGGCGGTGGTCGAGGCCGCGTTGTTGGAGTTGCGTCGATCGCGGCCGTATTGGGGACCGCGGCGGCTGGTGTTCGAGTTGGCCAAACGCCACGTGGTACCGGTGCCCTCGGAGTCGGCGGCGTATCGGGCGTTGGTGCGGGCCGGGATGATCGACCCGAGTCTGCGGGATCGGCGCTCGCGTAAGTGGAAACGCTGGGAACGCGGCATGCCGATGGAGTTGTGGCAGATGGACATTGTGGGCGGATTCCCGCTCGCTGATGGGACCAGCGCCAAAGCCCTTACGGGCATCGATGACCATTCGCGGATGTGCGTGTGCGCGCGGCTGATGGCCCGGGAGCGCACCCGCGCGGTCTGCGACGGGTTGCGTGATGCACTGTCGCGTTATGGGGTGCCCGAGCAGATCTTGACCGACAACGGCAAGGTCTTTACTGGCCGGTTCTTTCATCCGCCGGTGGAGGTGCTCTTCGATCGGATCTGCCGCGAAAACGGCATTGAACACCTCCTGACCCAACCACGTTCGCCGA
>NZ_BFCH01000045.1 GCF_003112775.1 Mycobacterium montefiorense | reverse complement strand
CAGGCGGTGGTGGGGTCCGCAGGTCATGGTGAGGTTGTCGATGTCGGTGGTGTGGCATTGCGGGTAGTCGGTGATGTGGTGGATTTCGCAGTAGTAGCCGCCGATGTCGCAGCCGGGCGCTGTGCAGCTACGGTCTTTGGCGTAGAGCACGATTCGTTGCCCGGGTGAGGCGAGGCGTTTGGTGTGGTACAGGGCCACCGGTTTTGCGTTGTCGAAGACTGCGAGGTAGTGGTGGGCGTGGCGGGCTAGGCGGATCACGTCGTTGATGGGTAGTCGGGTGCTGCCGCCGGTGTTGCCGTGGCCGGTGACGGCTTCCAGCTCGGTCAGGGTGGTCGACACGATGATGCAGGCGGGCGATCCGTTGTGTTGGCCGAGTTCACCGGAGGCCAGTATGGCGCGCAGGGCGGCGCCCCGGCCGTCGTGGTTGCGTTGGGCTGCTGAGAGCGGACGTCGTGGTCGATGGCGTCCTGTGACGCCGCGCCGTCGGTGCAGGGGGCTTCATCATTCGGGTTGCACATGCCGGGGGCGGCGAGTTTGGCCAGCACGGCTTCTAGGGTGGCGCGTAATTCCGGGGTGAGCCAGCCGGTCAGGGCGGACATCCCGTTGGCTTGTTGGTTACCTACGGTCACACCGCGGCGGTGGGCGCGGTCGTCATCGGTGCAGGAGCCGTCGGGGTTCAGGCAGTCGGTGAGCCGGTCGGCCAGTCCGGCTAGCTGGTCGGGCCGGTATTGCGAACCGAGCCGGGCGAGGTCGGCTTCGGCGTGTGTGCGGGTTTCGATGTCGATCCAGCCGGGCAGCTGGTGGTAGAAGCGGCGGATCACCGCGACATGTTCGCGGCTGAGCTGGCCGGCGCGTTGCGCGGTCGCGGTCGCGGCCAGCGCTGGTGGTAGGGGTTCGCCGGTCAGGGTGTGGCGTTCGCCGAGGTCGGCGGCGTCGCGGATCCGGCGGGCGGCTTCGGCGCGGCTGATCAATGTGGCATCGGCGAGGGCATGCGAAAGCTTGCCGCCCAACTCGGCCGGGGTGGCTTGCTGCGCAAGTTGGTTGATCAGGGCATGTTCACCCGCGCACAGTCGCCGCCGCGCGCGTTCGTAACGGGCCAGCATTGCCAGTCGC
>NZ_BFCH01000044.1 GCF_003112775.1 Mycobacterium montefiorense | reverse complement strand
GCTGCGGGTTGTGTGGCGTCGGTGGATGTGTTGTCTGATGAGGCGTTGGTGGGGGCGCGGTCGCGGTTGGATCCGGCTGCGGGGGTGATGCTGAGCGCGTTGTGGGTGGTCTCGACGAGTCAGTTGGTGTTGATTGTGCATCACTTGGCTGTTGATGGGGTGTCGTGGCGGATTTTGTTGGAAGACCTCAATATTGGGTGGGCTCAGCATCGTGGCGGTGCGCCGATTGTGTTGTTGGCGTCGGGGTCGTCGTTTCAGCGGTGGGCGTCGGTGTTGGCTGAGCATGCTTTAGCGCCTGGGGTTGTTGCGCAGCTGCCGGTGTGGGAGCAGGTGTTGGATACTCCGGCGGTGTTGGAGCCAGTGGAGCCGGGGGTGGATACGTTTGCCACGGCGGGGCGGTTGTCGGCGTCGTTGGATGTTGAGACGACTCGGATGGTGCTTGGTGAGGTGCCGGCGGCGTTTCATGCGGGGATCAACGACATTTTGTTGATTGCTTTCGGGTTGGCGTGTG
>NZ_BFCH01000043.1 GCF_003112775.1 Mycobacterium montefiorense | reverse complement strand
GTCCGCGGGCATGAAGCCGTTGCTGGTACTGGCGAAGATTCGCGGCATCATGGACGCCTTCACGCTGTCTGAGCCGGAGTTGACGCTCAGCGAGATTCGCGCCCGGACCGGGTATCCGACGTCGACGGTGCAGCGACTGGTGGCCAACCTGGTGGGAAAGGGCCGGCACGGTTAGCGCTAAATCTGGCATCGCTGAGCATCGCACGCGCGTGTTCTGCGGTGGCCAGGATCCTGGCGTCATGACCGTCTAGCATCCTCCGGCGTGAAGTGCTGCGCGACGCGCGCTGCTCGAGATGCTCAGCGGTCGGCAACCGCGGCGCAGCGCAGAATAGTGAGAGCTCAGAGGCATTCATGTCACTGGGCGTCATTGTGGCTGACCGGTACGACGTCGGGTGAATGCACGACGCTCACTGCGGCTGGTCTTGCATGTCGCTCGCCACCGCGAAACCTACGAAGCCATCGGAAAGAGCTTGGTAATTCAGGAGAATCGTTCATTTTTAGGCATATCAGGACGCAGAAAAACGTGGCGACTGTGGGTAATACCGCCGACTGCGCAATCCCGTGCGCATATCGGATGCGCGCAGCCGCGAGCATGAGATCGTCACTGCTAAGCCCGGATTGACTCCCAAGCACGACATCAAGGATGGACGCCCTAGACGCGCTGGCCAAAACGGCAGAAAACAAGCCCGCCGCGCTCAGCAGTCCAGAACCCGTGCCGGCGAGATCTGGTGGCAGATTTCGTAAGGTCACGGTCACGACAGGTGTGCTGGCCAACGAAGTACCCATACCCATAACTGTGGTGAGTATCCAAATTATCCAAATCGGAGTTGTGGGCTCGAGCTCAGTTACCAATAGTGTCAGCACCGTCAGCATCACGATAAATCCACTCATCGCGAGAATCCGTGGTTGCATCTTGGACGTAAGTCGACCCACCACTGGAGCTGTCAGAACGACGGCAACGGCCAGCGGTAAAAATAATAGCGCGGCACCGACGGGCGACATACCCCGTACGTTCTGAGCATAGAGCATCAGCGGCATGCCCAACGAAGTGACCACAAACGTTCCAATTGTATTGGCTGTAAGTCCGGCAGAAAAATTCCGGTCTTTGAAAATCCGCGTTGCGATCAGGGGTTCCGTAGCGTACTTCCGCTGATGAAGGATGAAGACAGCGGCGAAGAGCAGACCCACGGCGAGAACTTCACTCACCGTGATGTGGGAGCCGGCGATGCGAGCCCAGTGATACCGCGGCCCGTTTTGGATTCCGAAGACTGCAAGCGCGATCGCGGCTCCACTGAAGACCGTTCCCAGCATATCGAGATTGTGAGACGAATTCGGCAGAACAGGAACGTAAGCGGCGGCTAGCGCGAATGCAATGATGCCGATCGGCAGGTTGATCAGGAAGACCCACTCCCACCCCAGATGAGTGACGATACCGCCCCCAACGATCGGACCGCAAAAAGCGGCTAATCCCCCGACCATTCCCCACAATGCAATCGCGGGACCGCGATTCTCCGCGGGAAAGATTCGCGTCACCACCGCAATTGGTTGCGGCGCCATCAACGCAGCTCCAACGCCTTGAATGACACGAGCCACGATGAGAGCCGTGAACGTATGGGAGAAACCGCAGCCCACTGAAGCCAATATGAATATTAAAAGCCCTGCAAGATAAATGTTGCGCTGCCCGAACCGGGCGCCTAATTGTCCACCGGGAAGAATCAAGACAACATACGAGACTAGGTATCCACTCGAAACCCACCCGACCTGAGCAATGCTTATGTGGAATTTTGTGAGCATAGTCGGTATTACGACCACCACTGCGCTCGAATCAAGCAAAATCATAAAATAGCCGACGCTCATCACCCATAATGCGAGCCGACGACTTTTTGATTCCACAACCATGGGACAGGTCACACCATCACCCCCCGGTTCAGCAGAAGTCTTGCTCTGAATGCACCGTTAATCGGATAGCCGGTAACGATTCGAGGCATTAAAGCAGTCCGAGCAGTTGCAGGTTGGTGATGTATTTGAGGATGATCGGCGCCGAGACGTGTGGGATGTCGTTGGTGGCGCCGATTTGGGCTTGTTGCACCGCTGCACGAAATCGGTCGGTCGATGGTGTGCGTTCGCGCGACGGCGGTGGGGCCTCTAGATCATTGGACTCACGCTGCAGCACCATCTCCAACAGTGAGTGCCGACGCTGTGGTTCCGATAAAGCACGCAGGCGAGTCTCCAGCCGCTGCAACCACTCCCCAAAGTCATCGACGCGCTCGATGGGATAACCGGCTTCAATCACCCAGTCGAGGTACTGGTCGGGCCCGATGTCGTCGTCGTCGTGGGGGTTCATGACGTGATAGGTCTCGAACCTGTCGGTTACTTGGGCGCCCAGCG
>NZ_BFCH01000042.1 GCF_003112775.1 Mycobacterium montefiorense | reverse complement strand
ATGACGACCCACCACATCAGCGAGCGCAGCCCCCAACACCGCGGCATCCAACACCCAACTAACACCCAACACCGTCGGCATGTTGTACACCGGCGAGGGCCCCTGCAACTGATCAAGGAACCACAACCGCGACTGCGCAAACGACAACGGAACCACCGAAGGACGCACCCGGGCCACCAACGGCTCCAACACATCCTGAACCGCATCCAGACGCGTCACCAACCCCGCAACCGTGGGCGCCTCAAACACCGCACGCACCGAAAGACCAACACCCAAAGCAGAATTCACCGCAGCAACCACACGCATCACCGACAACGAATCCCCACCCAGATCAAAGAACGAGTCATCAACCCCAACCCGCTCCACACCCAGGACTTGAGCGAAAATCCCCGCCAAAATCTCCTCAGCCGCGGTCCCCGGAGCCCGATACCGTTGCGCGTCACCATATTCAGGAGCCGGCAACGCCCGAGTATCGAGTTTCCCGTTCACCGTCAGTGGCAACACCTCAACCACCACCACCGCAGCCGGCACCATATAAGACGGCAACCGCTGCCCCAACACCTCACGCACCGCAACCGAATCCACAATCCCGGCCACCGACTCCGTGACATAC
>NZ_BFCH01000041.1 GCF_003112775.1 Mycobacterium montefiorense | reverse complement strand
GTTGTGATCGCCTCGGCAACGAACTCGACGGGTAGTCCGTTGAAGTGGGTGGGCTGCCGATTGCCGGCGTCGTCGAGTTGGTAGAACGAGGTGGGTGCAAGCCCAGTGGCCACCACGCTGAGCACCATCCGGGTGACCATGTCCGACATATTGAGCTGGCCCGCATAGGTGGTGTCGGCAAGGATCATCCCGGAACGAAATACCGCGACCGGCAGCCCGCATAGGTCGTTTGCTTCCCGTAGTAATACCTCACCAGCCCATTTGCTGTTGCCGTAGCCATTGGTCGGGCTGTTGTCGATTACCCGGGTCGGGCTGATGATCCGGATATCGGCATCCTCGGTGAACGCGGCCGGCTCGATCTGGCGACCCACATCAGCGGTCGACACATATGTGAAGGGCTTGAGCTTCGTGGTGAGTGCCAGTCGGATCAGCTCGGCAGTACCCACGACGTTGGGCGCAAACAATTCGCTGTAGGGCAGCGCGCCGTTGACCTGGGCTGCTGAATCGACGATCAGATCGACGGTCTCGGCCAGCCGCTGCCAGGTTTGCTGGTCCAGGCCCAAGTTGGCTTGACCCTTGTCGCCGGCAAGGACCTCCAGATGGTCAGCGGCCAGTTCCTGGAAATGGCAAAGCAATTGCGCGTCGCCGCTGTCGAAAGTCTTCTCCAAGCGTTGGCGGGCATCCTCATCGGAGTTCGCCCGCACCAGGCAGACCAGCTTGCCGCCGACCCGCTCCATCTGTTCGAGCCATTCCAGTGCCAGGTAGCGTCCGAGGAATCCGGTAGCTCCGGTCAGCAGAACGGTCCGCGCCTCTGTGACCGGACCCGGCACCGTGGTGGCGCCGGCCAATGTCTTGGCATCGAGGAATTTGTCCAGTGTGAGATCGCCGGCGTGCACCTCAGTGACGCCACGGCCGTGTACGGCCGCAAAGAGCTCCGACACTGCCTCCTGCGCGCTGGTGTAGTTCTCTACCTGCTGGTTCAAACCGCTCACGGACGGCGCGTCGAAGAACGTGCGTACAGCGAGGTTGGTGCCGAAGGCTTTGTTGACGGCAGCGAGCACACGCATCATCGACAACGAATCCCCACCCAGATCAAAGAACGAGTCATCCACCCCAACCCGCTCCACACCCAGGACTTGAGCGAAAATCCCCGCCAAAATCTCCTCAGCCGCGGTCCCCGGAGCCCGATACCGTTGCGCGTCACCATATTCAGGAGCCGGCAACGCCCGAGTATCGAGTTTCCCGTTCACCGTCAGTGGCAACCCCTCAACCACCACCACCGCAGCCGGCACCATATAAGACGGCAACCGCTGCCCCAACACCTCACGCACCGCAACCGAATCCACAATCCCGGCCACCGACTCCGTGACATACCCCACCAAACGCCGCACCCCAGGCTGATCCTCACGAGCAACCACC
>NZ_BFCH01000040.1 GCF_003112775.1 Mycobacterium montefiorense | reverse complement strand
CGCTGATGTGGTGGGTCGTCATGAAAGTTTGTGGACCTTGTTCTCGGTGGTCGACGGGGTTCCGCGTCAGGTGGTGATCTCGGCCGAGGATGCGGTTTTCGGGTGGGAAGTGGTCGATACCGCGGGGTGGGCGGCTGGTCAGCTGGAACAGGCTGTTGAGCAAATGGTGCGGTATTGTTTTGATTTGTCGGCGCAGATTCCGTTACGGGCGAAGCTTTTCCGTGTCAGTGATGTGGAGCATGTGTTGGTGGCGGTGGCTCACCATATTGCTGCTGATGGTTTGTCGATTGCGCCGTTGGTGGCTGATCTGGGTGCGGCGTATACCGCGCGGTGTGGGGGGCAGGCGCCGGGGTGGGAGCCGTTGGCGGTGCAGTATGTGGATTACACGTTGTGGCAGCACGCTCAGTTCGGTGATTTTGCCGATAGTGGCAGTCGTATTGCTGGGCAGTTGGCGTATTGGCGGGATGCGTTAGCGGGGATACCTGAGCGGTTGGTGTTGCCCACGGATCGGCCTTATCCGGTGGTTGCTGATCAGCGTGGGGCGTCGGT
>NZ_BFCH01000039.1 GCF_003112775.1 Mycobacterium montefiorense | reverse complement strand
TGGTGTGGGTGGTTGGTCGTTGTGGGTGCCGCAGCCGGGGTCGGTGGATGCTGCGGGTTGTGTGGCGTCGGTGGATGTGTTGTCTGATGAGGCGTTGGTGGGGGCGCGGTCGCGGTTGGATCCGGCTGCGGGGGTGATGCTGAGCGCGTTGTGGGTGGTCTCGACGAGTCAGTTGGTGTTGATTGTGCATCACTTGGCTGTTGATGGGGTGTCGTGGCGGATTTTGTTGGAAGACCTCACTATTGGGTGGGCTCAGCATCGTGGCGGTGCGCCGATTGTGTTGTTGGCGTCGGGGTCGTCGTTTCAGCGGTGGGCGTCGGTGTTGGCTGAGCATGCTTTAGCGCCTGGGGTTGTTGCGCAGCTGCCGGTGTGGGAGCAGGTGTTGGATACTCCGGCGGTGTTGGCGCCAGTGGAGCCGGGGGTGGATACGTTTGCCACGGCGGGGCGGTTGTCGGCGTCGTTGGATGTTGAGACGACTCGGATGGTGCTTGGTGAGGTGCCGGCGGCGTTGCATGCGGGGATCAACGACATTTTGTTGATTGCTTTCGGGTTGGCGTGTGCGCAGTTTTTGGGTGTTGGTGAGGGTGTGCCGGTTGGTATTGATGTCGAGGGCCATGGTCGCCAAGAGGAGTTGGCTGGTGATGTCGACTTGTCGCGCACGGTGGGTTGGTTCACCACGAAGTATCTGGTGGCGTTGAGG
>NZ_BFCH01000038.1 GCF_003112775.1 Mycobacterium montefiorense | reverse complement strand
CGACCGGCCCACATACCCCACACCCACACCACGACCAGCCACATACAACTCACCCACCACACCAACAGGCACCGCACGCAACCACCCATCCAACACAAACAACGCCGCCCCCGGCACCGGAACCCCAATCGGCGGCACCCCCGATTTCGGTGTCAACGGTGCACTGATGGCCACAACCACCGTCGTCTCAGTCGGGCCATAGGCGTTGACCATCACCCGGCCAGGCGCCCACCGATCCACCACCTCAGGCGGGCAGGCTTCACCACCAAGCAGCAACGCCACCGATTCCAAACCCTGCGCCGACAACGCCGCGACCGCCGACGGTGTCTGACTCAACACCGTGACCTGCTCAGCCACCAACAACGCGTGGAAATCCTGCGGCGAAGAAACCACCCCATCGGGCACCACCACCAACCGCCCACCACGCAGCAAGGCACCCCAGATCTCCCACACCGAAAAATCGAAGCTATAGGAATGCCACTGCGACCACACCTGCCCAGACAACAGGTGCTCAGGCAATGACTCCGCCAAGTGCGTCAGATTGCGATGGGGAATCCCAACACCTTTGGGGGTGCCGGTAGTGCCCGAGGTGTAAATGATGTACGCAATATCGTCAGGATCGGGCGCCGTGACTGCGGTGGTGG
>NZ_BFCH01000037.1 GCF_003112775.1 Mycobacterium montefiorense | reverse complement strand
TGATCTGCACGGCACAAGATCGGTACCGGTTTGTGTTGACTAATCATCACATCGTGTTGGATGGCTGGTCGTTGCCGATATTGTTGCAAGAGATCTTCGCTAGTTATTACGGGCAGCGGTTGGCTGCGCCGACGCCGTATCGCAGGTTTGTGACGTGGTTGGCTCAGCGGGATCTCGATAGTGCCCGGGCGGCGTGGAGTGAGGTCCTGGCCGGTTTTGAGACTCCCACGTTGGTGGGTCCGTCTGAACCGATGGTGTTGGGGCAGCGCGGTATTGAATCGTGTGAACTCACCGCTGAGCTTACTGAGGCGATCGGGGCGTTGGCGCGTCGTTGTCACACCACGGTGAACACGGTGCTCCAAGCTGGGTGGGCGCAGCTGCTGGTGTCGTTGACCGGTCAACAGGATGTGGCGTTCGGTATTGCGGTCTCAGGGCGCGAGGCTGAGTTGGTTGGTGTGGAATCGATGGTCGGGTTGTTGATCAACACCGTGCCAGTACGGGCCACGATCACCGCGCAGCTCACGGTGGGTGGTCTGCTCGAGCAACTGCAGCGTCGGTATAGCGACACCCTGGATCATCAGCATTTGGCGCTTAGTGAGATCCACCGGGTCACCGGGCATGACCGGTTGTTCGACACGTTGTTTGCGTTTGAGAACTATCCGGTGGATACCGATGCCCCGCTGGGTGCTGACGGGTTAGCGATCACCGGGTTTAGCAGTCGTGAATACAACCACTATCCGTTGTCGATTCAAGTTGCTCCCGGCAATGAACTGGCCCTTCGTATCGAGTTCGACACCGCGGTGTTCGACACTGCCACGATCGAAACGCTGATCGCGCGGTGGGTGCGGGTGTTGGAGGTGATGACTGCTGATCCTGATGTCCGGTTGTCGTCGGTGGATGTGGTTGATGGTGGTGAGCGGGCCCGGTTGGATCTGTGGAGTAATCGGGAGGTGTTG
>NZ_BFCH01000036.1 GCF_003112775.1 Mycobacterium montefiorense | reverse complement strand
CACGAGCGACCTGCTCACCAAACAACACCGGCACCGACACCGCCGGCCCCACCGGCGAAACCAACACCTCCCGATTACTCCACAGATCCAACCGGGCCCGCTCACCACCATCAACCACATCCACCGACGACAACCGGACATCAGGATCAGCAGTCACGAGGCCGTCAAAGGCTAGTTCCAGACGGGCTACGTGCGCGGCGATCTCATCGGTGGTGTAGCGATCCGGATTCCATGCGAAGTCAATTCGCGGCACGCCGTCGCTCAGCGTTGGATAGACGTTGACCGATATGTCTTGCACAGGGAAAGCGGACAATACTTGGCTCGTCGCTTCCGAAGAGCCAAAACGAAGCGGAGCATTGAAGTCCAGTATGTTGATAATCGGACCGAACTCCACGTTCATGTCAAGGCGAGTTGTATCGGTGACCAGTTCCGGCCAACGCCGGAATTGTTGGTGGCGTAGCGCACCGATCAACGCCGTGGCGACCTGATCAGTCAGTGCACCGATGGTGTCGCTTTCATCTACGCGGATGAGCAGCGGCACCATATTAGACACCATGCCCGCGCATCTTTTCAGCGCTGCGGTTGTACGCCCAGAAACCGGCAACGACATCCAAATGTTCTGGCGCCCTGTGGTTTTCGCAATGAACGCGGCAAGCGTTGCAACTACCCTCGCAACATAGAGCTGATTACCCTGGGTGTTCGGCAGTCGATGCTTACAGACCAATTCGCGTACCATCGGATAGCGTGGTGCCACCAACCTATTTACCCCTGCTAGATCAGTGACGTCCATGGGCTCGCGCACCACGGACTTCCAGTACTCCGCGTCGATGGCACTACGCGAAGATTGCTGATACTCCCGGTCGGCGTCCCGGATCAAAGCGAACTCGGAAAAGTCGACTTCAGCGGTGACATCGACAGGGGTGGCCTCGACTGATCCCGAGTAAACAGCCGCAATATGCCGGACAAAGTTACTGGCGCCGTACCCGTCACACAGCACGTGGTGCGCACGCAGGTAGAAGAACGACAGATTGTCGGTGATCCGCAACAGCGCGAACTCGGTAAGTCGGTCACGGAACAGATCAATGGGCTGGCGGCAGTCATTGTTCATCCAGCTTCTAGCGGCCGCTCGCGGATCATCCGCCGCGCGAAAATCGATACAGCGTGCAGTCTGCGGGAACGAGCGGTCGACCATGAAGACCGGTTCGCCGTCATCGTCCAGCGACAACCGCGCGCATGGCGTGCCAAACCGCGCCGCGGCAGCTTGGCACGCAACCGACAATCTCCCAAGGTCGACAAAGTGGTCGATCGCTACATAGCCGGCAAAGTTATAGGGAACTTCGGGCTGGAGCTGTTGGGCAGCCCATATCGACCACTGTGCAGCAGTTAGGGGTCCCAGGGCGTCCGGATGCGTACCGAAATCGAGCATATGAAAACGAACTCCCTAATTTAGCCGTCAGACCTGCATCTGAGAAATCCGTGCGTCGTTGAGTCGGCTTATTGCACAACGCAAGACGCGCGCCCCGCTAACCTCGACAAGAACGTCCGGTGGACGACTGGCTTAAACCAGCCAGACCTGTGTCCTCGAATCGCGCCAACCTGCCCGCATGCAGCTTGGCGCTAAGAAACCTGATCCTGCGGACGCCATACGTCAGACTGCGAACCTGTCAATCTCTCGCGCAAACTTCTCGGCCGTATGTCAGACCAGTTCTGTTCGATATAGTCCAGACACGCAGCACGATCCGCCTCGCCGTAAACCACCCGCCAGCCCGCCGGGGTACTAGCGAACACCGGCCAAAGACTGTGTTGGTCTTCATCGTTAACTAAGACGAGAAAGCTGCCCTTCTCGTCATCAAAAGGGTTGAGACTCAACTGTTCTCCATAAGTGTCAGTCCGATGGTTCGGAGTACGATGCGGCATACTCTATATGACCGAGATCACTATATACAATAGTTTCTATGGTATGCGCTTGACGGCCTGACCGGCAGAGGCCGCTGCTTCGATAGATGACGGCTTCGGTGACGAGGCTTGACTGGCCGGCATGGCCACGGTGGCTCCGAATTCGATCGGGATCAACCGTACGAGAGCGGCTCAGTGGCGATGGCGGTGATGGGTCCGTTCGATCCACTGGCCGATGGCAATCACAGTTACTCTCGGATGGCCCACCGGTGATGGTCGACCAGGTTCTTATGCAGCACGCCGAAGAAGCTCTTTACGGCCACGTTGTCACTGGAAGTGCTAAAACGGGTCATCGATCCGGCCATCTCGTTGCGGCCCAATGTGTCCACCAATCATCTTCACCTGAACTGAGTTGGGTAGGTACTCCGCTCTCCCGAATGGTCTGGTGACCGGCCGAAGCCGCGGCGGTGATCACCGGTCGCGTGGTAGGCATCTCGTAGGAGAGAACGCTGTCTTTGAACGCCGTCACATGGCGTAACGTAACGGCGGGTGCCGATGTCCGGCGTCCTCCGATCAGTCCTAAAACAGACGACAGCATGTCCCCCGATCGGTGGACATAGCGAGGCTCCTCCCCTGACCTTCCCGTTCACAGTCGCTGTGCTGCAGTACTTTTGGCGCGAGCCTGATTCTCACCGGCGGGTAAGGATCCGGCGCACCAGGCGTAGCTGCTTTCCATCCCGTCCGGGGGCCCACAGCCCGATCAGGACGGAGATCGCGGCGACGAGCACTGCCATAGTGATCGTGGACGCATGCATGGCCGTGAGGAATGCGATCTTGCCGAGCTCTGCAAGCTTGGCTCCCTGCGGCCCGAGCTGGCTGGCCACCTCGACGGCCTTCGCCAGTGAGTCGGTAGCCGGTCCACGCACCGGCGGCGGGAAACTCGCCAATTGTGGTGCCAGCTCATGGGAATAGCGTCCGGCCAGGATCGAACCGGCCACAGCGATTCCCAGGGCGCCGCCCATCTCCCGCGAAGTGTCGTTCACCGCGGAGGCGACCCCCTGCTTTTCGTCGGGAACCGCGCCCATGATCGCCGAAGTTGTCGGTGCCGTGCAGATTCCGATCCCAGTGGCCAGAATCAGCGTCGGCCAAGCGAATTGAGAGAAACTCGAATGTAGGTCCAGTCCGTACATGCACGCGAAACCTACCGCCATCAGCAGTGTGCCGATGAACAGCACAAGGCGCAGCCCGAGTTTCGGCACATACCAGAACGACAGCGCCGAGAAGATACCCAACGGCACCATGAAGGGGCCGAACGCAATCGCCGTCATCAGCGGTGAGTAGCCCATGATCTGCTGGACGTACTGCATCCCGATATAGAAAAACCCGAACGTCGCACCAAACAGCACGGCGATCGCCGCCACGCCGGTGGCGAAATTGGGGTCGGCGAACAGTCGCACGTCGAGAAGTGGTTGGTGACGCCGATATTCGACGACACCAAACAGCGCGGCAATAATCGCCCCCGCGACGATCCCGCCCCAAACCATCGGATCGTCCCAGCCCCGATTGGGTGCTTCCAGGATGGCGACCACCGAAATCGCGACGGCGGCTCCGATCAGGAATGCGCCCAGCGCATCGATGCGAGGAGCGTTACGGTCGCGCGACGATGAGACGGTGCATGCCAAGGCGAAGATCACCAGTCCGGCGATGCCCAATGACCAGAAGATCGCGTGCCAATCCCAATAGCGAAGCAGCAGCCCCGAACCGATCAAGCCGAACACGCCGCCGGATCCGGCGGTGCCTGCCCAGATGCCGACGGCCTTCATACGGTCGTCCTTCGGGTAGGCCACAGTCAGTAGTGACAGCGTCGCGGGCATGACGAAGGCTGCGCCGACACCAGCTGCTGTGCGCCCCACAATGATCGACAAGGGACTGTGCAATATCGCCGGTGTCGCCGAACCGAGCGCGAACACGACCAGACCGGTCAGCAGCGCGCCACGCCTGCCGTAGCGATCACCGATCGCGCCGGCGGGCAGTAGCAGGCAGGCCAGCGCAACGGTGTAACCGTCGACGATCCAGTTCAGTTGCGACTGCGTGGCCGAAGTTGCCACCGCGAGATCACCCAGCGCGGTGTTCAGCGCCGTCATCGACGCGACGACCAGCGCGACACCCATGCACGCGACGGCCAGGGTCCAGGCTCGCGCACGAGGACTACCGCCGATGCTTACCGCATCAGTACGCTGGTCAGGCCGGACGAAGACATCGACCATAAGGCGCGCCTCCCTTCGGGGGCCGTACGAGGTTTTGAGACCAATAGTCTCGTAGATAGACCGATAGTCTTGGTTTTAAACAGGGAGGTGAGTCACGATCACCGAGGGAAGTACGGATCCCCGGCCAGCGCGGTCGCGGGCTCGTTTGCTGGAAGCCGCCGCGACGCTACTGCGGTCCGGAGGCCCGAGTGCGGTGACGGTGGAAGCAGTCACTCGTACCGCCAACGTAGCGAGAGCCACCCTGTATCGCCACTTCCCGAGTGGAAATGATTTGCTGGCTGCGGCATTCAACAGCCTCATCCCGCCGTCCCCGACGCCGCCCGACGAGGGCTCGCTGCGGGATCGCCTTCTCGCCCTTGTGCTTGCCCAAGCCGAATCGGTGGCCCAAGCGCCCGCCGTCATGACGGCCATGTCCTGGTTGGCACTGGGTCGCGACCTTGAGGGTTTGCCGGAACCCCATACAAACTCGACCGACAGCCCGGCCATCACCACGCTGCGCGAACGTATCGCCCAGCAGTACGCGGCGCCGTTCGACGCCTTATTCGATTGCCCGGAGGCGGCGGAGCTGGGTGAGGTGGACCGATCCCGGGCGATCGCCATGCTGATCGGCCCGCTGGTGCTGGGGCGTCTGTCGACGCTGCCGGATTTCGACTATCGGGAATGCGCGCTCGCGGCCGTAGACGGCTTTCTGCACGTGCAGCGTGCGCAGGGCAGGGCTAGCGCAGCGAGTATCGAATCGGCAGGTGCTTGAGTCCGCCGACGAACGTCGTGGCGATCAGTTCCGGTTCACCGTTGAGCTCAATCGATTTCAGCCGCGGTAGGAGTTCGGTGAACAGGCCGTTCACCTCCATGCGGGCCAGGGCCGCGCCCAGGCAGAAGTGCACGCCGTAGCCGAACGCCAGATGCTTGTTCGGATTCCGGCCGACGTCGAAGCGGAACGGATGGTCGAACACGTCCTCGTCACGGTTGGCCGAAACATAGGACAGATGCACCGCATCGCCTTTGGCGATCGGCACCCCGCGAACGATGGTGTCCTCGGTCGCGGTGCGCATGAACTCCTTGACCGGAGTCACCCAGCGGATCATTTCCTCCGCGGCTAGCGGCATCAGGTCGAGGTCAGCGGTCAACCGCTCTCGCTGATCGGGGTTTTCGATCAGCGCATGCAGACCGCCGGCGATCGTCGAGCTGGTGGTGTCGTGGCCGGCGGCGGCAACGATGACGTAGTAGGACGCGGCGTCGATGTCCGACAGCGGCTTGCCGTGGACTGTGGCATTGGCGATTGCCGACGCCAGGTCGTCGGTTGGATGTTTGCGCCGAGAAGCGGTGAGCGCGGTGAAATAATCGAACAAATCCAGCACCACCTCGAGCTGTTCCTCGGGTGTGCTGCCTCGCCGGCGCTCAGCGTCGCTCACGCCGAAGAGCTCCTGAGTGAGCTCGCGAATGCGGGGAAAGTCTGATTCCGGCAGACCCAGCAGCGACATGATCACGTACAGCGGGTAGTTCACCGCAACCTCTTTGACGAAGTCGCACTCGTTGCCCGCCGCCATCATCTTGTCGACGTAGATCTTGGCCAGTTCGGCGACGCGAACCTGCAGCGCGCGCATCGCCTTGGGCCGAAACCAGTCGGCGCCGATCGCGCGAAACGCCCGGTGGTCCTGGCCGTCCATGTGGACCAGGGTGCGCAGGCCCACTCCGGCGTCCAGCCGGGCGCGGGCGAGAGCATCGGCATCGGCAGGGGCAAGCACCGTCCTGGCTTCGTTGATGAACAGGTCGTTGGCGCGCTCGATCTCCATGACGTCGGCGTGCTTGGTGATTGCCCAGAACGGTCGGTAGGGCGGATGGTCGACCAGGGACACCGGCGCGTGGGCGCGTAAGTGGCTCAGCGCGGCGTGCAGGCGCGCGTCGTCCGTGTAGGCGATCGGGTCGGTGAGCACTTTCGCGGCGACATCCACGATTGGCGTGCTCATGGCTCCCCCTGACTCGATTTCCGGCCCGAATTCGACCGTAAGTGCGGGCTGACCATCGGCGAAGGACCGCTGTCCTTGCAGCTATTCGAAGTTGCCTAACTGGCCTGGTCGCGAGATTCTGACTGAGATCTGGCGAACGGCTGTCGACCTAGGTGTTGCTCAAGCGCGTTGACGACCTCGCGTACGACGTCGAGCTGTGGTGGGACGTGGTTCGCCAACGCAGGTAACGGTCACATTGACGGTCACCGACCGACACAGCGATGTCGGGATTGTCGGCGGGGAGCCCCTGCCATGCAAACTTTGGTCGCTGCTTCACAGTGTGTCGAATGCGAGTGAATTGACGATCTGAATGTTGTTCGCCCAGGCGTGCTTCGGGGAATGGGTGGGTGCCGCCGAAGGCACTGACCGGTGAAGGGACCGCCGGCGGTGCCGTCATGTTCGAGCGTCGTTAAGACGCCGCCCTGCCCGCTCAGAAGATGGCAAAACCCCTGATCGCCAGCGAGACCCCGAGCAAGGTGAAGGTGGCTACCACGACGTGCTGACGGTGCGCCAGCGCCCAGTCGTGCAACAACTGCAGTACCGCTTGGGTTTTCGCTGGGGCCGCCAAATGACTGATAAAGACGATCTCGACAACCGCAAACATGCCGACAACGAAAACCACGAGAGCGCTGGCCATGGTGCCGATTGCAGCTCCCGAGGCCGCGACGACCGCGAGTATGAATGGGAGGCTGTCGAGGGGCGGGCCCCCGGTAAACAAACCGACCAGGTACGCGACCCACACGGATCCGTTTGCCCACGCATTCTGGGCACGCCCGCGCAGTCGCAGAATTGTAGATCCGCCTTCGGTCGCCGGATCCCGGTCTTGGTCCTTCGGTCGCGAGATCGGGTTCGGTGTAGTCGAATCCACGAGTAGCGCTGGCATATGACCATCAGGTGTCGGCTGCGGCGCTTGCTGACGTGGGCGCGTCCGCAAGCGCACGGCCAGCACCAGAGCAATGGATAACATCAGAGCAGCGATGCCGATTTGAATGTAATGGACGCCGGAACCGCTGGCGGGGTTGGCCCAATCATGGGAATGCGAACTAAACGTGTGTGTGACCTGAAGCAACGTCAGTGGAATCACGATTGTCGGAATACACGCTGTCAGGCCGCCCATCCCGTAGACGAGTAGGTTCTGCACTGGCCGTGGCCGGGAGATCAAGAGAAGCGTGATGCCAAGACGCACCGGATCGAGCGCAGCCAGAAGCGTCAGCAACAGCACCGACCCCCACATGGCCGGAAACAGTACCCTACTGGCTTCATCACTTTGCTGGCGGCTCTTTGGGATGACGGTCATCCGTAGTGCTGTCTCGGACGGCCATGGACGGATTTCCTGACACTGTCGAAACACCTTGGGGTTAGCACGATTTGCGCGGGAAAGTCCGGCGTGATGAGCGGGAAGGCGGGAGTTCTTCATTCGATCTTCGGTGCTCAGCGCACGCGAGGTGAGGATTGGGACCCGGGGTTGCAGCAGCGCCGAATGGAGTCGTCGATGCCTATAGCGCCTATCGGCAGTCTTGCGGCCGTGCGACGAGGTAGCGCTTGGCGCCGCGGTATCGGGCTGAGCCACGGGCCGCTGGGTCGGGACGCTAGGCTCCGCTTCAATTCATAGAACGCATACGCGAATTGAAGACATGGGATCCATGATGAAATTTGTGCTGGCAAGCTACGGAAGTCGTGGCGATATCGAGCCATGTGTCGCTATCGGCCGTGAGCTCATTCGTCGCGGGCACGACGTCAGCATGGCCGTCCCGCCCGACTTGGTTGAGTTCGCCGAGGCCGCTGTGCCCGCCGCGGTCGCTTTCGGGCCGGATGTGCAGTCGATTTTGGACGCGCACCGCGACTTCTGGACCAATTTCTTCGGCAGCCTCTGGAGAATCCGACGTCTGATCAGGTTGCGGCGTGAGATTGAGGAGCCCGCTCTCCAGCGCTGGGAGGATATCTGCGCCACGATAGCGTCGTTGACGGCGGACGCGGATCTGCTCGTCACTGGTGTGAATTTTGAACAAGCCGCTGTCAACGTCACGGAGTACTACGACATTCCCTTGGCGACACTGCATCTCTTTCCATTACGGCCAAATGGTCAACTCATTTCGGTCCTGCCGGCGGGGTTGGGCCGTGCCGCAATGAGAATGTACGAGTGGATGGCTTGGCGCCTAGGGAAGAAGCTTCAGAACTCACAGCGCCGCAGATTGGGCCTGGGTAAGGCCACCGGGCGGCCGTCACGCAGGATTGCCGAACGTGGATCGTTGGAAATCCAGGCTTACGACGAGGTGTGCTTTCCCGGACTGGCTGCCGAATGGGCGAAATGGAATGGGCAACGGCCGTTTATCGGTGCTCTAACAATGGAGTTGGCGACTGACGCCGATGAGGAAGTCATGTCGTGGATTGCTGCGGGATCACCGCCGATTTTCTTCGGCTTTGGCAGCATTCCGGCCAAGTCTCCGGCTGACACGTTCGCCGCGATCAGCGCGGCCTGCGCGCAGTTGGGCGAGCGGGCACTCATTTGCTCTGCCGCGACCGACTTCGGCAATGTCTCCCACGCGGACCATGTGAAAGTGGTCGGCACGATGAATTTCGCGGCCGCCTTTTCTTCCTGTCGCGCAGTCGTGCACCACGGTGGCACCGGCACCACGGCGGCGAGCTTGCGTGCCGGAGTGCCCATCCTGATCCTTTCCACGGACATTGACCAAACGATGTGGGGAGCTCAGGTCACACGGCTCAAAGTGGGTACTGCGCGGCGTTTGTCGCGCATGAGCCAGACGACGCTAGTTGCGGATCTCCGTACCATCCTCGCCCCGGAATACGCGACCCGGGCTCGCGAGATCGCCGCCCAGATGACTAAATCCGTCGCGAGCGTTGTGACTGCCGCCGATCTATTGGAAGATCTCGCGCGCGGGTCCTCGATGACTAGATCCCATCAGCACTAGTCCGGGTGAGGTCAGTCAGAGCCATCGAAGGCATGCACGCCGAAAGGCCACTCACCGAACGAATTCCGACGCGCGGTGCCCGAGCATTACGATGGTCGCGTGCGGTCCACGGCTGGTGATGGCGGGCAGGATGGATCCGTCGATCACCCAGAGGTTCTCGATCCCGCGCACGCGACATGTTGGGTCGACGACCGCGTGCGGGTCACCTTCGGAACCCATCGGGGCACTGGCGCACAGGTGCTGCGATGTCGCCCATACGGGAGGCCCGACATACGTTGCTGCACTGGCAAGTTCACGGGCCAGCTCGGTACCGCGCCGCAGGGCCGCGACGTCCTGGGGCTCGCTGTCGTAGCGGTGCTCGATCTGCGGAGGCACGGCCGGATCCGCGGATACGAGCGAGATGCGCCCGCGGGTCCGCGGTTGCATCAGCGCCACCCCGATGTGCGGCCAGTCTGGATGACCCGCGGTGCCGTCGCCGGTCATCGCGACGAAGCCGCCGGTATACGGTCTGATCTCGATATCGTCGGCGGCGTTGAGCACCACCTCCAGCACGGGCCGGCCGGTGGCCACCTTCCAGTCGGTGGGCAACACCCATTCGGGGTGATCGCAGCAGTTCATTCCCACCGGAAGCGGAGCCACCACCGGCACGCCAACGCCCCGCAACATCGGCTCATCGCCGACGCCGGACAGCATCAGCAGATGAGCCGACTGAATAGCACCGGCGCACAACACGATTCGATCAGCAGTAAGCGTCGTCGGACCGCCCGAACCCACCGCGTCGACACCCACAGCGGCGGTGCCGTCAAACCGCAACCCCACGGCGCGAGTCTGCGACAGTAGGGTCAGGTTGGATCGGCTTAGGGCCGGCAGCAAATATCCAGCGCCGGATCCGATCCGCACCCCGTCGACAATGTTGAGCGGCACCGCGCCAACACCCGGTACCAACTCAGGGCCGCAATCGTTGAGATCGGCGACCCAGGAAAACCCTGCATCCTGCGCTGCGGCGATGAAACGTTCAGTGGTACCTGTCATTTCGTGCGTACGGCGAATGCGAATCGGACCACTATCACCGTGTACGGGGCCGTCGAAATCAAGGTCAGTCTCGATCGCCCGGAAATGGTCGATCACGTCGGACCATGCCCAGCCCGGTAGCGCGGCCCGATCAAAATCGCATGGCAAGCCACGACAGAAATATCCGCCATTGATCGCCCCCGAACCACCGACCGTCGCCCCCCGCACGATCGGAAGCTCGCGAATCGGCAGCTCGGTGATGCGGGCCCGGTAGCGCTGCACCAGCGGGCTGCCGGCTCCGATTGGCAGCTGCAGCCCATTGGTGGTTTGCGCCAGCAGCACTGGGTCGGCGAGTGCCGGGCCCGCCTCGAGTACGGTCACAGAGCAACCAGGATCGGCGGAAAGGCGTTCGGCAACAACCGATCCAGCACTTCCGGCGCCGACGATCAGCACATCGCTGTGCGTGGTGATCAAGGCGACGGCTAGCTCCGGATTTGCGGCTTGAGCGCGCGCAGGTTGCGTTCGCGCACCACGCCCCACCACAGCCCGAGGCCGTAGGCCAAGTCGTCGACGCGTTTGAGCAATAGATAGGTCAGCAGCCCGATCGGCTCGGCTTCGTCACCGGTGGCGTCCCGGCGGCGCAGCCAGTCGACGACCCCGTCCATCACGGCCGCGACCACCACGACGTGTCTGCAATGCCGCGACACGATGGCCGCGAGCAGCGCCACGGGCCAGTAGTGCCGGCAGATGGCCGATGCCAGCTGCAGCGCCGCCGACCATAGACCCCGGGCCGCAATTACCACGACATCGGCCAACGAGGTCTCGGCGCTGCGCATGGCTCTGGCGATCCGCCGACCGGTGAAGATCGCGATCACGATCGAGGCCACCTGCGACAAGCTTGTCCCGAGCGCCATCAGTATCCAGGCCATCAGCGCCCAGCCCGAGATAACCACCGGGGCGGTCTTGTCGGGGTGGCGCACCGACAGCGGCGCCGCCGAACCACCGTAGAAGGCCTTGCGCGCGAGCCAATCCCGCAATTGTGTGCGGTGATCGTGCGCGACCAGAGCAATCGGCTCGTAGCGCAGCCGGGCACCCGTCTCGATGAGCCGCCAGCACAGATCGACGTCCTCGCCGGACTGCATGGTCTCGTCGAACCCGCCGACCTCGCTGATGGCCGAGCGGCGGCAGATGATCGCCGCGCTGGGTACGTAGGACACTGTGCTGTGCGGCAACACCGGCGCTTCGCGCTGCCCGAGGTCCAGTGAGGAGTGCACCGCTTCGTACCGGGCTACCACGTTCTCGCTGTGTGCCAGACCCACGATGCGCGGTGCCACCAGGGCGACGGTGGGGTCGCAGAAGTGACCGAGCAGGGCTTCCAGCCAGCCGCGGCGCGGCGACACGTCGGAGTCCATGAACGCGACGAAGTCGGTGGTGCACGCCGCCAGCCCGGTGTTGCGCGCCGCCGCCGGACCCTTGCTGCGGGGGTGGTGCAACACCTCGATGTCACCGTGCGTGCCGGCGAAGTCTGCCGCCTCGATCGGCGACAACGAACCGTCGTCCACCACGATCACCCGCAGGCCGCGCAGCGAGTTCAGCAGGCGGCGCACACCGGAAACGTTGTCCCGCACCGGGATTACGACGGTTACATCGCGGTGCGACGGTCCGCCGGCAGGCCGCGGATGCGCGACGGTGGCGTCCAGTAGGGTACGGGCCAGCTGGGCGCTGACGTCGTCGCGAACCTTCAGCCGGCCATCCGAGAGCATGTCCTGGGCGGCGGGAGCCAGCTTGAGCAGACGGGTCGGTGAGCCGCCGAGCAACGCTGAGCCGTCGCCGAGCACCCGCACGCGGCGATCGACCTGAACGGCGAACCCGTCCGGCAGTCGAGGCTGACTCATGTAAGCATCCCGTCGGGGCCGGCCGACCAGTGCACGATCCGGCGCACGCAGCCGTCGACCATCTCGGAGAAAATTCGCTTGCCCTCGGCCGCGGTGGCGGTGGTCGGGTCTCCTAATACTCCTGCGGGGCTGACCGCCGCGACTCCGCCGGTGCGCATCGCCGGGAGTAACTCGGGCAACGGCGCCCGATTCCCGGCGAGCCACCGGTCGGTCAATACATCGGACGGCGAGATATGCAGCAACACCGATGTTTCGGTATGGCCGGCATGGGCGTCGGCGCCAGCGGCGGCGCAGGGGCACCAGGCGACGTCACGACCTTCGTCACGAAGTGTGGTCACGGCGCGATGCAACGCCTCCGCGTTGCCGCCGTGGCCGTTGATGAAGACCAGGCGCTGGGCCCAGCAGGCGGCCGACCTGCCGTACTCGACCAGCAGCAGCGTCAGGGCATCGGTGCCGATGGAGATGGTGCCGGGGAAACTCTGGTGCTCCCCGCTGGCGCCGTAGGCGATGGCCGGCGCGACCAACCATGCCTGCTCGAGGCTAGCCCTGGCCCCCCGGGCAACCGCGGTCGCGATCCGGGTATCGGTGTCCAACGGTAGGTGCGGACCATGTTGCTCGGTCGACCCCAGCGGGACCATTACCGACGGCGAGGTGGGAAATAGCTCGCTCGACGTCGCAGCTCCTAATTCGCCGAGTACGGGCACTCGGTGATGGTAGGCCGAATTCACCTGGCGTGCACCAATTGTTGTGCCTTCAAAGTTATTTTTTTTCTGGGCTGTTCATCGAGACGCCTAAATTCGGCTCGTCCGTCACGGTTGCCACGCGCGTATCACAATTTTCGCACACGTCGATTTTCGCTGGCAATCTCATATCCGCACGAATTCTGCGGCTCGGCGACGAGATCAGTCGTGGCTCCCGCCTTATATTCGGTAAAGCCGCCCGATATGCCCCAAATTATCTCGGGCGTCGCCGCGCGACCGCCTGGCTACGCCGGCGCGACCGGGGGCTCGCCGAGCGCCCGGGTGAAGCCGTCCGGCACCAGAATGTCGTCCGGGCTCAAGTCGTGGACCGAGGCGTGCCCCAGACCCATCAGCGCCGAGTCGATACCGCCGCGCAAGACGTCGAGCACGTTTTCGACGCCGGCTTGACCATTCGCGGCGAGGCCCCACAGATAGGCACGGCCGATCATCACCGCCCGTGCTCCCAAGGCCACCGCCTTCACGACGTCGCTACCGCGCCGGATGCCGCCGTCCAGCAACACTTCGACCTGATCGCCCACCGCCGCCACCACCGCGGGCAGCGCACGAATCGACGCGGGCGTTCCGTCCAGGTTGTTGCCACCGTGGTTCGACACCGATATCGCCGAAACACCGGCATCTACAGCCCTTTTCGCGTCGTCGACGCGCATGACGCCCTTGAGCATGAATGGCCCGCCCCAGAGCTCTCGCAGCCAGGCAATGTCTTCCCATGTCGGCGGCGGCGTGCCCATCCACTCGCCGTAGGCGGCAAAGAAGGGCGGGCCGAGCTCGCCGCGGCGAGCCTGGTTCGGCACCCGCAGGTCCGGTGGCCGCAGCGTCTTGCCGAACTTCCACAACCACCGCGGCTTGAAGATCGCCTCCGGGGACAACCGCAGGATGGTCCGCAGGTTCATCTCTTCGGGAATCTTGGGGCTGCCCCAGTCGCGTCCGTGCGAGAAAGACCAGTCGGTGGTGACGATCAAACCAACCGCGCCGGCCGCCCGCGCCCGCTCCACCCGCTGCGCGATCGCCTCGCGCCCGCCCAGCCAGTACACCTGGAAGAACAGCTTGGAGTTTGCGGCGATGACTTCCTCGATCGGCTTGCTGGCGAACGAGGACAAGCCCATCGCCGCTCCTCGCGCCGCAGCAGCCCGCGCGACGGCGACCTCGCCGTCCGGGTCGACGGCCTGGACGCCGGTCGGCGAAATCAAGACCGGCATGGAAATATCTTGTCCCATAACGGTAGTCGACAAATCGCGCTTTTCCTGGGCGCCCACGACATGGGGCGCAAAACCGAGCTCTCCGAAGGCTTCGACGTTGTCGGAGACGGTAATTCCCTTTTCGCTGGCCGCAACCAATGCTGCATAAACGGATTTCGGCAGCCGGCGCTTTGCGCGCTGCTGAGCGATCGCTACGGTTTCAAACCACTCCTCAGCCATGGCTAGACCGGGCTTTCGTTGCAGAGCCGCGCCGGTGGTTGCTGCGGGGGTCGCACGGACAGCGTCAGCGGCACCGGCTGGCGCACCTTTTGTCCGCGTGAATGATCGGCGCGCGGGCGCGGCGTCTCCCGGTCACGGGCCAGCACCGACGCGCTGTGCCCCTGGACGCACTCGGGATCAGGCCCGTCCATCGGCAGGCCGGTAAAGAACTTGGCCGCCATGCAGCCGCCGCGGCAGCTGTCGTAGTGCCCGCAACTGCCACACGCGCCCGCCGACTGCGGCTCGCGCAGCTCACGGAATAGTGGAGCGTTCTTCCAGACGTTGTCAAAGCCGCTGTCGGACAGGATATTTCCGGCCAGGAAGCGGTCGTGGATGGCAAACGGGCAGGCATACACGTCGCCGACCGGGTCGATCAAGCACACCACGCGGCCGGCGCCGCACATGTTCAGGCCGGACAGCGCTCCGGAGGAGCCGAGCGGGGCCAGATGAAAGAAGGAGTCGCCGGTGAGCACCCCATCCCCCTTGGCGACGAGCCAGTCATAGAGCTGAACCTGCTGCGCCGCAGTCGGGTGCAGGTCTTCCCAGACGTCTGCGCCACGCCCCGAGGGCCGCAATCGAGTGATCCGCAGCGTCGCCCCGTAACGGCTTGCCAGAGCGGCGAATTCGTCGAGCTGGTCGACGTTGTGCCGGGTGACCACGACGGAGATCTTGGCGTCTTTGAATCCGGCCGCGGCCAGGTTTTCCAGCGCGCGCACCGCCATGGCGAACGATCCGGGACCCCGGACGGCATCGTTGACCTCGGCGGTCGCGCCGTCCAGCGAGATTTGCACATCGACGTAGTCGCTGGCGGCCAGCCGCCCGGCGACCTCCGGTGTGATGCGGACCCCGTTGGTCGAGAACTTCACTCCGACGTGGTGCTCGGTGGCGTAGTCCACTAGCTCCCAAAAGTCCGGGCGCACAGTGGGTTCCCCGCCACCGATGTTCACGTAGAACACCTGCATGCGTTCCAGCTCGTCGATGATGTCCATGCACTGGCGGGTGGACAGCTCGCGTGGGTCGCGCTTACCCGAGGAGGAAAGGCAGTGCACGCAGGCCAGGTTGCAGGCGTACGTGAGCTCCCACGTCAGGCAGATGGGCGCGTCCAGCCCATGTTCGAATTGCTCGATGAGCCGTGGTACGGCCGCTGTTGTCATTGGTGATCCTCCTGGGGCACCAGCATGCGGGAATCGACCAGCACACCCAACGCGTGCAAGTAGGGCGCCTGCTCGGAGTCGTCGACACCCTGGGCGCGTAGCGCCGACCGGATGTCGGGATGGTCGGCCAGCGATCGCACCACCGCAAGGATGGTGCGGTTCTTCAGGAAAGACAGCTTGCGGGTGCCGAAGTGATAGAGCAGCGCGCCAAACGGTTCCGGTCGAACCGCGACCTGAGGGTGCAATCGCCAACCGCGATCAGGATCGAAGCGGCTTTGCGCCGCCCGAGCCCGCGCGGGCGCCGGCACGGTCAGTAGACCCCGCACATTCCGTCGATGGACACCTCTTCAACCAGAGTCTCGGTGACGAGCTCGGCGTCGGTCTGGGTCTCGCGGTCCATATGAAGTGCCTCTCCTACGGTCTCGACAACGATGGTCGATCTTGTCAGAATCGTCGTCAGAATATGGCATCGAGTGCCGAAATGGAAGGGGCGGGTCTGATGCTTCCGGAGTCGCGGGTAGGCCGGCGCCGCTCGACGACACCACACGACATCACCGACGTCGCCATCGAGTTATTCACCGCGCGGGGATTTGCCGAGGTAAGCGTCGACGATGTCGCACAGGCTGCCGGGATCTCGCGGCGCACGCTGTTCCGCTACTACGCGTCCAAGAACGCCATCTTGTGGGGTGAGTTCGACACCCATCTCGCACACCTTCGGGAACTGCTCGACATGGTCGGCCCGCGAGTTCCGCTGGGTGAGGCGCTTCGGACGGCACTGTTGGCGTTCAACACCTTTGACGACTCCGAGACCGTCCAGCATCGCCAGCGGATGCGGGTCATCCTGCAGACCGCCGAACTGCAGGCGTATTCGATGACGATGTACGCCGGCTGGCGTGAGGTGATTGCGGAGTTCGTCGCCCGGCGCTCGGGCGCCAAGACGAGCGACTTGGGGCCCCAGACCGTCGCATGGACGCTGCTCGGTGTCGCACTTTCGGCCTACGAGCATTGGCTGGGCGACGAATCCGTCCCGTTGCCGGTGGCTCTCGGCAACGCCTTCGACGTCGTCGGCGCCGGGCTGGAAAGGCTGAAGCCGTGACCGCCAACACCGGGCATCTGCTGCACACCTTGCGATCGCAGGGGCGGTTCTGCGGCGCGTCCGGGTCCAGGATGTATGACGACCTGTTCGAGCTGGTGGCCTCCGATGTCGAAGCCGGCGGCATCTTCGCGTCGATTCTCTCCGGCCACGAAGACGACCCGTCGCGCGAGGCGGTGCCACTGCGCCTGCTGGGTGGTTTGCACCGGTTGGTGCTCGGCGACCGGGCGCCGGCATTGCGCCAGTGGTATCCCAGCACCGGCGGCACCTGGGATGCCGGCAGCGCGTGGCCCGCGATCAAGGCCGTCGCGTTCGACCATGCCGACTCGCTGCGCGCGGCGCTCGGTCATCCGCCGCAAACCAACGAGGTGGGTCGATCTGCCGCACTGATCGGCGCGCTGCTGCGCATCAATCACGAAATCGGATTCCCGGTACGGCTTTTCGAGATCGGATCCAGCGCCGGGCTGAACCTGCGGGCCGACAAATACCGCTATCGCTACGGCAGCGGGCAGTGGGGACCGAGCGACTCGCCGGTACTGATCGACCACGCGTGGCAGGGGCAGTTGCCACCCACCGGTTCGGTACAGATCGTGGAACGGCGCGGGTACGACATCGCGCCCGTCGATGTCACCGTCGCCGACGGGGAGATCACCGCGTCGAGCTATGTCTGGCCCGATCAGGTCGCCCGGCTGCAGCGGTTGCGGGGCGCCATCGCGATCGCCCGCAAGGTACCGGCACAACTGGTGCGGCTCAGCGCCGCCGACGCGGTCGCCGGCTTGACACTGGCCGAGGGCGCGTTGACCGTGCTGTGGCATTCGGTCATCTGGCAGTACCTGTCCGAGAACGAACGCACGGCCGTGCGCGCTCACGTCAGTTCGCTGGGTGCACGCGCCGATGCCCGCTCGCCCTTTGCGCATTTGACGATGGAGCCCGCTCGCGACGGCCCAGGCGCTGCACTGAAGTTCTTGGTGCGCGCGCGTCGCTGGCCGCGCGGCGAACTTGTCGTGCTGGGTGAATGCCATGCGCATGGCCCACCCGTGAACTGGCAATAGCCACAATCTGGAAAATTTTTCGCTCACAACCCGTCGGAGTTTGCATTGCCGCGGCGACGATAAGGGTGTGGGCGCCGAAACGGATCATCAATCCGACGCTCGACGCGCGCTTTTGACGCTCTACGACGAGGCGTTGCCGGCGGTCTACGGCTATTTCGTCCGACGCTGTGGCGATCGCGGGGCGGCGGAGGACCTGACGTCGGAGACGTTCCTCGCCGCGATGGACGCCGCGCGCAAAGCCGAGCCGCCGCCGATGTCGCTTGCGTGGTTACTCGGCGTGGCACGACACAAATTGGCCGACCACTACCGGCGCGGTCCGGACCGGCTCAGCGTGCCGATGGCCGAACTGCCGGAGCCGGTCGACACGGCCGACGACTGGGATACCGAACTGGACCGCATGGTCGCCGAAGCCGTGCTGGCCCGACTGGCTGAGCCGCACCGCACCGTGCTGGTGCTGCGCTATATGGACGACTGCAGCGTCGGCGAATGTGCCGAGCTGATCGGGCGCACGGTGCACGCTACCGAAGCCTTGCTGGTGCGGGCGCGCCGCGCGTTCAAGAAGCAGTATCCGGAGGGAGGCATGTCATGAACCCGCGCGACCATAGCGACCCGCTCAGCGTGCTGCACGCCAATGACCTTCCGGTTCAACCCGATCCGGATTTTGCCGCGCGGCTGCGCCGGCAATTGGAATCCGCACTATCCCTACCGGAAGGAGTTGTCATGAGCGGCACCACCAGTGCCATCGCCGAACTGGCCGAACCCGCTACGCCGCGTGCACCGCGGCCGGCGGCACTGCCCTACCTGAGCGTGGCGAACGCACGTGCGGCCATCGCTTGGTACGCCGATGCGTTCGGCGCCGTCGTAATCGGCGATCCCATCGTCATGGACGACGGGCGCATTGGGCACGCCGAGATCGCGATGGCCGACGGCGTGCTGTATCTGGCCGACGAATACCCTGAATATGGCTTGAAAGCGCCTGCACTGCATGCTGTTTCGGTCAGCCTGATGCTGCAGGTCGCGGACACCGAAGCCGCCCTGCAGCAAGCTCGCAAACACGGCGCCACCGTCGAGCGGGAGATCTACGAAAACTACGGAACGCGCAACGCGACCATCGTCGATCCATTCGGGCACCGCTGGATGTTGTCCGGGCCGACGGCGGTGCCCATTGCCGGCATTCGGCACGGCGACATCGGATACGTCTCGGTCTGGACCCCGGACGCCGACCGCGCGGCCGCCTTCTACGGACATGTGCTGGGCTGGACCTACGACCCCGCATCGCATCGGGTGACGAATACCGACCTCCCGACCGGAATCTTTGCCACCGCGCAACCCGCCACCTTGTTCTGCTGCTATGCCGTCGACGACCTTCAGGTTGCTCGCGACGCGATAGCCGAGGCCGGCGGCGTCCCGGGCGAGATCCGGCAGACCGAGTACGGCATCCTGCTCGATGCCACCGATCCGCAGGGCGCGGCGTTCGCGGTTCACCAGCCCACCGCGGGTCGAAAGCGCCCGGAAGTCAACGGCTCTGGGCCCGGCGAGCTGTCCTACGTCACCTACCAGGTACCGGATTCGGCCGAATTCCGCGATTTCTATGGCCGGCTGTTGGGCTGGAGCTTCGAGCCCGGCCGCGTGGCCGACGGCTGGCAGGTGGTAGGCACGCATCCGATGGCCGGCGCTGCCGGTGGCAGCGAGCGTCCCAGCACCGTGCCGATGTGGACAGTGGCCGACATCGACGCGGCGGTCACGCGGGTCCGCGAGGCCGGCGGCACCGTGGTTGCCGATCCCGCCCGCCAGCCCTACGGCATGACCGCCGAGTGCACCGACAACCAAGGCGCGCGGTTCTACCTAGGGCAGCTCTAAGTACCGGTGAAGGTCATCGGGTCGTGCAGCACCCGGGTGCCGTCATGCAGCGCCTCGATCGCCACCATGTGTTCGGGTTCCAGAGTGAAGTCGAAGACATCGAGGTTCTGCGCGACGCGCTCAGGCTTGGAAGACCGCGAGACGACGACGTTGTTCAATTGCAGGTTCCAGCGGACCAGCACCTGCGCGGGTGAGCGACCGTACTGCGCGGCGATCGACGTGACAATCTGTTCGTCGATCAACCTGCCGACGCCCAGCGGGCTGTAGGACTGGGTGACAACGTCGTGTTCGGCGTGGGTTTGCCGCAAGTCGGCCTGGTTCAGACGCGGATGCAGCTCGATTTGGTTGACAGCCGGCACCTCGGATGTCTGTTCGATGATCATCGAGAGATGGTCCTCGGTGAAGTTCGAAACTCCGATCGAGCGGACATGACCCTGCTCTTTGGACTGGATCATGCCTTCGAAACTCTCCACGAACTTGCCCAGCGCCGGCGCGGGCCAGTGGATCAGATACAGGTCGAGGTAATCCAGCCCCAGCCGGTCCAGGCTTGCGTGGCAGGCGGCTTGGGCGGTTTCGAAGCCCTGATTCGACGTGCCCAGCTTTGTGGTGACGAACAGTTCGTCGCGACCAAGTCCCGATTTGGCGATCGCCCGGCCGACGGCGCCCTCGTTGCCGTAAGCGGCAGCGGTGTCAATCAATCGGCAGCCGGCTTCCAACGCAGCGGTGACCGAACGTTCCGCTTCAGCGTCCGACAACTTGGCGACACCGAGCCCGAGCACCGGCATCTTCGCGTCGTCGTTCAGAGTGATCGTCGGGATTTTCGGCGTACTGCATACGTCGTCAATAACGGTCATTCGTCGTCACCTGCCTGCCATATTGCTTGTCATCTCTGTGGAGACCGGGCCGGCAGCAGCCGTTGAGCCGGACTTCGTTGTCCACAACCCGCGAATCTCCAAGAGGCCGAGCTCATCTGAATTTCACGAGGTCCACCGACACCGATCGCCTTCGAAAGCTAGTCGAATTGGCCAGCTTGCGCCCAATCGCCGCGGCACGGCATGTCGGCGCGGCAAAAGCATTGAGACAGTATGAGTCACCGCCCGCCAGCACAGACCAACTTATGAGCATCTTTCGGCTATCGGTGTGACATCGAATACACCGCTTGGCAAATCGCCTTGTTCGCATTCAAACGTAGCGATCTCGTGAGGTGCATCACCACCGAATACTATTTGCCGCGCACGGTCGCATTGGCACGAAATACGTTGTGCAACAGCACAATTACCAGTCATTGCGGTGGGCGGGAGAAATATCCGCACAACGGCCGGGCGCAAAGCGGAATCCGGCAGCCTCTATGCTCGGGGAGCCGAACACACGCCCAGACTCTGGAAGCGAGGCATGCCGCCGGATGAAGACCTACGACGATCTATTCAAAATTGCTTGCGATGCAACACAAATCGGTGCGATAACACTCGAGACGTCGAATCCGGACGCTGTGCATCACAAGGGTGACCGCGATCTGGTGACCGATATCGATCTTGCGATTCAACGCGACATCGACGACTACCTGCGCAAAGCCACACCCGACATCCCGCTGCTTGCCGAGGAATCGCCCGCGCAACCCGATATCGAGACCGCGGAATGGCTCTGGGTGCTGGACCCCATCGACGGAACGTCGAATTTCGTGCATGGGCTACCGCTGTGCTCGGTCTCGCTGGCCTTGATGTACCGCGGCGCCACCGTCGTCGCCGTCACCCACGCGCCGTTGCTTGGCCGCAGGTATCACGCCATCCAGAATCAGGGCGCCTTCCTCAACGGTGAGCCGATCGACGTCAGCGGCTCCACCCGCCTCGCCGAGGCAATCGTGTCTCTCGGCGACTACGCCGTCGGCCACGATGCTGCCGCGCTCAACGAGCCCCGGCTCGCGCTCACCGCCGAGCTGGTGCCTCGCGTGGAACGCATTCGGATGGTCGGCGCCGCGACTCTCGATCTCGCGTTCGTCGCCGAGGGAGCGCTGGACGCCTGCGTCATGATGTCCAACAAGCCATGGGACACCGCCGCGGGAACGCTGATCGCCCGTGAAGCCGGAGCGCATGTCGTCGACGCGCAAGGCAATCCGCACACCCACCGCTCCGCCTCGACGATCGCCACCGCGCCGGGCATCGCCCGCGAACTCACGACGGTCGTCGAAACCGCTTGCGCCCCCGGTATTCTGCAGGCGACAACCGCAACCTGATCTCTAGGTCAGCGCCTCGGGGTTGGCGATCCGAATCGGCGTTCCGTCCAGCCAAGACACCACGGCTTCGATGCTGTCCGAGTAGAAGGCGTTCAGCATTTCGCGGGTGACGTACCCCAGGTGGGGGGACAACGTCACATTCGGCAGGCGGCGCAGCGGATGGTCCGAGGGGGGCGGTTCGGCGTCGAAGACGTCGAGTCCGGCTGCGGCGATGCGTCCGCTTTGCAGCGCCGCGATCAGCGCTGCCTCGTCGACGATCGGGCCCCGCGACGTGTTGACCAAGTAGGCGTGCGGCTTCATCAGAGCCAGTTCGGGTTCGCCGACCAAACCTCTCGTCCGTTCGGAGAGCACCAGGTGGATCGAGACCACATCGGAGGATTCGAACAAGGCCGCTTTCTCGACCCGGCGCGCGCCAACCGCGATCGCGGCCTCCTCTGTGAGATTCTGGCTCCACGCAACGACTTCCATGCCAAACACGCCTCCGTATTCGGCCATCCGCTTGCCCGTCCTGCCCAGACCCAGCAACCCAAGTGTCTTACCGGCAAGCGTCACGCCGACGCTGCTCTGCCACCCACCATCGCGCATCCGCCGATGCTCTTCGGCCAGATTGCGCACCGTCGCGATCAGCAGGCCCCAGGCGAGCTCGGGGGTGGAATCGCGCAGGGCCCGGTACCGGGGGTTGGCGAAATCCGAATGGGCAACCAGCACACCGTGTTCGCTGGCCGCGGCCATGTCCAAATTCGGCAGGCTCATGCCCACGATCGTGATCAGCTTCAAGTTGGGTAGTCGCTCGATCAGCGTGCGCGGCAACGCCATACGTTCGCGCAGGGTACAGATCACGTCGAACGGCTGCAGAACGTCCGCCGCTTCCGCTTCGGACAAATGCCGGTCGAAGACGGTGATCTCGGATCGGCTCTGCACTGAAGACCAGTCGGCGAGCTCGAGTGCCATGTCGGCGTAGTCGTCGAGTATCGCCACCCGGGGCATGGCCGTCAGCCTAGCAGCTCCGAAATGGGTGTTGCGGCAGCGATTTTGCCGCGAGCCTTCATGGCCTTGCCCGGCAGGCCGCCGCCGACCACGCCCACCACTACCCCGTCACGCTCGTAGTAGGCTAAGAACTTTCGTCCGTCGTCCTCGACCAGATGCACGATGTCGGTGGCCTCCGGCTCCCCCAGGCACTGGATCTTGACGTCGTACTGGTCGCTCCAGAAGTACGGAACGACCGTGATCGAAGGCACCTCTTGGCCGAGCATCGCGGGCACCACAACCCGGGCCTGATCTGCAACGTTGCTCCAATGCTCCACGCGTGCTTGATGTCCCGTCGCATCGCGCCAGGAGGCAACGTCACCGAGCGCCCACACGTTGGGCGCACTCGTTCGCCCGGCCTCGTCGCAGATGACACCGTTGTCGACGTCGACGCCGCTGCCCTGCAGCCACTCGGTGGCCGGCCGTGATCCGATCCCGACGACAACGAGGTCTGTCACCAGCTCGCTGCCATCGGTCAGCAAGACCGTCTCCACGTGCCGCTGGCCGCGTACCTCGGCAACACCGATACCGGTGCGCACATCGACACCCTCGCCGCGATGCAACCGCGTCACCAATTCACCGATCTGTTCGCCGAGCACCGAGGCCAACGGCGTCGGCTGCGGCTCCACCAGCACGACCTCAACCCCCAGACCGCGTAAGCTCGCCGCGACCTCGCAGCCGATGAAACCGGCGCCGACCACCACCGCGCGCTGCGCCTCGGACGCGTGCTCGCGCAGCGCCACACTCTCGTCGAACGACCGCAGCACGCGGATGCCGTCGAGATCCGGGAACGCTGGAATGCGCCGCGGCACCAATCCGGTCGCTATCACCAGCTCGTCGTAGCCAAGCGACGTGCCGTCGGACAGAGTCAGCGTCTGCGCGGCGGTGTCCAAGCTGGTGGCCGCCGCACCCAGCCGCAGCGTGATGTTGTTCTCGTCGTAGAACTCACGCGGCTTGAGGGCGACGTCATCGACCTCTTTGCGCAGCACTTCCTTGGACAGCGGCGGCCGGTCGTAGGGCAGATGCACCTCGTCGCTGACGATCGTGACGGGCCCGGTGTACTCCGACCGGCGCAATTGCTCGGCCGTGCGGGCAGCAGCGAGCCCTCCCCCGACGATCACGATTCCGTTATTGCTCACGTGGAGTTCATAGCACGCGCGGCGGTCAGTACTTTAGGGCACCCTTATCAACGGGGATCTGCATGCCCGTCACCGTGCCCGAGCCGTCGCCGGCCAACCAGGCGACAACGTCGGAAACCTCTTCGGGGGCCATGAATCCCTTGTACTGCATCGGCATTGGCGGGAAGCTGTGCACGAAGCGGGGATGCTTGGCGAAGATCTCCATCATCGCTTCCGGTTCGATCATCGGGGTGTCGATCGAGTAGGGGTGGATGGAGTTGACCCGGATGTTGTATTCGCCGAGCTCGATAGCCAGGGTGTTGGTCAGTGCGGTCAATCCGAATTTGCTGGCCGCGTAGTGGCCGTTGCCGGGCGTGGCCTTGATACCGGCCGACGAGCTCACGACCACGATGGATCCACCGTTGCCGGCCTCGATCATCACGGGTATCGCGGCGCGCAGGGTGCGCCAGGTGCCGGTCAAATTGACCCCGATGACGGTGTCCCACTGCTCGTCGCTGAGTTCCCAGACCCGGCCCCAGCCCAGCACTCCGGCGTTGGCCACCAGAATGTCGAGCCGGCCGAACTGCTCAACGCCGTCGGCCACCAGCTGCCGCACCGCGGGGTCGTCGCGAATGTCCACCTCGCGGGCCAGCACCTTGCGGCCCTGCGCCTCCACCAAGCGGACGGTCTCGTTGAGGTCCTCGGGTGTGGCCGGCGTGTAGGTAATGGTGCTCGACGCCGACGCGCAGATGTCGAGCGCGATGATGTCGGCGCCCTCGGCGGCCAGCCGTACCGCGTGTGCGCGCCCTTGCGCGCGGGCGGCACCGGTAACGAATGCCACCCGTCCTTGCAGTGATCCTTCACGTCCCGCCACAGCACGCCCCTTTCGCCGGCCTCTCGCCGAATCACAGGCTAGCAGCGGAACTGAAACGTGTTCTAACTCGGCTAGATGACCGGGAGGGTTCAGATCTCCGAGATGATCTGGGTCCGGCGCGCGTTGTACTCGTCATCGGTCAAAGCGCCACTGGCGCGCAACGTCTCGAGCTGCTGGAGCCGCTCACCGATCGACGTCTGAGGGGTTGTGCCGACCGGCGCCGCCCCGGCCGGGGCTCCTTGCGCCGCGGGGGCCTGCTGCGCCGCGCGGCGCACCACCGCCTGGATCTGCTGACGCAGTGCCGGGTTTGACCGGATGTCGACCATCCGGTTGAGCGCAATGTTGTTGTCCTTGAGGATCTGCAGGATCTCCATCAACGGCCCGGCTTGCCCACTCAGGTCGTAGGTCCGGTTGTCCTCGGCGACCGTGAACTGCGCGGGCATCAGCCCGTTGACCAAAGCGCTTCGCTCCCAGTCGATTTGGTATTGCTGCGTGGTGGGGTCGACTAGTACCACGAGCTTGCGCGCGGTGAGATTGCCTAACCTGGTCACGTTGGCGATGACCCGGTCCTGACTGTCGAACGCCGTGAACCCCGGTCCGGCAATGTGCAAATCGACCTTGACTAGCGGCTGTTCGTTGATTCGGGTACCCGTCTCGGCGAGCCCGGTGATCTGCGCGAGCGCCAGCACCCCGTGTTGCTCCAGCAACGCTGATTTGGCCGCCGACTTCGCGCCGTAGTTGGTGAGCGCGAGCGCGATGAGGACGTCGGCCACAGTGATGAGCAGGCCGACATAGAACATCCACTGCAGCAGGCTGCCCAGACCGAGAGTGAAGTAGACGACCAGAAAGATCGGCCCGACCAAACCGCCGCACAGCAAAACTATTAACTGCGTCTTGAGATAGCGCGCCAACACGTGAGTCTCCTCGCCTTGCCGGGAAGTTCGTGTCAGATTAGCGCTGTCGCGTGCGCCTTAGGTGCAAACCGCATCCGGGCATCCGCCCCGCCAGTCAGCGCGACGGTGTAGGCGGGCGGCTCTTGGGAGAGGCCGGCGGGGGCGGCGTGGCCGGACCGGTCGACGGTGTCGGCATCGCCGTCGGCAGCATGGTGGCCGAAGTGAGTTCTGCGCTTGCCACAGCCGCCGGGGCGGTCGAGGCGGTCAGCGGGCCGGACACGTCCGGTGCAGCTGCCGTGGCCGCGGCTGCCGCCGCGGCGGTCGCCGCCACCGGTGCATAAGCCGGTGTCTGCGCGTTCGAAGCCCCTCCCGAGGCTCCCTGGGCCGCGGATCCCGCCGGCGCGGCTGCCACCGAGGTGGTCGCGGCCATCGGAGCGATCGGCGCCGTTGCCGGCGCAGCCGCCGTCGCTGACACGGCCGCCGGCACCGCGGCACCGGGCTGCATCGCAGCACCCACCGGTACCCCAGACGCCAAGGCACTTGCTTGTGCCGCGGCTCCGATGACCGGCTGCTGGGCGCCTAGCGCGTGGCCGGAGGCATTGGCCGCGCCCAGCACGGCCTGCGGCGCGATATCCAGGGGTGCGGCGTTGGCGACCTCGGCACTCGCATATTCCGTCGCACCACCGCTCATAAGCTGCACAAACTGCTGATGGAACAGCACCGCCTGGGAGCTGATCGCTTGATAGGCGGCGGCGTGCGCGCCGAACAGTCGCGAAATGCTCGTCGACACCGCGTCGGCGCCAGCTGCCTCAACGGCCGAGGTCACGCCCGACGCTGTCGAGTTGGCGTACTCGATGGCGGACCCGATTTTTGCCAAGTCAGATGCGGCAGACGCCACATACTCCGGCGTCGCATTCACGAACGACATCCGAACCTCCTGGCCAGACGGCGACGGTCAAATACCCCAACCGTCAATTACTGACATCGAGATAGCTTACCGGAATTTTGCCCGCCATTTATGCCGGTTCTTCGCAGCCGAAATGCGCAAAGGCCGAACCGCCGAAATCGGCAATCCGGGCCTTGCGCTGCGGTAGAGCTAGTTGATGATCTTGACGACCCGGCCGGCGCCGACGGTGCGGCCACCCTCGCGGATCGCGAAGCGCAGACCGTCGTCCATGGCGACGGGCTGAATCAGCTTCACCGAGATGTTGGTGTTATCACCGGGCATCACCATTTCGGTGCCCTCCGGCAGTGTCACCACACCGGTCACGTCGGTGGTGCGGAAGTAGAACTGCGGACGGTAGTTGTTGAAGAACGGCGTGTGCCGGCCGCCCTCGTCCTTGGACAGGATGTAGACGCTGCCCTCGAACTCGGTGTGCGGCGTGGTGGTGCCGGGCTTGACCACAACCTGGCCGCGCTCGACGTCTTCCCGCTTGATACCACGCAGCAACAGCCCGACGTTGTCGCCGGCCTGCCCCTGGTCGAGCAGCTTGCGGAACATCTCCACACCGGTGACCGTGGTCTTGGTGCTGGTCGGCTTGATGCCGACGATCTCGACTTCCTCGTTCACGTTGACCACACCGCGCTCGACACGACCGGTGACCACGGTGCCACGACCGGTGATCGTGAAGACGTCCTCGACGGGCATCAGGAACGGACGGTCGGTCTCGCGAACCGGGTCCGGAATCGACTCGTCGACCGCATCCATCAGCTCTTCGACGGACTTGACCCACTTCTCGTCGCCCTCGAGTGCCTTGAGCGCCGAGACCCGGATAACCGGAGCCTCCTCGTCGAATTCCTGGGCGGCCAGCAGTTCGCGGACCTCCAGCTCGACGAGCTCGAGCAGCTCCTCGTCGTCCACCATGTCGGCCTTGTTCAGGGCGACCAGGATGTAGGGCACACCCACCTGACGGGCGAGCAGCACGTGCTCACGCGTCTGCGGCATCGGGCCGTCGGTGGCGGCCACCACCAGGATCGCGCCGTCCATCTGAGCCGCGCCGGTGATCATGTTCTTGATGTAGTCGGCGTGACCCGGGGCGTCCACGTGGGCGTAGTGGCGCTTCTCGGTCTGGTACTCCACGTGGGAGATGTTGATCGTGATACCGCGCTGACGCTCCTCGGGCGCGTTGTCGATCTGGTCGAAGGCGCGCGACTCGTTGAGGTTCGGGTACTTGTCATGCAGAACTTTGGTGATCGCCGCGGTGAGTGTGGTCTTGCCGTGGTCAACGTGACCGATGGTCCCGATGTTGACGTGCGGCTTCGTCCGCTCGAACTTCGCCTTCGCCACTTCTGTGTCCTCCTGGACTTGTTGGTGCTTTGGTTAAAGCAGTGTTGATGTTGTTGTAAGTGCCGCGGTGGTAACCGGGCCAGGTTACTCCGAGCTGATATTCACTCGCCCGTCGCCTTCGCGATGATCTCCTTCGAGACGTTCGCTGGGACTTCGGCATACGAGTCGAACACCATGGAGTAGTTCGCCCGGCCTTGAGTCTTGGACCGCAGGTCCCCGACATAGCCGAACATCTCCGACAGCGGCACGTGCGCCCTGACGACGCGCGCACCAGACCGCTCCTCCATGGCCTGAATCTGGCCACGGCGGGAGTTCAGGTCGCCGATCACGTCACCCATGTAGTCCTCGGGTGTGGTCACTTCGACCGCCATAATCGGCTCCAGGATCACCGGCTGGGCTTGGTGCGCAGCCTTTTTCAGCACCTGCGAACCTGCGATCTTGAAGGCCATTTCCGACGAGTCCACCTCGTGGTAGGCACCGTCGAGCAAGATGACCTTCACATTCACCAGCGGATAACCGGCCAGCACGCCGTACTGCATCGCGTCCTGGGCCCCGGCATCCACCGACGGGATGTACTCACGCGGGATACGGCCACCGGTGACCTTGTTCTCGAATTCGTAGGTGGCACCATCCTCGCCGTGGAACGGCTCGAGGCTGATAAGCACCTTCGCGAACTGGCCCGAGCCACCCGTCTGCTTCTTGTGGGTGAACTCGACCTTCTCCACGGTCCGCTTGATGGTTTCCTTGTAGGCAACCTGCGGCTTACCGACGTTGGCTTCAACCTTGAACTCGCGGCGCATCCGGTCGACCAGGATGTCCAGGTGCAGCTCGCCCATGCCACCGATCACGGTCTGGCCGGTCTCGGCGTCCTGGTGCACCTTGAACGTCGGGTCTTCTTCGGCCAGCTTCTGAATCGACAGGCTCAGCTTTTCCTGGTCGCTCTTGGTCTTCGGCTCAATGGCCACCTCGATGACGGGATCGGGGAAGGTCATCGATTCGAGCACGATCTGGTCGTTCGGGTCGCTCAGGGTGTCACCGGTGGTGGTGTCCTTCAAGCCGATCACCGCGTAGATGTGTCCCGCCGACGCCGTCTCCACCGGGTTTTCCTTGTTGGAGTGCATCTGGAACAGCTTGCCCAGCCGCTCCTTTTTGCCCTTGGTGGCGTTGATGACCTGGCTGCCGGAGTCGACCTTGCCCGAGTACACCCGGACGTAGGTGAGCTTGCCGAAGAACGGGTGCGTGGCGACCTTGAACGCCAGCGCGGAGAACGGCTCGTCGGTCGACGGCTTGCGGGTGATCTCGACATCTTCCTTGCCCGGCGCGTGGCCGACGGCCGGCGGCACGTCCAGCGGCGAGGGCAGGTAGTCGATGACCGCGTCCAGCATCGGCTGCACGCCCTTGTTCTTGAACGCGCTACCGCACAACACCAGGTAGGCCGTAGAGCTGATGGTCAGCTTGCGCAGCGCGCCCTTGATCTCGGCGACCGACAGCTCCTCGCCCCCGAAATACTTCTCCAGCAGCGCCTCGTCGGTTTCCGCGACAGCCTCGAGCAGCTTGGTGCGGTACTCGTCGGCCTTCTCCTGAAATTCGGCGGGGATGTCGATGGTCTCGTAGGTCTCGCCGAGCTTGGTCTCGCCGCGCCAGACCTTGGCCTTCATCTCGACCAGGTCGACGACGCCCTCGAAGTCACCCTCGGAACCGACGGGCAGCTGGATCGGGATGACGTTGGCGCCCAGCCGGTCTTCCATGGTCTTGACCGAGAAGTAGAAGTCGGCACCGATCTTGTCCATCTTGTTGACGAAGCAGATGCGCGGGACGTCGTACTTGTCGGCCTGACGCCAGACCTGCTCGGACTGTGGCTCGACACCTTCCTTGCCGTCGAAGACGGCTACGGCACCGTCGAGTACGCGCAGGCTGCGCTCCACCTCGACGGTGAAGTCGACGTGGCCGGGGGTGTCGATGATGTTGATCTGGTTGTCATTCCAGAAGCAGGTGGTGGCAGCGGAGGTGATGGTGATTCCGCGCTCTTGCTCCTGCTCCATCCAGTCCATCGTGGCGGCGCCGTCGTGGACCTCACCGATCTTGTAGCTGATACCGGTGTAGTAGAGGATGCGCTCGGTCGTCGTCGTCTTGCCCGCGTCGATGTGCGCCATGATGCCGATGTTGCGGACCTTGGTCAGGTCGGTCAGCACGTCCTTCTGTGCCACAGAAGTCTTCCCACTCTTTCGATTGCGTAGTTAGTTCGCTGTCGGTTTACGCCCGGCATCTTCGCTGATGTCGCCACCTTCGCAGCTCTGGGAGCCGCGCATTGCTCTACCAGCGATAGTGGGCAAAGGCGCGGTTAGCCTCGGCCATCTTGTGCGTGTCCTCACGCCGCTTGACGGCAGCACCCAGGCCATTGCTGGCGTCCAGGATCTCGTTCGCCAGGCGCTCGATCATCGTCTTCTCGCGACGTTGCTTGGAGAAGCTGACCAGCCAACGCAGTGCCAGCGTCACCGAGCGTTCCGGACGCACTTCGACCGGGACCTGGTAAGTCGCACCACCGACGCGGCGGCTGCGCACCTCAAGGGCGGGCTTGACGTTGTCCATGGCGCGCTTCAGCGTGATTACGGGATCCGTGCCGGTCTTGTCGCGAGCTTGCTCGAGCGCACCGTAAACAATGCGTTCGGCCAGGGATTTCTTCCCGTCCAGCAAGACTTTGTTGACGAGCTGCGTTACCAGCTGCGACCCGTAGACCGGATCATTGACCAGCGGACGCTTCGGCGCGGGCCCCTTGCGCGGCATTAGCTCTTCTCCTTCTTGGCGCCGTAACGGCTGCGAGCCTGCTTGCGGTTCTTGACACCCTGGGTGTCCAGCGAGCCGCGGATGATCTTGTACCGCACACCGGGCAGGTCCTTCACACGACCACCGCGCACCAGCACCATCGAGTGCTCCTGCAGGTTGTGGCCCTCGCCGGGGATGTAGGCAGTGACCTCGACCTGGCTAGTCAGCTTCACGCGCGCGACCTTCCGAAGCGCCGAGTTCGGCTTCTTCGGGGTGGTGGTGTACACGCGCGTGCATACGCCACGGCGCTGCGGGCTGCCTTTCAGGGCCGCGGTCTTGACCTTGGCGATCTTGTCGCGGCGACCCTTGCGGACCAGCTGCTGAATGGTTGGCATCTACCGGCTTTCTGTGTTTCGTTCGGTGTCAAGTCTCTGTACTGCAGTTATGCCCTGCCGCACTACCCCGCGGCCGGGTGTGTCGCACCCGCTCGGCACCGGATTCATCCGATGCGTGGTGGACATGCGAATTCGCCCGGCATCCACTTCCTTACGTCAGGCGCCGTAAGCCGCCAGGCACGAGCCACCACAATACCCGCCGCTGGTCTGGCAGGTCAAAGCGCCAGCTGCACCCAAACCGCTCACCTCGGCGCGCGTGTCCAGTCGGCAGCTATTTCGGTACGGGACCGTCCGGCGCGCTGCGCTTGTCCATGCCTGTCGCCAGCCTCAACACCATCTCGGTGAACAGCGCATCCGTGTCGATATCGTCCATGACACCGGTCATTTCGAGCAAGACGAACCCGTGCAACGCCGACCAGAATTCCAGTGCGGCGAAAAATGCCTCTTCGCCATCAAGACCGTAAGAGGACAACACGGCGATCACGGGTGCGGCCGCCCCTCGGGTCGCCGCGGTGTACTCGGGGTCGTCGCCGCCCAGCGGCATCCGGGTGAAGGCCGAGTACCGCCCCGGGTGGTGGTGGGCATAACTGCGGTAGGCGCCGGCCATCACCAGCACCGCGTCGTCGCGGAAGCGGCCCTCACCGACCCGATTCAGCATCATGATGATGTCGTCGATGACCCGGATCCGAACCGCGCGACGCAGGTCTTCCAGACTGTCTACGTGGTTGTAGAGCGACGGCCCCTTGGTACCCAGCTGAGTCGCCAGCGCGTTGATGGTCAGGGAGTCCCAGCCCTCCCGGTCCAGGAACGTCAGCGCGCCATCGACGATGCCGTCGCGGCTCAGCTTGCCGTGCCGGGATCCGGACCTGCCGGCACGCAGGCGCCCACCCGCCGACGGCTGTTCCGGGTGAACTGCCATGGCGATCGCCCTTCGATTGCGGTGAATTGGTGAAGGTCAACTAATGACTCTAGTTGACGGAGTCGCCAATCTACCCGGGCGGATCCGGGGCGGGTCGCAGTTGGCCGCGACGAAAATTATTTGCCATCAATCAGGCAAATACACGTAGGCTCAATCCAGCAGATTCCCGTCAGAGACATACCCAGCGAAGGGGGCAGCGGTGCTTTGGAGAACCGTCGCCGGGTCGCTTGCAACATGTGTCATCACAATCGCCGCCACGCCCTCCGCTTTGACGCCGGTCGCGCAGGCCAAGAACGGCGACACCCACGTCATTGGACAGGGCCTCCAGCAGACACTGGACTGCAATGACGCGACCCTGATCGTCAACGGCAGTGGGAACTACGTCAACGCGATGGGCAACTGCTGGGCGGTGACGGTGATGGGCTCGGGCAACACCATCATCGCGGACTCGGTCACGCACGACATCACGGTGTACGGCTACGACCAGACCGTCTTCTATCACACTGGCGCGCCGATCCTTTGGGACCGCGGCCGCGAACTGGGAATGGTTAATCGGCTGCAGCAGGTGCCTGCCTGAGGCTCAGCGACTGCCGTTGCCGCACCGAGGAGGGGAATATGCGCGTCCACATCACTGACCGATCGTCGCGGCTCGCGGCACTCGCTCTGGCGCCGGCGGCCGCGGCTGTGGTGCTGTCCGGTTGCAGCTCGACAGCCAACCCGCCCGGGGGCCCCAGCACGACAACCACAACGACAACGAAGACCAGCGCGGCCGCACCGACGACCGGGACGAGCGGCGAAAGCACCACCGCTTCCGTCGAGATCGGGAACACGCTGAACTACGGATCGATGGGGACCACGAGCACGCTGGACTGCGCCACCGGCAAGTCCCTGAATGTCGCCGGCTCCAACAACACTCTGACCGTCACCGGCTCCTGCGTGACGGTGAGCATCGGCGGCGCGAACAACAAGATCACCATCGACAAGGTCGAAACCCGAATCACGGTGCTGGGCTTGGACAACACCATCACCTACAAGGACGGCGACCCGAAGGTGGACAACCTCGGCTCGGGCAACACCATCAATAAGGCCAGCTGACCCTGGCGAAGGCCTAGCTTGCGGGCGCCCCATGGCGGCCGGCGCCGGCGGCGAACCGCCCCGCCCCTGCACTGGCCTCCACGGCAACTTTGGCGATGCTCGCGAATTCTTGGTCGATGGCCTCCGGCTCCGGCAACCCCCACTGATGTAGCGCCGAAAGCCGATCCGCGCGCAGACACTGCTGGGGCAGGGCGGTCAATTCAGCGGCCAACTCCTCAGCCGCCTGTCGCGCTTGGCCTTTGGGGACAACGCGATTGGCGAGTCCGATCGCGAGTGCTTCATCGGCGTCGACACTGCGGCCGGTGAGGATCATGTCCATCGCCCGGCTCTGCCCGATCAGGCGTGGCAGCCGCACGGTGCCGCCATCGATCAGCGGCACCCCCCATCGCCGGCAGTACACACCGAACACGGCATCCTGCTCGGCCACCCGCAGATCGCACCAGATGGCCAGCTCCAGACCCCCAGCGACGGCGTAGCCGCTCACCGCGGCAATCACGGGCTTGGACAACACCATTCGCGACGGGCCCATCGGGCCGGGACCGGTCCGATGCACGATATTGGCGTCCGGCGTAGCGAACGCCTTCAAATCGGCTCCGGCGCAGAAGGTTCCGCCCGCGCCCCACAACACGGCCACCGACGCGGAATCGTCACGGTCGAATTCCTCGAACGCTGCGTACAGCGCGGTGGCGGTCGGACCGTTGACGGCGTTGCGCGCGCCCGGCCTATTGATGATCACCGTGGTCACCGGGCCCTTACGTTCCACCCGCACCGGATCACTCATGTAGCCTCCAAGAGTTGAGTTGCATCGCGCCGATCCAGCAGCTCGGTCGCGAAGTCGTGGTAGGCGCTGCGCAGCCGCGCACCCGGCCAATCATCGGGCAGCAGTTCGGCAGGCAGCATCGGGTCAGTGAGCAGGTGTCGCACTATCCCCGCTGCCACCATGAATCGGCCGGGAACATCTGGGGTATCGGCCATTTCGTCAACCAACTGCTGACCGGCACTCGCCCACGCGGGCAGATCCCACAGCTCGGCGGCCAGCTGCCCGGGTGCGTCGTCGCGCGCGTTGAGCACCCGCACCCGATCGGCAACACCGGGTTCCAAGTCGAGGTCGAGGTTGTCGGGCCGCATCCACACACCTTCGCGCAGTTCACCGAAGCGCTTGCGGTACATACTGGCTCGCTGCGCTGCCCGGGTGCGAGCATCGGCGCCGACGCTGGTGACGATCACCACGTGCCAGTGCCCGCGCCAGGCCCGGGTTTGCGGTCGCATGGCTTCGTCCTGGCGGCTCTGGCGGGCCAGCAGTCGATCGGAGAGACGGTAGCCGTCGGCGGAGCGGATCAGGTCACCGGCGCCGACCATCCGGGTCAGCGCTACCCGCAACGTCGACGCCTTGATTCCGAAATCAGCCGTCAGCCTGATCAATTCGCTCGCCGTTGCCCAGGCAGGGTGAGCGCCGAGCAGCACACTCAATACCACCGATCGGGCCGTCATGTTCGGCATGGCTACACCCCGGAGGCGCGGCGGCCGTAGTCGCCGAATGGCTCGTCGCGATGCCGTACCGCTTCGCGGAAGCCGTGCTCGACCGAATCGGCAACGAAGTCGTGCCCCTCTTGGGTATGCCGCGCAACACCGTCGAACACCGTGCTCACCATCCGGCTGGTGGCCACACCCTGTTGCAGCAGAGCCGAATTCAGCGCGAGTTTGATCATGATCAGCTGGTTGACCGGGACGGCCGCAATGCGTTCCACCAGTCGCTCAGTACGCTCGTCGAGGTCTTTGGGATCCGGCGCCTCGACCGCCAAGCCCCATTCGGCGGCCTGCGCGCCAGTGATGGAATCACCGGTGAACAGTAGACGTTTGGCCCGCTGGTCACCGAGCCGGTGTGCCCACAGGCCCGCCGCCGGAACACCCCACACCCGCGTGGGCGGATAACCGATTTTGGCGTCGGCGGCGGCGATCACCTGGTCGGCGTGCAGCGCGATGTCGGTGCCGCCGGCCACGCAATAGCCGTGGATCTTCACCACCGTTGGCTTGTCCGCGTGCATCAGACTGGAGAAGCCACGCACGAAGCGGCTCATCATCTGGTAGTCGATCATCGGGTCCCACGGGCGATCCGGCATGTGATTGACGCCCTGGGTCCTACCGTCCAGCACGGTGCCCGCATACGCACCCTTTAGACCCGCGTCGCCCGCAGAGCCGGTGCGGTCGGCGTAGGCGGACAAGTCGAAGCCCGCGCAAAAGCCTTCCCCGCGACCGGATACCAGAATGACGTGCACGTTGGGGTCCAGATCCGCTCGCTCCACCAATGCCGACAGCTCCAACGGGGTGTCCGCGACAATCGCGTTGCCCTTCTCCGGCCGGTTGAACGTGATCCGCGCAACCCGGTCGGTGACCTCGTAGGTCATCGTCTTCAGATTGCCGAAATCGACCGGCCTGATCGCATGAGTCATGTTGCGACTCAGCCCTTTACCAGGACGCGCTCCAGAATGGGCACCAAATCCAGCCCCGTCGGCATGGTGCCGAATGCGCCGCCCCACTGGCCACCCAGCCTGGTGGCCAGGAATGCCTCGGCGACGGCGGGATGACCGTGACGCACCAGCAGCGAGCCCTGCAGGGCCAGGCAGATGTCCTCGGCGACCTTGCGGGCGCGATAGGCGATGGTGTCCAGATCGGTCAGGTCTTGCCGCAACCGCTCGATGTGGCTCCCCAGGCGTGGATCCTGGCCAGCGCTCTCGGCCAGTTCGGCGAAGAGTACCTCGACACATTCCGGGCGAGTTGCCATGGCGCGCAGGGTATCCAGCGCGCTGACGTTGCCGGATCCTTCCCAGATGCCCATCAGTGGCGCTTCCCGGTACAGGCGCGGCATCCCGGACTCTTCGACGAAGCCGTTGCCGCCCAGGCATTCCAGCGCTTCGGCGGCATGCGGGGTGGAACGCTTGCATACCCAGTACTTGCTTGCCGCCAAGCCGATTCTGCGCAGCAGCGTCTCCTTCTCGTCTCCGCGCAACGCACTGTCGGTGGCACCGGCCATCCGCATCGCGACGATCGTCGCGGCCTCGGCCTCGACGGCCAGGTCGGCGAGCACATTGCGCATCAGCGACTGGTCGATCAGATAGGCGCCGAAGGCTTTCCGGTGCTGGGCGTGGTGGATCGCACGGGTCAGACCGGTACGCATGCTGGTGGCACTGCCCAGCGTGCAATCCAGTCGGGTGAGGTTGACCATCTCGATGATGGTCGGTACACCACGGCCCTCTTCCCCCACCAACCACGCTGTGGCACCGTCGTATTCGACCTCGCTGGACGCGTTGGCATGGTTGCCGAGCTTGTCCTTGAGGCGCTGCAAGAACATCCGATTACGTGTGCCGTCGGGCAGGACCCTGGGCAGCATGAAGCACGACAGCCCGCCCGGTGCCTGCGCCAGCACCAAGAAGATGTCGCACATCGGCGCCGAGGTGAACCATTTGTGGCCGATCAGGCTGTAAGTGCCGTCGCCGTTCGGGGTCGCCTGCGTGGTGCCGGCACGCACGTCGGAGCCGCCCTGCTTCTCGGTCATCGACATGCCCGCGGTGATACCGGCCTTGGTGGTGGCCAGCTTGAGTTCCGGGTCGTACTCGCGACCGGTCAGCAGCGGTTCGTAGACCGCCGCCAGCTCGGGGTTGTAGCGCAGTGCCGGGACGACGGCGTAGGTCATCGAGATCGGACAGACGTGGCCCGGCTCCACGTTCCAGGCCGACATCTTGGCCGCCCGCACCACATGGGCGCCCGGGCGTTCGTCGGCCCACGGCGCGGCATGCAGGCCGTGCGCGATGGCCGCGCGCATCAGCTGGTGGTAAGCCGGGTCGTACTCGACCTCGTCGACACGGTGCCCGGTGCGGTCGTGGGTGTGCAGGACGGGCAGATTGCGGTCGGCAAGCTCACCCCAGCGCTGGGCTTCGTGGCTGGCCGACAGCGCGCCGACCGCGTTCACCTCGTCCAGCCCCCACTGGCCGCCCTCGCGAATCAGCGCCTCGACAAGCATGGGTGCTGTCGCGGGGTTGTAGTTCTCCAGCTGTGGAACCTGGTTGGTGACGACGTGCGTGTCTGACATGCCACCCATATTACATTTTTCCAACAACCGCACAAGAGGTGTAATACTGGCCCGGCGCGCCTTGGCTCAGCCGGTGGTGTTCTCGCGCAGGAACGCGATGTCGTCCTTGCGGCCCTCGTCGGAGGTTTCACAGATCACCGGAGCGTCCGCGGCTTTGACGGCCGCGACCAGCAAGTCGGGATCGATCTGTCCGGTGCCCAAATTGGCGTGGCGGTCCCGGCCGGAGCCGGCCTCGTCCTTGGAGTCGTTGCAGTGCACCAGATCGATCTGGCCGGTGATCGCCTTGATCCGATCGACGGCATTGATCAGGGCCTCACCGGCCGCCCAGGTGTGGCAAGTGTCGAGACAGAAGCCAATTCCGTTGTCGCCGATGACATCCCACAGTCTGGCGATGGTATCGAAATGGCGGGCCATCGCATGGTCCCCGCCCGCGGTGTTTTCCAGGTACACCGGCACGGCGGATTCCAGCTGATCGAGCGCCTTGCGCCAGCGCGCAAAACCCTCATCGAGATCGTTGTCGTCGGCGACATGGCCACCGTGCACGATGACCGCCGCCGCGCCGATGTCGGCGGCCGCGTCGCAGGTCTGCTGCAGGATCTTGCGCGACGGAATCCGTACCCGATTGTTCGCCGACGCGACATTGATCAGGTAGGGCGCATGCACGTATATCGGCAACGCCGCGGCCTTCAAGACGGCGGCGTCCTCGCGCGGCTTGGGCGCCTTCCAACTCTGCGGGTTGCCAAGGAAAATCTGTACTACGTCAGCGCCCTCGGCCTCCGCTGCGCCCAGCGGATCTTGCGGACTGACGTGTGAACCAATGAGCACCCTGGCCAGTCTAGTAAGGGGTTCCGACGGCCCGCGGTGGCGTCGCGCACATCACCGGACGATCGGCAAATCGAACAGCTTCTCCAACGTGGTACGGAAAGTTTTGCAATCGTTAAAGCGCTCAAATGACTTGCCCGTGTCGATCGTTGCGGGTATCGGACGCGTAGCCAAATTCGTTGCGCACGAACCTCACTCCTAGGCAGCCGGACACGCAAATCAACTCATCGGAGACAAGCAGCCCGTCGTATTCATCGCAGACCTCTTGCACTTGTTCGAAATAGCTCAGCGGCGGCGGAGAGGTCTGTCATTCATTCTCACTAATTCCATTACAGTTCAACGCATTTGGAGTAAATGACGCCGGGTTGAGAGCAAGCCGGACAGCGTCGCAGTCTGGTCGGCTAACTTGCCGCATCCGGTGTGCAGTCGCTCCGGTTTCGGTCACCACGCCGCTGAACTACGGAATCCGTTGTTGAATGTCAATTTCAATAGTGAAAACGTCGTTATCATTGACCAGAAGTGCGATATACATCGCATTTCCTTTTGATAGTCAGCTATCTTGGCCTCATGACAGCAACCGTGTCGCTCGCCGGAAGTTGGATCAACGGCGCCTCGGAAGTCAGCTCTGGGGGTCGGCACGCGGTGATAAACCCTGCCAACCAGGAAACGGTGGCGGAATTGACCCTTGGTACGCCCGCCGACGTCGATCGCGCCATTCCCGCGGCGCGTCTCGCGCTGCGGGAATGGGCCACCGCCACCCCCGCGCAACGCTGCACCGTGCTGACCAGGCTGGCGGAGCTGACCGAGCTACACGCGCGTGAACTCGTCGATGAAGAGGTGCGCCAAACCGGTAAGCCTCTGCGATTGGCCGAGGAATTCGATGTGCCCGGCAGCGTCGACAACATCGGGTTCTTCGCCGGCGCCGCAAGACATCTGCATGGACTGGCAAGCGCGGAGTACTCTGCCGAGCACACCTCGAACATCCGCCGCGAAGCGCTCGGCGTGGTGGCTGCCATCACGCCCTGGAATTATCCGCTGCAAATGGCGGTGTGGAAGACATTGCCGGCGTTGGCAGCCGGCTGCACCGTCGTCATCAAGCCCAGCGAACTCACCCCACTCACAACACTGACGCTGGCCCGGCTCGCGACCGAATCTGGACTGCCCGACGGTGTGTTCAACGTCGTCACCGGCCTGGGCGCCGACGTCGGGACCGCGTTGGCTGCCCACCCAGGCGTGGACATGGTTACTTTCACCGGCTCGACGGCGGTGGGCCGCAATGTGATGGCGGCTGCGGCCGTCCACGGTCACCGTACCCAGCTTGAGCTCGGCGGCAAGGCGCCATTCGTGGTGTTCGACGACGCCGACATCGATGCCGCCGTGCACGGCGCGGTGGCTGGCGCGTTGATCAACTCGGGCCAGGACTGCACCGCGGCCACCCGCGCGATCGTGGCCCGTGACCTCTACGACGACTTCATCTGCGGAGTGGCCGAGGTGATGTCGAAGGTAGTGGTGGGCGATCCCACCGATCCCGATACCGACTTAGGGCCCCTGATTTCACTCGCCCATCGCCGCAGGGTGGCGGACATCGTTGCCAGAGCGCCCGCTGAGGGAGCCCGCATCGTCGTCGGCGGCAAATCGCCAGATTCGGTCGGCGCGTTCTACCCACCGACGCTGCTCGCCGACGTCGACGAACGCTCGCAAGCCTATCGCGACGAGATATTCGGCCCGGTGCTCACAGTGCGACCGCACGACGGCGACGATGACGCGCTGCGGCAGGCCAACGACACCGACTATGGCCTGGCGGCCTCTGCATGGACCCGCGACATCTACCGGGCGCAGCGGGCTTCGCGCGAGATCAAGGCCGGCTGCGTCTGGATCAACGACCACATCCCGATCATCAGCGAGATGCCACACGGCGGCCTCGGGGCGTCCGGCTTTGGCAAGGACATGTCCGACTATTCGCTCGAGGAGTACCTGACCATCAAACACGTGATGAGCGACATCACCGGAGTGGCCGAAAAACCTTGGCATCGAACAGTTTTTGCGATCCGCAACTGACGTCCCGGTCGTCCTACGACCGCTCTTCGATGCACCCAGCTTCTGCGGCACACGCCGATTCCGTCCAATATCTCCGAGCTGACCAGGAAGGTCTAGATAGCGCATGACCAAGTTGGAAGTGCAGCACAAATCGTCATCTGCCACGATTCCGCAATCGGGCAGTTCACCGATGCGAATCTTGTTAGTAGGCGCCGGGGGCGTAGGCGCCGCGTTCTGCTCGATAGCGTCGCGCCGCAACTTCTTTCAGCACGTCGTGGTCTGTGATTACAACGAAGCAAAAGCGAATCAAATCACCCAAGCGTTGGCCGATAGCCGATTTACTGCAGATCGCCTGGACGCTGGATCCGCGGACGCGGTGGCCGCCGCGGCACGGCAACACCGAATCACCCACGTAGTGAACGCGGTCGACCCGCGATTCGTGATGCCGATCTTCGATGGGGCGCTGGCCGCCGGAGCCGACTATCTGGACATGGCGATGAGCTTGTCCCAGCGCCACCCCGAAGAGCCCTATCGGCTGGCGGGAATCAAGCTCGGCGACCAGCAGTTCTCCGCCGCCGAGCAATGGCGGGCGGCTGATCGGCTTGCGCTGCTCGGCATGGGGGTCGAGCCGGGGCTTTCCGACGTATTTGCCCGGTATGCCGCCGATCACCTGTTCACCGAAATCGACGAGCTTGGCACCCGTGACGGCGCCAATCTCACCGTGGATGGATACGACTTCGCGCCGTCGTTTTCGATCTGGACCACCATCGAGGAGTGCCTCAACCCGCCGGTTATCTGGGAGCACGACCGCGGCTGGTTCGTCACTGAACCCTTCAGCGAGCCAGAGGTTTTCGACTTCCCAGACGGCATCGGCCCGGTGGAATGCGTCAACGTGGAGCACGAGGAAGTGCTGTTGATGCCGCGCTGGGTCAAAGCTAAGCGGGTCACCTTCAAATACGGTCTGGGCTCTGAGTTCATCGACGTGCTCAAGACGCTCCACAAGCTCGGGCTGGACCGCACGGGGAAGGTCGCGGTCGGTGGCGCGCAAGTCAGCCCGCGCGACGTGGTCGCGGGATGCCTGCCCGATCCGGCGACCCTGGGACCGAAGATGCACGGAAAGACATGTGCAGGTTTGTGGGTGACCGGAACCGGCAAGGACGGCAACCCGCGGTCGACCTACCTGTATCACGTCGTCGATAACCAATGGTCGATGGACGAGTATGGGCACCAGTGTGTGGTCTGGCAGACGGCGATCAATCCGGTTGTGGCGCTTGAGCTGTTGGCCAGCGGGACCTGGCGCGGTTCGGGGGTGCTCGGCCCGGAGGCGTTCGACTCGGTGCCCTTCTTAGAGCTACTCGGCGCCTACGGGTCGCCGTGGGGCTTACAAGAGTTGCCCATCCGAAGTTGAGTTACATCTGTGGCCTTGTGGTCACGGTGCAGAACCGATTCGGTTGGCGAGCAAGCAGACTCACCGCACAACCGCACGCTTTGCAGGACCAAGCGATCAGCAGGAGGTTGGATGAGCAAGGGCGAAGCCACGAGCATTCCCGTGAATAGCAAGGGCCTCAAAGGCGGCGTGGTCGGGTTGCTCTCCAGCATCGTCATCGGCACGGCCTCCACCGCACCGGCTTACAGCTTGGCGGCGACGTTGGGGCTCATCGTCGCTCACCGCGGCGCGTTGCTTTGCGGTGTGAAGGCCCCGGCGATCGTACTGCTCTCGTTCATCCCTATGTATCTGATCGCCGTCGCGTACCAGGAGCTGAACAAAGCCGAACCCGACTGCGGGACGACATTCACGTGGGCATCGCGCGCATTCGGGCCGATCACCGGATGGCTCGGGGGCTGGGGCATCATCGCTGCCGACGTGATCGTGATGGCTAACCTGGCGCAAATCGCCGGCACGTACTCGTTCACGTTCGTCGCAGATCTCGGCTGGCATTCGGCTGCCGGCCTGGCCAGCAGTACAGTGTGGACCACGCTCGCGGGCGTGATCTGGATCGCAGCGATGACCTACATTTGTTACCGCGGCATCGAAGTGTCGGCCCGGCTTCAGTACATACTGCTATCCGTCGAAATCGTTGTGTTGGTAGCCATCTCAGCTATCGCGCTGATTAGGGTTTACACCAACAACGCCCCGCCGGGCTCGCTACGGCCGTCGCTGTCCTGGTTCTGGCCCGGCGGTCTGGACTTCAGCACGTCCATCGCCCCGGCGTTGCTCATCACAATTTTCATCTACTGGGGCTTTGACACCGCGGTGGCGTGCAACGAAGAGTCCGACGATCCCGGCCACACCCCCGGGCGCGCGGCCGTACTCTCGACCTTCCTGCTGCTGGCGACCTACGCCTTGGTGACGGTGTCGACCATCGCGTTCGCCGGCATCGGCGTCGAAGGCAGCGGCTTGGGCAATCCGGATAACTCCGAGGATGTATTCTCCGCGTTCGGCCCGGCCCTGTTCGGCGACGGCTTGCTCGGCAAGATCGGGCTGCTGTTGCTCTCGGCATCGATCCTGACGTCGGCGTCGGCCTCGACACAGACGACCATCATGCCGACCGCGCGGACCACGCTGTCGATGGCAGTGTTTAAGGCGCTGCCCGACTCATTCACGAAGATGCACCCCCGATACCTCACGCCGACCGTGTCGACGATCGTGATGGGAGCGGCATCGATCCTGTTCTACGTCCTATTTACGGTGATCAGTTCGAGTTTGCTCAGCGCCCTGATCGGGTCGGTCGGATTGGTGATCGCGTTCTACTATGGGCTCACCGGCTACGCCTGCGTCCGGTACTACCGCAAGACCCTCACCAATTCACTACGCGACTTCGTGATGCGCGGAGTGCTTCCGCTGCTAGGCGGGGTCCTGCTGACAATCGTCTTCGTCTTCGGCCTGATCGAATATGCCAAGGCGGACTGGCTCGTCGACCACGATCGCAACGTCACGATCTTTGGGTTCGGCGCGGTGGCTGTGGTCGGCGTCGGCTCGATGGTGCTCGGGGTAATCCTGATGTTCACTTGGTGGGCAATATCGCCGAGCTTCTTTCACGGCCGGACGCTTCGGCGCCAGTGCGCCGAAGCATTGTCCGAACCGGCCATGACCACGGCCCCGCACTTCGCGCCGCACGTCTCCTGCGCCACCCAGACAGTGATCGCCGCGGACTTGTCCAACATGTCCAGCCTGCCGGCGGCTGAAGGTGTCGCCAACCCGTCGCAGACCGGCTAGAAGTTCGCGAAACACCCCAAGGGTCGCGTCTTGCCGCCGACGACCCGGGCGCACGAAAAAGCCCCGGGCAAAACCCGGGGCTTTTTCGATTGTTGACTTAGCGGTAGTCGCTGTAGCCGTAGTCGTCCAGCGGAACCGCAGCACCGGCGGCCTGGCCGAAGTCCGGGCTGTAGTACTGATCCTCGTAGGACGGGATCGTGTACGCCGCAGCACGGGCTTCTTCGGTCGGCTGCACCTGGATGTTGCGGTACCGGTTGATACCGGTACCGGCCGGGATCAGCTTTCCGATGATCACGTTCTCCTTCAGACCGTTGAGCCTGTCGCTGCGGCAGTTGATCGCCGCATCGGTCAGCACTCGCGTGGTCTCCTGGAACGACGCCGCACTCAGCCACGAGTCGGTCGCCAGCGACGCCTTCGTGATACCCATCAGCACCGGACGGCCGGCGGCGGGCTCGCCACCCTCGGCCACCACCCGACGGTTCTCCGACTCGAACCCGGCACGCTCGATCAGCGAACCCGGCAGGAACTCGGTCGCACCCGAGTCGATGATCGTGACGCGGCGCAGCATCTGGCGAACGATCACCTCGATGTGCTTGTCGTGGATCGACACACCCTGAGCGCGGTAGACCTCCTGGACCTCGCGGACCAGGTGGATCTGCACCTCGCGGGGGCCCTGCACGCGCAGCACCTCATGCGGGTCAGCCGAGCCTTCCATCAGCTGCTGGCCAACCTCGACGTGATCGCCGTCGGAAAGCACTCGCTCGGAACCGTCTTCGTGCTTGAACACACGCAGCCGCTGCCGCTTGGAGAGCTTGTCGTAGACGACTTCCTCGCCACCATCGTCGGGGACGATGGTGATCTTGTAGAAGCGCTCGCCGTCCTCGAGCTGAATCCGCCCGGTGACGTCGGCGATCGGCGCCTTACCGCGCGGCACCCGCGCCTCGAACAGCTCCTGCACACGAGGCAGACCGCCAGTGATGTCCTCACCGACACCACCCTGGTGGAAGGTACGCATGGTCAGCTGCGTGCCGGGCTCACCGATGGACTGCGCCGCGACGATACCGACGGCCTCGCCGATGTCCACCAGCTTGCCGGTGGCCATCGAGCGCCCGTAGCAGGTCGCGCAGACGCCGGTGCCGGTGGTGCAGGTCAGCACCGAGCGCACCTTGATCTGCGTGATGCCCGCGGACAGCAGAGCCTCGATCGACGGGTCACCCAGGTCTTCACCACGCGCGACAACCACGTTGCCGGCCTCGTCGACCGCGTCGGCGCCCAAAGTCCGTGCATACGCCGAGGTTTCGATGTACGGGTCGCGGATCAGGGTGCCGTCCGGCTGACGCTCAGCCAGCTCGACGATGATGCCACGCTCGGTCTCGCAGTCGTGCTCGCGGACGATGACGTCCTGGCTGACGTCCACCAGACGACGGGTCAGGTACCCGGAGTCGGCGGTACGCAACGCGGTGTCCGCCAAGCCCTTTCGAGCACCGTGCGTGTTGATGAAGTACTCCAGCACGGTAAGGCCCTCGCGGAACGACGACTTGACCGGACGCGGGATGAACTCACCCTTCGGGTTGGTCACCAGACCCTTCATGCCGGCCAGCGTTCGGGTCTGGGTGAAGTTACCCGTGGCGCCCGAGTCGACGATCGTGATGATCGGGTTATCGGCCGGGTAGTGCTCCCGCAGCGCCTTACCGACCTCGTCGGTGGCTTCCTTCCAGATCTCCACCAGCGCCTCGTTGCGCTCGTCGTGGTTCAAAGCACCACGCTGGAACTGCTTTTCGACCTTGTCCGCCCGGTCCTCGTAGTGGTCGAGGATCTCCTTCTTACGCGGCGGAACCAACACGTCGGCCATCGAGACCGTGACACCGCTTCGGGTCGCCCAGTAGAAACCTGCGTCCTTGAGCTTGTCGACCGTCTGCGCAACCACGATCATCGGGTAGCGCTCGGCCAGATCGTTGATGATGGCAGCCTGCACCTTCTTGTGCATCTGCTTGTTCACGAACGCATAGCCCAGCGGCAGCAGCTCGTTGAACAGCGCCCGGCCCAGGGTCGTATCGGCCATCCATGAATCACCGGGCTGCCAACCGTTCTGACCGAACAGCTCGGCTTCAATCTCGGCCGGCGGACGCAGCTGCGTCAGCCGCACCTTGATCTTTGCCCGCACCGAGAGCACACCACGGTCCGACGCCATGATCGCCTCGGCCGGCGAGGAATACACGCCCACCTCGGGTTGATCCTTGGCAGCCGGCCGGTATTCGCCCTCGGCCCCGTCCACCTCGGTGGTCAGAAAGAACAGGCCGGTGACCATGTCGAGTCGCGGCATGGCCAACGGACGGCCGGACGCGGGCGACAAGATGTTGTTGCTCGACAACATCAGGATGCGAGCCTCAGCCTGCGCCTCGGCACTCAGCGGCAGGTGCACCGCCATCTGGTCACCGTCGAAGTCGGCGTTGAAAGCCTCACAAACCAACGGGTGCAGCTGAATGGCCTTGCCCTCCACCAGCATTGGCTCGAAGGCTTGAATGCCGAGTCGGTGCAGGGTAGGCGCGCGGTTCAGCAGAACCGGGTGCTCGGCGATGACCTCTTCGAGCACGTCCCACACCTGGGGACGCTGACGCTCGACCATTCGCTTGGCGCTCTTGATGTTCTGCGCGTGGTTGAGGTCGACCAGCCGCTTCATCACAAAGGGCTTGAACAGCTCCAGCGCCATCAGCTTGGGCAGACCGCACTGGTGCAGCTTGAGCTGCGGACCGACCACGATGACCGAACGGCCCGAGTAGTCGACACGCTTTCCGAGCAGGTTCTGCCGGAACCGGCCCTGCTTACCCTTGAGCAGATCCGACAGCGACTTGAGTGGGCGGTTGCCCGGCCCGGTGACCGGACGGCCACGACGACCGTTGTCGAACAGCGCGTCGACGGACTCCTGCAGCATCCGCTTCTCGTTGTTGACGATGATCTCGGGCGCACCGAGGTCAATCAGCCTCTTGAGACGGTTGTTGCGGTTGATCACGCGGCGGTACAGGTCGTTGAGGTCGCTGGTAGCGAACCGGCCACCGTCGAGCTGCACCATCGGACGCAGCTCCGGTGGGATCACCGGCACCGCGTCGAGAACCATGCCCATCGGCGAGTTGCCCGACTGCTGGAAGGCCGCGACGACCTTCAGACGCTTCAGCGCACGAAGCTTCTTCTGTCCCTTGCCATTCCGGATGACGTCGCGCAGGATGTCGGCCTCGGCGTTGATGTCGAAGTTCTCGATCAGCTTCTGGATCGACTCCGCACCCATGGCACCGGTGAAGTACTCGCCGTAACGGTCGATGAGCTCACGGTAGAGGTTCTCGTCGACGATCAGCTGCTTGGGAGCCAGCTTGGTGAAGGTCGTCCAGATGTCCTCCAGCCGGTCCAGCTCACGCTGGGCGCGGTCGCGGAGCTGACGCATTTCACGCTCGCCGCCGTCCCGAACCTTGCGCCGCGCATCGGCTTTCGCGCCCTCGGCCTCGAGCTCGGCCAGGTCGGCCTCTAGCTTCTGCGCGCGGGCTTCCAGGTCGGCATCACGCTGGTCCTCAACACCCTTGCGCTCCACCACCATTTCGGCCTCGAGCGTCGACAGCTCGTTGTGCCGCATCTCATCGTCGACCCCGACGATGACATACGCCGCGAAGTAGATGATCTTCTCGAGGTCCTTGGGCGCCAGGTCGAGCAGGTAACCCAACCGGCTCGGCACACCCTTGAAGTACCAGATGTGCGTGACCGGCGCGGCCAGCTCGATGTGCCCCATCCGTTCCCGACGCACCTTGGCGCGAGTCACCTCGACGCCACAGCGCTCACAGATGATGCCCTTGAAGCGCACGCGCTTGTACTTGCCGCAGTAGCACTCCCAGTCGCGAGTAGGTCCGAAGATCTTCTCGCAGAACAGGCCGTCCTTCTCTGGCTTCAGCGTGCGGTAGTTGATTGTCTCCGGCTTCTTGACCTCGCCGTAAGACCATTGCCTGATGTCCTCCGCGGTGGCCAGGCCGATACGGAGTTCATCGAAGAAGTTGACGTCGAGCACGTAACTTCCTTTCCCCTTGCGGGTTTAGTAACCAGTTAGCGCCGCGGCTACGCCGCGGTCAGGCCAGATCCTCAACGGACGCAGATTCGTTGCGAGACAGGTTGATTCCCAAGTTCGCCGCGGCACGTTCGAGGTCTTCGTCCTCGCCCTCGCGCAGTTCGATCGCCGCGCCGTCCGAGGACAGCACCTCTACGTTGAGGCACAGTGACTGCAGCTCCTTGAGCAACACCTTGAACGACTCGGGGATACCCGGCTCCGGGATGTTCTCGCCCTTGACGATCGCCTCGTACACCTTGACCCGGCCGACGGTGTCGTCGGACTTGATGGTCAAGAGCTCCTGCAGCGTGTACGCCGCGCCGTAGGCCTGCATGGCCCAGCACTCCATCTCACCGAATCGCTGTCCACCGAACTGTGCCTTACCACCCAGCGGCTGCTGCGTGATCATCGAGTACGGACCCGTGGACCGTGCGTGGATCTTGTCGTCCACCAGGTGGTGCAGCTTCATGATGTACATGTAGCCAACGGTCACCGGGTACGGGAACGGTTCGCCACTGCGGCCGTCGAACAGCCTGGACTTGCCGTCTGCGTTCACCATCACGTCGCCGTCACGGTTTGGCAGCGTGCAGGACAGCAGCCCCTGCAGCTCCTCTTCCTTGGCACCGTCGAACACCGGAGTCGACACGATCTGGTCCGGCGCGGCATGCCGCAGGTCCTCCGGCAGGTTCGCCGCCCACTCGGGGGCACCCTCGATGTTCCAACCGGCCTTGGCGACCCAACCGAGGTGAGTCTCCAGGATCTGGCCGATGTTCATCCGTCGCGGCACACCGTGGGTGTTCAGGATGATGTCCACCGGAGTGCCGTCCGGCATGAACGGCATGTCCTCGACCGGCAGGATCTTGCCGATGACGCCCTTGTTGCCGTGGCGTCCGGCGAGCTTGTCACCGTCGGAGATCTTGCGCTTCTGGGCCACGTAGACGCGGACGAGTTCGTTGACACCGGCGGGCAGTTCGTCGTCGTCCTCACGCGAGAACACCCGAATGCCGATCACCTTGCCGGACTCACCGTGCGGCACCTTCAGCGAGGTGTCGCGGACCTCGCGGGCCTTCTCACCGAAGATGGCCCGCAGCAGCCGCTCTTCCGGAGTCAGCTCGGTCTCACCCTTCGGGGTGACCTTGCCGACCAGGATGTCGCCGTCCCGAACCTCGGCACCGATGCGGATGATGCCGCGCTCGTCGAGATCGGCCAGCACCTCGTCGGAGACGTTCGGGATGTCCCGGGTGATCTCCTCGGCGCCCAGCTTGGTGTCGCGGGCGTCGATCTCGTGCTCCTCGATGTGGATCGAGGTGAGCACGTCCTCCTCAACCAGGCGGTTGGAGAGGATGATCGCGTCCTCGTAGTTGTGGCCCTCCCACGGCATGATCGCCACGAGCAGGTTCTTGCCCAGAGCCAACTCACCGTTTTCGGTGCACGGACCGTCGGCGAGCACCTGGCCGGCCTCGACCCGGTCACCGGAGTCCACGATCGGCGACTGGTTGGCGCAGGTGCCGTGGTTGGACCGCGCGAACTTGCGCATCCGGTAGGTGTGCCGGGTGCCGTCGTCGGCCATCACGGTGATGTAGTCGGCGGACACCTCCTCGATGACGCCCGCCTTGTCGGCCACCACCACGTCGCCGGCGTCGATCGCGGCGCGCAGCTCCATACCGGTACCGACCAGCGGCGACTCGCTACGCACCAGCGGAACCGCCTGGCGCTGCATGTTCGCACCCATCAGGGCACGGTTGGCGTCGTCGTGCTCGAGGAACGGAATCATGGCCGTGGCCACCGACACCATCTGGCGCGGCGACACGTCCATGTAGTCCACCTCGGACGACGGCACGTACTCGACCTCGCCCGCCTTCCGGCGAACCAGAACGCGTGTCTCCTCGAACCGGCCGTTGGCGTCGATCGGCGAGTTGGCCTGCGCCACGACGTGGCGGTCCTCCTCGTCGGCGGTCAGATAGTCGATCTGATCGCTGACCACACCGTCGACCACCTTGCGGTACGGCGTCTCGATGAAGCCGAACGGGTTGACCCGCGCGTACACCGACAGCGAACCGATCAGACCGATGTTCGGACCCTCAGGGGTCTCGATCGGACACATCCGGCCGTAGTGCGACGGGTGCACGTCACGAACCTCGAGGCCCGCGCGCTCACGCGACAGACCACCTGGGCCCAGCGCCGACAGGCGGCGCTTGTGCGTCAGACCCGACAGCGGGTTGTTCTGGTCCATGAACTGGGACAGCTGGCTGGTGCCGAAGAACTCCTTGATCGCCGCCACGACGGGACGGATGTTGATCAGGGTCTGCGGCGTGATGGCCTCGACGTCCTGCGTGGTCATCCGCTCACGGACGACCCGCTCCATCCGGGACATACCGACCCGGATCTGGTTCTGGATCAGCTCACCGACGGTACGCAGACGACGGTTGCCGAAGTGGTCGATGTCGTCGGTCTCCACCGGAACCTCGCTGCCGCCGGGAACCGTCATGGTCGGCTGGCCCTCGTGCAGGCGCACCAGGTACTCGATGGTGGCGACGACGTCTTCTTCGGTCAGCGTCGACGACGTGATCGGCTTGCCGGCGTTCAGTCCGAGCTTCTTGTTGACCTTGTAGCGGCCGACGCGGGCCAGGTCGTAGCGCTTCTCCTTGAAGAACAGGTTCTCCAGTAGGGTCTGCGCGGATTCCTTGGTCGGCGGCTCGCCTGGACGCAGCTTGCGGTAGATGTCCAGCAGCGCCTCGTCGGTACCGGCGGTGTTGTCCTTCTCCAGCGTCGACATCATGATCTCGGAGAAGCCGAACCGCTCGTGGATCTGCTCGTTGGTCCAGCCCAGTGCCTTGAGCAGCACGGTTACCGGCTGGCGGCGCTTGCGGTCGATGCGCACACCGACGGTGTCGCGCTTGTCGACGTCGAACTCCAGCCACGCACCGCGACTCGGAATCACCTTGACGCTGTGCAGCAGCTTCTCGGTCGACTTGTCGATCGATTCGTCGAAGTACACACCGGGCGACCGGACCAGCTGGCTGACCACGACGCGCTCGGTGCCGTTGATGATGAAGGTGCCTTTTTCGGTCATCATCGGGAAATCACCCATGAAGACCGTCTGGCTCTTGATCTCACCGGTGTTGTTGTTGATGAACTCGGCCGTGACGAACAGCGGCGCCGCGTACGTCATGTCCTTGTCTTTGCATTCGTCCACCGGCGCCTTGACTTCGTCGAAGCGAGGGTCGGAGAACGACAGCGACATTGAGCCCGAGAAGTCCTCGATCGGCGACAACTCGTACAGCACCTCTTCGAGGCCGCCGACCGGGTTGACGTCCCCGCGGCCGGAGGCGATCTCGCGCCAACGCGGCGCACCGATCAACCACTCAAACGAGTCCGTCTGCACGTCGAGTAGCCCCGGAACCTCAAGCGGTTCGCGGAGCTTGGCGAAAGATACTCGGTCGGGTGCTCCGGGCACGGAGTTGTTAGAAGAGGAATCCGTCTTGCTCTGGCGAGAAACTGCCAAGATGCATCCTTCCAGCACCTCGTGCGACTCACGAGAACCGGGGCCACCGGACCTGTTCGCCGCGAATTGTGTCGGTTAAGCCGGCGAACGATCTACCCGAGCCTCACGCGCGCAACTAAATAGCTGAGCCGCAGAGGGGGCTCAGGCTAAGACCACGGTGTCAAGTGGCGGGTGAGGTGGGCAGGAGGTAGCCAGCGCAACGTCCAACAATAGCGCAGGCGCGCGCATTCCTCAACTACCCAGTCAGGGAGATCGGCGCTGGCCGGCATCTCGACTTTCCCGCGGGTACATGCTGCCCAACAGATTGACCTGTGCACGCCCGTTCGTCAAGAGGAAGGCGCGGCAAGTTGTGTGCAAAATCCTGTGGCTGCAGTTTCGGGCACGTAGGGCCAGACCCCACCCCGCAAGTCGGGGGCGGGTAGGACGATCAGACGGTTGCGACTAGTCGCGGAATTCGTGCGTCTGGTACTTGTGGGTGCCCTCGAGGTCGTCGAGGATCGCCGCCTGCGCCTTCTTCGGCAAGGTGTGCAACATCTCGCGCACCCGGGCCTGGCGGCGAGCCACGCCCTTGCGCTCCGGCATGCCCGGCGTCGCGACGATCTGGGGTGGCACACCCTCGATCTCCTCGGTGCCGCCGGAGTGGTGACCCGCGTCGACCATGGCTTGCTCTTCGGCCATCGTCGCCTCGTCCTTCTCCTCGGACATGCCGATCGGACCGATACGGCGGCCATTGAGGAACTGGCGCACCACCGGCTCATCGCTGGTCAGCAGGACCTCGCGCGGGCCGAACATCACCAGGTGCTTGCGGAACAGCATGCCGATGTTGTCCGGCACGGTGCGGGCGACGCTGATGTTGTGCGTCACGATCAGGATCGTGGCGTCGATCTGCGCGTTGATGTCGAGGATCAGCTGGCTCAGGTAGGCCGTACGGACCGGGTCCAGACCGGAGTCGGGCTCGTCGCAGAGAATGATCTGCGGGTCCAGCACCAGGGCGCGGGCCAGGCCGGCACGCTTGCGCATACCACCGGAGATCTCGCCGGGGAACTTTCTTTCGTCACCGCCGAGGCCGACCATCTCGAGCTTCTCCATGACGATGTCACGGATCTCGCTTTCCTTCTTCTTGGTGTGCTCGCGCAGCGGGAAGGCGGTGTTGTCGTAGAGATTCATCGAACCGAACAGCGCGCCGTCCTGGAACAGCACACCGAACAGCGTGCGGATCTCGTAGAGCTCCTTGGCCGAACACTCAATGATGTCGGTGCCGTCGATGACAATCGAGCCACGTTCCGGACGAAGGAGGCCGATCAAGGACTTCAAGAACACGGACTTGCCGGTACCCGACGGGCCCAGCAAAACGCTGACCTCCCCAGAGGGGATATCCAGGGTCACGTCTTCCCAAATCCTCGAGGATCCGAAGGACTTGGTCAGACCACTGACCTCGATAGCGACGCCCATTGGAATCCTTCCGTCGACACCTGCTGCCACCTGCCCCTTTGTGTGGCTTGAGTCACTGTAGCGCACGCCCGGGACCACGCAGCATGGTTGCACAGCACCGGAGTGAAAAATTCGCTGACCTGAGACCCGCCCTGCACGGAGGCTAGTGGTCATGGCCGTGCCGGTAAAGGGCTCAGGTGGCCGGAGCCCAGTTTCCGTGGAAACCCATAGGTATGCGCTGGGGCAGGTGAACGGTCGCAACCGACTCGAGAGTCTGTGCGTCCAGCAACAGCAATTGCCCTTCGTCACGGCCACGGTGATATCCGTAACCCATCAGGACGCCGTCGTCTTCGGCCCGCTCCTTTGTGCCGTTTGCGGGATTCGGCACAAAGGACATCTCGCCGATCAAAACGTCGGGGTCCAGGGTCGCGGCCGAGCTCGATCCAGTCGCATAGTCGTGCTTGTAGAGCGCCGAGGTCATCTCGGTTATGCCACCGGACAGGTAGCCGCCATCCATCCCAACGGCGTAGCCGAATCGGTGCCGCCCACCCAGCAGGGTCTCGTCGATGCGCGGGAACTCCTGCGGGCGATCGTCGCGGCATTCGGTACTCACTGCGCCGGTCGTCAGGTTGATGGTCCAGCGCTCCAGCACGGGTCGGCTGTCGCCGGGACCCCGCAGGTCGGCTTCGAACATCCGCGCGTAGCTGACAACGTCGAGCACCAGGACCTCTTCCTTTTTTCGGGCGCCGTCACGCATCTCCGAGTAGGCGTTGAGCGGGTGGAAGACGTAGCAGGGTTCGATATCGAACCAGCGCACGTCCGCGTTGCCGCCTTCCCGGGGCATCACCCCGATGCGCGCCGGGTAGCTGTCCTTCCAGCTGTAAGGCATCCGATGAATGGGTTGCCGATTGCTGTTCAGCGCCGTCATCAGCGGACTGGGAATCCGGACCCGACCGAGCACCGACTGCAGCACCAGGCGGGCCGGCAAACTCAGCCAGCGCGGGGCGTTGGCCGGCAGCACCTGCGCCGGGTCGAACGTCACCGGCAGGTCGTAGATCACCACGTACTTATCCGTCAGGGAGAAGTCATGCATCATCGGCGACCCGGTCACCTCGATGTCGACGGTGCGCCGCGCATGGCCGGCGGTGTCGATCACCGAGTACTGCACGGTATGCCCGCGGCCGAAGCTGTAGGACACCGCGTGCAGTTCGCCGGTGCGCGGATCCCGGTGCGGGTGAGCGGTGTAGCCGCCGAACAGGGTTCCGTCGAAGTCGCATGGGCCGACGGTGTCGAGGTCGTCGGTGAGCTGGTAGTTGGCGCCACCCCCCTCGACGAGCGCCAACGTGCGCCCCGCGTGGGTCAGCACGTTGGTGTTGGGGCCGACCGACAACATCCCGGCCCGTGCATTCAGACCCTTGGGCTCGGGCTCGCCCAGCGCGGCGGACGTGGATGGGGTGCGGACCCAGCGGTTGCGATACCAGCAGGCCTTGCCGTCGCGTAAGGCCACGCCGTGCACCATCGCGTCGCCGGTGAACCAGTGATAGGTGGCCGGGTCGACCTCCGCGGCTGGGTTGGGCCCGTTACGCAGGTAGCGCCCGTCCAGGTGCTCCGGGATCTGCCCGGTGACATGCAGGTCGGTCGCGGTTACCTCAGCGGCGACGGGCGCCAGGAAGCCCTCGAGATACGGGTTCTCGGATTTAGCGGTTTGGGTGGAAGTCATGGCTGAACTCCTATAACATTGATATTTCAGCGTTATTGAGACGGTACGCCGACGGTGAGAAGATGGCAAGGCCTCATCGGAGATGGTTGGAGAGATGGCTACGGAAATTCAGCGCGGTGTCCGCGACGAGATGCTGCACGCCGCGGTCGGCCTGCTCGACGAGCATGGGCCCGACGCATTGCAGACCCGCAAGGTGGCCGGCGCCGCGGGGACCTCGACGATGTCGGTGTACACCCACTTCGGCGGGATGCAAGCGCTGATCGCAGCGGTCGCTGACGAGGGGTTGCGGCAATTCGACGAGGCGTTGACGGTGCCGCCGTCCGACGACCCGGTCGCCGACCTGTTCATTGTCGGCGGCGCCTACCGCCGCTATGCCATTGAGCGACCGCACATGTATCGGCTGATGTTCGGCAGCACCAGTGCGCACGGAATCAACGCCCCCGCGCACAACGTCCTAACGCTGACGCTCGCCGAGATCGAGGAGCGCTATCAGAGCTTTGCGCACGTGGTGCGCGGCGTGCACCGGTGCATGCAGGCCGGGCGGATCACTGTCGGCTCAGCAGAAGACGATGCTGCCGTCGTGGCCACCGCGGCGCAGTTCTGGGCGTTGATCCACGGGTTCGTGATGCTAGAACTCGCCGGCTACTACGGCGACGACGGCTCGGCCGTCACCCCGGTGCTCGGCGCCATGACGTCAAATCTTCTTGTCGCGCTGGGAGATTCAACGGAGCATGTGGCTCGATCGCTGCAGTCCGCGATCTCGGCCTGAGCACACGAAACCCCCGAGACTAGAGCTGGCCAGCTACTAGGTTCCCGGGGGTCTGCGCGAGTTGAACTACTTGACGCTGACGGTCGCGCCGGCGGCCTCGAGCTTGCCCTTGGCCTCCTCGGCAGCTTCCTTGGCGACCTTCTCCAGCAGCGGCTTGGGCGCGCCGTCGACCAGGTCCTTGGCCTCTTTGAGGCCCAGGCCGGAGACGATCTCGCGGACAACCTTGATGACGCCGATCTTCTTGTCGCCAGCGGCTTCGAGGATGACGTCGAACTCCGACTGCTCCTCGGCGGCCTCGGCGGGCGCGCCACCGGCGGCGGCACCACCTGCAGCAGCGACGGCGACCGGAGCGGCCGCGGTGACCTCGAAGGTGTCCTCGAACTTCTTCACGAACTCCGAGAGCTCCAGCAGGGTCATTTCCTTGAAGACGTCAAGCAGGTCGTCGGTGGAGATTTTTGCCATGGTGTGGGTCCTTCCTGAACTTGGGTTTTTGGTTATTCGGCGTCGGCGGATGTCTCGGCGGGTGCCTCCGCAGCGGGTGCCGCGTCGGCCGGTGAATCGGCGGGTGCTGCGGCAGCGGGTGCTTCCGCAGCTGGTTCGGCGGCCGGGGTCGCGGCCGGCTCGGCCGTCTTCTTCTCCTGCAGGGCGGCCGCGAGGCGGGCGAACTGCGAGGCCGGCGCGTTGAACAGGCCGGCGGCCTTGGCGAGGTTGCCCTTCATGGCACCCGCCAGCTTGGCCAGCAACACCTCGCGCGATTCCAGGTCGGCGATGCGCTCGACTTCGGCCACCGTCAGCGCGTGGCCGTCCATGTAGCCACCCTTGATGACCAGCGCCTTGTTGTCTTTGGCGAAGGTCTTGATGGCCTTGGCGGCGTCGACGGGCTCGCCGCTGACGAACGCGATGGCCGTCGGGCCTGCGAACAGCTCGTCGAGACCTTCGATCCCCGCTTCTGTCGCAGCCCGCTTGATCAGCGTGTTCTTGGCCACGGTGTAGGTGGCCGAACCCGACAACGAGCGGCGCAGCTCTGCCAGGTTGGCAACCGTCAGGCCCCGGTATTCAGTGATGACGGTCGCGGTCGAGGTGCTGAACTGCTCGACAATGTCCGCAACGGCGGTGGCCTTGTCGGCTCTGGCCATGCATACCTCCTCGGTGAAAAGTCACGGTTAGACGTGTCGTCGGTGATCACCCGAGGAACGACGAACGCCCCGGCGCAGGAAGCAGCACGGGGCGTTGGGATACACCGGCACAGGTGCCGGCGGTAATGCCTCGTCCTCCTGCGTGGGCCGCCGGGATGTTCCCGGACCTTCGACCGATTGCTCGGTGACCGACGGTCTTCGGTGGATCGGGACTAAGAATAGCGTGACACGCCCTGGTCACCAAAACGGCGGATCTCAGGTGACGGCGACACTCAGCAGAGCCAACAGGGCCAGCAGCACCAGCACCCGCAGCCAGTGCAGACGGTCCCAGCGCGCCGCAAGCTCGCGCGATACCTCACCGGTGGCCGGCCACTTCGCGATGCGATTGTTGATCGGCACCAGCATCGTCACCGTCAACAGCACGGCGCCGGCCATCAGACCCGCGGCGACGCCACACAGCCAGCCGGCCGTCCCGCCCCACGCGCGGACGCCGGCGACGGCCAGGACCAACAGGGTGCCCATGTACCAGAACGGCATCACCGCACCCAGGACCCGCGCGGCCCGCCCGCGCGCCGCGCGGAAGGCATCGTCGGGCAGCCGCGCGAACAGTGGATTGAAGAACGCGGCGACCGATAACTCCACCCCCACCATCGAGCCGGTGACCATAACCGCAACCGCGTTCAGAATGTCGCTCATCAGAACGACCCTGGCTGTTATGCTGCCAAATATCAAGGTACTGACAAATTAGTCAGCATAGCTGCGAGGCTGGGAACTGCGATGCCGGTATCAAAAAAGGAAGTCGGCGACTGCCCGATCGACGCCGCGCTGTCGGTGATCGACGGCCGCTGGAAGGGCACCATCCTTTGGCGGTTGTGCGACGGACCGCTGCGCACTGCCGAGCTGCGGCGCAGCATCCCGGGCATCACCGAACGGATGCTGATCCGTCACCTGCACGAGCTGGTTGACGCCGGGATCATCCAGCGCCACGACGCCCGCACCGTTCCGCCCTGCGTGCACTACTCGATTTCCGAGTACGGATTGACGCTGGGCCCGGTGCTGGCGAGCCTGTGCGACTGGGGACGAAAGCACATGCAACGCAACGAAGTTGGTTAGGCTCCCGCAAGCCGGGCCGCGCCAATCAGGCCGGCCTCGCCGCCGAGAGCGGCCGGCACCACGCGCAGACCGGACAGAAAATCCAGCCCGGCGTAACCGGCCAGCGCCGCGCGCAGCGGGTCGAACAGCAGGTGCCCGGATTTGGCCACGCCTCCCCCGATGATGACAAGGTCCAGGTCGCAAACCGCCGCCACCGATGCGATCATCATCGCGAGCGCGGTGGCGCCCCTGTCGAACGCACGCAACGCGACCTCGTCGCCGGCCGTCGCCGCGGCGGCCAGCTCGCGGGCGTCGGCTGAGCGCGGTGCAGACCAGCCGTGAGCCCGCGCCCAGCGCACCAGCCAGGGTCCAGCCGCCACCGTTTCGACGCAGCCGCGGCCCCCGCAGGTACACGGCTCGCCGTCTTGTTCGACCACCACGTGACCGACGTGCCCGGCATTGCCGCTGCGCCCGGGATAGGGCGCCCCGTCGAGCACCAATCCGCCGCCCACACCGGTCGACACCACCATGGCCAACAGGAAGCGCGCACCCCGCCCCGCGCCGAGCCAGTGTTCGCCGAGTGCCATGCATACGCCGTCGCCGCCCAGCCGTATCGGCACGCCGGGTACCGCGGCGGCGACCCGGTCCCGTAACGGAAACCCTTGCCAGCCCTCGATGTTGATCGGGCTGACCCTTCCGCTGTGCAGGTCGATGGGGCCCGCCGAGGCGATGCCCACCGCACGCACCGCACCGTCGGCCGCCGCCAACGCCTCGGCGATCATCGCGGCGACCATTGCCCACACCTGATCGGCTGAACCGCCTGCCGGGGTGGGCCGGGTCGCGGTGTACACCAGCGACCCTTCGGAATCAGCAAGGCCCACAGCGATTTTCGTGCCGCCGATGTCCAGGCAGAGGGTGAGCATGGCGGATCAGTGCCGATGGGTGTTGTCGGGTTGGCGCGGGTCGCCGGGGTGCTCGTAGCCCGGAGCAAGCTCGACCAGTGCGGACCGTCGGGCATCCAGCCACATCCGGAAGGCACGGCGCCGCGCGGCGCCACCCAAGTGCTCGGTGATCGCGGACCGGACCTGGGCCAGCGGCGGCGCGACGCACGACGGCGCGAGCCAGCCGTGCTGGTCGGGGCGCGCCGCGGCGAACCGCAGCGGATTGCGGGCGTGGTAGTCAGCCACCTCGCGATCGCTGACCCGGACCGCGGAGGTCACGTCGGCGAACAGCGCCCGGGCCCGCGGGTCCCCCAGCGCCGCCGCTGCCACGCTGCCAATCTCCAGCCGAGCCGTCACGTCGGGCAGCAACTCGTCCTCGGCCGGTGCGCCGAGCGCGGTCAATCCGCGGGCTGCGATCTCAGCCGCGAGCACGCGTTCGGTTACCAGCAGTTGCGTCAGCCAGCGCCGCAGTTGGCGGCCCTCGCTGGTGCCACCGGCCGGCAGCGCGGCAGCGGCTGGGCCGTTGCGCAGTCGCGCCTCGGCCGCGTCGACTTCCTCGACCGCGACGGGCGTGCCGGCGACGGTAGCAACCGGGTGCACGCTCATGTCACGGTCACCTTGACCGCGGGCGAATAGACCAGCCGGCCGGCACAGCCGACCCGGATCAGGGCCCACCATTCGCCGGGTTCCAACCACACGGGCGGACTGACGTCGAAGCCGAGTTCGACGGTGCCGCGGGCCGGCAGCACCGCACCGAGGCTGGCCGGACCGATCCACTCCCAGGTGCCCCAGGGGCTGATCAGATGCGCCTCGGCCGACAGGTCCGCCCCGGCATGGCTGCCGATCGTCACGGCCAGGCGGGCCGTCTCGCCGCCGCGCAGCGCGATCTGGTCGGGCCCGTCGACGAGGTAGACCAGCTCGGTGTCCTGGCCCGCGCCGACCTCCACGACGCACACATCCTCGACCGTCTGCCGCCAAGCGGCCGGAACTTTGTCGCCGGTGATGCGCAACTGCACCCGAAGCGGGTACAGCCCGGGCGCGGCATCGGCCGGAATTGCCAGCCCCACATCGGCCTCCCGGTGCTCGCCGCAGCCCAGCGTGAACGGTAACTCCGCGGGTGTCGCCGTCCAGCCGTCCGGACACGTCAGTACAACAGCGCCGTGCAGCTGCGCGTCGGTGCAGTCGCTGGCCGCGGTAACCCGCAACGCCAGCTCAGCACCCGGCTCGGCGGTGACCCGCTGCGGGTGCAGATGCGCGACGGCCGGCAGGCCGCCCAGGGGTGCGGGCCCGCGATTGTGCAGCCAGTAGCGCGCATACAGCGGCTGAGCGATCTCGGCGTCCGGGCCCAGTGCGCTGGGCTCGTCGAATGCCTTGGGGATCTTTAGCCGGGCCAGCACGGTGGCGACCTGGTACCCGTGCAGTTCCACCGATCGCTTGCGCGACCGCGGTGTCTCCAGCAGGTCGGCCAGCTGCATTCCGCCCAGCTTGCCGAGCGGGCAGCCGATCGAGACGCGGGCGCGCGAACCCGTCGTTTCGACCAGCCGCAGTGCCACCGCGCCCGGGTCGACGGGCTCGGCACGACCGGCAGTCAGTGGGTTGCCGGCCGCCTTGAACGCCCCGAGATGCACCGTGTCGGCGGGCTCGACCTGCAGCAGCGATCCGGTCGGCGCCAGGTCGCCTCGTCGCTGGTTCGGGAAGACCGCGCGCAGCGGATGGGAGAACTGCGCGCTACGGGTCGGGATCTCGGCGTGCCGCCAGTCGCCGTCCCCACCTGCCAGTGCGTAGTCGAAATGGTGTGTCCAGTGCTGAAGTTGGAAGTTAGAGCCGTCGGGTGCGGTGCGGCGCGGCTCGTCGATCCAGGTGCCCGACGGCCAGCCGGTGCAGGACCGCAATAGCGCGGTGTGCAGCGTGCCTTCGGTGTCGACGGCGAAGCTCGGCACGCCGCGATTTAGCAACGCGACTGTGCGGGATTCGAACTGTTGGGTACCGGGCCCGGCCTGTTGTTTGACGACGATCTCGGCGTCATCGAGATCATCTGTTACGGAAGCAATCTCGGCGTCGAGGCGGCTGTCGTCGGCGCCGTCGATCACCAGCACAGGCAGCGCAAGTACCGCACTCAGGTTGGCGCCGGGCACCCAGGCCGCCGCCAACGGCGCCGCCGCCGGCACCCACACCCGAGCCCGGCCGGTCTTCGCCAGTTGGCTAACGAGCTCTTTGGCATACACCGGATTAGACTCGGCCAGAACCGCTTTCGTGAATTCGTTGCGGTCCGGGCCGCCGAGCGCGATGCGGACGTCCGGCAGGTTGGAGTCAACCGCGAGGTTGCCGTAGCGAGGTTTGCCGGCGCCGCTGCAGGTGGCCGTGACGCCGGCGCGGACTAGCGCGACCATCAGCCCACGCGCCAGCGGGCCGGACGCAGTTTCCGACGGTGACACCACTTCGGCTACCGATATTGCACGAATATCGTTATCTCCCAATCGAATCCTGGCAGCCGATGAAAGCCCGAACCAGCTGTAAGCCGGGTTGTCCAGCGTCCAGGGCAGATGCTCGGTGTCGACCGACCGCGACCCTTCGTGCAGCAACGCGAACCCTCGGCCGACGACGGCGTCGCCCACCTCGCTGACTGGCATGGCGCCCGGCACCGGACACGGCCAGCGCAGCCGCAGCAGCCGGTCCTCGCCGGTGAACTCGTCGATGGTGGTGCGGCAGTCGACCCGGGCCACGCCGCGCCACAACGTCAAGGTCTGGGTGTAGCGCAGCATCTCGCCAATCCGGCCGTGCACGACGAGTCGCTGACCGAGCGGTCCGTGGTAGGCCCGCACCTGCGCCGGCGATTCCGACGAGCACACCACCGGCCCCTTGGGCAGCAGATGCCAAGGACCCTCACCCTGCTGCGGGTGTGCGGAATATTCGTCGTAGACGGCGAGTTCGTTGCCCACCCGTCCCTGCGCGATCAGCTGATGGCCGTCCTGAACGAGCGACACCACCGCCCCGCCCCTAGCCGGATCGGCGGCCAACCGGTAATGCTCATTTTCGATCTGGTGCCCGGACAGCGGTTCCCAGCCGGTGACCTGGTCCGCGGGAACCAGCCGATAGGCCCGCCAGCCCAGCGACGGGACGTCGCGAGCCAGCCAGCTGACCGACCGACCATCATGTTCGACCAGCGCCGGCAGCTCAACACCGCCGGCGTCGAGCACCCGCGCCCCGGCGGCCAGCGGCGGATCAACCCGGGCGGTGACGACGTCGGTGCGCTGGTGTGTCAATGCGTTCCACACCACGACGGCATCCGCCGGGCTGTCGATGGCGCGCGACAGCGCCGCCAACGAGTTGTCGCGGACCACGCGACCCAGCTCCCACGCGTTGCGCCAACCGGTCAGCAGGTCGAGGTACACCTGATCGGATTCGGACCCGGTGATCGCGTCGTGGTGCGCCCCGTAGGCCAGCTGCACCCACGCCTTGGCCAAGGCGGCATGCGGGTAGTCGGCGCCGGTCATCAGCGCGGCGAACACCGCGTAGCGCTCGGCATCCAGCACCGCCGTTTCGGCAGCCCGGTTGGCCTGCTTGGTGTCGATGTAAGAGACGTCCTTGCCGGTGTAGATCGGGTTCATGTCGCGCGTTTGCGGCGACGGCACCGACCCCCGCTCGTCCAGCTCGGCGCGCACCGCGGCGAAGAACTCGCGCGGTGTCGCGCACACGAATCGCGGCCAGGTGTAGCGCGCGGCCCAATCGCGGTGGATTTCGGTGACCCACTTGTTCGGCGGGGTGTAGTCGGTGCCGACGGGCAGCAGTACGTTGCGTGTCAGCGCGACCCTCTTGAGCTGATCGAACAACGCATAGGTGGACTGCTCGGCCTCGGCCAGCGAGGCCGACGAATCCATTCCCCAGCCCGCGCCGTAGTGCGCCGGCATGTAGTGGGTGAGCAGACCGCGGCCGGATGGGGAGATCCATTCGAACTCGCTGCAGAACTGCATGCCCTCGACGCCGCCTGAGTGGGTCGGGCCCCACTGGTGGTGCGGTCCGCGGGCCCACGAACTCGACGTCAGCCCGGCATCGGCGGCCATCCCGGGAAACTGCGGGTCGTGGCCGAACACGTCGAGCTGCCATGCCGTTGCCGGGTCAGCACCCAGCACGTCGCGCTGAAAACCAATGCCGTGCACCAGGTTTCGGATCGTCGTCTCCGGGCTGGTGAGGTTGGTGTTGGGTTCGTTGTAGGTGCCGCCCATGATTTCGACTCGACCGTCGGCGATAAAGCGCCGAAGATCGGCACGGTCCTCGGGGTGGGTGTCCCAGTACGGCTTGAGGTAATCCACCTCCGCGAGCACGAACTTGTACTCGGGCTCGCGGCGGGCCATTTCCAAGTGCGCATGCACCAATTCGAAAGCGTTGGCTTGTCGACCTGGCGGGTCTTCGCGCCATTCGCTGGTGTAGGCGCCTTGCGTGTTCCACCAGACCGGGTCGTAGTGGAAATGGCTGACCATGTACATCGTCCAGCCGGGCTCAGCCACGCTGAACTCGAACTGCGCGCTGGCGCCGCCGGCACGCACCCGAGCGGCCCGCCGCTGCCCGACGACCGGCCTGCGCACCGTCACCGGAATCTCGACGATCTCGTCGCCCACGCCGGCGAGCCCTTGCCCGCTCAGGCCGTCGCCGTCGATACGGATCGGCGTCGGCTCTGCTACATCGCCGACAACAACCCGGGCCAGCTGTAATGGCGCTTCGGGCGGCCCGACGAACAGTTCGGTCGACTGCGCCGAAACCAGCTGCATGCCCGCACCTTAACTCGCGGCGGCCTGGTCGGTGCGATCAGTGATCCTGCACGTCATCAATTGAGTTGGCGCGCCACGTTCAACGGAGGCTTCCGCGCCAGATTCCCGAGCCCCTAAACCAGCTCTGCGGCCGGATCGGCTGACGGGAGACCTAGGTCGGCTGCTAGTTGTTCCGACAGCAATTTTCCATCGTGGGTCGACAAACCCTTTGCCAGCGCCGGATCGGACGTGCATGCCGCTCGCCAGCCGAGACCGGCCAGTTTCAGTACGTAAGGCATGGTCGCATTCGTCAGGGCGTAGGTCGACGTCCTCGGCACCGCACCCGGCATGTTGGCGACACAGTAAAACACGCTGTCGTGCACCGTGAATGTCGGATCATCGTGTGTGGTCGGCTGGGAGTCCTCGAAGCATCCGCCTTGGTCAATCGCGATATCCACTAGCACTGAGCCCGGCTTCATGTGCGCGACAAGAGAGTTCGGGATCAGCTTGGGAGCCTTGGCCCCGGGCACCAACACCGCTCCGATGACCAGATCGGCGTCTTTGACCGCAGACTCCAGGTCGTACGCAGACGAAATGCGTGTCTGAATGCGGCCGCCGAACTCCGCGTCAAGCTCGCGCAACCGGTTGATATTGATGTCGAAGATCGTCACGTCAGCACCCATCCCACCGGCAACACGGGCGGCGTTGTACCCGGCCGTCCCACCACCGATGACCACAACATCTGCAGGCGCTACGCCCGGAACACCACCCATCAGCACTCCGCGCCCGCCATGGGTGCGCATCAGATGGTAGGCGCCGGCCTGAGCCGACAGCCGGCCGGCGACTTCGCTCATCGGGGCAAGCAGCGGCAACGCACCGTCGTCAGTCTGCACCGTCTCATAGGCAATGGACGTCGTGGCGGACGAAAGCAACGCATCGGTGCACGGTCGCGACGCTGCCAGGTGCAGGTAGGTGAACAGCGTCTGGTCGCGCCGCATCCGGGTGTATTCGGCCTCAATGGGTTCTTTGACCTTGAGCAAGAGGTCAGCCTCAGCCCATACCTGGTCGGCGGTGTCAGCGATTTCTGCGCCGGCGGCTTTGAAATCCGCGTCAGATATCGCAGAGCCTTCGCCAGCTCCAGCCTGGATGACGACGGCGTGTTCACGTCGGGTGAGTTCTGCGACCCCGGCGGGGGTGATCGCTACGCGAAACTCATTGTTCTTGATCTCGGCCGGTACGCCGACACGCATAGTGACTCCTCTGAAGAAGGTACGGAATGGTCGTCCCAACGACGAAGAAGACCTGCCCTATTCGCAAGCCTGTCGCAGAAACTCGAATATTTATCGATCCCACGGTGTGCGAGGCGGAACTCGACGATGAATCTTCGGCAACCCGGCGCGCCTCCTCTCGTTGCTAGGTGTTGAGTCAGGGCTCTCGGGTGCGGTTGTGTGCGTGGCAGATTGGCGCACGATCAACGGCCGCGGCGCTTGGCGCGTTTCGCTCGAAGCTCGGCATGAGTTTTTGGACCGCCGCTGAAAAGCACGCGGCGGCGCTGCCGAAATCTCCCACCGAACGGCCATCGCCGTCGCGGCTGGCCGTCATCGCACTGACGGCAAGGATGAAGTCCGTTATCAACCAAGGCGAATGCCTCACTGAAGTCGATTTCAGTCAATGTTCCTCACTCACAATCCATTTCGCGCTTCAGCACCGTCGATCCGCTAGACATCCGCCGAGTACAACTTTGCGCACGATGTCGCTCAGCTCGCGCAGCGGCGCCTCGCAACGTCAGGCAATGGCTACAGCCGACACCAGGCTTCCGCGAGGACACTGCGCAGAATCTGCGTGATCTGGTCGAATTCCTTTTGGCCGCTGATCAGCGGGGGCGCCAATTGGACCACCGGATCGCCACGATCGTCGGCGCGGCAATACAGTCCAGCCTCGAGTAGCGCCCCCGACAAGAAGCCGCGTAGCAGCCGCTCGCTCTCGTCGGCATTGAAGGTTTCTTTGGTGGCCTTGTCCTTGACCAGCTCGATGCCGTAGAAGAATCCCTCGCCGCGTACATCGCCAACGATTGGCAGGTCAAGCAAACCTTCTAGGGTGGCGCGGAAGGCGGGCGCCGTCCTTCTCACGTGATCGTTGAGGTCCTCACGCTCGAAGATGTCGAGGTTGGCCAGCGCCACCGCACACGACACTGGATGCCCACCGAAGGTGTAGCCGTGCGAAAACGTCGTCTTACCGTCATTAAAGGGCTCGAATAGCTTGCCCGTGGCGATCATCGCCCCAAGCGGGGAGTAGCCCGACGTCAAGCCTTTGGCGCAGGTGATGATGTCGGGCTCGTAGCCAAACTCGTCGCACGCGAACATCGCTCCTACCCGACCAAACGCACAGATCACCTCGTCGGAAACGAGCAGCACATCGTACTCATCACAGATTTCACGTACCCGCTCGAAATAGCCTGGCGGCGGCGGGAAGCATCCGCCCGCGTTTTGCACGGGCTCCAAAAACACCGCCGCTACCGAATCGGGCCCTTCGAACTCAATGGCCTCGGCAATCCGGTTGGCCGCCCACAGCCCGAACGCCTTCAGATCGTTGTCAAACCGCGCGGGCGCCCGATAAAAGTTTGTATTCGGGACTCGCACGCCGCCGGGGGTGATCGGTGCAAACGGCGCCTGAAACGCGGGCACGCCGGTGATGGCTAGCGCGCCATGGGGTGTCCCGTGGTAGGCGACTGATCGCGAAATCGCCTTGTACTTACCGGGTTTACCGGTCAGCTTGAAGTACTGCTTTGCAAGTTTCCAGGCCGACTCGACTGCCTCACTGCCGCCGGTGGTGAAGAACACTCGGTTGTCGTCGCCGGGTGCATAGTGCGCCAGACGTTCGGCCAGCTCGACCGCGGTCGGAGTGGCATACGACCACAGCGGGAAGAAAGCAAGTGTCTCCGCCTGCCGCGTGGCGGCCTCGGCGAGTTCGCGACGGCCGTGTCCGGCCTGCACAACAAACAATCCCGACAACCCGTCGAGGTAGCTCTTGCCCCGATCATCCCAGATGGTTACGCCCTCGCCCCGGGTAATGATCGGAGGTGTGATGCCGGCGCCGTGACGGGCGAAGTGGCCCCACAGATGGTTTGCGCCCTTGGTGGAAACTTCTGTCATTGGGTCCCCCAGTTATATTGTTGCTTAACGAGTTTCAGGTAGACGAATGTCTCGGTGGAGATGACTCCGGCCAGCGCCCTGATCTTGCTGTTGAGTAGGTCGAGCAGGTCCCCGTCGTCTTTGCAGACCACCTCGACGATCAGGTCGAAAGACCCTGCAGTCAGCACCACGTAATCGATCGAGTCGATAGCCGCCAGTTGAGCGGCGAGCTTGTTGGTGTCGCCGGCACAGCGGATACCGATCATTGCCTGGCGGGCGAATCCGAGCTGCATTGGGTCAGTGACGGCCACGATCTGAACCACCCGGGAGTCAATCAGCCGTTGTACGCGCTGACGGACCGCTGCCTCCGACAACCCAACGGTCTTGGCAATCTTCGCGTAAGAAGACCGGCCATCTTCCTGCAGGATCTCGATGATCGTTTTGGACAACTCATCGAGCATCGCCGCGCCCTGGTTCAGCGCACCGGGAGCGCAACGCGGCGCCGGCTCCTCGCCGGCGGGAACGACGGAATTGCCCATAGGAGACATTATGTACTGAATCCATGTCAAAGATGCAACTGAAACACGAAATCAATCGGATAAACACGGATTTTACATGGAATCAGTAGCCACACGCATGGCGGTCGGCTATGTTCGCTCCATGACACCAACTGTGTCGTTGGCAGGGGATTGATCAACAGTCACCGGCGGAGCAGTGGAAGACGTGCCAGCCAGAGAATGGCTGTCGGTGGGCACCGCTGCTCTACCTGATGTACGGCGCGCGCGTCGGCATACGGTGCCGCGCGACGTGACAGTCGTTGATCGCGAACACCTCGGCTATCGGTGTTTTTATCCAGGCAGCATGATCGAAGGGGCTCCTGCAAATGGATCTGGACAACCTTGGCAAATTGTCGTTGTGGTGCAAGCGCTCCAGCGGGGTGCCTCCCGAACGAGCGGTCTCAACCCGACTGGCCGCGCACCTCGATGCAGGCGATTGTCCCTGCCAAGTACCGATACACCGCGGGTGAACGGCCCGTCATGACCGACACCGAATCGGAGCTCGGCCAATTAGCGATTTCAACGTCAAGTGCGCCACTTAGCAATGGCCACGGTCCCGAGGGCGGCGGAACGGTTGACAAAGGTCTAGCCGCCGGGATGGTGGGCACGTTCTCTGGTGCCATACTCGGCATCTCCTGCGTCGCACCAGGTTACACGCTGACGGCAAGCATTGGCCTTATCGTCGCCGCTGTCGGACTCAAAATGCCAGCGGTATTTATCGGCGGCTTTATCCCGATGCTCCTGACCGCCTTCGCCTACCGCGAACTTAACTCTGATTCTCCTGACTGCGGAGCATCGTTTACATGGTCCACCAAGGCATTTGGGCCCTACGTGGGATGGATGTGCGGTTGGGGGATGGTGATCGCGACGATTATCGTCCTATCGAACACAGCCGCCGTAGCGGTTCAGTTCTTCTACTTGTTCCTCGCAGGCCTGTTTCATGATCCTGGAATCGCCGATCTGGCTGCGAACAAATGGATCGACATTGTCACTACGCTGGCGTTTATCGTCGTGGCAACCTGGATTTCAAGTCGCGGCATTGAAACTAGCGCACGACTCCAGCGGGCCCTGGTGTGCTTCCAGATAGTGGTACTGGTGGGCTTCGCGATCGCGGCCATCGTGAGCGTTAGTCCTGATCAGGGCTACGGGCCGACCGACCTCAGCTTCAGCCTCGACTGGTTCAACCCCTTCACCGGTATTACCGTGGGCGCGTTCGTCATTGGTGTCACCGGTTCGGTGTTCGCCTTCTGGGGCTGGGACACTTGCCTCACCCTGGGGGAAGAATGCAAAGATCCCGAAAAAGTGCCGGGCCGCGCCGGAATGCTGTGCGTCGTCACGGTTCTGCTTACCTACTTGCTGGTGAGTGTGGCAGTGATGATGTACGCCGGCGTCGGCACCAAGGGGTTGGGTCTGGGAAATCCAGCCAACTCGGACAACGCATTTGGCGCTCTGGCACAACCGGTGCTCGGCAGCTGGGGTAGCCAGCTACTGTTCTTGGCGATCCTTGCATCGGCGGTAGCCAGCGTACAGACCACGATCCTGCCTGCGGCGCGATGCATGCTTGCGATGGGTGCCAGCGAGGCCTTTCCCAAACGCTTCGCACGGATGAGCCCGCGCTTCCGGGTGCCGGTCTTCAGCACTGTCGCGGCTGGCCTCATCACTAGTGCCTTCTATGTCATCGTAAGATTGCTGTCCGATAGAGTCTTGCTGGATACTGTTGCAGCACTTGGCATTCTGGTGTGCTGGTACTACGGAATCACCGCGTTCGCATGCGTATGGTATTTCCGCAAGGTGCTCTTCCACAGCATCCGCAACGCGCTGTTCAAGTTTCTCTTTCCACTGCTGGGCGGAGTCATGCTGGCGCTCGTCTTCGTGATCTCGGAAGGCGAGAGCATGAACCCCAGCCATGGCAGCGGCGCCTCCATCGGGGGCATCGGGTTGGTCTTCTATCTGGGTTTTGGCATTTTGTTGCTCGGTTTCGTTTTGATGATTGTGATGCGGATATTGCGGCCCAAATTTTTTTCGGCCGCGGCCACTTCCACGGCTCAGGCCAGCCGTGTCCTGCGATGACCCTCCGCGTCCCCGCAAGTCACGCGGGCGCCGGCCCGGATACCCAACGTTGAGAACAAACAACTCCAAGAGGTGATCGTGTTACCGGAAAAGAAGTCCTTCTACAACATCATCGGAGGGCAAGTCCAGGCAGCGGCCGACGGCCACGCGATGGATCTCGTCAACCCGTCGACGGGGGAGGTATATGCATCGGCGCCGAACTCCTCTGCCAGGGACGTAGATGAGGCGTTTAAGGCGGCAGCGACGGCATTCGAATCGTGGCGCTGGTCCACCCCCAGTGAACGCCAGCGCGCGCTGCTGGAACTCGCAGATGTCATCGAGGACAACGCCGGTGAGCTCGTCGCGATCGAGAGCGAGAACACGGGCAAGCCGATCTCGTTAACCATGTCGGAGGAGATTCCCCCGATGGTCGACCAGATCCGATTCTTTGCCGGTGCAGGGCGAGTACTCGAAGGTCGCTCACAAGGCGAATACTTGCGCGGGCATACCTCGTCGATCCGTCGTGAGCCGGTCGGCCCGGTCGCGCAGGTAGCGCCGTGGAACTACCCGATGATGATGGCGGCATGGAAGTTCGCTCCGGCGTTAGCCGCTGGCTGCACCGTGGTGCTCAAGCCATCCGAAACCACGCCGGCATCGTCTTACTGGATGGTGGAGAAGATGCAGGAGATCTTCCCACCCGGGGTGTGCAATTTGGTATGCGGCGGTCGTGAAACGGGTGCCGCGCTCGTCGCGCATCCGGTGCCGCGGATGGTGTCGATCACCGGATCCACCCGAGCCGGCATGGCCGTGGCAGCCAGCGCGGCCAATGACCTCAAGCGTGCTCACCTGGAACTCGGCGGCAAAGCTCCGGTGATTATCTTCAATGATGCCGACATCGGTGCCGCGGTCGAGGGGCTCACGGCCGCAGGCTATTTCAACGCCGGTCAAGACTGTACCGCGGCCACCCGGATCATCATCCACGACGACATCTATGACGAGTTCCTGTCCGCGATGGTCGAATCGGTCGCCACCACCAACACCGGCTATGACCCGACGGATGAGGACATCTTGTTCGGGCCGATCAACAACGCCGACCAAATGCGCCGCATCTGCGAGCTGGTGTCCCGCACGCCTGCACATGCTCGAATTCTTGCCGGTGGCGAGCGGAAAGACTGCCCTGGCTTCTTTTACGAGCCCACCCTGATCGCTGACCTACGCCAGGACGACGAGTTGGTCCAGACCGAGATTTTCGGACCCGTCGTGACCGCCCAGCGATTCAGCGATGAAAACCAGGCGCTTGAGTTGGCCAATGGCTCCGAATACGGCTTGGCGTCCTCGGTGTGGACGAAAAACGTTGACACCGCCGCGCGCGTGGCCGCCCAGCTGGATTTTGGCTGTGTTTGGATCAATACCCATATTCCGCTGGCAGCCGAGATGCCGCACGGCGGGTTCAAACACTCCGGCTACGGCAAAGACCTCTCAATGTACGGCCTAGAGGACTACACCCGGATCAAACACGTGATGCACTGGCACGGGTTTCAGGCCTAAGCCCGTCAGCCCTCTCGTTCGCGGCAGCGGCCATTGCAACCACCAGCTGGATGCCCATCCACAGCCTCCCGCTGCAGGCACGCGCAGAAGAATTGGTTCTTGCTTACCCCGGTTTGGCAGACTGCTGGGATGAGTTCTACCAAACACCGAGACTTGGCCAAGCTGGACCGGGTGCCGTTGCCGGTCGAAGCGGCCCGAGTCGCAGTTACTGGTTGGCAGCTCACCCGCTCCGCCGGCCGCGTCGTCGCCAAGCTGTCAGGCAAAGGGCCGTGGCAGCAAAAGGTGATCAAACAGCTCCCCCAGACCTTCGCCGACCTCGGACCGACGTATGTGAAGTTCGGGCAGATCATCGCGTCCAGCCCGGGCGCGTTCGGCGAATCGCTGTCGCGCGAATTCCGTGGCCTGCTCGACCGGGTGCCGCCGGCCGACTCCGGCGAAGTGCACAGGCTGTTCGTCGACGAGCTCGGCGCCGACCCGGCCGACCTGTTCGCCAAGTGGGACGAAACCCCGTTCGCGTCGGCCTCCATCGCCCAGGTGCACTACGCCACGCTGCACAGCGGCGAGGAGGTCGTCGTCAAGATCCAGCGCCCCGGCATCCGCCGCCGCGTCGCCGCCGACCTACAGATCCTCAAGCGCTTCGCCCAAGCCGTCGAGCTGGCCAAGCTGGGCCGCCGGCTCTCGGCACAGGACGTGGTCGCCGACTTCTCCGCCAACCTGGCCGAGGAGCTGAATTTCCGCCTCGAGGCGCAGTCGATGGAGGCGTGGGTCTCGCACCTGCACGTGTCGCCGCTGGGCCGCAACATCCGGGTGCCGACCGTGCACTGGGAATTCACCAGCGACCGGGTGCTGACGATGGAGCGGGTGCAGGGCATCCGCATCGACGACGTCGCCGCCATCCGCAAGGCCGGGTTCGACGGCACCGAGCTGGTGAAGGCGCTGCTGTTCTCGCTTTTCGAAGGCGGGCTGCGGCACGGGCTGTTCCACGGCGACCTGCACGCCGGAAACCTCTACGTCGACGACCAGGGCCGCATCGTGTTCTTCGACTTCGGGATCATGGGCCGCATCGACCCGCGCACCCGTTGGCTGCTGCGCGAATTGGTGTACGCCCTGCTGGTCAAGAAGGACCACGCCGCGGCGGGCAAGATCGTCGTGCTGATGGGGGCCGTCGGCACGATGAAGCCCGAAGCCGTGGCTGCCAAGGATTTGGAGAAGTTCGCCACCCCGCTGACCATGCAGACGCTGGGCGACATGTCCTATGCCGACATCGGGCGGCAACTGTCGACACTGGCCGACGCCTACGACGTCAAGCTGCCCCGCGAGTTGGTGTTGATCGGCAAGCAGTTCCTCTACGTCGAGCGATACATGAAGCTGCTGGCACCGAAATGGCAGATGATGTCCGACCCTCAGCTGACGGGATACTTCGCCAACTTCATGGTCGAGGTCAGCCGCGAGCATCAGTCAGACGTCGAGGTCTGATGGAAATTCGCAGCGGCAGCGCCGCCTCGGGCGACCTGAAGCTCTACTACGAGGACATGGGCGATATCGACGACCCGCCCGTGCTGCTGATCATGGGGCTCGGCGCGCAGCTGCTGCTGTGGCGGACCGAGTTCTGCGAGAGGCTGGTCAGCCAGGGCCTGCGGGTAATCCGTTACGACAACCGCGATGTCGGCCTGTCCGGCAAAACCGAGCGCCGCAGCGTCGGACAGCCACTGGTCACGCGATTGGCCCGCTCCTTTGTGGGTCTGCCCAGCAAGGCGACTTACACGCTCGAGGACATGGCCGACGACGCCGCAGCCGTGCTTGATCATCTGGGCGTCGAGGCTGCCCACATCGTCGGGGCGTCGATGGGCGGGATGATCGCCCAGGTCTTCGCCGCGCAGTTCGCCGAGCGGACCCGAACCCTCGGGGTCATCTTCTCCAGCAATAACTCGGCATTCCTGCCGCCGCCGGCACCACGCGCACTGCTGGCGCTCCTCAAAGGCCCGCCGCCGAGCTCACCCCGCGACGTGATCCTGGACTACGCGGTCCGGGTGAGCAGGATCATCGGCAGCCCGCGCTACCGGATACCCGACGAGCAGGTTCGCGCCGAGGCCGCCGAGGGATACGACCGCAACTACTACCCGCAAGGCGTCGTCGGGCAATTCAGCGCAATTCTGGGAAGCGGGAGCCTGGCCCACCACGACCGCCGCATCGTGGCACCGACAGTTGTCATCCACGGTCGGTCCGACAAACTCATGCGGCCTTTCGGCGGACGGGCGATCGCGAGGGCAATAGCTGGAGCCCGATTGGTGTTATTCGAGGGAATGGGACATGATCTGCCACAGCAGCTGTGGGATCCGGTGATCGGTGTTTTGACTGGCAATTTCGCCGAGGCCAGCTGAGTCAGAGTCGAGCAGGCGGCTTCGGCGTTCATAGTTCGTGGTGATTTTCCCGCGGGGTCTCACAGCGTTGTAGCGTTAACACCGAAGGGGACGTGATGGTGGCGAAACTGAAGCCGTATTACGAAGAGTCGCAAGCTACTTACGACATTTCGGATGACTTCTTCGCGCTGTTCTTAGACCCCAACATGGTCTATACCTGCGCGTACTTCAAGAACGATGACATGACGCTGGAAGAGGCGCAGCTGGCGAAGCTGGACCTCGGGCTGGACAAGCTGAACCTCGAGCCGGGAATGACGCTGCTCGACGTCGGATGCGGCTGGGGCGGAGCCGTCGTTCGAGCGGCTGAGAAATACGACGTGAATGTCATCGGCATCACGCTCAGCCGAAATCACTACGCGCGCACCAAAGAAAGGCTGGCTGCGGTCCCGACTACGAGGCGGACCGAAGCCCGTCTGCAGGGCTGGGAAGAGTTCGACGACCACGTCGATCGGATCATCAGCTTCGAGGCGTTCGACGCATTCAAAAAGGAGCGTTGGCCCGCGTTCTGGGACTGGGCTTATGAGACGCTCCCCGACGGCAGCCGGATGCTGATGCACAGCATCTTCACGCATCCCCAGTCGTACTGGAAAGAGCACGGCATCCCGATCACGATGAATGATCTGCGGTTCCTGCACTTCCTCGGCAAGGAGATTTTCCCCGGCGGGCAGATGTGCGGCGAACCCGACATCGTCGACCTTTCACGAGCCAGCGGTTTCTCGCTCGAGCAGACCCAATATCTGCAACCGCATTACGCGCGGACTCTGGACATGTGGGCGGCCAATCTGGAGGCCAATCGCGAACGCGCCATCGCAGTCCAGTCCGAAGAGGTTTACGACCGGTTTATGCGCTACCTCACCGGCTGCTCGGGCCTCTTCCGCAAAGGCATTTCCAACGTCGGCCAGTTCACCCTCACCAAATAGGGCGTTGCCGCCCGCGACACGCCCGACGTGACATTCGCGTTGAACTGCGAGGTTTCACCGTTCGTCAAACCGGGCAGAGGCTGAGTAATAAAATTCCACCCACTCGGCTCGGGGGATTTTCGGTGGGCTTTACGGGGAGGACGTAACACTGATGACTCAAAAACTGGCACCACACTTTGAAGACGTGCAGGCGCACTATGACCTGTCGGATGACTTCTACCGACTGTTCCTGGATCCCAGCCAGACCTACAGCTGTGCGTACTTCGAGCGCGACGATATGACGCTGGAAGAGGCGCAGATCGCCAAGATCGACTTGTCGCTGGGCAAGTTGGGTCTGCGGCCCGGCATGACGCTGCTCGACGTCGGCTGCGGCTGGGGCGCCACGATGCGCCGCGCGGTCGAAAAGTACGACGTCAACGTCGTCGGCCTGACGCTGTCCAAAAACCAGGCCGCCCACGTGCAGAAGTCGTTCGACGAAATGGATACCCCACGGAGCACGCGCGTGATGCTGGCCGGCTGGGAGGAGTTCGACGAACCCGTCGACCGCATCGTGTCGGTCGGCGCATTCGAGCATTTCGGCCACGATCGCTACAGCGACTTCTTCAAAATGGCCTACCACGTGATGCCCGGCGACGGCGTGATGCTGCTGCATACGATCACCGATTTCACGAAACAGGAAATCGTCGACCAGGGTCTACCCATCTCCATCGACCTGCTGCGCTTCATCATCTTCATTCAGCGGGAGATCTTCCCGGGCGGCCGGTTGCCGAAAATCCCGATGGTGGAAGACCATTCGAGCCAAGCCGGTTTCAGGCTGACTCGCCGCCAGTCGTTGCAGCCGCACTACGCCAGGACCCTCGACCTGTGGGCGCAGGCGCTGCAGGCACGCAAGGACGAGGCCATCGAGATCCAGTCCGAAGAGGTCTATGAGCGCTACATGAAATACCTGACCGGCTGCGCCGACAAATTCCGGCAAGGCTACGTCGACGTCAACCAATTCACCTTGGCTAAGTAAATCGGCAGCCTTGAGCTGCGGGATCGAATAGCTGGCCCTGACGCTTGCACACGGTATCTTTAGGTGCGTTTCGTCAGGAAGGCTCACTGTCATGGCTCGAAAACTGACCCCGCACTTCGCCGATGTGCAGGCTCACTACGACTTGTCCGACGACTTCTTCCGGCTGTTCCTGGATCCCACCCAGACCTACAGCTGTGCGTACTTCGAGCGCGACGACATGACGCTGGAAGAGGCGCAGATCGCGAAGATCGACTTGGCGCTCGGCAAGCTGGGACTGCAGCCCGGCATGACGCTGCTCGACGTCGGCTGCGGCTGGGGCGCCACCATGCGCCGCGCGGTCGAGAAGCACGACGTCAACGTCGTCGGCCTGACGCTGTCCAAAAACCAAGCCGCCCATGTGCAGAAGTCCTTCGACGAAATGGACACTCCGCGAACCAGACGGGTGCTGCTGGAAGGATGGGAACAGTTCGACGAGCCCGTCGACCGCATTGTGTCGATCGGCGCGTTCGAGCACTTCGGCCACGACCGCTACGACGACTTCTTCACGATGGCCCGCGGCGTACTGCCCGACGACGGCGTGATGCTGCTGCACACCATCACCGGTCTAAAGCCAGAGCAGTGCACCGAACGCGGCATCCCGCTCACGTTCGACATGGCCCGCTTCATCAAGTTCATCGTCACCGAGATCTTCCCGGGCGGCCGGCTACCCTCCATCGAGAAGGTCCAGGACCACTCGTCGAAGCACGGTTTCCGGTTGACCCGCCGCCAATCGCTGCAGCCGCACTACGCCAGGACACTCGATTTCTGGGCCGCCGCCCTTGAATCGCACAAGGACGAGGCCATCGAGATCCAGTCCGAAGAGGTGTACGAGCGTTACATCAAGTACCTGACCGGCTGCGCCGACGCGTTCCGGGTCGGCTACATCGACGTCAACCAATTCACCCTGGAGAAGTAACGATCACGTCGTCACACTGAGGGGTGGCGGACCTGCCATCGAGAAATCCAGTGGCATCACACCTCAAATGCCAGAGATGCGCCTGGCTACGTGTAGGGTCCCCGGCATAGCCTCCTCGCCGAGGTGCCTGTCCATCGGGGAGGACATATGACAAGTAGCTCAGCAAGCGCCACCCGGACGCGGTCCAACGCGGCCGATGTCCGAGCGCACTACGACATTTCCAACGAATTCTTCGCGCTGTTCCAGGATCCGACCCGCACCTACAGCTGCGCATACTTTCCCCGCGAGGGCATGTCGCTGCAGGAGGCGCAGCTCGCCAAGCTGGATATGACGCTGGACAAGCTCGGACTGGAGCCGGGCATGACCCTGCTCGACATCGGTTGCGGCTGGGGTTCGGTGATGAAGCGTGCGATCGAGAAATATGACGTCAACGTCGTCGGGGTGACCCTGTCCAGGAACCAGTACGCCTACTGCAAGCAGGTGCTCGGCACCGTCGACTCGAGCCGCTCGCGTCGGGTGCTGCTGAGCGACTGGGCAGAGTTCACCGAGCCCGTCGACCGTATCGTCATCATCGAGGCGCTCGAGCACTTTGGTTTCGAACGCTACGACGACTTCTTCAAATTCGCCTACAACTCCATGCCGGCAGACGGGGTGATGCTGCTGCACTCGATCACGGCGCTGCATCCAAAGCAGATGATGGAGCGCGGCATCCCGGTGACCATCGAGATGGCGAAGTTCATCCGGTTCATCCTGAACGACATCTTCCCGGGGGGCCGGCTGCCGTCGATCGAGAAGGTCCAGGACCACTGCGCCAAGGTGGGTTTCAATGTGACCCGCCGGCATTCGCTGCAGTCGGACTTTGCCCAGACCCTCGACCTGTGGGCGCAGGCCTTGCAGGCGCACAAGGACCAGGCCGTCGAGATGCAGTCCGAGGAGATGTACGAGCGGTACATGAAGTTCCTGACCGGCTGCGCCAATGCATTCCGGGTGGGCTACATCGACTGCAACCAGTTCACGCTGGAAAAGTAGACTCGTGTGGGGCAACGGGGGCGCCGGGCGCGCAGCAATGCCGGCGGTTAAGCGGTCCGATTAAGGGTGAGTATCGTTGCTGGTCAATCGGGTGACGGTGGGCGATGGGTTTGAAGTAGTGAATTCAGGAGAACTAAACGACAATGGCTGAGCAACCGACTAGTGCGACGAAGATCCGGACGCGCTCCGAAGACATCCAGGCGCACTACGACGTCTCCGACGATTTCTTCGCCTTATTCCAGGACCCCACCCGAACCTACAGCTGCGCCTACTTCGAGCCCCCCGACCTGAGCCTCGAAGAGGCCCAATACGCCAAGATCGACCTCAACCTGGACAAACTGGATCTCAGGCCGGGCATGACCCTGCTGGACATCGGCTGCGGGTGGGGCACCACCATCCGCCGCGCGATCGAGAAGTACGACGTCAATGTGATCGGGCTGACGCTTTCCAAGAATCAGCACGCCCGTGCCGAGCAGGTGCTGGCCGGAATCGACACCAACCGCTCGCGTGAGGTGCGGCTGCAGAACTGGGAGGACTTCACCGAGCCGGTCGACCGGATCGTGTCGGTCGAGGCGTTCGAGCACTTCGGACACGAGAACTACGACGATTTCTTCAAGCGGTGTTTCAACGTCATGCCCGACGACGGCCGGATGACCGTCCAAAGCAGCGTCAGCTACCACCCCTACAACATGAATGCCCGCGGCAAGAAGCTGACCTTCGAAACGGTGCGCTTCATCAAGTTCATCGTCACCGAGATCTTCCCGGGCGGCCGTCTGCCGACCACCGAGATGATGGTCGAACACGGCGAAAAAGCGGGATTTGTTGTCCCCGAACCACTCTCGCTGCAGCCGCACTATGTCAAGACGCTGCATATCTGGGGTGACACGCTGGAGTCCAACCGGGACAAGGCCATCGAGGTCACGTCCGAAGAGGTCTACGACCGCTACATGAAGTACCTGCGCGGCTGCGAGCACTATTTCGATTACGAGATTCTCGACTGCAGCCTGGTGACCTACCTCAAGCCGGGCGCCTCGAACTAATTGGGCCCCATATCACCGCAGCTGTCGGATTAGGGCTGCGTCGTTCGTCGGATAGGTAGAGAGTGGAGCACGAGGCTTCGCTCGCTACCGGAGGTGACGAACATGCAGTATTTCGCGCTGTTGATCAGCAAGGAACAAGACCGCACACCCGACGACCCCGCCGCCGCGATGCAAGCATGGGTGAACTTCCACACCAAGGCCGGTCCGGCGATCAAAGCCGGAGACGCGCTGACACCCGCTGCCGCTGCGGTGGTTATCACCGGCGGCCCAGATGCGCCGATGGTCACCGACGGCCCCTTCGCCGAGGCCGCCGAGGTGGCGTGCGGCTACTACGTGTTCGAGGCGGAAAACCTGGACGAGGCGCTGGCACTGGCCCGCGATATTCCGATCGCCACATACGGTGCCGTGGAGTTGTGGCCGGAGGTCCACTCGATTGAGCCGTCCCGCGAGCTGACCGGCAACGACTGGCTCGCGCTGCTGCTGGAACCGCCGGCAACCGCACATACGCCCGGCACACCGGAATGGGAAGCAGTGGCGGCAAAGCACGCGGATCTGCACGCGGCCGCGGGCGATCATGTGATCGGCGGCGCCGCGCTGCACGATCGGTCCACCGCGACGACCGTGCGGGTGCGCGATGGCGAGGTCCTGATCACCGATGGGCCGTATGTGGAAGGCGCCGAAATCGCCACCGGGATCTACCTGATTGGCGCGGCGGATCGCGACGAGGCCGTCAAGATCGCATCGATGATCCCCGCTTCGACGGTGCAGCTGCGGCAATTGGCTGGCGTCTCGGCACTCTAACCGCCCGCAATGACCAACCTGGACGGCGTCTTCCGGCGCGAATGGGGGCCCGCCGTCGCCGCGCTCGCGCGGTGGTCGGGCGACCTCGCCGTCGCCGAGGACGCCGTCCAGGAGGCCTGCGCCGAGGCGCTGCGCAGCTGGCCCGACGACGGTATGCCCGATAACCCCGGCGGGTGGCTGGTCACTGTCGCCCGCAACCGCGCCCGGGATCGGCTGCGCCGCGAATCTGTCCGTCCCGGAAAGGAATTGGCCGCTTGGAGAAGCTACGTGGACGACATCAGAGCACGCACCGACCGGACCGATCCACATCCGGTTCGCGACGACGAACTGCGGATGATGTTTACCTGTGCTCATCCGGCGCTGGACCGACAGTCACAATTGGCGCTCACGCTGCGGCTGGTGTCCGGGTTGACCGTCGCCGAGATCGCCCGGGCATTGCTGCAGACGGACACCGCCAGTGGTCAGCGAATCACGCGCGCCAAGAACAAGATTCGCCACGCCAACATTCCGCTGCGGGTGCCGCCCGCGGAGCTGTTGGGAGAGCGGACACCACACGTGCTGGGCTGCATCTACTCGATGTTCACCGAGGGGTACTGGTCCACCGCGGGCCCCTCGGCGATTCGCGACGAACTATGCGACGAGGGCGTTCGGCTGGCCGGCGAGCTATGCGCGTTGATGCCGGACGAGCGCGAGGCACACGCCCTGGCCGCCTTGCCGCTGCTGCACGACTCGCGCCGCGCAACCCGGGTCGATGATGTCGGGATGCTGGTACCCCTGGAAGACCAGGACCGCCGCGAGTGGGACCGCGGCCGCATTGCGCGCGGGTTGGACCGGTTGCGGCGGGCCGAGGGGTCGACGGGCCCCTACCTGCCCCAGGCCGTGATCGCCGCCCTACACGCGACGGCCACGTCCTGGGCGGACACCGATTGGACCACCATCTGCACGGCCTATGACCGGCTCTTGGCGTTGACGGGCTCGCCGGTGGCGGGCGCGAACCGCGCGCTGGCGGTGGGCTTCCGCGACGGCCCCGCCGCCGGTCTGAGCGCACTGGACGAAGTGGCGCGCGATCCCCGGCTGACGCGGTCGAATCTGGTCGCGACGGTAAGGGCCGATCTGCTGCGGCGCGCGGGAAGGCCCACCGAAGCTCTCGCCTGGTATCGAACGGCGTTGCACTCGAACGGTTCTGAGCCGGGGCGCGACTTTTTGCGGCGGCGTATCGCCGAGTGTGGTGGGTAGGTTTAGCCCTCGGAGAAGTTGCGGGTGACCGACGGGTCCACCGGAATGCCCGGGCCGGTCGTCGTCGACACGGTGATCTTCTTCAGGTAGCGCCCCTTGGACGACGACGGCTTGAGCCGCAGCACCTCGTCGATCGCGGCACCGTAGTTCTCCGCGAGGTTCTTCTCGTCGAAAGATACCTTGCCGATCACGAAGTGCAGGTTCGCCTGCTTGTCGATGCGGAAGTTGATCTTGCCGCCCTTGATGTCGGTGACGGCCTTGGCGACGTCGGGCGTCACGGTGCCGGTCTTGGGGTTCGGCATCAGGCCGCGCGGACCCAGCACACGTGCGATGCGACCGACCTTGGCCATCTGGTCGGGGGTCGCGATCGCGGCGTCGAATTCCAGCCAGCCGCCCTGGATCTTCTCGATCAGGTCGTCGCTGCCGACGATGTCGGCGCCGGCGGCCTGGGCCTGCTCGGCCTTGTCGCCCACGGCGAACACGGCGACGCGGGCGGTCTTGCCGGTGCCGTGCGGCAGGTTGACCGTGCCGCGGACCATCTGGTCGGCCTTACGCGGGTCGACACCGAGCCGGATCGCCACCTCGACAGTCGCGTCCTGCTTCGACGAGGATGTCTCCTTGGCCAGCTTGGCAGCCTCTAGCGGGGTGTACAGGTTGTCGCGATCGATCCTCTCGGAGGCGGCGCGGTAGGCCTTGCTGTTCTTGCTCATTGATCTATCCAATCTGGTGTTGGGTCGTGGTTAATTCGGGCCGAAGCTGGCCCTCCCACGGTGGTGGTGCTGAGGATTACTCGACGGTGATCCCCATCGACCGGGCGGTGCCGGCGATGATTTTGGCAGCGGCGTCGATGTCGTTGGCGTTGAGATCGGCCTTCTTGGTCTCGGCAATGTCGCGCACCTGATCCCAGCTGACCTTGGCGACCTTGGTCTTGTGCGGTTCAGCCGAGCCCTTGCCCACGCCGGCGGCCTTTAGTAGCAGCTTGGCGGCGGGCGGCGTCTTGAGCGCGAAGGTGAAGCTGCGGTCCTCGTAGACCGTGATCTCCACCGGGATGACGTTGCCACGCTGGTTTTCCGTTGCGGCGTTGTACGCCTTGCAGAACTCCATGATGTTGACGCCGTGCTGGCCGAGCGCGGGCCCCACCGGCGGGGCGGGGTTGGCCTGCCCGGCCTGGATCTGCAGCTTGATCAGCCCAACGACTTTCTTCTTCGGGGCCATGAGATTTTGACGTTCCTTCCTGGGTTTATGCATCCAGCCGTTCCCGCGAGCGGGACGGCCGGCTAGATCTTAGAGACTTGGGTAAAGGTGAGTTCCACGGGTGTTTCGCGGCCGAAGATCGACACCAGCACCTTGAGCTTCTGCTGTTCGGCGTTGATCTCGTTGATCGTGGCCGGCAGCGTGGCAAAGGGGCCGTCCATGACCGTCACCGATTCGCCGACCTCGTACTCGACATCGATGACAGGACGTTCCAAGCCACCCGTCTCGGCGGCGGCAGCGGTGGTGGCAGCGCCCTTGACGGCCTTCTTCGTCGCCGCGGGCGGCAGCAGGAACTTCACCACGTCGTCGAGCCGCAGCGCCGACGGACGGGAGGTCGCGCCGACGAATCCGGTCACGCCGGGGGTGTTGCGCACCGCGGACCAGGAGTCGTCGGTGAGGTCCATGCGCACCAGGATGTAGCCGGGCAGGACCTTGCGGTTGACCTGCTTGCGCTGGCCGTTCTTGATCTCGGTGACCTCTTCGGTGGGCACCTCGACCTGGAAGATGTAGTCGCCGACGTCCAGGTTCTGCACACGGGTTTCGAGGTTGGCTTTCACCTTGTTCTCGTATCCCGCGTAGGAGTGGATGACGTACCAGTCGCCGGGCTTGCTGCGCAGGTCGGCCTTGAGCGCGGCGGCAGGGTCGGCCTCCTCGGCCGATCCCGCGTCAGCGGCCGATTCCGCGTCAGCGGCCGCCTCGGGCGTCTCGGGGGTCCCCGCGGACTCAGGGGCCTCGACGACCTCGGCGGGCGCGTCTACGTCGACCGCTTCGCCCGCGGACGTGTCACCGTCGAAGGTAGTCACGGTTTGTCAGTCCTCTCTATCACTGTCGAAAAGCTCAGCCGAACACCAACAGCACGAGCTTTGTCAGGCCCAAATCAGCGAGACCTACCAGTGCGACCATGAACGCCAGGAACACCAGCACCACGGATGTGTACGTGAGCATCTGCTTGCGGTTCGGCCAGATCACCTTCCGCATCTCGGCAACGACCTGCTTGAGGTAGTTGTAGACGAAAACGAACGGGTTAGCCGTACGGTCCCCGGGCTTCTTCGGCTTCTTGGCCTTCTTATCGGCTCCGGCCTTCTTAGCTGCCGGGGTTTTCTTGTCCTCCTTGGAGTCCTCGGCCTCGTCCGAGGACTCTGCGTCGACGTCGTCGGCATCCGCCACGCGCTGCCGGGACCGCTTGCCGGTCGGACGTTGCGGACGCGTCGCAGGCTTGGTCACCACGGCCGTTCGACCACCGCTCGTGCTGTCGTCGGTGTCACCGCCGTCGCGTGCGGCGTCGTTGGCAGCGTCGCCTTCGTCGCTCACCGCATGCTCCTTTGTTCGCTAGCTATCTCACGCTTCGTCCCGCGCTGATCGGGCACCTTAGTGTCCAGCATGGCACGCTTCACCTTCTGCAGGGGCGACAGGACTTGAACCTGCAACCTGCGGTTTTGGAGACCGCTGCTCTGCCAGTTGAGCTACGCCCCTTCGCGGTTGGCAGGCCAACCTGCGCTTACCTACCGGGGCCTACATGACACGCGCGCTCTCCGTTCGGTGATCGCCGAACCTACGGACAGCGCGCTGTAATGGGAAAACCCCGAGGTCCGAGTGTACATCGGCACGGGAGTCAGATACTAATTACGCGTTCTGATGACCTGCCCGGATGCGGGATCCCATTTGAGCTGTATGGAACCGTCGTCCGGAGCCTCGTTGTATTGCCCCATCAACGTGGTGTAGGCCTCCATCACGACCTCACCGTTGTCGTCGGTGCAGACGTTCTTGGTCAGGACGATATCGGCGCCGAAACGCTCGCTGACCGACACGACGTCCATCCGCCCCCACAGCTTGTCGCCCGCCAGGATCGGCCTGTTGAAGACGAACCGCTGTTCAACCTGGACAATCACCAAGCTCTCCATGCCCAGGTCGACGTGGCGGAAGAAATCCAGCTGCACGTGCTTGGCGAAGATCGTGACGAGGGTTAGCGGTGCGATGATCGCGTCGTAGCCGAGTTCGGCTGCCGCTGCTTCTTCGTAGTAGGCCGGGTGCTCGTTCTTGATGGATCGGGCAAACTCACGTAGCTGCTCGCGGCCCACGATGAAGTAATCCGGATACCGCCACACCATGCCGCGGATATCGGTTTTGAGCGCCATTCGACTACGCCAACTTGGCCGACGCGATGGCCCGTCCGAAGATCTTCTTGCCCCCGGTAGTGGCGCTGATTGCGATGATCACCGACTTGCTCTCCGGATCGACCGACTTGACCCGACCGGTGAAGACCAGCTCGGCTCCCTTGCCGTCGTTGGGCACCGGCACGACCGCCGTGAATCGCACGTTGTACTCGGTGACCGCGCCGGGATCGCCGACCCACGCGGTGACGTAACCGCCGCCAATGCCCATGGTCAGCATGCCGTGCGCGATCGCGGTATCCAGCCCGACGACCTTGGCGATCTCGTCGTCCCAGTGGATCGGGTTCAAGTCGCCCGAAACACCCGCGTAGTTCACCAGATCCTGGCGGGTCAGCGGGTAAGTCTTCTCCGGAAGCTGGTCGCCCACCTTCACCGAGCTGAACTCACGCAGTGGCATCAGAAAATCCCTCTCCATCGTCACCAGCACGACCCGCCAGGGTCGCATAGGTCTCCTGCACGATTTCGCCCGCCTCGTTGGTGATGATGTTCTTGGTCACGATGATTTGGGTACCGTGCGACACACGCACTGAATCCACGTACACGTCGCAGTAGAGCCGGTCGCCTGCCACGAGCGGCTTAAAGTACTTCAGTACCTGGTCAACCTGGACGATCTGGGCATCCTGGACAGCTACATTGGCGTATTTGAAGAACGCCGTCTGAGCCTGGTAGCCGAACACACAGCAAAACGTCAACGGGGCCAGCAGCCCCTTGTAGCCGAGCTCGGCGGCGGCTCCCTCCTCCGAGAACCAGGCATCGCCGTTCTGTACGGCCACCGCGTACTCGCGGATCTTCTCCCGCTCCACCTCGTAATAGTCGGGATAGCGGTAATGCATCCCGACGATATCTGCGGTCAATGGCACGGCTTCAAAACCTACCTAGTCAGTCTGAGTAAACACTCGTAGGTCGAGGTTAGCGCGTCTCGCGGTGAGCCTGGTGCTTGCCGCAGTTCGGGCAGAACTTCTTCAGCTCCAGCCGATCAGGGTCGTTGCGGCGGTTCTTTTTGGTGATGTAGTTGCGGTGCTTACACACGTCGCAGGCCAAAGTGACCTTTGGCCGAACGTCGGTACTGGAAGCCATTTCAATTCTCTTTCACACGTCACATTGTTGTGTTGTAGCGATGGCCGGACTCGAACCGGCGACCTAACGATTATGAGTCGTTCGCTCTAACCGACTGAGCTACACCGCCTCTGGTACGCGCCGCCCGCCTGCTCGGCGTCCCGCCGAGCCCCCTAACGGAATCGAACCGTTGACCTTTTCCTTACCATGGAAACGCTCTACCGACTGAGCTAAGGGGGCCTGAACCCGTAGCGATCAGTCGTGCCTCGGGCCAAAAAGAGGGTACAGCGCGACGCGCGACGGCACCAAACCACGCCGCAGCGTTCAGCCCCCGTCGCTGTTGCGGTGCGGTTGCCATGCGCCCAGGTCGCTGAACTCGTCGTAAATGTCCTCGTGGTCTCCGGGTGCGTCCGCCGTGTCGTCGAGCAGAGTCCGCAGCGCGAGATGGACGGCCTCGCGGGCGTCGGCCAGGTGATAGCGACGTATTGCCTCTTGGACAAGATCGTCGTCGATCTCCATTTCGACCTTCTTCAGCATGGGCCAACAATACCCACCGAACACCAGCCAAAGCGTTCGAAAAAGCCCCTACGAAAGGCCACGATGCGCCCGAAATACCAGGCCTGTTGGCCGGGTCATAGTCTGGTGCGGTGACAGACTCGTCAGCGGATCGACTGTATTTCCGCCAACTGCTCGCCGGCCGCGATTTTGCCGCCGGCGATATGTTCGCGGTACAGATGCGCAATTTCGCATACCTGATCGGCGACCGTCAGACCGGGGATTGCGTCGTCGTCGACCCGGCATATGCGGCCGGCGATCTGGTCGACACGGTGGAGGCCGACGGCATGCGCCTGTCCGGCATGCTGGTGACCCACCACCACCCGGACCACGTGGGCGGGTCGATGATGGGTTTCGAGCTCAACGGACTGGCCGAGTTACTGGAGCGGACCAGTGTGCCGGTGCACGTCAATACCCATGAAGCGCTTTGGGTTTCCCGAGTCACCGGGATCGCCGTCGGCGACCTGACCACGCATGAGCATCGCGACAGGATCAACATCGGCGACATCGAGATCGAGCTGTTGCATACTCCGGGCCATACGCCGGGTAGCCAGTGCTTTCTGCTCGACGGTCGGCTGGTTGCCGGTGACACGCTGTTCCTGGATGGCTGCGGGCGCACCGATTTTCCGGGCGGTGACCCCGACGAGATGTACCGCAGTCTGCAGCAGCTGGCCGCGCTGCCAGGCGACCCGACGGTTTTTCCAGGGCACTGGTATTCCGCCGACCCGAGCGCGTCGCTGGCCGAGGTCAAGCGTTCCAATTATGTGTATCGAGCCACCAATCTTGATCAGTGGCGAATGTTGATGGGCGGTTAACAGATTGAGCGAGGCGTTTCTCTCGGTCGATTTTTGTGGCCACTTGAGTAATTAGCCTGATCGTTGCGATTCCGCAGCCGGAGCAGCAGAATTTCGGGTGCACATCGCTGTGATGTAGCGAAGGGATGGATTCAATGGGGTGGATCCAAGGCAGCTGGCACGGGGTCACCGACGTGGAGTCCAGCACCTGGTTGGTATGGGCGGCGTGGGCCACGATCGCGCTCGGCATCGTCGCGCTGGTGTTTACCAACCACCAGATCAGCCGCAACCGGCGATTGGCCGCCGAGCAGACTCGGCCCCACGTCGGCATGCTGATGGAACCGCATGCGGCGGACTGGCATGTGATCGAGCTAGTGGTCCGCAATTTCGGCCGGACCGCGGCCTACGACATCCGGTTTTCATTTCCGACTCCACCAACGGTGGCCGAATACGAGAATTCCAGCGACGGCTACGCAGAAGTCGTCGAATTGCAGCTCCCCCGCGAATTGCCGGTGCTCGCACCCGGCCAGGAGTGGCGAATGGTCTGGGATTCAGCGCTCGATCGCGCCGAAATCGGCGGCGGCATCGAATCTCGCTTTGCCGGATCGGTGATCTATTACGACCGCGCCGATAAGCCGCGAGGGTGGCGGTTCTGGGAACGCGAGCGCCAGCCGCTGCAGACCAGCGTGGTGCTGGACTGGGAGGCCCTGCCGCCCGTTCAGCGCATCGAGTTGATGACGACGCACGACTTGGCCAAGCGGGAAAAGCAGAAGCTGGAACTGCTGCGCGGCCTGCTGACCTACTTTCACTACGCGAGCAAGGAAACGCGCGCCGACGTGTTCCGCAGCGAGATCGAACGAATCAACAATGCGGTGGCCGAAACTCAGGACCGCTGGCGCGCCCGGCAGGTCGACGCACCCACCGATGTCGGCCTGCGCTTGGGTAACGGCAAAAGCGATCTGGGTAAACATCGCGACGAGCACGTGTGACCGTCGGCCTAGGTCTGGCCCCGCGGGGTCGCGCAATGCCGATCTGATTCAATCGACTTCATGAGCGGTCCGGTTACCTACAGCCTCAAAGATTCCGTCGCAGTCATCAGGATGGACGACGGCAAGGTCAACGCGCTGGGTCCAGCGATGCAGGCGGCAATCAACGAGGCGATCGACCAGGCCGACAGTGACAACGTCGGCGCACTGGTGCTCACCGGCAACGAGCGGGTGTTCAGCGGCGGATTCGACCTGAAGATCCTGACCTCCGGCGAGGCACAGCCGGCGATCGACATGCTGCGGGGCGGCTTCGAGTTGTCGTATCGACTCTTGACCTACCCAAAGCCGGTAGTGATCGCCTGCACCGGACACGCCATCGCGATGGGATCGTTCCTATTGGCTTCCGGCGATCACCGGGTGACCGCCCACGCCTACAACATCCAGGCCAACGAGGTGGCGATCGGCATGACGATCCCCTACGCGGCCCTCGAGATCCTGAAGCTACGGCTAACGCGGTCGGCGTATCAGCAAGCCACCGGGCTGGCCAAGACGTTCTTCGGTGAAACCGCGCTCGCCGCAGGCTTTGTCGACGAGATCGTGTTGCCTGAGATGGTGGTCAGCCGCGCCGAGGAAGCCGCGCAGGAATTCGCCGGCCTGAAGCAGCAAGCGCATCTCGCAACAAAATTGCGTGCCCGCGAAGAATCCCTCAAGGCGCTGCGCGCCGGAATCGACGGCATAGAAGCCGAATTCGGCCTGTAAGGAGGAGGCGATGCGGTTGCCCGGGCAACCGCCTCACCCTCCCGTCGCCTCCTCCATTTCGAAGTGTGGCACGGCGGCGATGAGTCGTCACTTCACCCTTGCGGCCGCAGCGGACCTGGCGTCAAATCGCCCAGCGGAACCGTTTGAGATACCCCGCCCAGTCCCACGTCAGCAGGAATTCCTGCGCCGCCTCATGGCCCTTGGCGTACAGCGCCTCGAGGCGATCCGCCGCCACATCGAAGTCGAGCACACCCACATCGGTCGATTCGACGGCGATCGCGCGGGCGGCAACCCACGGCTGGTTGAGGTGGGTCTGGTCGTGGCCCGTCAGCATGGTGGTGAGCAGACTTTCCAGCAACGCCGTCTGCTCGAAAAATCGCAGCGGCTTCAGCGCGGGCATCACCGCGCTGAAGCCCTCATTGAGCCTGGGTAAGACAGTGATCCCAAATGTGGGCCAGCGTGGCGGTTTTCCGTCAAACCGGTCAAAGGTGTCAATCGGAAAGTTCGACAGCACACCACCATCGACGAGTGTTGACGTCGTGCCGCTGACCCCGGTCAGCTTGACCGGGCGGTAAAAGAACGGGATGGCCATCGACGCGCGCACGGCGTCGGCGACCAGCTGCTCATCGGGGTCCAGCCCGTAGAGCCGCCGGTAGTCCCAGGGCAGTCTCACCAACTGTGCCGCGGTCACGTCAGCGACGGTGACCACCAGCTTTTGGCACCGGTCCTCGGGCAGCGTGTCCTCGTCGAGTACCAGATCGCCGAAGTAGGTGACACCGAGGTTCTTCAGCTCGCCGCGAATCCAGTCGTAGGCGGCGTCACCCCGAAACATGCTGGTGTCCCGGACAAGTCCCCACGCGGCACCGAGAACCGGGACCGGTCCCGCGTCGCGCCATTTGCTCAGCGGAGCCGACAACGCGAGGTCCTTGACCTCCTGGCTCGTCAGCTGGTCACCCTTGGACGCGGCAGCCAAGATCGCGCCGACAACCGATCCGGCCGAAACTCCGGACACCCGCGGGAATGTGTATCCCGCGTCCATCAAGGCGACGATGGCACCGACCAGGCCGATGAACTTGACGCCCCCACCGGAGAGGACGAGATCCGCGGGTTTCGGCTGCCGACTCGCCTTGGCCATTACTCCCCTTGCGCTGAAACCCAGTCGTAGGCAAGGTATTTGCCGTCGAAAGTGACGACGACACGATCACCCGACGGGTGCGGCTTCTTCTGCAGGTCGACGCTGAAGTTGATCGCGCTCATAATGCCGTCGCCGAACTGCTCGTGGATCAGTTCCTTGATGGCGCCACCGTACACCTGAAGTGCTTCGTAGAAGCGGTAAATGGTGGGGTCGGTCGGCACCGCGGTGGGCAGTCCACCACGCATAGGCGGCGCCGCGAGCACCGGCACCACCGACAGGTCGAGACCGAGCATCTCGGCCAGCAGCTTGCCGAGCTCCGGCGGAATCGGATGCTGGCCTAGCAACGCCGAGGTGGTCCACACCACCGGCTGGCCGATGGCGTCGGCCAGCTCCTGCCAGGTGAGGCCGCGCGTCAGGCGCGCAACGACGATCTGTTCGGTGATCTCGTTTCTGTTCATGAATCCAGCATGCTGCACGGGGGCTAACTGCGCTTGGTCGCAGTGACTACACGCGTTGCAAACCAGGGGCCGCCGAACCACATGCGCCAACCGGCGTTGCGGTGTCGCACGTCATCGAAACCCAGGTCGCGCAAATGTGCGGCGTGGCGGCTGGTTTCCCATAGGTCGGCGATCGCGAGGCGGCCACCCGGGCGCAGCACCCGAATCGCTTCGTCCAAGGCCTTTCGCCGGCCCTGCGAGCTCGCAATGTTGTGGATGGCCAGGTTGCTGACGACGGCGTCCACGCTCTCGTCGGCCAACGGCAGCGCGGTCATGTCGGCGGTGTGCACCTCGATGCGGTCGGCGACGTTTTCCAGCTCCGCGTTGGACAGCGTTGCCTGCTGCGAGTTTTGGGTCTGGTCGGCACGCCAGAGATCGACGCCTATCGCACGGCCCCGCGGCAACCGTTTAGCCGCGGCGCACAACACCGCCCCGCGGCCACATCCGAGGTCGAGCACGGTTTCGTCGCCTTGCAGCCCCAGCTCATCGAGGATCCGGTTCCACGCCACGAACTTGCCCCGCCTGGTCGCATAGATGTAGGAAGCGGTCGTCGCGAGAAGCCCGGCCGCCCCGGCCGCCCCGGCCGCGCCGAGCGCTGCCGCCACCCGATTACCACGGGCCAGGGCAGCGCCGGCGCCAGCCAATAAGACGGCGGAGATGCCTGCCACCCCGGCCACCTGCGCCCCGGCCGAGACGGTGTGGAACGAACCGTCGTACCCGTATTCGCCTTTGTGCTCGCGCGCCATGTCTGCCACTTTCTCGCTCTTCACCAGTGTCCGCGGTGGACGACTTCGTCGAACGGGCGCCGGTCCGGCTTGCGGATTGGCGTGAGCGGACGATCGGCTGGATACCCGACGCCGAGCATAAAGGCCACCAGGTAGTCGTCCGGGACGCCCAGGATCGCGCGCGCCTTCTCCTGATCACCCACCGACGAATGGCCGGTGCCGATTCCCAGGTCGGTCGCCGCGATCATCATCGCCATCGTCGCCTGGCCGACGTCGTAGTTGTCGGTCACCAGCCGGCGATCGTCCGGTGGAACCGGCACCACCAAAACGATCGCGGCCGGCGCCGACGCGATATGACCGGCGCCGCGCCAAACCGTCGATAGCTCCTGCAGCGCAGCCGCGTCGGTGACGATCACAAAGTCCCACGGCTGGCGATTTTTCGCCGACGGCGCCCGCCATCCGGCCTCGGTGATCCGGTTCAGATCGTCCTCTGACACCGGTTGTGGCTGGTATTGCCGGACGTTGCGCCGAGCACAGATCGCATCCCAGGTTTCCAATCTCGTCCCTCTCTCGTCGGCGCCGGCCTTCGCGAATGCTGGTGTGTCTTGCCCTTTCTCAGGTTAGCCACACCGGATTCGTCAAGGCGACCATCGCGCCGAGCCGACCCCGCCGCCTGTCACGTACTTCGAGTCGGGCAAAGCGCGCCGACGCGGCGTCAAGCTCCCATTGCAGCCGGGTGCGCACCGAGGCCACCGGCGCTCGCCCCGCACAGCCGGCCCCGGTGACCAGGGTCGCGATGGTGCCGGGAGCTCCGCTGATCACGGCGGTGACCGTCACCGCCGTCTCGGGCGCCACCCGCAACTGCTGCCCGGGTCCGGCCACGTCGCCGTTCGGGCTGGACGCGGTCAGCTCGCACGCGACTTCGCGGGATCCCACGATGCAGGAGCGGCCGCGGCGCAGCCCGTCGACGATTGCGGTGATCGACAGCTCGGCCGCGTGTACTGCCGTCTGCGGCGCGCCGACCGGCTGGCGGTTGGCGTGCGAGTCGCTGCCGCCGACCGCGACCATGCGCCGGCCCTGGCGCAACAGTCGTTGCCAAATACGAAGGGACAGCTCATCATCGACGTTCCACCGGCCGTTCCACACCTCCAGCGCGTCCACGTCGGCGAATCCGAATTCCCACGCCGATCCCGGCAGTGGCGCGGCGGGATGGGCGGCGACCACCAGGCCGCCGGCTTGGCGAACCTCGGCGGCGAAGCGGGGAAACACGCCGTCGCGCGGCCCGTATCGCCAATCGACCCAGGCGCGCGGGGGCAAGCCGACGGCGAGCCAGTGGCCGTGGCGGGTGGTTACCTCCTCGCCTGGGATCACCAACAGTGATCCGGTGCGGCAGCCGGGCCAGACCCGGTTAGCGGAGGTGGTGTTGTGCTCGGTGGAGACGATGAAGTCAAGCCCAGCAGCGTGCGCGGCGGACACCAGTTCAGCGGGATCGCGCGCACCGTCGGAGTGAACCGTATGCAGATGCAGATCACCGCGATACCAGCGCGCACCGCCGACCGAGGCGGGCGTGAACGCGATCGACGCTGAGTCCCGCGCGACCGGCGGCCCGTTTTGGGCGGCAGGCGGCTCGGTGTCCAGTGTGACCCGCACCTGCCACGCCATCCCCCACGGGCTCAGCACCACCGGGCCCAGCGCCACCGCCCACACCCCCGGCTCGACGGGGCCGGCCAGGTAGCCGGGCGTGGCATAAGCGGGCGAGATCACAAAGCCGTCGCGGGCCCCGCCGGACCAGCCCCGGAACCCGGCCGCATTGCCCAGGTCGTAGCCGGCAGAGCCAAACATCCCTAGATCCAACACATTTCGTGCGAGACCGCCAACCCCGACATCGTGGGAGGTGGCGACCCGAATTTGTTGCACACCCCGCGGCACATCAAACGGCAGGTAAGCCCACCGGTAGATACCAAAACCAAACCGTCCCGAAAACGCTATCTCGATGACTTTGCCGTCGCGTTGCCCGGTGATCGCACCGGGCCCGACCCTGACGATGCTCACGGCTTGTCTCCCGTCGGCCCGTAACCATTCCGACGACGGCGTCGGGTTGCGCCCACAGCATTCGCCATGAAGGTCTAACCACCCGTTACATCGACACGAACGCCCGCCGTCGGGGCGCTGATGACTCCGTGGCAACACCCGGTGCGCAAGAATCGCGGTCAACATGATCGACAATTCCTCACCGGCATCCCGGCGACGCCATATCGTGCGGCTCGTCGTGTTCGCCGGCTTGCTACTCGGTATGTTCTACCTGGTCGCCATCGCGCGGGTCATCGACATCGAAACCCGGCGGCGCGCCGTGTCGGCGACCGGTCCGGCCGCGCCGCTGGTCTACGTCGTGGTGTCGGCCATCCTGGGCGCATTGTTCGTGCCGGGCTCGATCCTGGCCGCGGGCAGCGGCCTTTTGTTCGGCCCGGTGCTCGGCATCTTCGTGACGCTCGGCGCCGCGGTGGGGACCGCGATCGTCGCGAGCGGGGTCGGCCGCCGGGCGGGCCGGGGCAGCGCGCGGGCTCTGCTGGGGAAGCAACGCGCGCAGCGCATCGATGCGCTGATCGAAAGTCGCGGTTTGTACGCGGTCGTTGGCCAGCGGTTCATTCCCGGCCTGTCGGATGCGCTCGCCTCCTACGCGTTCGGGGCGTTCGGAGTTCCGTTGTGGCAGATAGCTATTGGTTCGTTCATCGGCTCGACGCCGCGTGCATTCGCCTACACCGCGCTGGGTGCCTCGATCGCGAATAAGTCGTCGGCGCTGGCATATTCGGCAATCGCGGTGTGGTGCGTGACCGCGCTCGCCGGCGCGTTCGCCGCGTGACACGGATATCGAAAATGGCGCGGGCACACCGCCCAGGACGGGGATGACGGTATCCCCGATTCGGATCGGGGAGCCGGGACGTGCTGAGGAACCCGGCTGAGGCTTCACTGGGCCGGTGCCAGCATCTCCTTCCACCCGTCTTCGCCGGTGTGCCTGGAGTTCTCAACGGAATACACTTCGCCGTCTGGGCCTACGACCAACCCGCTCTGCACGTCGTAAATCGACCCCTGCGCCGCGCTGGGCGTGTAGCTGCACGGGTTGGGTTGCTGCCCATTGCACTGGACAGTGCCTGACCCCGGTCTCTGCAGGGGGTCGCTGACCGGGGGCGGTGTGCCCGGCACCCGATCCGCGGGCAGCGGGTTCTGCCCATTGTTGACCGACGGCGCCGGGATCACCTGCCCCGGTTTGACCGGCTGATCACAACGCGCGGCCGGCGCGGGACAGGTGAGGAGCTGATTCGGGTCGCCGTACCAGGGGTTGGTCCCGAGCGGCACATAGGGCTCGCTGCTACGGCACTCCCGCGGGGTCGCCGCGCGCTTGCCGGGCACGTCCGGACACGGGTAATTGCGTGCTCCGCGAACCGCATTCTGCGCATCCATCGGGATCTTGCAGTAGGTGCCGCTCGGCAGCGGCGCGGTGGTGGTGTCGGCCGGTGCCCGCCATTCCGATGCCGACATGAAGCCGGTCAGGCACGGTGGTGGTTGGTTGAGTGACAAGGCACCGATTCCGAGCGCCGCCTGGCCGGGAAATTCCGAGGTAACCGACTGGGCGATCGCGCCGGACTGCGGCAAGAACACCAACGCCTGCTCGACCCCGCTGTGGTAGCGCTTGAGCATGTCGATCACGACTTCGAGATTGGCCAGCGTCTGCGGCAGCGATTCCCGCACGTCGCCGAAGGTGGCACCGACTTGTTCGGCGGTCGGCGCCGCGTTGGCCAGGATGCGACGAATCACTTGATCCTGCTGCGCGGTCTGCGCGGTCAGGGAGCGCAGGTTGGCGGACCAGTGCGCGATGTCGTCACCGGAATTGACCTGGCTGTCGAGGATGGGAGCCGAATGCTCGATGATCTCGTCGACATCGTCGATGCTGCCCTTGAAGTCGTGGGTGATCGCCTGGGTGGCGTCGACCAGACGACGAAGTGACGGCCCCAGCCCGCCGAGCGCCTCTGACGCCTCGTGCAGCAATGACGCCACCTTCTCCTTGGGCAGCACCGCCAATCCGCGGTTGGCGGCGTCAAGCGCAGGGCCAATCTGGCTGGGGACCGTGGCTTTGGTGATCGTCTGGTTGTTGTGAAAATACGGACCGCCGGTGCGGGTCGACACCAGGTCGATGTACTGCTCGCCGATCGCCGACACCGAGTGCACATTGGCCGACGCATCGGTCGGGATCTGGTAGCCCTCGTCGATGCTCATCATCGCTCGGGCGCCCCGCTCGGTGGGCTCCACGTTGGTCACCGTGCCTATCGTGATGCCGCGATATGTGACGTTGGCGGTTCGGTACAGACCCCCGGACCGGGGCAATTCGGCGTACAACGTGTATCGATCGATCCCGGCAAGGCTGGGTAGCCGCAGGAAGTACCAACCGAGGACCACCACGGCGATGACCGAGAACACCACCAACAACAGCAGCTGGGTTCTGATGAAGCGAGTCAACACTTCTCACTCACCCCTTTCCACCAGCGGTCCTCCCGGGGCATCGTTCGGGTTCGGCGTATAGCGGACATCCGGGATCATGGTGGCTGGATCCCGTCCCCACGCCTGCTCGAGCGCCCGCAATGCCCCGGAAAGCCCCGTTCCGCTCAGCGCCGCGTTATCGAGGGTGCTGAGCGTCAAGTCGATCGCGGCCGACACGTTGACAAAGTCGCCGCGAATCACCTTCGAGACGCCGTCGATGTTGAACGGCGCCGTGAGGCCCAACCTCAACGCGTCGACCACATACGGCGAGGCCAGGCCCAATTGTTTGAGCGGTCGCTGCAAGGACTGCAGGTTCTGCCGAAGGTCGGGCCGGCTATCTGACAGCGCTCGATTGGCGACGTCGCTGAATCGCCCCAGCGATTCGGTGGCGTCGGCGAACAATTCGCGCGTGTCGGCGAAGTGCCGGATCAGCGGCGGGATGTCGGTGAGCACCTGATCCAGCGTGTCGTTGTGGTTCGCGACGATGGTCAGCAGTTGATTGGTCGAATCGATTGCGCGGGTGAGGTCGCCGCTCCGCCGGTTCAGCTCGGTGATGAATGTGTCTAGCCGCCCGAGGAATTCGTGCACCTGATCGACGTGGCCGTCCAGGATTTTCAAGATCTCGGTTTGAATCACGTCGAGGTTCGTGATGCCTCCGCCGGTGAGGATGACCGCGATGCTGGCCAATGTCCGTTCAACGGTGGGATAGGCCGAGGAGTTCATCAGTCCGATGGTGTCACCGGTCTTCAACAGTTGCGGTGACGGGTTTTTCGGCGCGGCAAGCTCGACGTGCTGCGTGCCCAGCAGGCTGGTCTGACCAATCTTCGCGGTTGCGTTCACCGGAAGCTTCACGGCCGGATCGAGATCCAGCGTCAGGGTCGCTATCCAGTTCTTCAGCCTGATGTCACGCACGGTTCCGACCCATACGTCAGCCACGCGCACCCGGCTATTAGTGTTGAGCGCCAACGTGTCCGGCATCTGCACGTAGATCGTCAGGTGATTGGGACCCGCGCCACGACCGATGGGCAACGGCACGTTGGCGATGCCACGCCAGTTACACGAAGTCAATACCAGCGCGGCCAGTAAGAACACGAGTCCGCGGCGACCGGCGCCGACTGTCAGCCGCATCACCGCCTTCACCGGCCCGCCTCCGCCTGTGCGGGACGCGGAAACCACTGCGGCGGAGGAGGATTGGACTCATCAAAGGCATTCGGCGGTCCGGGAAGATTGGTCCCCGGCGGCGGGGCCCCGATGTCCGGACCACCCATCAGCTCGGCCAACGATTCCGGGGTCAGCATGTTCGCAGTAAACGGCTGAACCGCAGTGCCCTGCATCCCGCGCGCGACGACCCAGCCCGGCTCGTGGTTGCCGTGCGAAAACGGTGTGTCCCGCGAGAAGATCCCGGGGACGGTGGTGTCCTTGTATCCGGGCGGCGGGTGCAGCCGCTCCTCCGAGTAAGCCACCTCTTTGGGCAGGGCGGCCGCCGAGCTGAAAGGGTTCGCGCTGAACGGCAGGTAATTGAACTTGATGGCGTCCAGAACCGGCGCCAGGTATTGCGCGCACAGCTCGGCGGAATCCTGATAACCCAGTCGGCTGCCCGCCTGGACCGCGCTGCAGATGAACTGCATGGGATTCGCGAAGTTCGGGAACACGAACGTTCCCACCAGCGCACTGTGCGCCGGATAGTAGATGTTATTGAAGTTGGCCGCAAAGGTTGGCAGCACGTGTAGCGCGGTTTCCAGACCGTCCCGCGGCTCAGGTTGCAGCAGGGCGGTGGTCGCGTCGGCAAGGTTGTCGACGTCGTGAGCCACCGTCGACCTGTTGTCGTTCAAGAATTTTCGCGCGATGGTAAGCACATCGTCGACCCGTGTGGCCGTGTCGGCTACGTCATGGTCAGACTTGGCGAACCAGTCGGTGAAATGGGCCAGGTCGTCGTTGAGCGCGATGAACTGTTGATCGTTGCGATACAGCGCGCTGATGAACTGCGCCAGGCTTCGAGTGATCGAGACGAAATCGCCGCGGCCCTCGTTCAGCGCCGTCAACGCCTCCGACAAGCTGTTCAGCGTGTCGTGAACCTGCTTCCCCTTGCCGGCCAAGTTGTCCGCGGCCGAATCGATGAGCTCGCCGAACGGCCCCTTGGGTTGCTCCGCCGTCGGCCCGAGCTGGCGCAGGATCCCATTGATGGACTCGCGCAGCTGATCCCACTCGACCGGCACCTGGGTGCGCTCGATCGGGATCACTGCGCCGTCGCTGAGCACCGGCCCGTCGATATAAGGCGGCGACAACTGGATGGTCCGCGAGGCCACCAGGCTGGGGTTGAGGATCGACGCGGTGGCGTTGGCGGGCACCTTGTACTTGGTGCTGTAGTGAAAGGTGACTCGCATCCTGTCGCCGGCCGGCTCGATCTTGTCGATCGCACCGACCCGTACACCCATGATCTGAACTTTGTCGCCGGGGTACAGCGCGAGGGCCTCGGAAAAATAGGCGACAACGGTGGTGCTGGTCAGTTTGCGGTATAGCTGCACTCCAACGACGAGCGCGACCATCGCCGACACCACGACCACCACTGCGACGAGCATTGCCTTGCGGGAGACGTTCGGCAGGTGAATGCTGCGGATGTCGAAGATGGTGCTCATTGGTTGCTACCTCCGGTCCCGCTGGGTGTGATCAACGGGGCAGGCAGCTGGGGCCCCGGTCCCGGTGGTGCTGCCGGGCCCGGCGGCAGGCCCGGCGCGAACGTCGACGGTGGCGGCGGGCCGGCCGGTCCGAGCGGTTCGGTGCGTGCACCCGGAGGCGCGTCGGCCGGTACCGGCACCGGTGTGCCCGGAACGCCCGGCGGGGTCTGTCCCGGCCGCCCGGCGATCGGGATGCCCGGCGCCGGCGGTAGGCCGTTCGAGTCGGACGGCGACGCCGCAACGTCAAGCGGTGCCGGGAAGCCGGGGCCACCGAACGGGCCGATGGCGGCACCTGCGCACGGCAACGGATTGTCGGGCCGGGGCAAGGCGCCCGCGGCCGGCGTGTAGGAACACGGTGATCCGGGCGGGACGGCCGGCCCGGGATGCTCCGGGGAGCCCTCCAGCACCGGCGGCGCCGGCGGCGGCGCGCCATTGGGCAACCGAGTGCCATTGGGGTCTGGGAAGCGGAACTCGGGCAGCCCCGCGCTGCGCCAGAAGTTCTCCGGATCAATGCCCCGCTTCTTGAACGCCGCGTCAATCCACGGCTGAATGATCTGATAGGGCAGCAGATTCACCACGATCGCCTTGAAGTACGGCCCGGAAGCGACGGCTTCTGCGAGGGACGCGGTGTACCTGCTGAGCAGGATCAGCACATCACCCAGGTCCTTCTTGCGCTTGACCAACTCGTCGCTGACGGTACTCAGCTGCGCTAACACATTGTTGAGGTTGGGGTTCTCCTTGAACAGGCCAGACACCTGAGCTGATACGTCCGACACGTTGCTCAGCAGAATGCTCAGCGCCTGGCTGCGTTGCCTGAATGCGGCCAGCAGGGTGTCGGCATTGACCAGCAGCCCGTTGAACTGTTCGCTGCGGTTGCCGAGTACGCGCGCGACCTTGTTGGCATTCGCCAGCAGTTGCTTGAGCTGCTCCCCGCGCTGGCCGATCGTGTCCGAGAATTTCGTGACGCCGTCGAGGGCGGCGCTCAGATGCGGAGCGGTCTGATCGAAGGTCTCCGACAGCACCTTCAGCGAACGTTTGGTCGCCTCGATGTCCCAGCCCGTGGCCGCCTTGGTGGCATCGACGAACGCGTCGTAGACCTGGTATGGCGTATTGGTCTGTGCCAGCGCAAGAAACCCGTTGGGCCGCAACGGCTCTGAACCACGCGGTTCGATCTGCATATTCTTGCGGCCGAGAATGGTGTCGGTGCGAATCGCCACACGACTTTCCTTCCCGATCATCCGGCCGACCAACGAGAATCCGATCGCGACCTTGTTGCCGCGAATCGCCAGCGAGCGCACCAGACCGACTTGTACCCCAGCGATTTCCACCTTGTCGCCCGTGTTGATGCCGCCAGTGTCGGCGAATTCCGCATAGTAGGTTGGGGTGGCGAACAGCATCGGCACGCTGGTAAAGCTCTGCCCCACACCAATTACCAGCAGCGTAACCACCACACCCATCAGCCCGACCCGGCCCCGGTTGAGTTCCGTCAGCGTTCTCATTGCGGCGTGCACCTGCCCGTGGGCTGACCGAAGAGCTTGATGGTGCGTACCGGCCCGCCCGGCTGTAATCCGTTGACTTTCAGCGAGAGGTCGCACAGGTAGAAGTTGAAGAAGTCGCCGTAGGTGCCGCCGGAACGGCCGATGATCCGATAGGCCTCCGGCAGCTTGCCCAATACATGATCGAGAGTCGGCAGATCGTGTATGAGCGACTGCTGAATGTCCTCGAGATGTCCGAAAGTGCTGTGCAGCAACGGCCGATCCTCGCCCAACAGGTCGGCCAGCGTACCTGCCGCGTTGCTGATATGGGCCACGGCCGCGGCCAACGGATCGGCCCTGTTCTTCAGCGCGGTGATCAGCCCCTCCAGCTTGTCGACGGTTCCATCGAACTCCTTCTCGTGCTTGACAGTGGTTGCCAGCACGGTATTCAGGTTGGTGATGATCTCGCCTATCGCCTGGTCGCGGTCGGCCAATGTTGCAGTGAGCGAAGCGGTTTGGTCGAGAATTTCGTTGATAGTGCCACCCTGACCCTGGAACACGGTGATGATCGAGGAAGCTATCCTGTTCACCTTGTCGGGATCTAAGGCCTTCAAGAGCGGGCGGAACCCACCGATCAAAGCGTCGAGATCCAAGGCCGGTTGGGTGTGCTCGAGCGGGATCCTGCCGCCCGGGGCCAGCCGCTGACCGCTGTCACCACGCCTGAGCTCCAGGTAACGGTCGCCGATGAGGTTGAGGTAGCGGATCGACGCGGTCGTCGCCTTGTCGAGCTCAAGCGAGTTCTCCACGGCGAACTCCACCAACACCCGCTTGTCCCCGTCGATCAGCGTGACCTTGGAGACCTTGCCGACCTCCACCCCCGAAGCGCGGACAAACTGGCCCTCTCGTAGCCCGCTGACATGGGTGAACACCGCCGAATACCCGGTGGTGCGGTCGAAGCGTACTTGGCCGAACACGACGATGATCAGCACGGTGAACACCAACAGGACCAACCACAACATTCCGAGTTTGATTGCCGTGCCAGTGATTCTCATGGGTTGATCGTGTTCTCCCCGGATTGGCGTCCCCAGACGTATTCAGCGAACATCGGCTGGCCAAGCCCGAAGTGGTTGTACGGCGCGAGGCTGGCTCCGGTGTCCATTACGAGATACGGCGCCGGCCATAAATCCCGGGTGATGGTCTGCCAGCAACCCGGTCGCCCGCCGGGTCCCCCGTGAGCGTTCACCCGCGGCAGATTGTCGGGATAGACATAGGGGTTGGGCGCCAGCAGGATTGATCCGGCCGCCGCCAGCGAATAGCCGTTCCCGCCAACGGCATTCAAGATCAGTGGCGCGGCGTCGTGAAAGTTGCGGATCGTGCAGAACAGTGCGGGACTGTAGGTGTCAAGCAGCGCCGCGGTCGGCACCAGGTCGGCGGCGCCGCGCACCAGATACGGCCCGCCGCGGGTGAAGATGTCTTCGCCTGTCTTGCCCACACCCACCGCCGCCAACAACGCGGCATCCAGAACGCTCTGCTGCCGGGTGAGTGTGCGCGCGGTGGTCACCGCATTCTGCAAAAAGGCCCACAAGTCCGGCGATGCACGGACATAGGTTTCGCCGAGATCGGCCAATCCACGCACGTCATGGCCGAGCTCTGACATTCGCGGATTCAACTGCGCCAGAATCTGATTGCCATTGACGATCGAATCCCCGAAGTTGCTGCCCAGTCCGTCCAGGGCCTGGGCTAGCGCGGACAACGTGGCGTTGACCTCGATCGGATCCACCTTCTCGGCGAGAGAGGTGATCGTCTCGAACAGCGTGTTGAACTCGGTGGTCACCGAGCGCACGTCAATCACGTCATGCGGCGAGATCCGGCGCTGTTGCGGGTTTTCCGGCGAGACCAGCGACACATATTTGTTTCCGAACAGGGTGGCTGCCTCGATGGTGGCTTCCACGTTGGCCGGAATCAGCTTGATGTACTCCGGATTTACCTGCAGCACCAGTTTCGCCGCCGGGCTGCGGTCCCGTTCGATCTCCGAGATGCTGGCCACCCGACCGATCGCCACCCCGTTGAAGGTGACTTTCGCTCCCGGTTCCATCACCAGGCCCGCCCGCGAGGCGACGATGGTCAGCTCGGTCTTCGGCGTGAAGTCTCCCCGAAATTGCATGTACACCAATGTGAGAACGATCGCGCTGACCAGAAGTAAGACCATGCCCTCGACGTAAAGCACGACGCGTCGGGTATTGCGCGTCAATTCCGCGGCCATGGCGGTTACACCGTGAGGTTGAAGTTCGGGTCGACGCCGTACAGCGCCAACTGGGCCAGCAAGACGACGACCACCACCGAGACCAGTGAAAAACGCATCGATCGGCCGACTGCCTGGCCGACGCCGACGGGGCCACCGCTGGCGGTGTACCCGTAGTAGCAATGGGTGATCATCACCACCACCGCGATCGTGACGACCTCGGCGACCGACCAGAAAACGTCCTCAGTACGCAGGAAGGTACGAAAGTAGTGCTCGTAGGTACCGTTCGACTGTCCGTAGAGCACGGTGGTGACGAGCTGGCCCGAGGTGAAGGCCATGTCGAGAGCCAGCGCGTACAGCGGCCCGATCACCACCAGCCCGCCCAGGATCCGGGTGGAGACCAGATACGAGATCGACTTGATGCCCATGACTTCCAGGGCGTCGATCTCCTCGCTGATCCGCATCGCACCCAACTGGGCGGTGGCACCCGCGCCGACCGTGGCGGCCAGCGCGACACCGGAGACGATGGGCGCGGCGACACGTGTATTGGCCAGTGCGGCAAAGAATCCGGTGAACGCCTCGACACCGATGTTGCCCAGCGAGGCGAAGCCCTGGATGGCGATCAGCGAACTGCCGGATAGCGTCACAAACCCGATGATGGCGACCGTGCCGCCGATCACGGCCATCGCGCCGGTGCCCATGCCAATCTCGGCGATGAGTCGCAGCGTCTCGGTGCGGTACCGGTGCAGCGCCCACCCAATCTGCGTGACGCTGATCCGCGTGAACCTCGCGAAAATCCCAATCCGCTCGAGCCTTCGGACCGCGCCGCCACCGTAGTGGTTGAGGTTGGAACTAGTGCGCGGGTAGCGGGCGCGCAGCACGGCGAAGGTCGACATGTCAGCGCCCCGTCCCGAACCGCACGCCGATCGTGGTCAGAACCACGTTGACCGCAAAAAGCGCGATCACGCACAACACCAGCGTCTCGTTGACGGCGGTGCCCACGCCTTTGGGACCGCCCTTGGTGGTGAGCCCGCGATAACAGCCGACCAGGCCGGCGATCATCCCGAAGATGGCCGACTTGATCACCGAGATGACCACTTCGGGCAAGCCGGTGACCAGGGTGAGTGTGCCGACATAGGCGCCGGCCGAAACGTGTTGGATGAAGACACCGAAGACGAAACCGCCTACCAGGCCAATGGTTATCACCGCGCCGTTGAGCAGTGCGGCGACGATGGTCGCGGCGACGACGCGCGGCACGACCAGCCGGTGGATGGGGTCGATGCCGAGCACCTCCATCGCGTCGATCTCCTCACGGATGGTCCGAGCGCCCAGGTCGGCGCAGATGGCTGTCGCCCCGGCGCCGGCGATCACCAGCACGGTGGTCAGCGGGCCCAACTGGGTGACCGCGCCCAGCGCCGCGCCCGCGCCGGAGATGTCGGCAGCGCCGAACTCGGCCAGCAGGATGTTGAGCGTGAAGATGATGAGCACTGTCAACGGAATCGAGACCGCCAAGGTTGGCAGCAACGAAACGTTCGTGATGAACCAGCCCTGCTCGATCACCTCACCCCACTGAAAGGGCCGTCGAAACAGCGCCTTGCCGGTCAAGACGCACATCTGACAGAAGCCGCCGACCGCGTCAATCCCGGGCTGGATCTGACCGCGGAGATAAGTGGCGATCACGGTGTGGGTGCTCATCGCCGCCTCCCCGGGCGGTCGAGAGCGGCCAGCATCGCGGTGTTGGCGAGTTCGAGCAAGTCGTTGGCGGCTTTCCTCGCCCCGACGGCATCGCCGGCGCAGATCGCATCGGCCAATTTCCGGTAGGCGTCCGGACGTTTGACCTCAGCGGTTATCCCGCCGGCCAGGGCAGCCAGCGCCGGCTCATATGCGGCGCGAAAGGCGTTGTACATCAACCGAAATACGATCGAGCTGGTGCTATCGACCACCTGATCCCAGAACTTGAGGGAGTGGCGTTGCCACACGATGGGATCGCGTTCGGTCCCGAGATCGCGCAGCGAATCCTCGAACAAGCCGGCCAACTCAGGTCCATGCCGTTCAGCCGCCAGTTCGGCAACCTTCGGGCCGATACGCAGCCGAGCCTCGAGCACGCTGCGGACAACGGAGATGTCGAGCTCGTCCTTGCGCAATACCAACCGGGGCAGCAGGTCCAGGCCCGCGTGCCGGCGGAAGTCACGCACGGTAGTGACGTCGCCGTGGCGAACCTCGACGAGGCCAGCCGCCGAAAGCCGCTTGAGACTCTCGCGAACGGCCGGTCGGGACACCCCAAGAACTTCTGCCAAGCGGCGCTCGCTGGGGAGTGCCTCACCGGGCTGCATCTCCCCGCTGAGTACATCGGCCGCGATCTGCTCGAAGACCTCTTCGGGCACCGATCGGCGGATCACCGGCTGCAGCGCCATGCGCAAGAGCATTCTCGGTCATAGGTCAGACGTCAAGTGGTCAGACCACTGGCGTGTCGCGCAGCCCACGCCGTCCATCCGGGATCGGTGTTTGCCGGGGGCGCTAGTTCCCCGTCCGCTGCGCGGCGACGAACAGGTTGCCGGGGACGTCGTTCTCGACCTCTTCCGCCGGCCTGCGGCCATAGCCGGCCATCAGTTCCAGCGAAGGCGTCACCGTCACGTCCCAGCTGTGGCGACCGAACCAGGCACCCACGTCTTCGCGCTCTTCGAAGTACCACAATTCGTCGGTGCTGGGGACCTCGCGCTGTAGGTCCGCTTTGGCGAACGCCGCGCGGACGCGATCCATCCGCGCCTTACGGCGCGTCCGGGCTTCGGGGTCGAGGAACTTCGGCCCCAGCGCCTCCACACCGATCCGGCTGCCGGTGACAGTCAGGCCCTGCACGCGTTCGAACAGCAGCTCCTGGGCTGCGGCCGGCAGATATGGCATCAGCCCCTCGGCCGACCAGACGCTGGGTGCTGAGGCGTCAAAACCGGCCTCGCGCAAGGCCTTCGGCCAGTCCTGGCGCAAGTCCACCGGGACGGCGACCCGGTTGCAGGCGGGTTGCGCCCCATGGTCGGCCAACGTCGACGCTTTGAAATCGAGCACCCTGGGCTGGTCGAGCTCGTACACCGTGGTGCCGTCCGGCCACGGCAACCGCCAGGACCGCGAGTCCAGGCCGGCCGCCAGAATCACCGCCTGGGAGATGCCCGCGTTCGTCGCGTCCAGAAAGAACGCGTCGAAAAAGGCGGTCCGGGAAGCCATATAGCCGACCATCGCCTGCATCTGCTGCGCCAAATTAGGCTCGGTCTCGAGGAGCTCGGCGGGCAGCTGCGGAGCGGAATACCAATTCCACACCCCATCACCGGCCGCGTCGAGGAAGACGCGGGCAAACGGATCGCGGATCAGCGGATTTTCGCTCTCGGTCTCCGCCGCTCGGGATGCCGCGACGCCCAGCGCCGTCGCCCCCACGCTCTCGGTGATCTCCCAGCTGTCGTTCTCGGTCCTGGCCACGCTCACGTCCTCCCGGTTGACGCACACTTTGGGCGACCTTACGTGAGCGAACTGTCCGCAGGCTGTGTCCGTCGGCGGCGTCCGGCTACCGTTTACCCGCAGGTAAACAACCTGTCCACCAGGTTCATGCGCGCTTGCCCGCAGGTATCCGGTTAAGTTGTCGGCGGGCCGCTAACAGCGGCGCACGGGCCCAGGGATTTCGAAGGATCACGGTCATGCGAGTTGACGGGCGCGAGATCAGCGTTTCGGGCAGCTTGCTGCAACCGGTGAATCGGCGGACCAATGACATTCTGCGGTTGATCCTGGCCACAGTGTTTCTTGCGACGGTGATCACCGGCTCGCTGGTCACCCGCACCCGCTGGATTCGGCTGGAGAAATCCGTCTCCCAGATTGTCGGGGTCTTGTCGCCCACGCAATCGGACGTGGTCTACCTGCTATACGGGTTCGCGATTCTGGCGCTGCCATTCGTGATCCTGATCGGCCTGATCGTCGCCCGACAGTGGAAACTGTTGGGCGCCTACGGGGCCGCCGCGATTCTCGCGGCACTCCCCTTGTCGATCAGCAGCAACCGCCTGGCGGCACCCCGCTGGCACTTCGATGTCTCGGACCGGCTGAGCACGCTACCCGCGCAGTTCCTCGACGACCCGCGCTGGATCGCGATGCTGGCCGCGGTGCTGACGGTTTCCGGCCCCTGGCTTCCCGCGCGCTGGCGACACTGGTGGTGGGCGCTGCTGCTCGCCTTCGTGCCGATCCACCTCGTCATCAGCGCCATCGTCCCGGCCCGCTCGCTGGTGGGGCTGGCGGTGGGCTGGTTCGTCGGCGCGCTGGTGGTGCTGGCCGTCGGTACACCCGCGCTGGAAGTGCCGCTGGTGGCCGCGGTCCGTGCGATGGCCAAGCGAGGATTCGTCGTCTCACGGCTGATGGTGATCCGGCCCGCCGGACCCGGTCCGCTTGTGCTGTCGACCGATTCCGGCGATCCCGATTCGACGGCAGCGATCGAGTTGTACGGCCCGCACCAACGCAGTGGCGGCGCGCTGCGCGAGCTGTGGCGCAAGCTGCGGCTGCGTGATGCCGAGACCGCTCCCCTGCAGGCCTCGATGCGTCGCGCCGTCGAGCATCGCGCGTTGATGGCCATCGCCATCGGTGAGGTGGGCGTGGCCAACACGTCGACGATTGCCTTCGCGGCGTTGGACCGGGGATGGACGCTCTACGCCCACAGGCCCGTTCGGGGGATCCCGCTCGACGAGTGCACAAAGACGACACCGGTCGCGCGGGTATGGGAATCGCTGGGAAAGCTGCACGACTTTCAGATCTCGCACGGCGACCTGCGCAGCCACGAGATCACCGTCGACGACGGCACGGTGCTCTTCGGTGGGTTCGGCAACGCCGAATACGGCGCCACCGAAGCACAACTGCAATCCGACCTGGCCCAGCTGCTGGTGACCACGTCAGCGTTGTACGACGCGAAGTCGGCGGTTCGGGCGGCCATCGATACGTTCGGCAAAGACAACATCTTGACCGCCTCGCGTCGGCTCACCAAATCCGCTGTGCCCAAACGGGTCCGCAAGTCGGTAGGCGACGCGTCCGCTGTCATCTCGGCCGCGCGGGCCGAAGTCAAATCCCAAACGGGTGCGGATCAGATCGAGAAGGAAACCATCACCCGGTTCACCCGTAGTCAGGTCGTTCAGCTGGTCCTGCTCGGCGCGCTGGTCTATGTCGCGTACCCGTTCATCAGCACCGTGCCGACATTCTTTTCCGAGCTCAGGACGGCGAACTGGTGGTGGGCAGTACTGGGTGCGTTCATTTCTGCCTCGACGTATGTGGGTGCAGCGGCGGCGTTGTGGGCGTGCACCGACGGGACGGTGAACTTCTGGAAGCTGTCAATAGCCCAGGTAGCCAACACCTTTGCCGCCACCACGACCCCGGCCGGCGTCGGCGGGCTGGCACTGAGCACCCGGATCTTGCAGAAGAGCGGCCTGTCCGTCATGCGGGCCACCGCCGCGGTGGCGCTGCAGCAATCGGTACAGGTGATCATGCACCTGCTATTGCTGATTTTGTTCAGCACCGTGGCGGGCGCGTCGATGGACCTTTCGCATTTCGTACCCGATGCCACGGTGCTCTACCTGATCGCGGGTGTGGCGCTGGGCATTGTCGGCACATTTCTGTTCGTGCCCACGCTCCGTGGCTGGCTGGCTGGCGACGGCGGTGCGCCCGCGGCTGCAGGAAGTGGCCAAGGACCTCATCGAGCTGGTCCGTGAACCCAGGCGACTCGCGCTGATCGTACTTGGTTGTGCCGGAACGACTCTCGGTGTGGCGCTGGCGCTGTGGTCCAGCGTCCAGGCTTTCGGCGGCGGCGCCACATTCGTCACCTGCACGGTGGTGACGATGGTCGGCGGCACCCTGGCCTCGGCCGCGCCGACGCCCGGCGGCGTGGGTGCCGTCGAAGCGGCGCTGATCGGTGGGTTGGCCGCGTTCGGGGTGCCCGCCGCTGTCGGCGTGCCATCGGTGCTGCTGTATCGGGTGCTCACCTGCTGGCTGCCGGTCTTCATCGGCTGGCCGGTGATGCGCTGGCTCGCCGACAACGACATGGTCTAGCCGGTCGACCGATACTCAACTAGCAACTTTCTCCGACAATGTCGGCTAGTCTCATTTCGCGCGGCTGGCGCTGGTGCTAGCCCAATTTCCGGGAGAGTTGATCGATGAAACACTTCACCGCAGCAACCATTGTCGTGGCTCTGAGTCTGGCGGTCGTGGGTTGCGGCTCGGGCGGCAAGTCAGAAACCAAGACATCGACATCGACAAGCACCTCGACGTCGACAACGACGACCACGACGACCACCAGCGCGACACCGGGCGCACACGCCAACAAGTCCATCGCCGACTATGTCGTCGAGAACAAGATCACCGAAACCCCGGTGCACCGCGGCGACCCCGGCCCCACCATCAACCTGCCGGTGCCCCCGGGCTGGCAGATCGCGCAGAACAGCGCCGCGTCCTACGGCGCCATCGTCCAGTCGCAGCCCGCCAATCCCGCTGATCCGCCCACCATCGTGGCGATTTTCTCGAAGCTCACCGGTAACGTCGACCCGGCGAAGATCCTCCACTACGCCCCGGGCGAGCTGCAGAATCTCCCCGGCTACGAGGGCTCCAAAGGCAATGCGTCCACGCTCGGCGGGTTTCAGGCTTGGCAGCTAGGTGGCACGTACACCAGGGACGGCAAGACGCGCGCCATCGCACAGAAGACGGTGGTGATCCCGAGCCAGGACGGGGTGTACGTGTTGCAGTTCAACGCCGATTCGCTGCAGAGCGATCACGACCCGTTGAATGAGGCCACCAACGTGATCGACGACCAGACCACCATTACCCCCTGACAGCAGCCGGATCGCGCCGCGGAGACGACCAGCTCCGCGGCGCGCTGTCTGCATGCCCTTAAGGTGGGGCGATGCCACGAAGCCGGCTCGCTATCGCCGCGGCCGCTATGTTGATCGCCTGCGGCTGCCAGAGTCCGAACCACAGCCCGGGCACTCCGGCGGCCGGCCCACCCCCGATTCCCAACCGTCTCTGCAACGACGTGCACGGAGTGTGGGACGCCAAGGTCGGACAGTGCAGATTGAGCAAGGACGTCAACGGCGCCCACCTCGAAGTGACCGCCGCGTACCCCGTCGACCTCGTCGACACCCCGCCGGCCGGCCCGGTCCTGACACCCTTCGTCCGGAAATTCTTCACCGATCACGGCGAAACGGACGCCAACGGAACCGGCAACGCCAACATCACGTCGCAGGTTCTCACGAATGCATCGACCACGAAAACTGTGGTATTCCAGTCTGATTGGTATTTCAGCAGCATGCCCCACCCCAATGCCGAGATCACCACATTCACCTTCGACTCGAACCGTCAGCTGCAGCTCGCCGACCTGCTGTGCCCCGGCGTGGATCCGTTGAAGGCGATCCCGCCCATCGCGCATCCCTTTGTGCAGCAGGCGCTGAGCGGGTCGCCGTTCCAGGTCGAGCAGTTCGAACCCGACCGCGCCGAGGGCGAGCTGGCCGACAGCTACCAGGCCTGGGCGCTGGACCGTGACAACCTGATCCTCTATATGCCTGCGGGTCGTGGCCCCGGCGGGGTGTCGCCAGGGTCGGTAGCACCCAGTGTTCCGCTGGCCCGGCTCGCGCCGATCCTGCGTGGAAAAGGCTGCTCACCGTAGCGATTGGCCTTACGGTGGGGGCATGGCAGAACAGTCGTATGCGATCGACGCCGGGCACCCACCGTCGGCCCTGCTCAAACTCGTCAACCCAATGCTGGGTTTCCTGCTGCGCACCCCGCTGGCCGGCTCCGCCCGCAAGCAGCTCATGGTGTTGAGCTTCACCGGCCGAAAGACGGGGCGCCCGTTCACACTTCCGGTGAGCGCCCACGTGATCGGCAGCGATCTGTATGCGCTCACCGGTGCTCCGTGGAAGCAGAACTTTCGCGGTGGCGCGCCCGCCCAGGTCGTTTACGACGGCAAGACGACCGCGATGCGCGGCGAGCTCATCCGGGACCGCGCTATCGTTTCCGATCTCTACAAGCGCTGCGCCGACTCGTATGGCCTGCGACGCGCCCAAACGATGATCGGGTTGAAATTCCGCGACCAGCGGATCCCGACGTTGGAGGAGTTCGGCGAGGCGGTCGACCGCATGCACCTCGGCGCTGTCCGACTGACCCCGGCCGAGTAATAGCTACGCCGGCCCCGCGCCCGTGCCCGCGCGGGTTCGGCTGATCACCGGCTGCTCGAACCCAGCATCGGTCACCGCATGTCGCACCGCCTCGCCAACCGCCTCCGCCTGGTCGGTGGGCACCAGAGCGATCACACAACCCCCGAACCCGCCGCCGGTCATCCGGGCGCCCAGCGCACCCGCGCGCACCGCGGTGTCGGCGATCAGGTCGATGTGGCCGATGGTGATTTCGAAATCGTCACGCATGGACGCGTGCGAGGCGGTCATGATCTGGCCGGCCGCGGTGAAGTCCGAATCCCGCAGCGTGCCAACAAAATCAAGTACCCGCCGGTTCTCGGTCAACACATGACGGGCTCGACGGGCATCGACCGGATCGGTCACCGCCGCCAAGACCGAGGGCCCGTGGTCTTGAACCTCGCGCAGTGACGACACCTTGAGTTCGGCGGCCGCCCGCTCGCACGACGCACGCCGGGCCGCATACTCGCCACCCGCGTGCCGATGCCGTGCCCGGGAGTCGATCAGGAGCAGCGCGACACCGTGCGCGTCCGGGTCGAAGGCCACCGGCTCGACGGTGGCATCGCGAAAGTCGATCAACAGCGCGGTCGACGGCGCCCCGAACAGTGCGGACAGTTGATCGAGCAAACCCGTTGGGGCACCGACATAGTCATTCTCGGCGCGCTGCGCTAGCCGCGCCTGTTCTTTGGCGTCGATGTGCACACCTGCCGCCGATGCGATCGCCCCCAGTGCCGCGCATTCCAACGCCGCGGAGGAAGACAGCCCGGACCCCAGCTCCACCTCGCTGGTGATCGACATCGCGCCGCCGGGCACCGGGTGGCCGGCCTGGCGCAGCGTCCACATCACCCCGGCCACGTAACTCGCCCAGCCATCCAGGTCACCGGGAGCGGTGCTCAGCGGTATGCGCACGGCTCCGTCCGCGCGGTCGCTGCTCACCGTGATCGCATCGCCACGGTCGGGGGTAAAGGTCACCACCGTGCGTTGCGGAAGCGCGATCGGCAGCGCGAACCCGAGGTTGTAATCGGTGTGCTCCCCGATCAGATTGATCCGCCCCGGCGCCGCGTAGCGAATAGTCATCCGAGTTCGGCCAGTCGCTGGGCCACGCTTTCGGGCGTGACGTCGGTGATGAAGGCGTCCATCGCCGATTCGGAGGCCGCCAGGTACTTCAGCTTGGTGGCGCTGCGCCGGATCGACATCAACTCGACGTGGAAGTAGCCGTCAGCCTGAACCTCGGTATCGGCGTATTGGTGCAGCGCCGAAATATAGGGCAGCGGACCCGAATACATCCGGTCGAACCGACCCAACATGTCGAGATAGAGTTGCGCGAACGCGTCCAGTTCGTCCTCCGTTAATTCAACAAGGTTGCGCACGAACCGGTTCGGGTAAATGTGCACCTCGACCGGCCAGCGCGCCGCGAACGGGACAAACGCCGTGAACAGCTCGGTGCGCGCTGCGATACGCCTACCGTCGGCGATCTCACGGGCCAGCAGATCGGCAAAGAGGTTGCCGCCGTGATGCATTCGATGCTCGCGTGCCTGTGCCAGCATCGCGGCGGTGCGCGGCGTCAAATAAGGGTAGCCGTAGATCTGACCATGCGGATGGGCCAGAGTCACCCCGATTTCCTCGCCGCGATTCTCGAAACAGAACACCTGCTCGATGCCCGGGGTGCCCATCAGGTCGGCGGTGCGGTGCCGCCATGCCTCGACCACCAGCCGCGCATGCGCAGGTTCCAACCCCGAAAACGACCCGGTGTGGTTGCTGGAAAAACAAATCACCTCGGTCCGGCCATTTCCGGGCGCGAAGACAAACCCGTCGGCTTCGGGCGCGCCCATCGGCTGACCGGCACCGGACAGGCTTGGGAACCGGTTCTCGAAAACGACGACGTCGTAGTCGGGCGCGGGTACCTCGCTGGTCAACCCGGTCGGACCCGGGCACAGCGGGCACAGGTCGGCGGGCGGCTTGTAGGTGCGGTCTTGTCGCAGCGCCGCGATGATCACCCACTGTCCGGTCGACCGGTCGAACCGCAACTGCGACTGATCTCCGGCACGCTCCGGCAATGGCCTGCGATCGGCGACCGGCACCGGACGGTGCCCGGGCAACGCGAAGAACAACAGGTCACGGCCATCGGCCAGCTTCGCCCGCGTCGGCGCTGTCACGACCTCGAAGACTAGCCTGGTCCGCAGCGCTCACGCAGTAGCGCTGCGGATAGGAGAGCAAAAAGAGAGGTGGTAGCGGGTGTCGGGTGGGCACGGGGCGAACGAGCGCGGCCTTCGCGATACCCGCCGAGACGATGTGGATTTGAGCGCCGGTAGGGGTCTCGGCGCCTCCGCGACGGTGCTCTATGGGCGGGCGCGAAACTGGTGGATCGGCTCCGACCCCGGACTGTTGCGACTGCGAATGGCGACTCGGACAACGACCGCGCTGGCCTGCTCGCTCACCATGCTTTTCGTACTGACCCGCGCGACCGGACAGCCATTGACCGTCGCACTGCTGGGCGTCGTCATCACGATGATCGCGTCCCGATCCGTCAACGAACCTGACTCGCGCCAGCAGCGAATCACGATGGCGCTGCTGCCATTACCCGCCGCACTGTCCATCATTGCCGCCGCGGCGCTCGCGCCGTACCAGGTGGCCGCCGATACCGTCTTCGTGATTGTCGTCTTCACCGCGGTGTACATTCGTCGCTTCGGCCCCCGCGGCAGAGCACTCGGGATGGTCGCGTTCATGGCCTATTTCTTCACTTTGTATCTGCGAGCAAGCCTTTCAGAGTTGCCGTGGATGATCGGCGCCGTCGTCGTCGGAACGGTGTGCACGTTCGTGATGACCACCTACGTACTGCCCGACCATCCAGAACGCGTGCTACGCGCCACGATTCGTGCGCTGAGGGCGCGAATGGCGATCGTCGTCGACACCACGGCGGACGCGGTTCGCACCGGGCGACTCGACGAACGGCGACAGCGCCAAATGCGGGCCCGCACGATTCGGCTAAACGAGACCGCCCTGATGGTGCAGAGCCAGATCGAAGACAAGGCCGATCCCGCCGTGCTGTGGCCCGGGGTGACCAGCCAACAGCTGGCTCCGTGGTTGTTCGACGCGGAACTGGCCATCGAGTGGGTCGCCAACGCCGGACGGCAAGCGGCATTGGTCGTGACGGAGAATCCCACCGCCATCGGCTCCGGCACCCGCCTGGAACTCGCGGGGGTGCTCACCGAGCTGGCCCGAGCGATCCGGATTCCGTCGCTCGACGGGCTTGCGCAGGCCGCGAGTCAGGCCCAACGAATCCTTGACCATCAGCCAACGCCCACCGCTGACGACGACCCCGGGCAAGCGGCAATACGTCGCCTTGCGCTGGCAATCATCAACGCCGCCACTGCAACTGCTGAAGTCCGGTCAATCATCGATCACGCCACCGGCAAGGCCGCTGAAAGCATCGAGGACGCTAAGCCTGCGGAGCCCGAGCAGGCGTGCCCCGAAGACGACGACAGTGCCGATGCCAAGCAAGCCGGCGGGCTGTCGCAGACCACTCGGCAAGCCATTCAGGTGACGATCGCCGCGTCGCTGGCCATCGTCACCGGCGAGCTGGTGTCGCCCGCCCGTTGGTTTTGGGCGGTCATCGCGGCGTTCGTGATCTTCGCCGGCACCAACTCCTGGGGTGAAACCCTGACCAAAGGCTGGCAGCGAATGCTGGGCACCATCCTCGGCGTGCCCTGCGGCATGCTGGCGGCCACGCTGTTCGCCGGCGCCAAGACCGCCTCGCTGGCGGCGATTTTCGTCTGCCTGTTCTGCGCGTTCTATTTCATGACGATTACCTACAGCCTGATGACCTTCTGGATCACCACGATGCTGGCACTGCTCTACGGCTTGATGGGCCAATTCTCGTTCGGTGTACTGATGTTGCGCATCGAAGAGACCGCGATCGGCGCCGTGATCGGAGTTACCGTGGCGATCCTGGTGTTGCCGACGAACACCAGAACCGCCATCCGCGACGACACCCTCGCCTTCTTGAAGGCGTTGACCGCCCTGATCGAGATCTCCACCGCGACGATGTTCGGCGACGACGAAGCCGTCAGCCCGACCGAGCAAGCGCGCCAGCTCGACCGAAACCTGCAGCAGTTCCGAATCACCGCCAAGCCGCTCTTGGCAGGAGTGGCCGGTCTGGCTGGACGCCGCAGCATTCGCCGGGGCCTGCGCATCTTCACCGCCTGTGACCGTTACGGCCGAAGCCTGGCCCGCAGCAGCGAGCGCTACCGGAATCCCGTCGGCTCACAACAGCTGGCCGTCGAAATGGGCAACGCATTCACCACGGCCGCCGAGCAGACTCGGCGCAACATCGACGCGCTGGTCACCCTCGTCGACGGGGCCGGCCCGGTGACCGTCAACTCCACGACCGACGCGCTCGACGCCGCCGAGGCCCTGGCCCGCCATCGCGACGACGAGGCCGAGCCGCCTGCTGACGCCAGGCGATTCCTCACCGCGGTGCACGCGCTTCGTCAGATCGAACGTGCCGTCATCACCGCGGCAACAAACCTCGGCGCGCACGACACCCAGAAGGTAGCTAGCCAGACGGCGCACTGAGCACTACCGGGCGCCAGGGTCTCGCGCAGGACCCGCCGACTTGGCAAACTCTAGCTACCCCAGGAAAGGCGTCAGCGCATGCACATCTCCGGCAACACCATCTTCATTCCCGGCTCGACCAGCGGGATCGGGTTGGCGCTCGCTCTGCGCCTGCAGGCCAAGGGCAACACCGTCATCGTCGGGGGTCGCAGAACCGAGTTGCTCCACCAGATCGCCACCGAGCATCCCGGTCTCGACACCGTGCAGATCGATACCGCCGACGCCGCGAGCGTGCGCTCGGCCGCCGACGAGGTGCTGGCGCGCCACCGGAACCTCAACGTTGTGATCGCAGTCGCGGGCATCATGAAAATCGAGGACTGGCATCACCCCGACACGTTCCTGGAGTCCGCCGAATCGACGATCGTCACCAACGTGCTGGGCCCCATCCGACTGATCGCGGCGTTCGTCGAGCATCTGCAAAAGCAGCCGGCAGCCACCCTCATCACGGTCTCGTCAGGCCTGGCATTCGCGCCGCTGCGGGCCACCCCCAGCTACAACGCCTCCAAAGCCGCCATTCACATGCTCAGCGAGTCGCTGCGGCTGCAGCTGGCCGACACAGGCGTCGAGGTCAAAGAACTCGTGCCGCCGTCCGTGCAAACCGATCTGGCTCCCGGACAACGGGATAACCCCGCCGCGATGCCCCTCGACGAGTTTCTCGACGAGGTGATGCTGCTGCTGGAAAACGAACCCGACAGCAACGAGATTCAGGTGGAGCGGGTGAAGTTCCTGCGCTACGGCGAGGCCCGCGGCGACCAGGACAAGGTGATCGCGGCGCTCAACGCCAGCGACCCGCACGGCAAGTAGCCGACATTTGCTCTTATATGTATGCCCAGCCATGTCTAAGCGCTAACATCTGCTCACCACCCGCGATCCCCGAGGAGCGCATCCATCGCCGCTGTCAACCTCCCGCCGGGGTTCGACTTCACCGATCCCGACATCTACGCCCACCGGTTACCGGTGCAGGAGTTGGCGGAACTGCGCCGGGCGGCGCCGATCTGGTGGAATGAGCAGCCGCTCGATCAGGGCGGGTTCTCCGACGGCGGCTACTGGATGGTCACCAAGCACCGCGACATCCGCGAGGTGTCGCTGCGCAGCGACATCTTCTCGTCCGCAACGAAATCCATCGTGCCGCGCTACCGGGAGGATCAGGCGCAGGGGCAGATCGAAGCCGGCCGGGCATCGATGATCATGATGGACGACCCCGCACACAGCCGTCTACGCAAGATCGTCGCCCGCGGCTTCACCCCGCGAGCCGTCGAGCGGCTACGCGCCGACCTCAACGAGCGCGCGCGCCAGATCGCCCAGCACGCCGCGGAGCAACGCTCGGGAGACTTCGTCCTTCAGGTGGCCTGCGAGTTGCCGCTGCAGGCCATCGCCGGCCTGCTCGGGGTGCCGGCGGAGGACCGCGGCAAGCTGTTCGACTGGTCCAACAAGATGATCGGAAGCGACGACCCGGAGTTCGCCGACTACGACGCACTCACCTCAGCGGGCGAATTAATGTGGTACGCAATGCAATTAGCGGCCCGCAAAGCCGAAGATCCGGGTGACGATATCGTGTCGACGCTGGTGGCGGCCGGCGTCGACGGCGACGGACTCTCCGAGGCGGAATTCGGCATGTTCGTGGTGACGCTCGGCATCGCCGGCAACGAGACGACTCGCAACTCGATCACGCAGGGGATGATGGCCTTCACCGACCACCCCGAGCAATGGGAGCTGTTCAAGGCGCAGCGACCCAAGACCGCAGCCGACGAGATCATCCGGTGGGCCACTCCGATCACGGCATTCCAGCGCACCGCGCTGGCCGACACCGAGCTTGGTGGCGTCGCGATCACCAAGGGTCAGCGGGTGGTGATGTTCTACCGCTCGGCCAATTTCGACGAAGAGGTATTCGGCGATCCATACGCATTCAACGTCATGCGCAGCCCCAACCCGCACCTCGGATTCGGTGGCACCGGTGCGCACTACTGCATCGGCGCCAACCTGGCTCGCATGACGATCGACATCATGTTCAACGCAATCGCCGACCACATGCCCGACCTGGCTTCCGCCGGGGACCCGCAGCGGCTGCGCTCACCGTTCATCAACGGCATCAAACACTGGCAGGTCGACTATCAGCGCAGCTGACCTGTCACCACCTAGCGGCGCAGTCCTGTTCGCCGATAATCGAAGTCACGCATTGACGGTGAACGCTTCGATCGGCCGGTCGTATCCGCGCAGCTCCAACCGCCGCCGCGGTGAGCCTGCCACCAACTCGTCGGCCACTGCGGACGCGACGAGCAATTCCCCACCGGCGGCATGCTGTTGCATCCGCGCCGCGACGTTGACCGGGTCGCCGAGCGCGGTGAAATCGACCACCGCGTCCCCGACATTGCCGACGTAGGCGACGCCCGCGTTGACCGCCACGCCCAGCTGCAGCCAAGGCCCCTCGTCGCCCCCGTACCCGACCGCGTCCAGCAGATCCACCCCCGCCATCACCGCACGACGCCGGTAGTGGGGCCCGCTGATGCCCCGCACAAAGAAGGCCATGACCTCGTCGCCGATCAGCTTGTCGATCACCGCATCATGGCGCAGGAGCGTCTGCGTTGCGGCTGAGTAGAACCGGTTGAGCAACGCGGCAAAGTCCGCGGCGTCGCCACGCCGGCCCAGCTCCGTGGAACCGCGAACGTCGGCGAACAACACCGCGACGTCCACCTCGGCGCCGCCCGGCGGAAGCGCGTCGCAACAGCGGCTGCACAAATTTGGGTTCTTGCGGGACGGGCTGAATCCAGCGGCAGCGAAAGCGCGTCCGACCAGCCCACCGAACGGGTTGTTGCACACCTTGCAACGCGGTTCGGACGGCAGATGGCGAAACACCCGCCGCGCCCTGACCAGAGACGCATGACCTTCCGTTAACACCCTGTCCCACGGCTGTTTTGGGGCTACAGCAGCGGTGTCGGGTGGGGAATCGAAAACAACCATGCCGAAATTGTCGACCCCGAGCCCTATCGGCACATGAGGCATCCGCCCCAAAGCCGTCCGTTTGGCCGCCAACATCGGTTCGCCTGAACGCGCGTCGTTGACACCTATACAACGTGGCCATACATTGTTTGAAAGTTGTCCGCGCGCTTCGCGCGTCGCGGATTCCGGGCTAAGGAGACCGCCATGGCTGTCGGTACCGCTCCCGCAAGTGTTTTCGACGCCGATCTCCCCGCGTTGGACTACGACGCCGGGGAGACCCCCGCGGAGATCTACCCGCGCATCGAAGCCGTGCAGCGACAGGCCCCGATCGCGATCGGGCCATACGGACCCGAGGTGCTCTCGTACCCCCTGGTGCGCACCGTTCTTCGCGACACCCGATTCCAGATCCCGCCGGGCATCAATCTGCTCGTCCACGGCATCACGTCGGGCCCGTTGTGGGACAAGGTGGTCAACAGCTTGCTCTGCCTGGAAGGTGACGCGCACCATCGGCTGCGCAGTCTGACCTCCAAGGCATTCACCCCCAAAGCGACCCTGCGCCTGCACGACACGATGGCCGACCTGATGAACGAGCTCGTCGACGGCGTTGCCGACGCGGGGTGCTGCGACGTGGTCACCGCCATCGCCCGCCCCTACCCCGTGCCGATCATCTGCGCGCTGCTCGGCGCACCACGTGAGGATTGGCAACAGTTTTCGGTATGGGCCGACGAGATCTTCAAGGCCTTCAGCTTCAGTGCCGACATTCGCGAACTGGAGCCCGGCGTGATGCGCGCGTGGGGTGAGCTAGACGACTATGTCGACGGGATGGTCGCTCGACGCCGGCACAGCCTGACCGACGACCTGCTTTCCGATCTCATCCGCGCCGAGGAAGACGGAGATCGCCTCAACGCCGCCGAACTACGCATGCTTGCCGGAGGCCTGTTGTTGGCGGGAACAGACACCACCCGCAACCAGGTGGGCGCCTCGGTGCAAGTGCTGTGCGAGCACCCCGAGCAATGGGAACTTCTCACCGACCACCCCGAACTGGCGATGCGCGCGGTCGAGGAAACCATGCGCCACTCACCGATCGCCTGCGGGACGCTGCGGCTGGTGGTCGAGGACGCCGAGCTCGACGGGTACCTATTCCCGGCCGGCACCATGGTGTTGGTCAATACCGCTGCGGCCAACCGTGATCCCGATGTGTACGCCGACCCGCACCGCGTCGACATCACCCGTGAGGGGGTACCCCCGATCCTGACCTTCGGCGGTGGCATTCACTACTGCCTGGGCGCCAACCTGGCCCGCCGCGAGCTCGCCGAAGCGCTGACCGTTCTGTCCCAACGGCTGGTGAACCCGCGCATCGCCGGACCAGTGCCATGGAAGCCGATGGTGAGCTTGAGCGGACCGACTAGCCTGCCCATCGAGTTCGACGTGGATTGATAGGTGGCGTTCGGCCCGGCGGGTATGGTCCGAACGATGAAAGAGCGCAGGACATCCGACGGCGCGGTACTCGTTTCACCAGACAATTTCGCCCGGGCTGAAAGCGACTTGTATTTCGGCAAGGTCGTCGCCGACGGCGGTTTCGGGACCTTCATGCACATCCGCGAGCTGACGCCACTGGACAATCAGCTGGTGGTGCGGCCCAACCGCGACACGCTGTATTCGGCGGGCGTCTTCGACCTCGAGGCCGGACCGTTGACGATATCGCTGCCGGATCCCGCCGGCCGGTTCATGTCGATGCAGCTGATTACCGAAGACCACTACGTGCCGGCGGTGTGCTACGGGCAGGGCGAACACACTCTGACCCGCAACGACATCGGCACCCGGTACGTGGTGGCGATCGTTCGCACCCTGGTCGACCCCAATGACGACGCCGATCTGAACACCGTCCATCGACTTCAAGACGCTGTCGGGGTGCGACAGGACAACGCGGGTAGCTTCGAGATCCCGAAGTGGGACCCGGTCAGCCAGAAGGCCGTCCGGGACGCACTTGTTCAGCTGGGGGCCACGGTGCCTGACTCCGCAGCGATGTTCGGCGCCAAGAATGACGTCGACCCGGTACGGCACCTGATCGGCTCGGCAGTGGCATGGGGCGGCAATCCGGAAAAAGACGCCTTCTACTTCAGCGTCCATACACCAAACAATGACGGCGCCACGGTCTATCGGCTCACCGTCGGCGAGGTGCCGGTCGACGGGTTCTGGTCGGTTACCGTCTATAACAAAGACGGCTACTTCACCCCGAACGCGCTCGACGCCTATTCGCTGAACAACATCACCGCGCAGCGGGACGGTGGCGGCGAGATCACCATTCAATTCGGCGGCTGCGATACCGCGTCATCCAACTGCCTGCCGATCACCCCGGAATGGAACTATTTGGTCCGGCTGTATCGGCCGCATGAAGAAGTCCTCAATGGCGGATGGACATTCCCAGCGGCCCAACCGGTTTCGTGATCGGCAATAGTGAGAAAGGCCGCACCAGTCGCGGTCGCAGTTAATGGGGGTTTGCTGATGCGTGCGGACAACGGGACATGTATGCCCAGGCGCCGGCTTGCCCTGCTCGGGCCGGCAGTCTGTCTGGTCATCGCGTCCTGTTCGGAGACGGCATCTCCACCGGCGCTAACGACGACGACCTCGACTTCCACCTCGGCGGCCACCACCAGTTCGGCTCCTCCACCGCCGCCGGTAACCGGCCCTTTGGAGAAGGACTGGAAAAGCTACGGCGGAACGGCGTACTTCGGCTGTCCGGAGGAATTCTCAGTCGGCACATCCGCGCTCGAGGACATTCGCCCCAAAGTGTTCGATACGAAAACAGGCCAATACGTTGCACCGTCGCTCCCCACGATTCCCGCCGGCGAAAACGTCACCGGAGCCATGTGCGCGCTGGCGGGCACGGCGGACGACCTGTTGGCCGTCTACGTGGTGACGACGGTCAAACCGGCGCAGGCGCCGGCACGCGAGGTCACCAAGACCACCGCGTACGCCTTCGACTTCAAGACGGGAAAACAGGTGGCGACGAAAGAACTGCAGCCACCGATTCCCGAGTTGCAATTGACCGAGGCGAAGCAATGGCGGCTCGGCGCAACGACCTCCGGTGCGGCATGGCTCAACGCCTTCACCGACGGACATGCCACTACCTCGCCGCCGCGAACCGTCATTCTTTCCGGTAGCGACTTGACCAGTGCGTGGAACGACGATGCGCCCGCTCGCGTCTGGCAGGACGTGCTGTCGTTTCAGCGAAACACGCAGCCCGGCAAATCCTCTGGTGCTGAGCTGCGCCGTCCGTCGGGTGAAACCATTTATCAGGACAACGATGTAATCACGGTGGATACCGAATTGTCAGACGGGCCAGACAAATTGGTGAAGATCACCCATCAAGACTCTCCCACCGTCGTCTCGACCATGTTTTTCGACCTGAACGCCAAGGCCATGATCAAGGTGGGTGAGTCCGATCGGATCTCCGGCGGTGGGCTGACCGCGACGTTGTCGGACGGAAAGCTCTTCGTCGACGGCCGCGACTCGGCCGATTCGCAGTTCGGCTTCGGGGTGTGGAATCTGCGCACCCAGCACTGGGACTTGCTCAAGAACCGAGATGACGCCAAGAAGCTTCCGATCTCCAAAATGGCCTTCTTCGCCGATCATCTCTACATCACGAATATCGGCGGAACGTACTCGGTGCTCGCCTTGCCCGCCCCCGATCCGGTCGCGACGAACTGGTCCGTCCGGCCCTTCGAGCGGATATCGGGATGGACGCTGGTCTGCCGCGGCGAAACCACCGCCGGCGGCGACTGCAAGGAAATCGTGATGGTGCAAGACCAGGACGGGCACTACCCAGGCCCGTGGTTCTAGGGCCGACCCCTCACCTGCCCTTTTCGTAGCCCGTCGTCAACCAGAACACCGTGCGCTCGAGGCCGGGAACGATCTCGGTGACGTCGATCTCCCCCTGCGTGAACCGGCCGAGGAAACCGTATACGACGCCGGTGAGGATCAACTCGAGATCATCGGCGAAACTCTGATCCACTTGCGCCAGAACGGCTCTGGCGACCGGCACCACCGCGTCGACACCGCGTTCGATGAGTCGCTCACCGCCGGGCCCCGACCTGGCGCGAAAGTAGGATTTCAGCATCAGCGGGTGCTGTTCCCACGGCTCGAAAATGGTCCGCAGCACCTGCATCAGGCCCGAATACAGCGATTCGCCCGAGGCGCTGGCGGCCCCCGGCTCCGGCAGCTTCGCGTATCGGTTAGTGTCCATCCACCATTCGAGTGCGGCGACGATGAGTTCATCCCGCGTCCCGTAACGCTTGTAGATCGTCGCGAGCGACACCCGTGCGTGCCTCGCAATTTCGCGAAGCTGGACGGCGTCAGAGCCCTCGGTGTCGAGTAGTTCGACCACGATTCCGATGATCGGGTCTACCGTCTCGGAGCCCCTGTTGCCTGCCACGGTAACCATGTTACTGTGGCAGTCTAGTAACCGGGTTACCGGCGCTCTAACTGCACCGACGGTGTAAATCAAAGTGAGGGCATGTGGGCAAGCTGGACGGCAAAGTCGCCTTTATCTCCGGGGTCGCACGCGGCCAGGGACGCAGTCATGCGATCCGGCTGGCTCGCGAGGGCGCCGACATCATCGGCATCGACATCTGCAGCGACATCCCGGCGAACCATTACCCGATGGCATCGCCCCAAGAACTCGACGAAACGATCGCCCTGGTCGAACAGGCCGGCGGCAAGATGGTCGGCACCGTCGCGGACGTCCGTGACTTCCATCAGGTCAAGTCGGCGATGGACGCCGGGGTCGCGCATTTCGGACGCCTCGACATTGTGCTCGCCAACGCCGGTATCGCCCCGGTGGCCTTCCGCGAGCTGAGCATCGAAGAAGAGCTGGACCAGTGGCGTGCGGCCGTCGGCGTCAATCTCGACGGTTCGTACCACGTCGCCTCGGCGGCGATTCCGCACCTGCTCGCCGGCAATCGGGGCGGATCGATCGTGTTCACCAGCTCCACGGCCGGATTGCGAGGCTTTGGCGGTGCGCAGGGCGGCGGCCTCGGCTACGCGGCGTCCAAGCACGGCATCGTCGGATTGATGCGAACCCTCGCCAATGCGCTTGCGCCGGCCAATATTCGGGTCAACACCGTGCACCCCACCGCGGTCAACACGATGATGGCGGTCAACCCCGCGATGACCGAGTTCCTGGAGAATTACCCCGGCGGCGGACCGCATCTGCAGAACCCGCTGCCGGTCGGGATGCTCGAGCCCGAAGACATCAGCGGCGCGATCGCCTTCCTGGTCTCCGACGAGGGCAGGTACGTTACTGGCGTGACCTTCCCCGTCGACGCCGGCTTCTGCAACAAGCTATGACCACCGGGTCCGATAGCGGGTCGACAGGGCGTGCGGCAGGCAAACGCGTCCTAATCACTGGGGCCGCAAGGGGAATGGGTCGCAGCCATGCCGTACGCCTGGCCGAGGAAGGCGCCGACCTGGTACTGGTCGATGTCTGCGCGCCCCTTGCCGGACTGGACTACCCGTTGGCGACGGAAGAAGACCTGGCCGAAACCGCGCGGCTGGTCCGTGAACATCACCGCACGGCGCTGACCTACGTGGCCGACGTCCGTGACGGCGACGCGATGAAGTCCGTTGTGAACGAGGCGGTCTCGCAGCTCGGCGGGCTCGACGCGGCCGTCGCCAACGCCGGAATCCTCACCACCGGCACCTGGGACACGACGACGGCCGAGCAGTGGCGCTTGGTGACGGATGTCAATCTGATCGGCGTCTGGAACACCTGCGCCGCGGCGATTCCACATCTGGTTGAGCGCGGCGGCAGCCTGGTCAATATCAGTTCCTCGGCGGGCATCAAGGGCACGCCGCTGCATGTGCCCTACACCGCGTCCAAACACGGGATCGTGGGCATGAGCTTGGCCCTTGCCAATGAGCTTGCCGCGCAAAATATTCGGGTCAACACCGTCCATCCCACGGGCGTGGCGACCGGGATGGCGCCACCATCGCTGCACGAACACATCGCGGCACGGCCCGACCTCCTGCCGATCTTCCTCAACGCGCTGCCGGCGCCCCTTATCGAGGCATCCGACGTGAGCAATGCCGTGCTCTTCCTGGTCTCGGATGAATCGCGTTACGTCACGGGGCTCGAGTTCAAAGTCGATGCCGGCGTGACGATCAGGTAGGAGCCACGATGGATACGACGCGTCGAGACCGGGGCATTCGCCAGTACGCCGAGGTGATGACTGTCGACCCGCCCGAACAGGACGGCACCGCCTTCGCAAACGGGTTGATCGACTTCGTCTTCGCCGAGGTGTGGTCGCGACCGACGCTTAGCCGTCGCGACCGCAGATTCGTCACCCTGGCCTGCGTCGCCGCCGCCGATGCCGCCCAGCCCCTGGAACAACACATCTACGCCGCACTGAACAGTGGTGACATCACGATCGACGAGATGCGGGAGACCGTACTGCATTTCGCCGTCTACGCGGGGTGGCCCAAGGCGTCGAGGTTCAACATCGTCGTGGACCAGCAGTGGTTCGCCATCATGGCGGCGCGCGGCGAAGAACCGTCGCCCGCCGAGCCGTTGCTGCCGATGGTCACCGAAAGCGACCCGGAGCAACGCCTCCTCGGTGGCGAGAGCTCCTTCAAGGACATCAACTGCCTGCCGTTCGCGCCACCGCGCGATAACCCCTACACGGGCGCGGGCATCCTGAACTTCGTGTTCGGTGAGATGTGGCTTCGCCGCGGGCTGGGGATGAAGGAACGGCGCCTGATCACCGTGGCGTGCGTGGCGTTTCAGGACACCGAAATCCCGATCATGTCCCACGTTTACGCGGCACTCAAGAGCGGTGACGTCTCGTTCGACGAGATGGACGAACTGGCATTGCAATTCGCCGCATACTACGGCTTCGCGAAGGCCGAATACCTCCACCAGGTGATCGCGGAGCAGCAGCAGCGGGTGCTGGCCGAAGCCGGAACATCGCCCGTGTGACGACCGCGTCGGAGCGTTGAGGGTGCACTCCTGGCGCCATGGATGCACACCCAAAGCCGGGGACGCACACCCGACGGGACGTCAAGCGCCGTCGGGTCGGGACCGCGAACGCCGCGCCGTGCTGGAAATGCTATTTCCAAAACAGTAATAGTGCTTCTCGGAATGCGAGAGTACGTTACCGATGTATGAAAACGGTGCGCAGCTTCTGCCGTATCTGCACGTCGGTGTGCGGCATTCTGGTCGACGTCGACGGGGACGAGGTGGTCCGCGTTCGCGGCGACCAGGACCACCCGTTTTCGCACGGTTACTGCTGCCCGAAGGGCCGCGCGCTGCCCCTGCTGCACCACCACCCGGACCGGCTGGAACGGCCGCGGATTCGGGTGGACGGCGCGCTGCAAGACACCAGCTGGGACGCCTGTCTCGACGACCTGGGCACCCGGCTCAAGGACATCATCGACCGCCACGGGCCCCAGGCGGTCGGCTTCTACTTCAGCACGATGGAAAGCGCCGGGTTCCGGATGGCCGAGGCCTTACACGCCGCGATCGGCACACCGGCGAAGTTCAGCCCGCTGACCATCGACGGCACCGCTAAGCCTCTGGTCTCCGATTTGGTGGGCGGATTCATGGGCCTGTCCGGCCGCACCGATTTGGACGAGTGCGATTTTCTGATGCTCGTCGGCGCCAACCCGGTGGTCTCACACGGCCATGCGATCTCGATGCCCAACCCGACCGGCACGGTGCGCGAGATCGCCAAGCGCGGGCAGGTCTGGGTGATCGACCCGCGGCGCACCGAGACCGCGCGGCTGGCCTCCGGTCATCTCGCACCGCGGCCCAGCACCGACCACGCGGTGCTGGCCTATCTGGTCCGCGAAATTCTGCGCGACGGCATGAAAACCGATGTGCCGGTTCAAGGTATCGACGAACTGACCGCCGCGGTCGAGCCGTTCACTCTCGAACACACCGCGGCGTTCGCCGACGTACCCGCGGCGGAGCTGACGCGGCTGGGCGAGGCGGTGCGCGCCGCCAAATGCGTCGCGGTCGAGACCGGCACCGGCGTCACGATGACGGCCGAACGGGCCAACGTCACCCAGTGGCTCGCCTGGGTGCTGATGATCCTCACCGGCGCGATGAACCGGCCCGGCGGCACCTGGTTCCATCCCGGATTCGCTTACCAGCTCGAAACTTTCGGCGATCTGCTGCCGGTCACCCCAGTCGAGGGATCATTCGGCCCCGGTCCGCGCAGCCGCCCGGAGGCCCAGGCGTTCATCAACGAATGGCCGTGCGCGGTACTGCCCGACGAGATCGCGGCCGGGAACATCCGCGCCCTGATCAACGTCGGCGGCAGCCTGGTCACGTCGTTTCCCGAAACGGGCAAGTTGATCCCAGCGCTGCAGAACCTGGAAGTCTTCGCCACTACCGAGATCATCAACAACGAGACCACCGAGTTGGCCACCCACGTGCTGCCGACCAAGGATCCGCTGGAACGTCCCGACATCACCATTCACGACATCCTGAGCTCGCAGGTGTCGGTGCAATACAGCTCCGCGGTCGTCGACCCGGTCGGTGAGCGGCGATCGATGTGGTGGGTCTTCGCCGAAATCGGCAGGCGGCTGGGCTACAACCTAAGCAGTCTCGGCGACCCCGACACCAGCACCGACGACGACGTGCTCGCCGTCCTGCTGGCCGGGGCCCGCACCAAGTACGACGAAGTGGCCGCCACGGGCTGGGCGGAAGTGCCGCGCGAGCTTCCGGCGGCGTGGGTCGAGGAGCACGTCGGGCGGATGGGCGGCTGGCGGCTGGCGCCACCGCTGCTCGTCGATCAACTCGCCGCACTCGAGCCGACCCCGCCGCTGGTGATGGTGCCGCGCCGGCAGCGCCGAAAGCTGAACGGGCAACTCGACTTTCTCGGCGAAGCCGCCGAGATCCTGATCAGCCCGCAGGACGGCGCCGCCGCGGGCGTCGTCAGCGGCCGTCGGGTAACCGTGCGCAGCGCCAACGGAGAGTTGACCGGCATCGCGAAGGTCGACGAAGCGATGCGCCGCGGAGCGGTGTCGATCCCGCACGGCCACCACGATGCCAACGTCAATCGACTGACCAACAAGGACGACATCGACGTGGTGACCGGCATGGTGCGCTATTCCGGCATAGCCGTCAGCCTGCATCCTGCCTGAGATATCAAGAGCGTCAAGCATTTAGCCGCCGATTGGCTTGGGTGCTATCAGGTCGCCAAGAGATCCAGATAGCGCTGCAAAGTTCCGGCCTCCACCGTTTGCCGCTGCTCCAGCAACATCACACAGCGCAGGGCCAAGTCGAACGACCGATAGCAGTAGTGCGTGATGACGGCGAGATGCCTGAGTTGCTCGTCGCTCATCGAGTCCGCGCGGGTGAAGTCCCGCACGTAGACGATGTCGGCCTCCAGCAGCTGGTTGACGGGCTGGCGCGGATCCACGCACGGCGCAATCGGCCACAGCTTGATCGCAGGAAAGCAGTGCGGCACGAATCCCTGACCACGTAGCTCGGAATCTATGTCACCGAGAGTTGGCTGGTCCTTGTACAGGCTCACGAACGAAACCTCGGTCTGGATCGCCACCGTCTCAGCGAGTTTGACTGTCCCCCCTTGAAACACCGCGAGTTCGCCCCCTTGAACGTCGACCTTCAGGAAGTCGATGTGTTCAATTTCGTCGATGTCATCGAGTCGGCGGGCTTGCACGGGTAGCCGTTGCACCACTTCCGCCGGGAGCTTGAGATACTCGAACACGTCCAGCGCCGCCGGGTCCGGTTCCAACAGGCTTGTCATCCCGGATCCACGACATACGTTGAGCGTGTGCGCATTTCCATCACCCACCGCATACGGGAGATAACGCTCGTGTGGGCCTTGGCGTCCCAGCAGCGTGTGCAGCGGTTGATGCTGAGGCTCGAATCCCGTCACACGACATAGTCCCGCGCCAAGCATCGGCGTGTAAGGCGGTTCGGAATCGATCGGATTCGCACCGACGTCGACGACCTCGGTGCGGCGCTGCGGGGCCAGCAGGTCGTAGAAATCGGCGATTTCGCCAATGCCTTCCGGAAGGTTCGCCGCCACCACGGAGTCAAGTATAGGTATACGACGCTTGCCTCATCGAAAAGGTGAATCGCACAATAAGTCCGACACTAACCACGCAGATTCGGCCAGCCGGTCAGCAAGCTATGTATCAATTATGTTGCGACTGAGCTGCGGGAATGTCGCATAGTGTTTAAAGTAAATAACTCTTGGCGCGGGAAAGCACCGCACGAAAAATGCTGATGTAATTTTAATTAAGTCGCCCAACGTTGGACGATTCCCCCCACTCCCCGAGATGGAGGAATCCAATGTACAAACGTGAAACCGAACAATGCCGCAAGTGCCAGGGGCTCGCCGATGCCCTGGTCTGGTACCAGTACTCCTCGCGGGGAGACACGGTCGGGCGGATCATCCACCGGATCCGGTGCCGGAGCAATTGCATGGGACTGGTCGTGCACGGCCCTGGAGCACGCAGCTAATTCAGGCCGGCGGTAAGATAAGCGACCGGTCGGCTACTATTGTCGTATGCCGCGGCCGCCGAATCCCGACGTGCGCCGTCGCCTTCTTGCGGCGGGCCTCGAACTGGTGCACGCACGCGGCTTCTCCGCCAGTGGCGTCAAAGACATCACCGATGCGGCCGGTGTGCCGAAAGGCTCGTTCTACGCCTACTTTCCAAGCAAGGAGGCTTTCGCCGCCGCGGTCCTCGCCCACCATTGGTCCGACATCGAAACGCGTTTGCTGCCAATGCTTGACGCGGACGGCACGGCGCAGCAACGAATCACCCGCTTCTTCCATGCACTCGCCGATGAACACGAGTCGGGCGATTTCCTGCTCGGCTGCCTGGTCGGCAATCTGTCCCTCGAACTCGGCGGTTGCAGCGAGCAGGTTCGTGCCGAGCTCGTTCGCATTCTCGACCGTTGGGACTCGGCCCTGACGGCGTGTGTGCGTTCCGGCCAGCGTGGCGCCGATGGCATCCGCGCAGATCTGGACGCGGCCGAGCTCGCCTCGCTACTAATCGAATCGTGGGAGGGCGCAGCCCTGCGCGGGAAGGTGACCCGCAGCCGAGCCCCGTATGAACGATTCGAAACGGTCACCGTGCCGTCAGTTCTGCGCTGATCCCGGTGTGATCGGGGAGACTCCACCACCTCTTGATTTATAGACGACTGGTCATCTATTCTCAGAGCACTACGAGCGTAAGGATCACCTCGATGGCCGACTTGTCCAGGTACGCCGAACCGGAGAACCCAGGGCTGCCAAGCGCCCACTTCCAGCTCGATCACCAGCGTGCCGCACTCGTCATCACCGACCCGCAGCTTGATTTCCTCAGCCCCGAAGGGGTCTCGTGGCCGGTGTTCGGTGAGAGTGTCCGCGACAACAACACCGTCGCGCACATCGGTGAACTGTTCGGAGCCGCGAAGCTTGCGGGTGTCACCGTCGCGGTGTCGCCGCACTACTTCTACCCCCGACGGACAGCCAGTGGCGGTTCGGTGATCCGCTCGAACAATTCATGATCAACGTCGGCATGTTCGGGCGCCGGGACGCGTACGCAACGGACGGCTTCGCCGGGTCCGGAGCCGACTTCCTGCCCGACTACCAGCACCACATTCACGACGGCCGAACGGTGATCGCCTCTCCGCACAAAATCGTCGGCCCCGAGTCCAACGACTTGGTGCTGCAGTTGCGCAAGCGCAGGGTCAGCCAGGTCGTCCTGGCAGGAATGGCGGCCAATCTGTGTGTCGAGGGGCACCTGCGCGAACTCATCGAACAGGGCTTCGAGGTGGCAGTCGTCAAGGACGCCACGGCGGGCCCACGGCTGCCCGAAGGCGACGGCTACCTGGCCGCGCTGGTGAACTTTCGATTCCTCGCCAGCGTGGTGTGGACCACCGCCGAGGCGGTCACCCAGCTAACGAAACATGTTGTCACCGAATATCTTTTGACCAACAAGGAGGTCGAACAAAATGGAAACCATTGAAAATCTGAACCAGCACAAATTCGCCCTGAACAACGGTGCCGAGATTCCGGCACTCGGGTTCGGCACATTGCTTTCCGACCCCAACCAAACGCGCACTGCCGTTAAGGCCGCGGTCGAGGTTGGGTTCCGCCACCTCGACGCCGCCGAACGCTATCGCAACGAAGCGCAAATCGGCGCGGCGCTCAAGGAGTTGTTCGCCGAGGGAACGGTCCGGCGTGAGGACCTCTTCGTGACCACGAAGCTGTGGAACAACAACCACCAGCCCAAACGAGTCAGGCCCGCGTTGCAGGCCAGCCTGGACCGACTAGGGCTGGACGCCGTTGATCTCTATCTCGTGCACACACCATTCGCCTTCGCACCCGGCGACGACCAGGATCCCCGCGACGCGCACGGAGCCGTCGTCTACGACGACGCAGTCACGTTGGAAGAGACCTGGGGCGCGATGGAAACCCTTGTCGACGAGGGACTTACCCGAACGATCGGCTTGTCGGATATCAGTGTTGAAGGCACCCGAAAGATCATCGACGACGCCCGGATCAAGCCGGCGGTCGTCCAGGTCGAGTCACATCCCTATCACCCGCAATGGGAACTGCATGAATTCCTTGAAACACAAGGCATCGTCATGTTGGCCTTCGCACCGCTGGGGCATGCGTTGGAGCCGCGACTGCTCGACGATCCGCTGATCGTCGATATGGCCCGTCGGTTCGAAAAGACCCCTGCACAAGTGTTGCTGGCGTGGGGCATTCAGCGTGGAAGTGCTGTTCTCACGTCGTCGGCCAACCCGCAACGCATTCGCGAGAACGTCGATGTCACCGCGCTTACCGAAAGTGCGATCCGTGAGATCAACGAGCGCCTCGACACTCGCCATCGATTCAATTCCGTTCCAGACACTGGAGTTCCGGGATTTATAAGTCGTTGAGGCGGCGCGCATAGGTCGAATGTGCTGCGCGTGGCGAGAGTGCGTTCATAAAATGCGATATGGGCGTCGGCGCGATCCCGGCCTTCGTTCTGGTCAGCTCGCGGGCGAGCGTCTGCGCGTCGCCGGAAGCTAGACCAGCTGCAGACACTGTGAGTTAGGCGGTCACGTGAAAGCTTGGCAGGTCCACGGAATCGGTGAGCCGACCGATGTTTTGCGCGAAGTAGACCGGGATCTGCCGAGCCCGGGCGCCGAGCAAGTACGAATCCGCGTCGCGGCGGCGGGCCTCGGACTACCCGATGTGCTGATGTGTCGGGGCAGCTACCCGTTGACTCCCCCGCTACCGTTTACACCCGGGCAGGAATTGGTCGGCGCCGTCACCGCGGTCGGACCGGGCGTCGACATCGCAATCGGCACCCGCGTGCTGGGTGTCAGTGACCTCGTCAGTGGCAACGGATCCTTCGCCGCCGAAGCCCTCGCCCACGCGAGCACCGTGTTCCCGGCTCCCGCCGGGATGGACGACTCCGCCGCGGCGGGATTTTGGATCCCCAACATGACAGCATGGATCGGCCTGATCGATCGCGGCGGACTCGAAGCGGGCGAACGCCTGGCGGTGCTCGGCGCCGCGGGCGGCAGTGGAATCGCGGCGGTCCAACTCGGGAAGGCTCGAGGCGCACGGGTACTCGCCGTCGTCAGCGACCAGCAGAGAGCAGAATTCTGTCGGTCCTTGGGCGCCGACCACGTTGTCGTCGCCCACGGCGAAACCGCTTCTGACGGAACACCACTCGCGCACGCGCTGCGCGAAGCGACGGACTGGGCCGGCCTCGATGTGGTCTTCGATCCCGTCGGCGGTGCGCAGGGCACCGCGGCGATGGGCGCCCTGGCCCGCGACGGCCGGCATCTGGCCGTCGGCTTCGCCAGCGGCACCTGGCCAACCCCCGACGTCCCGATGATGGTCATGACGAATACGACCCTGGTTGGTGTGCTCGCGGCGGGCTACAGCCGCGCGCATCTCGAAGGGATCCTGCGCGGCCTCGAGGAATTGATCGACACCGGTGCTCTCCGGCACATGGTCGGTGAAACCGTGTCGTTCAACGACATCCCCAAAGCGCTCACGCGCCTTGGGGAACGAAAAGTCCTCGGAAAGATCGTCGCGGCAATCGACGGCAGTTGAGTGGCCAGGTGCGACACACCCCGCCGCTGGCGAGGTCGCCGGTCAGTCGTCGACGGCGTCGCGTTGTCGGCTTCGGTAGGCGCGCATTCCGGCTTGTGATTTGCACTGGTTGCTGCAGAACGTCGCCGAGAGGTTGCGACTGCTGTCGACGAATCCGTGATGGCAGTTCCTGCAGGCCTTTACCTTTGCCCAGCTTCCCGACTGCGACAGTGCGGCAACTTCGGCCAGGACAGAGCCTAGGACCCCGGCCAGCGCAGGCTGGTCGGAGACCAGTGCAACACCGTTATCGGTGAACCGGGCTCGCAGCGGATACCGCAGTGCCGCTCGGTTGAGCGCGCGCCGCGCACCGGCGATCTCATCATCGGTGATGTTGTCGGCGTCGCCGTGCCACAGCAGCACGGTGATCAAGGCGTCGCGGATATCGCGGGCTTCGACGGCATCGACAGAGCCGACGGTGTCGTCGACTACCGGCGGGACCAGCGAACTCAGCCATCCCTCCAGGCCCGGCACTCCTGACAAGCGATCAGGAAAGCGACCTTGATGGTCGTGGGTGTTGACGAACGCCAACACCAGCGAGGCGCTGGTATCCGCCGGGAACGAGTCGTCGGCTACGGCCATCTCGCACCCTCCTCGACCTCGTCTTCCGCGGACGGTCAACTGTACGACAGAAGCCAAGCAGTCCGGCCGTTGGTTATCTTCAAGCCTACTATGTAGCTAACATTTTGAGATGGTTACGTTGACACGTTATCGTCTACATGCTTATGCTGATCACATGACAAACACGCCTCGCCGCGCTTGGCTCATCACTGGCGCGACCTCAGGCATGGCCTGTCGCTGACCTACGCTGCGTTGCGGCGCGGCGACAACGTCATTGGGCTCGGGCGCAACACCGAGGCGCCCAAGGAGACCGTCGACACCATCGCAATTAGGAGATCCCATGACTAACAACCGCATATTGGTCACCGCCGCTACCGGCAAGATCGGCCGCGCCGTCGTCGCCCAACTACTCGAGAAGGGCATGCCCACTACGGCCATGGTTCATCATGAGGACGCGCGAAGCGCCCGGTTAAAGGACCTGGGAGCTGAAATTGTCGTCGCGGACATGATGGATATCCAGCAGGTTGCGGCCGCGATGGACGGAGTCGACCGACTATTCTTCAACGCTCCCTTCCATCCCCACGCGCTAGACAGCGCCGTCGCCTTCGCTGTGGCCGCACGGCGCAATGGTGTAGAAGCCGTTGTGGCAATGGGCCAATGGGCGGCCAGTCCAGAGCACCCATCGCTGCTGACCCGGCACGCCTGGTTGACCGACAAGCTATTTGAGCTATTGCCTGACACCGCCCATGTGGCAGTCGATCCGGGCTACTTCGCCGACAACTATCTGACGCAAGTCCCGATGGCCGCCCAGCTCGGAATATTTCCGACGCCGACCGGCCTTGGTCGCAACGCGCCCCCCTCCAACGAAGACATCGCGCGGGTAGCGGTCGGTGCACTGCTCGACCCCCATCGTCATGACGGCCACGCATATCGTCCGACTGGACCAAAACTCATGACAGGACAAGAGATAGCTGACGCGATCGGCGAAGCGCTCGGCCGACGCGTACGCCACATCGACGTGACTCCTGACAGGTATATGCGAGCGGTGGGTCTGCGCGCCAAGAAACTCGGCCTGAGCATGTACCTGCAGACCAGCCTGCGCCATTACCTCGTCGAGCAAGCCCTCGGCTCGTGGGAGGTAGGAGGCGTGACGACGCATGTGCATGACGTCGCCGGTGTCGAGCCCGAGGACTTCCTGACGATCGCTCGCCGCTACGCGACGGGGCCGGCGACCCACCGCACTGCCGGCAACTTCCTCAGGGCCCTAAGGGGTTTCATGCTGGCAGCGGTCGTGCCGGTGCGCGACCTCGACGCTTTCGACCGGATTCAGCAACAGCCCCAACCAGCCGAGCCGAAATACTCAGGCCGATCGGAAGTGTGGCGGGCCGAGCACCCTGCAGCATTTCCCCGGGTGGACGGCAGCACCTGGGATCGAAAGCTCCTATCGAGTTGACCCTCGACGCCGCAATCGCAAATCCTTTTGATTGGCATGGAAATCCGATCGGTCGTGAAACTCAAAATTGCTTCAGATCAGATTTGATTTTTCCGACTTGGTAGTGGCGTCAGCTGCCTCAACGATCAGGTCTGCCAGCGCAGAGGGCATAGAGAGGAGAGGCAAGTGGCCCGACGGCAAATGACGAACGTAGGCGGCTCGTCTCGCCAGGAAGCCCTGACCTGCAAGGGGAATAGCCTTGTCCTCGTCAGCCGCGATGTACGTCGACGAAATCCTATGCCAGGCAGCGATAGTCAATTTCTGGGTGGTGGCGGACAGGGTCAAGGGCTTCAGCCGGGCAACCGCCTGAAGCGCGACGCCCTGCGGAACATCGTGAAGGAAGACCGCACGCGGGTCGTGCACGGTCAAAATGTCACCTTCGATATTCCACCAGTCGGGTGCCTTACCGGTGACACCGAGCAAGGATTCTCCAACGTCAAGCTGAAAACCGCAGACATAAATCAGGTGTCGAACATTCGGCAACCCGGCAGCGGCCTGAGTCACCACCACGCCGCCGTACGAATGGGCGACAACCACTACGGGACCGGCGATCTCCTTGATGCGCCGACGGACCAGCGTGGCGTCGTCAAACAGCGCAAGACGCGCGCTTCCTCGGTCCGCCACGCTGGGCAGGTCGACGGTTTGCGACCTCCAGCCCCGGGCCGACAGATCCTGTCGCACCGCGTCCCAACTCCACGCGCCAAAAAAGGCCCCGTGAACAAAGAACAGCACCGGCCGAGAATCGACTGATTCCGATTGAATACCCATGGCAGCGAGCCTCTTTCGTTGTATTCATCTCCGGGCCGCTGGTCATGCTCGCGGGCTCCCATGAAGACATCGTCGGGCGGCAGGGTCGCGCCGTGAAGTTCTGATTTAGAACTCGACGTTCGTCAGCGGTGTTGCACAATTGATGACATGGCCACCTACCACCAGTACTGCCCGGTCGCTATGGCATCGGAAATCGTTGCCGAGAGGTGGAATCCGTTGATCGTGCGCAATCTAATGTTTGGCGCGGACACCTTTTCGGCAATCGCCAACGGCGTGCCGGCAATGTCTCGCTCCATGCTCGCCAAGCGGCTCGACGAACTCCAACGAGCGGGTGTAATCGAAACGCAGCTCAAGCCCGATGGCCGCGGGCACCACTACCGACTCACCGAGGCCGGCGCCGACCTGGCCGGTGTTGTCACCGCTCTGGCGACATGGGGCAAGCGGTGGGCTCACGTGACAAGGGAGCACTCTGATCCTGCGTACGCGCTGTGGGCCTGGTGCCAGGCGCAGGTCGACCGGCCGGCCCTGCCCAATGCCCGGGTAGTGGTTGCTTTCATATTTCCCGAAGAGCGCCCCAACAAGCGGCGGTTCTGGATGTTGGTCGACCACGGGAGGGCCGAATTCTGTCACTCAGACCCGGGCGGGCAGCCTGATCTGACTGTTGAGGCAAGATCCCAAGCGTTCGTCGACTGGCACCGGGGCGCCCGAACCTGGCGGGATGTGCTGCGAACCGGCGATATCACCGTCAGTGGCCCACAGTCGCTTCGTCGCGCATTTCCGAAGTGGAACCTGTATGCACCCGTCGCCCCGGCCTCTAGTCAATTGGCGGGCTGACCTGACGCTTTAGTGAAAACGCTTGCATCCAAGCGCTTTTCAGTATTTCAAGCAGCGCTCGTAGGGCCCACCGATTCCCATCCTTACATGCCTGAACTGTGGTGGCAGGTACTGGATTCGAACCAGTGTAGGCGTAAGCCGACGGATTTACAGTCCGCTCCCATTGGCCGCTCGGGCAACCTGCCGCCTAGCAGGGTACAACGAGCGGGTAGACAATTCACAAACGGCTAGCAGCAACGAGGAAGGGCGATCGCATGGCTGACTCATCGTTCGACATCGTCAGCAAGTTCGACCGGCAAGAGGTGGACAACGCGCTTAACCAGGCCGCCAAGGAGTTGGCCACCCGCTTCGACTTCCGCGGCACCGACACCACGATCGTGTGGAAGGGCGACGAGGGCGTCGAGCTGACCTCGTCGACCGAGGAGCGCGTCAAGGCCGCCGTCGACGTGTTCAAGGAAAAGCTGATTCGCCGCGACATCTCGATGAAGGCCTTCGACGCCGGTGAGCCGCAGGCCTCGGGCAAGACATTCAAGGTCACCGGCACGCTCAAGCAGGGCATCGACAGCGAGAACGCCAAGAAGATCACCAAGCTGATCCGCGACGACGGACCCAAGTCCGTCAAGACGCAGATCCAGGGCGACGAGATCCGGGTGACCAGCAAGAAGCGGGACGACCTGCAGGCGGTCCAAGCGCTGCTCAAGCAGGCCGACGTGGCGGTGGCGCTGCAGTTCGTGAACTACCGCTAGCCAGCGCTTCGCATTCGGTTCGTGCAGTAGACTAGGGCTGCACGAATCGAACGCAGGAGCTTGCCATGACCCCCACGGTCGCCGAGCTGGACGCCGCGAACCGGCGCCTACGCGAGAGCGCCCACGCCGTGGGCGTCGCCCTGTCGTCGGTCACGGTGCACACCGAGCCCGCCGTCGCGCGCGCCGTGCAGGCCGAGCTGAACCTCTATGCCCGGATCGAGACCGAGTTCGGGATGCTGACCAGCACCGAAGCGGGCAAGCGGATGGGGTCGCGATCCAGCGCGCCACGCAACCTGGCCACCACCGCGCGCCGCAACAAGACGCTCGTCGCGGTTCGCCAGGGCAACTACCTCTCCTACCCCGGTTTCCAGTTCGGCCCGGACGGAAAGCCGCTTGCCGTGATCGCCCGCCTGCTCGCGATTGCCGACGACAGCGGCTGGTCGGATGCGGGTCTGGTTCAGTGGCTCTGCTCGCCCACCACCTACCTGGACGGGGATCGGCCCGTCGACCATCTCGTCACCGATCCGGACCGCGTCGTCGCCGTCGCCGGGGAGGCCCTGGCCGTGTCTTGGTAACAGGATCAGTGAGGCGGCCCCCGGACCCGTTCGACCCGGCCACCGCCACCGTGGCGCAGGGGCGTCTGCTCTACCGGGTCCTGTCGGCCACCCGAACCGCCACCGACTTCAACCCGGGCTATGGCGCGCGGACCCGGTTCGGCTTCTTCGGCAAGCCGGTGGTGCCGATCATGTACGCGGCAGACACCGAAGACGCGGCCATCGCCGAGACGCTGCTGCACGACATCCCGGCCGAGGGCGGCCTACTCCCCTACGACCAGTACGCCACCAAGGTATTGGTCCGGCTGAAGGTCGAGCAGCAGCTGCGCGTCGCCGTCCTGCACGGCACCGCGCTGCGGCGCCTCAAGGTCACCGCCGCCGAGCTCACCGCGAGCCCTGCCTCCAGCTATGCCGGCACCGTGCGCTGGGCGCAGGCCGCGCATGACGCCGGGTTCGACGGGCTGGTGTGGATGTCCCGGCAATGCAACGACACCTTGGCGTATGTCTTCTTCGGCGACAGGTGCGCTCAGGCATTCACCCAGGACCCGTCGCACGCACGCATCTTCGCCAGCCCAGCCGACCAGATCTGGCTGATCGACCGGTGCGCGCCCTGGCACGTCGACGTGCTGATGGAGCCGTCGTAACACGCACGAGTCAGGGCTGCTAGCCCCACTAACCGGTCGGTGCCTAATGTAGTGGCGAGTCCCACACCCCAAGCGAGGTTCACGATGACCGTGACTCCCCAGCAGGCCGCCGGCCGCGCGCCGGCCGAAGCCGGCTACTACGACGTAGTCATCATCGGCGCCGGCATCTCCGGCATCGGCGCGGCCTACCGAATCGCCGAGCGCAACCCGTATTTGACGTACGCGGTCCTGGAGCGCCGCTCGCAGATCGGCGGGACCTGGGATCTGTTCCGGTATCCCGGTGTGCGCTCGGACAGCAGCATCTTCACACTGTCGTTTCCCTTCGAGCCCTGGACCCGGAAGGAAGGCGTCGCCGACGGCGAGCACATCCGCGAGTACCTGGCGGCCAGCGCGCACAAGCACGGCATCGACCGCCACATCAAGTGCAACAGCTATGTCCGTTCTGCCGACTGGGATTCGTCGACCGACACCTGGACGATCACCGTCGAGCAAGCCGGCGTCCCCACGATCTACCGCAGCAGGTTCGTATTCTTCGCCTCCGGCTACTACAACTACGACGAGGGTTACACCCCGGAGTTTTCCGGCATCGAGCGGTTCGGCGGCACCGTCGTCCATCCCCAGCACTGGCCCGAAGATCTGGACTACGCCGGCAAGAAGATCGTGGTGATCGGCAGCGGCGCCACCGCGGTCACCCTGCTCCCCTCGCTGTCGCAGCGGGCCGCGAAAGTGACTATGCTGCAGCGCTCGCCGACCTATCTGATCTCGGCACCGAAGTACAGCAGGGTCACGACTGTCGCGCGTGTCCTGTTGCCCTGCAAAGCTTCTCATCTGGCTATCCGGGTATACAACGCGTTGACCGAAGCGGTGTTCTTCTTTATCTCCCGCAAGCTGCCTGGCTTGATCAAGTCGCTGCTGCGGCGCAAGGCAGTCGATAGCCTGCCCGACGGGTACGAGGTCGACGTCCACTTCAAACCGCGATACAACCCGTGGGACCAGCGGATGTGCCTGATCCCCGACGCCGACTTGTACAACTCGATCGCGCAGGGCTGCGCCGAGGTTGTCACTGATCACATCGACCATTTCGACGCGAGCGGTATCGCGCTGACATCCGGCACACACCTCGACGCCGACATCATCGTCACCGCCACCGGCCTGCAACTGCAGGCTCTCGGCGGGGCAGCGATCAGCATCGACGGCGAAAAGGTAGACCATCGAGAACGTTTCGTCTACAAGGCACACATGCTCGAAGACGTGCCCAACCTGTTCTGGTGCGTGGGCTACACGAACGCCTCCTGGACACTGCGGGCCGACATCACGGCCCGTGCCACGGCAAAACTGATGGCGCACATGGCTTCTCACGGCTACACCCATGCCTATCCGCACCTGGGCAACGAGCCGATGAGCCTGAAGCCGTCTTGGGACATCAACGCTGGATACGTCAAGCGCTCGGCGCATCAGTTGCCCAAGTCGGGCACCAAGCGGCCGTGGAACGTGCGGCAGAACTACCTCGCCGACGCCCTCGATTACCGGTTCGACCGGATTGCGGAGGCAATGGAATTCGGCCGCGTCGCCGACCGGGCGCCGGTCACGGGCTAGCCCGCTATCCTCCCGCCGGCGGTCTGGCCATGACCGACGGCTTGAACCCGTAGGTCGGAGCGTTGCGCCAGACACTTTGTTGGCCCATCGACCCGAACGGCGCCATCGGCAGTGCGTTCATCCCGTTCGCGGCGACCGGAGCCCCTGTCGCCGCGCTGACCAGAGTCGGCATCCCCGGGTTGGTCACCGCGGTCACCGGGGCCCAGCTGGGCGGGACCGACAGCGCGCCTATTGGAATCGCGCGCCCCACACCGGCTGCCGCCGCCCCGGCGTTCCCCAGGCCGGCACCGGCCGCACCCAACGCATTGGCACCGCCCTCAATCGCCTTCACCGCAGCCGGCACCGCAGCCTTAGCGAACGAGCTCATCGCCGTGATGCTATTGCTGATCTGGCCGAAGGATTGTGCGGTCTGCACGCCCACCTGGCCCGAAGAGATATAGGGGACAAAGTATTTCGAGTACATCGCGGCGAGGTCGTCGAACGGCGTGTTGGCCGAGATCCAATCATCGATCGGCTTGAGGCTGCCGAAGGTGGCTTGAGGCGGACTGTTTGGCGTGTCCGCGCTTGCCGCCAGTTCCTGCGCACCGTTCTGGGACGAGTTGGCAACGGTTTGCGCGACGGCGGCGGCTTGCGCGACGGCGGCTTCCTGTTGGCCCGCCGCGGCCGGGTCGACCGCTTCGGTTGGCTCCTCGAAGTCGCTGAACTGTGTCGCGGTCACCGAGGACGCCACATATCCATACATCGCCGCGGCATCTTGCGCCCACATCTCGTAGTACTCCGCCTCTACGGCCGCCATAGCAGCGGTGTTCTGCCCTAACAAATTCTTCGCAATCAGCTCCGCCAGCAGCAGGCGGTTGGTCGCGATCTCCGGTGGGGGCACCGCCGCGGCAAACGCCGCCTCGAACGCGGCCGCGGCCGACGCCGCCTGGCTGCCCGCCAGCTCGGCGCTCACGGCGCTGCTTTGTAGCCACGCCACACACGGAGCCGTCGCCGCTGCCAGCGCCAACGCCGACGGACCCGACCACGGACCATTGGTCAGCGCGGAAATGATCGACTGAAAAGAAGACGCATTGAGGTGCAACTCGGCGGCCAGCCCATCCCAGCCCGCCGCGGCGGCCAACAACGAACCCGACCCCAGGCCGGCGTACAGACGCCCCGAGTTGATCTCAGGCGGCAACAGCGCGTAGTCCATGTCGCTATCCCCGCCCGCTCAGAGCGCCGACGCCACGGCGCTGGCCGCTTCGGTGGCCGCGTAGGAGCCCGCGCTCTCCGCTAGCGTGGCCGCCAACACCTGATGAATTGCGACAGCCCTGGCCGCCAGCGCCTGGTACCGCGCCGCATGGGCGGCGAACTGCGCCGCCGTCAGCGCGGATACCTCGTCGGCGGCCGCGGGAACGACCCCGGTGGTCGGGCCGGCGGCGGCCGCATTGCCGACGCCCAACTCCGCGGTGATCGACGCGAGATTGCTCGCCGACGACGACAGCGTCTCTGGATAGACAGTTACGAAGGACATACCGTTTCCCTTCAGCGATTCATGTGTCCGGTTGCCGCGAAACGCTAAACGAGGGCCCAGGAAATTGAAGGGGCTCGATTGCTTGGAATTGACGCTGAACTTGCGCTTTCGCCAACACTCATACTGATTTTTAGTGACACGAGTTTCTGCACCGATGAATGCGTCAGCCCCTGTGGAGGTGTCTGGCCAGTAGCTTTGAGTGGCTTCGCATTTGAACGAAATCGGGACAATGCCTGCCTTATGATTTCGATATGGCCGCGGCAATTTGCCTTCCAAAAGTAATTAACCTCGCCGGGAAGTTATGAACTGTCGGTGCGCGGGATGCATTTGCCGCCCCGGGTTCTGATCGAACGCAAAATTTTTCGTGGATAGATATGAATTTCGTATGGAATGGCCGCAACGCAGTGGCCGGCCGCCCGCGGTGTGTGGATTCTGCGGCCACCGACCCGCGCCCACACTCGCCGGTGAACCGCTACGACGTGAATCGCTACTAAATGTGAGGTTTCGGCAATACGCTGAACGCCATGGCAGCCGAGAAGCGCGAACCCAAAGTCGTTGTCCTTGGCGGTGGTTCCTGGGGAACCACCGTGGCGTCCATTTGTGCACGCCGCGGGCCGACGCTGCAGTGGGTGCGCTCGGAAGAGACCGCCAACGACATCAACGAGAAGCACCGCAACACGCGCTACCTCGGCAATGACGTCGTGCTCAGCGACACACTGAGCGCCACCACCGACTTCGCCGAGGCCGCCAACTGTGCCGATATCGTCGTGATGGGCGTGCCCTCGCACGGATTCCGCGGTGTACTCACCGAATTGGGAAAAGAGCTGCGGCCGTGGGTGCCGGTGGTGTCGCTGGTCAAGGGACTCGAGCAGGGCACCAATATGCGGATGTCACAGATCATCGAGGAAGTCCTGCCGGGCCACCCGGCCGGCATCCTGGCCGGGCCGAACATCGCGCGCGAGGTGGGCGAGGGTTATGCGGCCGCTGCCGTGCTAGCCATGCCCGACCAGCATCTGGCAACCCGGTTGTCGGCGTTGTTCCGCACCAGGCGATTCCGCGTGTACACCACCGACGACGTGATCGGCGTCGAGATGGCCGGCGCTCTGAAGAACGTCTACGCCATCTCGGTGGGGATGGGTTACTCCCTGGGCATCGGTGAAAACACCCGGGCCCTCGTCATCGCCCGCGCGCTGCGCGAGATGACGAAGTTGGGCGTCGCGTTGGGCGGGAATCCGGACACCTTCCCCGGGCTGGCCGGTCTGGGCGATCTGATCGTCACGTGTACCAGCCAGCGCAGCCGAAACCGGCACGTCGGTGAGCAACTCGGTTCGGGCAAGCCGATCGACGAGATCATCGCCGCGATGAATCAGGTAGCGGAGGGCGTTAAGGCCGCCAGCGTGATCATGGAGTTCGCGAACGAGTTCGGGCTGAGCATGCCGATCGCCCGCGAAGTCGACGCGGTGATCAACCACGGCTCGTCGGTCGAGCAGGCCTACAGCGGCCTTATCGCCGAGGTCCCGGGCCACGAAGTGCACGGCTCGGGCTTCTAGTCGAGCCCGAATAACCCTAAGCCGCCGGGCAATTCGCGGCCCAGGCGCTAGCCGCGCGCCATCGCTTCCAACCGGCGGATGCGGTCCTCGATCGGCGGATGCGTCGAGAACATCGAGCCTATGCGCTCACCCGCACGGAACGGGTTGGCGATCATCAGGTGTGCCTGGCTGGCCAGCTGCGGCTCGGGCGGCAGCGGGGCCGCCTGCACGCCGCCGGAAATCTTGCGCAGGGCCGATGCCAACGACAGCGGGTCGCCGGTCAGCAACGCGCCGGACTCGTCGGCCTGGTACTCCCGGGATCGCGATACGGCCAGCTTCACTACGGTTGCCGCGATGGGTCCGAGGAGCGAAACCAGCAGCAGCGCAAAGGGATTCCCGCTATCACGGTTGCCGCCGAACATGCCGGCCCAGATGGCCATGTTGGCCAGCGCCGTGATCACGCCCGCCAGCGCGCCGGCCACGCACGAGATCAGGATGTCGCGGTTGTAGACGTGCGACAGCTCGTGGCCCAGCACGGCGCGCAGCTCGCGCTCGTTGAGAATGTCCAGGATGCCGGTGGTGCAACAGACGGCGGCATTGCGCGGGTTGCGCCCGGTAGCGAAGGCATTGGGGGCGTTGGTGTCGCTGATGTAGAGCCGGGGCATCGGCTGGTGCGCGGCGGTGGCCAGCTCGCGCACGATCCGATAGATCATCGGCGCCTGCAGTTCGGAGACCGGCTGGGCATGCATCGCCCGCAACGCCAGCTTGTCGCTGTTGTAGTACGTGTAAACGTTCATGCCGATGGCGAACATCAACGCCAGGAACATCGCCGTTCTGCCGAACAACGAGCCCACGAACACGATCATCGCGGACATGCCGGCCAACAACAGGAAGGTCTTCAGCTTGTTGGCGTGCGGATGCCAGGTCATCGGTGTCCTCCTTGAGAAGACATGGGCGAACTCGTTCATTGCTTGACTGCTGTCAATTGAACGCCTGAAACAACCGTCCGGGTTCCACGACCCGCTAGCCGTGCCGGCTGATCGTGTAGTCGATCAACGTCTGCAGCGCACGACGACCCGCAACGTCGGGCAAAAGTCCCAGCTCATCGTGGGCTTTGGCAGCGTACTGCGCCAGAAACTCCTTGGCCTGCGCCATGCCGGGCGATGCGCGCAGCAGCCCCAATGCCTCGGCCACCGCGTCGTCGTCTTCGACGGGTCCGGCCAGCAGCTCGCGCAGCCGATCCCCGTCGGGCCCGGGCTGTTGCAGCGCGTACACCATCGGCAGGGTGTGCACGCCTTCGCGGATATCGGTTCCGGGCAGTTTGCCCGACTCATGCGAATCGCTGTCGATGTCGATGATGTCGTCCGAGATCTGAAACGCGGTGCCCACAATGCCGCCGAGCCGACTCAGCCGAGCGACCTGCTCCTCGTCGGCACCAGAGAACATCGCGCCGAACTGGCCGGCCGCCGCGATCAGGCAGGCTGTCTTCTCGTACACCACCTTCAGGTAGTGCTCGATCGGATCCGCCCCCTCGGCCCCTTTGTCAATGCCACGGGTTTCACGCATCTGCCCGGTCACCAGCTGAGCGAACGTCTCAGCGATCAGCCGCACCGCGTCCGGCCCCAGCCGCGATACCAGTCGCGACGCCGTGGCGAAAAGGTAGTCGCCGGCCAGGATCGCGACGTTGTTGCTCCAGCGCACATTGGCGGTCTGGGCGCCCCGGCGAACTTCGGCCTCGTCCATCACGTCGTCGTGGTAGAGCGTGGCCAGGTGGACCAGTTCGATGACCGCGCCGGCAATTGTGACGTCCACCGCATCCGGGTTGGGCCCGATCTGCGCGGAGAGCACGGTGAACAACAGCCGGAACCGCTTGCCGCCGGCCTTGAACAGATGCATCAGCGAGTCGGTCATGATCTCATCGGCGCTGCGCAGCTCGACATCCATCAGCTGCTCAATCTTTCCGACGCCGTCTCGCACCGTCGCGGCGAACGCGGCGTCGCCAAAATCGATGCCCGCCACCACCGTCGCGGGAGTCTTCACCCGACCGACCATATTCGCCGGAGTACTCACGCGACCAACATACTGGTGGGCGTGCAGACCAAGGCAGACGTGGTGGTCGTGGGCGCCGGACCGGCCGGTTCGGCGGCCGCTGCCTGGGCGGCTCGCGCGGGCCGCGACGTTCTCGTCGTCGACTCCGCCAGCTTTCCCCGCGACAAGCCCTGTGGCGACGGGCTGACGCCGCGCGCGGTCGCCGAACTGGAACGGCTGGGGCTTGGCGACTGGCTGGACACCCGTATCCGGCATCGGGGCCTGCGGATGAGCGGGTTCGGCGGCGAGATCGAAGTGGATTGGCCCGGCCCGTCGTTCCCGTCGACCGGTAGCGCGGTGGCCCGCCTCGAACTCGACGACCGGATCCGCAAGGTCGCCGAGGAATCCGGGGCGCGCATGCTGCTCGGCACCAAAGCCGCTGGTGTGCACCACGACTCGTCGAGGCGGGTGACCTCGCTGCTGTTGGCCGACGGCACCGAGGTGGGCTGCCGGCAGTTGATCGTCGCCGACGGAGCCCGCTCGCCGCTGGGCCGCAAGCTGGGCCGGCGCTGGCATCAAGAGACGGTGTATGGCGTCGCGGCCCGTGGGTATCTGACCACCGATCGCAGCGAAGACCCCTGGCTGACGTCGCATCTGGAGCTTCGCTCACCCGACGGTGCCGTGCTGCCCGGGTACGGCTGGATCTTCCCGCTGGGCAACGGCGAGGTGAATATCGGCGTCGGAGCGCTATCGACGTCGAAGCGGCCGGCCGACCTGGCGCTGCGCCCGCTGATCTCCTATTACACCGACCTGCGCCGCGACGAGTGGGGCTTTACCGGTGAGCCGCGGGCGATCTCGTCGGCGCTACTGCCGATGGGAGGCGCGGTTTCCGGGGTGGCTGGGCCGAACTGGATGCTGATCGGCGACGCCGCGGCCTGCGTGAACCCGCTCAACGGCGAAGGCATCGACTACGGGCTCGAGACCGGACGGCTGGCCGCCGAGCTGCTGGACTCCGGCGACGTCTCGAAAGTGTGGCCGGCGCTGCTGTCCGACCACTACGGCCGCGGTTTCTCGGTCGCGCGCCGGCTGGCGCTGCTGCTGACCTTTCAGCGGTTCCTGCCCACGACGGGCCCCATCGCGATGCGGTCCACCACGCTGATGACCATCGCCGTGCGGGTGATGGCCAACCTGGTCACCGATGACGACGCCGACTGGGTGGCGCGAGCGTGGCGCGGGGGCGGCCGATTCTCGCGGCTCATCGATCGCCGAACACCCTTCAGCTGAAACAACCTCCTACACCGCGAACTCAACCATGCGCGCTATATCAACTTCATTGACATACATCAGGCTGATTGATATATCTGGAGGCATGGCTCAGCCAACTGATTTCGAGTTCGAATCGGCCTACCGCGGTGAATCCGCGCAGTTTGGCCAGGGAGCGCGCCCGCCATGGAGCATTGGCACCCCCCAACCGGAGCTGTCTGCGCTGATCGACCAGGGCAAGTTCCACGGTGACGTACTCGACGTGGGTTGCGGGGAAGCCGCCATCTCGCTAACGCTGGCCGAGCTCGGCCACCACACCTTGGGACTGGACCTCTCGCCCACCGCGATCGAATTGGCCCGCCGCGAGGCCGCGAATCTGGGCCTGCCCAAGGCCACCTTCGAGGTCGCCGACATCAGTTCGTTCACCGGACACGACGGCCGGTTCGGCACCATCGTCGACAGCACCTTGTTCCACTCCATCCCAGTCGAGGCACGCGAGGGCTACCAGCAGGCGATCAGTCGCGCCGCCGCTCCCGGCGCCTCCTACTTCGCCCTGGTCTTCGACAAAGCCGCCGTACCGGAAGGTCCGATCAATGCGGTGACCGCCGACGAACTGCGCGACGCGGTGTCCAATTACTGGGTGGTCGACGAGATCCGGCCGGCCCGCATCTACGCCAACCTGCCGGACAGCTCTCCCGGGGTGGGGTTCGTCGGAGTTCGCAACGAATCCAATGGTCTGAAGTCAGTCAGCGCGTGGCTATTGACGGCGCATCGGGACTGATCGTCCGTGAGACCGAGTCGTTGTCGCGGTGTATAGTCCGGCTAATGAGGGGTACCAAGCTGCTTACCAGCATCGCCGTGGCGGCGGCCGCCATTTCGCTGGCCGCGCCCGGACTGGCCGACCCAACGACGCCGCCGCCTCCGCCTCCGGCTCCGACGCCGCCCCGGACGCCGTCGCCACCCACCGACAACGACGCCCCGTTCAAGCAAACCGTCAACGGCTTCGGCATCTACCAGCCGCAAGACCAGCTGGCGTGGCTGGGCAAAATCACTTGCGACCGGTTGGGCAGGGGCGTCGACCACGACGCGTATCAGTCGGCGAACTTCATCCAGCACAACCTGCCGCGCGGCACCAGCCAGGGGCAGGCGTTCCAGTTCCTCGGCGCGGCCGTCGACCACTACTGCCCGGACCAGGTGGGCGTGGTGCAGGCCGCCGGGAGCCACCCGAACTAGTCAGCGCAGGGGCTTATGCCCCGCATGCAGGGCCACGATTCCGCCGGTCAGGTTGCGCCACCGCACGCCCGACCAACCCGCCTGTGCCATCTGCTCGGCCAGAGCGGCCTGATCGGGCCAGGCCCTGATCGACTCCGCGAGATACACGTAGGCATCGGGATTGCTCGACACCGCCTGCGCCACCCGTGGTAACGCACGCATCAGATATTCCTTGTAGACGGTGGCGAACAGCGCATTGGTGGGCGTCGAGAATTCACACACCACCAGGCGTCCGCCGGGCCGAGTGACGCGGGCCATCTCGCGCAGTCCCGCCTGCGTGTCGGCTACGTTGCGCAATCCGAAACTGATTGTGACGGCATCGAATACACCGTCGGCGAACGGCAGTTTGGTGGCGTCGCCGGCGACCTTGGGCACCTTGCGCGCACCGCCGGCCGCGAGCATGCCGACCGAAAAGTCGGCCGCCACGCACCACGCCCCGGATTTCTCCAGCTCGACCGTGGACACCGCGGTGCCCGCGGCCAGATCGAGCACCTTGTGGCCGGGCCGGATCCGCAGCGCCGCGCGGGTGGCTCGCCGCCAATACCGGTCCTGGCCCAGCGACAGCACGGTGTTGGTCAGGTCGTAACGACGGGCGACGCCGTCGAACATCGACGCGACCTCCCGGGGATCCTTGTCCAAGGCCGCGCGATTCACGACGACGACGCTACCCGGCCCATCCGGCTGGCTCGGGAATGGTGCGCCGACAAAAGCGTTACCCTACGGCGTGAGCGAAAAAGTTTGGTTTATCACCGGTACATCACGTGGGTTCGGTCGAGAGTGGGCGATCGCCGCGCTGGAGCGAGGCGATCGGGTCGCCGCCACCGCGCGCAACACCGCATCGCTGGACGACTTGGTGGCGAAGTACGGCGACGCGCTGCTGCCCATCGGGCTCGACGTCACCGATCGTGACGCGGATTTCGCGGCGGTCAAGCAGGCTCACGACCATTTCGGTCGCCTCGACATCGTGGTGAACAACGCTGGGTACGGCCACTTCGGGTTCGTCGAAGAACTGTCCGAACAAGACGCACGCGACCAGTTCGAGACGAACGTGTTCGGCGCGCTGTGGATCACCCAGGCCGCATTGCCCTATCTGCGCGAGCAGCGCAGCGGCCACATCGTCCAGGTGTCGTCGATCGGCGGCATCACCGCGTTTCCCCTCGTCGGCATGTATCACTCGTCCAAGTGGGCGCTGGAGGGCTTCTCGCAGGCACTGGCCCAGGAGGTCGCGCCCTTCGGTGTGCACGTCACACTGATCGAGCCGGCTAGCTTCGACACCGACTGGTCCGGCCCGTCGGCGAGGCACTCGCAGCCGCTGTCCGCCTATGACGAAGTGCGCGCCGCCATCCAGGCCGAGCGCAGTCGGCGCTGGGCTTCTCCCGGCAGTCCGGCGGCGTCAGCGGCCGCGCTGTTGAAGGTGGTGGACGCCGAGGAGCCGCCGCTGCGAGTGTTCTTCGGCGCTTCGCCGCTGCAGACCGCAAAGGCCGACTACGAGAACCGGTTACGGACCTGGGAGCAGTGGCAGCCGGTGGCCGAGCTGGCGCAGGGCTAGCGGCGCAGCGTCACTCTCCTTGCGCGTAGCGCCGTTGCGAGATGCGAGCCCGCGCCCTAGCGATCGGCGACTGCACGGCCGTGTAGTGGCCGAGCAACTCTTCACAGATGGCGGGCCAAGTGCGCGCCAGCACGCTTTTGCGCGCAGCCTGCGAATAGCGCGGACGTTCTTGCAGCAGATGTCCGACCGCATCGGGCAGCCGCTGCTCGAATTCCTGGACACCCAACAGCAATCCGGTGCGCCACGGAGTGACGAGGTCACGCGGCCCACCGGCGTCCGGGGCGATCACCGGCAATCCCGAGGCCAGCGCTTCTTGCACGACTTGGCAGAATGTCTCGTGCTCGCCGGTATGCACGAAGACGTCCATGCTGGCGTACGCCGCGGCGAGGTCCGGCCCGTACATGGCACCGGTGAAAACCGCTGTGGGCATGGCTGATTGGAGCTTACGTTCGTCGACACCGTCTCCGACGATGACGACCCGCACGTCGCCGGCCGCCGCTAGCCCGGCGAGCCGCTCCACATGCTTCTCCGGCACCAGCCGGCCCACGAATCCGACGATCGGCTTGCCGTCCGGCGACCAGTGCCGCCGCAGCGCCTCGTCGCGCGCCGACGGCGCGTACCCCATGATGTCGACTCCGCGCGCCCAGTGATGGACTCGGGGAATTCCATGGGCGACAAGGGATTCCATGGTGGCCGTGGAGGGCGCCAGGGTGCGATCGGCGAGGCGGTGCAGGTGGCGGAACCACGCCCACGCCGTCCGCGTCGCGATCCCGATCCCGTAGCTCTCCGCGAATCCCGGCACGTCGGTTTGGTAGACGGCGACAGTCGGCACCCCAAGGTAGCGCGCGGCGCGCACGCCGCCGTAGCCCAGCAGTGCCGGCGAAGCCAGATGCAGCACGTCGGGCGCAAACCCGCGCAGCACCTTGAGCAGTCGCGGCCTGGGCACACCGAGCGGCAGCGTGGTCACCTTCGGAAACATCCGCGACGGCACCCGGTGCACCCGGATGCCGTCGTGAATGCGCTCGGCGGGAGGTTCGCCGGCCGGGGTGTCGGGAGCGATGACCAGAGCTTCGTGGCCGGTTCGGCGCAGATGCTCCAGCACTCGAACTACCGAGTTACTGACACCGTTGACATGTGGCAGGAAAGACTCTGCGACGATCGCAACGCGCACAAGACCACAATGTCAGAACTGCCTGTCGATAAGGTTGCCGACGGGCATACGGGGCGCAAAATTTGCTGCTAAACGCTCGATCCGTCTTTGCTGATCACATTTTCGGCCGCATCACGCCGATCCAGTCGCCTGTCTAGCAGCGCCAGGCCTACCAGCACAACCATTGCAATCAGCCAGCTGACCACCGCGATCGACCCCGCCGGGATTATCGCCAGCCCTGCGTTGCGGTGCTGCACCCGAACCAAGTTCGGATCATTCTTGTTGTATTCGACGTATATCCGCATACCCGTAGCTAATTCGGACGGATATAGGACGCCGAGCTCGGGCCGGTAAGTGACTCGCTCGGGTGTGACGAATTCGATGGTGGACCGGCGCGGCCCGGCACTGAGCACCTCAGCCTGCGCTACACCCATGTTGTGTTGAATCGCGAGGTCATCGCGCCAGGCGCCGGCTACCAAGAGCACCGACTGCAGCGCGACCAGACCGGCGATGATCAGCACCGCAATCCGGCTGATTCGCAACGCAATCCGCACCGGGGTCCTCGGCCGTTCATCGCTGCGGCCGTGGATCAGAATGCGCAGCAATGCTTTTGGGGACTTCACAGGGCGGCCTTGATGGCGGCATGGAGCTGTCGCAGGGAGGAACGGTCCGCCTTGACCTCCAGCACCCGCATGCCCGCACCAGGTTCGCCCAGCGCCGCATTCAGCTCGCCGACCTCGATCTGACGACTTTCGACGTGGTACGCGCGGCACAGCGCGCCGACGTCCACATCGTGCGGGGTGCCGAAGATCCGCGAGGACACATCGGAGAACCGCGGGTCGCCCTGCTCGAGCAACTCGAAGATGCCGCCGCCGTTGTCGTTGGAGACCACGATGGTCAGATGCCGCGGTGTCGGTTCGGTGGGGCCGATCAGCAGCCCGGAGCTGTCGTGGACGAACGTCAGGTCGCCGATAAGCGCCAGGGTGCGGGCCGGATTGTCGGCGCTACCGCTGCGTTCGTGGGCCAGCGCCGCCCCGATCGCGGTGGACACCGTGCCGTCGATGCCGGCGACCCCGCGATTGGACCGGACCCGGATGCCCCCGGTGTTCAGGCCGACCAGGGCGGCGTCGCGAACCGGGTTGGACGCCCCCAGCACGAGCTGGTCACCGGGTCGCAGCGCGTCCGCCACGGCGGCCGCGACGTGCAGGCCGGTGGTCAACGGGTGTGCCGCGAGCTGGCTGCGGACCGCGTCGACCGCATGCTGGTTCATCTCGGCACAGCGCTGCAGCCAGACCGGGTTGGGCGTCCCGGTAGACACCGCCCGAGTGCCGGTGGCCTGTGAGTTTCCCGAGACGTCGGGCCAACGCGGTCCGGTGGTCAGCGCGTATACCGGCACCTCAGGGTCGGCCAGCAGCGCCGAGACCGGGCGATGCAGGGTCGGGCGGCCGAGCATGATCACCTGCTTGGGGCGCAACAGAGTCAGCGCCAGCGGGTGCAGCGGGTTTGCCGCCGGCGGCGCGGTCGGCTCAGCCACCGTCGGCAGCTGCGCCAGACTGGGCTGCACGCCCGCACCGTGCCCGGCGATCACGACGGTGTCGGGCGACAGATCGATCTCAAGCGGCTGGTCGAAGGTGACGGGCGGCGCGTAGGTCCAGGGCTGACCGTCAGGCCGGCCCTGCGGCGTGACGGCACCGTGCGGTTCCGGATCCGGAACCAACGGCTCGCGCAGCGGGATGTCGAACTGCACGGGCCCGGCGTTGGCGGTGCGAGAACCGGTGGCAGCCGCCAACACCCGGCAGGTGGCCGAGCGCCAGGTCGCGTTCAGCGAATCCAGCCGTTCCGGCGCATCCTCGGCCAGCCCCAAACTGATGGTGGCGCGAACCTGGGTGCCGAAGTAGCCCAGCTGCTCCATCGTCTGGTTGGCCCCGGTGCCCAGCAGTTCGTAGGGCCGATTGGCCGACAGCACGATTAGCGGAACCCGCGCATAATTCGCCTCGACGACGGCCGGCCCCAGGTTGGCGACGGCGGTGCCGGAGGTCATCGCCACGCATACCGGCGCTCCGGCAGCGATCGCCAGACCGATGGCCAGATAGCCGGCGGTGCGCTCGTCGATGCGCACGTGCAACCGGATCCGACCGCGGCGATCGGCGTCCTGCAACGCGAACGCCAGCGGGGCGTTGCGCGAGCCGGGGCATAACACCACGTCGCGGACGCCACCGCGGATCAGCTCGTCAACGACGACGCGAGCCTGTGTCGTCGAGGGGTTCACTCCTACAGGGTGTCACAGCGCGCTGACGATGCCCGACGCGCTGAGCAAGCGGGCAATCAGACCAGGGTGGTTGCGGTGGCTTCAGGCCTTGACGTCGGAGAAGAACTTCAGCGCCACGCTGTTGACGGCGTCCGGCCGCTCCAGGAACCCGAGATGCCCGGCGTCGGGGATCTGCACGTAGCGGCCATTGGGCAACGCGTCGGCGACCTCACGCCCCAAATGCGGCGGCGTGATCACGTCGTCGGAGAAACCCATCACCAGCACCGGGTTGGCGATGCCGCGGTACGCCGCGAGCCGGTTGGTCTGCGGAGACACGCTCAGCTGCGTGCGCAGCCCGGCGGTGCGCTTGACCGGCCAGGTCCGGAACATGGTCATCCAGTCCGCGACCAGCACGTCGTCGTTGATCGTCTTACGCGAAAAGCTTTCCAGTACACGGACTTTCGCCTCGTAGGCGGGCGGCAACTCGGTGCTCGACGCATAAAGCTGGATCTCGCCGTCGTGAAATCCCTGCCGGGCACGGTCCAGGCGGCCGCGGGTGGCCATCAGTACCGCGGCGCGGACCAGCTCGGGACGGGCCACCATGAGCTCCTGGGCGATGAATGCACCCATCGACACCCCGACGATGCGCGCCGGGGCGGCGTCCAGGGATTCGATCAAAGCCGCGGTGTCGGCGACCATGGTCTCGGTGGTGAACGCGTCGGCGCTTTCGGTGGCACCGATCCCGCGATTGTCGAAGGTGATCACGCGGTATCCCGCAGCCACAAATGCCGGAACCTGATGCGGTAGCCAGGTGCGCCCGGGCCCGCCGCTGCCCGCGATGAAGACCACGGGCTCGCCGCTGCCGCGGTCGTCGTATGCCAGGTTGATCACTCGCACGACGGTACAAGGAACCTATGGCAGGCCTTGACCCGGTCGATCCACCACTGCCGCCGTTCGGGCGGTGCCGCCAGCGCGCTCAGCCGCGCCGGATCCGGCGCGACCGGCCCGACGGCCAGGGCCCCGTCGCTGGGCCTATCGGCGTCGACGACATCGTCGACGAACAGCCCGCCGGTGCCCAGCCCGCATGCGTGCTGCAGGCGCGGTAGCGCCGCGGCGGCGGTCAGCCCGGCGGCGATACCCACCGCCGAGTCGAGCGCGCTGGAGACCACGACCGGGATGTCGATCTGCGCGGCGATGTCGAGCAGGGCCGAAATCCCGCCCAGCGGGGCCACTTTCAGCACCGCGAGGTCGGCGGCGCCGGCGCGGACGACGGCCAACGGGTCCTGCGCCTTGCGGATGCTTTCGTCGGCCGCGATCGGCACGGAGATCCGCCGGCGCAGCTCGGCGAGCTCGTCGACGCCCGCGCAGGGTTGTTCGAGGTATTCCAGCGGTCCGTCGGCGGTCAGGGCGGCCGCGGCCGCCACCGCCTGCTCGACGGTCCAGCCGCCGTTGGCGTCCACTCGCACCGTTGCGACCAGTTCGCGCACCGCGTTGACCCGCTCGACGTCGTCGGCCAGCGTCTGACCTGGCTCGGCGACCTTCACCTTGGCCGTCCCGGCACCGGGAAAACGGGCCAGCACCTGGCTCACCTGGGCGGCGGGCACGGCCGGCACAGTGGCGTTGATCGGGATGCGATCGCGGCGCAGCGGCGGCGGCTGCCGGTAGGCACCCTCGATGCCCGAGGCCAGCCACGCCGACGCTTCGGCGGGCCCGTATTCCAGGAAGGCCCCGAACTCGCCCCACCCCGCCGGGCCCTCGATCAGCGCGAGCTCACGGGTGGTGATGCCGCGGAAGCGCACCCGCATCGGCAGCGCCACCACATGCAGGCGCTCCAACAGCTCGGCTAAAGCGGGCCTCACTGGCCGTAGACCTGGCGGCCCGCCAGATACGTCGCGCGTACGTCGAGATCGGCGATCTGCTCGGGCGGCACCGTGCGGGGATCTGCCGACAGCACCACCAGGTCCGCGTACTTGCCGACCTCGAGCGAGCCGACCACGTCGTCGGCGAACAGCTGCCAGGCCGCGTCGATGGTCTGCGCGCGGATCGCCTGCTCGACCGTCAGCCGCTCTTCGGGCGCCAGCACCCGGCCGCTCGGCGCCGTCCGGGTCACGGCCACGCTGATGTTGCGCAGCGGCTCCTCCGGCGTGACGGGCGGGTCGTTGTGCAACGAGATACGCATCCCGGTGGCCACCGCGGATCCTGCCGGCATCCAACGGGATCCGCGCTCTTCGCCGAACAGACCGTCGACGATGACGTCGCCCCAGTAGTGGATCTGATCGACGAAGATGCTGCAGGTGACCCCGAGGTCGGCGGCGCGCTGCAGCTGTTCTGCCCGGATGGCGCCGACGTGTTCGAGCCGCAGCCGATGGTCGTCGCGCGGATCACGGCGCAGCGCCTCTTCGTAGACGTCGAGGATGGTGTCGACGCCGGCGTCGCCCTGCACATGGCAGGCCATCTGCCAGCCCCGCGGGTAGTACGCGCCGACGATCTCGCGTAGTTGCTCGGCGGTGTAGTTTGCGCATCCGCACGACCCGGGCTTGACGCCGATCGTCCGAGTGGCGTCGGTGTCCAGGTAAGGAAAGGACAGCGCGATGTTGCCGATCCATGGCGACCCGTCGACCCAGATCTTGATGCCGACCTGGCGCAGCATGTCGTCACCCTGGCCGGGGGTGGCGTCGGTGGCCATCTGCGGGTTGGAGACCTCATAGGTGCGCAGCCGGACCGTGAGCTCGTCGTGCAGGGCCTCGACCAGCGGCCCGAACTTCGGGTCGAACGCCATCTCCGAACAGGTGGTCAGCCCGGCCCGGTTGAGCCGGGCGCACTCTGCGAGCAGCATTGCCGGGTAGCTATCGGCCTCGATGGCCGCGCCCAGCAGTGGGAACACCGCGGCGATCTCCTCGGCGGTGCCGTCCAGGTTTCCCTCGGCGTCCCGGCCGTATTTGGCGCCCTTGGGGTCCGTGGTGTCGCGGGTAAGGCCGTTGAGTTGCGCGGCGTGTGAGTTGAAGAAGGCCTTGTGCCCGGAGTTGTGGATGATCACCAATGGGCTGTCCGGCGCGATGTCGTCGAGCCAGGTCAGCGCCGGGTCCGGCAGGTTCGATTGCAGCAGCGCGTCCCAGCCGTTCAGGTAGGCACCCGCCGATCCGCGCCGGGCGACCTCGCGGCGGATCGCCGCGACGACGTCGTCGGCGCCGGGGATGGTGACCGGGCGGATGTCGACGATGCGGTCCGACAGTGCGACAGCCTCCATCAGCGGATGACCGTGTGCCTCGATGAATCCCGGCATCACGCAGCCGTTGCCGACGTCGACGGTTTGGGTGTCGGCGCCGATGAAACCGGCGACTTCGGACCGGCTGCCGACGGCGACGATCCGGCCGTCGGCGATGGCGAGCGCTTCGGCGGTGGGCCGCGCGTCGTCGACGGTCAGGATGGTTCCGGTAACGACGAGATCTGCGTACGCCATGTGCAGAAATCCTAGTGATCGACGCCCCGATCGAGGGTGCAGCTGACCCGACTTGCAACACGTTCTAGTCTTGCCACATGAGTGTCGATCTGTTGCGCAACCCGACCCATAACGGCCATCTGCTGGTTGGGGCGCTCAAGCGCCACAAGAACCGGCCGGTGCTGTTTCTCGGCGACACCACGCTGACCGGTGGCCAGCTGGCGGAGCGGATCAGCCAGTACACCCAGGCGTTCGAGGCGCTGGGCGCCGGAACCGGTGTCACCGTGGGACTGCTGGCGCTGAATCGCCCCGAGGTGCTGATGATCCTCGGCGCCAGCCAGACCCAGGGCTATCGACGCACGGCGCTGCATCCGCTGGGTTCGCTGGACGATCACGCCTACGTGCTCTCCGACTGCGGCGCCAGCTCGCTGATCATCGACCCCAACCCGATGTTCGTTGAGCGTGCGCTGGGGCTGCTGGAGAAGGTGGTCTCGCTCAGACAGATCCTCACCATCGGCCCGGTTCCCGAAGCGCTGGCCGGGGTGGCGGTGGACCTGTCGGCTGAGGCGGCCAAACACCAGCCGAAGCCGTTGGTGGTCGCCGACCTGCCGCCGAACCATATCGGCGGCATGGCATACACCGGCGGCACCACCGGCAAGCCCAAGGGCGTGCTGGGCACCACCGGAAACATCGCCACCATGACCCAAATCCAACTCTCCGAATGGGAGTGGCCGGAGCATCCGCGGTTCCTGATGTGCACGCCGCTGTCGCACGCCGGCGCGGCGTTCTTCACGCCCACGGTGGTCAAGGGCGGCGAGATGGTGGTGCTGGCCAAGTTCGACCCGGCCGAGGTGCTGAAAACCATTGAGGAGCAAAAGATTACGGCCACAATGCTGGTGCCGTCGATGCTCTACGCGCTGATGGACCACCCGGATTCGCACACCCGCGACCTGTCGTCGCTGGAGACCGTCTACTACGGCGCCTCGGCGATGAACCCGGTGCGGCTGGCCGAGGCGATCCGGCGGTTCGGCCCGATCTTCGCCCAGTACTACGGGCAATCCGAAGCGCCGATGGTCATCACTTACCTGGCCAAGGCCGATCACGACGAGCAGCGGCTGACGTCCTGCGGGCGCCCGACGCTGTTCGCGCGGGTGGCGTTGCTGGATGAGGACGCAAAGCCGGTGCCGCAGGGCGAGCCGGGCGAGATCTGCGTTAGCGGACCGCTGCTGGCCGGCGGCTATTGGAACCTGCCGGAAGCGACGGCGGAAACCTTCAAGGACGGCTGGCTGCACACCGGCGACATGGCCCGCGAGGACGAAGACGGCTTCTATTTCATCGTCGACCGGGTCAAGGACATGATCGTCACCGGCGGCTTCAACGTGTTTCCGCGCGAGGTCGAGGACGTGATCGCCGAGCACTCGTCGATCGCCCAGGTATGCGTGGTCGGCACGCCCGACGAGAAGTGGGGCGAGGCCGTCACCGCGGTGGTGGTGTTGCGCGCCGACGCCGCCCGCGACGACGCCGCGATCGAGGCGATGACCGCCGAGGTTCAGGCCGCGGTCAAGGACCGCAAGGGTTCGGTGCAATCGCCCAAGCGGGTGGTCGTCGTCGACGCGCTGCCGTTGACCGCGCTGGGCAAACCGGACAAGAAGGCCGTCCGGGCGCAGTTCTGGGAAGGCGCCGCGCGCTCCGTCGGCTGATTCGGCGGCGATGATTAGTGTGGTCGCATGGCTGAACGGATAACGCCGCCCTGGTGGCTGAAACCGGCGAACAAAGTCTTCATCCAGATGTCGCGGCTGGGAATGAGTTTCGGCGGCGAGAGCCCCGTCGTGCTGACGGTGTCGGGACGCAAATCCGGACGCGAGCGCTCGACACCGGTGACACCGATGACCGTCGACGGCAAACAGTACGTCGTGGCCGGGTTTCCGGGCGCCGACTGGGTGGCCAACGCGCGGGCTGCAGGGCTCGCGACCGTGGCACGCGGCCGCCACACCCAGCAGGTGCGGATGGTCGAGTTGCCCGCCCCCGAGGCGCGACCGATTCTGCGGGTGTTTCCCAAACAGGTGTCCACGGGTGTGGGCTTCATGAAGCGGGCCGGACTCGTCACCGAGGGCAGTCCCGACGAGTTCGAGGGCCTGGCGGGCCGCTGCACGGTATTCCGCCTCGACCCGGCATAGGAGTTGAATAGCCTTGAGCGGTAACCCATTTGATGTAGAAGCGTGGCGGCCTGTTGACGGCTTCGGCGATCTGACCGACATCACCTATCACCGCCACGTCGACGACGCCACGGTTCGGGTGGCGTTCGACCGGCCCGAGGTGCGCAACGCGTTTCGGCCGCACACCGTCGACGAGTTGTACCGGGTGCTCGACCACGCCCGGATGTCTCCCGACGTGGGCGTGGTGCTGCTGACCGGCAATGGGCCGTCGCCGAAGGACGGTGGCTGGGCGTTCTGCTCCGGCGGCGATCAGCGCATCCGCGGGCGTTCGGGCTATCAATACGCCGCCGGCGAGACCGCCGACACCGTCGACGTGGCACGCGCGGGACGACTGCACATCCTCGAGGTGCAGCGGCTAATCCGGTTCATGCCCAAGGTGGTCATCTGCCTGGTCAACGGTTGGGCAGCCGGCGGCGGGCACAGCCTGCACGTGGTCTGCGACCTCACCCTGGCCAGCCGCGAGCACGCCCGCTTCAAGCAGACCGACGCCGACGTCGGCAGCTTCGACGGCGGTTACGGCAGCGCCTACCTGGCCCGCCAGGTAGGCCAGAAGTTCGCCCGCGAGGTCTTCTTCCTCGGGCGCCCCTACACCGCCGAGCAGATGCACCACATGGGCGCGGTCAACGAGGTCGTCGAGCACGCCGAGCTGGAAAAGGTCGGCATCGGCTGGGCCGCCGAGATCAACGCCAAATCCCCTCAGGCGCAGCGGATGCTCAAGTTCGCGTTCAACCTGCTCGACGATGGTCTGGTCGGTCAGCAGCTGTTCGCGGGAGAGGCCACCCGGCTGGCCTACATGACCGACGAGGCCGTCGAGGGCCGCGACGCGTTCCTGCAGAAACGCGACCCGGACTGGAGCCCGTTCCCGCGCTATTTCTGAGCTGCCCGCGCGCCGGACCGCTCAGCCGGTGAACCGCGCCGCCTAGACTTCGGGCCTGTGAGTAAGAGTCCGCTTCGCCGGTTCGCCGACCAGATTGTGCTGGCCAGCATGCGCCCGCCCATTTCGCCGCAAGTGCTGGTCAATCGCCCCGCAATCAAGCCGATCGACCTGGACGGGAAGCGGATCCTGCTGACCGGGGCATCGTCGGGTATCGGCGAAGCCGGCGCCGAACGGTTGGCCGAGCGCGGTGCCACCGTGGTAGTCGTCGCCCGCCGCCAGGACCGCCTCGACGAGCTCGCGGACCGGATCACCTCCGCGGGTGGTACGGCGCTGGCGATTCCGTGTGACGTCTCGGACATGGACGCCGTGGACGCTTTGGTGGCCGACGTCGAAAAGCGTCTCGGCGGGGTGGACATCCTGATCAACAACGCGGGCCGGTCCATCCGCCGCCCGCTGGCCGAGTCGCTGGAGCGCTGGCACGACGTCGAGCGGACCATGGTGCTCAACTACTACGCGCCGTTGCGGCTGATCCGCGGGCTCGCGCCGGGAATGCTCGATCGCGGCGACGGCCACATCATCAACGTCTCGACCTGGGGGGTGCTGTCGGAGGCCTCGCCGTTGTTCGCGCCCTACAACGCATCCAAGGCGGCGCTGTCGGCGGTCAGCCGCGTCGCCGAAACCGAGTGGGGTAAGCGCGGCGTGCACTCGACGACCCTGTACTACCCGCTCGTGGCCACCCCGATGATCGAGCCGACGAAGGCCTACGACGGGCTGCCGGCGTTGACATCCGAGGAAGCCGCCGAGTGGATGGTCACCGCCGCCCGCACCCGGCCGGTGCGGATCGCTCCGCGGATGGCGATCGCGGCCCGCGCCCTCGACACCGTCGGGCCCCGCTGGGTGAACACCATCATGGCGCGCCAGAACCTGCAGCCGAACCGCACGAGCGATAGCTGAGCAGGGCCTTCAAAACAGGCGCTGTGATAGACACGACGCTATGGAGATCCTGGCCAGTCGGATGCTGCTTCGGCCGGTGGACTATCAGCGGTCGTTGACGTTCTACCGCGACGAGATCGGCCTGGCGATCTGGCGCGACTACGGTGCGGGCACAGTCTTTTTCGCCGGCCAGTCGCTGCTGGAGCTGGCCGGTTTCGGCTCCCCCGACCACACCCCGGTACCCTTTCCCGGGGCGCTGTGGCTACAGGTCCGCGACATCGAGGCCACCCAAGCCGAACTGGTGGGCCGCAGGGTGCCGATTACCCGCGAGGCGCGCCGCGAATCGTGGGGTTTGCTCGAGATGCAGGTGACCGATCCGGACGGCATTACGCTGATCTTCGTCGAGGTGCCGCCGGAGCACCCGCTGCGCCGCGACAGCCGAGGTGAACGGCAGGGAAAGTCCGGTTAACTGACAGGTAACATCTGGCGACGAGTCGTGCTTAACCTGAGTTTCACCGGTCCCAGCATTCGACAATTTAATCCTCCTACCACCAGAATCAGGGCCTGTGGACATACAACTGTTCCTCTTGATCATTGTCGTCGTTACGGCATTGGCTTTCGATTTCACCAACGGTTTCCATGACACCGCAAACGCGATGGCGACGTCGATCGCCAGCGGCGCGCTGAAGCCCAAGACGGCCGTCGCGCTGTCCGCAGTGCTCAACCTAATCGGGGCGTTTCTGTCCACCACAGTCGCGGCGACGATCGCCAAGGGCCTGATCGATTCGAGCGTCGTCACACTGGAGTTGGTCTTTGCCGGCCTGGTCGGCGGCGTCGTCTGGAATCTGCTGACCTGGCTGCTCGGCATCCCCTCGAGCTCCTCACACGCATTGATCGGCGGCATCGTCGGCGCCACGATTGCCGCCGTGGGCGCCCACGGGGTGATCTGGCAGGGCGTGATGTCCAAGGCGATCATCCCGGCCGTCGTGTCGGTGTTCGTGGCCCTCTTCGTCGGCGCGATCGCAACCTGGGCGGTCTTCCGGATCACCCGGGGCCTGCAGAAGGAGCGCACCGAGGCTGGGTTCCGGCGCGGCCAGATCGGCTCGGCGTCGCTGGTTTCACTGGCGCACGGCACCAACGACGCCCAGAAGACGATGGGCATCATCTTCCTGGCGCTGATGTCCTATGGGTCGGTCAGCAAAAGCGCCGCGGTCCCGCCACTGTGGGTCATCGTGGCCTGCGCCGTGGCGATGGCCACCGGCACCTACCTGGGTGGCTGGCGGATCATCCGCACCCTGGGCAAGGGACTCGTCGAAATCTCGTCGCCCCAGGGCATGGCCGCCGAATCATCTTCGGCCGCAGTCATTCTGCTGTCCGCGCACTTCGGCTACGCGCTGTCCACCACCCAGGTCTGCACCGGCTCGGTGATGGGCAGCGGGCTGGGCAAGCCCGGCGGTGAGGTCCGCTGGGGCGTGGCCGGCCGGATGGCTGTTGCATGGCTGGTGACGCTTCCGCTGGCCGGCCTGGTCGGGGCCGTCACCTACTGGATCGTCCACTACATCGGCGGCTACCCCGGCGCCGTCGTCGGCTTCGCGCTGCTGGTCGCGGTCTCGACCACCATCTACCTGCGGTCGCGCAAGAACAAGGTCGACCAAAACAATGTCAACGACGAGTGGAAAGGCGACCTGACCGCCGGACTGGACTCGGACAGTGACAAGCCTCCGAGCAATCATCAGGGCCCTAGGGTGGGAGACGACACGGTGAGTGCGGGGAGCGCTTCATGAGTCACTTCGGCGATTGGTTCAACTACGAAGCCACGTTGAAGATTCTTCTCTTCTCAGCATGCTGGCTGGAGCGGCGCTGCCGGGGCTGTTCGCCCTCGGCATCAGGCTGCAGGCCCTCGGTGCCGGAGGCGCCGGCAGCACGGCGCAGCGCAACCCGGTGTTGTCCGGGTTGGCCTGGGTGATCTACGCGCTGGTTGTCACGGTCATTGTCATCGGGGTGCTCTACATCGCCCGCGATTTCATTGCGCACCACACGGGCTACCCGTTCCTGGGCGCCAAGATTAAGTAACATCGAATCGTCGTCCACCGAACTACCGAGCCCCCGGGCGGAGTTGATCGAATGAACCGATTCCTTACCTCAGTCGTCTCGTGGCTGCGGGCAGGATATCCAGAAGGCATCCCACCGACGGATACCTTCGCCTTACTGGCCCTGCTGGCCAACCGATTGTCGAACGACGAGGTCAAGCTGGTGGCCAATGAGCTGATGGCGCGCGGCGATTTCGACAACATCGATATCGGCGTGCTGATCAGCAAGCTCACCGACGAGCTGCCCTCGCCAGCGGACATCGAACGAGTGCGGGCCCGGTTGGAAGACAAGGGCTGGCCACTGGACGACCCGCGCGACGAGGAGCACGACGAACTCAATGGCGGAGCGCACGCATAGCTGTCCTGCGTGCGCTGCGTGTTTCACCCGGCTCCGCTGCCGCAGTGCTGTTGCCCGCGTTGGAGCGGGTGTTGGCCGGTCGTGACTCGGGTTTCGTTGCGGTGTCACCGGATTCCGACGTCGAGCCCCTGGCCTTGCGGGTAGGCGAAGCTGTCGACGACGACATCGCCTTGGTGGCAACGACTTCGGGAACCACGGGCACACCCAAGGGTGCCTTGCTCACTGCCGCGGCTCTGACCGCCAGCGCGGCCGCCACCCATGACCGTCTAGGCGGACCGGGCAGCTGGCTGTTGGCATTGCCGCCGCATCACATCGCCGGAATCCAGGTGCTGGTGCGCAGCATGCTCGGCGGTTCGACGCCCGTCGAGCTGGACGTTTCCTCCGGCTTCGATCCCGGCGAATTAGCGTGCGCGGTAAGCAAACTGGGGCCGGGCCGCCGATACACGTCGCTGGTTGCCGCCCAACTGGCCAAGGCGCTCGACGATCCGGCGGCCGCGGCGGCGCTGGCCGAATTGGACGCCGTACTGCTCGGCGGCGGACCGGCTCCCCGGCCGGTGCTCGACGCCGCGGCGGCTGCGGGAATTGCGGTGGTCCGCAGCTACGGCATGAGCGAGACGGCCGGGGGCTGCGTCTACGACGGTGTCGCGCTGGACGGTGTGCAGGTGCGCGTGCAAGCCGACGGCCGCATCGTGATCGGCGGCGCGACAGTGGCCAAGGGCTATCGCAACCCGATTGATCCCGACCCGTTCGGGCAGGCCGGCTGGTTCCGCACCGACGACCTCGGCGCCGTCGACGAGTCCGGTGTGCTGACCGTGTTGGGCCGCGCCGACGACGCGATCAGCACCGGCGGCCTCACGGTGCTGCCGCAACCGGTCGAGGCGGCGCTGGGCACCCACCCCGCCGTCGGCGACTGTGCGGTGTTCGGTCTCGCCGACGATCGGCTGGGACAGCGGGTGGTCGCCGCGATCGTGGTGCGGGACGGTTTTGCGCCGCCGACGCTGGACGCGCTGCGGGCACACGTGGCGCGCACCCTGGACAGCACCGCCGCACCGCGCGACTTGCGCATCATCGACGCATTACCGCGCCGCGGCATCGGCAAGCTGGACCGAGCTGCGTTGATGCGCCGGTTCGCCGCCGATCAATAGGCTGATCGATCGTGAGGGTTGCTCGCCGGGAAATGCTGGCCGCCGTGATCGGTGCCGCCCTGGTGGCGGCCGCGGTTGTGCTGCCGTCGCTGCCCTGGGGGGTCAGGCCGCGCCTCGACATCGGCCCGGAGCGCTTCGCCACGCACGACCAATCGGCCCCACTGTTCGGCGCCTGGGAGATCCACGCCAGCTGGGGAACCGCGCCGGCGATTCTGCTCGCCATCGCCGCCGTGCTGTGGGGGCCCGGTGTAGCGCAACGACTTTCGTGGCGGACGTTGACGTTGGGCAGTTGGGCGCTGGCCTGCGGATGGGCGTTCGCCCTGGCGATGATCGACGGCTGGCAGCGCGGCTTCGCGGGCCGGCTGACGACCAGGGACGAGTACGTGTCCGAGGTATCCGGTATCACCGACATCCCCGCGGCGGTACGCACGTTTTCCAGCCGGATTCTCGACTACCAGCCCAACTCGTGGATCACCCATGTTTCCGGGCATCCACCCGGCGCGCTGTTGACGTTCGTCTGGTTGGACCGGATCGGCCTGCACGGCGGCGCCTGGGCGGGCCTGCTGTGCCTGCTGGTGGGCTCCAGCGCGACGGCGGCCGTGGTGATCGCGCTCCGCGCATTGGCCGGCGAGCAGACCGCGCGCCGCGCCGCCCCATTCGTCGCGATAGCCCCAACGGCGATCTGGGTGGCGGTCTCGGCCGACGGCTACTTCGCCGGTGTCACCGCTTGGGGCATCGCATTGTTGGCGGTGGCCGTGCACCGCCAAGTTCGGTACCCCGCGCTGGTCGCGGCCGCCGCGGGCCTGCTGCTCGGCTGGGGCGTCTTCCTGAGTTACGGCCTGATGTTGATGGGCTTGCCCGCCGCGGCGGTGCTGGCGTCGGCCAGCAACTTCCGAGCGGCGCTGCGGGCCCTGGGCCCCGCCACTTTGGCCGCGCTGGCGGTGGCGGTGACCTTCGCCGTCGCCGGGTTCTACTGGTTCGACGGCTACAACCTTGTGCAGCAACGATATTGGCAAGGAATTGCCCACGACCGGCCGTTGAAGTACTGGTGGTGGGCCAATCTAGCGTGCGTGGTGTGCGCGATCGGCCTGGGCGGCGTCGCGGGCATCACTCGGGTGTTCGACGTTGCCGCCATCCGCCGCCGCTGCGGCTTTCACCTGGTGTTGCTGGCCATGCTGGCCGCGATCGTCTGCGCCGACCTGAGCATGCTGAGTAAGGCTGAGGTGGAACGGATCTGGCTGCCCTTCACCATCTGGCTCACCGCCGCACCCGCGCTGCTGCCGGTGCGGTCACACCGGATGTGGCTGGCGGTCAACGCCGCCGGCGCGCTGGTGGTGAACACCGTCCTGGTCACGAACTGGTAGGCGGACATGGCGGATCAGCCCGCGCTGGCGCGTCGGCTCAATACGACCGACGCCGTCGTCATCGGGCTGGGTTCGATGATCGGTGCCGGAGTGTTCGCCGCGTTCGGCCCGGCCGCCCGCGCCGCCGGTACCGGCCTGCTGATCGGGCTGGCATTGGCCGCCGCGATCGCCTACTGCAACGCCTCATCGTCCGCGCAACTGGCAGCGGTGTATCCGACGTCGGGCGGAACGTATATCTACGGGCGCGAGCGCCTGGGCCCGTGGTGGGGCTTCATCGCCGGGTGGGGATTCGTGATCGGCAAGACCGCCTCTTGCGCGGCGATGGCACTGACCGTGGCCGGTTACGCGGCGCCCGGAGCAGCCGTGTGGGTGCAGCGCACCGTCGGGGTCGCCGCCGTGGTACTGCTGACAATTCTGAACTACCGCGGCGTTACCAAGACCGCGGTTCTGGCCCGAATTCTGTTGGCGTGCAGCCTGATTGCATTGGCCGCTGTGGTCGTCGGCATCTCGGCCAGCGCACCGAAGACATCCCACATTAGTGGCTTCACCGGCACGATCTACGTGGTGTTGCAGTCGGCGGGGCTGCTGTTCTTCGCGTTCGCCGGTTATGCCCGGATCGCGACGATGGGCGAGGAGGTCCGCGACCCGGCGCGCACCATCCCCCGGGCGATCACCGTCGCCTTGGCGATCGCGGTGGCGATCTATCTGGTTGTCGGGGTGGCGGCACTGCTGGCCGCGGGGCCCGACCGGCTCGCGAATGCCGCGGCGCCACTGGTGGCAGCGGTCCGGGCCGGCGGCGCACCCCCCGCGCTGGAATCGGTGATTTCGGTCGGGGCGGTGCTGGCCAGCCTGGGCGCACTGCTGGCACTGATCGCCGGACTCAGTCGCACCGTGCTGGCGATGGCCCGGTATCGGGATCTGCCGGGCTGGCTGGCGGCCGTTCATCCGCGCCACCGGGTACCGCACCACGCCAAGATCGCGATCGGCGTGGTGGTCTGCGGCCTGGTGAGCGCCGTCGATCTGCGCGCAGTGATCGGCTTTTCGTCGTTCGGGGTGTTGGTCTACTACGCGATCGCCAACGCCGCCGCGTACACAATGCGTCGGCGCCGCGTCATAAGCGTCTGCGGCTTGGTCGGATGCCTGGTACTGGTCGCCACCCTGCCGTGGGAATCGGCGATCGCGGGCCTGGCGGTATTCGCCGTCGGAATCGCCGGGCGCGCAACGACTGTGCGTCGGCGGCTTTGAGCGTGCAGCTATGGTGTGAATCCGGCGATTTTTCCGCCCTGAGTGCACAGCCAACGCCGCGGTTGCGCGCTTGCCAGCTACAGTCCGGCCGCACGGGTGGCTCGAGCGAAACGGCTGCCGGGCCCGCAAGCTTCTCGCACCGCGGCGACGTCGTCGGCGACATCGACGTCGGCCAGTCGCTGCACCGGTACCACATTAGTACCGTTGTCGCGCAGCGCTTTTAAGGTAAGTTCTCCGGTGTCTGATCGAGACATCGGCACCGTACGCAGACATTCGGCCATCTCCGGGTCCTGCACGCCGAGCACCCACCAACCGCCGTCGTCGGCCAGCCCGAGCACGGCCGGCGCCTGCAGCAGCCGGCGCGCGCAGTCCGCCAACAGTTCGGCGGTCAGTTGCGGGGTGTCCATTCCGATTTGCAGCACCGGAAAGCCGTCTGCGGCATCGGCGTGGGCGTTGGCGAGCCGGTCGGCGAAATCGCCACCGCGTTGTTCGATCACCGTGAACGACTCAAGCCGCTGCCGGATCTGGGTCGCGGCGGCGGCCGCGGCCAGGTCGCCGGTGAGCGCCACGACACGCGAAGCCACCGGTGCGGCCGCCACCGCATCAAGCGTGTCCAGCAACGCCGCCGCGGCGATATCGGCCGCGACCCGGTCACCGACCGTCGCGGCGAGCCGTGTCTTGGCCAAGCCGGGCTCCGGCGCCTTGGCGACCACCAGCAGGGTCACCGGCAGGTCGGTCACGAAATGACTTTCCAGAAGTCCAGGATCGCGGTGATGCTGCCCCGCAGCGACCCGCTGACTTTCGACTTACCGCCGGTGCGGGGGCCGTAGCTGACATCGAGTTCGACCACGCGCCAGCCGGCGGCCGCGGCGCGCACCAGCAGTTCCAGCGGGTACCCCGACCTTCGATCGACGACGCCCAGACCCAGCAGCGCCTCCCGGCGGGCGACCCGCATCGGCGCGATGTCGTGCACCAGCAGCCCGTGACGGGTGCGCAGCCGCCAACTCATCACGACGGTGCCGACCCGCGCGACCCACGGCCAGTGCAGCCCAGCGACCGGCCGGCGCCGGCCGATGGCCAGGTCCGCACCCTGTTCGAGCGCGGCGACCAGCCGCGGCAATTCGCCGGCATCCATCGACCCGTCGGCGTCGATCACGGCCACGATCGGCGTGGTCGCGGCGACCACGCCGGCGTGCACCGCCGACCCGTATCCGGGCCGGGGTTCGGCGACCAGCTGGGCACCGTGCCGAGCGGCCACTCCGGCGGTGTCATCCGTGCTGTTGTTGTCCACCACCAGCGCCCGGAAGCCGGCGGGAATGGCTGCCAGCACCGCCGGCAGCGACTCCTCCTCGTTCAGACACGGCAGCACCACCGTGACCAGATCGCCGGACGTCATGCCAACTCGGGATCAGAACCCGGACGACGAGTGACTGCCGCCTCCGCTGGACGGGGGCTTCGGAGCCACCGTCTGCGGTGGCTTCGGCGCGGCGGTCTGCTGCTGCGTGGGCGGCTTCGGGGCCACCGTCTGCTGTTGGGTCTGCTGTTGGGTCTGCAGCGTCGGTTGCTGAGTCTGTTGCGTCGGCTGCACGGTCTGCTGGGTCGGCTGCACGGTCTGCTGGGTTTGCTGGGTCGGCGCGACCGTCGTCGGCGCAACTGTCGTGGGAGCGACCGTGGTGGGAGCGACGGTGGTCGTCGGTGTAAGCGGCGTGTATTGGGTTGTCGTCGGCGCGACGGTCGTCGTCGGCGTAATCGGAGTGGATGTCGTCGGCGGTGTGTACGGAGTCGTCGTCGGCGTCGTCGGCGTCGTCGGCGTCGTCGGCGTCGTGGTCGGGGTCGTCGGCGTAGTCACGGTAGTCGGCGTCGTCAGCGTCGTGGTCGGAGTCGTCGGCGTAGTCACGGTCGTCGGCGTGGTCGGCGTCGTTGCGGTCGGCGGCGTGTACGGCGGGTAGTACGGCGGCACCCATGGCTGTGGCCGCCAGCCCGGGTACGGGATGATGATCGGCACCGGAATCGGGATCGGCCCATTGGGATTGGGCACCAGACCGGGAACGACCGGAGCGGGACCGACGGGTGCCGGGCCGACGCCAGGCACCGGCGCCTGTTGCACCGCCGGAGCCGGAATGATCCCGCCCTGGTATCCCGCGTTGGGCGCTTCGGGCGGCGGCGGGGGCACCGGCGCCTGCTGCTGCGTCGGCAACAGCGGCATGAACTTGCCGGGGGCAGCGTTCTGGTGTCCGACCACCGGCTCCTGGCTCGCGGTCGGCCGGACAGCGACGACCACCGCGACAGCCAGCGACGCCACTCCGACGACCGCGAACGCGATCACGGCATTGCCGACCAGCAACGACCGTCGGCTCAGTTTCAACGGGCCGGTCTCGGCGTCCGGATCGTCGTCGTAGTAGTCGTCGAATTCGTCAAACTCGCCTTCAAGCAGGTCGGCGTCGTCTTCGGTCATCGAGTACGCCAGCTGCTCATCGGCTGGCAGGGGATCGCCAAACCCGGCCGGGACCATCGCGGTTTCGTCGCCGGTCAGCCCGGCCGCGGGAGCCATCGCGGTCGCGTCGCCGGTCAGCCCGACCGCCGGGGCCATCGCGGTGGAATCGCCGGTCGGTGGTGCGGCCGCGATCGCGGCGCCGCGGGCCAGCGCGAAGGTGGGGTCTTCGGGAATCTGCACCCGCATCGTGGCGTCGCGAAGCTGGTCGGCGACCCCGGTCAGGTCCGACGAGTCGCCCACCAGGTACACGTCACTGGTGGCGTCCGGGTACTCGCCGAGCCGGGCCATCATCGTGTCCAACGTGCCGGTGGCGTCGCCGCCCAGCAGCTCGCTGGCCAACATGGTGGGCGGCGCGTCCGGGTCGCCTTCGGCCGAGCCCACCACCGACAACGTCGCCGTGTTCTCGTCGAGCACCAGCACACCGCCGGACCGGCCCGCCGCACGCATCAGAGCGGTCACCGCCTGCGACTGCGACAGCACCGCGACGTTGTGGACACCGGAATCCTCTAGGGCCTGCCGCAGCTGGTCGGCGCTGGGGTGGTCCGTCCAGCACAGCCGGGTCCCGACCAGCCGGTGGTTCTCGTTCGCCAGCAGCCGGTTGGTGCCGACCACGGTTTCGGTCAGCTGCTGAACCGGGTTGTTAGCCAGGTCGACGACGGATTGGTCGATCACGTCACTACCATCCGCACCCGCTCCGACAAGCGCCAAGCGGGCGACGGGGCCTGTGACAGCGACCCCCAAAACGACGTCCATCCCTGCTCTCCTTCGGCTGGCCCACCCCGCAACCAGCATGTCCCGGCATCATTAAACTTCGGTACCGTCGGCAGTAACAATCATCCAGGCGACCCCGTTCGCCTACAGGCGCAGCGTAACCGCGTTCCCAGACCAGGGGGACGCACTCCCGCGTCGTCCGAACGGAGATTATGTTTCCAAGTAAGCAACGAAGTCGCCTCGGCAGGGGGTTCCCCGGCCGCCAAAGCGAATTTGGGCCGTCAGTAGCCGTCCTCGATACCCGGGGGGAACCGTGAGTCAGAGCAGCGAAGAGGCGCCCACCGGCCCCATCACGGGTGGGCCAGCGCAGCAGACCGCTGCGGGCCCGCCGCCGGCCGGGGCCCCAGCCCGCCAGCGCAACATCGTCGCCGATCTGACTGCCGCCGTGTTACTGCTCCTCGCGCCGCTGCTGCCGTGGAATCTGTACTTCGGTATCGCGATCCCCGACAGCAACACGACCGTGTTCGCCGTGCTGATCGCGGTGACGCTGCTGTCCCTGATCGCGATTGCTTTGCCCGGCTCCGGGCGCACGACTCGCGGGGTTCGGCTGGCGCTCAACGCTCCCTATTTGCTGCTGGTGCTCGCCTTCGTCGGGTTCGACGTGTTTGAGACCGTCCGCTTCGGTGGGACCGTGACCGTGCCGGGCGGCGTCGGACCGGGGGCCTGGCTAGGAGTCGCCGGTGCGCTACTGAGCACCCAGTCGACCAGCAACACCACCGCCGCGGACGACGACACGTCCGATGGGCGGCAGCGGTCCGCTCAGATCATCGGCTACGTCTCGATGTTGGCCGCGGCGCTGAGCTTTGGCTTCACCCTGTACTGGCGAGTGAAGTACGCGCTGGGCGACTCGGCGGGCTTCGGTAAGCAGAACATCGCGGTCATCACGACTGCGGCCGTGTACGGCTTGGTGGCGTTTATCGCGGTACTCGTCGCCTCGCGGTGGCTGCTTCGCGGTACCCGGGCAACGCGTCTGGCGACCATCGCGCTGGGGGCCTCGACGCTGGTCGCCGGGGTCGTCGTCTGGTTCCTGCCCGCCGGCCGTGACATCGACGCGTTCCACGGCATCGCGCAGAACACGTCGACGGCGGGCGTGGGCTTCGAGGGCTATCTGGCGTGGGCAGCGGCCGCCGCGATTTTCGTGCCGCGGACACTGTTCGGCCGTGCCCGTACCTTGTCGTCCGAGGAGGGTGCCTGGCGGGCAGCGGCCCGGACCGGCTTGCTGCTCATCATCGTTTGGTGCCTGGGATCGGTGGCGATGCGGATCACCGACCTGGCCGTCGCGGTGAGCCTGGACTACCCGTACTCGCGTTACGACAGCGTGGTGCTGGCCGCGTTCGACGTGGCCACCGCGGCACTGGCGATCTGGCTACGGATCAAACTGGGCGACGGTTCAGTATCCGCCCGGCTGATCACGACACTGTGTGGACTCGTTGCCACGCTAAGCATTTCGCGCGTCATCGTCGGCGTCGTGCTGGCGCCGCGATTCCTGGAAGCGCCGAATGCGGGCGCGCCGAATCCGGTCTACGGAAACGATCTCGCCCAGCAGATCACCAGCACCTTCGACGTGGCCCTAGCTGCGCTGTCGCTGTGCATCCTGGTAGCGGCGGTCATCACCGGGCACTTCACCCGCCGGCGCCTACGGCGCCGCGCCGCCCGCAAGCGTGCCGTCGCGGAGAACGCGCACGCACCGACGACACGAATTCCGACCGCCGCTGCCCCGCCCTCGGCGGCCGAGACCACGCGCATCCACACCGGCGAATCGCCTACTACCGCAATACCGTTACTGGCCGGGTCACCGCGGATCTTCCGCGGTGACGACTCGGCCACCGGGCAGATACCCGTCGCCAAGCCCCAGATCTACCGGCCCCCGCAAAACCCATCGTAACGCGGGTTAGCGCAGCGGCGCGAACGCGAACTCCCGCAGCCCGTCGCGCGGATCGATCGCCGCGCGAAAACCCAGCACCTCGGCGGCGCGCGCCGGGTCGGCGACGATGTGGCGCACGTCGCCGCTGCGATACTGCCCGGTAATCACCGGGGACACCGGCTCATTGCGTGCCTCGCAGATCGCCGTGGCCACCTGCAGGATCGAAATCGGCCGTCCCGAGCAGACATTGGCCGCCGTGAACCCAGCGCCGTCCGTTGCGCAAAGGTGGGCCGCCGCGGCGAGGTTGGCGGCCGCCACGTCGTCGACGTGGACGAAGTCACGCATCTGGCCGCCATCCTCGAAAACCCTTGGCGGCTCACCCTTTTCCAACGCGGAGCGAAAGATCGCCGCCACTCCTGAATACGGGGTGTCGCGCGGCATTCCGGGGCCGTAGACGTTGTGGTAGCGCAACGCCACCACCGAGCCGCCCATCGACTCCGACCACGCCAGCGCGTAGTGCTCCTGGGCAGTCTTGCTGGCGGCATACAGGCTGCGCGGCCGCAGGGCGGCAACCTCGCTGACGAGGAGCCACCTGACCGGCGCACCGCAGACCGGGCAGCGATGCTCGAACTTGCCGGCGTCGAGGTCGGCACGCCGCCGGGGCAGCGGGTCGACGGGCCCGTGATCGGGACACGCGTAGTGGCCCTGCCCGTACACCACCATCGACGACGCCAGTACCAGGCGGCGTACCCCGGCGGCGAACATCTGCGCCAGCAGCACCGTGGTGCCGTAGTCGTTGTGGCCGCCGTAGGCGGGGGCGTCGGCAGCGTCCACGCCGGCGCCCACCATCGCCGCCTGGTGACACACCAGATCGACACCGTCCAACAGCGGGGCCAGCGCCGTGCCGTCACGGACGTCGACCCGATGACATCCATTCGGCAGCACCGAGTTTGGGCCGTGCGCGGCAGGCAACAACACGTCGACGGCGACTACCTGATGGCCGGCAGCGCGCAGCGCCGAGTCCACCCGCGACCCGATAAAGCCGGCCGCGCCGGTCAACAGCACCCTCATGGCAGCTCGAACGGCAGTGTCACGCCGGTATGCGCCAGACAGTGCGCGCAGTCACGCTCGGCGTCCACCCGGCCAATCGCTTCGCGCACCCGTTGCTTGAACAGCTCGATGTTCTTGTCGAATTCCACCATGACGTCCACCGTCTTCACGCCCTCGCCGGCGCTGACGCCGGCATCCAGGTCGGTTACCAAAGCTATTGCTGCATAACATATTTCGAGTTCACGCGCCAGCACCGCCTCGGGGTATCCCGTCATGTTGACCAGAGTGAAGCCTGCCGAGGCGAACCACTGACTTTCGGCGCGGGTGGAAAATCGCGGCCCCTGGATCACCACCATGGTGCCGCCGTCGACGACGCCGGGCAGGCCGGTGACGGCGTCGCGCAGCGTCGGGCAATACGGGTCGGCGAAGTCGACGTGAATCGCCCCGGAGTCGAAGTAGGTGTCGGCACGGGCATTGGTGCGATCCACCAGCTGATCGGGCACCACGACCGCACCCGGACCGTGGGCGGGCGTCAGGCTGCCCACCGCGCACGGCGCGAGCACCCGGCGCACGCCCAGCGTGCGCAGCGCCCACATGTTGGCGCGGTAGGGCACGGTGTGCGCCGAGAATTCGTGCGTGGCGCCGTGTCGGGGCAGGAAGGCGACATCGTGGCCCCCGACGGTGCCGACCGTGACCGCGGCGCTGGGGCGGCCGTACGGGGTGTCCACCTCGACGTGCGCAACGTCGGAGCCGAAGAACGTATAGAAGCCGCTGCCGCCGATCACTCCGAGCATCCGCCCATTGTGGTCCATAGGGCAGGATGCCCTGGTGGCCAATTTTGCGCAGTGGATCTCGGGGGCCCGGCCGCGGACGCTGCCCAACGCCGTCGCCCCGGTCATCGCGGGCACCGGCGCCGCGGCATGGCTGCACTGCGCCGTGTGGTGGAAAGCGCTGCTGGCGCTGGCCGTCGCAGTCGCGTTGATCATCGGGGTCAACTACGCCAACGACTACTCCGACGGCATCCGGGGCACCGACGACGATCGGACCGGCCCGGCGCGACTGGTCGGCTCGCGACTGGCGACGCCGCGATCGGTGCTGACCGCCGCGGTGACATCGCTCACGGTGGGCGCGGCGGCCGGCCTGGCGCTGGCGCTGACCAGCGCGCCGTGGCTGATTGCGGTCGGCGTCGCGTGCATCGCCGGGGCGTGGCTGTACACCGGCGGGTCGCGGCCCTATGGCTATGCGGGTTTCGGCGAGGTCGCGGTTTTCGTGTTCTTCGGCCTGGTCGCCGTGCTGGGCACGCAGTACACCCAGGCGTTGCGGATCGATTGGGTCGGGCTGGTGCTGGCGGTGGCGACGGGCGCGCTGTCGTCATCGGTGCTGGTCGCCAACAATCTGCGGGATATCCCGACCGACGCGCTGGCGCACAAGATCACGCTGGCGGTACGTCTTGGCGATGCCCGCACCCGGGTGTTCTACCAAGGGCTGCTGGCGATCGCCGGGGTGCTGACCCTGGTGCTGATGCTGGCGACGCCGTGGTGCGCGGCGGGGCTGGTCGCCACGCCGTTCGCGCTGCGCGCCGCCGGGCCGGTGCGGTCCGGCCGCGGCGGGCCCGAGCTGATCGCAGTGCTGCGCGACACCGGGCTGGCAATGCTGGTCTGGGCGGCCGCGGTGGCCGCGGCGCTGGCGCTCGCGCATTGACTGTCTTCTCGAAGAGCTCGCCGGATTCCGATAACAAGCGTTAGCGTCAGGTGTGACAGCCATTACATCGCTAGCCGGATAACACCGAGCGAGGAGCGCAATGCAGCAGATCGCCGCGACCCGCGGGCCCAAGAACATCGGACTGCTCAGCGTCGGGGCATACCGCCCCGAGCGCGTGGTCACAAACGAGGAGCTGTGCCGCAACATCGACTCGTCCGATGAGTGGATCTACACCCGGACCGGAATCAAGACGCGCCGATTCGCCGCCCGCGACGAATCGGTCGCTTCGATGTCGATCGAGGCCAGCCGAGCAGCACTCGCGAAAGCCTCATTGCAGCCCACCGACATCGACGGCGTCATTGTCGCCACCAGCACCCAGTTTTTGCAGACCCCGGCCAGCGCCCCGGCGGTTGCCTCGGGACTGGGCGCAACCGGCGTGCCCGCCTTCGACATCTCGGCCGGATGCGCCGGCTTCGGCTACGCGGTCGGCGTCGCGGCCGACATGATCCGCGGCGGCAGCGTCGCCAAGATGCTGGTCATCGGGTCGGAGAAACTATCCCCCACCGTGGACATGCTCGACCGCAGCAACTGCTTCATCTTCGCCGACGGCGCAGCCGCGGTGGTGGTGGGCGAGACGCCCGAAGAGGGCATCGGACCGACGGTCTGGGGCAGCGACGGCGAACAGGCCATGGCCATCCGCCAGGACATCGATTGGATTGCCTACACCGAGAACCCCACCGGACCACGCCCGTTCCTTCGGCTCGAAGGCAGCGCGGTGTTCCGTTGGGCGGCATTCGAAATGGGCAAAGTCGGGCGCCAGGCGATGGATGCCGCGGGTGTGCGATCCGATCAGATCGACGTCTTCATCCCGCATCAGGCCAACGCCCGGATCAACGAAGTGCTGGCCAAGAATCTGGATTTGCGGCCAGACGCGATCGTCGCCAATGACATTGAGCACACCGGAAACACGTCCGCGGCGTCCATCCCGCTGGCGATGGCCCAGCTGCTGGGCACCGGGGCGTCCAAGCCCGGCGACCTGGCCCTGCTGATCGGGTACGGTGCGGGCCTCAGCTATGCCGCACAAGTCGTGCGGATGCCCAACGGCTGAGCTCAGCTCTCGTCGGGTTCGTCTTCGGATACCGCCTCGCCGCGCAATCGGGCCTGCAACTGTTCGCGTTCGGCGCGACGGCGTTCGCCGGCGACCGCGAGAGCGGCCGTGGCGCGGCGGCGCAGCGGGCTGAACACCCAGATACCCAACGGCATCGCGATGATCAACGCGAACAGTGCGGCAACGACGACAGGGAACTGGCTAACCCCGAGCAACCGCGCCGCCAGGTAGATCACGCCGGTGAGCACGGCCGCCAGCAGCAGGCGCGCCACCGCGTAGAGCAAAACCTCGACTGCCACGCGATCTGAACCGCGCTCCGGCGCGCCGTCCGCAGGCTTATCCCCAGTGCTGTTGTCGCTCGGCCCTTCTGACACAGGTCGAGCCTACGGCGCGTAGTATATTCGCTCAAAGGAGGTGTCGAGTGCTTTACCTGGTGGTCGTCCTGGTTCTGGGGACGCTGATTTACGTTGGCTGGCGAGCGGCCCGGTCGCAGATGCACCGGCCCAAGTCGCGCGTCATCGGACCAGACGACGATCCAGACTTCATGCGCCGGTTAGGAAACGGAGACGACACCCTCCGCTGACCGCTCCGACGGCGCTGGCTACCCGACACCCAGGTTGGGCTGATCTCCCGGAAACCCTTCTGCGACAACAGCGGCCAAGCCGATGAGCGCTTCGCGAGTCTCGCGCCGCATCTGATCTAGATGAACCTCGGCGCCTTCGTCGAGATGAGCGTCGTAGGGCACCAACCGCACCGCCCGGCAACGCCGGGAGAAGTGATCGACCACCTTATTCATGTCGACCTTGCCGTTGCGTGGGCGCACCGCGTTGATGACCGCGATCGAATTGCGCACCAGCGCTTCGTGGCCGTGTGCGTCCAACCAGTCCAGCGTCGCCGAGGCACTGCGCGCGCCGTCGATGGAGCCAGAACTCACCACGATCAGAACGTTGGCGTTCTCCAGCACCGACGACATCGCCGAGTGCAGCAGGCCGGGCCCGCAGTCGGTGACCACCAAGCCGTAGTAGCGCTCCAGAATTCCCAGCGTGCGGGTGTAGTCGTCGGCGTTGAATGCCTCCGATACCGCCGGATCGCTTTCCGAGGCCAGCACTTCCAATCCGCTGGGGCCCCGCGAGGTGTAACGGCGGACATCGCTGTAGCGCTCGACGGTCCCGGCGTCCTGCAGCAGCTGACGCACCGTGCCCGCCGTCTCCAGTGGCACCTTTTGACTCAGCGTGCCGCGATCGGGGTTGGCGTCGATGGCTACCACCCGGTCGCCGCGAACCTCGGCGAAGGTGGCACCCAGGGTGGCAGCGACCGTGGTTTTGCCGACGCCGCCCTTCAGCGAGATCACCGCGACCCGGTAGGAGCCACGCAACGGCCGGTTGACCTGCGCCACCAAATTGTTCTGCCGGGCCGCACGCGGGCTCTCCCCCAGGTTGATCATCCGGCCGGACAGCACGTAGACCAACCGGCGCCAGCCCTCCGACGGCGGCGGCTTGATGGGCCGCAACAGCATGCCCGTGGACAGTTCCGGATAGGGCGTGTGTGGCACGTGCTCGGGGCGATACGGGGCCGCCGCTTGCGGCGACGGCGCCTCGGCGTGGCCGTTGTAATAGGCGCCGTACGCGGTCGGATCGACCCGCGGGATGCCGGTCACCGGCGTGGAATCCCAGGGCGGCATGCCGGCTGGCGGCGCCGAGGCGCCGGGCTGCGCTTCCCGCCTATCCGTTGCCGGGACCCGGCGCTCGGTGCGGAAGCCGGCGAAGGCTCGAGTCGGCGCGTTGCCGTCCGATGAGTCGCCGGACGGCTGCTGAGGTGACTCTCGGCCAGACAACTCAGTCGTCGGATGTTCAGGCGCCCCCACGCCTCCCGTAGGTTGCTCAGACACGTGCATTCCCCCTTGGTTGCGGTGTCGATTCCTAACTGTCAGCCCACGCCCGCATAGGAATGCAGGCCCACTGTCACCAGGTTAACGAAGAACAAATTGAAGACCATGGCTACGAACCCGACCACGTTGATCCAGGCGGCCTTTCTGTCCCGCCATCCCGCGGTCGATCTGGCATGCAGGTAGGCCGCGTATACCACCCACGCGACAAACGAAACCGTCTCCTTGGGATCCCATCCCCAGTACCTGCCCCAGGCTTCCTCGGCCCAGATGGCTCCGAAAATGACCCCGAAGCCGAACACCGGGAACGCGAAGATCGTGGTTCGGTAGGCAATGCGGTCCAGGGTCTGCGCGTCGGGTAGCCGATGCACGATCCGCGCCAACGCGCCCTCGGCCGCGGGCTCCCCCAGCCGCGAGGTGCGCAGCAGGAAAAGGATGCTGGCGATGCCGGCGACCAGGAACACTCCGGAGCCCAGGCTGACCACCGACACGTGGATGGGCAGCCAGTAGGACTGCAGGGCGGGCATCACGGGTGCGGCATTGGTGTAGAGCCAGCGGCCGGAAACCGTCAGCAGGATCAGCACCGGGAGCAGCAGAAAAACCCAGAGCGGGCGGAACTGCGGACGGCGCAGCACAATGGCGCCGGCGATCAGCCCGCACATGCAAGTGAGGTTGATGAACTCGTACATGTTGCCCCACGGCACCCGCATGGTGGCCAGGCCGCGCAGCACCAGGCAGGCCAGCAGCAGGCCGATGCCGAGGTAGACAACCGCGAGCCCGGCTCTCCCGGCGCGTTCGTCGGCCGGCCGCCTTGCGACGTCTTCGACGACACCGGGGGTGGCGCTGTCGGCGGCCACCGAGCCGGCCAGAACCCGCTCGCGGGTGTCCGCCCGACGACTACCTGCATAGGCCAGCTCGAAGGCCAGCAGCAGCAGCGCGAGGACCAGGACCACCACCGCCGAGGTGAATGCCCAGTCGGAGTAGCGCGCCAGGGCGATGTTGACGTGCAGGGTGTTCATGTGACGTCCCTTCCAGCCCTGGCGGGCGAGGCGGCAGCGGGTTCGCTCAGCCCGGTCAACAATCGCTCGGTGAGCCTTTCGAACTCGTCGCCCCAACCGGAGTTGTCGGTGCGGGCCAAGCCGCCCAGCTCGACGTTCACCGTACCGGGGGGCTGGTCGGCCGGTTCTGTGACCGGAACGAGGCGCACCCACACCCGGCGACGGCGCACCAGCAGCGACACCAGCAGCCCGCCCATCATTGCGACCGCGAAGACCAGCACCCAGATCTGGCCGGGGTCGTGTGAGACCTGCAGGTTGACGAATGGCACGGCGCCGTCGAAGCGGATGGTGGTGCCGGCCGCCGGACCCTGGTCGATCCGCACCTCCTGACCGGCGCGCAGATTGACCCGCTTCTCCTTGGTCAGCCGGCCCTGCTCGATCAGCCGGGGATCCAGCGAGAACAACGACTGCGGGCGCCCGGTGTCCAGGCCGGTGTCGCCGCGATAGATGTCGACGGCCACCGCGGGCGCGTTCAGCGCCGGGAACCGCGATGACAACAACACGCCGTCGAGTTGTTCGGTGGGAGCCAGCAGGCCCTGGATCGCGATCTCGTGTTTACGACGCTCGGCGGCGTTGGGATAGCTGCCGGCCGGCGGGTCGATGCGCGCCACCCCCGACGAGAGCAGGGTCCGCGGGTTGTCGGGCCGCCACTGCCCGGTCGAGGTGCGGGTCTGCCCGTCGGGGAACCTCACCGTGAAGCTCGGCGCGTAGCCGTGTCCCTGCAGGTACACCCGGTCGCCACCGATGCGCAGCGGATGGTTGACCTCAAGCCGGTAAGGCCGCCAGCTATTGGCGGTCAGGTCATGACTGGACGGGTAGTCCTGGTAGTCGATGTCGGCGGCGAACGACGTGGCCTGTCCGGACGGCAGGTAGTGTGCCTGAAAGTCGTTGACCCGCACGCAGATTGGATGTAGCGACGTGCCGTCGACGGTGTTGCCGGCGCGGAACGAGTCGAACGCGGCCGGCGACGCCGAGCAGAAGCCGGGGCCGCCGTCGGCGATCACAATGACGTTGCCCTCGTAGCCGAACAGCTTGCCGACGGCGACCGCGACCAGCAGGCCCAGCAGCGAGAAGTGAAAGACGATGTTGCCGAATTCGCGCAGGTAGCCCTTTTCGGCGGAGATCTCCACGGCGTCTCCGTCATGGCGGATGGCGGTGCGCCAGCCGTGCAGCCGGCCGGCAAGCCGGTTCGCGACGGCGTTGAGGTCGGCGTCGTCGGCCAGGGTGAGCTGCGAGCTGGCGTGCTTGGGCAGCCGGGCCAGGTTGCGCGGGGCGGCGACCGGCGTGGCGCGCAGGCCGCGGGCATGCTCGATCATTCGCGGGGTCAGGCAGCCGACGAGAGAGACGAACAGCAGCACGTAGATGGCGGTGAACCAGAAGCTGGAGAACACGTCGAAGGCCTGCAACCGGTTCAGCCACGGGCCGATCGTCGGATGGGCGGCCAGGTAGTCGTCGACCTTGCCGGCGTTGAGGCTGCGCTGGGGCAGCAGCGCTCCGGGGATCGCGCCGAGCGCCAGCAGACACAACAGCACCAGCGCGGTGCCCATCGAGGTCAGCGCGCGCCAGGTGTTGCGTACATACGCGACGATCAGCGGGGTCAAATCGGCAACCTCACGTCGCTGACGAAGGCGTCGCGCAGCCAGGAGATGAAGTCGTTCCACACACCGGTGACCAGCAGCACCCCGACCGCGATCAGCAGCGCGCCGCCGAAGATCTGGATCCCCCGGCTGTGGCGTCTCAGCCAGCCCAGGCCGGCCACCGCGCGCGCCGAGCCGAAGGCCAGCAGCACGAACGGGATTCCCAGGCCCAGGCAGTAGGCGATCACCAGCAGGATTCCGCGTGCCACATTCGCGCCTTCGGTGGCCGAGGCGACGGTGATCACGCCGGTCAGGGTCGGCCCCAGGCACGGTGTCCAGCCGAGCGCGAACACCGCGCCCAGCACCGGCGCCCCGGCGACCGTCGTCAGCTGCTGCGGGCTGAACCGGACCTGGCGTTGCAGAGCCGGGACCAGGCCCACGAACACCAGCCCCATCACGATGGTCAGCACACCCCCGGCTCGCTGCAGCACCAGCTGGTTGCCGATCAAGGTCGTCGTCATGCCGAGCACCGCGACGGTGCCCAGGACGAACACCGTAGTGAACCCGGCGACGAACAGCGCCGCCGATCCGGCGACTCTCCACCGGGCGGCCGGCGGGGCTTTGATCGCGCCGGACCCGGCCTGCTCGTCGACTCCGACCACCGCGGCCAGATATGACAGGTAGCCGGGCACCAGCGGCACCACACAGGGCGAGGCGAACGACACCAGCCCCGCGAGCACGCAGGCACCCAGCGCCACCAGTAACGGCCCGGCGGCGGCGGTTTGTGCGAAACCGGTCACCGAGGCGTACCCGGTCGTGCCGGCGTGCTCAGTCCCGGCGGCGCTTCCCGGGTCAGCTTCTGCACCACGGGCTGCAGGTCGGCGGCCAGCAATTCGCGCAGGAACACCGCCGCGACCCGGTGCTGGCGATCCAGCACCAGCGTGGACGGAATGACGGTGGTCGGGTACTTGCCGCCGAATGCGATCAGGGTGCGCATCGCCGGGTCGTAGATCGACGGGAACGTGACGGCGCGATCGTTGACGAAATCCAACGCCGCCTGGCGGTTGTTGTCACGGACATCGATGCCGAGGAAGGACGCCCCGGACTCGCGGGTGGCGTCATACACCTGCTGCAGTTGGGTTACTTCGGCTCGGCACGGCCCGCACCACTGGCCCCATACGTTGATGACGACGACGTTGCCCGAGAAGATCGGATCGTCCAGCGACAGCGGGTGCGCGGGATCGGCCAGGTCCGGCCCGGACAGCGGGCCCGGGCGGCTACGGCTCGACGGCGGGTCGTAGGAGATGTCGGTTTTGCCTCCGGGAGAAACGAATTCGAAGGTGCCGCCCTGCGCGACGGCGTCATGACCAGCCGAGCAACCGGTCAGCAATCCGGAGATTGCCAACACAGCCACGGCGATCATCGGCCGAAGCATGCTCAAGCGCCCGCCGGTTGGGAGTATTCGACGTCGACCAGCCGGTCGCCGTCGTAGACCAGGGTGGTGAGCGAGGCCAGACCGCACTCGCGGCGCCGCGGGTCGTGCCACAGCCGCTTGCCGGTCAGGTGCAGCCGCAGCGTCCAGACCGGCAGCTGGTGGCTGACGCACAGCACCTCATGGCCCGCGCCGCGGGCCCGCGCTTTGTCGACCGCGGTGGACATCCGGTCCGCGATCTCGCGATAGGGCTCACCCCACGACGGCGTGAACGGGTTGCGCAGCTGCCACCAGAAGCGCGGGTTCTGCCAGGCGCCGTCGCCCGGGCTCATGCGCTTGCCCTGAAAAAAGTTGGCCGATTCGATCAGATCGGGGTCGGTGTCGATGACCAGGTCGTGCTTCGTCGCGATGGGCGCGGCGGTCTCCTGGGCCCGCTGCAGCGGGGAGGCGATCACCGCGACGATGTCGCGGCCGGCCAGCGCGTCGGCGACGGCGGCAGCCTGCGCTCTCCCCTTGTCCGACAAGTGAAATCCCGGCAGCCGGCCGTACAGGATGCCGTCGGGGTTGTGCACCTCGCCGTGCCGCATCACATGCACTCGGGTTTGCTCGGCCATCAGGACTTCCCCTCCCGGGTCGCGCTCGCGGCCGCACGCGCAGCGCCGGGCAACGCGGCCGCGATTCGCTCGAACGCGGTGTCGTCGAGTGCCGCCGAGACGAACCACGCCTCGAAGGCGCTGCACGGCGGATACACGCCCGCGTCCAACAGGGCGTGGAAGAACGGCGGATAGCGCCAGGTCTGGCTGTTGCGTGCGGACGCGAAATCGGTGACCGGCGTGTCCGCGAAGAACACGCTGAGCATATTGCCGGCTCGCGGAATCTGATGTGGCACACCAGCATTGGTGAGGGCCTCGGCGAACAGTCCGGCCAGGCGGTCGGCATTGGCGTCCAGCGCGGCGTAGACGGCGTCGTCCGCGGCACGCAGGCTGGCCAGCCCGGCGGCCATCGCGACCGGGTTACCCGACAAGGTGCCGGCCTGATACACCGGCCCCAGCGGCGCGAGGCGCTCCATCACCTCGGCCCGCCCGCCGAACGCGGCGGCCGGCAGCCCGCCGCTCATCACCTTTCCGAAGGTGAACAGGTCGGCGGCGACCGGATCGATTCCGTACCAACCGCTTCGGCTGACCCGGAAGCCCGTCATCACCTCGTCGATGATCAGCAGCGCGCCGTGCTCGGCGGTGATCGCGCGCAGCGCGGCGTTGTAGCCGGCGCCCGGTGGCACGACGCCCATGTTGCCCGGGCTGGCCTCGGTGATCACCGCGGCGATCTGGTCTCCGAACCGGGCGAATGTGTCGCGCACCGCGTCAATGTCGTTGTAGGGCAACACGATTGTGTCTGCCGCAGCGGCCCCGGTGACCCCGGGCGAAGACGGCAGGCCCAGCGTCGCCACCCCGGAGCCCGCGTCGGCGAGCAACGCGTCCGCGTGGCCGTGGTAGCAGCCGGAGAACTTGATGATCTTGGCACGCCCGGTGAAACCGCGGGCCAGCCGCACCGCGCTCATGGTGGCCTCGGTGCCCGAGTTCACCAGCCGCAGCCGCTGGACCGCCGGCACCCGGCCGATGATCTCGGTGGCGAGCTCGGTCTCCGCGGGAGTCGGCGCCCCGAACGACAGCCCCGAGGCCGCGGCCTTGGCGACCGCGTCGACCACGGCCGGGTGCGCGTGGCCGAGAATCATCGGGCCCCACGAGCAGACCAGGTCGACGTAGCGGTTGCCGTCGGCGTCGGTGAGCCAGCAGCCGTGCGCCTCGGTGATGAAGCGCGGCGTGCCACCCACCGCGGTGAAGGCGCGTACCGGTGAGTTCACCCCGCCGGGGATCACCGCGCACGCGGCGTCGAACAAACTCGCCGAGGTGCCCACAGACGTGGTCGTCTGCTCAGTGCTGCCCATGCCGACCAGTGTTCCAGCCTCCGCGGCCCGATCAACTACAGGGTGTAAGAGTCCCGCTACGGGGTTGAGGGGTTCGGGCACCGCGAGTTGGATGGTGGTTATGCAACTTCCCCAGCGCCTGGCCCGCTTCAACCGGCATGTCACCAACCCGATTCAACGGATGTGGGCCGGCTGGGCCCCATCATTCGCCATCATCGAGCACGTCGGACGGCGCTCCGGAAAGTCCTATCGCACGCCGGTCAGCGCGTTCAGCGCCACCGTCAACGGCAAACCCGGCATCGCGGTGCTGCTGACCTACGGCCCCGATCGCGACTGGTTGAAGAATCTCGACGCGGCCGGCGGCGGGCAGATGCGCCGCCACGGCAAAACGTTCGGCATCGCCGACGCTCAGGTCGTCACCAGGGACGAGGCGGCCGAGCACGTCAAGAGCGGGACGCGGCGGGTTTTCGGCCGGCTGCCGTTCGAGCAGGCCGTGCTGTTCACCAAGACGTCCTAACCGACCCGGCCCCGGGCACGCGCGACGGCGTAGATCGCCAGCACCACCGCCCATGACAGCAGGCTGAGCAAGAGCTGACTGCGGGCAGAGCCGTCGAACGCCATCTGCACCAGCACGGCGGTGATCCCGGCCAGCGTGAGGATCGACAGCACCGGGAAGAACCACATCTTCACCCGCAGTTTCTCCGCGGGTGTCCGGCGGCGCAGCACGATCTGCGAGAGCGCGATCAGCCAGTAGACGAACAGGATGATCGCGCCCGACGAGTTGAGCAGGAAAAGAAATACCGTGTGCGGCGCCAGCCACGACACGATGACACACCCGAAACCGATCGCCGACGAGAACAAGATGGCGAAGTGCGGGACGCCGCGCCGGCTGAGTTGGACCAGTCGCATCGGCGATTCGTTGCGGGCGGCGAGCACGAACAGCATGCGCGACGCCGTGTAGAGCCCGGAGTTCAGGCAGGACAGCACCGCGGTGAGCACCACCGCGTTCATCACCTGATCCGCGCCGGCCAGGCCCATCTGCTTGAACACCGCGACATAGGGCGATGCTTCGAGCTCCACCGAATTCCACGGCAGGATGACGACGACCAAAAAGATCGAACCCACGAAGAAGACTGCGATGCGCGCGACAACCGATCTCGTCGCCCGCTGGACCGCAAGTGCGGGGTCGCGACTTTCGGCGGCGGCGATCGTGACGATTTCGGCGCCCACCATCGAGAAGATCACCACCACGATCGCGGCGAACACCGCGCCGACGCCTTTCGGGAAGAACCCACCGTGCGCGGTCAGGTTCTCCAAGCCGACGTGGTGACCCGGCCACAGGCCGAGCACGAACACCGCGCCGATCCCCAGAAAGATCACGATCGTAGCGACTTTGATTCCGGCGAACCAGAATTCGAATTCGCCGAACGATGCCACCGAGAACAGGTTCGTCGCGGTCATCAGCACCATCAGGCACAGCGACAGCACCCATAGCGGGGCATGGAACCAGTAGTTGAGGACTTTGCCGCCGGCGACCGCCTCGAATCCGACGACGATCACCCAGAAGTACCAATACAGCCAGCCCACCGAAAACCCGGCCCACCCGCCCAGCGCCTTGGCCGCGTAATCGGCGAACGATCCAGTTGACGGGTTGGCAGCCGCCATCTCGCCCAGCATCCGCATCACCAGCACAACCAGCACTCCGCAAAGCGCATACGTCAGGAATGCGGCGGGCCCGGTATTGCAGATCACCACGCCCGAGCCGACGAACAATCCGGCGCCGATCACGCCGCCGAGCGAGATCATACTCAGCTGTCGCAGCGAAAGCCCTTGGCGTAGTTGAGTATTGGTACCATCTTCGGGCTCATCGAATTCGTTACCCGCAGACGGCCGCATCCGGGGGAATGCTAGCGGGCTTCACCGTCGACGGCAACCACCGATCACAGGTACAGGTCTTGGTCGCGGATCAGCGCCGTGGCGAACACGCTAATCGCCGCGGTCGCAACCAGATACCCGCACGCCAGCCAGGGCGCGCCACCGACGGCGGCAATCAGCGCGGTGAGGATCATCGGCGTCACCCCGGATGCGTACACGCCCGAGAACTGGTAGACGAACGACAAACCGGTGTAGCGCGTGCCGGTCGGATACAGCGACGAGTACAGCGTGCCTTGCGCGCCGTAGAACAACGCGTGCACGACACCGAACACCAGGATCATCGCCAACCCGAACCAGATCAGGTTCCTGGTACCGAACAAGGCGAACGCCGGAAAGGCCGCCAGCCCGTAGAGCGCCACGCCGATCAGGTACACCCGGCGCGCGCCGTACCGATCGGTCAACGCTCCGGAAACGGGCAGCAGCACCGCCATCAACAGCGCGGCGATGGTCACCACTATCAGCACCGACACCCTGTTTAAGCCCAACGCGCCGGTGGCATAGCTGATCGCGAACACGCCCCAGGTGTTGAAGGCCGAGCCTTCGGCCCAACGAGACAGCAGTCCCAGCAACGTGTTTCGCCGGGACCGAGGTTCGCGCAGGACTTCCCGGATCGGCACGGTGGACGATGCCTCGAGGTCGCGTAGCTGCCGGAACGCCGGGGTTTCTTCGACCCGAAGCCGCACCACGACGCCGATCACCACCAGCACCACACTCAGCAGGAAGCCGATGCGCCAGCCGTACGCGAGAAATCGCGTGGGGCCCAACACAACCTGTAGGAACGCGAAGACGCCGGTGCCCAGCGCCAGTCCCAGCGCCAAGCCGATCTGCGGGATGGCCCCGTAGCGGCCGCGCCGGTCGCCGGGGCTGTGTTCGACGGCCAGCAGCACCGCGCCGCCCCATTCGCCGCCGAGCGCAAAACCCTGCAGCACGCGCAACACCAGCAGCAGCACCGGCGCCCACGCCCCGATCTGAGCCGCGGTCGGCAGCGCCCCGATCAGCGCGGTCGCGACGCCCGTGATCAGCATCGTCAACGCCAAGCTGCGCTTGCGTCCGATGCGATCTCCGATGTGGCCGAACACCAGACCGCCGATGGGCCGCATCACAAACCCGACGGCGAAGGTCGCGAATGCCAGCAGCGTGCCCACCAGGGAGCTCGCGTTCGGGAAGAACACCTGGCTGAAAACCAGTCCGGCCGCGGTCGCGTAGAGGAAGAAGTCGTACCACTCCACCGTGGTGCCGAGCAGGCTCGCGGCGACGACGGTCCGCAGCCGCCGGCGGCGGTCGGCGTCGGATTCGCCGGGAATGTCCGGCACCGCTATCGACGCGGCGGGCAGCGTCGTCACCACCGCTATTGCGCCGAGGCCACGGCGAACGGCGTCGCGGAGGCCGGTTGGGTCTTGCGGTTGGGGTGTTTCCACACGCCCCGGCGCTCCAGCAATGGCAGCACGCCCTCGCCGAACCAGTAGGCCTCTTCGAGGTGCGGGTAGCCCGACAGGATGAAGTGGTCGATGCCGAGGTCGGCGTATTCGAGCAGCCGCTCGGCGACCTCTTCATGCGACCCGACCAGCGCGGTGCCCGCACCGCCGCGCACCAGGCCGACACCTGCCCACAGGTTGGGCGCGATCAGCAGCCGATTGTTGTTGCCGCCGTGCAACTTCAGCATCCGGCGCTGGCCCTCGGATTCGCTGCGTGCCAGGCTGGCCTGCATTCGCTCGATATCTGCAGGATCGATCGCCGACAGCAGCCGGTCGGCTTCAGCCCACGCTTGCTCGGCGGTGGGGCGGCTGATCACGTGGATCCGTAAACCGAATTGCAATGTCCGGCCGGCATCGGCGGCCAGCCCGCGCACCCAGTCCAATTTCTCGCCGACGGCCGCCAGCGGTTCGCCCCAGGTGAGGTAGACGTCGGCGTATTTGGCGGCAACGGGGCCCGCCGATCCCGACGATCCGCCGAAGAACACCGCGGGCACCGGGTCGGGCCGGTTGTTGAGCTGCGCGCCCTCGATCGCAAGGTGCTCGCCGGCGAACGTCACCGGTTCTGTCGAAGTCCACAGTTGACGCACCACATTCAAGAATTCGGCGGTACGCGTGTAGCGCGCTTGCTTGTCCAGGTAGTCCCCGTAGGCCCGCTGCTCGTGCGCTTCGCCGCCGGTGACGACATTGAGCAGCAGCCGGCCATCCGAGTGCCGCTGAAACGTGCCGGCCATCTGTGCGGCCAGCGTGGGACTGAGCAGACCCGGGCGGAATGCCACCAGGAACTTCAGCGTCTCGGTGCGTTCGATCAGCATCGCCGTCGTCAACCAGGCGTCCTCACACCACAATCCGGTCGGTGTCAGCACCGCTTCAAAGCCGTTGTCTTCGGCGGCGGCACAAATCTGGTGCAAATAGCGCAAAGTCGCGGTTCGGTCGCCGTGCATCGACGTGCCGTGCCCGCCGGCGACTAGGTTGCGCGAATCCCCGTACGTCGGCAAAAACCAGTGAAATGCCAGGCTCATTCAATCCTCTTCCGCTCTTGATCAGCATTAGGCCGGCGGTGCAAAGCCGGCACGAAAGTTCCAGCGTCCCCAAGCCGGCCGCGGCACGCGAGGGTTGTAACCTGCCAGATTCAATTGGGCCGGACGGGCCGGGTGGTGTCGCACGTCACTGGTCGATGACTGCCGCATCACAATGCCCTTCCAAACGGCGTGGCAGGGTCGGAAAAACCCAGCGGGCCCGGCATTATGACGCTCGTGCCTGATCTGAACCGCCGCGCGGTGCTGCGAATGGGCGCCAGTGCCAGCGTTGCGGCCGCGGGCGCGTGGGCTTTGAGCGCCTGGCTGGACCCGCTGGAACCACAGGCGGCGCCCCAGCCGATGTCACCCTCCCCGTTCGAGCCCTCCACTGCGAGTAGCAACCTGCCCACCAAACTCACCGGCTCGTTCATCTCAAAGGCGCGCGGCGGCGTCAAGACCAATTGGGTGATCGCGTTGCCGCCCGGGCAGACTCCGCAGAGCGGCCTGCTGCGCCCGGTGATCGCGTTGCACGGCAAGGACGGCGACGCGAACATGATGCTCGACTGCGGTGTGCCTGACGCGCTTGCCCGGTTGGTCAAGGAGGGCAAGCCGCCGTTCGCCGTGGTGGGAGTCGACGGCGGTTCCGATTCCTACTGGCACAAACGGGCCGACGGCAGCGACTCGGGTGCGATGGTCCTCGACGAGCTGCTGCCGATGCTGGGTTCGATGGGCCTCGATACGTCCCGGGTCGGCTTCATGGGCTGGTCGATGGGCGGCTACGGGGCGCTGCGTCTGGGCGCCAAGCTGGGGCCGTCGCGGACCGCGGGAATCTGCGCGATCAGCCCGGCGCTGTACTCGTCCTACGCCGATTGCGCGCCCGGGGCGTTCGACAGCAACGACGACTGGATGGCGAACAGTGTGATGGGCCTGCCGGCGTTGTCACAGATCCCGCTGCGGGTGGACTGCGGCACCTTCGACCGCTTCTATCCCGCCACCCGCCAATTCGTCGGCCAACTGCAAACTCCGCCGGCTGTCAGCTTCACGGTCGGCGGCCACGACATCACCTGGTGGCGCCTGCAGTTACCCGGCGAAATCTCCTGGCTCGCGACGTAGCGGGGGCACCCGAAAAAGGTATGACAGTCCGGCAGGAAACCCCCGCCAGCCCGCCCTCACCAGCGGGCGATAGCCCCACCCGGCAAATACAGCGACGCGGATTCCGACCGGACATCGAAGGCCTGCGGGCCGTCGCGGTCGTCGCCGTCGTGCTCTACCACGCGGGCATCCCCGGTACCGCCGGCGGATTCATCGGCGTGGACGTCTTCTTCGTCATCTCCGGATTCCTGATCACCGGACTGCTCTGGCGGGAGGTCAGCGGCGCCAATACCGTTGCACTGGGCCGCTTTTACGGCGCGCGGGCCCGCCGGCTGTTGCCGGCCGCGGCTACCGTCGCCGTCGTTACCGCGATCGGAGCGGCCATCGTGCTGCCGCCGCTGCAGGCGCGAAACGTCTTCCTCGACGGCATCGCCAGCGCGCTCTACGTCGGCAACTACCGGTTCGCCAGCCAAGGCACCGACTACCTGAACGCCGACGTGCCGTCGCCATTTCAGCACTACTGGTCACTGGGTGTCGAGGAACAGTTCTACGTGGTGTGGCCGGTGTTGATCATCGGCACCGCGTGGCTGGTCGGACGCGTGCGCCGCGAAGCCCAGCCCAATTCCAAGGCCAAGGCCATGCCATACGCAGTGGTGCTGGCGTTGGTCGCCGCGGCCTCGTTGACGGCGGCGGTGGTGTGGACCCGAGCCTCGCCGCCGTGGGCATTCTTCTCGCTGCCCACCCGCGCCTGGGAACTGGCCGTCGGGGGTCTGGTCGCACTGTCGATCGAGCAGTGGCGCCGGCTGCCGCTGCTGCCCGCGGCGATCGCCGGATGGGGCGGCCTGGCCCTGATCCTGCTGACCTGCACACAGCTGGGGCCCGCCACGCCTTACCCCGGCACCGCGGCGCTGCTGCCCGTGCTGGGCACCGCGCTGGTGATCGGCGGCGGCTGTGCCACCCGCAGCCTGGGCGTCGGTCGCCTGCTGTGCCGCCCGGCGATGCGCGCGATCGGGCGGGTGTCCTACTCCTGGTACCTCTGGCACTGGCCGGTGTTGTTGCTGTTGCCGCGGGTGCTCGGTGAGCCCGCCGGCCTGGCGGCCCGGCTGGCCGCCACCGCTGTCTCGGCCGGGCTCGCGGTGATCACCTTCCACCTGGTGGAGAATCCCGGCCGATTCGCCGCGGCCCTGCGCCGGTCGGCCAAGGCCAGCCTGGCGGTGGCCGGGATCGCCAGCGCGGCCACCGCGTCCGCATGCGTGCTGTTGCTGACGGTGATACCGGTGCCGGTCGGCCACGGACCGGCCGCGGCGAAGGCCAACATCATGGCGCTGCCGACGGCCACCCCCGGCGGCCCGAACGCCACCGATCCCCGGGAAGCGGCCGTCCAGCAGGCCCTCACACAGGTGCGCGCCGCCATCGCGGCCGCCGCGGGCCTGCGGGCCGTCCCGTCGAATCTGGACCCGCCACTTGCCCAGGCGCCGGCCGACAAGGCCGCCGTCTTCGTCAACGGCTGCGTGCGCTCCTGGCGCGACGTCGGCCAAAGCGAGTGCGCGACAGGCGACACCGGCTCGCCGACAACGGTCGCCCTGATCGGCGACTCGCACGCGGCGATGTGGAACCCGGCCTTTCAGCAGGTTGCCGAGCAGCGACACTGGCGGCTGGAGACGCTGGCCAAAGTGACCTGCCCGGTACAGGACCTGCCCATCGACAGCCCCTATCTCGGCCGCGAGTACACCGAGTGCGAACAGTGGCGCGGCCAGGTCATCGCCCGCGTGGCGGCCGAACACCCGCGTCTGGTGGTGCTGGACATGAGCCGGCGCTACGGCAGCGACTTCGGCTTCGTGTCCTACGACCCGGCGTGGATCGAGACCCTGGGCCGCACCGTCGCACAGCTGCGCCGTACCGGCGCGACGGTCCTGGTCCTAGGCCCTGCCCCGGATCCGCAATCCCCGGTACCCACCTGCCTGTCCGGACATCTGGACGACGCCACCGCCTGCGCGCCGAGCCGGTCGGCTGCGGTCAACGACGATGGCATCTCCAAGGAGCGCGCGGCCACCACCGGAAACGGCGGTCACTATGCCGATCTCACCGACTTGTTCTGCACGGCCGAGCGCTGCCCAATGATCGTCGGTAACACCCTGGTCTTCCGCGACGACAACCACGTCACAACCGAATATGCACAACTGTTGGCACCGGTGCTGGGTGCGCTGGCGGATCGTGCCATAACGGACGGATGACGTTGCGATGACTTTCTTTGCAAATGAACCCCGCCACAATCCCGAACGTGTTACGAATGTAAGGGTTTTGGAGGTTTGAAATGTCCCCGCTGTTGTTGGTCTGCATCGCGGCTGCTACGCCAGTCGTCGGGATTGGGTTGATGCAGCTGCAGGCACGCCTGGAGCAGTGGGACTACGAGCGGCACGCAGAAGACTAAGCGCCAACCGTTGGCGCGTTAATGCCTTGCGCGGCTGGCATTTTGACGGGGGGCCAGCCCGTTGAAAATACCGATGCCTCGTTACGTGAGCAATTGCGTACGAATCAGCGGTGCAATCTTGTCGGCCATGTATCGATGCCCAGCGTCGTTGGGGTGCACGCCATCCGGGCCGATCAGGTCGGGCCTGTCGACGAACCAACGCGCGCCGATCGGGTCGACGAACGCGGCGCCCGCGGCACGCGCCTCAGAGTTCAGCACGTCGCGAATCTGCAGTATGTCCCCGGGCACATCGGCGGTCGGCCAGGGCGGCCCGATCACCAGGAATCTCGCCGACGGCGCGAGGATGCGCGCGAGAGTGAAGGCGTCGCGAGCCCGTCCGGCCAACAGACCCAGATCTGAGCCCTGATCGTTGCGAGAGCCGTAGAACACCACCAGCACGTCGTCCGGCTTGGCCACCCTGGACGTCAGGTCTTGAAAGATGCTGCCGTGGTCGCCGGGCACCACATACCCGGCTCGGCCCTCAGCCGCCACGTCGGGGGCGATCTGCATACCTCGCTTGGTCAGCGTCTGCCAGGTAAGAGCGGTCCATGCTTTGGGGCCCAGGCCGCCCTCGTCGGTGCCGGTCGTATAGGAGTCGCCGATCACCGCGATGTGGGTGAGCCGGGAGCTCAGCGTCGATATGCCGCGGGCCCGCATCGGAGCCGGCAGCCCCACGACCTCGACGATCAGGCCTACCAGCAGAGCGAGATTAACGACGAACGCGGCCAGGCGACTCACTTCTACCTCCCCCTGTGCACGGCATGGCGGTGTGCTGCACCCATTCAACGGAAATCGTACGAAGAACCGGCGCGAACGGACCGTCAACGCGCTGTCACTCCTATGTGATCCATGTCCGAGCCGGTTGGCAAAGTTCAAGCTACCAGTGCGGCGCGCCTATCGTGGGCGAATCCGAATCCGAGAGATTTTGGGGCACAGCATGATTCGCGGGCACTCGTCATACCGCGCGGGCGGTAACCGATGCCGGCCCGCCGTCGATCGGGTGTACCTTGGCCGGACCCGACTCACTGAACTCGGGTCGCTGGGCCGCGGGCCGGACGTCGACCATCCTGCGCATCCAGCGGCGGGCCGGCTCCTCCACGAAGTGATAGAGCAGGCTCGAAAGCGCCAGGGCGATGACAAATAGGCCAAGGACGTTCCATTTCCAGGGCGAATCGGATTCCCACGGCGTGAGCTTGAATTGCTCGACCGCCCATCCCCAGGACGTATGCACCAGCTCGTGCACCATGTACAGGCAGAACGAGATCTGTCCGCCGTACACCAGCACCCGGGTAGACAGCAGTCTCGGCAGGCTGCCCAGGCCGACCGCCAGCGTGATCACCAGCGGAATGAACAGCGCGTCGACCACCCCACCACTGTCGTTTTCCACGACTCCGGTGATCGGATGCGCGTTGAACCAGTAGAGGACCCCCACCACCGCAGCCAGCAGTAGCAGGGAGAGGTATCCGGCGACGTGGCGGCCGCGCTCGGTCAGCCGCAATCGGCGCACGGCGGCGCACGCCAGCGCCCCCGCGGCGAACTGCGTCACGATCCGCGGTAGCCAGCTCCACGGCATGTAGAAATGGCCGCTGGCCAACAGCAGCACCACCGGCGGCAGCGAGGCCGCCACGGCCAGAAACATCAGGGTCCGGGCCCGGGTGGCCAGCTTCATCCGGAAGACCACCAGCGCGAGCAGACCGAACAGCAGGTAGGCGAGCCATTCCGCACTGATCGACCAGGCGGGCCCGTCCCAGCTTGTCCCATCGAAGAACGGCTCGAACCACAGCTGCACGAGCAGCACCTGGCGCACATAGCTGATCGCGGTGAGGTCATTGGCCTCGGGCAACGGGACATGACCGACGTGCAGCGACAGGATCACCAACAGCGCGGCCAGGTGCAAGGTGACCAGGTAAACCGGCCACACCCGGGCCAGCCGCAGCCACAGGAAGTGCAGGGTCTCGCGCGTCGACCAGGACCGGCCCATCCGGTCGAGATAGTTCCAGGCCAGCACGAATCCGCTGAGGATGAAGAACAGATCGACGCCTTGGGCGCCGCAGTTGAGTACCGGCGCGAGGTTCTCGCGGAAATCAGGCGAGATATCGCTGAGCATCGGCCGGAAGTGGAACAGCACCACCCACACCGCGGCGACGATGCGCAGTCCCGTCAGGGCTTTGATCTCACCCTTGATCTCTGCGGTGCGCACGACGCTCTTTCGGTCTGGACTCATGCAGTTTCGTTTGCCTTCTCACCCGGCTGACCGGGCGATATCGCCCTATCACAAGCCCCCAGACTCACAACCGGTAGCCAGAGCAGCCTAACAGCGCGATAGCCCGGATCGCGCCACGGCGGCGGTGTGGCCGCCTCTTTACCTCCAGAGGGCGCTTCGGATCAGCTTTTTAGCAAACAGTTAGACGCGGCTTCCGGTCTCCTTAGGTTTGGCGGGCAACGTTATAGCTAGCTTCGGTCGGCGTCGTGTCGGCCTTGCATCAGTACCGGAATTGGGGCGTCATGACGATCGCGATGACCACTCGGCAGGGAAATGGCAGCATCGACTGCGGTGGGGCCGAGGTTCGGGCCCACTGCCGCCACCTCGCGACGGTGGTGACCATCCGCGGGGAGATCGATGCCGTCAATGTCGACCGGGTCCGCGATTGCCTTCGCCGTTTCATCGTCGGTGACACTCCCGTGGTGCTCGACATCAGCGACGTGAGCCACTTCGCCGGGGCGGGCTTCTCGCTGCTGTACACGTTCGACGAGGACTGCCGCCGGGCCGGCATGGAGTGGACGCTGGTCGCCCGCCCCGATGTCACCGAACAGCTGGTCGCCGCGGACGGCGATTCCGCGTTTCTGACCGCCGGCTCGGTGCCCGAGGCGTTCGGCGACCTTGCCGACGCGGTCGTCTACCGGCGCCGGCTGGCGCTGCCGCTGATCAGGAAGACGGCTTAGCGCTGCGGCTTGCTTGCCACAGCCGCGACGTTCCGAGGACGGCCAGCACTCCGGCGATCGTCGTCAGCAGCATGGCCAGTAGCAATAGCGCAGGGTCGTAAACCAACGAGGTGGTCGACGGCTGCCCGTCCGTGATCGGCGCGACGCCCACGATGTGACGGGCATGCAGCCAGCTCGCCCCGACACCGACCAATGCCGCACCAGCCAGGCCGAGTTCGATCAGAGCCCGGTAGCGGGCCATCACAGCTGCGACCCTTCGTCATCGTGACCATCGATATCGAAGGCGTCCGATCGGGCCGGCTCCACCCGCTCCTGCACCAGCGGGGTCAGCGCTTCCCGAAGGCGACGATGCCGTTTCGCCCACGCCTGCGCGGTGCGACCCCCGGTGAGCTTCAGGCCGATGCCGGTCCGGCCGCGCGGAACACCGAACAGTTCACCGAGCGCCCGCGCCGACTGCCACCTCGCCAGCTCCTTGTCGGAATTCGCCGGATTCTCGGGCTCGGGAAACACCTTAATGATTTCGCGCACCAGGATGGTCTCGGTGCCCTGACGCAAGGCGTCGTCGGTCAGTTCGACGGAAACGTGGATGCGTGCCGCCTTCACCTGCAGCGAGATGAACGCCGAGACCATCACCAAAAAGATCGCCGGAACCCACAGCGATATCGCGGCGCCACTCCATATTTCGATCAGGATCATTGACGCCGCCGCCGCCGGGCCGCTCAGCACCCAAAGCCAGCTGGCGCCGGGTTCGTAGAAAAGCGGTTTGGGGTTGACATCCCTCGCTGTGGTCATTGGAGCCTCATCCCCTGATTGTCTACCGCCGCGGTGGCCGTTAGGAAAGCCAGCCCGCCGCTTGCGCGGCCCAATAGGTGAGCACGATGTCGGCTCCGGCGCGGCGAATGCTGGTCAGCGACTCCAGCGCGGCGGCACGCCCGTCGATCCAATTGTTCGCTGCCGCAGCGCAAATCATCGCGTACTCCCCCGACACCTGGTAGGCGGCCACCGGCACCGGCGAAACCTCCGCGGCGGCGGCCACCACGTCGAGGTAGCTCATCGCCGGTTTGACCATAATGATGTCGGCGCCCTCGTCGATGTCCAATTCGATCTCACGCACCGCTTCCCGGACGTTCCCGGGCTCCTGCTGGTAGGTGCGACGATCACCGGAGAGGCTCGAACTCACCGCTTCCCGGAACGGGCCGTAGAACGCCGAAGCGAACTTCGCCGCGTAGGCCAGGATCACCACGTCGGTGTAGCCGGCGACGTCCAGGCCGTCCCGAATGGCGCTCATCTGCCCGTCCATCATCCCGCTCGGCCCCACCACGTGAACGCCTGACTCTGCTTGCGCCACAGCTAATTTCACGTAGCGGCCCAGGGTAGCATCGTTGTCGACCCGCCCGCGGGCGTCGAGGACGCCGCAGTGACCGTGGTCAGTGAATTCGTCGAGGCAGGTGTCCGCCATCAGCACCGTGGCGTCACCGAGATCCTTGGCCAGGTCCCGAAGCGCGACATTGAGAATGCCGTCGGGGTCGGTGCCGGCCGAGCCGGTCGCGTCCTTGTCCTCGTCGCGCGGCACACCGAACAGCATCAGCCCGCCCACCCCCGCCGCCACCGCATCGGCGGCGGCACGGCGCAGCGACTCGCGGGTGTGCTGCACGACATCGGGCATCGACGGGATCGCACGCGGCTCGTCGATGCCGTCGGCGACAAACATCGGCAGCACCAAATGTCTTGGTTCCAAAGATGTTTGCGCCACCAGGCGACGCAACGCGGGGGTGGAACGGAGCCGACGCGGCCGCTGCCGCGGGTAGGAGCCACCGCTCATGAACGGCGACCCACCGCATCAGGCTTCGCCGCGCTGGCGATCGCCATTAGCGCCTGCGACTCTTCTTACGCGGCGGTGGCAGCGCGCCCTCGGCCCGCAATCGCGCGGCGTGTTCGGCCAGCGCGTCGACCAGTGGACCGACGGCAGCAGTCTCGGGCTGCACATCCACCCGCAAGCCGAACTCGGCGGCGGTCTCGGCCGTCTTGGGACCGATGCAGGCAATGATGGTGCGCGCGTGTGGCTTACCGGCGATGCCGACCAGGTTGCGCACCGTCGAGCTGGAGGTGAAGCACACCGCGTCGAAGCCGCCCGTCTTGATCATCTCCCGGGTGGTCGCCGGCGGCGGCGCCGCACGCACCGTCCGGTACGCGGTGACATCCTCAATCTCCCAACCGCGTTCGCGCAGCCCCTCGGCCAGCGTCTCGGTGGCGATGTCGGCACGCGGCAGCAATACCCGGTTCACCGGATCGAAAATGCTGTCGTAGGGCGGGAAGTCATCCAGCAGGCCCAGCGAGGACTGTTCCCCGGCCGGCACCAGCTCGGGGCTGATCCCGAAAGCCCGGACCCGGTCCGCCGTCGACTCACCGACGCAGGCGATCTTCACGCCGGAGAACGCGCGGGCGTCCAGCCCGAACTCGCCGAACTTCTCCCACACCGCGCGGACCGCGTTGGTGGAAGTGAACACCACCCACTGGAACCGGCCATCGACCAATCCCTTGACGGCTCGTTCCATCTGGGCGGGGCTACGCGGCGGCTCGACGGCGATGGTCGGCACCTCGACCGGCAGCGCGCCGTATGAGGTCAGCCGATCACTCATCTCCCCGGCCTGGTCCTTGGTGCGCGGCACCAGCACGGTCCAGCCGTACAGCGCCCGGCTCTCCCACCAGTTCAGCTTCGAGCGGCTGTTCACCGTCTTGCCGATGGTCACCACCAGCGGTCCGGTCAGCGGGCCCGCGGGGTCACCGGCGCCGGCCACGACCGCCGGATCGAGCAACCCGTGCAGCGTGGTTTCGACCGAACGCTGCTGACAGGTGGTGCCCTGTGACGTCACGACGCACGGGGTGGTCTCGGACAGCTCGTGCTCGATCAGGGTGCGGGCCGCGTCAGCCAGATGCGTCGGGGTGGCCTGCAGGATCAGCGGTCCGGGAGCCGCGGCCAGCGCCTCCCAGTCCACGTCGCCGCGCACATCGGCAACCGTGTGCGAGGAGCCCAGCGGCAGACCCGCATAGGTCGGTACCGCATTGGTCGCGGCCAGGCCGGGCACGATCTCGACATGCAGGTGAGTCCGCGCGACGGCGTTCACCTCGCTGATGACCGCGTCGAGCGTCAGCGGGTCACCGGAGACCAGCCGCACCACGTCAACGCCCGTGCGGGCCTCTGCGGTCAGCGTCTTGGCAACCTCGGCGGGCTCACCCAGCGCCGGGCGGATGTCGGCACCGCCGGACAGCACCGTCGGTGCAGCCTGAGGCTGATCCGGATCAGGTGAGCCGTCGGCCGTCGTCGGCGGTGGTTCGGCAGGCGCCGGGCCCGAAACGGGCGGCAGGTCCTTGCCGATCAGCGCCAGCACCGGTTCGGGTACGTCGGGATCGGTGAATACCAGGGCCGCATTGGCCAGCACTGTGGCCGCCCGCGTGGTCAACAATCCCGGGTCACCCGGGCCAGAGCCCACGAACGTGATGCGGCCCGGTCTCGGCTTGCGCCCTCGCGTCGTCATTGTCGCTCCCAAGTCACTCTCATTCAGTTTCCTTGCGCGGGGTCTTGCCGCGCTCCCCCAATCAGCTCTCCCGCGCCCAACTCCAGCAGCTCCGCGGCCACCGAGAGCCCCAACTCTCGAGCCCGCTGCGGAGCGCCGATGCCGGACGCACGGATCACATCCGATCCATCCAGCGCCGCCACGCAACCACGCAGCGACAGCTCGTCGAAGACGCGCCCGTCCTCATCAATGGACTCGACCACCTCAGCGATCGCTCCCACCGGTGCGGAGCAACCCGCCTCCAATTCGGCCAACAGAGTTCGCTCCGCGGTGACCGCAACACGTGTGTCGGAGTCGTCCAACTCCGCCAGCACTGCCGCCAGCCGGCTGTCATCAGCGCGGCATTCCACGGCGAGCGCGCCCTGAGCCGGTGCTGGCAACATTTGCACCGGCTCTAGCGTCTCGGTGACATCAGCGAGCCGGCCCAATCGAGCCAGTCCGGCCCGGGCCACCACGATAGCGTCAAGATCACCACTACTTACCCTGTTCAACCTGGTATCTAGGTTGCCTCGTAGGGGGCGGATTTCCAAACCGAGACCCAGTGCTCTAAGCTGTGCGGCCCGCCGCGGCGAAGATGTCCCCACCAGCGAACCTGCCGGCAACTCCCCGAGCACCAGCCTGTCGCGCGCAACCAGCGCGTCGCGCGGGTCGTTGCGTGCCGGTATCCCCGCGATGGTGAACCTCGGGTCGTCGGCGGTTGGCAAATCCTTGTGCGAGTGCACCGCAGCGTCGACCCGGCCATCCAGAATGGCCTCGCGCAACGCCGTGGTGAAGACGCCCACCCCCAAACTCTCGATGGGCGCCGAGGACTGATCGCCAACTGTGCTGATGATCACCAACTCCGCGGGGTGGCCGTTGGCGATGAGAGTGTCTCTGATGACGGAGGCCTGAGTGGTGGCCAGCAGACTGCCCCGCGTGCCTAACCGAATCACGTGCGCCAATCGGCTACTCGGCGGACGGTATTGGGCCGCCCGACGCGGGATGGGTGTGCGTACCCGCGTCGAATCCCGTCGATACCACCGGTAATTCGCCTGCGGTGGCGACGGCGTCGACGGCGGTCTGGTCGAGTTCGAAAAGCTCGCGCAGGGCTTCGGCATAGCTGTCACCGCCGGGTGCGCTGGCGAGTTGTTTGATCCGCACCGTGGGTGCATGCAGCAGCTTGTCCACCACCCGCCGGACGGTGCGGGCGACCTCCTCGCGCTGGGTGCTCTCGAGTCCCGGAAGCCGGTTTTCCAGCCGCAGCAGCTCGGCTTCGACGACGTCGGCGGCGCGCTGGCGCAGCGCGGTGACTGTCGGGGTGACCTCGGCCATCCGCTGCCCCGCCAGGTAGGCGGCAACCTCCGCGGCCACGATATGGCGAGCGGCGTCGACGTCGCCGGCGGCGGCGTGCGCCGCGGGCTCGTGTTGGATCCGCTCCACGTCGACGACCCAGACGCCGGGGAGTCCGGCCACCGCGGGATCGACGTCGCGCGGCATGCCCAGGTCGCAGATCAGCAGCGGGTGACCGGCCTCGTCGCGCTGCGCGGCGGCCAGCGCGTTGTGGACGTCGGCCAGCGACACCACGGGGCTCACCGCTCCGGTACAGCTGACCACGACGTCGGCACCGGCCAGCGCGTCGGCGAGCCGGTCGAGCGTCAGCGCCTGGGCGCGCACCCCCGATTCGCGGATCTTGCGGACCAGCCGTTGTCCCCGGGACAGCGAACGGTTGAGGACGATGATCTGGTTGATGCCGGCACGGGTCAGGTGTGCGGCCGCCAGTGCGCCCATCGCTCCGGCTCCGACGACGACCGCGGTCCTGCCCGCCAGCCCGTCCACCTTGCGTTCGGCCATGCCCAGCGCGACCGAGACCACCGAGGCACCGGCAGCGTCGATGGCGGTTTCGGAGTGCACTCTTTTGCCCACCGACAGCGCGCGTTGGGCCAGCTCATGCAGCACCCGTCCGACCGTGCGATTCGCCTCGGCGGCGGCGTAGGCCCGGCGGACCTGTCCCAGCACCTGCTGCTCGCCGATCACCGCGGAGTCCAGCCCGCTGGCAACGGCGAACAGGTGCTCGACGGCGGCCTCGCTGTAGCGCACATAGGCGTATTTGGTGAGGTCGCCCATCGACATTCCGGAGTATTCGGACAGCACCTGCCCGATTGCGGCCAAACCGCCGTGGAACGCATCGACGACCGCGTAGACCTCGACCCGGTTGCAGGTCGAGAGCACCATGGCCTCGGTGACCAGCGGCGATTGCAAGACCCGTTCGATGATCTTGTTGCGGTCGGATTCGTCGATACTGAGTTGTTCCAGAACGGAGACCGGCGCACTACGGTGCGAAACCCCGAAGAGCAAGATGCTCACGGCAGCATCACCTGGCCAGCTCCCTCGCTACTCCAGTAACTGAACTGGTGTCTACGGTAAACGTTTATTCGGTGGGCTACCAAATATTGAGTTGGCGCACACCTTGCTCGGGGCCCGCAGCGTTACCGGCCGAGGTCGGCGCGCAGCCGCGGCTCGTCGATCTCCCAGTAACTGTGCTCGCTGCCATTCAGCAAGATCACCGGTAGGCGGTCGCCGAACTCCGCCCGCAGCCCGGGGTTGCCGGACGCCGCGGCGACGTCGACGTCGGTGGCCGCGAGGTCGAAATCCAGCTCCCCGGCCAGCTCAGCCAACCGTGCGTAGGCCCGCGCGCAGATGGTGCATCCATCGCGGGTCAGCAGCTCCACCTTCGGGCGGCCGGGGGCCTGAGTCATGAGCCCAGTGTGGCATCAGCGCCGGACCGCTAGCCGGCCTCGGGGCGCCCGAGGCCGAGGCCGGCTTGTCGCCCCTGGCGAGGGCAGTAGCCCGCGCCCGTGCGGCTTATCAACACTGGACTCACGGTGAGGCGATAATGCGCAAGGCGTTGGACCAATTGCAAACGGCGGGCGCGACTGCGCATGGCATCGGCGATTTCGACGTTGACCGCGGTGCTGTCGGGATGCGCCGGCATCGCCTGCGACGACCCCGGCGGGGCGCCGCCGGGCAACTGCCACCACAGTTCGGCGCCCAAGCCCATCGAGGCGAGGACAACAGCCTCTAAATATGTTGTGCAGACTAGGTATTGGCGTGCGGATGTCGGCGCACAACTAGTCGCTAGGCCAAGCAATATCCAAATCGGCGGCAACAGCATCCCGCTTCCCGCGTCGCCCACGACCAGGCCGATATCTGCCTGCTCTCGGCCGTCAGCGGCCGGAAGCAGTGACGCCCCCCAGGTTGGGGTTGGGCGGCTCCGCATCTCGAGATGATCTGGCCCACTGACAATTCGGCGAAGGTGCGCTCCGCGGCGACCGCGTCCGGCGGGCGCACAGTTTGCGCTCGACGAAGCCCTAGGCACCGGCGCACCCGTGGAAGCCATTCGCGCCCAACACGCCAAAACGATGACAGTAATCGATCATCATCCAAATCGATCCACGTGGTTCGCCCAAAAAGATGCGCAAAACTATTCCCATGCCTACTGTTGCTGTCGTACATTGTTTCCATGGTTAAAGTTGATCCTGCGGTACTTCGGTCGGTTGCCAGCGAGGTTCAAACATTGGCGCAGGCCATGATTGATCAGGTCGAGAGTCATACGGACGCGATGACCGCCCTACCGCCAGCAGGCCTGGATGACGCGTCGACCGATGCGGCGATGAAAACGGCCAAGTTCGGTGGGGAATTCATCGCGGTGGCCGGTCAAGTCTCTACTGAGTTGAATCAATATGCCGAGGCATTGAGAGAGGCTGCTCAATCGTATGAAAATCAAGACAAATTAAATTCGACATCGTTTCCTGGCGGTTAGACCGACCACACGACATCACCACAATGATGCCGTAGTAGTCACGACAAACCGAACAGCCGATAAGCCGGACCCGGGGGTGAGGTTATTGTGTTTATGCCACCAGAGGTAATCGCAACTCAGTTGACTACGGGCGCGGGTCCGGCACCGATGTATGCGGCATCAGTGGCGTTTGGCAATTCGCTAAGCGCTTATCAGAATTTTATTAGTGAGACCACGACCAATGCGGAACGTCTGACGTCGAGTTGGTCGGGTGCCGCGATCGCGCCTATGCAATCACGGATAACCGACTATCTTGCTGCGGCGCAACATCATTGCGCGGCACTGGCCGATGCCGGCGCTCGAACTCTGCAGCAGGCCCAGATTTATAACACTGCGCTCATGTCCATCGTTGAGCTCCCTCAGATCGCGGCAAACCGGACCGCCCTCGCGATCGCTCAGAGCACAAACGTTTTTGGTCAAAACAGCGCGGAGCTCGCTCGCTTGCACGCCGAGTATGTGCAGTACACCGTGCAGAACAATGCGGCCATGTCGACGTATCGAGCGGCGACCGAGGTGAACGCGCAGTTTAGTTCGTTGGCGTCTGTCCCACCGTTAGCGAAGGCGTCGGCCTCTTGTTTAGGAGACCGTTTAGGAGACCCGGGCCCTACACAAGGTCCGGATGTCTTCAGTGAGCGAGTTCATCCGGACCCTGGGCCTCCGGATGATCACCGCCGCAGTTCTGGCCCATCGGGGGGTTTTCCGTCCATGTCATCCATCCCACCGATTGGGGGTCTACGGTCGATGACTACGGGTGGCATACCGAATCATTCAGCGCTCTCCTCGTCCAACGCGCTGGCTGGCGGGTCGGCCGGCCGGCCGGATTCAGCACCGGGCGCGAAACCGTCGTTGGTGAGAAGCGAACGAATCACCAGTCGAAACGGTATCTCTGGGGCTTCCAAGAAAACGGGGGCGTTTCGCTACCCCGTGGGATGGCATAGCTCTGGTGCCCGTGCTGGCGCAGGGGCGCTACCCGGCAGCACTGCTGGCTCGCGTTCGCCTGCCGCGACGACCAGGACTTCACTGCTGCCCACCCCATCCATGAACAGCTTTATGGGCTCTCCCAATGGCGCGGCCGCTAACCGCACCGGAATCAATTCGACTCCGATACCGTCGTCGCCCTCTTCTGGCCGTAGTCGGCGACGACGCGGAATGCCCACGTAACCCATCCGCATCCGTCCCGGCAGAGGAGGCCCCTTAGATAATAACTCTAAATGCTTGACGCGACATGGTGATAAATTTTCGATTGTGAAAGGTGAGAAACTAATGGCTGGACAATTTCGACAGGATCTTAATAATCAAGCAGCGCAAACCAAAAAATTCGTTGCGTTAGTTGAGGAAACTTCTGCAAATAATAAGAAACTGCTTGGGGTGACCGATGAGATCATGGGCTCCGCGAAGGGGCGCATGGCAAACGCGTTCTTCAATCACGCCCAGGAGATTCATTAAGTCTGCCAAAAAAACAATGACACGCTTGACGGTATAACAGCAAATCTGGGTCAGGGCATCAACATGGTTCAGCACCAGGAAGAGACAAGCGCGTCGTATTTTCAAAGCATCGTGTGAGCATCCCGAACATCAACCCGTCCCGCGCACTCATTGATACCTGGCCCACATCGTTGATCTCCACAATGTAATCAGTAAATACGAAATCGAGAGGTGTAGACATGTCTGACGACAGTACTATCCTGTACAACCACGCCGGAATTGAATCCGGGGCCGGATCTTTGCAAGGAGTAGTCTCCCGATCCCAGGAACTGCTCTCCGAAGGCAATGCCGCCCAATCATGATTAGCGGCATCATGGGATGGCTCCTCGGGCACCTCATTCCAAGACGCATTCCAAAAGTTCACGAAAGCAAACCAAGACATCATTGACGTCACAACTCGGGCTATTCAAAATCTATGCACCGCTAACAACGATATGCAACACACCGATAACCAAATAGCCGGCATGTTCGATGTCTAACAACACCCAATACATCAACCACATCTCGAAAGTGGCAACTGTGCATAATTCCAGAACACCTCTTCTGGCCGCCGCATATCTAGACACCGACTCCGTCCTCTATCTTATGAAAAAACTAAGCCTCAACTCAGCGCCGTTGACACTGGATCTCTATTCTCGTGGCCTCACTAGCCGCGAGCAACAGGCAATCGACGATCACGCATTTTCGGCCCTTCTCGATGCGCAACTAATCAATTCTGACGGAGATATCGATCGTGCGTTAGCCGCCTGGTTGTACGTATTGTGTAAGCCTGATATTAGTGCCTCAGCAATGGCCAGAGAGGGACCGCGACTGCGTCGAGTGGTGGTGGCGCAGCGGGGCGGCGACCACGTCATGGCCGCGCGTATCGGTGAGGAATTGGTAATTCAGTCGATATGGTCACGAGGGCGCTCGGTTGACGACTTGGTTGCTGCGCCTCTATGGGATTCGCTGATGTTACCCGGGCATAATATGGATCCCCCGGCGGCTGCGATGCAATCAGTAACTTTCACCCGGAAAAACATCAAGTCCGGCTATCAGGACCAGGCCAGCCAATTTCCCAAGGAAATTGATAACGCGCTAAAGAGGAACGGTCAGACCGCACAAGTACTCGATGCGGTGATGAATGGTGAAGGTCAACGTTGCCACATCATGGTTGAACGCAACTGGGGGACGGAGATAGCGTTTTGCCCAGCTGCGGTTCTCGTCGCGGACACAAGTTTTGGACGTGTGATTTCGGGGACATGAATGGAGCGTACGGGAATCGTGACGACGATCGGCGAAGGAACATATCCCCGATTTCTCGGTGCAATAACCGACCTGGTAGCAATGCCTCCCTCAAGGGATTGGTTTACCCGCCCGACATCGACCACCCTGAATCACGATTACGAATTCCCAGCATTCAGCGCAGCGGCAACCAAAGGTGTCAACTACTTATCGTAAAAAGTTTCTTTTGACAGTTACATTACTGTCCAGAGATTACAAAGGCGCGCCAACAGGGTGTGTTAATTCGGTCATAATTGAACGGAGGCTAAAGGCTCATGACCCAAGCGCCGGAACTGCTTGCAAGATGGGTAGGCTATTTAACCGACAGCACAAAGGTGACACCGTGGCCTGGATCTAAACCTATGACAGGCGCCTCGACTGCTTTTAATAGCTGCGCCATAGCGTTCGATACCCTGATTACCGGCCTCAAAAAGCAACAGGCGATACTGGCCGCCGATTGGGATGCACCAGTGGTCGCAAAGATTCAGCAATCCATGAATCAATTCCTTCTTGTGCTGAGTGGAGTGCACGGTCAGTTGGGCGCCGCCTCACACAACACAAAACAGCAGGCTGCCGCATTCATGGCCTGGTGGGATGCAACGCCTTATTCAGATAAGGCCTGCACCGACTGCAAAAAACTCTTCACCGATGATCTGGCGAAATATTGGTGGACCATCGGCGAATTTGCCGTGGCGGCTGGCGCAGCTATCGCCTACGCCATCATGACCGCGCACAATAATGCTGGCTACCAGGCTTACAGCTTAGCAAAAACCGCGAATATGACATACGGAACGTTGCCAAAGATCCCAAAGCTCACGCCCGGAGGTGGTGGTGGCGGCGGCGGCGGCGGACATCACAAACATCACGGAGGTGGCGGCTCGGGTGGCGGCGGCTTTGAGGCACTGGAAATGGCAGGCATGGCAGGCCTGAGCACTCTTGGCGGCCTAGCTTCGAGCATGGGGCGCTCCGGGTCGCGAGGATCCGGTCCTGCCCCCGATTCCACCGGACAGGCCGAGCCCCCCAATTCCACCGGACAGGCCGAGCAGGGCGGCAAGGCCAAGGTTGCCGGTGAACGTGTGCCGGACACTAGTGGATTATCGGAGGCGTCTAGCGGATTCCGATTCCCGGAGGGGTGGGACCATTTGGGTAATAATGCAGGATCTCCTCAAATTAGCGGTGTAAACACGGGTGCGACAGCCAGTGCGGGAATGCAAGGGGGGATGCAAGGTATGCCAATGATGCCCCTATCGGCAGGGAAAGGCGGAGGTCGATCGGACGCAGAGTCAAAGCATAAGTCCAGCAAAGAAAATGCGCCGTTAATCAGGGTGCCTGAATCTACGGATTTCGATTTCTTACCCTGGGGTGGCGGCGCGACTATTGATCACATGGCACCGACGGAAAGCGAACGCAGATCAAACGAAATACCTCGAACAGAAAGATATTAGCAAGGCATTGACCAGATCTCCCGATACCGGCCGGCGTTCGCATTACCCAGCTGGTTTACATTTGATAGAAAACGCGATGCTAAGCAGTGTTTGAAAGTATGCGCTGCTGGACGATAGCTGGAGGTGGGTGCGTATATGGATATAGCTAATTCCGTGGACGCTTTAAGCGTATTTGTAATGGGCATTCGCCATTTGCGCAATGGCGAGTCGGCGCAGGCACGTGAGGCATTTATGCGGGCGACACTGGCTGACCCGATGATGTGCGATGCATGGTTGGGCCGATTGGCCGCCGGCGAGCAAAGTGTTGAAGTGGCCGCCGGCGCGCACGAAGCCCGCCGCAATTTTGGGATGGCGACCAATCGCAGTGGTGTGAGCATTGACCAGCTGGATCCGAGGGTAACGCTGAGTGTGGGCGCTTTGGCTGTACAAGTCCCGATACGGTCAACGGCCCATCTTGGGGTGGCCTACGCGGCAGCACTGGCGGAGGCCACACCACCGCAACTCACGTTGGCTAGGTTAGCGACGAATTCCATGACCCGCCAACAATTTTCACTACTGTTGTCGAACGCCTGAAGTCAGCCAACGTCGATCACGCATATCGCATGTGGCTTCCCATATTGACGGTGAAAACCCTTGACCAGGTTGATCCCAATCTGCGAAAACTCGATTCCCTGACCAGCACCACACCTACCCAACTCGATGTTCCATTCGGGCTCTTCGATAACCCATTGCGCCACACCCAACCGCCATGGAATGTGGACCTGACTAATAATCACGTTCTTCTTACCGGCGGTAGTCAGGTGGGCAAGTCGACAGCGATCAAAACACTGGTGTCTTCGCTTGCGCTGAACAATCATCCCCGCCGGGTCCAGATGTATGTAATCGACTACGCCGGCGGCGGGCTAGCGCCGTTGCTCGATCTTCCGCACGTCGGCGGTGTGGCTACCCGCGCTGACCCTGATGCGATTAATCGCATGCTGGTTCAGACGAAAGACTTGATTGCAAGTCGTGAACGATTGTTTCGCGAACATCGGATTCCAACTATGAAGGAGTATCGAGAACTAGTTACTCGAGCTGACTCGTCCTCATCATCCGACGCCTTCGGCGATGTTTTCGTGATCATCGACGGTTGGGATGCGGCCGTAGCCCCTGGGCAAATCCTCAACGGACGCGGCGGTGAGATCGAGTCGCTGATCGCCGGGGCACTCAACTATGGAGTTCACTTCGTGTTCACGACATCTCGTGTCGTGGAGATGCGCGGTATCGGACCCCATATCAACCTGTTTATTGAGTTACACAGCGGCGAAATATCGAGGATCAAGTCGTCGTTGGCCAAAGAAAGGCCTCAGGCTGCGGGTCGTGCTATCACTAGCGGCTCGGAACTGCAAGGACTCATCGCGCTTCCCCGCATCGATGGCGTGGCCGACACCGCTAACATGGGCGCGGGCCTAGATCACCTAATAAAAGCCATCTCAACGCATGAGTTCACTCAACAAGTAGAAAAGCTGCGTACGCTGCCTATCTCGCTTCTCCGTAGCGAGATCGCGGAGTTGGTTCCCCCGGTCGGTGCAGATGAGCGCAGACGCCTGCGTCTGCCGCTAGGAGTGCGGGAATCTACGTTACGCCCAGCGTATGCCGAAATGTACCGAGAACCGCATCTGGTGATCTACGGTGAGCCTAAGTCGGGAAAGAGTGAGCTAATAGGCACCGTGATCGACAGCATCGCACGGATGTTTCCCACCGAGGACGACGCGGAAATAGTGTTACTGGATCCACGTAATCGCCCATCTGGAGCGGATTCCCGAGAAGAACCTGTTCGCCACTGTTCGCCGCGACAACGAACTGGAGTCGGTTATCAATAGGCTCAACAAGATTTACAATTTAGCGTCGCGAACAGTACCCAACGATATCAGCGCCGCCGAGCGCAAAGCACGCTCCTGGTGGGACGGGCCCGAGCTATTCGTGATCGTCGATGACTATCAGCTTGTCGCTCCGCGGCACTCCAACCCGCCTATTCACCAACTACTTCCCTGGTTGCGCACCGACTCCTTAGAACGAGGCTTGCACTTCGTCATAGCTCGTCAAGCCGAAGGACTAATGACAGCCCAAAACTCCGATCCGTTACTGCGCCAGCTCAACGCCGACCGAGCACCCGCCGTATTACTATCGGCAGACAAGTTCGAGGGCGGGGTCGGGGAAGTCAAATTCGAACGATTCGGCATCCCAGGCCGAGGTCGTTACGTTGAAACGACGTTCGGACGTACTGAACGCATCCAAGCAGCATGGTCAAACATCCGTGACAACGACACAACAGAATTCGAAAACGATTAATCAAACGAAATTCATCCGGCCATCACAAGTACACACAACCGATAATCCAAAGTCATGTTAGAGGCGCAGCGTTCACGACTACCCCTTTTCGCCAAGATATCGGTAATCAAGCTGGCGAGTCCCCGATCCTGAGTCCACCCGGTCTTGGAGTCAGGTTGGTGTGATCCAGATTCAGTTGATGCTGCAGGCCACCGGGGTGTGGGTACACCTGTACTCGGCCGGTGTCCGGTAGCCCAGGGCCGAGTGGCGGTGTCGGCGGTTGTGTTCGGTCTTGAAGTCGCCGATGATCACGCGGGCTTCGAACAGGGTGAACGATTCGATGTAACCGTTGTCCCACGGACAGCCCGGAGGAATATAGAGCAATCCGGTCTTATTCTCGTAAAACCGTTGCAGCGCTTGAGGAACCATCTCCGGACGGTTATCCATTCAATTGGCGAGGCCTGCCCATGATGAGACGAGCCAGCATGAAACCCGCTTACTCCAGTATCAGCCGTTCGTGGTTCGCCTCCTAGCGCGGCCTCGCCCGCGCCACGTGCAACCGGATCGACTCGCAAGTCTTCGTCGAGATCAACCAACACCGTAATGGGATTGACGTCACCGGTGATGATCTGCATCGATTTCTGTTTCTGCACCAAGGTAACGTCCACCGTCGATGCCTACTCAGCGATGATCGCGGGTTGCCGGGTGGCCTCGCATATGCGGATATCAATGGTGCTCGATGGTTTAGAGATGGCGTGATGGTCTCAACGGAACACGCCACTGGGCCAGCCTCCACGGCTGCCTCTGCGACATCCCACCCGCCGATTACGAGGCCACATTCTGCAATGCCCAAGGAAAGACCAATCCCGTCAAACCGCTCAGCGGAACAACGGCTTGCCCTTCTTCTACAGCAGATTTAGCTTCAGTGCCGACATCGCAATTCCCGAACGCATCGCTTCACCTAACCAAGATGGAATTCGCCACTCATGACATCACAGTTCCTCGTACAACCCTGTTCCCCGGAGAGTGCGCTGCTGGTAGAGGGTGCCGAGCACGTATTGTTAGGGCTTTCCCCGTGGAATAGCTACTACAAGCCGGCCACTATCGACGCCCTCGTGGGCTGGGCTTGTTCGCACTTCACGAAGGTCGACGTATTCCTACCCGGTTACGAGGCCGCCCACACCCTCACCGCGGCAGGTATAGACGCCCCTGAGGCGGTGCGTCGCGCCCGCCGGGCGGTGACGCAGCTCCGTAATCCCGCTCGCAGTGCATTAGAGCGTGCCGGCGTCAGTCCTTCAAAGCATCTGCACACCTGGACCACACTGGCCAACCGCCCGAGCTATGTCACCGCGCGAGCCCGTGTGGAGGACGCCTACCGGGACGATCCTGAGGTTCGTCGGGCCTGCAGACTGACCGCCCGCGAAGCCGTGCGGCACGCATCGGGGGGACATGAGCCCACCGACGCGCAGATCGACCAGGCAGTCAGCTACGCGATCGCCGAACTCCCGCTGGTCGTGAACGGACCCGAGGTCTTCGGAACGAAGACCTCGGTGTTCGTCTACCACCGCCAGATGGATCTCCTCGCACCCCTGATCGCGGGTAAGACCATACGCCTGCGACCGGCGAAGGGGCAGGGCTATGCGGTGGTCACGCGCGCCCAAAACGATCCCAACACCATTGGGACTGCGACCACGGATTCAGTTCTGCCCCTGCGCTACCCGTTTCCTCCCGGCGAGTTGGGGACCCCGCCGCCGGTGCTGGAGTGGGCGCGCAAACACCGCCCGGTATGTCCGGTGCAATTACCCAGCGGCACCGAGGTGTGGATGGTGACCCGCAAGAACAACATCGCTCAGGTACTCACCGATCCGCGGTTCTCCCGAAACCTGGTCCACAAAGACGCACCACGATACGTAGGTGAGGACTTCACCGCTGTCCCCGGCTGCATCTTCAATCTCGACCCGCCCGACCACACCAGGGTAAGACATGTCATCAGCCGCTTCTACACCAGCGCGGGGGCGGAGACGTACCGGCCCATGGTCGAACAACATGCAGCCCGACTGCTGGACGCGATGGCCGAAGGCCCCAACCCGGCCGACTTGGTCCCTGCCTACATCGCTCCACTGCCACTTGCGGCAAGTTCCGCCATCCTGCGGATTCCAATAGAACAGGTGCAAGCTCACCGCCGCTGTTTCCACGCCCAGACCAATCCCGCCGCCAGCCCCGAACAGGTGGCCGCAGCCACCAAAGCAGTCACCGAATTCACCAGCGAGGTCATTGAGGAAAAACTCCGCGAAACCACCAACGCCGATACGGCGCAGGGTCCGATCGAGGCGCTTATCCAAGCCCGGGCAGCTGATCTGATCAGCGAGCAGGAACTGCAGGGCACCGTGGCATACTTGCTCGTCATAGGGTCCGAGCCGCTGGTCTCCCCGCTGGGCACCGGGATCGCCACCCTGTTGGTCAACCGCGACCAGCTTAATGCTTGCATCAACGACCCCACGCTATGGCCGAAGGCCGTCGAAGAGGTCCTTCGCTATCACCACAACGGTGGCGTCCTAGGTTTGCCGCGTGTCGCGACCGAAGACATTACCTTGCACAATGTGACCATCCGCCGAGGCCAGGGCGTGTGCACTCCCATGCTCAGTGCCACCTGGGACCCCGAGCACTACCAAAACCCAGCCAAGTTCAACATCCACCGCGGCACGGACGCCACTGCCGCCTTCGGGGCAGGCCCCCACTTTTGCCTGGGCACAGCCCTAACCCGAATGTTCCTCCTCACCGCCTACCAGGCCCTGTTCGCCCACTTCCCGACCCTGTTCCTCGCCATCTCCGAACACGAGATCCCCCGGGAGCTCGACCTGTTCTTCACAGGACCAGCCAGCGTACCGGTGGTTTGGAACCCGGCCCCGAACTGATCCGAGTTGATCTGTCAGGTGAGCGGTGGATCGGATTAAGCATTTCTCCCGCGCGGGCGACTCCGGCCGTGAGCGTTTGGAGCGAACTAGCTTAAGGACCACCCCGGATTGAACCCGTGTGGTTGACACGCTTAATCCCAGGATTGATCTGGGGGAAGCGAGATGATAAACCCTATGGCAAGGAAAAATATCCCGACGAATTCACACGGAACGTGGCGCCGCCTAGTGCAGCTGGCGTGTTTCCGCTGAATGAGTCCAACCAGTTTTAGAGTCCTGTGGCCCGATGTCGGGCTGGAAGGGACGATGAAACACATGGCTGGTCGGAAGCGGAATTCCGCGGAGGACATCGTGCGCAAATTGCGCCGTGCGGATGAGCTGGGCGCAGAGGGCAAAACCGGTGAGGAGATCACCGAAGCTCCCGGCCAGTTCCTCCGTATTTTCCGACACGGTATTCGGCACCTCCAGCTCCGAGGTATTCGAAAGGATCAACACCGACCGAAATACCAAAACAGCGAATATCGACCGATCAATTTCCGACGTTAAGTCGAACTTATTCGCTGTTACAATCTGGGGAACAAGCGACGGACCGGCAGCCGTTTATCCCGAGCTGGTCGCCACACGACCGACATCTGACGCGCACTAGGCGAACCTCACACGCATTCCTCAGTGTGCCGCGCGCCGTCACCGCCGCTGCGGCACTTCAGCTATCTAACTCGGTGGGTCTGGTCTCCTTACCATGCCGCGGCTGGTAGGCGGCTGGTCGACTGCGCGACCCTGCAGTCCGCCGATCCTTCGCAACAACGTCTAATTTCCCTGACGAGCCGCGTCGTTGAGCACGCGACACGTCAAGCCGGGAAAGGCCCCCTCCCAATTCAATTGGCGAGGCCTGCCCATGATGAGACGAGCCAGCATGAAACCCGCTTACTCCAGTATCAGCCGTTCGTGGTTCGCCTCCTAGCGCGGCCTCGCCCGCGCCACGTGCAACCGGATCGACTCGCAAGTCTTCGTCGAGATCAACCAACACCGTAATGGGATTGACGTCACCGGTGATGATCTGCATCGATTTCTGTTTCTGCACCAAGGTAACGTCCACCCCGTCCCCGGGCGGCCCGTCGTGTGGCAACGACAACACCATTACGCTGCGCGCCGCGACCGCGCTGACGGGCTTGCGGTCAAATACCGCAATTCCGCTGTATTTAGCGCCAGCGGCGGCAAGGAACAGGCGGTCAGGGTCGTCAACCGCAGTGATCAAAGATTGCCAGCGGGCACGATCATCGGTGTGCACGGAGACCACCGCACCGGTAGCCACTGCCCGAAGTACTAGCTGATGAGCTAACGCCAGATGCACTCGGGCATCGATACGTAAGCGCCTCGGATGTTCGTTGTCATTCCAGAGCGAGATAGCCACGGCCGTCTCCCCCGCGCGCCCAATCATCTGTCCGGCCGGCCCAATCGGGATATGTAGTGGGCCTAAATCCGCCAGCTTGATAGTGGCGATCTCCGCAGCAAAGCCGAAATCGCTGCCAAGTAGCGCGGCCTGTAGTAGGCGCCGCTGGATGCCCGGAGTCCACCACAAGGCCCCGGGCATCCAGCGGCGCACTTGCTTACGCCGAATCCGACGATCACTGACGTACCGCACCAACGCGCCTGCTTGAACGCCATCGGCAGTGTCGGCCAGCTTGATCGTGACCACGGTGCGGTCGGCCGGCCACCGCCACAACGTATCGATTCCGGTCCCAGCCAGCTTCTCTGGATTAACCACACATGTTGTCGCGTATACGTTGTCGAAGCGCATCGTAGACCAACGTTCTCGCACCGTATCGGCGGGCATGTGCTCTAGCAGCAGTTCAGTCATCGCGTCGAACTGCGCGGCCGACAGCGTTTGTGCGAGGATCCCGCACTCGCGCAGCCGTTTCGCCACCCGAGCACTCGCAACAGCAAGTGCACGTGGAGCAGCCGTACGCGACGGGCCACGCGCTACAACACCAGCAAGACTGTCAATAACGTTGAGCCGTAACAAAAGCCACGTGCGTCGCTGCCCCACCAACGGGCTTTGCCCGAGGACCTCGCTATACCGAGCAAGACAGAAGAGCATATTTCTGCGCTAAATAGCGCCTTGAGCAAGCTTGAACCGTATAGAGGGGTCGTATTCCGCGGCTCGAACATTTCCGGTGACAATCTTGCGGAATACGAACTTGACAAAATAGTTACCGCCCCCGGATTCGCAAGCAGCACTAAGTCTTATACGAAATCCGAGAAGTTTTCGAGGGGCGTTAAGTCTGAATTTATGGACGACGTTAACTTTTTGATTACGTCTCATTTTGGTCGAGATGTTTCCAAGTTCGCGCGAGACTCCACTGAGGACGAGGTCTTGTTTGCATCGGGCACACGATTCAAAGTTAGATCCAGAAGAGAATACGGCAATTACCCGCTTATTGAATTGGATGATTTAGGCCCGGGCGACAACGTCGATGCGCCCCTCCCGGACGGACCACCAATACACACAGATACTGTCAGGTCATCACCCGCTCGATAATTGTGATGCCACGAGCCGGGAGCTGCGGCGGCCCGGTGCAAGGGAGCGAGATCCTCTGACACCAACGGATGCCAGAGGTGTAAAGCTGCCCGTCGCAACTGCCGGATAGGGTTGGTAGCGGTCGCAATAACGGCCACCAGGCGGCAGGGTGATCTAGGAGGTGTGGCGATGACTTCCTCTGAGTCGGATGAGTCGATCAGCGCCGACCCCGCCGTTCGAGTCGACCTGGAATCGGTGGCCACGAACGCCAGCGCGGCCCGTGCGCTTGAAGGCTTGCAGGAAGCGACCGCCGCGGAGGGTGGCCCGCAACCGCCGATCGACCTGACCGCCGCCGCGTTCTTCGACGTGGACAACACGCTGGTGCAAGGCTCCTCCGCGGTGCATTTCGGACGCGGGCTGGCCGCACGTAACTACTTCACTTATCGCGATGTGGTCGGATTCATCTACGCGCAGGCCAAGTTTCAGCTGCTCGGCAAGGAGAACAGCGAGGACGTCGCCGCCGGCCGGCGCAAAGCGCTCACCTTCATCGAAGGCCGCTCGGTCGAGGAGTTGGTCGCTCTCGGCGAGGACGTCTACGACGAGATCATCGCCGACAAGATCTGGGATGGCACCCGCGAACTCACCCAGATGCACCTGGACGCCGGCCAGCAGGTCTGGCTGATCACCGCAACGCCGTATGAGCTCGCCGCTACCATCGCGCGCCGGCTCGGCCTGACCGGTGCGCTCGGGACGGTCGCGGAGTCGGTCGACGGCATCTTCACCGGCCGGCTCGTCGGCGACATCCTGCACGGTCCCGGCAAGGCACATGCCGTGCGGTCCCTGGCGATCCGCGAGGGCCTCAACCTCAAACGATGCACGGCCTATTCCGACAGCTACAACGACGTGCCCATGCTGTCGTTGGTGGGCACGGCGGTCGCCATCAACCCCGACGCGCGTTTACGCAGCCTGGCCCGCGAACGGGGATGGGAGATCCGCGACTTCCGGACCGCGCGCAAGGCGGCCCGGATTGGAGTGCCGTCGGCGCTGGCGCTCGGCGCGGCGGGCGGTGCGCTGGCGGCGTTGGCGTCGCGACGTCAATCACGCTGATAAGCTGCGCCGCTGAGCAACGATTCGAGTGGGGAGCGGGCAAAGCCATGACAACTCCAGAGGGCTCCAAGCACCTTCCAGAGGGGACCCAGAGCCTCATCGGCAGCCACTACCGGGCACCGGACTACTTCGAGGTCGGTCGAGAGAAGATCCGGGAGTTCGCGAGCTCGGTGCAAGACGAGCACCCGACGCACTTCAGCGAGATTGATGCCGCCGAGGCTGGGTATCCCGACGTGGTGGCCCCGCTGACGTTCCTGGCGATCGCGGGCCGGCGTGTGCAGCTGGACATCTTCACCAAGTTCAGCATCCCAATCAATATCGCCAGGGTTCTTCACCGAGACCAGAAGTTCAAGTTTCACCGCCCGGTCCTAGCCCACGACAAGTTGCACTTTGACACGTATCTAGACTCGGTAATCGAGTCCCACGGCACCGTTATCGCGGAGATCCGCAGCGAGATCACCGATGCCGATGGGAACCCCCTCATAACCAGCACCGTGACGATGCTCGGTGAGGCTGCAAATCAGGAAGTCGGCGCTGAAGAAACCGTCGCCGCGATTGCGTCCATTTCTGCAGGAAAGTAGGGTCGATTTAATGACGTCACAGGGGGAAACAGGTGGCACCCAGTTAAAGCCACCGGTCGAAGCGGTCCGATCCCACTACGACAAATCAAACGAGTTCTTCAAGCTCTGGCTTGACCCGTCGATGACCTACAGCTGCGCCTACTTTGAAGAGCGTCCCAACATGACGCTCGAAGAAGCGCAATTCGCCAAACGCAAGCTGGCGCTGGACAAGCTGAACCTCGAGCCCGGCATGACGCTGCTCGACATCGGCTGCGGCTGGGGTTCGACGATGCGCCACGCCGTCCAGGAGTACGACGTCAATGTGATCGGCCTGACGCTGAGCGAGAACCAGTTCGCCCACGACAAGGCGAAGTTCGAAGAGGTCGACAGTCCGCGTCGCAAAGAGGTGCGAATCCAGGGCTGGGAGCAATTCGACGAGCCGGTCGACCGCATCGTGTCACTGGGCGCCTTCGAGCACTTCGCCGATGGCGCCGGTGACGCCGGATACGAGCGCTATGCCACGTTCTTCAAGAAGTACTACAACTTGCTGCCCGACGACGGCCGGATGCTGCTGCACACGATCGTGGTGCCCAGTGCCGAGCAGACCAAAGACAGCGGCTTGAAGATAACGATGAGCCTGCTGCGGTTCATCAGTTTCATCCTCAGGGAGATCTTCCCGGGCGGGAAGTTGCCGCAGATCGACCAGGTCGATCACTACTCGACCCAGGCGGGTTTCAAGATCGAGCGCCATCACGAAATCGGATGGAACTACGTTCGGACGTTGAACGCCTGGGCGGATGCGCTCGAGGCACACAAGGAAGAGGCGATCGCCCTAAAAGGGCAGGAGACCTTCGACATCTACATGCACTACCTGCGGGGCTGCTCGGATCTGTTCCGCGACGGCTACACGAACGTGTGCCAGTTCACCCTGGTCAAGTAACCGCTTGCATGCATAGTGCCCCGGCGCCGGGGCACTATGCATATCTGCAGGGGACGTAGCGGAGTTAGGGCAAGACGCTCAAGACGCTGAAGCGAAAAGCTCAGCCCAAGAAGATGTTGCGGCGCCCGGCGAGTAGCCGGTACAGCGTCTGCTGGATCGTCTCGCGCACCTGATCTGTCAACTCGAAGGTGACCATCGGGTCCTCGGCGTCGGAGGGGGCGTAGTCGTTGGTGTAGATCGGCTCACCGAACGCGATCCGCCACTTCGACGGCAGCGGCACCAGGCCGGCCGGCCCGGCCAACGGAAACAGCGGAGTGACCGGGAAGTAGGGCAGGCCGAACAGCCGCGCCAACAGCTTCACGTCGGTCAGCATCGGGTAGATCTCTTCGGACCCGATGATCGAGCACGGGATGATCGGCGCCCTGGTGCGCAACGCCGCCGTCACAAAGCCGCCGCGACCGAACCGTTGCAGCCGGTAGCGGTCCTCGAAGCGCTTGCCCAGGCCCTTGTAGCCCTCCGGGAACACCGCGGTCAGCTCGCCCGCGGCCAGCAGCCGGTGCGCGTCCGTGGTGCAGGCCATGGTGTGACCCGCCTTGCGGGCGGCTTCGCCAATCAACGGCATGTCGAACACCATGTCGGCGGCGAGCAGCCGCATGTCGCGCTGCGCCGGATGCTCGTCGTGCACCGCCACCGACAACATCAGTCCGTCGAACGGCAACACCCCGGCGTGATTGGCCACCAACAGCGCGGCGCCTTCGCTCGGCAGGTTCTCGATTCCGGTGACCTCGACCCGGAACCACGACTTGAAAAAGAATCTCAGCAAAGGCCGGACGACGGCGTTGTTGAAGTGCGGATCGAACCCGAACTCGTCGACGGTGTAGTCGCCCGTCAACCGCTGCCGGAAGAATCCGGCAACCGCGGCGACCTGTTGGGCAAACTCGCTGAACGGCGCTTCGGTTGCCGAAGTTCCGCCCCCGACGCGACGGTGCTCGTCGATTTCACGAACTACTGCGGCGAGCTGTTCGGCCGACGCCCGGCTGTGCGGATCGGAGAGCAGCGAGGGATGCTGACGCGAGGCTTCGGCTCTCCGGCGAGCTGCGACTCGACCCTTATTGCTGTGCAGGGGAATGACATTCGCTCTGGTTTCACCCGCCACGATATCTACCTGACCCCACCCCATGGAATTGGATTTCGGCTTCCCCAGCGCTGCGCTAAGGCTATGGCGCGACCCTCCAAGGAGCGTACCCGATCTGGGTCGATTATGGGAGTCAAGCCGCGACCACGAACGTAGTCGTCAAACGCCTCCGCCGTCGTCCATTTCGGCTGGTAGCCGAGCTCGGACTCCATCCTCGCCGTGTCCATGACTCGGCCATAGCTTAAGTAATTGAATTGTTCACGATTTATTTCGGTGTAACGGTTAGCCCGTCTCAGCGAATCCAGCGCCCACACCCCGAAACCGGGCACCGGCAACGGAATCCGGCCCGCCCGACGGATCGCCTGCGACAGCATGACGATGCCCTCGGCACCGACGTTGAAGGTGCCGGCCTTGCCTGCCATCGCCGCACGCTCCAGCGCACCCAATGCATCTTGCTCGTGTAGCAACTGCAATCGCGCATCGCGGCCGAGCATGGTCGGCACCACCGGCCCGGCCAGATACCGCGACAGTGTGGTGTCCATCGCCGGCCCAATCATGTTGGCCAGCCTCAGAATCGTCACCGCGATGTCGGGCCGGCGCCGGCCCAGCCCGCGCACGTAGCCCTCGATATCGAGGCTGTCCTTGGCGAAACCACCGCGCAGGGGCCGACGGCTGCTGCTGTCCTCGGTGAACATCACCGGATCGCGGGGGCTCGACCCGTAGACCTCGGAGGTCGATTTCAGCACGACGCGTCGAACCGAGGGCGCTTTCTGGCAGGCCGCGAAAAGCTGCATGGCGCCCATCACGTTGAGTTCCTTCAGCGCCGCCGTCCCGCCGGAGCGCGGCGCATACGACGCCGCCGCGGCGTGCACCACCGTGTCGACGTCGCCGTTGCGAATCACCTTGGCTATGAAGGGATTACGAATGTCGGCGCGGACGAATTCGGCCCGGCCCATCCGGCGCAGCATGTCCTTGCTGGGGGCGATCGCGTCTACGGCGATAACGCCCTGGATCAGCGGGTTCTGCGCCAGCCGGGCAGTCAGGTAGCCACCGAGAAACCGGCACGCACCGGTAACCAGCACCACTTTCGGGTAGTGCATGGTGTTATCCGCGTTGTCGCCGGTTCCGGCGCCGCCCCCGCTCGACGAATCCACGCAAATAGCCTAACGGCCGAGACAAGCCCCGGCGCTACAGCGGCGCGGCAGTCGGCGAGTTCGGTAATGCGGCGAAGCAGGGCTTACTTGCCAAGTTTTCTGCGCTGCACCCGCGTGCGACGCAGCAGCTTGCGGTGCTTCTTCTTCGACATACGCTTGCGCCGCTTCTTGATTACTGAACCCATGAACTCCGCTATCTGACCTGTGACCGCTTGTTAAGGACTGCTAAAGGACTTGAAAATCTCGAGTCACTTTACCCGGCGGGCCGCACCGAACACCAAACCACCCAGTCGCGCGACCGCTCAAAAGGCCACGCGCCAGTCCCGACCCGTCCGCCGTCGTCTCGCGGCGAGGGGTGACTCAGCCGGCGTCGAAGTAGGACGTCTCCAGCATGTCGTGCACCGCCTTCGCGTGCACCCGGAAGGACCGGCCAACCCGCACCGCCGGTAGCTCTCCGTTGTGCACCAGGCGGTAAACCGTCATCTTGGAGACCCGCATCAGGGCCGCCACTTCGGCGACGGTGAGAAATTGTGTCCTGGCCTGGCTATCGACAGAAGCTGTATCCCGCGGCTTACCTGCGGAATCCCGCGCCGATGGCCCGTTCGTAGACGTCATCGCAACCCAATCGTGTCAGGCCCGCGCAACGCCAGCGGCTTCCCCTCCGCTGGCACCCACACGGGCATACACAAAGGAGAATAGCGGGACTAGTGGGGTTACTGGTACTGGTGGGGGACAATCATTTTAAATTTCTTGAATTATTCCGATGTAATTCTTAGCTGTTCAGAGCGCTTTTTAGCGGCCTGAACGGCCGCGTCGACGGCCGTCCGCAGGCCTCCTCGTTCGAGTTCGCGCAGCGCAGCGGCGGTCGTACCGCCCGGAGAAGTCACCGTGGCTCGCAGCTGGGCCGCGGCGGTATCCCCCTGCTTCCCCAGGGCCTCGCTGCCGGCCGGTCCCCGCTCCTGATCGAGCCGTTCCAGCAGCAGCGCCGCCGAACCGGCCATGGTCTGTGCCGTCAGGCCGGTCGCCACGTCCCGGCTCAGCCCCGCCGCGACGCCCGCGTCCACCAGAGCCTCGACCATCAAAAAGAAATACGCGGGCCCCGAACCCGAAAGTGCGGTCACCGCGTCCATCTGAGACTCGGGGACACTCAGCACGCCGCCGACGGCCTCGAACAACGCCGAAACCTCCTCGAGCTGCGGGCCGGTGACAAAACGCCCCTTGGCCAGAGCGGTCACCCCCGCACCCACCACGGCCGCCGCGTTCGGCATCGCCCGGACCACCGGTGTTCCCGCCGGGAGCTTGGACTCGAAGTAGGTGACCGTGATTCCAGCCGCGACGGTGACGAAAACCTGCTCGGCGCTACCGTCCTCGGCCGCGGCGGCGACTCGGGCCAGCTCCCCCATCAGCGACTCGACATCGGCGGGCTTCACCGCAACGACAACAAACGTGGCGTGCTCGACGGCGTCGGCCAGTGACGACGTCACCAACACCGAATAGGTGTCGGCCAGGTACTTGGCGCGTTCCGGCACACGTTCGGATACCACCAGGTCTTTGACCTGCCGACCTGCCCGAAGCAGACCCGACAGCAAGGCTTCGCCGATGCTGCCACCGCCTATGATCGCGATTCTCGCCATGGGAGAAAGCATCGCAGACGGCCGGGCTTCTCCCGGTTACCGGGGCGCGGGCACCAGCGCCAATTGGCGGGACTGGACAACGAGCCGGCCCAGGCTGTCGACGACGATGTGGTCCTCGTCGAACCAGTCGTGCCCGATCTCGAGGCAGGTGCAGATCACGCGCAACCAGCCGTCGGTGGGCAGTGCCCGCAGGAAGGCGGTGAGCGCAATCGTGGGTGCCCATCCGGTGCGCTGCACGGCGAAGGTCACCGGTGCGGATAGATCGCCGCACATCAGCGCGAAGAGGGCGTCAGGGGCAACGTCGCGCGGCCGCGCCCACATCTGCAGCACCGGCGGCCGCCCGTCGGTGCTGGGCGCAAGAGTGGACAGCAGCGGCCGGACATCGCAGCCCTCGCCGAGGTGCACCAGCCCGGCCAGCGCGTGACCGGGCCCGATCGGCTCGATGTCGTCGGGCGGCTCTGGAGCCATCAGATCCGCGACGGGATTCGCCGACAGCAGCGGCGCCGTGTCACCGCCGGGCGAAAAGTGCTCGGGCTCGCCGAGGTTGACCACAGCGTGCACGGCGGTGCGATCGCCCTGCAAGAGCTCGACGTCGACAACACAGATCCGGCGCCCGCGCTTGCGGATCGAGGTCAGCAGCCGCATCGGTCCCGGATCGGGCGCCCACAGGAAGCTCGCCGACACCGCAACCGGCTCGAGTCCGGCCGGGTGCCCGGCGCACGCGCTGCGCGCGGCGTTGGCGCACAGCGCCAGCATCGCGCCGCCGTGCACCTTGGTCCCGATGGTCCAGTGCTTGTTGAGCTCTCCCTCGAATACACCCGGATCGACCTCCCGCAGCGTCATTGCGGTGGTGAATAGCGCGGTCATAGTCTCCTGAGGGTCATCGCATCAAATGCGTGCGGGCGAATTGCAGCGATTCGGCGAGCATGGCTTCACGTTCGCTGGCCGAGCGTGCGGTGGACGTGGACACCTCGAGGATGACGTGGCCAGCGAACTGGCCGGCGGCCAGCATCTGGCACACCTCGGCGGTGGGTTGCGTGCCGCGCCCGGGCACCAGGTGCTCGTCCGACGGCATGCCGCTCCCGTCGCACAAATGCAAATGAACCAGGCCCGCGCCCATCCGTTCCGTCATTTCCAGCGCGTCGGTGCCTGCGGTCGAGGTGTGCGACAGGTCCAGCGTGTAGTGCGCGTGGTTGCCGTCCAGCGGGTCATACGACGGCGCGAACGCCGAAATCGCCGGTCCTGGGCCGCCGCCGCGCCTGCGCATCCGCTCCCGCGACTGGTCGGCCCCGAAGAACCGGTCGGCCCGGAACGGGAACATGTTCTCCACCGCGACCATCACGTCGCTGGACGCTTCCAGGGTCGTCACCTGCTCGCTAAATCCCTCGGCGTAGCGCCGCTGCCAGCGAAACGGCGGATGCACGACGACGGTCTGCGCACCGAGTTGCTCGGCGGCCCGCACGCTGCGTTCCAGCTTGGGAATCGGGTTGGAACCCCACACCCGCTGCGAGATCAGCAGGCAGGGAGCGTGGACCGACAGCACCGGCACGCGGTAGCGCCGCGACAGCTTCTTGACGGCGGCGACGTCCTGGCTGACCGACTCGCTCCACACCATCAGCTCGACCCCGTCATAGCCGAGCCTGGCCGCATACTCGAACGCGGCCTCGGCCCTCAACGGGTAGACCGAGGCCGTGGACAGGCCGACCTTGATTGCGGGGCGCACAGTTTGCGGGTGACGCCTAGCCGGACTGCATGGATAGCGCCAGCGGTCCCAAGGTGATCAGCGCCCCGACCGCCACCGCGATCAGCGTGCTCGCGATGTCCTCGGTTTTGCGGACTACCCGCACCCCGGCCACCAGACCGAGGATGACCAGCACCGATAGCACCAGCGCTACCAGGCTGTTCCATCGCCACAGTTGGTCGAACGCGATGAAAAGCCCGGCGCCGAATGCGACGGCCAGCATTGACTGGAACACGATCAGGCTGCCGTGCCACAGCGCCGCTAATCGGCCCGGCGCCGGGTGCGCGTCCTTGGGCGGAGCCGCGGCTGGGTGGTCTTCCTCGACAGCCTTCGCGGCGTTCAGCGAGTCCGCGTCGGCTTCGTCGCGCTCGTCGCTGCGCCGTCGAGCCACCTCGTCGGCCAGGGTCTGCCCGCCGAACAGGGTCGAATCCGACGTCTGCAAGTAGGAACGCACGTAAGCCGAATCCTCGGTCGCGGGTTCGGCTTCGCGCACCTCGGAGTCCATCACGTCCACCGGCATATCCGCGTATTGCTCCAGCGGATCCGGGCTCATGTCCTCGGCGCCGGACGACGGCATCGACGCCCCGGCAGGTTCCTCGGCTTGCTCTGCATCGCGGCGCGCGGGCCGCGGGTAGGCACTGCGCTCGGGCCCGACCCGGGGCGGCTGCGGTGGCGACTTGGGCCAACGCGGCTCTGCTTCAGTCCAGTACCCGGGTTTGGGCTGGTCCCGGGTAGCCCGTTGTTCGTCGACCGGCTTGGGGCTTGCTTCGGACTCGGTCTCGGCGACCTCGACCGAGCCGTGGGCTTGGTGTTGTGTCTCGTCGTGCTCGTCATCGTCGCGGATGACGGGAATCTCACCGGTCAGCTCGGCGACGGTCACCGCGTCGCTATCGCCGCGGCGCCGCCGCCGCCGTCGGGTGACAGCGGGGGAGCCAATGGTTCCGTTCCTGGCCAGCAGTTCGGCCACCGAGATGGGCCGAGTGCCGGGGCTCTCGGTCTCGGAATGTGGTCCGGTCATGGTTTGTCGCCTCTCGATCGGTTGGTGTTCCGATCAACTCCCTGACCTCCAGCATTGCGCACCGAAGTCTCTACGAGGGCGGTTCCGTCGGCTTCGCTGTCGAGCTTGCGCAAGATGAGACCTTCCCGTAACGCCCACGGGCAGATATCCACTGTTTCCATCGACAGTGCTCGCATGCTCGCCTCCGCCACCAGAGCGCCCGCCACGATCTGCGGCGCCCGCTCGGCGCTGACTCCTTCCAATTCCGCCCTGTCAGCGGTGGTCATCCTAGAGATGAAAGATATGAGTTGCCTGAGGCCGTTGGCGGTCAGGCTTCTCTTCACCCGTGGTCCGGCGGCCGACGGCGCCGCACCGGTGAGCCGCGCCAGCGAGCGGAAAGTCTTCGACGTCGCCACCGCGAGGTCTGGGGCGCCGGCATCGAGTACGGCCGTGCTGGCGTCCGCCAATTCAGTGTCCAGCCAATCGCGCAGCATTGCCACCCGGCGCCGCCCGGGCGGATCGTCGGGCAGCCACTCGCGGGTCAACCGCCCGGCGCCCAGCGGCAGCGACAACGCCACTTCGGGTTCCTCGTCGACACCGCTGGACAGCTCCAGCGAGCCGCCCCCGATGTCGAGGTTGATGATTCGCCCGGCACTCCACCCGTACCAGCGGCGCACCGCCAGAAAGGTCAACCGGGACTCGTCCACCCCGGTCAGAACTTGCAAGTCGACACCGGTCTCTTTGCGCACCCGGGTCAACACGTCGTCGGAATTCTCCGCGTCGCGGACCGCGGAGGTGGCAAAGGCCATCAGTTCCGAACAACCGGAGCTGACGGCGATCTTTGCGAACTCGTCGATCGTGGAGGTCAGCTTTTCGGCGCCGCGCTTGGTGATCTTGCCCGAGCTATCGGTGGCCTCGGCCAACCGCAACGTGGCCTTCGTCGAACTCATCGGGGTCGGATGCCCGCCGCGGTGGGCATCGACCACCAATAGATGGACCGTATTGCTACCCACGTCAAGCACGCCTAATCGCACGAAAACAAACTAGCGGGACACCGATGCGGTTTGGCTTGCGCCCCGCTGGGAAGCCCAACATTCCGGCGCGGCGAGCCACAATTCCGGGGCAAACCGGGATCCGCTGATCCACCACCGGGCGGGCGCGAGTGTCAGCAGGTCGATGGACACGAATATTGGTCTAACGTTGCATCCGTGGCGAATTCGCACCCCGAGCCTGGGCAAGAAGTGGAGTTGGATTTTGCCCGTGAATGGGTGGAGTTCTTCGATCCGGACAATCCGGAACACTTGATCGCGGCCGATCTCACCTGGCTGCTGTCCCGCTGGACGTGTGTTTTCGGCACGCCGGCCTGCCGCGGCACGGTCGAGGGCCGCCCGGACGACGGGTGTTGCTCGCACGGCGCATTCCTGTCCGACGACGACGACCGCGCCAGCTTGGACGACGCAGTCAAACAACTCACCGACGATGACTGGCAATTTCGCGAAAAGGGCTTGGGCCGTAAGGGTTATCTCGAACTCGACGAGCATGAAGGCCAGCCCCAGTACCGCACCCGCAAATACAAGCAGGCGTGCATTTTCTTGAACCGGCCCGGCTTTGCCGGCGGGGTCGGTTGCGCGCTGCACAGCAAGGCGCTCAAGCTGGGCGTGCCGCCGCTGACGATGAAACCCGAGGTCTGCTGGCAGTTGCCGATCCGGCGCAGCCAGGAATGGGTGACGCGGCCCGACGGCACGGAGATCCTCAAGACGTGGATCACCGAATACGACCGCCGCGGCTGGGGCTCCGGGGGCGCCGACTTGCACTGGTACTGCACCGGCGATCCGGCCGCGCATGTCGGCGCCAAGCCGGTGTGGGAAAGCCTGGCCGACGAACTCAGCGAACTACTCGGCTCCAAAGCCTATGCCGAGCTGGCGGCAATGTGTAAGCGCCGCAGTCAATTAGGGCTCATCGCCGTGCACCCGGCGACTCGAATCGCTGAGTAACCGCACCCACCAGCCGGCCGGAGGTGGGCCCATGGATGACGAGATGCGATCGGCGGCGGCTCCGCGCTGGAAGGGTGCGGCCGGGCGGCTTGAAGTCTGGTACGCCACCCTCTCGGACCCGCAGACGCACGCCGGCCTGTGGATTCACGGCGAGACGGTCGCCCCGACCCAGGGCGGTGACCCCTATGCACATGGCTGGGCAACCTGGTTTCCGCCGGACGGCCCGCCGCACACCGAACGGTTCGGCCCTGTGCCCGCTCTAGCCGCTGCCGGTGCGACCTGGTTCGATGCCGGGGGCATACGCGTGGGGCCCGAAGGCCTCACCGGTCAGGCCGGAGCACTCGCCTGGGAACTGTCCTGGACGGACGCCGGAAAGCCGTTGTGGACGTTTCCGCGGGTGGCGTGGGAACGCGAGCTACTGCCCGGTGCTCAGGTGGTGGTCGCGCCTACCGCCGACTTCACCGGGTCGCTGACCATCGGCGCCGCGACTAGGCGCGTCGACGGCTGGCGCGGTGCCCTCGCCCACATCTACGGGCACGGCAACGCCAAGCGCTGGGGGTGGATCCACGCCGACCTCGGCGGCGGCGACGTCTTGGAGGTGGTCACCGCGGTGTCACACAAGCCCGGGCTGCGCAGACTTGCACCGATGGCGTTCATCCGCTTCCGTATCGACGGAAAGGATTGGCCCGCAAGCCCTTTGCCCGCACTTCGGATGCGGACCACGCTACAGCTGGGCCACTGGCAATTGAAGGGGCGCATCGGGAACCGCGCGGTGTCGATCCGGGTCGACCAGCCGGAGCAAAGGTGCGTGAGTCTGCGCTACACCGATCCTGACGGGGACACCGCGGTGTGCACCAACACCGAGCAGGCTGACATTCACGTCGAGATCAGCCACCGCGAAGGCCGTACCCGAGTCGTCGACCACAGCTGGTCAGTGTTGGGAACCGGGCACGCCGAGGTCGGCCTGCGCTGAGCGCCCGTGCACGTTGCTGCGAAGAACCGGGGAGCCGCGCGCCGACTTACCGTGTCGTCGAGCGTGGCGACGCTGGCGGCGCGGCCGGATCCGTCTCTGTGCCAGCCATCGGCCAGCCAGCAGGCACCGACAACGCACCCAGCGAAGACGATGTGCCCGGGCCCGCACACTGCACGCGAACGCTGGAGAAATCGTGCCACCCTGCCAGCACCGGCACGTTCATCTCACCCATTTCAACCGGCGCTCTGGCCGAGGCCGGCGGCTAGGTCGGCGTCAGATAGTCGACGAGCCCAATCCGCGAGTCCCTCCGCATTGAACTGAGGCTGAATTGCCGACGTCCCCACCAAGCCCGGCGAAGCCGCCATCGGGGCGGCCGCCACGCCACTCGACGAACCCGACACAACAGCAGGGACCGGGGCGGCGGGAGCGACACTGACGCTGCCGTGCGCCAGGACCGTGAGGACCCCGGTGGCGGGGTTCCAGCTAAACGCGCTGGCGGCGCCAGTGACGTCGACAGCGCCTCCCGTAATGGTCATGGACGCCGCCGTGGCGGAGTTGTTCAACGCATACATTGTGCCGGCCTCAACGGTGAAGGTGGCGCCTGACGAGGCGGGATAGAAGTAACCGCCAGCGGGCAAGGTGATGAGCCCCGTCGCGGAGCCGTCGGCCGTTTCGACCACCCCCTGGGTGACATCGACAGTGGCACCGGTGGAGGTGGCAAACCCGATCGGGAACCCGCGGAAGACCTGGACGCTGACACCGGGGTTGAGGGTGACCAAGGTGTTGCCGCGCGGCGCGAGGGTGATGATGTTGCCGGGCTGCAGGGTGGGATCCTGCAGCGGGCCAATGGCGTTGGTAACTGTTTGCTGGGTGGTGTTCGTTGCCGACTGGCTCACCGCGCGGGCCTGGTTAGCGGGGCCGGCATCGTTGGTGGTCCGCGGCGGCTCCTCGAACGATTCCAGGGTGCTCGCCGTCGAAGCGTCAGCAGCATAGGCATACATGGCGGTAGTGTCTTGCGTCCACATCTCGATGTACTGAGCCTCGGTGGCCGCGATCGCGGACGTGTTCTGCCCGAAGAAATTAGTCGCCACCAATGCCATCAACTGCGCCCGGTTGGCCGCGACCATCGGAGGCGGCACCGTCATCGCAAACGCCGCCTCATAAGCCGCTGCCGCGGCGTAGGCCTGGGCGGCCGTTTGCTCCGCCTGAGCAGCGCTGATCTGTAGCCACGCCGTGTACGGCGCAGCCGCCGCAGCCATCAGCATCGACGACGGACCCGACCAGGCTTGGCCGGTTAGCAGCGAAACCTGCGACGCGTAACCATTGGCGGCAGATTCCAACTGGGCAAACACTGCATCCCAGCCTGCCGCAGCCGCCAACAACGGCCCCGAACCCGGCCCGGCATAGATGAGCCCGGAATTTACCTCAGGCGGCAACAACGCATAATCCACGACCTCAACCTCCCCCAGTTAAGGATGAAATCCTTTGACACGTGTTGCTAAAAGCGCCTCACATGTCTCCCCGTTAAGGATCAAATCCTCTGAAGCGTGTTGCTAGAAAGTGTCTAACGAGCCCGGCACAAGCGCAAGGGGGTTCGATAATGACCGCCGGTCAGTGGTAAGTGGGGTATCCCGCTCTCCGCGGCGACGCACTACATTGATTTGCCAGCAGGCGCTTGCCTGATGGCATGTCCCCAGTGTCCCGATTGGCTGGAGCGGATTTTCAGCAAACAGAGATTCGGCGAGAATCGCCAACGCGACGTACTGCCATGTGCGGCAACGCGTTTCGCGCGGGTCAGAGCTTTACAACAGACGAACGACTAGCCCTCGAGCTTGTAGCCCAGTCCGCGAACCGTCACCAGGTGCACCGGGTTGGCCGGGTCGGCTTCGATCTTGGACCGCAGCCGCTTGACGTGGACGTCCAGCGTCTTGGTGTCGCCGACATAGTCCGCGCCCCAAACCCGATCGATCAGCTGCCCACGGGTGAGCACCCGCCCGCTGTTGCGCATCAGGTATTCAAGCAGATCAAACTCCTTGAGCGGCAAGGTAATTGTGTCGCCGCTGACCGACACGACGTGCCGCTCGACGTCCATCCGCACCGGGCCGGACTCGAGGACGCCGTCACTGATTTCGGAGTCGTCGTCGCCGCCCCGGCGAAGCACCGCCCGGATCCGCGCAATCAATTCGCGCGCCGAATACGGCTTGGTCACATAGTCATCGGCTCCGAGCTCCAAGCCGACCACCTTGTCGATCTCGCTGTCGCGGGCCGTCACCATGATCACGGGAACGCTGGAACGAGCGCGCAGCTGCTTGCACACGTCGGTGCCCGACATGCCCGGCAGCATCAGATCGAGCAGCACGATGTCCGCGCCGGCGCGATCGAACTCGGATAGCGCCGCGGGCCCATCGGTCACCACGGTGGCTTCGAAGCCTTCCTTACGGAGCAGGAAGGCCAGTGGATCGGCAAGCGACTCCTCGTCCTCCACTATCAGCACACTGGTCATCGACTTAGTTCTTCCTCTCGTTGGGACCTGTTGGGCCGCACCTCGCGAGCCCGGGGTTGCTCGGATTCTTCGTCGCGTTCGCTGTCCTGATAGGCCGGGATGGACAACGTGAACGTCGAACCGGTTCCCGGCTTGCTCCACACGCCGATGCTGCCATCGTGATTGGCCGCAACGTGCTTGACGATCGCCAGCCCCAGCCCACTGCCGCCGGTGGCTCGCGAACGCGCCTTGTCCCCCCGGAAAAACCGCTCGAAGACCCGTTCCTGGTCTTCGAGCGCAATCCCAATGCCGCGATCGGTGACCGCGATCTCGATGTTCTCGCCACGCCGGCGACGGCTGATCGACACCGGTGAACCCGGCGGCGAATAGGCGATCGCATTGGACACGAGATTGGCCAATGCGGTCACCAGCAGCGTTTGGTCCCCGAGTACCCGTAAACCGGCGGGCGAATCGGTGCGAACCTCGATCTTGGCGTTGTCAGCGGCCACCTTGTGACGCGAAATTGCTTCGGACACAACGGTATCGACCTCAACAGCGGTGACGTTCGGCAACCGCTCGGCACCCTGTAGCCGGGACAATTCGATGAGCTCGGCGACCATGTCCCCCAGCCGGTTGGCCTCGATCAGCACCTTCTCGGCGAACCGGCGCACGGTTTCGGAGTCGTCGGCTGACGCCAGCAGAGCCTCGGCGAGCAGAGCCATGGCGCCGACCGGGGTCTTGAGCTCGTGGCTCACGTTGGCGACGAAGTCACGCCGGGTGGCCTCCATGCGGGCGTAGTCGGACTGGTCGTGGACGAAGACCACGGCGAACCGGCGATCCTCTTCACTGAGCAGCCGGGCTTGCCCGTGCACCGATATCCCGGACCGCCCGGCGGCCGCGCGCTTGCCGGGCTGTAGGTCGAATTCGGCTTCCTCACCGCCCAGCGCCTGCTGCGCCGCTTGCCAGGCTTGGTCGTCGAGCTGACGGTCGCGCACCAGGCCCAATTCCTTGGCTCGCTCGTTGAGGTAAACGACGTCGCGGTGTGAATCCACCACGGCGGCACCCAACGGCATCAGGGTGACGATCTGCTGCAGCATCTGCGCGATGGTGATCCCAGTCGATTCGGTGGCCGCTCGCTGACGGCGTCGGACCACACGTGCAGACAAACGGGTGCCGGCCGCCACACCAACGGCCAGCGTCAGCAAGGACAAGACCCCGGCCAGCAACAGCGCCGAGAACACAGTCACGAACCAAATTCTACAAATCTGGTGAACGCAGCCCTAGCGGAACGAGGCCAAAATCGGACAAGTCACAACTTGCGCCACAGGTGTTCGGCTGCCGTTCATGCGGAATTTGGCCAGAGGGCCTTTTGGGCTCAAAAGCGACGAAAATCAGGCCGCGCGGCCAACCTACCGGGCTCCCTGGCTGGCTACCGCCGCGGCGCCGGCCGCCGCAGCGTCGGGGTCCAGGTAGGTACCGCCCGGCACCACCGGACGCAGGTCCGCGTCCAGGTCGTAACGCAGCGGAATCCCGGTCGGGATGTTCAGCTCGGAGATCTCATCGTCGGAGACCTGGTCGAGGTGCTTGACCAGGGCGCGCAGCGAGTTGCCGTGGGCGACGATCAGCACCGTCTTGCCAAAGCGCAGATCCGGGACGATGACGTCGGTGAAGTACGGCAGGAACCGCACCACCACATCGGCCAGGCATTCGGTCAGCGGGCCGCCGCCGATATCGGCATAACGCGGGTCGGCGTCCTGGCTGAACTCGCTGCCCTTCTCGATTGGCGGCGGCGGGGTGTCGTAGCTGCGCCGCCACGCCATGAACTGCTCGTCGCCGTAGCGGGCCTTCGTTTCGGCCTTGTCGAGGCCTTGCAGCGCGCCGTAGTGACGTTCGTTGAGCCGCCAGCTGCGGTGTACCGGGATCCACAGCCGGTCGGCCGCATCCAGTGTCAGGTGTGCGGTGGTGATCGCGCGGCGCAACAGCGAGGTGTAGAGCACGTCGGGCAGCAAGTTATGTTCGGTCAGCAGCTTGCCGCTGCGAACCGCTTCGGTGCGGCCCTTTTCGGTGAGGCCGACGTCGACCCACCCCGTGAACAGGTTCAGCGAGTTCCACTCGCTTTCGCCGTGGCGAAGCAGTACCAGCGTCGCAGTGTCACCCATGCCGGTCAGTCTCTCACGCACTCATTCAGCGGTCGTCATCGTCGTCGTCGATCAAGTGGGCGAAGGCCTCCAGATTCTTCAGCGACTCGCCACGCGACACCCGCCAATCCCATTCCTTCTGAATCGATGAGCGAAAACCCAACTCCAGCAAAGTATTAAAGTCTGCATCCACCGCTTCGAGTACCTGCCCCAGCACTCGATCGATCTCCTCGGCGTCAACCGATGCCAGCGACATCCGGCCAACCAGATAGATGTCGCCGACGTTGTCCAGCGTGTAAGCGACTCCGTAAAGCCGGCGGTTGCGCCTGAGCAGGAACCGGTAGACGCCCTCATAGTTCTCGTCGGGCTTGCGGCACACGAACGCCTCGACGCGCACCGAGTGCTCGCCGATGCTCAGGATGGTGTTGGTCTTGAGCTTGCGCTCACCGGGCAGCTCCACCACCAGCCCCGGCTTCCCACCATGTGCGCCTTCGTGTTTCGAGTACGTCAGATCGCTGGCATCGAGGGCACGCTCGATCAGCTGCTGCACGGACGAATTCACGCGCCCACCCCGTGACGCGGTGTCCAGCGGCGCGGTTTGCGGGCGGCGACCCGGTCGCGAACCCGGCGCTGCCGCGCCGCGGTGAAGTCGCCGATGGCCCGCCGGTAGCTGGCCAGCAACGCGTCAGTGGTGCTTTCCCAGGAGAATGTCGCCGCGTGCGCGGCCGCGGCCCGGCTCATCGCCGTGCCCTGCGGCGTGCCGTCCAACCGCAGCAGCCCATCGAGTGCGTGCGCCCAGTCGCCGACGTCGTGCCCGGAAACCAGCGAGCCGGTGACACCGTCGCGCACCGCCACCGGCAGCCCGCCGACCGCCGCCGCCACCACCGGAGTTCCGCAGGCCTGCGCCTCGACGGCGACCAAGCCGAAAGACTCCGAATAGCTTGGCACCGCAACAAGATTCGAGGCCTGGAACAAGGTGGCCAGATTCTCCCGGGACTGCGGCGGCAGGAACGTCACCCGCGCCGCGATCCCGAGTTCGTCGGCCAGCCGAACCAAACCGTCCGGGGTGGCCAGGCCACTGCCCGACGGCCCGCCGGCCACCACGATGCGCACCGCCGGCAGTTTCGCCGCCGCCCGCAGCACGATGTCGGGCGCCTTCAACGGCTGGATGCGCCCGACGAACGCCACGATCTGTTCGTCGAGCGGCAGTCCCAGCGCGGCCCGCGCCGCGCGGCGATCACCCGGATGAAACACCTCCAGGTCGACGCCGGGATGAACCACGTCGATTCGCTCCGGACCGGCGCGATGGATCGAAATCAATTGCCTTGCTTCATCATCGGTGTTGACGATCAGCCGGTCTGCCTCGTCGACGACCTGCTGCTCCCCCACGGTGCGCAGCGGCGGCTCGGGCGCATCGCCGTTGGCCAGCGCCGCGTTCTTGACCGCGGCAAGCGTGTGCGCGGTATGCACCAGCGGCACCGCCCAGCGGTCGCGGGCCAGCCAGCCGACCTGACCGGACAGCCAGTAGTGGGAGTGCACGATGTCGTAGTGGCCGGGCTCATGCGACGCTTCGGCACGCAGCACCCCGGCCGCGAACGCGCACAGCTGGGTGGGCAGGTCGTACTTGTCCAGGCCCTCGAACGGTCCCGCCACCACGTTGCGCACCAGCACGCCGGGCTCAACCTGCACGACCGGCGGATCGGCCGACGCGGTGGCCCGGGTGAAGATCTCCACCTCGATACCGCGCCGGGCCAGATGCAGCGCACTTTGCAGCACGTACACGTTCATCCCGCCGGCGTCGCCGGTGCCCGGTTGAGCCAGGGGTGAGGTGTGCACTGCCAGTAGCGCGACCCGGCGTGGATCGCTGCGCAGGAGGACGTCGTCGTGCCGCACACTTTCATCTTTACAGGACGGGCTTTCACCCAGCCCAGCCCGCGTGCGGCTTGTTCGCGTCAGGCGGAAGACTCCGGGATGATTTCCGGGATCCGGGAGCCGATCACACCGGCACGGCGCATCGCACCCAGCGGGTCGGCGTACACCCCGCCCAGCGACACAATTCCTGCTCCGGCCTCCTGCACCCGGTTGCCGAAGGCGGTGACGCGGACGTCCCGCGGCGCCAGCACCGAGCGCTCGGTGAACGCCTCCTCGACCCGCTCCATCGCCTCCGGATATTCGGTGAAGGCCTGGCCGCCGACCACCAGCTCGTCGGGATTGAGCAAGTCACGCAGCAGCGCGACCGCCTCACCGAGCACCCGGGCCCGCTCCGAGAGCAGATCTTTGGCTTGCTGGTTCCCGGCCCGGGCCACCCGCAGCAGATCGGTGATCGCGGTGGCGGAGCCGTTGGCACGGCCCGCGGGAGCCGTCGGCAGGATTCGCAGCCGGCGCGCCGCCGCCAGCACGGCCTCGTCGCTGACCGTGGATTCGAGCTGGCCGCTGCCGCCGAGCAGTTCAGAGTGGGCCGGCAGGCCCGCGATGGTGCCGGGGCCGCTGGACGGGCAGTGCACTCGTCCGCCGATGACCAGCGCGTAGCCGACGGTCTCGCGGGCGTAGACGTACAGGCTGGTCGGTGAGCTCGGCGCGAACTGGCGCATGCCCAACAACAGCTCGGCTCCGGCCATCGCATCGACGTGCGAGGCCACCGACACCGGCAGGCTCAGCGCGTCAGCCAGCACCGGTCCGACCGGCGCTTGCCGCCAGCCCAGCCGCGGGTGGTCGACGTGACCGGTGGTGCCGTCGACCGTGCCACCGATTGCCACCCCGACCCAGAGCGGCCGGCGGCGATGCCAGCGCCGCAGGTACCGGGTGGCGCTCTCGGCCAGCGACGTCAGCGCGGCTCCCGGGGGGCTCAGCGGCGTCGGGGTTTCCACCGTGTCCAGCGTGCGGCCGAACAAATCGGTGGCCACGATGCTGGTGGTCCGCGCGCCGATGTGGATGCCCAGCGTCACGAACGGTTCGTGGTTGAGCTCCACCGGTACCCGAGGGCGTCCGATGGCACCGGAAACCGCTAGGTCGGCACGCTCCCGCAGCAAACCCGCGTCGAGCAGCGCAATTACTTGCCTGTTCACCGTCGCGATGCTCAGCGACGTGACTCCGGCGATGACGTCGCGGCCGACTGGGCCGCGCAACCGGACCGCCCGAAATACCGAGGCCGCGGCGGAGTTGGAGATGTGCAGCGACGGCGGCAGAATCTGGCGGTGCAGCCGCAGGTGACCCTTACGGCTGGGCGAATGAAGTGTATGAGTGAGAGAAGTCGAGCGCACGAGCGTCCTTTGTCCGAGTTCCAAATGGCCGGTCTTGGCCACAACCTGTGTTGGGTTCAGGCGCGGCAAAGTGCGCGGCAACAACACGCACATGCCGCGCAAAGACACGCGGCTGTGTTGCTGAACTGGGCGCTGTGGTGCACACGAGAAATTTAGCACGTTTATTAGAGTTGTCTCGGTGAGTTCAGCTAATGCGGATCAACGAGTTGCAGTGGTCACGGGCGCAAGCTCCGGAATCGGCGAAGCAACCGCTAAAACCCTTGCAGCCCTTGGGTTTCACGTTGTCGTTGTGGCGCGCCGCGCCGATCGGATAAATGCCCTGGCGAACGAGATCGACGGCACGGCAATTGTGGCCGACGTCACAGACGATGCTGGGGTCGAGGCGTTTGCGAGCAAATTGAGCCGGGTCGATGTGCTGGTCAACAACGCCGGGGGCGCTCGCGGATTGGCACCCGTCGCCGGCGCCGACCTCGAGCACTGGCAGTGGATGTGGGAGACCAACGTGATTGGCACGCTGCGGGTCACCCGCGCGCTGCTGCCCAAGCTGATCGACTCTGGCGACGGCCTGATCATCACCGTCACCTCGGTCGCCGCCTTCGAGGTCTACGACAACGGCGCGGGGTACACGGCAGCCAAGCACGCACAAGGCGCGCTGCATCGCACCCTGCGCGGCGAGCTACTGGGCAAGCCGGTGCGGCTCACCGAAATCGCTCCGGGCGCGGTGGAAACCGAGTTTTCGCTGGTCCGCTTCGACGGCGATGAGCAACGCGCGGGCTCGGTCTATGACGGCATCACGCCGCTGACGGCGGCCGACGTGGCCGAGGTGATCGGGTTCGTGGCCTCGCGGCCTTCGCACGTCGACTTGGACCTGATCGTGCTGAAGCCGCGCGACCAGGCCAACACCATGCGGTTTAACCGCCGGGGCTAGGCGACGTCGTCGTGGTGGTGGTGGGTGTGCCCGACAAACTCGGCGCGGTCGACGGTGTGACCGGCGCGGTGAGCGGGATCTGGCTGGCTGGCGGATGCGCGTTCGGCGTCGGCAGCGCCGACATGGCCACCCAGGTATCCCAGTCGACGGCCCAGTCCCAGATGTCGCCGTCGGAGTAGGACAACTGGATGGTGCTGCCCGTCACCTCGACCGGGTCGCCGTAGATCGCTGTCGGGTAGTACTCCGCGGCGTCCTCGGTTGACAGGTTGATACAGCCGTTGGTGACGTTGGTGTTGCCCTGTGCTCCCGCGCTCGATGGGTTGGCGTGAATGAACTCGCCGTTGTTGGAGATCCGCACCGCCCAGCGCTCGTGCACGTGGCTGTAGCCGGCGGCCGGGTTGGACATGTAGAAGTCGGCGTACTTCTCGGTGACCACGTGGATGCCGTTGCGGGTGACGTTGCGTGCCTTGTCGGCCTCGCCGTAGCTGCACGGGAAGTCCATGATCACGCCGGCATCGGTGATGACCTGGATGCGGTGCGACGGCACCTCGGCCTTGACCACCTGCTTGCGGCCGATCTGGATCTTCAACGACATGTCCTGCAGCCCGTAGGCGCTGTCGCCGAACGGCAGCCCGTAGAACTTCGCGTCGACATTCACGGTGGTGCCCGCCGGGTAGTACTCGCGCGGCCGGTAGTGGATACGTGCGCCCTGCTGCTCGTCGGGGAGCCAGGCCCAACTGCCCTCCACGGGCGGGTTGGTGGTCACGGTCAGCGCCTTCTCGACGGCGGCCTTGTCGGTGATCGGCGCGTCGAATTGGATGATGATCGGCGCGGCGACGCCGACAGTCTGACCGTCGGCCAACTGGAAGCCGCCGTCGATCTTCTTGGTGGGCGCCACGGTGGTGAACTTGCCCGTGACGGGAACGGCCTTGCCGTCGTGGCCGACGACCGATCCGCTCCAGCTGTAGCTCGCGTCGTAGCCCAACGGCTCGGTCGTCGTGTAGACGGTGCGGTCTTGGTTGAACGCCCCGGCAACGGTCTTGCCGGACGAATTCGTCAACGCCACCTTCTGGAACCAGCCGTCGCTGACCGAAACACTGACCGGGGCGATGGGGACCACGTCGGCGGCGGCGTCGGCGGGCTGGTACTTCAGATTTGGTGCCGACTGCTCTTTGTTCTTGTGCGCTTGCTTGGCCACGGTGCCGCTGCAGGCGGCCAGCACACTCGGCGCGAACACACCCAACCCAAGGGCCGCCAAAGCCAGGCGCCGGTTCACTGGCGGCGGGGCGTCGGAAGTGCTCACGACAATAAAAGATACCGGCAGGACCGGCACCGTCGGCGCCACAATCAGTCGGGTAAGCGTACAGCTAGACCAAATTCACAGCTACAGGCCACAGCCCACCAGGACAGGTTCGGGTTCCAGTGTGATGGCAAACACGGCGCGAACCCCGTCGCGGACGGCTCGAGCGAGCGCCATCACATCCGCGGTGGATGCGTTGCCGCGATTGCTCAGAGCAAGCGCGTGCTTGGTGGACAACCGGCACGGGGCGGACAGATCCTCCGGATAACCCTTACCGAACCCCGCGTGCTCCACCAGCCAGCCGGCGGCCAACTTGACGCCGTCGGGTGCTGGATAGTTCGGCACCGGCCCGTCGGTCCGGGCCGCCAGTGATTCATAAACGCCCGGCGCGACAACCGGGTTGGTGAAGAACGAACCCACGCTCCAGGTGTCGTGGTCGGCCGCGTCGAGCACCATGCCCTTGCGCGCCCGCAGGGCCAGCACAGCCTCGCGAACCGCCGCCGGTTCGGCACGCTCACCGCTGGTCGCGTTCAGCGCCGTCGCGAGTTCGCCGTAGCGCAATGGCGCGCTGCGGCCCGAGTCGTCCAGCGCGAACTCCACTTCCAGTACGACCGCTGGGACCCGCTGACCGCCGGCTCGCTTGAACATGCTGGTGCGGTAGCCGAAGCCCAGCTCACCGCCCGGTATCCAGCGCACCGCGCCGCTGCCGCGATCCAGCACGCGGACGCGGCTGATGGTGTCGGATACCTCTGCGCCGTAAGCCCCGACGTTCTGCACCGGGGTGGCACCGGCCGATCCCGGGATGCCGGACAGGCATTCCAGCCCGCCCAGCCCGTGCTCGATGGACGCGAGCACCACGTCGTCCCAGACGGCGCCGGCCTCGGCGCGCACCACGTTGCCGTCGACGGTGATCCCGCGAGTGGCCAACTGCACCGCGGTCAGGTCGGTCAGGTCGTCGGCGATCACCAGGTTGGAGCCACCGGCGAACACCAGAACCGGTCCGCGGCTTGCCCGGTCCAGCTCCGCCAGCACGGCGACGATTTGTTCGCTGCTGGTGCAGGTAATCAGGCGTCTCGCGGCCGGTCCCACCCGCAAAGTGGTCAGCGGAGCCAACGGCGCCGCCTCGGCGACGCGCGCACCCGCGTACAGCGATCCGGTCACGGGCCGTAACGGTAGCCTGACCAGCTATGCCCCGCTCATTCGACTTGGCCGCGGATTACGCGGACAGTGTCGAAAAGCTTCATCGGGCCTTCGGTGAGGCGGACTACTGGCGGGCCAGGCTGGCCGACATTCCGGTCGACCGCGCGAGGCTGGAATCGATCCTGGTCGGTGGTGAATCCGGGGACGACGGCACCATCGAAGTGGTGACGCTGCAGGAAGTGCGCAGTCACAACCTGCCGGCCATGGTCACCCAGCTGCACCGTGGCGATCTCTCTTTCAAACGCGAAGAGACCTGGGGACCAGTCACCGACGGCATCGCGGTGGCGTCCATCAAAGGCTCGATCGTGGACACCCCGGTGAACGTCTCGGGCACCGCAGAGCTGTCGCCGATAGCTCGCGGCGGCGCGCGTCTGACGTTCCGAATCACCATCCACGTGCGGATCCCCCTCATCGGCGGCAAGGTGGAGAAGATCATCGGCATTCATCTGGCCGATCTGGTGAGTAGAGAACACCGCTTCACCACGGAATGGATCACCAACAACGCGTGATTCGCTCCTAAGCTGAACTGGCCGCCTCCTCAACGCTCCGCAAATCGGAGCGCATCGTCACCGAGCCTAAGCTGGCGGCCATGCGAATTGCGTTGGCGCAAATGCTCAGTGGCAGCGATCCGGCGGCGAACCTGCAGCAGGTGCGCGGCTACACCGCCCAAGCCGCCGACGCCGGTGCCAGCCTGGTGGTGTTCCCCGAAGCGACCATGTGCCGATTCGGCGTGCCGCTAGGACCGATCGCCGAGCCCGTCGACGGCCCGTGGGCCGACGGTGTCCGGCGGATCGCGACCGACTCCGGCGTGACGGTGATCGCCGGGATGTTCACCCCATCCGGCGACGGGCGAGTGACGAACACGCTGATCGCGGCGGGTCCGGGCACTCCCAACCAGCCGGACACCCATTACGACAAAATCCATCTCTACGACGCGTTCGGCTTCACCGAGTCACGTACCGTGGCGCCCGGCCGGGAACCGGTGGTGATCACGGTCGACGGGGTCTCAGTGGGCCTGAGTGTTTGCTACGACATCCGTTTTCCGGAGCTCTACACCGAGCTGGCCCGGCGCGGGGCCCAGCTCATCGCCGTCTGCGCGTCCTGGGGTTCGGGTCCCGGAAAGCTCGAGCAGTGGACGTTGCTGGCCCGCGCCCGCGCGCTCGACTCGATGAGCTACGTTGCCGCGGCCGGTCAGGCCGATCCCGGTGCCACCCTGGCCAGCTCGGGATCTGCCTCCGGTGCGCCGATGGGGGTCGGTGGCAGCCTGGTGGCCTCACCGCTGGGTGAGGTGGTCGCCTCGGCCGGCTCGAACCCGCAGCTGGTGGTTGCCGACATCGAGATCGACAACGTCGCGAAGGCCCGGGACAGCATCGCAGTGCTGCGCAACCAGTCCGACTTTGCTCGTAGAGATAGGGCAGAATCGGTCGGGTGACGAACCCGCAAGGACCACCGAACGAGGGCCCGTCGTCGCAGGCTCCTCCCGGGGATCACGGACCCTTCGGGCCAATCTTCACCGAAGGCCCTACCGAGGGGTTGGGCGCCGACGATGCGGGCTCGCTGCCGAACACCGCAACCGCGGCGCAATACCCGGCGGGCGCGGACACCCAGCAGGCCGACTACACACCGCCGCCCGCTCCGCCGGCAGCCCCGACCGAGCGCATTGCCCCGATCGGCGAACAGCCGGCACCGGCGAAGAAGAAACGACTACGCGACCCGCTGTCGCTGCTTTTGATCGGCATCATCGTGGTTTCGCTGGTCGTCGCGGGATTGATCGGCGGCGAGCTGTACGCCCGGCGCGTGGCCGACACCAAGGTCGCCGAGGCGGTGGCCTGCGAGGTCAAGGATCAGGCCACCGCGTCGTTCGGGGTGGCACCGCTGTTGCTGTGGCAGCTCGCGACGCAGCACTTCACCAACATCTCGGCGTCGACAGCGGGCAATCAGATCCGCGATGCCAAGGGCATGAAGATCGATATCAACATCAAAGACGTCAAGCTGAACAGGACCGAGTCGTCGAAGGGCACCATCGGGTCGCTCGACGCGACCATCACCTGGACGAGTGACGGCATCAAGGGATCGGTGCAAAACGCGATACCGGTGCTGGGCCCCTTCGTCACCAACAGCGTGATCACCCATCCCGCGGACGGCACCATCGAGCTGAAGGGATTGCTCGACGACATCACCACCAAGCCAGTGGTGTCCGGCAACGGGATCAAGCTGCAGATCCAGAGCTTCAACGCGCTCGGCTTCACCATGCCGAGAGAGAGCGTGCAATCGACGCTGGACGCCTACACCGCAAACCTGACCGGCAATTACCCGTTGGGTATCCACGCGGACCGCGTGCAGGTGACGTCTACCGGCGTGACAAGCCACTTCTCGACCCAGAACGCCACCATTCCCACCGGCAGCACCAACCCCTGCTTCGCCAACATCTAGGCGCCGGGTTAGCCGAGTCCGTCAAGAACCGCCCGGGTGCCCGATAGGCCAAGCCTGGTCGCGCCGGCGTCCACCATCGCGATCGCGTCGGCCGCGGTGCGGATTCCGCCGCTGGCTTTGACCCCGAGGCGGCCGCCGACGGTCTCGGCCATCAGCGCGACCGCGCGCACCGATGCCCCGCCCGCGGGGTGAAACCCGGTCGAGGTTTTGACGAAGTCCGCGCCGGCATCCTCGGCGGCGCGGCACACCTCGGTCAGCGTGCGACCGTCCGAATCCCCCAACAGCACAGCCGATTCCACGATCACCTTGAGCACGGCCCCCGGGACCACGGCCCGCACCGCCGCGATGTCGGAGCGCACCGCGTCCAGCTCTGAAGCCAATGCGGCGCCGACGTCGATGACCATGTCGACTTCGCTTGCACCGGATGCCACCGCGCCAGCCGCCTCTTGCGCCTTGACCGCCGACGCGTGCTTGCCCGACGGGAAACCCGCCACCGTCGCAACCCGCACGCCCCCGGCCGCGACGGCGACCTCCACCATCGACGCAGAGACGCAGACCGCGTAGACACCCAAGTCGGCGGCTTCGGCCATCAGTGCGACGACATCGGCCTCGGTGGCCTCGGGTTTGAGCAGCGTGTGGTCGACGAGTGCGGCCAGCTGCTCACGATTCAGCGTCACGAGAACGATTCTTCCGGACCGCCGGGATTGCACCCGGACGCGAACATCTCGGTGTCATCGACGACGGGCCGCCACGGCTCGAGATTCCAGCTGGTCTTGCCGGGTTGCGCCGTTTCGGCGAATTGCCAATGGCAGATGAATTGCGCCCGTATGCCGGGGGTGTCCGCGTCCGGCGCCATCGCCAGCACCTCGGACCAGGCTTCGTCGGCCGCATCTGTCGTGCCGGGTTGCCGGGACGCCAGCCGCCCGGATGGTGTGGGGAAGACCCGCAGGCTGGTCAGCCGTGCCCACTGCGCCCATGCGGTGTGATCGACAAAAGGCGGGGAGTACACCGGATTCGGCGTCTCGGTGCCGGGATCGGCGGAGGCCGTCTCCGGGAGCAGGCCCAGCAGCGCGAGAACCGCCGCCGCAGGCGCGGCCAGCAGGGCCTTCATCGCGTCAGCGCGACTTACCCTGAATTTCGAGAAGTTTGGGCCGCACGTCCACCAGATACACACCGGCCGCGCAGGCCGCGATCGCCATTCCCAGCACGCCGAAAACGAAGCTCAGGATGGAAGTCAGCGCAACAGCCAGGCCCAGGATCACCAGCCACACCGGCTTGGTCAGCTTTTCGGCGGCGGTGTAGGCGTCGGGGCGCTGCATCGCAGCATGCACGAACGCGTACACCGACATCACCAGGACGCCGATCTGCAAGACCAACATGACGGTACCCACGAGGTGACTCACGACTTAAGGGTATGCGGGCACCGTCGGAAACGTCGAATCCGAACTACTTCTGGGTGACCTTCTTGGCCGCGGTCTTCTTGGCGGGAGCCTTCTTGGCCGGGGCCTTCTTGGCGGGAGCCTTCTTGGCCGGAGCCTTCTTCGCCACTGCCTTGCCGGCCGACTCAGCCTTCTTGGGCAGCTCGATGCCGACCAGCTTGGCCGCACGCTCACCGACCGCGCGAGTCTGCGTGGCGACGGTGCCCAGGGCTTCCTGGGTCAGTTCGACGGCCTGGTCGACGTAGCCCTCGGCGCGAGCCGTGGTCTCCTCGAAGGGCCGCTGGCTCCGCAGGCGCTGCAGCGCGGCCTCGCCCCGCTCGACCAGCTCGTTGTAGCGGTTGGTCGCGGCGTCGAGGTAGCCCTCGGCAGCCTTGCGCAGCTCGTCGGGAGTGAAGCGCTCGCGCAGCTCGGTGAACTGCTCGGGCAGGTCCTCCTGCAGCTTGGCGATGCGAGCGCGGCTCTCCTCGACCCGGCTGCGGGTGTCGGTGCGGGTGTCTTCGGCCCGGTCACGCAGGCTGCCGAGCAGCTCGTTCACCGTGGCCAGGGCCAGGTCTGCGGCACCCAGGGCCGCCAGCAGCGGCGCCCGAAGCTCTTCGATGTTCGTGTTTTCAGCCATGGTTTTTCCTTTCATGATTGGTTGTCGTTCTCAGGGTTGTGAAGCGTCTGGTTTGGAAGTCGAGGCAAGCGTCGGCTCCTCGTGCGAGGAGTAGTCAAGACCCGCGGATTGACATTGCACGCGGCTTGCCGGGAAACCTCCTGGTTGGTCGGGTCAGGTTGACGATCGAGTGGGTTTCGGCGCCGCACCGCGCCTTGAAACCAATGAGGATCAAGGGATCCTTCCCTTCTGGGTAACCCGGCGGCCCTTGGGATATACGTCACCAACTCAAACTCAGGCGATTTCGCAGCTGAGCGGGCCGGGCCGGGCTACTTCACTCGTGGCTATCGGATTCGGGCGGACACTCCTCATGGATCGATTCGTTTTGCTGGGCAAATGAGGCATAGATCTCGAGCAAAATCTGCTTCTGACGCTCGGTGATCGCCGTGTCGGTGATGATCGCGTCACGCACCTGGCTCTTGTCGCTCGGCTCAAGGATTCCGGCGCGCACATAGAGGACTTCGGCGGAGACCCGCAGCGCCTTCGCGATTTGACTGAGGACGTCGGCGGAGGGTTTACGCAGGCCGCGCTCGACCTGGCTCAGATAGGGATTGCTGACACCGGCCAGTTCGGCGAGTTGTCGCACCGAGACCTGAGCGAGCTCGCGCTGACTTCTGATGAAGCTGCCGATATCGGACGCCGCGGTAGACACCTTGGCGGAGAGCGTCTCCTCCGGTGACATTGCGTGCTCCTTGGGTCCGATGGCCAACCTTGACAGGAACAGAGCGTACGGACATGTGCTTGCATTTGCAAGCAGTAGTTAGCACCCCTAGAAGAACAGCTGCGCTATCGCGTAGATCGCCAGCCCCGCGAGCGACCCGACCACGGTGCCGTTGATCCGAATGAATTGGAGGTCACGGCCCACGTGCAGTTCGATTCGCCGGCTCGCCTCCTCGGCATCCCAGCGTTCGATCGTGTCGGTGATGATCGCGGTGATCTCGACGCCGTACTGCGAGACGAGATGTTGAGCGGCCCGCACGATCCAGCCGTCGACCTTGTCACGTAGCTCGGCGTCGTCGCGCAGTGACTCCCCGATGCGAACGACGGTGTCCGCGATGCGGGTGCGCAACGCGCTGGACGGATCGTCGACGCCCTCGAGCACCAGCCGCTTCAGCGTCGTCCACGCCGTCGCGGCCGCGTTGGCGATCTCGTCGCGGGCCATCAGCTGCTCTTTGATCGCGTCGGCGCGCACGATGGTGTCCGGGTCGTGTTGCAGGTCATCGGCGAACTCGAACAGGAAGCGGGTCGCCGAACGGCGCAACTCGTGGTCGGGGTTGCGCCGCACCTTGTCGGTGAAGTCCATCAATTCGCGGTGGATGCGGTCGCCGACGAGATGGTCGACGAACCGCGGCGACCAGGTCGGCGAGTCACGCTCGACTACTCGCTGGATGATCTCGCCCGCGTTCAGGGACCACTGAAAGGCCCGGTCGGCGAGCAGCTGGATGAGGGCTTCCTGCCGGTTCTCGGCGAGCAGCGTCGCCAGCACCCGCCCTACCGGCGGCCCCCACTGCGGTTCGGCGATCCGCCGCACGATCATCTTGTCGATCACCTGCTGGACGTCCTCGTCACGCAGCAGCTCGACGAGCACGCGAAGCACCGTCGCAGCCTCGCTCGCCACCCGCTCGGCGTGCGCCCGCTCCGAGAGCCACTTGCCGAGCCGCCCGGGCACCTGGGCGTCGCGCAGCTTCGTCTCCACCACCGCCGGCGACAGGAAGTTCTCCCGCACAAAGGTCCCCAGACCCTCGCCGAGTTGGTCCTTCTTCCGCTTGATGATCGCGGTGTGTGGGATCGGTATGCCCAGCGGGTGCTTGAACAACGCGGTCACCGCGAACCAGTCCGCGAGGGCACCCACCATGCCCGCCTCGGCGGCCGCGCCGACATAGCCGACCCAGACGCCCACGCTGCCGTGCGCCTGCGCCCATCGACAGGCGAGGAACACGCCGGTGGCACCAATCAAGAAACTCAATGCCACCAATTTCATCCGACGCAGCCCTATCCGGCGCTGCGCGTCCGCCTCCGGGTCGGCTCCAGCGAATGACTCCGCGAAGGATGTGCGGGTCCGCTGCGCCTCTGACGGCGTGGTTGGCTGCGGCCGCGGGGCGGCCGGCTCCGATACCTCTGTTCTCGGCGAGGCTCTGTGTACCACCACACCATCATGTATCGCCTGGGCCAATTCGTGTTACGACACCACCGCCCGCCGTCCCCGGAGATGGCGTCCGTCCGCCAAACAGACCCCCTCCGTCGTAGTATCGGGGACGTCTAGTGAATGGGAATCGTCGACAGTGACAGAGCAAATCCCGGCTGTAATCGTTAAGACGGACGGTCGCAAGCGGCGCTGGCATCAACACAAGGTCGAGCGTCGCAATGAGCTGGTTGACGGCACGATCGAGGCAATCCGCCGACACGGCCGCTACCTCAGCATGGACGAGATCGCGGCGGAGATCGGGGTTTCCAAGACGGTTCTGTACCGCTACTTCGTCGACAAGAACGATTTGACGACCGCGGTGATGCGCCGGATCGCGCAGACCACGCTGATTCCGAACATGGCCGCGGCGCTGTCCTCCAATCTCGACGGCATCGACCTGACCCGCGCGGTGATCCGCGTCTACGTCGACACAGTCGCGAACGAACCGGAACCATACCGGTTCGTGATGGCGAACAGCTCGGCCAGCAAAAGCAAGGTGATCGCCGACTCCGAGCGGATCATCGCCCGCATGATCGCGGTGATGCTGCGCCGCCGCATGGAGCAGGCCGGGATGGACACCGGCGGCGCGGAGCCATGGTCCTACTTGATCGTCGGCGGTGTGCAATTGGCCACTCACTCGTGGATGTCGAACCCGCGAATGAGCAGAGACGAACTGATCGACTACTTGACCATGCTTAGCTGGAATGCGCTATGCGGAATCGTCGAAGTGGGCGGATCACTGGAGAAGTTCCGCGAGGAGCCCCATCCTTCGCCGATCGTGCCCCCGCGAGAGTCCTGAACGATCCCTGGCGTGCCGCTCGTTTTGTGAATTGCCCCTGCTCCGTGTGACTCTAGGTGACGGCCGCGAGCACAACCTGTGCCGGTCGAACCCGCTAGCATGCAGTGAGGCATGCACCGGAGGTCGATAGGTTCCCTCCCGATTCGTTTCCTCCTCCGGGATACAGAAAGGCGTTTTCGTTATGGCCGTGCAGCTCACGCCGCAATTCGGAAACGTGCAAGCACACTACGACCTGTCTGACGATTTCTTCCGGCTTTTTCTGGACCCTTCGCAGACCTACAGCTGCGCGTACTTCGAGCGCGACGACATGACCCTGCAAGAGGCGCAGCTCGCCAAGATCGACCTGTCGCTGTCCAAGTTGCACCTCGAACCCGGGATGACATTGCTGGATGTCGGTTGCGGCTGGGGTGCCACCCTGCGGCGGGCCATCGAGAAGTACGACGTCAATGTCGTGGGCCTGACGTTGTCCCAGAACCAGGCCGAGCACGTCCAGAAATCCTTCGATCAGCTGGACACCGAGCGCACTCGGCGGGTGTTGCTGGAAGGCTGGGAGAAATTCGACGAGCCGGTCGACCGGATCGTTTCAATCGGTGCATTCGAGCACTTCGGCCGCGCGCGCTGGGGCCGCTTCTTCGAGATGGCCTATCGAGTACTGCCGGCCGACGGCGTGATGATGCTGCACACCATCGCGCGCCCGACGTTCAAGGAGACCCGGGCAAACGGCCGACCGCTGACCCACGAAGTCGTTCACTTCACACAGTTCATCCTGGCCGAGATCTTTCCCGGCGGCTGGCTGCCCACCGCTCAGTTGGTGGAAGAGCATGCTAGCGACGCCGGCTTTAAGATCACCCGGGTCCAGTCGCTGCAGCTGCACTATGCGCGAACCCTGGACATGTGGGCCGCCGCGCTGGAGGCCAACAAGGACAAGGCGATCGAGATCCAATCTCAAGCGGTCTACGACCGCTACATGAAGTACTTGACCGGTTGCGCCAAGCTGTTCCGCCAGGGCTACACCGACGTCGACCAATTCACCTGCGTCAAGTAGACCCCAGCAGAAAGGGCGGGCCGGGCTGTTTGTCCCGGCCCGCTTTCGTTTACTTTTCCAGCGTGAACTGGTCGACGTCGGTGATGCCCTTGTTGAAGAAGTTCTCGCAGCCCGTGAGGTAATGCATATAGCGGTCGTAGATGTCTTCGGACTGGATCTCGATCGCCTTGTCCTTGTTGGCCTCGAGGTTGGCGGCCCACATGTTCAGCGTCCGGGCGTAATGCGGCTGCAGCAATTGCACCTTCTCGACCGTGAATCCGGCGTCCGGCGCAAGCTGCAACAGGTCCTCCACGGCCGGCAACTGCCCACCCGGGAAAATCACGTCGCCGATGAACTTCGCGAAACGGATATCGTTCATCGTCAATTTGATGCCCTTTTCGAACATCGACTTCTGAGTCTGCGCCAGAATTGTGTGCAGCAGCATCCTGCCGCCGTTGGGAAGAACGTTGTAGGCACGGTCGAAGAACGCGGGGTAACGCTCCGACTTGAAGGCTTCGAAGGCGCCGATGGTGACGATCCGGTCGACCCGGTCCTCGAATTCTTCCCAGCCCTGCAGGCGCACCTCGACGGTGCGTTCGGTAGGAACCTTGGCCAGCCTGGCCTTGCTGTACTCGAACTGATTGCGGCTCAGCGTGATTCCGATGACGTTAACGTCGAACTTCTCAACCGCCCGTTGCAGCGCGCCGCCCCAGCCGCAACCGATGTCGAGCAACGTCATGCCGGGCTCAAGGTTCAGCTTGCCCAGCGCCAAGTCGAACTTCGCGTTCTGCGCCTCTTCCAGCGTCATGTCGTCACGCTCGAAGTAAGCGCACGTGTAACCCATCGTCGGGTCCAGGAACAATGCGAAAAACTCGTCCGAGACGTCGTAGATGGACTGCGACTCTTCGTAATACGGCCTGAGCTGCGTCATGCTAAATAATTACCTCTCGCTTTGGTGACCGCCAAAAATGATACCCGACGTGCTCACATGCTTCTCACAACGACAATGCGCAGGTCGGTGCAGAAATATGCGAGGCGGTTCAGTACGCGTAGAAGCCCTGACCCGACTTTTTGCCCAGCATGCCCGCCTCGACCATTCGCAGCAGCAGCGGCGGCGGACCGAAGTGCGGTTCCTTGAACTCCTCGAACAGCTTGTCGGCGATCAGTTTCAGTGTGTCCAAGCCAACAAGATCTGACAGCCGCAGCGGACCCATCGGGTGCGACAGGCCGGCGACGACCGCCTTGTCCACATCCTCGACGGTGGCGAATCCCGCCTCCACCATCCGGATGGCGGACAGCAGATAGGGCACCAGAAGGGCATTCACCACGAATCCGGATCGGTCGGAACAGCGCACCACCTGCTTGCCCAGCACCGCGCCGGCAAACTCTTCGGTACGAGCGGCGGCGGCTTCGTCGGTGACCAGCGTGCTGACCAATTCGACCAGCGGCAGCACCGGCACCGGGTTGAAGAAGTGCAGACCCAACACCCGCTGGGGGTTCTTGGTGGCCGCCGCGATCTTCATGATCGGAATGCTCGAAGTGTTCGACGCGAGCACCGCGTCGGGATCGGTGATTACCTCGTCGAGTTTCGCGAAGACTTCAGCCTTGACGGCGGCGTCCTCGATAATCGCCTCGATCACCAGCTGGCGGTCGGCGAGGTCCTTCAGATCGGTGGTGAAGGTGAGCTGGCTCAGAGCGCGGTCGCGCTCGCGCTCGGTGACTTTGCCCGCGCTGACGCCGCGCTCCAGCGACTTCACGATGCGGTTGCGGCCTGCCGTGATCAGTGCTTCGGTGGACTCGTACACCGTGACGGCGACACCGGCGCGGACCGAAACTTCGGCGATTCCGGACCCCATCTGGCCGGCTCCGACGACCCCAACCCGCTGAATCCCTTTGTCGCTCACTGCGTTTCTCTCCACTCGTAGTGTCTTGCACCGCAATAGGCCCCGCCCAGGATCGCTGGGCGGGGCCTATGCTACTTCAGCCGCGAGTTGCGCAGCTTAGCTCAGTGACTTCGGCCGTCGGTTTCACTTCGTCCTCGCGGCCAAAGCCCGCTCGTCCTCAGTGAAACTGACCCTCTTCGGTGGAACCGGCCAGCGCGGTGGTCGACGACGTCGGGTCGACCGTGGTGGCGATGCGGTCGAAGTAACCGGCACCGACCTCGCGCTGGTGCTTGGTCGCGGTGTAGCCGCGCTCTTCGGCGGCGAACTCGCGCTCCTGCAGCTCGACGTAGGCGCTCATCTGGTTGCGGGCGTAGCCGTAGGCCAGATCGAACATCGAGTAGTTCAGCGCGTGGAAGCCGGCCAGCGTGATGAACTGGAACTTGAATCCCATTGCGCCAAGCTCTTTTTGGAACTTCGCGATGGTGGAGTCGTCCAGGTGCTTGCGCCAGTTGAAGGAAGGCGAGCAGTTGTAGGCCAGCATCTGGTCGGGGAACTCGGACTTGACACCCTCGGCGAACTTGGCCGCGAGCTCGAGGTCCGGAGTCCCGGTCTCCATCCAGATCAGGTCGGAGTACGGCGCGTAGGCCTTGGCCCGCGCGATGCAGGGCTCGAGGCCGTTGCGGACGCGGTAGAAGCCTTCCTTGGTCCGCTCACCGGTGATGAACGGCTGGTCGCGCCCGTCGACGTCCGAGGTGATCAAGGTGGCCGCCTCGGCATCGGTGCGAGCGATCACGACCGTCGGCACACCGGCGACGTCGGCGGCCAGACGCGCCGAGGTCAGGGTGCGGATGTGCTGCTGGGTCGGGATCAGCACCTTGCCACCGAGGTGGCCGCATTTCTTCTCCGAAGCCAGCTGATCTTCCCAGTGCGACCCCGCGACGCCTGCGGCGATCATCGCCTTCTGAAGCTCGTACACATTGAGAGCGCCACCGAAGCCGGCCTCACCGTCAGCGACGATCGGTGCCAGCCAGTTCTCCACCGATCGGTCACCCTCGACCTTGGCGATCTCGTCGGCGCGCAGCAGCGCGTTGTTGATGCGACGGATGACCTGCGGCACCGAGTTCGCCGGGTACAGGCTCTGATCCGGGTAGGTGTGGCCGGACAGGTTCGCGTCGCCGGCGACCTGCCAACCGGACAGGTAGATCGCCTTCAGGCCGGCGCGCACCTGCTGCACGGCCATGTTGCCGGTCAGGGCACCCAGGGCGTTGATGTACTCCAGGTCGTGCAGCTGCTCCCACAGCACCTCGGCACCGCGACGGGCCAGCGTGTTCTCCTCGACGACGCTGCCCTGCAGGGCCACCACATCCTGGGCGGTGTAGGTGCGGCTGGTGTCCTTCCAGCGCGGGTTGGTGTCCCAGTCATGCTGGATCTGCTCGGCGCTCTTCGGGGTGCCAACAACAGACATTTGGGCTACTCCTTAACAGTCAAAATTTGTTAAGCCGTACCAGCGTTCGATAACAGCTTCACTCGTGTGTTAACACGACGATCGCACAGCCTGTTAATGCTGGTCCACCCATTTTGATTGCCAATTTCGGCCACGACCGAGCCGCGATTTTGCAAATTCTGCGAAGGTGAACGGCAACTGAACCGTTCCAGAAACTACCCGCCAGTAACTAAAATCCGCAGGTCACGGCTAATTTAACGGGACGCTTGTCCGGTTAAAGATTGAAGAGCGAAGCGACCGCTTTTGTCTCGTCCCCGACCGCATATGTGAGCGTTGTAACAGGGCGATCGGACAGTCCGGCACCGAATTGCTCGGTCGATCCGGCGGGATGGACGTGCGAGATGATCTCCAGCTTGTCGCCCAGCCCCACCGGAGCCTCGTGCTCGATGGTGATGCGCAGCGGTGCCCGCATCAATTCCAGGTGCGACGCGAGATAGTCCTCGATGACGCTCCAATAAACGGAGTTGTTCATGTGGTCGAACAGGTCGATGTCGGTGACGCGCAGCGGGAACTCGTGGATCTCCGTCGCATCGTCGCGACTGCCGGGCTTCAGATAGCCCTTCCACCGCAGCCGATCGACGGACGTGGTCTTGTGAAGGCCCTCCAGGAAGTCGTCGGAGATGCGCGACGGCATCTGAGTTTCCCGGTTGATGTTGATCCAGAAGGCCTCGGATTCGATCAGGCCGCCCTTGCGTCCGTCGACCCGAACTCGCATCTCACACCACCGGTTCGACGTGCCCGAACACCAGCGGCGACACCGCAGCATGTCCTGGAACTCGATGGGGCGGATCAGGTCGAGCATTGTCCGCCGGACGATCCACAGCGGATGGGTCTCCTCAAAGCCCATCTCGCGCAGCTGGTCCTGCCCGACATCCTGGATGTGCCGGCACGCGGCGTCCAACCGCAACCGGCCGGTGCGGTCGATGTCGCCAACCCGAAGCGGCCATTCGCGGTCGAACACGTCGGGGTGACCGTCGGGCACCGGCATCATTGATTTATCCAGGCTCACGACTTCGCTCCCCAATTAACGTGCGTCAGTTACCCCGGGGTGTACCCGAGGACCCGATGCGAATCATGCCAACGACGGCAGACAAACACCAAACCTGGCGACGTCGGCTGTCGGCTGCCAAGTCTGCGAACCCTTCCTTCGCAATGCAGGTAGACTGCGTTAAATGTCGAAAACGTTCGTCGGCTCACGGGTTCGGCAGCTGCGCAACGAACGCGGGTTCTCTCAGGCCGCGCTGGCCCAGCTGCTCGAGATCTCGCCGAGCTACCTCAACCAGATCGAGCACGACGTTCGCCCGCTGACGGTGGCCGTGCTGCTGCGGATCACCGAGGTGTTCGGTGTGGACGCGACCTTCTTCGCCTCCCATGACGACACCCGCCTGGTCGCCGAGCTGCGCGAGGTGACCATGGATCGCGATCTGGACATCAACATCGATCCGCCCGAGGTCGCCGAGATGGTCAACACCCATCCCGCCCTGGCCCGCGCGGTGGTCAACCTGCACCGGCGCTACCGCCTCACCACCGCGCAGCTGGCGGCCGCCACCGAGGAGCGCTACTCCGACGGCAGTGGCAGCGGATCGATCACCATGCCGCACGAAGAGGTGCGCGACTACTTCTACCAGCGGCAGAACTACCTGCACGAGCTGGACACCGCGGCCGAGGACCTCACGGTCCATACCCGGCTGAACCACGGCGACCTGGCCCGCGAACTGACGCGTCGGCTCACCGAGGTGCACGGCGTACACATCAATAGGCGCATCGACCTCGGTGACACGGTGCTGCACCGCTTCGAGCCGAAGACCAAGACGCTGGAGATGAGCAATCACCTCTCGCTGGGACAGCAGGTCTTCAAGATGGCCGCCGAATTGGCCTACCTGGAGTTCGGTGACCTGATCGACAGCATGGTGTCCGAGGGCAAATTCACCAGCGAGGAATCCCACACGCTGGCCCGGCTCGGACTGGCCAATTACTTCGCCGCCGCGGCGGTGCTGCCCTACCGCCAATTCCACGACGTCACCGAGAACTTCCGCTACGACGTCGAGCGGCTGTCGGCGTTCTACTCGGTGAGCTACGAAACCATCGCACACCGACTCTCGACGATGCAGCGACCGTCGATGCGCGGTGTGCCGTTCTCGTTCGTCCGGGTGGATCGCGCCGGCAATATGTCGAAACGTCAGTCCGCCACAGGTTTTCACTTCTCCTCTAGCGGCGGGACCTGCCCGCTGTGGAACGTGTACGAGACGTTTGCCAACCCGGGCAATATCTTGGTACAGATTGCCCAGATGCCCGACGGACGCAACTACATGTGGGTGGCCCGCACCGTTGAGCGCCGCGCTGCCCGGTATGGTCAGCCAGGTAAAACCTTCGCGATCGGGCTGGGCTGCGAGCTGCGGCACGCGCACCGGCTGGTCTACTCGGAAGGACTCGACTTGTCGGGAGACGTTGCCACACCCATCGGCGCGGGTTGCCGTGTCTGCGAACGCGATAACTGTCCACAGCGAGCCTTCCCCGCTCTGGGCCGCGCACTCGATCTCGACGAGCACCGCAGCACGGTTTCTCCATACTTGGTGAAGCAGCCATGAGTGACACACAGGACGGCCACATCGCCCGCATCCCGTCCACCACCAAACTGCGCCGGCTCGGGCCGATCAACTGGGTGCTCGCGAAGGCGGCCGCACGCACGGTCTCCGCGCCGGAGATGCATCTGTTCACCACGCTCGGCCAGCGCCAAGGGCTGTTCTGGGCGTGGTCGGTTTACGGCGGGCGGCTGCTGCGCGGCCGATTACCGCGTGTGGACACCGAATTGGTGATCCTGCGCGTCGCGCATCTGCGCTCGAGCGAATACGAGCTGCAACACCATCGGCGGATGGGACGCCAATACGGTCTGGACGCTCACGTGCAGGAGACGATATTCGCCTGGCCCGAAGTTCCGGACGGCGACGGCCCCAAAGTGATACTCAGCGCCCGCCAACAGGCGCTGCTGAACGCGACCGACGAGCTGATCAAGAACCGGTCCATCAGCGAAGACACCTGGCAGCAACTGGCGTTGCATCTCGACCGCCGTCGGCTCATCGAATTTTGCTTGCTCGCAACGCAATACGACGGGCTAGCCGCGACGATAACCGCGCTGAACATCGAGTTAGACAACCCGAGGTAACGCCTCAGGCGTAGACGTCGGCGAGCACGGCCAGCGTCAGAAGCACCGGCAATATCGGTAGGTCGAACGCAAACGCGGCCCACAGATACTTGCGGCGCCGGCGCATTCGCCAACCCCAGAGCGCGGCGACGACTCCCAGCACCGCCGACCCCAGCAACACCAGTGGACCCCAGTTGCCCACCGTCGCATTGTCGCCCGCGAACGAAATGGCGATCAGCCACAGCACATAACCGGCGGCCGCCCCGCCGATGGCACCGATTATGCTTTCGCCGCGAATCATCGCCCGACTCAGAAGTTGATCATGTGGCCGGTCAGGCCGTGGAAGCACTCCTGCAGCGCCTCGGACATGGTCGGGTGGGTGTGCACGTTGCGGGCCAGCTCGTTCGCCGTCAGGTCCCATTTCTGCGCCAGGGTGAGCTCGGGCAGCAGCTCGGACACGTCATGACCGACCAGGTGTCCGCCGATCAATTCGCCGTATTTAGCGTCGGCGATCAGTTTCACGAAGCCGCTGGGGTCACCCACACCATGTGCTTTCGCGTTGGCCGTGAACGGAAATTTGGCCACCACCACGTCGTAGCCTTCCTCCCGGGCCTGCTCCTCGGTCAACCCGAAGCTGGCGACGTTCGGCTGGCAGAACGTCGCACGCGGCAGCATCCGGTAGTCGCCGAGCGCCAAAGTCTCTGCGCCGGCAATGGTTTCGGCTGCCACCACACCTTGCGCCTCCGCGACGTGGGCCAGCTGCAGCTTTCCGGTGACGTCGCCGATCGCGTAGATGTGCTCGACGTTGGTGCGCATGTAGTCGGTGATCCCGATGGCCCCGCGGTCGGTCAGCGCGACCCCGGCCTTGTTCAATCCGAACCCGTCGATGTTGGGCGCAAAACCGATGGCCTGCAAGACTTTCTCGGCCTTTAGCTCCTCTGACTTACCGTCCTTGCTGATCGCCACCCGGACCACGGACCCATCGTCGGTGATGGACTCGACCTTCGTTCCGGTGAGGATCTTGACGCCGAGTTTCTTGAACTGCTTCTCGACCTCCTTGGATACCTCGGCGTCCTCGTTGGGCAGCGCACGCGCCAGGAACTCGACGACAGTCACGTCGACGCCGTAGTTCTTCAGCACGTAGCCGAACTCCATGCCGATCGCCCCGCAACCGGCGATGATGATCGACTCGGGCAGTTCCCGGGACAGGATCAGTTCCTCGTAGGTGACCACGTTCTCCGACAGCGAGGTACCGGGAACCAGGCGGGTGCTGCTGCCGGTGGCGATGATGACGTTGTCGAACGTGACCGTTTCGCTGCCACCGTCATTGAGCTCGACCGCGAGCGTGTGCGGGTCGGTGAATCGGCCGTATCCGTGGATCTCGGTGATCTTGTTCTTCTTCATCAGGAAGTGCACGCCGGCGACGCGGCCCTCGGCTACTTTGCGGCTGCGGTCGAACGCGACCCCGTAATCGAACGAAGCCTCGCCGCTGATACCAAACGTCTTGGCCTCTTTGGTGAAGATGTGCACGAGTTCTGCGTTGCGAAGCAGCGCCTTGGACGGGATGCAGCCGACGTTGAGGCAGACTCCACCCCAGTACTTCGACTCGACGACTGCGGTGTTCAGGCCCAGCTGCGCGGCGCGAATCGCTGCCACATATCCGCCGGGACCAGCTCCAAGGACAACGACGTCATAGTGAGAAGTCACGGCACCCACCCTAATGGGTCAATACGGGATGACGCCGATCAGACAATGGCTGGTGCGGGCGCAGTAGTAATAGCCGTACAGGGGTGCCGCGGCGACGACGGAGGCAAACGGTCCCGACATCACCGCGATGGATAGCGCCGCGATGAGCGGCCTGCCCTGCACCATCGCCAGCATCACACCGCCGACGGTGCACGCAACGACGTAGACCAGCACCATGAACACGGCCGGCGCCTTGTCGATCGTGTGGTACCACCAGTAGAAGAGGCTCAGCCCGACCTCGGCAGTCGCGGCCCACACGCCGAAGATCACCAGCACCAACTTCCACCACTTCAGGTACTGGTAGCGGCCGGGCACCGTGACCGACTGCACCGGTCCGGCCGGCTCGGCGTGGGAATCCGGTTCGGAAGCGGCAGAAGGAGTCTCGGTCGCACCCTTGGCCACCGACGTCCCCGGCTTACGCGCAGCGGCGGGTATCGGCTGCGAGCCGGTGTCGTCGAAGTTCGGCACGAACGGCACCGAGTGCTCACCGGTGTCGCCGAAGTCCGGGACGAATCCTTGCGTGCCGGTGTCCTTGAAGTCCGGAACGAACGGCTCGGTTCCCGGGTTCGACGCACGGTCGTCAGCCACCTGCGGTCACCTCGATGCCGACGAGTACGCCGAACCATCCGGGCGACATGGCGAGAATGAACGCGCCCAGCATCGTGACCCAACGACGACCGGAGAACAGAATCGTCAGCAGCCCGATCACGCTGGGCAGCCCGACAACCAGTGCGATGACGATGTCAGGGCGGACCCGGGTGTGCACCACCACGGTCAGCGCCACCCCCGCCAACAACCCGACCGCGGTGCCGATCAGCATCGCGCTGGCCAGTAGCCAGGGCCGGGGTAGCGGGATCACCTCATCGACATTACTGCGGTTATCCCGTGCTGGGCGGGCACGTTCCCGGCGCGGCCTGGTCAAGGACCGGGCCCCGGAATCGGCGGGCGCTCGCCAGCTTCGTAGGCGGCGCCGGTAATCACCGCCGCGGCCTCTAGCTGCGCTTTTTCCTCATCGGTGAAGACGCGGCCGCGACTGAGAAACCGCACGCCTTCGGGCGCTTCCAGGCTGAATCCGCCACCGCGGCCGGGAACCACGTCGATGATCAGCTGGGTATGTTTCCAGGCCTGGTACTGCGGGCCCGAGATCCACACCGCGACACCCTCGGCCCCCACGTCCAGAAGTCCGAGCAGCACGTCACGATCGCCGACCAGGAAGTCGCCGCGTGGATAGCACATCGGCGACGACCCGTCGCAGCAGCCGCCGGACTGGTGGAACATCACCGGGCCGTGGCGGTCCTGCAGCCGAACCAGCAGTTCGGCGGCGGCAACCGTGATGACCGCACCTGCTAGCGCCGCCCGGCCACTCATTAGAAGAAGCCCTGCGCCTTGTCGGCGTAGGACACCAACAGGTTCTTGGTCTGCTGGTAGTGGTCGAGCGCCATCTTGTGGGTTTCGCGGCCGAACCCGGATTGCTTGTAGCCGCCGAACGCCGAGTGCGGCGGGTACATGTGGTAGCAGTTCACCCACACCCGTCCGGCCTTGATCTCGCGACCGGCGCGGTAGGCGGTGTTGCCGTCGCGGCTCCACACCCCGGCGCCCAGACCGTAGAGGGTGTCGTTGGCGATGCCCATCGCGTCGTTGAAGTCGGTGAACGACGTCACCGTCACGACCGGCCCGAAGATCTCCTCCTGGAAGACGCGCATCTTGTTGTTGCCGGAAAAGATCGTCGGCTGCACGTAGTAGCCGCCGGACAGGTCACCACCGAGCTCGGACCGCTCACCACCGGTGATGACCTTGGCACCCTCACCCTTGCCGATCTCGATGTAGGACAAGATCTTTTCCAGCTGATCGTTGGAGGCCTGCGAACCGATCATGGTCTCGGTGTCCAGTGGGTCGCCTTGCCGGACCGCCTTGGTCCGGATCGCGGCCAGCTCCAGGAACTCGTCATGGATGTCGGACTGGATCAGGCTGCGCGACGGGCAGGTGCACACCTCGCCCTGGTTGAGGGCGAACATCGTGAAGCCCTCCAGGGCCTTGTCCTGGAACTTGTCATTGGCAGCCATCACGTCGGAGAAGAAGATGTTGGGGCTCTTGCCGCCGAGCTCCAGCGTGACCGGGATCAGGTTCTGCGATGCGTACTGCATGATCAGCCGGCCCGTGCTGGTCTCCCCGGTGAATGAGACCTTGTTGATCCGGTCGCTGGAGGCCAGCGGCTTGCCGGCCTCAACGCCGAATCCGTTGACGACATTGACCACGCCCGGCGGGATCACGTCGCCGATCAGCGACATCAGATAGAGGATGGACGCCGGCGTCTGCTCGGCGGGCTTGAGCACCACCGTGTTGCCGGCGGCCAGCGCCGGCGCCAGCTTCCATGCGCCCATCAGGATCGGGAAGTTCCACGGGATGATCTGCCCGACGACCCCGAGCGGCTCGTGGAAGTGATAGGCGACGGTGTCCTTGTCGATCTGCGACAGCGACCCTTCCTGGGCGCGGATCGCCGCGGCGAAATACCGGAAATGATCGGCGGCCAGCGGGATGTCGGCGGCCAGTGTCTCGCGGATCGGCTTGCCGTTGTCCCAGACCTCGGCCACCGCCAACGCATCCCGATTGGCCTCGATGCGATCGGCGATCTTGTTCAGCACCGCGGCCCGTTGAGCCGGGGAGGCTTTCCCCCACGCCGGGGCGGCAGCATGCGCGGCGTCGAGCGCCTTGTCGACATCGGCCTCGTCGGATCGCGCCACTTCGCAAAACGTTTGGCCCGTGACCGGTGTCGGGTTCTCGAAGTAGAGACCCTTGGCAGGGGCGACCCACTGGCCGCCGATGAAGTTGTCGTACCGCGATTCATAAGACATCAGGGCCCCGCTGGAACCCGGGCGCGCGAAGACGGTCATTTGCTCGACTCCCGTTCTGCTTCACCTGTTGTACGGCTCACATTACCGCTGGGGCCACAATGGCTTCCATGACAGCAAAGGTTGCCGACCCAGACAACCAATCACCCGACGACCCGTACCTGTGGCTCGAGGACGTCACCGCCGCCAACGCGCTGGATTGGGTACGCGCACGTAACGAGCCGACCATCGCGGAATTCGGCGATGGTGATTTCGACGTGATGCGGGCCGAGGCGCTGGAGATCCTCGACACCGACGCTCGCATCCCGTACGTGCGTCGCCGCGGTGAGTACCTGTACAACTTCTGGCGCGACGGCGCCAACCCACGCGGTTTGTGGCGGCGCACCACGCTGGACAGCTACCGCAGCGACTCCCCCGAATGGGACGTGTTGATCGACGTCGACGCCCTGGGGCGTGCCGATGACGAGAAGTGGGTGTGGGCCGGCGCCACAGTCATCGAACCGGAGTTCACTCGCGCGCTGGTCAATCTTTCCCGCGGCGGCTCGGACGCAGTGATAGTGCGCGAATTCGACATGCTGACACGCGAATTCATTCCCGACGGGTTCGCACTCCCGGAAGCCAAGTCGCAAATCGGCTGGGCCGACCCGGATACCGTGCTGGTGGGCACCGACTTCGGCACCGACTCGCTCACCGAATCCGGATATCCGCGGATCGTCAAGCAGTGGCGGCGCGGCACACCACGAAGCGAGGCCGAGACGATCTTCGAAGGGACGCGGACCGACGTCAGTGCGTCGGCGAATGTCGACCGGATGCCGGGCTTCGAGCGCAGCTTCGCGGGCCGGTCCCTCGACTTCTGGAATTCGGAGACCTACGAAGTACGCGGGTCGGAATTGATTCGCATCGACGTGCCCACCGACGCGGGAGTGTCGGTGCACCGCGAGTGGCTGCTGATCGAGCTACGCACCGATTGGACAGTAGGCACCACGACCTACCGCGCCGGCTCGCTGCTGGCTGCAGACTACGACGAATTTCTCTCCGGGACAACCGATTTGCGAGTGGTATTCGAACCCGACGAGCACACCTGCCTGCATCAGAGCGCCTGGATCCGCGACCGGCTGTTGCTCGTCACGTTGGCCGACGTCGCCAGCCGGGTCGAGATCGTCACGCCCGGCAGCTGGCAGCGCGCCGCAATCGCTGGCATCCCGCCGGCAACCCATACGGTGATCGCTGCCGCCGACGACACCGGCGACGAATTCTTTTTGGATTCAAGCGGATTCGATATGCCCTCGCAGCTGTTGCGCGGCACGGGCTGCGGGCAGCTCGAGCAGATCAAGTCGGCGCCGGCATTCTTCGATGCCGAAGACCTGGACGTGAAGCAGTATTTCGTGCCGTCGAAGGACGGCACCCAGATCCCGTACTTTGTGGTGCGATCGCAATCAACTAAAGGGCCTGGCCCGACCCTGCTGGGCGGCTACGGCGGGTTCGAGTCCTCCAAGACACCCGGGTACAGCGGGGTGCTGGGCCGGCTGTGGCTGGCCCGGGGCGGCACCTACGCGATGGCCAACATTCGCGGCGGCGGCGAATATGGACCGAGTTGGCACACCCAGGCGATGCGCGAGGGCCGGCACAAGGTCGACGAGGATTTCGCCGCGGTGGCAGACGATTTGGTGAACCGGGGCATCACCACCGTCGGGCAGCTGGGTGCACAGGGCGGCAGCAACGGCGGGCTGCTGATGGGCATCATGGCGACCAAGTACCCCGAGAAGTTCGGCGCACTGGTCTGCGACGTGCCACTGCTGGACATGAAGCGCTATCACCTGTTGCTGGCCGGCGCGTCGTGGGTCGCCGAGTACGGCGATCCCGACAACCCCGACGACTGGGACTTCATCTCCAAATACTCGCCATACCAGAATATTTCGACGACGCGCCGCTACCCGCAGGTATTGTTCACCACGTCCACCCGCGACGACCGGGTGCACCCCGGCCACGCCCGCAAGATGGTCGCGGCGCTGCAGGCCGCTGGCCATCAGGTCTGGTTGTACGAGAACATCGAGGGCGGACATGCCGGCGCGGCGGACAACGAGCAGGCCGCGTTCAAGGCAGCACTGAGTTATTCGTTCCTATGGCGGACATTGGGAGGCCAAGCGTGAAAATCCTCGACATCATCGAACTCGGATTGGTCGTAGCCGGGTTGATCCTGATCCTGGCCGGCTGGGCGCAGTCACGCTTTCACTTCATCTCCGAGCGCCGCAAAGCCCGGTACTTCTACTGGGGAACCTCGGCGCTGGGCATCGTGTTCTTTGCATTCGGGACAGGGCAACTCTGGCCGAACGGCGTCATCACGACGTTGATCTTCACCACGCTCGTCGTGGGATCGGCCTACTTCACCACGCCGTACTTGAAGATCGGTGACCAGATCTACGCATCGACTCCGGAGAATCGCGTACCGGACCCGCCCGTCGAGGAGCGCTAGCCCACACTGGGGGTATGCCCGACTTCGAGACCCTGCTGTACAAATCCGCCGGCCCGGTCGCCACCATCACGCTGAATCGCCCCGAGCACCTCAACACGATCGTCCCGCCGATGCCCGACGAGATCGAGGCGGCGATCGGCCTGGCCGAACGAGACCAGGACATCAAGGTCATCGTGCTGCGCGGCGCGGGACGCGCCTTCTGCGCGGGCTACGACTTCGGCGGCGGGTTCCAGCACTGGGGCGAGACCATGATGACCGACGGCAAGTGGGATCCGGGTAAGGACTTCGCGATGGTCAGCGCCCGCGAGACCGGGCCGACGCAGAAGTTCATGGCCATCTGGCGAGCGTCCAAGCCGGTGATTTCGCAGGTGCACGGCTGGTGTGTCGGCGGCGCGAGCGACTACGCGCTGTGCGCCGACATCATCGTGGCCAGCGAAGACGCGGTGATTGGTACGCCGTACAGCCGGATGTGGGGGGCCTACCTGACCGGCATGTGGCTCTACCGGCTCAGCCTGGCCAAGGCCAAGTGGCACTCGCTGACCGGCCGGCCGCTGACCGGCGTCCAGGCCGCCGAGATCGAGCTGATCAACGAGGCGGTGCCCTTCGAACGCCTCGAGGCGCGGGTCGCCGAGATCGCCGGCGAGCTGGCGCAAATCCCGCTGTCACAGCTGCGGGCGCAGAAGCTGATCGTCAACCAGGCTTACGAGAACATGGGCCTGGCCTCCACCCAGACGTTGGGCGGCATCCTGGATGGTCTGATGCGCAATACCCCCGATGCACTGGACTTCATCAACACCGCGCAAACTCAGGGGGTACGGGCAGCGGTGGAACGACGCGACGGCCCGTTCGGCGACTACAGCCAGGCTCCCGCTGACCTGCGGCCCGATCCCTCGCACATCATCGTCCCTGATAGCGACGGCTAGTAAGACGGACTAGAAGGCCGACCAAGACTCGCCCGCATCCCATCGGAAGTGCTACCGTTACGACTATGTCTCGGGTGAGTTCGTGTCTGCGTGCAGGCGCCGTTTTCTTTGCAATGGGTATGGCTGCTGTGGCCGTCCCGACGACCGCGGTGGCGGACTCCACGGAGGATTTCCCTATCCCCCGCCGGATGATCAACACCACCTGTGACGCCGAGCAGATTCTTGCCGCCACCAGGGACACCAGCCCGGTGTACTACCAGCGGTACATGATCGACTTCAACAACCACCCGAACGTCCAGCAGGCGACGATCGACAAGGCGCACTGGTTCTACTCCTTGTCACCGCAGGACCGGCGGGGCTACTCCGAGAACTTCTACGCGCCGGTCTCCGACCCGCTGTGGGTGGCCTGGCCCAACCACATGAAGGTCTTCTTCAACAACAAGGGCGTCGTCGCCAAGGCCACGGACGCCTGCAGCACCTACCCGGCCGGCGACATGTCGGTCTGGAACTGGGGCTAGCCCAGCGCTTCAGGTATTCGACCCCTAGTGGGGGTCGGCCGATCATCGAGTCACGTCTTGCGCGTGACTGCCCTCGTCCGTAGTGCGGTTGCGCGGCAGCGAACCGTGTTCGATACGGGTTCCTCGGGCAGCATGGCGATCAGCGCGGTTGTACCACTCCGCCCGCCGGGTGCTCCTCGACGTCGTTGAGGATCAGCCGGCGCACGGCGGGACGCGGTCCGTACGGTCGCAGCATGGTGCTGGCCGGCCGTGGACGCACGTGCTGCGGCCACCAGAACCAGCGCCCGAGCAAGGTGGCCAGCGACGGTGTCATGAACGACCGCACGATCAAGGTGTCGAACAACAAACCCAGCGCGATCGTCGTACCTACCTGAGCCATCACCAGCAGCGGGCTGAACATGAACGTGGCCATGGTGGCGGCGAACACCAGACCGGCGGAGGTAACCACCGAGCCCGAACCGGCCATCGCGCGGATCGTCCCGGTTTTGAGTCCGGCGTGGATTTCCTCTTTGAACCGCGATATCAGCAGCAGGTTGTAGTCCGAGCCGACCGCCAGCAGCAGGATGACCGCCATCGCCAGCACCATCCAGTGCAACTTCATACCCAGGATGTACTGCCACAAGAGCACGGACAGCCCGAATGAGGCGCCCAGCGACAGCAACACCGTACCAACGATCACGACTGCCGCCACGACGCTTCTGGTGATCACCAGCATGATGACGAAAATCAAAGTGGCTGCCGCGATTCCGGCGATCATCAGGTCGATGTTGGAGCCGTCGTGCATGTCCTTGTACGTCGCGGCGGTGCCACCCAGGTAGACCTTGGCGCCCTCCCAGGGAGTGCCCTTGATCGCCTCGTGCACGGCCTGCTTGATCGGTTCGATGTGCTTGATGCCTTCAGGAGTCGCCGGGTCGCCTTCATGGGAGATGATCAGCCGGACGGCGTGCCCGTTCGGCGAGATGAACTGTTTGAGACCTCGCGCGAAATCCGGGCTTTGGAACGCCTCCGGCGGAAGGTAGAACGTGTCGTCGTTCTTCGCTTTGTCGAAGGCATCGCCCTGCGCGGTGGCGTTGTCGGACTGCGCTTTCGCCTGTTCGTTAAGACCCTGTGTGATCGCATAGTTCGACATGATGGTGTCGAGGTTGTGCTGCTGGCTCTCGATCTGCGGCGGTATCAGCGCCACCAGCTTGGGCTGGATCTGATCCAGCTTGTCGAGGTTCGCGCTCAGGTTCACGATGTTCTCCGCCACCCGGTCGATGCCGTCGAGCGCGTTGAAGACCGACCGGATTGCCCAGCAGACCGGGATGTCGTAACAGTGCTTCTCCCAGTAGAAATAGCTGCGGATCGGCCGGAGGAAGTCGTCGAAATTGGCGATGTCGTCGCGCAACGCCTCGGTGATCCGCACGGTTTCTCTGGTGAGCTTGGTGGTTTCGTGCGTCGTGTTGCTGAGATCCTGGGTGACCTGCATTTGCTCATGTAGCGTCGCCATCGTCTTGCGCAGCTCGGCGGCTTGCTTGAGCAGATTGTTCGCCTGCTCCTCTTGGTAGTGCTGGGTCTGGATCCGCCCGGCGGCTTGTGCACCCATCTGAAAACCGAGGGTGCTGTGGTCGAGCGGCGTGCCCAACGGCCGGGTGATGGTCTGCACCCGGCCGATACCGGGGATGTGGAAGACCGCCTTGGCGACCTTGTCCAAGATCAGGAAATCGGCCGAGTTACGCAAGTCGTGATCGGTCTCGATCATCAACAGCTCAGGATTGAGCCGAGCCTGGTCGAAGTGGCGGTCCGCGGCGGCATAACCGACATTGGCCGGGGTGTCCGCCGGCAGGAAGTGGCGGTTGTCGTAGTCCGTCTGGTAACCGGGCAGGGCGAGCAGACCAACCAACGCGACCGCGATGGTCACCGCGAGAACCGGTGCGGGCCAGCGGACGACCGCGGTGCCCATGCGACGCCAGCCCCGGGTCTGCAGCTTCCGCTTCGGATCCATGAGCTTGAAGAACGAAGCCACCGTCAGTACCGCCGGACCCAGCGTCAAAGCCGCGAACACCGCGACCAGCATGCCGACCGCACAAGGCACCCCCAGCGACTGGAAGTACGGCAGCCGGCAGAAGCTCAGGCAGTACATCGCGCCGGCGATGGTCAGGCCCGATCCCAGCACGACATGCGCGGTGCTGTGGAACATGGTGTAGAACGCTTTTTCGCGGGTCTCGCCCAGACCACGGGCCTCGTGATAGCGGCCGACGACGAAGATCGCGTAATCCGTCCCGGCGGCGATCGCCATAAGCACCAGCATGTTGTTGGCGAAGGTCGACAGCCCCATGATGCCGTAGTTTCCGAGCGTCGCGACGACGCCGCGGGCCGCTGCCAGCTCGATGAACACCATGGCCAGCATGATCAGCATGGTGATCACCGACCGGTATACGAACAGCAGCATCACCACAATCACTGCGAACGTGACCATGGTGACCTTCGCTACGCCCTTCTCTCCCGCGTGGGACTGATCGGCGAACAGCGGGCCCGCGCCGGTGACGTATGCCTTGATTCCCGGCGGCGCGGGCACCGAGTCCACGATCTTGCGGAGAGCCGCGGCAGACTCGTTCGCCAGCCCGCCGCCCATGTTGCCGGCGAGGTAAACCTGGACGTACGCGGCCTTTTGATCGTGGCTCTGGGAACCCGCCGCCGTCAGCGGATCACTCCAGAAATCCTGGACGTGCTGAACATGTACCTTGTCTTGCTCGATGCGCCTGACGATCTCGTCGTAGTAGCGGTGCGCTTCGGCCCCGAGCGGCTTGTCGCCCTCTAGCAAGATCATGGCCGAGTTGTCGGAGTTGAACTCTTTGAACGTCGATCCGACCCGCATCATCGACTGAAAGGATGCTGCGTCAGTCGGACTCATCGACACCGAGTGGGTCTTGGCGACAACCTCCAGCTGCGGCGCCACGGTATTGGTGACGAATACGATGCCCAACCACACCAGGACGATCGGCAGCGCCAGCCGGTGGATCATCCGGGGCAGGAACGGCGGGATCAGCGGCTGGTCGACGCGCGGCGGAGCCTCGCTTGGTTCGCTCATGCGGACTTGTCCAGGCAGTAGACGAAGGCGTCCACGGTTTGGTTGGAATCTGAGCGATTCGGAGTCTTGATGACGTCACCGTGCCCGTCGTGGTTGTTCACGACGAATTGGCAGGCAATCCAACTGCCGTCTCCTTGCGCCACCAGGTTTGCCGGAATGCCGGGCTTCGTTGAACTCAATACTTTGCTCCAGGGCAAGGGCACGTTGAGGGCCTGCTGCGGATGGGAGTTTTCGTCGAGGTAGTTGATGGTTGCCGTGCTGCCCGGTGGGCCCCAGACCTCGAGCGTGATCGTCTTGGCGTTGAACTCGTCGAGGACCTCGCCCGACGTGCCGCCACCGAACGAACCGCGGTGAACGCCAAAGACGCCGTGCAACCGATACACCACGAATCCTGAGAGCGCGACGACAGCTGCGATCGTGAGCACCAGCCAGAAACGCCCAAGAAACCCCTTTTTCTTAGCGCGCTGCGGGGCGACCTCGTTCCCCTCGCTGTCGGCGGAGCCCTGCTTATTCAGCGGCTCGGTCCTTGGCTCAGTCGTCGTCATGGGCGCTTCAAGTCCTTCACCACGGGCGCAACATTAATTTGCCTCTGTGGAACCTTAGCGATGACCCACAGTTTCTTGATCGCGTTAGCCAACGCAGTCCCCCTTCGGCTGCCTTCCTTCACCCGGGCGTCGCTGCGGCGCTTGGTATCCGGCCCCGGGAGCTTGGAGTTCGGGACCGCCTTCACCGGTTGCAGTTCGCCAAGCCACAGCGTTGCGGCCTCCTTTCTGAGTTCATGAGGATTTCGAGATGAGGCCGACGCAGGTGGCCGTCAGCAGGCGGATAAGCGCGGATGCGAAGTCCAGATTCCACTCCGGCGGAACCACTTCCGGCTCCTCGGCATAGACATCGGTCAGGTGCTCCGGCGGGTTCGCCACCTGCCACAGCGTGGCCGCCAGCGAGTAGGCCGCCAGCAGGATGTCGAGCGAGCCCGACCGTCCGAGTTCGGGCAGCGAGCTGCCGATCGCATCGGCCAGCGAGAGTGTGGCCGCGGTGCTGATCCGCCTGACCTCGATGACCCGTTCGGCGTCCACCTCGTGTTCGAGGTGCAGGTGCAGGTTGGCCAGCAGGTCGCAGAACAACGGGTCGTCGGCCAGAGCTTCGGCCAGTGTCTCGGCGATGCGCGAGGGCGACTTCGCGCCCGGCTCGGCCAGCTTCTCCGACACCGTATTCGACCACCGCACCCAGCCCTCGGCGGACAGGTGCAGCAGGACTTCTTTGTGCGAGGTGAAGTAGCGGCGCACCGCCGAGTAGTGGATTCCGGCGCGGCTGGCGACCGCGGTCAGGGTGACCGACGCGACGCCCGTCTCCATGGCCAGCGAGCGCGCGGCTTCCACGAGGGCCTCCGCACGTTGGCGCTTTTTTTCCTCAGTGCGGGCGCGTTGGAATGTTAGTTGCGCCACTCCCGGAGGATAACGCACATGACGTGATTTGTATAACGCACATCATGTGATTTGTGCGATGCGGTTACCGTGGAGAAACGCAGCCCCCGATGTCCCGTCCGTAATCGCCGTCGATCCGAATAAAACGTATGCAGACAATTGCGCTCATCGGCTTTCTCGGTGGCCTGATCACCGGCATCTCGCCATGCATCCTGCCCGTGCTTCCGGTGATTTTTCTGTCCAGCATGGACAGCGGTACGAACCGCAGCAGGCGCAGCATGCGCGCTACGACACGCCCCTACATGGTGATCGGGGGCCTGGTGTGCAGCTTCAGCCTGGCCACCCTGATCGGGTCCGCGCTGCTATCGGCGTTGCATCTGCCCCAGGACGCCATCCGCTGGGCCGCCCTGGTGGTGCTGGCCCTGATCGGATTGGGATTGATCTTCCCGCCACTGCAGCACTTGATCGAGCGGCCGTTCGCATTCATTCCACAGCGCCAAATCGGTAGCAACACAGATGGTTTCGGGCTGGGTCTTACGCTGGGCGCGTTGTACGTGCCGTGCGCGGGACCGGTGCTCGCCGCGATCGTGGTCGCCGGCGGCACGGCCTCACTCGGCGCCCCCGTGCTGATTTTGACCGCGACGTTCGCGCTCGGCAACGCAATACCACTGTTGGCTTTCGCGCTGGCCGGTCGGCACGTCGCCGAACGCGTTGCGGCGTTCCGCCGTCGGCAGCGCCAAATTCAGATCGCCGGCGGAGTCATGATGATCGTGCTGGCGGTGGCGCTGGTGTTCAACCTGCCCGCAATGCTGCAGCGTGCCGTGCCCGACTACACCACGGCAATGCAGAATCGCTTGGACACCAAGGAAATCCAGCATTCGCTGATCCCCGCCAACACGCAGCCGCCGGCCTCGGCCAGCGTGCTGCAGCTGAATCAGGGCAACACCAGCAACGGTCTAGCGACAAATTGCACCGACGGTTCCACCGAGCTGCAACAGTGCGGGCAGGCCCCAAGCATCACCGGAATCACCGGCTGGCTGAACACGCCGGACAACAAACCGCTTGACCCCGCGTCGGTGCGCGGCAAGGTGGTGCTGATCGACTTCTGGGCCTACTCCTGCATCAACTGCCAGCGCGCCATTCCGCACGTCGTCGATTGGTACAACCGCTATCGCGACAGCGGATTGGTGGTGATCGGGGTGCACACCCCCGAGTACGCCTTCGAACGGATCCCCGACAACGTGGCCAGCGGCGCCGCCGGGTTGCACATCGACTACCCGATCGCGCTGGACAACGACTACGCGACCTGGAACGCCTTCAACAACATGTACTGGCCGGCCGAGTACCTGATCGACGCGAACGGAACCCTGCGGCACACCAAATTCGGCGAAGGCGACTACGACGGCACCGAAAAGCTGATTCGCCAACTGCTGGTCGATGCCAACCCGAACGTCGCGCTGCCGGCGCCGGTGAACGGGGCCGACACCACCCCGAAGACCAACCTCACACCGGAGACCTACCTGGCACCCGACAAGGCCACCACTTATGGCGGCGACGGCAGCTACCAGGCGGGCACGGCCGGATTCAACTTCCCGGCGCAGGTCGCAGCAGACAAATTCGCCCTGCGCGGCCGGTGGACCCTGGACGACCAGGGCGTCACCGCCGACAGCGACGACGCCGCCATCCGGCTGAACTACACCGGCAAAAGCGTGTATGCCGTCGTCGGCGGCACCGGAACCATCACCGTGACCCGCGATGGGCAAACCACCACCACGCAGATCGGCGGTGCTCCCACGCTGCACCAGATCGTGGCCGATAACGGCGCGCACCGCGATCAGCTCGACATGCAAGTCAGCAAGGGCTTGCAGGTGTTTTCGTTCACTTTCGGCTAGACATTCGGTAAGCACGCCGCTTCCCATCCGCCAGCTCGGTGGTTCCGAATAGGGATTGTGGACTCGTCACACGCGCGGTCGGTCGCGGTCATCGGCAGTGGGGTGGCCGGCCTCACCGCCGCTTACCTGCTGTCCGGCCGTGACCGTGTCACCCTGTACGAAGCCGAGGTGCGGCTCGGCGGCCACGCCCACACCCATTTCGTGCACGACGGCGGCCCGGACGGGAATCTCATCGGCGTCGACTCGGCGTTCCTGGTGCACAACGACCGCACCTATCCGACGCTGTGCCGGCTGCTGCGCGAGCTCGGGGTAGCCACCCAGCCGTCGGAGATGTCGATGTCGGTGCGCGCCGACGACATCGGGCTCGAATACGCCGGCGCTCTGGGCATTAGCGGTTTATTCGCGTGCAAGCAGTCGCTGCGGCCGCGGTATCTGCGGATGCTCGGTGAGATCGTCCGCTTCCACCGCGCCGCGGCGCGGCTGCTGCGCTCGGACACCGCGCACGACGACCAGGAGACGCTGGAAGCCTTTCTGAACCGGCACCGCTTCTCGTCGTATTTCATCGACTTCTTCATCACCCCCCTGGTGGCGGCGGTGTGGTCGTGCGCCAGCGACGACGCGCTGCGCTACCCGGCCCGCTACCTGTTCGTTTTCCTCGACCATCACGGCATGCTGTCGGTTTTCGGCTCTCCCACCTGGCGCACCGTGACGGGAGGCTCGGCGCAGTACGTGCAGGCCGTCGCCGCTCGGCTCGCCGAGGTGTCGACCGGGACCCCGGTGCATTCCTTGCGGCGGGTACCCGATGGCGTGTGGTTGCGGGCGGGCGACAACGTGCCGCGGTTTTTCGACGCGGCCGTCGTCGCCGTGCATCCCGACCAGGCGCTGCTGCTGCTCGACGATCCGAACCCGTGGGAGCGCGCGGTGCTGGGAGCGATTCCGTACTCGACCAACCAGGCGCAGCTGCACACCGACGAATCGGTGCTGCCCCGGCGCCGCCGCGCCCGCGCATCATGGAATTACCTGGTTACCCCCGGCAACGACCATGTGGTGGTCAGCTATGACGTCAGCAGGCTGATGCGGCTGGACACCCACACCCGGTACCTGGTGACCCTGGGCGGCCACGACCGCGTCAACCCGGCGTCGGTGATCGCCGAAATGACCTATAGCCATCCCTTGTACACACCGGAATCTGTTGCGGCCCAGGCATTATTACCGACGCTGGACGACGATCGAGTGGCATTCGCGGGTGCCTACCACGGCTGGGGCTTTCACGAGGACGGCGCCGCCTCGGGCCTGGCCGCGGCACGACGCCTGGGCGCCGACTGGCCGACGGCGATCCGGGCCGAGGCGGTGGCCCGATGCTGACAGCGACACAGACGCCCGCGATCTACCGCACCACGATCAGCCATGCACGGCAAGCTCCGGTGCGCCATTCGTTCGAATACCGAAGCTACAGCTGGTATGTCGACGTCGACGACCTGCCGCGACTGCCCTGGTGGCTGCGGCCCTTCGCTCGCTTCCGCGCCTCGGATCACTTGGCCAGCCCGCAGCATGGCTCGCTGCGCGACCGGCTTGGCGCCGTCTTCGCCGACCGCGGCCTGGCCGCTCCTGAGGGCCGCATCACCGCCCTGCTGCAGGCTCGCGTATTCGGGTACGTGTTCAACCCGCTGAGCGTCTTTTGGTGCCACGACCGTGACGGCCGGCTGCGGTATGTGATCGCCGAAGTACACAACACCTACGGCGAGCGCCACGCCTACCTGTTGCCGCCGGCAGATCTGCCAGTGGTTACCGAGAAGAAGCTCTATGTCTCACCTTTCAATGCGGTGGACGGCTACTACCTGGTGCGAGCACCACGGCCCGACGGCGAGGTCAACATCACCGTGGAGCTGCGTCGTGCTCATCAGCCCGCGTTCGTGGCCAGCGTGCGCGGACAGCGGCGGCCGGCGAGCAACCGGCAGGTCGCGATCATGCAGATCATTTCGCCACTGGCACCCTTGCTGGTGGCCGTACGTATCCGAATTCAGGGGATCAAACTGTGGTTACGTCGAGTTCCGTTGGTGCCGCGATGACCGTACCGACAATCCGAATACCTCCGGCCGCAATAGATTCCATGCGGTGGCCGGCGATCGCCAAGGTGCCGTCCGGCCCGCTGAGCGCGACGGTGGCGGTGGCCGCCGACCGGCTGCTGCGCCGCGCGGCCGCTCGCCTACCGCTGCGAGTGACTTACCCCGACGGCACGGTGGTCGGGGCGGCCGACCCGACGGTGCCGACCCTTGTTGTCCACCAACCGGAAGCGCTGGCGCGCCGGATCGGACGCTACGGCCTGATCGGATTCGGCGAGTCCTACATGGCCGGTGAATGGTCCTCGGACGACCTCACCGGTTTGTTGACGGTATTCGCCACGTCGGTGAGCGATCTCGTGCCGCGCCCGATGCAATGGCTACGCCCGATCGCGCCGGCCTTCCGGCCGCGCTGGTGGGGAGCAGGCGGAGAACGCGCCCGGCGCAACGTCGCCGAGCACTACGACCTGTCCAACGATCTGTTCGCCGAATTTCTCGACGAGACCATGACGTATTCCTGCGCGGTGTTTGACCGGCTGCCCGCGTCGTCATCGGATTTGGCTGCGGCGCAAGAGCGCAAGATCGATCGGCTGCTCGACATCGCCGGAGTGCGTCAGGGCAGCCGGGTTCTCGAAATCGGCACCGGCTGGGGAGAGCTGTGCATCCGCGCGGCCGCACGCGGAGCCCAGATCCGCTCGGTGACCTTGTCGGTGGAACAGCAGCAGCTGGCGCGGCTTCGGGTTGCCGCGGCGGGGCTGTCCGACAGGGTGACGATCGACCTCTGCGATTACCGCGACGTCGACGGGTGTTATGACGCGGTGGTGTCGGTCGAGATGATCGAGGCGGTGGGATTCCATGCCTGGCAACGGTATTTCACCACGCTCGAGCGGCTGGTCGGGCCCGGCGGCCGGGTGGCGATCCAGGCGATCACGATGCCCCACGGCCGGATGATGGCCAGCCGCAATACGCACACCTGGATCCAGAAGTACATCTTCCCGGGCGGACTGCTGCCGTCCACCCAGGCCATCTCCGCAATCACCGAACTCCGCACGGATTTACGCACGGTGGACATGGCGTCGCTACGCCCGCACTACGCCGAGACGCTGCGGCTCTGGCGCGAGCAGTTCATCAAGCAGCGAGAACGATTGGCGCAGTTGGGCTTCGACGATGTGTTTCAGCGGATGTGGGAGCTGTACCTGGCGCATTCGGAGGCAGGCTTCCGGTCGGGCTATCTGAACGTCTACCAGTGGACGTTCGCGCGCGAGGGGTGCCGATGAGCAACGTGAGCTTCACTTGGAACTTGGCCCAGGTGTGCGGAGCCTCGGTTGTGGTTCTCGCCGTGGTGCATTCGATCACGTTCGTCATCGGCAGGCGCATCGGCCGCTACAACGTCGTCGACGTGGCGTGGGGCATCGGGTTTGTCGCCATCGCCGCGGTCGGCGCGGCGCTCGGCCACGGCGACCCGACCCGGCGCTGGCTGCTGCTGATGCTGGTGGCGATCTGGGGTGTGCGGCTGAGTTGGCACATCCAGCGCAAGACCGCCGGCAAGGGTGAGGATCCCCGATACGCCGTCATGCTCCGGGATTCCACACCAGGCCAGGTGCTGCGCAAGGTCTTTCTGCTGCAGGGGCTGATCACCTGGTTCGTCGCCTTCCCGCTGCAGCTGTCCGCGGTGACCGGGCCGACGCCGAAACCGCTGATAGCGGTCGGGGTGCTGGGCGTGGCCGGCTGGCTGGTGGGTATCACCTTCGAAGCCGTCGGCGACCGGCAGCTGCGGGTGTTCAAGTCGGACCCGGCCAATCGCGGCGTGGTGATGGATCGCGGCTTGTGGGCGTGGACGCGTCACCCCAACTACTTCGGCGACGCCACCGTGTGGTGGGGGCTGTGGCTGATCACCATCAACGGCTGGTGGCCGTTGGCCACGGTCGGCTCGCCGCTGCTGATGACCTACTTCCTGGTCAACGTGACCGGCGCCCGGCTGACCGAGAGAATGATGGCCGGCCGGCCCGGCTTTGCGGAATATCAGCAAAGGACCGCGTGTTTCTTTCCACGACCACCGCGACCGGCACGTCGATAGCCGTCGCCGATGCGGCCCGGTGGCGAGCGATAGGCTACCTGACAATGACCGGACTGCCGCAGCTGAGCAGCGACCTGGATGTGTTGCTGCGTGAAGTCGCGCGCGGAGACACCCAGGCTTTCGCGGCGGTCTACGACCTCACCAAGAGCCGGGTATTCGGGCTGGTGATCCGGGTTTTGCGGGATGCCGGCTACAGCGAGGAAACCACCCAGGAGATCTATCTCGAGGTGTGGCGCTCGGCGTCGGAGTACGACCCCGCGCGCGGGTCGGCGTTGTCCTGGCTGCTGACCATGGCGCACCGCCGGGCCATCGACCGGGTGCGCTCCGAGCAGGCCGGCAGCCGCCGCGAATCGCGCTACGGCGCATCCAACGTCGAGACCGCCACCGACGTGGTCGCCGACTCGGCCATCGCCGGTGACGAGCGGCGCCGGGTGGCCGACTGCCTAGGCTCGCTGACCGACGCGCAACGGCAGTGCATCGAGCTGGCCTACTACGGCGGGCTGACCTATTCCGAGGTGTCGCAGCGGCTGGCCGCCAATCTGTCGACGATCAAATCGCGCATCCGCGACGGATTGCGCGGCCTGCGTAATTGCCTGGACGTGCCGTGACCGAACCCACCGACTTCGAACTGCTCGAGCTGGCCACGCCGTACGCCTTGCATGCGGTATCCGACGAAGAGCGAGCCGATATCGACCGGCAGATCGCGGGCGCGCCGCCGTCCGTCGCGGCGGCCTTCACCGAGGAAGTTCGCGCCGTGCGCGAAACGATGGCCGTCGTCTCGGCGTCGACGATCACCGAACCACCGGCGCATCTGCGGGCGGCCGTCCTGGCTATCACCGCTTCGAACCAGCCGAATCACCAGCGACGTTGGCGCACAACGGTATTGGTATCGGTAGCGGCGGCGATTGTGGCGGGACTGACGGCATTCGGCGTGCAGACCCTGTTGCGGCCGACACCGACGCGGTCGGTTGCCGAGCAGGTGATGGCGGCCCCCGACGTGCGGACGGTTTCGCGCCCACTGGCCAACGGGACGGCCACGGTGGTGTTCTCGCGCGACCGCGGCGCGGGTGTGCTGGTGATGAACAACGTGCCGCCGCCGACTCCGGGCACCGTCTATCAGATGTGGTTGATCGATGCCAAGGGCCCGACCTCGGCCGGGACGATGGGCACCACGGCCGTCTCGCCGTCGACGACGGCGACGCTGACCAACCTCGGAAAGTCGACGGCCCTGGCCTTTACCGTCGAACCCGGCGCCGGCTCACCGCAGCCGACTTCGCCGATATTGGCGACCTTGCCGCTGAGCTAGGCCCTTCAGACCTTCTTCACCAGGCTGCCCAGCACCGCGACAATCACGCCGCATACCACCAGCGCCGCGCCGGCGGCCAAGGTCAGGGTAAGCCAGTCCCGCAGGCCGGACTCGACGCTACGCACCATGACGTCGGCGATCTGGCGAATGTCGCCGGTGGTGCGATTGAGCACCTCGTTGAGGTAGCGGCCCGCGACTTCGATGCCGACCCACCCGGTCGCCCCGACGAGCAGCGCCGAGACACCGAGACTGGTCAGCGCCTTACCGCGGCGCCGGGCAGCGAGCAGCGTCAGCAGCGCGCACACACCGCACAGGCCCGCCACACCCAGGCTCGCCCACTTGCCCCAGGCGGCCACTCGGCTCAGCTCCCCCTGCCGCAGCGCGTGCGGCACCGAAGCCGTCAACGGCACGGTCAGCGTCGCCGGCACCGTTACGTTGTGCTCGCTCAAGATCTGCGCAAACGCGCTGTCGTTGAGCATCGGCGCCACGTCGATGGCCCAGGAATCGCCGGACCCCACGTCGGCGAACAGCCAGCGGTGCGCCGCCCGATTGGCCGTCGCGAACAGCGGCGGGAACGAGGGGCCGGCCGTGAACTCGGCGGCGGCGTCGTGCACCTGCGAGCTGTCGAGCGGATAGTGTCCGCCGCCACGCTCGGCGATCAGCGCCATGGTCCGGGTGGTGAGTTCACCTGCCATTGCCGACTGCAGGGCGGGATCGGCCGCCGCCTTGCGAGCCAGCGCGACGTAGCCGTTCTCGTCGACGAGATTGCACTGCGCCCACATCGAGGGAACCGCCAGCGCCAGCGCAGCCGTGGTGATCAGCCACAGCTGCAGGATCGCAAGGAATCGCACCTGGCCAATCTACGGGCCAAGCTACGGCGCGATCCCCCGCACGTATGCCGCTTGCCCGAGGTGCTGGGCGCAATCGTCGATGATGCTGACAATCCGGGCGCTGGCCGTCACCGGCGGATCCCAATTGGTGTCCACCACGCGGGCCAGCTCGTCGGCCGTCACGCCGGCGACGTACTCGCAGGTGAACGCGTGCACCGCGTGGTAGTAGCCGGCCAGCAGGTCGGCGGGGGCGTGCACCTTCGCCACTTCGGCGGCGCCATGGCCGTAGCCGGTGTCGCGGCGCGGCAGGTCCAGCGCGAAGCGGTCCACCCAGCCGTCGCGGGTCCAGACCTCCTCGACACCGGCCACGTCGGCCAGCTGGATGTCCTGCACCCGAGCACTGTGCCAGATCAGCCAGGCGATGGTGTTGGCGTCCGGGGCCGGCCGGTAGTTGGACAGCTCGTCAGTCAGGCCATCGGTGAGCTCATCGACGTGTTCGATCAACCGGGTGAACGCGTCGCGAAGCAACTCGTGGACGGCGGCGTCGGTATCTGACATACCGGCGACATTACGGGCCGGCCCCGTGATAGACCGCTTCGACGTTGTTGCCGTCCGGATCGCGCACGAATGCACCGAAGTAGCCGGGGTGATATTCCGGCCACAACCTGGGCTCATGCAGCGATTCCGCGCCCAGCTGCAGCGCCGTCTCGTGGAACGCGCGCACGGCGTTTTCGTCGGCGGCATGGAACGCGATGTGGTTCTCCCGGTTGGGCCCCGTGCCGGCACCGTTACCGACACCGTCGGCAATCCAGAAATCCGGATTGCCGTCACGGCCGTACCCGACGGCCACGTCGAAATCCATCTGCCGGGAGTACCCCAGGACACCGAGCACCGCGTCGTAGAACGCCTGCGATTTCGGGTAGTCAGCGCAGTTAATACCTATGTGGTCGATCACGAAAACATCGTGGCACGACTTGATGCACGGTCGTAGATTGATTAGGTGATCTACGACCTCCTCATTCGCAATGGCACCATCGTCGACGGCTTGGGGGGCGACCCCTATGTCGGCGACGTCGGGGTACACGGCGGAGTCATTACCGCTGTCGGCGCCATCAACGGCGACACCGCCGAACGCGAGATCGACGCCACCGGCCTGTTGATCACGCCGGGTTTCGTCGACCTGCACACGCACTACGACGGCCAGTCCATCTGGTCGGAGCGCCTGACGCCGTCCTCGGCGCACGGGGTGACCACCGTGGTGATGGGCAACTGCGGCGTCGGGTTCGCGCCGTGCCGGCAGGAAGACCACGACGTGCTCGTCGACGTGATGGCCGGGGTCGAGGACATCCCGGGCGTCGTAATGACCGACGGCCTGCCATGGAGCTGGGAGACCTTCCCCGAATACCTGAATGCGCTGGAAGCCGGCAGGCGTGACATCGACGTGGCCGCCTACCTTCCGCATTCGCCGCTGCGGGTCTACGTGATGGGGCAGCGCGGCGCCAATCGCGAACCGGCCACCGCCGACGACCTCGCGAAGATGCGGGCGCTGGCCAAGGAGGCCATGGAGGTCGGGGCGCTGGGCTTCGCGTCGTCGCGGCTGACCATCCACAAGACCGAAAGCGGTTCGCCGATCCCGAGTTACGAGGCCGCCCGTGAGGAGATCGAGGAGATCGCCAAGGGCGTCGTCGACGGCGGCGGCGGGCTGCTGCAGTTCGTGCCCGACATTCCGGCCGGCGGCTACCAACCGGTGCTGCAGACGGTGTTCGACGTCGCCGAGGAGGTCGGCCTGCCTGTCACCTTCACCCTGGTCGTCGCCAACGTCGGCGACCCGACCTGGCCCGACGCTATCAACATGGTCGAGAAGGCCAACGCGGCCGGCGGCGATATCACCGCGCAGCTGCTGCCGCGCCCGATCGGGTTGATCATCGGGCTGCAGCTCACCGCCAACCCGTTCGTGCTCTACCCCAGCTATCAGGAGATCGCGCATCTGCCGCTGGCCGAGCGGGTCGCCGAGATGCGCAAGCCGGAGATTCGCGCCCGCATCCTGGCCGACAAGCCGGGCCAGGGACACCCGATCCTCTACGTCGCGCAGATGTGGGACTGGATCTTCCCGCTGGGCGACAACCCCAACTACGAGCCCGACCCGGTGGACAGCATCGGTGCCCGGGCCAGGGCCCGCGGGGTGAACCCGATGGAGGAGGCCTACGACCGGCTGCTCGACGACGAAGGCCGTGCCATGCTGCTGGTCGCCAGCAGCAACATGGAACGCAATTCGCTGAACACCGTCGGCGAACTGCTGCACCGCGACGACGTGGTGCTTGGCCTTGGCGATGGCGGTGCCCACTACGGGATGATCTGCGACGCCAGTTATTCGACGTTCTTCCTGTCACACTGGGCCCGGGATCGGGCGTCCGGACGCTTCTCGGTGCCCGAGGCCGTCCGCGAGCTGACCTCCGTCCCGGCCCGCGTCGCAGGGCTGGCCGATCGGGGCCGTATCGCGGTCGGATACAAGGCCGATCTCAACGTCATCGACCATGCCGGGCTGCGCCTGCACAAGCCCGTGATCACCTATGACTTGCCGGCCGGAGGACGCCGACTGGACCAGACCGCCGACGGGTATGTGGCCACAATTGTGTCCGGCGAAGTGATCGCCGAACACGGCAAACCGACCGATGCGCGTCCCGGCAAGCTGATCCGCGGGCGCCAAACCGCGCCGGCACCCACCCCATAACGCCACGAACAGGGGGCCGTCCCGGTTAAGTTAGTTCAGTGACGAGCCCACATTACGCGTGGTTGCCGCCAGAGATCAATTCGGCCCTCCTTTACGCCGGTCCTGGATCGGCGCCGCTGCATGCTGCCGCGGAAGCCTGGGATGGGCTTGCGGAGAACCTGGCGACGTCAGCATCCTCGTTTTTCTCCGTGGCATCGGACCTGGCCAGCGGAGTGTGGCAAGGCCCCTCGGCGACAGCGATGCTCGCGGTCGCGACGCAGTATGTGAGCTGGCTCAAGGCGGCCGCGGCTCAGGCCGAGGCGACCTCCAGCCAGGCCTCGGCGGTCGCGGGCGCTTTCGAGACGGCGCTGTCGGCGACGGTGCAGCCGGCGGTGGTTTCGGCCAACCGCGCCCTGGTGCGAATGTTGGCTTCATCGAACCACCTGGGACAGAACGCCCCGACAATCATGGACATCGAGTCCGCCTACGAACAGATGTGGGCGACCGACGTCGCTGCGATGACCGGTTATCACGCCGACGCGTCGGCGGCCGCCGAGCAGATGGCGCCCTGGCAGAACGTCATGCAGAACCTCGGTGTGCAGTTCGGCAACGGCGACCTGACCTTCGGGCCCCACACCGGCACCGGGAGCTTGGCGCACCACATCAGCGCACTGGCCAACCTCGATCACACCGGCGGTCATGTCGGATCCTGGCTCACCGACACTCCCGGCACCGGCTTCGCACACACCGTCACAAGCGGCAGCATGAGCTCAGCGGACTTCCAGGCCGGCCTGCTCAACTCGCCGACCGCGGGCACGGGCTTCCACTCGGGCATCCCAAGCTCGGGCCTGCTCAGCGATCTCGGCTCCGGCGCTATGCCGACGGGTTCGGCGGACTGACACCGGGCGTAAGACGCCTATCCTCGAGATCATGCGCACGAAGAAGAGGGTGGACCTCGACCGCCTGGCCGCCGCCCTGCCCGACTACCCGTTCGCGTACCTGATCACCGTCGACGACGGGTACCGCGTGCACACCGTGACGGTCGAACCCCGGCTGCGCGACCTTTCCGAGCGCCCGGACGGGCGCCGCACCGTCGTCGACGTCGGACTCATCGGTGGCCGCACACGCGAAAACCTGGCTCACCGCAGCGATGTCACGCTGCTGTGGCCGCCGCCCGAGCCCGGCGGCTATTCGCTGATCGTCGACGGTGAAGCCGAAACCACCGAGTCCGGCTCGGAAGCAGTCCGGTTGGGCGTGGTGCCGACCCGCGCCCTGCTGCACCGCGAAGCCGACCCCGACTCCCCCGACACGGCCAAAGGCTGCCTGCACGACTGCGTGGTGTTCTCGCTGCCCGCCTGACGAAACGGGGCGGCCGCCGCCGTACAGTCGTTCGGATGAGCCGCGTCGCGCCGCTCGCCCCGCCGTGGAGCGAAGAAGATGCCACCAGCATCAACAGCTGGGGCCACCCGGACCGCTCGTATGAGCCGCTGCTTCTGGTGCGCTGCCTGCAGCGCCATCCGGCGCTGGCCAGCCGGCTGCGCAAGCTCGGTGAATCCCTCTACATCGCAGCGCTTTTGCCGCCCAGGACCCGAACGATCGCGATTCTGCGCATCTGCGCGCTGCTGGGTTGCGAGTACGAGTGGGGCGGGCAGGCGGCGTTCTGGGGGCCGATCGCCGGTGTCGGCGACGACGAGTGCGACGCGCTGGTCACCGGCGGCCCGGATGATCCGCGGTGGGCCCCGGCCGAGCGGACGCTGATCGAGGCGGTGGACGAGCTGGAGCGCACCGGCTCGTGGTCGGAGGCGACGTGGGCGGCGCTGGGCGACGAGCTCGACGACGAGCAGCGCATCGAATTGCTCACGGCCCTCGGGTGGTATCGCACGATCTGCACGCTGTGCAACGCGCTGACGCTTCCCGCGGAGGGCTGGATGCGGCGCTGGCCGGGCGCAGCTCGCTGAGTTTTGCTTAGGGCCGTCTAAGCCCCGGATGCTGCTTTTTCAGTAGCGGCAGCAGCAGCCGTCGCAGCATCAACTGAAACAGCTTGGTGTTGATTTGGCTCGGCAGCCCGGGGATCACGGTTCCGCGATCGCGGTCGAGGGCGTCGACTCCGGTGCGCGCGACATCGCTTGCCGGTAGCCACATGAACTTCGGGAACGCGTCGGCGAATTTCCGCTCGTCCATGCCGGCGTTCTTCAGGAATTCGGTGCGCACCGGCCCGGGGTTGAGCAGCGCGACGGTGACACCGCTGCCGGCGAGTTCGGCGCGTAGGCCTTCGGTGTAGGTGATCACGAACGCCTTGGTGGCCGCGTAGCCGACTTGGCCGGGGAACGGGTGGTAGCCCGCGGTGGATCCGACGTTGAGAATCGCGCCTTTTTTGCGGGGCACCATCTGCTGGACGGCGCGCGTGGTCAGGTCGATGACGGCCTCGACGTTGACCCGCGCCTGGGCGATCTCGTCGTCGACCGACGTGGTCGTTACCGACCCGATGGTGCCGATGCCGGCGTTGTTGACCAGGATGTCGGCCGTCAGCCCGCGACGCTCAATCTCGTCGAAGAGGCCGGCGCGAGCGGCGGAATCCGCGACGTCGCAGCCGATCACCTCTACCTTCGAGCCGCAGCCCGCCAGTTCGTTTGCCAACTCGCGCAGCCGCTCCTCGCGGCGCGCGACGAGGGTGACGCCGTGTCCACGATCAGCGAGCTCGCGGGCGATGGCGGCGCCGATGCCCGACGATGCTCCGGTGACGACGGCCGTGCTGGTGGGTGCGGGAGTCGGAAGAGCCACGGGGTTAACCTACCGGTCGCGGCTAGCCGGACAGCGCGTTGAACAAAGCCGCCAGCTGATCGGGAGAAATTGAATTGTTGCATTGGCTGCGCAGGTCGAGCAGCGGTTGCGCGATGCCCTTCAGCTCCAATGCCTCACCGGGATGACTGAGGAAATAGCCGCGCACGGACGCCTTCGCGTCGGCGGGCGATTGGTTGACCGCGGCAGTGATGACGTTGTTGGCGTCGGGATGGCCGTCGAGATATCCGCTTGCCGCGTTGAGTACCCCGCTGGCGGTGGCGGCGACGCCGCTGGCGGAGCAGGGATCAGGCGCGGCACCTGCGGTCGGCGCGATCATGACGCACAGAACGCAGCCGAGGATCGCTCCAAAAAGTGTGCGCCATAACGATTTGCTCATTGCGTGGTCCCTTCGTCCCCAACTGTTCGAATGTTCAGTAGATCAATTACCCAAAAATGCCGAAGACGCTCGACCCAGGCCCGGACAATGGCCGACCGTCGAACAAGGAAAAAGCCCGGCCCGCTGGGGTTTCCAGGGGACCGGGCTTTTTCGCTAGTCGACTTCTTAGAAGTCCATACCGCCCATGCCGCCGGTCGGGTCGCCGACCGGTGCGGCTGACTTCTCCGGCTTGTCGGCAACGACAGCCTCGGTGGTCAGGAACAGCCCCGCGATCGACGCCGCGTTCTGCAGCGCCGAACGAGTCACCTTGACCGGGTCGGCAACGCCGGCCTTCAGCAGGTCCTCGTACTCACCCGTGGCGGCGTTCAAGCCGGTGCCAGCCTTCGAGTTGCGGACCTTCTCGGCGACAACGCCGGGCTCCAGCCCGGAGTTGAAGGCGATCTGCTTCAGCGGAGCCTCGAGCGCCACCCGGACGATGTTGGCACCGGTGGCCTCGTCACCCTTGAGCTTGAGCTCCTCTAGGGCCGGTGCAGCCTGCAGCAGGGCCACGCCACCTCCGGCGACGATGCCCTCCTCGACGGCGGCCTTGGCGTTGCGGACCGCGTCCTCGATACGGTGCTTGCGCTCCTTGAGCTCCACCTCGGTGGCAGCTCCGGCCTTGATCACCGCAACACCGCCGGCCAGCTTGGCCAGGCGCTCCTGCAGCTTCTCACGGTCGTAGTCGGAGTCGCTGTTCTCGATCTCGGCGCGGATTTGGGCCACCCGGCCGGCGATGGCGTCGGAGTCTCCGGCGCCCTCGACGATGGTGGTCTCGTCCTTGGTGATCACGACCTTGCGGGCCTTACCGAGCAGCGAGATGTCGGCGGTCTCCAGGGAGAGGCCGACCTCTTCGCTGACGACCTGACCACCGGTGAGGATGGCCATGTCCTGCAGCATCGCCTTGCGACGGTCACCGAAGCCGGGGGCCTTGACCGCCACCGACTTGAAGGTGCCGCGGATCTTGTTGACGACCAGCGTGGACAGTGCCTCGCCCTCGACGTCCTCGGCGATGATCAGCAGCGGCTTACCGCCCTGGATGACCTTCTCCAACAGCGGAAGCAGGTCCTTGACGGTCGACACCTTGGAGCTGACCAGCAGGATGTAGGGGTCCTCCAGGACCGCTTCCTGACGCTCAGCGTCGGTGACGAAGTAGCCCGAGATGTAGCCCTTGTCGAACCGCATGCCCTCGGTGAGCTCGAGCTGCAGGCCGAAGGTGTTGGACTCCTCGACGGTGATGACGCCCTCGTTGCCGACCTTGTCCATCGCCTCGGCGATCAGGTCACCGATCGACTGGTCGCCCGCGGAGATGCCCGCGGTCGCAGCGATCTGCGCCTTGGTCTCAACGTCCTTGGCCGACTTCAGCAGGGTCTCGGTGATCTTCTCGACCGCCTTCTCGATGCCGCGCTTGAGACCCAGCGGGTTGGCGCCGGCAGCGACGTTGCGCAGGCCCTCTTTGACGAGCGCCTGAGCCAACACCGTGGCCGTCGTCGTGCCGTCACCGGCGACGTCGTCGGTCTTCTTGGCAACTTCCTTGACCAGCTCGGCGCCGATCTTCTCGTACGGGTCCTCCAGCTCGATCTCCTTGGCGATGGACACACCATCGTTGGTGATCGTGGGAGCGCCCCACTTCTTCTCCAGGACGACGTTGCGACCCTTGGGGCCCAACGTCACCTTTACCGCGTCGGCGAGGCTGTTCAGACCCCGCTCGAGGCCGCGACGGGCCTCTTCGTCGTACGCAATTGTCTTGGCCATTGCGAAGTGATTCCTCCGGATTGGGGATGACACCCAATGGCCACGTGGTGGGCCATCAGGTTACTTACGCTGGCCGGGCGCAGTGCCCGCGACGGACGGCTCAAGTTGCCGTCTAGCGACGACAGCCTGGGCCTCACCGTCCCGACCTAGCACTCACCCACTGCGAGTGCCAGTGTCATTCTTAGCACTCGCCTATGCCGAGTGCAAGAACGGGGCAGCCGCTATCGCCTAGCGCGTAAACCGTCGACGACGACGTCGGTAACCCGCTCGGCCAACTCCGAGTTGTAGGCCTCCATCGCCTGGCATCCGACCATGATCGCCTTCACTTCGCGCACCCCGATGTCCGGCCGCGCGGTGCCCGCCCGCTGCGCGGCGCGCAGCAGCTCGTCGAGGATCGCCAGGAAGGCTTCCTCGGCGTCCGGTGCCGCGGTGGCGATGTCGATGCCGAACCCGGCCAGGGCGTCGACCAGGCCACGATCCCCGGCGCCCCACTGCAGCACGATCGAGCGCAGGTAGACAAAGAGCGCGTCGCCAGGCCCGTCGGATTCCAGCAGGGCGCGCCCGTCGTCGACCAATCGCTGCATGCGGTCCTCGATGATCGCCGCAAACAGCGCCTCCTTGGTCGGGAAATGCCGGTAGACGGTGCCGGCCCCGACTCCGGCGCGACGCGCGATCTCGTCGATGGGCACCGACAAGCCCTCGGCCGCAAAAGTGTCGTAGGCGACCTCCAGCACCCGCGCACGATTGCGCGCCGCGTCGGCACGCAGCCGACGTTCGGGCTGCGCCATCTATTCACCACCCATCGGTTGACAAAGCGGGGCGATCGTTCCGTATTGTGAAGACAACCGGAGCGCTCGCCCCGTTTTACTCTACAAGTTCTTAAGGAGCCCGTCATGGCCAAATGGACCGCCGCCGACATTCCCGACCAATCCGGTCGCGTCGCCGTCATCACCGGAGCCAACACCGGCCTGGGCTACGAAACCGCCGCCGCACTCGCCGACCACGGCGCCCACGTCGTGCTGGCGGTGCGCAATCTCGACAAAGGCAAGGAGGCCGCCGCACGCATCGCGGCCACCAGCTCGCAGGCCGATGTCGCGCTGCAGGAGCTCGACCTGACGTCGCTGGACTCGATCCGGGCCGCGGCCGACGAGCTGCGGTCCGCACACGACCGCATCGACCTGCTGATCAACAACGCGGGCGTGATGTGGACGCCGAAGTCGACCACCAAAGACGGCTTCGAGCTGCAGTTCGGCACCAACCACCTCGGCCATTTCGCCTTCACCGGCCTGCTCCTGGATCGGCTGCTGCCGGTCGCCGGGTCCCGGGTCGTGACGGTCAGCAGCATCGGGCACCGCATCCGCGGCGACATTCACTTCGACGATCTGCAGTGGGAGCGCAGCTACAACCGGGTCGCCGCCTACGGGCAGGCCAAGCTGGCCAACCTGCTGTTCACCTATGAACTGCAGCGACGGCTGGCTCCCCAGGGGACGACGATCGCCGCGGCCGCGCACCCCGGCGGCTCCCGCACCGAGCTGACCCGCCACCTGCCTCCGCTGCTGGCGCGCATCGCGCCGGCGATCGAGCCACTGTTCCAGGGAGCCGATATGGGCGCGCTGCCGACCCTGCGTGCCGCGACCGACCCCGGCGTGCTCGGCGGGCAGTACTACGGCCCCGACGGCCTCGGCGAGCAACGCGGCCACCCCAAGATCGTGTCCTCCAGCGAGAAGTCGCATGACCTCGAGGTGCAGCGCCGGTTGTGGGCGGTCTCCGAGGAGCTCACCGGCGTGGTCTACCCCTTCGACTAGGGCAGCTAAGGCAGATCGAGCAGCTGTTCGTAGAAGCCGCCGAAACCGCGCGGGCGGTCGACCAGATGGATCTCGAGGATCCAGTGGCACGGCCGCCCGCGGCCGTCGGTGCGCCGCATCGGCTCGTCCGCACCGGGTGTGATGTACCACTGCGCGCCGTCGCCGGCGATCTTCTTGTGCGGAAACTCGCCCACCAAATGCCCGGCGATCGGACTGCCCCAGTCGAACCCCTCGGCCCCGGCCGCGCCGACGACATAGTCGAACAACTCGGTGCCAGTGACGCAAGCGTGCTCGTCGAAGTAGTGGCGCCCGGCCGCCCAGACCCGCGGAAGTGCGTCGCGGACAGCCATTTTGGCAGGATCGTCGCCCAGCACAAACGTCCGCCCGAAGTCGGCCTCCCATTCCTCGAAGACGGGCCCCAGGTCGAGGAACGCGATGTCGTCATCGGCGATCACCCGGTCCGCCGGATGCTCCTTGAAGGGCTGCAAGGTGTTCTCGCCGGCTCGCACGATGCGCCGGTGCCAGTGCCGGGTCACGCCGAACATCTCCGCGGCCAGGTCGCGAATCTCGTCGGATAGCGCCCGCTCTGCCACGCCGGGCCGGATCATGGCGCGCTGTTCGATCTCGTCGAACAATTGCGCCGCCTTGCCCTGGGCGTCCAGCAGCCGTTCCACACGCACGTCCTCGGGCTCCGCCACTCCCGCGATGCTAACTGGCAATCTGGAACCATGTCCCTCGTCGTGCCGCCGTATCCGCCGCCCCGCTACACCGCCGACGAGCCAGAGGTCAGCGCCTGGCTTAGACGGGCCGACGCCCCACCGGACTACGAGACTGCCAGCGTCAAATACCACTACCTGGCGAACCAGCAGGCGACCGACGGCGACTACGGCCTGTACCGGGTCGACATCGGCCCGGCCGGCGGCGGGCCCGCGGCCCACTTTCATCGCGCCATGTCAGAGGCCTTCTTCGTGCTCTCCGGGACGATCAAGCTCTACGAGGGGACCGAGTGGACCGACGGACATCAAGGTGACTTCCTCTACGTCCCGCCGGGCGGCATCCACGGTTTCCGCAACGAGGCCGACGAACCCACTTCGGTCCTGGTTCTGTTCGCGCCGGGTGCGCCGCGCGAGGCCTACTTCGAGGGCGTCGGCGCACTGGCCGACATGACCGACGACGAACGCACTCAGTGGTTCGTCTCGCACGACAACTATTGGGTCTGAGCGCTGGGCCTGGCGAGCAGTCAAGCGCTCAGATCGCCGCTGACGTAGTGCTGCAGGTTGGGCGTGATCGCGCCGATCACCTCGTCGTCGGTCATCGATGCCAGCGGCTCGATCCTCCAGACGTAGCGCATCAGGGCGAAACCCATCATCTGTGAGGAGACGAGCCCGCTGCGGACCAGGCGGTCGCGTTCGTCGCTGCCGAGTTCGGCAACACCCATCAGGCTGCCCGCGACGACGCGGCGCAGCTTCTCCCGGGTGGCCGGTTCGTGCGCGGCGGTCTGCAGGATGGCGCGCAGCGTCGGGCCGACCTCGTCATCGGCCCAGCTGGCCAGCAACAGCGTGATCAGCGCGGCGCCTAGCTGATCGATCGGCGTAGCCCACGCCTTGGCGACGTTGTCCAGCCACTTCTGCGGCGGGTTGGTCGCGGCGTCCAGCAGGCCTTCCTTCGAACCGAAGTAGTGGTAGACCAGCGCGGGGTCGACATCGGCCGCCCGCGCGACCGCCCGGATCGTAGTTCCGGCCCAGCCGTGATCGGCGAACTCGTCGCGGGCGGCGGCAACAATCCGCGCGGCCAGCACGCCGCGTTCATCGCGCGGACCCGGAGTTAACGATTTCTTCGGCACGAGTCTCATCATAGCGTGAATTTCCTCTTGCGTTGAGACTTATCTCAACGTAGCGTGAGACTTGTCTCAACGCAGCATGAAACTTTGGAGAGCCCCGTGATCACCACCTCGAAACGCGTCGCCGGACTTGACCGCGGCCAGCGCCGGCTGAACGGACCGCAGACATCGGGCCGCGAGTTCCGCAACCTGAGCGAACCGAGGTACGGCACGCGCCGGCACCTCAACGTCAAGATTGCGATGCGCGACGGAATCGAGTTGATGGCCGACATCTATTGCCCGGATGCCGACGAGTCGTTTCCGGCGTTGGTGGCCGCATCGCCCTATGCCCGGCAGATACAAGATCTCGGCGCGCCGGCCGGCTTCATCGAGGCGGGCGCAACCGACTTCTGGGTGCCGCGCGGTTATGTCCACATCATCGTGAACCTGCGTGGAACCGGCGGCTCCGGTGGGACTTTCGCCTTCTTCGATAGTCAAGAGCGCCGGGACATGCACGACGTGATCGAGTGGGTCGCCGAACAACCGTGGTGTGACGGCAATGTCGGGATGCTCGGCATCAGCTACTTCGCCATGACTCAACTGGAGGCCGCCGTTGAGCGGCCCCCACATCTGAGGGCCATCTTTCCGTTCGCCGTCACCGGTGATCTCTACGACGCCGCGACCCATCACGGCCTGCCCAGTTCGAAATTTGTCAGTTCGTTTCTGTCGATGCTGGGGCTGACGGCGCCCAAGAGCGACAGGTTCTACCGCAGCGGGCCGTTCACCGTTGCCCGGCGCATCTTGAATCTGCCGCCGGTGCACAAGAAATTCGCCACGATGAACGGCGAATCGGCCAACGGCATGCTCAACCTGCTGATGAAACTCCCGCATCCGCCGCGGCCGTGGGACGAGCTCTGGCAGAACGCCGTCGTCAGACATCCGATACGGGACGCATGGTGGGACGAACGCGACCTTACGCCTTTGCTCGAAAATATCGACATACCAGTCTATTTGGGTTGCGATTGGGAGAATGCGCCGCTTCATCTGCCGTCGACCTTTTCGGCGCTGCGCAACCTGACCAAGAGCCCCTGCGTCCGGGTCGCGATGCTCGGCAAGTACGGCCTGACCTGGCCATGGGAGAGCATGCACATCGAGGCGCTCGCATGGTACGACCATTGGCTCAAGGGACGCGACACCGGGATCCTCGAGGGGCCCGCGTTCCGCTACTTCCTGCCCGAAGCCGACGAGTGGAAGGCCGAGGAGTCGTGGCCGCCCGCGCACAGCTCGCACGTCGAACTTGCGCTGCGCGCCGACGCGGCCCTCGCCGCCGACGAGGGCGAACCCGGCAGCCGCGAATATTGGTCCCTGGGAACAGGACTCAACCGCGCCAGGCCCAGCGAGATCGATCCGCCGTCGCTGCTGACCTGGACCACCGCGCCGCTGGATGATGACCTCGATGTGGCCGGGGACATCGAACTGCGCTTGGTCGCTTCGGCGACGGCGTTGGACACCGGCTGGATCGTCACCGTGTCCGATATCGCCGAAGACGGCTCGCTTGTCGACCACCTCACCAGTGGATGGCTTCGGGCCAGCCTGCGCGAGATCGACGAAGACGCCAGCCGACCCGGCGCCCCGGCGTTACCGTGCCGGACCGCGGTCGGGGTCCCGATCGGTCAAGACGTCGTGTATCGAATCCCGTTGCTCCCCAACGCCCGCCGGTTCCGCCGCGGGCACCGTATCCGGTTGACACTCACCAGCGACGACCAGAACCCCGACGTTCCGGCCATCATGGACTTCCGTCATGCGCCCGTCGGCACTAGCACCATCAACACCATCCGGTCGTCGTCGCGGCTGCTGCTGCCGGTGCTTGGCTAGGTTATGCACGCAGCCGGTAGTCGTCGTCGACCAGCGTGCGGGTGCGCTCGAAGAATGTCCGCCCGCTGTAGGGCAATTGGGTGACGACCTTGCCACTGGGATGGCGAAAGTAATTGGTGCAGGCGAGCCAGACCTTGCCCTCCATCGCGGTCTGGAGCTCGTCGTTGTAGCGGCGCTGTGCGTCGGGGGTGACCTCGATGGTCCGCGCGCCGCGACTGCCCATTACGTCGAGTATCTGGCGAATGAACGTCGTCTGTGCCTCGTGGATGTAGATGATCGAGTTGACGCCATTAGTGTTGGGGCCGTATAGCGTAAAGAAGTTCGGATACCCGGCAATCAGCGTGCCCAAGTAGGCTTCCGCGCCGTCGCTCCAGTCCTCGCGCAGCTGACGGCCGCCGCTTCCGTACACGTCGATGCTGTCCAGATAGTCGGCGGCTTTGAAGCCGGTGCCGTAGATGATGGTGTCGACGCGATGCTCGGCGCCGTCGGTGGTGCGCACGCCCCGCTCCGTGATCTCGGCGATCGCGGTCGTTTCCAGGCTGACGTTCGGCAATCCGAACGTCGGGTACCACTCACGCGACATCAGTGGCCGCTTGCAACCCGCCGGGTAGTCCGGCGTCAGCTTGGCGCGCAGCTCGGGATCGGCGACCTTGCGCATCAGGTAGCTGCGGGCCAGCTCGGTCGCCTCGCGGGTCTGCGTGGCGTCGACGTCGAAACTGGACGACTCGTAGGCGTCGAAGGCCTCGTCGCGCAGCTTCTGAACCGCCGCGGGATCGCGTTCGAACTCCGCGTGCTGCTCGGCGCTGAACGGAAAATCGAAGCGGGGCGAGATCCAGATCGGGGTTCGCTGAAAGACGGTGAGATGACCGGCTTTTGGGGCGATCGCGGGAACGTACTGGATCGCGCTGGCGCCAGTACCGATGGATGCGACCCGCTCACCCGCCGTCGACTTGCTGTGATCCCAGCGCGCGGAGTGGAATCGCCTTCCCCGAAAACGCCGCGCCCCAGGGATATCCGGGACGTTGGGCACATCGAGCATCCCGACCGCGCTGACCACGGCGTCGAACTCGTGCTCATCCCCGTCGTCGGTGACCAGCGTCCAGCGGCGGTGCGTGTCCGACCAGCGCACCGTGCTGATCGCGGTGCCCGGCCGCAGGTGTGGGCCCAGCCCGTGTTCGTCGGCCACCCTTTCGAGATAGGCCAGGATCTCGGGCTGGTTCGCGTAGGTCTTGCTCCATCGCGGGTTGAGCGCGAACGAATACGAGTACAGATGCGACGGGACATCGCAGGCCGCACCCGGAAAAGTGTTGTGCCGCCAGGTGCCTCCGAATCCGTCGGCGCGGTCGAACATGGTGAAGTCGTAGCCCCCCTGCGCGAGCTGAATTCCCATCGCGATGCCCCCGGCACCCGCGCCGATCACCCCGACGCGCGGCTTTAGCCCCATTGCGCGAAGTAGGGTCGCTCGGGACGGCTCTTCTCCACCAGGATGAACACCACGCCCCACGGGTCGACGAACCACGTGGTGCGCACGCGGGCGACGTCCGCAATTCCGCTGACCAGGAAGCGAACTCCCTTGCTCTCGAGTTCGGCCCGAGTGGCGTCGAGGTCCGTACAGATCAGCCCGACGTGCGAGAGCCCGTGGTCGGTCAGGGCCCTGCCGGCGGGAGAGTCACCGTCGACGTTGAGGTACTCGATCACCTCCAGGACGCGATCACTGTCGTCGCCCAGGCCGACAATGGCCGCTTTCATGGTGGGGTCGGCCACCAGCTCGCCCATGTCGTTGCGAATGGCGTTACCGGCCATCACATACGGCGGCGAGAGCACACGCAGGCCCAATACGTCTCGGTAGAAGGCCACTGCGGCCTCACAATCCGGGACGCATACCCCGGTATGGGCCAACCCGGTAATCACGTTCTCGACTCTACGTCGCGCGAGACCCCCGGGGCGGGTAGTACTAGCTTCGAAATCCGACAGGCCGATAATGGCCGGGTGCGGTCAGTCGAAGAGCATCAGCGCGTCGTAGCGGCAATGATCAGTGCCCGCCCCGCCGTCACGGTCCCGCTGGCGCAGGCGCAAGGCCTGGTCCTGGCCGACGACGTGGTTGCCGACCTGGCGCTGCCGGTTTTCGACAACTCCGCGATGGACGGATACGCGGTGCGCGCCGAGGACACGGCGGACGCCACGCCCGAGCATCCGGTGGTACTGCCGGTCGCCGAGGACATTCCGGCCGGGCGCATCGATCAGTTGACGCTGCAACCCGGGACCGCGCACCGGATTATGACCGGCGCGCCACTGCCGGCCGGGGCGACGGGCATTGTGCCGGTGGAGAACACCGATGGCGGCGTCGACTCGGTCGCGATCCGCTCAGGTTCACCGCCCGGCAAGCACATCCGTCGCGCGGGCGAGGACGTGGCACCGGGCACCACCGTGCTGCGCAAGGGCCAGGTCGTCACGCCGGCAGTGCTGGGCCTGGCCGCGGCGCTGGGATTGCCGGGGCTATCCGTGATCCCACGGCAGCGGGTGCTGGTGATCTCGACCGGAACGGAGCTGGTGACGCCGGGCACCCCGCTGCTGGCCGGACAGATCTACGAGTCCAACTCGATCATGCTGGCCGGGGCCGTGCGTGAAGCGGGCGCGGACGTGAGCGCCGTCGCGACCGCCGAAGACGACGTCGAGCAGTTCAGCTCGATCCTGGATCGGCACGCGGGGAACGCGGACCTGATCATCACCAGCGGCGGAGTCAGCGCCGGCGCCTACGAGGTCGTCAAAGACGCCTTTGGTCGTGAGGGTGATCAGGGAGTCGAATTCGTCAAGGTGGCAATGCAACCGGGGATGCCCCAGGGCATCGGGCGGGTCGCCGGCACGACGATCGTCACCCTGCCCGGCAACCCGGTCAGCGCGCTGGTGTCCTTCGAGGTGTTCATCCGTCCGGCGCTGCGCACGGCCATGGGCCTACCAGACCCACACCGCCCGCACCGGCCCGCGGTTCTCGCCGAGTCGTTGACCTCACCGCGGGGCAAGCGTCAGTTCCGCCGCGCGATCTTCGACACCGACGGCGGCAGCGTGCTCAGCTACGGCCCGCCGGCCTCACACCATCTGCGCTGGCTCGCCTCGGCGAACGGACTCCTCGACATCCCCGAGGATGTCGAGGAGGTGTCCGCCGGAACCGAGCTGCAGGTCTGGGATCTGAGCTAAGGCGCCCGGTGAAAGTCGTCGGCGGCCTGGAACGCAGAGGTACACCGGATTGCGATCGCGGCCACGCTCACCATCACCGGAATGGTCACCAGCGCTCCCGGCAATCCAATCCGGTCGGCGAGATGGCCGATCAGCGGCGGCCCCAACAGATAGCCCAGCCAGCCCCCGGCAGCCACGATCGCAATCGCCGACCCTGCGTTGCCCGCAGAGTAGGCGGCGCTGAACGCGGTGGGAACCAGCAGCGCCACGCCGGCACCCAGGCAGGCGAAGCCGATCACGCTGACGACGGGGCTGGCCACCACCAGCGTCACACTCATCGTGATCGCCGCGAACAGGGCTAAAACGGGCAGTAGCCGACGGGCGGAAAAACGTGCCTGTAGCCGGGTGGCCCCCAACCGGGTGACCACCATCAGCAAGGTGTACGCGGCGTAGCTCAGCGCGGCCACGCCGGGGCTGGCACCGACGACGTTGCGTGAGTAGGTGGTCGACCAGTCCGACGCAGCGCCCTCGGTCAGAAAGGACGCGAAGGACACTGCGGCAAGCACGCCCACCGTGGCCGTCAACCCCGAGCGCCTCCTCGAGCGCGCTCTCGAATCGCCGGCGTCCGCCTGCTCGGCTACCAGGTACCGGGTGAACGGTCCCGCGACAACGAGGACGACGATCCCCACGACCGTCAACAGCGGGCTCAGGCCGACTCCGGCGGTCACAGCGGCCGCACCGGTGCTTGCTCCGAGCAATGCGCCCACACTCCACATGCCGTGGAAGCGAGCCATGATCGGCGCCCGCGCGAGCCGCTCGACGGTGGCGGCCTGGGTGTTCATCGCGACGTCCAATGCACCCTGAAACACGCCCCACACGGCCAGTGTCAGGAACAGCGACAGCTCGCAGGAGGCCACCCCAATAGTTGTTGTGGCGACGGCATAACCGACGAGGGTGACGGGAACCAACCGGCGGCTGCCCCACCGGGGTAGTGCCCAGTGGCAAAAGATCATGGCCGCGACGGAACCCAGCGGCGCACCGAACAGCGCCGTGCCCAGATCCGCGTTGGACAGACCGAGCTGGGCTTTGACTTGGGGGATATAGGCGACCCAGGACGCGGCCATCACCGCATGCGCCGTGAAGACGACGGTGACGGTGATTTTTGCGTGACGCAGCTGTCGTACCGAGATGTTGTGAGTTTGCGCCTGCGTCGAAATCGGTGGACCTCCTGCGTCGTGATAGTTAAATCCTTACCGCTGTGGCCCGGGCGAACCCGAAGGCCGCCCACGCTCCGTAAGATGACGCGGGTGGCACGACGCCCCCGCCCTTCCACTGAGGAAGGCCCGTCCTACCAGGGCCCGACGGTCAGCCCACGGCACATGCTCGAATTGGTGCGCGAGACCGTTCCGCCGGTGCATCCCGCCGGCCTGCCGTTCATCTCGGCCGGCTTGGCGCTGGCAGTCCTCGGACACAACCACCGGTGGCCCCGTCGGGCCGGCCTGCTAACCGCCGCTGCCTGCGCGGCGTTCTTCCGGCACCCGCCGCGAGTGCCGCCCACCAAACCCGGTGTTGTCGTCGCCCCGGCCGACGGCCTGATCTGCCTGGTCGACTCCGCCGTCCCGCCCGCCGAACTCAGCATGGGCGACGCGCCGCTACCGCGGGTCAGCATCTTCCTGTCGATCCTGGACGCCCACGTGCAGCGCGCCCCGGTCGGCGGCGAAGTGATCGCCGTGCAGCACCGGCCCGGCCGCTTCGGGTCGGCCGACCTGCCGTCGGCGAGCGACGAGAACGAGCGCACCAGCGTGCGGATCCGGACCGACAGTGGCGCCGAGGTAGTCGCCGTGCAGATCGCCGGACTCATCGCGCGCCGCATCGTGTGCGACGCGCACGTCGGAGACAAGCTGGCCATCGGTGACACCTACGGCCTGATCCGGTTCGGCTCACGGCTGGACACCTACCTGCCACCGGGCACCGCGCCGATCGTCGCCGTCGGGCAGCGCGCGGTGGGCGGCGAAACCGTATTGGCCGACCTGCCATGACCAACAAGATCCGGGGCCGGGCAGTCAACCTGCAGATCCTGCCCAGTGCGATGACGGTGCTGTCCATCTGCGCGGGGCTGACTTCCATCAAGTTCGCCCTCGAGCACCAGCCGAAGGCCGCTATGGCGCTGATCGCCGCCGCTGCGATTCTCGACGGGCTGGACGGCCGGGTAGCCCGCATCCTGGACGCGCAATCGCGGCTCGGTGAGGAGATCGACTCGCTGGCCGACGCGGTGAACTTCGGGGTGACGCCCGCGATCGTGCTCTACGTGACGCTGCTGTCGGCCTCGCCGGCCGGCTGGATCGTGGTGCTGCTGTACGCGGTGTGCGTGGTGCTGCGACTGGCCCGGTTCAACGCGCTGCAGGACGACGGGACCCAGCCGGCCTATGCGCACGAATTCTTCGTCGGGATGCCCGCCCCGGCGGGCGCGATCTCGATGATCGGCCTGATCGGACTCAAATTGCAGTTCGGTGCCGGCTGGTGGTCGTCGCCGGTGTTTCTGTGCATCTGGATCACCGGGACGTCGATACTGATGATCAGCAAACTTCCGATGCGCAAGATGCATGCGGCAGCGGTGCCACCGAACTGGGCGGCCCCGCTGCTGGCCATCCTGGCGATCTGCGCGGCGGCGGCGGTGTTGGCGCCCTACGTTCTAATCTGGGTGATCATCATCGCCTACCTGTGCCATGTCCCATTCGCACTGCGCCACCAGCGCTGGCTGGCCGCGCACCCGGAAGTGTGGGACGAAAAACCCGAGCAACGGCGTGCCGTGCGGCGCGCCAGCCGCCGCGCACAGCCCAGCCGGCGGCCGATAGTCCGGCTGGGAAGACCGGGCGGGCGATCGATGGCACGACTGGGACTGCGTAAGCCCGGTGGACGATTGCCATGACCCGCGCGGGCTCGGGCCAGCTGACGCTGACCGCCCGGCTGAACACCTCAGCCGTCGACTCGCGCCGCGGTGTCATCAGGATGCACCCCAATGCTGTTGCCGCTCTTGGCATCCGGGAGTGGGACGCGGTATCGCTGACCGGATTGCGAACCACCGCCGCGGTGGCCGGGCTGGCCGATCGGGCGATCCCGGTGAGTACGGTGCTGCTCGACGACGTGACGCTGTCCAACGCCGGGCTGCGCGAGGGCACCGCGGTGATCGTCAGCGCCGTCACGGTGTACGGCGCACGATCGGTCACGCTGAACGGCTCTTCGCTTGCCACCCAATCGATTACCTCCGCCCACCTACGCCAGGCCCTGCTCGGCAAGGTGATGACCGTGGGCGACGCGGTGTCACTGCTGCCCCGCGACCTGGGCCCCGGCACGTCGACGTCGGTCGCCAGCCGGGCACTGGCGTCGGCGGTCGGGATCAGCTGGACGTCGGAGTTGCTCACCGTCACCGGCGTTGACCCCGACGGTCCGGTGAGTGTGCAGCCGAACTCGTTGGTCACCTGGGGCGACGGCGTTCCGATCGGCGCCCTCGCACCCCGGCCGGAATCGGTCGCGGTCGCCGATCCCGCCATCGGAGTCGATGATCTCAAAGGATCGCAGGTTCAGGCCGGCAAGCTCAGCGAATGGCTCAAGCTGGCGCTCGATGAACCGCACCTGCTGAAAACCCTTGGCGCCACGACGAATCTGGGTGTGCTGGTGTCGGGCCCGGCCGGCGTCGGCAAGGCGACGATGGTGCGCGCGGTGTGCGCGGGCCGCAGGCTGGTCGCACTCGACGGCCCGGAGGTGGGCGCGCTGGCGGCCGAGGACCGGCTCAAAACCGTGGCCGCCGCGGTGACCGCGGTCCGTGGCGACGGCGGCGTGCTGCTGATCACCGATGCCGACGCACTGCTGCCGGAGACCGCCGAACCGGTGGCCGCCCTTGTGCTCGCCGAGCTGCGCACCGCGGTGGCCACCGACGGCGTCGCGCTGATCGCCACGTCCGCGCGACCAGACCAGCTCGATCCCCGGCTGCGCTCCCCCGAGCTGTGCGACCGGGAACTGGGCTTGCCGCTGCCCGACGGCGCGACCCGCAAAGCGCTGCTGGAGACACTGCTGAAATCCGTACCCACCGGCGAGCTGGACCTCGATGAAATCGCAGGGCGTACACCGGGTTTCGTTGCCGCCGATCTGGCCGCGCTGGTACGAGAGGCGGCGCTGCGGGCGGCGTCTCGGGCCAGTGCCGACGGTCAACCGCCCAAGCTGAACCAGGAGGATCTGGTCGGTGCGCTGAGCGTCATCCGGCCGCTGTCCCGCTCGGCCAGCGAGGAGCTGACCGTCGGCAACGTGACGCTCGACGATGTCGGCGACATGACCGAAGCCAAGCAGGCGCTGACCGAAGCGGTGCTGTGGCCGCTGCAGCACCCCGACACCTTCGCACGCCTCGGTGTCGATCCGCCGCGCGGCGTGCTGCTCTATGGGCCGCCCGGCTGCGGCAAGACCTTTGTGGTCCGCGCGCTGGCCAGCACCGGGCAACTGAGCGTGCACGCCGTCAAAGGCTCCGAGCTGATGGACAAATGGGTGGGCGCCTCGGAGAAGGCGGTCCGCGAGTTATTCCGGCGCGCAAGGGATTCGGCGCCGTCGCTGGTGTTTCTCGACGAAGTGGACGCGCTGGCGCCCCGGCGCGGGCAGAGCTTCGACTCCGGCGTGACCGACCGGGTGGTGGCCTCGCTGCTGACCGAGCTCGACGGCATCGACCCGCTACGCGACGTCGTGGTGTTGGGCGCCACCAACCGGCCCGATCTGATCGACCCCGCGCTGCTGCGGCCCGGCCGCCTGGAGCGACTGGTGTTCGTCGAACCGCCCGACGCCGCGGCCCGCCGCGAAATCCTGCGGACCGCAGCCAAGTCCATTCCGCTGAGCGCCGATGTCGATCTCGACGACATCGCCGCCGAACTCGACGGGTATAGCGCAGCCGACTGCGTGGCCCTGCTGCGCGAGGCCGCGCTCACCGCGATGCGCCGATCCATCGACGCCGCCGACGTGACCGCCGCCGACTTGGCGGCGGCGGTCAAAACCGTGCGGCCCTCGCTGGACCCCGACCAGGTCGATTCGCTACGGGCGTTCGCCAAAGCTCTCTAGCAGCGCCCGCACCGACGCCGCGACGTCGGCTTCCAGCCAGGTCGGCATCGCGTCGTCGTGGGCATGCCGCCGAACCACGGCATAGGGCAGGTCGGCGACCGCGCGTGCGACGGCGTCGACGGATCGGGCATCTTTGCGCCCGTATAGTTTTCGGGCCAGGGCGCCGACCCGCTCGGTCAGCGGCGCGTTCATGGCGGCCACCGTCTGCTGAAATTGTGCGTCGGGCTCCTCATCGAGCAGGTCGGCAGGGCGAATGGTCAATAACAGCCGGGCATCGGCCGGGAGTTCACGTGCGAAGCTGATCGCGGCGACGGCCATCGCGACCCCGGTTTCGGTCGGGGTATCGGCCGTGTTGGTCTCCGAGGCCGCCATCGCGCGGGACTGGAAGCGTTCCAGCGCACGCAGCCACGCCGCCGTCAGGATCCCGTCGCGACTGCCGAAGCGGTGATACAACGTGCCGGCCGGTGCGCCGCTGGATTTCGCGATCGCCGCCACACTGGCCGCACGCGGCCCACCCTCGAGCACCAGCGCCCGGGCAGCGTCGAGGATCACATCGGTTTCATGCTTCCGCGGAGGAGCCATGATCTAGTACATTCCTTCTATATGGAACGATTACCCTATATCGATGAGCATGCCATAACGATCGACGCGAATCGCGCAGAAACGTGGTCGGCGCTGCAACGAGTCATGTGTCGCAACCCGCACGACCCGACCACCGTGCCAACCGGTTTCGTGCTCGAGGAAGCCCGCGAGCCCGAGCGGTTCACGTGCAAAGGCCGCCACCCGTTCGCGGTCTACCGCTGGGTGTTCGAGTTGGATGCCGAAGCGGCCGAGCGCACCCGGGTGCGCTCGGCGACCTGGGCCGCCTTCCCCGGTGTGCAGGGAAAGATCTATCGCGCGCTGGTCATCGGCACTGGCGGACACCGGGTCGCGGTGCGATGGACACTGAAACGCATTGCGGCGGCGGTGCTGGCCGAGCAGTCCGAAACCGGCGAGACCGCGTCTGACTACACGGATGTCTTCGAAGTCCCGATCCCGCATGGCGACACACGCGGTGCCGAACAGATGTTTCGCGCTGCGCTGAAAGCGCAACGACGTGCCGGCATCGTGTTGTGGATTCACGGGCACATATTGAGATTTCGGCTGGGTCCGCCGTCCTCGCCCGATTACGTAATCGGCTGGAAAATCGTGCATTCGGATCCGGATGCGATCGTGCTGACGACGAACGGCCCGCTGATGCGCGGCGAGCTGACGCTGCGACGTGAGGACGGTCGGCGTGCCACACTCACCACTCGCGTGCACTATCACCGCAAGGTCGCTGCCAGGACGGTCTGGGCCGCGGTCGGGCCTCTGCATCGGATTGTGGCACCGCGGTTGATGCAGCGCGCCGCCCGGGCGCTACCGCCGAGTCTGGCGCCGAGATAGCAGAATTGCCCCGAATTCGTCCATAGCCCCCGCACTTGACGGCTCGGGTGTTGTTTACGCTGGCACGGTGAGCGAACGCCGGACCGCCCTGCAGGCTGTCGAGGGAGTCGACCTGTCCGGCAAGGCCTGTGTGATCACCGGTGCGTCGTCCGGTCTCGGCCTTGAGTCGGCGCGGGCGCTGGCCGCCGCGGGCGCCCACGTGATTCTGGCCGCTCGCAATCGGGATGCACTCACCGAGGCCACCGAGCGGGTGCGGACCGAAGTACCGGGTGCGCAGATCTCGACCGTCGAGCTCGACCTGACCGCACTGCCCAGCGTTCGCGCGGCCGCGGCGGCTATCCGCGACATCACGCCGGCGGTGCATGTGTTGATGAACAACGCCGGCGTGATGTTCACGTCGTTCGGCCGGACCCGTGATGGCTTCGAATTGCAGATCGGGACAAATCATTTCGGTCACTTCGAGCTCACCCGGCTGCTTGTCCCGCAGCTGGCCGCCGCACAGGGCGCCCGGCTGGTGATCCTGTCTTCCGGGGGCCACGTGATGGGCGACGTGGATTTCGACGATCCCAATTGGGAGCACCGCGACTACAACAAGTTCCTCGCATACGGCGCGTCCAAGACGGCGAACATCCTGCACGCGATCGAGGCCGATCGGCGGCTGCGCGACTTGGGAATTCGCGCGTATGCCGTCCATCCCGGCACCGTCGCCACCTCGCTGGCGCGGCACATGTCCCGCGAGGACTTCTCCGACCTCCGCAAGCTCGTCGTGGACAACAGCGCGCTGCGCGGCGAATTGAGCGACGGCCGCCTCGACTTCTCCACTCCCGAGCAGGGCGCGGCCACCCAGGTGTGGGCCGCGGTATGCCCGGAACTGGCCGACCAGGGCGCGCTGTACCTGGAAGACTGCTGCATCAGCGAGAACGTCGCCCCGTACGCGCGCGACGAACAGCGGGCCGCACAGTTGTGGACACTCTCCGAGAAGCTGTGTGCCAACTGAGCCGGACCGCCCGCATACTCACGGCTCCGGCAGGATTTTCCAGTCGCGGGACACCTTGGAGGCGAACCGCGGGGGCCGTCGCTCGAAGAACGCCGCGACACCTTCACTCGCGTCGGCCGTGCCCATCACGCGGTGGTGCAACTGTGTTTCCAGGGAGGCGACCTGTCGCGGCGTGTAGTTGTGGATCGCGGTGTCCCACAACAACCGCTTAGACAAGGCCGCCGACATCGGCGCCACGTTGACCGCGATATCGCGCGCCATCTCCAGCGCGTGAGCGAACACCTGAGCGGCGGGCAGCGCCCGATTCGCGATGCCGAACTCGACTGCCTCGAGCCCGCTGAACGTGCGCCCGGTCAGCAACACCTCGGCGGCCACGCCCAGGTTGGTCAGCTGCGCCAGCGTCCAGTGCGACATGCAATCAGGTATCACGCCCCGTCGTACTTGCACCACACCGTATTTGGCGTCGTCGGCGACGATGCGAATGTCGGCCTGCAGCGCTATGGTCAGGCCGATCCCGATGGCATGTCCGTTGACGGCGGCGATCACGGGTTTGCGCAATTCGAAGGCTGCCGGGTCGATCGGTGACGCCGAGAACGTGCCATCGTCCTGCGGACTCTCGAACGGTGTTGTGCCACTGGAGAAATCGGCGCCGGCGCAAAAGGCGCGGCCCGCGCCGGTGACGACGATCGCCCGGACGTCGTCGTCCTCGTCGCACTCCCGGTACGCCCGGCTCAGCAGCGCACCCATCTCGGCGGTGTAGGCGTTGAGGTGGTCGGGCCGATTCAGCGTGAGCACCGCCACGCCCGCATCGATGTCAACCACCACATCACCGCTCATCGTCGTGCGGGGCTCCGGTGTAGGGCGCCGATCAGCTCCGCGATGTCAGCGCCCGATGGCGTGTAACCGGGGAAGTAGCAACACACTTCGTCGACGTGCTCGCCGAACCGTACGACCAGCTGCTCGGCACACTGCTCGGGGGTTCCGACGACCCCGATCCGGGCCACCATGTCATCGGTGATCAGCGCGCGCATCTCGGCGAAGCGCCCCTGCTTGGACAGCACATTGAGTTCCGGCTGGATATCCGCCCAGCCCTCGACCTCGAGCACCGGCAGGTAGGCCGGTGTCGAGCCGTAGAAGGCGATCAGCGAGGCGACGCCGTTGACGGCGGTGGCCAGGTCCGCATCGTTGCTGCCGACCGCGACCATGGCCTGGGCGATCACCTCAAACTCGTCAACGGACCGCTCCGAACGGCGCAGTCCCTCGCTGATCGCGGGAATGGTGCGTTCGGCGAAGTGACGGGTGCTGTTGAAAGGCATCACCAGCAGGCCGTCGGCAATTTCGGCCGCGGTGCGCGTCATGATCGGGCCGAGTGCCCCCATCAACACCGGAGGCGGTCCGAACGGGTTGGGGCCCGGGTTGAAGTTGGGCGCCATCAGGGTGTGGGTGAAGAACTCACCGCGAAAGTCCAAGCGGGACTGACCTTCCCACGCCGCGAATATCGCCTTGATCGCCGCGATCGTTTCAGCCATCCGCGCTGCCGGGCGATCCCACTTACTGCCATAGCGCTTTTCGATGTGGACTTTGATCTGCGAGCCCAGGCCGAGCCGGAACCTGCCGCCGCCCAAGACCTGCAGATCGTAGGCGGCATGCGCCATGTGCAATGGACTGCGTGGCGCGGCGATCGCGACGTTGGTCATCAAGTCCAGGCTGGTCTCGTTGGCGGCGATGATCAGTGGGAAGAACACGTCGTGCTGACCCTCGAAGGTGAACACGCCGTCGGCACCCGTCTCGGCGATCTCGGCCGCGCTCGCCGACGCCCCGGTCGGCGAGCCGTTGACCTGCAAATGTACTTTCACTCAACCATCCAGTCGCGCAATCAGTTTCCCTATAGGAAAGCACACCGCTACTCGGACAAACCGAACTCCACCACCTCGGTGATCGCGTCGACCGCCTCGCTCAGTGCCGTGAGCCGGCCGGCCGCCGACGGTGCCGATAGCACGGCGTAGCGGTCGGCCGCACCGATCGGGATACGGCTGGCCAACGTGAACAGGTGCTGTCCCGGGTCGGCTTCTCCCGAACCCAGCAGCGCCTCCCGGTCCGGCAGCACGGCGTCGCGCGCTTGGGCGATCCGCTCGAACAAGGCCATGATCCGGTCTTCGACGTCGAGCAGCTGCGCCTGCGTTACCTCGTCACCCGCCTCGTCCGGCCACGGTCGCGCGACAGCCCGCGGGTAGGGATCGTCGGGCAGCCACTCGGACACCCGAATTCGCTCGCCGGTCCGGCAGCCAATGGAGTACCGGTCCGCGCCCTCGTCGACGCATTCGGTGATTCGGGACAGCACACCGACATCGCATCGCGTATCACCGCCACCGACCTCGCGGCCGCGTGAGATCAGCACCACGCCGAAGGGTTCCCCGGTGTCGACGCAGTGCCGCACCAGCGCGACGTAGCGAGGCTCGAAGATACGCAGCGGCAGATCCTGGTTCGGCAGAAACGCCGTCTCCAGCGGAAACATCGCCAGCTCCATCAGATCTCCAGCTCGCCCACCAATGCATCGACGACCGCGCGCAGATCGCCGTCGTGCTCTTCGGCCACTCGCCGCTGCCGCTGGTAGGAACCGCCGTGGCGCGAGATCTCCTCCACCGCAGTGAGTTCGTCGGAACAGTTCAGCAATTTGGCGACCGGCTCCAACCGGTTAAGGAGATCGGCGAGATCATCGGTGACCAGGCGCTCGTTGCTGTCGGCGTCCAGGATGATCACCGCGTCCAGCCCGTAGCGTGCCGCGCGCCACTTGTTCTCTTGGTTGTGCCACGGCGGCATCGTCGGCAACGACTCGTCGGCTTCCAGCCTGCGATCCAGGTCGACCACCAGGCAGTGCGTCAGCGCGACCAGGGCGCTCAGCTCACGCAGGTTGGAGACCCCGTCGCAGACTCGCACCTCGATGGTGCCCAGACGCGGCGAAGGCCTGATATCCCAACGGACTTCGTCGACATGGTCGATGATGCCGGTCTTCTTCTGGTCGTAGACGAACCCTTCGAATTCCGGCCAAGTCTGAAACTGGAACGGCAGCCCGGCGGTCGGCAACTGCTGGAACATCATGGCCCGGTTGCTGGCGTATCCGGTGTCCACGCCGGTCCACCACGGGGAGGATGCCGACAGCGCCAGCAGGTGCGGGTAGTACCGAAGCAGCGACGTCATGATCGGCATCACCTTGTGCGCCGAGGAGATCCCGACGTGCACGTGCACGCCCCAGATCAGCATCTGCCGGCCCCACCACTGGGTGCGCTTGATCAGCTCGGCATAGCGGGGAGCGTCGGTCAGCTTCTGGGTGCTCCACTGCGCGAACGGGTGGGCGCCGGCGCAGAACAGCTCCATGCCGCGATCCCGAACGATCTGGCGTGCGGGGCCCAAGGTTTCGCGGAGATCCTCGATCGCCTGCCCGGTGCACTCGCAGATGCCGCTGACCACCTCAACGGTGTTGCGCAGCAATTCCTTGTGCACACGCGGATTCTCGCCGATTTCGGCGATGACTGAGGTGGCCTCGTTACTCAGGTCGCGGGTTTGTGCGTCGACGAGTGCGAACTCCCATTCGACGCCGAGTGTCGGCCGCGGCGACCGGGCGAAATCGATGTGGGCGAGGGGCCTTTTAGCCGGCACCAATGACACCGCACGCAACTCGCTTGCCGGAGTCACCAGTGCTCATCGTGGTCGCATCCGGACCTGGCGTCCCGTTGGTCTGGCTGTAGCGCTCCGGCGGGATGTTGGCGAAGTTGTCCGCGCCCGCGTGGATGATGATCGCGGTCTTCTCACCCGTCAACAGATCCTCCATGGTGAAGGCATCCGTGGATGTCACCAACGTGCCAACACCGTCCCGACGAACCTGCAGCGAGGTGAGGTCCCCGCTGGCCGGCTCGGTCGAGTGGCCCGGCGCCTGGAAGTGCCCACCGGCCGAGAGGAAGTCGCCGGGCGCACCGCCGGTGGGGCCAACCGAATTGGCTTCGCACTTGCCCACTTTGTGAATGTGCACCCCGTGAAAGCCGGGCGCGATTTCGCCAACACCGGTTGTCGCGATCGTGATGGTGGCGTAGCCATTGCTGAAGTCGAACTTGGCGGTAGCGACCTGGGTTCCGTCGGGCGCTCTGAGGGTGGTGACGCTCGGGTGTCCGGCGCCCTCGCCTTCGGCCCCCGCGGTGCCCGAGGGCGCGGGAGATCCCGTCCAGATGGCCGGCGTGGTGCCCGGGACCGACGACGCGTGCTGGGGCGAGGAGCACGCACTCAGCAACGCGATGCTGGTGGCCGCGGACAGTGCGGACATGGTGACAACGACCTTGCGGTGACCGGCAAGCGTAGGCATAGCGAGAGCCTAACCCGGCTCACGACGCGGAGTCAGCCCGCAACCAAGACGATGACGCCGGGCGGTTCGCCGCTGAGCGCGGGGATACGCGGTTCGACGGGCGCGTTCAAGTTCTTGCCCACCGCGTCCGCGGTGGCGTGCTCACCGTCGGCGTCGGTGAAGTAGACCGTCGTGACCGTCACATCGGGTAGCGAGAGGTTCCCGACGTCGACGACCTTGAAGCCGCCGGCCTTCAGTTGGTCCGCGGCGCGTCCGGCAACGCCGTCCTTGCCGGAGATGTTGAACACATGGATATCTGCGTCGGTCGCCGCGGGCTTCGGGCTCGTCGAGGTCGAGGCGGGAGCGCTGGAACTGGTCGCGCTCGAGGCCGCCGAGGCCGAATCGTCGTCGGACTTCCCGGAGGAACTCAGGGCCTGCCACCCAAGCAGCAAGAAGATGACGCCGAGGAACAACAACACCATCACCATGGCCCGCAGTGGTAGCCCCGTGGAGTCGGGAACGCGCTCTTTCATCGAGCCCTACTGTAGCTAGTCAGGTCACCTCGAAGCCGAGGCGGCGCGCTGCGCGCGCCTTCTGACGGCTGGCACGCAGCCGTCGCAACCGCTTCACCAGCATCGGATCGGCAGCCAGGGCCTCCGGCCGATCCACGAGCGCGTTGAGCACTTGGTAGTAACGCGTCGCCGACATCGAGAACAGCTCTTTGATCGCGTCTTCCTTGACACCGGCGAACTTCCACCACTGACGTTCGAAGGCCAGGATGTCATGTTCGCGTCGGGTCAGCCCATCGGCGATTTCAGCATCGTCCCCCGATCGATTTGCCCGCGCCATGGCGCTGTCCATATCGCTTCCCCTGGACCCTTCCGCCGAATTCCCTGTAGCTCTACTGACATGACTTATATCGGGGCATGTTTCGGCGAATATTGAATCACGCCGCGAACCCTCAAGCGTTCATCCAGACCCGCGAGTCGGCCGATTGCCTTGATTGCTTACTAGGCGACCCCGCCCGCCGGGCATCGTCGCCGGGCTTAAGCTAGCCGACCATGGCAGTCGTACCCATTCGTATCGTGGGCGATCCGGTGTTGCACACCTCGACACAACCGGTGCCCGTCGACGCCGACGGTTCACTACCGGCGGACCTCGCCGGGTTGATCTCCGACATGTACGACACCATGGACGCCGCCCACGGCGTCGGGTTGGCCGCCAATCAGATCGGACATAGCCTGCGGCTGTTCGTCTACGACTGTGCCGACGATCGCGGAATGACCGAACGCCGCCGCGGTGTGATCATCAACCCCATCCTGGAAACCTCCGAGATACCCGAGACCATGCCCGACCCAGGCGACGACGACGAGGGTTGTCTGTCGGTTCCCGGCGAGTCATTCCCTACCGGGCGCGCGACCTGGGCACGGGTCACGGGTCTGGACGCCGACGGCAAACCGGTCACCATCGAGGGCACCGGGCTGTTCGCCCGGATGTTGCAACACGAGACCGGGCACCTCGATGGATTCCTCTACGTGGACCGCCTGATCGGCCGGCACGCCCGCGCCGCGAAACGTACCGTCAAATCCCACGGCTGGGGCGTACCCGGGCTGTCCTGGACGCCGGGCGAAGGACCGGATCCGTTCGGTCACTGATGGTCTCGTGGCCCGAGCTCGGAACCCGGGTGACGGTTCGCTACCGGCGCCGGCCCGGTTCGGTGCCGCCGCTGACGGATGCGGTTGGCCACCTGTTGGCGGTCGATCCGATGGTGCGGGTGCGGACAAAGACCGGCGCAGTCGTCGAGTTCGCGGCCGCCGACGTGGTGGCGTTGCGGGTGCTGACCGACACGCCGGTGCGCACCTCGGCAATTCGTGCACTCGAGCACGCCGCCGCGGCGGCCCGGGCCGGCTCGGAACAAGCCTGGCTCGACGGCTGGCTGCTGCGGGCCGGGCCCGAAGCCGGCCATTCCGCCAATTCTGCTGTGCCACTGGATATTTCTGCTCAGATCAGCTCCGTCCCGGCGATCGTCGCCTGGTACGGCCGTCGTGGACTGAACCCGTGGCTGGCCATCCCGGACCGCTTGTTGGCGCTGCCGCCGGGCTGGACGAGCGAACACACCGAGCGCGTGCTGGTGCGCGACGTGCGTGAGTTCGCCGCCCATCAGCCCGACCCGTCCATCGCCGGATCGGATCCACCCGCGGGTGCGGCGGTGACAGATGCGCCCGACGGCATTCGGTGGGTGGGACTTTCGGCTCCGTGCGTCTGCGATAGCCGGCTCTGCGAAGCGCTGCTGGCCTGGGGTGCACAGCACGGCGCCACCCGCGGCTATATCGCGGTGCCCGAGCATGATGACGCCGGGCTTGCCGAAGGTCTGGGCTTCCGGCTGCACCACAGCCGTCGCTACTTGCAAGCCCGACCGGACGCCTGGGATACCTTCTAGCCATGCCCGACGGCACTGTTGATGGCGGCGACCCGCTTCACCCGGCTTCGCCGCGCTTGCGATCGCCGGGCATGCGACTCGCGACCTGGAACGTCAACTCGATTCGCACTCGCTTGGACCGCGTCGTCGATTGGCTCGGTCGCGCCGAGGTCGACGTGCTGGCCATGCAAGAGACCAAGTGCTCCGACGGCCAGTTCCCCGCGCTGCCGTTCGTGGAACTCGGCTACGAGGTCGCGCACGTAGGCTTCAATCAGTGGAACGGCGTGGCGATCGCCTCACGCGTGGGCCTGGACAACGTGCAGATCGGATTCGACGGCCAGCCCACCTGGAGCAGCAAGCCGGAAGTGGCCGCCACGGCGGAAGCCCGCGCGCTGGGCGCCACCTGCGGCGGCGTCCGGGTGTGGAGTCTGTACGTGCCCAACGGCCGCGCCCTGGCTGATCCGCACTACACCTACAAGCTGGATTGGCTTGCCGCCCTGCGTGATACGGCGGCAGGCTGGCTGCGCGACGACCCCAGTGCGCAGATCGCGATGGTCGGCGACTGGAACGTCGCCCCGACCGACGAAGACGTGTGGAGCACCGAATTCTTCGAAGGCGCCACGCATGTGTCCGAGCCGGAACGCCAAGCGTTCAACGCCATCGTCGACGCGCAATTCAGCGACGTAGTAAGGCCTTTCACCCCAGGCCCCGGGGTCTACACGTATTGGGATTACACTCAGCTCCGGTTTCCGAAAAAGCAAGGCATGCGCATCGACTTCATCCTCGGCTCACCGGCGCTGGCCGACCGGGTAGCCGCCGCGCAAATCGTGCGAGACGAACGCAAAGGCAAGGCGCCCAGCGATCATGCGCCGGTTTTGGTCGACCTGTTTGCCGAGTGATCCGCGGAAATTCCTGACGCCTTTGCGTTGTCTGGGCGTTTCCGACGTGGCAGCATTTTCCCCTGTTAGGTGCGTGAACAGTATTCGTTGCGGCTGTTAACTCCCCGTTCGGCGGGTATACATGTTGCTACGCGGTTTGCGTCGAGAGCAACCGAGGAACCGGGAGTCATCATGGGTGTCGTCGGAGGGGCAGTCCGCAACGTAGGGAAAACAGTTAATCGCGCGGCAGATGCGGCTACCGCGGCCGCCGGCGCCGTCGGAGGTGCTGCAGTCAACGGAATCGTCGGTGGCGTAACCGGAGCCGCCGAGGGCATCAAGCGCGGCATCAACTCAGGTAGTCATTCGACACCTGCCGCCGCACTGGCCATCGGCGCGCTTGGCTTTGCCGGGCTGGTCGAGTGGCCGGTGCTGTTGGCCGTCGGTGGCGGCGCGTTGGTGTTGCGCCGGCTGAATCAGAAGCCACCGGCGCCGGCGAAGGCCAGCCTCAAACCGGTGCCCACCGAGCCGACGTCACAAAAGGCCGCACCGCGAAAATCCGCTGCCAAGTCGCCCGCCAAGAAGACGGCAGGACGTCGGGCGGGCACCGCCGAGTTGCGCAGCACCAACTGACAGCGGTCCGACTCACGCCGACGCGCGCTGCGGCCGCCGGTGCGGCCTTCCTGAACCGTGTGCGGACGGGTCGGGACAGAGCCTTGCTTTCGGCCGCGGAGCTACCCGGGACGAAAACCGTGGATACCTGCGATACCTGCGATCGGGCTCGACAATCTCCACGATTCCGACGCGCCACAGAAGCGCATAGAGTTCAAGCAGCGGCACTCTGAGCACCGAAGCAACAGACGAAAATATCGGATCGGCCAGGGAGTCGGTCGTCGACATAGGTCTGACGGTGACCAAGTCACTCGGCGAATTGGGAAACGCTTCGTTACTGAAAGGCAAATGATGGCGGAAAAGAAAGCTCGCCGGGCAACGTCTCAGCGCGATGCGGTGGAGAAAGTTCGCGAAGGCGAAACCTTCGTGGTAAATCTGCCCCTGGTCGGCCAGACCGAGATTCCGCGGCCCGAACAGCTCGCTTACTACGGCGGTCTAGCCGCCCTGGCCGCCGTGGAACTCATCGACTGGCCGGTCGCCCTGGTCATCGCGGCCGGACACGTGCTGGCCAGCAATCACCACAACCGGCTGCTTGAAGAGATCGGCGAAGCGATGGAAGAGGTCTAGCGCCGCTAACGGCCGTTGTCGACGTGAATTCGCTCGTGAATCGTCAGCAACAGGTGGTCGACCTGGCTCTGGACGGCCGCTGACATCGGTGGCAGGGTGCTGACCTCGTGGATCAGTTGCTTGGCCAGCGTGCGCAGCTTGATATTGGTCTCTTGTGAACGCCACTGCAACACCCGGAACGCCTGGTCGGCGCTGACCCGGTAGACGGCCATCATCACGCCCTTGGCCTGCTCGATAGCCGCGCGGTTTTCGAACAGATCCGGCAACGCCTCGTCGAGCACTTCCTGGCGGCTCTCGTGAAAGGCTTCGTCAACGCCCGTGAGGTCGATGTAATAGCCGGCCGTCCCCGACACCGCACCCGACGAGTCCACAATCCGATCGGCCACGACGACCGCCTCGTGCACGCCCCCGCTCGTGTCGACAAACCGGTGACGGCTCGAGAACGACTCGCCGGAATGCAATGCGTGGTGGAGCAGATCCCGGACGTGTTGGCGGTCTTCGGGATGCTTGTGCGACAACATCAATTCGGTGGTCGGCGCTACCGTGCCGGGCTCGTAACCGTGCATCCGCGCAACCTCGTCGGACCACTCCCAGCGCTCACCGTCGAACCAGAACCGGAAACTGCCGACGTTCAGGTACGTCAGCGCGGCGTCCCCGGTCACGCTGGTCGGCTGATTCCGCGTCCGGGTGAAGGTCGCGGCGCCCGCTTCCTTGGGCTGCTGCACTCGTTCATCATTCCACTCCAGCGTGTTTCCGCCAGTGGGATCCGCTTATCAGGAACCGTTTCAGCGGCCCGACCTGGGCGATGTCTTCGCAATCTGGACGGCTGCTGCGCCCGTGCGGCGCAGCAGGGCCGTCGTGGGAGTAACGTCGCGTGCGGGCGGTTTTAGCCACCCAAAAATAAAAACCGCGGGAGCGCACGCCGAGTGTGCTGAGAGGACGGCTTGGGGCCGTCGACCGTACGAACCTGACCGGGTAATGCCGGCGTAGGGAGATGAAAATGACCGTTACCGTCGAACCATCCGTCACCACCGGACCGATCGCAGGCAGCAGCAAGGCTTACCGCGAAATAGAAAGCCCGGACGGGACCAAACTCCGGGTGCCACTGCGGCGGGTGCACCTGTCCACCGGAGACGACTTCGATCTCTACGACACTTCGGGGCCCTACACCGATCCGGGCGCGACGATCGACCTGGCGGCCGGGCTACCGGGGCGGCCCGGCCTGGTCCGTGACCGCGGCACTCAGCTGCAGCGTGCCCGGGCCGGCGAGATCACCGCGGAGATGGCGTTCATCGCGGCCCGCGAAGGCATGCCCGCCGAGCTGGTGCGCGACGAGGTTGCCCGCGGGCGTGCGGTCATCCCGGCCAACCACAACCACCCCGAGATCGAGCCGATGATCATCGGCAAGGCCTTCGCGACCAAGGTCAACGCCAACATCGGCAACTCGGCGGTGACGTCGTCGATCGCCGAGGAAGTCGACAAGATGGTGTGGGCCACCCGGTGGGGCGCCGACACCATCATGGACCTGTCTACCGGCAAGAACATTCACGAAACCCGCGAGTGGATCATGCGCAACTCACCGGTCCCGGTCGGCACCGTGCCGATCTACCAGGCGCTGGAAAAGACCAAGGGCGACCCGACCGAGCTGAGCTGGGAGCTTTACTGCGACACCGTGATCGAGCAATGCGAGCAGGGTGTGGACTACATGACCGTGCATGCCGGCGTGCTGCTGCGCTACGTCCCGCTGACCGCCAAGCGCGTCACCGGCATCGTGTCCCGCGGCGGCTCCATCATGGCCGCCTGGTGCCTGGCGCACCACCGGGAGTCGTTCCTGTACACCAACTTCGACGAGCTCTGCGAGATTTTTGCCCGTTACGACGTCACCTATTCCCTTGGCGACGGACTGCGACCGGGCTCGATCGCCGACGCCAACGACGCGGCGCAATTCGCCGAGCTGCGCACCCTGGGCGAGCTGACCAAGATCGCAAAATCCCATGGCGTGCAGGTGATGATCGAGGGCCCGGGACACGTTCCGATGCACAAGATCGTCGAGAACGTGCGACTGGAAGAGGAGTGGTGCGAGGAGGCCCCGTTCTACACGCTGGGCCCGCTGGCCACCGACATCGCGCCGGCCTACGACCACATCACCTCGGCGATCGGGGCGGCCATCATCGCCCAGGCCGGTACCGCGATGCTTTGCTATGTGACCCCAAAGGAGCACCTGGGCCTGCCGGACCGCAATGACGTCAAGGTTGGGGTAATCGCCTACAAGATCGCCGCACATGCCGGCGACCTGGCGAAGGGACACCCGCACGCCCAAGATCGCGACAACGCCTTGAGCACGGCGCGTTTCGAGTTCCGCTGGAACGACCAGTTCGCGCTGTCGTTGGATCCCGACACCGCGCGGGAATACCACGACGAGACGCTGCCGGCCGAGCCCGCCAAGACGGCGCACTTCTGCTCGATGTGCGGCCCGAAGTTCTGCTCGATGCGCATCACGCAAGACGTGCGCGACTACGCAGCAAAACACGGACTGGAAACCGAAGAGGACATCGAGGCCATGTTCGCCACCGGGATGGCGGAGAAGTCGGCCGAATTCGCCGACCACGGCAATCGGGTGTATCTGCCGATCACCCAGTGAGCTTCCTGCCGCTGCCACCGCCGGGCACGACGCCGCGTTGCGTGCTGTCCATCGCCGGGTCGGACTCGGGGGGCGGCGCCGGCATCGAAGCCGACATGCGCACCATCGCGATGCTGGGCGTGCACGCGTGCATCGCGGTCACGGCAGTCACCGTACAGAACACGTTGGGAGTCAAGAGCTTTCACGAGGTTCCCGACGATGTCGTCGCCGGCCAGATCGAAGCGGTGGTCACCGACATCGGCATCCAGGCCGCCAAGACCGGAATGTTGGCGTCGCCGCGCATCATTGACACGGTGGCAAGCACCTGGCGCCGGCTCGAGCTGACCGTGCCGCTGGTCGTCGACCCGGTAGCCGCATCCATGCACGGCGACGCGCTGATGGCGCCGGCGGCGCTGGATTCGCTTCGCAATCAACTGTTTCCGTTGGCCACGCTGGTGACACCGAATCTCGACGAGGTGCGCCTGCTGGTAGGCATCGACGTGGTGGACACCGAATCGCAGCGCGCCGCGGCGAAGACACTCCATGCGCTGGGCCCACGGTGGGTCCTGGTCAAGGGCGGTCATCTGCGGTCGTCGCAGCGCAGCTGCGACTTGCTGTATGACGGTACGGACTTCCACGAGTTCGATGCGCAGCGGATCACGACCGGCAACGACCACGGCGGCGGTGACACCCTGGCGGCCGCGATCGCCTGCGCGCTAGCCCACGACCTCACCATGCCCCAGGCCGTCGAGTTCGGGAAGCACTGGGTCACCGAGTGCCTACGTGCCGCCTATCCGCTCGGCCACGGCCACGGCCCGGTCTCCCCGTTGTTTCGGCTGTCATGATTGCCCGCCTCTCCCCCGCACGCGGGTGGTACCCCCACCTGGCTCCGTCCCGGACCATATCGTCGTCGGGCGCATGAATCTCGACCAGATCGCGGGCATCGCGCATGAACCCGCGGATAGCCCAAAAGGGATAGTGGTACTCACTCACGGCGCCGGAGGAGACCGTGAATCCGAACTGCTGCAACGGATTTGCGATGAGTGGGCGCTGCGCGGCTGGCTGGCGGTGCGCTATAACCTGCCTTACCGGCGCCGCCGGCCCAAAGGTCCGCCTTCGGGCTCGGCGGCAACCGATCGCGCCGGAATCGAAGAGGCAATCACCTTGTGCCGCCACCTTTCCAGTGGCCCGCTGGTCGCGGGCGGACACTCCTATGGAGGCCGGCAGACGTCGATGGTGGTGGCCGAGACCGACCCGGCGCAGGTCGACGTCTTGACGCTGTTCTCCTATCCGGTCCATCCGCCGGGCAAGCCGGAACGCCCCCGCACCGAACATCTGCGGAATATCCGGGTGCCGACCGTGTTCACGCACGGAACGTCGGACCCGTTCGGCACGCCGGCCGAGCTGCGCGATGCCGCCGCGTTGATCGCCGCACCGACGGAAATCGCCGAAATCGCCGGTGCGCGGCACGACTTGCGCTCCAAGACCCTCGATGTGCCCGCGCTCGCGGTCGACGCGGCGTTGCGGCTGTTGCACTGACGCGTTAGGACCCCGGCAGTGTGCACGTGGTGGGAAGCAGCAGAATCGCCGGCCACAGCGCAGCGGCTTCGCCGAACGCGGCGGCGTCCGAACCCGTGGGAATCACCTTGTCCCATTCGGCTTGGAGTTCGAGAACCCGATCGGCGTGGAAGAAGGCCCAGACGAAGCCGATGACCAGGTACGGCAGGGCGAGCCAGACGGCCAACTCGATCAGCGCTTGGACCGACACCCGATGCGCCAGCCCACGCCGAATGCGAGCCATTCCTGCCGCTAACGCTGCCATATGCGTAACGATAGGTGAGACACCGGGAAGGGGTGGGGTGGTTGATCACCAAGCTGCGCCAACTGCTGAACTACGAGATGACGGTGGCCGAGTGGATCGCACTCGCGGTGCTGCTCGGGATTCCCTACTCGATCGTCGGCCTAATCTGGTCATCGACACACACCAACCATCTTCGTGGTATGCAGGGCGCGGACCTGGTGGTGTCGTTTCTCGGCTCGATCGTCTCCTGGCCGGTGCTGATGTTTTCCAATGTCTGCATGACCTGACGCCGATAGCCCTGAGATCGGCTGAGCGCCTGAGTATTTAAGCGGCGATGCCTAGGATAGCCGGCGGTGCAACGGAGTCGATGACGAGGACCACGGCCGGAGCCCCGGAATACCGGTGGTGTTCCATGCTCCCGCTGATAACCGAGAAGATCCCGCCAATGATGCCGAACACGATCAGCACCGCACCGATAGCTATTCCGGCAATGGCCAACCCGCGCCCGCCTTCACCGGTCTGCTTGATCTTGCTCAGCGCGACGATGCCGAAGATGATGCCCAGGATGGGTCCGATGCCGCAGAGCCAGCCCAACAACGAGCAGACCAACGATGCGATGGCCATGCCATTGGTGCCGACGGCCGGCGGGTAACCGGGACCCGGCGGTGGCGGATAACCCGCTCCCGCAGGAGGTGGGTAGCCCGGGCCCGGTGGCGGCGGATAGCTCGGCCCCGGCGGGGGCGAATACCCTTGCCCCGGCCGGGGATATCCCGAGTCGCCCGGTGGCGGCGGATAGCTAGGCGGTTCTTCCGTCACAGACGCCTCCTCAAATCGAGTGGACCATACTCTACGCTGGGCGTCCTGCCTTGTCGCGAAGGAATTTCGGGGCTCACAAGGGGTAGCGCGAGTAGCACGCATCCATGTTGCCGGCCACGCCGCCACGGAACGCCGCTATTCGTGTGAAGCCGGCCGGCACGCTGGTCCCGTCCGCATCGCTGGCGACCATGCGATTGGTGAGCAAGCCGGCGACGGCCTCGTCGAGATCACCGGCGGTCAACAACAACTCCTTGTGCGAGGGGGTGTCGATCGGTTCAGCCATCTTCCGGTGCACCAAACCGGTCAGACACGCAGTCCGTAGCGCTGTCCACGGGCTCTGCATCGGCAGACCGCGTTCATGCTGTGCCGCAAGCGCGTATCTGGACATCACGATCGACAGCGCGGTGTCGTCACCTTGCGGCAAGGTGTGTTGATTCTCGTCGGACACTTTCGCCAACGCCGCCAGCCCGGCCAGGTCAACCATGATCGTGTTGGTGGCCGGGCAGTAGGACGCCGGCGGGCTGGGCTTCGCGTCGGGGCACCCGTCCGTCTTGAACGACAGCGTCGGCGGGTTCTTCGGTGAGAACACCTTGCCCAACAGCTCCATCAGCGTCGACAAGGTGTCTTCGTTGATCGGAACCTCACCCGTCTCCTGCTCGCCGTTCGGATCGGTCTGCAATGCCTTGGGCAGGTCGCCGCGGCGCTGGGTGATTTCCTGCTGATTGATCCCGGCGCAGGCCGATGCGCCGCTGATGAAGCCCATCTGGAAGGCACCGACCCGATCCAGGGCGGAGCCGTGCTCGTCGTCGTTCTCGGTGTCGGCATCCATCACCGGGTCACGGGTGGTGATGATCCCGGCTAACACATGGTCGAGCCCGTCGGCGGTACTCAGCGTGAAGCGCGGCGACTTGCCGGCGGCAACCCAATACAGATAGACGCCGGCGAAGCAGTCGGCCTGCTGCTCACGAACGATGGTGGGGTCCTTTTTCGTCACCAGTTTCGCCATCTGCTGCAACGCGTGTCCGAACTCGTGCGCCAGCACACCGGGGACGGACATGTCGCCGAAATAGCGTTGCGCGACAGGCATGAACACCCCGCGATCCCAGGCGATCAGGTTGCAGCGCGACGTGAAAAAGGCGTTGACGAGCTTGTACGTTTCGTTGTGGCAAACGATGGGGCTGCTCGGATCGTTGGAGTCGTAAGAGACGAGTTTGGCGACGGGAAGGAAGGTTCCCTTCAGCGACTCGCTGTACGTCGATTTCCAGTAGTCCTCAATGTCGTTGACCGACAGCAACGCCAACTTGTCGATCGCCCCGTTGTCGGTGTTGACCACGGTGCCGTCGGTCGCGGGTCCGTTCGGGCGCGGCCCACTGGGACCGTTGGTAGCCCGAAGGTCCCCGACATGGAATGGGTCGTTGAGCATCGACAAGGCCCGCCCTTCGAGGACGGTGGTGCACCCCGCTACCACGAGCACCGCCGCTGCACAGGCAATTACCGCCTGAAGCGAACCGGTCACGGTGCGCCGGCGATAGCCGTGGCACCGACGTCGAGTTTGCCCGCGGTTCATCATGACCTACCTCATCCCGACCGGCTGCACGGCAGCATCAAAGGGTTCTCATTCTAGATCCGCTGGATGACTCCGCGGAGCGAAAATGTGAGACCCAGCAAACGCCGCTAGGGTACCCGGGTTCGATGCCGTTTGTCGTGGGGTGGGACGCCGTTGACGCCTGTTATCGACTCGGCGTAGCTGCCCACGGCAAATGCCACGCCAGAGCCCATGACGGCCAATGCTTCCCGGTTGATGTTGTCGACCGTGTCCCGCGGGGTCTGGAAGTTGGGATCGAACCCGACACCGGTCTGACCGCCCCACAGGCGAGCTTGCACAGGGGTTTTCAGCTGGGATGCGCCGGTGCTCATGCCGCCGATCGGTACGCCCGCGACCATGAAGGGGTGGTAGTCGGTCCGGGTGCCCAGCGGCATGTCGGCGGGCCGCTTGCCCGCCAGATTGAGGTAGCCGGACAGCGTGCGCTCAATACCCGCCGACCCCGCGGGCACGTCACCGAACGCAACGCCCTGGCCGGGCGGGCCGGATTGATCGCCGTCGTCGGTGAAGAAGCCGGCGTTCGGCGAACCGAGCAGGTTGAAGTTCAGGTACATCGCGATGTCGTTGAGCTGCTCGTCGTCCAGGCCGAACACGTAATCCATGACGCCGTTGAGGCCGTCCTCGTCGGCTCCCCAGAACACGAAGCGCACCGCGTTGTTCACCGGCGCCAACGGGCCCAGCTGCAGTGCGGTTTCCAGTGTCGCGGCCACGCCGGACCCGTTGTCGTTGATGCCCGGGCCGCTGCGCGGGCCGTCGAGATGAGCACCGACCATGATCACGTCTCGCGGCGAGCCGGTCTTGGTCTGCGCCAGCACGTTTCGGGAGGTGATCTTGAGATTCTCGGCGTCCAGCACCAGCCGTACCGGCGCGGTGGCGTGCGAGAGCACGCTGCCGCCGTAGCTGCCCACGATTGCGACCGGCATGTTCAGTTGCTTGTAGTAACCGGGGTTGAACAACGTGGGCGGGGCGCCCTGGCCGTTGGACGCGCTGACCACGACCAGCGCCGCCGCTCCCTTGGCCTTCGCGTTGTTCTGCTTTTCGACCACTGAGCAGTGCGCGTCGTCGACGACCGCGATCGCACCCGCAGGCAGCATGGCCGGGTAATCGTTCACCACGCAGCCCGACGGTTGGGTTGGCCGCACCGGTTGGCCGGTAAGGCCACCGGACGGAGTCCGGACCAGCAGCGAGGCCTGCTCCACCGAATAGCTGCTGCCGGCAATCGTCAGCGACGGCTTACCCGGTGACACCGCGTAGAGCCGGTCGAACTGCGGTGTGGCTACTTCAAACCCTTTGCTGCGCAATGCCTTCGCGACATATTCGACGCTTGCATCGTAGCCTGGCGTCCCCTCTGCCCGGTTTCCTTTGTTGGCGTCGGCGATATCCTGCAGCGCGCGCAGGTGCACGAACATCCCGTCGGCGGTGACCTTTCCGGCCAGCGCCCGTCCGAGGTCAGGCGCAGCGCCCGGCGGCCCGTGGTGCGACGACGAGCATGCCGCTGCCAGCCCGATCACCACCAAGCCTGTGCACAGCCGGCGGATCATGGTCTGGTTCATGGCTTTGCGAGCACGTGGCGGGTGCGGTCCCCGATGACGGGAACCCCGTTTCGTCCGGTGATGTCTTGGGCGTACAGAGCCACCGCGTAGGCGACGCCGGCGCCGTTGATGCCCAGCGAGACGCGGTCGATGTGATCGAGGGTGTCGGTCTTCTTGTGGTAGTTGGGATCGAACGGTTCGTCCGCGGTTCCGCCCCACAGTTTGGCTTGGTCGCCGGACTTTTTGGCTTCCGCACCGGAGAATAGGCCACCCGCCGGGATGCCGGCCAGGGTGAAGCCGTTGTAGTCGGAGCGCCCGTCGAACGAGGTGTCCTGCGCGGTCTTACCAGCGGACTTCAGGTAGGCGACCAGCGTGCGCTCGATGCCGGCCGAGCCTTCCGGCACCACCGGCTGACCGCGGGTGTCCGCGGACAGGGATTGGTCTCCGTCATAGGTGAAGTAACCGGGGTTCGGCGAGGCGAGCATGTCGAAGTTGAGGTACAACGCAATGTTTTTGAGATCGTCGAGGCTAAGTGATTCGACGTAGTTGCGCGATCCGATCAATCCGAGTTCCTCGGCGCCCCAGAAACCGAAGCGCACCGCGTTGTGTACCTGTGGCGAATTACCCAGCTGCACTGCGGTTTCCAAGATCGCGGCGACGCCAGAGCCATTGTCATTGATACCCGGCCCCTCCGGCACGCTGTCCAGGTGCGCGCCCGCCATCACCACATCGGTGGGCGAGCCCGTCTTGGTCTGCGCGATGATGTTGCGGGCTTTGAAATTCTGGCTGCTGGCGTTCAGCTTGATGGTCGCCGGTCCCGGTTGGACGCGCAGCAGCATTCCGACGGACTTGGTGACGCCGACCGCCGGAATCTTCACCTCGGTGTTGGGCCCGAGGGTGCCGCCCATCTGCTCCTCGTCGACGTTGTCGGCAACGATCATCGCCACGGCACCGCGCTGCGCCGCGGCGTCCTCCTTCTGCGCGAACGGGCAGGTACCGCGGTCCACCAAAGCCACCGCGCCCTTGATCGCAATGTTGTCGTAGTCCGATGCCGCACAACCCAGACCGTTGCCCGCCGGCACCGTCAGCAGCGGACCGCTTACCCCGTCGGGTCCCGTGCCGAGGCTGAACTCGAGCGCATGGGCTTCGACGGCCGTGCCGGCGACCGTCACTACCGGCTTGTCAGCGTGAAAGACGCGCGCCGAGAACTCGGGGGTTTGCACGTCAAAACCGCTGTGGCGCAATGTGTCCACCACATAGTCGACGCTGGCTTCATAGCCAGGCGTGCCTACCGCCCGGGTGCCATTGTTGGCGTTGGCGATGTCCTGAAGTTTTGTCAGGTGCGCCATCATCGCGTCGGCGGTGACCTTGTTGTGCAAGGTGGTAGCGAATTCGGCCGCGGCGGGGTTGCTCGGCTGCGGGGAGTCAGCCGGCCGATCCGAACAGCCGGTCAACCCGGCGGCGAGGGCGATCGTGGCGAGCATCGCCGCCAGCGTTCGTGATTTGTTCACCATCGCGCCCAAGGTTAGACGCCCATGGCACGTCAGCGCACTCGGCGCACCGCGGCATCGCGTCAGACATGCAGCCCGCTGAATGGGGCAACGGGAATGTTGCGCACCACAAACCAAACCGTCACCAACGACAGTGCCACCAAGGCCGCCCAGCGCTGGTGCTGCCAGCTTCTGATCCGCCGTCCGGTCACCCGGCCGTAGGTCCAGACCAGGTACGTCCACACCAACAGCACGACCGCCACCAGGCCCAATGCGTTGAACCTGGCGGCGGCCATCAGATTGCCGTGCAGCAGCGAATACAGCATGCGCAGGCTGCCGCATCCGGGACAGTCGATCCCCAGCAACGCCTTGGTGGGGCATATCGGCAGCGGGCCACCCGGGGTGGTCGGGTCACCCACCCAGGTGGCGGCACAGACCAACGTTGTGGACGCGGCGACCATCAGCGGGGCGCCGAGCCCAAGCGCGATATGCCCCTGGCGCATGACCGCGAGCGTAACCCGCGTTTAGCGCATCCCCACAAGCATTGCCGCCGCGTTCACGTCCGGCGTGCTCATGGCCGCGGCGATCGCGATGATCGCGTAGATGATGACGATGACAACCCAGGCAATGACCGACCAGATCGACCACTTCCGGGCGCTGGCAGACGCTGCCTGAGCCTCGGCGTGCAGGCCCTGCGTCCACAATCCATTGACCGAGGCGGCCTTCACGATCGCGACGATCCCGGTGATGGGGAAGCAGAACAACGTCGCCAGGATGGCCCACACCAAATAGTTATTCGGTGCTTGCCCAGCAGGCTGCTGCGGCGGGTAACCCGGAGGTGGCGGTTGTGCAGTCATGGATTCTCCAGTCACGAGAAGTTAGCTGGCGTGAAGCGGTGCTTACCCTACCCGAGCTGAGTCGCGACGGCACTAGGTACGCAAAAATCAGTTCGGCGAGATCCTCGACATCGCCATCGCCGCAGCGGCGCTCCCCATCACCGGTTCATCCGGGACGCGGACGTGCCGACGAAATACATTGTGTGGGTTCCACTTCCGTTGCCAATAGGCGATTCCCCGGTCAACAACGATTGATGCCCAGAAAGACAATGTCCGGCGGAATGTATTACAGAGCCACGACATAGCCCTACGATTTGGGTAACACACGGCTGCTCCGACAACTGTAAGGAGTCGTTGGATGTTCCCTCTGACCAATGCGCTGCACACCGCAACGGCCGCGGTGCTTGCGGGCGGCTTCGCGTTTGCGGGAGCCGCGACGGCGACGGCAGACCCCAACGCCGGCAGCGCCGCGGATATCAACACCTTGGCCGCCTCGCTGTCGAAGGGATATGGCCTCAACAACTGCACCGCCCAGTCGGTTCCCAGCGATGCGTTGGCCTACCTGCAATGCGGGCAGAGCCCCGATCCGAGCGGGCCGGTACTGGGCAAGTATTTCCTTTTCGGCAATGGCGGCAATCTGGTCAGCTCGTTCAAGGCCGTCATTGGGGGTGACAGCCTGAGCAACTGCGGCGATGCTTCCTCACCCACTCCATGGCACCAAGGCAGTTCCACCACCAACGCGGGATCGGTGGCGTGCGGGACTTTTCAGAGCCATGCCGAAATCATCTGGACCAATGACGCCAAAAACATGCTGGGCCTGATCCGCGCCTCCGGCAGCGACGTCCCGTCGCTCTACCAATGGTGGCGAAACAACGGCTGACGTTTCGCAGTTGGGCCCCAATGGGTTCCACGCTCAAGTTGAGGGAGAAATAGTGCCGATGTAAATGGTATGCGCCGGAACGGGTTGCATAGCCGTGGTTTAGCCCTACGATAATCCTGGCAAAGACAAATGACGTCTGCGCAGCCTTCTGGGCGGTTACCCGAATGTCAGGAGTCGAGGATGTCTTACCCGACCAAAACCCTGCGCGCCGCGGCGGCCGCAGTGATCACAGCCAGTTTTTTCTGCGTCGGTACTGGCACCGCGACGGCAGACAACAACGCCACACTCTTAAGCGCACTCTCGAAGGGCTACAGCACCAGCAATTGCTCGTCGCAGGCGGTGTCCGAAGTACAAGGCTCCTTTACCGCCACCGTGGTCGCGGTGCTGCAGTGTGGGCAAAGCGCCGACTCCACCGGTCCGATGGGCGGCAAGTACTTCCTGTTCGCCAACAGCGCCGACACAGCAAGCTCGTTCACCAAGCTCATTAGCAGCGACACCCTTACCAACTGCGGAGACGCCAAGTCGCCCACCACATGGCACCAGGGCAGTTCCGACTCGGCCGGACAAGTTGCGTGCGGGACGGATTCGGGCCAGGCCGAGGTGCTCTGGACGGTCGATTCCAAGAACGTGCTGGCCTTCGTCCGCGCGTCCAATGGCGATACGGCGTCCCTGTACAAATGGTGGCAGTCCAACGGCTGATCGTCAGAGCTGAGCTGACACCAACTCCGCGACCGCACGCATTCCCGCGCCGTTGGGATGTAGCGGTGCTGGCCGACCTGGCAGCGGCACAACATATTTGGCCGGAGTAGTCGTCCACGGCTCGGCCGACCACGCGTGGTGATCGCGGCTGGCCGCGCCAGCGCCGATCACCTCGCAGCCGGTTACCACTGCCGCGTCGGCGGTGAGTCGCTCCAGGGTGGTCGCCAGGTGGCGGCCCAGGTCGGCATCCGCATCCGAAATCGGACCTGCGGGCGAGCCCGCGGGCGGCAGTATCGTCAGGTAGTCGACCAACAAGACCCGTGCGCGTGGAGCGCGCTCGCGGACCGATTTTCCTACCGCACATAAGGAATCGAATACTTCGGCCAGTGCCTGCTCGCGCGCGTCGCGGTCCAGCAGCTCGGCTATCCGCGTGCCCAGCAGCGGTAGCCGCCGGGCCGGCCGCGGCAATGCCGCAGCCATCAGCAGCGGAACGTAGCCCACGTCGTTGCCGCCGATCGTGACGGTGACCAAGTCCTCCGAGCCGTCCAGCACGGTGATCTGGGGCGGCGCATTGTGCTGGCGATCGGCCAGGAGATGGGCGGTGGTCGCGCCGGAAAACGTGACGTCGACCAGTTCGAGGTTCATCCGTTCGGCGACCAGATGGGCGTAGTTGCGGGCCGACCGGCCCGACCAGCGGGGAGCGTCGGGAGCGTGCGGCTGGATTCCGGGGCCGGCAGCCATCGAACTTCCGAGCGCTACATACCGTTTCATCGGTCAGGGCTGGATGCCTGCGCCCAGAAGCGTTTCGGGATTCTCCCGGCACGTCGCGCAAGATAGCCGGCGGTTACCGCGGCAGCCATCGCCGCAGCCATCGCGGGCGGATCGGTGGCCCGGGTCACCGCGCTGGCCAACAGCACAGCATCACAACCTAATTCCATCGCCAATGCAGCGTCACTGGCGGTGCCGATGCCGGCGTCCAGAATCACCGGAACGCCGGCCCGAGCGACGATCATCTCGATGTTGTGCGGGTTGGTGATGCCCAAGCCGGTTCCAATCGGCGAGCCCAACGGCATCACCGCCGCGCAACCGGCCTCCTCCAGTCGGTGCGCCAGCGCCGGGTCGTCGTTGGTATAGGGCAACACGACGAATCCGTCGTCGACCAATTGTTCTGCTGCCCGGACCAATTCGACCGCATCGGGCAGCAGTGTGCGTTCGTCGGCGATCACTTCGAGTTTGACCCAGTTGGTGTTGAGTGCCTCGCGCGCCAGCTGGGCGGTGAGTACCGCTTCGGCCGCGCCGCGGCACCCGGCGGTGTTGGGCAGCGGCGTGATACCCAGCCGGTTGAGCAGGTCCAGCAACCCGGTACCGCCCTCGGCGTCGACCCGGCGCATCGCGACGGTGGTCAGCTCGGTGCCCGAGGCGGTCAGCGCCTCCTGCAGCACCGCCAGACTCGTCGCTCCACCGGTTCCCATGATCAGCCGCGAGGTGAAGCTGCGGTCGGCGATCGTTAACTTGGAATCAACCACCTTGCACCGCCGTCACTATCTCGAGCCGAGCACCGTCGAAAAGCTTTGTGGTCCAACTGGACCGTGGCAGCACGGCGTCGTCCATCGCCACCGCGATGCCGCATTCGGGAAAGCCCAGCGACTCCAGCAGCCCGGCGACGGTGGTCTGCCCGTCGACCTCGACCGCACTTTCGTTGACTACCACCATCATCAGCGAACTCCTACCGGAACAAGTTCGGACACAATCTGTTCGGCGGTCCACGGCGCCAGCAGAAAGCCCGACCGACCGTGCCCCGCGGCGACCAGAGTTCGCTCGTCCAGGCGTTGCACCAGGGGCAGGTTGTCCGGGGTCATCGGCCGCAGCCCGGCGGCGCACTCGGCGAGCTCGTACTCGCCCAGCGCCGGCAGCACCGCACACGCGTCGCCAAGCAGGTCACGTACGCCGGACACCACCGGGGCGGTATCGCGGCCATGCTCGTACTGCGTCGCGCCGACGACCACCCCGTCCGCCCGCGGCACCACGTACACCTGACGCCCGTGCACCCTTGCGCGAATCACACGCTGCAGCAATGGCATACAGCCCTTTCGCCAGTGCAGCCGCAGCACTTCGCCCTTCACCGGGCGCAGAGGCAGGCCCGGCCACAGCGCCGGCGCGTCAATGCCGTTGGCGATCACCACCGCATCGCCGGAGACCCTGGACAGGTCATGCGCCGGCGGTGCCCAGTGAACTCCGAGCCGTTCGCATTCGGCCGCCAGCGCGTCGAGGACCGCGCGGTTGTCCACGGCGAGTTCGGTGGGCGCCCGGAAGCCATGTCGGATACCTTGCGCCAGAAGGGGTTCGACGTCACGCGCGGCCGGCTCCCACACCACCGGATACCCCTGGCCGGCCAGCCAATCCGCGACCGTGCGCAGGTCGGCGACGTCAGCCCGGTCGACGGCCACCACCAGGGACTCCCGGGCGGTGACCACCTTGGGCGGCAGCCCATCCAGGTAACCGCCCTGGTGCCATAGTCGCAGCGACTCCAGGCCCAGCCGCAGTAGGCGTTCTTCGCCGGGCCAGCCTTCGCTGTGCGGGGCGAGCATGCCACCGGCGACCCAGGACGCGCCCTGCTCGCCGGTGCGGTGCACCCGCACCGACCATCCGGCCTGCGCGGCGCGGCGGGCCACCGACAGCCCGATGACTCCCCCACCGATGACGGCCAAACACCCCGCCGGTGGGCCCAACACGTTCGTCGGCATCCTTGGCCTCCCTTCGCCGGCATGATCCGGATCAGGTGTGACGGTAAGGACAGCTCCGGTTGGTCCGGCTGTGCCCACTCTCAGCCCCGCAGAGCGCTCGGGACTCCCGTGTCTTAGTTGTTCGTGTTCTACGCTAGCGCGCTAGCGTCGCGGTGTGCACAATCCTGTTACCCGACTTAGCACCGCCAGGCTCTATCTGTGTACCGATGCGCGCCGCGAGCGCGGTGATTTGGCTCAGTTCGCCGATGCCGCGCTGGCCGGTGGGGTGGACATCATCCAGCTTCGCGACAAGGGATCGGCCGGTGAACAGCGCTTCGGCCCGCTGGAGGCCCGCGACGAGCTGGCCGCCTGCGAAATCCTCGCGGACGCGTCCCGTCGGCACGGCACGCTGTTCGCGGTCAACGACCGCGCCGACATTGCCCGGGTCGCCGGCGCCGACGTGCTGCACCTGGGACAGGGCGACCTGCCGCCGGCCGTGGCCCGCGAGATCACCGGGCCGGACACGCTGATCGGCCTGTCCAGCCACGATTCCGACCAGGCAGCCGCGGCGGCTAGCGGGACAGCCGACTACTTCTGCGTCGGCCCGTGCTGGCCGACACCCACCAAACCGGGCCGCACCGCCCCGGGCCTGAACCTGGTCCGCGCGGCCACCACCCTTGCGACCGGCAAGCCGTGGTTCGCGATCGGCGGCATCGACGCGCAGCGGCTGCCCGAAGTGCTCGAGGCCGGCGCCCGGCGAATCGTGGTGGTGCGCGCGATCACCGCGGCCGAAGACCCGCGGGCCGCGGCCGGCCGGCTCAGGTCAGCGCTTCTAGCAGCGAGCTGATGCGGGGACTCAGTTGCGACGGCGCCTGGTCCGCATCACCCGGCATACACCAGACGAATACCCCGGTCTCGATCTCCAGGGTCCGCGGCAGGTGCTGGCGCCGTTCGTCGCCCTGCCCCAGCGGAACCAGCGCCGGGGCGGTGCGCAGCCGCTCCCAGCTGGCGGCGAAACCCGGATGCAGCGGCAAATCGACCACCTCGTCCTCGGCGACCCAGCGCATTTCGGCGCTTTCCCGGTTGGGCACCGTGTGCAGCAACTCGCCGGCGTCGGCGACGACGGTGGTGTAGGTCCAGTGCGTACCGGCGAGCCCGGCAACCTCGGCGGTGACCACGGTCGCCCGCACCGCGAGGCGCTCGGCGAGTAGACCGGCCTCTTCGTGCGCTTCGCGAACCGCCGTCTCCTCCGGGGTTTCGTGGCTATCCCGGGCACCGCCCGGCAATCCCCAGGTGCCGCCCTGATGACTCCACACGGCACGGTGCTGCAGCAGCACCGCGGGGGTACCGTCGGGGCGTGGGGCTCGCAGCAGCAAACCGGCGGCGCCGAATCGACCCCAGTAATGGGCGCCGCCGTCGGATATCACCCATCCGTCACCGTCGCCATGCACGCGTTCAGGATATGCAGGCGATCACCGAAATTGGGTCCGCCTCCCCCCATCTGCCCCGACATTCTCTTAGAATTCGCTTATACACGTTCGAGCAGCGCATTCCAGTGACCGAGAGATGAGGTCGTAACAGTCGTGACGGTTGAGCTGGCGCACCCGACGACCGAACCACTGGGGTCGCGGTCGCCAGGCGAACCGGCCCACCCCCGTTGGTGGTTCATCTCGACGACCCCAGGCCGCATCCTGACGATCGGCATCGTCCTGGCCGCGCTCGGAGTCTCCAGCGCCTTCGCCACCTCGACCACCATCAACCACCGCCAGCAGGTGCTGTCCACCGTGCTCAACCACACCGAGCCGCTGTCGTTCGCGGCCGGGCGGCTCTACACCACGCTGTCGGTGGCGGATGCCGCGGCGGCCACGGCGTTCATCGCCCAAGCCGAGCCGTGGCCGGTGCGGATGCGCTACGAACAGGCCATCACCGACGCGGCGGTCGCCGTGACCCGAGCTTCGAGCGGGCTGACCGACGAGGCGCTGGTGCAGCTGCTCGGCAAGATCAATGCGGAGCTGGCGGTCTATACGGGCTTGATCGAGATAGCGCGGACCAACAACCGGGAAGGCAACCCGGTCGGGTCGTCGTACCTGTCGGAAGCGTCAGGCCTGATGCAGTCCACGATCCTGCCCGACGCGGCGCAGCTCTATCAGGCGACATCAGCGCGGGTGGACTCGGAAACCACCGCGTCCACACACTTCCCGGCCCCGGTGATCCTCGTCGTCGCCACCACGGTGGTGTTCGGTCTGTTCTCGCATCGCTGGCTGGCCCGGCGCACCAGGCGACGAATTAATCCGGGCCTGGTGGTGGGCGCGCTCGGTATTCTCGTCATGGTGGTGTGGGTCGGAACTGCGCTAACAATCTCGACGACCGCCAGCCGTAGCGCTAAAGACACGGCGGCCGCGTCGCTCAAGACCGTCACCAACGTGGCGATCACCGCGCAGCAAGCCCGAGCCGACGAGACGCTGTCGCTGATCCGGCGCGGCGATGAGCAGATCCGCAAGCAGTCGTTCTACCAGCGCATCGACTACATGCATGAGCAGATCAACCACTACATGGCCCGCAACGATGCCGTCGACAAAGCCGATCTGCAAGGCGCCGATCAGCTGTTGGTCCGCTGGCGGCAGGCCAACGACCGGATCAACTCCTACATTTCGGTCGGTAACTACCGCGCCGCGACTCAGATCGCACTGGGTAGCGCCGAAGACGACTCGACCCCGGCGTTCGACAAGCTGGAAGATCAGTTGGGCAAGGCCATGACCCAAAGCCGTACCCACCTGCGCAACGACGTGGTCAACGCGCGCAGCGGGCTGTCCGGCGCTCAGGTGGGCGGCGTGGTGCTCAGTCTGGGTGCCGCCATCGCGGTCGCCCTGGGCCTGTGGCCGCGGCTGAAAGAGTATCGGTGATGAACCGTCTGCCCAGGATCCGCCGGGCGTGCACCGTGCTCGCCACGGCGATCGTGCTGGCGGGTTGCGGGCGCACCGAATCGCTGACGGTGGCGACCGCGCCGACGTTGCCGCCGCCCACCCCGGTCGGCATGCAGCAACTGCCGCCGGAACCGGCGCTGCCGCCCGACGCGACGAGTGAGGATTGCAACGCGACCGCCAGCCTGCGCCCCTTCGCCACCAAGCCCGAGGCCGACGCCGCGGTGGCCGACATCCGGGCCCGCGGCAGGCTGATCGTCGGGCTCGACATCGGCAGCAATCTGTTCAGCTTCCGCGACCCGATCACCGGTGAGATCACCGGTTTCGATGTCGACATCGCCGGTGAGATCGCCCGTGACATCTTCGGCGCCCCGTCACATGTCGAGTACCGGATCCTGTCGTCCGACGAACGCATCACCGCGCTGCAGCACTCCGATGTCGACATCGTCGTCAAGACGATGACCATCACCTGCGACCGCCGCAAGGAGGTAAACTTCTCCACCGTCTACCTCGATGCCAACCAGCGCATCCTGGCCCCGCGCGACTCGCCGATCGCAAAAATTGCCGACTTGTCCGGCAAGCGCGTCTGCGTGGCCAGGGGTACCACGTCGTTGCACCGAATCCGGCAGATCGACCCGCCCCCGGTCATCGTCTCAGTGGTGAACTGGGCGGACTGCCTGGTGGCCATCCAACAGCGCGAGATCGACGCTGTCAGCACCGACGATTCGATTCTGGCCGGGCTGGTCGAAGAGGACCCGTATCTGCACATCGTCGGACCGAACATGGCCACCCAGCCCTACGGAATCGGGACCAACCTGGACAACACCGGGCTGGTCCGGTTCGTCAACGGCACGCTGGACCGCATCCGCCGAGACGGAACCTGGAATACGTTGTACCGCAAGTGGTTAACGGTCCTCGGCCCGGCGCCCTCCCCGCCCGTACCAAGGTATGTGGACTGATGGCAGAGGCCGAAGACGTCACTGGCTCCGAGGACTTGGAGCCCGGCACCGACGCGCCCGACGTACAGACCGGTGCGACGACGGGACGCGCGTTTGCTACCCAGGCACTGTTCCGTCCCGACTGGGACGACGACGATGACGACGACCTGCCGCACATCTCGCTCGGCGGCCTAGACACCGAACCGCAAGACCGCAAGACCGTCGCGACCCGGGTGCTACCGCCCACTCGGCAGCTCGGCGGTGGGCTGGTCGAAATCCGCCGGATGCGCGACATCGACCCGGTCGAAGCCCTGATGACCAACCCGATGGCGCCGGAGGCCAAGCGGTTCTGCTGGAACTGCGGAAAACCCGTGGGCAGGTCCCGCGGCGACGGCAAGGGCGCCTCGGAGGGCAAATGCCCGTCCTGCGGTAGTCCGTATTCGTTCCTGCCCCAGCTGAGTCCCGGCGACACCGTGGCACACCAGTACGAGGTCAAGGGTTGCATTGCACACGGCGGGCTGGGCTGGGTGTACCTGGCCGTCGACCACAACGTCAACGACCGCCCGGTGGTGCTCAAAGGCCTGGTGCATTCCGGTGACGCCGAAGCTCAAGCGATCGCGATGGCCGAACGGCAGTTCCTCGCCGAGGTGGTGCACCCGCAGATCGTGCAGATCTTCAACTTCGTCGAGCACACCGACCGGCACGGTGCTCCGGTCGGCTACATCGTGATGGAGTACATCGGCGGTCAGTCGCTCAAGCGGGGCAAGAAGGACAGCAGGCTCAAAGTCGCCGAGGCCATCGCCTACCTGCTGGAAATCCTTCCCGCGCTGAGTTATCTGCACTCCATCGGCCTGGTCTACAACGACCTCAAGCCAGAGAACATCATGCTCACCGAAGAGCAGCTGAAGCTGATCGACCTGGGCGCGGTGTCGCGGGTGAACTCGTTCGGCTATCTCTACGGCACACCCGGCTACCAGGCGCCGGAGATCGTGCGCACCGGCCCGACGATCGCCACCGACATCTATACGGTGGGGCGCACTCTGGCGGCGCTCACGTTGAATCTGCGCACCCGCAATGGCCGTTACGTGGACGGGCTGCCCGAAGACGACCCGGTGCTGTCCACCTATGACTCGTTCGGCCGGCTGCTGCGCCGCGCCATCGACCCCGACCTGCGGCGCCGCTTCTCCTCCGCCGAAGAGATATCGGCGCAGTTGATGGGTGTGCTGCGCGAGGTGGTCGCCCAGGACTCCGGGGTGCCCCGGCCCGGCTTGTCGACGCTGTTCAGCCCGAGCCGCTCCACCTTCGGCGTGGATCTGTCGGTCGCACACACCGACGTGTATCAGGACGGGCAGGTGCACTCCGAGAAGCTGACCGCCCGAGAGATCGTGACCGCGCTGTCGGTGCCGCTGGTCGATCCGACCGACGTCGCCGCCCCGGTGCTGCAGGCGACGGTGCTCTCCCAGCCGGTGCAGACCCTTGACTCGTTGCGTGCTGCCCGGCACGGCTCACTGTCCGCCGAAGGCATCGACGTGGCCGAGTCCGTCGAGCTGCCACTGATGGAGGTCCGCGCGCTGCTGGACCTCGGCGACGTCGCCAAGGCCACCCGCAAACTCGACGACCTGGCCGAGCGGGTGGGCTGGCGCTGGCGGCTGGTGTGGTTCCGGGCCGTTGCCGAGTTGCTCACTGGCGATTATGACTCCGCCATCAAACATTTCACCGAGGTGCTCGATTTCTTCCCCGGCGAGCCGGCCCCGAAATTGGCGTTGGCCGCCACCGGCGAACTGGCGGGCCACGTCGACGTGGACAAGTTCTACAAAACGGTGTGGCGCACCAACGACGGCGCGATCTCCGCGGCTTTCGGGTTGGCGAGATCCCTTTCGGCCGAAGGTGATCGACGGAGTGCGGTGCGCACCCTCGACGAAGTGCCGGCGACTTCACGGCATTTCACCACCGCGCGGCTGACCAGTGCGGTGACGCTGCTGTCCGGCCGGTCGACCAACGAAATCAGCGAGGAGCAGATCCGCGACGCCGCCCGACGGGTCGAGGCGCTGCCGCCCACCGAGCCGCGCGTCTTGCAGATCCGCGCGCTTGTGCTCGGCGGTGCGATGGACTGGCTGGAAGCCAATCAGGCCAGTACCAACCACATCCTCGGCTTCCCGTTCACCCAGCACGGGCTGCGGCTCGGCGTCGAGGCATCGCTACGCAGCCTGGCCCGGGTGGCGCCCACCCAGCGGCATCGTTACACGCTCGTCGACATGGCCAACAACGTGCGGCCCACCAGCACGTTCTAGCTCACCTCTTGTGTCGAGTGTGCGTCCACGGCGGCCTGAGCGCACACTTAAAACCCCTGGCGCACAGTCGATGCGGCTAGCGCGGCACGGACCCGACGCAGGACATTAGCGGGCCGGTCCTCCGCGACAACCCGGACGACGATCCAGCCCATCTGGTCGAGCATCTCGAGACGCCGAATGTCTCTGACGTATTGCCGTCGATCGGTCCGATGTTGGTCACCGTCATACTCGACCGCGACCAAGCGGTCCTCCCAGCCCAGGTCTAGGTAGGCGACCGGCATGCCGTCCAGGCCGAGCACGGGTAGCTGTGTCTGCGGCCGAGGCAGGCCCGCATCGATGAGCAGCAGCCGCAGGTAGCTCTCCCTCGGCGACTGAGCACCCCCGTCCATCAGTTCCAGCGCCGCCTCCAGGCGACGAATCCCGGGTGAACGCGGGTGGCACGCGACGATCCTCAACACGTCGTCGGCCTTGACACCCGTTGCCCGAGCTAGCGTGTCAAGTCGTGCGACCGCCGAGTGCACAGCCCCACGCCGGCCGATATCGAACGCGGTTCGCTCCGGAGTGGTGACGTTGAGCCCGTCGATGAGCTGTATTTCGTTGTCCAGCAACATCTCGTGCCGCGTCAGCACACCGGGGGGTGTGCGCGCATTAGCGTGTATCAGCTCTACTGGGACGCCGTCGGGAATCCACCGCGAACCATGCAATGCCGCGGCGGCCGCTCCCGCGATGATTCCGCGGCGTTTAGACCACAGCCACGCCGCGATGATGCGCCGTTCCAGCGATATCTCGGCGTCCTGCGATAAGTAGACATTCGGAAGCAGCGCGCGGTAGTGCGTGCGTAGTTGATGGCGGGTCAACGCGCCGCGCACTAGCGCCTCGCTCCCAATGAACGGTTTTCCCAGGTCCGGCATTAGCGAACACTCGCACGTTCAGGCCGGACGCGATTTCATCTATCCACAGCTCACCGAGTGTGCGTCCTGGGCGCCGTAGGCGCGCATTCCAAGCCGTCAGCGCACAATCGACGCGCAGTCGCGGGCGATCGCGAGTTCTTCATTGGTCGGGACCACCAGCACCGTGATCGTCGAATCATCGGCGGAAATCCGCTGTGCGCCTTCGCCTCCAGCCAGGTTACGGCTTTCGTCGAGAACCACACCCAGCTGCTCCAGCCCCGCCAGCGCGTCGCGGCGCACCGCGGCATCATTTTCACCCACCCCGGCGGTGAAGCTGATCACGTCGGTGTGCCTCAGCACGGCCAGGTAGGCACCGATGTACTTGCGCAACCGGTGGATGAACACGTCGTACGCCAATTGTGCTGAGCTGTCACCAGATTCGATCATCGAGCGCAGCCTGCGGAAGTCGCGCTCTCCGGCCAGACCCCAGACCCCCGACTGGTTGTTGAGCATGGACTCGATCGCGTCCACGTCCATGTTCGCGGTGCGCCACAGGTAGCTGATGACGCCGGGGTCGATGTCGCCGCTGCGAGTGCCCATCACTAGGCCCTCCAGCGGAGTCAGACCCATCGACGTGTCGACCGGCCGGCCGGCGCCGATCGCCGAGGCCGAAGCGCCATTGCCCAAGTGCAGCACTATTTGATTCAGGCTATCCAGCGACTTGCCCAGGAATGCGGCAGCCTGCTCGCTGACGTACCGGTGCGACGTGCCGTGAAATCCGTAGCGGCGTATCTGGTATCGCTGCGCCAGCTCCCGATTCATCGCGTACGTCGCGGCCGCCGCGGGCAGGTTGTGAAAGAAGGCCGTATCGAACACGGCAACATGCGCGACGTCCGGCAGCAGCTTTCGTGCCACCTTGATGCCTTGCACCGCGGGCGGATTATGCAGCGGAGCAAGCGCTGACAGCTTCTCGAGGTCGGCAATCCGCTCGTCGTCGAGCAGCGTCGGACGGTAAAACGCCTCGCCCCCGTGTACTACTCGGTGTCCGACCGCCAATAGCCCCCCCGACGTCAGGTCTATGCCGTCCTCGGCCAACTGCTGGAACGCGAGACGCAACGCCTCCTCATGGTCGGCGGCCCGCCCCGACGGCTCGCCGATCTCCCCGATGACGCCACCCGCCAGCGCGTCACCCGAATCGGGTTTCACCAGCTGAAATTTCAGTGATGACGAGCCGGAGTTGATGACGAGCACAGTGCCCTCAGCCACGCTCGACCCCCTGCGCCTGGATGGCGGTGATCGCGATGGTGTTGACGATGTCTTCGACCAGCGCGCCGCGCGACAGATCGTTCACCGGTTTGCGTAAGCCCTGCAGCACCGGGCCGATCGCGATTGCCCCCGCGCTGCGCTGCACCGCCTTATAGGTGTTGTTGCCGGTGTTGAGGTCGGGAAAGATCAGCACCGTGGCGTGACCCGCCACCGCCGAGTCGCGCAGCTTGGTGGCGGCCACCGAGGGTTCTATCGCGGCGTCGTACTGGATCGGCCCCTCGACCAATAGCTGCGGATCCCGGGCACGCACCAATTCCGTTGCTTTCCTTACCTTGTCGACGTCGGCTCCGGTTCCGGAGTCGCCGGTGGAATAGGACAGCATCGCTACTTTTGGCTCGATCCCGAACTGCGCGGCGGTGCGCGCCGAGCTGATCGCGATGTCGGCCAGCTGTTCGGGCGTGGGATCCGGGACGATCGCGCAGTCACCGTAGGCCAGCACCTGATCCGGCAGGCACATCAAGAAAATGCTGGACACTGTCGAGACGTCCGGGACGGTCCGGATGATCTCGAACGCCGGGCGGACCGTGTGGGCGGTGGTGTGGGCGGCGCCGGACACCATGCCGTCTACCATGCCGTTGTGCACCAGCATGGTCCCGAAATACGAGACGTCGTGCATCGTCTCGTGCGCCTGCTCGACGGTGATGCCCTTCGTCTTGCGCAGTTCGGCGTACTGCGCAGCGAACTGGCTGCACAGTTCTTCGTCGCGCGGGTCGATGATTGTCGCGTCGTCTAGATCGACGCCGAGTTCCGCAGAGCGCAAACGAATTTGAGCCTCGTCACCCAGAACGGTCAGGTCGGCGATGCAGCGCTTCAACACCCGCCCGGCGGCCTTGAGGATCCGGTCGTCGTTGCCTTCGGGAAGCACGATGTGCTTGCGATTCATCCGCGCCTGCTGCGTGAGCCGGTGGGTGAACATCTGCGGGGTCGTCACGGTTGGAATCGGAATAGCCAGCTGTGTAATCAGATCCGCGACGTCCATGTGGCTGTTCACCAGCTCGACGGCGGTGTCGATCTTGCGGTGCGAGCTGGCGGTGACCCGGCCCCGGGCCGCGGCGACCGCGCTGGCCGTGTCGTAGGTGCCCAGCGAGGTGGCGATGATCGGCAGCCGCAGCCGCAGGCCGGACACCAGCGCCGAGATGGACGGATGCAGGTCGAAGCCGCCGTTGAGGATCAGGCAGCACAGCGACGGAAACCCTTCGGCCGCATGGGCACTCGCGACGGCCAGCACCACATCCGAGCGGTCACCAGGCGTGATCACCGCCATGCCGTCGCGCAGTCGCTCCAGCACGTGGTCCGCGGTCATCCCGGCCACCAGCACGCCCATCGCCTCGCGTCCGACCAGCTCGGCGTCGCCGCTGACCAGCGTCCCGTGCACTGCCTCCTGCAACTCGGCCACCGTCGGTGCCAGCAGCAGCGGCTCGTCGGGCAGCACATAGCCGGGTGTCGTGAACATGTGCAGCGCTTCGGCAACGGCGCCCACTTCGGCCGGGTCACACCGGTTGGCGACCACCGCCGCGGCGTGGGCACGCTGCGCGGCGAGCTCGGCCAGACACACCTCGACGACCCCGACGACCTGATCGGCCGTACGGCCCTTGGCCCGCACGGCCAGCAGCACCGGCGCGCCGAGATTGACCGCGATGCGCGCATTCACTGACAGTTCGGCGGGACCCGTGACATCGGTGTAGTCGCTGCCAACGATCACTACCGCGTCGCATGCCTGTGCCATCGCGTGATACGCGTCGACGATGCTGGCGATCGCGGCATCGGTATCGGCATGGATTTCTTGGTAGGTGACGCCCACGCACTGCTCGTAGGACTGGCCCGCGGTGGTGCGGGTCAGCAGCAACTCCAGGATGTAGTCGCGATCCTCTCCGAGCCGGGTAATCGGCCGGAACACACCGACTTTGGCGACCGTCGCCGTCAATCGGTTGAGCAGCCCGAGCGCGATCGTCGACTTGCCGGTCTCTGGCTCGGGCGCCGCGATGTAGATCCCCGACGCAGGCCGCGCGGTATCAGCCAAGTCGCCGCAGCCTGGGCGCCAGATCCTTTTCGAACAGCTCCAGGAACCGGCGCTGGTCGTGACCGGGCGCGTGGAACACCAGGTGGTTCAGGCCCCAGTCGACATAGTCCTTGACCTTGGCGACGGCCTCGTCGGGATCCGACGCCACGATCCAGCGCTTGGTGATCTGCTCGATCGGCAGTGCGTCGGCAGCCTTCTCCATCTCGATCGGATCGTCGATGGAGTGCTTCTGCTCGGCGGTCAGCGATAGCGGCGCCCAGAACCGGGTGTTCTCGCGGGCCAATTCGGGGTCGGTGTCGTAGGAGATTTTGATCTCGATCATCCGGTCGACGTCTTGCGGATTCTTGCCCGCCGCTTCGGCACCCTCGCGCATCGCGGGGATCAGCTTGTCCTTGTAGAGCTCCTCGCCCTTGCCGGACGTGCAGATGAACCCATCGCCCGCGCGCCCGGCGTACTTGGCCACCTGCGGTCCGCCCGCGGCGATGTAGATCGGGATACCGCCCTCGGGAACGTCGTAGATCGAGGCGCCCTTGGTCTTGTAGTACTCGCCCTCGAAGTCGACGCGGTCGCCGAGCCACAGTTCGCGCATCAGCCGCACCGACTCGCGCAGCCGCGCGTAGCGCTCCTTGAAGTCCGGCCACTCGCCCTCGTAGCCGGTGGCGATCTCGTTGAGGGCTTCGCCGGTGCCAACGCCCAGGAAGATGCGGTTCGGGTACAGGCAGCCCATCGTGGCGAAGGCTTGGGCGATGACGGCGGGGTTGTACCGGAAGGTCGGGGTGAGCACCGACGTGCCCAGCACCAGCCGCTCGGTGCGCTCGCCAACCGCAGTCATCCAGGCCAGCGAGAAGGGAGCGTGTCCGCCCTTGTGTCGCCACGGCTGGAAGTGGTCACTGACGGTGGCGCTGTCCATGCCGTGCGCTTCGGCGGCAACCGCCAGTTCCACCAGCTCGCGCGGTGCAAATTGTTCCGCAGACGCTTTGTATCCAAGTTTCAGTTCAGCCACCCGTTCTTTCTACTCCTACAGTGTTGGGCATGGCTGCAGCGCCAACACTTGTTCAAGTCACCGACACCGTGCACCTCGCTCAGGGTGAGGCGGTCAACTGGACGCTGGTCACCGACGACACCGGCGTGATGCTGATCGACGCCGGCTATCCCGGCGACCGGGAGGCCGTGCTGGCCTCGCTGAAGGAGCTCGGCTACGGCGCCGGCGACGTGCGCGCCATCCTGCTGACGCACGCGCACATCGACCATCTGGGCTCGGCGATCTGGTTCGCCAGCGAGCACGGCACGCCGGTCTATTGCCACGCCGACGAGGTCGGCCACGCCAAGCGCGAGTACCTGGAACAGGTCTCGGTCATCGATCTCGCGTTGCGAATTTGGCGGCCCCGGTGGGCGGTGTGGACCGCCCACGTGGTGCGCAGCGGCGGGTTGATCCGCGATGGAATCCCGACCACCACGCCGCTGACGCCCGAAGTCGCCGCGACACTGCCGGGCCACCCGAGGCCCGTTTTCAGCCCCGGCCACACTGGAGGTCACTGCTCGTACCTGGTTGACGGCGTGCTGGCCAGCGGCGATGCGCTGATCACCGGGCACCCGCTGATTCGGCACGACGGGCCACAATTGCTGCCGGCGATCTTCAGCTACAGCCAGGAGAACTGCATCCGAACCCTGTCCGCGCTGGCCCTGCTGGAGACAGAAGTCCTGGCACCGGGTCACGGCCCGCTGTGGCGCGGCCCGATCCGCGAAGCGACAAATGCCGCACTGGAAAAAGCAGGCGCATTGTGACAGTTGCCAAGTCGATCGCGTTGTTCATCTTGGCGGCGCTGTTCGAGATCGGCGGCGCCTGGTTGGTGTGGCAGGGAGTGCGTGAACATCGCGGCTGGATGTGGGTGGGCTGGGGCATCATCGCATTGGGCGCCTACGGCTTTGTCGCCACCTTGCAGCCCGACGCCCATTTCGGTCGCATCCTGGCCGCGTACGGCGGTATCTTCGTGGCTGGCTCGCTGTTGTGGGGCATGGGTTTCGACGGCTTTCGCCCAGACCGGTGGGATGTCACCGGTGCGCTGATCTGTCTGCTGGGCGTGGCCGTCATCATGTATGCGCCGCGAACTCACTGAGCCCCAAATGATCTCGCAATGTCTCGCCGGTGTACTCGGAGCGGAACGCGCCACGCTCCTGCAGTAACGGCACCACCCGGTCGACGAACTCGTCGAGACCGTGCGGCGTCAGATGCGGCACCAGGATGAACCCGTCACAGGCATCGGCCTGGATATATTCGTCGATCTCGTCGGCGATCCGGCTGGCTGTGCCGATGAACTGCTCCCGGCTGGTGACGGCGATGATCAGCTCACGGATCGACAACTTCTCAGCCTTGGCACGTTCGCGCCAATCGCCCGCCACCGCGACCGGGTCGACGTGACGGACCCGGCCCTGGGTGATATCGCTGTCCACGACCGGATCGAATTCGGGTAGCGGGCCGTCCGGGTCGTAGTCGGAGAGCTCACGACCCCACACCTGCTCCAGCATCGCGATCGCTGTGGCACCGCTGACCTGCTGATAGCGAATGTGGCGCGCCTTGTCCTGCGCCTCGCCCTCGGTGTCGCCGAGAACGAAGGTCGCAGCCGGAAAAACCTTGAGCTGGTTGGGGTCTCGACCGGCTTCGTGTGCCCGGCCCTTGACGTCGGCGTAGTAGCGCTGGCCATCCTCCAGGGAGCCATGCAGGGTGAACAATGCGTCGGCATATCGCGCGCCGAAGGAGCGGCCGTCGGCGGAGTCGCCGGCCTGCAGCAGGATCGGATGACCCTGCGGCCCCACCGGCAGGGTCGCGAACCCCCGCACGTTGAAGTCCGGTCCCTCGTGCTCGACCGCGTGAATCCCAGAAGGGTCTATGTACGTATCGTTTTCGATATCGGCCAGCACCGCTTCAGGTGCCCAGCTGTCCCAGAATCGGCGTGCGACGGTGAGGAACTCCTCGGCCCGCCGGTAGCGGTCGGCATGGTTCAGGAAGCCGCCGCGCCGGAAGTTGGCTCCGGTGAAGGCGTCCGACGAGGTGACGATGTTCCAGCCGGCGCGGCCGCCGGACAGGTGATCAAGGGTGGCGAATTGCCTTGCCACTTCGAATGGTTCGTTGAATGTCGTGTTTATAGTACCGGTCAGGCCGATCCGGTCGGTGACGCCCGCCAGGGCCGCCAGCACGGTGAAGGTATCCGGTCGCCCCACCACGTCGAGGTCGTAGATCCGGCCGCGGTGCTCACGCAGTCGCAACCCTTCGGCCAGGAAGAAGAAGTCGAACAGCCCCCGCTCGGCAGTGCGAGCGAGGTGGACGAACGAGTCGAATTCGATCTGGCTGCCCGAGGTGGGATCGGTCCACACCGTGGTGTTGTTGACACCAGGGAAGTGGGCGGCCATGTGAATCGGCTTGCGGTGCTTACCCTCTCGTGTGCTCACTCGTTCAACCCCCACTTCTGCGCGATCAGCTCGTGCGACCGCAGCCGGTCCTCGTGGCGGTGAGTCACCGAGGTGACGACGAGTTCGTCGGCTCCGGTGACCCGCTGCAGGGCTCGCAATCGCTGCGCGACCTCGTCCGGATTTCCGACGAATTGTGTTGCTAACCGGTCATTTACCACCGCCAGCTGCTCTTCGGTCAGCGGCGGCAAGTCATCTGGATCGGGATAGGGCATGGCACCCAAGCCGGTTCGGATCGAGTACACCCAATGGCCGTAGCCCGCGGCCAATCGCCGTGCAGTATCGCTATCGTCTGCGACCACAATGTCGGCGGACACCACCACATACGGCTTCGCCAGCGCAGCCGATGGCACGAACGTGTCGCGGTAGGCCTCGATCGCCTCCAGCGCGGTCGCCGGCGTGATGTGATAACTGGCCACGAACGGCAATCCCAACGCACCGGCAACCCGCGCGCTTTGCCCCCTGGTACTACCAAAGATCCACGGCCGCAGCCCACTTCCTTCGCCCGGAACCGCATGCAGATCGAACTTGCCGATGCGATACGTGCCATCGAGCAGCGCCAGAATGTCTGCGAGCTGCTCGGCGAAGTCCGGCGATACCGCCTCCGGCTGCTGCAGAATTCCCATGGTCGACTGCAACTGTTCGAGGTCGAGCAGCCCGCGCAGGTCGAATGGCGTCGGAACCACCACGCCGTCCACCTCGTGCCACACCCGCGCCGGCCGCGGTTCTCTCGGCTTTTTCGGTCTGCTCTCGTCGGAGCGGCGTTGCCCGGACCGACCGACGCCGAGATCGATGCGTCCGGGATAGAACGCATCGAGCATGCCGAAACTCTCGACCACCGCGATGGCGGTGGTGTATCCCAGCTGTACCGCCGCGGCGCCCACCCGAATCGTGTTGGTAGCGGCCGCGATCTGCCCGATCAGCACTGCCGGCGCGGCACTGGCGACAGCGACGAAGTGGTGCTCGGCGATCCAGTACCGCCGATAGCCCCACCGCTCGGCATGCTGGGCCAGGTCGATGGTGTTGCGCAACGCCGTCGCCGGGTCGCTGCCGGCACTCACCGGCGCCAGATCCAGGATCGAAAGCGGCGTCATCGCGTGACCACCGAGTATCGGTTGGGAACCAACGGCAATCCAAGCCGGGCGCGCAGCGTTTCGCCATCTTGATAGCCGGTGCGGAAATGCCCGGCCCGCTGCAAAAGCGGAACCACCTCGTCGACGATCACCGGCAGATCGGTGGCGTTGATGGCCGGTCGCAACCGTGCGCCGTCGATGCCCAGGCGCCGCCACTTTTGCAGCAGGTCGACCAATTCAGTTGGTCCCCCAGTGAAGTTAAGGGCATCGGAGCGGGGATCGCCCACACCGCCGAACGACACCAGCACGTCGGCATAGACCTTCAGCCCAGCACCGCCCGCCGCGCGGACCTCGTCCAGAATACGCCGAACCGCAGCTTCGTCGTGGGGTGTTATGAACACCAGATCAGCACTGGCAGACGCGAATTCATACACCGGTCCCAGGTGGGCCAGCGCCGCCACCACCGGTTGGCCCTGCGGCGGACGGGGCGTGATCGACGGGCCCTTGACCGAGAAGAACTTTCCAGTGAAGTCGATGTAATGCAGCTTGTCGATGTCGACGTAGCGGCCGGTCGTCACGTCGCGGATGATCGCGTCGTCCTCCCAGCTGTCCCAGAGCCGGCGCACCACGTCGACGAAGTCGACGGCCTCCTCGAAGAGGCCCTCCACCGAACCGTCGCGGCGGCCGAATAAAGCCGCTTCATGCGTGGTCGAGCTGACGCGAGGCTGCCAGCCGGCCCGGCCGCGCGAGACATAATCAAGCGTGGCAATGGATTTGGAGATATGGAATGGCTCGGTATGCGTCACCGTCGAGACTGGAATCAAACCGATGTGACGTGTCACCGGCGCGATACGGGCGGCAACCAGCGCGGCGTCGCCGCGACCGGCCAGCCGCCTCGGGTCGATCCGCTCGCCGCGGCCGGGCTGCGGCATCAAGCTGTCGTCGATGGTGAGGAAGTCGAGCAGGCCGCGCTCGGCGGTGGCCGCGAGCCCGGCCCAATAGCTTCCGCTGAGCGCCGACGGTGTGTGGGGATCGGACGCCAGCGTGGCCCGCCACGCCTGGGGGTCCCAGCCGTACCCGTCCAGCGCGACGCCCAGACCCAGTTGCTGCCCGGTCATGTGAGCCACTTCTCGAACGCGATCGGGAAAACGGGGCCTTCAGACGGCAGCGGCTCGTCCAATCGGGTGTATCCGGTGGCCTGATACAGCTGCTCGGCCTCGGGCTGGCGGTTGCCGGTCATCAGATAAACCTTGCGGTAGCCACGCGCCGCGATCTCGGCTTCCAGCTCGGCCAGCAGTGCCATTGCGTATCCGCGGCGGCGATGCGCGCTGTCGGTCCAGATTCTCTTGAGCTCGGCCGTCCCGGCGTCAACGCGCCGAAAGCCGCCGCCGGTAACCGGGCGGCCGTCCAGTAGACCGATCAACATGCCCCCGTCCGGTGGCGCGAACTCGTCGGAGGGGTTGTCCTTGAGCCACGCCAACACCGTTGGTGCTGCGCTGTCGTAGCGCTGCGCGTACTCCTCGGCCAGCTCCACCAACAACGGCTGCGCCAACGCGTCGTCCAACGCGACCTTCACGAACCGGAGCGCGGTCTTGGACATCACCTCACCTCTAACGCCTATCAGGCGGATGCATTCCGGCCGCGTCGCGCCCCGGGCCCGGCCGATCGCGTTGCGGTGACATATCGGGGCGTAATCGCGTTGTCATCGGGGGTGCCCCGCCATCGGGTGCCCATTCCAATCGCGGTGAACAAATCGGCAACGTTTCTTTCGACGGCCTGCCAACCGTGATCCGCCAGAGACCGCGGGACAGCGCGGTATTCGCCTGGGTACGTCAGTCCGGCCAGATCGACGTCGAGACCGAATTGCCGCCAGGTATCGACGAACGACTGCGCAGCTTCGAGCTGAAATGGGCTCCGGGTGGGCAGGTGATCGCCGGCGAAGCGACTGCCCGGCGCACTGGCCGCCGAGACGTCGTGCAGCAACCGGTTCTGTTCGTCGGGGGGCAAGAACCCGATCAATAACGTCTCCGCGATCCACACCGTGGGCTCGGCGGCATCGAAACCCACCCGCTGCAGAGCCGTCAGCCAATCCCGCCGCAGATCGACGCCGACCGCACGGCGGTTCGCGGTCAGCTCGGCGCCCAGCCGGCGCAACACGGCGGTCTTGAAATCGATCACGTCCGGCTGATCGATCTCATACACCGTCGTACCGGACGGCCACCACATCCGATACGGCCGGGTATCCAGACCGGAGGCCAGGATCACCACTTGGCGAATACCCCCGCGACCCGCGGCGGCCAGGAATTCGTCCAGAAACCGGGTGTGCACCCCCAGCAAGGTGATGAGCCCGCTGATGATGGCGTTATCGCCGCCGTCGTCCGCATACCGCTGGTCGTCCAGCATCCGGGCGAAGTACTGCACCCCCGCGGCGCGCACCAACTGCTCGGCGAGCGGGTCGTTGATCAGCCCCCTGCTGGTGGCCAGCGCCCTCGCGACCGCCCCGAATGTCGCGGTCATGCCGACGCCGCTGTCCGGGCCCCACGTGTCGTCGTCGGTCCGCGCCATCGGCGGGTCAGACGTTCGAGCGGCGCCGCAGGGTCAGCCCGACGGCGACTCGCCAGCCAAGCAAGAACAGCGCGGTGAACACCGACGCCGCCAGCAGGAAACCCGGTGTCACAGCTGCGGAGGTGACCTTACGCAACAACATGCCGATCGCTACCGTGCACACCCAGACGATCAGACCGGTGGGAACCACCGCGGTGGGCCGTTGCCAAGCTCGGGAGAGTAACCATCCGACGATGGTTCCGGTGAGAAACGGCCAGGCTGTCGTAGCGAAGCCGACAATCGTGATGCCTTCGGCGTGGCTGCTCCGTCCGATCGCGCAGAACACCAGGACGCTCACCACGTCGGCACTGAGCCACCCCAACCGCTGCATGCAGCGAGACTACCCAAAGGTGGCAGGCTGGTGTCCATGAGCAGTCACAAACCTCCCGCGTTCAACCGAGAAGACCCCCTGGGCCTGGACACCTTGCTGTCCAGCGATGAGATCGCGGTGCGCGACACCGTCAGAAAGTTCTGCGCCGAGCACATCAACCCGTACATCGCGGAATGGTTCGAGGTCGGCGACCTGCCGGTCCGCCAACTCGGCAAGCAGTTCGGCCAGCTCGGGCTGCTCGGCATGCATCTGGACGGGTACGGATGCGGCGGTGCCTCGTCGGTGCACTACGGACTGGCCTGTACCGAACTCGAAGCCGCCGACTCCGGGGTACGGTCGATGGTCTCGGTGCAGGGATCGCTGGCGATGTTCGCGATCTGGAACTTCGGCTCCGAGGAGCAAAAGCAGCAGTGGCTTCCCGACATGGCCGCCGGCGAACTGCTCGGCTGTTTCGGGCTCACTGAACCCGACGCCGGGTCCGACCCCGCCACGATGAAAACCCATGCGCGACAAGATGGCTCGGACTGGGTGCTCAACGGCCGCAAAATGTGGATCACCAACGGGTCGGTCGCCGACGTCGCGATCGTGTGGGCCAACACCGACGACGGGATTCGCGGATTCATCGTGCCCACCCGCACCGCGGGCTTCACCGCCAACACGATTCACCACAAGCTGTCGCTGCGCGCCTCGATCACCAGCGAGCTGGTGCTCGACGACGTGCGGCTACCCGCCGACGCGATGCTGCCCGACGCCAAGGGTCTGCGTGGGCCGTTGTCGTGCCTGTCCGAGGCGCGCTACGGCATCGCCTGGGGTTCGATGGGAGCGGCACGCACGGCGTGGCAGGCCGCGCTCGAGTATGCGACGCAGCGCACTCAGTTCGGCCGGCCGATCTCGGGATTCCAGTTGACCCAGGCGAAACTCGTCGACATGGCCGTCGAATTGCACAAGGGGCAGCTGCTGTCGCTGCACCTCGGGCGTCTCAAGGACACCGTCGGGCTGCGCCCCGAACAGGTCAGCTTCGGCAAGCTCAACAACACCCGCGAGGCGATCAAGATCTGTCGGACCGCTCGAACCATATTGGGCGGCAACGGGATATCGCTGGAATACCCGGTCATCCGGCACATGGTCAACCTGGAGTCGGTGCTGACCTACGAAGGCACCCCGGAGATGCATCAGCTGGTGCTCGGCCAGGCTTTCACCGGTAACGACGCCTTCCGCTGACAGCAGCACCCGATGGCGGGACGGCTGATACCTCCGGCCGCAGACCCGCCACATCCTGCACTCGTTGGTCGACGGGTAGCACACCTGGCTGCAAGACTCAGGCATGCGGTTGTTGCGCTGGGTCGCGTGTCTGGTCATTGCTTCGGTGATGCTTGGCTGCGGGCATCAGTCGCCACCGACGGCCTCGCAAGCGAACTCCGCCGACAAGTCAAGGGCCGACGCCGTGATGCGGGTGGTGCAGAACTTCATGACGCAGGCGCACCTGAAGGCCGCGATCATTCGCGTCACGGTGGACGGCAAGGAAGTCGTCACCCAGGCGATCGGCGACTCGATGACCGGAGTGCCGGCCACCACCGATATGCATTTCCGCAACGGCGCGGTCGCGATCTCCTACGTGTCGACGCTGCTGCTCAAGCTGGTCGACGAAAAAAAGCTGAGCCTCGACGACCGGTTGTCGAAATGGCTGCCCGACTTCCCCAACGCCGGGCGCGTGACGCTGGGGCAGCTGGCACAGATGACGGCCGGTTACCCCGACTACGTCATCGGAAATGATCAGTTCGACAACCAGATATACGCAAATCCGTTCCAGCAGACGACAACTCAAGATATTCTCACCCAGATCTCCGGGCACCCGCTGCTCTACGACCCGGGAACGAACTGGAATTACGCGCACACCGACTACGTGCTGCTGGGGCTGGCGCTGGAGAAGGCCACCGGTCAGGACATGCCGACGCTGCTGGGCAACGAGGTACTGGGCCCGCTGGGCCTGAAGTCCACCACGAACTCCGATACACCCGAAATACCCTGGCCCGTCCTGCACACCTTCAGCTCCGAGCGGCGTAAGGCTCTCAAAATCCCTGCCGGGACACCGTTCTACGAAGAGTCCACGTACTGGAACCCGTCCTGGACCATCACCCATGGCGCCATTCAGACCACCAACATCTTCGACATGGAAGCCACCGCTGTCGGGGTCGGCTCGGGCAAGCTGCTCTCGGCGGACTCGTACAAGAAGATGGTGTCGACCGCGCTGCGCGGCAAGACGCACACCCAACCGGGCTGCCCGACTTGCTTCGACCAAAACGAGGGCTACACCTACGGTCTGGGAATCATCACCTCGGGCGATTGGCTGCTGCAGAATCCGTTGTTCTCCGGGTGCGCAGGTGTCGAGGCCTACCTGCCGGCCCAGAAGATCGCGATCGCCGTCGCGGTTACCTACGCTCCGGAGGCGTTCGACGACCAGGGCAACTACAGTAACCAGGCCGACATACTGTTCCGCAAGATCGGTGCGGTGGTGGCTCCAAACGCTGCCCCACCGATGCCGCCGGGGAGATGAGCGAAGGAGATCTGAGTATGCGGATTCGAATCATCGCTGCGTGCACGCTGGCACTGGGCGCGTTGGCCGTGCCTACCGCCGTCGCCGATCCCACCGGCACGCTGCCACCGATGACGGCCACCAACGGCGGGCCCATCATCGGCGGCGGAGGCGCCGCGTCGCAGATGTCGCAGCAATTCAAGAGCCTCAACGATCCCAATGTCCAGGAAGTCGACGGACCGGATGCGGCTCAATTCATCGCTGCCGCAGCTGGTATCAGCGATCGCAACCTCGCCTTACCTTTCATGGCGCTGCAGCGTGCGCTGGCGTGCCAGAAGGACAACGCCGGATTCGGGGCGCGCGCCTACCGCCGCAATGACGGTAAATGGGGAGGCGCCATGCTGGTGATCGCCAAGAGCGCTTACCCGGACGTCGTCGCGATGAAGGCTTGCGAGATGTCCAATTGGCGCAGGCCGTCGATGGGCAGCCCCACGCAAATGTGCAACAGCGGATGGGCTTATCCCCCACAGACATTCGACAACAAGGGGGGCGACTTCAGCGTGTTGCTCGCCGGAACCAACTCGGACTTCTGCACGGCGTTGAACGGGAACTACAAGGGCACCGCATCCGTGTGGCCATGAGCGGGCTCAGCAGCCGTTAGCAGCTAGTCGTCGATGTGCGTCGGTGGGTCGTTGAAGGCAAGGCCCCACGGGTGCTGGTCGGGACCCAGCGTCTGACAGTCCGTGTTGGTGACGGAAACGGGGGAACCGTCACGTCCGCCAGTGGGCGGGAAAACCACGCAACGCTGCCAGGTGCCGTCGGGCTGGACGGGGCCATCGCACTTGCTGATAGCAACTCCGCCCAACTGGCAAGCGGCATTGGCCGGGGGCGCGGAGGCGATCAGCGCGCCGGCGATCAGCGTGGCAGCCAGTCCTGGAACGATGAATTGCTTCATGCTCAATTGAGACTACCGCTCGTTGGAGGCCGCAAGCCTCATCAATGGCGATAACACGGATTTCTCCGTGGTCGAAACCCCCCGTGGGCGAGCCACGCTCCCACAGCCCGATCGCCTCACGCGGGCACGTTACGGCAAGCTCGGCAACTAATTTCGGTCGCCAACCGCGCTCCGATTGCCGCCAGTTAATCGGCGCGGGCCAGGGTAAGCGGGGTAACCCCGACGACCCGTGGGTCATGCCGGCTACATCGGTCGTCGCTACGAAATGACCGTCACACGAAACCTTTTCGAGAAAATGATCGCGAAAGATGTTGGTAGACAACTGAAAACGAAAGTTGTCATATCTTGTACACAGTTAGCCTAAGTAAGATTATTGGTATGAAGAACTTCGCAAGCGTTGCAGCAACAGCCATGGTGGCCGCGGGTTTCGGGTTGGCTGGATTAGGTTCTGCAAGCCCAGCTCGGGCTGACCCGGGACCACCCCCGCATTGGTGTCCCGGGGATGCCTGGGACCCCGGATGGGGTCCGGCTCCGATCAACTGCCGAGACGACTGGAACACCCTGGTGACACCCGACCCGGGCGTTGTGCCGTACCCGCCGGGATACCACCACGCTCACCCCGGCGGACCTGGATACCCTGACCACCCCGGCGGACCAGGCGTACCCGGTGGACCCGGTGGACCTGACCATCCCGGCGGACCAGGCGGACCAGGCGGCAGCGCCCCTGGCGGTGGCGGCGGAATTGGTGGCGGCGGCGGAGGCGGCAGCACCGGCGGTGGAAGCACCGGCGGCGGCGGCGGCAGCACCGGCGGAGGCGGCGGAGGCGGCGGCAGCACCGGCGGCGCTCGCTAATCCGAACGTCAACGCATGCAGCGGTCGCGGCGACGTTCCGCGACCGCTGCCTGGGTGAGCCCGGGGCCGACCCGGCGAACGCGCGACGTCAGGCGAGGCAAAGTCATAGGGTGGGTATGCGCTGCGAAGACTGTAGAGGCCAGAAGGATCTAACGACCTGAAGGAGAATCATGTCGCGCCATCGCGTCGTCATCATCGGAAGCGGGTTCGGGGGGCTGAACGCGGCCAAAGCGCTCAAGCGTGCCGATGTCAGCGTCACTCTCATCTCGAAGACGACCACTCACCTGTTCCAGCCACTGCTGTATCAGGTGGCCACCGGCATCTTGTCCGAAGGCGAGATCGCGCCCGCCACCCGACTGATCCTGCGCAAACAGAAGAACGTCCAGGTGCTGCTGGGTGACGTCGACGGTATCGACCTGCAGGCCAACACGGTGACGTCGAAGTTGATGGGCATGGAGACCGTGACCCCGTTCGACAGCCTGATCGTGGCCTCCGGCGCCCAGCAGTCCTACTTCGGTAACGACGAGTTCGCGACCTACGCGCCCGGCATGAAAACGATCGACGATGCGCTGGAATTGCGCGGGCGAATCCTCGGTGCGTTCGAGGCCGCCGAATTCACCGACGATCCGGTAGAGCGCCAACGACGCCTGACGTTTGTCGTCGTCGGCGCGGGCCCCACCGGCGTAGAGGTCGCGGGGCAGATCAAGGAACTCGCCCACCGCACCCTGAAGGACGCGTTTCGGACCATCGAGCCGCGCGATTGCCGGGTGATCCTGCTTGACGCCGCGCCCGCGGTATTGCCCCCGATGGGCGAGAAGCTGGGACTCAAGGCGCAACACCGGCTGGAAAAGATGGGCGTCGAAGTCCAGCTGGACGCGATGGTCGATGACGTGGACTACATGGGCCTGACGATCAAGGAGAAGGACGGCACAAAGCGCCGCATCGAATGCGCCTGCAAGGTCTGGGCTGCCGGTGTCCAGGCCAGCTCGCTGGGCAAGATCATCGCAGACCAGTCCGACGGCACCGAGGTCGACCGTGCCGGACGGGTGGTCGTAGAACCCGACCTGACCGTCAAGGGTCACCCGAACGTCTTCGTCGTCGGTGACCTGATGTCTGTGCCCGGCGTACCCGGCATGGCACAGGGCGCGATTCAAGGCGCGCACTACGCCGCGACGTTGATCAAGCACATGGTCAAGGGCACCGATGATCCGGCAGCCCGCAAACCCTTCAGCTACTTCGACAAGGGCAGCATGGCCACGATCTCCCGATTTAGCGCCGTCGCACAGGTCGGCAAGCTGGAGTTCGGCGGCTTCATCGCCTGGCTGGCTTGGCTGGGGTTGCACCTCCTTTACCTTGTCGGATTCAAGAACCGGTTCACCACAGTGATCGCATGGTTCATCACCTTCTTGGGCGACGGAAGAGGCCAGATGGCCATCACCAGCCAGATGATGTACGCCCGAGTGGTCGCACAGAACTGGATGGAAGCGACGACGCAAGAAGCGACGGACCAAACCGAAAAGCAAGCGGCCGAGCAGAGAGCCGGCTAGCTCAGGGCTTGATCGATATCGGCGAGCAAATCGTTGGTGTTTTCCAGGCCGACCGAGATACGCACCACGCCGTCACCAAGCCCGATCGCGGCGCGACCCTCGGGCCCCATGGCCCGGTGCGTCGTCGTAGCCGGGTGTGTGACAAGCGATTTGGCGTCGCCGAGGTTGTTCGAGATGTCGATCAGCTGCAGCTTGTCCAGCACCTCGAAAGCCCGGTCCTTCGCGGCACCGGCCGGCGCGTTGAGCTCGAAGGTGAGCACCGTCCCGCCGCCGGACATCTGACGCTTGGCCAGGTCGTACTGCGGGTGCGACGACAGCCACGGGTAGCGCACCCAACTCACCGCCGGGTGGCCTTCCAGGAACTCCGCGATCCGGCTCGCCGAGGAGTTGCTGTACTCCACCCGAACCGCCATCGTCTCAAGGCCTTTCAATAACACCCAGGCGTTGAATGCGCTCATCGCTGGGCCGGTGTGCCGCATCAGTTTCTGCACCGGCCCGTCGATGTACTCCTGGTCGCCAAGGATGGCACCGCCCAGCACCCGGCCCTGGCCGTCGATGTGCTTAGTGCCGGAGTAGACCACCACGTCGACGCCGAGCGGAAAGCCTTGCTGCAGCAGAGGTGTGGCAAAGACATTGTCCAGCACCACTTTTGCACCCGCCGCATGAGACAGCTCGGTCACCGCGGCAATATCCACCAACGATTGCATCGGATTCGACGGCGTCTCGAAGAACACGGCCTGCGTGGGCACCGACAGCGCCTGCTCCCACTGGGCGAGGTCGTCGCCGTCGACGAACACTGTCTCGACGCCCCAGCGTGGCAGGATCTCGTTGCACACCACGAAGCACGAGCCGAACAGGCTGCGCGCCGCCACCAACCGATCGCCGGCGCCCAGCAGCGCGCCCAGCGAGGTGAAGACCGCGGCCATGCCGCTGGCAGTGGCGAACGCCGCCGGCGCGCCCTCGATCAGCCGCAGTCGTTCCTCGAACATTGACACGGTGGGATTGCCGTAGCGCGAGTAGACGAACCGGTCCAGATCGCCGGTGAACGACTGCTCGGCTTCGGCAGCCGACGGGTAGACGTAGCCGGAGGTCAAGAACATGCCCTCGGCAGTCTCTTCGAACTCGGACCTCAAGAGTCCGCCGCGCACACCAATGGTGGCTTGGCTGACGCCGTCAGGGAGTGCCTTCGGAGTGCGGACCGACGGCTTATCGGTCATTGCTGCTTCCAGGGCAATCCGACTGCCCGCCAACCGGTTTCACCCCGGTGGCCGAGTGCGTCGAGTTGCCCTTCGAAACCGTCCAGGATGTTGTAGGACGGCGCGATGCCTGCGTCGGTCGCGATCTCGGCGGCACCGATGGAGCGGTTTCCCGAGCGACACAGAAAGACCACCGGGCCCGACTCCGTGGGGATCCGGTCCTTCAACTCAGCCAAAAAGTTCGCGTTGTGCTGCCCGTCCGACGTGTTCCATTCGATGAACACCGCATTGCGTCCAAGACTCGACAAATCGGGCACCCCGACGAATCGCCATTCGGCGTCGGTGCGCACGTCGACCAGGACAGCTTGGGGGTTGTCGCTCAGCAACTTCCATGCCTCAAGCGGCGTGATATCTCCTGCGTAGCTCATCCGCGTGAGTCTCGCACATTCAGTTCCTCCCCTGCGAACCTCACAGCTGGCGGCCCCGTGACACCGCGGTGGCCACCTCGCGGGCACGGTCCCGTGCGGCAGCCACGTCGGGTGCGGTCGCCAGGGCGATTCCCCGGCGCGGGCCGGGCCCCGGCTCGAACACGCGAAGGTCGCTTTCGCCGACGGCCAACGCCGCCGTCAACGCCTCGGCAGTGGGCGCCGGGTGAATCGTGCGGGCGGCGGCCGGTGAGATCATCAGGGCGTCCACCGGCAAACCCAGAATTGCCCGGGCCTGTAGTTCGACCGCCGAAAGCCGCTGGCTACGTAGGGTTACCCAGGCGCTCTGCGGCAGCACGGCGCTGACATCGGCGAAGTGCACCTCGTCGCCATTGATCATCAATTCGACGGCGAAAACGCCGCGGCCGCCGAGCGCTTTGAGGATGCGGGCGGCGATCGACTTGGCGGCGTCGAGTGCGGCCGGGCTCATTTTCTGGGGCTGCCAGGATTCCAGCACCTCGGGCTCGGCGCGACGATGCCCGATCGGTGAGCAGAACTCGATCACCGGCCCGCCTGCGCCCTCGCTGCGGATTGCGAGCAGGGTGACGTAAAACTCGACCTCGACCTCCGTTTCGGCCAACACTCGCTGCTGCTCGGCTTGCCCGACCGCGCGCCGCCACGCGGGCTCGACGTCGTCGGGCCCGGAAACCACCGAACGCCCGGCCGTCCCACCCAGCGACTCCACCAGCAGCGGATATCCGCCGTGTGCGGCCACCGCCTTGAGTTCGCCGACCGATCCGACGAACCAGAACGGCGCGGTGGGCAGGCCCAGCTGGTCGGCGGCCAGCCGGCGCAGGCCCTCCCGATCGTTGGTCAGCCGGACGGTGCGGGCATTGGGCACCAGTTCAACGGCGCCGTCGCTCTCGGATCGGGCGGCCAGCGCCTCGAGGGCGGCAACGGAGACCGCGCGGGTGGCGGTCACCACGAAGTCGGGTTGCAGCCGGTCGATCGCCCCTGCCAAATCGCCGGCCGTCGCGTCGGAGTGCTCCTCGACCTTCGCGCCGAGGCGCCGCAGCGCAATCGCCAGCTCCCGGCTGAACTCGCCGGAACCCAGCAACATCACCCGGGCCCCGTGAGAGGTCTCGCGCTGTCGTTCGGTCACGCCGTCAGTCACCAGCTAAGGATAGGTGCGTCGCGAGCGCGGCCGAGCGCCGATCACGGCTGACCGGGCAATAACCGCACCATAAGGCCGGTGCCTTCGGCCAGAACCACGTCGTCGCGGTCGACCAATTCGGCGGAGACGAACGCTTTGCGGCCCTCGGTGCTGGTGACCCGTCCACGCACCAGCAACGGAACGTCGATCGGGGTGACCTTGCGGTAGTCGACATGCAGGAAGGCTGTACGGCTGATGGGCCGATTCGCGGCATGGGAGATCATCCCGAACATGTGGTCAAACAGCAGCGGCAGCACACCGCCGTGCACCGCGTGATTACCGCCGACATGAAAGCGGGTGAAATGGCCCGTCATTTCGACGCCGTCGGGCTGATACCGCGTCAACACCCATGGCGGGAGCAGCAGGCTGCCCATGCCGGGCAGATCGGGCGTGCGACCCGCGGGCGCGACGCCTTCATCGGCCTCAAACGGCCCCAGCAGCTCCACCAGCGACGCGGCCCGCTCGGCCGCGTCGTCCCAGACGTCGTCGGCGGGGTCGGCCGACACGGCGAGGTCCTGCAGCCGGCGCATGGCCGCCACGAACCGGCCGAATCCCGGGCCCGGGGTGGCCGGGCCGTATTCCGGGAAGCCGCCGTGGTGTTCGTATTCGGGGTCGAGCTCTTTGGGATCAGGATCGGTCACCGGCGAGCCGCCAGGACGTCGCGGCGCACGATGGTCTGATCCCGTCCCGGCCCCACGCCGATGCATGAAACATGTGCTCCAGCAAGCTCTTCCAGACGCAACACGTAATCGCGCGCCTTGGCCGGCAAGTCGTCGAACTCCCGCGCGTCCGAGATGTCCTCCCACCAGCCGGGCAGCTCTTCGTAAATCGGTTCAGCCCGGTGCAGATCACTCTGTGTCATCGGCATCTCGTTGGTCTGCACGCCGCCGACCCGGTAGCCGACGCACACCGGCACGGTTTCCAGGCTGGACAGCACGTCGAGCTTGGTCAGGAAGTAGTCGGTGATGCCGTTGACGCGGGTGGCATACCGTGCGATCACGGCATCGAACCAGCCGCAGCGACGCCGCCGCCCGGTGGTGACACCGAATTCGCCGCCGGTCTTCGACAGGTACTCGCCGCTCTCGTCGAACAATTCGGTCGGGAACGGGCCCGAGCCCACCCGGGTGGTGTAGGCCTTCAGGATTCCGAGCACGGTGGTGATCCGGGTCGGGCCGATGCCGGACCCGACGGCCGCCCCGCCCGCGGTCGGATTCGAGGACGTCACATAGGGATACGTGCCGTGGTCGACGTCGAGCAGCGTGCCCTGCGAGCCCTCCAGCAGCACGGTCTCGCCGGACTCCAGTGCGGTGTTGAGCAGCAGCCGAGTGTCGGCGATGCGATGCCGGAAACCTTCGGCCTGTTCCAGCAGGGCCTCGACCACCTGGTGCGGATCCAGCGCCTTGCGGTTGTAAATCTTGACCAGGATCTGGTTTTTGAGTTCCAGGGCGCCCTCGACCTTGTGCGTCAGCAGCTCCGGGTCGAGCACGTCGGCAACCCGTATTCCCTGGCGGGCGATCTTGTCCTGGTAGCAGGGCCCGATGCCACGGCCGGTGGTGCCGATCTTCTTGTTGCCCATGTAGCGCTCGGTCACCTTGTCGATGGCCACGTGGTAGGGCAACAACAGATGCGCGTCCGCGGAGATCAGCAGCTTGGAGGTGTCGACTCCGCGGACTTCCAGGCCCTTCAGCTCGTCGAGCAGCACGCCGGGATCGATCACCACGCCGTTGCCGATGACGTTGGTGACGCCGGGCGTCAGCACTCCCGAAGGGATCAGGTGAAGTGCGAAATTCTCCCCGGTCGGCAAGACGACGGTGTGCCCGGCGTTGTTGCCGCCCTGATAACGCACCACCCACTGCACACGCCCACCGAGCAGGTCAGTGGCCTTACCTTTGCCCTCGTCACCCCATTGGGCGCCGATAAGGACGATTGCCGGCATGACATGCTCCCGCCTGGTCTCGCCTGCTTATTGTGGTCCAGCCGGGGACCAACGATAACCCAGCAGGTCGCGAGGAGCTCATGAATATCGCCGCGGACACGGCCAGCGTGGCGGTGTTGTGGTTCGGCGCGCGGCGACTGCCTGGTCCGCTGGACGGCCTGCCCGTCTATCGGGTCGAGAGCCCGGCCGCCATCGACGCCGCGATCGGGCCTTACCGACGGCTGGTCGTCCTCGGCGACGACGCCGAGCTGGCGGCCGTGCTGAGCAGGCTGCTGCGCGCCGAGCGACTCGACGTCGAAGTGGCCTACGTGCCGGACCGCCGCACCCGGGCGACGCGGATCTATCGCTTACCAGCGGGACGGCGGGCGGCGCGGCGTGCGCGGCGCGGCACACCCCAGCGAGTCACCCTGGTGCGCGACGAGACCGGCGCGGTGATCGTCGGGCGGGCCGGCTGGCTGCCGCCGGCCGGCCAACAACGCATGCACGGCGAGGCCGTCGTCGACGACGCGCGGCTCTTCGACGGCGACGTCACCGGCGCCTACATCGAGCCCACCCTGGCCGTGCCGGGCCTGCGGGCCTCGCTGCGCACCCGCTGGCGCCGGTGGATGGCCGGTCGCGCCGTGCAGCTGGGCAGCACCGGCGTCGTGGTGATCCGGGACGGCGTCGCCGCGGCGCGCCCCGCCCGGCGATCGACCTTCTACCGCCACGTCGAAGGTTGGCTGCTGGTCCGGTAGCTTCGACCGGTGGACTCACACGGGCACGCATCGGTGCGACCCAGCCCAATCTTCTTGGCATTGGTCGCATTGACGGCCGTTGGCGGCGTGGTGGCCTGGCTGGCCGGCGCGACCGTGCGACCGATAGCGTATGCCGGGGTCTTCATCTTCGTGATCTCCGGCTGGCTGGTTTCGTTGTGCCTGCACGAATTCGGCCACGCGGCGACCGCCTGGCGCTTCGGCGACCACGACGAGGCAGTGCGCGGCTACCTGACCCTGGACCCGCGGCGCTACGCCCATCCCGGGCTCTCGCTGCTGCTGCCGATGGTGTTCATCGCGCTGGGCGGCATCGGCTTGCCCGGCGCCGCGGTCTATGTGCGCACCTGGTTCATGACGCCGATGCGACGAACCCTGGTCAGTCTGGCCGGTCCGGCGGCCAACCTGCTGCTAGCGGTGCTGTTGCTGGCCCTGGCCCGGCTGTTCTTCGACCCGGAGCACTGGGTGCTCTGGGCCGGCGTGGCGTTTCTGGGTTTCCTGCAGATCATGGCGGTGGTGCTGAACCTGCTGCCCATCCCCGGCCTGGACGGCTACGACGCCCTGGAGCCGCATCTGAGCCCCGAGACGCAGCGTGCGGTGGCGCCGGCCAAGCAGTACGGCGTGTTCATTCTGCTGTTCCTGCTATTGGCGCCGGCGATCAATCAGTGGCTGTTCGCGGTCGTGGACTGGTTCTTCGACTTCTCCGGGGTGCCGCATCTGCTGGCCACCGCCGGCAACTCGCTGACCCGCTTCTGGAGCCGCTGGTTCTAATCCTTGCCATATATGCGATTACGCGCATATATTGATCGGCATGGGCGCCGGACACAGTCACACCCCCGCCGAGGCCGACGCGTCTCGGATGATCCCCCGCATGATCATGGCCGCCGGGATCTTGGCGACGTTCTTCGTCATCGAACTGACCACCTCGCTGTTGATCAATTCCCTTGCGCTACTGGCCGATGCCGGGCACATGCTGACCGACGTGGTCGCGGTGTTCATGGGGCTGGCGGCCGTGATGCTGGCCAAGCGCGGCAGCACCTCCCCGGATCGCACCTACGGCTGGCACCGCGCCGAGGTCTTCACCGCGGTCGCCAACGCGGTGTTGCTGGTCGGAGTGGCAGCGTTCATCCTCTACGAGGCAATCGAGCGGCTCGGCACGGGAGCGTCGGTCCCCGGTACGCCGATGATCGTGGTGGCGCTGGCCGGGCTGGTCGCCAACTTCGCCGTGGCGATGCTGCTGCGGGCAGACTCCGAGGGCAGCCTGGCCGTCAAGGGCGCGTACATGGAAGTCGTCGCCGACACCGTTGGCAGCCTGGGCGTACTGATCGCCGGAATCGTGACGGTCACGACGCACTGGCCCTACGCCGACATAGTGGTCGCCGTACTGGTGGCGCTCTGGGTGCTGCCCCGCGCGTTCTCACTGGCTCGTGCGGCGCTGCGGATCCTGTCCGAGACCTCGCCGGCCCACATCGACGTCGAGGAGCTGCGGTCGGCACTGGGCGCCGTCAACGGCGTGGCCGAAGTGCACGACCTGCACGTGTGGACGCTGTCGCCGGGCAAGGACATGTGCACCGTGCACCTGATCAGCTCAAGCGACTCGACCCGCGTGCTCAGTGACGCCCGTGAAGTGCTGCACGCCCGCGGGCTCGAGCACGCCACCGTGCAGGTCGAGGACCGCAACAGCGACTGCTCGGAGAACTGCTAGAGACCGAGCTCTTTGCGTGCCGCAGGGTCGCAGTCGTCGAGCAGGTCCAAGCAGCGGTTCAGCTCGTCGGTCTCGCCGATCGTGTCGGCGGCCTTGGCCAGTACCGCCACACAGCGCAGGAAGCCACGGTTGGGCTCGTGCGCATAGGGCACCGGGCCGAAGCCCTTCCAGCCATTGCGGCGCAACTGGTCCAGCCCGCGGTGGTAGCCGGTCCGGGCGTACGCGTAGGCCGTGATAGCCCGGTCGTCGGCCAGCGCCTCCTCGGCGAGGGCCGCCCAGGCCACCGACGCCGACGGATGTGCCGCGGCGACGATGCCCGGATTCTCGTTGGCCAGCAGTTCGGCTTCGGCTTCGATGTCGCCGGGCAGCAGGATTGGATCAGGTCCCAGGAGATCACCCATCGGTGTCATAAGTTCCATTCTGCCGTCCCGCCGCGGGTCGCTAAGCTCCAACTCATGCCTAACCCACCGGAGCCCGGCCGCGAACACGGGGTCGACCCTGCTGGCGACGCGGAATCCGAGCAGGTCGACGAGGCAACCGAGGCCTATCCACTGCTGCCGTCGGATCCTGAAACTGAGACCGTGGTCATCAACCCCGATCCGGACAACCAGCTCGAGGGCGGCCCGGCAGGGCAGCAGCACGAGCGCCGCTTCACCGCGCCCGGCTTCGACGCGAAAGAAACGGCGATCATCCACACCACTGCGGAGCCCGCGACGGAAGTCTTTTCGACGCCGCCCGGGCAGCCAGGGCCGACGGGACAGCCGGGCCAGCCGGGGCAGCCGGGGCAGCCGCCATTTCCTACGAAACCTGCTGTGCCACAATCGATCCCGGGACGGGACGGCAGCAAGCCGCGATCCGGAGCCAGGAGCTTCAACTGGGGCTGGGTGCTGGCGATCACCGTGATCGTGTTGGCGCTCGCCGCGATCGCCATCCTGGGCACCGTGTTGCTGACCCGCGGAAAGCACTCACACGTCTCGCAGGAAGACATGGTCCGCCAGACCATCAACTCCTTCGACAACGCGGTGCAGCGCGGTGACCTGACTCTGCTGCGCGGTATCACCTGCGGCACCACCCGCGACGGTTACGTCGATTACGACGAGCACGCGTGGACCGAGACCTACCAACGGGTTTCGGCGGCCAAGCAGTATCCCGTGATCGCCAGCATCGACCAGATCGTCGTCAACGGGCAGCACGCCGAGGCCAACATCACCACTTTCATGGCCTTCGACCCGCAAGTCCGCTCCACACGCAGCCTCGACCTGCAGTACCGCGACGATCAGTGGAAGATCTGCCAGTCCCCCAGCGGCTAGCTGCTCACTGACTTTCCGGCGCAGTGCAGGTCGTTGCAGGCCTCGATCACGCGCTCGGTCATCGACGCCTCGGCCTTCTTGAGGTAGCTGCGCGGGTCGTAGACCTTCTTGCTGCCCACCTCGCCGTCGATCTTGAGCACGCCGTCGTAGTTGGCGAACATGTGGCCGGCGAGCGGTCGGGTGAACGCGTACTGGGTGTCGGTGTCGACGTTCATCTTCACTACGCCGTAGCGCAGCGCTTCCTCGATCTCGGATTTCAGCGAACCCGATCCGCCGTGGAAAACGAAGTCGAACGGCTTGGACCCGTCGGGCAGGCCGAGCTTGGCCGACGCCACCTTCTGGCCCTCGTCGAGGATGTCTGGGCGCAGCTTGACGTTGCCGGGCTTGTAGACGCCGTGCACGTTGCCGAATGTCGCGGCGAGCAGGTACTGACCGTGCTCACCGTGACCCAGCGCCTCGACGGTCTTCTCGAAGTCCTCCGGCGTCGTGTACAGCTTGTCGTTGATCTCGTGGGCGACGCCGTCCTCCTCGCCGCCGACCACGCCGATCTCGATCTCGAGGATGATCTTGGCGGCAGCGGCCTGCTTGAGCAGCTCTTGGGCGATCACGAGGTTCTCATCGATCGGCACGGCCGACCCGTCCCACATGTGCGACTGGAACAGCGGGTCCTTACCCGCCGCTACGCGCTTGGCCGAGATGTCCAGCAGCGGGCGTACGTAGGTGTCCAGCTTGTCCTTGGGGCAGTGGTCGGTGTGCAGCGCGACGTTGATCGGGTACTCGGCCGCGATGTGGCGAGTGAACTTGGCCAGCGCGACCGCGCCGGTGACCATGTCCTTGACCCCGAGGCCGGAGGCAAACTCGGCGCCACCGGTGGAGAACTGGATGATGCCGTCGCTGCCGGCGTCGGCGAAACCCTTGATGGCGGCGTTGACGGTCTCCGACGAGGTGCAGTTGATGGCCGGGAAGGCGTACGCGTTCTCTTTCGCGCGCGCCAGCATCTCGGCATAGACCTCGGGGGTTGCGATGGGCATGAATTCCTCCTGAAGACTTCAGTTGCCTCAGTATCGCAACCCGACGTTGGCAGCGGGCAGCCACCTCGGGGCCGGTATGTTGAGGCACCATGAGCACCGCCGTGACGGCCTTGCCCGACATCATCGACCCGATGTTCTGGATTGGCCCCCAGGGCTTGTTCGCCTCCGCGGTGTTGCCGACCATCCTGGTCATCGTCTTCGTCGAGACCGGTCTGCTGTTTCCGCTGCTGCCCGGCGAATCGCTGCTTTTCACCGGGGGCCTGCTGGCCGCCCACGGAACGCTGAACATCTGGGTACTGGCGCCTGCCGTCGCGGTAGTCGCGGTGCTGGGCGACCAGACCGGGTATTTCATCGGCCGCCGGATCGGGCCGGCGCTGTTCAAGAAGGAAGATTCCCGGTTCTTCAAGCAGCATTACGTGACCGATTCGCACGCCTTCTTCGAGAAGTACGGACCCGCGGCGATCATCCTGGCCCGCTTCATGCCGTTCATCCGGACGTTCACGCCGGTCGTCGCCGGGGTGTCCTACATGCGCTATCCGGTGTTCCTGGGCTTCGACATCGTCGGCGGCGTGCTGTGGGGCGGCGGCGTGACGGTTGCCGGCTACTTCCTGGGCAACGTGCCGTTCGTGCACCAGAATCTGGAAAAGATCATCCTGGTCATCCTGTTCGTCTCGCTACTGCCGGCACTTATCGCCGCCACGCGGGGCTACCTGGCGCGACGGCGCGCCAACAAGGAGGGTTCAGGCCACGACGAAATCGCAACCGGTCTTGGCACGGACGTCGGCGACCGTCACCCCGGGATGTAGCTCCGTCAGGGTGAGGCCGCGTTGCGGGTCGACGTCGAACACGCACAGGTCGGTGATGATGATGTCCACCACGCCTTTTCCGGTCAGCGGCAGCGTGCATTGCTTGAGAATTTTCGGGCTGCCGTCCTTGGCGGTGTGATTCATTACGACGATCACCCGCTTGACACCCGACACCAGGTCCATCGCACCGCCGGGGCCCTTGACCATCTTGCCCGGAACCATCCAGTTGGCCAGGTCACCGTTCTCGGCCACCTCCAGGCCGCCGAGGATGGACAGGTCGATGTGGCCGCCGCGGATCATCGCGAAGGAATCAGCGCTGCTGAAGAAGCTGGAACCGCTGATCGTGGTGATGGTCTGTTTACCGGCGTTGACGAGGTCGGGGTCCACGTGATCCTCAGCCGGGTATGCCCCGATTCCCAGCAGGCCGTTCTCTGATTGCAGCGTCACGTTGATGTCGTCGGGGATGTAATTGGCCACCAGCGTCGGAATGCCGATTCCCAGGTTCACGTAGTAGCCGTCGCGCAGTTCTCGGGCCGCGCGCTTGGCCATGATCTCGCGGATGGGGCTGTCGTTCTTGGTCGCGGCGCCGCCGGCCGTAGTGCGGAATTCGATCCGCTTCTCGTAGCTGGGTCCCTGGATGATGCGGTCCACATAGATGCCGGGGGTGTGGATGTCGTCGGGATCCAACTCGCCAACCTCGACCAGCTCCTCTACTTCGGCAACGGTCACCTTGCCGCAGGTGGCGATCATCGGGTTGAAGTTGCGCGCCGTCCGCCGGTAGACCAGGTTGCCTGCCTTGTCGCCCTTCCACGCCTTGACGATCGCGACGTCGGCGTGGATGCCTTCCTCCAGCACATATTCGATGCCGTCGAAAACTCGCATGTCCTTGCCTTCGGCGAGTTGGGTGCCAAAGGCGGTGCGCGTGTAGAAGCCCGGAATCCCCGCGCCGCCGGCGCGTAACTTCTCGGCCAGCGTGCCTTGCGGGGTAAGCACTAGGTCCAGTTCGCCGGCCAGCACCTGGCGTTCGAATTCCTTGTTTTCTCCTACGTAGGAGGCAATGACTTTCTTGACCTGCCGACCCTTGAGCAACAGCCCCATGCCGAAATCGTCGACACCGGCGTTGTTTCCGACGATCGTCAGGTCTTTGACGCCGCTGTCGACCAGCGCCTGAATCAGGTTCTCCGGAATGCCGCACAGGCCGAATCCGCCTGCGGCAATGGTGATTCCGTCCTTCAGCAGGTCCCGCAGAGCCGACTCGGCGTCAGGACGGACCTTGGTGCTGGAAGGGGTCATCGAACGCTCCTTATCAATACTGGACGGCGGTGACGTTACAGGCGGCCTCCATCAGCATCCACCCCGACAGCTGCACCGACAGATCCCGTTCGGGAGTCTCCGAAGCGTTCACCGCGCCCTCGACGAACTGCGCCTGCGCACCGCCCGTCGTCGGCAGCTCCGCGTCGCGGTCCCAGAACGCGCCGAACAACGGCAGCCCGTCCACCGTCTGCCGGTAGTCCCACGCCGATTTCGCGCTGGACAGCACGATCGTGCGCGCGGTGTCACGGGCCACCGCGTCGTCGGCGGAGTCACCGGGTAGTGAGGTGGCGACCAGCGCGAGGTAGCGGGCGGTGACGCCGGCGAACAACCCGCCATCGCCGCCACCGGAACCCTTCAGCACACCGGCCGGCGCCATATGTTCGTTGACGGCAGCGACCAGGCGATACACGCGCTGGGCGTGTGTTGCCCGGGCTTCGGCGCCGGTGCGGGCGGCCAGCTCGGTTTCCAGCCCGAGCACCACGCCCTGGCAGTAGGTGTACTGCGCGCGGACCAGCGAGCCGGCCTTGATGCCGTCGAACACCAGGTGCGTCTCGGGGTCGATCAGGGTGCGATCAATCCAGTCCCCCATTTGTCCCTGCTCGCTTCAGGTGGTCGCCATAACGGGCCAGGAAAATCCCCGCCGGACCGTTACCCGGGGCGTTGAAGAACTGGTCTTGCTTACGCCACGGGATACCGCCGCCGTCTTCGGGCACCCATGCCTTGACGAACTGATCGGCCAGCTTGGGCAGAGCTCGGCTGCGCTCGACGCCGGCGATCCGGGCGGCGCGTTCCAGGGCGATCGCCAGCCATGCCATGTCGTCGTAATAGCTGTTGGTCCAGCGGAAGTTGTTGCGCAGCCGGTGCGAGCGGACCTGGCGGTTGATCTCGGTGTGCCGGTGCGGCTGTGGGTCGCGTAGCTGCGCGTCGACCAGGCAATCCAGCAGATGCGCCTGCCACCAGTAGTGCCAAGTGCCGAACAACCTGTCCCGCCGCGTCGCCGGCCAGGCCACCACTCCCAGCTGGGTTCCCGGCAAGGCCCACAGCCGCTTCAGGTGTCGTTGCGCGACAGCGGCTTCGGAGCTGGCTGCCCGGTTGGCCCATAGCTGATCCATACCTGCCGATCCTGCCTCATGCGCATTGGCGGTGCTGTGGGCGTCGGGTGTGTACTTAGGGACTTGAGTGTGCACTCACGGCGGCCAGGATCGGCGCGTCGTCGCCGGGGCCGCACACTCGACGTAACGGACCCGGCACCGGCCACGTTGACCTGCTGGTGACCCAAGGTGACCTACTGTGAAATATGCGCTACCGGCACTCCATTTCGGGGACGACCTACGCCTTTGACGGCCTGGTCGATGTGATGGCGAAGGCAACGCCGCTGCGCTCCGGTGACCAGCTGGCCGGCTGCGCCGCCGATTCCGACGCCGAACGGGCCGCGGCGGCGTGGGTACTGGCCGACATACCGCTGGCGACATTTCTCAACGACGTGATCGTGCCGTATGAGACCGATGAGGTCACCCGGCTGATCATCGACAGCCACAACCGCGAGGCGTTCGGCCCGATCGCGCACTTGACCGTCGGTGGCTTTCGCGACTGGCTCCTGGATACGGCATCGCTCGACGACAGCGCGGCGTGGATCACCGCCGTCTCCCCGGGACTCACCCCGGAGATGGTCGCCGCGGTGTCAAAGATCATGCGCAACCAGGACTTGATCCTGGTTGCCGCCGCCGCGACGACTACCGCTGCCTTCCGAACCACGATCGGATTGCCCGGCACGCTGGCCACCCGGCTGCAACCCAACCACCCCACCGATGACCCGCGCGGCATAGCCGCGGCGATGCTCGACGGCCTGCTGATGGGCTGCGGTGACGCGGTGATCGGCATCAACCCGGCGACCGACTCGCCGCACGCGGCGTCGGATCTGCTGCACCTGCTCGACGACATTCGCCAACAGTTCGCCATCCCCGTGCAGTCGTGCGTGCTGTGCCACGTCACGACGACGATGGAGCTGATCGAGCGGGGCGCGCCCGTCGACCTGGTTTTCCAGTCCATCGCGGGCACCGAGGGCGCCAATGCCAGCTTCGGCACCTCGATCGCGATGTTGACCGAGGCCAACCAGGCGGCCCGATCGCTGCACCGCGGCACGGTCGGCGACAACGTCATGTATCTGGAGACCGGACAGGGTTCGGCGCTGTCGGCCGGTGCCCACCTCGGCATGGGTAACAAGCCGGTCGATCAGCAGACGCTCGAGGCGCGCTCCTACGCGGTAGCCCGGGCACTACAACCGCTGTTGATCAACACCGTGGTCGGATTCATCGGGCCCGAGTACCTCTACGACGGCAAACAGATCATCCGCGCCGGGCTCGAAGACAACTTCTGCGGGAAACTGCTCGGCCTGCCGATGGGTGTCGACGTGTGCTACACCAACCACGCCGAAGCCGACCAGGACGATATGGACACGCTGTTGACGCTGCTGGGCGTGGCGGGTACCGCGTTCGTGATCGCCGTTCCCGGCGCCGACGACATCATGCTCGGCTATCAAAGCCTGTCCTTTCACGACGCGCTGTACGTGCGAAAAGCGTTGGGGCTGCGGCCAGCACCTGAATTCGCGGCGTGGCTGGCCAGCCTGGGTATAGCCGATGCCGACGGCCGGATCCTTCCCGTCGACCTCGCGACGTCGCCGCTGCGAGCATTGGCGGCCGGCTGATGAGCACTGCGAATCTGCCGTCAGACTGCGATATTTGGGCGCCACTGCGAGCGACCACGCAGGCACGCATCGGGCTGGGCCGTGCGGGAAACTCGTTGCCCACCAAGCGGATTCTGGAATTCCAGGCAGCCCACGCCGCGGCACGCGATGCCGTCCATGACCCACTCAACGTCGACGACCTCATCGAGCAGCTGCATCACATCGGCATCGACCAGCCGCTGCGGGTACACAGCCGGGCGACCTCGCGCAGCGAGTACCTGCGGCGGCCTGACCTCGGTCGCAGCCCCGCTGACCTGTCGGACTTACCAAAAACTAAGGCGGATATCGGCTTTGTCCTCGCCGACGGATTGTCACCCCGCGCGCTGACCGACCATGGCGTGGGCTTGGTCGACGCGCTGGTCCGCGAATTCGGCGGCCGCTACCGGATGGCACCGCTGGTCATCGCCACCCAGGCGCGCGTGGCGCTCGGGGATCACATCGGTCAATCACTTGGCGTGACAACAGTTCTAGTGCTTATCGGCGAACGCCCGGGACTCTCAGTCGCGGACAGCCTGGGTATCTACCTCACGCATCGTCCGGTGCCGGGGCTCACCGACGCCGACCGCAACTGCATCTCCAACATCCATCCGCCCGACGGCCTGGACTACTCCACGGCCGCGGGCGTCGCCGCCGCGCTCGTCGCCGGTGCCCGCGAGCTCGGTCGTTCCGGCGTCGCCCTCAAAGACGCCTCCCGAGGATTAGCTGTGCGCCAACAGATTTGAGTGTGCGCCGTCGGCGGCCTCGGCCAGCGTGTCGCCGCCCTGGGTGCACACTCAATGCCAAGGATGCACACTGGCCAATGCCTGCAGCAGTTCGCGCAGCCCGGTCAGCGAGTGTGCCGGCAGAAACAGATCGCAATACGGCAGGGCCGCGCCCATCGACCCCACCAGCGGTTGGAATTCACCGTGTGCCGCTCGGGGATTGAGCCACACTAGCCGATCGGCACGGCGACGCAGCCGGACCATCGCGTGCTCCAGCGCGTCGGGCGGATCGCTGTCCCAGCCGTCCGAGGCGATGATCACCACGGCGCCGCGCAGCGCGTTGCCATGCGGCGGGGCGAGCAGCGCGGCCAGGCTGCGGCCGATGAAGGTGCCGCCGTAGCGGTCGGTGACCTTGGCGTTGGCCCGCTGCAGCGCCACCTCGGCCGATCGGTGCGAGAGCACCGAGGTGAGCCGGGTCAGCGACGTCGAGAACGCGAACACCTCGGGACGAGTTCCGCCCTGGCGCAACACCGCCCGCATCAGATGCAGATAGACCGCGGCGTAGGGCTGCATCGAGCGGCTGACATCGCAGACAAGCACGATCCGCCGCGGCCGGCGGCGCGGCCGGGTTCGCGCCAGCACCATCGATTCCCAGCCGGTCGAGCGCGACGCGTTCATGGTGGCCCGCAGGTCGATTCGCTTGCCGCCAGGGCTCGGCTCAAATCGCAGGCTGCGGCGCCGCGGCCAGCGCGCGACGGTCGCTTCCAGCCAGATGCCGAGCAGGCGGAGGTCTTCGGGATCGAATCGGTCGAACGGTTCGTCCGCCAGCGCCGCGATGCGGCTGGGCAGCACATCCGGCACCAGCAGGCTCGAGCCTGCCGTCTGCTCCGCCGCGGCGATGCTCCGCGTCACCCAGGGCAGCTTTTGGGTGGAACCGGCTCCGCTACCGCCCGAGCGCAGCGTGCCGGCAGCCGGCGTTTTGGGTCCCGGCAACGGCAGCGCCGTCTCGGGTGCCGTGGTGCCGTCGGGTTCGGCGGCACCGAACACCGTCGCGAATACCGCATCGAAGGCGCCCAGATCCTCCATCCGATTGACCAACGTCAGCCGGGCCGCCCAGTACAGCGCAGATATGTTGTCCGGCATCAGCTTTCGCAGCGCTTCCACGAAGCTGGCCGGGCCACTGGCGGACACCAATACCCCAACGCTGCGCAGACGAGCGACCAGCGCTGTCGCCAGCGCCGCCCGATCGACGCCCCGCAACAGCAATGGGGTGGCCACGAGCCGCTAACGCCGTCGCAGCAGCACCCAGATCAGCACCAGCGCGGCCAGCGCTGCCAGCGCCGGGGCGGCGTATTTCTTGAGTTGGTCGCCGCCGGCGAGCTGCAGCAGATCGATGGGTTCGGGTTCGGAAACGGGTGCTTGCCGGGTTCCCGGGACCGGATTCACCGGCCACGCGGGAATGGGCTCCTCCGATGCCGCTTCGGAAGGGGCTGGGTCGCCGTTCTTCTCAGCGGCCAACTTGGCCTCCAGCGATTCGACGAACTGCCCCAACAATTTCTCCGACACCTGCTGCAGCATGCCGCTGCCGAATTGGGCCAGTTTGCCGACGATCTTGAGATCGGTGTCGACGCTGACGGTGGTCTGCTCCCCGTTTGCCTGCAGCTGCGCGGTGACCGTGGCGGCCGCATTGCCGGTGCCACGCGCTTCCTTGCCCTTGCCATCGATGACCGCGCGATACTCATCGCTGTCCTGTTCGACGAAACGCACCTTGCCGCTGAATTCGCTTGTCACCGGGCCAACCTTGACCTTGACCTTGCCGAGATACTCCTCGCCTTCATGGCCGATCAGCTGGGCGCCCGGCATCAACGGGATCACCTGCTCCAGGTCGCACAGCACGTCCCAGGCTTGTTGGATGGGCGCGCTTACGGTGAATTGGTTAGCGATTTTCATGCTGCGGGTCCTCTCAGGTGCGGCTGTACTCGGTGAAAGCGTCGCGAATCTGCGTACGGTCGTCGGGCGTCTTGGCCAGCGCCCCCAGGCTCATGACGGCGGAATCGTCGACGAGGTTCGCGACGCCGAGCGACACCAGGGCGGCAACCCAGTCGATGGTCTCGGCCACACCGGGCGGCTTGTCAAGGTCGAGATCGCGTGCGCTGCCGACGAACTGGGTGGCCTGCTCGATCAGCGGGGCGGCCGCACCGGGCACCGTTCGCCGAACGATAGCCGCCGCCCGGGATGGCTCAGGATAGTCGATCCAGTGGTACAGGCAACGCCGTCGCAGCGCGTCGTGCAGGTCGCGGCTGCGGTTGGAGGTGAGCACCGCGATCGGCGGCCGCTCGGCGACGAAGGTGCCCAGCTCCGGGACGGACACCGCGGACTCGCCGAGGAACTCCAGCAGCAGAGCTTCGAATTCGTCATCAGCGCGGTCGATTTCGTCGATCAGCAGCACCGGGGGCGCCGGTCCGCGGTGCCGAACGCACTGCAGGATGGGCCGGTCGACCAGATAGTCCTCGGTGTAGAGGTCCGCTTCCTCGATGCCCGTACCACGGGCCTCGGCCAGCCGGATGGACAGCAGCTGGCGTTGATAGTTCCAGTCGTAGAGCGCCTCGTTCGCGGTCAGGCCCTCGTAGCACTGCAACCGCACCATGCTGGTATTCAACACGGCGGCAAGGGTTTTCGCTGCCGTGGTCTTGCCCACTCCCGGCTCCCCCTCGAGCAGCAGCGGCCTGCCCAGCGTGACGGCCAGATAAATCGCGGACGCGGTCCCGGTGTCGAGCAGGTAGTCCTTTGCGTCGAACTGGCGCACCACCTCGTCGGGGCCGGCGAACACTTCCGGTGTCATGTGCCGGCGTTTTCGGCGGCGAATGCCGATCGGCATCCCTGGCAACAGAACCAGTAATCGGTGCCGGCCAGTTCCAGATGCTCGGTAGTGAGCCCGATCGGCACCGTCATGCCACACACCGGGTCGACGGCTTCGGCCGGGCCGTCGTTCACCGGGACGGACAGCCGGGCCAGGCTGCCGTCGCGCACGGCGGCGATCAGCTCGGCCGCGATCGACACCGCGATCTCCGCGGGCGTCTTCGCGCCGATTCGCAATCCGACCGGCGTGTGGATGCGGGCTTGCTCGTCCTCGGAGAGTTCGAGGTCGTTCAGGATTGAGGCCCCGCGCACTCTGCTGGCCACCAGGCCGATATACTCGACGCCGTTGTCCAGTGCGGCGCGGATGATTTCGGCCTCCGGCCCACCGTGGCTGGCGATCACCACGGCGGAGGTGTCGGACAAGTCGGTGTCACGCCGGGCGTCGTAGCCGAGCACCCGGCACACCTCGATCAGCGCGTCGGCGATCGGCGTCGCGCCGTAGATCCGGATCAGCGGCGCCGGCAGCTGCGGTGTCAGGAAGATCTCCAGCGACCCGCCGGACAAGCACGGGTTGACCACCACGCTGGCTCCGGAGGCCTCCGGGAAATGCACGTCGCCGTCGGGCAGCACGCGCAGCAGCACACTCTCGCCCGCCTGCAGCACACCCAGCGCCGCCTTGCGCACCGAGTTCTGCGCGCACTGCCCGCCGACGAACCCCTCAATTGTTCCGTCCGGCAATAAGATTGCCTCATCACCCGGAAACGCCGACGTGGGCGGCTGGGCACGCACCACCGTGGCATGCACAAAGGGTGTGCGCGCCGCCAACAGTTGCTGAGCCCGCTCGCTGATCGTCGACATCGGCAAGGCCCCTAGATCGGCGGTCTCGCGCGGCCCTGCATGGCCTCCCAGACCCGCGAGGGCGTCAGCGGCATGTCAGCGTGCCGAACCCCGAACGGCGCCAACGCATCCACCACCGCATTGACCACCGCGGGTGGCGAGCCGACCGTTGCCGATTCGCCGATGCCCTTGGCGCCGATCGGGTGATGTGGCGACGGCGTCACGGTGTGTCCGGTTTCCAGATGCGGCACCTCGACCGCGGTCGGAATCAGGTAGTCCATCAACGATCCGCCGAGGCAGTTGCCTTCCTCGTCGAAGGCGATCATCTCCATCAACGCCATTCCGATACCGTCGACGATGCCGCCGTGCACCTGGCCCTCGATGATCATCGGGTTGATCTGAGTACCGCAGTCGTCCACCGCGAGGAAGCGCCGCACCTTGACCACTGCGGTGCCCGGATCGATGTCCACCACACAGAAGTACGCACCGTACGGGTAGGTCAGGTTCTCCGGGTTGTAGCAGATCTGGGCGTCCAGACCACCCTCGATGCCGTCGGGCAGGTCACCGGCGCCGTGCGCGCGCATCGCGATGTCGGCAATGGTGACCGCTGCGGACGGATCGCCCTTGACGTGGAATTTGCCTTTCTCCCAATCCAAGTCGGCCACCGAGACTTCGAGCATGCCCGACGCGATGATCTTCGCCTTGTCGCGGACCTTGCGGGCCACCAGTGCCGCCGCCGCCCCGGACACCGGCGTGGACCGGCTTCCGTAAGTACCCAGCCCGAACGGCGTCTGGTCGGTGTCGCCGTGCACCACATCGATGTCGTCGGGCGGAATGCCCAACTCCTCGGCGACGATCTGGGCGAACGTCGTCTCATGGCCCTGGCCTTGGGTCTGCACCGAAAGCCGCACCACGGCTTTGCCGGTCGGGTGCACCCGCAGCTCGCAGCCGTCGGCCATGCCGAGGCCGAGGATATCCATGTCCTTGCGAGGGCCGGCGCCGACGGCCTCGGTGAAGAACGACATGCCAATGCCCATCAGCTCGCCGCGCTCGCGCTTCTCGGTCTGCTCGGCGCGCAGCGCGTCATAGCCGATCATGTCCATGGCCTTGCGCATGGTGGTCTCGTAGTCACCCGAGTCATACACCCAGCCGGTCTTACTGCGATACGGGAACTGATCGGGCCGCAGCAAGTTTCGCAGCCGCAACTCAGCCGGATCCATCTTCAGGTCGAATGCCAGGCAATCGACCAGCCGCTCAACGAAATACACCGCCTCGGTAATCCGGAACGAACACGCGTAAGCCACCCCGCCGGGCGCCTTGTTGGTGTACACCGCCGTCATGTGGCAATAGGCGGCTTCGATGTCGTAGCTGCCGGTGAACACCCCGAAAAAACCCGCCGGATACTTCACCGGCGCCGCCGTGCCGTTGAATGCGCCGTGGTCGGCCAGCACGGTAGACCGGATCGCCAGGATCTTGCCGTCGCCCGTGGCCGCGATCTCGCCGACCATGATGTAGTCGCGCGCGAAGCCGGTGGAGGTCAGGTTCTCGCTGCGGTCCTCCATCCACTTCACCGGCTTGCCCAGTAGCAGCGAGCCGACGATCGCGCAGACGTAACCGGGGTAGATCGGCACCTTGTTGCCGAATCCCCCGCCGATGTCGGGCGAGATCACCTGGATCTTGTGCTCGGGCAGACCGGCGACCAACGCGTAGAGCGTGCGATGTGCGTGCGGTGCCTGGCTGGTGGACCACAGCGTCAACTTGCCTGTCACCGGATCCAGATCCGCTACCGCACCACAGGTTTCCATCGGCGCCGGGTGTACCCGGGGATAGACGATCTCCTGCGTGACCACCACGTCGGCCTTCGCGAAGGCGGCATCAGTGGCGGCCGCATCGCCGGTCTCCCAGTCGAAGCAGTGGTTGTCGGTCTTGCCCTCCAAGTCGGTGCGGATCACGGCCGCGGACGGATCGAGCGCCGTGCGCACATCCACGACCGGGTCCAGCGGGTCGTAGTCGACGTCGATCAGCTCCAAGGCGTCACGGGCCGAATACCGGTCCTCGGCGACGACGAATGCCACCTCCTGACCTTGGAAGCGAACCTTGTCGGTGGCCAGTACGGCCTGCACGTCGTTGGACAGCGTCGGCATCCAGGCCAGGCCCTTGGCGGCCAGGTCGGCGCCGGTCACCACCGCCTTAACCTTCGGATGTGCTTGCGCGGCAGTCACATCGATGCTGACGATGGTGGCGTGTGCGTACGGCGAACGCAGGATCGCCAGGTGCAGCATGCCCGGCAGCGCGATGTCGTCGACGTAGCGGCCCCGGCCGCGGATGAACCGGGGATCTTCCTTGCGCATCATCCGGCCATAGCCGCACGGTTTTTGGTCGTTGTCGGCCAGGTCTTCCGGTGACGGCGGGCGAGATTCGATAGTGGTCATGACCCGGCCTCCACTGGAGCTGTGTGCGATGCGGCCCACTGAATGGAGCGCACGATCGTGGTGTATCCGGTGCATCGGCAGATCTGCCCCGAGATCGCTTCCCGGATGGTGTCCTCGTCGGGGTTCGGGTCGCTGTCCAGCAGGGCGCGGGCGGTGATCATCATTCCCGGTGTGCAGAAGCCGCATTGCAGCCCGTGGCAACGCATGAAGCCCTCCTGCACGGGGTCCAGCTCGCCGTTCACCGCGAGCCCCTCGACGGTCCGCACACTGTGGCCCGACGCCATAACGGCCAGCATCGTGCAGGATTTCACCGGCACGCCGTCGACGTCGACCACACAGGTTCCACAGTTGCTGGTATCGCAACCCCAGTGGGTTCCGGTAAGCCGCAGATGATCACGCAGAAAGTGCACGAGCAGCATCCGGGGCTCGACGTCGGCACTGACCTGGTCGCCGTTGACGGTCATATTCACCTGCATGGCTAATTCCCTTCTGCCCGTACTCGTTCGGCGACGGTGCGCAAGGTCCGGGTAGTCAGTTCGGCGGCCAGATGCCGCTTGTACTCGGCGGTGCCGCGAACATCGGTCACCGGGTCGCAGGCTTGCGAGGCGCGTTGACCCGCGTCGGCGAAGACCTCCTCGGTGGCGGCCTGCCCGGCCAGTCCTGCGGCGACTTCGGCCAGTGCTGCCTGGTCGACGTTGACGGCGGTCAGGCCGAGGCGCGCCGCGACGATCGCTGTACCGTCGAGCGTGAGCGCGGACCCCGCCGCCGCTACAGCCCAGTCACCAACCCGCCGCTCCACTTTCGCGTAGGCACTGGACGTGTTGTGCCGCAAAGGTATCCGCACCTCGACGAGCATCTCGTTGAAGGCGAGCGCGGTTTGGTACGGCCCGACGATGAAGTCGTCGATCGGTATTTCGCGTTCACCCGAGGGTCCGCGGGCCAGGCACACCGCGTCCAGCGCCTCACACACGGTCGACAGATCCTCGGCCGGGTCCGCTTGACACAGCGAGCCGCCCAGGGTGCCGCGGTTGCGGACCACGGGGTCGGCGATCACCCGTTCGGCGTCACGGAAGATCGGGCACACCGCGGCCAAGGTGTCGGACTCCAGCAGCTCGCGGTGACGGGTCATGGCGCCGATACGGACCAGGGTCGGGTCGGTGATCACATACCCGAGTTCGAGGGCCAGGTCGTTGATGTCGACGAGGTATTCGGGGTTGGCGATGCGCAGCTTCATCATCGGCAGCAGGCTGTGGCCGCCGGCGACTACTCGCGCCCCCTCCCCCAGCCGATCCAGCAATCCGATCGCATGGTCGACACTGGTTGCACGTTCATATTCAAAGGGCCCGGGTACCTGCATGTGGCGCACCTCACTCGAAAAGGGAACCCCAGTGTCGGCCGCACTGACAGGGGCGTCAATAGCGAGTTAAGTGATCGTTGAAGTCGCCTCGAAGTCGCCTGTGACCAGCTGATCTGCCGCGTCATGGTGGATCCGGCCAAGCAGCTGGGCCAGCGGCAAACCTCCGCCGCCCCACCTTCTGGCGATGATGTCGGCCGCGATCGAGACCGCGGTCTCCTGCGGTGTCCGGGCCCCGAGGTCCAGCCCGATCGGGCTGGCGAGCCGGCTCAGTTCGGCCTCGGTCAGCCCGGCCGCCCGCAGCCGCGCCGTGCGGTCGTCGTGTGTGCGACGCGAGCCCATCGCCCCCACATACCCGACCTGCGGCAGCCGCAGCGCTACTTCGAGCACCGGCACATCGAACTTCGGATCGTGGGTGAGCACGCAGATCACGGTGCTGTCGTCGATGGCACCCGTCTCCGCCTGGGCGGCGAGGTAGCGGTGCGGCCAATCGACGACGACGTGCTCGGCCGCCGGAAATCGGGCCCGCGTAGCGAACACTGAGCGTGCGTCGCAGACCGTGACGCGGTAGCCGAGGAAGGCGCCCTGCTCCGCGAGGGCGGCGGCAAAGTCGATGGCGCCGAACACCAGCATCCGCGGCTGCGGGGCGTAGCAGGATACGAACACCTCCATGCCTTCACCCAGCCGTTGCCCGTCGGGCCCGTATTTGAGCACCTCGCTGCGCCCGACCGCGAGCAGACCGCGGGCATCGTCGGCGACCGCGGCGTCGGCCCGCTCCGATCCCAGCGATCCCGCCGTCGCATCACGACGAACGACGAGGCGCCGGCCGATCCACTGCGCGTCGGGGTGGGCGACGATGGTCGCGACCGCAACGGGACATTGCGCGTCGATGTCGTCGGCGATCGCGCCGAGTTCGGGAAAGGTTGTCTGCGACATCGCCTCGACGAAGATGTCGATGACGCCGCCGCATGTCAGGCCGACCGCAAACGCGTCGCCGTCGCTGACTCCATAGCGTTCCAGCCGCGGTGTTCCGGTCTGCGTCACCTCGGTGGCAGCTTGGTAGACAGCGCCTTCCACGCAGCCACCCGACACTGACCCGCTGACGGACCCGTCCGGCGCGACCACCATCGAGGCTCCGGGCAGTCTCGGCGCCGACTGGAAGGTTCGCACTACCGTCCCCAGTCCCGCGGTACCGCCAGCACGCCAAATCGACATCAACTCGGCAAGCACGTCACGCACACTTCCCAAAGTAAGCTCATAACATGACTCCGGCTCAACTTCGGGCCTATTCCGCGGTGGTTCGGTTGGGCTCGGTGCGAGCCGCCGCCGCCGAACTTGGCGTTTCCGACGCCGGAGTCTCGATGCATGTCGCGGCGCTGCGCAAGGAACTCGACGACCCGTTGTTCACCAGAACCGGTGCGGGGCTGGCGTTCACACCCGGCGGGCTGCGGCTGGCCAGCCGCGCGGTTGAAATTCTGGGTCTGCAGCAACAAACCGCGATCGAGGTCACCGAGGCGGCGCATGGGCGGCGGCTGCTGCGGATCGCGGCGTCCACGGCGTTCGCCGAACACGCCGCGCCCGGTCTGATCGAGTTGTTCTCGTCGCGAGCCGACGACCTTTCGGTGGAGTTGAGCGTGCATCCGACGAGCCGATTCCGGGAGCTGATCGCCTCGCGCGCAGTCGACATCGCGATCGGCCCGGCAAGTGAGAGCTCGGCGGCTGCCGACGAGTCGATCTTTATCCGGCCCTTCCTGAAATATCAGATCATTACGGTGGTCGCGCCGAATAGCCCACTGGTAACCGGCATTCCGACGCCGGGATTGTTGCGCCAGCAACAATGGATGCTCGGGCCGTCGGCGGGCAGCGTAGACGGCGAGATCGCAACCATGCTGCGCGGCTTGGCAATTCCGGAATCCCAGCAGCGAATCTTTCAGAGCGATGCGGCCGCGCTCGAGGAGGTGCAGCGGGTCAGCGGTGTCGGGCTGACAATCGGTTTCGCGGTCGCCAAGGATCTCGCTGCCGCGAGGCTGGTGCACGTGAACGGTCCGGGCCTGGACCGGTCGGGTGAGTGGTGCGCCACAACACTGGCGCCGTCGGCGCGTCAGCCGGCGGTGTCCGAGCTGGTCCGCTTCATCACCACCCCGCGATGTATCCAGGCGATGATCCGGGGGTCTGGCGTCGGGGTGACGCGGTTTCGCCCGAAGGTTCACGTCACGCTGTGGAGCTAGGCAGCGGGCCCTGGCCATTGAAGTGCGCCTTGGCGGCGCCCTGACCGCACACTCAACGCCAACGACGCACACTCGACGTCGTGAAGCGGCGTTAGGCCTACCAGGCGCGGTGCAAGTCCGCGTGCTGGCGGATCCAGGCATGCATCGCGATCCCGGCAGCGACGCCGGCGTTGATGCTGCGGGTCGAGCCGAACTGAGCGATCGACACCGTGGTCGCCGCACCCACCCGGATGCCGTCGGTGATGCCAGGCCCCTCTTGACCGAACACCAACAGGCACTCGCGCGGAAGCACGGTTTCCTCCAGGCGTGCCGCTCCCGGCACGTTGTCCACCGCGACCACGTTCAATCCGGCTGCCGTCGCGAAATCCAGCAGCTCGGCAGTGTTGTCGTGATGGCATAACCGCTGATAGCGATCGGTCACCATGGCGCCGCGGCGATTCCAGCGCCGACGCCCGACGATGTGCACGGTGTCCACCGCGAAAGCGTTGGCGGTTCGCACCACCGAACCGATATTGGCGTCGTGACCGAAGTTCTCGATCGCGATGTGCAGCGGGTGCCGGCGATGGTCGATATCGGCGACGATCGCTTCCCGGGTCCAGTACCGATAGGCATCTACGACATTGCGAGTGTCACCGTCGCGCAACAGAATTGGGTCATACCGCGGGTCCTCGGGCAGCTCGCCATGCCACGGCCCGACGCCGGTGGCCGCGTCTCCCCATTCGGTGGGCCCGGGTCCGCTCATCGCGGCGTCCACACACCGGCATGCGTGCCGACGATCGCCACCGTCGCATAGAGCAGCGCCTGGTTGATTTCGCCTTGGGTGCACAAGGATGCGGAGACGTGCACCGCGTCCAACGAGGCGTCGGGCAAGATCAGCACCGCCGACCCGTACGCCGCGCATGCCGGGTTCAGGCCGCTACCGGGCAGCGTCGGCGCCGCGAGCAGCATCATCGGGCCGCCGCGCCGGGCGGAGTCGTCGCGATACCGGGCGGCGATGGCTTCGGCATCCAGACCGAGCAGCATGTAGCCGTTGCCGGTGAAGGCCGCCGGATCACCCAGCTGCGCCTGGGCTATCGGGGTTCCGTCCGCTCGCCACGCCGACAGGTTGGTGGTCTTGACCACCAGTCCGGTGTCGTTGACGTTCGTCGGCATCAGCCCCACCGGAAACGCCGCCGGGTAGGCCGCGGAGGTGTCGGCAATCCGGTCCCGCGTCGAGTAGCTGTACACGCCGCGGACCTGACTGCGGTCCTTCAGCGGGCCCAGGCACACGGTGCCGGTCAGCCGGTCGGGCGGCGACGACAGCGGCGCCGGGATATCGCGCACCGTGGCCATCGCGGCGTCGCAGCTGCCCAAACCGACGGCTTCCATCGGGTGGGCGAGCGCGCCGTAGAGCCCGAAGCGAATGTCCTCGGGTTTGGCATGCGGCGCCTTGGGATCCGCCGGTGAGGCGTCGACGTTGATCAACACGTAGTCGTCGTCCCAGCGCAGGTTCGACACCGACATGTTCCAGCCCAGCAGCGCCAGCGATTCACCCAGCCGCGCGCCCTGAGCACCGTAGGGCGCAACAGCATGACTGGACCCCGAGCAACCCACCAGGCAGACGGCCAAGCAGGCTGCTATCGCAAGGAAAGTGCGCACAGCGGTAACGGCCCTAGCCCAGCCCCAGATCGGCCAGCCCCAGGACGCTGCGGTACGGCAGCCCCTCGGCCTGGATAGCCTCCGCGGCGCCGGTGGCGCGATCCACCACAGTGGCCACGCCGACGACTTCGGCACCCGCGTCCTGAACGGCGTGCACCGCCGTCAGCGCCGAACCGCCGGTGGTGCTGGTGTCCTCGACCACCAGCACCCGTTGACCAGTTACCTCGGATCCCTCGATAAGACGTTGCAGGCCATGGGTTTTGGTGGACTTGCGCACCACAAAGGCGTCGATTGGGCGCCCGGGCGCGTGCATGACCGCAGTCGCCACCGGATCGGCGCCCAGGGTCAAACCGCCGACGACCGCGTAATCCCAGTCTGCGGTGAGTTCGCGCATCAGCATGCCGATCAGTGCCGCGGCGCGGTGGTGCAGGGTGGCCCGGCGCAGGTCGACGTAGTAGTCGGCTTCCTTGCCCGATGACAGCGTCACGCGGCCGTGTACCACCGATAGCCGGCGCACCAGTTCGGCCAGTTCCGCACGGTCAGTTTCGGCCACGGCCTTGTGCACCCTTTATTCGTCTACCGTTGCAGCACAACAGGTTTCAGTGATGGAAATTGCTGGCCTGCTGGCCATTACGCCCCGTCGACGACGGGGGACGCCGGATGGCTTCGGTACGGCCGTCGTCGCGGTTGGCCGACTCCGGGGCACGGCGGCTGGCCTGGACATCTGAGCCCATCATCCCGGACACGTCCTGAGCCGAGCGCCGGGTCGGCAACTCCGCCCGGCCGGCGGGCGCCAACGGACGGCTCGGCGCCGCATTTCGAAGTCCAGCCGGCTCGTCGCTATCGGCGGGCGTCGGCGGCAACACCCGCAACAGGTCGTTGAACTGGCGCACCGTGCGCAGCCCCTCGTCCCATTGGGTGCGCGTACTGGAGACCGGCATGGCGACCAGCGTCCAGTTCTGCTCGTTCCACATGATCTCGGCGCTGTCCGGCGCGGTGTGCGCGAAGGTAACCATCCGCCGATCGCAGGCTCGACGGGCCGCGTCCAGGTTGGTCGAGTAGACCATCCGCGGGCCGATCGCACCCAGCAGCCAGATGTCGCTCTCGCGCGGCTCTTTGAGCCCTTTGAGTCGCAGGTCGACCACCACGTTGGTGCCCACCTTGCGGTGCAGCGCGATCACCGTGGCGACTTCCTCGAGATCGAAGATGTACACGGCCTCGCCGCGAATCTGGCCCAGCACCACGTTGTGGGCGGGCACGTCTCCCACCGTCGACATCACGCCGCGCTTCCAGCGCTTGAGGATGTCGGTCGATTCGCGCTCGAAGTCGAACCCGTGTGAACGTGCCCAGGATTTGCGCCGTCTGCTGCGCCCCCGGCGTCGATCTATGTCGACATACAGCAACACCACCGCGCCGACGAAGCACAGCGCGGAGAGGGTGAACCATAACGGGACCATCCTAAGTAGCGTATCTGCTACCCCACCCGAAGCGAGAATGCGACCTGGTCACAACCCAATTAAGGTTTGCTAGGGCCGCGTAGGGTTCCACCATGGTCTACGAGGGCTACCAGCTAATTCGCATCGCCGCGGCCGATGGTGTTTGCCGCGCGACGATCGACAACCCCCCGATCAACCTGCTGGACGTACCGCTGCTGAACGAGATCGACCGGCTGACGCGTGAGGTCGCGGCCGACGACGAGGTCCGGGTGCTGATCGTCGACTCGGCCGACCCGGAGATCTTCATCGCCCATGCCGACGTGGGCCTGATTCTGGACCTGCCGGCCGACGACATCGGGCTGCACGACGAGCTATCGCTCTTTCACGCCGTGACCGAGCAGCTCCGGACCCTGCCGAAGGCCACCATCGCCGTCATCGAGGGCGTCTGCCGCGGCGGTGGCTGCGAATTCGCGATGGCTTTCGACATGCGGTTCGCCGCACTCGGCACCACGGTGCTGGGACATCCGGAGTTGGCGGTCGGCATCATCCCCGGCGGCGGCGGCACGCAGCGGCTGCCCAGACTGATCGGCCGGGCGCGGGCCCTGGAAGTCATCCTTGGCTGCATCGACGTCGACGCCGCAACGGCCGAAGCGTGGGGATATGTGAACCGCGCGTTGCCGGCCGACAAGCTGCGGCGGTTTGTCGACAAGCTCGCCGCCCGCATCGCGTCGTCGCACGCGGTGGCCATCGCCAACGCCAAGCGCGCGGTCGACGCCGCCGCGTCAGCCGATATGGCGACCGGCCTGCGCATCGAGGATCAGCTCTTTCGCGAAACCGTCGCGCAGCCGGCCGCCCGGGAACTGCTGCGGGCAGTGATCGACGCCGGCGCCCAGACCCGTGACTACGAGCTGGGCGACCGGCGCCGCTAGTACTCAACCGAGGATCAGGCCGTCGCCGTCCGGGTTGACGTTGACCGGAACGGTGTCGCCGTCGTGCACGTCGCCGGCCAGCAACAGCTTGGCCAACTGGTCACCGATGGCCTGCTGGACCAACCGCCGCAACGGCCGGGCGCCGTACACCGGGTCGAACCCGCGCGCTGCCAGCCATTCCTTGGCCGGCAGCGACACCTCGAGCTGCAGCCGCCGCTGCGCCAGGCGCTTGGCCAGCTGAGTGAGCTGGATGTCGACGATCTGCACCAGCTCTTCGGGATTGAGGGCATCGAAGATCAGCACGTCATCGAGCCGGTTGATGAACTCCGGCTTGAATGCCGCGCGCACCGCCGCCATCACCTGCTCGGAGTTGCCGCCCGAACCGAGGTTGGACGTCAGGATCAGGATCGTGTTGCGGAAGTCGACCGTGCGGCCCTGGCCGTCGGTCAGGCGGCCTTCGTCGAGCACCTGCAGCAGCACGTCGAAAACATCGGGGTGGGCCTTTTCGACCTCGTCGAACAGCACGACGGTGTAGGGCCGCCGCCGCACCGCCTCGGTCAGCTGGCCGCCCTGGTCGTAGCCGATGTAGCCGGGAGGCGCGCCGACCAGGCGGGCCACCGAGTGCTTCTCGCCGTACTCGCTCATGTCGATGCGGACCATCGCCCGGTCGTCGTCGAACAAGAAGTCGGCCAGCGCCTTGGCCAGCTCCGTCTTGCCGACGCCGGTGGGGCCCAGGAACATGAACGACCCGGTGGGCCGGTTGGGGTCGGCGACCCCGGCGCGGCTGCGGCGCACGGCGTCGGACACGGCCTGCACCGCTTTCTTCTGCCCGACCACGCGCTTGCCCAGCTCGTCTTCCATCCGTAGCAGCTTGGCAGTCTCGCCTTCCAGCATCCGTCCGGCCGGGATGCCCGTCCACGCCGACACCACATCGGCGATGTCGTCGGGACCGACTTCCTCCTTGAGCATCACGTTCTCGCGGGCCTCGGCGTGCGGAAGCGCGCCGTCGAGCTTCTTCTCCACTTCGGGTATCCGCCCGTAGCGCAGCTCGGCGGCCTTGGCCAGGTCGCCGTCGCGCTCGGCGCGCTCGGACTCTCCGCGCAGCGTGTCCAGCTGTTCTTTGAGTTCACGGACGGCGTCGATGGCGTTCTTCTCGTTCTGCCACCTGGTGGTCAGCTCGGCCAGCTTCTCCTTCTGGTCCGCCAGTTCGGAGCGCAGCTTTTCCAGCCGTTCCTTGGATGCCTCGTCCTCTTCTTTGGACAGCGCCATCTCTTCGATCTCGAGCCGGCGCACCAGCCGCTCGACCTCGTCGATCTCGACGGGCCGGGAGTCGATCTCCATTTTCAGCCGGCTGGCGGCCTCGTCGACCAGGTCGATGGCCTTGTCCGGCAGGAAGCGGGCGGTGATGTAGCGGTCGGACAGCGTGGCCGCGGCCACCAGTGCGGAGTCGGTGATGCGAACCCCGTGGTGCACCTCGTAGCGATCCTTCAGGCCACGCAGAATGCCGACGGTGTCCTCCACTGACGGTTCGCCGACCAGCACCTGCTGGAAGCGGCGCTCCAGCGCGGCGTCCTTCTCGATGTACTTGCGGTACTCGTCGAGCGTGGTGGCGCCGACCAGCCGCAGCTCGCCGCGGGCCAGCATCGGCTTGATCATGTTGCCGGCGTCCATCGCGCCCTCGCCGGACGCACCGGCGCCGACGATGGTGTGCAACTCGTCGATGAACGTGATGATCTGCCCGGCCGAGTTCTTGATGTCGTCGAGCACGGCCTTGAGCCGCTCCTCGAACTCGCCGCGATACTTCGCGCCGGCCACCATCGATCCGAGGTCCAGGCTGACGACGGTCTTGTCGCGGAGGCTGTCCGGCACATCGCCGGCCACGATGCGCTGGGCCAGTCCCTCGACGATCGCGGTCTTGCCGACGCCGGGCTCGCCGATCAGCACCGGATTGTTCTTGGTGCGACGGGAGAGCACTTGCACGACGCGCCGAATCTCGTTGTCCCGGCCGATAACCGGATCGAGTTTGCCTTCGCGGGCCAGCTCGGTCAGGTCGGTGGAGTACTTCTCCAGTGCCTGATAGGTGGATTCCGGGTCGGCACTGGTGACCCGGGCGCTGCCGCGGACCTTGACGAATGCCTCCCTTAAGGCTTGCGGGGATGCGCCGTGTCCGGTGAGCAGTTTGGCGATGTCGGAGTCGCCGGTGGCCAGGCCCACCATCAGGTGTTCGGTGGACACGTATTCGTCGTCCATCTCGGTGGCCAGCTGCTGGGCGGTGGTGATCGCGGCCAGCGATTCGCGGGACAGCTGCGGCTGCGAGCTGGAGCCGCTGGCCTGGGGCAGCTTTTCGAGCAGCTGCTCGGCTTCGGCGCGAATGGTCGCGGGCTCGACACCGACCGCCTCCAGTAGCGGCGGGGCAATCCCGTCGTTCTGCGTTAGCAGCGCCAACAGCAGATGAGCGGGCCTGATCTCAGGGTTACCTGCGGCACTGGCCGCCTGTAATGCTGACGTCAGGGCCGCTTGCGTCTTGGTAGTCGGGTTAAAAGAGTCCACGACACCTCCGTTCGGGTATAGGGAAAATGCTTGTCGCCTTGTCCAACGTCGTCAAGGTTGAGTCTGTTCCGCTCAAGTTTAGATTTTTCGGAGGAATTTTGCACGTGGAAGCCGTCGACCCCGGCCTCGCGCCGCCGCCGCGCAGGATTCCGGTTGCTTTCCGGTTGGCCGAGGTGCTGCCGTTTCGCTGGCGGTACGTCTGGACGCTGTTCATGGTCGGCATCGCGCCGATCGCGCTGTGGATACAGCAGCCCATGGCGTTCGCCGCGGTCGCGGTGCTCGCACTGGCCTCGATCTACACCATGCAACTGCGGGGTGCGCGGGTCCGCTTGGGACTGCTCCAGTATGGGCGTGTCGCTGAAGTCATTGCAGCCGAACCGATTTCGCGCGCAACTCGTTACAACGTCAACCTGCCGGTGGCGCACGGATGGACGGTCACACGCCGGCGCTACAGCGGACCCAGCACCAAGACCAAGGTGTCCTACACGCTCGACGGGCAGCGTGCCGAGATCGTGGTGCGCGGGCGGGAGTACGTCAACGGCGTGATCCTGGCCGACGAGCGCAATCCGGCGCGGGCCCGCTGCATCACCGCTTTTGCCTACGACCTGGACCGCGACCAGACCGGCAACTGGGTCGGCGCGCTGCGGCCGAAACTGCGGGTAGGGATGGCCTGCTGGTCGATCATCGTGATCGGCTGGCTGGCCCTGGCCGGCTTGGCGGCCACCGGATTCCGCACCGGCCTGGCCGGCGACATCCCGGCCGAGAACGTCCCCAATGCCGGTACATTGCATGTCACCGGCACTGGCACGACGAAAACCATCCCCTGCCACGGCGGCTATCTCTCGGTGAGTGGGGTGAACAACACGATCACCGTCACGGGCCACTGCACCAGCGTCAGCGTCGCCGGCAAGGGCAATGGGGTGACCGTCGACAGCACGGATGCGATCAGCATTTCGGGCACGGGCAACGTCGTCATCTATCACTGGGGCTCGCCGAAAGTCGCCAACACCGGAACATCGAACACCGTCGGGCAGGGCTGACGAGGACGCGCTCTGCCGCAGCGAGCTTAGAATCGGGCCCTGTGGGCTTAGAGGATTCAGACGCGCTGCGAGTGCTGCGCGACGCCCTCGCCCCGGACGGCTCGGGCGCCGGCGGCGAACTCGTCCACCGTTTCTACACCCAATGGTTCGCACTCGACGTCAGGGTGCGCGACCTATTCCCTCCCGAAATGGATGCTCAGCGAGCCGCTTTCGGCCACGCACTGCACTGGGTCTACGGCGAGCTGGTGGAGCAGCGCGCCGCCGAGCCGGTGGCCTTTCTTGCTCAGCTCGGCCGGGATCATCGCAAATACGGTGTGCTGCCAACACATTACGAGTCGTTGCGACGTGCGCTGCAGACGACGCTGCGCGCCCACTTGGGGGACGCCTGGACCGGCGCCGTCGACTCGGCAGCCGGCCAGTCGCTGAACTTGATCACCGGGGTGATGAGCGGCGCCGCCGATGCCGAAGAGGGACCCGCCTGGTGGGATGGCACCGTGATCGAACATCAGCGGGTCTCGCGGGACCTTGCCGTTGTGCGGCTGCGACTGGACCGCGCGATGCACTACCACCCCGGTCAGTACATCAACGTGCAAGTACCGCAGTGCCCACGACGGTGGCGATTTCTCAGCCCCGCCATTCCGGCCGACGCGCACGGCGGCATCGAGTTTCACGTCCGCCAGGTTCCCGGTGGTCTGGTTAGCACCGCGATAGTCAACGAAACCCGGCCCGACGATCGCTGGCGGCTATCCAGCCCGCACGGCGGCCTGCAAATCGACCGCAACGGCGCCGACATCCTGATGGTGGCCGGCAGCACCGGTTTGGCACCGCTGCGGGCGCTGATCATGGACCTGTCCCGCTACGGAGAGAACCCACGGGTGCACCTGTTCTTCGGCGCCCGCTATCGCTGCGAGCTCTACGACCTGCCGACGCTGTGGCAGGTCGCCTCGCACAGTCCGTGGCTGTCGGTCTCGCCGGTGTCGGAGTACCACAGCGACCCGGCCTGGGCTGCCGATTACCCGGACGTCACGCCGCCACGTGGTCTGCACGTACATCAGATCGGCCAGCTCCCCGAGGTGGTGACGAAATACGGCGGCTGGGGCGACCGGCAGATCCTGGTCTGTGGCGGGCCCGCCATGGTCCGCGCTACCAAGGCGGCGCTGATCGCCAAAGGTGCCTCGCCGGAGCGTATTCAGCACGACCCCTTGAGCCGTTAAGAGATAGGCTGACCGCGTGCACGTGGTGACCCTGCGCGATCCGTCGTCGTCATTAGCTGCACAGTTCGTACCGGACGGCGGCATGATCGGCGCCTCACTTACCGACTCGGGAGTCGAGCTACTCGGTCAGCGGCGCGGACTGGGCGCCTACCTCGAAGCCGGTAAGACGATGGGCATACCGATTCTGTATCCCTGGGCAAATCGGCTGGGCGCCAACACATATACCGCGGAGAACGTGACTGTCGAATTGACACCGGGTGAAAACGGGGTGCGCGCGGACCCCAACGGGCTGCCCATCCACGGCACCCTGGCCGCATACCCGGGCTGGCGGGTAACGGCCGAGTCGTCCAATGAGCTGACCGCCGAAGTTGACTTCGGCGCCGAGCAGCGGCTGCTGGCCAGCTTTCCGTATCCGCACCTGCTGACGGTGTCGGTGCGACTGGCCGAGCGGACGCTGACGGTAACCACAACGGTCGCCGCGACCGGCGAGACCGCGGTCCCGCTGTGTTTCGGCTTTCATCCGTATCTGCGCGTGCCCGACGCGGAGCGCAGCGACTGGATCATCGAGACACCACCGCTACGGCATTTGAGTCTCGACGAGCGGGGTCTGCCCACCGGTGAGTTTTCTGAGCAGCCGGCCAAGAAGGAACCATTGGGCGACAACACTTTTGACGATGCTTACGACCAGGTGGCCGATGGCGCGGTGTTCGCGCTGTCCGGCGGCGGACGCCGCCTGGAAGTGCACTTCGAGCAAGGGTATTCCGCGACCCAGATCTTCGCACCGCCCGGCGAGGACGTGGTGTGCTTCGAGCCGATGACCGCTCCGACCGATGCGCTGAGCCGCGGCGGTTACCGCAGTGCGTGCCCCGGCGAGCCGGCGGTCGCGGTTTTTTCGGTCCGCGCCTAACGACCGCTTCGCTGCTGCCACCACTCCACCAGCGCTGTGCTCGGCACTGACCGTTGGCTGTTTGGGCAACTCATCCGGCGAATGGCGGACGGGCCATGACGGTCGGCCGGAATCCGTATTTCGGTCCGCTGCTGGTCATGCCGATGCTGGATCCGGGAATTGGCATGCCGCCCAGCAGGTTTCCGGCGCCTTCGCTCTCCGCTGCAGTAATAGTGCTGACCGGTAGCGGAGCCGTGCCCGGGTATACGACGGCCGAGGACACGTTCCACGCCGGCGGAACCGACAACCTTCCTACTGAAGCCGCGGCGCCCATGGCTCGCCCCAACATCGCGGGCGCGCCGCTGATGGCGGCTGCGGCCGGTATGGCTGCGCTTGGCACAAAGGATTTCGAGATCTGTAAAAAATCTCTGGCCGCGGCTACGCCAAAGTTGTGCATACCAAAGGTGTTATAGATGAAGCTAGAGTAAGGCCCGAATTGGGTTAGAAACTCTTGAAGACCCTTCGGAAAGGTATCTTTCCCGAACAGGAACTGCCATAGCCACCACAGAGGGCCTCTTCTGGATACGGGACGAATTTCTTCGAACATTCCGTTCCGATGCTCCGCCAGGCCTTCTAGCAGTGCGGTGATCTCGCTGTTCACAATCTCGAGGCGGTCCTGGATTGAACCGTCCGAATTACCAGCGGCAGAGGTGACCGCGGCGGCCTGGGCGGCCAGACCATCCGGGCGGGCGACCTTTGGTGCTGCTACGAATGGCTCGAGAATCGAAGCTGCTGAGGAGTTGGCGGCGTAGCTGTACATCGTCGAGACGTTGTGAGCCCACATTTCGAAGTATTGGGCTTCCAGTGCCGCGATTGTGCCGTCGTTTTGACGGAACACGTTGGTAGCCGTCGCTTTCGCCAGGTCCCCACGGTTGGCCGCGATCAACGGCGGCGGCACCACCGCCGCGAACGCAGCCTCGAAGGCCGCCGCGGCTGCTTGCGCCTGGACTGCCGCCCGCTCAGCCGCAATCGACATGGCATTCATCCACTCCAGATACGGCCGCACCGCCGACATCATCGACTCCGACGCCGCACCCATCCACTGCTCCTCAACCCGCTGGACCAAGTGGCCGCAACCTGTTGCCGCCGAATTAAGCTCGGCTGCCAGCGAATTCCAGGACGACGCGGCATTCATCAACGACGTTGACCCCGGACCGGAATATACGAGTGCCGAAGTGACCTCTGGTGGCAGCGCCCCAAAATCGATTGCCATGGATCGATCCGTACTCACCTGGTCTCGATCACGTTAGCGGCCTCGGTGGCGGCATAGGACGCCGAACTCGCCATCAAGGTATGCACGAACATTTCGTGGATCGCCATAGCTTGGGCGCTCACTGCCTGATACATCTAGGCATGCACGACGAACTGCGCGGCGGTCAGGGCCGATACCGGGTCGGCGGCCGCGGGAATCACCCCCGTGGTCGGCATTGCCGCAGCAGTATTCTCGGCGCTCAAGCCCGCGCCAATGGCTTGCAACGCAGCGGCCGCCGCCGCCAACTCTTCTGGCTGCGCAGTCACATACGACATGTCATCTCCTTCTCTCAGCCCTTCAGGCGCAAGGGGTTTGAGTTGTGGGCGCAGCTCAACCCCGCGCTAGCGTTTATCGTCACTACCTGGTCGTCTTTTCCCTTTCTGAAACCACGGCGTCATCCCCCGGGCGGTGGGCGGACGACCACCCGTTGGCGGTATCCGTATTTGTGCGCAATGACAGCTGCTGCACGCCGACCGTGTCTGCCCATTGGCATTGCGCGAAGAAGTCCATCCGTCGCGCTTCCCGGGCCGCCTACATGACTGACGGCTGCCACCCGAAAGGCCGACCCTTCCGCCATGCCGGGTGCACTGGTCCAGGAGGACGGCACCGAGAGATTCCCAATCCTGTTTGCGGTCAGCCTATTAACTGAAACCAACCCGTCTCCACCGATCGCCGGCGGGAGCACGGATTGCGGCGCTGGACTAGTGGCTCCTGCTGCACCCGCAATAGGTAGGAACTGCTGAGCCAGCGAGGACCATGCATTTGAAAGACTCGTTGCGAGCTCGACCAAACCCGGTATGGTGCGAAACAGTGCATGCCGCTCATCGGTACCGATCCAGCCTTTTTCTTCGTCCCGCATGGGCCCGGGCCTCACCTGAATACGATTGGTGGACAAGGATCGTAGCGACGAGGTCGATCTCGCAAGTGGCTGAAGTTTCTGGGTGATCGCCGAGCCTATGGTTAACCACGTCCCCATTCCGTTACTCTCGGTCACGGTCAGCTCTATCACCGCGCTCGCACTCCCGACAGCTCGTCCGACCGCGGTAGCGTGGGCGAGCGACTCGGCTTGCTCTTGTTTTGGTTTCGGGTCGGCGAACGTTGCCAACCGCGTGGCGCTCGCCGAAGCGGCCGCATAGTCATACATCGCAGTGGCATCTTGAGCCCACATTTCGGCGTACTGGGCTTCGGTCGCCGCGATCGCCGGATTGTTTTGGCCGAAGAAGTTTGTCGCAGTCAGCGCGACGAGGAGATCCCGGTTGGCTGCAACTACCGGCGGGGGCACCGTCATCGCAAACGCCGCTTCATAAGCTGCGGCTGCCGCTCTCAACTGTGTGCCTGCCTCACCGGCCACGATGGCGGCAGCACTCAGCCACAACGGGTAGGGTGTCGCTGCAGCAAGCATGGCACGCGATGCCGGCCCTAACCACGCCGAGCTAGTCATCTCTGACACCAACGACGTGTAACCACAAGCTGCCGAACTCAATTCGATAGCTAACGCATCCCAGGACGAAGCCCCTGACATCATCGAGCCCGACCCGGGGCCGGTATACATCAGCCCCGAATTGATCTCCGGAGGCAGCACCCCAAAGTCCACTTGGACAGCTCCGCTACCACGTCCATCCGGGTAGCCGGAGCCAGGGTTTGGTTGGTCGGCGCAGATTGGTTCGCAATCGAGGTCGATGGTTCTCGGGACGGCGCTGTCCGCCGAGGGATGGTAGCGAGGTAGTCAAAAACGGCTGCATTATCGAGGCCTCACTTTGTTCCGATACGGATGAGCCGGTGGGTAACACGGTTGGTGTTTGCTCATCGATGCAGTACTAGGGTGCAGGACCGGCGAGAACAAACCATCGGTCAAAATACGGAGGGCGCACTATGAGTCGTCGTTAATTTGACTAAAGCCGCACCACGCCCGCCTACGTATACCTACCGATGCGTGGTGAACAAGGAAATTCCTACGCATGCATACGGCGTGCGGCTCGGGTTCGCTTTCGGTGACTGCTAAATTGCGGCGTGATCGCCCGTCACAGCGATGGTGCGGATTCAGTCTTGAAGATGTGGTGGTTGGCAAGGTTCGCCAACTGCACGCGTGAGTTGATCCCGAGTTTGGTATAGATGTGGGTGAGATGCGAGTGTATCGTCCGGATCGACACGAACATCAGCGCGGCAATCTCCTTGGTGGACAAACCTTCTGCGACGTGTTCTGCAACCTCGAATTCAGTGGGAGTGAGCGATGCCCAGCCGCTGGCCGCCCGCTTCTTCTGGCCGCGACCCCGCTGTGCATAGGCGATGGCTTCCTGCACACCCAACACATCGCCTTCAGCTAAGGCTGCAGCGAGATCAGCATCGCCCAGGGCACTACGCGTCACCGCAAGCGCAGCGTCATACTCGGCTTGATATATCGTGAATCGCTCTTCGCTGCTCCGTTCACGGATAGCATTGGCCGCTCCGAGCAGTCGAGCTGCGCAGCGGTAATTCTCTTCGTGGGCGGCAACCGCGCCAAGGCACTCGATTATGTCGGAGACCCCGAGAAATGCCTCAACTTCAACGGCTTTCGTGAGCGCCGCGCGCACATCGCTTTCAGCGCGGGACCACTCACCTTGCGCTGACCAGATCCGCGCGCGCGTCGTCAATGTCTGTGCGAGGTGCCAGCCCGAAGATGATGATATCGCCTCGTCGGCTTTACATTTGGCCGCAGAAAGATTGCCGCGTGCAAGTTCTATTTGGGCCGTATACGCGTTGATTCTGGCCATCATGCTGGGGTGGGTTCCCACCAGCTGAGGCGCTGCGGCAATTGCCTTGCCAGCCATCGGGATATCACCTGCTGACAACGCGGCAGCCGCCAAGGCGCCCTGCGCAAAGCCTTCGTACCATGGCCCCATGACGGCAGCTGTTCCGAGGGCATCGCGTGCTGCGGTGATTGCGCCGTTCGCCTCTCCGCTATATGCCAGTCCGCGTGACAGATTTACCAGGACGATCGTGTACCACAACGGGTCACGCGCTGCTTCGGCCTCGTCTGCCATGTCGCGCAGCGTGGCAATTGACGGTTCGAGTTCGCCTTTGAGCATCGTTGCCACAGCGACGCTCCAGCGGCAGTACCGGGCAGAGAGGCGGTCGCCGCCCGAATGCGCAAGGTCTCTGCCTTCCTCGGCCGCTGCAAGCATGGTGACCGGGTCACCCGCCACGAGCGCACTGTAAGCCTGCCATCCGAGGACGTGGGTCAGTCTCCACCGCGCGTTGATCGATCTCGCTGCGCCTAACGCCTCAGCGAAGTAGGAGCGTGCGGCGTCTAGGTCGTAACCGCTCGTTGCCCCGCAGGCGGTGAGTGCACGTACCAGCAGATCGGGGTCGTTGAGCCTTCGCGCAGTCTCCAACGCCTCATGCGCCAGCGCAGTACTGTCGACAGCACCAACCCACGCGTCCAACCCCGCTTTGTCGGCTAGCGCGCGCGCTCGCACAACCTGCGTAACTGCCTGATTGCACCCGAGGTTCGCGGCCAAAATGGCGTCGAACCAACGTAACCCCTCTTGGATTCGGCCGCGCGCGAGCCACATTGGTTGCAACAACGATGTCAGTCGCAGTGCCGAAACAATTTCAGCGCTATCGCAGTACCAGGTAAACGCGGCCTTCAGATTGTCGAAGTCACGGTCGAGTTGCTGGACGTGCTGCTCATCTCCACATCGTGCGGGCGTCTCAAAAGCACCCGCCATGTTCATGTAGTAGTCGCTGTGACGACGCGCTACGAGTTCGTACTCACCAGAATCACGAAGCACGTCGAGCGCGTATTGGCGCATTGTCTCAAGCAACCGGTACCGGGTTCGGCCGTCAATGGTTTCCGCCACGACAACCGACTTGTCGACCAGCCGGCTGAGCCTACGGGTGACATCGGCGCGCTCCTCGTGATCAGCCCTGCCTACGACCTTCGCGGCGCTCACGGTAAACCCGCCCCTGAATACCGCCAGCCGACGAAACAGAACACGTTCGGGTCCAGTCAGCAAACGATGAGACCAGTCGATCGAAGCCCACAAAGTCCGTTGGCGGCTAGTGGTGGCTCGCACGCCCCCGTCCAGACGAATGAAGGTCTCGTCCAAGCCGTCCACGATCTCACCCAAGGACATATAACGAACTTGTGCTGCAGCCAACTCGATCGCCAGTGGCAGTCCGTCGAGACGGCGGCATATGTCCTTCACTATCTCGCGGTGACCGTCGGAAAGATCGAAGTCCGGCTGGACATCTCGGGCGCGATCGGCGAATAGCTCGACGGCTTCATCATCCAGTGACATCCGTGGTACCCGCCAACGAATTTCCCCCGCGAAACCAATCGGTTCACGGCTGGTGGCCACAATGGTCAATCTCGGACATTGCGCGAGCAGTCTCATGACAACGGCTCGGCAAGCGTCAAGCAGATGCTCACAGTTGTCGAGCACGATCAGGGTCTGCCTGCCCCAGAGGAAGTTCGTCAGGGTAGCGATCGTCGAACTCCTGGGCTGGTCGGGTGAGGTGATCGTGCGTGCGATCGCCGTCTCCACACCGTGTGGTTCGGTGACGGGCCCCAGATCGACAAACCAGACGCCATCGGCAAAGTTCGCCGCTGCTGCTGCCGCCGCCTGTATGGCCAGGCGGGTCTTCCCGGCACCGCCCACACCGATCAGCGTCACCAGCCGGCTGCGGTGAATCAGTTCCTGCACTTCGCTCAGGCGTGTACCACGGCATACGAAACTGACTAGCTGCAAAGGAAGTTGGCGCGCCAATGAGCTGTCGGATGAGCGCAGAGCCGGGAACTGGATGCGTATCCCCGGACGGCACAGCTGAAAGACTCGCTCCGGACGAGGTAGATCCCGCAGATGGTGCGTGCCCAGGTCCATCAACCAGACATCAGCGGGTAGGCAGTCGACGACAAGGTCATGCACTGTCCCTGATAGGACGGTCTGACCACCATGAGCCAAGTCGCGCAACCGAACCGCGCGGTTGAGGGCAGCACCGACATAACTGGTTTCATTGCGCAGCTGCACCTCGCCGGTGTGCAGACCGATACGCAGCTGAAGCGGGGCCAGCGGCGCGCGCTGTAGCTCCAACGCACATGCGACGGCATCGGTGGCGCAGGTGAATGCCGCCATGAAACTGTTGCCAATGCCTTGCTCGGCTAGTTTGACGCCCTGGTGGTTCCCGACGATGCTCGGCACGGCCGCATCGAGTTGGGTTACTGCTGCCTTCATGTCCCGAGGGTGCGACTGCCATAGTTGCGTCCATCCCGCTACCTCGGCGAGCAATAGTGTCACCGTTCCAGTTGCGAGAACCATATTGACATTCTGATCACTTCTATGAGCGGTCCTGAAGGCGGAACTGTCGGTATCAAAAGATGCTGTCATCCCTATTCGGGTTCTTGACAATCCACCAGCGGATGTACGGGGCTGACATCCGATACTAAGGTACAGGCTCCTCGTCGGTGCGGGTCGAATGAAGCTGAAAGAGTTGGGCATTAAGCCGTGCTGTCTGCTGTCAGCCGGCAAGCCATTGAGGGAGGCTGAATTCGACCGACTACTGCGCGGTTCCTCTGTTTCACATTTGAGTTTGCCCTGCCGAAACAAGTAAGGCGATATGAATTGCGTTGACGGCCGGCACCCGGCCCTCTGTTCTGCTCTCAAGGCGGGATGCGACGCTCCTCGAATACACCGAAAACCCTTGCTGCCCAAGCCGACGAGGCAAAGGGTGCCGCTGATGGCGGTCGACTAACGACCTCTACGTGGCTGCCACACCACCAGCGCCGTGCTCTTGGGCACCACCGCGATATCGCGGCGCTGCTTACCTCGCAACACGGCTACCTCCTCGGCCATTTCCTTGAGCCGCGACTGCAGCGCCTCGACCTGGTTGGTCAGCTCGATGATGCGCTTGATGCCGGCGAGGTTGACGCCTTCGTCCTGCGAGAGCCGCTGCACCTCGCGCAGCAGATCCACGTCGTGCTGCGAATAGCGCCGCCCGCCACCGGAAGTGCGGCGCGGGATGACCAGTCCGAGGCGATCGTAGGTACGCAACGTCTGCGCATGCATGCCGGCCAGCTCGGCCGCCACCGAGATCAAAAACGTCCGGGCATCTTCTCGCTTAGGGTTTTTCGCCATCAGCGATTACCTGCCCATCCTGCCCGCGGGTTGAAACCACTGGACTGCTCGGCCTCCGCATACGCCTTAAGCGCCTCCTCCGCAGCGCCTTCCAAGTTCGGCGGCACAGCGACTTTCACGGTGACAAGCAAGTCCCCGCTGCCACCGCTGCGCTTGGGCACACCGCGTCCACGCACCCGCAGTATGCGGCCGTCGGCGGTGCCTTTGGGCACCCGAACGCCGACCTTTCCGTCCAGTGTGGGCACTGAAAGCGTTGAACCCAAAGCTAATTCGCTGAAGCTGACCGGCACGGTGACGGTAAGGTCGTCGCCGTCGCGGGCGAAGACCTTGTCCGGCCGCACATGCACCGTCACGTACAGATCACCCGACGGTGCACCGCGTAAGCCCGCCTCACCCTGCCCGGGTAACCGGATACGTTGTCCGTCTTCGACTCCGGGTGGGATCCGCACATTGATGGTGCGGGTGCGGGTGGTGACACCGGTACCTTTGCACTCGTCGCAGGGGTGCTCGATGATCGAGCCGATGCCCCGGCAGTCGGTGCAGGGCTCGGAGAATCCGAACGCCCCCTGGTTGCTGCTGACCACACCGGCGCCGTTACAGGTGGGACACACCTTCGGGCTGGTGCCCGGGCGTGCCCCGCTGCCATGACAATTCGTGCACGGCGCCGGGCTGGTGAGTCGCAGCGGCATCGCGACGCCATTGGCGGCCTCGACGAAATCCAGCTCGGTCTCGGTTTCCAGATCGTTGCCGCGCCGGGGCCGGCTGGGACGAGCGCTCGCGCCCCGTCCGAACAGACCGCCGAACAAGTCACCGATGTTGGTCCCGCCGCTACGGCCCGCGGCGTCGAACAAATCGTTGAGATTGAACTCGGCGCCGTCGCCACCCACGTTGAAACCACCGAAGCCGCCGGTGTCGAACCTTCGACCACCAAGGCCACCGCCGGCGAAGAGTCGACGGGTTTCGTCGTACTCCTTGCGCTTGGCGGTATCCGAGAGCACATTGTGTGCTTCCGACACCGCTTTGAACCGTTCACCGGCGGCGGGGTTGTCGGGATTCGCGTCCGGATGCAGATCACGCGCCAACTTGCGATAGGCGCGCTTTATCTCTTCGGGGCTGGCGTCGGGGGAGACGCCAAGCTCCTTATAGAAGTCCTTTTCGACCCATTCACGCTGAGCCATGTCGCGTCACCCCCTCTCACCTTTCGCTGTTTCCGTAGTCCTGATTCTGTGCCTTATTCACCGGAGGTGTCGTTATTTTCGCCGGTGTCGCTGTCAGCGGCGGTCTCGTTCACCGCGCTGGTCTCGTCACCCACCGTGTCGACGACGCCGACCAGCGCGTGGCGCAGCACGCTTTCGCCCAGCTTGTAGCCCTGTCGCATCACGGTGCCGATCACCGGTCGAGAGCCATCGCCCTCGTGCTGAACCGCCTCGTGCAGCACCGGGTCGAAATCTTCGCCTTCGGCGCCGAACGCCACCAGCCCGAGCCCGGTCAGTGCGCTTTCCAGCTTGTCGGCTACCGACTTCAGCGGGCCCGACTCCAGGTCACCGTGCTTGCGCGCACGATCGAGATCGTCGAGTACACCAAGCAATTGGCTGACAACGCCGGCTTTAGCCCGATCCGCCGCGGCCTGCTGATCGCGAAGCGCCCGCTTGCGGTAGTTCGCAAAGTCGGCCTGCACCCGCTGCAAATCGGCGGTCAGCTCGGCGACCTTGCCGGCGTCTTGCTCCGTCGCGGAACCCGCCGGGACGGTTCCTCCCGGCTCCCCTTGCTGGGGGCCGGGAGGGACGTTCCGTACTTCTCCGGTCTCGGGATCAATCCGCCGCTTGTCGGTCACAGTTACCTGTTCCTGCGGATTGCCTTCGGTCACTTGGACTCCCGGTCGTCGTCGACCACCTCCGCGTCCACGACATCATCAGCGGAGCCGGATGAGCCGCCGGACTCGGGGCTACCGGGCTGCGGCCCGGCCGCCTGAGTCGCTTCGTAGATCGCCTGACCCAGCGCCTGAGACTCCTGGCCCAGCTTCTCCATTGCCGACTTGATCGCCGAGATATCGGTGCCGCCCAGTGCCGACTTGGCATCGGCAATCGCGGCGTCGACCTTGGTCAGCGTGTCCTCGGGGACCTGCGACCCGCCCTCGGCTTCACGCTGCTCCTTGACGAACTTCTCCGTCTGGTAGACCAGCGATTCCGCCTGGTTGCGGACGTCCGCCTCTTCGCGACGATTGCGGTCCTCCTCGGCGTGCGCCTCGGCGTCCTTGATCATCCGGTCGATCTCCTCCTTGGACAGGCCGGAGCCCTCCTGGATTTTGATCGTGTTCTCCTTGCCGGTGCCCTTGTCCTTGGCCGTGACGTGCACGATGCCGTTGGCGTCGATGTCGAAGGTGACCTCGATCTGCGGGACGCCTCGCGGAGCCGGCGGGATACCGGTCAACTCGAAGGAGCCCAGCAGCTTGTTGTGCGAAGCGATTTCGCGCTCGCCCTGGTACACCTGGATCTGCACCGACGGCTGGTTGTCATCGGCCGTGGTGAAGGTCTCCGAGCGTTTGGTCGGGATCGTGGTGTTGCGTTCGATGAGCTTGGTCATCACGCCACCCTTGGTCTCGATACCGAGGCTCAGCGGCGTCACATCAAGCAGCAGAACGTCTTTCACCTCACCCTTGAGGACACCCGCCTGCAGCGCGGCACCAACGGCCACGACCTCGTCGGGGTTGACGCCCTTGTTGGGCTCCTTACCACCGGTCATCTCCTTGACCAGTTCCGACACCGCGGGCATGCGGGTGGAACCACCCACCAACACCACGTGGTCGATCTCGGACACCGAGATGCCGGCGTCCTTGATCACGGACTGGAAGGGCTGAAGGGTGCGGTCCAGCAGATCCTGTGTGATGCGCTGGAATTCGGCGCGGGTCAACTGCTCGTCGAGGAACAACGGGTTCTTGTCCGCGTCGACGGTGATGTAGGGCAGGTTGATCGAAGTGCTCTGCGAACTCGAGAGCTCGATCTTGGCCTTCTCGGCGGCCTCACGCAGCCGCTGCATCGCCATCTTGTCCTTGGTCAGGTCAATTCCGCTGGTGCCCTTGAACTTATCGACCAGCCATTCGACCACGCGGTCATCCCAGTCGTCCCCACCAAGGTGGTTGTCACCACTGGTCGCGCGGACCTCGACCACGCCCTCGCCGATCTCGAGCAGCGAGACGTCGAAGGTGCCACCGCCGAGGTCGAAGACCAGGATGGTCTGCTCCTTCTCGCCCTTGTCCAAACCGTAGGCCAGTGCCGCCGCGGTCGGCTCGTTGACGATGCGCAGCACATTCAGGCCGGCGATCTGGCCGGCTTCCTTGGTCGCCTGACGCTGGGCGTCGTTGAAGTAGGCGGGCACGGTGACGACCGCGTCGGCCACGTCCTCGCCCAGGTACGCCTCGGCGTCACGCTTCAGCTTCATCAGCACGCGGGCACTGATCTCCTGAGCGGTGTATTTCTTGTCGTCAATCTCGATGGACCAGTCGGTGCCCATGTGCCGCTTCACCGAACGGATGGTGCGGTCGACGTTAGTGACCGCCTGGTTCTTGGCGGGCTGACCGACGAGCACCTCACCGTTGCGCGCAAAGGCGACGACGGACGGGGTGGTGCGTGAGCCCTCGGAGTTGGCGACGACGACGGGGTCGCCACCCTCCAGGACTGCTACGACGGAGTTGGTGGTCCCGAGGTCGATACCGACCGCACGAGCCATAGTGATTCCTCCTGACTATGTAGAGCTTGTTTGGTGCCACTATGCTGAGTGAACCCCGCTCAAGCCTGCCTTTGGGGGCGTCGGCCTGTCAACCCAGTATTGAGTCTGGGTCACTCAACTTGTCGATCATGCTAACGGCTGGCATCGGCAGCTTTGTTCCCGGGGGTCTGAAAATTCTTCCGGTAGTCATCGCCACCCCTTTCCACCAGGCCAGACGGCGTCGAACCAAACTCGCCGCGTCATGGAAATGACGTTCTCGTTAATTTGCCATGTGTAGGACAACTAAGCAGTAGCGTCTGCACTGTTGTGCATCTGTCCTAGTCCTCCACGAGAAGGGCGAAAGCGTCATGGCTGCTCCGCGGGTCGTCGTTGCGCAGCACGCAACGCATGAGTGTTGTCCCCGACTGCGATGAAGGCCGGACGTTCGGCATCGCGATTGGCGTGGTGGCACGAGTGGGCCGCACCGCTGTGGATCGGTTGCAACTTCACTGCCTGGACGCGCCTGCTGATCCGCAACCGCTTCGCCGTGCACTGGAGCCGCTGGCACTACGCGGCGCTCTACACGGTGCTCAGCGTCGTCAACTCTTTTCTGGGGATGTGCCAACGGATCGTATTCGGCAGGCGCGTCGCCAACACGGCGATCGGCGATGCGCCGATCTTCATCGTCGGGCACTGGCGCAGCGGCACCACCATGCTGCACGAAATGATGGTCCTCGACGACCGCCACACCGGTCCCACGACCTACGAATGCATTGCGCCGCACCACTTTCTGCTGACCCAGCGGTTTGCCCGATTCGCGGAATTCCTGACGTCGAAGCACCGCGCCATGGACAACATGGACATGAGCATGGCGCACCCGCAGGAAGACGAGTTCGCATGGTGCATGCTGGGCCTGCCCTCCCCGTACCTGACCATCGCGTTCCCGAATCGGCCGACCCAGGACGAGCAGTACCTGGACATGGACAAGCTGAGCGCGCGGGAACTGGAAACGTGGAAACGGACCCTCTTTCGGTTCGTTCAGCAGGTGTACTTCCGCCGCCGCAAGGCAATCGTCCTCAAGAGCCCGACGCACAGTTTCCGGATCAAGGTGCTGCTGGACATATTTCCGCAGGCGAAGTTCATCCACATCGTGCGCGATCCCTACGTCGTATATCCGTCGACCGTCAATCTTTTCAAGGCGTTCTCGCTTGTCCACGGCCTGCAACGGCCGACGTTTGAGGGATTGATCGAAAACGTGCTGTCCACCTACCTCGACCTGTACCGAAAGCTGGACGAAGGCCGCGAACTCGTCGACCCATCAAAGTTTTACGAATTGCGCTACGAGGATCTGGTCGGCGATCCCGAGGGGCACCTGCGCAAAATGTACGAGCACCTGGACCTGGGCGACTTCGACCGGTACGCGCCGCGGCTTCGCCAATACCTTGCCGACAAGGCAGCCTACCGGACGAACACCTACGAGATGACGACCGAACAGCGTGCGATCGTCACGGAGCGCTGGGCCGAGGTCATCGATCGCTACGGCTACGGGGTGGCGGCTAAGGGCGCGGCGCTAACGTGCGAAAAGGCATCCTTCGCAGGGTAATTCAGCGGGAAGCGATTTCCTCGATCAGTGCGAGCACGGCGCGGGTGGCCGCGCTGGTCGATCGGGCCGCGGACGTGGTGACGAACAAACGCCATTCCAGGTCGTAGTCGCTCACCCGCAGCGTGGCCAAGCCGAAATCATCGATCTCGTCGAGGATGGTCCAGCTCAGGAAGCCGATCCCCAGACCGTTGCGGATGTAGGTGGCCGCCGTGCCGAGGTCGGCGACCTCCACCGCGACGGTCCGCTCGACGCCGGCGGCGGTGAACGCATTGTCGATCACGGTTCTGGTGCCGTATCCCGGTGGGCTGTCGACGAACGACATTCCCGCCAACTCGGCCAATGGCACCGAATCCCGTTGGGCGAGTGGATGATCGGCCGGCACCACTAGAAGCAGCGGGACGGCCGCAACGAGCCGGGCATTCAGGTCGGCCGGCGGCGGCCCGGTGAAGACGAGAAAGGCAACGTCGAGATCACCGTCGCGGAGCTGGCCGGCGAGCCCGGCCGAGCCGGCGCTGGCGGCACGCAAGTGCACCGTCACCCCGGGATGCCTGCTATGCAGTTCGGCCAGCACCGCGGGCATGTCGATCACGCTGATCGACGTCAGGATCCCCACCGCGACAGTGCCGCGTACAGAGCCGCGGGTGGCGTTGACAGCGTCCTTGGCCGCGCGGGCGGCGTCCAGAGTTTCGCGGGCGCGGGGTCGCAGCTCCTCTCCTGCGGGAGTCAGCTCCACTCCCGCAGAGCCCCGGACGAATAGCTCGGCGCCGAGTTCGCGTTCCAGGGCCTTGATCGTCGCCGACACACCCGATTGGACGACGTGCAGTTTCTTCGCTGCCTCAGTGAAGCTCCTGTTGTCCGCGACCGCCAGAAAGTACTCAAGATGGCGAAGCTCCATACAGCCATTATCACCGACTGTGCTGAGAGCCATCAAAACTTTTCGTTGGCCCTGATGTGGCGGGCAAACGTAGCGTCGTTTTCGTCGAGCGTGCCGTATCGCCCGTCGACCATCCCACCCCCGACCTTGCTGGACGTGCCAATGACTCTGCAAGCTCCCCCCCTGACCAGAACCCGAACGCGTTGGTCGTCTCCCTCCACCGACGACCAATTCGTCGTCGAGAACCCCGCCACCGGCCGGACCATCACCGTGGTCCAGGGAGCGGGGCCCAACGAGGTTGACCAGGCGGTGCGCAAAGCCCATGCCGCACACCTGCGCTGGAAGCAGCGGCCGGCCCGGGAGCGCGGTGCCTACCTGCGTGAGATCGCCAAAGTCATCCGCGCGCACGCGGATGAACTCGCGATGCTCGAGTCACGGGAAATGGGCAAGCCGATCGCCCAAGCGCGCCAGTTCGACCTCGAAGCGGCGATCTCCATCTTCGAATACTTCAGCAGCATCGTGGAGGCCTTGCCGAACCGGGCGCGCGACCACGACACCGTCCTGGACGTCACCACCCTCGAGCCGTACGGGGTGATCGCCGCCATCGTGCCGTTCAACTGGCCACCCATCCACACCGCCGGAAAGATCGCTCCGGCACTGGCTGTCGGCAATGCCGTCGTGGTGAAGCCACCGGAGCAGGCGCCCTCGGTGGTGCTGCGCATGGTGGAACTGATCCAGTCGGTGCTTCCGGACCGCGTAGTGCACGCCGTGCCCGGCAGGGGCGAGGTGGGTGCCGCCCTGGCCGGACACCGGCTGGTGGGCAAGGTCTCCTTCACCGGATCGCCGAGGACGGGTTCGGCAGTCATGCGCAATGCCGCCTGCAACCTCACCCCGACGCTGATGGAGCTGGGCGGAAAGAACCCGTTAGTCGTGTTCGATGACGCCAACGTGCACGAGGCGCTGTTGGCCGCCATTGACGGTGGTTTCTTCAACCAGGGCGAAGCGTGCACCGCGTCGTCGCGAATCCTGGTGCAGGACACGATCTATGAGCAGTTCGCCGCGAAGTTGTGCAAAGCGGTGACTCGGTTGCGGGTGGGCGACGGCGCCGACGCCATGACCGATGTCGGGCCATTGGTCACCCGCGCGCAGCAAAAGCAGGTGCTGGACTACCTCAAGCTCGGCGTGGCCGAGGGCGCGCGCATCGCGGCCCAGGCGCCGCTGCCCGAAGATCCCCGCCTGGCCGACGGCTTCTACGTATCACCAACCGTGCTGACCGACGTGACTCCGCGGATGCGGATCGCCCGGGAAGAGATCTTCGGTCCCGTGGTCACGTTGATCCCGTTCTCCGAAGAAGCTGAGGCGGTGCGAATCGCCAACAGCACACCGTTTGGATTGGTGGCGGCGGTGTTCACCCAGGACAGCGACCGCGCGTTGCGGGTGAGTCGGCAGATCCGGGCCGGCGCTGTGTTCGTCAACAACTACGTCCGGATTGCGATCGGCACCGGATTCGGCGGGGTCGGCCACAGCGGATTCGGGCGCGAGCACGCCGAGGAGACGCTGAGCGAATACGGGTACACCAAGACGATCCGGTGGGCCGCCAAACGCGAAGAGCTGCCCTATTGGACCGCGGCCAGCCGGGTGCTGGCGACCTAAGGACAACTAAGTGCGAACCATCGCACTCGAAGAGCATTACGCCACAGCGGGATTCCTGCGCGGACCGGGCAGCTGGCTCGCGTCGCGCGCGGGCGTGATCGAACCCATCGCCGATCTCGGCGATGGCCGCATCGCGGCGATGGACGAGGCGGGTGTCGATCTGGCGGTGCTCTCGCTGGCCGCGCCCGGCGTCGAACAACTCGACGGCCCCAAGGCCGCCCCGCTGGCCCGCGAATGCAACGACGAACTCGCGGCAGCGGTCGGCCGGTATCCCGGTCGGCTGGCGGGCTTCGCGACCATGCCGATCAGCGCGCCCGATGCGGCGGCCGACGAGCTGGAGCGAGCGATGCTCAAGCTCGGTTTCCTTGGCGCGGTGATCAACGGGCACAGCCAAGGCCGCTACCTGGACGACCCCTACTTCGAGCCGGTTCTCGATCGCGCCGCGGCGCTGAATGCTCCGATCTACCTGCACCCGACGATCCCGCCGACGGCCGTCATCGAGTCCAGTTACGCGGGGTTCGCGCCTGAAGTCACGTTCGCGCTGGCAACGGTGGGGTGGGGCTGGCACATCAACACCGCCACCCACGTGCTGCGGCTGATCCTCGGTGGCGTGTTCGACCGCTATCCGGAGTTGCAGGTAGTGATCGGGCACATGGGCGAGGCGACGTCGTTCATGCTGCCGCGATTCGACGCCACGTTGAAGCCGGAGCTGACCGGGCTCAAACACCCCGTCAGCACCTACCTACGACAGAACCTGACCTACACCTTCGCCAACTTCAACGACGAGGCGATGTACGCGAACCTGGTCGCACAAGTCGGCATCGACCGGGTGGCGTTCTCCGCCGACTATCCGTTCGGATCGATGAAGGCGGCCCGCGCCTTTATGGACAACCTCCCCCTGACCGACGACGAGCGGGCACGCATCAGCCACCGCAACGCCGAGAAGCTGCTGGGTCTGTGAGCTAGCCGGACTCGTCGACGTCCTGACCGCCGGCGAGGTCGGTGCAGTCGACGATCTCGACGTCGCGCCTGCTGCGCAGATACGCCCCGGCGCCTTGGTCTCCCGATATTTGGGCCAGTACCTCGGGCCAGTGCCGCCGCGCGATGACGACCGGGTGCCCGGGCCGGTCGCCGAAGTGTGCGCGTGCCAGACCGCTTGGCGAGGCGGTCGCGCGGCCCAGCACCCGCGCCACCACGGCGGGGCCTACGTCGGGGGTGTCGATCACATGCAGCACCGCGTAGTCGGCGTTCATGCGGTCGGCCTGAGCCAAGCCGTCGCGCACCGAGACGCTGAGCCCCTCGTGCCAAAGCGGCGCGGTGATCGCCGTGACCCCGGGCGGGGCCGGGACCTCGGCGGCGCCCATGACCAGAACGACGTCGGTGCAGCCCCCGTCGCGCAGCGCGCCGACCGCGATCTCCAGCCAGCCCTGGACCAGGATTTTCGGCTTGCCGTACCGTCGGCCGGCACCCGCGGCCAGCAGGACTCCGACGTGCCGTGGCGGATCCGTGAACTGCGACAACCCCACCCTTCTATGATGGCATTCACTTGCTCGCTCGGCGAGCGACCAACGACGCGGGCGCCGATGCCCAAGTCCGCCAAGCGGTTCCATCGCTGAGGCTGGTGACACCGTGGGTCAGCGGCCGCGGACATTTCCTGCCACTCGGCGATAACACTTTGCTATCAGCGACATTTCAAAAGCGCGTCACCCCGGCACCTTGCCCCACCTCGTGCGTAATCTACGACTGATATCTCCGAACTTCGGGAGTGACGCGTGCGGTTTTCGCAGAACGCAAGGCGAGGCCTGGCGGGTGGTTCGCTGGTGCTCGCGGCCCTGCTGGCTAGTCCCCTGCTGACTTCGGGCTGCAGCTCCGTCATCGAGGGCCGGCCGGTCGCCGCGCCGGGTACCGGGCCCACCGAACCCTCGTTCCCCACGCCGAGGTCGAGCAGCGCGGCGGCACCGTCGAACCCCATCGCAGCCCCACCGACCACGCCGGCCAACCCGACCGCACCGGCCGGCGCCATCCCGCTGCCGCCCGATCAGAACGGCTATGTCTTCATCGAGACCAAGTCCGGCGTGACGCGCTGCCAGATCAACAAAGACAGCGTCGGGTGTGAGGCTGCGTTCACCGATTCACCCCTGCAGGATGGTGAGCACACCAACGGCGTCAACATCACCTCCGGGGGCTCTGTGCAGTGGATTTTGGGCAACCTGGGCGCCATTCCCACCGTCACGATCGACTACAAGACCTACGACGCTCAGGGCTGGACGATCGACGCGTCGGAAGCGGGCACCAGGTTCACCAACAGCCACACAGGCCACGGCATGTTCGTCAGTGTCGAGAAGGTCAGCACGTTCTAAGCGCGGGTCAGTACGATCGGTGCCGTGGCAGGCCCGCCGGACAACTTCAACAATGAGCCGACGCGGTACAGAGACGTCGGTAGTGGCGATCGCCCGCAGGGCGATGAACCGCCGCCGCGAGGTCCCGACCGGTTCGAGGGTGAAGCATCGCTGGATCCTTTCGACGACGAGGGGACCGAGCCCACCGCCTGGTATCGCCGGCCTGTGGTGCTCATCGGCTGGGGCTTGATGGTCCTGATCCTGATCGCACTGATCGTCTACGGCATCATCGAGCTCATCGGAGACCAGGGCACCGGCAGCACGCCGAGCACCACCACGACGCCGTCGCACACCACCACAACGACGACCACGACCACCACCACGCCGCCGTCGACCACCACACCCACCACCACCACCGCGCCGCAGACCACCAGCACTGCGGTCGCCCCGCCGACGCAACAACCGACCCGCCAAGAGCCAACGCGTCGGCATCACTGGCCGTCCTGGCTGCCCACGACCATCCCGGCCCTGCCCTAACGAGTTGGTTGCAATTAGGTCAACGTTTGACGGCCGATCGGAACCCGAGCGTGTGGGAGCCGCGTCCCCCCAACCACCGCCAGTAGTGTCGGCGACCATGGCAAGGCACGCGCCGGCGGACTATGGCGTCGATGAGCCGACCGTCTACATCCATTACGGCGACGACGTGTACGGCCCCGCGCAGCCCGTGACCGACGACCCGATTCCCGGTTGGCGCAAACCATTTGCGTTGGCCGGGTGGGGCATCCTCATCGCGGTTCTGATCGCGCTAATCGTCTGGGGCATCATCCAGCTCGCGCAGGGGCCCCCGCCACAGGAGCCGATCACCCGCACCACGCCCGTGCCCACCACGACGACCACCCGGCCGTCGAGCAGCGCGAGCGTGACTCCCCCGCAATCGAGCGATCCGGCTACCACGACCACCGCACCTGAAGCTCCGACGGCGTCCACCGAGGAATCGACCCCGACGACCACGCCGACCACCCCATCGAGCGAGGCGTACCCGCTGCCGCAACTGCCGTCGGTGATCACGCTGCCGGCACTGCCCGGGCTACCGACCGAGATCACGTTGCCGCCCGGCCTGTGAAGAGGGCTTCCACTTAGACTCGCGGGAACCCACAGTCACATGTACGACAAAACACAGGGGCAGGCCAGATGAGCGAGTCGCTCGGGTTGTCGATCGGGGTGGCCAACCTGGTCGCGGCCCGCGCTGATCGCGACGCGGTGACTCGCCGATCCGTGCTGACGTTGTTCGACCAGCAGGCATCCGAAGCCGGTCTGCCGGAGGAAAATCCGGACCCGGCTCAAGCCGGCCTGGTGATGCGCGGATTCGTCGAACGGGTCGGTGACCGAACTCCGTTGGTGGCAGCGGACGGGACGAAGTACCTCGGGGACGCGCTGACGGTCGAGGCGCTCGAGGCAATGGCGCGCGCTGTCGACTACGGCACGCCGGTCACCATCGCGGTCCCCGCGTACTGGTCACGGGAGCAGTCCTCGGCCCTGCGTGAGGAATTCTTCGCCCAGCCGGGACTGGCGCCGGGCGGCGTGCCGCCCGCCCTGATCTCTGATGCCACCGCCGCGCTCACGGCGCTGCGGACCGAGCCGGATTTCCCGACGCAGGGTGTCGTCGCGTTGTGCGACTTCGGCGCCAGTGGCACCACCGTGACGCTCTGCGACGCCGGGTCGGACTTTGCACAGATCGGCCCGTCGGTTCGTTACCGGGATTTCTCCGGCGACGCGATCGACCAGCTCATCCTCGACCGGGTGCGCGACAGCGCGCCGAGCGACAGCTCCGGTGGCCAGGCAAGCACGACCCGGATGGGGTCGTTGGCCCGCCTGCTCGACCAATGCCGGACCGCCAAGGAAAGTCTGTCGACGGAGACGATCACCACCGTCCCGGCGGTCACCGGCGAGGATATCGAGCTGTCCCGCAACGAATTCGAGGACCTGATCTCCGGACCGCTGGACGAATTTGTCGCAGGCGTCGAAGACGTGTTGCAGCGCAACGAGATTCCGAAGACAAAGCTGGCCGCTGTGGCCACCGTGGGTGGTGGTGCCGTAATCCCGCTGCTCGGCACCCGCCTTTCCCAACGTCTCGAAGCGCCGATCCGCACCGCGCCGCAGCCGGGGTTGAGCGCCGCGATCGGCGCGGCCGCCTTCGGTGAGCAGCACCCCGCGGCCGGCGCGGCGACGGCCAGTCCCGCCGTCGAGAACCCGACGCAACTGGCGAGCGCTGCACCGGCAGACATGACCCAAGCCCTCCCCGGCGCCCGGATCGAGGAAGAGCGCCCGCTGGCTTGGTCGGAGGACCAAGACGAGGACGATCCGGTCCCCTATAGCGGCCCTGAGCACAGCGGCCAATATATCAGGGACGCAATGGGATTGGACTACGCGGACGACGATCCTTACGCGGCCGAAGCCGGCCCGTGGTACAAGCGCACCGCCGTGGTCTTGAGCCTGGCCGGTGCGGGCATTGCCATCCTGGTGGCCACGGTGCTGGCGTTGACCCTGGGCGAAGATAACACCACCCCGGTCCGGACCCCGCCGACCCAGCCAACGGCACCGCCACCCGAGCAGACCGTAACCGTGACCGAGCCAACCGAGACGGTGACCGCACCGCCGCCACCGTCGACGACAACCACCGAGGCGCCCACAACGACTTATCAACCACCGCCCACCACGACCTACCAACCTCCGCCCACCACGACGGCTCCACCGGTCACCACGACGGTTCCGCCGCCGCCGCTGCCGACGGAACGGGAGCGGCGCTGGCCGTGGCGGCGCTACTGAGGCTGGATGCGGGAACCGTGCGCGGCGAAGTCGGCCACTATCGCCTCAGCGCTGCGCACCGCGGCACGGCACGCCTTGGTGGTGAACGGGTCGTTGAGCGGATGTTCGGCTCGGCGGCGCCAGCGTTGTGCCGCGGCGAATGCGGCCCGCGGGCCCTCCTGGGGGTCGGCGTTCTCGGAATTCAGACCCAGCCTGCTGGCCGGCCGAGTGCCCGATCCACCGATGATGCGGCGCAGTGACGCTGCCTCTTCTTCATTCAATGATGTTGGGCGAGAAGCTAATTGACTAAGCATCCGAAGCTCTTCGAAACCATGGGTGTCTGCCAGCAGCGGGTCGATATCGGCGATGACGTAGGGCGTCGCGACGATCGGGAAGACCTCTACAAATCGACGCAATGACACCAGCGCGGTGTGCGCCTTGAGCATGTCGGAACGCTGCGCGAATTGCTGATCGATGACCTCACGCAAAGCCACCAGCCCACTGCGCTCCAGCAATTCGTCGGCGAGCCCCGCCGCATCGGCGACTCCGGCGGCCAGCACGGCGAGCGAAATCCGCAGGCCGAACATGCCGAACCGCTCCAGCAGCTGGGCGCGGGTCGCCGCGTCGACGGGCAGCGGGCTGTCGACCCGGACGAAGCGGTCCACGCTGAGCATGGCCTTGCCGAGCATGGCCTTGTCGGCCGCGGCGAGCTTCTGCAGTGCGATGAACTCACTTTGGCGCAGCGTGCGCGCGGTCAGCGCCAGCAGCCCCGACACCGGCACCACCGCCTGGCAGATGCCGGTCTCGTTCATCTCTTTGGTGAATCGCCGCGCCACGTCGGCTGCCGAGAGCATCGCATCGATGCGGCCGGCGCCGATCTCGTCGGCACGTGACGCCACCCCGATGATGCCCAGCGCACCGCCCGACCCGCCAACGAGTTGCCCAATCTGCTTGAGCAGGGCGATATCTGCGGCGTTGAGGGTGCGCAACAGGAACACCACGGCGTCCACCCGCGGCACCCCATCGGGCGGTACCAGTAGCCGCAGCGTGCGCTCGGAGGCCTCACGCGTCAACGACGACGTTCCGGGGGTGTCGATAATGGTGGTATCGACCAGTTCTTCGGCGGGCCATTCGACGTCCAGGTCGGCCACGTCGGCGGGGTTGAGCGCCCGAAAATCGAACGTCAGCCCACCGCTGTGGCTAATCGGCACATTGGAATGCCTTCCGCCCCAATGGTTGGCGGTGACCTTCGGGGTGGAACCGTGGCGGAACCACGTCACGATGCGGGTAGCCTCGGTGGCGTCGGTAGGTGCGATGTCTTGACCGACCAAAGCGTTGAGCAGAGTGGACTTTCCGGCTTTCAGCGTGCCGGCCAGCGCGATGCGGATCGGTTCGTTCAGCCGCGCGCCGATGCGCTCTAGTTCGTAGAAGACCTCGGGCCGTTGCCGGAATGCCGGCTCACTACGGTAGGCCTGGATGGTCCCGCCCAGAATCGCACGAACTCGATCGCTAGTGCTCACACCCGTCCTACGGTCACCTGTGGCGTTAGTTTGTCCACATTGTCGGTGACTTGGTTCAAGATATTCAACTGCCGCTCGAGTTCACGGACTTTGGTGTCGCGTTCGGCTTCTTCGACGTGCGCCGAGGCGACGGTGGACTGCAGCGATTCGTTGAGCGATCGGGTGATCTCGTTGGCGATGTCGCGGTAGTGGTCGCGCAGCGCGCGGTGGATGATCTTGAGCCTGTCTCGAGATTCCTTGCCGACCACGAACGAGATGTCGTCGACGAAGCGCCGCACATTGGTTTTGGCCTCGGCGCGCGCCCGCAACAGCCGATTCTCCTTGTCCTCCTTGTACGCCATGCGGCCCAGGATCAGCCCGGCGCCCACGGACAGCGGGTTGAACAGGCCCAGCCCCGCTACCGAGGACAACATGCCGATCATCACCACGCCACCGTACGAACCACGCAGACCGCTCACCATTTTCTGGCCCTTGCCGGCCGGTTTGGAGTCCAGCTCGGACACCGACTTGAGCCGGCCGAAATCCTCACCCATCGCACGTTGGCTCAGCTCAGGAGTCATCACCGAATCCAGTCCCGCCGCGGCGAACGAACGGCCGACGTCGTCGGCCAGCTCCTCGGCGCGTTGGTAGGCCCACACGAAGTTGTCCCCGACGGCGGTGGCGACCGCGTCCTCGACGTCGGCGCCGATCTCGGCCCAATGCCTCGTCGGGTCACACGAATCGATCTGGCGCTCGATGTCCTCGGTGAGCGAGCGGAATCGAGCCCGCATGTCGTGGTCGACGTCGGTGCTCAGGTCGGTGAATCCGTCGTTGAGCACCTGCTGCCACAGGGCGGTTTGTTCCAGCGCGTCCAGCGCATCGCGCTTGCGCCGCTCCAGGTCCTCGGCAAGTCGGTCACGCAGTCCCGGATCGTTGACGACCGCGAGTTCAGATCCCGCAGACATCGCCAATTGTTCTGCAGCCGAACGGATATCGCGTAACACCTCGTCGCGCACCCGATCGCTCTCCCGGGACAGCACCTTCTCGCTGAGGAATTTGACGATCGCCGGGAAGTTGGATTCCTCGTTGAGTTCGCCGTCGTTCTGCGTGACGGCGTGGCTGCGCAGCAGCGACGACACGGGCAGGATCGGCATCGGTACGCCGGTGCGCTGCAGGTGCGCGGTGTTGGCGCCGACGATGTCGCGCCAGTGCGGATAGAGATCAGTTTTGGTGGCCGCCAACACCCCAACGGGGCAGATCCGGTGTGCCTGCCGGATGAACCACATCTCCGGTTCGGTCAACTCCTGGCTGGTGTCGCTGACCATGATCAGCGCGTCCGCGTTGGGCAGCAGTCCAAGCGTCGCCGACAGGTGCGGCTGCCCGTGGGCCCCTACACCGGGAGTGTCGATGAACGCCAGCCCGCCTTGCAGCAGCGGGCTGGGCGCACCGATTTCGACGCGCAGCACCTCGCAACTGCCGGCTTGCGGCGCTCGGCGCAGGTCCTTGTTGATGTCGTCGATCGCGATGTCGACGGGCGCGGGCTCGCCGTTGGGTCCTGCCGCCACGATCAGCCGTGCCGACGGCGGGTCGCCGTGGCTGACGACCGTGATGACCACGGTGGCCTCGTCGTCGCCGACTCGCGCCACCGGCAGGTTGAGCAACGAGTTGAGCAGCTGACTCTTGCCCTGTTTGAGTTGCCCGGCGATGACCACCCGGATCTGCGGGTCGGTGATGCGTTCGCGCGCCCGCGCCAGTCGCTGCGCGAGATCATTGCGCTCGTTCAGTTCGGCGATGGCAGTCGTGTGGTCGATCAGCTCGACGATCACGCTGACCCGTCGAGGGTCATTGGGTTGAGTCACCGCGCTTCCCCACTTTCTCGCATCTGCGATTACGGTATGCGCGCGAATTGGCGGGGATCAAAGGATCCCCGCCAATTTCGCTCTTGTCAGCCGTTATCCATGTGGGCCGCCGAAGTGCGACGGCGCAGGATGCGGCGCCGGTGCAGGTTCATGCACCGGGGCCGGTGCGTGCGGAGTGCCTTCGAACACCGACGGGCTATGCGGTGCCGGGGCAGGCGAATGCTCGACCGGAGCCGGCGAATGCTGCACCGGCGCAGGCGAATGCTGAACCGGAGCCGGCGCGTGCTCGACCGGAGCCGGCGAATGCTGCACCGGGGCCTGTTGCGCCGGCTCGTGGATCACCGGTCCGCCCACGCCGCCGTGGCCGGCAGCGCCGCCGGAGCCCCCACCCTGGATGACGGGGCCCGGGTTCGACGGCGGCGTCACGTGACCGCCCGGCCCGCCCGCGGCACCGCCGCCGCCCTGAATAACCGGGCCCTGTCCAGCCGGACTGGTCGGGCCATGCGGAGCCGCGATACCCCCGTTGCCGGCGATACTGCCGCCGCCACCGAGCGCCGCGCCTTCCTGGTTAAGGATGCCGCCGTGAGCTCCCGCGCCGGCACCCGCATTGACGCCGCCGCCCGCTCCACCGCCGGCACCCGCGTTCAGCCCGCCGCCAACTTCACCGCCGGCACCCGCGTTCAGCCCGCCGCCAGCTCCACCAGCCGGGACGCCGCCGCCGACACCAGCCCCCGCGGCACCACCGGCTCCGGCGTGGCTGCCCATGCCCGCGCCGCCGGCCAGGGCCGGGGTTGCGGATTGCGCGTGACCTCCCAGCCCGCCCTCGCCGCTCACTGAGGCCCCAGTGCGTGCGCCGCCGATGCCTAGGCCGGCACCGCCGACACCGACACCCCCGAGCGGGCCGGCCACGTGAGGAGTGGCGGCACCGTTCAGCGCTGCGCCCTCGCTAGCGATCAACCCCGCCTGACCGCTAGCGCCCAGCGCTGCATTGCCACCAGCACCGACGTTGGCGGCACCCGCCAACTGACCGCTGGCGCCGAAACTTGTCTGGCTTGCCAGAGCGGCCTGGCCTCCGAAACCGGCTTGGCCGCCCAGGTTGCTGCCACCGGCCAGTCCACCGCTGGCACCGAATGCGCCGCCAGCCTGGCCCCCCAAGCCAGCTTGACCACCAGCACTAAAGCCGCCACCGACCTGACCACCAACGCCGAACCCGCCGCCTGCCTGACCACCGGCACCAAAGCCACCACCGACCTGGCTACCAACGCCAACACCGGCTTGACCGCCAGCGCTCACTCCGCCACCAGCCTGGCCGCCAGCGCCGAGACCACCACCGGCATGACCCCTCAGACCAATGCCGGCGTGGCCTCCGATGTCGCCGCCAAGTCCGCCGCCCGTCTGGCCGCCGATGCCTAGGCCGGCACCGGCGCGGCCGCCCAGGGCCGCACCGCCGCCACCTTCAAGCCCACCACCAGCCCGCAGACCAACACCCTCACCAAAGCCAGCGCGGCCATCAAAGCCGGCCTCGTTGGCCAAACCGAAGCCGGTGTGTCCGTCGACGCCACCACCAAGGCCCAAGCCTGCATTGAGTTCTACGCCCAGACCAACGTGTCCGCCGAAGCCGGCGCCGGCGCCGAATTCGCCTACGCCAGGCCGGAACCCGTCCCAGTCGGGGCCACAACCAGTGCCCCAATCAGGGCCACCGCCGTGGCCGAACCCAGGCCGTCCATCACCCCACCCGTGTCCCCAACCGGGGCGAGGCTCGCCCCAGCCCGGGCGGAAGCCGTGACCCCACTCGCCGGTGCCCGGTCCGAACCCACCCCAGCCGGGCTGCAGGCCCATCCCGCCGTACCCGCCGCCGTACAGTCCGGCGTCGACTCCGCCTAGCAGGCTGCCGCCCACGTCTCCCACGAGCGCACCGCCTAGACCCAGGACAGCGCCGGCGCCGTCGACAACAGGGGCAACCGCGTCACCCACCAGGGCGCCCGCGTCCTGGGCAACCGCACCAACAAGGCCGGGTCCGTACCCGTAACCCTGGTCGTATCCGCCATAGCCGGGGTCATAGCCGCCGTAGCCCTGATCGTAGCCCCCGTAGCCCGGGGCAAAGCCGTACTGGTCGGTCAGCACCTGCTGCAACCCACCGATCGGGTCGCCCGGACCAAGAGCCACCCCGGGTAGGGCACTGGCGAGCGCGGAAAAGAACTGGTCCGGGGCCACGTTGACCAGACCTGCATCAGTCATCGCCTGCCCGGGTCCTGAGACGAAAGCGCGAGCCGCGTCCTGATTGCTGAACAGATCCAGGATGTATTGAATCAGCGAGTCCATGATCGTTTCCCCTTCAAATCCCCTGCGCCGACAACCGGCGTTCTGCAATACACGCTATGGATTCCGGATGTGCTCGGAATCGGGGACGGATCCCCCAGCTGACCGGCACCCCATCGGGATCCGCCGGTACACCCCATTAGGGGATTAGGGGATTTGCGGGGGACCCCCACGCAGGGCAGCAGATGCCCCTAGTCAACGGCATTTAAGCAGTTCAGGACCGCAAGAGGAGATCTGGAAGAGGGATGACTTAGCCGTGCAGGCCGAAGTCGTGGTGCTCTGGTTCGGCGGGATGCGGGTGGGCGACCGGGTGCTCCCACAGGGACACATCATGCGCCGGGAATCCGCCGTGGTCGACCGTGCTGTCGGCCATTTCAGCACCAGTGAACTGCACCGATGGCTCCGGAGAGTGGATCCCTAGCGGATGCGGCTCGGCCGCCGGCTGGATGGGTGCCGGTGCGGACGGCTGATGGATCACGCCGCCCGTCGGACCATGGGAATCCACCATCCCGATGGGGGTATGCGGCGTGAAGGCATCGAGAGCGGCCGCGGCCGCGCCGCTTGCCCAGACGTTTCCGTGATCAGCGGCGGGCACCCCCGAGGCGGGGCCGGCAGGAGCTGCCATCGACAGCGAGTCCGTCACCATGGGAATCAAATTGTTCACATCGGCGCTGGTCACATCGGTAAGGTGAGCATCTGCGATGGACTGCGCGGGGTTGGACGCATACCGCGCCGCGGCAGCGGGATCGCGCACAAGCGAGATCACGAAGTCCAGCAATGAGTTTGCCATCGAGTACACCTCCTTGCCGCACTCTGCCTCTGCGGTCGCCTCCGCAGGGAAAGCCCAGTCAATTACCACGATGTTATCGGCTCAGCCGGGCGCTGTGATCGGTGCGCAACCCACCTGCCGTTCCACCACATTAGGGGGTGCTGCTTTAGGGGAATACCGGGACTACGGGGATGGCTACCGGGATACGGGGGTTGCTGCGGTTATGGTGTGAAAACCGCTCCCGACCACCACGAAGCGCCGAATCCAGGGGGTACGCACCATGAGCGACTCCCCGATCGCGCAAGAAGCCGTCGAGGCCCTTGCCAACGCGTCGACAGTTCCGGTGAAGCTCTTGATCTGCGGCGGCGTCGGCTCCGGTAAGTCCACGGCACTGGCCACCGCCCGAGACGCACTGCGCAGTGCCGGGTTGACCGTGCTTGCACGCCCTCTTCGACCCGGCGATTCGCCCGACGCGGCGCTGGTGATCGACGACGCCCATCTGCTCCGCGAGCACGAACTGCTCAGCCTCACCGAGTGCGTCACCGACCCGCGCACCACTGTCGTGGTGGCCGGCGAACCACAGGAGCAGCTGCGGGACCTGACTGTGGCGATGGAACGTGAGCGACCCCGCATAGTGCTGGGTCGCCTTCCCGTCGCCGAAGACCTGCTGGCATGTACTGCGGGGCTGCCTCTTCTAGTGCATGCAACGGCCCAGGGGGCGCAATCGCCGACTCAGTCGGCGACGTTCGCGTTAATCGCGCGGTTGCGCCGGCTCGACGAACCCGACCTGGACGCGCTTCTCATCATGTCGCTGACCCAGGAGCTAGGAGCAGCCGATGTGGCTGCTGCACTGAGCATTTCAACAACGGAAGGGCGTCGACTGGTCGATCGCGCGCGCGCCAGCGGGCTGATCGAGCCATCACATACCCCGGAGTTCCAACAGCTGCTGCATGGCGCGATTGCCCAGATCGTCGGCAATGCCCACCACCGGGAAGTCGAAACCGCGCTACTGCGTTCACAACTCGATATTTCGACGGTTACACCGCAGCTCGCGTTGCGGCTCGCCGAGCACGGGCACAAAGACGATCGGCTGGCCGGCATACTCGCTCGGCAAGCCGCCGCCGTGCACGGCGAATCTATCAGGGCCGCAAAGCTTTACCAGGCAGCCATCAACGCCGGCGCCGAAGGCCTGACATCTCGCGCCGCCGACGCGCTGGCCCTCACGGGAGACTGCGCCACCGCGGCGGCACTGGCCGACGGCCTGCTCAGCTCGCCCGATTCCGCCGAACGCGCCGCGGCGGTTCGGATCGCGGCCAGCGTCGCGGCCCATCAGGGCAACGCGAATCAGGCAGCAGAATTGTTCAGCTGGCTGGGCCCGCACCCGGACGCGGTGGTCGGCGCGGCCGCAGCGATCGTGCTTACCGCCACCGGCGATTTGACGACGGCGCGAACAGCGCTGCGGCTCAAGGACTCCGGTCCCCCGACGATGGCCGCCCGCACCTCGCGCAGCCTGGCCGAGGGGCTGCTATTGACCATGGACCAGCCGTATACGGCAGCGATGACGCAACTAGGCCAGGCCATCGCGACCGAACAACCCATGAGCGAAGTCACACCGGACAGCCCGGCGGCACTGGTTACCTTGGCCGCGATCCACGGCGGCGATCCGGTCCGCGCCCGCAGCGTGATCGGGCGCGCGGTGCGCGCCGATAATCAAGCGCTATTTGCGCCCCGGCACATGTTGCTGTCCGGCTGGATCAAAATGCTGGACGGTCAGCTGGCGTCCGCCAGCGCGGACGCCGCCGCGGCCGGATCTGCCGCGCTACACCGGCGCGACGCATTGTGGGCGGCGGCGCTGCAGACGGCGATCGCGCGGCGCAGCGGCGACACCGGCGCCCTGCAAAAGCATTGGTACGCAGGCATGGAAGTGCTGGCCGAATACTCTGTCGACCTGTTCGCACTGCTGCCGTTGGGCGAGTTGTGGGTCGCGGCCGCCCGGATGCGTCAGGTCGAGCAGCTGCGACATGCCTTGGATCAGGCACTCACCCTGTTGGAATCGCTGGGCAATCCGATTTTGTGGTCAATCCCATTACATTGGGCCGGCGTGCATGCGGGAATCCTCGCCAATGCGCCGGAGTTGGTGGCCCCACATGGGCAGGCCCTCGGTGTGGCGACCGAGGCCAGCACCCTGGCGCAGGTCCTGTCGGGCGCCGGGCGCACCTGGTTACGCGTGCTGGCCAACCAGGTCGACGCCGACGAGGTCACCGCGTCGGCGCGCGCTATCGCATGTGGGGCTGACCTCGGACGCGACCCGGCTGGCTGGCCAGGCCGCGCTGCAAACCCCCGACGGCAGGGTGTCAGGAGCGATGCTGCAACTGGCCCGCGATCTCAAGTTGGGGGCGGCGCCGGGCGACCTGCCCAGCGCACCGGCGGGCGACGAACCGGCGGGCGCGACCCTATCGCCCCAGCACCAGCCGACGTCGGGATCGCCGCTGTCTCATCGGGAACGCGAAGTCGCTGAACTCCTACTCCTGGGAATGCCGTATCGCGACATCGGTGCGCAACTCTTCATCTCGGCGAAGACGGTCGAGCATCACGTCGCCCGGATCCGTCGGCGGCTCGATGCCGGTTCGCGCTCGGAGATGCTCTCTATGTTGCGCGCCATGCTGGTATCGGAGAGCTAAGCCGCTGGTCAACGACTTTGACGGACGTCAGTTAGGGGAACCTTTCTCGCGTCGATCACGGCGCAGATGTCACTATTAGCTGGCAAAGATCGAACGAATTTTCGTTGAATGACGAGGCATTGGGGAGAGACCTGCTGTGACCACGCAGACGCTCATCAGGTTGGTGCTGGGGCTGGGCCTGACCGCGGTCGTGGTCTTGTTCGCGCTCAAACGCGTTTGGTGGCTCTACCGGCTCGTCATGTCCGGCCAGCCGGTCAGTGGACGCACCGACGACATTGGCTCCCGAATCTGGGCGCAGGTCTCCGAGGTGTTCGGTCAGCGCAAACTGCTGAAATGGTCGATCCCCGGCCTTGCCCACTTCTTCACCATGTGGGGATTCTTCATCCTCATCACGGTCTACATCGAGGCATACGGCACGCTGTTCCAGCCCAACTTCCACATCCCGATTGTCGGTCGGTGGGGCGTGCTGGGCTTCTTGCAGGACTTCATTGCCCTTTCCGTGGTGGCCGGCATCATCACGTTCACCATCATCCGGTTGCGCAGCGAGCCAAAGGAACACGGCCGCTCATCGCGGTTCTACGGCTCACACACCGGCGGCGCCTGGCTGATCCTGTTCATGATCTTTTTGGTCATCTTCAGCTACGCCTTCGTCCGCGGTGCCGCGGTGAACACCGGAAACTCTCCCTACGGCCGGGCGGCATTCTTCTCGCACGCGATGGGGGCGCTCCTGCATCCGCTGGGCGTAACTGCCAACGAGTGGATCGAGACCATCGCGCTGCTCTCCCATATCGCGGTGGCGCTGTTCTTCCTGCTGATCGTGCTCCACTCCAAGCACCTGCATATCTTCCTGGCGCCGATCAACGTCACCTTCAAGCGACTGCCCGACGGCCTGGGCCCGCTGCTGCCGATGGAGTCCGGTGGCAAGCCGATCAACTTCGAAGATCCCGGCGAGGACGACGTTTTCGGGCGCGGCAAGATCGAGGACTTCACCTGGAAGGCGAACCTCGACTTCGCCACCTGTACCGAGTGTGGGCGCTGCCAGTCGCAGTGTCCGGCCTGGAATACCGGAAAGCCTTTGTCGCCCAAGCTCGTCATCATGGACCTGCGCGACCACTGGATGGCCAAGGCGCCCTACATCCTGGGTGAGAAGACCGCCGAACCGCTCGAGGGTCTGGACCTCGAAACGGCAAAGGAAGAGGGCCACCACGTTCCGGAGTCCGGCTTCGGCCGGATTCCCGGGCACGGGCCCGAGCAGGCAGCCAGGCCGCTGGTCGGCACCGCCGAGCAGGGCGGTGTGATCGATCCCGATGTGCTGTGGTCGTGCGTGTCTTGCGGCGCCTGCGTCGAACAGTGCCCGGTGGACATCGAGCACATCGATCACATCATCGATATGCGCCGCTACCAGGTGATGATGGAGTCGGAGTTCCCCTCCGAGCTGTCGGTGCTGTTCAAGAACCTGGAGACCAAGGGCAACCCGTGGGGCCAGAACGCCGGCGACCGGACCAACTGGATCGACGAGGTCGACTTCGATGTCCCGGTCTACGGCCAGGATGTCGAGAGCTTCGACGGCTATGAGTACCTGTTCTGGGTAGGCTGCGCCGGCGCCTACGACGACAAGGCCAAGAAGACCACCAAGGCCGTCGCCGAGCTGCTGGCCATCGCCGGCGTGAAGTACATGGTGCTCGGCACCGGGGAGAGCTGCAACGGTGACTCGGCACGCCGGTCCGGCAACGAATTCCTGTTCCAGCAGCTGGCCGCCCAAGCCGTCGAGACCCTGGACGGGGTGTTCGAGGGTGTGGAGAACGTCGACCGCAAGATCGTCGTCACCTGCCCGCACTGCTTCAACACGATCGGTAAGGAATACCGCCAGCTGGGCGCCAACTACAGCGTGCTGCACCACACCCAGCTGCTCAACCGATTGGTGCGCGACAAGAAGCTGGTTCCGGTAAAGCCTGTCTCGCAGGACATTACGTATCACGACCCCTGCTACCTGGGCCGGCACAACAAGGTCTACGAGGCGCCGCGCGAGCTGATCGGTTTCGCCGGAGCGAACCTCACCGAAATGCCGCGCAACTCCGACCGCAGCTTCTGCTGCGGTGCCGGCGGTGCACGCATGTGGATGGAAGAGCACATCGGCAAGCGCATCAACCACGAGCGCGTCGACGAAGCGCTGGCCACCAACGCCTCGACAATCGCGACCGGGTGCCCGTTCTGCCGGGTGATGGTGACCGACGGTGTCAACGACCGGCAGGAAGAGGCCGGCCGCAGCGGCGTCGAGGTGCTCGACGTCGCGCAGATCCTGCTCAGTTCGCTCGAGTACGACAAGGCGACGCTGCCTGAGAAGGGCACGGCCGCAAAGGAAGCAGAAGAGCTGGCCGCGAAAGCGGAGCCCAAGGCCGCTGCACCGGCCGCCCCGGCGCAAGCGCCCGCCAAGACCGACGAACCCGCGGCCGCCGAGCCGGAGCAGCCCGCCAAGGCCGCCGCTCCCGCGAAGGGGCTGGGTATCGCCGGTGGCGCCAAGCGACCCGGAGCCAAGAAAGCCGCGGCGCCGGCGGCCGAGGCACCAGCAGCCGAGGCCGCAGAGGTCAAGGCCGCGCCTGCCAAGGGATTGGGTATGGCAACCGGCGCGAAGAGGCCGGGCGCCAAGAAAACAGCAGCCCCGGCCGCCGAGACGCCGGCAGCCGAGCAGAGCACTGAGGCCGCAGAGGCCAAGGCACCAGCCGCGCCCGCCAAGGGCTTGGGCATGGCCGCCGGCGCGCGGAAGCCGGGCGCCAAGAAAACAGCACCCGCAGCCCCGGCAGCCGAGCAAACCCCCGAGACCAAGGCGGAGGCTGCGGAGCCCAAAGCGCCGGCCGCACCGGCCGCACCCGTCAAGGGTCTGGGTATCGCCGCCGGCGCGCGGAAGCCAGGCGCGAAGAAAACGGCACCCGCAGCCCCGGCAACCCAAGCCAAGGCCGAGGCTCCCGCGGCCGACGAGCCCAAGGCCGAGGCCAAACCCGAGCCGAAGCCGGAGGAATCCAACGGCGACGCGGCACCACCGGCAGCCCCTGTTAAGGGGCTCGGCATGGCTCGTGGCGCCCGTCCACCGGGCAAGCGCTGATCACAGATTGGCGTAGACCAGCAAATTTCGGTGGACAACGATGGCACCATAGGTGACGTGACCACTCACCAGGTGCCCGTGCACATCCCCGGCCACCACCGGCAGCGGACCTTCGCGCAATCGTCCAAACTTCAGGACGTTCTGTACGAAATCCGCGGCCCGGTGCACCAGCATGCTGCGCGGCTAGAGGCCGAGGGCCACCGCATTCTCAAGCTCAACATCGGCAACCCGGCGCCGTTCGGCTTCGACGCACCCGACGTGATCATGCGCGACATGATCCAGGCGCTGCCCTACGCCCAGGGCTACTCCGACTCGCAGGGCATCCTGCCCGCCCGGCGCGCGGTGGTCACCCGCTACGAACTGGTCGACGGCTTCCCACGATTCGACGTCGATGACGTCTTCCTCGGCAACGGCGTATCCGAGCTGATCACGATGACGCTGCAGGCTCTGCTGGACAACGGCGATCAGGTGCTGATTCCCTCCCCCGACTACCCGTTGTGGACGGCGTCGACGTCCCTGGCCGGCGGCACGCCGGTGCACTACCTGTGCGACGAGACGCAGGGCTGGCAGCCCGACATCGCCGACATGGAGTCGAAGATCACCGAGCGCACCAAGGCGCTGGTCGTGATCAACCCAAACAATCCCACCGGCGCCGTCTACAGCCGCGAAATTCTCACCCAGATCGTCGAGCTCGCGCGTAAGCACCAACTGCTGCTGCTCGCCGACGAGATCTACGACAAGATTCTCTACGGCGACGCGAAGCACATCAGCCTGGCCACACTCGCCCCGGACGTGTTGTGCCTGACCTACAACGGGCTGTCGAAGGCCTACCGGGTCGCCGGCTACCGCTCCGGCTGGCTGGCGATCACCGGGCCCAAGGACCACGCCGGCAGCTTCATCGAGGGAATCAGCCTGCTGGCCAACATGCGGCTGTGTCCGAACGTCCCTGCCCAGCATGCGATCCAGGTCGCCCTCGGCGGCTACCAGAGCATCGATGACCTTGTGCTGCCCGGCGGCCGGCTGCTCGAGCAGCGCGATGTCGCGTGGACCAAGCTCAACCAGATTCCGGGGGTGTCCTGCGTCAAGCCGGATGGCGCGCTGTACGCATTCCCGCGGCTGGACCCCGAGGTCTACGACATCGCCGACGACGAGCAACTGGTCCTTGACTTGCTGCTGCAGGAAAAGATCCTGGTAGGCCAGGGCACCGGGTTCAACTGGCCGGCACCGGATCACCTGCGCATTGTGACCCTGCCGTGGGCGCGCGATCTGTCGTCCGCAATCGAACGGCTGGGCAACTTCCTGACCGCCTATCGACAGTAAGTAGGCAGGCACCGCCTCTACGGTGGAGCGCGTGACCCACTCCCACGCGCACTCGCACAACCTGTCGTCAGGTCCGTCCCCACTGGGGCCGCTGCCCGCCAAAATCGTGGTGGGATTGCTGATTGCGATCGGGATAGCCGTGATCGCCGGCGCCGTGTTGCTGTGGCCGAGCCGCCAGCATGTCGACATCCCGATGACGTTCCAGACCGCGACGGGTGGCGCGGTGAGCACCCAGCGCGCGCACGTGCTGTCCAGCGGCCTCGGCGATTGCGGCAGCCCGTCGGCCAGTCAGGTGCTCACCACGGCTCCGCAACCGGGAGCTCCGGGCGGGGGACGATGCGTGCAGACGTTGGTCGCAATCGATTCGGGACCGAATGCCGGCGCGAAAACCCTGCTGGAGTTCTCCCCCGGTCCCGGCCAGCCACAATTCAAAGCGGACGACCACATCCGGGTGGTGCGGCAGGTTGACGCCCAAGGCGCCACCACGTACGCGTTCTACGACTTCGAGCGCGGCTGGTCGCTGATCGCGCTGGCCCTGGCGTTCGCGGTGGTCATTGTCGCCGTGGCCCGCTGGCGTGGGCTGCTGGCACTGGTGGGAATCGTGGTTGCGTTCTCGGTGCTGGTGATGTTCTTGCTGCCGGCGTTGCGCGACGGAGCGCCCGCGGTCCCGGTGGCCCTGGTGGCGTCGGCCGCGATCCTGTACGCCGTTATCTACCTGGCCCACGGGGTCAACCTGCGCACCAGTGCCGCCTTACTGGGCACTTTGTCGGCCTTACTGCTGGCCGCCGGATTGTCTTGGGCAGCAATCGAACTCGCACACTTGACCGGCCTGTCGGATGAACAGAACTCTGCGGTAAGCGCGTACCTTGGCAGCGTGTCGATCAGCGGCCTGCTGCTCGCCGGATTCATCATCGGATCGCTGGGTGTGCTGAACGACGTGACCGTGACGCAGGCTTCGACCGTGTTTGAGCTTGCCCACATCGGCGGCGATACCTCCCGACGGGCGATTTTCCTGAGCGCGATTCGGGTGGGACGCGATCACATTGCCAGCACGGTGTACACGCTGGTGCTGGCTTACGCCGGCAGTTCGCTACCGCTGCTGTTGTTGTTCAGTGTCGCGAATCGATCTTTGAGCGACGTGCTGATCAGCGAAAGCGTGGCCATCGAACTCGTGCGCTCCGCCGTCGGCGGAATCGCACTGGCGCTGTCAGTGCCGTTGACGACGGCGATCGCCGCGGTGCTGGCCAAACCCGGCTCCGAAACCGGATCAGTCAGCCCCGTTCCATCAGCTCCAGCAAGTAGTCGCCGTACCCGGACTTGACCATGCTGCGCGCATGTCTGGCCAGCTGCTCGTCGCTGATCCAGCCCTGCCGCCACGCGATTTCCTCGGGCACGCCGACCTTCAGGCCCTGCCGGCGTTCCAGGGTGCGAACGAAGTCGCTGGCGTCCAGCAGTGAGTCGAAGGTGCCGGTGTCCAGCCACGCGGTGCCGCGAGCGAGCACCTCGACCGAGAGCCGGCCGCGGTTGAGATAGATCTGGTTGACCTCGGTGATCTCGTATTCGCCGCGATCGGATTTCTTCAAGCCCTTGGCAATTTCGATCACGTCGTTGTCGTAGAAGTACAGGCCCGGCACCGCGTACTTGGACTTCGGCGTTTCGGGTTTCTCCTGCAACGACAACGCCATCCCGTCCGCGCCGAATTCGACGACACCGTAGGCCGACGGGTTCGCCACCCAATACGCGAAAATCGCTCCGCCGCTGACGGATTGGAATCGGCTGAGTTTGGTACCCAAACCCGGTCCGTAAAAGATGTTGTCCCCCAACACCAAAGCTACCGAATCATTACCAATGTGCTTGGCGCCCAAAATGAAAGCTTGCGCCAGACCATCGGGTTTTTCCTGCTCGAGGTAGCTGATGCTGACACCGAATTGCGAGCCATCGCCCAGGAGTCGCTGAAATCCGGGCGCGTCATGCGGGGTGGTGATCACCAGAATGTCGCAGATTCCGGCCATCATCAACGTGGACAACGGATAGTAGATCATCGGCTTGTCGTAGACGGGCAGCAGCTGCTTGCTGATGCCCATCGTGATCGGGTGCAGTCGAGTGCCCGAACCGCCGGCCAAGATGATTCCGCGCATGTAGTGGCTCCTATGCCCTAGGTAACGAGGTCTGCCTCGGTGAGTTCGGTGGCCGCCAGCGCCGACGCCAAGTCCTGATGACGGAATACCGAGGTGACATGGTCGTGGACTACCCGGAAGGCTAACGCGGCGTTGGTGCCGCCATTTTGTTCGACGACCACAACGCCGTTGTGCACATACATCTTGCCGAGTTCGGTGGCCGCCCGGCCGGAGGCGGCCCACGTGCGCAGCGCCTCGTGGCCTTGTTGGGCACCGTTCGCGTCGGCCATGTCGATGTCGTCGCTGGATAGGGCCGCCAAGGTCTCGATGTCGGCGGTGTTGAGAGCGTCATGCCACGCCAGCACGGTGGCGATCTCCGAAGTGGTCATGATCTAAAAATTACCGTGTACCCCCTTGCAGCACGTCGTTTCCCCGACGTTGCTAGAGAGGAGTGCGCTCCAGCCAGTGTTGCCACACCGCCTCGTCGCCGAACATCTCGATGCCGGTGTCGGCGAGCGGAGTTCGTCGCGACATCGCCAGCAACAGCTCGGTGGCGCCGCCCCGCAACGCCACACTGCCCTTGCCGTGCTCGTGCGACCAGGCGAGGCCGGTGTCGCGGACGCCGACCGTCCATTCGCCGGCTTCACCCAACCCCGGGTCGGTCGCGTGCAGGTGCAGGGTTCTACCGTCATCGAGCGGCAGCAGGGCGCCGTTGGCGCCGGCCTGGATCTCGATCCGCTCGAGGAACTCGGTGATTCCGTCCGCCGCGACATCGGGTTCGAGGATGAATTCGCGCCCCTGCGCGATGGCCGCGTCGGCGCGATGCACCGACGTTTCGTGCAGCCGGCGCCGGATCCACCAGTTCGCCGGGCGCTCGCCGAGGAAGGTCCACACCGGCGTCTCGACGCCCGACAGCTCGACGGCGTCGATCAGCCGCTGCGCCCCGCCGTGCAACCAGGAGATCGCGTCGGCCGGGTCTGGCGGTGGTTTCCCGGCTTCGACGCTGCGCATGTCGAGCGGCTGGTCAAGTCGATCCCGCACGATCTGTGCGGCCCAGCGATCGCCCCGCCCGACGTGGCGGAACAGCTGCTGGAGGCTCCAGCCCGGGCAAGTCGGCACCGGGTGTGAGTCGTCGACATCGCGGAAAAACTCCGAAAAAGCGCGGTTTTCGTCGACAAAGGCCGCCGCGTAATCCACGCAATCAGGCTACCTGGCAAGGGTGCGCTTTAGGGGCGTCGCGCTCCGAGCCGGAACACCCGCCAGCCCGCCTGCGTCCAGCGCTCGGCGTCCAGGCAGTTGCGACCGTCGACGACGACGCGGGCTCGCACCCCGTCGGCTAGGTCGTTCGGGTCAAGGTTGGTGAACTCCTGCCACTCGGTCAGCACCAAGACCGCGTCCGCGCCCTCGCATGCCTCGGTCACCGAAACCGCGTAGTTCAGCGTCGGGAACAGGCGACGGGCGTTCTCGAGGGCTTTCGGGTCGTAAACGTTGACCGCGGCCCCGTTGAGCTGCAGCTGCCCCGCGACGTTGAGCGCCGGCGAGTCGCGGACATCGTCGGACTCGGGCTTAAACGCCGCGCCGAGCACGGCGATGTTGGCACCTAGCAGCGAACCGCCGCACGCCGCGGTGGCCAACTCGACCGTTTTGGTACGCCGACGCATGTTGATGCTGTCCACCTCGCGCAGGAACGTCAGCGCCTGGTTGGCACCCAGCTCGCCCGCGCGCGCCATGAACGCCCGAATGTCCTTGGGCAGGCAGCCACCGCCAAAGCCCAAGCCCGCGTTGAGGAATTTGCGCCCGATCCGGGAGTCGTACCCGAGCGCATCAGCTAGCAGCGTGACGTCGGCACCCGCCGCTTCGCACACCTCGGAGACCGCGTTGATGAACGAAATCTTGGTCGCTAGAAAGGCATTGGCTGAAACCTTGACCAATTCCGCTGTCTGCAAATCGGTTACCAGGAACGGCACGCCGGCGTTGAGGATCGGCGCGTACAACTCGCGGATGACGATCTCTGAGCGCACCGAGTCCTGCTGAATGCCAAGCACAATGCGGTCCGGCTCCAAGGTGTCGTGCACGGCGTGCCCCTCGCGCAGGAACTCGGGGTTCCAGGCGATTTCGACGTCGACCCCCGCGGGTGCCAGTGCGGCGGCCCGATCGCCCAGTTCTGCGGCAGTGCCCACTGGGACAGTCGATTTCCCGACGAGCACGGCCGACCTGGTCAACCGCGGCACGAGATTGTCGATGACGGCGTGGACGTGGCTCAGGTCGGCGCCGTATTCGCCCTTCTTCTGCGGCGTGCCGACTCCAAGGAAATGCACGTCGGCGAAATCGGCTGCCAAGTCGTAATCGGTGGTGAACCGCAGTCGTCCGGCAGCTAAGTTGTCGGCCAACAACTCTCGCAGACCTGGTTCGTAAAAGGGGATGTCACCCGCGGCCAGCTTCGCGACTTTCCCCGGGTCGATATCAACACCGACGACCTCGTGTCCCAGTTCAGCCATCCCCACGGCGTGCGTGGCACCCAGGTATCCGGTGCCAAAGACGGTGCATCGCATACCACTGTGTGTAGGTGGCCGCGATGAGCTAACTGCATCGCTCCGCTAAGCGGGAGGCAAACGGGAGGTGACAGGTGACTCTCGAAGAACTACCGGCGACCAAACCCGCCGTGGCCGCCGCCGAATCCACCGTGACCGCCGCCACCACCTGGGAAGCCACCGCCACCGGGGAACCCACCCCCACCGTGGCCACCGCCCGGGAAGCCGCCACCGCCGGGGAAGCCGCCGCCGTGGCCGCCGCCACCGGGGCCGCCGCCACCGCGGCTACCACCGCCCGGGAAGCCGCCGCCCGGACCCCCGTTACCTGGGAACCCGCCACCACCGGGACCTATCGGCCCGCCGATGATCGGCGGAATGGGCAGTGGGATCGGGATGGGAATCGGCGCTACCGGTACAGGAGCCGGGGCCGCGGGCACCGGGACGGGTGCAGGAGCCTCGGGTATCGGAGCGGGCGCGGCCGGCACCGGGACCGCGACCGGGGCGGGAGCCTGAGGAATCGGCGCGGGTGCCTGAGGAACAGACGCCGGAGCCGGCACCGGAGCCGCCTCAGGAGCAGGAGCCGGGGCAGGTGCCGCTGGCGCAGGAGCCGGAGCTGCGGGCGCCGGCGTGGCCGGTGCCACGATGTTTTGGCTTGGCGCGGGTTTCACGCCAGATGTCGGTCGGATCGCGATGGCCAGGGAAACGACCAGCGCCGCCACGCCGACGATGAAGATGGCCGCGACCACGCTGCCCACCAGCCCGAAGGACCTGCGGTCGTCGTAGTCGGCAAGCGCGGTGGCAGCGGTGTGCGCGCCGGTATAGGCCTCGGCGTAGTCGTCGGGGACGGCGCTGTAGGCGAGCGCGCCCTCGTCGGAATCCGGGATGTCGAAGTATCCGGGGGCAACCGCGAACGGGTCGAGCGCACCGGTGCCAGGATCCTGCGCGTATGCCTGCGCGGCGGTGGAGGACGCGAACAGCGGCGCGTGCGCTGACGCCAGGGCCGCTCCGCGAGCCAGCGCGGTCTCCGGTTCCTCGGGCATCGCCAGCGGAAGTGTGGTTGCGGACTCCAGTGCCGACTTGATCAGCGGCACGTCGACGCCGGAGCCCACGACGAACACGGCGCCCGGACGCGTCTCTAGCGCCTCAGCCTCCGAGACCATGGTGGCCAGCTGCGCCACTGCCGCGTCATCGTCTTCGGGCAGCGGCTGGCGGTGCACGTCGGCGATCGACCCGTCGGAGGTATCGACAAGCGCCAAGGTCGCGGTGTCGGGTTCGATGAACAGCAGCGCGGTCTGCGCGTAGTTGGTTTCATTGCCGACGGACTGCGCCAGAGCGGCCGCGGCCAGGAAGGCCGAGACCAACATCACGTTCTCGACCTTATGTGCGGCCAGCGCGTCACGCAGCGCGGCGGCCTCGATGGGATCGGTCCAGGTGACTCCCGTCGACGTCAGCTGGTAGCCGCCCTGGGCTGCACCCTCCTGGGTGCCCAGGATCGCCGAGACCACCTGGTTCGCGGCGCTGGTCGTTGCTGTGTCATCGTCGGTAGCGACGTCGAAATTGTCTTCGTCGACGGTGGCGCCATCGCCATTTTCGCCTTCGACCAGAACCATCCGGACTGCCGTCGGCGCCATCGACACCACAAGTACGGTGTCCAATGCCCCTCCATTGTCATTTGCTAGACAGTGTCGTGGGGATCGTCGTCATCGCAGGCTCCGGCCACCTCGAGACGTCACGAGTCCCCACCCTGTATTCCCCTAGCGACCCGACTTTACGCGCGTTCCGCTGACCGCGCCCGGGGTGAGATGGCTAGTGGTGGCCGCCGCCACCGCCGCCGCTGTGCCCCCCACCGCCGCCGCTGCTGTGGCTTCCGC
>NZ_BFCH01000035.1 GCF_003112775.1 Mycobacterium montefiorense | reverse complement strand
CATCCAACACAAACAACGCCGCCCCCGACACCGGAACCCCAATCGGCGGCACCGACCCCGCCACCAGCGGTGCACTGATCGACGCAAACACCGTCGTCTCAGTCGGGCCATAGACGTTGACCATCACCCGGCCAGGCGCCCACCGATCCACCAATTCAGCAGGACACACCTCAGCGCCGATCACCAACGCCACCGATTCCAAACCCTGCGCCGACAACGCCGCGACCGCCGACGGTGTCTGAGTGAGCACACTGACCTGCTCATCAACCAACAGAGCATGGAAATCCTGCGGTGAACTCACCACGTCTTCGGGTACGACGACTACCCGCCCACCATGGAGTAGGGCCCCCCAGATCTCCCACACCGAAAAGTCGAACGCATACGAATGGAACTGCGTCCACACCTGCCCCGCCGACAACTCCAGATGAACCTCGAACGAGTCGAACATCCGGGTGACGTTGTGGTGGGTGACAGCAACACCTTTAGGCACACCGGTAGTGCCCGAGGTGTAAATGATGTACGCAATATCGTCAGGATCAGGACCGGGCACCACCGCGGTGGTGGGTTGGGTCGTGATCGCCGGGTCCTCAACATCAATGACCCACAGATCACGGCCAGCCAGACCAGTAAGGCGCTCGGTGAGCGCTGTGGT
>NZ_BFCH01000034.1 GCF_003112775.1 Mycobacterium montefiorense | reverse complement strand
ATGTGGGCCGGTCGGGGTTGACGGGTTCGCGGTTTGTGGCGTGTCCGGTTGGGGGTGCGGGTGCGCGGATGTATCGGACTGGGGATTTGGTGTGTTGGGGCCCGGATGGTCAGTTGCGGGATGTGGGGCGTGCGGATGAGCAGGTCAAGATTCGTGGGTATCGCATTGAGTTGGGTGAGGTGCGTGCGGCGTTAGCGGGTGTGGCTGGTGTGGAGCAGGCGGTGGTGGTTGCTCGTGAGGATCAGCCTGGGGTGCGGCGTTTGGTGGGGTATGTCACGGAGTCGGTGGCCGGGATTGTGGATTCGGTTGTGGTGCGTGAGGTGTTGGGGCAGCGGTTGCCGTCTTATATGGTGCCGGCTGCGGTGGTGGTGGTTGAGGGGTTGCCACTGACGGTGAACGGGAAACTCGATACTCGGGCGTTGCCGGCTCCTGAATATGGTGACGCGCAACGGTATCGGGCTCCGGGGACCGCGGCTGAGGAGATTTTGGCGGGGATTTTCGCTCAAGTCCTGGGTGTGGAGCGGGTTGGGGTGGATGACTCGTTCTTTGATCTGGGTGGGGATTCGTTGTCGGTGATGCGTGTGGTTGCTGCGGTGAATTCTGCTTTGGGTGTTGGTCTTTCGGTGCGTGCGGTGTTTGAGGCGCCCACGGTTGCGGGGTTGGTGACGCGGCTGGATGCGGTTCAGGATGTGTTGGAGCCGTTGGTGGCCCGGGTGCGTCCTTCGGTGGTTCCGTTGTCGTTTGCGCAGTCGCGGTTGTGGTT
>NZ_BFCH01000033.1 GCF_003112775.1 Mycobacterium montefiorense | reverse complement strand
CGTACCCGCAGTCTGGAAGCTTTCGAGCATCAGGATGTGCCGCTTGAGGTCCTTGTTGAGCACCTCAACCCGGTGCGGTCGATGGCGCATCATCCGTTGATTCAGGTGATGTTGGCGTGGCAGAACATGGCCGGATTGGGTGCTGATGATTCGGTGGGGGGGTTGGCGCTTGGTGATTTGACGTTGACTCCGGTGCTCGTGGATACCCATACCGCGCGGATGGATTTGTCGTTCTCGTTGGCTGAACGCTGGACTGCCACGGGTGAACCCGCCGGGATCGAGGGGTCGGTGGAGTTCCGCACCGATGTGTTCGACACTGCCACGATCGAAACGCTGATCGCGCGGTGGGTGCGGGTGTTGGAGGTGATGACTGCTGATCCTGATGTCCGGTTGTCGTCGGTGGATGTGGTTGATGGTGGTGAGCGGGCCCGGTTGGATCTGTGGAGTAATCGGGAGGTGTTGGTTTCGCCGGTGGTTTCGCCGGTGGGGCCGGCGGTGTCGGTGCCGGTGTTGTTTGGTGAGCAGGTCGCTCGTGTTGGTGATGCGGTGGCGGTCCGTTTCGGTGATCGGTCGTTGACGTATCGGGAGTTGGATGAGGCTTCGAATCGGTTGGCGCAGTTGTTGGTTGGCCGTGGTGTGGGGGCTGGGCAGTGTGTGGCGTTGGTGATGCCGCGTTCGA
>NZ_BFCH01000032.1 GCF_003112775.1 Mycobacterium montefiorense | reverse complement strand
GTCCGCGGGCATGAAGCCGTTGCTGGTACTGGCGAAGATTCGCGGCATCATGGACGCCTTCACGCTGTCTGAGCCGGAGTTGACGCTCAGCGAGATTCGCGCCCGGACCGGGTATCCGACGTCGACGGTGCAGCGACTGGTGGCCAACCTGGTGGCCGAGGAGTTCCTCGATCGGATCGACGACCGTTTCCGGATCGGGGCCCGGGTCGCATACTGGGCGGCTCCGGTCGCGAGCAGCATGGGCTTGCTGGACGCGGTGTCACCGGCGCTGGAAACGCTGCGCGACGCGAGCGGTGAGACCGCGTGCTTCTTCCGTCGCGAGGGTCCTTTCCGGGTGTGTGTCGCACTCGCGGAATCACGCCACGGCATCCGTCGTGAGATGCATGTCGGCAAGATCATTCCGCTCTATGTCGGTTCGGCGGGCCGGGTCTTGATGGCCTGGGATAACGAAGCATTGCAAGAGGTACTGGCGTCTGAGTTGATCCGGTTCACCGATGCGACGGTCACTGATCCAGACCTGTTGCGCACCAAGGTCGAACAGACACGCCGAATGGGTTTCGCCATCACCAGCGGCGAACGCGATGAGGGCGCCACCGGCGTCGCGGCGCCGGTGTTCGATTCGCATGGTCATGTGCTGGGTGCGCTGATGATCAGCGGACCCAGCTTCCGGTTCTCCGATGAGCTCGCCGAACTGTGGGCCGACAATGTTGTTGGCGCGGCCGACCAGGCGACCCGCACCCTCGGCGGCCGGCTCCCGTATTGAGCTAGCCCGCGAAAGGCGGGCGCGCCATCACGGTGGGCTTCCAGCCGTATCTGGGTGTCCTGCCTGCGCCGCCGTCTCCCGGGCCGGTCAACGGCAGACCGCCCATGACGTTTCCGATCCCGGAGTCCGGCGTCTCCCTGATGTTGCTGATCGGCAGCGGGGCCGCGGCCTCCGCTCCCACCGGGCTCCCGTTGGCCCAGACCGGCGGAACCGATAGGCGTCCGACCGATCCTGCATTGCCCAACGTTCCCGTAACCGGAGCCCCGCCACCGGCCAGCCCCGGCCCGCCTGCCGGCGGTGCTGCGGGCGCCGGGGCGGCCGCGCTCGCAGCACCGCCAAGTGCACCCGTGGATTTCGCGATCGAAAGAAAGGTGTTGGCGAGGCCGGCGGAGAAGAAGGGCAGGCCCTCGGTGTTGTAAAACGTGGTGGAAAACGGCGCGTAGAAGGTGAGAAGGTCACCCAGCCATCCCAGCGGCCCTGTGGTCAGCGCGTCCTTGACCGGATCATCCGCCGGTGCGGCGGCCTGGGCCAGCTTTCCCAACGTCGAGGTGATGTTGCTCATCCTGCTGCGCAACGTGTTTTGCGCCGTGCCCACCGAGGTACCGGTGGCCGCGGCGACCGCGGACTCCTGTTTTCCGGTACCACCCGGGTTGGTCATATGAGGTGCCGAGGTAAACGGTTTGACCGCCGAGGTGTTCGCCGATCGGCCCGCATAGTTGTACATCGTGTCCGAGTCGATTGCCCACATATCCTGATACTGGGCTTCCAAAGCCGCTATCGCCGCGGTGTTTTGGCCCATCACGTTGGCGGACTGCAGCTGCGCCAGATTGACGCGGTTGGCCGCGATCACCGGCGGCGGCACGATCGCGGCATGCGCCGTTTCGAAGGCCTGCGCAGCGGACGTGGCTTGACTGGCCGCATGCTCAGCCGCAGCGGCAGTGGTTCTCATCCATTGCACATACGGGGTGACGGCTTCGGCCATCAATGCCGAGGCCTGCCCCAACCACTCCTCGCTGGACAACGTGGTCACCACCCGGTCGTAGGCGGCGGCAGCCGAATTCAGCTCAGAGGCAAGGATATTCCACTCGGAAGCCGCCCCCATCATCGACGCCGAGCCCGCACCCGCGTACATCAGTCCCGAGTTAACCTCCGGTGGTAACACCCCAAAGTCGAGCATCACGAGCCCCTTAACCGGCTGCGATTGCGTTAGCGGCCTCGGTGGCCGCATACGATCTCGAGCTGACATCCAATGCGTTGACAAACATCTCGTGAATCGCCGTCGCCTGTGCACTGACCTGCTGATACAGCTCTCCATGGGCTGCGAACTGCGCCGCAGTCAGTATCGACACGTGGTCTGCGGCAGCGGGAATCACCCCGGTGGTCGGCGCCGCCGCGGCCGCATTCTGCGCCGAAAGTGCAGAGCCGATCGTCCGCAATGCACCAGCCGCTGCCATCAACTCTTCCGGTTTCGCAGTGACAAAGGACATGTGATCTCCTTACTCAATAACCTTCCGGCTCAATGAGCCTCGAGGGTTTTCGGTACCGACAACGACTGGATCGCACTCTTCGACGATCACATTCGAAGGCTTTGGTGTTCGAATCATGTTTCGGGCCATGGCGTTATCCGGCCGATGGTGGACGAGCAGTAAATCGGGGGCGAAATCCGTATTCGCGGGGCGGCAAGCCGCCACGGTTACGTCTGCCGCGAGCCGGCGCTAGTGGGCCGAGCAGCGTCTCTGGTCGATTCGACGGCCCGCTGACATCCTCGATGCCGATCGCCTGGACTGCTGCCTTGGGCGCTGTCGCGTACCAGCTCGTTGGAACCGATAGCGAACCAATCTTGGTTGACGAAGCCAAGTTTGCCGCGATCAGCCCACCGCCAAGATGGACCGGCGCCGCGAGGGCGGGCGTTGCAGAGAAGCCGACTGCGGCGCCGACATGCTCGGGCCACAGCACACCTAGCTGCGAGAAAATCAGATTTCCCACGTACATCCAAGGCCAGTAGATGACATCCAGGGGACCGAATAGAAGTCCCTTTATCTGGCTGGACAAGGTATTGATGATGTCGTTGAGCGATTGCTGAGTCGCCGGCGGGGCGTCGGTCCCCGCCGCTTCGACCGCGGCCTGAACGACCGCAGCTTGCTGTTGGGCCAGTCCGGCTTGGTCGGTGGTCTGGGCCGGCTTGGTGAACGGGGCCAATTGTGAAGCAGTTGCCGCGAAGCCCGCATAACCGTTCATGGCCGCGGCGTCCTGCGCCCACATCTCGGCATAGACGGCCTCGGTGGCCGCGATGGCCGGAGTGTTCTGGCCGAAGAAGTTGGTCCAGACGAGCAGCATCAACTCGGCACGGTTCTCGGCGATCACCGGCGGCGGGACCGTCATCGCATAGGCCGCTTCGAAGGCCGACGCGACGGCTTTGGCCTGGCTGCTCGTCTGTTCGGCCAACGCCGCGGCGGCGCTGAGCCACGAGATATAAGGCGCAGCAGCGGCGATCATCGATCTCGATGCCGGGCCGAACCACGACGAGCAGGTCAGCTCCGCCGTCACCGTCGAATAGCTGGCCGCACTCGACGCCAGGTCGGCGGCCAGGTAGTCCCAGGCCGCGGCCGCGGCCATCATGGGCCGCGGCCATCATGGGCCGCGGCCATCATGGGCCCCGGCCCGGCACCGGCATACATCCGGGCCGAGTTGATTTCCGGCGGTAGCGCCCCAAAATCGATCACTACTACTCCTGGACGCTCATACCGGGTTGATCTCCTCGAGACTGCGCCGCGACGTGCGCGGGCCCAGCGTGAGAACAGCGGCGATGACGACGGCCAACGCCGTTGCCACCACGGTGAACATCGCACCGGCGCCGTAGCGGTCCAGGATCGGGATCAGCACGAAAGGCGAAGCGCCACTGGATAACCGGGACAAGGAGTACGTCCATCCAACGGCCGTGGCGCGCACCGTGGTCGGGAAGATCTCGGCCTGGTAGACGTGATAGACATTGGAGAAGATATTGCTGGTGGCGGTGGTCATGAAGCCGAACACCACGATCAACGCGACCGACGACTGTGTCGCGAACAACAGTCCGAATCCCGCGACGGCCACGATCGAGCCGACGAGCAGGAATTTGCGTTCGAATCTGGCCAGCAGTGGGATCGCCATCAGGGACCCGATCGGATATCCGAGAAACGACAGCGCACTGAACAGCATCGAGGACGTGACGTCGTAGCCGCGACTGACCAGCACCAGTGCGGCAAGCGTGCCGAACCCGTAGTAGCCGTATGTCTGAAACAGGTGGAACACCGTCAGCATCACGACCCGGCGGTTGTACGGGGCACGCCGTAGTTGCGTCAGTGCCGACTGAGCGGGCCGGCCGACACGTCCGATCTGCGGGCCGGCATTGATCTGCACCGCAGGCACATCCGAGCCGGCGGCGAACGCGTTCAGTGCCCGCTGCGCCTCCTCGAACCGTCCCGCCGACGCCAGCCAGCGCGGCGACTCCGGTAACCAGCGGTTGAGGATGAACACGATCACCGCGCCACCGGCGCCCAGCGCCAGCAGCCAGCGCCACCCCGCGATGCCGAGCGGCGAATGCTGCGCCAACCACCACGCCAGAAAGGCGGCGAAGGGCACCGCCAGAAACGAACAGGTATCGGCATAGGAGGCCAGCCGGCCACGGTGCTCTTTGGGCAAGACGTCGGCAAGGTAGGAGTCGGCGACCGGATACACGGCGCCGATCCCGACGCCGGCCAGGAATCGCGCGAGCACCAATAACGCGGGAGACGGCGCAAACGCACCGGCCAACGAGAAGGCTGAAAACCAGCTGAGGCCGAGCAGGAACGCCTTTCGGCGACCCATCCGGTCGGCGAGCCGGCCGAAAAATGCCGCGCCGAAGAACATTCCGATGAACGACGACGCCAGGACCAGCTTGAGGGGGGCGGTGCCCCGTATTCCGAAATCGTGGCTGAGCGTGGCGCTCAGGGTGCTGGACAAGAAGATCTCGTACATCTCGAAGAACAAGCCGAGTCCCACCGCGACGACAACCTTGCGGTGCACCGCCCCCACCGGCAAGCGATCCAATTGCTCGCCGACGGAGTCCGTGCCCACTGCCGTGATCGGTGATGCGGTCATTCCCACCTTCTCGTTCTCGCGATCCGCCACCTTCGCAGCAGATCTACAACGTGGTTTGTCGCTTGCAATGTGAGCCAGGCAACAAGGTCCGACTGTAGCGGGTCCCGTCACTGAACGGAAGGGGTCTCTTGCCATATTGTGGGTAGCAGTGCACGATATGGGTTACAGGAAGGATTCCAGTGAACGAAGCCAACGGACCGCTCGACCGAGTACGCGTCCTCGAGCTGGGCAATTACATCGCCGCGCCCACCGCGGGACGGCTCCTGGCCGATTTCGGCGCCGAAGTGATCAAGATCGAGCGGCCGGAGACCGGGGACGAGTTGCGCACCTGGCGCCTGTACTCCGGTACGACCTCAATGCTGTTTCGCACCATCAACCGCAACAAGAAGTCGGTGGTCGTCGACCTCAAGAGCGAGGACGGTCAGGCGGTGGTGCGCGAGTTGGCCCGCTGCAGCGACATCGTGCTGGAGAACTTCCGCCCGGGGACGCTGGAACGGTGGGGCATCGGCCCGGCCGAGCTCAGCGCGCAGAATCCCGACCTGATCATCGTGCGGGTGTCGGCCTACGGGCAGACCGGACCGCGGCGGCATGAGCCCGGTTTCGCCGCGGTTGCCGAAGCGATGGCAGGTCTGCGGGCGCTCACCGGCGATCCCGACCGTCCACCGTCGCGCACGGGTGTGTCCATCGGCGACTCCATCGCCGGAATCTACGCGGCCTTTGGTGCTCTGGTTGCGTTGCACCAACGCCAAAGAGACCGGGCAGCAGGCAGATCCACGCCAGTATGTGACCGTACCGTCGACGTCGCGTTGACCGAAGCGATCTTCTCGGTGATGGAATCGCTGGTCCCCGAGTACGACGCTTACGGCGTCACTCGTGCCCGCACCGGCGGCCGCTTGGAAGGTATCGCCCCCTCCAATGCGTACCTGTGCGGCGACGGCCGCTGGGTGGTGATCGCCGGCAACGGCGACGGCATATATCGCCGGTTCATGAAGCTGATCGGCCGGCCAGAGCTTGCCGAGAGCCTGCAGCTGGTCAACAACGCGCTGCGGTGGCAGGCCCGCGACCAACTCGACAAAGCGATCGGGGCGTGGACCGCCACAATGACCGCACGCGAAGCACTTTCGGCGCTTGAAGCCGCCGGAGTCCCGGCCGGCCCGATCAATACCGCTCCCGACATCAAGGCCGACGAGCAGTTCTTGGCGCGCGGCATGATCCAGCACATGCCGGTATCCACCGGTACCGAGACCCTGCCCGACGTCGCGTTCCCGGGCATCGTGCCCCGGATTGGCGAGGGAGCGCGGGCAATCCGCACGCTCGGGCCCGATCTCGGCGAGCACACCGAGGAGATACTGGGCGCCGCGGTTGTGCGGCGCGATCTCAACCGTCCCAATATCGAGGAGCTGACCGGATGACAACCTCGGCGCGATTGCGCGATGTCACACTGCGCGACGGCTTGCAGCTCACCGGAAAGCTGCTCGACACGGACACGAAAGTCGGGCTGGCACGGGCGCTGCTGGACGCCGGCATCGACGCATTAGAGATCGGGGCGATGGCACGACCCGACTTGGTGCCCCCGATGGCCAACACCGTTGAGGTCATCGAAGCGCTGACTCCCGAAGAGCTGCAACGGTGTTGGGTGTGGACAGCCACGCCGCGCGGCGTCACTCGGGCCATCGAGGCTGGTGCACGCAACCTCGAATACTGTCTGTCGGTCAGCGATCAACACAACTACGCCAATGTCGGGCGTACCACCGAGCAAAGCATGGCCGCTCTCCCCGAGGCCGTCGACTTCGCAGCGGTCGGTGGTGCCCGGCTGCAACTGACCTTGGCTACCGCATTCACCTGTCCATACCAGGGCACGATCGACCCAAAACAGGTCATCGACTTGGTGAGCGACAACCGTGCGGCAGGTATCTCGAGCGTGATGCTGTGCGACACCCTCGGCCAGGCCACACCGGATGAAGTGCGGCAGCTGGTCACGCAAGTCCGCGATCTCGCGCCGGAACTCGAGATCGTCTTCCACGGGCACGACACCTGGGGCTTGGGAGTCGCCAACACCATCGCCGCGATCCAAGCCGGCGCCGATATGGTCGACGGGGCGCTCGGCGGCCTGGGCGGCTGTCCTTTCGCCCCCGGAGCAAGTGGCAACACCTCCACCGAAGATCTACTGTTCGCGCTGCAGCCCCCATGGCTCACTCCCTCGGTGTTCTCCGGCGTCGTGACCGCCGGCGCGCAGATCCTGGCCCAGCTCGACGAGCCGAACCGCTCCCGCGCCGCCGAAGGCGCACGGTCCACGGCCGACGCATTCCCGTGGGTCACGTAGCCCGCAGCCGCGTCGCCTCCGCGCGGCCGCGGGCAGAAGCGATGCGCCATCGCCCACAGTCGCGCTCGGTAAGCCCGGCCACCTCGAGCATCGCCAGCGGTCCCAGCACATGCTCGGGCGGTAGCCCGGATGCGATGGCGATTTCGTCGACCGTCGCGGCACCGCGGCCGGGCAGCGCCTCGTAAACCTGGCGTTCGGCCTCGCCCAGCCCGTCGAAAGCGGTTGCGGGCCGGGGATCTTCGAAGGCGAGTTCGCCGATGCGGCCGACAAGTTCGACGATGTCGTCGGCCCGGGTAACCAGCTCCGCCCCGTTGCGCAGCAACGCGTGACAGCCCGCGGACGCCGACGAGGTGACCGGTCCGGGCACCGCGGCCACCACCCGGCCCAATGCACTCGCCCAAGCGGCAGTGTTCGCGGCGCCGCTGCGCACGCCCGCCTCCACCACCACGGCGGCCCCCGCGACGGCGGCAACCAGACGATTGCGGGTCAAGAAGCGGTGCCGGGCGGGGCGGATGCCGGGCGGGTATTCGCTGAACAGCAGCCCATGCTGGCCGATCCGGTGCAGTAGCGCCGAATGCCCTGCCGGATAAGGGATGTCGATGCCCCCAGCCAGCGCCGCAACGGTGATTCCGTCGCAGTGCAGCGCCGCGCGGTGGGCCGCCCCATCGATGCCGTAGGCACCACCGGATACCACCGCGACGTCGCGCTCGGCCAACCCCGCCGCCAGGTCGGAGGCCACCTGCTCGCCGTAAGCGGTCGCCGCCCGGGTACCCACCACCGCGGCCGCGCGCGCTGCCACCTCGTCCAGCCGCGCCGGACCCAGCGCCCACAACACCATGGGCGGCGCGCCGCGCGGCCGCGCCCCGACTCCATCGAACGACGAGAAAGCGACCAGCGGCCACTCCGGGCAGTCGGGTGTGATCAACCGACCGTCGCGACGAGCCAGCAGGTCGAGATCCTGCGCGGCCCGGTCTATTTCCCGCCTGGCCGCGGTACGCTGCGCCAGCTCGTCGCCGACCAGTCCACGCCGGACCCGCTCGGCGGCCTCAACCGGGCCGACGCACCGCACCAGACCGGCGAGTTCGGGACACGGCGGCTCGGCGACCCGTGACAGGTAAGCCCAGGCCGACCACGCGGGATCGTCGAAGGCCGCGGTCATCGTTGCGCTCCCAGCTGCCGGAAGCTCAGCGCGGCGGCCACCTCGTCGAGCCCCGGCGAGCTTCGGCCGGCCAAGTCGGCCAGACTCCACGCGACGCGCAATGTGCGATCCAGCCCGCGAATACTGAGCAGTCCACGCTCCACCGCAAGGCGCAGCGGATCCATTGCTGTGCTGCTGGGCCGGAACTTGCGCCGCAACAACGTTCCGCTGACTTCGGCGTTGGTTCCAAAACCGTGCGGCCGCCAACGCGCAGCGGCCGTTTCGCGGGCCTGCGCCACCCGCTGGCGCACCTGCGCACTGGATTCCCCGTCCGCCGCCGCGAACGCGCCCGCCCGCACCGAATGCATCTGTACCCGCAGGTCCACCCGATCCAGCAAGGGACCCGAAAGTTTGCCCAGGTAGCGCCGTTTGGTCGCGGCCGCACAGATGCAATCCTGTGGATCCGTCGGCGCGCAGGGGCACGGGTTGGCGGCCAGCACCAGCTGGAAGCGGGCCGGGTAGCACGCCACCCCGTCGCGGCGTGCGAGCCGAATGAGACCATCCTCCAACGGTGTTCGCAATGCTTCCAGCGCGCTGACACTGATCTCGGCGCATTCGTCGAGGAACAGCACTCCGCGGTGCGCTCGGCTGACCGCGCCGGGGCGGGCCATTCCGGAACCGCCGCCGACGAGTGCCGCGACGCTGGAACTGTGGTGCGGCGCCACGAACGGCGGCTCGGTGATCAGCGGCGTATCTGCAGACAACAGCCCGGCCACCGAGTGGATCGCGGTCACCTCGAGGGCTTCGTCGTCCGTCAGGCTGGGCAGCAAACCTGGAAGACGTTGCGCCAGCATCGTTTTACCCACACCCGGCGGGCCGGTCAGCATCAGGTGATGCGCCCCGGCGGCCGCCACCTCGACCGCGAAGCGCGCTTGCGCCTGCCCCACCACGTCGGCCAGATCTCCCGCCGGCTCCGGACCGGTGGCCGCCGCCCGGGTCCGCTCGTCCAACCGGGCCGACCCGCCGAGCCAGCCCTGCAGTTGCCCTAGTGTGCGAACGCCCCAGACCTCGATTCCGTCGACCAGGCTGGCCTCGGCCAGGTTGTCCACCGGGACGACGACGGCGGGCCAGCCGTCGCGCTTGGCGGACAGCACCGCCGGCAACACCCCGCGCACCGGCCGAACCCGGCCGTCCAGCGACAACTCGCCGAGCAGCACCGTCTTCTCCAGGCGTTCCCACGGATTTTTGCGTTGCGCCGACAACACCGCTGCCGCGAGGGCGATGTCGTAGACCGACCCCATTTTCGGCAGCGTCGCCGGTGACAACGCAAGCGTGAGTCTGGCCATGGGCCAGCTGTTTCCGCAGTTGGTCACCGCGGCCCGGACCCGGTCGCGCGACTCCTGCAACGCGGCGTCGGGCAGCCCGACGAGATGGACCCCGGGCAGCCCCGAGGTGATGTCGGCCTCGATCTCCACGATCTGTCCGTCCAGTCCGCGCACCGCGACCGAGAACGCGCGCCCCAACGCCATCAGCCGATCCCCCGCAGATGCGAAATCTCCGGCGTGCGGCGGCGCCCGACCCGCACCCCGATCACGTCGATGCGGACCGCCGCCCAGCGCCCTTCCTGAGCGGCCAGCCAGAGTCCGGCCAGCCGCCGCAGCCGCCGCACCTTGCGGGGTGTGACGGCGTGTGCCAGACCCCCATATCCGTCGCCGGTCCGCGTCTTGACCTCCACGAACACCACCGTGCCGGTGGCGTCGTCGGCGGCAATCACGTCGAGTTCGCCGTACCTGGACCGCCAGTTGCGGTCCAGGATCCGCAATCCCATCCGGGTCAGGTACTCCACGGCGAGGGCCTCACCCATCGCTCCCAACTCGATCCGAGTCGGTGTCTTTGCGGTTGTCATGCGGCCAAGATGCTCGGTGGGCCCGACATGACGTACCGCACCGGGCGCCGCGGGCCCGGCATGGCGACCGGTTATCCCCAGTCCGGCGTCGATGCACAGCCGGCCCGTGGCTGGAAATGATCGAACTTCGGCCCGCCAACGCCTCACACACACGGCCCGCGCGGCAGCACCATCGGACTGTGACATGCGAAAACACCCCGGTGCTGACCACCGCACCAGCCACCCACGCCTCGACATCCGCAGCGCAGTTCACCTTGATCGGCGGACCCACGATGCTCATCAGTGTCGGCGGGTTGAACCTCCTGACAGATCCGACCTTCGACCCCCCCGGTGCTCATCCAGTCGCGGGGCGGCTGCTGAACAAAGTGACCGGGCCCGCCATCGCACTCGACGACCTCCCGCCCATCGACGCAGTACTGCTGTCGCATGAACAACATCCGGATAACCTCGACGACCTCGGTCGCGCCCTCTTGAATCGAGTGCCCGTCGTCTACACCACGGAGCAGAGCGCAACGAGACTGGGCGACAATGCAATCGGCATGACGCCGTGGCGAGGCGCGCACGTCACGAACGCCGTCGCAGACGCGTTGAAGATCACCGCGGTACCGGCCCACCACGGCCCCGAGGACACCGAACACCTCACCGGCCATGTCATCGGTTTCGTGCTCACCTCGGCCGGTCTTCCTACGATCTATGTCAGTGGGGACAACGCGTCGTTGAGGGTCGTTCGCGAGGTTGCCCACCATGCCGGACCCATCGACGTTGCGGTGGTGTTCGGCGGCCGCGCGCGTAGCCCCTTGATGGACGCGTACCTGACTCTCGACGGCAATGAGGTCTTCGAGGCATCCCGGATCCTGGGTGCACGCACGGCGATCCCGGCACATTTGGACGGGTGGGATCTGCTGACCCAGGGCGACGAGGCGGTGCGCCAAGCATTCGAGGCCGGCGCCCCAGAATCAGAACCCCGTCTGGTGCTCCTCGAGCCCGGCGAACAAGTATCGGTGGGTGGCGACGGGCAGGTCATTTCTGGATCGCGACGCCCGGCCCGGTGGGACACTTGAGTCCAGGTCGCCGCCGCGGAGGTAACTGATGAGCCGGGATCCGCTAGCAATAGCTGTGGTGATATTCGATCAAGCACCGATTTTCGAGACATCGGTGCCGATAAGTGTTTTCGGAATGGACCGTTCCGCCAGTGGAGCCCCGAAATTTCGTCTGCTCCCCGTCGCGGGTGAGCCGGGCCCGCTGACGACGACCGCAGGTTTGGTCCTCGACGCTCCCCACGGCCTGGAAGCGCTCGCCGAGGCAGCAGTCATCGTGCTGCCCAGTTGGCGTGACATCTGCGAAAAGCCGCCCGAGGAAACGCTTACCGCCATCAGAGCAGCCCATGCCGATGGCGCGATCATCGTAAGTTTCTGCCTGGGCGGATTCGTCTTGGCTGCGGCCGGGCTGCTGGACGACCGCAAGGCGGCGACACACTGGTTCTACGCACCTTCGTTGGCCGCGATGTACCCGCGGGTTTCGGTGGACCCCGACATCTTGTTCATCGATGACGGCGACATTGTCACCGGGGCCGGCACCGGAGCTGCATTGGACGCCTGCCTGCACCTGGTTACCCGGCTGTGGGGCGCGAAAGCGTCGGCAGCGATTGCCCGCCGGATGGCCATGCCGCCCCGCCGCCGTGGCGACCTCCCCCAATTCGCCGACGGTGCGTTGCCGGTCCCCAAACCCGAAGCCGAACTGGCCGACGTAATGGCGTATGCGGTCGAACACATCGCCGAGCCGGTAGATGTCGATGATCTGGCTCGCAGGGCAATGATGAGCCGACGTACGTTCGACCGCCGATTCCGGGGAGTGGCGGGAGTTTCCGCGCTGCGATGGCTGCTGTATCAGCGGGTGCTGCTGTCGCAGCGACTACTCGAAGAGAGCGAGCTGTCCATCGATGACATCGCGCGGCGGGCCGGGTTCCGCAACGGCATCACGTTGCGTCGCCATTTCCGCCGCCAGGTCGGCATCAATCCGCTGCGGTATCGGATGAAATTCCGGCCGCGAGCTCAGACCACCTCCGAAGCTACTGAAGCACAACATGTTTGACCGAGGATAGCGAGCGCTACGCCCGAAGAGTAGCTACTGCGCGATCAACCGCATCACAGTCGGCGGCCGCTGTATCCGTAAGGCGGGCAGGCACTTATGAACGCCATGTCTACCAACGCGAATCCCGCCTTACCGCTTGACGCCGAAGCTCGTCATAAGGCGTCAACAAGGCGTTAAATCATGTTCGGAAACGAGGTTGCAGGTGGATGACCAACGCCAGGAGTGAGGCTCGGCGCGCCGGCGCCGGAACTTTCGGGATCAACCGGTGACTCGCGCCGAATCGCGGAAGCCATGGAGCGCAATGTGGGCCATGATGGTCGGCCGCTTCATGATCATGGCGGACATCACCATTGTCGTTGTCGCCAACCCGACCATCATGGCCAAACTCCATACCGACTACGCCATGGTGATGTGGGTGACCAGCGCCTATCTGCTGGCGTATGTGGTGCCGTTGCTGGTGGCCGGCCGCCTGGGTGATCGAGTGGGCGCCAAGAACATCTATCTGATCGGCCTCTCGGTCTTTACCGCGGCCTCGTTGTGGTGCGGCTTGTCGCGCACCGTCGACATGCTGATTGCCGCGCGCGTGGTGCAGGGCATCGGTGCGGCGCTGATCACCCCGCAGACGTTGTCGACGATCACCCAGATCTTTCCCCCCGAACGCCGCGGTGTCGCGCTCGGTGTCCGCAGCGCCGTCGGTGGGGTCGCCGCGCTGGTCGGGCCGCTGGTGGGCGGTGTGCTGGTCGACGCGCTGGACTGGCGGTGGATTTTTTTCGTCAATGTCCCCATCGGCATCGTCGGGCTCGCGCTCGGGATTCGATTGATCCCGGTGCTGCCCACCAATCCCGAACGGTTTGATCTGGTCGGCGTGGGATTGTCCGGGGCGGGCTTGTTCCTGATCGTCTTCGCTTTGCAGCATGGTGAGCGCGTCGGTTGGGTGCCGTGGATTTGGGCGATGATCGCCGCCGGTATCGCGGTGATGGTTCTGCTCGTGTACTGGGAGTCAGTCAACACCCGCGGGGCGCTGATTCCGATGGAGATCTTCCGTGACCGCGACTTTGCCCTGTGCAACCTCGCGGGCGTGGTTGTCTGCTTCATCGGGCTTGCCCTGGTACTACCGGTGATCTTCTTCGCGCAGAAGGCGTGCGGGCTGTCGGCGCTGCGCTCGGCCCTGGTCCTGATGCCGGTGTCGATCGTCAGTGCCCTGCTCGCGCCGGTTGCCGGCAAGATCATTGACAGGTCTGCGCCGCGGCGAGTACTCGGTTTTGGCTTCTCGGTGCTGGCGATCGCGCTGACCTGGCTTTCGATGGAGATGTCCCCGGCAACGCCGATCTGGCGGCTGGTGGCACCGATCATCGCCGTCGGGGTCGGAATGGCTTTCGTCTGGTCACCGCTGACCACGACCGCGACGCGGAATCTGCCGGCCCAGGTGGCCGGCGTGGGCTCGGGTGTGTTCACCGCGACCCAGCAACTCGGCACCGCGCTCGGCAGCGCCGGCATGGCCGCGTTCATGACGTCGCGGCTCACCGACGTGATGCCGGCCCACACCCGGGTAAACCCCCCCACCGGGCCGGGCAGTCCACTCAGGGCCGCCGTACAACTTCCTGACTCGCTGCGCGAGCCGTTCTCGGCGGCGATGTCGCAGTCGATGCTGCTGCCCGCGTTTGTCGCCTTGCTCGGCCTGGTCGCCGCACTGTTCATGGTCGGCGCCCACCCAGCGGCGATTTCCGGCGAACCGATGAAAGCCGGCGCAAACGACTGACTTTCCGCACTCAGCAACGTGGCACGGCCGTCGGAAACTCACCCGTATCGACATCGCAGCCCGCCTCGGACGCGGGCGGGTCCGGTTATCGAGTAATGCGAAATTTTTGCCTCTGACCTTATTAAACAGGCGTACGATACCGCGATGGTCAGTGTCATGGACGCTCCGCGCATCGTCTACGAGAATGACCGAGACCCCGACGAAGTCCACGAGGTGCTGGCAAAGGCGCTACGCCAGGGGCCGATCGGGATCGGTCCCTACGGACTGCCCGAGGTACTCAGCTACGACATGGTGCGTACCGTACTGCGAGATTCCCGGTTCACCATCCCGACGGGGATCGGGCTTGTGGTACAGGGCATCACGTCCGGCCCCATCTGGGATCGATACACCAAGTGGTTGCTGTGCATCGACGGCGCCGAGCACCACCGGTTGCGCCGGATCGTGGCAAGCGCATTCACCCCACGCGGCGCCGAGCGGATGCGCGCCGCGTGCGGCGACGTCATCGCCGAGCTGTTAGACCCGCACCTTGCCAATGGCAGCTGTGACTTCGTCGCCGAGATCACCACGCCCTACCCGGTCGCGATCATCTGCTCGCTACTCGGCGCGCCTCGAGACGACTGGCAACTCTTCTCCGGGTGGGCTGGGGATCTCGCACGGGTCCTGGGCCTCAACGTCGTCGAGCACGAGGCCGCCATTCTGCAATCGTGGGAGCGTCTCGAGGCCTACGTCGAGGAGCTGATCGCCGCGCGACGGCGGTCGCTGACCGATGACCTGATCTCAGACCTGATCCGCGCCGAGGACGACGGCGACCGATTGACTCATGCCGAGGTAGTCAGCCTCGCCGTGATTCTGCTCGTCGCGGGTACCGACACGGCCCGCAATCAGCTGGCCGCCTCCGTGCAGGCGCTGGCCGATCACCCCGACCAGTGGGAGCTGTTGGCCAGCCGTCCCAAACTGGCGCCGCGAGCGGTCGAAGAACTGATGCGGCACTCACCGGTCAACTTCAGGGTGTTGCGACAGGCCGTGGTCGACCTTGAACTCGATGATGTGGATGTACCGGCCGGCTCGTTGGTCATTGCGAATACCGCTGCGGCCAATCGCGATCCGGCTGTCTACGACGATCCCGCTCGGCTCGACCTCACCCGGGAGGAGGCGCCGGCGATGCTGACCTTCGGAGGCGGTGCACACTACTGCCTCGGTGGCCACCTCGCGCGCATGGAGCTGGCCGAGGCGCTGCGGGTGATCACGGGCAAGGTCACGAATCCACGTCGCAGCGGTCCTGCGCCGTGGAAGCCCATCACCGAACTAGCCGGTCCGACAACACTTCCCATCGAATTCGATGCCGTGCATTGACGCGTCGAGGTTCGCCGATCAGCCAATACGGTCGGAGCGGGTGTAGACGTTCATCGAATCCTCCCGCAGGAACGCCACCAGCGTGAGCCCGGACTCCTCGGCCAGCGACACCGCCAGTGACGACGGCGCCGACACCGCGGCCAGCACTGGAATCCCGGCGAGCACGGCCTTCTGGGTGATCTCAAATGACGCCCGCCCGCTGACCAGCAGCACCGAACCGGTCAGCGGTATCCGCTCGTGTTCAAGCGCCCAGCCGATGACTTTGTCGACGGCATTGTGCCTGCCGATGTCCTCGCGAACCACCAGCATCGCGCCGTCGGTATCGAACAGCGCGGCGGCATGCAGCCCACCGGTACTGTCGAAAACCTTTTGCGCACTGCGCAGTTGACCGGGTGTCGCCTTGAGCGTGGCGGCGGCGACGGTGACCGGGTCATCCCCCGGCGGAAAACGGCTGATCACCCGGACCGCGTCCAGCGATGCCTTGCCGCAGACCCCGCACGAGGAGGTGGTGTAGAAGTTGCGAGTCACGTTGAGATCGGGCGGATTCACGCCGGAGGCCAGCGTCACATCCAGCACGTTGTACGTGTTGGCGCCGTTCTCGCCGCGACCGCCACAATAGCGGATGGTAAGCACGTCTTCGCGCCGCGCGATCACACCTTCGGTGAGCAGGAAGCCTTGCGCGAGTTCGAAATCCGAACCGGGGGCCCGCATGGTCACAGTGACCGGTGTGCCGTTGACGCGGATCTCCAGTGGCTCCTCAACGGCCAGGGTTTCGGGCCGGGTAATCGCCTGACCTGCGGCGAGGTGGGTTGCGCGCCGGCGCGCGGTTACGTTTCCCACTGGTTCATTACTCCGGACGGGCGCTGAAACCTCACTAAGCCAAACTACATTGGCTCGCGCCTGGTCGCCCGGCCGCCAAATGTGGGGCCAATTTCGACGCCGCTCGGGGGCGATTGCTTTACTGTCGACGGTGGTTTATCGGTTACCGGTGGATGAGTATGGGGCGACAGGGGTAAAACTTGCGTTGTTGGCCGACGAATTGCGGCGCGCCGAACGCGGGTGACGCCACTGGCGGAAATGAGGCACAACATGGCAGATGAAGCAAAAGGCGACGAGTCGATACCGGGCGGAGAGAAAGCCGATCCGGCGACGGTTTTTGCGGCCCTCGCCGAGATCATTTATCAAGGCTCGGACGCCACTCAGATGTATGCAGCCATCTGCGTCGCCGCGACCCTGGCCATCCGCGGCTGCGACCACGCCAGCCTGCTGGTGCTCGACAACGACCGTTACGTCACCGTCGGCGCAAGCGACGCGCTTGCGAAGAGAATCGATCAGATGGAGCTGGAAGCCGGCGACGGCCCGTGTTTGGACGCGATAGAGGAGGAGACTCCGCAGATCGACACGGATCTGACGACGCCGTCGCATTGGCCCAAGCTCGCGGCCCGGCTTCTGGAGGAGACGCCGGTACGCGGCGCCATGGGATTTCGGCTGCTGGTCAACAAGCGCAAGGGCGCCGCGCTCAACCTGTTCAGTGACACCCCCAACATGTTCGACGACGAATCGGCCGGACGGGCGGCGGTGCTGGCATCGTTCGCCAGCGTGGCGATCAACGCGGTAGCAAAGGGCGACGATGCCGCCAGCCTGCGACGGGGACTGCTCAGCAACCGCGAGATCGGCAAGGCCGTCGGCATGCTGATGCTGCTGCACGAGCTGAACGAGGACGAGGCGTTCGAACTGCTGCGCCGGCACTCGCAGGCCCTGAACATCAAGCTGGCCGACGTCGCACGCGAGGTCATCGACCGGCGCGGCGGCCTGCCGCCCAACGGTGAGCAAGAGCCTGCGCCCGGCGATTAGCTATTCGGGTAGCCGCAGCTCGGGCTTCTCGACCTCTTCGATGTTGACGTCCTTGAACGTCACCACCCGCACCTGCTTGACGAACCGGGCCGGCCGGTACATGTCCCAGACCCACGCGTCGGAGAGCCGCAGCTCGAAGTAGACCTCGCCGTCGGCGTTGCGCGGCACCATCTCGACGCTGTTGGCCAGGTAGAAGCGCCGTTCGGTTTCCACCACGTAGCTAAACTGGCCGACGATGTCCTTGTATTCGCGGTAGAGCGAGAGCTCCATCTCGGTTTCATACTTTTCGAGATCTTCGGCACTCATCTGCTCAGACGTCCTTTTCCCTGCCAGTTTCTCCGACTTCCCGCACGGGCCGCTGACCCACAGCGTGCTCGCCGGGCGAGAAGGCTGCTTCCATCTTTCCTCACCGGCGTCCGCCCCGCTCGTCCGGAGGGTCCGGTTTGCATTCAGCCACCACCCGCGTCCGGGAGCCGTTCCCGGACGGGGAGGCCACGCGCCGCACGTTGATGAATGAATATCGGTGCTCAGCACACGGCCCGAGCTGGGTCAGCGCCGTGCTGTGCGCGGCTGTGCTGTAGCCCTTGTGGTCGGCGAAGCCGTAGCCGGGGTGGTCGGCGTCCATCGCGACCATCAGCCGGTCCCGGCTGACCTTCGCCAGCACGCTGGCCGCTGCGATGCAGGCGGCGGCCGCGTCCCCACCGACCACCGGCAACGATGGCATCGGCAGGCCGGGCACCCGAAACCCATCACTGAGCACGTACCCCGGGCGCACCGGCAGACCGGCCACCGCACGCCGCATGCCTTCGATGTTGGCGACGTGCACGCCGCGCCGGTCGACTTCGACGGACGGGATGAACACCACGTGATAGGCCACCGCGTAGCGGCAGATCAACGGAAACAGCTTCTCCCGTATCTTCTCGGTGAGCTTCTTCGAATCATCAAGAGCAGCAAGGCTTTCCAGACGGTTAGGGCTCAGCACGCAGGCCGCTACCACCAGCGGGCCCGCGCAGGCACCGCGGCCCACCTCGTCCACGCCGGCCACCGGTCCCAGGCCGCTGCGATGCAGCGCGGACTCCAGGGTGCGCAGCCCTGACGATTTGCGGATCACCGTCCGCGGCGGCCACGTCGTGGCCATTGCTACCGACCTTGCTGTGGGTTCACCGAACCCACTGGGCCCCATCGTGTCGGCGGCCAGACGATGAACCTGGCCTTACCGATGACGTTGTCCACCGGCACGGTCCCCGACATCGGATCACCGGTGCACAGAATGCCTTTGAGTGCATCGGCCGGGGTGCTGGTGCAGTGGGCGCGCGAATCCGCCGAATGCGTGCGGTTGTCACCCATCACCCACAGCCGTCCGTTCGGGACGGTGACCGGCCCGAACTCGCTGCCCAGGCACGGGTACACCGACGGGTCGGCCATCATGGTGCTGGGGTTCAGGTAGGGCTCCTTGAGGGGCTTGCCGTTGACCGTCAACCCGGTGTCGGCCCGGCACTGCACCGTCTGCCCGCCCGTCGCGATGACCCGCTTCACCAGATCGTTCTCGTCCGGAGGCACGAAACCGATGAACGACAGCGCAATCTGGACCCAGCGCAGCGCGGTGTTGGAAGACCGGATCGACTTGTAGCCGACGTTCCAGGACGGCGGTCCCTTGAAGACGATGACGTCGCCGGGATGCGGCGATCCGAAGCGGAAACTGAGCTTGTCGACCATGATCCGGTCGCCCACACAACCCGCACATCCGTGCAGCGTGGGCTCCATCGACTCCGACGGAATCAGATACGGACGCGCCACGAACGTCAACATGACGTAGTAGAGGACGATCGCGGTAACCGCCAGGATCGCCAGCTCACGCAGCGCGGACTTCTTCTTGGGTTCCGGCTCGTCCGCGTCGGACTGCTCGTCCGATTCGGGCACGTCGGTGGCCTCGGCCGTTTTGTCTGAGGGATCATCAGCGGCGCGGGTGGAGACCTTCGGCTCCGACTGACCAGGCTCGGACTGGGGCACGGGTGAGTCCGTGGAATCCGTCACGAGATCAGAGTAGCCAGCGCGATTTGGGTGTTTGTAAAGCGTCGTGGCGTGCCGCAGCGACCGCCGTGACGCACCCGGTCAGCGCTTTTCCTTGATCTTGGCTTTCTTGCCGCGCAGTTCGCGCAGGTAGTAGAGCTTGGCGCGGCGGACATCGCCACGGGTCACCAGCTCGATGTGGTCGATGTTCGGCGAGTGCACCGGGAAGGTCCGCTCGACGCCAACGCCGTAGCTCTCCTTGCGCACGGTGAAGGTCTCGCGGATGCCGCCGCCCTGCCGGCGGATCACCACACCCTTGAACACCTGGACGCGCTCCTTGGCGCCCTCGATGACCTTGACGTGCACGTTGATGGTGTCGCCCGGGCTGAAGGCCGGGATGTCGTCGCGCAGCGACGCCTGGTCGACGAAGTCCAGCCTGTTCATCGCAGAGACACTTCCTTGAGGTCGCGGCGTGCGGCAACTGCCCGCACGCAGGGGTGGTCGTTAAGCCGATTCGGGCTTTGGGTCGTATCTCGCAGCGAGCGAAAAGCGGCCCGGCCGGCCGGCGGTCGCTGGAGACAACTGGTCAATTGTGCCAGACACCCCGCATGCATTGAAAATCACAGGTAAACCCTGCGGTTCATGGGGCCCCGAAGGCGCTGGTGAATGGTACATATGACTGGGGTCAAAACACGCTAGTCGCTACCCGAACTCGAAGACGCCCGGGCAGATTGCGAAACGACCGCCCACAGCAGCATTACGTCGGAGAACTTGGGAGAAGAAAACGATGCGTGTACGCCCGCTCACCGCGCTCGCCGCCATCGCGGCGGTGACGCTGGTGTTGGCCGGGTGCGACGAGGCAAGGCTCGGGGCATCACCAGAGGCAAGGACCCCGACGAAGGGGTCCAGCAGGTCCACCCCCGGCGCGGCCGATCATCAGCAGCAACTCGTTCAGTTGCTGCTGGACATCAGCGACGTGCCAGCGGCCCCGATCGCCGGATTCGGCGGGCTGCAGGCCCGCATGCAGCAGGCGACCGAGCAGGCGGCGGCCAGTGGGGCCACGCTCTCGGTGGGCATCCTCGACCGCAAGACGCATGAGCTGATCTCCAACGGCAACACCCAGATCATCGGCACCGCGTCGGTGGCAAAGCTGTTCATCGCCGACGACCTGCTACTGCAGGAAGCCCAGGGCAAGACCAGGCTGTCCCCCGACGACCGTCAGGCGTTGGACGTCATGTTGAAGTCGTCCGACGACGGCGCCGCCGAGAGGTTCTGGGATCAGGACGGCGGCGACAACATCATCAGCCAGGTGGCGGGACGCTACGGGCTGTCGTCGACCACCCCGCCGTCGGACGGGCGCTGGTGGAACACGATGAGCTCGCTGACCGACCTGATCAACTACTACGACAAGCTGCTCGACGGGGGCGGCGGGCTGCCCGCGGAGCGGGCCAAGATCATCGTCAACGATCTGGCGCAATCCACCCCGAACGGGGTCGACGGATACCCGCAGCGGTTCGGCATCCCCGACGGTCTGTTCGCGGAGCCGGTGGCGGTCAAGCAGGGCTGGATGTGCTGCATCGGCACCGAATGGATGCATCTGTCGACCGGCGTGGTGGGCGCGGACCGACGCTACATCGTGGTCGTCGAGTCGCTGCAGTCTTCCGACGACGCCACGGCGCGCGACACGATCACCCAGGCCGTCAAGACGATGTTCCCCGGCGGCCGCATAGGTCCCACGCCTTTCTAAGGCGAATCGTCCGGATCCAGATCGGGGCGGCGCTCGCGAGTGCGCTGCAGCGAAACTTCCCGGCGCCAGGCCGCGATACGCGCGTGGTCGCCGGACAGCAGCACCTCGGGGACGTCCAGGCCCCGCCAGCTCGACGGCCGGGTATAGCTGGGCCCCTCCAGCAGACCCCCGTGGGCCGGCGAGTGCGAATCCTCGCGGTGCGACGCGGGATTACCCAGAACGCCGGTCAGCAGCCGCAGCACGGCCTCGATCATCACGACGGCCGCCGACTCGCCTCCCGGCAGCACGTAGTCACCGATTGAGACTTCTTCGACCCGGATGCGCCGGGCCGCGTCCTCGACGACGCGCTGATCGATGCCCTCGTAGCGCCCGCAAGCGAACACCAGGTGCCTCGCGGCGCTCCAGCGCTGGGCGGTGGCTTGATTGAACAGCGCGCCCGCCGGGGTCGGAACGACCAATAGTGTTTCTTCAGAACAGATTTCATCCAGTGCTTCGCCCCACACCGGCGCCCGCATCACCATCCCCGGCCCACCGCCGTAGGGTGCGTCGTCCACCGAGTGATGTACGTCGTGGGTCCACCCCCGCAGGTCGTGTACCCGCAGGTCGACCAGGCCCGACGCAATTGCCTTGCCCGGCAACGATTGCCGCAGCGGGTCCAGGAAGTCCGGGAAAATTGTCACGATGTCGATCTTCATGTCGATGCGCGCACCCGCTACTCCAAATCCAGCAGGCCCTCGGGCGGGTCAACTTCGACCACTCCGTCGTCCAGCGACACCGACGTGACGATCGCATTCACGAACGGCAGCAAGACTTCCAGACTTTCGTCGCCGTCGGTTCGGTGCACCGCCAACAACTCCCCCGCCGCGGTGTGCAGCACCTCGGCGACGACCCCGACATCTTGACCCGCCGTGGTCCGCACGTGCAGGCCCTCGAGCTGGTGGTCGTAGTAGGTGTCCGCCTCGTCTATCGGCGGCAGGTCATCGGAATCGACCACGAACAGGCTGCCGCGCAATGCGTCGGCGCCGTCGCGGTCGTTCACTCCGGCCAATCGCACCAGCAGCCGCCCGCCGTGTTCGCGCGCGTCGTCCACGACGTAGCTGCGTTCTTCGCCGCGGCCGCGGGATGGCTTGGCGCGCAACGTGCTACCCGACGCAAAGCGATCAGCGGGGTCGTCGGTGTGAACTTGCACGACCACCTCGCCGGTGATGCCGTGCGCTTTCACGACGCGCCCGACGAGCAGCTCCATGAGCGCGCCCCGCTACTGGTCGGTGTCCACCACGTCGACGCGGATGCCGCGGCCACCGATACCGGCGACCAGCGTGCGCAACGCCGTTGCGGTACGTCCCCCGCGGCCGATCACCTTGCCCAGATCGTCGGGATGGACATGAACCTCGACAGTGCGTCCACGGCGGCTGGTCACCAGGTCCACCCGGACATCGTCAGGGTTGTCCACGATTCCGCGGACCAGATGCTCGACAGCGTCGACGACGACCGTACTCATCGCGTCAGTCAGCTTTCGGTGGTCGGTTCGGGCTGCGCGCCGCCCTCGGCGGGCGCGTCGGCGGCCTCGGCAGCCGGGGCCGCAGCCTCGGCCGGTGCGGCCTCGGGTGTGGCTTCAGCGCTGGGCTCGTCGGCCTTCGCGGCCTTCTTGGCCGGGGCCTTCTTCTTCGGCTTGGTGGCCTCGGTGGTCGGTCCGCCATCGGCCTCGGCCAGTGCGGCGTTGAACAGCTCCAGCTTGCTGGGCTTGGGCGTCGCAACCTGCAGGCTGCCCTCCGTGCCCGGCAGGCCCTTGAACTTCTGCCAGTCGCCGGTGATCTTCAGCAGCTTGAGGACGGGCTCGGTCGGCTGCGCACCGACGGAAAGCCAGTACTGGGCCCGCTCCGAGTTGATCTCGATCAGGCTGGGGTCTTCCTTCGGGTGGTACCGGCCGATCACCTCGATCGAGCGGCCGTCGCGGCGGTTGCGCGCGTCGGCTATCGAGATGCGGTACTGGGGATTGCGGATCTTGCCAAGCCGGGTGAGCTTGATCTTCACAGCCATGATTAAGCGATTTCTCCTGGGTGTGACGCTGCAATTCAGCGATCGGGGCGGGATGCCCGGGTCCGGTTTTGCCTCGCGTGTATGACCGCCGAACAAGCACCCCCGCAAAAGGGGCGGGTCGCGCGGCGGACAGCCGCCTATTGTGCCAGAACGAGGGGCTTCGGCAGAAATTCGCCCAGCCGCAACGCCCGGGTCACATTATTTTCTGGAAGACCTTCGTCTCGACCCGGCGCATCATCCGCCAACCGTCCGGGGTGCGGACGAACTCGTCGTCGTACCAGAGCCCGCAGAACATCACCTGGTCTCCCGGTTTGCCCGAGCCATCGGGGAAGACCATCGGGTTGAAGCAGATCACCCGTGAGGTGGCCTTATCCCCGTCGATCTGCACCGAGAAGTTCCCGAGCATGTGGGCATACACCGGAAAGCCCGGCAGCACCTCCGACAGCCATTTCTTGACCTCGGGAAAACGACCTTCGATGCCGCCCAGGGCGGTGTAGTCGATGTAGGCGTCTTCGGTGAAAACCTTGTCCAAATCGTCGAATCGCCGCTGGTCAATTGCGGTGGAATAGTCCACCATCAGCTGCTGGATCTCCAGACGATCGGAAATTTCAGCCAGGCTCAACATGCATTGATTGAACACCCGGGGTGTTCAAGCCGCTGAAGCGACTCGTCGCCGCCATCGAGCGTCAGTCAGTTGCCTTGTGTTTCGGCATGTTTCGCGCTCACCGCGGCCGGAGGGTTGCGGAAGCTGATCGCCAGCCGGTTGTAGGCGTTCATCAACCCGATTGCGATCGTGAGGTCGACCAGTTCCTTCTCGTCGAAGTGCGCCGATACCGCCGCGTAAGCACTGTCGGGCGCACCCGTGGCCGATATCAGGGTGACGGTTTCCGCCCACGCCAGCGCGGCGCGCTCGCGGCTGTCGAACAGCTCGCCGGCCTCCTGCCACACCGGAACCAGGGCGATCTTTTCGTTCGAAACCCCCAAATCACGCAATTCCCGCGAGTGCATGTCGATGCAGTACGCGCAGCCGTTGATCAGCGACACCCGCAGGTAGACGCTGGTCAGCAACACCGGCGGCAGACCGGACTGGCTCAAATAAAGGTGCACCCCGCCAAGTGACTTCACACCGCGCGGGGCCACCGCCTCGTAGTCGATTCGTTCACTCATAACTGCCTCCTCCCCTTCTCCCATACCACGCAAAGCCGCCGAGGAGAATAATCCCAGCTGTGAGAGCAGGAATCGCCTGCTTGGCAACGGTCTTGTTGGTGTGGCTCGGTGTGCCTGTAGCCGCCGCAGCTCCCGGGAGCTGCGCGCCCGGCAGCTCCTGCCAACGCTGGTGTCCGGGCGACCCGGATCCCGCGGGCCGGCCCATTCCCTGGGACGCGAACGTCTGCCACGACTTCTACTGGGATTACGCGGGCGTGCACGACACGGGCACCGGCGCGTTCTATTCCTGGTCGTCGATGCCGTTCAAGCAGCCGCCTCCGCCCGGGCCGGTACCCACCCAGACCTCATATCTGCCGCTCCCGACGCTTCCGTTCTGCCCCGTTTCGCCGTGGTGTCCGTGAGGTGACGGTCGGGCTTGGAAGTTAAACTTTGCGCCCATGCGCAAACTCATGGCCGCGGTCGCTGCTCTGGTCACGGTCGGGTCCTGCGCCGCCACCGCTGCCACGGCCTGGGCCGACGACATGCAGCCGGTTGGCTCGGTCCCGATCCCCGACGGCCCAGCTCAGACCTGGATCCTGGCTGATCTCGACAGCGGTCAGGTGTTGGCCGGCCGCGACCAGTACGTCGCCCACCCGCCCGCGAGCACTATCAAGGTACTGCTGGCGTTGGTGGTGCTGGACCAGGTGAACCTGGACTCCACCGTCGTCGCCGACGTCGCGGACACCCAGGTCGAGTGCAACTGCGTCGGCATCAAGCCCGGCCGCAGCTACACCGCGCGCCAGCTGCTCGACGGGCTGCTGCTGGTATCCGGCAACGATGCCGCCAACACCCTGGCGCACCTGATGGGCGGCGCCGACGCCACCGTGGCCAAGATGAACGCCATGGCCGCCTCCCTCGGGGCGACCGGCACCCACGCGGCCACCCCGTCCGGCTTGGACGGCCCCGGCGGCTCCGGGGCTTCGACCGCGCACGACCTGGCGGTCATCTTCCGGGCCGCGATGGCCAACCCGATGTTCGCCCACATCACTGCCGAGCCGTCGGCGATGTTCCCCGGCGATCACGGCGACGAACCGATCACCAACCAGGACGAACTGCTGGCTCGCTATCCCGGCGCCATCGGCGGCAAGACCGGGTTCACCAACGCGGCCCGCAAGACCTTCGTCGGTGCCGCTTCCCGCGGTGGACGCCGCTTAGTGGTCGCCATGATGTACGGAATGGTCAAGCCCGGCGGACCGACATATTGGGATCAGGCCGGCAGCTTGTTCGACTGGGGTTTCGCGCTCAACCCGCAATCCAGTATCGGCTCGCTGTAACCCGTTGCTAGGAGCCTTCATTCACCGACTAGACCGGTGATCAGCGCGGATAGCAACGCAATTCGCTGCTCCTCGATGTCGGGTTCCGGGAAAATCCCGCGCACGATCGCCGCGCCGTCGAAGACATTCGTCATCAACGCCACCAGCACCGGGAACGTGTCTTCTCCGACGGCGTCGGCGCCCGGCAGCGCCCGCGCCGCGTCGAGAATCTTCGCGGTGTACTGCCCCAGAACGTCGCGCAGATGGGCGTTCAGCTTCTCGTCGGTACGCGCGGCGATCATCAGTTCGTAGAGCACCGCGTTGGTGGAGCCTCCGGTGATGTCCCGCAGAATCGTCAGCGCCGCTTCCAGCGCAGGCCGGTCGGCCGGAATCTGGGCGACCTGCTTAGTGAACGACTCCACCTGTCGGCGCAGCACCTCCGACGCCGTCGCCGCCATGAAGTCGCTCATCGTCTCGAAGTGACGGAACAGCGCGCCGACCGACACCCCGGCCCGCTTGGTGATCACTGCCGCGGATGCCCGCGCGTACCCGACCTCGACGATGCTGGCGATGGCCGCCTCGAGGAGCCGGGCGACGGTCTCCTCACGGCGCTGCTGCTGAGTTCTGGCCATCTCGGACTCAGACCAGCGCAGCGCTGCGCCGCGCGGGCTGACCCGCCCGCAGGTAACGGCCGGACTGCACCGTCTCGCCGTAGCCGTCGCGGAACTGACCCGCGCGGAACACCACGGCGCCGTTGACGCCCGTTGCGACGACGGCGCCGTCGCTGCGATTGACCATCCGCCGCAAGCCGCCGTAGAAGGGCACTTCCTCCTCGTGGTAGGCCTCGACCTCGTCGTTCAGGCCGGCCGGGTCGATCACCACGAAGTCCGCCCGGTCGCCCTCGCGCAGGGTGCCGGCGTCGATGCCGAACCAGTCCGCCAGTTCGCCGGTCAAACGATGCACCGCCCGTTCGGTGGACATGAACGGCGCACCCGCCTGATAGGCGTCGCGAGTTCGCTTGAGCAGCTTGACCCCGAAGTTGTAGAAGGCCATATTGCGCAGGTGCGCACCGGCATCCGAGAAGCCCATGTGCACGCTGTCCTCGTTGGCGAGCGCGTTGAGCAGCTTGGGCCGGTGGTTGGCCACGATGGTGGTCCACCGCACGTTGCGTTCACCGTTTTCCACCAGCACATCGAGGAACGCGTCGAGCGGGTGCAGTCCGCGCTCATCGGCGATCGCGCCAAAGCTCTTGCCGATCAACGACTTATCGGGACATTCGACGATCACCGCGTCGTGGAAGTCGCGGTGCCACAACGACGGCCCGAGCTTGATACGGTCGAACTCCTTGCGGAACTTGCGACGGTAAGCCTCGTCGGCCAGTAACTCGTTGCGCTGCAACTGGTCACGGAGGTGCAGGGCTGCCGTGCCGGCGCCGAACTCCTCGAAGACCGGCAGATCGATTCCGTCGGAGTACAACTCGAACGGCACCGGCAGGTGCTGGAACCGCACGCTAGAGCCCAGGATCTTGTTCGCCAGCCGAGTTGCCGGCCCGAAGACGTAGACCGCGAGCGGCATCGACTTGGCGTCGGCGGACACCAGCAGGCTCATCCGAACACCCTTGCGCCTGTTGAATATCCGGCTGCTGGTCAAGAAGAACATAAGTGCGGACGCCGCATTTTTGACGTCGGGCGCGCTCTGCAGGATCCGGCCGCGCTTGCGCAGCACCTTGATCAGCTTGCGCCGTTCCCGCCAGGTCGCGAAGGTGGACGGCAACGCCCGCGAGCGGAAGCGGTCGCCGTCCAACTTGTCGATCGCCGCGTCCATGCCCGACATGCCGAGCATCCCCGCCTCGAGCGCCTCGTCGAGCAAGGTCGCCATTTTCTCCAGCTCGGCGTCCGTGGGCTTGACGGTGGCGTCGGTGGCCCGGTCCAGTCCGAGTACCGTGCTGCGCAGGTCCGAATGGCCAAGCAGCGAACTGATATTCGGGCCGAGCGGCAGCGCGTCAATGGCCGCGATGTACTCGGCTGCGGTGGTCCAGGTTCGGTTGGTTTCCAGCGCGCCCAGCACGTATTTGCGGGGCACCGCCTCGACCCGGCTGAACAGGTCGGCGGCGTCCTCGGAGTCTGCGTAGACCGTCGACAGCGAGCACATGCCCAGCAGCACCGTGGTGACGCCGTGCCGCACCGACTCGCGCAGGCCCGGGTCAAGCAGCACTTCGGCGTCGTAGTGGGTGTGCACGTCGAGGAAGCCGGGCATGATCCACTTGCCCGCCGCATCGATCACCTCGGGGCAGCCCGTCTCGTCCAGCGGCTGGGCCGCCACCGTGGCCACCACTCCGTCGCGGATACCCAGCGTGCGGGTATGCGGCGCGCTGCCGGTTCCGTCAAACCACAATCCGTTGCGGATGATCACGTCGTACGTCACTGTCGCCTCCAGGCTGATCGGTTGCAGCGAACCTATCATAGATAGTGAGCACTCGCAATCTTTTTCTGTGACAGACAAGCCTGCAGGTCACGTTGCTAAGCGGGTTAGCGACCCGGCTTGGATGGCGCCGCGGGTGACTTCGAGTCGCTGGGGGTCGGGGATGCGGCGGTCTGGGCGCCGGCGATCTCGGGGACGGTGACCGGGTCCGGCACGTACACACCGGGCGGGGTGTCGGCGGCTCGGCTCAGCTTTGCCGGGACCCGGACAACCGACGCCCGCTGGCCACATTCGTCGGTTTGCACGACCAGCTCCATCTCGCCGACGAGATCGCCCGTCACGTTGGGCCGCAGCACCAACGTCTGCACCGTGGTCTGCGACTTGGCGATGCCGCTGGGTCCCACACACGGAAACGGCACCGTTTCCGGACGCGACTGCCATTGACCATCGTCGAATCGGAACACGACGGGACGGCCGCCGGTCAGGGCCGGCTGGGTGTGATCCTTGTCGTCGAGCAGTATCGCGGCGGCCGAGCAGTACGACGGCGTGCACGACGAGCGGAATGCCCACCAGGTGGTCACGTCCGGGGGCTGCGGGCTCGGCGTGTAGTCGAAAGTCTGCTTGGACCGCTCGACCTCGAGGCGATAAGTGCCGTCCAGCGCCGCGGGCGGACCCGACGTTGCGCTCGGCGGTGGGAGTGCGGCGGCCGGGGCGGGCGCACTCGACGGGACACTCGCCGCCCGCGCGGCGGTCGACTCCATCTTTCGTCCGGTGATGATGCCGAAGGCGAACAGCCCGATCAGCACCGCGATCGCTACCGCACCGATCACGATCTTGCGGGGCCTGCGCTTCGCCGGGCCACCCTAAGGCCGGGTAATCGAGCACAAGGACAGCCTCGGGACCACGACCTGCCGTCTCGACCGCGGCCAGTTCGCCCGCGGCGTCGGCGAACTCTCGACAGCTCGCGAACCGGTCGATGGGTCGTTTGGCGAGCGCCCGCGAGAACACCCGATCCAGCTGCGCCAATTCCGGACGCTGGTCGCTGATTTTGCGCGGAGCACCGGTGAGCAACTCGCGCAGCGCCGCGGCCGGGTTGAGGTACTCGATCGGCGGTGCGCCCGTCAGCAGGTGAAATGCCGTGGCCGCCAACGCATACTGATCGGCGCGCCGATCGACGTCCACCCCCATCAGCTGCTCGGGCGCGGCGTAGCCCACAGTGCCGATCGGGATGTGGGAGCCGACCACGCCCGAGTGCTCGCCGAGTGGCCGGGCTACCCCGAAGTCCGACAACAGAATCCGTTGTTCGCCGTCGGCCGGGCTGGTCAGCAGAATATTGGCCGGTTTGACGTCGCGATGCAGCAGTCCGCGCGCATGCGCGTAATCGAGCGCGTCGGCCATCGCGGTGGCCAAGACTTCACCGATGGCCCACACCGCCGGGAATCGGTCCTTGCACAGCTGCGCGGCGTTGCTGCCCTCCACGTAGTCCATCGCGATCCACAGCTGCCCATCGACGTCGCCGCGGTCGTGCACTTCCACGATGTTCGGGTGATGCAGACCCGACACGGTCGGCGTCTCGGCCAGAAAATCCCGGCGGAACGCACGGTCCGAGGACAGCGTCAGCGAAAGAACCTTCAGCGCCTGCCAGCGCGCGGAACGAGGATCCTTGACAAGGTAGACATCTCCAGTCACCCCGGATCCGAGCCTTCGAGCGACGGTATAACCGGCAATAACCGCGCCGCTGGCCAACGCCATCGGGTCATTCTATCCGCTGCCGCGACGCCACGCCGATCAGGCGCCCGGCCGGCGTTACGACCGAAACGTGTTGCCGCGCAAGATCACCAGGTCGGGTTGGCTTAGCACATCGGGACCCTGCCGCGGGTCCTGTGAGTAGCACAACAGATCAGCTGACGCGCCGTGGTCCAGGCTGGGCCTGCCCAGCCAGGCCCGCGCATCCCAGCACGCCGCCCCCAGCGCATCGGTGCGGCTCATCCCAACTCCCTTGAGCGCCTCGACCTCGTCGACGATCCGGCCGTGCGCGATCATCGTGCCGGCATCGCTTCCGGCATAGATCGGCACACCCGCGTCCACGGCCGCCGCGATCCGCTCCGGGCAACGCGCATACAGTTCGCGCATGTGCGCGGCATAGACCGGGTAGCGCTTCGCAGCATCGGCGATACCCGGGAAGTTGTCGATGATGTTGATCAGGGTGGGGACCAACACGGTTCCGTGTTCGAGCATCAACGCAATGGTGTCGTCGGTGAGCCCGGTGCCGTGTTCGATGCAGTCGATGCCGGCCTTGATCAGCCCGGGCATCGCCTCGTCGCTGAAGACGTGCGCGGTGACGCGGGCACCGTGGGAGTGTGCGGCGTCGATCGCGGCCTTGAGCACGTCGTCGGACCACAGTGGGGCGAGGTCGCCGACGCTGCGGTCTATCCAGTCGCCGACCAATTTGATCCAGCCGTCGCCGCGCTGCGCTTCCTGCGCCACCGCGGCCGGCAGCTGGGATTCGTCTTCGAGCTCATTCGCGAAACCCGCCTGGTAGCGCTTGGGCCTGGCAATGTGCCTTCCGGCCCGGATGATGCGGGGAAGATCGTCGCGGTCATCCAGGCTGCGCGTGTCGGTCGGCGAGCCGCAGTCGCGCAACAGCAGTGCGCCGACATCACGCTCGGCCTGCGCCTGCACGATCGCGTCGTCGAGCGGGATCTCGCCGTGATGGCCAAGTCCGACGTGGCAGTGTGCGTCCACCAGCCCGGGCAGGATCCAGCCTTGAAAACCAGACGAGCCAAACACGGTGTCGGCCCCGGCAACCCGTTCGGTGCTGATGTGGCCGTCGACGATCCACAGTTCGATCGAGGTCTCGTCGGGTAACCCCCGACCTCGCACGTGCATGGGCACCGTGCGGCTACTTCTTGCCCGGGAACTTCAGCTTGGATAGATCGAAGTCCGCCAGGCCGGGCGGCAACTCGTTGAGGCCCTCGGGCATCTGCGACAGATCGGGGAACCCCGCGGGCATGCCCGGCATGCCGGCGCCGAGCGGGTTGCGCACCTTCGGCGGCGTCGGCCCGCGTGCCCCCTTCTTGCCCTTCTTACCTTTAGCGCCCTTGGCTTTTCGCGTCGCCGACTTGCGGCCCATGCCCGGGATGCCCATGCCGCCAAGCATCGACGACATCATCTTGCGGGCTTCGAAGAAGCGGTCGACCAGCTGGTTGACCTCGGACACCGTCACACCCGAACCGTTGGCGATACGCAACCGCCGCGAGGCGTTGATGATCTTGGGATCGGTGCGCTCCTGCGGCGTCATGCCCCGGATGATGGCCTGCAACCGGTCGAGTTGCCGGTCGTCGACCTCGGCCAGCGCGTCCTTCATCTGCCCGGCGCCGGGCAGCATGCCCAGCAGGTTGCCGATCGGCCCCATCTTGCGGATCGCCAGCATCTGCTCGAGGAAATCCTCCAGGGTCAGCTCGCCGGTGCCGATCTTGGCGGCGGCGGCCTCGGCCTGCTCGGCGTCGAAGACCTGCTCGGCCTGTTCGATCAGGCTGAGCACGTCACCCATGCCGAGGATGCGGCTGGCCATCCGGTCCGGGTGGAAGACGTCGAAGTCCTCCAGCTTCTCGCCGGTGGACGCGAAAAGGATTGGGACGCCGGTGACCTCGCGGACCGACAACGCGGCACCACCGCGGGCGTCGCCGTCAAGCTTGGTCAGCACCACGCCGGTGAAGCCGACGCCCTCGCGGAACGCCTCGGCGGTAGTGACCGCGTCCTGACCGATCATCGCGTCGAGCACGAAGATGACTTCGTCGGGATCGACGGCGTCGCGGATGGCGGCGGCCTGGCTCATCAGCTCGTCGTCGATACCCAGCCGGCCGGCGGTGTCGACGATGACGACGTCATGGTGCTTGGCGCGGGCCTCGGCGAGCCCGGCCGACGCGACGGCAACGGGGTCACCGGGGCCGGACTCCGGCGACTCTCCGGGATGCGGCGCGAAGACCGGCACCCCGGCCCGCTGGCCGACCACTTGCAGCTGGTTGACCGCGGCGGGACGCTGCAGGTCGCAGGCCACGAGCAGCGGCGTGTGGCCCTGGCCGCGCAGCCACGCGGCCAGCTTCCCGGCCAGCGTGGTCTTACCGGAACCCTGCAGGCCGGCGAGCATCACCACGGTCGGCGGCGTCTTCGCAAACGCCAACTGGCGGGTCTGGCCACCGAGGATGCCGATGAGTTCTTCGTTGACGATCTTGACGACCTGCTGCGCCGGGTTGAGCGCACCGGACACCTCTGCGCCCCGAGCGCGCTCCTTGATCCGGCCGACGAATGCGCGCACGACGGGCAGCGATACGTCGGCTTCCAGCAGCGCGAGGCGGATTTCGCGAGTGGTGGCATCGATGTCGGCGTCAGTCAGTCGACCTTTGCCGCGCAGCCCCTGTAGGGCACCGGTCAATCGGTCGGACAGCGATTCAAACACCCCGCCAGCCTAGTGGTGATCGCGAGCGCGGCGGAGCCGGGCGCGGCGGGCTGCCGAAAGGTCTTGACGGCGGAGCTCAGGCCAGCAAATGTCAGCTCATGCTCGAGGTGATCGACAAGGGACGTTGTACCGACGCGCACCCGGTCCCGTTGCTCTTCGTGCACGGTGGCTGGCACGGCGCGTGGTGCTGGGACGACGGATTTCTGGACTACTTCGCCGACGCCGGCTACCGCGCGGTCTCGCTCAGCCTGCGCGGCCACGGCACCAGCCCGACAGCCAAACCGTTGCCCAAGGTGACCATCGCCGACTACGTCGACGACGTCGCTTCGGTGGCCGACGACTTAGGCAGCCGCCCGGTGCTGATCGGCCATTCCGTGGGCGGCTTCGTGGTCCAGCGCTACCTCGAAGAGCACAGCGCGCCGGCCGCGGTGCTGATCGGTTCACTGCCCCCGCAGGGCGTGCTCGGTACGGCGCTGCGGGTGTGGCGCCGCCGACCCTCGATGACGATGGAATCCTGGAACGACCCCACGCTGCTGAAATTCCTCGCCACCCCGGCGCTGGCTCGCGAATACCTGTTCTGCGCCGACACGCCCGAGGCCGTCGTCGAATCCTGCCGGCAACGCGCCGGAGCCGAGAGCATTCGCGCGACGATGATCGACCCGATGGTGCGCCGCGTCCGAACCCGGCGAGTGAGCGCGCCGATCCTGGTCCTCGGAGCCCTGCACGACGGCTTCGTCAGCACTCGCGCGGTACGCGCCACGGCGCGCGCCTACCGGACCGAACCGGAGTTCTTTGCCATGGGTCACAACATGATGCTCGAGCCGGGCTGGGCCGACGTCGCCGAACGAATTCACGGGTGGCTGCAGGCTCGCGATTTGGCGAACCCGACACCGCTTTCAGGATAAACCGGCGCGTCGTTTCAGCGTCGCTACAGCGCCGAAAAGCGTTGTCATGCTACATTTCACACCCGCCTGTCACACCGGTAGCATCGCGGGCCGGGGCCTAAGACTTTTGAAAGGGCGCGCCGTGCGAAACGCGCGCCGGAGGGGAGCTTGTGTCGATGCAGCCGGTCAGCGCCGCCGACGCGAGCGTTGGAGTCGACACTGCACCGCTGCGAAGCTGGCAGCGCCGCGCGTTGGTGAAGTACGTGGCCGCCGAGCCGCGCGACTTCCTCGCCGTCGCCACGCCCGGGTCCGGCAAGACGACGTTCGCGCTACGGGTGATCGCCGAGCTGCTTTCCAGTCGCGCCGTCGAACAGATCACGGTCGTGGTGCCCACCGAACACCTCAAGGTGCAGTGGGCGCAGGCCGCGCTGCGATACGGCATCTTCTTGGACCCGCGGTTCTCCAACACCAGCGCAGCGACCTCGTCGGAGTACCACGGCGTGATGGTCACCTACGCCCAGATCGCGTCGCATCCGACGCTGCACCGGGTGCGCACCGAGCAGCGCAAGACCTTGGTCATTTTCGACGAGATCCACCACGGCGGTGACGCCAAGACCTGGGGCGACGCCATTCGCGAAGCCTTCAGCGACGCAACCCGCCGACTTGCCTTGACGGGCACGCCGTTTCGCAGTGACGACAGCCCGATCCCGTTCGTCACGTACGAATCGGGTGCCGACGGTGTGCGCCGTTCGCAGGCCGACCACACCTACGGCTACGCCGAAGCACTCGCCGACGGCGTGGTGCGGCCGGTGGTGTTCCTCGCCTACTCCGGGCAGGCGCGCTGGCGCGACAGCGCCGGCGAAGAGCACGAAGCGCGACTGGGCGAGCCGCTGTCCGCCGAGCAGACTGCGCGGGCCTGGCGCACCGCGCTGGATCCCGCGGGCGAATGGATGCCGGCGGTGATCACCGCCGCGGACCAGCGGCTGCGCCAGCTGCGCACCCATGTGCCCGACGCCGGCGGCATGATCATCGCTTCGGATCAGACCGCGGCTCGCGCGTATGCCGCCCTGTTGACGAAACTCACCGCCGAAGTGCCGACACTGGTGCTCTCCGACGATCCCGGATCGTCGGACCGGATCTCCGAATTCGCCGAGAGCACCACACGCTGGCTGGTCGCGGTGCGCATGGTCTCCGAGGGTGTCGACGTGCCGCGGCTGTCGGTCGGGATCTACGCCACCAGCGCCTCGACGCCACTGTTCTTCGCGCAGGCCATCGGGCGCTTCGTGCGGTCACGGCGGCCGGGCGAGAGCGCGAGCATCTTCGTGCCGTCGGTGCCCAACCTGCTGATGCTGGCCAGCGAGTTGGAAGCCCAGCGCAATCACGTACTGGGCGAGCCGCACCGCGAGTCCCTCGACGATCCCCTCGACGCCGATCCCGCCGTCAAGGAACAAAACGAAAAGACGGAACTGGAAAAGGGTTTCACCTCGCTGGGCGCCGACGCCGAATTGGATCAGGTCATCTTCGACGGGTCCTCGTTCGGCACCGCCGCCGCGGCCGGGAGCGAAGAGGAAGCCGACTACCTCGGTATCCCGGGATTGCTCGACGCCACCCAGATGCGGGCTCTGCTGCACCGGCGCCAGGACGAGCAGCTACAGAAGCGGGCCGCGTCCGGCCGGGCGGCACCGGTGCCGTCGGCGTCGGGGTCCATGCATGGTCAGCTCCGCGAGCTGCGTCGCGAACTCAACAGTCTGGTGTCGGTCGCCCATCACCGCACCGGCAAGCCGCACGGATGGATCCACAACGAGTTGCGCCGGCGCTGCGGCGGGCCGCCGATTGCCGCAGCGACGCGAGACCAGCTCAAGGAGCGTATTGTGGCTGTGCGGCAACTGAATTCGGAGCTTGCGTAGCGCTCACTCGGCGACAGGCTCGTCGACCACCGCATCGGCGGAGGCACCCAGAGCAGCCAACAAGTGCTTCTCCACCTCGGCGCGCGCGGCCGCCCCATGCTTCCCCGTCGGGCTCGGCTGCGTCCGAGGACTCGACCGGCATGGTCACGCAGAACACGTCGGCGGCCGTGGATCCGAACGTATTGACCTTCGCCCAGGCGATGTCGGCTCCCGCCCGCTCGAGCGCCTGCGCGAGCAGCGCGAGCAGCCCGATCCGGTCCCTGGCGCGAACTTCGACGACGAATTGGCCCGGCGCGGCGTCCAGCCATAGCACCCGCGGCGGCGCGGTCGAGCGCGTCAGCGGCGCCCCCGCCTGGATCTCCCCGGCCCGGGCCATCGCCGAACTGGCGGCCTCGGTGTCGCGCTTCTCCAGCGCGCCAAGCACGTCGACGTCGCCGGCCAGCGCGCCGACAAACTGCTGACGTAGCAGGCCCGCCTCGGGCGGAGAACCGAATATCGGCGACACGACGAATTCGGCGATCGCGATACCGTCGTGGGTGTTGACCGTCGCGGAGTGAATTCGCAGCGAGTTCAGTGCCAGCACCGCCGCCGCTTTCGACACCAATCCCCGCCCGTCCGGTGCGACCATCACCGCGTGCAGACGTTCCTGCTCCCCCGGCTTGATCTCAACGTGTACGCCATGGTCGGCCGCTAGTGAAAGATAGTGTGGCGCAGTCGGTTCGGCTTCCGGCAGCGGCTCACCGGCCATCACCATCCGGCAGCGACGCACCAGATCCTCGATCAGCGAGGCTTTCCAGTCGCTCCACACCCCTGGCCCCGTGGCCTTGGAGTCCGCTTCCGCCAGCGCATGCAACAACTCCAGCAGTTGCTGGTCTCCACCCAACGCCTGCGACACCGATTCGATGGTTGCCGGGTCGTTGAGGTCGCTTCGGGTGGCGGCGATGGGCAGCAGCAGATGATGGCGGACCATGCCCGCCAGCGTGTCGATGTCCCGGGCGGAGAGCCCAAGCCGCTCACCGATCGGAGGCACCAAATCGGCCCCGAACGCGCAGTGGTCTACGCCGCGCCCCTTGCCGATGTCGTGTAGTAACGCGCCGAGTGCCAGGAGGTCCGATCGCGCGACACGGGTCGTCAACGGTGCCGCATTGACCGCGGTCTCGACGATATGACGATCCACGGTCCACACGTGCGAGACGTCGCGCGGCGGAAGGTCGCGGACCGCATCCCATTCCGGAAATAGCTTGCTCCACAGGCCGGTACGATCCAGCGCCTCGATGGTATTCACCATCGTGGGTCCGGCCAGCAGCACGACCAGCAGGTCGTCCAGCGCCTCGCGCGGCCACGGTGTCGGCAAATCCGGGACGCTTGCCGCCAGCCGTTTCAGCGTGCCGGCGCCGATGGGCAGGTTGTGGTCCGCGGACGCGGCGGCCACCCGCAGCACCAGGCCGGGATCGGTATCCGGTTGAGCCTCGCGAGCAAGCACGATTTCGCCGTCGTACTCGACGACGCCCTCGTCCAGCGGTCGCCGCTTCGGGCGCCGCACCAATGCCGTGATCCCGCGTCGCGGCAATGCGTTTTGCGCTGTCCGCATTCCGGTTTCGGCGTGGTAAGCGATAGTGCGGCTGGCGTCAGACAGTTGACGCGCCAAGCTGAAACGATCACCGATGTGCAGCGCGGCACTGATGTCGTCGGCGAACTGGGCCAGCAGTTGATCGCGTCCGCGCCCGGACACCCGATGCAGTTCGGTGCGCACGTCGAGCAGGGTCAGATAGGCATCGTCGAGCGAACCACCCGGGATCTCCGGACGATTCATGCCGCGGCGATCGATGAGTTGGGCGACGCCCAGCGCGTCGAGCAGTTGGACGTCGCGCAAGCCACCGCGACCAGATTTCAGGTCGGGCTCGGCGCGTTGCGCGATTCGGCCGCAGCGCAGCCAGCGAGCATTCGTCATCTCTACCAGCTCGTCCATTCGGGAACGAATTGCGGTGCGCCACTGCCTTCTTGCGCCGGAGACCAATTCCTCGGACAGCTCCGCGTTACCGGCGATGTGGCGAGCATCCAGCAGCCCCAGCGCGGCGATCATGTCGCCATTGGCGACACCGAGAGTTCCGGACACCGTTCGCACGCTGTGGTCGAGCCGAACGTTGGCGTCCCACAGCGGATACCACAGCCCGTCGGCAACCTTCTGCAGCGCCTCGTCGGACACGTTGTCGTGCAACAGCATCAGATCCAGGTCGGAGTAGGGCAGCAGTTCGCGGCGGCCCAGGCCGCCGACTCCGACGATCGCGAAGCCACTGGCATCGGTGATACCTAGCTCAGTGGCTTTGGCCGTCAACCACGACTCGTGCAGGTCCAGCCAGGCGTGCCGCAGTTCCGCCGCGTGCAGGGTGCTGCCCTCGGACAGCAGCGTGCGCCGTGCAGCGGCTAAATCGCTTGCCCCAGCAGCGATTCCTGCGTGCGCGGCGTCCGCTCCAGACTCCCGGTCGGGCTCGTTCGGTTTCATAACCTCCCGGCCCGCCCGGGCTGGATCGTCAATTTGCGGTTAGCGTCATATCGCATCGGTCCCGCGCTCACCGGTGCGCACTCGCACGATGGTTTCCACGGGGCTCACCCAGACCTTGCCGTCACCGATCTTGCCGGTGCGTGCCGCCCGGACGATGCTGTCCACGACCTTGTCGACGATGGAATCGTCGACAACGACCTCGATCCGAACCTTCGGCACGAAATCGACCGAGTATTCAGCACCCCGGTAAACCTCGGTGTGCCCCTTCTGCCGGCCGTAGCCCTGGACTTCGCTGACCGTCAGCCCCAGGACGCCCGCGTCCTCCAGGCTGGTCTTGACGTCATCAAGGGTGAACGGCTTCACGATCGCGGTGATCAGCTTCATGATTACTCCGCCTCCACTTTCTCGGCCACGGCTTCGCCCAGTCCATTAGAGCTGTCCGGCAGGCTGGCATGAGGAAGAATCGAACCGGTGACCACTGCGAAATCGTAGCTGCCCTCCGCGTGCTCAGATTCATCGATACCTGCGGCTTCGGCTTCCGGGCTCAAACGCAGCCCGATGGTGTACTTCAGAATCAGAGCCAGGATAAGCGTCACGATCCCGGAGTAGAACAGAACGGCGAACGCGCCGACCGCCTGTCGCTCCAGCTGATCCCAGCCACCGCCGTAGAACAGACCCTTGGATACGCCGGTCACGCCGTTGATCGCCACGCTTTCCGGGGCGGCCAGCAGACCCACCAGCAGCGTGCCCGCCAGACCGCCGACCAGGTGCACCCCGACCACGTCCAGCGAGTCGTCGAAGCCGAGCTTGAACTTCAGACCGACCGCCAGCGCACACAGCACGCCCGCCACCAGACCGATGATCAGGGCGCCGAGCGCATTGACCGACGAGCAGGAAGGCGTGATGGCAACCAGCCCTGCCACAATGCCCGATGCGGCTCCCAGGGTTGTCGCCTTGCCGTCGCGAATACGCTCGGTGAGCAGCCAGGCCAGCATCGCCGTGGCCGTCGCGATCGTGGTCGTCATGAACGTCGCACCCGCGGCACCGTTGGAGCTGGTGGCCGACCCGGCGTTGAAGCCGTACCAGCCGAACCACAGCAGACCCGCACCGAGCATCACGAACGGCACATTGTGCGGGCGGAACAGCGTCGTAGGCCAACCACGCCGCTTGCCCAGCACGATCGCCAGCATCAGACCGGCCACACCGGAGTTGATATGAACCGCCGTCCCACCGGCGAAGTCGATCGCGTGCAGCTTGTTCGCGATCCAGCCGCCCTTCTCGGCCGCGAAACCGTCGAACGCGAACACCCAGTGCGCGACCGGGAAGTACACGAACGTCGCCCACAGACCGGAGAACACCAACCAGGCGCTGAACTTGAGCCGATCGGACACCGCACCCGAGATCAGCGCGACCGTAATGATCGCGAACATCAGCTGGAATGCCACGAACACCGTCGCCGGCAGGGTGCCGGCCAGCGGGATGTCCGTCGCGGCAACGCCCTTGGTCGGGTCGGCGGCCACGGCGTTGCCGCCGATCAGGCCCTTCAGGCCCCAGTACTCGGTCGGATCGCCGAGGAAGTTGCCCTTGTCGGTGCCAAACGAAACGGAATAGCCATACAGCGCCCACAGCACGGTCACCACACCCATGGCACTGATGCTCATCATGAGCATGTTGAGCACGCTTCGGGCGCGGACCATGCCGCCATAGAAGAACGCCAGACCTGGCGTCATCAACAACACCAGCGCGGAACTCGCCAGCATCCATGCCGTATCGCCGGTATTGGGCTGGCCCATTACTGGGAAACTCACTCGGTATCACCTCCGGTCGGCCCTGAACCGGTCATCAGACATGCGCCTGATGACCTGATCCAGAACCTTGCGCAATGGTTGTTTCCGAGATGGGGCCACCGTGTTTCGGCGTCATTAACGAAACGGCCCCCGTGTAAGGGGTTTCAGCCGAGCAGAGCGTCCACGAACGCGGCGGTCTCGAACGGCGCCAAATCGTCGGGTCCTTCGCCGAGGCCGACTAGTTTCACGGGCACACCGAGCTCCTGCTGCACCCGGAAAACAATGCCGCCCTTGGCCGTTCCGTCCAGCTTGGTCAGCACCGCGCCGGTGATGTGGACGACGTCGGCGAACACCTTGGCCTGAGCCAGCCCGTTCTGTCCGATGGTGGCGTCGAGGACCAATAACACCTCGTCGACCGCGGCGCGCCGGGTTACCACCCGTTTGACCTTGTCGAGTTCGTCCATCAGGCCGACCTTGGTGTGCAGACGCCCCGCGGTATCGATGAGCACGACGTCGGCGCCCGTTTCGATGCCCTTGTCGACGGCGTCGAAGGCCACCGCGGCCGGGTCCGAGCCTTCGGCGCCGCGCACTACCTCCGCGCCCACCCGGGAGGCCCAGGCCTGCAGCTGATCGGCGGCCGCGGCCCGGAATGTGTCGGCCGCGCCCAGCACGACCCGCCGGCCGTCGGCGACCAGCACCCGCGCCAGCTTTCCGACGGTGGTGGTTTTTCCGGTGCCGTTGACGCCGACGATCAGCAGCACCGACGGGTGCTCGTCGTGCGGCAGCGCGCGGATCGAGCGATCCATCTCGGGCTTCAGCTCGCTGATCAGCACGTCACGCAGCACCGCACGCGCGTCGGCCTCGGTGCGCACATTGCTGCCGGCCAGTCGGCTGCGCAGCTGCGAGACCACCGACTCGGTGGCCACCGGACCCAGATCGGCGACCAGCAGGGTGTCCTCCACGTCCTGCCAGGAGTCTTCGTCCAGGTCGCCGCCGCCGATCAAGCCCAGCATGCTGCGCCCGAGCGCGTTCTGCGATCGGGCCAGCCGGCCGCGCAGGCGCTCTAGCCGGCCTTCGGTCGGCGCGATCTCGTCGATCTCTGCCGTCGCGGGGATCGCCGGCTCAGCTTCGGGCTCGGGGGCCGGCGCCGGCGGCGGTGTGACGGTCTCGGGTTCGGCCTGCGGTGCGGGCAGGTGAACATCGGAGATCGTGCGCCGCGGCGCGTCACGCGGGACGGTCGCGTCGTCTCCGACAGCGGGCAACCCGCTGGTGTCGATCCGATCCTGCGTCTGCGCACCCTGACTGAAGCTGATGCCCGATGACGCCGTGTAGCGTCCGGAACCCTCGAGTGCGCCCGGCTCGGGCCGGGTCAGGCTGATGCGCCGGCGGCGGCGGTACCGGGTCAGCCCCAGGACCAGCGCAACGATGACAACCAGGGCGGCAACGACGGCGATGGCGATCCAAAGACCTTGCGACACGCTGACATTGTTTCAGGGCCACGCCCTGCAACTCACAGCGACCACAGCGGCAGGCCGCCGCCCGCGCGCTACGAAGAAGTGGTGGCGAGTTGCTGGACCTCTTGTCCGCGCATGCGCTGCGAGATCACCGCGGTAATGCCGTCGCCCTGCATGGTCACGCCGTACAACGCGTCGGCGACCTCCATTGTCGGCTTCTGGTGGGTGATGATCAGCAGCTGCGAGCGGGCCCGCAGCAGCTCGAACAGCGAGATCAGGCGGCGCAGATTGGTGTCGTCGAGCGCGGCCTCCACCTCGTCCATGATGTAGAACGGCGACGGGCGGGCGCGGAAGATCGCCACCAGCATCGCGACCGCGGTCAGCGCCTTCTCGCCACCGGACAGCAAAGACAGCCGGGTGACCTTCTTGCCGGGCGGACGGGCTTCCACCTCGATGCCGGTGGTGAGCATGTCGTCCGGATTGGTCAGCCGCAACCGGCCCTCGCCGCCGGGGAACAACACAGTGAAGACTTCCTGGAATTCGCGTTCCACGTCGACGAAGGCATCGCTGAACACCTGCAGGATGCGCGAGTCGACCTCGGCGACGACGTCGAGCAGATCCTTGCGGGCCGACTTGACGTCCTCGAGCTGAGTGGACAGGAAGTTATAGCGCTCCTCCAGCGCGGCGAACTCCTCGAGGGCCAGCGGATTGACCCTGCCCAGTTCGGCCAGCTCCCGCTCGGCTCGCTTGGCCCGCCGCTCCTGGGTGGGCCGGTCGTAGGGCACCGGCGCGGGCGCGGTGACCTGTTCGCCACGCTCGCGGGCCAGCTCGAACTCTGCCATCTCCAGCTCGGAGGGCGGCAATGCGATCTGCGGGCCGTACTCGGCGATCAAATCCGCGGGACTCATGCCGAACTGCTCGAGCACCGTTTGTTCCAGCTGCTCGATGCGCAGCGCCGCCTGCGCGTTGGCCACCTCGTCGCGGTGCAGCGAGTCGGTCAGTTTGGCCACCCGGGCACCCAGTGTGTGCACCTCCTCGCGCACCGCCGTCATCGCGGTCGAGCGCGCCTCGCGTTCGGCGACCATCGCGTCGCGGATTTGCGATGCCGCTGCGACCACCCCGTTCAACCGTGTCGCCAGCAGCCGACCCGAGTCGGCCACCGCCGCGGCCACCGCGGCCGCCCGCAGTCGCGCGGCATGTGCCTGTTGGGCCCGCACCCGTGCCTCGCGCTCGGCGGCGGCCGCGCGGCGCAGCGAATCCGCCCGGCCGCGAACGGCATTGGCTCGTTCCTCGGCGGTCCGCACCGCGAGCCGGGCCTCCACCTCGACGCCGCGGGCGGTGTCGGCCGCGGCGGCGATGCGCTGACGATCGACGGGTTCTTCCGCGGGCGCGAGCTGGCTCTCCTGGGCGTTGCGCAGCCGCGTTTCGAGTCCGGTGACCTCTTCGACGGTCTGGGCGCGACCGGCCTCCAGCTCCTCGCGCTGGCGCAGCAGCCGGTTCCACTCGTCCTCGGCGGTCCGGGCGTCCTGTCCGAGGCGGCCCAGCTGCTCGTACATCGCCGAGATCGCGGTGTCGGATTCGTTGAGCGCGGCCAGCGCCTGCTCGGCGGAGTCCTGACGGCCCCGCTGCTCGGTCAATGCGCCGGACAAGGCCGCGGACAGTTGCGCCACCTGCGACTCGGCGGCGGCCAGCTCGGTGCCGGCCTTGTCGATCTCCGAGGTGAGCTCCAGCGTCGAGGGCTTGCGGTCCGAACCGCCGCTCACCCAGCCGCGGCCGACCAGGTCACCGTCGAGCGTGACCGCCCGCAGCTGCGGGCGGCTGGCCACCAGATCCAGCGCCGCGCCCAGGTCGTTGACCACCGCGACGGCGGACAGCATGGCGGCCATCGCGCCGCGCAACCGCGGCGGGGCGTCGACCAGGTCGAGCGCCCAGAGAGCCCCGTCGGGCAGCGGCGCGCCCGATGCGGGCTGATCGGCGGGCCAGTCACCCAGCACCAGGGCCGCACGGCCTCCGTCGGCTTGCTTGAGCGCGGCGACCGCCGAACGGGCCGCGCCGAAGCTTTCGGCGGCCAGCGCGTCGGCCGCCGACCCGAGCACCGCGGCCAGCGCCGCCTCATACCCCGAGCGGACCTTGACCAATTTCGCGATTGGCCCGAAAAGTCCTGGTCCGCTGTGGTTTTGCGTGAGCCACGCGGCGCCGTCCTTGCGCTCGAGGCCCACCGAGAGGGCATCGATGCGGGCTCGCAGCGAAGCCACCCGGCGCTCAGCTTCGCGCTCGCCGGCCTGCAACTCGACGACACGTTCGTCGGCCGCTCGCATCGCGGCCACTGTGCGCTCGTGGTGTTCGTCCAGGCCCACCTCGCCCTGATCGAGTTCGCCGACGCGGGCCTGCACGGTCTCGAACTCCGCCCGGGTCTGCTGAGCGCGCACCGCGCCCTGTTCGATTCGCTCGGACAGCCGGGCGACGCTGTCGTCGATCGATTCGACCCGGGCCCGCATGGTCTCGACCTGACCAGCCAGCCGGGCCAGGCCTTCACGGCGGTCCGCCTCAGCCCGGACGGCGGCCAGATGCGCACGGTCGGCCTCGGTGGCCTCGCGCTCGCGCTCGGACAATTCGGCGCGGGCGGCCTCCAGCCGGGTCCCGGCGGCGGCCAGCTCCGCCAGCAGCTGCCGCTCAGCGGCCGCGACTCTGTCGGCTTCGGCGTCCAGCGCATCCGGGTCGGTGTCGCTGGTCGCGACCGGCTCGAGGTCGAGGTGCTGAGCGCGTTCGCTGGCGATGCGCACCGTGGCGCTCACCCGTTCCGCCAGGGCGGACAGCCCGAACCAGGTGTGCTGGACCGACTCGGCTCGCACCGACAGCTCGGCCAGCGCGGTCTCGTGTGCGGTCAGCTCGTTGGACGCCACCGCCAGCCGGCTGGCGGCGACGTCGTGCTCGCGGCGCATGGTGGCCTCGGCCTCCAGGATCGCGTCCCGCTGCACCTGACGGTTGACCATGTCGTCGGCGGCCAGCCGCAGCTTCGCGTCACGCAGGTCGGCCTGGATGGTCTGGGCGCGACGAGCCACCTCGGCTTGGCGGCCCAACGGTTTGAGTTGGCGGCGCAACTCGGTGGTCAGGTCAGTAAGCCGGGCCAGGTTGGCCTGCATCGCGTCGAGCTTGCGCAGGGCTTTTTCCTTGCGCTTGCGGTGCTTGAGCACACCAGCGGCTTCTTCGATGAAGGCACGACGATCCTCGGGACGCGACTGCAAGATCTCGTCGAGCTTGCCCTGGCCCACAATCACGTGCATCTCGCGGCCGATGCCGGAGTCGCTCAGCAGCTCCTGGACATCCATCAAACGGCAACCGGTGCCGTTGATTTCGTATTCGCTGGCGCCGTCGCGGAACATCCGCCGCGTGATCGACACTTCGTTGTACTCGATCGGCAGCGCGTTGTCGGAGTTGTCGATCGTGACGGTGACTTCGGCGCGGCCCAGCGGCGCGCGCGACGAGGTGCCGGCGAAGATGACGTCTTCCATCTTTCCGCCGCGCAGCGTCTTGGCGCCCTGCTCCCCCATCACCCAGGCCAGGGCGTCGACCACGTTGGACTTGCCGGAGCCGTTGGGCCCGACGACGGCGGTTATACCGGGTTCGAAGCGCAGAGTCGTCGGCGACGCGAAGGACTTGAAGCCCTTCAGCGTCAGACTCTTGAGGTACACGGCGAGCCAGACTACCGCCCAAATTGCCGGAGGCACGGTCACCAAGGGGTGTCGGCTCGCCTGAAATACACCTGTTGTTCACAGTCTGACGCACTGGCCACAGTGGCCACTTCAGTCACCGAAAACGACGGCATCGTGCGTTTGATTCGCCGAGTGGCCTAGCGCTCGACGAATCCCTCGAACTGCTCCTGCGGCCGCGACCATTCGGCGACAACCTTGTCGACGCGGCCGGGCTGCGCGGGCCACGAATGGCCGCCTTGCAGCAGCTGCAGCAATTTCTCGCCCGCCTCCCGGGGGCCGTGCGCGACGACCAGGACGCGGCCGTCGGCCTGGTTGGCCGCGTAGCCGGTGAGGCCGAGCTCCAGCGCGCGGCAACGGGTCCACCAGCGAAAACCCACGCCCTGAACCATCCCTTGCACCCAGGCGGTGAGTGCGACGTCAGGACCCGGCATTGTTGGCTTCGGACGCGATCTCGAACTTGACCGTGGTGCCCGACTTGAGGGTGCGCCCGACCGTGCAGACCAGGTCGATCGCCCGGTTGACGACCACGGCCAGGCGTTCGGTTTCGTCGACGGACAATCCAGACAGGTCGAGCTCCAGCGTCTCAGAGAGCAGCGGATAGACCTCTTCGGCGCGGTCGGCGTCGCCGGAAACCCGGACCACTGCCCGGTAGTCGTCGCCGAGCCGACGGGCCAGCGGCTGGTCGCTGGACATCCCGCTGCAGGCAGCCAACGCGATCTTGAGCAGTTCGCCGGGGGTGAACACGCCCTCGACGTCCTCGGACCCGACCAGGACCTGCGCTCCCCTTGAGCTATGGCCGGTGTAGCGGCGCGTCCCGGTGCGTTCGACCCACAGTTCCGTCATCACTCATTTCTACCGGGGACGACGACAACGCCCTCAACGGACTATCAACGACAGCAGCTTCTTTCCCAAAGACAGTGAGGCCGAATCGTTTTCGGATGAGGCGACCACGACCTGCTCATCGACCCGCCGTCGCAACTCACGCTCGAGCGCCTCGCGCAGTGTGGAGGACGCACCCGGACATCCATCGCAGGCACCCACCATCCGAACCGTCACGTGGTGGCCCACCACCGAAACCAGCTCGATCGATCCGCCATGCGAGGCGGCCAGTGCACCCACCGGCCCGGCCAGCAGTTCCTCAACGACCGTTTCCAATTTGCTTGCGGGAAACGATGTTTCGTCGATCGTCCAACCCGCCGAGTCCAGCAGCGCCGCGCCGAGCGCCTCGCGGATATCGTCGCCCAGCTCACGCCAATCGCCGCCGGCACCGATCGTGATCAGGATGCCGCCGGCGCCCACCACGACCTCGTCGATCGCGTGGGCGTCCAGCAAGGCGCCCAGCCTGCCCGGGGCGTTGCGGACGGTGCCGCGCGCCGGTAGTTGCTCGGGGGCGACCACCCAGCGCAGCTGGCGCGGATTCGCGGTGGCGGTGGCGTGGATCGGAATCATGCGCCCAGCGCCATCGCGACCGCCCGGGCGGCGAACGCCGCCAGCCACGCCAGCACGAACATGTAGGACCAGGCGATTACCGGCCACCGCCACGAATTGGTTTCGCGGCGCATCACCGCGACGGTGGACATGCATTGCAACGCGTAGATGAAGTACGCCATCAGCGCGATGACCGTCGGCGCGGTGAACACCTTATGGCCCGCATCGTCTTTCAAGTTGAGCAGTGCTTCGTGCGGATCGTCGGGGCTTTCCGCCGCCGCCACCTGGCCCAGGGTGGACACGAACACCTCGCGCGCCGAGAACGATCCGAGCAGCGAAATGTTGATGTGCCAATCGAATCCGAGTGGCTTGAACACCGGCCCGATCGCCTTCCCGACATCGGCGGCGTAGCTGTGGTTCATCACGTAAGCGGTGGCATCCGTTGGCGACATGTTCGCGGTCTCTGACGCGCGGGCCGGCAGATTGAGCAACACCCACAGCACCACGGAGGTGCCCAGGATGATCGTTCCGGCCTTGCGCAAAAACATCTTCGCCGAATCCCACATCGTGATCAGCACGTTCTTGGGCGACGGGAAGCGGTACGGCGGAAGCTCCATCGTGAACGGCAGCATGTCGCTGCGCAGGATCGTCGACTTGAACACCGAGGCGGCGATCAGCGCCGAGGTGCCGCCGCACACATACAGTGCGAACATCGCGATGCCCTGCGCGCTCAGCCCACCCCACTGCGTGCGCGGCGACACCAGCAGTCCGACCAGCAGGGTGAACACTGGGAGCCGCGCCGAGCAGGTCATCAACGGTGCCGTGATGATCGTGGCGATCCGGTCTTTCGACGACGGCAGTGTTCGGGTGGCCATGATCCCCGGGATCGCGCATGCGAACGACGAGAGCATCGCGACGAAGGCGCGGCCTTCCAACCCCGTCGCGGCCATCACCCGATCCATCAGGAATGCGGCGCGCGCCATGTAGCCGACGTTCTCGAGCAGCGCGATCAGTAAGAACAGCAAGACGATCTGCGGGATGAACTGGAGCACCGTTCCCACGCCACCGATCAGCCCCTGGCCGAGCAATCCGCGCACCACGTAGTTGCCGACGTGGTTGCTCACCAGGGTGCCGAGCCAGGTGAGCCAATCGCCCACTTGATCCTGCAGCGGCGCGGCGACGGTGAAGACCACCTGGAAGAAGCAGAACATCACTGCGAAGAAGATGATGGTCCCCCACAGCGGATGCAGCACCAGCGCGTCGATCCGTCGGGTACGCCGATCGGGTTGGGGGGCAACGTAATCGGCCGCCTTCAGCACCGAGCGGCCCCAGGCGTCGATGGCCGCATCATCGGCCGGCGGGAGCACCGGGGGCCGTTGCCAGCGGCCGAAGGCCACCAGTTGGGCGCGCAGGGTGTCAATGCCTACGCCGCGGTTGGCGACGACGGCGAGCACCGGGACGCCGAGCGCCGTCGACAAGGCATCGACGGAGATGCCGCCGCCCCGCGCGGTCAGCTCGTCGGTCATGGTCAGCACCAACAGACACGGCAGGTCCTGCCGCAGCACCTGGGCCACCAGGATGATCGAGCGGTACAGCGTAGTGGCGTCGGCGACGATGACGATCACATCGGGGCGGCCGTCGCCGTAGACCTCGCCGCCCAGCAGGTCGGACACCACCTGCTCGTCCGGGCTGATCGGGTCGAGGCTGTAGGTGCCGGGCAGGTCCTCAATGGCGACCTCGACGCCGTCCACCTTGGTGGTGCCGACGGTGCGCCCGACCGTGACGCCCGGGTAGTTACCGGTCTTGGCGCGCAATCCGGTCAAGTGGTTGAAAACCGAAGTCTTGCCCGCGTTGGGACTGCCCACCAGCGCGATGCGCGCCAGTCCGGCGACAGCGACCCCGGAGCCGTCTTCTTCGTGGCATGACGTCATGCGTCAGTCCCCGACGCGACTTCAATCAGCCGCGCCTCGCGGCGGCGCAGGCACAGTTCGGTGTCCTGAACCCGGTAGATGGTCGGATCGCCCATCGGAGCCCGGCGGATGACCTCGACATCGGAGGCCGGCCGAAATCCCAACTGCCGCAATCGGCCCGCCACCGCGGCCGACGCCGCCGGCGCCACGCCCACGATGGTTGCCCGCTCGCCTGGCGACAGCTGCGCCAGCAAGGTGGGCGAACCCGATATACGATCTGCGTTCCGCACCGACTTGCGCATTAGCCTCCCCATGTCCAGCGGGTCATCATCCTCGTAAGGATAACCTCACGACGGGAAGGTTATCCTCAGCTTTCCCCGAGAAAGTGTTAACCGCGCGGGCGCGGCTGGCAGCGCGGACAGTAGAACGACGATCGGTTCATGAACTTCTCGCGGCGGATCACCGCGCCGCACCGCCGGCAGCTTTCGCCTTCGCGCCCATACGCATCCAGGGAGCGGTCGAAGTAGCCCGACTCGCCATTGACGTTGACGTACAGCGAATCGAACGAAGTCCCACCCTGGGCCAGCGCGTCGCGCATCACATCCGCGGCGGCGTCCAGCACCGCGCCCAGCTGGCGGCGGCTCAGCGTGGCAGCCAGCCGGGCACCATGAACTTTGGCCCGCCACAACGCTTCATCGGCGTAGATATTGCCGATACCCGAAACCACCTGCTGATCCAGCAGCTGGCGTTTGATCTCGGAATGCTTGCCCCGCAACACTTTCACCACCGCGTCGGCGTCGAAGTGGGGGTCCAGCGGGTCCCGCGCGAGGTGAGCGACGGGTTCGGGCACTACGCTGCCGTCGGATTCCGTCAGGTCGGCCAGCATCCACCCCCCGAAGGTCCGCTGGTCGGCGAAGCTCAGCACGGTGCCGTCGTCGAGCAATGCGGAGATCCGGACGTGGTCGGCGCGTGGCACCTCGCCCAGCAGCATCTGGCCGCTCATGCCGAGGTGGACAACGAGCGCGGTATCGCCGTCCAGCAGCAGCCACAGGTATTTGCCGCGGCGATCGGTTCCGTCGATCCGCGCGCCGAGCAGGCGGGCCGTGAGGTCGGCGGGCCCGGCTTCGTGCCGGCGTACCGCGCGGGGGTGGTGCACCCGAACCGCGGTGATCGTCTTGCCCACAATATGGGCCTGCAAGCCGCGGCGCACCACCTCGACTTCGGGCAGCTCGGGCACTAGGCGGGCGTTTTCCCAGCGGGGTCCAGCGCCTCCAGCGCTTTCCAGGTCGCCGCCGCGGCCTTCTGCTCGGCCTCCTTTTTGGAGCGACCCATCCCCGACCCGTATTCGGTCTCCATCACGACCACCACCGCGGTGAATTCCTTGTCGTGGTCCGGGCCGGTGGAAGTGACCAGGTAGGACGGCGCACCCATGCCGCGCGCCGCGGTGAGCTCCTGCAGGCTGGTCTTCCAATCCAGCCCGGCGCCCAACGTGGGCGCGGCGTCCAGCAGCCCGCCGAACAAACGCAGGATCACCTCGCGCGATGTCTCGATGCCGTGCGCCAGGTAGATCGCGCCCAACAGCGACTCCATGCCGTCGGCCAGGATGCTCGACTTGTCGGCGCCGCCGGTGTTCGCCTCGCCCCGCCCCAGCAGCAAGTGATTGCCCAGCCCACCTTCGGACAACTGCCGCGCCACGTCGGCGAGCGCGTGGGTGTTGACGACGCTGGCACGCAGTTTGGCCAGATCACCTTCCGAACGGTCGGGATGACGGTGATAGAGCTCGTCGGTGACGGTCAGACCCAGTACGGCGTCGCCGAGAAACTCCAGCCGCTCGTTGGTCGGCAGTCCGCCGTGCTCGTAGGCGTAGCTGCGATGCGTCAACGCCAACGAGAGCAGTTCCTCGGGCAGCTCTACCCCGAGCGCATCGATCAAAGATTGCCGCGAAGTCACTGGTCACCCCGAGCGGTGTCCAGGGCGGGTGAATCGTCGGACATCATGTCCACCAGCTTGGCCCATCGCGGATCGATGGCGTCATGGTGGTGACTGGGGTCATCGGCCAGCAAGATGCCGCATTGCGGGCACAACCCCGGGCAATCCGGTCGGCATACCGGTGTGAACGGAAGCTCGAGTCCGACGGCATCGACGATGGCCTGCTCGAGGTCGACGCGGTCATCGACGACCCGGCCGACCTCGTCTTCCTCGGTGGTCGCCTCGGTGGCGCTGTCCGGGTAGGCGAACAGCTCGGTCAGCCCAATCTCCACTCGCCCGTTGACTGCGGTCAGGCACCGGCAGCACTCGCCGACGGTGGGCCCAGACACCGTGCCGGTGACCAGCACGCCTTCCGACACCGATTCGACCCGCAGATCCATCTCGAGCGGCGCGCCCTGCTCGATAGCGATCATGTCCAGTCCGATACGCGACGGACTGGACACGGTGTTGCGCAATGTCACCATCGATCCCGGGCGTCGCCCGAGCCGCGCGACGTCAACGGTCATCGGCGAGGCCGGATGATGCTGCGCAGTGGTGCTGTGTTTGCGCGCCATAGCGAAATCTTACGGCGCGCTCAGTTTCCCTACCGGGTCGCGTAGTCGTGCGTTCCGGCAGCCGTCCGCAGTTGGTGGCGGCCGCGGCCCACGGAACGCAGTGTGCCGTTGAGGAACTCCTCGAACTCGGCGAGCTTATTGTCCACGTAGATATCGCATTCACCACGCAGCCGGTCGGCCTCGGCATGCGCGGTGTCGATCAGCCGGGTGGACTCCGCGTTCGCCGCCTGCACGACCTCGTTCTGCGAGACCAGGCGCTGCTGCTCCTTGATGCCCTCTTGCACGGCCTTTTCATAGGAGATGTTGCCGTTTTCGATCATCCGGTCGGCTTCGGCCTGAGCGCGGCCGACGCTGGCCTCGTACTCGCGTTTGGCCGCCGTGGCGATACGCATCGCTTCCTCGCGGGCGTCGGCGACCATCCGCTCGCTGTGCTGGCGCGCCTCGTTGACCATCCGGTCGGCCTGCGACTTGGCGTCGGAAAGCAGCCGGTCAGCCTCCGCGCGAGAGTGGTTGAGCATCGACTCCGACTCAGTGGTCGCCGAGGACACCATGGATTCGGCGTGCGACTTGGCGTCGGAAAGCATCGAATCGCGAGCATCCAGCACATCCTGGGCGTCGTCCAGCTCGCCGGGGATCGCATCCTTGATGTCGTCGATCAGTTCCAGCACGTCACCGCGAGGCACCACACAGCCAGCCGTCATCGGCACGCCGCGGGCTTCTTCGACAATGGCGCCTAATTCATCCAGCGCTTCAAAGACTCGGTACACGGCCATACCCTCCTGGCGTCTTGCACAATTCCTGTTGTTACCAGTGTGCCTGGTGTTACCTCTGTGACGGCGGTGGCGACACCGGTGTGTCGGGCAAATTCCCCGACCGGAACCACCGCAGGCGGGCCACAGCCGGCGATCAGCCCACAAATGCCGATTCTTCCAGGACTTCCGTGTTTCGTCCCGCGCGGGACGCATGCCGTTGTCGTGCCGACGAGAAAGCGCATCTGCCGAGGCAACGGGCCAGCTAATGGCCCCGGGATACGCTGAGCCGGTGAACGGGCCCACGGACCGAGGCAGCACCGGCGCAAAGCCGCCCGCAGCAACGCTTTACATATTTCCGCACGCCGGTGGCTCCGCGACCTTTTACGTGCCGTTCGCGAAGGCGTTCTCCACCGACATCCAGCGGGTAGCCGTCCAATATCCCGGACGCAGCGACCGCGGCCTCACCCAACTGCCGAGCATTCCCGAGTTCGCCGACGAAATCTTCACCATGATGGCGCCCACTGCCCCGACCGACCGTCCGGTGGTGTTCTTCGGCCACAGCATGGGCGGGTTGCTGGCCTTCGAGGTGGCCCTGCGCTTCCAATCGTCCGGACATCCGGTCGCGGCCCTGTTCGTGTCGTCCTGCGCAGCACCCGGCCATATCCGCTACAAGGAACTGCAGGGTTCGGATCGCGACATCCTGAACGTGGTCGCCCAGGTCACCGACACAAACCCCGAAATGCTGGCGAATGACGAATTCGCGTCGACGATTCTGCCCACCTTGCAAAGTGTGCGAGCCATTGCCGCCTATACCCGCGCACCCGAGGTGACGGTGTCGTGTCCGATCCACACCTTCGTCGCGGATAACGACATCATCGTGGCCGAGGAAAACATGACGGCGTGGGCGGATCGCACCACGGGCGAATTCTCCCTCCAAGTGTTTGCTGGGGATCACTTTTACCTCAACAACAACTTGTCGGAATTGGTGAAGAATATCGAGGAGAAAATCTCGATCGAGGCGCCAGGAGTTAGCTAGGCGCACCGGCCGGCGAGGACCGGCACGGTCCCGCCGCCGACGGGCCGCAGGTGGTCGTCCGTTCGCCGCAAACGCCCGCGCACAACCCCGTCAGGGCGGCCGCGTCGTCCCCCGGCCTGCGCTGTCCGGCACCAGCTGCGTTCGCGCGTCTGCAGGCCCCTGGGCCGGCGCATGCGGGCCTGCGGCGAAACGGTGCGCTGGTGCCAAAACCGACCGGTTCCGTCACCCGCTGGACGGCCGACCTAGGTTGTCCCGTGCTGCCCGGATACCCCTTCAGCACCATTAACACCACAAGTCACTTACTGAACATAGCGCTATGACCTGCGAGAACGTCGTTCACGACAAATGTAGCCCGCCTAGTCAACAACCCACGCCGTGTCCTGTGTATGAATCTGTGGATTTCTAAATTCCCATCACCTCCCCGTGTTAGATTGCTTACGTAGCTTAAGAAGACTCGTGGTCGGGGAGGGGAAACCGGGGACCCCGCCCATCTAGTCTCAACGCGCCAGATTTACCGCCAGCAGCTGCTGTGTGTGGGGGGCTCCTCCTAGGAGCCACAATGCCGCTCAACGCAACACACAGGGTGCGTGCACTTAGTGACGCCGACAGCGAGTTGGGAAGGTAACGAAATGCCGGTAACCAGTGCGTCTATACCTGCTTTGCTGCAGGCGCGGACTGACCAGCAGCCTGACGCGACGGCATTTACGTACATCGACTACGAGCAGGACCCCGCGGGGTTTGCTGAAGCCTTGACATGGTCGCAAATGTCGCAGCGCGCCCGCATTGTTGCCGAGGAGCTCGCACTGTGCGGTTCACCCGGAGACCGAGTCGCAATTCTGGCGCCGCAGGGAATGGAATATATCGTCGCATTCTTCGGTGCACTCGAGGCCGGCTTCATCGCCGTACCGCTTTCGACACCGCAATACGGTGTGCACGACGACCGAATTTCCTCGGTGTTGCGCGATTCTAATCCGGTCGCCATTCTCACTACTTCCGCCGTGGTCGGCGACGTGACGAAATACGCAACCGCATATGACGGGCAACCCGCCCCGTTCGTCATCGAGGTCGATCTGCTGGACCTGGAGTCCCCCCGCGAACTGTCGTCAAGCCGGCACCATTCTTCCGGCGCGGCATACCTGCAATACACATCGGGGTCGACGCGGACGCCGGCCGGCGTCATCGTTTCGCACACGAACGTCATCGCCAACGTGACGCAAAGCATGTACGCGTACTTCGGCGATCCCGCTCAGCTGCCGGCCGCTTTGACTCTGACATCGTGGCTGCCGCTGTATCACGACATGGGGCTGATTCTGGGACTGTGCGCGCCGCTGATCACCGACCGCAGCGCGGTGTTGATGAGTCCGATGTCGTTCCTGGTTCGCCCGGCGCGCTGGATGAACATGCTGGCCACCAATGGTCCCTGCTTCTCGGCGGCGCCGAACTTTGCCTTCGAGTTGGCCGTGCGAAGGACCTCGGACGACGACATGGCCGGACTTGACCTGGGCAACGTGCAGCGGATCGTCAGTGGCAGCGAACGGATCCACGTGGCGACCGTGAAACGCTTCAACGAGCGTTTCGCTTCCTACAATCTGAGCCCGACGGCAATCCGCCCCTCTTACGGGCTCGCGGAAGCGACGCTGTTTGTGGCTGCCGCCGAACCCGGCTCCGCACCCAAGACGGTGCGTTTCGACTACGAACACCTGACCGCCGGTCGGGCCCGGCCCTGCACCGACGGCACCCTCGGAACCGAGCTCATCGGCTACGGTGCGCCTGACCCCACGTCCGTGCGAATCGTCAACCCGGAGACCATGGTTGAGAGCCCCGAGGGGACGGTGGGCGAGATCTGGGTCCGGGGCGACCACGTGACGCTGGGATATTGGCGCAAGCCGGAACAGACCGAGCGGGTGTTCAACGCCAAGCTGGCCGATCCCGCGCCGGGCGCCGCCCAGGGGCCGTGGCTGCGGACCGGTGATCTGGGCGTCATCTCCGACGGCGAACTGTTCATCATGGGCCGCATCAAAGACCTGCTCATCGTCGACGGGCGCAACCACTACCCCGACGACATCGAGGCGACGATCACCGAGATCACCGGCGGCCGGGTCGCGGCGATCTCGGTGCCCGACGACATCACCGAGCAACTGGTGGCCATCATCGAGCTCAAGAGCAAAGCGGCGTCCGAGGAAGAGGGTTTGGTGCGGCTTCGTTCGGTGAAGGGCAAGGTCACCTCGGCGATCTCGAAGTCGCACAGTCTTCGGGTCGCCGATCTTGTTCTGGTGTCGCCCGGTTCGATACCGATCACGACGAGCGGCAAAGTCCGGCGCTCGGCCTGCGTCGAGCGCTATCAAACTGACGGATTCAAGCGGCTGGATGTGAGCGTATGACCTCTTCGAGCATCAATGGCGAAGCTGACTTGCGCCACTGGCTCGTCGACTACTTGGTGACCAACATCGGGTGCACCCCGGACGAAGTCGACCCTGACCTCTCCCTGGCCGACCTTGGCGTGAGCTCTCGCGAGTCGGTCGTGCTGTCCGGCGAGTTGTCGGAGTTGTTGGGGAAGCCGGTGTCCCCGATCGAATTCTGGGAGCACCCGACGATCAACGCCCTGGCCGCATACCTCACCGCGCCCGAATCCGACCCCGAATCCGACGCGGGGGCCAAGCGCCCGATGCGCAACTCCCTGGACGAGCCGATCGCCGTCGTAGGGATGGGGTGCCGCTTCCCCGGCGGGATAACGGGCCCGGAAGCGTTGTGGGAGTTATTGGTTGAGCGCGGTTGCACGATCGGGGAAGTGCCGCCCGAGCGGTGGCAGCCATTCGAGAGCGGCTCGCCTGAGGTAGCGGCGACGCTGGCCCGCACAACGCGGTGGGGATCGTTTTTGCCCGACATCGACGCGTTCGATGCCGAGTTTTTCGAGATATCCCCCAGCGAAGCCGACAAGATGGACCCCCAGCAGCGCCTGCTGCTGGAGGTGGCGTGGGAAGCGTTGGAGCATGCCGGAATACCGCCGAGCTCGCTGCGCCGTTCGCAGACCGGGGTATTCGCCGGGGCATGCCTGAGTGAATACGGCGTGATCGCGTCCAACGATCTGTGCCAGGTCGACGGATGGAACAACACCGGCGGCGCGATGAGCATCATCGCTAACCGTCTCTCATACTTCCTTGACCTGCGCGGCCCGTCGGTCGCGGTGGACACCGCCTGCTCGTCCTCTTTGGTGGCCATCCACCTGGCCTGCCAGAGCCTGCGCACCCAGGATTCCCATCTGGCCATTGCCGCGGGGGTGAACCTGCTGTTGACGCCGGCGGTATTCCGCGGTTTCGACCAAGTCGGCGCGCTCTCGCCAACCGGTAGATGCCGCGCGTTCGACGCGGCGGCGGACGGTTTTGTGCGTGGTGAGGGTGCCGGGGTGGTGGTGCTCAAGCGGTTGACCGATGCCCAGCGTGACGGCGATCGGGTGCTGGCGGTGATCTGCGGCTCGGCCGTCAACCAGGACGGCCGCTCGAACGGGTTGATGGCTCCCAACCCGGCGGCCCAGATGGCGGTGCTGCGTGCCGCCTACACCAACGCGGGAATGCAGCCCGGCATGGTCGACTATGTCGAAACACACGGCACCGGAACGTTGTTGGGCGATCCGATCGAAGCTCGCGCTCTGGGTGCGGTGCTGGGTCGTGGTCGTCCCGAGCACTCGCCGCTGCTGATCGGCGCGCTGAAGACGAACCTGGGACACACCGAGGCGGCAGCCGGCATCGCCGGCGTCATCAAAGCCGTGATGGCGTTACAGCGCGGCGAGATTCCGCCGAATCAGCGCTTCGAAAGCCCGAATCCACATATCCCCTTTGCCAACCTACGGATGAAAGTTGTTGACACACAGACCGCTTGGCCCGAGACGGGACGTCCGCGCCGGGCCGGGGTGTCGTCGTTCGGATTCGGCGGCACCAACGCGCACGTGGTGATCGAACAGGGCCAAGACGTCGCGCCGCGTCGTCGGGCACTGCCCGAGCCGGGGGTGTCGACGTTGGTGGTGTCGGGTAAGACGGCGCAGCGGGTGGCGGTGACGGCGTCGGTGCTGGCCGACTGGATGCAAGGCGCCGGGTCTCAGGTGGGGTTGGCCGATGTCGCGCACACCTTCAACCATCACCGGGCCCGCCAAGCCAAGTTCGCCACCGTCGTCGCCCGCGACCGCACCCACGCCATAGACGGTCGTCGCGCCCTGGCCGCCGGACAGCACGCCCCCGGCGTGGTCGGCCC
>NZ_BFCH01000031.1 GCF_003112775.1 Mycobacterium montefiorense | reverse complement strand
GATCAAAGCGAACTCGGAAAAGTCGACTTCATCGGTGACATCGACAGGGGTGGCCTCGACTGATCCCGAGTAAACAGCCGCAATATGCCGGACAAAGTTACTGGCGCCGTACCCGTCACACAGCACGTGGTGCGCACGCAGGTAGAAGCACGATAGATTGTCGGTGATCCGCAACAGCGCGAACTCGGTAAGTCGGTCACGGAACAGATCAAGGGGTTGGCGGCAGTCATTGTTCATCCACTGATGAGCAGCAGCTACGGGATCACACTCAGCGCGCAGATCAATGCACCGCACGGTTTCCGGAACTGAACGGTCCACCACAAAGACCGGTTCGCCGTCCCGCAAGGCCAACCGCGCACAAGGCGTGCCGAACCGCGTCGCCGCAGCTCGGTAGGCAACCGAAAGCCTCTCGCTGTCGACAAAGTGATCGATCATCAAAGAACCGGCAAAGTTATAAGGCGCCTCTGGCCTCAGTTGTTGAGCAGCAAACATCGACCACTGCGCAGCAGTCAACGAACCCAGCACATCCGATTGCGCACCGAAATTTAGCATGAGAAAGCAGCCCCTAATCTAACCCGTCACGCTAGAATCTCAACGTCGCCTTCGTTGAGATGGCTTATCGCACAACATCAGACATGCGCTACCAACCTTGGCAAAACCCCCGTCGACCACGCCCTAAAACAAACTGGACTTGTGCCCTCGGTTGCTCGGTTGACCGGCTGTAGCTTCACATTGAGTCAATCTTTTACTGCGCAAGCCCTCCGTCAGGCTGCGCACTTGCCAACCTCTCGCGCAAACTTCTCGGCCGTATGTCAGGCCAGTTCTGTTCGATGTAGTCCAGACACGCGACACGATCCGCCTCGCCGTAGACGACTCGCCAACCCGCTGGTACAGAAGCGAACGCCGGCCACAGGCTGTGTTGCTCTTCATCGTTGACTAAGACGAGAAAGCTGCCCTTCTCGTCATCAAAAGGGTTGAGACTCAACAGTACTCCCTCATTGGTCTGGGCAACCCCTGCGCGTGCTAGAACAAGATCGCATGCGATTGCCTAGTATCTATACACTACTACCGTTTGTAATCTATACACTACTACCGTTTGTAATCTATACACTACTACCGTTTGTATGGGACACAGTATACAGTATTATGTGATGCGATAGATCGTCAATACGCAATTTCCCGCTACCGGGCCTGAGGGTGAATAGTTTGTAAAGAGCTAGTGGCCGAAACCTATTGGCCACCTGGGCTTCTGGGTGATTACTGGTCAAAACTCGGGGCTGGACCCCAGGCTGGATCTCTGGGCGTCATACACCCCTTCGGGGTGAGTGGCCGTGTCCGCAATATGGATAGAGCTGTCCCTGTGTTGTTGGTCCACGGTTGTGAGAGTGGAGGGCAAAGTGATCATCGGGAGTCGCATGGGTCACTGATATTGAGCGCCTCGAGGCGCTGTCTGGCCGAGCAGAGGTAAGAGACCACTACGGTTCCCGCTGTCGTAGCAGCGGGTTGAAGCTGAGGGCAGCCTGCTCCCCGGGACGGGGGTGAGGGTTGGCGGCATCCCTGACACCGATGAGACGCAACAGGACTACCAGATGGTGCGGGCTCGGCTAGCACCACGGAAAGGCATAAGTGAGGCATCAGCCTCTGAACGCCCCTCAAGCGCACCCACCAGTCCGAAACCCGGCGGACATTGGCTGGGTCGCACCGCGTACCCACCTGACTGAAGTCACCGCGTCCCGTGTAGACGGATGTAGTTGTCCAGGTGGGGAACTCACGGATCGGAGAATGTCGTCGGCCTGGGAGGCCATGGTGAAAGCGCGACGCAACCACGGCGATACTGCAGGGGCATAGCTCGACGCCGATCCCGTTGAACGGTCAACAGTGAACGCGGGAACCTACCGTGGGCCCCTCCTAGTCCCGGGCAACCGGCTCGGATCAGGTGGGGAGATCCGTCGCCAACTGAGACCGGCGGCCGAAACGAAGAGTCCGTAGTGATCCGAGGCCGCGAAAGCTGGGCCTGGGGCACGGCGATGAAACTTATTCGCAATGCCGATGACTTCCCCGTCCCCGTCCGCGGACCCGCGCCCAGGTTGAAGCGCTGTTCAGTGAGATGGCCACAGTGCTGCCTCCGACGGGCTTGCGTCTCTCGAAAAACAAGACCCACCTGACCCATATCGATGATGGGTTCAATTTCCTCGGTTGGCGCATCCAGTGCCGGACCTGCCAAGCACGCGGTAGGACGAAAAGAATGGTCTAAAACTATCCGTCGAAGCGATCTCTGGCTTCGATCAAGGTAAAGATCAGACTCTTGACCCATCGGAACGCCCATGTGTCGGTTCCGGTTGGATTCTGAGTAGCCTGCCCCGGTCGAAAAGTAAGCAGGTGTGCTTACGGGGTTGAGTCTCCCTGACGATCCACCTCGACGGAAGGCAGTGTCTCGATCGTGGTGCTTTTCGTGCGGAAGCTGCCATTGAGAGCGATGACGTCGGCGTGGTGCACTAAATGGTCGATCATCGCCGAGGCGACGGTGGCTTCGCCAAACACTTAGCCCCAGCGAGAGAACGGCAGATTGGAGGTCAAGATGATCGAGGATTTCTCATACCGGATTGAGACCAGCTGGAAGAACAGGTCACCCGCACCATGTGCGGTGCGATCTGCTGGGTGGTTACGACTTCGAAACGTTGAAGTGGTCGACCTGCCACATGTCCTCCTGTCCAGACCCGGCCTCAGCCGACTATACGAGTCGAGCCGTCGCCGCAGGTCGGCCGCCACCGCAGTGCGCA
>NZ_BFCH01000030.1 GCF_003112775.1 Mycobacterium montefiorense | reverse complement strand
TGTTGCGGTATTTGAACCCTGAGGTGGATTTGTCCGGGCCAGATCCGGTGATCGGGTTTAACTATTTGGGGCGTGTGGGTGCGGGCGCCGCGGGTGAGTTGTCGGATGATTTATGGCTTTTCAGTCAGCAGGGTGCGTCGTCGGTGGGTGTTACTGGGGCGGTGCCGATGCCGTTGATGCACACGGTGGAACTTAATGCGGTCACTGTCGACACGGTGGCTGGCCCTGAGTTGAGTGCGAACTGGATGTGGGCGCGTTCGGTGGTCGATGAGGCCCAGGTTGGTCGGCTCAGTGTGTCGTGGTTTGAGGCGTTGGCGGGGATGTGTGCGTGTGTTCGTGGTGGTGGGGGTGGGTTGACGCCGTCCGATATTGTGCCGGCGCGTCTTGTTCAGCATCAGATTGCTGAGTTGGCGTCCCAGGGTGTGGTGGCTGATGTGTTGCCGTTGACTGCGTTGCAGCAGGGGCTGCTTTTTCATGCTGGTGTCGCCAAGGCGGATCACGGTGATGTGGTGGATCGCGGTGATGTGGTGGATCGCGGTGATGTGTATGCGGTGCAGTTGGATATCGCGTTACGTGGTGCGCTTGATGAGTGTCGGCTGCGTGATGCGGTCCAGGTGGTGGTGGGTCGGCATCCTCATTTGGTGGCGCGGTTTAGCCAGCAGTTTGATCAGCCGGTGCAGGTGATTTCGGCGGATCCTGTGGCGGGGTGGCGGTATATCGACCTCACGGGTTGCGATGCTGGTGATGTTGAGGTGCAGATCGAGCAGGTGTGTGCTGTCGAGCGTGGCGCGGTGTGCGAGCTTGGTGGCCAGCCGGCTTCTCGGGTGGCGTTGATCTGCACGGCACAAGATCGGTACCGGTTTGTGTTGACTAATCATCACATCGTGTTGGATGGCTGGTCGTTGCCGATCTTGTTGCAAGAGATCTTCGCTAGTTATTACGGGCAGCGGTTGGCTGCGCCGACGCCGTATCGCAGGTTTGTGACGTGGTTGGCTCAGCGGGATCTCGATAGTGCCCGGGCGGCGTGGAGTGAGGTCCTGGCCGGTTTTGAGACTCCCACGTTGGTGGGTCCGTCTGAACCGATGGTGTTGGGGCAGCGCGGT
>NZ_BFCH01000029.1 GCF_003112775.1 Mycobacterium montefiorense | reverse complement strand
GTCGGGCCATAGGCGTTGACCATCACCCGGCCAGGCGCCCACCGATCCACCACCTCAGGCGGGCAGGCTTCACCAGCGATCACCAACGCCACCGATTCCAAACCCTGCGCCGACAACGCCGCGACCGCCGACGGTGTCTGACTCAACACCGTGACCTGCTCGGCCACCAACAGAGCGTGGAAATCCTGCGGTGAACTCACCACGTCTTCGGGTACAACGACTACCCGCCCACCACGCAGCAAGGCACCCCAGATCTCCCACACCGAAACGTCGAAGCTATAGGAATGCCACTGCGACCACACACCCTCACGCGGGAGTCTGGTATCCAGCGAGTCGATCAGGTCGGTGACGTTGCGGTGCGCAATCCCAACACCTTTGGGGGTGCCGGTAGTGCCCGAGGTGTAAATGATGTACGCAATATCGTCAGGATCGGGCGCCGTGACTGCGGTGGTGGGTTGGGTCGTGATCGCCGGGTCCTCAACATCAATGACCCACAGATCACGGCCAGCCAGACCAGTAAGGCGC
>NZ_BFCH01000028.1 GCF_003112775.1 Mycobacterium montefiorense | reverse complement strand
GAGGTGGTGCGTCCGCGGACGCACCACCTCCGGCAGACGCCGTTCCGCCGGCCCCGCCCGCGGACGCACCACCTCCGGCAGACGCCGTTCCGCCGGCCCCGCCCGCGGACGCACCACCTCCGGCAGACGCCATGCCGCCCGCGCCCGCCGATGTGCCCCCGGCTCCGGGCGACGCCAACGGGGCGCCTTCCGCACCGCAGCAGGTCGCCGGGGTCGGCTACACCCAGAAAGTGTGGGACGCGATCCGCGGCGAGGACGTCAACGGCAACGATGCATTGGACGCGCTGGCGCTGTCGGCTCCCGCCAACTGACCACACTGACGCTGGATCGGATTTGGCGCTAAGCCGAACCCACCCATTCCTCGGTTCCGTCGTCGAAGAACTGGTGCTTCCACACCGGTAACCGCGCCTTGATGGTGTCGACCAGCTGGGAGCAGGTGGTGAATGCCGCTTGTCGATGGTCGGCGGCGACCGCGACCACCAGTGCTGCCTCTCCGATCTGCAGCGCGCCAATCCGGTGGCTGGCCGCGACCGCGCGCACGCCGCCGGATGCCTCGGCGACCGCGCGCACGCCGCCGGATGCCTCGGCGACCTCGGCCACCACCTCCGCTATCACCTGGGCGGCCGACGGATGCGCGGAGTACTCCAGCCGCACCACCCGGCGTCCCTCGTCGTGGTCGCGAATCATGCCGACGAACCCGACGATGGCCCCGGCCGAGCGATGGCCTACCAGCTCTTCATGCTGGTCCAAAGAAATCGGCTGCTCGGTCATCGCGGCCCGCAGGACGATGGTCATCGCTCGTGGTCTTTGCCGGCGATCTGATCGAGGGCATGGTCGAGCACGTCGGCAAGCACCCCCAGCCCATCGCGTACGCCGCCGGGCGATCCCGGGAGGTTGACGATCAAGGTCGCACCGGCCACACCGCACACACCGCGCGACAGCACCGAGGTCGGCACTTTGGGGAGTCCGGAGTGGCGAATCGCATCGGCCAAGCCGGGAATCATGTAGTCCACCACAGCCACAGTCTGATCCGGGGTGGTGTCGGTGGGCGAGATACCCGTGCCACCGGTCGTGAGGATGACGTCGACATCGTCGTCGAGTGCACCGCGCAGTGCCTCGCCAACCGGGTTCCCGTCGGCGACCACTTCCGGGTCTGCAGCCGAAAATCCATGCTGCTCAAGCCATTCAGCAATGATTGGCCCGCACTTGTCGGTGTAAACACCGCCTGAGGCCCGAGTCGAGGCGACAATGATGCGCGCGGATCGAGGACTCATGACCGCACCCAATTTCCGGTCTTGCCACCCTCCTTGCGGAGCACACGGATGTCATCGATACGGGCCGCCGGGTCAACCGCCTTGATCATGTCGTAAAGCGTAAGCGCGGCCACGCTGACGGCCGTCAGCGCCTCCATCTCCACGCCCGTGCGGTCGGTGCTGCGTACCGTCGCGACGATCTCGATATCCGACTCACCAACGGTGAAATTCACGTCGACTCCGGTGAGCGCGAGCTGGTGACACAGCGGAATCAGGTCACTGGTGCGCTTGGCCGCCAGAATGCCCGCCACCCGGGCAGTGGCCAGGGCATCGCCCTTGGGCAGCCCGCCGCTGGAGATCAGCGCCACCACTTGCGCGGAGGTCCGCAAAGAACCCGCGGCGACGGCGGTGCGCTTGGTGGCTCCCTTTTCGGTGACGTCGACCATGTGTGCCGCTCCCCGTTCGTCGAGGTGCGACAGTGCGTCCGGGCGGGATTCCTCGGACTGCAAGGCCTTCGCAGGCCTGGACGCCCCGGATGCTCCAGCCATCCCGGTGCTACCTACCGGTTGATGACCGTGACCGGGTGGACGTAGGGCAGATGATCGGATTCCACCGGGAACACCAATTCGCCAAACGGCGACAGTGCACCTGTTCGGTCGGTCACCAGCTCGCTTACCGCATGGTCGTCGGGGTCCGTCGTCGGCCAGCCGTTGTCGACGTACTTGGATTTACCCGCCTTGCCCTCAGCAATGTCAGCCACGCCGTCCATTCTGACAGGTCGCGCAGCCGCGCGTGACGCTAGTCGGAATGCGCGGCCCGTCCCGGCCGACCGGCAGTACCTGCGATGCGTCGTCGCCGCCGCCTCGCGATCCGCGAGCTGCTTTACGCTGGTCAGCGATGACCGACAACACCCCGGATATCCCGCTGGGGTCCTGGCTGGCCGACTTGCCCGACGAGCGGCTGATCCGACTACTGGAACTACGGCCAGACCTTGCCCAGCCACCACCCGGCAGCATCGCGGCCCTGGCCGCACGTGCCGGGGCTCGACAGTCGGTCAAGGCTGCCACCGACGAGCTCGACTTCCTGCGGCTGGCCATACTCGACGCACTGCTGGTGCTGCACGCCGACACCGCTGGGGTGCCGACGGCGAAGCTGCTGGCGCTGATCGACGACCGGGCCCCGCAGGCCGACGTGATCGACGCGTTGAACGACCTACGCCGGCGCGCGCTGGTGTGGGGCGATACCGCGATGCGGTTGGCCGCCGACGCCGGCATGGCGTTGCCCTGGCATCCGGGCCAGGTGACGCTCGAGGACACGTCGCGCACCGGCGAACAGATTTCGGAGCTGATCGACGGCCTCAACCAGGCGCAGCAGGAGGTCCTGGACAAGCTGCTCGAAGGGTCTCCGATGGGGCGTACCCGCGACGCCGCGCCCGGCGCCCCCACGGATCGGCCGGTGCCGCAGCTGCTGGCGATGGGGCTGCTGCGACGGGTCGACGCCGAGACGGTGATCTTGCCCCGCCATGTCGCGCAGGTGCTGCGCGGCGAGCAGCCGGGCCCGATGCAGCTGACCGCACCCGACCCGGTGGTGTCCACCACCACGTCCAGCGACGTGGACGCCGCGGCGGCCGGGGCCGTCATCGACCTGCTGCGGGAATTCGACGTGCTGCTGGAAAGCCTCGGCACCACACCGGTTTCCGAGCTGCGCAGCGGCGGTCTGGGAGTTCGCGAAGTCAAGCGGCTGGCCAAAGCGACCGGCATTGACGATCAGCGACTGGGTCTGGTCCTCGAAGTCGCGGCCGCCGCCGGGTTGATCGCCAGCGGCACGCCCGATCCGGAACCGGAAAACGGCGACGGCCTGTACTGGGCGCCGACGGTGGCCGCCGACCGCTTCGCCGCGATGTCCGCGGCCGAACGGTGGCACCAACTGGCCAGCGCCTGGCTTGACCTTCCGGGCCGCCCGGCGCTGATCGGCGGCCGCGGCCCGGACGGCAAACCGTATGCGGCCCTGTCCGAATCGCTGTACTCGACGGCGGCTCCGCTGGATCGGCGCCTGCTGCTGGGCACGCTCGCCGATCTGCCCACCGGCGCCGGAGTGAACGCGGCCACGGCGTCGGCGGCGCTGATCTGGCGGCGCCCGCGCTGGACCAGGCGTCTGCAGCCGGGACCCGTGGCCGATCTGCTGGCCGAGGGCCACGCGATGGGTCTGGTGGGCCGCGGGGCGATCAGCACTCCCGGCCGCGCGCTGCTGACCGAAACCGTCGACTTCTCAGTCACGGTGGACGCGATGGCGCGGGCACTGCCCAAACCGATCGACCACTTCTTGATGCAGGCCGACCTGACCGTTGTGGTGCCCGGGCCGCTGCACCGCGATCTCGCCGACGAACTGGCGATGGTGGCCAACGTCGAATCAGCCGGCGCGGCGATGGTGTACCGCATCAGCGAGCAGTCGATCCGGCACGCACTCGACGTGGGCAAAACCCGCGACTGGATGCACACATTTTTCGCTGATCACTCCAAAACACCGGTGCCGCAAGGACTTACATATCTCATCGACGACGTCGCCCGCCGGCACGGCCAGCTGCGCATCGGCATGGCCGCGTCGTTCGTGCGCTGCGAGGACCCGGCCTTGCTGGCCCAGGCCGTGGCGGCGGGTGAGGATCTGCAGCTGCGGGCCCTGGCCCCAACGGTGGCGGTGTCCCCCGCGCCGATCGCCGAGATGCTCGCGGTGCTTCGGGCCGCGGGCTTCGCCCCGGCCGCCGAAGATTCCACCGGCGCCATCGTCGACGTCCGCCCGCGGCGGGCTCGGGTGCCCACGCCGCAGCAACGTCGGCCCTACCGCACGTCGCCGCGGCCGAACAACGAGACACTGAACGCGGTCGTTTCGGTGCTTCGCAAGGTGACCACCGCGCCGTTCGGAAACAGTCGCGTCGACCCGGCGGTGGCGATGTCGCTGCTGGCCGAGGCGGCAAAGAATCAAGACACACTGGTGATCGGTTACCTTGACGCCGCGGGGGTCGCCAGCCAGCGGATGGTGTCGCCGATCACCATACGAGGCGGACAGTTGGTGGCCTTCGATTCGGCGTTGGGACGGCTGCGTGACTTCGCTATCCACCGCATCACGTCGGTGGTGTCGGCCGACAACCGATAATGGATGACATGACCGACGGACCATTGATCGTGCAGTCCGACAAGACGGTGCTGCTGGAAGTGGACCACGAGCAGGCCGACGCCGCGCGCGCCGCCATCGCGCCGTTCGCCGAGCTCGAGCGCGCACCCGAACACGTGCACACCTATCGCATCACTCCCCTGGCGCTGTGGAACGCCCGCGCCGCCGGCCACGACGCCGAGCAGGTCGTCGATGCCCTGGTCAATTTCTCCCTTTACGCCGTGCCGCAGCCGTTGCTGGTCGACATCGTCGACACGATGGCCCGGTACGGCCGGCTGCAACTGGTCAAGCACCCGGCGCATGGCCTGACCCTGGTGAGCCTGGACCGTGCGGTGCTCGAGGAGGTACTGCGCAACAAGAAGATCGCGCCGATGCTGGGTGCCCGGATCGACGACGACACCGTCATCGTCCACGGCAGTGAGCGCGGCCGCGTCAAGCAGATGCTGCTCAAGATCGGTTGGCCCGCGGAGGATCTCGCGGGCTATGTCGATGGCGAGGCGCATCCGATCAACCTGGAACTGCATGACTGGGAGCTACGCGATTATCAGCGGCTGGCCACGGACTCGTTTTGGGCCGGCGGCTCCGGGGTGGTGGTACTTCCGTGCGGTGCCGGCAAGACGCTGGTCGGCGCGGCGGCGATGGCGAAAGCCAGTGCGACGACGCTGATCTTGGTCACCAACATCGTGGCTGCCCGGCAATGGAAACGCGAACTCATCGCGCGCACCTCGCTGAGCGAGGAGGAAATCGGCGAATACTCCGGCGAACGCAAGGAAATCCGGCCCGTCACCATCTCGACCTACCAGATGATCACCCGCCGCAGTAAAGGCGAATACCGCCATCTGGAACTCTTCGACAGCCGCGACTGGGGGCTGATCATCTACGACGAGGTGCACTTGTTGCCGGCACCGGTGTTCCGGATGACCGCCGACCTGCAATCGAAGCGACGGCTTGGCCTGACCGCAACGTTGATCCGCGAAGACGGCCGCGAGGGCGACGTGTTCGCCCTGATCGGCCCGAAACGCTATGACGCTCCCTGGAAGGACATCGAGGCGCAGGGCTGGATCGCACCGGCGGAGTGCGTCGAAGTCCGGGTCACCATGACCGACAACGAGCGCATGATGTACGCCACCGCCGAACCCGAAGAGCGCTACAAGCTCTGCTCGACCGTGCACACCAAAATCGCTGTGGTCAAGTCGATTCTGGACAAACACCCCGGCGAGCAGACCCTGGTGATCGGCGCCTACCTGGATCAGCTCGACGAGCTCGGCACCGAGCTGAACGCCCCGGTGATCCAGGGGTCCACCAAAACCAAGGAACGTGAGGCATTGTTCGACGCATTCCGCACCGGCGAGATATCGACGCTGGTCGTGTCCAAAGTCGCCAACTTCTCCATCGACTTACCCGAAGCATCTGTGGCGGTGCAGGTTTCGGGCACGTTCGGTTCGCGCCAGGAGGAGGCGCAACGACTGGGGCGGCTACTGCGCCCGAAGGCCGACGGTGGCGGCGCCATCTTCTATTCAGTGGTGGCCCGCGACAGCCTGGACGCCGAATACGCCGCGCACCGGCAGCGCTTCCTGGCCGAGCAGGGCTACGGCTACATCATTCGCGACGCGGATGACCTTCTGGGACCGGCGATTTAGGGAGCGAAACGATACTCCGGCGGCGGCGGAGCATCGGGGTTTAACCACCGTGACCGCGCCAGCACCGCTCACCTGAAATCGGCAAGCACCTAAGCCGCGTATCCGGGGCAACAGAGATGTGTCACCGGTGACGAAAGCGCGTATGCGTTCGCGGCCGCCGCTGCGGCAAGTTTTGCGATCTCCGCAAAGCTGTAATACAGTTTGACAGATGCAGGACAGATCGCCGGTCACCACAGGGCCCATTCTTCGGACGACGTCGGCGACCGCGGTAAGAGACGAACTGGTCACGCTGATTCGGTCGGGCCACTTCCCGGTGGGAAATCGGTTGCCCGGGGAGATCGCGTTGGCTCGGTCGTTCGGCGTGTCTCGCCCGGTGCTCCGCGAAGCCCTCGGCGGGCTGCGTGCGGCAGGAATGATCGAGAGCCGTTCGGGAGCAGGGACATTCGTTATCAGTGCAACCGGTACCGACGCAGGGTTGTCCCTACTTGGTACGACGAACTCAACCGAGTTCTTCGAGGTGCGATCGATGCTGGAGGTCCCAGGCGCCGGCCTGGCCGCCCAGCGCAGAAGCACGATTCAGCTGGATCAGCTGCTCGAATTAGCGGCGACCAACAGCGAGGACGCCGACGTCGTGACGTGGGTGCGCAACGACCTCCGCTTTCACACTGCGATCGCGGAGATGACCGGGAATTCGCTGCACGTGCGATTGATCAGTCAGCTTCGCGAGCTTCAGTTCGAGCAGACAGTCCAGACAGCCAGACGGCTGGGCGGGCTGGGCGCGCCTATCGCTGAGCACGCAGCGATCGTTGACGCGATCGCCGCGGCGGACGCCGACGGGGCCAAAGCGGCAATGGCCGCACATTTACGCGCGATCCAAGAACGCGCTCAAATCGCCCAAGCATACGGAGAACGATGATGTCTGCGCTGCCTGCCCACGGCCGCTTCGAATACTCGGCAATAGTTGAACGGCCGGACTTCTGCTGGCCGGACGGCAAACGCCTGGCGGTGTATGTGGCCGTAAATGCAGAACACTTCTCGTACAACCAGGATGGGTTGGGGTTGTCCTACTCTCCCGGACTCGATCACCCCAATACCTACAACTGGGCATGGCGAGAGTACGGGAACAGAGTGGGCGGCTTTCGAATCGCAGACCTTCTCGACCAGTATGGAATTGCGCCGACTGTGCTACTCAACACCGCGACCTATGAGCATGCTCCGGCACTAATAAACCGGTTCCGCGGACAAAGGGCCGAGTTCGTTGCGCATGGCCACACGAACTCAATCCATCCAAACGGGCTGAATGAAGATGCCGAAAGAGCCATCATCGATGAAACCTTCACAAAGATCACAGATTACGAGGGGCACCCACCCCAAGGATGGATGAGTCCAGGCGCCAATCCGAGTGCGGTCACCGAGGACCTCCTGGCAGAGCGCGGATTTCGATACACGTTGGATTGGCCGATGGATGACCAACCAGTATGGCTCAGCACCCGTACCGGTCCACTTCTGAGCGTTCCCTACCCCCACGAAGTCAACGACGTACCGATGGTCGTCCTGCACCATGGCAGCGCGGACAAGTTCGCGGACATGGTCGTCGCATCATTCGACGAGATGCTGCAACAATCCTCGGAACAGCCTCTGGTACTTGGTATCTCGATACATACTTTCATCGTCGGCCAGCCGTTTCGGTTGCGTCACTTCCGACGGGCTCTGGACCATATACAGCGCCAACGAGAATCCGTGTGGTTCACCACACCCGGCGGAATCGCCGATTACTACCGTACCCACGTCTGTCCGCCCACAGGTGACGAGCGTTCATGAACGACTACGACGCATCGGGATCCGCTAGCATCCGTCCGATCCTGCTAGGGCATGGCGTGGCAATCGATGACTCTGAAGCCGCCCGAATTAGCTCGACAATCCGATCCGTTCGCTCAACCGTGGATTCGATGATCAAAGACGAAACGGCCCTGCTGGAGATCGGGCAATTCCGGGAACTCCTCAGGCGTGAGGCGAGCGTATGAGCCCACAACCATTGACTGCCGTAGAAATCAGCGCCGGCCTGCACTCCCGATCACTAAGCGCCACCGAGGTGGTCGAGTCCGCTCTAGAAGCCAGCCAGCTAGCACAGCTGTCGACGAACTGTTTCGTTTGCCTCGATGAGCAGAGAGCGCGTCAACTGGCAGCTCAGGTGGACCACGTCATGAAAATTGCTATTCCGCAACCATTACCGCTAGCCGGGGTCCCCTATGCGTATAAGGACATGTTCACGCGTAAGGGCAAACCAGCCGGTCTGGGTGTGAGCCGTTCATCGCTGCGAGCAGCAGACGACGACACACCATGTCTCGACCAGCTCGACAGTGCAGGCGCAATCACACTGGGCCGGCTCAACCTCGACCCCTACGGCTACTCGGCAACGGGTCTCAACAGCCACCACGGCCACGTGCGCAATCCTTTCAACCCACTTCGCATTGCCGGTGGATCATCGAGCGGGTCGGCCGCAGCCGTCGCCAGCGGTGCGGTACCCATCGCGATCGGCAGCGACACCGGGGGGTCAGTCAGAATTCCCGCGGCTCTGTGTGGCGTTGTCGGTTTCAAACCCACATTTGGTCGCATCTCACGGCGGGGTGCGATCTCGTTGTCACAGTCCCAAGACACCATCGGCATCATCGCCCGGACGGTGCAGGATGTAGCCCTCGCGCTAGCGGTGATGGCCGGGCACGATCCGGCAGACCCGGCATCCATCGACTGCCGGCCAGTGCAGCCGTTGGGGCAAATAGATATCAACCTGCACAACAAAAGAATCGGCATCGATTCTGGCTACCTGCGCGAGAAGTCGAGTCCGGACATAGTCACCAACATCGAAGCGTCCTGGGAGCTCCTGGAGACCATGGGTGCACAACTCGTCGAAGTAGATCTAAGCCCGCTCCGAGACTACGACCGAGCCGGATCACTGCTAACCTGGTGCGAAGCAGCAGCGGTTCATGGGGACCATTTTGGTAATGCAGCCAACGATTATCCCGCGGCAATACGATCCCGCCTGCATCATGCCTTCGTCACCAGCAGCGCGGATCACGTGCGGGCCCTGTGCGCCCAGGGCGCTTCGCTTGCACGATTCCTCGACACCGTCCTTGACGAGTGCGATGTCCTCGCAACCAATACGACGTTGGACACCGCCCCTACCATCGCCGCCGCGACCGAGGATGCCGCACAGACGACGGCACGCCTGCTGCGCACTACCCGCCCGTTCAGTTTCTTAGGACTTCCGGCCATCACTGTCCCAGCGGGCACCGACGCCGATGGCTTGCCCGTTGGCCTTCAACTTGCCGGAAGACCATTTGCCGACCAAACAGTCCTCACCGTGGCAGCAGCCTTCCAAAAGTGTTCGACCTCAATTCTTCCCACCCCTGCTCCCGTCCTCGAAAGCAGTAAATGACTGCCTCCGCCACCACCCCGAATCAAATCCGCGTCGGAATCGTCGGGCTCGGACCTGTCGGAAGCGTAGTGGCCCAAGCTCTCGACAAAGGTATCACCGGCTATCGTCTGTCGGCGGTGAGCGCCCGCCGCACGAAGCTCGCTGAAGACTTCTCCCGGACGCTCACCTCACCAGTCCCCGTCGTGGATGCCGACCAGATCGAACCCTGCTCTGACCTCGTCATCGAATGCGCGCCGGCAGCCCTGTTCGCCACCATCGCCACTCCAACTATCGAAGCAGGCAAACAGCTTGTCGTCCTGAGTTCGAGTGCTTTGCTACAACATTGGAGCCTGGTCGAGCGCGCTCACCAAACCGGAGCCGTTATCAGCGTGCCCTCTGGAGCGATCGCGGGATTGGACGCAGTCCAGGCGGCAGCTCGCGGCACCATCTTCGAAATCACGATGACCACGCGCAAACCGATCGCAAGCCTGATCGGCGCCCCCTACGTACGTGGTCGCGACGACGAGCTGCGCTCATTGCGTGAACCGCTGCTGCTTTTCGAGGGAAGCGCTCGCCAAGCGGCCACCGGCTTTCCGGCCAATCTCAATGTTGCTGTGGCACTTTCCCTCGCCGGGATAGGGCCGGATAACACCACCTTGCGGGTGTGGGCCGATCCCACGGTTGACCGCAATACCCATATCGTCGATATGCGCTCGGATTCCGCTGATCTACACATCCATATTGCGAACATTCCCACCGAGAACCCCAAAACAGGGCGGATCACCGCGCAAAGCGTGGTAGCCCACCTCGCCAAAACAGCGGGCACGCTGCGCCTGGCAACCTAACTCTCCCGATTATTGAAGGCATACTATGGATTTCGGAATAAACGACAAAGTCGCCCTTGTCACCGGCGCCGGGGGCGGACTCGGCGGCGCCATCGCATTGGCGCTGGCGCGTGAAGGTGCCCGCGTACTCGGCGCCGATCGAAACTCCGAATCTCTTACCGCAGTTGCCAAGTCGATAAGCGACGAGAAGCTCGACTTCACTCCCCTAGTCGTCGACTTCACCGACGCCACAAGCTTGGCCGAGATGCTCGCTGACCTACCGCACCGGTACGGAAACGTAGACATCCTGGTCAACAATACCGGCGGTCCTCCGCCGATAGCGGCTACTGAGATCGCCGGCGCCGACTGGCACACCTGGTTCAATGCTCTGGTAATCCCGGTCGTTACCACTACCGCCGCCGTATTACCCGCTATGCGCCAACGCCGTTGGGGCCGCATCATCACCAGCACGTCGTCGGGAATCGCCTGCCCAATTCCCAACCTCGCGCTATCGAACTCGTTGCGCGCATCCCTGGCGGGGTGGTCAAAGACTCTTGCCGCAGAGATTGGTCGTGACGGTGTCACCAGCAATATTGTCGTCCCGGGTCGTATCGCTACTGGCCGAATCACCGCACTTGACGAAGCCAAAGCGGCCCGTGACGGCACCACGGTCGAACACGTCGCTGCGGCAAGTACCGCCGCTATTCCCTTAGGCCGCTACGGGGATCCCGCCGAATACGGCGCTGCCGTAGCCTTTTTGGCCAGCGCTCGAGCCTCTTACATCACCGGATCGGTCGTGCGCGTCGATGGCGGACTCATTCCCAGTATCTGACCGACCACCCCCGAACCATGGAAGGACCCACTCATCGATGAACACCACCGCTGAAGAACGCGAAACAATCCGAACACGGTTCCTGGCAATCGATACGGCGAACGTGGGGGATGTCCTCGATGAACTCGGTTACCACGACCAAGGTCTCGACCCAGCGTTGGGCGCATTGGCGGGAGACTCGCTTGCCGGATGGGCATTCACGATTTCGGGTGCGATGTTGCCCTACACCGGCGATGGCGACCCCACCAAAATGGCAGCATGTGCCGACATATGCCCGGGTGACATCACCGTATGGTCGGGAGCGGGCGTTGGTATCTGCTACTTCGGAGAACTGATTGCCCTAGGCATGGCCGAACGTGGCGCTGTCGGAGCAATCGTCGACGGCGGCGTACGTGATCTCAAATGGCTACGGAAACATGACTTTCCCGTGTTTGGTCGCTACCGATCGCCCATTCAGTCAATCGGACGATGGAAAGTCACCGACTACAACCAGCCCGTCTACCTGCCCGGGGCAACCACCCGTCACGTCGCTGTGAATCCTGGTGACTTCATTCACGCAGACGCCGACGGCGCGTTAGTCATCCCGGCAAAGCTGATCGACCCCGTACTTATCCGAGCCGAGGAGCTCACTAACATCGAAGTGCTTGTGCGACAAGCAATCGCCGAGGGTTACTCTCTGCAGGATTGCCTTACCAGATTCGGACATGTTTGATCCGAACATTCGGTAGGAGTTACCCGAAAGTAGCCACATCCCCAGCGGACGGTCAACGCCCGATGGTCGGAATCTCAAAGGAGTACAACCATGATCCCCTCAAAACCGGCAATCCTTCTGCTACACGGACTCACCGGGAACCCCAGAATTTTCGGTGAGCTGCCCGAATACCTGTCGCGGCTCGGCTATTTCTGCTCGACACCAACACTGCCCGGCCACGGCACGGTCCTTGCCGATATGTATGGCAGCACGTGGGACGACTGGTTCACCAAAGCTCAATGTGCCGCAGCAGAGACGCTTGAGAGATCAAAATCTCTGGTAGTGATCGGACTCTCGATGGGCGCCACTCTCGCTCTAACACTTGCTACACCATTGCGAGAACAGATTCGCGGCCTCGTACTCATCAACCCTCTGATTTGCCCCACACCAGATTTGAAGCAGCAGCTTCGGCAGGCGGCAGCCATGGGCGAGACTCTGCTTTCGCCTTTCGGGGGAGATATCAAGGATCCCCAAGTCTCAGCCGCGGATTACGGAGCCGTTCCCATTGAATCCTTCCTCTCAGCGCTCGACGCTGTCGACGAAGTTCAGCCCTCGCTATCCGCCATCGAGATCCCCACTCTCATTTTGGCAAGCCGCAACGACGACGTTCTCGACGCGACTGCCGCAGCAGACCATCTTTGCGCGACCATGCCTGACACGTCGACAGTACTTCTCGACAAAGGAGGGCATCTCGCGACCATCGACTATGACAAGAACGAAGTAGCATCCGCTATAAGCGCTTTCATTCACGGACTGATATAGCAACGCATAGCCACCGCGAAGCCGTCTGCGGCTCCCAAGGACCGCGGCCCGGCCGCCTAGTCCGAACCTTCGTTGCTGCCGCGTTGCCCAATGCGCGGAACTGCAGAAATCAATCGGCGCCGGCGCCGTCGTTCCCGTAAGCGTGGATTCGGAATGGATAGCGTGAAATATGTTGCGGTGCAATACAATTCACATCAATCAACGATTGACGGCAGCAAACGGTATTGGTATCAATGATGTTATGAAAAACGTTCCAACACAGCATTTCATCCACGCCGCCGATGCCCCCGACAACACGGGCATTAACATCGGCAACTTCTCGCAAGCCGTGCGGGTCGGCCACATTGTTTACATTGGGGGTACGCTCGCCACCAATCAGCACGAGCAACGTGTCATCGACGAGAGCCCCGAAGTGGCAATCCGCCAAGCCTTCCGCAACCTCGAGGCGATTTGCCTGGAGGCTGGTGCCAGCCTCAAGGACATCGTCATGCTCACTGCCATGCTGACAGACTTGGGCGACCTCCGAACCCTCAATGCGGTACAAGCCGAGTTCTTTGCGGCGCCGTTTCCACCGCGGTCGACATACCAGGTGGTAGCGCTGCCGCATGGCCGAATCGAACTCGTGGCCGTTGCATACATCGGCTCCGGTCTGGACGAATAACGACGCATATCGACACCATAGATTTCGAGATACGCTGAACACTAAAGCTATTCGATCTCAGCTCGCCGCGCGCCGGTAGCGCTGTCCGGCCGGGTAGGGTTACGGCAGCATCATCGGCGACGCGGATAGCCTTCTAGAACAGGCGATTTAGAGCGACAGGATCGTCGCCGACGCGGTTCCGGGAGCGCCGTACACCTGCGCCAATCCAACCCGCGGGTTGCCGGGAACCTGGCGATCGCCCGCCTCGCCGCGCAGTTGACGCACCAGTTCGTGCATCTGACGCAGCCCCGACGCGCCGATCGGCTCGCCGTTGGCGATCAGCCCGCCATCGGTGTTCACCGGCATCGAGCCGTGAATCTCGGTGGCACCGTCGGCCAGCAGCTGCTCCTGCTCACCGTCGGCGCACAGGCCCGTCTCGGCCATGTGAATGACCTCGTTGCCGGCGTCGGTGTCCTGCAGTTGAGCGACGTCGACGTCCTCGGGCCCGATGCCCGCGGCCTCGTAGGCCGCCTTGGACGCGTAAACCGTCGGTGAGACGTCCTCATCCAACGGCGCGAAGGTGGCATGCACCTCGTACGCGCCGAACGTGCGGGTGCGGATCTCGCAGGCGCGCACGTACACCGGCTTGTCGGTAAACTTGTGCGCGATGTCAGCGCGGCACATGATGACGGCCGCGGCACCCTCGTCGGGTGCGCAGAACATGTACTGCGTCAACGGATAGTTGAGCACCGTCGAGTTGAGGATCTCTTCTTCAGGAATTGGCTTGCGACGAAACGCATTCGGGTTCAGCGCGCCATTGCGGAAGTTCTTGGCGGCAACCTTGGCCAAGGTGGCCTGAGAGATGTTGTGATCATGCAGGTACTTGTTGGCCTTCATCCCGAAAAACTTGGTCGTGACGAACTGCCCATTCTGCGCGTACCACTGCGGCAGTGCCAGCTTGGCGGGGTCGTCGGTGAAGGCGCCACGCGGATGCTTGTCTAAGCCGATGGCGATACCGATGTCGTACTTGCCCAACCGGATGGTGTCGGCGGTCTGCTGAATGGCACTGGCAGCGGTAGCACAGGCGTTGAAGACGTTGGTGAAGGTGATGCCCGTCAGCCCGACCAATCGGGTCACCGCGTCCGGGTTGGACACCTCGTGACTGCCGCCGAAGCCGAACTGGATGTCTTTCCACTGGACACCGGCATCGGTGAGCGCGAACTGGATGGCGTCGGCGCCCATCTCCATGGCGGTCTTGTCGAACCTGCCGAAGGGGTGCAGGCCCACGCCGATGATGGCTACGTCGTTAGTCATCTCGAGACTCCTTGCTAGACCGGCTGGAAAGCAAACGTGATGATCTCGTTGCCATCCGCGTCGGTGGTGAACGGCACCATGGTGAGCTCGACCTGTTGGCCGAATTGGAGTTTGGCCGGGTCATTCTCGGTCAGCCGACCCTCGACGCGGATCACGTCGCCGAGCTGGACCAGGCCCACGCCGAACGGCACGAAGTCCTTGCCGGTTGGGCCGGCGTAAGGCGCCCCGGGCGGGAACCCCTGGGTGGTCCAGGCCACCACGGTTCCGGTCCGCGGCAACAGCACCTCGCTCATCGCTCCGCCGCTGCACCGCGGGCACCGCTGCTGCACCGGGAAGGTGGTGGCACTGCAATCACCGCACCGGCTGCCGATCAGCTGCGGGTTCTCATCGGGCCAGGTCGAGATCTCGGGAGCGAGTGCCTTCTGCATTGAGGGATCCTCCAGGAACGTCCACGGTGGGCCAAAGAACAATTCTGACTGAACCGTATAACAGCTTTCCGAAAAGTGGAAATGGCATTCTCATCCGCATGCCCGGTGGTGGCCATTCCCGTCACCCGGAGCCAAACCCTTCAGGTGCAAGCCGGGCCCGCTTAGCGTTTGACCGGGCGCCGCCGCTGCCGTCCCATTCGCGAATCTCCGCAAAGGTCCTTCCAATAATCGTGAGCACACCCATCGAGACGGGCGCCGAAGCACTGCCGGCAGCCGCGGTCGCCAAGCCGCGCAGGCAGCGCCGGTGGGCCATCATCCGGATCTCGTCCCCGTTGGTTTTGGTGGTGTTGTGGCAGCTCTTCAGCGCGACCGGCCTGATCCCTGCGGACGTGCTGCCGGCCCCACAGCTCATCTTCGATGCCGGCCTGCAACTGATCCGCAACGGAAAGCTCGCCGAGGCCCTCGAGGTGTCCGGGCTTCGCGTAATCGAAGGCCTGCTGCTCGGCGGCGTGGTCGGCGTTGCCTTGGGGGTGGCCGTCGGGTTGTCGCGGTGGTTCGAGGCGACCGTCGACCCGCCCCTACAGATGGTGCGCGCGCTGCCGCACCTCGGCTTGATCCCGTTGTTCATTCTGTGGTTCGGCATCGGCGAGCTACCTAAGGTACTGCTGGTCGCGCTCGGAGTCAGCTTCCCGCTCTACCTCAATACCGTGTCCGCGATCAAGCAGGTCGACTCCAAGATGCTGGAAACCGCTGATGTCCTTGGCTTTTCGCTATGGAAGCGCCTGCGCGTCATCATCCTGCCGAGTGCGGCACCACAGGTTCTAGTCGGGCTGCGGCAGTCGCTGGCCATCGCGTGGCTGACGCTGATCGTCGCCGAACAGATCAACGCGGACAAGGGCATTGGGTTCTTGATCAACAACGCCCGCGACTTCTTGCGTATCGACATCATCATTTTCTGCTTGGTTATCTACGCGCTGCTCGGCATCGGAACCGATGCCATCGTTCGAGCTCTCGAACATCGAGCCCTGAGGTATCGCACATGACAGTGACATCGGAACGACAGACCGCCGTGGTGGGCAGGCTCACTAATATCGACAAGTGGTACGGCAATCGGAAGGTTCTCGACGGCATCTCCTTCGAGATCCGCACACATGAGATCGTCGCGCTGGTTGGCCGCAGCGGATGTGGCAAATCGACCGTATTGCGGGTGTTGGCAGGCCTTTCCGCCGATCACACCGGTGACCGCGAGGTCGTCGGCGCGCCGGCCGTCGCGTTCCAGGAGCCGCGGCTGTTCCCGTGGCGCGACGTGTGGACCAATGTGCGCTACGGCCTCAACCGCACCAGCCTGTCGCACCACGCTGCCCGGGGTCGGTCGCAGCGGGCGCTAGACGAGATCGGCCTTGCCGACCATGCGGGCGCATGGCCGCTGACGCTGTCTGGCGGTCAGGCACAACGTGTTTCGCTGGCGCGGGCACTAGTCGCCGAGCCCCAGCTGCTGCTGCTCGACGAGCCGTTCGGCGCGCTGGATGCACTCACCCGGCTTTCCATGCGGGCGCTACTACTCGACCTGTGGCGCGATCACGGGTTCGGCGTGCTGCTGGTCACACACGACGTCGACGAGGCCATCGAGCTGGCCGACCGGGTGCTGGTGCTCGAGGACGGCCGGGTTGCGCACACCATCGAAATCGGAACACCGCGGCCCACAGCGTCGGAGCGCACCGCGCAGCACGACCAATACCGCGCCCACCTTCTCGACAAGCTCGGCGTTCGGCTTTGACGGCCACACGCCGCATCGGCATTCGCGCCGCCCTGGTGCTGCTGCTCGTCGCGAGCTTGCCGGCATGTGTGTCACGGTCTTTGGGACCGCAGTTGATCGCATCGCCGCCGCCGGTCCCAGTGTCGGAGCTCGCCGGGGTGACCCTGCAAGTGGGTGATCAGAAAGGCGGCACCCAAGCGCTGCTGCGCGCGGCTGGTGCTCTAGACCAGCTGCCCTACAAGATCGCGTTCTCGACATTCACCTCGGGACCGCCGCAGATCGAGGCACTGACCGCCGGCAAGATCGACTTCGCGATCACCGGCAACACCCCACCCGTCTTCGGTGCCGCGGCCAACTCTAAGACCCGGGTGGTTTCGGTGTGGGACGGCGCCGAGATCGGCGAACAGATCCTGGTGCGCGCCGGTTCCCCGATTGCCAGCGTTCCCGATCTAAGGGGCAAGACAATCCTGGTGACCAAGGGCAGCTCCGCGCACGCCAACGTGCTTGAACACCTTGCCGATACGAGCCTGAAGCCAAAAGACGTGAAGCTGGTGTTCCTGCAGCCCGCCGATGCGCTGTCGGCATTCGCCAACGGACAAGGCGACGCCTGGGTCATCTGGGAGCCCTACACGTCGCAAGCCACTCTCACGCTGAAGGTGCGCAATATCGGGACCGCCGAAAACGGCTACCAGTTCGCAAGTGCCTCCATTCGGGCACTCACCGATCCCAAACGCAACACCGCGCTGGCCGATCTGTTGATCCGCTACAACAGGGCGGCGCAGTGGGCGCGGGAGAGTCCGCCGGAGTGGGCCAGCAAGTACGCCAACGCGGTGGGCCTGGACATCAAAAACGCCGAACTCGCTCAGAGTCACCAGCTGCGACTACCCATCCCCCTCGACGACAAGGTGGTCGCCGCCGAACAACGCCTGGCCGATTTGTTCGCCGCCGCCGACCAGATTCCGGAGGCGCCGCAGTTCGCAAAATGGGTCGACCGTAGGTTCAGCAGTGTGCTCGCGGCGAGCGGCGCACAGTGACGATACGAGGAGACGACGATGACGGTCACGGTAATACTCGAGCTCAAATTCAAACCCGAAGAGGTCGGCGCGGGGCGCGAACTGATGGGCCGGACGCTGCAAGTCACCCGCGGGTTCGAGGGTAACGTCCGCACCGACGTGCTGGTCAACGAGGACGACGAAGCGCACTGGCTGGTCTACGAAATCTGGGAGTCGGTCGAGCACGACGAGGCCTACCGCGCCTTCCGCGCCGGCGAAGGCAAGGTGACTCAGTTGCCTCCCCTGCTGGCCGCACCTCCGGTCAAGACGAGGTACACCACCACCGATATCTGAGCGCGCCTAGCTCAGTGCGGGAATGACTTCGCGCTCGAACAACTCGATGCCGGAGCGGTCGTAGGCCGCCTCGGGGAAGTAGCAGATCGCGTATTCACAGCCCAGGTCGCGGACCTTGGCGATGCGCTCGATGACCTGTTCCGTTGTGCCCGTTGCCCCCTCGGAGCCGCCAGACAGCATCGCCTCGGCCGCTGCCTGGGGGACGTAGCGGGAGATCCGGTCGAGTATCCGCGCCTGCCGGTCCTTGACGTCGGCCTCGGAGGTGCCGACGATCGCGCTGAAGTTAGCCGAGCGCACGATGGCGTCGAAGTCGGTGCCCAGATCCTGACAATGCCTCGCGAGCACCTCCGACTTGTGGGCAAAGGCCTCGGGCTCGGGCGTGAAGTTGGTGTACTGCGCGTACTTGGCGGCGATGCGCAGCGTCACCTTCTCGCCCCCGCCGGCAATCCATAGCGGAATACCGTTGTCCTGCAGCGGTTTCGGCTCGACAATCGCACCGTCGACCTGGTAGTGCTTGCCGTCGAGGCTGACCTTGCCGTCGCGCCAGGCGTCGCGCATGATCTGCACGCCTTCGTCCAGCCGGCCCAACCGCACCCCGGCCGACGGGAATCCGTAACCGTAAGCACGCCATTCGTGTTCGTACCAGCCGCCACCGATACCCATCTGGATGCGGCCGCCGGAGATGATGTCGGCGGTGGCCGCCACCTTGGCCAGGTAAACCGGATTGCGGTAGCTCATCGCCGTGCACATTTGGCCGAGCTTGACCCGCGACGTGGTCGCGGCGTAGGCCGACATCAACGACCAGGCCTCGTGCGTGGCTTCGGCACTCGGCATCGGGACGGTGTGGAAGTGGTCGTACACCCACACCGAGTCCCAGGCGCTGGCATCAGCGTAGGCGGCCAAGTCCCGCATCACCGCCCAGTGTTTCGCGGGATCGATGCCTACCAAATCCATCCGTCAGCCCTGCGGAATGAAGAAACCAAAGCGCATAGTTAGCGACTCTAGCTTCCGACGGTGCCAGCCGGAACCTCACAGTGGATGGATATAAAGCGCCCAGCGTGCACCTGAGAACCGGGCGGTAAATGAATGCATGGCAAACAGGTTGATCCCGGTGACACTGGCCGGGGCCGCGGCCGTCGCGGCACTCGCACTGTTCGGCGGCGCGCAGCCGGGCGGCCCCGCAACACCTGCGGCGTCCGGTCCGTCCGGCACCCGCATCGTCAACGTCGACGACAACGGCGGCGTCAATGACAACGGTCAGACTTCCGGCGATATCTTCACGCAGAATGCGCAGGACCAAAGCACCGCGAGCGGGGCGGGAACGTAACCCAGCGTCATACGCCCAGCGCGGCGAGCGCCGCTTCGACCGAGGTCGCGCGCAACGCCTCATAGGGGGTGTCCGGAAACTGTAGGCAGCAGTCCTGTAGGCCGCCGAAAGCCACTACCGCGCGGGTGGACTGCGCCAGCGTTGGCCGCGGCCCAAACACCAGCTTGCCCAGCCGATCGCGCCACGCCAGCACCTTGTCGATGAGGCCGAGGTCGGCCAGCATCGTCAGTTCGGTGAGCATCAGCACGATGTATTGACGGTGCCGGAAGTGGAAATCGAAGTAGCCCTCCAGCAATTCGCGGGCATCGCTGTCGCGGCGGCCCTCCTGCTCGTCGACGAATCGTTCGCCGTCCTCGATCAACGGCATCACGATGCTGCGCACCAGGTCTTCGCGGGAAGTGAAGTGGTAGTACAACGCGGGTTTGGTGATCCCCAGCCGGTCCGCGATGTCCTGCAGGCTGGTCCGCTGCACGCCATGTTGAAGGAACAGCTCCCGGGCGACCTCCTGGATGCGCTGACGGGTATCCGACCGCGGTCTCGTCACTCGAAAATTTTAGCTGACTTACCGATAGGTAAGTGCTATGTTAGGGTCACCTAACTCCAAGGAGGTCGACATGCGGATTCTCATCTCGGGGGCGAGCATCTCTGGCCCCGTACTGGCGTACTGGCTTACCCGGCACGGATTCGAAGTCACGATCGTCGAGCGCGCGACCCAACTGCGGAAGACGGGCGGCCACGCCGTCGACCTGTTCCGCCCGGCCATGGAGATCTCGGCAAAAATGGGTGTGCTGCCACAGATCGAGGCGCTCGCCACCGGGACGAACGAGCTGACCATGTATCGCGAGGGCGTCGCGCGCCCGGCGCACGTCGATCTGGCGAAAGTGTTCGGTGCGTCATCCGACCGGCACGTCGAGATCATGCGCGACGATCTCAGCGAGGCTTACTACCTCGCGGGTCGCAGTGACGTCGAGTACCTCTTCGGCGACTCGATCACGTCCATCTCGCCCGACGGTGACGTCACCTTCGAGCACAACAAGCCACGCACGTTCGACATCGTGATCGGCGCCGACGGTCTGCACTCCAACGTCCGGCGCCTGGTCTTCGGCGAGGACGCCGGGCGCACCAGGTTCCTCGGCGGCTACCTGGCGGTGGAGTCGGTGCCGAAATCGCTTGCCCACGATGGGGAAATGGCCGTGCACATGGGCGCCGGCCGGATGGCGGGGATCTACACGGCGCAACCGCTGGATGATGCACGGGCATTGTTCATGTTCCGCAGCAAGGAAGAACTGCAGTATGGCTACCGAGATGTCTTGTGGCAGAAGGAGTTATTGCGGAAAACCTTTGTCGGCATGGATACGGCGGTGGACGGTTGGCTCGCGGAGCTCGACCACGCACCGACGTTCTACTTCGACTCGATCATCCAGCTGGAGTTGGACACCTGGTCGCGTGGGCGGGTGGCACTGGTGGGCGACGCCGGGTACTGCCCGGGGCCGGCGGTCGGCGGCAGCACCAGCATCGCGGTGCTGGGCGCCTATGTGCTGGCCGGTGAATTGGCAGAAGCCAAAGGCGATTACACGCGAGCGTTCCCGGCCTACGAACGGGCCATGGCCGACGCGGTCCGGCGCAGCCGTGCCTTTGCACGCACGGCCGCCAAGACCATCGTCCCAGGCTCGCGAGCCGGAGTCTGGGCGCTGACCCGCGCCGCTCGGCTGATCTCGGTACTCCCCGCCGGTGTCAGCAAAGCCATCGCCAAGATGAACACCAACGGCGCCCGTCTGTACGACTCGATGGAGTACAAAGAGTACGCCGTCGTTTGACGCCAATGGCGGCGGCGGACCCCAGGTGCCTGCCACGAAAGGAACGATCTGCGATGGAGCTTGCCGGTGTCGGGATTTGGAGCAGTCAACTGCGCTACGGTGACCCGGCCGAATCCGCCGACGCGGCAGCAGAACTAGACGAGCTGGGATTCAAAGCACTGTGGATTCCGGATGTCGGCGGGCAAGTGTTCGACGCGATCGCCCGGCTACTTGGCGCGACCAAAAGCACCGTCATCGCCACCGGGATCCTGAACCTCTGGATGCACTCGCCCGGCGACGTGGCCGAAAGCTACGCCGCGCTGACCGGCGAGCACCCGGACCGCTTCCTGTTGGGGATCGGCGTCAGCCACGCACCGCTGATCGACGCCGATGAGCCCGGGCGATACCGCAAACCGCTGGCCGCGACGGCCGCATTCCTGGACGGACTGGACGCCGCGCCGGAACCAGTTCCCACCGAGAACCGGGTGCTCGCCGCGCTCGGTCCGAAGATGCTGGACTTGTCGGCCACCCGTGCCCGCGGTGCACACCCGTACCTGGTCACACCCGAGCACACCGCAAGTGCCCGTTCGACTTTGGGCGAAGGCCCGTTGCTGCTACCCGAACAGACGGTCATCCTCACCGATAGCGAGGAGGAGGCTCGCCGCGTCGGAACCGACTGGCTGCGTTCCTATTTGGCGCTTCCCAACTACGCCAACAATCTGCTGCGCAGCGGGTTCTCCGAAGATGATCTGACACAGGTCAGCGATCGGCTGTTCAACGCGATCATCGCGTGGGGCGACGAAGACGCCATCGTTCGCAGGGTCGACGAGCATCGCGTTGCCGGCGCCGACCACGTCTGCGTCCAGGTACTGCTGGCCGATCCGCAAGCCTTCCCCCGCGAACAATGGCGCCGGATTGCCGCCGCGGTTTAGACGCTGTCGAACGGCGCCACTAGACGCAAGGCACCCGGAGTCCGTTAGCTGCCAGACGCGCGAGCCCGCACCCGATCCGGGTAGCTCGCGGTGATTTTGAAGGCGGTGACCAGCAACACGGTAGGGATAACCCAGGCGGTCCAGTCGCCGGTGTCCGGCGCCTTGACCGAGACGAACGCCAGCACCGAGTTGGCCGCGAACGTCAAACCCCAGACCAACGTCAGCACCCGATTGGTGCGCTTGAATGCGGGGTGATCCCACACCTCGCGCGGGGTGGACTCGCGCGCGTATTGCTCGGTAAATGGCACGAACGCCAGCGAGCCCAACGCCACGGCCGCGAGGATCCCACTCGAGAGGGTGGCCGACCAGGTGTCCATCCAGTCGTCGTTCTTGGCACCCGTCGCGATCCCGGCGATAGTGAGCGCCACAAAGAATGCGATTGTGACCAGGTCGAGCATCTTGTGGCTGCCGCGAAGGATCGACGGACCCGCCAAGATAATCGCGGCTACCGCCGCGGCGAGCGCACCGTAGAGCCAGGTGCTTTTGCCACTGGCGACCACCCCGTAGATGATCCACGGGGCAAAACCCGCGATGGGGCTCTGCCCAATTCGTTCCAGCGCACCAGGCTGGCGAGCCGGCTGTGGCGCACTCCCGTCGGCGACCTCATGACCATTGGGCATGTGCACACCCTCCTCGTCGGAGCCCCGCCCGACGAGGACGTTAACTGAAATCGCTCGCTACCGCAGCAAACCCGGGTCAGGTCAGCGAGTCAGGCGGCAGGAAACGGTCGCCGTATTTGGCGGCCAGTTCTTTGGCCCGGGCCACGAAGGCTTCCTTGCCGGTACCGCCCGCGCCGGAGTAGCCGACGATGAACTGAGCGCTACCACCGGTGTACGGCGGGAACCCGATGCCCATGATCGATCCGATGTTGGCGTCGGCCGTCGACGTCAACACGTTCTCGTCAAGACACTTCTGGGTTTCCAGCGCCTCGGCGAACAACATCCGGTCGATCATGTCCTGCAGCGGCGGCTGCGAGGAGCCGGACTTGAACGTCTCCCGCAGGCCGGTCCACAGGCTGGTGCGCTTGCCGTCGACGTACTCGTAGAAGCCCGCGCCCTTCAACCGCGACGGCCGGCCGAGCTCGATCATCTTCTCGACGACGGCCTCCGCGGGGTGCGGCTCGTACTTGCCGCCCGCGTCCTCGACGCCCTTGCGGCTCGCGGTCGCGATCTTGTGCATCAGCTCCAGGTTGAGCTCGTCGGACAGCTGCAGCGGCGGCGCCGGGTAGCCGGCCTGCGAACCCGCGTGCTCGATGCTGGCGGGCTCGACACCCTCACCCAGCATCGCCAGCGCCTCGTTCACGAAGGTGCCGATCACCCGGCTGGTGAAGAATCCGCGGCTGTCGTTGACGACGATCGGGGTCTTGCCGATCGCCAGCGTGTAGTCGAACACGCGGGCCAGCGCCTCGTCAGAAGTCTTCTCGCCCTTGATGATTTCGACCAACGGCATCTTGTCGACCGGCGAGAAGAAGTGGATCCCGATGAAGTCTTCCTGCCGCTTGACGCCGGTCGCCAGACCGGTGATCGGCAGCGTCGAGGTGTTCGACCCGAGCAGCGCGTTCGGCTCGACGATGTCTTCGATCTCCTGGAACACCTTGTGCTTGAGGTCCTGGTTCTCGAAGACGGCCTCGACGACGAAGTCGACACCCTTCAGGTCGGCGGGGTCGGCGGCCGGCGTGATACGGGCCAGCAGCGCCTTGGACTTCTCCTCGGTGGTCTTGCCACGCTCAAGTGCTTTGGCCTCAAGCTTTTCCGCGTAGCCCTTGCCCTTCTTGGCGGCCTCGATGTCGACGTCCTTGAGTACCACGTCGAAGCCGGCCTTGGCCGAGACGTAGGCGATGCCGGCGCCCATCATGCCGGCACCCAGCACGCCGATCTTGGTGATCGGGGTCTTGCCGATGCCGTCGGGGCGGGAGCCACCGGAGTTGATGTACTGCAGGTCGAAGAAGAACGCCTGGATCATGTTCTTGGCGACTTGGCCGGTGACCAATTGGGTGAAGTAACGGCTCTCGATGCGGCTGGCCGTGTCGAAGTCCACCTGCGCGCCCTCGACGACCGCGTCCAGGATGGCCCGCGGTGCCGGCATCGGCGCACCCTTGAGTTGCTTTTTCAGCAACGCGGGGAACGACGGCAGGATGCCCGCCAATGCCGGGCTGGACGGCGTGCCGCCGGGCATCTTGTAACCCTTGGCATCCCACGGCTGGGTGTGCGAATCGGGGTTGGCCTTGATCCACGCCTTGGCGGCGGGCACCAGCTCCTCGACCGTTGCGACCAGCTCGTCCACCAGGCCGATCTCCTTAGCCTTCGCCGGCTTGAAGCGGGTGCCCTGCGACAGGATGTTCATGAAGGCGTTCTGGATGCCGAACATCCGGGTGGTGCGGGTCACGCCGCCGCCACCGGGCAGCAGGCCCAACGTCACCTCGGGCAGCCCGAGGTGACTGCCCTTCACATCGGCGGCGATGCGGTGGTGACAGGCCAGCGCGATCTCCAGCCCACCGCCGAGCGCGGCGCCGTTGATGGCGGCCACCACCGGCTTGCCCAGGGTCTCCAGGGCACGCAAGTCACGCTTGACCGACTCGACGGTGTCGAACGCCTCCCCTGCGTTTTCGGGACCGAGGTTGATCATCGCCTTCAGGTCACCGCCGGCGAAGAAGGTCTTCTTCGCGCTGGTAATGACCACACCGGTAACCGAATCTTTCTCTGCGACAAGGCGTTCGACGGTGTTATGCATGGACTCGGCGTAGTGCTCGTTCATCACGTTGGCCGACCCGGTGGGGTCGTCCAACGTGAGCGTGACGATACCGTCGGCGTCCTTGTCCCAAGCAATGGTGTTCTCTGGCATGGCCTTAAACCCTCTCGATGATGGTGGCGACACCCATGCCGCCGCCGATGCACAGCGTGATCAGCGCGCGTCGCGCATTGCGGCGCTCAAGCTCGTCGACCATGGTGCCGGTGATCATGGCGCCGGTGGCGCCCAGCGGGTGGCCCATCGCGATGGCGCCACCGTTGACGTTGAGCTTCTCGTCCGGGATGTTGAGGTCCTTCTGGAACTTCAGCACCACCGACGCGAACGCCTCGTTGAGTTCGAACAGGTCGATGTCGTCGACCGTCAGGCCCGCGCGGTCGAGCACCTTGCGGGTTGCCGGGGTCGGGCCGGTGAGCATGATGACCGGGTCCGAGCCACTGGTGGCGGTGGCCACGATGCGGGCTCGCGGGGTCAGGCCCTGCGACTTGCCCGCGGCCTCGGAACCGACCAGCACCAGCGCGGCGCCGTCGACGATGCCGGAGCTGTTACCGCCGGTATGGACGTGGTTGATCTTTTCGATGTAGTGATACTTCTGCAGCGCCACGTCGTTGAAGCCGCCCATCTCACCGACACCGTCGAACGCGGTCTTCAGCTTGCCGAGGCTCTCGACAGTGGAACCGGGCCGCATGTGCTCGTCGTGATCGAGGATGACCAGACCGTTCTGGTCCGTCACCGGCACGACCGACTTGGCGAAGTAACCGCCCGACCACGCCGCGGCCGCCTTCTCCTGCGAGCGGGCCGCATAGGCGTCGACATCCTCACGCGAGAAGCCCTCGATGGTGGCGATCAGGTCGGCACCAATGCCCTGCGGCACGAAGCCGAGACGGTAGTTGGTCTCGGGGTCGGTCGCCCAGGCGCCGCCGTCGGAGCCCATCGGGACGCGGCTCATCGACTCGACACCACCGGCCAGCACCAGGTCGTCCCACCCGGACCGGACCTTCTGCGCGGCGGTGTTGACGGCCTCGAGCCCCGAGGCGCAGAAGCGGTTGAGCTGGAACCCGCCCGTGGTTTCGGGCAACTTGGCGACCAGCGCGGCCGTGCGGGCGATGTCACCGCCCTGGTCACCGACTGGCGACACGACGCCGAGGATGACGTCGCTGATCAGGTTCTCGTCCAGGTCGGGAAACCGGGTGCGCAGTTCGTCGATCAGCCCGACGACCAGGTTGACGGGCTTGACCTCGTTCAACGAGCCGTTGCGTTGCTTGCCGCGCGGTGTGCGGATGGCCTCGTAGATGAAGGCTTCTTCGGACATGTCGATTCCTCTTCACAAAATGGGGGTTCGGATCGTCTACCAGCACCCTAACAGGGGCTCCCGGCCAACCTGTTGGTTGACCAAGCCTACGCTGGTCGAAGCGTTGAGCGTGACGCTGCAGTCACGCTCGGGTGGCATTGGGCAACGAGTGTTGCACAGGCACGTCGCTCGAGCACCCACCGCGCACCCCTAAGCTCGACGACCATGACCGTGTCGCGATTGCGGCCCTACGCGACCACGGTGTTCGCCGAAATGTCGGCGCTGGCCGCGCGGATCGGCGCGGTGAACCTGGGCCAGGGCTTTCCCGACGAAGACGGGCCCCCGGCGTTGCTGAAGGCGGCGCAAGAAGCGATCGCCGACGGTGCCAACCAGTACCCGCCGGGGATCGGCATCGCGCCGCTGCGCCACGCCATCGCGGCACAGCGCAAGCGCCACTTCGGCCTCGAGTACGACCCCGACTCCGAGGTCTTGGTGACGGTCGGCGCGACCGAGGCCATCGCGGCGGCCGTCATCGGCCTGGTCGAGCCAGGCTCGGAGGTATTGCTCATCGAGCCCTTCTACGACTCCTACTCTCCGGTAGTCGCGATGGCCGGCGCGCGCCGTGTCGCCGTGCCGCTGGTCGCCGACGGCCGCGGCTTCGCGCTGGACACCGACGCCTTGCGGCGGGCGGTGACACCGGCGACCCGGGCGCTCATCGTCAACACGCCACACAACCCCACCGGCGCCGTGCTGAGCGCGAGCGAACTGCAGGCAATCGCCGAGATCGCGGTGGCGGCCGACCTTTTGGTGATCACCGATGAGGTGTACGAGCACTTGGTGTTCGACGGCCCCGAGGGTAGCAAGCACCTGCCGCTGGCCGGTTTCGACGGCATGGCGCAGCGCACCATCACCATCTCCAGCGCGGCCAAGATGTTCAACTGCACCGGCTGGAAGATCGGATGGGCCTGCGGCCCAGCGGAACTCATTGCCGGGGTGCGTGCAGCCAAACAGTATCTGAGCTACGTCGGCGGCGCGCCGTTCCAGCCCGCGGTGGCACTGGCGCTGGACACCGAGGACGCGTGGGTGGCCGAACTCCGGTGCTCGCTGCAATCCCGGCGCGATCGGCTGGCCGCGGGCCTCGCCGACATCGGCTTCGCGGTGCACGACAGCTGCGGCACTTATTTCCTCTGCGCAGACCCGCGCCCACTCGGGTACGACGACAGCACGACGTTCTGCGCGGCACTACCGGAAAAGGTTGGCGTGGCTGCCATTCCGATGACGGCTTTCTGCGATCCCGCGGCACCGCATTCGGAGCTGTGGAATCACCTGGTGCGCTTCACCTTCTGCAAGCGCGACGACACTCTCGACGAGGCGATCAAAAGACTGTCCGCACTCAAGACCGCTTAGAATCCTCGTCACCCAGCACGCGCTTTCGCAAGCCCACCAGCGCGGCAGAGAGAATTTTGTTGCCCGCTGAGCGCACCCAGAACGCGGGCAGCGGCGCCCTGAGCTCGATGGTGAGGCTGAATCGCACCCGGGTCTTGTCGTCGCCCTCACGGTGCAGGTTGTATTCGCCATGCTGAGCGTGTTGCTGGGCGGTCTTCTGGGCATCCCACACCATCCAGTCAGAGCCCCAGTGATATTCGACAATTTCGGTATCGGCGATGCCGCTTACTCTGATCGTCATTCTCACGTGGTGCGGCAGTCCGTCGGGATATCGGTCGACGACTTCGACCCGCTTGTGCAACGGCGACCACGAGGGCACGGCGTCCATGTCGGCCAGCGCCTCCATGATTACTTCCGGGGGCGCCTCAATAATGATCTCCGACGATGCGCGTATGGCCACTGTCTACAAATTAGCAATCGGCCGGCTCCCGTGAACCGAAAATTACGGTGCCTTATCCGAACCGCCGCGCATTATCAGGTCACGCAACCCCTTCACCGAGGCGTTGAGGACATTTTCCATCGCGCGGCGGACGACAAATCCGGGAATGGGCCCCGCCGGTTCGACGGTGATATCGAAGCGCACCCGCATCTTGTCGACACCCTCGGGTTTGAGGTTGTACTCGACGTGCTGACCGTGCTGCTGGAAGGTGCCTTTGGCGTCGTACACCACCCAGTCCGGGCCCCAGTGATATTCCAGAACCTCTTTATCGACAAGGCCGAAAATCCGGATGGTGGTTTTCACGTGGTGTGCGCGGCCGTCGGGATAACGGTCGATTACTTCGATCCTTTTATGCAGCGGCGACCAGGATTCCAGCACGTTGACATCCTCGAGCGCCCCCATGACCACGTCAAGCGGCGCATCAACGACGAATTCACGTGATGCTTTTACAGCCACTGAGTTCAACCTAGCAACCCCACCCCACGCACGGAACGTGTTCGGAGTAGTTATTAGCTACCAGTTGATTTCGTTGATCGAGGTGGTTGCGGCCGGTGGCGGCCCGACCGGGCCGGCCGGCGTTCGGGAGAAACGCGGCGCGGGCGCGGCCTGCTCTACGCCGTGAGCGGTGATCACCGTCGACCGCGCGCGCAAATGGTCATTGGTGGCGGCCTCGCCCCACGTCAGCACCGGCGTCACGCAGGCATCGGTGCCGGCGAAAACCTGGGTCCACTCGTCACGCGTCCGGTCGGCGAACCGCTGCGCGAAGACGTCGTACATCTGCTGATACGAACCGATTTCGAGCTGACCCGGCACGTCGTCCGGCGACAAGCCGAGTCCGCCCAGCAGCGCCGCGAAGAATTGCGGCTCGATGGCGCCGACGGCCATGTACTTGCCATCGGAGGTCTCATAACAGCGGTAGAACGGGGCGCCGCCGTCGAGCAGAAACGATTCCCGCTTGTCGCGCAGGCTGCCGATTCCCTTCATGGTCCACATCATTTGGGCCAGCACACTGACCCCGTCGACCATCGCGGCGTCGACGACCTGACCCTTGCCCGACTTTTCCCGCTCATACAGCGCGACGGCGATACCGAGTAACACCAGCATCGAACCGCCGCCGAAATCGGCGACCAGGTTCAGCGGCGGCATCGGCGGCCGGTCGGCGTAGCCAAGCGCCGACAACGCGCCGGTCTGCGACAGATAGTTGATGTCGTGACCCGCGGTCGAGGCCAGCGGCCCGTCTTGCCCCCAGCCGGTAATCCGGGCATAGATCAGCCGCGGATTGACGGCCGCGCAGTCGTCGGGTCCGATGCCGAGTCGCTCGCAGGTGCCGGGCCGGAAGCAGTCCAGCAGCACATCGGCCTTGGCGGCCAGCTCCAAGAGGACGCCGGGCTGCGTCTTGACGTCTAAGTCGACAATCCGTTTGCCGCGGTGCAACAAGTCGCGGTCCTCGGCCGGCATCGTCAGGCCGCCGGGCCGGCGCACCCGCACCACGTCGGCACCCAAGTCGGCGAGCACCATCCCCGTGTGCGGCCCGGGTCCAATGCCGCCGAGTTCGATGACTTTGACGCCGGCCAACGGCCCGGCACTGGCCACGGCGGCTACTTACCCTTCTTCACCTGCAGCACCCGCTTGCGCAGGCCCTCCGTCCCGGTGTCGACCGTGCCTTTGATGGCGCGTTTCAACACAAAGCCAGGCAGCGGGACCACCGGGTCGACGCTGAGCTGAAACTTGACTTTGGTGCGCTCGCCGTCCGGAATCAGCGTGTAGGACGCATCCTGTGACCGCTGCTGACCCGAGCTGATCAGCGTCCAGCTCACCTTGTTGTCGCCCCAGGTGTACTCGATCACCTGCTCGTCGGTGATGCCCGCGGCTTTGACTTTCATCTTGACCTTGATGGGCCGCCCGTTGTCGTTGCGGTCGAGGATTTCTACGCTCTGATGCGGCGGCGACCACTCGGGCGCCGACTCCAGATCGGCAATGACATCGAGGATCTCTTCCGGGCTGGCATCGATAACAACTTCGCGGGTTTCGTTGATCGCCATGGCCCGCACGATAGCGAAACGGCGTCCGGGCGGGGGCGAATTCGACCGAGCGTACCGTCGACTTCGTGACTGATAACACGCCCGATGTGAGTTCCGCGGAATCCGACTACACCATCGGTGACTACCTTTTAGACCGTCTTGCCGAGCTTGGCGTCTCGGAGATCTTCGGCGTTCCGGGCGACTACAACCTGGAATTCCTCGACCACATCGTCGCGCATCGCAGAATTCGGTGGGTCGGCAACGCCAACGAGTTGAACGCCGGCTACGCCGCCGACGGGTATGGACGACTGCGCGGAATGTCGGCCGTGGTAACGACATTCGGCGTGGGCGAACTCTCGGCGACCAATGCGATCGCCGGCAGCTATGCCGAGCATGTGCCCGTCGTACACATCGTCGGCGGCCCCTCTAAGGACGCCCAGGGAACCCGGCGGGCGCTGCACCATTCGCTCGGCGACGGCGACTTCGAGCACTTCCTCCGCATCAGTCGCGAAATCACCTGCGCACAAGCCAATCTCATGCCGGCAACGGCTCGCCGCGAGATTGACCGGGTGCTGTCCGAGGTGCGCGAGCAAAAGCGGCCCGGCTACATCCTGCTGTCCACCGACGTGGCGCGGTTTGCCACCGAGCCGCCCGCAGCGCCGCTGCCCCGCTACACCGGCGGCACCAGTCCCCGCGCGCTGTCGATGTTCGTCGACGCGGCCCGTGAACTCATCGGCGACAACCGGTTGACAGTGCTGGCCGATCTGCTGGTTCATCGCTTGCAGGCGGTCAAAGAGCTTGAGGCACTGCTGTCCGCCGACGTGGTGCCCTACGCCACGCTGATGTGGGGAAAGAGCCTGCTGGACGAGAGCTCACCCAACTTCCTGGGGATCTATGCGGGCGCGGCCAGCGCGCCGCCGGTACGCACCGCGATTGAGGACGCACCCGTGTTGGTCACCGCCGGCGTGGTCTTCACCGACATGGTCAGCGGCTTCTTCAGCCAGCACATCGACCCGGCCCGGACCATCGACGTCGGGCAATATGAGGGCAGTGTGGCCGGCCACGTGTTCGCGCCGCTGGAAATGGATGCCGCGCTCGGCGCGCTCGCGGAGATCCTGGCGCAGCGCGGAATCAGTTCACCGCCGGTGGCGTCGGCCGGTGACCAAGAACCCGAGGCCGGAGCGCAACCACCGGCCCGTGATCAGCCCCTCACCCAGGAGATGGTGTGGAACCGGCTGTGCGACGCACTCACACCCGGAAATGTGGTGCTCGCCGATCAGGGCACCTCCTTCTATGGCATGGCCGACCACCGACTACCGAAGGGAGTCAGCTTCATCGGCCAACCCCTTTGGGGCTCAATCGGTTACACATTGCCTGCGGCGCTCGGCGCGGCGGTCGCGCACCCAGACCGCAGGACGGTGTTGTTGATCGGTGACGGCGCCGCGCAGCTGACCGTGCAGGAGCTCGGCACCTTCTTTCGCGAAGGGTTGTCCCCCGTCGTCGTGGTGGTCAACAACGACGGCTACACCGTCGAGCGGGCGATCCACGGAGAGACGGCGCCCTACAACGACATCGCCAGCTGGAGTTGGACCGACATTCCCAATGCGCTGGGGGTGGTCAATCACCTGGCGTTCAGCGCGCGAACCTACGGCGAACTCGACGACGCGCTGACCGCGGCGGCCGGACATCAGGACCGCATGGTGCTCGTCGAGGTGGTCTTGCCGCGCATGGAGATTCCGCCATTGCTGGTCGAACTCGTTGCACCCATGTCGCCGGACGGCAGCAAGCGCCGCTGATAGCAGATCAGGCCTAGGCCGGGTCTGGCTTCGACGATTTGAGTATCGCCTGGACGGTTTGCCGACAACGTCCGCAGTCGGCGCCTGCCCCGCAGGCGTGGGCGACCGCCTTTGTTGTCGAGGCCCCGGCGTTGATCGCGTCGATGACCGCCTGGCTGGTGACTCCGTTACACAGGCAGACGAACATCGAGCGCTCGGCTCAATTAACTCTCGATGCGCATGATGTCGGAGAACTGACCGACGAACAGCGGCGGGTAAGGCCCCACTCCCGCGCCCGACATCCATTGGGCGGCAGCGTCAGGGTGTTCGATCCACTCCCGCGCGCTCTCCTCGTCGGGGAACTCCTGCAGGATCAATACCTCGTGATTGTCGTCGAAAGCCCGGAATACCCAGGTCTTTCGGATGCCCGCCGCGGTAAACCTGTCCATCGCCGAGTCAACGCCCGCGATCAGTGCCGGCACATCGGCGACCGATGCGATGGCGGCCACCACGACCCCGGGAACCGCTGAAGACGACAGGGGCGCCGGGACGAATCTGTCGATGATCTCTCCGGCGAACACCGCGGGGATGTCCTCGACACCCGCCTCGTCGAACCAGTCGAAGAAAACCCGCGATCGCAGCAATTCCACAATCGGCTCACGACTGTGCACGCCGATCATCACCAGCACGCGGCCGTAGTCATGCGTCGACGTGTAGACCAGAACGTGGTGCGCTCCGATATCGGAGAGTGCCTTCTTGTTGTGCTCAAGGAAGGGCTTCACCCGGGACGGGTCGGGCAAACGATAGTCCGACGCGATCACCATCGAATGAATCTCACCGTTGTTCATCGAAGTTGGTCCTTCATCACCTTTCCCGTCGCGTTGAGTGGAAGTGAATCAAGGAACTGTACCGCGCGCGGCACCTTGAATCCGGCCATGCGATCGCGGCACCAGTCGATCAATTCGTCGGCGGCGGCCACACCGTTGAGAACGACGAACGCCTTGCCCACCTGCCCGAGTCGCTCGTCGGGAACGCCGATCACTGCCGCCTGCGCGACGGCCGGATGGCTCAGCAAGAAGCCCTCGATCTCGGCCGGGTAGGCGTTGAAGCCGCCCACGATGAACATGTCCTTTTTGCGGCCGACGACGCGCAGGCGCCCCGTCTCGGTGAATTCTCCCAGGTCTCCGGTGTGCAGCCAGCCGTCGCCGTCGATCGCCTCAGCGGTGGCCGCGGGGTCGTCCAGGTAGCCCTGCATTACGCCGTAACCGCGGGCCAGCACCTCACCGTCATCGGCGATGCGCACCTCAACGCCCTCACACGGCACGCCCGCCGTGGTAGCGACATCCTCGAAAGAATCGCCGGGCAGGGACAGCGTGACGTTGCCGGCCTCGGTGAGCCCGTAACCGGTCATCAGCGTCTGGAATGGCAGTTCGTCATGGATACGACGGACCAGCTCGACAGGAATGTCGGCGGCGCCGGTCACGCCGGCCCGCAACGTCCACAGCTTGGACTTGTCCCCCACCGTGAGCAACGAGTGGTACAACGTCGGCGGCCCGGGCAGCATCGTGATGCGTTCGCGCGCACTGAGTTCCACGACTGTATCGACGTCAAACACCGTCACCGGCAGCATCGTCGCGCCGCGCAGGAATGACGTGATGAGTCCCGCTTTGAGGCCGAACGTGTGGAAATACGGATTGATCTGCAAGTAGCGGTCACCCCGGCGCAGATCCGCCAGCGTCGCCCACTCCTCGTACATTCGCAGCGTTTGGCGATGATTCATCATCGCGCCCTTCGGGCGGCCGGTGGTGCCCGAGGTGAAGATGATGTCCGAAATGTCGCCGCCGCTCACCGGCCGCTCGAACGGGGAACCGCTGGAAAGGAAGTCGGACTTCAGATCGATGACCGGCGTCCCCGCGACCACGGTGTAGTCCTGGCCCAGAAATCCCTTCTGAACCAGGACGGCCTTTACTTCACTTCGGGCGATGATGTCGCCCGCTTCTCCGGTCTTGAACCGCGTATTGACCGGCACCAGCACCCCGCCCGCGGTGAGCAAGCCGAAAGCCGCGACGATCCACTCCGCGGAGTTGGGCGCCCAGATGGCGACCCGGTCACCCTTATCGATACCGAGTTCTGCGAATGCGCCTGCGGCGCAACGGATTCGTCCGACAAGTTCGACAAAGGTAAAGCGCAGCGGACCGTCGACGACTGCTTCCGCGTCGCCGAAGCGATCCGCCGCGCTCAAGACCATCTCGGGGATGGTCTCCCAGAGTGGGGTGCGTGTCACACCGTGACGAGCCGGGCGAGGTTACCGCCCATGATCTTCGCCTGGTCGTCGGCCGACAGGTGCGACAGCGCATTGATGTAGAAGGTCGGCTCCGCCAGCCCTTCCGGGTGCGGCCAGTCCGAGCCGTACAACACCTGATCCACACCGACGAGGTTGACCAGATCGTCGATGCCGTCCTCGAAGAACGGGCTGACGTGGATGCGGCTCTTGACCATCTCGACCGGATCGCTCGGGAAGGCTTCCGGGGCTTTGCGGAAGACCTCGGCCAGGCCGTCCAGCAGCGGCGTCATCCACTTCGAACCCGCCTCGACGATCGCCACCTTCAGCTTGGGGTGGCGGTAGAGCGCGCCGTGAATCACCCACGATCCCACCGAGTCCTGGATCGGCCGCCATTCGTTGAGGATGCCCATCGCGTTGGTCTGGAACGGCAGCATCTCTGCGCTGGCGCCGTCCCACTCCGAGGTGTACCGGGAGTAGCCGCTGTCGCTGGAGTGCATGCCGACCAGCACGTCGTACTCGACGACCCGCTCCCAGAACGGATCGAACTCGGGCAGTGCGAAGGATCGCGGGCCACGGAAGCCGGGGACCGGCGCCGGGCGGACCAGGATGCAACGCGCCCCACGCTTGACCGCCCACTCCAGCTCCTCGATCGCCTTCTCGACGATCGGCAGGGTGATGACCGGGGTGGTGAAGATCCGGTTCTGGTAGTTGAAGCCCCAGACCTCGTCGAGCCATTCGTTCAGCGCGTGAACCAGGACGTGGATGGCGAGCGGGTCGTCGGACAGCCGCTCCTCGAGCAGGCTGGCCAGCGTTGGGAACATCAGGGTGCGGTCCAGACCCAGCTCGTTCATCACCTCGAGGCGCGGGCCGGGCTCGAAGAACGCCGGGATCGCGCGCATCGGCTCACCGAACAGCTCGCGCTTGCTCTTGCCCTCCGGGTTGCCGTACTTGAAGTACTCCTCCCAAGCACCCGGCCGGGCGACGACCTCGAAGGTCGGGTTGGGAATGTAGTTGCTGATCTGGCCGCGGATCGCGATTTTCGTCCGACCGTTGATCTGCACGTACTGGACGTAGTCCTTGTACGCCTTGGGCAGGAACTTGGTCAGCGCCTCCGGCGGCTCGTAGAGGTGGTTATCGGCGTCAAAGATTGGAAACGGGACGTCTTCCCGGTGAGACAGTTGACCCATGAGATCCTCCTTCGCAATTTGCGAGAATACTATTCTCTCGAAGGCGGTCGCCGCAACATGCCCCCTGTCGGTGGACGGCACCCCGCGGTCAGCAGGTGGCGATGATTTTGAATTCGGCAGACACCGCTTCATTCGGCTTGTCGGTTTTGAAACCGTTGGCGGTGCCGGTGATCGTGAATTTGTCCCCAGTCATGCTCATGTCGGCGCTGCTACTGCCGCCCCGGGAGTACATCCCGGTGAACCCACCAAGATTCTGGATGCGCACAGACTGGGCTGTCGCCGGTTGCGCCCCCTCGTCGATAATCACCTTGGCTCCGGCAAAGTTGCCGCCGATGTCGATCGTCCGAGTCCACCCCAATTGGCTGCACTTCACGACGTGGAAGTTCGCGTCGTTGCCGTTGACGGCCACCGATGCCGTGCTGGCGATTTGGCTTGGCCGCGATGTGCAGGCCCCGACGCCGGCCACGGCAAGCACCGCAGCGGTCGCCGCGACGATTCGGTTCTGCACCGGGCCACCTCTATCCTTGATGAGCAAACCCATTCAGCCTGCAGCGATGATGTTATTCTCGCCGCACGAGAATGCCAATATCGACGGCTCTTCGAGGAGCAAATACGCATGCTGGATTTGGAGCTCGACAATGGGTTGGCGGTACTCACGATCGACCGTCCCCACGCGCGCAACGCGATCGCGCTCGACACCATGGACCAGTTGGAGAAGGCACTCGATGCGGCAACGGGCGCCCATGCCCTGGTGATCAGGGGTGCCGGCGACCGGGCATTCGTGTCGGGCGGCGACCTCAAGGAGCTCAGCGCGCTGCGCACCGTTGAGGACGCTGCCGCAATGGCAAAGCGGATGCGGACCATCTGCGATCAACTGGCGAACTTTCCCGCACCGGTGATCGCCGCGCTCAACGGCCACGCCTTCGGCGGTGGTGCCGAAGTGGCTGTTGCCGCCGACATCCGGGTTGCCGCAAGCGACATCAAGATTGCGTTCAATCAGGTGACGCTGGAAATCATGCCGGCTTGGGGCGGTGCCGAGAGACTGGCAGCCCTGGTCGGAAAGAGCAAAGCCTTGCTGCTCGCGGGCAGTGGGAAAACCGTTGACGCCGCCGAGGCCGAGCGGATGGGGTTGGTGGACGTGGTGTTGCCGCGCGCCTCCTTCGAGGAGGGCTGGCGTTCGCTTGCCACCTCACTGGCCCGCCAGCCGGCCGCGGAGATAAAACGACTAATCAGCGGCGTTTCACCTGATGAGGCGATAGCATCCTTTGCACGTTTGTGGGTTGCCGATGCCCATTGGCAGGCCGCAGAGCAGGTAATGAACCGAAACGCTAAGCCGCGCCCGGCCGGAGGAGCGACATGAGTACCAGCGTGAAGAAACTACTAGGCATCGGATCGGCGATGACCGTGGCGGGGCTGTTGGCGGGCGCGGGTTTGGTTGTGAGCCCCGGACGGGCTCATGCCGACCCAACTGCCGGGCCGATCATGCATCACGTCAAGTACGCCGTCACCGCTGAGAATCCGATCTACACCGATATTTATTACCTGGACCACCAGCCGGCAAGATTCTCCGAATACAGCCACAACCCTTACTCATTCACACCGCACATCGACGTCGATCTCGCCCCCGGTAAGCCGTGGACCTTCGATCTGGACATGTCGAACCCCGACGACTACGCGATGGTCGTGGCGAGCACGGGTACCGAGCCCGGCACGCCGGGGCTTCACTGTGTTCTGGCGGTGGACGGAGCCGTCGTCGTATCCAAGGATGGCCTCAAAGGCGTGCTTTGCTCGCTGCGGAACTGGTGAACCACCCAGGTCGGCGGGACACCCTCGATGGGTTGCGGTTCGCCTTCCAGGCGACGCAAGTGACTTTCGACTAGTTCCACGGTTTCGGCGTGACCGGAGGAGATACCGACCGCCTGCTCGAGCACCAGGAATCTCGACAGGCTGGACATCAGCACGGCGACCACCACCGGCGGCATCTCTTCGGAGGCCACGCCATATTCCTGTAGCGCGGTCGTCACCGCTTGGCGTTGCTCCTCGCGGAATCGTTCTGCGTAATATGCGATTTCGGCCCGCATCTCCTTGCGGTGATTGGCCAGCGCCATGAATTCCATGGAAATGCGCGTGAATGCGGGATCGGTGCCGAATCGCCACACCGCCCACAGCGGCTGCGCTGACTTCATCAGCTGCGCGTGCACCTCGAGCGATTCTTCACCGCGGCGGCGGAAGACCTCGAGGAACAGCTCCTCCATGGTGCGGAAGTAATAGTGCACCAGCTGAGGTTTCAGCCCCGCCTTGTTGGCCAGTCGGCGCGAGGTGACAGCGGCGTAGCCCTCTTCGATCATCAACTGTTCGGCAGCGTCGAGCAGCAGGCCGCGGTTCTTGGCGTCGGGCGCACCGATCCTGCGGGCCGATGTCATGCCGCTCTCCGTCCTGTCCGCGCTCGCCTGCCAACCACGGGAATCCTAGCGCGGCACGGCGTCGTGTCCTTGACCACGACATTACTGCCGTGCTAAGCAGGTGCTCAGCAGATTCTCGAAATCGGGCGGCGGTACCGCATGCCGCCGGACATCACCGGTAAACCCAGCCCAGGGAGACACAATCCGATGAGCAACTACGACTCGATCGACTTCTTCACCGATCAGTCTCTGGTCCCAGATCCGCACCCCTATTTCGACTACCTACGCAGCCAAAACCCGGTGCTGCGGTTGCCGCACTATGGGGTCGTCGCGATCACCGGCTACGCGGAAGCCACCGAGATCTACAAGGACCCGGAAACGTTCTCCAACATCGTCGCGCTGGGCGGGCCGTTCCCCCCGCTGCCGTTCCAGACCGACGGCGGCGACATCAGCGCCCTGATCAACGAGCACCGCAGCTACTTTCCGATGAACGAGCACATGGTCACCATGGACCCCCCGGACCACACCAAGGCCCGCTCGGTGCTCAGCAAGCTGTTGACCCCGAGCCGGCTGAAGCAGAACGAGGAGTTCATGTGGCGGCTGGCCGACCGCCAGCTTGACGAGTTCCTGCACAACGGCGAGTGCGAGTTCATCGCCGAATACTCCAAGCCGTTCGCCACGTTGGTGATCGCCGACCTGCTCGGCGTCCCCGAGGACGACCACAAGGAGTTCCGCGTCGTCTTGGGCGCCGACCGGCCCGAGGCACGGGTGGGTGCCCTGGACCACGAGTCGGTCGGCATCAACCCGCTCGAGTGGCTCGACGAGAAGTTCTGCAACTACATCGAAGCCCGGCGGCACGAGCCACGCGGCGACGTACTGACTTTCCTGGCGGAAGCGAAGTATCCGGACGGTTCCACCCCCGAGGTGATCGACGTGGTCCGTTCGGCCACGTTCCTTTTCGCCGCCGGCCAGGAGACCACGGCCAAATTGCTGAGCGCCGCCCTGCAAGCCCTGGGCGACCGGCCCGAGATACAGCAACAGATTCGCGACGACCGGAGCCTGATTCCCGGGTTCATCGAAGAATCACTGCGCATGGAGAGCCCGGTCAAAAGCGACTCACGATTGGTCGTGCGGGACACCAACATCGGTGGTGTCGACCTACCCGCCGGGACCGTGGTGATGGTCCTGCCGGGGGCGGCGAATCGCGATCCACGCCGGTTCGAGAACCCGCACGAGTTCGATGTCCGCCGCAAGAACGTTCGCGAGCACATGGCGTTTGCCCGCGGGGTGCACTCCTGCCCCGGTGGACCGCTCGCGCGCGTGGAGGGCCGCGTCTCCATCGAACGCATCCTGGACCGGATGCCGCACATCGAGATCAACGAAGCCCACCACGGGCCGGCCTCCGAGCGTCGTTACACCTACGAGCCGACCTATATCTTGCGGGGTTTGAGCGAGCTGCATCTGTCGTTCACAACCGCGGATGCGGTCGCACCCGTGGGCTGACCGCTTGCGGGCTCGGACTAGCGGATCTGCATTCCGACGAAATAGCAGCTGAGCATCGCGACGGCCATCACCACCACCCAGGCGTCGGTTAGCCGGCAGAGCAGAGCCGGAGCGCTTCGCACCTCCATGAACTCTCGAAAGATGATGCGCACCTTGATAAGTGCAATCACGATGACCATCGACGTCACCACCGCACTGGATTTCATCGACCCGTCGACCGAGTGGTCTATCCACAAATAAGCCAACGTCAGTGCGGCCAGGATGACCCAGACCAACAACAGGCTCTTGTTGAATTTCACTGCTCACCTCACCACGTACAACAGCGCAAAGATGAGCACCCATAGGAAATCGACGGTGTGCCAATACGTTGCGGCGGTTTCGACAAGTTCCTGGGAGCGCCGCGCCGGACTTCGGAGTTGGTACACGATGATGCCGAGGACGACGAAGCCTATCAGCAGGTGAACGAAGTGGATCCCGGTCAGGAAGAAGTAGTAGGTGAAGAAGTCATTGCTGTCGAACCCGTTGCCCGTGTGGACCAGCCGCGCCCACTCAAACACCTTGAAGAACAGGAACACCGCGGCGAATCCGGCCGTGATGAAGACGTCCCGCAGCGCCGCCCGGTAGGCGCCGGCGCGGGCTGACTGGACACACCGCGCCACCGACCACGAGCTCAGCAGCAAGACTAGGGTGTTGAAGACGCCGATCCGCAGGTCCAGGTGCGCCTGGGCGTGCAAGAACAGCTCGGGATTTTGGGCTCGAAAGAACAGATAGAAGCCGAAATACCCCGTGAATACCAGTGTTTCGAACAAAACGAAGGCCCACATGTCCGGTTGCCCCGGCACAGCCCTGGCTCGTTTGGTCTTTTCGGTAAGGTCCGTCATTGCGCCACAGCCTTTTTGCGCGGCGGGTCCGGCAGCGGCCCGGTGCCGAAGTCTTCGCGGCGGATCATCTGAAACAGCATGACAACAAACGTGACTTGGTAGATGCCGAACACGACCATGTCCAGCCACCATGCAATCTCACCGTCCCAGGCAAATACACCACGCCGGAAGATCCAGCAGGGCGCCACCACGACCTCGGTCAGCGCGTTGCATAGGTTGAGATAGCCGAACCACTTTGGGAACACTCGATTCTTGTCGAGCAAAATCGCGACCATCCAGATCAGCGAACCGATCAGAAAGACCCCCATGGTTCCGTCGAAGGACAAGAAGGCGAAGTCGTAAAGCCAACCGATCAATTCGGGGTTGCGCTCTGGTCGCAGCGTCCCGACGATCAGCGCGATGTTGAGCAGCAGCATGCCGGGAACCGCACTGAGCGAGTAAATGATCAGATACGAATACCCGAATGCACGGCTCACCGACATGCGCCGCATCGAATACGCGATCAGGGCATTGTTGGTCGCGATGATGCCGCTGATCGCAAAGATGACGCCGAAACCAAGGGGTATCCCGAGGTGGCGCTCTTGGAACCAGTGCACCTGCGTCACGAGGTCCCAGGTGGGCTCCGGCGGCGGCTGGACTTGCGCGACGATGAAGAACACCGGAAAGAAAAGGTTGTAGAACACCAGAAGCGCCCACCACGCCAACCAGAGTTCACGCTTGGGGTTGTGCCGCAGGTGCCAGCCGATTCGCCGATGCAGCGGGCCCGAAGGCGGCGTGGCCGGGGACGTCGGCGGCGTCATCACCGCGCTCATAAGTCGGCCAATTCGTCTGGGCGCCCGGGATTCTCGGCACGCTCGCGATAAACGACCCGCCCCAACACAACGCCCATCACGATGATCCAGACGCCGATCGCAACATTCTTCACCCAGAACGACAGGAAGCCGTCCCACGCCAGCGGACCGGTCAAGGACACGCCGACAAACGCCGCGGGCACCAACGCGGCCGCCACGAGAAGGTTGAAGCGAGCCACCCAACGGCTGAATATCGGCTGCGGCTGGTCATCGAAATAGATTGCCACGGCAAGGATCACACTTTGCCCGATCAGAAACGGGACCAGGATGGTGAAGGTGATCCAGCCGAAATCGTTGAGCAGCTGGGTCAGCTCGGGACTGCGCTCCGGACGGAACGCCGCCAGCAGCCAGCACACGTTGGCGACCAGGAACAGGGTCGGACCGCCGGCCACGCAACCCAGCATCGCGTAGGAGAAGATCGGCGTCCGATGTGCCATCCGCCGGATCTGCAGCACGATCAGGGCCAAGATCGGAATCAGGCATACGCCGAACCAATTGAACACGATCATGCTGTACCGGATCTCCGGGATGTGCGCCGGATCGGAAAAGAACGCGGCAACCTGCTCCGCCGGCATCGACGGTGACATCGGCGGATTGAAGCCCGGAAACAGAAGGAAGCCGGCGATCCAGAGGATCACCGTGACGGGCAACGTCCACAGCAGAATGACCTCGCCGTCGACGCGTCGCGGCGCCGTTCGTGGGGATTCCTGATCTGCGGTACCGCCCCCGCCGATGTCGGACATCGGTGACTCCCTTCAGCACGAAATCACTTGGCTACAACCGGCTCGTCACCGAAGCTAGCCGTTCGGCTAGCCTTGGTCAATAGCCATCGTCTAGTCTCGTTGCGTGGGAACAGCGCAACAGCCGGCCAGCGACGGGGAGCTGAGAGTTGTTCACTACAGCCCTGCTCGAACGCGGGTCCTCGATGCCGCGCTCGACCTATTCGCGGACCACGGTGTCAGCGGTACGTCGCTGCAGATGATCGCCGACACCGTCGGGATCACGAAAGCTGCCGTGTACCACCAATTCCGGACCAAGGACCAGATTGTTATCGCGGTCACCGAGCGCGAGCTCGGGCGGCTGCTTCCAGCGCTCGAGGAAGCCGAGGCGCACGGCAACGGCCCGCAAGCCCGGGATCTGCTGTTGGAACGCGTCGTGGAAATGGCGGTCCGCGACCGCCGGTTGGTCCGGACGCTGCAGTTCGATCCCGTCGTGGTTCGGCTGCTGGCCGAACACGCGCCGCTGCAACGCTTTATGGACCGGCTGTATCAGGCTCTGCTCAGCGATGCCGGGCTGGACGGCCGGATCGAGGCGGCGATGTTCTCCGGCGCGATCAGCACCGCGGTGATGCACCCGCTGGTCGCCGATATCGACGACGACACATTGCTCGCACGACTCACCGACATGATCCGGCGCCTGCTCGGCTTGCATCGAGAAACGCCCAAGCCATCCAGCTGAAGGAAATAACTGGGTCAGCTTCCTGACCGCGTCAATGCCCTTCGCCGCGGGGCTGGTTGGCGAGAAAACACTGCACTCGGGTAGCAGCATCGCTCGGCTTGACGCCCATACCCACTAAAATCTGAATTATTTGGGCAGAGGGAATACCAGAATCGAAATCGTTCGTAATCACGTGAACGCTCGGAAACCAAACTTCCGCACTTACCCCCGGCGGTGGGGGCTTGGTATCGCCGCCGACGCATCGAGCGTAGCCGTCGAGGCCAGACTCAGCATGCGCATACGCTGCCCCCATCAGCATGATCGGGGCGATGAGCACCATGGCAATGGCCTTGCCGACCCCCGCAACGCCATAGCTGGAACGGCCTCGACAGCTCGGGCCAGTAACCCGTTGGCCGCTGCTGAAATCAAAGTTCTGCATCGCGATCGGCTCCCTAATGTCGCCCCCGTGAAGGCTACGTGTCCGCGCGGATCCAGCTCAGTATGCCGTCGTGGGCAAAACAGATCAGGAACAGGCCATCAGGCGACTGCGCGACGTAGTTCTGGTAATTCTGGCAGCTGGCGTTTTCTTCCTTGACTCCCGCCATGGGAGGTGACCGAAACCATCGCGGCTGATATCTCCTCGGCGAACCGCAGAACATCAGCCGTCCGGGCTGCGAGCCGAAGGAGACATAACCATCCGTGACACCAAAGGCGTAGTAGGTGGTGTTGTCACACGGTGCCCCGAGGACCTGATGCGGCATGATGCCGGGTGTGCAATCGGGGTAGTCGCAGACTGTCGGCCCCGCGAAGGACGGCGCCGCCGCCAGCACACCGACGCCGAGCAACGCGGCAAATAGGGCCACGATTAATCGCACTCGATCACTTTGCCACACCTGAAAAGAAAATTCTCCTGGTTGGAGAACATCCCCTACGCACGAAAATCGGCCTGTGCCACGACCCGCGAAACGCTACTGCGCGCCGTTGCCCGACGAGCGACCATTTCCGCATGTAAGAGCCATGAAGGCAGCTGCCCGATGACGGCCTTGAGGCTCAGGCCAAAGTGATAAGCTGCCTCTCCGTGCACAATCCGGAAGGGCCCGACGCCGACGATTGTGGTGACCCGACGAATGTGAATTCCGATGAACCACAGTCGCGTTCAGGGGTCGATGCGGACGCCGCAGCGCGCACATCAGAAACGGACACACCAGACGAAGTTGTCGAGGCTGAGGCGCGCGCCGACGCGGCCAGGGCACGTGTCGTAGGGCTGCGCCGGGCTGCCGAAACCGAGGACGCGGACGACGCAGAGTCTCGAGATGCCAAGCAGCACACCGCAAAGTCGATCCGGAGACGGCTACGGTTGCCGCGTCGTCCCGGGCGTCCGCGGTGGCTCCGCCGCCCAGGGCGGAAAGCAATAGCTGTTGGTGCCGGGATCGTGGTCGCCTCGGCTTCTCTCGGCGCGAGCGGTTACATGGTGTGGCAGCACCACACCGCCGTACATAATCGGCAGCTCGCCGCGGAGTTCACCGCAGCCGCCCGCCAAGCGGTCTCGGCGCTGATGTCGATTGACCCCGATCATGCCAAGGAGAGCGTCCAGCGGATGATCGATACCTCGACAGGTGACCAGAAGAACCAGCTTTCGGTGCTGTCACTCCTGATAGTCAAGAAGGCCGAGGAGTCGAAGGTCGGCAGCAATGTCACCGTGGAAGCGGTCGCCGTCGAGTCGTTGAGCGAAAATTCTGGAGTCGTGCTCGTAGCGGTGAAAACCGCTCCCTTCGGGCCGGATAACGCCAAACCACCACCGGCCTTGTTTCGACTCAACGTCAATATGGACCGCGAGGGCGGTCAGCTTAAAATGTCGAAAGTTGATTTCCTGTCATGATTGTCGAGCGCGACTCGTCGTTGGACAGCCCCGAAGCAGCAAGCGACGGACTGGAAATTCCGCCCGGCGACGAACAAGGACATCCACCCGCTGACGAGGGATCGGCACGCTCACGCCGGTTTGCAGCGGTCCGCCGCTGGGTTCCGCCGCTGGTTGGCAAGGTGGCGTTCAATTGTCGCGACAACATTCGTCGTCGCCACTGCGATAGTCGCTGCCGGTGTGTACTTCATTCTCTACCGGCCCGATCAGCAAGTTGGCGATGCGGCGGCACACCGGGCAATCCAGGCGGCATCGGATGGCGCCGTGGCGGTGTTGTCCTATTCTTACGACCATTTAAATCGCGATTTCAACAACGCGAAATCGCATCTCACCGGCGATTTTCTGACCTACTACAACAAATTCACCGAAGGTGTCGTCGCACCGACGGCACAGCAGGGGCAATTGACAGCGACCGCTAAAGTGATTCGGGCCGCAGTCTCGGATTTGCGTCCAGATTCGGCCGTCGTGCTGGTTTTCGTCGACCAGACCACCGCAAGCGTTCGAAAGAAAGATCCCGAGAAGGCGCAGAGCGCCGTCCTGGTCACGCTGACAAAGGTCAATGGTTCCTGGCTGATCGCGAAATTCGACCCGGTCGCATGAGTGCAGTTCCAACCCGTTACCTGACGGGCCCAAGCGGTGTAACGTCATCGCTTGAGAACGCCGCAACCGATGGCGAAAAGCTGCCAGAGGCACTGTCGGATTATGCGCTTCGAGGAGTACCTGATGCGTTCAGCAAAAGCACTCACCACGGCAACCTTGGTGGCCGCCACCGTATTCGGCGGTTTGGAAACGGCCTCGCCGGCCCAAGCGACAACCAAGGAAGAGGTGGCCATCAACGGGACTTTCCGCGTCACATCCATTGGCGATTATGCCCAGAGGAATGACCAATACTTCGGCGAGCCGACGGTCTACCAAACATGGACCATCAGTTCGACGTGCGAAACATTCCAGGAATGCCACGGCACGGTGAAGAGCGACCAGGGCTGGAGCGCGCCCATATATTTGAATGATGGGGAGATGTGGAAGGTGAAACGCGAGGTGCCGAATTGGGAGCGGTGCGAAGACGGTACAGCGTTCTCCGGACAGCAGACTTTCTTTTTCTACCCAGTGAACGAGAATGGTGGATTTCAAATCGGATCGCCGACCTTGTCCGGCAAGGACAAGACGGTCGGACCGAGTGGTGCCTGCGGGCAAAACCAGTGGCTTGATATCGCGATGCCGTTGCGCCTGGATCGACTCTCCTAGTCAGGCAGTTGTAGCTTCGCGGCCTGCACCGTTTCAGGGCATGCGTCAGGTAGGAAGCATGTCCTTCCACGTCTTGGGAGCATTCGAAGTCGCGAGATCCGACTGCTGGTACAACTTCCCATCCGGACCGACATAACGACCGGTGCGCGGATCGTACTTTGCCACCACGATCGACGGCGCGGGTTTAGATGCATTGCCGCGGAACGCACTTGGCGCCGTCTGGGGCCGTGCACCATCGGCCTGATCCGGTGGTGTCGGGGCAGCGGGTGGCGGGGGTGGCGCCGGAAGCTCTCCCGGTGCAGGGACGTCGAGTGGGGCAAAAGCCGGAACGTCAGCCGACATTGGCGAAATGGGTGCCAGTCTCGGTCCCGACGGCACCGGGGGTACCGCTGCCCCAACCGCGTCCGGTGGCGGACTTGCTCCCCGCGGCCCCGCCGGTGTGCCACGCGGCACCGCCCCCGGCGGTAGCGGCGTTCCGCCGACCGGGCCGAAGATTCGGTTGTCGGCGGTAGTCCGGTCGTCGGGCGGTACACCCTGGGAGAGCAGATTCGGATCCAGTGGATAAGGACCGAGAGTGTGCTGGCGCATCGCCAGGGGCATGAACGGCTTGTCGCTGTTACAGATTTCGACGGTAGGCGCGCGCTTACCCGGGTGACCCATGCAGGGATAATTTCGCGCCCCGCGCACCGCCATTGGTGAATCCTGCGGGAGTTTGCAATACAACCCATCTGGCGTATCGATGTCGCTGAGGTCGTCCGGGGACCGCCATGTGTTGGGCGGCATGAAGCCAACCGTGCAGATCGGCGGATCATCGACCGTAAGTGCGAAGTCGCCCATCGCCTTTCCGTCGGGATGGTTTTCGCCAGTAGCGGCCAGCTCGATGGCAACCGCCGATGGCAGCAATACCAGCACCTGCTCGATCGAGGGGTGGTAAGTGACGCCGATCTGCCCGATGGTGGTCAAGTTGGCGAGCAGCACTGGCAGCGTCGGTTTGATTTGTTCGAGAAGCCCGGACGCTTCGTCCGCAGCCCCAGGCCCCTTTTCCAACACTGTACGAAAGTGGGAATCGTTGTCCACCAACACATCCGAAATCCCGGCGAAGCTACGCGCCCACGTCCGAATCGATTCGGTGGTGCGTGCTTGCGTATCCAACAGCGGCCCAGTGTCTTCGGTAAGGGCTTTGGTGCGATCGACGACGCTGTTGGAGTCGCGGGACAGTGTCTCCGAGGAATCGATCAGTGAGCCCAGGTCGTAACCGGAACCGTTGAAGCCCTGGAAAGTCTCGTCCAGCAATTGGCCAAGTTTGGTCTTCGGGATGCTGCCGACCAAGGCATTGAGCTGCTCGAGCATCGGCCCGACGGCCTGTGGAATCGTCGTGTTGCGGGCGGCGATAACCGAGCCGTCGTGCAGGTACGGTGCCGAATCGGTTTTGGGCCGTAGGTCCACATACTGTTCACCCACCGCGGAGACACTCAACACCTCCGCCGTCAGGTCTGCGGGAACCTTGGGTGAAGTGTTAAGGGAGAGTGTCGCTTTCGCTCCGGTCGGCGTCAAACCCACTGACGTGACCTTGCCGAGTTGAACACCCCGGTAGGTCACATTGGAGAATTGGTACAGGCCGCCGGTAGCCGGCAGCTCCAGCGTCACCGTCATCCGGCCGATGCCAAGCAGGGTCGGCGCTTGGATGTAGAAGATGACCATCGCGATCACGCCAAGGGTCCCGACGATCGTGAAGATCGCCAACTGGAGCCGAACGAAGCGCGTCAGCATCTATCCGCCACCTTCCGTCGGTGCCGTTGCCGGTGACTGCGTTTGACCGAGACCCGCGTCGGGTGTCGATGCCGGCCCGGGCAGGGGCCCGTACCCCGATGACGGCCCCGGCAGCGGGACCCCGTTTGGCGGCGGGGGCAACGGAAGCGCATTGGGATCGACCCACGGTGGCCTCAACGGGTTATGCAGTGGATCGAGTGTGTAATTCATGCGATACGGATCCCCGGGCTCCGGCACCGTTGGCATGTCCAGCTGGCCCCAGTGGGTCCCCAGCAGGAGTCCCTTCTTGAGTCGTGGAATCGATATGTCCAAATCGACATGCAGGTTGAAGTAGTCGCCTCGAACTGCTCGGTCGACGAAGTTCTGGGTGAACGGGAACACGAACCCCGCCGCGATCGCCATGCCGAACTCCGGCCCGACGTCGGCGAGCGCCTTGATGGCCGGCTCTAGGTTCTTGAGGTTCCTCACCAGATCGTCCTGAGCATCGTTGGCCAACCGGGTGGCGGTGTTACTGAACACGCGAAGGTGGTCCAGGGCCTCGGTCAGCCGCGGCCGCTCCTTGACCAGCACCTCGAGCGCGGGCGGAATCTTGCGCAGCGCCTCGGTGACAACGTCGCGTTGGTCGGCGAAGGTGCCGGCAAGACGATTCAGCGCCTGGATCGAGTTGACGAGGTTGTCACGCTGATCATCGAGTGTTCCGACGAACGTGTCGAGGCGAGTAATAAGATCACGCGCGGCGCCCTCATGCCCGGACAGAGCGGCGGAGAAGTTGTGGATGACCTCCCCAATCTGTCCCAGTCCCCCGCCGTTGACGACCGCGCCCAGCGACGACAGGGTCTGCTCGGTCGACGGGTAGGCGGTCGACCGGCTCAGCGGGATGGTGGCACCGGGCTGCAGCCGTCCGCTGCCCTGCTGGCCGAGCGGTGTATTGAGCTCCACATGCATCGAGCCCAACAGGCTGGTCTGACCGACGCTGGCTACCACGTTGGCCGGAACGACGACATCGCGCTTGACCGAGATCTCGACGTCGGCGTGCCAGCCTTGCACCCGCATCGTGCCGACACTGCCGACGACGACGTCGTCGATCATCACCGGCGAATTCGACTCCATCGTCCCGACATTCGGCAGTTCGACGTGGTAGATGTTGGCCCCCGGCCCGCGTCCGACCGCACCGGGCAGTGGCAGTGAGTTCAGCCCATGGAACGCGCATCCCGACGCCGTGAACACCACGCAACAGCCGGTTGCGAAGACCCGCCGAATCGAAACACGGGCGATCATTGCTGTGGCCCGTCTGCCGGCAGCAGCATCTCGGACGCACTCGGCGCCGGCGGTGGCGGCATCGGTGTCGACGGTGGCGGCGGCAGCGGCATCGCCGCACCCGGGATCCGCGCCGGTGGCACGGCCCCCGGTGGTCCCACCGGATCACCAGGCAGGCCGGTGTAGGCCGACACCGAGGGCGGGATCTCCGGCGGTCCGGGCTTCGGGCCCTCGCCGCCGGGTGCCAAGCGCGGTTCGGTGTAAAGGATCTTGGATGGGTCCATGGACTTCTGCAGAATAAAGTTGATCGGCAGTGGCGAGTTATTGAAGTTGAGTAGTCGCAATCCGGGACCCATAAACAGAGCGCACAGCTTGCCCGATTCGACCGCGGTGACGTTCTCGATCGCGCCGATTTGGTCGCAGCCCGGAATGGACATCAAAACCTGGCCGCCCCAGGTGGGATTCGCGAAGTTCATCAATCCGAACCCTCCCACGATGGTTCCGGTGTCCGCGTTGTAGTCGTTGAAGAAGTTGCCGAGCGCATTCGGAGCGCCGTGCAAGATGTTTTCCACCGCCATGTGGTGATCGACCAGGGTCTGCGTGACGTCGGCCAATCTGGCGATCTGCTCGCTGGTCTGGTTGCGACTGCCGGCAATGAATCGCTGCACCTCGCCGACCGCCGTCGACAGGTCGGTCAGTGCCGCGTCCAGATCGGATTTGCTGTCGTTGACCACGCTGGTGAGTGTGGCCAGTCGGTCGTTGAACTGCACGATCTGGACGTTGCTGTCACGTAGCGCGCCGACGAAGGTCTGCAGGTTTTTGATGATGTCGACGATGTTGCCGCTGCCGTTGGCGAGGATCCGCGCCACGCCTGACAATTGACCGAGTGTTTGCCGCAGCTTGTCGCCATTACCGTCGAGCGCGTTGGCGGCACTGTCGATGAAATGGCCGACGGATGTGCCCGATACTCCACTCTTGGGTCCCAAATCCGTTGCCAGCCGCATCAATTGGGTTTTGACCTCGTCCCACTCGACCGGCACCGCGGTCCGTTCGACCGGTATCACGGCGCCATCGTGCATGACCGGTCCCTTATCGCGATAGGCCGGTGAGAGCTGAACGTAGCGGGCCGCCACCAGATTCGGGGCGACCACTACCGCCTTCGCATCCGCCGGAATGGGCACGTCGCGATCGACTTTGAGGGTCATCTTGGCCTGGGTGCCCTGCGGCTGAATGGATTCGATGTTGCCGACTTTGACACCCGATACCCGCACCTCGTCATTGGGATAGATCGCGGTGGCGGTGGTGAAATAGGCCGTAATCGTCTTCTGCCCGAAGAACGCGTTGCGAACCACCACGGCCACGCCGGCAACGATCAGCACGACCAGGACAACCGCAGCTGCGGCCGCGAGCCTGCCGCGCGGCACCCGGGCGATCATTGCGACCCTCCGATCCGTCCACCCAAAGTGCAGCCAGGGCACATTGGAATAGCGTTGTACGGCCATGGGGTCAGCGACCGCGGTACCGGCGACGGGAAGCCGGGACCGCGAGAAGTATCGAAGGTGCGGAATCCCCAGAGGTAGTCGAACAACGGCTGAAAGAGTTGCGGGGCAAGGAAGTTCGGGACGAACGCCGAGTAGGCGTACATGCTCGAGATGCCCTCACCGACCGTGATCTCAAATTTTTTGAGACCTTCCAGTGATTTGGCAATGCTGTCCCGGTTCTTTTCCAGCATCGCTGTCACCGAATTAAGCTTCTCGAGAGTCGGCGCCAATGTGGCTTCGTTGTCGTGCACCAATGCGGTCAACTGCTTGGCCACAACCGACGTATTGGCCAGCAAGTCCACGATCTCTTGTCGCCGCGCCACCAGAACTTGGAGCAGCGAGCCGGAGTTGAGGATCAGCTTGTTGACCTGCTGGCTGCGTTCGGAAAGGATCCCGGTGACGTCGCCCGCACTCTTGAAGAGGTCGCCCAGGCTCTTGTTGCGACTGTTGAGAGTGCGGGACAACCGGCTGAGCGCGTCGAAGGCCGGACCCATTTGGGGTGCGAGTTGGTCGAGCGTCGCCGACAGCGTGTCCAACGACTGATTCAGCGCGGTGGTGTTGGTTCCCGCGGTGTCCGATGTCAGGTCGCTGACCGCTTCCGTCAACGAATAAGGCGAGGACGTACGCGAGAGGGGAATAAGCGTCATCGGGTGCATCGTGCCGCCACCGGCGGACTCCAACGTAAGCATCCGCTCGCCCAGCAGCGAGCCGGTGCGGATATGCGCGGTGGTCTCCGACCCGAGCAGGACGTTGCCCTTCGTCGTGAACGTCACCAGGGCATCGCCGTGCTGCAGTGCCACATCCGACACCGTGCCGACCTTCATCCCCGACACAATTACGGGGTTGCCGGCCGCGATGCCGCCGGCCTCGGAAAACAGCGCCTGGTACCTGACCATCGTCGCCCAGGAAACGAACCGATCGGGCGACAATCCGACCAGGATGACCAGCACAGCGAGGACGACCCCGATGAACCCGGCCTTTACCCGCCCACCTCCGCGATACTTAAGCATTAGGGCTCCGTGCACCTTCCCGCATCTGACCTAAAGATATTGGAGTGCACCGTCTTTCCTTGAAGATCAGTGCCGCGCAGCTCCAACTGACACAGGTAGTACGGAATCGTCGCACCGTTTGCGCCGAGTCGGACCAGCTTGCGGTAGTTCTTGGGCGCCTTTTGGATTGCGGCTTCGAGACGATCCTTGTCGCCATCGAGTATCGGCGCCAAACGATTCAACTCGGCTATGGTGCGGGACAGCGGCGGCCGCGCACTGGACAACAGGTCTGCCAGCGAGGCGGTCCCCCGGTCCAGGGCGTCAATCGCGGACCCGATGGTGTCACGGTCATTCGACAGCCCGCTGACAAGTTGCTCGAGGCGATCGATCGCGCCGGAGAAATCTTTGCCGTCCTTGGAAACCGTACCGACCACGGTGTTGAGATTGTCGATCAGTTGCTGCACGGTTTGATCGTTGTCCGCCAAGGCATTCGAAAACGACGTCGTCTTGGCGAACAGGGACTCGAGAGTCCCACCTTGCCCCTGGAAGACCTGTAACAATCCCGAGGTCAACGCGTTCACGTCGCGCGCATTCAGGCCTTGGGTGACGGGTTTCAGCCCGCCGAGCAACAGGTCGAGGTCAAGCGCCGGCTGGGTGCGGTTGACGGGAATCTGTCCACCGTCCGGCATCTTCTTGGTCGAGCCCGGACCATCGATGAGTTCCAGGTAGCGATCGCCCACCAGGTTCAGGTAGCGGACCGCCGCCCTGGTGCCCTCGGTGAGAACAACGTTGCGGTCGGCGTCGAACTTCACCACAACCTTCTTGTCCGGCTGCAGTGAAACGCTATCGACCGTGCCCACCCGGATCCCGGCGACCCGCACCGACTGACCCGGCTTGAGGCGCGACACGTCGGTGAACACTGCCGAATAGCCGGTCGTCGAACCGGTCCGGTACTGGCCGAAGATGAAGAACAAGAAGGCAGTAAGGATCGCCATCACAACCGCAAAGGCCGCAAACTTTATCAGCGTGGCGCGTGTTCTCATCCCGGTTGTCCGATCTGAGCGGGGTTGCGTGGTGGGCCTTCGATCGGCCCGTACAACAGTTGCTTGAGCAGGTCGGAGTTGAGCAACGTCTGTTGGTTTCCGTATCCCACCGGGTTCGCGCCGATATCGGTGATCAGTTGCGGCGGGTTCGTGTTGAACGGCAGCTTCGGCAGACCGACACACCGGGGGCCGCCCGTCGCCGCAACCTTGGGCAAGTTCGTCGGGTACCGATAGCGTTCGGCGCCCAACGTGAGGCTCGCCGAGATGTTGATGCTCGGTTCCGACAACGGCGCCCCGTGCCCAAGCTGGATGAGCCCGGCGAAAGCGCAAGTGAGTGCCGGGCCGTACTCGTTGAGCAGATCGGTGGTCGGCGCCAGCAGATGCATGACATCCGTCAGCGGTTGGCGGTTCGCCGACAAGACGTCGTTGCCGATGTCGGCCAAGCCGATCGCGCTGATCAGCAATGCGTCCAGGTTGTGCTGCTCGTCGACAATCGACTTGCTGATCCGAGTTGCGTTGGAGGCGGTCTTCACCAGGTTCGGTGCCGCGTCGGCATAGGCGTCGGCCACCGCAGGCAGGACCGTGAGGTCATGACGGAATGCGGGAAGGCTCGGCTCCAGCCTGGCCAGAAACGAATCCAGGTCGCTCAGGGCTTGGCCAAGCTTTGCGCCCCGCCCACTGAACGCTTGTGCCAGCGCACCGAGTGACTCGTTGAGCTTCGGCGGGTCGATCGCGCTCAGAACCGAGACCAATTGCTGGAACACCGTGTTGATTTCGACCATGACATGCTGCCCCTGCAGCGTCTGGCCACTACGTAGCCGTTGCGCCGAGGGTTGGTCGGGTTCCACCAGCAGGATCGACTTGGCACCGAACACCGTCGACGACGCGATATCGACGAGCACATTGCTGGGAATGAAGTGCATTTGCGATGGGTCCATCGCCAAGTGAATGGCCGCTTTGCCGTCAGGCAGCGGATCGATTGAGGCGACCTTGCCCACCTGCACACCGCGCATCTTGACCTTGGCGTCAGGGTTCATCACCAGGCCGGCTCGTTGCGAAATCACGGTCACCGGCACGCTTTCGGTGAAGGAGCCCTGGAACAAACAAATGGCCAACGCGAAAATCAAGCAGATGCTGATGACGGTGATCAGTCCGAGCAGGGGCGGCAGGTAATTCTGTCCGGCCGGTGGACGGGCATGGCCGGCGCGCGGGGGTCGGCCGGCTGTCGCGCCGCGACCCGCTGGCACATTCTGTGTCATTGCCTTTGCACCTCCTCTGCTAACCGGACAGGTTGAAGTTGCCGTTGGAACCGTAGATAGACAGCGAGACCAGCAGCGTCACCGACACCACGACGATGAGCGAGGTGCGCACCGCGTTACCGGTCGCGACACCGACGCCGGCCGGCCCGCCCGAAGCGAAATAGCCGTAGTACGTGTGGATCAGCAGGATGGTGAGCGCCATCAGGATGGCCTGCAGGAACGACCACAACAAGTCGATCGGGTTCAGGAAGGTGTTGAAGTAGTGCTGGTACAAACCCTGCGACTGGCCGAGCAAGAACGTCGTGGTGAACTGGCTGGCCACGAACGACAGGATTACGGCGACGCTGTACAACGGCGTGATAGCCAGCATGCCCGCCAGGATCCTGGTGCTCACTAAATAGGAAACCGGCCGAATAGCCATGCTCTCCAGCGCATCGATTTCTTCGTTGATCCGCATAGCGCCCAGCTGAGCAGTCACGCCGGCGCCGAAGGTTGCCGCCAGACCGATCCCGGCAACCACCGGTGCCGCGATACGCACGTTGATGAAGGCGGACAGAAAGCCCGTCAGCGCCTCGATGCCGATATTGCCCAGCGAGGTGTATCCCTGAATAGCCAGTGTGCCGCCCGCCGCCAGCGTCAGGAAGCCGACGATCACGACGGTCCCGCCGATCATCGCCAAAGTGCCCGCGCCCATGCTGATCTCGGCGATCAAACGAATCACCTCGTGCCGGTAACGAGTGGCCGCGAAGGGCACCCCGGCGAGGGCTCGACTGTAGAACAGGGTGTGGTCGCCGATCCGGCCCAACGAGGCGACCGGCCTCTCGAGTTGGCGGGTCAATCGCGGGTATACGCCCCTCAGCGCCATCGGCAGTCCCTACTTCGCCGTCATCTTGATGCCGATCGCGGTGACGACCACGTTGACGACGAATAGGGACATGAAGGCATAAACCACGGTTTCGTTCACCGCGTTGCCAACGGCCTTGGCGCCCCCGCCGGTGATCGACAAACCCCGATAGCAGGCGACCAACCCGGCGATGAGGCCGAAAAGGGCTGCCTTGACACATGAAATGACCACCTCGGGCACGCCGGTGAGCAAGGTGATACCCGCGGCGAACGCGCCGGGATTGACGTCTTGCACAAACACCGAAAAGACGTAGCCGCCGAGGACTCCGATAATGACAACGAGGCTGTTGAGCAGGAAGGCCACTAACCCGGAAGCCAACATGCGCGGTGTGACCAACCGCTGCACCGGGTTGATGCCCAGCACTTCCATGGCGTCGATTTCTTCGCGAATTGTTCGCGACCCCAGGTCCGCGCACATTGCCGTAGCACCCGCGCCCGCCACGATCAAAACCGTGACCAGCGGGCCGAGCTGGGTGACTGCACCGAATGCGGCACCCGCGCCGGATAGATCCGCCGCACCTAGTTCACGCAAAAGGATGTTGAGCGTGAAGCTGACGAGGACCGTAAACGGGATCGCTACCAACAGGGTGGGAGCCAGCGCCACCCGCGCGACAAACCAGGACTGGTCCAAGAATTCCCGCCACTGGAACGGCCGGACGAAGACGAACTTGACCGCGTCGGCCGACATCGCGAACAAGGCTCCGACTGCCTGCATGGGCCCCGAGATGTCCCATTTCAACTTCAACTGCGGCAATCCCGTTGTCCAGTGGTCTGGGCCCTTAGTCGCCATCGGCGTCGACCCCTTCCCAAGCTACGAGACTGGCAGTCTTGTTGTTGCGCAACGGCTGAGGTAAATTCGGCTCAGCCGACGATCTCGAGGGGATGCTGTCGATCACGAAATGCGCGGGGAGCAGTCGAAATTCAGCGTTCATGACTGGCGGCGCAGCACTTCCCTTCCTCACGCCTGTGTCTCCGTTCAGTCGCGCGAGTGGGCGCATCAAAACGAAGAGCCCGGCGTCTTGAAGCGTTCCGAGATTATGACTCATGCCGAGTCCAAGGTGGAGCAAAAACGCAGAATCGTTATTGCACAACCTGTAACCGCAGCGCGCGAACAGGAAGCGTCACTTTTGTTGGTGGGCTGAGACATTAAGGCTGCTCCGGTTCTACGTGACGGCGCCGGCCGTCTTGAGCTCGATAATGCGGTCCCAATCGAGTCCCAATTCCAGCAGGATTTCGTCGGTTTGTTCCGCGAATCCGGGTGCAGGCCCGGTTTGCGGTGCGGTGACGTCGAACTGGACGGGGTTAGCGACCAGGTCGAGTTCGCCTGCCCGGACGACATATTCGTTGGCCCGAATCTGCGAGTCATCGGCTGCCTGCAGTGTGTCCTGGACCGGGGCCCAGGGCCCGGCCAGCGTGGCAAAGCGTTCGCTCCACTCGGCTAGCGTGCGGGTTGCGATGGCCTTGGTCAAGATCTCGACGGCTTCTGCCGTGTTGGCGGTGATCTGGTCGATGGTGACGAACCGGGGATCGTCAGCCAGCTCAGGCAGGTCGACGTGGCGGCAAACGTCGGCCCAGAACTTCGTCGGCTGCATCATCACGAAGGAGATGTAGCGGCCATCCGATGTCGTGTACAGCCCTACCAACGGGTTGTTGGGTGCGCCGTGCACGCCGGGTGGCGGTGCCTCCAGTCGCTGATTCAGATGCTTGGTCAATGCGACGGTGTGCCCCATCGACCACAATCCACTGCCCAGCAACGACACGTCGACGACGGACGGCTCGCCGGAGCGTTCGCGCTTAAGCAATGCGGCCGCAATGCCTCCAGCGAGGTTGGTCCCAGAGATGGTGTCGCCGTAGGCAGGTCCCGGCGGAGCGATCATGCCGGGCATCCCCATCGGGGTGATGGTGGCGGCCGTTCCGGCCCGGCACCAGAACGCGGTCATGTCGTAGCCGCCCTTGGCCGCCTCTTCACCGCGCGGGCCGAGCGCGCTGCCCCGCGCGTAGATGATCGACGGGTTCACCGCCCTGATGTCGTCGACGTCGATGCCGAACTTCTGCCGGGCCCCGGGCAGGAAGCTGGTCAAGAACACGTCCGAGCGCCGGGCCAACTCGTAGAGGACTTCCTTGCCCTCGGGAACCGACATGTCGAGTCCGACACTGCGCTTGCCGCGGTTGGCGTGCTCGATGTTCGGATTCGGATCGCCTTCGACGCGCAACATGCCGGTCTGCCGAAGTCCACGCTGCGGGTCGCCCGTCACCGCGTGCTCGACTTTGACCACATCGGCACCCCACTCCGCCAACACGGCGCCCGCCGACGGGACGAACCCGTACATGGCGACTTCGAGAACGCGAATGCCTTCCAACGGCCTCATTTGTTGCCTCCCATCACCGGAACGGCAAACGTCTTGCGCTCCAAGAACTCTTCGAGACCGGCGACGCCCGTCTCGCGGCCAACACCGGACTGCTTGAAGCCCCCGAACGGACTATCCGCTCCGAAGTAATTGCCGCCGTTGATCGAAAACGATCCGGTCCGGATCCGGCGTGCCACAGCGAGTGCCCGATCCTGGTTGCGACTGAACACCGCACCCGCGAGTCCGTACACCGAGTTGTTTGCGATGCGCACCGCGTCGTCGTCATCGTCCAACGCGATCACGACGAGCACCGCTTGCCACCGAACCGACCATCGATCAGCAGTCGGCGGTCGAACCCGGAGCCTGCGGTTTCGGCGACGTCCGACACTGTGACCTGCGCTGGCATCCGGCTCCTCTTGTGGTGACGGTCACGAAAATTTCATTCTCTTCCCGGGCGAATCTTACATTCGAGTCTCGAGAATTCAAGAAAGTCACAGGAATGAGACAAGGGGGCTGACCGGCACCCTAAAAGCAGGGGCGATAGCGTGTGACCAGCCCCGGCCCAGGCAGCAGCGCGTTTCATCCGGATGTTGCACGCCACTTCGCCGTGAGAGTAAGGTTCTCATAATTGCGAAGGAGATTCTTTTTGACTGAGACGGCCGCATTTAGCCCAGGGGCCTCGGCGTGAAGACCGCGGTGGTCACCGGCGGCGGATCCGGAATCGGCCTAGCGGTCGCGCATCGGCTGCGCGCCGACGGCCTCGACGTCGCGACCATCGATCTCAAGCCCTCGGACGCCGAGCTATCTTTCACCGCCGACGTGACGGACAGGCCCCAGGTGGATGCCGCACTGTCGGCGATCCGCGCGCAATTGGGGCCGGTGGCGATTCTGGTCAACGCCGCGGGCCTGGACGGATTCAAGCGGTTCAGCAACATCACGTTCGAGGACTGGCAACGCGTCGTCGACGTCAACCTGCACGGGGTCTTCCACATGACTCAAGCGGTGCTGCCCGACATGGTCGAGGCGGGGTGGGGGCGAATCGTCAACATCTCGTCGTCGAGCACACATTCCGGCGCTCCCTATATGTCTCACTATGTCGCGGCCAAAACGGCGGTCAATGGGCTCACCAAATCACTGGCTCTCGAGTACGGCCCTAGCGGCATCACGGTCAATGCGGTGCCGCCCGGCTTCATCGACACCCCGATGCTGCGCAGCGCCGAGCAACGCGGCTATCTCGGCGACATCGACGAGACCATCGCCCGGACCCCGGTGCGCCGGATCGGCAAGCCCGAAGACATCGCCGCCGCCTGCGCATTCCTGATATCCGAGGAAGCCGGCTACATCACCGGGCAGATATTGGGCGTCAACGGTGGTCGAAACACCTGAGTGACGCCGTCGTCGGGACTACCGTAACGCCAGCCACACCGCAGCCCCAGGAGGAGACATCGTGAAGGTCTGGGTTGATTCAGAACGCTGCCAGGGCCACACCCTGTGCGCGATGATTGCGCCGGATTCATTCGAGCTCAGCGACATTGACGGTAGTTCGTCGGCGGTCAACGAAGTGGTCCCGGCCGACCAAGAGGACCAGGTTCGCGAGGCCGCGCAATCGTGCCCGGAGCAGGCGATCATGATCACCGACGAGACCTAAAGGGAGACAGCACGTTGAGTGTCGACGACGTCGCGAGCGATAGCAACGGTCAAAAGCCGACGTACCACTTCGACCGAAACGCGTCGGAGTATCGGTCACAGTTCAAGCAGATCACCGAGGAGATGCACGCCAAGTGTCCGATGGCGTGGTCCGAGACCTACGGTGGACACTGGGTCGCGGCAGGTAGCCACGAGGTTTTCGAGCTGGCACGCTGCCCCGTGGTCTCCAACGATCACGACATCCACAACGAACGCAGCGGCTACAAAGGGATTTCGATCCCGACTGCCAGCCGCGTCAGCGCCGTGCGCGGCGGCATCCTCGAGATGGACGAGCCCGACCACCGCACCTACCGCAACGTGTTGAACCCCTACCTGTCGCCGGCGGCGGTCAAGCGCTGGGAACCGTTTATCCACGACATCACTCGCGCCTGCCTCGACGAGAAGATCGAAGGCGGCAGCATCGACTTCGTCGACGACCTGGCCAACATCGTGCCTGCCGTTCTGACACTGGCGATGCTGGGCATTCCGCTGAAGAAGTGGAACCTCTACAGCGAGCCGGTGCACGCGGCCGTCTACACCCCCGAGCACTCCCCTGACATCGAGAAGGTCACCGCGATGCACCGGGAGATGGGCCTCGACATGGTCAACACCATGCTCGAGATTCGCGAGAACCCGCGGCCCGGCATCGTCAATGGATTGCTGCAGATGCGAATTGACGGCGAGCCCGCCCCGGATCTGGAAATTCTCGGCAACCTCGGCCTGGTCATTGGCGGGGGCTTCGACACCACCACGGCGCTGACGGCCCACACACTGGAATGGCTTTCGGAACATCCCGACGAGCGCGAGCGGCTGTCTGAGAATCGCGACGCCCTGCTCGACCCGGCGACCGAAGAATTCCTGCGTTATTTCACCCCGGCCGCCGGCGACGGCAGGACCTTTGCCGAAGACGTTGAACTCGACGGCAATCAGTTCAAAGAGGGTGAGCGGCTGTGGATTTCGTGGGCCATGGCCAACCGCGACCCAGCACTGTTCGCCGACCCGGACGATATTGTCCTTGACCGTAAAGGCAACCGGCACTTCAGCTTTGGCCTCGGATTGCATCGGTGCAAAGGGTCGAATGTGGCGCGTACGGTGTTCAAGTCGATGGTGACGGCGGTTCTCGATCGGATGCCCGACTACCGCTGCGACTCCGAAGGCACCGTCCACTACGAGACCATCGGCGTGATCCAGGGCATGCGCAAACTTCCGGCCACCTTCACCCCCGGCCCCAAGTTCGGGGCGGGACTCGACGAGACGCTCGAGAAGTTGCAACGCATCTGCGACGAGCAGCAGCTGGCTCTGCCCGTCACCGAGCGCACGGAAATCGCCGTCATCGACTAGGAGGGCTGGACGAACCGGCTGTCGAGTGCTCCAATTTTTCCGAGTAGCTCTGTTCAGCACGGCTGCCCTCTATATTCAGGCCCAAGCGCGTGCAGAGATGGGAGACGCACAGGTGAAGACTTTCGCAGTAAGCTTCGCGCTGGCAATGGCCGCGCTGACCGTCACGCCGACGGCCCACGCGGACATGATCATCGCCAATTACCGGGTGGTAACAGACCGGGATCCCGGCCACATGTGGGTCTGGGCCCTCGGCACGTGCACTCCCAAAGCGCCGGGATGCCTGACCATTCAAGGGGTGCCGCAACCCAACGGGCAAGCAGCACCCTGGAAGTCGGACGCGCACCTGTCGAACGGTCGCTACACCATGGTCGTCGATGTGCCCGACGGTGTGCGCTGCACGGTCCAGTTCTTTCCCTCGCACGACGTTTACTCGTGGGATGCGGTAACGCTGGCGGGTGAGGTCGTCTCCACATTCGACACGGGCTGTGGTGGCGGACCGGGGGGCAGTAACACCTATCCGTTCCAGCTCGTGCGATGGTAGCCGCGTGAGACGTAGACGAGCCAGTCGCTCATGAGGGCGACGGGGAGTAAGGACGATGGCTGAGGCGAAGAAGCCGCCGCAAGATGCCAAATCAAAAGCCGACACCTTGGCGTTGATCGCGGAGGCCGAGGCGGAGGCCGCCGAAGCCGAAGCGCTGGCTGCCGCGGCGCGCGCCCGCGCCCGGGCCGCACGGCTCCGGCGTGAAGTGCAGGCCCAAGAAGAGACCGAGGCAGAGGCTGAGACAGAGGCTGAAACCGAAGAAGCCCCGGCCGACGAAGCCTCGGATGAAGACGCAACCGACACCGACACCGATGAGGACGTAAGTGCCGCCGACGAGGCGGAGACCGAAGAAAAAGAAGAAGATGTCTCCGACGAAACGCCTGAAGATACAGAATCGGAATCCAAACCGGCCCGCTCCGGGCGACGTCTGCGATGGCCATCACTGTCGGTGACGTGGAAAGCGGCCGTCATCATCCTCATCTGCGCCTTCGTCGGGGCCAGTGGATACATGGTGTGGCAGCGTCACGAGATCACCGAGCGAAACCAGCGCGTCGCGAACTTCATCGCGGGGGCCAGACAAGGTGTCGTCAACATGACTTCCTTGGATTTCAATAGGGCCAAGGAGGACGTGCAGCGGGTGATCGACAGCTCGACCGGCCAGTTCAGGGACGATTTCGCGCAGCGCGCAAAGGATTTCACGACCGTCGTCGAACAGTCCAAAGTGGTCACTGTCGGAACCGTGAATGCTGCGGCCGTGCAATCCATCGACGGAAACTCCGCGTTGGTGCTCGTCGCGGCGACTTCGCGGATCACCAACGCCGCGGGCGCCAAAGACGAACCACGCAGATGGCGGCTCCGGGTGACCGTCACAGACGACGGCGGGCAATACAAGATGTCCAAAGTGGACTTCATTCCATGAGCGAGGACAACGGCAGCATCGACGACACCGAAGACTCTTCCGACCAAACAGAACGCAGTGAACGTAGCGAACCACCCGCGCGACGCAAGGTGAAAGTCGTTCCCGTTATTCTGATTTCGCTGCTGCTGATTTCCGGTGGTGCGGCGGCGTGGCTGTACTTCAAGGAGTACCGGCCCGACAAACAAACCGACGCCAGCGTCGCGAGCGCAGTCGTCAGTTCGGCGTCCGACGGAACGGTCGCGTTGCTGTCCTACTCCCCCGACTCACTCGACAAAGACTTCGCGGCCGCCAAGTCTCACCTGTCCGGGGACTTCTTGTCGTACTACAACCAATTCACCGAACAGATCGTGGCTCCGGCGGCCAAACAGAAGTCACTGAAAACCAGTGCTCGGGTGTTGGGGGCCGCGGTTCAGGAACTGCATCCGGATTCGGCCGTCGTGCTGGTGTTGGTCGACCAGAGCACCACCAGCAAGGACAACCCCGACCCCTCGATGGCCTCCAGCAGCGTGCTGGTGAGCTTGACCCGAGTCAACGGCAACTGGCTGATCACCAAATTCGAGCCGGTCTAGCAGGTGGCGCCTAAGCGTTAGCCGCGCGGTAAACCGAGCACCCGCTGGGCGATGATGTTGCGCTGGATTTCCGACGTCCCACCGGCGATGGTGCCGGAAAAGCTTCGCGCATAACGCTCGAACCAGCTGGCGAAGTAATGGTCGAGGTTCATGTGCGCGTACGGCCCGGTCAGACCGGGATGCACGAGCCCGTCAGATCCCGCGGACGTCAGCGCAAGATCCATGCCGCGCAGCTCGGCCTCGGACCCGAGCAGCTTGAGCACCGAGATCGCGGCCACGTCGTCTTCGCCGCGCGACGCGCGGGCCAAAGCCACCGAACCCAGCAGGCGCAGCGCCTGCTTGTCCATGATCGTGCTGGCGTACTGGTCGCGCTCGACCTCGGTGCTGGGGTGGAAGTCGTCGATCATGTTGTCGAGTCGATCGGCGAACCCCAGCCACATCATCGTGCGCTCATGCCCCAGCGAGCCGTTGGCCACCCGCCAGCCCTGGTCGATCTCGCCAACCAGATTCTCCGCGGGCACCCGCACGTCGGTGAAGAAGACCTCGTTGAAGTCCAGATCGTCGACACCGCAGATCGACGGGAACGGCCGGCGCACCAGACCCGGGGTGTCGGTGGGGATGATCAGCACGCTGATTCCCTTGTGCTTCGGGGCATCTGGGTTCGTCCGCACGAACGTCAGCAGGACGTCGGCATCGTGGGCGCCCGAGGTCCACACCTTCTGCCCGTTGACCACGAAGTGATCGCCGTCAAGCACCGCACGGGTACGCAACGACGCCAGATCGGAGCCCGCGCTCGGTTCGCTCATTCCGAGTGACGCGGTGATCTCGGCGCGCAGGATCGGCACCGCCCAGCGCCGCTTCTGCTCGTCACTGCCGAACGACAACAGCGATGCGCCAACAATATTCACGCCCTGCGGGTTGAAGCTGTGGTAGATCCGGCGGCGGCTCAGTTCCTGCAAGTACACGAATTGCTGAATGACGCCGGCATTGCGTCCGCCGAATTCCGGTGGCTGGCTGGGCAGCAGCCAACCGTTGTCGAACAGCAGCCGCTGCCAGTCGCGTGCCCACTGCGGCATGTGCGAGACCGACCGCGGACGCTCGAGCGTTTCGCTTGCGGGAGGCAGATTCTCGTCGAGGAAGGCCGAGAACTCGGCCCGGAACTCCTCGACGTCGGAATCAAAAGTGAGCTGCACGGTATTCCTCCGCGATCCGCGCCCGGTGCTCGGCGGCGCTGCCGAGCAGCAGCTCACCGGCTTTGGCCCGTTTCAGCGCGAACTGCAGGTCGTTCTCCCACGTGAAGCCCATCGCGCCGTGCAACTGTAGGCCGTGCCGGAATACCAGCGACTGGCATTCCCCTGCCGAGGCTTTGGCCATCGCGGCCGCCAGCCGGCGACGGGGATCGTCGGCGGCGATCGTCAACGCGGCGAAGTAGGCCAGTGCGCGAGCGCGTTCGACCGCGACGTGCATGTCGGCGGCCTTGTGCTGCACGGCCTGGAACGAGCCGATCGCCACGCCGAATTGCTGACGGCTTTTGACGTGTTCGAGCACCAGGTCGAGGATGCGTTGGCAGGCGCCGACCATCGTGATGGCCAGGCCGGTCAGCGCGAAATGATGAGCACGCTCCGCGTCCACGGTCAGCCGCTCGCTGTCGGGCACCCGAACCTCCGCGAACGACAGGTCGGCGACATGCAACACCGGGTCGAACACCGATGCACGCCGGGCCGACACCTGACTGGACGCCACGAGGAACACCCCGGCGTCGGTCACCACGGCCAGCCGGTCCGCGCGATCACCGTCCAATACGTGGCGCGCGGTGCCATCCAGCACCCAGCCCTGCGCGTCGCGATGCGCCGCGACCCCACTGTACACCGCGGTACCCGACTGGTGTGGGTCGAACCGGTCGCCGGCAAGCGGCGCGAACTGGCTCATCGTCGCCAGGAACGGCGTGGGATCGGTTGCGCGGCCGAGCTCTTCGAGCACGATGGCCAGCTCCACGGCGCTGTCCGATTCGTTCAGCTCGGTCCAGCCCTGATCGACATACGACTTCCACAGTGGGCTCGGGTCTACGCCATCCTCGGCCACGCTCCGCACCAGCGAGGGCGGGCACTGCTTTGCGACGGCGTCCCGCACCGTGTCCTGCCACAGTCGCTGATCAGCATCGAACTCCAACAGCATCGGGGCCGCCTCCTGTCGTCACCGCCCTCGCGAGAATACCATTCTCGCTTCCGGAAGTAATAATCTCGAATTCGGCGTATGGCGTATCGATGAGCGTTAACCGAGGCGTGCCGGCTCAGTTCGCCGGTCAGCCCGCAGGAGCTGCAAAAAGACCGCTGGCGGACTCGTCCCAGTGGTCGAGATTGACGAACTCGGCAAGCGGGCGGCGACGAAGCGGACCGTGCTTACCCTCGGGCCACCCGATGACGATGTGGCCGGCAACCAGCCAGCCCTCGGGCACCCCGATGGCGTCGCGCAGCAGCTGCTCCCCGCCGTAGGAGGCCCAGCTGGTCATGCACGCCCCGAGGCCCTGGGCACGAGCGGCCAGCAGGAAGTTCTGCATGGCGGGAAAGATCGAACCGCCGAGCAGCAGTTCGGATGCCGTCGGATAGTGCTGCTGCGCGAACAAGACCGAGGTGAATTCCCCAGCCCGGTCGTGCAATTCGTAGGTCGCGCGGTAGGTACGGGCACGGCGGCTGTTGTCGTCGTCGGCGGGCCGTGTCATTCCGTAGACCGGCTCGATCACTTCCAGGGCGTGGGCCGCAGCCTTGGCCACGACGGCCCGCTGCTCGGGCGAGCGCAGCACGACGAAGCGCCAGCCTTGCGCGTTGGCGCCCGACGGAGCCCATCGGGCCGCTTCCAGGCACTGCGCCAGCGTGAAGTCGTCGACCGGTTCGTCGGTGAAGCGCCGGATCGTCCGGGCCGTCGACATCACTTCCCAGACGTCGCTGCTCGCTCCCGTCATGGTCACTCCCTTTCGGCACGGGCCATCAGATGCAACCTAGCGCGCGGCGGGTAGCGCCCATCGCTGGGTGATGTCGTCATCACCCATCCAGTGCACGAATCGCTGCAGCGGATACATCGCGTCGTGCGGACTTCCCAGCACATGGGCGTTCGCGGTTCCCAAGCGGCACAACCGTTGCGCCCCTTGACTGGCCAACCGGTCGCGCAATTGCGCCTTACGCTCGTCGGGATAGATCCCGATGGTCTGGGTGGCGACGTTGACGTGGCGGACGGCGTCGTCGAGCGATTCGACCATCACGACATTGGAGGTCTTGTTGCCGGGCTGAAATTCGACTGGCCGGTCCGACAGGATCACCAAGCCGCGGCCGTCGAAGCCGCCCCACACTTTGAGATCGCCCATCGCTTCGGCCACCTGGATCTCTTCGCGCACCTCCGCCGGCAGCGCCGGGCCGATGGCCGAGGCGAAATCGCGATCCACGTTCAGCCGCTCCGCGAGTGCGACGCAGAGCGATTCGACTTGGGGTCGTTGACTTTCCACGAAGGCGTAGCGGCTGGCCAGACAGGCCTCCTGGTTGAACACGGTGGTGTCGGCGGCCAACCGATCGGCCACATCGGCGATGGTCTCCTGCGAGTCGAATACTTCACGACCGATCATCGAGATCGATGACTTCGGGTCGAACGAGATCAGCTGAATCCCGGGCCCGAGATACTGGATCACGTTGTTGATCGCGTCGCCGCCGCCCCAGGCGACGATTTTGTCGAAGTACTGCGGGCGGTACAGGGTGCGCTCGATCACCGTGTCCCCACCTTGCCAGTACACAGCTGACATCGACTGCACCACTGGTTGTTTCGGGTCGATCTCGGCCATGGTGCGCAGCACCGCCACCGTGGTGAACGGGTCGCTCGAGGGCATCTTGAACAGATTGACGGCCTTGACCAACGCCCCCTGCGCGATCGATGACACACATCCCGACGGGGCATTGCCCGCCAGCATGTGCACCATGCGCGGCGGGAAGGCGCGCACCGCCCCCTTGTTGCCGTGTCCGTCGACCCGCTCGACCCAGCCGTCGAGCGCTTCGCGGTTAGCAAAGTTCGAATCGACGATGCTTTCCAGCAGCCGTCTGTTCAAGAAGTACGGGGCCTGGCGGTAGAGGTTCTCCACCACCCGCCGGGGCAAGGGATTGGTGGCCGCGATCAGCTCTAGGCATTCCTGCAGGTGCGGGTTGCGATCCAGCTGCAGGCGTTCGCCGGTCTCGACCAGGAAGTCGATGATTTCGGCCAGCTTCACCTCCAGCAGCGGCGGCAGCTGCGCGCGCGGGAGCACCAGCGCATCGAGATCGATTGCAGGAGTGACGAAGTCAGCGCCAAGATCGCGTGATCGGTGACGAACGGCGTCCCCTTCGACCAGTACGCCCTGCACGAAATGGGGCGCCGGCAACGTGGTCATGCCACGCCTCGCACATAGGCGTCGATGCTGCCGGCGCAGGTGATCTTGTCGCCGCCGGGCAGGTCGGCGTACCGGGTGATCTCGCGGCCCACCGTCGGACCCTGATGCCCGCATGGGCATTTCGCGTAACTGACGCTGACCCGGTCCCCGCTGATCACGCCACCCCAGCGGCCTTCGAGCGACGCGTCGAAAAACGCGGCCCGAGCCTCGATCTCACCGTCACCGGGATCCAGCAGCTGCTCGCCCGCGGTATCGAGCGGCAGCACGATCACCCAGGGCGAGACGTGATATCGCTCGGCATGGCACAACGGGAACACCGCGTTGATCTCACGCATGCTGTACGCGTGAAAGAGCCGCTCTTCGGCGACGTTGAACGTCTCCAGCACGTACTCGCGGTAATTCTCCGGTAGGGCAGCACCTTTGAGTCCGCCCGCGACCATGAGCGCGTTGTCGGAATTGAAATCATCGCCCCCGTGCCCGTTGGCGCGGATGCCTTCGGCGATCTGATAAAGCGTGGCGAACATCCCGGCGCCCAACAGTGGCAGGTCGCGGGCCTCGATCACCGCGTCGACCGCCTTCTGGGCCGAAGTGTCCATATCGCTGGCCCGCCGTGTGGCGATGCGTTCGAACTCCGCGATCTCGCTAGGACGCGCGGTGCCGTCGGAGAGCTTGCGCCGCAGCGTGATGATGTCCACCATCGACCCGACCGTGATCGGTTCGCCGTCGCCGAACTGGTACGACGGATACTTCGAAGAGAAGCAGTCGACCATCGCCTGCCGGATCGCGTCCTCGCGCGGCGCGGCGAATTGTGGTCCCAGGCCTACGAATTTGCGGTCCTCGCCGCGCGTCAAGCCCGTCGCCCACAGCAGCGCCTCGATGTTGATTCGCCCCGACAGTTCGATGTCGCCCTCGGTACAGGACAGCATGGCCGGTTTCCCGGTGGTGCCGCTGGAACAGGACAGGTAGTGGCCGACGGTCTCCAGCTGCTTGATCCAGTCGTCGAGCGTCTGCACGCCGGCGGTGTCGAGGCCGTCGACCGCGCGGGTGGACACGGTGGCCAGCCACTTGCCCATCCGGTCCCACTGCCCCTCGTTGAGCCAACCTTCCGAGTAGGTCTTGTACGTGGTGTGCGCGAAGAGCAGTGGCACCAGGTCGCTCGGCTGCTTGATCTCCGTGACGCCGCCCGCGCGGTTATTCAGCAGCGGAATACATTCGGCCTGGCTTTGCAGCCGTTCGTTGGCGGCCTCCAGTTGCACTGGCAGCAGTTCGGCGGCCGGGATGTCGAAGCACTCCTTCGCCCCGACCAGCCCGACCAGCCGTTCGGTCGCAGATGTCATCTGTGACTCCTCTCTGACAGCAGCGTCATTAAGTACACGTCACTGTATATTAATGTCGCCGCTCGGTCGAGGCGGGAACATCACCGATACGACCGGCAGCGGTCGGCCAAGGTGGTGGCCAGCCATCCTGGGCGAGAGAACATCACGTCATGGCAGGCATCGACACAGATCATCGTGTCGACGCCGCCGAGGGATTCGATCGCGCCGAGCTGTTGGCGCGACGACAGTGCTCGATCGGCCAGCGTCATGATCCACGTCCGCGGCACCTCGCCGGGCAAGTCGCTGCGGTCAGCCGGTTCGAAGATAACGTTCGGCGATTCCAGGCACAGTCGCGACATCGCCAGCGCGCGTTGCTCGCGGGTCATGCCATTGCAGAAGGCGAAACGTGCTATGGCCCTTGGCATTGGAAACGATCTATGAATCCGGCCCGCCGATCGCGCCAACGGGACCAGGGGTCCACGCAGCGTCTGGACCACCGATGACCCCTGCGGCGGCACGAACGCCGCCAACAGGATCATCTCGCGTACTCGCGCGGCCCCCAGCTTCGCCACGATGCCCGGTACGGTCAGTCCGCCCATCGAATGCCCCACGATCACAACATCGCGGAGGCCGGCGTCGTCGATATCGGCGACCGCGGAGTTCACCCAGTCGGTGACGGTGACGGTCGTCAGATCCGCCGGCCTGCTGCCGCGGCCGGGCAGATCGACCGCGAGGACCGGCAATTCTGGTTCCTGCCGGGATAATTCGGCAATCGTAAGATCCCAGCAATCGGCGGCATGCGCTCCGCCGTGCACCAGTACCAACCCAGGCCGCGCCATCACAAGCTCAATCGCGCCGCGCGATGCCGCGCAGGAAAAGGTCCACGGCGTGTTGTAAGTGGCGCTCCTCCTCCTCCGGACTGCGGTAAATACCGCTGTCCGCCAACCGCGCGGGCAAATGTTCGACCGCGGCGATGAAATGGCCCGCGGCCAACTCGAGATCGTCCACCTCGATAACTCCGGCGTCCTGGTGATGGCGAAGCAAATCCATCACCTGTCGGTGGCGTGGCGACCAAGTCATCGAGTGCGCGCTGACCGCGAATTCGGGAAACCGTGCCGACTCGTTCATTGCGATCCGTTTCAAACGCACGATGTCAGGATCGATCGCCCGCGCAAGACCGGCCCGACCGACGGTGACCAGGGCGGCACGCAGGTCGCCGCCATCGATTTCTGGTGCGGCTTCGCGTTCGGTCCTGCGAGTGAGCGCCCAGGGAATCACATCGAGGAAAACCGCTCGTTTGTCGGGATAGCGCGCATAGAGCGTGCGCCGCGTGATGCCGGCCGCTTTGGCGATGGCGTCCATGCTGGTGCCGTCGTAGCCGTGCTTGACGAATGTCGCGACGGCCGCATTGCGCAACTTTTGTTGTAGCTTTTTGGATTCGGCCTGAGTCGGCCGCCCACGCCGGGTCGTCGTGACCATGGAAATATACATTAACGTGTAGATAACCGTTGGCACGACGAATCAAGTCAAGGGGTCACCGTGACCATCACACAGTCCTTCATCGACGGCGCATCGGTGGCCTCGTCTGACGTGTACGACAACATCGACCCGGCCACCGGCCGATCCCTCGGGGCGGTGGCACGCGGCGGTGGTGACGAGGTCGATCGCGCCGTCCGGGCCGCCGCGGCGGCATCCAAACGATGGCGGGACACATCGCCGGAGCAGCGAGCCACGCTGTTGACGCGGATCGCCGATCTGATCGAAGAACACCGCGACCGGTTAGCCCGAATCGAAAGCGAAGATACCGGAAAGCCGCTGACCCAGGCGGCCGCCGATGCGACAGTCGCCGCGCGCTATTTCCGCTTTTACGGCCACGCGATCGACTCCTACTATGGCCAAACCATCCCGCTGACAACGGATCTGCACGTTTACACCCGACGGGAGCCGTTCGGAGTAACCGGGCACATTGTCGCCTGGAACTACCCGATGCAGCTACTGGCCCGGGCCGTGGCCCCCGCGATCGCGGCGGGTAACTGCTCTGTGGCCAAGCCTGCCGACGAAACACCGCGCACCACAGTTGAATTAGCGCGGCTCGCGATTGAAGCGGGCTTGCCGGCTGGCGTATTCAACGTGGTGACCGGAATCGGCGCCGAGGCCGGCGCCGAATTGGCGGCGCACCCCGATGTCGACCACGTAGGCTTCGTCGGATCCACCCAGATCGGCTCGTTGATCGCCCACGCGGCCGCCGACCGGGTCGTGCCCACCACCCTGGAGTTGGGTGGCAAATCGCCGCAGATCGTGTTCCCCGACGCGCAGTTGGAGCGCGCCGCGGAATCGGTCGCGAAGGCAATCCTGCAGAACGCCGGTCAAATCTGCTCGGCCGGATCGCGGCTGCTGGTGCATGACTCCGTTCACGACACATTGGTCGAAATGGTTTGCCATCGGCTGCAGTTGGCGACGATCGGGCCGGGGCTCGACGACCCCGATCTCGGGCCGCTGGTATCCCGCAAGCAACAGCAGCGGGTGGCATCGATGGTCGCCGGCAACGTCAAGGGCGAAATACTGTGCGGCGGTGCACCACCGCAGGACCCGAAACTGGCCGACGGTGCCTATTTCGCACCCACGGTGATCACCGACGTCGATCCCGCGGAGACCATCGCCCAAGAAGAGATCTTCGGCCCGGTGCTGACCGTGAACAGATTCGTCGACGAGGACGAGGCGATCAGCTTGGCCAACGGGACACCTTACGGGCTGCTCGGCGCGGTGTGGACGAACGACCTTTCCCGCGCACATCGGCTCGCCGCGGAGATCCGGGCGGGTCAGGTCTACGTCAATACCTACGGCGCCGGCGGCGGAGTGGAATTGCCGTTTGGAGGTTTCAAGAAATCCGGATACGGCCGGGAGAAGGGCTATGAGGCCCTGGACATGTTCACCGCCACCAAGACCGTAGTCGTGCGCCTCTAACGCGCAGACCTCAGACATAAGGAGAAGACCTTGGATCGCGAAACATACCAGCGGGGACTAGAGATTCGCTCTGCTGTGCTGGGGGAGGCATACGTCAACCGGGCACTGGCCGACGCCGACGACTTCACCAAGCCACTGCAGGATCTCGTTACCGAGTACTGCTGGGGCGGGGTGTGGGGCCGAGAAGGATTGCCCCGCAAGACACGCAGCATGCTCAACTTGGCGATGATCCCGATCCTCAACCGGCCGAATGAATTACGCACGCATATCAAGGGGGCGCTGACCAACGGCGTCAGTCGCGAAGAGATCTGCGAGATCTTTCTACAAGTGGCCATTTATGCCGGTGTCCCGGCCGCTGTCGACAGCTTCCGGATCGCGCGTGAGGTGTTCGCCGAATTGGACCAGACCGCGGACGAGGGCTAGTCGCCGTGACCGAAATTGGGTTCATCGGGTTGGGAAACATGGGCTTTCCCATAGCATCCCGCCTTATCAGCGAAGGAAATGATGTCATCGCCTTCGACACGAACAGCACGGCAATCGAGCGCATCGTCTCGCTCGGCGGGCACGCCGCATCGTCGGCCAAAGAGGTCGCCGATCGCACGGAAACGGTGCTGGCCAGTCTTCCGTCGCCGGCGGTGTCACTCGAGGTCGCCACCGGGGCCGCGGGCGTGATCGGCGGCTCGCGGGTCAAGCGCTATGTCGACTTGTCAACCGTCGGCAGCCGAACGGCCGCGCAGATCCATGACCTGCTGTCGCAACGAGGCATCGCCGCGCTCGACAGCCCAGTCAGCGGCGGTGTCGGAGGGGCCGAAAAGGGCGCGCTCGCCGTCATGGTTTCCGGCCCGCGCAACGAATTCGACGTCATACGACCGGTACTCGAGGCGATCGGCCGCCCGTTCTACATCGGCGAGAAGCCCGGGTCGGCGCAAACGATGAAGCTCGCCAACAACATCCTCGCGGCCAACGTCTTGGCCGCGACATCAGAAGTCGTCGTGATGGGCGTCAAGGCCGGTCTCGACCCGGCCGTGATGGTCGAAGTTCTCAATGCGGGCTCGGGCGCAACGAGCGCCAGTCGGGACAAGTTTCCGCGCGCGATACTGCCTCGCACTTTCGACTACGGCTTTGCCACCGGGTTGATGGTCAAAGATGTCCGGCTCTATCTGGACGAGGCCAAAGCGCTCGGCGTGCCGGTCGACGTCGCCGAGACGATTGGCCGGCTCTGGGAGACCGCCGCACTCGACGAAGGCGCCGACGCGGATTTCACGACCGTCATCAAGCCGTTCGAAAAGGCGGCCGGTGTCACCGTCGACGGCCGAGGCCCGAAATAACCGGCGTGACATTGATCGGCGACTCTGTAACGCCTACGCGGTGAGCCCGGCCGCGGCGAGGCAATCGCGCCACCACGGCAGCCACCCTCCAACAAGGGTTGAGAATGGTATTATCCGGATTGAAGAACGACGATTGCTCTGATGGTGGCAATAGCAGCGATTACCAGGGAATATCGTTAACCGAGACGCTTACCGGAAATCCATTGATCGACAGCCGACAAGAATGTTAGATTATCTATCTTATGACCGGGCTTGGCTCACCTCGGCTACCGGAAACGAAGGGTGGCTGCCGTGATCGAACACGCTGACGGGACCAGCACGCCACTCATCGACGCGAGCGTGCACATCTTCTTCCCATCCAACAAAGCGCTCCGGCAGACCCTGCGTGAGCCGTTCAAGAGCCGCGGGTTCCCCGACTACGAGATGGACTGGTATGGCGCACCGGGTGGCGAGTACGCGCCCAACACCGAGGGCCCCAATCGCCAGTACCCCGGCTCGGATCCGGAATTCGTTGGCAATGAGCTGTTTTCGAAGCGCGGAGTCGACATTGCGGTGCTGCATCCGGCGGGCCGGGGCATCATGCCGGACCGGCACCTGGGTAGCGCGCTGCACGCCGCGCACAACGAGATGATGGTGTCGAACTGGCTGGAATCTGCTCAGTACGGTGACCGGTTCCGCGGCACCATCCGGGTGAATCCCGACGACATCACCGGAGCGCTGCGCGAGATCGAGAAATGGCGTAACCATCCGCGCGTGGTTCAGATCGGCGTCCCGCTGCAATCCCGCGAGGTCTACGGCAAACCGCAGTTCTGGCCACTGTGGGAGGCCGCGGCCGACGCCGGCCTTCCGGTGGCCGCGCACATCGAAGTCGGCTCAGGCATCGCCTTTCCGCCGACGCCCAACGGCAACACCCGGACCTACGAGCAGTACGTCAGCTTCATGGCGCTGAATTACCTGTACCACCTGATGAACCTGATCGCCGAGGGAGTGTTCGAACGCTTCGACGGCCTCAAGTTCGTCTGGGGCGATGGCGCCGCGGACTTCATCACGCCCTTCATGTGGCGGATGGACACGTTCGGCCGGCCACACCTCGAGCAAACGCCCTGGGCGCCGCGGATCCCCAGCGACTACCTGCCCGGTCACGTGTATTTCGTGCAGGGCAGCCTCGACGGTCCCGGCGACACCGAGTTCGCCGGCGAATGGTTCGGCTTCACCGGCAAGGACGACATGGTGATGTTCGGCTCGAGTTACCCACACTGGCAGTGCGGTGATGTCTTGAAGCTGCCCAGCGCCCTGTCCGCCGAACAGCGCGAAAAGCTGTGCTGGCGCAACGCGGCGCAGCTCTACGGCATAGACATCCCTGCTGGGGTGGGCGCACAGTAGATGTAACGCGGCAGACTGAGGAGACCCAGATGACGTTGACCCATTCGCAGGAGCGGGTTCCCGCTACCGAGCGTATAGCCGTCCGATGCGTCGATTCGGATGTCCACCCGGCACCCAAGCGCGGCGAGCTCGTCCCGTACATCCCCGAGCCCTGGCGCAGTAAGTATTTCCTCACCCGCACTGTCGGTGAACAGATTTACTACGACGCCCCCGACTACGCGCACTCCTATGCGATGCGCGTGGACGCCTTCCCCGCCGATGGCGAATTCCCTTGCAGCGACCCGGACATGGCGTTTCGCCAGCTGATCATGGAGGCCGGCTCCGACATCGCGATCCTGGAACCGGCCGCCTACCCGGCGCGTCTGCCCGAAGCGCAGCACGCGATGTCGGCCGCCTTGAACGAATGGCAGGCCAATCACTGGCTGGACAGTCACAACAACTGGCACGAGCGCTGGCGCGGTTCGATTTGTGCCGCCATCGAGGAGCCGGAAGAGTCCGCGCGCGAGATCGAAAAATGGGCCGGGCACCCATTCATGGCTCAGATTCTGATCAAGGCCGAGCCGCGGCCTTCCTGGGGCCACCCGAAATACGACCCGATCTGGGCGGCCGCCACCAAGCACGACATCACCGTGAGCTGCCACCTGTCGCGCAGCCAGTTCGACGAGCTACCGATCCCGCCGGTCGGATTCCCCAGCTATAACCACGACTTCATGGTGACCTACTCGCTGCTGGCCGCGAACCAGGTGATGAGCCTGATCTTCGACGGCGTCTTCGACCGGTTCCCCACGCTGCGGATCGTCTTCGTTGAGCACGCGTTCAGCTGGATCCTGCCGCTGATGTGGCGGATGGACGCGATCTACCAGGCACGCAAGTCCTGGGTCGACATCAAGCGCAAGCCGTCCGACTACGTCAAGGACCACATCAAGTTCACCACCCAGCCGCTGGACTATCCCGAAGACAAGACCGAGCTGACCCGCGCGCTGGAATGGATGGAGTGCGAGAAGATCCTGCTGTTCTCGTCGGACTACCCGCACTGGACATTCGATGACCCGCGCTGGTTGGTCAAGCACCTGCCCAAGCACGCCCGCGACGCGGTGATGTACAAAAACGGCATCGCCACCTATCACCTGCCCGAGACCGTCCCGGTGCTCGAGGGTCAGACCCGGGTGCTCTGAGTTGACGGAAGAAACCAAACGGCCCGAGCCACGCCTCGCCCAGGGCCGCGAGCACATTGTCGCCACCGTAGATGAGATTCCGCCGGGCACACACAAGTTGGTGCCGATCGGACGCCACGGCGTGGGTGTGTACAACGTCAACGGCGCCTTCTACGCGATCGCAAATTACTGCCCCCACCAAGGCGGGCCGCTGTGTTCGGGACGCGCCCGGGGACGCACGATCGTCGACGAGACGGCGCCGGGTGACGCGGTGATGGTGCGCGATCTGGAATACATCTACTGCCCCTGGCACCAATGGGGTTTCGAGCTGGCGACCGGCACCACGGCGGTCAAGCCGGAGTGGAGCATCCGCACCTATCCGGTGCGTGTCGTCGGCGACGACGTTCTGGTTCAGGCCTAACTACAGGAGAATCGCGTGCCTTCAATTGAGATCAACGGGGGAAATGTCGTCTACGAAATCCTCGGGGATGCAGGCGATCTCATTGCCCTGACGCCGGGCGGACGGTTCAGTAAGGAAATCGAAGGCCTACGTCCGCTCGCGGAGGCACTTGCCGCGGGCGGCTATCGGGTGCTGCTATGGGACCGGCCCAATTGCGGAGCATCCGATGTGCAGTTCTACGGGCAGAGCGAATCGCACATGCGCGCCGAGACGCTGCACGAGCTGGTGACGGGGCTGGGGTTCGAACGCTGCATCCTCGCCGGGGGATCTGGCGGCGCAAGGGATTCCATGTTGACCACGATGCTCTACCCCGAGATGGTCACCAAGCTCGTGGTGTGGAACATCGTCGGCGGCATTTACGGCAGCTTTGTGCTCGGTTCCTTCTACATCATCCCCAGCATTCTCGCGGTGCGAGGCACCGGAATGGACGGCGTGGTCGGAGTGCAGGAATGGCGCGACCGGATCGCGGAGAACCCGAAAAACAAGCAACGGTTCCTCGACTTCGAATCCGCCGACTTCCTCAAGATCATGCTGCGCTGGCTCAACGCCTTCGTATCCAAGCCGGGGCAGACGATCCCCGGTGTCGAAGACGAAATGTTCGATCGGATCAAGGTTCCCACGTTGATCATTCGCGGCGGCGAGAACGACATGGATCACCCCAAGCGGACGTCGTTGGAAGTCAGCTGCCTGATCAAGGGATCAAAACTGATCGACCCGCCGTGGCCCGAGGACGCCTGGGAGCGTGCATCCGAGGACCGCGCGGCGGGCCGGGTGAAGCACTTCAACATGTTCGACACCTGGGTGCAGGCGGCGCCCCCGATTCTTGAGTTCCTGGACTCGTAATGGCACTACACGGTGCGAATGTGGACCTCACAGTTGAGCGACGCTTCCAGCGCCGTATGGACTCGGCTTTCCGGAATGCGTTCGAGGTCGGACTCCCGCAGCGTCACATGAACGATGTCGAACCCGTCGTCGCCGGGTGTGCGCACGATGTCACCGGTGAGGCCGAAGGCGGACAACACGCCGTGCGCGTCGTCGTCGGTTCCCCTGCTGACAAACGTGATCACCCCAGGAACAGGCACAGCACTGAACACTTTGGTGCACAATCCGATTGCGGCTTCTCTGGCCGTATCGCCATCTTCGGCCGCGATCAGCAGCTCGACTTCACGACGGCCGACCGGCATGGACGCGAGGTCGTTGCAGACCACGTCGGCTTCGGCCTTCGCCGCGAGCTCGAGGAGCGCTGCCATGCCGTCACGTAGTTGCGCGGGTGTGAGCACGCCTTCCGGGTCGACGTTGACACGGACCACCGCAGTTCGCATGTGCGCAAGCCTAACTAAGACGATGGCAGGCCAGCTTTGAACACCACCCAGTCCACCACCATCACCACCGCCGCCCTTCCCGGGTGCACGCCGCGGCTGCTCACTGAGCAAGCCGGCCAGGCCCGTGAGGACCTCGCGGCCTATCGGCGGCTCGGCGGCTATCGCCCGCTCGCCGACACCGGTGCGTTACTGAGCGAGGTCGAGTCCAGTGGCCTCGTCGGCCGCGGCGGCGCGGCCTTCCCACTTGCGGTGAAGTTGCGGACGGTGCGCGACAACGGGCGCCTGATAGCGGACACAGGTGGCCCCGTCGTCATCGCGAATGGCGAAGAGGGAGAACCGGCTTCGATCAAGGACCGCTGGCTGCTGCGCAACCGTCCCCACCTGGTGCTGGACGGATTGCGGCTGGCCGCGGCGATCGTGGCCGCCGACCGCGCCTACGTGTATGTGTCCGACCCGGAGTCGGCGCACAGCGTCGAAACCGCGCTCGGCGAGCTCGATTCCGAAACCCAAGGCCTCGCGGTGCAGGTGCTGACCGTCCAGCCGGGATATGTGGCCGGCGAGGAGACCGCCGCGGTTCGAGTGATCAACGGCGGCCCGGCCAAGCCGACGGACAAACCGCCACGCCCGTTCGAAGCGGGCGTCAACGATCGACCAACGTTGGTGAGCAATGTCGAGACGCTGGCCAATCTGCCCTACTTACAGGGCAACGGCTCGGCGGCGTTCCGATCACAAGGCACGGCGCTGTCGACGGGCACCTTTTTGGCCACCATCACCGGGGGTGGTAAACCGCCGGTTCTTTACGAGCTCCCCCACGGCCTGGCATTCACCGAATTGCTTGCATTGCACGGTATTTCTCCTGAGCAGGTGCGGGGCGCGTTGATGGGCGGGTACTTTGCGGGCTTGCTCAACCGCACCGTGCTGGAGAGCACGCTGGACCACGAGACCATGCGGCGCCTCGGCAGCGGTCTGGGCTGCGGCGCGGTCTCGGTGATCACCGACGATTGTCCGGTCGCGGTCGCGGCATCGGTGCTGGCCTACTTCGACCGTGAAAATGCCGGGCAATGTGGATCGTGCTTCAACGGCACGGCGGCAATGGCCGCCGCGGCCGGGGCCCTGCGTGACGGTGCCGCGACGAAAGAAGATGTCGACCGATTGCGCCGCTGGTCGGTGCTGCTGCGCGGGCGCGGCGCCTGCGCGACGCTGGATGCCGCCACCAATGTGGCCGCCAGCATGCTCGATCAGTTCCCGGCCGAAGTCACCGCGCATCTCGACGGCAACTGCCCGGACTGCGGCGGTGGCGCCTTCCGCGCCGACCGTCCGTATGAGGTGGAAGGTGTGAGGCACGCATGAAAATCCGCCTGGACCGCACCATTTGCGACGGCTTCGGCATCTGCGCCAAGCATGCGCCCGGACATTTCTCGCTGGACGACTGGGGATACGCGGCCCTGATCGGAGATGGCACCGTGGCCGAAGCGGATCACGACGACGTCATGCGCGCGCTGTTGGACTGCCCGGTGCACGCCATCACCGAGATCGGTGAGCGCATTTCGAGGGCGGCTGCGCCACCGCTGACCGACGCGGACGATCCTGCCGAACATCTCAAAACCGAAGAGAACGAAGCCGAATGGGGCTTCACCCGTTGAGCTCTCCCGGCTCTGATTCGTAGCGTTCATGCAACTCACCTTTGACACCGAGGTGGAGGCCTTCCGTGCCGAGTTCGTCGGCTTTCTCGACGAACACCTGCCGACGCAGGCGCAGGCCGCGGAACGGCCCTCTTCGACATCGCACGTGCCCGAATGGTCGCGCCGCTGGCAGCGGCTCCAGTTCGAGCACGGCTGGCTGCTGCCGGGAAACCCGCCCGAATTCGGCGGCCGCAATGCCAATATTCTGCAGCAATTCGTGCACCGCGAGGAGCTGTCGCGTCGCCGGATCTATCACTGCTTCAATCCCCAAGGCGTCGGCATCATCGCGGCATCGCTGCTGTCCTTCGGCACCGACGAGCAAAAGCGGAACTGGGCGGTGCCGATTCTGCGCGCCGACATGACCGCGTCACTGGGGATGAGCGAACCGGGAGCGGGCTCCGACTTGGCGGGCCTCTCGACGAAGGCGGAGTTGGTCGGCGATCACTTCGTGGTCAACGGACAGAAGGTCTGGACCTCCGGCGCTCACGACGCCGACGTCATCCTGACTTTCGTCCGCACCGACCCAAACGCCCCCAGGCACAAGGGAATCAGCGCACTGCTGGTTCCCGCGGATACTCCCGGGGTGGTGTGCCGCCCCTTCGCCTCGGTCTACGACCGCGACGATCTGGACTTCAACGAGGTCTCCTTCAACGACGTGCGGGTACCCGCGGAAAATCTTGTCGGCCCGCGGGGCGGCGGCTGGCAGGTCGCGAACGGCTCGCTCGGTCACGAACGCACGTTGATGTGGCTGGCCTTCGCGAACCGGCTCGGGCAGCTTCTCGAGGACTACCGGCCGGCCGACGAGGTGAATGCCGACCACTACGCCACCATCGCGATGGACTACTACGCACTTCGGCTGCTCGGCTCGCGGGCGCTGGGCCGAGCAGCCCGCGGAGAGGTGGACGTGGCGGGCTTGTCCGTGCTGAAGGTCTTGGGGTCGGAGGCCGAACAGAGCGCCCTGCGGCATGCGCTGGACGCAGCGGGGGCCGATGGGTTACGCGACACGGCGCTCACGGCGCGGTACAACCCCCACGCCCCAGGTCTTTTCACCGCCAGCTGGTTCAGCCGCTACATCAGCAGTTACGCGGGCACGATCGCGGGCGGAACCTCGGAGATTCAGCGCAACATCATTGCTCAGCGAGTGCTCGGCCTACCGGCGCGCTGATCACAACGCGGGACACAGCGACGACAGAAACTCCTGGGTGCGGCGCCGCGATTCGGTCCGCTGCGTTGCGTCCTTGCCCAACGGCACAATTCGCGCGGCTAGATCGGTGACACCCGCGTCGCGATAGCGGCGCAGCCGGGCGAGGATTGCCGACTCGTCGCCGGCCGCCATCGTGTCGCCGACGTCCCGCGCGTCGCCGTGTTCCAGCAGGCGCACATAGTTCGGCGAGAAATCGGCGTGCCCGAGCACCTCGCTCGCGTACCCGCGAGCGTCGTCCGTCTCGCTGTCAGAGCACAAGGCGACGGGCACACCGGCGACGATCCGTGGCGGGGGCCGCCCGGCGCCGGTAGCAGCGGCGATGATGCGAGGCACGACGTGATCGCGGATCGCCCGCTCGTCCGCCATCCAGAGCACCGTGCCGCCGGCGTGCTCCCCGGCGAGTTGCAGCATGGCCGGCCCCAACGCGGACAACAGAATTGGAACCTCATAGACGTCCGTGACATCCACCGGCGAGTGCACCGCATAGCTGCCGTTGTCGACGTCGACAGTCCCCGGTCCGGCCATTGCGGCGGCGAGCACCTCGAGGTGGTCGCGCATCAAGCGCGCCGGGTGCTGGTAGTCCAATCCGAGCTGACCGTTGACGATCCAATGATGCGACGGCCCGATCCCGAGCGTGAACCGCCCGCCGCACGCGATCTGGGTGGTCAAAGCTTGCTGCGCCATGATCATCGGATGGCGGGTTTGAATGGGAACGACCGCCGTGCCGATCTCGACGCGATCGGTCGCCTGCCCGATCAGCGTCACGGCGGTCATCGCATCGAGATAGCCGGGCACCTGCGGCATCCAGAACGAGGTGATGCCGGCACTTTCGGCCGCGGCGGCATCGGCGATCAGCCCGGTCAGCCGCTCGGCACGCGGACGCTCCTTGTCGGAGCCGACCATCAGGCCGATGCGCATGCGACCCACCGCTTACGGGACATACCGATCCCACTCGTAGGGCACCACCGCGAAAAACGGTGCGGCAAACAAGGGTTCGATGCCCGGCTCGGCCCAGCGCGACGCCAGCACCGGTCGCAGCCGTTCCGCGGTGGCGACCGGGTCGGCATCGAGAAAGCAATACGTGATCGACTGATCCCCTTGCGCACTGGCCAGAGTGGCGTCGACCTCGCGCGACAATGCGGACCAGACACCGGCGACGCCCTCGACTTCGACCAGCGCGTCGACCGCCGCCGATCCTCGCTCGACCAAGACAAACGCGCCTCGCACCGGCAGCCAGGGAAGCACATCGGATCCGACCTTGACGCGCGGCGCGGCCGCTCGATTCAGGACCTCGTACACGCCGCGCTCCACCGGTGGCAGCAACGAAAGTTTGCGCCCGGCATTTCCGAGCGCCGTTGACAGCTCGTTGAAATCGCGGAGTCCGCCCGGGCTGGTGAAGAAGTAGGTCATCACGTGGTCGACCGCATCCAACGGCCCGCCGCCGATCGCACGCGCGGCGCGGCAGGCCGGTGTGGACACCAGCCGCAATGAGGCGCGCACCGCGGCCAGCCGGTGTTGCTCGGGACGGTGGTCAAGGGTGTGCCAGCGCAGGTACTCGGCGTCTGTTCCGTCGGGATGACGAGTCGCCATCGAGACGAACAGCGTGGTGATCTCTCCACGCCCGGTGGCGAGGATCTCCTCGACCTCGTCGGATGGCGTGCCGGGAAGCTGCATCGCGTACGTCCTTAGGCCTTCGTCGAATCATGCTGGGGCAGATTAATTTCCGGGTGCCGGGCCGCGACCATGCGCCGGAAGCCGTCGCGCCAGGGCACCTTCGTGCGGCCGAGCACCTCGTGCATGTGGGTGACATCCGGCCATAGCGGGGTGTGTGCCTGGGCCGTGTATTCGAAGATCGGCTCGACACCGACCAGTTCACCCATGAAGGTGCAGTAGTCCTCGACGCTGACCGTCTCGCTGCCGGCCCAGTTCACCACGACGGCCGGCACCGCGGCGACTTCCATGGCGCGGATGCCGAGATCGACGTAGTCGTCTTCGTAGATCGGGTTGTAGTTGTTCGGCTTGTCCGGATGCAGCCGAATTGGCTTGCCCGCCAGCATCGCATCGAGACGATCGGCTGGGGCGCCGCCTTGGGGCCCGTACGTCGAACAGATCCGGATGATGGTCAGCGGAATCCGATATTGCCTGGCGATCCACGTGCACACCGCCTCGGCCGCAACCTTGGACATGCTGTAGTTCGCCCGCAGCGGCACTCCCGGCGGATCGGATTCGGTCAGCGGCCGTTTCCCCTGGTAGGCGTAGATCGAGCCGGTGGAGCAGAAGACGAAACCCTTGGCGGCGCGGCAGTGGTGAAGCAATTCGCCGGACTTCTGCGCGTTCGTTTCGACGCAGCGATTCCAATCACCCGCGCCGGGGTCCACGGCCGCGTGGAAGACGTAGCTGAAATCGTCAGGGAGATCGGAGAAGTCGCCGGCGCTGATGTCCAACGCGATGGGCAAGATGCTGGCGCCGACGAGCTTTTCCCGGTCGGCGGGATCCTTCAGGCGAGCGGCGCCCCAGACCTCGTTTCCCGCTGCGGCGAGGGCTCGCGCGATGGGGAATGCGATCTTGCCCGTCGCCCCGGTGATCAGGATCTTTTCCGCGTTGAGCACCAAGACCTCCCAATGTGAAGTACTTGATATGTTGTTGGGGAGCATAACGCCCGGCCAATCGGACATGGCACGGGTGGTGTCAACGAAATAAGCTGGAACGGATCAGGTCGGGATGGCCAACGGGAGGCCCACCATGAGGTGTTTAGTTCGTCGGCTGACCGCCGCCTTCTCGGTCGTATTCGCGACGATGGCGGTCGAGATGATCGCGACGCCGGGGGTGGCGATCGCGAAGCCGGGTATCGGCGGGGCGCAGTGCCAGGCCACCAACATGTCGTGGAATGAGGCGACCGGCGAGTGTAAACCGCCACCGACGGCGCCGGCGTGGTACGTGGCCCCGCCTGCCTATGCGCCGTCGTTCGCCGGGCAGGACGTCCCGCCCCCACCGCTACGGCCATCGTGGTCACCGAACGCCCCGATGTGGCATGTCGGGTTTCACCAATGGGGTGCCTTTTTCAACGGCGTCTGGGTGCCGTACTGACGGCTGGCGGTCGTCGCCCGGCCCCTGCCAACGCCGTCTGGATCGCGCCTGCCTAGGTGATAACGTAATTCTCCAATTTGCATAATGGCCCTACCGGGCCGGCCGTGCGACCCCGGAGGTGACGTGTCAGCAGCACCGGGCCGCCCATTGCCCCAGGTCACGCCGGAAAACGGGTTTTTCTGGGCCTCGGGCGCCGACGGCAAGCTACGGCTGCAGGAATGTAAATCCTGCGAATCCCTGATCCATCCGCCGGCGCCGGTGTGCCGCTATTGCCGCTCGCGGGATATCGGGGTGCGCGCGCTCTCCGGCAAGGCGACACTCGCCGGATTCACCATCAACGAGCGGTTCAGTTTGCCCGGGCTGGTGGCGCCTTACGTGATCGCTCAGGTGGCGATCGCAGAAGACCCCCGCGTGCGATTGACCACCAACATCGTGGAGTGCGATCCCGACGGGCTCGAACTCGGCCAACAGGTCGAAGTCGTCTTCGAACAGGTCGAGGACGTGTGGTTTCCGCTGTTCCGGCCGGTACCGGACGCCGAGCCCGGTGAGCTGCCGATCGACGAGATCGCGCCGGAGCGCTTCGGCGAACACATCCGGCCGATGCTCACTGCGGAGAAGTTCGAAGACAAGGTGGCGCTGACCGGGATCGGCATGTCACCGATCGGTCGGCGGCTGATGGCACTGCCGCTGGCCCTGACGGTGCAGGCCTGCGAAGCCGCGATCGCCGACGCCGGCCTGACGTACGCCGACATCGACGGCCTGTCCACCTACCCCGGCGCGATCAATGTCGGCGGATTCGGGGAGGGCGGCACCACCGCTCTCGAGGGCGCGCTCGGTATTCGGCCGACCTGGCACAACGGCGCCATGGAGACGTTCGGCCCGGGCGGCTCGGTAATGCTCGCGGTCGCCTGCGGGCTGGCCCGCCACGTGCTCTGCTTCCGGACACTGTGGGAAGCCACCAACGGCGAGCTGATGAAGCAGGGCAAGATCATTCCGTCGATGGGCCGGATGTCGGGCTGGCAGATGCCATTTGGCGCCACCTCGGCGGCACACACCCTGGCGATGAACGCACAGCGCCACTTTCAGCGCTACGGCACCACCAAAGAGACTCTGGGCTGGATCGCGTTGAACCAGCGCGCCAACGCCGAACTCAACCCGACGGCCATTTACCGGACGCCGATGACGATGGACGACTACCTGAACGCGCGGCCCATTACCACGCCGTTCGGTCTGTACGACTGCGACGTGCCCTGCGACGGCGCGATAGCCGTGATCGTCTCCGCCGCCGACGCCGCGCGCGACCTTGCCAAGCCGCCGGTGCTGGTGGAGGCGGTCGGCACGCAGATCGTGGAGCGGCTCGACTGGGACCAGAGCACATTGACCCACGAGCCGCAGGTGCTGGGCCAGGCCGCGCACGTGTGGACCCGCACCGCGCTGCGGCCCACCGACGTCGACGTCGCCGAGTTGTACGACGGGTTTTCCTTCAACTGCCTGTCCTGGATCGAGGCGCTGGGCTTCTGCGGAGTCGGTGAGGCCAAGGAATTCCTGGACGGCGGCAAGAACATTGCGCGCGACGGTCAGTTGCCGCTCAACACCCACGGCGGCCAGCTCTCCCACGGCCGCACCCACGGCATGGGCCTGCTGCACGAGGCCATCACCCAGCTGCGCGGCGAGGCGGGCGACCGCCAGGTCACCGGCGCTCGGGTCGGCGTGGTCAGCAGCGGCGGCCTCACGCCCAGCGGCGTCCTGTTGCTGCGGGCCCCGGAATGAGGCGAGCATGAGTGCCGCTCCCCGTCCCCGGCTCGTGATCGTCGACGGGGTACCGATGTCGGCGTTGGTCGCCGAAGCCGAGGCTCCGAAGGCCGTGATTGTCGCGATTCACGGGGGCGGCACCACCGCAATGTATTTCGACTGCCCGGGTCACCCGTCGTACTCCATGACGCGGACCGGCGCGGCGGCCGGATTCACCGTGGTGGCCCTGGATCGACCCGGCTACGGCAGCTCGGCGCCCTATCCCGAGGCGATGGTCTCCGGCGAGCAGCGCGTCAACCTCGCGTACGGGGCGATCGACCGCATCCTCGGCGAAAGGCCGCGCGGCGCGGGCATATTCGTGTGGGGCCATTCCGGCGGCTGCGAACTGACGATGCGGATGGCCGCCGACGAGCGCGGTGCCGACCTGCTCGGCATCGAACTGGCCGGCACCGGGCGCCACTATCACCCCGCGGCCAAGGAAATACTCAAAACGGCGACCCGCGAAAGCCGCCCGCCGGGTATGCGCGGCCTGCTGTGGAGCCCGGAGGAGCTGTACCCGCCCGAAGTCCTTGGCGGCGCGACGGTTTCCCCGTCAGCTCCCTCCTACGAGGACCAGATGGTGTCGGACTGGGCCCGCAAAACCTTCCCCGAACTCGCGCCCGGCGTACGCGTCCCGGTGCACTTCAGCATCGCCGAGCACGAAAAGGTTTGGCAGGCCGACGATGCCGCGGTGACCGAGATCAAGACCCTGTTCTCTGGGGCCCCGAGGTTCGTCGTGCACCGGCAGCCGGACGCCGGGCACAACATCAGCCTCGGCCACACCGCCGCGGAGTATCACGCGCAGGTCCTCTCATTCGTCGACGAATGCGTCGCCGCTGCGCCGAGCGTGAAACCAACTTCACCCTCGCACTCCAACGTGAAACCAACTTCACGCTCGGCACAGGCTGACGAAGAGGCTGCCGGATGAGAGTCGGATTCATCGGCCTGGGCAGTCAGGGCGCACCCATGGCCCGGCGAATCATCGAGGGCGGCTTCGGAACCACGCTGTGGGCGCGCCGGCCCGCAGCGGTGCAGCCATTCGCCGACACCCCGGCCGAAATCGCTTCGTCACCAGCCGAACTCGCGGCGGCCAGCGATCTGGTCTGCCTCTGCGTGGTCGGCGAGGCCGATATCGAGGAGATCGCGAACGGGGAGCACGGGCTGCTCGCCGGCCTCAAGCCGGACAGCGTGATCGCGGTGCACAGCACGGTGCACCCCGACACCTGCAAAGCGCTGGCGGAAAGTGCTAGTAGCAAAGGCGTTTCGGTTATCGACGCCCCGGTCAGCGGCGGCGGTCCAGCGGCCGCTGAGGGTCATCTGATGGTGATGGTCGGTGGTGACACCGAGACCGTCGAGCGCTGCCGTCCCGTCTTCGAAACCTACGGCGATCCCGTGGTTCACCTCGGCGAATTGGGCACCGGACAAACCACCAAACTGCTCAACAACCTGCTGTTCACCGCCAACCTCGGAACCGCGGCAACCGCCCTTACGCTGGCGCAGTCCCTCGGCGTCGCGCCGGAGCGCCTCGTCGAGGTCGTCTCACGCGGTAGCGGAAACAGCTTTGCGCTCAGTGCTATTGGCGGGTCCGGCGGCCTGGATCGGCTGGCCGGCCTGGCGGGCACACTGCTGCAGAAGGACGTCCGGCTGATCGTCGACCTCGCCGAGGCGGCCGCCGCCCGCGGCGGCGCCGTCCTCGATGCCGCCGACGCCGCGCTGGCAATGATGGATCACCCGAGGTGAGAGTCGGGTTCGTCGGCGCCGGGCGGATGGGCCGCCCGATGGTCGCGCGTCTCGCGGCCGCCGGCCACGACGTCCGGGTGCTGGTTCGCGATCCCGACGATCACACCAAGCGCCGCGATCTCGAGCAGCTGGGCGCAACCGTGGTTAACGAGGTGGCTGACGCCGCCGCGCAGGCCGACGCGGTAGTGGTCTGCGTGTTCACCGACGAACAGGTGCGCGAAGTCTGCCTGGACAGTGTCCTGCTGTCCACCATGCCGTCCGGCTCGACGCTGGTCGTGCACACCACGAGCAGCCCGAAAACGATCGAGGCCATCGCCGCCCGGTCCGGTGCTGTCGATGTCGTCGATGCGCCGGTCAGCGGCGGCCCGCACAACATCGCGGCGGGCGAACTCACCGTGTTCGTAGGCGGCGCGGACGACATTGTGGCCCGGCTGCAACCGCTATTGGCCTGCTACGGCGATCCGGTGCTGCATGTCGGGCCGCGCGGCGCCGGTCAGACGGTGAAACTTGTCAACAACGCGCTGTTCGCCGGACACATCGGGCTGCTCGCGGAATCGATCCGGCTGGGCGAGCGTCTGGGCGTCCCGGAATCCACGCTGCTGGGCGCATTGGCGCACGGCAGCGCCACCAGCCGGGTCCGCGACATTGTGGCGGCACACGGTTCCCTCGCGGGGTTCGTCGAGGTGGCCGGGGAATTCGTCGGCAAGGACGTCGCGGTCGTCCGCAGCATCGCCGAAGAGCTCGGCATCAGCCTCGGCGCCCTGGACGACATCATCGGAGTCCTCGATGTCAGCGGAAAGGTCTGACATGACGCCACTTCGGTTCTTTCCGGTTCGCCTTGAAACCGCTACCGTTAGCGTTACAGTCAGGCATTCAATCGTAACGGTTCCAGCCCGCCCCAACCCTCGCCGCTGAGGAGCAAGTCAGTGACCAAGCCGAAGCTCATCTTCGACCCGTACTCCGAGGACTACTACAACAACCCGTTCGACATATATCGGCGGATGCGCGAGGACGCGCCGCTGTACTACGACGAGAAGGAAGACTTCTACGCGCTGACCCGCCATGAAGACGTGGCGGCGGCATTCAAAGACTTCGAGACGTATTCCTCGGCGCGCGGCTGCGACCTGGCGATGGTGCGCAGGGGCATCTCCCCCGAGCAGAAGTCGATCATCTTCATGGACCCGCCGGAACACCGCCATATGCGCAGCCTGCTCAACAAGGCGTTCACGCCGCGGGCCATTCAATCGCAGCTGGAAACGATCCACGAGGTGATCGACAAGTACCTGGGCGCCCTGGACCCCGACCACTTCGATGTGGTGCAGGACTTCTCCGGACCGTTCCCAGTGGAGGTCATCACCCGGATGGCCGGGGTGCCAGAGGAATACCGCCAGCAGGTGCGCCACTGGATCGACACCAGCCTGCATCACGAGCCCGGACAGATCGAGGTCAGGGAAGCCGGCATGCAGGCCAACATCGACACGGCGATGTACTACTTCGGCCTGATCCAGGAGCGGCGCGCGGACCCGCAGGACGACATGATCAGCAGGCTGATCGCGGCCGAGATCCCCGGTGAGGACGGTCAGACCCGCCAACTCGACGACATCGAAATCACCGGCTTCGCGACCCTTTTGGGCGGGGCGGGCGCCGAGACCGTCACCAAGCTGCTCGGCAACGCGGCCGTCATCTTCGCGCGTCACCCCGACCAATGGCAGAAGCTGCAGGACGACCGCGACAAGATTCCCGGCGCGGTGGAAGAGCTACTGCGCTACGAGGGACCAGTGCAATACAACGTCCGCTACACCGTCAAGGAAGCACACGTCAGCGGCGGTGTGATTCCGCCGTTCAAGCCGGTGTTCCTCTGCGGCGCCGCGGCCAACCGCGACCCGGAAGCTTTTACCGACGCGGACACCTTCGACATCGAGCGCGACCAGACCGAGGCGCAGCACCTCGGCCTCGGGTACGGAATTCACAGCTGCCTAGGCGCGGCGCTGGCCCGGCTGGAAAGCAGGATCGCGCTGGAGCGATTGGTCGACTTCATGCCGCGCTACGAGGTGGACTGGTCGGGGTGCAAACGGGTGAACATGCAAAACGTCGCGGGCTGGAAGAGCGTGCCCGTCAAAGTGCTTCGATAAGGGGGCCGCGATGACGAGGAAAATCGAAGTCGATTGGGGACTCTGCGAGAGCAACGGCGTCTGCATGGGCATCAATCCGGAGATCTTCGAGCTCGGCGACGACGACATGCTGACTGTCCACACCGAAGAAGTCACCCCGGAGAACGAGGCGGACGTGCGCGAGGCCGTCCGTCAATGCCCAAGGCAGGCAATCGCGATCGTTGGAGATTAGCGGTCAGAACCCCGAGAGGATGACCGCGTTGCAGTCCGCGGCTGCTTGGCGCAATTTCGCCGCCTTCTGGTAGCCCTCGGATTCGTACCACGCGCGCGCGGCGTCGACGGACTCGAATTCCAGCACCACGGTCTGGTCGCCGTGCCAGTCGCCCTCGATGACTTTGGGCTCGGTGTCCACAGCGAGGATGGTGGCACCGCTCATCGCCGAACCGGCGGCCTTGCCGTAAGCCTTCATGCCCTCCGGATCTTTGATCGCTTCGGTCAGGATCACATAACCTTTTGGCACTCGAATCTCCCTCCTCGCCTGTGTATTTCGTTACAGCTCGCTGATGGCCTGCTCAGGACAGCACTCGATGGCCTCCTGCGTGGCGGCTTCCAATTCCGTTGGGACATCGGTATCTATCGCTTCGGCGTAACCGTCGTCGGTCAAGCTGAACACGTCGGAGCACAGCGTGAGACACATGCCGTGACCGCGACACCGCTGGTCGTCTACCCAGACCTTCATGCCAGCGTGAACTCCAAGTGCAATTCGGTCAGGCCTCGCAGTATGTACGTCGGAACATATTGGTAACGACGATCATTCGCCGGGCCATGCACATCTTCGTTGATCCGGATGTCGGTCGTGCGGTCCAGCAGCCGCTCGATGGCCACCCGGGTTTCGGCGCGCGCCAGCGGCGCGCCGGGGCAGCTGTGGATACCGCGGCCGAACGAGATGTGCTGACGGGCGTTTTTGCGTTCCGGGTCGAAGGTGGTGGGGTCGTCGAACCGGCGTGGATCACGGTTGGCCGCCGCCTGCACGATCATCACGGTGGTGCCGGCCGGCAGGTCGACGCCCCCGACGCTGACCGGCTTACGGTTCATCCGGAAGTCCCCCTTGACCGGGCTCTCGTGGCGAAGCGACTCTTCGATGAAGTTCGGGAGCAGGCTGCGGTCCTTGCGTAACTGCGCCTGAATATCGGGGCGCTCGCCGAGCGTTTGCAACGCGGCGCCGAGCAGCCGCACGGTGGTCTCCTGGCCCGCCGAGAAGACGTTGGCCGCGACGCGGGCGACGTCTGCGACGTCCGGTGTGGAGCCGTCGGGGAAGGTAGCGGTCGCCAGGCCGGTGAGCACGTCGTCGCGGGGCCGGGCGCGACGGTCGGCGACATAGTCGGAGAACAGGCCGTACAGGAATTCCAGCGGACTGTGTGACAGCGACTCCTTACCGGTGCCGCCGATGCCGCCGCCCGCATGCTCGGCAATGCCCTTGACGAACTTGTCGCGATCTTCCATGGGCACGCCCAGCAGGTCGGCGATGACCAGCAGGGTGAACGGGCCGGAGAAGCCCTTGATCCATTCGCCGTGCCCGGGCGCCAGGAAGTCGTCGAGCGCCTGGTCGGCGAGCGCCCACATCGCGTCCTCGTTCTCCTTGAGGCGCTTGGGGGTGATCAGCCGCATCAGCAGCGAGCGGTGGTTGGTGTGGGTCGGCGGGTCAAGCGTGGGCAGCTGGTCGCTGAACGGCAGCTCGTCGCGATGCTCTTCGATCAGGTCGGTGATGTCGTCACCAACGAGTGGCACCGGGAAGCCGGGAAACGGGCCGGTCACCGAGATGCAGGACGACCAGGTCTCAGCGTCGTTCAAGACCGCGCAGGCCTCTTCCCAGCCGGTGACCATGGTGACCCCGTGATGGTCTTCCCGGGCCACCGGGCACTGCTCCCGCAGCGACTCGTAGTAGGGATACGGGTCCGCGATGAGCTCTTTGCCGCGGAAAAAGTCCATCTTGGAGAAGTCGTTCGTCATCTTGCTCCGTTCGAATCTCAGCAGTGAGAATGATCCTCTCAGAGATGAGTATTAGATTTCCACACGGCGTGATCGTCGTCAACGACGGGTGCAGCCGTTCGGTATGGGGCTGGGTGGTGACGTGTCGGCCGCAGGCCGCGCGATTTAGCTGGCCGGGACCAGATCGGCGGCCACCGACGGGCATGCCAACAGGCCGCTTCGGAAGTTTTCGGTCTGACCGATCGAGTACTCCGGGATGGCCGCGGCGGCCAGCGCCTTGCCCTTGAACATCTGCGCGGCCATGCTCAGCCGGTGCTGGACCAGGCCGACGCTGCCGTCTAGCTCCGCGGGCCAGGTGTTCCCCCACAGCGTCACCTCGGTGACGCCCGCGTCGAGGGCCTGCAAGACGCCCTGGCGCACCCGCGAGTCGCAGCCCACCAGATCCGCCGCGGCCGCCAGGGCCTGCGGACGGGGACGATCCTTGACCGACACGATGGCGTCTTCGAGGTCGAGGGTGCGGGCTCCAATGATCTGCAGTGGTCGGACATCCGGGTGGTCGGCCAGGTCGGTGAGCAGGACGGTGACGTCCCAGCCGGCCATCGACCGGTCGAACAGCCACCCTCCGGCGAACCGCACCACGTCGACCACGCTGGAGGCGACGACGTCGAGTCGGTACCTCATGTCGTGCTCAGCGGCTTGTGGGGCGGCGTGAAGTCCCGCGCCAGCGTCTCGGCGTACTGCTTGAACACCTCGGTCAGCGGTATCGAAGGATCGAGCAACCATGTGGTTTCCATTCCGTGGACGAAGGCGAGTATCTCCACTGCCTTGATGGTGGGGTCTATGTCCGAGCGATAGCGGCCATCGGCCTGACCGTTGCGGATGAGCTTGGCGACGATGTCGACCGCTTGCCGGTGCCGGTCGAGCATGCGGTCGTGCAGCGGGGCGTCGGGAAGGATGTTCTCGACGAGCAGCACCGTGAACGTGCCGACCAATTCGGGCGCCCGGTGGAACCGATCGGCGACCGCAGAGATCTGGGCCATCAGGTCGCCGGCACGGTCGGCATGGGAATCGTCGTCTTGATCGCGGGCGTCCAGGACCGCGTGCAGCAGCTGTTCCTTGGACTCGAAGTGGTGCAGCAGCCCCGCGGGGGTGACGCCGGCCTCGCCGGCGATCTGAGCCAGTGTGGTGTTGCGCCAGCCGTTGCGCGTGAGGAGCCGTTGCGCGACCGCGAGGATCCGCTGCTTGCGGTCCTCACCTTTGGCGAGAAGCGTGTCATAACGCCGTGCGTCGGGCACCGGACTCCTTTGACCGATTGGCGGGCTAAACCAACCTAGTGAATACACAGTAGGTAGGTTTGCGCGCTGTGACAAGGGTCTCAGGCGGACTCTTAAAAAGCTCTTCGCCCGGTGTTACGCGACCAATTCGACCAGGGTGGCGTTGGCGGTGCCACCGCCTTCGCACATCGTCTGCAGCCCGTAGCGAATGCCGTTATCGCGCATGTGGTGGGCCAGTCGCGTCATCAGCACCGCACCGGAGGCGCCGAGCGGGTGCCCCAGCGCGATCGCGCCGCCCAGCGGATTGACCAAGCCCGGGTCCGCACCAGTCTCGGCAATCCATGCCATCGGAACCGGTGCAAAGGCCTCGTTCACCTCGAAGGCGCCCACTTCGGCGAGCGAGACGCCCGCCTTGCGCAGCACCTTTTCGGTCGCCGGAATGGGGCCGGTCAGCATCAGCACCGGATCCGCCCCGGTGACCGCGCCGGCCCGGTACCGCACGATCGGGGTCAGCCCCAGCTCGATCGCCATTTCCGAGGTCGTCACCAGCAGCGCTGCCGCGCCGTCGGAGATCTGCGAGGAGTTGCCCGCGTGGATGACGCCGTCTTCGGCGAACGCGGGCTTGAGCGCGCCCAGCTTCTCCACCGGGCTCCCCCGCCGCACGCCCTCGTCGGCGGTGACGACGGCTTCGTCGTCGGTGAAGACGGGGATCATCTGGTCGGTGAAGGCGCCACTGTCCTGGGCCGCGGCGGCCCGTTCGTGGGATTGGACGGAGAATTCGTCAAGCTGGCTGCGGGATAAGCCCCACTTCTTGGCGATCATCTCCGCCGACAGGCCCTGGTTGAAGGAGAAGTCGTCGTAGCGGGCCAGCACCTTCGGCCCGTAGGGCATGCCGCTCGCCCGGGCGGAACCGAGCGGAACGCGGCTCATCACCTCGACGCCGCCGGCGACCACGACGTCTTGCTGCCCCGACATCACCGCCTGCACCGCGAAGTCGAGGGCCTGCTGGCTGGAACCGCAGGCCCGGTTGACCGTGGTCCCGGGAATGCTCTCGGGCCAGCCGGCGGCCAGCACCGCGTAACGCCCGATGTTGCTCGACTGATCGCCGACCTGCGACACGCAGCCCCAGATCACGTCGTCGACGATCTCGGGCCCCACACCGGCGCGTTCCAGCACCTCGTTGAGCACGATCGCGGACAGGTCCGCGGCGTGCATGCCCGACAGCCCGCCATTGCGTTTTCCGACCGGCGTACGCACCGCCTCGACGATGACCGTCTCCCGCATATCCCTACTCCGAATCCTCGTCAGATTTTGATAGCGCCCACCGGCCAGTAAACGACGGCTCCCGTCGCTCGCTGAAGGCGGCATAGGCGGCGGCCGCGTCCGCTGTCGCAAAGTTACCGATCTGGGCCCGCGCCTCGTTGGCCAGCGCGTCGCGCAGGGTGCGGTCGGCACCTTCGTTCAGCAGCGCCTTGGTCTGGGCCAGCGCGACGGGTGGACCAGCCGCGAGCCGGTCGGCCAGATCCTTGACGAAGGCGTCGATCTCCGCGGCGGGCACCACCCAGGTGACCAGGTTCAGTGCCAATGCCTCCGCGGCGTCGATGGTATCGGCCAGCAGCGCAAGTCGCTTAGCCTGTTGCAGGCCAACAAGTTTCGGCAACAGCCAGGAACCGCCGAGATCGATCGACAGACCGCGTTTGGAAAAGATCTGGGAGAACGTCGATTCCGGCGTCGCGACCACCAGGTCGCAGCCCAGCGCCAGGTTCCATCCAGCGCCGACCGCGACGCCCGTCACCTTGGCCACCGTCGGGATCGGAAGTTCGTGCAACGCCAGTGCCACATCGGTCAGCCGGGCCAACTTGTATTTCGGATGAATGTCGTCCGGAATCCCAATGTCGGCGCCGGAGCAGAAAGCCCCGCCCGCACCGGTGATCACCAGCGCCCGCACGCTGCGGTCGCGACCGGCATCGTACAGCGCGTCGCGCAACGCGATCCACAGCGCCGGACTGATGGCGTTTTTGCGCCGCGGCCGATTGAGGGTCAGCGTGCGTACCCCGTCGCTGTCATCGGACAGCAGCACGGGGTCTTCGGGCGTGGTCAATAGCTCCTCGGCAGTTTCAGGACGTTGGATCCCAGGAAGTTCAGAATCATCTCCTGGCTGACCGGCGCGATCTTCATCAGCCGGGCCTCACGGAAGTAACGCGTGATGTGGTACTCCTCCGCGTAGCCCATGCCGCCATGAGTTTGCAATGCCCGGTCCGCGGCGGTGAAGCCGGCATCGGCACACAGGTACTTGGCGGTATTCGCCTCGCGGCCACAGGGTTTGCCGTTGTCGTAGAGCCAGGTGGCTTTACGCAACATCAGCTCCGCGGCGTCGAGTCGGGCCAACGAATCCGCGAGGGGGAACTGCAGGCCCTGGTTCATGCCGATCGGCCGGCCGAAGACCTCGCGCTCGTTGCCGTACTTCACCGCTTTTTCCAGCGCCACCCGGCCGATACCGAGCGCCTCGGCCGCGATCAGCATCCGTTCGGGATTCAGGCCGTCGAGGATGTACTGAAATCCCTTGCCCTCCTCACCAACTCGGTCCTCAACCGGCACTTCTAGATTGTCGATGAACAACTCGTTGGAGCTGACGGCATTACGGCCCATCTTGCGGATCGGGCGGACATCGACCCGGCTGCGATCGAGGTCGGTGAGGAACAGCGTCATTCCGTCGGTCTTCTTGGTGACCTCGTCGTAACTCTTGGTGCGGGTGAGCAGCAGGATCTTGTCGGACTCCATCGCCTTGGAGATCCACACCTTGCGGCCATTGACGATGTAGCGGTCTCCGTCGCGCTTGGCGAATGTGGTGATCCGCGAAGTATCAAGCCCGGCACCGGGTTCGGTGACTCCGAAGCAGATGTGCACCTCACCGTTGGCGACCGTGGGCAAGGTACGCGCCTTGAGTTCGTCGGAGCCGTGCACCACGACCGGCTGCATCCCGAAGATCGACAGGTGAATCGCACTGGCCGCGTTCATCGCACCGCCGGCCTTGGCGACCTCCTCGAGCAGCAGTGTCGCTTCGGTGATTCCGAGGCCATGCCCGCCGTACTCGGTGGGAATGGTCATACCGAGCCAGCCGCCCTGAGCGATGGCGTCATAGAACTCGGTCGGAAACTCGTGCGCCAGGTCCTTTTCCATCCAGTACTGGTCGTCGAACTTTCGTGCCAGCTCGGCGACCGACCTGCGGATCAGCTCCTGGTCATCGGTCAGCTCAAAATTCATTCCATCGCCGGGCACTGCCAGATCTCCTTAAGTCAGTTAACGCACCGGCGCGCAAAGCGTTGCGGTGGTGCCTCAGTCCTTGTTGCCGGTAAGGGCTTTCGCGTTGGCCGCGAAATCCGCGAAGGACGAGCCGCCTCGGCTGTCCTTGTCGTGGCCCGCCGCCTTGATGGACACGTCGTGGCCCTCGGCGGCCTTGCGCAGCGCGCCGACGGTGGCCTGCTCGCGCGAGATGTGGCTGAACGGGTCGAACGAGTACCAGCGCATGGCGTTCTCGTAGGTCATCTTGTTGATCTCGTCGTCCGGAACGTTGTTCAGCGACAACACTTCCCACAGCTCTTCCGGCGCGCCCGGCCACATCGAGTCGCTGTGCGGGTAGTCGGCCTCCCAGCAGATGTTGTCGATGCCGATCATGTTGCGCAGCGCCACACCGACCTTGTCGCTGATGAAGCAGGTCAGGAAGTGGTCGCGGAAGACCTCGCTGGGCAGCTTCCCCTTGAAGTCCTGGTGCGTCCAGGTGGAGTGCATCTCGTAGGTGCGGTCGGCGCGCTCCAGGAAGTAGGGGATCCAGCCGGTTCCGCCTTCGGACAGCGCGACCTTGAGGTCCGGGTACTCCTTGATCGGCCGCGACCACAGCAGGTCCGCGGCGGCCTGCACGATGTTCATCGGCTGCAGCGTGATCATCACGTCCATCGGCGCGTCCGGCGCGGTGATCGCCAGCCGGCCCGAGGATCCGATGTGCACGTTCATCACGGTGTCGGTGTCGCACAAGGCTTTCCACAGTGGCGCCCAGTACTCGTCGTGGAAGCTCGGGTAGCCCATCGCGGCGGGGTTCTCGGTGAAGGTCAGCGCGTGCACGCCCTTCTTGGAAACCCGCCGCACCTCGGCGGCACACGCCTCGGCATCCCAGATCACCGGAATCGCCATCGGGATGAAGCGCGCGGGGTAAGCGCCGCACCATTCGTCGATGTGCCAGTCGTTGTAGGCCTGCACCAGCGCGACCGAGAAATCGTGGTCGTCGGTGGCGAACAGTCGCCCGGCGAAGCCCGGGAACGACGGGAAGCAGATCGAGGCCAGGATGCCGCCGGCGTTCATGTCCTTGACCCGCTCGTCGACGTTGTAGCAACCCGGCCGGATCTCGTCGAGCCCCGTCGGCTCGATGCCGTACTCCTCCTTCGGCCGGCCGGCGACCGCGTTCAGGGCCACGTTCGGAATGACGGTGTCGCGGAACTTCCACATGTCCGAGCCGTCGTCGTTGTGCACCAGCCGAGGCGCGTCGTCCTGGTACTTCTTCGGCAGGTTGTTCTTGAACATGTCGGGTGGTTCGACAGTGTGGTCGTCGACGCTGATCAGGATCATGTCTTCTTTGTTCATGAGCTTCCCTCTCCATCGGGTCCACTTGCAGTCTGCACCCAGGGCGTTGGCTGTCGTCTCGCCCCGCTACCTCTGAAAACTATCTTCTCGCCATTTGAGAATCAACATCCACAGAGCCGCCCGGGCAAAACCGGACACTGTTCCGGTATACCCCATCTTGGCGCGGATCGCGCTCTCACGTGCAACTACGCGATCACGAAAATGCCAGCACTGGGCATCCGACCCGAGGAGAAACCAAAAATTTGTTACATCGTGGGTAGGTGAGCTCACCCGGACAGTCGGCCGACAGGCGCCAAGCGGCGCGCGAGTCGGCCAGGCTGCGGATCATTACCCGCTGGCATTGACCAGCCGAGCGAATCGTGCAAGTCTGTTGGTTGTAAATGAGAATCTGATTCTCTTTCGCCGAGAGGACACCGTCGATGCGCTTGGAGCCGCTGCCGGCTGACCAGTGGGACGAGGCTACCCAGCAGGCACTCTCGGCAATGCGTGGCGCGGACACCAACAATGCGCTGTCCACTCTCGCCCACCACCCCGCGCTGGCCAAGGCGTTTCTCCGGTTCAACGTCCACCTATTGATGACGTCCACGCTGCCGCCACGCATCCGCGAGCTGGCCATTCTGCGGGTGGCGCATCGCCGCGAATGCGCCTACGAGTGGTCGCACCACGTCAGCATGGCCAAGGACGAGGGAATCACCGACGACCAGATCGCCGCAGTCCAGCGAGGCGAGGCAGCGGACGCATTCGACCGCGCGGTGATCACCGCGGTCGACGAACTCGACGAGAAATCCGAGATGTCCGACCAGACCTGGGCAGCACTCGGCGAGCGCCTCAACGACCAGCAGCGCATGGACTTCGTCTTCACGGTCGGTTGCTACACCCTGCTGGCCATGGCGTTCAACACTTTCGGCATTCAGCTCGAGCACGCCGAACAGCACTGACAAGAGGAGCAAGAACGTTGCCGCACTTCCCGAAGCCAGCCGCCGGCAGCTGGACAGAAAATTACCCCGAGTTGGGGACCGCGCCGGTTGACTACACCGACTCGATCGATCCGGCATTCTTCGAAGCCGAACGTGAGGCGGTCTTCAAGAAGACCTGGCTCAACGTCGGCCGGGTCGAGCGACTCCCCCGCACCGGCAGCTACTTCACCAGAGAGCTGCCGTCGGCCGGCAAGGGCACATCGGTAATCATCACCAAGACTAAGGACGGATCAGTCAAGGCGTATCACAACGTCTGCCGGCACCGCGGAAACAAGTTGGTGTGGAACGACTTTCCCAACGAGGAGACTTCCGGTACCTGCCGGCAGTTCACCTGTAAGTACCACGCATGGCGCTACAGCCTCGACGGTGACCTGACCTTCGTCCAGCAGGAAGAAGAGTTCTTCAACCTCGACAGGGGCAACTTCGGCCTGGCATCCGTCCGGTGCGAGGTGTGGGAAGGCTTCATCTTCATCAACTTCGACGACAACGCGGCACCGTTGATCGACTACCTCGGGCCGTTGGCCAAGAGCATCGAGGGCTACCCGTTCGGAGAGATGACGGAGACCTACTCCTACCGGGCCGAGGTTGGCAGCAACTGGAAATTGTTCATCGACGCCTTCGTCGAGTTCTACCACGCGCCGATCCTGCACCAGGGGCAGTACACCAAGGAAGAAGCCGCCAAGATCCAGAAGTTCGGCTATGAAGCGCTGCACTACGAGGTGGCCGGCCCGCACAACCTGCAGTCGACCTGGGGTGGTCAGGCACCACCGCCGGACATGTCCATGGTCAAGCCGTTGGACCAGGTGTTGCGCAGCGGGCTGTTCGGCCCGTGGGACAAGCCGGAGATCATCCAGAAGCTGGAACTGCCACCGGGCGTCAACGTGAAGCGGGTACCGCAGTGGGGCATCGACTCGTGGCTGTTCTACCCGAACTTCATGCTGCTGATCTGGGAGCCGGGCTGGTACTTGACCTACCACTACTGGCCGACCGCGGTGGACAAACACATCTTCGAGTCGTCGCTGTATTTCGTCCCACCGCGCAATGCGCGGGAACGCCTGGCGCAGGAACTGGCCGCGGTGACGTTCAAGGAGTACGCGCTGCAGGACGCCAATACGCTGGAAGCGACCCAGACCATGATCGGCACCCGGGCCGTCAAAGAGTTCCTGCTGTGCGACCAGGAAATCTTGATCCGTCATCTGCACAAGACGACCGGTGACTACGTGAAGGAGTACCAGCGCAATGTCGCTACCGTCTGAGTTCGCGGCTCTGCAGCCCCATTTGGATTGGGATCTGGCCACCGAGCCCGAGCGCTACGCCAAGCGGCTGGCCTCGACGATGCCCGAGATGCAGGCTTTCTACGACGTCGCGTTTCCGCTGCTGCCCGAGGTCATCGAGTACTGCGACAAATACTCGCTAGACGACTTGCCGGACGACGCCAAGACCTTGATGCACATCATGCAATCGTTAGTCATGGTGTCGTTCCCGATCGAAGCATGGAAGCAGCCGCGGGTCCCCGACAGCGGCGCGGCATGGGTCGAGGTGCTCCGGGAGCCGGTGATCTAAGCGGTGCTGACGCTCAAGGCCGCCGGGCTGCTCGACGTCGACTCCGGTGAGATCATTCGGCCCGGCAACGTGGCGATCGAGGAAGACCGGATCGTCGGCGTCGGCGCAGATCCCGAAGGCGAGATCATCGATCTCGGCGACGCGATCCTGCTGCCCGGCTTGATGGACATGGAGGTCAACCTCCTGATGGGCGGGCGCGGCGAGACGCCCGGGCTGTCCCAGGTGCAGGACGACCCCCCGACGCGGGTGCTGCGCGCGGTCGGCAATGCCAGACGCACGCTGCACGCCGGTTTCACCACCGTGCGCAATCTGGGCCTATTCGTGAAGACCGGCGGCTACCTGCTCGACGTCGCCCTGGGCAAGGCGATCGACGCGGGGTGGATCGAGGGGCCGCGGGTGGTCCCGGCCGGCCACGCGATCACGCCCACCGGCGGGCACCTGGATCCGACGATGTTCGCCGCGTTCATGCCGGGCGCACTCGAGCTCACAGTCGAAGAGGGCATCGCCAACGGAATCGATGAGATCCGCAAAGCCGTGCGATACCAGATCAAGCACGGCGCCCAATTGATCAAGGTGTGCGTTTCCGGCGGCGTGATGTCCTTAACCGGCGAGGCTGGCGCACAACACTATTCAGACGAGGAACTGCGCGCAATCGTCGACGAGGCGCACCGTCGCGGCCTACGCGTCGCGGCGCACACGCACGGAGCGGAAGCGGTCAAGCACGCGGTCGCGTGCGGGATCGACTGCATCGAACACGGCTTCCTGATGGACGACGAGGCCATCCAGATGCTGGTCGATAACGACCGCTTCCTGGTGACCACCCGCAGGCTCGCCGAGGCGATGGATGTGTCCCGCGCTCCGAAGGAGTTGCAGGACAAGGCCGCCGAGATGTTCCCCAAGGCGAAGACCTCGATCAAGGCCGCCTATGAAGCCGGCGTGAAGATCGCCGTCGGCACGGACGCGCCGGCGATCCCGCATGGCCGCAACGCGGACGAACTCGTCACCCTGGTCGATTGGGGCATGCCGCCGCTGGCGGTGCTGCGGGCGGCGACCATTACCGCGGCCGAACTGATCAACTCGACCGACCGGGGGCGGCTCGCGGCCGGTCAGCTCGCCGATATTATCGCGGTACCGGGAAACCCATTGGAAGACATCACCGTTACCCGCAACGTCAGCTTCGTGATGAAAGGCGGCAAGGTCTATGTCAACTCCTCAGCCGAGTAGAACTGACGATCTGGTCGAGATCCAGCAGCTGCTCGCCCGCTACGCCGTCACCATCACCCAGGAAGACATCGACGGGCTCATCGGCGTGTTCACACCCGACGGAACCTACAGCGCCTTCGGCTCCACCTACCGCCTGGACAGGTTTCCGGAGCTGGTGGCCGCCGCACCAAAAGGCTTATTCCTCACCGGGACTGCCTTGGTCGACAACATTGACGGCGATTCGGCGAGCGGCACTCAGCCGTTGTGCTTCATCGACGGCTCCACGCATGACATGCGGATCGGCTACTACCGCGACACCTACTCGCGGACCGCGGACGGATGGCGATTGAAAACTCGCGCCATGACGTTCATTCGCCGCAGCGGCGTGCACGACTCCGGGCGTCCGCACGCCATCGGCCGCCCCACGCCGTGAACGTCGAGGAGTTCCGGTCGGGTCTGCGTAAGTGGCTCGACGAGAACGACTTAACGCCAGGACCCGATCACTCGCTGCAGGGCCAGATGCAGCAGTTCCTGCGGGTCAGCCGGGCGCTGTACGACACCGATTGGATGCGCTACGGGTGGCCTGTCCAGGTTGGCGGCTTGGGCGGCCCCGCGCTACTGCGCGCGATCGTCGGCGAAGAAGTGGTGGGCCGGCGACTGGCCGAGCCCGGCCCGTATTCCATGCTCGAGGTGCTCACACCCACGATGATCGATTACGCCCCCGCAGAACTCGCCGCGGAGATGGTCCCGCGGCTGCTGCGCGGCGAGGAGCAATGGTGCCAAGGCTTTTCCGAACCGGGGTCGGGCAGCGACCTCGCGTCGCTGAGCACTCGTGCCACCCAGCAGGGCGATGACTGGATAGTCAACGGGCAGAAGGCCTGGACCAGCTTCGCCCAGTTCTGCACCCGCTGTATCTTGCTCACTCGCACCGGACCCGGCCACGACGGAATTACCGCGTTCTTCGTAGACCTCGACACCCCAGGCATCACCGTCCGCCCGCTGCGCACGATGCACGGCGTCGACGAGTTCTGCGAGGTGTACTACGACGATGTGGTGATCCCCGGGAGCCGGATGCTTGGCCAGCCGGGCGACGGCTGGCGGCTCGCGATGGACCTGCTCCCCTTCGAACGCTCCACCTGTTTTTGGCAGCGGATCGCCTATCTCTACTCCCGGTTCGATGCGCTCATCGCGGAGGTTTCCGGTGGAAGCCGGCACGGCGGCCACGACGAATACGAGCTTGGCGCAGCGTATCTCGCTCTGCACACGCTGCGCTGTCGGTCCCGCGCTACGCAGTATCGGCTGCGCGACGGAGCACGCCTGGGCCCCGATACCTCGATCGACAAGGTGCTGCTGGCCTCGGCCGAACAGCGGTTGTACGACACCGTCCGCGACCTGCTGCCCGGCGACCTCGAACTTGACGACACACCCTGGCGCTCGGAGTACCTGTACTCGCGCGCGTCGACCATTTATGGTGGCACCGCCGAGATTCAGCGCAACATCATCGCCCGCCGGCTTCTCGATCTCGGGAAGGAGTGATCATGGACCTGACCACAGACTCCGAGGAACTTCAACTGCTGGCCGACTCGATACGCACCGCGATGGGCACGACTTCCGGCGCCAAGCTCGATACGGCGCTGACCGACCTCGGCTGGCACGACATGCTGGACGAAATCCCGGATTTTGCAATCCCTCTGGTGTTTCGGCTACTCGGCGAGACCGGTGCGCACGCGCCAGTGCTCAACGACGTGGTGCTGCGTGCGGCCGGCAATACACCGGGCGGTGTCACCCCGCTTCCGTTCGCCGGCGGCTCCTGGGTGGTGTGGAAACGTGAAGACGCTCCAAGTTCGGCGATAGACGATCAGCTGCCGATACATCCTGTGGCAGAGGGGGATTCAGCTTCCCAGGCCGGACTTGCCGCCGGGCGGCGGGCATTGGGCTGGTGGCTGGTCGGCGCCGGCCGCGCGATGCTGACGCTAGCGCGCCAGCACGCCCTGGATCGTGTCCAGTTCGGCCGCCATATCAGCTCGTTTCAGGCGATCCGGCACCGACTGGCCGAGACGCTGGTCACGATCGAGGGCGCCGAGGCGACCCTGCACGCCGCCGGCACGGCATCCGATGATCCGGACGACCTGGCCAGCTTGCTGGCCAAGGCGGCGGCCGGCCAGGCGGCACTGACCGCGGCGCGTCACTGCCAGCAGGTGCTCGGTGGTATCGGGTTCACCGCCGAACATCAGTTGCACTGCCACGTCAAACGGTCGCTGATTCTGGACAGCCTGCTCGGCAGCGCACGAGAACTGACCGGGCAGGCTGGAGCGGCGTTGCGGGCCAACGGATCTGCACCACGGCTGGTGCAGCTGTAGCAGCGGCGGAAGCGGACTGCCTAGAATTGGCGCACATGCGCTACCCCGTAGAACCCCGAAATCAGGCCGGCGCCGCGTCGGTGATCCTGGGCGGGTTGGCAGTGGCCACCTGCTGGCTGCTGCTCGGAGTGCCCTTGGGTATCGCGGCCCTGCTGACGGGCGACATCGCCCGGCGGCGGGTCGGCCGCGGTGAAGCGACGAATCACCGGGCCGCAATAGCCGGCATGGTGTTAGGGACGGTGGCGATCGTGGCCGGGCTCATCGCCATCGGCTACTACTCCTGGCTGGACTCCCAGGATCCGGGCCGTCTGCAGCGGTGCCTGGACAACCCCGCCACCACCAACTGCTAACCGCGGGGCAGCCCCAGGACGCGCTCGGCAATGATGTTGCGCTGAACTTCGGAAGTGCCTCCCGCGATGGTCGCGGCGAAGGTGCGTGTGTAGCGGTCGAACCAGCTGCCGTAGTGGCTGTCCAAGTTGAGTGGCGCGAACGGGGCGGTGACCCCACGCAATACCAGGCCGTCGCCCCCCTTGGCGCCCAGAGCGTCCTCACAGGCACGTTGCATCGCCTCTGAACCCAGCAGCTTGAGCACCGATTGGGCGGGTACGTCCTCTTCACCGCGTGCGGCCTTGGCCAGAGTCGCCGACCCCAATAGCCGCATCGCGTAAAAATCCATCACCAGCGTCGCGTAGCGATCCCGCTGCACGGAACCCGATGGGCTGGACTCGACGGTCATCGCGTGCAGCATGTCCGCGTAATCCAGCCAGAGCATGGCGCGCTCGTGACCGAGCGAACCGGTGGCGACGCGCCAACCCGCGTTGAGCTCCCCCACCAAGTTCTCGGCCGATACCCGCGCATCGGTGAAAAAGACCTCGTTGAAGTCGACATCCTCGATGTCACCCACCGAGGCGAACGGCCGACAGACCACACCGGGAGTGTCGGTCGGAATCAGTAAAGCGCTGATACCCTTGTGTTTTGGTGCGTCCGGGCCGGTGCGCACGAATGTCAGCAGCACATCGGCGTGATGGGCACCCGACGTCCACACCTTCTGTCCGTTGACGACGAAGTCGTCGCCGTCAAGTACCGCCCGGGTTTTCAACGACGCTAGATCCGAACCGGCTCCGGGCTCGCTCATACCCAGCGACGCGGTCATCTCCGCGCGCAGAATCGGCACCGCCCAGCGCTGCTTTTGTTCCGGCGTGCCGAATGACAGCAGCGAGGCCGCGATGATGCCCACGCCCTGTGGATTGAAACTCTGATAGATCCGCCGTCGCGACAACTCCTCGAGGTACACGTATTGCTGCAACAGCGTGGCGTTGCGCCCACCGAACTCCGGCGGGTTGCTAGGCAGCAGCCACCCGTTGTCGAAGAGCAGCCGTTGCCAGCGGCGGGCCCACTCCGGAATGTCCGAACTCGACCGCGGCCGCTCGCCGGTCACCGCCGCGTCGAGAGGATTCGCGTCGAGGAAAGCCGCAAATTCCGCACGGAACTCCTCGACATCGGAGTCAAAGGTCAGCTGCACAGCACTCCCTGAGATATTCGCTAAGCGCGTGGGCATCGGTAGATCCGGGTTTCCGCCGACGGCGCGGTTCACTCTTGCTAATCCGCTTCTATACACACGTGTAGGAGAATAGTATTCTCGTGGCAAGGAAGTTACAATCTCCGACATATGTTCCATGAGGGGGTCGAGCGCACCGATGTCACGGCGTTCTCCGGTAGAGTCCAACCATGTTCTCCCCTCGCGGCAACCGTCCGAGTCCTCGGTGACCAATCCAAGCGAAGAGCCGGCCTGGAAGCAGCGCGCCGTCGAGCGTTCCATCAAGACTGCGAAACTGCGTGCGGCACAGCGCGTTCAGCGCTTCCTCGATGCGGCCCAGGCGATCATCATCGAGAAGGGCAGCACGGACTTTACCGTCCAGGAGGTCGTGGACCGCTCGCGCCAGTCGCTGCGGAGCTTCTACCTGCAGTTTGACGGTAAGCACGAACTGCTGCTCGCGTTGTTCGAAGATGCGCTGAGCCGCTCGGCCGACCAGATCCGGGCCGCGACTGAAAGCCATTCCGACCCGCTCGAGCGGCTCCAGGTTGCCATCGAGCTGTTGTACGAGGCCTCGCGACCGGACCCCGAAGCCAAGCGCCCGCTGTTCACCGACTTTGCACCGCGGTTGCTGGTAACACACCCGGCCGAGGTCAAGATCGCACATGCACCACTGCTTGCGTTGCTGACCGAGCTCATGGAAGCCGCCTACGACGCCGGCAAGTTGCGCGACGGACTCAATCCCCGCCGCATTGCCGCGATGGCAATGCAAACGGTCATGTTCATCGCGCAGTCCAGCGGCGGCCCCGACGACGCGACGATCCACCCGATCACCGCCGACGAGGTATGGGATTTCTGCTCGGCCGGATTCGTCGGCTAGCACTCACCAGCGCGGACCCCGAGAGGCCCGCCTCGCCCCTCTGACCTGAGCAAATAACGCACGCGATTTGCTTGATGAGAATATGATTCTCTAATATTTAGAATTACAAATAGCCAAAACGGATTCGCCGTTGACACCTATTGCCGGGTGATGACAGAGTTCAGTGGCGGCACCCGCCCCGCTCCCCTGGGAACGGGGCGCACGCGGTTCCTGCGAGCGCGGCAGTTCTGAGCGCAGACGTGCCGGTGCGATCAACGAATTGAGGTAGTGATGACTGGACGTGTTGAAGGCAAAGTTGCTTTCGTCACCGGCGCGGCGCGTGGTCAGGGGCGTGCACATGCGGTGCGGTTGGCCCAGGAGGGCGCCGACATCATCGCAGTCGACATCTGCAAGAAGATCGACACCGTGGATCTCATCGCCGCCTCCACGCCGGAGGATCTGGCCGAGACCGCAGATCTGGTGAAGGCACACAACCGTCGGATCTACACCGCCGAGGTCGACGTCCGGGACTACGACGCGCTCAAGTCCGCTGTGGACACCGGCGTCGAGCAGCTCGGCAAGCTCGACATCATCGTCGCCAACGCAGGCATCGGCAACGGCGGCCAGACGCTGGACAAGACCAGCGAGACCGACTGGACCGCCATGATCGACATCAACCTCGCCGGCGTATGGAAGACCGTGAAAGCCGGTGTGCCGCATATCCTCGCGGGCGGCAACGGCGGCTCGATCATCCTCACCAGCTCGGTCGGCGGCCTCAAGGCATATCCGCACACCGGCCACTACGTCGCCGCTAAGCACGGTGTGGTGGGCTTGATGCGCACCTTCGCCGTCGAACTCGGCGCGCAGAACATCCGCGTCAACTCCGTGCACCCGACCAACGTCAACACCCCTCTGTTCATGAACGAGGGGACCATGAAGCTGTTCCGTCCCGATCTGGAGAACCCGGGACCCGATGACATGAAGGTCGTCGGTCAGCTGATGCACACCCTGCCGATCGGCTGGGTCGAGCCCGAGGACATCGCCAACGCGGTGCTGTTCCTGGCATCCGACGAGGCGCGTTACATTACCGGCGTCACGCTGCCCGTCGACGGTGGCAGCTGCCTGAAGTAGCCGCTAGAACGGGCTGCTGTTGGACTGCCATTCGGCCTCTTCCGGCCGCGGCCCGTAACGGCGGGCGTAGTCCTCGTGCATCCGTGCCTGTTTCTGGCGGTTGATCACATCGACCAAGTTCGGGTCCAGTCCATGGACTGCCAGTCGGTGCCGTCGCCAAACCTTGTTCAGCGCAAAGGTTATCACCAGCGCCCAGGCGTAGAGCGGTACCGTCATCTCGGTGTGCACGTAGAGCGAGGCGGGTAGCAGCCAGAACGGGGCGAGGACGAACAGGGGCGGTATTGCCCACCTGATCATGTGCCGGCGGATGGCTCCCTCGCCGGCCAGGTCGTGTGCGACCCAGCTGTGCATCGAGTCGGGTAGGCGCCGGCCGTAGGCATAGCCGATGCGCTGCCAGAGACTGGGTTTCGCGGCGGTCATGGTGACTCCTGAGTATTGCAGTGCGCCCGCCGCCACGGCGGCGGCGTTGATTCGGGTCAGGACCTGATGCAGGTTCTCGAGTTCAGTCAGCTCGACACCCAGCCGTGCGGTGACGGCGGGTGGAATCTCAAGTGCGCGCTCGCGCAAGGCAATTCCGCGTTTGGTGAGCATGACGTCGGTGCTGCGCTCGTCGGAGGCATTCTTGGCGCGGTTGATCAGGCCAAGTCCGTCCAAGCGTTTGAGCATCGGCGAGAGCGTGGCCGAGTCCAACTGCAACGCGGCCGCGATCTGCTTGACCGACAGCGGCGACTGGTCGGCCCCGGGAGTCTTGCGGTGATCCCACAGCGCCAGCATCACCAGATATTGCGGATGAGTCAGGCCAAGCGGCTCCAGTAGAGGTCGGTACACCGCCAAAACCGCCCGGTTGGTCGTCGCCAGCGCGAAGCACACCTGGTGCTCGAGTGCCAGCGGATCGATCTCACGTGCGGTCAGCCTCGCCACGCTTACATCGTGCCCTAATAGTTCGTGTCCTATCAATATGGGTTCTCTCACATTGGTGAGGCGCAGGGTTGGACCGCGGTCAGGGCGTCGGATCTAGAGTAATACTCTCGCATTCCATGGACGGATTTGTTGGGCGCGGGGCAGTCATCACCGGCGGTGCAAGCGGAATCGGCTTCGCTACCGCCACCGAGTTCGCCCGCCGCGGAGCCCGCGTGATGCTGGCCGACGTCGACAAGGCAACGCTGGAGCGTGCCGTGGCACACCTGAATGGCGAGGGCGTCGAAGCCTACGGTGTGGAGTGCGACGTGCGGAATCTCGACGAGATGGTTCACCTCGCGGACGAGGCGTTCCGCCTGCTCGGTCAGGTCGACATCGTTTTCAGCAACGCCGGCATCGTTGTCGCGGGCCCGCTCGTGGCGATGACGCACGAGGACTGGCGCTGGGTGATCGACATCGATTTGTGGGGCTCAATCCACGCCGTCGAGGCGTTCGTGCCGAAGTTGATCGAGCAGGGCAAGGGCGGACACATCGCCTTTACCGCGTCGTTTGCCGGGCTGGTGCCCAATGCCGGCCTCGGGGCGTACGGCGTCGCCAAGTATGGCGTTGTCGGCTTGGCCGAGACGTTGGCCCGCGAGGTCAAGGACAACGGCATCGGCGTCTCAGTGCTCTGCCCGATGGTCGTGGAAACCAAACTGGTCTCCAACTCCGAACGCATCCGCGGCGGGGATTACGGTCTCGCCTCAGCACCCGACCTGACAGAGGGGTTCGGCCCGCTCCCGCCGACGCAGGACGAGGCAGTGTCGGTGGACGACGTGGCGCGGCTGACCGCGGACGCGATTGCGGCCAATCGGTTGTACATCCTGCCGCACGAGGCGGCGCGGGCCTCGGTCAAGCGCCGGTTCGAACGCATCGACCAAGCCTTCGACGAGCAGGCCGCCCAGGGGTGGAAGCACTAGCCCCCTTCGGCCAAATTGCCCTTGAACTCGTCAACACAGCGCCTCGTTCAGTAAGTATCGGCTGCGTCGTGTGAACGCGCCGGAAGGGGCGGGCATGCATTCTCAATCGGCAAACAGCGAACTACTGCACCGAATTGCGGCAGGAACCGCCAGAGAGACGTTCGAGGTGTTCGGTCCCAGCGTCGAGTTCGTAACTTGGTCCGACGATGAGCACGGTCAGTTCTGCGTCATGCGCGGCGTCATTCCGCCCGGCACAACCGTGCCGATCCACAGCCATCCCGACGCCGAGGACTTCCTCATCCTTTCCGGTACCCAGCAGGTACTGATCCAGACCGACCATGGACTCGAGTGGCACGATGCCCAAGCAGGGGATTACGTGCGGATACCTGGCGAAGTGCTACGTGCGCACCGCAATGTGTCGGACGAGCCGGCAGTGGATCTCGTCGTGACCACCTTGCGACTGGGCAATTTCTTCAAAGAGGTCGGCATACCGGCGACGGGCGAGCCCGTTCCCGTCACGGCCGAGCGCCTCGGGCATTTCATCGCCACTACAGAGAAGTACGGGTACGTACTCGCCAGCGCGGAAGAGAATGCGGCGGCGGGAATTGACCTGCCAGTGTTTTCTGGCTGACGGCGCCAAGCGCCGGCGGCATTGATTCAGATTGACGCACTACTGAATCGCCGGTCAGCTCCCCGTACGCATCGCCGGTGCGCTACCGATCACGCCGTCAGCTTCAAGGTCCGCGATCTCTGCGGGGCTCAGGCCTAATTCGGCCAGCAGCTCGTGGTTGTGCTGCCCCAGGGTGGGTGCGGGATTGGCGTGAAACAGCTCCGGCCCGCCCGAGAACCTCATCGGGATGGTGCCCAGGCGGGCTCGGCCGCTCACCGGATGCTCGACTTCTTCGAAGAAGCCGCGAGACGCCAACTGCTCCAGCTCGGTCTGCCGATGCGGTTGCAGGACTTTGGCCGCCGGCACGCCGGCCTCCCAGAGGACCGCTACGATGTCGTCGCGGCTGCGGCTTGCGCACCAGGCGCTGAGGTGTTCGTCGATCAAATCGTGTTGTGTGCTCCGGCCGGCCTCGGTGCACAGATCGGGATTGGTTGCCCACGAAGGTGATCCGAGTGCCTGGCATAACTTATGCCACTGCTCGTCGGTTGCCACGGCGACGGCGACCCAGCTGTCGAGCCGGCCGAATTCGTCGATGTCGGCGCTGCGGTACAAATTCTGGGGCGCGGCCGTTGGTCCCCGGTTACCGTCACGCTCCAGCAGCGCCCCGTACGCCGAGTACTCGATGATCTGTTCGGCGGAGATACTCAGTGCCGCATCGACCATCGCGGCTTCGACGAACACGCCCTCGCCGGTGCGCCGACGGTGTTCCAGCGCCAGCAGTATCGCGTTGAGCGCATGCACACCCGCGTTCGGATCACCGATCGAATAGGGGTCATACGGTGTGCGGTCCGGATAGCCGGTGAGCCAAGTTACGCCGGCCGCAGATTCGATGACGTAGGCGAATGCCGGGTTGTCGCGCCATGGCCCTTCGAGACCGAAACCGGGCATCCGCACCATCACCACGTCCGGCCGAATCGCTTGAATGGCAGCGAAATCCAGGCCCATCTGGTCCAGTACCCGCGGCGTGAAATTCTCCACGACCACGTCGCACGTTGCGATGAGCTGAAGTAGCAGCTCCCGCCCGCGGGGACTCTGCAGGTCGAGTGTCAGGCCCTTCTTATTGGTGTTCAGTGCCTCGAAGATGGGCGACTTTTCCCACCACTGGTCCTCGGTGACCGGTATGCCGGCGATCAGCCGAGTGCCATCCGGGCGACGGGTGGATTCGACGTGGATCACCTCGGCACCAAGCATGGCCAGAAAGTGGGTTCCGCACGGGCCGGCCCAGAATGTCGTCATGTCTAACACTCGAAGATCGCTGAACGGCAACGCTTTTGCAACCCCGTCCGGTTCGTGCCGCGGCGACAGATTCGCGGTGCGATAGTGCTGGGTGTGCTCCCCCAACCGCGGCGCCGGATGTGGCTGGCGCAATTGCGCGGGCCGCATCCGATAGGGGTGACTCGGCTGCTGGAAGCCGTAGCGCGGATTGCGGACGAATAAACCGCGCTCGGCGAACTGATCGAACGACGTCACGTTGGCACCGTTGGCGACGGGCGCGTTGGGAATCCGGAACGCCGTCGCCAGTTCCCGGATTTCGTCGACCGGCGTGGCGGCCAGCCAGGCGAAGATCTCGTCGGCGTAGATGTTGGCCAGTTCGGTGATCGACAGCGGCGACTCCTCGTCGATCCACTCCGGGTGACCGACCATCGCACACAAGTCAAACCACTGCTGCGCAGTTCCACACCCGAGATCCACCAGGCCGTCCTTCGCCTGAGCCACTCCGGGCACCGTCGGCCGCCGGGCATCTCGCCATGGCCGCCCGAGCAGTTCGAAGTAGGTGACCGGGTAATACGTTAGGCACAGGATCTGGGTTTCGAGCATCGACAGATCCAGCAGTTCGCCTGTCCCGCCGTCGATTCGGCGGTACCGAGACGTCAAGGTGGCCACGCTTGCGTAGGCGCCGGCCAGATACTCGCCGACCTGGCCACCGATGAAGACGGGCGCCCGCTCCTGCTCGCCACGGCCGAGCCCGACAATTCCGCCCGACCACGCCTGCAGCGTGAACTCGGTCGCGGCGCGGTCGCGCCAGGGGCCCTCGAGCCCGAACGGCGTAATCGCGGTGACGGTGAGATGAGGATGGCGGCCGCGGATGGCGTGCGGCGTAAAGTCCTGGTGCTCGGTGACTTTCGAACCGACAGACCAGACCACCGCGTCCGCCGACGCGAGCAGACGGTTCACGAGTTCGGCATCCTCGTTGGGATCGGCGACCACGCTGTGTTTTGCGCCGGACAGGAAACTGAACAAGGCGCCGTCACTGTCGGACGGGATGGCGGCACCCGAAGCCGACCACGCGCGCAGCGGATCACCTTCTGGTGATTCGACTTTGATGACATCGGCGCCGCCGTCGGCGAGCAGCTTGGTGCAGTACGCGCCCGCGATACCGGTGGACAGATCGATCACCCGGTATCCGGTCAGTGGCGGCTCGACGTGGTGCTGCGCCACTATTTCTTTCTCTTCGCTTTGACGTCCCTGCCGGCCGCCGGCTGGACGGGGTCGGGCATGGTCAGGGCTGCCAGAACGGGCTCGCGGTGAGCACTTCGGAGCCGTCAGCGGTGATCAGGACCGCTTCCCGGCCGAACACCGCGCCGACTCCCTCTTCCCACACGTAGCCCGTCACCGCGAGCACCATCCCCGGCTCCAGACGTTCCCGCACCGCGGTTGCGGGTAGGTGGTTGGAGACCACCGGCGGGTCAAATCCCATGCCCAAGCCGCGGGCCACCGGCATCGGCGGCTCCGGCTCTCCGGCTGCCTGGTAGGCGGCAAGGAGTTCGACGGCTCCCGAACCAGGGCGGCAGGCGGCGATCAGCTTGCCCCACAGGCTCTCCCAGCGACCGTACAGCGCCGCGGCGCCGTTGGGGACGTGCCTGCGGTCCGCCGGCCAGGTCCGGCCGACCTCACCGACATAGCCGCCCGCCAGGACTCCGGCGGAGAACGCCACCAGATCGCCATCCTGGATACGACCGTCACCATCGGCACGTCGCCAGGGGTGCGTCCGTGAAGTCACCCATGCCACATCTTGATTCGACGGGGTGCTCACGCCGCCGGCCGCCGAGGCCTCCAGTAAGACACCGGCCAGCGCCGGTTCGCGTACGCCGGGCCGCAACTCGGACACCGCGGCCGCCAGAGCCGCTTCGGCCACCGCGACGGATTCCCGCAGCGCCGCGATCTCCTCGGCCGTCTTGATCCGGCGAGCGGACCGCATGGCCAGCTCCCCGTCGACCAGTTGTGCATTGGGAAACGCTGTTGGCAGCAGCTGAGCCATCACCGGTGAAAGCGCATCGGTTCCGACCCGCCGGGCGGCTACCGCACCGTCGATGCGGCTCAGCGCCGCCATGGTGTTCACCGGATTCCACGAGATGCCGTAAAGGTTCTCGTGCGGGATGTCGTCGGGAACGCCCTCGTCCCAGGTGCTGAGGAGGTGCACGGCGCCGGTCTCGCGCACCAGCACACAGGTCGGCCCGAACGGCCGGGTACCGGCGACCCACAGTTGCGGCGCCCCGGTCACGTAACGGACGTTGGCCTGCCGGCCGAGGACCAGAACATCGAGATCGTGTGCCGCCATTTGGTCTAGCGCCCGCTGGCGACGCCCCAAGCGCAGCGTGCGCTCGTCGGGCAGGACTTCAGTTCCCATAAGGGTCATAGGGGTAGTTGGTCAAACGAATCCAGCCTTCCTCGGTAATCACCAGCACCTCTTCGCTGCGATAGCCGCCGGTTCCGTCTTCCCACACCACCGGCTCGAGGACCAGCACCATCCCGGCTTGCAGAACGAAACTCTCGTCGAAGTCCTGGCCGAGATCTGTTCCGATCATCGGCATTTCGGCGGCGTTGACTCCGATGCCATGACCCAGATAGAAGTGCGGCAGCCACGGCTTGGTGCCGCCGTTGGCCAAGATAGCGGCCCGGCCCAGATCTGCGGCGGTGGCACCGGCCTTGGCGACACCGAGCACCGCGCTGATGATCTCGAACCATTTGTCGAATTGCGCCTGCTGACGCGGCGACGGGTCACGGCCGACGATCCAGGTGCGCCCGAAGTCGGAGCAGTAACCCTGGTAGGTGATGCTGACGTCGGTCCACAGCACGTCACCTTCGGCCAGCTCACGCTCGGTGGTCAACAGTGGTAGCGCCAGATCGCCGTGCGTGGTCCACACGCCCTCGGCCTTGCTCGACGGCATCACCTGCCAGATCGGTTCGAGCATGCTGGCCGTTGCCCCCAACTCGAAGGCGCGGCGCAAAAAGCTTGCCGACAAATCGATCTGGCGGATTCCGGGGGCCAGCTGCTTCTGGACTTCGACCATGGCTTCGTCGGTGATCCGGATCGCGGTGCGCATGCACGACAATTCATCCGGAGTCTTGACCGACTTGGCCGCACTGACGATGGCCGCGGCATCGACGGGAGCGCCGCCCGGGAACAACAGATTCGCGGCACGAGACATCGCACCGGTGCACTCGTCGACCGCGATCACCGCTGCGGGCGGAATCAGGCCGGCGATCGTGCGTGCGAAATTGGCTACGCCTTCTTCGAATTCGAGATAGACCGGCCCGTGCAAGTGATCGGCGGGCAAGTCGGACTCCTGTGACGCTCCCTCGCGGAACGGCAGGAACAGGTGTGGCCACTCGTCATTGGCGACCACCACGGCCACCGGTCGCTCGACGTACGACAGGCCGGCGTCGCCGAGGGGCCAGCTGGCACCGGTGGCGTAGACCACGGCGTTGTTGCCCAGCAGGATCATCGCGTCGACGCCCCGGGCGGCCATGGCCGCCCGCAGCCGCGCCCCGGTCTCGCGACGTAAGCGAGGGAGGTCCGGCGTTTCGGGAATCACCAGGCCGTTGCCGGTGCTGGTGTCGAGTCGCGCGAATGTCGTCACTACAGACCCAAGAACTTCGTGATGTTGTCGCTGACGATCTTCTTCGCGTTCGCCGAACCGACGGCGTCGACAACGGCTTTCAGCGACTTCTCGGAATAGCCGTAAGTGCTTTCGTTGTGCGGATAGTCGCTGGACCACATCACCCTGTCCACCCCGATCTGGTCGATCAGTTGCAGACCCAGCGGGTCGACCATGAACGATGCGCTCATGTGGGTGTCCCAGTAGTAGCGCACATCGTGCTCGAGCGGCCGGTTGAACATATGCTGGTAGGACGCGACCAGGTGCTCGGCATCTTGCAAAGCCCAAGGCACCCAGGCGATCCCGCCTTCGAACCAGCCGATGCGCAGGCTGGGATGGTCGTCGAGAATTCCGGTGAAGAGGTACTTGGCGAACTGCTCGCGGAAGCCGTCGACGTTGATCATCATGCCGACCACCACGCTGTTGAACTGGCATGGAGTTTTCGGCGGCGTCTCGCCGATGTGGTGCGTGATGGGCAGGCCGGCGGCTTCGATCTCGTCCCACACCGGCTTCATCGCGGTGCTTCCGTAGTCGATCACGTTGCCGTCGTCATCCTTGCCCGGGTTGAGCGGCAGCAGGAAGGTCTTGAGCCCCAAGGATTTCAGCTCTTCCAGGGTCTTCCTGGCGCCCTGCGGGTCCCACCAGTTGATTAGGCCGGCTCCGTAGAAGTGGCCGTTCGAGCGTTCCTGCAGCTCGGCGATGTACTCGTTGTAGATGCGGAACGCGAGTTCGCGAAGTTGCTTGTCGGGGTAATGAAACAGCGCAAGTATCGCGTTGGGGAAGGCCAGTTCCTTCTCGACGCCGTCCTCGCGAAGCTCTTGGATCCGGGCCTCGATGTTGGTGCTCGCGGCACCGGGCAGGTCGTCGTACTGCATCAGCACGGCGCTGAAGTCGCCCGGCAGGAACGATTGCCCCTTACGGCCGACTTGGTAGGCACCGTCCTCGTACCAGATCCGCGGCGCCTTGTCCTTCAGGTCTTCCGGGAAGCGCTCGTAGAAGATGTCGTCGGCCAGCGAAATATGGTTATCGGCAGAGAAGACCACGGTCCCCTGCGGCAGCCCGACATCGCTGTCTGCGGCGTGACCGCGGCGATCCTTCGGGGCGCCATAACCTCCGGGCGGGTAAAGCGAAGCGGTGGTTGTCGGCGTTGACATTATTGACCCTCCGTTTGGATCGGCATTTCAGAAGTGATCATCGGGCTGTTCAATGGATTTCGCTCACCAGGTAATTGGGAGTTCGTAGACGCCGTAGGCGAGTCGATCGTGTTTGAAGGGGACGTCTTCGAACGGCACGGCCAGTTTCATGGTCGGGACGCGCCGCACGAGTGTCTGGAACACGATCTGCAGTTCCGCCCGCGCGAGTTGCTGACCCACGCATTGGTGACGGCCGTAACCGAATGCGACATTGCGGTCGGCCCCGGCGCGGTGCACATACAGCCGGTCGGGCTCGGGGAAGGCGTCGGCATCCCAGTTGGCGGGGGCGAGGTCGATGATGATGCCTTCGCCAGCACGAATGGTCTCGCCGGCGATGTGGATGTCGTCGACCGCGACGCGACGCTGACCGTTCTGGATGATGCTGAGGTAGCGCAGCAACTCCTCCACCGCGCTGGCAAGGACTTTCGGGTCTTCGGCGTCACGGATCACCGCGAGCTGAGTGGGATTCTCCAGTAGGGCAAGCACTCCGAGACCGATCATGTTGGCGGTGGTCTCGTGCCCGGCGATCAGCAATCCGGTGCCGAGCTGCGCGGCTTCTTTGACACTGAGCTCGCCGGCCTTGACGCGGTCGGCCAGGTCGGAGATCGCATCCTCGGCGGGGTTCTCCATCTTTGTTTCGACCAACTGAGCCAGGTACTTGTGCAGGCTCATCGCACCTTTCATGGTGTCCTCTGCAGCGGCGAAGCGCGCGAGGCCAACATTGGCGTGGTGCTGGAACATCTCGGCGTCCTCGTAGGGCACGCCGAGCATCTGGCTGATCACCAGGGATGGGACCGGAAGCGCAATGCCGGCAACGATATCCGCGGGCTGCGGGCCGGCCAGCATCGTGTCGATGTGGTCGTCGGTGATCTGCTGGATCGTCGGCCGCAGGCCTTCCACCCGCCGGAAGGTGAACGGTTTCGACAGCATCCGCCGATAGCGGGTGTGCTCGTCGCCGTCGGCGGTGAACACCGATCGGGGCCGCTTGTGCACGGTCGACAACATGCCTTCGTTCCAGTGCGGGAAGCCGGACACCCGGTCATCGACGCTGACCCGGGAATCGGAAAACAGCTCGCGCACTTGCTCGTAACCCGTGATGAGCCACGGCGTGCTGCCGTCCCAGATGCGAACCCGGGACAGTGGCCGCTCTTGTGCCAGGGCCATGACATCCGGGGGCGGGGCAAACGGGCAGCTCTCGTTGCGGGCCATCGGGTAGTCCGGAATCTCGGAAACGGCCGCGGCGGTCGTGCTTGTCAGTGCATCTGACATTTCATTCCTCGATGTAGATGGCCTGCGCAGGGCACGCCGCGGCGGCCTGGCGCACCCCGTCGGTCTGGTCGGCGGACGGCTGCTCAGTGAGCAGCTCGACGACACCGTCCTCGTCACGCTGGTCGAACACCTCGGGTGCATTCATCACGCAATTGCCCGAGGAGGCGCAAATGTTCTGGTCGACAGTCACTTTCATCTGCATGCTCTTCACTTGTACGGAGTTACCGGCGCCAGCCACAGGCCCACGATCGCGTCGATGAGGCCGAACGCGGCTGCGCGCCAGGAGGGCTGGGCCATCGCAGAGCCCGCGGCAAGCGCACGTTCGCGGTCGGCGCAGGTGTGCATCAACAGGTTTCGGGCCATGATGTTGCGTTCGAAGTGCACATCGGCCGGCAGGTTGGGCAGGCAGCGGTTGAAGCCATCGACCACCTGAACCAGCGACGGCGAGCTCAGCGCGCCCTTGACGACGATGTTGTAGTAAGCCGGATCGGTCATCGCCTGCGCGGCGAAGCGCGCGTACCAGGTGGGGTTGCCGAGGTCGTCCAGGTGGTCGGTGAGTGGGCGCACCAAGCAGGCCACCCAGGCTCGCAGTTCGCCCGACCCGCCCGACGCCTCCAGCTCGGTCACCATCTGCTCGCGCAGTTCCTCGACGGGCCCGCGGTGCTTCTCCTCGATGGCGCGCACCAGGTCGGCCTTGGTACCGAAGTGATAGCCGACCGCGGCGTTGTTGCCCTGCCCCGCGGCCTCGCTGACCTGCCTGTTCGACACCGCGAACATGCCGTGCTCGGCATACAGGCGTTCGGCCGCCACCAGGATCGCCTCCTGGGTGGAGCTGGCCCGTTCGGTACGAACAGCCCTGCCTGCCGCGGTCATTGGCCCAGTCAACCCCGTGGGCACGTTTAAGTCAAGCGCTTGATTTAAATGTTTTGACCGCGGACTCGAGCGTGACGCCGCAGTCACGCTGGACGCCGAACGTGACTGCAGCGTCACGCTCGAGCCGTTCGGTCATCCCTCGCGCTTCCTGGACTGGACGACCTTGCCCGCGACCGTCCCGCCGTCCACCGGCAGCACCGTTCCGGTGACGTAGCGCGACCGGTCGGTGGCGAAGTACAGGGCCGCCTCGGCGACGTCATCGGGCGTGCCGTCGCGCTTCAGCGGACGGTCGTCCCGCATGCCCTGGCGAATCCGCGCCTCGAATTCCTTCAGCTGCTCCGGGTCCAAACCGGCGGCCGACTTGCCCAAAATCGGCGTGGGAATGCTGCCCGGTGCAATGGCAATGACCCGAATCTCGTGGCGCGCCAGCTCAATTGCCGCGGACTTGGTGAACTGAATGACCGCCGCCTTGGACGCGCGATAGATCATCACGCCGCCGCCGGCCTGGATGCCGCCGATCGAGGTGATGTTGATGATGGATCCCCCGCCGTGTTCGGCCATGTGCCGCGCGGCATCTCGGGTGCCCGCCATCACGCCTAGCACGTTGACGCCCATGATGCGGTGGAAATCGGCGAGGTCGTCGTCGAGCAACTTCCGCAGGGCGCTAGAAACCCCGGCGTTGTTCACCATCACGTGCAAGCCGCCGAGTTTCTCGACGGCAGTGCTCACCAGCGCCCCCACCTGGTCGGGATCGGAGACATCCGTCGCCTGGTACAAAGCATTGACGCCAAGGCTCGCGGCAAGAGCCGCACCCCGGTCGGTGTCGACATCGGCGATCACGACCCGAGCGCCCTCGGCCACAAACCGCTCCACGAGGCCGCGACCGATGCCCGACGCCCCGCCGGTCACGATGGCAACCTTGCCGTCCAATTCATTAACCACACGACGAGTTAATCGGCGCCCACAGCTTTAAGTCAAGCAGTTGATTTAAGCCTGCGATCGTTACGTTAAAACAGCAAACTTTTGGCATCGTCGGCTCCAGGTCTGGCTAAGGTTTGGCGCATGAGTGAGCGGCGTCGATGAATCCCGATACCTCCTGCAGCTCCGATCAATGGAGCATGATCGCGTCGGCGTCGTCGACGTCGCAGCTCGCCGGTGTACTCGGCGGCTTCCTGATCACCGCAATCGCCTTGCTGTTCGACCGCAACAGCCGAGAAGGCGTGCACACGCTGGCATTGTTCTCGTCGGCGGTGCTGATCCTGATGCTCGACAGCTATCTGTTCAGCTTGATCAGCGGCACCCACCCGCCCGACAACGGTGATCGGCAGGCCATCTGCGCGATCGCCTGGACCCAGGGCAATTTGGCGACCGGGATGCTCGCGGCAGGCACCACCGCACTGTTCGGGGGGCTGGGCTGGATGCTCGCCAGTCACGCGGTAAACAAGGTGCCTACCGATGACCCCGCCGACATCCGCGCCTCCTGCTTCCTCGCCGACCTCGGCGGGTGGCTGACCTTCGGCGCCGCGATGGCGACAACGTTGATCATGAGCGAGACCAGCATCGACTACCTGCATTTTGTTCTCGGCCACCCGCCCGCGCTCTGGCTGACGGGAACGATCGTGACGTTCTGCGCGCTGGCCATCCTGCTCGATCTCGCGGTGGTCTACATCCGCACGAAAAACCTCAACCGCTCGCTGGCCGACACCACCGAGCCGACGCAGTTGGCGCTGCGGTCGATCAAGGTCGCCACGGTGGGAACCCTGTTCCTCGCCGTCGCAGCGTCCTGGCTTGCCGTGAGCCTGGCACGCTTTCCGATCGGCTGGCTGACGACACCTAACCGTGCGTTCGTCATGTTCGTTTTCGTACTCTCACTTCTCGTGCCAACGATCGTTTCGACCGCGGCCTGCTACTCGGTCGCCAGTACCGACGACGGGCTCGCCCGGCGCTTCGCCTAGCGGCTGTCGGGGGTTTCGCGCAGACGGCACAGACGCCATGCTGAACAGACCAGTTCATCGGGAAACTCGAAAGGCGCACTCATGAAGGTTTTGGTGGTCGGTGGCAGCGGGCTGATCGGATCGCAGGTTGTCGCCATGCTGACCGAGCAGGGCCATGAAGCTGTCCCGGCATCGCCGAGCTCGGGTGTCAACGCCATCACCGGGGCAGGCGTCGCCGAGGCCGTCGCCGGTGTCCACACGGTGGTGGATGTGTCCAACTCACCGTCCTGGGCCGACGACGACGTGTTGGAATTTTTCACCACCTCCACCCGCAACCTCCTCGAGGCAGAGCGCGCAGCAGGCGTAGCGCACCACGTCGCGCTCTCGATCGTCGGAGCCGAACGGTTGCCCGACAGCGGCTACATGCGGGCCAAGGTCGCCCAGGAGAAGGTGCTCAGGGAATCAGGATCTCCGCATTCGATCGTGCGGGCGACGCAGTTCTTCGAATTCGTTGGCGGCATCGCCGATTCGCTGGCCGACGGCGACACGGTCCGCGCGCCGCACGGGGCATTCCAGCCCATTTCTTCCGCGGATGTCGCCACGGCCGTCACCAGCGCGGCCACCGGCGATCCGACCAACGGGGTGATCAACATCGCCGGCCCAGAAAAACAAGGCATGGACGACTTCATTCGGACCTGGTTTGCCGCAACTGGCGATGCCCGCCAGGTGGTCACCGACCCCGATGCCCGCTATTACGGTGCCGTACTGGACGACAGCAGCATCGTCCCCATCGAAGGCGAAAAGGTAACCGTCTACCCCACCAACTTCAGCGATTGGATACCTTCGCGGGCTTGAACCGGCGCAGGCAGGCCAACCCTGGCATGTCAATGGTTGCGTTCTGGCTAACTCCCTAGCACGGTATAACTCGCCGGGCACGTATCGACCGACGACAAGGAGCCATCCATGCCGCTACCCACCAGTTGGGGTCCCATCGACGGGGGGCGGCTTACCCGGCGCGGCTTCATGGCAGCCGGTATCGCGGGTGGATTGACTCTGGCGGCGTGCGACCACTCCAAGCCGCAGGCACCCAGCAGTGCCAACAAGATGGCGGACGCGATCGCTGCCGCGGAAGCGGCGCGCCCGCACCGCGGCCGCACGGTGACCGCTAGTTTGACTCCGCAACTGACACAGATCGACCTGGGCGGGCCAGTCGTCCGAACCTTGGCCTTCGGCGACAAGCTGCCCGGGCCGCTGATCAGGGCCACCGTCGGCGACGAGCTTGTGGTCAAGGTCTCCAACAAACTCGACCATCCGACGTCGGTGCATTGGCACGGTATCGCGTTGCGCAACAACATGGATGGTGCGGAGCCGGCCACCCCGAATATCGAGGCCGGTCAAGAATTCACCTACCAGTTCTCGGTACCGAATTCGGGCACCTACTGGGCTCATCCACACACCGGCCTCGACGAAGACATGGGCCTGTACCTACCGGTCGTCATCGAGGATCCGACTGAGGGCGACTACGACGTCGAATGGGTTGTGGTCCTTGATGATTGGACCGACGGCGTCGGGAAGAGCCCGCAGCAGCTCTACCAGGAGCTCACTAACCCGAACAAATCCGGCATGCCCGGTATGCCCGGTATGTCCAACATGCCGGCCGCACCCGAGACGACGCCGACATCCCCGACCACCTCGACGACGTCCACGTCCGAGACGACGTCCACGTCCGAGACGACGTCCACGTCCGAGACGACGTCGACAACCGCGACCACCTCGACGAGCCCGCCCACGTCGGCAGCCGCGATGCCGCCGGCCAGGGTCGGTAGCAGCGAGCTACTTGGCGGCGACGCCGGCGACATCCCCTATCCCTACTATCTGATCAACGGCCGCATTCCTGCGGCTCCCACCACCTTCAACGCGAAACCGGGCCAGCGAATCCGGATCCGTTTCATCAACACCGGCTCCGACACCGCATTTCGCGTCGCGTTGGCCGGCCACACCATGACGGTCACCCACACCGATGGTTTCCGCGTCGTGCCCAGGCAGGTCGACGCCTTACTCATCGGGATGGCCGAACGGTACGACGTGATCGTGACCGCCGCCGACGGTGTCTTCCCACTGGTCGCGCTCGCGGAGGGCAAAGGTTCGCTGGCGCGCGCACTGCTGTCCACCGGACAAGGCAGCGTGCCCGATCCACTATTCCAACCGGCCGAACTCACCAAACGCGTGGGAACCATCGAGATGTTCACCGCCGCAACGTCGGCCATGTTGAGCCGACCCAAACCGGGTGTCAACCTACCGGTCGTCCTGGGCGGCAACATGGCCCAATACGACTGGACGATCAACGGCGAGCCCTACAGCCGGACTAATCCGCTACATGTACGGCAGGGGCAACGGCCCACCATCACGTTCGACAACACCACGATGATGTATCATCCAATCCACCTGCACGGGCACACATTCCAGCTGATCAACGCCGACGGATCTCTCGGCGCCCGCAAGGACACCGTGATCGTGCTACCTAAACAGAAGCTCCTCGCGGTTCTGGTGGCCGACAACCCTGGCGTGTGGCAGATGCACTGCCACAACACCTACCACCAAGTCGCGGGAATGATGACCCGATTGGAATACGTCTTCTAGGATGCGGCGCGGAGAAACTCCAGCAGCAAATCGTTGGTCGTCGACGCCTGCTCGATCTGCGGACAATGACCGGCGTCGGAGACCACCGCCGAGCGGGCGCCGTCAATCTGCTTGGCGATCTGCGCGGCCCAGCCCGACGGAAGCAGCTTGTCCTCTCCGCCTTCGATGACAAGCGTTGGCACACTGATGCGTTCGTAGGATCGCGTGGCCAACGGTGTCGGGGGCCGCGACGAGCCGGGACGGCGGAATCGAGCCGCGGCCACCGCTTCCCACGCCCCCGGCGCGGTGCTCGACTCATAGCGCCGGCCCACGTATTCCTCATCGGCCGGATAGCCGGCGTCGTGGAAGAGCGCCGCGACTATGCTCCGCATCCCCGAACGCGTCGCGTCGTACTCCTGCAGCGCCTCAAAGTGCTTGTTCTGCTGGATATCTCCGCCTCCACAGATGATCATCAAGCTGCGGACGGGCAGTCGCGGCGCCTCCGACGTGGCATCGTTGAGTAGGTTGATGGCGCCCATCGAGTTGCCGGCGAAATGCGCCGAGTCGACGCCGAGGGCCTCGCAGAAGCGAGCCACATGCCGAATCCGCATCCCCCGACCGTCGACGAAGTCGATCACCTTCGCCGAATTGCCATACCCCAGCATGTCCGGGGCCAGCACTCGATAGTGCGCGGCCAGCACGGAAATATTGCGCTCCCAACAGATTTCGGCGCTGGCTCCGAACTCGCCGCCGTGCAGCAGCACCACCGGATCGCCTTCACCGGCCTCTAGGTAGCCGGTGGTCAAGCCGTCAACCAGCATGCTCCTGCGCTCAAAGTCCATCACTTGATCGCGATCGGGTTGACCGGGGAGCCCACGGCCCCAACGACTCTCAGCGGCGGTGCGATGAGCTGGAATTCGTAGACGCCGTCGGCAGCACAGTCCTGCGCCAGCGCGGTGAGATCCCAGTATTCGCCGAAGATCATCCCCATGTCGCGCAGGCAGAGCAGGTGCAGCGGGAATGTGATCCCGTCGACCCCGGATTCCAGGTCTTCGACCTGAAGGTTGTCTGCGGCCACGGCGGCGATCTGGTGATCGTGTAGCCACTGGGCACACCGCCAGTCCAGTCCCGAATAGCCTTCCATCTTGTTCCCGGTCATGAGAAACCTTGTCCACCAACCGGTCCTGATCAGAACAATATCGCCTGGCCCGATGGTGACGCCCTGCGCACGGACCACGTCGTCGAGTTCTTCCGGGGATATCGGGTTGCCGGCCTCGAGGAAGACGTCGGCCCCCCGATGGCGAACCAAGTCCAGCAGCACACCTCGGGATGTGATGCCCTTGACGTCGACCTTGTCGATGCCGCAGTGGTAGGCACCCAGGCTGGTCACCGAATCCGCCGGGAACCCGTTGTAGAGGTGATCGTCGTAGTAGACGTGGGACAGCGCATCCCACTGGCTTGCCGCCTGCAACGGCATGATGATGATGTCATCGTTGAACCGGAACGGGTTGTCGGCAGTCATGTAGCTACTGAGCTGCTGGGCCACCGGATTACTCGGCCAGCTCGGCCCGTACTTGGCCAGCGTGTTCACATCTCCGCCGTCGACGGTCATGATGTGCACCGGGTTGTGCCGGAACTCGAAGGCGCCCTGCGGCCCGGAGGCGCCGAAGTCGACCCCGAGCGGAAACACCTTGCCGTGCTTGACCGGGCTCGCCGCTTGGGCGACCTTGTCCGCGGTGATGAAGTTCAGCGTGCCAAGCTCGTCGTCGTTCCCCCAGCGCCCCCAATTGGAGACGTCACTCGCGACCCGCCGGAAATCAGTCAAGTCGGCCATCGGCCCGTCCTTCCTCGAGTTCACGGGCGATCGCGGCACCCACGTTTCCGCCGTCGACCCAGAGGACCTGTCCCGTGATGTAGCTGGCTGCACGACTATTCAAAAAGAGCAACACCGCGGCCTGCTCGGCGGGGCCGGAAACACGGCCCAGGGGCTTGGGAATACCGTCGAGGAAGCCCTGCCCGTATGCGGTTCGCAGCTGATCGAGGATCGGGGTTTCGGTGACCCCGGGGCCGGAACAATTGATGCGGATACCGTTGGCGCCCAACGGTGTGGCGCTGCGCATGGTGTAAAAGATGATCGCTTCTTTGGACAGTTGGTAGCCGTTGCCCAGCTCGTCGGGATGGGCGTGACACCAGTCGATGCCCTGTTGCATCGTCGCGGTATCCAGCAACGGCACCACCGCGTCGGCATGCTCCCGATAGCCGGCCGCCGCGAGCGAGGAGACGCTCACGATTGAAGATCCCGCGCCCATCTTGGGCACCAGCGCCTCGGTGACGCGCCGCAGGCCCAGGAAGTTGATCGTGGCGACCAGGGTCGGGTCGCCGATCCCCGACGAGACTCCGGCGACGTTGAAAAGCGCGTCGACCCGCCCGCCGATGGATGCTACGGCACCTTCGATCGACTCCGGGTCGGCCAGGTCGACGTGATGAAACTCGTTGACCTCGAACGGCGGTCGGCGCTTATCCAGCCCGATGACTTCGGCGCCGAGGTCGGTGAGCTGTCGCCCCACATGTTCGCCGATACCCGACGCACACCCGGTGACCACGGCACGGCGGCCGTCATAGCGCCACAGCTCGTCGATGTCTGCCAAGGCCGTCTACTTCTTGTTCTGTTCTTCCTTTGCCCGCTGCGCTGCCTGGACCCGACCCTCGTTGATCTCCGCCATGGCCTCGGGGATCTCGCTGGCAGTGAACTTACCGCCACGACCGGTGGGCAGGCCGCCAAAGGAGTAGTTTTCATCAAATTTCGGTGCGGTCGACTTGGGCCGCCGCGCCTCGACCTTCTCGATGACGGGCGCCAGGCGCTTGGCCTTCTCCGCCACCGCCTTCTTGTCGCGCTCGATGAACTCGGGCAGCACCTCTTTGCCCATCAGCTCGATGGACTCCATGGTGCCCTCGTGGCTGCGCGGATTGAGCAGCAGGATGATCTCGTCGACGCCGCTCTCCTCGTAGCCGCGCAGGAACTCGCGCACGGTGGCCGGGGATCCGATCGCGCCACGGCCGGGCCCATAGGCCAGCGTCGGGTCTTTTTCCACCTCTTCGAGGTAGCGCTTCCACACTCCGGTCCGCCCGGGGGTGTGCACGCCGGTCATGTAGTAGTGCATGATGCCGAACGAAAAGAATCCGCCACCCTGGCCGAGGCGTTGCAGGGCCTGCTCGTCGGTCCTGGCGACCATCATCGACAGGTCACCGCCGATGGCCAGGATGTTCGGGTTGATCTGCGGCGTGACCGGCACGCCGTTCTCCTCGAATTCCTTGTAGTAACCGTTGACCCGCTCGGTTAGCGGACCGGGGCCGGTGTAAGCGAAACTCAAAGCACCGATGGCTTTTTGGGCAGCCATCTGCACGCTGGCCGGCCTGGTGCAGGCAACCCAGACGGGGGGATGCGGCTTCTGTAGCGGCTTGGGCACCACGTTGCGGGCCGGCATCTGGACGTGTTGGCCTTCGAACCCGGAAAAGGGCTCTTCGACCATGCAGCGGATCGAGACCTCGAGCGCCTCTTCCCACTGCGCGCGTTTGTCAGCGGGATCGATGTTGAACCCGCCCAGCTCACCGACGGAGGAGGATTCGCCGGTGCCGAACTCGACGCGTCCGTTGGACAGCAAGTCAAGGGTGGCAATGCGTTCGGCTACCCGCGCGGGGTGATTCACCAACGGCGGCAGGTGCATGATGCCGAATCCGAGCCGGATGTTCTTGGTCCGCTGGCTGGCCGCGGCCAGGAATATCTCCGGCGCGGTGGAATGGCAGTACTCCTCGAGGAAGTGATGCTCGGTCAGCCAGACGGTGGAGAATCCCGCCTTGTCGGCGGCTTCCACCTCGTCCAGGCAGTCCTGCAACATGACGTGCTCGTCCTCCGGTACCCACGGGCGTGGCAGGGCGAACTCGTAGAACAGTGAAATTTTCATTGTTACCTCCTCAAGAGACTAGGCCTGGCTGGCAAGGTGTTTCGCGGCGACAAAGCCGAAGGTCATGGCGGGACCGATGGTCGCTCCGGCGCCCGCGTAGCTGCGGCCCATCACCGGCGCGGAGGTGTTTCCCACCGCATACAGGCCGGGGACGACGGTGCCGTCGGGACGTACCACTCGGGCGTATTCGTCGGTCAGCAGGCCACCCGAGGTTCCGAGATCGCCGAGAACGATTCGGAACGCGTAGTAGGGCGGGTCACCCAGCGGATACAGATTGGGGTTGGGCAGGGTCGGATCGCCGTAATAGTTGTCGTACACGCTGTCCCCTCGGTTGAAATCGTCGTCGTGACCCTGGCGCGCGAGTTCGTTGAAACGAGCCGCGGTTGCACGAAGTTCGGTTGCCGGGACGCCGATCTTTGCGGCCATTTCGTCCCAACTGGTCGCCGCCTTCACCACGCCGGATTCCAGCCAAGCCGACGGAACCTTGCGGCCGGTGGGCACCGGGGCGCCGGGGATTTTCGGGATCGGCAGGTGGCCGCCGACGACGTAGCGGTTGAAGGATCGGTGATCGGTGATCAGCCAGCACGGGATGTGGGTGACCCCGGATTGCTGCCCGTCGATCATGGCGTGGCCGAAGTCCATGTACGGGGCGGCCTCGTTGATGAAGCGCTTGCCGTCGCCGTTGACGATGAATTGGGCCGGCATCATCCGCTCGTTCAGCATGAATTGCATTCGGCCGTCCGGCCATTGGATGGCCGGGAACCACCATGCCTCGTCCAGAAGATCGGTTGCGGCGCCCACCTTTTGGCCCGCACGGATGCCGTCGCCCATCGCGGCCGGATTGCCGAAGCTCCAGTCCTGGTCCACGACTGGGAGCTGCTCTTTGCGCCAGGCAAGGTCATGATCGAAGCCGCCTGAAGCCAGGATGACACCTCGGCGCGCGCCGATGCGCTGCTTGGCACAGTCGCGTTCGAGCACCGCTCCGGTCACCGATCCTCCTGCGTCGATGACTAACTCGGTCATCGGCGCGTCCAGCCACAGCGGGATGTCGTTCTCGCGCATCGCCAGCCGCAGCCGGGCGGCCAACGACTGCCCGATTGCGGCCATCCGCTCATCGAGGACTCTCGCCTTGACCATCCGCCAGATCAGTTTCAGTAGTACGCCCTTACCGGCCCACGACTGCCTGATCCGATAGAAGGTCCGAAGGTCTTTGGGGCCCAGCCAGATTCCCCGCGGAGCAAGCGCCAGTGGCGCCAGCAACGTCTTCTCGTCGGCGCCCAGCTTCCGCAGATCGATGGCCGGCACGTTGATGGTGCTACCGAGTTCCGAGCCGCCGGGCAGCTCCGGGTAGTAATCGGCATAGCCGGGCTTCCAGACGAATTCGAACCATCCCGAAAGCTCTTCGAGAAACTCCAGCATCTTGGGGGCCGACTCGACGTACTGCCGGATGCGCGCCTCGCTGACCAGACCCTCGGTGATCTTGAGCAGGTATTCGACCACGCCGTCGGGATCCGGACAGTAGCCGCCCCGGCGTTGCGAGGGCGCGCCAGGTACCCAGATGCCGCCCCCGGACAAGGCGGTGGAACCGCCGAAGTGGGAGGACTTTTCGACCACCAACGTGTCCAGCCCGGACGCATGCGCCGTCAGGGCCGCGGCCATGCCACCACCGCCGGACCCGACGACCAACACGTCGACAACGTGATCGAAGCCGTCCATCTCCGCACCGGTCATGTCGGCATCGCCGTCCTGATCGCGAAGCCAGCGATCAATTCTTCGGCCGGCTTGTAGTAGCGCAACGCCGTCTGGTACTCGCCTGCGGTTTCCAGCGCGGCGAAAGCCGCTATCCACGTGCGCACTTCGTGCGCGGAGGTACCGCCCTCGTAGAACACGAACGAGTTCGACCAGAGGTCGAACGCGGTGAGTCGGCCGGTGTCGATGATCTCCAGGAAGCGGTGGTCCCACGCCGGGTTGAGAGGTTGCAGGTCACTCTCGCCACCCGCGAAGGCCTTGGCCGCCTCGATGACAGCGGCCTGCCTGGCTTGGCGCTGCTCTTGTGTCATCGGCCGGCCCTGCACGATCCGCTCCAGCACCGCTTCAGGCGCGGTCGCCAGTGTCGGCACCGGAGGGCTATGCGAGAGTCCACCGGATCCGATCACCAGGACCCGCTTATCCAACGTGGCCAGAAAGGTGCCCACGGCCGCACCCAGCGCCCGGCACCGATGCAGCGGTCCCAGCGGCACCGCAACCGCATTGATGAAGACCGGTATCACCGGCCGCGACAGTGCGTCCCCGAACAGCTTCTCAAGCGGCTGGACGGTCCCGTGGTCCACGTCCATGCTGGCCGATACCGCCACGTCGATACCCGCGTCGAGCACGGCCTCCGCGCACTGCGAGGCCAGGTCCGTCGGCACATCCAGCGCACCGTCATGCGTGCCGTAGTCGCCAACTCCGTTGGCGTTCAGGCCGATACAGAACGGCGGCATCGCCTTGTAGAAGAACCCGTTGTAGTGGTCCGGAGAAAAGATGACCACGAGTTCGGGATCGTAATCGCGAACGAATTCCCGAGCCTGCGCGATGGCGCCTTCGATGTCGTCAAGCAGGTCCCGCGACGGCCCCGGAAGATTCAGGAGCGGGCTGTGGGACATACAGCACAGAGCCATTGCCACCGTCGACATCACCCCCTCCCGGGATGAGTGTGAGGGCGTCCAACAGCGATGCGCTGAGATCGGGAGAGAGCTGGGCGATGCAGGCACCCGCGATGCAGCGATCGGGACGCAGGAACACTACTGATTCGGAGTGCACATCGAACCAGGACTTGAGCCCGCCGGTGCGATCGCCCACGACGATGACATCCGGATCGTCGTGCCCAGGCCAGTTCAGCTGAGTCAGCGGCCGCAGCGCGACAAACCGTGCGCCCAGCGCTTTCCACTTCGCGAAAGCCTCGTCGCCGAGAATCTTGCGCGGGTTGTTGTTCCAGCACAGCACGGCGAACCACGGCCCAAGCACATCGTCCAGCAGGACATCTTGCTGAGTCCGGGTATCGACCCGGGGCTGAATGAACAGCGTGCCGACGGGCGATTCGGTGCGGTGCGGGGTCGAATGCACGACTGCCCCGTGCTCGTACCGCGGCATCGGCTTGAACCGCATCTCGAGCACATATCGCTTGAGCGTGGGCACAATTGACGCCGAACGCACCAGCAGGTCGCGTGCGGTGGCGACTCGGCGGTTGGTCGGCGAGATGACCCGGCCGACCATGGTGGAAAGGTCGATCATGGCCCGCGCGTGCTTGCGGCGCTCCATGTCGTAGCTGTCCAGCAATTTGTCGTCGGCCCGGCCGTTGACCACGGCGGCCAGCTTCCAGCCCAGGTTAGCGGCATCCCGGATGCCGCTGTTGTAGCCCTGCCCCTGCCACACCGGCATCAGGTGCGCGGCGTCACCGGCCAGCAGCAGCCGGCCGCTGCGGAACGCCCCGGCGATTCGCGAGTGGTGCGTGTACACCCGGCGCCGGATCACGTCGACCCGGTCGGGACGGGGCACCATGCGGGCCAGCATCTGCTCCAGGAACGCCGGGTCCTCCGCTTGCTCGTCGGTCTCGTCGGCGTGAATCATGAACTCGAAGCGCCGAATTCCGTGCGCGATCGAGATCGAGGCGTACGGGCGTTCGGGGTCGGCACCGACCTCACTGTTCGGATGGCCCAGCGGATCGTTGGCGATGTCGACCACCAACCAGCGCGTGGACGACGTCGTCCCGTCGAAGGACACGCCCATCACCCGCCGCGTCATGCTGCGGCCGCCGTCGCAGCCGACGACATAGCGGGCCCGCACCGTGCTGGGATCCCCCTCGCCGCCAAGCTCGACCGTGACCGCGTCGGCGGTTTCCTCGCAAGTCGTCATCGGGTGGCTCCAGCGCACCTCGACGCAGTCGAATCTGTCTAGACCGGCCAGTAATTCGGCGTCGACGAGCGGTTGGACGAATCCGTTGCGCTTCGGCCAACCGAAACGCGCATCGGGCGGGGCCATTTCGGCAAGCACCCGGCGCTTGGCGTCGAAGAAACGCAGAATCTGGTTAGGAACCGTGTGCGGCAGGACGCACTCGACCAGGCCGATCGACTGGAAGGTGCGCAACGACTCGTCGTCCAGGCCGACCCCGCGCGGGTAGTCGATCAGCGTGTCTCTTTCGTCGACCAATAGCGTTCGGACACCTTGCTGGCCAAGGATATTGGCCAGGGTCAGACCGACCGGGCCTGCGCCGACGATGACTACGTCGACATCGAGTCCTGGTGTCTGGTGCCCGTCGGTTCCCATCAGCGGCCTAGCAGGAAGTCGAGATGCAGTTGGTTGAAGGTCTTGGCGTCCTCGTACTGCGGCCAGCGGCCGCAACCGGGCATCACCTCGAACCGGGCGCCCGGAATCATCGACGCCATGCGGCGTCCCTCGGTCACGTCGGCGGTGGGGTCGTCACTGGTCCACAACACCAGCGTCGGCGCGACGATCGACCCGTATTCGTCCGGGCCGAGGATGTTGCGGGCCCGAATCTCGGGGTCCTGTAATGCCATGATGTCGCTCATCGCGGAGACGAATCCCGGTTGGCGATACACCCGTTGGCGACTGGCGACCAGGTCGTCGTAGCCCCTGGACTTGTCGGCCATCAGCCACTTGATCCGCGCCTGCACGGTCTCCCAGGTCGGGTCCTCGGCGGCGGCCATGGACAGCGTGATGATCCGTTGCATCACCACTGGATCGGCCTGGGAGCCGCCGGCGGTGTTAAGGACCAGTCGCTCAACCACATCCGGGTGGTCGACCGCGGTACGGGCGGCCACCCAGCCGCCGAGCGATTCACCGCTGATGAATGCGCGCTCCACCCCGATGGTGCGCAGCACAGCCATCAGGTGCTCGACGTAGTGGCTGACTTCCAGCGGGTGGCCCGGCTTGTCGGTGTACCCATGCCCCAGCATGTCGATCGACCAGGTCCAGAAATGCTCGGCGTGCGCGCCTAGATTGCGCACATAAGCCTCGGCGTGGCCGCCGGATCCGTGCAGCAGCATCAGTACCGGCTTACCGGGATCGCCGGCGCGCAGGTAACGGGTCTTGACTCCCCCGGCGTTGAGATAGCCCTGCTCAAACGCGACACCCTGAAGATCGCTCCAGATGCTCTCGAACTCGGCCACGGTTCCTCTCTGCCTACTACTGGTGGAAATCGCGTTCTCGTTTTAGACTTACCCGATGTGCAAATATCGCACACTCTCGTGCGTTATATATTAGAGCTTCGCTCTCGCTTGGAGGTATGTCAAGGCTGTGACGGGTTCGGGCACCGGCTCGCAGACGCTGGCCAGGGGAATCACCGCGCTGCAAATGGTTGCGGACTCCCCCACCGGGTTGACCGTGCAGCAGCTCGCCGACCAGGTCGGGGTGCACCGCACCATCGCCTATCGGCTGCTGTCAACGTTGGCCCAGTTCCGCTTGGTGGCCAAGGGCGAAGACGGGCGTTACCGGCCGGCCGCCGGGCTCGCGGTGCTCGGCGCGTCGTTCGACCGCAATGTGCGCCAACTGAGTCTGCCGACGTTGCGCGCCCTGGCCGACGATCTGGGCACCACGGTGTCGTTGCTCATCGCCGAGGGCGATCAACAGGTCGCGATCGCGGTGATCGTGCCGAGCCACGTCGCCTACCAACTGTCGTTCCACGAAGGCAGCCGGTACCCGCTGGACCGCGGCGCTGCCGGAATCGCCCTGCTCGCAAGCCTTCCGCCACGCCCGGGCGAGCGGGACCTGGTGTCGCGAGCACGCGAGCGCGGCTGGGTGACGACCTACGGAGAGATCGAACCGAATACCTACGGCCTGGCCGTGTCGGTCCACCGCTCGGCACCGTCTCCGCCGACATGCATCAACCTCATCTCCCACCGGGAAGACGTCGTGCTGCGCGGCAGGGATGCGGTCGTCAAAGCCGCGAACCAGTTGTCCGAGCTGCTGAGCTGAAGGGATAGCCGTTGATGTCTTGGGACTCCGAGGCCGATGTCGTCGTGCTCGGCACCGGCGGGGCCGGCCTGACCGCCGCACTGTCCGCGGCGTCTGCCGGCGCCTCCGTCGAGGTGTTCGAGAAGGCCCCGACCGTCGGCGGCACCACCGCGGTGTCGGGTGGAGTCGTGTGGATTCCCGCCCATAACCGTTCTCCCGACGGCGAATTGACTCAAGACGCCGCGCTGCAGTACTTGCGCGCGCAGTCCCTGGGCACCATGGACGACGCGCTGGTCGAAACGTTCGTGCGGACCGGCCCGGCCATGCTGGAATTCGTCGAGGGGCATAGCGGCCTACATTTCGAGATCGCGGCCGGCTTCCCCGACTACCGGCCAGAGCTGCCGGGTGGCCAGCCGACCGGAGGCCGGTCGCTGAGCGCGGGGCCGTTCGACCTGAACCAAATCGGTGAGTGGGGCGACCGGATCACCTCATTTCCCGCCGACTGGTCCAACGTCGGTTTCGATGCCGAAACCCGGGCACGCCTGCACGCGGCGATCGAGGAGGGCAGCGACCTGTGCGTCGCAGGCACCGCGCTAATTGCGGGGCTACTCAAGGGATTACTCGACGCCGGGGTGACACCGCACACCAACGCCCGGGCCGAGGAACTCGTTACCGAAGACGGCGAAATCGTCGGGGTGCGCATCGCGATGTCCGGACAGCGCATCAACGTGCGAGCGCGGCGTGGAGTCGTTTTGGGTGTCGGCGGATTCGAATGGGATCCGGGCTTGGTACAGGCGTTCCTTCGCGGGCCGATGCACGGTGCGGTCTCGCCGCCGAACAACACCGGTGACGGGCTGCGCATGGCAATGGCGCACGGCGCTGATCTGGCGAACATGGGCGAAGCGTGGTGGGTGCCGGTCGTACAAATCCCCGGCGACACCATCGAAGGCCAACAGCGCAGCCGCAGCGTGCGGCTGGAGCGAACTCGGCCGCGGAGCATCATCGTCAACCAGGCCGGGCACCGATTCGTCAACGAGGCCTGCGATTACAACTCGATGGCCGGCGCGTTCCACTACCTGGACCCTCGGGGCGGATACGTCAACGATCGCGGATGGATGGTCTTCGATTCAGTTCACTTGCAGCGCTATGGATTTCTGGGCATCGCGCCCGGTGAGCCGGTTCCGGACTGGTTCTGCGAGTCCGCGGACCTGAGCGAACTGGGTGCCAAGACCGGTATCGATGCCGAAGGCCTGATCCGCACGATCGACGAGTGGAACCGCCACGTGGCGAAGGACGCCGACCCCGACTTCGGCCGCGGTTCCAGTGCGTACGACGGCTATTGGGGCGACGACAGCGCCAGCACCGCGGCCGGGAAGACACTCGGCCCAATCGACACCGCGCCGTATTACGCGGTTCCAGTGTGTATCGGCGCGATGGGCACCAAGGGCGGGCCGCGCACCGACCACGACGGCCGGGTGCTCCACGTCAGCGGGGAACCTATTCCGGGCCTGTTCGCTGCGGGCAACACGATGGCCGGCGCGACCGGACGTGCCTATGGCGGTGCAGGTGGAACCATTGGTCCGGCAATGGTTTTCGGATATCGTGCGGGTTACGCTGCCGCCACCGGTAAGTCGGTCGACCTGCAGTAGCTGTTCACGACTTCAGCGGCACTTCCACGCAGATGTGGGTGCCCACCGCGGTGTCGAGGAAAACGAACACGCCGCCGGCGGCGTCCACCCGGGCGCGATGCGACGCCAGACCGATGTGGCCCTCCCCCAACCGGCGTGCCATGGTCTCGGTATTGAATCCCGCCCCGTCGTCGATCACATGCAAAACACATCTGTGGTCGGTGACCCCCAGCTTGATCGATGCCCGGCGGGCGTGCGAGTGCTGCACGACGTTCGACACCAATTCCCGAACCACACCGAACACGATCGGGTCGATCTCATCGCGGTTCGGGTAATCGATCTCCGTGGAGATCTGGATGCCCGAGCGCTGTGCCGAATCCGAGGCCAACTGATGCACCGCTGCCGCCAGCCCAACCTGTTCGAGCACGGCCGGGTGCAGCTCGAAAGTCGCCTGCCGCAGGCTGTGTGACGCGACTTGCAGACCGGCCAGCGCGCGCTCGACGCGCTCGTCACCCGGGAGCGTGGTCTCCAGCTCGACGAGTTCGTGACGCACCGCCAGGATGTCTTGCAGCGGTCCGTCGTGAATGGACTCCGAAATCCGGCGCTGCAACACATCCGACGCCGTCATCGTCTGAGCAAGCAATTCCTCGCGCAGCACGCTTAAGCCTGCGACCGAGCGCGTGTGCCGATCTGCGATACGGACCGCCATGTATGCAGTGGCACATAGGAACCCGTACAGCACAAAGCGAAAAGCGGCCTCGAACACCCCGATCGAGCGCAGCATCTCCGGGTCCTGGAGCACCGCGATCGCGAACCCCACCATGGAGAAGATCAGCACCAGCGCGGCGCGGCGCGAAGAGACGTCAAGGCCCAACAGGATGGGCAGCATGGTCATGATCAACAAGGGATAGACCGCGCCAGTGGACAGCAGCTGGAAGACGGTCAAGGCGATGACGTCGATGATGGTGAAAGCAACTGGTTCCAGCGCCCCCACCGCAACCCATTGACGAAACGGGAAAAATGCGAGCGCCGCGGCGCACAGTGCGATGACCGCGTACACCGCGATCAGTACACTCTGCTGCAGCCACTCGGACCGGCTGGTGCCGATCATCATGGCGGCGACCATCAACCCAACTACGCCGATCCGAACCACAGACGCGATTCGATACGAGCGCAGTTGGTGAATCCCGCGTACCCGATGCAACTCTGCATCGCTGGTATCCGCCACGCGAACACAGTATTCATCTGTACTCGCCACTCTGGGGCTAAATGGCAAAACCCGCATCAGGTTGTCCCCAATAGCAATCTGCGCAGGTACGGCGAACCGCTAGACTGTCCGCCATGGCCGGCGCAGCAACGCCCGAGAAGGTCCGCGTCGTTGTCGGCGATGATCACCCGCTCTTCCGGGAAGGCGTGGTACGAGCCCTGGCTCTCAGCGGCGAGGTAAACGTCGTCGGCGAGGCGGATGACGGCACCCAAGCGCTGGAACTGATCAAGGAGCACCTTCCCGACGTCGCATTGCTCGACTTCCGGATGCCCGGCATGGATGGCGCTCAGGTAGCCGCGGCGGTGCGAAGTAACGATCTGCCCACGCGCGTCCTGCTGCTGTCGGCGCATGACGAGGCCGCGATCGTGTATCAAGCGCTGCAGCAAGGTGCAGCCGGCTTTCTGCTCAAGGACTCGACGCGCACCGAGATCGTCAAAGCGGTGCTCGATTGCGCGAACGGAAACGACGTGGTGGCACCCTCGCTTGCCGGAGGGCTTGCCGCACAGATTCGGCAGCGAGCGGAGCCGACGGCTCCTGTCCTCAGCGCCCGGGAGCGCGAGGTGCTCAATCGGATCGCTCGCGGTCAAAGCATCCCCGCGATCGCAGGCGAGCTGTTCGTCGCACCCTCCACGGTCAAAACGCATGTCCAGCGGTTATACGAGAAACTCGGAGTCAGCGATCGCGCAGCTGCTGTCGCCGAGGCAATGCGGCAAGGTCTACTCAGCTAGCGGCAGGCCACACCTCCGGCTCCCGAATCGGCGCCGGCTGGTCATCCCACAGGATGACCTTCGCGAAGGCCTCAGCCTCGGCGACCAGGTGACGGGCTCGGCGCTCCACCTCGTAGAGGTGGGCGGCACTGACGCCGGCGTCAATCAGCCGCTCCCTTTCCAGAACCAGTGGGCCCACCCAGACGACACCATCCTCGCGCTGGGTCATCGCGTGAACCAGAACCGGACCTCCGCCCGCGCTCGCGCATCGCACGGCGCCGGCGACCGAATCACGAACCACCGCAACGTCGTTGCCATCGATTGATATCACTGGCAGCCCGTGACACTCGCTTACGTTGGCTTCCTCACGCGCATTTTCGACAACGAACACCACCGGAAGCTGCCAGGACAGGGCGATGTGCGCGGCCTCGGCGAAGTCTGCCGATTTCGCGTCACTACTTTCCATGACACAGACCGTGACCCCGCCGTCGTCCATCAGTTGCTTACCGTAGGCGTGCCCGACGGCCAGCAGCGGTGACTGCTGCAAAGCGCTTGAGAGAGAACATAACCCACGAACTGAAGCCACGAACGGGGCTTCCTCGTCGCCGTCAGGACCGAAATCCGGGCTGCTGAGCGCCGCGATGGCCGGGCCCAGCGGCAGCGCGCAACTGATCTGCTGGGCATGCTGCATGTGGATGATGGCGGTGGTCATGAAGTCGCCGGGACGAAGTGCCGCGGCGGTGCCGATTGCCACCGCCTCTTGGCCGAGCGCGGCCTGGACGGGTTGGTTGAGCCGACCGTCGATACGCATCTCCTCCACTGCCATGTCGAGCAGGCGCAAGACCCACATTTGGCGGTACAGCTCCAGTTGCTCACGCAACCATGCCGCTGACAGTTCGGGTGTGCGAGTCATGTTCGGTGGCTCCTAACTCGTCGTGGATACAAGAGTTAAGTTATGCGGGTGGCGCTGGGCCAACCTCCGCCGATCGGGTCGCAATCCAGATGAATTCCGTTCCCCCGATTGGGGGACAAGCGACCTCAATCCTTGCCCTGACCTGCGCCTAACAGCAGCTGCGCGGCCGCCGAATACGGGTCGGCCTGGCCGTCGACCACCGATTCCGCGAGCCGGTCAAGATCCGGCTGGCTGCGCAGCTGGGTTTGGGCCAGCGAAAGGATTTGCGCGCGGGCGCGAGTCACCCGGCGCTCACGGCTGTCGGTGCGGTGATGGTCGTCGATGGCGGCGACGAGATCGGCGACACCATCGCCCCGCGCAGCGATGAGGCTGACGATCGGGGCCTTGGTCTCGGCGCGCAGGTCCCGCACGGTCTGTTCGGCACCGTCCCGGTCGGCCTTGTTGACCGCCACGATGTCGGCAACCTCCAGCACGCCCGCTTTGGCGGCCTGGACCGCGTCGCCCGCACCGGGGTTGAGGATGACGATGGTGGGGTCGGCTACCGCGGCAATCTCGATCTCCGACTGTCCCACCCCGACGGTTTCCAGCAGCACCATGTCGTAGCCGATCGCACCCAGCAAACGGATGGCCGCAGGCACCGCGGCGGCCAGACCCCCGAGATGACCGCGGCTTGCCACCGAACGAATCAGCACGTCAGAGTCGTTGATATGGGCGGCCATTCGAATTCGGTCACCCAGCAGCGCGCCGCCGCTGAATGGCGACGACGGGTCCACGGCCAGCACGGCCACCCGGCAGCCGCGCTCGCGGTAGGCACCGACGAGGGCCGCGACCGTTGTCGACTTTCCTGCGCCGGGCGGTCCGGTGACACCGACGACACGCATCCGCAACGCGCTTGCGGGACCAATGCTGGCCAGCACCTCGTCGCGACGTTCACCTTCGACGAGGCTGAGCAGCCGACCCGCCGCGCGCGGAGATCCGTTGCGCGCTCCGGCAATTAGGTCGGCGATCGTCATGGACACATTATGGAGCCGGGACCTCGATGACCGTCGCGGAACCCATGCCGCCGCCGGCACACATGGCGGCGACACCGATTCCGCCGCCATGCCGCCGCAGTTCGTGCACCAGGGTGACCAGCATCCTGGCTCCGGTGGCCGCCACCGGATGTCCGAGACCGCGGCCGCTACCGCTACCGCTGACGTTCACCTTCTCGGGATCGAGTTCGAGCATCTTGATGGTCGCCACGCACATCGCCGCGAACGCCTCGTTGATTTCGAACAGGTCCACATCGGAGATCGAAATACCGGCACGGGCAAGGGCTTTCGGGATCGCAGCGACGGGCGCCAGACCGGTGATCGCGGGGTCGACGCCGACCGACGCCCAGGACCGTACGGTGGCCAGCGCGGGCAAACCTAGTTGGGCGCCCAGCCGGTCGCTTGCGATGACCAACGCCGCCGCACCGTCGTTGGCACCACACGCATTACCGGCGGTGATCGAAAAGCCCTCGATCTCGGGATGCAGCGGCTTGAGCGCGGCCAGTTTCTCCATCGTGGTGTCGCGACGCGGGTGCTCGTCGACCGAGAGCAGCCCGTGCGGCGTCTCGATCGCAACGATCTCTTCCTTGAAGCGACCTTCGTCGATCGCGGCGATCGCGTTGCGATGCGACCGCAACGCCCAGGCGTCCATCCCGGCGCGCATGCTGGCCGCCGCGCTCTGCATCGCCGCCTGCCCGGCCGCGCAATGCCGATTGTTGGCCAGACCGGGCACGTGGGACAGCCCCGCCGTGATCGCCGCATGGCGGGCGACCACGCCGCCGCCGTAGAGCCCCTCACCCAGGATCACGTCGTCGACCTGCGCCGGATCCAGGTCTGTGGCCGCCTCGGAAACGACGTGGTGTGCGAGGTCGAACGCGCTGGTGTCGCCCAGCGTTCCCGTCCGGGCGGTGCCGATCGGGGTGCGCAGCGCGGACACGATGTCAGCTTCAGGCACGGGTTTCTCCAGTTCAGCCAGCGCGGTGCGAAACGTCGAGAATCTGCCGCACGTTCATGAGAACACTATTCTCTCATTTCGAGAGTCTCAGTTGCAAGATGATCCGCCGCCGCCCGGCTCACCGCCGGACTCACCGACTACGATTTCGTGCCACTGCTCATCAGAGGTAGGAGGCGGCGGCCAGCCATGACTCAGTCGGAGGGGACCATCGCGGTCCCGGGCGGGAATGTTTGGTTCAAGCGCGTCGGCGGTGGGCCGGGTCGTCCGCTGCTTGCCATTCACGGCGGGCCCGGCGTACCGCACAACTACTTGCTTTCGCTTGAACGTTTGGCCAACGAGCGCGAAGTCATCTTCTGGGATCAGCTTGGCTGCGGAAATTCCGAGTGCCCGTCGAACCCTGACCTTTGGACGATCCAGCGTTCGGTCGCCGAAATGGACACCGTCATTCAGGCTCTTGGCTTACAGCGCTTCCATCTGTTCGGCAACTCGTGGGGTGGCATGCTGGCGCAGCAGTACGTACTCGACATCCCGTCGACCGCGGCCAGCGTGACCATCTCCAACAGCATCGCGTCCATACCCGCGTTTGCCGGCATGGTGGAACGGCTGAAGCGCGATCTCGACCCGGCCACCCAATCCGCCATTGACCACCATGAAGCCGCCGGTACGACGTACTCACCCGAATACCAAGACGCGATCCGCACCTGGAACGAGACGTATCTGTGCCGGGTACGCCCATGGCCGCGCGATCTCGAGGAGGCATTCATGCGCATGGGAGCCGAGAGTTTCGAAACATTGTTCGGCCCCAGCGACTTTCACATCGTCGGGACCATTCGCAGCTGGGATGTGTTCGACCGGTTGAGCGAGATCGCGCTGCCCACCCTCGTGATCGCGGGCAGGTACGACGAATGCGCCCACGAGCACATGTGGGAAATGCATCAGCGGATCGCGGACTCGCGGTTCGAGTTGTTCGAGTTGTTCGAGTCGAGTTCGCACATGCCTTTCATCGAGGAGCCGCAGCGCTTCGACGACGTGATGCGGGACTTCTTGCGGCACCACGACGACGGCTGAACTTCCAGGATTTCACCCGGCGATCGTCGCGGCTGCCGCGACACACCCACCCGACACGCCGAGCGCCGGGGAGTCACGGCCAGTCACACGGCCGCAGCGGTGCAGGCAGACGCCCACAGTGACCGACCCCACACCGGTGTCATCGGTTTAGACGTTGCGGCGCCGGACTCGTTGGGTACGGGTCAAAGGACCGACAACTTCACGAAAGGAGTTCCAGCATGAGTGAGCGCGACAATGGACTCGTGGAAGGCATCAAGGGCGTCATCGAGGACGCGATCGGGAAGACCAAAGAGATCGTCGGCATCCTGATCAATCACGAGAGTCTCCGCAAGGAAGGCCGCGCCCAGCAGGACAAGGCGAAGGCACAACGCGATGTGGCCAAAAAAGAGGCTCAGGCCGAGGCAGCGCGTGGTGCCGCGAAGACAGCCGAGGCCCGCGAGAAGGCCGCGGCAAAGAGCTAGTCACTCCCCGTCGAAGAACTGGGCCGCGAGTGCGGCTCAGTTCTTCGACGCGTTGAACTTCGCGACGTTGGCTCGGAAGTCCTCGGTCAAAAATGACTGACTCTCGGCCGAGAGGGCGTAGTCGAGGCTGGCGAGCACCGCGCGCTCGAGATGGATGTTGAGCACCCGCTTGGTGCTCTCGACAGCCTGCTGAGGTAGCTCCAAAATCTTTTTGGCGCAGGCGATTGCCTCGGCCAAGGGGTCGGCCGCCACGTGGTTGGCCAGTCCCAGTTCGACGGCGCGAGGGGCTTTGATCCGGGCACCGGTCAGCGCGTATTCCTTGGCCAGCAGCAGGCTGATGTGCAGCGGCCAAGTCAGCGGTCCGCCGTCGGCGGCCACCAACCCCACCTGTACATGCGGATCGGCTAGGTAGGCATCTTCGGCGATGTAGACGATGTCGCTCAGCGCAACCAGGCTGCAGCCCAGACCGACCGCGGGGCCATTCACGGCTGCTACCACTGGAATTCGGCACCGCGCCATGCCCAGCACGATTTCGCGCCCGTCCCGGATGGTCTTGGCCCGCAGGTCGGCGTCGTTCGCAAGTTCCTCGAGATAGCCGAAGTCGCCGCCGGCAGAGAACGCTCTGCCGGCACCGGTGATCACCGCCGCGCGGGCGGTGGGATCATCGGTTAACCGCTGCCAGATCCGTGCCAGCCCGGAGTGCAGATCGTCGTTGACCGAGTTCAGCGAATCCGGCCGGTTCAGCGTGATGATCCGTAGTGCACCGTCGGCACGCACGTCGATTTCAGCAGGCATGTCGTACACGTCAGACTCCCAATCCCAAGATTCGCGAAGCGATGATGTTCTTCTGTATCTGTGATGTCCCACCCATGACGCTCTGCGCACGGCTGTACAGGTAGGCGCTGAGCAGATCTGGATCACGGGTCCCGGTGACCGCCAATGCGGCGTGCCCCACCGATTGTTCGACCCAGGTCATCAGCAACTTGTCCAGCGAGCCTTCCGACCCGTGCGACACCCCATCCAGCTGTTCGGACAACCGCCGACGCACGTGATGCGTCAACATGTCCGACTGAACCGCGGCCCAGGCCAGCTCTTCGGACACCTCGCCGTCGTTGCGTGCCAACAGTTCTCGGACAAGCTTGCCGTATCGCGCGGCGTAGCCGAGGGTGGAGGGCTCGCGTTCGTGTCCGACGACGGTCATCGCCACGGCCCAACCGTCACCGGATGCACCCACCATCCGGTCGGCCGGCACCGTGGCGCCGTCGAAGAATACTTGGCCGAATTCATTGGTGACGCCGTTCATCATCTGTAGCGGACGTTGTTGCACCCCAGTCTGTTTCATGTCGAGCACGAATGCCGACAGGCCACGGTGCCGCTTGGCGTCGGGATCGGTGCGGGCCAGCAGCAGACAGTAATCGGCGACGTCGGAGTAGCTGGTCCAGATCTTGTGCCCGTGCACGACGTAGTTGTCGCCGTCCCGGGTGGCGGTGGTGGTCAGCGACGCCAGATCCGAGCCGGCACCTGGTTCGCTAAAGCCCTGGCACCAGCGTTCGGTGCCGTTGATAATGCCGGGCAGGAAGCGTTTCCGGAGCTCGTCGCCGCCATGCGCGCCGATGCCGTACACCAGATAGCCGACGCTGGGGCGCGGCGGGGCGCCGGCGCGTACCAGCTCCTCGTCGACGATGACGTCGTACACCGGCGCCAGGTCCTGGCCACCCCAATCGCGTGGCCAGGACAGGCCGAAAAAGCCGTTCTCGTACAGGGCTCGATGCCAGTCGGCCATGCGCGCCCAGTACTCGTCGCCGGAGCCGGAGAATTCCTTGGCGTGCGCCGAAAGCCAGGTGCGCAGCCGCTCCCGGAACGCCGTCTCGTCAGGTGAGTCACGAAAGTCCAAGATCGATCTCCTTCAACGTGACGGGCCACAGCTCTGTCGATGTCAGGGCGCGGCGCAAGTAGACATGCGCGATGCACTCCCAGGTATTGCCGATACCGCCGTGTACCTGAACCGAGGTCTCGCACACGGTTCGGGTGGCACGTGCGCAGTAGACCTTGGCGATTTGGGCGGCTCGGATGGCGTGCGCGGCTTCAAGTTCGTCGACACCCCACGCGGCATGCCGCAGCACGCTGACCGAACCTTCAATTAGGGCAAGGCTTTCGGCCAGCAGGTGAGCGATGGCTTGATACGAACCTATCTGCTTGCCGTACTGCTCGCGGATCTTCGCGTAGTCGCAGGCGACGGCCTGTGCGCCCCGGGCGATTCCGACCAGGTCCGCCGATGTGGTGACCAGCGCCAGCGCGTACCACCGGGCCGCTGCCTCGTCGGGCAGCTCTCCGAGTGTCTCACCAGATCCCCCCAATTCGGCTTCGGCTCTGGTTAAGTCGGCACCGTCGCGCACGGCCCCCAGCTCCGTGGCCAGCGCCGTGTTGCCGGACAGCGACAAGGCACGCCGGGCACCGCGCGCGTCGACCGCGCGGTCATCCACAGCAACCGTCGCCGCGTCGGCATCGGCACCGACGCGGTGTGCCAGGTCGTCGGCCAGCACCGGGCCGAGGAACGGCGTATCGACCAGCCGGCGGCCAAATTCCTCGGCGACGATCGCGACTTCGACGCCGGATGCCCCGTCCGAGCGCAGCGACCTGAAGCCCGTCGCCGCAATCTGCTTGTCCAGACGTGCGATTCGACTGTCGTCGGCGAGGTCCGCAACCGTGGCTGGACCCAGATCATCGGCCAGCTTCGCAGCGGCATCACGCAACTGTTGCTGTTCAGCTGTCAGACGTACATCCATAGCGCTCCTTCAGCACTCGGCGCAGCACCTTGCCCGACGGCAGGCGAGGAATATCAGACACGAACACGACCCGGCTCAGGTGTTTGTAGGAGGCCAGCCTCTCGTCCACCCGAGCGGTGAGGTCGGCGGCGACCGCTTCCATATCGCCGGGAGCCTCAGTGGCGACCGCGGCAACGACGGCTTCACCGTTGATCCCGTCCGGAACTCCAAACACAGCACAGTCTTTGACGGCAGGATGATCGTGCAACACCGTCTCGATTTCGGCTGGCGCGACTTGAAACCCGCGCACCTTGATCATCTCTTTGAGGCGGTCGGTGATCCGCAGCCAATTGTCGGCATCGAGGCACCCGACGTCACCGGTGCGATACCAGCCGTCGCACATCGCCTCACCGGTCGCCTCGGCCGGGAGATAACCGGCCATCAGCGAGGTCGACCGTGCCTGGATCTCGCCGACCTCCCCCGGGCCGACCGGCCGGCCGGTCTGCAGCGAGATGACCCGCACCTGGACCCCCGGCACCGGGCGCCCGACAGTATCGAGCCGCGGCTTGTCCGGCGGATTGCAGGCGATCACAGGCAGTTCCGTGGTGCCGTAGGCCGGAACCCAGCCGACGCCGGTGCGCCGGGTGACGGTCTCGGCGACGCTGGCGCTGACCGGCGTCGCTCCCCACATGATGAAGCGCAGCGACGACAGGTCGTATGACTCCAGCGTCGGGTGTGCGGCGATAGCCATCGCGATGGGTGCGACCGCCATTTCGATTGTGATGCGGTCTTTTTCGATGTGATGCAGCATCCGGTCGATGTCGAAGCGTGGATGTAGCCGCAGCTGGGCGCCGGTGCGCAGCGCCGTCACGATGTTGAGCAGGCCCAGGATGTGCGACGGCGGAGTGGCGACCTGAATCCGGTCTTGCCGGGTGAGTTGCAGCGCACCGCGCCAGTGCCGCACGGCATCGGCCAGGGCGGCGTGGGTGTGCCGGACGGCCTTCGGTAAACCGGTGGTGCCCGAACTGAACACCAGCACCGCGTCGGCGCGCGGCAACCGCGACATCGGAATCTGCTCCACGGGAGCGACCGGGTCGCCGAGGTGCAGCATCGGCATCAGCCCGGCCAGCACCGGATGGTCCCCGACCGCGTGGCTGGCGCTGGTCAGCGCCAGCGCGTGGTCGACCTCGTCGTGCTTCCAGGCGGGGCTGATCAGCACCGCCGTGGCACCGAGGCGCCAGATGCCCAGCAGGACGGCGACGAACTCCGGACGGTTGGAGGACATGACGGCAACCCGCTGGCCCGCAACGACGCCGCTTTTGCGCAGGGCCGCGGCCAGACTGTTGGCTAGCGTGTCGAGCTGAGGCAGGCTGAATTGCCGTTCCTCGAACACGAGCGCAGCCGGCTCGGTCACGTCCTGTCCTTCCCCGCAGGCCAGGCTGACCCGACATCGGCGCAGTAGAGAAGATGCTATCGCTTAGTGAGAATAGTATTCTCTATACTGAAGAACGCAAGTACGGGCGGGGCGCCCACGATGGGACCAGCGCGCGGCGGTCACCGCGACAATCGAGGAGACTCCAAGGGTGGCAGATCCCACATCGAACGGTGCCGAACCCGGCACGGTGACGATCTACCTGGACCGCAAGAGGGCAACGGTGCCCCTGGTTGCCGGCGAGACGCTCCTGGAGAGTGCCCGCCGGGCGGGGCTGGATCCGCCGTTCAACTGCGAGGCCGGCAACTGTGGCACGTGCATGGCCCGCCTTGAGAGCGGGCACGCGACGATGCGGATTAACGACGCTCTCGACGACGACGAAGTGGAAGACGGCTACATTTTGACGTGCCAGGGCGTACCCGATACGGATTCCGTCACGGTGCGCTACGAATAGTCACGAAAGAGGTGGCTCCAAATGTCCAAGATGGCCAAGGGCATCATCCTCGTGGAGAGTCGGCCCAGTTCGCCCGAACGCGACCGGGAGTACAACACCTGGTACGACGAAGTCCATCTGCCTGAACTCGTGGCCCTCGACGGATTCGTCTCGGCGCGACGGCTGCGTCCGGTCAACGGCGAGGGGCCATACGTCGCCATCTACGAAATCGAAGGCGACAACCTGCAGGCCGTGCTGGACAACATGATCGCCAATGCCGGCCAGCTGACCATGTCCGATGCATTGCTGCTGGATCCCGCGCCGATCCCCCGACTGCTGGAAACGACGACCGAGTGCGACGGGTAGCCGAATTCGGCTGCGCCGCTGTGTGGGAGAGGAAAGCTTGATGGATGTCGACGACCTGATCCTGGTGAGCATTGACGACCACGTGGTCGAGCCGCCGGACATGTTCCTGCGTCACGTGCCCGCCAAGTACAAGCCCGAGGCCCCGATCGTCGTGGTTGACGACAAGGGCGTCGACCAGTGGATGTACCAGGGCAGGCCGCAGGGCGTGAGTGGACTGAACGCCGTGGTGTCGTGGCCGGCCGAGGAATGGGGCCGCGATCCAGCCGGTTTCGCCGAAATGCGGCCTGGCGTCTACGACGTTCACGAACGCGTTCGCGATATGGACCGCAACGGCATCCTCGCGTCGATGTGCTTCCCGACGTTCACCGGGTTCTCGGCTCGTCACCTCAATATGCACCGCGAGGAGGCGACGCTGGTGATGGTGTCGGCATATAACGACTGGCACATCGACGAGTGGGCCGGTTCCTACCCAGACCGATTCATCCCCATCGCCATTCTGCCGACGTGGAATCCGGAGGCCATGAGCGCCGAGATCCGCCGGGTAGCCGCCAAGGGCTGCCGGGCGGTCACCATGCCGGAACTGCCTCACCTGGAAGGACTTCCGAGCTACCACGACGACGACTACTGGGGCCCGGTATTCCGCACCCTGTCCGAACAGAACGTGGTGATGTGTCTGCACATCGGCACCGGATTCGGCGCGATCAGCATGGCCCCCAACGCGCCGATCGACAACATGATCATTCTGGCGACACAGGTGTCGGCAATGTGTGCGCAGGATCTGCTGTGGGGCCCCGCGATGCGCAGCTACCCCGATCTGAAGTTCGCCTTCTCCGAAGGCGGCATCGGCTGGATTCCGTTCTATCTGGACCGCAGCGACCGCCACTACACGAACCAGAAGTGGCTACGCCGCGACTTCGGCGACAAGCTGCCCAGCGACGTGTTCCGCGAGCACTCGCTGGCCTGCTACGTCACCGACAAGACTTCGTTGAAGCTGCGCCACGAGATCGGCATCGACATCATCGCCTGGGAGTGCGACTACCCGCATTCGGACTGCTTCTGGCCCGACGCGCCCGAGCAGGTGCTGGCCGAGCTGAATGGCGCCGGCGCCGACGACTCCGACATCAACAAGATCACCTGGGGTAACGCCTGCCGATTCTTCGGCTGGGATCCGTTCGCCCGCACACCGCGTGAGCAAGCAACCGTTAAAGCCCTGCGTGCCAACGCGACTGACGTGGATGTATCCATCCGGCCGCGTGCCGAGTGGGCACAGCTCTACCAGCAGAAGCAAGCCGCCGCAGTGCGGTAGCGGCCGCCTGACGCCGAACGTGACGGTGCAGTCACGTTGGCGGCCGAATGTGACTGCACCGTCACACTCGGCGGCAATGGGGGTTAGGCCTGCGGCAGATCCGGGGGCGGTCGGTACTCGGGCTGATATCCGGAGACGTGGATCGGAGAGCCGACTAGGCGGAAATCGCCGGCCGTGACAATCACTTCCGGCGTTGCTTTGAGGGCCTCGGGCAGCGTCCGTACCGCCGCGGCGGGCACGCCCAGGGGGCGCAGCCGTCGTTCCCAGCTCGCCGCGGTGTCGGTCGCCAGCATCGCGGTGACGACGGCGAGCACCTCGTCGCGGCGGGCCACCCGTTCGGCCATGGTGTCGAAACCGCCGATACCCGCTTCGGTGGCAAAGGATTTCCAAAATCCATCGTGGGTGATGAACAGCGCCAGATATCCGTCGGAGGTCGGAAAGAGCTGGGCTGGGACGTAATACGAGTGTGCACCGTTCGGTCTGCGCTGCGGCTCGACGCCGCTGTTCAGGTAGGCCGACGCGTGATAGTTCAGCTGCGAGAGCATGACGTCGCGCAGCGACACATCGACTTGCCCGCCGGTTCCCGAAACGATCTTGGCTAAAAGTCCCAGTGCCGCGGTCATTCCGGTGGAGTTGTCGGCTGACGAGTAGCCCGGCAGCGTCGGCGGGCCGTCCGGATCGCCGGTCAGAGCAGCGATACCGTAGCCGGCCTGAACCACATAGTCGAAGGCCGGGTCGTCGCCGCCGTGCAGGCCGAAGCCGGTGATTGCGACGCAGACGATCCGTTCGTTGTGCCGCCGCAACTGGTCGTAGGTGAGCCCCAGGCGACGGATGGCCGACGGTTTCAGGTTCACCAGCAGCGCATGGGATTCCGATACCAGATCGCCCAGGCGCTGCTGTCCCGCATCGGAATTCAGGTCTAGGCAGATGCTGGACTTGTTTCGGTTGAGGCTGGCGAAATAAGAGGGCCCGACACCGCGCGAGATCTCGCCTCCGCGGGGTTCGATCTTGGTGACCTCGGCACCGAGATCGGCGAGCAGCATCGTGGCATAAGGTCCGGCCAGCATAGTGCCGACCTCAAGGATCCGTATTCCCGCGAGCGGTCCCCGGGAAGTCACCGCAGTTCCGTTGCGAGCGCCGCGATCATCTCACGCGTCCGGCGCTTGGAGGCGATCAGTTCATCGCGGTTTTCCCCGATGGGCAGCAGGCGCACCGACAGGTCGGTCACGCCGGCGTCGGCGAAAGAGCGGAATCGCGACAGAATCTGTTCCGAGTCACCGGCCGCACACAGATCGCCGACATCGCGCGCATCCCCACGGTCGAGCAAGCGCTGGTAGTTGGGCGACACCTCGGCCTCACCCAAGATACGGTTGGCCCGCTCCTTGGCCGCATCGACTTGTGCAGGCGCACAAAGGCATACCGGTATGCCCGCGACGATCCGCGGCGCAGGCCGACCGGCATCCGCGGCGGCCTTGGTGATCTTCGGCGCGATGTGATCGCCGATCGCGCGCTCGTCAGCCATCCACAACACCGTGCCGTCGGCGAGTTCACCGGCAATCTGCAGCATCACCGGTCCCAGCGCGGCGATCAGCACCGGCATCGGGGTATCGGCGCCGATCGCCATCGGGTTATGCACCGTGAACGAATCGTTCTCGACGTCAACCGACCCCGGACCGGCAATCGCGCTGTTGAGCACCTGCAGGTAGTCACGGGTGTAGGCGGCAGGCTTCTCGTATGGCAAGCCGAGCATGTCCCGGATGATCCAATGGTGTGACGGCCCGACACCCAGTGCCAACCGCCCAGCGGCCACCGCATGCGTCGAGAGTGCCTGGCGGGCAAGGGCGATCGGATGCTGAGCTTGCAACGGCACCACCGCGGTCCCCAGCTCGATGCGCGAGCTGTGCGCGGCCATCAACGACACCATGGTCAGGCAGTCGAAGTCGTTGGGCACCTGCGGCATCCAAGCGGTGTCCAGACCCGCAGCTTCGGCCCATTTGATATCGGAGGCCAGTTTGTCCACCTTGCGGGCCATATCGCCACGCTCGGCGCCGATCATCACTCCGACGCGCATGGTTCCTCCGTGGCGGGTTGCATCGGTTCAACTTCCTCCGTGCCGGTGAGTGCGCGGATTTCGCGCACCAGGTTGTCCAGCGGTGTCCCGGTGGGGAATACCGCAGCGGCACCGGCGGAGAGCAGCTTGGACACGTCGGCGTGCGGGATGGTTCCACCGACGACGACGGCGATGTCCGCGGCGTCGGCGGCGCGCAACGCTTCGACGGTCCGGGCGGTGAGCGCCAGATGCGCGCCAGACAGGATGCTCAGGCCGACGACGGCGACGTCTTCCTGGACCGCGATGGAGGCGATGTCCTCGATGCGCTGCCGGATACCGGTGTAGATGACCTCGAATCCGGCGTCGCGCAACGTGCGTGCGACGATCTTGGCGCCGCGGTCGTGTCCGTCGAGGCCGGGTTTGGCCACCAGAACTCGCACCGCCATTTAGAACACCACCGGTTGCTGGAATTCGCCCCACACCGCTTTGAGTGCGGAGACCATTTCCCCTATCGTGCAGTAGGCGTTGGCGCAGTCGATCAGCTTGTGCATCAGGTTGTCGTCTCCCTCGGCAGAGCGCGACAGTGCCGCAAGGCAGGATTGCACTGCAGCCGAATCCCTTTCGGCCTTTACCTTGGACAATCGCTTGAGCTGCAGGTCGCGTCCCTCGGCGTCGAGCTCGTAGCTGACGACGTCGTGTGCCGGCTCCTCGGTCACGAACCGATTGACCCCGACGACCGGTCGGCTGCCGGCTTCGACGTCCTGATGCATCTTGAAGGCTTCGTCGGCGATCAAGCCCTGCAAGTAGCCGTCCTCGATGGCATGGACCATTCCGCCGTGCCGCTCGAGGTCGGACATGATCTCGATGATGCGAGCCTCGGTGGCGTCGGTGAGCGCCTCGACGAAATACGATCCGCCCAGCGGGTCGGCGACGCTGCCCACGCCGGTTTCGTGCGCCAGGATCTGCTGGGTGCGCAGCGCCAGCGTGGTGGTTTCCTCGGTGGGCAGGGCGAACGGCTCGTCCCAGGCCGCGGTGAACATCGACTGGACACCGCCCAGCACCGCGGCCATCGCCTCGTAGGCCACCCGGACGATGTTGTTATGGGCCTGCGGCGCGTACAGCGATGCACCGCCACAGACGCAGCCAAAGCGAAACATTGCCGCCTTGGCCGTCGTCGCCCCGTAGCGCTCCTGCACGATGGTCGCCCAACGTCGGCGCCCCGCACGGTATTTGGCGATCTCCTCGAAGAAGTCTCCGTGCGTGTAGAAGAAGAACGAGATCTGGGGTGCGAATTGGTCGATCGTCATGCGGCCGCGCTCCACCACGGTGTCGCAATAGGTCACCCCGTCGGCCAGGGTGAACGCCATCTCCTGTACCGCGTTGGCTCCTGCATCGCGGAAATGCGCACCGGCCACCGAAATAGCGTTGAACCTCGGCACTTCGGCCGCGCAGAACTCGATGGTGTCGGCGATCAATCGCAGCGACGGCTCCGGCGGCCAGATCCAGGTGCCGCGCGAGGCGTACTCCTTGAGGATGTCGTTCTGGATGGTTCCGGTGAGCTTCGCCCGCGGTATGCCCTTTTTCTCGGCGGCGGCGACGTAGAACGCCAGCAGGATCGCCGCCGTTCCGTTGATCGTCATGCTGGTGCTGAGCTTGTCCAGCGGAATGCCGTCGAACAAGATCTCGAAGTCGGCCAGGGTGTCGACCGCGACACCGACCCGGCCGACCTCCTCGCCGAACTCCGGATCGTCGGAGTCGTACCCGCACTGGGTGGGCAGGTCGAGCGCGACTGACAGCCCTGTTCCGCCCTGGTCGAGCAGGTACCGGTAGCGGCGGTTGGACTCCTCAGCGGTGCCGAAGCCGGAGTACTGCCGGAACGTCCACAGCTTGCCGCGATAGCCGGACGCGAAGTTGCCCCGCGTGAAGGGGAACTCCCCGGGCGCCGGAGGCTCCGCGCTCCTATCCGCCGGCCCGTATACGGGCTGCAGCGGGATACCGGAGGGAGTGTGGGCCGTATTATCCATCGGTGAATAACGTACTTGCAAAAAAAGAGAATGCCAATACCACGTGGTTGACCAGGCTAAACACGTGACCGGGCTGGACAAAGGAGACTCCAATGGCCGACAACAAGCTCGCCGACCGCACGGTCGTGATCTCCGGCGGCAGCCGGGGCATCGGACTCGCGATCGGACTCGGCGCCGCCCGCCACGGCGCCAACGTGGTGCTGCTGGCCAAGACCGACACCCCGCATCCCCGACTGCCCGGAACGGTGCACACCGCGGCCGCCGAGGTCGAGGCCACCGGCGGCAAGGCGCTGGCGGTCGTCGGCGACGTGCGCCGCGAAGAGGACGTGCAGCGGGTGGTCGACGCCGCGGTGCAGCGGTTCGGCCGGATCGACGTCTGCGTCAACAATGCCAGCGCGATCGCGGTGGAACCGACGGCCGTGCTGGCGGCCAAGAAGTACGACCTGATGCAGGAGGTCAACCTGCGCGGCACGTTCCTGCTGACCAAGGCGTGTGTGCCGCACTTAAAGAAATCGGCCAACCCGCACGTACTCACCATCTCGCCGCCGGTGAACATGAACCCACGCTGGCTGGGCGCCCACCCGGCCTACACGCTGTCCAAGTATGGGATGACGCTGCTGTCGCTGGGCTGGGCCGCAGAATTCGCCGACGACGGGATCGGCGTGAATTGCCTTTGGCCGCAGACCTATATCGCTACGGCCGCGGTAGCGAACATGGCCGAAGGGGACCGGTTGGCCGAGTCGTCGCGCAACCCCGAGATCATGGCCGACGCCGCCGTCGAAATCATCTCTCGGCCCGCCCGGGAAGCCACCGGTGAATGCCACATCGACGCCGACGTTCTGCAGTCGGCCGGGGCCACGGATCTGTCTCGGTACGGCGGCGGAGATCAGCCGATTCCGGACCTGTTCTTGGACTGAAGCGTTAAATCATGTGCGGCAGATGATTTCGCCGTGCGGAATCGCTAGCCAACCGTCTTTCGCAGCGGCCCACTGCCCCCATGCCTGCGAGATCTCCTCGAGCTGCACGGTGGTGGCCAGGCCAAACCGCAGAATGTCGCGGGCGATCCCGGAATGCAGGATTCGGTCGGCCCACATGCCTCCCCACCATTCACGGGTCTCGGGCGTGGCATAACACCAGAGGCTTCCGGTGGGTGTGACGTCGTCGAACCCCGCTTCCAGCGCCCACGACAGCAGCCGCCGGCCGGCGTCCGGTTCGCCGCCATTGGAGCGCGCGGCCTGTTGGTAGATGTCACGCCAAAAGTCCAGTGCCGCAACGTGTGGATGCCAGACGAAGCCCGCGTAATCGGCGTCGCGAGCCGCCACGATTCCGCCGGGCTTACACACTCGGCGCATTTCCCGCAGCGCCTGCACCGGATTCGCGACGTGCTGCAGCACCTGGTGTGCGTGCACGACGTCGAAGGTGTCGTCGGGAAACTCGAGCCGCTCCACATCGGCGGTCACGAATGAGACGTTGGACAGATTGTGCTGCTGAGCCTCTTCGCGTGCCACGTCGAGCACATCGGCGAACTGATCGATGGCCGTGACCGATCCGGGCGCGACCCTGGCGGCTAGGTCCACGGTGATCGTCCCGGGACCACACCCCACGTCGAGCAGCGTGCACCCCGGCTTCAGATACGGCAGCAGATAGCCCGCGGAGTCCGCAGCGGTGCGCCGCTGATGACTGCGCAGCACCGACTCGTGATGTCCATGCGTGTACTTGATGTCGCTCATGACGCAGAGCCTACTGGCGTCTGGCCACAATATGAAACTAGTGTCTCACTATATGAGACACTAGTCGACCGGGACGTTGAGAATCGGACGGTCGACACCGGCCCCGGGGCCGTCGAAATGCCACCACTCACCGGAATACGGGGACAATCCGCCGTACTTCATCGCGTCGCGCAACCGAGCCCGGTTCGCCTGCGCATCGGCACTGACACCTTGCGTTGCGAATGCCGTTGCGCGCGGGGAGAAATCGTCGAAGTCGGTACCCATGTCGGCTAGGCAGAGCCCGCCCGCGTGACTTTCCGGCGGGCACTGCGGTGGCACGCTGGTGAACGTGACATCGACCGACCGCCCCGACTCGTGGCTGTGTGCAAACGATCCGGGCCGTGCCACCCAGGCCGGGTTAGGGACGACGTTGAACATCCTGACCTGAACATCGTGCGGCCGGTAGCAATCCCAGAACACCAATAGGTGCCCCTGCGCGCGCAGCGCCGACGCGGCATTCGCGAGGCCTTGGGACATGGATTGGTGCACCAGGCACCGGGCGTCGGAGGGATACAGCTGCGTGCCGGTGAAGTTGTTGGTCGTCGCGTAACGCAGGTCGACGATCGCGTCGGGAACGACGGTGCGGATGTCGACGAATCCGGCCGCGCGCGCCGCGTCGCTGACGGGCGGCACGTCGGGACTGGCCGGCGCGACGGCCACTTCGGACAGCGCAACGAAAGCAGCCAGCAGCAGCGGGAGAACCAGGCACATAGGACGCATCCAGCCATTGTCGCGGCTAACCGCCGGTTAGCCCGGTAAGGCAATGGCCGAAAACACGCCCTCGGGGTCGAACTGCTCCTTTGCGGCGCACAATCGCGCGGCGTTGCTGCCGTAGGCATGTGCTATCTGTTCGCGCTCGCCCGGCCCCAGCATGTTCGGATAGCCCCCGGGCAGGGCGTGCGGAGCCAGATCCGCGTCGAGGCGACCTGCCCAGCCGATGTGTGCGGCGGCGTCATCGCCGGGCTCCCAGGCCGCCACGATCTCGATCATGCGGTGCGGTATGCGCAGGCCGAACGCCGTGCTCGCGAGGGGAACCCGAGTGGCGGCGCCGTGAAAGTGATGCACGACAACGCCTGAGTACCTTGATGTTTGACGTTGACCCGCGTCGATCAGCGCCGCGATGACTTCCGGCGTGAAGTGGCTGACGTTTCGGGTCCGTGCTGCGTAGTGGCGCCCGTCGGTGACAAACGAGTCGAACTGCCGCAGCATTGCCAGGTAGCTGGTCGGTGCGACGCTTGTCGCCAGCGGTGTACCCAGCGATCGCAGCGGCGCGATGGCGCGCTCGCCGTCGGGCCGCTCGCCGCACCAGACCGGCGACAAGAAGACCGTCGGACCCCCGTCGGGGCCGGGCAGGATGCCGGTCTGCACGGTGAGCGCGTCCGGCGCCTCGGCGAGGATATCGTCCAACCGCGCCCACACCCCGGCGGCGGCAGACCACGGATACACGATGAGGCCCGCCAGAAGTTCGGGTACTGGATGCAGCCGCAGGCTTACCGACGTGACTACGCCGAAATTGCCACCGCCGCCGCGCAGGGCCCAGTACAGCTCGGGCTCCTCCGACGGCGTGGCCGTGACCGCGCGGCCGTCGGCGAGCACCACCTCGGCACCGAGCAGGTTGTCAAGCGCCAGGCCGTAACGGCCCAGCAGCGGCCCGTAACCACCGCCCAGGGTCAATCCAGTCATGCCGACTCCGCCGACGGTGCCCGCCGCGGCGGTCAATCCATCAGGCTCCGCCGCGCTGATCACGTCGCCGGCGGTGGCGCCGCCCTGCAAGGTCGCGACCCGGCTTTGCGGGTCCACGATGACGTGCGCCATCGCGGACAGGTCGATGCCAGCCCGCCGTGGCACAGTGCCCGGCCTGCCCAGTCGTGTCCGCCGCCGCGAACCGACACCGCCAGATTGTGCTGCCGCGCCGCAAGGACTGCGATTTGCACCTCGACGCGGGTGCGCGGACGCACGATCAATGCGGGCACGTGATCGATGGCGCCGTTCCAGATTCGGCAGCTCTGGTCGTAGGCGGGACCGGTTAGCAGGCGATCGCCAGGGAGCCGGCGATTGAGTTCGTCGGCGACGGCCGCTGCGGCCGCAGTCGTCGAAGGGCATGTCGACATGGGGCTTCCTTTGCTCACCCAACCGCAGGTTGGAGCACTACTTGAAATATTAGAGTGTGACTCTGATTCGCTAGGTTAGTGCTAGTCTCACTGGAGTGCAACTCCAACGAAGGGGCCACTGAACATGACGGATCGCAAGGCCACACCGACGTCGACCCGGGTCGTCAGCCGACGGGCGGAGTACGCCGAAGCGACGCGCCAAGCAGCCGTCGACGCCGCACGTCGCCTGTTTCGCGACAAGGGTTATTTCGCCACCACTGTCAACGAAATCGCTGCCGAGGCAAGGGTTTCCCCGGCCACCGTATATGCCGTCAACGGTGGCAAGCAGGGGCTCCTACGCGCGCTGATCGACGTGTGGTCGGCCGCACCCGTGGTCGCAGTGGCGGCCGAACACATCGCGGGCCTCGACGACCCCGCGGAGATTCTGCGCTACCTCACCGCGCTGACCAGGCAGATGCGGCAGGACTATGGCGACATCATGCGTGTCGTCATCGCCGCCGCCCCCCACGACAGCACCGCTGCCGAGGGGCTCGCCCTGGGCACGCGCCGTTACCGGGAAGGCAATGGGATCGCCGCCCGGCGCATCGCCGAATTGGGCGGCCTGCGCGACGGCATGGACGCCGCGGCGGCGCTCGACATCATGTGGTTCTACCTCGGCTATGCCGGGTTTTTCACCCTCGTCGACGACAACGGATGGAGCTATGCCAAAGCCGAAGAGTGGCTTTGCCACACCGTCAGCCAGGCGGTGCTGAAGCCCCACTACGACTGAGATAACGCCGCCACCGGGCGACGCGGCGGCCATTGATGAACCGCGGCCGATCACTTATCGTCCTGGATAGCCGATCGGCTAGTCTGTGGTCGACGGCTCGGAGGAGCTGTGGCGATGGCGAAGTTCGGCGTGGGTGTCATGCACAACACGATCAATTCGCGTTTCGGCCCAAAGCCTTTAATCCATGCCGATTACCTGACCGGACTAGCGTGCGGAGCCGACTCGTTCTGGGTCGCCGACCATCTGAATTCGGTGCTGCCACCGTCGATGTGGAAGCCCGAGCACGTCGGCGCCGCTCGCATCATCCGAAGATGGACGCGCACCTGGAGCCCTGGACGATGCTCGGCTACCTCGCCGGGCGCAACAAGGCCCGGATGCGACTCGGCGTCGCCGTCACCGACACCGGCCGCCGCAACCCCGCCGTCACCGCGCAGGCCGTGGCGTCGTTGCACCTGTTGACCAAGGGCCGGGCGGTGCTGGGCATCGGAACAGGCGAGCGCGAAAGCAACGCTCCCTACGGCGTCGACTGGTCGAAACCAGTGGCACGCTTCGAGGAAGCGGTGGCCACCATCCGAGCGCTCTGGGACTCCGGCGGTGAATTGGTCACCCGCGACTCGCCGTTCTTCCCTTTGCACAACGCGACTTTCGCGCTTCCGCCGTACCAGGGCAAGTGGCCCGAGATCTGGATTGCCGCCCACGGGCCCCGAATGATGCGCGCCACCGGCAGATACGCAGACGGCTGGTTTCCCGGTACCACGCGCGCGACCGAATACGGTGAGCAACTCGAGATCGTGCGCGCCGCGGCGTCGGATGCCGGGCGCGACCCACAGGCCATCACCCCGGCCCTCATTCGGTTCATCGTGACCGGACGGTCCCGCGACGAAATCGATGAGGTCGTCGATTCCGATATCGCCAAGGTGTTCACCCTCAACTCCCCCGCCAAAGACTGGGAACGCCACGGCGCGCAGCATCCGCTGGGGGCAGACTTCACCGGAGTCCAAGACCTGATTCCACAGTTGATCGACGAGCAGACCGCGCTGTCCTACGCGGCTAAGGTGCCGCGGTCGCTGGTCCAGGAATTGTTCGCGGTGGGCACACCCGATGAGGTCATCGAACAGATCGCGGAGTTCCGCGACCATGGGCTGCGCTACCTCGTGGTGGGCAATGCCGGTGCGATTCAACCGAGTATGCGCAAAAGCGCGTACGCGACCACGCCGTACGTCAAGGTCGTGCGAGGCCTGCGGAAGCTCTGAGCAAGGAGGCGGTTGGCAATGCCGATGATCGACCTGACGTTCGTGCGTGACTCCGTCGACGAGCCTGCGCTGCGCCGGCTCACCGACGAGTTGGTCACCGCGCTGCTACGCGCCGAACGCGCCCCTGACACACCGTTTCTGCGCGACAACACCTTGGTGTACCTGCATCCGATGGAGCCCGCCCAGCTCTCGGTCGGTGGCCGCGGCCCCGGCGGACCCCGGTTCCGGGTCGACCTGACCGTATTCGCGGGCGCGCTCGACAAGGACCGTAAGGAACAGCTCACCGCCGATGTGCACGCCGCGGTGTGTGCCGCGGCCGAAATCGAGCCGAAGGGTCCACGGGCATTTCACGTCTGGACGCTGATTCACGAAATCCCCGAAGGCAATTGGGGTGGCGGCGGCAAAGTCATCTACTACCAACAAGTGAAAGGCCTTGCCGCCGAGGACTAATGCCCGAGTGAACGGTTGACCTGGGCAATGATTTGATTATCAGTAAAAGCTCGCGCTCACGCCGCGTGTGAGCTGGATTGCATCCTGCCGGACATGTGATTTGCCTAACTGTCGGCTCAATTATAGGCGTCGACGTTCACTACCTTTGGTACGTTCGCAGCCTTAGCTTTCGCAGAAACAATGGGTCAGGAAAAAATGCAAAGAATCATCGCGCTGTTCTTCGTTGGCGCCAATATGCTTGCGACGGCGACATTCTGGGGCGCAACGGGCGTTGCCACGGCAGATGCCAGTTCCGCGGGCTCACTCGTCCCGCTGACTCCAAAGTTTCGGGCCTGCGACTTCACCTGGTCGGAAAATGTGCCGACCATGGGTAAGGGCAGCGGCCAGGCCGTCATTAGCAAGGCGGCATCCAACAGGGTGGTCGCGCAGGTGCAATTAATCGCGGCCGAACCGCAAGCCCACTACAACGTCAGGCTGATTCAGTCGCCCCGGAATTCCGCGGGCTGCGGGGCCGGAGATATCGGCGTCACCGCCGGCGGTATCGATACCGACGGCACCGGTGCGGGCACGATGACGCTCGAAGGCGCAATCTCTGCGAATTCCACCGGCGTCTGGGTTTTCGTTGACCGTCCGTCGGCGCACTCGCAAACACCGATTGATTTCTACACATCGGAAGTCATCACGCCGATCTAGTTGTGCCAGAAGGCATTGCGCTACAACGCCTAATCGATTCACTGCGCGGATCGCTACCATGGATTTCATGGCTCCCAAAGCGGCGACCGCGGACACGGTCAGTCTTTCCCAACTTCTCGAGTTCATCCGGCCGCGACACAAGATGCTGCTGACCACTTTTCGTTCGGACGGTTCGCTGCACAGTTCGCCGGTGGCCGGAGGCGTGGACGAGCAGGGCCGCATAGTGATCGCGACCTATCCCCAACGCGCCAAATGCGGCAATCTGCGCCGCAACCCGTCGGCGAGCGTGGTGGTTCTCTCCGATGAGTTCAACGGGCCCTACGTGCAAGTCGATGGGGAGGCCGAGGTAATCGACCTGCCCGACGCGATGGAACTGCTGGTCGACTACTACCGGGTGCTCGCCGGCGAGCACCCCGACTGGGCGGAATACCGCCGGGCCATGGTGGACCAAGGCAAGTGTTTGATTCGCATGACGCCGCGCCGCTGGGGGCCGGTAGCCACCGGCGGTTTCCCGCCGAAGTAGGCGCGCAATTCAGCGTGGTGGCCAGGGGCGGGATCGAACCGCCGACCTTCCGCTTTTCAGGCGGACGCTCGTACCGACTGAGCTACCTGGCCGGAAGGCAATGCGTGCCTCGCCGTTTTGGCGACCCTGACGGGACTCGAACCCGCGACCTCCGCCGTGACAGGGCGGCGCGCTAACCAACTGCGCCACAGGGCCTTGCTCTACTGCTCGCTCCGACGTTGCCGCCGCTGCGCGTACCCCCAACGGGATTCGAACCCGTGCTACCGCCGTGAAAGGGCGGCGTCCTAGGCCACTAGACGATGGGGGCCAAAGTCCAACTACCGTTGGGAGCCACGCCAGCTTAGGTCACCGCGGGCCTAATCCTCAAACGAGCGCCGTTCGAGCCGCGTTTGGAGCCCAAGTATCCTGAACGTTCGCCGCCCCTATAGCTCAGTTGGTAGAGCTACGGACTTTTAATCCGCAGGTCCTAGGTTCGAGTCCTAGTGGGGGCACAGACCAGACTGTATTAGCTCGGCTGATGCTTGACATTTCGTCTTCGGGTGATGGCTGACAGTGTTTCGGCTGATGGTTGACAGTTACTTCGGTTGATCCTTGACACTCCCTAGATGAGGGAGTTGAGCGTGGCCGAGCAGAGGTATCAGGCCGTGTTGGCGGTG
>NZ_BFCH01000027.1:20100-69233 GCF_003112775.1 Mycobacterium montefiorense | reverse complement strand
CACCAACACCACCCCAACCTCCCACCCAAACCCAAACCCCGCCCGAGAACTCAGTGGAGCAGCTGCTGGTTGCCGTGTGGCGCAAGGCTTTTGAGCGTGATGTGGTCGGCGTACACGACAATTTCTACGCATTGGGCGGACACTCGCTGAAGGCATTGGAGATTGTCGGCCTGCTACAAAGGGATGGATACACTATCTCCGCCAACGATTTGTTCCGACATCCGACCATACGGGAGTCGGCGCATGCCGTCCGGCCAGTGGTGACCAGCCCCGGCGTGTCTACCCGGCCGAACCCCGATGAAGGCTTCGCTTTATCGCCCGTGCAGCATCGGTTCTTTCAACGAGATCTCTTTGATCGCAACATCTTCAATAGCCCGTACCTCATCGCGCTGAACGAACGCGTCGATCCCGACATCATCGAGGAGGCCGTGCGCAAAGTTGTGCAAACGCATCGCATCCTCACCGCGCGGTTCCAGGAGCAGGCTCCTGGCGAATGGCGACAGTGTTACCAAGAGCCCCGGACAGAGCGATCCATTGCCCGCGTCGACCTCGGCAGCATCCCGCTATCGGAACACGAATCCACCATCTCGGCGCGTTGCGCCGCACTGCAGCACGAATTTGACTTGGGCACAGGTCATCTCTACCGGGTAGTTCTGTTCGAGGATTACCAACATCGGCGCCAGCAAGTGCTCTTCTTCCTGTTTCATCACTTGGTGTTCGACCGCACGTCATGGGAGGTCTTTCTCGACGAGTTTCGACGACACTGCGTGGGCGAACGGGTAACTCCCAATCGCAGCATTTCCTATGACGACTGGTGTCTGCGTCTGGAGCGCTACGCAAACGACGGGTCATTCACCGACGCCGTCACTCACTGGCAGACGGTGGTGGCGCGCGGCGAGCCGTTCTTGCCGGACAAAAGGCCACGCTCGTATGCGCTACAGAAGGAAATGGTCCATCACACCACGCGCCCACTTTGCAGCGCTGACCATGTGTCGAGCCTGGACCGTGCCGTACAGACCTACCAGGCGAACGCCTTTCATTTGGTACTGGCCGCGTTTAGTCACGCCTGCCACGATCTGCAGCCGCGCACGTCGTTGCCGCTCTACTTGATAAGCGCCCAGCGTGAATCGTTTCTCGCGGATGCGGACATCACGCGATCGGTGGGGTTCTTCGCGGGCGCCTATCCGCTTCGCATCGACATATCGGCCGACGGAAGCATCCCGAAGACTGTCGAGAATGTAAAGGAAGCCGTCTTTAGTACCCCCAGCGGCGGGCTCGACTATTTGATGTTGAGATACATGCCCTCGCTTCAGCGACGGTACGACGGATTGGATCACCCGTACCCGATGCTATTTCACTACGCGAATGATCGCGACGCCACTCCGCACGGTTTCTCCACGCCGTTAAAGCTACCGATTGGCTTGACGCACTCACTGAATAACCCTTCGGCGTACCTCATGAATGTAACCGCAGTCCTAGATTCAACGGGCCTGGATCTGACCATTTATTACAGCCGAGTCCACTTCCGCGCCGCTACCATCCGGCAGCTTGCCCGGTCCTTCGAACAACACCTCAAACATGTCATTCTGGCAGATGGTGATCCGGGAGTCGCACCGTGAAGATATTCGAATTTTGCCCATACTTCAAAGAACGGAAGATAGCAGAGCTCAAGATCAAAGAGGCTAGCTACTGGATAGACGAACTAAATTTCTGCGAAGCGGGTAAGACGTTCAGTTACAATGACAAGCCCTTGAATTTTGACACTGCACTCGTGAGTTCCCGGGTCAAATACCATCGGCTCAACGCCGAAGAATGCTTCGATCCTGTTCAGCCGGATGTTTCGTACTATAACCCAGATACATGCGGTACCCAGTTTTTCGACGAGTGGTATTGGCACTTACTCTCGCATAACTATGGATATTTCAACGAGGCCGTGCAGCGCAATCATTGCACGCTGCTCAATGATATCGTCAACGACGACGATATTGTGATTCTTTCTGATGTTGACGAATTCCTTGATAGTCGCTTGGCTGACCGTATCATCGATACCGTAAAACGGCACCAAGTAATCACAGTGCGGCTCCATTTCTCGGTGTTCTACTTGGATCTATTCTGCGACAAGAGCCATGGTCCAGACGACTTCAGCTACCGCACATATGTGATGACCGGTAGGTATTTTCGGAAGATGCCCTTCACCTCCGACTATCTGCGTAAGAAGGGAGTATCCGGGGGCCTCGCTCGCACTGTGCACTGCCCCGAGGGCTTCATGGGTTTCCACCATTCGTGGCTGCAGCATCAAAGCCATGCCTTCGAAAAGCAGAAGGCAGTCCAATCGAATATCCAAGACAAAGGGCTCATTCGAAGCGACTTCGCCGAGCAATGCATCCGCGACATGCGGCTGCCGCACCTCGACGCGAACCTCTACATCGCCAACGACAAGCCGTTCTTGCGTTCCGTCCTGGAATCGGACACGCAGGGCTTCTGGTTAGGGCACGCCCCATAGCAGCCGGCGGTAAAACGCAGCCGCCAGGGCAAAAAGGACGAATACCGCTTCCCGACCGAAGGGGTGCCCAGATGTGGCTCCGACCGGCTGAGCCCGCTGCACCGCCGAGTGTGCGGGCAGCCGCACACTCGCGATCAGCGCCCGCAGTCCGAGCAGGTGCCGAAGATCTCGATGGTGTGGCTCACCTCGGAATAGCCGTGCTTGGTGGCCACTTGCTCAGCCCACTCCTCGACTTCGTGGTCGCCGACCTCGATGGTGGACCCGCAGCGGCGACACACCAGGTGGTGGTGATGGTGCTCCGAGCAGCGCCGGTAGACCGACTCGCCGGTGTCGGTGCGCAGCGTGTCGACCATTCCCGCCGTCGCCATCGATTGCAGCGTTCGGTAGACCGTGGTCAGCCCGATGTTCTCGCCGCGGCGGCGCAGCTCGTCGTGCAGCTCCTGGGCGGAGCGGAATTCGTCGAGGGTCTCCAACAGCGTGGAAATCGCCGCCCGTTGCCGGGTGGAGCGGACGCTGGGTCCTGTCATGGTGTTTCCTCGCTGGCGTGGGCAACGGCGTCGACGACGATGTGCGCCAGGTGGTGGTCGGCCAGCCGATACAGCACCTCGCGGCCGGATCGCTCCCCGGCGACCACCCCTGCGGCTTTGAGAATCTTCAGATGCTGGCTGACCAGCGGTTGGGGCACGCCCAGCGCGTCGACCAGCTCGTGCACGCAGCGCTGGGATTCGCGCAGTTGCAGCACGATGGCGATGCGCACGGGTGCGGCGAGCGCGCGCAGCAGCTCACCGGCGGCATCGAGAATTTCGCGCGACGGCGGCACCGGATAGTCGACGAATGGGGAGTGCTCGCCGGGTGGCGCGCCGGCGTGCCGGTGGGCGCCCAGATTCGACGCGGGGCCATGGTCGGCGGTCGGCGTTGAGGAGGGCATCACCATGCGAGAGTCATCACCTTGGGAAGTGCGGGTACTCGGCTGCGCACACGGCAGGGAACGACATCCACTTTCACATGCATGATGACGCATGTCAAAGACCCCGGCTCGGTCTATACCATTGCTGATGTTTCGCGGGGCGACGATTCACCGCCCCGCGCCTCGCAATAATCGGAGAAAGGGAGTGGACCACCCCGTGGCGTCCGTCATCGACACCGTCGTTAACCTGGCCAAACGGCGGGGATTCGTCTTTCCCGCGGGTGAGATCTACGGCGGCACCAAGTCGGCGTGGGACTACGGGCCGCTGGGCGTGGAACTCAAAGAAAACATCAAGCGGCAGTGGTGGCGCGCGGTGGTCACCGGCCGCGACGACGTCGTGGGACTCGATTCGTCGATCATCCTGCCGCGGCAGGTCTGGGTGGCTTCGGGCCATGTGGAGGTGTTCCACGACCCGCTGGTGGAGTCGCTGATCACCCACAAGCGCTACCGCGCCGACCACCTAATTGAGGCCTACGAAGCCAAGCACGGGCATCCGCCGCCGAACGGACTCGCCGATATCCGCGACCCGGAGACCGGGGAGCCTGGTCAGTGGACCGAGCCGCGCGAATTCAACATGATGCTCAAGACCTACCTCGGGCCGATCGAGACCGAGGAGGGGCTGCACTACCTGCGGCCCGAGACCGCGCAGGGCATCTTCGTCAACTTCGCTAACGTGGTCACGACCGCGCGGCGCAAGCCGCCATTCGGCATAGGCCAGATCGGCAAGAGTTTTCGCAACGAGATCACCCCGGGCAACTTCATCTTCCGGACCCGCGAGTTCGAGCAGATGGAGATGGAGTTCTTCGTCGAGCCGTCCACCGCCAAGGAATGGCACCAGTACTGGATCGACACCCGGCAGCAGTGGTACATCGACCTCGGCATCAACCCGGAGAACCTGCGCCTGTACGAACACGCGGCAGACAAGCTGTCGCACTATTCCGACCGCACCGTCGACATCGAATACAAGTTTGGTTTCCAAGGCAATCCGTGGGGTGAGCTGGAAGGTGTCGCAAACCGCACTGACTTCGACTTGTCAACGCACGCAAAGCATTCCGGTGTCGACCTGTCCTTCTTCGATCAGGTCAGCGACACCCGGTACACGCCTTACGTGATCGAGCCCGCGGCCGGCCTGACCCGGTCGTTCATGGCGTTTTTGATCGATGCGTACGCCGAAGACGAGGCCCCGAACGCCAAGGGCGGTCTGGACAAGCGCACGGTGCTTCGCCTCGACCCGCGGCTGGCGCCGGTCAAGGCGGCCGTGCTGCCGTTGTCCCGGCACGCCGACCTGAGCCCCAAGGCCAAAGACCTGGCCGCCGAACTGCGGAAGTCCTGGAACATCGATTTCGACGACGCCGGCGCGATCGGACGCCGTTATCGGCGCCAGGACGAGGTCGGGACGCCGTTCTGTGTGACGGTCGATTTCGACTCGCTGGAAGACAACGCCGCAACCGTGCGTGACCGTGACGCGATGACGCAGGAACGGGTGTCGATGGATGCCGTCGCCGACTACCTGGCGGTTCGCCTCAAGGGCGCCTAGGAGCCCGCAATCCAGCCATTTCGACAAATGGGCCAATTTTGGAGTAGTGCTGCCCACGCTCCGGCCTTAGTCTTATACGCAGTGTCCAGTCGCAGTGATGACTGTCGGGGTGCAGTTGTTAGGCCGTAGAAGCGGCGGGGCGTATCGAGGTGCGGATGGTTCTGGATTTTGCGTTTTTGCCGCCGGAGATCAATTCGGCTCTGATGTACGCCGGTGCCGGCTCTGGGCCGCTACTGGCGGCTGCCGCGGCGTGGGACGGGTTGGCCGCGGACATGTGGGCGTCGGCGTCGTCATTCGACTCCGTGGTCTCGGGCCTGGCGTCGAATGGGGAGTGGACGGGTCCGTCGGCTGAGTCGATGACACAGGCGGCGGCGCCGTATCTGCAGTGGTTGCACGGCGCGGCGGCGCACGCCTCCATGTCAGCCGTGCAGGCGCGGGTGGCGGCGACGTCGTACGAGTCGGCATTCGCGGCGACGGTGCCGCCCGCGGCGATAGCGGCCAATCGCATTCAGCTGATGATTTTGATCGCGACGAACATTCTGGGCCAGAACACCGCAGCAATTGCGGCCACCGAATTCGAATACATCCAGATGTGGATTCAGGATGTGGCGGCCATGTTCGGGTATCACGCCGGGGCGCAATCGGTGGTGTCGGCGTTGCCGTCGATCAGTTCGGCACCGTCGAGTTTGGCGGGATTGCTGACGACGCCGCTGAGCAGCTTGGCGTCGCAGTTTGCCGGGGCGTTGTCGTCGGTGGGCGGTCAAATTTTCGGCCCGGGCTTCTCGTCGGCGGTGACCGCGATTCAGTCCGCGCTGACCCAGGTCGGGTCGATAGTTTCGTCGGCACCGGTGTCGTCGTTGATGTCGGTCGCCCAGATCGGCGTGTACCCGGCGAGCGCGTTGATGTCGCCGATGATGGCGCTCTCGCAAGGCGCGGCACCCATCGCTTCGCTGGCCGGTGCCTCGAATGTGGCCGCCGCCAGCGCGTCGCAATACATCAGTTCGACCGCCCCGTCGATGAACGTGGTCGGCAACGGCGGGGGTTGGGGCTCTTCAATTACCGCTGGTCTGGGTAGGGCGCGGCTGGTGGGGGCGATATCGGTGCCCCCGGTGTGGCAGGGGTCTACGCCGGCACCGATTGTCAGCTCGGCAATGGCGGGGGCGGGAGGCGCCGGTGTCTCGGCCCCGCCGACCGGATCCACCAGTGGCATGCCGGTGGCGGCACGGACGGCGGTCGTTGACAACAAGCCGACCGGCATGGTGGGCCGCGCGGGGGCCAGCCCACCCCATGTGGTGCAGTCCCGGCCCAAGGTGGTGCCCCGCAAGGGCGCCTGAGAGGGCAGGGCGCAATTGCCGAAGCGCCCAAACCACTGAAATCGGGGGACGCGCACATTTTTCGACATGCCGCCAACGCGTATTCATCGGTTATACGCTTAATCAAACTATTAGGTACGGTTTGCGGCGGCGAATGAATCGACGCGCGCAATACTCACCCGAACACCCGTACCGTGGGTAGCGACGTCGTTGGCCGCCGGTCCCGTTGTGTGGTCCGGCAACCTCGAACCGATTGCCATCGCGCTGGGGTAGTGCGGTGAACACCCTCCTGAACGCAATCGCTGATTTCCCGCAGAATTGCTGTCGAGCAACATTTTTCGCTCTTGGCGGGGCGGTCGGTCCTGCCAGGCGCACCGCCCCACGCGGTGGCGTTCGTCCATGCCAGGATCGACCGGCTCGCCGACGATCGCGTTCGCGCGTTCCCGCGCGGACGAATTTTGTGTTTAACGCCGACAAAAACCAGAAATTTCCGACAAATGTCCTTAGGTTTGCTTTAGTATGAAAAATACTCGGCGGCCATTAGTGCGCCGTTGGGGTCTGTGTGAACAGAGTTTCGGGTGTGGAAGGGGGCGTCATGCTTTTGCCTCTTGGTTCGCCTCTGCCGGACGATTCGGTGTCGGCAGTTCGGGGTGAGTCAGGCATGCTCGGTCGCTTAACGGTTCCGCTCAGCTGGGGCGTGGCCGTACCGCCGGACGACTATGACCATTGGGCACCGGAGCGTGAAGAGCTCTCCGATACCGATGACATGGCGATCGACGGGCCGGATTCAGAGGCGGCTGCCGACGGCATGAGTGAAAAGAAGGAATGGGGGAAGTGGGAAGACGACGTCGAACCTCGCTTCCTGCCGCGAGTCAGCGTGGTACCGCATTCTCCAGCAGCTGGTTAAGAGCGAAGGACGGTCGGGCAACCGGTCCGGCACGTCTGTGGGTTAGTCCGCATAGCTAAGGAACAGCCAATATGGCAACACGTTTTATGACCGACCCGCACGCGATGCGTGCGATGGCCGGCCGCTTTGAGATGCACGCGCAGACGGTGTCGGATGAGGCTCGCAGGATGTGGTCGTCGTCGATGAACATCGCCGGCGCGGGCTGGAGCGGTCAGGCTCAGGCCACTTCTTACGACACCATGGGTCAGATGAACCAGGCGTTCACCAACATCATCAACATGCTGCACGGCGTGCGTGACGGGCTGATCCGTGACGCCAATAACTACGAGACGCAAGAGCAGGCCTCGCAGCAGGCCCTCGGCCACTAGCCGCGAAACTCGCTGCTACCCAAACACTTTCAAGGGAGGACGTAGATAATGTCGATCAATTATCAGTTCGCAGATGTGGACGCCCACGGCGCCGTGATCCGCGCGCAGGCTGCTTCGCTGGAAGCCGAGCACCAGGCCATCGTTCGCGATGTGCTGGCCGCCGGTGACTTTTGGGGTGGCGCCGGTTCGGTGTCTTGCCAGGAGTTCATCACCCAGTTGGGTCGTAACTTCCAGGTGATCTACGAGCAGGCCAACCAGCACGGCCAGAAGGTGCAGTCCGCGGGCAACAACATGGCCAGCACCGACAGCGCCGTCGGGTCCAGCTGGGCCTAACGCGATTTCGAGCAGTAGGGGTGCACCGATTCGGTGCGCCCCTACTGCTGTTTTAAATCGTCTGCCGGCTCGGAAGAGCGCGCCACTACGTATTGGTTAGAAGCGTCCACCGCCGCCGATGAAGCCGCCATCGGAGCCGCCCGGCGACGAGCTCGAAGAGCCGCCGAACGACGCGGGGCTCCAACCGCCGAATCCGCCGCGCATGCCCCCGCTGAGGAGGTCTCCGATGATAATGCCGCCGAGCATCGCGCCGGTGTCGTTGCCGCCGCGGGTGTAGGCGCGCTGTGCCGACATCACGTCGGCGTTGGCGAGCGATTGAGCGTTGGCAGCCAGTGTCGATGCCGCATTGGCGTGGGCAATCGCCTCGGCCGGGTTGGTCGGCTTTTGGTCGTTTGCAGCCTCCAAATGCCGTTGGGCTTCAGCGAGCCGGGTTCGAGCGTCGGGTCCGATGCTGCCGCGACGGGTGTCGATGAACTCCGAGACACCGCGCACCCGCGCCTCCGCCGTGAACAACGCCTGCTCGAGTGATCGATTGAGCCGGTCGGCGGCCGCCTGCTCCTTGGCCAGGGTGGCCAACTGCCGGTTGAGGTCGGAGTCCGCCTTGGCCAGCGCGGCGAAGGTGCCCAGGGGATCGACGGATCCACCGCCGGCGGCGGCGACGGCTCTGCTGGCGGCGTCACGGGCCGCCACCAGCTCGCTGGTATGCGCGGATTTGACGCCGTGGCTTTGCAGTTGCTCGGTAGCGTGCGCAATGCCCGCCTTGATGTCGGTCATCACCGACGGCAACCGCTCGACGGCACGCCGAATGTCGTTGTCCGCGTTGTCCACCGCGTCGAGCAGCGCGCGGGCCTGCCCGAGCGCCGACTCGGCGGCGCGCACCGCGTCGACCAAACCGCTCTGCTGTCCACTCACGGCCTGGCCGGCCAGCGTCCGGGCCGAGCCGATGTTGCGGTCGGCGAATGCCAATCGCTCCTTGGCGGCGGCGATATTGCCCGACACCGAAGTCAGTGCCGCAGGGCCGAATTCGTTGTTCAACTCGGCCAGCCGCTGTTCGGCCGGCGTGATGCGGGCGGTGAGTTCGACAACCTGCTGGGTCAGCGCGTCCAGCCGCGATGCGGCGTTGACCACCAAATCCCGCAACTGCTCGAACGCCTCGGTCTGGGCTTCCAGCTCGCGGTCGGCGCCGGCCGCCGACACGATCACCTGGGTGAGTAGCTGGCGCTGCTGCGCGGGTGTCTCGGGAGTGTTGTCGTCAAGTTGCTGGCGCACGGTAAAAGCCTGGGACAGAGCTGCTTTGGCGTTGTCGACGGCCTGAGTGAAGGGCTCGGTGCGCTCGGCGCCGAACTCGTCGATCGCGAGGGCGAGCTCGTTGGAGCTGGTCCGCACTGCGTTGTCGACCTCCACCACCATCGCGCGCGACAGGTCGTCGAGTGCTCCCAGCGGCACGGCGGCGAGTGCGGTCGGGTCGGTGGGGTCGACACGCCGGGCGGCAGCCAATTCGGCGGCGCTGCGTCGCCGGCGGCGATAGCGCATGACGAGTAGCAGGGCGACTACCGCGAGAACGATCACACCGAGTGTGCCCAGCAGCCAGAATCGGTTCGACGAATTCGGTGTCGAATTGAGTCCGTCCGCCGCGGAAACCGCTGCACCACTCCAGTCGCCGTCGCGCAGATCGGGTTCGATCCCGTTATGGCGCAGGTCGTCCACCTGAGTCTGGGTCACGCCTTTGACCCCGGATGGCACCAGGAACGCATAAGCGCGTCCGGTGGTGGCCACCGCGAGCAGCGCGTCGTAGGCGCCCAAATCGCTTTCGTGGACGGTGCGCTGTGCCCAGTTCATCGCGTTCTGGCCGGAGAAGTCCTCGACGTAGACCACCCACAACCGGATGTGGCGGTCGGCGTAGAGCTTGTCGATCGCCGCGTCGACCTCGGCGCGACCGGAGATCGACAGCGCGCCCGCGTTGTCGGTGACGTACCCCGCCAGCCGGAACGGGGGCTGCGCTTCGACCGGCGGTGCCACCAGCAGCCCGGTGATGAGCATTGTCAGGATCACGCCGAGTAAGCGGGTGCGCATAGGTCAATTTAGCGCCGAGGCGCAGCACGGCCACTGCCCGGCATTCCCTGGCAGACTGTGCGTCGGTGATCACGAACCTGCAAGACCTATACGACGACTTCGACCGTCAACGGCGGGTGGGCGAAGCGCCGAAGACTGCGGGTCTGCCGGGCACCGACGGTCAGCACCGCACCGACTTCGCCCGGGATCGGGCGCGCGTGTTGCACAGTGCCGCGTTGCGTCGCTTGGCGGACAAGACGCAAGTCGTCGGGCCTCGTGAAGGTGACACCCCGCGCACCCGGCTGACGCACTCGCTGGAGGTCGCGCAGATCGGGCGTGGCATGGCGATCGGACTGGGCTGCGATCTCGATCTCGTCGAGCTGGCCGGGCTGGCTCACGACATCGGGCACCCGCCCTACGGGCACAACGGCGAGCGCGCACTCAACGAGGTCGCCGACCAGTACGGCGGTTTCGAGGGCAATGCCCAGAATTTCCGGATCCTGACCAGTCTCGAGCCCAAAGTGCTTGACGCGCAAGGCAATAGCGCCGGGCTGAATCTGACCCGCGCCTCGCTGGACGCGGTCACGAAATATCCGTGGACGCGTCGTGAGGGACGCAAGTTCGGGTTCTACGAGGCGGACCGCGACACCGCGGACTGGATGCGTGCGGGCGCGCCGACGGACCGAATGTGCCTGGAAGCACAGGTGATGGACTGGGCCGATGATGTCGCCTACTCGGTGCACGACGTCGAGGACGGCGTCGTCTCGCAGCGCATCGATTTGCGGGTGCTTGCCGACGACGACGAGGCGGCGGCGCTGGCGAAGCTGGGGGAGAGCGAATTTTCCCGGGTGAGCGCCGACGATTTCATGGCTGCCGCGCGCCGGCTGTCGGGGCTGCCGGTGGTGGCGGCGGTCGGCAAGTACGACGCCACGCTGGCCGCGTCGGTCGCGCTCAAGCAGTTGACGAGCGAACTCGTAGGCAGGTTCGCCTCGGCCGCGATCGCCACCACGCGCGCGGCGGCCGGTGCCGGGCCGCTGGTGCGTTTCCAGGCTGAGCTGCAGGTGCCCGACTTGGTGCGCGCCGAGGTCGCCCTGCTGAAAATACTGGCGTTGCAGTTCATCATGTCGGACCCACGGCATCTGGAAACCCAAGCCCGCCAGCGCGACCGCATTCATCAAGTGGCGCAGTGGCTGTACGCCGGAGCCCCCCGCACGCTCGATCCGATGTTCGCCGCGGCGTTCGCCACGGCCGCCGACGACGGTGCCCGGTTACGGGTCGTCATCGACCAAATCGCCTCCTACACCGAGGGGCGGCTGGAACGAATCGATGCCGGCCCGACGAGCCCGTAACGGCATTCTTAGGCTGGACTACACAAGTTAGGCTGCGGGGCATGAGCACAAACACCACCGTTGCCGCCCTGTTGTCGATTCCGGTCGTGGCCATCGCCGGCTGCAGTTCGCCCCAGCATGCGAGCACGCAGCCGGGCACCACGCCGCCGGTCCACAACGAGCCGCTGCAATCGTCGGCGACACCCAACGCGTCGCCCAGTGGCCAAGCCCTCAGCGCTGCACTCAAAGCACCCGACGGTCGGCAGGTGGCCACGGCCACGTTCGACTTCACCGACGGCTACATCACCGTCACGGTGAAGACGGACACCCCCGGCATCCTGGCACCCGGTATCCACGGAATGCATGTGCACCAAGTCGGCAAGTGCGAGCCGAACTCGGTTGCGCCGACGGGCGGTCCGGCAGGAAACTTCCTGTCGGCAGGCGGTCACTACCAGGCACCAGGACACACCGGAAAGCCCGAAAGCGGCGACCTGGCGTCGCTGGAGGTGCGTCAGGACGGTTCCGCTTACCTGGTCACCACCACCGATGCGTTGACCAGGGATGATCTGCTGGGCGGGACAAAGACGGCGCTGATGGTGCACGGCCCTCAGGACACCGACATAGCGATGGACCGCGTTGCCTGCGGCGTGATCGGCCCGGCCAGCTGACCTGGTCGGCTACGCCGCCGGATGCGGCGTCCTAGACTGAGCCGATGGCTGGCCGGATCTCCGATCGTGATATCGCCGCCATCCGTGAACGTGCCCGCATCGAGGAAGTCGTCGGCGACTACGTCCAGCTGCGACGCGCGGGCGCCGACTCGCTGAAGGGCTTGTGTCCCTTCCATAACGAGAAGTCGCCGTCGTTTCACGTCCGCCCCAACCACGGCCACTTCCACTGCTTTGGCTGCGGCGAAGGCGGCGACGTGTATGCGTTCATCCAGAAGATCGAACACGTCAGCTTTGTCGAAGCCGTCGAACTGCTCGCCGACCGGCTCGGCCACACGATCACTTACACCGGCGCCGCGGCCACCAACGTGCAGCGCGATCGCGGCAGCCGCAGCAGGCTCATCGCGGCCAACGCCGCCGCCGCCGAGTTCTATGCGGCCGCGCTGGAGTCCGACGAGGCGGCACCGGCCCGTCAGTACCTGAAGGAGCGGAACTTCGATGCCGAGGCCGCTCGACGCTTCGGTTGCGGATTTGCGCCGTCGGGCTGGGAGATGCTGACAAAACATCTGCAGCGCAAGGGCTTTGAGTTCAAAGAGCTCGAGGCCGCCGGCCTGTCCCGAGAGGGGCGCCGCGGGCCGATGGACCGCTTTCACCGCAGGCTGCTGTGGCCGATCCGCAGCTCGGCCGGCGAAGTGATCGGGTTCGGGGCCCGACGGCTGTTCGACGACGACCCGATGGAAGCCAAGTACGTCAATACACCCGAGACGCTGCTCTACAAGAAGTCGTCGGTGATGTTCGGCATCGACTTGGCCAAACGCGACATCGCCCGGGGACACCAGGCCGTCGTCGTCGAGGGCTACACCGACGTGATGGCGATGCATCTGGCCGGGGTCACCACCGCGGTCGCGTCGTGCGGCACCGCATTCGGCGACGAGCATCTGGCGATGCTGCGCAGGCTGATGATGGACGACAGTTTCTTCCGCGGCGAACTGATCTATGTTTTCGACGGCGACGCGGCCGGCCGCGCGGCCGCGCTCAAGGCCTTCGGCGGTGAGCAGAACCTGGCCGGACAGTCCTTCGTCGCGGTCGCCCCGGACGGCATGGATCCCTGCGACCTCCGGCTCAAGTCTGGCGACGGCGCACTGCGCGACCTGGTGGCACGACGAACCCCGTTGTTCGAGTTCGCGATTCGCACCGCGATCGCCGAGTTCGACCTGGACAACGCCGAAGGCAGGGTCGCCACACTGCGCCGCTGCGTACCGATGGTGGGTCAGATCAAAGACCCCACGCTGCGCGACGAGTACGCCCGCCAACTCGCCGGCTGGGTCGGTTGGGACGACGTCGCGCAGGTCATCGACCGGGTGCGGACCGAGGCGAGGACGTCCAAGGCCTCGGCGACCCGGGGTGGTTCCGCGCCCGCTCCGCGGCGTCGCGGTGCCGAGCCGCAGCCGGCGGAAAGCCTCCCCGCCGAGCCCGCCGCCGCCCGTCCCGACCCGCGCGACCCGACACTGTGGCCGCAACGCTTGGCGCTCAAGGCGGCGTTGCAGTACCCGGCGTTCGCCGGCCCGGTGTTCGACACCCTGACAGTCGAGAGCTTCACCCACCCCGGGTATGTGGCCGTGCGCGCGGCCATCGAAGCGGCGGGCGGCACGTCTTCGGGTCTCATCGGGGCGGAGTGGATCGACGCGGTGCGCCAGCGCACCACATCGACCCTGACCGCGGGCCTGGTCAACGAGCTCGGCGTGGAGCCGATTCCGAATGAAGATGACGAGAAGCTGCCCCGCTACATCGCCGGGGTGCTGGCTCGTTTGCAGGAAGTCTGGATGGGCCGGCAGATCGCCGAGGTCAAGTCGAAGCTGCAGCGCATGTCACCCATCGAGCAGGGCGACGAATATCACGCGCTGTTCGGCGACCTGGTCGCCATGGAGGCATACCGGCGCAGCCTGCTGGAGCAGGCTAGCGGCGACGATCTGACGGCGTAAGGGCTTCGTCGGCGGGTCGCTCGACTTCACGCTGCACCACGGCCGTCTCGTTGTCGATCTCGGCCACGGTAACGAACCCCGCGTCGGGTGAGATCCGATTCGCGATCTTTCGCCGGCCGCCTTCGATCACCGACTGCGCCACCGGACTGCTGGTCAGCGCGCGATAGGTACCGACGAGCTGCTCGTATCGGCGACGTCCGGCTTTGGAGCCCAGCACGTAGCCCAGTCCGAGCACGACGACATATCGGATCAAAGCGTCCCTCCCCGACGATGCGGATGGGTCCATCCTGCCTCACGCGGCTGGGTGCGCGCGCGCCCGATTGGTCTAACTGGGCACGAACGGCTGGCCTTGAACTTGGGCGCGGGTGTGCCAGTACGCTAGAGTCGTCCAGCGATCCGCGCCAGAGTTCGTGTGGACCGAGTTAATCCCCTGTAGCTCAATTGGCAGAGCATTCGGCTGTTAACCGAAGGGTTGGTGGTTCGAGTCCACCCGGGGGAGCAGGTAACGGCGATGGCTCGGAATTCAACAAGCGTGGAACGTGCGTTGCGCGCACGTCACCGACTGTTCAGTGGCGGCGCGTACGGTTTGGCCGTCGGACTCGTGTGTCCGCACATGACGGCCGGAGGGGGTGTGGTCCGGTGCCAATGAGCGGTTTGGTGACCACATTCGACGCCTTCATTCGCGCCGGCTACCCGCAGGGTGTGCCGAAGGCCGACTGTGTCCCGCTGTTGGCGTTGTTGCGCCGCCGGATGTCCGACAACGCGGTGGCGGCGGTGGCCGCTCACGTGGCGGCGCGCGGCGACCTGAACATCGATGCCGCCGATATCGGCGCGGCCATCACCCGGGCTGCCGATGAGCTTCCCTGCGCCGCCGATCTCGAGCGCGTCCAGCGTCGGCTCGCGGCGATCATCGAACTGACCCGGCAGCGCGCGTCCTGATCTAGCGGACTCACCTGCACTCGAAAGGCATTTGCGCTCAACGCTAGTCGTAGATAACGGCAAGTCCTCGCCGCTCCAGGTCGGCCAGGCTGTCTCGCATGGCTTGCAGTTGTTCGGATGAATGCCCCACCCAGTCCGTGATCTCACCAATGATTTTCACGGGTTCGGTCGTGCGGTAGGAGCGAGTCGGGTTTCCGGGAAACTTTTTGTCGGTCACGTTCGGGTCGTCCTCCAGCGTGCCCTGCGGTTCCACAATGTAGATGCGGCGCTTGCCTTCTCCTTTAGCCAGCTCGGCTCCCCATACCGCGGCATCCAATGTCCGCGTCACGTAAACGTGGTTCGCCAGACGTCCGCCGCCGAAATTGGACCGACGACCCACCACCAGCAGGTCGCCCACCGCAAGGTCGGCCTTGGTGCCGTGCAAAAGCGCGCCCGACTCGTGCACTTCAAAAGGTTTCGGCGTGCTCGTCACAGCATCGACGCTAGTCGTATTCGGGTCGCCACATCGTGTCGAGGACGACCTGTGCGACGTCGTTGTGGGTCCGGGTAGCCACTCCGTCGTCGACGGCGGCGTGATAGACGGCCTCGGCGACCGCGGTCGAGACGGCGCATAAGTTCTGCACGTCCGGCAACAGCGAATCCCCGGGATTGGTGGGGCTAGCCTGTCCCGCAATGGCTTTCGCGGCCGCGTGCAACATAGCCCGGGTCAGCCGCTGGGCGCCGGCCACGATAATGCCCAGCCCCAGCCCCGGGAACACCAGCACGTTGTTGGCCTGGCCGATGCTGTAGCTGACACCGTTGTATTCCGCAGCGGCAACCGGGGTTCCGGTCGCAACCAGCGCCCGGCCATGCGACCACTCCAGCACATCGGCCGGCATGGCTTCCATGCGTGAGGTCGGGTTGGACAACGGGAAGATCATCGGTCGTTCGCAGGACGCCGTCATCGCCTCCACGACCTCGCGGTTGAACGCGCCGAACACCGTTGAGCAGCCCAGCAAGAGCGTGGGGGAGGCCAGCTTGATCGCCTCGACGAGCCCGATCCGTTCGTCGGCGGCCACCCCCAGCTGCTGGCGGTTCTTGGCGTAGGGCACCTGGAAGTCCTGTAGGTCGTCCATGTCGTCGAACAGCAAGCCCTGCTTGTCGATCGCCCAGATCGCGGCCGTGGCCTGCTCGATCGTGGCACCGTCGTCGACCATCGCGTCGCGGATTTGGTCGGCGACGCCGATTCCGGCAGTTCCGGCGCCGAACACAATCGTTTTCTGGTCGCGCAACGGCACACCTGTGACGTGCGATCCGCCGTGTGCGGCGGCCACCACCACGGCGCCGGTGCCCTGCACGTCGTCGTTGAATACGCAGTAATGGCCGCCGTAGGTCCGCAGAATATTTCGCGCGTTGATCGGGCCGAAGTCCTCGAAATGCAGTATGGCCCGCGGGAATAGCGTGCTGGCGGTCTCGATGTAGCGCTTGACGAAGGCGTCGTATTCGTCGCCCTGGCGGCGTGCGTGGCGATTGCCCAGATAGAACGGATCTTGCAGCAACTGTTCGTTATTCGTGCCGACATCGAGTGATACCGCGATGCAGCGCCGGGGATCGATACCGCCTCCGGCCGTGTAGAGCGCCAGTTTTCCTACCGCGATCTGAATGCCGCCCACACCCCAGTCGCCGATGCCCAGGATGGCTTCGGCGTCGGTGCACACGATCAGGTCGACATCATCGGGACCCAGCCCGAACGTTTGGAAGGCCTCGCGGATCTCACCGGGTTCGTCGATGCTCAGGAACAGCCCGCGCTGGCCGCGGTACTCGTCGGAGAAGCGCTGAATGGCCTCGCCGACCGTGGGTGTGTAGACCACCGGCATCAGCTCGGGCAGGTGGGCTTCGAGCACCTTGTAGTAGAGCAGCTCGTTTCGGTAGTGCAACTGCTCGAGCAGCAGGTTTCGACCGAGATCGGTTGCCATGCTTTGCAATTGGTGCCAAACCCGGTCGGCTTGCTCTTCCAGAGTCAGCACCGCGGACGGCAGCCGGCCAGTCAACCCGAGCCGCCGTCGCTCTTCATGGGTGAAGCCGACACCACGGTTGATACTCGGTGATGACATCGCTATCGGAATCCGTGGCACGTGGCCGTCGCCCATCCCCAACCTCCGTCGTCGAGTCGCTACGTCAAGTCACGGTAGCGCTGATCGGGGTGAACGCATCTTCAAGAGCGGCTGACAGCAGGCGTTGTTCAGATGGAGAAGTCCTCGCCGTGCCAGACGCCGGCTTCGGGCGGCCGGATCACGCGGCCGGTTTGCGTGTCGTCACCACTCAACTTTTCGAGCCGGGCCACGCGGGTGAGCAAGGACTGCAGGCTGACACCCACCAGGTCGGGCATCAGCGCGTCGTCCTCGTTGCCGCGGGCGAGCCGAGTGATGACCTGTCCGGGCACCCCGATCACAACGGAGCTGGTCGGCACCTCTTTGACGACGACGGCGTTGGCGCCGATGCGGCTGTCGTCGCCGATTTTTATCACTCCGAGGATCTTGGCCCCGGCGCCGATGATCACCCGGTCACCGATCGTGGGGTGACGCTTGCCGATGTCGGCGCCGGTGCCGCCGAGCGTGACGCCGTGGTAGATCGTGACGTCGTCACCAACCTCCGCGGTTTCCCCGATCACTATCCCGGTGGCGTGGTCGATGAACAGTCGCGAGCCGAGGACCGCGCCGGGGTGGATCTCGACGCCGGTGAGGATGCGGGTGAATTCCGCCAAAACGCGTGCGGCTACCCGGGCGCCGCGGTTCCACAGGCGGTGGCTGATCCGGTGTCCCCAGATGGCGTGCACACCGGGGTAGGCGAGGATGACCTGCAGCGTGCCGGGCCGGGCCGGATCTCGGTCCTTGGCCGCCCGGATGTCTTGCCGCATGGTCGCGAACATGGCTAGTCCGCCAAATCGGCGAAAAGCGGCGTGCTCAGATACCGCTCGCCGAAGTCGGGGAGGACGACGACGATCAGTTTGCCGGCGTTCTCGGGCCGGCGGGCCACTTGCAGGGCGGCCACCACGGCCGCGCCCGAGGAGATCCCGACGAGCAGCCCCTCTTCCCGGGCCAGCCGCCGGGCCAGGTCGATCGACTCGTCGTTACCGACGGTGACGACCTCGTCGACCACATCCTCGTCGTACACCAGCGGGATGAATCCGGCGCCGAGGCCCTGGATGGGATGGGGCCCCTTTTTGCCGCCGGACAACACCGGTGACGCGGCCGGCTCGACCGCGATGAACTGCACGGACGGCTTGCGCTCCTTGATGACCTGGGCCACCCCGGTGATGGTGCCCCCGGTGCCCACCCCGGCCACGAAGATGTCGATCTTCCCGTCGGTGTCCCGCCACACCTCCTCGGCGGTGGTCTTGCGGTGGATCGCGGCGTTGGCCGGGTTCTCGAACTGTTGGGGCACGAAATAGCGCTGGTCGCTCTTCGCCAGCTCCTCGGCCTTGGCGATGGCGCCCGGCATGCCCTCCGGGCCCGGGGTGAGAATGATTTCGGCGCCGTAGGCGCGCAACACCTTGCGGCGCTCGATACTCATCGTCTCCGGCATGGTCAGCACCAGCTTGTAGCCACGGGCCGCGGCCACCATCGCCAGCGCGATGCCCGTGTTTCCACTCGTCGGCTCGAGGATGATGGTGTCGGGGTTGATCAGCCCCGCCTCCTCGGCGGCGTCGATCAGTGCCAAGCCCAGGCGGTCCTTCACGCTGTTTGCCGGGTTGAACGATTCCAGCTTGGCGACAACGTCTGCGCCCGCGGCGTCGGTGACCCGGTTCAACCGGACCAGTGGGGTGTTGCCGACTAGTTGCGTGATGTTCTCAGCGATGGTCACAGACGCCATTCCAGCGAATGTCGAAGTGGATTGCAACGTCGGAGGGCACGGCGAGGGCGACCGGAGTGAATTGTTCGGGTGCCTGCGGCGCCACTCCGGTCAGCACTCTGCCGGCGAGTCGGTCCGGAGTTGTTGCGGTCAGGGTTGTCGCCGAGGTGCCCGGCGCCGGGCGCAGGTAGAAGTCCGTATCCGGGTGGACCACCCCATCAATGGCGAAGCCGTCGGCGTCAATCAGCGAGTGGCCGTCGGAGACATTGAGCGCCAAGGAGATTCGCGCCCGAAATGGGCCCACCAGCTCCGGCCCGGCGGTGGCCTCGGTATCGACGAGGAGCGGCTCGTCGGCTTCCTGCGGTTGCTTCAGCGCACCGGAGAGCAGGTAGTTGTAGAGGTGTACAACGCCATCGGCGTTGCGGTAGTGGCGAGTACCGGTGAGCCAGAAGGCCACGTGGCCGATCCTGGGTGTGGTGCCGGCCGCTGTCTCGGCGATGAGCCGGTAGTAGCGGTAGCCGCGTCCGCGGTGGCCATGGCTGCTGCTCGACAACGTGCTGCCTATTCCCAGTGCGCGTTGGTGACGACCCTTGGTCGGGCCCGTGGTCAGCTGCGAACCGGAAACATGTTGCCAGTCAACGCCATTGGCGGACTTCTGCAGGCGTAGCGTGACGGTGCCATCGGTCCACACCGAGTAGCCGCCGAGCTGGGGTTCGCCGTCGAATTCGAAGGTGATTACCGGTCCGGGTGCCCGGTGCACCGCGACGGGAATGTTGAGCGGCTGGGTGTCCAGAGCCAAGCCGTTGGTCAGGTACCAGATCGCAGCCTGAGTAGCAGCGATGGCTTCGTGTTCATCGAGATTGGCGTGCCCCAGCGGGTAACCGGCCTCGCGTAGCCGTTGACTCAGCTCCGCGGTCGTGCGCATCGGATACGAGTGGCGCAGAATCCAATCCACCTCGGCTTCATAGTCGCGACTGCGCAGATGCGGCAGCGCGGACCAGCTCCCCATGCGGTAGCGCGACGGCAGGTGCGGTGCGATGCCGCCGAAGTCCAGTGAATAGGCGCGCAGATTGGGATGCAGGCGGATCAGGTCGGTCCGCGCGGTGCTGCCGTCGCTGAACACGATCCTGTCGACCGTGTGGGAGTAGGTGCCGCCGCGGTAGCGCGTCATGTGCGGTAGTTCGGTGGCCGGCCGGACCACAATGCGCTGGCGAGTCGCCACAGGCGCCAGGGCGCGGCTGGGTATGGATAACACGGTCATAGCTGGTTGTTCTTCCTGAAGCTTTCGACTGGGGCGCGCCTGAAGTACGCGCGGGCCTGTCTGCCCGCTAGCGGGAAAAAAGCGCGACGATTAGAACGTCAGAATTGGGTCGTCAGGTAATCAACAACAGCAACAACAGTCCACGGCAAGGCAGCGCGAAGGAATAAGGCGCAACTGTGCAGCGTGGTGCATGCGACCACTATAGGGCAAGATCTGTTTTGGGTTTGCTTGACCAGTCACAACCACCCCGCTGTACATAAAATCTCGATGAGTTTTACACTTGCCTCGGTTCAGCGCGACGCCCTCAGTTGGTCGCCGCCTTTTTGGCTCGACACCCGCGCTGGCTACTCGATGACGATGGAAGGATCAGGATGACCTCGGCTCAAAACGAGTCTCAAGCACTCGGGGATCTCGGTGCCAGGCAGCTCGCGAACGCGACCAAGACCGTTCCGCAGCTCTCGACGATCACCCCTCGCTGGCTGCTGCACCTGCTCAGCTTTGTGCCGGTCGAGGCCGGTATCTACCGGGTGAACCGGGTGGTCAACCCCGAACAGGTCGCCGTCACCGCGCAAGAGGGCGCCGCTCTGGACACGCCGCTGTCCGAGACCTTCGTCGACTACGAGACCAGTCCCCGGGAATACACGCTGCGCAACATCTCCACGCTGCTCGACGTCAGCACCCGTGTCTCCGACCTTTATTCCAGCCCGCACGACCAGGTCACCCAGCAGCTGCGGCTGACCATCGAGACGATCAAAGAGCGCCAGGAATCCGAACTGATCAACAGTCCGGAGTATGGGTTGCTGGCCCAGGTGACCCCGGAGCAGACCATCCAGACGCTCGGTGGTGCTCCGACGCCGGACGACCTGGACGCGCTGATCACCCGGGTGTGGAAGACGCCGAGCTTCTTCTTGACCCACCCGCAGGGCATCGCCGCGTTCGGCCGCGAAGCCACCTACCGCGGCGTGCCGCCCGTCGTCGTCAGCCTGTTCGGTGCGCAGTTCATCACCTGGCGCGGCATTCCGCTGATCCCGTCGGACAAGGTGCCAGTCGAGGATGGCAAGACCAAGATCATCCTGGTGCGCACCGGTGAGGAGCGCCAAGGAGTTGTAGGCCTGTTCCAGCCGGGCCTGGTCGGGGAGCAGGCGCCGGGCCTGTCGGTGCGGTTCACCGGCATCAACCAGTCGGCGATCGCGCGCTACCTGGTGACTCTGTACACGTCCTTGGCTGTCCTCACGGACGACGCGCTGGCCGTCCTCGACGGTGTCGCAGTGGACCAGTTCCATGAGTACAAGTGAGTTCCGGTCGGTAGACGCCGAAAGCGACCTGCCTTTGGGCGCTGCGGAACTCGCAGCACTGGCCAGCCAGCTATATGCGGCCAGCATCCGGCCAGGCCCGGACAGCCCACCGCAGGCGGCGCCAGTCGCCCCGCGCGGGAGCGTGCCGGACACGACTGCGGCCACCTCGGCAGGGCAGACCGCAGCGGGTAGCGCCGATCTGTACTCGGCACCAGTTCCGCTACTCGGTATCACCGACATCTATGTCCCCGCTCCAACGTCTCCGCAACCCGAACCGCCACCGCAGGCGGTGCCGGTCGCTTCGCGCGGCAACGTGCCGGACACGACGGCAGCGCCCTCGGGCGCACACGCGGCCGGCAGCGTCGCCGACCCTCATTTGCCGCCAGCCGATTTCAGTGCGTTCGAGGTTCCCAGCGCGGGCATCGTTCCGACGGTGCCGGGTGTGCTGGCCGGGGCACCGCCGAGCGCTCCGGTGGCACCGCGGGGTTCGGCGCCGTATGCGGGGATCGGGTGGCTGCCCGATGCGCCCTCCGTTGGCGACCTGGGCTGGTCGGATGCGGTGCCCGCCGCGCCGGCGGCGCTGAATGCGCCCGCCGACAACGAGTACAGCTACCACTTCCTGACCTCACCCGTCGCCGAAGCCAACCGGGTGCCGCGGTTGCCGGACAACCACGAAGTGTTCGACGTCAATGCGATCCGGAAAGACTTTCCGATCCTCAAGGAGCAGATCAACGGAAAACCGCTGATCTGGTTCGACAACGCCGCGACCACGCAGAAACCGCAGGTGGTCATCGACCGGTTGTCGTACTTCTACGCGCACGAGAACTCCAACATCCACCGGGCGGCGCACGAATTGGCGGCCCGCTCGACAGATGCCTACGAAGAGGCCCGCGAAACCGTGCGGCGGTTTATCGGTGCGCCCAAGGCCGAGCAGAACATATTCGTGCGCGGCACCACCGAAGCCATCAATCTGGTGGCCTATGCGTGGGGTGGCAAGCACTTACTCCCGGGCGACGAGATCGTCATAACGCATTTGGAGCACCACGCCAATATCGTTCCGTGGCAACTACTTTCGCGGCAGACCGGCGCCGTCCTGAAGGTCGTGCCGGTGGATGAAGCGGGCAATCTGCTGTTGTCGGAGTTCGAGGATCTACTGGGTCCGAAGACGAAGCTGGTGGCGGCAACTCAGGTGTCGAACGCGCTGGGCACGGTGACGCCGGTGGAGAAGATCGTCGAGCTGGGCCATCGCTACGGGGCGCGCGTGCTGATCGACGGGGCGCAGTCGATTCCGCACCTGCCGATCGACGTCGCCGAACTCGGTGTCGACTTCTTTGTGTTCTCCGGTCATAAGATCTACGGCCCCACCGGAATCGGGGTGCTGTACGGGTCTGAGGAGGCGCTGGCCGAGACGCCGCCGTGGCAGGGCGGCGGCAACATGATCGCCGACGTCACCCTGGAACGCTCGCTGTACCAAGGACTTCCGAACAAGTTCGAAGCCGGCACCGGCAACATCGCGGATGCGGTCGGGCTGGGCGAGGCGCTGCGCTACGTCGAGCGAGTGGGTATCGAGCGCATCGCGGCCTACGAGCACGCGTTGCTGGACTATGCGACCCCGCGCCTGGCCGACATCCCCGGTGTTCGCCTGGTCGGCACGGCCGACGAGAAGGCCAGCGTGCTGTCCTTTGTGCTGGCCGGCCACGAGCCGCTCGAGGTCGGCAAGGCCCTCAACGCCGAAGGGATTGCGGTGCGCGCGGGACATCACTGCGCGCAGCCGATCCTTCGCCGGTACGGCCTGGAGGCCACAGTTCGCCCGTCGTTCGCCTTCTACAACACATTCGAGGAGATCGATGTGTTCCTCAAGGCGGTGCGCCGGATCGCCGAGGGCGGTGCCAACGTCGGCTGATCAGCCGACGAAATGCTTTTACTGACGACGAGTTAACGCTCACCCTGAACGAAACCCTTGTTTAGGGCTCGGCTCGTCACCGACTGTTGCATTCCGCGGCTGTAGCAAAATCCGATCGTGGCCGTGAACGCTCGAGTAGGTGTCGCCCGTGACGGACAGAAATTCGCATATCGGTTTCAGTCTCGGCGCCGGTGAACGGTCTTTTATCGATTCCTGCTGTCGCCGCGCCCTTTCCATTGCACGCTTCGCGAACCGCTGGCCGGGCCGTCGCCGCGGTCCTCCCTCAGGCGCGAGACCGCTTCTCCGATGCTGCTCAGCTAGCGATTCGGCACGAACGTCCGTCGGACGTTATCGCCATCCGCCAGATTTCTTCTGGTTGATTGCAACCCTAACGTTGGGTATCGCTGTGCCCGTAAATTGCACCGATGTTCTATGTGTGCAAACAGGCAGTGCGGTCCACATGTAAACAATGCTGATCCTTCTGGGTCGGACAGTTACCAGCGGGTAAAAGGCATTACGAATTTGGGGGACCGCATGAGCCAAATGGGCCGTCGATGGTCTGGGCAGGTTCTATGAACGGCGCGATCGTCGCGAAGCCGATGAACGCGCTGGGTGAGTTCTTCATGCTCAGTGCCGAAGCATTGGTGACTGCGCTGCGCCGGCCGTGGGCCTGGCGCGAGATTCTCGAACAGATTTGGTTTGTTGCCCGGGTATCGATCTTCCCGACCATCATGCTGTCGATTCCGTACACGGTGCTGATCGTGTTCGTGCTCAACATTCTGCTCGTCGAGATTGGTGCCGGGGATTTGTCCGGCGCCGGGGCCGGGCTGGCCTCGGTGACGCAGGTCGGGCCGGTTGTCACGGCGATGGTTGTCTCGGGCGCCGGTTCGACGGCGATGTGCGCCGACTTGGGCGCTCGCACCATCCGTGAGGAAATCGACGCGATGAAGGTCATCGGCGTCAATCCGATTCAGGCACTGGTGGTTCCACGGATCATTGCTGCCACCTTCGTCGCGGTCCTGCTGTACTCGGTCGTCGCGGTCACGGGGCTGACCGGCAGCTACATCTTCGTGGTGTTCGTCCAGCACGTGACACCCGGAGCGTTCATTGCGGGCATGACACTGGTCACCGGGCTTCCGCAGGTGGTGATCTCGCTGATCAAGGCGACGTTGTTTGGGCTGTCTGCCGGTTTGATCGCCTGCTACAAGGGCTTGTCGGTGGGCGGCGGCCCCACCGGCGTCGGCAACGCGGTGAACGAGACCGTGGTGTTTTCCTTCATGGCCTTGTTCTTCATCAACATCGTGACTACCGCGCTCGGAGTGAAAGTGACTGCCAAATGACCGATCTCGCACGCGGGCCATCGTGGTTGGACACTTTTGGCCCGAGACTGGTTGCTGGCACCCGCAAGCTGGGTGAGCAGACCGAGTTCTACGGAAAGTCGTTGGTTGCCACCGTCGACGCGGTTCGGCGCTACCCCAACGAGCTGCTGCGGCTGATCGCCGAGATGGGCATGGGCACCGGCGCATTGGCGGTGATCGGCGGCACCGTCGGCATCATCGGCTTCCTAACTTTGACGACCGGCGCTCTTGTCGCCGTGCAGGGATACGACACGCTGTCCAACATCGGCGTCGAGGCGCTGACCGGATTCTTATCGGCATTCTTGAATGTCCGTATGATCGCGCCCTGCACGGCCGGGCTGGCATTGGCGGCCACGATCGGTGCCGGTGCGACCGCGCAGCTGGGCGCGATGCGCATCAACGAAGAGATCGATGCTCTGGAAGTCATGGGCATCCGGTCGATCACCTACCTGGCATCCACCCGGATTATCGCCGGCGTGCTGGTGGTGATCCCGCTCTACGCCGTCGCGGTCCTGATGTCGTTTATCGCGGCGAAGTTCCTCACGATTTACGCCTACGGCCAGTCCCGGGGCGTCTACGAACACTACTTCTCCACCTTCCTGCGTCCCAGCGACCTGATGTGGTCGTTTCTATCGGCGCTGACGATGGCGACAGGTGTGATGGTCGTGCACACCTACTACGGCTTTACCGCGACAGGTGGTCCCGCGGGTGTGGGAGAGGCTGTTGGTCGTTCAGTGCGGTCATCGATGATCGTCACGGCGTTTGTGTGCCTGATGATTTCGCTGTCCGTCTACGGGCAGTCCGGCAATTTCAACCTGTCGGGGTAGCCGGATGACCAACCACAGAGAGAACGAACCCGCACGGCGAAACAGGGTCCGCAGCAGCAAGATTGACCCCATCTGGTGGGCGCCGACCTTGTTCATTGTTGTCGCGGGGCTGATCGCAGTGACCGCGGGGGCGTTCTCCGGAAAGTTTGCGGACTTCATCCCGTTGACGCTGGTGTCGGACCGGGCCGGGCTGGTGATGGAACCGGGTGCCAAGGTGAAGTTGCGTGGTGTGCCGGTCGGTACGGTCGCGTCGATCGGCACCGACGTGAAAGCGGCTCAGCTGCAGTTGAAGATGGACCCGGGCCCGTTCAAGTATCTGCCGAGCAACCTCGAGGCCGAGGTCAAGTCGACCACCGCGTTCGGATCCAAGTATGTCGACTTGATCGTGCCCGAGCAGGCCAGCCATACAAGTCTGCAGCCCGGCGCTGTGCTGCACTCCCGCAATGTCACCGTCGAAGTCAATACGGTTTTCCAGAATCTGCAATCCGTGGTCCAGGCGCTGGACCCCGCGAAGCTGAACTCGATCCTGTCGGCGTTCGCACAATCGGTGCGCGGTAAGGGCGACCGGCTCGGCCAGGCGATCACCAATGCGAACAACATACTGCTCACCGTCAACCCGCGGATGGACACTATCCATCGGGACTGGCAGCTTTTCGGCAAGACCACGGCCATCTATTCCGATGCGGCGCAAGACATCCTGTCGATCCTCGACTCGGCGACGACCACCAGCGCCACCCTCACCGAAAACCAGCGCTCGCTCGACTCGCTCCTGCTGTCCGCGATCGGCTTCAGCCAGACCGGCATCAATGTCATCGGCAGAAACGAACCCAACATCGTGCGGTCGATGAATCTGCTCGACCCGACGCTGACTCTGCTGAACAAGTATTCGCCGACCTACACGTGCCTGTTCCAGGGTGCGCAATGGTATGTCGACCATGGCGGCCGAGACGCGCTGGGCGGCAACGGGCATTCGGTAATCCTCGACGCCGCGCTGCTCTTCGGCGACGACCCGTACCGGTACCCGAAGCACCTGCCAAAGGTGAATGCCACGGGCGGCCCGGGCGGCCGGCCCAGCTGTGGCTCGCTGCCCGACCCGAGCGCGAACTTCCCGGTGCGTGCGCTGGTCACCGACACCGGTTGGGGTGCGGCGCCGAACGAGATTCGCACCAACGTGGCCGCTGGCAATCCATGGTGGGGCAACTGGTTCCCGACCACCAAGAATCCTCCCGAGCCGCCACGCTACTTCTGGCGCGGGGGGCAGCCGCCGCCATGAGAAGAAAACTGTCAAGCATCATTGCGCGGGTCGCGATCTTCACGGTGGTGTGCCTGCTCTTCACCTTTACGTTGGTCGCGGTGTTCGGGCAGCTGCGCTTTGAGGACCGCACCGACTATTCTGCGGTCTTCACCAACATCTCCGGTCTGAAATCCGGCAACTTCGTTCGCATCGCCGGGGTGGAGGTCGGCAAGGTCGGCGACCTCGACCTGCATCGCGACGGCACGGTCACCGTCGGCTTCGCGATCGACAGGGGAATACGGCTCAGCGAGGGCACCAAAGCCGTCGTGCGGTACGAAAACCTGATTGGTGACCGGTATCTCGCGCTAGAAGAAGCTCCCGGACCGCCGCGCCGGCTGCCGGCGGGGGCAACGATTCCGCTGGCGCGAACGTCGCCCGCGCTCGACATCGACGCACTCATCGGGGGCTTCCGCCCGTTGTTCCGGGCGCTGGATCCCGATCAGGTCAACGCGTTGTCCGGTCAGTTGCTGCGCATCTTCCAGGGCCAGGGCGGCACGCTAGCCTCCGTGCTGTCGCAGACCTCGATACTGACCTCGACGCTGGCCGGGCGCAGCGAGTTGATCGGCGAACTGATCACCAACCTGAACACCGTGTTGCACACCTTCGCCGCGCGCGACCACGAGTTCTCCGACGGTTTGGACAAGCTGGCCCAGCTCGTGGAGGGTTTGGCGCAGCGCAAGGACGACATCTCCACGGGGCTGGCGTACATCAACGCGGCGGCCAGCTCGGTCAGCGATCTGCTTGTGCAGTCCCGCCAGCCGATCAAGGACGTGGTGCACGAGACGGATCGCATGTCCGGGCAGGTGCTTTCGGACCGCGACTACTTCGACAAACTTCTCAAGGACCTCCCCGATATCTATCAGGTGCTGGCCCGCCAGGGTCTCAATGGTGACTACTTCGGCTTCTACTTCTGCGAAGTCCTGCTCAAGGTCAATGGCAAAGGGGGCAACCCGATATTCGTCAAGCTCTTGGACCAGCCCAGCGGGCGGTGCACGCCGCAATGAAGCTGAAGCTGCAGACGCTTGGCCGTCGGAGTCCCTTCATGTTGGGGGTGATGGGCACCGCGATCTTGACCTGCGTGACCGTCGTCGCCTTTCAATACAACAAGCTGCCCTTCGTCAAGAACACGGACGATTACGCCGCCTATTTTCCGGAGGCGGGTGGCATCAAACCCGGTAGCACGGTGCGGGTTTCGGGGATGGGGGTCGGCAGGGTCTCCGACATCCGGCTCGAGGGCACCAAGGTCCGGGTGGGCTTCACCGTGCGCCAGGGCATCGTGCTGGGCGACCGGACCGAGGCGGCGATCAAGACCGAAACGATCCTGGGCTCCAAGATGCTTGAGCTTACGCCGCGTGGGGAAGGGCAGCTGTCGGGCACCATTCCGCTGACACGTACTCACTCGCCCTATGACCTTCCCGACGCGCTGGGCGACCTGACGACCACGATCAGCGGCCTGGATACTGCCCAATTATCGTCGGCCCTAACAACATTAGCTAATACATTCAAGGAAACGCCGGCAAACCTACGACCCGCATTGGAGGGCGTGGCCCGCTTCTCGGACACCCTCAACGGTCGTGACGCACAGCTGCGGAACCTGCTGGGCAATGCCAACAAGGTGTCGACGGTGCTGGGCAAGCGCAGCCAGCAGATCGCAGGCCTGGTGTCCAATTCCAACGCGCTGTTAGCCGCACTGCTTGACGAGCGGGATTCGCTGGACGCCCTGATGAACAATCTCACCGCGGTGTCGCATCAGATCTCCGGGCTGGTCAACGACAACAGAACCCAACTCAAGCCGGCCCTGGACAAGCTCAACGGTGTGCTCGAAATCCTGGACAACCGTAAGGAAGATATCCAGAAGACCCTGCCCAAGTTCAAGCGATACGCGATGTCATTTGGTGAATGCTTAGGCTCCGGTCCATTTTTCAAGGCATACGTGGCCAACCTGGTTCCCGGCCAGATCGGTGGGCCGGTCCTCGACGCAGACATGTACGACCGCTTCCTGGATCCCAACCAAAAGCTGCCCTCCGAGGCGGTGGACCCGCCAACCGGAACGCCACCCGTGCCGCCGGAGAACGCACCGGTCCCGCTGTGGTCGCAGCCGCCGTCACCGCCGCCCTCGACGCCGCCGGTGCGGACCATCCCGCCGCCCTCGCCCCACGATTTCGACGGGCCATGACCATGAGTCGAGACACCGTACGCAAAGCAACAGCGGTCAGCCTGGTGCTGACGCTGGCCGTGGCGTCGTTCCTGGTCGGCAAGAAGTTGTGGCAAGACGTCGAAAGGAACACGTACTCGGCGTATTTCACCGAAGCCAACGGGTTGTTCGTGGGTGATGAGATTCGGATCCTCGGCGTCGCTGTCGGTGTGGTGGACAAGATCGAACCGCAGCCTGCCAGCTCTAAGGTGACGTTCTCGGTTGACAAACAGTACTCGGTTCCGGCCGATGCGCGGGCCGCGATTCTGTCGCCTTCGCTGGTGACCTCGCGGGCAATTCAACTCGTACCCGCGTACTCCGGCGGGCCCAGATTGAGCCCCGGCGCGTCGATCCCGCTGAATCGCACCGCGGTGCCAGTCGAGTGGGACGATTTCCGCAGGCAGCTGGAGAAGCTGACCGATGCGTTGCAGCCCACCAGCCCGGGCGGGGTGAACTCCGTCGGCGAGTTCGTCAACTCGGCCGCGGACAACCTGCGCGGCCAGGGAGACACCGCTCGCGACACCGTCATCAAGCTCTCCCAAGCCATCTCGGCGCTCGGCGATCACGCCGACGACATCTTCAGCACGGTGCGCAATCTGCAGCTGCTGGTGTCGGCGCTGTACTCCAGCAGCGATCTGCTGGCTGCCTTCAATCAGAACCTGGCCAGCGTGACGACGGTGCTGACGAATAGCCCCAATGAAATCGGCAGCGCGCTAAAGGGTCTCGACGGGGCGTTGACGGATGTCCGCGACTTCCTCGCGGAAAACCGCGAAGCAATGGGCGTCACATTCGACCGGCTCGGTTCGATCACCACCGCGCTGAACGACAGCCGGGGCGATATCAAGCAGATCCTGCACATCGCGCCGACGGTGTTTCAGAACTTCCTGAACATCTACCAGCCCGCTCAGAGCGCGATGACCGGCATCATCGCGCTGAACAACTTTGCCGACATCCCGCAGTTCATTTGCAGCTCAATCGAAGCGGCGTCCCGCGCGCGCCTGGCCCGGGTGTCGAAGCTGTGCCTGCAGTACATCAACCCGATCATCAAAAACCGGATCTACAACTACATTCCCGCAGGGATCAACCCGTTTGTCGGGACGCAGGCGAGGCCCAACGAGATCACCTACAGCGAGGATTCGCTTCGGCCCGGAAACCCGCCGCCATCGGACGTGCCGCCGCTACCCGGGCCACCGCCACCGGACGCGCCGCCGCTACCCGGGCAGGCCGGGCTCGCTGATCAGCCGCCACCGGTCGAGGCGCCGTCACCGAATGCCGGGATGAGCTCGATCCAAGTACTGCAGAACCTGATGTTGCCGACGGGGCCTCCGTCATGAGACGCGCGATAGCCGTAGTGCTGAGTCTGGTGTGCATCTACGCACTTTCGGCGTGCGGCTGGCGTGGTCTGAATTCGTTTACCCTGCCCGGTACTTCTGGTGGCGGGCCGGGCGCCTACACGATCCAGGCGCAAATGCCCGATGTGGTCACCATTCAGCAAAACACCCGTGTTCGGGTCGATGACGTCAATGTCGGCAACGTCACCAACATCGAGCTGCAGGATTGGCACGCACTGGTCACCATGCGCATCAACGGCGACGTCCGGCTACCGGCGAATTCGACCGCAAAGTTGGGCCAGACCAGCCTGCTCGGTTCGATGCACATCGAGCTCACGCCGCCCAAGGATGAGCCGCCCGTCGGCCAACTCAAAGACGGATCGGTCATCGCGTTGTCCCGGGCGAGCTTGTATCCGAGTACCGAGCAGACGTTGGCGTCGGTGTCAATCCTGCTCAACAGCGGGGGAATTGGGCAGTTGCAGGAGATCAACCAGGCCATCGCCAAGGCATTCGCGGGCCGTGAAAACGACATGCGCAGCCTGCTGACCCAATTGGACGTGTTCATCGCGAAGACCAACGACCAGACCGACGACATCGTCAAGGCCAGCGAGAGTCTCAACGCCTTAGCGGGGCAGGTTGCCGCCAAAGATCTAGTCGTCGACAAGGCGCTGACCACGGTGCCCAAAGCGCTTGCCGTATTGGCGGCGGAACGCGCCAAGATCGCCGATGCGATCGACCAGGTCGGCAAGTTCAGCGCGGTCGCGGCCGACACCATTCACCAGAGCAGGGAGTCTCTGGTCAACAATCTTCGCAATATCGCACCGGTACTGCGCTCCCTTGCCGACGCGGGCCCCTCGCTGACCCGGGGCCTGGACGGCTTGGCGACCTACCCCTGGCCGACATCCACGGTGCGGAACTGGTTTCGCGGCGACTATGCCAACCTCACCCTGGTCGTCGACTTGACCCTGAGCCGCATCGACCAAGGGCTCTTCACCGGCTCGCGGTGGGAAGGGAACCTGACCCAACTCGAAATGCTGTGGGGGCGAACCATCGGCATGCAGCCCAGCCCGGTCACGGGAGGCAACCCGCTGACCTACCCGTATCACTTCGGGGGGTACTGATGCTGCGCCTCAATCGCAGAACCTGGATCCAGTTGGCCGTGTTGACCCTGGTGACCGTGGTTTCTTGTGGCGCAATGGCGTTCAACTTCATGAAGCTGCCCGCGACGTTATTCGGGATCGGGGAGTACAACGTCACCGTCGACCTGCCCCAGTCGGGCGGGCTCTACCAGACTTCGGTCGTCACCTACCGCGGCACTGACGTGGGCCAGGTCAAGTCGGTCGAGGTCACTGCCACCGGGGTGCGGGCGGTACTCGCCATGAGATCGGGGGTCAAGGTGCCTGCCGATGTTCAGGCTTCGGTGCACAGCCGCTCGGCGATCGGTGAGCAATACATCGACTTGACCCCGCAACAGGGCAAGGATGGCGCCCAATCGCGGATGCTGCAGGCCGGCGACGTCATTCCAGCCGGCCACGTCGATGTGCCCGTCGACATCGGACACCTGCTCGACCTGACTAATCGTGCGCTGCAAGCGATTCCGCGGGACAACCTGCGTACGGTGATCGACGAGAGCAACCGGGCGGTCGGAGGCCTTGGTCCTGAGCTGTCCCGGATCGTGGACGGATCAACCACGTTGGCCATTGCGGGTGGCCAGACCATCGACCCGCTCGCTTCCTTGATCGATCAGTCCCCGGCGGTGCTGGACTCACAGGTGCAGACGTCGGATGCGATTGCCACGTGGGCCAGTAGAACATCGGCACTGATGGCGCAGTTCAAGGCGCAGGATGCGGCGGTGCGGGATCTGTTGACGCAGGGCACTTCCGGCATCGAGGAAGGCCGCGCATTGCTCGACCGGGTGTCGCCGGCGTTGCCGGTGTTGTTCGCCAACCTGGTGAGCCTCGGCGACATCGCCGTCGTCTACCGCCACGACATCGAACAACTGCTGGTGCTGCTTCCGCAGGGCATCGCGGCCATGGCCGCGATCATCGTGCCGAGCTCGAACACCAAGCAGGAGTATCGCGGCGCGCAACTGGACTTCAACCTCAACATCAACTTGCCGCCACCTTGCACCACGGGGTATCTGCCCCCGCAGCAGCGCCGTTCACCGGCCAGCGTCGATGCTCCGGATCGCCCGGCGGCGGACCTGTTCTGCCGGGTGCCGCAGGATTCGGAGTTCAATGTGCGTGGGGTGCGCAACATCCCGTGTGAGACCAAGCCGGCCAAGCGTGCTCCCACCATCGAGATGTGCGAGAGCGACGAGGAGTATGTGCCGCTCAACGATGGCTACAACTGGAAGGGCGACCCCAACGCCACCACGTCGGGCCAGGGTGTCCCGATGTATCCGCCGGGACAGGATCCGCGGCTACCACTGCCACGGGGCACCGCGCCGTCGACCCCGCCGCTTTCCGTGACCACCTATGACCCGGCCACCGGTGACTACATAGGTCCCGACGGAAAGCGCTACACCGAATCCGACTTGGCGCACCCGCGTGCCAAAAACTGGCAGTCGCTGCTGGTGCCGCCAGCCTAGGAGTGTGAAGGAGAAACATGACCGACGAGCCTGACACCCCCGAGACCGAAAAGGTCACTGAGTCAACGACTGCCGAAGTCGACGACTACGACGGCGCGCAAGACGACGGCGCTGCACCGGTCGACGAGGCAGCACCGGTTGACGAGGCAGCAGAAACTGAAAGCGAATCCACGGGCCGGCTCGCCCGCTTGCGGCACCGGGCTCGCCCGCGGCCCCTTTCGCGCGTCGCGACCGCGCTGGTCGCCAGTGCCGCGATCGTGGCGGTGCTGAGCGGATTGGCGGGCTGGGTCGGATATCGCGCTTACGAAAGGCATCAAGCCCAGGCGCAGCGCGATCTGTTCGTCCAGGTCGCACGCCAGGGCGCGGTGAACCTCACGTCGATCAACTACACCGAGGTCGACGCGGATGTGCAGCGAATCCTTGACATCGCCACCGGAGCGTTCCGTGACGATTTCGAGCAGCGGGCCAAGCCGTTCACCGAGGTCGTCAAGGCGGCGCAGTCGAAATCAGAGGGGACGGTCACCGATGCCGGTCTGGAATCCCAGCGGGGCGACTCCGCCCAAGTCCTGGTCGCGGTCGCGGTGAAGTCGCGGACGGCGGGCGGCGAAGAAGCGCCGCGGGAATGGCGGATGCGCATCGAGGTCCGCTCGGTCGGCGACGACGCCAAGGTGTCGAACGTGGTGTTCGTGCCATGACGACACTTCGCGACGACATCGAGAACGGCACCCCCGACGAGGAGATCCTCGAGGAGGCAACAGATTCCATCGAGCCGACGGATGCGGCCTTAGCGGAACCCGCGCATGAGCGGCGGGCGATCCCGTGGTCGCGGGTGCTTGCTTACGGGGTGTTGCCGGCGATCGCATTGGTGCTGGCGCTGGGCGCCGGCTACTTCCGATGGGTCCTCGGCTCATCCGATGAGCTGGCACTGGCTCGCACCGAATCGGTCCGGGCGGCAAGCGAAGACGCCGCCGCATTGCTGTCGTACCGGGCGGACTCGGTCGACAAGGATCTCGGTGCGGCACGCGAACGGCTGACCGGCGAGTTCAAGGACGCCTACACCGCGCTGATCCACGAGGTGGTGATCCCGGGTGCGAAAGAAAAGCGCATCTCGTCGGTGGCGAAAGTGAGTGCGGCGTCCTCGGTTTCGGCAGCCGCCGACCATGCGGTGGCTCTGCTGTTCGTCAACCAGACCGTGACGATTGGCGGCGGATCTCCCACCGATACCCAGCCCGTCATCAAGGTGACGCTGGACAAGGTCAATGGCCGATGGCTCGTCGCGCGCTTCGACCCGGTGTGATTCGGGGAGGTTAGATGACCGGATGGATACGCTTGCTGCCCGTCGTCGTGATTCTTTCGGCGGCGTCAGGATTAGCGGTACCGGCCGCGCATGCCGACAACAAGCGGCTCAACAGTGCCGTCGTCTCGGCCGTCTACACCCTGCAGCACCAGGCGGGCTGCACCAACGACGTCATCCGGAACAATGCGCTGACGCTGGCCGCGCAATGGCATGCCGACGACATGCTTAACAATCGAAACATCAACGGCGATAACGGATCTGATGGTTCGACACCACAGGATCGCGCCAACGCGGCCGGCTTCCGCGGCAGAGCCGCCGAGACGGTAGCGATCAATCCGGCTATCGCCATCAGCAGCCTGGAACTGGTCAACCAGTGGTACTACAACCCCGACGACATGGCGATCATTCGGGACTGCGCCAACACAAATATCGGGGTGTGGTCGGACAACAGCCTAGACCGCACCGTCGTGGTCGCCGTGTACGGTCAGCCCACCCCGCCAACGCGGTAGGCGTGCCGTTCGAAGTATCCGCAGTTCAGGACCTCTGACCGGAAGTGGACTAAAGGAGGACCACCCGATGATCTTTACCCAGCACTATCTGGACTGCCTGTCACAGGCGTCTTACCTTATCGGCGATGAAACCACCGGCCGCGCAGTCGTTGTCGATCCACGGCGGGATATCGGCATCTACCTTGAGGAAGCGGCACTAAACGGGCTCCGCATCGAACGAGTCATCGAGACCCACATCCATGCAGACTTTCTCAGCGGTCACTTGGAGTTAGCACGGGCCACCGGGGCGGTAATCTCATTCGGCGACAAGGCGCATGTTGAATTTCCGATCGAGCCACTGCGTGACGGCCAGCGAATCGCACTGGGAGAAGTGATATTCGAGGTTCTTTCGACCCCCGGCCACACTCCCGAGTCCATCTCGATCGTCGTTTACGAGCATCCCGACGACGAGGTACCTTACGGCGTTCTCACCGGTGACACGTTATTCGTTGGCGACGTAGGACGTCCAGACCTTTGCTCGTCGGACGGCATAACCGCGGAAGAGCTCGCTGCCTCGCTCTACCGATCGCTGCACGACAAGCTGCTGAAGTTGCCCGACGACACGCGGGTATTTCCTGCTCATGGCGCCGGGTCCTCGTGCGGCAAAAGTCTTTCAAGCGAGACCAGTTCGACGATCGGCAAGCAAAAAGAAACCAACTATGCGCTGAAAAAGACCGATGTCGACGGATTTGTCGCCGCGGTTACCCAAGGGCAGTCGGTGCAACCGCCGTACTTCGAGTATGCGTCGCATTGCAATGCTCAGGCCCACCCACTGCTTCAAGACGATTCTCCGCCACTCCTCGGTATCGGTGACGTGCTCCAGCACTCCGCGGCAGGGGCGATTCTCCTGGACACCCGCCCACCGGGCGACTACGCATTGGGCCACCTCCGCGGTGCGATCAATGTCGGCCTGCAGGGACGTCTCGCCGAGTGGGCGGGCAACGTGTTGTCATCGGAGCGCGACATCGTGCTCGTTGGCGACCCGGTTCACGCACGCGAGTCCAAGGTCCGCCTGTCGCGCGTGGGATATGATCGCGTCATTGGCCAATTACGCGACCTTGCAGAGGTTGTCGCGGGTCGGCAGGATCTCGTAATAGCCGCGTCGCGGTTGAGCGTGCACCAGCTCGCCGGACTGCGCGACCGTGGATCGCGCCTACAGATCGTCGATGTGCGCGGCCCGGCAGAAGTGGAAGAAGGGGCCATCCCCGACGCCCTCAAGATTCCGCTGCCGGCGCTCGTTGACTCACTTGCGACACTCGACAAAGCGATTCCAGTCGTTACCTACTGTGCCAGCGGCTCACGCTCAATGGTGGCCGCCAGTGTGCTTCGAACGTCAGGCTTTAACGACGTGTCGGACGTGTTGGGAGGATATGGTGCCTGGGCTGACGCCGACCTGCCTACATCGGGCGGCATGAAGTGAGTTCTACCAACGAGTTCTTCCGCTACTGGCCGTCAGTTCTTCTTCAGTTTCTCGGCGAGCATCACGATAGTGCCCCTGGGACCTCGGATTCGTGTCATTCGATCCAGTCCCCAGCCAGGTCACGCCACGCGAATTGAGGGGATCGGCTGCCGCCCTAGCCCGCCTCGGCATCGAGCGGCTGCAAGTCCGCGGCGGCGTCGCGCTCGCGTGCCTGGGTGCGTAGCGCGCGCCAGCGCTCACGTGTCAGGTGTTGCGTGTAAACCTTGTCGCGCTGTGCCTGGGAGAACGCCCAATCCAAGTTGACGGGCAACCCTGCCCAGGCGACTTGCGCCAGCGGCGATTCATGGTCGCCCAGTCGGTCCTCGGTTGCCATGTGGGCACCCCTTCATCGAGTACGCACCAAGTTGTTGAGCACATGGTGCGACAGCGATGTTTCGGCCGCGGGTGTGCCGCGTTTCGGCCGTATTACGGGTTTAGCAAGGTGACTCAGTAGACATCGCGGTGGTAGCGCTTATCAGCGCTCAGCGACTGGACGTAAGCCGTGGCCGCGTCCGGGTCGAGGTTGCCGTGCTCGGCCGCGATGTCGCAGAGCGCTCGATCGACGTCTTTGGCCATCGGGTCGGCGGTGCCGCAGACGTAGAGTTGTGCGCCGTCCTGCAACCAGCTCCAGAGCTGGGCCCCGCGCTTGCGCATCAGGTGCTGGACGTAGACCTTCTCGGTCTGGTCCCGGGAGAACGCGAGGTCCAACTCGTTGAGCACCCCGTCGTTACGCATCTGCTCGAGCTCGTCGCGGTAGTAGTAGTCGGTCTCGGCGTGCTGCTCGCCGAAGAACAGCCAATTGGCCCCCGTGTGGCCGAGCGCTCGGCGCTCCTGCAGGAAGCCGCGGAACGGCGCGATACCGGTCCCGGGGCCGACCATGATCATCGGCGTGTCCGACTCACTCGGCGGCCGGAAATTGCTCGATTGCTGTAGATAGACCGCGACTCGATCGCCGGGGGAGCGGTCGGCGAGGTAGGTCGAGCAGACCCCGCGCCGTGGGACGCCCTGGTAGTTGTAGCGCACCGGTGAGACGGTCAGATGAACTTCCCCCGGGCACTCTTTGGGGCTCGACGATATCGAGTACAGCCGCGGCTGAAGGCGTTTGAGGACTCTCAGCCACTCGTGGGCCGATGCGGCGACCGGCAGCGTAGCCAGTAGGTCCACGGACTGGCGTCCCCAGATCCAATTGCTCAGCTCGGCTTTGTGTTCCGGCCTCAGCAGCTGTGCGAGTTTGGCGTTGCCGGTGCGCTCCTGCACGAACCGCACCAGGTCCCGGCTGATGTGGGCGATCTCGATTCGTTCGGTGAGCGCGGAGCGCAACGACATCAGGCCGTGTTCGCCCACCTCGACCGGTGTCTGCGCGTCCAGTCCGGTGACCGACAGCCATTCGTCGACCAGCTGGTCGCTGTTGCGCGGCCACACCCCGAGCGCGTCGCCCGCTTCATAGCTGGCGGTCTCGTCGGAGAGGTCAAATACGATCTGCCGCACGTCTTTTGCGGAGCTCGGTCCACTCAGCGTGGTGTTGCGGATCATGTCGGTGACCAGCGGGCGCTTTTTGTTGTAGGTCGGTGTCTCGGGACGGGTTGCCGGACGCGGCGCGGACGTAGCGGGCGCCGGCGCGTTGCCGCCCTGGCCGACCCGGGTGGGCGTGCGCGTCAGCGCCTCGATCACTGCGCCCAGCCAGCTGCCGGCGGCTTCCTCGAAATCGGGCTCGCAGTCGACGCGGTTGACCATGCGGGTCGCGCCCAGCTCCGCCAGCCGTTCGTCGAGTTTGCGCCCGTATCCACAGAAGTCGTCGTAGTTGGAGTCCCCCAGGGCCAGGACGGCGTAACGGGTATTGGTGAGCTGCGGTGCGCCGTCTCCGCTGAGCGTCCGCCACAGTCCGGTGCCGTTGTCGGGTGCTTCGCCGTCACCGGTGGTGCTCGTGACTATCAGCAGCTCTTGGGTTGTCGGCAAGTCGGCCAACGGGAAGTCGTCCATGCCGTGCAGCACGACGGGCAGCTGGGCCGCGCCGAGCTGGGCGACGATATCGGCGGCGAGTTCCTCGGCGTTGCCAGTCTGCGAGGCCCACAACACCACCACCGGAGCTTGCTTCGGCTTGGCCTCGGCTCGCGGGGGCTTGGGCGGCTGCGCCGGCGCCTCGATGGCGCCCGATGCCAGCGCTACCGTGGGCATCGAGGCAGGCACTTCAGTACGCGCGAACATCCCCGCGAGCAGGCCGTCCACCCACAGCCGGGTGGTGGTGTCGAGCGGGGCGTTGAGCGGCAGGGTCGGCACTCCGACGGCGCGCCGACCGGCCTCCGAGCGCAATCCGGCTAGCACCCCGGCAAGGTAGCTGCGGCCGAGCGGGCCGAGCACAGGAGTCGGTTCGTTTGCCACACCGAGAATTTCGGCGATGGCGTCAACTTGGGACAAGCTGATTTCCGTAACCTCCGTAGGTGCGGGTGCCGCAGTGTGGGTGGCCGCCGAGGGTGCGGGCTCGGTGACGAAATCCGCAGTGGTGGCGGCGATCTTCGTGATGGTGACCGCACACGCCTTGAACTCCGGTTGGTAGGACACCGGATCCACCGCGTCGTTGGTAACGGCGTTGATCGACAAGTATTCGCCGAAGGCGTCGTTCCAGTGGAACGGCGCAAAGCAATTGCCCGGCCGCACCCGGTCCGAGACCACCGCAGGCAACACGGCACGGCCACGGCGCGAAGCGATTTCGACCTGATCGTCATCGCTGATCTCGAGCCGCGCGGCATCCTCAGGATGGATTTCGACGAACGGTCCGGGATTGAGCTTGTTGAGTTTGGCGACCTTGCCGGTCTTGGTCATCGTGTGCCATTGGTGCGGCAGGCGCCCGGTGTTGAGCAGGAACGGGTAGTCGTCGTCCGGCATCTCATCGGGCGACAGGTGCGGCCGGGCGAAGAACATGGCACGACCGCTCGCGGTGGGGAAGACCAGCCGCGGCGCGCTGCCGTCCTCGCGGACCATCCGGGTCTGGCTGACACCGTCGTTCAGGTAGCGAATGGGGTTGCGGTCGTCGGTGCTCCCGGGTGGGCACGGCCACTGCAGCGGCGTCTGCCGCAGCAGGTCGTAGCTCGCGCCGCGCAGGTCGTAGCCGGTCCTGGGGTTCCAGAATCCCTTGATCTCCTCGAATATGTCCTCGGCGGAGTCATAGTTGAAGTGATCCGAAAAGCCCATCTCGCAAGCGATGCGGGCGATGATCTGCCAGTCCGGCATCGCCTGGCCGGGCGCCCGAACGGCCGGCTGGAACAGCGTCATGTTGCGCTCGGAGTTGATCATCACGCCTTCGGACTCTGTCCACAGGGCGGCGGGCAGCAATACGTCGGCGTAGCCGTTGGTCTCGGTCTCGAAGAACGCGTCCTGGGCGATCACCAGCTCCGCGCTCTCCAGGCCTGCCAACACCGTCTTTCGATTGGCAACGCTGGCAACGGGATTGGTGCAGATGATCCAGCAGGCTTTGATCTCCCCATTGGCCATGCGGGAGAACATGTCGACGGTGCCGGTACCGACCTCGCTGCGCAATGATCCGCGGGGGATGCCCCACTGGTCCTCGACGAAGTCGCGGTCAGCCTGCGACGTCACCGCGCGCTGGCCCGGCAGACCCGGCCCCATATAACCCATTTCGCGTCCGCCCATCGCGTTGGGCTGGCCGGTGAGTGAGAACGGGCCGCTGCCCGGCTTGCAGATCGCGCCGGTTGCTAGGTGCAGGTTGCAGATCGCATTGGTGTTCCAGGTGCCGTGCGTGCTTTGGTTGAGCCCCATCGTCCAGCAGGTCATGAAGTTTTCGGCTTCGCCTATCCAGCGGGCGGCGGTACGGATGTCTTCGGCTGGGATGCCGGTGGTTTCGCTGACGTTGTCGGGGGTGAACTGCTCGAGGAAACTGGACATCTCTTCCCAGCCCTCGGTGAACTCAGCGATGAATTCGGGGTCGGTGTGGCCGTTTTCGACGATCAGGTGCAGCAGCCCGTTGAGCAGTGCGAGGTCCGCGCCGGATGAGATCTGCAGGAAGAGGTCGGCTTTCTCCGCGGTTGCGGTGCGCCGCGGGTCAACCACGATCAGCTTGGCGCCGGCCTTGACACGCTCCATCATGCGCAGGAACAGAATTGGATGGCAGTCAGCCATGTTGGCGCCGATGACGAAAAAGACGTCGGCCTTTTCGAAGTCCTGATAGGAACCGGGCGGCCCGTCCGCGCCGAGTGACAGCTTGTATCCCGAGCCCGCACTGGCCATGCACAGCCGTGAGTTTGACTCGATCTGGTTGGTGCGGATGAATCCTTTGGTCAGCTTGTTCGCCAGGTACTGCGCTTCCAGCGACATCTGCCCGGACACGTACAGGGCGAAGGAGTCCGGGCCGTGCTCGTCGACGATTGCGCGCAACTGCTTCGCGGACTGGGTGATCGCGGCGTCGACATCGATCGGGGCAAGGGATTCGCCGCGCTCGGCGCGCCAATGGGCTGACTCCATCCGCCCGGGGGCGGCCAGCATGTCTGCGGTGGTTGCGCCTTTGGTGCACAGCCGGCCGAAGTTGGCGGGGTGAGTCTTGTTTCCAACAGATTTCGCGACGTGACGGCGGTCGCTCTGGGGATCGGTTGTGATCTGAAGCACCATGCCGCAGCCCACGCCGCAGTAAGCGCACATGCTGTTCACGGTGTCCTGACCGTGCTCCGCAGTCACGCTTACTTCCCTCCTTTCGAGCGCGCAAGGGTCTATCCGCTAAATCGTGCGACAAGGATGTTTCGGCGTCGGGCGTCCGATGTTTCGGCCGTTTTACGGCTTCCTCTCACCGGATCCAGACTGATATGTGAAGTGTCTGGAAAAGCCCGTCGCCAAGCGTGTAACCGCAGGTCAGCATCGATCTGCGATTGAGGCCAGATTACCCGCGGGTCTTTCGAAATTCCCTATCAGAACAGGTGTTCCGACGAAACAAATGGGACATTCACAGTCTTCGCTAAGCTCACAATGTGCATCGTCACTTTGTGATTTTTCTGGTTTTGTTGGCCGCGGCTTGCGGAGGAAAGCCCCCGACACCGGCGGCGTCGCGGGCCGATACCTGCAAAGATTCCGACGGGCCGAGCGCCGACACGGTGCGCCAGGCGATCGCGTCGATTCCGGTCGAGATTGCGGGCTCGAGCTGGGTTGAGATCGCCCGCGGACACGCCAAGAAGTGCAGGTTGTACTGGGTGCAGGTGATTCCGACCATCGCGAGCGAGTCGACTCCCCAGCAGCTCGTATTCTTCGACCACAACCGGTCGTTGGGCACGCCGACGCCAAAACCCAAGCCCTACATCACCGTGCTGCCCGCGGGCGACGATGTGGTCACGGTGCAGTATCAATGGCAGGTGGGCAACGAAGAACCCTGCTGTCCCAAGGGAATCGGGACGGTCAAGTTCCAGATCGGGCCGGACGGCAAGCTGCAGGCACTCGGCAAGATTCCGCACCAATAGGTTTATCGCACATAATGTTCCGATATTTCGCCGTATTCGGTCTCGGTATCGAAGCGATTGCAGTGCCCGGCCCGGAGCATGCATCCAGTATTTTTTCAGGAATTCACCAGGAATTTCGGGCCGACAATGTCAGCTACCCGCCTGCCGGCCTGGCACCCTGGAAGGCCGGTGTAGCGCCCGGATGTGAGGAGAGTGATGGGACCGCAGGTGCTGCTGCACGGCGAAGGATTGCCGCGCGCCTCATCGACGGCAGCAGCCGTCCTGCAAGTCAATTGGCGAGTCAACATCCTTCGAATGGTCAAACGAGTGGGTAGATCTCGTCACCTGTCCCATTGGGACGCAGAAGACCTGGTGGCCTGGGAGGCGGGTGGCAACGCCATCGCGCGACGCAACCTGTTCTGGTCTGCCGTCATCGTGCATCTCGGTTACGCGATCTGGGCGCTGTGGCCGGTGATGGCACTGTTCATGCCCAGGGAGGTCTACGGCTTCTCTGCCGGCGACAAGCTGCTGCTCGGCATGACCGCCACCTTGGTCGGGGCGTGTCTGCGCCCGACGTATGCCGTGGCCACCGCAATATTCGGCGGCCGCAACCTGGCGGTGTTCTCGGCGTTCGTGCTGGTGATTCCGGTGATCGGCGCGATGGTGTTGCTGGCTCATCCGGGTCTGCCGCTGTGGCCTTACCTGGTGTGCGCGGCGCTGTCGGGCATGGGCGGCGGTAACTTCGCGGCCTCGGCGAGCAACGCCAACTCTTTCTATCCGCACCGACTCAAAGGCGCGGCGCTGGGGATTGCCGGTGGGATCGGCAATCTCGGGGTGCCGATGATTCAAATCGCTGGACTGGTGGTTATCGCCATCGCGGGCGACCGGCAGCCGTACTGGGTGTGCGGCCTGTATCTGGTCTTGTTGATCACCGCGGGCGTGGGCGCCACCTTCTTTATGAACAACGTCGCCCAGCACCGAGTGGAACCGAGCCGGCTGCGCTCGATCCTGTCCGCGGTGGTCTCCACTCGTGACACCTGGCTACTCTCGCTGCTCTACCTCGGGACCTTCGGCTCGTTCATCGGATTCTCGTTCGCATTCGCTCAGGTACTGCAGACCAGTTTCGTGGCCGGCGGACAAGCCACCTCCCAGGCCTCGCTGCACGCCGCCGAATTAGCCTTCATCGGACCGTTGCTCGCCGCGCTGGCCCGCGTGTACGGCGGCCGGCTGGCCGACCGGATAGGCGGCGGACGCGTCACGTGCGCGGTCTTCGTCGCGATGATTCTGTCCGCCGCGATGTTGATCACCGTTGGCACCCTCGAGGATCCGCACGCGGGTCCGGTCAGCGGCTCGGCGATGGCCGGTTACGTAGCCTGCTTCATCGCCTTGTTCACCTTGGCCGGGCTGGGCAACGGATCGGTCTACAAGATGGTCCCGACGGTTTTCGAAACGTGCAGCCAGACATTGCATATGAGCGAAGCCGAACAGCGGCAGTGGTCGCGCCTGATCTCGGGTGTCGTCATCGGATTCGTCGCCGGCTTTGGGTCGTTGGGTGGCGTCGGCATCAACGTGGCACTGCGGCAGTCCTATGTCAGCACCGGCACCATGACGTCGGCGTTCTGGATCTTCCTGTCCTTCTACGTCTTTGCCGCCGTGCTGACGTGGGTCAGGTACGTACGCCGACCGTTGAGCACTTCTGCCCAACAGGCTGTCGGAGCCGGTTGAGCCGACCGCGATTCAGTCTCAGTCGGAGTCGGTCAGATTTTCCGGGTGCAGCATCTCGGCGTGGCGTAACGGCTCCGGGATGCCGAAGCCGTCGACCAGGGTCTCGGCGTGCGGGCGTAGCGCCCGGCACCGGTCGTTGATTCCGCGGGTGACCGCCTTAGCCCGCCCGGTGGACAGATATCCGTGCTCGATGTACCAGGCCTTGTCCTCTTCGATCACCGACAGCGCGTACAGGTCGCAGATGATCTCCAACAGCTCACGGGCTTCGGCATTTTCGCACGCGTCGATGCCGGCGACGAACGCTTCCAGCACGACCCGGTCGATGTGCGCGCTGGCGGTGTGCAGCACGTGGTCCTGCACCGCATTGAATGCGTCGAACGCCGACATCTCCTTTGACTTGCCCTGTAGGCGCCGCGCGACCGAGGACAGCAGGTATTCCTCGCGTGCTTCGAACATGTTCACCTGGGTACCGCGGTTGAACAGGCTGCCCTCTTCTTCGCTGTCCTGACGGGCGTCGACGATCCTTTGCATAATCGCCTCGGCCGCAGTCCGTTTCATTACCCGATCGCCGACGGTGTTGGCGGCAAACCATACCCAGTCGACCGGACTCATACTCTTGATGTCGTCGGCGTAGGCGGTCAACAGCTCCTTGGCTACCAGCTGGGTCAGCACGTGATTGTCACCCTCGAAGGTGGTGAACACGTCGGTGTCGGCTCGCAGTGCGATCAACCGGTTCTCGGCCATGTAGCCGGCGCCGCCGCATGCTTCCCGGGCTTCCTGAATGGCCTTCGAAGCGTGCCAGGTGTTGGCCGCCTTCAGGCCGGCGGCCCGTGATTCCAGCTCACGCTGTTCCTCGGCGTCGGGGAAGTCCGACGTCTGCAGGTCGTGACACTTGGCCACCAGCTCATTCTGCGCGAACTGCAGCGCGTAGGACTTGGCTATCAACGGGAACAGCCGCCGCTGATGCACCAGGTAGTCCATAATCAGCACTTCACTATCTTCGTCATCAGGCGCGCTGAACTGCCTGCGCTGCAAGGCATATCGAGTGGCGATATCCAGCGCGACGCGTGCGGCGTTGCCCGCGCTACCGCCGACCGTGACCCGGCCGCGGATCAGGGTGCCGAGCATCGTGAAGAACCGGCGGTTGGCATTGTCGATCGGCGAACTGTAGCTACCGTCGGCTGCGACGTCACCGTACTTGTTCAGCAGATTTTCGCGCGGTACGCGAACGTGGTCGAACATGATGCGACCGTTGTCGACACCGGGCAGGCCGCCCTTGTAGTCGCAGTCCGACGTCGTCACGCCGGGCAGGTCGTTACCGTCGGCGTCGCGGATCGGTACCAAGACGCAGTGCACGCCGTGATTGACCGGCTTGCCGTCTTTGGTGGTGATCAGTTGTGCGAAAACCGATGCCATGGTTGCGGTTTCGGCGGCGCCCCCGATGTAGTCCTTGCGGGCGGACGGGGTCGGGGAGTCGACGATGAACTCTTCGGTCTCGGGGTCGTAGGTCGCGGTGGTCTCCAGCGACTGGACGTCGCTGCCGTGCCCGGTTTCGGTCATCGCGAAACAGCCGCGCAACTCGAGGCTGATGATTTTGGGCACGTAGGTCTCGTGGTGGCGCTCGGTGCCCAGGTTCTCCACGGCGCCGCCGAACAGCCCCCACTGCACGCCGGCCTTCACCATCAGCGATAGATCCGACATCGCCAGCATCTCGATCATCGTGACCGCCGCGCCCACGTCGCCGGTGCCGCCGTGTTCCTTGCGGAACGAGTCGGCGGCGGCACCGAACGCGGCCATGATCCGCATTTGCTCGGCAACCTTGGTGCGTGCGATCACCGTGTTCGGGGTGTAGTGCGGGCGGAATAGGTCCTCGGTCATCGCGGCCCGCATCCGGTTCTTCACGTCGCGCCAACGCCCGTCCAAGGCGTTGCGCAGATATTCCGCAGTGTTCGTCGTGTCAGGCGCCATACCCGACGGTAACCTGCCGTCCGCGTCGCGGGAATAACCAGTGGTGGCGCTGTGGGGAAGGTCGGTGCGCACGCGACCGGATCGCGATTAGATGGCGACATGTCACAGCCCGACACCTCATCTCCGAACCCGGCGTACGACGTCGGTCACACCCACCCCGATGTCAGCGGAGGCTGGCTGCGAGCTGCCACCTTCGGCGCCATGGACGGCCTGGTCAGCAACACCGCCCTGATCGCCGGGGTGGCCGCCGGCGAAAGCGCCCACACCACCCTGGTCAGCGGCATCGCCGGCCTGCTCGCCGGCGCGTTCTCCATGGCACTGGGCGAATACTCGTCGGTGACCACTTCGAACGAGCAGATCGACTCCGAGGCCCACGTGGAACGCCGCGCCCTGCGCCGCCACCCGAGCGCCGAGCGGGCCGAACTCGTCGACATGCTCGTCGACATGGGCATGAGCAAAAAGACGGCCGAGACGGCGACCGACGAGATCCACCGGGACGAGAACCGGGCGGTCAACTTCCATCTCGTGCAGGAGATCGGTCTGGATCCCAGCGAGAAGCCCTCGCCGCGGCTGGCCGCGTTCGCGTCTTTTTTCATGTTCGCGATCGGCGCCGTCGTTCCCTTGATCCCTTACCTGCTCGGATATGGATTCCTGGCGCTGGGCCTGGCATGCGGCGGGGTCGGTCTGCTGATCGCCGGCGGCCTGACCGCTCGGTATACCCGCAAACCGGTGTGGTGGGCCGCGGGCCGGCAGCTGTTGTTCGGCGGGGTCGCCGTCGCGGCCACCTATCTGCTCGGTCTGCTCGTCGCGGCGGCGATGTGACGTCGGCGCTGGGCAGGTTGCCGGCGCTGGCGGTGCTGTGCCTTGGCTGGCTGCTCGCCGGCTGCGACTCGGCGCCCCCGCCGGCGCCGTCGAACACGCCGCGACCAGTGCTGGCTTATCTCGGTCAGGCGCAGCTCGCGTTTGGCGCCACCTTCGCGGACACGGTGGTCGGCGGGTTGTCGGCGATCAGCTACGACGCGGGACGCCAGCTCTATTACGTGATCAGCGACGACCGCTCGGAGAAAAGTCCCGCTCGGTTCTACACCGCGCAATTGTCCTTGTCGGACAAGGGAATTAACCGTGCCGCCATCACTGGCATCCACCCGTTTCTGGACCAGTCGGGTCAGCCGTTTCGGCCATTGATGTTGAGCACCACGCCACCGGTGGTGCCTCCCGACCCCGAGGGCATCGCCTTTGATCCCATCCGCCAACGGCTCTATTGGAGTTCAGAGGGTGAGCGGTTGCCCGAAGGCCCGGTGCTGCTGGACCCGTGGATCAGGACCGCGGCACTCGACGGCGGTTATCTGGGCCAGTTCACCTTGCCGCCCAATCTGGCCGTGTCCGCGCAACAGACCGGACCGCGGAGTAACCGGGCGCTGGAGGGGGTGACACTGACGCCCGACGGCCAATCACTGTTCGCCGCAATGGAAGAACCGGGCTACAACGACGGACCCGAGACCGGCGACGGGCACCGGGTCCTGACCCGGTTCACCAAATTCGACGTCGCCACCGGAACGCCTACCGCCCAATACGCGTATCCGATGGACGCGCCCACACCGCCCGTCGACGAGAACGGCGTCTCGGATCTGGTCGCGCTGTCGGACACGGCGTTCCTGGTACTGGAACGGACCATCGCCGTGCCACCGGAGATCCGGGTTTATCGTGTCGAAATCGGCTCCGCCACAAACGTATTGAACATGCCGTCGATCATCGGCGTCGCGGTGACGCCGATGGCCAAATCCTTGGCCGTCGACATGAACACGATGCCGGGGCTCTCGCCACTGGGCAACATCGAAGGCATAACGCTGGGACCGAAGTTGGCCGATGGCCGTCAATCCGTGGTGTTGGTCAGCGACAACGACTTCTCACCGAGGAAGGTCACTGCCTTCCTGCTGTTCGCGATGTAGTGGCCGCTTGCGAATTTCGCGGATGGGCGGCCGAAGCCGGAATCGGACAAAACCGGCCCACGCCGCGCCGAAGACGGCGAGCACGGTCATGTCGAACATCCACCAGCCCGCGTAGTGGGTCCACGTCAAGATCTCGGTGGCCTGGGTGTCGACCCGGTGTAGGTCGACGGTCGAGGCTGAGGCCGCGAAGCCCCACTGCGCCGGGATGAACCAGGAGATCTGGTCGTAGCCCCAGGTGCCCACCAGCGTGATCAGGCCGCCGGCGAACAGCAGCGACGCCAGGATCACCGGCACCACCAGTGGCACAACGTTTCGCAGCGACTTGCCCACCGTCGACAGTGCCAGTCCGACGATCGCCGAGACGATGGCCGTCAGCGCCACGCTCATATACAGCTCGGCGGTGGCGTTCTCTAGTAAGACGGCACCGTGCACGGGCCTGCCCATGTCGGCGATGACGATGGTGAACGCGATGGCGGCCAGGATGGCCGCGGCGACGCTGAAGACGAGGATCTTGGCCGCCAGATAGGCGGACGTGGAAAGCCCGACTGCTTGCTCGCGGCGAAAGACGCGTCGCTCGCCAACCAGCTCGCGAACGGTCAGCGCGGTACCCAGGATCACCGCGGTGATGTTCAGCGCCGCCAGAATCTCGACGGCTTCGTGCGGATTGTGGCTGCGTGCACCGGGGCGGGCTAGGCCGGAATCACCTGGAATCAAAAGAGTTAACGCCGCCAATGCAAACGGCAGCGCGATCAGGAACAGAGCGTAGACGGGATCGGCGACCAGCAGCCGTACTTGCCGACGCGCCACCAACCAGCCTTGCCGGGTCATCGTGAGCGTTAGCGGCGGCGGCCACGGTTCGGAAAGCTCGGACGGTTCCGGCGGGCCTTGTGCCTGTTGCCGGGCGCTGAACGTGCGGTGCGCACCGTCGGGATCGGCATTAATCCGCGCGAGAACTTCCGCCCAGTGGGCGGTGCCCATCGCGGACTCGATCTGCTGGGGAGCTCCGGCGAAGGCCATGGTCCCGGCGGGCGTGAGCAGCAATACCTGGTCGCACATGTCGAGGTGGGTCAGCGATGTGGTTGCCAGCACGACGACACAGCCGAGGTCGGCCTGGCGTCGCAGCACCGACATCACGTGCGCTTCCTGCGTCGCATCCAGGCCGGCGCTCGGCTCGTCGACCACCAGCAGCGTGGGTCTGGTGATTAGTTCGATCGCCACCGATGCGCATCGGCTCAGCTCCGGCGATAGTTTGCCGATCCGAGTCTTGCGGTGCGCAGTCAGCTCGAGTTCTTCGAGAACCTGGTCGACCACTCGCTGCCGGTGCTCACCGGAGGTGTCTGGTGGCAGCCGCAGTTCCGCGGTGTAACTGAGCGCCTGTTCGACGGTCAGCCGGCGGTGAATTCGGTCCTCTCGCGGCACGATTCCGATACGGGTGCGCATGGATTCGGGTTCGGCGTACACGTCGTGGCTGTCGACAGCAACCAGCCCGGTGCTGGGTCCCTTGGTGCCGGCGAGCACCCCGAGCAGCGTCGAGTTGCGGGCGGCCGACGGGCCGGCGACCGCGGTCAGCGTGCCCGGCCGCGCCGTGAACGAGATATCCCTGAGTAGTTCGCGCCCGTCTGCGGTGAGTCCCAGCCGGTACGCGTCGACGCCGACCGTGCGTGCCGCGGCCTTGAGCGGCAGCCGATAGGTCGTGTTGGGCTCTTCGGTGCGGACGCTGGGGCGACTCGCCCGCAGTTTGCGTGTCGCGTCGGTCACCCGCTCGATCAGGCCGCGGCTTTTGGGCTGTTCGTCTCCCTGTTCCGCCGGTGGCGGCGACTCGAATGGCGCGGGCGGCGTCGGGGGCGGACCCACCGGCGGCGGCGCCATCGGTGGGATCGGGCGCTCGGCCGTCGGTTGTCGCGAGGGGGCGATCCGCATGCGCTGGGTGCCCCGCTCGGTTGGGACCTGCGCAGGCGCAGGTGGTGGCATCGG
>NZ_BFCH01000027.1:0-20080 GCF_003112775.1 Mycobacterium montefiorense | reverse complement strand
GCGGCTGCTTGGGCGGTGGTGGTGCATAAGGCGCGTGCTGCGGGGGGCCAATACGGAAAACCAGCCGCGGCCCGCGCTGCGGATCACCCAATGCGATCGTCTGGCCGTCGCGAATGTCGAGCGTCGGAACCCGGACGCCGTCGACGAAGATGCCGGTGCGGCTTCTATCGACGGCAACCCAACGCGTGCCCGCGAAGCGCAGCAGCAGATCGGGCTGCGGAATCGGCGGGGGCGGGGCGGCGAAGCCCAAGCGGTCCAGCGGGATGTCGCACCAGTCGCCGTACGCCACGATCACGTCGCGGCCCGGGGCGAAGACGTACTTCACCGATCCGACGAAAACGGTGAGTGGTGAGGCTGGGAACGCGGAAGCCACCGACTAAGTGTCTACCCGCTGGCGCTGGTCGACCCGCAAGGGGTGTGGGCGGGTCACAGCGTGTTGCGGCGCGGTGTCGCTGCGGCGTTGTCGAGCAGCCGGCGCAACACCTGGACCGCTTCTGCCAGCACCTGGCGGTCCGTGGGCTCCAGCATGGCCAATTGCGGTTCGATCGCGGCGGCGCGATCGGCCCGAACGGCATTCAGGGTGCGTCTTCCGTCGGGTGTGATCCGGATCCGGACCGCCCGCGCGTCGCCGGGGTCGACAGTGCGGCTCACCAGGCCGGCGTCCTCGAGCCGACGCACCTGCGTGGTCATCGTCGGTTGAGAGCAGTGGTCGACGGCGGCGAGGTCGCCGATGCGGGCTTCTCCGTGCACTTCGATGGTCGCGAGCAGCCTGGCCTGTGCCGACGGCAAGGGCATCTGGATGCGCTGGGTGGCCAGTCGGTTTAGCCGCGCGACCACGGCGAGCAGGTCCGCCCCTAATCCCTGCTGAAGCGCGACGTTTGCGCTGTCGACGACTTTGTCCATATATACATGGTTGCATAGCTTTGCTATGGGAGACCAATCGCGGACACCTACCGCCGGGATCCAGCAAAGACCAGTGGCCAGCACTCGTTGAGCACGGATCCAATTTCAACCTGGCACAATCGAGAAAGTGACCTCGCGCCCACTACCGTTTCACACGGGTGGACCGTTGCAGCCGAACGAATTAGCTCAGGCCGCGGTGATGGGGGCGCTCTGTGCAGTGACCGCAATCATTCCGTTTGCCCAGGGGCTGGGGGTGCTCGGCACGGTACCGATGGGGCTGCTGGCGTACCGCTACCGACCACGCGTTCTGATCGCCGCGACCATTGCTGCGACGATTATTGCCTTCCTGATCTCGGGGATGGGCAGTTCCGCGATGGTCATCGACGCCGCCTGGGTCGGCGGGATATGCGGGATCGTCAAACGCAAAGGCCGCGGCGTTACCACGGTGATCTTCGCGTCGCTGATCGCCGGAGCGATCTGGGGCGCGGTATGGGTTGGCGTGTTTGCGGTGCTGACCCGGTTGCGGCAGTTGATCTTTGGAGTACTGACCGCGGACGTTGACGGCTTCGCCGCGTTCCTGCGCTGGATCCACCTACCGGATGTCGCCGCGGCCATGCAGCGGTTCGTCGCCAACGGGCTGCATTACTGGCCGTGGCTGCTGCTGCCCTACCTGATGTTCGTGGTCGTCATCGTGACGCTGATTGGCTGGTCGGCACTGTCTCGCCTGTTGGAGCGGATCGGCGACATCCCCGATGTCCACAAATTGGATCCTCCTGACACCGACGGGGTTTCCGACGGCCAGATCGGTCCGGTGCCGGTGCGATTGGACAACGTTCGATTCCGCTATCCGAAAGCCGGTCAAGACGCGCTGCGCGAGGTCAGCCTCGAAGTTCGCGCCGGGGAACACATCGCGGTCACCGGTGCCAACGGTTCCGGGAAGACGACGTTGATGCTGGTTCTGGCCGGCCGGCAACCGACATCGGGCCGCGTGCAACGCCCCGGCGCAGTGGGTTTGGGCGAGCTTGGCGGTACGGCTCTTGTCTTGCAGCATCCGAAGAGTCAGGTGCTGGGCACCCGGGTCGCCGACGATGTGGTGTGGGGCTTACCCCCGGACGCGCGCGTCGATGTGAACCGGCTGCTCAGTGAGGTCGGCTTGGAGGATCTCGCCGATCGTGACACCGCGAGCCTGTCGGGCGGGGAATTGCAGCGCCTGGCGCTCGCCGCGGCACTGGCTCGCGAACCGGCGCTGCTGATCGCTGACGAGGTCACCTCGATGATCGATCAGGAGGGCCGCGACACCCTGTTGGGCGTCCTGTCGGGTCTCACCAAGCGGCACCGCGCCGCCCTGGTGCACATCACTCACTTCGACAACGAGGCCGCATCCGCCGACAGGGCAATCAATCTCAGTGATTCATCCGATAACAAGGCTGCGGTCGAGATCGTGGATGCATCGGCGCCGGCCGGCGTAACGGGCAAGCGGCGCGACGCCGGCACGATCGAACTCGTCGGCGTCGGACACGAATATGCCAGTGGCACACCGTGGGCCAAGCCTGCGTTGCGCGACATCAGCTTTGTCGCGGAGCCGGGTGACGGGGTCTTGATATACGGCCACAACGGCTCGGGTAAATCGACGCTGGGGTGGATCATGGCGGGCTTGACCGTCCCCACCAGTGGCGCCTGCCTGATCGACGGCGAGCCCACGCACGAGCACGTCGGCGAGGTCGCGTTCTCCTTTCAGGGTGCCCGGCTGCAATTGATACGCAGCCGCGTCAACCTGGAAGTGGCTTCCGCAGCAGGTTTTTCGCCCGACGACGAAGACCGGGTCGCGGCAGCCCTGGGCCTGGTTGGGCTGCAACCGTCGTTGGCCAAACGGCGCATCGACCAGCTCAGCGGTGGCCAAATGCGCCGTGTGGTGCTCGCCGGGCTGCTGGCGCGTTCGCCGCGAGCATTGATTCTTGACGAGCCGCTGGCGGGATTGGACATCGTCAGCCAGCACGGCTTGCTACGGCTGCTGGAGCGCTTGCGCCGCGAGCAGGGTCTGACGCTGGTGGTCATCTCGCACGACGGCATCGGGCTTGAAGGTGTCTGCCCGCGCACCCTGCATCTACGCAACGGCGTGCTCGACACGGTGTCGACCTCGACCGGTGGTGTGGCATGACCGACATGGTGTCACCGGCCGAAGCCAAAGGCCGGACCCGACGCCCATCCCGGCCGGTCGTGCTGCTGGTTCCGGTGCCCGGCAACTCCGTTATCCACCAGTTGTGGGCCGGCACAAAGCTACTCGTGGTGACCGGCGTCGCGGTGCTGCTGACGTTCTACCCGGGTTGGGTGAGCATCGGATTACTCGGGGGGCCTGGTGGTCGCGGCATTGTGGCTCGCGCATATTCCGCGCGGAGCGATGCCGTCGGTACCGCGCTGGATGTGGGTCGTGATCGGGCTGGGCTTTGTGACGGCCGCGGTCGCCGGTGGCAGCCCGGTGCTCTCGGTGGGCGGCTTGCACGTCGGACTCGGTGGCTCGCTGCACTTCCTGCGGATGACTGCACTGACGATTCTGCTGTTGGCGCTCGGAGCGTTGGTGTCCTGGACGACCAATGTCGCCGAAATCGGCCCCGCGCTAGCCACTTTGGGCCGGCCGGCCAAGATATTCCGAATTCCGGTCGACGAGTGGGCGGCAGCCTTGGCGCTCGCGCTGCGCGCCTTCCCGATGTTGATCGAGGAATTCCAGGTGCTCTACGCGGCCCGCCGGCTCCGCCCCACAGCGGAGCCGCGCAGTCGCAAGGCCCGGCGCCGGCAGCAGGGCCGTGAAGTGATCGACTTGCTCGCGACGGCAATGGTCGTGACGTTGCGGCGTGCTGACGAGATGGGCGATGCAATCACCGCCCGCGGCGGGGCGGGCCAGCTGTCCGCCTCACCGGCTCGGCCGAAACTAGCGGACTGGGTGACGCTCGGTCTGTTCGTCACTGCGGGTGCTGCCTCGGTGGCAATCGATACAATCCTGCATATCGCCTCGATTAAGTGAGCAGGTCCGCGCTCTTCGCGTAGCGTGAGCGCGTGGCCGACATCCAGCGCACTCGAATCATTGCGGCTCGCGGGCAAGAAGTCTGGGATGTCCTTGCGGACTTCGGCGCAATCGTTTCGTGGGCCGACAACGTCGATCACTCATGCATCCTGAATTCTGGTGCCGGCGGGGCGCCGCTCGGTACCACCCGACGAGTCCAAGTCAACCGTGACACCCTCGTCGAGCGGATTATCGAGTTCGACCCGCCGCACGCGCTCGCCTACGAAATCGAGGGCCTGCCCCGCCTACTGCGCCGGGTGACCAACCGCTGGACACTCGCGGCGAGCGCGGGTGATTCGACCGTCGTGACCCTGACCACCACGGTCGAAATCGGGTCTCGACCACCACAGCAGCTTGCCGAACGCGTCGTGTGCCGCGTCGTCGCACGACAGTCCGACTCGATGCTCGCCGGGCTCGCGAACCGATTGGAGAACGCGCGTGTCTGATCGTCCCGACATCGTCATCGTGATGACCGACGAGGAACGTGCGGTGCCGCCCTACGAGACGCCTGACGTACTCGCATGGCGTGATCGAATACTGCTGGGGCGCAAATGGTTCGATGAGCACGGTGTCAGCTTCGGCCGGCACTACACTGGTTCGCTTGCCTGCGTGCCCAGCCGCCCGACGATCTTCACCGGGCACTACCCAGACTTACACGGGGTTACCCAGACCGACGGCATCGGCAAGACGGCCGAAGACTCCCGGATGCGCTGGCTTCGCCGCGACGAGGTGCCGACCCTGGGCAACTGGTTCCGCGCCGCCGGATACGACACGCACTACGACGGCAAGTGGCACATCTCGCACGCGGATCTGATCGACCCGGACACCGACCGCCCGCCGGCGACCAACGACGACGACGGCGTCGTCGACCCGGTCGCGGTGCAGCGCTACCTCGACGCGGATCCGCTCGGGCCGTATGGCTTTTCCGGCTGGGTCGGCCCGGAGCCGCACGGCGCGCTGTTGGGCAATGCCGGCATTCGCCGCGACCCGCTGATCGCCGACCGTGTCGTGGCCTGGCTCACCGACCGTTACGCCCGCCGCCGCGCCGGCGACCAAGCCGCGCTGCGTCCGTTCCTGCTTGTCGCCAGCTTCGTCAACCCGCACGACATCGTGCTGTTCCCCACCTGGTCGCGTCGTGGCCCGGTCAAGCCGTCGCCGCTGGACCCGCCGCCGGTCGCTGCGGCACCGACTGCCGACGAGGACCTGTCGACCAAACCGGCCGCCCAAATCGCGTTCCGAGAGGCCTACTACTCCGGTTACGGTCCGGCGCCCGCGATCGACCGGACCTACCAGCGTGGCGCGCAGCGCTACCGCGATCTGTATTACCGACTGCATGCCGAAGTGGACGCACCGATCGACCGCGTCCGACGTGCCGTCACCGAAAATGGTTCGGCTGAAGCAGTTTTGGTGCGTACCGCCGATCACGGAGATCTACTGGGCGCCCACGGCGGACTGCACCAGAAATGGTTCAACCTCTATGACGAGGCCACCCGCGTTCCGTTCGTCATCGCCCGCATCGGCACGCGAACGACCCAGCCCCGCGCCGTCACGGCACCGACCTCGCATGTCGACCTGGTCCCGACGCTGCTCGGTGCCGCGGGAGTCGACGTCGCGGAAGTCGCTGCCACGCTGGCCCAGTCGTTCTCGGAGGTCCACGAGCTGCCGGGCCGCGATCTGATGCCGGTCGTCGACGGCGCACCCGCCGACGACACCCGGGCCGTCTACCTGATGACCCGCGACAACATGCTCGAAGGAGACAGTGGCGCGTCGGGCCTGGGCCGACGCCTAAAGCAAACAGTCAATCCTCCTGCACCGCTGCGGATCCGAATTCCGGCTCACACCGCGTCGAATTTCGAAGGCCTGGTTGTCCGGGTCGACGATGCAGCAGGCGCCGGGCACCTGTGGAAGCTGGTGCGCACCTTTGACGACCCGGGCACCTGGACCGAACCGGGCGTGCGTCATCTGGCTGCCAATGGCATTGGGGGAGAGGCATTTCGGACATCTCCACTCGATGATCAGTGGGAGCTCTACGACCTCACCGCCGACCCGATCGAAGCCGACAACCGTTGGGCAGATCCCGGTCTGCACGACCTTCGGCAGCACTTGCGCACACAGCTGAAGCAGGCCCGGGCGAATTCGGTCCCGGAACGAAACCAGCCATGGCCCTACGCAACTCGGCGGCCGCCAGCGGAGTCGCGGCGCTGGCTTTTAAACCGGGCTAGGTCCGCATCCGGTCAATGAGGTTCGACAGCACCACGGTGCTTTCGCTGCGTTCGATGTCGGCACTCTGCCGTATGCGCTCGAGGGCCGACTCCAAGTGGCGCATGTCGCGGGCCAGCACATGCAGGATCGCGTCGGACGTACCGGTCACCATTGCCGCGCTGACCACCTCGGGCATCTGCACCCAGGCCGCCCGCAGCTGATCGGGCGCGATCGTGCCGTGGCAGAACACCTGTACATAGGCTTCGGTGTTCCAGCCGAGGGCGTTGCGGTCGACGATCGTGGTGAACCCCCTGATCACGCCGCTGTCGACCATGCGGTCAACGCGACGTTTCACCGCCGGGGCGGACAGATTCACCTTCTCGCCAATCTTGGCGAAGGTGGCCCGCGCATGCTCGGTTAGCTCGTTGAGGATGCGTTCGTCGGTCTCGTCCAGGCGGTCCATCGCCCCTCGTTTCAGCCTTACGCAATAGATCGCAGTATACGTCACTCTAGCGCAATAAATCGTGCATAGACACACAAGATTCGAATTTTGATTGTGCGTAGGCGCGCAAATACAGTTGATCTATGACGGATTACTATGTCGCCGACCCGGCTCCTCGCGCTGGGCGTGAAGCATGGCAAGACGCCGCACCCAAGCCGTCAAGAACAGCTCAGACACGTCGATATGCGATGACGCGGCCGGCCTTCTACGCGGTCGAATACGCGATCAACCCCTGGATGGACGTCGGCACGCCGGTCGACGTCGAGGTTGCGCTAGCGCAGTGGGAAAACCTTCGGCGGACCTACCTGCGATTCGGCCACCACGTCGACCTCGTCGAGCCTGTACCCGGGCTGCCGGACATGGTGTACGCCGCCAACGGCGGATTCGTTGCCGGCGACGTTGCGATCGTCGCGCGATTCCGCTACGAACAGCGGGCCGGTGAGGCGACGGCCTACGGCGAGTGGATGTCGTCGATGGGCTATCGGCCTGTCACCACCCGGTACGTCAACGAGGGACAGGGCGACCTGCTGATGGTCGACGAAATGGTGTTGGCGGGCTATGGCTTTCGCACCGACCGGCGCGCACATGCTGAGATCTCGACGGCGCTGCGCATGCCGGTGGTCTCGCTCGAGCTGGTCGACCCACGGTTCTACCACCTTGACACCGCACTCGCCGTCCTTGATGACCACACGATCGCGTTCTACCCTCCGGCGTTCAGTACGGCAGCACAGGATCAGCTGCACGCACTGTTCCCCGACGCTATCGTGGTGGGGAGCGCGGACGCCTACGTGCTGGGCCTCAACGTGGTATCAGACGGCCTGAATGTCATACATCCTTGCGCCGCAACGGGTTTCGCAACCCAATTGCGGGAATCGGGCTTCCAGCCGGTCGGCGTCGATCTTTCCGAGCTGCTCAAGGGGGGCGGCTCAGTTAAGTGCTGCACATTGGAGGTGTTTGCGTGACGATGCTCGACGACCAGACTTCGGTGACCACCAGCGGAACCGAGGATGCGATCGCCCTCGTCGATGAGTATGCAGCGCATAACTATTCGCCGCTGCCCGTGGTGGCGGCCAGCGCCGAGGGTGCATGGATCACCGACGTCGACGGACGGCGCTACCTGGATTGTCTGGCCGCGTATTCGGCGGTGAACTTTGGCCACCGCAATCCCGAGATCACCGCGACGGCGCATGCTCAACTCGATACGGTCACGCTGGTCAGCCGGGCATTCCACGCCGCCAATCTGGGACCGTTCTGCGCTGCGCTTGCGCAGTTGTGCGGCAAAGACATGGTGTTGCCGATGAACTCGGGCGCCGAAGCGGTGGAGAGCGGCCTGAAGGTTGCGCGCAAGTGGGGTGCCGACGTCAAGGGCGTCCCCGAGGGCCGCGCCAACATCGTCGTGGCCGAGAACAACTTCCACGGCCGCACAATCAGCATCGTCAGCTTCTCGTCGGACCCGACGGCACGCGGCGGGTTCGGTCCGTTCACCCCGGGCTTCCGTGCGGTGCCGTTCGGCGACACCGCGGCCCTGGCCGGCGCGATCGACGAGAACACGGTCGCGGTACTGCTCGAACCTATCCAGGGTGAGGCGGGCATCGTCGTGCCGTCCGACGACTACCTGCCGGCCGCCCGGTCGCTGTGTACCGACAACAACGTGCTGATGGTCGCCGACGAAATCCAGTCGGGCCTCGCACGCACCGGCTACACGTTCGCCTGCGACCGCTGGGGTGTGGTGCCAGACGTCTACCTGCTGGGCAAGGCGCTGGGCGGCGGCGTGGTTCCGCTATCGGCCGTCGTCGCGGACCGCGACATTCTCGGTGTGCTGCATCCGGGCTCGCACGGCTCGACGTTCGGCGGCAACCCGTTGGCCGCCGCGATCGGCACCACGGTGGTGTCCATGCTGGCGCGCGGCGAATTCCAGGCCCGCTCGGCCGAATTGGGCGCTCACCTGCACCGGCGGCTGCGGGACCTGATCGGCGACGGGGTGCTGGCGGTGCGCGGCTTCGGCCTGTGGGCCGGCGTCGATATCGAACCCACGCTGGCCACCGGCAAGGAAATCAGCCTGCGTTTGGCGCGGCGCGGTGTGCTGGTGAAAGACACCCACGGGTCGACGCTGCGGTTCGCGCCGCCGCTGGTGATCACCGAGCAGGAGATTGACTGGGCGATCGACCAGTTCGCCGACGTATTGCGGGCATAATCAGCTGATCCAGCGATAGGGGGCGATTTGCCAGTTAGCTCGATCAGCCTAATCCAACAGATGCTGCGGCGCCGCCCGGTGGTTGGCGCACCCGTTGCGTACGGGGCCGCGGATCACCTCGAACGCAGCATCGGCGTATTCGAGCTGACGATGTTCGGGGTCGGCTCGACGATCGGCACCGGCATCTTCTTCGTGCTGTCGCAGGCGGTGCCGGAAGCCGGACCCAGCGTGATCGTCTCCTTTGTCATTGCGGGGATCGCGGCCGGTTTGGCGGCCATCTGCTACGCCGAGTTGGCTTCGGCTGTACCGATTTCGGGTTCGTCGTACTCCTACGCCTACACCACGTTGGGTGAGGTCGTCGTGATGGCGGTGGCGGCGTGCCTGCTGCTGGAATACGGGGTGGCCACGGCCGCCGTCTCCGTCGGCTGGAGCGGTTACGTCAACAAGCTGCTGCACAACCTTTTTGGATTCCACCTGCCGCGTGAGTTATCGGCGGCACCGTGGGATTCCGACCCCGGCTACGTGAATCTGCCGGCGGTCATTCTGATCGTTATGTGCGCGCTGTTGCTGATCCGCGGGGCCAGTGAATCGGCGCGGGTCAACGCGATCATGGTGCTGATCAAGTTGGGGGTGCTGGCGATGTTCGTGATCATCGCGTTCAGCGCCTTCGACTCCAACCAGCTCAAAGACTTTGCCCCCTTCGGTGCGGCGGGCATCGGTTCGGCGGCGGGCACCATCTTCTTCTCGTTCATCGGCCTGGACGCGGTATCGACGGCGGGCGATGAGGTGAAGGATCCGCAGACGAACATGCCGCGGGCGCTGATCGCGGCGCTGGCGATCGTCACTGCCGTCTACGTGCTCGTCGCGCTGGCCGCGTTGGGTAGTCAGCCGTGGCAGGACTTCGCCGGGCAGGAGGATGCCGGGCTAGCCACCATCCTCGACAAAGTGACGCACCACGGCTGGGCCAGCACGATTCTGTGCGTGGGTGCGGTGATCTCGATCTTCACCGTCACGCTGATCACGATGTACGGTCAGACCCGCATCCTGTTCGCGATGGGTCGCGACGGGCTGCTACCAACGCGATTCGCGTCGGTGAACCCGCGCACGATGACCCCGGTGAGCAACACGGTCATCGTCGCGATTGCCGCGGGGACGTTGGCTGGATTCGTCCCGCTCGACAAGCTGGCGGACATGGTGTCCGTCGGTACGCTCACCGCGTTCATCGTCGTCGCGATCGGGGTGATCATCCTGCGGGTGCGCGAGCCGGACCTGCCGCGCGCATTCAAGGTGCCCGGTTACCCGGTGACACCGGTGCTTTCGGTGTTGGCTTGCGGGTACATCCTCCTCAGTCTGCACTGGTACACCTGGATCGCGTTCAGCGGCTGGATCTTGCTCGCGCTGATCTTCTACTTCGTGTGGAGCCGTCACCACAGCGCACTCAACAACGCTGCTTAACGGCGAGCGGCCGCATTGGCCGCGGCCTGCGCCTGCCTGAGCGTGGTCGCGACATCGCCGCGGCCAAGGAACATCTCGTCGAAATAGCCTTGCAGTGCCGTGTTTCCCGCGGCGAAGCCGGCGCCGCCCGGGGCCGGGATGCGCGGGCCCTCCAGGACGGCGAAGAAGGGTGTGACATCGACGCCGCGTTCCGCCCAGTAATTGAAGTAGACCTGCTGGGCTGAGAGCACCGCCGGGATCGCCGCGCCCTGCGCACCCAGATAGGCATTGCCCTCATTGCTGCCCATCCATGCCAATACCTGATGCACCGCGTCGGGATGCTTGGTGGCCGAATTGCCGGCCGCGGCAATGCCGTTGGTGACGCTGATCCGGCCCGCGGGACCGATCGGCAGCATCGCGACGCCCCAGCGGAATCGGGCATCGCGGGCTATCGACGCCAGGTTGTAGGTGCCGGACTGGAACAGCGCCATCCGGCCGGCCAGGAACTGGTTGTGGGAGAAGTCGCCGTTGCCGTTGGTGTCCGACGCCGGTGGCGCGACGTGGTCGTCGTTGATCAGGCCGACCAAGTAGCGGAAGGCCGCCGCTGCGCGGGGGTTATCAAACGCGAACTCGTCGCCGCGCTGGAACACGCCGCCCGCCGAGCCGATGTAGTTGAGGTAGATCGCCTGCGCGTCGTTGGCCGCGTTGTAGCCCCACTGCCGAATCCGGCTGGGGTCGAAACCCGCTGTGCCCGCAGTATTTGCATTGACGTCGACGGTGAGCCGGGCCGCGAGCGGGCGCAACGTGTCGTCGCCATTTGGGTCCCAGCGCAGCGAGTCCAGCTGCGCGTGGCCGATGCCGGCGACGGAGAGGAGGTCGGCGTTGTAGTACACGGCGATGCCGGCGTCGGTCAGCTGCGGCACTCCCCACAGCGCTTCGCCGCGGGTGAACTGGTCCACCACCGCCGGTTCCCAATCCGAAATCTCTTCGGGGCTCAGGGTTTTTCGGACGTCCAGTAGTCGGCCATTGTCGGCGTAGCCGGCGAGGTAGGCGTTGGAGAGCCAGAAGATGTCGTCGGCGCTGCCGCCCGCGACGTCGGTGCGCAGCGTGTTGAAGTACGTCGAGTAGGCCACCAGATCGACGCGTACCTCGATGTCGGGATGCGTACGGTGAAACGCCGCGAACGACTCCCGGTAGGCCTCGGCGATTGGAACGTCCCAAACCCGCACCCGCACAACGATTTTGTTGCCATGCGGTTCGCCGGAGTAGTTGAGCAGCACGGCGATCGTGGCCAACAGCACCGCGACCAATCCCAGCGCGCCGGCGGACAGTGTGGAAGAAAGGGGCCGGCTCACTTGACACCCGAGAGGACGATCGAGGCGACGATGTGTTGCTGGGATGCGATGAACAGCAGGGCCAGCGGAACGATCGCGATCGTGGTCGCCGCCATCACCAACGTCCATTGCGAGTTGAAGCGGGACTGCAGTTCGGCCGTCGCTACGGTGAGCACCCGCCACTTGTGACCGCTGGTGATCACTAACGGCCACATGAAGTTGTTCCATTGCGAAACCACGGTGATCAGCGTCAGCGTCGCCAGCACCGGCCGGCTGGACGGAACGACCACATGCGCGATCACGTCCAGGGTGTTGGCGCCGTCGAGGCGCGCGGCATTGATCAAGTCATTGGGGATCTGGCGAAAGTGCTCGCGCAGCAAGAAGATCGCGTATGGGGAACCGAACATGAATGGCAGCACCAATGCCCAGAACGTATTGCGCAGCCCAGCCTCGGCCATCATCAGATACATCGGCACCACGGTGACCGTCCCGGGCACCATCAACGTCGCGATGTAGACCCAGAACAACGCGTCGCGGCCCGCGAAGTCCAGGCGGGCAAACGCGTAGCCCGCCAGCACCGAGAAGGTCATTTGGCCCACCAGGATGACCGCCGTCATCAACGCCGTCACCGCGGCCGCGCGGCCGAACCCGGCACCGGCCAGGTCGCCGTAGTTGGACAGGGTGGGCGGGTTTGGCAGTTGCAGCGGCGAACCCGTCGCGAACTGCTGTGCCGAGGTGAACGACGTCAGTAGGCCAAGCGCGAAGGGCAGCAACGTGATCAGCGCACCGACCGCCAGGCCGGTGTAGATCGTCGCGTTCGCGACACGGCTAGACGAGGTCATAGGTGATCCGCCGGCGGAAGTACAGATGCTGAACGATGGTGATGCCGACCAGGATCACAAACAGCACCACCGCCATCACCGATGCCCGGCCGATGGCCGCCGAACCGAACGCCTCGGCGTAGATGCGGTGGGCCACCAGGTCGGTGCTACCGCCCGGCCCGCCGTCGGTCAAGGCGTACACGGTGTCGAAAACCTGCGCGGTGCTGACGATCCCAGTTACCAGCACGAAAAACATCGTCGGGCGCAGCATCGGCAGCGTGATGCGCCAGAACCGTTGCCAGGCATTGGCGCCGTCGGTGCGCGCGGCGGCGTGGATCTCGTTCGGAATGGCAAGCAGACCGGCCAGAAAGGACAACGAGTTATAGCCCACGTTCATCCAGATGACGACCGCCGACACCAGTGGCAGCGCGAAGGTGGGATCCGACAGCCACTCGATGCTATGCCCCAGCAGCGTCGCGATCGCGCCGTCGGTGGGAGCCAGGATCCAGCGCCACAACACGGCGATCGCCAGCGGCGCACAAATCCACGGCAGCACAAACACGGTGCGGAAAAAGCCGGTGCCCGGCAGCAGGCGGGCCAGCATGGACGCGGCTGCCAGTCCCAGCACAGTCTGCGTCGGAACCACGATCGCCACGAAGATCGCCGTGACGATCAGTGAATTGCCGAAGTCGGAGTCAGCCAGCACCGAGCGCCAGTTGTCCAGACCCACAAAGCGCAGCGGACCCAGCAGATCCCACCGGTACAGGCTGAGCCAAATCACCACCAGGATGGGTAGCAGCAAGAAGGTGACAACACCGAACAGACTGGGCGCCAGCAGCCCGTAGGCCAGCGCGGTGGATCGCGCCTTACTGCTGCTTGCTGGGCCGGGCATGCAGCTAATTAAAGCGGGCCTGCAGGTGTTTGGAGAGCACTGTCGTTACGGTGGAGCCGTGACACCGAATCGGGGGATCGATGCCGACTTCCTGGGCCTGCCGCGACACGAGCTCGCCGAGGCCGCCTTGTCGGCGGCAACCACGGCCGGGGCCAGCTACGCGGACCTGCGAATTCACCGCATCAACACCGAGATCATCCAACTGCGCGACGGTGAGCTCGAAACCTCGGTGATCAGCCGCGAGGTCGGCCTGGCGGTGCGGGTCATTGTCGACGGCACCTGGGGATTCGCGTCGCACGCCGAGCTGGCGCCGTCGATCGCGGCCGACACCGCGCGTCGCGCCGTTCATGTGGCCACCACGCTGGCAGTGCTGAACTCCGAGCGCGTCGAGCTGGCGCCCGAGCCGGCGTACGCCGACGTCACCTGGGTCTCGAACTATCGGATCGACCCGTTCGAGGTCCCCGCGGCGGACAAGATCGGCGTGCTCGAGGAGTACTCCGGGCGGCTGCTGAGCGCCGACGGCATCGACCACGTCTCGGCCGGCCTGACCGCGGTCAAGGAACAGACGTTCTACGCCGACACGTTCGGGTCGGCGATCACCCAGCAGCGGGTGCGGGTGATGCCGTCGCTGGAGGCGGTGACCGTCGACGCGGCGGCGGGCAGTTTCGACTCGATGCGCACCCTGGTGCCGCCGATGGGGCGCGGCTGGGAGGCATTGGTCGGCGACGAGGTGTGGAATTGGACCGACGAGCTCGCGCAGCTACCGGCGCTGCTGGCCGAGAAGGTGAAGTCGCCCAGTGTGAGTCCGGGTCCGACCGACCTGGTGATCGACCCCAGCAACTTGTGGCTGACCATTCACGAATCCATCGGCCACGCAACCGAATACGACCGCGCGATCGGCTACGAGGCCGCCTACGCCGGAACGTCGTTCGCCACGCCGGACAAACTAGGCACGATGCGCTACGGCTCGCCGGTGATGAACGTGACCGCTGACCGCACCGTCGAATACGGGTTGGCCACTATCGGTTACGACGACGAGGGCGTTGCCGCGCAAAGCTGGGACCTGGTGCGTGACGGCATCTTTGTCGGCTACCAGCTCGACCGGGTGTTCGCGCCCCGGCTGGGACAGCCACGGTCCAATGGTTGCTCGTATGCCGATTCGCCGCATCACGTGCCGATCCAGCGGATGGCCAACGTGTCGCTGCAGCCCGGCACCGACGATCTGTCCACCGATGATCTGGTCGGCCGGGTGGAGAACGGCATCTACATCGTCGGCGACAAATCCTGGTCAATCGATATGCAGCGCTACAACTTTCAGTTCACCGGACAGCGCTTCTTCCGGATTCGTGACGGCCACCTGGACGGCCAGTTGCGCGACGTGGCCTATCAGGCCACCACCACCGACTTCTGGAATTCGATGGAAGCCGTGGGCGGGCCGTCGACGTGGCGGTTGGGCGGTGCGTTCAACTGCGGCAAGGCCCAGCCCGGGCAGGTCGCCGCGGTCAGTCACGGCTGCCCGTCGGCGTTGTTCCGCGGCGTCAACGTGCTCAACACCCGGACCGAGGGTGGCCGATGATCACCGCGCAGCACGTCGTCAACCTCGTCTTGGACGAGGCGGCGAAACTGGGCCGCGCCGACGAGACCATGGTGCTGGTCACCGACAAGGTCGAGGCGACGTTGCGGTGGGCGGGCAATTCGATGACCACCAACGGCGTTTCGGTGAGCCGCAGCATCACAGTCATTTCGATTCTGCGCAAGGGTACGAGCGCGTTCATCGGTACCGTTGTGTCCGCCGAAGTGGATCCGCGGGTGATCCCGGGTCTGGTGGCGGCCTCGCAGGAAGCGGCCGGGTCCGCGCCGGAGGCCGGCGATGCCGCACCGCTGCTCGTCGATACCGGGGTGCCCGCCGATTGGGATGCGCCGGTGCCGGGCACCGGGGCCGAGGTGTTCGCCGATGTCGCCGGTTCGTTGAGTCGGGGCTTTCAGGGCGCCGATCGGTTGTACGGCTTTGCGCAGCACAGTGTTTCGACGACATTTCTGGCGTCGTCGACGGGTCTGCGAAGGCGTTTCACGCAGCCCACGGGCACGGTGGAGATCAACGGCAAGCGTGGCGACGCCAGCGCGTGGGCCGGTATCGGGACACCCAATTTCGTTGAGGTGCCTACCGATTCGTTGCTCGAAGACCTGTCGATGCGGCTGGGCTGGGCGGAGCGCACTGTCGAGCTGCCGGCGGGGCGTTACGAGACAATCATGCCGCCGTCGACGGTGGCCGACATGATGATCTACCTGGGCTGGTCGATGGCCGGCCGGGGCGCGCAGGAGGGGCACACCGCGTTCTCGGCGCCCGGCGGCGGAACCCGGGTGGGCGAGCGGCTCACCGATTTGCCGTTGTCGCTGTTCTCCGACCCGATGGCGCCGGGACTGTTGTGTACGCCGTTCGTCACGGCAAGCAGCTCCTCGGAGACCGTGTCGGTGTTCGACAACGGGATGGAGATCAGCCAGGTCGACTGGATTCGCGACGGGGTGGTCAACGCCCTGGCCTATCCGCGGGCTATCGCCGCGAAGTTCGACGCTCCCGTGGCCGTCGCGGCCGACAACCTGGTGATGACCGGCGGGTCCAAGGACCTGGCCGACATGATCGCGGGCACCGAGCGCGGCCTGCTGCTGACCACGCTGTGGTACATCCGCGAGGTCGATCCCACCACGCTGTTGCTCACCGGGCTGACCCGCGACGGGGTGTACCTGATCGAGGACGGTGAGGTCACCGCGGCGGTCAACAACTTCCGGTTCAACGAGAGCCCGCTGGACCTGCTGCGCCGTGCCACCGAGGCCGGCGTCAGCGAGAAGACCCTGCCGCGGGAGTGGGGCGATTGGGCCACCCGGGCGGCGATGCCGACGCTGCGGATCCCCGATTTCCATATGTCCTCGGTGAGCCAGGCGCAGTAGTCGTAACGTATCTGGAATGGCGGCTCCGGTTTCGGTTCGAGAAGACCTGCTGACGCGGTTGGTGGCCCTGTCTCCGGGCTCCCCGGGTGACGGTCGGCTGGTCGGTTTGGCGCGACGGGTGTGTGCGCAGACGATGTCGCTGCAGCCGTTGCCTGTCGAGGTTGAGGCGGACGAACCCGCGTCGGAGGCGGAGATCGTCGCGGCCGAGTTCGCTGAGCAATTCAGTGCCGACGTTTCCGCCATCACCGACGACCAGCGGTCCCGGCTGTTTAAGTCGTTGGGGGACAGCACCTTCAACGTTGTGGTGGCGACCTACATTGCCGACCTGTTGCCGCGGGTGCGGGCCGGGCTGGAAGTCCTCGGTGTCGGTGAGCAGTATCTGGGCTGGACGCGTGGGCCGATCGAGTGGGATCACGCGTCGGAGCCCTCCGACGTGATGTTCAACGACTTCCTGCCCGCCGTGGGTGCGATGCGTGCGCTTGACCCGGTGACCTCCGAGCTGGTGCGGCTGCGTGGCGCGGCTGCGCACAACTGCCGGCTGTGCAAGTCGGTGCGCGAGGGCAGGGCCCTGGATGCAGGGGGTTCGGAGACGCTCTACGACGACATTGCGCAGTTCGAGAGCTCGACGTTGATCGACGAGCGCGCAAAAGCAGCGCTGCGGTACGTAGATGCGCTAATTTGGACGCCGGCGCACCTCGACGCCGACGTCGTCGCCGAGGTGCGCGCCCGGTTCTCCGAGGCCGAGGCCGTCGAGATCACCCTCGACATCATGCGTAATGCCAGCAATAAGGTCGCGGTGTCGCTGAAAGCCGATGCGCCCCGGGTTGAGACTGGCACCGAGCGCTACCTGCTTGATGTCGATGGTCAGACGGTGTTCAGCTGACGGCGGTGTGTATCAATTTCTCGGCGCTGTAGCACCTCGAAATAATGTCGCCTGGGTCGGCTCGGTAAAAGGCTCGCTGCTCGGTTCCCATTGGCATGCACTTCATGGCGTGCTGGACGTTTATTCAAATGTCCCCCAAACGGCGGACATCAAATTCATCCGAACGTACTAACGCTGGATGGCTGACAGCCGGTAGCGGGTATCGGGTGATAGCAGGCAATCCAGCAAGGACCTGAGCGGATACGATTTTGATTCGTGCGGGAATGACAATGTTGTTGGCCGACAACGGTTTCCGCGCATCAATAGCTTATTTCATGCAAGGGAGTACCGCTGTGACCATTCTTCTTGTCAATCCTCCCGGCGTCCGCGCATACGGGCGCTCGTACGTTGGCGAACAGAAGCTTGGTGATCCGCGGTTGTATTCGTCCATGCCGATGGAGCATCTCGGGTTGATGTCGATCAAGGCTTACGCCGAGGCTCAGGGGCTCGAAGTCACAAGCGTTAACGGATTGGTGGCTGGCCACACGTGCGTCGAGGAGACGTGGGCGGCCATGCAGAGCGCCGCTCGTTCCTCTGGAACGCCGCGACTGATCGGCTTTTCGTCGATCGATACGTTTCCCGAGGTGCTCTGGCTAGCGCAGCGGGCGCGAGACACCTGGGCAGGCGTGCGGATCGCGATAGGGAATGCGATCGCAACATTGAACTACGAGCGCCTACTGCGCCAGCATGACTGCTTCGACTACGTCGTCGTTGGAGACGGAGAGGTCGCATTCACCAAGCTGGCTTTGGCGGTGGCCAACGATGCTGCGGCTGACGATGTCCCGGGGGTGGCTCGCCGTAATGAGCAGGGACAGATTGTCTACAAGCCCGCCTCGCTCGTCGACCTCGACGAGTTGCCTCGTCCGTGTCGCGACGAGTTGCCTACCGTTCTGGCAGATGGCTTTGCCGCATCCGTCTTTTCCACCCGCGGATGCCCTTACCGCTGCACATTTTGTGGCACTGGAGCTATGTCGGCCATGTTTGGTCGTAACAGCTACCGGGCCAAGTCAATTGACTCGGTTGTCGACGAGATCGAGTATCTGGTGTCGGACTTCAACACTGATTTCGTCTTCGTCAGCGATGACCTATTCGTGTCCAAGCACCCCAGTTCACAGCAACGCGCGGCTGATTTTGCTAACGCAATGCTCAGTCGTGGGGTCGACGTCAATTTTATGATCGATATCCGTCTGGACTCCGTTGTCGATCTGGACTTGTACAAACACCTTCACACAGCGGGTTTGCGTCGTGTGTTCATCGGCCTGGAGACCGGGTCATACGATCAACTGCGCGCCTATCGCAAGCAGATTCTGACCCGGGGACAAGATCCTGCGGACACGGTTAATGCCTTGCAGCAGTTGGGGATCGATGTTATTCCAGGGACCATCATGTTTCACCCCACGGTGCGGCCAGATGAGCTACGCGACACGGCACGCCTGTTGCGGGCGACGAAGTATACGAACGCCTTTAAGTTCTTAGGCCGGATCCTTGCGTACCCGGGGACGCCGCTATACGAGGAATACTCCGATGCGGGCTACCTCACCACCGAATGGCCGCTCGGCCAATGGGAATTCGCCGAGCCGGAGGCCGCGCGTGTATACCAGGATGTCGCCGGCCTGATCGGTCCTAACCCCGAGATCACCTTCGATGAGGCGGAGGCGTTCTTTCTCTCACGGCTCGATGCCTGGGACGATGTCATCGCTGGCCAAACCGCCAAAGTGGCATGCTAACCGTGCTTGAGATCAGTGCTGCGCCACCTCGATGTCGGAGACCAGTACCCGTACGCCCCCGGTCGCGAGTCGCGCCATCGCGGCGAAGAACTCGCCTGCCTCCGGCGTCGTCACCGCCACACTGACGGCATCGTAAGTCGGGTAATAGAGGTCAATCGAGCGGTACGCGGGCGTCGGACTCCCATCTTCTTTGGGCCAGACCTTTGACGCCTCGAGCCGCAGATATCCGGGTATCCGCCGAGCGGCTTCCAGTTGCTCCGATTCATAGGCGGCTTCGAAGGCAGCGGGGTCGGTGGGGTTGTCGTAGATGACGGTGAGCTTGGTTTCGGACACTGGATTTCCTCGCATCGTTGATAGTCGAGCCTGGTCTGGGATCGCTCAGCGGTAGTAAGTTTCGCAGCATGACGGGGTCCGTGTCGTGCCGAGTTGAACAACTGGCGAGCGCGAAGCCTGCGCAGATATATGACCTACTGATCGATTGCGAGCGTTGGCCGGGTTGGATGCCGACGGTATCCACTGCGTCATGGGAGCGGCGCGGAGAGCCGGACACCGGAAACGGTGGCATCAGGCGGATGCGCATCGGGCTCATGGTCGTACGCGACTCCATCGTCGATGGCACGCGCCCACATCACCACGCCTATACCGCAACGTTCCCGTGGTACTTGCCGCTCAAGGATTACCGGGGTGATGTCTGGATTGAGGAGCGCTCGAACCGGAGCCGCATCATCTGGACCGTGACGTGCTCATCGCGCATCCCCGGAATCGAGAACTCGCTGAAGTCGTCCTATAGGCGCCTAGCGGCGGCGCTGGCGCAGCAAGCAGAGAGCGTCGCGAGAACGACGTGAGGTGCCAGCTGAAATACTCTTCGACCGAGCGGCATGGCACCATGGTCGCCGCGCGCCGCGCCGGGGCGGTAGCTCAGTTGGTTAGAGCCGCGGACTCATAATCCGTTGGTCGCGGGTTCGAGCCCCGCCCGCCCCACGTCAGAGGTGTATTAGCTCGGCTGATGCTTGACATTTCGTCTTCGGGTGATGGCTGACAGTGTTTCGGCTGATGGTTGACAGTTACTTCGGTTGATCCTTGACACTCCCTAGATGAGGGAGTTGAGCGTGGCCGAGCAGAGGTATCAGGCCGTGTTGGCGGTG
>NZ_BFCH01000026.1 GCF_003112775.1 Mycobacterium montefiorense | reverse complement strand
CCGCCACCGCCACCGCAGCAGACTATCGCTGCTACAAGCGAACTACACGCAACGACGCCGTGCGACGCTGCGAAAGGCCGGGGTCAGCTGCCGGAAGCCTGCGGCTGGGCGGGGTGGCCCGAGCGTCGCAGCAGCCGGACAAAGTCGTCGATGGACAGCGTCTCGCCGCGGCGGGCGGGATCAATGCTGGCCGCCAGCAAGCGATTTGCCGATTCATTGCCCGAGCCCGCCCACTGCAGGAATGCGTTGCGGGACGTCTTGCGTCGTTGCGCGAAGGCGATGTCGACCAGTTCGAAGACTTGCCGCCGAAACGCGTCGTCGGTCGGCCACGGCGCCGTGTCGTACCGGTCGATGCGGACCAGGCCGGAATAGACGCGCGGCACCGGCCAGAAGACGGTCGGCGAGACCATGCCGCACCGACGCACCCGTCCGAAGAATCGCGCCTTGACGCTGGGCACGCCGTACTCCTTGCCGCCCGGCTCGGCGGCAAGCCGCTCGGCGACTTCGGCCTGCACCATCACCGTGACGGTCGCAATGGTCGGAAACTCGGCGAGCAGATGCAGCAACGCCGGCACCGCGACGTTGTAGGGCAGATTGGCGACCACCGCGCTGGGCTGGGCGGCCAGCTCGTTTCGTCTGAGGGTCAAGACGTCGCGGTTGACCACCGTCAGTCGTTGGATCTCGCTGTGCGAATGCTCGCTGACGGTCTGCGGCAGCCGCTCGGCCAGCATCGGGTCGATTTCGACGGCGGTGACCGTGGCACCGCGGTCGAGCAGCGCCAGCGTCAGCGAGCCGAGGCCGGGGCCGACCTCAAGCACGTGGTCGGCCCGGCCGATGCCGGAGGTCGAAACAATTCGCCGAACGGTGTTGGCGTCGTGGACGAAATTCTGGCCCAACGATTTTCGTGGCCGCAACTCAAGTTCTTTGGCCAGCCGCCTGATATCGGAACGCCCGAGCAGCTGAATCGTCAGCGGGCACCAGCTCTTCCGCTGCACACTGGCCATGCGCCCCATCCCTGGCGCTCCCTGGTCACCTCGGCGACGGTGATCTGCTCGTCCCGGCTGGCGAGGTCGGCACGGGCGGCAAATCGCAAGCCACCGTTGCGCTCCCAGGTGCTTTGGTCGAATTGCACGCCACCGTAGTAGCCGTTACCGGTGTTGATCGCCCAGTTTCCGCCGGCCTCGCAGCCCGCGATGGCATCCCAGATGGAGCCGTCGGTCACCGGGGGCACCTCGGTCCCCGGCTTGGTGCCCACGCGCACCACGGAATCGCGGGCTGGTGCAATCACGATGTTGGCGATCGGCAGCCGACCGGTCTCGACGCCGTTGACCGTGGCCACCGCGTAGGTCACGTCCTGCGTGCCGGCGGTACCCGGGTCTTCGACAACCTGGCGGCTCATGTTCATGTCGGGGTCTTCGACCTTGCGAGCGTTGGGCGCCAACGGGATTCGCTCGGTGACCTTCTCGATGCGGTTACGCGTCACCTGGATCTGCATGCCGTCGACAATCGGCGTGGTCGCGGCGGGCGCCACCTGGTCGCTGTCTTGCAGCGGTACGCCGGCGGCACTGAGCAGCCCCGCGACGTTGGGGGCGGGTAGATGCACCATGCGGATCGTGCCGCCGTCGTTGATCTGGACGGTCTTAGCGCTGACGACCGGCAGGGCCATTCCGGCCAGCGGAACCCGGCTGGCGCGCGAGGCGGCGGCGGGGGCGGTGTCGGTCATCGCGAGCTGGGCCAGTGCCTCGTCGACGGTGGATGCCGTCGTCCACACCTGCTTGGCGTCGCGGCCGTCCAGCGAGATCTCCAACGGCCGGCTGCGCCGCAGCACGATCTTGTCGGCGTTGTGAATCTGGACGTCGCCGGCGGGGTACAAGTCGTCACGCTGATCGACGATGTACCCGTTCTCTTCGACGATGTCGATCACTCGCGACTTCATGGTCGTCACCCGCATAGCGATGCCGTCCACGGTCAACGTCACCGTCTTGGACACCGAAACGGCGAAGCCACCGGCGAACGCGAGTACTACCAGCAGCCCCCCGACTACCAGCCGCAACATCGCTGATGGGGTCTGATGAAGCCTTCTCAATACAGTCAACGTGCGTCTACCCCGACCTCAGCAACCACTTAACGACCTATCCAGCAGCAATTTGACAGCAGTGCAATAAACCAACGATTCGATCACAAGACGGTAACGAACTGGTCAACCTGGAGCAACTCCGGCACGAATGTGTTGCGCAAATCACCGGTCCGATGTGGCGAGTCCGTAGACCCGCCCGGCGTTGCTCGTGGTGATTCGGGCCAGTTCTGCTGCCGGGCGATCGAGCAGTTCTGCGATCGCTCGAACAGTATAAGGAAGGCAATATGGCTCATTGGGCGCGCCACGGTAAGGATGTGGTGTCAAAAAGGGCGCGTCCGTCTCCACCAGCAGCTGCTCGGCCGGTATCAACGGCACGGCTTCCCGCAGCGCGCGGGCATTGCGGAAGCTGACCGTCCCGGACAGGCTGACAAACCACCCGGCGTCGACGCAGCTGCGTGCCATGGCACTGTCGGACGAAAAGCAGTGGAAGATCACCACATCGGGGGCACCCTCGGCCCTCAACACGTCGAGCACCTCGGCGTCGGCCTCCCGGTTGTGAATCATCAGCGGTTTACCGCACCGCTTGGCCAGGTCGATATGCCAGGCGAAGGCCTCGCGTTGGGTGTCGGGCGCGGCGCAGCCGTCCAGACGGCCGGGCCAGTACATGTCCATGCCCGTCTCGCCGACGGCCACCACGCGGGGATGGGCGACCAGCCGCTCGATCTCGGCCCGAGCCGCGTCGCCGAGGGCGTCCGCGCGGGTCGGGTGCAGGGCCACGGCGGCGTACACCCGCGGGTCCCAATCGGCGGCTTGAGTCACCCAGCGCGCCGAGTCCAGATCGTCGGCGATGGTGACGACCGTGCCCACTCCGACCGCCGCGGCACGGTCCACGATGGCCGCCACCCCGTCGGCGTCGTGGGCGCCGCATGCGTCGAGGTGAGTGTGGGCATCGACCAGCGGCGCCAACGGCTCGGGTGCGGGCGGCGCTTCTCGTTTACCGGGTCGGCTGGAGCTCACGCGCACACAATAGGGTGAATCTCGATGAGGCCCTATTACGTCACCACTGCGATCGCGTATCCAAACGGTGCGCCGCACGTGGGTCACGCCTACGAATACATCGCCACCGACGCGATCGCCCGCTTCAAGCGGCTCGACGGTTTCGACGTGCGCTTCCTGACCGGAACCGACGAGCACGGCCAGAAGGTCGCCGAGACCGCGGCCGCCGCCGGGGTGCCGACCGCCGAGCTGGCCCGGCGCAACTCAGATGTGTTCCAGCGCATGCAGGAAGCGCTGAACATCTCCTTCGACCGTTTCATCCGGACCACAGATGCCGACCACCACGAGGCGTCCAAGGAGATCTGGCGGCGCATGGAAGCGGCCGGAGACATCTATCTGGCCACCTATTCCGGGTGGTATTCGGTGCGCGACGAGCGCTACTTCTCCGACTCGGAGACCGAGGTGGTGGACGGCACCCGCATCGCCACCGAGACCGGCGCGCCGGTGACTTGGACCGAGAAGGAGCAGACCTACTTCTTCCGGCTCTCGGCGTACACCGACAAGCTGCTCGCCCACTACGACGCCAACCCGGACTTCATCGGACCCGAGGTGCGCCGCAACGAAGTGGTCAGCTTCGTCTCCGGCAGGCTCACCGATTTCTCGATCTCGCGAACCACGTTCGACTGGGGCGTGCAGGTGCCCGGTCATCCCGAGCATGTGATGTACGTCTGGGTCGACGCGCTGACCAATTACCTGACCGGCGCGGGGTTCCCCGACACGGACTCGGAGTTGTTCCGCCGCTACTGGCCGGCCGATTTGCACATGATCGGCAAGGACATCATCCGATTCCACGCGGTCTACTGGCCGGCGTTCTTGATGTCGGCCGGAATCGAGCTGCCGCGAAGGGTTTTCGCGCACGGGTTCCTGCACAACCGCGGCGAGAAGATGAGCAAGTCGGTGGGCAACACCATCGACCCGGTGGCCCTGGCGGACGCGTTCGGCGTCGACCAGCTCCGCTACTTCCTGCTGCGCGAGGTGCCGTTCGGCCAGGACGGCAGCTATAGCGAAGAGGCCATCATCAATCGGATCAACACCGACCTGGCCAACGAGCTGGGGAACCTGGCGCAACGGTCGCTGTCGATGATCGCCAAGAACCTCGACGGGGTGATGCCCGAACCCGGCGAGCTCACCGCGGCCGACGCGGAGCTGCTCAAGACGGCCGACGCCCTGCTGGACCGGGTGCGGGCCAGTTTCGACGACCAGGCGATGCACTTGGCGCTCGAGGCGATCTGGCTGATGCTGGGCGAGGCGAACAAGTACTTCTCGGCCCAGCAGCCGTGGGTGCTGCGCAAGAGCGAGTCCGAGGCGGATCAGGTGCGGTTCCGCACCGTCCTGTACACGACGTGCGAGGCGGTCCGTATCGCGGCGCTGTTGGTCGCGCCCGTCATGCCGGAGTCAGCCGGCAAGCTACTGGATTTGCTCGGGCAAGCCGAGGAGCAAAGGACGTTTGACGCGATCGCTACCCGGCTAGTCCCCGGTTCGGTATTGCCGCCGCCCGCCGGTGTCTTCCCCCGATACCAGCCAGCGGCGGAAAACCAGTGAGCGGAACCCGAAACGAGATGCGGCAAAATGCCGTCACCGCCTGCGTTAGGAAAAGTCCGACATGACCTCTGGCATAGACCATAATCGGCCTGTGGAGCGACGACAGAATCGGCATCAGCACGGCCAGTCACCGATGACCACCTTGAAGCAGTTACCCGCTCTTGTCGTGCTGGAGCGGATCCCGGTTCCGGTGCTGGCAATCGGGGATGACGGCACGATCTTGTTCACCAACACGGCATTTGCGGACATGGTGGGCTACGAGCCGGAAGAAGTTTTGGCGCTGCGATTCCGCGAGATTTTCTACCAGGCCCCGGATTCGGAATCCCTGTTGTCGGTCGTTCATGCCCTGGCGAACATGGTCGTCGAATTGGGACACAAGGACGGCTCGGTCGTGCGCGCGCTGATGAGCAAGTCGGTAGGAATGCGGGCCGACGACCAATTCGCCCTCGCGACATTCCAGGATCTGACCGAACAGTTGTGGGACGACGAGCACTAGCTTGCGCCCGCCGCTTCAGTGAGCCCGGCGATCAGCGCCGGCTGCGCAGCACGATCACGCCGGCGCCGACGATGGTCACGGCGAGCCATCCGCCGCCCAGCCACCAGAGCCACCCCAGGTCTGAGTGATCGTGTGGCGCGGCGACCGGTCCGGCCGTCGGCGAGTGGTCGACGGTCACCGGGTCTTGTCCGGCAACTGCCACCACCGCGACACCCTTAAGCCGCTGCCAGCGCTTGTTGTTGTCGCCGCCGAGCCATCTGATCAGCTCATCGAGCTGGGCCGAGGTGCCGTTGGATGTCGCGACCAGCAGTGACCGGCCATGGTTGAAAACCGTTTGCAGAGAAGCGAATTTCATCACCGGGTCCAGCGCGAGCGTGGTCGGCTTGCCGTCGGACGTGTTGGCGTTGACGGTGATCGGCCCGCTGGGCCCCGCCGACACCGGCAGCACGACATTGGAGTGGCTCCATCCGTCGGCGGCGATCAATATCGCGGGGTTCGACGAATCGATAGCCTGCTGCACGCTGGTCACGTGGGTGTAGATCGGCGTCGAGCTGATTCGCTGCAGTCCCACCACCAGGTTGATGGCGCGCACCGTGTCGGGCAGCGAGTGGGCTTCGATGCCGACCTGGAAACGCGGCATCAGAGCCTGCGGCATGGACTCGGGCACCGGGGGTGCGGCGGGGCTGCTCTCGACGGTGGTGTCGCCGTTGACGTTCAAATTCAGCAGCTGGTTTCCGGGTCCGGCGGTGTAGAAGTCGCCGCAGTGTCCGACGTTGCTCGCAACGTCGAGCACCAAATCAAGGCTGGTGTATCGCTGCAGCAGCCGGTCGGGCACGTCGACCCAGCGGTCGATGGTGCCATGGCCGTCGGTCGGGAAGTGATCGATGGTCTCCGGGCCGACCGTGACGGCAATCTGGCCGCCGATATTGGAAGGCGTCGGAGTATAGGACCCCTGCAGATGCACGCGGACGCCGCGGATGGACCTGCCGAATCGGGTCTGGTCCAGCGCCAGGGACACCCGCGGTTGCAGCGAGGTGGCGTTAGCGACGGGCTGTCCGAGGTCGCGCAGCGTGGTGGTGTTGCCCGGTTGTTGCAAGTTGGGTTTCAGTTGATCCACGACGGCCTTGGACGAAACCGCCAGCTGGGACAGGTCGCTGAAGAGCACGGCGGTGTCTGATTCGTCGTTTTCTCCGAGCGGTCCCGACATCAGCAGCCACGTCGCCGCGCCGGAGCCTTGCAAGGCGAGCCCGTTGTCCGATCCCTCTTTGACGACGATCTGGCGTTCCAGCGGTTGCGGCGGGGTCGGCGGCGCGAGCTGTCCTTCGGTCAATGGGACGACGGCGATCTCGGGGTTCTGCCTGCCGTAGCGCGACGCGGCGGAGGCGGCCAGTTGAATCGCCGTGTCGGATTCGGACGCCGACGGCGATTGCGGCAGAAATATGCTCAGTTTCTTCAGCACCGGCGGCAGGAAGTGCGCCACCGTAGTGGGCGGCTGCTCGATCCCGGTGTAGCTGATCGACGGGCTGGAAAGGCGCAGCGGGCTTTCCGGGTACAGGCAGACGCCATCTTGCGGCAGCAGGTAGCTCCGCAGCGTCACCGTGAGCCAGTTGTCGACCACTTCCGCTCCGGCCAGCGGGATGACGATCGGCGTCTGGTCCGCGGTGGGCAGGTTTATCCGCGTGAGGGTGCGCTGGTCCTGTGAGACGGTGAGCGTCCCCGACCGCAGATTGATCGGCAGTTCAACGGTGGCGTTCATGGCGTTCGGTGTCAGTCCCCGCAGCACCGGCACGGTCAGCACCTGCGTGCTGGTCAAGCCCCAGAACTCCAGGTTGGGGGCAGACCCGAGGTCACCGAGCGACACGGTCAGCGTGTCCGTCGCGGTACCCGTATCCGGGGGTGCGGCCACCGAGGGCGGGGCGCTCAGGACCAGGAACCCGATCACACCCGCCAAAGTGACAAGTCTGCCTACATACTTCTGGTACACCACCGGAACAGTATGCATTCTTTCGGTACGTTGTCGAAACGGCGCGCAGTTGAAGTGGCGGACCCTGGCCCACTTAGGCATGCTGCCCACGATTAGCCGATTTCAGAGACCGCGGCGGGCTCGCCGCGCGTCACAGCAGGCCGGGCGTAACGCATGACTTCGCGAGCAAGAAACTGGCGGAAATAGGGCAGCGACGCTTCCGAGACGATGCCGGGAAGCAGCAGCTCCCATACCCGGGTCAAGCGTTCGAGGTCACCGGTGGCGCTCCCGCTCGCCTCCCCGAGGGCGGACATCGCGTCCGACAGTGCCCGCGTTCCGAACATGGCGCCGACGATCGACTCGCTGACCGCTTCCGGATCGAGGCCCGGCTGCAGGTCGCCTTCCGCGATCGCTCGCCGGGCCTCGGTGGCCAGCAACTCGACCATGTCCTTGCAGAAGCGACCGGCTGCCTCGTTGAACCCGCGCAACGTGCAGGTCAGCTGTTCGGCTGCGCGGGCGGTATCATCCGAGCTCAGCATCCCGACGATGGTGAACGTGCCGTGCAGCAGATTCTCGAGACCCGGCGACGCGGCCCCACACACATTCCGGAAACCATTGAGCAGTGTCTCGGCGCCCTCCTCGATGATGGCCGACGCCAGCGACTCTTTGGAATCAAAGTGGTGGTAGAGGGCGCCTTTGGTCATCCCGGTGCGCTCGATGATGGTGCCCCAGCCGGCGGCCGAATACCCGACATCGCCGAACACATCGATCGCGGCGTTGAGAATCTTCCGCCGGGTGACCTCAGACCGAACCTGGCGCGCCATTACCCCTGTTCCTCCGGAGTTTCATCGAGCGCGCAGATTCGGTGATCTCGTCTCACATTGCGCTGCAACAGAATCAAGATTAACAGCCGTGCCATTCCAGGCGTTCGACCTGGTTACGGGGAGTCGGCGGTAGCCGAGGCGGTGTTGACCGCCAGCGCCGCGCGTCGCCTCAGGAACTGGCGGAAGTAGTCATCGCGGTCCGGTTGCAAGATCCCGCCCAACAGCAGGCCCCAGCACCTTTCGAGGTCGAGCAGGAACCGTTCGGGTTCGTCCAGATTGCTGGTCTTGCGCAGCCCCATGTGCACGGAGACCATCATGCGCCCCACATCTTGGGGGTCGCACCGTTCATGGATGTCGCCCTCGGCTATGGCCTGCTCAACCACGACACCGAGGGCCTTCACCCATCCGTCCAGCAGTTTCTCCTGCAACCCTTCCGAACGGCCGACGGACTCGATCAGGTTCAGTCCCGCCCTGACCTGGTCCGTCTTGATGTCCTGGATGGCGATCAGATATGAGAAATCGATCAGGGTCTCCAGACCCGAAAGGCCCCGCGTCACCAGCTCCTGCACGGCCACGGTGCCGGCGGCGGTCTGCCTGTCGATGATCGCGACCGCCAGGGCGTGCTTCGACCGGAAGTGGAAGTACATCGCGCCCTTGGTCAGTTCGGCTTCGGCGAGTATGTCGTCGAGGCCGACCTCGTGGTAAGCCCGCCGCGCGAACTGATGTGAGGCGGCGCGCAAGATGTGTCGGCGTGTCGCGTCGGCACGCCCATCGGTCGAGTGGCTCGTCATCGAAGCAGACAACTCGGCTCGCCGGCGCCAACAGATCGTCGATCAACACTGGTCGGCAGTGGCAACCAGGCGCGAGTGCGGAGTCCGTCGATACCGGTCGGGACCCCCATATCGAACGCAACGCCCTGACCTGGGTTGATCGCCTTCACGTCGATGATGCCTTCCTCGAGCAGGGCGCACACCTCGGCTCATCAGCGGTTTCGCGCAAACACACACCGCGTTTCTCGGGACGACATTGAACTGACTATGAGGTTAGCAGCAAGGTCTCCAAATTAACGCCCGCGTCGGGGCACCTGCCGATACTTGTCGACAGGCGCGTCGCCAAATATGTTAACCATTAGTATGTTTTTTGGGCTATTGTGGACTTGTCAGTTTGTAGCGTCGGCGTCCACGGGGATGGGAATCACATGTCGTTCGTCACCACGCAGCCGAGTGCCCGGGCCGCATCGGCCTGCGCGCTCCGCTGACCTCGGGGTTTCACGTGATCGACTTTGGCGCTCTGCCCCCGGAAGTCAACTCCGCACGGATGTACGCCGGCCCTGGGCCGGTTTCGCTGGCCATGGCTGCGGTCGCCTGGGACAACCTGGCCAGCGAGCTGCACTCAGCTGCAAGCGCTTACCGATCGCTGATCGCGGGATTGACCACCGGACGCTGGCTCGGTCCCTCGTCGCTGACGATGGCGTCCGCGTTCGGTCCTTATGTGGCGTGGATGTCTGGTGCAGCCGCGCGGGCCGCCGAGGCGTCCAGCCACGCCACGCTCGCCGTTGAGATCTATGAAGCCGCGTTCGCGATGACCGTTCCGCCGCCGGTGGTGACCGCCAACCGAGTCCAACTCGCGACGCTGACGTCCACCAACTTCTTCGGCCAGAACTCGGCCGCGATCGCCGCCAACGAGGCCGAATACGGCGAGATGTGGGCGCAGGACGCCGCGGCGATGTACCAATACGCCGGAAACTCGGTGCCCGTCTGCGATGTCACACCCTTCAACATTCCGCCGAAGGTCACCGAAGACAGTGGATTGACTGCTCAGAGCGCCGCGGTCAGTCAGGCAACCGCCTCCTCCGCGGTGCAGCACGCAGACCTGGCGAATCTGGTCTCCCAGGTGCCCTCCACCATGCAGGCACTCACCACGCCCGGCGTCGATACGGCCGCCACCACCACGTCGACCGCTACCAGCGCCGCCGTCTCGGACACGCTGGCGACCCTCACGTCCCAGCTCCCCAACTATCTTCAGGCCGGAGTAACCCCCCTGTACGGAATGTCCTCCGTGCTGTCGATGGCCCAGACCGCGCAAGGTATGGCCAGGACCGCCGCCGAAACCGCCGCGGCCGCTGCGGAAGGGGCAGCGTCGGGTGCGGCAAGTGCGGCCTCGGCGTTGCCGAGCCTCGGATCGAGCGTAATGGGCAGCCTCGGCACGGCGGCCCATTTGGGCCCGATGGCGGTGCCGTCGGCCTGGACCAGCGTGATCCCGCAAACACCGATGGCGGCCGCGGCGTTGCCGAACATCTCCGTCGGCGGCAGCTCAATTCCGAACATGTTGGGCGGGCTGCCGATGGCGCGTGGCACGGCGCCGCGCACGCCTCCGGTACCCCGTTACGGGCTCATCCCCACCGCTATGGCGCGTCCGTTCGCGGCCGGATAGCCGGGGGCTGCCAGATGACCGGAAGCAAATCGATTGCCTGCTCGAAATCCGACCCGTCTATGCATGTCCTGTACAGAAGGAGCGGTGCGTGAAGTACACGCCAACGAAGGTTGCCGGCGTCACGATCGTCGACCTGGAACCGCGACGGGACCACCGCGGCTTCTCGTCACGTTCGTTCTGCGCCAATGAATTCGATCGCTACGGCCTGACTTTTCGGGTCACGCAGACCGATGTCTTCTTCAACTACACCCGGGGGACCGTGCGGGGTCTGCATCATCAGCGCCCGCCCGACGTCGAGTCCAGGCTGGTGCGCTGCACCCGCGGGGCTATTGCCGCCGCTGTCGTCGACATCCGGCCCGAGGCACAGACTTTCGGCGACCACGTGATGGTGGAGCTGAACGCCGACAACCACCGGGCGCTGTTCTTGCCGCCGTTCGTCGCTTACGGCTTTCAGACCCTGACCGCCAACACCGAGGTGAACTACCAGATCAGCGGTCAGCACGAGGTGGCCGAGGAGCACGGATTGCGCTGGAACGACACGGAATTCGGAATCGAATGGCCGCTGCCGGTCACTGTCATCTCCGAGGATGACGCCAGCTGGCCCGCATATGTGCCCCAGGCCGTATCGATTGTGAGCGCAGCATCATGCTGAGGGGTGCCGCCACAGCGCCGGCTTTGCAGATGACCTACCAGTCATGTGCTACCTAAGGACGCAGCGCAATGATCATGCCGATGTCGCCGGCGCCGTCCGCGACGGCGTTCCGCCCCAACCAGTCGCCGTATAAGCGAAAGCCGGCTGGAATGATCTCGTTGCCTGGCAACCGGACTCCTGGTTCGGCAATCACGCAACAGGTGGCCGCCTCGGGCGCCAATACCGCGCGGCGCTGGCAGAACCTGTACGCGGGGCGGCTGCGCATCAGCGACTCCGCTATCGTCTTCGGCTCGGTCATGCTCGCGCAGTACGTCCGATTCGGAGAGATCGCGAACACCTCGGGTTACTCGGATCCGACGATGACCCTGTTCTCGTTTCTCTTCGCGGCGCTGTGGCTCTCGTCGCTCGCGGTGTTTCAGACGAGATCTCCGCGGGTCATCGGGGCCAGTATCGACGAGTACCGCCGGATCGGCACCGCGTCATTCTGGACGTTCGGAATCATCGCGATGGCCACCCTGCTCGCCAAGGTGGACCTGGCCCGCGGCTATCTGGCGATCGCGCTTCCCGCCGGCACCCTTGGGCTGTTGGCCAGCCGCAGCCTGTGGCGCCGCCACATCGGCACCCTGCGGGCACGCGGCCAGTGCCAGACCAAGGTGTTGGCAATCGGAGACCGGCAGGCGGTTTCACATCTGGCGCATGAGCTGGCCCGCAACCCCAGGGCCGGCTGCGTCGTGGTCGGGGTCTGCATTCCCGGATACGGGCCGTCGCGGGGTAACACCTTGTTGGTCGACGGCCGCGAGATACCGATCCTGGGTGACGAAAGCCATGCGGTGGGCGCGATCGGCAGCTGCGGTGCCGACACTGTGGCGGTGACCCGTACCGAGCATTTCGGTGTGCGCGGGATCAGAGAGCTGATGTGGCAGTTGGAGACCAAGGACGTCGATCTGGTGGTCTCGCCCGGGGTGATGGACGTCGCCGAGGCACGGCTGACTCTGCAGTTGACCGCCGGGTTGCCGCTGCTGCACGTCGAAAAGCCGCAATACGAAGGGACACAGCGCTTTCAGAAGCAGGCCTTCGACGTCTGCTTCTCCCTGGCGGCCCTGATCGCCACCGCACCGGTGCTGATCGCGGCGGCGATCGCTATCAAGCTGACCAGCAGGGGGTCCGTCTTCTACCCGTCCGAACGCATCGGCATCGATGGAAATCCCTTCACGATGCTGAAGTTTCGCACCATGACCGACGGTGCCGACAAGCAGATCGACCACCTGATGCCGCACAACGAAAGCACCGGCGGGATTCTCTTCAAGATGCGCCAGGACCCCCGGGTCACGCCCGTCGGCAGAATCCTGCGCCGATTCAGCAATGACGAGCTGCCCCAGTTTATCAACGTGATCAAGGGCGATATGAGTGTCGTCGGGCCGCGGCCTCCGCTGCGCCGGGAAGTCGAGGCATACGACGGTGACGTCAAGCGCCGGCTCCTGGTCAAGCCGGGCGTCAGCGGGCTGTGGCAAGTTAGCGGCCGTTCAGACCTTTCGTGGGAACAGTCGGTCCGATTGGATCTGTCCTACGTCGACAACTGGTCGATGGCGGGTGATCTCATGATCATTGCTAAGACGGTGAAGGCCGTCCTCACGAGCCACGGCGCATACTAGTCAGTCATGACGGAGCCGACGGCACCTAGTGCGGTCGTAGGATCGGTGCCGCTAGGCCGGGTGGCTCACGCATTCTCGATCCAATTGATCTGCCGAGCGCTGGGAATGCTGGCCTCGGTGGTGTCGGTTGCGATGACCGCCCGCTATCTTGGTCCCGGGCGTTACGGCCTGCTTTCCATCGCGATGCTCTTCATCGCCATGTGGACCAGCCTGGCCGATCTCGGTATCGCCACCGTGATTGTGCGCCGCGTGACCTCCGGCCGCGGCGACCTGGAGCGCCTGGTGCGCATCAACAGCGGCTTGGCGCTGGTTTACTGCGTTCCACTGGCATTGCTGGCGGCCGGGTCCGGCTTGCTGATCTACCACGACCGCGATGTGCAAGTCATGCTCCTGGTGCTGTCTGGCGCGCTGCTGATGCAGACCATGGTGACGCGGTTCGAGCCGGTGTTTCTTGCTACCGTGCGGTTCTCCGCAGTGGCCATCTCCGATGTCGTCGGCCGGCTGGGCGCCCTGGGCATGGTCGCCTTCCTGGTGGCGCAGCGCGCCGACGTCGTCTGGTTCGCCGTCGCGCAACTCATCCCCCCTGCCCTAGCGCTGCTGATCCAGGGCACGGCCGCGATGCGGCACATCTCGGTGCGCCCGATTTTTGCGCGACGCGAGGCCGCCGATCTGTTGCGGGAGAGCCTGCCGCTCATCGGATTTCTCGTCGTCGGACTGCTGTACTGCCGCGCCGACGGCGTGATCCTGTCGCTGTTGAGCACCCACTCCGAGGTGGGCGTCTACGGGTTGGCCTTCACGATCGCCTTCAACACGATCGTGGTGTCGCTGATCTTCCTCAAGTCGACGCTGTCGACGGGCACCGAGCTGTTCGCCCGTGACGTCGCCGCGTTCGCCGGCTTTCTGCGCCGCAGCGTCGAGCTGATGTGCTTCGTCGCGATCCCGGTCGCCGTCGTTGGCGCGCTGCTGGCCGGGCCGCTGATCGGACTCTTCGGAGACCAGGCATTCGTCGCCCGAGGGACGCCGACGCTGGCGCTGTTGTTCGTCGCGGCGGCACTGCGTTTCGTCAGCGGCACGCTCGGCCAAGGGTTGGTCGCCAGCCACCATCAGCGGATCCTGTTCTGGCTGACGATCGCCACTCTGGTGATTAACGTCGGGCTCAACCTCTGCCTGGCCGGGCGGTACGGCGCCGTCGGCCCCGGCATCGCGCTGGTCTGCACCGAGTTCTTCAACCTGGTGATCAGCAGCTGGTGGTTGCACCGGCACTGTGGTTACCGCACACCGGTGGCCTTCTTATTGCGGGTCCTGGTGCCGACGGGAGCGAGTGTCGTTGTGACACTTCTGTTCTCGGGCCATCACGTGGTCTTGACTTTGGCGGTTGCGGCTGCCGTTTACCTGGCCACCAGTGCGGCCGTCGGCCCGCTGCGCTGGTCGGACGTAACCTCGCTGCGCCGGAGTCAGCTCGCAGCATGAACCGGGAATTGGATCGGTCATACCTGATGCGCCCGGTCGGCGACACCGCCGCGCTGCCGTCGACGCGCTCGCTCGCGGTGCTGATCGTGGCCAACGATGTTCGCGAGCCGCTGCAGGCGTGCCTGGCCAGCGTCGCCGAGCAGTTGCCTGAGCTGGCGGTCTATCTCTACGGCAGCGGCGAAGCGGAATCGGCCACACGATACCCGGCAGTGCACTGGGTGCCCGGGCCGGCGCATGTCGGCCTCGCGGCGGCGTTCAACACGCTGGTGGCACACGTGCCGAGCGACGTCGACCTGCTGTTGCTAAATGCCAATGCCCGCGTGTTGGGACCGTTGACACGCACCCGAGAGCTGCTTCGTTCGCCGCGCGTCGCGGCGGTCTCGCCGATGGCGCGTGACGGCGCGGCGCCGTGGGACATCGCGACACGCCGCCAGACACTGACCCGGGCGCTGACGGCCGACATCGGCTACTCCGACTCGCTGCGCGGGACGCCGATCTCAGACCGCTATGCGCATCAACCTTCCGAATCACGAAGCATCGACGGCGATTTGGGTGGCCACTGCCTGGCGATCAGCCGCGCGGCCTGGAACACGATCGGCGGCTTCGACGAAGAGTTCTTCGGCTACGGCGAGGCAGCGGACTGGCAGGCCCGGGCCCGCGCGGCGGGCTGGCGTGTGCTGCTGGCCGACGAGCTCGGCGTCGACCGGGGTAACCCGGCGCCCGACAAGGGTGCCGAACGCCGCCGCGGTCTGGATTTGGCGCGCACCAACACCGCGCTGCTGCTCGAACACCAGCGCAGCGTTCATCACGCGGACTTGTATCTGGCCGGCACCACGCTGCTGCAAAGGTGGTCGAAGCGCACCGTGCCAAGGGTCGCCGGCGTTGGCCGGCGCACCAACCTGCCGGCGATAGTGATCTCAACCAATCGCCTGGTCTACAGCGGCGCTGAGCGGCAAAAAGCTTTGTTGGCAACGGAATTAGACCGCCAAGGCTACTCTGTAACGATCGTCTGCATGCAGCGGTTCGGCCCCTTGATCGCCGAAATCCCGCCCACCGTAAGCGTGGTGCGCCAACCCTGGTGGGCGCCGATCATCGACGTTCCCGAGGGCCCGACGGTGCTCATTACCGCCGACACCAACACCGAGGCCGGATTTGCCACGTTGTGGCGCGCGGCCGGCAAGGGCCGACGCTGGCTGGTGGCACCGCATGTCCCTCCCGAGCAGGACCGGCCCATCTACTCCCGGCCGCTGGTCGCCGCGATGCGTCAGGCTGACGGATTTATCGTTCTGGCGCAACGGCATTGGGAGATGATGGCCGCGCAGCATCGGCTATGGGGACGGCGATTCGTCGCCCCCAACGGGGTCAGCGGGATCGGCGACTCCGCGCCCCCGAGCCGGACCCGGACTGCCGGCGAGCCGTTGCACCTGGCGATGCTGTCTCGCATCCTCGAACACAAGAACCCACATCTGCTGGTCGAGGCGCTCGCCGAGTTGGCCGATATGCCTTGGCAGTTATCAATTTACGGCGACGGCCCAGATCGGAAGAGATTACAGGCGCGTACCCCCGCGCAACTGCGCGATCGGGTGCATTGGCGCGGATGGGTAGCCGGCCCCGGACCCGCCCTGGCCGACGCGGATCTGCTGTGTGTACCCAGCCGCTCCGAGGCGTTCCCGCTGGTGATCCTCGAGGCGATGGCCCGGGCGGTTCCGGTTGCGGCATCGGCGATTTGCGCCGTCCCGGAGATGTTGGACTTCGGCACGGCGGGATTCCTCGTCGACGACGTATCGGTGTCTGGGTGGCGCGAGTGCTTGGCGCAAATACTGGCGGAGCCCGACGAACTGCCATCGATCGGACAACGCGGCTTCGAGCGCATGCGCAAGCACTACACGGTGGCCGCAATGACCGACGCCTACATCGAAGCGATCGACGCGGTACTGTGAATTCTGTTCTGCTGCTTCGCCATTCGTGGAGTAAGGCTAGCGATCGCCGCGCGGTCCCAGGATTTTCGCAATCGTGCGGGGCGACGTCTTGTGCTGCGCATACCGCCCCGAATAGAGAAAATACCGCGGCTCCACGTAGATCTCACTGATATCCGTCGGCACATCCGCAAAGTGCTGCGACAGCGTGCCGTCGACGAAAAAGGCATTGGTCCCGGAGTGGGAATTGCAGCACACCAGGCGGTAGTCAAAGCGTGCGAACATCGCGGCGAAACTGCTCAAAGACGCCCCGAAGTAGTCGTCGGACTCCCAGACATGGTTGGGGTCGTAGCTGATCTGAAACTTCACCGGCGGTGGAAACTTGGCGTTGTATTCGACGATGAAAAGCTTCGGGCGCATCCCGTCTGCCAACAGGTTTTCGATTAGATAGATGTCATTGCCGTCCAGGTCCACCGACACCATGTCGACCTGCGTGGCACCGATTCTCTGCAGGCATGAGCGGCTCAGCGAACCGATGTTCTCCGCCGTGATCCACGCCTTCTCGTAGGTGAAGTGCGTGTCGTCGGCGTATTCGACGGCCAGATCCTGTCCCCCGACCCAGAAGCCCTTCCAGCCCAGGGCGGCAAGAATCAGTGTGTTGTTCTCCGTCCCATCCCCGACGCCGAATTCGGCGAACACTCCGTCGTCGAGTTGACCGATCCGGCGCAGGATCTCCAGCGTTATGCCGTCCTCGTCGGTGGAGGAAAAACACTTCTTGCCCGCACGATTCAGCGGATTGGAATGGTTCGCCTTGAGCGACTGGGAATGGTCGAACAGGATCAGATCCTTGAGCTGATCCCGGGTTTCGGTGCCGAGGATCCGCCGGATCTTCCCCTTGAGCGTCTCTTTGGGCATTTGGTCACTAAAGCTACCATCCCGAGGGCGCAGAATTTGCGTACCGAGGCAGGCAATGCGAAACGTGGGAGTTCTTGTAGCCCCGGCGATTTCCCACGCACGCCCGGCGCGGGACCGCGTTCCGTCCCGCACCCGGCACGGGGTTGCCCATCGCGCCGAATGTGCCGTAGGTTCTGCACAGTCCTCAAAGTTTGCTGATGTCGCGAGGATGCTCAGGAGGGTTTTGAGACCGTGCGGTGCCGCATCTGCAGTTCGGCTACCACGCCGGCATTCAGTCACCAGGTGCTCTGCAAATACGACTGCAAGTACTACTTCTGTGATAACTGCGGTGGTCTGCAGACCGAAGAGCCATATTGGCTGGACGAGGCGTATGCCAGCCCCCTGGCAGCGGCGGACACCACCCTGCTCTGGCGCAACCAATACCTCGCGCGCGTGATGTCGGTGCTGCTGTACATCCTGTTCGACCCGGGTGGCCGGTTTCTCGACGCGGCCGGCGGGTACGGCGTTTTTACCCGCCTGATGCGCGACATCGGCTTCGACTATTACTGGACCGACAGGTACTCCCCTAACCTGACCGCCCGCGGTTTCGAGGCGGACGCGGGTCCGGGCAAGCCATACACGGTCGTCACCGCGTTCGAGGTGATGGAGCATCTCGCCAACCCCGTCGAATTCGTGGCCGAACTACTCGAAAGCACCGGCACCGACACGATCGTCTTCACGACGGAGCTCTTCGACGGCGGGCCCCCTGCGCCGGAGGAATGGATGTACTACGCCTTTGCCACCGGGCAGCACATCACCTTCTATCAGAAGCCGACTCTGGAACTGATCGGACAGCGCTTCGGCATGCAGTTCCATACCTCCAAAACCCGTTGGTGGTTCCTCGGCGGCATGGGTCTGCACATCTGGACGCGGGCGAAGATCAACCCACTGGCCTGGCGGCTGCTCGCCTCACCGCGGGTGACGAACCTGCTTGCGGGATTGCCCCGACGTTCGCTGCAGACACGAATGTGGACCGACGCCGACATCTTCCTGCAGGCTGACCCAGGACAGTGAATTCGCCTCGGGTGCTTTGGCTTTCGCCGTGGACATGGCCTGCGGTACGCGTACAGTCCGAGGCGCTGATCCGGCACGGGGCCGACGTGCTGTTGGTGACGTCGGACCAACACCCGGAGTCCGATGCCGCCCGCGATTACGAGTTGGTGCTCGATCCGCGGTTCAAGACCGCTGCCACCTGGGTCCCGACCCTGAAGGCCTGGCGCCGCATCCGCAAGTTCTCCCCCGACGTGGTGATCGCCGAGATCGTCCGCGACCCGCGCTGGATCGCGCTGGCCGGGCTGGCCCCCCGAATCCAGGTGGTGCACGACGACCAACCGCACGACCCCGATGAGCAGACCCCGGCCTACGAACGTGCGGTATTCGATCGCTGGGGCGCCCGATCCGCCGCCACCATCACCTACAGCGACTACGTCGCGACCGGTGTCGCCACGCGCCGCGACGTCGCCGGCACGCCAATCCGTGTCGTCCCGCTTGCCAGCGACGTCGACCTGCCCCGGATCCCGCCCTTCGTGGGCGCCGAGGGACGTCGTGACTTCGTCCTGTTCGGCCGGCTCAATCCCTACAAGAACGTCGACGTCGTGCTGGAAGCCTGGCAGCGACATGTCGGAGGTCAACGCTGGCGCGGCGACAACCTGGTGCTGATCGGCAACGGGCCGCTCGACGCGGGCGCCCTGCCCAAGCACACGCTCTGGCGCAACGGCAGCTACCGCTACGCCGATGTCATCCCGACGTTGGCAGGCGCGAAGGGGTCGATCTCGCACTATCGGCGCGCGTCCCAAAGCGGCGTGCAGGTGCTCTCGATGCAGCTCGGTGTCATGCCGATCGTGTCCACCGCCGGTGCCCTGCCCGAATACCAGCCACCGGGCTGCCCGCCGATCGGCGTCGACGACGTTGCCGGGCTGACCGCCGCTTTCGATCTGCTGGCCGACGCGTCAGTCGCCGCGGAACTCGGGGCACAGGCGGCGCGTCACTACGCGCAGCATTGCGCCGTCGACATCGTCGCGGATCGCTTCCTCGACGTCATCGCCGAGGTGACGGCCCGGCGGCGATGAGGCGCTGAAGCGCTCAGGCGCTCCGGAAATCCGGGGGCTGAAACGCCGCCCGCGCGTTCGCGACGTGCTCGGCAAGCCGGACACCCAGCGCGATCCCGAGCAGCGTCGGGTTGGCCTGGCTCGACGTCGGAAGAACCGACGTGCTCGCGATGTACAACCCGCGCACCCCGTGCACCTGAAGGTTGGCGTCCACAACGCCGTCCTTGGCAGCCGCGGACATCCGGGTGGTGCCCACCTGGTGGAAACCGCCCATCTCCGCCAGGTACTTGTGCACCAAACCCTCGACATCGTCGCTCACCCACTCGACGTGTCCGACGCCGTGGCAGCGCAGGTGTTCATCGATCAGGCCGATCGCCTTGCGCACACTGTCGTAGTCGGCGTCGGAGAAATGCATATGGGTGCGAATCTTTCGCATTCCCAACGCATCCCGCTCCTCGGACAGCTCAACGCGGCTCTCCCAATGCGGAAGATGCTCGCCGTGGTAGTGCAGCGAATATCGGTTGTCGGCGCTCTTCACGAAAAAGCCCGGCGCCTTGCGGCCCCTGCGCAGGAACCGGGCGTAGGAGAACGTGACCGCGAACCGGATCGATGGAAACAAGTCGCGGACGATGTTGCGCAGATGCGCGAGAACCTGTCGGGAATCGCCCCGCTTGGTGTGTGCCTCCCGAATCGCCTCAGCGAGCAGGAAACGACCGACCGGCGAGATCAGCGTGAGGTAGACGCCGGACAGAATCCCGCTGCCGTGACTGGGGTCGCTGATCGGCGGGTTCACCAACCAGACCGCCGCGTTCGGCATCCCGGAGTCGCGTAGTAGCTGCGGGTCGAAGGTAAAACGCCGGCGAACGTACACGCCGTCGTTGTCGCGCTCGTAGGCATGCAGCACCTTGTCGGTGTTGAAATGCACCCACGCCACCCGGGCCTCGACGTGGGACATGTACCAGCGCCCGAGGTGCCCGCCGGTATTTCCCAGACCGGCCGGATGATGGCGATCCGATACCAGCAGCAGCCGCGTCGCCTCTAGGCCGCCGGTGGCGATGATGTAGTCCGACGCGACGATCCTGCCCGCGCGGCCGTCGAGCGCCTTGACGACGAGGTGCTCGACGGCGTCGCCGGCCTCGGTGGTGACGATCTCGGTACAAGTGAGGCCGGTCCACAGCGTCAGAGTCGGGGCGTCTCGCAACGCCGCCCGATACTCGCGGCCGAACCGCGTCGGCAGCGCCCAGCGCTCGAGATCGGTCGTGCGCACAGCGCCGTCGGGCAGCCCGGCGACCAGGTCCTGATTCGCGATCTCGGGGATTTCGCGCGCATTGAACAGTGCCTGTCCGCACGCCGCCCAATCGCAGGCTTTCTGCCGGTAGGGGTCAATGTCTTCATTCCCGATCGGCCAGGGTGCCTGCGCGGTGATCGGCCGGTCCTCGAAATCGATGGCGTCGAACTTGACGCAGCGCCCACCCCACAGCGCCGTGGTCCCGCCCACCTGTCGGCGGACCGTGAGTTCACTGCGGGCATGGAAATAGTCGTCCTGTTGCGAATCAAGAGTCGCCAAGTCCTGGGCCGCATCGTCGGGACGCTCCAGGCCACTCTCGATCAGGGCCACCCGCACGCCGGCCGCGGCGAGCTCCAGCGCCGTGGCAATGCCGACCGTGCCGGCTCCGACGACCACGACGTCGGTTTCGATCGTCGCGTTCGTGGCGAAGTCTTGCGGGCCGCGGATCACGCGACTGCGCCTTCCCTGAACTCGGCGACGAGAGCGAGGAACCGCGTCAGGGTCTCGACGTCCAGCGGCGACGAGACAGCGCTCGCCGCTTCGGCGACCCGATGCGGCTTGGTGGTGCTGTAGAGAATCGCGCGCGATCCCGTCGCAACCGCGGACGACCCGATGATCAGCTTCGCGAGCACACCGGGGGCCAGCGGATCGAGCTGCAGGGCCGCGCGCCACCGTCCGGCCAGCCGCTCGTTGGCCGACAGCGCCCCGGACAGCATCGTGTGCGACCTGTTCAGCACGCCGAACGCGAGATCGGCTGGGCGCGGCGCCGGGTTGAGCAGGTCGCTACGAAATTGGCTGACGCCCTGGGGCGCGAACGCCTCGGCGAAATCCACCTCTAGCCCCTCGTCTTGAGAGACACCCCAGGCGCGAATCTTGCCCTGCTGCTTGGCGCGCTCGAAGAATTCGCGGAGTTCGCCATCTTCGACGGTGTCGCCGGGCTTCGGCGCGTGGACGAACAGGATGTCGACGTAGTCGACGCTCAGCGCGGTGAGGCTCTCGTCGAGGCTGCGCGCCGCGACGGCCGCGTCGTACACCCGAGTGGTCGTGTCGGGCCCTTGGTGCCGCTTGATGGCGCGGCGCAGCGCCGGCGCCTTGCGCAGCAGCGCCCGCGCCGGAGCCTGGAACCGGCTAAGACGCCGGGCCACACCGCCGACATCGATGCCGAACTTGGTGGCGATGGTGACGGCGTCGCGTCCGACGGTTCGCACGAACACCCCGAGCTCCGCCTCGGCCATCCCCAGGCCGTACATCCGCGCGGTGTCGAAATGGGTGATCCCGCTATCCACGGCGCTACCGAGGACGGCCATCCGCTCCTTGCGAGACGACGCTTGCAGCAAACCGCCGCATCCGAAACCGACCGCGCTCACCGCGAGCCGCGATCCCACCAGTTCGACTTGCTTCAAATCCCGCAGCCCCCATAGATCCGGCGAAGTTCCGCGTCAATCACTTTGGGGCTACGTGTTGCCGCAATGTGCGCCTGGCCGCGCAGCCCGTCACGCTCGGCCAAGCCAGGGTCGCGCAGATACCGGCCGATCGCCGCTGCCAGCGCGGGCACATCACCAACGGGCACGAGCATACCGGGGTCGGACGCTATTGCCGCAGTTCCGCCGACCGGAGTCGCCACAAACGGCCGTGCGCCGGCCAGGGCTTCGGTGAGGATCATCGGCATGCCCTCCGCGTAGGACGGGAGTGCGATCACGCGGACCGTCCGGAGCAGATCCCGGACGTCGTCGGGGTGCACCGGGCCCTCCACGGACATCCGCTCGGTCGGCGGTGGGGTGTAGTCGTCGATGCGCCCGACGATCCGGCACTCCCCTTCGATGCCCTCGCCCAGGAGTAGCCGCCAGGCATCGACAAGGCACTCAACACCCTTGCGGCGACCGATGGTGCCGGCGAAAAGCACCACGGGCGGCGTCGAGGCAGCTCCGGGCGCATCGAGATCGATCGGGATCGGGTTGGCCACCACGGAGGTCGCCACCGAGGGCACCACCCCGAGAACGGCGGCGCGCGCTTCCTCCGACAGCACGATCACATGGTCGGCACGCTTCAACGTGTTGCCCACGAAGCGCGGGCGCGCCGCGGCGAACTCGTGAAAGTCGGAGCCGTGGATGGTGACAACGATCCGGAAGCCGCGAGCTGTGGCCAGCCGGATCAGCGATCCCTCGCGCAGCCAAGCACCACCGTTGGAAATGTGGAAATGCACGATGGCGGGGCGCCGGATCCGGGCCAGCGCCAGGCCCGCGCGTGCGGTGAGAAGGAAGCTCTTCGCGTGGTTGCGCCCGTCCCAGGTGGAGAGCACCCGGATCTCGTCCGCGCCGATCTTGTTGTCGCGGATGACCCGAATCACGGATTGCGTCCCGCCGAAGCTGTACATATCGGGCCCGACGTGGGTAACGGCTAACACCGAACTAGGTCCCCCAGCAAACTGGCCACACGGTCAAGATAATCGAGGCCAGCGCCGCCTCGGGTAACGCTTTGAAAAATTCAGCTGGGCGTGGCAGCCAGCTCGGGAACGCGGTCGACGGTGTCGTGGCTTCGTTCATGGTCGCGGCGCCCCAGCCCGGCAAATCCCATCGTCGCCCCCAGGACCAGGCCCAACGCCAGGGCATCCATCGGCATCTCCGGCAGCGGCCAGACCGCGGATATCGCCAGCAGGCTGGCACTGACCGCCGCACTGATTTTCGCTGGCACCGACGCGCATCGCACCGCCTTGAGTATCGGCGTGGCCGCGAACCACGCAAATATCGCCACGCCAACGACGCCGGCTTTGGCCAACCACCACTGGTAGAAGAGGTGCGAGTAAGTGGGCCCCAGCTTCCAGGAGAAGGCATCCGGGTCGTTCCCGGTCGGCAGTTGGTAGGCGTAGCCCAGGCCGTGGCCGAAGATCGGCGCCTCCGCGATCGCGGTATTGAGTCGGGCGTTTTCTTGCAGCCGGTCCAGCGTCGACTGATCCACCGCCAGCGCGCTCGTCGAAATCCCGCCCAGCACCCGCTGGCCGAACGCGGTGAACTGATCGCTGAGCCACGCCCCGGCCTGCGAATGCTGCAGCAAGAACAGCGACCCCGGCACCGTGAGCGCCAGCGCCGCCACGCTGACCACGATGACCGTGGCCGTCCGGCGCAGGGCCGGCAATCCGAAGCAGGATAGGAACGCAACGAAGGCGGCGACCACCATGGCGATCAGCGTGTTCCGGGAGAAGGAGAGCAGCGAGATGATCAACGCGGGCGGACCCAGCGCGTAAAACATCATCGGCTTCACCCGGCCGACGATCGCGGCGGCGACTAGCGCGGACAGCACAGCGGTCGCCGGCGTCTGGGTGGACAGCACGATGCGCAGTGCCTGGCCGGCGCCCGTCGCCTCTTCCAGGCTTTCCGCCCGGCCGGCCAGCCGGACGGCATGCAGCGAACTGACGATCGCCATGCCCGCCGAAAACCAGAGGATCACAATCATCACGCGGACCAGCCATGCGGCGTAACCGCCCCAGACGACCAGCATTCCCAGCACGAACCCGACGACCATTTCGAGCAGCGTCGTCGATTCACGCGCCACCATCAGGGCGTCATGCCCAGCCCCGAATCCGTACAGGGTGTAGAGCACCACGGTCATCGCGAACACCCCTGGCAGGAGGTAGTCGGAGAACCGCGGTCGCACGATCGGGAGCAGATACAAAATCGCCAGCACGGCGGCGATTTGGTAGGCGTAGATCGCGACCGGACCGATCACCTTGCCGACGTGCAAGCCTTCCGGCAGCGCCGCGAACGCCCCGAACAGGGTGACCGCAACCATCCCTTCTGGTTTCACCCAATACACCACCAGGCAGAACAGGGCGGCGATCAGCATGGCGCCCTCGGTGGTTCGGCGAACCGAGAACACACCGAACAGGAAGCATCCCAACAGGAACATAGCCAGCACAGCAGCGGCCACTACCAGGCGATCGCGACTCCGCAGGTAGAAAATCACGCCGACCCGCTGAGCTTTCCCCGGTAGGCGCGGGCCGCGGCCCTGCTGTGCACGGACGGCTTGGCGTCGGTCAGCACGGTTCCGACGACCTGCGCGCCGGCCGTACGCAGCGCTGCCAGCGCGTCGGTGAGTTCATCGATGGTGGTGCGGTTCGCGCGCACCACCAGCACCGTGGCCGCCACCGCACCGGCCAGCAGGCCGGAGTCGGCCGTGGCCAGCACCGGCGGGCCGTCGACGACGGTCTGGCCGAACCGCGACGACAGGTTCGCCAGCACGCTGTCGATCACGTCCGGGGTAAATGCACTGGCGGGCACGCCCTCGCCGCGGCGGCCGGACCGGGCCGCCAGCAGGAACAGCCGCGAAATCGCGGTCGGCCGCACGGCTTGCACGGCGATGCTGGGGTCGGCCAGCGCATGAGCCAAGCCCTCTCCCGATTCGACGCTCAGCAGGCCGGCGATCACGGGCCGCCTGGAGTCGCCCTCGACGAGCAGGACGTCTTGGCCGAGTTCGGTGAATGCCCGCGACAGGTTCAGCGCCGTCGTCGTGGTTCCCTCACCGCCGAAGGGCGCCGCCACCAACACCCGGCGTTCATTGGGGCCCATCGCCCTGCTCAGCCGGGCGCGCAGGCCGCGGACCGCGTCGTCGAATGCGATGTCGGTGCCGAATTTCGGTGCGGTGCCCCGCTTTCCGGGCAGCTCGCCCAACGTCGGCAAGCCCGAAAGTTCTTCCAGTTTCTCGCGCGTGCGCACGGTGCGATCGGTGGCCTCACGGGTCAACGCCACCCCGATACCGAGCAGCAGGCCGGCGACCAGCCCCATCGCCACGTTGCGCACCGGCGACGGGGCGATCGCGTGGTCGGGTACCCGGGGCGACTCCACCACTCGCGCCCTGGCTACCGGCAACGGTTTGGGAGTGGGCTGCCCGGGCACCTCGGGCGGCAGGGGCACCTCACCGGTGTCGGGTCGCGGCGTGGTGCTCGTCGGCGCGCCGGTGTTCGAGTGCGCAGTCACGCCGAGCGTCGGGACCATGACGGCGAACTGGTCGGCCATCGCTCCCGCCAGCGCCGCGGCACGCACCGGATCGGTGTCTTTCACCGAGATCGTGAAGAGCATCGACTTCGCGGTGTATTTCACCTGCGTTTGGGTCACCAGCGCATCGGGGCTCATCGGAACCTGGAGCTGGCTGATCGCGCGCTCGGCCACCGTGCGTCCGCCGGCGATCTGGGCGTACGACGACAGCCGTTCCTGCGCGGTCAGCGTGCCGTTGTACAGCTCGGTGAGGTCAGTCGCACCGGAGAAGGAGATCAGGATCGTGGCCGACGACTGGTAATGCTTCGTCTGCAACGCCGTGACGACCACGGCACCGACGAGACAAGCCAGGAACGCCCCCGCGGCGAGCTTCCAGTGCGCGCCGATTATCCGGACAAAGGTACGGAAATCCATCCAACTATTACCCTTCTAACATCCCAAACCGATGAAGAGCATACATTCAGTCGCTTTCATGGCCTCAGAGCAAACTCATCGTTCATTATGCAGCATCGTCAACTCGAGATTCCCCTGTCTGCCCAGGCAGTAGCGGACTTTTGCCGAGGCACCCTACGCGCCATTCATTGGCTCGGCGTGGAGGTGACCACCTCGCGCGGTATGTCGAGTGTCGCGACCGGATACCAGCCGGTTCCGTCGCGCCCGTCGCGGGCCAACTGCATGGACGGATAGTTCACCACGTGGGAAGCCGCGGGTTTGTGCTGTTGCCAGGTGGCTGCAGCCTGCAAGGTGTAATTCCCGGGCGGCAAGCTCCCGATATCGAGGGTCACGGTTTCGGTGGTCGACGCCGGGGCCGGCTCGGTACCGGAGTTGTCCGGGTGCACCAGTGTCTTGAGGTTCACGGTCGAGGGCATCTCGCGGATCACCGCTCCGGAGAAGTCCACCAGCCGATAGCCGGGGACCCATTTCTCGGTGGCGCCGGCCGAGCCGTAGTTGGTCCAGGTGACGGTGATCGACGCTTGCCCGTCGTGCACCGATTGCGAGCCCTGCCGCGCCTCGGCCGAATACCGGTAGCCGGCCGAGACGTTGGCTTTCGACCACAGCAGGTACAGCGCCGGGTCCATCGCCGTGGTCGCGTTCACGGCGGGGAAGTTGAAACTCGACGTCATCGATACGTGATATTTGACGACGTCGCGCACGCCCTTCTCGTAATAGCTCTTCGGGTCGGTTCCGTCGGGAAGCTGGCACCATTCGGTGATCACCAGTCCCGACGCGAGCCGGTCTTTCACCTGTTTGATGAGCGGATCTTTCAGCTGCACGTAGTGCGAGCCCTCCGACTCGGCCCACACCGGCAGCGGCGCGTACACGCCGAGGCAATCCGACCGGATACCCACCGGCGCCGACAACGATTTTGTGACCCAGTCGGCAAACAACTGTCGCGTGATGTCTGCGTTCAGCGGGGTGACCACCAATTGCGTGTGCGGAAAGGCGTTGACGTTCGTGGTGACCAACCGCGAAATCGACGCGCTGGTGATGTTCTGATCACGAAACTGGCTGTAATAGCCCAGTTTCGCGACGCTCTCCTCCGGCGACGGACCAGGCGCACCCAGCTTGTCGCGCAAGTACGCGATGTGGTTCTCGCTGAAATCTCCATACCCGGAGAACTCGAAAACGCTCAGTCGCTCGTCGCCGTCGTAGCGACGCCCCAGCGCCGCCAGCAGCTGGCCGAACGCATCCAAGTAGCGCTGGTCGTTCCAATTCGGCACCACCTGCGTCACCCCCGGAGTCCACCAATACTTGGGCGGCGAGGGATAGTCGGTGGCCACCGGACGCATCCAGTCGGGAATGGCGATGCTCAAGTTGGACGGATAGGTGATGTCGCAGCAGGAGCTGTAGGCGACCACGCGCATCGTGAGCCGCATGTTGCGGCTGGCGAGCTTCGTCAACTCGTCGTCGATCGCGCTGAAGTCGAACTTGAGATCGTCGGGTGCATCGGGGGGTAGCGTGGCCGGATCGGTGGGCTGCAACTGCCGCCACGTGATACGCATGCTGGCGTCATACGGCGCCGGCCACGCCGGGTACCGCCGCTGTGCGGGATTGGCCTGCGGGAAAAGCGGCATCATCAGGTCCTCGTACTGCCCGCGCAGCGGATTTGCCACCTCTTGCACTGTCAGCGGTATGGCCGGACTGGCAACCGCGCTCAGCGGCTCGGGGCCACTCGGGTTGCTACAGCCGCTGACGACCAGTGCCGCGCACACCAGCACGGCCGCCGTAATCTTGCTCGCTTTTCGGACCACGTTGCGATGCTAGATGGCGCCCTGCGACAAGGCCTCACGATCGGCGAGGAAAGGCATCGGCATCCAGCGCGCCGACAGTAAAGCCTCCATCGCATCGCCGGGGACTGGCCTCGACAACAGGAAACCCTGGGCGCGGTGACACCCGTGCTGCATCAAAGTCAGTGCAGCAGTAGGCGTCTCGACTCCCTCGGCGACGACTTGCAAGCCGAATGCCTCGGCGAGCCCGATGATGGCGCGGACGATGGCCAGGTCGCCGGCGTTGGTCCCGAGGTCGCGCACGAATCCGGCGTCGATCTTCAGCATGTCGACCGGCAGCGACTTCAGGTGCGACAGCACCGCATAACCGGTGCCGAAGTCGTCGATGGCCAGCTGCACGCCGATCTCTTTGAGCTCCGCGAGGGTGTTGCAAGTGGTTTCGATGTCGTGCACGACGGCGCGCTCGGTGATTTCCAGGCACACCGACGCGGCATCGATGCCGAACTCCTCGATCGTGTCGGCGACGCTGCGAACGAAGCCGCGGGTGATCAGCTGCACGGGTGAGACGTTGATGCGCAGGATGGCGCCGTGCCCCACGCCGTTGGCACGCCAGCGGCTGAATTCGGCGCAGGCGGTACGCATTACCCAGCGGCCCAGCTCGCCGGCCAGGTTGGTCGATTCGGCCACGCCGATGAACGCGTCCGGCAGCAGCAATCCCCAGATCGGGTGCCGCCAGCGGACCAGCGCCTCGGCCGCCACGACCGCGCCGGTCCACAGGTCGACCTCGGGCAGATAGTGCAGCAGCAGCGCCTCGCTGCCGATATCGCCCTGCAGATGCAGCTCAATGTCGTTGCGGAACGCGCTCTTCAGCGACATGTCGTCGGTGAACACCGCGACCTGGTTGCCGCCGGCGCGCTTTGCGGTCAGCACGGCCTCGTCGGCACGGCGCAGCAGGGCGGTGCAGTTGTCGCGATCCGGCATGCCGATCGCTAGCCCGATGCTGACGGTACGGCTGATCATGTGGCCGCCGATGGCCAGCCGCTCGCACAGCATCCTCGACAGGCGGTGGCCGAACGACTCCGCGGTCTCCGGTGACATCGACTGCTCGGGCACGACGACGAACTCGTCGCCGCCCAGCCGGGCGATCATGGCTTGGCTTCCGGCGCAGACCTGAATGCGTTGCGCGAAGACCCGGATGAACCAGTCACCGGCGGTATGACCCAGGTAGTCGTTGATCGGCTTCAACCGGTCGAGGTCGAGATACAGCACCGCGACGGGCCCCGGCTGTCCGGCGGCGAGCCGTTCGGACAAGTGCGCGACCAGCGCCCGGCGGTTGTACAGCCCGGTCAGATCGTCGTGCTCGGCCAGATAGCGAAGCTTCTCCTCGGCCGCGAGACGGGCTTGAAGCTGCGCGAAGAGGGCGGCGACGACCTCAAGCGTATTGATCTCCGCTCGCTTCCACTTACGGGCGCCGAACCTGACGAACCCGAGCAAGCCGGTCGTGACCTCGCCCGAGATCAGCGGCGCGGCCGCCACGGAAGGAGTGGCGGGCTGAGTTGGCCCCAGTAGCCGGCGCCACCAGGAACGGCGCGGCTGACCCGGCGATATCACCATCGGTTTGCGGCCCTGCTCGCATTCGGCGAGCAGCGGCTCCGCGCCGGCGACGGGGACAACGGCTGTCGGATCCGGATCGCGATCCGGAGCCTCGATTCGCAGTGGCCACTCCGCGACCAGCACCGAGTCACGGGAAATCTCATCGCGATGACGCACGAAGCTGCCATCCAGATCGAGCTGCTCGACTAGCTGCGCGAGCACCTGCTGGCTCACCGCGGCGGCCGTGGACGCCGTAGCTTCCATCAGCTGAGTGGCGACGGAGGTTACGACCAGATCCAGGCTGCGCGGCATGAAGTCCTCCGGGGTGGGGCGCATGTCCCGGCCGGGCGGCCAGATTGGAGCAGGTCACGGGTCATATTAGTGAGAGAACCGTACCACGGGCGGACCGTTTCCTCTGGGCTTATCAGCAGCGGTTGACGCGCGTTGACCGGGCCGCGTCAACCGCTGGTTGAGATCTGGTTGTCGCGCGGGATGTCAAGGGTTGCAATCGGGTACAGCCCGGAGCCGTCGCGCCCGTCGCGGGCCAGTGCCATCGGGCCGTAGTTCACCACATGCGATGCGCCCGGCTTGTGCTGTTGCCAATCCACCGAGGCGCGCAGTGTGTAGTGCCCCGGCGCCAATCCGGACAGGTCGACATGAACGGTGTCGGTGGACGTCGCGGGGACCGCCTCCTCGCGCGACGGGCTGGAATCGTCGTGGACCAATGTCTTCAGATTGACCGTTGCCGGCAGCGTGCGGACCACCGCACCGGTGTAATCCACCAGCTTGTAGTTGGGCGCCCAACCCTCGGTGGCCGCCGCCGCTCCGTAGTTCGTCCACTCCACCGAGATGGCTGCGACCTTGCCTTGAATCGACTGCGATCCCGGCCGCGCCTGCACCGAATACCGGTATCCGGCAGCCGCATTGGCCTGAGCCCACAACGCGTACAGCTTGGGGTCCATCGCCGATGTCGAATCCCGGTCCGGGAAGTTCGCACTCGACGTCATCGACACGTGGTACTTGACGACGTCGTGCAGGCCCTTTTCGTAGTAGCCCTTCGGATCGGCCCCACCGGGCAATGAACACCATTCGGTGATCACCGGCGCCGAGCGCAGTCGCTGCTTGATCGCGTTGACGACCGCATCGTTGTTCCGGACGTACTGGGAGTCACCGGATTCCGCCCAGCCCGGCAGCGGCGAGGCAACACCGAGGCAATCCGAGCGGATGCCCACCGGGCCGGACAGCTTCTTCGTGACGTCGTCGGCGAGCAACTGCCGCACGATCTCCGGGTTCTGCGGGTTCACCACCAATTGCGTGTGCGGGAAGGCATCGACGTTCGCGGCCACCAGCTGCCGGATCGACGCGACGCTGACGCTCTGGTCACGAAACTGGCTGTATCCGGAGAACTCGAAGACGGCCAGGCGCTCGTCGCCGTCATAGCGGCGGCCCAGCGCGGCCAGCAGCCGGCCGAACGCATCCAGGTAGTGCGGGTCGTCCCAGTTCGGCACGACCTGCGTCGCCCCGGGGCTGTTCGGCGGCGCGGGATAGCTGGTGGTCGCCGGCCGCATCCACTCGGGAACGGCGATACCCGGGTCGTGCGGGTCGGAGCCGTAGGCGTAAATGCGGAGGCTAAGCCGCATGTTTCGGCTGGCCAGCTTGGTCAGCGTGTCGTCGATCGCGCTGAAGTCGAATTTGCGATCATCCGGCGCATCGCCAGGCAGCGTGGCCGGGTCGGTGGGCTGCAGTTGTCGCCACGAGATACGCATGCTGGCGTCATAGGACGCCGGCCACGCCTGGTATCGCTGCTGCGCGGGATTGCCTTGCGGGAAAAGCGGATTCAGCAGGTCTTCATACTGCCCACGCAGCGGGTTGGGGATGTCGGCAACGCTGGGCGGGATCGCCGGACTGGCCATAGCGGACAGCGGCCCGGGGCTGGGGTGGCCACCGCAGCCGCTGAGCAGGAGTGCCGCACCCGCGGCAACAGCCGCCGCGCATCTCCTCAGTGTCGCGACCATCGTTGCGATGCTAGAGGGCTGCGCGGCTCAAGGTGTGGGGCGGCTCCGCCCCACCGGCCCGGTTTCAGTGATCCGGCTCACAATTGCGGTCCGAATTGTCACGCCTGGCCGTCTCGCGGTGTCTCAAGGGCACAAGTCCCGCGAGAATAGGAGACAGAAATGACCGAGAGCACCCATGTCGTCATCGTCGGTGGTGGATATGCCGGCACCCTGGCGGCCAATCGCCTGCAGCAGCGGCCGGACATCGAGATCACCCTGGTGAATCCGCGTCCGGTCTTCGTCGAACGAATCCGCTTGCACCAGCTGGTCGCCGACACCGGCTCCGCGACCACCGACTACGGCACGCTGCTGGGCGACCGCGTCCAGCTGGTTGTCGACGCCGTCGAGCGAATCGACGCCGCATCCCGGCGCCTCGTGCTGACATCTGGCACCGCGCTGGATTACGACTACCTGATCTATGCGGTCGGCAGCACGGGCGCGGTGCCCTCGGTAGCCGGTGCCGCCGAATTCGCGCACTCGATCTCCGACCTGGAAAGCGCGCAGCGGCTGCGCTACGCGCTGTCCGACCTGCCGCTGGGCGCACCGGTCACCGTCGTCGGTGGCGGATTGACGGGCATCGAGACGGCCTCCGAGCTCGCCGAGCAGGGCCGGCCGGTGAGCCTGGTGTGCGGCGGCGCGCTCGGGACGACGCTGAGCAAGCGCGGCCGGCGTTCCGTGGCCAAGCAACTGCGCCAACTCGACGTCAACATCCTGGAGTCGGTCGCCGTGAGCGAGGTCCGCTGGGACACCGTGGTGCTCAGCGACGGCGCGGTGCTGCCCAGCGCGGCGACCGTGTGGACGGCCGGGTTCACCGTGCCGGATCTGGCCGCCCGCAGCGGTCTGCGCACCGACGAGCTGGGCCGGCTGCTCACCGACGAGACGTTGACCAGCGTCGGCGACGATCGCATCGTCGCCGCGGGTGACGCCGTCGCGCCGTCGGGCCAGCCGTTGCGGATGAGCTGCCAGGCCGCCGAGCCGTTGGGCGCCCAGGCTGCCGAAACCGTGCTCGCCCGGATCGCCGGAGACACCCCCGCGGCACTCAACCAGGCGTTCGTCGGCCAATGCATCAGCATCGGCCGCACCCACGGCACGCTGCAGTTCGCGCGCACCGACGACACCCCGGTGAACATGGCCCTCGGCGGTCGGACCACCGCCGCCATCAAGGAGAAAATCTGCCGGGGCACGCTGTGGGCCATCCGGCGCGAGGCCGCCAAACCCGGCTCGTACTTCTGGCTCAAAGGCGGCAGCCGGCCTTCTCAACAGACCGAGCAACCGGCCGACCAGCAGGTCGCGATCAAATGATCGCGACTGGCGAACACGCGGAGCGGTTCACGCTGCTGCGCCCGTTGCTGTTCACCATCGCCTACGAAATCCTCGGCTCGGCCACCGAGTCCGACGACGTGTTGCAGGACAGCTATCTGCGGTGGGCCGACGTCGACCTGTCGACGGTGCACGACACCAAGTCGTATCTGGCCCAGCTGGTGACCCGCCAGGCGCTCAACGCCTTGCGGGCCGGGGCCCGGCGCCGCGAGGAGTACGTCGGGCCGTGGCTGCCCGAGCCGTTGCTGCTCGACGACCAAGACCCGTCAACCGATGTCGTTCTGGCGGAATCGGTTTCGATGGCGATGCTGGTGCTGCTGGAAACGCTGAGCCCGGACGAGCGGGCGGTCTTCGTGCTGCGCGAGGTGTTCGATTTCGACTACGGCGAGATCGCCGACGCGGTGGGCAAACCGGCGCCGACCGTGCGCCAAGTCGCACACCGGGCCCGCGAACACGTCCGGGCGCGGCGCAAGCGGTTCGACAATGTGGACCCGGCGCGCAATGCGCAGATCACCGCGCAGTTCCTGGCCACCGCGGCCAGCGGCGACGTGGAGGCGCTGATGGCGATGCTGGCGCCGGATGCCACCTGGATGGCCGACAGCGGCGGCAAGGTGTCCGCGGCGCGCCGGCCGGTGGTCGGGGCCGACAAGGTCGCCCGCGCGATCGCCGGGCTGGTGCGCAGGACCCAGGAGGAACTGCACATCGAGATGGTGAACTGCAACGGCGCGCCGGCGGTCTTGCTCTACTTCCGCGAACGGCTCGAGGGGGTGATCACGGTGGAGATAGCCGGTGACAAGATCACCAACTTCTACGTGATGCGCAACCCGGACAAGCTGGCCGCCCTGACCACCGCCCGCGACATCAGCCGCGGCTGATCGACCGCGGTCTGTCAAGCTAGGGCGGTGCGAATCGACCGGCTCGGCGACCTCGGCGAGGCACCTCGGGTGCTGCGTGCAATCGGTGATGCCACCGGCCGGCTCGGTCTGCCCCCGCCCGCCGCCCTGACCGGCGAATGGTTCGGCGCGCTGGCGGTGATCGCGCCCAGTCTGGCGGTGCGCCCGGTGGACGTTGCGGACGCTTTCGCGGTCCCGCTGGACTCGCAGACCTCCCAGTCCCCCGCGGTGGGCGGTGGCTGGTTCGGCTACCTGTCGTATCCGGACGCCGCCGCCGATGGGCGGCCGCACCGGATCCCGGAGGCCGCCGGCGGCTGGACGGACTGCGTGCTGCGCCGCGACCGGGACGGGCAGTGGTGGTACGAAAGCCTCTGCGGGGCGCCGATGCCGCAGTGGCTGTCCGCCGCGCTGACCGCGGCAGCGGGGCCATCGCGAGTCTGCCGAATCGACTGGGATGTGGCGGACCGGGAGGCGCACCGCGGTGCGGTGCTGGCCTGCCTCGAGGCGATTCGTGCGGGCGAGGTCTACCAGGCGTGCGTGTGCACCCGGTTCACCGGGACGGTCGCCGGGAACTCGCTGGACTTCTTCACCGACGGCATCGCGCGCACGTCACCGGCCCGCGCGGCCTATCTCGCCGGCCCGTACGGCGCGGTTGCGTCGCTGTCCCCCGAACTGTTCCTGCGCCGCCACGGCGAGGTCGTGATGTCGAGCCCGATCAAGGGGACGCTGCCGCTGGACGCCTGGCCGTCGGCGTTGCGCGCCTCGCCAAAAGAGGTGGCCGAGAACATCATGATCGTGGACCTGGTTCGCAATGACCTCGGCCGGGTGGCGATCACCGGCACCGTCAAAGTACCCGAGCTGCTGGTCGTGCGGCGCGCGCCCGGCGTGTGGCATTTGGTGTCGACGGTGTCGGCGCAGGTTCCCGTCGAGCTGCCCACCTCGGCACTGCTGGACGCCGCCTTCCCACCGGCATCCGTCACCGGAACGCCTAAACACCGTGCCCGCCAATTGATTTCGCAATGGGAATCACACCATCGCGGAATATATTGCGGCACAGTCGGGTTGGCGTCACCTATCGCGGGATGCGAGCTCAATGTCGCGATCCGCACCGTGGAGTTCGACGCCGCCGGCAGCGCCGTGCTGGGCGTCGGCGGCGGGATCACCGCCGATTCCGATCCCGACGCCGAATGGGCGGAATGCCTGCACAAGGCCGCTCCCGTCGTCGGGCTACCGTGTGCGGCGCCCGCCGCTTCGGTTGGTTAGTCCGCGCGTCGGGACCGCAGCACCTCGTCGTACAGCTGGCGCGAGCGCACGGCGGGATTCGCCGCAGCCACCTGCGTGCAGGCGTCCTTGACGCGAACTCCCTCGGCGACGAGCTCCTGGACCCGGGCCACCAGCGACGGCACGTCGGCGGGCGGGCTCGCGCCGGCCAGCACAACCGTGATTTCGCCCAGCACGCCGTCGGCCGCCCACGCCGCGAGTTCCTGCAGCGATCCGCGCACCACTTCCTCGTGCACCTTGGTCAGCTCCCGGCAGATCGCCGCCGGGCGGGAACCGCCGAGCTGATCGACGGCATCGAGCAGGCACGCCGCCAGCCGGCGCGGTGACTCGAAGAACACGCAGGTGCGCCGCTCGTCGGCCAGCGAGTCCAGCCAGGTTTTGCGCGCGCCACTCTTGCGGGGGGCGAAACCCTCGAAGCAGAACTTCTCCGATGGCAGACCGGACACGGCGAGCGCGGTGGTCACCGCGGACGGTCCGGGCAGGCACGTCACCGGCACGCCGGCTTCGACGCATGCCGCCACCATCCGGTAGCCGGGGTCGCTGATCAGCGGCATTCCGGCGTCGCTGACCACCAGCACCGTCGCACCGGCTCTGATTTCGTCGACCAGTGCGGGCACTCGCGCGGCTTCGACCTGATCGAACATGCTGACCACCCGGCCGGCGATCCGGATATCGAGCGCTTTGGCCAGCGTCCGCACTCGCCGGGTGTCCTCTGCCGCGACCACATCGGCTTCGCCCAGCGCCCTGATCAGCCGCGGGGACGCGTCCGACGGTTGACCCAACGGGGTCGCACCGAGCAATAGGCGACCGTGGGACATGACGGACAGCCTACGATCGACACCGATGTCCGCCCCGCCCAGCGAAGCCTCCTTGAACGTTCGCAGTGCCGTCGACGAGCGCGTCGTGCCCGTCGTCAGCCCGGGGCCGTTGGTTCCGACCGCGGACTTCGGGCCGCTCGACCACATCCGCGGCTGGGTGGTCACCGGCATCATCACGCTGCTGGCCGCAATCACCCGGTTCGTCAACCTGGGCTCGCCGACCGATGCGGGCACCCCCATCTTCGATGAGAAGCACTACGCGCCGCAGGCCTGGCAAGCGCTGAACAACCACGGAGTGGAGGACAACCCCGGGTTCGGTTTGGTGGTCCACCCGCCGGTCGGCAAGCAACTGATCGCGATCGGCGAGGCGATCTTCGGCTACGACGGCATCGGCTGGCGGTTCAGCGGGGCGCTACTGGGCACGGTGATGGTGCTGCTGGTGATGCGAATCGTGCGCCGCATCAGCCGCTCGACGCTGGTGGGTGCGATCGCCGGCGTGCTGTGCATCTGCGACGGCGTGAACTTCGTCGCCTCGCGCACCGCGCTGCTCGACGGCTTGCTCACCTTCTTTGTGGTGGCGGCGTTCGGCGCGCTGATCGTCGACCGCGACGAGGTTCGGCGGCGAATGCACGTCGCACTGCGCGAAGGCCGCAACGCCGACACGGTGTGGGGTCCGCGGCTGGGTGTGCGCTGGTGGCGCTTTTTGGCGGGCGTCCTGCTCGGATTGGCTTGCGGGACAAAGTGGTCCGGCCTCTACTTCGTGGTGTTCTTCGGTTTGATGTCGCTCGCGTTCGATGTAGCCGCCCGCCGGCAGTGTCAGGTCAGTCGGCCGTGGCTGGGAACGTTGCGACGCGACCTGTTCCCCACCGGCTACGCGCTGGGCCTGATCCCGATCGCGGTGTACCTGGCCAGCTATGCGCCGTGGTTCGCGTCGGAGACCGCGATCGAACGGCACGAGGTGGGCCAGACGATCGGCCCGCACAGTGACTTTCCGTTTCCGGATGCCCTTCGCTCGCTGTGGCATTACAGCGCCAAGGCACTGCAATTCCATGCGGGACTGACGAATGCGGCGGGCAACTACCACCCGTGGGAATCCAAGCCGTGGAGCTGGCCGATGTCGTTGCGGCCGGTGCTGTACGCGATCGATCAGCAGAACGTCAGCGGGTGCGGCGCGCAGTCCTGCGTCAAGGCCGAGATGCTGGTCGGCACGCCCGCGATGTGGTGGCTGGCGGTACCGGTGCTGCTGTACGCCCTGTGGCGATCGGTTATCCGCCGGGACTGGCGCTACGCGGTGGTGCTGGTCGGCTACTGCGCCGGGTGGCTGCCGTGGTTCGCCGATATCGACCGGCAGATGTACTTCTTCTACGCCGCGACGATGGCGCCGTTCCTGGCGATGGGGATCGCACTGATCTGCGGCGACATTCTGTATCGCCCAGGCCAAACCACCGAACGGCGGACGCTGGGACTGATCGTCGTGAGCGCTTACGTCGCTTTAGTGGTGACCAACTTCGCGTGGCTGTTCCCGGTGCTCACCGGCATGCCCATCTCACAGCAGACCTGGGACATGGAGATCTGGCTGCCCAGCTGGCGGTAATTTTGCACTTCCGCGTCGAGATTGCCGTGAGGGTTGTGAAATCGATGCCAACCACAGCCCTGGCGGCAATCTCGCTGAGCTGTCGGCCAGGGTCAGCATGATGAGCGCGTGGCGGGGGTCTTTCTCGGAAGCGAAGCAATAGCGCGCGGCACGCTGACCCGCGGCCAATTGCGTTGGAACTACCGGCAAATCCATCACGATGTGTACCTGAAAAAGGATGCGGCGAGATCGCTGTGGGACAACATCTACGCGGCCTGGTTGTGGTCTGGCCGTAAGGGGATCATCGCCGGCCGTGCTGCCGCCGCGCTGCACGGAGCCAACTGGGTCGACGATTTCGCGCCCGTTGAACTCCTCGGGCCGTTCAACCATCCACCGCCGGGAATCATCGTTCGCCGCGAACGAATCGCGCTGGACGAAATCGTAGAAGTGAGCGGCCTGCCGGTAACTGGTGTTGCCCGCACGGCGTTCGATCTGGCACGCAACCTGCCGCGCGGTGCCGCAGTTGCCAACCTCGACGCGCTTTGCGCCGCGACGGGGATCGTCACCCCTGACACAGCGGCGCTCATCACTGGCCACCCTGGAGCACGCGGTGTTCGCCAATGCAGAGACACCCTCGCCCTGATGGACGGCGGAGCGCAATCGCCCAAAGAGAGCTGGCTGCGCCTGGTCCTCATCGACGCCGGCCTACCGAAGCCCGCCACCCAGATCAAAGTCACCGATGGCCATCTCGTCGCCTACCTTGACCTGGGCTGGGAAAAGCCAATGTTGGCAGTCGAATACGACGGCGACCAACATCGCAGTGATCGCTCGCAGTACGTAAAGGACATTCGAAGAGCGGAGATGCTCGATCGTCTTGGCTGGCGGGTGATCAGGGTGATCAACGAGGATCGGCCGCACGTCATCGTCCAGCGGACACGCGACGCATTGGCGTACCGATCCGCGTCGAGATTGCCGTGAGGGTCATGAATTAACGCCGACCACGACCATGGCGGCAATCTCGACGAAGAACTAGAGCGCGTCGCGGGCGACCGGGCACGACATGCACCGCGGGCCGCCACGGCCGGTGCCCAATTCCGACCCCGCGATCGTCAGCACCTCGATGCCCGCGTCCTGCAGGCGAGCGTTGGTCTGCACGTTGCGCTCGTAGGCGACGACGACGCCGGGCGCCAGCGCCAACGTGTTGTTGCCGTCGTCCCACTGTTCGCGTTCGGCGACGACGGGGTCCAGACCGGTGTCGATGACGCGTAGCTTGTCGATCCCCATCGCTTTGGCTGCCGCTTCCAGAAACGGCGTTTCGTCGCTGATGTTCACACCGTCGGATGTGGGCTGAATCGTGAACGCCGAAAGGTCATCGACGACGTTCGCGTACATCACGACCGTGTCGGCGTCGACCATCGTGCACACCGTGTCCAGGTGCATCTGCGCACGCTGCTGCGCGATCGGAACGGCCAGTACCGTGGTCGCGAGGTCGTCTTCAAAGAGGCTGCGCGCCAACGCTTCCGCACCGGCAGGCGTGGTGCGCTCCCCCACTCCGACCGCGACGACCCCGGGGGAAAGCAACAGCACGTCGCCGCCCTCGACCGGAGCGGACCGTGATTCGTAAGCCTTGCGCACACCGGTGAACCGCGGGTGGTGGGCATAGATGAGATCGGTCAGCGACGCCTCGCGCGCCCGGGCTCGCAGCGCCAGCGACGTGATCGCCACCCGCGGGCCGATCCAGATCGACGAGTCCCGGGTGAACACCAGATTCGGCAACGGATCAATGACGAAATCCCCACCGTGGTGCATGCGCAGCACCAGCGACACGTCGGTCCGGGTATCCGGTGGCAGCTCGTTGAACACCATGCCGGCCATCAGGACATGCGCCAGCTTGGCCGGGTCCAGGCCACGCAGGTATGCCGAAAGCTCATGCGCCAGCGGCACTCCCAGCCGTCGCGCATCGACAGCGGCGGCCACCCCCTGCATCCGCGCGGCCCCGCTGTGGTTGAGTGCCTCGGCCAGCAGGTCGGACAGCAGCAGCACTTCCACCCCGCGAGACCGCAGCAGCTCGGAGAACTGGTCGTGTTCTTCCTGCGCACGAGCAACCCACGGCAGCCCGTCGAAGAGCAGCTGGTCGTTGTTGCGCGGATTGAGTCGGCGCAGCTCGGCACCGGGGCGATGCAGAATCGCCACCCGCAGCGCGCCTACCTCGGAATTGGTGCCCAGTTCGATAACACCCACGCCCTAAACCGTAGCCGCGGAAATCATGGCCGTCGCGTCACACCCCGAGGCACGCTGGTGGCCCGGCGAGTCCCAATCAATCGAACGAATGTGCGATAGGCTGAGCGTCGTGGGGACCGCGGTACAGGGCTCGCTGTTCGAGCACACCGAGCGACGGCACCTGGGCAACGGTGCCTTCGTCGAGATCCGCGCCGGCTGGCTCAGCGACGACCCTTACGGTGCGCACGACCTGCTCGACGCGCTGTTGTCCACGGTCCCGTGGCGATCCGAACGCCGCCAGATGTACGACCGGGTGGTCGAGGTGCCGCGGCTGGTGAGCTTTCACGACCTGACCGTCGAGGAGGCGCCCCACCCGCTGCTGGCACGCCTGCGCCGCCGGCTCAACGACATTTACGCGGGCGAGCTCGGCGAGCCCTTCACCACGATCGGATTGTGCTGTTACCGGGACGGCTCCGACAGTGTCGCCTGGCACGGCGACACGATTGGCCGCAGCAACTCCGAGGACACCATGGTGGCGATCATCAGCCTCGGCGCCACCCGCACCTTCGCGATGAGGCCGCGCGGTGGCGGGCCGTCGTTGCGGCTGCCGCAGGCGCACGGCGACCTCTTGGTGATGGGCGGATCCTGCCAGCGCACCTGGGAGCACGCCGTTCCGAAGACCTCGTTGCGCAAGGGCCCGCGCGTCAGCATCCAGTTCCGGCCACGCGACGTGCGCTGAGCGTCAGGTGCGGATCGCGTCCACCCCTTTGACGAGCAGGTCGCGAGCACGCTGCGTGTCGACCTTGGCGACCGGCTGGTCCGCGGTGACCAGCGGATTGGCGATCACGATCACCTGGAAGTCGCCGAACTGCGCGGAGTAGTCGTATAGCTCACCGGTGCGGGTACCGCCGGTCAGCACTGCCTGCAGGACGCGGTGCACGCCGAACGTGTGCGTCCCGTCGATGTGCGGCGCGTCGATGACCTCGAGGCCGCCGCGTACCTGGCCGCCGGAGAACGCGACCTTGTCGCAGTCCTTGCTCGGGTCATTGGGCGGCAGTGGCTTGGAGGTCTCGACCGCGATGACGACATACCGGTTGCCATTGCCCTCGGCGGACACCGCTGCCATGTTGCCCTTGACGTCCGGCGGCATGTCGGGCCCCGACGCCAGCTTCGCGCAGTTGGCGGGGTCGAACTTCAGGCCCTCGGGCAGCTTGCGGGCGGACAGCAGTTTGGGATCGATCGCGCGTTCCGAGATGTCGGTGACTTTGAACTCGGGTCCAAAGTTCAACTTGACCTGGGCGATCTTGGCGATGTCGGCGTTCATCGCAGTGGTGGTATTTGATGAGCAGCCGGCGAGCACGCACACGGCTGCGATGACGCATACCAGCTTGGACACCGTGGCTAATCTACCCAAAGGCATACGTTCAGCTGCGCAACGTGGATACCGTTTTGGCAAGTAGATCGGCGGCGAATTGCGGCGGTAGTGCCGGCAGCGCGGAACCCGGATCGGTGGTCAGGGTGGTGAACGCGTAGTAGCCGCCCAGGTAGGCGATGAATGTATATGCCCGCGAATCGATTTCGGTGCCGGCCTCGACGGCGGATTTGGTATCGACGACCATGCCGAGGGTTTCGGCACCGTCGATGCGGTGCGGGTCGGTGAGCCGGACGGTGGCCGTGGTGTGCGCGTCGGTCATCGTGAACTGGCCGCAGGCGTCGGCGACGTTGCGGTCCAGGTCGACCGGGCCCGGCAAAGCCACCACCACGGCGTTGACGATGCCGCCCTGACCCGAGGCGGACAGGCCCTGCGCGGATCGATCGGGCGCCTTGCCGGGATCGGCGAGCGTGGCGCATACCGCCGGCTTGGACGTCGCATCGGCGTCGAGACCCCAGATCACCCGGGGCGAGGCCGCGCTGGGGATGCCGCTGGTGACCTCGTAGTTGGGTGGCAGGTCGCGAACGACTCGCTTGATGTTAGCGGGGTTGACGACGGTGCCATGCGCCGACGGCGACGGTGACGCCGACGGTCGGTGCGCCGGCGAATGTGCACCGCAGGCAGTCACCGACGCCGTAAGTACCGCGCCAAACCAGAACGGCCGCATGCTCGTTCATCTTACGAGACGTGTAGCTTGGCGCGTGTGTGCACACGAGTTCTCTGGAACACCAACGACCTCGCCGTTCTGACCGGGCGCAGCATGGACTGGCCGGAATCCACCGAACCGTTAATCGTGGCATTCCCACGAGGACTCGACCGTGACGGCGGCATCGCGGCCGGCATCACCGTTGTCGCGGACAATCCACTGCGCTGGACCAGCCGGTACGGCAGCCTGGTCACCACCGTCTACGGCGTCGGCGCTTTCGACGGCATCAACGAACGCGGCTTGGCCGTGCACGGGCTGTACCTGGAGGCAACAGATCTGGGCCCGCGCGATGCAGCCAAGCCGGGACTGCACGTCGGGCTGTGGACCCAGTACCTACTCGACCAAGCCGCCACCGTCTCCGAGGCGCTGACCTTGATGGACGGCATTCAGCTGGTGATGATCAACGCCCGCGGGCACGACGCCACCATCCACCTCGCGATCGAGGATGCGTCCGGCGACTCGGCCGTCGTCGAGTTCGACCATGGCCGCATCGTCGTGCATCACGGCCGCGAGTACACCCTCATGACCAACGACCCGACTTACGAACAACAGTTGGAACTGCTTTCACGGCAAGACTTTTCGAACCCAGGCTGCGATATGCCGTTGCCGGGCAACGTCAACCCGATCGATCGTTTCCAGCGCGCCGCGTACTTTGTCGCGCTGCTGCCCGAGCCGCGTGACACCCGTCAGGCGGTAGCCGGCGTGATGGCGATCATGCGCAATGTGTCGGTGCCCTTCGGGGCGCCTTACCAGGATTTCGGGATCTACAACACCGAATACCGCACCGTCACCGATCTGACGAACCGTACCTATTTCTTCGAGCTGACCACCAGCCCGAACACGGTCTGGATTGAGCTCGACGGCCTCGATTTCACAGCGGGATCCGAGCCGAAGGCGATCAACCCGTACGACGAAGACCTCGTCGGCGACGTCACCTCGAAGTTCACCCCGTACCAGCCCTCGTGCTGAGCAAGCCGGTTCAGCCGAGCGCCTCGATCACCTGACGTGCGACACGTCTGATCTCGTCGGCCATCTCACGCTTGATGCCCAGGTCGCGCGGGCGCGGAACATCGATGACAGTGGTGATCACCCCGATGTCTTCGCGCTGCCATATCGCGCCGTAGCGGTCCATCATCGTGCGCATCGGCAGATTGTCGGAAAGCATTCGCGCAGAGAATCTTTCGACTCCGTCGACCTCGGCGGCGATCGACAGCGCACCGATCAGAAAGCTCCCGATCCCCCGGCCCTGATAGGCGTCGGCGACGGTGAACGCGATCTCGGCGACCGTGGGATCTTTCTCGTCGCGGACAAATCGCGCGTCGGCCACCGGGTCGGTGCCGTCGGTCACCACCCACACGAAGTGGTCGACATAGTCGACTTCGGACAGGTAGTGCATCAATTCCGCCGACGGCAGCCGGGCCGTCATGAACCGGCGATACAAGGTCTCGCCGGAGAACTGGATATGACCGTGCACGGTCCGCTCGTCGTCGCCGGGCAGCACCGGGCGCAGCAGCAGTAGGGTGCTGTCGCGCACCCGTATCGGGATGGGCGTAACGAAGGCGGCCAGACGCTGGCGCACGGTCCGCAACAGTCGGGGCGTGATGCCCGGGATGTGCACCAACCGGGTGAACGCATCGTTGTCGCCGATCCAGCCGGTCAGCGGCTCGGTGGTAGTGACGGTCGCGATCCTGGGGCTGTTGCGCAGTAGGGCGATCTCTCCGATCAGAGCGCCGGCACCGGTCTCGCCGATGGCTACCTCGCCGTCGGCGCCTTCGTGTCTGATCTCGGCGGTGCCCGAGGAGATGAGCAGGAACGAGACGGCTTGCTCCCCCTGGGCCATCAGAACCTGGCCGGCCGCGGCGCGCAGCGGTTGCAGGCTGGCCGCCAACGGCTCTAAGTCTTCGATGGCGCATCCCTCGAAGATGTCCATCGCGGCGAGTTCTTCCGTCCGCGCGCCGATCAGTTCGGCCACAGCGGCTCATCTTGCGATCCGATCCGCTCAGGTTATGGCGTTGGCGGCCGGTGCAGCAACAACCGGATCAATCGATGTCGCGAGTTCCATGGAACTTCCGCGGCGATGCGGTGAGAATCACAAGTCATGCGGCCAACCAGGATCCAGGTGGGCGATCTTTGGTTCGATGCCCTCACCCAACACGAGGTCGTCGAAGTCGTGCGCAAAGCCTGGGCCGACGGCAGGGGCGGCTCGATCATCCCGGTCAACATCGATGTGGCCCGCGCAGCCAGTCGCGACGCCGTGCTCGCCGAACTGATAGCCAGGGGATCGCTCGTCGTCGCCGACGGGATGCCGCTGGTGTGGGCGGCGCGGCTGCGAGGTGAGACGTTGCCGGAGCGGGTGGCGGGCTCGTCGCTGATCCAGCCGTTGAGCGCGGCGGCGGCGGCCGACGGGAAGTCGATCTATTTCTTCGGCGGCGCCGAAGGGATACCGGACCGAGCGGCCGCGGCGCTCGCCACGCAATTCCCCAGCCTGCGCATCGCCGGCGCCCAGTCGCCCGCGTTCGGCTTCGACAACACCAAGGATGGCGCGCGGCGTGCGGTCGCCGCCGTGATCGCCGCCAAACCCGATCTGGTCTTCGTCGGTCTGGGTTTCCCCCGTCAGGAACGCCTGATGGAGCAGCTGACCCAGCAGCTGCCCAACGTCTGGTGCCTGGCCTGCGGCGGCGGGATCGGCATGACGGCCGGCGTGGTTCGTCGGGCGTCGCCGCTGCTGCAACGGCTCGGACTTGAGTGGGTGCACCGGCTAATGCTCGAACCGCGGCGGCTTTACCGCCGGTATCTGCGCGACGATCTGCCGTTTGCGCTCGCGCTGGTCGCCCGGTCGATAGTTCAGCGTTTCAGGCGAGGATGAGCCGTACGGCGGCGGCGAGGTCGGCGACGACGAAGTCGGCGTTGTCTGCGCCGCCGGCGCGCAGCAGCACGGTCATCGCGCCGGCCGCCCGGCCCGCCTGCACGTCGGCGTCACTGTCGCCGATCATGACCGACTCGGCAACGTCGAAGCCGTGCTCTACTGCCGCGCGAATCAGCATGCCGCCCAACGGCTTGCGGCAGTCACAGCTGTTCGCCGCGTGTGGGCAGTGATAAGCCGCGTCCAGGTGCGCGCCCTGCGCGGCGAGAAGCTGCGACAACCGGTCCTGGATGGCGACGAAATACGTTGAGTCCGAAGATGGTTCGGACAGCCAGCGCTGATTGGTCACCAAGACCGTGCGCAGGCCGGCCGCATTCAGCGCGGCTATCGCCGTGGCGGCGCCGGGTAGCAGAACCAGCTCCTCGGGCGATCGGATGTACTCGCCCTCGGCGGCTTTGACGTTGATGGTTCCGTCGCGGTCCAGAAATACGGTGCGGACGTTTCGCAGGTCCATCGTCAAGAGGGTCTGGGAAACAGTGCGGCTTCGACCATTTCGCAAATGGTGTGGCCGAGGTGCAGGCACGCCTCCTGAATCCGCCCGGTGTCCACACTGGGCACTCGGATGCAGATCTCGGCGACGTCGGCGACCTTGCCGCCACGGGCGCCGGTGAGCGTCACCGTCGTCATCCCGGCCTGGCCGGCCGCCTCAAGTGCACGCACCACATTGGGTGAATTGCCCGACGTGGTCAAGCCGACCACCACGTCCCCCGGCCGGCCGGCGGCGAGTACCTGGCGGGCGAAGACCTCGTCGTAGGAGTAGTCGTTACCGATCGCCGTGATCGCGGCGGTGGCGTCCGGGAGGCTGATCGCGGCCAGGCCCGGACGGTCAAAAGCGAAGCGGCCCATCAGCTCGGCGGCCAGATGACCCGCGTCTTGTGCGGAACCGCCGTTGCCGAAGAAGATCACCTTCCCGCCGGCCCGCAGCGCGTCGATCAGCACGCGCGCCACCTCGACGGTCTGCGCGGCGAAAGCCCCCGACTGCATCTGCTGCTTGACCGCGATCGTGTCTGCCAGCCGCGCTTGGACCGTCTGGACACTCGGCGTGACGACATCTGACGTGCTCATGCCTGCCATGTGGTCAATCCCTTACTCTCAAAAGCGAATTCGGTGATCGCAGCCCCGGCGCCCTCGAGGGCTTCAATGAGACGGTGCTTCTTGGTGAAGTCGCAGAACAGCAGGATGTAGCCACCACCGCCTGCGCCGGTGATCTTGCCGCCGAGCGCGCCGTTGCGCAACGCGAGGTCGTAGAGCTCGTCGATGCGCGCATTGGTGATGTAGGGCGACATGCGTTTCTTCTGCATCCACGCCTCGCCGAGCAGGGCACCGAAATCGTTCAGCTTGCCTGTCAGCAGTGCGGCCTTCATGGCCACAGCCAGTTCCTTCTGGGCGCGTAGTCCGGCGAGTGTGTCGTCGGCACCCGTGGCGGCGCGCCGGGTTTGGTCCTCGATCACCCGTGCGGAGTCCCGGGTGATGCCGGTGTAGCAGAGCAGCAGGCTGAGCTCGAGCTCGAAGGCCGTCGCGTCACGGATGCGCAGTGGATTGACGATCACCCGGTCGGCGAACTCGATGAAGTTGAATCCGCCGAAGGTAGCCGCGTACATGTCCTGCATACCGCCGGCGATGCCGAGGTCCTCGCGCTCGATGGCGCACGCCAGCTGCGCGGTCTCGTACTCGCCCATCGGCGCCCGGTAGTGCTCGGCGAGCAGGCCCGTCAGCGCGACCATCATCGTCGATGACGAGCCCAGTCCCGAGCCGGGCGGGGCGCTGGATCGCAACACCAGGTCGTAGCCGTCCGTGCCGTCGCGGCCGAACCGCCGCACGGCAGCCTTGATCAGATCCAGGCTGCCGTCGTAGAGAATCTCGCTGTCGAGCGTCATCTCGTGGGTGGTCTTGAAGTCCACCGACTCGATGCTCACCTTGCGATCGGTACGCGGAGTCAGCGATCCGTAGGCGTAGCGGTCGATGGTCGCCGACAGCACACAGCCGCCTTCGAGCGTCGGGAAGGGTGGTACGTCGGTGCCGCCTCCGGCGAACGAGATCCGCAGCGGCGCCCGAGCGCGGATTCGTGGGCGTGTCATCCAGAGCCTCTTCCGACGTGATTCGCTGCGCGAGCCGACGCGAGCCTAACAGGCTAACCTGCAGTTATGTCGTTCTTTTGGGCTTACGAGTATGGATTCGCCGGCGCCGAGACGGGCGTGACCGAGACGGCCCGAAGCGTCGGGATCGGCGGTGTGTGAGGTTGCCGCTCGGCGGGAGTCACCACACCCTCCACTCGCAACCAGGTGTTGTCCGGGAACCCGAAAGTGCTGGCGCCGTCACGGTCGCGCAGATGCACGTGAGCCAGTTGGGCGTCGGCGGCGCAACAAATGATGACGACGCGGGCCAGGTCGATGCCGCCGGGTTCGTTCAGGGTGAAGCCGGTGACCGTGATCAGCCGGTTGTTCAGCGATCCCGTGCTGTCGTTGGCGGCCCGCATCATCACTTCCGCCAGCGAGATCTCCGGGGCCCGCCCCGGCGGCAACGGCGGAAATGCCTGGCGCAGAACGTCATTGGAGACGTTTGTGACCGATCCGGTGGCAGCCTGAGGCCGCAGCGCCGGGGGCGTCACAAAGCACAGCACCACGATAGGCACGGCGAGCAGCCACACCACGCCGCCGCGGTGCGCATGCCCATCTTCGGGACCATGGTCCGAGCCGCCCCGGCGGACATCTCCGACGATTGCCACCAGCGCCAGCCCGATCAGTAGCGCGGCGGTGAGTACCAGCCACGGCAACAGCGAGGGCTTGACGTAGCGGGTGAACACACCGGTCCCCACGATCAGCGCGATGCTGAGCCCGACCAGCAGCAGGATCGTGTTCTCGGTTTCGCGTTTCATCGGGCACCGCCCAGCAGCAGCACGCCGACAAGCGTGGCCGCCGCGGTGGCGACAACGAATGTGGCCGGGGCGAAGCGGGTGGCAAACGCCCGGCCGAACATGCCGGATTGCATCGCCAGCAGCTTGACGTCGATGGCGGGTCCGACGACCAGGAACACCAGCCGCGGGATCAGCGGAACCATCGTCAGGCTGGATGCCACGAACGCGTCCGCTTCCGAGCACACGGCCAGAATCACGGCCAGCGCCGCCATCACGAAGACGCCGAGAATCAGGTGCGCGCCAACGTGCTCGAAGATCCACGGCGGCACCAGAACGTGCAACGCCGCCGCCGCGGCAGCGCCCACCACCAGGTAGGCCGCCGCCTGCAAAAAGTCGTGCCGGGCCACTTCGCAGAAGAGCAGCAACTTCGACTGCGTCCCTGGACTGTGGGAATCGTGCGACGGCAGCCGACGGGTGATCCACTCGGTACGGCCCCACCGAGACCACCCCCAGCCCATCACCACCGCGGTCAGCAGCGACGCAACGACTCTGGCGATGACCATCTTCGGCTGACCCGGGAAGGCGACGGCCGTCGCGACCACCACGACCGGGTTGATGGCGGGCGCGGCGAGCATGAAGGTCAAGGCCGCCGCAGCGGCCGCTCCGCCGTCGCCGAACAACCGGCGCGCCACCGGAACCGAGCCGCACTCGCATCCGGGCAGCGCGGCGCCGGCCACACCGGCGGCAAGGACGGCCGCCGCTGGCCGCCGCGGCAGCCAGCGGACCAGCCGCTCGGGCGGCAGAAAGACCGCGATCAATCCGCTGACCACCACGCCCAGGCCCAGGAAGGGCAGGGCCTGGACGAAGACTCCGCAGAACACGGTGCCGGCGGTGGCCAACCCGTCGCTGTTGACGACGACTGCGCGCAGCCACGATCCGAAAATCGCGAAGCACACCAACCCGAAGACCAGGACTTCCATGGACCCGAAACGCGGTCGACGCTCGGCCCTCATCTAACCCACCCAGCCTGGGATCTCATGACAGTTGATGAAAACGATTATCACTGCGGCGAGCCCGGCGCCAGCACCCGGGCCACCGGCGCGGCGGCGCGATCCATTAGCGTGCAACGTAATGAGCCAGGATCCGGTCGAGTCGACCCGCGGCCTGCTGGGCCAGACCGCCGAGCTGCGACACGGTTTTCTCGACGTGTTGGGCGAATCGACGAGCGCGCCGGTTCCGACGGTCGCACAGCGTGCCATGAACAGCCCCTTCGTCGCGACGGTCTATGAACGGTTGTGGCGGCCGACCGCCTTCTACGCCGCCAGCGGCCTCACTCATCGTGCCGAACAGCAGCGTGCGGCGTCGGCACTGAAGCTGTCGACCGCCGGACAGTTGCTCGATGTTGCTTGCGGTCCAGGCAATTTCACCGCCCCGCTGGCCGCAGAACTGCCCGACGGCGGCCTGGCGGTGGGGTTCGACATCTCCGAGTCGATGCTGACGCGGGCCGTCGCCGACAACAGCGGGCCGCGCACCTGTTATGTCCGCGGCGATGCCCGCATGTTGCCGTTCGACGACCAAACATTCGACGCTGTCTGCTGTTTTGGTGCGCTGTACCTGATGCCCGAGCCGTTCCGGGTCGCGGGCGAGATGGTCCGGGTGCTCAAGCCCGGGGGCCGGATCGCAATCCTGACCAGCTATGCCCGCGAGGCGCTGCTGCTGCGGCAGCTGATGACCGCGACTGCAAGCACGATCGGGCTCACGATGTTCGGCAGACACGACTTCGTCGATCTCTTTGCGTCGGCCGGGCTTATCGACATCGAGCAACAGCGGCAGCGTGCGGTGCAGTTCGTCATCGCCACAAAGCCGGGCGCGACGGGCTAGGACGCTGCCTTACCCACGCCGAGAATCCGGACGACCGGCGTGCCCTCTTCACACTCGAGGATCCAGGGGGCGCCGCCGTTGACGGGTTCGGAGGTGAGCTTGAACATGACGGGCAATCCGGTCCGCTGCGACATCTGCGTGCAGTCGACCTGGAACAGCCGGTAGTCGCCGTGTTCGTGAATGGCCAGCGAGAAGCCCGGCTGAACCGATTCGACCGGGACCTTCTGCAGGTAGTAGTTGGTACTCATCCCGATCACGTTAGAGCCGACGCCGTATCTAATCCGAGGCCGAAACGCCCTCTTATCGAATGTTCAGCTAAATTTTGGGACCTCATCAGACTCGGGGCGTGACGCCAACCACGCGACGCGGCGACTCGCTGTGCCCGCGCCATCGGTTGCCCGCTTATTGAAAATCATTATCATTAAGCGATGGCATCACAGCGATCCGATCTGCTTCCGGTGACCGTCTTGTCCGGCTTCCTCGGAGCCGGGAAAACGACCCTGCTCAACCATGTGCTGGCGAACCGGGAAGGCCGGCGCGTCGCGGTGATCGTCAACGACATGAGCGAGGTGAACATCGACGCCGCCTTGGTCGCCGGAACGGGCTACCTGGACCGCACGGAAGAGAAGCTGGTCGAACTGACCAACGGGTGCATTTGCTGTACGTTGCGCGAGGATCTCATCGAGTCCGTGGCCCAACTCGCCGCGACGGGCCGTTTCGACTACCTCCTGATCGAGTCGACGGGGATCTCCGAGCCGATGCCCGTCGCCGCGAGCTTCAGTTGGGAGTTCGAGAACGGATTCAGTCTCAGCAGCGTCGCGAGGCTCGACACCATGGTCACGGTGGTCGACGCATCAACGTTTCTGAGTGAGCTCGCGCGCGGCGATGCGCTAGTGGCTCGCGACCTCGCCGTCAGCGACGCCGATATCCGCACCATCGCCGATCTGCTGGTTGACCAAGTGGAATTCGCCGACGTCTTACTGCTCAACAAAATCGATCTGGTCAGCGAGGAGGCCCGCGCCAGGGTGACGGCGGTGCTCCGGCGCTTGAATCCGTCGGCGCGCATGGTAACCACCGACCACGGCCGGGTGCCGCTCGCGGAGGTACTGGGCACCGGCCTGTTCGACCCGGATCTGGCCGCCGAGTCGCCGGGCTGGGATCAGGAGATCAGCGGCGGCCACACACCCGAAACCGAGGAATACGGCATCAGCAGTGTGACGTTCCGTGCGCGGCGCCCGTTCCACCCCCAGCGCCTGCATGCCGCACTCGAAGAGATGCAGGGTTTGTTGCGCAGCAAGGGGTTCTGCTGGATCGCCAGCCGACCCGAGGTCGCGGCGGTCTGGTCGCAGGCCGGACCTAACTTGATGATCGAGCCGGCGCAATATTGGGTCACCGCCGACTTCCGTCCGGGGCAAGAAATCGTGTTCATCGGGTCAAGCTGGACCGCGACCGGATCTTGGGCCTGATGACGTCGGCGCTGCTGACCGACACCGAACTGGCCGCCGGCCCGAGGCGCTGGATCACCTATCCCGACCCGCTCCCACCGTGGAGTGCCGTTCACGCCCACTAAATTCTGTCATCAACTTCGTTTGCCGTAGCGGCGGTGGAATTTCTCCACTTGCCCGGCGGTGTCGAGGATTCGGCGCCCGCCGGTCCAGAACGGGTGTGAGTCCGAGGTGACCTCAACAACCACAAGTGGATAGGTCTGCACGCCCTGCGACGTCTGCCACTCGATGGTGCGCGAACTCGTCATCGTCGATCGGGTGAGAAACGTCGCGCCGGTAGTCGCGTCCTGGAAGACCACCGGGTGGTAATCCGGGTGGATGTCGGGCTTCATCCGCAGTCCGCTCCTGTTACTTGTTGACAATCATTTTCATTAACGCTACCAGTACGGTACCTGCCGCCAAGGGTGTTGTCGAAAATCATTTTCAATAATGGGAATGCGCCACCCGGCTACACAGCGAATCATGTTGCGCCTCAGGATATTACGTCGACAGAAGGAATGGCCGCCGAGTTCAGGCGGAGGTATCGCTGGCGCCGAGACGCAGATGATCGATGTGATAGACGGCCTCGTCGAGTAGTTGAGCGACGTGAGTGTCGTAGAGGCGGTAGACGATGTTGCGGCCGCTGCGGTCACCGGTAACCAGGCCGAGCGCCCGCAGCAGCCGCAACTGGTTAGACACCGCCGGCTGCTCCATCCCGACCGCAGTCGACAGTTCGCCGACCGAGCACGGGGATTGCCGTAGCCGGGTCAGAATCATCAGCCGGCTGGGTGACGCCAAGGCTTGCAGTGTCTCGGCGATCCTGCTGGCCGACGCGGGATCCAGGGCGGCCGGTGGCGGCACCCGCCCGTTGACTCCGTGTCCCATTTGTCAATTGAAGCACGCGTCCACAAACCGATACGATACATGTATAACTCTCAATGTGTACATGTAGAGATGTTTTGTTCGGCGATGCGGATGGAGCCGTTTCGATGAGTAGCACCACCGTGCAGCCGACGCGCACGCCGTTGCCAGGGCAGCCACACGTCTCGGGTCTGTGGTCAATCGCGTCGATCCGGTGGGCCACGGTGGCCCTGGTGCTGTTCACGGCCGGACTCACGGCTCAGCTATTTGACGCCCCCTGGTGGAGCTGGTGGGTCTTCTACCTGGCGTGCTACGCCACCGGCGGCTGGACACCGGCATGGGAAGGCTTGCAAGCGTTACGTTCTCGCACGCTCGACGTCGACCTGCTCATGGTGGTCGCCGCCATTGGCGCGGCGAGCATCGGCCAGATCTTCGACGGCGCCCTGTTGATCGTAATTTTCGCCACGTCCGGCGCATTGGAAGACGCGGCGACCAAGCGCACCGAAGATTCGATCAAGGGGTTGCTCGACCTCGCACCCGATCGCGCTGTCCGCGTCGACCCCGACGGGATCGAAGTATCGGTCAACGGCGAAGACCTTTGCATCGGCGACCTCGTCAGCGTGCGCCCCGGTGAGCGTGTATCGGCGGACGGCGTCGTCGTCGACGGGGCCTCCGATGTCGATCAATCGTCGGTGACCGGGGAGCACATGCCCGTCGGTAAGTCCATCGATGACGAAGTATTCGCGGGCACGCTCAATGGCGCTGGGGCACTGCGTATTCGCGTGATCAAAAACCCGTCCGACACCGTCGTCGCCCGAATTGTGGCTCTTGTCGCCGAAGCGTCAGCCACCAAAGCCAAGACGCAACTGTTCATCGAGAAGGTCGAGCAACGCTATTCCGTGGGCGTCGTGGTGGCGACCCTGGCGCTGTTCGCGGTCCCCCTGGTTTTCGGGGCCGGCCTGCAGTCCACGTTGCTGCGGGCGATGACGTTCATGATCGTGGCGTCGCCGTGCGCGGTGGTGTTGGCGACCATGCCGCCGCTGCTTTCGGCGATCGCCAACGCCGGGCGTCAAGGCGTCCTGGTCAAATCGGCGGTGGCGATGGAACACCTCGCGGACACCACCCAGGTGACCATCGACAAGACCGGAACCCTGACGACGGGAACGCCGCAACTCACCAGCATCGCCTCGATCGACGACCGATACTGCGACAACGATGTGCTGCGGATCGCGGCCAGCGCAGAGCAATTTAGCGAGCACCCACTCGGCCGCGCGGTGGTGGCTGCCGCCCGCGCACGCGCACTCCGAATTTCGGAAGCAACGGAGTTTCGAGCGCTTCCCGGTCGCGGCGTGCGCGCACGTGTCGCGGGCCAGACGGTCGAAGTACTGAGCCCGCGGGCCTTTCACAGCAATCCGCCCGCCGCGAGCAGTCTCGAAAGCCGAGGCACCACCGCAGTTCTCGTCATCGTCGACGCAGTACCGGTGGGCGTGCTGGGACTGGACGATACCGTGCGCGAGGGAGCCGACGCGGTGGTCGCCGCGATCACCGCGACCACGTCCAGGCCGCCGGCCCTGCTGACCGGGGATACCAGGCCGGCAGCAGAACATCTGGCCGCACAGGTCGGGATCGCAGATGTCCGGGCCGACCTGCTGCCCGATGACAAGGTCGCCGCCGTGCGGCAGCTACAGGCCGACGGTCAGCGGGTGTTGTTCGTTGGTGACGGCATCAACGACGCACCCGCCATGGCCGCCGCGCACTCGTCAATCGCGATGGGCCGCAACGGGTCCGATCTGACCTTGGAAATGGCCGACGCCGTCACGGTCCGAGACGAACTCAGCACGATCCCGGCCATCGTTGCCCTGTCGCGTCGCGCCCGCCGCGCCGTCATCGTCAATTTGGTCATCGCGGCCACGTTCATCACCGGACTCGTCATCTGGGACCTGGTCGGCCACCTGCCACTGCCGCTCGGCGTCGCAGGGCACGAAGGGTTCACGATCGTCGTCGCGCTTAACGGATTGCGACTCCTGAGCGGGCGCGCGTGGCGGTCAGCGATATCGTGATCGCCATGACAGGCGGCAGAGTGGCAGGCAAGGTCGCGTTCATCACGGGTGCTGCGCGCGGCCAAGGCCGCGAACACGCCGTCCGCCTCGCCGAGGAAGGCGCGGACATCATTGCCGTAGACATGTGCGGCGACATCGAAGGTGTCAACTATCCGGGAGCGACGGAGGCCGATCTCGACGAAACCGCGGCGCTGGTCGAGAAGTTGGATCGGCGCATCGTGACCGCCAAGGCCGATGTCAGAGACCTCGCAAGTCTTCGCGATGCGTTGCAGCACGGGATCGACGAGTTGGGCCGGCCCGATGTGGTGGTTGCCAATGCCGGCATCAGCGGCAGTCCGGCGCCCGCGGCGCTGATTGAAGAAGCAGCCTGGCAGACCATGCTCGATATCAACCTCACCGGGGTCTGGCACACCATCAAGGTTGCGGTGCCGCATATGTCCGACGGCCGCGGCGGATCCATTATCTTGGTGAGCTCCATGTTGGGACTGCGCGGCGGCGGATACATGGCGCATTACGCCTCGGCAAAGCACGGCGTTGTCGGCTTGATGAACTCACTTGCGAATGAACTTGCACCGCAGTTGATTCGAGTCAACTCGATCCACCCCGGCAACGTGTTGACGCCAATGATCGACAACGAACAGTTCCACCGCACCCTGCGGCCGGACCTCCCCAATCCAACCATGGCCGACACGGCCGCGGTGATCGGCCACTTCCACATGCTGCCCGTGCCGGTGATCGAGGCGCGTGCGGTCAGTAATGCCGTGCTGTTTCTCGCATCCGACGAGGCGCAGTACATCACCGGAGCGGCATTGCCGGTCGACGCGGGGGCTGTCGCGAAGTTCTGAGGGGACCCCGATTCACCACCAGGCATACGACTAACGGCGCGCAGACCGTCAGACGCGAGGCACCGCCCCATAAGCTATTATCTACGTATGTATGCAGATAATGCTGCAGAATCCCTCACGGAGGATCAGGTCGGCCTGATCGTCGATGTCTTCCGAATGTTGGCCGACCCCACCCGCATTCGGGTGCTGTGGGCACTAACCGAAGGCGAGTCGTCGGTCAACGACCTCGCCGAAAAGGTGGACAAGCCCGCACCGTCGGTGTCTCAGCACCTGTCCAAGCTGCGAATGGCGCGACTCGTCCGCACCCGCCGCGCCGGCACCACGATCTTCTACGCGCTGGAAAACGACCACGTCCGCCAGTTAGTGATCGATGGGGTTTTCAATGCCGAACACGCCGGCCCCGGGGTGCCGCCCCATCACCGAGGCGACGCGAAAGCACGGGGCATCGCGACCGACCGTCGGCCTCGAAAGGTGAACGCGCGATGAGCGATCACACCCACGAACATGGACACGATCACCACCATCCGAAGGGATTGTGGGCCGGGATCAAAGGGGCTTTTGCGCCGCATTCCCACGACGCGGCCGACAGCTTTGACACTGAGCTGGAATCCAGCGCCGACGGCATCCGCGCGGTCAAGGTCAGCCTGCTGGTCCTGGGCGCGACCGCCATCGCGCAGATCGTCGTCGTGGTCCTCTCCGGCTCCATCGCGCTGGCCGCCGACACCATCCACAACTTCTCCGACGCACTGACCGCAGTGCCGCTTTGGATCGCATTTTCGTTGAGCACCAAGGCCGCAACCCGCCGCTACACCTACGGGTTCGGCCGGGTGGAAGACCTGGCCGGTCTGTTCGTGGTCGCGATGATCACGCTGTCGGCCATGGTCGCCGGTTATGAGGCTGTCGAGCGGCTGATCAATCCCCGGCCCATCGACCACGTCGGCTGGGTCGCGGTAGCCGGTCTGCTCGGGTTCCTCGGTAACGAATGGGTTGCCATCTACCGCATCCGAGTTGGACGACGCATCGGTTCAGCCGCACTGGCCGCCGACGGCCTGCACGCCCGCACCGACGGCTTTACCTCCTTGGCGGTGCTTATCGGTGCCGGCGGTGTGGCGCTGGGCTTTCCGCTTGCCGACCCGATCGTCGGCCTGGTGATCACGGTGGCCATCTTGGCCGTGCTTGGCACGGCGGTGCGAGATGTGTTCCGCCGTCTGATGGACGGCGTCGATCCGAAACTCATCGACGCTGCCGAAGCCGCGCTCGTCGCCAGGCCGGGCGTACGTTCGGTGCGCAACGTACGGATGCGCTGGATCGGACACCGCCTGCACGCCGATGCCGAGCTCGACATTGACCCCGCACTGAGCCTGGCGGCCGCGCATCGCATTGCCCACGAATCAGAACACGATCTGATTCACGCCGTGCCCAAGCTGACCACCGCCATGATCCACGCCTATCCCGCCGGAGGCACCAACGCGGCCCAGCAGCATCGCGATAGCACCGAGTCTCGCTCCCACCACCACTGACCACACCGAGATACTTGAAAGGTCAACCATGACTGAGGCTTACGTCTTAGGTGGCGTGCGCACGCCGTTCACCCGCTACGGCGGCACGCTGTCCGGCATCCGCACCGACGAGCTGCTGGGCATGACCATGAAAGGTGCGTGCGAACGCGTCGGAGTGCCCCTGGATGCCGTGGAAGACATCATCGCCGGCTGCGTGAATCCCGCGCACGAGGGAATGGGTGACATTGCCCGCTGGGCCGCACTCGCGGTCGGATTCCCCGATAGCGTCGCGGGGGCAACCCTCAATCGGTACTGCGGGTCGTCGCTCAGCGCCTTGGTCAGCGTCAGCCATGCCATCAAAGCCGGCGACCTGGGTGTAGGCATCGCGTGCGGGGTCGAATCGATGTCACGGTCGGGGTGGGCGCTGATGAAGGGCGAAGCACCGTTTAGCCCACGCGGGCCGGTGCTCATGCTCGACACCATGTGGTCCGGCGCGGGCGGTCCACCCAACACCATCCTGCTCGCCCGCAACGCCTACATCGGCATGATCGAGACCGCGCAGAATGTCGCCGACCGGTACTCGCTGAGCCGCGAGGAGATTGACGCGTTCGCGCTACGGTCCCAGCAGCACGCCAAGGCCGCACGCGACCGCGGCCGGTTCGCCAAGGAGATCATGAGCGTGCCAATCCCGGCGACGAAGAAAACCCCGGCGCGGCTGGCCGAGCATGACGAATTCATCCGCGATGACACCACTGCCGAGACACTGGCCGCCCTGCCAGTCCAGCCGGGCACCACCCAGATGACCGCGGCCAACTCCACTCCGCTCACCGACGGCGCGAGCGCGGTCGTCGTCGCCTCGGGTGAGAAGGCGGCCGAACTCGGGATAGAGCCACTGGCCGGGGTAGTGTCTGGCGCTGTATACGGCATCGACCCACTCATCATGGGACTGGCGCCCGCGTGGGCTATCCCGATGGCGATCCGCCGGGCGGGTCTGACTCCCGAGCAGATCGACGTGTGGGAAGTCCATGAGGCTTTCAGCGCCCAAGCACTCGGTGTGTTGCGCGAACTTCCCAACCAGCTCGGAGGTTTCGTGATTCCCGACGACAAGCTGACACCCAACGGCGGAGCTGTCGCGATAGGACATCCGTTCGGCGCCACCGGAACTCGCTACGTTCTCACCTTGGCCACCGAGCTGCATGAGCGCGGCGCCCGCTACGGCGTCATCGGAGTATGCATCGGGTCGGGCCAAGGGGTCGCCGTCGTGCTGGAGAATCCCCGCGTCGCCTAGAGGTTTCGCCAAATCTGTTCGTAATTAACCGGACTCGATGTCAGATCGGCATTCGGTAACCGTAGAACTCGTGGTCCTCGTTGTAGCCGCCTTGCCCGAACCCGAGATGGTCAAAGCTTTCCACAAACTCGATCGCCTCGATCCACTTGACCTGCTTGAAACCGATCTCGCGCAGTGCATGGCGCATGTGAGCCGTAGTGGCGAACCGCAAATAACCTTGATAAAGAACGTAATTCGCGCCTACCTGGCGCGGCAGCCAACACTTGAAATTTCCGGACGTGTCCAATGCGTCCATGCTCAAATGTCTATTTTGAGCGCGCTCTTAACGAGATTGCTCTGGACTGGCGTGGGCGGATGGGTCGGCGCGCTCGGCAGCCACTTGGTCACGTTGCTGAACGAATCTGCGGAGCAAAGCGATGGCACCCGCGATAGACAGGATGAGCAGCGTCGGGCCGATCGCCACAATGAGGATCTGGGAGACGTCCACCGGAAAGGTGAAAATCCAGACGATCGCTACCAACGGAAACAGGCCGCAGAGCAGGCCAAGACCGGCGCACAGCCGGGCGTGCAGGCCATGCCAGTCCTGAATGTCTTGCGGTGTCCACCCCCGTTGGGGCAGCGCGGTGGCTGCGAGGCTGGGGACGATCGCGCTGGCGATTTTGACCGAGGTCGGCCTGCGCAGCAGGCCGCTCGCGGCGAGCGACCACACCAGCAGGGACACGGGTATGAGTTCGATGACCTGCACGATGCGCGGGTTCTTTGTGATGAACGCGATGGTCAACGAGCAGGCGGCACCGAGCATCACCAGGCCGTTGATGGGTTCGAACTTTCGTTTGCGCACCATGGTGAGCAACCCCTGCGCCGCAGCGACCACGATCGCGCCGACCAGAGCCAAATATGGTGCTATATCCAGCAATCGCAGCCCGTAATAGCCCACCAGTGGCGGCGCGGTGTTGATCACCGTGTTCTTGATGTACTCCCGCAGGCTTCTCGGAGTATCGATGTGCGTTTCCGCGGATGCGGCGCCGACAGCGGGCATCGGTCGTGGCATGGCGGCAGCTCCCTTCTTTGATCGCGGTGCACTGTGCGCTGCGCGTCTTCGCCGGATCCCTTAGCCAGTCCGAAATGTTCGGGCGGCCGAAATATATGGTTAGGCTACCCTAAACATGCTAGTGAGGCAGGAGGAGAAGCACGCGATGGGTCACCCGCCTGACGGCACTTCCCGCCCTCCGTTAACCCACCCGCTGCGCTCGCGGAGCGATCTGCGCAGGATCGCTCGCGGGTGGCCGCAGTTCATTGAGGGACTCACGCGGTTCGGCGACGCGGTCGAATGGTCGATCGGTCCCATGCGTGAGACGTTGTTTTTCCACCCAGAACAGATCGGTGAAGTTCTTGCCGCGGCGGGTGCCAATGGCCCGCTGGGCCGAACGCTGGTGGGCGGCTTTCAAGAGCACGCGCACGTCATCGGGAACAAGGGCCTGGTCATGAGTGAAGGGGCTCTCTGGAAGAAGCAGCGGCGGATCTTGCAGCCAGGCATGCACAGGCAAAAAATCTCCGAATACACCAACACCATGGTCGATTTGGCCGAAGACATGTGCGATCAGTGGTCCAGCGGCGAAGTCCTCAGCATACGGGCCGAGATCGAACGGCTTACCAGAGGGATCATGACAAGGACCTTGTTCGGTGCGGATCTGACCAAGTCGGAAAGCGATGAGATCAAACGCATCATGGATCGGCAGCTGTTTTTGAATAGCATGGAGTTTGTCCTCGGGAACTGGTTACCCCCGTGGGTTCCGACACCCTTGAGGACCGGCCTGCGCGCCGCATCGAATCGGTTGAAAGTGCTCTTTCGAGCTGTCGTTGAGCGGCGCCTCAACGAGAGCCACGAGCTGAGGTTAGATCGCGATACCGATTTGCTCGACATGCTCCTGGAAGCGCGAGACGACAACGGTACGCCGATGCCGGAAGCGCAACTGCTCGACGAGATGCACAACATGTTCCTCGGCGGCTACGAGACCTCGGCTAATTCTCTGGGCTTCATCGGCGCCATCCTGGCACGGCGGCCGGAGCTGCAAGATCGGATCGCGATAGAGGTCGAACAAGCGGTCGGCTGCGGCAAGCCGGCATTCGAACACATCAAGGGCCTACCCGTGATTGAGGCGGTGGTCAAAGAGGCACTGCGCCTGTACCCGCCCGTTTTTGCGCTGCCGGGGCATGTGGTGAAAACACCGACTACGCTGTGCGGCTACGACTTTCAACCTCGACAGCGAATTATCGTGTGCCCCTATGTGACACAGCGAGATCCGCGTTGGTTCGCAGACCCGCATGAATTCCGACCCGAACGCTGGCTGGATGGGTCCACTCAAACCATGCCCAGATTCGCCTGGATTCCCTTCGGCGGCGGTCCTCGTGTGTGCTATGGCCAGAACTTCGCGATGGCGGAGATGATCCTCGTCCTGGCCACAGTGACACGCCGATTCAAATTCTCGCTACCCGCTGGATCCTCGAACGATGTCAAGACGGGGGTGAGCCCAACGTTCATGCTCAAAGTGAAAAACGACGAGGTGGCCGTCACTGCGCGTACCGCTAGGACCCGCGAAGGCAACAACGCAATATTCGATTCTCTGACGGAAACCTTCCGGTCCTGAACCGTCAAACCAGTGCGCACGTAGGTCGTGGATCTTGGCCGGCATTTCGACGACGTCAGCGGTGGGGGTTCGCTTGCCCGGCAAGGTTTTTACTGTGTTCTAGGTGGACGCGAGTAGAGTAATCCGATGGCTGTCGCCCCGTCGAATGAGCGGATGATCGCCGGAGTTGCCGCCGCGGCCGTCTCGCTCGGGGTAGCCGAGCTGGCGGGCATCTCGTTCGGCGCGCGGGCCGATGCACGTGCCGCAGTCGGCTCGGTGGTCGTCGACCTGACACCGGGACCCATCAAAGAATGGGCGATTCAAACCCTGGGCTCGCTGGACAAAATCTTCTTGGCCATCGTCGTGCTCGTGGTGATCGCCACCATCGCGGCGCTGGCGGGGAGCTTCGAAACTCAGCGCCGCCCGGTCGGCAGCGCTGTGATCGCCGCGGCGAGCGTCCTCGGATGCACCGCAGTGCTGTCACGGCCGGGCGCGACGTTGCTCGATACGATCCCCACGGTCGCGGGCACCGTCTGCGGCGTGGCGATCCTGCGCCTTCTCACCCGCCGGTTCTGGCCCGACCTGAAAGACCCGGCCGACGACGAGCCGGACGCGCGCAGGCGTTCGCTGGTGGTGTTCGGCTTGCTCGGATTCGGCGTAGTCAGTGGTGTGCTGGGTGCGGCCATCACACGATTGGTGCATTCGGTGGCCGCCGACCGCAACGCGGTCACGCTGCCCACACCGCGCATACCGGCTCCAGCTATACCTGCCGACGTGCAGCCGAAGGGCGTCGCGCTACCGAGTTTTATCACCGCCAACACCGACTTTTACCGGGTGGACACCGCACTGAGTGTTCCCCAACTCAGCCACGGCGACTGGCGGCTGCGCATCCACGGCATGGTGAACCGCGAAGTCACCTACAACTTCGACGACCTCGCCCACTTCGACGTGGTCGAGATGGTGACGACATTGACCTGCGTTTCGAATCCCGTTGGGGGAAAACTGATTTCGACAGGCGTATGGCGGGGCTACCGGATGTCCGACCTGCTGGCGTCAGCCGGTGTGCACGCGAACGCCGACATGGTGCTCTCTACGTCGATCGACGGATTCACCGCGGGCACGCCAGTGCAGGCCCTCACCGACGGCCGCGAGGCGCTGCTGGCGGTGGGCCTCAACGGTCAGCCGCTGCCGATCGAGCATGGCTACCCGGCCCGGCTGGTGGTGCCGGGGCTCTACGGGTATGTGTCCGCCACCAAGTGGGTCGTCGACGTGGAGCTGACTCGTTTCGACAGGGCAAAGGCGTACTGGACGCGGTTCGGCTGGGCGGCGCAGGCGCCGATCAAGACCGAGTCGCGCATCGACGTGCCGAAAGACGGTCAGAAATTGGCGACGGGATCCGTAGTGTTCGGCGGTGTCGCATGGGCACAGAATCGTGGGGTACGGGCCGTGGAGGTCCGCATCGACGACGGCGGGTGGCAGCCCGCCGAACTGGGAGCGAGTTATTCCACCGCGACCTGGCGATTGTGGAGCTTCGGATGGCAGGCGAAAACCCCTGGGAGGCACACCATCACGGTGCGCGCCACCGACAACACCGGGGCTACTCAAACTTCGGATCAGGTCGGTAGCGTCCCCGACGGCGCCACCGGCTGGCACACGGTAGCCTTCACCGTGGCGGAGACCTGACGGACTATTTCGACGAGATCTTCCGCCAGCTGAATACCGCGATCACGATGCCGATCACCACCGTGATCGGACCAATGATGGACCAGGTTGTGGTGTTGCTCATCGGGCTACCACCAAGCACTCCGAATCCCTGCAGCGCCCAGATCAGACCAAATGCTGCGACGAGCAACCCGACCGCGAATGTGACGACGAATGCCCTACTCATATAGGGGATCTTAGGCGCCGCAGCGTTGTTGTCCCATGCTGCCAGGACGCGAAGTGCCGCCGGCTCGACAACTAAGACGGCGGCGGCCGCCACGACAATGAGAAGCTTGAGGTTCGCGTGCTTGGCGAAGGAGGGCGACGTGGCGGGAGTGTCGCGGCGAGGCGATGCGGGCGACGAACGCCCTGAAGTCGTCCCATCCATGAGTCGGCGGCATCAAGCCGGTGATTCGAGCACCCGCTCACTGCTCATGACGATCCTGGGTGAGTTCGTGCTACCGACCGACCAACAGGTCTGGACCGGCACTTTGGTGCACGCAATGACCACGCTGGGTGTCGAAGAGGGGTCCGCGCGTCAGGCGCTGGCACGTACGGCCGCGCAGGGATGGCTATCGTCAAATCGGGTGGGCCGTCGGGCGCGCTGGTTCCTCACCGATGCGGGGCGGCAGCTACTCGCCGAAGGTGCCCAGCGCATCTACACCTTCGGATCCGACGAATCGTCGTGGGATGGCCGCTGGCTGGTGGTGCTGGTCTCGATACCCGAATCGATGCGCGTCCTACGGCACAAGCTGCGCGCGCAATTGAGCTGGGCCGGATTCGGCTCGCCGTCACCGGGCGTATGGATCTCGCCGAGGACGGCCGTAGCCGCAGAAGCCAAAGACATCCTGGACAACCTGGAGTTGTCGAGCAAGGCGCTGTCGTTTGTCGCCGAGTACGGTGCGCTTGGCAGCGAGCGAGACATGGTCAACGACGCGTGGGACCTGACCGAAATCGACTGCCGCTACCAGGAATTCATCACCGAGTTCAGCGGACTCGCACCGGAGACGCCCGACGACGTGTTCGACGCCCAGATCAGGCTGGTACACGAGTGGCGCCGATTCCCGTTCCTCGATCCACAGCTTCCACCCGTATTGCTGCCACCGCACTGGACCGGGACACCTGCGGCCCGGCTCTTCAAGGATCAGCGTCAGCGCTGGCATGACGGCGCCCAGCGCCGGTGGCGCGAGTTCGCCGCCGAGGCCGAATAAATCCACCGCGGAATTATTCTACAGATTCTTTGCGATCCGCAGCAATAGTGTCTTATATTGGAGCGGCATGCGGCTCCCACCCCTAGGAGGACCGATGGCAGTCGGCATCGATGTCGGACACGTGACTGACCTCGGCGCACCCCCGGCGCCCGATGTCTGCTTCGACACCGATCCCGGCCAGTACCGGCATTGGAACCTGCGCCTCGACGGCGAGGTGGCGTGGCTGGTGCTCGACGTATCCGAGGACGGCGGACTGATACCCGGCTACGAGCTGAAGCTCAACTCGTATGACCTCGGTGTCGATATCGAGCTCTACGACGCAACGCAGCGACTGCGATTCGAACACCCAGAGGTCAAGACCGTCATACTCACCAGCGGCAAGGAGAAGGTGTTCTGCGCGGGTGCCAACATCGGGATGCTGGCGGCCTCGACGCACGAATGGAAAGTGAACTTTTGCAAGTTCACCAACGAGACCCGCAACGGCATCGAGGACGCCACCGAGCACTCGGGGCAGACATATCTGGCCGCGGTCAACGGCTCCTGTGCGGGCGGCGGCTACGAACTTGCGCTGGCATGCGACCACATCCTGCTGGTGGACGACAACTCGTCGGCGGTATCGCTACCCGAAGTGCCGCTACTGGGCGTGCTGCCCGGCACCGGCGGACTCATTCGCGTCGTCGACAAGCGTTGGGTGCGAAAGGATCTAGCGGACGTATTCGCCACCCGTTCCGACGGCGTACGCGGCAAGACCGCTGCGCAGTGGGGGCTGGTCGACGAGCTGGCCACGCCGCGCCAATTCGACGACGCGGTCCGCCGCCGCGCCACCGAACTCGCCGCGCGCTCCCAACGCCCCTCAGACGTCCACGGCGTCGAACTCGTTGCGCTGAAACGACAGGTCGGTTCCGACAGCATCAGCTACGACTACGTCAGCGCCACCATTGACCGGAAGAATTCGACCGCCACCATCACGCTCCATGCCCCGGCTCGGCCTGCACCCGCCGACTTCGACGAAGCCGCCGGGCAGGGAGCCGCGTTCTGGCCACTGGCGCTGACACGTCAGCTCGACGACCTCATCCTGCGGCTGCGGACTAACGAAACGAAGATCGGCATCTGGCTATTGCAGACCCAGGGCGACATGGCCACCGTCGATGGTTACGAACGTCTGCTACTGGAAAATGCTGAAGGTCATTGTCTTGCCAACGAAATCGTGCTGTATTACAAGCGGGTGTGCAAGCGGCTGGACGTGACCAGCCGCAGCCTCATCGCCCTGATTGAACCGGGCAGTGCCTACACCGGGATGCTGACCGAGCTGGCCCTGGCGTGCGACCGCCAGTACATTCTCGATGGCCCGCCGCTCGACGACGAGAACAGCGAGTTGCGTGCGAGCCTGCGGCTAACGGCCGCCAACTTCGGCGCCTTTCCGATGGGCAACGGCCTGAGTCGGCTGGAGTCGCGCTTCTACGGCCACCGCGATCACTTAACCCTGTTGCGGGACAAGGAAATGGGCATTGAATTGACCGCGGGCCGCGCCGCCGATCTGGGGCTGGTTACCGCCGCCCCCGACGACATCGACTGGCAGGACGAAATCCGGGTCGTAGTCGAGGGTCGCGCGGCGCTGTCACCGGACGCCTGCACCGGCATGGAGGCCAATCACCGCTTCGTCGGTCCCGAAACAGTCGAGACCAAGATCTTCGGCCGGCTTTCGGCCTGGCAGAACTGGATCTTCTTGCGGCCCAACGCTTCCGGCCCCGAAGGGGCGCTACGCCGATACGGCACCGGAAAATCGGCCAACTTCGACACAAAGCGGGTATAGCGTCGTGACCACATCGATCAACTACGAAGACAAGATCCCCAACAACGTCGACCTGTCCTGCGACCGCAGACTGCAACGCGCCCTGGAGGGATGGCAGCCCAAGTTCCTCAGTTGGTGGGGCGAGATGGGGCCGGCAGTCCAGACCTGCGGTGTGTACCTGCGCACCGCAGTCGCCGTGGGTCGCGATGGCTGGGCTCACTTCGATCACGTCAGTCTCCCCGACTACCGGTGGGGCATCTTTCTTGCCGAACCCAAGCCCGATCGTCGCATCGCCTTCGGCGAGCACAAAGGTGAACCGGTCTGGCAGCAGGTGCCAGGCGAACACCGCGCCGACCTACAGCGGCTGATCGTGGTGCAGGGCGACACCGAGCCGGCCTCGGTGGAGCAGCAGCGGCTACTAGGCATGACCGCACCGTCGCTGTACGACCTGCGAAACCTGTTCCAGGTCAACGTCGAAGAGGGCCGGCATCTGTGGGCGATGGTGTACCTCCTGCACGCCTACTTCGGCAGGGAAGGCCGCGAGGAAGCCGAGGCGTTGCTCTGCCGAAATTCCGGCAGTCCCGACTCACCGCGCATCCTGGGCGCGTTCAACGAGACCACCGCCGACTGGCTGGCGTTTTACATGTTCACCTACTTCACCGACCGGGACGGCAAATATCAGCTCGGCACGCTGAAAGAAAGTGCCTTCGATCCGCTGTCACGCACCTGTGAGTTCATGCTCAAAGAAGAGGCGCACCACATGTTCGTCGGCACGACGGGGGCGGATCGGGTGGTGGCTCGCAGCGCCCAGTTGGTGCGCGAGCACGACACCGGCGACATCGGACCGTTCGGCGGCATCCCGCTCGAGATCATCCAGAAGTACATCAACTTTCACTACAGCGTCTCGCTGGACCTGTTCGGCAGCGAAACCTCCACCAACGCAGCCAATTACTTCACCGTGGGGTTGAAGGGTCGCTGGCAAGAAGAGCGACGAACCGACGATCATCTGCTCGTCGGCGCGAACGCTGAGCTCGACAGGCCCACCGTCGACGGAACATGGGACACCGACGAGCTACCGGCGCTGCTGGCCTTGAATCTGGACCTGCGCACCGAGTACATCAGCGATTGTTATAGCGGCGTCAAGCGGTGGAACAAGATCCTCGCCGACAACGGGATCGACTACCGATTCCAACTGCCCCATGTCGGTTTCAATCGCACCGTCGGCGCCTACGCCGACCACCACATCACCCCGACCGGCACCATCATGGACGGCTTCTCGTGGGAGGAAGCGAAGCCAAACTGGTTGCCCACCAACGACGACCTAGCCTTTGTACGCTCCCTGATGCAGCCCGTGTACGAGCCGGGCAAGATCGCCAGCTGGGTCGCACCACCTACCCAGGGCATCAACGATAAGCCGTTCGATTTCGAATATGTCTACCTCGCCTGAACATTCGGCGACGGTGTTCAATGCCACCGACTATCTCGTCGATCGGCATCTGCGGGAAGGGCGAGGCACGCGCACCGCGGTCGTCAGTTCGACCCGCACGCTCAACTACCAAGACCTGGCCCTTGAGGTGCATCGCGTCGCCGGCGGGCTGCAGAAGCTGGGCGTGCGGCGCGAGGACCGGGTCATGCTGTGCATGGTCGACGACGTCGAACTGCTGACCGGCATCCTGGCAACGATGTACCTGGGCGCCATAGCTATCCCGGTTTCTACCATGCTGTCCGGACCGGAGCTGGGCAAGCTAGTCGCCGATGCGCATGTTCGAATAGTCTGCGCTTCAACGGAGTTCGCCGCCGCGATTGCCATGGCGACCACGATGGCCCCCGATGTCGCCGACGTGGTGTTCGACGATAAGCCCGAAATCGGCGGCTTCGCCCGCGCCACCGTGCACCACTGGGACTCTTTGACATCGGCCGATCCGGTCGTCACGGCGTGCGACACCTATGACGACACGCCCGCACTGTGGCTCTACACATCGGGCACCACCGGCATGCCCAAGGCCGCGATACACCGCCACGGCAGCATCCGCAGCGTCGCCGAGAGCTACGGCGCCCAGCTGCTGGGCATCGCGCCCCAGGACCGGTGCCTGTCGGTAGCAAAGCTGTTCTTCGCCTACGGCCTTGGCAATTCCTGCTTTTTCCCGCTATCCGTCGGGGCCGCCACCGTCTTGCAGCGAGTTCGTCCGACACCGGCTGTCATCGCGCAATGCATCCAAGCCGAGCGACCAACACTGTTTTTCGCCGTTCCCACGTTCTTCTCGTCGCTGCTGGCCAGCGATTTGCCGAATGACACCTTCGTGTCGGTGCGACAAGCAGTTTCGGCGGGTGAAGCGCTAACTCCAGTGCTGTTCAACAGGTTTCGGGACAGGTTCGGAGTCGAGGTGCTAGACGGCGTCGGCTCGACGGAGGCGCTGCATATCTTTCTCTCCAACCGGCCGGGCGAGGCGCGAGCGGGATCAGCGGGCGTTCCGGTGCCCGGCTACCAAGTGCAGCTGCGTGATGAGGCCGGCGCCGTCATCGACACTGTGGGGGCGCGCGGAATCCTGCATGTCAAAGGCGCCTCGATCGCCTCGGGCTACTGGAACCGGGCCGATGCCACCCGTCAGGTGTTTTCCGATGGCTGGCTGCGCACCGGCGACGCCGTCATGCGCAACGCCGACGGCACGTATAGCTGGCTCGGCCGTTCCAGCGACATGCTCAAAGCCGGCGGTATCTGGGTGTCGCCGGCCGAAGTCGAGGAACGGTTGCTGCAGCATCCTGACGTCGTCGAGGCAGCGGTCGTCGGCGCCGCCGACGAATCCGGTTTGGAAAAGCCCGTCGCCTGCGTCGTACCGCGGCCCGGGCGCAACGCCGACGCCGAATCCCTCGGCGCCTGGTGCCGCGAGGGACTGGCCGCCTTCAAACGGCCTCGTGCCTTCGTGATGATGGCCGAGCTGCCCAAGACCGCGACCGCCAAACTTCGGCGCGATCTGCTTCGCGAGCAGGTAGCCGACGTGCTCACGCGTCCGCCTGCAACACAGCCATGATTGAGTTGCCCTACAGGCATCTTCGACACGTCACAATGAAGGACGCCTCGGAAGCCGGCGTCAGGAGGTAGCAGTGACGAAAGAGAGTGATCCGCTGCGCGTGGTCGCGTGGGGCACCGGCACGGTGGGCTCCGAGATGGTGACGACCATCATCGACCATCGACCCGACATCGAGATAGTCGGCGCTCGCGTCTATTCCGACGCAAAGAATGGCGTCGACGTCGGCACCCTGGTGGGCCGCGACCCGATCGGCGTCGCCGCGACCACGGACGTCGATAAGATCGTCGAGCTCGACGCAGACTGCGTGCTATACACCCCGCGCAACACAGACCTCGACGAGGTTTGCACCCTGCTTGCCAGCGGGAAAAACGTTGCGACGACAGCATTCCTGTTCCATCCACGTCGCATCGCACCCGCGGATCGCCATCGGGTGCTGGAGGCTTGTCGCACCGGAGGTACCACGGTCCATGGCAGTGGCTTGAATCCCGGGAACCTCTCCGGTGCACTGCCACTGGCTCTTTCGGGCATGTGCCGCACCATCGAGAAGGTCACGCTGCAGGAGCGCGCCGATTGGTCGGTCTACGAAAGCACGTCAATCACGTTCGACAACATGCGCTTTGGGCAACCCGTCGAGGAGATCAGCCCGGAAGCCAGCGACTTCTTGGCTTTCAACAGCGGGATTTTCACCGAACAGGTCTGGTTGCTGGCCGACGCACTGAATGCCGACATCGAAGAGGTCACCGCGACCGTGGAGGCCGTCCCCGCACGCGAGGATCATCAGATCTTCGACCATCTGCTACGCGCGGGAACCACTGCGGGGCAACGATGGACGTGGTCGGGCCGGCGCGACGGCGAGGTACTCGTCGAGATCGAGACGCTGTGGACCGTCGGCGGCGAGTACCCGGGTCATTGGCCCAAGCCCCAGGACGGTTGGACGCTGACGATCGAGGGCGACCCCTCGATGCGGACACACTTCTTCTGCCTGGCGAGCTTCACCCGCGCCGCGAGCATGGAAGAACACGTTCGCTCGGCAAGCGTGGCCACCGGGATGCAGGTGCTCAACGCCGTGCCCGCGATCTGCGCTGCCCCAGCGGGCTTCGCCACCGCGGCAACGCTCCCACTGATCCGCAGCCACGTCGGATTCGGCAACACGGCCGTCTGACCAGCTCAAACGTTGTGGAGCTAAGGGGAATCGAACCCCTGACCTTCTCGATGCGAACGAGACGCGCTACCAACTGCGCTATAGCCCCTGACCGCTAGCAGGCTACCAGTTCTGCAACGGCCCCAGCGCCGTCAGGCGCTACTGGCCGGCGGCGCGGGGCAGGTCCCGGGACCAGCCGTAGTGGTGCTGGGGCATGCCGTAGTCGAGGTGCTCGAAGATCGGGTCCTCGTCGTCGATCTCCAGCACCACCGCGCCGGGGCGGCGCAGCCGCGACGGGACCACGTCGTAGTCGCGGTCGCGGGTGTTCTCGACGCCAAAGCGCGCGCGTGCCATCCGCTGCGTGCGGCGGCGGCGGACCTTCTCCTCGATTTTGGTCTGGCGGCGCAGATAGCCCAGGTAGAGCAGGGTGAATGTGGTGGCAACCCCGCACACCCACCAGGCGGTCGGGGTGATCTCGAACGCCGCGGTCGCCGTGCCGACGAGGACGACCGCCATCACCATCAGCACCTTCCTGCGGAAGGCGTACTTGCGGGCGGTGACCGCAGCCGCGGTCTTGGTGTCGAAGCGGCGCTGGCGCCGCGCGCTCGCGGGCGTCATCCTCTCCCGAACCCGGGGGTCCTCGTCGTCTGCCTCGGGTTCCAAACCAGACGAGTCCTCGACATATTCGTACTCGTCGTCGAGGTGATCGTCGTCGGCCACGGCCACGGCCTCGGCCTCGGCCTCGTCGTGCTCGTCTTCGTCGACCGGGGCAAGTTGGGGCTCGGTGGCCTCGGCGCTGGCTCCGACCGGCAGGGCGCCGGAGTCCTCGATCACATCGACGTCCAGGTAGTCGGGCTCGGCCGACTCGGCGACCGGCATCCTCATCACAACCGGGCGCGCGGGGCGCAGCTCCTCGGTCTCGGCGTCGTGATCGTCGTCGAGGTCGTCGCGGCGCTCGTGATCGGTGTCATCCAACTCGTCGTCGCCCGAGTTCTCCTCGGGCTTCCAGTCCGGATCGCTGCGATGACCCGAGGCGGGACCGCTGCGCCGCAGCAGACGTGAACCTGCGCCACCGTTGAGCACCCGGGTGGCCAGCGCCACGTCGCTGGTGCGTCGCACGGCGTCGCGTTTGCTTATCAGCATCGGTACCAGCACGAACAGCCAGAGCACCACGAGCGAAATCCACAACAACGACTGCGGGATGCTTGGCATGATGACCTACTCCTTCTGGTCGGGATCCCCCACGAGTGACCTGCGCGGCCGAGACCTGTGACCAGCGCAATTACACACCTGTAATTTGCCTCAATCAAGCATCACACGCCACATATGTCACGTTAGCCACAGATTTATTGCGATTTCCCTACAGCGGAGGGTTGTGGCGCGTCGGGATTACCGCTTGGTCGTGCTCACGGCAGCGGTGACACCAGTGACGGCAGCCTCGGCGCACAAGCCGCTAAATCAGGCCCAGCGCGCGTAGCCGGCGCGGACCAGCGTCGATGCCACCGATCCGTAGACCTCTTCGGCCGTGATGGCCATCAGCAGATGGTCACGCCACGCCCGGTCGACCTCGAGGTAGCGGCGCAGCAGGCCCTCTTCGCGGAACCCGACCTTCGCCAACACGGCCCGGCTCGCGACGTTCTCCGGACGCACGGTGGCCTCCACCCGGTGCAGCATGACCGGCCCGAAGCAATGGTCGAGTCCCAGCGCCAATGCCCCGGTGGCCACCCCACCCCCGGTTGCCGAGCTCGGGACCCAGTAGCCGATCCACGCCGACCGCAACGCGCCGTGCGTGACGTTGCCGATGGTCAGCTGCCCGCAGAACTGCCCGTCCAGCTCGATCACATACGGCAGCATCCGGCCATTGCGAGCCTCGGTACGCAGTCCCGAACACAACGCCGGCCAGGCCGCGACGGTGTGCCGGATGGCCCAGTCGCCGTCGGCGGTCGGCTCCCACGGCTCGAGATGCGCACGGTCGGCCAGCCGGTGACGGCTCCACTGGGCACCGTCGCGCATCCGTACCGCCCGCAACCGGACCACGCCCGCCGCGACCCGCAGCGGACCCACATCCGCGGGCCAACCGGGATGGCGGGCGCCGGAGCGCAAAAAGTTCACCAGGGTGCGCAGTCGTTTATGTCAGCCGCGCTGAGCCAGGAACGCGACGTCGACGATCTCACCGGTGCGAATCTGCTCGGCCCCGCTGGGAACCACCACCAGACAGTTGGCTTCGGCCAGTGTCGCGAGCAGATGCGATGACGCCCCCGGGGCTCCGCCCAGCGCCTGTACCAAATACTCACCGCTGTCCTGGTCGCGCATCAGCTGACCGCGCAGGTAGCCCTTGCGCCCGGCCACCGATGTGATCGGCGACAGCGTGCGGGCCTGCACAATCCGGCGCATCGGCTGGCGCTTGCCCAGCGACAGCCGGATCAGCGGCCGGACCATCACCTCGAAGACCACCAATGCGCTGACGGGGTTGGCCGGCAGCAGGAATACCGGCACGCCCTCGCGCCCCAGCTGCCCGAAGCCCTGCACCGATCCCGGATGCATGGCGACCCGGACAACCTCCATCTCGCCGAGTTCGGACAGCACCAATCGCACCGCTTCGGCCGCCGCTCCCCCGACCCCGCCGGCAATCACCACCAGCTCGGCACGATTGATCTGGCCCTGGACGATTTCGCCCAGCTCCTTCGGGTTGTTGGAGACGATGCCGATCCGGTTGACCTCCGCGCCGGCATCCCGGGCCGCGGCCGCCAGCGCATAGGAGTTGACGTCGTAGACCTGCCCGTTGCTCGGGCTTCGCGAGATGTCGACCAGTTCGCCGCCAACCGCCATGATCGACACCCGGGGACGCGGGTGCACCAGCACTCGTTCCCGGCCGACAGCCGCGAGCAAGCCGACCTGAGCTGCACCGATGATAGTGCCGGAACGCACCGCGACATCCCCGGGTTGGACGTCGTCGCCGGCGCGCCGCACATAGGCGCCCGAGGGCGCCCCGCGCAGAATCCGCACCTTCGACGTGCCGCCGTCGGTCCAGCGCAACGGCAGCACCGCGTCGGCCAGCGTGGGCAGCGGCGCCCCGGTGTGCACCCGGACGGCCTGCCGCGGCTGCAGCCGGCTGGGCGTGCGCGCACCGGCCTCGATGGTCCCCATCACCGGTAGGACCAACCCGCCAGGGGTGTCGTCGTCGGCCATCGGCTCGCCGGCCTCGTCGAGGGAAAGATCGCCGCCCACTTCCCCGACACCGAGCACGTCGACGCTGCGGACGGCGTAGCCGTCGATCGCGGCCTGGTCAAAGCCGGGCAGCGGCCGTTCGGTCACGACTTCTTCGGCGCACATCAATCCCTGCGCCTCCGCGATGGCGACACGCATCGGGCGCGGTGCTACCGCGGCCGCCGTTATCCGGGCCTGCTGCTCCTCCACCGAACGCACTAGCCGCGCCTCCCTGCCGTCAACCCTGACGGGCGCCGTATCGGGCCCGGTGAACGGACCGAGCCCGATCGCCCGGTTGCTCGCCGGGCCCGGCATGCCGGCCGGCTATTGCTCGTTCAGGCCCAATCGCGCCACCAACCACCGCCGCAATTCCGGTCCGTAGTCGTCACGATCCAATGCAAAGTCAACCGCAGCCTTGAGGTAGCCGCCGGGATTTCCCAAGTCGTGTCGAGATCCGCGGTGCACGACGACGTGAACCGGGTGGCCTTCTTTGATCAGCAACGCAATCGCATCGGTGAGCTGTAGTTCGCCACCGGTCCCGCGGTCGATGCGGCGCAGCGCATCGAAGATGGCACGGTCAAGCACATACCGGCCCGCCGCCGCATACATTGACGGGGCGTCGGAGACCTTGGGCTTTTCGACCATTCCCTTGACTTTGAGCACGTCGGAATTGCCGTCGGCGATGGGCTCGACATCGAAAACACCGTAGGCACTGATCTCTTCGGGCGTGACCTCGATGGCGCACAACACCGTGCCGCCGTACTGGGCACGCACACTTGCCATCGCCTCGAGCACTCCGGTCGGCAGCACCAGGTCGTCGGGCAGCAACACCATCACGGCGTCTTCATCGGGCGCCAGCACCGGCTCCACGCAGCTGATCGCGTGTCCCAAACCGAGCGGCTCGGCCTGCACCACCGACTCGACCTTGATCAGCGCCGGTGCGCGACGCACCTTGGCCAGCATGGCTTTCTTGCCGCGAGCTTCCAGCGTGCCCTCGAGCACCAGGTCCTCGACGAAGTGCGCGACGACGCCGTCCTTGCCCTCGGAGGTGATGATCACCAGCCGTTCAGCACCGGCGGCAGCCGCTTCTTCGGCGACCAGCTCGATACCGGGCGTATCGACCACGGGCAGCAGCTCTTTGGGCACCGTCTTGGTCGCCGGGAGAAAACGGGTGCCCAGACCGGCTGCGGGGACGATCGCCGTATACGGGATCTGCACTTGAACTGGCCGTGACATCGTTCACACCATAGCGCTCATCGGGTTTGCCGCCGCTGCATGGCAGGCCGAATACTCGTGCTGTCATCGTTGATGCATGACCATGTCGAGCAAGGCAGCATTGCGCGAGCGGGTGCTGGCGGCTCGACGTTGCATTGCCGACGACGTTCACGCCGCTGAGGCGCGGATGCTCAACGAACAGCTGGCGCTCGCGGTGATCAGCGGCAGCACCGTCTGCGCCTATGTTCCAGTGGGCACCGAGCCGGGATCCGTCGAGATGCTGGACATGTTGCTGGAGCGGTCCCAGCGGGTGCTGTTGCCGGTTGCGCGCACCGCCGGCGACGGCACCCCGATGCGGCTGCAGTGGGGCGAATACCGGCCGGGCGAGCTCGTCCGGGCGCACTGGGGTCTGCTCGAGCCGCCCGCGCCATGGCTGCCGGAGTCGGTTTTGGCCGAGGCCGAAATGGTGGTGGTTCCGGCGTTGGCCGTCGACCATCGGGGCGCGCGGCTGGGCCGGGGCCGGGGCTTCTACGACCGGTCGCTGGACGGCAGAAATCCGCAAGCACGCCTGATCGCGATGGTGCGCGACCTGGAGTTCGTCGACGAATTACCGGCCGATCCACACGACGTGCCGATGACCCACGTGATCACCCCGCAGCGCGGGGTTTTGGCGTTGCGAGCCGACGATGGCGGCCGGGAATGAGACGGATTTCATGGCTGTTTTAGCACTCGGGCACTGTAGAGTGCTAATGAGACTTATCTGACGGAGGATTTTTAGTGCCGACCTATAGCTACGCGTGCACGGAGTGCGGCGACCGCTTTGACGTTGTGCAGGCCTTCACCGACGACACGCTGACTACCTGCGAGAAGTGCTCGGGCCGGCTGCGCAAGCTGTTCAACTCCGTCGGCGTCGTGTTCAAAGGCAGCGGCTTCTACCGCACCGACAGCCGCGAGTCGGGCAAGAAATCGTCGAGTGCGACCAACGGCTCGTCCACCAACGGCTCGGGATCGGGCGAGAGCTCCGGTGCCAGCGACAAGTCCAGCTCCACCGAGAAATCCGGCTCCAGCGACAAGTCCACGTCCAGCGAGAAGTCGACGAGTTCGGCATCGTCGGCCGCGGCCGCTTCCAGCTAGCGGGTTATCCACAGCACGCTTGTATGACGGGAACTATCCGAGGCCCGCTGCGCTTACCGTGGCGGCGTGGGGGAACCGTCACTGAATCCAGCACTGTTGCAGCGGATATCGGCAACGCTGCGCCCGGACTGGACCCGCACCGTGCTGGCCCGCCGGGTGGCCGCGGGCGGGCTCGTCGTGCTGGCCGGCATCGCGGCGGTGCGCTCAAATCCCGACGGTGATCGCGTCGACGTCGTGGTGGCCACACACGACATCCCTCCCGGTACAGCCCTGACGCCCGACGACCTTCGAGTCGAAAAACGTTTAGCGACAACAGTTCCCGACGGGTCACAAGCCGACCCGGGTGCCGTGGTCGGTTCGATGCTGGCCGGCCCGACGCGCCGCGGCGAGGTGCTTACCGACGTCCGGCTGCTGGGCAGCCGACTTGCCGAGGCCGCAATCGCGTCGAAGGCCGGGGCCGGCGCCCGCATCGTGCCGCTACGTCTGGCCGACAGCGCGCTGATCGATCTCGTTCGCGCCGGCGATGTCGTCGACGTGCTGGCCGCCCCAACCGCGGATTCGCACCCGGGCACCCGGCCGGCCAGCTCGGTGGTGGCAACCGATGCCGTCGTCGTGCTCGTGTCGCCCAAGCAGAAAGTCCAGGCCGCGGACGCTGACCGCGTAGTGTTAGTTGCGCTGCCGGCTCGCGTGGCGAACATGGTGGCAGGCTCGGTCCTGGGGCAGGCCGTGACCCTCACCCTGCACTGAGTGCCTGGCCGCCGCTCGCCACACAACCCGCAGCAAACTATGTCCAGCCCAGAAAGGACGTCCGAATGCTCAAGGGGTTCAAAGAGTTTCTCGCGCGGGGCAATATCGTCGACCTGTCCGTCGCGGTGGTAATCGGTACGGCGTTCACCGCACTGGTCACCAAGTTCACCGACAGCATCATCACGCCGTTGATCAATCGGATCGGCGTCAACCAGCAGTCCGACGTCGGCGCCCTGAGGATCGGCATCGGAGGCGGACAGACCATCGACCTGAACGTGCTGCTGTCGGCCGCTATCAACTTCGTCCTGGTCGCCGCGGTGGTGTACTTCCTGGTCGTGCTGCCTTACAACACACTGCGCAGGCGCGGCGAGGTCGAGCAGGCCGATGACGCCCAGATCGTTTTGCTGACCGAGATCCGCGACCTGCTCGGCCAGACCAATGGAGAGCTCTCGTCGGGCAAGCACGGCGGGGTCAGCACGACGCCGCCGCCCGAGCACGGGCCCCGCGCGGACACCGAATCGCAGTGAAATTCCACGGCTGAAGCGGGGCGGGAACTCCCGCCGAGCAACTCTAGATCTCGAGGCTAGATAACTGCCCGATGATCTGTGCGGCGAGTGGATTCAGCGTCGCCATACCGTCGCGCACCGCGTAACGGGAACCGGCGAGATTGACCACCAACGTGCTTCCGGACACGCCCGCCAGACCGCGGGACAAGCCGGCGTCGATGATGCCCGCGGACAGCGCAGACCCGCGCACGGCTTCGGCGATGCCAAGGATTTCCCGGTCAAGAATCTCGCGGGTCGCCTCCGGGGTGACGTCGCGCGGGGTCACTCCGGTCCCACCGACGGAGACCACCAGATCGACCCCACCTATCACCGCGGTGTTCAGCGCGTTGCGGATCTCGACCTCGTCGGCCGAAACGGCCACCACACCGTCAACGACGAATCCCGCCTCGGTCAGCAGCTCGGTGACCAGCGGCCCACTGTGATCTTCTTCATCCCCGTGCGCGGTGCGATCGTCGACGACCACAACCAGAGCCCGGCCGACTACCAACTCAGCACCCGTTTCCATGGGTGCAACCGTATATCCGAGCTCGGAGATCGGCTCATCGACTCTCATCACTGATCCGCCTTGCCCAGGGTGACCTGCACCGTTCGGCTGCCGCCGCCGGGATCTTGGAAAGTCAGCGACACCTTGTCGCCTGGCGCCTTGGACCGCACCGCGGCAACCAGGGCGTCGGCACTGCTGATAGGACGATCGTCGACCTTGGTGACGACCACGTTCTTGGGCACTCCCGCGTTTGCGGCCGCACCCCCGGTCACGACGTCGACGACCTTGGCGCCCGGCGTGCCCTTGTCACTGGTCACCTGCACACCCAGCGATGCATGCGACGCCTTGCCGGTGCTGATCAACTCGTCCGCGATGCGCTTGGCCTGGTCGACCGGGATCGCGAAGCCAAGTCCGATCGAACCGCTCTGGGCGTCGGGCGAATCGCCACCCAGAGTGGCGATCGCGGAATTGATGCCGACCAGCTGGCCGTTCATGTTGACCAACGCCCCGCCGGAGTTACCCGGGTTGATCGCGGCATCGGTCTGAATCGCGTCCAGCACCGTGTTCTGGTTACCGGACTCACCGGTCGTCGACACCGGCCGGTTCAAGGCGCTGATGATTCCTGTGGTCACCGTGCCGGACAAGCCCAGCGGCGAACCGATTGCCAGCACCGGCTGGCCGACCCGCACATCCGACGAGGAGCCCAAGGCGATGGGCGTCAGTCCCGAAACACCCGACGCGCGGATCACGGCGATGTCACTCGTGGGATCGGCACCGACCACCGTGAATGGTGCGGTGCGACCGTCGGAGAATGTCACGGTCGTCTTCGGTGTCGGACTACCCGGGCCACCGGGCGGCGGCGGCGCGCCGGGCGTCGGTCCGTTTGCTCCTCCGGGTCCACTCGGTGCCTTCGGAGGGGTCGCGGCCGCGGCGATGACGTGGTTGTTGGTCAGAATCAGCCCGTCGGACGACAAGATGACGCCGGAGCCCTCCTCTGACGCACGCCCGATATCGGTCTCGAGCATCACGACGCTTGGCACCACCTTCGCAGCGATTTGCTCGACGCTGCCGGGCGGCATGTTGGCCGCCGGAACGCCTGGCGTGGCTCCCGAGGGGCCACCACCGCCGCCGGTGACCGTGGAGTGCGTACCCAGTTCGACGACTGTTGCCGCGGCACCACCGATACCGGCCGACACCACCGCGATCGCCAGCGCGCCTGCCGTCAGCAGACCGGCACGGGAACGCTTCTCCGGCCGGCGCGGGGGCCCCATCGGCGGCAACATGCCGGGCATCGGACCCGTCCCGGTACCGCCCGGTATCGGACCCGCGCCGGTACCGCCGGGGATCCGGCCCGGTCCGGTACCGCCGGGAATCGAACCCGACCCGGTGTCGCCGAACGGCTCGTAGGGCCGGCGGTATTGCGACGGCGGCGGCTGCTGGCTCTGTTGGTACCGCCAGTCGAACGGCTGGCCGTACGGTTGCTGCCCTTGGGCATACGCGGGGCGTACGGGCTGGTTAGGCGCGCGGTATCCCGGCTGCTGCGGCGGTGGTGAATACCTCGGGTCATTCGTCATGTCGCTAAGTCGCTCTTCCTCTAATTCGGGGTGCTATCGAGCTCGACTTGGCTCGATTTCCAACACTAACTGCATCTACCTTGCGCGCGCGGACTGAGAGTCCACTGAGATAACGCTCGTCGTACCCCGAGAGTTGCGTGCATCGCCATCGGTGGGTACGGCGGGGTCGGTCTTGGCGGCGCCGTTCGGGCCAACCTCACCGTCGGTCCCGGCCGTCGGATACGCCGAAACCGGCAATGGCCGGCCAGGTAGCAGCACGTAAATCGACGTTCCCGGAGGATGACCGTCCGAAACAGTGTCCTCGACGCGCAGCAGTCCGCCGTGGTTGAGCACCACCTGCTTGACGATGGCCAACCCCAGTCCCGAACCGGGCAGGGCCCGCGCCGTCGTCGACCGGTAGAAGCGTTCGAACACCAGCCGCCGCTCGTGCGGTGGGATCCCGGGGCCGAAGTCGGAGACCACCAGCTCGGCATGCGACGGGTCGAGCTGGCGCATCCGGACACCGACGTGGGCGCCCGGCGGGCTCCACTTGGCCGCGTTGTCCATCAGGTTCAGCGCCGCGCGCGACAGGCCGGCGTTATCGCCGTAGACCTGCCAGGGAATCACGTCGACGTCGAAGTGAATGTCGTTGCGGCGCCGCCTGACTCGCTCCAGACTCCGATCGATGACCTCGGACATGTCGACCGGCTCGTGTACCACCTGGCCGGCGTCGTCTCGGGTGAGGTCCACCAGATCGCCTACCAGAGTGGACAATTCTTCGATCTGCGCCAGCACATCGGTGCGCAGATCGACCATCTCCTGTTCGGGTAGCCGTGGGGCGCCGGGTTCCATCGACGCCATCAGCAGTTCGACGTTGGTCCGCAGCGACGTCAGCGGGGTACGCAATTCGTGGCCAGCGTCGGTGACCAGCCGTGTCTGCCGTTCCCGGGACTCGGCCAGCGCCCGCAGCATCAGGTTGAATGCCTCAGTGAGCCTTGCCAATTCGTCGCTGCCGAAGACCGGAATGGGCCGCAGGTCGTCGGTACGAGCCACCCGCTCGGCCGCTTCGGTCAGGCGGGCGACCGGACGCAACCCGGCCCGAGTGACCATCCCGCCGGCCACGGCGGCAACCGCGACACCGATGCCGCCGACGATTAGCAGCACCCACCGCAGTTTGGTCATCACCGCTTCGGTGGGCTTGAGGCTCTTGGAGATCAGCAGCGAACAGCCGTTGGGCATGTGGATGGCCAGGATTCGCTGGTCGGAAGCGGTGCGACGGGACATGAACAAGTCGCCTCGAATGACCGCCTTCTCCGGCGAATCGACCGGCAACGTCTGCCCGGGCTGTTGCGCGGTGTAGATCGAGTGGCCGGGGTTCACCAGCATCGCGTTGACGTCTGAGTACGCCGTGCCCTCGATGGCCTTTGCCGGGTCGGCGGCCAGCGAACCACTGGCGATCAGCAGCTGTGCTCGACTGTCCAGCTGGTTGTCGATGTCGCTGTAGAGCGCCGCCGCGACAACCGCGTACACGGCGAATGCCATCAGCACCACGACCATGGCCACCATCGACATCGCCAGCAACATCACCCGCCACCGCAGCGACAACGAACTGGGGGCTCGCAGCGGTGCGCGCCGACGTCGTTGGTACCGAATCATCAGGGCGGTGTCTCCCGAAGGACGTAGCCCACGCCGCGCACCGTGTGGATCAGCCGCGGCTCACCGTCGGCTTCCGTTTTGCGGCGCAGGTAACCGACGTAGACCTCCAGCGCATTGCCCGAGGTGGGAAAGTCGAAGCCCCACACCTCCTCGAGGATGCGGCTGCGGGTGAGCACCCGGCGCGGATTGGCGATCAGCATCTCCAGCAGCGCGAACTCAGTGCGGGTCAGGCTGATCCGGCGCTGTCCACGGGTGACTTCACGGGTCATCGGGTCCAGGGCCAGATCGGAGAACGTCATCGTGACCGACTCGGCGTCGTCGTCGGGCTTGGTGCGGCGCAGCAGCGCCCGCATCCGGGCCAGCAGCTCCTCCAGAGCGAACGGCTTGGGCAGGTAGTCGTCCGCGCCGGCGTCCAGGCCGGCGACCCGCTCAGACACCGAATCGCGGGCGGTGAGCACCAGGATCGGCAGATCGTCGCCGGTGCTGCGGAGGTGGCGGCAGACCTCAAGCCCATCCAGGCGCGGCATCATCACGTCAAGCACGACCGCGTCGGGCCGGTCGCTGGAGATGATCTCCAGCGCTTCCACCCCGTCATGGGCCAACTCGACGGAATATCCGTTGAAGGAAAGCGACCTGCGCAACGACTCGCGGACCGCGCGATCGTCATCGACGACAAGAATGCGCACGGCCACTAGTTTCGTCCTAGGGCCTGAGAGCGGGCTGAGAGGCGCGCCGGGTATTTGCCGAGATTAGCGTCGGTCGAGATCAATGAGGCCCAGGCGAGCAGCCTTGAGCAGTCGACGCGGCACCTTGTGCTTCTGGCCGGCGACCGTCACACCGACGAGCTCGGTCTTTTCGGCCTTCCACTGCGAGCGGCGGCTACGGGTGTTCGAGCGCGACATCCTGCGCTTGGGTGTGGCCATGGTCGGGCCTTACTCCTCGGTGTGGGGTTTGCGGTCGTGCGTCGCACGGAATGACCAGTACGGCCGACGGCGACGATTGCACTCAAGAATAGTCGGTGACCTGCTGGTGGCCAAAACGGGGCGTGCGGCCTGCGCGGCTATGACACCAGCGCCGAGGCGGGCATCCTTGACGTGACACCGGCGGTACCCGCTAACCTACCGGGTGGTTGGTTGGTCGAGCATCGGTAATTCCTGAATGGAGGACGCCAATGGCCTCTGCTTCCGGGCGTTCCGGTGCTGTCCGGATCGCGAACTGCTCGGGGTTCTACGGCGACCGGCTGGCAGCGATGCGCGAGATGCTGACCGGCGGCGACGTGGACTACATCACCGGCGACTACCTGGCCGAGCTCACGATGCTCATCCTGGGCCGCGACAAGATGAAGCACCCCGAGCGCGGCTACGCCAAGACCTTCCTGACCCAGCTCGAGGACTGCCTGGGCGAAGCCCGCGATCGCGGGGTGCGCATCGTGGCCAATGCCGGCGGCCTCAATCCCGCCGGACTGGCCGAGGCGATCCGGGTCCTGGCCGAGCGCCTGGGCATCGCCGCCCGTATCGCCCACGTCGAGGGCGACGACCTGGCGCCGCGCGCGGCGGAACTCGGTCTGGGCACACCGCTGACGGCCAACGCCTACCTGGGCGCGTGGGGCATCGTGGACTGTCTGGGCGACGGAGCCGACGTCGTCGTCACCGGCCGGGTCACCGACGCGTCGGTGATCGTCGGGGCGGCGGCCGCGCATTTCGGCTGGAGCCGCACCGACTACGACGAGCTCGCCGGGGCGGTGGTCGCCGGCCACGTCATCGAATGCGGCGTCCAGGCCACCGGCGGCAACTACGCGTTTTTCACCGAGGTGCCCGACCTGTCCTACGCCGGGTTCCCGCTGGCCGAGGTCAACGCCGACGGGTCGTCGGTGATCACCAAACACGCCGGCACCGGCGGCCTGGTCAGCGTCGACACCGTCACCGCGCAGCTGCTCTACGAAATCACCGGCGCCCGCTACGCCAATCCGGACGTCACGGCCCGGATGGACACCGTCGAGCTGTCCGCGGACGGCCCGGACCGGGTGCGCATCAGCGGCGTGGTCGGTGAGCCGCCGCCGCCCACCCTCAAGGTCTCACTCAACAGCATCGGCGGCTTCCGTAACGCGATGACCTTCGTGTTGACCGGTCTGGACATCGAGGCCAAGGCCGAGTTGGTGCGCCGGCAACTCGAGGCAGGACTCACCGTCAAGCCCGCCGAGCTGGAGTGGACGCTGGCCCGCACCGATCACCCCGACGCCGACAGCGAGGAAGCCGCCAGCGCGCTGCTGCGCTGCGTGGTTCGCGACCCGGACTCCGCCAATGTCGGGCGCCAATTCTCGGCGGCAGCAGTCGAATTAGCGCTTGCTAGTTATCCGGGCTTCCACGTGACCGCACCGCCGGGCGATGGCCAGGTCTACGGTGTCTTCACCGCGGGCTTCGTCGATGCCACCGCGGTGCCGCACATCGCGGTGCACGCTGACGGTGCGCGCGTCGATATCCCTTGCGCCACCCAAACTTTGGAGCTATGCGCCGCCGCTCCCCCGCCGTTGCCCGACCCACTGCCGGCGGGGGCGACCCGGCGCGCGCCGTTGGGCCGCATCGCCGGCGCCCGCAGCGGCGACAAGGGCGGCTCGGCCAACGTTGGGGTGTGGGTACGCACCGAGGACCAATGGCGTTGGCTGGCCAACACATTGACCGTCGACCTGCTCAAGGAGCTGCTGCCCGAAGCGGCGGACTTCGACGTCACCCGCCACGTGCTGCCCAACCTGCGCGCGGTGAACTTCGTGATCGAGGGCATCCTCGGTCAGGGCGTCGCCTACCAAGCGCGGTTCGACCCCCAGGCCAAGGGGCTAGGCGAATGGCTGCGCAGCCGCCACGTCGACATTCCGGAAGGGCTTTTGTGAATCTTTGGAACACGCCGGAGCGCGAGCAGCTGCGAAAGACGGTGCGCTCGTTCACCGAACGCGAAATCCTGCCCCACGTCGACGAGTGGGAACGCACCGGCGATCTGCCGCGCGACCTACACCGTCGCGCGGGGGCGGCCGGGCTGCTGGGCGCCGGGCTGCCAGAAGCGGTCGGCGGTGGCGGCGGCGACGGCGCCGACGCGGTGCTCATCTGCGAGGAGTTCCACCAGGCCGGTGCCCCGGGCGGTGTCTTCGCGTCGCTGTTCACCTGTGGCATCGCGGTACCGCACATGATCGCCTCGGGTGATCAGCGGCTGATCGAGGAGTTCGTGCGGCCGACGTTGGCCGGCACCATGATCGGATCCCTGGCCATCACCGAACCCGGCGGCGGGTCAGATGTCGGGCATTTGCGCACCACCGCGGTGCGTGACGGGGATCATTATTTGGTCAACGGCGCCAAGACCTACATCACCTCCGGTGTTCGCGCCGACTATGTCGTGACCGCAGTGCGCACCGGAGGTCCTGGCGCAGCAGGGGTTTCGCTGCTGGCAGTCGAGAAGGGCACACCAGGCTTCGAGGTGAGCCGCAAGCTGGACAAGATGGGCTGGCGGTCGTCTGACACCGCTGAGTTGTCCTACACCGACGCCCGGGTTCCGGTGGCCAACCTGGTCGGCGCCGAGAACAGTGGTTTCGCCCAGATCGCGCAGGCATTCGTATCTGAACGTATCGGCCTTGCCGCACAAGCATATTCGAGTGCGCAACGTTGTCTGGACATCACCGTGCAGTGGTGTCGCGACCGCGAGACGTTCGGCCGCCCGCTGATTTCGCGGCAGTCGGTGCAGAACACCCTGGCCGAGATGGCCCGCCGCATCGACGTTACCCGGGTCTATTCACGCCACGTGGTCCAGTGCCAGCTCGCCGGCGAGACGAATCTGATCCCGCAGTTGTGCTTCGCCAAGAACACGGCCGTCGAAGCCGGCGAATGGGTGGCCAACCAAGCCGTTCAGCTCTTCGGCGGCATGGGCTATATGGCCGAATCCGAAGTCGAACGCCAATACCGGGACATGCGGATCCTGGGCATTGGCGGCGGAACCACCGAAATACTGACCGCACTGTCCGCCAAACTCCTGGGATTCCAATCATGACCGTGCTGCAGTCCAACCTCGACCCGAAGGCGCCCAGCTACGCCGACGCGGCCGAAACCATGATCGCCAAGCTAGCCGAGATCGACCTCGAGCACGACAAGGCGCTCGCGGGCGGCGGAGCGAAATACACGCAGCGCCACCACTCCCGTGGAAAACTCACCGCACGCGAGCGCATCGAACTGCTGGTGGACCCGGACTCGCCGTTCCTCGAGCTGAGCCCGTTGGCCGCGTACGGCAGTTCGTTCACCCTGGGGGCGAGCGTGGTGGTCGGCATCGGTGCGGTCGAGGGCGTCGAGTGCCTGATCGTCGCCAACGACCCGACCGTCAAGGGCGGCACCAGCAACCCCTGGACGCTGAAGAAGATCCTGCGGGCCAACCAGATCGCACGTGAGAACCGGCTGCCGGTCGTATCACTGGTGGAATCCGGTGGCGCCGACCTGCCCACCCAGAAAGAGATCTTCGTCCCCGGCGGCCAGATGTTCCGCGACCTGACCCGGCTGTCGGCGGCCGGCATTCCGACCATCGCGCTCGTCTTCGGCAACTCCACCGCCGGCGGTGCCTACATCCCCGGCATGTCCGATCACGTGGTGATGATCAAGGAACGCTCGAAGGTGTTTCTGGCCGGTCCCCCGCTGGTAAAGATGGCCACCGGCGAAGAATCCGACGATGAATCGCTCGGCGGCGCCGAAATGCATGCCCGCACTTCGGGTCTGGCTGACTACTTCGCCGTCGACGAGCTGGACGCGATCCGCATCGGGCGCCGGGTAGTGGCCCGGCTGAACTGGCGCAAGCTCGGGCCGACACCGCGGCCGGTGACCGAACCGCGCTTCGATGCCGAGGAGCTGATCGGCATCGTGTCGTCGGATCTGCGCATCCCGTTCGATCCGCGTGACGTGATCGCGCGCATCGTCGACGGCTCCGAATTCGACGAATTCAAGCCGATGTACGGCTCGTCGCTGGTGACCGGCTGGGCCACCCTTGGCGGCTATCCGATCGGCATCCTGGCCAACCATCGCGGTGTGCTGTTCAGCGAGGAGTCACAGAAGGCTACCCAGTTCATTCAGCTGGCCAACCGCTACGACACCCCACTGTTGTTCTTGCACAACACGACCGGATACATGGTCGGCAAGGACTATGAAGAGGGCGGCATGATCAAGCACGGTTCGATGATGATCAACGCCGTGTCCAATTCGACGGTCCCGCACATCTCGCTGCTGATCGGCGCGTCCTACGGAGCAGGCCACTACGGCATGTGCGGGCGGGCGTACGACCCGCGCTTCCTGTTCGCCTGGCCCAGCGCCAAATCCGCGGTCATGGGCGGTGTGCAGCTGGCCGGTGTGCTGTCGATCGTGAGCCGCGCGGCCGCCGAAGCCCGCGGACAGCAGGTCGACGAGGATGCCGATGCCGCGATGCGGGCCGCCGTCGAAGGCCAGATCGAGGCCGAATCGCTGCCGATGGTCTTATCCGGCATGCTCTACGACGACGGGGTGATCGACCCCCGCGATACCCGCACGGTACTGGGAATGTGTCTGTCCGCCATCGCGAATGGCCCGATCAAGGGGACGTCGAACTTCGGCGTCTTCCGGATGTGAGCCCCATGGGAATCACTCGAGTACTGGTTGCCAACCGCGGCGAGATCGCCCGCCGGGTCTTCGCGACCTGCCGGCGACTCGGCCTGAGCACCGTCGCGGTCTACACCGACCCGGACGCCGCGGCCCCGCACGTCGCCGAGGCCGACGCTAGGGTCCGGCTGGACAGGACCAACGACTATCTCAACGCCGAGGCCATCATCGCCGCCGCCCGTGCCGCCGGCGCCGACGCAGTGCACCCTGGCTACGGATTCCTTTCGGAGAATGCCGATTTCGCGGCTGCCGTCGAAGACGCGGGCCTGACCTGGATCGGGCCGCCGGTGGGCGCGGTGCGGGCAATGGGCTCCAAGATCGAGTCCAAAAAACTGATGGCCTCGGCCGGGGTGCCGGTGCTCGACGAACTCGACCCCGACTCGGTCACGCGGGCGCAGCTGCCGGTGCTGGTCAAGGCCTCCGCGGGCGGCGGTGGCCGCGGAATGCGTGTGGTCCGCGAGTTGTCAGCTCTGGCAGGCGAAGTCGCCGCCGCCCAGCGCGAAGCGCAGTCCGCGTTCGGCGATCCGACCGTGTTCTGCGAGCGATATCTGCCGACCGGCCACCATGTGGAGGTTCAGGTGCTCGCCGACACCCACGGCACCGTGTGGGCCGTCGGCGAACGGGAATGCTCGATTCAGCGGCGCCACCAGAAGATCATCGAAGAAGCGCCCTCGCCGTTGGTGGAACGCATTCCAGGGATGCGGGCCAAGTTGTTCGATGCCGCCCGGCTGGCCGCCGGTGCGATCGGCTACGCCGGTGCCGGAACGGTGGAGTTCCTCGCTGACGACGACGGTGAGTTCTTCTTCCTGGAGATGAACACCCGGCTGCAGGTTGAGCACCCGGTCACCGAAGAGACCACCGGGCTCGACCTCGTCGAACTTCAGATCGCGGTCGCCGACGGCGACCGTCTGGATGCGCAACCTCCTGTCGCCCAGGGCCATTCGATTGAAGCCCGGCTCTACGCCGAAGACCCCGCGCGGGGCTGGCAGCCGCAAGCCGGCGCGGTGCACGCCTTCGACGTGCCGGGCACCCGGGCACAGTTCGGCCCGCTTGCCCGGCGCACCGGAATCCGGCTGGACTCCGGCATCGTCGACGGATCAACTGTGTCGATTCACTACGACCCGATGCTGGCCAAGGTCATCTCCTACGCGACGACCCGCCACCAAGCCGCGCTGGTGCTTGCCGACGCACTGGCTCGGACGCGACTGCACGGGCTGCGCACCAACCGCGAGCTGCTGGTCAACGTGCTGCGGCATCCGGCGTTCCTCGACGGTGCCACCGACACCGCATTTTTCGACACCCACGGCCTGGCACAGCTGTCGGCGCCGCTGGGCGATAACGGCGTCGTGCGTATGTCGGCGATCGCCGCTGCGCTCGCCGAGGCCGCGCACAATCGCGCGACGGCCGCCGTGTTCGGCTCGATGCCCAGCGGCTGGCGAAACCTGACCTCGGGCTATCAGGTCAAGACCTACTGCGACGACGACGATACCGAGCACCGGATCGAATATCGTTTCACCAGAACAGGATTAGTGCTGGCCGGCGATGAACCGGTGCAACTAGTCTCATCGGCACCCGATGAGGTGGTGCTCGCCGATGCCAACGGGGTGGCGTGCAGCTTCGCCGTTGCTCGTTATGGCCGGGACGTCTACGTCGACTCGGCGCGTGGGCCGGTTCATTTGGACGCGGCGCCCCGGTTCCCCGAGCCGGGTTCCTCCGTCGCCAAGGGGTCGCTGGTGGCGCCGATGCCCGGTAACGTCATCCGGCTCGGCGCGCAGGTGGGTGAGGGCGTCACAACCGGTCAGCCGCTGATCTGGCTGGAGGCAATGAAGATGGAGCACACCATCACCGCGCCGTCCGACGGCGTGCTCAGCTCACTGAACGTCACGACCGGTCAACAAGTCGAAGTCGGGGCCGTCCTGGCAATAGTCGAAGCACCCGGTGACGCCTCTGAAGAAAACGGCCAAGCAAAAGGAGATTCTTAAATGACCGATACCAGCTTCATCGAAAGCGAGGAGCGCCAGGCACTGCGCAAGTCGGTGGCCGCGTGGGCGTCCAACTACGGCAGCGAGTACTACTTGGAAAAGGCGCGCGCCCACCAGCACACCGATGAATTGTGGTCCGAGGCAGGCAAGCTCGGCTTCCTCGGGGTGAACCTGCCGGAGGAATACGGCGGCGGTGGCGCCGGAATGTACGAGCTGTCACTGGTCATGGAGGAAATGGCCGCCGCGGGCAACGCGCTGCTGCTGATGGTGGTCTCGCCCGCGATCAACGGCACCATCATCAGCAAGTTCGGTACCGAGGAGCAGAAGAAGCGCTGGATTCCATCCATCGCCGACGGCACATGCACGATGGCATTCGCGATCACCGAGCCCGACGCCGGGTCCAACTCCCACAAGATCACCACGACGGCGCGCCGGGACGGCAGCGACTGGATTCTCAAGGGCCAGAAGGTCTTTATCTCCGGTATCGACCAAGCGCAGGCCGTGCTGGTGGTGGCTCGCTCCGAGGAAGCCAAGACCGGCAAGCTGCGCCCGGCACTATTCGTAGTGCCCACCGACTCTCCCGGCTTCACCTACACCCCCATCGAGATGGAGCTGATCAGCCCCGAGCGCCAGTTCCAGGTCTTCCTGGACGATGTCCGGCTGCCCGCCGATGCGCTCGTCGGGGCCGAAGACGCCGCGATCGCACAGCTTTTCGCGGGCCTGAACCCCGAGCGGATCATGGGCGCAGCCAGCTCGGTGGGCATGGGCCGGTTCGCACTGGACAAGGCCGCCGACTACGTCAAGACCCGCCAAGTGTGGGGAACGCCGATCGGCGCACACCAAGGACTGTCACATCCGTTGGCGCAGTGTCACATTGAGGTCGAGCTGGCCAAACTGATGTTGCAGAAGGCCGCAACACTCTACGACAGCGGCGACGATGCGGGCGCAGCGGAGGCCGCCAATATGGCCAAATACGCTGCGGCCGAAGCGGCTACCCGTTCGGTGGATCAGGCCGTGCAGTCGATGGGCGGCAACGGGCTGACCAAAGAGTACGGAGTTGGGGCGATGCTGACTTCGGCCAGGCTGGGGCGGATCGCGCCGGTCAGCCGCGAGATGGTGCTGAACTTCGTCGCACAGACATCCCTGGGCCTGCCCCGAAGCTACTGAAGCGCGACTAATGGAAAATCGTTTCGTCGAATACGCCGGGCCGGATACCGTCGCGGGTCCGTTCGCCCGGCTGACGCTGAACTCGCCGCACAACCGCAACGCGTTGTCGACCACTCTGGTCAGCCAATTGCACCAGGGATTGCAGGATGCGGCAGCGGATCCGGCGGTGCGGGTGGTGGTGCTCGGCCACGCCGGCGGCACGTTCTGCGCTGGAGCGGACCTCAGCGAGGCCAGCGGCGGTAGCCCCTTGGAGATGGCTTCGGCACGGGCCCGGGAGATGACCGCACTGCTGCGCGCCATCGTCTCCTCGCCGCTGCCGGTCATCGCGGCCGTCAACGGTCATGTTCGCGCGGGCGGATTCGGCTTGGTCGGCGCCTGCGACATCGCGGTGGCCGGGCCGCGCAGCACTTTCGCGCTGACCGAGGCGCGCATTGGTGTCGCCCCGTCGATCATCTCGCTGACACTGCTGCCGAAGCTGTCAGCGCGGGCAGCGGCTCGTTACTACCTGACCGGCGAGACGTTCGACGCGGGCGTGGCCGCCGAGATCGGATTGGTCACGATGGCCGCAGACGACGTGGACGCCGCGGTCGCCAAGCTGGTCGCCGACATCGGCCGCGGGTCGCCCCAGGGGCTGGCGGCATCCAAGGCGCTGACGACGTCCGCCGTACTCGACGGATTCGACCGCGACGCGCAACGGCTTGCTGAGGAATCCGCGCGGTTGTTTGTCTCCGATGAGGCGCGTGAGGGCATGCTTGCGTTCCTGCAGAAACGTCCGCCCAGTTGGGCCCCGCCCGCCAACGACGATGCCGGCCGCGATTAACCGGGGCGTAGGAGGATGGTTTCGATTTAGCCAACCCTCTTGCAGCAAAAGTTGTACGTCGTACGCTCGTGGGTGATGAGCGATTCGGCGCGCAACGATGCGAAGGAAGCCCGCGGTGATTTGTCGCGGGCGGCCGATACCGACCGCATCCAAATTGCACAATTACTGGCCTATGCGGCTGAGCAGGGTCGCTTGCAGCTCAAAGATTACGAAGACCGTTTGACCAGGGCCTATGCGGCGACGACCTATGAAGAGCTGGACAAACTGCGAGCCGATTTGCCTGGACCGCTAAGCCCACGCCGGGGCGGTAACCCGAATCCGGCGCCGTCGACGCTGCTGCTGGCGCTGCTGAGCGGATTCGAGCGTCGCGGGCGATGGAATGTACCCAAGAAGCTGACCACGTTCACGCTGTGGGGCAGCGGGGTGGTGGATCTGCGCTACGCCGATTTCACGTCGACCGAAGTCGATATCCACGTGGTCTCGATCATGGGTGCGCAGAACATCCTGCTGCCGCCGGAGGTCAATGTCGAGATCCGCGGCCGCGGGGTGATGGGCGGTTTCGATCGCGAGAACGTCGGCCAAGGTACGCCCGGCGCACCCAGAGTGAATATCCACGGCTTTTCGCTGTGGGGCGGTGTGGGTATCAAGCGCAAAGCCCGCAGACCCCACCAATAATCCGACGCCCCTTGCCCCGATATTCAGGCGCCATCCCGATCGGGCGGTAAAGGTTACTGGCACCGCGGTGAAAATGCGTGGGATTGCATATCTTCGCAAAAGCCCGAAATAGCCTCATCTGTCGACTAGCGTCCAGACCAGCGGCTCGGGGGGGTACAAGCGACGTCCAAGGTTTGGGCGCAGGCACATCGGGAAGTGCGTCGCAAGAATTCCAGCGCGAAGGGTGTAGTTAGGCTGCGCGAAAAACTATGCGCGAATTGCCTTTCCGTCACTCGCACGCCGCACAGGCAATGTCGGCATCACATACAGCGAGGCTGGGAAATGGTCGCACTCGGGAACATCAACGAATGGCAACCGCCGCATGGTCCACTCACCATGTGGACGGCCCTACCCACGGCACATGAAGCGGCCCGCACCGCGCGCCGAGGTGATCTAGCGCCGAGTTACCAACAGGCGCAACATCTCTGGTCTGCCTACCATGGCAAGGCAATGGACAGGCAGCTACCGCGCCTGATGGTCGTGGCGTGGGACATCGCCGGCGAGTGCGACATTGCGGCAATGACCGCGGCGATCAACGCCCATGTCCGCCGTCACGACACTTACCACAGTTGGTTCGAATTCGAGAACGGCGTCATCGTGCGCCGCGCGATCGACGACCCCGATGCCATCGATCTGATGCCCGTGTCGTGGGGTCAGATGACGCCTGACCAAGTTCGGACCCACGTCTTGACGACGCCTCGTGAAACGCACGAATGGGGCTGCTTCACCTTCGGCATCGTCGAGCACACCGACTATTTCACCTTCTACGCCAGCGTCGACCACCTGCACATCGACGGCCTGTCCGCCGGCATCATCTTCTTCGACATCCACCTGACGTATCAAGAACTGACGCAGGGCGCGACGCACCAGTCCGGCACGCCTGCCCAGCTCAGGAGCTACTGCGACTACACCGCGCGCCAGCGCGAGAAGGTTGGCGCCCTGACTCTGTCCTCCCCGGAGATCAAGGGCTGGATCGATTACGCGCGCGACACCGACGGCAACTGGCCGAGCTTCCCACTGCCACTGGGAAACACGTGGAGTAGCACCGCAGGCGACTTGGTGACCGTCGAATTGTTGGATGCGGCCCAAACGGAGGCGTTCGACGCCACCTGCGTCACGGCCGGTGCCCGATTCCTCGGCGGAGTCCTGGCATGCACGGCGTTGGCCGCGCATGAATTGACCGGCAACGAGATCCACCACGGCTTCACCGCCCGCGACACCAGGACACCGGGCATCGACACCATGACGGTGGGCTGGTTCGCGAGCATGGTTCCGGTCACCGTGCCGACCGCGGGCGTCTCATTCCCCGAGGCGGCCCGCGCCGCCCAGAAGTCGTTCGACGCAGCCAAGGACCTTGGTCATGTGCCGGTCCAGCGAGTGCTGGAGTTGGCGACACCGGACGAGTTGGGCATCAAGCTGCCCACGCAACTGCCGATGATGTTGTCTTTCCTCGATTTCCGCAAGATTCCGCTGAACGGCTTGTGGGCGGAGACGAAATTCGGTACCTACGGCGACAGTCTGTCGGCGGGCGGTGTCAACGTGTGGATCAACAGGCATGCCGAACGAACGACCGTGACGATATCCTTCCCGGACAACGAGATAGCGCGTGAGTCGGTGCGCCAGTACATCGAGACATTGAATCGGATCTTCGCCCGCGTCGTCGGCAAGACCCGGGAAGCGTCGATCACGGTTGGCACCATGGTTAATTCGGACGGACTGTACGTCGTTGCCCCTACGGAAGACGACAACGAGGCGGCCTAGAATATGAGCAACGTGCTGGATCTAGCCGACCAAACACTCTTTCTCGGCGAGCGGGCAACAGCGACGACCAGTGTGCTGCAATGTATCTGGGTGTACGAGCACGCCATCGACATCGACGGTCTGCGAGAGTTCCACCGCCACCTCGGGCGGGGACGGCTATCGCGGCGCATCGAACGGTCCCCCTTGCCGTTCGGCCGCCATCGCTGGGTATCGCCGAGCGATCGGCCCAGCCTCGAGATCGCCGCGACGCCGCGGCCGCGTGCGGAAATCGACGCGTGGCTCGACCGGCAGGCCAGTGAGCGCCCGGATGCCGAACACGGGCCCGGGTGGCACCTCGCGGCGTTGCCGCTGACCGACGGCGGAGCGGTGGTCAGCTTCGTTGTCACACATTGCCTCACCGACGGGGTCGGGCTGTGCGAGGCGCTGGCCGACGCGGCGTGCGGACGCGACGACGCCATCGCGTGGCCGGCGGCATCATCGCGACGGCAGTGGCGGACGCTGTACCAGGACGCACGCCAAACCGCGCGCGACACAGCAGATATGGGTCGCGCCGTCGTCGCCGCGGCGCGCATGGCCCGGCGCGGACGCGACGGCGCCGGGTCCACCGCCCGCACACCGAAAAAGCGCTTTAGCGGACCGGATGAAAGCATCACGCTGCCCATGGCGATGCTCTTCTTCGACGCCGGCGAGTGGGATGCCCGCGCAGAATCGCTCGGGGGCACCAGCAACGCGCTGCTCGCGGGGTTAGCAACCCACCTCGCCCAGCGCGTGGGGCGGGTCGCCGCAGACGGCTCGGTCAATGTGGGGATGCCGCTCAATGAGCGCGCCCCCGGAGATACCCGCGCCAACGCGGTGATCAACGTCGACGTCACGGTCAAACCGGCAACCGCGACGACCGGCCTGCGCGACATTCGCGCCGCAATCAAGCAGGCGTTGATCGCCCATCAGGAGCTGCCCGACGAGCGGTGGACATTGCTGCCGCTGGTTCCGTTGATACCGAAGCCCGTCTTCCGGCGATTGATCAGCGTCGTCACCGGCAGTGCAACCACGGTCGTCTCATCGAACCTCGGTGCGATCGATCCGGCGACCAACCGGCCGGACGGCACGGACGCCGACCACTTCGCGATGAAGTCGGTCTACCCGGGCGTGACCAACACGACGATGCACCGCACCAACGGAGCGCTCGCGTTGTTGTCGGGACGAGTACACGGACAGGTCTTCGTCACGGTCCTCGCCTATGAGCTCGGCCGCGACAACTCGAATGATGAACTGCAACAGCATATTGCAAGCGCTCTGAATGAATTCTCGCTGACTGCCGCGACGGGCTGGCGCACCAGCAGCACGGTAATGCGCTAGCGACGCCGCCGGGACCGCAGATAGTCGCCCACCACCGCGGCTCCCAGACCATCGAGATCGGGCACCACGACGCGTCCCTCGACCCGTCGCGCGACCTGGTCGATAAACCGGGCCAGGCCGGGGTCGCTGCCCAGCCGGAAGATCGTGATCTGCGCACCGAGCCGCGCCATGTCGTCGAACCCACGCACCGTGTGGGCGATGGTCCGCGGGTGCGGCGGGTAATCAAAAAACACCGACGATCCGTCACCGTCGACATCCTCGAGATGCGCAGTGGGCTCACCGTCGGTCACCACCAGCACCACGGGCTGCGCGTTGGGATGCCGGCGCAGATGACGGCCCGCCAGTGCCAGCGCGTGATGCAGGTTGGTGCCCTGTTCGTAGACGCCCTCCAGACCGGTCAGCTCGGCGGCGGTCACAGTCCGGGCATAGCGGCCAAAGGCGATGATCTGCAAGGCATCCGCCCGGAACCGGGTTGATACCAGGTGATTGAGGGCCAGCGCCGTCTGCTTCATCGGCAGCCAGCGGTTCTCCATCACCATCGAGAACGACGTGTCGACCAGCAGCGCGACCGCCGCCTGGGTGCGCATCTCGGTCTCGGATACCTCGACGTCGTCGACGGCGATCTTCAGGGCCGGATTCGCGTTATCCAGTGTCGCGGTTCCCGACTGCCGCAACACCGCATTGGTCAGCGTGCGGGGGATGTTCCACGGCTCGGTGTCACCGAACTGCCACGGCCGGGTGGCGCCGGTCAGTTCCCCGGCCGCTCCGGCGCGTCGGAGCTCGCGGTCGCCACGTCGGCTGGAAAGCTGTTGTGCCACATCGCGTAACGCCGTCTCACCGAGCCTGCGCATGGCCTTGGGCGACAGCCGCCACTGGCCGTCGGAACCTCGATCCAAAAAGCCCTGATTAACCAGTGCCCGTTCCAGTTCGGAAAGTGTCCGCGCGTCGATGGCGGCCTGGTCGCCGAGCTGGCGAGCCAACGCATCCAGATCGACGTCGTCCATGGTGGCACCGGGATAGCTTTGCGAAAGCTGATCGGCCAGCTGTTCCAATTCGGCGACGTCGGCCAGCGCCTGGGTGCCTTCGCCCATCCCGAACGGGTTGTCGCCGGAAAACTGTTCGGAGCCCATCCAGTCCTCGCCCGGCCGGGCAGCCTGCAGGTTCGCGTCGAGACGGTTCAACGCCTGCATCAGCGACGGAGATCCAAATGCCTGCTGTGCCAAGGCATCAAGTTCGGCACGTTGGTCGGGACTCAGGCTGTTGCGGAAGCGCTGCGCGGCGGCGGCCCGCTGAGCCAGCGAGTCCATCAGCTCATCGATGTTGCGCGGATTCTCCGGAAAGAATTCGCCGTGTTTGTCCATGAAGTTTTCAAAGTCTTGCTGAGTGTCCTCGCCGCGGTTGTGCTTGTCGAGCAGCTCGTTGAGGTCGTCCAGCATGTCGTTGACGCGCTGGCGATCCTCGTCGGTGGCACCCTCCAGCGCCTCTTTCATGCCGGAGAAGCGCTGATCCAGCATCTCGCGGCCGAGCAAATCCTTGATCTGGTCGTACTTTTCGCGAGCTTCCGGGCTGCGCCACTTGTACTCGGACAGTTCTTGGACGGCCTTGGCCGGCGACGACGGCAGCGCGTCGAGCTGCAGTTCACCGAAGCGGGCGTCGTCGTCGAGAGCCCGGGCCAGCTCCTTGCGCTCGGCCAACACCGCTTCGTCGAGTAGCTTCTTGATGTCCTGCAAAGTTCCGTCTAAGTTGTTGCGGCGCAACAGATCTCGCCGACGACGGTTGGCTTCGGAAGCCAGCCGGTCGGCACCACGCATGTTCTCGGTACCGCGACGCAGTAGCTCGGACAGCGCCCGGCGCGGGGAGGTCCCGCCCATCACGTCCTGGCCGATCTGCTCGAGCGCCTCGCGCAGATCCACCGGCGGCGCCAGCGGGTCAGGCCCGCCGGTGTACGCCGAGTATCGCGACGAATGCCCTTTAGCCATAGACGGTTTGGCCCTCGCCGGATACCTTGTCGATTCGCTTGGCGAGATACAGCGCTTCCAGCGCGAGTTCCAGTACCGCGGCACGTTCGCCCTCGGATTCCGCGTGCAACCGGTTGGCGATCTCCTCCACGACGGACAATCCCGGAACCGCGGCTAGCACGTCCTTGGCCGAAATCCGCTCACCCGTCGTCACCGCCGAGCCGCCTTCCACCGCGGTGACCAACGGGGCGACATCGATGCCGCCGAGCGCTCGAGACGCGGTGTCGGCAGTCGCGCGACGCAACAGGTGCTCGAGCACCGCCTGTTCGCGGCCTTCCTCACCGGATTCGAATTCCAGCTTGCCGCGCAGCACGTCGATAACGGTGCCCAGGTCCACAACACGGGCGACCGGGTCGCTCTCGCCGAGCACTGCGCCGCGGTGGCGCGCCGAGGCGGCGACGGTCTCGGCGGCGGCGATCGCGAACCGCGCCGATACGCCGGACCTTTGGTCGACCGAGTTGGACTCCCGCAGGTAGCGGGCGAACCGCGCGATCACCTGCGTCAGGTAATCGGGCACCTGCGCGCTCAGATGTGCTTCCTGAACGATGACGCCCACCTCCGCATCCAGCTCCAGCGGGTAATGGGTGCGGATCTCGGCGCCGAACCGGTCTTTGAGCGGGGTGATGATGCGGCCGCGGTTCGTGTAGTCCTCGGGGTTGGCACTGGCGACCACCAACACGTCCAGCGGCAGACGCAGCGTGTAGCCACGCACCTGGATGTCGCGTTCCTCCATCACGTTGAGCATCGACACCTGAATGCGCTCGGCGAGGTCGGGCAGTTCGTTGACGGCTACGACACCACGGTGTGCGCGCGGAATCAGCCCGTAGGCAATGGTCTCCGGGTCACCGAGGCTGCGGCCCTCGGCCACCTTGATCGGGTCGATGTCGCCGACCAGGTCCGCGACGCTGGTGTCGGGAGTGGCCAGCTTCTCGGTGTAGCGCTCGCTGCGGTGCCGCCACTCGACCGGGAGGTCGTCGCCGAGTGTGGCGGCCCGACGGATCGACTCCGGCGTGATCGGCGTGTAGGGGTGCTCACCCAGCTCCGCGCCGCCGATCACCGGCGTCCATTCGTCGAGCAGCCCGACCAGCGCACGCAGCAGCCGAGTTTTGCCCTGGCCGCGTTCGCCGAGCAGAACGAAGTCGTGACCCGCGATCAGCGCCCGCTCCAGTTGGGGCAAGACGGTGTCGTCGAATCCGAAGATCCCCGGCCAAATGTCGTCACCCTCGGCCAGCGCCGTCAGCAGATTCTCGCGGATTTCCTGCTTGACTCCCCGTTCACGATGGCCGGTCGCGCGTAGTTCGCCGACGGTACGGGGCAGGTTGTTCGGTGATGTCACCACTCCACGCTACGTCGCGTCCCAAATGTGCGTCATGCGCACCGGCTTTACCGCTCCGCGGTGCGCCCCGCGTGCTGCTTAGTGCGCGAAGTGACGAGCACCAGTGAGGTATAAGGTGACACCCGCCGCGGCGGCCGCAGCGGTCACTTCCTCGTCGCGCACCGAGCCGCCGGGGTGCACGATCGCCTTGACTCCGGCGTGCGCCAGCGTTTCCAGCCCGTCGGGGAACGGGAAGAACGCGTCCGACGCCGCCACCGCGCCACCGACCCGGTCGCCGCCGCGTTCGACGGCCAGCCGCGCCGCATCGACGCGATTGACCTGGCCCATGCCGACGCCGATGGTGGCGCCACCGGACGCGATCACGATCGCATTCGACTTGACCGCGCGACAGGTACGCCAGGCGAAGACCAGGTCGTTCAGCGTCGGCGGGTCGGCCGGCGAACCCGTCGCCAAGGTCCAGTTGGCCGGGTTGTCGCCGTGCGCGTCGAGCTGATCGCGTTGCTGCATCAGCAGCCCCCCGCTTACCGGCCGCAGCTCGGAACCACCGGCCAGCGGCTCGGAGGCCACCAGCACCCGGATGTTCTTCTTGCGGGTCAGCGCGTCGAGGGCGTCCGGCGCGTAGGCCGGGGCGACGATCACTTCGGTGAAGATGGTGCTGACGTATTCGGCCATCTCAAGGCTGACTTCGGTATTCGTCGCGATGACGCCCCCGAATGCGCTGAGCGGATCGCACTCGTGGGCCTTGCGATGTGCGTCGGCGACCGAAATCGAGGAGACGGCGATCCCACACGGGTTGGCGTGCTTGATGATTGCCACGCAAGTCTGTTCGTGGTCGAAAGCTGCCCGCCATGCCGCATCCGCGTCGGTGAAGTTGTTGTAGGACATCTCTTTTCCGTGCAGCTGCTCTGCCTGAGCAAGCCCCGGCCAAGCGCCCGGATCGACGTAGAGCGCCGCCTGCTGGTGCGGGTTCTCGCCGTAGCGCAGCATCGCCGAGCGGCGCCAGCTGTGGCCGAACCACTGCGGAAACGTCGTCTCCGGATGTTCGGGCGCCAGGGTCGACTCCATCCAGCTCGCCACCGCGATGTCGTACTCCGCGGTGTGCTGGAAGGCCAGCGACGCCAGCTTCTTACGCTCGGCCAGGGTGAATCCACCGTTGCGGGTCGCGGCAAGCACGCGAGAGTAGCCGAGCGGGTCGACGACCACAGCCACGCTGGGATGGTTCTTCGCGGCAGCCCGAACCATCGACGGCCCGCCGATGTCGATCTGCTCGACGCATTCGTCCATGCCCGCGCCGGAGTCGACGGTCTGACTGAACGGATACAGGTTGACCACGACCAGCTCGAACGCCTCGATTCCCAGCTCCTCGAGCGCCGCGGCGTGCTCGGGCTTGCGCAGATCGGCCAGCAGTCCGGCATGCACGCGTGGGTGCAGTGTCTTGACCCGGCCGTCGAGCACCTCGGGGAAACCGGTCAGCCGCTCTACGGGTGTCACCGGAATCCCTTGGCCTGCAATCGCCTTCGCGGTAGATCCGGTCGAAACGATCTCGACACCCGCAGCGCTGAGACCCTGGGCGAGTTCTACCAGCCCGGTCTTGTCGTAGACGCTGATCAACGCGCGGCGAATCGCTCTCCTTGACTCGTCGGTGCTCATCCTATGGTCGCCTTTCGTCCGATCCAGGTCACGCCGCGATTAGCGATCGCGGCCACCACATCCACCAGCAGTCGCCGTTCGACAACTTTGATGCGTTCGTGCAATGTCTCTTCGTTGTCGCCGTCGAGCACCGGAATGGGCTCCTGCGCCAGGATCGGCCCGGTGTCCATGCCGGCATCTACCAGGTGCACCGTACAACCCGTGACCTTCACACCGTAAGCCAACGCGTCAGGCACGGCATGTGCTCCCGCGAATGCCGGCAGTAGCGCCGGGTGCGTGTTGAGGGTTCGTCCACAGAATCGTGAAAGAAATTGTGGTCCAAGGATTTTCATGAATCCAGCGGAGACGATCAGATCGGGCGAGTGCGCGGCGGTGGCCTCGGTGATGGCAGCGTCCCAGGCATCGCGGTTCGGGTGATCGCCAAGCCGGACGGTGAAGGTCGCCACCTTGGCGGCTGCGGCGATCTCGGTGGCCCGGCAGTCGCGATCCACGCCGACGGCGACTACTCGTGCGGGGTAGTCATCGACAGCCGCGGCCAGCAGCGAACTCAGTAGTGATCCGGTGCCGGACGCCAGCACCAGCAGTCGCGCCGGCGCACTCGGGGGCACGCGGAGCGGTTCGACCACATCGCGAGCCTACTAACGACGACGCGCGGCGCACGATACGACCGGCCGAAGCGAGGCTAGTCCCCGGAGTCGCGTTCGTCGGGCGCCCGTTCATCGGGTGCGGGCGGGTGCGGAGTGGGTTCGTCGAACGCGGGCTCGCCGGGCATGGGTTCGGCGAGCGTCGGCTCGGTGAATGCTTCCTCGTCGTCGGGCAGCAGGTCGTGTTCGGCAGCGGGCTCGGGCTCGGAGAAGACGTCCGCGAAGTCCTTCGGCTCTCCCCCGCGAGCGGGAGGTGCCCCCCCGGCCGGCGGCGCGGGCGCGCGTTTGGATTTGGGCCGCCGGGGCCGGCGGCTTATCCCGCCGGTCATCACCACCGTGACCCAGCCGACGACCGCGAACCAGAAGAAGGTGCCGACCCATAGGCCGCCCTGGTCCACCCCGACGTCGCCGAAGTTGCCCAGCCGGCCGCTGCCGCCGAATGCCAGCAGCGACATCAGCAGGGCGCCGCCTACCGCGGCGACGAGCAGCTTGGCCAGGGCGGGAATCAGCGGGAGCGGGCGCCGCGCGCACTGCTGACCGACGGCCACACCCGACGACGCCCCCACAATCAGCAGCGCGACCCACGCCGGCCCCAGCGGTGGCGTGGGAGCCGCTGCCAGGACGGGCAGCGCCGGAATGTCACCGCCGAAAACGGTGAACGAACTGAATGTCGCAAAACCAATATGCGCACTGGACCCGACCGCGACCGCCGAAGTGCCGACGATGACGTTGGGCGCGTACAGCAACGAAAGCACGGTAAGGCTGAACTGGCCGAATATGGAATCGGTGATCGCGTAGAGGTCCTGCATCGTGGCCCAGTGCACAACCAGCGACCCCGCCGTCACCAGCCCGGAGAGCCCGAACAGCGCGAGCACGCCGACCGCCGCGGCACGCAGCGAATCACCCAGCCAGTAGGGCAGCGACGCCACCGCCAGCACCCGGCGGCCCACCCGGGCCCCCACCCCAATCGCGGCGCCGACGCCATGCACCACCAGGACGCCGGCGAATGCGCGCAAAGCGCTCGGTGTCTGCAGCTCGGTGAGCACCGTGGACGCGTCATGGATGACGGCCAGCGCGATCGCGGCGATCAGCATCGGGCCGCCCAGCGCCGACGCGACCACCCACCGGACCACGAGCCAGGACGAGTACCTGGTGGTAGCCCGCGCCGTGGTGCGCGCGGTCGCCCACACCATCAACAGGATTGGCAGCAGCGGCATTACGCCCAACTCGCGGCCGCCGATCGAAATCGGCACCCCGTGCACGCCGAGCCAGATGCTGGCGATCGCCCCGAGGGCACCGGTCATGTCGCTGTTGGCGATCAGCAGCTGAAGCAGCGTGACCGCGGCGATGATGATCAGCGCGAGTACCGCCGGGCCGAACGCGACCCGGACGAGATCACGCGCCTGGCGAGCGCCCGCTGCCCGGTTCTCCTCCACCCGTGTCACTCTTGGCGCACGTGCCCTACGAGGCGCGAGAGCTCGCGGTTAAGCCGGAGCCGGTCCAGAAGGCGATGAAGGCTGGTCGCCGGGTTGCTCGGACGGCGCGCCCGTACCGCCGACCGACGGCGGCGGGCTGAAGCTCGGGAATCCGGTGGGGGGCGTGGATGGTCCCTGCTGCGCTCCGGGCTGTGCCGACTGGGCGCCGAAGCCGCCGCTGGTCGGGATCGCGCTCTGCGTCGGGGCCTGGCTCGAGGGGTAGCCGCCGTATTGCGATCCGTATCCCCCCGACTGCGGATTGTGCTGCTGCGGGCTCTGCTGACCGTAGTAGCCGCCGTGCTGCTGACCGCCGTATTGGCCGTATTGACCGTACTGCGCGTACTGCGCGTACGGGTCGTACTTGGGCCGGGGCGGCGGCGCGGTGATAACGCCCGCATCCAGCAGCAGCACCACGGCGGCGGCAGCAGCCTGCAGCACGCTGCATGCCACCAGCGGCCACATCGCCCAGCCGACGGCGAATCCGGTCGGGGTGTTGATCACCTCCGCGATCGCCAGCAGGGCGCCCAGGACGGCGACGGCCGCCGTCACGCCCGCGTAGTTCTTCGCTTTGGGCAGCAGGCTCAGCCCGGCAAGCAGCGCGGCCAGCACGGCGACCAGGACCGCGGTGCCCGCGTCACCGGCGCGTCCGCCGGCGGCCGGACCGAGATCGGCGCTGAGGACGAAGGTCGGCCCGAAGTTCAGCAGGTATACCGCCACGCCGAGGACCACCACCGCGATGTTGACGTACAGCGGAAGCTTGCTCTCGCCGTCGTCGGCCTTCGCGAACGACGGAGTGGCGCCTGGGTAGGAGCCGCCGGGCTGCGACTGTGGATATCCGGGACTCCCGGGCGAGTAGGTCATGACTCCTCCTGTTGCTTGCAGTGCCTTCAAGGCCTCGTGTGGCGCCACGCCACTTGTTGCGGTGCGGCGCTGCACTTCCAGGGCCCGCCGTTCCCAAATGCCAAGACGTGCCCGCGCTTGCGTAAAGCGCGATCGATCAACCACGCTAGCGCACGTTCGGGCACCCGCGCCGGAGCGACCGGCAGCCGCGCGCGACCTGGGCCGATCGCCGCCGCGCCTCGTTGGGGAAGCCGTCCGTGGGGGGCGGGTTGCTCGGCACAGGTAGAACACGTTCTAATTCTGTGCATGGACTACGGGCTCGTGCTTTTCACCAGTGACCGCGGCATCGCTCCGGCGGCCGCCGCCAAACTCGCCGACGACCACGGCTTTGCGACGTTCTATGTGCCAGAACACACCCACATCCCGGTCAAGCGTGAGGCGGCGCATCCGACGACCGGTGACGAATCGCTGCCGGACGACCGGTACATGCGCACGCTGGACCCGTGGGTAAGCCTGGGCGCCGCATGCGCGGTCACGTCGCGGGTGCGGCTGTCCACCGCCGTGGCGCTGCCCGTCGAGCATGACCCGATCACACTGGCGAAAAGCATCGCCACCCTCGATCACCTGTCCGGTGGCCGGGTCAGCCTGGGCGTCGGGTTCGGTTGGAACACCGATGAACTGGCCGACCACGGTGTGCCGGCCGGGCGCCGCCGCACCTGCCTGCGCGAGTACCTCGAGGCGATGCGCGCGCTGTGGACGCAAGAGGAAGCCTGCTACGACGGTGAGTTCGTCAAGTTCGGCCCCAGCTGGGCGTGGCCCAAGCCGGTGCAGTCGCACATCCCGGTGCTGGTGGGCGCCGCGGGCAACGAGAAGAACTTCAAGTGGATCGCCCGCAGCGCCGACGGCTGGATCACCACGCCCCGCGATTTCGACATCGACGCCCCGGTGAAGCTGTTGCAGGACACCTGGGCAGCGGCGGGCCGCGACGGCGCTCCGCAGATCGTGGCGCTGGACTTCAAGCCGGTGCCCGAGAAGCTGGCGCACTGGTCCGAGCTCGGGGTCACCGAGGTGCTGTTCGGTCTGCCGGACAAGTCCGAAGACGAGGTCGCCACCTACGTGGAGCGATTGGCGGGCAAGCTCTCGTCGATGGTCTGAGCAAGCACGACGGGGCTCACCCCAGCGAGGCCCGGTTGCCGTTGTCGGTCGACCACACCGAGATCTGCGCACCGAGTGGATCGCCGTCGCACATCAATGCGACGAGATCCTCGTCGTCGCTCGTGGCCATGAATCGCCTGTTGTCCGCGGCGAGCCTGCCGACGATGATGCCGGTGCGGATCGGCCAGTCGTAGCGCACGGAATACGTCTCGATCCTCGCGGCCCCGTCAGGCGTTTTCGTGACGTCGACCTTCGGCAGGGCGTCGACCTCGCTCTTCAGCGCCGCGCAGTTGTCGGTGCGCCAGCCCACCGGCGTGGTCGAGTAGATACCGACCGAGTACTTGCTCATAATGCCGCCGTTGGCGCCGACAAGGCCGAATTGCCCTGGCCTGTCCCGCATCTGCGCGACCGTCTCGGCGATACCGTGCAGCGAGTAGCTGTTCCCGGGACCGCCGAAGTACGGTAGTCCGCCGGTCAGGGTCAGGCCACGCGGGTCGTCGCCGTCGATGCCCAGGGCTTCGCAGATGACGAACACCGGGAAGGGGAAGCAACTGTACAAATCGAAGGTGGCGATGTCGTCGATGCCGATTCCGGCTACCCGCAACGCTTCTCGGGCCGCATGGACAGCAGCCGGGCTGGCGCCGAGGTCGAGGCGATCCAGCATCGCCTGCTCGATCATGTCCGAGTGGCCGTGCAGGTAAACCCATTTGTCCTCGGAAACCCCGAGGCGGGTCGCTGCCTGCACTGACATCAGCACGGCCGCTGCGCCCTGGTTGACCTGATCGCGAGCGACCAGTAGACGGGGGTACGGGTCACAGATCATCCGGTTGTCGTCGGTGACCGTGATGATCTCGTCGACCGACCGCTCGATGGGCGACGACGAAAGCGGGTTCTTGGCAGCCACTTTGGACATCGGGGCGAACAGTTCGGCCATCTCGCGCCGATAGTCGGCCACGCTGCGCCCGAGGCGGGCGCGCCGCGCATTCTCCAGCAGGCCGTACTGCACGGGCGCTCCGGTCAGGCCGTGCTGGATCGTGTATTCGTCGATGTAGCTGGAGATCTGGTGGCCGCGATCCTCGAGTTGACCGTCGACGTGTTCGGTGAAGTCGGGCTTGTCATCGCGGTTGGCGAAGTAGCGAGCCGTCGACCCCGGCTCCGAGCCCATGATCAGTACGACGTCGGCGTCGCCCGCCGCGATTGCGTTGCCCGCCTCGGTGACAAGCTTCTGCGGACTCTGCCCACCGACTGGTTCGAGCACCACGCGGGCCGGGTCGCCGCCGAGACGGTTCATCACCGAACGCGGGTAGTTGTTCGACTTGCCGAGCCTGGCCGGCATCGGTCCAGAAATCTCGAACTGCCGTAGCCCGAAGACCGTGTCGACGGCTTTCGCAACGCTTTTGGCGCCGGTGTCGCCAAGTGCTGCCCGCGCGGCCGCCGTCGCGAGGTCGACCGCCGACATGCCCCGATAGTCGGGGTCGTCGATGCGCTCGGTGAACTGGCCGACGCCGACGAGCACCGGAGTACGCGGATCGACCGGCATGACGAACCTCCTGGCAACGGTTAGTTCGTCAGGCTAACCGATGGCTGGGACCAAAACGAAACTGCGGCCAGATCGCGGATTCCGATGAAATCGCGATCTGACTGGGGCCCCCACCGGAGGTAGGGGACAGTCCCGGTGAAGAACTAAAGGTTCTTGAGGATCTCCCGGGCGAGTGCCGCGGTCTCCGATGGCGTCTTGCCCACCTTGACTCCGGCGGCCTCCAGGGCCTCCTTCTTGGCGGCCGCGGTGCCCGACGAGCCGGACACAATGGCGCCCGCATGGCCCATCGTCTTGCCTTCCGGCGCAGTGAATCCCGCGACGTAGCCGACGACCGGCTTGGAGACGTTGGCCTTGATGTAGTCGGCAGCCCGCTCCTCGGCGTCACCACCGATCTCGCCGATCATCACGATGACCTTGGTTTCGGGGTCCTTCTCGAAGGCCTCGATCGCGTCGATGTGGGTGGTGCCGATTACCGGGTCACCACCGATGCCGATCGAGGTGGAGAAGCCGAAATCGCGCAGCTCGTACATCATTTGGTAGGTCAGGGTGCCGGACTTGGACACCAGCCCGACAGGCCCGGGTCCGCTGATGTTGGCGGGGGTGATACCGGCCAGCGCCTCACCCGGGGTGATGATGCCGGGACAGTTCGGCCCGATGATGCGCGTCTTGCGACCCTTGTCGACGTTGTAGGCCCACGCATATGCGCTGTCCTGCACCGGAATTCCCTCAGTGATGACCACCAGCAGCGGGATCTCGGCGTCGATGGCCTCGATGATCGCGTCCTTGGCGAACTTCGGCGGCACGAAAACAACCGACACGTTAGCGCCGGTCTCTTTCATCGCCTCGGCGACGCTGCCGAACACCGGGAGCTCGACGTCCTTGCCTTTCGCGTCCACGTGCGACACGGTGGTGCCGGCCTTGCGGGCGTTGACACCACCGACCACCTGGGTGCCGGCCTTCAGCATCAGCGCGGTGTGCTTGGTGCCCTCACCGCCGGTGATGCCCTGGACGATTACTTTCGAGTCTTTGTTCAGGAATATGGACATGGCTTGTTTCCCTTACTTGTTCGCCAGCTCGGCGGCTTTGTCGGCGCCGGCGTCCATGGTCTCGGCCTGGATCACCAGCGGGTGGTTGGCCTGAGCCAGGATGCGGCGGCCTTCGTCGACGTTGTTGCCGTCGAGACGGACGACGAGCGGCTTGTTGGCCTCGTCGCCGAGCATGTTCAGCGCGGTCACGATTCCGTTGGCGACGGCGTCGCAGGAGGTGATGCCGCCGAACACGTTGACGAACACGCTCTTGACCTGCTTGTCGTGCAGGATGACGTCAAGTCCCGCGGCCATCACCTCGGCCGACGCGCCACCGCCGATGTCGAGGAAGTTGGCCGGCTTGACCCCACCGTGCTTCTCGCCGGCGTAGGCGACGACGTCGAGCGTCGACATCACCAGACCCGCGCCGTTGCCGATGATGCCGACGGCGCCGTCGAGCTTGACGTAGTTGAGGTCGTGCTCCTTGGCCTTGAGCTCCAGCGGGTCAGTGGCGTCGCGGTCCTCGAACTCGACGTGGCCGGGCTGACGGAAGTCGGCGTTGGCGTCCAGGGTGACCTTGCCGTCCAGCGCGAGGATCTGGTCGTCAGGCGTGCGCACCAACGGGTTGACCTCAACCAGCGTGGCGTCTTCGGCGACGAACAGCTCCCACAGCTTGGAGATGGTGTTGGCCGCCGCGTCGAGCACCTCGGCCGGCAGGTGACCCTTCTCGGCGATGGAGCGGGCCGTGGCTAGGTCGACACCGGCGACGGCATCCACCGGCACCTTGGCGAGCCGCTCGGGTTTGGTGGCGGCCACTTCCTCGATCTCCATGCCGCCCTCGACCGAGCACATCGCCAGGTAGGTGCGGTTGGCGCGATCGAGCAGGAACGAGATGTAGTACTCCTCGGCGATGTCGCTGGCCTCGGCGACCAACAACTTCTTCACGACGTGGCCCTTGATGTCCAGGCCGAGGATGTTCTTGGCGTGCTCGAAGGCGTCGTCGGGCGTGGCGGCGAATTTAACGCCGCCGGCCTTGCCGCGGCCACCGACCTTCACCTGCGCCTTGACCATCACCGGAGCGCCGACCTCGGTCGCGATCTCCTTCGCACCCTCGGCAGTGTCGGTTACCCGACCCGGCGTGGTAGGTACGTTGTGCTTGACGAACAGTTCTTTCGCTTGATACTCGAAAAGGTCCATGAACTCACTGTCTTCGCTCGAGTTATTTGCAAGGCCTAAAGCTCAGCGGTGCCGGAACCGGCAACTCGCACGGTGGAACTGTATCCACACTCCAAACAGCCGCTACCGCCGCATCCACCGATGTGGCACAGCTCACGACACGCCAAGAGGAGCCAAAAGTGATCCAGTTCACAATCTGCCGCCGAGGTTGCCAGTGGGATCGGTAAACAGTTAACGTCCTAAAGTCCAGATAACATTATGGTCACGATACGAGGACATTTCAGGTTGTCCCAACACCGTCTTGCGCGCTCTCCTGCGTCGTCAGGAGCTGGCCGCCTCCACCGCGAAAACTGGGCACCGCCTCATCGCAACGAAGTCACCGAGATTCTGCCGTTGGACGGCTTTGACCTCGATGACCTGGAGTTCGCGGACGTCATCGAACTCGACGACCTGGACCTCAGCGACGACTCGACGTTCGATTACGAAACTCAGGTGCTGCTCGCTCCCGAGCTCGACGACCTGGCTGACGTCGACAATCTGATTTCTCTGCGGCTGGCGGCCCCCACCCCCGCTGCCACCAACGAGGCCCTGTCCGAGCTTGCCCTCGAGCTGGACGCCGGCTCGGACGTCACCGACGTCGTCGGTGTCGCACGCCGCGGACAGCACCGCAAGCAGCCGACCAGTGCGGCGCGCGGCCGCGTGCTGATCTCGGCGATGGCCGCCGGCGCGGCGGCCGCTGCGGCACACACAGCGACCAGCCAAGCCGAGACCACCCACACCGAGACCGTGCTGATCGCCAACGCGTCGGCGCTGACCGGCGGATCCAGCGGCAACACCACCCGCGGCCCCCAGGTGATCGCGGTCCAGCCCGTGGCAAGCGCACTGCACAACGAGGAGCTCGCCAAGGGCGTGGCCTTCGCCAACGACCGTGCCCAGCGCGAGGCACGGCTGCAGCAGCCGCTGTTCGTCATGCCCACCCACGGGATATTCACGTCGAACTTCGGGTATCGATGGGGCGTGCTGCATGCCGGCATCGACCTCGCCAACGCGATCGGCACGCCGATCGTCGCGGTGTCCGACGGCGTAGTCATCGACGCCGGGCCGACCGCCGGCTACGGAATGTGGGTCAAGCTGCGCCACGCCGATGGCACGGTCACCCTGTACGGCCACATCAACACCGCACTGGTCAGCGTCGGTGAGCGCGTGATGGCCGGCGACCAGATCGCCACGATGGGCAACCGAGGCAATTCCACCGGCCCGCACCTGCACTTCGAGGTGCTGCAAGGCGGCACCGAACGAATCGATCCGGTGCCGTGGCTGGCCAAGCGAGGACTTTTCGTCGGCAATTACGCTGGTTGAGGTGACCGCGCCGAACGACCCTGCACCCGAGACGCCCGCCGAATCACGGACACGGATCATTCGGCGTGCTCCCACCGGACCGCTCCCCTCGATCCCCGAATCCCCGACCACGCACCTGCCGCGTCAGGCCGCACCCGATCAAGGATCGACTCGCGCGGCGGCGCATAGCAGCTTGCCGGGCCGCCCGGTCGATGAACCCACTCCGCGGACGGTGACCGCCGTCGCCGCGGTCAGCATTGTCAGCGGATGGGCCACGTCGGTGGTGGCCACCGATTTGATCGCCGGCTGGTGGCGGACCGATCGCCTGTTCTGCATCGCGATCGCATTCCTCGCGCTGGTCTTCGCGACGACCACGGTCGCCGGCGTGATCATGCTGCTGCAGCGTCGCCCGCTGGGCCGCTACCTGATCCTGACGGGTGCGGTGGTCGCGGTGTTGACCTACGGCGGCGTGTTCATCGCGGGCGCACGCGTCGCGTGGATCGTGCACGCCTTCCCGCTGCTCCCGATCGCCACTGTGGTGCTGGCTATGCGCCCGCAGACCAAAGAATGGCTGCAGGAGTAGCCACCGCCTAGAGCTTGCTCACCGGGGCGTGGTTGTGCATCAGCTTGACCCGCCCAGCGCTGCCGAAATCGATCAGCGACATCGCCGACTCACCGACGCCGGAGACCTCCTCGACGCGGCCCAGCCCGTACTTGTCGTGTGTCACCCGATCGCCGGGTGCCAGCACCAGCGGCGGACGCTTAGGTGCCCCGGAGCGGGTGGGCGCGGCGCGCGGCGTCCCGAACCGCCCGGCACCGCTGACGGGCGCGCTGTACGACGGGGCGGGTGCGGTGCGCCGCCACTCCATCAATTCTTGCGGAATCTCTTGCAGGAAGCGCGATTCCGGGTTCAGCATCGGCTGCCCCCAGGAGGACCGGATGATGGCCCGGCTTACATACAGCCGCTGTCGGGCGCGGGTGATACCCACGTAGGCCAGCCGTCGTTCCTCGGATAGTTCCGACGGATCGTCAAGCGCCCGCATGTGCGGGAACATGCCGTCCTCCCAGCCGGTGACAAACACCACCGGGAACTCCAGACCCTTCGCGGTGTGCAACGTCATCAGCGTCACCAGGCCGGCGGCATTCTCCGGTATCTCGTCGGAGTCGGCAACGAGCGACACTCGTTCCAAAAATGACGCCAGCACGCCGGTTTCGGGCACGTCTTCGTCTTCGGGCTGCAGGGATTCGTCGAGCGCGGCGGCGTTTGCCTGATCGATACTGAATTCGTGTGCGACGCTTACGAGTTCGTTGAGGTTGTCCAATCGGGCCAATTCCTGCGGATCGGTTGAGGACTCCAGTTCCCGACGGTATCCGGTGCGTTCCAGCACCAACTCCACCAGATCGCCGAGATCGTCATCGAGGCGGCCCCTTAGCTCGTCGAGCAGCTCAACGAAGCCCGAAATCGCTTTCTCTGCACGGGAATTGAGCATCGGGACTTTGCCTTGCGCCGCGGCCGCCAACGCGTCGGCGAAACCACCGCCGGTGTTCTCGGCGTAGACCGCCACGCACGCCTCGGCACGATCGCCGATACCGCGTCGCGGGGTATTGAGGATGCGCCGCATGCTGACCGCGTCACCGGGGTTGTCCAGCACCCGCAAGTAGGCGACGATGTCGCGGATCTCCTTGCGCTCGTAGAACCGCACTCCCCCGACGACCTTGTACGGAATCCCGGCGCGGATGAACACCTCTTCCAACGAGCGCGACGAGTTGTTGGTGCGATAGAAGACGGCTACATCGTTATAGGTAATGTCGCCGCGCTGCGCGAGCGCATCAATTTCTTGGGCGACGAACCTGGCCTCGTCATGCTCATTGTCCGCGACATAACCGACGATCAACTCTCCCTCGCCGGCGTCGGTCCAGAGCCGCTTCTCGCGGCGCCCGGAGTTACGCGCGATTACCGAATTCGCTGCCGAAAGAATGTTCTGCGTCGACCGGTAATTCTGCTCGAGCAGAATAGTGGTCGCGTCGGGATAGTCGCGTTCAAACTCTTCGATATTGCGAATGGTGGCGCCGCGAAACGCGTAGATCGACTGATCGGCATCGCCGACCACACATAACTCTGCGGGCGGCACGGCATCGTCGGACGCATTTTCGTCGTCGCGTCCGACCAATTCCCGCACCAACACGTACTGGGCATGGTTGGTGTCCTGGTACTCGTCGACCAGGACGTGCCGGAAGCGGCGTCGGTAATACTGCGCGATCTGCGGGAATGCCTGCAGTACCGCGACGGTCTCGCCGATCAGGTCGTCGAAGTCCAGCGCGTTGGCCGCCCGCAGCCGCCGCTGGTATTCGCCGTAGACAGAGGCCACGGTGCGGGCCAAATCGTCAGAATCTTCCGTGAGGTTGGACACAGCCTGATCCGAGTCGATCAGCTCGTTCTTGAGGTTGGAGATGGCGACTGAGAGCAGTCGCGGCGAGTACCGCTTGATGTCCAGGCCCATGTCGCGCCCGATCATCTGCAGCAGCCGCCGCGAATCGTCGGCGTCGTAGATCGAGAAGTTGGAATTGAGACCTTTGATCAAGGAAGCCTGGTTGCGCAGGATGCGTACGCAGGTCGAGTGAAACGTGGACACCCACATCGCGCGAGCACGGTTGCCGACCAGTCGCACCACCCGTTCACGCATCTCAGCTGCCGCTTTGTTGGTGAAGGTGATGGCCAGGATCTGCCCGACACCGACATCGCGCGCGGCGATCAGATAGCCGACGCGACGCGTCAACACCGCGGTCTTCCCGGAGCCCGCACCCGCCACGATCAGCAGTGGCGAGCCCTCATGGACCACCGCTTGGCGCTGTTGTGGATTGAGACCGTCGAGCAGCTGATCGATCTCGGCGGCGAGCTTGGCATCGGTTGCGTGCGCAGTCATGTCCGCCTAAATTTACCGCCGACGTCTGACGGCAAGGGCCCAGGCTAGGATGACATAGCAAGGTTGAGTGCAATCATGTTTTCGTTTTGCTCCCGCGTGTCCGCGCATGTGGCACACTCGTAACATGGACAATGCGCAGCTCCATCGCCGTCTCTCGCTCCTTGAGTGGCGTCGCCGATTTTTCTATGGGTACCGGCCAGCGGTGCCCATGGTCTAGCTGTGATTGCTAGAGCCCTGTGGTCCGCCTTCGGATTCAGGGCTCGAACTTTTTCCAGACGGCTAACGTTTCGAAGCCCAATAGCGAACAAGACGAAAAGAACAACAGCAAAACAACACGGGGGTGTAGGGATGAGCGTCGAGATGATCGACATTGAACAGTTGGCGAACATTGAAGAGTTGCGCCTAGAGATTGACCGGCTGGACGCCGAGATACTCGCCGCGGTCCGAAGGCGCGCTGAAGTTTCTCGCGAGATCGGCCGGGCCCGGATGGCCTCCGGCGGCACCCGACTGGTGCACAGCCGCGAGATGAAGGTCATCCAGCGTTACGGCGAGCTCGGCCCAGAAGGTAAAGACCTGGCGATGCTGCTGCTGCGCTTGGGCAGGGGCCGGCTCGGCCACTGAGCATCCTCGATACCGAGGGTGGGATACCGCTAATTTTTTGTATTGCTGGGTCAGATTGTGCTGCCCATTAGCGGTGGCTGTGGCCCGTAAGTCACCACTAGGGTCGAACTATGACCTCCGTGCTCACCATCCCCGATATCACCGGCACTCCGGCGTGGGACGCCCTACGTAGGCATCACGAACAAATCGGCAAAACCCACCTCCGCCAATTCTTCGACGACGACCCCGAACGCGGCCGCGACCTCACCCTCGCGGTCGGCGATCTTTACATCGACTACAGCAAGCACCGCGTCACCCGCGAGACGCTGCGGCTGCTAACCGACCTGGCCCGCGCAGCCAATCTCGAAGAGCGCCGCGACCAGATGTTCTCCGGAGTGCACATCAACACCTCAGAGGATCGCGCGGTCCTGCACACCGCGCTTCGGTTGCCCCGGGATGCCGAGCTGGTTGTTGACGGCCAAAACGTCGTCGAGGATGTACACAGCGTGCTCGACGCGATGGGAGACTTCACCGACCGGCTGCGCAGCGGGGAATGGACCGGGGCCACCGGGGAGCGAATCCGCACCGTCGTCAACATCGGCATCGGCGGTTCCGACCTGGGCCCGGTGATGGCATATCAGGCGCTGCGTCACTATGTGGATGCGGGAATTTCGGCACGCTTTGTCTCCAATGTCGACCCCGCTGACCTGGTCGCAAAACTCGCCGATTTGGACCCCGCTACAACGCTTTTCATCGTCGCGTCGAAAACATTCTCCACGCTGGAAACGCTGACCAATGCGACGGCCGCGCGCCGCTGGCTGACCGAGGCGCTCGGCGACGCCGCGGTGTCGAAGCATTTCGTTGCCGTCTCAACCAACAAACGCCTGGTCGACGAATTCGGCATCAATACCGACAACATGTTCGGCTTCTGGGATTGGGTCGGCGGACGTTATTCGGTCGATTCGGCGATCGGGCTGTCGCTGATGGCGACGATCGGCCGCCAGGCCTTCGCTGATTTCCTGTCCGGATTCCACATCGTCGACGAGCACTTCAAAACCGCGCCGCTGGAGTCCAACGCGCCTGTCCTGCTTGGCCTTATCGGTCTCTGGTACTCCAACTTCATGGGCGCGCAGTCGCGCGCCGTGCTGCCCTACTCCAACGACCTGGCGCGTTTTGCCGCGTATCTGCAGCAGCTCACCATGGAGTCCAACGGCAAGTCGACGCGCGCCGACGGAACACCGGTTACCACCGACACCGGTGAAATCTATTGGGGCGAGCCGGGAACCAACGGCCAGCACGCCTTCTACCAATTGCTGCATCAGGGCACTCGGTTGATACCGGCCGACTTCATCGGCTTCAGCCAGCCCACCGACGACCTGCCCACCGTCGAAGGCACCGGCAGCATGCACGACCTGTTGATGAGCAACTTCTTCGCGCAGACCCAGGTGCTGGCGTTCGGCAAGACCGCCGAGGAAATCGCCGCAGAGGGCACCCCCGCTGAGGTGGTTCCGCACAAGGTGATGCCCGGCAACCGGCCGTCGACGTCGATTCTGGGTGACCGGCTTACTCCCTCGGCGGTGGGGCAGCTGATTGCGCTCTATGAACACCAGGTCTTCACCGAGGGCGTGGTGTGGGGTATCGACTCGTTCGACCAGTGGGGTGTCGAGCTGGGCAAGACGCAGGCCAAGGCGCTGCTTCCGGTGCTCACCAGTGATACCTCCCCCGCGCCGCAGTCGGACAGTTCGACCGACGCCCTGGTCCGTCGTTACCGGACCGAACGAGGGCGGGTCGGCTAGACGCTCACCACGTCGGAGCCGATTCGCCGCACAAAGGTGCGCAGGCGTTCCACGGTCGCCGACTGCGGATCGGACAGGTGTAGGCGCAGCAGTTCGCGACCGGAGGCATGCAGGATCCGGGCGGTGTATTCAGGGTCATGCACTCCGGGATTGGTGCGCAGCAGTTCACGGACGAAGAAGTCGAGTACGGCGGCCTCGGATTGAGCCAGCCGCGCATACAACTCCGGCGGAGCGCCCTGCGGCGGGAACATGAACAGCCGCCAGGTTGCCGGATGCGCGTCGACGGCGGCCAGCACACCGTCGAACGCCAGCACAAACGACTGATCTTCGGCGGCCGCCTCCAACCCAGAGATCGCCTCGGTGAATTGGGCACCGGCTCGCGCCGCCTCACGGTCGATCAGCTCGACGAACAGCCCCGCCAGGTCGCCGAACTTCTGATAGATCAACGAGCGATCGATGCCGGCCTGCCCTGCGATGCGGTTCAGTGTGGCCGCGTGGAAACCCTCGGCGTCGACGATCGCGTGCGTAACGTCGAGGATCTGCTCGCGCCGCCCCTCGGCGCTCATGCGGCGCCTCGGGTTCACCTCAGTCACGCTTGACAGCATAACTAACAGCTTGTGAGTATTACTCACTAACTGTTAGTTAGTGGAGGTTGCCTGCCATGTCCAGGGTCACGTACTACCCCGAACTCGCGCAGCGAGTCCACAGTCAACGCGATTTGCAGCCCGACCTCTACGGCAACTTCGACTTCGACCAGCGGCCGGATCGACTGGCCACAGAGCCCGACGTCGACACCGCCCTGCCCCCGTGGATCGCGGACCGGGCACCGATCCTCGAAGACGACCGCATCGTCGAATTGATGAGCACAGCCACCCTGCTCGGCGATGTCGTCGCCGATCCCTATGCGGCGCTGATGACCACGCACAGCGTCACGCGCCTGATCGACATGCTCACGACGGCCTGTCGGCATGGATTCGAGGCGGTGCCCGACGCACCCCCCGAGCTGGTGTCGTTCATCGCCGCCATGGAGGCCACCCCGGAGTGGATCGACTTCGACCTGGTGCGCGAAGGTGCTCGCCAGGAACGCATCCCCGCCGCGTTACTGGCCCCGTTCATCACGCGCGGAGCCTTCGTCGCGACATTCACCAATACCTACGCCGCGCTGCCGATGGCCCTGACCGGCGCGCTCTCCGGCAAGCGGGCCGCCCGGCGCGTCAACGAAACGGCCAGTTTCTTCGCCGTCACCACCTTGCCCGGCGCGCTGGATCGCCACGGCCCGGGCTTTGAAGCCGCGGCCATGGTCCGGCTGATGCACTCGATGGTCCGCTACAACGCGCTGAAGAAATCCGACAAATGGGATGTCGCCATCTACGGCATGCCGGTGCCGCAGGTCGACCAGATGCCCGCCGGGATGATCGGCCAATACTTGTTGGCCCGCAAGGCAAGTCAGCAGGGCCGCACCAAATTCACCGCCGAAGAACGCTCCGTCGTCGAATTCGCCAGGTATCGCTGCTTTCTGCTCGGCCTGCCAGAAGAACTGCTGCCGTCGGAACCCGCCGACATCATCCATGTCATGCACGCGCGCTCGGCATTGCTGCGCCACGGATTCGACACCATCTGCCAAGAACTCGTCCGCGGCACGATGGCGGCCTATCTGCGCCCCGACACCACCTTGTTCGACCGCTGCGCCGACGCGGTCGAGAAGAGCTTCAGCAAGTTCACGTTCGTGCGCACCTTCTGCAATGGCGATCGCGAAATCGCCGAGGCGATGGGTGTCTCACTGGCGCCGACCGATCTCGTGCGCATCGCGCTGACCGCGCCATTCATCATCGGACGTTTCACCGCCGTTAGCCACGCCAGCCGCATCCCCGTGCTGCGGGATATCACCGACGCCTACGTGATCGGGCTGCTCAAGCTCCGGCTAGCAACGTACGGCAAGCCCGAATTTACCAGTGACGCAGAGCATTACACGCCCACAGAACACTGACCGCTAGGCGAAGGGCTTGGTTAGGGGCGGCGGCAGCACCCGCATCAGCTGCACCAGCGGTGCCCACGGCCACCGCGGCACCACGGCGCGGCCGGGTTCGCGCTCGATGGCGTCGACCAGCGCCTTGACCCCGGTTTCGTTGTCCACCAACAGCATTGTGCTGGCCGATTTGGCAGTCATCTCCGACTCGATATACCCGGGCTCAATCACCGAGACCCTGATCGGGCCCTTGGCGTACTCGGCGCGCAACGACTCGCCGAGCGACTTCAGCCCCGCCTTGCTTGCGCAGTAGGCGGCTTTGACGCCGGGGACTCCGGTGTTGCCGAGCACCGACGAGATCAGCACCAGGTGCCCCGAGCCGGTCTTGGTGAATATCTCCAGCGCCGATTCGATCTGCACCAGCGCGGCCACCAGGTTCGTCTCGATCGTCGCCTTGTTCGCCCACAACTTGCCGGAACCCAGCTTGGCGCCCTTGCCGATGCCAGCATTGACGATCACGCGGTCGATGCCGCCGATTTCGTCGCGGAGTTGGGCGAAGACCTTCGGCACCTGCTCGTGGTCATTGACGTCGAGGGCCGCGACCGCGATCTTGATCGCGGGATGCTGCTGCGCAAGCTCCGCTTTCAGCTCATCGAGCCGGTCGGTACGGCGGGCACACAGCGCCAGGTCGCGACCTTTCGCGGCAAAGGAACGCGCCATGCCGGCGCCGAGGCCGGAACTGGCGCCGGTGATAAGAATCTTCTGGCGAGTCACCCGGGCAGCATATCGACAGGTGTCAAGTCCCGGCCGATCGACTACTTGAGCAGCCGCGACATCCGCCGATCGGCCAGCGCCTTGCCGCCGGTCTGGCACGTCGGGCAGTACTGAAAAGACTTGTCCGCGAACGACACTTCCCGCACGGTGTCCCCGCACACCGGGCACGGCAGCCCGGTGCGCGCGTGCACTCGCAGTCCGGAGCGCTTCTCCCCTTTGAGCATCGCGGCGCCCTGGCCGACGGAGCGGTTCACCGCGTCGGTCAACACCGAAATCATGGCGTCGTGCAGGGTGGCGAGCTGTTCTGCCGTCAGCTTCCCGGCCGTCGCGAACGGCGAGATCTTGGCGACGTGCAGGATTTCGTCACTGTAGGCATTGCCGATCCCGGCAATCACCTTCTGGTCGGTGATGACGGTCTTGATTCGCCCGGTGTTGCCGGCCAGCAGGCCGGCCAGGTCGTCGGCGCTCAGATCCAGGGCGTCCGGGCCCAGCGCGGCGATACTCGGCACCTGCTCCGGATCGTCGACCAGCCAGACCGCCAGCCGCTTCTGCGTTCCGGCCTCGGTGAGGTCGAAGCCCGGTGCACTACCGGGAACACCCAGGTGCACCCGCAGCGCGATCGGCCCCTTGCCCGGCCGCAGCGGCGCCGGGGCAAGCTTGTCCGACCAGCGCAACCAGCCGGCGCGCGACAGGTGGGCGATCAGCAACAGATTTCCGGCCTGCAGCCCCAGGTACTTACCCCAGCGGGTAGCGCCGGTGACGGTCAGACCGCCCAGCGCGCTGATCGGCGGATCGAAGGTTTTCAGGACGGACAGCGCGCCGACATCGACGCGTCCGATGGTCGAACCCACGGCATGGCGCCGCAAGTGGTCGACCAGCGCTTCGATCTCGGGCAGTTCGGGCACATATTCAGTTTGCCGATCGCGACTGTCAAGTGTCCATCGAGGCTCACGGCGCCCGTAATAAATAGGTATCCATGATCCAGCCGTGCCGGGCGCGAGCCTGCGACCGCAGCGCCACGATGCGCGGCCCGACGTCGCCGACAGTGCCTGCCACCAGCAATTCGTCGTCGGTACCCAGGTAAGCACCCCACCAGATCCGGGTGTCGGCCGAACAGTTCGCAAAACTGCAGTCGGCGTCGAGCATCACCACCGCCGAGCCCGACAATCCGTGCGTGCGCAGCTGCCGGCCGGTGGTAATCAGCACGGGCTCACCGACGTCGTTGAGCGGTATGCGGTGCCGAGCCGTCAGCGCCTGGATGGCGGTGATGCCCGGAATGACGTCATACGTGAAGTCGACCTCGGTCGCGACCGCGTCGAGAATCCGCAGCGTGCTGTCGTACAGCGACGGGTCGCCCCAGGCCAGGAATGCACCGATACCGTCGGGTCCCAGTTCGGTGGCGATGGCCCGCGCCCAGATCCGGGTCCGCGCCGCGTGCCAGTCGGACACCGCTTCGCGGTAATCGCCTTGCTGGTCGCCTGGGTTCGCCCGCTTCGGATCGGTCAATTGCACGAATCGGTAGTCCGGCTCGCGGATGAACCGGGCACAGATCTCCCGTCGCAGCGCCACCAGATCGCTCTTGTCCTCGCCCTTGTCCATCGCGAAGAACACCTGGGTGTCGTTGAGGGCTTCGATCGCCGCAATGGTCACGTAATCGGGGTCCCCGGCGCCGATGCCGATCACGTGGATATGCCGACTCACCCGCTGCCTCCTGATGTTCGTTCCCCGTCAGATTGCCGAATCGCAACCTCGAACACCTAGTCGGGACCGCAAGTACCCAGTACCATGGGTACCGTCTGAAGCACCCAATGAAGGGACGCCAGCGATGACCCGCGCCGAGACGATGCAGTGGGGACACCCCCAGCCGAGTCGTGAAGAGTTTTCGGAGCGATTGCTCAAGGGCTCGGTCAAAAAGTCCTACGAACCGATCGTCGACATCGACTGGGATGCCCCGCTGGACCCGGACAAGTTCTATCTGCCGCCCCGGCTGGTGTCGCTGTACGGCACGCCGATATGGGACGAGATGACCCGTGAACAACAAATCGAGCTGTCCCGCCAGGAACTGGTCAACACGTTGTCCGCCGGAATCTGGTTCGAGAACATGCTCAACCAGTCGTTGTTGCGCACGATCCTGCACGAAGACCCCACCAGCCGCTCGACGCATTACAAGCTGACCGAGCTGGGCGACGAAACCCGGCACATGGTGATGTTCGGCAAAGCCATCGAGCGCATCGGCGCCAAGCCGATACAGCCGCGGCGGGTGCACCGCTACGTCATCAACGCACTTCCGCTGATCTTCCAGCGCGGCTCGATGCTGTGGATTGCCGCCCTGATCGGCGAAGAGATTTTCGATTCGCTGCAACGTCAGATGATGGACGACCCGGAATTGCAGCCAATCATCCAGCGACTCATGCGGATTCACGTCACCGAAGAGGCTCGCCATATCCAGTTCGCGCGCGACGGCGCCCGCAAGCGGGCCCAGACAATGCCGCGTCTCAACAAATTGTTCATGGCCAACTTCAACGGACTCGGCGGGTACTTCTTCCGTTTCCTGTTCAGCAATCCGATCCCCTACGCGCGGACCGGGCTGGATCCGAAACGGGCCCGGGCGACAGCACGCAGCAGCCCGCACCGCCGCGATACGCAGACGGCCGGCTTTGCCCCGCTCGCAGCGTTTTTGACCGAGATCGGCCTGCTGGGCCCGATCGCACGTCGCGGCTGGAAGCGCACCAACTTTCTGTGAGCCCGCCCCAGGTCATCGTCATCGGCGCGGCTGCCCGCAGCGCCGCAACCGAACTACTGGCGGCGGGCATCACCGACGTCGTCGTTCTCGATAGATCACCCGTGCTCAGCTCGCGGTTCGACGACGACACCAACAGCTGGGAAGTGCGCACCGCCGCCGGCGAGACGTTCGGATGCCGGTCGGTCATCGCGGCTCACCAAATGCTCGCCGCATGGACGCCGGAGCTGGCCGGGCACAACGACTTTCGCGGGACCGCGTTTCACGCGGCACAGTGGCACGCCGATTTCGATCCGGCCGGCAAACACATCGCGGTTATCGGCGCCGATTCCGCCGCCGGTTATTACCTCGGGCAGCTGATTTCGGTTGCAGCCTCGGTCACCGTGTTCGCGCACACACCGCGCCGCATCGTCGCCGAGATGCCGTTTCCGGCAACCCGGGTCAAACGCTGGCTAGGCCGCCATGCCCGAGCGGCGCTGGGCCGCCAGCAATCTCGGCCGGCGGTCGTGACATCAGCGATCAGCGCGATCACGCCGTCGGGCATCCGCACCAGCGATGGGGTCGACCACCGAGCCGACGCGATCATCTACGGCACCGGGTTCGCCATCCACGATCAGGCTCCCGAGTTGATCGGCGTGGGCGGATTATCCATCAAACAAGCCTGGGTCGATGGGACGGAGCCGTTCCTGGGCGTCGCGATTCACGGGTTCCCCAACTACTTCTTGACCACCGGGCCGGACGCCGACGCCCAAATTCACTATGTCGTCGAATGCCTCGGCCTGATGACACGCAGCGACAGCACCCGCATCGAGGTACTGCGGAGCAGCCAGCAGGTGTTCAACGAACGCGCCCATTTCCAACCTGCTCAACCATTTCGGGTGACATCGGCGTTCGACCTGTCATCGAACGCGCCCGCCGGCGATGAGATCTACGACGGCATGGCAACTCTGACCATCGCCGGCACGTCGCATCCGGTGCGGGTGCGACTAGCCGGGCGCCTCGACCCGATCGACGGCCGTTACCACTGGCAGGGAACACTTTCTAGCTCCCCAGCCCAGCCGCTGCCGGACGGGGTGATCAAGCGGATTCGAACGGCGACGCTGACCGTCGGCGAACACAGCGTCTCGGCCCGCATCGTCGAGCAGACGCCGTGGGGTTCGCATGCGGTCGCCGGCGTGGGCGCGCCGCCCTACGCGATGACGCAATCCTGATTTCTGTGATCTGGTGGCATCGATGCCATTCAACTAACGTGAGAAGTCTCTGCCGCCGGGGGGCGGTTCCTCTTATTTGGCTTGCCGAGTGGGAATTGGAGGAGCAGGACGTGGAATGCCACGACGAGACGCTCGAATCCGTTCCGACCGCGCTAGGATTCGTGTGCCCTAACCGCAATTAGGACACGCGCCCACAAACCGCTACCTCGTCGGGCGCGGTAAGCAGGGATAATGTCCTACACGGAAAGGAGTGCCTAGCGTGAATGCGGTAGCTGAATCGCCGGGCTCGCTGGCCGTTGCGACACGGACCGACGATTCGGTCGCGGTTCTGACCGTCGGCGGTGTACTTGACGCCAGCAACTCCGGGGCGCTGCGCGAGAGCATCTCCAACGCAACCCTGCAGAAGCCGACGGCAGTCATCGTCAATGTCAGCGAACTCAAGGTGCCCGCCGAGTCGGCATGGTCGGCTTTCATCAGCGCCCATTTGCAGCTCGGCACTCAGACCAAGGTTCCGATTGTGCTGGTCAGCACGCATCGCACTACCCGCGACGCGATCACCCGCAGTGAAGTCACGCGATTCATGCCCGTCTACTCGACCGAAAAAGGGGCCATGAAAGCACTCGGCAAGCTCACTCGTCAGACCCTCCATCGCGCCGATGCCGAGCTACCCGCGAACCTGACCAGCCTGCGCGAATCACGCCGGCTGGTCCGCGAGTGGCTAACTGAGTGGAAGCAACCCGGGCTAATCCCGGTCGCGCTCGTCGTCGTCAATGTGTTCGTGGAAAACGTGCTCGAACACACCGGAAGCGTCCCGAAGATGCGGATCGAGACCGACGGCGAAACGGCGACGATTGCGGTTTCCGACGAGAGCACCTCGCCCGCCGTGCGGCTGCCGTCGCCGGATAAGGGCATCGATGTGTCCGGTTTGGCGATCGTCGATGCGCTATCTCGTGCGTGGGACAGCACCCCGACCGCGTCGGGCAAGACGATCTGGGCCGTTATCGGCCCCGAAAACCAGCTGTAATCGGCCACCTCACCCCGCCGCGGGAGTTGGGCGAGGACCCGCCCGCAAGTCAAACTAGAACACGTTCTAGTGTCATGTGACGGCCCCCACAGGAAGGCGGATGGACGTGCGGTTCACCTACGCAGAGGCGATGACCGACCACAGGTACTACATCCCGCTGGCACAGGCTGCCGAGGCGGCCGGGTACCACGCGATGACGATCGCCGATAGCATCGCCTACCCCTTCGAATCCGACTCCAAATACCCGTACACACCGGACGGCAATCGCGAGTTCCTGGACGGCAAGGAGTTCATCGAAACCTTCGTGCTGACAGGGGCTTTGGGCGCGGTGACGACGAAGTTGCACTTCAACTTCTTCGTCCTCAAGCTGCCGATCCGCCCACCGGCGCTGGTGGCCAAGCAGATCGGATCGTTGGCCGCGTTGACCAACAATCGGGTGGGCTTCGGGGTCGGCACCAGCCCGTGGCCGGAGGACTACGAGCTGCTGGGTGTCCCATTCGCCAAGCGCGGCAAGCGCATGGACGAATGCATCGAGATCATCCAAGGCCTCACCAGCGGCGACTACTTCGAATTCCACGGCGAGTTCTACGACATCCCCAAGACGAAGATGACGCCGGCTCCGACCGAGCCGATCCCGATATTGATCGGCGGGCACGCCGACGCGGCACTGCGCCGCGCGGCCCGGCTGGACGGCTGGATGCACGGCGGCGGCGACCCAGAAGAACTCGACGGATTGATCGCCAAGCTCAAGCGGTACCGCGAGGAAGCGGGCAAGACCGGCCCGTTCCAGATTCACGTGATCTCGGTCGACGGCTTCACCCTTGACGGCGTCAAGCGACTCGAGGACAAGGGCGTCACCGACGTGATCGTCGGTTTCCGCATTCCCTACGTCATGGGCAACGACACCGAGGCGCTGGATGTCAAGATCCGCAACCTCGAGATGTTTGCCGAGAACGTGGTCGCTAAGGCCTAGCCGTCACAGCGGATCCCAGTTGGGGGCCCGCTTCTCCATGTGCGCCTTGGCTGCCTCCACCGGGTTGTTGGTGAAACCGCTGAGGATCTGAGTACGGTTCTCGATCTCAATGGCATGCCGCAAACTGGGGGCGTCCAGCGCCGCATTGAGACCAATCTTGGTCTGCCACACACCGTATGCGTTGTTCTCGGCGATCGAGCGGGCCAGCTTGAGTGTCGCCGGCATCAGGTCATCGGATGCGACCACCTCGTGCACCAGCTTGATGCGGTAGGCCTCGTCCGCCTCGATGATGCGACCGGTCAACATGAGCTCGCGGGCCACGCCGGCGCCGACGATCTTCGGCAGCAGGTAGCTGGTGCCCATGTCCATCGACGAGAAGCCGGCCTTGATGAAGACCGAGCCGAAGCGGGCCTGATCGGAAGCCACCCGGATATCGCTGACCAATGTGAACGCCAGTCCGCCTCCGACGGCGACGCCGTTGACCGCCGCGATCACCGGGATGTCCAGTTCGTAGATCCGGGTGTAGAGGTTGGCCAGCCGGACCTGAGCGTCGTAGTTGATTTTGAACGACGGGGTGTCCGGACCGGCCGGCTGTGTCCAGGCCTGGCCGGCGCCGGTGATGATCGCGACGCGGTGCTGGCCGTCGCTGAGTACGTCCAGGGCAGCGTCCACGCCGTCGATCAGCGACCCGTCGATCGCGTTCAGGCGCTCCGGCCGGTTCAGGGTGATACAGGCGATGTTCTCCTCAAGTGTTTCCAGTGTCACTGCAGGCATATCGAAACCGTATGCGAAGTGGTTATTAACCGACGAGGCATACCGTGATTTTGACTCGAGCCCGAAGGAGAAACCATGGCACGTTCCGACGATGACACCTGGGACCCGGCAAGCAGCGTGGGCGCCACCGCCACCCTGGTCGCCGCCGCGCGGGCCGCAGCGACCAGACGCCCGCAGCCGGTGATCGACGACCCGTTCGCCGAGCCGCTGGTGCGCGCGGTCGGCATCGATCTGTTCAACCGGGTGGCGGCCGGTGAACTCGACAACGACGGCGACGACAAGCTTGGCATCCCGCGGATGACTGACACGTTCGGTGCCCGCGCACGGTTTTTCGACGACTTCTTCGCTCAAGCCACGCATGCGGGCATTCGGCAGGTGGTGATCGTCGCGGCCGGGCTCGATAGTCGTGGCTACCGGCTTTCCTGGCCGGCCGGAACGACCGTGTACGAAATCGACCAGCCGGAGGTGATCGAGTTCAAAACCTCGACGCTGTCGAAGATCGGCGCAAAGCCCACCGCCGAGCACCGGCCTGTCAGCATCGACCTTCGCGAGGATTGGCCGGCCGCGCTGCGGGACGCCGGCTTCGATGCCGCCCAACCCACGGCGTGGCTCGCCGAGGGTGTGCTGATCGGCTTCCTGCCGCCGGAGGCCGAGGTTCGGCTGTTGGACAACGTTATTTCGTTGAGCGCCAAAGCTAGCCGCTTCGCCGCCGACTACGGATCGGTCACCGGATCCGTGGAGGATTCGCCGGTAGAGGCCCAAAAGATAACGGACGCCTTGGCACGGCAGGGATTGAATTTGGACTACGCCGAGTTGATCTTCTTCGGCGAACACACGGACATCGCCGCACACCTGCAGGAACGCGGATGGGACGTGCTCAGGTTCAACCTCGCCGAACTCTTCACCGCCGCGGGGCTGCCCGCACTGCGGGACGCGGCTCAGCGGGGCCCGGTTGAGGCCATCAGCTTCGTGACTGCCGTCCTGAAGTAGCCGCAAGTGCGTCCACGGCGCCGAGTGTGCGCTCAGGGCGGATTAATCGCCAAATTCCCGCCCTGGCAGCACACTCGTCGTCGGGCGCGCACACTCAGCCGTGTTTGGCCAACCACTCGGCCTGCATCACCAGCAACGCCATCGTCTCCAATTGCGGTGTGTCCGGGTCGAGTTCGCGATAGCGTTGATAGACGTTTACAACGACCCGCTCGGCGTCCAGCCAGGTGGCGTACTCACCCAGATCGATGGTGTCCGCGGCCTCGGTCCACGACAGCCCCTTGTCATAGGAAGCCTTGGTTTGCTCGGCAACATGCGCGAGATAGCCACGCACAGCGCGGATCCCGTCCGGATCGGTAACCGGGCCGTGCCCGGGCACCACCGTCGGGGCATCCAGCGCGATCATCGCATCGCAGGCAGCAACCCAGTTGGCGATCGGGCCCGCCCACACAATCGGGGTGCAGCCGATGAACAGCAGATCACCGCCGAACAGCACCCCGGCATCGGGTACGTGCACCACGGAGTCCGCCGCGGTGTGCGCGGGGCCCAGGTTCAGCAGCTCGATCCGCCGGCCGCCGACCTCGATGGACAGCTCGTGGTCGAACGTTAGGTCGGCGTTGCGCACCTGGATGCCGCTGAAGTCAAAGTGCCCGAACCGGTCTCGCGTGTAGGGCGTCGCGATCGGGCCGAGATTGGCGGTCTGCACCATGGCCAGCATCTCGGGCGCCATTCCGTGTTCGATCTCGTCAGCGGTGCCCTGCGCGGCGATGATGCGCACCGACGCGTCGAGCAGTTGATTGCCGTGGGTGTGGTCGCCGTTCGAGTGGGTGATCAACGCGTCGGTGATCGCCGCCCGCTCGGTGAACGGCCGCATCGCGGTGAGCATTTCGCGGGTCAGCGCGAGGTCGAACAGCGTGTCCACCAACAATGAGGCGCCGTCGCCACTGACCAGTCCGGCGTTACTCCAGCCATAGCCACCGTCCGGCAGCGTCCACGCCCAGACCCGGTCGCCGACCTCGTGCAGCCCACGGGTGTAAGGCACTCGTGCGGGCGCGCGGTTGACGCGGTCCGACGCGGGTGCGGCCTGAGGATTGAGCCTGGGTGCCAGCCGGTGCGGCGGGTTGCTCGCACGAACGGTTTGCCGGGTCTCCCCCAGGCCCTGCACCCGCAACGTGACGACGTCGCCGTCGCGCAGCCATCCGGGAAACGACTCCGGCCCCGCGAGGCTGAGGTGCTCTACCAGCGTGCAGGTGGGCACCGTGCCCGACCCGACGACGTCGCCGGGTGCGAGCTGCACACCACGCGAGATATAGGAGACGACTTCGCCGAAGCTCCAATCCATCTGGGCGGTGGAGCCCGACCCGATCTCCTTGTCGTTGACCAGTGCGCTCACCTGTAGGTCAAGTTTGCCGTCGCGGCGGTACGGCTCGAGTTCATCGGGTGTGACCAGGTAGGGACCGAGCGTGACTCCGCTGTCCTTTCCCTTGCCCTGCCCGATCGCCAACTGGGTTTCCAGCTGCTGCAGGTCTCGTGCCGACCAATCGTTGAAGATCGTGTAGCCGATGATGGCCTGTTCGGCCTGCTCAACCGTCAGGTTTTTACCGCATGTCCCGATGACAGCGGCGATCTCCAATTCGAAGTCCTGCCAAGCACTTCCAGGCGCCATCGGCGCATCGTCGTAAGGCCCCAGAACGGTTGCCGGACAAGCGAAATAGAAGGCCGGGATGCGATACCAGGTATCGCTGAGTACCCGCCCGGCGCCCACCGCGGCTTGGCAATTGCGCATGTGGTCCAAAAAGCACAGGGAATCCCGGATCGACGGCGGTCGCGGGATGGGCGCCAGCAGCGTCACGTCGCCCAGACGCACCGGCTCGCAACGGCTTGCCTGCTCGCCGGCTTCGCGCAGCCCGTCGGCGCCGCGCCCGAGCAGATCGAGCAGCGTCACACCCGGTGGCATCGGGTAGATCACGTCGCCAGAGAGCACCCCGGTCCGCTCGCCGTCAGCACCTCGAAATGTCACCCATTTCATTCGCGCACCACCTCACTTGGCGACTTGTCAGGCCGCAACCCACGCCAACTCGGTTGGCGCAAACGATCATCCGGAGTCTGCTCGCTGTAGCGCACCTCGCCGACCAGAACCGGCTTGACGAATGTGACGCCCTTAGCGTCGCGCGGCGGCAGCCTGGCCTCGAACGGAGATTCGTCGGTGTGCAGCCCAGCCAGCGTCTTTTTCAGGTTGGCCAGGTCGCGTTCGGTGAAGCCGGTTCCGACCCTGCCGACGAAGTGTAGGCCGCCCTCGCCGGGAATGCCGACCATCAACGAGCCGATGCCGCTGCTGCGGCCGCCTTCGCCGGCTTTCCAGCCACCGATCACGACTTCCTGGGTGTTCCAATGCTTGTCTTTGACCCAGGACCCCGAGCGCCTGCCGGGCTGATAGGTGGAGTCGCGCTTCTTGGCAACCACACCCTCCCAGCCGTGCTGACGCGAATGCTCGAGTGCGTCGGCGCCGTCCCCCGGTAGCAACTCGGGAACGGTGAGACTGCTTGCGCTGCCAAGGGTTTCCAGCAATCGACGGCGATCGGGATATTTTGCCCGCAGCAGCGAGCGGCCGTCCAGGTAGACCAGGTCGAACGCCCAGAACTCGATGCGCGTGGCGCGATTGCGGTTCTGCATTTCGTTGAAACTGGGCACCCCGGATTTGTCCAACGCTACGATCTCGCCGTCGAGCAGCACATGGTGGTCAGCGAGATCTTCTGCCAGCGAACGCAATTGCGGATACTCTTTGGTGACGTCCCGGCCGCTTCTGGACCGCACCCGCGCGCTGCCCCGGTCCGCCTCGATCAGCAGCCGGTAGCCGTCCCACTTCCCCTCGAACGCCCACTGGCCGGCTTTTAGGTTTGCCACCGAACCATGCGTGGCAAGCATCGGAGCGATCTCGTCGAACTCGAACACCTTCTGGTCTTTCATTCGGCGGGCCAGCCATTGGTCACCGTTGGTTTGAATCAGCGCGTAGCGACCGGAAATTCGGCTGCCATGCAGATTCACGATGACCTCGTCATCGCGAAATTTCTCGGCGTCGTAGGTTCCGGAATCCCAGATGACCACCTTGCCGGCCCCGTATTCCCCTTTGGGAATGCTGCCCTCGAACGTGCCGTATTCGAGCGGATGATCTTCGGTGTGCACCGCGAGGTGGTTCACCGACGTCGTCTCGGGCAGGTTTTTCGGCACTGCCCATGACACCAGCACGCCGTCTTTTTCCAGCCGGAAGTCGTAGTGCAGCCGGCGGGCATGGTGCTCCTGGATGACGAACGTATTCCCCTGACCTGCAGCGAGTTTAGCATGGGGTACCGGTTCGGGCGTCTTCGCCGCGTCGCGCATGCTGCGGTATTTGGTCAACCGATCCGCGACGGGTGCATCGGTGTCCAGCGGTGCCAGCAGGTCGCCGTCCCGGGCGACCCGGGCCAGCACCTCGTCGTAGCGCAGCTGCGCCAGTGCCGGGTCGTCGAGTTCCTCCCAGCTGCGCGGCGCCGCGACGGTGGGGTGTTCCCGGCCGCGCAGCGAGTAGGGCGCGATCGTGGTCTTCGATCCGCTGTTCTGGCTCCAGTCCAGGAATACCTTGCCCGCGCGCACACTCTTGGTCATTGTCGCGGTAACCAACTTGGGCATTGCTTTTTCTAGTTGCTGGGCAACACGTTTCGCCAACACCGTGGCACCGGTGCTGCTTACCGGCTCGTCCAGTGGCGCATAGAGATGCAGGCCCTTGCTGCCGCTGGTGAGCGGGAAGGTGGTCAGCCCGATATCGGCGATCAGGTCGCGCACCGCGCGAGCCACCTCAGCCAGTCGAGCCATCGTGACGCCCTCACCCGGGTCCAGGTCGAACACCAATCGTGTTGCCGGGCCGGGCTTGCGTTCTTCGGCCTTGCCGCGGGTCCACTGCGCGACGAACCGCCACTGCGGTACGTGTACCTCCAGCGCCGCCTGCTGCGCGATCCAGGCCAGTGCATCGACGCTGTCGATGATCGGGTACGTGGTGGTTCCGGAGCGGTGCGTCACGCTGGCGCGAGGCAGCCAGTCGGGGGCTGAGGACGCCAGCTGCTTTTCGAAAAACGAAGACTGCTCAACGCCATTCGGCCAGCGCTTACGGGTGGCCGGACGCCCGGCGATGTGCGGGACCATGACCTCGGCGATATCGAGGTAATAGTCGAAGATGTCGGCCTTCGTGGTGCCGGTCACAGGGTAGAGCACCTTTTCGGGGTTGGTCAGTTTGACCCGCGGTGCCATGAGAGTCAACCTACGCGTTTCTGCGGTGTCAACTGCTCTGACCACCGACAATCGTCGTCGGGGTGGATTTATTTGTGACAAGAGCCACGAAGGCGTTATACCGGCCGCCAACTCTGGGCACAGACAGACAATGTTTGATGTCATTCCTCCCCCCTGGCGTCCAAAAAGCGGCGTTCCTCTGAGCGACGCGACACTACAACTGCATTCGCACCGTGTTGACGTGCCTACTTACGACAGGTCAGCCCTACAGCGGGGTGTCGTTCACATCGGCGCCGGCAACTTCCACCGCGCACATCAGGCCGTCTACTTCGACGACCTTGCCCGCGCGGGCATTTCTGATCGTTGGGGCGTCACCGGCGTCAGCCTGCACTCCCCCGACGTCAAAGACTTGCTGTCGGCACAAGATGGGCTGTACACCGTGGTACAGCGCGGTCATGACCGCCAAACCGCCCGCGTGGTCGGTTCGATCGGCTCCGTGCATTACGCGCCGAATGATGGCTCAGCGGTGCGCGCCGCCCTGGCCGATCCGCAGACCCGCATTGTCAGCCTGACGATCACCGGCAACGGATACTTCCTGAATCCGGTCACCGACGAATTCGACACCGAGGACCCAGACGTGCGCGCCGACCTCGTCGCGTCCGATGGCTATGCCACCGCGTGGGGATATCTGGCCGAAGCTCTCGACTACCGCCGCCGCGCGGGTGTCGCGCCGTTCACCGTGCTCTGCTGCGACAACATTCCCGGCGACACCCAGCCGGCGCGAACCGCGCTGGTGTCGTTCGCCGCGTTGAAGGACCCCGGGCTGGCCCGCTGGATCGACACGCATGTCGCGTTCCCGTCGACCATGGTCGATCGCATCACCCCGCAGACCTCCAAGTCGGAGCGCAAGTTTGTCGAGCAGACATTCGGTGTCGCCGACAAATGGCCGGTCGTGACCGAGCCGTATCGCCAATGGGTGATCGAGGATTCCTTCAGCAATGGGCGGCCGCCACTTGACTTGGTCGGTGCCGAATTCGTTGCCGATGTCAGCGACCACAAGCTGATCAAGACCCGTCTGCTCAACGGAACCCATATCGCGCTGGCGTGTCTGGCCACACTGGCCGGTTACCAGCGCACCGACGAAGCGATGGGAGATCGCGTCCTGTTCGATTACGTCGAGAAGCTGCTGAGCGACGAAATTCAGCCACTGCTGCCCGCTATCCCCGGGATGAACACCCCGGAGTACCGGGGCACCCTGCTCGATCGGCTCAGCAATCCCCGGATGAGCGACCAATTGTCGCGGCTGGCGCGGCGGGGAACGAGCAAAATCGCGTCGTTTGTCCTGCCCTCCCTGCACGAGGCGATCGCGCAGCGCAGGCCGCACACGCTGCTGATGTTGGCTGTTGCCGGCTGGGCCCGCTACATGCGCGGCCACGACCTCGAGGGACGAAAGCTGCGCCTGGAAGACTCGCAGGCGATACCGGTGGTTAGGTTGGCCAACATGGCAAGCAGCAACCCCGATCCGCTGCTGGGGCATGAGATGTTCGCCGAGGTGCGCGCGGTTCCCGGTTTTGCGGAGCGGCTGGGCGACATGATCGCGGATATCGACGATCGCGGTGTGGTGCCCACGCTGCGCGACGCGATGCGCAACGACGAGCGGGAGTTGGTGGCGCGATGAACTCCGGCTTCAGCTTTGTGCGCGAATTCGACCCGGCGTCGATCACTACCTTGCTCTGCGACGCCGATGACAACCTGTTTGGATCGGAGCGGCCGGCGTTCGACGCATCGACCGACGTGACGAATCGTTTCCTGGCCAGGTTCGGCGTGAGCGCGCCACTGAGCTCTGAGGAGCTGCGTAAGCGGGCTGTCGGGAAGAACTTCCGCACCACCGCTCTCGATCTGGCGGTGCAGTGTGAACTGCCGCTCGATCAGACCTTGGCTCAGGATCGTCCCGGGGCAGTAGTCGCCGCTGCCGGCGACCTGGCGAGCGGCAACGCGTTGGCCGCCGACGAACTCGAGCAATGGGTCCGCGAAGAGCGCGAACGGGTCACCGCTCATTTGGGGGCCACCCTGACACCGGATCCGCAGGTGCTGGAACCGTTGGCCGACCTCGCGGAGCATTACGCTCTCGCGGCGGTCAGTTCCAGCGCAACCAAGCGTCTGCGTGCCTGCTTCATTGCCACCGGCCTCGACTCGCTGTTACCGGAAGCTGTGACCTTCAGCGCGGAGGATTCTCTGGCGGCGCCGACAAGCAAACCCGACCCCGCGGTGTATCTGCATGCCGGCCAGGTGCTGGGCGTCGCAGCGCACCAAGGGCTGGCCATCGAAGACTCGGTCGCCGGCGTGACTTCCGCGGTCGCGGCGGGCTACGCCACCGTCGGTAACCTGATGTTCGTCCTATCCGACGAACGGGATTGCCGCCGTGCAGAATTGATTGAGGCCGGTGCCATCGCGATCACCGATTCGTGGCGCGCTCTCGCCGATCTCCTGCTGTTGTCTGCCGTGCCGGCTGGAGATTCCCCACGCACATAGGGCGACCGGTCCAAACGGCTGGGCGTGAAGCCCACGGTCGTCGTACCGTCGAGAGGTGGCTGCGAGCCCGGGTGCGATCCGGGCGGCGGCCCCGCGAAGGAGGTGCCCAATGGCGGCTAGCGCGATAGACCTGAACAACGCGTCGCTCGCCAAACTGCCGATCGACGCACCGAAATACGATCGCGGCAGCGTCAACGTCGGCATTGCGCACATCGGCGCCGGTCACTTCCACCGGGCGCATCAGGCCGCATACATCAACCTGCTGCTGCAGCAGGGCCTGGCGCATGAGTGGGGCATCTGCGGGGTAGGTGTGATGCCCGCCGACTGGACCATGCGCGACGTCCTCAATGGTCAGGACGGGCTCTACACGCTGATCCTGGAAAACCCCGACGGCAGCCGGGATGCACAGGTGATCGGTTCGATCATCGACTACCGCTACGCCCCCGACGATCCGGAGGCAGCGTTGGAGCTGCTCGCCGCGGGTTCCACGCGAATCATTTCGCTGACCATCACCGAGGGCGGGTATCGCGATCCCGATGGGCCCGCGTTCGCGTTGATCACCCAGGCGCTCGCCAGGCGCCGCGACCGCGGAATCCCCGCGCCCACGATCGTCTCCTGCGACAACATCGAGAACAACGGTGAGGTCGCTAGGCGTACGGTGCTCGCAAGTGCCGAACGCATGGATCCCGGGTTGGCCGAGTGGGTCGCGCAGCACGCCCGGTTCCCGAGTTCGATGGTCGATCGCATTACTCCGGCAACGACTTTGGAGATGGCCGAGGAAGTCCGACGCGACTTCGGCGTCAACGATCGGTGGCCGGTGGTGGCCGAGCCGTTCAGTGCCTGGGTGCTCGAGGACGACTTCGCCGACGGCCGGCCGCCGCTGGAGCAAGCGGGCGTGCTGGTGGTCGACGATGTCCGCCCGTACGAACTGATGAAGCTGCGGCTGCTCAACGCGGGTCATCAATGCCTGTGCTACTTCGCCCATCTTTGCGGCTTCGAGTTCGTCCACGAAGCGGCGCAGGATCCGTTGTTCGCCAAGTTCTTACTCTCCTACTTCGACAACGAGGCCATCCCGACGCTCCCGCCGGTGCCCGGGATCGACCTGCACGAGTACGGCCGCACGCTGGTCGAGCGGTTCGCCAACCCCGCGGTGCGCGACACCGTCTCGCGGCTGTGCGCCTACTCGTCGGATCGCATCCCGAAATGGCTGTTCCCCGTTATCTGCGACAACCTGGCCAGTGACGGGCCGGTTCAAATGGCGTCGGCAGCGGTGGCCAGCTGGGCCCGCTACGCCGAGGGTGTCGACGAGTGGGGCGAGCCCTACGAGGTGTTGGACCAGCTGGCGGATTCGCTCATCCCGATCGCCCGGTCGCAGCACGAGAACGCATGCGCGTTCATCGAGATCACTGCGGTGTTCGCGGACCTGTCCCACCAGCACCGGTTCGTCGAGGCTTACCGCTGGGCGCTGGATTCGTTGCACCGCAAGGGAGCTCGGGCGACACTGGAGGCTTTAGTGCAATGACCCGCGGGCTGGTGATCGGCGAGTCGCTGATCGATATCGTCGAGGGCGACGAACACGTCGGTGGTAGTCCGCTGAACGTCGCCGTCGGACTCGGCCGGCTAGGCCGCGACGTCGACTTCCTGACCCACATCGGCGACGATGCGCACGGTCGGCGTGTCGCCGACTATGTCAAAGCGTCTAGCGCACAGCTTGTTCCGGGAAGTGTGACCGCCGCCCGCACCCCGACCGCAGCGGCGACGATCGCCGACGACGGGTCGGCCACCTATACCTTCGATCTGGACTGGCAGTTGTCCGGCACTCCTGAAGTGCCACCGCCGTTGTTCGTGCACACCGGGTCCATCGCGGCCGTACGCGAGCCCGGGTGCTTGGCGGTCGCGGCGCTGCTCGACGCCTACCGGGTGTCGGCCACGGTCACGGTGGATCCCAACGTGCGGCCGTCGCTGATCGCCGACCGCGATTTGGCTCGCACGCGTCTCGAGCAGCTCGTGGAGCGCAGCGACATCGTCAAGGTCAGCGACGAAGATCTGCGCTGGATCGACCCCGATTACGAGCCGGAGCAAACAGCGCGAGCGTGGCTGGCGTTGGGCCCGGCGATCGTCGCGGTGACGATGGGCGAACGGGGTTGTCTGGCGTTCTGCGTGGCGGGCGAGGCGCACGTGGCCGCCAAGCAGGTCCGGGTGGCCGACACCATCGGCGCCGGCGACGCGTTCATGGTCGGCCTGCTCGACGCGCTCTGGGAAATGGACCTACTCGGAGGCGACCGGCGGCCCGCCCTGGCCCGGGTCCGGCTCGAAGAACTGACCGCGGCATTGGAGGCAGCCGGCCTGGTGTCGGCACTGACCGTCGGACGCGCCGGCGCCGATCTGCCCGACCGAGCTGCCCTGCGCGCTCAATCATCTTCTAGCCCAATCGGTTTCGGGTAGTACCCGGGCGGCTGCGCGGACGAATTCGAGCGCAAAAGTCGGCTCGTTGGACGGCAGCGCTACATTGACCCTGGATGGACAGCGGTCGCCGGCATCGGATGCGGCGAACACCAGGAGGTATGGACGAGTCCGTGGCAAAGCAGCCAGACCAGTTCGACTGGATCAGTGCCTACCTGGACGGTCACGGCCTTCTGAACCCGTGGCGCAAGATATCGGCCGTCTTCATCGCCGCATTCGCGGTCGAACCGCTCATCATGCTCTGCAGCCCTGCCGGACCTGCAAATTCGGTGACTCGCTCGGTGACAATCGTGGCATCGACACTCGGCGTCGCCGGCGCGACTCTGCGGTTGAAACGCTGGCCGAACCGACGTCAGTCGAGTCTTTGGTTGTTCATTGCAATGGCGGGCATCGCAGCGGCGCTCTTGACGCTGTCCAACCCCTACGTGGGATTGATGGGATGCACGACTTTCGCAATCCTGAGTGGCTACATCGCCTATTTCCATGCCTTTAGCTACGTGCTTGCCAACTTCGCCGTGGCCATGACATGCGTGGTGGTTCTGTCGTGTCGAATTATCGCGGCCACCGGCGATATTGCGCTGACCGCCGGTTCCCTGATCGTCGTGATAGGACTCAACATCGGTGTGCCACTAGGCATGCAGTCGCTGGTGCACACACTACGAACGGATCTGCAAAGTTCCGGCCGCGATCCGCTCACCGGCCTGCACAATCGGCGCTCCTTCAACAACTCGGCGTACGAACTGATCAGGGTTCATCGCAGCATGCCCGGCTCATATCTGGTGGTCGCGGTCATCGATCTCGACGACTTCAAGCGACTGAACGACACGCACGGCCACGCCACAGGCGATCAGGCGCTGGTCGCCGTTGCCGTGGCGCTTCAGGCGAGCTGTCGCGCCACGGCCGTGATCGGCCGGTCGGGTGGAGAGGAATTTGTCGTCGCCGACATCAAGGCCACACCCGACCCGGGGAGGATGGCCGAACGAATTTGCGATGCCATCGCCGCAATACCCTTTCAGATCACCGCGAGCATCGGCACTTCCAGCGCCGCGCTCGGCGCCGGTCCAATCACCCCGGGTCTGGAACTCATCGACGATCTGATCAGGACTTCGGACGCCGCCATGTATCAGGCCAAACGCGCCGGAGGCAATCAGGTTCGCCACTATTCCGGGGAGGCACCCCCGCTCGCGTGACCGCCGGAGTTGCTGGCTGTCGTTGCGTGATCAGATTGACCGTCAACGAGTTTCGCTGATGGTTCGCGACAAGAATCGCTAGCCGTCCCGCCCACCGCCGGCTGCGCAATAGCCGCTCAATCCCAGCTCACGGGCCTGTCAAGCTGTTTTGCCGGCGGTGGTATGGGCATACTGAATTCATGCGCTCCATCTGGAAGGGTTCGATCGCGTTCGGACTGGTCAATGTGCCGGTCAAGGTGTACAGCGCCACCGAGGACCACGACATCAAGTTTCATCAGGTGCACGCCAAGGACAACGGCCGCATCCGCTACCAGCGGACCTGCGAGGTGGACGGCGAGGTTGTCGAATACCGGGACATCGCCCGGGCCTACGAATCCGACGACGGCCGGATGGTGGTGATCACCGACGACGACATCTCCACTTTGCCCGAGGAACGCAGCCGCGAAATCGAAGTGCTGGAATTTGTCCCGGCCAGCGAGGTCGATCCGATGATGTTCGACCGCAGCTATTTCCTGGAGCCTGATTCGAAGTCGTCCAAATCGTATGTATTGCTCGCCAAGACACTGGCCGAGACCGATCGCATGGCGATCGTCCATTTCACGCTGCGCAACAAGACCCGGCTTGCGGCGTTGCGCGTGAAGGACTTCGGCAAGCGCGACGTCATGGTGGTGCACACCTTGCTGTGGCCCGACGAGATCCGCGATCCCGACTTTCCGTTGCTGGACAAGAAGGTTGAGATCAAGCCCGCGGAGCTGAAGATGGCTGGGCAGGTGGTGGAGTCGATGGCCGAGGACTTCAACCCAGACCGCTACCGGGACACCTACCAGGAGCAGCTGCAGGAGCTTGTCGACGCCAAACTTGAAGGCGGAGAGGCATTTACCGCTGAGGAGAAGCCCAAGGAGCTGGACGAGACCGAAGACGTCTCCGATCTGCTCGCCAAGCTTGAGGCCAGTGTGAAAGCCCGCTCCGGTGCCGCAACGGCACCGACCAAGAAGACGGCCGCCAAAAAAGCCCCCGCCAAAAAGACCGCCGCCAAGAAGTCGCCCGCCAAAGCACGATCCTGATCGTGCGCCGCTAGTCCCGTCGCTGGGTCGCCAGGAATCGAAATGCCCCGGCTAAGAGGTTGATCGCGGCAACCATGATGATCAGCGTGAACGCCGCGCCCCAGATCCGCAGAAATCCCGCATGCTCTGGATTGCTGAGTTCGGTGTAGATCAGCAACGGCAGTGAGGCCATGTTGCCGTGCAAGATGTCGAGATTGATCGAGCGGCTGTACCCGACCAGGATCAGCACCGGCGCCGTCTCGCCGATCACGCGCGCGACAGCCAGCAGGACACCGGAGATGATGCCCGGCATCGCAATCGGGAATACAATCCGCACAATGGTTTTCCACTTCGGAACACCCAACGCGTAACTGGCTTCCCGCAGTTCGTCGGGCACCAACCTCAGCATCTCCTCGGCGGAGCGCACCACGACCGGCAGCATCAGCAACACCAGCGCCAGCGCCACGGCCAACGCACTCTGCTGGAACTGCAATGTGGCGATCCACAGACTGAAGATGAACAGCGCCGCCACGATCGAGGGAACGCCGGCCAGCACGTCGACCATGAAGGTGGTCACCCGCGCCAACCGTCCCGAACCGTATTCCACCAGATACACCGCAGTCATCAAACCCAGCGGCACCGCCAGCACAGTGGCCAATCCCGCCTGCACCATCGTCCCGTACAGGGCGTGGTAGACACCGCCGGCGAACTCCTCGGGGAGCACCCCGCGCAACGAATGCGTCCACCAACCCGGCCGGACGACGGCATACCCACCCCGTTCGATCACCACCCATAGCAACCAGACCAGCGGCACCAGCGCGACACCGAACGAGGCGAAGAAAAGCATTGTCGCAGCGTGGTTTTTGATCTTCCGTCGCAGGCTGAGCGGTTGCAACGTCGTGGCTTTGACCGGCAGGCGCAGTATTTCGGCGGTCATGCGTTGACCTTTCCTCCAGCGATCGCGCGGGCGGCCGCGTTGACCACGAACGTCACTACGAACAGCGCGAATCCCGCCGAGATGTAAGCACCGGTCGGCAACGGCTCACTGAATTCGGACGCCGCGGAGGCGATCTTCGAGGCAAACGTGTAGCCGCCGTCGAACAATGACCAATTGCCCGGGCGGGCGGCCGCGCGCAAGATGATCAACACCGCAACGGTTTCGCCGAGTGCGCGGCCCAAGCCCAGAATTGAGGCCGCGACGACACCGCTACGCCCGTAGGGCAGCACGGTCATTCGCACTACCTCCCATCGCGTGGCGCCGAGTGCCTGGGCGGCCTCCATCTGGATGCGCGGGGTCTGGCGGAATGCTTCTCGTGCTACCGAGGTGATGATCGGCAGGATCATCACCGAAAGCACGATCCCGGCCGTGAAGATGGTGCCGCCACCGGCCAGGGACACGTTGCCGTGCTTGAACAGAAAGAGCCAGTCCAGGTTGCGATTCAAGAACTCGGCTACCGGCTCGAGTTTGGGCGCCAGCACGAAGATGCCCCACAGCCCGAAGATGATCGACGGTACTGCGGCCAGCAGGTCAACCATCGCGGCGAATGGGCGCGCCAGTCGCGCCGGCGCGTATTGGGTTAGGAACACCGCGATCCCGACTGCGACCGGCACAGCCAACACCAGCGCGGTCATCGAACTCAGCGCAGTGACCATCAGCAAGTCGTGGATACCGAAAGCCAACTTCGCGACGTCGCTGGTATCGAATTCGTTGCTGGTAAAGAAATTCGCGTGGTTCACCCGCAACGCCGGGATGGCGCGAATCAACAAGAATATCGCGATCAGCACGATGGCGATCACGATCGTCGAGCCGGCGGCGGCGGCGATCGAGGCAAATATTCGATCGCCGCGCCGCACTGCGCGTGGGTCAATGGCTGTCAGGGCAGCCTTTGCCCCCGACGGACTCACTCACAGCCCTTCGGACACCACGACCTCAGGTCACGAGATGGCGTTGACAGCAGCCGACAACCTCGAGCCGAAGGCGTCCGGAATCGGAATGTATCCGTTGTCCGCCAAGCCATTCTGACCGCCAGTGATAGTGCTCTGCATAAATGCCTTCACGGCAGGGCCGACCTGGGAGTCGGGATACTTCGAGCACACAATCTCATACGTCGCCAATACGATTGGGTACGCGCCGGCCTGGCTGGGCCGGTAGAACGAAATCGTATCGAGGACCAGGTCGTTGCCCTGGCCGATGATCGAGGCTCCGGCAATCGTCTTGCCTACCGAGTCGGCGCTGATCGCCACCGGGTCCGGACCCGCCGACGTGACGACCTTGGCCATGTTCAGGTGTTGCGCCTGAGCGAACGACCATTCGTTGTAGGTGATGGAGCCCTCGGTGGCTTTGACGGCGGCGCTGGTGCCGTCGTTGCCCTTGGCGCCCTCGCCGACACCGCCGTTGAACTTCTTGCCGACGCCCTTGCCCCAGCCGCCGTTGGAAGCGGCGTCGAGATATTTCTGGAAGTTGTCCGTCGTCCCGGACTCGTCGCTGCGGAATACCACGTGAATCGGCTCGCCCGGCAAAGTCGCACCGGAATTGAGCGCCTGGATCGCAGGATCGTTCCACGTGGTGATACCGCCGTTGAAGATCTTGGCCAGGGTGGGACCGTCGAGGTTCAGCGACGTCACCGCGTTGATGTTGAAGGTGACCGCGATCGGGCCGAACACGGTGGGCAGGTTCCACGCCGGGGAGCCGCAGCGCTGTTGCGCAGCCGCATACTCGTCGTGGCTAAGCGGCGAGTCCGAGCCACCGAAATCTGTTTGCTTGCCGTTAAATTCGTGGATGCCGGCACCCGATCCGTTGGGCGTGTAGTTCAACGTCTGTCCCGGGCAAGCCTGCTCGAATGCCTTGACAAAGCGCGTCATCGCGTTGGCCTGGGCGGTCGACCCGCTTGCCTTCAGCGCCTTGGTACCACCGCAGGTCACCTTCCCCGATGGCGCGCCGGTCGTCGTGCTCCCCCCAGTCGCGTTGTTGTCACTGCCACATCCCGAGATGACGAATGTTCCAGCAGCCAACGCTGTGACCAAGCCACCAAACCGGTTGAGTTTCAATTCAGTTCCTCACCTTTACGATTGAATGCCGCGGTTCTTGCCGCAACTTACAAAACCAACCGTCTTCCTCGCGCACGTGAAGCCACAGTAAGAACAGGTTAACGTTCGGCAAAATTGTTGTGGATGCCCTCCCGACGAAGCCGCCCCTGGTGACAATCACGGAATTCAAACGGTGTCAGCTCACGCGATTGCATTGACGGCAGCCGACAACCGCGACATGAATGCATCCGGAACCGGGATATATCCGTTGTCCGCCAAGCCATTCTGGCCAGCACCGATCGTGGTCTGCAAAAACGCCTTTACAGCAGCACCGACCTGGGGATCGGGATACGTGGAGCACACAATCTCATAGGTCGCCAACACGATCGGGTACGCGCCGGGCTGATTCGGCCGATAGAACGGAGTCGTGTCGAGGGCCAGATCGTTGCCCTGCCCGATGATCGAGGCCCCGGCAATTGCCTTGCCCACCGCGTCGGCGCTGATCGCCACCGGGTCCGGACCCGCCGACGTGACGATCTTGGCGATGTCCAGGTGTTGCGCCTTGGCGAACGACCACTGGGTGTAGGTGATGGACCCGTCATTGGATTTGACGGCCGCAGCGCTGCCATCGTTGCCCTTAGCGCTCTCCCCGACACCGCCGTTGAACTTCTTGCCGGCGCCCCTACCCCATGCGCCTTTGGAGGCGGCGTCGAGATATTTCTGGAAGTTGTCCGTTGTCCCCGACTCGTCGCTGCGGAACACGACCTGGATCGGCTCGGCGGGCAAGCTGGCACCCGGGTTAAGCGCCTGGATCGCAAGATCGTTCCACTTGGTGATGCCACCGTTGAAAATCTTGGCCGCGGTCTGACCGTCGAGAGTCAGCGAAGTCAGGCCGTTGACGTTGTAGGTGATCGCGATCGGGCCGAACACCACCGGAAGTTGCCACGCCGGTGAGCCGCATCGATGCTGCGCGGCGGCGGATTCGCTGGGCGCCAGGGTCGAGTCCGACCCGGCGAAATCGGTTCGATTGCCCGTGAATTCGCTGATTCCCGCGCCCGACCCGTTGGGCGTGTAGTTGACCGCGTGGCCCGGGCACGCCTGCTCGAACGCCTTGACGAAACGCGTCATGGCGTTCGCCTGCGCCGTTGACCCGCTTGCCTTCAATTTCGTTGCGCCGGGGCAGGTTGATTTCACCGAGGAAGTCGCGGTTGTCGTTTTTCCTTCACTCGCGTTGCGGCCCTCGCCGCACGCCGACAACATCAGTGCACCGGTAGCCAGAACGGACAGGACGGCGCCAAATCGGTTGATTCTCAATTCAATCCTTCGTACAAAACGAGAAGATAATCGCCGCTTATTCGCGGTGCCCCAAGCTGCCATCTTCCCCCCAGCCGCAAAGCCAACCGCAACTGGGTGAACGTCGGCGAATTTGCCAGCTGTCGTCGCAGGCCATCGACGGGTTCGCAGACTTCGCCCGCAATTCTTTCAGCGGTTACCCAATCGCGGTATCTGGGCGCCCGTTCGCCGTGGCCGTATGCCAAACTAGAACCTGTTTCAGAAATGCCGAGATCCGAGACGGCCAGTCTTACTTCCGTTTCGGGCGACAGCTCAACGAAGAGAGGCCGTAATGATCCTTGACAGGTTCCGTCTCGACGATAAAGTCGCCATCATCACTGGTGGCGGCCGCGGTCTTGGGGCGGCCATCGCGGTGGCATTCGCCGAAGCCGGCGCCGATGTTCTCATCGCCTCGCGCACGGAATCCCAACTAGAGGCCGTCGCTGAACAGGTCCGCGCGACGGGCCGCAAGGCCCACATCGTCGCCGCAGACCTGGCACATCCTGAGGCCACTGCGAAGCTGGCCGAGCAGGCTGTCGAGGCCTTCGGGAAACTGGACATCGTCGTGAACAACGTCGGGGGCACCATGCCCAACACGCTGCTCACCACCTCGACGAAAGACCTCAAGGAGGCGTTCACCTTCAACGTCGCCACCGCCCACGCGCTGACCGTGGCCGCGGTGCCGTTAATGCTCGAGCACTCCGGCGGCGGCAGCATCATCAACATCACCTCGACCATGGGCCGGCTGGCCGGGCGCGGCTTCGCCGCCTATGCCACCGCCAAAGCCGCGCTGTCTCACTACACCCGGTCGGCGGCGCTGGACCTGTGCCCACGCATCCGAGTCAACGCCATCGCACCCGGCTCGATCCTTACCTCCGCGCTGGACGTGGTGGCCTCCAACGACGATCTGCGCAAGCCGATGGAGCAGGTGACACCCATGCGTCGCCTCGGCGATCCGGTCGACATTGCTGCCGCTGCAGTCTATTTGGCGTCGCCGGCCGGCAACTTCCTGACCGGCAAGACGCTGGAGGTCGATGGTGGTCTCACCTACCCGAATCTCGACATCCCCGTCCCGGACCTGTGACCAACCACCACCAAGGAGCCTGAAATGCCCATCCCCGTCGTCCAATTGGGCACCGGCAATGTCGGCGTCCATGCACTGAGAGCCCTTATCACCAACCCCGAATTCGAGCTCACCGGCGTCTGGGTGTCATCGGATTCCAAAGCCGGCAAGGACGCGGCATCACTTGCCGGACTTCCAGGTTCGACCGGAGTGCTGGCCAGCACGGACCTGGATGCCGTGCTGGCCACCGGGCCACAGTGTGCGGTGTACAACGCGCTGGCCGACAACCGGCTGCCCGAGGCGCTGGAGGACTACCGACGCGTCCTGGCGGCCGGCATCAACATCGTCGGAAGCGGCCCAGTCTTTTTGCAGTATCCGTGGGAGGTGATCCCGGAGGAGCTCATCAAGCCGCTGGAAGATGCCGCGCGCGAAGGAAATTCGAGCCTGTTCGTCAACGGCATCGATCCTGGCTTCGCCAACGATCTGCTGCCGCTGGCCCTGGCCGGCACCTGTCAGAGCATCCAGCAGATTCGGTGCATGGAGATCGTCGACTACGCGACCTACGACAGCGCCGCCGTCATGTTCGACGTGATGGGATTCGGTAAGCCGATGGACGACCTCCCGATGCTGCTGCAGCCCGGTGTGCTGAGCTTGGCGTGGGGATCGGTGATCCGGCAAATCGCGGCAGGCCTGGGCCTTTCGCTCGATTCGGTCACTCAGGAGTACATCCGCGTGCCGGCGCCCGAGGACTTCGACATCGCCTCGGGGCATATCGCCAAGGGCACCGCGGCGGCGCTCCGGTTCGAGGTGTTCGGCATGGTCAACGGCGAGCCCGTCGTCGTCCTCGAACACGTCACCCGGCTCCGCGAGGACCTGTGCCCCGAATGGCCGCAGCCGGCACAGGAGGGCGGGTCCTATCGCATCGAGATCACCGGCGAACCGTCCTACGCCGTCGACGTCTGCCTGGGCAGCCGCAAGGGCGATCACAACCACGCCGGACTGGTAGCCACCGCGATGCGGGTGGTCAACGCGATCCCGGCGGTGGTGGCCGCCGCACCGGGCATCGTGACGACTCTCGACCTGCCACTGGTCACCGGGAAGGGGCTCTACCTGCCCGAGTGATCGAGCGCATGGCATGAAACGCGGGCGTTTTGGCGTTCCCCTAATCGATCGCATCTGCGAACGCGAAAGGGGAAGGCGATGTCGAAGCGGCGAGTGCTGGTCACCGGGGCGTCAAAGGGAATTGGCCGTGCGGTCGTAGATCGCCTGGCCGCCGACGGCTACCAGCCGATTGGGCTCGCGCGCAGCGCACCGCCGGACTTTGCCGGCCAATTCGTTGAGGTCGACCTGGCTGATCGCGAGGCCACCGCGGCAGCGCTGGACACGATCGTCGCCGACGGCGGGGTCGACGCGGTGGTAAACAACGTTGGCTTGGCCCGGTTCGGCCACATCGGGTCGGTCGATCTCGATGATCTCTTCCTCACCTACGACATGAATGTGCGCACCGCGGTGCAGGTGGTCCAGGCCGTGCTGCCCGGCATGGTCGAGGCGGGGTGGGACCGCATCGTCAACGTCTCCAGCTTGACGACGACCGGCGTCGACGAACGGACGCCGTATGCCGCCGCGAAGGGCGCATTGGAAACCGCAACCCGCATCTGGGCCGGTGAGCTCGCGTCATCGGGCATCACCGTCAATGCGGTAGCCCCGGGGCCGATAGAAACCGAGATGTACCGGGAACGCAGCCCGGTTGGGTCGGCGCGCGAGGCGCTGGTTCTCAAGGACATCCCGATGAACCGCGTCGGTACCACTGCCGAAATCGCCCACGTGATCTGCATGTTGTTGCACGAGGACGCCGGCTACATCACCGGCCAGATCATTCGGGTGGACGGCGGCGGGAGCATCGGCGCCACCTAGGGCAGGCCCACCCTTCGCCGGCAGGCGGATATCGGCTAACCTAACTTTTTTATTCGGGAATACGCACACAGCGAAGGTCGGTCAGTTGGCGCAGGAGACCAGGGCTTCGTTCAAGACAAGCTGGTATCTGCTCGGGCCGGCATTCGTCGCCGCGATCGCCTATGTCGATCCGGGAAACGTCGCGGCCAACGTCAGCTCCGGCGCGCAATTCGGTTACCTGCTGCTGTGGGTGATCGTCGCGGCCAATGTGATGGCCGGCTTGGTGCAGTACCTTTCGGCAAAACTCGGCCTGGTAACCGGACGCTCGTTGCCCTCGGCGATCGGCAGGGAGATGAGCCGTCCGCTGCGGCTGACCTTCTGGGTGCAAGCTGAAATCGTCGCGATAGCAACCGATGTCGCCGAAGTCATTGGTGGGGCGATTGCGCTGCGGATCCTGTTCGGTCTGCCCCTGCCACTCGGTGGGGTCATCACCGGGGTGGTGTCGTTGCTGCTGCTGACGATCAAAGACCGCCGGGGGCAGATCCTTTTCGAGCGCGTCATCACGGGCTTGCTGCTGATCATCGCGATCGGCTTCGCGGCCAGTTTCTTCGTCGCCACGCCACCGCCGGGCGCCGTGCTCGGCGGATTGGTGCCGCGATTCCAGGGTGCGGAAACCGTGTTGCTAGCCGCCGCCATCCTCGGCGCCACCGTGATGCCGCACGCGGTGTACATGCACTCGGGTCTGGTGCTGGATCGGCACGGACACCCCGAGCCCGGCCCCCAACGACGCTGGCTGCTGCGGGTGACTCGGGTGGACGTGGTGCTGGCGATGGCCGTCGCCGGAACGGTGAATGCAGCGATGCTGCTCGTCGCCGCGATCAACCTGCAGGGCCACGACGACGTCGCGTCGATCGACGACGCCTACAGCGCGATCCACACCACGTTGGGCCCGGTGATCGCCTTGCTCTTCGCCATCGGACTGCTCGCATCCGGCTTGGCGTCATCGTCGGTGGGCGCCTACGCCGGCGCGATGATCATGCAGGGTCTGCTGCATCGATCGGTACCGATGATGGTGCGCCGTCTGGCCACCCTGTGCCCGGCCGTCGCGATCCTGGCGTTCGGCCTCGACCCGACCCGCTCCCTGGTGCTCTCACAAGTGGTGTTGTCCTTTGGAATTCCGTTCGCGGTGCTGCCGCTGGTCCGACTCACCAGCAATCGCAAGTTGATGGGCAGCGACACCAACCACCCGATCACGACGGTAATTGGCTGGGCGGTCGCGGCACTGGTGAGCGTGCTGAACGTGGTGCTGATTTATCTGACCGTAAAAGGGTCCTGACGCCCACACTATTTAGTCGGTCGATATGTTTCTTCAGGCTTTCTCTGTTCTTCATCTCTGCGCCGTTTTCGACTCGCAGACTGACGCGGCCTTCACCCCAAGACGGAAGGGAAACGCGTCAAATGCCTTCACCCCTCTGGCTGGCCAGACTTACCGCCCCCCTGATGGTCGGCGCCGCGCTGCTGGCGACCGCGTCGGTTGCTGCCGCCGACGCCGTTGATGACGGATTCCTGGTCAAGATGCGCGCCCAAGGATTCACCTGGCCAGCCGGGGACGACGGCGACATCATCCTGATGGCACACCACATTTGTGCCGATCGGTGGAATGGCTGGTCGTCACAACAGATTGCGGACGACGTCCACAACACCCTGGGCCCGCGCGGCATCAATTTCGGCGACACCACCGCCATGGTGAACCTCGCCGTTGCGACCTACTGCCCGTAGCCTCCGGGTGCGAGGTTCGGCCGATCTTCGGCATTTCGGGCGGACCAGGTTTTACATAGCTATACGAAGCATCTAGGCTCACCTAGTGCCAATTTGTCTGACGGTGAGCCACTGAATGCAGGCGCGCCGGCACCCCTACTTCGCATATGGGTCGAACCTGTGCGTTAGGCAGATGGCGCGGCGCTGTCCCGACGCCGTTGATCCACGGCCGGCGATACTGGCCGATCACGATTGGCTGATCAACCAGCGCGGCGTGGCGACGGTCGAACCGTTCACCGGCAATCAGGTACACGGGGTCGTTTGGCAACTCTCCGACCACGACCTGGCCGCGCTGGACAGCGCCGAGGGCGTTCCGGTGCGCTACCGGCGGGACGAGTTGACCGTGCACACCGACGACGGCCCGGCGCCGGCCTGGGTCTACATCGACCGCCGGGTGACCCCGGGTCCGCCGCGGCCGGGCTATCTGCCAACGATCATCGACGGCGCCGTCCAGCACGGGCTCCCGCAACGCTGGATCGACTTCTTACGGCGCTGGGACCCCACGCACTGGCCTCGCCCGGCATTCGCGAGAACTGCGTACGGGCCTGGGCCACAGTCACTTTCGGAGTTGCTGCGCCAGCCTGGGGTGGTCGAAGCCAGTCAGCTGCGGTCCCGGTTCGGCTTTTTGGCCATCCATGGCGGCGGACTGGAAGGGATGACAGACGTCATCGCCGAACGCGCGGCCGAGGCCGCCGGCGCGTCGGTATACCTGTTGCGCCATCCCGACCACTACCCGCATCACCTGCCGTCGGCACGATTCGACCCCGCCGAGTCGGGACGACTCGCCGAGTTCCTCGACCATGTCGACGTCGCGGTCTCGCTGCACGGATATGGACGCATCGGGCGCAGTACACAACTACTGGCGGGGGGCCGCAATCGCACGCTGGCGGCCCATCTCGCCCAGCACATTCAGTTGAGCGGCTATCAGGTCGTCACCGACCTTGACGACATCCCGCTCGAACTGCGGGGGTTACATCCTGACAACCCGGTCAACCGGGCACGCGACGGCGGCACACAGCTCGAATTGTCGGTTCGTGTCAGGGGTTTGAGCCCGCGCAGCCCGCTGCCGGGTTCGGATGGCTTGTCGTCGGTCACCGCTGCCCTGGTTCGGGGTTTGGCGACCGCGGCTCGCTCCTGGTAACTATTCCTAACTCATTTAACGGAGGTTGTTGGTGGCCAAGGATTTTCGATTTGGCATGAGCATGCGGTTCTTCAAATCACGCGAGGCACTGCTCGATAAGGCCAAGCGCGCTGAAGACGCCGGCTTCGACATTCTTTGTGTGCCCGACCATTTGGGTGCCGCGGCGCCTTTTCCGACCCTTACCGCGGTCGCGATGGTCACCACGACGCTGCGGCTGAGCATGTATGTGCTCAACTCCGCGTTCTACAAGCCGGCCCTGCTCAGCCGGGACATGCAAGCGCTGGATCTGCTCAGCGACGGCCGCCTCGAAATCGGGCTCGGCACGGGCTACGTCCGGGAAGAGTTCGAGGCCGCGGAGATCCCCTATCCCAGCGCCGGCGCCCGGGTCGACTACCTCGAACACATGACGAAGTATCTGAAGGAGCACCACCCGTCGACGCCGCTGATCATCGCCGGCAATGGCGACCGCGTGCTGACCATCGCGGCCCACAACGCCGCCATCATCGGGTTGACCGGCTCCAAGGTCCGCGACGTCGAGGACCCGTTCGCCGAACGTGTCGACTTCGTCCGTAGCGCCGCCGGCGATCGGTTCGACACACTCGAGCTGAATCTGGCGATCACGGCGATGCCACGCGATGGCGAGACCGAGCCCGACCTGAAGCTGACCCGCAGCTACGCGCCAGAGCTCACCGATGAGCAGATCCTGTCGCAGCCCTCGGTGCTCAGCGGATCTCCTCGTGAGATCGCCGACACGTTGCTCGCATACCGGGAAAAGTACGGTGTGTCGTCCTTCACCGTGCAGGACAACAACATCGCCAACTTCTCGAAAGTGATCGCGGAACTGCGCTGACGCGGCCGTCGGGCCTGGGCCTGCCGTCACGGTAAGCTCAGGCCCGTCCGCCCTCGTAGCTCAGGGGATAGAGCACGGCTCTCCTAAAGCCGGTGTCGCAGGTTCGAATCCTGCCGGGGGCACAGGTCAGTTTGTATTAGCTCGGCTGATGCTTGACATTTCGTCTTCGGGTGATGGCTGACAGTGTTTCGGCTGATGGTTGACAGTTACTTCGGTTGATCCTTGACACTCCCTAGATGAGGGAGTTGAGCGTGGCCGAGCAGAGGTATCAGGCCGTGTTGGCGGTG
>NZ_BFCH01000025.1 GCF_003112775.1 Mycobacterium montefiorense | reverse complement strand
ACCCACCACCGCGGTGGTGCCCGGTCCTGATCCTGACGATATTGCGTACATCATTTACACCTCGGGCACTACCGGTGTGCCTAAAGGTGTTGGGATTGCGCACCGCAACGTCACCGACCTGATCGACTCGCTGGATACCAGACTCCCGCGTGAGGGTGTGTGGTCGCAGTGGCACTCGTATAGCTTCGACGTTTCGGTGTGGGAGATCTGGGGTGCCTTGCTGCGTGGTGGGCGGGTAGTCGTTGTGCCCGAAGACGTGACGCGTTCGCCGCAGGATTTCCACGCGTTGTTGGTGGCTGAGCAGGTCACGGTGTTGAGTCAGACACCGTCGGCGGTCGCGGCGTTGTCGGCGCAGGGTTTGGAATCGGTGGCGTTGGTGATCGCTGGTGAAGCCTGCCCGCCTGAGGTGGTGGATCGGTGGGCGCCTGGCCGGGTGATGGTCAACGCCTATGGCCCGACTGAGACCACGATGTGTGTGGCCATCAGTGCACCGTTGACACCGAAATCGGGGGTGCCGCCGATTGGGGTTCCGGTGCCGGGGGCGGCGTTGTTTGTGTTGGATGGGTGGTTGCGT
>NZ_BFCH01000024.1 GCF_003112775.1 Mycobacterium montefiorense | reverse complement strand
GGGGTATTGGGGGGATCCCCGGCTTACTTGTCAGCGGTTTGTGCCCGACCCGTGGGTTGCTGGTGCTGTCATGTACAAGTCCGGGGATCTGGTGAAGTGGCAGGAAAGCGGGGACCTGCTCTACGTCGGGCGTGTTGATGAGCAGATCAAGCTCAGGGGATTTCGTATCGAGCCCGGTGAGATCGAAGCGCGACTGCTTGAGCACTCACTTGTTGGGCAGTGCGCTGTGGTGGTGTCCGGTGATCGTCTGGTCGCTTATTACACGTCGCTTGAACCTGTTGATGACACGGCACTAAAGGCTCACCTGCGTGACACGCTGCCGCATTACATGGTCCCCGATCACCTGGTCTTCATCGAGCATCTACCACTGACTCGCAACGGAAAAATCGACCGCCACCAACTCACCACACACACCCCCACACCAACACCACCCCAACCTTTGTCGAGAAATGGCACAGAGCGTGAGGAGGTGGTGCATCAGATTTTCGCGGCGGTACTCCGTGTGCCCGAGGTGGGACCGGACGACGGTTTCTCAGACCTGGGGGGCAACTCGATCACCGCGATGACCTTGGCTTCGAAATTGCGGCGAGCGGGGTACAACGTGACGGCGCGGGACATCCTGCACTGTCAGACCATCGACAAGCTGCTGAAAGAGACATCCGAGCCAACCATCGTTTCAGCCGGCCCACGAGACGCCGATTTGGTCTTGCAGCCCGGGATGAATGTCGACGGTGACGTCGCGCGCGTTCTGAACGACTCGTTCGCCATCAATAACGGAATCATCATGGGCGCACCCGTGATTAAAGATTACCCAATGAGCGCAATGCAAAAATTGCAAATTGGCTTCGGGACTCCCGCCTCGTTAGCCATAGAGCCACTAGAACGCGTATTAGATCTTCCCGCCCTCCAGAAGGCCTACGGAGCTGTGATCGCGCAGCACGGGTTACTTCGGAGCGTGCCGGTTGAATCGGGCGGAAGTCATGCGTGGCGCGAATACGACTACCGCGCGGACGAGGTGCCGCTGATCCCGGTGATCAACATCAGCGAGTGCGCCGAGCCTGAATTCTCGATGCAAGCGCTGCTCGAGAGCCTCACCACGCGGGTATACAAGGGTGCGAAAATACTCCATCAATTGGTCATAGCAGTGGTCGACGGAAACAAATACTTCCTGGTCTGGATCATGAGCCATGTCATCTTCGACAGGGTTACCAAGGAGGTCCTGTCGCGACAGTTGGTTCGGCATTACGATGCCTTGCTACAAGGGCAACCGTTACACACCGAGGCGCCATCATTCGAGGACTATGTGCACCGCCTGGCTCGTGGTCCGCAAGGGGTGGAAGCACGCGACATCGTGCGGTTGTTCCGACTCAAAGAATTCTACGAAGCGAAACAAAAGATGAAGCATCTGGTAACGACAACGGGATCGCCTTCATCCACCAACTTCAACATCGTGCTGCCATTGAGCACTACGTGGCAACTGGAGCACCCTTGGGAGATCGCGCTCGCCGTTCACGTGAAGGGCCTTCAACGCTATCTGCAGATGGACCAGCTGCCGCTGTTGTTCGTGACGGAGGGTCGCCAGTTCGAAGACCAGCGATATTACGACACCGTGGGCGAACTCACCGACATGATCCCTCTATTCGTGAATGCACGAATGCCCCTACCGGAGATCACACAATCAATCCTCGATCGACTCGAGTTCGTGAAGCGGCACAACGTGAACTTTCTTCACCTGGCAACGGAACCGGCCGCACAGGCCCAATGGTCCGACATCGCACGACTCATGGATGTCGGCGAAGATTTCGAAAATCTCGACATATTGATGTTCAACATCCTCGGTTACACGGATGAATCCTCTGTGGAGTCCGTCGTGGAGACAAGCTGGGTGCACCCGCAGCCCCTGCCTATTCAAACCCTCCTGAATGCCATCACCAGCGTGTGCTCCGAGACATTGGTTTGCGCATTTCGTACGAGTTGTGCAGTGGACGTCCCCCGAATTCGAGCATGCTTCAAGGACGCCGCATCGGAGTTGTCTTAACGTGGCGACGATCGACGAGTATCCCCTCGCGCCTGCGCAACAGCGATTGTGGATCATCCACCGACTGAATCCCTTGAGCACCGCCTACAACGCACCCGTCGTTCGGACTCTGCGCGGCAATGTCGACCCCCGGCGGCTAGAAAAGGCACTCCTGCAGTTGTTGAAACGTCACGAACAACTCCGTGCGACTTTTTCGCTGGGGGGCGCCGAGCCGACGCACGTGATTCACGACGTTTCGTCGTTCGAGTTGGTCTACCTCGAAAACGTAGCAGTGAAAGACGTTTCGAAGACAATCACCCAATTCATCGGGCCGTTCGCGCTGGAGCACGCACCCTTACTGAGAGCGGCTCTTATCCGTGTGTCCGATCACGCAAAGCTCGAACCCTCGTACGTCCTCGTGATGGACATCCATCACATCGTCTGCGACCTTCGGTCGGAGGACATCCTCGTTCGGGATCTGTTTGCGCTGTATCACGATCTACCCCTACCGGAGATCGGCAGCTCATACACCGCGCAGCTACACAGGCAGGTGGAGCCCTCGGCGGCCGCCGGCCAATGGCGGGCGGACGAGGAATTCTGGCTCTCGAAGTTTGCGGGCGAACTTCCAGTCTTGCAACTGCTAGACGATCACCGACGGCCCGCTGTCTTCGACTTTCGCGGAACGATTCGGCACTTTCCGATGGGCAACGAACGGACCAAGACGTTGCGTGCCTTCGCGACATCACATCAAGTGCCATTGCGTGACATAGCTCTGACGGCCGTATTTGTTCTCTTGGCAAAATACAGCTTTCAAGAGGACCTCGTTATCGGCATGCCAGACGAGGCCCGGTGTTGCGATGACATGGCAGAGGTTGTCGGCATGTTCATGAACACCTTGGCGATTCGAGCAAATACTCATCCGGACAAGACCGTTCGCACTTTGATGACCGAGGTCAGCGAAGATCTGTGCGAGTCGCGACGGCACTCGTCGTACGACGTGCGTTACCTCGTAGAGAAGCTGCGACCGCCGCGGGATCCGAGCCGCAACGCGCTTTACGATGTCCTGTTCTTTCATCAATGCCTACAAACAGACACTTACGACGGGCTCGAGGTAGCGCCCAGGCAATTCATCCATAAAAAGGCAGAGGTCGATCTCACCTTCGGGCTGCTGGAGATAGACGATCAACTGAGTTTCTCGATCGAGTTCGCCACCTCCATTTATCGATCCCCGACCATCACGCGAATGGCGAAACACTATGGCGCCGTGCTCGATGCGCTCGTGAGTTCACCAGATGCCCTGCTGGCGGACATCGACATTCTCTCGGTCGATGAGCGGAATCGCGTCGCTTCCTTCAGCCCGCCGGCCAGCCCATACCCGTGGAAGACAATCAACGCTCTCTTCGAAGAGCAAGTGGCTCGGTCACCGAATCATCCAGCGATTCGCTATCGGAATGAGACCCTCGATTACAGGGAACTCGACACGCGCGCCAACCGGGTCGCGAACATGTTACTCGCGCATGGCGCAGACACCGGCGACGTGATCGCGCTCTGGTCGCATCCGTCACTCGACACGGTGGCTGGCTCGTTGGGCATCCTCAAGGCCGGGTGCGTATATCTGCCTATCTCGCCGGATGTACCCGCAGCGCGGATCGCGTATATGTTGCGAGCAAGTAAGGCTAAATTAGTTGTTGCACAGGATCTTCCGGGCGAAGATCTAGATGACGAGATCATCGAGCTCGGCCTTGCCGCGCGATATCCCGGAGACCTGCGGCCGCAACTCGAACGCGACCCGGCTGCAATCGCGTGCGTGCTGTTCACGTCCGGTTCTACCGGCAATCCAAAGGGCACCCTGATGCGGCACTTCAACGTCGTTAGAACCGTCGTTGATACCAACCACCTCGCAATTCGTCCGTCGGACCGCATGCTCCAACTGGCGACTCCCACCTTTGACGTATCAATGCTGGAGGTGTTCGGCGCGTTACTCAACGGCGCGACTTTGGTGGTAGCGGACAGCGACTCGCGCGGCGACTTGAGTCGCATCGCAGCGCTGCTTGACGGCGAACGCATATCCGTCGCGTTCATGACGCCCGCCTTGTTCAACGCCATGGTCGACGAGAAGCTCAGCGCTCTGGGTGGTTTACGCCAAATACTGACTGGCGGCGATCGCGCATCTGCCGACCACATGCGGAAAGCCCTAGCTCGACTCGGCCGCGGCAAATTGCAGAATGGCTACGGCCCCACAGAAGCAACCATCTTCACGACGTACTACCCAGTTGACGATGTGGCAGCGGACGCGACGAACGTTCCCATCGGATACCCGCTATCGAATGCTCGGGGCGCCATCTTGAACGGCCGGTCGCCTGTGCCCGTGGGTGTCGTGGGTGAACTGTGCATCGCGGGAGACGGCCTCGTGGCGGGGTACCTGGACGAGGCTCTGACCGCACAGAAATTCGTAATCATCGCCGGCGAAAGGTTCTATCGAACCGGCGACATCGCGAAGTGGCACGACGACGGCGCCATCGAATTCGTCGGCCGCAAGGATCGGCAAGTGAAGATCCGCGGCATGCGGATCGAGCCAGAGGAAATCGAGGCCGTGCTCCAAAGTCACCCGTGGGTGCAGGAGGCGGCAGTAATCGTTCGGGTGGATGCGCAGGGCGATAAGAGCTTGCAGGCGTTTTGTACTCGTGTCGACGATGCTTCATTCACGCCGGACGAGCTCATTGCCGACGCCAAGCGGCACTTGCCCGGCTACATGGTTCCGAACTCCCTATTCGTGGTGGAGGCGCTTCCCTTAGATGTCAACGGCAAGATCGATCGCCGCCGCTTGGAATCGACTGTCCCGGAAGTCGTTAAGGAAGAAGCCGAGCATCCGCCGATAACCGAGATCGAGAGGACGGTGGCTGCAGTTTGGCGGGAAATACTGGGTCTCTCGGTCGTGGAAGTTCACCGAAGCTTCTTCGAATATGGTGGGCATTCCTTAACCGCGGCGATCCTGTCTAGTCGGCTAGAGCAGGCATTAGAGGTACCGGTCCCGTTGCGTGAGATCTTCGAGCATCCCACGATCGCCGCCCTGGCCGCGCAGCTATCCGGCCCGTCTAGAGCCCCGCATCGGCGCCGCACCCGCGTCGCGCGCAACCCGAAACGCGCGCACTATCCGCTGAGCTTTGCCGAGCGCATGGTGTACGCACACCAGCACGCAACGAAGCGAAATCACGGATACCACAACGTTTTTCCAATGCTCATCGAAGGACCGCTCGACATCGAGAAACTCGAACAGGCCCTTCGGGAGGTCGTTCAGCGACACGAAGCGTTTCGCAGCGCTTTCGTGCTCCGAGACGGTCTTCCGGTCAAGACCGTTGCGAGTCGAGCCGACTTTCGTCTGGTGTGTGCGCAAGGTACGGAGTCCGATGTCCCCACCGTCGTGTCACGACTGCGCGAGGCTTACGACCTGGCCTCGCCACCCCTCTTCCGCGCCTGCTTGTTGACCCTGGGTCACCAGCGGCACGTGCTCGTGGTGGCGAATCATCACATTGTCTCGGACGGTGTCACGGAAACCCTGTTCATGCACGAGATAGGTCAGCTCTATCGAGACGAGCCGCTCGATCCGCGTCCCTTGCAGTACACGGACTACACCCTGTGGCAGCAGCGCGAATGGGAGGAGGGGCGTTATCGAGCGCAAGAGCAACACTGGGTTGAGCGGCTGCGCGGGCCGTTGCCGGTGTTGGAGCTGCCGCTCGATCATCCTCGCCCTTCCGAGACGAACTTCGACGGTCACACGGTAACGATTCGGCTGGATGTCGAACAGACGAGTCGGCTTCGTGACCTGGCGAAGGCACACCATACGACGCTATTCACGCCGCTCTTCGCGGCGTACACCGTTCTGCTGCACAAGTATTCGGGGCAAGAAGATCTGATAGTTGGAATTCCGGTCGCCAACCGGATGCACGCTGACGTGCAGTCGATTGCTGGGATGTTCGTCAACATGGTGCCTTTGAGAACGCGCCCTGCGCCCGGCGTGGCTTTCGCGGATTACCTTCACTCCGTGAAGGCGGAAGCATTATCAGCCTTCGAGCATCAGGATTACCCATTCGAGCGGATGGTCCATTCGTTCCAAGGCGAACGGGATCCGTCACGAAATCCTCTGTTCGACACAATCTTTGCGTATCAATCGACGGGCCCCGCTGTGCTGGAAATCGAAGGCCTTCGCATTGCGCCGTATTCGCTGCCGAACGCGTCTGCCAAGGTCGACTTGACGGTCGAGGTGTTCGAGTGCTCCGACGAGATACAACTGTCATTTACCTACGCCACTGCGCTGTTTCGCGAGAGCACCATCCTGCGCATGGGGGAGTCGTTCCTGCGCCTTGTGTCGGACATCGTGCTTGATCCGGGGAAGCCGCTTCGGATGCTCGCATGGCTCCCCGCCGGCGCCGGCTTTGGTGTTTATGAGTTGTCGGTGTATCCGAGGGATGGTTCGTTGTTTGGGTTGTTTGAGGGGTGTGTGGGGAGGTTTGCGCGGCGGGTGGCGGTGCGGTTTCGGGATGAGGTGTTGACGTATGCGCAGTTGCATGCGCGTGCGGAGTCGATGGCGGTGCGATTGCTGGATTTGGGTGTGAGGCCGGGGGAACCGGTGGCGTTGATGACGGCGCGTTCGGTGGAGATGGTGGTGGGTATTTGGGCGATTCTGCGGGTGGGCGCTACGTATGTTCCGATTGACCCGGGGTATCCGCAGAAGCGGGTTGAGTCGATTCTGCGTGATAGTGGGGCGCAGGTGTGTT
>NZ_BFCH01000023.1 GCF_003112775.1 Mycobacterium montefiorense | reverse complement strand
CCCCACCAGCCCCGCCGGCCCCACCAGCAGACCCGGGAGTCGCAATCCCCGACACTCCACTGCCGGCTACCCCTGCAGCCGCCGCGCTTCCGGCGCCGCCAGCACCGCCAACACCCCCGGTCCCGAAGACCGCCGCACCGCCAGCACCGCCGGCACCGCCAGCACCGGCAATCGTCGTCGCGGTACCCGCAACCCCGGCCCCGCCAACGCCACCAGTGCCGCCAGCACCGAACCACCCCGCATCCCCGCCAGCACCACCGGCTTGACCCGGTCCACCCGGGGCGCCCTTACCGCCGTTACCCCACAGAATTCCGGCATCGCCGCCACGACCCCCCGGTGTCGTGGCATCCAAGCCGTCACCAAACCACGGACGCTCCGACGACGACTGGGGCCCCACACTGAACTCGTTGGCCAATCCCTCCAACTCCGCATTGGCCACTTCGGCATCGCTATACGCCAGCGCCGAGGACCGCATCGAGGCCGCAACCCGCTGCTGACCAGTCCTGGCCAGCGCATGCAGCTCCTGATACCCCTGACCATGGGCGTTCAACTGCTCCGCAATCAGCGCCGACACGCCATCGCTGCCGGCACCCACTACCCCCGTGGTCGCTACTGCCGCACTGGCACCCGCCGTGCCAAACCCCGACTCGACCCGAGCCAAATCCTGTGCCGCTCCCAACACCAATTCCGGATCCACCGACACAAACGACATAAGCCCAACCCTCCTTGTACAGAACACGGCCACTACCAGCGATTAACGAGACCGTAACAGTGGTAGAGCGCAAAGTTCCTTAGAAAACTAGAAGAATTTCCAGGTTAAAACACTGGGTCGCAGCACGCATGACGCAGGCGGAGCTACTCGAAGTCGCAGGGTTGCCCGCGAGCCTGTGTAATTAGCCTTGGCCGTCCGGGCGCTCGGGAGTTAGCAAACTTCCTTCGGCACCGTTAGCGGAGCCGTGTACCTGCCCTTCGCGGGCGCAATCGGCGCCACCAGATCGGGACGTGTGCTGTCGCAGGCGGATTCGACCAGGCCGGTGAATTACGTGCGCGCCGGACCAAATCGGCCAGCGGACCGTCACCCAGTAAGACGGCAATATCACTCACGCTGGGGTGATACCCGGCGAGTGCTCATGAACACAGAACAGGCGACAATGGAAGGGCGATGGACTTTTACAACAGCTACAGCCAGGGTTTTGTCCGAGTTGCCGCGTGCACGCACCACACCACGCTCGGCGATCCGGCGGCCAATGCTGCATCGGTGTTGCGGTTGGCCGGCGAGTGCCACGACGAGGGTGTCGCGCTGGCCGTCTTCCCTGAGTTGACGCTGTCCGGCTACTCGATCGAGGACATCGTTCTGCAAGACCTATTGCTCGACGACGTCGAAACGGCGCTGTTGGATGTTGTCGCCGCATCCGCCGATCTGCTGCCCGTCTTGGTGGTCGGCGCCCCGCTGCGTTACCGGCAGCGGATCTACAACACCGCCGTCGTCATCCACCGCGGCGTGGTGCTCGGGGTGGCGCCCAAGTCGTATCTGCCCACTTATCGGGAGTTCTACGAGCACCGCCAGATCGCGCCCGGCGACGACGAACACGGCATCATCCGCATCGGCGACATCGAGGCGCCCTTCGGCCCCGATCTGCTCTTCGAAGCGGCTGACCTTCCCGATTTCGTGCTGCACGTCGAAATCTGCGAAGACATGTTCGTGCCGATTCCGCCCAGTGCGGAAGCGGCGCTGGCCGGTGCCACGGTGCTGGCGAACCTGTCCGGCAGCCCGATCACGATCGGGCGGGCCGAGGACCGTCAACTGCTGGCCCGCTCGGCATCGTCGCGATGCCTGGCCGCCTACGTCTATGCCGCCGCGGGGGAAGGCGAATCGACGACCGATCTGGCCTGGGACGGGCAGACCATGATCTTCGAGAACGGTGTGCTGCTGGCCGAATCCGAGCGCTTCCCCAAGGGGGAGCGTCGTTCGGTGGCCGACGTCGACACCGGGCTGCTGCGCTCGGAGCGGCTGCGGATGGGCACCTTCGACGACAACCGGCGCCATCACCGGCCGTTGGCGGAGTCGTTCCGGCGCATCGAGTTTCAACTCGACCCGCCCGCCGGTGACATCGGACTACGACGCGAGGTCGAGCGCTTCCCGTTCGTGCCGGCCGATCCGCAACGACTGCAACAGGATTGCTACGAGGCCTACAACATCCAGGTGTCCGGGCTCGAGCAGCGGCTGCGTGCGCTGAACTATCCCAAGGTCGTCATCGGGATTTCCGGCGGACTGGACTCGACGCACGCGCTGATCGTCGCCGCGCACGCGATGGACCGCGAAAACCGGCCGCGCAGCGACATTCTGGCGTTCACGCTGCCGGGTTTTGCGACGGGCGAGCGCACCAAGCGCAATGCGATCGAGCTGAGCCGCGCGCTCGGTGTGACCTTCTCCGAGATCGATATTCGCGACACCGCGCAGCTGATGCTCAAGGAGATGGATCATCCGTTCGCCCGGGGCGAGAAGCTCTACGACGTCACATTCGAGAACGTCCAGGCCGGCCTGCGCACCGATTACCTGTTCCGGCTGGCCAATCAGCGCGGCGGGATCGTGCTGGGCACCGGCGATCTCTCCGAGCTGGGCCTGGGCTGGTCGACATACGGTGTCGGCGACCAGATGTCGCATTACAACGTCAATGCCGGCGTCCCCAAGACGCTGATCCAGCATCTGATCCGCTGGGTGATCTCGTCGGGGCAGTTCGAGTCCGACGTGGACGAGGTGCTGCAGTCGGTGCTCGACACCGAGATCACCCCCGAACTGATCCCGACCGGTGAGGAAGAGGAGCTGCAGAGCAGCGAGGCCAAAGTCGGACCGTATGCCCTGCAAGACTTTTCGCTGTTCTATGTACTGCGTTACGGATTCCGGCCGTCCAAGATCGCGTTCCTGGCCTGGCACGCGTGGAACGATCCCGAGCTGGGCAACTGGCCGGCCGGATTCCCCGAGGACAAGCGACCTTCCTATCCGCTCAAGGAGATCCGGCACTGGCTGCAGATCTTCGTGCAGCGGTTCTACTCGTTCAGCCAATTCAAACGTTCGGCATTGCCCAACGGTCCCAAGGTGTCTCATGGTGGTGCGCTCTCGCCGCGTGGTGACTGGCGCGCCCCGTCGGACATGTCCGCGCGCATCTGGCTCGATGAGATCGACCGCGAGGTGCCCGAAGACTAGCTCGAAGCCCGCCCGGAATTACCGAGCGGGCCAGAGCATTGGCGGCTTATGTCCGCGCGCGGCGCCAGCCTTGGTACTGCAGCTCCGCGAAGAGCAGCGTGTAGATGCCAGAGCCCAGGGTAAGGACCACGCCGGTGGCGGTCAACGGGAAGACATCGGCGAGCACCAGAACGACGGCGGCCGCGGTGTAGAGCAGGTTGCCGAGCACGACGGCCATGCCGGCGCGGCGCACCGACGGGAGAGCCGCCAGCCCGAACACGAGGACGCCGTAACTGATCAAGAACGCGGCCATGCCGTACTCGAACGCCTTCGTGGTTCCGGACACGTTGGCCAGGTAGCCGGCCAGCGGAAGGCCGGCCAGGCCGACTAGGCCGCTGATAATGGCGTCGGCGCGCATCGCGAGGCGTAGAAATCCGTCGCGAGTACCTGTGCGGTCAAGAGTGGTGGCGGACATAACGTTCCTTTCTGCTGGCGTTACCGATACCGTCGACGTTGCTCAAAAGGCACTGCCAGATCGACGCCAGGCGCTGCCAGTTACTGCCAACCGCAGGTCAGTTGGTATGCGAGCGCCGCTCGGGCCTAGCGTTCGTAGGTACCGGTGAGTGTGCCGCGGGCCAGCACATGCCCAGCCATCGCGGCCAGCAGGACCTTGGCGGTGGCGATGTCGTCCGGAATCGCCGCGTCGATCGCGAACACGTGAAAGCGGTAGCGGTGCGGGCCGTGGCCGGGAATCGGTCGCGGGCCGGCATAGCCGTGATGACCTAGATCGGCACGGATGAACCGGATCCCCGCCGTCCCCGGCTGCATTGCGCCTTCCGCGACCCGGTCTAGCGTCGGCTCGATCACGGCGACCGTGTGCAACAGCGGGCGGGGGAGCGGAACATCGACGTCGTCGATGATGAGCACCGTCCGCCGGGTCCCGGGCGGCAGCCCGTCCCAGTGCAACGGCGGCGAGGTGTTGTCACCCACACCCTTTCCCGCACTGGATGACGGCATCGCGGCGCCGTCGGCGAACGCCGTGCTGGTGACCGTGATGGATTCGGGCGCAGCAAAGTCAGCACCGGACAGCGGGCCTCGGTGTGTGCCGGCGCGCACGCCGCGCAGGAGCTTCCCCAGTACTGCCATCACGCGCCGCTTCCCGCACCGCGCATGGCGACCGCGCTCGAGCGCAGCAGGTCGCCGAGTTCGGCGGGCAGATATCCGTGCGCCGCGAGTCGGTGCATGACGCCACCGCTTTCGATGATCTCGAGAATCAGCTCGGGCAGCCTGGGCACCGTGCCCGACTCGCCGCTGCTGTCATTGCGCCAGCTGGCCTCGCTCAGGTTGAAGGTTCCCGTATCGCCCTCGCTGAACACGGCTGTGGCGTCGGGCACCGTAATCGCCGGCAGTCCGGCGTTGACGGCGTTGCGGAAGAACAGCGAATTGAATTCCTCGGCGACCAGGCCGGCGACGCCGAGCTCGGTGAACAGGGACGCGACCGGGCGCGACGAGCCGAGTCCGAAGTTCTTGCCGGCCAACACGATATCGCCCGGCGAAACCTGATCGGTCCAACCCGGACGGACCTCGTAGAAGATGTGCTTGGCGGCTTCGGGGGGATCCATTTTCATCGCGAAGGCGGGGTACATGGCGTCGGTGTTGAGGTTGTCGCCGAACACCCAGACCTTGCCTTGAAACGTCAGCGAGCTCACCGTCATGCCGCCACGCTCCTCGGGTCGGTGATGTATCCGGTGATCGCCGACGCGGCGACGGTCGCCGGTGAGGCCATGAAGATCTCGGCCTCCGTGCTGCCCATGCGCCCGGTGAAGTTGCGCGTGCTGGACGTGATGCACACCTCGCCCGGGCCGATGACCCCCATGTGGTAGCCGAAACAGGCGCCGCAGGTTGAGTTTGTGACGACGCCGCCCGCATCGGCGATGTCCTGCAGGTAGCCCAGCCGCATGGCCTCCCGGTACACCGCCTGCGATGCCGGCGTGACCAGCAACCGCACCCCGGGCGCAACCGCCTTGCCGCGCAACACCTGTGCGGCGATTTCGAGATCCTCGAGTTGGCCGTTGGCGCACGAGCCGATGAACGCCTGATCCACCTTCTGCCTGCCCAACTGCGAGACGGGCAGCCCGTTGCGGCTGACCGTTCCCGGCCGCGCCACGTAGGGTTCCAGGGCGGGCAGGTCGATGTGCCGCACGTCGTGATAGGTGGCGTCGGGATCCGGTGCCGCCGAGGCATATCCGCTGACGCCGGCGTCGTCGAGGAATCGGGCCAGCACTTCGTCGGCCTCGAAGGTGCTGAAATCGGCCGACACCTCGGCGCCCTGGGTTGCGATGGTGCGCCGGTCGTGCATCGGGATGCCGGCCAGGCCCGGCCCGCCGAATTCCAGGTTCAGGTTGGCGGCGTCGCCGTACTTGTCGGCGATATGCAAGAAAATGTCCTTGCCGCTCACCGTGTTCGGCTTGACGCCCTCGAGTTCGTAGCGGACCGTCGGCGCGACCTGGAACCAGGTGGTGCCGGTGCACATGATCGAGTACACTTCCGCGGGGCCCAGCCCGCGGGCGGCGGTGTTGTAGGCGCCGGCTGCGCAGGTGTGAGAGTCGGTGCAGGCCAAGATTTCTCCCGGCCGGGCCAGGCCGTTCTCGGCGATGACCTGGTGGCAGATGCCGTGCCGGCCGACATCGTAGAAGCGTTCGATGCCGAAATCGGCCACGAACTTGCGAGCATGCGGCCCGCCAGCGGCATCCTTGATGGTCGGTGCGGGCACCGCGTGGTCCATCACGACGGCCAGCTTGTCGGGATCGTGAATCCGGTTGGGCTGGATCCACATCGTGGCGAATTGCAGATCGATCAGCACGGTCATATCGACGTCGACGACGACGGTGTCGCCCGGCGACACGGCGTCCAGTCCGGCTTTGCGGGCGAAGATCTTTTCAATGATTGTCATGCCCATGAGGGGTCCTTCTGGGCATGCTTGGTATCAAGCTCAAGCCACTCCGACATGCCGATCAGGTTGAAGAAGTCGGCGGGGCTGCTGGGCATATGGGCAGCGACGTCGCCGCCATTGAGCTGGCAAAGACTTTGCAGCATCCCGAATGTCGCCTGCATCAGCAGGTTGCTCGGGTGGATCGCAATCGCGTAACCCAACTCCTGCAGCCGTGAAGCCGATTCCAGCGGAGTCAGCCCGCCCAGCACCAGATTGATCAGTAGGGGAGCGTCGACCTCGCGCGCGATGCGCTCGACTTCCTGCTCGTCCTGCGGCGCCTCGACGAAGATGATGTCCGCGCCCGCTTCGGCATAACGATTGGCCCGCTCGATGGCGGCGTCCAGCCCGAGCGGCGCGCGAGCGTCGGTGCGGGCCACGACCAGGAGGTCGTCGTCGGACCGGGCGTCGAGAGCGGCGGCGAGCGTTTGTTCGAACACCGCGGCATCGACGACTTGCTTGTCCGGCAGATGGCCGCAGCGCTTCGGAAATACCTGGTCTTCCAACTGAATTGCGGCGACTCCGGCCGCGTCGTAGGCGCGCACGGTGCGCACCACGTTCATCGGGGCGCCGTAGCCGGTGTCGGCGTCGGCGATCAGCGGGATATCGTCCAAGGCGCCGGTGATCATCCGGACCCGGTCAGCCATCTCGGTCGCGGTGACCAACCCGATGTCGGGCAGGCCGAATCCCGACGCGGCGACACCCGCGCCGGTCATGTACGCCGCAACGTGGCCGGTGCGTCTGGTCAGCTGCGCCGAGATGCCGTCGAAAACCCCTGGCGTGACGATGAGTTCGTGCGTGTCCAGCAGCTCTCGCAGCCGTTGGCGGGCCGGTGTGGTGGACATGGCTGTCCTTTCAGTCCAGGGCGCCCGCGACGGGCGCGGCGAGCAGGTCGGTCAGGTCGCCGGTGTCATCAAGGTTTTCCAAACCGACCACCGCCCGCTCGATGGCGTCGGCGCGTGCCCGGCTGGTCACGCGATCGGCAAGGGAATGAAACTTGGCGACGAGTTCGTCGTTGGTGACCGGATCGGTGGGTGCGCCGTGCGGCAGGTCGACGCGGGCGCGGTGCACGGCGCCGTCTCGGGTGGTCACCACGACGTCGGTGCGGAACCGCTCGGTGATCGGGGCGTTGGCGAGCGATTCGTCAAGGTGCACCGAGGTGTTGGCGATCAGCGACCAGACGTCGTCGGAGTCCAGCCGCGCCGGGGTGAACTGCTCGGGCAGCACGTTGCCGTCCAGCAGTGCCGCCGCAGTGGCGTAGCCGATATTCATCTGGGCGCCAATCGGGGTCAGCGGACGCTCCGGGACCCACCAGCCGTGCTTGTAGACGGTTTCGCCGACGATGATGTGGACCGTCGAGATATCCTCCGGCGCAACCGAACTCCGAAGCTGTCGGGCTGCGTCGATCGCCCCATGCAAGCCGCCCATCGCGGCATAGGACTTGACCATGATGAACGTGGTCTCCCAGCGCTGGCCGAGCTGGCCGGTCAGCAGTGCGGCGTCGGGATCGTGGCCCTCACCGAAAACGCTCAGGAATCCGCCATATTCACGCTCGAACACCCGCTTGATCCCGGTGTATCCGGCGGCGGCAAGCCCGGCCGCATAGAAGCCGTTGCGTGCCGCCAATCCGTGGTGCATGCGTTTGCTCATCGCCTCGTACTGCGCGGCCATCAGCCCGGCGGATTGGGTGCCGGCCAAACCGAGCGCATCCTCGAGCTGGGACGGCGGCAGACCGCGCAGCTTGCCCGACGCCATGGCCGCCGAGTGCGTGCCGAAGACCGGGCCCGAGTGCCAGCCACGGTCCAGCATCTGCGTTCCGTGCAATGTGTAGCCGACACGCGGACCCACTTCGAACCCGGCGATCGCCCCGAGGAGGAACTCGGCACCCGGCGTCGACTGCGGGCGTACCGACGCCGTCGAGAGCAGTGCCGGGATGAGCAGCGAGCAGCTGTGTAGCGGGGCCAGGGGATGGAAGTCGTCGAGCTCGAAGCCCTGGATGAAGGTGCCGTTGAGCACCGCGGCCGCGGGTGCACCGATGGTGTGGCCGGTGCCGATCACCACGGTGTCCCCGGGGCCCTCCAGCCCCAGGACCGCGCTGGTGGCGACGCGTGACCAGGGCAATTGCGCACCGACCAGGGCGCAACCCAGCCCGTCGAGCAGGAGATATTTCGCCCGCGCGCGAACATCCGGCGGGACGTCGTCGAGCGTGAGGCCGGCGACCCAGGTGGCCAATCGCCCGGTCGGGCCCGCCGGATCGGTGGCGGCTTGCTGCTGAACCGCGGTCATCGGAACTCCCCACATTGATTAGTTGTTATAGATATATAACAACTAATGCTCGGGCGCAAGAACGGCGGTGTGGGAGCATGGCGATCATGCAGGGGGCCAGCGAAGATAGCGGCCCGGTGTCTGCCGGGGCGGGGGTGCCGCTGCACCGCCAGCTCTTTTTGGTGTTGCACGACGAGATCGACCGCGGCGTGCTGGCGCCCGGCGACGCATTGCCCACCGAGCAGACGCTGTGCGATCAGTTCGGAGTCTCGCGCATCACGGTTCGCCGCGCGCTGGCGGACCTGGCCGACCAGGGATACATCGAGCGCAGGCAGGGCGTCGGTTCGTTTGTGCGTGAGCACACCCCGGCAGACCTACCCGTTGCGGTTGGCTCCTACATGGACGGACTGCGGCAGGCCCAGTTCGAGACCGAGGTCGACGTGCTCGAGTTCGACTCGCATCGCCGGCCTCCCCGCGCTGTCGCCGACGTGCTCGAGGCGTCCGGCGAGCTGCTGCACATCGTGCGGGTGCGACGCCAGCGCCGGACCGGTGAGCCGTTGATGGTCACCGAAGCCTGGCTGCCAAATGAATTGGCGGACAGGTTGACCGAGTCGGCGTTGCGGCGCGAACCGCTCTACGAACTGCTGGCGAATGTCGGGGTCGTGGTGGAGCGGATGCGACACGACATCACCGCCGAGATCGCGGGCCCACGCTATGCTCGCCTGCTCGACACCGCGATCGGCGCCGCGCTGCTGCGGGTCAACCGGCTCGCGTTGGTGGCGGACGGGCCGCATCACTATTTGTCGATTCTGCTGTCGCCGAACCGCAGTCGCGTGTTGTTGAATCATTCTGCTACCGAATTGGAGACCGGCGACGGCCTGGCGATCGCCCACGACGTGCGTCGAGACTCGCGCTAACGAATCAGGCCGACACCGGGTACGAAGCGGCCGACCCGGGCCGTATAGGCCCGATATGCGTCGCCGTGAGTTCGCGTCAAGTGCGGCTCCTCGACAAAGCGGACCTGCAGTTCGATCGTCACGACAAGCAGGATAAAGCCTGCGCAGGCAACGAGATTCGGTGTTACCAGTGCTATCCCGAAGCCGAACATGAACATGGCGGTGTAGATGGGGTTGCGCACCCGCCCGAAAACGCCGGTGTGCACCAGCGCGGTGGTCTCCCGTTGGTCGACCCCGATCCGCCAGGAATCGCCCATCTCGAGTTGCGCGTATACCGTTGCCGCAATGCCCAGCAGCGCGATCACAACCCCGGCGAGCTGGATCCAGGCGGCGCCCAACGCGTGCAACGGCGCAATAACGTGGCACAGCTGCAGGATTGGAGCGATCACCGACACCATCAGTGCGACAGCAAAGCCGGCACCGGCGGTCCATTCGGTAACTCCACCGCGGATCCGGCGATAGCCGGTGGATCCGGTGCGCCGATACTGCAGCCAACTGCGCCAACCGAATCCGAACAGCCCGAAAGCCGCAAACAGCACCAGGGCAATGACAGCGGCGCTCTTCACGTCGGCCCCGGCAGTGCCGCGTCGATCGCTTCAGCGTCCGGTGCGCAGTCACCGGCACCGGCTACCAGTGTCGACAGTGCGGCCGCGGTGCAGGCGCGTTGGAGGGCGGCCAGTCGCTGCGCCCGCGAACCCGGCTCGCGTGGCCAGTGCGCTGCCAGCACCCCAGCGAAGACGTCACCGGCGCCGGTGGTGTCCACCGCGCTGACCGTTGGCGCAGGTATCCAGAGCTCGTCGTCGGGACTGACATAGCGGGCGCCGCGAGCGCCGAGTGTGGTCACCAAATATTCTGGCCGCCAAGGCAATTCCTCGGATTCTGCTTCATTGGCGACTACTACGTCCGCGAGCTCCGCCAGTTCGGCCAGCGCGCTCCGTTCCTGGCCGCATGGTGACACGTTGACGATGACGACCGCTCCGGCTGCTTTGGCTTCGCGCGCCGCGACCACCGCGGTGGAGACGGGAATCTCCAACTGAGTCAACAACACATCGCAGTCGGCGACGACTGCGCGGGTGGCCGCAGCGGTCAGGGTCAGCCGGCCGTTGGCGCCCGGCGCCACCACGATGGTGTTCTCGGCCCCGGCATCGACCACGATGATCGCCGTACCGCTGGGGCCCGCCACGGCAACGGTCGCGTCCAGCCCAACGCCGTTGGCTGACAGATGCGCCCGCAACGGTTCGGCTGCGGCGTCGTCGCCGACCGCACCGACGAATTGCACGTGCGCCCCCGCGCGTGCCGCGGCGACGGCTTGGTTGCCGCCCTTGCCGCCGGGTGCGTAGCTCAACGAGGAAGCCAACACCGTCTCGCCCGGACGTGGCAGGGCGCCGACGTCGCAGGTGATGTCCATGTTCACGCTGCCAACGACGCAGACCTGAGTCATCTCGGCAACGTTAGTCCGATCCGGCCCGCGTTTTGGGGGTCAGTCGCACGGCGCAAACGCCAATTTTGTGATGTCCGCGCGCTAGTCTGCTGCGTTAGCGACGTTGGATCCTCTCACGGAAAGGGCAAGCGATTGACGTCGAGCAAGCAGACCGACGCCGAATCCGCCCCGGCAGAAGAGGCAACGACGCTGGGCCTTGAGGAGCAGAAGCAGAAGCGCCGCCACCGCCGGGTCTTCCGGATCGGCATCCAGTCCAAGCTGTTGATGACACTGTTGATCTGCAGCATTCTGTCGGTGGCTGTGGTTGGCCTGATCGGAGCCCTGTCCGGTCGCACCGCCCTGCGCCAAGTGGAGGCCGAGCGGCTGACCGAGTTGCGGGAGTCGCAGAAGCGGCAGTTGCTGGCACTTTTCAAGGAAGTGACGAACTCGCTGATCGTCTATAGCGGCGGGTTCAGCATCGTCGACGCCGAGCGGGCGTTCACCGGGGGCTTCGACCAATTGGGCAACGCGCCGATCACGCCGGCCCAGGAGCAGGCGCTGGTCAACTACTACGACAACGACATGATCAAGCCGATCACGCGAATCACCGGCGAAACCATTGCTCTCAATGCCGTTCTGCCGGCTTCTCCTGCGCAGAAGTACCTTCAGGCGTATTACACCGCGGCGCCGCGGCCGGCCGACTCGATGCCCCCCGCGGACGCCGGCGACGGCAGCGCCTGGTCGGCAGCCAACGCCCGCTTCGACTTCTACATGCGTGGCATCGTGACCCGCTTCGAATATCGGGATGCGCTGTTGCTGGATACCCGGGGCAACGTCGTTTACTCCGTGCAAAAAGGGCCGGACCTCGGCACCAATATCCTCACCGGCCCATATCGCGAAACCAATCTGCGTGAGGCTTACCAAAAAGCGCTGCGCTCCAACGACCTGGACTTCGTCTGGATCACCGACTTCCAGCCCTATCAGCCCGCCACCGATGTACCCACCGCGTGGGTGGTATCGCCGGTCGGCATGAACGGCAAGGCGGAGGGCGTTATGGCGCTGCCACTGCCGATCTCGAAGATCAACAGGATCATGACCGCCAACAAACAGTGGGAAGCCGCCGGGATGGGGCCGTCCACCGAGTCGTATCTAGTAGGTCCCGACGGTTTGATGCGTTCTGATTCCCGGCTTTTCCTGCAAGACCCGCAGCAATACCGGCGCGAAGCGATCGCCGCCGGCACCCCGCCCGACGTCGTGGAGCGCGCGCTCCGGCTGGGTACCACGACGCTGGTGCAGCCGGCGCCGACTGCGGGTTCTCGCGACGCGCAGCGCGGCCAATCAGGAACGCTCACCGCGACTGATTACACGGGCAGTAGCGAAATGGAGGCCTACACACCGCTGAATGTGCCGGACTCCGATCTGCATTGGTCGCTTCTGGTGACACGCGACGACTCCGATGCTTTTGCGCGGCTGGGCAAATTCAGCCAAACCCTGGTGGTCGGTGTCGCGACGATGATCTTCGTGGTGTGTGTGGCGTCGATGCTGCTTGCTCAGGTGATGTTGCGGCCGGTCCGCCGGCTGCAGGCCGGTACGCAGAAGATCAGTTCCGGTGACTACCAATTCAGCATCCCGGTGCAATCCCGCGACGAAATCGGTGATCTCACACAGGCTTTCAACGAGATGAGCCGCAATCTGGCGATCAAGGACGAGCTGCTCACCGAGCAACGCAAAGAAAACGACCGCCTGTTGCTGGCCCTGATGCCGGAATCGGTGGTGCAACGGTATCGCGAGGGCCAGGAGACCATCTCGCAAAAACATCAGGACGTTGCCATCATTTTCGCCGATATCGTTGGCCTGGACGAGATTTCCATCGACCTCCCCGGCGACGAACTGGTGGGAATCGTCGACGAGCTCTTCCGGCAGTTCGACGCTGCGGCCGAGGCCCTGGGGGTCGAACGGATTCGCACCTTCCACAACGGCTATCTGGCCAGCTGCGGGGTCGTGACGCCGCGGCTGGACAGCATTTACCGCAGCATTGAATTCGCTCTGGAAATGCGCCAGATCATCGACCGATTCAACAGCCAAACCTCACACGAGCTACGGCTTCGGGTCGGCGTCAACACCGGAAACGTGGTCAGCGGACTGGTGGGCCGATCAAGCCTCGTCTATGACATGTGGGGCGGCGCCGTCAGTATGGCATTCCAAATGCACAGTGGTGCACCGCAACCCGGCATCTATGTCACCTCGAGTGTGTACGAGGCGCTGCGGGACGTCCGGCAGTTCACGCCGGCCGGCTCGATTTCCGTCGGCGGTAAAGATCAGGCGATCTACCGGCTGTCGGAGCGCTGATGAACGCATTCCACTCGTCGTGGTTCTATTGGGCAATTGGTGTCGCGCTGGGTTTTCCGGTCGTGCTGATCCTGCTCACCGAGCTGCACCACGCGCTCGTCCGCCGGGGCAATCGTCTGGCCCGTCAAGTTAGCCTGTTACGCAACCTATTGCTGCCGCTGGGCGCGCTGTTGTTGCTGGTGGTGAACGCCGCGCAGGTCCCGGCCGGAGACGGCCTGGTGCGCATCTTGTCGACGCTGTTCGGCTTCCTGGTGCTGGTGCTGCTGCTGTCCGGGCTCAACGCCACCGTCTTCGAAGGCGCGCCCCAAGACAGCTGGCGCAAACGGCTGCCCACAATCTTCCTCGACGTCGCCCGATTCGCGCTGATCGGCGTCGGCCTGGCCGTCATCTTGTCCGTGATCTGGGGTGTCCGGGTCGGTGGCGTATTCACCGCGCTGGGCGTGACGTCGGTCGTCCTCGGATTGATGCTGCAGAACTCCGTCGGCCAGATCGTGTCGGGCCTGTTCATGTTGTTCGAGCAGCCCTTCCGCATCGACGACTGGCTCGACGCGTCCAACGAGCGCGGACGAGTTGTCGAGGTGAACTGGCGGGCCGTACATATCCAGACCGGCAGCGGAATTCGCATCATGCCCAACTCGATGCTGGCCAGTACGTCCTTCACGAATCTGAGCCGCCCGCCCGGCACCCACAAGCTGACGATGAAGACCACTTTCTCGCTCGCCGATCCGCCAGATCGAGTCTGCGCGATGCTGACACGAGTGGCCCAGGAGCTGCCCCAACTCAAGGCCGGCAGCGTCCCGCGTTCAGTGTCCGTCGGCGGCGGCGAATATGCCACGAGCATCGGGCTGAGCTCGCCCGCCGACGATGGCGGCGCGCGATCGACGTTTCTGCGCTGGATCTGGTACGCCGCCCGGCGCGCAGAGCTGCACCTCGACGACGCCGACGACGACTACTCGACACGGCAACGGGTGGAGGACGCACTGCGGTCCGTGGTGGCGCCGGCGCTGCGGCTCAGCGTGGCCGATCAGCAGTCGCTGCAATCTTCGGCCCGAATCGTCCTTTACGGTGCCGGCGAAATTGTCGAGTACGCCGGTCAAGTGCCCGCAGGGATGACGTTCCTGGTCGCCGGACGGGTGCGGATGATGGCCACGGCAGAGGACGGTTCGGTGGTGCCGATCAGCACCCTGGAGGAGGGCTCGTTCTTGGGCCTGACCGCACTGACCCGGCAACCGAACTTGGCCAGCGCGTACGCGATCGATGAGGTCACCGCGTTGGAGATCGATCGCGATCATCTCGAGCATCTCGTGATGCGTGAACCATTGCTATTACAGGACTTTGGTCACATCCTCGACGAGCGGCAGAGCAAAGTGCGGCAGGCGGAGCGTGGCGAGCGGGTCGGGTGAGGCCGACCGCCAACCAGGCCGCCTTACTCGGCCGGCTCAAGCCCGATACGCTGGGTCAATGAGTCTGCAAGCACCATCGCGTCCTGACTTGCGTCAGGAGGTCCACAACGCCGCCCGGCGCGCCCGCGCCGCGTCCCGCGCGCTGGCATTGCTGCCGACGGTTGCCAAGGACCAGGCGCTGCAGTCCGCGGCCGAGGCCATCACGGCTAACACCCGCCAGATCCTGGCGGCCAACGCCGAAGACCTGAAGGCGGCACGCGACGCCGGGACACCGAACGCGATGCTCGACCGGTTGGCGCTGGACCCCAACCGCGTGGACGGAATCGCCGCTGGTCTGAGCCAGGTTGCGGGGTTGCCCGACCCGGTCGGCGAGGTGCTGCGTGGTTACACCCTGCCCAACGGGCTGCAATTGCGTCAGCAGCGGGTTCCGCTCGGCGTGGTCGGCATGATCTACGAGGGTCGGCCCAATGTCACCGTTGACGCGTTCGGGTTGGCGCTGAAGTCCGGCAATGCCGTGCTGTTGCGCGGCAGTTCCTCGGCGGCGCGCTCCAACCAGGCGCTGGTCGAGGCGTTGCGGTCCTCGCTGGTCAGCGAGGACTTGCCGGCCGACGCGGTGCAGCTGCTGTCGTCCGACGACCGGTCCACGGTCACGCACCTGATCCAGGCGCGCGGGCTGGTCGACGTGGTGATCCCGCGCGGGGGAGCGAGCCTGATCGACGCGGTGGTCCGCGACGCGCAGGTGCCCACCATCGAGACCGGTGTCGGCAACTGTCACGTCTACGTGGACGCGGGCGCAGACCTGGATGTGGCAGAACGGATTCTGCTGAACTCCAAGACCCGGCGGCCCAGTGTGTGCAACGCCGCCGAGACGCTGTTGGTGGACTCCGCGATTGCCGCAAGCGCGGTGCCCCGGCTGGTCGCGGCGCTGCAAGACGCCGGTGTGACGGTGCATCTTGACCCGGACGAGGACAACCTGCGCCGGGAATACCTGTCGATGGACATCGCGGTGGCGGTGGTCGACGGCGTTGACGCCGCGATCGCGCACATCAACGAATACGGCACCGGACACACCGAGGCCATTGTGACCAGCAATGTGGCTGCAGCACAACGATTTTCGGATGGAGTCGACGCGGCCGCGGTGATGATCAACGCGTCGACCGGGTTTACCGACGGCGAACAATTCGGCTTCGGCGCCGAGATCGGCATCTCGACCCAGAAGCTGCATGCCCGCGGTCCGATGGGCTTACCGGAACTGACCTCGACTAAATGGATCGCGTGGGGAGACGGCCACGTTCGTCCGGCCTGACCCGGTCCACCGAAAGTGCTTTAGGAGAACTTGATTGTGAGCGTGCCCGCCCGGCCCACCCCGCTGTTCGCGGACATCAACGACGTTTCGCGACGGTTGGCCGAGACCGGCTATCTGCCCGACACCGCCACCGCGACGGCAGTATTCCTGGCTGACCGGCTGGGCAAGCCGCTGCTGGTGGAGGGGCCCGCCGGGGTAGGCAAGACCGAGTTGGCCCGCGCCGTCGCGCAGGCCACCGGCGCGGGTTTGGTTCGGCTGCAGTGCTACGAGGGTGTCGACGAGGCTCGCGCGCTCTACGAGTGGAACCACGCCAAGCAGATTCTGCGCATCCAGGCCGGCTCGGGGGACTGGGATCAGACCAAAGACGACGTGTTCAGCGAGGAGTTCCTGCTGCAGCGTCCGCTGCTGACCGCGATCCGGCGCACCGAGCCGACGGTGCTGCTGATCGACGAGACCGACAAGGCCGACATCGAAATCGAGGGCCTGCTGCTCGAAGTGCTCTCCGATTTCGCGGTGACCGTCCCCGAACTGGGCACCATCACCGCCTCGCGGACGCCGCTGGTGGTGCTGACCTCGAACGCCACCCGCGAGCTGTCCGAGGCGCTCAAGCGTCGCTGCCTGTTCCTGCACATCGATTTCCCAACAGCAGATCTCGAACGGCGCATCCTGTTGTCCCGTGTCCCCGAACTGCCCGCGCATCTCGCCGAGGAGCTGGTTCGCATCATCGGGGTGCTGCGCGGGATGCAGCTGAAGAAGGTGCCGTCCATCGCCGAGACGATCGACTGGGGCCGGACGTTGCTGGCGCTGGGGCTAGACACTATTGACGACGCGGTCGTTGCCCAGACGCTCGGTGTGGTCCTCAAACACCAATCCGATCAGCAACGCGCGGCCGGGGAACTCCGGCTGAACTAAGGAAGAGGCTGACCAAAATGGCCACTCGCCGGATCCGCCCCACCAGGCCACTCGCCCCGCACGGGTTGCCGGGCCACTTGGTGGGATTCGTGGAAGCGCTTCGCGGAAGCGGGATTTCGGTGGGCCCGTCGGAGACGGTGGACGCCGGCCGGGTGATGGCCGCCCTGGGCTTGAGTGATCGTGCGGTGTTGCGCGAAGGTCTCGCGTGTGCGGTGCTGCGCCAGCCCGACCACCGCGAGACCTACGACGCGATGTTCGACTTGTGGTTCCCCGCGGCGATGGGTGCGCGTGCGGTCGTCACCGAAGATGATGGGGACCCGCGGACCGACAGCGATGCCTTGCCCGCCGACGACGTCGACGCGATGCGGCAGATGCTGCTCGACCTGCTCTCCCAGAACGAAGACCTGGCCGACATGGACGAACGGCTCGTCGCGATGATCGCGCGGATCGTGGAGGCCTACGGCAAATACAATTCCAGCCGGGGCCCGTCATTCTCGTCGTATCAGGCGCTCAAGGCGATGGCACTGGACGAGCTGGAGGGCAAGCTGCTCGCGGGCCTGCTCGCCCCCTATGGCGACGAGCCGAGTCCTACTCAAGAGCAGATCGCCAAAGCGCTCGCCGCGCAGCGGATTACCCAACTGCGCAACTTGGTCGACGCCGAGACCAAGCGGCGCACCGCTGAGCAGCTCGGCCGCGATCATGTCCAGATGTACGGCATCCCACAGCTTTCCGAGAACGTCGAGTTTCTGCGGGCCTCCGGTGACCAGCTGCGCCAGATGCAGCGAGCCGTTGCGCCACTGGCCCGGACCTTGGCGACTCGGCTCGCGGCCCGACGGCGCCGCAGCCGCGCCGGGACGATCGATCTGCGTAAGACGCTGCGTAAGTCCATGTCCACCGGCGGAGTGCCGATCGACGTGGTGCTGGCCAAACCCCGTCCCGCGCGCCCGGAACTGGTCGTGCTGTGTGACGTGTCGGGCTCGGTCGCCGGGTTCAGCCACTTCACTCTGCTGCTGGTGCACGCGCTGCGCCAACAGTTCTCCCGCGTGCGGGTGTTCGCCTTCATCGACACCACCGACGAAGTGACCCACATGTTCGGGCCGGAATGCGATCTGGCCGTCGCGATCCAGCGGATCACCCGCGAAGCCGGCGTGTACAGCCGTGACGGCCACTCCGACTACGGCAATGCGTTCGTCTCGTTCGTCCAGGCCAATCCGAATGTGCTGTCGCCGCGCAGCTCGTTGCTGGTGCTCGGGGACGGACGCACCAACTACCGCGACCCGGCCCTCGACGTCCTGTCCGACATGGTCACCGCCGCCCGGCACGCGCACTGGCTCAACCCCGAGCCCAGGCACCTGTGGGGCAGCGGCGACTCGGCCGTGCCGCGCTACGAAGACGTGATCACCATGCACGAATGCCGATCGGCCAAGCAGCTTGCGACGGTGATCGACCAACTGCTGCCGGTGTGACCCGGGCTCCGGCTCGGCCGCGGTCTGTCCGATCAGCGCGGCGACAGGCAGCCTAAGCGGCCCGGTAAGCTGGCACATCGTGCAAAAGCGGGCTCGCAGACTGGGAGTAATGGGTGGGACATTCGATCCCATCCATTACGGGCACCTGGTTGCCGCCAGCGAGGTCGCCGACCTGTTCGACCTCGACGAAGTGGTGTTCGTGCCCAGCGGTCAGCCGTGGCAGAAGTCCCGCGATGTGTCCGCCGCCGAGGACCGGTATCTAATGACGGTGATCGCGACAGCCTCCAATCCCCGGTTCTCGGTCAGCCGGGTGGACATCGACCGCGGGGGTCCGACCTACACCAAGGACACCTTGTCCGACCTGCACGCCCTCAACCCGGATACCGAGCTGTTCTTCATCACCGGCGCCGACGCGCTGTCGTCCATCCTGTCCTGGCAGGGCTGGGAGGGGGTCTTCGAATTGGCACGTTTCATCGGTGTCAGCCGGCCCGGCTACGAGCTGCGTCACGAACACATCACCGAGGTGCTCGGTGACCTGGCCACGGATGCGCTGACCCTGGTCGAGGTTCCGGCGCTGGCGATCTCGTCGACCGACTGCCGTCAGCGTGCCGCCCAGCGGCGTCCACTGTGGTACCTGATGCCCGACGGCGTCGTGCAATACGTCTCCAAGCGCCGCCTGTACCGCGGACCCGTCGAGGGAGAGGCGCACGCGACGCTCGGCCCGACGCAGTCCAGCATGCCGGCGGGGAACAACACATGAGCGCCACCCAGGAAGCCGTCGACATGGCGACGATTGCGGCACACGCGGCGGCTGCGAAGCTCGCCAACGACGTCGTCGTGATCGACGTCTCCGGGCAATTGGTCATCACTGACTGCTTCGTCATCGGCTCCGCGTCAAACGAGCGGCAAGTCAACGCGATCGTCGACGAGGTCGAGGAGAAAATGCAGAAGGCCGGCTACAAACCCGCGCGCCGGGAGGGTGCTCGGGAAGGGCGCTGGACGCTGCTGGATTATCGCGACATCGTCGTGCACATTCAGCATCAAGACGATCGCAACTTCTACGCGCTTGACCGCTTGTGGGGCGACTGCCCGGTGGTACCGGTGGACTTGGCGGCCGGTCCCGAAGAGTTGGCGAGCGAGCAATGACCATCCGTCGCCTGGTGATGCTGCGGCACGGGCAAACCGATTTCAATGCCGGCAGCCGGATGCAGGGACAACTGGACTCCGCGCTTACTGAGCTGGGCCGTGCGCAGGCCGGCGCCGCCGCCGAGGTGCTGGGCAAGTTGCAGCCGTTGCTGATCGTGTCGTCGGATCTGCATCGCGCCTACGACACCGCGATCAAGCTGGGCGAGCGGACCGGGCTGCAGGTGCGGGCGGACACGCGGCTACGCGAGACACACCTGGGCGACTGGCAGGGCTTGACCCACAGCGAGGTCGACGCGCAGGCCCCGGGCGCCCGCAGCACCTGGCGCGACGACGCCACCTGGGCCCCGCACGGCGGGGAAAGCAGGCTCGACGTCGCCGACCGCAGTCTTCCGCTGGTCGCCGAGCTGGTGGCCGGCGAGCCGGAATGGGGTGACGCGGACGAGCCGGATCGGCCGGTGGTGCTGGTCGCCCATGGTGGGCTAATCGGCGCGTTATCGGCTGCGCTGCTGAAGCTTCCGGTCGCGAACTGGCCGATCCTGGGCGGCATGGGCAATGCCAGCTGGGTGCAGCTGTCCGGCCACTCGCAGGGCTCTGTCGCCGATTTCGACGGCATCCGCTGGCGTCTGGATGTGTGGAACGCGTCGGCCCAGGTATCCAACGATGTCCTCTGACGTACGACCCACGCTGCTGGTCTTCGCGGACTCGCTGGCCTATTACGGCCCGACCGGGGGACTGCCTGCCGACGACCCCCGTATCTGGCCTAATATCGTTGTCTCCCAGCTAGATTGGAATCTGGAACTGATCGGCCGGATCGGCTGGACCTGTCGCGACGTGTGGTGGGCGGCAACGCAGGATCCGCGGGCCTGGGCGGCACTGCCGCGGGCCGGCGCGGTGATCTTCGCGACCGGCGGGATGGACTCCCTGCCCTCGGTGTTGCCGACGGCGGTGCGCGAGTTGATCCGCTATGTTCGCCCGCCGTGGCTGCGGCGCTGGGTCCGTGACGGCTACGGCTGGGTGCAGCCCCGGCTCTCGCCGGTGGCGCGGGCCGCGCTGCCGCCGCACTTGAGCGCCGACTATCTCGAGCAGACCCGTGGCGCAATCGATTTCAATCGGCCGGGCATTCCGATCGTGGCGTCGCTGCCGTCGGTGCATATCGCCGATACCTACGGCAAAGCCCACCACGGTCGTGCCGGGACCGTGACGGCGATCACGGAATGGGCGCAGCAGCATGACATTCCCCTGGTGGATCTCAAAGCTGCTGTGGCGGAACAGGTTATGAGTGGACGCGGCAATCCTGACGGCATCCACTGGAATTTCGAAGCCCACCAGGCGGTCGCGGAGCTGATGCTCAAGGCGCTGGCTGAAGCCGGGGTATCGAACGAGAAGTCGCGCGGCTAAAGCTATGACCGTCGTGGTGGTAACCGATGGCTCGTCGCGCCTCCCGGCCGATCTGCTCGAAAAATGGGCAATACGCGTTGTCCCGCTGCACGTCTTGCTCGATGGCGGCGATCTGCGCGACGGTGTGGACGAGATCCCCGACGACGTCTACCAGCACCACGCCACGACCGCGGCGGCCACCCCGGCCGAGCTCGACGCCGCCTACCGCCAGGCGTTGAACGATTCCGGCGGGGATGGGGTTGTGGCAGTTCATATTTCGTCGGCGCTGTCGGGAACCTGTGGTGCGGGTGAACGGGTCGCGAGCGAAATCGGTTCGTCCGTGCGGGTTATCGACTCGCGGTCGGCGGCAATGGGCACCGGCTTTGTCGCGCTAGCCGCGGCTCAGACCGCGGCCGCGGGCGGCGACCTGGACGATGTCGTGACCGCCGCGAACTCGGCGGTAAGTCGCAGTCACGCGTTTATCGTGGTGCACGGTTTGGACAATCTGCGGCGCAGCGGCCGGATCGGCGGCGCCAAGGCATGGTTGGGAACTGCACTGTCCCTCAAGCCGTTGCTGCGCATCGACGACGGCAAACTCGTTCTGGCCCAACGGGTACGGACCGCCAGCAAGGCGACCGCGACAATGCTCGACCGAGTCTGCGAAATTGTCGGCGACGGCTCGGCGGCCGTGGCGGTGCATCACGTCGTGAACCCGGATGGCGCGGACGAGGTGGCGGCCGCGTTGGCCCGGCGTCTCCCGGCCTGCGCGCCGGCGATCGTCACCCCGCTGGGGCCGGTGCTGGGCGTGCACGTCGGCCCCGGAGCGGTCGCCGTCTGTCTGGATTTAGCTCCTCGCGGGTGACCCGGCCGGCGCCGGCCGGGCGGGCGGCAGACCGTAGTCACCGCGCGGATGCACGACCTGTGGCCACCAGAACCACCGTCCGAGCAGCGTGGCGATCGACGGCATCAACAGCGTGCGCACAATCAGCGTGTCCAACAGCAGACCGATACAGACCGTAGAGCCGAACTGACCCAACACCCGCAATTCACTGCCCAGCATCGACGCCATTGTGAAGGCGAACACCAGACCCGCGGCGGTCACCACCCCACCCGTGCCGGCCATCGACCGAATGATTCCGGTCTTCAGCCCGCGATGAATCTCTTCCCTGAACCGGGAGACCAGCAGCAGGTTGTAGTCAGAACCCACTGCCAGCAGGATGATCACGGACAGCGCCATCACGATCCAGTGGATCTTGATGCCGAACAAGTCCTGCCAAATCAGCACGGACAGACCGAAAGACGCGGCAATGGAGCTGGCCGCTGTGCCGACAATGACCAACGCGGCCACCACACTTCGGGTGAGCAGCAGCATGATCATGAAGATCAGCGTCAGCGCAGAGACCACCGCGATCATCAGGTCGAATTTGGCGCCGTCGTGCATGTCCTTGAACGTCGCGGCGGTTCCGCCCAGATACACCCTGGCGTCGGACAGCGAGGATTGCTTCAGGCCCTCCTGGGCGGCGGTCCGCTCGGCATCGACTCGTGAAATGCCTTCCGGTGTCATCGGATCGCCCTGATGGGTGATGAAGTACCGCGCCGACTTACCGTCCGGCGACAAGAACATTCGAAGACCCGTCTGGAAATCGGGGTTGTCGAATGCCTCCGGCGGCAGATAGAAGAAGTCGTCGTTCTTGGACTGATCGAAGCTTTGCCCCATCACGATGGCGGTGTTGCTCATCGCCTCCATCTGGTTGATCATCGCCTTGAATGTCTGGTAGAGCGTCAGCGTGATACCCCTGGTGGTCTTCAGCGTGGTGATCAGCGTGGGAAACAGCGCGTTCAGGTCGTGGGTGGCCTGGGCGGTGTGCTTGATATCGGCCGTCAGGTAGTGGAACTGCTCGGCGAGTTGGTCGAAGCCGTCCAACGTGTCGAATAGAGATCGCAGCCCGAAACACAGGGGGATGTCGAAACAGTGCTTCTCCCAATAGAAGTAGGTGCGGACCGGCCGGAAGGTGTCGTCGAAGTCGGCGATGTGGTTGCGCAAGCTATCGGTGATTTCCGAGGTCACCGCCGTGGTATTTGCGCTGTCGTCGGCGGCGTGGGCCAGGTCCAGTGACACCTCGTACTGGCGCTGCGTGGTGTCGATTTGGGTCTGCAAGTCGTCAGCCATCTTGAGGATGTCGTTCATGCGCTCCTTGAGGAAGCCCATGTTCTGCATCGTCGTTTGGCTTTGGATGCTGTTCTGGAACGGTATCGAGCTGTGCTGAATCGGAATGCCCAGCGGCCTGGTGATGTCCTGGACCATGGCGATGCCGAGCGTGCGCATCTCGTTTTTGGCCACCCGGTCCAACACGAGCATGTCGGCCGTGTTGCGCATGTCATGGTCGGACTCGACCATCAACATGTCGGGGTTCATCCGAGCCTCGGAGAAATGCCGGTTCGCGGCCTCTTGCCCTTGGTTCGATGGGGCTGACAACGGCAGGTAATGCCGGTCGTTGTAGCTCGTTTTGTAGCTCGGCAGCGCGACCATGCCGACCAGTACGACGGCGGCACTGACGGCGAGAATTGGTGCGGGCCAACGTACTACCGCGGTTCCGACCCGGCGCCAGAGCCGCCCTTGCTTAGCGGCGCTCTTGGTCTCGAAGAGGTGGAAGCGACTGCCGATGAAGATAACTGCGGGGCCCAGCGTGAGTCCGGCCGCGACGACGACCAGCATGCCGATCGCCACCGGTGCGCCCATGGTGTTGAACCAGGGCAGCCGCGAAAAACTCAGGCAGTAGGTTGCCCCGGCAATCGTCAGGCCCGACCCCAGGACAACGGGGGCAACTCCCTTAAATGTGGTGTAGTACGCGGTTTCTCGGTCCTCGCCGGCCCGCAAGGCCTCTTGATAGCGGCCGACGAGAAAGATGCCGTAGTCCGTTCCGGCGGCGATCGCCAGCATGGTGAGGATGTTGGCGGCGAATGTCGTGAGCCCGAATGCGTTGTGATACGCCAGAACCGCGACGACTCCCCGCGAGCATGCCAACGCGACAAAGGTCATAAAAAGCTGGACCAGGGTGGTGACGATGGACCGGTAGACCAGCAGCAACATGATCGCGATGGCACCCAGGGTGAACAGCGTGATGGTGGCCAGGCTGGCGTTGCCGATGAGGTGCATGTCATCGGAAAGCGCTGCGGGACCGGTGACGTAGGCCTTCACGCCGGGTGGCGCCTTGTTTTCGTCGATCACCTTGCGAACAGCGTCCACCGACTCGTTCGCCAGCGTGGTGCCTTGGTTGCCGGCGAGATTCACCTGCACATAGGCGCCCTTGGCGTCGGCGCTCTGCGCGCCCGCCGCCGTCAGCCGGTCGCCCCAGAAGTCCTGGATGTGCTGGATGTGCTTGGGATCTTGGCGCAGTTGCCGAATCAGCTTGTCGTAGTACTGGTGTGCATCGGCACCGAGAGGTTGTTGGCCCTCCAACACGATCATCACGGTGCTGTTGGAATCGAATTCGTGGAAGTTCTGGCCCAGACGTATCATCGCCTTCATCGACGGCGCGTCCAGAGGTGTCATCGGTGCCGAGTGCGCCTCGCCGACGACTTCTAGGGTGGGAACGATGACGTTCACCAGGACCGTGACAGCTACCCAGGCCAGGATGATCGGCACCGCGAAGATGCGGATGGTGTGCGGGAGGTACGGGCGGTGGCCGCGTTCCGGCTTACCGGAACTCTGGGTGCCGATCGGCCCGGTGTCAGCGGCGTCGTCGACACCAAGGTGGCTCTTGCTGTTGAGATCGCTCATGCGGACTTCACCAGGCAGAAGGTCTGGGCGTTGTGGCCATCGGAGTTCTGCTGATCGCGGACGACCCCGTCGACGGTGATCTTGCAGCCGATTCGGTTGCCATCACTTTGCGCCATGATGTTGGCACTCACCGCCGGCAGCGTGGTCGAGATGGTGGCCGTCCACGGTAGCGAGGCGTTGTTGATCTGGTGTGTGTTGGCATTTTCGTCCCAGTAGTTGATGTTCGCGGTAGCACCCGGCGGTCCGGATATTTCGTAAACGACGACCTTGGGGTTGAACTGCACGATCTCGATCCCCTTGCCGGCATTCGCGTTGAGGTCCTCCGAGCCGAATACCTTGTGCAACCGCGATACGACCAACGCCGAGACTGCCAGTACCACAATCAGCAGCAGGGGTATCCACGCCCGTTTGAGCGCCTGGGATATGGCGTCCGAGTTCGGTGAACCACTCACCTTGACCGCCTTCCGCTCACCGCTGCGGGGGCCTGCCATCCTGCCTGGGAAAGCTCACCACCGTGTCGACAACCTTAATTGTCGGCGGAACCTTTGCTCGGCTAAGTACTCTAAACCTTAGAGGACGGAAACGTTCCTCCGGGGTGCCCGGGTCGTGGCCAACGCCATATGGCTAGCGCGCCAGGCGGCCGGTGACCGGGGGCAAGTCGGCAAGGGTGACAATCCCGGGTTTGGCGGCCACCACTCCGGGGACCGCGTTGGTGACCGGCATCGCGGTGTAGATCATGCCGAGGCCCATGAACCCGGGTTCCGTCCAACCCTTCGGTGGCAGGCAATGCAGGACGGTCCGCATGTTGGGCATTCCGAAGACCTGAATGACGTGGCCATGCTCGAGGGGCTTGGGTGGGACGACGTGATTACCCATGGTCCAGTTGAATCCGACGCTGACGACGTTGCGGTCGCCTTCCCAGCCGCGGTGGAAGCCGTACACGCCGCCAACGGTGCCCGCGGGGATCTTCATGAAGCCCAGATCGGAGTCGCCGGTGGCCGCGGTGAACGTGACGTCGAAGGTCATTCTGTCCAGCTTGGCGCCGATCGCGTCGGCCATCATCGCCGCGGACTCGGCGAAGACTTCGCTTTCCCGCCGCACATTCTCCGCGAGTCCCGGTGTCTCCGGGTCTTGCGAGAACCCCATCGCCGTTTGGGTTTCCGCGGATTCGTAGGTCGAGCAATCCACTGACTCGGTGATCCGGATCTCGTCGACGCGCTCGCAGGAGGCGGACAGCACCATGCCGACCATGTTCGTCATGCCGGGATGCGCGCCACTGCCGAAGATCGTCGAATTGCCTCTCTGGCAGGCGTACTCGATACGTTTGCGGTCCTGCGGCGTTTGCTTGCCGCCGGTGATCCAGGCCGCGCTGGTGCACACGTTGACGCCTGACTCCAGCAGCCGCACCAATTCGTCGATGTTGGGCCACAACGGGTTATAGCAACAGGCGTCGGCGCCCAGCGCGACTAGTGCGTCGATGTCGTTGGTGGCCTGCACGCCGGTCGGCTCGGGCCAGCCGGAAAGCTCTGCGGCATCGAGCCCGACCTTGTCCGCCCCGTGTGCGTAGACCCCCACCAGCTCCATGTCGGGTCTGCCGATGATGGCGTGCAGCGACCGCCGCCCGATGTTCCCGGTTGTCCACTGGATAACGCGTAGCGGACGGTCTGTGCTGGCTGTGCTCATCGTGGCTCCTTTGCCGGTGCAATTGGAACCATTATGCGAAGGGCGCTATTCGTGCGTGTGCGAGGCCTAGGCGTCCAACCGGACGAATTGGTGCTGCCGGTACTGCTCGACACAGGCGGCACGCCGAATCTTGCCGCTCGTGGTGGTCGGTATCGACCCGGGAGCTACCAGAACGAGATCCCCGACATTCAGGCCGTGCGCATTGGAGATCGCGGAGGTGACGTCGCTCTTGACCTTAGCCAGCCAGCGCACTGCCTCCTCGTCGGAATCGCCGCGCGTCTTGAGCTCGATGATGGCGACCAGCTGCTCGGTACCGTTCGCCGGAACCGAAATGGCCGCGACCCGGCCACGCGCGATCTCTTGGACCGTCGCCTCGATGTCCTCGGGATAGTAATTGCGCCCGCGAATGATCAGCACATCCTTGATGCGGCCGACGATGAACAACTCACCGGAGTGGATGAAACCGAGGTCGCCGGTGCGCAGCCACGGCCCGTCAGGCGTGCCGGGCGACGGGTCGACAAGTGTTGCGCCGAAGCATCGCTGCTCGGATGGCGGTTTGCGCCAATAGCCGTCGGCGACATTCTCGCCATGCACCCAGATTTCGCCGATCGAGTTCGGCGGGCATTCGCGATTCGTCTCACTGTCGACGATCCGCAGCGTGGGGGATTGCGGCACTTGGTATTTGACCAGTGCCGTGCCTTTCCCGGTTGCGCAAGGCTCGACGCGGCCTGCGCCGAGCGCTTCGGCATCGAAGTGGCCCGCCGGCGACGATTCACTCCAGGTGCCGGCCGCCACGAAGACCGTGGCCTCCGCCATGCCGTAGGACGGGCGCATCATGCGGTCCCGAAAATTGAAGTGCGCAAACCGATCCACGAAGCGATTCAAGGTGGCCGGCTCGACACGTTCGGCGCCGCTGATGATTCCCAGCACACCGCCGAGGTCAAGTCCGGCCAAGTCTTTGTCGGTGGTCTTGCGGGCGGCCAAGTCAAAGGCGAAGTTGGGTGCGGACGACCATGTGTGGGGATTTTCCGCCAGCGCACGCACCCACCTGGCTGGCCGCGCCAAGAACCCGACCGGACTGGTCAGCGCGGCACGATGACCACTCAAGATTGGGGCGCAGACTCCCAGCACCAAACCCATGTCGTGGTAAAAGGGCAACCATGACACGATCGTGGCTTTGGACGGGATGTTGATTCCCGAGTTCGCGAAGAAGCTGCGCATCAGTTGCTCGAAATTCACTTCGAGATTTCGGTGCGAGAGCATCACGCCGGTCGGCGTTCGGGTCGAGCCTGAGCTGTACTGCAAATACGCGATGTTGGGTAAATCACCCGTCGGAACGCTTGTTTGGCGATCGACGTCCAGATTCATCGAATCGATTTCGATGATCTTTGGAACATCGTTCATGCGGGCTTGATCGACATACTCGGCGACATCTTGGGCGACCGCCGACGTAGTGAGAACAACCGACGGCGACGTATCGGCGAGGACCGCACCCACCCGCTCATTGTTCGAGCCGGGATGCGGCAGCGGAAGCGGAACGGCGATGAGGCCAGCTTGCATGGATCCCAGGAACGCCGCAATGTAGTCAAGGCCTTGCGGCGCGAGGATTGCCGCCCTGTCGCCGACTGACCCGTGCGGGCCGAGTTCGGTTGCCGCATTGAGTGTTCGGCGGGATATCTGCGACCATGTGAGGCTCTCGGAGACGCCGTCGGCGTCGTCCTCGTAATTGGTAAATGTGTACGCGACGTCGTGCGGTCGCAGGCTGGCGCGCCCGTGCAGTATGGAGAGAATCGATGACGAAGACATATGCGTGGGGTCTAGCCGGTGCCATGGGACAACACGGACGTGGCACCGCTGAGGATTTGTGAAAGCGGGTCGGCGCCGCCGCCGAACGTCGCCTGGTTGGCCGGCGCGGTGACTTCCGCTGGGTCGAAGCCGTGCACCGGGTCCACCTGAATGGGAGCGGTCGACGGGTCGTCGTTTCGCGCGTAGCCCGCGTTCACCCGGGGAATCAGGATTGCGTCCAGCTTATTCAGCGTGTCTTCGTCAATCCCGACGTATTTCAGCGGCATGACCAGCGGAAGGTGCTGCTCCGGGACCATGATCGTGGTGTCTTTCGCGCCCCGGGAGTTGATGGTCGTCCTGATGTTCTGTGGCGGCACCATGCTCGGGTTCGTGAAGGCCACCGCGGTGTGACCCGTGGCCAGACCTAGGAGCGTGTTGGCGAGGGCGAACATGTTGTCCGGTCGGTCGGGGAAGTCCGCGATCGAGTCGTACGCGGCCACGAATCTGTTTGTGTCGTACTGGCTCTCGTACGGCGGTGGCATGGTGTAGTCGAGCGCCGGAACCACGCTGCCGACCGGGAACATGGCGGTCAGGAAGCTCTGTCCAAAGGCGTGACGCCCAATCGGGTCGCCGAATGTGGCGAAGTTCAGCTTGTCCGGCGGGGGAGCGGTCGGGTCATTCGCCAGCCGAGCCTGCTCGCCATCGACCACGAACCCGCCCTCAGACAGACCGATCGCCGTACCGGGTCGACCGGCGCGGATCGCGGCATCGAGGTTGTTGACTCCCTCGTCGACCGACTCACCCACGCTGGGGCCGTCCAGGCCCAGGCCCGGGAAGAGTTCATCGAATCGGCCGATGCCCGGGAAGAGTCGTTCCAGCACGTGGCCCTGAACCTGACCCGCCGGGTAGCGAACGATTTCCCGCTTCTGGCCGGGGAACCATTGGGCGCCCTCCTGGCGGATGTATTCGTCGTAGGGGATGCCCAGAACGTGAGCGCCCCCGAGAGCGAACGCGGTCTGGTCACCCGGTGCTCCCGGAGTCGGCGGCCCGCCGATGGGTGTGTCGTCGGCCGAGGCGGTTCCAACCCCGAAACATGCTGTGGCGCTGACGGTTACCAGTGCCGTGACTCTCGCGAATAGCTTCTTCATTCCTAATCCTGCCCGCTCGGATTCGCCTCGTAGTCTCACATACGTCATGGGTGCGCGCTAATTGGGTTGCGGCTCGGCGCGTCGGACCGGTGCGGGCCGCACGCTCATTCGGGACGGCCACCAGTTTGCCCGTCCGACCAGCGCGGCGATGGCGGGAACCGTGATGGTGCGCACCAAGAAGGTGTCCAGCAAAATTCCCACGCCGATCACGAAACCGCCCTGGACCACGGTGCCGATGCTGGAGAACAAGAGACCGCACATCGATGCAGCGAAGATCAGACCTGCCGCGGTGATCACGCCGCCTGTCGAACCCAGGGTGCGAATGATGCTGTAGCGCATGCTGTGGGGAGACTCCTCACGCATTCGCGAGACGAGCAGCATGTTGTAGTCGGCTCCCACCGCGACCAACACCACGAATGCCAGCGGGGGCACGCTCCAATGCAACTGCTGGCCCAGCATGTACTGAAATACCAGTACGCCAATACCCACCGCCGACAGATACGAAATGACTACAGAGGCAACCAGATACAGCGGCGCCACAATCGCACGCAGCAACGCGATCAAGGTCACCAGCACGACGAGCAGGGTTACCGCGATGATGAACCGGATGTCGTGTTGGTAGTAGTCGCGGGTGTCCTTGAGGCCAACGGTGTATCCCGCCATGGAGATCGAGGCGTCGGATAGCGCGGTATTCGGTTGTGCTCCCCTCGCCGCCGCACTGATCGCGTTGACCTGGTCCATCGCTTCGGTGCTGAACGGATTCAGTTTGGTCTGAACCAAATACCGCACCGAGTGGCCGTCTGGCGAAATGAATACCTTGGCTGCCTTTTGGAACTCCTCTAGATGCAGCAGCTGGGGCGGAATATTGAACCCGGCCATTGCCGGTTGTGCCGCGTCACGTTTGAGCGACAACAGAAATGCCGCTGACTCACTGAGCCCGGCGCCGAGCTGTTTGACTTGGTCGACGAGTTGAGCCACGGCGTCGGCAACTTGTCGGCTTCCACCGGCGAGTCGGTTTGCGCCATCTTGCATGCTGTTCAAATTCGCCTGCAGGCCGCCGGGTTTGTCCATCCCCATTGAGTGCAGCACCTTGGTGAGCTTCCCCAAGGCAGCACGCAGGCGGTCCGTCGACGCTTTGAGCGCCCTTTTGTCCGGGTAGTCCTGCAGTTGGTGGGCCAACTCGTTGATCGCGTCGAGGTCTGCTTGATCGCGTGAACCGACCAGCTGCTCGAATGTCCCGCGGGTGGAGCTGCACGACGCATCGGCATCGCATATCGGGTTACCCTGTAGCGCCATCAGCACCGGGCCTATCCAGGCGAAGATGTTCTTGGCCGCTGAGAAGTTCCAGCCCATGGCATTGCTGAGCGCGTTGACATGGTCGACGAGCTGGGCCGCGATGTCGACCTCTTTGACCAGAGCGTCTCCGCTGTACTGGCTCTTCGCCGACGAGAAGGCATTGTCCAGTTCCTGCACGCTGGCGGCGAGCTGGGCGATCTGGCCCCGGACATCGCCGAGGCTGTTGGCCATCGTGCCGGCCCCTGCGACCAGCCGGTTGAGGTCACTGGTGTGATCGTTGATCATGGTCGACCCGCCGGCCAGCAGGGTGCCGATAGCGCCCGCCTGATAGGTGGCGCGGAATTGCTCCGGCACATTTCCGGTGGGACGCGTAATGCCGCTCACTGCAGCGATATTGGGCAGTTGGCTGACTCGGTCCGCCATCTGTTCCAGGTCTGCGAGTGCCTTCGGCGTGCGAAGGTCATGCGGCGATTGGATCAGGATGTACTCCGGAATCGATTGATTCACCGGGAAATGGCGATCTAGGGCCGTATATCCGGCGGAGCTCGGAGCAGACGACGGCAAGGCCTTGCGATCGTCGTAGTTGTACCGCACCAAGCCCGCACTGCTGGCCAGGATGATCAGCACCAGCACACTGGCAACGAGATTGGCTTTGGGCCGGCGCACGATGCGTATGCCCGAACGCCGCCAGAACCGAGCGGTCAGTTCGCGCCGAGGCTTGACCCAGCCACGTGGCCCCGCGAGCACCAGAATTGCCGGCAGCAACGTCACCGCGGCGAGGAATGCCACGCCGATCCCGATCGCGGAGGCCGCTCCGACTGTTTTGAACACTCCCATTTGGGCGAAACTTATGAGCAGAAAAGTGATTCCGACGGTGGCCGCGGATGCGCCGATTACTTTTCCGATCGAAATCATTGCGCGCTTGATCGCCTTATCGAAATCCGCGCCCGACCGCAAATAGTCGTGATAGCGGCTGATCAGAAAGACCGCGTAATCGGTTCCGGCGCCGGCCATTATGGCACTCAGAAATACGATGGACTGATTCGAGACGCCAGAGCCGGTCAGCTGCGAGTAGCCCGCCACCACCGCCTGCGCGATCACCAGGGATATCCCGATCGTCAGCAACGGCAGCAGCATGGTGACCGCGCTGCGGTAAATCACCAGCAGGACGATGAGCACCAGAACGGCGATCGCCAGCTCAATCGGGAGTCGATCCTGATCACCCGCGACCGTGAGGTCGGCGACGGTAGCAGCGGGACCGGTGACGTTTGCCGTCAGGGAAGTTCCGGTCACGTTGTGCTTGACGATGTCGCTGATCCGGTTGAAAGCCGCGTACGACGCTGGCGTGCCCAGCTCGCCCGCAACACCGACCGGCACCACCCACGCTTTGTGATCCTTGCTGGTCACGACGGAACGCAGGGGCGGCGTGCTGAGAAAATCCTGCACCATCAGGACATCTCGCGTGTCCTGGTGCAGCGCGTCCACGAGTTTGCGGTAGGTGGCTTCGTCGGCGGGGTTGAGGCCCTTGTCGTCGGTCAGGACCACCAGCATGAGGTCTTCTGACCCCGATTCGTGAAACGCCTCGGTCATCTTTCGGGCGGTGACGCTCGACGGTGCATCGCTGGGCAAGATGGCCAGTGGATGCTTCTGAGCCATCTCGCCCAGCGAGGGCAGCGTCAGTGGCAGCGCGACGGCAATCGCGACCCAGAGCCCGATTACTGCCCATGGCCACCGCACCACGAAATCGGCTAGCCGTCGCATATCGCCCTCGCCCTTGGTCGGCGCATTGGGGTGCGCTCGCCGGCGACGCTCGCCGACGCGCTATCAACCGCATCGGCGTGCTCCACGCTACGCAACGCGTCCCCAATGTCCGCTACCAGCGACTCGCCCGCACACGGATTTCATCGCCGCCATGTAACGGCTGACTGATTTCTGCGCGACCGGGTTGTCGGGATGCATGATCGCCATGACCGTGCCCTCCCCGTACCGGAATATGTAAATGGTCAGCTGATATGAATACCGGCCGTCAGGATAAATGCCGATATTATTCGCAAGCCCCAGGTCGGCCGCGGCAAGAATCGCGTTGAGTGGGGCTGCGCCGCCATGAAAGAAGTTCGATACCGGAAAGTTTGGCCGTGGCCAGCTCAACCATGGCGCCAATTCCAACACGCGATAATAGGGCACCCTCGCCATGTCCAAGGCCGAATCGAAGGAGGCCTGGGCTGCCCATGCCGCATCGCCGAAAGAGGCCGCGGCAATGGGCACCGTGATCGGAATCAACCCGGTGAACCAACCCTGAGTCATGAAATTGTCCGCGCCGGTGCGGGAATCTCGGGGCGTAAGCCCGTAATACGTAATTGCTCCGGTGAATTCATGTTCCAGCAGGGCGAAGCAGGCGAACAGGCCGCCGACAAATCGCGCGCCGGCTGCGGTGCAGGCCGCCTCGAATCGCTCCGTCTGTGCGGCGTCCATCAGAAGTTCGGAGGCCATCTGACTGCTGCACGACTCCAACGGGTTACCCAGTGGCAGTGGGAATTCAGGGAAACCGCCATTGTTGTTCTCGGCGAATTCGATCCACCCGCGCACCTCGGGGGAATCTACGGTCAACGCCGACGTGGACTCGCGTTCGCGGGTACAGAAATCATCGAAGCTGCCGGCATCGGGAAGTGCAAGGGCGTCACCGCCCCCACTCAACGCCGCATACATGCCGTTGGCCTCCATCATCGTGGTGCCGATCAACGTCGCGTCCCCGTGCACGTGATCCATGGCGGCAAAGAACGTGAAGTTGCTCTCACTTTGGATGACCCCGAAGGTGAAGCAGCCCCACTCCAGCGGACTCGGGATGGCCACGACATGAGCGTGTATCTCGTCGACCGTCATGTGGCCATGGGCGATCGGCGTGAATTCAATGTCAGCGGGATCGCTGATGGTGTGCCGGACGAACTCTGAGTCACCGGTGTGCTCGAACCAACTGCGGAACGTGTCATGGCGACGCAGGTATGCGTTGACGGCGTGGTTCATGGCGGAGACGTCGCAATTCCCAGGAAGTTCGCAGGTAGCGATGATTTGCCTGGAAAAGCTCAGCCCCGCGGCCGTCCGTTCGCAGTAGTTTCGCAGGTGCTGGCCCTGCATGTAGCTGACCGGTACGGGACTGACCGGCGCTTGTCGGGCCTTCTCGGTGGCCGCGGCCGTGGGGTGCCATGAGGTGACCGAACCTGGGGTTAGCGACCAATCATCGAGAGCGCCGACCGTGATCTTCCCGATGCGCAAAACGACTTCCCCCTTGGTTTGAAGGCTCCGATCCGCCCACCCCGGCGGCGCCACCAAGATAACCCTCCCGGCGATCGCCGCCGCAGGCATGCGCGAACCACCGCCTAGACTCGCGGACGGATCCGGCAGGCCGTTGTGGTGATCGAACGGCCGGACGGGGGACGAGGGGCGGCAGTCGCACTGGCTGTCGTTGCGTGCGCGGGCTCCGCAATTGCGGTGCCCGCCTTCGGAAGATGATTCTGAAAGCGCAACTGGGCCGCCCGAGGAGATCGATTCTTGATCGGCCAAGGCAGGGAGGACAAACGCATGGCATCCGCCGAAGATCTGAGGGAGCCGGCATCGGGTTTTGCGATAGTCGGTTACGCGGCGCGTTTTCCCGGAGCGGCGGATGCTGATGAGTTCTGGGATGTGCTGAGCCAGGGCCGGGATGCGATATCGGAGGTGCCGCAGGACCGGTGGGATGTCGACGAATTCTTCGATCCTGAGCCGGGTGCGCCCGGCAAGGTCGTGACCCGGCGTGCGGGTTTCGTCGACGACGTGACCGGGTTCGACGCACCGTTCTTCGGCATGTCGACGCGCGAGGTCAGGTTGATGGACCCGCAGCATCGGATCTTGCTGGAGACGGCATGGCGCGCGGTGGAGCATTCGGGCACCGCACCAACGGCTCTGGCTAACACCAACACCGGTGTCTTCGTCGGTTTGGCCACCCATGACTACCTGGGAATGGCCTCTGACGAGCTGACTTACCCCGAGATCGAGGCCTACATGGCCATCGGGACATCGAATGCCGCGGCGGCGGGCCGGATCAGCTATCGATTGGGGCTGCAGGGTCCGTCGGTGGCCGTCGACACGGCATGCAGTTCGTCGCTGGTGGCAATCCATCAGGCGTGCCAAGCGCTGCGGCTGGGCGAATGTGACCTCGCGCTGGCTGGCGGCGCGAATGTCCTGCTCACCCCAGCGACCATGATCACGTTCTCGAGCGCGCACATGCTCGCGCCCGACGGCCGGTGCAAGACATTCGACGCCGCTGCGGACGGCTATGTGCGCGGCGAGGGATGCGGCGTCATCGTGGTCAAGCGTCTCGAGGACGCGATTCGCGACGGCGACCGGATTCGGGCCGTGATCCGCGGCAGCGCGATCAATCAGGACGGTGCATCGGGTGGATTGACGGTGCCGAACGGCGTTGCCCAGCAAAGGGTCATCGCCGACGCGCTGAAGCGCGCCGACCTCGAACCCCACGACGTCGGGTACCTGGAAGCGCATGGCACCGGGACATCGCTGGGCGACCCCATCGAGGCCCAGGCCGCGGGGGCGGTGCTCGGCACCGGACGCGAACCCAGCGAGCCGCTGCTGATGGGCTCGGTGAAAACGAACATCGGACACCTCGAAGCAGCCGCGGGTATCGCGGGCGTGATCAAAGTCATACTGTCGCTCGAGAACGAGCTACTGCCCCAGCACCTTCACTTTGAGAATCCGTCGCCCCATATTCCCTGGGATCGGCTTGCGGTACAGGTTGTCAAGGAGGCCACCGCCTGGGAACGCAACGGGCGGCGGCGTATTGCGGGAATCAGCTCGTTTGGGTTCGCCGGGACAAACGCACACGTCATTCTCGAAGAAGCCCCCGAGCAAGCCGAACAACCCGCCGCTGCACCGGTTGCGGTCGGGCAGCCCGGCGACCGACGGTTCAGCATTCTTCCGCTCTCGGCGCGGACGCCGGCCGCGTTGGTGCGGCTCGCAGACGAGTACCGCAGCTGGTTGAGCGCGCATCCGGAGGCCACCCTGGCCGACGTGTGCTTCACCGCCGGGTCGGGGCGAGCGCACTTGGAGCACCGCGCCGCGCTGGTGGTCAATTCGAGAGAATCCGCCATCGAGCTACTTGGCGCACTGGCGGACGATCGCCCGGCACCCGGCTTGTTTCGCGGAGAATCCCACGACACACCGAAGACGGCGTGGCTGTTCACCGGTCAAGGCAGCCAGTACCCCGGCATGGCCCGTGAGTTGTACGACACCGAGCCGGTGTTCGCCGAGACACTGAATCGTTGCGCAGCCGCAGTCGCTGCCATTCTCGAAAAGCCGTTGCTGGATCTGGTTTTCGATGCGGACAGCCCGGACTGCGAAGCGGCTCTGCGGCAGACCTCCTACGCACAGCCAGCCTTGTTCGCGGTGGAGATGGGCCTGGCCCGCCTCTGGCAGTCGTGGGGCTTCGAGCCTGACGTGGTGTTGGGCCACAGTGTCGGCCAGTATTCGGCGGCCTGCGTAGCGGGCGTGTTCGGTCTCGAGGACGGCGCACTGCTGATCGCCGAACGCGGTCGTCTCTTCGGCAACCTGCCTGCAGGTGGGCGGATGGCCGCGGTGTTCACCGCCGCCGAGCGAGTCGAGCGCCTGGCCGACGAGTTCCCGAGCCTGTCGGTCGCCGCCTACAACGGCGCCAACAGCGTATTGTCCGGGCCCGCAGGGGATCTGGAGAAGGCGATAGCTGGTCTGACCGCCGACGGTGTCCGGTGCGAGTGGCTGGACACCAGCCACGCGTTCCACTCGGCCTTGCTGGATCCGATTCTGGACGAATTCGAGTCATATGCGGAGCGGTTCAATTTCCGTACGCCACAACGGATTTTGGTGGACAACCGTACCGGCGCCGCGCTCGGCCGGAGCGTGAAGCTGGATGGCGCCTATTGGCGCCGTCACGCGCGTCAACCGGTTGAGTTTGCCAAGAGCGTGCAAACTCTTGCCGATCTGAATTGCAAGGTGTTGCTCGAGATCGGCCCACGGCCGGTGCTCACTGCCGCGGCCCTTAGCGCCTGGCCTGACCCCGCCACCGCGCCGCGGGCGATAACGTCGCTGCGCCGAAACACCGCCGACCACCGGCAGATCACCGAAGCCGTAGCCGACGCATATGTCTTGGGCCACCTACCCGAGTTCGCCGCCCTCCGGCACGCGCACGCGCGCAAACTCGACCTGCCCACCTATCCGTTCGAGCGCCGTCAGTACTGGTTCCGAGACAATCAGGATCCCGCCAACCAGCAGCAGCAACTTGGCGGCCCACGTACCGAAGCCGTCCGCCTTCTCGAGGACGGTCGGATCGAGGAGCTCGCGGCCCTGCTCGACGGCGTGAGCGGCGATCATCAAACCCTGCGGGTGCTGACCAAGCTTGCGGCACAACACAACCGGCAACGGACGACCCAGTCGATCACGGACGACCGCTACGAAGTCTGCTGGGAGAAAGCCCCCACTGGGCGCACCAGTGGGGAAGTCGCCGAGGCAGATGCGTGGATCCTCATCGGTGAGGATTCGCCGGCGGTTCGGCCGTTGGCCGACGCGCTCACCACACGTGGACAGCAGCACCGGTTCATCGGGTTACCGGCGTCCGACGGCCACGAGGAACAGCTCGCGGATGCGTTGCGCACCGCGGCAGCAGAGCATTCGTCGCTACGTATCGTGCACGTCGCGGCGGTCGACTCCGAGTCGGCGCCGTCAATGCAGTCGCTGTTGCGGATGCAACACCAAATCATGGGCGGAACGCGGCGGCTCTTCCGCGCGGTGGTCAGCGCCGGCGTGCGCGCCCCCATCTGGCTGGTAACCCGTGGCGCACAGCGAGTCACCGACGTGGACTCGGTGGCGCCGGATCAGAGCTCCTTGTGGGGCTTTGGACGCGCCGCGTCGCTGGAGCATCCGCAGCTGTGGGGTGGACTGGCAGATCTGGCGGAGGGCACAGCCGAAGAGTGGGCCGCGCTCATCGGTCGGATCACGACTTCGCACGAGTCGGCCTCGCGTGAAGACCAAATGGCGCTGCGTGATCAATCGGTCTATGTGCCCAGACTGGTTCGACGGGCCGGGCAGCCGACCGGTACGCCGCTGGAACTGCGCAGCGACGCAACGTATCTGGTCACCGGCGGGCTGGGTTCGATCGGACTCGAGATCGCCGGATGCCTGGCTGCGCACGGCGCTGGCAATCTGGTCCTGACCAGTCGGCGTGCACCCGGCGATGCCGTAAAGCAGCGCATCGACGCACTGGCCGCACTGCATGGCTGCGACATCCGAATCGTCACTGCCGATGTCGCCGACGCACACGCCGTCGCGCGTCTGTTGGCCAGCGTGCAGGCCGAGCTGCCGCCGTTGGCCGGGATTGTCCACGCAGCGGGCGAGATCGGCACCACTGCACTGAGCAACCTGGACTTCGAATCCCATCAAGCCGAAGTAGACCGCGTCTTCGCGGGGAAGGTGTGGGGTGCTTGGCATTTGAGTGAGGCTGCCGCTGATCTGAAGCTCGACTTCTTCATCAGTACCTCCTCGATCGCCTCGATATGGGGCGGCTTCGGTCAAACCGCCTACGCTTCAGCCAACGCTTTCCTGGACGGGCTGGCCTGGCGTCTGCGCGAGCGCGGGGTCTCCGGGACCAGCGTCAACTTCGGTCCCTGGTCGGCGGGGATGGCCGACGCTCAGGCGCGTGCGCGACTCGAGCAGCGCGGGATCCGGACGTTGTCACCTGCCGATGCGCTAGCGGGGCTGACCGACGTGGCGATGTCGTCGTCGGCGCAGGGTGTCGTCGCCCGGATCGACTGGGACCGCTTCCTGCCGCTCTACGAGCAGGCCGGCAGGCGGGCATTCCTGACGGAGTTGGAGCGCGAGGTGCCCGACGCGGTGCCGGTCATGACGCCGTCCGGGAAAACCCAGCTGGTCGAGCGACTCACGAACGCCCCACTGCAGCAGCGTAAGAAGCTGCTGACGGATCACCTGCGTGACGCCGTAGCAGAGGTGACGCGGGTCGATGTCACGGAAATCCGCGAGGATGCGGGGTTCTTCGACCTCGGCATGGACTCGCTGATGGCCGTCGAGCTGCGGCGCCGCATCGAACACGGCGTGGGCCGCGAGATTCCCATCACCTTGGTGATGGATCACCCCCGTCTGTCCGACGTGGCCGACTACCTGCTTGGCGAGGTGCTCGAGCTCAGCGAGCAGGCATCCACGTCTCGGCCGGCACCGGTGATCACGACGCGTACCGACGAACCGATCGCGATCGTCGCGGTGTCGTGCCGTTTCCCCGGTGCGCCCGACCCGGAAGCGTTCTGGGAGGTGCTCTCCGGCGGCGTCGATGCGATCCGGGAGGTTCCGGAGGACCGATTCGACATCGACGAATTCTATGACCCGGACCCTGATGCCCCGGGCAAGACCTACACGCGCTACGGCGGGTTCATCGACGAAATCGACGGGTTCGACCCCGAATTCTTCGGCATCTCTCCGCGCGAGGCGGTGTGGATCGAGCCGCAGCAGCGACTGATGCTCGAAACGGTTTGGGAGGGACTGGAACGCGCCGGTTACTCGCCAGCTGCGCTGCGCGGCAGCCGAACCGGCGTCTTCGCGGGGGTGGCCGCCAACGAGTATGCGCATCTGCTGTCCGCCGAACCGATCGACAAGATCGAGCCATACTTCATCACCGGCAATGCGCTGAATGCCATTTCCGGTCGGGTTGCCTTTGCGCTGGGGCTCGAAGGCCCGGCAGTGGCCGTCGACACCGCATGCAGTTCGGCGTTGGTGGCGGTCCATCAGGCCTGCCAGGCGTTGCACTCCGGTGACTGCGACTTGGCACTGGCCGGCGGCGTGAACGTTTTGCTGAGTCCGGTAACCGTCGTTGCGGCATCTCGCGCCAGGATGCTTTCTCCTGTGGGGCGATGCAAGACCTTCGACGCCTCTGCCGACGGCTACGTGCGCAGTGAAGGCTGCGGAATCCTGGTACTCAAGCGACTCAGCGACGCGCAGCGTGATGGCGACCGGGTCTGCGCGGTCATTCCCGGCAGCGCGGTGAACCAGGATGGCGCTTCCAGTGGGCTGACCGTCCCCAACGGTGGTGCCCAGCAACGGCTTATCGGGACAGCACTGGCCCGCGCCGGTTTGGCGGGCGGCGACGTCGACTACCTCGAGGCACACGGGACGGGTACTCCGCTGGGTGACCCGATCGAGGTCCAGGCAGCCGCAGCCGCTTATGGCGGTTCGCGTGACGCGACCCGGCCCCTGCTGATGGGCTCAGTGAAGACCAACATCGGCCACACCGAATCAGCCTCTGGGGCAGCGGGTTTGATCAAGGTTGTGTTGTCACTGCAGCACGAGGTGTTGCCGCAAAGCCTGCACTTCGACAACCCGTCGCCGCACATCCCGTGGGACTCGCTTCCGGTGCGCGTGGTGGACGAAGCGACGCCTTGGCAGGCCAACGGCAGGCCGCGGCGCGCAGGCGTGAGTTCCTTCGGTTTCACCGGAACGAACGCGCACGTGCTGATCGAGGAGGCGCCGGCAGAATCGCCGCGCGCCGACGAGCACATCATCTCCGACGTCGCGACGGAGTCGGCGGCCGAAGCCCGGCCTGAACAGGTAAGCGTGCTCACGCTTTCCGCGCGGTCACCCGAAGCGCTGGTGGCGTTGGCGCAGCGGTATGAGACCTGGTTGGGCGCCCACCCAGATGCGGACCTCGCCGACGTATGCGTCACCGCCGGAACGGGACGTTCGCATTTCGAGCATCGCGCCGCGCTGGTCGTGGACTCGGTCGAAGGCGCGCGCCAGGGACTGGCCGAACTGGCCGAGAATCGCCTGCGGCCAGGTGTGGTGCGTGGCGAGCACGCCCACCACCCGACGACGGCTTGGCTGTTCACCGGCCAGGGTAGCCAGTATCCGGGGATGGCACGTGAATTGTTCGACACCGAACCGGTTTTCGCCGAAACGGTGACGCGTTGCGCTGAGGCGGTCAATGACATGCTGTCACGTCCGCTGCTGGAGGTGCTGTTCGCCACCGATCGTGAAACCGATGGGGATGTCGGAAAGGTGTTGCGGCACACGTCATTTGCACAGCCAGCGTTATTCGCTATCGAGATGGGTCTAGCCCGGCTGTGGCAGTCGTGGGGCATCCAGCCCGATGTGGTGCTGGGGCACAGTGTCGGCCAGTACGCGGCGGCATGCGTCGCCGGAGTCTTCAGCCTCGAGGACGGCGCACGGCTGATGGCCGAGCGCGGCCGGATGTTCGGCAGCCTGCCCGAAGGCGGGCGAATGGTGGCGGTGTTCACCGACGCCAAGCACGTCGAGGAGATCGCTGGTGAATTTCCGCGAGTGTCAGTCGGTGCCTACAACGGACCCAACACCGTGCTCTCGGGTCCGGGTGAGGATCTAGAACAGATAGTCACCAAGTTGACCGACGAGGGGATCCGCTGCACCTGGCTGGAGACGAGCCATGCCTTCCACTCGGAACTGCTGGATCCGGTGCTCGATGAATTCGAATCGTACGCAGCGCAGTTGGAGTTCGCTGCGCCGACGTTACCGCTGGTATGCAACCGCACCGGCGCCGTGCTCACGGCGCAGACGCCGCTCGACGCGGGTTATTGGCGGCGACATTCCCGCCAGCCGGTGCAGTTCGCCGAGAGTGTGCGCACCGTGGCGGCACTGGGATGCTCGGTAGTGATGGAGATCGGCCCGCAACCGGTGTTGACCGGCGCCGCGGTCCAGGTCTGGCCGGAGCACCTGGCCGCGCCGCGCGCGATCATCTCGCTACGCAAGGGTGTTGGCGACCGGCGTCAGATCGCCGATGCCCTCGCCGCTGCCTACGTCGGTGGCCACCGACCCGATTTCGCCGCACAGCATCGTGCGCCCGGCCGCCGACTCGAATTGCCCACCTATCCGTTCCAGCGCCGCCGCTTCTGGCCGAAGACGTCCGGCATCACCGTCGACGGTCCCGCGGTGTCCGGAATCCTGGGTAGCGCAAAAGACCTCGCCTCCGGTGACTCCGTCTACACCAGCAGATTGTCCGTCAAATCCCAGCCATGGCTCTGCGACCACGTCATCTACGGAACCGTCGTCGTCCCCGGGGCGACATATGCGGCGATGGCGTTGGCCGCGGCCGGTACGCCGGCGCGGGTGAAAGATGTCTTCTTCTACGAGCCGATCATCTTGCCCGAGAAGGCTTCCCGCGAGGTGCAGCTGACATTGCATCCGCTGGACGGTGACGGAGAGTCGAGCTTCCAGGTGCACAGCCGCCCGTACGGCGACCGCGGCGCCGAATGGTCGTTGAATGCCGAGGGCACGGTCGTCGCCGGAATCGATGACGAGTCGGTGTCCGACGACGACCCGGTCGACGAAGCGGTCGAGCGGCTGAACCGGATGCGTCCGCAGGAGTTGTTCGAGACCTTCGCCGACTTGGAGCTGGCCTGGGGGCCGACCTGGTCGGGCTCCCTGAAGTCGTTGTGGCTCGGCGAGGGTGAGGCGATCGGCGACATCCTCGTCGGTGAGGAGCTCGCAGAACAGCTCGGAAGCGAGCCGATGCACCCGGTGCTGATGGACCTGTGCACCGGCGTCGCCTTCCCGGCCTTCCCGGCCCTCCTCGCGGCCGAACAAGGCGTCAATGATCTATTCCTGCCGTTGCGGTACGGCCAGGTGACGCTGCGGGAGAAGATGCCACGGCGGTTCTATTGCCGGGCGCGTTGGCACAGCAGCGAACTCAACAGCGAAACCCAGGTGTTCGACCTCGATTTCATCGACCGGGATGGCCGCCAGCTTGGGGGAATTCGCGAGTTCACGGTCAAACGTGCACCCCGCGAGGCGTTGCTACGCGGCCTCGGCGGCGACGCCACCCGGTTGCTCTACACCCTTGGCTGGCACGAGGTGCCGCCACCGGCTGACAGCCCCGAAGCCGTCGCGGGGACCTGGCTGATCGCCGGGTTCGATGAGCTGGCCGCCACCGTGCCGGGCTGCATCCCGTTCGATCGGGCAGCCGATTCGGAGCCGTTGGGGCAGCTGCTGGCTCAGGCTCACGAGCGTGGCCTGCCATTCTCGGGCGTCGTGTGGCGCAGCTGCGCCCCCAGCGCTGGGGAGTCGAGCGCAGACATCGCCGCGAGGGTCGAGACCGAGATCGCCAACCTGCTCAGCGCAGTGCACACTGTGCAACGCGGTGAGGTGAAATTGCCTGGCGGGCTGTGGATCGTCACCGAGCGGGCGGTGGCTACCGAATCCGGCGAGCCGGTCGACCCGGGGCAAGCGGCGATGTGGGGGTTCGGGCGCACCACGATCAACGAGGAACCGGCGTTGCACTGCAGACTGGTGGACTGCGACGGATCGCCGGAGGCCGTACAGGCGCTGGCCGGCCTGTTGGCCACACCCGTCGACGAACCGGAAATTGCTCTGCGACAAGGGAAGCTGCTGGCCTCACGGCTGTTGCCGTGGGCGCGTACCGGTCATCTCACCGTGCCACGCGCAGGCGATTACGTGCTGGCGCCCACTGAACGCGGCGCGATCGACAATCTGCGGTTGAGTGAGGCGGAGGTGTCGCCACCGGACGTGGGCTACGTGCAGGTCCGGGTTGAAGCAGCAGGCCTCAACTTCCGGGATGTGCTCAACGTCCTCGGCCTTTACCCGGGCGACCCCGGGCCGATCGGCGGCGACTTCGCCGGTGTCGTCACCCAATTGGGCAGTGGTGTATCCGGACTCGAGGTCGGACAGCGCGTCTACGGCTTCATGCAGGGCGCATTCTCCAGTCGGTTCAACGTGCCTGCCCAGCTGGTGGCGCCGATTCCCTCGCGGGTGAGTGCGGTCGAGGCGGCGACAATCCCCGCCGCGGCGCTGACGGTGCGGCTCGCGTTCGACTGGGCGCAGCTGCGGCCCGGTGAGCGGGTGCTCATCCATGCCGCCAGTGGTGGTGTCGGACTGGCCGCGATCCAGATGGCTCAGCAGTGCGGTGCCACGGTCTTCGCCACCGCCAGCACCTTCAAACGTGCAACGCTGCGCAACCTGGGCGTGAAGTACGTCTACGATTCGCGCACTACGGATTTCGCCGACCAAATACTGTCCGACACCAATGGCGCCGGCGTCGACGTCGTGCTCAACAGCCTGACCAGTGAGGGATTCCTCGAAGCGACCGTGCGGGCCACCGCCCGCAATGGCCGGTTCGCCGAGATCGCCAAGCGTGACATCTGGACACCAGAGCAGATGGCGCAGGCACGGCCCGACATCGCGTACGAGATCGTGGCGCTGGACACAGTGACCTTCCAAGAGCCCGAACGTATTCGGGGTTTGCTGACTGAGGTGTCGGCGGGACTGGACGCAGGGGAGTGGGCGCCACTTCCCGCCGAGATCTATCCGCTGACCGAGGCCAGGGCCGCGTTCCGCCGCATGCAGCAAGCGCGCCACATCGGAAAGATCGTGGTGCAGATACCGAGTCCGTTGCAGCCGCAAGCCGATCGGAGCTATCTGATCACCGGCGGGCTCGGTGCGATCGGCCTGCACACGGCGTCGTATCTGGCACAACTCGGTGCCGGTGACATCGTCTTGACAAGCCGGCGTGCGCCCGATGCGGACGCGCAACGGTCGATCGAGGAGATCACCGAGCGCTACAAGTGCCGGATCCACGTTTTCGCGGCCGACGTCGGCGACGAGGATGCGGTTGCGAATCTGTTGGCGCGGATCCGCGCGGAGTTGCCGCCGCTGGCCGGAGTGGCGCATTTGGCCGGGGTGCTCGACGATGCGTTGCTGTCTGCGCAGACCCTGGAGCGATTCCGAACAACCTTGGTGCCCAAGGCATTTGGTGCCTACCACTTAGACAATTTGACCAAGGACGACGATCTGGACTTCTTCATCGTTTCCTCCTCGGTGTCCAGCTTGTTCGGGTCGCCCGGTCAGTCCAACTACGCGACTGCCAACGCATTGCTCGACGGCCTGGTCGCGCAGAGACGGGCGCAGGGCTTGCCTGCCACCGGTGTGAACTTCGGTCCCTGGGCCCAAGGCGGCATGGCCTCTTCGGACGCCGCGACCGCCAACATCAGTGCGCAGGGTCTGATTCCGCTGGAGCCCACGGCGGCGCTGAGTGCGCTGGCCGAGATCGTCGCCAACGGAACCGGCCAGGCAACCGTCATCAAAGCCAACTGGCAACGTGCGGCAAAGGTGCTGGGCAGTTCGCGTCCCCCGATTCTCGACCTGGTGTTGCCCAGTGCCGCCGGCGAGGTGACCGGTGACAGCGAGTTGCTCAAGCAGCTGATGGAGGTACCGGTGCCGCAGCGCGCCGGCTTCGTGACCGAATTCCTTCAGCGCGAGGTGCAGAACTTCCTGCGACTCGCGCAACCGCCGGCCGCGACCAGCCGGTTCCTGGATCTGGGCACGGATTCATTGATGGCGATCGAACTACGCAACCGGCTGCACAGTCAGTTCGGCGGCAAGTTCACCATCAACGCGACCGCGGTGTTCGACTACCCGACTATCGGAGGGCTCGCCGAATATCTGGTAGATCAACTGCCCGACGCGGAATCGACGCAAGAGGAAGCGGAATCGGTTGCAGCGCCGGAGGATGCGGAATCGGTTGCAGCGCCGGAGGGGCTGGATTCGGTTGCAGCGTCAGAGTCGAGTTGATGCAGCAGGATCTTCGCCTGCTGCATCGCCTCGATGCCGCGTTTGCCACCGATGTCCGGCCGCGGCCGGGCTGGTGTTCTAACTAGAGCCGGGCCAGGTCGTAGTCGCCGAGGTGGTCGATCAGGTTGTGCAGGTGCTCGCTCGAGGTGCCCAGGGTGTGCTCGATCGCGGTGAGCCGGGCCGCGTAGTGGCTGACCGGATACTCCGCGGTCACACCGATTCCGCCGTGCATCTGGATCGACTCCTGCGCGATGTGCCGGCCCGAGCGGCCGATCTGCACCTTGGCGCGTGACGCGATCAGCGGGTCGAGGTTGCCGTCGGCGATCGACATCGCGGCATAGAAGCTCATGCTGCGCGCCAGTTCCAGCGACACGTACATGTCGGCCGCCCGCTGGGTGAGCGCCTGGAATGTGTTGAGCGTGACGCCGAACTGCTTGCGAGTCTTGAGGTAGTCGGTGGTCAGGCGTAGCGTCTCCTCCATCACCCCGATGGCTTCGGCGCACAACCCCGACTGGATGCGGACGATGGCGCCGCTGATCGCCCGCGACGCGTCGACCGCTTCGCCCACCGGCTCGGCGGGTGCGTTGTCCAAGTCCACTTGCGCGCCGCGTTGTCCGTCGAAGGTCCGATAAGGATGCCTCGTGACCGCGCTTGCATCGACCAGGAACAGGCCGGTGCCACCGCCCGGCAAGGCGGCGCTGACCACCAACGTGTCGGCGCAGTCTCCGGCGAGCACCGGATTCTTGCGCCCGGTCAACGTCCACGAATCACCTTGTTGCGCAGCCGCAGTAGTGACTGTCGTGGTCGGCTTTCGATGGCCCGGCTCCAGATGGGCGAACGCCAGTAGCCGTTGGCCGGCCGCGACGTCGTCCAGCTGTTCTTTCTGCGTGTCGGTGCCCAGCTCCGCGATCAGCGCTCCCGGAGCAAGCGCCGCATGCAGGATCGGTTCGGGAGCCAGCCGGCGCCCGGCCTCGGTCAGCACGACCATGATCTCGAGCTGGCCCGCCTCGTCCGTGTCGAAGCCCAGGCCCAGGATCCCGGTGTCGGCGAGCTGACTCCAAACCTCGCGGCTCCAACCGAGGTCGGAGCCGATGACCTTGATGCGGCTTTCCGGGTCATAGGTGCGCGACAACAGGTCGCGGGTCGTGTCGCGCAGCAGACCCTGCTCGTCGGTCAATTGAAAGTCCATGGCTGCCTCACAATCCCAGAATGGTGGACGCGATGATGTTGCGCTGCACCTCGCTGCTGCCGCCGTAGATCGACGTCTTGCGGTAGTTGAGGTAGTGCGGCGCACTGTGTTGTGCCCAGTCCGGAGACGCAATTCCTTTTGCGTCCGCGGGCAGCGCGTCCGGGCCTGCCACCTCGACGAGTAGCTCGGTGGCTATCTGCTGCAGCTGGCTGCCGCGCAGCTTGAGCACCGACGATGCCGGGTTGGGTTGCCCGTCAGCGGAGTCCGTTACCACCCGCGACTGCGTGAGTTCCAGTGCCAGCAGCTCGTTTTCGGCCTCCGCCAGCCGGGCCGCGAACAGGGGGTCGTCGAGCACCCCGGTTTGCGCCGCAACCTTCTTAACCTCGGCGAGGCGCACTTTGGTGCGGCCCACCCCGGCGATGCCGCTGCGTTCGTTGCCCAGCAGGAACTTCGCGTACGTCCAGCCTTGGTTCTCTTCTCCGACAAGCTGGTTGGCGGGTACCCGAACGTCTTCGAAAAAGACCTCGTTGACCTCGTGGCCGCCGTCGATCGTCTGGATGGGCCGCAGCGTGATGCCCGGCGTCTTCATGTCGAACAGCAGAAACGAGATGCCGGCTTGACGCTTGGGAGCCTGCGGGTCGGTGCGCACCAGGCAGAAGATCCAGTCTGCGTACTGGCCGAGCGTGGTCCAGGTCTTCTGGCCGTTGACGACATAGCTGTCACCGTCGCGGACCGCGGTGGTGCGCAGCGATGCCAGGTCCGAACCGGCCTCGGGCTCGGAGAAGCCTTGGCACCACCAGATGTCGAGGCTGGCCGTAGGCGGCAGGAAACGTTGTTTGATCTCTTCGGAACCGAATTCGGCGATCACCGGGCCGACCATCTTGGTGTTGAAGTTCAGCGGCTCGGGGACGCACGCCAATTGCATCTCGTCGGCCCAGATCTGGTGCTGGGTGGGCGTCCAGTCCTTACCGCCCCACTCGACCGGCCAGCTTGGTACCGCCAGACCGTGCTCGTGCAGGATCTTGTGGCTGGTGACGATGTCGTCGTGGTTCGCCTCCGCCGAGCCCTGGCGCACCCGGTCGCGCATCTCCTGCGGAATCTTGGTGGTGTAGATGGTGCGGAGTTCGTCGCGGAACGCGGCTTCCTCCGGTGTGAGCGCGAGTTGCATGCAGACTCCTTTGGCTGGGGTTGAGCGCGGCGACCGCATTTGCGGCGGTGGGCGTCGGTGTCTGGTCGCGTGCTCCACGCTCCATCTTGACCCATCCCCTGCTGTGCTTGTGCACAGCCTCCGGTTAATCCACAGCAGCCGGGTGCGACGCGGTTGGTCGGGGCCGTCGTGGCGGTCGGTACACCTACCGTCGGCGCATGCGAACAGAACTTCCCGCCGAGCGACTGCATCGACGGCTCGGTGCCGATCCGGATATCGATTCGCACGCCGAGGAGCCCGACTCGGAGCCGGATCGCAACGCCGCGGATGAGGATCAGAATTCGCTGCTGCCGCGCTGGCTTCCCGACGCCTCCGGCAGCGGGGGCTGGGTGGCCCGGCTGCGCACCGATCCGGGCCGTGCCGGTGCGATCGCGTTAGCGGTGGTGGCCGCGCTGGCCGTACTGATCACGATCTTCACTCTGATGCGCGACCGGCCCGCACCCGTGATGTCGGCAAAGCTGCCGCCGGTGGAGATGGCGGCCACGGCGCGCCCACGGCCCTCGGCAGGCCCGGGCGCTGGTCAGCCGGCTGGTCCGGACCGCCCGGTGGTGGTCAGCGTGGTGGGCCTGGTGCATAAGCCCGGCCTGGTCACGCTGACGCCCGGCGCGCGGATCGCCGACGCACTGCAGGCGGCCGGGGGTGCGATGGACGGCGCCGACACCATCGGGCTGAACATGGCGCGCCAGCTCGGCGACGGCGAGCAGATCGTGGTTGGGGTGGCGCCGGTCTCGGGGCAGCCGCCCGCGCTGGGCAGCTCCGTGACCACCGGCTCTACTCCGGGGCCCAAGACGCCGGCACCGGTGGGATCAGTCAAGGGACCCGTCCGACCGAAGGCGGGCGAGGCTGTCGACCTCAACACCGCGACCACCGAGCAGCTGGACGCCCTGCCCGGAGTCGGGCCGGTCACTGCCGAGGCGATCGTGGCGTGGCGGCAGGCCAACGGCAAGTTCACCAGCGTCGACCAGCTCGCCGATGTCGACGGCATCGGGCCGGCACGGCTGGACAAGCTGCGCGCCCTGGTCCGTGTCTGACACGGCCGCGCCACCGGCTGTCCTGTCGGCGCTCGCCCACCTCGATATACGTCTGCTGCCCGCCGCACTCACCAGTTGGATCGTCACCGCGTCCGGCATTGTGTGGCCGGTCGGACAAATGTTGGCCTCGTGCTGCGTCGTGCTCCTCGCCGCCGGTGCGCTGACGCGCTATGCAGTGCGCCCGGGTGGCCATCAGTCGCGGCTTCCGACCATCGGCGCCGGGCTGGTGGCAGTCGGTGTGGTGGGCGCGGGATTCGGGTTCGCGATCGCGCTGCGAGCCGACGCGGTGGCGCGTCACCCGATCACCGCGGCGTTCGGGACGGTGGCCCCGGTGACGGTGACACCCAGCGAGAGTGCGCTGTCGCTGGGCTCCGGCCGGCTGGTGTTTCGCGCCACCCTGCAGCGGCTGCGTGACGACGAAATAGCGGGCCGGGTAACCGTTTTCGCGCGGGCATCGGACTTCGACGTGATGGTGGGCCAGCCGATGCGGTTTTCCGCGCGAATCAACCGCCCCACTCGCCACGACCTGACGGTCGCGGTGCTCAACGCGGCGGGCCGGCCCGTCATGGGCCGGGCGGGGGCGGTGCAGCGTGCCGCGCACGTGGTGCGCGGCCGGTTCGCCGCCACCGCGCACGAAGTGCTGCCCGCCGCGCAGGCCGCGCTGTTGCCGGCGCTGGTTCTCGGCGACACCTCGGCGGTGGCCGCCGACACCGGCCGCGAATTCCGCTCGGCCGGAATGACACACCTGATGGCCGTGTCGGGGGCCAACGTCACGATCGTGTGTGCGGCGGTGCTGTTCTCGGCCCGGCTGCTCGGCCCGCGAGCGGCCGTGCTGCTCGCCGGCGTGGCGCTAGCGGCATTCGTGATCGTCGTGCAGCCGACGGCAAGTGTGTTGCGGGCGGCCGTGATGGGCGCCATTGCGCTGGCAGGAATGCTGACTTCGCGTCGGCGGCAAGCGATTCCGGCGCTGTCGGCTGCGGTGCTGATATTGCTCGCGGTCGCTCCACAGCTGGCCGTCGACGCCGGCTTCGCGCTGTCGGTGTTGGCGACGGGCGGGCTGGTCGTCATCGCGCCGATCTGGTCACGGCGCCTGGTCGCCAAGGGTTGCCCGAAACCGCTGGCCGATGGGCTCGCGGTGGCGTTGGCCGCTCAATTGGTGACTGCGCCACTGGTTGCCGGCATCTCGGGTCGGGTCAGCCTGGTGTCGGTGGCCGCGAATCTAGCCGCGGCGCCCGTGATCGCACCGATCACCGTGCTGGGCAGTGCGGCGGCCGTGATGTGCCTGCTGTGGCCGCCCGGTGCGCAGCTGCTGATGCGTTTCACCGGCCCGGAATTGTGGTGGGTGTCCAAGTCGGCGCACGTCGCGGCCAGTGTGCCCGCGGCAACCGTGCCCGTCCCGGACGGTCTGGCCGGCGTGTTGCTGGTCGGTTGTGCCACGGCGCTGCTGTTGGTGCTGGGCATGCTGCTGTGGCGGCGGTCCTGGTTTCGCGTCTCGATCCGCGCGGCCGCGGTGGTCGCGGTGGCGTGTGTGCTGGCCTGGTCGGCATCCGAGCTGCTGGATCCCAGAGCTGATTGGTCGGCCCAACGTGGCACCATCATGGGGTGACTGAGGCCTCCCCGTTGCACCTGGTCCTGGGAGACGAGGATCTGCTGGTCGAACGAGCTGTGGCGGACATCCTGCGAGCGGCGCGCAAGCGTGCCGGCACCGACGACGTCCCGGTGAATCGCATGCGGGCCGGCGACGTCGGCAGCTACGAGCTCGCCGAGCTACTCAGCCCGTCGCTGTTCGCCGACGAACGCATCGTCGTACTGGAGGCCGCGGCCGAAGCGGGCAAGGATGCAGTCGCGATGATCGCGGCGGCTGCCGCCGACATGCCGCCGGCCACCGTGCTGGTGGTGGTGCACTCAGGCGGCGGGCGAGCCAAGGCGCTGGCCGACCAGCTGAAGTCGCTGGGCGCCGAGGTTCATCCCTGCGCGCGGATCACCAAGGTGAGCGAACGCACCGACTTCGTCCGCAAGGAATTTCGTGCGCTGCGGATCAGGGTCGACGAAGACACGGTGACGGCCCTGCTGGACGCCGTCGGCTCCGACGTGCGCGAGCTGGCTTCGGCCTGTTCACAGCTGGTCGCCGACACCGGCGGTGAGGTCGACGAGGCCGCGGTGCGCCGCTATCACAGCGGCAAAGCCGAGGTGAAGGGCTTCGATATCGCGGACAAAGCCGTGGCCGGCGACGTCGCGGGAGCGGCCGAGGCGCTGCGGTGGGCGATGATGCGCGGCGAGCCGCTGGTGGTGCTGGCCGACGCGCTGGCCGAAGCGATCCACACCATTGGACGAGTCGGTCCGCTCTCCGGAGACCCGTACCGTCTGGCCGGGCAGCTGGGGATGCCGCCGTGGCGGGTGCAAAAAGCTCAGAAGCAGGCCAGACGCTGGTCGCGGGGCAGCGTGGCGACCGCGATGAAAGTGGTGGCGGAACTCAACGCCAATGTGAAGGGGGCCGCCACGGACGCCGACTACGCGCTGGAATCCGCGGTCAGAAAGGTGGCCGAGCTGGTCGCCGACCGGGGCCGATGACTTGGCCGGGGCTCAGATCTTGTTGAGGGACCGCGCCAGCGCCGACTTCTTGTTGGCGGCCTGGTTCTTGTGGATGACGCCCTTGGTGGCCGCCTTGTCCAGCTTGCGGTTGGTCGACACCAGCAACTCTGCGGCCTTGTCCTTGTCGCCGGCCTCAGCGGCCTCACGGAACGCGCGCACGGCAGTGCGCAGCGAGGACTTCACCGACTTGTTGCGCAGTCGGGCGCGCTCGTTGGTCTTGATCCGCTTCTGCTGCGACTTGATGTTGGCCACGCGAAATTTTCCTTCGTCGATTCGGTCTTTGCGGTCTGCGTTTCGGGGGGCGCCCCACACCCGATTGCGACTGCTCAGGTTAGCAGTCGGTTACGTTTTCTCCCAAAACGGGAACTCGTGGCCTGCCCTAACGTCAATTTAAGGCAGCATCCTAAAAGTGAGTTTTCCGAACCAGGTTGAAACGGCCAGGCGAGGGTCGCGCGGCGCTGCGCGGGCGCTTGCGCGTTCCGAGCGCATCTTCGGCGGATACAACACGTCGGACGTATATGCGCAGGCCTTCGATGAAATGTTCGACGCGCAGGGCAACGTCCGTGGCCTATATAAGGGTATTTACGCCGAGCTTGCGCCGTCGGACGCCGCCGACCTGCGGGCCCGCGCCGAAGCCCTGGCCCGTGCGTTCATCGACCAGGGCATCACGTTCTCCTTGTCCGGCCAGGAACGGCCGTTCCCGCTGGACCTGGTGCCGCGGGTGATCTCGGCGGCCGAATGGAACCGGCTCGAGCGGGGCATCGTTCAACGTGTCAAAGCCCTGGAGCTGTATCTCGATGACATCTACGGCGATCAGGAGATTCTGAACGACGGCGTCATCCCGCGTCGGCTGGTCACCTCCTGTGAGCACTTTCACCGTCAGGCCGTGGGCATCGTCCCGCCCAACGGCGTGCGCATCCACGTCGCCGGGATCGACCTGATCCGCGACGAGAAGGGCACCTGGCGGGTTCTCGAGGACAACCTGCGCTCGCCGTCGGGCGTGTCGTACGTCATGGAAAACCGGCGCACGATGGCGCGGGTCTTCCCGAACCTGTTCGCCACCCACCGGGTGCGTGCCGTCGACGACTACTCCTCGCACCTGCTGCGGGCGCTGCGCAATTCCGCGGCGACGAACGAGGCCGACCCGACCGTGGTGGTGCTGACCCCGGGCGTCTACAACTCGGCGTACTTCGAGCATTCGCTGCTCGCGCGTCAGATGGGCGTCGAACTGGTCGAGGGCCGCGACCTGTTCTGCCGCGACAACCAGGTGTACATGCGCACCACCGAAGGGGAGCGTCAGGTCGACGTCATCTACCGACGTATCGACGACGTCTTCCTCGACCCGCTGCAGTTTCGTGCCGACTCCGTGCTCGGGGTGGCCGGTCTGGTCAACGCCGCGCGCGCCGGCAACGTGGTGATCTCCAGTGCGATCGGCAACGGGGTCGGCGACGACAAGCTGGTCTACACCTACGTGCCGACCATGATCGAGTACTACCTGGGCGAGAAGCCGCTCCTGGCCAATGTGGATACCTTCCGGTGCTGGTTGGACGACGAGCGCGAGGAGGTGCTCGATCGGGTCGACGAATTGGTCATCAAGCCGGTCGAGGGATCCGGCGGCTACGGCATCGTGTTCGGTCCGGAGGCATCCGAGAAAGAACTGGCGACCGTTAGCAAGAAGATTCGCGACGACCCCCGGGCCTGGATCGCGCAGCCGATGATGGAGTTGTCGACCGTGCCGACCCAGATCGGCAACACACTGGCGCCTCGCTATGTCGACCTGCGGCCGTTCGCGGTCAACGACGGCGACGACGTGTGGGTGCTGCCGGGCGGTTTGAGCCGGGTGGCCTTGGTCGAGGGTTCGCGGGTGGTCAACTCCAGCCAGGGCGGTGGTTCCAAGGACACCTGGGTGCTGGCGCCACGCGCATCGGCTGCCGACCGTGAACTGGGCGCTGCCGAGGTGGTGCGGTCGTTGCCGGAATCGATGGCGGACCCCGAGGCCGACGACTCGCCGGGCCCGCCGCACCAACAGCCTTTGCAGGCCGAGCAAACGCAGAACGACAGACCCACGAAGAAGCAGAAGCAAAAGCAGCAGCAACAACAACAGCAGAGGACGGTCCGCTGATGTTGGCTCGAAACGCCGAGGCGCTGTACTGGATTGGCCGCTATGTCGAACGGGCCGATGACACCGCGCGCATTCTGGATGTGGCGCTGCACCAATTGCTCGAGGATTCCAGCGTGGACCCCGACCAGGCATCCCGGGTGCTGTTACGGGTGCTGGGCATCGAGCTCCCCGATCACAGTTTGGATGTTTGGTCATTGACCGACCTGGTGGCCTACAACACCGGCAACAAGGGCGGCTGCTCGATCGTCGACGCGATCACAGCGGCGCGCGAAAATGCCAAGTCGGCCCGCGAGGTGACGTCCATCGAAATCTGGGAATGCCTCAACACCACTTACAATGCCCTGCCCGAACGGGAACGTTCCGCCAAACGCCTTGGGCCACACGAGTTTCTGTCCTTCATCGAGGGCAGGGCCGCGATGTTCGCCGGCCTGGCCGACTCGACGCTGTCGCGCGACGACGGATACCGGTTCATGTTGTTGGGCCGTGCGATCGAGCGCGTCGATATGACGGTGCGGCTCTTGCTATCCCGGGTGGGCGACAGCGCGTCCTCGCCTGCCTGGGTGACGCTGCTGCGTTCGGCGGGCGCTCACGACACCTATCTGCGCACCTATCGCGGGGTGCTGGATGCGGGCCGGGTGGTCGAGTTCATGATGCTCGATCGGCTGTTCCCTCGATCGGTTTTCTACTCACTGAAGCTCGCCGAGGAAAGCATCGACGAGTTGGTGCGTAACCCGACAAGCCGGGTGGGAGCCACCGTCGAAGCACAGCGACTGCTGGGCCAGGCTCGCAGCGAACTGGAATTCCTGCCGCCGGGGGTATTGCTCGACACGCTGGAGACCCGGTTGGCGGGCTTGCAGACGACCTGCCGAGATGTTGGAGATGCGTTGTCGCAGCAGTACTTCCATGTCACACCGTGGGTGGCCTGGTCGGATGCGGGTCACGGTATCGGTTTGGTTACTCGGAATGGGGACGCCTGATGTGGCGGCTGCGGGTAGTGCACACAACCGGGTTTGCCTACCAATCCGCGGTGACCGCCTCCTACAACGAGGCCCGGCTGACGCCGAGTTCCGACACCCGGCAAAACGTCATCCTCAACCGTGTCGAGACCATTCCGGCAACCCGGTCCTACCGGTACATCGACTATTGGGGCACCGCCGTCACGGCGTTCGACTTGCACGCGCCGCACAGCGATCTGACGGTGACGTCCTCTTCGGTCGTCGAGACCGAGCAGCCCGAACCGCCCGCGAAGGACGTCACCTGGAGCGACCTGCAGTCCGCGGCGGTGATCGATCGGTTCGACGAATTGCTGCAGCCCACCGAGTACGCCCCGGCGGGCAGGCGGCTGAGGTCGGTCGGCAGGAAGATCGCCAAAAGCTATGAGCCGCAAGAAGCCGTGATCGCCGCGGCCAACTGGGCGCACGGCGAGCTGGAGTACCTGCCGGGGACGACCGGGGTGAATTCGTCCGGGCTGGACGCCCTGAAGGTGGGCAAGGGTGCCTGTCAGGATTTTGTGCACCTGTCGCTGATGCTGTTGCGCGACATGGGTATTCCGGCCCGATACGTTTCGGGCTACCTACATCCGGTGCGCGACGCCGTCGTCGGGGAGACGGTGGAAGGCCGAAGTCACGCGTGGATTCAAGCCTGGACCGGTGGATGGTGGAACTACTACCCCACCAACGACACCGAGATCACCGAGCAATACGTCAGCGTGGGCGTCGGCCGCGACTACGCCGACGTATCCCCGCTGAAGGGCATTTACTCGGGACAGGGCGCGACCGATCTCGACGTGGTTGTGGAGGTCACCCGACTGGCCTAGCGGCACCGGGCGGCGGCCGAAAGGCTATGGCTGCGGCTGGACTTCGACCCGGTGCAGGTCGTCGCCGAGCTCGATGCGCCCACCGAATTCGGCGGCGGCCAGTGTCCGCCATTGCTCTTCTTGCCCCGGCACCAGCGCCGGCACATAGTGCGTCATGACGAACGTGCCAACCCCCGCGCGGGCCGCGGTTGCCGCGGCTTCTTCGACCGACGAGTGGTAGTCGCAGATGTCCTGCAGCCGCTGCTGGGGAATCTGCGTGACGATGTCCTTGCGAATCACGGTGTGCACCAGGGCATCGGCGCCGGCCGCCAGGTCGTCCAGCCCCTTGCAGGGCACCGTGTCCCCGGCCAGCACCACCGAGGTCCCGTCGAAGTCGATCCGGAACCCGATGGTCGGTGCCACCGGCCGGTGGTCGGTGGGCGCCACCCGAATCGAGACGCCGTCGCTGTCCCATACCGGACCGTCGGTGTATTCGTGAACCTCGATCGGTGGTGGCGTGTTCAGATCGTCGTGATGGGCTATCCGGTAGCTGATGTCGTGGCCGAACGCCTTCAGCGTGGCCTCGACCGTCTCAGCGGTGCCCGGCGGCCCGATGATTGCGAACGGCGCGGGATCGGGCGTGAACGTGGTGATCCAGCGCGTGATAATCAGGTCACCGAGATCGCCGATATGGTCGCTGTGCAAATGCGTGAGCAGCAGGGCTGACAACCCGGCGGCGCCTACGCCGACGGCCGCCGCGCGCTGCAGGACTCCACGCCCGCAGTCCACCAGGAACACCTGGCCGCCGGCCCGCACCAGCGTCGCGGGTCCCGCGCGGTTCGGATCGGGGATGGGACTGCCGGTTCCCAGCAAGGTGATCTCGATCATGGCCCTCATCCTTCAAGACGCGTCGGCGCGTTGTGGCCCATTCGGCTGATCCGTGCGATCGGCCGTTGTCAGCCTCGCTTTTCACCCGCCGACCCGTGGGTATCTGTTGGCGATCGGTTGCCGGTTTCCGCGTTGCCTTTCCCGCCGCGCGAGTTAGCCGTAGCCTGGTGTGAAGCAAATCACAACCAGCTGGAGGCTTGATGCGGATAGCGGACGTTTTGCGCAACAAAGGTGCGGCGGTGACGACGATCAACCCCGAGGCCACGGTCCGGGAACTGCTCGCCGGCCTCGCCGAGCAAAACATCGGCGCCATGGTGGTGGTCGGCGACGAGGGAGTGGTCGGCATCGTGTCCGAGCGCGACGTCGTGCGCCAAATGCACGCGCATGGCCCTAGTGTGCTCACCCGCCCGATCTCCAAGATCATGACCGCGGCGGTTGCCACCTGCACGAAGTCCGACACCGTCGACGCCATCAGTGTGCTGATGACCAAGAACCGGGTGCGCCACGTGCCGGTGCTCGACGGCAAAAAGCTGATCGGCATCGTCAGCATCGGTGACGTGGTCAAGACGCGAATGGAAGAGCTCGAGGCCGAACAGCAGCAGCTGCAGTCCTACATCACCCAAGGCTGATCCGCCTTCGCGCCGCCCGGCGATGGACTGACTAGCGCCAGGCGTACTCGGTGCGCAGGCGTGCGGCCACCACGTCGAAGATCTCGCGTTCCAGGATCGCGCCCTCGCGACGGATGCCCTCCTCCGGCACGTCGAGCACCCGGTCCAGGCGCACCCAGCTCTCCCGGCCCTCGTAATCCCAGTCACCGGCGCCAATCCCGACCCAGTCCGCATCGCCGGCGTAATGCTCCTTGCTGGACAACATGAGCCCGAGCAGCACGCTGTGATCGCGGCCCACGACGAGCACCGGGCGGTCCTTGCCGCGGGTGGGATCGTCCTCATAGACCACCCACGTCCAGACGATCTCCCCGGGATCGGCCCTCCCGTCCAGGTCCGGCGCGTAAACCACCCTGCGGGCCCGCTGCGCGGTGGGGAAGCTGGCGTTGGTCACCGGCCGGCCCTCGGTGATCGACGCCGACTGCGCCTCGTCGCCGGAGCCCCTGGCGTTCGCGGTGGTTTTCACGACTTGCTCGATTTCGCGCATCACGGCCTTCGCGGTCTGCACGCTCTGGATGAATCGCGGAACCCCGTAGACGACCACGTTCTGGGCAAACCGCTGGAATGTCTTCCACTGCGATTTCCGGGCAGGGGCCATAGTCGCAGCATAGACGTCAGCGGGTGGGCGCGACTGTGTCCGAGTAGGTCCCGACCAGCCCTCATGGATACCCTGGACGTACCCGCGAACCGCCGGTCAAGCAGCATCAACAGCACCCGCCAGGAGATCCCCATCAGCAGTTTCGCCGACAAGACCTTCACTGCGCCGGCGCAGATCAGGAACTTCTGCATCATCGCTCACATCGACCACGGCAAGTCCACGCTGGCCGACCGGATGCTTCAACTCACCGGCGTCGTCGACGAGCGGTCCATGCGTGCGCAGTACCTGGACCGGATGGACATCGAGCGGGAGCGCGGCATCACCATCAAGGCGCAGAACGTCCGGCTGCCCTGGAAAGTCGGTGACGACGAGTACGTGCTGCACCTGATCGACACCCCGGGCCACGTCGACTTCACCTACGAGGTGTCCCGCGCGCTGGAGGCCTGCGAGGGGGCGGTGTTGCTGGTCGACGCCGCGCAGGGCATCGAGGCGCAGACGCTGGCCAACCTGTACCTGGCGCTCGACCGCGACCTGCACATCATCCCGGTGCTCAACAAGATCGACCTGCCCGCCGCCGACCCGGATCGCTACGCGGGTGAGATCGCGCACATCATCGGCTGCGAACCCGGCGACGTGCTTCGCGTGTCCGGCAAGACCGGGGCGGGCGTGGCCGACTTGCTCGATCACGTGGTGCGCGAAGTGCCGCCGCCGCAAGGTGATGCCGACGCGCCCGCCCGCGCGATGATCTTCGACTCCGTCTACGACATCTACCGCGGTGTGGTCACTTACGTCCGCGTGGTGGACGGCAAGATCACGCCACGCGAGCGCATCGCGATGATGTCCACCGGTGCCACACACGAGCTGCTCGAGGTCGGCATCGTCTCACCCGAACCCAAGGCCAGCGTGGGGCTGGGGGTGGGGGAGGTGGGCTACCTGATCACCGGGGTCAAGGACGTCCGCCAGTCCAAGGTCGGTGACACCGTGACGACCGCCCGCCGCGGCGCCTCCGAAGCGCTCACCGGCTACCGCGAACCCAAACCCATGGTCTATTCCGGGCTGTATCCCGTGGACGGTTCGGATTACCCGAATCTGCGCGACGCCCTGGAAAAACTGCAACTCAACGACGCCGCACTGACCTACGAGCCGGAGACTTCGGTGGCGCTGGGCTTCGGATTCCGGTGTGGCTTCCTGGGTCTGCTGCACATGGAGATCACCCGCGAGCGCCTGGAGCGTGAATTCGACCTGGACCTGATCTCGACGTCGCCCAACGTCGTGTACCGGGTGATCAAAGAGGACAACAGCGAGATCGTGGTGACCAATCCGTCGGACTGGCCCGAGGGCAAGGTCCGCGAGGTTTACGAGCCGGTGGTCAAGACCACCGTCATCGCGCCCAGCGAGTTCATCGGCACCATCATGGAGCTGTGTCAGTCTCGCCGCGGCGAGCTCGGCGGCATGGACTACCTGTCGCCGGAGCGCGTCGAGCTGCGCTACTCGATGCCGCTCGGCGAGATCATCTTTGACTTCTTCGACTCCCTGAAGTCGCGCACCCGCGGCTACGCCAGCCTGGACTACGAAGAGTCGGGAGAGCAGGAAGCCGATCTGGTCAAGGTCGACATCCTGTTGCAAGGCGAGGCCGTGGACGCGTTCAGTGCGATCGTGCACAAGGACGGCGCCTCCGCCTACGGCAACAAGATGACCACCAAACTCAAAGAGCTGATCCCACGCCAGCAGTTCGAGGTGCCGATTCAGGCTGCCATCGGGTCGAAAATCATTGCGCGCGAGAATATCCGCGCGATCCGCAAGGACGTTCTCTCCAAGTGTTACGGCGGTGACATCACCCGTAAACGCAAACTTCTGGAAAAGCAGAAGGAAGGCAAGAAGCGGATGAAAACCATTGGACGCGTGGATGTTCCGCAGGAGGCCTTCGTCGCGGCGCTATCCACCGATGCGGCGGGGGACAAAGCCAAGAAATGAGAAGCCGGTGGTGCACTGCCGTGTCGCTGCTGGGTGTCTTGCTGGCTACCGGGTGCGCCACCGCGATCGGCGGCAAAGCGGTTCCGGCGCCGAATCAGTTGCCGCATCCAGTGATTGGTGAAAAGGTCAAGCAGGTACTGCCCGATTCGGCGGCCTTGTCAAAGCTTCTCGACCGCCCGTTCCAGGCCATCTCGCAATTCCCGCCGGTGTTCGGCGGCGGCGAGATATTGGAAGACGATTATCCGTCGACTTCGCCCGCCGAGTGCATGGGCGTCGTCTACATGGCCCAGAAAAGCCCCTACCAGTCCGCCGATGTCAAGAACGTCGCTCGCGAGCTTTGGCAGCAGGAGGGCTCCCCGGAACGTGCGATCGACATCGCCGAGGGCGTCGTCGCCCTGCCCACGATGGCAGACGCCATCGCGTTGTTCGCGAAGTTCTCCGCGCAGTGGCAGCAATGCGATGCCAAAACGCTGACCGTGCCGGCCAGTAGTTTTGTCCAGAACGTCATCAGCGACGTCCGCGTTAAGGATTCCGTTGTCGCAGCGGGTGTTTCGCGAGAACCGGGGGATCAGTCAATTCTGGTGGCCGTCCCGGAAGTCCGTGCCCTCGGGGTGCGGGGGAACTGCCTGGTCGAGGTGGAGGCCGCTTTTGTCGGCAGCACCGACCTGACGGACCAGCCGTCTGCGAAGACCGACGCCGTCGCCATCGCGCACGCGATGATGGACAAGGTCAGCGCGCTGAGCTGATCGTCACGCACGCCAAAACCAGCGCTTTTGTTGCTGTTTTCATCGCCCCGCTGATCGCTTCGAATGAATTACATTGCCGGGTAGGGGTTTCCGCTCGCGTGCGTCGATGATCTCACATGGGTGCGTTGGCCGGCTGGAACATCCCGGAGCCGTCGGATTCCTCCTCTGCGCGAATCACGTGTACCACCGCGTTGATCAGCGCCAGATGGGTGAACGCCTGCGGGAAGTTGCCCAGGTGCCGGCCGGTGCGCGGCTCGATCTCCTCGGCGTAAAGGTGCAACGGGCTGGCGTAGGACAGCAGGCGCTCGCAAAGCCGCTTGGCCCGCGCCACCTCACCGATCTCGACCAGCGCTGACACCAGCCAGAACGAGCAAATGGTGAACGTGCCTTCCTCGCCGGACAGCCCGTCGTCGGTCTGCTCGACCCGGTAGCGCAGCACCAGGCCTTCCTCGGTGAGTTCGTTGGCGATCGCCAGCACCGTGTTGCGGACCCGCGGGTCGTCGGGCGGCAGGAAACGCGTCAACACCACCAGCAGCAAAGAGGCGTCCAGCGCGTCGCTGCCGTAGCGCTGGGTGAACACGCCGCGGGAGTCCACGCCGTTCTTGAGGATGTCGGCCTTGATCTCTTCGGCGACGGCTCGCCACTGCTGGGCGTAGCTCTTCTCGCCCTGGCGTTCGGCCAGTTTGGACCCGCGGTCCAGCGCCACCCAGCACATCACCTTCGACGACGTGAAGTGCTGTGGCTCCCCGCGCACCTCCCAGATTCCGCGGTCGGGTTCGCGCCAGTGCGCGATCGCCTCTTCCACCTGTTTCTTCAGCACCGGCCACAGCGTCTCGGGAACCTGCTCGCGTGACTTGGCATGCAGATAGAAGGAATCCAGGATCGAGCCCCAAATGTCGTGCTGGATCTGGTCGTAGGCGCCGTTGCCGATGCGCACCGGGCGGGCATGGTCGTAGCCGGAAAGATGGTTCAGTTCCTCTTCGACCAGGCTGCGCTCGCCGCCGACTCCGTACATCACCTGCAGTGGATGGCGCTCGTTGCTGTTGGCGCCCGACACGTCGGCGATGAACGCGAAGAAGTCGTCGGCCTCCCGATCCAGGCCCAGCGTGTAAAGGCCCCACAACGCGAACGTCGAGTCCCGGATCCAGGCGTAGCGGTAGTCCCAGTTGCGCTCGCCCCGCGGTGTCTCCGGCAGCGACGTGGTGCTGGCGGCCAGCAGCGCACCGGTGGGTGAATACGTCAGGCCCTTCAGGGTTAGCGCGCTGCGCTGCAGGTATGCCCGCCACGGATGGTCCGGGAAATTGCCGATGTTGATCCACTGCCGCCAGCACTCGGTGGTTTGCCACATCTTGTCGGCGGCTTCTTGGTAGGTCTGCGGGGGCGGGTGCTTGGTCCAGCTGAGCGCGACGAACATGTCGTCGCCCTCCTTCATCCGGGTGCGCGCCCGCGCTTCGCGCCCCTCCAGCCCGATGTTCAGGTTGCTGGTCAGGCGTAGCTGCGGATGGTCATCCGGTTGCTTGCCCGCCCGAGCAATCGCCTCGCCGTACGCGTTCGCCGAGTACTCCCAGCACACCCCGGTCCGGTGGTAGTCGAATGCCGGCTCGCAGCTCATCATCAGCTCGACGGTGCCGCTGACACAGCGCACCGTGCGCAGCAGGATGTGTTCGGCATCCCAGTCCATCGGCGTGCGGCGGTGGGTTTTGGATCGGCGTTCGATGTCATGCCAGGGGCCCATCACCAGCGCGTCGCGCACGATCAGCCACCCGGTGTGGGTCTGCCAGGTGGTTTCCATGATCAGGCTGCCGGGCAGGTAGCGGCGGGCCGAGGGCACCGAGACGCCGTACGGGCCCAGCCGGAAGTGGCCGGCGCTGCGATCCAGGATCGCACCGAACACGCTCGGCGAGTCCGGCCGGGGCACACACATCCACTCCACCGAACCGGCGGGGGAGATCAGGCACGTCGTTTCCCAGTCGGACAGAAATGCGTAGTCGGCGATCGGCGGGAACGGGTTGCGCAACGCCGAGCTGGAGGTAACCGGCGCCGGCGCGCTGAAGTCGAGCGGCGAGACGAGCGGTGACTGGTTGGCCGACCCAAACGCCCCCTCGGGGGCGGTATCGGCGGGCTGGTCGGCGGGTTCGGCGTGCATGACCATCTCGACATCATCATCTGTCGACCCGCCCGGCGTCCATGCTTTTGCCGAGGTGGCGCGCGGCGGTGGCGGCCTACGGATTACCCGGGTCGCGGGCGAACTTGGGCGCGTGCTCGGGTAGCGGACCGATCGCGATCATCTAGCCGATTAGCCGCTGAACTGCCGGCACCCGACCGATCAGCCGGACCACCTTTGCAACGCGGTGGTCGCCCCCTTGGCTATCCGGCCGACCCGGCGATTGCACCGCGACCGCGATCACCCGGGCGTGGATCGTGCGTTGCACCGACTGCAGCAGTGCGGTCGGCATCCAGCGGCGCAGCTGCACCCGGGCCAACTGCCGGGTGGATACTCGTCCGCGCTGCAGCGGGCCCGCCAGTAACCGCCCTGCTGCGACCGCGTCGGCCACCGCCAGGTTGATGCCGACGCCACCGACCGGCGACATCGCATGTGCCGCGTCGCCGATGCACAGCACGCCGTCGGCGTACCAGCGGGGGAGCCGATTAAGTTGCACGTCAAGCAGTTTCACGTCGTCGAAGGAAGACAACGCATCGATCCGGTCGGCGAGCCAGGGCACCAGGCTCAGTAACACGCGGTGGAAAGCCTCGATGCCTTCCGCGCGCAGCTGTGCGTCGGCGCCCTTGGGAATGATGTAGGCGATCTGGTAGTAGTCGCCGCGGTCGATCATGATTGACCCGTGTCCGGCCTGGAAGGTGCCGGCGAGTCCGGCCGGGTCATCGGGTTGGCGAGGCAACCGGAACCACCACACGTCCATTGGCGCACCGAAGCTGCGGGGTGTGAGCCCGACCGCCGAGCGCACCGTCGAGCTACGACCGTCGCAGGCCACCGTCAGCTCGGCCCGCATCTGCTTGGTCTCGCCGCTTGGATCGCGGTAGGTGACGCCGACGACGCGGTCGCCGTCGCGAACCACTCCGGTCACCTCGGTGCTGCGCAGCAATTGGAAGGTGGGTTCGGCAGCGGCGGCGCTGGCCAGCAGTTCCAGCAGGTCCCATTGCGGCACCAGGGCGATGTGCTGATGCTTGCCGGGCAGATGGGTCAGATCGAAACTGACCGGTTGACCATCCAGCTGCATCCGCATGGTGTCGATCAGACGATGCGGGATCTGGGCGAAGCGAGCTGCGAGACCGAGTTCGTCCAGCAGGCGCAAGGTACTCGCGTGCACGGTGTCACCCCGGAAGTCACGCAGGAAGTCGGCGTGTTTTTCCATCACCGTGACGTTTACGCCGCCGCGCGCTAAGAGCAGACCAAGCACCATGCCGGCCGGACCGCCGCCGGCGATCACACAGGTGGTCTCCCCGGCTGCGGTAGGCACCCGCCGATCTTGACACATTGGTGTTTCGGGTGCCCGGACGAATAGTGTGAGCCCGGTGAACGGGTTCCTGAACTGGTGGGACGGAAATGAGCTATGGATTTCCGGACTTCCCTTTGTGCTGCAGGCCATGGTGGTGATGCCCGTCGTGCTGGCGGTGGCCTACATCGCGGCGGTGGCGCTGGACGCCGTGCTCAATAAGGGCATCGAATTGATGCGCCGCGGCCAGCAGATCGATGGGACGCCCCGGTAACCCCCATGCCTCGGTCTCACGTGACGCTGGTTCTCGTCACGCTCGTGGTGTTGGTGATCGTCGCGTGGTGGGTGACGCACTGAGGCGGGCGTGCCGACTTGCACCGAGACCCGTCCCGCTGGCGGGCCAGCGAAATCCTGTTAGGCTTCGCGCCATGCACCTGACATCCGAAGCCCCGGAATGTGATGTCTTCGTGCACTGTTGTCGCTGACTACCACCCGCGCGCGGTTTGGTAGGGAGTTCGCGATTTCTCCTTGAGGCGTATACGCCATTCCGCAGCTACGGGAACAAGATCCGTAAGTCCCGCACTGGAAGGCCGCGAATGCTCAACGACATCGGCAGCGCACGGTGCTGGCGACCATTCGCTGCGCTCGCATTGATTTCGATTGTCGTCGCGGCATGCAGCCCCGGCCCCAGCGACGCCGTGGGCGGTGGCGGTTTGGCCAATGCCCACACGACCATCACCCTGGTCGCTTATTCGGTCCCAGAACCCGGATGGAGCAAGGTGATTCCCGCTTTCAACGCTTCCGAAGAGGGCAAGAGCGTGCAGGTGATCACCTCGTACGGGGCTTCCGGCGACCAGTCCCGCGGGGTGGCCGACGGTAAGCCGGCCGACCTGGTCAACTTCTCGGTGGAGCCCGACATCACGCGATTAGTCAAGGCGGGCAAGGTTTCCAAGGACTGGAATACCGATGCCACCAAGGGCGTCCCGTTCGGGTCGGTGGTGTCGTTGGTGGTGCGCAAGGGCAACCCGAAGAACATCAAGGATTGGGATGACTTGCTGCGGCCCGACGTGGAGGTCATCACCCCCAGCCCGTTGAGTTCGGGCTCGGCGAAGTGGAACCTGCTGGCGCCGTACGCAGCTAAAAGCGATGGCGGCAAGAATAACCAAGCCGGCATCGACTTCATCGGCAAGCTGGTGCGCGAACACGTCAAACTGCGCCCCGGGTCGGGACGAGAAGCCACCGATGTTTTCGTTCAGGGCAGCGGCGACGTTCTGATCAGCTACGAGAACGAAGCTATAGTCGCGGAGCGCGCGGGCAAACCGGTCGAACATGTCATCCCGACACAGACCTTCAAAATCGAGAATCCAGTGGCGGTGGTGACAACCAGCCCGCACCTTGATGCCGCGACCGCCTTCAAGAACTTCCAATACACGGCCGCGGCGCAAAAGGTATGGGGCCAGGCCGGTTTCCGGCCCGTGGATCCAGCCGTCGCTGCCGAATTCCGCGACCAATTCCCACTTCCGTCGAAACTCTGGACGATCGCCGACCTGGGTGGCTGGGCCACGGTGGATCCGCAGCTGTTCGACAAGAGCAACGGCAGCATCACCAAGATCTATACCAAGGCCACCGGATGACGGCGGCGATCCGGCCCGAACTCGGCGGACCCGAAGGTGAGGGTCCGCACCCGCAGCTAAGCGGGGGGTCTTCGGTCCGCCCGCGCGCCACCTCACTGCGGGTCGGTGTGGCGACGGTATGGCTCTCGGTGATCGTTCTGCTCCCGTTGGCAGCGATCGCGTGGCAGGCCGCCGGCGGTGGCTGGCACGCGTTTTGGCTGGCGGTCACCTCGCATGCGGCAGTGGATTCGTTCCGGGTGACCTTGACCATCAGCCTCGGGGTCACGGCGGTCAACGTCGTGTTCGGTCTGCTGATCGCCTGGATTTTGGTGCGCGACGACTTCATCGGTAGAAGGCTGGTGGACACGGTCATCGACCTGCCGTTCGCGCTTCCGACGATTGTCGCCAGCCTGGTGATGTTGGCCCTGTACGGAAACAACAGCCCGGTGGGCCTGCACCTGCAGCACACCGCGTGGGGCGTGGCGGTAGCACTCGCGTTCGTTACGTTGCCGTTTGTGGTGCGCGCGGTTCAGCCGGTGCTGCTGGAAATCGATCGCGAGACCGAAGAGGCGGCGGCATCGCTGGGCGCGAGCGGCACGAAGATCTTCACCTCCGTCATCTTGCCTTCGCTGCTGCCGTCGTTGTTATCCGGTGCGGGACTTGCATTTTCACGGGCCATCGGCGAGTTCGGCTCGGTGGTATTGATCGGTGGGGCGGTGCCCGGCAAGACCGAAGTCTCGTCGCAATGGATCCGGACATTGATCGAAAACGACGACCGCACCGGTGCTGCGGCAATATCCATCGTGTTGTTGCTTATTTCGTTCGTGCTGCTGTTCATTTTGCGGATTGTTGGCGTCCGGGCCGCGCGACGGGAGCAGACCTCGTGACGTCGTCACGCTGGGTTCGTTACCTCACTCGCTATCTCGGACTGGCGTATGTCTTTGTGCTGTTGATCGTTCCGGTCTCGCTAATCCTGTGGCGGACCTTCGAGCCGGGGTTGGGCCAGTTCTACGACTGGATCAGTACCCCGGCGGCGCAATCAGCGCTGGACCTATCGCTATTGGTGGTGGCCATCGTGGTGCCACTCAACGTGGTCTTCGGCATACCCACGGCATTGGTGCTGGCGCGCAACAAATTCCGCGGCAAGGGCGTGTTGCAGGCGGTCATCGACCTGCCGTTCGCGGTCTCACCGGTAATCGTGGGCGTTGCCCTGATCCTGCTGTGGGGATCGGCGGGCGCGTTCGGATTTGTCGAAAAAGACCTCGGGCTGAAGGTCATCTTCGGCTTACCGGGCATAGTCCTCGCCAGTATCTTCGTCACGCTGCCGTTCGTGGTCCGCGAAGTCGAGCCGGTGCTATACGAGTTGGGGACGGACCAAGAACAGGCGGCCGCGACACTGGGTTCCAGTTGGTGGCAGACGTTTTGGCGCATCACGCTGCCTTCCATTCGGTGGGGCCTGACCTACGGCATCATGCTGACGATCGCGCGCACTCTCGGGGAATACGGAGCGGTCATCATCGTGTCGTCCAATCTTCCCGGGACATCGCAGACACTCACGCTGTTGGTCTCGGATCGCTACAACAGGGGCGCCGAGTACGGCGCCTACGCGCTTTCCACGCTGCTGATGGGAGTCGCCGTGGCGGTTCTGATCGTCCAGGTGATCCTCGACATTCGCCGGGCACGGGCGAACAAGGCTGCTTGACAAGGAGACACGGAAATGACCGCCATAACGACAGAGAACGCGATCATCGTGCGGGACGCCAACAAACGCTACAACGATTTCGTGGCGTTGGATCATGTGGACTTCGTCGTGCCGACGGGTTCGTTGACGGCGTTGCTGGGACCCAGCGGCTCGGGCAAGTCGACCTTGTTGCGTACCATCGCCGGTCTCGACCACCCGGACACCGGGAGTGTGACGATCAACGGACTTGACGTCACCCGGGTGCCGCCGCAGCGCCGCGGCATCGGATTCGTGTTCCAGCATTACGCCGCGTTCAAGCACATGACGGTCCGCGACAATGTCGCCTACGGATTGAAGATCCGAAAGCGACCGAAGGCCGAGGTCAAGGAGAAGGTCGACAACCTACTGGAAGTCGTGGGCCTCAGCGGATTTCAGGGTCGCTACCCCAACCAGCTCTCCGGTGGTCAACGACAGCGCATGGCGCTGGCGCGCGCGCTGGCCGTCGACCCGCAGGTGCTGCTGCTCGATGAGCCGTTCGGCGCGCTGGACGCCAAGGTGCGCGAGGACCTGCGGGCCTGGTTACGGCGCCTGCACGACGAGGTCCACGTCACCACGGTGCTGGTCACCCACGATCAGGCCGAGGCATTGGACGTCGCCGATCGGATCGCGGTGCTCAACAAGGGCCGTATCGAGCAGGTCGGTTCTCCGACCGAGGTTTACGACGCTCCGGCCAACGCGTTCGTGATGTCGTTCCTGGGGGCGGTCTCTACACTGAACGGCAGTTTGGTTCGCCCGCATGACATTCGGGTCGGCCGCAATCCCGAGATGGCGATCTCCGGCGGTGACGGCACCGCCGAGTCCATCGGGGTGGTGCGCGCTACCGTCGAGCGGGTGGTGGCACTGGGTTTCGAGGTGCGCGTCGAGTTGACCAGCGCCGCCACCGGCGGCGCGTTCACCGCCCAGATCACCCGAGGCGACGCCGAGGCGCTGGCGCTGAAGGACGGGGACACCGTCTATGTGCGGGCCACCCGCGTGCCTCCGATCATCGCGGACACTCTGTCGGCCGGCGAAGATCACAGCACGCTGACCTCGGCATGATCCGTGGTCAGGGCCGCGCCGACCAATAGGGCGGCCGTTGTGTCACCCGCTCGAGGTAGTCGGCCACCTGCTCCTCGTCGGACTCCGTGGTGTCATCGCCGTGGGCGAGTGGGCACCATCGCGGGTCGACCTCGATAATCCAGACCGCCTCGAGTTCCACCTCGGGCATCGGGGCGCCCGGCGCCGGCGAAATCAGGTCTGCGGCGAATCCTTCGGCGCCCGGCCAGGTCAGGCCGTCGCTGTAAATGAGCTCGTTGTTCTGATTTGCGGCGACGACGTGAACGTGGGGCAGGCCGGCCAGGTGTTCGGCGAGCCGGCGCGCGTCGCGATCACCCATTGCGCCATGTTAGTGCCGCAGCGCATGACGTTGGGCCTGTTAGGCCTGTTAGGCCGCGACCTGACCGGCGGCCGCCGCGGCGAAGCGATCCAGCACCGTCTCGGCCACCAAACGATGGGCACCCAGCGGGGCCGCCATCTCGATGCCTGCCTTGTCGGCAAATTCCTGCACCTGGTCGGGGAGGCGTCCCTGCGCCAGGAACCACGGTGCGATGACCACGCGATGCGCGCCCTGGCGGCGCAACCTGCCCAGCCCTTCGGCCAGCGAACGTTGCTGTTGGGTGGCAAACGCGGTGGTTGCCCCCGCCCAGGAGGTGCCCGCCAACAGCTTTGGTGCGACCCGGCCCGTGCGCGCGTTCACCGCCAGGTCGGACGTGCCGATCGCCACGACGAGTACACCAAGGCTGTCATCGAGGCGAGATACGCCCAACTCCATCACGCGCCGGCGCAGCACCGACACCAGCCGGTCGTCCTCGCCGAGCACGGGTGCTTGCCACACGTCTTGGGCGGTAACGCAACTGGCGATCTGCGCGGGGATGTCGACTCGGGCGTGGTACGCGTTCGCCAACAACAACGGGGTGACGACGGCCGGGCCGTCCAGTGCTGTAAGCACGTCGGTCAGGCTCGGCGAGTCGTGGTCCAGGAATGCCAGTCGCACGTCAAGATCCAGCCGTAGGCGCGCCACTTGGCCGGCGACGGCGCGTGCGTTGGCCGCCGACCGTGCGTCCTTACTTCCGTGTGCGGTCAGCACGAGGGTGGTCACGACGCGTGCAACCCGCATTCGGTCTTGGAGAGCCCCTGCCAACGCCCGCTGCGCGGATCGGCGCCCTCTGCGGGCTTGGCCGTGCAGGGAGCGCAGCCGATCGACGGATAGCCTTCGTAGACAAGCGGATTGACGAGGACGTCGTGCTCATCGATGTAGCTCTGCAGCGTCTCGTCGCTCCACGCGGCCAGCGGGTTGATCTTCACCAGCTTGAACGCCTCGTCAAAACTGATCACCGGCGCGTTGGCGCGGGTCGGTGCCTCGACCCGGCGTAGCCCGGTCACCCAGGCGGAGTAACCACTGAGCGACTTACCCAGCGGCAGCACCTTGCGTAACCGGCAGCATTCGCCCGCATCCCGGGCGAACAGGTCCTTGCCTAGCAGTTTGTCTTGCTCGGCGACCGTACTTTCCGGCGTGACGTTGAGAACCCGTACGTCGTAGACGGATTCGATCGCATCGCGGGTGCCGATGGTTTCGACGAAGTGATAGCCGGTGTCCAGGAAGAGCACCGGTACGCCGGGGCACACCTTGGACGCCAGGTCCACCAACACGGCGTCCTGCATATTGGAGGCGACGACGTAGTTACATGTCGCCCAGCCGCGCGGCCCGTTGACCCCGCCGAAGTGTTCTTCGGTCCAGCGCAACAGCTCGTCGGCGCTGGCGCCTTCGAGTTCGGCCGCGCCGCGGGTGGCTATCTCGCGCAGTTCGTCCTCGGTGCGCTTGGTCGCCGTTTCGCTGCTCATCGGAGGTCCGCTTCGTCGGCGCGAACTGCCCACTGCGCGAACCGCTCACCGCTATCGCGGTGTTTGAGGAAATTGCGCGCCACCCGGTCGATATAGTCGCCCAGCTCGTCGCTGGTGACCTTGTGCTGGCGCAGTTTTCGGCCGAAGCCGCTGTCCAGCCCAAGACTGCCGCCCAGGTGTACCTGGAAACCCTCGACCGAATTGCCGTTGCCGTCGTCGACCATCTGCCCCTTGAAGCCGATGTCGGCGACCTGAATTCGCGCGCACGAGTTCGGGCAGCCGTTGATGTTAACGGTGATCGGCACGTCCAGGCGCGAGTTGATGTCCTCCAGCCGAGTTTCCAGCTCGGGCACCAAAGTCTGTGCCCTGACCCGTGTTTCGGCGAAGGACAGTTTGCAGAACTCGATCCCGGTGCAGGCCATCAGGTTTCGGCGCCAGTGCGAAGGTTGTGATTGCAGGCCAAGCGCATCGAGGCGGGCGATCACGTCGTCGAGCTTGTCGTCGGGGATGTCGAGGATGACCATCTTCTGGTAGGGCGTGAACCGGATCCGGTCCGAGCCCGCCTGCTCGGCGAGGTCGGCCACCGCGGTGAGGATGGTGCCGGACACCCGGCCCGCGACGGCGGCGACACCGACGGCGTTGAGCCCGTTCTTGAGTCGTTGTACCCCGACATGGTCGATCGGGTGCGGGACCGGCTGCGGGGCCGGGCCGTCGATCAGCGGACGCTTGAGGTACTCGGTTTCCAGAACTTCCCGGAATTTCTCGATACCCCAGTCCTTGATCAGGAACTTCAGCCGAGCCTTGGCCCGTAACCGGCGGTAGCCGTAGTCGCGGAAGATCGAGGTCACTGCGTGCCACACCTCGGGTACCTCTGCGAGAGGAACCCAGGCGCCGACCCGCTGGCCCAGCATCGGAACGGTGGACAGCCCGCCGCCGACCCACAGGTCCAGGCCGGGTCCGTGCTCGGGGTGGTTGACGCCGATGAACGCGATGTCGTTGACCTCGTGCACCACATCCTGCAGGCCGGAGATCGCGGTCTTGTACTTGCGCGGCAGGTCGGCGAACTCGGGCTGGCCGATGTAGTTGCGCACGATTTCGTCGATCGCCCAGGTCGGGTCGAGTACCTCGTCGAGCGACTCGCCGGCCAGCGGAGAGCCCAGGATCACGCGCGGGCAGTCGCCGCACGCCTCCGCGGTCTGCAGTCCGACTTCGGCCAGCCGCCGCCAGATTTCGGGAACGTCTTCCACCCGTATCCAGTGGTATTGCACGTTCTCCCGGTCGGAGATGTCGGCGGTGTCGCGGGCGAACTCGGTCGAGATCTGGCCCAGCGTGCGCAGCGCGGTCGCCGTCAGTGCGCCGCCGTCGCAGCGCACCCGCATCATGAAGTACTTGGCTTCGAGCTTGTCCATGTTGTCGTCGCCGGTCCAGCTGCCGTCGTATCCCTGCTCACGCTGGGTGTACAGGCCCCACCAGCGCATCCGGCCGCGCAGATCGTTCTTCTCGATGCTGTCGAAGCCCTCTTTGGAATAGGTGTCCAAGATGCGGTCACGCACCTCGAGCGGGCGGCCGGCCTGCTTGAACTCCTCGTTGGGGTTCAGCGGCTCGCGATCTCCCAGCGCCCACTGGCCCTCACTTCGAGGGGCCTTGGCGGGACGGGCTGTGGTCATTTCGAAGGTCTCCTTCGCGGGCTGTACAAGCGTGGACGCGCGACTCACCGGTCTATCTACGGCGGGCGCAGATCCGGCGCCTGGTGGACGTACAGGTGGGCGGGTCTACGGAATCAAGCCGGACAGCTACAGCTGCAGACGCGCTTGAGGTCGATATGCCGACGCGCCACCAACGCAATGCGCAGGCTGGGCTGGGCGACGGTCACGCGCCCATTCTGCCACGGAAAGGGATGTGCCGCGCCACCAGGTCGAATTTCTTCTCACGATGAGCAAAACTACCCGATAATCCTGGGTAATCGGATAGACAAACCCGAGAAAACCCTGAGAGGCCGGTGCTACCAGCGTTTGACGTGGCCAATCGGCCGACCGCCCGCGCGGCAGTGCCGATCTCGTCCGCCGAGCATCGCCGCGGTGTGGCTCGTACAATTGCGCGCCGGGCCGGGGCGAATTTGCTCGCCGGCGGCTGGATCGAGCGGTCGGCTCGACCTGTTCAACCGTGCAATCATTTGGCATGGCCCTTCGCACGGCACCGGTTGAGCTACCCGGGCTACAGCGGAGTCCCCGACATTCGTTCGGGGTGTACGTGCATGTCCCGTTCTGCATAACTCGTTGCGGATATTGCGATTTCAACACCTACACGCCGGCGGAGTTGGGTGGCGTCAACCCGGACGCCTGGCTGTTGGCGCTGCGCACCGAGCTGGCGCTGGCCGCCGCACGGCTGGACGCACCGACGGTGAACACGGTGTTCGTCGGCGGTGGGACGCCGTCGCTGCTGGGCGGTGCGCGGCTGGCCACCCTGCTGGACATGGTGCGCGAGCACTTCACGCTGGCGCCGAACGCCGAGATCACCACCGAGGCGAATCCCGAGTCGACCTGGCCGGAGTTCTTCGATGTCATCCGGGCGGCCGGCTACACCCGGGTGTCACTCGGCATGCAGTCGGCGGCGCCGCGGGTGCTGGGCACCCTCGACCGGGTGCACTCGCCCGGGCGCCCGGCCGCCGCCGCCCGTGAGGCCATGGCCGCCGGTTTCGAACACGTCAACCTGGACCTGATCTATGGCACCCCGGGCGAATCCGACGACGATCTGCTGCGTTCAGTCGAAGTGGCCGTCGAGACCGGGGTCGATCACGTCTCCGCGTACTCCCTGCTCGTCGAGCCGGGCACCGCCCTGGCCCGCCGGGTCCGCAGCGGTGAGCTGGCTGCCCCGGACGACGATGTGCTGGCGCACCGTTACGAATTGGTCGACGCGACACTGTCCGCGGCCGGGTTGACCTGGTACGAGGTGTCCAACTGGTCGCGGTCGGGCGGGGAGTGTCGGCACAACCTTGGCTACTGGGACGGCGGTCAGTGGTGGGGTGCCGGGCCGGGTGCACACGGATACGTGGGCGCAACGCGGTGGTGGAATGTCAAGCATCCCAATGCCTATGCCGAGATGCTGACAGATTCCAGGTTGCCGGTGGCGGGTTTCGAGCAGCTCGACGCCGAGGCGTTGCACACCGAGGACGTGTTACTGAAAACCAGGATGCGCCAAGGGCTCCCGCTTGACGGGCTAAGCGCCGCCGAACACGAACGCGCCAAAGCCGTTGTCGCTGAGGGCTTGCTGGTGGCCGATGGCGACAAGCTGGTCCTCACGCCGCGCGGCCGGTTGCTGGCCGACGCGGTCGTGCGGACCATCTTGGAGTGACGGCTCAGACGCCGAACCATCGTTCGATGACGCGGGCAATCTCGATGTAGAGCGGGATTCCGATGGTGACGTTGTAGGAGAATGTCAGACCCAGTGACGCGGCCAGCGGCAGTGTCGGGCTGGCTTCCGGGATCGCCAATCGTTGGACCGCGGGAACCGCGATGTAGGACGCCGCACCGCACAAGACCGCGAACAGCACATAGGTGCCCGTCTTGAAGCCGGTGTTTGTCAGGCTGGCGTAGCCGCAGGCGACGAAGATCCCCAGCGTCGCAAAGACATTCGGAGCCAGCAGCGCAAAGAAAATGAAGCCGGGTCCCGCCGTTCTGAGGTCTTTCAACTTGCGGGAGGCCGTCATGCCCATCTCGAGCAGGAACAGACACAGCACGCCCTGGAATGCCAAGACGAAGAACTTGTCATCGTCTTGCACGACCTTTTGACCCTGCAGGCCACTGACGAGACCGATCACAATGCCGCCGATCAGCAGCACCAGCCCGGGGTTGAGAAAGACCTCCTGGAAAAGCTCACGGGAGAAGATGGACGGCTTCTTGCCGGTCTTCGCGGCCGGACTCACGTCGAGTTCCTCGGTGCGCTCGCCCTTTTCCAGCGAAAGCTCGAGTTCCTCCTCGACCGCCAGTGCACGTTCGGACTCCAAGCTCTGGCCGTGTCCGGGCCGTGCCGCGGTGCCGGGCCCGACCCCGACCTTTACCGTTATGTAGTCCGGCTCGTCGGCCATGTTGCCTGCCGCGTCCATTCCCCGGTGCCGCAGCCCGGCCACCAGGTATAGCGCCACCAGACAACCGGGAATCTCCATGACGGCCAACATCACCGGCATGTAGGCATTGAAGGAGATGTTCACCGCTGCCAGCACAGCCACGCAGGTGGCAAACGTCCCGGCCGAGTCCGACCCGTAATAGCCGGCAATGGTTGCCCGGTCGATTTTGCACAATTTCGTCAGCCAACCGAGCAGGAAATAGGCGATAACGCCGATCACGAAGTTGAGCACGAAGCCCAACACCATGAATCCGACGATCGCCCCGACGCTGGAGGCACTGACCTCAGCGAGTTCCTCACCTCCGTGCCAGCCGATAGCCAGCAGCAGGTACATGGTGAGGCCTTGATAAATCACATAGGGGAACTCAAATCGGACTTTCAAGATCGGAATGAGGAATCCGAAGTAGAAGAAAAGCAGAAGTGGTTTGAACAGGTTATGCGTGAAGTTTTGCCAGAACTCTTGCAGCATGGGGCCTCTCATCATCTGTCCGGTGGCCCGGGGGAAGCATTGTCCGCAAGCGGCGGCGACCACGAACATCCCGACGACCGTGGAAAATTTAGCCCCGTAGCTGTGAAACCGCCACTCGAATTGGGCCCGAAATGTGCATGTCGCTCCAAGCCGCGCTGAAATGGCCGCGAAAGGTAAAACCCATGGTCACAGCGGTGCTGGTGGGAGCCGGTAAGCTGAGATTAGCGTGAATCTGGTGTGAGTTGCCTGTGCATTCGCTGTCAGAATTAGCGCGTCGTCGTTCCGCCGGAAAGTAGCGAGGGCCGGACCCCGGCGCCTCGTTTGCGGTGCGTCACTGACAGCCACGCCGACGGCGAGTAATGCGTCGTAATCTCTTCGAATCCATCGACCCGGGAAACTGTCAGGACGCCTGTCTCTTGGTTAATTTCGAGCTCGTCGCCGTCGGACGCCTGGACTTCCTCGCCGTTCGCGAGCCTGATCACGAACATATTGTTCCTCTCGATCCGTGGAGGGATAGCTGGCGATCGGGCGTTAGCTGGGCAATTGGTAACCCGGTCGGATTAAAGTCTGGCTACGCCTTTCTGTCATAAGTCCTATGCGGCGTCTGGTGCGATCCCCGCAGCCCCAATGCGCCGGAGTACGTGACGGAAGTTCGTTGTGCCCTCGCTGAGCTTGGCGAGTCGCTGCGCAAACCAGCTTTGTGGGGAGAACTCAGGTTATGGTAGCCCGTCGTGCAGGGACCAGTAGGTAAACGATCTGGAAACGTTTGGCCGACGCGGCGCCGCGCCCAGCGCGCTCATTTCTGCCGCACAACCTCTTGTTTTCTAGTCTCTAGCTGAGGAAACGGTGTCAGGGGAGACAGCCGTCGGCTACCACCGCAACGCCCCGACGGGGGTGCCGTGACAACGGCCGATGCTTTAACTCCACGCGATGCTTACCGAGCGCGCAGCTAAGGAGACCGAGCACACACAACCTCTGCTTGGGGAGTTTCATAGGTTAGGCTACATTTACTAGCTGTGACCGAGGCCAGCGTCGAGACAACACCCATTGGCATCACGTCGGTGCCGATTCCCCTTCCCGCGCATATCGACCCGGCCGACCTGGCAGCTCAGCTCGCCACGGTCCTGCCCGAGCGACTCGGCGAGGAGTACTTGCTCTACGAGAACTCCGGTCAATGGGTGTTGGCCAGCGGCGTCTACGCGATGATCGAGCTGGACAGCGACGAGCTGCGGGTCATCCGTGACGGCGTGACGCAGCACCAACAGTGGTCCGGGCGACCAGGATCGGTCTTGGGCGAAGCCATTGATTGTCTGTTGCTGGAAACCGATCAGCTTTTCGGCTGGATCGCATTCGAATTCGGTGTCTACCGCTATGGACTACAGCAGCGGTTGCCACCCGGTACGCCGCTGGCGCGATTGTTCTGGCCCAGTTCCCGCATCGTGGTGAGCCAGGACGGAGTATCCCTTACCGATGCGGCGGAGAACCACCGCGACGCGGTGCTCCAAATACTGCGTGAGGGCGTGCCTAACCCGCGCGAAACCCGCGAGATCGACATCACCGCCGACGGGTCGAACTACCGCGATCGCGTGACCACGGCCGTGAGCGAGATCGTCGCCGGCAAATACAACAAGGTGATCCTTTCCCGTTCGGTGGAAGTGCCTTTCGCACTGGACTTCCCGTCGACCTATCGACTGGGCCGTCGGCACAACACACCAGTGAGGTCGTTCTTGCTGCAGCTGGGTGGAATCCGTGCGCTGGGCTACAGCCCCGAACTCGTCACGGCTGTTCGTCGGGACGGCGAAGTGATCACCGAGCCGCTGGCCGGGACCCGCGCGCTCGGTCGCGGCCCTGTCCACGACCGCGAAGCTCGTGACGACCTGGAATCGAATTCGAAAGAGATTGTCGAGCATGCTATTTCGGTGCGCAGCTCGCTGCAGGAGATGAGCGAGATCGCCGAACCCGGAACGGCGGTGGTGACCGATTTCATGACCGTGCGGGAACGGGGGAGTGTGCAACACCTGGGCTCTACGGTCAGCGGGCGGCTGGATCCGTCCAGCGACCGGATGGACGCTTTGGAAGCTCTTTTCCCGGCGGTTACCGCGTCGGGCATCCCGAAGGGTGCCGGTGTCGAGGCGATCCTGCGTCTCGACGAAGGGCCGCGCGGGCTGTATTCCGGTGCGGTGGTGACCGTTTCAGCTGATGGTGCACTGGATGCCGCGTTGACGCTGCGGGCGGCTTACGAATACGACGGCACGACTTGGCTGCGGGCCGGTGCGGGAATCATCGAAGAGTCGCTTGCCGAGCGCGAATTCGAGGAAACCTGCGAGAAGCTGTCCACCCTGGCGCCGTATCTGATTGCGCGCCAGTAGTTCTCAGTTAGCCTTCTGTCGGCGTGCCGACAATTCGTCGGGAACCGGATCGGTCCCGGCTTCGGGTGAGCGTTCGAGATAGTCGGCGAGGATTCGGCTGGCCAATGACTCGATGTTCGACTCGATCGAGGACGCAAGCGTTGCCGTGACGGTCGCCACCGCCTGAGTGCGGAACCGGACCAGCATCGTGATCAGTTCGGCGATCTCGGCATCCGCGGGCAGCGCCTGGCCCGGTTTGATCTTGTCGATGACGTGTTCGGCGCCGGCACGCACCAGCAAGTCGCTGATCTTGTCGATCTCGGGCACGATCTGCTCGTGCAGGTCGACGAGCTTCTCCAATTCGACGCCGTAGCCCCGAATTTCGTTGAAAGCTTCGATCAGTTTGGGTCGGGTCACGGTGGCACGCTCGCCGTCTACCCGGATAACCTGCAGCGCGACCAGCCGCTTGAATGCGGTCGGGTCGTCGACGAGCGCCTCGGCGTCGGCGAGTGCCATGGTTTCCGGCTTCTCAGTGGTCCAGCTACCCACGATGGCCGTCTCCAGGCCCAACACGTCGCCGAGGTTCTTGCCTTCCTCCCACGCGCTGAGCATCTCCCGCACGTGCGAGATGTTGTAGCCGCGTTCGAGCATCGAGGTGATCAGTCGCAGCCGGGTCAGATGCGTGTCGTTGAACAGCGCGATGCGGCCGACCCGCAGTGGTCCGGGCAGCAGTCCGCGGTCGCGATAGACCCGGATGTTGCGGGTGGTGGTGCCGGCCAGCCGGGCCAGGTCGTCGATCCGGTATTCCCCGGACGCCGCGACGCCGTGCGGCTGGCGTGCGGCCGCGTCGAAAAGCTGTGAAACCGCGTTCTCGATAAAGTCTCGCGATTGGCGCCGAACGCGTTTGGGTGCCCGCCGCACGTTGTACAGGACGCTGGCGATGGTGCCGGGTTCCGGTCGGTTCTGCGCCATCTGTGCCTCAGGCCGAGGAGGTGACGCGCGCCGTGGCCCGGCGTGCCACCGCTTGGTAGTCCGCGTAGCGGAAATCACTCATCTGGCGAAGATACTGCGTCGCGAAGCCAGGGTACATGGACCCATTGAACCCGTCCTTGGTGAGATACCAACTGCGGCAACCTGACATCCAGGTCGTCTTGGTGAGCCGGCGCTGGATGTTCTCGTTGTGGCGCAGTTGGACATCTTCGCGCACATCGAGATAGCGCAGGTCGTCGTCGAGGATGGTGCGGATGCCGCGCACCGCGTAATCGAGCTGGCCTTCGATGTAGACCAGCAGCGAGTTGTGACCCGGCCCCGAATTGGGGCCGGTCATGAAGAACAGGTTCGGATAGCCGTGCGCATTGATGCTCTTGTAAGCCTGTGCGCCGGCGGCCCATTGGTCGGCCAGCGATCGGCCGTGCAGACCGGTGACGGCGAACGGCGGGCCGGTGAGGTGGACGTCGTAGCCCGTTGCGAACACGATGCAGTCGAGGTGGTGTTCGATGCCGTCGCTGGTGCGGATACCTGCGGGGCTCAGCGTCGCGATCGGCCAGCAGACCAGCTTGCAGTTGTCGCGCTGCAGCGCGGGGTAGTAGTCGCTGGAGACCAGCATGCGCTTGCATCCGGGAGCGAAGTCGGGCGTCAGCTGCCGGCGTAACCACGGGTCTTTGACCTGAGCGCGCAGATTGACCTGGCCCAATCGCGCCACCAGCGAGGTGAGCGGGGTGTCCCACACTAGCGCGGTGGCACTGGCTTCATGGCCCCAGAACAGCGCCTGGCGGGCAAGTTGCTGGATGGCAGGAACTTTGGCGAACAAGGCTTGCACCGCCGGCGGCGTCGCCACGTCCAGGCGCGGCAGCACCCAGCCGGGGGTGCGCTGGAACACCTTGACGAACCCGGCCTGCTTGACCAGTTCGGGAATGATCTGGATGGCGCTGGCGCCGGTACCGATGACGGCGACGCGCTTGTCGGTGAAGTCGTAGTCGTGATCCCAGCGGGCACTGTGGATCTTGTGGCCCCGGTAGGTGTCCAGGCCGCGGATATTGGGGAAGCTGACATCCGACAGCGGGCCGGATGCCAAGACGACGGTGCGAGCCCGAAAGCGCTTGCGGTTCCTGGTCTTGGCCGTCCACACGCCGGCAGCCTCATCGAAGGTCAAGTCACTGACCTCGTGTTTGAACCGGATGTGGCGGCGGATGTCGAATTTGGTCGCCACGTCCTCGAGGTGGCGACAGATTTCCGGGGCGGGTGAGTACGTCCGCGACCACGTCGGATTCTTCACGAACGAGTACGAGTAGAGCAACGACGGGACGTCGCAGCTGGCCCCCGGATAGGTGGTGTCGCGCCAGGTTCCGCCCACCCGGTCGGCGCGCTCCAGGATGACGATGTCGCTAATACCGGCCTCGGCCAACCGGATTGCGGTCCCGAGTCCGGTGAAGCCGGCACCGATGATCAGCGTCGCGTAGGTGTGATCGTTTGCCATGGTCAGGCCGCCGGCTCGTGGGTGAGTTCCCGCGACCAGCTGGGCATCGGCCGCAGCAGCGGCTTGGGATAGAAATCCGACAGCCACACCATCGAATTGGCCAGGAGTTGATAGGGGTGGCGCGGATTGACCACCCACATGCCGTGCCGCTTGAGCAACTTGTAGGTAGGCACCCGCCGGGTACGTTCACCCCGATCGCCGAGTTGCTTGAAACGGTTGACCGCGTTGAACAATCGCTCCGAATCCATGCCCATGCCGGCCATCTCGTTGCGGACGCGGTTGAGCAGCGGTACGTACATGACCATCCCGAGAATCAGCCCCGGTGATGCGAAGCGGCCGACGAAGTCGATGGCCAGCCGGCGGGCCTTTGCGTTGCCGATCATCTCGAGCACCTCGAAATCAACCGCGATATGCCGTGATTCGTCATTGTTGATTTTCTCGAAAACCTGGTGGCAGACCGGGTCCTGCACGGATTCCAGCAGGAATTTCAGCAACGCACCGTCGAGCGCCACCTCCAGCATCGGGATCACGGTGCCCAGCACCGACAGCGGCATGTCGTCGGCGAACGTGTCCAGCCACTCGATGGCCAACCGGATGTTGACGTTGGGCGTGGGAATCTCGCCGTCCTCGAGCATGCCCCAGCGCTTCATCAGCGCCAGTTCCGCATTGGCGTGACGCTGCTCCTCGGCGTGGAAATACCGGTAGATTTCCGCGATTGTCGCGTTGGGCGCCTTCTTGGCGAGCGCCGCGAAGCCCCGGGCTCCGATGTTCTCGATCCAGCACAGGTCAGCCATGAAGGCCTTGAGCTTGGGCCGGAACTCGGGCCGAATGGTGTCGGTGCCCGGCGCGTCCCAGTCGATGTCGGCGAGCGCCCACTGCCGATCCTTGATTTTGGCGAGCATGGCTTCCATATCCATGGCCATAACAGTTTCCTTCCCCTCCGGTTTATCAGTGCATGTTCGCGCGGGATAGCAACCCGACCGCGCGGGTATATGACTGTGGGGCAATGCGTTTGATGTTCCAGCCGATCTTGGCATCGAGTTGCGGCATGCAGTAGAGCTCGCCGCGGTCATGTGCGTCCAGACAGGTTCGTGCCACTTTCTGCGCCGACAGGCCCGTCCAGCGCATCAGCTTGGCGGCGAGCTCGCCGGATTCCTGGGTGATCCGTCCCGATTCGACGATGTTGGTTTTGACGAACGTTGGGCACAGCACGGTGACCCGGACCGCGGTGCCGGACAATTCGGCGGCCAGCGTTTCGGAAAGCGAAAGCACACCGGCCTTGCTGACGTTATAGGCGGCCATGCCGGGTGCCGCGCCGAACGCGGCGGCCGAGGCGACGTTGATGATGCCGCGTGGGGCAACCGATGGCCCTGCCTCGCGCAGGATCGGGGTGAACACATGGCAGCCGTGTATCGGTCCCCACAAGTTGATGCCCAGGGCCCATGCCCAATCATCCAGGGGCACATCGCCGATCGCCGAACCGCCGGCGCCGACGCCGGCATTGTTGACGACCAGGGTTGGGGCGGCCCCGAAGAAGGACTGCGCTTGGTCGGCCAGCGTGCTCACGTCCTCGAATCGCGAGACGTCGCATCCGATCGCCACCGCTTTCGCGCCATGCTCGGCGATCGCGTCGACGGTCTGCTGCGCGGCGACTTCGTCGATGTCGCTGCAGACCACCGCTCCGCCGCGGCGCGCGAGCTCGACGGCGAACGCGGCGCCGATGCCGCTGCCGGCCCCGGTCACCACCGCCAACGCGTCGCGGCTGGTGCTTGTCGAATTGCCGAGCAGCTTGTCCAGTGGACCCAACATGGTCAGCCCACCTCGTCGGCGCGGGCATGCGCATCCTGCAGCGCGTGGGCGATGAACCGTGCCACATAGGCCATGGCCTTGGCGGCTTCCGGCGCCATTCGCGGAAGTGCCTGGAACACATGGACTTGGTGCGGCCACACCTGCAGCTCGCAGCGCCCGCCGGCCGCCAAGATATCGGCGGCCAGCCCTCGCGCGTCGTCCTGCAGCATTTCGGCGCCACCGGCCTGAACCAGGGTCGGGGGCAGCATCGCTCCGCCGGCGACGTCGAGCGTCAGGCGGGGGTGGGTGAGATCGATGCCCGGGTGATAGAGCGCGACCAGGCGGGCCGCGTCGCGCACCCGGATGGCGGGATCGCGGCGTATCCGCTCGCGTGCGAGTGACAGCGCGAAGGTCATATCGATCAGCGGTGAGAACAACACCAGCGCGGCCGGCGAGTTCGCGGCGACGTCGGGCTGCAACAGCATGTCGACCGTCAGGTGACCGCCCGCCGAATCACCGGCTACCACGATCTGTTTCGCGGGCACGCCGCAGGTGTCGACCAGCCAGTCCCAGCCCGCACGGACGTCGTCGGCAGCGGTGGGGAAGCGATGGCGCGGCGCCAGCCGGTAGTCGACGCTGAAGACCGGCAATCCGGTCAGCGACGACAGCCAGGATGTCAACCGCCGGTGGGTCTTTGGCGAACACACGGCGTAGCCGCTGCCGTGCACGTAGTAGATCGCACCCGCGTTTGTCGACGAGCGCGCAGCTTCGCTCGTCGGAGTGCGTGGCCCGTACACCCATTCGCCCTTGACCCGGCGGCCGTCGGGCAACCTGGTGTCGACCTGCTCGACGCGGGTGCCCGCCAGCGACGGGCCGAAGGTGGCCATGACCCGCGAGATCATCCGGCGGGACAGCCAAATTCCCCACCCGCGCTCGGGCGGCACCAGCCCGCTGAACGGCCGCAATGTGTAGGTGCTTACCGCTGCCGCGCCGCGAGACCGCAGTGACCCCCGGGCCGGGACGACAATGTCCGCCATGCAACGGAGTCAACCGTAAATGGTGACATTCGTCAATGGCAGCTTCAGGAAAACGCGCAGCGCTGCGGTCAGCGGGTCAGCCCAATGCGCGGCGCTCACTCAACAATCGACAACAAGGCCGTGGTCAGCTCGTCCTCCTCGACCGCATCGGTGAAGTGTGTCAGGTAGCAGCCATTGGGTCCAAGGACGTAGGTGAACGCCGAATGCGGCATCCGGTACCCGTCGGGTTCCCCCTGGTCGGAGACCTCGGTGGAAAATACCCGAAACGATCTCTTAGCCCACTCGATCTGCTGCGTCGAGCCGGTGAGACCGGTGAAGCGCGGATACGACGACGCGAGAAACTCTTTCATCACCGCAGGGGTGTCGCGTCGCGGGTCCACCGTGACGTAGAGCGGCTGTATGCGCTCGGCACGCGGACCCAGGCGATGGAGCACCACCGACAGTCGGGACAGAGCCCGCGGGCATATCGCTTTGCAGTGAGTGAAGCCGAAAAAGATGATGACGTACTTACCCCGGTAGGTCCGTCCGTTGACTTCGTGCCCGTTGTGGTCGATGAGATCGAATGTTCCGCGAACCGGGGGCGCGGCAAGCGTGGGGGAGGGCTCATTCATCGTTGGACCTACTTGTCGCCGGTATCTGAAGCTCGAAAGCCCTTGGCGCGCCTGGGGGTATCTCGACTCGGATGCCCGCCGCGGTTCTACTGATTTGAATATCCGCCGCACCGCCGGTGACGTCGGCTCCGTTTTCGCGCAGCGACCAAGGGGCTTGGTCCGCGACGTTACCGAGGACGACAAAGCCATCACCGCGTCGTTCGCCGTGTCGTTGGATGCGGAACTTCAGTATCCCGGAAGCCGGCGTGAACCGTGCCTGGCTTACCGAGATGTCCCCGGCGACAACGGTCAGCGCGGGCTCGGCGAAATGCGCTGTGCCCCAGGGCTGGTTGTATAACTTCCAGATGCCGTCCGGCACATTGAGTCGTGCGTATCCGAGTAGGACGTTGCCGGTGAGTGGCTCCATCAGGGTGCGGTTGCCGTGCGCGTCGCAGTCGGCGTCGTTTCTCGGGTAGTACAAGCCGCCGTCGCGCCAAGTGGGAGACATGTATCGGTCGGCGTGCGAAAGCAGCCCGTCTAACGTCGCAGCATCACCCATCTCGGATGCCCACGTCGCGACCCAGCCGAAATTGCACGAATCGGTGATCAGTTGTTGCCCCATAACCTCGACTTTTGGCTCGGGGTGCACGAACTTCGTCTGGTCGGGCCCGTCAACCAGCAAGTCCTTGACTTGACGGGGATAGTTGGCGCGCACGAAGTCTCGGTTCCACATGTTCATCAGCATCCCGCACCATGCGTCGACCCATGCCGACATCGGCCTGTTGGGGACCGTGGTGCGGGAGTCTTGGGCGAGGTACATGTTGTAGTGCCCCGTGGAGTCGAGTCGGCCGAACGTCGACCACGCCCGCTCGTAGCTGCGCGTTACCTCTGCCGCCACGTTTTCGCCGGTCACCAGATCGTGCAAGCGAAAGCCAAGGATCGCCGGCTGGTTGCATATTTGAAAGGCGCAATTCGGCTCGCAGGCGACGCCGAGATAACCGCTCTGGACCATCTGCCAATAGATGTGCTCGTTGAGTGAGTTCTGGTCATAGGTAAAACGTTTGGCCTCTCCACCCCAGAAGTAGGTCCAATGCTCGAACGTGATGGCATCGGGCTCCGCATAACGGGCATCGCCGAACAGGTAGTTGTACATCAATGTCATTGATTGGACATAGGCGCTGTACATGATGTTGTCACGGGCGACCGGATCCCACTCCTCGTGGTAACTCTCGGACAGGTGGGCGTTGAACACGGCACCGCCGCGGCTGACATCACGCCAATACAACCACACTTCAGGCAGGGTGATCTTTTCAATGAGGCGTTCAAAGATCGGCTTGAATGCTCCCGGCGCGTTTGGCAGTCGGTGCATATGAGTCAACGCCAACGCGTACGCCATGTAAGCCAATTGGAACCGCAGGCCACCGAAATCGAACTGACCAAGTCCTTTGCCCAACATCAAAGACCAGTCGTTGGGCAGTTGCCGCGAAAGGTTGTCGAAATGCCGAATGTGCCCGAGTTGTTCTACCGAAAGCACCGGAGCATCGCTGTCGGAGCTCGGTTTAAGCGCGGGGCGTGAAGTGTTGTCGACTGACATGGCCGCCCGAAGTCAATTCCGACGCTGCAGCGTGAACACCGGGATGGTGCGCGTGGTCTTGGTCTGGTACACCCCGAAATTCGGGGAGACGGACACCACCGCGTCGAACAGCGAATTGTGCTCTGCGCCCAGGGCTTCGCGAGCGGTGGCCTCGAACATTTCGGTACCCACCTCCAGGCGAACTTGCGCAGTGGCGCGCAAGTTGTGCACCCATGCCGGATCCTTCGGTGCGCCCCCACGAGAACCGATGACCACCATGGAGCCATCGATGGTGAAGTACGCCAGAACCGTTAGGCGCGACAGACCAGACTTGGCGCCGGTCGTGGTCAGCAACAACATGCCGATGTTTTCGAAGACGCCACCGACTTTGCCGTCGTTTTCCCGAAACTCGCGAATGATCTGCTCGTTGAAAGTATTCAGCGCGGCCGTATCCGTGCGGAATCGTTCGGGGTCAAACTCTTGCATCCTCGTCAGGCTAGAGCGCCTCGCACCGTGCATGGGCTCAGCAACCGATTAAAAACTAACGTTGTCAGCTACTGGGAGGCGATAGCGGAATGCCGGCGTCCGACCTGATTTCCGCCGGCCCGTTTCGCCTCGTACATCGCGGCGTCGGCGGCCTCTACCAGGCATTCGATGATCTGCCGTCCGGGGGCTTCAATCGACGCGCAGCGAGGTATTCCGACAACCAGTCGTAGTGGTCGGGTTGACGCCACCACACGCTGACCCAATGCATTTACCGACGCCCCCCGCCCTCGGTGGCAGCACACAACCGATGCGGCCGACCGAACCTTGGTCGTATGTTACGTATCGCTAGCAAACACGCCGGGGCTTTTCAGACAATGCGGCTCAGGGGCCCCGACCTGTGCAATTGCCGGCCGGGAACATTGTCGATGCCCGAAATGTTCTGGGTTGGCGCCAGCATGAAGGAAGAAGGCCGTCAAATGACGATGCGAGCTCAGGAATCGTATGAGCCGCTGTTCACGCCCGCGGTGGTCGGGCGAGTTGATTTGAAGAACCGTGTCGCCGTTGCTCCGATGACCCGGATAAGCGCCACCACCGAGGGTCTGGTCACCGAACGGAATGAGTCTTATTACGGTGTCTACGCCGACGGCGGCTTCGGGCTTCTACTCACCGAAGGTCTCTACCTCGACGAGCAGGCCAGCCAGGGCTACTTCTTCCAGCCTGGCATTGCCACGGCTGCTCACGCGCAAGCATGGCAACCGGTGGTTGAGCGCGTCCACGGGGCAGGCGCCAAGATCTTCGCCCAGTTGATGCACGCCGGCAGTCAATCGCAGGGCAATCCCCACACCGCCACGACTCTGGCCCCGTCTGCGGTACGTCCCAGGCGCGAACAGCTGGCGATGTACCGCGGGTCAGGGCCCTACCTGATCCCTGAAGAAATGACCCTTGAGCAAATCCACGAGGTGCGCCGGGCGTTCGTGACCGCCGCGACGCTGGCCCGAGATGCCGGCTTCGACGGTGTCGAGATCCATGGCGCCAATGGATATTTAATCGACGAGTTCCTCACCGACTACCTGAATGTCCGCACCGACCAATACGGCGGCAGTGTCGCGAACCGCGTTCGACTGGCCGCCGAGATCAGCCGCGACGTCGCGGCTGCAGTGGGCTCGGAGATCACCACCGGAATCCGCATCTCCCAAGGCAAAGTGTCCGACAATCGCCACCGCTGGGCTGGTGCGCAAGACGATGCTGCCGTCATTTTCTCCGCGTTGGCAGACACCGGCATCGACTACATCCACACCACCGAATATCGGGCTCTGGCACCGGCGTTCGATAGCAGGCCGGAAACCTTGGCCGAACTCGCCAAACAACACAGCGGCCTGACCGTCATTGCCAACGGGCATCTCGACGATCCCCGCGACGCCGCTGCCATCATCGGATCCGGATCTGCTGACGTGGTCGCCCTGGCTAAACCTGCTCTGGCTAACCGTAATTGGCCGCACCTGGTGCGTACCGGACAAAAGCTTGCCGGAGATCTGCCCGCCGACCTGTTCGGCCCCGTGGCCTCCATCAAGGACTGGGAACTGATCAGCCCGGACAACAGGCTTTGACGATGCCTAGTGCTGCGGCAGTGGGCGACTACGCACCAGCGTCGGCCACCAGAACCACGGCCCGAGGATTCGCAGAATGCACGGCACGACGAACGACCGCACGATCAAAGTGTCGAGCAGCAGACCAATACAGACGGTGGAACCCACCTGACCGATTGTTCGCAGATCGCTTGTCAGCATTGCCAGCATCGTGAACGCGAACACCAACCCCGCAGACGTCACCACGCCACCGGTGCTGCCCAGCGCGCGGATGAGACCGGTGTGGATTCCGGCGTGCAGCTCCTCTTTGACACGAAGGATCAGCAGTAGGTTGTAGTCCGATCCCACCGCCACCAAGATGATGAACGTGAGTGGCAATATCAACCAATGCAGGGGCAAGCCAATCAGGTGCTGCCAGACCAGTATTGAGAGCCCGAACGCTCCGGCGTAGGAGAAGGCCACCGTGCTGGGAATGACCAAGGCGGCCATCAGGCTTCGGGTGAGGAACAACATGATCAAGAAGATCAGCACGAAGGCGGCGATCGCCACGATCAGCAGATCGGACGCGGCGTATTGCTTGATGTCCTTGTTGGTTGCTCCGGAACCGCCGATATAAACTTTCGAGCCGGCCAGCGAAGTCTCTTTGAGCGCCACGGTTATTGCGTTGGGGAACTGTTGCACATGCTGTACGCCTTCGGGGCCATTGGCGTCCCCCTCGTGGGTGACGATGATCCGGGCGGCCTGGCCGTCCGGCGACATCAGCAGTTGCATACCGGTCTTGACGTCCTCGTTGTCGAAACCCTCGTGCGGGATGTAAAAGAAGTCGTCGCTGCGGGATTGGTCGAAGTCGAGCCCCACGTTGATCTGGTCGTCGAAGGTCTGCGAGGTCTGGGTGGACTGTAGCGACGACTGGCCGTAGGTGCTGACCAACAACGAGGCCAAAGCCTCCGAGTCGTCGGCCATCTTGTCCAGGCCGTCGATCGACTCGAACAGCGACCTGAATGCGTAGCAGACCGGAATGTCGAAACAGTGCCTCTCCCAATAGAAATAGCTGCGCATCGGCCGGAAGAAATCTTCGAGGTTGGCGAGGTTCGACCGCAACTCGTCGGTGACCTGCTGCATGTCCTCCATCGTGAGCACCGTTTTGTGCATCTCATCCGACATCGTCTGGAAGAAGCCGATTTCCTTGCGCAACACCGCGACCGTGTGCTGCGTGATCTGCGCCTGCTGGTCTGTATTGGCGTTTTGCTGCTGGTTGAACGGGAGCTGTTGGCCACTCCCGCTGCCTTGTGTGGTGAACAAGTAGGGAATGGTGGCGTGTTCCAAAGCTCGGCCCATGGGTCTGGTGATGCTTTGCACCATCGCAACACCGGGAAGGCGTTCGAGGGCCTTGGCCGCGCGGTCCAATGAGATGAAGTCACCCGAGTTCCGCATGTCGTGATCCGTTTCGATCATCAGCATCTCGGAGAACAGCTTGCTCTTCGGGAAGTGCCAATCGGCCGCCTGGAAACCCAGATTGGCGGGCGCGTTGTGCGGCTGGTACTGACGGTCGTCGTAGTTCTGCCGGTACGTCGGCACGAAGATCGCTCCGAGCAGCACGGCAGCGGTACTGGCGAACAGGACCGGCACCGGCCACCGGACCACGCTTGTCCCGATCCGCCGATACAGGTGCGCTTTGGCCTTGCTTTTCGGGTCGAAAAGCCCGAAAAGGCTGCCCACGGTCAAGAAGGCCGGGCCGAGCGTCAGCGCCGCCGCGATAGTGAACAGCATGCTGATCGCAACAGCCGGCCCCATGGTGTGGAAGTAGTTGAGTCGCGCGAACGTCAGGCAGTAACACGCCCCCGCGATCGTCAGCCCCGAGCCAAGGATGACGGGCGTGACGCTCTTGTATGCGGTGTAAAACGCCTCCTCCCGGCCTTCGCCGTCGTGCCGCGCCTCGTGATAGCGGCCGATCAGGAAGATGCCGTAATCGGTCCCCGCTCCCAGGGTGAGCGCAACGACGATGTTCACGGCGAACGACGAGAGTTCGATGTACCCGAGGTGCCCCAGAGTTGAGATAACCCCCTTCGCGATCAGCATCTCGAACAGCACTCCGGCCAACGGCACGAACAGGGTGACGATGGAGCGGTACACCAGCAGCAGCATTCCGATGATGAGGAAGATCGTCACGATCGTGATGTCGTTCAAGCTTGAATTCGCAATAGCCACCGTGTCGGAGGCGAGTGGCGCCGCGCCGCTGACGTAGACCTTGAGCCCGGGCGGCGGCGTGTCCTTCGCGACGATATCTCGAACGGCGGCAACGGATTCGTTGGCTTGCATCTGGCCGATATCGCCGGCGAGACGCAACAGTACGTATGAGCACTTGCCGTCGAGGCTCTGCGCCCCCGCCGCGGTGATTGGCTTGCCCCACAGATCCATCGCGTACTGCACGTGCTTGGGGTCTTGCTTGAACCGCCGCATCAAATCGTCGTAGTAGTGGTGATCCGCGTCGCCCAACGGCCGGTTGGCTTCCAGCACGATCATGGCCAAGCTGGTCGAGTTGGACTCGCGGAACTTCGCACCGATGGACAGCAACGCCCGTTGCGACGGCGCGTAGTGCGGGACGACCGGCCCCGCCAGTTCTTCTGCGACCCGCTCTACCTGGGGCATGAAGGTATTCGTCGACACCGCGAGGAGGGCCCAAAAGGCGATGATCGGTATCGCCAGAGCGCGAACCATTCTTGGCACCAAGGGTCGTTTTACCCGAGGCTCTGCCTGGTGCTCGCTCACGCGGATTTCGCCAGGCAAAAGACGTGTGCATCCTGATTGATATCGGACTGTTCAGCACGGATTACGCCATTCACCCGCAGCCGGCAGCCGACTTGACCACCTTGAACCTGCGCCGAGATGCTGCCCGACACCACCGTGAGTGTGGTCGCCTCCGTGTGCGACCACGGCAAGGTCGTCAGATCAACCCGATGCGGATGCCCGCTGACGTCGACCCAAACGAGCATCCCGCCTTGCCCGACGGATCCGAACAACTCGTAGGTGAGCCGCTTGATGCTGAACTCCGGCGGTGCTGCCGGCTGATTGACGGTGATGACGGGTTCGGGATTGGAGGACTCGTGCACCTTCCACATGCAGACAGCCCCCACGGCGACCGCTACGACGGCTACCAACGGCATCCAGACTCGCGCCAACACAGTTCTGCCGACCGAACGAGGGCTCATTCGATCACCTTCTCGATCTCGGGTTCAGACCTTGCGCTCGCATCCGACTCCGCCCTCGCGCCGCCCAGATAGTAGACGGTCATGTGCCCAATTCCATGGACTGATCGTCAAGAGTAGCGGCTTTGCGCCAAAACGAGAACACGATGACCACGGACGTTGCCACCCGCCGGAGCTCACGGCAAGACGGGCGCGCTTGGTCAGGCCGACGGCATCACCAATTGACGCGACAATCCGTTTTGCTGATGGCGCTGCCGACGGCGTGAAAAGGCGCGTTAATCACGTGTCGGCGACGCACATACCGTTGCTCAGGACAATTCCCGGAGGCGCCGTTTCAGCCGCACGTGGCGGAGAATCTGCGTCGTGAAATTGATGGAGGCCAGCATCGGGAACACCCCGAGGAAGGTCCGTTCGGAGGGCGTCGCTCCGTGCAAGTGGTAAAGGCTGCCAAACACGTAAAAGCATCCCACCATGAATAAAGCGCCGGGGATGCAGAACGTCATCAGGGAACTACGGTCGGCAACGATTTGCTTCGCATAATTCAGCTCGTCCTCCGACATCGGTTCGCGTTTACGCACCTTTTTGGTAATCGCTTTGGCGATTCCAATCTCGTTGCTGATCGGAGTGGCAGGCCGGTCTCCCAGGCGTTTCACGTGGACGGCAGCAACGGCGGCGAACACCAGCGCCAGCGCCAAGGTGAGGACGGTCATCAGTCCATACAAACCCTGCGCCATGCTGTCGCTCCTTTGCTCCGCGGTGTTGTGGACGCGAGCGATCACTAGCTTAGGCCTGGGTCCGGTGCTGTGGGAATCGCTGCCAGCGTTGGGTCAGGCGACGGTAACGGTTCGGGCTCGTTTCGGTTATGCCTGCGCACGTCGGGCGCTGCCGCCGATCCCGCGGTTGAACAATTCGGGACATGACGCAATCGCGGAAGTCCGACGATGGCGCGTGAGATCTCGCGGCAGACGTTTCTGCGTGGTGCGGCCGGAGCGTTAGCGGCCGGTGCTGTTTTCGGCACCGGCCGGCTCGGCTCGGCCCCCGCTGCCGCCGCGCCGAATGCCACTGGCTGGGACGGACTTTCGACCGCTCTCGGCGGGAAAGTGCTGCTCCCGGACAGCCCGCAATTCGGGGCGGCCAAGCAGGTGTTCAACACCAACTACAACGGCTTCACTCCGGCGGCGATCGTCACCCCCACATCGGCGGCGGATGTGCAGAAGGCGATGGCCTTCGCGACCGCCAACCACCTCAAGGTCGCTCCGCGCAGTGGTGGGCACTCCTACATCGGCGCGTCGACGGCGAACGGCGCCATGGTGTTTGACCTGCGCCAGCTACCCGGCGGAATCAACTACGACGCCGCCACCGGCCAGATCACGGTGACGCCGGCGACGAGTCTGTACGCGATGCACGAGACGCTCGCAGGCGCCGGCCGCGGCCTGCCCACGGGTACCTGCCCATCGGTCGGTGCGGCCGGACACGCCCTGGGCGGCGGGATGGGCGCCGATTCCCGGCATGCCGGCCTGCTCTGTGACCAGTTGACGTCGGCCACGGTGGTGGTGCCCGGCGGCCAGGCGGTTACCGCGTCCGCCAACAGCAATCCCGACCTGTTCTGGGCGCTGCGCGGCGGCGGTGGCGGCAACTTCGGGGTGACCACCTCAATGACCTTCAACACGTTCGCCACCCACGACGTCGACGCCGTGAACCTCAACTTCCCGGCGCAGTCGTTCGCGCAGGTTCTCGTCGGTTGGGCCAACTGGCTGCGTACCGCCGACCCCAACAGCTGGGCATTGGCGGACAGCACCACCGACGGGATGGGCACGCAGTGTCGCATTCTCGCCACCTGCCCGGCTGGGTCGGGCCCCAGCGTGGCGAAGGCGATCGTCGCGGCCGTCGGGTTGCAACCGAGCGGGACCGACAACCACACGTTCAACCGCATGGATTTGGTGAGGTATCTGGCCGTCAACAACCTCAACCCGGCCCCGCTCGGGTATGTCGGCGGATCGGACGTCTTTCCGAGTCTCACCCCGGCCGCCGCGCAGGGAATCGCCGCCGCGGTCAACGCATTTCCGCGCGGCGCGGGCCGGATGCTGGCCATCATGCACGCCCTCGACGGAGCGTTGGCCACCGTGGCGCCGGGAGCCACCGCGTTTCCCTGGCGCCGCCAGGCCGCGCTGGTGCAGTGGTATGTCGAGACCGGTGACCCGGCGGCGGCGGCCAATTGGCTCAGCACGGCTCACCAAGCGGTGCAAGCGTATTCGGCTGGCGGCTATGTGAATTACATCGAGCCGAACCAGCCGCCCGCGCGCTACTTCGGCCAGAATCTCTCCCGGTTGTCGGCGGTACGACAGAAGGTCGACCCCGGCCGGGTCATGTTCTCCGGCCTGAACTACTAGCCGCCCGGGGCGCTCCGCCGTCGTTGAGTGTGCACTGATGGCGCCGAGTGTGCACTCGATGTCCCCAGAGCTCGACTACGCGGCGCCGACCTGACGGACGATCGCCTTCTTGTCGATCTTCCCGATCGGTGTGGTGGGCAGCGCCGGCATCGCAACCAACATGTCGGGCCGCGAGTGCGCGGCGACCCCACGCTGATCGAGATATGCGTTCAGCTCGGCCAGGCCGATCGGCTCACCGGTGAAAACAACTGCGGCGCAGATCTTTTCACCGAGATAGGGATCCGGCAGCGGCACCGCGGCGGCCGAGAAGATCGTCGGGTGACTTAGCATCTGCTCTTCGAGGTCCCCGGCGGCGATCGTTTCACCCGCGCGGGTGATGACGTCCTTAACCCGGCCGGTCACCACCAGGTAGCCGTCTTGTCGCCGACGGACCAGGTCGCCGCTGCGATAGAAGCCGTTGGGGTCGAAGCTGCGTTGATTGTCGCGCTCGGCGCGGAAGTAGCCGTTAAGGGTGTAAGGGCCGCGCACCAGCAGCTCACCCTCTTCGCCCGGCGCCACCGGCTCACCCGCGCCGTCCACGATCCGAAGTTCGTCGGCCACGCACAGTGGGCGGCCGACAGTGTTGTCAACCACGTCCGCCGGGTCCTCGAGGCGGGTGTAGTTCAGCAGCCCCTCGGCCATCCCGAACACCTGTTGCAGCCCGGGAGTCAGCGTCTCGCGGATCCGGCGGGCGTCGTCGGGTTCCAGCCGCGCTCCGCCGACCTGCAAGAGCCGCAATGTCTTTGGTGTCACCGGCTCCCAGTCGCAGGCTTGCGCCCACAGCTTGGCCAAGGCGGGGACCAGGGCGGTGACCGTGACGCCGTGACGCGCGATCGTGTCGAAGGCGGCTTCGGGGCTGGGATCGGTGCCGAACACCGTGCAAGCGCCGACCGTCATCGCGCCGAGCAGGCCCGGACAGGCCAGCGGGAAGTTGTGGCCCGCCGACAACAGCACCAGATAGATGTCGTCGGAGCGCAGGCCGCACAGCTCAGCGCTGGCGGACGCGTTGAACACGTAGTCGTCGTGCGTGCGGGGGATCAGCTTGGGCAGGCCGGTGGTGCCGCCGGAAACCAGCAGCAGCGCAGGCGATTCCGTGTCCGCCGGCGGCAGGGCCTCGGCGCGGGTGGCCGACTCGCACAGCTGCGTCCACGACACGAACGACTGGGGATCACCGTCGACGATGACGTGCCGCAGGTGAGGGTGTGCCCGGACAAGCTTGCGCGCCATCTCCCGGTAGTCGAAACCGTTGGCGGTATCGGCGATCAGTAAACCGGTGGCCTCGCTGACCGAGGCGAAGTGACTCAACTCCGCCGCGCGATGGCCCGGCAGACACATGACCGGGGTCGCCCCGGCCCGCAACAGCCCGAACAGCGCCACCGCGAACTGCGAGCCGTTGGGCAGCTGCAGCAATACCCGGTCGCCCGGCGCGATGCCCACAGCGCGCAGCCCCACCGCGGCGCGGTGAGCCCGCTCGTCGAGTTCGGCGAACGTCATCCCTTGTTCGCCGGAGGCTTCGACTACCGCGAGTTTGCTCGGCCAGCGCGCAGCCGCCTCGGTCAGGACGGAGTCCAGGGGTCGGCCCGCCCAATAACCAGCCGCGCGGTAGGCGTCGGCGCGGTCGGCCGGGAAGGGCACAAAACCGTCGATCGGTTGCGCTGTGTTCGGGATCACCGGGGCTCCTTAGAGGGGGCTTGGTAGCAAAGGCGCCGGGATAGAGGATAGGGTAGCCAAACAAAATTAGGGCAGCCTGTGCTAATTCAGGAGGATTCGTGGTGCGTGCCCCCGCGGGCTCGGAGGACATCCGTGCGGAGGTAGCCGAACTGCTCGGCGTCGATGTTGCCGCTGTTCAGCCAGCTGACAATCTGATCAGCCAAGGTCTGGACTCGATTCGGATGATGTCGCTGGCCGGTCGTTGGCGCCGCCAGGGCATCGACGTCGACTTCGCCACGCTGTCTGCCACGCCGACCATCGAGGCCTGGTCGGAGCTTGTAGTAGCCGCAGGCTCGCAAGCTTCCGAAGCCGATCGGACCCCCGACGAGCATGCCCGGGAGGCCGACGGCACCGACGCGTCCGGTGAGCCGTTCCCGCTCGCCCCGATGCAGCACGCGATGTGGGTGGGCCGCCACGACCACCAACAGTTCGGCGGCGTCGCCGGACACCTCTACGTCGAATTCGACGGCGGCTCGATCGATCCGGAGCGACTGCGCGCCGCGGCGACCCGGCTGTCGCTTCGTCACCCCATGCTGCGGGTGCGGTTCGGGCCCGACGGCACGCAGCGCATTGCTGCGACGGACGAATGCGGCGAGTTCCCCGTGGTCATCGAGGATCTGCGGCACCTGGACGCGGGTCGGGTCGCTGACTGGCTCGACGAGATCCGGGAGGACAAATCGCATCAGCAGCTCGACGGCGCGGTGTTCGAACTTGCGCTGACGCTGCTGCCCGGTGAGCGCTCGCGGCTGCACGTCGATCTGGACATGCAGGCCGCCGACGCGATGAGCTACCGCACGCTGATGTCCGACCTTGCGGCCCTCTACGTCGGTCGTGACCTACCTGAATTGGCTTACACCTACCGGGAATACCGTCAGGCCATGGTGCGCGATGAGGAGCGCCCCCAGCCGGCTCGCGACGCCGACCGCGAGTGGTGGGCGCAACGCATCCCGCAACTGCCCGACCCGCCGATGTTGCCCACGCTCGGAGGCCGGGACTCGCAGCGCGGAACACGTCGCTGGCACTGGCTGGACGCGGCAACCCGCGACGCCCTGTTCTCCCGCGCAAGGGCCCGCGGGATCACCCCGGCGATGGCGTTGGCCGGATCGTTCGCGACCGCCCTGGCCCGCTGGTCGGCCACATCCCGCTTTTTGCTGAACGTCCCGCTGTTCGGGCGTCAGGCATTGCACGCCGACGTCGACTTGCTGGTGGGCGACTTCACTTCGTCGCTGTTACTCGACGTCGATCTGACGGGCTCAGCAACGCCCGCGGCACGCGCGCGGGCGGTGCAGGACGCCATGCAAACCGCCGCGGCACACTCCGCCTATTCCGGGCTGTCGGTGCTGCGCGATCTGAGCCGTCATCGTGGCACCCAGGTGCTGGCGCCGGTCGTCTTCACCAGCGCGCTGGGGCTCGGTGAACTGTTCGGTGCCGACGTCACAGAGCAATTCGGCACACCCGAATGGATCATCTCCCAGGGCCCGCAGGTGCTGCTCGACGCTCAGGTCACCGAGTTCGACGGCGGAGTGCTGGTGAATTGGGATGTGCGCGACGGCGTTTTCGCGCCGGGCGTCATCGACGCGATGTTCTCTGACCAGATCGATGAGCTAATCCGGTTGGCCTCCGGCGACGAACCCTGGGAACTCGCGGGCCCGTCGGCGTTGCCCGCCGACCAGCGTGTGGTGCGGGACGCGGTTAACAGCCGCACGGCCGAGCCCAGCGGAGAGGCGTTGCACGACGGGTTCTTCCGGCAGGCCGAGCAGCGGCCCGACGCTCCCGCGGTGTTTTCCAGTTCCGGTGACCTGACTTATGCGCAGCTGCGTGATCAGGTGCTGGCGGTGGTGGCTGCGCTGCGCGCGGCCGGGGTCGAGGCCGCGGACACCGTCGCGGTGGTCGGCCCGAAGACGGCCGAGCAGGTGCCCGCGGTGCTGGGCATCCTGGCGGCCGGCGCCGCCTATCTGCCGATCGGCGTCGACCAGCCCCGCGAGCGCGCGGAGCGCATCCTGGAAACCGGAGGCGTGCGGCTGGCCCTGGTGTGCGGCGGACAGCAGCCGTCGTTGCCGGTGCCCGCGCTGACGCTTGCCGACATCCTCGGCGACGTGACGGCCGGCGCCGAGATTCATTTCGCGAGAGTTGATCCTTGCGACCTCGCCTACGTCTTGTTTACTTCGGGCTCGACCGGTGAACCCAAGGGCGTCGAGGTGACGCACGACGCCGTCATGAACACGGTGGAATTCATCGGCCATCACTTCGAGATCGGTGCAGCAGATCGATGCCTGGCCCTGTCGACGCTGGAAGGCGACATTTCGGTGATGGACCTTTTCGTCACCTTGCGGACGGGCGGATCGATCGTCGTGGTCGACGAAGCGCAACGCCGCGATCCCGATGCGTGGGCCCGGCTCATCGACCTACACAAAGTCACCGTGCTGCATTTCATGCCGGGTTGGCTGGAGATGCTGATCGAAGTCGGCCGTGGGCGGCTGTCGTCGGTGCGGGTGATTCCCACCGGCGGCGACTGGGTGCGGCCCGAGGTGGCTCGCCGCTTTGCAGCCGAGGCCCCCAACGTGCGATTCGCCGGCCTGGGTGGAGCGACCGAAACCCCGGTCCACAACACAATTTTCGAGGTGCTCGACGCCGCTGAGTTGCCGGCGGACTGGGCCGCCCTGCCGTTCGGCACGCCGCTTGTCAACAATGCGTGCCGCGTCGTCAGCGACACCGGCGACGACTGCCCCGACTGGGTGCCCGGTGAGTTCTGGGTGACGGGCCGCGGCATCGCGCGCGGCTATCGCGGTCGTGCCGATCTCACCGCGGAGCGCTTCGTCGAGCACGACGGCCGACGGTGGTATCGCACTGGTGATTTAGCCAGGTATTGGCCGGACGGTACGTTGGAGTTCGTCGGCCGCACCGACCACCGGATCAAGATCAGCGGGTACCGCGTCGAACTCGGCGAGGTCGAAGCCGCGATACGGCGGCTGCCAGGAGTGCGAATTGCGGTGGCGGCCTTGCTTTCCGGGTCTGGTGGATCTGAGGTGCTGGCCGCGGCGGTCTGCACGGAGGCAACCGGCGGCACCGAGCTCACTGCTGAGCAGATTCGCGACGCACTCGTTGATGTTCTTCCCGCGCACATGATTCCGCGTCACGTACTAGTGGTCGAGAACATCCCGTTCACCGACGCCGGCAAGATCGACCGTCGCGTAGTGGCCGGGCAACTCGCCGCCGCGGCCTGCGGCTCGGAAACCGACAAACCGGATTACCGGGCGCCGTCGACGGCGCCGGAATCCGCGCTTGCCGGCATCATTGCGGACTTGCTCAGCCTGGATAGGGTCGGTCTCGACGACGACTTCTTCGCCCTCGGTGGTGATTCGGTGCTGGCCACCCAGGCGGTGGCGCGAATTCGCTCCTGGCTGGACAGCCCGGATGTGATGGTCGCCGACATCTTCGCCAACAGAACCGTTTCGGCGCTTGCGGGCTTGCTGGGCCGCCGCGAGCGTGACCCTGGCCGACTCAACCAGGTCGCCGAGTTGTATCTGGAGGTTATCGGCATGGACGCTGAGTCGGTCCTGGACGCATCTGGGCAACCCGCGAAACATGAAGCAGCACAATGACATTCCGTGACCTGATTAGCATGACGTCCACATTTCCGTCCTGGATCAAGCTGGTGCCGGGGCGCAATGAGATACCGGCCACGGGCGCCACTGTGGTGTTCCCGCACGCCGGGGCCGCCGCCGCAAGCTACCGGGTGCTGGCCGCCGCACTGGCCGGCGGCGGCGATACCTACATCGTGCAGTACCCGCAGCGGGCCGACCGGCTCACCGAACCTGCCCACGAAACTGTGCACGACCTTGCCCTCGGGCTCTTTGCGGCCGGGCCATGGCGGGGCGTGGCACCGCTGCGGTTGTTCGGCCACAGCATGGGCGCCGTGGTGGCATTCGAATTCGCCCGGGTGGCCGAAGAGAACGACGTCGCCGTGCAGATGCTGTGGGCATCCGCGGGTCCGCCGCCGTGCGTCGTGGCCGACATGCCCGAGCTGCCGACCAGCGATGACGGAGTGCTTGCCGACATCGCCGACCTTGGCGGTACCGACCCCGAACTGCTTGCCGACGAGGAGTTCTCCGAACTGCTCACCACCGCGATGCGCGCCGACTACCAGGCCTTCAATCGCTATGACCCCAGTCCCGGCATCCGCATTGGTGCCGACATTCATGTCCTCGGCGGCCGTGACGATCACCGCATCGGTCTCGATGTGCTGCGGCAGTGGGAAAGACACACCGCCGGGACGTTTTCGCTCTCGCTCTACGACGGCGGGCACTTCTACGTTTATGACCACGTCGATGCGATCGCTGCGCAGGTGAACGCGGATGTCTGACAACGGATTCGATTCTGAAGGCGTCGACCCAGTGGTGATCGTCGGGATGGCCGTCGAAGCGCCCGGCGGCATTGACACCGCCGACCGCTACTGGGACCTGTTGGCGAACGGCCGTGAGGCGCTGGGCCCGTTCCCGGCCGACCGCGGTTGGCCGGTTGCAGAACTGCTTGCCGGATCACGTCGCAGTGGCTTCAAGCAGATCCATGACCGCGGTGGATTCCTGCGCGAGGCAGCCACATTCGACCCGGAATTCTTCGGGATCTCGCCGCGCGAGGCGGTCTCGATGGACCCGCAGCAGCGGGTGACACTGCGGGTTTCGTGGCGCGCGCTGGAGAACAGCGGCATCAATCCCGACGACCTTGCCGGCCATGACGTGGGTTGTTATGTCGGCGCATCCATGACCGGATATGGCCCTGAGATGGCCGAGTTCTCCCGGCACAGCGGCCATCTGCTTGCCGGGACGGCGCTGAGCGTGATCTCCGGACGGGTGGCGTACACGCTGGGATTGACCGGCCCGGCGCTCACCCTCGACTCGTCATGCGCGTCCGCGCTGGTGGCCTTTCACGTTGCCGTGCGTGCTCTGAGGGACGGCGACTGCGACCTGGCGTTGGCCGGCGGAGTCAATGTGCTGGGCTCACCCGGCTTCTTCGTCGAATTCTCCAAGCAACATGCCCTCTCCGACGACGGCTGCTGCCGTCCGTACAGCACCCAGGCCAGTGGAACGGTGTGGGCCGAAGGGTCGGCAATGTTTGTGCTGCAACGCAAATCGGCCGCGCTGCGGGCGGGCCGGCAGATCATGGCCGAGGTCCGCGCTACCGGGGTCAATCAGGACGGCCGCAGCGCCGGCCTGTCTGCCCCCAGCGAGGACGCGCAAGCCCGGCTGTTCCGCCGGGCGATCACCCGGGCCGGAATCAAGCCCGAGGAAGTGGGAATGATCGAGGGGCATGGCACCGGTACCCGGCTCGGCGACCGCACCGAATTGCGCTCGCTGGCAGCGACTTACGGCGATACCGAACCCGGCGCCGGAGCTCTGCTGGGTTCGGTGAAATCCAATGTTGGCCACTCGCTGGCAGCTGCCGGCGCACTCGGCTTGGCCAAAGTCCTCGTCTCGGCCGAACACGGCGCCATTCCGGCTACCCTGCACGCCACCGAAGCGAGCCCCGAAATCGACTGGGAGAGCCAAGGTTTACGGCTCGCACAGAGCTTGACGCCGTGGCCGGCGATCGCCGGACAGCGCACTGCTGCGGCGTCGGCCTTCGGGATCGCGGGCACCAACGCACATCTGATCGTCTCAGTGCCAGAGGTCGCATAGTGCTCGATCATGTGTTGCCCGATGGTCGTGTCCCGGTGTTGCTCACCTCGCACGACAAAGAACTCATCCACCAGGATGCGGCGGCCATCCTGGACTACCTCGACCGCACCGGGTCCACTGCACCGGATGTGGCGGCTGCGGTCGCGTCGACCCTGCTGCGGCTGCGGCGGGTACGCCGGCACCGCGTCGTGCTGCGGGCCGCCGATGGTACCGAGCTCGTCGACGGGTTGTCCGCGCTTGCCCGTGCCGAGGAGCACCCCCTGATCAGCTGGTCGGCGAAGAGCTCGGCGCCGCGTATCGCATTCGTGTTTCCGGGCCAAGGCAATCAATGGCAGGCGATGGGAGCCGACGCCTACCGGCGCCTGCCGGCCTACCGAAAGTCCGCGGACGAGTGCGTGCAGGCGTTCGCCGCCGCCGGGTTGCCGTCTCCGCTGCCTTATCTGGTGGGCGAGGTGGAGCAGAGCTGGTCGCGCACCGAGATTCAGGGTGCTCAGTTCACGCATGCGGTCTCGCTGGCCGCGGCGTGGCGAGACTGCGGTGTGGTTCCCGAAGTCACCATCGGACACAGCCTTGGCGAGGTTGCGGCCGCTTTCGTGGCCGCAACGATCACGCTGCCGGACGCGGTCACCCTGGTGGGTGCCCGCGCGACGGTCGTCGACCGGCTGACGGGCCGATACGCGATGGCGGTGCTGGGAGTCGGGGTCGAGGAGGCGGAGTCCGTGCTGGCCGATGCGCCCGGCTGGCTGGAAGTTTCGGCGGTGAACGGGCCGTCGTCGACGGTGGTGTCCGGTGACCACGACGCCGTGGCCGCCGCAGTGCAGCTGGCGGGGCGGCGAGGCATCTTCAATCATCAACTGTCCGTGGACTATCCGGGCCACACCAGTGCGCTACGGCCGTTGCGTACCCCGCTGATCGAGCTGATCCCCGAGTCGGCGTTCCGGCGCGGCGAGGCGCGCTTCATTGGGTCCACGTTCGGCGCCGAGGTGGACGTCGATGCTGACTTCTCCGAGTACTGGTATGAGAACCTCTGCGGCACGGTGCGGTTCGACCGAGCCGTGCGACATGCCCAAAAGGGCGGAATCGACACGTTTGTCGAGCTGTCCGCGCATCCGTCGCTGCTGTATCCGCTCACCGACATCGTCGACGACGAGTCGGCCGTGATCGTCGGATCGGGGCACCGCGACAAACCCATCACCGACTCGCTGTCGGCGAGCATCGCTGCCGTCGCAACCGCTCACCCCGCCAGCCCGTGGGCCAACGCCATACCGGGCGATATCGAGGCGCCACTGCGCAGATTCCCGAATGCGCCGATGCGGGCGGTGCATCTGTGGGCCACACCCGAACCGTTGACCGACACGGTGCCGGTTGCGGCGCTGACTGCCGCAGTCGAGGAATGGCAGCAGCTGACCTCACCCAGCCCGGCCAACGCAACGGGTTGCACCATCGGATTTTTCGGCGAGCCCGTCGCGGGCGCATTGACCCAGCAGCTGATCGACGCCGTTGCCGCGCACGGCGGTTGCCAGGCAGTGCCGCTGGGCGAGGCGGAGATCGTCGCGGTGATCGCCCCAGAGCTCGACCAGCTGGATGCTCTTGCCGCAATTGAGCAGATCGAGGGTCGCGCCGATGCGGGCCTGCCCGACTACGCCGCGGTCATCGGCCCACGATGCCGTGCCGTCTGGCTGCTCACTGTCGGTGCCGAACAAGTCGAGTCCGACGAGCCGAACGTCTCACCGGCGCAGGCGGCGCTGGCCGCGATGCATCGCAGCGTCGGCTTCGAATTCCCCGACCAGACCTTCGGCCACCTGGATCTGCTCAGCCGCGCCGTCAACCCCGAGACCGCGCTCGCGATCGTCGACGTGCTGCTCAGCGACGGCGCCGAGATTGCATTGCGGGGCACCGAATCACCGCGACGTTATGTCCGGACCTTCGGGGAGTGCGGCGAATCGGCAACCAACCGGCCCTTGGATGCCGCAGCACTGGACAACGTGGTAATCACCGGTGGCAGCGGCGCGATCGGCCTGCAATACGCCCGGTACTGCATCGAGCACGGGGCGCGCACGGTCACCCTGTTGAGCCGCAACGGTGTCGCTCCAGACGCGCTGGCACGGCTCTCCGAGAACCATGACGCGGTGGTCCAGGCACCGCTGTGCGATATCACCGACCGTGCCGCGTTGTCCGCTGTGGCCGCCGAGTATGGCGGTGCCGGTGCATCATTGCTGATCCACACCGCCGGGATCGCTAAAGCCGTTGCGCGCGCAGACCTCAACGGAACGGATGTAGCGGAGGTCTGTGACGCGAAGGTCCGTGGGCTGGCGCTGCTCGCCGAGGTGTGGCCGGCGCAGCCTGACAGCCGAATACTGGCCTGCTCGTCCGTGTTTGGCGTGTGGGGCGGCTACAACCATGCGGCGTACGCGGCATCCAACCGGATGCTCGACGTGCTGGCCGCGCAGTTGCGTGTCAGCGGCCGGGACTGCATGGCAGTTCGATGGGGACTGTGGCAGGCGGCCGGGGTAGTGGCGGCCAACGAGATCACTCGCACCGAGCGCTCCGGTCTGATTGCCATGGACCCCGAACTGGCGATAGAAGCTAGCCTCTACCGCTACGACGGCGATCCTTTGATTTTCGACGCAGACTTCGAGCGGCTCGCGGTCTTCTTCGAAAATCAGGGAATGCCAATGCCGTTCAGCGGGCCAGGCAGCAGCGACAGCTCCGAGAGCGACAACGGGTCGGCGGCGAAACCGCTCGCCGATGTGGTGCGCGCCGAGCTGGCCGCAACATTGCACTTGGGTGATTCGTCATCGATTGACCCGGGTGCGTCACTCATCGACCTCGGTGTGGACTCGCTGCTCGCGCTCGATCTGCGCAAGCGGTTACGCCGGACGGTGGGCAGCTCGGTTCCGGTGGCCCGGATGCTCGGCGGGATCACCGTGCACGAATTGATCGATGCGTTGGGCGTTGGCTCAACCGGCGGGCCGACGGCTCCGCCGAGGTTGGAAACCACCGCCGCCCCGATCGGGGCGCAACATTCGACGCTCGCGATGCTAGAAAGGTTGGACTCCTAGCGTGACTGAAACCTCCGGTGCCAGCGCCCGGCTCGACGAAAAGCGGCTGGAACTATTGCGCCGCAAGATCGCTGAGCGTGGCCTCGACAGGCCCCCGGCGCAGGGGTCGGTGGCGACATACGACGAGCCACGCATGTCGGGCGGTCAGCACCGGATGTGGTTCGTGCAATCGGTCGATCCCGACAGCGCGCTGCTCAACATCTGCGTCTCTTATCGCATCACCGGCACCGTCGATGTTGCCCGGCTGCGCGCAGCGATCGAGGCCGTGGCCGAGCGCCATCCGGTGCTGCACACCACCTACGAGACCGACACCGACGGCTTCCCGTATCCGGTGATCCGCGATGATCTGCGACCGGACTGGGCCGAACACGACCTGTCCGGCCTGACCGATCAGTCCCGGCGGTTGCGGCTCGATGTGCTGGCTCAGCGGGACTTCTGCCGGCCCTTCGACCTGGCCAAGGATTCGCCGCTGCGGGTCACGGTGGCGCGGTTGTCGACCGACGAACTGATGCTGCTGATCACCGCCCACCACATCGCCTGGGACGACGGCTCATGGTCGCCCTTCTTCGTCGATCTGACCCGGGCGTATACCGACCCGGATGGTTTCGCCGCCGCGCCGGCGGCCGGTGCCCCCGCGGTCGAGCCGGCTTTCGCCGACGCCCCGAGTCATGACGAGGATGCGGACTACTGGCGGCCACTCATCACGAATCTGCCGGAGCCGCTGGAGCTTCCGGGCGCCAACGGTTCCGTGGTGCCGAGCAGCTGGCGTGCGCAGCGCGCCACCGCGCAGTTGCCGCCGGCCCTTATCGACCGGGCGGCGGCGCTGGCTCGGGAAAGCGGCGCCACGCCCTACATGGTGTTGATGTCCGCGTTCGCCGCGTTGGTCCAGCGCTACACACAGTCGAGCGACTTCCTGGTCGCCGTCCCCGTGCTCAATCGCGGCGTCGGGACCGAGGACGCCATTGGCTATTACGGCAACACCGTGGTGATTCGGCTGCAACCGCACTCCCACCAGACATTCCGCGAACTGCTGACCCAAACTCGGGACAGCGCCGTGGGCGCCTTTGCGCATTCACGTGCCGACCTGGACTGGCTGGTGCGCGAATCCAACCCCGATCGCCGACACGGCGCGGACCGGATGACGCGGGTGAGCTTCGGACAGCGAGATGCCGATGGTGCCGGCTTCTGCCCGCCGGGCATCAACTGCGAGCGCGGTGAGTTGCGCGGTCACTTCAACCAGCTGCCACTGAGTTTCATGGTGGAGCTGGCGCGCTCGAAGGACGGCGGCGGATTGGTTGAGGCAGAGTATCTGGTCGAGGTGCTGGATCGTCCGCTGGTCGAACAGCTGCTGCGGCACTATGTCGTCTTGCTCGACAATGCGCTGAGCAACCCCGACGCGCCGCTGTCCGCGTGCGCGCTGATGAGCGGCGAAGACGCGGAGTGGCTGCGCCAGGTGTCGACGGGCGAAGAGTTCACCACCCCGGCTGCCACGTTGCCGGAGTTGGTCAGCCACCGCGCGGCCCATGCGCCCGATGCCGTCGCCGTCGGCTACGAAGGCCGCGACTACACCTACCGCGAGATCGACGAAGAGTCGAACCGGGTGGCGCACTGGCTAATCGAGCAGGGCATCGGCACCGAGGACCGGGTCGCGCTATTGCTGGACAAGTCGCCCGAACTCGTCATCACCGCGCTGGGCATCCTCAAAGCGGGCGCGGTATACATGCCGGTGGACCCCACTTACCCGCAGGATCGAATCTCCTTCATCCTGGGCGATGCGGACGCCAAACTGGTTCTGCACGAACCAGTTACCGGCCTGTCGAACTACCCGGCCAGCGCACCCGAGCTGATTCGCACACTGACCCCGTACAACACCGCCTACCTGATCTACACCTCGGGTTCGACCGGGCTGCCCAAGGGCGTCCCGGTGCCGCATGCGCCGATCGCCGAGTACTTCGTCTGGTTCGGCGACGAATACCAGATCGCCGCAACCGAATCGCTGCTTCAGGTCGCTTCACCCAGCTTCGACGTGTCGATGGGGGAGATTTTCGGAACGCTGATCATGGGTGCGCGGTTGGTGATTCCGCGGCCCGACGGGCTGCGCGATATCGGCTACCTGACCGACCTGCTCGGCCGCGAAGGCATCACCTCGATGCACTTCGTGCCGTCGCTGCTGGGGCTCTTCCTGTCGCTGCCCGGCGTCAACCAGTGGCGCAGCCTGCGCCGGGTCCCGATCGGCGGGGAGGCGCTGCCCGGCGAAATCGCCGACAAGTTCCACGCCACCTTCGACGCGCTGCTGTACAACTTCTATGGACCGACCGAGACCGTCGTCAACTGCACCAGCTATCCGGTGCAGGGCACCCAGGGCACCCGGATCGTGCCTATCGGTAAGCCCAAGATCAACACGCAAGTGTATCTGCTCGACGATGCGCTGCAGCCGGTACCGGTGGGTGTGATCGGCGAGATCTACATCGCCGGAAAGCATGTCGCGCAGGGGTATCACCGTCGGCCGGGACTGACGGCCGAACGTTTCGTCGCCGATCCGTTCGCCGCGGGCGGCCGGATGTACCGTTCGGGCGACCTGGCCCGCCGTAACGGTGACGGAGACATCGAGTTCGTCGGCCGCGCCGACGAACAGGTGAAGATCCGCGGCTTCCGCATCGAGCTCGGTGAGATCGCCGCCGCCATCTCGGTCGACCCCAGCGTCGGACAAGCGGTGGTGCTTGCGGTGGACCTGCCCCGGCTGGGCAAGAGCCTGGTCGGGTACGTCACTCCCGCCCCGGACTGCGGCACCGAAACCGTTGACGTTGAACGTATCCGAGCCCGGGTGGCCGCGGCGCTGCCGGACTACATGACTCCGGCCGGCTACGTTGTGCTCGACGAGATCCCGATGACCGTGCACCAAAAGATCGATCGTGCCGCGTTGCCGCAACCGGAGATCGCCGCCGGGGCCGAATACCGCGACCCGACGACCGCCACGGAACGCCGTATCGCCGCACTGTTTTCCACACTGCTGGGCCACGACCGGGTGGGTGTCGACGACTCGTTCTTCGATTTAGGCGGCCACTCTCTGGTGGCCACCAAACTTGTCACCGCGATCCGCTCGGATTGCGGTGTGGAGCTCGGCATCCGCGACGTCTTCGAGCTGGGCACGGTGGGCTTGCTGGCCGAGCGGGTAGACGAGCTGGGCTCCGGCACATTCGACCAGGCGCGGCCCAAGCTGATCGCGACCGCCCACGACGAGCCGCTGCCGCTGTCGGCGTCGCAACTGCGCAGCTGGTTCGCGTACCGCATCGACGGGCCCAGCTGGGTCAACAACATCCCGTTCGCTGCGAAGCTGACCGGGCCGTGGGACATCGAGGCGTTGATCGCCGGCATCAGCGACGTCGTGGCTCGTCACGAAATTCTGCGCACCAGCTATGTCGAAATAGACGGTGTCCCTTACCAAGTAGTCAATCCAGCCGGTGATCTGCCGATTCGCCGGGCGGCCTTTGACGGCGCCGCCACTGATAGCGACGGCTGGCTGCAGGAACAGCTTGACGCCGAACGCCAGCACTGCTTCGAATTGGACGAGGAGCGACCGATTCGGATCGCGTTGCTGCGCACCGGCGTCGACGCAGGCGAACACGTGATGTCCTTCGTGGTCCACCACATCGCTTCCGACCATTGGTCAGCAGGCGTGCTGTTCTCCGATGTGCTCACCGCCTATCGGGCCCGGCGTTCGGGAGAGGTGCCGTCCTGGGCGCCACTTCGCGTGCAGTACGCCGATTACGCGGCCTGGCAAAGCGAGTTCCTGGGTGACTCCAGTGGTCAGGAATCAACGATCGCCGCCGAGCAGCGGGAGTACTGGACCCGGCAGCTGGCCGGGATGTCGGAGGACACCGGGCTGCGGCCGGAGTTCCCTCGTCAACCGGTACCCAGCGGCGCGGGTGAGTCGGTCGACTTCCGCATCGACGCGGCCACCCGCGGCAAGCTCGCCGAATTGTGCCGCGAGTTGGGCATCACCGAATTCATGCTGCTGCAAACCGCCGTCGCCGTGGTCCTGCACAAGGCCGGCAGCGGCGTGGACATTCCGCTGGGCACGCCGGTTGCCGGACGCACCGAAGCCGAATTGGACCAACTGATCGGCTTTTTCGTCAACATTCTGGTGCTGCGCAACGATCTGGACGGTAATCCGACGCTGCGAGAAGCGCTGCGTCGGGCCCGGGAGACGGCCTTGGCTGCCTACGCTCACCAGGATCTGCCGTTCGACCGGGTTGTGGACAGCGTCAGCCCGGTGCGCTCGCTATCACGCAACCCGCTGTTCCAGGTCGTGGTGCACGTCCGCGACCACCTGCCCGCCACCCGGGTGATCGATGCGACGTCCGACGGCCGCGGCGGCGAGGACACGGTGTGCACCTCGTTGGATCCGATCTTCGACATGGCGCATGCCGACCTGAGCGTCAACTTCCTGGGCGCCGACGATACGGACGGCGCCGGGTACAACTGCAACGTGATTTTCCGTACCGAGCTGTATAGCCGGTCCACCATCGAGCGGCTGGCCGGTTGGCTGGCCCGGATCATCACCGCGTTCGCCAACGACGTCGATCAGACGTTGCGCGACGTTGCGGTGATCGACGACGACGAGCAGCACCGCATCCTGCAGGAGTGGAGCCGCGGCGTGCAGGCGCCACAGGACCGACCGCGTACCATTCCGGAATTGCTTGCTCCCAGCCGGAATTGGGGTCCGGACCGGATCGCGGTGCGCTGCGGCAGCGAGCAGATCGATTACCCATTGCTGCACCGGCGTTCGGACAATCTCGCGGTGCTGCTCGCCGAACACGGTGTGCAGCCGGGGTCGCTGGTCGGGCTCTCGACGCGGCGCGGCATCGACATGGTGGTGGCGCTGGTGGCCATCATGAAAGCCGGCGGCGGCTACTTCCCGATCGATCCCGGTTATCCGCTGGCGCGCAAGCAGTTCATGCTCGACGACGTCGCGCCGCCGGTGGTCTTGGCGACGGCCGACGCCGTGGACAGCACGCCGGAAGTGCCTGGGGTTACGGTGATTTCCTTGGACGACCCGCAGGTTCGTGCCGCGATGGAGAACAGCGACGCGGCACGCACGGAGTTGCCCGCGCCGCACCCCGACGACCCGATGTATTTGGTGTTCACGTCCGGTTCCACCGGCAAGCCCAAGGGTGCGGTGGGCACGCATCGGTCCATGTCGGCCCGGTTGGATTGGCAGTTGCGGCATTACCCGCCCTGCGCCAATGACATTCGATTGGCGCAGGCTTCGATCACCTTCCTCGAGGGCGGTATGGAGATGCTGGCCGGCCTGGCGGCCGGTGCCACGATGATCCTCGCCGACGACGCCGAGCACCGCGACGCCGAAGCGCTCGGGGATTTGATGGACCGGCATTCAGTGGCGCAGGTTACCGCGGTGCCCAGCCTGGTCTCCGCGCTGGTGGACACCCGACCCGATGTGGTGCGATCCCTGTCGAGGCTGGTCTGTGGTGGGGAGCCGGTGAGCGCGTCACTGTTGGAGCGGCTGGTGGCCGCATGTGCCGATGATGCGGACACCCAGCTGCTGAACAACATCGGCTCCACCGAAACCTCTGGCGCGGTGTCGCGCGGGCGGCTCGGTCTGCCGAATCCGCTTGTCGGCAAGCCGGTGCCGGGGGCCGATGCCTACCTGCTCGATGACAGCCTGCGTCCCGTGCCGGTGGGCGTGGTGGGCGAACTGTATTACGCCGGTGACCAGTTGGCCCGGGGCTACTGGAAGCGGTCCGCGTTGACCGCAACGCGGTTCGTGGCCAATCCGTATGCGCTGGAACCGGGGTCGCGGCTGTACCGCAGTGGCGACCTGGCCCGGTGGACCGAGGACGGCCAGCTGGAGTTCACCGGCCGTGCTGACCACCAGGTACAGGTGCGCGGATTCCGCGTCGAGCTGGCGGAGGTCGAGGCCGTGCTTTCGGCGGCTGACGGTGTCTCGGCGGCGGCCGCGCGTACCTGGGAGGTGCGCGGCGGTACATCGCTGGCCGGATATGTTGTGCCGCAACGAGCAATCGTCGATGACGCGGAGAAAGCAACCTTCGCGGGCGCGGTGCGTGCCGCAATCGCGACGACGCTGCCCGGATACATGATGCCCTCGTCGCTGACGGTTCTCGACGCGCTGCCCAAGACCGATTCGGGCAAGCTGAACCGGCCCGGGCTACCGAAGCCGGCCGTCAGCACCAGCGGGCAGATCGAACCATCGCGCACCGACACCGAACGGGCGCTGGCCAAGGTGTTCGCCGAGCTGCTGTCGACGCCCGAGGTCGGCCGGTTCGACGACTTCTTCGCGCTCGGCGGTGACAGCATCCTTTCGGTGCAGCTGGCATCGCGGGCCCGCGCAGCGGGCCTGGCGGTGAGTCCGCGGATGGTCTTCGAGCACCCGACGCCTGCGCAGTTGGCCGGCGTCCTGGACGCCCTCGGCGACGGACAGACCGATACCGAGCAGGCCGACGAGCCGGCGGATGCCCGCTTCGAGCCGATGGCCGCGTCCGGACTGTCAGCCGACGATCTGGCTGCGGTGACACAGCTTTGGTCATCCTCACGCGACGGCACGCCATGACCGCGACCAAAGCCGATGTCGTACCGGACATCGAGGACGTGATGGCGTTGAGCCCGCTGCAAGAGGGCTTGTATTCGTTGAGCACGCTTACCGAATTCGTCGAAGGCGAAGCGGCCGACGATCCGTACATGATCGGCATGGCCGCGGACATCTCCGGCGCGCTTGACGCCGAGCTGCTGCACGACTGCGCGACGAACATGTTGGTACGGCATCCAAACCTGCGGGCCAGCTTCTTCAGCCGGGGAATCCCGCGTCCGGTGCAGATCGTGCCGTCCCGCGTCGAGCTGCCCTGGCGAGTCGTCACGGCCTCGCCCGAAGAGGTGCAGGCGTTGGAGGTCGGTGAGCGACGCCGACCGTTCAATCTGGAACATGGGCCGGTTATTCGCTTCCTGCTGATCGAATTGCCCGGCGCGCAATGGCGGTTGGTGATCACCGCCCACCACATCGTGATCGACGGCTGGTCGTTGCCGGTGTTCGTCAACGAGCTGATGATCTTGTACGGCGCCGGGGGAGACCTTGCGGCGCTGCCCGTTGCCCCGCGCCCCTACCGCGACTACATCGGGTGGTTGGCAAGCCGCGATCCTGAAGCCAGCCAACAGGTTTGGCGCCAGCATCTGGCCGGCTTGCCTGGTCCGACCATGCTGTCGGCCGCGTTCGGCTCGGCGGAAGCGGCCGACGGGCGGCAGACCGGATTGCCGCGCACCACCGAACTGCGGCTGCCGCCCGAGGCCGCAGAGCGGCTGGTCGAAGGCACTCGTTCGCGCGGCATCACCGTCAACACCTTGATACAAATGGCGTGGGCGCTGGTGTTGTCGCGGCTGACCGACACCCATGACGTGGTATTCGGGGTCACCGTCTCCGGCCGGCCGCCCGAACTTGCGGGCGTCGAGACGATGATCGGCCTCTTCATCAACACCGTCCCGATGCGGGTGCAGCTCGACCCGATCGCGAGCGTCGGCGACCAGTGTCGTGCGGTGCAGCGCAATGCCGCACTGCTACGTGAGCACGGTTTCCTCGGGCATTCGCAACTGCGGACCCTCGGTGGGGTCGGGGAGATGTTCGACACCTTGCTGGTCTATGAGAACTTTCCCCTGGACGGATTGGCCGCTTCCGGCGAATTCAACGCTGCCGGTGCGACATTCCGCCCGTCCGCGCTGCAGACCCTGTCCCACTTCCCGGTCGCGATCGCTGCCCACATGGCCGGCGGCGAGCTGGTGGTGCTAATCGAAGTGCTGGACGGCGCGCTGGGTACCACTAGCGCGGAGCGGCTGGGCCGTCGAGTGCTGACCGCTGCCGAGCGGCTGCTGCGGGACTGGGAGCGACCCTTGCGTGAGGTCAGCGTCCTGTTCGAGGACGAGGCTGTTGCGGATGTTGCGGACGCAGCGGCCCCGCAGGCGCTTGGCATCCACACTCGCTTCGCCGAGGTCGCCGTCAAGACGCCCGACACCGTCGCGATCAGCTGGACGGGCGGCTCGCTGAGTTACCGCGAGCTCGACGATCGTGCCAACGCACTGGCCGCCCGGCTCGCGGCTCGCGGGGTAAAGACCGAAACCCCGGTGGCCATCCGGCTTTTCCGCGGGCCGGAGTACATCGTCGCGATGCTCGCGGTACTCAAGACCGGCGGCATGTGTGTGCCGATGGAGCCGGGGCTGCCCCCCGAACGGGTCGAGTCGATTCTGCGTCAGACCGGTGCGGCGATCATCGTCGACGAGGAGCTGCTGGAAGCCCGCGGCGAGGCCGGCGCCGATTTCCGTCCGGTCCAGGTGTCGCCCGAGCAGGCCGCTTATGTGGTCTTCACATCGGGGACGACGGGAGAACCCAAGGGCGTCATAGGAACTCACGCGGCAGTCGGCGCCTACGCCGACGATCATCTGGACAGCGTGTTGCGGCCCGCGGCGGCGCGGCTGGGTCGCCCGCTGCGCATCGCGCACGCGTGGTCGTTCGCGTTCGACGCTGCCTGGCAGCCTTTGGTTGCGTTACTGGACGGCCATGGTGTGCACGTCGTCGACGAGCTGACCCAGACCGACGCCGAGGCACTCGTCGGTGCGATCGCCGAATACGGCGTCGACATGATCGACACCACGCCGTCGATGTTCGCCCAACTCACCGCATGTGGATTGCTCACCACGGTGCCGTTGGCGGTGCTGGCGCTGGGCGGTGAAGCGCTCGGCAGCTCCGCGTGGGCCCTGATCCGTGGCGAATGTGTGCGAACCGGATTGTGCGCCTACAACTGTTACGGCCCAACCGAAACCACCGTCGAAGCCGTGGTGGGAGCCATTACCGAGTACGACGATCCGTCGATCGGGCGCCCGACCCGGCACTCCCGCGGTTACGTGCTGGACTCGGCGATGCGTCCGGTGCCCATCGGGGCGACCGGCGAGCTCTACCTGGCCGGATCCCAACTGGCCCGCGGCTATCTCGGCCGCCCGGGGGAGACGAGCCATCGATTCGTCGCCGATCCGTTCGCCGCCGGTGAGCGGATGTACCGCACCGGCGATCTGGTGCGCCGGGGGCCGGATGGCTCATTGCAATACGTGGGGCGCGCCGATGCGCAGGTCAAGATTCGCGGCTACCGGGTGGAACCGGGCGAGATCGCCGCAGCGCTCGAATCACACCCCGCCGTGCAGCACGCCGGCGTTCTGGTGCGGCAGCAGGACACCGGAGCGCGGCTCACCGCCTACGTGGTGATTTCCGACACGGCGGCGCACAAACCACCGGCAGCCGAGCTGCGCGCCATGCTAGGTACCCGGTTGCCGCGCTACATGATTCCGCAGCGGATCGTCAAGCTCGACGAAATTCCACTGACCGCCAACGGTAAGCTGGACGAAGCCGCGCTGCGTGCGTTCGATGCGGCCGCGACTGCGGACTGCGCCGGTTCTGAGCCCGAAACGCCCACCGAAGTCGCACTGGCCGAAGTACTTTCGGAACTTCTGCACCTGCCCTGCGTCGACGTGGCCGCGGACTTCCTGCAGCTGGGCTTGGACAGCATCATGGCGTTGTCGGTGGTGCAGGCCGCGCGGGCGCGGGGTCTGGCGTTGCGCGCCAGGCTGATCCTCGAGTGCGCCAACGTCCGGGAATTGGCAGAGGCAATCGACTCCGAAACCGCTACTGCTACAACTGATGTCGAAGAAGACGCGGAGCCCATGCCGGTGTTGCCCAATGGCCGCTGGCTCTATGAATACGGCGAGGCTCGACGGCTGGCCCAGACCGAAGCCATCCGGCTGCCCGACGACATCACCCGCGAGCAACTGGACGCCGCGCTGGCGAGCATCGTCGCCGGGCACGAAGTGCTCCGCGCGCGACTGGACCGCGCCACGATGACCCTGGTTCCGGCGCCGGCCACCGAAACCCTCGGTGAACTTGTCAACGAGGTTGCGGTCTCCGACGACCTGCAAGCGGTGGTTCCCGAATACGTCACAGAAGCTGTCGACCGTCTTGACCCCGAGCGGGGAGCGCTGCTGGCCGCCGTGTGGCTTCGGCCGCCGACCGGACGAAGCGTGCTGCTGCTGGCCGCCCACGTGCTGGCGATGGATCCGGCATCCTGGCGGGTGGTTCTCGGCGAACTGGATGCTGCCCTGCAGGCGTTGACTACCGGCCACTCGCCCGCACCGGTGCGGGAGCACACCAGTTACCGACGCTGGGCCGCGGCCCTCGCCGACCGCGCCGACCGGTTGGACACCGTGCAGTTCTGGGCAGCCCAGCTCGAAGGCGATGATCCCAACCTCGGCGCCCGGCGGGTTGATTCGGGCCGCGACCGGGCCGGCGATCTGATCGTCCGCATGGTCGCCGCCGACGCGGACACCACCCACCGGCTGTTGGATTCCGGCCTGCCATTGCCCCACCTGCTGGTCGCCGCCACCGCGGCGACGGTGACGCGCTGGCGGCAGCGACGAAACCAGGCCACGCCGCCGCCGCTGCTGGCGCTGGAAACCCACGGCCGCGCAGACAGTCTGGTCGACGAGCCCGGCTCGCACACCATCGACACCGGCGACACGATCGGACTGCTCAGCTCCATATATCCGGTGCGGGTGGACTCGACCGACCCGCAAGACGTCGGCGAGTGGTTAGCGGCCATCCCGGGTGACGGACTCGATTACGGGTTGCTGCGCTATCTGCGGACCGATACCGCCGGGCGTCTGGCCTCGTTGCCTGGCCCGCAGGTACTGCTGAACTACCTGGGCGCAGCACACACCGGCGGCGGGTCCGTGCTGACGATGGAGCGCGGGCTGCTCGCGGGGGTATCTCCGCAACCGGAACCGGATCTGGCGGTGCGCCACGAACTCACGATCATGGCCACCGTGCTGCCGTTCGAGGGGCAGCGCGTCTTGGCCGCGCAGTGGCGTGCACTGCCAGACATTCTCGATGACGCGGATATCGCTGCTTTGCAACAACTTTGGATTGAATCACTGCGGGAGGTGGTGACGTGAGCACGTTAGCGATCCTCGGCGCCGGCGCGAAGGCGGTGGCTGTAGCCGCCAAGGCGAAGGCGCTGCGCGACATGGGCGTCGAGGTCCCCGACGTGGTCGCCGTGGAACGCACCGGGGTCGGGGCGAACTGGCAGGCGAGCGGCGGCTGGACCGACGGTGCGCACCGGCTGGGTACCAGCCCGGAAAAAGATGTCGGCTTCCCCTACCGATCGGCGCTGGTGCCACGCCGCAACGGCGAGGTCGACGAGCTGATGACCCGCTACAGCTGGCAGTCCTATCTGATCGCGACCGCATCCTTCGCCGAGTGGATCGACCGGGGCAGGCCGGCCCCGCCGCATCGCAAGTGGAGCCAGTACCTGGGCTGGGTCGCCGATCAGGTCGAGATGTTAGTGGTGCGCGGCGAGGTCGACGGGCTGGGTGTCGCCGGTGACCGCTGGGCGCTGCGCACCCACGAGACCACCGTGCACGCGGACGCGTTGATGATCACCGGGCCTGGCCAGGCGGAGAAATCTCTGCTGCCCGGCAACCCGCGCATGATGTCGATCGCCCAGTTCTGGGATCGCGCCGCTGGCCACGACCGCATCAGCGCCGAGCGGGTCGCGGTGATCGGCGGCGGTGAAACGGCCGCCTCGATGCTCAATGAGCTTTTCCGGCACCGGGTTTCGACGATCACCGTCATCTCACCGCAGGTGACGTTGTTTACCCGTGGCGAGAGTTTCTTCGAGAACTCGCTGTTCTCGGACCCCACCGACTGGACCGCGTTGACGTTGGCCGAACGTCGCGACGCGCTGGCCCGCACGGATCGTGGCGTCTTCTCGGCAAACGTGCAAGAGGCGCTGCTGGCCGACGACCGCATCCGCCACCTGCGCGGCCGGGTGGCGCACGCGGTAGGTCGCGACGGGCAGATCCGGCTGACGCTCTCCACCAACCGGTTCAGCGAGAACCTGGAAACGGTGCACGGATTCGACCTCGTGATCGACGGCTCGGGCGCCGATGCGCTGTGGTTCACCTCGCTGTTCAGTCAGGATGCCCTCGACCTGCTCGAGCTGGGTCTGGGCGGACCGCTGGCCTCCGAGCGCCTGCAGGAGGGGATTGGCTACGACCTGTCCGTCAGCGACGTCACGCCTAAGCTGTTCCTGCCCAACCTGTCCGGCCTCACCCAGGGGCCCGGATTTCCCAACCTCAGCTGCCTGGGGCTGCTGTCGGACCGAGTGCTGGGGTCCTGGGTCGGTCCCGCGGGTTTGTCCAGATACCAAACGATGGTGGAGAAGCGATGAGTACCAACCCTTTCGACGATGACAACGGCACCTTCTTCGTGCTGGTCAATGACGAGGAGCAGCACAGTCTGTGGCCCGTCTTCCGCGACGTTCCGGCGGGCTGGCGCGTGGTGCACGGCGAAGCGACCCGGGCGGCGTGCCTGGACTATGTCGAGCAAAACTGGCCCGATATCCGGACGAAGAGCCTGCGTGATTCCGTCGCCGGGAACCGGTCAGCTGGCTAGCCAGCAAAGCCGAAACTCTGGGCTGCTACACAGGTTGCGCACAGATTAGTCAGTGCGATCCCGCGTAGCATCTGTCCCAAGGTGCACAACCACACCATCTACACCAGGTGCTGGTGTGGGTGACATTCCGTCACGACGCTGCACTTCGAAGGGGGAATCATGAAATCCGTGAAAGCTATTGCCACCGGTGTGGCAGCCCTGGGCGCTCTCGGCGCCGCAGCTATCGGCGTCACCTCAATCGCGTCCATCCCGGCCGACAGTGCCGCCCAGGTGCAGCTGGCCGCGGTTGGCGCACCGTTGCCGCAGGATCCGGCGCCGCCCGCCCCGGCTCTCGATGCCGGCGTTCCGACGGCGGACCAGCTGACCGGGCTGCTCAACAGCCTCGCCGACCCCAACGTGTCGTTCACCAGCAAGGGCAATTTGGTCGAAGGCGGGATCAGCGGGACCGCGGCACACATCGCGGACCACAAGTTGCAGAAGGCGGCCAAGAACGGCGACCTGCCGTTGTCGTTCAACATCACCAATATCCAGCCAAGCGCCGCAGGTTCGGTAACGGCGGACGTCGCGGTGTCGGGCCCGAAGCTGCCGAACCCGGTCACGCAGAATGTCACGTTCGTCAACCAGGGCAGCTGGATGTTGTCGCGCGCCTCGGCGATGGAGCTGCTGCAAGCGGCTGGACAGTAAGTAACATCCGTCACGTTGGCAGGTTGGTCTCAACGGGCCTCTGAAGGGGGAATCGTGAAATCCGTAGCTATGAGCGTGGCGGCGCTGGCCGTCATCGGCGGCGCGACCGCCGGCATCGCATCCGTCGTGCCGCCGGGGTCTGCGGTGCAGCTGACCACGGTCGGCGCGCCGTTGCCGCAGGATCCGCCGCCGCCTCCCGCGCCTGCGCCGGTGGGGCCGGGCCTGCCGACGGCGGAACAGTTGAGCAATCTGTGCATCCAGGCCACCGACCCAGGCGTGGGCTACTCCACCAAGGTCGGCCTGGTCGAAAACGGCATCAATCCCGACGAGGGCCACGTTGCCGACCACGACCTGCGTAAGGCCTACCGGAACGGCAACTTCCCGGAGACCTTCACGGTGACGAACATCGTGCCGAACGGGCCGAATGTGGCCGCCGCCCAGGTGGCCATCGCGGGTCCGAAGTTCGCCGGGCCGGTCAACAAGCAACTGGTGTTCGTCCAACAGGGCGGCAACTGGGTGCTGCAACACGACGCCGCGCTGGCGTTGCTGCAGGCAGCGTCCGCGACGAACTAGCCGGACACGGCTCTCAGGTCGAGCTTGGCGATTCGCTCCGCGTCGGCCAGGACGTCGATCGCGGCGACTCGGCCGTCGCGCACCACGAACGCCATGATCGAGACGGGTTGGCCGGCGACGAACACAACCGCGCCCGCCGCGCCGTTGACGATCGCGGCGCGGACTTCACGCTCGGGGCCTGCGTAGCCGCGGGCCAGCTTGGCCACCGATGGCGCACCCTCGGCGCGGAATAGCCCTGCGCCGGAGCCGAAGTCGCCGCGCAACACCACGCCGGGATGCAACACCGACACCAGCCGGTCGAAGTCACCGGAGCGTCCGGCGGCGAAGAACGCGTCGACGGCCTCGCGCTGCGCGGCGATGTCGGCGTCGGGCAGCGGGTCCGCCTGCTGGATGCGTCGGCGCGCGCGGCTGGCCAGCTTGCGGGTCGCTTCGGGGCTCCGTTCGACGATTGGCGCGATCTGGTCGAACGGGACGGTGAACACGTCGTGCAGGACGAATGCCAGCCGCTCCGCCGGCGGCAAGGTGTCCAGCACCACGAACAGCGCCAGCCCTACCGCGTCGGCGAGCATCGCGCGGTGTTCGGGGTCGAACTCGCCTGCTACGTCCACGATCGGGTCCGGCAGCTGGGCGACCGGTTCCTCGGCATGACGCGCGTGGCGGTCGCGCAAGGTGTTCAGGCAGATGCGGGCCACCACCGTGGTCAGCCAGGCGTCGAGGTTGACGATGCCCTCGCCGGAGTTGCGGTTCAGCCGCAGCCAGGCTTCCTGCACGGCGTCCTGCGCGTCGTCAATCGAGCCCAGCATGCGATAGGCGATGGCGCCCAGCTGTGGCCGGGCCGCCTCGAACCGGGTCGTCAAAGACGCCTGCACTGTCACACGCGGCCGGTGTCGGGGAGGGCGCACACCCGGTCACCGGAGAAGCCGGACGACCCGATGCCGAGCGCGAGGTTGAATCGGGCGCGCATGTTGCCCAGGTTGATGACGTGGGTGAGGGCGACCAGCTGCGGCGTGTCGAAGTGGGCGCGCAGCGCGTCGAACAGCTCGTCGGTCACCTCGACCGGGGTGCGGCTCATCGCGGTGGCGTACTCCAGGATCAGCTTGTCGACCTCGGAAAAGCACGGGGCATTGCGGTAGTCGGGTCCAGACATGGCCAGCAGTTCTTCGTCGGTGATTCCCCATTGCCGCGCGATCTGCGAGCCGAGGTCGATGCAGTACTCGCAGCGCACCGTCGTCGCCGCCTTCAGCTCGGCCAGCGCGCGGTGCCGCGGGCGCAGGATGTCCAGCTTCGATTCGGCCTGCTCGAGCCTGCCGTAGGCGCTGAGCAACTTGGGGACGTGGGCATACATCCGCAGCGGTTCGAGCATCCCGACCGTTTCGAGGCCGGCCATCTGTGCGAGCTTGCGTTTGGTGAAGAAGAACGCGATCCTGGCGCCCAGGCTGGCGTCGTGGTCAGAGACTCCCTGAAGCCGGGACATGGCGAACCTCCCGAATAGTCGCGGTGCGGACCCTCGTTGGCCCTCACTACGTCGACACCCCGCAACGCGCAAACGTGACCGGCTAATGCCCGAAAGTCGAACCGGATCCCTGGGTCTGCTGGCTCAGCGGTATATCCATGTCGTAAACCCGGGCATGGAACACGGTGCGATTTCGCAGCGCGGCGCGCACCGCGCGGTGCAGGCCGTCCTCGAGGTAGATGATGCCCCGCCATCGGACCGCGTGCGGGAAAAGATCGCCGTAGAAGGTGGAGTCTTCCGAGAGCAGCCGGTCCAGGGCCAGCACCGTGGTCGTGGTGACCAACTCATCGAGCCGGATCTGCTGCGGCGGTATCTGGGACCAGTCCCGGTAGGACAGTCCATGTTCCGGATAGGGCTTGCCGTCTCGTACGCCCTTGAAAATCATTGGCGGATCGTCTCCGATGCGTCGTCGAGGCCCGACGGATACATGCTGGACAGGCTAGCCGCAAACTTATCGGCAGCGCGCGGCGGACGCTCACGTACGGAGGTCAGCGCGCCGTGAGACCGTAAAATGAACGCAATCAAGGAGGTGGCAACTGATGGGCAGTGCTGACGACCGTCGCTTCGAGGTGCTGCGCGCCATCGTCGCCGACTTCGTCTCCAGTAAGGAGCCCATCGGTTCGAAGTCGCTCGTCGAGCGGCACAACCTCGGGGTGTCCAGCGCCACCATCCGCAACGACATGGCGGTACTGGAGGCCGAGGGCTACATCACCCAGCCGCACACCAGCTCCGGGCGAGTACCCACCGAGAAGGGCTACCGCGAGTTCGTGGACCGGATCGACGACGTCAAGCCGCTGTCGTCGGCGGAGCGACGGGCGATCCAAAGCTTCCTGGAATCCGGCGTGGACCTCGACGACGTGTTGCGACGGGCGGTGCGGCTGCTGGCTCAGCTGACCCGTCAGGTGGCAGTGGTGCAGTACCCGACGTTGTCGACGTCGACGGTTCGCCACCTGGAAGTCATCGCGCTGACGCCGGCGCGGCTGCTGATGGTGATCATCACGTCGTCCAGGCGGGTGGATCAGCGCATCGTCGAGCTCGGCGACGTCGTCGACGATCATCAGCTCTCCCAGCTGCGGGAGATCCTCGGCCAGGCCCTGGAAGGCAAGAAGCTCTCGGCGGCCTCGGTCGCGGTGGCCGAGCTGGCTCAGCAGTTGGGCGGCACCGGCGGGCTGGGCGACGCGGTCGGCCGTTCGGCCACGGTGCTGCTGGAGTCGCTGGTCGAACACACCGAGGAGCGGCTGGTGATGGGCGGCACCGCGAACCTGACCCGCAATGCCGCGGACTTCGGCGGTTCGCTGCGCTCCATCCTGGAGGCGCTCGAGGAGCAGGTGGTGGTGCTGCGATTGCTGGCGCACCAGCAGGAATCCGGCAAGGTGACGGTGCGCATCGGCCATGAGACGGAGGCCGAGCAAATGGCGGGCACCTCGATGGTGTCTACCGTGTACGGCACGATGGACACCGTGTACGGCGGTATGGGTGTGTTGGGACCCACCCGCATGGACTATCCGGGAACTATCGCCAGCGTGGCCGCGGTTGCTCTTTATATTGGCGAAGTCCTGGGTGCTCGATGAACGTGCACCCTTAGGGTTTGTGGACACACGTAGTAACGCGGCCTTAAAAGGGCCCAGAAAGGTCAGGCGTGGCACGCGATTATTACGGGCTGCTTGGCGTGAGCAGAAACGCCGGCGATGCGGAGATCAAGCGCGCGTACCGGAAGCTAGCGCGCGAACTGCACCCCGACATCAACCCCGATGAGGCCGCGCAGGCGAAGTTCAAGGAGATCAGCGCGGCCTACGAGGTGCTGAGCGATCCCGAGAAACGCCGGATCGTCGACCTGGGTGGCGACCCACTGGAAAACGCGGCCGCCGGGGCCGGCGGATTCGGCGGATTCGGCGGTCTCGGTGATGTGTTCGAGGCCTTCTTCGGCGGCGGCTTCAGCGGTGGCGGGACATCCCGCGGTCCGATCGGCCGGGTTCGGCCGGGCTCGGACTCGTTGCTGCGGATGCGGCTGGATCTCGAGGAGTGCGCGACCGGGGTGACCAAGCAGGTCACCGTCGACACCGCGGTGTTGTGCGACCGCTGCCAGGGCAAGGGCACCAACGGCGATTCCGCGCCGATTCCGTGCGACACCTGCGGCGGCCGCGGTGAGGTGCAGACGGTGCAGCGCTCGCTGCTGGGCCAGATGGTGACGTCGCGCCCGTGCCCCACCTGCCGCGGCGTCGGCGTGGTCATTCCGGACCCCTGCCATCAGTGCGTGGGCGACGGCCGGGTGCGGGCTCGCCGGGAGATCAGCGTCAAGATTCCCGCCGGTGTCGGCGACGGCATGCGGGTCCGGCTGGCCGCTCAGGGTGAGGTCGGGCCCGGGGGAGGGCCGGCCGGCGACCTGTACGTCGAGGTCCATGAGCAGGCCCATGACATCTTCGTCCGCGACGGCGACGACCTGCACTGCACGGTGTCGGTACCGATGGTCGACGCGGCGCTGGGCGCCACGCTCAGCGTCGAGGCCATCCTCGACGGCATGAGCGAGATCATCATTCCGCCTGGCACGCAACCGGGTGCGATCATCGCGCTACGCGGCCACGGCATGCCGCAGCTGCGCGCGGCCACCCGCGGCAACCTGCACGTCCACGTCGAGGTGGTGGTTCCCACCCGGCTGGACAACCACGACAGCGACCTGTTGCGCGAGCTGAAGAATCGCCGCACCCGCGACGTGCCCGAGGTGCGCTCGACGCACAGCGGTGGTGGGCTGTTCAGCCGGCTGCGCGAGACCTTCACCGGGCGCTGACGCAACTCCTGAGGGGCCCCTGCACATGGTGGCGACGCTGTTCTACGTCAAAGCACTGCCCGACACCGGTGGACTGGCCGTCGTCGACGGCGAGGAGGGATTTCACGCCGCGACGGTGCGCCGGATCCGGTCCGGCGAGGAATTGGTGCTCGGCGACGGCGCCGGCGGCCTGGCCCGCTGCGTGGTCGAGCAGTCCGGCCGGGACGGATTACGAGCCCGGGTGCTGAACCGCTGGAGCGTCGATCCTGGCAAGCCGCGGGTGACGGTGGTGCAGGCGCTGCCCAAGTCGGAGCGTTCGGAGTTGGCGATCGAATTAGCCACCGAGGCCGGGGCCAACGCGTTTGTGCCCTGGCAGGCGGCCCGATGCGTGGCCAGCTGGCAGGGTGCCCGCGCCGAGAAGGGTCTGCGCCGCTGGCGTGCCGTGGTCCGCTCGGCGGCCCGGCAATCGCGGTGGGCGCACATCCCGCCGGTTGACGCCGTGTTGTCCACTTCGGCGCTCACCCAGCGGATCCGCGCCGAAGTGGCCGCGGGCGCGGCGGTCTTGGTGTTGCACGAATCGGCGAGCGATCGGATCGCGGATGTTGCGGTGGCGCAGGTGAGCGCGCTGTTCCTGGTGGTCGGTCCCGAAGGAGGCATCGCGCCCGATGAGCTGGCCGAGTTGACCGACGCGGGAGCGGTCGCGGTACGGCTGGGCCCGCAGGTACTGCGGACCTCGACGGCCGCCGCGGTGGCCCTGGGCGCCCTCGGCGTGTTGACCCCGCGATGGGAGCAAACCGCCGAGGTCGGGCCGCCCGGGCCGCTCGCGGCTGACCAGGCGGAGCCCTCGGCGTAGACTAAGGCATCCCGAACTACCCTGACGAGCCGAGAAGGCAGGCACCGGAAACCACGTGACGCCACGCGAGACCAACGCTGTTGACGCAGCTAGGGCCCTGCAGGCCGACGCTCAGGTTCGCAGCAGCATCGACATTCCTCCTGATCTCGTCGTGGGCTTGCTGGGTTCGGCAGACGAGAATTTGCGCGCCCTCGAACGGATACTCGCCGCCGACCTGCATGTTCGCGGCAACGCCGTCACGCTGTCGGGCGAACCGGCCGACGTCGCGCTGGCCGAGCGGGTGCTCTCCGAGCTGGTCGCAATCGTGGCCAACGGCCAGCCGTTGACGCCCGAGGTGGTGCGCCACAGCGTCGCCATGCTGGTCGGTACCGGCAACGAGTCACCGGCCGAGGTGCTCACGCTGGACATCCTGTCGCGCCGCGGCAAGACGATCCGGCCCAAGACGCTGAACCAGAAGCGCTACGTTGACGCCATCGACGCCCACACCGTCGTGTTCGGCATCGGGCCCGCCGGCACCGGCAAGACCTATCTCGCCATGGCCAAGGCGGTCAACGCGTTGCAGTCCAAAAAGGTCACTCGCATCATCTTGACCCGTCCGGCCGTGGAAGCCGGTGAGCGTCTTGGTTTTCTGCCGGGCACGTTGAGCGAGAAGATCGACCCGTATCTGCGGCCGCTGTATGACGCGCTCTACGACATGATGGACCCCGAACTGATCCCCAAGCTGATGTCGGCTGGGGTGATCGAGGTGGCGCCGCTCGCATATATGCGGGGTAGGACGCTTAACGACGCCTTCATCGTCCTGGACGAGGCGCAGAACACCACGCCCGAGCAGATGAAGATGTTCCTCACCCGGCTGGGCTTCGGGTCGAAGATCGTCGTCACCGGCGATATCACTCAAATCGACCTGCCGGGCGGCGCACGGTCGGGTCTGCGGGCCGCAGTCGACATCCTGGACAACATCGACGACATCCACGTTGCGGAGTTGACCAGCGCGGATGTGGTCCGCCACCGGCTGGTCTCCGAGATCGTCGATGCCTACGCCCGCCACGAGGACTCGGACTCCGGGATGAATCGGGCTGCTCGGCGGGCATCCGGAACCCGGAGTCACCGATGATGGTGCGGTGAGCAGCCCATGACTATTGAAGTGAGCAACGAATCGGGCATCGACGTCTCGGAAGCGGAATTGGTGAGCGTCGGGCGGTTCGTCATCGCGAAAATGGACGTCAATCCGGGCGCCGAGCTGTCGATGGTGCTGTTGGACACCGCCGCGATGGCTGACTTGCACATGCGCTGGATGGACCTGCCGGGCCCGACCGACGTGATGAGTTTCCCGATGGACGAGCTCGAGCCCGGTGGCCGTCCGGACGCCCCCGAGCCGGGGCCGTCGATGCTGGGTGACATTGTGTTGTGTCCGGAGTTCGCGGCCGAGCAGGCTGCCGCGGCAGGTCACAGCCTCGGACATGAATTGGCGCTGCTGACAATTCACGGCGTGCTGCACCTGCTCGGCTATGACCACGCCGAGCACGATGAGGAGAAGGAGATGTTCGCTCTACAGGGGCGACTTCTCGAAGAGTGGGTAGCCGAACAGGTCGAGGCGTACCACTACGACCGGCAAGACGAGAAAGACCGCCGGTTGCTGGACAAGTCAAGGTATTTCGACAATTGAGCATTTTGAAGAGAGCATTCTGGATCGCGGTCTCGGCCGCCATGGTTTTGGCGCCGTCGGCGCTGCTGGTCAGTATGCCTGGTGTGGCACAGGCGTCTCCGTGCGCTGGCGAGGGGTCAAACCCCGTGTCCTGCCAGCACTGTCTGTTTTATGTGCAGGCCTATCACACCGCGAACGTGTGCAACGCGCCCGCGCCCCGGCCGGCCCCGGCGCCCTCGAGCACCGTCCCGGTCTACATTCCGGAGCCTCCGCCCTTGCCGCCGCCGACTTCTACACGTCCGGCGCCGGTGCCGGTGCAAACTCCGAAGATCAGTCCGCCGTCCCCGGGGGCACCAAGAAACGTCGCCGTGTTGTCACCGCCGAAGAAGCTCGAGGCGCCACCGCAGGCGATCGCGGCCGCCAAGGTCGCACCGGCCGCCCGGCTCAATCCCGCCGATCCACCGAAGCCGCCGACCCAGGCGGACTTCAACCAGCAGGTGCAGAACGTCGTCAGCCTCCACAGCGACAACATCGAGCTGGTCAAGGCCGATAACAAGGCGCTGGTCCGTCCCCGGCACTGGGACTACGTCGACTACGACGAGTATCACCGTCCGATCCTGTACAACCCGCTCGGTCAGGCGATGACCTTCCGCTACACCTACGACGGTGGGTCCCGTGAGGCGTACCTGCCGGCCGGTGGCCGCATCGTGCTCGATGCCGGCACCGTTGGCCTGGTCGCGTTCACCGCGGTCGGCGATAGCTATCTGGCATCGGGCAGCTTCTACGGCGGCGCCTTCGTGCCGCCTGACAACTTCACGGGCCCCCCGCCGCCGGACTACGTGGCGCCGACGCCTTCGACGCTGTACCAGAGCGTCATGGCCGATATCCCCGCCGTCAACCAGAGCGTGCAAATCGGCCAGGTGGCGGTGGTGGGGCACGACGATAGCGAGCCCGCGGGTAGCCAGGACTCCTTCCTGCTCGACGACTCGACCTTGGCCTGGGGTCAGGTCACCGATCCCGCCGACGGCGTGCAGATCCGGGTGACCAAGACCCAGTCGCTGCCCAGCTTCGGGCCGACCGACAATGGCGACTTCTTGGTGACGCTGGCAGTTCACGGCGATCAAGGCCAGCCCGCCGCTCAGCCTGCGCCGGCTGCCCAGCCTTGGTGGCCGTGGGGAGTGCGGTACGGGCTGTTGGTGATGGCGGTTGTCGTCATCGCGGGGTTGCTCAATCGTCGGAACAAGAGCGGCGACGTAACAGACAAGCCCGTGGCCGAGCCAAGGCATACCCACCATTGAGCGGCTTGTTCCAGCTGCTCCTCGCGATCGCGTTGATCGGTCTGGGCGGGGCTTTCGCGGCGATCGACGCTGCGATTAGCACCGTCTCGGTGGCTCGGGTGGCCGAGCTGGTGCGCGATGAACGGCCCGGGGCTCGGGCCCTGTCGAAGGTGATGGCCGACCGACCGCGCTACATCAACCTGGTGGTGCTGTTGCGGATGATCTGCGAGGTCACCGCGACCGTGCTGCTGGTGGTGTTCCTGTACGACAACTTCGGTCTGAACTGGGCGGTGTTCGGCGCCGCCACCATCATGGTGCTGACCAGCTTCGTCGTCATCGGGGTCGGCCCGCGGACCCTCGGGCGCCAGCATGCGTACTCCATCTCGCTGGTGACAGCCCTTCCGCTGCAGGTGATTTCGTCGCTGTTGATGCCGATCAGCCGGCTGCTGGTGCTGCTGGGTAATGCGCTCACGCCGGGTCGCGGCTTGCGCAATGGCCCGTTCGCATCCGAAATCGAGCTGCGCGAGGTTGTCGACCTGGCCCAGCAGCGCGGCGTGGTGGCCGCCGACGAGCGCCGGATGATCGAGTCGGTGTTCGAACTCGGCGACACCCCGGCGCGTGAGGTGATGGTGCCGCGGACCGAGATGATCTGGATCGAGAGTGACAAATTCGCTAGCCAAGCGACGAACTTGGCTGTGCGCAGCGGGCACTCCCGCCTTCCGGTGATCGGCGAGAACGTCGACGACATCGTCGGCGTGGTGTATCTCAAAGACCTTGTCCAGCAGGCGTTCTTGTCGGCCGACGGTGGTCGCGACACCAAAGTGTCGCAGGTGATGCGCCCGGCCGTATTCGTGCCGGACTCCAAGCCGTTGGATGCGCTGCTGCGGGAAATGCAGCGCGATCGCAATCACATGGCGCTGCTAGTCGACGAATACGGCGCGATTGCCGGCCTGGTCAGCATCGAAGACGTGCTGGAGGAGATCGTCGGTGAGATCGCCGACGAGTACGACCAGGAAGAGACGGCTCTGATAGAAGACCTGGGCGACAAGCATTTTCGGGTGTCCTCGCGGTTGGCCATCGAAGATGTCGGCGAACTCTACGGCGTAGAATTCGACGACGACCTCGACGTCGATACGGTGGGTGGCCTGCTGGCGCTGGAATTGGGCCGCGTTCCGCTGCCCGGCGCCGAGGTGGTCTCGCACGGCTTGCGGCTACGCGCCGAGGGCGGCCCCGACCATCGCGGCCGGCTGCGGATCGGCACCGTGCTGCTCAGCCCGGTCGAACCGGAGGACCACGAGTTTGAAGACACGCATCATGGCTGAGCAGCTGGCTCCCGAGGACGAGAAGCTGGTGGTGCTGGCGCGCGCCGCGATGGCGCGTGCGGAGGCCGGCAGCGGGGCCTCGGTGCGAGACGTCGACGGCCGCACGTATGCGGCTGGGCCAGTGGACTTGTCGGCGCTGCGGCTGACCGGACTGCAAGCGGCGGTGGCCGCAGCCGTCTGCAGCGGGGCGACGGGCCTGGAGGCCGCCGCGCTGGTGGCAGGATCGGCTGACGACGCCGGCATTGCCGCGGTCCGCGAGCTCAGTCCGACCGCCGCGATCATCCTCACCGACCGCGCCGGCAAGCCGTTATGAGTGAATTCCGTTCGGGCTTCGTGTGTCTGGTCGGCCGGCCGAATACCGGCAAGTCGACGCTGACCAACGCGCTGGTCGGCAGCAAGGTGGCGATCACCTCGAAGCGCCCGCAGACCACTCGGCACACCATCCGCGGCATCGTGCACCGAGAGAACTTTCAGATCATCCTGGTCGACACCCCGGGGTTGCACCGGCCGCGCACCCTGCTGGGCAAGCGGTTGAACGACTTGGTCCGTGACACCTACTCGGAAGTCGACGTCATCGGGCTGTGCATCCCGGCCGACGAGGCGATCGGCCCTGGAGACCGCTGGATCGTCGAGCAGATCCGTTCCGTCGCACCCAAGACCGCCCTCGTCGTCATCGTCACCAAGATCGACAAAGTGCCCAAAGACCGCGTGGCCGCACAGTTGGTCGCGGTCAGTGAACTCGTCGACGGTTCGGCCGAAATCGTCCCGGTGTCAGCGGTCGCCGGCACCCAGGTCGACCTGCTGACCGACGTGCTGGCCGCCACCCTGCCCCTCGGCCCGGCGTATTACCCCGACGGCGAGCTGACCGACGAACCCGAAGAGATTTTGATGGCCGAGCTGATCCGCGAGGCCGCCCTGGAGGGAGTGCGCGACGAACTTCCGCACTCGCTGGCGGTGGTGATCGACGAAGTCAATCCGCGCGAGGACCGCGACGACCTGATCGACGTGTATGCCCTGCTCTATGTCGAGCGGGACAGCCAGAAGGGCATCATCATCGGCAAGGGTGGGGCCCGATTGCGCGAAGTAGGCACCGTGGCGCGCGGCCAGATCGAGAAGTTGCTGGGCACCAAGGTCTATCTCGACCTGCGGGTCAAGGTCGCCAAGAACTGGCAGAGTGATCCCAAACAGCTTGGACGGCTAGGCTTTTAGCGCGTCTCAATCCTGTGGTTGGCCGTGCTCATGCTCCCACCACGCCTTCGGCTGCTTGGACACCCAGCCGCAGACGGCCTCCAGCTCGGCGGCCAGTGAGATCAGCATGCCTTCGCTGTTGGCCGGTCCCATCAGCTGCACACCGATCGGCAAGCCGTCCGCGGTGAACCCCGCCGGCACGTTGATCGACGGCCAGCCCAACAGATTCCACGGCCACGCCACCGGGCACGCCTTGATCATCGCGCGGTCGGTGCTCAAGCCGCCCAACCGGTCGAAGGACCGCGCCAGCGGCGGCGGCTGCGCCGTGGTCGGAGCCACCACCACGTCGACGATGTCGAAGATCGAGCCCACCCGGCGCTGCAGCGCACCCTCATGCAGGCGTGCGTTGCGCAGGATCGCCTGTCCCAGAACATGTCCCATTCGCAGGTTGGACAGGGTGCGGGGGTCCAGTGCGACACCGTCGCCCAGCCGCTCCTCCCATTCCCGCAGTCCCGCGGTCGAGCGGGCCAGAAAATCCCATCCCATCCGCACGCCGTAGTCCGGATTGCCGGAAACGACTGTGTGGCCAAGTAATTGGAGTTGCTTGCCCACTGCGCGGGTCGCGGCCAGAATCTCGGGATGCAGCTTGGCCCGAAAGAAGGTGTACGGGAACCGGGTTGACAGCGCGATGTTCAGCGGCCCGGGCGCGATGCTGACGTAGTCGGATGCCGTGATCGGGGGTGGCTTGTGCCGGTCGCCCGCGACGTTTCCGGACGCGGCGTCGAGCACCAGCGCCGCGTCGGCCACCGTGCGGGCCAGCACGCCATTGACGGTGATCCCGTTGAACGACTCCGGCAGCGGCCAGGTGGAGATGCGGCCGCGCTGTGGCTTGATGCCGACCAGGTGTGTCCAGGCCGCCGGAATCCGGACGCTGCCGGCGCCGTCGGAGCCGATCGCGGCGGTGACCAGACCGGCGGCCACCGCGGCCGCGCTGCCGCCCGACGACCCGCCCGGGGTGTGCCGCCGCGACCACGGGTTGCGGGTGTGGCCGAACCCGGGTCCACTGGTGAACGGCCACTGACCCAGTTCGCAAGCGTTGGTCTTGCCGACGATGACGGCCCCGGCGGCCTTGAGACGACAAACCACCTCGGCGTCCTGGGCGGCGGGCCGCACGTAGCCGTCGGCGCCGAAGGCGGTAGGCACGCCGGCAACATCGACGTCGTCCTTCACCGCGATCGGGACGCCCAGCAATGGCGCGGTGTCACCGGCGGCGCGGCGCCGGTCGGCCTCGGCCGCGTCGGCCAGCGCCGACTCGGTCAGCACCACCCGGAATGCGTTCAGCGTGGATTGGCTGGCGTCGATCGCGTGCAGCGAACGGCGTACCAATGTGTCGGACGTCACCGAGCGGCTGGCCAGCTGATAGAGCAGGTCAGTGAGCGTGGGCAGGCGCGTGCCACGGAATCCGTAAGCGGACCCAGAAACGGGACCAGAAGCGCCAATCACGGGGTACGAGACTATCGGCGCGGATACCCGCGATGTCGCGGCGGGGTGCAAAACTGTTGAGATGCGGCTGTATCGAGACCGAGCGGTAGTGCTGCGCCAGCACAAGCTCGGCGAAGCCGACCGGATCGTCACCCTGCTGACCCGCGACCACGGGTTGGTCCGCGCGGTGGCCAAAGGGGTGCGTCGTACCCGCAGCAAATTCGGCGCTCGGCTGGAGCCGTTCGCGCACATCGATGTGCAGCTGCATCCCGGCCGCAATCTCGACATCGTCACCCAGGTCGTCTCGATCGATGCGTTCGCCACCGACATCGTCAGCGACTACGGCCGGTACACCTGCGGGTGCGCGATGCTGGAAACCGCCGAACGCCTCGCCGGTGAGGAGCGGGCGCCCGCCCCGTCGCTGCACCAGCTCACCGTGGGCGCACTGCGGGCGGTGGCCGACGGCCACCGGCCCCGTGAGCTGCTCCTGGACGCCTACCTGCTGCGTGCCATGGGCATCGCCGGCTGGGCACCGGCGCTGACCGAGTGCGCCCGCTGCGCCACGCCCGGTCCGCATCGGGCATTTCACATCGCCGCCGGGGGCAGCGTCTGCGGCCACTGCCGGCCCGCTGGTTCGACCACGCCGCCGCTGGGCGTGCTGGAACTGATGTCCGCGCTGCACGATGGCGATTGGGAAGCCGCCGAGGCGACGCCGCAGTCCCACCGCAACCATGTCAGCGGATTGGTGGCCGCCCACCTGCAATGGCATCTGGAACGCCAGCTCAAGACGTTGCCGCTGGTGGAGCGTAATTATCGGGTGGACCGGACAATCGCCGACCGGCGCGCAGCGCTGATCGGGCAGGATGAGGCTTGTGGCTAAGAACCACGAGCGCAAGCTGAAGTCCACCGACTTCCCACAATTGCCCGCTGCGCCCGACGACTATCCGGCTTTTCCCGACAGGTCGACGTGGCCGGTGGCGTTTCCCGAACTACCGCCCTCGCCCGACGGCGGCCCAAGCCGGCCACCGCAGCACGTTTCGAAGGCGGTGGCGCCGCGGATTTCGGCGGATCGGATGCCCAACCACGTGGCGATCGTGATGGACGGCAATGGCCGCTGGGCTACCCAGCAGGGACTGACCCGCACCGACGGCCACCGGGCGGGCGAGGCGGTCGTCATCGACGTCGTCTGCGGGGCAATCGAAATCGGGATCAAGTGGCTCAGCCTGTACGCCTTCTCCACCGAAAACTGGAAGCGGTCCCCCGAGGAGGTCCGCTTCCTGATGGGCTTCAACCGCGACGTGGTGCGCATGCGGCGGGTCAACCTCAAGGCGATGGGCGTCAAGATCCGCTGGGTGGGTTCGCGGCCACGCCTGTGGCGCAGCGTGATCAATGAATTGGCGATCGCCGAGGAGATGACGAAGGGCAACGACGTCATCACCGTCAACTACTGCGTCAACTACGGAGGCCGCGCCGAAATCGCCGAAGCCACAAAGGAAATCGCTCGTTTGGCTGCCGCGGGGCGGCTCAACCCGGAGCGCATCACCGAGTCGACGGTGGCACATCACCTGCAGCGGCCCGACATCCCCGACGTGGATCTTTTTCTGCGGACCTCGGGGGAGCAGCGCTCCAGTAATTTCATGCTGTGGCAAGCGGCGTATGCCGAATACATCTTTCAGGACAAGCTGTGGCCCGACTACGACCGTCGCGACCTGTGGGCGGCCTGCGAGGAATATGCGGATCGCAACCGACGGTTTGGGAGTGCCTGATGTCATCACTGCAGGAGCGTCTTGGAACGATCCTTCGCGAAGTGCTGCCCGTCGACGACGAGCCCGATGGAGGGCTGACGGTGCACCACGACGCCACGTTCGCGTCGTTGCGGGTGGTGAACATCGCCGAGGGACTCGACCTGGTGTCGCTCACCCAGATCGTGGCGTGGGATCTGCCGCTGACCAAAAGGCTCAGCGATCAGGTCGCCAAGCAGGCGCACGCCAGTAACTTCGGCAATGTGACGCTGGTCGAGAAGCTCGGCGACAAGGCCGCGCAGCGCAACTCCGGCAAGAGCGGATCCAAAACCGCGGACGTGATGCTGCGCTACAACTTTCCCGGTGCGGCGTTAACCGACGACGCCCTGCGCACCCTGATCCTGCTGGTGCTCGATACGGGCGCCCAGATGCGGCGCGCACTAACGGCCTGACGCTCTCGCGCAGTGTTCACGGCTTGCCTGTGCGGCGGCTTCGGTTTTGGACAGCCTCGCTTGGCGGATACGGAAACTCGGGCCACCAGAAGGCGGTGCGTTGAGAAAGCGATATCGCTGCCACGACGAATTCCCGGTGCGTGCATCGCGCGAGCATGTTGGTCGACAGTAGTTTGCTGTGCGCTGCGGCTGATTCGCCGACAGTCATCGATATTCACCCCTATCGTCTAGCTGTGGTTAAGTACGCAATCCCCGCCTTGCTGGGGCGGACCACTGTGCGTCTAAATCGCATAGAAGAGCGGCCCGAACGGACATGGCGCGCAAAGGCTCGCGGACGACTGACCTTGTATGCGTAATCGAGACGAGTTAGGGATTCGGATGGAACTTGACCATCGGGCTTTGCCGCTGACACGCGGACAGCAGGGGATATGGCTTTCGCAGGAAACGGGGCACGCCGGTACGGAGTGGCAATTGGGCCTGTTCGTGCGAATCGAGGGAACGATTCAACAAGACCTTCTTAGGCAGGCTATCCGCCAAGCAGTGGCTGAGGACGAACCCAGCAGGGCCGCATTCTTTGAACTTGACGGTCAGGTTTTCCAACGTGCAATCGATTGGCCCGATGTGGAGCTCGAATTTTATGACTTGAGCAGCTCGCCTGACCCGAAGCGCAAGGCTGAAGAGCTCGCATCGTCGATTCGACGCACGCCGATGCCGTTTACCGGCCCGCTGTTCAAGTTTGTGTTGTTTCGGGCGCGACCCGATGAATTCTATCTGTTTGCGTGCTGGCACCACATCGTGATCGATGGGATGGGCATGGCGCTGGTGTGCCGCCGAATCACCACCATCTACTCTGCGCTTTTCTTTGAAAGGCCGGTCCCCGCACCATATTTTGGATCATTGCAGGATTTGGTCGACTACGAATCGGATTACAAGGCCTCCACCGACTGTCTCGATGACCACGCCTATTGGCGGAGCAACCTTCCCTCGAAGACCGAACCGCATTATTGGTCGCCTCGGGCCGCCAGAGAACGGGATCCGTACTCGCCCTCCGCAGCGGTTCAGTTAGACCCGTCGGTGGTACGCCGGATCAACGAGTTGTCCAAGTCTTTAGGAGTTCGTCGAATCTCGGTGATCACTGCGGTGTGCGCATTAATGGTGCGTGGGTTGAGCGGTAGAGGATCTGAGGTGGTGCTTGACTTCCCGGTCAGCAGGCGAACCCGTCCGGAGTCAAAGATGCTGCCGGGGATGTTTGCCGGGGTGGTGCCGTTGGTATTGGCTTCGCCGCCAAAGGCTTCGGTTGCCGATTTCAGTCGGCATGTTGATAGGCGACTTCGGGAACTGATGAAGCATCAGCGGTATCCGGTGCTCGATCTTGAGCGTGGTAACGGTCTACACGAGCTTGGTCAGACCTCGAATCGCGCTGTTGTCAACTTCATTCCCTCGAGGTTGACGCTGAACCTAGGCGATGCTCCGGCGACGGCGACGTATACCAATCTCGCTCCCGTCGGCGACTTTGTGCTGCTATTTCTCGGCACCGGCGATCAGCTTTTTCTCCTGACCGCGGGCCCTAGGGCGACCTTCCCGAATGTTGATGTTTGGAATGTCGCCAGACGGTTGGAGCGGGTGTTGTTGGCGATGAGTGCCGATCCGGCCCGGCCGCTTTCGTCGGTTGATGTGCTTGATGAGGTTGAGCGTGTCCGGCTGGATGAGTTCAGCAACGGAGCCGCATTGACCCTGCCGGTACCAGTGGCGGAGTCGATCCCGCAGTCATTCGGTGCTCAGGCTGCGGTTGCTCCGGAGGCGGTGGCGGTCAGCTTCGAGGGTCGGTCGATGACGTACCGGGAGGTGGATGAGACATCGAGCCGGTTGGCGCACCTGTTGGTCGAACGCGGCGCGGGCCCGGGTGAATGCGTTGGGTTGCTGTTGCCGCGCTCGGCGCAGGCGGTTGTGGCGGTCCTGGCGGTGCTGAAGTCTGGGGCGGCATATCTGCCCATCGACCCGGCTTTGCCTGATGCGCGGGTCGAGCTCTTGGTCACTGATGCCGCGCCGATCGCAGTGCTCACCACCCCGGGACTGGTTGACCGGCTGGATGGCCATGATCAAGTTATCGATGTCGGCGATCCCCGCATTGACGCCCAGCCCAGTACCGCACTGCCATACCCGCATCCCGACGACATCGCCTATTTGATTTACACGTCGGGTACCACTGGCACCCCCAAAGGGGTTGCGGTTACTCATCGCAACGTCACCGAGTTGGTGAAGTCCCTGCAGCAGGAGGTCGGGTGCGCGGGGGTGTGGTCGCAGTTCCATTCGTTAGCGTTCGACTTTTCGGTGTGGGAGATTTTTGGTGCGTTGCTCGGTGGTGGGCGGTTGGTGGTGGTGCCTGACGAGGTGGCGCGTGCGCCCGAGGAGTTCCAGGCACTGCTGATCGCCGAGCAGGTCACGGTGTTGAGTCAAACTCCGTCGGCGTTTTATGCGTTGCAAACCGTGGATGCGGCGTCCGCCGAATCCGAGCGTTGTTTGAGTCTGCAGACAGTGGTGTTCGGTGGAGAAGCTCTGGAGCCGCAGCGACTCCGGAGATGGCTGCAGAACCATCCGGGGTCACCACGTCTGATCAATATGTATGGCATTACCGAGACGACGGTGCACGCGTCGTTCCGAGAGATCGGGGCGAGCGATGTCGATGGCTCGGTGAGCCCGATCGGGATGCCGCTGACTCAGCTCAGCCTGTTTGTGTTGGATCCGTGGTTGTCTCGGGTGCCGGTGGGTGTGGTGGGGGAGTTGTATGTGGCTGGTGCCGGGGTGGGTGTCGAGTATGTCGGGCGGGCGGGGTTGACGGGGTCGCGTTTCGTGGCGTGTCCGTTTGGCGCGTCGGGGGCGCGGATGTATCGGACTGGTGATCTGGTGCGTTGGGGCGAGGATGGGCAGCTTGACTATCTGGGTCGGGCGGATGAGCAGGTCACGGTCCGTGGGTATCGCATCGAGCTCGGCGAAATACAGGTGGTACTCCACGAATTGGAGGGTGTTGAGCAGGCGGTAGTGGTTGCCCGTGAGGACCGTCCGGGCGATAAGCGTCTGGTGGGTTACGTCACCGGTACCGCGGAGTCTGCTGCGATCCGCGACGCGCTGGCTGATCGGTTGCCGGGGTATATGGTTCCGGCTGCGGTGGTGGTGCTCGAGGCATTGCCGTTGACGGTGAACGGCAAACTCGACGTACGGGCGCTGCCGGCGCCGGAGTACACCTCCGGTGAGTATCGGGCTCCGAGCACGATCGCCGAGGAGACACTGGCCGGCATCTACGCCCAAGTCCTTGGTGTGCCACGGGTCGGAGTCGATGACTCCTTCTTTGAATTGGGTGGGGACAGCATTCTGTCGATGCAGGTGGTGGCGCGGGCGCGTGCTGCCGGATTGCTGTGTCGGCCGCGCGATATCTTCGTGGAGCAGACGGTGGCTCGGCTGGCTTCGGTAACCAAGGTGGTGGGCGGTAAGGCGGCTGTTGTCGATGAGGGTATCGGTGCGCTGTTGGCCACCCCAATCATCCTTTGGTCGAAGGGTTTTGATTCTCCAAGTGTCGGTCAGTTCAATCAGACGGTGGTGCTGCAGGCCCCGGCTGGCGTGACCGAGGCCGACGTGGTGGTGGTATTGCAGGCACTGCTGGATCACCACGCCATGTTGCGGCTGCGCGTCGAGTCCGATGACGCCGGGGATTGGATTTTAGAGGTGCCCGCGGTGGGGGCGACCGAAGCGCGCCGGTGCGTTCAGGTGGTGAACGGGTTGTCGGATGAGACGGTGGCTGCCGCGCGGTCGCGGTTGGATCCGGCCGCGGGGATGATGTTGAGTGCGTTGTGGGTGCCCCCTAATGGTCAGTTGGTGCTGATCGTTCACCATCTTGCCGTCGACGGGGTGTCATGGCGGATTCTGTTGGAGGACCTCAACATTGCCTGGATCCAGCACAGTAGCGGGCAACCGGTGATGTTGCCGGTGCAGGGCACGTCGTTTGTTCGGTGGTCGGCGCTGTTGGCCGAGCATGCGTGCGCTGCCGAAGTGACCGAGCGAGCCGAGGAGTGGCGTCAGGTCCAGGCGACGCCGGCGATAATGCAGGCAGTGCAACCCGCGGTCGACACGCACCAAACTGCCGGGCACTTGTCAGTGTCGCTGGACATCGAAACCACGCGGATGCTGCTCGGTGAGGCGCCTACGGCGTTTCACGCTGGGGTGCAAGACATCTTATTGATCGCGTTCGGGTTGGCTTTTGCGGAATTCTCGGGGACTGGCGAGACGCCGATCGGTATCGCCGTCGAGAGCCATGGGCGCCAAGAGGAGCTGGCAGTCGATGTGGATCTGTCACGCACGGTGGGGTGGTTCACCGCGATTTATCCGGTGGCGTTGGCCGTTGGTGGCCTGGACTGGTCCGATGTGGTGGCCGGTGAGGCGGCGCTAGGAGCGGTAGTGAAGGACGCGAAAGAACAATTGCGCGCCCTCCCGGAGCCGTTGACCTACGGTCTGTTGCGCTATCTGAACGCCGATGCTGAGCTCGCCGGCCCGGACCCGACGATCGGGTTCAACTATCTGGGGCGGCTGGGCGCGGCGGCGGCGGAGATCTCCGATGATGTCTGGCGGATCAGCCGAGAGGGCTTGTCGTTGACTGGTGCCGCCGCCGCGATACCGATTCCGCTGGCGCACACTGTGGAGCTCAATGCCGGCACAGTCGACACTGAGATTGGTCCGCGGCTGCATGCCGACTGGATGTGGGCACCCTCCGCGCTGAATCGAGAGCAGGTCGCCCGGCTGAGCCGGTTGTGGTTTGAGGCCCTCGCCGGGATTTGCGCACATGTGCGCAGTGGTGGGGGCGGGTTGACCCCCTCGGATATCGCGCCTGCCCGACTGAGCCAGCAGGAGCTCGACGAGCTTGCGCAGCAATACCGGATCGCTGACGTGCTGCCGCTGACACCCCTGCAGCAGGGGCTGTTCTTCCACGCCTGCACCAAGTTATCTAGCGACGACACTGCGTATGCGGTGCAGCTGGATATCACCATGACCGGTCTGCTTGATCGGGAGCGGCTCCGTGCGGCAGTGCACACAGTAGCGGCTCGGCATCCGAATCTGGCGGCACGGTTCAGCGACCAGTTCGACGAGCCAGTGCAGATCATCCCGGCCGATCCGGTGGTGCCCTGGCGCTATGTCGAGTTGGACGCCGACGACGTGGAAGTCGATGGGCAGGTGCAACTGGTGTGCGCTGCTGAACGTGGCGCCGTCTGTGACCTGTCCGACGGACCGGCCTTTCGGGCGGCGCTGATCCGCACTGGATACAACCGGTACCGGTTTGTGGTCACGAATCACCACATCGTGCTCGATGGCTGGTCGACGCCGATTTTGCTGAAGGAAATATTCGCCAGCTACTACGGGCAGCGACTGGTTGCGGCGATGCCGTATCGCAGATTTGTTAGCTGGCTGGCGGATCAGGACCTCGATGGTGCGCACGCGGCGTGGAGCACGGTGCTGGCCGGTTTCGACACACCCACCTTGGTAGGTCCGCCGGGCCGGGTGAGGTTGGGGCGGCGAGGAGTTGCGTCGATTCGGCTAACCGAGCAGACCACCCGGGCGGTGAGCGAACTCGCGCGCTCCTGTCAAACCACCGTCAACCTCGTGCTGCACGGTGCCTTCGCGCAGCTGCTGCGCTGGCTGACCGGCCAGCACGATGTTGTCTTCGGCACCCTCGTCTCAGGGCGGCCGGCCGAGCTGGCCGGCGCCGAATCGCTTATGGGCCTGTTGATCAACACCGTGCCGGTGCGGGCAACCATTACAGCTACCACTTCCACCGCAGAGCTGCTCGAACAACTGCAGGGCGCGCACACTCATACCCTTGAGCACCAGCATCTGGCACTGTCCGAGATCCACTCCATCACTGGCCATGAGCGGTTGTTCGACACCCTTTTCGTCTACGAAAACTACCCGATCGACACCATCGCGTTGGCCGGCGAGCACGACCTTACGATCACGGGGTTTACCGCGTGGGAATCCAACCACTACCCGCTTTCGGCGCAAGCTCAACCGGGAGACCAACTGGGCCTACGTATCGAATACAACACCGACGTGTTCGACACCGCCAGCATCGATGCGCTGATGGAGCGATTCGAGCGGGTATTGGTGGAAATGACTGCTGATCCCACACGGTGATGTTGACGTGGCCCCCCCGATAGTGTCGATCCGCAGGCCGGCCTTGCGCATTGAGCTGCGTGACTAGACCGCCGCGCGTGCGGCACACCACGGTTACAGTTCGCGCCCATGCGGAGTGCGCTCGGTAGCGCGCCTGATCCCGTTACGCAGCGCATTCGCAAACGAAGCGTCCTTTTACGGCTTGTTGAATCGTTTGTGCACCAACGTATTACCGATCCGTCCACTTGATCAGGCGCCCTATATGCGATTGGTAGGTCGACACTCGCGTCGATCTCGCAGCCGTTGCCGACAGCGACTGAAAGCGGAGCGCAATCGCCACGCAGGTAAGGTACCTTCTTCGGGATCAACGCTCAGTTCTTTGCTGGCCATCTCGGCATACCGCACTTTAATTAATTGATTAGTCACTATCGATAGCACGCCGCATTGAACGCTCCCACGTCGAAATTTGATGGGCGATAAGGCATTAGCGCTTGGCGCTGCTGGGAAAATACCGACTAAATCAACGGAAAAGCGCCAGAAAATGTGCCCCGACTCCTACGATAACCGCATGGGTCAGGTTAGCGGCTTTGGTGTTTATGAGTTGTCGGTGTATCCGAGGGATGGTTCGTTGTTTGGGTTGTTTGAGGGGTGTGTGGGGAGGTTTGCGCGGCGGGTGGCGGTGCGGTTTCGGGATGAGGTGTTGACGTATGCGCAGTTGCATGCGCGTGCGGAGTCGATGGCGGTGCGATTGCTGGATTTGGGTGTGAGGCCGGTGGAACCGGTGGCGTTGATGACGGCGCGTTCGGTGGAGATGGTGGTGGGTATTTGGGCGATTCTGCGGGTGGGCGCTACGTATGTTCCGATTGACCCGGGGTATCCGCAGAAGCGGGTTGAGTCGATTCTGCGTGATAGTGGGGCGCAGGTGTGTT
>NZ_BFCH01000022.1 GCF_003112775.1 Mycobacterium montefiorense | reverse complement strand
ACCAGTCAGCAGCGACGCCCGCGTCGGTGAACACAGCGCAGTCGTATGGAACTGCGACAACCGCACACCACGCTCGGCGATCCGCGTCATCGCGGGCATCTCCACCAGGCCACCGAAACAATCCCAGGTCGCGATGCCCGTGTCATCCCACACCAAATACAGGACATTCGGCGAACCCTCCGGCGCCGTCGGCGCCGCGTACGGACCCCAATCCGGCTCCGAATCACGAATATCCAGCTCGATCTTGCCTTGAAAGTCTCGCGAGTCAGTGGACATGCGCCGAGCGTAGCGCCACTGCGAAAATTCCGATCTTTTTTCGCAGTGGCGCTACGCTCGGCGGGCGGTGCCCTCAGCTCGCCAAAGCGAAACGCCCGAGACTATGAAGTCCCGGGCGTTCCTTGGTCGCTTGGAGTTACTTGGCCTTTTCCAGCACCTCGACGAGACGCCACCGCTTGGTGGCCGATGTGGGACGCGTCTCCATCAGCGAGACGCGGTCGCCGATGCCAGCGACGCTGTCCTCGTCGTGCGCTTTGACCTTCTTGGTGGTCCGGATGATCTTGCCGTACAGCGAGTGACGCATGCGGTCTTCCAGCTCGACCACGATGGTCTTCTGCATCTTGTCGCTCACCACGTAGCCGATGCGCGTCTTACGCCGGCCACGCGTCTTCGGGTTCGCGGGAGTGTGCTGGGGGCCCTTCTCTTTCGAAGCGCCATCCTTCGCAGCGGCCTTCTTGGGTGCGGCCTTAGCTTCTGCCATCAGGAATCCTTACCGTCGGGTCCGGACGCCAGGCCCAGCTCTCGTTCACGCAGCACCGTGTACACACGGGCGATTTCCGAACGCACCGTGCGTAGCCGGCGGTTGTTGCTGAGCTGTCCCGTCGCCATCTGGAAGCGGAGGTTGAACAGCTCCTCCTTGGATTCGCGCAAGCGGTCGGTCAGCTCCTCGTCGGTGAGCTCACGCAGTTCGCCAGGCGAAATGCCCACTGCCATCAGAACTGATCCTCTCGGGTGATGATGCGTGCCTTGATCGGCAACTTGTGGATTGCACGGGTCAGCGCTTCCCGCGCGGTCTGCTCGTTGGGATAGCTGAGCTCGAACAGCACCCGGCCCGGCTTGACGTTGACGACCCACCACTCCGGGGAGCCCTTACCGGAACCCATCCGGGTTTCCGCGGGCTTCTTGGTCAGCGGACGGTCCGGGAATACGTTGATCCACACCTTGCCGCCACGCTTGATGTGCCGGTTGATCGCGATACGCGCGGACTCGATCTGCCGGTTGGTAACGTAGGCGTGCTCGAGGGCCTGGATACCGAAGTCGCCGAAGTTAACCTCCGTGCCACCGCTGGCGATGCCGCGCTGGCGGGGATGGTGTTGCTTACGGTGCTTAACTCTGCGGGGAATCAACATGATTCAGCTCTCCGTGCTCTGCGGTTCGGGGGCAGGCGCACTGTCGGCCGCGGCAGATGCCGTACTTTCTTCGGCGCCGGCGGCCCGTCCAGCCTCAGTGCTGGTGGCCGTGGTACCCGATGAGCCGCTGCGGCGCGGGCGGGTGCCCGACGGCCGTTCGCGACGCGGACGGTCGGCACCTGCCGGTGCGGCAGCGGCCAATTCGCGCTTGCCGCCGACGATGTCGCCCTTGTAAATCCACACCTTCACACCGATCCGGCCGAAGGTGGTCTTGGCCTCGTACAGGCCGTAGTCGATATCGGCGCGCAGGGTGTGCAGCGGCACGCGGCCCTCGCGGTAGAACTCCGAACGGCTCATCTCGGCGCCACCGAGGCGGCCCGAGCACTGCACCCGGATGCCCTTGACGTTGGGCTGACGCATCGCCGACTGGATGGCCTTACGCATTGCGCGGCGGAACGCCACGCGGTTGCTCAGCTGCTCGGCCACACCCTGGGCCACCAATTGTGCTTGCGACTCCGGGTTTTTGACCTCGAGGATGTTCAGCTGGACCTGCTTGCCGGTCAGCTTCTCCAGGTCCGCACGAATCCGGTCAGCCTCGGTGCCGCGGCGGCCGATGACGATGCCGGGACGCGCGGTGTGGATGTCGACCCGAACGCGGTCGCGGGTGCGCTCGATCTCCACGTCGGCGATGCCGGCGCGCTCCAGACCGGTCGACAGCAGCCGGCGGATCGCGACGTCTTCCTTGACGTAGTCGGCGTACTGCTTGTCGGCGTACCAGCGAGACTTCCAGTCGGTGGTAATCCCCAACCGGAAGCCGTGCGGATTGATCTTCTGGCCCACTAGTCTGAGCCTCCCTTCGCGTCAGAAGTCTCAGACGTTGCCGCAGTTTCTGCCTTGGCCTCAGCGGATTTCGCCGCAGCCTTCTTGGCAGGCGCCTTCTTCGCCGGCGCCTTGTTGGCTTTCGGACCAGAATCAGCCTTCTTCGCCGGCGCCTTCTTGGCCGGTGCTTTCGCGGCTGCCTTGCTGCCCTCGGCGCGGCGCGTCCGCGACGACTTAGAGGACTGCTGGTCCTTGCTCGGGCGGCTTTCCAGCACGACGGTGATGTGACTGGTGCGCCGGCGGATCCGGAACGCGCGGCCCTGCGCCCGAGGCCGGATGCGCTTGGCGGTCGGACCGCCGTCGGCGTAGACCGTGGCGATCACCAGGGTCGCCGGGTCCAATCCGTTGTTGTTCTGCGCGTTGGCCGCGGCACTGGCGATCACCTTGGCGACCGGCTCGCTAGCGGCCTGTGGCGCCCAGCGCAAGATGTCGAGCGCGTCGGTCACCGACTTGCCACGCACCAGGTCGATCACCCGGCGCGCTTTTGTCGGCGACACCCGCACAAACCGTGCGACGGCTGTCGCCGAGGGAAATTCAGTCGTCGTGGTGCTCATCGGCGCTTGGCCTTCCGGTCGTCCTTGATGTGCCCCTTGAAGGTGCGCGTCGGCGCGAATTCGCCGAGCTTGTGGCCGACCATCGCCTCGGTGACGAACACCGGGACGTGCTTGCGACCGTCGTGCACCGCAAATGTGTGGCCAATGAAATCCGGAATGATCGTCGAACGACGCGACCAGGTCTTGATGACCTGCTTGCTGTTCTTCTCGTTCTGCACGTCCACCTTCTTGAGCAGGTGGTCGTCGACGAACGGTCCCTTTTTAAGGCTGCGTGGCATCTGTTACTCCTCGACTTCCTAGCGACCGTGCTTCTTGCCGGTGCGCCGGCGTCGGACTATGAGCTTGTTACTGACCTTGTTCGGCTTACGGGTACGGCCCTCGGGCTTACCCCAGGGGCTGACCGGGTGACGACCACCGGAGGTCTTACCCTCACCACCACCGTGTGGATGGTCTACCGGGTTCATCACGACACCACGGACGGTCGGACGCTTGCCCTTCCAGCGCATACGACCGGCCTTGCCCCAGTTGATGTTCGCCTGCTCGGCGTTGCCCACCTCGCCGACGGTGGCGCGGCAGCGCACGTCGACGCGACGGATCTCACCACTGGGCATACGCAGCGATGCGTAGGTGCCCTCTTTACCGAGCAACTGGATGCTCGACCCGGCTGACCGCGCCATCTTGGCACCGCCGCCCGGTCGCAGCTCCACGGCGTGGACCAACGTACCGGCCGGGATGTTGCGCAACGGCAGGTTGTTGCCGGGCTTGATGTCGGCGTTGGCGCCGGACTCCACCACGTCGCCCTGCGAGAGTCCCTGTGGGGCGATGATGTAGCGCTTCTCGCCATCCAGGAAGTGCAGCAGCGCGATGTTGGCGGTGCGGTTCGGGTCGTATTCGATGTGTGCGACCTTGGCGTTGACGCCGTCTTTGTCGTTGCGCCGGAAGTCGATCACCCGGTAGGCACGCTTGTGACCACCACCCTTGTGACGAGTGGTGATGCGGCCGTGAGCATTACGCCCACCGTGCCCGTGCAGCGGACGCACCAGCGACTTCTCCGGCTCTGAGCGAGTGACCTCGGCGAAGTCGGACACGCTCGCGCCGCGACGACCCGGGGTCGTCGGTTTGTATTTGCGAATTGCCATGTCTTATCAGGTCTTTCTCTCGGGCCCGGCTAGGCCGGTGCTCCGAACAGGTCAATCGGCTTGCTGCCCGGGGCCAGGGTGACAATCGCGCGCTTGGTGCCCTTGCGCTTGCCAAATCCCGTCCGGGTGCGCTTCCGCTTGCCCTGCCGGTTCGCGGTGTTCACCGATGCGACCTTGACGGAGAAGATCTTCTCGATAGCGATCTTGATCTGCGTCTTGTTCGAATCGGGGTGCACCACGAAGGTGTACACGTTGTCGTCGAGCAGGCTGTAGGACTTCTCGGAGATGACCGGAGCCAAGATGATGTCGCGTGGGTCGGTGACGGTCGCCATCAGGCCGAAACCTCCACATCATTGTTGTCAGCGTTGCCCGTTGCTGCCGCGATGTAGGCGTTGAGCGCCTCGACGCTGAACACCACGTCATCGGAGCGCAGCACGTCATAGGTGTTGAGCTGACCGGGCGACAGGATGTGCACACCTGGCAGGTTGCGCACGCTCTTGGCGCCGGCCTCGTCGGTGCGGCCGATCACGACCAGCACCTGCTTGCGATCGGTCAGCGTGCTCAGAAACGCCTTGGCGCTCTTGGTAGACGGAGTCTGACCCGACACCAGCTCGGTGACCGCGTGGATGCGGCCATTGCGGGCCCGGTCGGACAGCGCCCCGCGCAACGCCGCCGCGATCATCTTCTTGGGCGTGCGCTGGCTGTAGTCGCGCGGCTTGGGGCCGTGCACGACACCACCACCGGCGAACTGCGGGGCGCGCGTCGAACCCTGCCGAGCGCGTCCGGTGCCCTTCTGCCGGTAGGGCTTACGGCCACCACCGCTGACCTCGCCGCGCGTCTTGGTCGAGTGCGTGCCCTGGCGGGCCGCCGCTCGCTGCGCGGTGACCACCTGGTGCATCAACGCAATATTGGCCGGCGCGTCGAACAACTCGGCGGGCAGCTCGATGGAACCGTCGACCTTGCCGTCCGGCGTCTTTACATCAATCTTTACCGCTGCCATTACTTTTCACCTCGTTTGATCGCACTGCGGACCACCACGAGTCCGCCGGTGCGGCCGGGGACCGCGCCCTTGATCAACAGCACACCGTTCTCGGCATCGACCTTGTGCACCACCAGGTTCTGGACGGTCACCCGGTCGCTACCCATCCGGCCCGCCATCCGCGTGCCCTTGAACACGCGTGAAGGAGTGGCGCAGCCGCCGATCGAGCCCGGACGGCGATGCACCGCCTGAGCACCGTGGCTAGCGCCCTGGCCGCTGAAGCCGTGACGCTTCATGGTGCCGGCGAAGCCCTTGCCCTTGGAGGTACCGGTCACGTCGACGTAGGCGCCGTCGGCGAAGATCTCGGCCGTCAACTCCTGACCGACCTCGTATTCGGCTGCCGCGTCGGGGTTGTCCAAACGCAGCTCAGCTAAGTGACGGCGCGGGTTCACACCCGCGGCGGCGTACTGACCCGTGACGGGCTTGTTGACTTTCCGCGGGCTGATCTCACCGTAGGCCAACTGCACGGCGCTGTAGCCGTCAAGCTCCGGGGTACGGATCCGCGTCACGACGTTGGGCCCCGCCTTGACCACAGTCACCGGCACGACGCGGTTGTTCTCGTCGAACACCTGCGTCATGCCCAGCTTGGTACCCAGAATGCCTTTTCTTGCCATGAGTTCGCCGACCCCCTACTGGATGTTGACGTCGACACTGGCCGGAAGATCGATGCGCATCAGCGCGTCAACGGTCTTCGGCGTCGGATCAAGGATGTCGATCAACCGCTTGTGCGTACGCATCTCGAAGTGCTCCCGCGAGTCCTTGTACTTATGCGGGGAGCGGATGACGCAATACACGTTTTTCTCGGTCGGCAGCGGCACCGGCCCTACGACGCTGGCACCCGTACGGACGACGGTCTCGACGATCTTGCGCGCCGAGGCATCGATGGCCTCATGGTCGTAGGCCTTAAGCCTGATGCGGATCTTCTGTCCCGCCACGCTTCTCCTACCCTCACTCCTCTTGAGGCCCGTTATCCGGGCCTGGTGCCCCCGACGCGCCGACTCAAACCCGACCCATTGGGGCCGGTCGAGCGCCGCGCCGGATACTGCGCCGCTGTTTACCTGTCGTGGTCCACCGGCCCCCGCGGTCGGGCGTGTCACCCAAACGCAGCCTCGTTCGCGGCCAAAAAATGGTCGCTACAAGGATGGGACCGGACGCGCCCGTTTGGGCGCTGGTCGTATGCCCGGCCAGGCGCGAACCCGGCTCAAGGCAACCCGAACAGTATGCCCTAGATCGTGGCATCGACCAAATCCCGGGAGCATCCTCTTTCCGCACACTTGTTGGGCGCTGTCAGGACCGGGTATCAGCACAAATCAAGCCCCTGATGACCCAACGCGCTCGGCCACTCCCGAGGTCTGGTGGCGCCGGTCGTACGGTCCATCGATTTAGTCGATCGTGCCAGTCAGGCCGAAGTCAGCCAGTGTCTTTTCGGCCAATTCACATAAGGCGCGCCGGGTGTTCTGCACACCCGGTTGATAAGCGTGGATACTGAGCCGAATCGAGTCTTGGATGCGCCAAGACTGCACGATCATTTGGCCGCCGACTCGTTCAAGGCACTGCCGTCTTTCGTCTTGGTTGACCACTCGCGCCATGATCCACTCAGAGTCAGTGCCGTCGAGACGGCAAAACGCCGGGTCCACCTCGCCGAGGTAAGAGCAAATCACCGTGGAATCAGGGTCGGCGGACATCGCATCGAACAACCGTTTCCACACCTGCTTCCTCCTGAACCCAACCAGCCGGAGGTACTGCAATGAATCATCGCCTGCCTGCCGTAGCGTCCCCAGCCCCTGCTTGATGGCCGCGCGGACGGCACGCAGATCGACCGTTACCAGCGTCGGATCGAGGCTGGTGGTCACCGAGGTGGTTACAAAGGACGTTGCGTTCGCATGCATCTCCCCCGCCGGGCGCTCGCTGATCGGAAGGGACAAAGTGACGGCACCGTCACCGGGACGTTGACGCCCCATGCGCTCCGCGAATTTCACAGCCCACCCGGCAACCAACGTCTGAGACGTTCCACCAAGAGCGTCCGCACAAGCCCCCCAGTCGTCTGAGCTGACCTGGATCGTGACAGTCGGCGCGACGACGGTGTCATCGTCGTCGCGTTCACCTGCGTTGACGGGACGCGATACCGATGGCTGGCCGGCACCGCGAAGGCGACGAGCCCGTTTTGTCACCGCGGCAACCGCACGCGCTACTTCAGGCACATCCCGTACGGTGCGGCGGGCGTCCTGAGCCAGCGCGCGCCGTCGAGTGCGTGAATCCGGCGGCGGCAAACCCAGATCGCGTGTGTTGCCCAAGACCGCATCAGTGACAGCGCCGATTAGCCCGAAACCGTCGACCAGGTAGTGGGAACACACCAAGGTGACCGCGGTCGAACCGTCCGTCAGGGGAAGAAGACCGAGATGCCAACCAGGCCCGCGCTCCGGGTCTACAGGCAGTATTGAGCGCTCGTCAGCCCAATCATTGAGTTCAGCGCGTGGACGGGCGTACGCCGCGATATCGATGTCCACTGGTTCCTCGCCTAAGACCCACCTATTCCGCGCAAACTTCAGCGGCGAACACTCGATACGCCGTCGCAATAACCCCAAACCGAGATTGTGGTGAAACTGCTTGAGCCCATCGATGTCGATATCGGTGTCATAAACCCACACACACTGGATAACGAGATTGCAGCCGATGGCGCGATGCAATGTGAAAAAGCCGTGGTCGCCGAATGCGAGCGAATGATCCTGTTGCGTATCGACGTCGGATGCGCGGCGTTTAAGGACGGCTCGTGAAAGGCGTCTGGGGGCTGACACGTACGCGTGTTCACGAAGTCCCACGCGTCGCCGGGCGGCGCCAAGCTCGCCAACTACTGCCAACGAAATCAAGAGTGGAGACATCAGAGCAATCCGAGCAGTTGCAGGTTGGTGATGTATTTGAGGATGATCGGCGCCGAGACGTGTGGGATGTCGTTGGTGGCGCCGATTTGGGCTTGTTGCACCGCTGCACGAAATCGGTCGGTTGGTGCTGTGCGTTCGCGCGACGGCGGTGGGGCCTCTAGATCATTGGACTCACGCAGCAGCACCATCTCCAACAGTGAGTGCCGACGCTGTGGTTCCGATAAAGCACGCAGGCGAGTCTCAAACCGCTGCAACCACTCCCCAAAGTCATCGACGCGCTCGATGGGATAACCGGCTTCAATCACCCAGTCGAGGTACTGGTCGGGCCCGATGTCGTCGTCGTCGTGGGGGTTCATGACGTGATAGGTCTCGAACCTGTCGGTTACTTGGGCGCCCAGCG
>NZ_BFCH01000021.1 GCF_003112775.1 Mycobacterium montefiorense | reverse complement strand
CTCCGGGTTGCACAGCATCTGCGTATCGGCGCCCAGGACGGTTTCCAGCGCAGTGTCGAGCACATCGAAAGCCGCCGAAAGCGTCTCCCCGTCCGCGATGACACCCGTACCCATACCCCCGAAACTAAACCGACCCACCGACAAAACACCCCGCCAAGAAACCAAAGTGACACACGAGGTTTCGCGATTTTCACGAGTGTGCACTGATGGCGATTTGTCGCTCGGCGGCGGGCAAAAAGCCCTGGTCGCGCGCGACGCTCGACACTGAGTCAAGGCGTGCCGGTGCGCGTCCCCGAACTTGTCGGTCAGCCGCCCTAGACTTCGCGGTGCCTTGATAGCCACGCCATTTCCGAAGGGGGCGCCGGGATGCGATTCCTGCATACCGCCGACTGGCAGCTAGGCATGACCCGGCACTTTCTGGCCGGGGATGCTCAGCCGCGGTATTCGGCCGCGCGACGCGACGCGGTTGCCGGTCTGGGCACCCTGGCGGCCGAGGTGGACGCCGAGTTCGTGGTGGTCGCCGGCGACGTCTTCGAACACAATCAGCTTGCCCCGCAGGTGATCAGCCAGTCCCTGGAAGCCATGCGCGCCATCGGAATTCCGGTCTACCTGCTGCCCGGCAACCACGATCCCCTCGATGCGTCATCGGTGTACACCAGCGCCTTGTTCACCGCTGAATGCCCGGAGAATGTCGTAGTGCTGGATCGTGCCGGCGTCCATCAGGTTCGGCCGGGCCTTGAGATCGTTGCTGCGCCATGGCGGTCCAAGGCTCCGACCACCGACTTGGTCGCCGACGTTCTCGACGGCCTCGACGCCGGACCGGTCACCCGGGTGCTCGTCGCCCATGGCGGCGTTGACGTGCTCGACCCCGATCGCGAGAAGCCGTCGCTGATTCGGTTGGCCCGCCTCGAAGAGGCGCTGGCCCGTGGTGCGGTCCACTATGCGGCACTGGGGGACAAGCATTCGCTTACCGAGGTCGGCGATGGTGGCCGGGTGTGGTACTCCGGATCTCCGGAAGTGACGAATTTCGATGACATCGAATCCAATCCGGGTCATGTCCTGGTCGTCGACATCGACGAAACCAACGCGGTGTCGGTGACGCCCCGGCACGTGGGTCACTGGCGGTTTGTCACCCTGCATCGTCAGGTCGACACCAGCCGCGACATCGCCGACCTCGACATGAATCTCGATCTGATGCCCGAGAAGGATCGCACCGTGGTGCGGCTGGCCCTGACCGGCTCGTTGACGGTCACCGACCGCGCCGCGCTGGACGGCTGCCTGGACCGATACGCGCGGCTGTTCGCATGGCTGGGCCAATGGGAACGCCACACCGACCTCGTGGTCGTGCCCGCCGACGGCGAGTTCACCGACCTCGGCATCGGGGGATTCGCCGCCGCGGCAGTTGAAGAGTTGGTCGCCACGGCGCGTGGGGACGACACCGACTCGGCCTGCGACGCCCAGGCCGCGCTGGCGCTGCTATTGCGGCTCACCGATCGGGGCGCCGCATGAAGCTGCACCGGTTGGTTCTGACCAACTACCGCGGAATCGCGCACCGCGAGATCGATTTTCCCGACAGCGGCGTGGTCGTAGTGAGCGGTGCCAACGAGATTGGCAAGTCGTCGATGATCGAGGCGCTGGACTTACTGTTGGAATCCAGGGACCGCTCGACGAAGAAGGAAGTCAAGCAGGTCAAGCCCACCAACAGCGACGTCGGGTCCGAGGTAACCGCGGAAATCAGCAGCGGCACTTACCGTTTCATCTACCGCAAGCGCTTTCACAAAAAGTGCGAAACGGAATTGACGGTACTGGCGCCGCGCCGTGAGCAGCTGACCGGTGATGAGGCCCACGAGCGGGTCCGCTCGATGCTCGCCGAGACTGTCGACAACGACCTGTGGCATGCGCAGCGGGTGCTGCAGTCCACATCGACGGCCGCGGTGGATCTGTCGGGCTGCGACGCGCTTTCGCGTGCACTGGATGTCGCGGCCGGTGACGAGGCTGCGCTGTCCGGCAACGAGCCGTTGCTCATCGAACGGATCGACGCCGAATACGCGCGCTACTTCACCCCCACCGGTCGCCCCACCGGAGAATGGGCCGCCGCCATCACGCGGCTGTCCCACGCCGACGCTCGCGTCACGGAGTGCACGGCGGCGGTCGCGGAGGTCGACGACAGGGTGCGTCGACATGCGGTGCTGACCGAGCAAGTGGCCGAGCTCTCGCAACTGCGGTTGGCGGCCGGTCCGCGATTGGCCGTCGCGCAGGCCGCCGCCGACAAGGCCGCCGAACTCACTCGCCAAGCGCGGGAAGCCGCGCTGGTCGCGACCGCTGCCGCAGCGACCAGCACCGCCGCGGACGCAGCCCACAATGGCCGGTCGCGACTGGTCGCCGAGATCGAGACGCGGACCGCGGCTGTCGCGGCTGTCGAGGCGCAAGCACGGCAAGCCGCGATCGCGCAGACGGCTGCGCAGGCCACGGCCGAGGGTGCCGGCACCGCGATGGGCGAGGCAACCCAGGTTCTGACCGACCTGCAGCGCCGCGTCGAAACCGCCCGCCGCACGGTCGACCAACTTGCCGACCGTGAGGAGATCGACCGGCTCAGCACTCGTTTGGCCAAGATCGACGCCATCCGGCGCGATCGTGACCGGGTCGCCGCGGAGCTTTCCAATGTCGTCCTCACCGAGGAGTTGCTCCGGCGAATCGAAAGCGCCTCCGCCGCGGTCGATCGAGCTGGCGACCAGCTGACGTTGATCTCGGCGGCGGTCGAGTTCACCGCCGCAGCCGACATCGAACTGTCGGTCGGAGGCCAGCGGGTGTCATTGCCGGCCGGCCAGAGCTGGTCGGCGACGGCCACCGGTACCACCGAGATCGAAGTCCCCGGTGTGCTCACCGCACGGATTACTCCCGGCGCGACGGCGCTCGACGTGCAGTCGAAATATGATGCGGCACAACAAGAACTGACTGTCGCACTGGCTAGCGGTGATGTCGCCGACCTTGCCGCAGCCAGATCAGCCGACCAGCATCGCCGCGAATTGCAAAGCAGTCATGACCAATTGGTCGCGACGCTGTCCGGGCTATGCGGCGACGAAGACGCCGACCAGCTCCGGGATCGGCTTGAGCAGCTGCGTGCCGGCCAACCGGACGAGCCCGATCTCTTCGCCGCCGATATCGCCGCCGCACGTGCCGAACTCGATGCCGCGCAAGCCGCTCGCCTGGCCGCGGAAACCGCATGCGAAACCCGTCGCCAGGACTCGTCTGTCGCCGACGCACGGCTCGCTGAAACATCCACCCGGGCAACGCTTTTAGTCAACGAAGCGACAACCCAACGCGCGGAACTTGGTCGGGCCACCGACCAGCTGGCCCAGGAACGCGCCTCGGTCACCGACCAGGACCTGGCCTCGTCGGCGGACGCCGGACAGCGGGCCGCGGCAACCGCGCAGCGCCGAGCTGCGGAGTTGAGCGAAGAGCTGGCCGCCGCGGCACCGGACACGGTAACCGCCGAATTGACCGCGGCCAGCGACGCAGCCAAGACGCTGGGCGGCCGCTATGAAGATGCCGCCCGCACGTTGCGCGAGCTCACCATCGAACTCTCGGTATTCGGCAGCGAGGGCCGCCAGGGCAAGCTCGACGCCGCGGAGACCGAGCGCGAGCACGCCACCAGCCAGCACACCCGGATCGCCAGCCGGGCCCGCGCGGCGGAGCTGCTGCGGTCGGTGATGTCCCGCCATCGCGACACCACCCGGCTCGGCTATGTCGAGCCCTATCGCACGGAATTGCAGCGACTCGGTCGCCCGGTATTCGGACCCAGTTTCGAGATCGATATCGACACCGACTTGTGTATCCGGAGCCGAACCCTGGATGGCATCACAGTGCCCTACGACTCGCTGTCGGGTGGGGCCAAGGAGCAACTCGGCATCCTGGCGCGGTTGGCCGGTGCCGCCCTGGTAGCCAAGGAGGACGTCGTTCCAGTAGTGGTCGACGATGCGCTGGGGTTCACCGACCCCGACCGGCTGGCCAAGATGGGCGAGGTGTTCGACACCGTCGGTGCCCACGGGCAGGTGATCGTGTTGACCTGCAGTCCCGATCGTTACGACGGCGTGAAGGGTGCGCATCGTATCGATCTCAACGTGTAGGACACCGGGTCGTTCCGTCTTACGCTCACCCCGAAACGGGGTGCAACATGGACATTCAGTGCGACTACCTGGTGGTCGGTACCGGCTCGAGCGGCTCTGTCGTAGCGGGTCGACTCAGCGCGTCACATTCGGTGCTCGCGCTCGAAGCGGGTCCGCTCGACAAGGACAGGTTTATTCGAGTCCCCGTGGGCTTTTCGAAGCTATTCCGCAGCGAGGTCGACTGGGACTATCTGACCGAACCGCAGGTCGAACTGGGCGGCCGCGAAATCTACTGGCCCCGAGGCAAGACGCTCGGCGGTTCATCGTCGATGAACGCGATGATGTGGGTGCGTGGATTCCAGGCCGACTACGACGAGTGGGCGGTGCGAGCCGGCTCGCAATGGTCTTTCAGCGAGATGCTCGGATACTTCCGTCGCATCGAAAACGTCACCGATGCCTGGCATTTCGTAAGCGGGGACGACAGCGGGGTGACCGGTCCGGTACACATCTCGCGGCAGCGTAGCCCTCGCTCCCTGACGGCGGCGTGGCTGGCCGCGGCGCGCGATTGCGGACTTCCCGCCGCGCAGCCGAATTCCCCACGACCGGAAGGCTTTTGCGAGAGCGTCGTCACCCAGCACCGCGGCGTTCGGTGCAGCAGTGCCGACGCCTATCTGAAACCGGCGATGAGCAGCAAGAACCTCACCGTGCTCACCGGGGCCACCGTTACTCGAGTCCTCATCGACGGAACCCGGGCAATCGGTGTGGAATTCGAGCGCGACGGCCAGCTTTGCATCGCCCACGCGCGCCGCGAGGTGGTGCTCTGCGGCGGTGCGATCAATAGCCCCCAGCTGTTGATGCTGTCGGGCATCGGCGATCGCGACCACCTCGCCGAGCACGGCATCGACACCGTCTATCACTCACATGAAGTGGGGCAGAATCTGATCGACCACCTCGCGACGCCGTTGGGTTTCGACGTCGACGGTGACAGCTTGTTCGCGGCACAAAAGCCGAAACAGCTGATCAATTACCTGTTGCGACGCCGCGGCATGCTGACCTCGAACGTCGGTGAGGCGTACGGGTTCGTACGCAGCCGACCAGAACTCGACCTTCCTGATCTCGAGCTGATCTTCGCGCCGGCCCCCTACTACGACGAGGCACTCGGTGAGCCCGAGAGCCATGGGGTGGTGTTCGGACCGATCCTGGTGGCACCGAAAAGTCGCGGCCAGATCACGCTACGGTCGGCCGACCCGCACGCTAAGCCAGTCATCGAACCGCGTTACCTGTCCGATCCCGGTGGTGTCGACCGCGCCGCGATGATGGCAGGGCTGCGCATATGTGCCCGGATTGCCCAGGTTCCCGCTTTGAATGGTCTGCTCGGTCCGATCGCGCGACCACGCGATTGCACCGAGCTGAACGAAGCCACTCTCGAGCTGGCGCTGGAAACCTGCTCGCACACCCTCTATCACCCGCTGGGCACCTGCCGGATGGGCAGTGACGAGGCCAGCGTGGTGGATCCGCAGCTGCGGGTGCGAGGCGTCGATGGGCTTCGGGTCGCGGACGCATCGGTGATGCCCAGCACCATTCGTGGCCACACCCACGCTCCGTCGGTGCTGATCGGGGAGAAGGCCGCCGACCTGATCAGCGACTGACTCGGCAGCCATCGGTGCCGCCTGCCGCACTGCCGCGCTGCTGATCGCGAGCCAGCTAGGCAGAATGGGCACCGATGACGATGAATGCGAAACGGCGCCGGGTGCACGAAAGGCTTGCGGGAATGCCCGGCGTCCGGCCGGTGCGCAGGCCGATATCCCCAGGCAGCGCCGACGAGTTCGATCTCTACTACGTACGCACCGGCCGCAAGTCCGCCCACCCACTGGTTATCATCCCGGGAGGCCCGGGGGTGGCATCGCTGCAGGTCTACAAGGGGTTGCGGCGCCGAGCGGCCATCGCTGGCCTGGACGTCATCATGATCGAGCACCGCGGGGTCGGCATGTCGCGTCATGACGACGCCGGCGCCGACCTGCCGCCCGAAGCGATCACGGTCGATCAGGTGGTCGACGACATCGCCGCGGTGCTCGACGACGCCCATGTGGACTCCGCCGTCATCTATGGCACGTCATACGGCAGCTATATCGCGGCCGGCCTCGGCGTCCGCCACCCCGGCCGGGTGCAGGCGATGATTCTCGATTCGCCCGTGTTGTCGCGGCACGACATCGCGGTCGTACGCGACACCGTCCGCGCCTTGCTGGTCGACGGCAGGACTCCGGAAACCGCCGCGTTGGCGCCCAAGGTCCGCAAGCTGATCGACGGCGGGCTGATGTCCGGATCGGCGGGGGAGATCGCGACGACTATTTACGCATACGGCGGGGCCCCGCTGCTGGATCGCGAGCTGGACCTATTGCTCAGCGGTCGAAAGACGGTGTGGTGGGCGCTATCCCGTATGTCAGCCGTCGTCAGTCTGAATGTGGCATATCGTCACGAAATCGATTTGGTCAGCCGCATCGCGTTCCGCGAACTCGACTATGCCGCCGAACCCGACGGCTTGCCACTGGATCCCGCGATGGCAATGCGCGAAATCATGAGTGAGACGGCCGCTTTCGAGGCCGAACCGTACGACCTGGTAGCCGAGATGCCCAAATTCAGTTGGCCCACGGTGGTGATCTCCGGCGGGCGCGATCTGGTGACGCCACGGGCGGTGGCCGAGCGCGTGGCATCGCTGGTGCCCAACGCGCTGCTCTTGGAGTTGCCGACGACGGCGCATAGCGCGGTGGATTTTCGTGAGGCTGCCGCACTGACCATCGCAGTGGCGGTGTGCCGCGGGGAATCGGACACGCTTGCGGGTCGGGGATGGGCGCTGGACTCGCTGCCCGCCCGTCCCGCGCTGCGCCTGCTCTGGAAGGCGGTGGGGGTGGCCGCTATCGCGGAGGGTGCGCTACCCGCGATGCCACCGCTGTGGCGGCGGCTCAGATCTGCATGAACCCGATTGCGGTGTAGTCCACATCGGCCAGTCCGGGTGCGCCGTAGTTCGCCAAATCATTTCGTACCGCCCGATTTCCGGGTGACTGGAACAGTGGCAGGTTGAAGGCTTCCTGCCAGATCATCGAGTCAACCTGGTTGGCCAGTACACGCGCCTTGTCCTGATCCAGCTCCGAGAGGGTCTCGGCGATCTTCGCATCGATCGCGGTATTGCCGATCCGGCCGAAATTGCTGTCGCCATCCGAGGTGTAAATCTGAGGAAGCGCGGACAACGGGAAAGCATTCCCTTCCCAACCGAATTGAGCGATATCGAAGTCGCCGACACCGATGTACTGGCTGAAAAAGCCGCTGCCGGCCTTGAGGTCGAGCACCAGCTTCACACCGATTTGCGCCAGGCTGTTCTGCGCCACCATGGCAATCTGCCGGTTGGACGCCGCGTCGAAGAGCACGTCGCGAACGACGAGCTGCTTGCCGTCCTTCTCCCGCACCGCCCCGTTGAGCTTCCATCCCATGGCATCCAAGGCCGCACGGGCGCTATCGGGGTTGTAATCGCCTGGTGCGCTGTTATTTTGATAGCCGACCTGCCCGGCCACGTAGATATGATTGTTCAACGGCGTCGGATGAGTGGTCAGGCCGTGCTGCACGACATCGACGATGGCTTGGCGATCGATACCCTGACACACCGCCAGGCGCAGCCGTTCGTCGGCCATGATGGAACCCTCGGCGCCATTGAAGGTGAAGTGGAACCAGGTGGGGGTCGGCGCACGCCGAATCACGATGCCAGGCGTCCGTTGGGCGGTGACCATATCGTCGAGTGTGGCGATGCCGGCGGCATCGATTGCCTTGTTCTGCAGCGCCGGGATGACGGCGGAGACGTCGAGCACCAGAAAGGTGATCGAATCCAGCCGCGGCTTGCGGCCCCACCACCTGGTGTTGCGGGTCAACACGATGCGCTGTGCGGTCCGGTCAATCGTGGATACGATGAACGGCCCGGCCGACGGGCCGGGAGCCTCGAGCTGGCCTTTGTTGAAGATCTCTGGGTTGGCCGTCATGCTCCGGGGTTGTATCCCGCCGGCGAACATCCCCCGCCATTCGGCGTACGGATCAGAGAAGGTGACCACTGCTTGCCGCTCGTCGACACCTCTGGTCACCGATTTCACGCGTTCGAACCCGGCCCGGCTGGCGATCAAGTACCGCTTGTCGCGGCCATTGCAGGCGTCAACTTCCGACTTGAGGTCTTCCCACGTGATCGGCGTGCCGTCGCTCCAGGTGGCCTTCGGATTGATTGTGTACGTGACGGTTTGGGGGTTGGTCCCGGTCAGCTCGGCGCCGGTGAAGTAGTCGGTATTGAGGTTGAGCGTGCCATTGGCCTGGGTCATGAACGCCCCCGGCAGCGTGGACCCCAGCACCGCGGCGGTATCGGAGGTATTGCCATCGATGTTCAACTCATTGAAGTTGTCCGGGAAGGCCGTCAGCGGCAGTCTCAGGTTGCCGCCGTCACGCAGCGTCGCAGGGTCGTGCGGGTTCATGTCGCTGCTGGCTCCGACCTGCGCGGCCCGAGTCTCCGGCAGGTCTTGGTATCCACTCGAACACCCGGTGACCACCAACACGGGCGCCAGCAGCAGCGCTGCGAGCTTGCGGGCCCTCGGTGCGTGCGTCACCCGACGATGCTAACCGGTTGTGGCATCACCGATGTGCTCGCGGAACGGCGTCTAGCAGGCGCCGGGTGTATTCGTGCTGTGGGTTGGTGAAGACCTCGTCGCCGTCGCCCTGCTCGACTATGACACCCCGGTACAGCACCACCACCTGATGCGCCAGGTGTTTCACCACGGAAAGATCGTGTGAGACAAAAAGATACGACAGGCTGAACCGTTCTTGCAGGTCGAGAAGCAGGTTGATGATTCCGGCTTGGATCGAGACGTCCAGCGCCGACACCGGCTCGTCTAGCGCCATGATCTTGGGCTGCAACGCCAGCGCCCGCGCGATGCCGATGCGCTGCTTTTGTCCACCGGAGAACTCGGCGGGGTAGCGCGTTGCGTCGCCGTGCCGCAAACCGACAATATCGAGCAGCTCCGCTACTCGTGCATCCGTGTCCCCCTTGCAAAATCCGTTTGCCTGCAATGGTTCTGCTATGACTTCGGAAACGGGCAGCCTGGGGTCCAGGGATGCCACCGGGTCTTGGAATACGACCTGAATGTCGCGTCGCAGCGCGTGCCTTCGCTCCCGGCTCAACCCGGCGACGTCTTCGCCGAGCACTTCGATGGAACCCCTTTGTGGGGCGGTAAGCTCCAGGATCTGTTGCAGGGTAGTCGATTTCCCAGAGCCGGATTCTCCGACGATCGCCAGCGTGCGACCCCGCTCCAGGGTGAAGCTGACGCCGTCGACCGCGCGTACCTCACCCACCCGCCGGCGGAAGACCAGGCCCTTGGTGAGCGGGTAGGTCTTGCTCAGGTCGACGACCCGCAGCACCGTCGCGCCGCTGTCGGCGGCACTATCGATGGCCGGCGGCGCAGTTGTCACGTCGAAGATCTCGGCGGCAGTGCGGCCCGCGACGTCGTCGGTACGGACGCAGGCGGCCCGGTGGTTTTCCTGAACGGTGATCAGAGCTGGTTCAGCCGAACGACATTCGTCGATCACCAGCGGGCAGCGGGGGGCGAAGGGGCAGGCGTCGGGGACAAGCGTCGACAGGTTGGGCGGCGCGCCCGGAATCGGAATCAGTCGAGTGCCCTGCGGGGCGTCCAGCCGCGGCGCAGAACCTAGCAACCCGACCGTGTAAGGCATCCGGCGGTCCTGGTACAGATCATCAACGGTCGCGATCTCGACCTCGCGCCCGGCATACATGACCATTGCCCGGTCCGCGAACTCCGAGACCACCCCCAGGTCGTGCGTGATGATCAACACGCCCGCGCCGGTGACATCGCGTGCAGTCCGCAGGACGTCGAGAATTTGGGCCTGCACGGTGACGTCCAGTGCGGTGGTGGGCTCGTCGCAGATCAGCAGGTCCGGATCGTTGGCGATCGCGATCGCGATCACCACCCGCTGGCGTTCGCCGCCGGATAGCTCGTGTGGGAACGCTTTTGCCCGGCGGTCCGGCTGCGCGATGCCGACCAGCTCGAGTAATTCCGCGGCTCGCTTGCGGGCAGCTGCCCGGCTGACGTCATCGTGGTGAACCCTGATGGCTTCGGCTATCTGGTCCCCGACGGTGTAGACGGGAGTCAGTGCCGACATCGGGTCCTGGAACACGGTGCCGATCGTCTTTCCGCGGATCCGAGACATCGCCTGGTCGGGCAGCCCGAGTAGCTCCTGGCCTTGCAGCCGCACCGAACCCGACACCTCACCGTATTCGGGCAGCAGCCCGACCACCGCCATCGCGGCGGTGCTTTTGCCGGAGCCCGATTCGCCGACGATGGCGAGCACTTCGCCCGGATCGACATGGTAGGTCGCCCCCCGCACCGCGGGTACCCGTGAATCCCCGGTGTCGAAGGTAACGCTGAGGTCGGTCACCTCCAACAGGGCCGTCATTGTGGCCGCCCAACTGGTTTCCGCTTGTTGCGCCGTGACGGTTTCGCGCTCGGATCGACGGCGTCGCGCAGTCCGTCGCCGGCGAGATTGGCGCACAACACAATCAAAACCAGCGCGGCTCCCGGGAACATGAAGACCCACGGGAAGGTGGTTACCGAAGGAGTGCCTTCGGCGATCAGCGTGCCCAGCGAAACGTCTGGCGGCTGAATGCCGAATCCCAAGAAGCTCAGCCCGGTTTCGGCCAGGATCGCGAAACCTACGTTGAGCGTTGCGTCGATGATCAGGATCGAGGCGACATTCGGGACGATGTGATGCATGATCACCCGTCGGCTCGATACTCCCATATACCTTGCCGCGCGGACGAATTCACGTTCTCGCAGGCTCATCGTCAAGCCGCGCACCATCCGTGAGCTGACCATCCAGCCGAACGCGGCGAGGAGCACGATGAGCCACAGAATGCTGTTCGATTGTTTGGTGCGCGGGGTGACGATGGCAATCAGCAGGAAACTGGGCACCACCAGCAGCAGGTCCACCAGCCACATCAGCGCCCGATCGCGCCAGCCTCCGAAATAGCCCGCAATCGAACCGACGGTGGCGGCGATGGTGGTCGAGATCAGTGCCACGCAAAAGCCGATGAGTAACGACTTCTGCATGCCGCACAGGGTTCGGGCCAGCAGGTCCTGGCCGAGCGCGTTGGTGCCGAACCAGTGTCGCAGCGACGGCGGCTGCAGCAGCGCGTGCAGATCCAGATCGGTGTAGTTGTAGGGCAGTAGCGGCGGTAACGCATAGCAGCCGACGAATGACAGCACCAGCAGAATCAGCGCCACCGCCGCCGGCTTGTTGCGAAGGAAGCGGCGGATCAACAGGTTTCGGCGCGACGTGAACGTGGCGACCGGGTGGATGCCAGACCGTCCCGCCGAGCTCTGCGCCTGCTGGGTCATGAAACCCGCACCCTGGGGTCCAGCGCCGCGTAGATGACATCGGACAACAGTCCCGCCAGCAGAACGGCCGCGCCGGAGAACAGCGTGATCGCCGCGACGACGTTCGCGTCCTGGGTCGCGATTCCGGACACCACCCACTCGCCCATGCCGTGCCAGCCGAAGATCTTCTCGACGAACACCGCGCCGACAACCAGGCCGCTGACGCCGTAGGCGAACAAGGTGGCCATCGGAATCAGCGCGGTGCGCAATCCGTGTTTGAACAGCGCGCGCCGACGGGTCAGGCCCTTGGCCCGCGCGGTCCGGATGAAGTCCTCGCCGAGCACGTCGAGCATCGCATTGCGTTGGTAGCGGCTGAAACCCGCGATCGCGCCCAGGGCCAGGGTGAGGGTGGGCAGCACGATGTGTTGCAAGCGTTCGATCAGCTCGTCGACCGTTCCAGTGGGCGGCAGCGGCGAGGTCTCCCCGGTGTACTGGAAGATCCCCACACCCGCGAGCATGTTGATGCGCAACGCACCCAATATGAGCAAGCTCGCCAGCACGAAAGACGGGATGCTCAAGACGATCAGCGACAGCACGGTGATCACCCGATCGCTGAGCTGGTACTGCCGGACCGCGCCCCAGGCACCCACAATGACGCCTATCACCGTGCCCAGCACCGAACCGGTCACCACCAGTCGCAGGCTCACCCCGACCCGGCGCCACAGCTCCTGGGAAACCGGGTGACCACTCACCGTCACTCCGAAGTCACCGTGCACCACACCGGAAATCCAGTTGGCGTACCGGATGACCACCGGCTTGTCCAAGCCCAGCGCAACGGCTTTGGCGTGAATGGCCTCCGGAGGAGGCACCGGGTGGCGCTGCACAAAGCTGTCGAGCGGATGAAACGTCTGCGAGGTCAGCAGGAAAGTCAAGAAGGACGCCAGCACCAGCAGGACGACGTAATTGAGGAACCGCCGGGCAAGGTACCGAATCATGCCAGGTGGGCCCGCCTGCATCGCATTGGGACAGGTTAGCGAGATACCGGGAACGGCGTCGCGCCCAAGCTTGCGTTCTCGCTGATTTTCACCGGTGAAATCCGCGTTATCAGTTGTTAAGATCCGTCGCGGCAGGCATCCGCGTAGCAAATACCCGAGGAGACTGGCATGACGGTTACCGACGACTACCTGGCCCACAATGCCGGTTACGCAAGTGCGTTCGAAGGACCACTGCCGATGCCGCCGAGCAAACACGTGGCGGTGGTCGCCTGTATGGATGCCCGGCTCGACGTCTACCGCCTCCTCGGCCTCAACGAGGGCGAGGCGCACGTCATCCGCAACGCCGGCGGGGTGATCACCGACGACGTCATTCGTTCACTGGCGATCAGTCAGCGGTTGCTGGGAACTCAAGAGGTCATCCTGATTCACCACAGCGACTGCGGGATGCTCACCTTCACCGACGACGACTTCAAGCGGACTATTCAAGAAGAGACGGGTGTGAAACCGCCGTGGGCGGCCGAGGCTTTCCCGGATCTTGCCGAGGACGTCCGGCAGTCGCTGCGGCGGATCGAAAACAGCCCGTTCGTCACCAAGCATGTGTCGTTGCGCGGCTTCATCTTCGATGTCGGCTCCGGCAAGCTGGAAGAGATCGCCCTCTAGCCCACCTTGTAGGTAGCGAGGGCTTTGGCGAGCAGCCTGCCCTCCGGGTCGACGATCTCGGCCTCGCAATTGGTCAGCGATCGGCCGCGCCGCAGCACGCGACCCACCCCGATCACGTCGGTGGCCCGGGCCGGCGCCATGAAGTCCAGAGTCATCGACACCGTGACACCCCGCAGATCCGGCGGTGCTTCGGCACCGCACCACGCCGCTGCCATCACGGTGAGATCGGCGAGCGTGGCGATGGCACCGCCGTGCACCATGTCGCCGACGGTGACGTTGGAGGGATCCCACGGCAGCCGCAGCCGCACTTCTTCGTCGCTGAGCTGATCGGCGACGATGCCCAGCTTGGCGACGAACGGCGACTGGGGGAGAAACTGCGCGATCACGTCGCGGCCGCTGGTGGGCGCGGAAGGGGTGGTCATGCGTTCATGTTTTCCTACCGACCGGCCCCGGCAACAGAGCTGACGCCCCAACCTGGCGCAATGTGTCCGGTGCTCGGCTAGCGCGCCACCGGGGTAGCTGCCCATTGACACCGCCCGAGTCGACTGGTTCTATAGACGGCAATGACCGTAAACATGGTCAGTTCTACCAGATTTATCGGGATATACGGTTTGGACAAGGAAACCATGACCAGTGGTGTAGCGGCGGGGCCCTCGGCCGGCCAGTACGAATTGAGCCATCTGCGCTCGTTGGAGGCGGAGGCCATCCACATCATCCGGGAGGTTGCTGCGGAGTTCGAGCGGCCGGTGCTGCTGTTCTCCGGCGGCAAGGACTCCATCGTGATGCTCTACCTGGCGCTGAAGGCGTTCCGCCCCGGGCGGCTGCCGTTCCCGGTCATGCATGTCGACACCGGCCACAACTTCGACGAGGTGATCTCGACCCGCGACGAACTGGTCGACGAGTTCGGGGTGCGCCTGGTCATCGCGTCGGTGCAGGAAGACATCGACGCCGGCCGCGTCGTCGAGACCATCCCGTCGCGCAACCCGATACAGACCGTGACGCTGTTGCGCGCGATCCGGGAGAACAAGTTCGACGCCGCGTTCGGCGGGGCACGGCGCGACGAGGAGAAGGCGCGCGCCAAGGAGCGGGTGTTCAGCTTCCGCGACGAATTCGGCCAGTGGGACCCGAAGGCCCAACGGCCCGAGCTGTGGAACCTTTACAACGGCCGGCACCACAAGGGCGAGCACATCCGGGTCTTCCCGCTGTCGAACTGGACCGAGTTCGACATCTGGTCCTACATCGGTGCCGAGAAGATCAAGTTGCCCCCGATCTACTACGCCCACCGGCGCAAGGTTTTCGAGCGCGACGGGATGCTCCTGGCCGTACACCGGCACATGCAACCGCGCGCCGACGAGAAGGTGGTGGAGAAGACGGTGCGCTTCCGCACGGTCGGTGACGTCACCTGCACCGGGTGTGTCGAGTCCGAAGCCGGCACGGTGTCGGAGGTCATCGCCGAAACCGCGGTGTCCCGACTGACCGAGCGTGGCGCTACCAGGGCGGACGACCGCATCTCAGAGGCTGGAATGGAAGACCGGAAACGGCAGGGTTACTTCTGATGGCTGCACCAACGACATTGCTCCGCATCGCGACCGCCGGCTCGGTCGACGACGGCAAGTCCACCCTGATCGGGCGGCTGCTGTACGACTCCAAGGCCGTGATGGAAGACCAGTGGGCGGCGGTCGAAAAGACGTCCAAGGAAGCCGGCCACGAATACACCGACCTCGCATTGGTCACCGACGGCCTGCGGGCCGAACGCGAACAGGGCATCACCATCGATGTCGCTTACCGCTACTTCGCCACGCCCAGGCGGAAATTCATCATCGCCGACACCCCAGGCCACATCCAGTACACCCGCAACATGGTGACCGGCGCGTCGACCGCCGCACTGGTGATCGTGCTCGTCGATGCCCGGCAGGGCCTGCTCGAGCAATCTCGCCGGCACGCCTTCCTGGCATCGCTGTTGGGTATCCAGCACATCGTGCTGGCGGTCAACAAGATGGACCTGATCGACTGGGACAGGGCGAAATTCGAGGCGATCAAGGATGAATTCCACGCCTTCGCCGCGCGTTTGGACGTGCAGGACGTGGCGACCATCCCGCTGTCCGCGCTGCACGGCGACAACGTGGTGACCAAATCGGACAAGACGCCCTGGTATGAGGGTCCGGCGTTGCTGTCGCACCTCGAAGAGGTGTACATCGCCGGTGACCGCAACCTGGTCGACGTGCGGTTCCCGGTGCAGTACGTGATCCGGCCGCAGACCCATGAGCATCGAGACCACCGCAGCTACGCCGGAACGGTGGCCAGTGGCGTGATGCGCCCCGGCGACGAGGTGGTGGTGCTGCCGGTCGGCAAGACCAGCAAGATCAGCGCGATCGAAGGCCCGAATGGTCCTGTGGAAGAGGCGTTTCCGCCAATGGCCGTGTCGGTGAGCTTGGCCGACGACATCGATATTTCGCGTGGTGACACGATCGCCCGCACCAACAACCAGCCCAGGGTCGCGCAGGAATTCGACGCGACCGTGTGTTGGATGGCCGATGGCACTTCGCTCGAGCCGGGCCGCGATTACGTCATCAAGCACACCACTCGAACCACCCGCGCGCGGGTCACGGCACTGGACTACCGGCTCGATGTCAATACCCTGCATCGGGACAAGAGTGCTACGGCGTTGAAGCTCAACGAACTTGGTCGTATCACGCTGCGCACCCAGGTGCCGTTGCTGCTCGACGAGTACACCCGCAACGCCAGCACCGGTTCGTTCATCCTGATCGACCCGAACACCAACGGCACCGTGGCAGCGGGCATGGTGTTGCGCGATGTCGCGGCGCAGAAGGCAAGCCCGAACACCGTGCGACACGAGTCGTTGGTCACGGCCGAAGACCGTGTGGCTCGGGGCCGGACGGTGTGGCTGACCGGCCTGTCGGGTGCAGGTAAATCGTCGGTAGCCATGCTGGTCGAGCAGAAGCTGCTCGAAAAGGGTGTTCCTGCTTACGTTCTCGATGGCGACAACCTGCGGCACGGCTTGAACGCCGACCTCGGCTTCTCCATGGCCGACCGTGCGGAGAACCTGCGCCGGTTGGCCCATGTCGCTACGCTGCTCGCCGATTCCGGCCAGACCGTGCTGGTGCCCGCGATCAGCCCGCTGTCCGAGCACCGCGAGATGGCTCGTAAAGTTCACGCCGACGCCGGATTTGAGTTCTTCGAGGTGTTCTGCGATACCCCGCTCTCCGAGTGCGAGGCGCGTGATCCCAAGGGGCTCTATGCCAAAGCCCGTGCGGGCGAAATCACGCACTTCACCGGTATCGATAGTCCGTACCAGCGGCCGAAGAAACCGGATCTGCGGCTGATTCCGGACCGCTCGCTCGAGGAAATGGCACAGAGCGTTATCGACTTGCTGGAGTTGCGCAGCTAGGCGCGCAGACCCCGGCGTCCGCGCGGGTGGCAGAATCCTCATGGTGCGGATGTCAGCAAAGGCGGAATACGCGGTGCGGGCGATGATTCAGCTCGCCACCGTGGACAGCGGCACGTTGGTGAAAACCGACGACTTGGCCCAGGCGCAGGGCATACCGCCGCAGTTTCTGGTCGATATCCTCACCAACCTGCGCACCGACCGCCTGGTGCGCAGCCACCGCGGTCGCGACGGGGGCTACGAGCTGGCCCGTCCGGGGAGCGAGATCAGCATTGCGGACGTGCTGCGCTGCATCGACGGGCCGTTGGCCAGCGTCCGAGACATCGGCCTCGGTGATCTGCCGTACTCGGGACCTACGGCGCCGCTGGCCGACGTCTGGCGTGCGTTGCGCGCCAGCATGCGCTCGGTGCTGGAGGAGACGACCCTGGCGGATGTCGCGTCCGGTACCCTGCCCAAGCACGTCGCGAAGCTCGCCGACGACTATCGCAGCCAGGAGAGCGTCCGGCACGGCGCTTCGCACGCCGACTAGTCCGCGGCGCTCAGCCGGCTGATCCGTAGGGCTGAGTCAGAATCTCCATGGCATGCCCGGAGGGATCCAGGAAGTAGACCCCGCGGCCTCCGTGGTGGTGGTTGATCTCGCCGGGACGGCTTTGGCGAGGATCGGCCCAATGCGCCAGGCCACGCGATTGGATCTTGCCGTAGATGGTGTCGAACTCCGGCTCGGAGACCAGGAAGGCGTAGTGCTGCCGCCGGATCTCCTCGCCCTCGGGGGCGTTCGCGAAATCGAGGTTCACGCCGTGCTCGAGTGCGACGACCATGAAGTTGCCGAACGGCAACGGGGCGGGCAGGTCGAAGAGCTCGGCGAGAAACTCTGCGGATTCGCGTTTGTCGCGTGCGGCGACGATCGTGTGGTTGAAATTGATGGACATAGTTCTTTCCAGCTTACTTGGGCGCGGTCAGTTCCAAGGCGATGTTGTCGGGGTCGCGGAACTCCAGAATGTACGACGGCCCAATGTCTTTGATCGGCTCGTGCTCAACCCCGACTTCATCGAGATGTGCTGCCGCGGCATCCAATTCTGCCAAGCTGGCGAGCCGGAACGCGATGTGGTCAAGTCCGCAGCGGTCTTCGTGGAAGCGGTCCGTGCCGACCGGCCGCAGCCCGAGAAGCGTGCCGCCGAGGTCATAGATGACGCCGCCATACAGAAAGCCCAACTGGTTGCGGGTTGCCTCGCTGGCGTTCTCGGGAACTTCCAGCAGCACTGGCCACTCGAACACGCTCTCGTAGAACTGCCGCGACCGCTCGATATCGGTGACGGTCAGGCGGACATGTGCGATGGACGTACTCGTGAAGGGCACTCGCCCCATGCTGCCACTTCGGGAAGCAGGGTTGAAGGCATGCCAGAATCGCCGTCGTGCGGATAGCAATGACAATGCCCGTGATGGAGCCGGATTTGGATGCCATGGTGCTGGAGTCCTGGGCGCGTGAGATCGACGAGGGGCCGTTCTCGTCGCTGTGCTGGGGCGAGCGCATCGCGTTCGAAAATCCGGACAACCTCACGCTGCTCGGCGCGCTCGCTGCCTGGACCAAACGGGTGCGGCTGATGACGACGGTGATCGTGCCGCAGCTGCACGATCCGGTGATGCTGGCGAAAGGTCTGGCGACCGGCGACGTGCTGTCCGGCGGGCGGTTGTCCGTCGGCCTCGGCGTGGGCGGCAGGCACGAGGACTACCACGCGGTGGGCGCCGACCCGGCGACGCAGACAATGCGCGACATGGCCGAACGGGTTGCGGTGATGAAGCGAGTCTGGGCCGGCGAAAAGATCACCGAGTCGGTGCTCCCGGTCGGACCCGCCCCGGTTCAGCCCGGTGGTCCGCCGCTGTTCGTCGGCAGCATCGGGCCGAAGACCATCCGCAGCGCGGCCGCCTGGGCCGACGGGCTGGCCGGCACCACCTTGGACCTGGACGTCGACAAGCAGAATGAGCTTTTCGACGTCGCGCGGGCGGCGTGGGCGCAAGCCGGCAAGCCCAAACCCCATCTGGTGACGTCGTTCTGGTTCGCCTTTGGCGCACCCGAGCAGTCCCGAGCCCAGGTCCATCGTCATCTGCTGCGCTACATGAACTGGATACCTGCGCAGTACGTCGACGCGATGGCCCCGACGACCGGCTGGGCCGGCAACGAGGACGAGTTGGCGGCGGTGTTGCGCAAATTCGAAGAGATCGGCACCGACGAGGTTCAGCTCATTCCGACCAGTTCGGACATCGGCCAGGTGCGCCGTGCCGCGGACGTCGCCGCGCGGTTCTAAGCTCCGAGGCGTTCGCGACCGATATCCGGTTGCTGCGGCGGTCGGCCCTTTTGCAGCGTCGCCACCAATTCGCGGTAGGGACCGACGAGGTAGACGGTGTCGCCGGCACGCAGCCGGGCGTCGCGACGCGGGTGTAGTTGCACCGGGGCGTCGTCTCGGGTGATCGCGATAACGCGGGTTTGCGTGGACAGTTCGAACATCCGCAGGCCGTCGAGCTCGCTGCGCGCTGCCACGTGCATACCGCCCACCATGAAGTAGCGCTGCCCGACGGAAAATGTCCCCAGCACCTGCAGGCCCATCGCGGCGCCGACGAACCACGGGGCGGCCAGTGCGACGGTCGAACGGACTGTGTCGAAACCGAACCGCTCGGCCACCGCGGCGCCCAGCGCACGGTCGTAGATGCGCAGCACGATCGGCATGTCGGGCCGGATGACCTTGGGCATGACCCGCGGCCCCAACATCTCGCGCAGCACGATCCCGGTCTCGATGTTGACCATGTCATCGCGGGTCAGCACGGCCACCGCACGCGCGGTGTCGACACGGGCTGCTTCCAGCGTTTGGCGCAGCGTCGCATCCCCGAAGATCACCGGCACCCGGAGTTCGGCGGCCGTCGACAGGAAGCGATTGTTCTCGTCTAGCTCGATCACCGCCACGTCGTATCCGGCGGCGGTCAGGTCGGCGCTGACGCGGCTGCCGAACGAGCCCAGCCCGACGACGACGACGTGATTGCGCAGGTGGCGCGCGCGCCGGCGGCCGGCCGTGTGAGCGAAGCGCCGCGAGATCAGTAGGTCGGCGATGAACGCGACAAGGACAGCGGTGGTGGTCAGCCCGCCGAACATCAACATGATGCTGAACAGTCGCAGCCAGGTGGGCTGTGACAGGAAGCTGAAGTCGCCGTAGCCCACCGTCGCGATCGTCTCGGTGCTGAAGTACAACGCGTCGACCCAGGTCATTTTCGCGTGCGGCTGGTAGCAGTAGCGCAACAACACCGTCGAGCCGATCAGCACGGTCAGCACCGCGGCGACCGCGCGCATGAACATCGGGTTGACGTCGTTGCGCAGGCCGCGCGCGACGTCAAGGGCGCGCCGTAGCCGGCGCTGACGGATGCGTGTCGTGTTCGGCCTCGGGCCCTTGATGCCGCGCGCCGCAAGCTCTTCGACGGTGCCGATCATCGTGGTCCAGTCGCCGGCGCGAACCTTCAGGTCGCGACCCGGGCAGGTCTCGAGCAACCCGGGCGTGGGCGAGTCCTTGCCGTGGACCACCGCCACCGGCGCCAGGTCTGCGTAGATCTCGCGCAGCGTGGCGTCATAGGGCGCTTCCGCACCGGCCACCAGAAATTTGATGCCGGCCGCTTCGAAGGGGTGCGCGGTGTGCGCCAGAGCAGCCTCGACGACCGACGGTGCCGCCAGCTCGGCGACATCGAGGATGGCGCCGGGACCGTTATCGTCGGCAACCGCTTCGCGCAGTACATCATTGGCCAGCCGGGCCACCACACGCACATTGGGATTGGCTTTCCTTGCCAGCAGCGCGATTTCGAGATTTATCGCGTCGTCATCGCCGGCGCAGACCACGGCGGCCGCGCGAGCAATCCCAGCCTCGACGAGATCGTCCTTGGTGTCGGCGACATTGTCATCGACGAGCTTGACGATGGTTGCGCCGGCGGTTTCCAGCTCCTCGGCTATCGTCGTCGCGAGCGCGTCGTCACCGCTGACGATGATGTGGCCGTGCATGCACACCCCACCTCCCGTCGCATCGCGTTGTTATGACTATCGGCTACTGTGCCGGTTTCTGCCAGCGAAACGCCTTGCGCTACAGGACGCGAACGTCGGAAGGCCCCCAGAACGCCCGCATCGACGTGATCTTCGCGTCGTCGTCGAACGTCATCAGCGAGATGGGCGAGATGCGAGTACGGGTGTCTCCGGCGTCGAGCGTCAGGTGCCAGTAGAACGCCGCCTCGTTGCCACCGACGCGCACTTCGGCGAGTTCGGTGTCTTTCTTGGCATCTTGGAACGCCGTGTAGAACTCGCGGACCGCATCCTGGCCGCGCCGCACCTCCGATCCGGCGGGATCCTCGATGGTGGCGTCGGCGCTGTAGAGATTCACAATCTCGTCGGTGGCGCCGTTGGCGACGTGCGTGAGATAGCTATTGACGGTCTGGGTGATGGCTTCTTGGGAAGGCATGGCATCGGACGCTACCTCTTCGCCACGGCCGTCGCGTCCGGATGGTCGCATTCATACTGGGCCACGTGCATTTCATCGAACGCCTCGCGTCGCGTGAGATCTATCGGAATCCGTGGCTGATCTTCCGGGAGGACGACATCCGCCGCCCGGACGGCAGTCCCGGGATCTACGCCGTGGTGGACAAGCCGACCTACGCGCTGGTGATGCCCTACGACGGTCGCCGATTCCGGCTGGTTGAACAGTTCCGCTACCCGGTCGGCGCGCGACGCTGGGAGTTTCCCCAGGGCACCGCACCCGATTTGGCCGACGCCGATCCCGCCGAGCTGGCCGCGCGTGAACTCCGCGAGGAGACCGGGTTGAGCGCGACGTCCTTCGAGGCGCTCGGTCTGCTCGATGTCGCTCCCGGAATGACGAGTCAGCGCGGTTGGGTGTTCCTGGCCACCGGGATCTCCGAAGGAGAAACAGCGCGCGAGCACGAGGAGTAGGACATGCGCAGCGAGTGGTTCTCACGCGAAGACGTCGAGCAGATGATCCGCTCGGGGGTGATGGCCGACTCGCAGTCGGTTGCGGCCTATGGCCTGTTCCTGCTGCACGGGCGATGAGTTTTCGGGCCGGCATCGGTCAACACCGCTATGACGATCACAGCGCACAATCTCGACGGGTACGGGGCGCCGACGATTGAGTGGACCCGTGTCAAAACGGTGCTGGACGGCCAGCTGACGCAGGCGCCGGGCAGCGGTGGTCCGCAACGCCATACGGCGTGGCTGACGACAATCAACCCCGATTCCAGTCCGCAGGTGCGGCCCGTTGGGGTGACTGCGCACAACGGCAGCTGGTATTTCACGTCCGGATCCGCGACCCGGAAGTCTCGTAACCTGGCCCGCGACCGCAGATGCGTGGTCAGCGTCGCGACCGATCAGTTCGACCTGGTCCTCGAGGGAACCGCCGAAAGGATCAGCGATAGCGGCGAATTATCCTCCGTCGCAGCCGCTTTCGTGTCTTCCGGATGGCCCGCCGAGGTTGCCGGCGACGCGCTCACCGCCGAGTACAGTGCTCCGTCGGCGGGTCCGCCGCCGTGGCATGTCTATCGTGCGAGCCCGTCGACCGTGTTCGCGATGAGCACATCGGAACCATTCGGCGCCACAAAGTTTCACCTGCGCTGAGTTACGGCGCGATCGTGTCCCTGCCGATATCGCATCGCGTCATCGAATCCGCACCATGGACATGGTGTGTTCGCGTTCGAAGTTCGGCCGCCACCTGGCGATGGTGCTTGGCGTCGTCGCGATCCTTTGCGCTCCTGCGGTTTCGGTGCACGCGGCGACCCCGGTGTGGAATGGCAAGTACTCGCTGGTGAGATACGCCGTGAACAAGACGGGCACCAGCGTGGCGGCCGGTCAAGCCGAACCCACGTTCAGCGCCGACTACGTCTTCGTGACGTCGTGTTCGTCGGGCAAATGCGTCGCGACAGCCACGAACGGACCGGTCCCCAAGAACCCGACGTTGCCCCAGCCGTCTCACTACGTCTGGGACGGATCAAGGTGGGTGGAGCACTTCGACTTCCAGTGGGATTGCTACATGGGGGAGGGCGTCCCGAAAGTTTGGGCACCCGCGAAGTCGTGGGCGTTCTACATGCCGCAACCGGACGGCACGCTACGCGGGACCTGGCACACCGACATCACCAGCGGCCCGTGTCGTGGAACCGTGGAGATGCCGGTGGCGGCGGTTACTGCGTCTTAGGGGCAGTAGTTGGATTCGGCGGCGCTCACGACGCCGGTCGCGTCGCTGAGGCTGATGCCCGGGTTTTGCTTCTGCACCACCTGGGCCAGCTGGTCTGGGGTATCGCCGTTGGCGCGGTCGGCGCAAATCAGATGCCCGAGCTGGATCAGCGCGGTGCTGTCCCCGGTGAGGCCGATCTTCTTAATCTGCGCGAGGTACCCGTCGTCGTCAGCGACCGCAATCCCGGTGCTCACGGTCAATGCCGCGGCAACGATGGCGGGGGCACTCAGTAAATACAGTTTGCGAGCGGAGATCATGGTCGGCTCCTTGTCTGGGAGGGGCGGTACAACGGCATCATTATGCGGTCCCCGAAGCGGGCGTGCGCACCGAATTGACCAAGCGGGCAAAGTCTCACGCCCCTCACGTCGGTGAGTCCCCGGGCCCGAGATCCTTCCGCCCCTAACGGATACGCCGTCGGAAGGGGCGTGCGCGGGGCCGGCGTTTAGCAAAATGGCCAGGCTGCGATGGAAAAAGGCGCCTTGCTTCAATACTCGTGAAATAGTGACCGGCTGCAATCATGTCATTTTCGGAATTTCTCCCGAGTGTCGCTATGGGACAACGTGACCTGGTGGTTAGGTCGGGACTGTGACGTCCATGGTGAAGTTGTTCCGCGACACCGCCGCGGTTCGGATATTCGTTGTCGTAGTGCTCGGAGTCGCCGTCGCGATCGCGGTAGGCCATGCCAGCGGTTGGCGCTTCGCCGTCGTTGGTTGGATCACCGGCGCCGGGGTGTATGTGGTGTGGACGCAGCTGATCCTGCGCGGCATGGATGCCGACCAAACTCGCATCTGGGCCACCCGGGAAGACCCGACCCGCTGGCTCGCCGACGCGGTGATCCTGTCGGCGAGCGTGGCAAGCCTGGGCGGCGTCGGATATGTGGTGGCCGCCGGGTCGCGTTCCGGTACCGAGGCGATCCAAGCCGCCATCGTCGGCATTCTGACGGTCGCGGCATCTTGGTTCGCCGTGCACACGTTGTTCACCGTGCACTACGCGCGGCTCTACTACTCGGATAATCCGGGCGGCATCGACTTCCACGACCCGGAGCCGCCGCGGTTTCGCGACTTCGCCTATGTCGCCTTCACCGTCGGCATGACCTACCAGGTGTCAGACACCGAGATCAACTTGACGTCCATCAGGGGAACAGTGTTGCGACACGCAATGATCTCTTACTTGTTGGGCGCGGTTGTTCTCGCGGTCACGATCAATTTGATCGCGGGGCTGAGCTCCAAGGTGTGATCGACGCCGAGCGTCTCGCCCGCCAGAGTGGCGCCAAAATGCTTGGGCGCCAGAATGATTCTTCAGACCGATGCTGCTTGCTAGCCGACTCTGGTGAGGGTGAAGATGTCGCGGTTGTCTTCGAGACCACAGGGCGCCGACGTCGTCAAGAAGTCGACTTCGCCGGTGAGCGTGAGCGGGTCCCACGATTGGGTGATGTCGATCGGGTGCTGGCTGCTATCCGGGCAGATCGCGCCTTCGGGGATCGACCGGTTAACGGTGTACCGGCCGTCGACCAACGGGGCATCAAAGCCGTTATCCATCGAAGTTGACACATGAGCGACGCAGCCCGGCGTGCACGTGGTGTGGACGATCCAGGTCCCGTGACCGCCGTCTTCGTCGGCGTAGTGATACACCCCGTTCATCTTCGCGTCGTCCGGCGTTGCGAGGGGCTCCGCGGAGGCGTTGGGCGCCGGCAGCGTTGCCACGCCGGCAAAAAATAGAGTTGCTGCGATGGCCGCACTGATCCTCATCTTTTTGCCCTCATGTCTTGTCTCCCTTGGCCGCTGGCCGTATGAGGTGAAACGTATCGGCAAACCCGAGCGGATTGCCCGGTTGGTCGTGGACGCATATTGAATTGAAAGACAGATCGGCGAGTGGGGCCGAAAAATTCTATGAAGTTGGCCAGCGTCCGAGCCGGGCGGCGTGCCACGCCGGATTGCACCGGGGTGCTGTTCCGTCAGGCGGAACCGGCGGTTGGGACATCGGGGGTTCGTTGCCTATTCCTAGATGCATCAGTGCGTCTCGGAGGGATATCTATGGCAGTGCAAGACTCGAAGTACGACTTCATCGTCATTGGCGGGGGATCAGCCGGATCGGTTCTGCCGGTTCCGCGCTTCGGCGACATTTGCGAGAACATTTATTGCGCTGGTGATCTGCTATGACACAGGGACCGCGCGATTACCTGTACGGCGGCGACTTCGCTGCGGAGCGTGCCCGACTTGCGGGCATCGAAGCCCTGTGGGACCCGGGGAGCCAGTCGCTGCTGGATGAGCTCGGACTCGACGCCGGCTGGCGATGCCTCGAAGTCGGTGCCGGAGGGGGCTCGTTGGTCAACTGGATGGCCGGACGGGGCGCGGCGGTTACCGCGGTGGACATCGACACGCGATTCATCGACCACCTCGCATCGGAGTCCGTCGACGTTCGGCGCCTGGATATCCGAAGCGACGACCTTCCCCCGGGTGGGTTCGACCTTGTGCATTCGCGCCTCGTACTCGAGCACCTTTCGGATCGCGAGAACATCCTTCGTAAGCTCGCCGGGGCGTTACGCCCGGGCGGCTGGATCGTCATCGAGGACTACGAGTTCAGTTGTTACAGCCTGGGCGATCAGCCGTACCTTGACGCGACGGTGCGCGCGATGGGCGCGGTTATGGAGCAGGCAGGATTTGATCGGACTTTCGGGCGCAGGGTCGTCGACGAGCTCGTTGCAGCGGGGTTGACCGACGTTCGGGGCGAAGGCCGCACGCGAATAATCGACGCGCAGTCTCCGGGCTTCGACTTCTTCAAGCTTTCGTTCGAGAGCATTCGGGATGCGATCGTCGCGGCGGGTGGCCTATCTGCCGCTGATGCCGAGGCGACCGCGGCCCGGTTCGCGGACCAGAGCATGCGCATCTTCACGCCAATCGTGATGGCCGGAATCGGCCGCCGATCCTGATCGCTCCGGCGTGGAATCGCGTGGCGACTCCACGCGTTGTCTAACGGGTGAAGCATCACGTCACAGGCGAGGGGGCAGACACGGGCAAGCGTTCGGGGCAAGGCAGGTTGGTGCGCAGCGCGTTTGCGATGCTGCGGGTGCTGGGCCGAACGCAGGCCCCGGTCGGGGTCGGCAGACTTGCGGCGGCGGTCGGTATCCCAAAGACGACGGCGCATCGACTGCTGGAGCAAATAGCCCGCGAGAGCATCGTCGAGCGTCGAGACCGCAAATGGATGCTCGCGAAGGGCTTTCACGATGTCGACCGCCGGCACAGTGATCTTGGCGGCGCTGCGCATCCGCGGCTATACGCGGTGACGCACGCGACGGGCGCAACGTTGTGTCTCTATCTGCGGTCGGCGGAGAAGCTGCGCTTCTTGACCAGTACGCAGGGACACCGCACGGCGCGGGTGATGACCGCTTTCGAGCAATCCGTCGCACCAAAACATCCGGCGTCGGCGGTGTGGCAAGCGGTTGAAACGGGGCGACTCGCCTCCGAGCATCGAGTGGTGCATCCGGAATGCTGCTGTATCGCTACGCCGTTCGCGCTCCCGTCGGGTGATATCGCGGTTCTGGGGCTGGCTCTGCCCGATCATCGGGCGGTGGAAGCGCTCAAGCGCCCGCTGGACAGGGTGGCGTCGTTGATTGTCGATGACGTCAATCGGCTGGAAAGCTGCTGACGTCGCTTAGCAGTGCGGCGCCCAGCACCTCTGGTTAGGGCAATACGTCGCATGCGCGATACTGACCATGGATCCGACATCTCCGACCGCGATGCCCCGCGGGTCCAAGTTGGCGTGGACGTCCCGGGCAATCTGGTCCGCCGTCCAGCCCCAGCCGAGGTCGTCGCAGATGAGCTGCGCCATTCCGATCATGGCGGCATCGTGGCCGGGCGCCCAGGTGAGGCCGGAAGCGCGCAATTGAGCAAGGTATGCGTCATTAACGGGGTCGGCGGCCGCAACGGGAGTGCCTGCAACCAGGGCGGCACCAACCATGGCAGCGACGGTCATTCCGGCCAGCCAGCGAGATGAGGACATGACTCAGTGTGCGATGCCAAAGCGGCGCACATATGAAGAGACAGAGAAAATTAGCCCTGCCAGGATTCGAGCCCAGCCGTCAGGTGCGGGCGGCCAGGCCGGCGGCGGCCCGGATCTGCCGACGAGCCGCAGCGCGGTCGGCCTCGGGAAATATGTAGTGGCTCAATGCGGTCCGCGCGATGGCGCCGGCAAGGTCGCGGGGATCCACCGCTGCAGACAGCGCCCCCTCGCGGGCACAGCGCTGCAGAACCTCGACCAGCCCTTCGGCAAGCATGGGCAGCGCCGCGGCCATCTGGTCGTGCGCGAAGCCCGGCTCGAGGTCGAGCAGTCGCCCCGGCGGCTGAGCCTCGAGGAAGTTCGCGACCGCGTCGACCGCCGCCTCCAATCGTGCGACGCCGACGACTCCAGACGTCGCGTCCTCCATCGCGGTGCTGAAGCGCCGGCGTTCGCGTTTTCCCATCGCGTCGATCAGGTCTTCTTTGGACACGAAGTAGCGGTAGATGGTGGGCCGTGACACCCCGGCCAGGGTCGCCACGTCCGACAGCGACATCTTGCGTGCACCGGTCCGGAAAACGAGCCGCTGGGCCGCGTCCAGGATTCGATCGGCCAGATCCCCATGATCTGAGCCGAATTTGCGCGATTCGGCGAGCGGCACCGTGGCGGCCCCTACAGCTTGCCGAGGTTGCGTAGCCACGAGATCAGCAGCCGCAGTCCGTCGTCAAAGGACATCGGCGCATAGCCAAGGCGCCGGGTGGTCAGGTTGTCTTTGGTTCTGGTCCTGCGCTCGCTGCGGGCCGCGGCCTTCGCGATGGCCAGCAAGGTAGGCCCGAATTCGGCAGTCAGCGCCTCGGGGTCGGTGCGGTAGTCGAGATCCTGGACACGGTGCTCGATTTCGGCGATCTCGCAGGCGCGGTTGATGCCGCCGGCGGTACTGAAGGTGTCTTCGGGCCGGCCGACCAACAGGTAGCGCTCACCGGCCGCCCCCTGGTCCAATGCGGCGATCGAGCCCTTCGCGACGTCCGCTCCGGCGACCCAGGTCACCGGAAAAGCCAAATAGCGCTTGATCTTTCCGCGCATGCCTGCCAACAGCACCCGATTGAAACTGGTGCGGTGCAATGCGCGTTCGACGACCAGGCCGGGACCGTAGATTGCGCCGGGGTGGCAGGTCAGCACGTCGTCTCCCGCGGCCGCGCGCCGGTGGGCTTCCAGGAAGGCCGCGAGCTTGGTGACGGTGTAGGGGTCGTTGGGCGGGTTTTGCAGAATGGGCGCCTCTTCGAAGTCGAGGCCGGTGCTCAAGTCGAGGAAGGTGGCGGTGCTCAGGGCAACGACCCGACGCATGCCATGGGCTTTGGCCGCATCCAGGACGTTGGTGGTGCCGACCGTGTTGACCGCCTTGAAGTCCGCGAGGTCCTGACTCGCGCCGCCGAGCAACGCCGCACAGTGGATCGCCGCCTCGGCACCCTTGGCCGCGTGTGCCACGTCGTCGGCGTCGCTGATGTCGCCCTTGACCAATTCGACGCCGATCCCGGCCAGCGCGGTGGCTTCATCGGGATTGCGAACCAGGGCGCGGACGTGGTCGCCCCGCGCAATCAGTTGCTCGCAGACGTTGCCGCCGCTCTGGCCGGTCGCGCCGGTGACGAAGATCGTGCTGGCCATCGCGGCCTCCCTTGGGCTTGCTACGTATTACATATTGAACATAATATGTGAGAACTGTAAACCGCGAAGTGGGAATGTTCTATAGTCAACCGCATGACACTCGATCCCTCAAGCGTGTTGCTGACCGATCGCGTCGCGGTGGTCACCGGCGGTGGCGCAGGCATCGGCCGGGGCATCGCGGCCGGGCTGAAGGCCTTCGGTGCGCGGGTGGCGATCTGGGAGCGCACCCCCGAAACGTGCGCGTCGGCCGCAGACGAGATCGGTGCTCTCGGCATCCCCGTCGACGTCCGGGACAGCGCCGCGGTGGATACCGCACTGGCGCAGACCTCCAGTGAGCTCGGGCCGGTGACGATCCTGGTCAACAATGCCGGCGGCGTCTTCTGGTCGGGGATCCTCGAGACCACCGAGAACGGCTGGGACGCCCTGTACAAGTCCAACCTGCGCCACGTTTACCTGTGTACGCAGCGGGTGGCCCGCAACCTCGTCGAGCAGAAACTGCCCGGCAGCATCATCAGCGTCACCTCGATCGAGGGCGTGCGCGCCGCGCCCGGTTATGCGACCTATGCGGCGGCCAAGGCGGGCGTCATCAACTACACCAAGACCGCCGCGCTCGAACTTGCCCCGCACGGCATCCGGGTCAACGCGCTGGCCCCCGACATCACCCTGACCGAAGGCATCCAGGCGATTGCGCCACCGGGTTCCGAGCAGCGATTCGGACTCACGGTTCCGATGGGGCGCGCGGGCCATGTCGACGAGATGGCAGGCGCGGCAGTGTTTCTCGCATCCGACATGTCCAGCTACGTCACCGGCCAAACGATCCACGTCGACGGTGGCACTCATGCCGCCAGCGGCTGGTATCACCACCCGGAGACCGGCGCATACGCGCTCGGGCCGACAACTACATAGGGCGAGGAAGAAATTCTTTAGTTCACATTCGCTGAATAGCGCTTTGTGCCGATAATGGCTGCAATTAATCGCCTGTATTCATCGCCACGTGCGCCGACATTCCGCCGTCGATCGAAATCATTTGTCCGGTGATGTAGCGGGACCGCTCCGACGCCAGAAAAACGACGAGTTCTGCGACGTCTTTTGGCTGTCCGACATACGGCGTCAACGTGGCGCGGCCCAGGCCATCGAGGATTTCGGGGGACAGGTGCGCGCGCACGGCGTCGGTCAGGATCAAGCCGGGCACGACGGTGTTCGCTCGTACGCCTTGCTTGCCCTCGCTGGTGGCCACATACATCGTCAGGGCGTGCACCCCGGCTTTCGAGACGCCGTAGGCCAGCCGGGTCCGGTCGCCAGACAGGGCCGCGCCCGACGACATATTGACGATCGAGCCCCCGCCACTCTTCCGCATCTCGGGGACGGCGTATTTGCACATCAGCAGCTGACTTCCGAGGTTGACCTGCAGCGACCGCTGCCATACGTCCATGGGCATCTCGGTGACCGTGGTGTCGCGAGACAGGAAGCCGCTGGCGGTCAGCGCGGCGTTGTTGTGCAGGACATCGAGCCGGCCGAACTCCGCCACCGTGGCCTGCACCACCGACCTCGCCACCTCTTCCTCAGCGAGATCGCCGCCCAGCGCGATGGCGTGCGCACCGGTTTGCCGAATCTCGTCGGCGACCTCGTCGGCCTTCGCCTCGTCGATGTCGACGACGGCAACGGCCGCGTCTTCGCGGGCTAATTCGTTCGCCGTCGCCGCACCAATCCCGCCGGCACCTCCGGTAACTATCGCGACCTTTCCGGCAAGTCTGAACATCGATTTCTCCTTTTCACTACTGCGTAAAAAAGATAGCCTGAATTAATGCCGCGTATTGCGCCGATCCCGATGGAAGAACTCAGCTCGCACTCCCGCGAAATCGTCGATGCCGGCGTGGCCGCCGGGCTCTACGCGACGCCGGTGCCGTTGCAGATCTTCGCCTATCGCAGCGCACAGCTGGAGCAAGTGAACATGGCCAGGACGCACCTCGGTGCCGGCACTCTGCTCGGCGGCCGGATCCTCGAGTTACTGCGTATCCGCAGCGCCCAACTCGGCGAGTGCGAACCCTGTAGCCAGTCGCGCAAGCATGATTCGATCACCGACGACGATGTCGCATGCCTGCTGGCGCCCGGCCACGGCGCGCTGACGCCGCAAGAGCAGATGGCCGTCGAGTTCCTCGATCTGCTCTCCGCTGATCACCACGCCATGGACGACGAGTTCTACCAGCGGTTGGGTGAGCAATTCACCGCCGCGCAGATCATCGAGCTCGGTTTCACCTGCGCGGGCGTGATGGGATTGCACCGCTTCATCCACACCCTCGATGTCTACGGCGACTCCGCCCCCGTCATCACGTACGGCCAGGATCAGGTCGACAGCACGAAGCCGGTGTAAGGGCTAAGGTTCTCGCACTGGCCTCGACATATGAAGGTAGGGAGGCGAACTCGGTGAAACTCGCAACATCTGCGGCCGCCCTGGCCCTCGTGTCGGCACTCGCTGTACCGGCGGCGGCGAATACGACAGCGGCAGCCACGCCATGGTGCGGGGCCGATTCGCTGAGTCTGGCCGCCAGTCCACCGATTTCGCCCGGCCAACAAATTTATCTGCACTTTTACGTGATTTTGACGAATGTCTCCCAGCAGACCTGCACCCTGCGGGGCTATCCCGGCGTGGACCTCGTCGGCCCCGACGGCCCGACGTTAGGCCCCACCTACAGCCTGCCTAGACAGAGCGGCGATGTGCAGGCCGTCGTTCTCGCGCCAGGAGCATCGGCCGCCAGCCTGGTGGCCTTCCTGCCGAAGATAGGCCCTGGCGGCTGGGAGCCGGCCTGGCCGCCTACCACCATCGTGGTGACTCCGCCGGACTCCACCACCCAGCTACAGACTCCCTGGATTGCCGACGGCCTCACCGTGCTACGACAGGGCGACGGAACCCACCCGGGCGGCCACGTCGGGCCGCTGCAACCGTACGCGTGAATCCTGTTGTGCGGATCTAGGTTTCGAATGGAATGGGCTCATCATCGATGATCAGGTCTCGTTCAATCGCGCCGCTTGTCGCAACCGTCGCGCTGATCGCAAGTATCGCCGTCGCAGCGTGTAGTCGAAGTCCCGACGCGTCCGCGGCCGATTACGCCGTGTACGCGGAATACTCGCTGTCGAACAAGCCGATGGTTGCCGGGTGGAACGCCCGCGTCTTCAACAAAAAGGAAGTCCAGGAAGGCGAGAACATCAGCCTCGACGACCGGACCGGCGTAGTGACGCTGCGGGCTGGTCTGTATCACGTCACGGCGATGTCGCTCGTCAACTCCTACGACGTGGCCAACACGGCCATCATCCCGACGTTATTGGCGCCACCGGCCGGCTATGCGCGGCTGCGATATCTCGAGGATGCCCTGGCGCCGGATGTCGTTCCCACCATCGACGTGCTCAACGCCAGCAATGCCAAGGCGCTGTCCATCGGCACCGGAAGCGACGCCAACGCGCTGCCGAGCTTCATGGAGACCTTCGTGAGGGTCAAGGACAAGGCCAACCTCGTCGTCGAGCACCAGGTCGGTAATGAGGTGAAGGGCCTCTATCTGCAGGTCAACGCGAACGGCTCGGCCTGGCACGTCAACGCACGGATCTCGATCCAACGGCTGTGAGGCGATAGACGACGAGTTAGATCGAAGCGGTCGTAGGGTCGACGCGCGCCTCATCGCGCTGATACCGCGGGGCGTTCGACAACAAGACCACATAGAGCACGTCGAGAACCAGAATCTCAACGTAGATCACCAGCCAGAGAACATTTCCCGGGGTGTAGAGGTACTGGGAGATGGAAGCGGTCAACGTGCCCAGCAGCTTGCCCCAGGCTATCCACATGCTCTGGCCGCGCCGATCACCGCGACGAATGAGCATGCTCAAGAACAGCGCCGACATGACCAGGTTGTCGACGAACGCCGTATAAACCGAGCCGCTTTCGCGTCCGAACACCGACACCGTGGCGATCATCATCGGGGCCACCATGACAAAAGTGAAGACGAAGGCGGGCCAGAAGTAGACCTCGGGAAGGCTTTTCGGGTAGTCGGAGCGCCAGTACTTCAAGAAGACCGCCAGGATCGCGATATCGGCGGCGAACCAGATCAGGTTGATCACCTCCTGCATCACTCCGCCGACCGACGGATAGACGAACGTGAACAGGAACTCCCAGGTGATGTTCATTGCCAACGCGAGAAAGGGCATCGCGGATGCGCGGTCGAGCAGGCCCTGCCGTATCACGCATGCGTAGGTGATGATCCAGAAGATCCCGCTGGCAAGCCCGAACATCTCGATCATGGACATCGGAGACTCATTCCGCCGTGGTCAACATACAGACTAGTAGTCTGTAACATGTGGCGTGGTCAAATCGACGACTCAGTTCTGAACACCGGTGCGTCGGCCGATGACGAGACGAACCCAGGCCGATCGCCGTGCCGCGACCCGCGCGGCCATCGTGGCGGCCGCCCGCGAATTGTTCACCGAGCACGGCTATCACGGGTGCAGCATCGACGCGATCCTGGATCGCGCCGGATCCAGCAAGGGGGCCTTCTATCACCACTTTTCGGACAAGGCCGCGGTGCTCGAGGCGCTACTCACCGACTTCGAGGAGGAGGGCGTCCGCAGGGCCAGAGAGTGGAGTGCCGGGATAACCTCGCCCCTCGAGATCATGCGGATGTCGGTACGGAACCTATTAGATTGGTGCACCGACCCTTACATCCGGCAGGTCGTGCTGACCGACGCGTTATCGGTGCTTGGCTTTACCCGGTGGCACCAGATTGACGATCGCTACACCCTCGACGTTCTGGATCGACTGCTTCAGCGCGGCATCGCGACAAAAGAGGTGCGACCGCTGCCCTCGACCCGGATGACCGCTCGGCTGATCATCGCCGCAACAAATGAGGCGGCCCTGTTCGTCGCAAACGCGCTCGATGTCGACGCCGCCCGCGCAGAGGCGCTTGCCGGCATCGACTTCATGATCACCTCGATTGCCGCTTAATCATCGGAAGCCTTGGTGTTGTTGCTATTTCGTCTCCGCGCGTCGATATGCACTCGGGGTGACACCGCAAAATTTCTTGAACGCGTGGGTGAATGCGCCTTCCGAGGAATATCCGATTTCGGCCGCCACCGAACTAACGGTGCGTGCGGTGGACCGCAGCAGCCGAGACGCCGCACGCATGCGCAGTGCCGACAGGTACGCCAGCGGTGATACCCCGACGCCGTCGGTAAATCGCTGAGCAAACGAGCTCCGGGACATGTTGGCGGCGGCGGCGAGTTCGGCGACGTTCCAGTTTCGGCCGGGGGTCACATGCATCGCCGCCAGCGCCGGGCCCAGGTTGGGATCGCGCAGGGCGCGCAGCCAGCCATCAGTTTCGGTGCAGTCGAGCAACGTCCGAACCACCTGCACGATCAGGATCTGCGTCAACATATTCCGCATTACGGTCGTCCCGGCTGCGCTGTCGCGGGTCTCACGCTCGAGCATCTGCAGGGCCGGTCGCAACGTCTCGGCGCCGTCGCTGCCGGCCGCGATCCTGGCGCGGCTCGGAACGTAATCCAGCAGCAACGCCGCGGTCGTCTCGTCGAACTTCAGACTGGCGCATACCTGGACAAATCGATCCGGATCGTTGTCAATGACGTTGAGCCGCAGCACTGTCGAGGGCCAGATCGCTTCGTACAAGGCCTTCGCGTCGCGCGGCTCGAGCGACAGGTCCGAGGCCGCCTGAAACGGCCGACCGCTCGAAAGCAGGTAGCAGTCACCCGCTTTCAGCTGCACCGGGACGGTGTCATCGGTGATCAACCAACTCTGGCCCGACAGGACCGCACCAACCTTCACATGGCGATAGCCCGGCAGGCTCAATGACCACGGACCGCTGGCCTCGAACCGACACGATTCGGCGACTTCGGAGTCGAGCATCTCAACAACGTCAGTCAGCGGGTCCATCCAAGCTCCTGGACGATCGAGTAAGTAACGCGGACTCACGGCCATGGCCTGGCCTTCCAATCCACTTTTAACTGGCTATCGGGTGCATTTATTGCATCCCGCCCGCCCCGCGGCGTGTGGCGAGCCCAAACCTGTCGTGGGGGGGGGGAACGTTGACCAAATTCGTCTTTGCTCATGGGTCATGGCACGGATCCTGGTGCTGGGAGCGAGTCAGGCCCATCCTGGTCGGCACAGGCCACCAGGTTGCGACCGTCGATCTGCCCAGCGGGGATCCGTGGGCGGATGTCATGGACTATGTCACCGCGATCGAGATGGCCATCGAGCCACCCCTGAATGACGTTGTACTAGTCGCGCATTCGTCGGCTGGCTTAGCGGCGAGTGTCGTCGCGCGCCGGTTGGCGCTGCGTGAACTTGTGTTGGTGGCCGCATTCCTTCCGCGGCGCGCTGTCAGCGTCCTTGAACGGATCGCCGATGGCGAGCGCATGTTGCTGGACGCGTGGGGCCAAGCCTTTGCTGGGATGTCGCGAGACGAGTTCGGCGGGACGACGTTGACCCCGCGATCGCCGAGGAATTCTTTTACCACGATTGCGCGCCCGACGATGTCAGGAGCACTGTCCTGCCGCGGCTGACCACAGAGCGTGCCACCAGACTGTTCTCCGAGCCGATCCCGCTGCCCGACGAAAGACTCACGCGCAGTCGCTATGTGGTGTGCACTGCGGACTGCGCACTCAACCCGGAATGGGCCCGCCAGGCGGCCGGGCAGTTCTGTGACGAGGTGGTCGAGTTCGACGCCGGACATTCCCCGTTCTGGTCGAAACCAGATGAGTTGTGTCACTTGCTGACATCGGGCGATGACAGCGATATCGCACGCCAAACGTCAGCTTGAGGGCCGTGCATCTCACTGCAAGAGTGCGGCCCGGCAACTCAGCTCGGCAGCCTGAACTGGCTTGACCTGCGTAAACGGTGGTGCCCCCGGCAGGATTCGAACCTGCGGCCTTCTGCTCCGGAGGCAGACGCTCTATCCCCTGAGCTACGGGGGCGCACGATATTGGTACTGCGCCATTGGGCCCCGACAGACTAACGCATCGAGGTGGCTGCGTCGTCACCGCAATGGATTCGGGGCGTAAGCGCGCCAACCAATAGGATGGACGCTCGTGACCCCCGCTGACCTGGCTGAGCTGCTCAAAACCACCGCATCCGCGGTGCTTGCCGAGCATGGCCTCGACGTGTCTGCGCTACCGGCGACGGTCACCGTCGAGCGTCCCCGTAATCCCGAGCACGGCGATTACGCGAGCAACCTGGCGATGCAGCTGGGCAAGAAGGTCGGCACCAACCCGCGTGAACTGGCCGGATGGCTGGCCGAGGCGCTGGCCGGTGCCGACGGTGTGGCGTCGGCGGAAGTCGCCGGGCCGGGCTTCATCAACTTGCGCCTCGAGTCCTCGGCCCAAGCCAAGGTCGTCAACGATGTCATCGACGCCGGCGACCGCTTCGGTCACTCCGAGGAGCTGGCCGGCCGCAAGGTCAACCTGGAATTCGTTTCCGCCAACCCCACCGGGCCGATCCACATCGGCGGGACCCGCTGGGCCGCCGTCGGCGATGCCCTGGGCCGGTTGCTCTCGACACAGGGTGCCGACGTGGTCCGCGAATACTATTTCAACGACCACGGCGCGCAGATCGACCGGTTCGCCAACTCTCTGATCGCCGCGGCCAAGGGCGAACCCACCCCGGAGGACGGCTACGCCGGCACCTACATCAACGACATCGCCGCGCAGGTGCTGGCGAAGGCGCCCGACGCGCTGAGCCTGCCCGAAGCCGAGATGCACGAGACCTTCCGTGAAATCGGCGTCGACCTGATGTTCACCCACATCAAGGCATCGCTGCACGAGTTCGGCACCGACTTCGACGTCTACACGCACGAAGAGTCGATGCACACCAGCGGCCGGGTCGACGAAGCCGTTGCCAGGCTTCGCGAGTCCGGCAACATCTACGACAAAGACGGCGCAAGCTGGTTGCGCACCAGCGCTTTTGGCGACGACAAGGACCGCGTCGTGATCAAGAGCGACGGCAAACCCGCCTACATTGCCGGCGACCTTGCCTACTACCTGGACAAGCGGCAACGCGGTTTCGACCTGTGCATCTACATGCTCGGTGCCGACCACCACGGCTACATCGCCAGACTCAAAGCCGCGGCCGCCGCCTTCGGCGACGACCCGGCGACCGTCGAGGTGCTGATCGGACAGATGGTCAACTTGGTCCGCGACGGCCAGCCGGTGCGGATGAGCAAGCGCGCCGGCACCGTGATCACGATCGACGACCTGGTGGACGCGCTTGGCGTCGACGCCGCACGGTACAGCCTGACCCGCTCCTCGGTGGACACCGCCATCGACATCGATCTCGCGCTGTGGTCCTCGGCATCGAACGAAAACCCGGTCTATTACGTGCAATACGCGCATGCTCGGCTCTCGGCGCTGGCACGCAACGCCGCCGAGCTCGGCCTGATCCCCGACACCGGGCACCTCGAACTGCTCAGCCATGAGAAGGAAGGTGCGCTGCTGCGCACCATCGGAGAATTCCCACGGGTACTCGAAACCGCTGCGTCCCTGCGGGAACCGCATCGGATCTGCCGCTATCTGGAAGACCTCGCCGGTGACTATCATCGGTTCTACGACTCGTGCCGGGTATTGCCCCAGGGCGATGAACAACCCACCGACCTGCACACCGCACGCCTGGCGCTGTGCCAGGCCACCCGCCAGGTCATCGCCAACGGCCTGGCAATACTCGGCGTCAGCGCCCCGGAGAGAATGTGAACGTCCACTCCGCCGGTACCACGGATAGCCCGCCCCGGCCGCAGTCGCCCGAAGAGTTGCTGCTGTTGGCGCCGAATGTCTGGCCGCGCAACATGGTTCGCAACGATGACGGAATCGCTGTCATCGCCGGGATCCCGGTGACCGATCTGGCCCAACAGTACGGAACGCCGCTCTTCGTCATCGACGAGGACGACTTCCGCGCGCGCTGCAAAGAGATTGCGGCGGCATTTGGCGGCGGCACCAATGTCCACTACGCCGCTAAGGCATTCCTGTGCACCGAGATAGCGCGCTGGATCGACGAAGAGGGCCTCTCGCTTGACGTGTGCACCGGCGGGGAATTGGCCATTGCGTTGCACGCCAACTTCCCGCCGGAGCGGATCACGTTTCACGGCAACAACAAATCCGTCGCGGAGTTGACTACCGCGGTCAAAGCCGGTGTGAGTCACGTGGTTGTGGATTCGATGACCGAAATCGAGCGTCTCGAAACCATTGCGGGCGAGGCGGGCGTCGTGCAGGACGTCTTCGTTCGGCTCACCGTCGGCGTCGAGGCACACACCCACGAGTTCATCTCCACCGCGCATGAGGACCAGAAGTTCGGCCTGTCGGTGGCCGGCGGCGCGGCGATGGCAGCGGTGGAGCGGGTATTCGCGACCGATAACCTGCGACTGGTCGGGCTGCACAGCCACATCGGTTCGCAGATCTTCGACGTCGCCGGCTTCGAGCTGGCCGCGCGCCGTGTCCTCGGCCTGCTGCAGGAGGTTGTCGCCGCGTTCGGGGTGGACAAGACCGCGCAGATCTCCACTGTCGATCTCGGTGGCGGCCTGGGCATCTCGTACCTGGCCTCCGACGACCCGCCGCCGATGGCCGAACTGGCCGCCAAGCTGACCACGATCATCAGCAATGAGTCCGCGGCCGTAGGACTGCCGGTACCGCGTCTGGTGGTGGAGCCCGGGCGGGCGATCGCCGGACCGGGCACCATCACGCTGTACGAAGTCGGCACCGTCAAGGACGTCGAGGTCAGCGCGACGGCAATCCGGCGTTACGTGAGCGTCGACGGCGGCATGAGCGACAACATCCGCACCGCGCTCTACGACGCGCAGTACGACGCCCGGCTGGTGTCCAGGATCAGCGATGCGCCGGCCACGCTGGCCCGTATCGTCGGAAAGCATTGTGAGAGCGGCGATATCATCGTTCGCGACACCTGGGTACCGGGTGACCTGGGGCCAGGCGACCTGCTGGGGGTGGCCGCGACGGGTGCCTACTGCTATTCGCTGTCGAGTCGTTACAACATGATCTGCCGGCCCGCCGTGGTCGCGGTTCGCGATGGGCGGTCACGCCTGATCCTGCGCCGGGAGACGGTCGACGATTTGCTGAGTCTGGAAGTGAGGTGAACTGTGTCCGGTAATGAAAAGCCTGTCGGCGTAGCGGTGCTTGGGTTCGGCAACGTCGGCAGCGAAGTCGTCCGCATCATCGAGGAGAGCGCCGACGATCTCGCGGCCCGTGTCGGCGCGCCTCTCGCGCTGCGCGGCATCGGGGTCCGGCGCGTCGCTGCCGATCGCGGTGTCCCCATCGAGCTGCTCACCGACAACATCGACGAGCTGGTGTCGCGGGAAGACGTCGACATCGTCGTCGAGTTGATGGGGCCGGTCGAGCCGTCGCGCAAGGCAATCCTGGCTGCGCTGGAGCACGGCAAGTCCGTCGTGACGGCTAACAAGGCGTTGTTGGCCACGTCCACCGAAGAGCTGGCGCAGGCAGCCGAAAATGCACATGTCGACTTGTATTTCGAGGCGGCGGTCGCGGGTGCGATCCCGGTCATCCGTCCGCTCACCCAGTCGCTGGCCGGTGACACCGTGGTGCGGGTGGCCGGCATCGTCAACGGCACCACCAACTACATCCTTTCCGCGATGGACAGCACCGGCACCGATTACGAAAGTGCGCTGGCCGACGCGAGTGCGCTGGGCTACGCCGAGGCCGATCCCACCGCCGATGTCGAGGGCTACGACGCCGCGGCCAAGGCCGCGATCCTGGCGTCCATCGCCTTCCACACCCGGGTGACCGCCGACGACGTCTATCGCGAAGGCATCACCAAGATCACCCCGGCCGACTTCGTATCCGCACACGCGCTGGGCTGCAACATCAAGCTGCTGTCCATCTGCGAACGCATCGCCGGCGACGATGGCCAGCAACGGGTTTCGGCGCGCGTTTACCCCGCGTTGGTTCCGCTGTCGCATCCGCTGGCCACCGTCAACGGTGCGTTCAACGCCGTGGTGGTGGAGGCCGAGGCGGCGGGCCGGCTGATGTTCTACGGCCAGGGCGCCGGCGGTGCGCCCACCGCATCGGCAGTGACCGGCGACTTGGTGATGGCCGCCCGCAACCGGGTGCTGGGCAGCCGTGGGCCGAAAGAATCCAAGTACGCGCAATTGCCGATCGCGCCAATGGGTTTCATATCCACTCGCTACTACGTCAGCATGAACGTCGCCGACAAGCCCGGCGTGTTGTCCGCGGTGGCAGCCGAGTTCGGCAAGCGTGAGGTGAGCATCGCCGAGGTCCGTCAGGAAGGTGTCGCGGACGAAGGCGGACGTCGGGTCGGGGCCCGCATCGTGGTGGTCACGCATAGCGCCACCGACGCGGCACTCTCCGAAACCGTTGATGCGCTGGCCGATTTGGACGTCGTGCAGAGTGTGGCAAGCGTGCTGAGATTGGAAGGAACCAGCATATGAGCACGCCGCGCACCGCTATCCACAAACCCTGGCCGGGCCTGATCGCCGCCTACCGTGACCGGTTGCCGGTAGGCGACGACTGGACGCCGATCACCCTGCTCGAGGGTGGTACCCCGCTGATTCCCGCGACCCGGCTCTCCGAGCAGACCGGTTGCACGGTCCACCTTAAGGTCGAAGGCCTCAACCCCACCGGCTCCTTCAAAGACCGGGGCATGACGATGGCGGTCACCGACGCGGTGGCCCGCGGGCAACAGGCCGTGTTGTGTGCGTCGACCGGAAACACTTCAGCATCCGCGGCCGCTTATGCTGCGCGCGCCGGCATCACCTGCGCGGTGCTGATACCGCAGGGCAAGATCGCGATGGGCAAGCTCGCGCAGGCGGTTATGCACGGCGCCAAGATCATTCAGATCGATGGCAACTTCGACGACTGTCTGGAGCTGGCCCGCAAGATGGCCGCCGACTTCCCGACGATCTCGTTGGTCAACTCGGTCAACCCGGTGCGCATCGAGGGCCAGAAGACGGCCGCGTTCGAAATCGTGGACGCCCTGGGCACCGCTCCGGACGTCCATTCGCTTCCGGTCGGCAACGCGGGAAACATCACCGCGTACTGGAAGGGCTACACCGAGTATCACCAGGAGGGCGTGTTCGAGAAGCTGCCCCGGATGCTCGGCACCCAGGCCGCGGGGGCGGCGCCGTTGGTCCACGGCAAACCCGTCAAGAACCCCGAAACCATCGCCACCGCGATCCGCATCGGTTCCCCGGCGTCGTGGTCAGCTGCCGTTGCGGCTCAGGAGCAATCCAATGGACGCTTCCTAGCCGCGACCGACGAGGAGATCCTGGCGGCCTACCATCTGGTAGCCGAATCTGAAGGCGTGTTCGTCGAGCCCGCGTCCGCGGCCAGCATCGCGGGTCTGCTCAAATCCGTCGAAGACGGTTGGGTAGCGCGCGGATCGACCGTGGTGTGCACGGTGACGGGCAACGGCCTCAAGGATCCCGACACGGCGCTGAAAGATATGCCGAGCGTGTCCGCGCTGCCAGTGGATCCGGTACTCGTCGTCGAGAAGTTGGGGCTGGCGTAGTGGTTAAGGCCTGTCCGTGAATCAGATGCTGCCCGCCGGGCTGGTGGCCAGCGCCGTGGTGTCGGCGTCCAGCGCCAACCTCGGCCCGGGTTTCGACAGTATCGGTCTGGCATTGAGTCTGCACGACGAGATCGTCTTGGAGACAACCGATTCCGGCCTGGTTGTGCACGTCGAGGGCGAGGGTGCCGGTCAGGTACCACTGGGTCCCGAGCATCTGGTGGTGCGCGCCATTGAGCGTGGGTTGCAGGCTGCCGGCGTCAGGGTTCCCGGCATGGTGGTGCGCTGTCGCAACGCCATCCCGCATTCTCGCGGTCTCGGCTCGTCCGCGGCGGCGGTGGTGAGCGGCCTTGCTGCGGTCAATGGTCTTGTTGCGCAGACAGATTCGAACCCGTTCAGCGCCGCGCAGCTAATCCAGCTGTCCTCGGAGTTCGAGGGTCATCCTGACAACGCTGCCGCCGCGGTGCTGGGTGGCGCGGTGGTTTCCTGGATCGACCGGACCGGCGACACGCCCGACTACTCGGCTGTCCCGCTGGGGCTGCATCCCGATATCCGGCTGTTCTGCGCGATCCCCGAGGACCGCTCGTCGACCGCGGAGACCCGGGTGCTGCTGCCCGCTCAGGTCAGTCACCAGGACGCCAGGTTCAACGTCAGCCGCGCCGCACTGCTGGTGGTCGCGCTGACCAAACGCCCCGATCTGCTTATGGCGGCTACCGAAGATGTGCTTCACCAGCCGCAACGCGCACCCGCAATGCCGGCGTCGGCGGAATATCTGCGGCTGCTGCGGCGTCTTAAGGTGTCAGCGACGCTTTCGGGGGCGGGTCCGTCTGTCATCGCAATGACTACGAAGCCGGAGCTACCGTCGGAGGCGCTGGACTATGGCTTTGCCCATGGATTTACCATTGCCGAGATGACGGCCGGCGAAGGAGTTCGCTGGAGTCCTGGCGTCACGATCGCTGGTTAATCCACAGGCTCACCGGAGGGTTTGCTTGCTTCAAGCTCAGATGCGGGTTATTCTCGGCTTCGTCCAGCAATCGCAGGATCTGCATCTGCATACATACTGCCTTCCCGCTGGGATAACACCAATTCTTCTCGCTGACGAGGTTCGCCGTTTACTCCGCCCATCCAGGCGACCACCGTCGCAGAGTCGATGATTGGGCGCATTCGGCAATTTGGCTGAATGCAACGAACCCCTCGTATGACGTGATCAGCGAGGGAAGAAAGGAAATCCGTGACTGATACGGACCTGTTCACGGCTGACGAAAGCACCGACAGCAATCAGCTGTCGAACGCCGTGACCACAGACACCCCGGACGTGAAACCCAACGTCTCGACCGGCTCCCTGTCCACCATGGTGCTGCCCGAGTTGCGTGCGCTGGCCAACCAAGCCGGCGTCAAGGGGACGTCGGGTATGCGTAAGAACGAACTCATTGCCGCGATCAAGGAAGTCAGGGGACAAGCCAACGGCACTTCCGCCGGCGCCGCCCCATCCGAGGACAGCGCCAAGTCTGACCAAGAAAAGAACGAACAGAAAACTGACGGCGAAGCACCGACTGCCCAAGGGGAACAGAAGGATTCAGCCACCGAGGGTGGCCCGCGCCGGGAACGACGCGGCGCTTCCCGTAGCGCAGGGTCGACCGCCCGGACCGCCGATGAGGAGAGCTCGGAGAACCGCAACGGCACCGCCACTCGTGAGGGTGACAGGCGCGACTCCGACAAGCGCGACTCCGACAAGCGTGACGCTGGCCAACGTGACGCGGGCCAGAAGGAAAACAAGACGGACGAGCGCTCATCAGACGCCGGCGACCAGAGCGGCGACCAGCAAGGCTCGGGCGGCCAGCAGAATCGTGGCGGCTCGAATCAGCAAGATGACGACGGCGACGGGCGTCAAGGCCGGCGGGGCCGCCGGTTCCGCGATCGCGATCGCAGGCGTCGCGGTGAACGCTCAGGCGAGGGCGGCCCCGACACCGAATTGCGGGAGGACGACGTCGTCCAACCGGTAGCCGGCATCCTTGATGTTCTTGACAATTACGCCTTCGTGCGCACTTCCGGCTACCTGGCCGGCCCGCACGACGTCTACGTGTCCATGAATATGGTGCGCAAGAACGGCTTGCGCCGCGGTGACGCGGTGACCGGCGCTGTTCGGGTGCCCAAGGAAGGCGAACAGCCCAACCAGCGGCAGAAGTTCAACCCGCTGGTCCGCCTGGACAGCGTCAACGGTGGACCGGTCGAAGACGTCAAGAAGCGCCCCGACTTCCAAAAATTGACACCGTTGTACCCCAACCAGCGGCTGCGTCTGGAAACCACTCCCGACCGGCTGACCACCCGAGTCATCGATCTGATCATGCCGATCGGTAAGGGCCAGCGTGCCTTGATCGTCTCCCCGCCCAAGGCCGGTAAGACGACGATCCTGCAGGACATCGCCAACGCGATCACCCAGAACAACCCGGAATGCCACCTGATGGTCGTGCTCGTCGACGAGCGCCCTGAAGAGGTCACCGACATGACGCGCTCGGTCAAGGGCGAGGTCATCGCCTCGACCTTCGACCGGCCGCCGTCGGACCACACGTCCGTCGCCGAGCTGGCGATCGAGCGCGCCAAGCGGCTCGTCGAGCAGGGCAAAGACGTCGTGGTGCTGCTGGACTCGATCACCCGGCTGGGCCGCGCCTACAACAACGCGTCACCCGCGTCGGGCCGGATCCTGTCCGGTGGTGTCGACTCCACCGCGCTGTACCCGCCGAAGCGTTTCCTGGGCGCGGCGCGCAACATCGAAGAAGGCGGATCGCTCACCATCATCGCCACGGCGATGGTCGAGACCGGATCCACCGGTGACACGGTCATCTTCGAGGAGTTCAAGGGCACCGGTAACGCCGAGCTCAAGCTGGACCGCAAGATTTCGGAGCGCCGGGTCTTCCCGGCGGTCGACGTCAACCCGTCCGGTACTCGTAAGGACGAATTGTTGCTCTCGCCAGACGAGTTCGGCATTGTGCACAAGCTGCGCCGCGTGCTGTCGGGTCTGGATTCCCACCAGGCCATCGACTTGCTGATGTCGCAGCTGCGCAAGACGAAGACCAACTACGAGTTCCTCGTCCAGGTGTCCAAGACGACACCGGGAAATATGGATAACGACTAGTCTCGCGAGCTGTGGCGGAAACGCTTCAGCAGCTGCTGCGTGAACGGGTCGCGCAGGACGATCCCGCGCTGAAGTACGGCGAGCGGATGTGGAGCTGGCGAGAACATCTCGCCGATGCGAGCGCTAGTGCCGCCGCCGTGATCGGCGCCGCCGATCCGGCTCGTCCGCTGCATGTGGGAGCGTTGCTGGGCAACACCCCCGAGATGCTGACCGCCATGGCGGCGGCCGCACTCGGCGGGTATGTGCTGTGCGGAATCAACGACACCCGCCGTGGCGCCCCGCTCGCCAGGGATATTTTGCGAGCCGACTGCCAGATCCTGCTCACCGATCCAGCACACAAGACGCTGCTGGACGGGCTGGACCTGCCGGGTGTGCAGGTGTTCGACGTGTCGGGTGAGCCGTGGTCGGTGCGACGCGACAGCGCTGGACCACTGACGCCGTATCGCAAGGTCGCGCCCACCGACACCTTCATGATGATCTTCACCTCGGGTACCAGTGGCGACCCCAAGGCCGTCCAGATGATGCATCTGACCGTGCTATTTGCCGGCATGACGCTGATCGAGCGGTTCGCGGTGCAGGCCCACGACGTCTGCTACATGTCGATGCCGCTCTTTCACTCCAACGCGCTGCTGGCCGGCTGGGGCGTGGCGGTCTGTTCCGGTGCGGCGATGGCCCCGGCAGCGTTCTCGGCGTCGCGGCTCCTCCCCGATCTGCGCCGTTACGGCGCCACGTTCATGAACTACGTCGGCAAGCCACTTGCCTACGTGCTCGCCACGCCCGAGCAGCCCGACGACAGCGACAATCCGCTGCGGGTGGCCTTCGGCAACGAAGCGAGTGATCGCGATATCGCCGAGTTCAGTCGTCGTTTCGACTGCACCGTGTGGGACGGTTTCGGCTCCAGCGAGGGAGCGATCATCATCACTCGCGAGGACGGCTGTCCGCCCGGATCGCTCGGGAAGGGCTTCCCGGGCGTCGCCATCTACAACCCGGAGACCCAGACGGAGTGCCCGGTCGCCGCGTTCGGCAGCGATGGCGCGCTGGCCAATGCCGAGGAAGCGATCGGGGAGCTGGTCAACACCACCGGCGGGGGATTGTTCGCCGGCTATTACAACGACCCCGAGGCCACCGACGCGCGCCTTCGGAATGCGATGTTCTGGTCGGGAGACCTGGCGTACCGAGACGCCGACGGGTGGATCTACTTCGCTGGTCGCAGCGGGGATTGGCTGCGCGTCGACGGCGAGAACATGACGACGGCGCCCATTGAGCGGATCCTGCAACGATTGACGCCGATCAGCCAGGTCGCGGTGTACGCGGTCCCGGACGAACACGTCGGCGATCAGGTGATGGCGGCGATCGTCTTGCAGGACGGCGCCGAGCTGACGCCCGAGGAGTTCGAGCGGTTTTTGGCTGGTCAGCCCGACCTGTCGGGTAAGGCGTGGCCACGCTATGTCTGGCTCACCGATCGGCTGCCGACCACGGCGACCAACAAGGTCCTCAAACGGGAGCTGACCGCCCGCGGAACGGCGCCCGAGGGTGGCGTGCTGTGGACGCGCAACGCGCATAGCAGCGCCTACACACTGTCCTGAACCGCGAACGCTGGCCGGGTTATCTCGCCGGGAATGTGCGGGCGCATCTCGGTGTTTGGGGAGAAGGTGGTTGACCTGGCATAATCGAGCGTCGACTGCCCGGAACCGAGTCAGGTTCTTCAGTTCCCGCCCAATGGCCGGATACCTACGGGTTACCAGGGCGACAACGATCGAAGAGGACATCATGAAAGCTGACATCCATCCCGCCTACGCGGAGACCACGGTGCACTGCGGGTGCGGGAACACATTCCAGACGCGTAGCACCAAAGAGGGCGGCAACATCGTCGTCGAGGTTTGCTCGCAGTGCCACCCCTTCTACACCGGTAAGCAGAAGATCCTGGACAGCGGTGGCCGTGTGGCGCGCTTCGAGAAGCGGTACGGAAAGCGGAAGGCCGGAGCCGACAAAGCTGAGTCGACCGACAAATAGCTGTCTTACCGACGCCCGAACTGCGCTCGACGTTGCGCAGGCCGGGCGTCGGTCCGCGTTTGCGGCAAACAAGCTCGCGGAGATGGGGGAGGAGGTGTGATGACGCAGCCGGTACAGACGATTGACGTGCTGCTCGCTGAACACGCCGAACTAGAGCAGCGCCTGGCCGACCCCGCACTGCACAGCAATCCCGACGAGGCACGCAAAGCCGGCCGGCGATTCGCGCGCCTGGCCCCGATCGTCGCCACGCATCGCAGGTTGGAGTCGGCCCGCGGTGATCTGGAAACCGCACGCGAACTGGCGGCCGATGACGAGTCGTTCGCCGAAGAGGTCGTCGAACTCGAAGAACGGGTGGCCGAACTGGACACCCAACTCACCGACATGCTGGCGCCGCGCGACCCGCATGACGCCGACGACGTGGTGCTCGAAGTCAAATCCGGTGAAGGCGGCGAGGAGTCGGCATTGTTCGCCGCCGATTTGGCCCGGATGTACATCCGTTACGCCGAGCGGCATGGCTGGACCGTGACGGTGCTGGACGAAACCACCTCTGATCTGGGCGGTTACAAAGATGCCACCCTTACCATTGCCAGCAAGGGCGACTCGGTCGACGGGGTGTGGTCACGCTTGAAGTTCGAGGGTGGGGTACACCGCGTACAGCGGGTGCCCGTGACGGAATCCCAAGGCCGCGTACACACTTCGGCCGCAGGCGTCCTGGTCTATCCCGAGCCCGAGGAAGTCGGCGCGGTGCAGATCGACGAGACTGATCTTCGCATCGATGTCTACCGGTCGTCCGGCAAAGGCGGGCAGGGTGTCAACACCACCGACTCGGCGGTGCGGATCACCCACCTGCCCACCGGAATTGTGGTCACCTGCCAAAACGAACGATCACAGCTGCAGAACAAGATCCGGGCAATGCAGGTGCTGGCTGCCCGGCTGCAGGCAGTCGCCGAGGAGCAGGCGCAAGCCGACGCGTCGGCGGATCGGGCCAGCCAGATCCGCACCGTGGATCGCAGCGAACGAATTCGCACCTACAACTTTCCGGAGAACCGGATCACCGATCACCGAATCGGTTTCAAGTCACACAATCTCGACCAGGTTCTCGACGGTGACCTGGATGCGTTGTTCGACGCATTGGGCACCGCCGACAAACAGGCCCGGTTACAACAGGCATGACCGTCCTGCGGCGCGCGATCGACTCTGCTGCGGCGTTGCTCGCCGAAGCCGGAATCGATTCTGCGCGTTGCGATGCCGAGCAATTGGCTGCGCACGTCGCGGGCGCCGACCGCGGCCGGCTGACCCTGATCGAGTCGATAGACGACGAGTTCTTGGTGCGATATCACGACGTTATCGCCGCGCGCTCGCGGCGAGTGCCGTTGCAACATCTCACCGGCACGGCGCCATTCGGGCCCGTGGTGCTGCACGTCGGCCCCGGCGTCTTCATCCCACGCCCGGAGACCGAGGCCATCCTGGAATGGGCCACGGCCCAGCGTTTGTCCGCGGCGCCGGTGATCGTCGACCTGTGTACCGGATCCGGCGCATTGGCGGTGACGCTGGCCCGCCACTGGCCGGCGGCGCGCGTTATCGGCATTGACGACTCCGATGCAGCCCTGGAATATGCGCGCCGCAATGTCGAGGGCACCTCGGTCGAACTGGTCCGCGCCGACGTCACCACACCGGGTCTGCTTCCCGGACTGGACGGGCGAGTTGACCTGATCGTGGCCAACCCGCCCTACGTGCCCGACAGTGTCTCGCTGGAACCCGAAGTCGCCCAGCATGATCCCGCACACGCGGTGTTCGGGGGCCCGGACGGGATGGCGGTGATCCCCGCGATCGTCGGCCTTGCCGGGCGCTGGCTTCGCCCGCGTGGCCTGTTCGCCGTCGAGCACGATGACACCACATCGTCGCGGACCGTCGAATTGCTGGACAGCACCGGGCTTTTCGACGACGTCCGGGGACGCCAAGATCTTACCGGCCGGCCAAGATTCGTCACTGCCTCGAGGGACGGTGCGGTGTGACTGAGGTATTCAATTGCGCTGATTCCGAACAGCGTTCGACCGGAATCGCCTCGGCGGTGGGGGCGCTCAAGGGCGGCCGGCTGGTTGTGATGCCGACGGACACGGTGTACGGCATCGGCGCGGACGCCTTCGACAACTCCGCCGTGGCCGCACTGCTGGCGGCGAAGGGTCGCGGCCGCGATATGCCGGTCGGCGTGCTGGTGGGCTCGTGGCACACCATCGAGGGCCTGGTTTACACGGTGCCGGATGGAGCCCGCGAACTGATCCGCGCATTCTGGCCTGGCGCGCTAAGTCTGGTGGTGGCGCAGGCGCCGTCGCTGCAGTGGGATCTCGGCGATGCCCGTGGCACCGTCATGCTGCGGATGCCGCTGCACCCGGTCGCGATCGAGCTGTTGCGCGAGGTCGGGCCGATGGCTGTGTCCAGCGCCAACGTCTCTGGTCGTCCGCCTGCGGTGAACGCCACCGAGGCCCGCGACCAACTCGGCGATCTCGTCGGCGTCTATCTCGACGCGGGGCCTTCCGAGCAGCAGGCCGCCTCGACGATCATCGACCTCACCGGCGACACCCCGCGTCTGCTGCGAGCCGGACCGGTCAGTGTGGAGCGAGTCGCGGAAGTGCTCGGAATTGACGCTGGACGGTTGATCGCCTAGCGGCCAACCGGTCGCGAAGCGCGGATTCAGGTCGAAAGGTTGATGGCGTACGGTCGCGTGGTGTCTAGCGACGTAGCAAGTCTTGCCGCTGGTCTGCACGCCCTGTCGGATCGCGGCGCCGGAGTGCCGCTGCGCGAGCTCGCGTTGGTCGGACTGACCGCCGCGATCATCACCTATTTTGCGACCGGCCCGGTGCGGGTGTTGGCCACCCGCTTAGGTGCGGTCGCCTATCCGCGGGAACGCGATGTGCACGTGACGCCGACACCACGCATGGGCGGGCTGGCCATGTTTGTCGGTGTTCTCTCCGCGGTGTTCTTGGCTTCCCAGCTTCCCGCGCTCACCCGCGGATTCGTCTATTCCACTGGTATGCCCGCGGTTTTGGTGGCGGGGGCGGTGATCATGGGGATCGGACTCATCGACGACCGGTGGGGCCTGGACGCCCTGACGAAATTCGCCGGCCAGATCACCGCCGCCAGCGTGCTGGTCACTATGGGTGTTGCGTGGAGCGTCCTCTACATCCCGCTAGGTGGCGTCGGCACCGTTGTGTTGGACCAGGCTTCGTCGATCCTGCTGACATTGGCGCTGACAGTGTCGGTCGTCAACGCGATGAACTTCGTCGATGGACTTGACGGGCTGGCGGCCGGGCTGGGTCTCATCATGGCTCTGGCGATCTGTATGTTCTCGGTCGGCCTGCTCCGCGACCACGGCGGCGACGTGCTGTTTTATCCGCCGGCCGTTATTTCGATCGTGCTTGCCGGAGCCTGTCTTGGCTTCCTGCCGCACAACTTCCATCGCGCCAAGATCTTCATGGGCGACTCCGGCTCGATGCTGATCGGCTTGATGCTCGCGGCCGCATCCACCACCGCGGCCGGCCCGGTCTCCCAAAACGCCTACGGCGCCCGTGACGTGTTTGCCCTGCTGTCGCCGTTCCTTCTGGTGGTGGCGGTGATGTTCTTTCCGATGCTCGACTTGCTGCTGGCCATCGTGCGGCGCACCCGTGCGGGCCGCAGCGCGTTTAGCCCCGACAAGATGCATTTGCACCACAGATTGCTGCAGATCGGGCATTCACATCGGCGGGTGGTGCTGCTCATCTATCTCTGGGTGGGCATCGTTGCGTTCGGCGCCGCCAGCACGATCTTCTTCAACCCGCGCGATACCGGCGCGGTCATGCTGGGCGCCATTGTGATCGCCGCCGTCGCGACGGCGATCCCCCTCTTGCGCCGTCGTGACGACTACTACGACGAGGAGTAGTAGCAGCGTCGTGCATATGGTACGGTGCTGGTAGAACCCCGAAAAGAATCCTTAGGGTTGCCGGCCAACCGGCCCGTCGGATCGTTTTCCGACAGTGCCGATCGACGACCGACAAAGGGAGATACCCCTTGAGTGATTCCACTGTGACGTGCGATACGCTCGGCGAGCCACCGATCAGTCGGTCGGAAGCTTTCCGCTCCATCAATCCGGATTGAGGTGCTGCAGTGACGACACCAGCGCAGGACGCGCCGTTGGTGTTTCCCTCTGTTGCATTCAATCCGGTCCGGCTTTTGATCACGAGCGTTGCGATCACCGCGGTGGCGGTAGCTGCCGCCGCTTTCTCCGGTCACGTGATGGTCGGAGCGTTCTTCGGCGTCGGCTTGCTGCTGGGTTTGCTCAACGCCCTTTTGGTGCGCCGCTCGGTTGCATCGATAACCGCGAAAGACCATCCGATGAAGGCCACGATGGCGCTGAACTCAGCGACGCGGCTGGCCATCATCACCGTCATCGGCTTGATCATTGCTTACATTTTCCGGCCCGCCGGCTTAGGCGTGGTGTTCGGCTTGGCCTTGTTCCAGGTGGTGTTGGTGTTGTCGACCGCACTGCCGGTATGGAAGAAGCTGCGCGCCGGCGACTGGGCGGACACGGCATCGGACGGAACCGAAAGAGGGAACACCAGCGATGACTGAGACGAGGTTCCTTGCCGAGGGCGCAATCGAGGTCGGCGAGCACACCCACGCCACCTGGCTTGGGATGACCGTCAACACCGACACCATTCTGTCCACCGGGATCGCTGCGTTGATCGTGCTGGCGCTGGCCTTCTTCCTACGCGCGAAGATCACCTCGACCGGCGTCCCCAGCGGCGTCCAGTTGTTCTGGGAGGCCATCACCGTCCAGATGCGCGACCAGATCGAGAGCGCTGTCGGGATGCGGATCGCGCCGTTTGTCTTGCCACTGGCGGTCACCATCTTCATCTTCATCCTGATTTCCAACTGGCTGTCGGTGCTGCCGCTGCAGTACACCGACAAATCCGGGCGCACTACCGAATTGCTCAGCTCAGCGGCCGCGGACATCAATTACGTGCTCGCCCTGGCGCTGTTCGTATTCGTCTGCTACCACGTGGCCGGCATCTGGCGCCGCGGCATCGTCGGACACCCGCTGGCGGTGCTCAAGGGTCACGTGGCGTTCCTGGCGCCGATCAACCTGGTCGAGGAGCTCGCGAAGCCGATCTCGTTGTCGCTCCGACTTTTCGGCAACATCTTCGCCGGCGGGATCCTGGTGGCGCTGATCGCGCTGTTCCCGCCCTACATCATGTGGGCGCCCAACGCGATCTGGAAATCCTTCGACCTGTTCGTCGGTGCGATCCAGGCGTTCATCTTCTCGATTCTGACGATCTTGTACTTCAGCCAAGCCATGGAGCTCGAGGATCACCATGACTGAGAACACCGTGAATTGGCCCGAGCCACACACCATTACAGAAGCCTGGTAGACCGCTACCAGTTATAAGGAGGATAAGCATGGCCCTGGACCCCCAAGTCGCTGCTGCTGCTCTCATCGGCGGTGGAATCATCATGGGCGGCGGCGCAATCGGTGCCGGTATCGGTGACGGTATTGCCGGTAACGCGCTGGTCGCGGGTATTGCCCGGCAACCCGAGGCGCAAGGCCGGTTGTTCACGCCGTTCTTCATCACCGTCGGTCTGGTTGAGGCGGCCTACTTCATCAACCTGGCCTTCATGGCGCTGTTCGTCTTCGCCACCCCCGTCGGCTAGTTCGCTGTGATGGGTGATGCGAGCCGCGGCATTCTGGCATCCAGCCAGCTAGCAGCAGAGGGGGGCAATAACTTCCTTGTCCCCAACGGCACGTTCTTCTTCGTGCTGGCGATCTTTCTGATCGTGCTGGCTGTCATCGGCACGTTCGTCGTGCCGCCGGTCATGAAGGTGTTGCGTGAACGCGACGCGATGGTCGCCAAGACCACCAGCGACACCAAGAAGGCGAACGAGCAGTTTGAAGCCGCTCAAGCGGATTACGAGAATGCCATGAGGGAGGCCCGCGTTGAGGCGTCGTCGTTGCGCGACACCGCTCGGGCGGAAGGACGCAAGGTCGTTGACGACGCGCGCGCCGGAGCCGAGCAGCAAGTGTTGGCGACGTTGCAACAGGCTGCCGAGCAATTGAAGCGGGAGCGGGACGCAGTGGAACTGGATCTGCGCGCCAACGTGGCGACCATGTCGGCGACCCTGGCCAGTCGGATCCTCGGCGTCGACGTCACTACCTCGGCCGCGACGAAGTAGTCACCGATGTCGACGTTTATCGGACAGTTAATTGGGTTCGCGGCCATCGTGTTGCTGATAGTGCGCTATGTCGTGCCGCCAGTACGCAATTTGATGGCTACTCGGCAGAAGACGGTGCGCCAGCAGTTGGACGACGCGGCGGAGGCCGCCGAGCGGCTGACTGAGTCGACGACTGCGCACAGCAAGGCGGTGGAAGCCGCCAAGGCGGACGCTGAGCGGGTCGTCGAAGAGGCCAAAACAGACGCTGTTCGTATTGCCGAGCAGCTCCAGGCCCAGGCCGAGATCGATGCGCAGCGCATCAAAGCGCAGGGCGCTCGCCAGAGTGAGCTGTTGCGGGCACAGCTGACCCGTCAGCTTCGGCTGGAGCTCGGGCACGAATCTGTGCGCCAGGCAGAGGAATTGGTGCGCAACTACGTCGCAGACGCGGACCAGCAGGCGGCCACTGTCGACCGTTTCTTGGACGAGCTCGATGCCATGGCGCCCGCCCCGGCTGACGTCAAGTTCCCGTTGCGGGCGAAGATGCGCTCGGCCAGTCGGCGGGCTCTGCAGACGGTCACGGACCGGTTCGATGCCATAGCCAAGGATCTCGACAATCAAGGACTGGAAAAGCTTGCCGGCGAGCTGGTTTCGGTAGTCAAAATGCTGAACGGCCAAATAGTCGTCACCCGCTATCTCACCCAACCTTCCGAAGACGGCGGGCCCAGGGTCAGATTGCTCGAGCGGCTGCTATCCGGCAAAGTCGGCGATCCCACTTTGGAGTTGTTGCGGACGGCCGTTTCGGAGCGATGGTCTGCAAACTCGGATCTGGGCGACGCCGTCGAACACGTGGCTCGGCAAGCGCTGTTGGAAGTCGCCGCGCGCGAGGATCGGGTCGACGAGGTCGAAGACCAATTGTTCCGGTTCGCCCGGATCCTTGAGGCGCAACCACGCCTGAGCGTCCTGTTGGGTGAGTACGGGGTGCCGGCCGAAGGCCGGGTCGGGTTGCTGCGCAACGTGCTCAATAGTGCAAGCGGCAGTAGCAACAGGATCACGAACTCATTGCTGTCCCAGACTATCGAGCTGTTGAGAGGACAGTCGGCCGACGACGCCGTGATGTTCTTGGCCGAAGCGGCGGTGGCACGGCGCAACGAAGTCGTAGCGCAGGTGAATGCGGCGGCCGAGCTCAGCGATGCGCAGCGCACTCGCCTCACCGAGGTGCTCAGCCGCATTTATGGACATCCGGTGGCTGTGCAGCTGCAGATCGACGCCGCGCTGCTGGGTGGGCTCCTCATTTCCGTGGGCGACGAAGTGATCGACGGTACGCTCTCGTCGCGTCTGACCGCGGCCGAGGCTCAACTGCCCGACTGAACACGAACTAGTCAGCAATAATCGAAGTAGGAAGACGAAAAGCTATGGCCGAGTTGACAATCTCCGCTGATGACATCCAGAGTGCGATCGAAGAGTACGTAGATTCCTTCACCTCCGACACCTCCCGCGAGGAGGTTGGCACGGTCATCGATGCCGGGGACGGCATCGCGCACGTCGAGGGTCTGCCGTCGGTGATGACCCAGGAACTGCTTGAGTTCCCGGGTGGTGTCCTCGGTGTAGCTCTCAACCTCGACGAGCACAGCGTCGGCGCGGTGATCCTCGGTGACTTCGAAAAGATCGAAGAAGGCCAGCAGGTCAAGCGCACCAGCGAAGTTCTCTCGGTCCCCGTCGGTGACGCTTTCCTGGGGCGGGTGGTCAACCCCCTCGGCCAGCCGATCGACGGCGGCGGCGACATCGATGCCGAGACGCGGCGCGCGCTGGAACTCCAGGCGCCCTCGGTGGTGCAGCGGCAGAGCGTGAGTGAACCGCTGCAGACCGGTATCAAGGCCATCGACGCGATGACACCGATCGGGCGTGGCCAGCGTCAGCTGATCATCGGCGACCGCAAGACCGGCAAGACCACGGTCTGCGTCGACACCATCCTCAACCAGCGCCAGAACTGGGAGACGGGCGACGAAAAGAAGCAGGTGCGCTGCGTCTACGTGGCCATCGGGCAGAAGGGCACCACGATCGCGTCCGTGCGCCGCACGCTGGAAGAGGGCGGCGCGATGGATTACACCACTATTGTCGCGGCGCCCGCGTCAGATGCCGCAGGCTTCAAATGGCTTGCGCCGTACGCTGGTTCGGCAATCGCCCAGCACTGGATGTACCAGGGCAAACACGTGCTGATCGTTTTCGACGACTTGACCAAGCAAGCCGAGGCGTACCGCGCCATCTCGCTGCTGCTGCGCCGGCCGCCCGGGCGCGAGGCCTACCCCGGCGACGTGTTCTACCTGCACTCGCGGTTGTTGGAGCGCTGCGGGAAACTCTCCGACGAGCTCGGTGCCGGTTCGCTGACGGGTTTGCCGATCATCGAGACCAAAGCCAATGACATCTCGGCTTACATCCCGACCAACGTCATCTCGATCACCGACGGGCAGTGCTTCTTAGAGACTGACCTGTTCAATCAGGGTGTGCGGCCGGCCATCAACGTCGGTGTCTCGGTGTCCCGGGTCGGTGGTGCGGCGCAGATCAAGGCAATGAAAGAGGTGGCAGGAAGTCTCCGTTTGGACCTGTCGCAGTACCGCGAATTGGAGTCCTTCGCGGCTTTTGCTTCTGATTTGGACGCCACCTCGAAAGCACAGCTAGAGCGTGGCGCGCGGTTGGTCGAGCTGCTCAAGCAGCCGCAAAACCAGCCGATGCCCGTCGAAGAGCAAGTGGTTTCCATGTTCCTGGGCACCGGCGGGCACGTGGACTCGGTGCCGGTCGAGGATGTCAAGCGGTTCGAAACCGAACTGCTGGACCACATCCGGGGCTCCGAAGAAAAGATCCTCGAAGAGATCCGCAAGAGCCAGAAGCTCAGCGAGGAAAACGCCGACGCGCTGACCGAGGTCATCAATCACTTCAAGAAGGGCTTCGCGGCTACGGGCGGTGGGTCGGTGGTGCCCGACGAGCATGCCGAGGCCAAGGAGGACGACGGTAAAGAATCGGTGAAGGTCAAAAAGGCTGAGCCCCAGGAGAAAGACGCCAAGAACGAGTCCAAGAAGGACAAGAAGTAGCTAACGATGGCTGCCACACTTCGCGAACTACGCGGGCGGATCCGCTCCGCGGGCTCGATCAAGAAGATCACCAAGGCCCAGGAGTTGATCGCGACGTCGCGTCTGCCCAAGGCGCAGAATCGACTCGAATCCGCCCGGCCCTATGCCTTCGAGATCACCCGGATGCTCACCACCCTGGCCGGCGAAGCCGCTCTAGACCATCCGTTGCTCGTCGAGCGTCCAGAACCCAAACGCGCCGGCGTCCTGGTGGTGTCCTCCGATCGCGGTTTGTGCGGCGCATACAACTCCGGCATCTTCCGTCGCTCCGAGCAGCTTTTCGCCCAGCTTCGAGAAGAGGGAAAAGAGCCGGTCCTCTACACGGTGGGCCGAAAGGCGCAGGGCTACTACACCTTCCGGAACTGGGACATCGCGGCGTCGTGGACGGGCTTCTCCGAGCAACCCAGTTATGACAACGCCGCGGAGATCGGTTCGACCTTGGTGGACGCGTTCATGAAGGGCGCCGGGGATGATGACGATCAAAAGGCCGACGACATTGCGGGCGTCGACGAGCTGCACATCGTGTACTCGGAGTTCAAGTCGATGATGTCGCAGACGGCGGTGGCTCATCGGATGGCTCCCTTGGTCGTGGAGTATGTCGAGGAAGACACCGGACCACGCACCCTGTATTCGTTCGAGCCGGACGCGACAACACTGTTCGAGGCATTGCTCCCGCGCTATCTGACCACGCGGGTTTATGCGTCGATGCTCGAGTCGGCCGCATCGGAGCTGGCGTCGCGTCAGCGGGCGATGAAATCGGCCACCGATAACGCCGACGATCTCATCAAAGCCCTGACGTTGATGGCGAACCGCGAGCGGCAGGCCCAGATCACCCAGGAAATCAGCGAAATCGTCGGTGGCGCAAACGCGCTCGCCGACGCCGCCAAGTAGCCCCACGAGGAAGCGAAAAAGATATGAGCGCTACTGCCGAGAAGACCGGCAAGCCGACGAAATCGGACACCAGCGGCCGCGTGGTACGGGTGACCGGCCCGGTCGTTGACGTCGAGTTCCCGCGGGGCTCGGTCCCCGAACTGTTCAACGCATTGCACGCCGAGGTCACGTTCGAGGAGCTGAAGAAGACCCTCACGCTGGAGGTGGCAAACCACCTCGGCGACAACCTGGTGCGCACCATCTCGATGCAGCCCACCGACGGACTGGTGCGCGGCGTCGAGGTGACCGACACCGGTAATTCGATCACCGTGCCGGTCGGTGAGGATGTCAAGGGGCACGTGTTCAATGCGCTGGGGCACTGCCTGGACAAGCCGGGATATGGAGAGGACTTCGAGCACTGGTCGATTCACCGCAAGCCGCCTGCGTTCGAGGATCTCGAGCCTCGCACCGAGATGCTCGAGACCGGGCTGAAGGTGGTCGACCTGCTCACCCCGTATGTGCGCGGTGGCAAGATCGCGCTGTTCGGCGGTGCCGGCGTGGGCAAGACCGTGCTCATCCAGGAGATGATCAACCGCATCGCCCGTAACTTCTCCGGCACTTCGGTGTTCGCCGGGGTGGGGGAGCGTACCCGTGAGGGCAACGACCTGTGGGTCGAGCTCAAGGAAGCCGATGTGCTCAAGGACACCGCGCTGGTGTTCGGTCAGATGGACGAGCCGCCCGGTACCCGTATGCGAGTCGCCCTGTCCGCCTTGACGATGGCGGAATGGTTCCGTGACGAGGCGGGCAAGGACGTGCTGCTGTTCATCGACAACATCTTCCGGTTCACTCAGGCCGGATCAGAGGTGTCGACACTGCTCGGCCGGATGCCGTCGGCGGTGGGTTATCAGCCCACACTGGCCGACGAGATGGGCGAGTTGCAGGAGCGCATCACCTCGACGCGAGGCAAGTCGATTACATCCATGCAAGCGGTGTACGTGCCGGCCGACGACTACACGGACCCGGCGCCGGCGACGACGTTCGCCCACCTTGACGCCACCACTGAGCTGTCCCGTGGGGTGTTCTCCAAGGGCATCTTCCCCGCCGTGGACCCGCTGGCGTCCAGCTCCACCATCCTGGATCCCAGCGTCGTCGGTGACGAGCACTACCGCGTTGCACAGGAAGTTATTCGAATCCTGCAGCGGTACAAGGACCTTCAGGACATCATCGCGATCCTGGGTATCGACGAGTTGTCCGAGGAGGACAAGCAACTGGTCAACCGAGCCCGTCGCATCGAGCGGTTCCTCTCGCAGAACATGATGGCCGCCGAACAGTTCACCGGCCAGCCGGGTTCGACGGTCCCGGTCAAGGAGACCATCGAGGCGTTTGACCGGCTGAGCAAGGGTGATTTCGACCACGTGCCCGAGCAGGCGTTCTTCCTAATCGGTGGACTCGACGACCTGGCGAAGAAGGCCGAGACTCTTGGTGCCAAGCTCTAACTGTTGGCTGAGTCGAAAGGTGGTGTGGCATGGCTGAATTGAATGTCGAGATCGTCGCCGTCGACCGCAAGATCTGGTCGGGTGAGGCATCGTTCCTGTTCACCCGCACCACCGCCGGCGAGATCGGCATCCTGCCCCGCCACATCCCGTTGGTGGCCCAGTTGGTCGACGACGCAATGGTGCGCGTCGAGCGCGACGGCCAAGACGATCTGCGGGTCGCGGTGGACGGCGGTTTCTTGTCGGTGACCGAGGAGAGCGTCACCATCCTCGCCGAGTCCGCCGAGTTCGAGTCGGAGATCGACGAGGCCGCCGCCAAGCAGGATTCCGAGTCCGACGATCCTCGTATTGCCGCCAGGGGCCGCGCTAGATTGCGCGCCGTCGGCGCGATCGACTAGCCGCCGATGAGCGCGCCCATGGTTGGCATGGTCGTGCTCGTCGTCGTGTTAGGGGCGGCCGTTCTCGCGCTGAGCTACCGGTTGTGGAAGCTACGGCAGGGCGGAACCGCCGCCATTATGCGCGACATCCCGGCGGTCGGAGGTCATGGCTGGCGACACGGCGTGATCCGCTACCGCGGCGGCGAAGCGGCGTTCTATCGGCTGTCCAGCCTGCGTCTGTGGCCGGATCGGCGGCTGTCCCGGCGAGGTGTCGAGATCGTGGCTCGGCGCGCGCCCCGCGGCGACGAGTTCGACATCATGACCGACGAGATCGTGGTGCTGGAACTGCGCGATACCACCCAGGACCGTAGGTCGGGTTACGAGATCGCACTCGATCAGGGCGCGTTGACCGCGTTCTTGTCCTGGCTAGAGTCCCGTCCTTCGCCGCGCGCACGCCGTCGCAGCATTTGACCAAAACTCCGGTGGCTCAACCGGTTTAAGCGCCGCCGCCCGGCTTCCACAGCACATCGTCACCTGCGTTGGCTGCCCTGGACAGGATAAAGAGTAAGTCCGACAACCGATTCAGATATTTCGCCGGTAGCACGTTGACTTCGCTGGGCGCGGAATCGACCGCGGCCCACGCCGATCGCTCGGCCCGGCGCACCACAGTGCGGGCAACGTGCAGTAGTGCCGACAACGGCGTACCACCCGGCAGCACAAAGGAGTTCAGTGCCGGCAGGGGTTCGTTGTATATGTCGCACCATCCTTCGAGACGATCGATGTAGGACTGGGCGACTCGCAGCGGAGGATACTTCGGGTTCTCGACGACCGGGGTCGACAGATCCGCACCGGCGTCGAACAGGTCGTTTTGAATCTGCTGCAGCACGCCCGCTAGTTCGGAATCAGGCTGACCCAAAGCGATGGCAACGCCGATCGCGGAGTTGGCCTCGTCACAGTCCGCGTAGGCAACCAGCCGGGGATCGTTCTTCGACACCCGGGAGAAGTCGCTCAATCCGGTGGTTCCGTCGTCGCCGGTCCGCGTGTAGATACGGGTCAGGTGCACTGCCATGAACAAACCGTACTCGGCTAACTGAGTTAGCCGACTGACAAGCCGATACCGCTTTACTAGACTGACGCGGGTGGCTGAGCGATTCGTGGTGACCGGTGGCAACCGGTTGTCAGGCGAAGTCGCAGTGGGGGGCGCCAAGAACAGCGTGCTCAAGCTGATGGCCGCGACTCTGCTGGCCGAAGGCACCAGCACGATTACCAACTGCCCGGACATCCTCGATGTGCCGTTGATGGCCGAGGTACTGCGCGGCTTGGGCGCCACTGTCGAACTTGACGGCGACGTCGCCCGCATCACCTCACCTGACGAGCCGAAGTACGACGCCGACTTCGCGGCGGTGCGGCAGTTCCGCGCCTCGGTCTGCGTGCTGGGTCCGCTGGTCGGCCGATGCAAGAGAGCCAAGGTGGCGCTGCCCGGTGGTGACGCGATCGGATCGCGTCCGCTGGACATGCACCAGGCGGGTCTGAGGCAGCTGGGCGCGCAGTGCAACATCGAGCACGGCTGTGTGGTCGCGCAGGCAGACACGTTGCGCGGCGCGGAGATTCAGCTGGAGTTTCCTTCGGTCGGAGCTACCGAGAACATCTTGATGGCCGCCGTCGTGGCCGAGGGTGTCACCACGATTCACAACGCAGCGCGCGAACCCGATGTAGTCGATCTGTGCACGATGCTCAACCAGATGGGCGCCAAGGTCGAAGGTGCCGGTTCACCGACTATGACCATCACCGGCGTCCCGCGGCTGTACCCCACCGAGCATCGCGTGATCGGCGACCGCATCGTCGCCGCCACCTGGGGGATCGCCGCCGCCATCACCCGCGGTGACATATCGGTGTCCGGCATCGATCCTGCGCATCTTCAGGTGGTGCTGCACAAACTGCACGACGCGGGTGCGACCGTGACCCAGACGGACAACAGCTTTCGCGTGGCGCAGTACGAGCGCCCGAAAGCCATGAACGTTGCAACGTTGCCGTTTCCCGGCTTTCCGACCGACCTGCAACCGATGGCGATCGCGCTGGCATCGATCTCCGACGGCACCTCGATGATCACGGAGAACGTGTTCGAAGCGCGCTTCCGATTCGTCGAAGAAATGATCAGGCTCGGCGCCGACGCCCGCACCGACGGCCATCACGCCGTGGTGCGAGGTCTGCCGCAACTTTCCAGCGCGCCCGTCTGGTGTTCGGACATCCGGGCCGGTGCCGGCCTGGTGCTCGCCGGGCTCGTCGCCGACGGTGACACCGAGGTCCACGACGTCTTTCACATCGATCGGGGCTACCCGTTGTTCGTGGAAAACCTGGCGATTTTGGGAGCGGAGATCGAGCGGGTACAGTAACCAAAGTCAGTGCCCCACAGGCGCGGTCACCACTTGAAGGAGACCGAGACCGGGGCTTGACTCCCTCGCCGGATTGGTACTAGCCTGGCACGGCTGCCCTCGCAGCGATCACCACGATCGCAAGAAATTTGGGGGTTGACGCCACTGCCGGGACTGTATTAAGCTGGCAGGGTTGCCCCGAAGCGGGCGAGACAAGCAAGAGTGGCGAGACAAGCAAGAGTGTTGTTTGAGAACTCAATAGTGTGTTTGGTGTTTTTGTTTGTTGTTGTTTTTTTGACCATACTTTTAACACTCCCCGTGTGTAGGTATGGTCGTTTTTTGATGCCAGTTAATTGGTGTCTTTTTGTTAGGTCAGATTTTCTCTGATTGTAAATTCACCTCGTTTATCGAGGAGTTTTTGTTTGGAGAGTTTGATCCTGGCTCAGGACGAACGCTGGCGGCGTGCTTAACACATGCAAGTCGAACGGAAAGGCCTCTTCGGAGGTACTCGAGTGGCGAACGGGTGAGTAACACGTGGGTAATCTGCCCTGCACTTCGGGATAAGCCTGGGAAACTGGGTCTAATACCGAATATGACCACGAGACGCATGTCTTGTGGTGGAAAGCTTTTGCGGTGTGGGATGGGCCCGCGGCCTATCAGCTTGTTGGTGGGGTGATGGCCTACCAAGGCGACGACGGGTAGCCGGCCTGAGAGGGTGTCCGGCCACACTGGGACTGAGATACGGCCCAGACTCCTACGGGAGGCAGCAGTGGGGAATATTGCACAATGGGCGCAAGCCTGATGCAGCGACGCCGCGTGGGGGATGACGGCCTTCGGGTTGTAAACCTCTTTCAGCAGGGACGAAGCGCAAGTGACGGTACCTGCAGAAGAAGCACCGGCCAACTACGTGCCAGCAGCCGCGGTAATACGTAGGGTGCGAGCGTTGTCCGGAATTACTGGGCGTAAAGAGCTCGTAGGTGGTTTGTCGCGTTGTTCGTGAAAACCGGGGGCTTAACCCTCGGCGTGCGGGCGATACGGGCAGACTGGAGTACTGCAGGGGAGACTGGAATTCCTGGTGTAGCGGTGGAATGCGCAGATATCAGGAGGAACACCGGTGGCGAAGGCGGGTCTCTGGGCAGTAACTGACGCTGAGGAGCGAAAGCGTGGGGAGCGAACAGGATTAGATACCCTGGTAGTCCACGCCGTAAACGGTGGGTACTAGGTGTGGGTTTCCTTCCTTGGAATCCGTGCCGTAGCTAACGCATTAAGTACCCCGCCTGGGGAGTACGGCCGCAAGGCTAAAACTCAAAGGAATTGACGGGGGCCCGCACAAGCGGCGGAGCATGTGGATTAATTCGATGCAACGCGAAGAACCTTACCTGGGTTTGACATGCACAGGACGCTGGTAGAGATATCAGTTCCCTTGTGGCCTGTGTGCAGGTGGTGCATGGCTGTCGTCAGCTCGTGTCGTGAGATGTTGGGTTAAGTCCCGCAACGAGCGCAACCCTTATCTTATGTTGCCAGCGGGTAATGCCGGGGACTCGTGAGAGACTGCCGGGGTCAACTCGGAGGAAGGTGGGGATGACGTCAAGTCATCATGCCCCTTATGTCCAGGGCTTCACACATGCTACAATGGCCGGTACAAAGGGCTGCGATGCCGTAAGGTTAAGCGAATCCTTTTAAAGCCGGTCTCAGTTCGGATCGGGGTCTGCAACTCGACCCCGTGAAGTCGGAGTCGCTAGTAATCGCAGATCAGCAACGCTGCGGTGAATACGTTCCCGGGCCTTGTACACACCGCCCGTCACGTCATGAAAGTCGGTAACACCCGAAGCCAGTGGCCTAACCTTTTGGAGGGAGCTGTCGAAGGTGGGATCGGCGATTGGGACGAAGTCGTAACAAGGTAGCCGTACCGGAAGGTGCGGCTGGATCACCTCCTTTCTAAGGAGCACCACGAGAAACACTCCAATTGGTGGGGTGTGAGCCGTGAGGGGTTCTTGTCTGTAGTGGACGAGAGCCGGGTGCACAACAACAGGCAATCGCCAGACACACTATTGGGCCCTGAGACAACACTCGGCCGTCTTCGGTCGATATGGTGTCCCTCCATCTTGGTGGTGGGGTGTGGTGTTTGAGTATTGGATAGTGGTTGCGAGCATCTAAATGAATGCGTCGCCGGCAACGGTTGCGTGTTCGTTTTGTGTAATTTTATTTCTTTTGGTTTTTGTGTTTGTAAGTGTTTAAGGGCACATGGTGGATGCCTTGGCATCGAGAGCCGATGAAGGACGTGGGAGGCTGCGATATGCCTCGGGGAGCTGTCAACCGAGCGTTGATCCGAGGATTTCCGAATGGGGAAACCCAGCACGAGTTATGTCGTGTTACCCGTACCTGAATATATAGGGTGCGGGAGGGAACGCGGGGAAGTGAAACATCTCAGTACCCGTAGGAAAAGAAAACAAAAGTGATTCCGCTAGTAGTGGCGAGCGAACGCGGAACATGGCTAAACCGCACGCATGTTTAACCGGGTAGGGGTTGTGTGTGCGGGGTTGTGGGATTGATATGTCTCAGCTCTACCTGGCTGAGGGGCAGTCAGAAAGTGTCGTAGTTAGCGGAAGTGGCCTGGGATGGCCCGCCATAGACGGTGAGAGCCCGGTACGCGAAAACCCGGCACCTGCCTAGTATCAACTCCCGAGTAGCAGCGGGCCCGTGAAATCCGCTGTGAATCTGCCGAGACCACTCGGTAAGCCTAAATACTTCTCGATGACCGATAGCGGATTAGTACCGTGAGGGAATGGTGAAAAGTACCCCGGGAGGGGAGTGAAATAGTACCTGAAACCGTGTGCCTACAATCCGTCAGAGCCTCCTTGTGGGGTGATGGCGTGCCTTTTGAAGAATGAGCCTGCGAGTCAGGGACATGTCGCAAGGTTAACCCGTGAGGGGTAGCCGCAGCGAAAGCGAGTCTGAATAGGGCGATTCAGTGGCGTGTTCTGGACCCGAAGCGGAGTGATCTACCCATGGCCAGGGTGAAGCGCGGGTAAGACCGCGTGGAGGCCCGAACCCACTTAGGTTGAAGACTAAGGGGATGAGTTGTGGGTAGGGGTGAAAGGCCAATCAAACTCCGTGATAGCTGGTTCTCCCCGAAATGCATTTAGGTGCAGCGTTACGTGTTTCACCACGGAGGTAGAGCTACTGGATGGCCAATGGGCCCTACTAGGTTACTGACGTCAGCCAAACTCCGAATGCCGTGGTGTATAGCGTGGCAGTGAGACGGCGGGGGATAAGCTCCGTACGTCGAAAGGGAAACAGCCCAGATCGCCGGCTAAGGCCCCTAAGCGTGTGCTAAGTGGAAAAGGATGTGCAGTCGCAGAGACAACCAGGAGGTTGGCTTAGAAGCAGCCACCCTTGAAAGAGTGCGTAATAGCTCACTGGTCAAGTGATTGTGCGCCGATAATGTAGCGGGGCTCAAGCACACCGCCGAAGCCGCGGCAACCGCAAGGTTGGGTAGGGGAGCGTCCCTCATGCAGAGAAGCTGTCGGGTGACCGATGGTGGAGTGTGGGGGAGTGAGAATGCAGGCATGAGTAGCGATTAGGCAAGTGAGAACCTTGCCCGCCGAAAGACCAAGGGTTCCTGGGCCAGGCCAGTCCGCCCAGGGTGAGTCGGGACCTAAGGCGAGGCCGACAGGCGTAGTCGATGGACAACGGGTTGATATTCCCGTACCCGTGTATGAGCGTCCCTGACGAATCCATTCTGCTAACCACCCAAAAGGTGGTCTATCAATCCCTTCGGGGTGCGAGGACTGCCGGCTGCGTGGGACCCGGATGGGTAGTAGTCAAGCGATGGGGTGACGCAGGAAGGTAGCCGTACCAGTCAGTGGTAATACTGGGGCAAGCCTGTAGGGAGAGCGATAGGCAAATCCGTCGCTCATATTCCTGAGAGGTGATGCATAGCCGATTGAGGCGAATTCGGTGATCCTCAGCTGCCAAGAAAAGCCTCTAGCGAGCGCATACATGGCCCGTACCCCAAACCAACACAGGTGGTCAGGTAGAGAATACCAAGGCGTACGAGATAACTATGGTTAAGGAACTCGGCAAAATGCCCCCGTAACTTCGGGAGAAGGGGGGCCGGCTTACCGTGAACAGCCTTGCGCTGCGAGCGGGAACCGGCCGCAGAAACCAGTGGGAAGCGACTGTTTACTAAAAACACAGGTCCGTGCGAAGTCGCAAGACGATGTATACGGACTGACGCCTGCCCGGTGCTGGAAGGTTAAGAGGACCCGTTAACTCGTAAGGGTGAAGCGGAGAATTTAAGCCCCAGTAAACGGCGGTGGTAACTATAACCATCCTAAGGTAGCGAAATTCCTTGTCGGGTAAGTTCCGACCTGCACGAATGGCGTAACGACTTCCCAACTGTCTCAACCATAGACTCGGCGAAATTGCACTACGAGTAAAGATGCTCGTTACGCGCGGCAGGACGAAAAGACCCCGGGACCTTCACTACAACTTGGTATTGGTGTTCGGTACTGTTTGTGTAGGATAGGTGGGAGACTGTGAAACTCTAACGCCAGTTAGAGCGGAGTCGTTGTTGAAATACCACTCTGACCGTATTGGACACCTAACTTCGAACCCTTATCGGGTTCAGGGACAGTGCCTGGCGGGTAGTTTAACTGGGGCGGTTGCCTCCTAAAATGTAACGGAGGCGCCCAAAGGTTCCCTCAACCTGGACGGCAATCAGGTGTTGAGTGTAAGTGCACAAGGGAGCTTGACTGCGAGACCTACAAGTCAAGCAGGGACGAAAGTCGGGACTAGTGATCCGGCACCCCCGAGTGGAAGGGGTGTCGCTCAACGGATAAAAGGTACCCCGGGGATAACAGGCTGATCTTCCCCAAGAGTCCATATCGACGGGATGGTTTGGTACCTCGATGTCGGCTCGTCGCATCCTGGGGCTGGAGCAGGTCCCAAGGGTTGGGCTGTTCGCCCATTAAAGCGGCACGCGAGCTGGGTTTAGAACGTCGTGAGACAGTTCGGTCTCTATCCGCCGCGCGCGTCAGAAACTTGAGGAAACCTGTCCCTAGTACGAGAGGACCGGGACGGACGAACCTCTAGTGCACCAGTTGTCCCACCAGGGGCACGGCTGGATAGCTACGTTCGGAAAGGATAACCGCTGAAAGCATCTAAGCGGGAAACCTTCTCCAAGATCAGGTTTCTCACCCTTTTAGAGGGATAAGGCCCCCCGCAGACTACGGGATTGATAGGCCAGACCTGGAAGCTCAGTAATGAGTGCAGGGAACTGGCACTAACCGGCCGAAAACTTACCAACACAACTCGCAACCATAAATCCAGTGTCCATGGCTTAATTGTCGTGTCGACACCACACCCCCCATCAATACACTTGAATGGAAAAATAAATAGAGTTACGGCGGCCACAGCGACAGGGAAACGCCCGGTCCCATTCCGAACCCGGAAGCTAAGCCTGTCAGCGCCAATGATACTGCCCGATCGGGTGGAAAAGTAGGACACCGCCGAACATACACAAAAACGCCCCCTGCAAAGGGGGCGTTTTTGCATTCTTAATTAGTCGAATAGCGTCAGATTCGAACGTTGATTCTCCAATTCGAGCAGCGTCCGCTTGCGCTCGATTCCGCCGCCGAAGCCGGTGAGGCTTCCATTGGCGCCAATGACGCGATGGCAAGGTACGACGATAGCAATCGGATTGTGTCCGTTGGCCAATCCGACAGCGCGTGCAGTGCCGGGCGCCCCGATCTGCTCGGCGATCTCGCCGTACGACCGTGTTTCGCCGTATGGAATCGTCAAGAGCGCCTTCCACACTCGACGCTGGAATTCAGTGCCCCGCAGATCCAGTTCCACATCGAAACTCGTGAGCTCGCCGGCGAAATAGGCGAGGAGTTGATCGACTGCCTTGTCGAATGCTCCCGGGTCGGGCGACCAGCCGGCGCGGCTCGGTTCGTAGGTTTGATCGACCATCCGCAGATTGGTCAATACCGAGCCGCGGCCGGCCAGGGTGAGCAATCCGATCGGGCTGTCGATGGTGCGGTATGCGATCACGCGACCTCCTTTGGCGGCCAATGGTTTACCGGGTGCTCGAGGGTGGCCCACAAGTGCTGGGTGACATACGAGCGCCAGGGGCGCCATCGGGTGCTGTGCTCAATGAGTTTTCGTTGATCCGTCGGCAAGCCTAAGTGTTTGGCGGCGAGTTGGAGCCCAAGGTCGCTGGCGGGAAAGGCATCCGGGTCACCGAGGCCGCGCATCGCGATCAACTCTGCGGTCCAAGGGCCGACTCCCGGCAGCGCCAGCAGTTGGGTACGCGCGCTGTCCCAGTCGCATCCAGCGTCCAGGACAACGCTCCCATCACGGAGGCTGGCGACCAGCGCGGTCATCGTACGTTGCCGGGACTTGGGGAAAGCCAGATGACTGGGATCGATCTCGGCGAGTTGTTCGACCGACGGGAAGGTATGCGTCAGTGTGCCTTCCGGGTTGTGGATTGGTTGCCCGTATGCAGCGACCAATCGGCCCGCGTGGGTTCCGGCGGCCTTGATCGATACCTGTTGACCCAGCACCGCGCGCACCGCGAGTTCGGCCTCGTCGACCGCGCGGGGAATGCGTTGTCCCGGTGCCTTGGCCACGACGGCGGTAAGCAGGGGGTCGCGACTGAGCGTGTCCACGATCGCTTCGGGGTCGGCGTCGAGGTCGAGCAATCGCCGGCAGCGGGCGATCGCAGTCGTGAGATCGCGGAAGTCGTCGAGCACGAGCAGGCAGCGGACGTGATCGACGGCTGGCGTCAGCGCGACCACCGCGTTGCCGAAGGGGAGCCGCAGGCTGCGCCGATACGCGCCGTCGCGCACTTCCTCGCAGCCAGGGACCGCGCCCGCGGCCAGATGGCCAAAGACTCCCTGGTAAGCGAATGGTGTGCGCACCGGCAGCCGAAGGCTCACTGTCCCAGGCGAAGTCGGCTTCGATCCGAATCGGGCCGCCGCGCGTCTGCGCAAGGCGGTCGGAGTGCTTTCGAACACCAGGCGCACGGTGTCGTTGAACTGGCGGATGCTGGAAAAGCCGGCGGCGAACGCGACATCACCGAACGGCAGGTCCGTGCTCTCGATTAGCAGCCGGGCGGTCTGGCCTCGTTGCGCGCGAGCCAGCGCGAGCGGACCGGCGCCGACTTCTGCCTGCAACAGCCGTTCCAGTTGTCGGGTGGTGTACCCGAGATGGGCGGCCAGTCCGGCCACTCCGTCGCGGTCTACCGTGCCATCGGCGATCAGCCGCATGGCCCGCGCAACGACGTCGCCGCGCACATTCCACTCGGGAGAACCCGGGGAGGCGTCCGGGCGGCATCGCTTGCACGCTCGGAAACCCACCCGTTGCGCAGCCGCCGCCGTCGGATAGAACCGCACGTTACGAGCGAACGGCGGTCGCACGGGGCAACTGGGCCGGCAGTAGATCCGGGTGGTCAGTACGGCGGTGACGAACCAGCCGTCGAACCGGGCTTCCTTGGATTGGACCGCCCGGTAGCAGCGTTCGAAATCGTCATGCACGCTTCCACAGTTACACCTATCCACCGACAAGACTGGCGGAAAAGCGACATCATCGTGGATGAACAGGTCAGATGACGGCCTCGATCAGCCGCGGGCCATGATCAGCGAAGGCGGACTTGACCGCGACCGCCAAACTCATCGCGTCTGTGACACGTGAGGCTTCGACTCCCATACTTTCGGCCATGCCGACCCAATCAATCTGCGGGTTATCCAAATCGAACATCGCTGCGGCCTTTGGGCCGGGATGTTTGGCTCCGACGATCTGGTGTTCTTCATTGAGAACCTTGTAGGAACGGTTGGCGTAGATGATGGTTGTGATATCTAGCCGCTCGCGTGCCTGTGTCCACAACGCCTGGAGGGTATAGAGGCCACTGCCGTCACCTTCGAGGTTCACCACCTTGCGATCGGGGCACGCGATTGCCGCACCCGTCGCCAGCGGAATACCTTGACCGATCGAACCGCCGGTTAAGTGCAGATGGTCGTGCGCCGCAGCTGAATTCAGGTAGGAGTACGGACGCCCGAATCCGGACGTCAGGCTCTCGTCACTGATGATCGCCCCCTCCGGCAGATAGTGGGCAACCGTCTGCATGATCGAGTCGGCAGTCAGCGTCGCCGTGGTGGGCAGCTCGGGTGCGTTGCCGATAGCAACGGTCGCCGAGTAATCTTCGCCGCCAAGCAGATTGGCCAGCTGCTCCAGAGCCGAGGTCGCATCCTCATGTGGGTGTGCGAGGACGGTGGGCACGCAGCCACTCGGAGTGAGTTCGATGGCCTGATCGGGATACGCGAAAAACGCAATTGGCGCTTGCGAACCCACCAGGATGAGATGCTCGATGCCGCTCAGGAACGTGAGTGCATCCGCCGGTCGGTACGGCAGCCTCTCCACCATGACGCGGCCGGCACCCTTTTCGATCCGCGGGCTGAAGGTGTCGCATATGAGCCGGGCGTCCACGGAGGCTGCTAACCGGCCGGCAGCCAAGAGTCCGCGTCCCCGCAAAGCGTTGCCCCGCAGGAGAAATGCGGACTTTCCCGGCCGCGCCGAAAGCAATTTTGCCACCTGACGGACCGCATCGTCGCAAACCTGCGACGGCCCAATGACATCCGGCATGGCCGCTGGCCGCTCGGCGGCGGTCCATGCGGTGTCAGCGGGCAGGACCAGGGTCGCGATCTGACCGGGTGCTTGCCGGGCGGCCTGAACCGCACGAGCCGCATCGGCGGCAACCAGCTGCGAATTCTTCGACGTATGAACCCAATGCGAGACCGTCCGGGCGAAGGCTTCGACGTCCGACGTCAATGGAGCCTCGAACCGCTGGTGCTCGGTAGCGTGGTTTCCCACGATGTTGACGACCGGCGACTGCGCCTTGCGCGCATTGTGCAGATTGGCCAAACCGTTGCCAAGTCCGGGGCCCAAATGCAGCAGCGTTGCCGCTGGCTTGTCGGCCATGCGCGCATAGCCGTCCGCGGCGCCGGTCACAACGCCTTCGAAGAGCCCGAGCACCGGACGTATCCCGTCGATCCTGTCGAGAGCGCCGACGAAATGCATTTCGGAGGTGCCCGGATTGGCGAAGCAGGTGTCAATACCGCAATTTATGAGTGTGCGCACCAGGCTCTCGGCACCATTCATTCCGCTACCGCGGTCCAAGGAATCGCTCACTTTACCGACCTTTTGCTTTGACTCGGTTCACTGATGAATCTGCCCGTGGCGTCATTGCCGGCCGGAGATCTGCGATATCAAGTATATTCGAGGCGATACCGAATTTGGCACCAAATTTGACCAGACAATACAGATTACCTAGAATAAAATTTCATGGATGCAGTGGATCATGAAATAATCCGCCATCTGTCCGCGGATGGACGGTTGTCAAACCTCGAGCTGGCCACGCGGGTGGGCCTCAGTCCTTCCTCGTGCCTGCGGCGAGTCCGAAACTTGGAGCAGGACGGCGTGATTCGGGGCTACCGCGCGATCATCAACGATGATGCGTTCGGGCGAGGGTTCAAGGTGACGGCATATGTCGACTTGGGGCCGATCGAGTCGGCCGCGATTCAAGCATTCGAAAACGCAGTCGTGGCGCTTCCGGAGATCGTCGAATGCCGCCGCATGATGGGCACACCCGATTACGTATTGCTGATCGCGGCCGCCGATCTGGCCGACTACGAGAAGCTGTATGCGGACAAGCTGGCGGCCCTGCCCGGGATATCGAGAATTCGCTCTCAGATTGCGATGAAAACGGTGAAGTCGAGTTAACGCACCACGGGAAGCACCCCGAAGGAGTCCGCATGACCCAGCCGAGACCCATCGCCGTCGAGAACTTCTCCCACGTCTGCATCGGCGTCTCCGACATGGAGAACTCGTTGGCGTTCTACACCGCGGTGCTGGGCATCGACGTCGTCTTCGATGTCGAACTCGAGGGCGGCGGACTTGACGCCGTGACCGGCGGCGCGGCAAAGGAGGGTCGCATGGTCGGTGGACTGATCGGGGGAGTGATGATCGAGTTGCTTTTCCTGGGCGATGTACCCGCCGGCCCGCCGGCCCGCACCGCGGCTACACCAACATCTCGTTTCGCGTCGCCGATCTCGACGACACCTACGCGAGCCTGCGGAGCCGGCATCCGGATGTGCGCACCGAGCCGGTTGTCGACATCGGCGGTGTGCGAATGTTCTTCGTCTACGACCCCGACGACACGCCCATCGAAATTCTCGAGCTGCCCGCGGGCGCGCGCACCACGCTGCAGCTCTGGCGGCCCTCCACTCCATGAGGTCCGGCTCATCGCGCGGCCTCTATCGCGCTGCGCACCTCCAGCCTCCGCAGCTTTCCGGAGGAGGTCCTGGGCAGCGTGCCGGGCTCCATCAACACGACATCGGACGGCGTCACCCCGCAAACGGACACGACTCGTTTGATGACGGAGCTACGGGTGACATCGTGATCTGACCCCACGAACTCGGCCGCGATGAGCAGCCGAGATTGGGCGGCACCGGATTTGGAACCGACGGCGACCACGGCGCCCTGCCGAACGCCGTCGACTTGCCCCGCGACCTGTTCGATCTCGGTGGGAAAGATGTTCCGTCCGGCGATCGTGATGACCTCCTTGGATCGACCACAGATCACCAACGAACCGTCAACGAGATAGCCGATGTCTCCGGTGCGAAACCACTCTCCCTGACTGTCGGCGTGAATTGGCTCCTGGCCGAGGTAGTGCGTCATCATCGAGGAACCGCGGATCTCGACCTCTCCGACGCTATCGTCAAATCCGTCCTGCGCCTGGCCGATACGCAATTGGGTGCCTTCGATGGGCTCACCCAGCAGGGCATACTGCTGGGTGGCGCCGCCCTGGGTCCGCTCGTCGATTCGCAAACCGTCCCCACGCGCGGGCATCGTCACCGCGCAGGTGGACTCAGCCATTCCGTATGCCGGGGTCGCTGCCGAAGAACGGAAACCAAAGGGTGCCATGGCCGTAACGAACTGTTCGAATCCGTCGCAATCGACCGGCTCGCCCCCGTTGATCGCGATGCGCAACGCCCCGAGATCGACATTGGAAATGCTGCGGGAGTACCGGCCGATCACGGAGTATCCAAAGTTGGGACCGGCGGTGTAAGTGGCCTTGCTGTCCGACAGCCAGTCAACCCACCGAAGCGGTGCTGCCGAGAACGCACCGGTCGGGGCCAGCCACAAAGGAATTCCGCTCAGTGCACACGACAACGCGAATATGAGTCCCATGTCGTGATAGATCGGTACCCAGGAGCAGCCGCGGTCGTGGGCCGCGTCGAGTTGCAGCCGTTGGATGAGGCCACGCAGATTGTTGAGCGCAGCGGACGGCGACAGCACCGCGGTGCGCGGATTGCCGGTCGACCCCGCCGTGCCTTGTAGGATCGCCGCATCCGAATCGGGTTGAAGAGTAAGGGATGTGGATGTCGAGGTGCGCGCTGCTGCGGTGAGGTCAAGGACGTCCGGCCCGGACTCGCTGCCGCGCAGTATCTCCAACGCACTTCCATGGCTGAGCACCGTGCTGACGCCGATTCCCGAGAATCGGTCCAGGGTGGCCTTTGCCCAATCCTGCGGGTCGGCGCCGCGGCGCGGCCGCGGAAGGATCGACACCGCCGCCCCGGCCAGCCATGCGGCTTGGATTGCCGCGATGAATTCGACCGTCGGCTCGCCGACGAGACCGATTGCTCCGAGGCGATCCTGTCGAAGTATGCGCGTCGCAATGCTTTCCGCTATGCCGTGCACTTCGGTCCAGGGTCGGCGTGTCCACGTGTCGGTTTCCTTGTCCAGCACCACCAGATCGTGTGCGGACTGTGTCATCGCGCTTCGCATCGCGCTCGCGAGCGGGCTCACGCTGATGCTTTGGTGTTGATCGCGACCTGCAGGTCGGCCACGGTGTTGCAGGTCAGGATGTCTTCCTCAGTCAATTGCACGCCCAACCGGTCCTCGATCGCGACCAGTCCGGCCGCGAAGGCCACCGAGTCCATCCCTAGATCGTCAATGAGTCGTGTTGTTGCAGTGACAGATTCGACTCTGAGATCGAGATCTTCACGCAGGATGACAATCAAAGTTTCGTTGACGGAAGGAGGCCTCGACGAGGTAGCTGAGTTCATGGCGAGCCACGCTACACAAGATGTTTAGGTAAGGCTAGGCTCAATAATAGAAGGTTGATTTAGATTCTGTGAGCGAAATGCGTTCAGTTCAAAGCAAACTCGCTGGCTGTACGTTGCCCGACGTAGTCGGGGGGTTGCGAAGTCGATGACGATACGGTACCAATGGTTAGGGCAGGCTCCACTAACTCGGGGGAGGGTTTCGGGTGGAAGCCTCGGTCTGTGCAGCGCCGGGGTGTCGAACTTGCAGTATTCCAAGCGTTTTCGAGTTTTGCGCGCGGCCATAACGCGTCGGCTGGCACCGACGTGTCGTTTGGCTTCCCGGATTTCAGTGATGTCCGAGATGGTCTCGGCGAAAACCTCTTTCGGGTAGCCGGGCGGTCCCGCCAGCTAGGCGGGCGCAGCGGCAGCGACGAAGTCCCGGGCGGCGCGGGACAACGGCCGAGCCGAATCCCAGATCATCCCGATGTCGCGGTACGCGTCGGCGTCGGCCAGGCGCAGCACGCTGACACCGGGCGCACGCTCGCTGCCGTCGATCGGTGTCAGGCTGATGCCCAGGCCGGCGGCCACCAGCCCGGCGGTGGTGGTCAGATTCGCCGATTCCATCACGATGCGTGGCTGGAATTGCGCTGCGACACAAAGTTCGTCGAGCAATTGACGCATGCCGTATCCCGGATGCATGGCAACGAAGGGCTCGTCGGCCAGGTCTGTCATGGACACCGTCGGCATGCTTGTCAGCGGGTGATCGTGGGGGACGGCGACGCCAAGGCGCTGGCGAAACAGGCTGCGCCAAGCCAGAGTTGACGTCTTCGGCCTAGGCGAAACCACTCCGACGTCGATGACGCCCGCCAGCGCGCGATCGTTGATGACCTCGGAAGCGCCCTCCTCGAGTGTGAACGTCACGCGTGGTGACACCTGTGTGAAGGACGCGATCAGGCGAGGCACGACGATCGATCCGAACGAACTCAAGAAGCCGAGCCGGATCTCGCCGGCGGCGGGGTTGTTCAGGTCCTCGATTTCGCGCCTGGCCGAATCGAGCTCCAATTGGGCCCGGCGAGCGTGCTCGTAGAAGATCCGGCCATAGGTGCTCAGCGAGAGTCGCCGGCCGCGGCGATCGAACAGCGCCACCCCCAGCCGCCGTTCCAAGCGCGCCAGCATCCGGGTCAGTGTCGGCTGCCCGATATGAAGTTGTTGAGCCGCCGCGGTCACATGTTGAAGTTCGGCGAGTGTGAGGAACCACTCGTAGTCCCCATCGGCCATGTCTACCACCTCTACTTATGCCGTAATAGCATCATAGTTTCAAAAATAATGCATTTCCGATTCAATCGGCCGTCGCGGAGCATCATTGCTATGACACAGCTCGCGGCCACTCCCACCGCGCACTACGCCGGCAGCAGCGGATATCGGCGAGTCACCGCGGCACTGTGCGGCACCGGGCTGGCCAGTTTTGCCGCGATGTACTGCACCCAGGCGCTGCTTCCCGCCCTGTCGGCGTACTACCGGATCTCCCCGGCCACCTCGGCGCTGACGGTCTCGCTCACCACCGGCATGCTGGCACTGTTTGTGGTTCCGGCAAGCGTGCTCTCCGAGCGGTACGGGCGCATCACCGTGATGCTGATCTCGGGAATCACCTCCAGCGTGATCGGATTGCTGCTGCCGTTCAGTCCCACGCTCGGCGTTCTGCTGGTCGGACGGGCATTGCAGGGCGTCGCACTCGCCGGGATACCCGCGGTCGCAATGGCGTTTCTCGCCGAAGAGGTGCACGCGTCATCGTTGGGATCGGCGATGGGGCGCTACATCGCCGGGACGACGATTGGCGGCTGCGCCGGTCGGATCATCCCGGCGCTGGTGCTCGAGGTCAGCAACTGGCGGGTCGCGCTGTTGGTGTGCTCGTTGGCGACTCTGGTCGCCACGCTGGTGTTCGCCGTGCTGGTGCCCCGGTCCCAGTTCTTTACGCCGAAGACGGTGAGCATGCGGGCGACCACGCAGAATCTTCTCGTGCATCTGCGAAATCCGGTGTTGCTCAGGCTTTTTGCCTTGGCCTTTACGCTGATGGGTGGATTCGTCACCGTGTACAACTACCTCGGCTATCGACTGGCCGCCGCGCCGTTCGGGTTGGCGCCGTCGATCGTGGGCCTGTTGTTCCTGCTGTATCTGGTGGGCACCTGGGCCTCGGTCGCCGCGGGGCGGTTCGCCGACCGTAGGGGGCGCGCGCTGGTGCTCGGTATCGCCTTGCCGAGCATGGTGGCAGGGCTGCTGACGACGCTTTCGAATGCATTGCCGGTGATCGTGCTCGGAACCGCGGTCTTCACCGGCGGATTCTTCGCCGCACACGCGGTTGCCAGTGGATGGGTGGGTGCCGTGGCACTTCGGGATCGTGCCGAGGCGTCGGCGCTGTACTTGTTCAGCTACTACCTCGGTGGGTCGGTAGCCGGGGTGTTGGGCGGGGTCGTCTACAGCGTGGGTGGCTGGCCAGTCACGGTCTGGTTTGTCGGAACGCTGCTGATCTTTGCGCTGCTACTGGTGACGTCACTGGTGAAAGAGGCTGTGCCGGTACGGGTTCGCAGTTTGTCCTAGTAGTTTGGCGCTACCAAGTCGATGACGACGTGAGGGTAGTTCAGCGCGTTCGCAATATGGCCGAAATGGTGCGCGCTACGGCCGATAGCTTGCGTCCCGGTGCCGCACTATTGGAGTCTGGGCAACGGATGCGATATCCGAGCGCGGAAAGAACCTAAAAGATCCGGGGAGCGTGCGTCAAATGCTAGAACCCAATTCCAGAGTGATGGCAGCGGTCAACTCCGCGGGAAACAGCTTCGGTGCCAGGGCCTTACCGCTGATACCAGACCGTGCGAAGCGAATGCTGATAGGCCGGCGGGCGACCACAATTGACGGCAACGTGCTCGACCCTACCCTGCAGATAATGCTGGCTGCGCGCAAAGCGATGGGACTGGAAAACCTCACCGACGGGGATCGGCCGGCTGTCGTACGCAAGAACGTCCGCGAGACGATCGCACCGTTCAATCGCAATCCGATTGCGGGCATTGTCGTCAACGATTTGACCATACCGGGCGCTGAAGGTCCCATCGCCGCAAGGCATTACCGATCCGAGCAGGCCGGCCGGGCCCCATTGTTGGTGTTCTACCACGGTGGCGCCTTCATCTTCTGCGATCTTGACACGCATGACAGGCTCTGCCGATTGATATGTCGCGACGCCGGGGTCCAGGTGCTGTCAGTCGATTACCGACTTGCTCCCGAGCACCCCGCGCCCGCCGGGCTAGAGGATTGCTATGCGGTCTATCGATGGGCCGTTTCGCATGTCGACGACCTACAAGCCGATCCCGGTAAGATCTGCGTCGGTGGCGACAGCGCGGGTGGCAACCTGGCCGCCGTCGTCGCGCACCAAGCTCGCGACGACGGTATCTCGCCGGCACTTCAGCTGCTGCTCTATCCGGTAATCGATCTGGGCGCCGATACTGCCTCGCGAAAGCTGTTCGCGGAGGGCTTCCTTTTGACCGCGAGAGACCTCGCTCTGATGAGTTCGTATTACCTGGACGGTAGTGGCGTGGACGCCGCCGATCCTCGAGTCTGCCCGCTGCGCGGCGAAAACCTCACCGGCTTGCCGCCGGCCATCGTGGCTACGGCCGGGTTTGACCCGCTGCGCGACGAGGGCGAGTCCTACGCGGCGGCGCTCGAAGCGGCGGGCAACGTTGTTGATCTACGCCGATTCGGTTCATTGATTCACGGCTTCGGCCAATTCGATGCTCTCGGGGGCGCCTGCGCCTCGGCGGTTGCCGAGATCACCTCGGCTCTGCGGGCACACCTTCGCCACCAGTCGTCCTAGTCACACCCACCTCGAGCGGGCGCGTCAAAGATATTGCGGCGCATGGTGCCAGGCGGCGCCTCCGGGTCGACGAACCATTCGTGGCTGAAGACCAGTCCGAACACCTGGGGTGGCAGCACCATCAGCAGCCCGAACAAACGCGCGCCCGGTCCGCTGCCGATCTGTGAGCGATGGGCGGCGAACGCATCTCGTTTTTGTCGTGCGAACTTACGGACGTCGATCCGGTGGGTGATCGTCGCCCGCGGGGCATATGCGGTGTGAATCGTGTCGGATGGGTAGGGCGGCGGAACGCGTAGCAGGCGACAAAGATTGCCCACGCGACGCAGTAATTCGCGTGGCATCGTCACCTCCAGAACCTGCGGAGTCGCGGCCAACTCGGCGGCACGCTTGCCGACATGATGGACCTGAACATGGTCCCGGTGGCCGTACCCGCCGTTGCGCTGATAGGTCAGCAGCAGCTGTGCGTCCTCGTCGCGAAGTATGGCGGCCAGCTGCTGTGCCGCCGTTTCGACCTCCGCCCGCCCGAACCTGACCCGACCGGGCGGATCGGGGTAGAAGGTCGGCCCGAAGCCACTGTCCGCGTAGCCAAGGCACACCACCCGATGCACACCGAGAATGCTTGCGCTCGAACGTAATTCATGCATTCTCTGGTCGGATTCGTCGGCTATGCGCCCGTCGGTCGCGGTGACCAGGATTACCCGGTGCCCCGCTGCCACCGCCCCGGCGAGGGTTCCGCCGGTGAGGACCACCTCGTCGTCGGGGTGGGCGTGAAAGGCGACGAGTGTGGCCACGAAACTACGACGACTATTCGGCGCGTTGGGGCGAGGCCAGCCGAGTCGGGTGGTCGTACCCGCGCAGTGTCACCGTCTCACCCAAAGACCAACGGGCACGCTCACTTTCGCTCGCCCCCCCGATGGTGTTCGCGGTCGCCAGCAATCCACCCGGATGTGACTTGGCCAGCTCGCACAGCCGGGCCGCCTCGTTGACCGGTTCGCCGATCACGGTGTATTCGAACCGTTCCTTGGCGCCGACGTTGCCGGCGACGACCTGTCCGGCCGCCACGCCGATGCCGGCCTCCAGCTCGGACATCTCACGCGCCATCCGCTCGCAGATGGCGCGTGCCGCGGCCAGCGCCTCGCCTTCGGGACAGTCGAGGCGATTCGGCGCGCCGAAGATGGCCAGCGATGCGTCGCCTTCGAACTTGTTGACCAGTCCGTGGTGCTGGTCGACTTCCTCGACGACGATCGCGAAGAAGCGATTGAGTATTTGAACGACCTCGGTTGGCGGTTGGCTGGTCACCAATTGCGTGGAGCCGACGATATCGATGAAGACGACTGCGACGTGGCGCTCCTCGCCGCCCAGTTGCGGCTTCTCGCGTTCGGCGGCCAGAGCGACTTCGCGCCCGACGTGGCGGCCGAACAGGTCGCGGACACGTTCACGTTCGCGTAGGCCGTCGACCATCGCGTTGAACCCGCGCTGCAGCTCACCGAGCTCGGTGCCGTCGAACACCACCAGATCGCCTCGCAGATCGCCCTGCTCGACGCGCCGCAGCGCCGCGCGCACCACCCGCACGGGGGTGGCCGTCAGCCAGGACAGGATCCACATCAGCACGAAGCCGAAGATCAGCGCGGCGCTCGACACGACCAGCACCGCCACACTCAATTGGGTCTCGCTTAAATTGCCCAGCGCCAGGGCAAAGAACGCGATCAGCGCGATGCCGAGCACCGGCACGCCGGAGCCGAGCAGCCACACCGTCAGGGTCCGGCCCATGATGCCCGGCGCCAGCCGCTGTGGCGCGCGTCCGGCCTCGAGTGCCTGGGCCGCCACCGGCCGCAACGCGAACTCGGTGAACAGGTAGCACGCGGTGGACACCAAAATGCCACAGATCCCCACCGAGAAGCCCACGATCGGGATGAACAGGCTGTTCGTCAGCCCGTAGAGCGTGGTCAACAATGCGGTCCCGATTCCCCACAGAATGAGCACCCCGATCGCCAGCCAGAACGGCACCAGGAAGGTGTTGCGTTCGTCGTCGAGGGTCGGCTTGCGCTCTTCGATCGCCCACCGCAGGGCCGTCATTGTCCGGTGGGTGATCCAGTAGGTCCCCAGCGCCAGCGCGACGGCGATGTATCCGGGCGCGACCGCCCAGGTGATCCACGTCGGTGCATCGAAAATACTCGGCGACGGCAGCGCGACGCCCAGCAGTAACAGCGCGACGCCGATCCCGATCAGGTTCGTCACGAGGATGAAGACGGTCAGGATGATCTGGATGCGCACTCGTCGGCGGGTCTGGCTCTCGGACACCCGGCCAAGCAACAGCGAACCGTACGCGGACGTCTCCGACAGCCGGCCGCTCTGACGAGTCACCCTCTCGAGCACCCGGCCCAAGCGCTGCGCCACGCTCTGATTGGCCGACATGGTGGCGTCAGCCTAATTCGTTGACGACGCTCTAAGGTGAGTCGGGTGCGTCTAGTGATCGCCCAGTGCACCGTCGACTACGTTGGACGGCTCACCGCGCATTTGCCGTCGGCGCGTAGGTTGTTGCTCTTCAAGGCCGATGGATCGGTCAGCGTGCACGCCGACGATCGCGCCTACAAACCGTTGAACTGGATGAGTCCGCCGTGCTGGTTGACCGACGAGGTCAATGGCGAGACGCCGGTCTGGGTGGTGGAAAACAAGGCGGGCGAACAGCTGCGGATCACCGTCGAGGAGATCGAGCACGACTCCAGCCACGAGCTGGGCGTCGACCCCGGGTTGGTCAAGGACGGCGTGGAGGCTCACCTGCAGGCACTGCTCGCCGAACACGTCGGGCTGCTGGGTGACGGATATACGTTGGTGCGCCGCGAGTACATGACCGCGATCGGCCCCGTCGACCTGTTGTGCCGCGACGCTCACGGTGGCTCGGTTGCGGTGGAGATCAAGCGCCGCGGCGAGATCGACGGCGTGGAGCAGCTCACCCGCTACCTCGAATTGCTGAATCGCGACAGCGTTCTTGCGCCGGTCAAGGGAGTGTTCGCCGCGCAGCAGATTAAACCGCAGGCGCGAACTTTGGCCACTGATCGCGGAATTCGTTGCCTCACATTGGATTACGACAAAATGCGGGGAATGGACAGCGACGAGTACCGGCTGTTCTGATTTGCCGGATTAGACTCTCCGGTATGGCTCGGCGCCGCACACCGCCACGCCGGCAACAGCTGCCCTCGCTGTCGCCGGCCCAGCGTCGGGTGGAAGCCGGGCCTGATGGTCACGACTACGAAGTGCGCCCAGTCGCCGGTGCGCGTGCCGTCAAGACCTATCGATGCCCGGGCTGCGACCACGAAATCCGTTCCGGTGTCGCGCATCTGGTGGTGTGGCTGGCGGACTCAGCCGGAGGCGGACTGCAAACAAGAGAAGATGACCGGCGGCATTGGCACACGCCGTGCTGGACCAATCGGGCAAACCGCAGCCCGACCCGAAAATGGTCGTGAATTTGGTGAGCGGCTAGGAAGCCTGCTCGACCAGCTCGATCAGCACCCCGCCGCCGTCCTTGGGGTGGATGAAGTTGATCCGCGAGTTCGCTGTGCCACGCCGCGGTGCCTCGTAGACCAGTCGAACACCTTGCGAACGCAGTTGCTCGCTCAGGGCGTCCAGGTCGCTGACCCGGACGGCCATCTGCTGGATGCCAGGTCCGCGCTTGTCCAGGAATTTCGCGATCGTCGAGGACTCGTCGATCGGGGCCATCAACTGGATCTGTGCGGTGCCCGGCTCGCCATCCTGCACGGCGATCATGGCTTCGCGGATTCCCTGGTCCTCGTTGACTTCCTCGTGCACCAAGACCATGCCGAGGGTGTCGTGGTACCAGGCGATGGCGGCGTCGAGGTCGGCGACTGCGATGCCGACGTGATCGATCGCAGTCACCAGCGAGGTGGCCAGGATTTGACGGGCGTCAACTTGATCGGTCGTCATCACATAAAGGTAACCTGGCGGCAAAGATTGCGCTTCCCCGGGAGGCCGAATCGGCCGTCCATGCGTCGCTAGGAGGTTGTTATGACGACATCGGTGATCGTTGCTGGAGCACGGACCCCGATCGGCAAGTTGATGGGTTCGCTGAAGGATTTCTCGGCCAGCGATCTCGGTGCGATCGCGATCGCCGGTGCGCTGGAGAAGGCTAACGTCCCGGCCTCTGCGGTCCAGTACGTGATCATGGGCCAGGTGCTGACCGCCGGGGCCGGCCAGATGCCCGCCCGGCAGTCGGCGGTAGCGGCCGGCATCGGCTGGGACGTGCCGGCGTTGAGCATCAACAAAATGTGCCTGTCCGGCATCGACGCCATTGCACTCGCTGACCAGCTGATTCGCGCCGGGGAGTTCAACGTGGTGGTGGCCGGTGGCCAGGAGTCTATGACGAAGGCACCCCATTTGCTGATGGACAGCCGGGCCGGCTACAAGTACGGGGACGTGACGGTGCTCGACCATATGGCCTACGACGGCCTGCACGATGTGTTCACCGACCAGCCGATGGGGGCGCTGACCGAGCAGCGCAACGACGTCGACAAGTTCACCCGCGCCGAGCAGGACGAGTTCGCTGCACAGTCGCATCAAAAGGCGGCCGCAGCGTGGAAGGATGGCGTCTTCACCGATGAAGTGGTGCCCGTGAACATCCCGCAGCGCAAAGGCGACCCGCTGCAGTTCAGCGAGGACGAGGGGATTCGGGCAAACACCACCGCCGATTCGCTGGCCGGTCTGAAGCCGGCATTTCGCCGCGATGGCACGATCACCGCGGGCTCGGCATCGCAGATCTCCGACGGGGCCGCCGCGGTCGTGGTGATGAACAAGGAGAAGGCGCAGGAGTTGGGGCTGTCGTGGCTGGTCGAGATCGGCGCCCACGGAGTCGTGGCTGGACCCGACTCGACACTGCAATCGCAGCCGGCCAACGCGATCAAGAAGGCACTCAACCGCGAAGGCATCTCGGTCGACCAGCTCGACGTCATCGAGATCAACGAGGCGTTCGCCGCGGTAGCGCTGGCCTCCACGCGCGAACTGGGGGTCAGCCCGGAGATGGTCAACGTCAACGGCGGTGCGATCGCGGTGGGACACCCCATCGGCATGTCGGGTGCCCGGATCACGCTGCACGTGGCGCTGGAACTGGCGCGTCGCGGCTCGGGTTACGGCGTTGCGGCGCTGTGTGGGGCCGGCGGTCAGGGCGACGCACTGATTCTGCGGGCCGGCTAACCGAGGCTGACCACTGGTCAGCGTTGCTGGAAGGCGGGGTTCCGGGATAGTTGTGATTTTGCTCATACGGGCCTACCAGGGCCGCTAAAACCGCGGATTTTCGGCCGAACTTGCCGACGCCGCAGCGCTCGCGCCACCGGGTGGATCGATAGTCGGCGCGCATGACAGACTTGTCGGCGTGACGCGTCCGAGACCACCGATCGGGCCCGCGCTTGCTGGTGCGGTCGACCTGTCCGGTCTTAAGCAGCCTGCTCAGCAGAGCGCTTCGGCCGGTGCTGCGCCGGACCGGCCAGCGCCCGGGGGGCCGGGCACCACAGAGGTCACCGAAGCCAATTTCGAAGCTGAAGTGCTGATCCGCTCCGACGAAGTCCCCGTCGTGGTCGTTTTGTGGTCGCCGCGCAGCGAGGCATGCGTCGAGCTGGTTGACACGCTGTCCGTCCTGGCCGGTCAGGACGACGGCAAATGGGCGCTGGCGACGGTCAACGTCGATGTGGCGCCCAGAGTGGCCCAGATTTTCGGCGTCGAAGCGGTCCCCACGGTCGTCGCCCTGGCCGCCGGTCAGCCTATGTCCAGCTTCCAAGGCTCGCAGCCCGCCGATCAATTGCGTCGCTGGCTCGACCAACTGCTGTCGGCCACGGCTGGAAAGTTAAAGGGCGCAACCAGTTCCGGCGACGATGAGGAAGTAGACCCGGCGCTGGATCAAGCTCGCCAGCAGCTCGAGGCCGGTGACTTCGACGCGGCCAAGCAGTCCTACCAGGCGTTGCTGAATACCAACCCGGACAGTGTCGAGGCGAAAGCCGCGATCCGCCAGATCGACTTCCTCACGCGTGCGACCGCACGACGTCCCGATGCGATGGCCGTCGCCGATGCCGCTCCGGGTGACATCGAAGCCGCCTTCGCGGCAGCCGACGTGCAAATTCTCAACCAGGACGTGACCGCGGCGTTCGAGCGCTTGACCACGTTGGTGCGCAGCACATCTGGAGATGACCGCACCCAAGTGCGAACGCGGCTGATCGAGTTGTTCGAACTGTTCGATCCCGCCGACCCCGAGGTCGTCGTCGGTCGGCGAAACCTCGCCAACGCGCTGTACTGATTACTCGGGTTCCAGCCACAGTGCCGATGTGGGCGGCAACACCAGCTGCGCCGAGGCTGGTCGGCCGTGCCACGGGTCTTCGGTCGCATCGACACCGCCGAGATTGCCGATTCCGGAACCGTTGTAGTCCGTCGCGTCGGTGTTGAGCACCTCGCGCCAGCGGCCCGCGGTGGGCAGGCCGAGCCGGTAGCCGCTGTGCTCCGCACCCGCGAAGTTGAACACGCAGGCCATCACCGAGCCGTCCTTGCCGTAACGCAGGAAACTCAGCACATTGTTGCCGGAATCGTTAGCGTCGATCCAGGAATAGCCTTCGGGCGTGGTGTCATGGCTCCACAGCGCAGCGTGGTCGCGATAGATGGCGTTGAGGTCACGCACGAAACGCAGCACCCCGTTGGAAAACCCTTGCTCGTCGAGCTGCCACCAGTCCAAACCGCGCTGCTCAGACCACTCGGCGCGCTGGCCGAATTCCTGTCCCATGAACAGCAATTGCTTCCCGGGGTGGGCCCACTGATAGGCGAGCAGGCTGCGCAGCCCGGCGGCTTTGACGTGATTGTTGCCCGGCATCCGGCCCCACAGCGTGCCCTTGCCGTGCACTACCTCGTCGTGGCTGATCGGCAACACGTAGTTCTCGCTGAACGCGTACAGCATCGAGAACGTCATCTCGTGGTGGTGGAAGCTGCGGTAGATTGGGTCGCGGCTGATGTAGTCGAGCGTGTCGTGCATCCAGCCCATGTTCCACTTCATCGAAAAGCCAAGGCCACCAAGGGTAGTCGGCCGCGTGACACCGGGCCACGACGTCGACTCCTCGGCGATCGTGACGATACCCGGCGCGGCCTTGTGGGCTGTCGCGTTCATCTCCTGCAGGAACTGCACCGCTTCGAGGTTTTCTCGCCCGCCGTAGATGTTAGGCGTCCAGCCGCCTTCGGGGCGCGAGTAATCCAGGTACAGCATCGACGCCACGGCGTCCACCCGTAAGCCGTCGATATGGTATTCCTCGAGCCAGTACAACGCATTCGCGACCAGGAAGTTGCGTACCTCGCGGCGGCCGAAGTCGAAAACGTAGGTACCCCAGTCGAGTTGCTCGCCGCGTTTGGGGTCGGAATGCTCGTATAGCGGTGTGCCGTCGAAGCGGCCCAACGCCCATGCGTCTTTGGGGAAGTGCGCTGGGACCCAGTCCACGATGACGCCAATGCCGGCCTGGTGCAGCGCATCGACGAGCACCCGAAAGTCATCCGGTGTGCCGAATCGCGATGTCGGCGCATAGTACGACGTGACCTGGTAGCCCCATGACGGGGCGAAGGGATGCTCGGCCACGGGCAACAGCTCTACGTGGGTAAACCCGTGTTCGACAACATGATTCGTCAGTTCAGTGGCGAGCTGACGATAGCTGAGCCCGGGTCGCCACGAGCCGAGATGTACCTCGTAGGTGCTCATCGGCTCGAACACTGGATTACGCTGCGCGCGCTGCGTCATCCAGTCTTCGTCGGTCCAGATGTGCTTGCTCGTCGTCACCCGTGAAGCGGTGTGTGGCGGCACCTCAGTGGCGAAGGCGAACGGGTCGGCCCGTTCGGTGACGACGCCGTCGGCGCCGTGCACGCGGAACTTGTACAGTCCGTCCGGCGGGAACCCGGGCCAGAACAGTTCCCACACCCCAGTGGAGCCCAGCACCCGCATCGGCGCCTCGGTTCCAGTCCATCCGTTGAACTCGCCAATCAAGCTGATGCCCTTGGCATTAGGTGCCCACACGGCGAACGAGACACCGTTGACGACGCCGTCGGCCGTGGTGAACGAGCGAGGATGAGCGCCGAGAACTTCCCAGAGTCGCTCGTGGCGGCCCTCGGAGAAGAGGTGCAGGTCGACCTCGCCCAAAGTCGGCAGGAAGCGGTAAGCGTCTGCCGTGGCGTGTGCGCCGGGGCCGTAGTCCACCCGCAGCCGGTAGTCGATCAGGTTCGCGAACGGCAGCGCTACGGCGAACAAGCCGGATTCGAGGTGCTGCAGTGCGAACTCGTCGTCACCGACCACCGCGACGACTTCCTGCGCGTGTGGGCGGAAGGCCCGGATGACCGTGTGGTCGCCGTACTCGTGGGCGCCCAGGACACTGTGCGGGTTGTGGTGGGTGCCGGCCACTAGCCGGGCCAAGTCGCCCGGATCGGGCGCCAGGTGCGTCTTGGCGGGTTGATCGGTTCGGCTGTCGGTTCGGCTCATGCTCTTGTGTCCCCTTTCGGGCCCTGTTACCTCCTGCGCAGCAACGTGTCTCGAGAATCCTGCGGGATGAGTGGCATATTGATGATGTGGGCGACTGCCTGTCCGGGATCGATGCGTACGTAGTTTGATTGCCCCCATTGGAATTCCTGGCCGGTTATCTCATCGCGCACCCAAAACCGCTCATAGGACTCCATACCCAATGCCGCCATGTCTAACCACAGCATGCTTTCCTCAGCCTCGAATGCGTTGAGCGTCACCACCACCAACACGCAGTCTCCGGTTGCTGGGTCGAACTTACTGAAGGCCAGCAACGCATCGTTGTCGACCCCATGGAAGTAGATGGTGCGTAGCTGCTGCAGCGCGGGGTGGACCCGGCGAATTGCGTTGAGACGAGTGAGGAATGGTTCGAGCGACCTACCCTCGCGCAGCGCACCGGCGTAGTCGCGCGGACGTAACTCGTACTTCTCCGAGTCGAGGTATTCCTCGCTGCCCTCGTGTACCGCGCGGTGCTCGAACAGCTCGTAGCCCGAATAGATGCCCCAGGCCGGACTCATAGTGGCCGCCAGCACGGCGCGGATGGCGAACATGCCCGGACCGTTGTGCTGCAGTATGGCGTGCAGGATGTCCGGCGTGTTGACGAACAGATTCGGCCGCCGGAAGTCGGCGAGGGCGGAGATGTCGTTGCCGAATTCGGTGAGTTCCCATTTGGCGGTGCGCCAGGTGAAGTAGCTGTAGGACTGAGTGAAGCCGAGTTTGGCCAGTCCGTATTGCCGGGCCGGCGGGGTGAACGCCTCCGATAGGAACAACACGTCGGGATCGGTGTCCTTGACTTGGGCGATCAGCCATGCCCAGAAGTCGGGCGGCTTGGTGTGCGGGTTGTCAACCCGAAAGAACTTGACGCCGTGCTCAATCCAGTGCCGGACCACGCGCAGTACTTCGTCGTAGAGGCCGGCCGGATCGTTGTCGAAGTTGATCGGATAGATGTCCTGGTATTTCTTCGGCGGATTCTCCGCGTAAGCGATGGTGCCGTCCGGCAACTCGGTGAACCACTGCCGGTGTTCACGCGCCCAAGGATGATCCGGGGCGCACTGCAGTGCCAGGTCCAGGGCGACTTCCATACCGAGATCTTTTGCCGCGGCTACGAATTCGTCGAAGTCGTCGATGGTGCCCAGGTCCGGATGAATGGCGTCGTGGCCGCCCTCGTCGCTACCGATTGCCCAGGGAGATCCCACATCTGTCGGAGCGGCGGTGGGGGAGTTGTTGCGCCCCTTGCGGTGCACCTTGCCGATCGGATGAATCGGTGGCAGATACACGACGTCGAATCCCATGTCGGCAATGCGCCCAAGATCGGCGGCCGCCGTGGCGAAGGTGCCGTGCACGGGGTTTCCGTCGACGTCCCAGCCGCCGGTCGAACGCGGAAACATCTCGTACCAGGAGCCGAACCGAGCCAGCGGCCGATCCACCCAGACTCCGTACTGCTGGCCACGGGTGACGATTTCCCGCAGCGGATAGCCGTCCAGGATCTCCTCGATTTCGGGGGCCAGCGCCAAAGCGGTACGCGTCACCGGATCACCGGAGGCTCGCAACGCCGCCGCCGCCGCCAGCAGCGGATCGCGATTCGCGCGCGGCACCCCGGTCGCGGCTCGCTCGAACAGCCCGGCACCGACCAGCAGATCGTTGGACAATTCCTTTTCGCCTTGGCCCGCGTCCAGCTTGGCCAGTAGTCCGTGCCGCCAGGTGTGGATTGGGTCGCCCCAGCCGTCCACGCGGTAGGTCCATAGCCCAACCCGGTCGGGGGTGAACTGACCGTGGAAAACGTAAGGCTCGAGGCCCATCGTCATCGGCAGCTGCTGCGGTTTGACTCGCTCGACGGGCCTGCCGTCCAGCGGGGACGCCAGCTTTTCGGGCGCCTGGACCGCCGTGACGCGGCGGGTCTCGGTGACCTGCGGATAGCGCGGTCCCAGGTAGCGCACTACCAGGGTTGCGGCCACCGCGTCGTGGCCTTCTCGCCACACTGCGGCGCTGACCGGGACCGTCTCTCCGACCACTGCTTTGGCGGGGTACGCGCCGCAGGAAATTACGGGTGCGACGTTATCGATCTCGACACGACCGGGCACCACCACTCCGTTCCGTCCGATTGTCTGCGAGCAAACCGCGGATTGTGCTGCGTCGCGGACTGCATGGCCGTCTGAAGAAACATCGTCTCGTGGGGAAAGTTCCTGTGCTGGGGAAGCGTCTTTGCGGCCCCATTAACTACCCGTACCCACCCTAGTGTCAGGTCACACACGCCCAATGGCGAACCGTCGACACTGATCCTGCGAGTCTGGCGATCCTCAGTAAGGTGGTCATGTGTGATAGCCCTCCGTCGCTTTACCGTCCGCGCCCACCTGCCCGAGCGGCTCGCCGCACTCGAACAGTTGTCCATCAATTTGCGATGGTCCTGGGACAAGGCGACGCAAGACCTGTTCGCGAGCATTGATTCGGAGCTGTGGGCGAATTGCGGCAGGGACCCGGTGGCCATGCTGGGCGCGGTCAACCCGGCGCGTCTCGACGAGTTAGCACTCGACGAGGAGTTCCTGCGCTGGCTCGACGAGCTGTCCGCTGACTTGAACGACTATCTGAGCCGTCCGCTGTGGTACCAGCAACAGCAGGACGCCGGTATCGCGATGCCTGACGGTATCGCGTACTTCTCGATGGAGTTCGGCGTTGCCGAGGTGCTGCCCAACTACTCGGGTGGCCTGGGCATCCTTGCCGGTGATCATCTCAAGTCCGCGTCCGATCTGGGCGTGCCGCTGATCGCGGTCGGCCTGTACTACCGCTCCGGATATTTCCGTCAGTCGCTGACTGCGGAAGGCTGGCAGAACGAGACGTATCCATCGCTGGATCCGCAAGGACTCCCGCTGCGATTGCTCACCGACGCCGCCGGGGATCCCGCGCTGGTGGACCTGACCCTGCCTGACTCCGCGCGCCTGTCCGCGCGGATCTGGGTGGCACAGGTGGGCCGGGTTCCGCTGCTGTTGCTGGATTCCGACGTCCCCGAGAACGAGCACGAGCTGCGCAGCGTCACTGACCGGCTGTACGGCGGCGACCAGGAACACCGGATGCGCCAGGAGATCCTGGCCGGCATCGGCGGGGTGCGGGCCATTCGCGCGTTCACCGCGATCGAGGGCCTGCCCGCCCCCGAGGTGTTCCACATGAACGAGGGGCACGCCGGGTTTCTCGGCGTGGAACGCATTCGCGAACTGATCACCGATTCGGGATTGGACTTCGAGACTGCCTTGGCGGTGGTGCGATCGGCCACCGTGTTAACCACCCACACGCCGGTGCCCGCCGGCATCGACCGCTTCCCGGTCGACATGATTCGGCAGTACTTCGACGATCATTTGGCCGAGGCCCCCGACGATCGCGAGCCCGCGTTGCTACCGGGTGTGCCGATCCAGCGGGTGCTCGCGCTCGGCGCCGAGGACGACGAGACCAAATTCAACATGGCGCACATGGGCTTACGGCTCGCGCAGCGTGCCAACGGCGTCTCGTTACTGCACGGCCGGGTAAGCCGGGCCATGTTCAGCGAACTCTGGCCGGGATTCGACAGTGCCGAGGTGCCGATCGGGTCGATCACCAACGGGGTGCACGCCCGCACCTGGGCGGCGCCGCAGTGGCTGCAGCTGGGCCGCGAGCTCGCCGGGTCGGACTCGTTCAGCGACCCGGGCGTGTGGCTGCGAGTGCGCGAAGTCGACTCCGGCCACCTGTGGTGGATCCGTTCGCAGCTGCGCGCGCTTCTCGTCGAGGACGTGCGGTGCCGGCTGCGCCGCTCATGGCTGGAGCGCGGCGCTTCCGACGCTGAATTAGGTTGGATTGCAACGGCTTTCGATCCTAATGTGCTTACTGTCGGATTCGCTCGACGAGTACCGACGTACAAGCGGCTGACGCTGATGCTGAGCGACCCCGACCGTCTGGAACAGCTGCTGCTCAACGAGGAACGGCCGATCCAGCTGATCGTCGCCGGCAAGTCACACCCGGCCGACGACGGGGGCAAGGCGCTGATCCAGCAAGTGGTGCGGTTTGCCGACCGGCCCGAGGTGCGCCATCGCATCGCCTTTCTGCCCGACTACGACATGTCCATGGCCCGGCTGCTGTATTGGGGCTGCGATGTCTGGCTGAATAACCCGCTGCGGCCGCTGGAGGCTTGCGGCACATCGGGAATGAAGAGCGCGCTCAACGGCGGTCTGAACCTGTCCATCCGCGACGGTTGGTGGGACGAGTGGTACGACGGCGAAAACGGTTGGGAGATACCGTCGGCCGATGGCGTCAGCGACGAGGCCCGTCGTGACGAGCTGGAATCCACTGCGCTGTACGGCTTGCTGGAACAAGCGGTGGCGCCGAAGTTCTACGAACGCAACGAACACGGGGTGCCGCCGCGCTGGATCGAAATGGTGCGGCACACCTTGGGAACGCTCGGGCCTAAGGTGCTGGCTTCCCGGATGGTGCGCGACTACGTCGAGCAGTACTACCTGCCGGCGGCCGATTCGTTGCGCAAGACCATCGCTGACACCGGCGACGGCACGTTCGGCGCCGCGCGTGAGCTGGCCGACTACCGGCGGCGCGCCGAGCGGGCGTGGCCCAAGGTTGCGATCACCGACGTCGACTCCACCGGTCTGCCTGATACTCCGGTGCTCGGCTCGAAGCTCACCCTGACCGCGACCGTGCAGCTGGCCGGTCTCGCGTCCGACGAGGTGACGGTGGAGGCGGTGGTGGGCCGGGTCGATTCCGGTGACGCGCTGCTGGACCCGGTCACCGTCGAAATGTCGTACACCGGCACCGCCGAAGGCGGCAACCAGGTCTTCTCGACCACGACTTCGCTGCCGGTGGCGGGTGCGGTCGGCTACACGGTCCGGGTGCTGCCGCATCACCCGATGCTCGCGGCCGGCAACGAACTCGGCCTGGTGGCATTGGCTCGATAGCCCGGGTCAGGCGGGCAGGCCGTCCGGAGCGACCCGCAGCCGCTCCAAGGCACCGCGAACCTGCGCGGTGTTGGTGGTCTGCCAAAACGGCGGCAGCGACGCGCGCAGATAACCGCTGTAACCGGCGGTGGCCATCCGCGAGTCGAGCACTGCCACCACGCCACGGTCGGTGATGCGGCGCAGCAGCCGACCCGAACCCTGCGCCAGCAGCAGCGCCGCATGGCTGGCCGCGACGGCCATGAAGCCGTTGCCGCCGCGAGCGGCCACCGCGCGCTGCCGGGCACCCAGCAGCGGGTCGTCCGGCCGGGGGAACGGGATGCGATCGATCAGCACCAACGACAGCGACGGTCCCGGCACGTCGACGCCCTGCCATAGCGACAGCGTGCCGAACAGCGAGGTCTCGGCGTCGGCGCTGAACTGTTCGACCAACGCCGAGGTGCTGTCGTCGCCCTGACACAACACCGGGGTGGACAGCCGTTCGCGCATCGCGTCGGCGGCGGCCCGGGCGGCGCGCATCGACGAGAACAGGCCCAGGGTGCGCCCGCCGGCGGCGGTGATCAGTTCGGCGATCTCTGCGAGCTGCTCGGCCGAGCCGGTGCCGTCGCGCCCTGGCGGCGGCAGATGCGCTGCCACGTAAAGGATTCCAGCCTTCGTATGCTCAAATGGCGAGCCTACGTCGAGGCCGCGCCACGGCGGGTAGACCGCACTATCGTCGGATCCGGTCAGACCCCATGCCGAGGCCATCGCGTCGAAGGAACCGCCGACTGTCAGCGTGGCCGAGGTCAGCACGGTCGTCGACCGCGTGAAGACGTGGTTGCGCAGCAACCCGGCCACCGTCAGCGGTGCTACCCGCAGCACCGGTCGCGGTGTACCCCGGTTGTCCTCGTGGTCCAGCCAGACCACTTCGGTGCGATCGGGGATCGCGGGCCCGAACGACGTCAGGATCCGCGATGCGGTATCGGTGATCTCGCTCAGTGCCGCAACGGCTTCCGCTCGCGCCGCGGCTGCCTTCGCGTCGCTGGTGGTATCGATGTCGGACCGCGCCGCGCCGGCCACGTCGCGCAGCGTTCGCAGGTAGGTCGCCATCTCGTCGTCGAGGTGATCGATTCGGCCCGGGGTGGCGTCATGGATGGCCGCGGCGAAGGTGGCGGTCGTCGCCTCCAGGCGCTGGATCAACTCCGGATTCACCAGTCGAGCGATTCGCCGCGCGGCGACACCAAGGCCGGCCGACGTCAGCTCCGCGGTGGCCACCGATGTCACCCGGTCGGCCAGCTCGTGCGCTTCGTCGACCACCAGCAGCGAATGTTCGGGCAGCACTGTCGATTCAGAGACGGCATCGATGGCCAGCAGGGCATGATTGGTGACGACGACATCCGCCACGCCGGCGCGGCCGCGTGCGCGTTCGGAGAAGCACTCCGTGCCGAATGGGCAGCGGGCCACCCCGAGGCATTCCCGCGCTGAGACGCTGACTTGCACCCAGGATCGGTCTGGCACACCGGGTTTGAGATCGTCGCGGTCACCCGAGTCGGTGGTCGAGGCCCAGGTGGTAAGCCGTTGCACGTCGCGGCCCAGCGCGCTGGCGGCCATCGGGTTGAAGAGCTCCTCTTGTGGCCGTTCCTCGTCGCCATCCGGCTCGTCGGCGGAGCCTAGAACGCCTCCGTGAATTTTGTTCAGGCACAGATAGTTTCGCCGACCCTTGAGCAACGCGAACCGCGGTGAATGCGGGAGCGCATCGGCCAGTGAGTCGGCCAGCCGCGGCAAGTCGCGATCGACAAGTTGACGCTGCAGGGCGATCGTTGCCGTCGAGACCACCACCGGCATCTCGTCGGCGACTGCGCGCACAATCGCGGGAATCAGGTACGCCAGCGACTTGCCGGTTCCGGTGCCCGCCTGCACGGCGAGGTGCTCACCGGTTTCGAATGCTCGCGCGACCGCCTCGGCCATCTCCAGCTGGCCGCTGCGTTCGCTGCCGCCGAGCGCGGCCACGGCGATGGCCAGCAGCTTGGGCACGGACTCCGACACGTCGTCGACGTTATCGGATACGTACCGTCGAAATTGCCGGGTCGCCGTGCGCCAGCTTCAGGCCCTCCCACGGCAGGCTGCGCAGGCCGGAGGCCACCAGTTCGCGGGCTGCGGCCAGGGCCGCGCGATCCGTGCCGGCCACCACCTCGCCGCCGCGGACCAGCGGCGTGCTCAGCAGCCGGAACGGTTCGGTGGCCGGGGGCGGATCGCCGGCCAGATATACGACCTCTTCGGTGATCGTGCCGGTCGGGCGGGACAGTCGCAGCGCCTCCTTGCGCCCCCCGTGGGATTCCTTGTGGCTGCTGCGTTTCTGCACCGGTATGCCGTCGACTTCGACCAGCTTGTAGACCATGCCCGCGGTCGGTGCGCCCGAGCCGGTCACCACCGACGTGCCGGCGCCGTAACTGTCCACCGGCTCGGCACGCAGCGCGGCGATGGAGAACTCGTCGAGGTCGCCGGACACCACGATGCGGGTGCGGGTGGCGCCCAGCTGGTCGAGCTGCTCACGTACCTGGCGAGCCAGCATTCCGAGCTCACCGGAGTCCAGCCGCACGGCCCCGAGCGTCGCGCCGGCAGCTGCCACGGCGTTGGCCACCCCGGTTGTCACGTCGTAGGTGTCGACCAGCAGCGTGGTACCCACACCCAGCGCGTCGACCTGCGCGCGAAATGCCGCGAGCTCGTCGGGTCCATCGTCGGCGGTGTGCAGCATGGTGAATGCGTGCGCGGCGGTGCCTTCGGTAGGTACTCCGTAGCGACGCCCGGCTTCCAGGTTGGATGACGCGGCGAAACCGGCGATGTAGGCGGCCCGGGCGGCGGCAACGGCGGCACGTTCGTGGGTTCGGCGTGATCCCATCTCGATCAGCGGGCGTCCGCCGGCGGCACTGACCATCCGCGCCGCCGCCGACGCGATGGCCGTGTCGTGATTGAAGATCGACAGCGCCAGCGTTTCGAGCACTACGCATTCGGCGAAGCTGCCGCGCACCGACAGCACCGGAGAGCCGGGAAAATACAGCTCGCCTTCGGCGTAGCCGTCGATGTCGCCGGTGAACCGGAAACTGCGGAGATAACGCAAGGTGTCAGGGTCGAGGAACTGCGCGAGCAACTCACCCGCTTCGTCGTCGAACCTGAACTGCGGCAAAGCTTCCAGCAAACGCCCGGTGCCCGCGACCACGCCGTAGCGCCGCCCCTCCGGAAGCCGGCGGGCGAACAGTTCGAACGTGGTCCGGCGCTCGGCGGCACCGTCGCGCAGCGCCGCGGCCAGCATGGTCAGCTCGTACTTGTCGGTCAACAGCCCAGCTAAGGCCGGCTCGCTCATTCTCCCAACGGTAACGGCTAACTGCTTGCAGCCGGCGGCTCGGTATTCTGGAGGTCATGGTTGCTGCGTCAGCGCCCGCCAAGCCCGGCACCACCGGACAGCGCGAGTCCGCTCCAGTGGAGGTCACGGCCAGTCCTTGGGTCACGATCGTGTGGGACGATCCCGTCAATTTGATGACGTACGTGACGTATGTATTCCAGAAACTGTTCGGCTACAGCGAACCGCATGCCACCAAACTGATGCTGCAGGTGCACAACGAAGGCAGGGCAGTGGTGTCGGCCGGTAGCCGCGAGTCAATGGAAGTCGACGTGTCCAAGCTGCACGCCGCCGGTTTGTGGGCGACGCTGCAGCAGGACCGCTGAAATTCGAGGGTATTCGGGATTTCTTGTGCGCAAATGGAAACGGGTCGACACCGCCGACGGCCCCCGCTTCCGTTCGTCCTTGGCTGCGCACGAGGCCGACCTGCTCAAGAACCTGGTCAACGCGTTGATCGACTTGCTCGACGAACGCGAATCCGCTTCGCCATCAGACGAACTCGAAGAGATCACCGGAATCAAGACCGGAAATTCGGAACCTCCCGGGGATCCGACGCTGCGCCGGCTGCTGCCCGATTTCTACCGATCGCGCAACGAAGATGCCTCGAACGCCGGCACCGAGACACCCGAGGGTCTCAACGCCGCACTACGCAGTCTGCACGAGCCGGAGATCATCGACGCCAAACGTGTTGCGGCACAGCAGTTATTGGATACGGTTCCGCAAAGCGGCGGACGGTTCGAGCTGTCCGAGGACCAGGCGAACGCCTGGATCTCGGCCGTCAACGACATTCGCCTGGCGCTGGGCGTCATGCTCGAGATCGGCCCCGACGGGCCCGAACGTCTGCCGATCGAGCATCCGATGGCCACGCATTTCGACGTCTACCAGTGGCTGACCGTCCTGCAGGAGTACCTGGTGCTGGTGCTGATGGGCAAGTCCGTGGGATGAACGCGCTCACCGATGTCGGCGGCATTCGCGTCGGCCAATTCCATCGGCTGGACCCCGACGCGTCCATGGGCGCCGGGTGGGCCAGCGGCGTCACCGTCGTGCTGACACCGCCGGGCACCGTCGGCGCCGTCGATTGCCGCGGCGGCGCACCTGGCACGCGCGAAACGGATCTGCTGGACCCGGCCAACACGGTGCGGTTCGTCGACGCGGTGCTGCTCGCCGGTGGCAGCGCCTACGGTTTGGCGGCCGCCGACGGCGTCATGCGCTGGCTGGAGGAACACGAGCGGGGCCTGGCGATGGATGGCGGCCTGGTTCCCATCGTGCCGGGCGCGGTCATCTTTGACCTGCCGGTCGGCGGCTGGGCTTGCCGGCCGACGGCGGAGTTCGGTTACGCCGCGTGCGAGGCCGCCGACGTCCAGATGGCCGTCGGTACGGTCGGCGCCGGGGTGGGGGCGCGAGCCGGTGTACTCAAGGGTGGTGTCGGAACGTCGTCGACGACGCTGCCCTGCGGCGTCACCGTCGGCGCGGTCGTCGTGGTCAACTCCGTCGGCGATGTCGTGGACCGGGCCACCGGGCTGCCTTGGATGGCGGAATTGATCGAGGAGTTCGCGCTGACGCCTCCGCCTGCCGGCCAGATCGACGCGCTCGCTGCGCTGCGTTCTTCGCTGGATCCGCTCAATACGACGATCGCCGTGGTCGCGACCGACGCGGCGCTGAGTTCGGCGGCGTGCCGGCGCATCGCGATCGCCGCTCAGGACGGCTTGGCCCGCACCGTGCGGCCATCGCACACCCCGCTGGACGGCGACACGGTTTTCGCGCTCGCCACCGGGGCGGTCGAGGTGCCACCGGTGGCTGACGCGCCCGCCGGGATGTCTCCGGAGACGCGGCTGGTCACCGAGGTGGGCGCCGCGGCGGCGGACTGCCTGGCCCGCGCGGTGCTGGTCGGCATGCTGGCGGCCGAGTCGGTCGCCGGAATACCGACTTACCGCGACACGTTGCCCGGTGCATTCGGGAAAGGGAGCGATTGAGGTGGTGGCGATTCGCGCCGATCTGGTGGACGCGATGGTTGCGCACGCCCGCCGCGACCACCCCGACGAAGCGTGCGGAATATTGGCCGGCCCCGAGGGCTCCGATCGGCCCGAACGCCACCTTCCGATGGCCAACGCCGAGCGTTCGCCGACGTTCTACCGCTTCGACTCGCACGAACAGCTCAAGGTGTGGCGGGCGCTGGACGACGCCGGCGAGGTGCCGGTTGTCATCTACCACTCCCACACCTCGACCGAGGCGTACCCGAGCCGCACCGACGTCCAGCTGGCCGGCGAACCGGATGCGCACTATGTGCTGGTGTCCACGCGCGATCCCGAGCGCCACGAGCTGCGCAGTTACCGCATCGTCGACGGCGAGGTCACCGAAGAACCTGTCGATATCGTCGAGCAGTACTGACCCGTCCGGAGAAAGGCCCGTATGAGCCGTCACCGTGTCCATCCCGACCATCCTTAGGCCCCACACCGGCGGCGAGAAGCGCGTCTCGGCGAGTGGCGACACCTTGGGCGCCGTGCTCAGCGACCTGGAAGCCAACTACTCGGGCATCTCCGAGCGTCTGATCGACACCGGCAAGCTGCACCGCTTCGTGAACATCTACGTCAACGATGAGGACGTGCGTTTCTCCGGCGGCCTGGACACCGAGATCGCCGACGGCGACTCGGTCACCATCCTGCCCGCCGTGGCGGGTGGGTAAGCGGGGCGCATGACGCGCTACGACTCGCTGTTGCAGGCTCTGGGTAACACGCCGCTGGTCGGTCTGGCGCGGCTCTCGCCGCGCTGGAGCGATGGCGCGGATGGCCCGCATGTGCGGCTGTGGGCCAAGCTTGAGGACCGCAATCCGACCGGATCGATCAAGGATCGGCCGGCGCTGCGGATGATCGAGCAGGCCGAGGCGGACGGGCTGCTGACGCCCGGCGCGACGATCCTGGAACCCACCAGCGGCAACACCGGGATCTCGCTCGCGATGGCCGCCCGGCTCAAGGGCTATCGGCTGATCTGCGTGATGCCCGAGAACACCTCGGTGGAACGGCGCCAGCTGCTCGAGCTCTACGGCGCGCGGATCATCAACTCGGCGGCCGAGGGCGGATCCAACACCGCGGTGGCCACCGCCAAGGAACTGGCCGCGGCCAACCCGTCGTGGGTGATGCTGTACCAGTACGGCAACCCGGCCAACACCGACGCGCACTACCACGGCACCGGCCCCGAGCTGCTTGCCGATCTGCCCGGTATCACCCATTTCGTCGCGGGCCTGGGCACCACCGGCACGCTGATGGGCACCGGGCGGTTTCTGCGTGAGCAGGTTCCCGGCGTCAAGATCGTGGCCGCCGAACCCCGCTACGGCGAGGGCGTGTACGCGCTGCGCAACGTCGACGAGGGATTCGTCCCCGAGCTGTACGACCCGGACCTTTTGACGACGCGCTACTCGGTCGGCGCGCTGGACGCGGTCCGTCGCACCCGCGAGCTGGTGGAGTTCGAAGGCATCTTCGCGGGCATCTCGACCGGCGCGGTGCTGCACGCCGCCCTGGGCCTCGCCGGCAAGGCGCTCGCTGCCGGCGAACGCGCCGACATCGCGTTCGTGGTGGCCGACGCCGGATGGAAGTACCTGTCGACAGGTGCCTATGCCGGTAGCCTGGATGATGCCGAAGACGCTCTAGAAGGGCAGTTGTGGGCATGAGCCAGCCAGCCGGAAGTTCGCGCACACCCGCGACGCAGACAACCAAGCGTCCGCGGTGGATGGTGGGCGGGGCCACGATCCTCACCTTCGTCGGGCTGCTCTACCTCGTTGAGCTGTTCGACCAACTGTCGCGGCATTCCCTGGACGCCAACGGCATCAGGCCGCTGGAAACCGACGGCCTGTGGGGGATCATCTTCGCGCCCGTGCTGCACGCCAATTGGCAGCACCTGATGGCCAACACCATCCCGCTGCTGGTGCTCGGATTTCTGATGACGCTGGCCGGAATGTCGCGGTTCGTGTGGGCCACCGCGATCGTCTGGATCCTGGGTGGCTTCGGCACCTGGCTGATCGGCAACTGGGGTAGTAATTGCGGGCCGACGGACCACATCGGGGCCTCCGGGGTGATCTTCGGCTGGCTGGCATTTCTGCTGGTCTTCGGCATATTCGTGCGCAGATTCACCGATATTTTCATCGGCCTGGTGGTGCTGTTCGTCTACGGCGGCGTGCTGCTCGGCGCGATGCCGGTGCTCGGTCAATGCGGTGGGGTGTCGTGGCAGGGCCATTTGTGCGGTGCCATCGCCGGTGTCGTGGCCGCGTACCTATTGTCCGCTCCAGAACGCAAGGCCCGGGCGAAGCGAAAAGCCGGCACGCACTCATGAGTTCGCCGCTAGCGCCCGTCGGGGTCTTCGACTCCGGCGTGGGGGGACTGACAGTCGCCCGCGCGATCATCGATCAACTGCCGGACGAGGACATCGTCTACGTCGGCGACACCGGCAACGGTCCGTACGGTCCGCTCAGCATTCCCGAGGTTCGCGCCCACGCGCTGGCCATCGGTGACGACCTGGTCGGCCGCGGTGTAAAGGCATTGGTGATTGCCTGCAACACGGCCTCCGCGGCGTGCCTGCGCGACGCCCGCGAGCGTTACGACGTGCCGGTCGTCGAGGTGATCCTGCCGGCGGTGCGCCGTGCCGTCGCCACCACCCGCAACGGCCGCATCGGCGTCATCGGCACCCAGGCGACCATCACCTCGCACGCCTACCAGGACGCGTTCGCCGCCGCCCGCGACACCGAGATCACCGCGGCGGCCTGCCCGCGCTTCGTCGACTTCGTCGAGCGCGGCGTGACGAGTGGGCGCCAGGTGCTGGGGCTGGCCGAGGGGTATCTGGAGCCGCTGCAACGCGCTCAGGTCGACACGCTGGTGCTGGGATGCACGCACTATCCGCTGCTGTCCGGCTTGATTCAGCTGGCGATGGGCGAAAATGTGACATTGGTTTCCAGCGCCGAGGAGACCGCTAAGGAAGTGCTGCGGGTGCTCACCGAACGGGATTTGCTGCGTCCGCATGACGCGGCGCCGGCGACCCGCATTTTCGAAGCTACCGGCGACCCCGAGGCCTTCACGAAATTGGCGGCCCGATTCCTGGGGCCCGCCGTCGTCGGTGTTCGGCCGGTGCATCGCTCGCCCATTGGCTAGCCCCCAGAGAGATTCTCATCACATCAATGCGGCGATGTTTTTCTCATGGTGGTTCCGGGCATGGCACAGTAGTGCCTGTGCGAATAACCGTGCTCGGCTGCTCGGGCAGCGTGGTGGGTCCGGACTCGCCCGCGTCGGGATATTTGCTTCGGGCACCGGACACACCACCGCTGGTTCTCGACTTCGGCGGGGGTGTGCTAGGGGCTCTGCAGCGCTACGCGGACCCGGCTTCCGTTCAGGTGCTCTTGTCGCATCTGCATGCCGACCACTGCCTGGATATGCCGGGCCTGTTCGTGTGGCGCCGCTACCATCCGTCGGCCCGTCCGCTGGCCAAGGCGATGCTGTACGGCCCGAGCGACACCTGGTCGCGGTTGGGCGCGGCGTCGTCACCGTACGGCGGTGAAATCGACGACTGCTCGGACATCTTCGACGTCCGTCACTGGGTCGATGGCGAGGCGGTCGACATCGGTGCGCTGTCCGTCACGCCGCGCGTGGTGGCGCACCCCACCGAGTCCTACGGATTGCGGATCACCGATCCCAGCGGTGCGTCATTCGTCTACAGCGGCGACACCGGATTCTGCGATCAGCTCATCGAGCTGGCCCGCGGTGCCGACGTGTTCCTCTGCGAGGCGTCCTGGACGCACGCGCCGGATCGTCCGCCGGCCCTGCACTTGTCGGGCACCGAAGCCGGCCGCGTCGCGGCGCAGGCCGGTGTTCGCGAGCTGCTGCTGACGCACATCCCGCCGTGGACCGCGCGCGAGGATGTGATCAGTGAGGCCAAGGCCGAGTTCGACGGTCCCGTGCACGCGGTGGTGTGCAACGAGACGTTCGATGTTGGGCACTCCGAACGAGTCTGATTCAACCGACCCGGCCTTCGCCGCCCCGGAGGACTAGGGTGGCGTCGTGTCAAAACGAGAAGACGGTCGCAACGACGACGAGCTTCGCCCACTAGTCATCACCCGGGGTTTCACCGAAAATCCCGCTGGTTCGGTACTGATTGAATTCGGCCAAACCAAAGTCCTGTGCACCGCCAGCGTCACCGAGGGAGTACCGCGCTGGCGCAAGGGGTCTGGACTGGGTTGGCTGACCGCGGAGTACGCGATGCTGCCGTCGGCTACTCACACTCGCTCGGACCGGGAATCGGTCAAAGGCCGGCAGTCCGGGCGCACCCAGGAAATCAGCCGGCTCATCGGACGGTCGCTGCGCGCGTGCATCGACCTGGCGGCGTTGGGGGAGAACACCATCGCCGTCGACTGCGATGTGTTGCAGGCCGACGGCGGCACTCGCACCGCCGCGATCACGGGTGCCTATGTGGCGCTGGCCGACGCGGTGACCTACCTGTCGGCGGCGGGCAAGCTGTCGGATCCGCGCCCGTTGTCGTGCGCGATCGCGGCGGTCAGCGTCGGCGTGGTGGACGGCAGGGTCCGGGTGGATCTGCCGTATGAGGAGGATTCGCGCGCCGAGGTCGACATGAACGTCGTCGCCACCGACACCGGAACCCTGGTCGAGATCCAGGGCACCGGTGAGGGTGCGACGTTCCCGCGCTCGACGCTGGACAAGCTGCTCGACATGGCGCTCGGCGCGTGCGACGCTCTGTTCGCCGCGCAGCGCGAGGCGCTGGAGTTGCCCTACCCGGGTGTGCTGCCCGAGGGGCCGAATTCGCCGAAGGCGTTCGGAAGCTGACCGTGCCGCAAGGTGATGACCCGCCGCGCCCGGCTTCGCCGCGCTTGCGCTCATCACGGCTGCTGGTCGCCAGCCGTAACTCCAAGAAGCTGGCCGAACTGCGCCGGGTGCTGGACGGCGCAGGCTTGACGGCGCTGACGCTGGTGTCGCTGAACGATGTGACGCCGTTCGACGAGGCGCCCGAAACCGGTGCGACGTTCGAAGACAACGCGTTGGCCAAGGCGCGAGATGCGTTCGCCGCGACGGGTTTAGCCACCGTGGCCGATGACTCCGGTTTAGAAGTGGCAGCGCTGAACGGCATGCCCGGCGTGCTGTCGGCGCGCTGGGCGGGCAGCCACGGCGACGACGCCGGGAACACCGCGCTGCTGCTTGCCCAGTTGCGTGATGTGCCCGACGAACGGCGCTCCGCGGCGTTCGTGTCCGCCTGCACGCTCGTCTGGGACCGCGGCGAAGTCGTTGTCCGCGGCGAGTGGCCGGGCGCGATTGTCCGCGCGCCACGCGGCGACGGCGGGTTCGGCTACGACCCGGTTTTCGTACCCGACGGAAGTGACTGCACCGCAGCGCAACTGAGCCCGCAGCAGAAGGACGCGGCCTCACATCGTGGTCGCGCGCTGGCGCTGTTGCTACCCGCCTTGCGCGCTCTGGCCTAAGCGGCGCCGCACGCTCGCCCTCAAAGGCCGAAGCGGGCCTTGATCTCCTTGGTCTGGAAGTGCTCGACGATGATGCCCAGCAGCGGGATCGTACCGGCCAGCAGCACACCGATGGTCTTGCCGATCGGCCAGCGAACTTTGATCGCCAAGTTGAAAGCCGTGAGGACGTAGGCGAAGTACACCCAACCGTGCACCACTTCGATCCACCGGATCTCATGGTGCAACGCAAGGTGCGAAACGATCTCGTAGCACAGCGCGATCAGCCACAGGCCCGTCGTCCACGCCATGATCCGATAGCCGAGCAGGGAAGGGCGGACGCGGTCGGCGGAGGCGACTCCGGGTGTCTCGGGTGTGGTCATGCGGTGGTCCTATTCTGTTTTTCGGCATCTTTGGCTGCGAGCTGGGCCAGGTAAGCGTTGTACTCCCGCAGTGCGGGATCGTCGGGCGGTTGCTGCGCGGATTGCGGCCGCTCGGGGAGCAGTCCGGCCGGTATCTCGGTCACCGCGCCGTGGTTGCGCGGCTGCGGCGGAGCCTGCTCGTAGCGAACAAAATTGCGGTACGCGTAGACGCAGAACCATGCGAACAACGGCCATTGCAGCGCGTAGCCGAGGTTCTGGAAGGAGCCGGACGGCGACTGAAACCGGGTCCATTGCCACCAGCCCAGGGCCAGGCAGCCGCAGGCCGCGACGATCACCAGGATGATCAGGGCGGGCCGGTGATGGCGCCTCGGATGGGCCTGGCTGGACACCCCTCGACGGTACCGCGAGCTCTCGGTGCGCAGTGACAGCAGCGCGGCGGGTTCGCTGGACACCTGATGTGGCAAAACTCTCACGGGCTAGGGGTAGGCTAGCCTTGCCTTACTGACAACGTGTAAGGTCGCTCGCCATGGCCTCCCCAACTTCCGCGGTCACGACTGCGCTGCAAAGCATTCTGCGTGACGAGCTCAATGTCGACATGACCCGGGTCACGCCCGAGGCCCGATTGATCGACGACGTCGGATTGGACTCGGTGGCATTTGCTGTCGGCATGGTCGCCATCGAGGAGCGGCTCGGCGTCGCGCTGTCCGAGGAAGAACTGTTGACCTGCGACACGGTCGGCGATCTAGACGCAGCGATCGCGGCAAAAACAGCGCAATGAGCGAACTCGCGACGGCGATCACGCGGTCAATGCAGACCGCGACCTCCGACTTGTCCGTCTTCGACAAGGAGACCTCGCAGTGGCAACGGCGCCCGTGGCCAGAGGTGCACGGGCTGGCCGAAGGAGTTGCGGCCTGGCTACTCGACCATGGCCGACCCACCGTCGTCGGGCTCGTCGGCGAACCCACCGTCGAGTTCGTCGCCGCGATCCAGGGTACCTGGCTGACCGGCGCGGCAATCTCGATACTGCCGGGGCCGGTGCGTGGCGCCGAGTTACGGCATTGGGCGGAGTCGACGCTGACGCGGTTCGCCGGGATCGGGGTAACCGCCGTCCTGAGCCACGGCTCATTCCTGGAAAGCCTGCAATCGGTTGAGCCCGCGGGCATCACGATTGAAGACCTCGCAACCGCGGCGCGCACCAACCGCTCGGCGTCAGGCATTCCCCACGCCGAAACCGTTGGCCCCGCCATTTTGCAGGGAACGGCGGGATCGACCGGATCGCCCAAAACCGCCATGCTCTTTCCGGGCGCCGTGCTTAGCAACATGCGCGGGGTTGATCAACGGTTCGGCTTCGACGCGTCCCGCGATGTTGTTTGCTCGTGGCTGCCGCTCTTTCACGACATGGGACTCAGCTGCGTGCTCGCCGCAATGCTGGCCCGGCTGCCGCTGTTGCTGGCTTCGCCGACGGCGTTCTCCGCGTCGCCGTTCAATTGGCTCAAGTGGATGTCGGAAAACCGCGCGACGATGACCGCCGCGCCCAACCTCGCCTACAACATCCTCGGCAAGTACGCGTCGCTGGTGTCCGATGTCGACCTCAGTGCGATGCGGGTGGCGCTCAACGGTGGGGAGCCGGTGGATTGCGACGGGTTCGCGCGGTTCGCAGAAGCAATGGCGCCGTTCGGATTTGACGCGGACGCGCTGGCGCCGTCCTATGGGCTCGCCGAGTCCACCTGCGCGGTCGCGCTACCCGCGCTGGGCACGGGATTGAGCGTTGCTACTGTCTCGGATGCCAGCGGTTCGCACAAATACGCCGTTCTGGGTCAGGCGGTTGCGGGCATGGAGATACGGGTCGTGTCCAGCGCTCGCTACTCCGAGACGACCGACCGCGAGATCGGTGAGATCGAGATACGCGGTACGTCGATGATGGATGGCTACCTAGGACACCCGGTGATCGATCGCGAGGATTGGTTTCCCACAGGAGATCTGGGCTTCTTCGACGATGGTGGCCTGGTCGTGTGTGGCCGGGCCAAGGAGATCATTTCGATTGCGGGACGCAATATCTTCCCGACGGAAATCGAGCTGATCGCGGCCCAAGTCAACGGGGTTCGGGAAGGCTGCGTGGTTGCCCTGGGCACCGGCGAGCGTTCCGCCCGTCCCGGTCTGGTCGTGGCGGCCGAGTTTAAAGGCGACGACCAGACGCAGGCGCGCACCGAGGTGATTCGGCGTATCGCGTCGGTATGCGGGATCGTGCCCGCCGACGTGGTCTTGATGTCGCCGGGATCTCTGCCGCGCACATCGTCCGGCAAATTACGCCGTCTGGAAGTGCGGCGCACCCTTGAGCTGGTGGACTGACATGACAACGACAAGCCAAACCGTCTTCGATGCCGACTATCGCGCGTTGCTGTCCGAGGTCTTCGATGACCGCGTCTCGGAGTGGACAGCCGAAGCCGAAGCACAGCAACGCTTTCCGCGTAAGCTCATCGAGCATCTGGGATCGAGCGGTGTCTTCGCTGCCAAGTGGACTGACCAGGCCCAGCCTGATGTCAGCAAAATCGTGGAGCTTGCCTTCGCGCTGGGGCACCTGGCGTCCGCCGGGATCGGCGTGGGCGTAAGCCTGCACGACTCGGCCATCGCCCTGCTGCGCCGTTTCGGCAAGTCGGACTACCTGCAAGACATCTGCGAAAAAGCAATCCGCGGCGATGCGGTGCTCTGCATCGGCGCCTCGGAAGAATCCGGCGGATCGGACCTGCAGATCGTCGAAACCGAAGTTCGCTCGCGTGACGGCGGTTTCGAAGTCCGCGGCATCAAGAAGTTCGTTTCTCTTTCTCCCATCGCCGACTACATCATGGTCGTGGCGCGCAGCGTCGACCACGACTCGTCCAGCCGGCACGGCAATGTCGTCGTGGTGGCGGTGCCGACTACGCATGTCGACGTGCAGCGGCCTTACGACAAGGTGGGGGCGGGGCCGCTGGACACCGCGGCCGTTCACATCGATACCTGGGTTCCGGCCGACGCGATGGTCGCACGGGCCGGCACCGGGCTGGCCGCGATCAGTTGGGGATTGGCGCACGAGCGGATGTCGATTGCCGGACAGATCGCGGCGTCGTGCCAGCGGGTGATCGGAATTACGTTGGCCCGCATGATGGTTCGGCGACAATTCGGACAAACGCTGTTCGAGCATCAGGCGTTGCGGCTGCGGATGGCGGACCTGCAGGCCCGCGTCGACCAGCTGCGCTTCGCGCTGCATGGCATCGCCGCTCAGGGGCGGCTGGATCTGCGTGCGGCCGCGGGTATCAAGGTGACCGCGGCACGGTTGGGCGAAGAAGTCATCGGCGAGTGCATGCACATCTTCGGCGGTGCAGGTTATCTCGTCGACGAAACACCGCTCGGCCGGTTGTGGCGGGACATGAAGCTGGCCCGGGTTGGCGGCGGCACCGACGAAATCCTCTGGGAATTGGTGGCGGCCGGCATGAAAGCCGACCACGAGGGCTACGAGGACTGGGTAGGACGCTCCAACGCATAGAGCACCATCCGCCGGTTCGGCGCTTCATACTCGCCCAGGCAACGGCATCCGACGTACTCGCACAGTCGGCGGACAACGGTGTTGCGGTGATCGGGGTCGAACATGATCCGCTCGCAGCGCGGCTCCTGAGCGAACACGCTGGTCATGACTCGCGGCAGGAGTCGCGGGCCGAATCCCCGGTTGACCAGTGCCAGATCGGCGATGGCCGCGTGCAGCCCGATGTCGTGGGGCTGGGCGTCATAGTGATGCGAGATCATGTCCTTTGCTGCCCAATAAATCTCCAGGTAGGCGCACTCCTTGCCGCGCAGGGTTCCGATCAACGGCAGCGAATAGGTCCCCTCGAGCTGCGCGTCGAGGTGTTGGCGCCAGCGCGACGCCGGCCAGGCGTATTCCCAGGTCTCGGCGAGGTGAGGGAGATTCATCCACTCAGACACCATCTCCGCGTCGTCGCTCGCGGCGGCACGGAAATAGTACGGCGGGTCCAGCAAGGGGACCGGAGGCCGGCCGATGCGCCGTACCTCCTCGGATAGGTCCTTGCGCTCGCGCTTCAATACCTGAGTCGACTCGTCTGCGGTCTGGGTGCTCGAAGCTCCGTCCATGGTTTGCTGACCTTACCCGAGCCCGTTTTGAGGTTAGGTTAGGCATGCCAAATTTCTATGAGAGCCTGTCGGTAAGACGCCCGCGATGTGACGTTGGCCCGGCCGCCGGGCCGGTAGGCGGTAATATCGCTACGCCCAGGCGCGAGTGGCGGAATTGGTAGACGCGCTGGATTTAGGTTCCAGTGTCTTAGGACGTGGGGGTTCGAGTCCCCCCTTGCGCACTCCGGTGTTTTCGGCCTAGTAGGCCGTCTCACCTCGCCCTTGCCCGGACCGCTCGGGTGCCGATTTCCTCGGGTAGCCGCACCCGGCGCCGCGCCGCCGCCGAGCAACTCAGCGAACAACTGTTTATTGAACACCCGGGTGTGGGTAGCCGATTCAGAACCGTGGATCAGCCGATCCGCGGCGAATTCGATCAAAGCATTGGACGGACTATGGGTTCTACGCTGCGCAGCCTGAGTCGATGGAGCAAGGCGCCCGCCAAAGGGGTCACTGCCGCCAAATCCTGGGTCAATGTGCCACGGGGATTGGCCGCCCGCGCAACCACCCCATTGCTGCCGGATGACTACCTCAAGATGCTCAATCCGTTGTGGTCGGCGCGCGAGCTGCGCGGCCTCATCGTCGACGTGCACCCCGAGACCGCAGATTCCGCGACGGTGACGATCAAACCTGGATGGGGGTTCTCCGGAAAATACCGGCCGGGCCAGTACGTCGGTATCGGACTGCGGATCGACGGACGGTGGCACTGGCGTTCGTATTCGCTGACATCAATTCCGCAGCGCGACAACAAGAACATCACGATCACCGTCAAGGCGACCCCTGAGGGCTTTCTGTCGACGCACCTGGTGAACGGCGTGGAACCTGGCACGATCGTGCGGCTGGCTACTCCGAAGGGAGAGTTCGCGCTGCCTGATCCGCCGCCGGCGAAGATCCTGTTCGTCACCGCCGGCAGCGGCATCACGCCGGTGATGGCCATGTTGCGGACTCTGCACTCCCGTAATCAAGACGCCGACATTGTGCACATTCACTCGGCGCCGCGTGCGGATGACGTGATCTTCAGCGACGAGTTGCGCGAACTCGAACAATCCCAGCCCGGGTATCGACTTCACCTGCAACTCACCGAATCTGCGGGCCATCTTGATTTCGACGAGCTCGCCACAACGGTGGCCGACTGGCAGGATCGTTCGACGTGGGCATGCGGGCCGTCAGCCCTGCTCGACACCGTAGAAGGTGTGTGGAAGGACGCGGACGTCGGTGAGCAACTGCACCTGGAACGCTTTACCATCGCGGCGACCGACAAAGGCGGCGAGGGTGGCACGGTCAGCTTCGCGATATCAGACAAGACCATTGAAATCGACGGCGCCACATCGCTTTTAGAGGCAGGCGAGAAAGTCGGCATTCAGATGCCCTTCGGGTGCCGGATGGGAATCTGCCAAACCTGCGTACTTCCGCTGGAGTCGGGGCACGTACGCGACTTCAGGTCCGGCACGGAGCACGGCGAAGGCGATCGCATCCAAACCTGCATCTCCACGGCATCCGGCGATTGCACCCTCAAGGTTTAAGGAGAAGAAGATGGCAATTACCGACGTAAAGCAATACGCACACCTGCGCGCCGAGGACGTCGAGGCGCTAGGGCGCGAACTCGACGCGATCCGCGCCGACATCGAGGAGTCTCGCGGCGAGCGCGACGCCCGTTACATCCGCCGAGCCGTCCAGCTGCAACGCGCCTTGGTAGTCGGCGCGCGGATCGTGCTGATGGCGAGCCGCAATAAGTACGCCTGGACCGCTGGGACGGCGATGCTGGGCACCGGCAAGATCATCGAGAACATGGAACTAGGTCACAACATCACCCACGGTCAGTGGGACTGGATGAACGACCCGGAGATCCACTCCACCGAATGGGAATGGGACACCACCTCGCCCAGTGTGCATTGGAAGAAGTCGCACAACTTCATCCACCACAAGTACACCAACATCGTCGGCATGGATGACGATGTCGGTTACGGCATCATGCGCGTCACCCGGGACGAGCCCTGGGCGCGTTGGATGCTCGGCAACCCGATCTACAACCTGCTGTTGGGCACACTTTTCGAATGGGGTGTTGCCGCACACGGATTGGAGCTTTCGGCGGTCCGCAGGCACGACAAGACTTGGGCGCAAGTGCGCAAGGACTTAAAGATCATCGCCAGGAAGGTCGGCAAACAGGTCGGCAAGGACTACGTCGTTTTTCCGGCGTTGGCCGGTCGGAACTGGAAGCACACGCTGCGGGCCAACGCGGTCGCCAACCTGATCCGCAATTACTGGTCCTACATGGTGATCTTCTGTGGTCACTTTCCCGACGGTGCCGAGAAGTTCACCAAAGAGGAGTTCGAGAACGAGACGCAGGGGGAGTGGTATCTGCGCCAGATGCTGGGCTCGGCCAACTTCAACGCCGGACCACTGCTGGCGTTTATCAGTGGCAACCTGTGCTATCAGATCGAGCACCATCTTTTTCCCGACCTGCCGAGCAATCGCTATGCGGAGATCTCGGTGCGGGTGCGCGAGTTGTGTGAGAAGTACGACCTGCCCTACACCACGGGATCACTTGGGCGGCAGTACTGGCAGTCGTTCTGGACGATCTTCAAGCTCGCGTTGCCCGACAAGCTGCTCAAAGGAACTCCTGATGACGCGCCGGAGACCAACTCCGAGTTGAAGTTCCGCGTCCGCGACGGGCTGCGGGAGAGCTTCGTCGACCCTGCGACAGGAAAACGACGAGGCCTGCGCACCGCGCTGCGCGATTTGCAGGCAGGTCGGGTAGCCGCCTAAATGCGCTGCTACGGCTCGCGCCGCTGGCCACCGCGTCTCGACCGTCCGCATGGGTTCAGCTATGGTAAGGCAACCCTTAGTTCGGGAACTTGCTATGTCCAGGTCCGGGCCGGCGACATCCGCTGGGGCGTTCGATCGTAGAGGTCGTGGCGGAACTCCCCGCCGCGGGAGAGGACCGCTGATGGCACGCGGGTTCCAGGGCGCGATATTGCGGGGCTTCGGCGCGCGCGACCACACCGCAACGGTGCTGGAAACCGTGCGGATCGCACCGCATTTCGTGCGGATTCGAATGGAGTCGGCGACTCTGTTCGAAGACGCGGAGGCCGAACCCGCCGCGTGGCTGCGGTTCTGGTTTCCCGACCCGGACGGTTCCAATACCGAATTCCAGCGCGCCTACACGATCTCCGAGGCCGATGTCCCCGCCGGCCGCTTCGCGGTCGACGTCGTGCTGCACGAGCCCGCCGGTCCTGCGTCGAAGTGGGCGCGCACCGTCGCACCCGGTGCCACCATCGCGCTGATGTCGCTGATGGGCTCGTCGCGGTTCGACACCCCCGAGGAGCAGCCGGCCGGCTATCTGCTGATCGGCGACTCGGCGTCGATTCCCGGGATGAACGGAATCATCGGCACCGTCCCCGACGACGTGCCGATCGAGATGTACCTCGAGCAGCACGACGACAACGACACCGCGATCCCGATCGCGCAGCACCCCCGGCTGCGGGTGCACTGGGTTGCCCGCGGCGACGAGAAGTCGCTGGCCGACGCCATCGAGACCCGCGACTGGTCGAATTGGTATGCCTGGGCGACACCCGAGGCGACCACGCTGAAAAACGTCCGCAAGCGGCTGAAAGAAGTATTCGGGTTTCCCAAGTCCGAGGTGCACGCGCAGGCGTACTGGAGCGCCGGCCGCGAGATGGGTACCACCCGCGGCGGTGAGCCGCAGACCACCTCGGTGCCCGGTGCCGGCCAGCTACCGGAAAGCGTTGCGGCCCAGCCCGACGCGGCGCCGGTTGCCGTCGACGATGTGTCCGCTCCGGCAAACCAGGGCAGTTGGCGCGCTCAGGCGGCCGGCCGGCTGCTCGCGCCGCTGCGTTCGGCGCTGATCGTCTCCGGCGTGCTGCAGGCCGTGATCACTCTCGTGCAGCTCGCGCCGTTCGTGCTGCTGGTGGAGCTGGCCCGGCTATTGGTGGCCGGCGCCGACGAATCGCGACTGTGGAGTGTCGGAATCGCCGCGGTCGGGTTGCTGGGTTTGGGCACCGTGCTCGGTGCCGCCCTCACCCTTTGGCTGCACGTGATCGACGCACGGTTCGCGAGTGATCTGCGCTCGCGGCTGCTGAGCAAGATGTCGCGGTTGCCGTTGGGCTGGTTCACCGCTCGCGGATCGGGCTCGATCAAGCAACTGGTGACCGACGACACGCTCTCGCTGCACTACCTGGTCACCCACGCGATCCCGGACGCGGTCAACGCCGTGGTCGCGCCGGTGGCGGTGCTGGTCTATCTGTTTTTCGTCGACTGGCGGGTGGCGCTCGTCCTGTTCGGTCCGGTGCTGGTCTATTTGGTGCTGACGTCGTCGTTGACGATCCAATCCGGCCCGAAGATCGTTGCGGCGCAACGCTGGGCCGAGCGGATGAACACCGAGGCCGGCGCCTACCTCGAGGGCCAGCCGGTGATCCGCGTTTTCGGCGGCGCGACGGCGTCGAGCTTCCGCCGCCGGTTGGACGAGTATGTCGGATTCCTGGTGGCTTGGCAGCGTCCGCTGGCCGGCAAGAAAACCACGATGGATCTGGCCACCCGGCCGTCCACCTTCTTGTGGCTGATCTCGGTTGTCGGCACCTTGCTGGTCGTCACGCATCGGATGGATCCGGTCAATCTGCTGCCGTTTTTGTTGCTGGGCACCACCTTCGGTGTCCGACTGCTCGGCATCGCCTACGGACTCGGCGGCATCCGCAGCGGCATGATCGCGGCCCGGCGCCTGCAAATCGCGCTCGACGAGCAAGAGCTCGCGGTGCAAGAACAGCCGGGCGCAGCACCCGACGACGCGGCCACGGTGGTGTTCGACGGTGTCGGCTTCAGCTATCGTCCCGGGGTCCCGGTGATTCAGGACGTGTCACTGCAGCTGCGGCCGGGCACGGTGACCGCGCTGGTCGGGCCGTCTGGATCCGGGAAGTCGACGCTCGCAGCACTGCTGGCCCGGTTCCACGACGTCGAACACGGCGCGATACGTGTTGGGGGACAAGATATCCGGTCGCTGACCGCCGACGAGCTCTACACGCGGGTCGGGTTTGTGCTGCAGGAAACCCAGCTCGTGCACGGCACGGTCGCGGAGAACATTGCGTTGGCCGTCCCCGACGCCACGCTCGAACAGATCCAGGCCGCGGCCCGCGAGGCGCAAATCCACGAGCGGGTGCTACGGCTGCCGAATGGTTACGACACCGTGCTGGGCGCCAGTGCCGCACTGTCGGGTGGTGAGCGGCAACGCCTCACCATCGCCCGCGCCATCCTTGCCAACACGCCAGTCCTGATCCTCGACGAGGCCACCGCGTTCGCCGACCCCGAGTCGGAATACCTTGTCCAGCAAGCGCTTAACCGATTGACCCAGGACCGGACCGTGTTGGTGATCGCCCATCGACTGCACACCATTACCCGGGCCGACCAGATTGTGGTGCTCGATCACGGACGGATTGCCGAACGCGGTACCCATGACCAGTTACTCGCCGCCGACGGCCGGTATCGCCGGTTGTGGGATACCGGCCAGGGCAAGCCAGTGGCCGTGACCGCGGCGGTGCAGGAGGTCCGGCGATGATCCGCACCTGGATAAGCCTTGTTCCGGCGGATCACCGCGCGCAGGTGACCCACTATGCCGTGCTCGCGTTCGTTGCGGTCGTTGTGCGCGCGGTGGGCGCGGTATTGCTCGTCCCGCTGGTCGGTGCGCTGTTCAGCGACACCCCGCAGCGCGCGCTGGCGTGGCTGGGCTGGCTGTCCGTCGCGACCGTGACCGGATGGATCGTCGACGCCACGACCGCGCGGATCGGCTTCAACCTGGGATTCGCCGTGCTCGACCACTCGCAGCACGATGTGGCGGACCGGCTTCCCGGGGTTCGGCTGGACTGGTTCACCGCCGACAACACCGCGACGGCCCGGCAGGCGATCGCGGCTACCGGCCCGGAACTCGTCGGCCTGGTGGTCAACCTGCTCACGCCACTGAGCACGGCGGTGCTGCTGCCCGCGGTCATCGCGGTCGCGCTGTTGGGAATCTCCTGGCAACTCGGGGTGGCGGCGCTGGCCGGTGTGCCCTTGCTGCTGGGGGCGCTGTGGGCGTCGCTTCGATTGACGCGTCGCGCCGACGCGGCGGCCGGCGATGCCAACACCGCGTTGACCGAACGGATCATCGAGTTCGCGCGCACCCAGCAGGCGCTGCGAGCCGCACGACGGGTCGAGCCGGCCCGCAGCCTGGTCGGCACCGCCCTGGCCGAACAGCACAGTGCGACGATGCGGCTGCTGGGCATGCAGATCCCGGGCCAGCTGTTGTTCAGCGTCGCCAGTCAGCTGGCGCTGATCGCGCTGGCCGGTGCCACGACGGCGCTCACCATGAATGGCACCCTGACCGTGGCCGAGGCCGTCGCCTTGATCGTGGTGATCGCCCGTTATCTGGAGCCGTTTACCACCGTCAGCGAGTTGGCACCGGCGCTGGAAAGCACCCGTGCCACGCTCGACCGGATCCGTGGCGTGCTGACCGCACCGGCGTTGGTGGCCGGGGCCGCCGGCTTGTCCGACGCCGCCGTTGCCCCGCGCATCGAATTCGATGATGTCGCGTTCGGCTACGACGGCGCGAGCACGCCGGTGCTGGACGGGGTCAGCTTCGCCCTGCAGCCGGGAACCACGACGGCGATCGTCGGACCGTCGGGCTCCGGCAAGAGCACGATCCTGGCGCTGATCGCCGGGCTGCACCAACCGACCCGGGGTCGCGTCGTCGTCGACGGCGCCGACGCCGCCACGCTGGACGCCCAGGCTCGCCGCGCGGTCAGCAGTGTCGTCTTCCAGCACCCGTACCTGTTCCACGGGACGATCCGCGACAACGTCTTCGCGGGAAATCCCACCGCCGGCGACGATCAGTTCGGCCGGGCGGTTGCGCTGGCGCGAGTCGACGAGCTGATCGGCAGATTGCCCGACGGCGCCGACACGGTCGTCGGCGAGGCAGGCTCGGCGTTGTCCGGCGGCGAGCGGCAACGGGTCAGCATTGCGCGGGCGCTGCTGAAGGCCGCTCCCGTGCTGTTGGTCGACGAGGCGACCAGCGCGTTGGACACCGAGAACGAGGTTGCGGTGGTCGACGCGCTGACCGCCGATCCGCAGGCACGCACCCGGGTGATCGTGGCCCATCGATTGGCGAGCATCCGGCACGCCGATCGCGTTCTCTTCGTCGACAACGGGCGAGTGGTCGAGGACGGTTCGATCGACGAATTGCTGGCCGCGGGTGGCCGTTTCAGCGAGTTCTGGCGGCAGCAGCACGACGCCGCCGATTGGCACATAGTCGCTGAGTAAGCCACCGAACAGGCCACGGCGGGTGGCGCTTGCGGTATGCCTTACAGTTGATCGGCAGTCGGCTGGTTGATTCCTGGAGGCGTGGTTGCTTATGAGTGCTGTGGTGTCGATTCCGCGGTACCCCGGCGACGTGACACCCGAGTGGTTATCCACAGCGCTTAGCGAACGCCACGCACCGGTCGAGGTGGCCGACGTCGACGTGGTGGCGATCGGCACGGGCCAGACCGGCGCGACCTATCGCGTGACGGCCCGCTATGCCACGGATCCCGGTGATCTGCCACCGACTTTCGTGATCAAGCTGCCGGCTCAGGACGACACCGTGCGCGACCGCGTCGTAATCGGCTACCGCAGCGAATGCGCGTTCTACACCTCGGTGGCCGACCGGGTGAAGGTGCCGACCCCGAGCTGTTTCTACTGCCAGATCACCGACGACGCCATGGAATACGCGCTGCTGCTCGCCGACCAAGCGCCCGCGGTACAAGGAGATCAGATCGCGGGCTGCGGTGAGCAGGAGGCGCGACTGTCGGTGCTGGCGCTGGCCGGACTGCATGGGCCCAGCTGGTGCGACCCGTTCTGGCTGGACCTGCCCGGCCTGGCCTTTCCCCGGCCGGATGAAGCCGGGGCCAAGGGTCTTGGCGACGTGGCGAAGATGAGCGCCGACATCACCCTGGAAAAGCTGGGCGACCGCATGAGCGCCGAAGATCGCGAGACCTTCACCACGACAATGGGTTTGGTGACACCATGGCTGTTCGCCGAGCGAGATCGATTCGCGCTGCTGCACGGTGACTACCGACTCGACAACCTGCTGTTCGACCCGGCACATAGCTGGGTGAGTGTGGTCGACTGGCAGACGCTCGGCGTGGGTCTGCCGGCACGAGACCTCGCGTATTTCACGGCGACGAGCCTGAATTCGGAGCTGCGGTCGGCGATCGAGAAAGACCTCGTCGGCGAATACCATCAAGCATTGCTGGGTTACGGCGTGACCGGCTACGACCGTGACACCTGTTGGCGCGACTACCGGCTCGGGATGCCGCACGCGCTGCTGATCTCCGCTCTGGGATTCGCCTTCGCCGCCGCCACCGAACGCGGCGACGACATGGTGCTCGCCATGCTCAGTCGCGGCTGTCGGGCCGTGCGTGAACTCCGAACACTGGAACTGCTCGGTTGAGCGGAGATTATCGGCTGAACCGCCCGGCGAGGTACTCGGCACGGCACGCGTTGCGGGCGAGTTTGCCGCTGGTGGTGCGCGGAATCGTGCCGGCGGCAACGAGCCGGATGTCGGCGACCCGGACCTGATGCTCGCGCGAGACCGCTGCCCGTACGGCCGCGGTGATCGCCTCGGGGTCCGCACGCCCGACACCCGCGGCGCGTTCGGCAACGACCACAAGCTGCTCGGCGGAGCCGCCGTCCACGGCGTCCGCTGGAACCGAAAACGCGGCCACGTAGCCGGTTCGGATGGCGTCCGACGAGTGGCTGACCGTGGTTTCGATGTCGTGCGGGTAGTGGTTGCGACCGTCGATGATGACGAGGTCCTTTATCCGGCCCGTCAGATACAGCTCGTCGTCGATGTAGACGCCGAGGTCGCCGGTGGCCAACCAGTAACAGTTGTCCGGGGCGCCCTCGGCATGGCTGTCGCGCTCGACCCGGGACTGCAGCTTGTTGGCGAACGTGCGTTGTGATTCTTCCTCGCGGCCGAAGTAGCCGCGGGCGATGTTGTTGCCGTGCAGCCAGATTTCCCCGACGCCGTTATCCGCCACCTCGGCACCGTCCGGGCTGGCGATCACCGCCCAGATATCACGAAACGGGCGGCCACAGGAGACATAGGCGACCGCACCCTCGGCGTCCGGCTCGACGATCACCGCGTGTCCTGCGGCGAGTTGAGCCCGGTCGAGGAATACGCCGTGGGCCGCCGCGTCCGGGGCGGTCATGGCCACTCCCAGGGTGGCCTCGGCCATCCCGTAGGCCGGTTTGACGGCTGTCGCGGGTAGACCGTGCGGGGCGAACGCCGTGGTGAACTTCTCGATGGCCGACATGGTCACCGGCTCCGAGCCGTTGAGCAGCCCGACCACGTTCTGCAGGTCGATGGGTACGCCGTCGGGGGGTAACCCGCGCTCGGCGGCCAACTCGTACGCAAAATTGGGTGCGGCCGCGAACGTCGGACCGTTGGCGGCTTCCGCGCTCAGTTCCTTGATCCACCGGAAAGGCCGGCGCACGAATGCCATGGGATCTAGCAGCGTGAGGTATTCGCCACCGCACAACGCCGGGAACATGATCATGATCAAGCCCATGTCGTGGTAGAGCGGCAACCAGCTGACGCTGTGGGTGTTTGGGTGCAGTTCGGCACCCAGGATCATCTGCAGCACGTTGGTGATCACGGCGCGATGTGTGACCTCCACGCCGGCCGGAGTGCGCGTCGACCCGGACGTGTACTGCAGGTACGCGGTGTCGTCGGTGGCGATGGTGGGCTCGGTGAACATCGCGGCCAGCGACGGCGGGATCGCGTCGACCGCGATCAGTCGCGGCCTTCCGACCACCGGATGCGCACGCAGCGATTTCCGCACGGACTCGGCCGCCGCGGTCGTCGTCAACACCACAGCGGGCCGGGCGTCGGCCAACACTGCCGTCAGCCGCTCGGTGTGGCCGGCCAGCGTTGGTGCGAACAGCGGGACCGCAATGTTGCCCGCATGCACGGCGGCGAAGAACGAGGCCACGTACTCCAGACCGTGCGGCGCCAAGATCGCCACTCGGTCTCCGGGCTTCGCGACTTGCTGGAGACGGGCGCCGATCGCACGCACCTGAGTCCACAGCTCATTCCAGCTCAGTTCGACGACGCGGCCGTCCTGCTCTTTCGCGTAGTCGACGAACCGGTATGACGGACGGTCACCGAAGGCTGCCCGGTTTTGATCGAAGAACGAGGTGAGAATCAACCCGTCGGGCAAGACAATGGAGCCGTCAGCGAGAACGTAATCATTTATGTCAGCCGCTAGTGGCTTAACAGCATCTATCGACAAATGGGGCCGTCCCATGATCAGAGAATAAGAGAGCCACTTAGTGTTTTGCTCCACCGGGTGGGTGTGTCGCGCGCCACGTTCAATAACAATGTGATTTGCATCACATTACACACCCGTAATCATTAGCGGATTTAGTCGTCAGAGGGCTGGTACGTCAGACGTTGTCAGCGTGAAATATGTTGGCGTGACGCGCGGCTCGGGACGGCGCCGGGGCCGCATACGTCTTCCTCCCGAATCCATCGCGGACGAGCGGGACAACATCCCGCTCGATCGCGGGGCGGCGACGGCGAATCTGTCGACGGTGTTTTGGTTCGTCGTCGCCGCGCTGGGCGCATTGCGAGTTGCTCGCACCGATGCCGCGAATTGCTTGTCGTATATCTGAAAACGCACGATTCCGCCTTCGTTGACGATCGTGCGCGCGACAGCAAATAGCTTCATCGGCTACGCGTCAGTATTGGCTAGAACCCTGGTCCACCCGGATCTGGGCCGCGGTGACCTTGCGCGACTCGTCGCTGGCCAGCCAGCACACGGCGTCGGCGATCTCTTCCGGCTCGGCGACCCAGTCGGGCAGAAACGGCGTCAGAACGTGCGACAGCTGGGGGTTGGTCTCCATCGCCCTGGCCACCGCCTCGACCATGTCGCCGGAGCCCATCGGCGTGTTCACCGGGCCGGGGTGGACGCTGTTGACCCGGATCGAGTGCTTGCCCAATTCGGCCGCGAAGGCCCGCGCCAGCCCGGTGACGGCGTGCTTGCTGGCGGTGTAGTGCACCATGAACGGCTGCTGTTTGGCCCCGGCCGCCGAGCTGATCAAAATGATCGAGCCGCCGCGGCCACCCTCGATGATCTTGTCCGCGCCGGCCATCACGGTGTTCCAGGTGCCCGTCACGTTGATGTCCAGCACGTCGCCGAAGTTCTCGGCCGTGATCTCGTTCCAGGGCTGGGGTGCCGCGACGCCGGCGTTGGCCACGATGATGTCGAGGCGCCCCAGCGCGGCGACTCCGTCGTCGACGACCTTGCGGAGTGCTTCCAGGTCGCGGGTGTCGACGACGGCGGCGAGGATCCGGCGGTTCGCCTCTTCAACCAGGCGAACGGTTTCGGCGAGATCCTCCTCGGTCGCCGGGTCGTAGGGAACGCAGGATGGCAGCTTGCCCGCGATGTCGACGGCGATGATGTCGGCGCCCTCCTGGGCCATCCGCACCGCATGCGCGCGGCCCTGGCCGCGTGCCGCTCCCGTGATGAAAGCGACTCGCCCCTCGAGCTTGCCTGCCATTAGCGCTCCTTTGATGTGCTAGCTCGCCCGGCCGCCTTGACCAGGTTCGAACCGATGATCAGACGCTGAATCTCACTGGTGCCCTCGTACAACCGCAGCAGGCGCACGTCCCGGTAGATCCGTTCGACGGCAACGCCACGCATGTAACCGCTGCCGCCGTGAATCTGGACCGCGAGATCCGCAACGTTGCCGGCCATTTCGGTGCAGAACACCTTCGCGGCAGAGGGGGCAATCCGGCGGTCCTCGTCCGCGACCCACAGCCGCGCGGCATCACGCACCAGCGCACGGCCGGCCATCACGCCGGTCTGCTGGTCGGCGAGCATCGCCTGCACCAACTGGAAGCTTCCGATCGGCGCACCGCCCTGGGTCGCGGTGGCGGCGTACGCGACCGATTCGTCGAGCGCACGCGCCGCTGCGCCCACTGCCAGCGCGGCGATGTGGACTCGCCCGCGCGCCAGCGAGGTCATCGCGGCGCGATAGCCGACGTCCTCGCTGCCCCCGATCAGCGCATCGGGACCGACGCGGACGTCATTGAAGCTGACATCGGCTGTCCACGCGCCTTCCTGGCCCATCTTGGCGTCCTTGGTGCCCACCTCGACGCCGGCGGTGGCGGTGGGAACCAGGAACACCGCGATCCCCGGGCCCTGGTCGTCAGCGGGCCTGGTGCGCGCGAACAGCACGAAAAGGTCGGCGACGGGTGCGTTGGTGATGAAGCGTTTCTGGCCTGAGATCACCCAATCGTCTTTGTCGCGAACGGCTTTGGTCCGTAGGCCGGCCGGATTGGATCCGGCGCCGGGTTCGGTCAGCGCGAACGAGGCGACGACGTCGCCGGACGCGATGGATTCCAGCCAGCGGGATTTCTGCTCGTCGGTGCCGAACCCGACCAGGACCTGTCCGGCGATGCCGTTGTTGGTGCCGAACATCGACCGAAGTGCCAATGACGTGTAGCCCAGCTCCATCGCCAGCTCGACGTCCTGCATCAGGTTGAGGCCGAGGCCGCCCCACTCCTGGGGGATCGCGTAGCCGAAAAGCCCCATCTTCTTGGCTTCGTCGCGCAGGTCGTTGGGGACGCGGTCCTCGTCGAGAATCTCCTGCTCGCGCGGGACAACGGCGGTGCGGACGAATTGCCTTGTCTGAGCCAGGATCTCGCGGAAATCGTCATCCGAGACTGCCGCGACTTCGGTGCTGGCCATTGGCTCCACACTCCTCTCCCGATCCGGGACACCCCGGTCCAGAGCAGGATCCTATATCAAATATGATATTTGCTTCGGACGTGCCCGTTGGTAGCGATAACAGTGAAGGATGTGTGATCGACAGTGTCGTTGTTGGCAGGTCAGACCGCAGTAATCACAGGCGGAGCGCAGGGACTGGGTCTGGCGATCGCGGAGCGATTCGTCGCCGAGGGGGCGCGAGTGGTGCTCGGTGATGTCAATCTCGAGGAAACCCAAATCGTGGCCAAGCAGCTGGGCGGTGACGACGTCGCCGTCGCGGTGCGGTGCGATGTCACGCAGTCGTCCGACGTCGAAACCCTGATCCAGACCGCGATCGAGCGTTTCGGCGGCCTCGACATCATGGTCAACAACGCCGGCATTACCCGTGACGCGACGATGCGCAAGATGACCGAGGAGCAGTTCGATCAGGTGATCAATGTGCATCTGAAGGGGACGTGGAACGGCATCCGGCTGGCGTCAGCGATCATGCGGGAAAACAAGCGGGGCGCGATCATCAATATGTCCTCGGTATCGGGGAAGGTCGGCATGATCGGCCAGACCAACTATTCGGCGGCCAAAGCCGGAATCGTCGGCATGACCAAGGCGGCCGCCAAAGAGCTGGCCTACCTGGGTGTCCGGGTGAACGCGATCGCTCCTGGTTTGATCCGCTCCGCCATGACTGAGGCTATGCCGCAACGTATTTGGGACTCAAAGGTCGCCGAGGTGCCGATGGGACGGGCGGGTGAGCCCAGCGAGGTCGCCAGCGTGGCGTTGTTCCTGGCTTCCGACCTGTCGTCGTACATGACCGGTACGGTCATGGAAATCACCGGCGGCCGGCATCTCTGAGATGGGTGACGCAGTGCGCGCAGCCGTAATCTGTGAACCCGTTCGGACACCGATCGGCCGCTATGGCGGAATGTTCAAGGCGCACAGCGCCGTCGACCTCGGTGTCGCCGCGCTGCAGGGGTTGCTCGAGCGAACCGGGCTGTCGCCCGACGCCGTGCAAGACGTGATTCTCGGCCACTGCTATCCCAACAGCGATGCGCCCGCGATCGGGCGCGTGGTGGCGCTGGATGCCGGCTTGCCGGTGACGGTTCCCGGCATGCAGGTCGACCGCCGCTGCGGGTCGGGCCTGCAGGCAGTCATCCAGGCGTGTCTGCAGGTCGGCGCCGGCGACAACGATCTCGTCGTCGCCGGTGGTTGCGAAAGCATGAGCAACGTCGCCTTCTACTCCACCGACATGCGGTGGGGAGGCGCCCGCAACGGTGTTCAGGTGCACGACGGGTTGGCCCGGGGCCGTACTACTGCCGGTGGCCGCGACTATCCGGTCCCGGGCGGCATGCTCGAGACGGCTGAGAACTTGCGCCGCCAGTACGGCATTTCGCGCCAGGAGCAAGACGAGCTCGCCGTGCGTTCGCATCAGCGCGCCGTTGCCGCGCAGAAGGACGGCGTGCTGGCCTCGGAGATAATTCCAGTGGTCATCCGCGGCCGGCAGGGCGAGGAAATCGTCGACACGGATGAGCATCCGCGCGCCGACACGTCGGTGGAGTCGCTGAGCAAGCTCAAACCGGTCCCGCTCAAGGATGATCCGCAGGCCACGGTTACGGCCGGCAACGCCAGCGGACAGAATGACGCCGCTTCCATGTGTGTGGTGACCACGCCGGAGAAGGCGGCCGAATACGGCCTGAAGCCACTGGTTCGCCTGGTCTCGTGGGCAGTGGCGGGCGTGGCGCCCAACATTATGGGTATCGGTCCGGTACCCGCCACCGAAGCCGCGCTGGCCAAGGCCGGCTTGCAACTGTCCGATATCGACCTGATTGAACTCAACGAAGCCTTTGCCGCCCAAGCACTTGCGGTGACACGGGAATGGAAGTTCGGTGCCACCGACTTCGACCGAACCAACGTGCACGGCTCGGGAATCTCGCTTGGCCATCCGGTGGGTGCGACCGGCGGGCGGATGTTGGCGACCCTGGCGCGTGAGCTCAGCCGTCGCCAGGCGCGCTACGGGTTGGAGACCATGTGCATCGGCGGTGGCCAAGGTCTGGCCGCGATCTTCGAACGGGTCAGCTAAACATGAGTAGTCCCGCGTTGCCGCTGACCGGCCTCACCGTGGTCGAGGTGTCCAGCTTCGTCGCCGCGCCCCTGTGCGGCATGACGTTGAGTCAGCTTGGCGCAGAAGTGATCCGCGTCGACCCGATCGGTGGCGCGTCTGACGTCCAACGCTGGCCGCTGACGGCAGACGGCACCTCAATCTATTGGACCGGACTGAACAAGGGAAAGCGTTCGGCCACCATCGATCTGCGGTCTCCGGAAGGCCAAGAGCTGGTCGGGCGGCTGATCGTCGAGGGTGACGGGATCGTGGTGACCAACGCCGCCGGGTTGTCCTGGTTGAGCCATGATGCGCTGGCGGCCAAGCGATCCGACGTCATTCACGTTCAATTACTCGGCCGAGGCGATGGCTCCACCGGGGTCGATTACACGGTCAACGCGGGTATCGGGTATCCGCTCGTCACGGGCCCGGCCGATCAGGCCGGTCCGATCAATCATGTGTTGCCGGCCTGGGACGTGTGCTGCGGGCTGTACGCCGCGCTGTCTGTCGTCACCGCTGTGCGTCGTCGTGAGCAGTCCGGGACGGGGGCGCAGATTAGCCTCGCGCTGGAGGACGTCGCGCTGGCCACCGCCGCGAATCTTGGCTTGCTGACCGAGCCGCAAGTCAACGGGACGCAACGCGAGCGGCTGGGCAATGCCATCTATGGTCAGTACGGGCAGGACTTCGTTAGCGGTGACGGGGCTCGATTCATGCTAGTCACGTTGACCGGTAGGCACTTTCGCGACCTGCTCGAGGTCACGGGTACCGGTGCCGCGGTGTCCGCACTCGCCGAGGCGCTGGGTGTGGATTTCGGGTCCGAAGGTGACCGCTACCGATACCGTGACGTGCTGTCGGGCCTGTTCGCCACCTGGTTCAGCGATCACTCGGCCGACGAGATCACCGCCGCGCTCTCCGGCACCACGGTGCTGTTCGAGCGTTACCGCACCTTTGCCGAGGTCGCGGCTGGTCCGAAAGTGACTGCTAATCCACTATTTTCGCGACTGCAGCAACCGGGTCTCGGCGACTACCTCGCCCCCGGACTGCCGGCCGCGTTCGACGGCGCCCATCCGGCCAGCGCACCCGCGCCGGCGCTGGGGCACGACACCGCGGATGTCCTTGCGCGGAACCTGGGCTTGACCACCGCCGACATCGAGCGTCTCACGAACGCCAAAACGATCGCCTGCTGAGCAGCTGGAAGGGAAACACAGCACATGACCAAGCTCGCCCAAACCCTCGGGCTGACCGAATTCCAGACCGAGATCATCGCCACGGTACGCCAATTCGTCGAGAAGGAAGTCATTCCCCACGCGGCCGAACTCGAACGAGGCGACACCTATCCGCAGCAGATTGTCGATCAGATGCGGGAGATGGGCCTGTTCGGGCTGATGATTCCGCAGCAGTACGGCGGACTCGGGGAATCGCTGCTGACCTACGCGCTGTGTGTCGAGGAGCTGGCGCGCGGCTGGATGAGCGTGTCCGGCGTGCTCAACACCCACTTCATCGTGGCGTACATGCTGCGCCAGCACGGCACCGACGAGCAGAAGCAGCGGTTCCTGCCCCGGATGGCCGCCGGCGAGACGCGCGGCGCCTTTTCGATGTCGGAGCCGGAGCTGGGCTCTGACGTCGCCGCGATTCGCACTCGGGCCCGGAGCAATTCCGACGGGACCTACACCATCGATGGTCAGAAGATGTGGCTGACCAACGGCGCCACCTCCACGCTGGTGGCGGTGTTGGTGCGCACCGAGGAAGGCTCGGACAAACCGCACCGCAACCTGACCGCATTCCTGGTCGAGAAGCCGGTCGGCTTCGGTGAAGTCGTTCCCGGCCTGCATATTCCGGGCAAGATCGACAAGCTGGGCTATAAGGGCATCGAGACCACCGAGATGATTTTTGACGGCTATCAGGCCGGCGCCGATGATGTTCTCGGCGGTACCACCGGACAGGGCTTCTTCCAGATGATGGACGGCATCGAGGTGGGCCGGGTCAACGTTTCGGCGCGCGCGTGTGGTGTCGGGCTGCGTGCTTTTGAGCTCGCGGTGCGGTACGCCCAACAGCGCGAGACGTTCGGCAAGCCGATCGCCGAGCACCAGGCCATCGCCTTTCAGCTGGCCGAGATGGCGACCAAAGTCGAAGCGGCACACCTGATGATGGTCAACGCGGCGCGCCTGAAGGACTCGGGCGAGCGCAACGATGTCGCGGCCGGAATGGCCAAATACTTGTGCAGCGAGTATTGCACCGAGGTCACCCAGCAGAGCTTCCGGATCCATGGCGGCTACGGCTATTCCAAGGAATATGAGATCGAGCGGCTGATGCGCGACGCGCCGTTCCTGCTGATCGGTGAGGGAACCAGCGAAATTCAGAAGAACATCATCAGCAAGCGACTGCTCGCCGAGTATCGGGTGTAAGCAGATGAGCGTTCCGGATTTCGCCGCGCGGCCTCAACTTTCAGAGGATGTCGCGCGAATCATCCGTGGGCGGATATTCGACGGCGGCTATGCCGCGGGGTCTTACGTTCGTCTGGACCAACTGGCGGCGGAGTTGGGGATCAGTGTTACACCGGTGCGTGAGGCGCTGTTCGCGCTCCGTGCCGAAGGACTGATCGCCCAGCAGCCCCGCCGCGGGTTCGTGGTGCTGCCGGTCACCGGGCGAGACGTGACCGACGTCGCGAACGTGCAGGCTCACGTCGGTGGGGAGCTCGCCGCGCGGGCGGCGATCAACATCGGCGGAGATCAGCTGCACGAGCTCAAGCAAATCCAGGCTCAGCTGGAGCAGGCCTATGCCGGCGACGACCACGAGCGGACGGTTCGGCTGAACCACGAGTTTCACCGGGCCATCAACGTCGCTGCGGACTCGCCCAAACTCGCACAGCTGATGCTGCAGATCACCCGTTACGCTCCCGAATCGGTGTTTCCCACGATCGAGGGCTGGCCCAGCCAGTCGATAAAGGACCATCGCGAGATCCTGACCGCGCTCGAGATACACGACGACAAGCTTGCCCGAGCGGCGATGTCGAAACACCTTGCTGCGGGCGCGGTTCCGCTGATCGATCACCTCGTCGCGCGCGGTGTGGTGGCAGACGGAAGCATTCCGGCAGTTCAGCAGGATCACAGCGACACGGGCTAGCGCAGCGTTCGTCGCAAAGATTCCTATTGTTGCTGGGCGTGGCTGGGCATACGCTGCCATCAGGGTGGGCAACGAATGGAGAGAAGAAGATGCCGCACACGCTTCGCGCATCGGCCCTGTTCGTTGTAACCGCGACAGCCATCGTGTTCGCGGCACCGGCGAATGCCGATCTGCTCGACCCGATTCCCGGCAACGGTGTCTTTGTCGTAGGGCCCGACATCGCACCGGGCCTTTACCGGACGGCCGGTTCGGCATCGACGTTCGGGGTCTGGATCAACAACGTGCCGACACAGGACTCGATGTGTGCGTGGTTTACCTACAGCACGCCCGATGCGAACAAGGAGCATGTGCTCCAGACGAATATCTCGGTCGGTCCGATGTTCGCGAACATCAACACGTCGGTGAAGGCTTTCGAGTCGCAGAACTGTCAGCCCTGGACCCGGGTGCCCTAAGGCTGGTCGGCTTCGATCAACATCTCGCGCAGTCGATGGATGTCGACCTTGCCGGTGCCGCCGCGCGGAACGGCGTCGTCGGAATCCAGCAATAGCCACACCGCCGGAACCTTGAACGCGCTCAGCACAGTCCGCGCCATGTCGCGCAACTGTGCGGCGACCAACCCACGGTCGCCGCACACCACCGCTGCGCCCACCCGTTCACCGACGGCGCCGGGCACATTGGTGACGAAGGCGTTGTCGATGCCCTCGACCGTGCGCAGCGCGCGCTCGACCTCGCTCGGGTAGACAGTCGCGCCGCTGACCTTGAACATGTCGTCGGATCGCCCGTGGTAGAACAGGAACCCATCCTCGTCGAGGTGGCCGAGGTCGCCGGTCGGATAGAAGCCGTCGACGGTGAACAGCTCTTCGCGACTGCGACCGCAAATGCCGCGCAACGTATGCGGCCCGCGGATCTGGATCATGCCCGCGGATCCCGTCGCGACGGGCTCGCCGCTGTCGGTATCGACTATGCGGACTTCCATGCCGCCGAACGGCTTTCCGCAGCTGCCCCAGGCTGTCGCGGGCATGTCCGTGTCGGCGGGGTAGCCGCAGTACGGCCCGAACGCCTCGGTCATGCCGAACAGCGTGGCCCGTGCCCCGGGCGCAGGCCGCTGCTCGGGCGGCAGCAGGGCGTCGAGGCTGCCCGGTCGCAGCGCCGAGAGCACGACGCCGGCCGAGCTCGCGTGCCGTGCCAGTGCCTCGGCCTGATCGGGCCAGCCGCGAAACAGGGTTACCCGTTCGTGCTCCAGCAGTCGCAGCGTGCTGGCCGGCCGGGGGATCTCTTCGGTGATCAGGGTGGCACCCGCCAACAGGACGGACAGTATCCCGCTGCCGAAACCGCCCACCCAGAAGAAGGGCATCGGTAGGTACAGGCGGGTTTCGGAGGTGATGCAACGGGCCGTCAGCCCCGATCGCACGGCGCCCAACGCGTTGCCGTGGGAGTGCACTACTCCCTTGGGTGTTCCGCTGCTGCCGGAGGTGAACATGATGACCAGCGGGTCGGCGGCGGTGACTGTTGCGGTCATCGCGTCGACGATCTGCCTAACCCGGTCACTCGCGGCGGCGTTGTCCAGCTGTCCGATCGACCAAACCTGCCGTAAGGCAGGAAGTTCGGATTGCGGCACTGTCTTCAGGTCGTCGAGATAGCGATGACCGCGGAATTCCTCGACGCTCACCAGGAACTGCACGGCCGCCACCCGCAGCTGCGCGACGAGTTCGCGGGTCTGCAGCAAGGTGCTCAGTGGCACCAGCACCGCGCCGATGCGGGTCAGCGCGATCCCGACCTGTACCCAGCGGGTGCTGTTGGGCATGATCAGCCCCACCCGGGTGCCCTTGCCCACCCCGGCCTCGACGAATGCTGCGGCCAAATCGTGTGTGGTCGAATCGAGTTCGCGGTAGCTGAGCCGGGACGTGGGATCGATCACGATCGGCGTGTCCGCGTCGTGGCCGGCTCGAAAGCGGACCAGCTCGTCGATGGTGTGTGCGCTCGGGTCAGGCATCGAAGAGCTTCCGCAGTTGGCGCGTGTCGACCTTGCCACTGGACAGCAGCGGTACGTCGGCGCGGTGCACGGTGATGAACCGCTTGGGGATCTTGTATGCGGACAGTTCGGTTTTGAGCCGTTCGCTCAATGCGGCATCGTCGAACGGCGCAGCGCCGTCCGGCCGGACAACAACCGCGGCGACGAGCTGCCCGCGCCTTGGGTCGGGAAGGCCGATGACGTAAGCCGGCGCTCCGCCGGTGACCTTGGTGATCGCCTGCTCCACTTCGGCCGCCGAGACATTGGCGCCGGCAGTCTTGATCATTGCGCGCAGGCGCCCGACGAAATAGACGAATCCATCGGCGTCGGTGCGCACCAAATCGCCGCTGTGGAACCAGCCGTCGGCGTCGAAGCACTCCTCGCGGCTGCGTTTGTAATAGCCCTGCATCACATAAGGCCCGCGGATACACAGTTCACCGACCTCGCCGGCGGCAACGTTCTCCGTCGTGTCGGGGTGGACGAGCATCATCTGAAATCCGGGTGCGGGCTTGCCGAAAGACCCCCGCCGCGCTTCGGGCTGGTCGGATTCATCCTCGCCGATCAACACGACGCTGCCGGCCTCGGTCATCCCGAGCATGTTGTGCCGCAGCTCCGGGTCGGCCGGTCTGGTGTCGGGGGCCATGATCGGGTAGAGGTTGCCGCGACGCATCGACGACAGATCACGCTCGGCGTAGCTCGAGTGGTCCACCAGGTGCGCGATCCCGGCCGCAAACCCATTTGTCATGGTTGGATTTTCGGCTTCCAACAGATCGAGCATCGCCCCCGCGTCGGTGGCGTTGGAGCACACCAACGTCGAACCGGCTACCAAGGTGGCAAGCAGGCCGAACGCGAAACCGCCGACCCAGAAGAACGGTGAATTGCAGAACAGCTTGTCCGCCTTGGTTAAACCGCGGATGTGGTTGAGGTTGTACTGATGTCCGAGCAGCGCGGCATGGGTGTGCACCACCCCTTTGGGGGCGCTGGTGGATCCCGATGTGTAGACGATCGCCAGCGGGTCGCAGCCGTGGACGTCGTCTTCTGACGCCTGCAGCAGCTCCGGATCGACGGTGCCGGCTCGTTGGTACACCGACTCGTGAGTGATTGCAACATGGCGCAATTGCGGTGCCGCGGTACACCACAACCGCGAATCGAGATCGGCGCCCGAAAGAACCTCGGACAGTCGCTGCGCGTAATCGTGAGAGCGAAAAGTCGGTGTGGCCAACAGGATTTCGACATCGCTATCGACCAATTGCTCGCGCATCTCACCAGCCGTGGCGAAGGTGGAAAACGGGATTACCACAGCGCCGATTCGCGCTGCCGCCAGCATGGCGACGACGAACTCGGTGCCGTTGGGGTAAAGCAGCCCAACATGGGTGCCCTTGCCGGCACCGAGGGCGATCAGGCCGCGCGCGAGCTCTGCTGACCGGACGTCGGCATCGGTGTAGCTGATGCGCTCGGCATCGCAGACGAGCAGAGGGTGTGTTTCCCTGGTACGGGCCTGATGTCGCAGGATCTCGGCGACGGTGGAATCACCGGGCATGGTCGCGCTGCACCGCGGACTCTTCGAAGAAGAGCCGGATCTCGCTGAGGTCGGCTTTACCCGACGGGGTGCGCGGGATCGTGTCGACGATCGCGATCTCGGTGGGAATCTCATAGCGGGCCAATCGCGTTCGCAGGTACTCCACCAACGTGTCGGCGTCGGTACTGGCGGGCTCGCGAAGTTCCACGACCGCGACGGGAGTCTCGCCGAGTCGCTCGTCGGGCTGCCCGATCACGGCCGCGCCCGCCACCGCGGGGTGGTCCTCCAGCGCGACACGTATGTCGTCGGGCATCACCTTGAACCCACCGCGGATGATCGCCTGATCCGCCCGACCGACGATCCAGAGAAAGCCATCCGCGTCGATGCGCGCCAAATCCGTGGTCCGCATCCAAGCCACCGTGCGCCCCAGCTGCCCCGGCTTGACTTCCAACAGCCCAACCTGGTTCGGTCCGAGCTGCGCGCCGGTGTCGTCGACCACCCGCAACTGCGCGCCCGGGTTGGCCCGCCCGACGCTGCCGCGTTTGGCGATCCAGTAACTCTGGTAGTCGGTCAGAGTCCAGCCGGCCACTCCGCCACCGAATTCTGTTGCAGCATAGGATGTCAAAACCGGTATGCCGTATTTCTCGGTGAAGGCGTCGGCATCGTCGGCTGACAGCGGGGCCGTGCCACAGCTGACGGCGCGAATGCTGTCCAGATCGGTACGCGACAGGTCGGAGTGCAACACCGTCCGCAATGCAGCCGGCACCAGCGACACCGCGCGGGGCCGGTGCGTGCGTACCGCCGAAGCCCACGCGTTGAGCTCGAAGCGTTCCAGTAGCACAAAGGATCTCGCCTCGGCGACACACTGCAGCACCCGGAAGACGCCGCCGATGTGCACCAGCGGGGAGTTCATGATTGCGACACCGCGCCGCGGCTCTGCAGGCGCCGGTGCGTGATCTGGGTCCGGGCCCATCACGGTGTGCGCCAGCATGTCGTAGCTCAGGTCGATTCGCTTGGGCGGACCGGTCGTTCCGCTGGTCAGCATCCGCACCGCTACTTCAGGTGCGGGGATGGCGCGGTAGCCGGGCGGCGCCGGCTCGCCGGGCTCGTCCAGCCGGCCCGTGATCGACAGGGTCGGCGTGCCGGGGGCGACCAGCGTGGCCAGATCGTCGGGTTCGCCGACCACCAGCGGTAGTTGTAGTGCCGCGATATCGGCCCGGGTGCGTTCATCGCCGCGCGACGGGTTGATGGTGACCACCGTGCCGCCGGCCAGCAATACCCCGAGAAACGCCGCCACCTGCCCCGGCCGGTTGCGCAGCAGCATCCCGATCGCAGCGTTGTCGGCGTGCTCGGCGGTCAACGACGCCATCCGCCTTGCCGCCGCGCCGATCTGACCCCACGACAACCATCGACCGTCGTACTCGATCGCCGGTGCGTTCGCCTGCAGATCCAAGACGTCGGCGATGCGTTGGCTCAGCGGATGATCGGCCATCAGCGGATCTTTGGATCGCTGCGCGCGCCCTTGCCGTCGGCGTCCTGCTGTGCCGCCAGCTCGGCGGTGCCCAGCGGGTTGCCCAGCCGAGTGTAGATCAGGCCCTGCTCCAAGGCGGCGCGGTAGGGCTTGTCCAGCGATTCCCAGATCGCCTTCACGGTGCCCTGAGTCGCCGACGGCGGCTTGGCCGCGATCGCCGCGGCAATCTCGTGCGCACGGCCCCACAGCTGATCCGTCGCGACTACCTCGGACACCAATCCGATCCGCAATGCGGTGTCCGCGCTGACCCGCTCGTCGTTGCCCATCAGTGCGATGCGCAACGTTTCGCCCAGGCCGATGCGTCGCATCAGGCCGATCGGCTCCAGCGCGCACACCAGACCGGCCGAGACGTGTGAATCGAAAAACGTTGCGTCGGTTGAGCAGATCACCACATCGGACTCGTTGAGAAAATAGAACGCGCCCGCGGTACACATGCCCTGAACGGCACACACCACCGGCTTCCACATCTTCTGCCACTTGGGGCTGAGCAATTCACCGGGATCCTGGTGGTTCCACACGTTTTCGGGTTGCCCGTACGGCGTCTTGATATCCAGCCCGGCGCAAAACGCCCGGCTGCCGGCTGCCCGCAGCACTACCGCATGCACCGACTCGTCGAGTTTGACGATGCGCCAGGCTTGAGCCATCTCCTCACACATCGTGCGGTTGAACGCATTGAGTTGATCAGGCCGATTCAGCGTGATGGTGGCGACATGAGCGTCTGCATCGATGTCAAGGACAATGGTTTCGAAACGCGGGGTACTCAACGGCACTGCCAATTCGGTTTGCGCTTTTCCACAAAGGCCTTGGGGCCTTCGGCCGCGTCCGCGGTGCGCAGCACCCGCTCGCGAAACGTTTCGGCCATGATCTCGGCCTCGTGCAGCGGCACGTTCAGGCCCTTGAGAATGGCCAGCCGGGTTCCCCGAACCGCCAGCGGTGCATTGGAGTTGACGATGTCGGCGATCTCATGGGCCCGGTCCAGCAAGTGGTCGTGCTCAACGACCTCGCTGATCAATCCGAGTTCGTAGGCGCGCTGCGCGCTCATCCGCTCGTGTTTGCCCATCAATGCCATCCGCAGGGCGATCGAGCGGGGCAACACCCGCGATATCCGCACCAGTTCGCGTCCGGCCACCAGCCCGATGCTGACATGCGGATCGAAAAAGGTCGCCTGATCGGACGCGATGACGATGTCGGTCGTCGTGACCCAATCCATGCCGGCGCCACAGCAGATTCCGTTCACCGCGGTCAGCACCGGCTTGGCCGTGGTGCGAAACGGCGGGGTGCCCTCCTGTGGTGCCTCCCACTGGTCGTAGGTCGACAGGTACGGCCGCTCGTAGATCACCTTGCCGTCTTCGGGAATCTCTTTGACGTCGGCGCCGGTGCAGAAGGCGCGGCCGGTGCCGGTGACGATGGTCAGCCAGACGTTGTCGTCGTTTTCGGTCTCGTCGTAGGCGGCCCGAAGCTCGGTGATCATGTGCGGGCTGAGCGCGTTGAGGGCATCGGGCCGGTTCAGCGTGATGGTGGCGGTGTGCCCGTCGACCTCGTATTTGATGGTGTCGAACGAGTCAGCAGGCATCCGTGTTCCCTTCGTCTAGCGCCCGGTGCGACCGAAAGCCCATCTGGTCAGCGTCCATCGAACTTCGGCGTACGTCGTTGCCGAAAGGCTTCTAGGCCTTCTTTGAAATCTGTTGTCCGACAGGACAATTCTAGGTTGAACAGTTCCTGCGTCATGGACTGGCTCAGCGACGCGTGCTGGCCGTAGCTCAGGGCCTGCTTGGCCAGCCCGATCGCGACCGTGGGTCCGTCAGCCAGTCGCGTCAGCAGCTGTTCGACGGCGTTGTCGAGTTCGGCCGGGGCCGTGGCCTGGTGGATCAGCCCCCAGTCGGCCGCGTCCGACCCGCTGAGCCTCTCGCTGAGCAGCAGCAGGCGTCGCGCTCTCGCCACGCCGACCAGTCGGGGGAGCAGCCAGGTGGCACCGGAATCCGGGCTGAATCCACGTTCGATGAACGGCTCCCAGAACACGGCGTCGGTGGCGGCCACCGCGAAATCGGCGGCGAGGGCAAGATTGCAACCCATGCCTACCGCCCAGCCGCGCACGGTGCAGACCACCGGGAGCTGGATGGTTTGCACGAGCTCGATCAGCCGGTGGGCGGCGTGCGGAATCCTGCGCACCAGATCGCCGGTGCGCGGGCGCTGCCCGGCGCCGCTATTGGTCGCGACCCAATCGGCGCCAGAGCAGAAGTCATCGCCGGCGCTGTTCAGGTGAATCGCGCGCAACGAGTCGTCGGTGGCGGCATCGGTCAGCGCACCGACCAGCGTCTCGATCATCAAGTGGGTCAACGAATTACGTCGTTGTACGCGATCGATGGTTAGTCGCAGAATCGCGCCATCCCGGCGTGCAGTCACCGACCCCTCGGCGTCGGCCGCATCGGCGTCGTTACGCACCGTCGAATCCGGCCTTTCTCAGCGATACAGTTACCCATACAGTAGGCAATGCGATTGATACGCTGTATAAGCTATCAAGGAAACGCTGCCGACGGAACAACTCCGTTGATACCCGGTGAAAGAGGGTCGCATGGCTCCGCGCCGGCGACGATGCAGAGCCGACGGTGATGAGAAGGAGCGGCGCGAATGGGCGAAGCGACACCGATACGCGCCGATGACGCGAAATTCGGCGAGGTGCCCCTTGCTCAGACGGTGGCGGCTGCCGGCGCGATGAGGCGCCTGACCTCGCTGCTGCTGTCGCTCGAACATCCGCACCCGACGGTGGATGCCATGCTGGCGAAGTTCGGCGAATGGGAGAGCGAGCTCACATCGGCGGCCCCGCAGGACCACGCGCCGCGGATCGGTGACGTCGACAATGATCCCCGCCGGGTTTATCTCAACCACGCCACCGATATCGGCGCCTACAACCCGTCCTTTCCCGAATACGCCTTCGATCATCTCGGCGCCGACACCGCCGCCGGGCGGGTCGTCTTTCCGCTGGCCTACGAGGGTCCGCCCGGACTGGTCCACGGTGGCTTTCTGTCCGTCTTCTTCGACTGCGTCATCCAGCACCACAGTTGTGTGATGGGGCTGTCCGGCAAGACACGCTCGCTGTACGTGACCTTTCGCCGGCCCACGCCGCTGCTGACCGAGCTGCGCTTCGACATTGTCCGGTCGCAGGTCGAGCGGGGTATCGAGTCGACGGCGCGGCTGCTGCTCGGCGACGAAGTGCTGTGTACCGGCGAGGTCAACACCCTGGCTTCGCAACCTGACAAGCTGACCGGATACAGATTCGGCCGGCGGCGAAAGGAATCCGCTACATGACTGCCTCGAACGACGATCGCGTGCTTTTCGAGGTCGATCGCGGCAAAAGAATCGCGACGATCACACTGAATAATCCCAAGCAGCGCAACTCCTATGACGCGGCCATGCGTGAGGCCGTCGGCCGCTGCCTAGATCAGGTGGCCGACGACGACGATCTGATCGTGGTGTTGCTGCGTGGCGCCGAAGGAGTCTTTTCCACCGGGGCCGACATGAACAACGCGTACGGCTGGTACGGCGACAAGACCAAGGCGCCCGACGATGCCGCGGCCAAGTACCGGCCCAGTCAACGCAGACAACTTACCGTGGACCGCAAATCATTTAGCTTCTACCACAACTTCATGGGCTTTCCGAAGGTGACGGTGGGGGAGATCTCCGGCTACGCGCTGGGCGGTGGCTTCGAGATGGCACTGATGACCGACATCTCGGTGATCGCGCGCGACACGAAGATCGGCATGCCGGCAACGCGCTTCCTGGGCCCCGCGCTGGGCAGCCTGCACATGTTCTTCCATCGGCTGGGGCCGGTCGTGGCTCGGCGCCTGCTGCTGACCGGCGACGTCATTGCGGCCGGCGAGCTGGAACATCTTGGAATCTTCACCGACACTTGTGATCCCGGCGCGGTGACCGCGCGCGCCCGGTACTGGGCCGAGAAGGCAGCGAAGATGCCCGCCGACGGCGTCGTCATCGCCAAGGAAGCGTTCCGCCTCGTCGAGCAGAGCCAGGCCTATAACGGTGAGGAAGTCGCGAGCTATCTCTTCCACGCCTACGGCACCAACCTGCAATTCGGGCCGGACGAATTCAACTTCGTCAAGACCCGGGCCCAGCACGGCACCAAAGAGGCGTTCCGGTTGCGCGACGAACACTTCCATGTGCCGGAACCCGAAGCATAGTAACCGGTTTCGAGGCAGGCGACCGGGCTACCGGTCTGCGGTCGCCTTGGTCCGGCTGCGTGGAGCAGAGGACTTCGTGGTCTTGCTCGCCCGCGATGTCGACGACTTGGCAGGTTTCGATCCCTCGTCGATCAACCCGCTGGCGTGGTCCAGGATGCAGGTGAGGCCGTACTCGAAATTGGTTTCGTCCGGCGCCCCGATCCGGTGACCTATCCGGCTCACCTGGGCGAGCAGCGGAGTCTTTTCGGGATCGATGGAGACGGCATCCTCGATCGCGCGCGGACCGACGTCGGAGGACTGGTTCTTTTCGTAGAGGCGCTGCAGCACCACCGAGCCGCGGACGTGGACCGACACCGCTGAATACGTGTCGAAGGCGTCTTCGGGCGACAGGCCGGCCTCGACCAGATTGGAGATCGCCTTCTCCATCTCCAGGGCGCCCAGTCTCGCGGCCTTCGGACTCAGCGCGGCGCGAATCAATATCAGGTCGCACAGAATTGGGTTGCCCATGAACGTCTTACGCATCAGGCGCGCGTGGTTGCGCAGGGTTTCCCGCCAATCGCTGGCCTCGACATAGGGCGTGGCGAACACATACTTGCTCAACGCGCGGTCGGTCATCGCATTGAGCAGATCGTCCTTCTTGCGGAAATACCAGTAGATGCTGGTAACACCGACGCCGAGATGTTTGCCGAGCAGCGGCATGCTCAGGTTGTCAATCGATACTTGCTCCGCGAGTTCGAATGCGCCGCTGATGATGTCATCGGGATTGATGGACCCGCGTTCGCGCCGTTGACGCTTATCAGCGGTTGCCTGCTTTGCCACTACCGGCACCTCCATCAAAATGTATCCTGTGCGTACGGTCTGCAACCGTGCCACCGATTGAACCAAATCTACTCCGCAGATGTGCTCCCACCTGCGTATATGTAGGTGTGTCGCCGTTCGGGTATGACCGTCAACCGGGCTCTCGTACGCTTTTCCATCTGCTACTGTAATACCTATCGTAGGCTTTTTGGTATATGCGGCTGAACGGGCAAAGATGACCGGACGTAAGCCATTGGCTGCCCCGCCGGATCAGCCGCGGACATCGCGATGGACTTAGGGCTGGCGAATGCGACAGCGGTCGTTGTCGGTGGTAGCCACGGCATGGGTTTGGCCGCGGCCCGTTGCCTCGCCGAGGACGGTGCCCGGGTGGCGCTGGTGGGCCGAACTCGCGGCTCTCTCGATAGCGCGGTGACCGACTTGACGGATCGCGGAAGTCCGGATGCCCTGGGCATCGCCGCTGACATCGGCGATGCGGCCGACGTCGACAGAGTGTTCGGCGAGATTGCCGCCCGATGGAACGGCGAACTCAACGTGCTGATCAACACGGTCGGACCGGGAGCACCGGGCAGTTTCGAAGACCTCACCGACGGACAGTGGCGTGAGTCCGTCGAAGACGGTGTGATGGGGATGGTGCGCTGCGTGCGGTCGGCGCTTCCGTTGCTGCGCAAGGCCCAATGGGCGCGGATCGTCAACTTCTCGGCGCATTCCACCCAGCGGCAAAGCGTCCTGCTGCCCGCCTACACCGCGGCCAAATCGATGCTGACGAGCGTCTCGAAAAACCTGTCCCTGTTGCTCGCCAAAGACGAGATCCTGGTCAATGTGGTGTCACCAGGCAGCATTGCGTCCGAGTCGTTGGTCGGCTGGGCCGACTCGGTCGGTGTCGACGGCAACGATCCCTATCGCCTGATGGAGGCCATTGCCAAGCACTTTGGACATCCGGCCCATATGCTGCGGGCCGGCCTGCCGGAAGAGATCGGGCCCGTCGTCGCGTTCCTCGCGTCGCGGCGCAACTCCTACATGACGGGCGCGAACATCAACGTCGACGGTGGATCAGACTTCATCTGATTTCAAATCGCTTGGCCGACAGAAGGAGTGGACTATGGCGACAGCTTCGCAGGCGCGCACGTGGGCGCGCGGAGCGTTGCGGGGTATCGGCGACTCCCTCTACACGCCGTTCTGCGGCGCCGACGGCGACGACATCGACTAGGACGCCTATCGGACGTTGGTGCGTTACTGCGTCGGTGATCTCGGACACCCGATGTTGTGGTGTACCAGCGGAATCGCCGAGTTCTGGTCGCTGACCCTCGATGAGCGCAAACGTCTGTTGGAGGTGGCGGTCGAGGAGGCGCGCGGTATCAATCCCGGCGTCGTGGTGCAAGCCTGTACCGCCGCGATGGCGCCCAAGGACTGTTTGGACCTAACGCTGCACGCCCAGCAGGCGGGCGCAGACATCGCGTACATCCAAACGCCGATGATGGAGGCCCACGGCGGCGAAGGCGTGCTGCGGTTCTTCAAATACGTCGCCGCGCGCACGGATATCGCACTGGGCATGTTCAATTCCCCGTCTTCGGGTTATGTGCTGACGCCGGCCGAAAGTGCCCAGATCTATCACGAGGTGCCCGCGGTGTGCGCCACCAAGGAGGGCGCGTTCCGGCCGGCGAGCAGCCGGATGCTGCATGAACTGGCACCCGGCCTGGTGGTGTGGGAATGTGACAAGACGGTTTACCGCGCCGGATGGTTGCGCGACGGGATCGTCTGTCCGGCACAGCTGGGTACCGCGGGCTACCTGTTCGAAACTCCGCAGCGGCGACTGTTTTCCGAGTATTGGGACCTCGTGCTGTCCGACAAGCTGGTTGAGGCAATGGATTACGGCCGCGATTCCGGGTTGGACCAATTCGATCTCGACCTCGGACCGTGGTGGACCTGCTACCCGGGACGATCGGATTACTTCACCCACTGGGGAGGAGCGTTCAAATACGCCGCCTCGGTGCTGGGCTTGCCGATAGGTGCCTACCCGCATTCGCGGCCACCGCAAGCGGAGCTGCCCGCTGAGGCCAAAGCCCAAATCGAGACGGCCTACCGCCGGCTCGGCCTCCTCGAATCGTAGCCAAAACCCTTGTGCTGCATGCCTATGTAAAGACCCGGCCACCGAATCGGTGACCGGGCCTCGCGTATGCGCTTCGATTAATTTTGCTCGGCGCGCTCACGTGCCTCGTGAATTTTCGCCTCGGCACGAGCTTTATCGGCTTCAGCCTCGTTCTTGGTGGCGTTACGCAGCGCCTCCGCCTTGTCCTGCTGCGCCTGACCTTCGCTGATCCAGTCGTTGCGACCCGCGACCGTACCGACTACTTCCTTGGCCTTGCCCACAACGTCATCCATGACGCCCTTGATGATGTCAACCATTGGCGTTTCCCTCCTCCTGCCTAGTGGGTGCTTCCAGTACCTCTTCCCGATCACTGGATGCGGGAAAACCCGATCGGGAGTGGCGCTCGCCACAGCATCAGTTGATCAGCCCGTTCGCGGCTGCTTTCGCCGAAGTGACGCCCACCGGCGCGCTCCGTTCGCCGTCCACTGCAGGCGCTGCGGCCGTGTCCACCTGCGCAGGTTCGCCGCGGGTTCGACGCCGTCGTGCCCACACCACGAGTCCGACGAGGGCGCCTATCGATCCCAGCGCGAGCAGAAGTTGCAAGCCCGCCCACGCCACCTCGATCTTCAGAATCGCTGAGCGCGCTTGCTTCACCCGATGCACAATCGCTTTTGCTGCCGCCTTCACGCACTGATCCCCTCAGCTGCCGGTTGTTCAAGTCCTCGGGTTGGTAACCCGGCGAGTCGCCGTCCCAAACAATGTGAGGCACATTCAGTGCGCTCCGACCGCGCTTCAGATCCGTGAAATCCGCTGTTTGGCGTGGGTTCGCGAGCCCGTGGACAGAGTTGTGGAATGCAGTACCGATAGGTATACAGTATGGGTACAAAGCCCAGTGAATCCCGTCGTTAAACCATGAGGAGGTACCGCGGAAGATGGCCGGCAGCGACAGTGCCTCCCAGGACTCTCAAGCCGACGACGCGGTGCTCTACGAGACCACCGAAGCCGGGGTCGCCATCCTGACGTTCAATCGTCCGGACCGCCTGAATGCGTGGGGGCCCGACATTGCGGCCGGGTTCTACGCCGGCATCGACCGCGCCGAATCCGATCCCACCGTCCGGGTGATCGTGCTGACCGGCCGGGGCAGAGGATTTTGCGCCGGCGCCTACCTCGGCGCGCCGAGCCCAGCGGCCAAGGTCGGCGAATCGATGGAGAAGGCCGGCCAGACGAACCTCGCCGACTTGGTCGGCGAACGGCCGCCGCACTTCGTCACCACGCTGCGCAAGCCCGTCATCGCCGCCGTCAACGGTTCGTGTGTCGGCATCGGTCTGACCCAGGCGCTGATGTGCGATGTCCGGTTCGCCGCCGCAGGCGCCAAGTTCGGCGCGGTGTTCGCGCGCCGCGGACTGATCGCCGAATTCGGCATCTCCTGGATCCTTCCGCGTCTGACCGGTATGGCCGTCGCCCTCGATCTGTTGCTGAGCGCTCGCACGTTCCTCGCGGCGGAGGCCGCCGAGCTGGGCCTGGTCAAAGAAGTCGTCGCGGCCGACGACCTGATGAAGCGTGTCCTGGAATACGCCGAGGACATGGCCGCCAATTGTTCACCCACATCGATGGCGGTGATCAAGCGTCAGGTCTATGGCGACACCACCCGCGATGTCGTGGACGCCACTTCGCTTGCCGACGCCCTGCTGCAGGAGTCTCTGCCGCGGCCGGACGTAATCGAAGGGATCACGAGCTTCCTCGAGAAGCGGCCCCCGCAGTTTCCATCACTGCGCCCGACAGACGCTTAGTACCAGGGAAGGAAGATCATGAATAGCTTGAGCTACAAGGCCATTGACGTCGACAACCACTACTACGAGCCGTTGGACTCGTTCACCCGCCACCTGGACAAGGCGTTCAAGAGCCGTGGCGTGCAGATGGTCAGTCAGGGCAAGCGCACATTGGCTGTGATCGGGGGGCAGGTCAACCACTTCGTCCCGAACCCCACCTTCGACCCGATCATCGTGCCCGGCTGCCTCGACCTGTTGTTCCGCGGTGAGATCCCGGAAGGCGTCGATCCAGCGTCGCTGATGAAGGTCGAGCGGATGGCCGAACACCCCGAGTATCAGAACCGCGACGCCCGCATTTCGGTGATGGACACCCAGGACATCGACACCGTCTTCATGTTGCCGACCTTCGGGTGCGGGGTCGAAGAGGCGCTCAAGCACGATATCGACGCGACGATGGCGTCGGTGCACGCGTTCAACCTGTGGCTCGACGAGGACTGGGGCTTCGACCGTCCGGATCGCCGGATCGTTGCCGCGCCGATCATCTCGCTGGCCGACCCGGTCAAGGCCCTCGAAGAAGTCGATTTCGTGTTGGCCCGGAGAGCCAAGCTGGTGTTGGTGCGTCCGGCGCCGGTGCCCGGCTTGGTCAAGCCGCGGTCGCTGGGGCATCTCAGCCACGACCCGGTCTGGGCCCGGCTGGCCGAGGCGGGAGTGCCGGTGGGATTTCACCTCAGCGACAGCGGCTATCTGCACATCGCGGCGGCATGGGGCGGCAAGGCGACGTTCGAAGGGTTTGGTGCCAAGGACCCGTTGGACAACGTGCTGCTCGACGACCGTGCCATTCACGACACGATGGCCTCGATGATCGTGCACGGTGTGTTCACCCGGCATCCAAAGCTGAAGGCGGTCAGCATCGAAAATGGTTCGTATTTCGTGCATCGGCTCGTCAAGCGCCTGAAGAAGGCGGCCAACACCCAGCCGCGCGACTTCCCCGAGGACCCGGTGGAGCAGTTGCGCAACAACGTGTGGATCGCCCCGTACTACGAGGACGACCTGCCGGAGCTGGCCGAGGTGATCGGCGTCGACAAAATCCTGTTCGGCTCGGACTGGCCGCACGGCGAAGGCCTGGAGCTGCCGGTATCGTTCGCCGAGAAACTCAAAGACTTCAGTGCATCGGACGTCCGAAAGATCATGCGCGACAACGCGTTAGATCTGCTCGGTGTCAAAGCCACTGTAGCGGCGTAGGCAGCGTGGCCCGTGAGTGAATGGACCGTCGGGGCTGTTCTCGACGCCATCGCGGACGTCATCGGTGACCGGGTGATGACGGTGTGCGGAACGCGGCGCAGCACCTTCGCCGAATCGGCCAGCAGGACCAGTCGGTTGGCGAACTTCTTGAACGCCAACGGCTTCGGGGCGTACCGAGAGCGCGACACGCTGAACCGCTGGGAGTGTGGTCAGGACCGTGTCGCGCTGCTGATGTACAACGACCTTTACCCGGACGCGGTGATCGGGTGCCTGAAAGCCCGGGTGGTCCCGGTCAACGTGAACTACAGCTATTCGCCGCGGGAGATCGCCGATCTGCTCACCTACATTCGGCCCCGCGGCATCATCTATCATTCCTCGCTCGGCGCGCGGTGTGCCGAGGTGCTGCCGAGCGACGGTGCCGAGCTGATGATCTCGATCGACGATGGCAGCGGCGCCGCCGAACTGCCGGGCGCGGTATCGCTGGATGATGCGCTGGCGCAGGGTGGCTCGGGCCAGCCCGCCCCGGGATCGCCCGACGACTTGATCATGATGTGCACCGGCGGGACGACGGGCCGTCCCAAGGGAGTCCTGTGGCGTCAAAGCGATATGTACGTCGCATCGATGGTCGGCGCCGACCACGCAAGCGTCGACGAGATCCACGCCAAGGTACGCGGCGGCGGTCAGTCGTGGTTCGCGGTGTCTCCGCTGATGCATGCCGCCGGCATGTGGACCGCCTTCTCGGCGATCATGAACGGGTTCACGGCGGTGCTCTATGACGGCCGGGGGAAATTGGACGTGCGCGCGGTGTGGGAAACGGCCGAGCGCGAAGGAGTCGGCATGATGACCATGGTGGGCGACGCCTACGCCGGCCCGTTGGTCGCCGAGTTGACGCGAGGTTCCTACGATCTATCGAAGCTGAACGGGATCGGAACCGGCGGGGCCGCAACGAATTCGAAGTTCAAAGCCGCACTGATGGAAAAGCTGCCACAGCTCACCATCATCGACGGCTACGGCTCGTCGGAATCCGGGAACATGGGGTTCGGGCACAGTCAGCGCGGTACCCAGAGTGAGACCTTCGCGCTCCGCGAGGGTGGCGCGGTGGTGTCGGAGGATCGCAGCAGATTCTTGGAGCCCGGCGATCCCGAGATCGGCTGGGTGGCGCGCAGCGGCCGGATTCCGTTGGGCTACTTCAACGACGCTGAGGCCACCGAGCGCACCTTTCCCGAGGTCGACGGCCTACGGGTGGTGATCCCCGGCGACCGGGCGAGCATCGAATCCGACGGCACCCTGCGCCTGTTCGGACGCGATTCGCTGGTGGTGAACACCGGCGGTGAAAAGGTATTCGTGGAAGAGGTCGAAGAGGTGCTGCGCACCCACCCCGGCGTCGCCGACGCGCTGGTGGTGGGCCGGCCCAGTGAGCGGTGGGGCCAGGAAGTCGTCGCGCTGGTCGCGGTGGCGCCGGGCGCCGGTGTCGAGGACGCCGAGCTGGCCACCCTGTGTAGGTCGCAGCTGGCTCATTTCAAAGCGCCCAAGGCAATCCTGTTCGTCGAACAGATTCAACGTCTCGGCAATGGCAAACCAAACTACCGGTGGGCTACCCAGGCTGCTGCAGAACAGCTTTCGGATCCCGCACTGGCCGGCGTCGATGCGGAAGGACGCGGATGACCGACAAAGCGATCGACTGCCTGATCAATGTGCACTTCGGCGAGACCGGCTCGCAGCCCAACTGGATGCTGAAGGTTCGCGACGACTATTTCAAAGGCCCGAAATCGATGTTCGAGCCGGTGGATTTGTCGGAGTTGCTCGACGAGATGGACGCCCACGGTGTGCGCAAGGCGATCCTGATGGACAACCTCGCGAGCCCGTCGACGACGGCGCGCAAATTCGTTGACGCCAAACCGGATCGGTTCGCGTTGGCGATGGGGGGCATCAATCTGCTGCGCCCGGTGCAGCCGCTGCGCGAACTAGCCGCAATCCGGGCCGACCTGCCAGTCGCCTATGCCGTAGTAGGACCTAGCTTTTGGGGCGACGGCCAGTATCCGCCCAGTGATGCCGTGTATTACCCGCTCTATGCGAAGTGCGCAGAGCTCGAGCTGCCACTGTGTGTGAACACCGGCCTGCCCGGGCCGCCGATCCCCGGCGAGGTACAAAATCCCATTCACCTGGACCGGGTGTGTGTGCGATTCCCCGAACTGAAGCTGTGCATGATCCACGGAGCCGACCCGTGGTGGGACGTCGCGATCCGGTTGATGCTCAAGTACGCCAACCTTCGGCTGATGACATCGGCATGGTCGCCGAAGCGGCTACCGGAAAGCCTGCTGCACTACATGCGAACCCGCGGCCCGAACAAGGTGATCTACGCGTCGGACTGGCCGGTGCTGCGGATGCACCGGGTAATCCCCGAAGCACGTGCGCTGGACCTTCCTGCCGAGGTGCTGGACAACTACCTCTATAACAATGCAGAGGACTTCTTCTTCGGCGCCGCGCCGACCCCTCAAGAGGAGCACTGACGATGGACCGTTACGAACTGCGCAGGATCGACTACAGCCTGTCCGAACACCACGTGGATTTGCAGACCGTCTACAAGCAGTTCTTCAAGACGCACTGCCCGATCGAAACGGTCCGTGCCGCAGAAGCTTCGGGTTTCGACAAGGACCTATGGGAGCGGCTCTGTGCGATGGGCGCCACCACCATGGCGCTGCCGGAGTCCTGCGGGGGCGACGGCGCCACGCTGGTGGATCTCACTCTGGTGGCAGAGGAGATCGGGCGATCGCTGGCTCCGGTTCCGTGGATCGACCACGTCTGTGCCGCGCGGTTGCTGGCCAGCCTCGGCGTATTGAGCGATGACACCGCGGGCATCATCAACGGAGAACAGCTCGCCGCCCTGGACGCACGCATCGACAGTGTGTCCGGTCCCCGCCTGATACCCACCGGATCGATCGCCGACCATATCGTCGCTCGCGACGGGGACGACATCGTCCGCCTGGCCTTTGGTACCCGCCCGGCCAAGGTCGATAACATCGGCCGGTTACCGATGGCGTGGGTGGACCCGGCCGTCGCCGATACCCGGACCGTCGTGGCTCATGGATCCGAAGCGTTCGCGAAATACGAACGTGCACTGGATGAATGGAGACTGCTCACCGCGGCGGCGCTGGTCGGCCTGGTCGAGGAGACGATGACGATAGCGGCCGAGTTCGCCAAGAGCCGCTACACGCTGGGTGTGCCCATCTCGACGTTACAGGGCATCTCGCACCCGTTGGCGAACATGGCAATCACCGTTGCGGGCGGGCGCAACTTGGCGCGCCGTGCCGCGTGGTTCTTGGACAACGAGCCCGATGAGCGTCCCGAGCTGGCGCCGTCGGCGTTCGTGTTCATGGCAGAAGAGGCCGCGAAGGCGGCCACCATGGCGGTCCATATTCAAGGCGGCCTTGGTGTTTCGTCGGAGGCCGCCGCGACCGCGTACCTGGTGCGCGCCCGCGGCTGGCCGCTGGCCGGCGGCGACCCAGGGGCCACCGCCACCCGGGTTGCCGAGATCGTGACCGCCCGCGAGAGTGCGGCCCAGGCCGCCCGCGCCTAGGACAGGAGCCAACCGATGGATTTCTCCCGCGTCGAGCTAGCCGACGAGGATAGGGCCTTTTTCGATGAAGCCCGAAGCTTTTTGGCAACGCAGGTGACCGACGAGGTCATTCGCCGAGACCGCGAGACCGGCGACAACTTCGACGAGGGTGTGCACCTGGCTTTCGGGGCCGCCGGCTATTTGGAAAAGGAATGGAAGCCGTCGTCCGACGGCGGGTTCAGCCGGGTGCAGCGGCGAATCTGGGAGCTGGAGAAACGCCGGGCGCATGTGCCGTGGGTGACGTGGGGCACCACCGCGATGGTGGCGCGTTCGGTGGAGAAATTCGGCAAACCCGAGCTTGTCGCGGACGTGATGCCGAAGGTGTTCAGTGGCCACGTCCGTTTGTGCCTGGGCTACACCGAACCCGAAGGCGGCTCCGATATCGCCACCTGCAAGACGCGCGCGGTGCGCGACGGTGACAGCTGGGTGATCAACGGCTCGAAGATGTTCACCACCGGCGCGCACAACTGCCAATATGTCTTCCTGATCACCAACACCGACCCCGAGGCGCGAAAGCATAAGAGCATCACCATGTTCCTGGTTCCGCTGAACTTGCCCGGCATCGAGATCCAGGGCATTCGGACGGTCGACGGCGACCGCACCAACATCGTCTATTACAGCGACGTGCGTGTCGACGACAAATACCGGCTCGGTGACGTCAACGGTGGATGGACGGTGCTGCGTGAGCCACTCAACGTCGAGCATGGCGCCGTGGCGGCCGCGCCCGACGGCTTGCAGGACAACTCGATCATGATGCACCAGGCCGGCTTCATGGCAGCCGCAGTGGACAACGCCGTGGCGCGCGTCACGCAGCCGGACGCCGGCGGACACCGGCGCAGCGAAGACAAGTCGGTGGCATATCGCCTGGGACGCAGCTTCGCTCGAGTTGAGGCTGCGTTGAGCGCGTCCAGCATCTTTGGGCGCGTCGCGATCGCACAAACGATGCGGGACGTCTCCCCGGAACTGATGGACCTGCACGGTGCCGCGGCGTCGTTGCCGTTCGGGGCCGACGGCGCCGCCGACGACGGCAGCGCCGAGTACGCGTACCGCTTTGCCCCGCTGGTCGGGATTTACGGCGGCACGCTGGAGGTGTTCCGGAACATGATCGCGCAGCACGTGCTTGGGCTCGGCAAGCCCAATTACTCACCGCCGGCGGCGAAGGTCTCCTGACCCGACGAGCAGCCCGTCAGGTCGTCAGGATGGTCGCCGCGGCAGTGCCGGGGGCGCCGTACAACTGGGTGAACCCCACCTTCGGATTGCCCGGCACCTGGCGATCGCCCGCTTCACCGCGAAGTTGGCGGACGATTTCGTGGATCTGCCGCAGCCCGGACGCGCCGATGGGCTCGCCGTTGGCGATCAGCCCGCCGTCGGTGTTGACGGGCATCGGGGCCGTTGATCTCGGTGGCACCGGCGGCCAGCAGTTTTTCCTGCTCGCCGTGCTCGCAGAACCCGCACTCGGCCATGTGGATCACCTCGGCGCCGGCGTCGGTGTCCTGCAGCTGAATCACATCGACGTCGCCGGGAGCCACACCCGCCTTCTCGAACGCGGAACGCGCGGCGTAAACCGTTGGCGCCACGTCTTCTTCGACCGCAGCGCAGGTGGTGTTGACCTCGTAGGCGCCGTAACGCCGGGTGCGGACCTCCACCGCCTTCAGGTAGACCGGCTTGGCGGTATAGCGGTGCGCGATGTCGGCCCGACACATCACCGCCGCTGCGGCGCCCTCGTCGGGTGCGCAGAACATGTACTGGGTCAGCGGGTAGTTCAGCATCGTCGAGTTGAGGATGTTCTCTTCGGACATCGGCTTGCGGCGAAACGCATTCGGGTTCAGCGCGCCGTTGCGGAAGTTCTTGGCGGCCACCTTGGCCAGCGTCTCCTGGGAGATGTTGTGGTCGTGCAGGTAGCGATTGGCCTTCATGCCGAAGAACTGGGTGGTCAGATACTGCCCGTTCTCCGCATACCAGCTCGGCATGCCCACCAGTGCCGGGTCTTCGGTGAACGCCCCACGCGGGTGCTTGTCCAAGCCGATCGCGATGCCGATGTCGTAATCGCCCAGCCGGATTCCGTCGGCGCAGGTCTTGACCGCGCTGGCCGCCGTCGCGCACGCGTTGAACACATTGGTGAACGGGATGCCGGTGAGCCCGACCATGCCAACGATCGCATCCGGATTGGCGACCGTCCAGCTGCCGCCGGTGGCGAATTGGACATCCTGCCAGGCGATCCCGGCGTCGGCGACCGCGGCGAGGATGGCGTCGACACCCATCTGCATCGCCGACTTGCCCTCGAACCGGCCGAACGGGTGCAGGCCGACCCCGATGATCGCGACATCATTCATGCAATGGCTCCCGCGTTCTTGAGTTCCTCGATCCGGTCCCAATCCATACCGATCTCCATCAAAACGATCTCGGTGTGCTCGGAGGCCTGCGGCGCCCGGGTGGTTTCCAGCGGCTCGTGGTTGAACTGGACTGGGCCGCGGACGACCTTGAACGGCGCCCCGCCCGCGGCGACTTCGACTTCGGCGATCATGTCGTTGGCGATGGCCTGTTCGTCGTTCGCCAGGTCGAGCAGGCTCTGGAACGGCGCCCACTGGCCCTTCATCGTCTTCAGGTGCTGACGCCAGTACTCAAAGGGCTTGGCGGCGAAGGCCTTCGCGATCAGCTCGACGGCCGCGTTGGCGTTCTGAATCAACGGCAGCACCTCGGAGAAGCGTTCATCGTCGGCGGCCTCGGGGATGCCGAGGTGCTCGAAGGTATCCCGGATCACGCCGGTCGGGCTGATGATGCACAGGTTGATCGTGCCGCCGTCAGATGTTTCGTAGTTGCCCATGAACGGATTCACCGACATCGCGCCGGCGGATCCCGGCATCGGTGTGCGCATCACCTCTCCGGTCTCCATGCCTTGCGTCATGCTGGCGCCTGCGGCCCACCACGCCGTGCTCAACAGCGACACATCCAGTTCGACTGCTTCACCGGTGCGTTCGCGATGCAGCAACGCGGCCGATATACCGCCGGCGATGAACATGCCGCCGATGGAATCGCCGAACGCGGGAATGCCTTGCCCCAGTGCGCCGCCCAACTCCTCGGGAGTCAGCGCATAGCCGATGCCGCTGCGCGTCCAGAACGCCGTGCCGTCGTAGCCACCAACGTTGCGCTCGGCGCCTTTGTCGCCATAGGCCGAACCCCTGGCGTAGATGATGTTCGGGTTCACCGCGCGAATGTGCTCGACGTCGAACTTGTGCTGTTGCCGCTGAGACGGCTTGTAGTTGGTCAGAAACACATCGGAGGTTTTGGCCAGCTCGTAGATCACTTCCTGGCCGCCGGGAGTGGACACGTCGATCCCGACGCTGCGCTTGCCCCGGTTGGGGTGCTCCATCAGCGGATGCCGGTCGGGGTTGACCTGGATGCCGCCCATGTTGAGGAAGCCGCGCTGCGTGTCGCCCCGCAGTGGGTGCTCGACCTTGATCACGTCGGCGCCCCAGTCGGCGAGGATCGCGCCCGCCGCCGGGACGAACGTGAACTGTGCGAGCTCGAGGACCCGAAAGCCCTGCATTACCTTGACCATTTCTCCCACCAACTCCGTCGTCGTCAGGCCGTACGTTTCTTAACCGCGGACGCTACTTGGCGTCGAACGTCACGGGAAGCGCAGTCGGCGATCGGAAGGGCTGACCGTGAATGTGCGGGTCGTCATCGGTGAGCACGGTGAAGTTGGTCAACCTGTTCAGCAGGCATTCGACCGCGACCCGAGTTTCCAGCCGCGCCAGGTGCAGACCCAGGCAGGTGTGCTCACCGGCGGCGAACGAGATGTGCGGCGTGGCCTTGCGGAAGATGTCGAATTCTTCCGCCCGTTCCCAGCGGGTTTCGTCGCGATTGGCCGACCCGATGCACACGCCGACCACCGAGCGCGTCGGAATCGTCACGCCTTCCAGTTCGGTGTCCTCGGTGGTGAACCGCTGCACGGTGGTCAGCGGCGTCTCGTAGCGCAGGCCCTCCTCGATCGCCTGGCCGATCAGCTGGTGGTCGGCTTGTACCGCGGCGAACTGTTCGGGATGAGTCATCAACAGATAGAGCAGGTTTCCCGAGGACCGGTAGGTGGTTTCCAGCCCGGCGGGCAGCAGCAGTCGCAGGAACGAGTAGATCGCCTCATCGGTCAGCTTTTCGCCATCGATCTCGGCCGTGACCAGATCGCCGATGATGTCCTCGGTGGGCTTGGACTTTCGCTGCTCGATCTGCTCGGTGAAATAGTCCTTCAGCGCCGCCGACGCCTCGAAGGCCTGCTCGTATTTGACGTGGTAGCTGATCAACTGCACGGCCCGCTTGCGGAACATCGGCAGGTCTTGATCCGGCAAGCCCAACAACCGGGCGATCACGCGCGTGGGGAATTCGAACGTGAAATTCCGGATCAGGTCCGCCCTGCCGGTCTCGATGAACTCGTCGATCAGCGCGTTGCAGATCGGCCGGACGATGGTCGGTTCCCACTGCGCCAGTGCCCTGGACTTGAATGCCGCCGACACCAGGTTGCGGTGTTCGCGATGCTTCTTGCCTTCCATCGCCAGGATGGTCGGACCGATGAACAGGCCGATCGTCTTGTCGTAGGGCTTGGAGCTGAACACCCGGCCGTCGCGGAACACCGTGTTGACCGCGTTGAACGACACCGCGGAGTACTCGTTCTTGGGCAGCATGGCCTCGGGGGTCTTGGTGTAATCCATCACTGTCCCGCGGAAAACACCGGACTGACGACGTTGGTGCGCGAAGTACGGGTAGGGGTCGCGCAGATCGACGGTTTGGCCGCCGGTGCCGGCGGTGTGAACGTTGGTCGTCACCTAAATCTCCAGCATCTTCTTCCATCTCGGCACGAACGGAACAGTATTACGTAAGATCGTACTGTAATTATTACAGTAGACAATATGGGCATACCATCAGCAGCGTCGTGGGAAGTAGCGGTCGCCTAGCGAGGTCACAATGAGCACACTCGATCAACGCTCTGACAGCCCCGTCGAACAGCGGCGGGCAGCCTTGGCCGCCATCCTGGCCTCCCAGCGCCGGGCCTTCGTCGCCGACGGACCGCCGTCCCTGGGGCTGCGGCGCAACCGCATCGACCGGCTGATGGCGCTCGTTCTCGACAACACTGACGCCTTTGTCGACGCCATGGCCACCGATTTCGGCACCCGGTCCAAGGCGGCAACATTGTTCACCGAGGTCATCGGGATGATCTCGGTGATCGAGCACACGAGATCCCATGTTGCTCAATGGATGCGAGCGACCAAGCTGATGCGCGCGGCCGGGCTGTTCGGACTGCGTGCTGAGGTCCAGCCGTCGCCGCTCGGCGTGGTCGGAATCATCGGCCCGTGGAACTTCCCGCTCAACCTCGTGATCCTGCCGGCTGCGACGGCGTTCGCCGCGGGTAACCGGGTGATGATCAAGATGTCGGAGATCACCTCCCACACAGCCGAGTTGATGAAGGCGACCGCCCCGAACTACTTCGATTCCGAAGAACTCGCGATCGTCACCGGCGATGCGCAAGTCGCCGAGGTGTTCTCCACGCTGCCGTTCGATCATCTGTTCTTCACCGGGTCGCCCTCGGTCGGCGCCTTGGTGCAACGGGCGGCCGCGCAGAACCTGGTTCCGGTGACGCTGGAGCTCGGCGGCAAGAACCCCGTCGTCGTCGCGCCCGCTGCCAACATCCGCCGTTCCGCCGCCCGGATCGCGCAGGGCCGCATGGTCAACGGGGGACAGGTGTGCGTGTGTCCCGACTACGTCTTCGTCCCCGACGACCAGATCGATACGTTCGTGGGCGTCGCGCGCGAGACACTGCGCGGCATGTTCCCCAACATCGTGGCCAACGACGACTACTGCTCGAGTGTCAATGCGGCGAATTTCGACCGGGTCGTCGGTCTGATCGAAGACGCGCGGGTCAACGGTGCCACCGTGGAAACCATTGCACCGGAAGGGGAGTCATTGCCCGACCGCGGTTCCCGCAAGATCGCGCCCACCATCGTCCGCGACATCGACGACGCGATGTTGATCGCCAGCGAGGAAATCTTCGGTCCGGTGCTTGTGGTCAAGGGATATACCCGCCTGCGCGAAGCCATCGACTACATCAATGCGCGACCGGCGCCGCTGGTGGCCTATTGGTATGGACCCGACGACGCCGACTTCCGCAACTTCATCGGCAACACCCGTAGTGGTGGTGTTGCCCGCAATGACTTTGCCGCACAAATGATTCCGTCAGCCGCGCCGTTCGGCGGCGTGGGTCGCAGCGGGATGGGCGCGTATCACGGCAAGGCCGGCTTCGACGCGTTCAGCCATCACCGGTCGGTGGTGGGCAGCGACCTGCCGTTCAGTGTCACCGGCGGCGCTGCCCCGCCGTTCGGAAAGTCGATGCGGATGTATGCCGACGCGATGATGCGCGTGACGCGGGCTCGTACCCGTCGCCGGCTCAAGGGCGGCCCGCGCGCCTAGCGGGTGTTGGGATTCAGCCTCGCCGCGTACGCCATCAGGTCGGCGTATCGGACACCCAGCAGACGCGGCATCGCCGCCATCGCACGCCCGTCGGGCCCGATCAGGATTCTGGGCTTGTTTTTCTCGGCTCCCCGCAGGATGGCCCGAGCGGCCCTTTCGGGAGACGTGAGTGCCATCCGCTGAAAATATTTCGCCGCTTGCTCGGGATCCTCGATGTCCGCGGTGCGCATGTTTGTCCCGAAGTTGGTGCGCACCACCCCCGGGTGCACGCAATGCACCGTCACGGGATGGCCCTGGATGATCATCTCCTGGCGCAGTGCCTCGGTGAAGCCTCGCACCGCGAATTTCGAAGTGCTGTAAGCGCCTTGGTAGGGCACTGCGATCAGACCGAAGGCACTGGACAGAGTGACCAACCGTGCTGGCCGGTCGCGAGAGCCGGCTTCGATCAGCTGCGGCAGGAAGGCCTTCGTCCCGCTGACCACGCCACCGATGTTGATACCGACGAGCCAGTCGAAGTCTTTCCAGGACATGTCTGCGATGCTGGCGAACAGATCGACCCCAGCGTTGTTGAACAGCATCGAGGCAGGCCCGAGGTCGCGGCGTACATCCTCGGCGAACCCGCACACCGCGTCGCGGTCGGCGACATCGACCTGATAGGTGCTCACCTGGTCGGACCGGCACATTGCCTGGGTTTCGGCCAGGCTCGTCTTGTCGATGTCGGATGCCGCGACGTGCGCCCCGTCTTGAGTCAGGGCTTGCGTCAAGGCGCGACCGATTCCGGACCCGGCACCGGTGACGACGGCGGTACGACCCTGGTGCTTCATGAATTCCCCTGTCCCGCTTGCTCGCGGGCCCACCGGTAGTCGGCTTTGCCCGACGGGCTGCGCTCGATGACGGGACGAAACACGATCGCCTTCGGCAGTTTGTAGCGAGCCAGCGATTGCGCGGCGTGGGCCACCAGGTCATCGGTATCGGCGTGCGCTCCTTCAGCGAGCGCGACGACGGCGACAACCTCCTGACCCCAACGTTCGCTGGGCCGCCCCGCCACCACGACGTCGGCCACCGCGGGATGCGACGCGATCGCGGTCTCGACCTCCTCGGCAAAGATCTTCTCGCCGCCGGAATTGATCGTCACCGAATCGCGGCCCAGCAACTCGATGCTGCCGCCCTCGCGGTGGCGAGCCCGGTCGCCCGGAACCGCATACCGCACGTCGTCGATGACCGGGAAGGTGGCGGCGGTCTTGGCCGCATCGCCCTTGTACCCGAGCGGAATGTAACCGCGTTGGGCCAGCCAGCCGATTCCGTCGTGTCCCGGCGGCAGGATCGCGGACAGATCCTCGGCCGCCACCAAGGCATCCGGGCCGGCGTTGAAGGTGCCGGTGGACACCGCGCCGGACGCCGACATGTGATGCATCTGCGCCCCGGTCTCCGACGATCCAACCCCGTCCACGACAACGGCATTGGGCAGCGCTTCGATCAAGCGCTGCTTGACGTACGGGGTCAGCAGGGCGCCGCCGTTGGCGATCACGCCCAGTGACGACACGTCGGCGATGCCCTGCTCGATTGCGGCGAGCAATGGCCGGGCCATCGCGTCGCCGACCACCGTCACTACCGATACCCGCTCGCGCTCGATCGTGCGGACCACGTCCTCGGCGTCCAAATGGTGTACGACGGAAGGGAATACGACGGTCTGCCCGGTGGTCAGAGCGGTCATCACACTCCACTGCGCCGCACCGTGGATCAGCGGCGGCAAGATCATCAACTTGGTGGCGGTGCTGCCGGCGACCCGCGCCACGATCTCGTCGACTGAGATGGAGGGCTCGCCGGTCATCATATTGCGGCCGCCGAAGGACGTCATGAAGATGTCGTGCTGACGCCACAGCACACCCTTCGGCATCCCCGTGGTGCCACCGGTGTACAGCACGTACAGGTCGTCGGGGGAGTGCTGTACCGGCGGCGGCTTCGACGCAGTCGAACCGATGACGCTGTCGTAGTCGACTGCGCCGTGCACCAAATCGTTGCCCGAGTCGTCGGCGATCTGGATCAGCACGCGCAGTTGCGGAAGGTCGGGCAGGACTTCGGCCACCCGCGGTGCGAACGCGGCGTGGTAGACCAGCGCGGTCGCACCCGAATCCGCGAGCAGATACTGCAGCTCGCTCTTGACGTAGCGGTAGTTGACGTTAAAGGGGGCCACTCGCGCCGCAAACGCACCGAGCAACGACTCGACGAATTCGTTTCCGTTGTAGGCGTACAGGCCGAGCAGGTCCTGGCCCACCTCATGACCGGCGAGGTTGGAGCGTTCGGTGTGGCAGCCGAGACCCCGGGAATGCAGGTACGCGGCGAGCCGGTTGGACCGCTCGATGGTCTGCGCGTAGCTGAATCGTCGATCGCCCTGGATCAGCAGGTCCCGGTCGCCGATCGTGGCCGCGACGGCCTGGGCGACGGCGGGAACTGTGAATTGTGTTGTGCTATCTGACATCTCTATCCTTCGAGCGCCTCTCACGGCTGGTGGGGTAGCAGACGGACCATCAGGCCATTGGCTTCGCTGAGCAGCGATCCGTCGGCGGCGGTCATCGTCGAGGTGATGAAGATTTTCCTGCCATCAGCATTGCTGATGGCGCCTTTGGCGATCAAGGGTTCGTCGATCGGGGTGATCTTGCGGTAGTCGACGTGCAGGTAAGCGGTCCGGGTCGGGCGTATTCCCGCGGTGGACACCACCATGCCGAACAGCCAGTCGTAGAACAGCGGGATCATGCCGCCGTGCACGGCCCGATTACCACCAATGTGTGCGGTGGTGAAATGGCCGGCCATGGTCACGCCGTCGGGACCGGAGTCGGTCACCATCCAGGGCGGCATCAGGGGATGCGCCAACCCGGGCAGGGTCAGCACCCGGCCGGCCACCGCCTGCGTCTCCGGGACCTGGTGCCCGTCCAGCAGAGCGCACGCGTTCTCTAGGTGGCTGGTCGCGGCGGCCCACAGCGTGGGGTCGGGGTTGGTGGACACCGTCAGGTCCTGCAGGCGGCGCAACGCCTCGACGAATGAGCCCAGCTCGGCGGGAGCATTTTCGACGGGCTTGACGTCGGGAAATCCGCCGCGCACCTCCGGCGCTGTCTCGGTCATGGGGATCCTTTGGCCTGCTGCTGCCATGCCTGGAGCAGATCGGAGGTCGTGGTGATCGTTGCCAGCAGCGAAAGCGTGTTGGCGATCATCGCAGCACCGTACTCGGTCGGGATGCCCGCCACGGCGTCGGAGGGGATGACTACGCGGTAGGCGGCGTTGACCGAATCCATGACGACGTTGGGTATCGCGATGTTCAGCGACACACCGACCACGACGACCGTGGAAACACCGAGGTTACGCAGCACCGCGTCCAGGTCGGTGCCGCCCATCGGTCCCACGCCGTGCCAGCGGCGCAGAATTAAATCCGTTGGCGCAGGGCCTAACTCGGGCAGCAACGCCGCCCCGGGTGTGCCGGGCGTGATGTCCACTTGGTTGCCGCCACCCATCGCGAAGATCTTGGCATTGTGGTTGGAGCCGAGCCCGTCGGGGCGCCGCTGCACCAGGCAGTGCACCACATGCACACCGGCCGCACGCGCCGCCGGCAACAGCCGCACGATGTTGGGCAGCGCCTCGCGGCGGGCTTCCTCGGCGAGCGCCGCCAATCCCGCATGCGGGCCGATGACCGCGCCCTGGCATTCCTGGGTGATGACCGCGGTGTGCTCGGGCGCCGCGATGCCGGCGAGTTTGGATGTCATGCAGACGCGGTGACTTCGGGCGGGACATCGTAGAACTGCATCGCCCATTTCCGCAGTGCCATATAGCCTTTCGCGTCGACTTTAGACAGCGCCGGGCGTTCCACGTACTTCTGGTAGCGCCAGATCTCCAGGTCGTCGAAGGCGGTGGACAGGAACTGCTTTTCGATCAGGTCGCGCAGCTTGCCGTCGGGCACGTCGGAGTCGTCGCCGGGGATTCGCGGCCACCAGATCGAATAGAACAGGTCCGAGCACTCGTCGTCGACCGGTGTGCAGGTGAAAATCAGCCGGTGATTCTGCGCGCCCTCGAAGACGCTGATCGCCCCGCCGAGACCGAACAGGTGGCTGTGGAACCGCAGCGCGAGATCGTCGGGATCGTCGCTGCGCGCATCCGGCCAGCCCGCGATGAATTGCCATTCCTGGTCGACGATCTTCCAGTCGAGCACCCTTGGCGTCACCGTCGCGTGGTGCACATACTCGAAATGGGCGCTGTCAGGGGCGTTCTCCGCCACGATCTGCGGGTGCACCGGTTCGCGTTCCGCGCGCCGGGAGAACTCCGGATACGCCCGGTAGTAGCCGGCCGGATCCGTCTCGAACTGCGGGAACTTACCGAAGATGTCGGGCATCTCCCATTGCGGCTCCTTGCCGTCCGGGTGATGCCAGACAAACACGCAGTCGTACTGCTCCTGGACGGGATACGACTTCAGTCGCAGCGCCCGATTGGGGCGGTCCGGCTGATAAGGGATGTACCGGTTGGTGCCGTCCGGGCCCCAGCGCCAGCCGTGGAAGGGGCACTCGACGCAGTCGCCGACGACCTTGCCGCCGTGGCCGATGTGGGCGCCGAGGTGCTTGCAGTGCGCTTCCAGAACGTGCAGTTCGCCGGACTGGTCGCGATAGGCGACGAGATCCTCACCGAAATACTGCAGGGGCCGGACCTCGCCAACGGGGAATTCGGGCGACCACCCGACCATGAACCATCCGGTGACTTTCCAGGTGAAAGGGACCCTCACGCCTGCCCTCCGTAGTAGTTTCGCTCATACTAAGTCCTTTACAGTATAGATTTCAGCAGGTCCTCTGAAGTTCGTCCAGAGCGCAGCAAGGAGCGTGATGACTCAACCGGTTGTCTCGGTGGCTGATGAGCTGGAAGAGCTTCGAAAACTCAAGGCGCGATACTGCCGATTTCTGGACACCAAAGACGTCGAATCCTGGTGCGGCGTGTTCACCGCCGACGTGGTGGTCACCCTCGACATGGCGGTTTCGGTCGCCGGCGCCGACCCGATGACGGCGGCGCCGATCGAGGGCGTCGACAACTTCGTTCCGACCGTGCTGGGTGGCCTGGTGGGCGTGGCGACGATGCACCATTGCCACACCCCGGAGCTCACCCTCACCTCGGCCACCACCGCCACCGGCATCTGGGCGATGGAGGACCTGCTCATCTTCGGCGACGGCCGCGAGATGCACGGCGCGGGTCACTACCACGAGACCTACCAGAAGACCGACGGCTCCTGGCGGATCAAGAGCCTGCACCTGACTCGAACGATCCTGAGGATAAGCGGTGGTGAGAATGGCTGAACCCGATGCCTCCTTCGACGTGCTGGTGATCGGCGCCGGGTTCTCCGGCCTGTACATGCTGCATCGGCTGCACCAGCTCGGTATCCGCACGCGCGTGCTGGAGATGGCCGAAAATGTCGGTGGCACCTGGTTGTTCAACCGCTACCCCGGTGCGCGCTGTGACATCGAAAGCATCGAGTACTCCTACAGCTTCTCCGAAGAGATTCAGCAGGAATGGGTCTGGACGGAATCGATGCCCGCCCAGCCCGAGATCGAGGCATACCTGAATTTCGTCGCCGACCGGTTGGACCTGCGCCGCGATATCGCGTTCCACACCAAGGTCGTCGGGATGGAGTTCGACGAAGAGGCCGCGGTGTGGCTGGTGCGCACCGATTCCGGCGAGTCGTTTGTCGCTCCGATCGTCGTCGCCGCCTCCGGCATCCTGTCGGTGCCGCTGGAGCCGGACATCCCGGGGATGGGGACGTTCGCCGGAACGTCGCTGTTCACCAGCCGGTGGCCGAAGGAGGGCTTCGACCTGACCGGAAAGCGGGTCGGCGTCATCGGTACCGGCTCTACCGGGGTTCAGCTGATCCCGGTTGTGGCTCAACAAGCCTTGCAGCTCTGCGTGTTTCAGCGTTCACCGGCATACACGCTGCCGTGGCAGGTGCACCGGTTCGAACCCGGCGAGCTGGACGAGATGAAAGGCCGATACGGCGAGATCCGGGAAGCCCAACGGGCCCACCCGATCGGGGCGGCACGTCTGAGCGCCTTTTCCGTCCTGCTGGAAATGCTGAGCAGTCCGCCGCTGAAGTCGGCGTCGCGGGAAGACCAATTGCGTGCCGTCGAGGAGAACGGTGTGATGGGCGCGCTCAACTGGAGCGACATCTTCTTCGACATCGAGGCCAACCAGATGGCGGCCAAGCTGTACGGCGAGGCGGTGGCCCGCATCGTCAACGACCCGCAGACCGCGGCGTCGTTGGTGCCCGTGCATCCCTTCGCGTGCAAGCGGCCGATCATCGATCAGGGTTACTACGAGACGTTCAACCGGTCCAACGTCACGCTGGTCGACCTGCGCAAGGCGCCGATTCGCGAGATAACCGCGAACGGCATCCGCACCGAAAGCGACGAGTACGAGCTCGACGTGATCGTCTATGCCACCGGGTTCGACGCGATGACCGGAGCGCTGAGTCGCATCGATGTCCGGGGCCGCGACGCCAGGTCGCTGGGCGAGTTCTGGGCGACCGAAGGCCCGCTGTCCTATCTCGGACTGGCGGTCGCCGGTTTCCCCAACCTGTTCACCATCCAGGGCCCGGGCAGCCCGAGTGCGGCCACGAACTTCGTCGCGGCGCTGGAACAACATGTGGAGTGGATCGGCGATTGCATCGCGCATCTGCGCGACAACGGAATCCGCACCATCGAAGCGCTGGACACCGCGCAGCAGGAATGGATCGACCATGCCACCGCGCTCGTCGCGCCCACGGTGTTGGTTCACCCATCCTGCAACTCTTGGTACAACGGCGGTAACGTGCCCGGCAAGAAGCGGATGTACATGGGCTATACCGGTGGAATCCCCGAATATCGGCGCCGCTGCGACGAAATCGCCGCCGGCGGATACACCGGCTTCAAGCTGGTCTGACTGGTTAAGGTGAGCGGCATGTCATTGGCGACACGCGGGCTAGGTATCGGCCGCGAACTGGGCATGGTGCTGCCGCGCACGGTGGCCGGCCTCAACGAGTCCACGGGCTGGGTCCCCGCGTCACCGCGGGGGGTACGTCAGTTCGGCGAGGTCATGCTGGACGAACTTGTCCTGAGTGGCTTTTCGTTGCTGAGCGGGAATCTGACAAAAGATGTGCGGCCGCTGAGCGCATGCGTGCCGGCCGCCGAGCAGTTGTCGGCGCTGGGCATCGACGGCGCACATGCCGCGCCAAAGCCGTTGCGGGCGACATCGATACGGCGCCACCGCATCGGCCGGCTGGCGTACGAACGAATGACGTTCGAGCATGACCCGCTGCTGCCGGAGACGCTGGCGGCCGAGGGCCTGAGCGGTCCGTCCAGGGCCGTGGTGCACCTGTGCCGCCATCGCGACGGCCCGCGCCCGTGGCTGATCTGGGTGCACGGAGCCGGCCAGGGCGGCACCGAAGATCTGTTGCTGTCTCGCATCGGCCACATTCACCACACGCTGGGGTTCAACGTCGCGATGCCGGTGCAGCCGGGTCACGGACGCCGGCGCCGCGAATGGCCTGCCTATCCGGACATGGATCCACTGGGCAACGTCGCGGGCATGATGCGTTCGGTGTCGGAGGTGCGTGCGGTGGTGCGCTGGGCACAGCCACAAGCCAGTGTCGTTGTGGTGTCAGGTATTTCGATGGGAACTCCGGTCGCCGCGCTGGTTTCGCACCTGGAACGGCAAATCGACGCGGTTGCGCTGTACACCCCGATTCTGGGTCTGAACGCGATGATCGCCCGGCACCTGTCGCGCTGGGGATCGGCGCGGGACGCCTTCCGTGACCTGCTGGGATCCCCGGTGGTCGCGCAGTTGACGTCGGTGATCGATCCGCTGAAGGTCGACCCGGCACCGCCGCCGCAGCACCGGCTCATCGTCGGGGCATGGCACGATCGGATGGCGATGCGCGAGCCCACCGACGCGTTGCAGGAGCGCTGGGGCGGTCAGCTGTACTGGTACGACGGCAGCCACGTCGGCCACATCTTCTCCCGCCGCGTACAAAAAGTCTCCGAACGATTCCTGCGCGAGGTGGCCGCGCGATGACGGCGACCCGCACGGCGCGCGAAGTCGTCGAACTGTACAACCTCGTGGTCTGGAACGATCGCGACATTGCACTGGCCGAAGAGTTGTTGGGGGACAACGTCATCCGGCACGAGGTCGGTGAGGCGCGGACGCTGACCCACGCCGAGGCGGTTGCCCGGGTCTCGGACATGTGGCAACACGTCGAGTCACTGCACTTCGACCTGAACATCGTGATCGCCAACGAGGACGGCGAGCACGTCGCCATCGTCTACGACTCGACCATCACCACCGGCGACGGCAACAAGACCTACATCGCCAGCATCGAAGTGTTCCGCGTCGTTGCCGGCCGGATCACCGAAGTCTGGAACTGCGGCTACCACCAAGGAGTTTGGAATTGACTGATCGCGCACTCGACGAATTGGGCTACTACCTGCTGGCCGGCGCCGGAGGTGAGGGGCCGGCGACGTTGATGGACGAGGCTCGCCGCGGCGAGGAGCTGGGCTTCGGCACCGGATTCATCTCCGAGCGCTGGAACGTCAAGGAAGCGTCGTCTCTGGTCGGCGCGGCCTGCGCGGTGACCAACCGGATGCAGATCGCCACCGCCGCAACCAATCACAACACGCGGCACCCGCTGATCACCGGATCGTGGGCAACCACTATGCACCGGCTCTCCCGCGGGCGATTCACGCTGGGCATCGGGCGTGGCATCGCCGCAATCTACGGCGCCTTCGGCATACCGGCGGTCACGACCGCGCAGATGGAGGACTGGGCGCACGTCATGCGGCGCCTGTTCCACGGCGAGCTGATCTTCAACCATGACGGCCCGATGGGTAAATACCCCATTCTGTTTCTCGACCCGGACTTCAACGAAGACATTCGATTGGCGCTGGTGGCGTTCGGACCCAACACACTAGAGCTCGGCGGGCGCGCCTTCGACGACGTCATCCTGCACACCTACTTCACGCCGGAGACGTTGGCGCGTTGCGTCAAAACCGTCAAATCCGCGGCCCAGAAGGCGGGCCGCGACCCCGACAGCGTGCGGGTGTGGTCATGCTTCGCAACGGTCGGTGACCACCTGCCCGAGCAGCTGCGCCTGAAGAAGACCGTCGCCCGGCTGGCCACCTATCTGCAGGGGTACGGCGATCTGTTGGTCAAGACCAACAACTGGGATCCCGCTGTGCTGGAACGCTTCCGGGCAGATGCGGTGGTGACCTCGGTCGCCGGCGGCATCGACCACAAGGCCACGCCCGAGCAGATCGCGCACATCGCGACGCTGATTCCCGACGAGTGGCTGGAGCCGTCGGCCACCGGCTCGTCGCAGCAGTGTGCGGATCGCATCCGCAAGGAATTCGAGTACGGGGCCGATGCGGTGATCATGCACGGCGCGACCCCCGACGAGCTGGAGCCGGTGGTCGCGGCGTACCGGGCGGGGGACTAGCCCTTAGACGCTGCCGCCGCTCACGGCAGAATCAGGGTCCGGCTCACCGGCTCCGCGACGGCCTGCCGGGCCGACAGACCCCGTAGCAGGGAAGCCAGCAAGGCGTCTCGGGTTTCGCGGGGATCGATGAGTTCGTCGAATCCCATGCTTTCGGCCGAGCGATAGGACGCCTGCAACTCGGCGTCGCGCAACTTCGCGGTGACGTCCTCGCCGGCGTGCGTCGCCCGGCCCAGCGCCGCCGCGCTCATGGCGCCCATCGTTGCGCCGGGGTAGGCGAAGGTCGCGGACTGGCTGTCGAAACCCAGTAGCGACATGACCATCGAGCCGAACCCGTATGCCTTGCGCAGCGTCACATGCAGCTTCACGGTGGTGGCCGCCGTCTGGGCGGCGAACATGCGCGCGCCGGCGCGCAGCACCCCGCTGCGCTCGGACCGGCTGCCGGGCAGCATGCCGGGATTGTCCGCAAAGAAGATGAGCGGCAGGTGGAATGAGTCGGCCACCATGATGAATTGAGCCGCCTTGTCCGCGGCGTCGGCGTCGATGGAGCCGGCCAGCACGTTGGGCTGGTTCGCGACGACCGCGACCGGATGGCCACCGAGGTGGGCCAGCGCGCAGATGATCGCCTTGCCGTACTGCGGCTGCACTTCGAACCAGTCCGGCCGGTCGAAAACCACATCGAGCACCGCGCGCATGTCATAGACGCGGCGGTTGTCGCGCGAAACGATCTCGAGCAGTTCCGGCGTCGGCCGTGGCCCGTTGTCTTCGTCGGGTGCCAGCGGCGTGGGGTACGACCATGCGCTCCGCGGGAAGTACGACAGGTAACGCCGGATGTCGGCAATGACGGCTTCGTCGTCTTCGGCGACGTTGTGGATCACGCCGCTGGGCAAGGCGGTGACGGGTCCGCCGAGGTCTTCCTTTGAAATGTCTTCTCCGGTCGACTCTTTGACGACCGGGGGTCCCGCGGTGAAGATCGCGCCCTGTCGGCTCATGATCCGGAAGTCGCACACCGGTGCCACCAGCGCGCCATGTCCGGCCGAGGGACCCAGCACCGCGGCGACGGTCGGCACCTTGCCCGAACACTGCGCCTGAGCGAGCAGGTCGGTGGGGGCGCGCCCATAGTGCCCGCCGCCGGGGCGAAAGCCCGCCCCTTCGAGCAACATCACCAGCGGAGTCTTGTTGCGCAGTGCCAGCTCGGCGATGCGGTAGCGCTTCGAGTTGCCCCCGGGCCCGATGCTGCCGGCCATCGTGGTGAAGTCCTCGGCGCCCAGCATCACCGGCGAGCCGTTGATCTCCCCCGATCCCACGATCAGTGCGTCGGCCGCGACCTCGCCGCCGACGAGCGTGCCTATTTCGCGGAAGGTGCCCGGGTCGAGGAGCCGCTCGATGCGCGCGCGGGCGTCGAGCTTGCCCTTGCCGCGGTGCTTGTCGAGCCGCTCCGCCCCGCCCATGCCCCGTGCGCGCTGACGTCGAAGGGCGAGATCGGAGAGCGTTTCCTCCCAGTCCGGGGGTTTTGTCATGCGTTAGTCCTACCTCTTGCGGATTCGATCGCGCACGCCTGGATCTGCAGGGTCACATACTGGATTGCTTACTGTAAAGTTACCCGCATGCCTGACGGCCCCCGCCTCAAGATCGATGGCGGCATCCCGAATCGACTTGAACGCGTGGTTGAAGCGGTCGGCAACCTGGAACGACAGGGATACGACGGCGGCTGGACGGCCGAAACCAGTCACGATCCGTTTCTGCCGCTGCTGCTGGCCGCCGAGCACACGTCGCGACTCGAGCTCGGCACCAACATCGCGGTGGCGTTCGCGCGCAATCCGATGATCGTCGCCAACGTCGCCTGGGATTTGCAGGCGTATTCGCAGGGCCGCTTCATTCTCGGCCTGGGCACCCAGATTCAGCCCCACATCGAGAAGCGATTCAGCATGCCGTGGAGTCATCCGGCCCGCCGGATGCGCGAATTCGTCTCCGCGCTGCACGCCATCTGGTCGGCCTGGAACGGCGACGCCAAGCTGAGCTTCGAGGGCGAGTTCTATACGCACAAGATCATGACGCCGATGTTCACCCCGGAGCAGCACCCGTATTCGGTGCCCAAGGTGTTCATGGCGGCGGTCGGTGAAGTGATGACCGAGATGTGCGGCGAGGTCGCCGACGGCCACCTCGGCCACCCGATGGTCTCGAAGCGGTACCTCGACGAGGTGACGGTGCCGGCACTGCTGCGCGGGATGGCGCGCAGCGGCCGCGACCGCGGCGACTTCCAGGTGTCCTGCGAGGTGATGGTGGCGACCGGAGAGAACGACGCCGAGTTGGCCGCGGCCAAGACCGCCACGCGCAAGCAGATCGCCTTCTACGGATCCACACCCGCGTACCGCAAAGTGCTTGAGCTGCATGGCTGGGGCGACCTGCACGCCGAGCTGAATCGCCTGTCCAAGCAGGGCGAATGGGACGCGATGGGATCGCTGATCGACGACGAAATGCTGGCGGCCTTCGCGGTCGTCGGCCCGGTGGACAAAGTCGGCGCCGCCCTGAGAACCCGGTGTGAGGGCATGGTCGACCGGGTGCTGCCGATCTTCTACAACGCTTCCCAGTCCTGTATCACCGCCGCAATGAAGGAGTTTCGCCAGTGAGCACAACGACGATGGACGATGCCGGTCGATTGTTGGCAGATCCGTTGGCGTACACCGACGAAAAGCGGCTGCACGCGGCGCTGGCTCATTTGCGTGCCACCGCGCCGGTGTCGCGGGTCGAGGTGCCGGACTACAAGGCGTTCTGGGCGATCACCAAACACGCCGACATCATGGACATCGAGCGCGAGAACATGCTGTTCACGAACTGGCCGCGCCCGGTGCTCACCACCGTCGAGGGCGACGAGCTGCAAGCCGCCGCCGGGGTGCGCACCTTGATCCATTTGGACGACCCGCAACACCGGGTGGTGCGTGCGATCGGCTCCGACTGGTTTCGTCCAAAGGCTATGCGCGCGTTGAAGATGCGAGTTGACGAGCTCGCCAAGATCTACGTCGACAAGATGCTGGCCGTCGGCCCCGAATGTGACTTCGTCCAGCAGGTTGCGGTGAACTACCCGCTTTACGTGATCATGTCGCTGCTGGGTATCCCGGAGGCCGACTTCGCCCGCATGCTCAAGCTCACCCAGGAACTGTTCGGCAGCGACGACTCCGAATTCAAGCGCGGTGACACAAGCGAGGATCAGATACCCGCGTTGCTCGACATGTTCGGTTACTTCAACGGCGTGACCGCGGCCCGCCGCGAGAGTCCGACCGAGGATCTCGCCTCGGCGATCGCCAACGCCCGCGTCGACGGTGAACCGCTGTCCGACATCGACACCGTGTCCTACTACCTGATCGTGGCGACCGCCGGCCACGACACCACCAGCGCGACCATCTCCGGCGGCCTGCAGGCACTCATCGAGAATCCGGACCAACAGAGGCGGTTGCGCGAAAATCTCGACCTGATGCCGTTGGCGACCGAGGAGATGATCCGCTGGGTGACGCCGGTCAAGGAGTTCATGCGGACTGCCAACGAGGACACCACCGTGCGCGGGGTACCTATCGCCGCGGGAGATTCCGTGCTGCTGTCTTACGTGTCGGCCAATCGCGACGAGGAAGTCTTCGACGACCGTTCCGTTTTGACGTCGGGCGAGACCCCAACAAGCACCTGGCCTTCGGTTACGGCGTGCACTTCTGCATGGGTGCGGCCCTGGCCCGGATGGAAGTCAACAGCTTCTTCTCCGAGCTGCTGCCCCGACTCAAATCGATTGAGCTGACCGGTGATCCGGAACTGGTTGCCACGACGTTCGTTGGCGGCCTCAAGCACCTGCCGGTTCGTTACTCGCTGGCCTAACACGCGCTCGCTAGACTCCCCGTGGAGGACTACGCAATGACGCATAGGACGGTTGTCATCACGGGTGGCAGTGACGGCATTGGTGCCGCCGCAGCTCGCCGGCTACGCCATAGCGGTGATGACGTTGTGGTGGTCGGGCGCTCGGAGAGTAAGACCGCCGCGGTGGCAACGGAATTGGGCGCCGACTACTTCGTGGCCGACTTCAGCAACCTGGCTCAGGTACGCGCCTTGGCGGACAAGATTCGTTCCCGGTATCCGCGCATCGACGTGCTGCTCAACAACGCCGGCGGCATGCGGACAAAAATCCAGCTGACACCCGACGGCTACGAACACACCTATCAGGTCAACTACCTGTCGCCGTTCCTGCTGACCACCCAGCTGCTGCCGGTGCTCATTGATTCGCGCGCGACCATCGTCAACACGACCAGCTCGTCGCACAAGCTGGTTCGCCGGGCCACCGTCGACGACCTGGAGGACACCGCGCGGCGCCGTCCCGGCACCGCGTACGCACTGTCCAAGCTGGCAATCGTGTTGTTCACCAAGGAATTACACCGTCGCCACCACGCCGGCGGGCTGTCCGTTGCGACGGTCCATCCCGGCTACGTCAACTCCAACTTCGGCCGCGCGTCGGGATCGCGGTTCCTGGTCTTCATGCAGCAGTACACGCCGCAGGCCCGGTTCACCGCGAGCGTGGACGAAGGGGCAGACCAACTGGTGTGGCTCGCATCCAGCGTTCCCGGTGACGAATGGATGCCGGGGGAGTACTTCGCGAAACGCAGGGTCGCTAGAACCAGCCGCTTGGCCGGCGATCCCAGCCTTGCCCGCGAGCTGTGGGAGCGCACTTCGGCCACGCTCGGCTGAGCACCCCGGAGCGCACCCGAAAATCGCTCGTTCCCAAGGTAATCGCTGTTGATGGTCCCGCGGGAGGTTAGTCGAGGATTCGACGGGCAACGTTGGTCGTGATCAGGTCGAGCAGTTCGTCGCCGCGACCGGCAAGGATGGTGCGGATCGCGTAGAGCGTGAAGCCCTTGGCCTGTTCGGCGGAGATCGAGGGCGGGATGCTCAATTCCTGGCGGGCGGTGACAACATCGACAAGGGCGGGCCCGTCATGGGCGAACGCGCCGGCCAGTGCCGACTCGAGTTCGCCGGGCTTTTCGACGCGGGCACCGAACATTCCTAATGCTCGGGCGACCGCCCCGAAGTCGGGGTTATGCAGATCGGTGCCGAAGTTGACGATGCCTGCTGCCTTCATCTCCAGCTCGACGAAGCTCAACGAGGCGTTGTTGAACACCACGACCTTGACCGGCAGTTTGTTCTGCACCAGGGTCAGCAGCTCACCGAAGAGCATGGCGAGTCCGCCGTCGCCCGCCAGGGCGACTACCTGCCGACCGCGGTCCGGGGTTTGGGCTCCGATGGCGTGCGGTAACGCGCAGGCCATGGTGCCGTGGGTAGCTGAACCGATCAGCCGGCGCCGCCCATTCATGGTCAGATACCGCGCCGCCCAGATCACCGGGGATCCGACGTCGTAGGTGAACACGGCATCGTCGGCGGCGAGCCGGTCGATTGTTGCCGCCACGTACTCGGGCCGGATCGGGGTGCGGTCTCGGTCGTTGACCGCCAGCGCGTCCATCGACCCTCGGGTCTTGCGGTAATGCCGCACTGCCCGGTCCAGGTGGTCGTGGTCGGTCTTATTGCGCAGTAGCGGCTGCAGCGCGGTGATGGTGTCCTTGACCGTACCGACCAAACCGACATCGACGGGGGTGCGCCGCCCGAGATGGCGTCCGCGGATATCCACCTGGATCACGGTGGCGTTCTCGGGATAGAACTGCCGGTAGGGAAAGTCCGTGCCCAACATCAGCAGAACCTCGGCCTCGCGGATCGCCTTGTACCCGGAGGCGAATCCCAATAGCCCGGTCATGCCAACGTCGTAGGGGTTGTCGTATTCGATGTGCTCCTTGCCGCGCAGGGTATGAACGATCGGCGCCTGCAGCGTGGCGGCCAACCCGATCAATTCACCGTGGGCACCGGCCGCGCCGGCGCCGGCGAGGATCGTGATCCGGTTTGAAACGTCGAGGATCCGGGCCGCGCGGGTCAGCGACTCGTCGTCGGGACGTAGCACCGAGTGGGTGGGCTTTACGGGGCGAACGTCCCACGCGTTCTGTGCCGCTCGGCTCAAGAACACCTCGCCGGGTATCACCACCACGGCGACTCCGCGTTCTTCGACGGCGGCGCGCATCGCCATCTCGACGATGCGCGGTGCCATCTCGGGCGTGCTGATCAGCTCGCAATAGACGCTGCATTCTTTGAATAGCTGCTCGGGGTGGGTCTCTTGGAAGTAGTCCGATCCGATTTCGGTCAGCGGGATCTGTGCTGCGATCGCGAGCACCGGAACCGCGCTGCGCTGCGCGTCGTAGAGCCCATTGATCAGGTGCAGGTTGCCCGGCCCGCAGCTGCCGGCGCACACTGCCAGCCCACCGGTTAAGGCGGCGTCCGCGGCAGCGGCAAACGCGGCGGCCTCCTCGTGGCGTACGTGATTCCAGGTGATGCCCGCCGCGCGGCGGATCGCGTCGGTGAACCCGTTGAGACTGTCACCGGGCAGGCCGTAAACACGTTGGATGCAACTGGCTTTCAGCGCGGCGATGATCTGGTCGGCGACGGTCGTCATCGTTGCCGTCCTCTCCGAGTCTGTCCGGCGTTGGCTTCGTTAGAAATGACCATCCCACACCGGGGCACCGGACGCTTTCGATACTCATTAGTATCTAATCGATACCGAAGAGTATGCTGCGGGACATGTCGTCGGTCAAGCCGCATCGGACCCGCCCCACTCGCGGCGAGGTACGCGACCGGATCTTGGATGCGGCCTCGAAAGTGTTCGCCGCTGAAGGGTTCGCCGGTGCCACCATCGATGCGATCGGTCAGGCCGCGGGCTTCACCAAGGGTGCGGTCTACTCGAACTTCGAGTCCAAGGACGAACTGTTCCTAGCCCTGCTCGACCGCGAGTTCGAGCTGCGCGGCGAGCAGATCGCGACGGTGCTGGACAGCAGCGGCGGTGACACCGGCGTGGCCGCAACCGAATTGAGCCGGTCGGTGCTCGACTCGGTTCGTGATCATTCCGACTATTACGTCCTGCTGGTCGAGTACTGGCTGCGCGCACAGCGCGATCCGCAGCTTCGCGAGCGACTGATCGAACGCCGTCGTGCCGCCGCCGGCCAAGCACTTCACATCGTCAAGTCGACTGACACCGTGCCCTCCGACCGGCGGCTGGCCGACCTCGCCCAGCTCGTCGTCACCCTTAATTTGGGCGTCGCGATGGAAGAGGTCCTGCGCCCCGGAACCATAAACCCTGACTTGCTCACGCAACTGATCACCGCACTGCTGGAATCGGCTCCGGATTCCGGCGACTAGGGGGAGCCACAGATGGATACAACAGACGAGTCGGACGCTGATGCGCCGGTGATCGTCGCATCCGGATTAGGGGTCGACGGCGAGCACGGACCTTTGTTCTCGGGTGTCGATCTCGAGCTCACGCCGGGCTTTCACGCGATTCAGATGCCCGGCGGACCGGGACAGACGACGCTGCTGTTGACCCTCGCGGGGCGCTTCAAGCCCACCCACGGCTCGCTGACCGTGCTCGGCGAAACGACGCTGCACGCGATTCGCCGACAATGCTCGATAGCGGCCTTCGACGACATCGACGACCTGGAGGAGTCGGTGACCGTGGCGACCGTGCTCGCGGAGCAACGCCGGTGGTTGGCGCCGTGGTACTCACTGGTGCCGCTGCAAGCCGGTCAGGATGAACTGGCACAGGTCTTCGGCGAGACACCCCCGCCGCCGTCGGCCGCCTACATCGTTGAGCTGTCCGACCTCGAGCTGTTTTTGCTGCGCATCACGCTGGCCCTGCTGTCGAACCGCCCGATCCTGGTGGTCGGCGACCTCGAGCAAGTTCGTGACAATTCCCGGCGAGCGATCGCGGTGGAGCGTCTCGGCGCCATCGCGAAGCAACGCACCGTCGTCGTCGGTGCCACCAACCCGCTCGGTACGGACGCACCCGAGCATGAACTTCACGATCACCGCATCCTGACCGAAGGGGATTGACGATGCTGGCTGGACTCGCATTCGGCTCGGAGATAAAGCGTTTCGGTCGCAAACGGTTGACGCGCGTGGCCATCGTTGTGCTGATGCTGCTGCCGTTGGTGTATGGGGCGTTATACCTGTGGGCGTTCTGGGACCCGTTCGGGCACACCAACAAAATGCCGGTGGCACTGGTCAACTCGGACCAAGGGGCCATGATTTCCGGGGAGCAGTTCAACGCCGGCGCAGAGATTGCCAAGAGCCTGACCGCGGACGGTGGCTTGGAGTGGCACGTCGTGGACTTAGCGGAAGCGCGCAACGGGGTTGACCACGGCAAGTACTACTTCATGGTCGAATTGCCGCCCGACTTCAGCGCGGCGATCGCGTCGCCCGTGACCGGGCAACCCAAGAAGGCCAACCTTATCGCCGTCTACAACGACGCCAACAACTACATCTCGACGAGTATTGGTCGCACCGCTATCAGCCAGGTGCTCAACGCCGTCTCCAGCCGGATCTCCGGACAGGCGGTCAATCACATGCTTTCGGTGGTGGTTTCGTCCGGAGCGGGCATCAAGCAGGCTGCCGACGGGGCGGCTCGACTCGATGACGGCGCCGGTCAGTTGTTGGCCGGTCTTGACAGTGCCCGGTCCGGTTCGGCGAGGCTTGCCGCCGGTGCCCGGCAACTCTCGGACGGAATCAACCAAGCCACCGACCCACTGATCGCGATAACCAGGGCACTGTCGCAAGTCAGCGGCAATACGCAGCAACTGCAACAGGGGGCGAGCGCGCTACAGCAGGCCAACGATCAGATCGGTGCCGTCGCCACGGCCCAGGATGCCGCCGCGAACGCGCTTTCATCGGTGATCGATCAGCTGTCCGCGCGACAGGATCCGTTGGCGAACAACCTGCGCGGCGTCCAGGATCAGCTTCGGGGACACCAGTTCACGCCGCAGATCCGCCAGCAGCTCACCGACGCGCAAAACGCCGCGATCGCGATGACGTCTTCGCTGCGCGGACCCGGCAGCCCGCTGGGATCGGCCCTCGACCAAGTCGGCAATAGCAGCCAGGAGCTGACGAACAAGCTCACCCAACTCCGCGACGGAGCCCAACAGCTCGCCGCAGGCAACGCCGAATTAGCCGGCGGCATAGCGAAACTCGACGACGGCGCTCAACAACTCAAGGCGGGATCTGCCGAGCTGGCGACCAAACTTGCCGACGGGGCTAAGCAGTTGCCCAACTGGAATACCCAGCAAAAAGATGCGGTCGCGGACACCATCGGTGGCCCGGTGCAACTCGCCGCCTCACATGAGAATGCCGCGCCTAACTTCGGCACCGGTATGGCTCCGTTCTTCTTGACGCTGGCCTTGTTCTTCGGCGCATTGGTGCTGTGGATGGTGCTGAGGCCCTTGCAGACCCGCCCGATTGCCGCCGAGGTGCTCGCGTTCCGCGTGGTGCTCGCCAGCTATCTGCCGGCGGCGGCGATCGGGCTATTCCAGGCCATCATTCTGTACTGCGTGGTCCGGTTCGCCCTCGGCATGCACGCGGTACACCCGGTGGCAATGCTGGGGTTCATGGTTCTCATTTCCGGTGCATTCGTGGCGGCGACGCAGGCGATCAACGCGCTTGTAGGTCCAGCGGTGGGCCGAGTGCTGATCATGGCCCTGCTTATGCTGCAGCTCGTCAGCGCCGGCGGCATGTACCCCGTGGAGACCACGTCACGGCCGTTCCAGATCTTGCATCGCTTTGACCCGATGACCTACGGCGTCAACGGACTCCGGCAGCTCATACTCGGCGGCATCGACGCCCGGCTGTGGCAAGCGATCGTCGTGCTGGTGGTGATCACGGCTGTCGCACTGGCGATCTCGTCGGTATCCGCACGACGAGACCGAACCTGGAATGTCAGCAGGCTGATCCCCGCGATCAAGATGTAGCCAAAGGTCTGCGCAGCTAGTCTGCAATCGAGAGGAAGCCCATGTTAGGTGTGCACCATTCGGCGATCTGCACCTCCGATGTCGAACGATCGCTTCGATTCTGGCGTGACGGCCTGGGCATGAGCCAGTTAATGGACTATCACTTCACCGGCAACTGGCCAGAATTGTTCGGCGCCAAGACCGACCGGCTGCGATCGATCTTTCTCGGCGATCCGGAAAAGCCCGGCAGCGGGATTGTCGAACTCGTGGAGCTAGCGGGCGCAGCCGAGGAGCCACCGGGGTCCAGTGTGCCGCGGCATGGATTCTTCCTGCTCTCACTGCAGCGCGAGGTCGATGAGACGCTCTACGCTCTGGCGGCATTGGGATTCACCGAGGGTGTTCGTCGCATCGATGTGGTGGCTCCGGACGGAAAGACGGTCGCCATGGCGGTGATCACCGCACCGGACGGTGTGCTCGTCGAGTTGATCGGACGGGCGAAATGAGCATCGCTCTGGTAACCGGCGGCGCGTCGGGCATCGGGCGTGAAGTCGGGAAACGGCTGTGCGACGCGGGTCACGACGTCGTGGTGTGGGACTTGGCGAACGCCGACATCGCCTGCGATATCAGCGATCCCAATGCGGTGTCGGCGGCGATGGAACGAACCGTGCGTGAGCACGGTGTGCCCACCAGGGTGGTGACCTGCGCCGCAATCGGAGCGGCGGGCGTGCTACTCAAACAGTCGCCGGTGGACTGGGAACGGGTGCTGGCGGTGAACCTCACCGGCACTTGGCTGACGATCCGCGCCGCCGCACTTGCCATGATCGACGCGGGGGTGGGCGGGTCGATCGTCGCGGTCTCCAGCATCAGCGGGTCGATCGCCGATCGCGACATGGGTGCCTATTGTGTGTCGAAGGCCGGTGTGGACATGTTGGTCAAGGTCGCCGCGGTGGAGTGGGGTAGGCACGACATCCGGGTGAACGCCGTCGGGCCCGGGGTGACCCGGACGCCGATGCTGGCCAATCCGGAATCTCTGCCCGGCTGGGTGGAAGGCATGACCGAGCGAACAGCACTCGGCGGCCTGGGACAGGCCGACGACGTGGCCGGGGCCATTGTGGGCGTGCTCGAATTACCCTGGGTGACAGGACAGATCGTGCACGCCGACGGTGGCCTGGCCCTGCACAGTCCCATCGATGCCTACGGCCAGGTACAGCGGCTGAAGGGTCGCGGAAAGTAAATTCACTCGATCCCGAAATCGATGATGCCCCGCACGATTTTGCCGTTCCGCAGGTCGTCGTAGGCGTCGTTGATGTCGTCGAGGTGATAACGGCGGGTGATCATCTCGTCGAGCTGCAGCTGTCCGGTCTGGTAGAGCCGGGCTAGCCGGAAGATGTCGGATTTCGGGTTACACGAACCGAATACGGTGCCGGCGAGCGATTTGTTGGACAGGATGAAATCCTGCAGATCGATTTTGACTGAGCTGGTCAACTGAGAGGTCATGCCGGTCAGCACACAGGTCCCACCCTTACGGGTGAGCCGCACCGCGTCGCGGACATCGTCGGCGGTGACCAGCGACGGCGAAACCACCACGGCGTCGGCCAGCACGCCGTAGGTCAGCTCGCGCACCAGATCCATTGCCTCGACCGCGGTCGACGCGGTGTGCGTGGCGCCGAACTGTAACGCCGACTTCTGTTTGAACTCCACCGGATCGACCGCGACGATGTAAGCCGCACCGCCGATCCGGGCGCCCTGAATGGCACCGGTTCCGATTCCACCGACACCTACCACGACGACGGTGTCGCCCGGTCGCATGTTGGAACGGTTGGCCACCGAGCCGAACCCGGTCGGGATCGCGCAGGACAGCAACGCGCTGGGCGCCAGCGGAAGATGCGGCTCGATTTTCACCAGCGAATTCGTGGACACCACAGTGTGTTTGGAGAACGCGCCGACTTTGGCCAAATGGCCCAGCGGTTTGCCTTCGGCGGTGTGATGGCGGTAGGTGCCGTCGGTCGGCATGCCCGGCGTCAGCACGCTGGCACCCATGTCGCAGATGTACTCAATGCCGCTCGCACACCAGCGGCATTGCCCGCACACCGCGACGAACGACATCACCACGTGGTCGCCGGGCACGAACTCCGTTACGCCGTCCCCAACTTCACGCACGATGCCCGAACCCTCGTGGCCGCCGATCATCGGGAACATGGTGGGCAGCCCGAGCGAGCGCAGCATCTCGTTGGGCGCCGACATGTCGCCTTTGAGGATGTGATCATCGGAGTGGCACATGCCGGCCGCGGCCATCTCGACCAGTACCTCGCCGGCGCGCGGCGCATCCAATTCGAAATCCTCGACGGACCACGGTCCGCCGACATCGTGCAGGATCGCCGCCCGGCTTTTCATGTGGCCGGCGTGAACGTGACGGGAAGCTTGTTCGGCGAGCGGAAGGTGAGGCCGATGATTCTGGACTCCTCACCGGTGCCGTCGTCGGGTACGAAAGCCAGGTTCGAAACACGGTCGAGCAGGCTGTCCAGCATCACCCGGGTTTCCAGCCGGGCCAAATGCATTCCGAGGCACATATGAATGCCGCCGGCGAACGCGATGTGGGATTGGCGTGGCCGGTGGATGTCGAAGCGATTGGCGTCGGGCCAACGACTTTCGTCTCGGTTGGCCGAGCCCATACACATGTCGATCTGTGCGTCCGCGGGGATTGTCTTGCCGCCGATCTCGACTTCTTCGGTGGTGGTCCGCATGACCATGGTCAGCGGCGTCTCGACGCGGAGACCCTCTTCGATGGCGGCGGGGATCAGTGACCGGTCTTGGCGAACCATCTCCATTTGCTCAGGGTGGGTCAGCAGCAAGTACAACAGGTTGCCCGACGAACGGTAGGTCGTCTCCAGTCCGGCGGGCAGCAGCAAGCGCAAGAACGCGATGATGGCGTCGTCGGTGAGTTTCTCGCCGTCGATCTCGGCGGCGACCAGGTCGCCGATGATGTCGTTGGTGAGCTTGCGGCGCCGCTGCTCGACTTGTTCGAGGAAATAGCCGTGCAACTCGCTCGCCGCGTTGAGCCCCGCCATGATGTCGGTCGGAATCGAGATGAGGTCGAGCGACAGCCGCCGGAACATGTCGAGATCCTCGGGGGGGAGGCCGAGCAGCACCGAGATGATCCGGGTCGGAAATTCGAACGTCAGCGCCTTCACCAGGTCCGCGTGACAGGCATGCTTAATTTCGTCGATCAGCTGATCGCAGACCGGCCCGATGACGGACGGCTCCCAGCGCTCGAGCGCGGTGGCCCGGAAAGCCTTGGCGACCAGGCTGCGGTGGTCGTGGTGTTCTTTGCCGCCCATCGCCAGGATGGTGTGTCCCATGACCAAGCCGATGGTCTTCTCGTAGGCGGCCGAGGTGAAGATTCGGTCGTCGCGGAACGCTTGAAACACACCGTCATAGCCGAACAGCACCCACTCGTCGTTGGGCCGCAGCTCCTCCGGCATCTGGGAGTGGTCCCCGAGGGCGCCGTGCCAGACCGGGTCGGTACGCCGCATGTATTCGAAAAACGGATAGGGGCTGGTTTCACCGGTGAAATCGAGTGTGACGGGCTGGCCGACGGGGTCGGTGCTTAACGGCATCAGCGCTCCTCCTGAGCAACCGGTAAGGCCGTCGACGCGGGACGGGGCTGACCGGCCCCCGGCGTCTTCGGCGGGTGTATCCGAGCGGATTGTCGCTATCATAGTATAAATAGCAACGAAGCCCAACGGCTTGTGATGGTTACCGTAACGGGCTCAGTATTGATTCGGATAGGTCAACGAGGCGGTGATTCGCAAGTGTCCCAGCGGCGTTTCGTGTGCTCCCTCGACGAGCTGCCGCCCGGCGGGATGAAGCTGGTCGATGTCGGCAAGTTCGGCGTCGGTGTGTACAACGTGCACGGCGCGCTGTACGCGATCGTGAACTACTGCTCGCACGAAGGCGCCCCACTGTGCCTGGGCTTGCTGGGCGGCACCACCGAATCGGCCCCCGAGCAGCCCGGCGGGATACGCCGGGTGCGCGACGGACAGATCGTCCGATGCCCTTGGCATAACTGGGAATTCGACGTCACCACGGGACAAAACGTCGCCGATCCGCGTCGCCGCATTCGTACCTACCAAGTCGATGTCACCGACGGGGAGGTGTACCTGACCGCATGATCATCGACACATGCGTGCAACCGCACTTTCGCTACAACGCCGAGATACGGCGCTACCTCCCGGACGCCCACAAACTGCGGTCGATTCCCGACGTGGAGCAGCAGTGGTACCAGGCTCCGGGCGGCGATTACCGGCAAGACCTTTACGACGCCGAGTTGTACCCCGGTTCTGATCCCGAGACCGTCAGTCGCCACCTGTTCGACGACATGGGGATTGACTTCGCCATCCTCAACCCGTTGACTCGCGGCAACATCGCCGACTACCTGCTGAACAGCAGAATCTGCGCCGCGGTCAATGACTGGTTGCTGGACCGGTGGCTCGAGCCCGACACCGCTGACCGATTCCGGGGCACCATCCGCGTCAACCCCGAAGACCCCCGGGGCGCGGTCGCCGAGATCGAGCGCCTTGCCGGCCACCCGAAGCTGGTGCAGGTCGGCGTTCCGATGCAGTCCCGCGAGCCGTACGGCAAGCCGATGTTCGAGCCCATCTGGGAGGCTGCGGCCGCCCACGGACTGCCGGTCGCGGTGCACATCAACGGCGGCAACGGCGTCGATCATGCGCCCACCTTCGCCGGGCACGCGCATACCTACCCCGGATATGCGGCGTTCATGCCGCTGAACTACTTCGTGCATCTGGCCACACTGATCGTCGAGGGCGTGTTCGGGCGGCTACCCGACCTGAAATTTGTTTTCGCCGACGGCGGCTACGACATCCTCACTCCATTGATGTGGCGGCTGGACACCTTCTGGTTGTCCATGCGCGACCAGACGCCATGGGTCGATCGCTATCCCAGCGAATACCTGCCCGGCCACGTCCGGTTCTGCTCGTCGGCATTCGACGGGGCGCTCGAGCCCGGCCAGACACAGCGCTGGATCGAGTTCAGCGGCAAGAGCGACTTGCTGATGTACGGATCGAGCTACCCACATTGGTCGACGTCGTCGCCCGAGACCGCCGCGGTGGGGCTCGATGCCGCGCAGCGCGACCAGGTGTTGTGGCGAAATGCCAGTGAGCTGTATGGACTCAAGGAGCGTGTCTGATGACGACCATCGAACGAGTCAATTCCCCGACCAATCAGGACGGCGAAATCGCGGTCACCATTGTCGACACCGACGTGCACCCACTGCCCGTTTCGGCGGATGTACTCAAGTCCTATGCGCCCGCCGAGTGGGTCGACAAAATCTGGCCGACAGGAAACGCGGTCAGCCCGAGTTCGTATTTCTACGACACCCCGGATGCCTACAAGACCTCGTCGCTGCGGATGGACTCGTGGCCACCCAATGGGGGAGTCGCCGGCAGCGATCCGGACTACGCCGCCAAGCAGTTACTCGTCGACGCCGGGGTCAGCATCGCATCGCTGGAGCCGATGTGCGACGCGCAGCTGCCGCAAGCCGAACACGTGCTGAAGTCGACCTATAACGATTGGCTGGCCGACATCTGGCTGGACAAGGGCAACGGGCACGGCCGCTGGCGCGGGTCGATCAGCGTCAGCGCGCAGACACCGGAGCAGGCGGCGCGTGAGGTCGAGCGCTGGGCGGGACATCCCTATATGTCCCAAGTGCTGATGACACCGCAGACACGCGGAATACCTTTCGGCAACCCGCATTTCGATCCGCTGTACGAGGCCGCTTCGCGCAACGGCTTCCCGGTGGCCACCCATCTGATGGGACAGACACCCTTCGAATTAATTCCGCTCTACCCGGTCGGCAACCCCGCGCACTGGCACGACTTTTTCGCATCCTGGCCGCTGCTCTACGTCTCGCACTTGATGAGCCTGGTTTTCGACGGCGCCTTCGATCGCCATCCCGACCTGCGCATCGTGTTCGTCGAAGGTGGCTTCACCTGGGCGATGCCGGTGATGCCACGGATGGACCGGATCTGGGAGGCCCGCCGCGGCGACCTGCCGCAGGTACGTCGGCGTCCGTCGGACTACGTGCGCGAACATGTCCGCTTCACTACCCAGCCGCTGGAAGACGCCGACACCGTCGAGTTTCGCGAGTATCTGGAAATGATGGACATGGGTGACAATCTGATGTTCTCGACGGACTATCCGCACTGGAGCTATGACTCGCCGACCTATGCGATCAACCGGTTCCCCGCCGACCAGCGGGAGCGGATTATGCGCGGGAACGCGACGGCGCTGTATGGGCTGCCGGCAACCGTCAAGGCGCTCCCCGGTGAGTCCGAAGCCGCCGGCACTGCGCAGACCTGAATCGCCGGAGCCCGCTCGCTGGGCTCTGATCAGCAAATACGACGGGAAATGGGAGGCGCCCGATGCAGCCGTCCGGGGCCGACCTGTGGGAGTGTGACGGCCGCGCGCCCCTCAGGTCTACCTTGAAGGTGGATTCCGACATGGCCTTCAGCCAGGCCCGGAGGACAGCCCGCCCCACGAGCCCGGAAGTTGAGAGGGTATGACACAGACGGATCTGACCCGCCCACAAGGTATTAACCGCCTCGACCCGGTGCTGCGCGACGCCGCGAGTGAGCTGGGCATCGTCGAATTCCGTGCCGAGACATTGGCCGCCGAGCGGGAGCGCGCCGACCGGTTGGCCGCCCAGCACGCCGCGGCAGTCGACACCGACGGTGTGGCGGTCGAATCGCGCTCCATCTCCGGGCCGGGCGGCCAGCAGCTGAATCTTCGTTTCTACCGCGGCCGCATCGAAGGCGGTCAGGGGGCGCCGTTGCTGGTGTACGCCCACGGCGGCGGCTTCGTGGCGGGCAACCTCGACACCGACCACGCGGAGTGCGTGGAGCTAGCGCGCGAGGGCGGCTGTCTGGTGGTTTCGGTCGACTACCGGCTGGCACCCGAGAACCCGGCCCCGGCGGCGCTCGACGATGTTGAAGCGGGGATGTACTACGTGATCCGCAACTGCGCCGAGCTCGATGTCGATCCGAACCGCGTCGCCGTGATGGGCCGCGACGCGGGTGCCGCCCTGGTCGCGAGCCTGGCCCAGCGCATGTTCGACAACGAAGGTCCACAGATCCGGATGCAGATCCTGCACCACCCGATGCTCGACAGCGACGCCACGCCGTCGCGGCGCGAGTTTCAGCGCACGCCGGGACTCAACGGTCCCGCGGTGAGCCGCGCGTGGGGCCACTACCTGGGCCCGGCGAGCGGCACCGGCCAACACGTTCCCGCGCACCGGGCGAACCTGGAGGGGCTGCCGCCCACATTCATCAGTTGCTCCGAGATCGACCCGTGCCGCGACGAAGCCATCGACTATGCCAACCGGCTGCTACATGCTTTTGTCCATACCGAATTGCACGTCATCGCAGCGACATTCAACGGCTTCGATTCGATGGTGCCGGATTGGGCTGTCTCTGAAGAGAACCGGGCATTGCATGCGCAGTCGGTGCGGCGCGTGTTCACTATGTAGCAGCTCGATCGGGCTATCGACCGAACTCCGGTAGCTCTTACGGTATCGACGTTTGCTAATATTGAGAACGTGATTCTTGGCGGCGGCGGCCTAATGTTGCGCAACGGTCTGGCGGCCTCATGACCGCCGTCGACTCTCCCGAAAAGACGCTCTTCGTTTCGACAACCCAGTCCTTCCTGCAGAAGGAAGCGCCGCTGGCTCGCGTCCGCGAACTGCACGCGACGGGGGCGTCCTTCGACCCGGCCTGGTGGCAGCGCGCCGCGGAACTCGGCTGGACGGGCCTGCTTGTTCCGGAGGAGCTCGGCGGCGGCAGCGTCTCGCAGAGCGGTCTCGCGGATCTGGCCACCGTCGCCGAACTACTCGGCAAGACCGTGGCACCCGGGCCGCTGTATCCGGTCAGCGTGGTGCTCACCGGCCTGGCCGAATGCGCCGACGCGCAAGCACATGCCGCCGTCATCGAGTCGCTGATCTCCGGCGAAACCGTGGCATCCTGGGCGGTCGCCGAACCCGGCCGAAGCTGGGCGCCGTTGGACCCGTCGGTGACGGCGACCGCGACCGACGCCGGCTATCGCATCGACGGCACCAAGGATCGCGTCGAGGCCGCCGCCCAGAGTGCGTTGCTGCTCGTGGTGGCGCGCTGCGGCCCGGATGGTTCCCAGATCCGCCAGTTCCTGGTCCCGACGGATGCACCCGGCGTTCGGATCGAGCCGCAGCAGTCCGTCGACTTGGTCAAGCAATACGCGCGGGTGCATTTCGACGGGGTGGTGGTCGACGCATCTGCTGCCGTCGGCACCGCGGCCGAGACCGCCGCATTGATCGACCGGCAGAGTCAGATCGCTCAGGTGCTGCAGTGCGCCGAGGTGGTCGGCGTGGTGCAGACGGTCTTCGACTTCACCGTCCAGTGGGCGCTGGACCGGCACACGTTCGGCCGGCCGCTGGCGTCGTATCAAGCGCTCAAACACGGCTTCGCCGATATGAAGCTGTGGCTGGAGGCGTGTCGCGCCACCACGAGCACCGCGGTTGCCGACGTCGCTGATCGTTCACCGGGAGCGGGTTTGTCGGCCAGTATCGCCAAGTCCTACGTCGGCGAGATGGCGGGGCGCATCGTCCAGGGTTGCGTACAGATGCACGGCGGCATCGGTGTCACGTGGGAACACGACCTACACCTCTACTTAAGGCGAGTTACGTTGTACCGCTCCATGTTCGGCACACCGGAGGAGCACAACTTGCGGGTGTATGAAGCAGAGAAGGCCGGCCGCTCCTCGACCGCAAACACGATCAGATGACGTCGACGGAATCGGTTGCAGAGTTCGCCGCCCGCGCCAGGGCGTGGTTGGCGGACAACTTGCCGGCGATCGACCCCGAGGCGCCGCCACCCGCGCCGCGCGACGACGAGGACGCTTGGAAGCGGGCGCGAGAACTGCAAAAGCGGCTCTACGAAGGCGGATTCGCCGGCATCTGCTTTCCCCGCGAGTACGGCGGCCTGGGACTTGATTACGCTTACCAGAAGGCATTCGACGACGAATCCCTGCGCTACGAGATGCCGTTGATCCTCAACATTCCGACGTTCACCATCTGCTGCGCCACGCTGCTCGACACCGGTTCCGAAGAGCAGAAGAAGCAGCACATCGCGGCGGCACTGCGCGGCGACGAGATCCTGGTGCAGCTGTTGAGCGAACCCAGCGGGGGATCGGATCTGGCCGGTGTCATCACCCGCGCCGAACGGCGCGGCGACCGGTGGGTTATCAACGGCGCCAAGACTTGGAGCACCAGCGCGTTCGCCGCCGACTACGGACTGTGCCTGGCCCGTACTGACTGGGAGGTGCCCAAACACGAAGGCCTGACCATGTTCCTGGTGCCGATCGATCATCCGGGAATCACGTTGCACCACATCACGATGCTCAGCGGTTCCACGGAGTTTTGCGAGGAGTTCCTCGACGGCGTGGATGTCGGCGATGACGCCGTGGTGGGCGAGGTCAACGGTGGCTGGGCGGTGGCTTCGCGCCAGCTGTATCACGAGCGCCGGGCCGTCGGGCAAGGATCTGAGTTCGCCAGCGGCAGCGGTAGCGAGGGCGGCCACGCGAATCCCGTTGACTACGTTGGACTTATAGAGTCGACAGGCCAAGCCGGCAATGAACGCGTGCGGGAGATGGCCGGCCGGGTGCTGGTGCATCGGGCGGTGGCCGAGCAGCTGATCGATCACGTGTCCCGCAATGTCCGCAACGGAGGCTTGCCGCCGTCGGCCGGCACGCTGATTCGGCTGTTCCACTCCGAGACCGTGCAAACCGACGTCGACACTGCGATGGCGATCACGGGAGCCGCCGGCGTGGTCGGCGAAATCGGCGACGGCCTACAGACCGGACTGCGGTACCTGGTGCGGCAAAGCGTCGCGATCGGCGGTGGCACAACGGAAATGGCGCGCAACGTGATCGGGGAGCGGTTGCTGGGCTTCCCCCGCGAATACGCCGCCGACCGCGGGGTGCCGTTCAATCAGGTGCGGCATGGCCAGGCTCGCTGATTGCGGTCTGCCCCGCTAGTCCTGCGCGAAGACGTTCTCGCTATCTCCGCTTTCGACAGGTATCTGGACCATCGACAAAATGTGGTGGGCCGGGCTTCCCGGCTGGGCGATCAGTACGCAGCCGCCGCCCTGTCTGCTAGCCCGGTTGCGGGCAGCGGCCAGCGCGCTGACGCCCGCCGACCCCAGGTGCGTGACCGCACTGAGGTCGATCGTCAAAGGTGCTATGCCCGAGCAGCTTTCGACTGCGATCAGGCGGTCCAGCGTGGACGCGGTGTTGGAGTCGACGTCACCGCTGACCACGATGTGGCCGGCATCGCGGACCGTTGATACGAATTCGTTGTCGACGGCCCGCCGGTAGGTGGCCCGGCTGACGATCGTGTCGGTGACGAAGTTCGCCGGTCGCGACAGCCGGTGCGTCACGCTGGCCGTCGTTCCGTGGTCGCTGCGGGTGATGAGCGCCTGGGAAACCAGGGCCTCGGCCATCGCAAGTCCGCGCCCACGACCCTGTTCGCCTTCACGGTGATCCTTCCACTGTCCGCGGTCGATCACCGCGGCATGCAGGTTGCCATCGCCGGACAGCGATGCCTCGACGACGACACCTTCGGAAACCTGGGTGCCGTAACCATGTTCGACCGCATTCTCCACGAATTCGGAGATTGCATGCACCACGTCGGAGATGTCGTCGGCGTCGGCGCCGACCTCCGATAGCCAGGTGCGCAGCCGGGAGCGCACGCTGCGTGCTGCGTGGATCGTTGCGTCCAGCGTCATGTGCAACGGCGCCGGCGGGGTGCGCCGTTGCGCCGCGAGCAGTGTCACGTCATCGCTGTAACCGGTTGACCGGAGCAGCAATTCGAGCGTCTCCGAGCAGATGCGGTCGATGGTTCGTGTCGGTGCGTCGATGACAAAGCCGCCGATGCCGGCGGCGATGTTGGCGGTCAGGTCGGCGAATTCCGCGGTGCTTGCGCCCAGTGGCCGGCCGGGCCGCTCGATCAGGCCGTCGGAATAGAACAGGATCGAGTCGCCGATGCCGAGCATTTCGGTGCGGACCGGAAATCCGACGGTGGTGCCGAGCGGGCCAGCGCCGGAAGGTTCCACGTAACGTGCGGTCGCGTTGGCGGCCACCAATAGCGGCGGCGGATGACCTGCGGTGCAGTACTGGAATTCTCCCGTGGTGTAGTCGAGCGACCCGACGCACAAGGTGGCCGAGTTGGATCCCGGTACGTGCTCATGGAAGCGGTCGACTGCCTCGAGCGCTTCGGTGATGGTGTGGCCCTGCGATATCTGCATGCGCAACGCGGTGCGCAGTTGCGACATCACCGCCGCGGCTTCGACGCCGTGGCCGACTACGTCGCCGACGACGAGCACCAGCCGGTCCCCGAGGGGTATCGCGTCAAACCAGTCCCCGCCGGCCGCGGTGTCCTCCGTGGCGACCAGGTACTGCGCGGTGATGTCGGCGCCGGGAACGACGGGCACGGACGAGGCGAGCAGCGCTTGCTGCATGACGATGGCGGAATCGCGGACGTTGCGGTAGCGCTCGGAGAGTTCCTCGATGCGCGTTTCGGTAGCCGACCGCGCGTGCACGCGCTCGGTGACGTCGTCGAAGATGATCTGCACACCCTCGATCGAGCCGTCCGGTCCGCGGCGCGCGGTGACGAGGAAGTCGAAGTACCTCTCCTCGACTCCCGAACCCTCGAAGTCGGCCTGTAGCCGCCACTCCGCGCCGGATTGCCGCTCACCGGTCTGATAGACCCGGTCGAGCATCTGGAAAATCTGTTGGCTCTCGAGTTCGGGATAGACGTCGCGAGCCGACATTCCCACCGGGTTGAACGCCGGATTCAAGGCACGGTAGGCCGCGTTGGCCGCGACGAAGCGATGCTCGGGCTCTTGCAGGCCGACCAACATCGCGGGGACCTTCTCGAAGGTGCGGCGTACGTCGTCAGCCGTACCGACAATTTTGTCCCAGTCCTTTTCGGCCACCATATGGCCGTCCCTCCTACGGAGCCTCCCTGCGGGCCTTTCTATGGACCGAGAAATCCGGCACTGCGCGGGGCTTATTCGACACACGCAAGTTATCAGATTAGCAATGGCCGGCGGGTGTGTCGTGCATCAGTTTGCTAACGGCCCGTCAGCGGGCCACGAGCCAGCGGCTCGTCTCACGCGACTGTCGTTGCCAGCGCCGTGTCGATCGTCGGATGCAGGGGCAGTACGCGGCCGAGATTGCAGGCCTGGATGGTCCGGGCAACGCCAGGGTCGCAGCTGACCAGCCGCACTGCGATGCCGCGATCGCGGCACCGTTCCGATTCGGCGGCCAGCACGGCGAACGCACCGCAACCTATGAAATCGAGGCCATTGATGTCGACGATGAATGGACCCGGTGTGGTCGCGACGGCGGCCGCCTCCTCGACGAGGCAACGCCAAGTGTCCTCGTTGGCGCCGTCAACCTCACCACCGGCGCGAATGATGACCACCGTGCCGCTGCGCTGGGTCGCTGCCCGCAATGTGCTGTGCGGATCACCGAGTTCGGAGACCAGCCGGGGGCTTAGCGTCACTCTGGTCACCGAGGACTCGATCGAAGCCAGATTCATCGTGCGCTCCTAACCGGTCGCGTCAACGAGACCGTGCGGGACGCCGGCGACGACATTCTTGTTCGGAGGGAAGCTTCTTTTCTATAGCAAGCCGCAACGCCGCGTCTAGAGCCAAGCCTTGGACCTGGACATATAACAATGCCCGCCTCCGAGCGACAACTCGGCGGTATGTCGGTCGGAGGCGGGCGATGCGGCGTGCAGGATCAGGCGGAGACCGGCTTTCGGGCCGGCCTGGAGACCTTCATCAGCTGCATCAAGTTGCCGCCCATGATCTTGGCGACGTCCTCTTCGCTGAAGTCGGTGAGCTCGTCTACGAAGCTGATCGGATCCTTGAGTCCCTCGGGGTGGGGCCAGTCGGATCCGAACAGCACCCGGTCGGTGCCGACCATGTTGACGATCTCGGTGAACCGGTCCTCCCAGAACGGGGTGATGTAGACGCAGCGCTTGAAGGCCTCGACCGGGTCCTCGAGAAAGGCCTGCGGCATCTTCTTTTAGACGCCCTTGAGTCCTTTGAACAGATCCGGCACCCAGTCGGCGCCGTTCTCGATCGACAGGATCCGCAGCTCCGGGTTACGCGACAGCGCGCCGTGACACACCAACGCACCCATCGCGTCCAGGATCGGCCGGTGCCCCATCGCAAAGCTGCGGAACGCGGTCGGCTTGAAGGGCAGGAACTCGTCGCCGGGTTCCCACACGTTGGCGAATTCGGAGTAGCCACTGTCGGAGGCGTGCATCGAGACCGGGATGCCGGCCTTGATGCACGCCTGCCAGAACGGGTCGAACTCCTCGAGTCCAAAGGAGCGACTGCCCTTGAAACCGGGTACGGGCGCCGGCCGGACCAGCACGGTGCGGGCGCCGCGCTCCAGACACCATTCGAGCTCCTCGAGCGCGCGCTCGACGATCGGCAGGGTGATCACCGGGGTAGCGAAGATGCGGTCCTTGTGGTTGAACGACCACTGCTCATGCATCCACTCGTTGAGCGCGTGGATGACGTCGTGGGTCATCTCCGGGTCATCCTTCATGCGCTCTTCGACCAGGCTGGCCAGCGTCGGGAACATCAGCGCGTAGTCGATGCCGAGCTCGTCCATCACCTCGAGGCGCGCACCGGGCTCGCGGAACGCGGGAATCGCCTTCATCGGCTCGCCGAGGATCTCGCGGTAGGTCTTGCCCTGCGCGCCGTTGCGGAAGTAGTCCTCTTGAGCGCCGGGCTTGGCTACCTTCTCGAAGGTCGGGTTGGGAATGTACTCGCTGATGTGGCCGCGGACCACGATCTTTGTCCGGCCGCGGACCTGGACGTAGTCGATGACGCGCTTGCGGTTCTCCGGAAGGAATTTGGTCAGTGCCTCCTCCGACTCGTACATGTGGTTGTCGGCGTCGAACACGGGGAAGGAAAGTTCGCGAGACGGCATGGCGATCTCCTTGAGGGCTGGATTCTCAGTGTGTGGTAATGACGTTACCACTTACGTACAACAACGTGAATCGGGCTAGGTGTCCGCCCGCAGGCCCTTCGGTGTCGCGCCGTTGATGATGGCGAAATTGACCGTCGCGGTTGCGGCGACTTCGTCTTCGCCGTCGCCGTAGATATCGACTTGCATGACCATCGCCCGGCGGCCGGCTCGCAGCATCCGGGGCACCGCCAGCGCGGCACCCTGCCGGATCGGCCGCAGGTAGCGGACGAACAGATCCGCGGTCGTCATCGTGGTGCCCGGCTGAAGAAAATCCAGTCCGAACTGTCCGCCCGCCACGTCGACAAGCGTGGCAATCAGGCCGCCCTGCAATGCACCGGAAGTGTTTACTACATGCGGACTTACGGGCATCGTCATGGCGAATTCGCCATTGCGTGAGCCCGCACGCAGGCCGATTTGGGCGAATAGCTCGGCCAGCGTCGGCTTGCTTATTTCGTCGTCGGTTTCCCGGATGCCCAACGCGCGGGTGAGGAAGTCGTACAGCTGGCCGGTATCGACCGGTGCTCCGTTCAATTCGGTGCCCAGCCAATGCAAACGCTGCGCTCCCATGATCGCCTGCATCACAATCGCGGCCGACGCCGCGACATCGAGGCCCGGGTTGAACACGCCCTCGGTGATGCCTTGCCCCACGATGTCGCGGACCAGTTGGTGCAACGGGGACAGCACCCGCGCATATTCGCGGGGACGCGTCTCGGCCAGATGCTGGTTGTAGAGACCCAGCGCCCGGTTCAGGCTGTCCTGGGTGCTTGATTCCGGTTGCTGGCTGATTCGGTCGATCAACAGCTTCAGTGCGGACGTGCTGTCCAGCCCGGCGGCCTCGGCACGCCAGCTCAGCACCGACTGTGAAATGGTCCGGTCGAACAGCGCCAGCAGCAGCTCATCCTTGCTGCTGAAATGCTGGTAGAAGGCCCGCAGCGAGGTTTTGGAGCGGGCGACGATCTCCTGCACGGTGAAGTCAGTGCGACCGGTCTCGCGCAGGATCTCCACGGCCGTCTTGATAAAGCGGTCACCGCGCGTCACTTCGGCTTCATCACTGGGGGCGGTCATCAGCGCTAGATCCCCTTCCGTTGCGCATGCGTGCGCATCGAGAATGAGGTTACCGCGCGTATCTTCGCGCCGTGCGGGACCGGCCGGGACTGCGCGCCCCGGCCGCCGCGGGTTGGGTCGGATCGCTATTGCGCGGCCTCGGGGGGCCGATTCTTGAGTTTGCCGGCGAGCGCGGCGGCGCCGCCGGCGGCAAGCAGGACGGGCCATTCGACGACGGCGATCAGGCCGACCGCCGCGGCGACGACAGCGGTCCGCGGGCGGATGTGGCCTTCGCGCATCCCGGTACGAATGTCTCTCGTTGTGACGACCACACCCTCGGCGATCGCGGTGCCGATCTGGCTAACTGTGGAAACGGTCTGGTCGGCAACCGAGTTGGCCGACCTGGTGGCTCGTTCGATGAGCGTCACTGTGCTCTCCCAATATTCGTTTCGTTGCGCGCGTGGCCAATTATTCGTTGTCCGTTTACTTTTCAGATTCTCTAAGTTGCTTCTTAGATCCTCTCTGTCCCTACGGTGTATAGCACGCACGTACAACTTCAGCGAGTCTGCAGCGTGAATCTGCAATGTCAAAGCTAACTATCAGGAGAGGGCGTAACAGCACAAATATGCGCATAGAGCCGATCGTCTCGGGGCTTCGTATGGTGGTCAAGGGCGGCGCGGCCGCGGCAGCTGAGTTGTTGGGCGGTGAGCGTCCGCGCCGCAGGTGGGCCGGTAATGGCCGAGGGTGGATCGAGCTGCGCATGCCCGAGGGGGCCCGCTCGTGCGAGTACGCAACCGCCCTGGCGAAGACAATCGGCAACACCACCGGCGTTGCGCGCACACAGGTGAACTGGCCGCTTTCGCGCCTGGTCGTCGACATCGATGCAGACGGGCCCAGCGTCGACGATCTTGCCCTGATGGTGGACGCCATCGAGTGCGCCGTCGCCCAGAAATCCGAGCCGAGCGACGAGTCCGGGTCGCGGCGACCGGGCCAGTTGCCGGTGATCGACATCCCCGGAGATGGCGCCGAGGTCGTCAATCGGGCGAGCCTGTTGGGGGCCAAGGCTGTGTCGCTGGGTGTGACGGTGTTTCTGCAAGTGACGCGGGTGCCCCGACTGCCGCGGGCATTCGCCGCCGCGACCATTTTCGCCGAGGCGCAGCCCGACGTTCGCAGGGTGTTCGAGCGATCCCTCGGTCGGGCCCGCGCCGACGCACTGCTCGCATTGGGCACTGCCATCACGCAGTCGCTCGGCCACACCCCGTCGGTGATCGCCGCCGACATGTTGCTTCGGAGCCTGCGCCTCATTGAAGCGCTGTCGGCGGTCGGCGCCTGGAAAGAGCACGAGCCCCAGCTGGCGGTCAGCGCCGAGTGCGAGCCACACCCGCAGCCTTCCCGGCCCCGGCCGATTCCGGACACCGCGTCGGAAAACTACGCCAGGGCAGCAACCGCGGCGGGCCTTGCCGGCGCCATCGCGCTCGCGGTCAGCGGCGGTGCGGCGCTCGCCAGCGAAGCGGTCATCGTCGCCGCGCCGCGGGCGCTCAACTACGCCCGCGAGTCGTTTGCCACGACGTTCTGCGCCGGCTTGAGTCGCAACCATCACACGCTGGTGATGCAACCCAACGCGATCCGGCGCCTGGATGGTGTCGACGTGCTGATCGTCGACCCCGCGGTGCTGATCGGCGACACCCTGCGTGTCGCTGAGATCAGCGGCGTCGACGGCGAACTTCGCACCAAGGTGTGGCAGTGCGCGCAAACCGATGTCACCGACGGTCTGCTCGGGGCTGGAGTCCACACGGGGTGTGCTCTTTCGCCCGCGCATCAGCTGCCGGAGTTGCGCGACCTGGAGGTCGTCGTGGCGCGCAATGCGGACCCCTACGCCGAGCCGCTGATCGCCGCGGCCCGGGCGGCGGATCTCAGACTTCTGTCGGTGGATCGGGCCGATGCCGGCCACCTGCGCGGAACGTTCGACGAACTGCTGCCCGTCGATGACGACGTCGATCTCGCGATCTTCGCCGCGGTGCGGCAATTGCAGGCCGACGGGAAGATCGTCGCCGTGGTCGGGCGCGACCTCCGGAATGCCTTCGCGGCCGCGGACCTGTCCTTGGCGGTCTGGGTCGCCGGCCGGGCGCCCGCCTGGACAGCGGACATACTGATGCCGGATCTGAAAGTCGCGTGCCGGATCATCGACGCCATCCCCGCGGCGAAGTCGGCGGCGCGGCGCGGCGTCGAGTTGGCTGCTGCCGGAACCGTTCTCGGCTCGCTGACATTACTGCCGGGTGTCCGGGCGGCGGGCGTGCGTCCGAGCATCGCGGCCGCTGCCCTGGCGCTGATCCCCGGCTACATGATCGGGCGGGGGGTAGCTATGCAGCCCGATCCGGCCGCCGCCGCGAACAACGAATGGCATGCGTTGGACGTCGACCAGGCGCAGGAACATATTCGACTGCTTTTCTCCGATCTCGCCAGCCCCGCCGCGGTCGCGGCCCAGGCTCGGCTTCCGAAGACCCGGATGCAGGCGTTGGCCGCAAATTTCGCGGACAGCAGCAGGGACGTCGTCGAGGCGATGTGGCACGAAATGCAGGACCCGCTCACGCCGATCCTCGCGACCGGGGCGCTGGCGAGCGCGCTGATCGGTTCTCCGATCGACGGTGCTCTCGTCGGGATCGTGTTGTTGGGCAGTGCCGCGATTTCCGCCGCGCAACGACTTAGCTCGGATCGCCAGTTGGCCAAGATGCTCAACGCCCAGACGCCGCCTGCCCGCGTCAGTACGGGACTAGGCCAGTTCGAGCTCGTGGCCGCCGAGCATCTGACACCGGGAACCATCATCGAGGTCCGCGCCGGCGAGGTCGTCCCCGCCGACGCGCGCGTGCTGAACGCGGTCGCGGTGGAAGTCGACGAATCGTCGCTGACCGGAGAGTCGTTGCCGGTGACCAAAAACCCGGCTCCGACACCGGGCCGTCCGCTGGCCGAACGGGCTTGCATGCTCTACGAAGGCTCGACCGTGCTCAGCGGTGTGTGTGGCGCGGTGGTCGTCGCGGTCGGCGATGCGACCGCCGCGGGTCGGGCCATGGCGCTCGCCCCGCGCCGGCGCGACGAGGTCGGGCTGCACGCACAGCTGGCCGCGGTGACCGCGAAGGTGCTGCCCTGGACCCTCACCGGCGGCGTCGGCGTGCTCGCCACCGCGTTGCTGCGCGGGTCCGGAATCAAGGAGGCCGTCACCAGCGGTGTGTACTGCGCGGTGGCTGCGGTTCCCGAAGGCCTGCCGTTGGTGGCGACGCTGGCCCAGCGCGAGGCGGCGCGGCGACTCAGCGAACGCAACGTTCTGGTCCGGGCTCCGCGCTCGGTCGAGACGCTGGGCCGCGTCGAGGTGGTGTGCTTCGACAAGACCGGGACGCTGAGTGAAAACCGCTTGGTGGTAACAGATGTCTCGGCTCAGCCGGGGTTCGACGAGGACGCGATTCTCGAGCGCGCAGCGCTGGCGACACCGGTGGCGCTTACCGAGCACGCTCCGCTGCAGGCGACGGATGCCGCCGTCGTCAATCGGGCCGGAAGCCAGCCGAGGCGCGACCGCGAGTTGCCGTTCCGTGCCGGACGCGCCTACGCGGCGGGGCTGGACGGCGACACCCTCGCGGTCAAAGGCGGACCGGAGGTCGTCCTCTCGGCCTGCGTCGAGGGCCGCGACGACGACCTTCGTGAGGACCTGTTGGCACACGTCCATGACATGGCCACCCGCGGCCTGCGGGTGATCGCGGTCGCCGATCGGACGTTGACGGAAGACGAACTCGCGGTCGCGCAGGAGAAGGGGCTGGAACCGCTGTGCCGCAGCGGGTTACGACTGCTGGGATTCCTCGGGATCACCGACACGCCGCGGCCCGGCGCCAGGGAACTCCTGGTCGGTCTGGCCAAGCGCGACATCGGCGCGCGAGTGATCACGGGCGATCACCCGGCAACCGCCCGCGCCATCGCTCGTGAGATTGGGCTCGACGTCGCCGACGACTGCATCATCACCGGAGCACGCTGGGAGCGACTGTCGATCGCCGAACGCGCCGAGGTCGTCAAGGACAACGTGATCTACGCGCGGATGTCGCCCGAGCAGAAGGTCCAGATCGTCCAGCAGATCAGCAATTCCGGGGTAGTCACCGCGATGGTGGGCGACGGCGCCAACGATGCCGCGGCGATCCGTGCCGCGGCCGTGGGAGTGGGCGTGTCCTCGCACGGCAGTGATCCGGCCCGCGGTGCCGCCGACGTGGTGCTGACCGAGGGGCGCGTCGGAAGTCTGTTGGACGCGATCGAGGAAGGTCATCGACTCTGGCAACAAGCGCAGGCCGCGGTGGCAATGTTGTTGGGCGGCAACGCCGGTGAAGTGGCCTTCAACATGTACGGCACGATGGTGCGCGGCGTGGCGCCGCTGACGGCGCGCCAGATCTTGCTGGTGAACATCCTGACCGACGTCTTCCCCACCACGGCGGTTGCGGTGAGCGCGGTTCGCAACATGCGGCCGCCGTCAGAGCGCGGCATCAACATGGCCGATCTGATGCAGACCGTCGCGATCCGCGGTGCCGCAACCACCGTTGGCGCCAGCGCTTCGTGGAGCCTGGCCACCTTTACCCGGGCGGCTCCGCAGCGTGCGGCGACCGTTGGTCTGGTGGGCTTGGTCACCACGCAGCTCGGGCAGACGCTGCTGGAATCACGCGATCCGCTCGTAATCGGCACCTGCGCAGCAACGTTCGTCACGATGGGCGCCCTGATCACGACTCCGGGCCTGAGCCAACTCGTCGGTTGCGTTCCGCTGGGTCCGCTGGGGTGGATCGAAGGCGTTGCTCCCGCCGTGGCGCTGACCGTGCTCACCGCCGCCAAGCCCGACCTCTTGCTCCGGATGGCATCGCGGATCGGCAAGCGCGTCTCAAAGTACGGCGGCGAAGCCGACCGCGCCTTGGCCGGCATCGTCGGGTCGCTCACTGCGTGGGCCCAGGAACTCCCGGGGATGGACGGCGGCAATGGCGCCAAGGCTGTCCCGGCGCCTCAACTTGAGCTCGCACCAGCCGGTTAACCGCCGACACAACGAAGAGGGCAGACATGACCACGCTGGACGAAGAGCACGTCAATGCCTCGACCGTGCATGACGAACTCGGCTCTGAGCAAACGGATCACGGCGCGGACGAGCTGCGCGCCGTACCGAGCTTCGCGCAACGGTGGGCTGCCTACGCCGCGGCGCACCCGACGTCGAAGCGTGCCAGGACGCTACGCACGCTGCGGGAGTTGGAAACACGGGCGATTGACTTACCGGTCATCGGGAAGTTCCATCGACCCGACAAACATGACGTCGTCTACGTCGTGGGACTCACTGCCCTGCTGGCGTTCGGGGCCGTCGAGTTACCGATTGCCGTCATCGTGCTGGGCGGCCACGTGCTGGTCAAGCAGCACTCCAGCCGGTCCCTGGCCGCGGTCGGTGAAGTCATGGAAGACGTCTTCGGCCACCACATCTAGTCGGTCACCACATTTAGAACTGCGGCGGTTCGCCGTCGGGCGGACTTGCGGGGCCGGCGCTTTGAGCCACTCTGGCGTCGCGGTTTCGTCCCGTTCGACTAGAACTGATCGGCGGTATCCTGAAGGGGTCGAAACATTCCGCCCATTTTTGGGATGTCCCTGGGAGGTGCCCTACTCAGGCTGATGATGGCAGGGCTGCTGCACGAACTGTTCGGACCGATGATTTTCTTGGTTGAGTTCTTTTTGGCGGAGTTGGTTCATCAGGTGTCTAGCGTCGCGGAGAAGGGAGTGGATATGGCCGGAAAAGCCCTATCGAATATCAAGCGCTCCATCGTCGAGTCCTGGGCAGACGGGCGCCTCCTCTCGTATAGGGATACCTGCTGAGGAGTCTGCGAAATCAGGCGAAACGAGAGGGCAACAAGGGCCGGGTCTAACCATCCGGCCCTTGTTGTTGTTTAACGGGCAGCGTTCGGCGCAGTCCGTTAGATGCCAATCCTGCACAAGGCGCAAGGCACAACGTCGGGCGACACTCGCTTCTGCGTAGAAGGGCGGTGGTTCGCCGTCGGGTGCATGGCCCTGTGCGGCGAGTTGTGTTGCGGCCGAGCCGGTCCGCCGCGCTTCACGTGCTGTGCGGTTTCGCCGTCGCTCGGTGGTGATGTAGTCGAGGCGATACCTCGCACGGGTACGCAGTCGCCGCGGCATCATGGCAGCCCGATCGGTGCAGCGGTCGGGCTGCACGGGCGACGCGACCTCACCCGTGGATGCACACAGGTCCGGAAACAGAAATGCGCTTCCGGGAGCGGTCACGTGTGTGCGCCCGGACGACGACGTCCAAATCACCGTGCCGTCGGGCAGCTGTCGGTCGTGCCATCCCCAGAATGTCTTGATCAAATGATGAAGGCGGCAAAGGCATTTCAAGTTCGTCGCGTGGGTGGGGCCACCCTGCGAGTGGGGGACCGTGTGGTCGAGGTCGGCTTCGGTCGCGGGTCGGTCGCACCCGGGAAATCGGCACGTCAAATCGCGGCACCGCACGAAATCGGCTAAAGCCTGCGAGGGAACGTACCCATTCTCGGGCGGCATGGTGCCGGGATGCACGAGCTGGCGCAATCTCGCCGAGTCAGCTAGTTCTCTGATCAGCTCGGCCGGAAAGAACCCATCGGCGCCGATGATGGCGCCGGGCTCTAAAGCTGTGCCGTCGACGGTGGATTGGTTGGCGACCACGTGGATGACCACGGGGCTCGGCACCGGCGTTGCGTCTGCCGGACACGCCGCCTGTCCACAGCGGCACTGCAGTCTTTCCGCACCGGCCGCTAACGCACCCAAGGCGTCGGCGCGGCGCTGCTCAACGGTTCGCGGATCTGCGCCACACACCGTGCGCACCAACATATTTAGTCGTGCCTCCACCACACGCGCATCGGTGGTGAGCAGCCTGCCGAAAACTTCCGTGAGACCGTTGCCGCTGTCTTGAAGAGAGAAGTCGCGGTCGGCCTGCTGCTTTCGGGTGCGCCGGATAGCGTCGCGGTCCGCTCGCGCGACCACGCGATCGACCGCAGCGCCCAGCTGGCCGCGCGTCATCGACGGCCACCCCCGCACCTTCCTCGCGAGTTCGGTATCGACCGCGGACATCACGTCGGGGTCGGTGATCAAGTCTGTGCGGTAGACGATCGTCTGGAACGTCGCGTAGCTGATGTCGCCCGCAACCAGTAAGGCACCCACGTGTGGCAGTCGAATTCGCAGTGCGCGCGAATAGTTCAGATAACTCGATGCCAGCGCCTGGCTGATATTCAGTGCCGCCGCGACCTCCGCGGAGATGGCGTCCCACGTATCGCAGACCCACGACTCGCGTTCCCCGCATTCGCGCAGCCGCAGTAAGTCGAGTTCGCCGATCGCGGCCAGTCGGGCGCCGGCCGCCCGGTTCTCCGCACGCGACGCCGCACAGATCCGATCGATGACCGATGCAGGAGGATCCCCGTGAATATCGAACATACATTCGATTATACGGAGAGGGTGTGACAGCTTTTGGCGCCGGCCCGTCAGCCGCCGCGGGCGGCGATCATCGGGGCCACTTGGCCCCTTCGGTTGGGTAAGTCAGCCGAATATTGCGTCGGACCAGCGCACGCCGCTCGCTTCTGCCCAGAGACGCAGAGCGCGCATGTGCAGCCTGAGTGCCATTAGGAGCGCGTCCCGGATGAGCTCAGGATTCGCCGACGTCTTAACCCGCGTATAACCATCCGCCCCGGTCTCGCCAGGGCCGTGCAGTGAGCCCGCCCATGCTCGAGACACCGACGGGTGCGACAGGCCGCTTATGAACACCCAGATGCTCGCGTAGTAGCGGCTGATCCAGTGGCACTCGACCGGCGTGTGTTCACCGTCAGACAGGTGACTCTCATAGGCCGATTCGGAGATTATCGACTCGTAGCCGCCCGGCACTCCTTGCTCAAATTCGGTCTCGTCAATGCCCAAAGCCGCTGCCGCATTGCAGAGCTGCTTCCAACGGATACGCCGCTCACTTTCCGCTTTCCGCAGGATTTCGTTCATGTGCGACCGCCGCTCTCGCGTGTAATCGTCATGCAGTACCGTCGCGCTCTTGACGTACCTGCGGTCGTAGTCCATCTCAGCCTTCTCAAGCTGCAACAGCCTCTGAAAGCGATCACGGCGCTCACTGGTGCCCAGCACCCAAGCGGTCTGGCCGCTGGATTCGATCACTCCACGCAATAGCGGATAAGCGGAAAACCTCGGAATTTCCAAGGCTTTTGGCCGCGGACGCATGATTCGGTACAGCCCTTTGAAGAAGTCGGCCGACCCGGCGAGGTAGTTGTGGCACAGCATGGGCAAATTGAGCAATCCGGGCACGGCATCTCCGTCCTCGGCCATCCGACTACCTTCCCTGATCCGAACTGGCGCCGAACCGATTACCGTCGGGACGGTCCGGAGCAACTGGATCAACGAATCGTGCGGATCACCGAGCGTGGAAGTGGTCAGCTGATCCGCAGCTTTAACGGGGTCGAGATCCTCGGGCCACGGCGACCACTCGCCTTCGAAGATGATCGAATCTTCGCTCATCGCTATGCCCCGCTCTCGCCATGGCAGAGCAGGCGGTATCGCGCCGTCGCCTGCTCGATAACCTCGATCGTGTAGAACGCGGCGTCGAGGAGCTGTTCCGGGTTTCCGTGCTGATGGACCGTGATCGCCCCGGTCTCAGGATGCGGCTCGGTCCCTGGGACCTGGACCTGATTGGCGAGTGTTGCCCAGGGCAGGCCGTGGGCGTAACCGCTGAGAAAGCGCCAAGCGCCCAACACGCGAGTGCCCGCCTCCTTGACCACGGCTGTGTCCGTCGGAAGATCCTTCCGGTACTCCCGAACAGTTCGGGGCTCGTCGCCGATGAGGATGTCGTTGGCCTGCTTGACGATCCACGTCCGACGCTCGTTCAGCTCGTCTAACACCGCAGGGGCTGTGTTCACGAGGTCCTCGGGCGCCTCGGGATTCCGGCTCTCTGTCCGCACAAAGCCTGCCCACATGTCGTAGTCCTTGAACGAGAATTGCAGAACGCGGAGACGGCGTTGGGTCGGCTCGAGCGACAGCAACCACAATGCGTACGACGACGCTGTGATGGCCGTGCGGATCAGCGTTGATTCAGCGAAAGAGTGTGGCTGCCCGAGTGCGTGGAATGTCTCGGCGACGACCTCCAAATGGTCGAGGGCACTTCCGAGTGGCTGTTTGGTGCATAGCGAGAATGGCCGGTAGACCGGGGCCAGGAACGCGTCCTCGTCCCAGACGGGCGAGTCGGGCTGGACCCTGATTGCTTCTAGGTCCCGCGAGTCGTTGGCGATGCGGGTTGCGAGGTTCTCGAAGCCCTGCTCGACCGTTAACTCACGCTGCACTATCACGATTGCTCCTCGTCCTGCTGCCGATGACCGACCCGGCGTTTGACCCATCGCCGCGTCATCGCCCACCGGTACTTCGATCTGAAATCTGCTTGCAGTGAATGCGTACCCAGCGCAAAGTGGCCATTGATTTTGGAAAACTCCGAGAGTCTCGGGCGCGGATCCTCACCCCTCGCGGGCGGCGATCAGTGCCGAGCGATTAACCTTGGTCGCCGCCGTGCGGGGGATCGCGTCGACGAACTCGACGGTCTTGGGCGCCTTGTAGGGTGCCAGCCGGTCCTTGGCGTACCCGATCACCTGCTGTTCGGTGAGCGAAGCGCCCTCGGCGCGTTGCACCACTGCGTGCACCCGGCGCCCCCACCGCGCGTCGGCGAGCCCGATGACCACAACGTCGGCGATGCCGGGGTGACCAGCAAGCGCGGACTCGACTTCGGCGGGAAAGACATTGGCGCCGCCGCTGACGATCATGTCGACCCGGCGGTCGACGATATAGAGGAAGCCGTCCTCGTCGAGGTGGCCGATGTCGCCGGCCGAACGGAATCCGTCGTCGGTCAACGGCAACGGAGGCGCGCCACCGAGATAGCGGTAGCCCGCGCTCATCACCGAGCGCAGGTATACGTCGCCGTCTTCGCCGGGTCCCAACGGGTTTTTGTCGGCGTCCAGAATCCGGATCTCGGTGTCGCGGAAGCCGCGACCGACGCTGCCGGGATGAGCCAGCCACTCGTCGCCGCGCAACGCGGTGAGGCCGAGGTTCTCGGTCATGCCGTACGCCGTCACGATCTTTTCTGGACTGAGCAATTCGAACCAGGTGTGCAGCAGCGACGGCGGCATCACCGCCGCGCCTTGCAGGACGAACACAACGCTGGAGAAGTCGCGGTCCTGGATGTCGGGCAGGGCCGCGATGCGTGCCAACATCGTCGGCGTGGCCGTGAAGTTCGTAATCCGGTAACGCTCAATGGTGTCGACAAACACTGCGGCATCGAACTTTTCGAGGATCACCAGATGGTCGCCGCTGAGCAGCATCAGGAACGTCGCGAAGCCGTTGGTGTGATACATCGGCGCGGGCACCAGAATGGTCTGCGGCTTGGCCACCGGTGTCCAGTTCGACAGGAACGGTTCGCCCTGCTGCGGGATCCACAGCGACGGCGCCAAGGTGAGAATCACCTTCGGCACGCCGGTGGATCCGCTGCTGCAAATGCCATTCGCGGCGGGTGACACGGCTTCGGGCAACGGGTCCCGGGATTCGCCGGCCGCACGCGCATCCAACTCCCAGCGGGTATTTTCGTCGACGACCACGGCGGGGTTGATCACCTCGCGTACCCGGTCTCGCTCCCATTCGGGCAGATCCCAGTGCATGGGAATCGGAACCGCACCGATCTTCCAGCACCCGAGCGTGGCCAAGGTGAGGTGCTGAGAGTTCGGGATGGCAAGCGCGACAAGCGAACCCGTCTGAGCGCCGCTGGCCGCCAGCGCCCGCCCCCATTGGTTGGCGCCGGCGTCGAGTTCGGCGAAGGTCAGGGTCTGGGCGGTGCCGTCGAGCGCGACAACGGTGACGGCCGCCTTGTCTGGCAGCTGTTGGGCGAGCTCGGCAAGTTTGGTGCTGAACGGAACTCCGTCTTCGAACGGGTTGGGCGTCACCCCGGCCGTGGCGGATTCGGTCGTCACGCGGATACCGGCTCGCTGAACAGCGTCTCCAGGGAGCCGTCGCGCACATCGGAGATCAGCCGCAGTCCGAGTGCCTCGGCGCCCAGGGGAAGGCGGATCAGCGGCTGGGTGTGCCGGTCGAGCACGCTGATGTCGGACTCGTCGCAGAAGCCCAGGGCGCCGAGCAGCTGGTGCGAGGTACGCAGCACTTGCCGTGCGGTGTCGGTGGCCTTGAACCGGAGTATCAGCGCATCGGCGGAATGCACCTGCACCGGCAGCGATTCCGGTCTGCAGATGGTGTATTTCGCCAGCTCGTGTAGTCCGCGTAACGCGACCGAGGCGTCCGCGACGGCAAACCGGACGGTCTGGAAGTCGGCCAGCGGCTTGCCGAACTGGATACGGGCCTGGACATGCTCGGTGACGATCTCCAGCGAGCGCTGCATCGCTCCCAGAATCCGCCATGATCCCAGCACGAGAAGAAGATTAACGTCGCGCGGCGGGACTGTCCCGTCGGGTGCGGTTAATGAGGCCGGCACCAGAAAAGGCCCCAATTTGGCGTTGGTCCGCGATGCGAGCCGCGGCCGGTACCGGTTGCCATCCAGGTCCGCGGCGATCCAGTCGCCGGGCAGATCGCCGTGGTCGATGCGCGGCGCCTCGGGATTGACCAAGGCCAGTCGGGCGCCGTCGATGGCCAGCAGCTCCTCGACGAGGGGATAGGGCAGCGCGTGCGCACCGGCGGTTTGGCAGAGCACCGCCGCGGCCAGCAGATCGTCCGGCCCGGACCGGACGTCGAGCTCGAACGCGCCGAGCTCGCCCAGGGCGGCGCGCGCCGCGTCCCGAACGCCGTCGTCTTGCTCGGCCCGCAGCGCGGCCTGCGGGCCGCCCAGCCGGTCGAATCGCTTGGCGGCGACCGCCGCGAAGTCGCTAATATCTTGGGGCAGCGCGGTTTTCATCGGCGTTCTCCTAGCGCGTCTCGTGACACCAGCATGCGCTGCACCTCGATGGTTCCGGACGCTACGGTGGCCGCCTGTGCGTAGCGCCAATGGTCTTCGATCGCCCCGTGCAGTCCCGCCGACGCCCCGCTGTCCAGCGCGATCGGGCCGAGCACGTCGAACAGCAACTCGGCGACCTGCTGGTCGCAGGTGGTGGTGGCGATGCGGGCGGCGCTGGCCGCCGCTCCGGCCGACGGGTCATCCTGCAGCGACACGGCACGATAGGCCAGCAGCCTGGCCACCCGTAAATCGACAAGCGCCCGGACCCACCGAGCCCGAAGCGATTCGGGCAGCCGGTCCCACCGGTCGCCGAGCTCGCTCTGCATTCGATGCAGCAGCGACTCGCAGCGCGCGTAGCGCGCGATGCCGACGCGCTCGAACGCGAGCGCCTCTCGCATCACTCGCCAACCGTCACCCACCTCGCCGAGGACGTCGCCGGGATACGCCGGAACGTCGTCGAGGAACATCTCGTTGAGATGATGCGGCCCCAGCATCGACGGGATTCCGCGCACCGTGAAGCCCTCACGGTCCATCGGAATCAGAAAAAGGGTGAGCCTCTTGTGCTTTGGCGCGTCAGGGTCGGTGCACGTCGCCAGCACACACCATGACGCCATCTGGGCGTACGACGTCCACACCTTCTGGCCGCTGATGCGCCAGCGGTCCCCCTCCGGCACGGCCCGGGTACGCAGCGAGACGAGGTCAGTTCCGGCCTCTGGCTCGGAAAACCCTTGGCACCAGATCACATCACCGGAGGCGATGGCCGCCAGGTGCTTGGCTTTCTGCTCTGCTGTCCCGTATCGCATGAGTGCCGGACCGACCCAGTTGATCCCCATGTACTGCGGGCCGCGCGGCTCGTGCTGGGCCCACATCTCTTCGCGCAGCACCGTTTGCTGCCAGACCGAACCACCGCCGCCGCCATGCTCTTTGGGCCAAGCCAGTGCCAGCAGCCCCTCGGCTGCCAGCAGCTTGCAGAAGGTTTCGGTGGTGGCCAGGTCTGCCGGATCCTCCGTACAGGCACCGAGGAAATCGGGCGGGACATGCGCAGCGATCAACTCCCGCAGGCGGTGTCGCAGTTCGACGGCGTCGTCACCGAGGTCGTAGTCCATCGTCATCCCTTCGGCAGCCCGAGCAGTCGCTCGGCGATGATGTTGCGCTGCACCTCCGATGTTCCGCCGTAGATGGTGGCGGCGAGCGCGTCCTGGCGTTCGAACAGCAGATCGGGGTCGCTGGCCGAATGCGGTCCTTCAGCGGCGGCCGCAAGTTCCCAAACCCGTTGCAAGGTAACCGATCCGAGCAGCTTCATAATGTCGGCTTCCGGGCTGTTCCGGCCGGCCAGTTCGTTGACCAGTGCGCGGTATCCGGTGGCCCGCAGCGCTTCGGCGTCGGCCAGCAACGACCCCAACTCGGTGTAGAGGTCCTGGCTGTCGCCGACGGCTCCGGCGTTGCGCACGGCGTCGAGTCCACGCTTGATTTCGACCCAGTTCATGATCCAGATTATTTGGCGTTCGTGGTGTAGCGACGACAGGGCGACGTTCCAGCCGCCGTTCACCGGGCCCAGCAGATTTTCCGCGGGGATTTCGACTTCGTCGAGGAAGACCTCGCAGAACGTCTCGTCGGAGATCGATGACATCCGGATCGGTTCGATGCGCACACCGGGGGAGTGCAGGTCGAGGATCAGGCACGAGATGCCACGGTGTTTTGCCGCGTCCGGATCGGTGCGTGCGTAGAGCGTGCACCACCGCGATTCGTGGGCCTGGGTGGTCCAGATTTTGTGACCGTTGACGCGGAAGACGTCTCCGTCGCGCTCGGCGCGGGTGCGCAAGCCGGCGAAATCCGACCCGGCTTCCGGCTCGGACATGCCCAGTGCCCACCACTCGTCGCCGCGCAGCAGCGGCACCAGCAGGCGCTCGATCTGTGCGGTGGTGCCGAATTGGCGAATGCCGGGTGCGGCGACGCCTGGCCCCTGAATGTTGGGCAGCTTTGGCGCCGACCGCAGCGCGCCTTCGATCCGGATCTCCATCGCGTCGCGCAAGCCCAGCGATCGGCCGCCGTGCTCGCGCGACCAAGTGGGCTGGATCCACCCGCCCTCGAAGGCGGCCCGCTGATAGTCGCGCCGCAGCGGGATATCCCATCGGTATTGGCGGTAGTTCTCGTAGTAGTCGTCGGGCAGGAACGCGGCTAACCAGTCGACGAACTCGGCGACGGCCGCCGACGGAGTCGTTGTGCTTGTCATGCGGTGCCTCCGGTGAAACGGCAGCCCACTTCGTGGTAGAGCGCGCGACTGTCTCCCAGCAGCGCCGCACCCTGCCAGGCGTGCCGGACGTAGAGGTGCATGTCGTGCTCCCAGGTCTGCGCGAGCGCTCCGTGTACCTGGATTGCGGTGCGCGCGCAGCCGGCCGCGGCGTCGCCGGCCGCCGCCTTGGCCAGTGCCGCGGCGATCCAGGCATCCGCGGGCGCGGTGTCCGGATCGGCAAGGCGTGCCGCGGCCGCGTAGGTGAGGCTGCGGGCCCGCTCGACGCCGACGTAGTTGTCGGCCAGCGCGTGCTTGATTCCCTGGAACGCCCCGATCACCGTGCCGAACTGGCGGCGTGCTTTCGCGTGCTCGACGGAGCGGCGCAGGGCAGCGCTGGCCACGCCGACCAGATCCGCGGCGACGGCGACCAACGGTGCCGTCAGCGCTGATTCGAGGTTGACGGGTGCAGACGCCAACGGCTCGGCGTCGATCTCGACGTCGGCCACCGGTTGGGCGGGATCGGTGGACTCGCCGGGAATGATTGCCACGCCGTCGCCGCCGCGGACGGCCACGGCGACGTAGCCGTCGATGGATTTTGCCAGCGCCACGATCAGCTCTGCCCGGGACACGTTCGGGACCGCGACCGCGCGACCGCGCACCCGTCCGTGCCGCAGCGTCATCGGCGCCCCGGCCGTCCGAGATCCCTTGGCGTGCACCGCCAAGGTGGCAACCGCGCCACCGGCGATCTCGGTCAGCAATGGGTCCAGCCCACACGCGCGCAAGACACCCGCGGCCAGCCCGACGCTGCTGAGTAACGGAATTGGCGCCAGCGCCGCGCCGCACTCCTCGAGAACCACGGCCAGTTCGACGGGCCCGTAGTCGCCGCCGGGTGCGGCCAGTTCGGTCCAACCGAGGTCGACTACCGTCTTCCACACAGCGCGCCAGCGCTCCGGATCCGTCAGGGCCTGCCGGGCGGCATCGGGAGGACATTCGGTGCGCAGGATGTCGCGCACGGTGTCGCGCAGCGACAGCTGATCCGAAGTCAGTCCGACATCCATAAGACCCCTAACATAATAAAGATAGTAAACTAGCGACTCGGTTGCAATCGGCACGAGCATAGGTGGGCGCATGGTCGACTGGTATCTGTTCCTGCCGCAGGTGCGGTTGTCGGTAAGCGGCATCACGGAGCGGGCCCGTCACGCCGAGGCCAGCGGCTTCGATGGCATGGCGTTCATCGACCATCTCGAGGCTCCCGGGTTGCCCGGCGAAAGCATTTGGGAGGCAATGGCCGTCGCCACCTGGGTGACGGCCAAGACCGAGCGGCTGCGGATCGGTCACTTGGTGCTGTGCGATGCCTTTCGGCATCCCGCCGTGCTGGCCAAGCAAGCCGTCACCCTGTCCGACGCTTCCGAAGGCAGATTCGATCTGGGCCTCGGTTCAGGATCCTGGCCCGCCGAGTTCACCAGATTCGATGTCGGTCAGCAGGATCCGGTGGCCCGCGTCCAGCAGCTCGGCCGGCACCTGGCCCTGATCAGGCAGTACTGGGGCGATGAGACGAACGAGGACGGCGTGGTTGCGCTACCGAGGCGTAGTCATCCGATACCGCTGGTTCTGGGTGGCAGCGGACCGCGCATGATGGAACTCGTTCGCAATTACGCGGATTGGTGGAACTTGCAGGCCAACCACCTCGACCGGCTGCCCAAGCTGGCCCCGGCGGCGGGAAGTGCCCGGATTTCGGTTCAACAGATGATCGGCTTCGTTCGTTCGGGTGACGACCCCGACACCGTGCGCGAGGTGAGCACCCGCCGGTTCGGCAACCTCGGCCCGGGGCTGGTGTGCGGCGACGCCGACGAGCTGACCCAGCACTTTGCGGGTCTGGCTGCCCAGGGCGTCGAGCGCTGCTACGTCTGGTTCGCCGACTTCGCGAACCCGGACTCCCTGCACGAGTTCGGCGAGACGGTGATCAAGACGTTCCCTGGCGCCGGCGAGCTTCGTTAGGGACGACCGGCGGCCGGGCATACGGACCGCGCTGCACCGCGGAAAGCCGGATCTCCGGCAGATCGACCGACGGGTCCACGGTGTCCAGCCAGGCGACGGCCTCGGCGACGTCGGAGATCTGAATCGCGTACATCTCGAAGGGAACGTCCTGCAGCATCTCGGTTTCCACCGGGCCCGGTGTCACGATGTGCACCGCGATGCCGTCCCGATCGACCTCGAGCGCCAAGGCCCGGGCGAACGCGTTCATGCCGGCTTTGGACGCGGAGTAAGCGGTGCGGGCCATCATCGGCTCGTGTGCCGCCGACGACGAGATGAACACGAACCGCGAGCCGGCGTGCATCCGCGGCAGCACCGCGGAGGTCACCACGAAGCACGAATCCAGGTTGGCCGAGATGATGGTCTGCCACTGCTCGAACGTCTGCTTGCGCGCATACGTTCCGCCCAGCGTGCCCGCGGCGTGAACGACCAGGTCGATCGCCTCCAAAGCGCTTAGCGCAGCGGCGAATCCGTCCGGATCGGATGCGTCGGCAACGATGTGACGGGCCCCGATCTCCTCGGCGGCCGCGCGTAACGGGCCCTCGCGCCGGGCCGCCAGCACCACGTCGTAGCCGAGTTCGGCCAGCTTGGCGCCGCAGCCCTTTCCGATCCCGCCGCTGCCGCCGGTGACCAACGCGGTTCGCATCGGGATGGAGGCTCCTCAGGACTGCCGGAGGCCCGGCGAGCGTGACCCCGAACGAGAAAGAGCCTGCGGCGAAAGTGCATAGATCCGTTGGGTGGGCCGGCCGGCGAGCACATAGGTCTGGGTGTCGGCGAGGTGACGACCCGCGATACGCCGGGCCCGGTCGACGTCGCCTTCCGCGATGGTCTCGGCCAGCTTGGTATGCGTGCTGAGGACCGCACGACGCTGGGCCAGCGAGGGGTAAGTGCCACGCGCCGCACTCTCGTCGGCCCACTGGCGTTCGTGGCTGCCCCACAGCGTCTCGAGGCTGCCGACGACCGCGATGATGGTGTGATTTCCACACCCCTGCACGATGAGATCGTGGAACTGGCGGCCGATTTCGGTGAACAGCCGACCGTCGTCGAGATTCTCGGCCATGGAATCGTTGACCTGCTTGAGTTCTGGCACCAGGGTGTCCGCCCGGTCCGGTCGCTGGGCGGCCAGCGCGGCGCAGGCGGGCTCGAGTTCCTGCAACGCCATGCCCAGGTCGGCGACCTGAACGGACTCGCTTTGCAGCAACAGCCCCAACATGTAGGCCGCACTGGTCTTGGCCGGCGCGTGCACGACGGCGCCGCCACGGTTACCGCGTCGTACCGAGACCAGTCCCTCGGTTTCCAGGATGCGCAGAGCCTCCCGCAACGAGACCAGGCTGACGTTGAACTGTTCGACCAGCACTTCCTGGCGCGGCAGCAGATCGCCGTCGGCAAGCTCGCCGTCGATGATTTGCCGGCGCAGTTCGTCGGCTACGATTTCGGCGATCCTCGGCGCCGACAACCGGCGACGGGCATCGGGACCAATCCCCAGGGTCATTCAATCCTCGCAGGAGCAGCGGGAAGAGCGGCGCGGCGCGTGGCGCGCGCACTCAGCTGGCTTAGCTATTTTAGCAGTAATGATATAAATAGCATCTCTGGTCGCGTGTCGATCGGAAGGGCGGATGCAAGTGAGTCAGGGGTCTGATGACCGTCCGACACCGCTGCACGAGTTGCGTGTCGTCGAGATCAGCGACCGGATAGCCGGCAGCTACTGCGGTAAGTTGCTGGTTGACGCCGGGGCGCAGGTGCGCAAAATCGAACCGCTGCAAGGGGATTGGCTGCGCCGGTATTCCGCCAGCTGTTCGCCGGTGGCCGATGACCAGGCGTCGCCGTTTTACAGCTACCTCAGCGCGGGAAAACGCAGCATGACCTTCGCGCCCGACTCCGAGCGGTTTCGGGCCGAATTGGCCGCCGCCGACGTGATCATCCTCACCGCCGGTCCATCGCGCGCCGCGGCGCTGGGCATCGATCCGCACCAGCTGTTGGCCGACGCGCCGCGGGCGGTCGTCGTCACGATCTCCGACTTCGGCTGGACCGGACCGTATGCCGATCGCGCCGCCACCGAGTTCACCTTGCAGGCCTGGGCGGGCTCGCCGGGTTTCCGCGGTGATCCGGCCGGGCCACCGATTTCGATCGGCGGCGACCTGGGCGAGTACATGGGCGGGGTGTTCGCCGCGTTCGGTGCGCTGGCCGTGCGCCGCCGCGTCGAACGGGGCGGTCCCGGCGAGCATCTCGACCTGTCCATGCTCGAGGCGATGACGTTGATGCAGAGCAGCGAATGGCTGCATTCGCAGTTGCTGCGGGTGCCGCCGATCAGCCGCACCACCGAAGTCCCGTCGATCGAGCCGGCCCAGGACGGCTACGTCGGGATCACCATGGTCACCGGCCAGCAGTGGCTCGACTTCCTGGCGATGGTCGAGTGCCCGGGCCTGGAAGAGATTGAGCAGCTGCGTTTTCAGATCGGCCGCTGGGGCTACCGCGACCTGATCCGCGAACAGATCGGCCCGTGGCTGGCGCAGCGGTCCGTGGCGGAGATCGTCGAGCTCGGGCAACTGTTCCGGCTGCCGATCGCGTCGCTGGGCAACGGCGCCACCATCCGTGACGTGGAATACGCCACCGAGCGTGGGGTATTCGTGCAAAACCCCGCCGGCTTTCATCAGCCCCGTGCGCCGTGGCTGATGTCGCAGTGCGCGGCGGCCCCGGTGGGAGACACCGCCGCCCCGGGCGCGGACAACGACGAATCTCCTTGGTGTACAAGTCAATCTGAGATCCAGCCGGCCAAGCTAGCACGCCCATTGGAAGGCGTCCGGATCGTCGATCTGACCGCCTTCTGGGCCGGGCCGGCAGCAACCCACCTGCTGGCGGCGTTCGGTGCCGAGGTGATCAAAGTGGAGTCGATCCAGCGCCCCGACGGCATTCGGTACTCCGGCGGTATGCGCAAAGACGTTGACGACTGGTGGGAGTACGGCTGGGTTTTCCATGCGATGAACACCAACAAGCGTTCGGTCACACTGGATTTGGGATCCGAGGAGGGGCGTCGGCTGTTCAAGAAGTTGGCGTCCGGCGCCGACGTGGTGATCGAGAACTTCTCGCCGCGGGTGATGGACCAGTTCGGGTTGACCGCCGATGTGCTGCTCGAGGTCAATCCCAAACTCGTCGTCGCCCGCATGCCCGCGTTCGGGCTGGACGGCCCGTGGCGCGAACGGGTCGGCTTCGCCCCCACCATGGAGCAGCTCGCGGGGCTGGCCTGGGTGACCGGACTGCCGGACGCTCCGCCGGTGACGCCGCGGGGTGCCTGCGATCCGCTGGCCGGGGTGCACGCCGCGTTCGCCGTGCTGGCCGCGCTGAACTTCGCCGAACGCACCGGAATTGGTCTGCAGGTCGAGCTGCCGATGCTGGAAACGGTGCTGAACGCCACCGCGATACAGGCGATCGAATCCGAGGTCTTCGGAAAGACGTTGAGCCGCCGTGGCAATCGCGGTCACGGCGGGTTCGTCCAGAACATCTACCGGTGTGCCGGCGCGCCAGAAAAGGACGATTGGATCGCGGTCATCGTGCGTGACGACCAGCACTGGCTTGCGCTCGTCGAGGTGATGGGGCGACCGGCCTGGTGCGACGAGGGACTGGCCACCGCCGACGGCCGTCGCGAACGGGCCGACGACATAGATCACCGGCTGCAGCAATGGTTCGCCGAGCAGCCACTGGGCTCGACGGTGGAGCGGCTGGCCGGCGCGGGTGTTCCCGCCGCGCCGGTGGTCTCGCCGTCGCTGGTGACCGAGAACCCCCAGCTGCGCGATCGGGGTTTCTTCGAGACGCTGCAGCATTCGAGCATCGGGTCGGCGCAGTATCCGTGCCCGCCGTTCGCAGCGCTGTCCGGCCAGGACCGGTGGCTGTTGCGCCCACCGCCGCTGCTGGGCGAGCACAATGGAGAAGTACTGCGCGATCGGTGCGGGCTGACCGACGAGGAATTGGCAAACCTCACCGCCAGCGGGGTGATCGGAACCCGCCCCAAGGGCCTGTAGGAGTCCCTTCCCAGAGGACCGTAGAGAGTGAGGCATCTGATGCGCGTGACAGTCGACGAGACATTGTGTGAGGCACAAGGCTTCTGTGAATCGCTGGCCCCCGACATCTTCGAGCTGGGCGACGAGGACGTGGTGCAGATCGCGGACGGCCCGGTGCCGCCGGATCGCGAGATCGACGTGCGCGCCGCGGTGGAGCAATGCCCGAAAGCCGCGCTGCGAATCCACGAAGACTGAGTCAGCGCCGCGCGGTCAGCGAGATCGCCATCTCGTCATAGATCGACATGTTGGTGGTCAGGTTCGGATACGACACCTTGGCAGGCCCGATTTCGATGCGATCGCAGCGCAGCAGCAGTTCGTCGAGCACCGCCCGCAGTTCGGCCCGCGCGAGCATCGCACCCAGGCAGTGGTGTGGCCCGCCGCCGCCAAAAGCGACGTGCGGGTTGGGCTGCCGGCCGATGTCGAAGGTGAACGGGGACTCGAAGACCTCCTCGTCGCGGTTGGCTGAACGCAGCGTCGACACCACCCGGTCGCCCGCCGGAATGTGCTGGCCGTCCATCTCCACGTCGACTTTCGCGGTGCGCGTCCAGTACGCCACCGGCGACGCCCAGCGCAGCACCTCCTCGACGGCGCCGGGCCGCAGCGCTTCATCCTCGCGATAGCGTTCGATCTGCTCGGGATTGCCGACGAACGCCTGCAGCCCGATGGCCAGGGCGTTCTTGGTGGTGTCGCTGCCGGCAAAGGCCAGCACGAAAAAGAAGAAGTCGAGTTCGTTTCCGGGCAGGCTGAACTGCTCGCCATCGTCACCGGTGATCTCCGCGGACGCCAGTGTGCTCCAGATGTCGTCGGTTGGGTTGCGCCGCTTTTCGGCGGTGAGGTCGGTCGCGTATCCGAAGACCGAGGCGAAGAGCTCGAGTTCTACCTGCCCGCTCGGGCGCGAGCGCCTTGAGGATGCGGTCGAAGAGGTCGAATATTCGGGGCCGGTCGTCGTCCGGGATGCCGATGATGTCGCCGATCACCGTCATCGGCAACGCGTCGGCGACGTCCTCGATCCAATCCCCGCCGCCCTTGGTGAGCAGGGCGTCGATCATCCGCGCCGCACGCGCCCGGATGCCGTCTTCGAGTTTGGCGATCGCACGCGGGTTGAAAGCGTTGGAAATCAGCTTGCGGCGCTTGTTCAGGTCCGGCGGGTCCAGCGTGATGATCGTGGGGGACGACGAGAACATGGCGACCGGTTGAATGAGTGGGCCGTCAGCCGCGGTGAACGACTCGGTGTCGCGGTGCAGGCGGACCGCGTGCCGGTGTTTGGTCGCGACCCAGAAATCACGGTGCACGGTCTGCGCCACGCCCGGCGTCATGTCGTGTCGGAAAAGTGGCTTGGTGCGCCGCAACTCGGTGAACAACTCGTCGGGAAAACCGTTACGCCACAACGCGAAATCGGATAGATCCACTGCGGCAGCAGTCATGCGCAACCCCGCTTGCTCTCCTGCCACGCGGCCACCGGCTGGTGCCGCGTTGACGTTCAATGCTTAAAATAGTAAAAATAGACTTTAGTCGTCGAAACGCGGTGAGGTAAGAGCGGCCCGGCCGCGTGGGAAACGGAGTTCTCGTGACGAATACGATTTCAGAGTCCGACCCGTCCGAACGTGAGTTCGGACAGTCCGGCATTGCGCTGTCCACCTACCGGTTCCCGACGGGGTGGTTCATCGTCGCCTTTGCCAGCGACGTGGCACCCGGCGACGTCAAGCGCCTGCATTACTTCGGTGAGGAGCTGGTGCTGTTCCGCACCGCTTCCGGCAAGGTCAGCGTGCTGGATGCCTACTGCCAGCACCTTGGCGCCAACATGGGCGTCGGCGGCACGGTCGAAGACGAGAACATCGTCTGCCCCTGGCACGGCTGGCAGTGGCGGGGTGACGGCACCAACGCGTTGATCCCGTACAGCAAGATCGGCTGCAAGAACAACGTTCGAATCCGCACTTATCCCTGTGTGGAGTGGTACGGCTTCATCCTGGTCTGGCACGAACGCCACGGTCGCGCACCGTACTGGCAGCCGCCGGCGCTGCCCGAACTGGAAACCGGCGAGTACTACCCGCTGCACCCGCACAGCCGGATGCTCAACCGGGTCAAGGTGCACGCGCAGATGATCATCGAGAACGCGGCCGACCCGTACCACGTGCAATACGTGCACAAGGCCGCCAACCCCGCCAATACGGCCTCTTTCGAGGTAGCGGGATATCACCTGCACGCCACCGTCAACGCTCACTTCGGTGGAGGCCGAGCCAAGACCTGGCTGACCCCCAACGGGCCGGTCGACGCCAAGATCATCTACGACAACTACTCGCTCGGGCTGGGGCTCGTCCGGTTTCCGAGCGACCTGGTGGCCACCATCGAGGTCACCGGACAAACCCCGGTCGACGAGGACTACACCGACTACTTCTATACCCAGGCGTCGATCCGCGAGCCGGGCGACAGCGGCGACGTGCCCACCGGGCGCGCGGCCAAGTTCTTAGAGCTGCAGCAACAGGTCATCAAACAGGACTTCTTCACGTGGGAGAACATGAAGTACCTGGAGAAGCCGAACCTGGCTCCTGAAGAGGCACACGACTACGCGGCGCTGCGCCGCTGGGCACACCGCTTCTACCCGGGCACGGAGCCCACGCCCATCGACTTCGGGTACACCGCCGAGGGCGAGCCCGACCCGGCTGCCGCGAAAGCCTAAGTGGCGCCTGATGCATTCGGTCCGGAGTAAGCCGCTGCGGCCCTCCGATTTCGGCGTCGATCGCTTCACCGTCGCGGCGGTGCTGGATCGCCGGGCCCAGGAATACCCCGACCGGGTGATGATGTCGATCGCCGGCACCGAGGTGACGTTCGAGCAGATGCGGCGGCGCTCCCGCGCGGCCGCCGACCTGCTGGCGTCGTTGGGTGTGGGGCGCGGCGATGGCGTGGCTCTGTTCACCGGCACCTGCCCGGAATGGGTTTACTTCTGGCTGGGCGCGGCACGTATCGGCGCGGTGAGCGCGGCGGTCAACGCCGCGAACAGGGGCGACTTCCTGCTGCACACTCTGCGGCTGTCGCGGGCCAAGGTGATTCTCACCGACGCCGAGCGCAAGCCCCGTGTGGACGAGGTTGCCGACCGGTTGGATACGGTGACCGACGTTGTGGTGCAGGATAATTCGCTGAGTCGTCGGCTGGTAGACGATGCCGGCCGCAGTGCTGCCGACGACCCGGAGGATGCCGACGAGGTGGGGGCGCTGTTCTACACCTCGGGCACCACCGGTCCGTCGAAAGCCGTTGCCACGAGCTGGCATTACCTGTTCTCGGTCGCCGCGACCGTCGCGACGGCCTGGAAGTTGCAGGCGGGGGAGGCGTTGTGGACGGCGATGCCGTTGTTCCACTTGAGCGCCGCGCCCAGTGTGCTGACCCCGATGCTGGTCGGCGGGACGACGGTGCTGGCCGATTCGTTCCATCCCGGCCGGGTGTGGGACGACATCCGCGCCCACGGCGCCGTCGGTTTTGCCGGAGCCGGAGCGATGGTGTCGATGCTGCACAACCTGCCCGCCGATGCGCGCGACGCGCAGCTGCCGCTGCGGTTCATCTCTGCCGCGCCGATCGACGCGGCTTCCTACCACGACATCGAAAAGCGTTATGGCTGCCGGATTGTCACGATGTACGGGCTGACCGAAGCATTTCCGATCGCGGTCAAAGGTGTGGCCGACGAGGGCGAACCCGGAACGTCGGGTAAGCCGAATCCCAATTTCGACGTGCGTATCGTCGACGGCGACGGCAACCCACTGCCCGCCGGCACCGTCGGGGAGATCGCCTGCCGGCCCAGGCATCCGCACGTGATGAGCGAGGGCTACGTGGGCGACGGTGCGCGGGTCGACCCGCATCCGGAATGGTTCCGCACCGGCGATCTCGGCCGACTCGACGCCGATCAGAACCTGACGTATCTGGATCGACTCAAGGATTCGCTGCGCCGGCGCGGTGAGAACATCTCCTCGATCGAAGTGGAACGTGTTGTCACGCAACATCACGCGGTGGCCGAAGCCGCAGCGATCGGCGTGCCCAGCGAATTGGGCGAGGACGACATCCTGCTGGCCGTGACATTGCACCCCGACGGCGCGCTGGATTACGCCGAGTTGCTCGATTTCTGCGCGGCCCGGATGCCGTACTTCTGCGTCCCCCGATACGTCGAGCAGGTCAACGAACTACCCAAGAACGTTATCGGTCGGGTGCGTAAAGATCTATTGCGGGCCAAGGGTTTAACTTCGGGGGTCTGGGATCGGGAAGAATATGGATATATTGTCAAACGGTAAGTGAGTCGATGTTACGTAGAGCGTTTCTTTTTTCCTTCGGGGAGAGGCCGGCGAGCAGAAAATGACCATGACCTACCAGCAGGAGCAGTTCCTCCAAGCTGCGACTGGCCGCGACGCGATCTTGAATCTGAACGCTCGGCACAATCGCGCATACTCCGAGGGCGACCGTGACACCTGGATCGCGACATTTCGTCATTCCGGTGCCAGCTATGTTCGTGGCGGCGAATTGTTCTCCGACCTGCGTTCGGCATTCGACGGCGGGGACGCGCAACGCTTGGTGACCGTCGATCACGAGATCGCCGTGGACGGCGTCCACGCGATGCAGCGTTGTGTGGCCGTGCTTTTCTCCGCAGCGTTCGGGGACACCACGCTGCGGGCCACCGGGACATACCGGGATGAGCTGATCTACGAGCGCGGCGGCTGGTACTACACGTCGCGCAATCTCTCCTGGGATCTGGTGCCCAGTCGGCACCCGCTTGTCATGTGAGCGGCATCGATACGTGGATCTCAGCTATCAACTAGCCTTCGGCACCTACGAGGACGCGCTGCAGATGGTCGGCGCGGCCAGCGAACCGCGAACCGCGACGACGCCGATCAGCGGTGCGCGTATTCAATTGTTCGCCGCCATGATTCACGACGGCAATCGTTCTTACTGGGATCCGGAATTCGCGCGGGAGCAATGGGGAGGCCTGCTGGCTCCGCCGGGTCTGTTGATGGGGTGGCTGATACCTCCGCCATGGGAGCCCGGTGGACGCCGTCCTGCGGCGTCGCTGATCTTACGAGTTCCCTTGCCGGGCACGACATTCATCAACGCAGCCAACGACGTTGAGTTTCTCCACCCGATTATCGAGGGCGACGTACTCACCTCCGTCGAGGAATTGGTGTCGGTGTCGCCGGAAAAGCGGACTCGGCTGGGTGTCGGTCATTTCATCGAGACGCTGGAGACTTATCGCCGTCAGGACGGCACCGTCGTCGCCCGATCACGGAACACGTTGTTCCGCTTCACCCCGGGAGCGCCGGCGTGACCGGCGCGGATCTGGACTGGAACGAGATCACCGTTCCCGTCGAGCTACCGGAAGTGGTCGACGAGATCAGTTACCAGCGAGTGGTGGAGAACGCCGGAGCGACGTGGGACTATTTCCCAGGCCACTTCGATCCCGAATATGCCCAAAGTCAGGGCAACCCAACGATTTATCTCAACACGATGCACCTGGCCGGATTCGCCGACCGGGTCGCCACCGATTGGGCCGGCCCGCGCAGCCGGGTGGTGCGCCGGTCTTTAAGGCTGGCGAGCTCGGTCTATGCCGGCGACACGATGGTCGGCCGGGGCCGGGCGGTGGCCAAACGACACGACACCTCGGTGGACCCACCGCGCTACCTGGTCGACATCACGATCGAGGTGACCAACCAGCATGGCGTCCTGTGCTGCCCGGTTGAGCTCACCCTGCAGTTGCGCGGTGGATGACGGCATAGCCGAACTGCATCTGGCGGTGTGTCGACGGTTCGGCGAGACGGTTGAGTCGGCCGACGGCAAATGGGAACGTCGGACCCCGTGCGATGCCTGGGACGCCAGGGGAGTGCTCGAACACGTCATCGGCTTCCATGACGTGCTTGTGTTGCGGCCCATGGGATTAAAGCCCGATCGACCCGGGGAGCCTCAGGCGAGATGGCAATTGACTTATGAAGCCCTGGTAGCGGCGTTTGCCTCCGGCAGGGTCACCCAGCTGGATGCGTATCGGCTGGTGCCTAACCTGTCCCGCGACGTATTGGTGCACACCTGGGATCTCGCTCGCGCGGTCGGGGCCGACGATCGGCTGGATCCCGACTGGTGTGAACTGTTCTACGTTGGCTTACCGACGGATCCCGGGACCTTGATCGGCTCCGGCATGTTCAGCTCCCCGGTTGAGCTGCACGTCGAGACCGATGTGCAGGCAAGGCTTCTTGCGCGTCTTGGCCGGAACCCGTTCTGGCCGGCCGATCTATAGCGGCGGCAGCTTTCCTTTGCACACCAGCGTCTGCAGCTCGACGTACTCGTGGAGGCCCTCGGGACCGAATTCACGTCCGATGCCCGACTGCTTGAAGCCGCCGAACGGGGCGCCGATATCGAGTGTGTACATGTTGATGCCGTAGGTGCCGGTACGAACACCCGCAGCGACCTGAAGGCCATGCGAGATGTCGGATGTCCACACCGAACCGGCCAGACCGTAGTCGGTTTCGTTGGCGATCCGAATCGCTTCGGCCTCGTCGCGGTAGCGCAGCACGGTCAGGACCGGGCCGAAGATCTCCTCGCGGGCGATCCGCATGTCGTTGGTGGCGTCGGCGAATAGTGTTGGCCGCACATACCAACCGCGATCGGCCGGGCTGTCCTCGCCGCCGAGCACGACGCGTGCGCCCTCGCTTTGCCCGGACTTGATGTAGTCCTGGACCCGGCGCTGTTGGCGCTCGGCCACCAGCGGGCCGACGTCGGTTGCGTCGTCGGCGGGGTCACCGACATTCAGCGACGACATCATTGCGGCCAGCGCGTCCACGACGTCATCGTGACGCTGATCGCTGACCAGAATGCGGGTCTGGGCGACACAGGCCTGGCCGTTGTTCATCAGGCCGGCCGATTTCAGCCCCGCGACGGTCTTGTCGATATCGGCGTCGTCGAGAATGATCGCCGCGGACTTGCCGCCCAGTTCCAGGCTCACGCGCTTGAGCTGTTCTCCGCACAAGGTCGCGATGCGGCGCCCTACCGTACTGGACCCGGTGAACGCGATCTTGTCCACGCCAGGGTGGCGCACCAGTGCCTCGCCGATATCCGGGCCGCCGGGCAGCACCGACACCACGCCTTCGGGCAGGTCGAGCTGCTCGATCATTTCGGCCAACCACAAAGCGTCCAAAGGAGTTTCGGGTGCGGGCTTGATGACGACCGTGCATCCGGCGATCAAGGCCGGGATCAACTTGGGCATGATCAGAAACTGCGGCACGTTCCATGGCACGATCGCCCCGACTACCCCGACCGGAGCTCGGCGCAGGTGCACTTCACCGAGGACGCCCTGGCGGCGTTCCGTCCAGGGAAACTGGCGGGCGTCGGCCAAACAGAGATGCATCATCGACGCGGCAGCCGCCGCTTGGCCCAGCCGGCTGAAGCTGCGCGGAGACCCCATTTCGTCGGTGATCAGATCGGCCATCTCCTCGATGTGCCCGCCATAGATTCCGGCCAGCTGTTCGACCTTTGCCATCCGCTCGTCATGGGGCAGGCGCGGCCATGGACCGTGGTCGAATGCATGCCGCGCAGCAGCGACGGCGGCGTCGAGGTCCTCGAGCCCGGCCACCTGGACGTGGCCGATCGGCTGCTCGGAGTGCGGCGAGATCACGTCGAGCTGGCTCGGGTTGGCGGGCTTGCGCCACTGCCCTCCGATGAACAGTTCGGTATAGGTCCGATGGTCGGATTTTTCTGTCATCGGGGCACTTCCTTGGGGAGGGGACGAGGCCGTGACCGTAACTTCGCTATTGACGCTAACATAGCAAAAATGAAGGATGGCGCCGTGGCTAGGAAGCCGAGATGAATAGCGATTGGCGCAGTTATCCGTATCAGTTGGTGCCCGGGGACCCTCAGCTGGATTTTCCCGCCGCCGAGGGCGAACACGCAGACCAGGAGTCCGACACCTGGTTCATCGCCGGCCAACTGCAGGCCGTCGAGAGCGACCGGTCGTTCGCGTTCCTGACCATCTTCAACAAGAACCAGCCCGGCGGCACCGTCGTCGCCGACTTCTACACGATGGCGCTGTTCGATCTCGACAGCGGTGACTACGGCACCTACACCGACTACGACATGCCGCCGGCCAATATGGAGCCCGGGGCGCAGCGCAAATTGACCATGGCCGCAGGCTATCTCGACATCAGCTATCAGAGCAGCGCCGGTGCCGCGTCGTGGACCACATGCCGTGACGGCGATGATCAATTGCTGCCCTATACCTACCGAGTCAGCCTGGTGGGCCAAGACCACCAGGGGAGATCCATGCGGTTGGACCTGGTGGTAACTCCAACGCGCGCACCGACACCGGTGGGTGCGTCGACCTATAACGGGAAGATCGCCTGCTTCGGTCAAAACGACACGTACTCGTATTTCCAGACCGGTATGTCGATGACCGGAACGCTGCGCTGGGGCGAGACCGTCGAGCAGGTCTCCGGTAGCAGCGGACATGTCGATCGGCAGTGGTTCCCGAAGTACGCCGGCGGTGGCGGAACCGCGGGGGACCCGCGGGCCAGGTCGCACGAATGGCGCACAATCAATTTCGACAACGGCGTCGACTTGAGCATCTGGCGGCAGTTTGACCGCACGAACGGCAATGCGCTGCAACCCTTTACGGGCGTGACGACGAGTCACCCCGACCCCGCCATCGCGCCGCAGTGCGCCGAAGACGTCGAGGTCACCATCAGCAGCTATGTCAGGTGGCCGAATACGGTGCGACCCCTGGTGCGTCCGCCGGCGCCGGCGCGCTACATGCCCGACCGGCACCGGATTACCTGCACCACACTGCAACTGGATCTGGTCGGCGCGCCGTTGGTACCGGCCCCGGCGCACGGCCTGCCGATCGAATACATGGAAGGTCCGTACCGCTACCAGGGAACGCTCTGGGGTAAACCGGTGAGCGGCTTCGCGTTCAACGAACGTTCGCTGGCGCTGTATCGGGACTGGGAACTGGTCGAAGTGCTGGCCACCACTGTCGCCGACGTCAATCCCGACCTGCAGTCGGTCGTCGATCAGCTGGTGGGATTGGTGGCCGCGGGCCGTCGTCGCGCAGCTGTTGAACTGCTGACCGGGGCGCTACCCGTGCAAAACGACACGCTCGCAACCCTTCTCGACGATCTGATCGCCGTGCTGTCCGAACAGGAGTCAGCTGACGGCAGCTGACCCGGCGAGAGCCTTCGCCCACTCGATGTGGCGGTGCTGCAGGCCCGGCTCGTTGCGGCCGAACACCAGGTGATCGCGCACGCCCGACGCGAGGTTGGCCTGCAGCCCCTCGACCAGCCGGTAGTCCTCGTCGCGCACCGTGGCGTGCGCGTAGTCGAAGACGGCTTGAGCGCCGGCCGCCACGGATTCCTCGGAGATGTCCAGCGGTGTCGAGTTCTGGTGCACGGTGATCGACCTGCCGGGTTCGTCGCCCGGGTAGATCCGGAACAGCTCGCCGTTGGCGATCGTCACCGACAACACGATGTTGGGGAACAGCGCGTAGATCACCACCATGTTGTGGAACGGGTCCCACTGCTCCTCGGGAACACTGTCCAGCTCGAGGATCGCGTTGAGCGGGAAGATCAACCGATGGTGCGGCCCGTACGAATCGAAAACGGTGCAGTTGCTGCGGGCGATGGTCGCGAAGGTCTGCCGGTGCACGGTGGCGAAGTGGTAGTTCTCGGCGAAGGTGTCGACGGCCAGCTTCCAGTTGATCGGGGCGTCGAGCACCTTCTCGCCCAGCGGAGACCACCGCCCGATGCCCCACGCGTCGAGCTCGTCGGCCAGCGGTCCCAGGTGCGCGGCGACGTCGAGCGTCGCGCCCGGGTCGAGCGCGACCCAGAGGAACCCCGCGAATTCCGCGGCCGGGAGTTCGGTCAACGAGTCGGATTTGACGGTCATGTCCGGGAAGCCCTCACGGCCCGGCAGGCCGACCAGCTGGCCGGTGTTGTCGTAGGTCCAGGCGTGGTACGGACAGGTGAACCTCTTCGCGGTGCCGCACCCCGTCACCACCGGCGACTGCCGGTGCAGGCAGACATTCTCGAATGCCCGGACCGACCCGTCAGAGGTTCGGGTCAGCAGGATCGATCGCCCCAGCACCGTCTTGGTGCAGTACGCGCCGGGATCCGGGAGCTCCGAGACGTAGCCGACCAGTTGCGGGCTGGCCAGCACCAACGCCCTGTCATTGTGGTGGCGCTCGAGCGAGGTGTAATCGCTCGCATCGACCGTGTGCTGCCGGGGAGCGAGATCGGTCGTCTTGTCGCGCGCCAACTTCAAGGCCCGCCGGGTCAGGTCAATGAGCTGATGATGGTCCATCGTCCCAGTACAGACCTTGCGACAGTTGTAAGGTCAAGACGTGGCTGAGCAGTTGCTGATCGGCGAGGTCACGGCGCTGACCGGCATCGCTTCGGGCCGCATCCGTCACTACGAGAAAATCGGGCTGCTGCGCGCCCAGCATCTGAGCAACGGCTACCGGGTCTTCGACGTCGAGCAGGTCCTCGACCTGTTACGCATCGACCTGATGCGAAGCCTCGGTGTGAGCATCAACGACATTCAACGGCTGGTCGGCGGTGGTCAAACCACCTTGGCTGAGCTTCTGGATGAGCACCGCGCATTGCTGATACATCAGCGGGACCGACTGGACCGATTGATCGCGGCTATCGACGAATCCCGCGAATCCCGCGCGGCCGGCGATTGCGGTACCGGGGGCGTCAACGAACACATCCTGCGCACGCTGGCGACCACCCACCGCGACAGCATCGGCGTCATCGGGCGGCTCAGCGCCCCGCTGTCGGTGCCGATCGCCGCGATGTATTCCGACCTTTTCGACGAGTGGCAATTGCCGGTCCCCGCACTGTTCGGGCAGATGGTGTTGCCGCCGGCGGCCAGCACCTTGCTGGAGCAGCTCGCCGAGACGCCGGGACGACGGGTGCTGTTCGACCGGTTGCGCAGCCTGGCGGGCGAGGTGATTGCGTTAGGTGAGAATCTCTCGGCTGCAACAGACCTTGCGGGTACCTGGATTGCGCAACAGCTGGCCGATCCGCTGCCCGAGGACGTGGTCAGTGCGCTGCGGGGTGTGCAGCCGTTGTTGGAACGTGATCCGGTGATCGTGCAGGGGTTCCGGGCTTGGGCCCGATCGATCAACCCGGCAGCGGCGCACTTCATCGAGGAGATGGCCGCCCAAACGGCTCAGCGCGGCCTGGAAACCGTGAGCGTCATCGTGCTGCCGAGGGCTAAACCTGCGACGCACCAGATGTAACTGAGATGTGACCAGTGTGATTGGTGTGTCTTGTGGTGTTTGTGTCGTACCCTGGCCGATGTGTCGATTTCGCGCCGTGACGTGCTCAAATTCGCGGCCGCGACCCCGGCCTTAGTAGGCATGGGTGTTGCGGCGTCATCGTTATGCGCCGCACCGGCGTCGGCATCGCTGGGCACCCTGTTGGACTATGCCGCCGGCGTGATCCCGGCCAGCCAGATCCGGGCGGCCGGTGCGGTGGGGTCGATCCGCTACGTCTCCGACCGCCGGCCGGGCGGTAACTGGATGCTGGGCAAGCCGATCCAGGTCTCCGAAGCGCGCGACCTGCACAGCAACGGGCTCAAAATTGTCTCGTGCTATCAGTACGGCAAGGGCAGTTCTTCCGACTGGCTGGGCGGCGCCAACGCCGGGCTGCAGCACGCCAAGCGGGGGATGGAGTTACATGCCGCCGCCGGGGGTCCGGCCGGCGCACCCATTTACGCGTCGATCGACGACGACCCGTCCTACGAGCAGTACAAAAGCCAGATAGCTCCGTACCTGCGGTCCTGGGAGTCGGTGATCGGACACCAGCGGACCGGCGTTTACGCCAACTCGAAGACGATCGACTGGGCGCTGCATGACGGTTTGGGCTGCTGCTTCTGGCAGCACAACTGGGGCTCACCGAAGGGCTACGCCCATCCGGCTGCCAATCTGCATCAAGTCGAGATCGATAAGCGCAGCGTGGGCGGGGTTGGGGTGGACATCAATGAGATCCTCAAGCCGCAATTCGGGCAGTGGGCCTAGCGCTGCCGTTCGGGACGCAAGCGCATGGGGCACCATGTTGCCCAATAATTCAGTCACTGAACTCTACTTCGCGTATTATTCTTGAGTGGCTTTGCGGCGAGAATACGACCACGAAGTGTGCCCGGTTGCGCGCTCGCTCGAAGTGATCGGCGAGCGGTGGACACTGCTCATCATCCGGGATGCTTTCTACGGCGTGGTCCGCTTCACCGATTTTCGCGATCACCTTGAGATCCCGCCTGCAGTCCTCACCGAGCGACTCAGGCTGCTGGTGGAACACCAGATCATGACGACCTCCGTCGGCGCCAGTGGCCGAAGCGAATACTCGCTGACCCGCAAGGGTGAGCTGCTCTGGCCAGTTGTGTGGTCAATGATGAACTGGGGCAACGAATTCTATGTTCAGTCCGGTCTGCGCCGACCGATCGTGCATTCCGGCTGTGGAGGTGAACTCACACCGTTGGGCAACTGCGGAAAGTGCGGTATCGTTCCCGCGCCCCGCGATCTCGACGTCCATCCGCGGCGTTCCCGGGATGCCGGACACGACGACCGAATCAGTCGCCTACTGAGGAAACCCCACCGGATGTTGGAACCTTTCGTGGACACTCCTTAGCGGAATCGGACGTCCCGGCCACCGTCCGTCGGAGCCGAGTCCCCGAACGGAGCGATTCACCGCGCTGGCCGCTAATCCAGGCAACTCAGCGCGAGCTGCAAGCCGAACATCTCCGCGCGCAACAACGGGTTCGGCGCGGTCGCGGTACTTCATCTATTGAAGTTCAATGAATGAACTTGTAACGTGGTCTCCCGAAAGGGCTGTCATCGCCAGGTCGCAGCGACCGGTTCGCACTATCCATAGATTGGAATCCGCACCGTAGCAACATTTTTCGATCGAAGAAGACTAATGAATGTCTCCGCCATCGACGGCCGTCAGGCCCGCACGCTTCATCCGCACCAACGCTAGGACACCTCATGCACCCACTGCGCACACTCCGCGAACGCGGAGACAACACACCCGAAGAGGTCGCGGCACTGCTGGCCGACGACATCGAATTCCACACACCGATTCTGACCAAGGTGGTGACCGGCCGCGAGCTCATCAGCCGAATCTGGGCACTCTCCTCACATGTGCGCTCCGGTCGCTACCTGCGCGAGCACAAGATCGACGAACGGACGACCTTCCTGCAATGGCAGGGTGAGATTGACGGACGCGACCTCGAAATCCTCGAACTCATCGAAGACGACGACAACGGCCTGATTACTAGGCGCACCGCCGCCTACCGCCCGCTGCCCGCCGTCGAACTGTTCCGATCGGCGATGTACCCGGGTATCAAGGACTGGCTCGGGCCCGAATACTTCGGTTACGAGACATAAGTGAGCGGTGAGGATCTGGCCACCCCGCCACACTGTGGGCCACCGCCGGAATCAGGGACATCGATGACGCGCCCGACCGCTGCCGAGCGCCTCTGCGCACCCGCGACCGATGACGATGCCGGCCATCTCCGCAAGTGGGCGGCCCTCGGCGTGTTGGGCGCCGTCGCGTTCATGGCTCAGCTGGATCTGTTTGTTGTCAACGTCGCGCTGCCGGCGATGGGCCAGTCCTATCGCGGGGCGTCGTTGACCGATCTTTCCTGGGTGCTCAACGCCTACACCGTCGTCTTTGCCGCGTTGCTCATTCCCGCCGGCCGACTGGCCGACCACTATGGGCGCCGCGGGTTTCTCATCGCGGGAACCTGCGCGTTCACGCTCGCTTCGGTGATCTGTGGGGCCGCGCCGACGCTGGCAGTCCTCGTCGCCGGCCGGATGGTTCAGGCGGTCGGCGCCGCCGTGATTGTGCCGGCATCGCTGGGGCTGCTGCTGCACGCGTTCCTGGCCCGGCAGCACAGTCTGGTCGTTGGTCTGTGGGCTGGACTCGCTGCGGTCGCCGGCACCTTGGGCCCCACCGTCGGCGGTCTGCTCGTCGGGCTCAGCTGGCGGTGGATTTTCTTGATCAATCTGCCGATCGGGATCCTTATCGTCGCGCTGGCACGTCGAACGGTGCCCCGCCACCGCGCTGCCCACGACAGCCGGTTGCCGGACGCGCTGTCAGCCGGGTCGCTGCTGATCACCATCACCGCACTGGTGCTAGCGACGGTCAAGGGTCCCGATTGGGGCTGGATGAGCCCCATCACGCTCGGGCTCTACGCCACCGCCGCCGCGGCAGCGTTGATCACGGTGTGGCGCACCGTCGTTCATCCGCACGCCATGATCGAGGCTTCGGTGTTCGCCTCGCGTGCTTTCAGCTGCTCAACCATTGCGCTACTCGCGTTCTTCATCGGATTCGGGGCGTGGTTGCTGATCAGCGTGCTCTTCCTGCAGGACGCGTGGCACTACAGCGCGTTGCGCACCGGTCTGGCGATCGCACCCGGGCCGCTCGTCTCCTTGCTGTGGGCTGTCAACGCCGCGGCAGTCGCCGACCGGTTTGGCCGCACCGCACCGGCGGTCGCGGGGTCGCTGTGTATGGCCGCGGCCGCGGCGCTGTGGTTGCTCGGGGCCGCGGCCACGCCGGATTACGCACAGAGCTTCCTGCCGGGACTGCTGCTGATGGGCTGCGCCGCTGGATTGGTCCAGGCACCGTTGTTCGCTGCGGCAAGTGGCCTGTCGGCTCACCGCGCGACGACCGGGAGCGCGGTGCTGAACACGGCACGGCAGGTCGGCAGCGCCATCGGAGTGGCATTACTGGTGGTGCTGCTGGGCAGCGGCCATGCCACGTTGGCTTGCTACCGCCGCGGGTGGTGGCTGCTGGTGGCCAGTGGGGTGCTCTCGGCCGTCGCGGTCATGCTTTCGGGCACCCGGCGCCGCGCCGCCGCGGCATCGACACCTGCGCCCGCGGCCAACCCCGGCTGACTCGTCGGAAAGGACTGACTCATCAAGCCTCTCGCCCGCATTGACTAACCCGAATCCGTGGCGCGAGAACTGCCGGACCTCACCTTCGCCCAGCTGCACGCCGCCCAGCGAACACAGGAAGAACTTGACCGGGCTGCCGGCACTCTGCATCCCGTATGGCTTCAGTTCCGAGAGTCCGCCGATCGGTATCCAGCTCGTCTCGCGGTGGTTCGACGAGTCGACAATTTTGCGACTCGGGGCACTGCTTGAACGTAACGGTGGACTCGGCGACCGTCGTCCGCCGATCCCGGTCTACCGGCACACCACCTGGGAGTCGGTGATCGGACACCAGCGGACGGGCGTTTACGCCAACTCGAAGACGATCGACTGGGCGCTGCATGACGGTTTGGGCTGCTGCTTCTGGCAGCACAACTGGGGCTCACCGAAGGGCTACGCCCATCCGGCTGCCAATCTGCATCAAGTCGAGATCGATAAGCGCAGCGTGGGCGGGGTTGGGGTGGACATCAATGAGATCCTCAAGCCGCAATTCGGGCAGTGGGACTAGCAATCGCGCGTTCCCGCAAAGATTTCTGGCGCTGTAGCCGATCCGGGCGCGCTTGCGCAACTGCGCTCCAGCAAACACTTGTTCGCCGTTTGTCGTTCCTCGCGGGCGGTGACGAGCGCGAGACGGCCCAACCTCGGCTGCGCGACGGGCGGCACGCAATACGAATTCTTAACATAACGATTTGATAACAATGCCGCCTTGAACAGCGCAGTTATAGCTACTCGACCGTAACCACCTACATGCAGGACGTTTGTTCTGGATACCCGCGAGGTCGGTTAATCCGGGTGTTACCCACAACACGGTTACCCGTGCGTAGAACTCACCAGTAACCAATCTGCGCAGAAAAATGACCCGAATCCTTATGACACTCTTAGTACAGCCGATGCAGTCCGCCGCGCCTCTCAGCCCCCTTGAGTGGCCCGCCGACAACACACCGATCAGCTGCTTTTCGGGCTGCGATTCAAAGCGGAATCGACCCAACGCCAGTTGGGGCCCCGCCCGCCGGGGCTCTCAGCAGGCCGAACGAACCGATACGTGAAGACGCATACAGGGAGATGTACAAGGTGACGATCCACGAGCACGACCGGGTGTCCGCTGACCATGCCCCGCACAGCACCCATGCTCTGGTCGACCGTCTCACGGCCGGCGAGCCGTACGCCATCGCGTTCGGCGGTCAGGGCAGTGCCTGGTTGGAAACCCTCGAAGAGCTGGTGTCCTCGGCCGGTATCGAAACCGATATCGCGACGCTGGTCGGTGAGGCCGAGCTGCTGCTCGAGCCGGTGGCTAAAGAGCTGGTCGTGGTGCGCCCGATCGGCTTCGAGCCGCTGCAGTGGGTACGCGCGCTCGCGGCCGAGGACCCGACCCCCGCGGACAAGCACCTGACGTCGGCCGCGGTGTCGATGCCCGGCGTGCTGCTCACCCAGATTGCGGCCGGGCGTGCCCTGGCGCGACAGGGCATGGACTGGACGGCGACCCCGCCGGTCGCCGTCGCCGGGCACTCCCAGGGTGTGCTCGCCGTCGAGGCGTTCAAGGCCGAGGGCGCGCGCGACGTCGAGCTGCTGGCCCTGGCTCAGCTGATCGGCGCGGCCGGGACCCTGGTGGCCCGGCGCCGCGGCATCTCCGTGCTCGGTGACCGCCCGCCGATGGTGTCGGTCACCAACGCCGACCCCGAGCGCATCGTCGCGCTGCTCGACGAGTTCTCCCAGGACGTCCGGACCGTGCTGCCCCCGGTGCTGTCCATCCGCAACGGCCGGCGTTCGGTCGTCATCACCGGCACGCCGGAGCAACTTTCCCGCTTCGAGCTGTACTGCCAGCAGATCTCCGAGAAGGAAGAGGCCGAACGCAAGAGCAAGATGCGCGGCGGCGACGTCTTCGCGCCCGTCTTCGATCCGGTTCAGGTCGAGGTGGGCTTCCACACCCCGCGGCTGGCCGACGGCATCGACATCGTCGGCGGCTGGGCCGAGAAGGTCGGCCTGGACGTCGCGCTGGCCCGCCGACTGACCGACGCCATCCTGGTGAGCCGGGTCGACTGGGTGGAAGAGATCACCGGAGTGCACAACGCCGGCGCGCGCTGGATTCTCGACCTGGGCCCCGGCGACATCCTGACCCGCCTGACTGCACCGGTGATCCGCGGCCTGGGCGTCGGCATCGTGCCCGCCGCCACCCGCGGCGGTCAGCGCAACCTCTTCACCGTCGGGGCCACCCCCGAGGTGGCACGGCCGTGGTCGAGCTACGCGCCGACCGTCGTGAAGCTGCCCGACGGCCGCGTCAAGCTCTCGACGAAGTTCACCCGGCTGACCGGGCGCTCGCCGATTTTGCTGGCCGGCATGACCCCGACCACCGTGGACGCCAAGATCGTCGCCGCGGCGGCCAACGCCGGACACTGGGCCGAGCTGGCCGGTGGTGGGCAGGTGACCGAGGAAATCTTCGCCGCCCGCATCGACGAGCTGTCCGGCTTGCTCGAGCCGGGCCGCACCTACCAGTTCAACACCCTGTTCCTGGACCCCTACCTGTGGAAGCTGCAGGTCGGTGGCAAGCGCCTGGTGCAGAAGGCCCGTCAGTCCGGCGCCGCGATCGACGGCCTGGTGGTCAGCGCCGGCATCCCGGACCTCGAGGAAGCCGTGGAGCTGATCCACGAGCTCAACGACATCGGCATCAGCCATGTGGTGTTCAAGCCCGGCACCATCGAGCAGATCCGCTCGGTCATCCGCATCGCGACCGAGGCGCCCACCAAAGCGGTGATCGTGCACATCGAGGGCGGTCGCGCCGGTGGCCACCACTCGTGGGAAGACCTCGACGACCTGCTGCTGGCGACCTACTCGGAGCTGCGGTCGCGCTCCAACATCACCGTCTGCGTCGGCGGTGGCATCGGCACGCCCGAGCGGGCCGCCGAATACCTGTCCGGCCGATGGTCGCAGTCCTATGGCTTCCCGTCGATGCCGATCGACGGGATCCTGGTCGGCACCGCGGCGATGGCCACCAAGGAGGCGACCACGTCGCCGTCCGTCAAGCAGATGCTGGTCGAGACCAACGGCACCGATCAGTGGATCGGCGCCGGAAAAGCCCAGGGCGGCATGGCTTCCAGCCGCAGCCAGCTCGGTGCCGACATCCACGAGATCGACAACGCCGCCTCGCGCTGCGGCCGGCTACTCGACGAGGTCGCCGGTGACGCGGACGCCGTTGCCGAGCGCCGCGACGAGATCATCGCCGCGATGGCCGGCACCGCGGAGCCGTACTTCGGCGATGTCAGGGAGATGACCTACCTGCAGTGGCTGCAGCGCTACGTCGAGCTCGCCATCGGCGAGGGCAACTCGACCGCCGACACCGCCGCGCCCGGCAGCCCCTGGCTGGCCGACACCTGGCGCGACCGCTTCCAGCAGATGCTGCAGCGCGCCGAGGCGCGTTTGCACCAGCGCGACCATGGCCCGATCGACAGCGTATTTTCCGGTTCGACCGGCTCTGAGCTGCTGGAGAACCCGTCGGCGGCCATCGAACAGCTGATTGCCGGCTACCCCGACGCTGACAGAGTGCAGTTGCACCCGGCCGACGTGCCGTTCTTCGTCACGTTGTGCAAGACGCTGGGCAAGCCGGTCAACTTCGTGCCGGTCATCGACAAAGACGTGCGCCGCTGGTGGCGCAGTGACTCGCTGTGGCAGGCGCACGACGCCCGCTACGACGCCGACCAGGTGTGCATCATCCCCGGTACCGCAGCCGTCGCCGGCATCACCCGGATGGACGAGCCGGTCGGTGAACTGCTCGACCGTTTCGAGCAGGCCGCGATCGACGAGGTGCTGGGCACCGGCGCCGACGCCACAGCCGTCAGGTCACGCAGGCTGGGTCGCCCGGATGTGACCGGGCCACTGGCCGTCGTGCTCGACGCCCCGGACGTGCTGTGGGCCGGGCGCACCGCCACCAACCCGGTTCATCGCATCGCCGACCCGGCCGACTGGCTGGTTCACGATGGATCCGACGGGCAGCGTGCCACGCACTCGTCGACTGGGGCTCGCCTGCAGGTCAAGTCCGACGGCGGGGCGGGCGATGAACAGGTCGTGCTGAGCATCCCGGTGTCGGGGGTGTGGATCGAAATCCCATTCACGTTGCACAACAACACCATTGACGGTGGTTCACCGGTAGTTTCCACCGACGACGCGACCGCTGCGATGCGCGCGGTCCTGGCGATCGCCGCCGGTGTCGACGGGCCGGAGTTGCTTCCGCAGGTGACGGACGGGACCGCCACCGTGACGGTGGACTGGGACCCGGAGCGGGTCGCCGACCACACCGGTGTCACTGCCACCTTCGGTGAGCGGCTGGCACCCAGCCTCAACGCCGTGCCCGACGCGCTGGTGGGCCTGTGCTGGCCCGCGGTTTTCGCGACGATCGGTTCCGCGGTCACCGATGCCGGTGTTCCGGTCGTCGAGGGCCTGCTGAGCCTGGTGCACCTGGACCACGCCGCGCACGTCGTGGGCGAGCTGCCCGCGGATCCGGCTCAATTGGCCGTCACCGCAACGGCTTCGGCAGCGACCGACACCGACATGGGTCGCGTCGTCCCGGTATCGGTGACGGTGGCTGGCCCCGACGGCACGGTGATCGCCTCGCTCGAGGAGCGATTCGCGATCCTCGGGCGCACCGGAGCCGGCGAGCTCACCGACCCGGCCCGGGCCGGCGGCTCGGTGTCCGAGAACGCGACCGACACCCCGCGGCGCCGTCGCCGCGACGTCACCATGACCGCGCCCGTCGACATGCGTCCGTTCGCGGTGGTCTCCGGTGACCACAACCCGATCCACACCGACCGGGCGGCCGCGCTGCTGGCCGGGCTGGAATCGCCGATCGTGCACGGCATGTGGTTGTCGGCTGCCGCGCAGCACACGGTGACCGCCACCGACGGCCAGGCTCGCCCGCCGGCCCGGCTGATCGGCTGGACGGCGCGGTTCCTGGGCATGGTACGTCCGGGCGATGAGGTCGACTTCCGGGTCGATCGCGTCGGAATCGACCAGGGCGCAGAAGTTTTGGAAGTCGCCGCGCGCATCGGCTCGGATCTGGTGATGTCGGCGACCGCGCGACTGGCCGCCCCCAAGACGGTCTATGCATTCCCCGGCCAGGGCATCCAGCACAAGGGTATGGGCATGGAGGTTCGCGCCCGGTCCAAGGCGGCCCGCAAGGTGTGGGACGACGCCGACAAGTTCACCCGCGACACCCTGGGCTTCTCGGTACTGCACGTGGTGCGCGACAACCCGACCAGCCTGATCGCCAGCGGCGTGCACTACCACCACCCAGACGGTGTGCTCTACCTGACGCAGTTCACTCAGGTCGCGATGGCCACCGTGGCGGCCGCGCAGGTCGCCGAGATGCGTGAGCAGGGCGCATTCGTCGAGGGCGCCATCGCCTGCGGTCACTCCGTCGGTGAATACACCGCGTTGGCCTGCGTGTTGGGCATCTACCAGCTGGAAGCCTTGCTAGAGACCGTGTTCCACCGCGGCTCGAACATGCACGACATCGTGCCGCGCGACGAGATGGGCCGTTCGAACTACCGGTTGGCGGCGATCCGTCCGTCGCAGATCGACCTGCCCGACGACGAGGTCACCGACTTCGTCGCCGAAATCGCCGAGCGCACCGGCGAATTTCTGGAGATCGTGAACTTCAACCTGCGCGGTTCGCAGTACGCGATCGCCGGCACGGTCCGCGGTCTCGAGGCCCTCGAGGAGGAAGTGGAGCGTCGCCGCGAGATCACCGGCGGCAAGCGCTCGTTCATCTTGGTGCCGGGTATCGACGTGCCGTTCCATTCCCGGGTGTTGCGGGTCGGGGTTGCCGACTTCCGTCGCTCGCTGGAGCGGGTCATGCCGCGCGACGCGGATCCCGAACTGGTCATCGGGCGCTATATCCCGAACCTGGTGCCGCGGCCGTTCACGCTGGATCGCGACTTCATCCAGGAGATCCGCGATTTGGTGCCGGCCGAGCCGCTCGACGAGATCCTCGACAACTACGACACCTGGCTTACCGAGCGTCCGCGCGAGATGGCGCGCGTTATTGTGATCGAGCTGTTGGCTTGGCAATTCGCCAGCCCGGTGCGCTGGATCGAAACCCAGGACCTGCTGTTCACCGAGGATGCCGCTGGCGGCCTGGGTGTGGAGCGGTTCGTCGAGATCGGTGTGAAGTCGGCGCCGACTGTCGCCGGACTGGCCGCCAACACCCTCAACCTGCCCGAATATGCGCACAGCACAGTCGAAGTGCTCAACGCCGAGCGGGATGCTGCCGTGCTGTTCGCCAACGACACCGACCCCGAGCCGGAAATCGAAGAGCCGGCTGAGTCGGCCGCACCGGAAGAGGCCGCATCGGCGCCCGAAGGCGCCGCACCGGCACCCGCGCCGGCGCCTACCGCGCCCTCGGGCGCGCCGCGTCCCGAAGACATCGCGTTCGGCGCGGCCGACGCCACACTCGCGCTGATCGCGCTGTCGGCGAAGATGCGCATCGACCAGATCGAGGAGCTGGACTCCATCGAGTCCATCACCGACGGTGCGTCGTCGCGGCGCAACCAGCTGCTGGTGGACCTGGGTTCGGAGTTGAACCTGGGCGCCATCGACGGTGCCGCCGAGGCCGACCTGGCCGGACTGCGGTCGCAGGTGACCAAGCTGGCGCGCACCTACAAGCCTTACGGCCCGGTGCTTTCCGACGCGATCAACGACCAGCTGCGCACGGTGCTCGGGCCGTCCGGTAAGCGGCCGGCCGCCATCACCGAGCGGGTCACGAAGACCTGGGAGCTCGGCGAGGGCTGGGCCAAGCACGTCACCATCGAGGTGGCGCTGGGCACCCGCGAGGGCACCAGCGTGCGCGGCGGGGCCATGGGACACCTGCACGAGGGTGCGATGGCCGACGCCGCTTCGGTCGACAAGGCCATCGACGCCGCGGTCGCTGCGGTGGCTGCACGTCAAGGTGTTTCGGTGGCGCTGCCCTCGGCGGGTGGTGGCGGCGGAGCGACCGTCGACGCGGCCGCGCTGAGCGAATTCACCGACCAGATCACCGGCCGAGACGGTGTGCTTGCATCCGCGGCTCGCCTGGTGCTGGGTCAGCTGGGTCTCGACGACACGGTCAGCGCCTTGCCGGTGGCCACCGACGCCGCCCTCATCGACTTGGTCACCGCCGAATTAGGTTCGGAATGGCCGCGTTTGGTGGCACCTGCGTTCGAGGCCAAGAAGGCCGTCGTGTTCGACGACCGCTGGGCCAGCGCCCGCGAGGACTTGGTCAAGCTGTGGCTGACCGACGAGGGCGACATCGACGCGGACTGGGTGCGACTCTCCGAACGATTCGAGGGCGCCGGGCACGTCGTCGCGACCCAAGCCACCTGGTGGCAGGGCCGCTCGCTGGCCGCGGGTCGCCAGATCCACGCATCCCTGTACGGCCGGATCGCCGCCGGCGCCGAGAACCCGGATCCCGGTCCGCACCACAGCGAAATCGCTGTCGTGACAGGCGCTTCGAAGGGCTCGATCGCCGCGTCGATCGTGGCGCGACTGCTCGATGGCGGTGCCACTGTCATCGCGACGACGTCCAAGCTCGACGAGGAGCGACTGGCGCTTTACCGCACGCTGTACCGCGACCATGCCCGTTTCGGTGCGTCGCTGTGGGTGGTCGCGGCCAACATGGCGTCCTACTCCGACATCGACGCCCTGGTCGAGTGGATCGGTGCCGAGCAGAGCGAAAGCCTTGGGCCGCAGTCGATTCACATCAAGGACGCACAAACCCCGACGCTGCTGTTCCCGTTCGCGGCACCGCGGGTGGTCGGCGACCTGTCGGAGGCCGGTTCGCGCTCCGAGATGGAGATGAAGGTTCTGCTGTGGGCCGTGCAGCGGCTGATCGGCGGTCTGTCGAAGATCGGCGCCGAGCGCGACATCGCGTCGCGGTTGCACGTGGTACTGCCCGGCTCGCCCAACCGCGGCATGTTCGGCGGTGACGGCGCTTACGGTGAGGCCAAGTCGGCCCTGGACGCCCTGGTCAGTCGCTGGCACGCCGAATCGTCGTGGGCGGCCCGAGTTAGCTTGGCGCACGCGCTGATTGGCTGGACTCGCGGTACCGGGCTGATGGGTCACAACGACGCCATTGTCACCGCGGTCGAGGAGGCCGGTGTCACGACCTACTCCACCGACGAGATGGCCGGCATGCTGTTGGCCCTCTGCGATGTGGAGTCGAAGGTGGCCGCGGCCAGCGAGCCGATCAAGGCGGACCTGACCGGCGGTCTCGGCGACGTCGAACTCGACATGGCTGAGTTGGCCGCCAACGCACGCGAGCAGGCGACCGCGAGCGATGACGCGGACGACGAGCCCGCGGAGGGCACCATCGCAGCGCTGCCGTCCCCGCCCCGCGGGTACACCCCGGCACCGCCGCCGGAATGGGCAGACCTCGACGTCGACCCGGCCGATTTGGTGGTGATCGTCGGCGGCGCCGAACTCGGCCCGTTCGGTTCCTCGCGCACCCGCTTCGAGATGGAGGTTGACAACGAATTGTCGGCGGCCGGAGTGCTGGAGCTGGCCTGGACCACCGGCTTGATTCGCTGGGAGGACGACCCCCAACCGGGTTGGTACGACACGCAATCCGGCGACCTGATCGACGAGGCCGAGCTGGTCGAGCGCTACCACGACACGGTCGTCGAGCGTTGCGGCATCCGGGAGTTCGTCGACGACGGCGCGATCGATCCCGATCACGCGTCGCCGCTGCTGGTTTCGGTGTTCTTGGACAAAGACTTCAGCTTTGTCGTGTCGTCGGAGGCCGACGCCCGCGGGTTCGCCGAGTTCGACCCGGAGCACACGGTGATTCGGCCGGTGCCCGACTCGAGCGACTGGCAGGTGATCCGCAAGGCGGGCACCGAGATCCGGGTGCCACGCAAGACCAAACTGTCGCGGACGGTCGGGGCGCAAATCCCGACCGGGTTTGACCCGACGGTATGGGGCATCAGCGCCGACATGGCCACCTCGATCGATCGGGTGGCGCTGTGGAACATCGTCGCGACCGTCGACGCGTTCTTGTCCGCCGGCTTCACCCCGTCCGAGCTGATGCGGTGGGTGCACCCGAGCCTGGTCGCCAGCACCCAGGGCACCGGTATGGGCGGCATGACGTCGATGCAGACCATGTATCACGGCAACCTGTTGGGCCGGAGCAAGCCGAACGACATCCTGCAGGAAGTGCTGCCGAATGTTGTTGCCGCCCACGTGGTTCAGTCCTATGTCGGCAGCTACGGCTCGATGATCCACCCGGTCGCGGCATGCGCGACCGCGGCGGTGTCGGTCGAGGAGGGCGTCGACAAGATCCGGCTGGGCAAGGCCGAAATGGTGGTGACCGGTGGCCTGGACGACCTGACGCTGGAGGCCATCATCGGTTTCGGTGACATGGCGGCCACCGCCGACACTTCCATGATGCGCGACCGGGGCATCGACGACTCGAAGTTCTCCCGGCCCAACGATCGACGCCGGCTGGGCTTCGTCGAAGCGCAGGGGGGTGGCACCATCCTGCTGGCCCGCGGCGACCTGGCGCTCAAGATGGGCCTGCCGGTGCTCGCGGTGGTGGCCTTCGCGCAGTCGTACGGCGACGGAGTGCACACCTCGATCCCGGCGCCGGGCTTGGGTGCGCTCGGCGCGGGCCGCGGCGGCAAGGACTCAGCGCTGGCGCGCGCGCTTGGCAAGCTGGGCGTGTCCGCTGACGACGTCGCGGTGATCTCCAAGCACGACACGTCGACGCTGGCCAACGACCCGAACGAGACTGAGCTGCACGAGCGGCTCGCCGACTCGCTGGGCCGCTCCGAGGGTGCGCCGCTGTTCATCGTCTCGCAGAAGAGCATGACCGGACACGCCAAGGGCGGTGCGGCGGTCTTCCAGATGATGGGGCTGTGCCAGATGCTGCGCGACGGGGTGATCCCGCCCAACCGCAGCCTGGATTGCGTCGACGACGAACTGTCCGGCTCTGCTCACTTCGTCTGGGTTCGCGACACGCTACGGCTTGCCGGGAAGTTCCCGCTGAAGGCAGGGATGCTGACCAGTCTCGGGTTCGGCCACGTGTCCGGCCTCGTCGCACTGGTGCACCCGCAGGCGTTCATCGCCGCGCTGAACGCCGAACAGCGCGAGGACTACCAGCAGCGCGCGGACGCACGCCTGCTGTCCGGTCAGCGCCGGCTCGCTTCGGCCATCGCCGGCGGCCCACCGATGTACGAGCGGCCGCCGGACCGTCGCTTTGATCACGACTCTTCGGAGAAGCGTCAGGAGGCCGCGATGCTGCTGAATCCGGCCGCACGGCTGGGCGACGACGAGGCCTACGTCGGGTGACTCCGGTCATCCGATAACCTGGCCAGCCATGGGCATCGTCGGTGTGGGGATAGACCTCGTCTCCATTCCGGATTTCGCCGACCAGGTTGACCAACCGGGAACGGTGTTCTCCGAGACATTTACGCCGGGTGAGCGTCGCGACGCCTCCGACAAGAGTTCGTCGGCGGCGCGCCACCTCGCTGCGCGCTGGGCTGCGAAGGAAGCGGTGATCAAGGCCTGGTCCGGTTCGCGGTTCTCCCAGCGGCCGATCCTGCGTGAGGACATCCACCGCGACATCGAAGTCGTCACCGACATGTGGGGACGACCGCGGGTGCGGTTGACCGGGGACATCGCGAAGCATCTGGCCGACGTCACGATCCACGTGTCGCTGACTCACGAAGGGGATACCGCGGCCGCGGTGGCCATCCTCGAAACGTCGTGAGTTCTCGCAAGCAACTAGCCTCGAGATCATGAGCGATCTGGTTGAGCGCGTACGCGACGTGTTGCCGTCGGTACGCCGCGATCTCGAGGACCTGATGCGGATCGAATCGGTGTGGGCCGACCCCGGCCGTCGCGACGAGGTGCATCGCAGTGCACAGGCAGTAGCGGATCTGTTGTCGCAGGCGGGTTTTAGCGAGGTGCGCATCGTCAGCGAGGGCGGCGCCCCGGCCGTCATCGCGCAGCATCCGGCACCGGCCGGCGCGCCGACGGTGCTGTTGTACGCCCACCATGACGTGCAGCCCGAAGGCGATCGCGATCAGTGGGCATCACCGCCGTTTGAGCCGACCGAGCGTAACGGGCGGCTCTACGGGCGCGGCAGCGCCGACGACAAGGCCGGTATCGCAACGCATTTAGCCGCGTTTCGGGCGCACGGCGGTCAACCGCCGGTGGGCGTGACGGTCTTCGTCGAGGGGGAGGAAGAATCCGGGTCGCCGTCGCTGGGCCGGCTGCTGGCCGCCCACCGCGATGCCCTTGCCGCCGACGTGATCGTCATCGCCGACTCGGACAACTGGAGCACCGAGATCCCGGCGCTGACGGTCACGCTGCGCGGCCTGGTCGACTGCGTCGTCGAGGTCGCCACGCTCGACCACGGGCTGCACTCTGGCATTTGGGGCGGCGTGGTGCCCGACGCACTGAGCGTGCTGGTGCGACTGCTGGCCAGCCTGCACGACGCCGACGGGAACGTGGCCGTCGCAGGGCTGCACGAAAGTACCGCCGCCGCAGTGGATTACCCGCCGGAGCGGGTGCGGTCTGACTCCGGGCTGCTGGACGGGGTGTCCGAGATCGGCTCGGGCTCGGCGCCGCAGCGGCTGTGGGCCAAACCCGCGATCACCGTGATCGGTATCGACACCACACCCATCGAGAAGGCATCGAACACATTGATCCCGCGGGCCCGCGCCAAGATCAGCATGCGGGTCGCGCCCGGCGGTGATGCCGGCGCACACCTGGACGCGCTGACCGCGCACCTGCAAAAGCACACCCCGTGGGGCGCGCAGGTCAGCGTCAGCCGCGGCGACATCGGCGAGCCGTACGCGATCGACGCCACCGGCAGCGTCTACGACGCCGCGCGGGCCGCGTTCCGACAGGGTTGGGGCACCGACGCGATCGACATGGGCATGGGCGGATCGATCCCGTTCATCGCCGAATTCGCCGAGGCGTTCCCGCAGGCGAAGATCCTCGTCACCGGCGTGGAAGATCCGGCGACCCAAGCCCACAGCATCAACGAGAGCCTGCACCTGGGCGTGCTGGAACGCGCGGCAATCTCCGAGGCGCTGCTGCTGGCCAACCTGGCCTGAGACGCGGGCCTGCACGTTCTGCGTGCCACACGCGCCCTTTGCCCGTGGGTTACGAATCTGCTCGTGTCGGACTTGCCGAAACGCCAAAACAGGTGGAGAGTACCCATCGGCGGGGGCTATCTAGGAGCACCGATGGTTAAGACACAGTTTGCTGCGGCCGCCGCGCTAGTCGTGGGAGCTTCCCTGATAACCGCGCCGGGTGCGGCGGCCGCCGTCGGCGATGCGGTCGTGTACACCGTGACGTCGGACGCCCCGCTGGCGGTCGTGACGTACTACGACGCAACGGGCGTCTTGCAGAGGCTGACCAATCAGGCTGTTCCGTGGTCAATGTCGTTTACCAACAAGGACGCTAGCCCGACGTCGTTGCTGGTCGTGACCGCGAATCCCACCGGCCAGAAGACGACATGCACGGTCAGCATCAATGGAACCGTCAAGGACACACAGTCCAAGGCCGGAGCCGGTGAAGACAACATGGTCCAGTGCTCAACGATGGGTAACCCGTAGATCGGGCGTCGGGCCGCATACTGCTTGTGCAGCCATTCGTCCGCAGGAGGCGCCAGCGTGACTACGGAACACAAGACCACCCGTTACCACTTTGATCGCCACACCCCGGAGTACCGCGAGCGGTTCACCGAGATCACCGAGGACATGCACGCCAAGTGCCCGGTGGCGTGGACCGAGACCTACGACGGGCATTGGGTGGCCGCGGGTAACCGGGAAGTCTTCGAGCTCGCTCGCTGCCCGCAGGTGTCCAACGACCACGACGTCACCGGCGACGGCACCGGGTACAAGGGCATCACCATTCCCACGGTGCGGCAGGGCCCCGGCGTCCGCGGCGGCATGCTCGAGATGGACGAACCCGAGCACTCCGCCTACCGCAGCATCCTCAACCCCTACCTGTCGCCGGCGGCCGTCATGCGCTGGAAGCCGTTCGTCGACGAGATCGTGCGAGCGAGCATCGACGAGAAAATCGAGGGCGGGCGGATCGACTTCGTCGACGACCTCGCGAACATCACTCCCGCGGTCCTGACTCTGGCGATGATGGGCGTTCCACTGAAGAAGTGGCAGCTCTATTGCGAGCCGGCCCATGCCGGCGTCTACACCCCCGTCGATTCCCCCGACGCTCCAAGGGTTTTGGAGCAGACGATGGCGATGGGACTGGATCTCTTCAACCACCTGTTGGAGATACGGGAGAACCCGCGACCCGGCCTGGTTGACGCGTTGGCAAGGCTTGAGATCGACGGCGAACCAGCCCCCGATGCCGAACTGCTTGGAATGCTCGGCCTGATCATCGGCGGCGGCTTCGACACGACAACGGCGCTGACCGCTCACGCACTCGAATGGCTAGGCGAAAATCCCGCGCAGCGCGAACTGCTGAGGCGGGAATCGGACACGCGGCTCGACCCGGCGACCGAGGAATTCCTGCGTTACTTCACACCTGCTCCCGGCGACGGTCGCACGATTTCCGCCGACCTCGAAATAGCGGGCACGCAGTTCAAGGAGGGCGATCGGCTGTGGTTGTCGTGGGCGATGGCGAACCGCGACCCCGCGGTGTTTCCCAATCCCAATCGGCTGGACCTGACCCGTAAGAACAACCGGCACTTCAGCTTCGGGCTCGGCATCCACCGCTGCATCGGTTCCAATGTCGCGCGCGTGGTGTTCAAGTCGATGCTGACGGCGGTGCTCGACCGGATGCCCGACTACCGCTGCGAACCCGAAGGCACCGTGCACTATCCGACGATCGGCGTGATCCAGGGCATGCAGCACCTACCGGCCACCTTCACGCCCGGCAGGCGGCTCGGACCGGGGATCGACGAGACGCTGGAGAAGCTGCAGCGGGTCTGCGACGAACAGGGAATCGCCCGGCCCATCACCGAGTACACCGAGGCAGCCGTCATCGGCGACTGACGCGTTTGGTTTGCCCACCTGCCGCGAGACCGCTCGCGCCTGGGCGCGGCGGCCGGCCGTCGGCGCCGTGGTCCCTCTCGTTTACCAACAAGCACACCAAGTCCAGCACCGGCGCCGGTAAGAGCTCCCAGGTCCAGTGTTCGACGACGGGCAACCCGTAGTCAGAAAGTGTGTGCCCCAGGCGATTACACGGACAGATCGCGTCTTAGCTTGGCGACGTGGCCGGTGGCCTTGACGTTGTACTGCGCGACGGCGATCTTGCCTTTGTCGTCGACCACGAAGGTCGAGCGGATGACGCCGGTGACCGTCTTGCCGTACAACTGCTTTTCGCCGTAGGCCCCATACGCCGTCAGCACCTTGCGGTCGGGGTCGGACAGCAGCGGGAACGTCAGCCCTTCCGCGTCACGGAATTTGGCGAGCTTCTCCGGCTTGTCAGGGGAGATCCCGACGACGTCGAGGCCGGCGCCGTTCAGCTCGGCGAGGCTGTCGCGGAAGTCGCAGGCCTGTTTGGTGCACCCCGGCGTAGAGGCCGCCGGATAGAAGTACACGACGACACGGCGTCCCAAGTAGTCGGCCAGCGACACTTTGTTGCCGTCGGCGTCGGGAAGGCTGAAGGCAGGCGCTTTGTCGCCCGGTGCCAGCCGCGTGGTCTCGGTCAAGGTGCTTCCCCTTTCGGTTCACCAGAGCATCGGCACTAGGGTAGTTCCTCAGGTGCACGAGGCTCAGTTGGAGGACAGACACGTGGCGGACCGCGACCCCGACACCATCAAGCAGGAGATCGACGCCGCCCGCGACCAGCTCGCGGCCACCGTCGACTCGCTTGCCGTGCGCGCTAACCCGCGCCGCTTGGCAGACGACCTCAAGGCCCAGGTGATCAGCTTCGTCACGAAGCCCGTGGTGGCCGCCTCGCTGGCCGGCGTCGGCGCCCTGGTTGTCGTGGTGGTCGTGCGCCGGGTCAGGAACCGCTGACGCGGCTGCTCTCGACGTGCACCGGGAGGTCGTCGGCCCACGGCTGGGTGGTGACCATGTCGTCGACGTCGACGTAACCTCGCTCGAATTCGCCGGTCGCCGCATCCACGAGCCGATATTCCTGCCGCTGTTTCTGGATGGGCTGCGCGTCGAGAATCACCACCCGCACGTCGCCCGGTGCGAACCCGCATCGCTGCTGTAGCGCCTCGATCAGGCACTCGTTGTGCATGTGCCCGTCGCCGAAGTTCCACCCGAGAACCATGGAGCAAAGGACCTCACCCTCACACAGGTTGTAGTCGTCCTCGTCGTAGCCGGCCAATGCGCGGTGCACCAGCGTGAGCAGTGCGCGCCCGTGGGTGTTCATCCCGCGGAACGCCAGCGCCAGGTGCAGGGGGATCAGCGTCTCCTCCTTGCTGCCGTACAACCGCTCGAGTTGCAGGTGCTGCATCGGGCCAAGCGCACGGGAGCCGGTGCGGAACTTGTCGTCCACCGACGGCTTGACGCACCACACCGTGGTGTCCCAGTTGCCCGCGTAGTAGCGCATGCCGGGCAGGAACGAAACCTTGTGCGGGTAGAGGTTTCCCACCACGACGACCGTCACGATGACCGCGAACAGCACGATGGGCCAGGGTGTGGTCAGATCCGACAGCCCAATGGAGGCGTGCGACACGAACAGCCAGAGCACACCGAAGATCATGAAGACGTTCCACTCCAGCGGCACGCCCATCGGGAAGGCCAGCAGGATGTTCAGGTGGAACACGATCATCACGAACGCGGCGATCGTCGTCGGCCAGCCGCCGTGCGAGAAGAGCAGCGCCAGTGGCACCAGGCCTTCGATAGCGGTGGAGAAGTGCGCGATGAAGCCCGACAGCGCGCTGGGCCTCAGGTCGTCCGGATAGCGCTTGAACAGCGACCGCTTGAGCACGCCGGAGGGCAGGAACGGATTGTTGGCCAGCATCGTCGAAATCACGAACGGGAAGTGCCTGGTGATCTTCGAAGTGGCTGCGCCCAGCCAGATCACCATGAAGACGAGCTTGGCCCCGATGACGATGTCGGCCCCGGTGAACAGGAACGCCAGCGCCAGCGGACCGTACACCTCGGCGCGCGCGGCCAGGAAGATCACCTTGTCGCGCAAGCTGATCGCGGCCAGGACCGCCAGGATCGCAATGGTCTGCCACCGCGGTAGCACGCCGATCGCGGTGTGCAGAACCGGAATTGGGCCCGAGCCATCGGACACCAGCGCCGTCGCGAGCAGCACCAGCAGCGCGCCGTAGAGCAACGCGTCGAGCGGGGTCCGGTCGATGCCCTTGGTCAGCGGCACCCGATTCGGCCAGGGTGGCAGCCGGATTGTGCCGGGCCGCAGCCAGTACAGAATCGATCCCATCGGCGGGAAGTAGCGCCCGGCTAACGGGCCGAAACAGCAACCGAGACCGACGACTTCGAACAGCATCGTGAAGAGCACGGCCTTTTGGAACACGATCGGCTCCGACCACCACGCGCCGACATCGCCGAAGCCGCCGATGCCCGTAGTGCACCATCCGAAGAACCAGCCGCCGAGCAGGTAGAGCGCGATCTTCACGCCGTACATCACGTGCATGATCAGGGGAATACCGAAGCCGTTCTCGGCGACGTGGCACTGCATCGGGACGATCCGCTCGGCGCGGGTCAGCTTGCTCCACTCGGCCAGGTCGACGACGGGCAGGTTGGGCTGGATGAACCCCATTGCGGCTCCTTCGGCGCAGCTAGTTCACAACGGGTGCCAATCATCAGCCAGGCACCGAGGAAAAACTACTCCGAGCAACCACAGGGTGGGACAGAAATTGTGACGCCGACTAGGTCGGCACGTCGAGGAACATTGTGGTGGTGCGCCGTCAGGGTTTCGAACCCCGGACCCGCTGATTAAGGGCCGACCCTCCTCAACGATTGCCAATGAACCTGAGTTGCATTGGTGGAAAATAGAGTTCGAGTCTGGCATGTTTTGCTGGTACTCGACGATCCTCAACGATTCTCGGTCAATAGCGGTGAATAAACGATGACCGCTTCGCGGCTTTGTTACAGTCCGATCGCGCGACGAAGAATCGGCGAAGGATGCCTAGTCAACATGGAACTTTTAGTAGCGATCGTCGTCGTCGGGTTTCTGTTCAGCCTGCCGTTCGTGGTTCGGTACATCCTTAAGGAGTTGTACTTCGCCAGCGAAGGGTTCTTGGCTCACAAAGCGAGGATCGCGTCGGTGGTCGCCGAGCACAACGAAGTCGCCGAGTACGTCTCGGAGATTCGCAGTCGCGGATCGTTCAGGCTCGGCGCATCGTCGGCCGGCGCACAATCCCATCTAGCGTCGTTCCAGAACACCAGCCAGTGGAACTACCGCAGGGATCGGAACGTCGCGAATTACCAAGCACCAAACGTGCACAACTGCTCGTTACAGGTCGTCCGCAACGCCAGCGCCGATCCCCTCAAGTACGTGATGAAGTACTTCAGCATCAAGGCCGACGAGGCTAACCTTGCTGACGTCGAAAATCTGGGCGAGGACATCGGCCGACTCGAAGAAGCTGTCAACAATCTCGGGCAGCGTGAGGCGAGTATCGCTGAATCGGTCGATCCGCCTGCATTCATCCTGAAGCATTACGCGGCCGAGTTTATGAAGCACGTCGGAGTCGAGCTGTCGCCGATCAACGTTCCCTATCCCGTCTACCTCTTTGAGTACGTGAGTGCTGGTGGCAACAGCGCACAACGAACAACCGTCACTTTGAACACTCTGACGATCGACGCGCTCGTCGAGACCCTTTCGCAGAAGATCCGCTGGAGAAAGAGTGCTGCTGGCCAGCGCGCCCTGATGACCTCTAAGCTGCGCAACTCTATAAAGGCGCGTGACAACCACACGTGCCGGTATTGCTCGGTGTCGCTCGCAGCGGAGCCCCATCTCCTTCTCGAAGTGGACCACGTTATCCCCGTCTCGAAGGGTGGCTTGTCCACGCCGGACAATCTGCAGACTCTGTGCTGGCGATGCAACCGAACCAAGGCGAACAAGGTCGCTGCACCCTGACCGGCGCGCCGATACGAGAGAGGGCAATGGGGCGCGCTAACGTGGTCGCTACCTCGTTGAACTTCCCTCGGCCAGTCGGATCTCCCATCTGATGGTGACCGAGACGTGTCCGGTGCCGCCGTAGTCGGCCGTGGGTTCGATCGCGATGACTTTGCACAAGACATGTCCGTACTCGTTGCGCATCACACCGATGGACCCCACTTCGACCTTGACAGAGGTACCTCCATAGTCGTACGCGTCGGGACGGTGGATTTCGTCGAACCCTTCCGCATAGCGAGCCAGCGCGACGACACCGGGCACTCCGCCATACAGGTGGATAGCCGAGGCATTGCAATTAGTCCATTCGGTTTCCCATGACGCAGCGTTGGGCTGTTCGTCGACGCTGATGGTGAATCGGCCACCGTTCGTAGTGAAATCGAACTTGGCGCCCGCGCTCATTCCGGTTCCCTTTGTGAACACCTGTGTGAAGTCCTCGTTGGCCTCGTGCGCCTGCTCGCGGAGGTCCGCCGGAAAGTCTCGGAGCCGGACGCCGTGGTCGCGCAAGTACTTCCATCCGAGCCGGTTGACCTGAGGATTGGGATCGTATTCGCCGATGTGGACGACGGTTATGCGCGCCTCTGCGATGAGCGCTGCGCACGGAACCCGCGAGGTGCGGGAGTTCGCGCACGGCTCCAGGGTCGTGTAGAGCGAGGCGCCGGCAAGGTTGGTGCCTGCCAGTCGGGCCTTTTCGAGGGCTACTTCCTCGGCGTGAAGCCCCTCGACCTCACCCCTGTAGCCAGTCGCCACAATTGTGTCGTCTCGGGTTATGACAGCGCCGACGCGGGTGTTCCCTGGCGACTTCCGGGCCTCTTCGATGGCTCGTGCCGCGAACGCGTGCTCGACGTCGTTGCGCGAGCGGGTGTTTGTTTCAAAGTCCATGCGTTCAGGCTCGCAGCCCTGCAGCAATTGGTGAAACACAGGGGCCACTTGTCGCGTCGACGAAGCCGAGCTTGGTGCCACGCGCGTGATTCAGCGCCCCACTCGCGACCGGGCTATGGCTGGCCTACTTAGGTCTCTTCGTGGCGCCGGCTTCGTCCCTTGGACTGACGGGCGCGCATACTGGTGTCAGGTGCAGCGGTGAGTGGCGCCGCTTCAGTCTGGGTGCTCGTAATCCTATGAGCCGTAACACGTTTAAGCGCAATTCGTTCGAATTCCGGTTCGGATCAACGTCTACGTCAAAGTTAGCGCGCGAACTAGCCTCACCCCCTCGGAGTAGCGTCGACACCACGTGGTGAGCTACCCCGAAGGACGGTCCAGTTGGCTGACGAACTGCCCCCAGACATTCTGGTGATCATCGACTACCTCGCCGAAGAGGCGGGTGGCTACCAGAATATTGGCGCGAAACCGGGCGACCCTGGCAGGCTGCATTGGCAAGAGGAGCACGAGTTCAAGAGCGACCTGATGGAGCGCAGTGACCGGTGGGCTAGTGACCGGGTGCCCCTCGAAGCCTTCCGAAGTGCCTGCCTCGCGGCCAATCTAGACGAGACGGACACCAACGCGCTGGCCGATCATCTGGCCAATCGGCAGGCGGGCAAGAAGCTGGTCGTCAAACCAGCCTGCAAGGGATTCACCTTTGACAGAATTGTGGAGCTTAGTGACGAAGATCCCGATGCGGATCTCGACACCGGAGAGCCGTCCGAAGACTTCTGACAAAACCAGAAACCGGGCCCTGCGCACCACATGTGCTGGTGCACAACGATTATCGTGTCTCCAGGGCCACGATGCGTTTATGCAGCGCCGTGACGTACTGGCTCAGGTGATCGTGCCCCGACCACCAAGGCCTACTGCCATAGCCGGGATAAGCAGTCCCGCATAGCAAGTGGAACCGGATCGACGTAGGCGTCGTCTGAATAGTTGTTGGGCCGCCCCCGCTCTCCTTGGGGGCCGCCCGCTCTCTAGGTAACTCCACAACTGCCGGGTACCTTTTGCCCATGGATGCGCTTCTCGGCAATCGGCGCGGGGCCGCGGCCGCCGCGGCGGTGATCGGCCTCGTTCTGGCCGGCTGCGCGACCACACCGCCGCGAGCCAGGGCACCATCCTCGTCTTTCATCAGCAGCGCGTCACCGGCGCAACCCGCACCACGCCCACCCAGCTTTGTCTCCCAGGCGACGTGGACCGACGGGCCGTGGCCACTGACGGTTCCTGAAGGCACGCTTGCATGCCAGCCACTCGGTGGTCGCCTGAGCCGGGTGACCTTCACCTACGGCGGCGCCACCTACTGGGTCAACGGGACCGCCAAGGCCGCCCACACCTACGCGGACCTGGTCACCATCTGGCGCGACAACCCCGACATTCCCGGCACCAAAATCGATATCGGGCCGCTCCTCGACCGGGGATCAGCGCTCTGCTAGCTACGCACCGTCGATGCGGCGAACGTCGACGTCGCCCATGGAAATACCCTGACTGACTGCGATGAATTCTGTTGCCATTCGGGCGATTTCGCCGAGGTGCCGAGCCAGCCTAGTCCGTGGACATCTCCTGGGGTGGCTCGTCGAGGACCTCGTTGATCGTGATGGTCGCGCCCAAGACGGACCGGACACGCACGCGCATCTCCATGACGTTGATGATCTGGTGCAGCAAGTCGAATGGATCGACGCCATTGTGAATTTGGATTTCGGCCGCCTGGATATGGGGCCTCTCCGATAGGTGTGGGCCGTCCAATTCCGATTTCCGGACGGCAATGACGTGGGGATTATGCATTCCGCTCTTACCGCCGCCGAAATCGAGTCCGACGATGACCCACTCGTCTGGGTCGATCCCGGTGAGAGCGTACAGATCTGACGTCGCCACCTGATCGATTTGTACCGTGCCCTGCCAGTCGGGGTAGGTCACCGATGCCGGGCCCCATTCGTACGGATCCACGTCCATTTACTCCTCCTTCGTTGTGGGCAGTGACGGCTACACAGGCTACGCACCGCCTGCAGAGGAGATTCCCGGTTCGGAGATCAAATTCCGAGCGGGTCAACGGATCTGTAAATGACCGCGCGGCTTGTCGGTGCGCCGACATACGGTGTTGGCCATGACTGGGCAAATCTCCGAATGGATCCCAACTGGCGAGCGGTGTAAGCGCGGCGCCCCGATCGAGAAGCGGACCGTCACTGCACACCTCGCGAACGCCGACCCGTGGGTCGAACCCGAGACGCGGTGTTGCCGCGCGTGCGAGAGGGAAGGGTAAGCCTCGTGTCCGGACCACTCTCTGATCTCGAACACCAGGCCACGCCGGTGACCGGGTTCGATTACCGGCCGCAACCAGGCGTCCTGGGTGAATGGTCATTGCGGGTGTCGGGATATGAGGACGATGACCTGAATGGGCAGCTAGACCTCCTGCCGCCGCGAGGGCTGGTCGAAGTGGAGTCCACCATCGAGCTGTGGGAGGAAGAGTACGCCGAGGAAACCGGCGCACACATCACTCGAATCCACGGAGGATATGGTTGGCGCGAATTCGAGTGGGACAACGGGACAGTGCACCGGTACGAGTGGGAGCACGTGCTGATCGATTTGCGGTGTCAGCTCTGCATGCGTCCCCAAACCGCCCGCATCTACATGGTGACCGACGAGCTATGGGAGAGATCCGGCCTCGAAGGTTGGCCATGCTGGAGGTGTCTTGAGAAAGCCGTCGGTCGGCGCCTAGTGCCGGCCGATTTCAAACCCGGCGTGCCCTGCAACTCGGCGGAAGCAAATCACGAGCCGGAGCTGTTTGCCCGAATTGGGCTGATCGGGTAATCGGACTCACCGAAGAGGAGGGAGGTCCTCCCAGATACGACAATCGACAATCGTTGTAGCGTTCCGATTTATGCTTCATTGGATCAAGGACTGGGCTCCAATCCTGGCGACGATCGGCGCGCTCGTTGGTGTGATGATCACCGTCGGAGCAGCGAGCAGAACCTACCGACACGGCCTCATAGAAAAGCGCAAGGACCACCAGCGGGAGTTGGTTGCCGACCTCATCGCCAACACCCAACAGTGGTGCAACACACTGCAACTCAGCTATCCAGCGATGGCGATGATGACTGCGAACGACATGATTGATTGGGCGAATACCGATAGCGTAAGGATTCAAGGCGAGTTGGGGAAAGCCGTTCACGTCGGCCTCATAAAGTGCCTGAGCGAGATCGGCGACAACAGGCTCCTGCCGCTGATCGGCAGCTTGGAATTGCAGCGCCGCGGCCTGAACGAGGGAGACGATGTTGCGCCGCTATTCGATACCGACGCGAGTCATGACATCCGAATCAATGCCGTTGGAGTCGTCCTGAGACGTATCGCCAAGATACTAACGACCTGCGACGAGCTACAGGTCGTAGTGATTCAGGCGCTCCAGGTGGATATCGACCCAGCGCCAGCTCGGCTTAGATTCTGGAATTACGTTACGGGGCAATGGCAGCGGGGGCATGGAAAGATTGTCAGTGGCGGCGCGTAGCGTCCGCGTCGTGAACCTACGTGAGCAAGCAGTCATCAGAGCGGCCACGCACATTTGGGAGAAAACCCGGTGCCCGGTCACCGCGGGCGCCATCGCCGAGGCCACCGGATTCGACGCCGTCGCAACGCAACGCAACGCAACGCAACAGATACTGAACGCCCTCGACCTCAAGGGCTTTTTCAGCGACGTGCTGCGACGACCGGATCGATTCCGTCGCGTTCTAGCCGGGCGCTCGGGCCCGGCCGCGGCCTGCAGTCGTCCATTGGTGTAGGCACCACCTCCAGTTGTGGTACGTGCTTTCTGGCCTGCACTCGCGGCAGCTGATGACATAGCAGCAAGGACGAAATGTCCCCACACTGTGACAGGATTGGCCGCGTGGCAAAGGAGTGGACGTGAGCATCGGATGGCGTCGAGGTGTGCGGTGGGAGATGGCACTGCGGCGTCTGCCGCCGGAGCAGCGTGCGATTATCCGTGTTGCAGAGGCTGATCGCGCTCCGCGGTATTGGCACCCGCGCACGACGGATCTTGAGGCGCTCGACGACTTGATAGCGGGATGTAAGCACGCTTGATTTCTGCCTTGCCGTTTTGCTGGAGAGTTGGGCGGCGGCGCCGGACGAACCTGATCGTTCCGGCGGATCTGCTGCTCGGGGTGCTGCCAGCGTTGCTGCCGGGGCGGGTACAGCTGCGCGCGCGGCATGGCTACGTCAGCGCGCCAGCGACGCTGAACTTGTCTTGAAACGAATTCGAGAAGTACCGGCGGCCAGCACCGATAACGACTGGCTCAAGCGTGTTGCCGCCGAGACACTGCAGAAACGCGGCCCCGACGGGGCATCCGGGGCGCTGGGCCAATTCCGCGGCCACCTGTTCGAGCATCTCGATTCGCAGGCGTACAACCTTCGCAACGTCCGCTGGCGGCATCAACTTATTCTGCGTTCCAATGCTCATGCTCCGGGATATGACGCTAACCGAATCATCAATGGCCGCTTCGCCGGCGGAGTCCAACACAAAATGAGCGCGTCGGGTGTCCGTACAGCGGCAAACAAGATCAACGGAGTCCAGCGTTCGGACCCTAAAGTTGCCGAAGGTCGCGACAGACATGCTCAGGGCGCGCCGCGCGCTCCCATATGTAGGAGGGCATCAGGCGATCTTTGCGTCGACGCTGGGCACGTGGCGCGACTCGAATAATTTCGGCCGCGACTGGCGCGATGTCCGCGACGCACTAGGTGTATCCGATGCGAAGTTCCACAGCTTCAGGAAGTTGGTGGCGTCGGCGATCGACGACGCCGGGTTGAGCGCGCGGATCGGCGCCGACCAGCTCGGCCACGCCAAGGTCAGCATGACCCAGGACGTTTACATGCGCCGCGGGAAGGTTCGTTCCGAGGTTGCGGACTTGCTGGACCGGCTCAGTGCCGATGAATAAACGATGGATCCGATTACCTAGCTGGGCTAGTTACCCGGTTTGTGGTGCGCCACCATACCGCGTTCTGTAGGTGATCGCGCTGCTGGTGCTGCTCATGCTCGTGGACGTCGTAAACGTGTACAAATGTACGTGTACCGTGCTTTACGTGCTGTTATTGACACATATCGTCTGATAAGGGACCATATGTGTATGACAGACGTAACGTCATACACTGCGTCCCAGATTCTTGGGGTTTCGACGCGTCAAGTGCGTCGACTGGCTGCTGAGGGCCGTCTTCAGGGCTCGCGTTATGTGGGTAGGACGTTGGTGCTTGATGCCTCAGAAGTGCACCGGTTAGCTCGCGCCCAGCGCCGCCAGGGGCGGCCGTGGTCGGAGAGGGTCACGTGGGCGGCGCTCAGTGTTTTGTCGGGTAAAGACGCGGCTTGGCTGTCCTCGGCGGAACGAACACGTTTGATGCATCGACTTCGACGGCTCACGGCGGAAGACCTTGAGCATCTTGCGGGGGGTCGCGCTCAGGTAAGGCGTTTCCGCGCGCGGGAGTCTCAGCTTGATGACCTTGGGGAGTATGTCGTTCCTACGGGTGGTGCGGCCTTGAGTGACGCCCAGCTAAGGCAGTTGGGGCTGACTGGCGCCGAGCGATATCTCGATGGTTATGTGCGACTGTCGGAGGTAGAAACCCTGAAGGAGAAATACGGGCTAATCGAGGATCCTTCTGGCAACGTGATCTTGCGCGGGGTGAGCGTCGAGGAGGCGTTTGAAGATGGGGCCACTCCTGTCGCCGCAGTGTTTTTGGATCTAGCGGGCTCTCTCAATACACGAGAAAGCGCTGCCGGATTGCGTGAAGCCAGCAGTTTGATTGCCGCTGTGGCGGCCTAACGCGAGGGCCTACGTGTCTAGCCCCGAACGTCCGCAATGGACGATAGCTATGCCTGAGGGCGGCTGGGGTCCCCCCTGGCCGCAGGCGGTCGAGTTGCTCGAGGTCATTCCGGGCGACCGTTGGACGCTCATCGGCGGCCTGATGGTTCAGCTACACGTCACCCATGCTGGCCTCGCCGCCAACAGAGCAACGACGGACATCGATATGGTTCTCCATATCGAGACGGGCGCGATAACGTTCCCAGCCGCGAGGGATTCCCTGGAGAGTCTTAACTACAAGATCCAATTTCCCACCGGGAAGGGCCCAATACATCGGTTCACTCGCGGGGATGATGTCATCGACGTGATGGTTGCGGATCGCCTTCCGCCAGATAACGTTCCAGAAGTGCGAGGCCGCAAGCTATTCCAAGTGCCCGCCGGTACATCAGCGCTGCGCAAGACTGTCGACTGCACGATTACGCGCGATGGAGAGAACAGTCTTACATTCAGCATTCCTGACACCCTGGGGGCGTTGGTGCTGAAAGGAGCTGCCTACAAGGCTGATTCGCGTGATCGCGAGCGGCACTTGGACGATGCCGCGTTGTTGGCTTGCACCGTCGTGGACGCGGCGCACGAGGCTGCGCGACTCGGTGGTGGCAGTGACAGGGGGCGGATGCAACTCCTGCAGCGTGAGCTGCAAGACGCGAGCCACAGGTCGTGGCAGTTGGTTCCCGAAGAGGTACGTGCATACGGAAGAGAGGCTTTGGCAGTGATGAGCCGTGATCCGGCGCCGCGTCAGGAACCGCGACGCATGGGCAGAGCCACTATTCCTAGGGGCGACGGAGGGTAGGACCGTCGCTGCCCGGCGCGTGTTTCCCACATCAAGCGCCGGCCGTTCGAGCCTGCGATCGCCTTGATAGCCTCCATTGCTTTGGTGGAAAGTCGGCTCGACTCCACATAGCGCGAAGGTCAGCCTGACCCAGGATGTGGACATGCGCCGGGGCAAGGTCCGCAACGAGGTTGCAGACCTGCTGGACAGGCTCATTTCCGATGAATTAACGATGGATCAGAACGCCTAGGGTGGCTATGTACCACGTTTGTGGTGCGCCGTCAGGGTTTCGAACCCCGGACCCGCTGATTAAGAGTCAGCTGCTCTACCAACTGAGCTAACGGCGCCTTGGCCGGCCGAGACCGCGTTGCGACTTTAACAGGCATTCTGTCGCAGAGCGAAATCGCTGGACTTCCCAGTGTAGAGCCTGCTCGTCAGGCGACCGTGCCGCGTTTTGCGGACCCTCGCGATCCTGCCTTACTGTCACGGGGCTCGTGTCGACGCTCTTGAACGTCCAGGCGGCCGGAGAAAACCTGTTGAGTTGCCATGAGCACGGGGTGTAACCCTTTAGAATATTTGTAACTATTCAAGGTCAGCGGTGACCGGTTCATAAGCAGGCATGTTTTGGAAGGTCACTTGATGACGCCTTTGCGCAGACGTCGATCGTGGCTGGCTGCTGCGTTAGCCACGTTTGCCATCATTGGCGTCTCCTGTAGCAGTAGCCACACTGCCGCGCCGGCGAAGGTGATTTTTGACAAGGGCACACCGTTTGCCGATCTGCTGGTGCCCAAGCTCACCTCCTCGGTGTCTGACGGCGCCGTCGGTGTCACGGTCGACGCGCCGGTGACGGTCAACGTTGCCTACGGCGTGCTGGCGTCGGTGTCGATGGTCAACGACAACGGCAAGCCGATCACCGGCCAACTCAGCCCCGATGGATTGCACTGGTCGACCACCGAGCAGCTCGGCTACAACCGGCGCTACACGCTCAGCGTGAAGGCGCTCGGGCTGGGCGGCGCCGCGGGCCGCCAGATGAGCTTCGCGACCAGTTCACCCGCGCACTTGACGATGCCCTACGCGGCTCCAGGCGACGGCGAGGTCGTCGGCATCGGCGAGCCGGTAGCGATCCGGTTCGACGAGAACATCGCGGACCGTGCCGCGGCGCAGAAGGCCATCAAAATCACCACCAACCCGCCGGTCGAGGGTGCGTTCTACTGGCTGAACAATCGCGAAGTCCGTTGGCGCCCAGAGCATTTCTGGAAGTCGGGAACGGCCGTCGACGTGGCGGTCAACACCTACGGCGTCGACCTGGGCGACGGGATGTTCGGTGAGGACAACGTCAAGACCCACTTCACGATCGGCGACGAGATCATCTCCACCGCCGACGACAACACGAAGATGGTCACCGTCCGGGTCAACGGTGAAGTCGTGAAGACAATGCCAACGTCGATGGGTAAGGACAGCACCCCGACGGCCAACGGCTTCTACATCATCGGTGGCCGGTACCGGCACATCATCATGGACTCGTCGACCTACGGGGTTCCGGTCAACTCGCCCAACGGATATCGCACCGAGGTCGACTGGGCCACGCAGATGTCGTACAGCGGCGTCTTCGTACACTCCGCGCCGTGGTCGGTCGGCGCGCAAGGCCATACCAACACCAGCCATGGCTGCCTGAACGTGAGCCCGAGCAACGCCGAGTGGTTCTACGACCACAGCAAGAGCGGCGACATCGTCGAGGTCGTCAACACGGTCGGGTCGACGCTTCCGGGCACCGAGGGTCTGGGTGACTGGAACATCCCGTGGCCGCAGTGGAAAGCGGGCAACGCCGCCACCTGAGTCCGCTTGTGGGGCAGGCGTTTTACGCCTTGGCTTAGGCGCAGGTGAAGAGTGGGTCGCACACGACGGTGAACGTGCAGCCCGAGGCGGCGGGGGCCGTGAACGCGAGAACCAGAGCGAGCGCGACTTTGCATTTCAGACCAGACATGACCACTCCGTAGCTAAGTAATGCGGTGATATTACGCCATCTGGTCAGGCGGAAACGCGGCGCTGGCAAATATCGGCTGGCAGGTGCGCTCCGGCTTGCGGATCCGCTGGCGACGCGGGTGATCGAGGTCGGTGCAATCATCGTAAATCCATTGCACTACAACACAATAGGTGGCAATTCCGGATGGGTTTCGAGGCTAGACGAGCGCCGGTTTCCGTGCGCTGTCGGCGCGCAACAGCTCTGGGGAAGCAAAAAGGTCAGGGGGCGGACATGCCCCCTGACCTTGTGGGGTGAGTGACGGGACTCGAACCCGCGACATTCAGGATCACAACCTGACGCTCTACCAGCTGAACTACACCCACCATGACCGCGTGCTAACAAGCGGCGACTGTCGATACTAGCGGTTCGGTGGCTCGGCGGCCGAATCGATTTCCTCACGCGCGCCGTCGTTGCCCTCTAACTCGGCGGCCACCGCCGCGATCTCGCTGGTAGAAGGCCCCGGCAGGGGCACGAACGCGGTACGCCGGTAGAACTGCAGCTCGCGGATGGATTCGCGGATGTCTGCTAGCGCCCGGTGTGCCAGCCCCTTTGCCGGCTGGCCGTAGTAAACGCGTGGGTACCAGCGGCGGCAGAGTTCCTTGATCGAGCTGACGTCGATCATCCGGTAGTGCAGAAACGAGTCCAGGGCGGGCATATCGCGGGTAAGGAACGCGCGATCGGTGGCGATCGAATTGCCGGCCAACGGCGCTGTCTTGGGCTGCGAGACGTGCTTGCCGATGTAATCGAGCACCATCGCCTCGGCGGTGGCCAGGTCGACGGTGGAGGCCCGCACCTCGTTGATCAACCCCGAGCGGGTGTGCATTTCGGTGACCACGTCGATCATCGACGACAGGGCGGCGTCGTCGGCGTGGATCACCACGTCGACGCCATCGCCGAGAATATTCAGATCGGCGTCGGTGACCAGGGCCGCGATCTCGATCAATTTGTCCGAGCCCAATTCCAAGCCGGTCATCTCGCAGTCGATCCACACCAGTTCGTCACGCACAGCGCTCACATTAGGCCCACGTCACGACCTGCACCTGCCTCCCCCTGGCAAGTAGTGTTGACCGTTGCAACTTTCGGGCGACAGGGGCGGAGCGCGATGACCACCGAATCAGCGGCCAACGGACCCGCGCAGCGGATCGCGAGCGGCTACGCCGTCGAAGGCCAGGCACTGGAATTGGGCACCGTCGTGGTCGACGGCGCCGCCGACCCGACCGCGCAGATTCGCATCCCGCTGGCCACCGTCAACAGGCACGGACTGGTAGCCGGGGCGACCGGGACCGGGAAGACAAAAACGCTGCAGCTGATCGCCGAGCAGCTCAGTGCCGCAGGCGTCTCGGTGTTGATGGCCGACGTGAAGGGCGACCTGTCGGGCTTGTCGCGGCCGGGGGAGGCCAACGACAAGACCGCGGCGCGCGCCCAAGACACCGGCGATAACTGGTTGGCCACCGGATTCCCGGTGGAGTTCTTATCGCTGGGCACCGACGGGGTCGGGGTGCCGATACGGGCGACTGTCGCCAGCTTCGGTCCGGTGCTGTTGTCAAAGGTGTTGGGGCTCAATGCGACTCAAGAGTCCACCCTTGGGCTCATTTTTCACTGGGCGAAGGAGGGTAACCGTCCGCTGGTCACGCTGAACAATCTGCGCAATGCCATCAGCCACCTCGCCAGCGACGAGGGCAAGGACGACCTGAAATCCCTTGGCGGGGTGTCGTCGACGACGGCGGGCGTCATCCTGCGCGCCTTGCTGAATCTCGAATCCGAGGGCGGCGACACGTTCTTCGGCGAGCCGAAGCTCGACCCGCAGGATCTGCTGCGCGTCGATGACCAGGGCCGCGGCGTCATCTCGCTGCTCGAATTCAGCGGTCAGTCGTTGCGTCCGGTCATCTTCTCCACCTTCTTGATGTGGGTGCTGGCGGATCTGTTTGCCGTACTTCCCGAGGTCGGTGACGTCGACAAACCCAAGCTGGTGTTCTTCTTCGACGAGGCGCACCTGTTATTCACCGACGCGTCGAAAGCGTTCCTCGAACAGGTTGAGCAGACCGTCAAGCTGATCCGTTCCAAGGGCGTCGGGGTGTTCTTCTGCACCCAGCTGCCCACCGATCTGCCCAACGATGTGCTCTCGCAGCTGGGCGCACGGGTCCAGCACGCGCTGCGGGCGTTCACCCCCGACGACCAAAAGGCGCTGTCCAAGACCGTCCGTACCTATCCGAAAACCGATGTCTACGACCTGGAGTCGGCGCTGACGTCGCTGGGAATCGGTGAGGCAGTCGTCACCGTGCTATCGGAAAAGGGGGCGCCGACGCCGGTTGCCTGGACGCGCATGCGAGTGCCGCGGTCGCTGATGGGCGCCATCGGCACCGGTGACATCACCAAGGCGGCCAAGGCAAGCCCGCTGCACGCGAAGTACGGTCAGACGATCCAGCAGCCGCCGGAACCCGAAGCGGCGCAACCGGCCCCGCCGCCGCGGCAGGCCCCGCCGCCGGGCAAGCTCGACCCCGCGCCGTATCCGGACCCCTACGACATACCGCCGATGCCCGCGCCCGCGGAGCCAAAGGGCCCGGCCATGTGGGAAGAAGTGCTGCAGAACCCGACCGTGAAAAGCGGCATCAACACCGCGATTCGCGAAGTGGTGAAAAACATCTTCGGTACCGGCCGCCGCCGTAAGTAACGCCTAGCCGCCGCCGAGCTTCTTGTAGAAGCTGCCGACGATCGGTGCCACTATCGCGCGGGGGGCATACCCGCTGCCGACCGACATCGCTTTGGAGGTCAAGCCCGGAACGACGCGCATCTTGTTGCGCTCCAACGCATCCAGCGAAATCCGGGCGGTGTGCTCCGTCGAGATCCACAGGAAGTCGGGCACCAGCCGTTCCACCAGTGACCTTTCGGCATCCTGGGGCAAGTCGGTGCGCACCGGGCCCGGCGCCAGCAGTGTGACGTGCACACCCGAGCGGCGCAGTTCACCGCGCAACGATTCGCTGAAGGTGTTGACGAACGCTTTCGAGGCGGCATAGGTCGCGTTGTAGGGGATCGGCGAATTACCGGCCGCCGAACCGGAAATCAGGATGCCCCCGGCTCGACGTTCGACCATCCCCGGCAGCACCGCCAACGTAAGGTCGTGCACCGCCACGGCGTTCAGTTGCACCTGGGCCTTTTCCACCTCCGGGTCGAGGCCGGAGATCGGGCCGAATGTTCCGGTACCCGCGTTGGCACACAGAATCGAGATGTTGCGGGTCGCCAACTCGTCGCACAGTTTGGCGCGTTCCGCCGGGTCGGCCAGGTCGGCGGCGCGTACCTCCACGGTGACGCTGTATTTGCCGGCCAGCCGCTCCGCAAGATCGGAGAGTTTGTCTTCGCGTCGTGCGGTGACGATCAGGTGATGCCCGCGCGCGGCCAATTCCGTGGCCAGCGCTTCGCCGATGTTTTGCGAGGCTCCGGTGACGACGGCGCGCGCATCGGGGCTGGGAGCGGGGATCGGCATGCGCCCAATCGTAGACAGCCACCCAATCTTTCCGACAACAGCCGCAACCGCGGCGCAGCCGGGCGCGGCGGAGCGTCCGCTCAACAAATAGAGTGCCGAGCATGGGTCAGCCGGAACTGGGCGCGGGCACGATCGCGCGATCTCGGGTGGTCGCATGGGCACTGTGGGACTGCGGGTCAACGGGTCTGAACGCGATCGTGGCCACATTCGTGTTCTCCGTCTACCTGACCAGCAGTGTGGGAGTTGGCATACCCGGCAGCACCACACCGGAGAGTTGGCTGGGCCGCGCGGGTGCGCTCGCCGGGTTGACCGTCGCGCTGCTGGCACCGCTGGTCGGCGTGTGGGTGGAGTCACCGCATCGCCGACGATTGGCCCTGAGCGTGTTGACCGGCACGGCGGTGACGCTGACCTGCGCGATGTTCCTGATCCACGATCGGCCCGGCTACCTGTGGGCCGGGTTGGCACTGCTCGGCGCGACGGCCGCATGCGGTGACCTGGCCAGCGTCCCGTACAACGCGATGCTGCGTCAGCTCTCGACGCCGCAGACGGCCGGCCGGATTTCCGGCCTGGGCTGGGCGGCGGGTTACCTCGGCAGCGTCCTGCTGCTGTTGCTGATCTACACCGGCTTCATCGCCGGCTCTGGATCCGGGCCCGACGCGGTGCGTGGGCTGTTGCGAGTTCCCCTGGCCGACGGGCTCTATGTGCGGGAGGCGATGCTAGCCGCCGCGGCGTGGCTGGCGGTGCTCGCGCTGCCGTTGCTCTTGGTCGCTCACCGGCTGCCCGACACCGCGGAGGTGTACCACCCGACAACCATGCTTGGCGGCTATCGCAAGCTGTGGAACGAAATCTCCGCGGAATGGCGGCGCGACCGCAACCTGGTCTACTTCCTGGGCGCCAGTGCGCTCTTCCGCGACGGGCTGGCGGCGATATTCGCCTTCGGCGCCGTGCTGGGTGTCAACGTGTACGGCATCTCTCAGGCCAACGTGCTCATCTTCGGTGTGGCGGCCAGCGTGGTCGCCGCCGTGGGCGCGGTCGCGGGCGGCTTCGTCGACCACCGGATCGGATCCAAACCGGTCATCGTCGGGTCGCTGGTCGCGATCATCGCTACGACGCTCACCATGATGGTGCTCTCCGGGCCGATCGCCTTCTGGGCATGTGGACTGCTGCTGTGCCTGTTCATCGGGCCGTCGCAGTCCTCGGCGCGCGCCCTGTTGTTGCGGATGGCGCACAACGGCAGGGAAGGCGTCGCCTTCGGGCTGTACACGATGACAGGCCGGGCGGTCGCGTTCGTGGCGCCGTGGCTGTTCTCGGTGTTTGTTGACGCGTTCGGTGCCGTCCGCGCCGGGCTGGGCGGGATATCGGTGGTGCTGGTCGCCGGACTGCTCGCGATGCTGGTGGTTCGCGTCCCGGCACGGCATGCCGCCGCGGTCGAACCGTCGGTGGTCGAGCAGTCTTAACGCCCGCCGGCGTCGCAGACGGTGATGCCGGCCCCGGAGCGCTGGCGCATCGTTACCCCGTCCACGGTGACCGTGCAGGTGACGTTGTGGCCGATGTTGATGATCGTGACGCTGGCCGGATGGGCGGCCGACTGCGACAGGCTGACACGCTTGCTCCAGGGCAGCGCGACGTTGAATTCGGTCTGGATGACGTCGCCGGTATCCCAGTAGGTGATGCTGATCGCGCGACCCTCGCCGTTGACGTTGTAGAGGACGTTTTGCATCGCGCCCGGGGTAGCGCTGGGCCCGGCCGAGCTGCTGGGCGGCGGTACCGGCAGCAGGGTCCGTGGCGGCGCCGTCGTCCGCGTGGACGGGTGAGGTGTCGGGCTCTGCTCAGTCGATCCGGGCATGGCAGGCAGCGGCGGTACGGCGGTCTGCGTTTTGATCGCGCCGTTGGTGAGAATCAGCCCTATCAACAGCGCGACCACCAGCATCACCGCCGCGCCGGCGCCGATCAGCAACCATCGGGGCGATCTCGGACCGTCGGGCGGCGGGGGAGCATTGTCATCGGGTGGCAGCCCGCCCGGTGGCGGCTGGTCTTGCTGCCAGTACGCCGGTAGCCGCCTAGTGGGGTTGGTCTCGTTCAGGCCCGGCACCCATGGGGGTGCGTACCCGCCGTAGGCAGGCGCATAGGGCGCTTGGTCGGCGTAAGCCGGATCGGCGAGCGGCACGTTCCGCGGGCCAATCGGCCCGGTCTGTTCGGACCCCGCTTGAGGGGGACTAAACCGCTCGGGTCGACGTGGATCGTTCATGTCCACCTCACAGTTTGCAGGGTACCTAAGCCGAGCGGTTGGGCGTGGATTGTGTCGACGACGCCCGATTCAGCGAAGCCGGCCTCCGGCACCCAGAGCGGCGACGGTCATCGCCCGCATGACGGTGCGCGAGCGCGCCGCGCGGGCCGGCTTTTCGGCCGCCTTGATGCTGTGCGGTGTCGAGTTCAGCAAGCCGAACGCCGCGTGCGCGGCCAGCCGGGCGTCGGCTTCGGCCAGCGCCGGGGCCAGCTCGCGCAGCACGCCGACCCAGACCTCTACATATTGGCGTTGCGCTTTGCGCACCTGGCGCTCGGCGGAAACGGGCAGGTGCGCCAGGTCGCGGTCCTGGATGCGAATCAGGTCGGGCTCGCCGAACGCGAAGTCGAGGTGAAAATCGATCAGTCCGTCCAGCGCATCGGCAGCGTCAGTGCTGCCGGCGGTGACATCGCGGGCCCCGGCGAGCAGCCGGGCGCTGATCCCGACCAGCAACTCGACCAGCATCGACTCCTTGTTGGGGAAGTGGCGGTAGATGGCCGGGCCGCTGACCCCGGTGGCGGCTCCAATGTCTTCGAGTCGCACCGCGAGAAAGCCGCGCTCGGCGAAGAGCCGTTCGGCAGCGGCCAGGAGTTGCAATCGCCGGTCGGATTTCAACTGGCTACGGCGATTTGGCGTTTCGGATCGACCAGGCTGGTCCGGGGTGGACGCTGTCATGACGGTCCTTCGCCTACGTCCGAAAGTTTCGGTTAATCGTCACTAACATAGCATGAGTTATTCGCGATTAACTCAGCGCTCGCAGAAATCCGGACACCTCGCCGACGTCGGCGACCGGCAGGCTCGGGTCGATCAGGCCCAGCTGGCGCAGCACCGCGGCCTGGTCCCAGTAGAGCCGTTCGCTTTCCATCAGGTCACCGCGGAACTTCACGATGACGACGGCAGGTATTTCGACTGCCTTGCCGGTCGGCGCCAGTCCGGGCAACAGGAACGGCACCTCCCGGTCATGGGTCATCCGCATGATGAACTCGTCGACGACCAGACCGTCACCGACCGAGCGGGCGATCGGCTCGCTCGTGGTGTCGGCCGGGATTGCGGGAATGAATACGTCGGCGTAGTAGCGCCGCAGGTTCTCCTTACCGGAGCCGCCACTCATCGTCGGCAAATGCATGGCGCTCGCGTCGTCAACCATTGTGGAGACCGCGAGGTCGGCGTCTTTGGCCGCGAATTCGTAGGCCATGTGCTGTTCCCATACCTCGACCATCCGATCGCGATTCATGTGCTTTCCTTCCTGCGGGCTCAGCCGACGCTGGTAATTCGGTGCGCGTGGCTGCCAGGTTGGACGACGCGGTAGCGCGCCCCGCCCAGGCGGCGAGCTATGAGCCCAGCAGCTGGTGGTAGATCTGCGAGCGCACCGCGCGGGCCTCGGGCAACCATGAGGTCATGGCCCAGTCGTGCATTTCGCCATTGCGCAGGTCGAAGGTGAAGTCGGCGCCCGGAGTGGCCAGCGATTTCGCTTGCAGCGCAATCGCGTCGGGGCCCAGGACCTCCAAGGAACCGGCATAGACCGCGGTCGTGGGAAGCCCGCCCAACGAGCCGTACAGTGGGCTGAGCAGGGGATCTGCCAGATCCAGATCTGCTGCCCAGAGCGCGAAGTTCATTTTGAGCACCTCCACATTTAGGACGGGGTCGTTGACGAACCCGATGTCCGGGTTGCTCAACGTGGCATCGAGTAACGGTGACAGCAGCACCATCCGCGCGGGGATGGCCGCTTTGCGCCGCACCAATTCCTGCGCGGCGCAAAGCGCGATGCTGCCGCCGGCGGAGTCGCCGTAGATGCTGACATTGTCGGGGCCGTGTTCACCGATCATCCAGGTGATCAGGTCCGCCATCTGTGGTACGACGGTGCTCGCCGTGCCGTTGGGTGCGAGCGGGTAGACGGGTACGACGACGGTCGCCGCGGTCTGGCGAGCGATAGCCACATAGTCTCGCCAGTGCAAGACGGTGGCTTGGCACACAAAGGCGCCGCCGTGGATGGCCACCACGTGTTTGCCCGACGGCGAATCGGAGCGCAATGTGCACAGTTCCCAGCCATTGAACTCGCGGTATAGGACAGCCACGGCCCGGGTGGTGTGTCTCGGCGGGCGGCGGCTGGCCATCAACGCGTTGACGCTGGTGCCCAGGTCGACGCCGATCAGGCCGGTGATCGAGCGCAGCAGCCCGAACGTCGACGCACCGATCCGAGCCTGCACCGATGGTCGACCGGTAAATCCGGACCGTGCGCCGTTCGCATCGGCTGGCGTGTCGGGCATGACTTCCCCTGAGTTGATTGCGCTTTCTCGATGGCGATGATCAACGAGAAATGTAGGCAATTTGGGATGTCCCGGGAAAGCAAACACCTGTTGTCTTTGCCGCGAGTTTGTTCGCCCGGCGGTTGACTCGTCCCTGGACGCAGCAACGTCGCCGATGGTATTCTCTGTCCCAGTTAATGAGCATTAACTGAAGTGTTTAAATCCCCGACGACGAGGAGGCTGCCGCGCCGATGGACGAGCAGTCATGAGTGCGTCGGTGAAGGCTGCACCGTCGTTCGCCGAGGAGCACCGTCGGCTGGTCGACGAGTTGAACGCCAAGCTGGCCGCCGCGGCCCTGGGCGGCAATGAGCGGGCGCGGGAACGTCACGTCAGCCGCGGCAAGTTGTTGCCGCGCGAACGGGTGGACCGGTTACTCGATCCGGGCAGTCCGTTTTTGGAGCTCACCCCGCTGGCCGCAGACGGGATGTACGACGACGAATCGCCCGGCGCCGGGATCATCACCGGGATCGGGCGGGTGTCGGAGCGCGAGTGCGTAATCGTCGCCAACGACGCGACGGTCAAGGGCGGCACCTACTACCCGATAACGGTCAAGAAGCACCTGCGCGCGCAGGAAGTCGCGTTGCAGAATCGCCTGCCGTGCATTTATTTGGTCGACTCGGGCGGCGCCTTTTTGCCTCGCCAAGACGAGGTGTTCCCCGACCGCGAGCATTTCGGGCGAATCTTCTACAACCAGGCGACCATGAGCGCCAAGGAAATTCCTCAGGTGGCTGCGGTGCTCGGCTCGTGCACCGCGGGTGGCGCCTACGTGCCGGCGATGAGCGACGAAGCCGTCATCGTCCGTGAGCAGGGCACCATCTTCCTCGGTGGCCCGCCACTGGTCAAAGCCGCTACCGGAGAGATCGTTTCGGCCGAAGACCTCGGCGGCGGCGACCTGCATTCGCGGGTTTCCGGGGTCACCGACCATCTCGCTGACGACGACGAGCATGCATTGCGCATCGTGCGGGCGATCGCGGCGACGTTCGGTCCGCGCGAGCCCAGTCCGTGGGAAGTGCGGACCCCGGTCGAGCCCAAGCATGCGCAGACCGAGCTCTACAACGTCGTCCCACCGGACCCTCGGGTGCCCTACGACGTGCACGAGGTCATCGTGCGGCTGGTCGACGGCAGCGAATTCAGCGAATTTAAAGCCAAATACGGCAAGACGCTGGTGACCGGGTTTGCGCGCATCCACGGCCACCCTGTCGGGATCATTGCCAACAATGGTGTGCTGTTCAGCGAATCCGCGCTCAAGGGAGCGCATTTCATCGAGCTGTGCGACAAGCGCAAGATCCCGCTGCTATTCCTGCAGAACATCGCCGGCTTCATGGTCGGCCGCGACTACGAGGCTGGCGGCATCGCCAAGCACGGCGCCAAGATGGTCACCGCAGTGGCGTGTGCCCGGGTGCCGAAGCTGACCGTCGTGATCGGCGGATCCTATGGCGCGGGCAACTATTCGATGTGCGGCCGGGCCTACTCGCCACGCTTTCTGTGGATGTGGCCCAACGCCCGCATCTCGGTCATGGGTGGCGAGCAGGCGGCGTCCGTGCTGGCCACGGTGCGTGGCGAGCAGCTCAGCGCGGCGGGCAAACCTTGGTCGGCAGACGAAGAAGACGCATTCAAGGCGCCGATCCGCGCTCAGTACGAGGACCAGGGCAACCCGTACTATTCGACGGCCCGGCTCTGGGACGATGGCATCATCGACCCAGCCGACACGAGAACATATGTCGGACTTGCTCTTTCGGTGTGCGCCCAGGCGCCCCTGGAGCCGGTCTCCTACGGCGTCTTCCGGATGTGAGTGCAATGTTCGAGACCGTGTTAGTGGCCAACCGCGGCGAGATCGCGGTCCGGGTGATCCGGACCTTACGCCGGCTGGGAATCCGATCCGTGGCCGTCTACAGCGATCCCGATGCCGACGCGCGACACGTGCAGGAAGCCGACACCGCGGTGCGACTCGGACCGGCTCCCGCGCGCGAGAGCTACCTCAACATAGAAAAGGTGCTCGACGCCGCGGCGCGAACGGGGGCACAGGCAATTCACCCGGGCTACGGGTTCCTCTCCGAGAACGCACATTTCGCTGCCGCGTGTGAGCGCGCCGGGGTGGTGTTCCTGGGGCCGCCGGCCCGCGCGATCGAGGTGATGGGCGACAAGATCACCGCCAAGAACGCCGTCGCGGCCTTCGATGTGCCGGTGGTGCCCGGTGTGGCGAAACCGGGTCTGACGGATGACGCGCTTGTCGCCGCGGCTGCCGAGGTCGGCTATCCGGTGCTGATCAAGCCATCGGCCGGCGGCGGCGGTAAGGGCATGCGGCTGGTGGAAGATCCCGCCCGGCTGCCCGAAGCGCTGGTCGGTGCGCGGCGAGAGGCTGCGTCCTCGTTCGGCGACGATACCTTGTTTCTCGAGCGATTCGTGTTGCGGCCCAGGCATATCGAGGTGCAGGTGCTGGCCGACGCCCACGGCAACGTGGTGCATCTCGGCGAGCGTGAGTGCAGCCTGCAGCGGCGCCACCAGAAGGTCATCGAGGAAGCGCCCTCGCCGTTGCTGGACACCCAGACGCGGGCGCGGATCGGGACCGCGGCGTGCAACACCGCCCGCAGCGTGGACTACGTCGGCGCCGGCACGGTGGAGTTCATCGTCTCCGCCGAGCGCCCCGACGAGTTCTTCTTCATGGAGATGAACACCCGCCTGCAGGTGGAACACCCGGTCACCGAGGCGATCACCGGCCTGGACCTCGTCGAGTGGCAGCTACGCGTGGGCGCCGGCGAGAAGCTCGCATTCGCTCAAGACGACATCGAGCTGCGCGGGCACGCGATCGAGGCCCGGGTGTACGCGGAGGATCCGGGGCGGGGATTTCTGCCCACCGGCGGCCGGGTGCTCGACGTCTTCGAACCGTCGGGTCCCGGTGTGCGAGTGGACTCGTCGCTGCTGGCGGGCACTGTGGTGGGAAGCGACTACGACCCGATGCTGAGCAAGGTGATCGGCCACGGCGCCGATCGCGACGAGGCGCTCGCCGAACTCGACCGCGCGCTGGCGCAAACGACGATCCTGGGCGTGCAGACCAACATCGAGTTCCTGCGGTTTCTGCTCGCCGACGAACGAGTTCGGGCCGGCGACCTGGACACCGCACTGCTCGAGGAGCGACTGCCTGACTTCGCGCCACTGCCCGCACCCGACGACGTGCTGGCCGCGGGCGGTCTGTACCGCCAGTGGGCTCTGTCTCTCAGGGCCCGTCGCGCCTCGGGCGACGTGTGGTCGCAGCCCTCGGGCTGGCGGGTCGGTGGTAAACCCGCGCCGGTGCGCACCGCGATGCGCACGCCGCTGTGCACCGAGACGGTCTCGGTGTCCGGCTTGCCGACGGCCGCCACGGTGCAAGTCGGTGACGGCGAAACACATTCGGGGAGTGTAGAAGTTGAGCGACGCAACATGAACGTGACGCTGGACGGGCTGCGCCGCGAATACCGCTGGGCGGAAGCTGACCGCCACCTGTGGATCGCCGACGAGCGGGGAGCCTGGCATCTGCGCGAGGCCGAAGAGACCAAGATTCACCGCGCCGCCGACGACCGGCAGGCCGAGGTTCTCAGCCCGATGCCGGGCAGTGTGATCGCCGTACAAGTCGACTCCGGCACCGAGGTGTCCGAGGGCGACGTGGTCGTGGTCGTCGAGGCGATGAAGATGGAACACTCACTGGCTGCGCCGGTTTCGGGACGGGTGGAACTACTGGTGTCGGTTGGCGATCAGGTGACGGTTGACCAGGTGCTGGCCCGCCTGATCCAGAATGAAGACGAAGGCAAGGAATAAAGGATCATGACGACAACGATTACCGCGGGGACCTTACCCAAGGAATACGAAGACCTTCGCGACACCGTCGCCGATTTCGCGCGCACCGTGGTCGCACCGGTGTCGGCCAAACACGATGAGGAGCACAGCTTCCCGTACGAAGTTGTCGCCAAGATGGGCGAGATGGGGCTGTTCGGCCTACCGTTCCCCGAGGAGTACGGCGGCATGGGCGGCGATTACTTCGCGCTGGCGCTGGCCCTCGAGGAACTCGGCAAGGTCGACCAGTCGGTGGCGATCACGCTGGAGGCCGGGGTAGGTCTGGGTGCGATGCCGATCTACCGGTTCGGCACCGATGAGCAGAAGCAGAAGTGGCTGCCCGACCTCGTCGCCGGACGTGCGCTGGCCGGGTTCGGGCTGACCGAACCCGGCGCCGGTTCCGACGCCGGGGGCACTCGCACCACCGCCCGGCTGGAAAGCGGTGAATGGGTGATCAACGGCGCCAAGCAATTCATCACGAACTCCGGAACCGACATCACTTCGTTGGTCACCGTCACCGCCGTCACCGGGACTGTCGGCGACAGCAAGAAAGAGATTTCGACGATCATCGTGCCCAACGGCACAACGGGATTCACCGTCCAGCCGGCGTATAACAAGGTCGGCTGGAATGCCTCGGACACCCACCCGCTTGCCTTCGCCGACGCCCGCGTGCCCGAGGAGAATCTGCTGGGGGCCCGCGGAACCGGCTACGCGAACTTCCTGTCGATCCTGGACGAAGGTCGCATCGCGATCGCCGCGCTGGCCACCGGGGTGGCGCAGGGATGCGTCGACGAGAGTGTCAAGTACGCCAAGGAGCGTGAATCGTTCGGCAAGCCGATCGGTTCCTACCAGGCGATCAGCTTCAAGATCGCGCGGATGGAGGCGCGGGCACACGTCGCGCGTACGGCATATTACGATGCGGCGGCAAAGATGTTGGCGGGCAGGCCTTTCAAAAAGGATGCGGCGATCGCGAAGATGATCTCCTCGGAGGCCGCGATGGACAACGCCCGCGACGCCACCCAGATCCACGGCGGATACGGCTTCATGAACGAGTACCCGGTGGCACGTCACTACCGCGACAGCAAGATCCTCGAGATCGGCGAAGGGACTACTGAAGTGCAGCTCATGCTCATCGCGCGATCACTGGGACTGTCGTGAGCGACCGCAAATCGGTTGTGCAGCGTGGCTTGTGGTTCGAGGAGTTCGAGATCGACACCACTTACCTGCACCGGCCCGGCCGCACCGTCACCGAGGCCGACAACGTGCTGTTCACCACGCTGACCATGAACACGCAGTCGCTGCACCTCGACGCGGCGTGGGCCGCCGAACAGCCGGGCTTTGGCGGTCAGCGGCTGGTGAATTCGATGTTCACCCTCTCGACGCTGGTCGGATTGTCGGTGACCCAGCTGACGCTTGGCACCATCGTGGCCAACCTCGGTTTCTCCGAGGTGTCGTTCCCCAAGCCGGTGTTCCACGGCGACACGCTGTACGCGGAGACCGTGTGCACCGGCAAGCGCGAGTCGAAGAGCCGGCCCGGCGAAGGCATCGTCACCCTCGAGCACACCGGGCGTAACCAGCACGGCGATATCGTTGCGCGCGCGGTCCGCACCACCCTGGTGCGCAAGCGCCCGAGCAACCAGGAGGCCGAGTGAATCTGCAAGCAGCCGGCCCCGGGTGGCTGTTCTGCCCGGCCGACCGGCCCGAGCGTTTCGCGAAGGCTGCTGCCGCCGCCGACGTGGTGATCCTCGACCTCGAGGACGGCGTGGCGGAGGCGGACAAGCCCGCTGCCCGCAAGGCGTTGCAGGACACCCCGCTGGACCCTGAGCGCACCGTGGTGCGGATCAACGCGGCCGACACCGAGGAATATCCCCGCGACCTCGAGGCGCTGGCGGGCACGGCTTATACGACGGTGATGCTGTCCAAGACCGAATCGGCGGCGCAGGTGACCCAGCTGGCGCCGCGCGATGTGATCGCGCTGCTGGAGACGCCGCGCGGTGCGGTGTTCGCGACCGAAATCGCCGCGGCGCGGGGCACGGTGGCGTTGATGTGGGGAGCCGAGGACCTTGTCGCCGCGCTCGGCGGCAGCTCCAGCCGTAAGGCCGACGGCACTTACCGGGACGTCGCCCATCATGTGCGTTCGACGGCCCTGCTCACGGCGAACGCCTTCGGCCTGGTCGCGCTCGACGCGGTACATCTGGACATCCCGGACCTCGACGGTCTACGGGCCGAGGCCGAAGACGCGGTGGCCCTGGGCTTCGTCGGCACGGTCTGCATCCATCCGACTCAGGTTCCGGTGGTGCGCAAGGCTTTTCGTCCTTCTGAGGACAAGCTGGACTGGGCGCGACGGGTATTGGCGGCGGCGCGCGGCGAGCGTGGGGTGTTCAAGTTCGAAGGGCAGATGGTCGACTCGCCGGTGCTCAAGCACGCGGCGGCGCTGGTGCGGCGAGCTGAAGGTTCCGTCTAGCGATCCGTGCGATGCCAGACAACAACAGTTGTCGCCGCTAGGCTTGGTCGCGGGCGGATACTCGGAATCATGGCAATGCAGTTTGACGGCAAGGTCGCATTCATCACCGGGGCCGCACGTGGGCAGGGCCGTTCGCACGCGGTTCGGTTCGCCGAAGAGGGTGCGGACATCATCGCGCTGGATCTGTGCGATCAGATCGACAGCGTCGCTTACCCGATGGCCACACCCGAGGACCTCGACGAGACCGTCAACCTGGTCGAGAAGGCCGGCGGCCGGATAGTCGCGGAACGCGGAGACGTCCGGGACTTCGACCGGCTCAAGGCCGTCGTTGCAGCGGGTGTCGCGGAGCTGGGCAGGGTCGACTTCGTATTGGCCAATGCCGGGATATTGCCGGCTTTCGGCGAGGTGGCCAATGAGATGGGGGCGTTCGCCGACGCGGTCGACACTTTGCTCAACGGGGTTTACTACACGGTTGAGGCCGCATTGCCCGCGCTGCTGGAACACGGCGAGGGTGGTGCCATCGTTATCACCAGCTCGGCGGCCGGCTTGAGCAGTGTGTGCCCGACATTCAGCGTGCGAAACCACGGGTTTGCCGGCTATCACGCCGCTAAACACGGCGTCGTTGGTTTAATGCGATATTTCGCGTCCACGCTGGCCGAGAAGAATATTCGGGTCAACACCGTGCATCCCTGTGGGGTGGCCACACCGATGGTTCTCAATGAGCTGGTCGCGCAACGCATGGCCGAACACCCCGAGGGCAACAGCGCATTGGAGAACTTGCTGCCGGTCTCGTTGGTCGAATCCAGCGACGTGACCGAAGCGATGGTTTATCTGTGCGGGCAGTCCGGCCGCTACGTCACCGGTATCTCACTTCCCGTAGATGCGGGCAACACCGCTAAATAGCCTCGCGGTACTGCGTTACCCGACATTTCGGGTCTTAACGAGATCGCAAAAGAGCGGAAACATTTGCGAGCGCCCGGCGGGCAAAACTGTCGTAATCTTTGACCAGCTATAACAGTTGCTCGCTGCACTGGCTAGCTCCACGGAAGGAACGAGATCATGACCATCGCGCGGGGCTTCGCCGCAACCGTTATCTGTGCGGGATTAGCTGTCGGGTCGGCTGGCACGGCATGGGCCGATACACCGACGATGAGTGGCAGCTACACCGAGACCGTGACGACGCCGGGCGGCCACTCCATCGACAACAGCTGGGCCGTCAACTCCTGCGGCAATGGCTGCCTCTGGATCAAGGCCGGGTTGGGTGCTAGCCAAGCCCGGTTGGTCGATGGTCAATGGGTCATGGACACCATGAGTAACGTCAGTTGCGCGGACGGCGGTTACACGCTCTACGGTACGAGCACTCACACCACGTGGGATCCCAACACCCTTGCCGGCACGTCCGCGCACACCTACATCACGGGCGCCTGCGGCAACCCGCCGGGATTCACCCAAGTCGACCAGATTCAGATCAAATCGGCGTCCTGACGCATACTGCCTTCAAAGCCCCTGAAACCCCTGGGATTCAGGGGCTTTGAGCTTTTCTACCGCCCTGTCTTGATGATCTGCCCAGCGATTCGCTCACGGTGATCAAAGGCGACCCATCGCGATTCCGACGCCGCCGTCGCTGGACGGGGGCGAGCGAAGCGGTGACTTGCTTGCGCGCAGCTGGTGACGCGCCGGGCAGACGGCTGCGGTATAAGGCAAGCTAACCAATCGCGTCCGTTTCATTCCTGCGGCGGCCGCGAAACGACACCGTGGAGCGTTATGGGCAACCAGTACTTCCCGTTGGTCGCCGCTGTGGTCATGCTCGCTCTCGGTCTGACACTGACCGTGGCCGACTTCAAGCGAGCTGCCACCCTGCGTCGACCGCTGACGGTTGCGCTGATCTGCCAGTCGTTGGTCCTGCCGGCGCTGTGTCTGCTGATCGCCGAGGCCTTTCACCTCGAGCCGCACCTGGCGGTCGGCCTGATGCTGATGGCCGCCACCCCGGGCGGGACGATGGCGAACATCCTCAGCCACCTGTTCAACGGGGATCTGGCGCTCAACCTCACTCTTGCCGCGATCAACGCCGCGCTGTCGGTCGTCGCCCTACCGGCGATCCTGGCGGGGGCAATGACCTGGTTTCTCGGCAAAGGGCGATTCATCCCGCTGCAACTGGACAAGTTCCTTATGGTTTTCGCCCTGGTGCTGATCCCCACCGCGATCGGCATCGCGGTACGCCACCGGTTCCCCGAGCTAGCCCGGCGACTGCAACGGCCCGTCAAGATACTGGCGGCCGCGCTGCTGATCCTCGCCGTCGTCGCCGCCATCGCCGGGGGACGAATGACGCTGTGGCACAACTTCGGTGTGCTGAGCGGGGCGATCGTCTCCTTTTGCGCCGTCAGCCTGACGGTCGGCTACCTGGTGCCACGCGTGATGCGCCTGGGTCCACCACAGGCGATTGCCGTCAGCCTGGAAGTGGGCCTGCACAACACCGTGGTGGCGCTAAGCGTGGCGCTGAGCCCACAACTGCTCAATAGCGTCGAAATGGCAACCCCCGCAGCGATTTACGGCGCTCTCGCTCCGCTGATTGCCGTGACTTTCATCGTTGCGGTCCGCCGCCTGGACCCCGGGTTTCGGGTGAGGGCTCAGCCCGAGACGATCGCGAATAGTTAGGCCCTACTTGCGCCGGGCGGCGGCCAGCCGGTCGGCGAATTCCGGTGATTGGATCGAGGACACCTGCGGCCCTAGCTCGATGCGCATCGCGAATTCGTGGTGCTCGTTGTCGAGGGCCCCCGGGCTGGCCGTCGCGCGCATGCTGGCCTTGGTGGCCAGCACCACCTCGCGCGGAGCCGATGCGGGTCCGGCAGCGAGCTCCAATGCCGCGGCGACGGGATCGTCGGCAACGCTGAGCGCCAACCCGTGCCGCACCGCGGATTGGGCGTCGAAGCGCATGCCGAACAGCAGGGCCGCGCGAGCGATTTGCGGACCCACCGCCCGCTGCAGCATCCAGGTCGCGCCGCCGCCGGGGTGCAGCCCCAGCTTCTGGAAACGAGGGTCGAACAGTGCGCCGGGTCCGGCGATGCGCACGTCAGCGGCCAGCGCCAAGTTCAGCCCCGCGCCGACCGCCGCGCCGTTGACGGCGGCGATGGTGGGCAGGGTGCAACTCCCCACGGCCATGAAGCCGTCGTAGAGCTGTTGCAGTCCCGACTCTGCTGCTCCGGCACCCGCAGCGCCCAGGGCACTCAGGTCAGCGCCGGCGCAGAACGCCTTGCCCGCCCCGGTGACCACGACGGCGTGCACGCCGGGATCGGCTTCGGCCCGCTCGACGGCGGCGCGCAGCTGTGCCGAGCTCTCGCCCGTCAGTGCGTTGCGCCGGTCGGGGTCGTTGACGGTGATGAGCGCGACGCGTTTGTCCACGCTGAACAGGACGAAATCGGACTGGGCCATTGGGCACCTCCGCGGTCGGCGACGTCATCGGGCGAGGTCAAGGGTACTTGGGGGCCGCGCTCCAAGAATTCGTAGAGACCTGTTGCTGGCACATGGTGAAGTGCGACCGGATGACGAAGGGCAACCACGGCCTGGTGTGGCAGTACACGCTGGGGTGGTAATCGGTGGCTAATCTGACCGGGTGAGCGGCAACCAAGTAGCCGGCGGGGTAGTGCACAAGCTGCCCGCGGACCTGCGTGAGGCACTGATTGGCAATTCGACCGCACTGGCCGCATGGCAGGACATCACGCCGCTGGCGCGCAACGAGTTCATCTGCTGGGTGGAGGACGCCAAGCAACAGGCAACGCGACAACGCCGCATTCGCCGGACCCAAGAAGAGCTAGAAGAAGGGCAGCGCCGGCCATGCTGCTGGCCGGGGTGCAAGCATCGCGAACGCACGGGCCGCCCGTAAGTAGGAAAGATACTGTCCGACAACGGTTTACAGGAAGTCGGTGTGGTCAGTAGTTGACGAAGCAGGCGTCCTTGCCGCCGCCGGCCGGGATGGTGGCGTTGCTGGCAGAGAACGTCGCCTCGATACCGCTATCGGTGACCTTGACGCTGTCGGCGTGGATACCCAGCGGATAGTCCTTGGTCGCCTTCGAGGTGAGGTCGTCCAGGTGGGTTTGCACGCTGTCCGTCGACATATCCGAGCCCAGCGCGCTCAAGCTGACCACTTGCAACGAGACCCCGTTGTTCACGATCTGCGGCTTCAGGGTGGCACTGTCTAGCAGGCCCTTCAGCGAAACGGTGCCGTCGCTGGGGTTGGTGGTCACCTCGCCGGTGACCAGACTGCCGATCATCGGGATGGCGTCCTGGATCGACTGCTTGATGCCGTCTTTCGACCAGGTGATGGTGCCTTTCACCGACTCGATGGTGCCCGCGGAGTTGTTGGCGTTGTTCAACCGCATATTGCGGATGTCGATGCTGATTTTCATGCCCTTGGCGTCGCGGACCTGGTTGCCCCCGGTCTCGACGGCGATGTCGGGGTAATGCTTGGTGATGAACTGCCACAGCACCGGCGGCGCCGTGGCGAAGGAGGCGGTCGCGCTGTCCTGAACCTCGCACTGCACCGCGTTCGACACCCTGCTGCGCGCCTGGTTGCGGGCATAGAACTCGCCGCCGACCAAAGCGGCGACCACGACGGCCAGCACGATGCCGAGGATCAAGGCGATGGACCGCTTCTTGCCGAAAAAGCCTCGCTTCTTGGTGGTCGGCGGTGTGTCGTTCGACGGTGACGACGTGGACAGCTGGGTGGTGGGCCACTCCTGCTGAGGTTGGCTGGGCTGCGGCGGTGGGGGGCCGGGCTGATGCGCCTGGACGTTCGGCCGCGGTTGCGGTGGCCGACCCGGCGGGGGCGGCGGCTGTTGGGGTGGCCGTCCCGGTGGTTGCGGTGGCCGGCCTTGCGG
>NZ_BFCH01000020.1:70814-71160 GCF_003112775.1 Mycobacterium montefiorense | reverse complement strand
ACGACCACGGGCAAGATTGAGCGTTTCCACCGCAGTATGCGTGCTGAATTCCTTAGCAACAGGCCAGCTTTCACCAGCCTGAAGACGGCTCAGCAGGCTCTCGATGAGTGGGTGGACTACTACAACACCGCCCGCCCGCATCAGTCGCTGGACATGGCCACCCCGGCGCAACGATTCACCGCAGCAGCCACGATGCCATCCGCATCAACAACGGCGCCGCCAGCGGCCGACCGCAGCGGTGATAACTGGGTCAGCCGACGGGTGTGTTCCAACGGCATTGTGTGCGTGTCCTGGCAGCAGGTCTGCATCGGCCGTCACCATGGCGGTGCCCGCTGTGATGTCCACG
>NZ_BFCH01000020.1:0-70577 GCF_003112775.1 Mycobacterium montefiorense | reverse complement strand
GTCGACGGCGACCTACTCCGCTTTTTCATCGGCGACGATCTAGTCAAAACCGCCGCCCGAACCAGCACCGGAGAGGTACGAAACAAACGGGCCCTGCGCACCAGCGCAGGCACCTAAAACACAACACGAGTGTCAAGGATCAACCGAAACAGAAACGTCACCCATCAACCGACTCTGAACAGGGGCACAGGTCAGTTCCGGTAGAGGCACCCACCAAAGGATTCTGACTGCGCCCACCTCGCCGCCTTTGCTGAGATTTCAAAGGCCAACCGCGGCCGAAGGTCTCGCCGAAACGCTCGCCTTGTCATCCAAGCGAACGGGATGGGTGCGATGACGAGGCTGCTGCGAAATTGGCATCCGTGTCGCACACTAACCGAAACCGATTCGATTTCGGCCACGTAGGAGCCCCATGACCGGCACGACATCCGTGCTTGCACCGATGAGCGCGCCGAACGGCGCCGACCTCATCGTCCTTGCCGATCGCATCCGCACGATGGACCCCGCGCACCCACACGCGCAAGCAGTCGCCATGAGCGGTGGGGTCATTACTGCCGTCGGCGACCGCGCCGACGCGAGAGGCTGGCGATCGGCTGGCTCCGAGGTGATCGACCTGGGTTCGGCCACGGTCACCCCGGGTTCGTCGACGGGCACATCCACCCGATGCTCGGCGTCACCATGGCCAACGGTGCGGACCTTTCCGCAGTGCGCACGCTCGACGAGCTGGTCGACGAGCTTCGTGCCTACCGGATCGCGCAGCCGCACCAGGAGTGGCTGCAGGGGTGGGGACTAGATCCCAATGCATTTGGGAGACAGCCGATCACATCGGTACCGATCGTCGCCGCGGTCGGAGATATCCCCGCCTTGCTGATCCTGTTCGACGGGCATTCGGTGATCGCCACACCGGCAGCGCTACACCTGGCAGGGATTCGCGGCGCGATGCGATTCGACGGGGCGGCGGCGGTGGTGTGTGATGAGGGTCGCCCCACCGGGCATCTGCTTGAGATACCGGCCTACGACCTGGTCCGGAATGTGATGCCCCAACCGTCTGTGGCCGAAGCTCAGTCGCGTCTGCAGGCACTGCTGGCCGCGATGGCCGCCACCGGCCTGACCGCCGGCAACGCGATGGACTTCGACGGCCGCGCCGACGAAGTGATGGCATCCCTGCCGGGTGATACACCGCTGCCGCTACGGTTGAGGTTCGCGCCGATGTGCATGCCCGGCTCCAAACGTGAGTTCCTGGATCACGTTATCGACCTACAGCGAATGCGCGGTGACCGCTGGCAGGTGGAGGGCGCGAAGTTCATGATCGACGGCACCATCGACGCCGGCACGGCTTGGCTCGATCATCCCGACTGCCACGGTGAGTCGACCGCGCCGTTCTGGCCCGACCCCGACGAGTACATCGATTGCGTTCGCTATCTGGCGGCGGCCGGCGTACCGACCGTGACCCATGCGATCGGCGACGCCGGCGTGCGGTATGTGCTCGATGCGCTCTCCGGCATCCCAGCGCGAGCCACCGAGACGTCGCCTCGACAGGTCCCGCACCGGATCGAGCACATCGAGACCATCCCCGATGAGTTGTTACCACGCTTCCGTCACCTCGACGTCACCGCCAGCATGCAGCCGACTCACTGCACCCTCTACACCCGCGCCGACCACAGCGACAACTGGTCGACCCGACTCGGCGCCGACCGAGCCGACCAAGGGTTCCGGATCCGCGATCTTCGCGAAGCAGGAGCGCGGGTGGCCCTCGGTTCCGATTGGCCGGTGGCGCCCTACGACCCGCGAGGCATCATCGCCGACGCGCAGCTGCGGCGCAGACACGGCCACCCCGATGACGCACCGATCGGCGGACAGCAGAAGCTCACCGCACTCATGGCACTCGAGGGATACACCACACACGCCGCTGCCGCAGCCGGCCTCTCTTCGGTGGCCGGAATGATTGCACCCGGACGACGGGCCGACCTATCGGCCTTCGCGTTGGATCCGGTACAGGTGCCGCCCGACGAGTTCGCCGAAAGCGTGGTCCCGCTGACGGTGGTGGCGGCCGAAGTAGCGCATCGATCCCACGACTAACCGACCGAAAGGAGGCGAATCCGTGGCACGGCCATCGAAACCCATCCTGTCCCCCGATCTGATCTACCGGACGGCGCTCAACCAACTCGACCAGACCGGCAGCCTCAACATGCCGGAGCTGGCACGTGAATTAAGGGTCAGCGTGTCGTCGGTGTATCACCACGTCAAAGGCAGAACCGGTGTGCTCGAAGGGGTCCGCGCGGTGATCGCCGACTGGGAATGCGGCGATCCCGGCGATTGGGAAGAAATGGTCCGTCGATGGGCCGGCAGTTATCGCGACGCGTTCGCGCGCCATCCCGGCGCAATCCCGGCACTGGTGGGACAGGCAGTCAGCAATCCCACGACATTGCGCCAATACGATTCTCTTGCAACCAAACTGACCAACACCGGGTTCAGCGCCAGGTCAATCGTGCTTTCGGTGTCGGCCCTCGATGTGCTGTGTTTGGGCGCTGCACTCGATGCCTCCGCGCCCTCGATGGCCTGGACCGCGTCGGCGGAGTCGAACTCGGCGCTGCACGACGCGGCCGTCGAGGCGGGGCTTTCCGATGACCGCAGTCGCGCAGCGTTCGACATGCAGCTCGGCTGGGTGATTGCCGGAATGTCGGAGTTGCTCGCCGCCGACCAAACCGAATCGGACTAACACGAGAGTTCCTTTCACTCTGGGCAAGTCACCCTGATGCTCGCCGGAGACGATGTTGGACGTGCTACGAAGTGCCGATGGCAGGGGTCGGTGTGAATACCACCGGCATCGACTCCGGCCCCGAGACAAAGTTGGCGGCCCGCAGTGGTGCTTCAGCGCTGAAGGCCAGGCGCAGGTCGGGCAACCGCTGCAGCAGCCGTTTGGTCATCACCGAAAGCTCCAGTCGCGCAAGCTGGTTTCCCAGACAGAAGTGTGTTCCGAAGCCAAACGCAAGATGGTTGTTGGGATTTCGATCGATGCGAAAGTTGTCAGGGTCGCCGAATACGGATTCGTCGAAATTGGCCGACTCGAACATCAGCATGATTTTCTCGCCCTTCCACAGGGGCGTGCCGTGAAACTCGATATCGGCTGTCAGCGTGCGACACATGTTCTTGACGGGCGAGGTCCAGCGCAACATTTCTTCGATCGCACCCGGAAGCAGGCCGACATCGGAGGCCGATCGGCCCCATTCCTCACGATGTCGCAACAGTTGTTCGATGCCGCCGGACAACGTATGCCGCGTTGTCTCATCTCCAGCGATGAGGATCAACAGTGTCTCATAGACGATTTGGTCATCAGTCATTCGCTGCCCTTCGACTTCGGCATCGACCAGAACACTGAAGAGATCGTCGGTGGGCTCGGCGCGACGTTTCGCAATGATGTCCATGGTGTAGGAGGTGTATGCGCCGAACGCTCCTAGCATCGCCTGCATTTTCTGACCGTCAGCGGCTGAGCTGAGTCCGGTCATCAGGTCGTCGGACCATCTCAGCAACATGTCATGATCCTCGGGTACCACCCCAAGCATGTCGCCGATCACCGCCATCGGTAGCGGTGCGGCGATATCGCGGACGAAATCGCATTCCCCACGTTCACAGATCGCATCGATCAAGTGGTCGCACAGCCGACGGACGGAGGGTTCCTTGCCGAGCACACCCTTACGGGTGAAGGCGGTACTTACAAGCTTGCGGCGCAACAAGTGTGCGGGGTCATCCAGATCGAGCATGTAAAACATTCCTGGATATTCTGGCCGGATCCCTCCGGCGCTGGAAAATACCGACGGATTCCGCTCGGCATCGATAATTGACTGATGCGTCGTCGCCGCCGCCAGTCCGTTGCGATCGCGAAAGACCGGTTGATTGGCCCGCATCCATCGATACGTATCCCGTGCAGACCCGTTCGCGTAAAATTCACCGTCGATCAGGTCAACGTCCGGCTTAGCCGCGCAGAGTTGCGATTTCACTTGATGCCTTTCGAGAGGAGGCTTTGACCAGGTTCCTGGTCCGAATGCAGGCCGCTACCGAGCACAGAAGCCCGCATCAACCGGAAGCGTCACTCCGGTAACGTATTTGGCGCGATCGCTGACCAGCCAAAGGACTGCATCACTGATGTCCGCAGGCTGGACAAACGGAACGGGAAGAAGATTTACGGTTGCTTGCGCGACCTCCGGATTGTTCGCTAAGTATGTGCTAACCGCCTCATTCGCGATCATTGGTGTTTCAACTCCCGTCGGATGCACGCTATTGACGCGGATGTTGTCCTTCGCTAGCCAGTGCGTGAACGAGCGCATTAGGCCCACGACACCATGTTTGGCCGCGACGTAGCCGGCGTTCGCGGCAGTACCGTCACCACCGGTGCCCTTGAGTCCCTGAGTGGAGCTGATGAGCACAATCGATCCGCCCTTGCCTGCTGCACGCATACCAGGAGCGGCAGCCATGACGGTGTTCCATATGCCGATAAGGTTGACGTCGATGACGTCTCGGAACACCGTGTCAGGATTGGGGTCTTTGGTGCCGACCGCCGCAATCCCCGCATTGGCTACGACGATGCTGATCTCGCCGAGGTCGCGCGTTGCTTCGGACACGACCTTCTGCAATGCCGATACGTCACGAACGTCAGCCGTTTTGGCGACGATCCTCCGGCCAAGCGATTCAACCGCTTTTGTTGTGCACTCCAAGTCATCGACCGTGCCCATCTGATACGGAACGCAGTCAATTTGTCCGCATAGATCGATGGCGATGATATCTGCGCCCTCTTCCGCGAGCCGGATGGCGTGGCTACGTCCCTGCCCCCGCGCTGCTCCAGTGATAAACGCAACCTTGTTATCCAGCATGCCCATCCCGGTTTCCCTCTCTCCTGAGTGGCGTTGTGTTGTGGTCTACGTTCGGTCAGAAGGCCCTTTTTCGGTCATTGGCAATCTCGCTCTCTAATGTGCCCATTCTGGCAATATTTATCTTGCGCAAGGGCACGACTGCTGGTGCACCACACCGTATTTGATGTCACGACGGCGACGGACAGCGTCAGCATGACATGCCCGAGACGAAGACCCGTGGCGAAGCTCGCCCATATGAGCGCCGGTGTCGCTACGGGTGCAAGCAAGCAGCCCACAATGATGCCGATCTCTCGACTTTCATGTTTCCCTGATACTGGCGGGAATGGATTTCGTCGCATGACATGCAGTTCCTTTAGGTTGCAACTGGTGAGGGCTATGCGCCGACACGAACCGGAAGGGTAGTAAGTCCAGGCATCACGGCTCGCTCTCCGTAACGCAGAAGAGCGTTGTCGACCAACGTAATTCGCCCAAATCGATCAAGTAAACGGCCGATTGCAATCTCGCCCTCGAGCCGGGCCAGCCATGCTCCGAGGCAGCCGTCATTCGAGCGCAACAGACCCACGAGCACAAGTTGACCCGGTGGTATCTCGACGTCGCCGATGTACACGGTTTCGGTAGTGAAACGGGCGGTAGCGACATTGAGCGGGTTTTCAAACCGCAAGAATTCCTGCACCGCGCCGCATAGCAGTGATGGATCAGTACGCACTGCCATCAGCTGAGATGTGTTGCGCAGCAATGCGCGAATGCCATTGCAGATAAGGTGCACGCTAGTGTCGTATCCCGCCAGGACCAGCAGGAGCCCCGCCGAAACCAGCTCATCATGAGACAGCTGCTCTTCTCCGTCGGACATATGCACTAATGCACTAAACAGGTCGCCCTCCGGCCGTACGCGCTTCTGTGCGATCAACCCGTCCAACAAGTCGGCCACGATGTACTCGATCGCGCCCAGGATAGGGGCCCCGGTGCTGGTGAGTAATGGTTCGATGCGTATCCGAAAGTCTTCGGCCTCGCCGGCCGGCACGCCTAGTAATTTGCTGATGACCCGGAGCGCCAGTGGCATGGCGTACAACTGCACCAAGTCGACCGTGCCGCCGGCTGCGGCGGCAACCGCAACACCATCAAGCAATTCGTCAGCGATCCGGATGATGTCGCGCTGGATCTTCTGAACACTGTGGGGCGTGAGTGCGGTGGTAATCAGTTTGCGTAGCCGCGCATGCTCCGGTGGGTCTTGCTGCTGCATGTGGCTGTTCACCAGTGACCAGCGAGGACCATAGCTGGACGAAGGCAACAGATCCATTAGCTGATACCCGTTCCTGCGGAGCCGTGGATCGTTCAATACTGCCTTTGCCTCGACGTATCGAGTTACCAGCCATGCGGGCCTCCCGTCCCACATCACCACGCGCTGGACCGGCGCCTCCGCACACAGCCAGCGGTACAGGTCGCGCGGATGCCGGATGTACGATCGGCTGGGATGTGGTGAATTCTCTTCTGGCACAGACCTTTCAAGCCCAAGTCGATGTGCGGATTCGTTGAGGCTCATACTCCGATACTGCAGCGGCCTTCGGTGTCTAACCAGGCCGAACAATTCCTGGCTGTGCCACAGCCCCGGTTAGCTACTGGCCAGACGCCGAAGGGCGGCTTCGGATGCGGACCCGGGTTCAGCCCAGTACGTGACGAGCCAATGGCCGGTCCGCGGCAACAGCATCTGCTGGTAGTTGAGATCCAGGGGCCCTACCTGCGGGTGATTGATCAGCATCACGCCAGGAGTCTCCTGTGTGACGTCATGCTCAGCCCACAACTGACGGAACCGTGCACTGCGGGTTCTCAATTCGTCGACCAGGCTGATCAGAGCCGGATCACGACGTTGGCCAAGCATCGCGCGGATAAACGAGACACACCATGCAGTCAGCGTCTCCCAGTTACGGTAGAAACTTCGCATCTGTGGCTCGACAAAGAAGGCCCGCACGGTGTTAGCCCCGACCCCAAGATGCGGGCAGAGCGCTTGGGCAAGCTTGTTCGCGCTGACCACGGTCATGCCGGGGTCAACGACAAGCGCGGCCGTCAGCGACCAGCCGTCAAGTAGGACCCCGATTGCATGATGCGGCTCCTGCAGCGGTTCCACATGCCCGGCAACAGAGTTGTGGTGCACCAGGTTTCGCATGTGCGCCAAGGCGTCGTCATCGAGTTGCAGCGCCCTGCCGATAGCGTCGAGCACCCGATCTGACGGATTGTCTTCTTGGCCTTGCTCAAGGCGTCGGTAGTAGTCGGTGCCGATACCGGCAAGCACTGCCACTTCCTCCCGGCGGAGTCCGGCGACCCTGCGTCGTCCGCCGATAGTCAGACCGACATCGGTGGGCCGGACTCGACCTCGGCGAGCACGCAGAAACTGCGCCAAAGTGGTCTCGCCAATCGGACGTCCATCGGCTGCCTGCTGACCCTGCATCTTCCCCGGGCTACCTTGCGCGGCCGAGCATCATAACGAAATCATGTTGACTAACTTGCATGGCACATGGGTGCGGCGCGACGGGATCACGCGCGGACTCCGCATCAAGCTTGCAATGCCGCATAAGCATTGTCCGGCGCGATCGACCGTCGTTTAGGCATTGCATCCTCGTCGGCTTTCGGGTTGATATGTCAACTTGGCAATCCGAAATTACCTTTCAGAAGGTTGATATGTCAACCTGGGTGAGCCCGGAGACCGAGCCTAGCTGGATAATCGGAAGCACCCAATCCAAGTTCAGCCAACGCCCCGCAGGACGAATAGTCGTCATCGGCAGTTTCATCCCTTCGATAATGCTGCGGTCTTCGGCGCCTATTCAGGCTGCATACTTCCTAGCTGCGCGACGGCTACGGTTCGCTGACGTAGCGGCGCCACTTGGGTACACCGCATCTGGCTGAATAGCCTCAGCAACCGCTGATTTCGGGCGGGCAGTCGCGTTGCTGGTGTTCTTCGATAGCGGCGAGCACGTCGTCTGCGGCTTCTCGCAGCATCGCGAGACGGTCGGGCCCAAGTATGTCGATGAAGAACCTCCGCACGCGGACCGCGTTGGCCGGTGCACTAGCCTCGATGGCATCCCGTCCGGCCTTGGTCAAAACGATATCCGGATAGCGCGCACCGGAGGCTTTCCGGCGGATCAGTCCTCGTTTTTCCATCCGGCTCAGGTGATGCGACATCCGGCTCTTTTCCCATTGTGTCGCCCCGCCTAGTTCGAACGCGCGCAGCCGTCCCTTTGGGGATTCGGAGAGGTTGACCAGTATCTCGAAATCGGGGTCGGACAGGCCGAACTCACGCTGTAAGTGCCGCTCCAGATGCCGTTCCAGGATATGCCGCATCTCCGTGAAAGCTCGCCAGGCCTGCTGCTCCTCGGCACTGAGCCATGGTTCGTCAGCCACGCGCCCATCGTAGCCCAGCAAGTTGACATATCAACCAGGTGAATGAAATCCGCGAAGGCCGTAGCCTAGTCGCCGTATCAGAAGCGCGTAGGACTTCCGTCGTCCCGCAGCTCGGAACATAGCGGCCCACGCTGAAAACTATTGCTGCTGAAGTCATGTGATCGCGTGCAACGCGCAGGCCGATGTTCACAGGAACGCGGTGTCCGGTCCCCTGGTTGGCAAGGCGTCCATGAAGACGTCCATTGCGCCGCGGGCCATACCCAGCATCGTCGCTCCGGCGCTGAAGTTGGCTAGCATCACCCAGGGACGGTTGAAGTACGGGTTTGCGCTGTAGCGACGTTGTGGGAAATGTCCGTCCATCATCTGCTCGAGCGGCAACGTACGTGAGGACGGCACAAAGACATCGTCGATACGGATACCGTTAGACGCCGTCCCGGCCAAACCGGCGGCATGCCAGGTATCGAGCTGCACGGTTTGTGAAACCGGAATCAAAAAGATTCGATGTACTGGACCTTCTTCAGTTGTCAAGGCCCCCACGGCAACCCAATTGCTGTGCACACCGCCGCTGTTCCATTGCCACTGACCACTCACCCGGTAGCCTCCGGAAACACGCGTTGCCGAACCGCTCGGCGCTATCGCCCCCGCGATACGCAAATCCCTTGTGGCATAAACTTCGGCGGCTGCATCGTCACCGATCAACGCCGGCATTGGCTGCCCAGACAAGATAATCATGCACATCCAGCCGGTAGATGGGCAGGCCCGGGCAAACATCGAAGGCGAGACCGGTCGATGACACGCTTCGCTGTCGGGCCATCGCAGTCAGTGACGACGGCGTGGGGATCTCGGAAAAATGCCCGGCCAGGCGGCGGCGGCTCTGGCCCCGGCGCACGCTCTGGATGCTAACTGGTACTCACTCACATCTTGAATGTTGCCGTGCCAGAACGCCGGTATCCAGGACGCGCATTTCCTGGCTACGTGACACCACGTTTAGTTGCCCGGCAGCGGCGCGGCGACCCTGCGTCGGATACGCAAGCGCAACGCTAAGTACGCTGGCATACGAAAGCCGGTTCGGCGAACAAGGGTTGCAAGGACAGGCTCATCTAGGCCACAGCTGCAATGTCAGTTGCTCGAAATTCATTCGCACAGCCGTCGAGGGTTCACCCGGCAGCGCTTTAAAGATCGCTTTTGTGATGCTTATCGGACGGTTGACCGGAAGAAAAGCGCGAATCCAATATCCGTCAATCAATGGATACCCGCGACCCCGATCGAGGACGGTACCCCAACCGGGGGACGGGGGAACCCAACGGATGGGGGACAGACAACGCCACTTCGCTGCGGCAAAGTATGTGTATGTTGCAGAGTATCCTCGAAATCGATCCACATGGCGGCGGCACGACCACAGCAGTGGTAGAAAGCGAACCGCTCATCTGGACGCATGCGCAGGAGTCGACCTTCGCCCAGAATGCGGGGCAGCGACCAAACTCTGCAATAGAGGTATTCAAAAAGTTCACGTTCGAGGCGGCCGATTACCTGCCACATGTGGCCGAAGGGCATAAAGGCGCAAACCTGCACTGCCACACATTCACGCTGATCGTGGGAGTCAAGGGAGTCCCCGATCCACACAGCGGATTCGTTGTCGACTTCGCCGCAATCGACGCCGCGGTAAGACCCTTGATCAATCAGCTCGACCGCAACCTGATGAATCACCTCATCGAGAACCCCACGTGCGAGAATCTGGCCGCTTGGCTTTGGAGCCGCTTGAGGATTTCTGGGCTCTCGTCTTTGGAGATCTGGGACAGACCGACGTCCGGCTGCAAGATGACTGCCGCATAACGCGTGTCGCCGAGCCCCAATCCATAGCGGTCGAAGCGCTGCTCCAGCACGCCGATCATCGGCACGCTTAACCATCTTGCGGCGACATCCAGTACCCGCAGCGTCGCCGTGCTGCACGCCGATCGGTCGGCCGCCGGTCACGCTCACCGGGCCGAGCTGATCGAATTGGTCAAACAACTGCCGCATGCACGGCTGCACCGGTTCTACGAGGACCTCGGTGAACGGCAGCCCGACGGCAGCGTGCGTCTAGGTCGGGTCGATCTCGACGCGTTGCCGATCGAGCCCGGCACACGCGCCTACCTATGTGGCCCTTTACCTTTCATGGCCGCCGTCCGCGACGCGCTGATCGCGCAGGGCGTACCGAAGGAAAACATCCACTAGAAGTGTTCGGCCCGACTACTGGGAGCCTCCAGCCGGCATAGCGAAGCCGGCCCGCTGTCTGCTGGAGGGGCCGGCCCGCAGATGACGGCCCTCTAGCCAGTGGGCGTGAACGTGTAAGTCTCACCATGGGAGAGATAGACGAATTGCGTACTTGCGGTTGAGGCTTCGGCAGCCTTCTTGAAGTCGTCAAGTCCGGACATAAACACTGAGAAGTCGTTGTAGTGGATCGGGATCGCGGTGTGGGGCCGCGTGATCTCAACCGCTCGCACCGCCTGCTCGCCGGTCATCGTGACGACTGTGACAAGGAAGGTGGTGCCACCGGCGTGAATCAGTCCGAGGTCGATGTCGGGGTAGCGACGGGGGATGTCCTCGAGGTCGTCGACGAGCATGGTGTCGCCGGTGATGTAGAGACGGTAGAGATGATCGCCGCCACGGTTGAAATCGAGCAGATGCCCGTTAACGGGCATCAGTAGTTCGTCAACGGCGTCGTCTGTGGCGTGTTTGCCCGGCATGGCGGTTATCGTCAGCTCCGCATCGCCCTTGCGGACCACCAGTGATTCCCAAGTTTCTAGCGGGTAGCCGTGCGTGAAGCCCAACGCAGTCAGCTTGTCGACTGCGTCAGCCGTCGACACGATAGGCAGAGTCTTGTCGAGTTCACGAGCGGCGACGTCATCGAAATGGTCACCGTGGTAGTGGGATAAGACGACTAGGTCTATCGGGGGCAGGTCTGAGATCTGACACGCCGGCTCGACCTCGCGCCGGGCCCAAATCCCATGGCCCAAAAAGACATGCTCACCCTTGTGTAGAAAGGCGGGATCAGTCAGCACAGTCAGTCCGCCGAAACGGATCAAGGTGGTGGCGTTACCAATAAAATAAACTTCGCCCCGGCTGAAATCCGCAGTCTCACTACTAGTTAGATCCAAAGACTTCATCGCGGTCCTCTCATTTGGATGCAGCCGGCTCGCATTGCTGACGCCGCCGCGCCGTGCGGCGCACGTTGGCTCTCGTTTGCCATGGCCGCGACCGCCTCGGCGGTAGACGGAACGGCATGTGCGAGAAATGAGTAGTTGACCAAGGCAGCCCGGTAGCCGTCTCCGTGGGTCGGGTGCCGGGGGCCGGCGGTAGCATCGCGGACCACGGCTACTTCGAATCCCTGCTCGAGCAAATCCCGTAGGTGCGATTCCACACAGATATTGGCGAGCATGCCGCACAGGACCACCTTGTCGATCCGTCGCTTGCGCAGTTGCAGCACCAAGTCGTTGGTTTGCGGTCCCCACACTTTGTGAGGACTGGCGACGACGGTCGCTGAGTCCTCGATGAACGGCTTGAACTGGTCGAGCCAATCGGCACCCGAATCAACGAAGCCGTCAAGGCGCAGCGGACCAACGCGTGCAAATGTGCTGGTGCGAAGTTCATCTGCCTCCAACGGACCGTTAAACAACCAACGGTGGTCGGTCGGATAGAAGTAGTGCGGAGAGATAAACACGGCGTAGCCGCCCGCGGCGGCGGCTATAAAGATTTCGACGAGGTTCTCGACCGTCCTATTCTCAGTTACACTGGCGCCCAATACATCCCAATTCCTGCCCGACGGGGAGAGCACGTCGTTCTGCGGATCGATGACAACTACGGCGGTGTCGATGGGGTCGTATTTCACGGTATAGCTCCTTGGCTACATGGGCCGTCAGGGAGAAACGGACCATGCGGACGGTTATGCAACTTCCCTCGTCGCCGTCAATGGGTTTGGATACAGACTGCGTTGCCTCGCCGATCGGATAAAGGGCCAATTTCGGATTGCTGTGATCGCCGCCGCCGATTAATCCAGAATGTTTACTTCTAGCGTGGTTAGTATTTGCGAGTGGAGCTGCGACAGCTTGAGGCCTTCGTTGCTGTGGCTACGGAGCTGCACTTCGGTCGCGCTGCACAAAAGCTGCACATGGGGCAACCAACGCTGAGCGATCTGATCCGGCGTTTAGAGCGCGAGCTGGGTGCGGCGCTGTTAACGCGCAACACCCGCCGAGTCGCCTTGACCCCCGCCGGAGCGGAGTTGCTCGACCCCGCCAAAGTCGTTCTCGATGAGGCCGCCGCTGCCACCGCCGCGGTACATCGATTGGCCCAGGGCGACGCCGGCACCGTGCAGCTGGGTATCACGCCGCCGGTCGGGCGGCTTCTCGCACCCCACCTTGCGCAAGCCCTGCGCTCCGAGGCACCCGACGTCGACCTTGTTATTCAGCGGATGTGGCTGACCGACCTCAACCGTGCTGTCGCCGAGGGGACAGTCGATGTCGCAATCACCTGCGGACTGGTGCCAGATCTCCCCGGAGTCGTAGCAGAAGTATTCTGCGGCGAGATCTTGCTAATCGGACTGAGGACGAATCACCGCCTTGCCATCCGCGAGACGGTAGCTCTGGCCGAATTGGCGGGCGAGACGCTCGGCATTCATAGTGAGGCACTGTTCCCGGCATGGGCGCTAGCCGAACGGCAGGCCCTTGAGGCTGCCGGGGTATCACCGCACACTATCGAGCTCTTAGATTCCGATTTGTCCGCTTGTCAGTGGACGGCGCAGCCGGACGTCGATTGGATCCTCACGACGGGCTCTGTTGCCGGGTCCGAGATGACCGCCCCGATGCGGCGCGTGATACCCATCCAACTCGTGCCGTACGTGTTGCGATGGAACCCCGAACGGGTCTCGACCGTCGCTGTGCACCGTTTTGTGCACTTGGCACTTACCATCGATGTGCCCACCGGGTGGGCCACCCTGCCTAACCACTTGAGGCACAACCCACGCTGAATGCGCCGCGGAGCGACGGTTCTTCCTGCGCACAACGCAACGGATGACCCCGCGCGAATGGGAATGACCCGTGTCGTCGGAAATATTTGCCGACGTGACGGCGCTAACACGAAACGCGGTTGCTCTGAGGGTGGTTGAGCTGCACCCACTATGGGTTGGGCTGCCGACGTCATACTGGTTGTCAGTTGGCTGCACGCACGTCGAGAGAGATGATTTAGGGCCTGCTATGAACATAGGGAATCAAGTCGACGTCAAGAAAAGGCGTCGGCCCACACTGACTACGTACGCAGTTGAGCGCAGCGACACCCGCAAAGCGCTCGACGATCCGGCCGGCTACTGGGTCGACCACGTCTGTGCGAATCACGGTTCATTGCACTTCCTCTTTCCCGACAAGGCGATGTTCAGAGCGGGCAGCATCGTTCAGCGCGACGGTGATTACCTACTGGTCGATTTCTGGTCAGAGGGCTTGCACTACGTAAAGACAGCCGCCGACGTGCGCGCCGACGGTGATCGCGGAAGCATGTTGTTCATCGCCCGCACCGGAGTCATCGACATCGAGCAGGACGGCGTCCAGGTACGTCTGCAGCCGGGCCAGGCACTTCTGCTCAGCAAGTCTCGCGCTCTTCGGATCCACCATCGTTCCTGGGCGCGGGGCTGGACGTTCGATGTCGCGGACGCCCGCAGACCCACCAACATGCCGCGCGGCCCGGTCGCCATGGACTTTCGAGGTGGGCTCGGCTCCGTGGTCAGCGCGATGATCTCGACCTTGAGCGGGCAGCATGAAACCCTCGACGACTACGAGTTCTCGCGTTCCTGCGCCACCATCAGTGACCTGCTATCGACTTGCATGCTCGGTCGCGGCGGAGGTCCGGACACTCTCGGTTCGGTCGAGCAGGCAGTACGTGAGCATGTCGCCCGGCACGCAAGCGATCCAGACCTCACGCCACGTAGCGTCGCCCACTCGTTGGGATGGTCGGTCCGTCAAATCCAGCTGGCCCTTCAGCGGGCCGGGACCACGACAAGCGACCTGATCCGCTCAACCCGGCTCACTCGCGCCGCAGACCTGCTGCGCCAGTCGCCGTCGAATACTTCGATCGACAGCGTCGCCATCGCTTGCGGCTTTCGTTCGAGAAGCACCTTCAACACTGTGTTCAAGAAAAATTTCGGCCACACCCCCAGCGAGGCACGCGCATACGGCGTACTGGAAGAGATTTCCGACCACCGAGCAGATCTCATGTTGCCCGCCACGCGGAATTGATCCACTGCAGATAGGCGTAACCGACTGCGGCTCTTGAGCGTTGCGAAGTAGATGTGCTCGACTCAGCTAATTTTTTCGGCGCCACCGGATGCAATTTCGCTGGCAAGCGGAGCAACGGCAGCGATGATCTGCCCCATTGTTCTCGGCGGAACTCCGGCGGTGGTCAGCGCGTGAACCAAATGCTGAACGACTAGATCGAAGTGGTGCATGGCAATTCCCCGCCCCTGATGCACTTGCTTCATCGATGCACCCGTGTAGTCCGTGGGCCCGCCGAGCGCAGCAGCGAAAAACTCGACCTGTTTACCCTTCAGACGGCTTATATTCGTACCGGTGAAGAATGCTGAAAGTTGGTCGTCGGCAAGCACGCGGTCGTAGAAATCTGCGACCACGCACTCGATAGCCTCGTATCCGCCGATTTGGGTGTAGATGCTTGCTGCGCTCTGAGTCATCCGTTCATGATCTAGGCCCGCCCGAAGGCGCGCCACGACCCAATCACTTCGACGTGAAAGTCCTGACCTACCAGCCTGCTTCAGGGCGCGGCGCGTGGTTCCAATTCCGCGGAGTGAGATACCCGGTTGCCCCCGGCGCGTTTGGCCTCATACATCGCGGCGTCGGCAGTTCCGATCAAGTCATCGATGACTTGCATGTCGGGTATCGCCGACAGCTCTGTCAGTGCGATGGCGGATGTCCCGATGCTGGCGGTAATCGGGAAGGGAACGTCGGCTACCGCCTGGCGGAGCCCTTCGGTCATATTCGCGTGCTGCGGCGTGGCGGCGGTATCGACGACGACGAATTCCTCGCCGCCGATACGAGCGATCACTGCAGCCGGCCGGCAGTTCTGCTCGAGAGCCGAGCCGACTGCCACCAACGCCTGATCACCGACGGCATGCCCCTGGGTGTCGTTGATCTGCTTGAAGTTGTCCAGGTCGATCACCGCCGTCACCAGATACGTTCCCGCCGGGCGGCCGTGCAGCGCCATCAGCTCGGACACCGCGTTGTAGAACGAGCGCCGGTTGTGCAAGCCGGTGAGTGAATCGCGGTCAGAACTTCGGAGGTCGTTGCGCAGCGTATGCATCAACGACAGAATGCCAAACGGCACACCGAGATTGAGCACCGCAACGGTTATCAGCCCGGCGCAGATCAAGGCGACATCGCCGGTCTCCACGATGAATCGATGCGCCAGGATCACCGCGCAAGTCGCCGCCACGGCGAAGTTGGTCAGCACGAGGCGAATCGAGTGGAAGTACGCGATGAAGCCACCGAGGACCGCGAAGATCGTGCATCCCATCAGACCGGTGTAGGGGTTGGACAAGAACAAGGACCCGACTGCGATGGCCGCCATTGCCGAAAACGCGAAGAGGGTCGACTCTCGGCGGCTGGGCCAACGGATCAGCCACAGCGTTGCGCCGACGAGCCCCAGTGCCGATATCGCGACCGATACCGCCCGCGCGGCCGGCTGGGCAGGCCCGGTAGGGCTGGACAGCAGGATCGCCGGCAGCGCCGACTGCGCGGCAATGACAACGAAATTCGATCTTTGCCAAACGGTTTGCAGACCGCGGTTTTTTAAATAAGCAGTGAGCAGGTCGTAGTGATCGGATTGTTTCACTACCGACCCACCCGTCTGGAGCCAGCAGGAATTACCAGCTGAAGAATTTCGAGTCGCATATGTGAAACCACATTCGTCACTCAAAGAGCGCCACGTAGCGCAGTTGCCGGTGTGCGCTGACAAGTAAATTGGGACCGCGTCGCGGTCCACCCTACGAGGGGGTAGCGCGCTTACCACCCATTGGGGTAGCCAGCATCGAGAAATGGGGTGGTAGCCCGGGCTGGTCTCAGCGTTCCAGCAGGTTGTGGCCTTGCCGGGTGAGACTGTGGTCGCCTACGAGCACCGCGTCATCGCCCCGTCATGACGGGTGCCGCTACGGCAGCAGCCATCGACGGCTCATTCAACTTCTCCGTATTCGTCGAACCAATAGGCGAGTTTGCCGCGCCGGCTTACTGCACGAAGCCTGGATTCGGCCGCGGCCCGCGTTTTGCTGGTAGTGACGATCAGCAACTCGTCGCCGGTCTTGATCCGGGTGTCGGGAATTGGCACGAACGTGTGGCCGTCGCGGATGATCAGCGTGATGACGGCAGGGTCGGGTAGCCGGAGTTCGACGATGGTGACACTGTGCAGCCGCGACGGCGCTTGCACCGTCATCGTCAGCAGTTCCGCGTCGAGCATGTCTAGAGGCGCAGCCTCAACTTGGATTTCCCGGGTGGATTCACGGGCGATCAGGCCCAGCCGCTGAGCCACCGGGCGAAGGCTGGGACCCTGCACCAAGGTGAACACCACGACGAGCACGAACACGATGTTCAGCAAGCGATAGCTGTCGGCCACTCCGGCGACTACCGGAAAGGTCGCCAACACGATGGGGACTGCGCCCCGCAGACCGGCCCACGAGAGGAATACCTGCTCGCGCCAGGGAACGCCAAACCATACGAGCGAAACCACGACTGACAGCGGCCGGGCGACGAGCAGCAGGACGAGTCCGACGACGACCGCGGCGACCATGTCACCCGCCAGGGCGCTGGGGTTCACCAACAGTCCGAGCAGCACGAACAGCCCGATCTGCGCCAACCAGCCGACTCCTTCGGCGAACGACCGGGTCGCCGACTTGTGTGGCAGCCCTGAGTTGGCCAACACCACCGCGGACAGGTAGGCGGCGATGAATCCGCTCGCATGCGTCTCGCCGGCGGCGGCGAACGCGACAAGCCCCAATCCGAAGGTCGCGATCGGGTACAGACCCGAGGCCGGCAACGCGATGCGTCGCAGCCCGAAGGAACCCAGGTACCCAATGGCCACCCCGATCGCGACACCACCGAGGAGTTCACCGGCCAGGTCGGTGACCGCGCCCTCCGGCTCGAACACGAAGGGCGTGACACTGAACATCAGCACCAGAATCACACCGGGCGCATCGTTGAAACCGGACTCGGCCTCGAGCAGTCCGGCCACCCGCCGGGGCAACGGGAGCACCCGCAGGACCGAGAACACCGCGGCGGCATCCGTCGAGGAAACAATGGCTCCGAGCAACAAGGCGAGCTGCCAGTCGATGTGAAGGAGTAGGTGCGCCCCCAGGGCAGTGATCACCGTGCTGATGACGACGCCGATTGTGGCCAATGCGGTCGCGGGTGCCAGCACCTTCCGAATGTCGGCGAACCGGGTGGTCAGACCGCCTTCGACGAGGATCACGGCCAGCGCCGCTGTGCCCATGTTCCTGGCTAGTTCCACGTCGTCGAACTGAAGACCGAGCGCGTCCTCGCCCAGCACGACGCCGACCAACAGGAAGAAAAGGAGGCTGGGAAACCCGACGCGACTTGCCACCCGAGTGCCGACAATGCTGGCCAGCAGCACGAGGCCACCGATCAGCAACGCCAGATACAGCTGTTGCAAGCTCATTACATTCCCGTCCGGATATGTCCCGGCAGCCGGTGCCGGTCGGCACTCATCTACGACGAAGGCACTGCCTTGGCGTGCTGCCAGTAAATCAGCACCAGGCCGCGCAACGCTCGGTGTGGTTGGTGAAGTATCCGGACCCTGCCACCCTCGATGAGACAAGATGGCTGAGTGGTGAAGCGAAAAATGCGAATCGCGATTGCCGGCGCGGGCAAGATCGGCCGTTCGATCGCGGGCGAGTTGCTGGAAAGCGGCCACAAGATTCTGTTGATTGAACGCGAACGCAGCAACTTTGAACCAAACACGGTTCCCGATGCGGACTGGCTGAATGCGGACGCTTGCGAGCTGACAGCATTGCAAGAGGCGGGCCTTCAGACGTGCGACGTCGTGATTGCCGCAACTGGAGATGACAAGTCCAATCTGGTGGTGGGCCTGCTGGCCAAGGTCGAATTCGGGGTGCCCAGGGTGGTGGCACGGATCAACGATGTCCGCAACGAGTGGCTCTTCACCCAAACATGGGGTATCGACGTGGCCGTCTCGACGCCGGAGGCCATGGTTGCAGGAATCGAGGGCGCCATCGACGTTGGCCACTTGGTGCGATTGATGGCGTTTCACGAAGGACGAGCAGCACTAACGAAACTGACGCTGCCCGAACGTGACCCACTCGTCGGGCAGCAAGTGCGCGAATTGGATTTGCCTGAGGCCACCGTTTTGGTCACCGTACTCCGAGGAGACAACGTGATAGTTCCTCAGCCCGGCGAGGTGCTCGAAGCCGGCGACGAGATGTTGTTCGTCAGTAACAACTTCCCGGACCAATCGAGCAATGCCGACACAGGCGGGCCCCTGTGGGAGACGATCCGAAAAGTCTGGCGCAGGGACGCCCAGCGCGGCCTCGGCTCCGGATCATCGAACGCGAAGTAGTTACCCGCCGGCATACGTTTTGTGCGGCAACTCAATTCACGTTCTGCCGTGCGCAACCCAGGACATGACTACGGCAGCACCGTGTGCATCAGCATCACGTCGTACGCCGACCACAGCGATAGGTTGAAGTAGAGGTCCCGACCCGACGACCAGGGATGGATCATCGGCGCGTAGATACCGCCGGGCATCTGGAACGACGAGACGAGCGGCTGCTCTGGACTCCACGGCCCTTGCGGCGTCGGCGCGGTCCGTGCCACCACGTCGTTACTGCCACCGTTGGTGTACAGCACCAGGTACTGCTTCAAGTAGCTGTTGTACTGGGCCGACATCTCGCCGACCGGCCCGGGCCAAAGCGGCGTCGCCGCGCCCGGGTTGGCCGGGACCCAGTGCCCGCCGTTGTCGCCGTTCCAGTACTGGTACTTGCTCAAGTCGGGCAGCTGACCCGGGGGAACGCGCGACAGGAATGCCGCACCGCCACGTCCCGACGGCGTCCCGAAGTTGTAGATATAGCCGTCGTTGCCCTTCATGAAGGCGCCCATTTGAAAGTTCTCATTGCCCGGGGTGAACCCGGCGCCCGGCACCGTGTCGGCGCCGGCCGTGCGGATGCTACCGGGGAATATCCCCCAGTTCTGGCCGTTGTCGTTGGACCTCGCGATGGCCGAATAGTTCGTCGACCATTCGCCGTCATGTCCCCATTGCCGAATCGACATGTAGCTCATGTACTGCGTTCGGCCCAGCGACATGGCCGACGTCGGGATGATTCCCGTTTCGTGACTCGCCTTGTGAATGGTGTTCACGACCTGCTTGGAGAGGCCGTTGGTCCACACCGGGGAGCCGGAGTAGTTGTTGTTGGGCACACCGTCCGCGATGTGGATTCCCTGGGACAAGTCATGGTCATTGCTGCGGAACAGCACGTTGTACCGCCATTGCTGGCCGCGGACCTTGCAGTAGCCGAAGGTGTCACCAAAAGCCATCAGGGCCTGGCGGTTCGTAGGATCGCCGTTGTCCCAGACGATTCCGAGGTCCGTCCCGGAAATGCCGAAACGTTGCAGCGTCTTGTTCGGGCCGTTGGGGCCGGTCACCCAGTCAACCAACGACGTCGGCGCTCCCGCGATCTGGGCCGGAGGCGGGGGTGCCGCCTCGGGAGCCGGCTGTGCCGCCGGCTGCTGACCCGGGGCCGCGTTCGGCCGCAACGGTGTGACGTTCGGTGACTGCGGGCCCCCCGGTGCGGGCGGGTTCGGCCCCGGCGGTGGTACTACACCCGCCTGCGGGACCATCGGAGCCGAGTATCGCTGGCCGGGAGCCGTCGGCGTGAGCAACGAAGCGATCAGCGGCCCCAACTTCGGCAGCGGCGCCTGGTCATTCGTGTGCGAAGGCCTTCGCCCAGTCGGCGGTTGAACAACCGGCTGCGGCGCGGGCATGGCCGGCGGTGCAGCAGGAGGTTCGACGTTCGCCTCGGGTGCACCACATGGCGTGGCGTTTGCTGATGGCGCGGGTCCTGCCGCAACGATGTATGCGATAGCGGCCACCGGCACCAGCGCTAGCGACATGGTCCGAAGAATCCCCGACAAAGTCACACCTTTCCAGGAGCGAGACGCCACATTGACGTTCGCAGTTGGCGTATGTGACGATAGTGACTTAAGGGGCTTCTGTGACTAGCCAGCAGCTAATAGGTATCCATCCGTGACCGCGTCGCAACCCTGGTTTCCAGCGCTCCCTCCGCACGTTTGCTAGCCGACTTCGTCAGGCGCACTCCCGGTGCTTGACGTGGCCGATCGAGCAGCCGCCCCACCAACACACCTCGAAGCGCCGATGAACGGTGCCTGCCCTGCGCATTGTGCTGTTATCCGCGCTACCCGCGGTGCTAACATCACCACATTTGATCCGTATATCGGATTGCAATGGACCGTTATACGGATAATGCTGCCACATCACGAGTAAGGCTCTGACATGACAAGTCCGGATATCCGGCTCATTGCTTTGTTGCCCGCCGCAGGCATCGCCATCACAGCGGCGGTGTGGATCGGTCACAGCCCCGGCGGGATCGTGAGCGCGACGCCCACCACGACGACGCCCTCCGACTCGACAACAACGACGACGACGACAACTACGACCACGACACTCACTCCGCCCGAGCCGCCACCGCTGCCGTCGTCTGCGCCCTCCTTGCCGTCCGAGGCACCGCCGCTACCGTCCTCGGCACCCCAGGTTCCCCCACCTCCTTCTGCGGCCCCGGCGCTACCACCGGTGCCGCGGTAGCGCCCGCACGGCGGGTAGACGCCCGTCAGCCGGCCTGTCGAAATCCGATGGGCCGTCAGGGAATCCTGAGACACCGTCGACAACCTGCGTTGCCAGGTCAGGACGGGTACGCTCCCATCCGCAGCACACCCGGACTCTCGGGTGAGCGCTTCGCCAAGGAGGGCGAGCGGTGAGCACAGGTGATGGTTTGCAGCCCAAACGATTTGGAACCGGACGCGCTTACCTTCGGCGAGTGGTGGCTGCCTCCATGGCTGGCACCGTCGTCGAATGGTACGAATTCTTTCTCTACGGCACCGCGGCCACGCTGGTGTTCAGCAAAGTCTTCTTTGCCCAGGGGGGCAACGACCTTGACGCCATTTTCGCCGCCTTCGTGACTTACGCCGTCGGCTTCGCCGCCCGCCCGCTGGGCGGCATCGTGTTCGGCCAACTCGGGGATCGGCACGGACGCAAGAAGTTGCTGCAGCTGAGCCTGCTGCTAGTGGGTGTCTCCACCTTCGGAATGGGATGCCTGCCAACGTTCGCTCAGATCGGGTACTGGGCCCCGGCCCTGCTGGTGACGCTGCGGTTCGTCCAGGGCTTTGCCGTTGGCGGCGAATGGGGCGGGGCCGTTCTGCTTGTCGCCGAGCACAGTCCGAATGCCAGCCGCGGTTTCTGGGCGAGTTGGCCGCAGGCCGGCGTGCCGGGCGGGAACATGCTGGCCACGGCGGTGCTCCTGATTCTCACCTCGACGCTGTCGGATGCGGAGTTCCTCAGCTGGGGCTGGCGAGTGGCTTTCTGGCTGTCCGCGATCGTCGTTCTGATCGGTTACTACATCCGCACCAAGGTCACTGACGCCCCGATCTTCCTCGAAGCGCAGCGACGAGCGGCGCACTCCGAATCGGCTCGAGCCGGCGTGCTCGAGGTGTTAAAGCGTTACCCGCGTGGCATTTTCACTATGGGACTACGCGTGGGCGAGAACATCATGTACTACCTGGTGGTCACCTTCTCGATCACCTATCTCAAGGTGCAGGTCCACGCCAACACCAAGGCGATCTTGTGGTGGCTACTGGTCGCGCATGCTGTGCATTTCGCGGTCATTCCCCTATTCGGGCAACTCAGTGACCGAATAGGCAGGCGCCCAGTCTATTTCGCGGGTTCCGTCGCTGCCGGCACCTGGGGATTCTTCGCATTCCCAATGATGAACAGCGGCAACAACGCGATCATCATGTCGGCGGTGGTGATCGGTTTGGTGTTCCACGGAGTGATGTACGCGGTTCAGCCGTCGACCATGGCCGAGATGTTCCCGACCCGGATGCGGTATTCAGGAGTGTCGCTGGGTTATCAGGTCACGTCGATAGTGGCCGGGTCGCTGGCGCCGATCATCGCCGTGCAACTGCTCAAGACCTATAACTCGTCGGTGCCCATCGCCTGGTATTTGGCGGCAGCCGCGGCGGTGAGCGCCCTGGCCGCTCTGGCAGCCCACGAGACCAACGGCATCGATCTCGCCGACGTTGATCTTGCCGACTCCCGGCACGCGGCCGCACCGTCGGATCCCTTTCCCCGGCCTCCGGATGAACCCGAACCGACCGAGCTCGTCGGAGGCGCTGTCTAGCCGCCACACGCCGCTGAGCAGGGCAATCGTCGTTAGCACAGGTCAGAGCGGTGTCAGCGAATGATGAGGCAAGTTGTTCTGCCATGTTTGCCCGCGCCCGGGGATGGTAATGCCCCAACAGGGTGTGCGCGTTGGCCGGCCTACGCGCACACCTAGGTCCCGTCGGTTCAGCCCGAGAGCCGACGGGTCCGCCATTTTCCGGGTCATCCAGGAGTACCGTGCGCTGGTATGGATGGCTCGGCAAACGTATGGATTCTGGGCGGCTATCAGAGTGACTTCGCCCGCAATCTCACCAAAGAGAACCGCGACTTCGCCGCATTGACCGCCGAGGTCGTCGACGCCACCCTGGCCGCGGCCAAGGTCGACGCCACCGACATCGGAGTGGTCCACGTCGGAAATGCGTTCGGCGAGATGTTCGCCAGCCAGGGCCACCTTGGCGCCATGCCGGCGACGGTGTGCGACGGGCTCTGGGACACCCCGGCCTCCCGACATGAGGCCGCGTGCGCGTCCGGCAGCATCGCTGCGCTGTCGGCGATCGCGGACCTGCGTTCAGGCGCCTACGACACCGCGCTGGTGATCGGCATCGAGCTGGAGAAGCCCGTGCCCGGGGACATCGCCGCCGTGTATCTCGGCGCCGCCGCCTGGACCGGACACGAGGGCGCCGGCGCTCGCTACCTATGGCCGTCGATGTTCGCCCAAGTCGCCGACGAGTACGACCGGCGCTACGGCTTGGACGACACCCATCTGCGGGCGATCGCACATCTCAACTTCACCAACGCGCGGCGCAACCCCAACGCCCAAACCCGCGGCTGGACTGTCCCCGACCCGATCCCCGACGACGACGCGACCAACCCGATCACCGAAGGCCGGCTGCGGCGATTCGACTGCAGTCAAATGACCGACGGCGGTGCGGGATTGGTCCTGGTGAACGACGCCTATCTGCGCGACCATCCCGATGCCCGCCCGATCGGCCGTATCGACGGCTGGGGGCACCGCACCGTCGGGTTGGGCCTGCAGCAAAAACTGGACCGGTCCGCCGACGACCCCTACGTACTCCCCCACGTGCGGTCCGCGGTGCTCGACGCGTTGCGCCGCGCCCAGGTCACCCTCGACGACATCGACGGGTTCGAGGTGCATGACTGCTTCACCCCCAGCGAGTACCTGGCCATCGACCACATCGGGCTGACCGGCCCGGGCGAATCATGGAAGGCCATCGAAAACGGGGAGATCGAAATCGGCGGCCGGCTCCCGATCAACCCCAGCGGCGGGCTGATCGGCGGCGGACATCCGGTCGGGGCGTCCGGTGTGCGGATGCTTCTTGATGCGGCTAAACAAGTCAGCGGCGGGGCCGGTGACTATCAAATCGAGGATGCAAACACCTTCGGAACGCTGAATTTCGGCGGCAGCACCGCCACGACGGTCAGTTTCGTGGTCAGTACAACCAAAGGCGCGTGACATGGATGTCGAGATCGTCGGCAAGTTCCTGTCGACCCTGCCCGAAGACGACGACCACCCCTACCGCACCGGCCCGTGGCGACCCCAGACCACCGAATGGGACGCCAACGACCTCGTCCCGGTGGAAGGGGAAATCCCCAACGACCTCGACGGCATCTACCTGCGCAACACCGAGAACCCGCTGCATCCGGCGTTGAAGACCTACCACCCTTTCGACGGTGACGGCATGGTGCATGTGGTCGGCTTTCGCGATGGAAAAGCCTTCTACCGCAACCGTTTTATCCGCACCGACGGCTTCCTGGCCGAGAACGACGCCGGCGAGCCGCTGTGGCCGGGGCTGGCCGAGCCAGTGCAGTTGGCCCAGCGCGAGGAAGGCTGGGGTGCGCGTACGAAGATGAAGGACGCCTCGAGCACCGACGTCATCGTGCACCGCGGCATCGCGTTGACCAGCTTCTACCAGTGCGGGGATCTGTACCGGATCGATCCGTACTCGGCCAACACACTCGGCAAGGAAAGCTGGAACGGGCACTTCCCTTTCCAGTGGGGCGTGTCCGCGCATCCAAAGGTCGACAACAAAACCGGAGAACTGCTCTTCTTCAACTACAGCAAGCAGGACCCGTACATGCGCTACGGCGTCGTGGACGAAGGCAACGAACTCGCCCACTACGTCGACATCCCGCTGCCGGGCCCGCGGCTTCCCCACGACATGGCGTTTACCGAAAACTACGCCATCCTTAACGATTTCCCGTTGTTCTGGGATCCGCGGCTGCTCGAACACGATGTGCACCTGCCGCGCTTCTACCCGGACATCCCGTCGCGCTTCGCGGTGATCCCGCGCCGCGGCTCGACCGCGGACATCCGATGGTTCGAGGCCGACCCGACGTTCGTGCTGCACTTCACCAACGCCTACGAGGACGGCGACGAGATCGTGTTGGACGGCTTTTTCGAAGGCGATCCTCAGCCGCTTGACACCGGAGGAACGAAGTGGGAGAAGCTATTTCGCTTTCTCGCGCTGGATCGCCTGCAGGCCCGGCTACACCGGTGGCGCTTCAATCTGGTCACGGGCGCAGTGAAAGAGGAGCAGTTGTCGGACTCCATCACCGAGTTCGGGACCATCAACTCCGACTACGCGGGCGGCAGTTACCGCTACACCTACGCCGCCACCGGGAAGCCGGGCTGGTTCCTGTTCGACGGGTTGATCAAACATGACCTGCGCACCGGAGGCCAGGAAGGCATCTCATTCGGCGACGGTGTGTACGGCAGCGAGACCGCGATGGCGCCGCGGGTGGGTGCCGCCGCTGAAGACGACGGCTACCTGATCACTCTCACCACCGACATGAACACCGACGCGTCCTATTGCGTGGTGTTCGACGCTGCCCGGATAACCGACGGGCCGGTGTGCAAACTGCAACTGCCGGAACGTATTTCCAGCGGTACCCATTCGACGTGGGCGCCCGGGTCCCAGCTGCGACGCTGGGACAGCGCCGAGTCCGCGGCATCGGCCGTGGGGCTCTGAACCCCGCGCCCCTGCGACACGTCACCATAAGATGGCACAGAACAACCAACAGCCCCGTCGGACAACGCACTGGCCCATCCAGCTGGCGCCGATCGGCGCCATTCGCTTCGCCCGCCGGTCGTCGAACTTCGAAGAGACCGTGCGGTTCTACCGCGACCTGGTCGGGCTGCCACTGTTCGAGACATTCGAGGCCAGCTATGGCAGCAACGGGGCGATTTTCGGTATGCCCAGCTGGAACCTGACGATGGAGATCGTGCAGGCCCTCGACAGCGACGTCGCGGTCGACCACCACGAGCAACTGTGCCTGTACTTCCCCGACCAGCCGTCGCAGCAGGCCGCGGTCGCGCGCTTGCGGGAGGCCGGGCTCGAAGCTGAGCCGCAGCATCCGTACTGGGAGGCGACGGGCGCGGTCACCTATCGCGATCCCGACGGCCGCGAGGTCGTGTTCGCGCCCTTTGTATTCGGCGTCAACGAGCCCGGCGACAGCTCCGTCTCAGGCAAACACGAGTTCCCGTCGGTCTGACGTCTCACCGCCTGGAGCGACCCGCGACGATGGCGGCGAGCAGCGACGCAACCGAACACACGACCGCACCGACCGCGGCGACCCCGCCGACATAGAGTCCGTACTCCGCATTCACCGGCGGATTGACATTGAGCTTGTAGTACCACGCCACCAGCGCCGCGATGAGCAGCGAAATGATCAGCGCAGCAATCGAAGCAAGCCGCACTGACAAGCCACGGCCCACCATCGCCCCGGTCACCAACAGGGCCGAGGACAGCAGCACAATGAGCTGGCCCGCGCCGAATCCCGGCGGAAGCTGCAGGCTGCCGTGCTTGCCGCCGATCGCACTGGCCCAGCCACCGCCGCCGACCGACGTCGTCAACCAGGGCAACCAGGCGCTGGCCGAAACGACCAGGGCAAACAACGCCACCAGCCATCCGGGACGCAGGCGGCGAGTCATGGGTGCGACCTTAATAGGGCGCCGGACCGGCCGCCGCTCGCCACGCGCTACGCCGCGGGTGCGACGGTCACGGCCGGTTCATCCGGCGGGTTTGACGGCGAGGACCTGATCCACGCCCATCCGGCCTTCCTCGAACGCCAGCATGCCGCCGGCCAGATACAACCGCCAGACGCGGGCGACCTCGTCGCCCAGCAGGTCCACGAACTCGTCGAAGCGCTCTTCCAGCGTCGCGATCCAGCACTGCGCGGTGCGGGCGTAGTGCTCGCGCATCGCCTGGACGGATGCCACCTCGAAGTCCGCATCCTGCAGGTAACGCAACGTCTGCCAGAGCGGTCGCATGTGCATGTCGGCGGCGATGTAGGCCTCGATGAACGCTCCCCCGCCCGGCGCCGCGTCGGCCCGACGCGACATCTGCTGCAGCAACAGCTTCGCGCCGGGTTTGAGCGCGCGGCCAAGGATCCGCAGGTAGACCGGATACCAGTGCTCGCCGACGTGTTCGCCCATCTCGATGGAAGCGACGGCATCAAAGACCCCCGCCGACTCCGGGTCGTTGCCGAAGTCGCGGTAATCCTGCAACCGAACCTCGACGCTATCGGCCAGCCCGCGCTCGGCAGCCCGGTCTTCGACGAACTGGCGCTGCTGGCCCGAGAGCGTGATGCCGGTGGCGCGCACGCCGTAGTGCCGCACCGCGTACAGGATCAGCGATCCCCAGCCGCAGCCCACATCGAGGAGCCGCATGCCCGGTTCGAGTTCGAGTTTGCGGCAGATCAGATCCAGCTTCGCGGTCTGTGCGTCGTGCAGTGATTGGCTTTCATCGGTGAAATACGCCGCCGAGTAAGCCATGTGGTCGTCGAGCAGCAGCCGGTAGAAGTCGTTGGACAGGTCGTAGTGATGGGCGATCACCGCTCGATCGCGTCGGCGGCTGTGCCGCCGTCCGGATAGCCGCGCTTCGCTGGCCGGGATTGCAGGCGGCCCTCCGATGGCCCCGAGCCGCGCCGCGCGCGTCGCCGCCACCATCGCGCCCCGCGCGGAGAACGCGGCGACGGGGTGCGAGCGGGTCAGCCGCCAGGCCCGGCGCAGGCCGTCGGCCAGATCGCCCTCGACGTCGATATCACCGGTCACGTAGGCGCGGGCCAAGCCTAGTTCGCCTGGGCGCCAAAGCAATCGGCGCAATGCACGTCGGGAACGGACTATCAGAACCGGACCCTCTGGCTCGTTTAGCGGGCCGGCCTCACTTCCGTCCCAGGCGCGTAGCCGAACCGGCAGTTCGAGACCGACGGTGGTTGCAAGCAGGTCCGCCAGGCGGTCAGCGGCCGACGCCACGATCTCCGTTGCGGTTGGGATCTGGAGTGGTGAACACGGTGACGAATCTTTCCAGGGATTCGTCGATGTCGCTTCTCAACGCCGCCGCGACGATCATGCCGATCGGCCCGAACAGCGCCGGGCCACCGAGGTGCACGTCAAAGCTGACGACCGAACCGTCGGCTTTCGGCTTGACCTTGGCTATCAGCTTGACCTTGACGCCGCCGACGCCGGCACCGTTGAGCGTCATGCCTTCCGGCGGCTTGTAATGCACGATCGTCCACTTGATCCGATTGAGCATGCCCTTGACCTCGACGATCGACTCGATGACCGTGCCCTTTTGCAGGTCGTCGGGCAGCTTGCTGCGCCACACCCGGTGGATGCTCAGCCAGTCCTTGAAGCGGGACAGATCGGAGGCGTGCTTCCAGGCCTCGTCCGGCGGCAGCGGTACGTCGATCGATCCGGACAGTTTCGCCATGCGCTAGCCCTGCTGGCCGTCCGGGGCATCCGGGTTAGCGGCCTTCTTGGCTTCTTCGGCCACCTTGTGGATGGTGTCGGAGTACTTGCCCTGCGTCTTGTCGTCGACGAACTCGCCGGCCTTGTCGATCGCCGTCTCCACCTTGTCGGCGTTCTGCGCCAACAGGTCCTTCGCCTTGTCCAGGAATCCCATGCGCTGTCCCTTCCCCGCCAATCCCCGGGGCTGCCGGGGATCCTTCTTTGCTGGTAGAACCCTACTGGCCGGAGTCAGGACCATCCTCATCGCCCTAGTCGGCTTCGGCCTGGTCGGCCCGCCACAACCGCGGCTCGATCCCGAGCATCCTGGCCCGGATCCACCACGTCGCCTCGACCGCCGCGGCGCCCAACACCCCGATCCCCAACGCGGTCGAAGTGACCACCAGATTCGACGGGTCGAGCAGAAACTTCTGCTGAGCCAGCGGGACACTGAAGATCGCGACATAGGCCAGCCCGCAGGTGGCCACCAGCGCGACCCGCCACCACTGGTAGGGACGCGCCACCACCGCGAGCACCCACAGCGCGGTCACCAGCAGCGTGATCAGCGCGGCGGTCGACGCTTGGTCCTGTTCGGCGAAGGTGGCATGGCGGCCCCGGTAGGCCACCAGGTAGGAGACGAAAGTCGCGGTGCCAACGATCAATCCGGACGGCAGCGCCGAGGTCAGCACACGCCGGACGAAGCCGGGATAAGCACGTTCGTTGTTGGGAGCCAGCGACAAGACGAACGACGGAATGCCGATGGTGAACCACGCGGCGATCGTGACGTGGATCGGCTGGAACGGATAGAGCAGCGGATCTGCTCGCAGGGTTTTAGACAGCAGACACTCGATACCCACGAACAACGCGAGCAGTACCGAATACACCGTTTTGGTGAGAAACAGGTTGGCCACCCGCTCGATGTTGCCGATCACTCTGCGACCCTCGCCGACGACGTAGGGGAGCGTGGCAAACTTGTTGTCCAGCAACACTATCTGTGCTACAGCACGCGACGCCGGGCTACCGGCACCCATCGCAACGCCGATGTCGGCGTCCTTGAGGGCCAGCACGTCGTTGACGCCGTCGCCCGTCATCGCAACGGTATGTCCGTGCGCCTGCAAAGCGTGCACGATTGCGCGTTTCTGATCGGGCCGCACCCGGCCAAAGGTGGTGTAGGCGTCCAGTGTGTCGGCAAGTTCGCCGGGGTCGGTGGGTAGTTGGCGTGCGTCCAGCGCCTCACCGGGCAGCCCGAGATTGGCGGCCACCGCACCGACTGAGACCGCGTTGTCGCCGGAGATCACCTTCACCGAAACATCTTGGGCGGCAAAATACTCCACTGTCTCGCGGGCGTCCGGGCGCACCTTCTGTTCCAGCACCACCAGCGCGGCCGGCGTAACTCGACCCGGCGCGCCGGGGTCGTCCATCGCTACCTCGGCCGCGCCGAGCAGCAGTACCCGCATTCCCCGCGCCCCGATCCGTTCGGCCTGCGTAGCCGCCGCCGAAGCCGGGTCGAGCAACACGTCTGGCGCACCGATGACCCAGTTGCCGTGGTCGCGGTAGGATACGCCGCTCCATTTGGTCGCAGACTTGAAAGGCGCTGTGGCCGTGGCTGTCCAGTTGGGCGGCTGGTCAAAGGTTTCGGCGATCGCCTGCATGCTGGCGTTGGGACGCGAGTCGGCCGCGGCCAGCGCGGCCAGCGCATCCGCGATGGCCGCCGACTGCTGCGCGGCGAGTTCGGCGACATCGCAGACCCGCATCCCGTTTTCGGTCAAGGTGCCCGTCTTGTCGGCGCAGACCACGTCCACGCGAGCCAACCCCTCGATCGCGGGCAATTCCTGCACCAGGCAGCGACGCTGCCCCAGCCTGATCACACCGACCGCGAATGCGATCGATGTCATCAGCACCAGACCTTCGGGCACCATCGGCACCAGCGCACCCACCGTCCGCAGCACCGACTGCCGCCACCCCGCATGCGTGGTGAACAACTGCGTGTAGATCGTCAGCAGGCCGGCCGGCACCAACAGGTAGGTGATGAACTGCAGAATGCGGTTAATGCCATTGCGCAGTTCGGATTTCACTAGTGTGAATTTGCTGGCCTCGTCGGCGAGCTTGGCAGCGTAGGCCGCCGGGCCAACCTTGGTGGCCCGGTAGGCGCCGGTGCCGGCGACGACGAAACTGCCCGACATGACCACGTCACCGGCATCCTTGCCGATCGGGTCGGCCTCACCGGTCAGCAGCGATTCGTCGACCTCCAGGTTCTCCTCCTCGAGAACCTCGCCATCGACCACAATCTGATCGCCGGGGCCGAGCTCGATGACGTCGTCGAGCACCACCTCGCTAGGCGACAGCGTGTGAGTCCCGGATTGCCTGCGCACCAAAGGTTTCGCCTGTCCGACGATCGCGAGGGCGTCCAGTGTCCGCTTGGCCCGAATCTCCTGCACCATCCCGATGACGCTGTTGGCGATGATGAGTAGGCCGAACAGCCCGTTGATCAGCGAACCGGTCGCCAGCACGATCGCCAGCAGCACGCCCAGAATTGCGTTGATCCGGGTGAAGACGTTGGCGCGAACGATGTCCGCGGTGCTGCGGGCGGCGCGGGCTGCAATCGCGTTGGTATTACCTTCGGCTACCCGTTGCGCCACCTCGGCGGCGGTTAGCCCGCCGTTCATCGGGTGAACGTTCCCAGCTTGTCGGTGTCGTAATACTCCAGATTCAGTGTGTTCGGGGAAAACACAGCCTTGGAAACCGTTCCGGGAGGTGCATTTTCGTCCGTTATCGAGAAGGTGAACGTGTCGCCATCCCAGTGCGACAGGGCGAACGCCTGATTCTTCGGACCCAATGCCAGCTGCAGTTGCCCGTTATTTTGGGTCACGACTGCCGGACCCCAGTAATCGCTGGCGTAGACGCCGAGGTAGTCGGTGAGCGGTCTGGCCGGCGCGGGATTGGCCGGAGGCTGCTTGCCGACCAGCGAGCCCTGCGGGTTGTTCATCCAACCGAGCGCGTGGTTGTACAGACTCACCCAGTTCTCCCGAACTTGGCCGTACTGCACGAGATCCATGAATTGCGCGGTCAGCGCTTCCGGAATCCCATACGGTGCACCATTGGTCAGCGCGATAATGCCGACATCCTCCGACGGCATCACCACGAAGTTGGTCGCCGCGCCCGACGAAAAGCCTCCGGAGTGGCTGTACTCGGTGCGCCCCGACGAGCTCACCGTGGCGTTGAAACCTTGACCATAGGTGCCGGCTCGCGCTTTCGGCGATGACGCGGGCATCGAGATCACCTGCGGCGTGATGGCGGACAGCAACGCCTCGGGCGAGGTGATCTGCTGTCCGTTGTAGGTTCCGTTGGCCATCACCATCGTGAGCCAGCGCGCCATGTCGTTGATCGACGAGCTCACTCCGCCGGCGGGCGTCTGCGCGTCGGCGTCGCGCTGGAAGCGTGGCTCCCACTTGTCCCCGGCCTTGACGTGCAGCACCGCACGGTTGGGCCTGGCCAGATAATCGGCGTACTTGGAACTCGTCGACGCCATACCCAGAGGCCGGTAGAGCGCCTCGTCGGACAGGTCCTCCCAGGACTTGCCCGCCGCGGCCGCCACCGCCTCGGCGGCCGCGGTCAAGCCAAAGTTGGTGTAGGCGTAGCTGCTTCGAAACGGCGCCAGCGGTAGATATTTCAGCCGCTCCAGCACCTGCCGGCGGTCATAGCCGAGATCTTCCAGTTTGTCGCCGGCGTGGTCGGGCAGCCCGGAGCGGTGCGAGTACATGTCAGCGACGGTCACGTGACCGGTGACGTAGGGATCCGACAGCGCGAACCATGGCAGCTTGGCCGCCACTGGCGTGTCCCAGGTGACGACGTTATTGGTCACCTCGTGTGCCACCACGGTCGCTCCCACCGATTTCGACACCGAAGCAAGCTGGAAAACGGTGTCAGCGTCGACCTTGTTGTCTTGACCGGTGCCTTTACTGGCATCCTTCACGCCGAAGCCCTTGGCGTACACCGCTTTTCCGCCGCGGACAATGGCAACGGACATGCCCGGAACGCCGGTGGTGTGCATCAGGTCGTTGATCAGGCCGTCGACCTTCGAAATGGCCTCGTCGATGCGGCCGGGCGGAATGTCGGTACCCGACACTTCGTTGGGAGGCGCGTCAGACAACGCCGGCGGCGGGCTCGACACGGGTTGCCCAGATCCGCATCCGACCAATGCGAGCAACACCATAACCACAACAGCGGCACGTGCCGCGCGTTTCGTCATGCCCGCAGACTTTAGCGTGCCGGTCCGATGGGAGTATCGGCATTATGGCGTACGAACCAGACATCCTCGCCCCAGCTCTCGACATCGTCTTCTGCGGCATGAACCCCGCGACAACCGCGGCCGTCGACGGCCATAACTTCTCGAACCGGAGCAACCGTTTTTGGTCCGTACTGCACCTGGCCGGATTTACCGATACGCGATTGCGGCCCGAAGATGAGCGCCGGCTACTCGACTACGGCTGCGGTATCACCGCGGTTGTCAGTCGGCCGACTCGACAGGCCAGCGATGTCTCGACGGAAGAGTTCCGGCGGGCCCGACCCGAATTCGAGGCGAAGATGCGCCGCTACGCGCCGCGAGCGATCGGATTCCTCGGGAAACGCGCCCTGGCAGCGATGACCGGCCGACCGAAAATCGGTTGGGGCCCCTACACTCCCGGGTTTGCCGACACCACCGCATGGGTGCTGCCCAATCCAAGCGGCCTCAACAGAGGATTCACGCTGAACGATCTCGTTAGCGCTTACACCGAACTACGCTGTGCGCTTAGCGAATCCGGTTCTACAACCGCCACCACGGGTTGAATCGCAGGAGCCCGGCGGGGTCAATGCGTTGTCCGGGCGCGGGAACCGCGACCATGACTTCGGCGGCTTGCGCAGCCGCCAACATCCGCTCCACCGGTTCTGCCCAGGGGTGCGGCGCCAGCCGGAAGGTGCACCAGTGGATGGGCACCAACAGCCCGGATCCGGCGGCGGTGAGATCCAGGTGGGCTCGCACCGCCTCCTCGGGATTCATGTGCACGTCCGGCAGTCCCGGGATGTAGGCGCCGATGGGCAACAGGGTCAGATCGAACGGTCCGTGATCGGCGCCGATCTGCTGGTAGCTTTTCGTGTAGCCGCTGTCCCCACCGAAATAGGCGCGGTGGCTGGGGCCGATGATTCCCCACGATGCCCACAGCGTGGTGTTGCGGTCCAGGAAGCGACCCGAAAAGTGCCGTGCCGGCAGGCAAATCAGGCTCAGTTCGTCGACGTGACCGGTTTCATTCCAGTCGAGTTCGACGACGCGATGACCGGGTATGCCCCACGCGCGCAGGTGAGCGCCCACGCCGAGCGGCACGAAGAACGGCGCCCGCTGAGTGCGGGCGAGTGCGAGGGCGGTGTCGATGTCGAGGTGGTCGTAGTGGTCATGGCTGATCACCACGGCGTCGATCGCAGGCAGCGCTTCGAGCTCCAGTGGCGCCGGATGCAGGCGCTCCGGTCCGATCACGTCCGACGGCGAGCAGCGCTGACTCCACACCGGATCGGTAAGCACCCGGTAACCGTCGATCTCCAGCAGGGCAGTGGAATGGCCCAGCCAGCTGACGGCTAATCCGCCGGGGTCGGCGTCGAACGCCCCGGGCGCCGCCAACGGGATTGGCGCCGCCGGCCGGCCCCTGCCGCGTGCACCCACGAACTCCCTCGCAATCAGTGCGAGCTGCTCGCGATCCAAGTTGGGATTCGAGGCGGCTTCGAGGTTGGCGAAGACGCCGTCGCGGACATTCGGCGAGTGCTGCGTCACCGCCCGGATCGACGACGGGTCGGCTCCGAGTGCAGCCGGAGCGCCGTGCAGCGCGCGCGACATCCACCCGCCTGCGGCGAGCGTGACTGTGCCGGCGGCAAGGCGCAGCGCGGCGGGGACCATGACCGTCAGGCCCCCTGGAACCTAGGCGCCCGCTTCTCTATCCGGGCGACCTGCGCTTCGATGACGTCCTGACTGCCCCAGGCCTTGTCGAAAAGCTCCTTGTGCACTGGCCCCGCCTCCTCGATGGCGTCGTCGTTGAGTACCCGCTTGGCGTGCTGGATCGCCAGCGGCGCCAGTCCGGCGATCTCTTGCGCCCAGGCCTGCGCATCTTCGAGAGTGCCAAGGCGGTTGGCCATCCCGGTCTGCAGCGCTGTCTCGGCGCTCAGCTTCTCCGCGGTCAGCAGCATCGCCCGGGCCCGGCCGTGACCGACCAGCGACGACAGCCGCCGGATGCTCCAGTTGTCAAGGGCAAGACCGTATTTCGAAGTCGGAAACTGGAAGAACGCATCCGGGGCGACGACCCGCAGATCACATTGCATGGCCAGCTGCAGGCCCGCGCCGATAGCCGGCCCGTTGATGGCGCCGATCACCGTGATGGGAGCCGCGTCCAGGGCCTTGTGCAGTTCGATGAGCCGGTCCGGGTAGTCGGCGGCGAACGCGTCGCCGCTCAGGTCAGCACCGGCGCAGAACACCGTGCCCTGGCCGGTCAGCACGATCGCGCGGGTGGATCCGTCAGCGGCCTTCAGCACCGCCTCCCGCAGCTCCTCGACCAGCTGCGAGTTCAGGGCGTTGCGACGCTCAGGACGCTGCAACTCGATGGTCATTACGGCTTCGACCTGCGTGATACCGATCATGGGCGCCAGCCTATATAGCCTCAACCCGTGAGTCGCATCACGACCGACCAACTGCAGGATGCGGTGCTGGACGAGGGCTCCTTCGTGAGCTGGGACAGCGAACCGCTGGCGATACCGATTAGCGACGCCTACGCGCGAGAGCTGGCCGACGCCCGGGCCGCCACCGGCCGCGACGAAGCGGTGCTGACCGGCGAAGGACGAATATTCGGCCGCCGGGTGGCGGTGGTGGTGTGTGAGTTCAGCTTCCTCGGTGGGTCGATCGGGGTCGCGGCGGCCGAACGCATCACCGATGCCGTGCAGCGCGCCACGGCCGAGCGGCTCCCGCTGCTGGCCTCGCCAAGCTCCGGCGGCACCCGCATGCAAGAGGGCACCGTCGCGTTTCTGCAGATGGTGAAGATCGCCGCGGCTGTCCGGCTGCACAAGCAGGCGCACCTGCCCTACCTCGTCTACCTGCGGAACCCCACCACCGGCGGGGTTTTCGCGTCATGGGGATCGCTCGGTCACATCACCGTCGCCGAGCCGGGCGCGCTGATCGGGTTCCTCGGACCGCGGGTGTACGAGCAGCTCTACGGCGAACCGTTCCCGCCCGGCATCCAGACCGCGGAGAACTTGCAGCGGCATGGGGTGATCGACGGCGTCGTCGCCATCGACGAGCTGCGCCGAACCGTGGATCGCGCGCTGACGGTCATAGCCGACCCGCCCGGGCCGCTGCCCGCCGCGGGGCCCGCCGAATCGATACCCGATGTGCCGGCATGGGATTCGGTGCTGGCGTCGCGGCGGCCGGACCGACCGGGTGTCGGCCATCTGCTGGGACACGGCGCCACCGACCTGGTGCTGTTGTCCGGTACCGGCAGCGGAGAGGCCGCGACCACGCTGTTGGCGTTGGCCCGATTCGCCGGCCAGCCCACGGTGGTCCTCGGCCAGCAGCGCCTCACCGGGGGGCTCGTCGGGCCCGCGTCGTTGCGGGAAGCGCGTCGCGGCATGGCGTTGGCCGCTGAGCTGCGGCTGCCGCTGGTGCTGGTGATCGACACCGCCGGTCCCGCGCTGTCGGCCGAGGCGGAGCAGGGCGGGTTGGCCGGTCAGATCGCCCAATGCGTGGCCGAGCTGGTGACGCTGGATACCCCGACGGTGTCGGTGCTGCTGGGCCAGGGCAGCGGCGGGCCGGCGCTGTCGATGGTGCCCGCCGACCGGGTGCTGGCCGCGCTGCACGGCTGGCTGGCCCCGCTGCCACCCGAGGGCGCCAGCGCGATTGTCTTCCGCGACACCGAGCACGCTCCTGAACTTGCTGCGGCCCAAGGCATCCGGTCCGCAGACCTGCTGCGCTCCGGGATCGTCGACGCGATCGTGCCGGAGCTTCCCGACGCCGCCGACGAACCGATCGAGTTCTCCCAGCGACTGTCGGGTGCCATCGCCGCGGAAGTACATGCACTGCGCGACATCCCGGGCTCCGAGCGCATCAGCGAACGGCTGCGGCGCTACCGCGGCATCGGATTGCCGTGAAGCACTTGGGCGCAGCCAGGTGGCCGACGCATCATGCTGTCGAGGATGCGTCGAGGTCCGGCGCCCAGGCGACACCGTTGATGTGCGATCCCCCATCGACGAAAAGGGTGTTGCCGGTCAGGTAGCTGCTGGCGTCGGAGGCGAGGAACACCGCGACCGGGGCAATGTCGTCGTAAGGGTCGCCCATCCGGCCCATCGGGTTCGCCATGTCGGCCAGCGCCACAATGTCCGGATTGTCGCCAACGACCTTGAGGAAGGCCGGCGTCTTAGCTGCCGGCGCGATCGCGTTGACGGTCACTCCGGTTGGCGCCCACTCGCGGGCGGCGGTACGGGTCAGTGCCCGCAGCGCTTCCTTTGCGGAGTTGTACTCCAACGAGCCCATGTGGGCGTTGACGCCATTGAGACTTACCATGTTGATGATTCGGCCCCAGCCCCGTTCCCGCATGTGCGGGTAGGCGGCCTGCATCGCCCAAAACGGGGCCAGGTAACCCATTTCGATGCCGTCGCGCAGCGCTTGGTCCGTCTTGTGTTCAACGCGCCCGATGGCTCCGCCGCTCCACGCGTTGTTGACGACGATGTCGATCGACCCATACCGCTCGACAGCGGTCCGCACGGCCGTCACCACCTGCTCTTTGACTGTGACATCGACGCGTACGTAGAACCCGCGGATCTGGTCGGCCACCCGCTGCCCGGAGTTGGGATCGAATTCGGCGACGACGACACGCGCGCCTTCGTCGGCGAATCTGCGCGCGACCCCCTCGCCGATTCCCGCGCCGCCACCAGTGACCAACGCGACACGTCCGTCCAGTTGCCCCGCCATCACGCCGACACTAGCAACTCGCGGGCATCCTGCGACCCGTTGAGAACATGGGTTGTCGATGGACTATCGCCCAGTCACCTGCCTTCCTGACCAATTCGAAGCGGTTGGCGCCGGGTCGGACCACGACATATCGTCCGTCACGGTGCACCAGCAACAGCGAACAGCCGTCGTCGAAAACGACTGTCCTGGATGCAAAGTCGGTCGCACGTACGTCGCCCGAACGCGCCAATGGCATCTCGGGTTCCACGACCGCCGGCCGTCGGCCGACCTGCTGCGGTCCGGGATCGTCGACGCCATCGTGCCCGAGCCTCCCGACGCCGCCGACGAGCCGATCGAGTTCTCCCCGCGACTACCGGCCGCCATCGCCGCGGAGGTACCCGCGCTGCGCGAGGTACCCGGCGCCGAGCGCATCTCCGAACGGCTGCGCCGCTACCGCGGCATCGGATTGCCCTGAGGCCCTTGGACGTAACGGCTGTGCGACGGCAGCTGATGTTGCAGTTGGGCGGCGCGAGGTACCGCCGATCGGCCGCCACAACCACAGCGACGCGGCGTTTGCCCGCCGTGGTGGATCAGTTCGGCCGGGGTGCCGTCGGCGACGATCTCGCCGTGCTCGCCCAGCACCAGCACCCGGTCGGCGCTGTCGACCACGTCAAGCCGGTGGGCGATGATCAGGGCGGTGCGGTCGGCCAGCACGGTCTCCAGTGCGTGCTGGACCATCCGCTCGCCGGGGACGTCCAGCGCCGACGTCACCTCGTCGACAATCAGCACCGCCGAGTCGGCCAGGAACGCGCGAGATAGGGCAATGAGCTGACGCTGACCCGCCGACAGCGCTACCCCGCCGTTGCTGACCTCGGTCTGATACCCCTCGGGCAGCGCGGCAATGAACAGGTCCGCGCCGATCGCCGCGGCCGCATCCCGGACCTCCGCATCGGTTGCGTCGGGCCGGCCAAACCGAATGTTGTCGGCGATCGTGCCAGTGAACAGGAAGCTCTCCTGCGCAACCAGCACCACATTGCGGCGCAAATCGGTGTGCGCGAGATCGCGAAGGTCGACGCCGTCCAGCGTGATCGATCCCGAGGTCGGGTCGTAGAACCTGGCCAGCAGCTTGGCGATGGTGGACTTTCCCGTGCCGCTGCGTCCGACCAGCGCCACCGTCTGACCGGCCGGTATCGTCACCGACAGACCCGAGAGAACCGGCCGTCCCGGCACATAGCTGAAATGTACGTCGTCGAAAATGACTGTGCCAGAAGCAAAGTCTGTTGCCCGCGCGTCACCGGAGCGCGCCAAGGGCATCTCCGGTTCCGCGATCGCCGGGCGCCGGTTGAGCGCGACGGCAAGCTTCTCCAACGCCGCCGTCGCGGCTTGAAATGCGTTGAAGAAATGCGTGATCTCATGCAGCGGCTCGAAGAACATCCGCAGGTAGAGCAGGAAGGCAGCGAAAGTGCCGATCGTCATATCACCACCCAGCACCCGGCTGCCGCCGTAAAGGATCACCACTGCGGTGGTGACGTTGCCGATCACCTTGACACCGGGGGTGAAGACAGCCATCAGCTTGAACGCCTTCTCCAGGATCGCCCGGTACTGGTGGGCGATGTCCTCGAAAGCCACCTGGGCCCGCGACTCGCGCCGGTATGCCTGCAATGCCTTGATGCCCGACATCGTCTCGATGAACTGCATGATGACCAGCGCGGTGCTTTCGCGCACCTCCCCGTAGGTCCTGGCCGAATGGCGACGGAACCACGCGCCCATAACCAACAGGATCGGGAATACCGCCAGGCACATAAGCCCGAGCCGCCAGTCCAGGACGACCAGCAGGACCGCTATGCCCAGCGGGGTGAGCGCAGCGGTGATCAAACAGTCGAATCCCGCGAACAGCATGTCGTCAACGGCTTCGACGTCGTTGGTCAGCCGGGTCACCACCCGGCCGGTGGTGTAGCGCTCGTGAAAGGCGATGTCGAGCCGCTGGAAGTGCCGGAACAGCCGACGGCGTAAGTCCAGCAACACTTTCTGACGGAGCCGTCCGGCCCGGTTCAGGAAAAGCCAGCGGCTGATGCCGTGCACCACCACCACCCCGCACAGCGCGCCGACGACGAGCACCAGTCCGCGCGCCGAGCCACCGTGCGTGACCGCTGGAATTCCATCGTCGATACCCCGCCGCACCAGCATTGGAACCGAAAGCCGCGCAGCATTTTCCACCAACGCGACGCCCAGCAGCAGCACCAGGGTCAGCACGTGCGGCCGCATCAGCGCACCCAACAGGGCTCGCGCATCCCGGCCGCGAACCTGAGTCTCGTCGAGGGCTGGGTCGTGGTGGTCGTGGTCGGTTTGGTCGGTAACGATCAAAATGGGCCTGGTATCCAGCGTGGTCATTGATGCTCCGTCATCTTCAGTGCGAAATCTTTTGTAGTGCAATCGATGACGTCGTTGTCAGAACCCTGGTGGGCGGTCAATAGGTAGCGGTAGCGCGGCACCCGGGCGAAAAGCTCCCGATGCCTGCCGACGTGGGTGATAGTTGGACCAGATTCGCCGTCTTCCAGTAACGCCACTCGATCCGCAAGCAGCACAGTGGACAGCCGGCGCGCGACGATGATGCCGGTGACCCCCTTGAGCGCCACCCGCAGTGCCGCGGTGATCTCGGTCTCGGAATGCGCGTCGAGCCCGGACAGGGCGTCGTCGATCACCAGCAGTTGCGGCGCCGCGACGATGGCTCGGGCCAGGCACAACCGCTGGCGCTGCCCACCGGATAGCCGCATGCCCTGTTCGCCGATGCGGGTATCGATCCCAAACGGCAGCTCGTAGACAAACCGCGCCGCCGCGATGTCGACGGCCGCGGCCAGCTCCGCATCGGTGGCGTCCGGCCGGCCCATCCGCAGGTTCTCGGCCACCGACATCGAAAACACCGTCGGATCCTCGAAGGCCGTACACACCGAGCCACGCAGCGACGGCAGCGACATCTGGCGAATGTCCTGCCCGTCCAGCAGTATTTGCCCCTCCGAGGCGTCGTAGATTCGGGAAAGCAACGCTGTCAGAAGGGTTTTGCCCGCACCGGTGGCGCCGACGAGGGCCAGCGTCTCGCCGGGCTCGACGGCCAGCGTCACATGGCGGAGCAACCAGCTGTGGCCCGCTGTCGGGTCGGGCACCCGAAAGCCCACATCGCGCAGCTCGAGTCGCCCAGCGCGGACCGGTTCGAGGTTGGGATTGGGCCCGTCGGTGATAGTGCAGGGTGCGTCGAAGATTTCGGCGATCCGGTTTGCCGCCGTCATCGCCTCCTGAGTCATCGAGAGGAGAAAGCCCATCGATGCGACCGGCCAGACCAGCGACAGCGTCATTGTGATGAATGCGGCCAGCGTGCCGATGGTCACCAAACCGTGGCCCGCCGCGTATGCACCGAAGCCCAGCAGCGCAACCAGCGCCACGTTGGGGATGACCTCGAGGATGGTCCAAAACTTCGCCGCCACTGACACTTTAGCGCGGCCGATTTCGTACATCCGGCTGGCTTGCGCGTCGAAGCGCTCGAACACATGCTCCTCGCGACCGAATGCCAGGACCACGCCGCGGCCCAGTGCCGACTCCTCGACATGCGTTGCGAGATGGCCGGATTGATCCTGCGCCTGTCGCGACAGTCGGGTGAACTCGCCCTGGTAATGCAGCACGGTGGCCATGATCGGCACGATCGAGGCCAGCACCACGAGGCCCAACGGCCAGTACATCACCAACAGACACACCGTCACCACGGTGATCTGCAGGACGTTGAGCAGCATGAACACCGCTCCGAACGACATCAGATCGCGGATCGTGGCCAGATCATTCATGATCCGCGACACCAGTTGGCCGGTTTGCCACCGATGGTGAAACGACATGGGCATCATCTGCAGGCGGGCGTGCAGGTCCCTGCGGATATCCGTTTCGACGCCCATCGTGGCGTGCGCGGTGAACCAGCGGCGGATGAACAACATCACCGCGTCGCCCAGACCAAGGGCTGTCACCCCGATGCCCAGCATCCACAAACCGCTCTGGTCATGGTGGCGTACCGGCCCGTCGATCACCGCTCGGGTCATGATCGGGATGCCCACCGTGGCAACGAGACTGGCGATCGCCACCGATACGATGACGATCCAGCGCGCGCGGTGCGGAATAAGGTAGGGAAGGAGCCGCTTCAGGTCCGACGCCGCACCCGGGCGTTTGGGCGCAGCGGCGATCGCAGACGATGAGCGAAGGGCAGGTGCATCCAGCGGGCCCATGGCCTCAGTCACAACGATTCCGCCTGTAGAAGTTCCTGTGCGGCAGTGGCACCGAAATCGAAGGCCCGCAACATCAACGCTGACCAAGAACCCCAATGTCTTGGCCTGCCACCTGGATTCGATCATGGCACGGCGTCATTGGTCGGCAGTCGCGGCCGAGACTCGAAAACGTAACCATTTAGCCACTGTGGTGCTCCCCTGTGACCCGTTGTGGGCGACAATCCGGCAAAATGGGCGGCATGGACTCTGGCGTCAGCTCACCTCGCGTCTTGGTCGTCGATGACGACTCCGATGTGCTTGCCTCGCTGGAACGCGGCCTGCGACTTTCCGGCTTCGAAGTTTCCACCGCTGTTGACGGCGCCGAGGCGCTGCGTAGCGCCACCGAGACCCGCCCGGACGCGATCGTGCTCGATATCAACATGCCCGTGCTGGACGGCGTCAGCGTCGTCACCGCCCTGCGCGCCATGGACAACGACGTGCCGGTCTGTGTGCTGTCGGCGCGCAGCTCGGTTGACGACCGGGTGGCCGGCCTGGAGGCCGGTGCCGACGATTACCTGGTCAAGCCGTTCGTGCTGGCCGAGCTGGTCGCTCGGGTGAAGGCACTGCTGCGCCGCCGCGGCGCCACCGCCTCGACCTCCTCGGAGACCATCACGGTGGGCCCGCTGGAAGTGGACATCCCCGGCCGGCGGGCGCGGGTCAACGGCGTCGACGTCGATTTGACCAAGCGCGAGTTCGACCTGCTGGCGGTGCTGGCCGAGCACAAGACGGCGGTGCTGTCCCGCGCCCAGCTGCTCGAGCTGGTGTGGGGCTACGACTTCGCCGCCGACACGAACGTCGTCGACGTCTTCATCGGGTATCTGCGCCGCAAGCTGGAGGCCAACGGCGGCCCGAGGTTGCTGCACACCGTCCGTGGGGTTGGGTTCGTACTGCGGATGCAGTAACGACGCGGTAGGCAGCAGCAGCCAATGAATTTCCTGTCGCGGATCTTGGTCCGTACGCCCTCGCTGCGGACCCGGGTGGTGCTCGCAACAGCTATCGGCGCCGCGATCCCGGTGCTCATCGTCGGGGCAGTCGTCTGGGTCGGGATCACCAACGACCGCAAGGAACGGCTGGACCGCCGCCTCGACGAGGCCGCGGGTTTCGCGATTCCCTTCTTGCCGCGCGGCCTGGACGAAATTCCGCATTCGCCCAACGACCGGGACGCGATCATGACGATCCGGCGCGGGGACCAGGTCAAGTCGAATTCCGACGTGACGCTGCCCCGCCTCGAGGTCGACTATGCCGACACCTACGTTTACGGCGTGCGCTACCGGGTGCGCACGGTAGAGATCCCGGGACCGCTGCCCACCACGCTGGCCGTCGGCGCGACATATGACACCACCCTGGCCGAAACCAACAATCTGCACCGCAGGGTGCTGCTGATCTGCGGGTTTGCCATCTTCGCGTCGACGGTGTTTGCGTGGCTGCTGGCCTCGTTCGCGGTGCGCCCGTTCAAACAGCTTGCGCAGCAAACCCGGTTGATCGATGCGGGCGACGAGGCGCCGCAGGTCGAAGTGCACGGCGCCACCGAGGCCGTCGAGATCGCCGAGGCCATGCGCGGCATGCTGCAACGCATCTGGAATGAGCAGAACCGAACCAAGGAGGCGCTTTCCTCGGCGCGCGATTTCGCCGCCGTGTCCTCGCACGAACTGCGCACTCCGCTGACCGCGATGCGCACCAATCTCGAGGTCTTGTCGACCCTTGATCTCCCCGATGACCAGCGCAATGAGGTGATCAGCGACGTCATCCGCACCCAGTCCCGGATTGAGGCGACCCTGAGCGCGCTGGAGCGGTTGGCGCAGGGCGAGCTGTCCACCTCCGACGATCACGTGCCGGTCGACATCACCGAGCTGCTGGACCGCGCCGCCCACGACGCGACGCGGGTCTACGCGGACCTCGACGTATCGCTGGTACCGTCGCCCACCTGCATCATCGTGGGGCTGCCGGCCGGGTTACGGCTCGCGGTCGACAACGCGATCGCCAACGCCGTCAAACATGGCGGCGCTACCCGGGTCCAGCTCTCAGCGGTCAGCTCGCGTGCCGGAGTGGATATCGCCGTCGACGACAACGGCATCGGCGTGCCCGAAGGCGAGCGCCAAGTGGTGTTCGAGCGGTTCTCCCGGGGCTCGACGGCTTCGCACTCGGGGTCGGGTCTCGGTCTGGCGTTGGTGGCCCAGCAAGCGCATTTGCACGGTGGGACGGCGTCGCTGCAAGACAGCCCGCTGGGCGGTGCCCGGCTGCTGCTGCGCCTGCCCGCCCCCAGTTAAAGCCCGCCGCCCCTTGTCATTTCCCCGAGTTGTTGTGCCCGGCGTAAAACCGGCTCGTAACGCGGCTAGCTCATCGTAAAACCACACCTGGGCAACCGTCGCGTCGTAGCCGACGTTGTCCGGGGTGTAGTAATGCCGGGTATCGGTACTCGCCTTGACCAACCATCACGGCGGGCCGCGCCCATCGGGGTTGGCCTGCGCCGAGCGGGGTCCGTACGGCGCAGGCGTCCATGCCGGATCGTCCTCAGCCGACTACGATTTCGACGCGGCGATTCTTAGCGCGACCATCGGCGGTCAGCCACCCGGGTCAGGCTGAATCCGGCATTCCCAAAGGAAATCGGACCAGATTCGACCAGGTGTGCGTGGCCTCGCGCTCGATGGTGTTCTTCTGATCTTGCGTCGCGGCGGTTCCGGTCAGCGTGATGGTGTCCCCGCCGACCGTGAGATTGAAGTCGGCGACCGAAGCGCTGTTCTTGAAAATCGTTCCGGCGTTTGAGAAATCGAGCGCATCGACATTGGGGTTGATATGGATCTGGTCGATGATATTGACGCCGGCAGGGACGGCGCTTTTCAGCACCTTCGTCAGCACGGACTTGGCCGAATCGCCGGGGAAATTTCCGGTGAGGGTTATGTTGTTGCCGTTGCGGGCAATTGAAAGTGGCGCCAGGGACAGCGGCGGCTTACCGGGCTTGCCCGATACCGCGATCGGTGGTGGCGCACCGGTGGCCCCGGCCCGGTCGAAAGCACCATGGCCGATTACAGCTATCAACAACCGCTCGGCCGAAACGCGCCCGTAGGCCCACGACTGCCCCCGCCTCGATGAACTTGCGCAGGACGCGTCCGTCCTGCGGGCGATATGCAGCCTACCGACGCGGCCCAGCGATACCGCTTGCGTCGGGCACACTGGAGCAATGGCCGATAGTAGGAAACCGACCGACAGCGAAACCCTGGCGCACATTCGCAACCTTGTCGCTGAGGAGAAGGACCTGCGGGCACAGCTGCAGCACCGCGACATCAGCGAGTCCGAGGAGCACGAACGGCTGCGCCGGGTCGAGGTCGAACTCGACCAGTGCTGGGACCTGCTGCGTCAGCGGCGCGCGTTGCGCGAAACCGGTGGCGATCCGCGCGAGGCCGCGGTGCGTCCCGGCGACCAGGTCGAGGGCTACCTGGGCTAGCGATGTCCCTCGATGGCGAGCCGGGTTGTGACCCGGATTCCGACGTAATTGTCGTGGGCGGGGGCCACAACGGCCTGGTGGCGGCGGGCTACCTGGCCCGGGCCGGCCTTCGGGTGCGGTTGCTGGAGCGGCTGGGGCACATCGGTGGGGCCGCGGTGTCGGCGCAGGCCTTCGATGGCGTCGACGTCCGGGTGTCGCGGTACTCCTACCTGGTCAGCCTGCTGCCACCACGAATTCTCAAGGACTTGGGCGCCGACGTGCGGCTGGCGCGGCGGCGATTCTCCTCGTACACGCCCCAACCGGAGACGGGCGGGCGCAGCGGACTGCTGCTCGGGTCGCACCACGAGCGCGATTCGTTCCGCGCGGTCGGCGCCGCCGGCGACGAACACGGTTTCGCCGAGTTCTACCGGCGCGTCCGCCTGGTGACCGACCGGCTCTGGCCGACGCTGACCGAACCGCTGCGCACCCGCGAGCAGTCGCGCCGCCACGTCCTGACCGCCGGCGATCCCGAAGCCGCCGCCACCTGGCGGGCCATCCTCGACGAGCCGATCGGGCACGCGATCGCCGACGCGGTGCGCGACGATCTGGTCCGCGGTGTGATCGCGACCGATGCGCTGATCGGCACCTTCGCCCGTCTCGACGAACGGTCGCTGCGGCAGAACATCTGCTTCCTCTATCACGTGGTCGGCGGGGATTGGCACGTCCCGATCGGCGGGATGGGCTCGGTGACCGCGACCCTGGCCGCCGCCGCGGTCCGCCACGGCGCTGAAATCACCACTGGTGCAGAGGTTTACAGCGTGGCACCGGACGGCTGTGTGCGCTACCGCCGCGACGGCGAAGAGCACCGGATTCAAGCGCGCTTCGTTCTTGCCGGCGTCACGCCGGCGGTGCTGGCCGAACTTCTCGGTGAGCCGTCCGCGCCGCTGGCCCCGGGGGCGCAGGTGAAGGTCAACATGGCGCTACGGCGGCTGCCCCGGCTGCGCGATGACAGCGTCACCCCCGAACAAGCCTTCGCCGGCACGTTTCACGTCAACGAGACATGGAGCCAACTGGATTCGGCCTACACACAGGCCGCCGCCGGGAAGCTGCCGGATCCGTTACCATGCGAGGCGTACTGCCATTCGCTTAGCGATCCCAGCATTCTGTCGGCCGGGTTGCGCGACTCGGGCGCTCACACCATGACGGTGTTCGGTTTGCACACACCACACTCGTTGCTGGACGGCGACTCCGCTGTCTCCCGCGACCAGCTGACCGAAGCGGTGCTGGCGTCACTGAATTCTGTTCTGGCCGAACCGATTCAGGAGGTGCTGATGAGTGACGCGCAGGGCCGGCCATGCATCGAGACGACCACCACCCTGGACTTGCAGCGCACCCTGGGGATGACGGCAGGCAACATCTTCCACGGCACGCTGTCCTGGCCGTTCGCGGACGATGACGAGGCGCTCGACAACCCCGCCCGCCAATGGGGCGTGGCCACCGCGCATGAACGAATCATGTTGTGCGGCTCCGGTGCTCGGCGCGGCGGTGCCGTATCCGGCATTGGAGGACACAACGCGGCGATGGCGGTGCTGGCCTCGCCCAGGGCCGCCTAGCGCCCGTCGATACCGGCGTAGTCGCGTTCGGTGTAGCCGGTGTAGATCTGGCGCGGACGGCCGATCTTGCTGTCGCCCTCGTCGTGCATCTCACGCCAGTGCGCGATCCAGCCGGGCAGCCGGCCCAACGCGAACAACACGGTGAACATCCGGACCGGGAACCCGAGGGCCCGGTAGATCAGCCCGGTGTAGAAGTCGACGTTGGGATACAGCTTGCGCTCGATGAAGTAGTCGTCGGTCAGCGCGGCCTCTTCGAGCTGCTTGGCGATGTCCAGCAGCGGATCCCCGCCGAGTTTGGCCAGGATCTTGTCGGCCTGCTCCTTGACGATCCGGGCGCGCGGGTCGTAGTTCTTGTAGACCCGGTGACCGAAGCCCATCAGCTTGACGCCCTCGTCGCGGTTCTTCACCTTGCGGACGAATTCGCTGACGTCGTCCCCGCTTTCACGGATCTGTTCGAGCGTCTCCAGCACGGCCTGATTCGCGCCGCCGTGCAGCGGCCCCCACAGCGCATTGATGCCACCGGAGATCGAGGTGAACAGGTTGGCCTGCGACGAGCCCACCAACCGCACCGTCGACGTCGAGCAGTTCTGCTCGTGGTCGGCGTGCAGGATCAGCAGCATGTCCAGCGCGCGGACTACCTCGGGGTCGGCCTCGTAGGGCTCGGCGGGCAGCCCGAACGTCATCCGCAGGAAGTTCTCCACCAGCGACAGCGAGTTGTCCGGGTAGAGGAACGGCTGTCCGACAGACTTCTTGTAGGCGTAGGCGGCGATCGTCGGCAGCTTGGCCAGCAACCGGATCGTCGACAGCTCGACGTCCTCGGTGTCCATCGGGTCCAGCGAGTCGGGGTAGTACGCGGACAGCGCGTTGACGGCGCTGGACAACACCGGCATCGGGTGCGCGTTGCGTGGGAACCCGTCGAAGAACCGCTTCAGGTCCTCATGCAGCATCGTGTGCAGCTGAATCCGCTTGGTGAAGTCGGCCAGCTGGACGGTGGTGGGCAGTTCGCCGTAGATCAGCAAGTAGGAGACCTCGAGGAAGGTCGACTTCTCGGCGAGCTGGTCGATCGGGTAGCCGCGGTAGCGCAGGATTCCCGCGTCGCCATCGATGTAGGTGATCGAGCTCTTGCACGCGGACGTATTGACGAAGCCGTTGTCGAACGTCGTGTAGCCGGTCTTGGACAGCAGCGGGCCGAGAGCAATACCGTCAGCGCCTTCGGTGGCTTTGACGATCTGTAGGTCGATCTCACCGCCCGGGTACTTCAGACTTGCGGTGTCGTCCGTGTCGGCCACGAGAACCCCTTTGCGCTCTGGCTGGTATGGCTGCGCCTGACTAGGTGCGTACAGCTGAAGGTAGTCGTTATCGCGGCGACGCGCCCGCCCGGGGTCTGCTCTGCCGAGCTCACGGCTTTCGTGCCGGTAAACCCCGCCTTATCGTGCGGCGTTAGGTCTCACGGCTACCCGCCGATTGCGATCAGGGCTGCAGGCGCTCGACGCGACCACCGATGACGCGAATGCGGTTATGCAGCCGGTTTTCGCGCCCCTGCCAGAATTCGACCACGTCGGGGGTGATCAGGTACCCGCCCCAGCCGGGCGGCACTGGAACCTGCTCGGAATCGGCGAAGCGAGCCGTCACCTCGGCCGCCTGCTCGAGCAGCGCGGCGCGGGACGCGATCGGCTGCGACTGGTTCGACGCCCACGCGCCCAGCTGTGAGCCGCGCGGCCGCTTGGACCAGTAGTCCTGCGTGACCTGCGGGTCGACCCTGGTCACCGCGCCCCGGATGTGCACCTGCCGGCCCAGCAAGTACCAGGGAAAGGTCGCCGACGCGTGCGGTGTCTGTGCCAACTCGATCCCCTTAGCTGAGTCGTAGTTCGTGAAAAAGGTGATCCCCGTCTCGTCGACGCTCTTGCACAGCACCGAACGGCTCACTGGCTTGCCGTCCGCGACGGTCGCCAGCACCATCGCGTTTGGCTCGGAGACGCCGAAGCTTTGGGCGTCATCAATCCATTTCCGCAACAACGCAAGCCAACCGTCGTCCAGCCAGGAAACGTCCAGATCCGGGCTGGCATCGCGCTCTGCTGACCCGTACTCAACACGCATCCGCTGCAGGTGATCCTGGTCAGTTACGGGGTCGGGTCCTGCCATCGGGCCAACGCTACCGGCGGTTGCTACCGGCCGGTAGCGTCGACTCAAAGCCGAGGTGCGAGAATTTTCCTATGACAGTGGTACCGGATGATTTTGTCCCCGGCCTCGAAGGCGTAGTCGCCTTCACCACCGAGATCGCCGAACCCGACAAGGACGGCGGTGCGCTGCGCTACCGCGGCGTCGACATCCAGGACCTGGTGAATCAGCAGGTCACCTTCGGCGATGTCTGGGGCCTGCTGGTCGACGGTAGGTTCGGCCACGGTTTGCCGCCCGCTGAGCCGTTCCCGCTGCCGATCCACACCGGGGATGTTCGAGTCGACGTGCAGGCGGGCCTGGCGATGCTCGCGCCGATCTGGGGCTACCAGCCGCTGCTCGACACCGAGGAGGCCACTGCCCGCGACCAGCTGGCCCGGGCGTCGGTGATGGCACTGTCCTATGTCGCACAATCCGCGCGCGGCATCTACCAGCCGGCCGTGCCGCAACGCGTTATCGATGAATGCCAAACCGTCACAGTGCGTTTCATGACCCGCTGGCAGGGCGAGCCCGACCCCAAGCACGTTGAGGCCATCGACGCCTACTGGGTGTCGGCCGCCGAGCACGGCATGAACGCCTCGACCTTCACCGCGCGGGTGATCGCGTCCACCGGCGCCGACGTCGCGGCGGCATTGTCGGGAGCGATCGGGGCGATGAGCGGTCCGCTGCACGGTGGCGCGCCGGCGCGGGTTCTCCCGATGCTCGAAGAGGTCGAGCGCACCGGCGACGCGCGTGGCCTGGTCAAGAAGATCCTGGACAGCGGCGACAAGCTGATGGGGTTCGGGCACCGGGTCTACCGCGCGGAAGACCCGCGGGCTCGAGTACTGCGTGCGACCGCGGGGCGCCTGGGCGCGCCGCGCCACGAGGTCGCGGTCGCATTGGAGCAGGCCGCCCTGGCCGAGCTACGGGAGCGCCGCCCGGACCGGGCCATCGAGACCAACGTCGAGTTCTGGGCCGCGGTCATGCTGGACTTTGCCGAGGTGCCGGCCAACATGATGCCGGCGATGTTCGCCTGTGGGCGTACCGCGGGCTGGTGTGCCCACATCCTCGAGCAGAAGCGGCTCGGCAAGCTGGTGCGTCCGTCGGCCATTTATGTGGGGCCCGGCCCGCGCAGCCCGGAGGCCGTCGAGGGTTGGGACCGGGTTCTCACCGACGCTTAACCTTCTTGTCAGTGCCCAGCGTTTGAATGGGTCTCGCCGCGATGATTTTGTGTCGCGGGCGCAGTCAATAACCGTGAGCAGGTCCCCAGCCGGGGCCGGCCGCGATACCGACAGCAAGGAGACCCACAATGGCGATCAAAATCGAACCCGCAGTATCTCCCCACCTCGTGGTGGATGACGCCGCCGCTGCGATCGACTTCTACGTCAAGGCTTTTGGAGCCGAGGAGCTGGGCCGAGTCCCCGGCCCCGACGGCAAGCTGGTGCACGCGGCGGTGCGCATCAACGGCTTCCTGGTGATGCTCAACGACGACTTCCCGGAAATGTGCGGCGGCAAGTCGATGACCCCGAAGGCACTGGGCGGCACCCCGGTGACCATCCACCTGACCGTCACCGATGTCGACGCCAAATTCCAGCAGGCGTTGGACGCCGGCGCCACCGTCGTGATGCCGTTGGAGGACCAATTCTGGGGTGACCGCTACGGCGCGGTCGCCGACCCGTTCGGCCACCACTGGTCGCTGGGACAGCCGGTGCGCGAGGTCAGCATGGAAGAGATGCAAGCCGCGATGTCTGCGCAGGCCGGCAGCTAGCCGAGCAACCGTGCCAACAGCCGGCGTCGCGGGGGCGGCGCCGGTGGTGCGGTCGCGGCGGCCGCGAGCATGTCGGCGACATCGGTGAACTTGTTGCGCGGGCGGCCGTCGTCAATGCCACGAGCGATCTCCGCGGCATCGATGGCGGCCCATCCCGCGGAGTCGACCACATTGGGCTGGCGGGCGTGCACCAGCTGGTCCAGCTCGTCCGGCTTGGCCTCCGGACAAGGCAAGGCGCCGGAGTTGTAATCGGCGACCAGCGCCTGGACGGTCTGCAGCGAGCAGGACTTGTTGGTGCCGATGAATCCCGTCGGGCCGCGCTTGATCCACCCCGCGACATAGGCGCCGGACACCGGCCGCCCGGAGCCCGGGTCGACCACGCGGCCGCCGTCATTCGGAACGACGGACGCCGATTCGTCGAACGGGATATCACGAATTAGCTTGCCGCGGTAGCCAATCGACGTCAGCACCAAGCCCGCATCGAGCTGGCGAACCTCGTCGGTGCCGGTAATCGAGAACTCGACGCCGGTGGCGCGCTGCTCACCCAGCACGCGCGAGGGCGTGAGCTGGTAGGCCAGCCGGATACGTGGGCGGGTGGCGAAGACCGACGCGTCGCCAAGCCGGCTCAGGATCTCCAGCTTGTTGCGGGTCAACGCGTCGGAGGCGGTGGCGAGATCGCGTGCCACCAGATTGTGGTCGTCGGCGTCGAGCACGACGTCGGATACGCCGGTGAGCCCGATCAATTCCGGCAACGTGAAGGCCGAATGGGCAGGGCCGCGCCGGGCGGCGATGACGACCTCGCGGACCTCGGACCCGCGCAACGCCGCGAGTGCACGGTCGGAGATGTCGGTGCTGGCCAGGTCGTCCGGATCAGTGGTGAGCATGCGCGCCACGTCGAGGGCGACGTTACCGTTGCCGATGATCGCCACCCGTTCGTGGCTGAGATCGACTGGTAGATCGGTGAAGTCGGGATGCCCGTTTATCCAGGCGACCAGCTCGGTCGCGGTGCCGGTGCCCGCAAGGCCCATGCCGTCGATCTCGAGCCGACGATCGTCGGGCGCACCCACCGCGTACAGCACGGCGTGATGGTGTGCCAGTAACTCGGCATGGCTGAGATGCTTGCCGACCTCGACGTTGAGATAAAAGCGGAAGCGACGATCACGCGAGACCCGGTCGAAGAGCTGGGTCACCTTCTTCGTGTTCTGGTGATCGGGCGCTACCCCCGCACGCACCAAACCGTAAGGCGTGGGCAGCTTCTCGAAGATATTGACCCGCACACCGTGCTGGGTCAGCAGTTCATCGGCGGCATACATCGCCGCGGGCCCGGACCCGACGATCGCGACGGTCAGCGGCTGACGACGAGCATGCACCTGGGCGGCCGGGATCACCGGGGCCAGCTTCGACGTCGGCGGCAGCCGCACGTCGGCCGGTCGCTCGGGATAGAACGAGGCGTTGATCTCGACGAATGGCAGCTGTTTGCTTTCCAGCCGACTGTCGGGCGCGATCGCTCCGACCGGGCAGGCGCTCACGCATGCGCCGCAGTCCACGCAGGCGACCGGATCGATGTAGAGCATCTCGGTCGTCGCGAACCCCGGTTCATCCGGCGACGGGTGGATGCAGTTCACCGGACAGGCGAACACACAGGAACCGTCGTTACAGCACGACTGGGTAATAACGTGCGGCATAAAGGAACTCGCAGTGGCTACGCGGCCGGGACAGCGGCCAGGTGCTGGCGCTGTGGCTCACTGCGGTAACGCGACGGCTTGCCATTGATCCTGCAGATCCGCCACATCAGCCGCGCGGAGCGGTTTTCCATCAGGCCGGTGTCGTAGGCCAGCATCCGCACATCACCGAACATGTCGCGGAGCCACTTGCGCGATTCCGGCGACCGGAAGAACAGTTCCTTCTTGACCTCACGTGGAATGTCGAACTCGCGCCAGAAAGCTTTGGGCGGCACCACAATTGCCCGGCACAACAACTTCATGGCCAGCGGCAAGTACAGCGCGGTCCAGAACCGCTGCCTCTTGGTCAGATGCGGCAACCGCTTGCGCAGGAACTCATGCGCGAACGAGATGTGCCGCGCTTCCTCGGCCACATGGATAGCCATCACCCGTTCCATGATCGGATGCAGCGACTTGCCTTCGCGCAGAACGTTTTTCTGCGTGTGATCGATGGGCTCCTCGCCGGCCAGCACTCCGATGAAGAACGCCACCGGCAGCGGCCCAGCCGCTAGCGGGACAAACGGCGACAACCACTTAAGCCGCCGCGGCATGCCCGGGACGTCGGCGCCGATGCGGTTGACCATCTCCTGGAACATCATGGTGTGGTTGCACTCTTCGACCGATTCGTGCAAGCAGTACCGATACTCCGGGGAACCGTTGGGCACCCAGAATGTGTAGTTCATCAGGCCGCGGATCAGGATCGATTCGAAGTGCAGCCCCACCTTGGCCACGTTGGCCTGGCGCCACATGCCGATCTCGATCTTGCGCGCTTCGGACTGGGCCTGGTACCAGGGGTGCCGGCCCAACGGGTCGGTCGCCGGCAGAATCCACCGCGGGTCGTTCTCGGTGACGGCGAATTCCGGTGATTCCCAATCGATATCGACGTACGGGTCGAAGTTTCGCCGCACTGACCCCTCAGACAGTGTGGCAAGCATCTGCACGTACATCTTGCTGCGCCAACGTCGGACCATTCGGGTCCTAGCCATATCCAAGCCCTCCCCAATGAGGTTTACATTTGGACGTCTTTGTCTAAGGACGGTACCGGAGGTACCGGGAATTATCCAGAGCCGTGATGACCACTGTTGCCTGACCAGTGGTCACCGGTGCGGTGTGGCCTGGCTCACATCTGATCGTCACCCTGGCTGGCCCGGCCAGGCGCTATGCGGCCCCGGCGCCGGCCGACGACCGGGCCACCGCGCCGACCGGTCAGGTCCGCTCACTACCCTGAGGAGCATGGCTGACCAGCTCCAGATCCCCGCTGACATCAAACCCCGTGACGGCCGCTTCGGGTGCGGCCCTTCCAAGGTCCGACCCGAACAATTACAGGCGCTGACCACCACCGCGGCGGCTCTGTTCGGCACCTCGCACCGGCAGGCTCCGGTCAAGAACCTGGTGGGCCGGGTGCGTAAGGGGGTGTCGGAGCTCTTCTCGGCACCGGACGGGTACGAGGTCATTTTGGGCAATGGCGGTGCGACCGCGTTCTGGGACTCGGCCGCGTTCGGGCTGATCGACAAGCGCTCGCTGCACCTGACCTATGGCGAGTTCAGCTCGAAATTCGCCTCGGCGGTCGCCAACAACCCGTTCGTCGGGGATCCGATCATCGTCAAAGCCGACGCCGGTAGCGCACCCGAGCCGCAAACCGACCCATCGGTCGACGTGATCGCCTGGGCGCACAACGAGACGTCGACCGGCGTCGCGGTCGGAATCCGGCGCCCGGCCGGCTCGGGCGATGCCCTCGTCGTCATCGACGCGACATCCGGCGCCGGCGGGCTCCCCGTCGACATCAGCGACACCGATGCCTACTACTTCTCGCCGCAGAAGAACTTCGCCAGCGACGGCGGGTTGTGGCTGGCCATCATGAGCCCCGCGGCGCTGGCCCGGGTTGAGGCCATCGCCGGGTCCGGCCGCTGGGTTCCCGACTTCCTGTCGCTGCCGATCGCGATCGACAACAGCCTCAAGGACCAGACGTACAACACACCCGCGATCGGCACACTGGCGCTGATGGCCGAACAGCTCGACTGGATGCTGGGCAACGGCGGACTGGATTGGGCGGTCAAGCGCACGGCGGACTCGTCACAGCGGCTGTACTCGTGGGCGCAGGAGCGGCCCTACACGACGCCGTTCGTCACCGACCCGGCGCTACGCTCGGCGGTGGTGGGCACGATTGACTTCGTCGACGACGTCGACGCGGCGGCAGTTGCCAAGGTTTTGCGGGCTAACGGGATCGTCGACACCGACCCGTACCGCAAACTCGGCCGCAACCAGTTGCGGGTCGCGATGTTCCCCGCGGTTGACCCCGATGACGTCACCGCCCTGACGCAGTGCGTCGACTGGATCGTCGAACGGCTTTAACTTTCCGGCCATCATCGCGCAAACCGCCCAGCGTGTCAGCACAGGTTGTGGGCGTTAGCTGGACTAAAGTGCGGCACAGTGACGGGTCGTCGCTGACCTGCACGAAGCCTGCGAGGAGATGCCATGCGGGAACTCAAGATGGTTGGGCTCGACGCCGACAGCAAATTCGTCATCTGCGAGGGTAATGATCCCGCGGAGCGGTTCAAGCTGCCGGCCGACGATCGACTGCGGGACCTGCTGCGCAAGGAAGCGGTGTCGCCGGAGCAACCGCACCTCGACATCGAAGTCACCAACATGCTGAGCCCCAAAGAGATTCAGGCCAAGATCCGGGCCGGTGCCTCCGTCGAGCAGGTCGCAGCGGCATCGGGCTCGGACATCTCACGGATCCGGCGGTTCGCCCACCCAGTGTTGCTGGAGCGCTACCGCGCCGCCGAGCTGGCAACCGCCGCGCATCCCATCCTTGCCGATGGTCCCGCGGTGATGACGCTGCTGGAGACCATCAGTGCCGCGATGATCACCCGCGGCCTGGACCCCAGCGGGCTCAGCTGGGACGCGTGGCGCAATGAGGACAACCGCTGGACCGTGCAGTTGGCGTGGAAGGTCGGGCGTTCCGACAACCTGGCACATTTCTGCTTCATGCCGGGTGCCCACGGCGGAACGGTCACCGCGATCGACGATGGGGCCACTGAGCTGATCGACCCCACCTTCGAGCGTCCGCTGCGGCCGCTTGCCCGAGTGGCACACGTCGAGTTCGAAGAGCCCGCAGCGCCGGCGCCCGCGCAGGTGGCACCCGCCCCGACGCCGGAACCGCCGGTACACAGCCGCCGGGGCAAGCCGGTCATCCCGGCCTGGGAGGACGTGCTGCTCGGGGTGCGCTCGGGCGGACAGCGCTAGCTAGGACAGGGTGAGCGCGAGCACCGCCACCCACGCGATCGTCACGCCCACTCCCGCGCCCAGTACAAACCAGCGCAAAACCGGTGTGCGCCGCCATCCCCACAGCGTCGGTGCCAGTCCACCGGCGGCCACCACATTGAGCCCGACGGCCAACAGCGGGTGCACCCGGACCAGCCCGAGACTGAGCACCACAATGGCGGCGCCGGTCACCGCGGCGACAAACCCCGCCACCGTCAAACCCGTTGCCCAGGGCACAGACTGGGTGCGTTGGCCGAGTTTGTCGCTCACTCGCCGAGCCTAACCCGCTCGTAGAACGCCAATGCCGCGGCGGTTGCGACGTTGAGCGAGTCCGTGCCACGCGACATCGGGATGCGTACCCGCACATCGCTCAAGCGCAGGGTGGCCGGGGTCAGCCCCGGCCCTTCGGCACCCACCAGCACCGCAACCCGGTCGTCGCGCGCCGTCGCCATCGCCTCGGCCAGCGCGCACGCCCCGCCGTCCGGTGTCATCGCCAGCAGCCGGAATCCGCTCTCCCTCAGCGTCTTGAGATCGGCGGGCCAGTTCGCGCAGCGGGCATACGGCACCAGCAGCGCGTGTCCCATGGACACCCGAACGGCGCGCCGGTAGAGCGGATCGGCGCAGCCGCTGCCGAACACCACCGCGTCCACGCCCAGGCCCGCGGCGTTGCGGAAGATCGAGCCCAAGTTCTCGTGGTCGTTGACGCCTTCGAGCACGGCGATGGTTCGCGCGCCGTCGACCAATTGGGCAACGCCCGGCTCCGGCACCCGCCGCGCGGCGGCCAGCACCCCGCGGTTGAGGTGGAAGCCGACCACCTGCGCCATGACGTCGGCGGTTGTCCGGTAGAACGGTGCCGCCTGATCCTCAGGGCCGGCCAGGTCGTCTTTGAGCTCGTCGAGCCGGCGCTCGGTGCCGAGCAGGGCATGCGGGGTGAAGCGGGACGCCAGCATGCGCTGCACGACGAGCACACCCTCGGCGATCACCAGCCCTTTCCCGGTGGGCAGATCGGGGCGCCGGTCGATGCTGTTCAGGTCGCGGAAATCGTCGAGCCGCGGGTCGTCGGGGTCGTCGACGTCCTGGACATCCAGGCCCGGGCTCACGGGCTTTCGTCGACCAGCGCCAACATCAAGTCGGCCGCCTCGCGAAGGGTGGCGCGCTTATCGCTGTCCATCGTCGCGAGCTGCTCAGCCAGCCATTCCTGGCGGGCGCGCCGGGCCGCTTTGACCAATTCGGCCCCGGACTCAGAGACCGACACCAGTACCTGCCGGCCGTCGACGGGGTGTGGGGTGCGGTCCACGAAGCCCTCGTCGGCCAGCGAAGCGATCACCCTGGTCATCGACGGGGGCCGGACACGTTCGCGAATCGCCAAGGCACCCGGCGTCATCGCGCCCTCGTTGGCCAACGTCGTCAATGCTGACAGCTGCGAAAGCGACACCGGGGAGGACGGATTCCGAAATCGCAGTTGCCGTGCAAGCCGCATCACCGCCAAAGACAGGTCAGCCGCCAGTCGCGCATCGCTGTCAAGCATGGCGCGAGGTTACATCGGAACACGAGAATTCGGGCTGAGAAACGTCGAACGGTGGCCTAGGACGCATAACCTAATACGGCCAGCGCCGCGGTGACATCGGCTGCGGGCTAGATTGATCGCGATGAGTGCCGAACCTGGCCACAGTCCCGAGCCGCCACCACTGCCGCCCGCGCTGCTGCAGGCGTGGCCGTTCATCGCGATCGGCGCCGTCGGCTGGCTGATCGCCGTGGCCGCCGCGTTTCTTGTTCCCGCCCTAGAGAGTTGGCGTCCGGTCACGCTGGCCGGGCTGGGAACGGGCGTGGTAGGGACGTCGGTCTTCTTGCTGCAGCTCGCGGGTGCTCGCCGTGGCGTGCGTGGCGCGCAGACAGCTCTGGACCCGTTCCTCGACCACAAGTAGCGCCCGCCAAGCGGGGTCGGGAAGAGCGTTGGTAACGAAAGGCTAGTCGGGCGAGTCCGTCGCGGCGTCCGCAGAGTTCGTCGCGGCCTCCGGTGACTCTGCGACCGCCTCCGCCGGTTCTGCGGGCTTCTCTAGCGACTCGGCAGCAGCCTCCTGCGATTCGGCCACAACCTCGGGCTCCGCTGCCGGTTGCTGCGCCGGCTCCGCCGACGCTTCGGGCGATTCTTCGGGCTGGTCGGCTACCACTACCGGTGACTCGGGTGGCTCCGGCGGCACCATGACGTCGAGGACACCGTCGTCGTACGGCTCGTACATCGGCGATCCGCTGCCCGCCGGAGCAGGCGTGTCGGAATGGGCGCCGCAGCCGTACTGCTTGTCGACGATGTGTCCGTCGGCCGACAGTTCGTTGCCGCAGACCCCGAACATCGCGCCCAGCGATCCCGCCAGCGGCAGGAAGAAACCGCAGTCGCGGCAGAGGCGTTTGGTGGACCGCGCCATCGTCGAGTCGGGACCGTAGTCCCCGGTGTGCCATCGCTCGGCAGCGTCGGCGCGGCCCCACAGCCCCATTACCCAACGCCGGCCCAGCCCGACTTCGGCGGCGGTCTCGTCGACCTGCGGGTCACCGCTAGAGGTGAAACCGGGGACCAGCCGCTCGTCGTTCGCGGCCGGCGGCAACAGATCGCCGGGGCTCAGGTCCCCCTGCCGCACCCGCTGGTCCCAGGGCACCCAGTCGGGTGCCAGCAGCGACGTCGGTCCCGGGACCAGCACAACTTCACTGATCGTGACCTGATCGGCGCCGGGGTAGGCGGCTACGACGGCGGCCCACTGCCACCCGGTGTAACCGGGCAGGTGAGCCAAGAATCGATGGGTGGCGGCAGTCGGGTCCTCGAAACTGACGCCCAGGTAATCCCCGACCGCGTCTGGTCCACTGAACTCCACAACGGCCGCCCTGGCCTGGTCAACAGCACCCCTGAGCAACGCCGCCAACCCCTCGGGCCACTCGGCCACGGTTGCCACGGCGGATTCCTCGATGGGCCCGGTCGCGCTTTCTTCTCCATACATTGCGTCTCCAATACTAGGTTGGCGAGCCACGCCCGGTTGACCCTCGGCATAAGACAGAATTGATTTGTGTCTGGACAGCGGCGTGATGATCCGGGCCGTGTGGGCTCTAACCCGGGCCGACGGGCCCGCAACGGGTCGGCAAGTCCGCATCCGGGCATGGCCAACTACCCCACCGACGACGCGGACCATCGACGCACGCGCCGCCCACCGCCGCCGCCCAGCGCCAATCGCTACCTCCCGCCGCTGGGTCGCCAGAAACCACCGAACCGCGACACCCCACCTCCGCGTCAACCCTCCCCCGGCGAACGGATCACCGTCACCCGCGCCGCGGCCCTGCGCAGCCGCGAGATGGGCTCCCGGATGTACTGGATGGTCCAGCGTGCGGCCACCGCCGATGGCGCCGACAAGTCCGGCCTGACGGCGCTGACGTGGCCGGTGGTCGCGAACTCCGCGGTCGACTCCGCGATGGCCGTCGCGCTGGCCAACACGCTGTTCTTTGCCGCGGCCAGCGGCGAGAGTAAGTCCAAAGTTGCGCTCTACCTGTTGATTACCATCGCGCCCTTCGCGGTGATCGCGCCGCTCATCGGTCCGGCGCTGGACCGTTTGCAGCACGGCCGACGCGTCGCGCTGGCTCTCTCATTCGCGCTGCGCACCGCGTTGGCAGTGCTGCTGATCATGAACTACGACGGTGCCAGCGGCAGTTTTCCGTCGTGGGTGCTCTATCCGTGCGCACTCGCGATGATGGTGTTCTCGAAGTCGTTCAGCGTGCTGCGCAGCGCGGTGACCCCGCGGGTGATGCCTCCGACCATCGACCTGGTGCGGGTCAACGCCCGGCTGACCATGTTCGGGCTGCTCGGCGGCACCATCGTCGGCGGCGCGATCGCCGGCGGCCTCGAGTTCGCCGGCACACACCTGTTGAAGCTGCCCGGAGCATTGTTCGTCGTCGTGGCGGTGACGGTGGCGGGCGCCTTCCTGTCTATGCGGATTCCGCGATGGGTCGAGGTGACTGCGGGCGAGGTCCCGGCCACCTTGAGCTATCACCAGGACAGCGAACCACCGCGACGCAGTTGGCACCACGAAGTCAAGAAGGTCAGCGGGACACTTCGACAGCCGTTGGGCCGCAACATCATTACCTCGTTATGGGGTAACTGCACCATCAAGGTAATGGTGGGCTTCTTGTTCCTGTATCCGGCGTTTGTCGCCAAAGCACACCAGGCCGACGGTTGGGCTCAGCTCGCGATGCTGGGCATCATCGGCGCCGCGGCCGGAATCGGCAACTTCGTTGGCAACTTCACCAGCGCACGGCTGAAACTCGGCAGGCCCGCTGTGCTGGTGGTGCGCTGCACCGTGGCGGTGTGCGCGGTTGCCTGGGCCGCCGCGGTGGCCGGCACCCTGGTGGCGGCCGCGATCGCCACCCTGGTCACATCCGGCGCCAGTGCGATCGCGAAGGCGTCGCTGGACGCGTCGCTGCAAGACGACCTGCCCGAGGAATCCCGGGCGTCCGGATTCGGGCGTTCGGAGTCGACGCTGCAGCTGGCCTGGGTGCTGGGCGGCGCGGTGGGTGTGATGGTCTACACCGAGCTGTGGGTAGGCTTCACGGCCGTCAGTGCGATTTTGATCCTGGGACTGGCGCAGACGGTCGTCAGCTTCCGCGGCAACTCGTTGATCCCGGGCCTCGGAGGTAACCGGCCGGTGATGGTCGAGCAGGAAGGCATCCGCCGCGACAGCGGCATGTCCGCGGCGGTGCCGGAGTGAAACGTGGCATGGCCGTGCTGCTTGCGGTCGTGGTGACGTTGCTTGCGGCGGGAGCCGGAGTCGGCACCTGGTGGCTCCTGCGCAAGCCCGGCCCGCAGCGGCCGGAGATCAGCGCATATTCGCACGGACAGTTGATCCGGGTCGGACCCTACCTGTATTGCAACGTGCTCAATCTCGACGACTGTCAGCAACCGCAGGCTCAGGGCGAGCTGCGAGTCAGCGATAACTACCCGGTGCAACTCTCGGTCCCCGAGGCGATTTCGCGGGCGCCGTGGCGGCTGCTGCAGGTGTATGAGGACCCCGCCAACACCGCGACCACGATGTTTCGTCCGGGCACCCGGCTCGCCGTCACGATCCCGTCGGTCGACCCACAACGGGGACGGCTCACCGGAATAGTGGTGCAACTGCTGACCTTGGTGGTCGACCCGGCAGGTGAACTGCATGATGTCCCGCACGCGGAATGGTCCGTGCGGATGACGCACTAGCGCCGGCAACTTAAACGGCTGGTCGAGACCTTGCCCTGCAGCGATTTAGGCATGACTCCGGCTTGCCCGCGCGGCCACTGCTGAGGCAAAGTCATATACGATCGTCACAATTTGATACAATCGGCATGGTCCATTGGTAAGACAGTCACTGCCCCCTTTGCCGGTTGCGAGCACCGCGCGGGGCTGATGGCACCCGTCGACTGCAGCATGCGTTCGAACACAGATTGTTGGTATGGCGATATCCGTTCTCCGATGGTTAGAGGCGTGAATCTGCGAATTTATGGATGAGTTTTGACGAATCCCGTTGATTGCCTTGGTATTACCATCTTTTCGCCCGCCAGATATGGCGAGTGGTAGGCGCGCGACTGTGGTTTCGCAGTCAACACGACGATAAGGAGGTAATGCGTCGGGTTACGGAGGCCTTAACGGCCCATATATCCCTTGGTCAGGAATACGACGGTTGAATTTGACGAAAGTGAACTGCGTAGACGATATGAACTTCCAATTATCATGCAGCACAACAGGATTGCCACGTCAACCACACCATTCGGCCACCAGCTGGCATGACCCCAAGCGGTTCCTCTGGCTGCTCCCATCGGCTGTCCCACTACTTGTCTTTGTGTCATGGGTGGCCGTGCGGGCTACGGGATTCGGGATATTCTGGTGGGGCGCACCACTGTTGGCTTTCGTGGTCGTTCCGATTATCGATCATCTGGTCGGGCCGGATCGATCCAATGCTCCGGAGAACGTCGTCGCCCGCCTACAGAGCGACCGGTTTTACCGCTGGGCCACTTACCTGTATGTGCCAAATCAGTACCTATCGCTGGTATTTGCCTGCTGGCTATGGGCCGGTGGCGGCTGGGTCACGATGAATTTCGTCGACAAAGTAGGCCTGATGACGACTGTCGGTCTCATCGGAGGCCTAGCGATCAACGCCGCCCACGAATTAGGCCACACAAGACTCCAGGCCGAACGGCAGCTGAGCAAAATCACGCTCGCCCAAACGTGGTACGGCCACTTTTTGGTTGAGCACAACCGTGGACACCATGTCCGAGTAGCCACTCCCGAGGACCCCGCCAGTGCGCGCTTACATGAGAGCGTTTACGCCTTCATTCCTCGGTCGGTGGGAGGCGGTCTGCGCTCTGCGTGGAAACTGGAGGCGAGCCGCTTGGCCAAGACCGGAAGGCCTTTTTGGACACCAAACAACAACTTGCTCACCGCCTGGCTGCTCAGCGCCGCACTGTTTAGCGGGCTCGCCCTATGGTTTCGCCCGGTGGTGCTGCCCTGGCTGGTAGGACAGGCGATCATCGGCTTTTGCCTCCTGGAAACAGTCAACTACATCGAGCACTACGGGCTGCGGCGAAGGAAGAAACCCAGCGGGCGCTACGAACGAGTGACACCCTCCCATAGCTGGAACAGTAGTTCGCTTATCGCCAACATCTTGCTGTTCCACTTGCAACGGCACGCCGATCACCACAGCAATCCGCTACGTAACTACCAGGTATTGCGAGATGTCGACAAAGCACCCCAACTGCCCGGGGGGTACGCCAACATGCTGCTACTGGCCCTGTTGCCACCACTGTGGCGACGAGTGATGGATCGACGTGTGCTCGACTGCTACGGCGGCGACATCCGGTTGGCTGCACTCAAGCCCGGCCTCATCACGCCGTCAGGTTAGCCAACCGATGGGCAAACATCATAAGTGCGAACCTCGTCGACATCCCGAAGTGCGCCGTTCACCACGCTCGCCGGCCTTATCGCGAAGACATTTTCTTGGTGCCGCCACCGGAATTGCCGGAGCAGCTCTTGGAGCCGACATACTTGAACTTCAAAAGCGAAGCGAGTCAAGCGTTCTGCGGCCACACTACCGAGCCATTGTGGTAGGCAGCGGCTATGGCGGCGGGGTCTCAGCGCTACGGCTCGCCCAAGCCGGGATCGAGACCCTTATCCTGGAAAAGGGTAGATGGTGGACTTCGCCCGATCCCGATGGCAAACGCTTCTCACGAATGTTGCCGGCCGATAATCGTGCTGGCTGGTTCACGAACGTCCCGCCGAGTCTGGTGTCGTCGTACAACGGCGTTTCGGTAGAGGACGTGGTCAGACGGATTCCGTCACCGCAGCGCGTTCAGGCTGGAATCTGCCAAAAGGTCACTCAAGGCGCCCACACGATATACCGCGGAATTGCCGTTGGCGGTGGATCGATGATCAACGCGGCAATTGCCGCAATCCCGACACACGCTCAGGTTAGTCAGGCGTTCCCAGATATCGACTCCAATCTATTCTTGGGCAAGTACACCGAACGCGCCAAGAGGATGCTGCGGATCAGCTATCGCGACATGGACTGGTTTGAGCAGACGCCTTGGTTCCAATACGCCCGAGTGGGACGCCAGTACGCGGCGAATGCCGGCTACCGCGTCGACTACAACGGCAGCGCCTACTCGTTCGACTACATGAAAAAGGAAGAGGCGGGCGAGGTTCCACGCTCAGCCTTCGATTTTGAACAACAATTCGGGAACAACTATGGCAGGTCCGGCAGTGTTGACCAGACCTACATCGCAGCCGCGTTGGCGACCGGCAAGGCCACTTTGAAGCCGCTGACCGAGGTAATCCGCATCCGGCGTGAGCGGTCGGGTCGATACGTGATCTCCATCCGCGAAATCGGCCGATACGGGGAACATGTCGGCCAGTCCGAAATCAGCTGCAACGAATTGCACCTCAACGCCGGAGTGCTCGGTACAACGGAGTTGCTACTCCGTGCGCGGGACACCGGGACTCTGCCCAATCTGAACGAAGAGATCGGCCGCGGATACGGGAACAACGGTGACATCATGGTCGCCCACGCACTTGCGCCCACCGATCCTGCGGGTACTCAGCAGTCCTTGATGGGACTGATCAATCTGGACGGGCGCGACGATCCGGATAAGCCGGTATACGCCAGTATGTTCTCCATCCCGCTTCCCGTCGAGACATTCGCGTTGGGTTACTACGTCATGGTGCGGACCGGTGACCGCGCTGAGGCCGTCTATAACCCGGATTCCGACTCGATCGCCATCAACTGGCCGCGGGGTCACACCGATCACTTGCACGACAAGGCACAGGTCGTTTTCGACAAGGTCACACAAGCCAACGGCGTGGAGTACCGAGACGACCTTTTCCAGGGAAATGCCTTCGCGGCCAACACTGTTCATCCACTGGGCGGAGTTGTTCGAGGCAAAGCCACCGATGCCTACGGCAGGGTTAAAGGCTACGACAGGCTCTATGTCAACGACGCATCCCTGTTGCCGGGTTACCTGGGTTGCAACCCGTTCATGTCCATCACGGCGCTCGCAGAGCGCAACATCGAAGGAATCCTCTTAGGTCGCACGTGAGTCCGTCCACCTGCGTTGACCAGCTTCCGATCGTCCTTCGGGTCCAGTCATGCGCTGTGGCCGGCTGGCACCCGCTCGCCGTCGACCGGCGGCCCGGGCGGCGTTCCGTCTCCGAAAGGGTTTCCTCCCAGTGTTTCCCGGCCATGCGCAGTGAGCCAGTTGGTCAGGTCGGGGCCCTTGGGCACGATTCGGGTCGGGTTAATGTCGGCGTGCACGATGTAGTAGTGCTGTTTGATCTGGACGAAGTCGGTGGTGTCGCCGAAACCCGGCGTCTGGAACAGGTCACGCGCGTAGGCCCACAGCACCGGCATCTCGCTCAACTTGCTTCGGTTGCATTTGAAGTGCCCGTGGTAGACCGGGTCGAAGCGGGCTAGCGTGGTGAACAGTCGCACATCGGCCTCGGTGATGCTGTCGCCCAACAGGTATCGCTGGTTGGTCAGGCGATCGCTTACCCAATCCAGCGCGGTGAACAGCCGATCGTAAGCAGCCTCGTAGGCCTCCTGCGAGCCGGAGAAGCCGCACCGGTACACCCCGTTGTTGATTTCGGTGTAGATCCGTTTGCTCACCTCGTCGATCTCGCCGCGCAGCCGCTCGGGGTATAGCTCGGGCGCACCGTCGCGGTGGTAGGCAGTCCACTCGGTGGACAAGTCCAGGGTCATCTGAGCGAAATCGTTGGTGACGACCGCACCGGTTCCGACGTCGACGATCGCAGGGACGGTGATCCCTTTGGGGTAGTCGGGGAAGCGCTTGAAGTAGGCGTCCTGCAGTCGCGGGATCTTCAGTACCGAGTCGACCCCACCAGGGTCGAGGTCGAATGTCCAACTGCGCTGGTCATGCGTGGGGCCGCAAAATCCAATGGAGAGAACATCTTCCAGCCCCAGCAATCGCCGGACGATGATCGCGCGGTTTGCCCACGGGCAGGCACGGGCGACAACGAGCCGATACCGCCCCGGCTCCACCGGATAGCCGTCGCGCCCGTCGGCGGTGATGCGGGTGGCGATGTAGTTGGTGTCGCGGGTGTATTCGCCGGCACCGGCAACGTAGCTGGCCATGGCGACAATTCTGCTACTTGGCGACCGAGCCCGTCGACGCGGACACCGCCAGATACCGCCGAGCCAGGTTGGCCTCGGTCGACTCGCCTGCTTCCCAGTGCGCGATCCACGGCCCGGTGCCCTCCGACTGATCCACAATGCCGTCCTCCAGCCAGCTGTACCGGCCCTGGATCACCTCGCGAGTCAGCTGCACATCGCTGCTGTCGGTGTTGGTCCACAACGCGTCGAACAGCGCCTCGACTCGCAAGGTCGCTTGCTGACAGAACGCCTGGGCCAGCTGGTAAGCCTGCTGCCCCAAGACGGGGTCCGCGACACGCTGCCCCTCGGCACGCACGCATGCCGCCGACATCGCGAACAGCTCGGCGCCGATATCGACGATGCGTCCCAGGAATCCCTGCTTCTGCTCGAGTTTGGCCTGCCAGCGCGCCATCCCGTAGAAGGTGTTGCGGGCCAGCTTGCGGGTGGAGCGTTCGACAAACCGCAGATATGACGCCAGCGCACCGAACTCGCTGTATGCCCTGGGCCGCTGCCCTTCACCAAATACCAGCTGCGGCAACCACTTTGAATAGAACCCGCTGGCGCCGACCGCAGCGGCAGCCTTCTCCCGCAATTTCGTGTCAGGTTTTGCGAGGTCACCGGCGGCGCTCAAGTGGGCGTCGACGGCTTCCCGGGCGATGAGCAGCTTCATGATCTCGCTGGATCCCTCGAAGATGCGGTTGATCCGCAGGTCGCGCAGCGCCTGCTCGGCCGGTACCGCGCGCTCGCCGCGCGCCGCCAGGGATTCGGCGGTTTCGTAGCCGCGGCCACCGCGGATCTGCAGCAGCTCGTCGGCGATGATGCACGCCATTTCACTGGACCACAACTTGGCCAGCGCTGCCTCGATGCGGATGTCGTTGCGCCCTTCGTCGGCCATCTGGGCAGACAGTTCGAGCACGGCGTCGAGCGCATAGTTGGTGGCCGCGATGAACGAGATCTTGTGCGCCACCGCTTCATGTCTGGCCAACGGCTTGCCCCACTGAACCCGCTCACCGGACCATTCACGTGCGATCTTGAGCGCCCACTTGGACGACCCCGTCGCGTTCGCGGGGATCGAAAGCCGTCCGGCGTTGAGCGTGGTCAGCGCGATCTTCAGGCCATCACCTTCCCGCCCGATCAGGTTCTCGCTGGGTACCCGGACGGCGTGCAGTCGGGTCACACCGTTCTCGATGCCGCGCAATCCCATGAACTTGTTGCGTCGCTCCACGGTGATCCCGGGCGAGTCCGCTTCCACCACGAAAGCACTGATGCCGCCGCGATGCCCGTCGCTCTTGGGCACCCGGGCCATCACCACGAGCAGTTCGGCGACCACGCCGTTGGTGGTCCACAACTTCACACCCTCGAGTTCGTAGGCCTGCCCGTCGTCCACCGGCGTCGCCGTAGCGGCCAGCCGCGCGGGGTCGGAACCCACGTCCGGTTCGGTGAGTAGAAATGCCGAGATGGCGCCAGCGGCACAGCGCGGCAGGAATTTCCGCTTCTGCTCGTCGGTGCCGGCGAGCTTCAGCGGCTCAGGCACCCCGATCGACTGGTGCGCCGACAGCAGCGCACCGAGACTGGGATGAACCGACGAAATCATCATCAACGCCCGGTTATAGGCGACTTGCGACATGTTCAGTCCGCCGTATTCGGACGGAATCTTCATGCCGAAACAACCCAATTCGGCCAAGCCCTTGACGTATTCATCGGGAATCTGCGCATCGCGCTCGATGACACTGCCGTCAACGGTGTTCAGGAATTCCCGTACTTGGGCCAGAAACGCGCGGGTGCGTGCCTCATCGGCGTCAGACGGTTTGGGGAACGGGTGTATCAGCTCCAATGGAAAATGACCGAGAAACAGCTCTTTGGCGAAGGACGGTTTATCCCAACCACTTTCGCGAGACTCTTCGGCGAGAGCTCTCGCCTGTTCCTCGGTGACCTGCGCCTGCTGTGCCATCGCAGCCTCCTCGCTACATGATTATCGCGAGGATGGAGTACCCAAACTTAGACGCGGTACTCGGTCCGAGTTAGGCGTCGAGCTCCCGGGCCACCGCCTTGACAACCTCGGAGACGCGACGCGCCACCTTGCGATCGGGGTAACGCCCCTTCCGCAATTCGGGCTGCACCGCACTCTCCAGCAGCGTGATCATGTCCTCGACCATGCCGTGCAGCTCATCGGGCCCGTGTTTGTGCTCGACCGGCGTCTCGCGGCGCGTCTTGGCAAGGGTGGGCGGCGGATCGATCAGCTTGAGACTCAACGCCTGCGGTCCGCGCCGGCCAGAAGCCAAGCCGAACTCCACCTTCTGTCCTGCCTTGAGGCCCTCCACACCCTCGGGCAACGCCGACGACCGGACGTAAACGTCCTCGCCCTCTTCCTGCGACAGGAAGCCGAACCCTTTTTCGGCGTCGTACCACTTAACCTTGCCGGTCGGCACTGGTCTCACCTGCTTGTCTGAAGGAATAACTAGGAATGGACACACAAGAAGCGTCCCGCCTGTGCAGGACGCGATGCGGATTCAGATCCTACTCGGGTGGTTGGGCGGCAAGCACGCCAGTTTCGGTGTTACTCGCTAGGCTGGCAGTACTGCTGGAGGAGATATGCGCCTGATTCTGAACATAATCTGGCTTGTATTCGGCGGCCTCTGGATGGCCGTCGGATACCTCGTTGCGGCGCTCGTCAGCTTCTTGCTCATCATCACGATTCCGTTCGGGTTTGCGTCGCTGCGCATCGCCTCGTACGCGTTATGGCCATTCGGCCGGACGATCGTCGACAAGCCGACCGCCGGAACCGGCGCCCTGATCGGGAACGTCATCTGGATAGTGCTGTTCGGCGTCTGGCTGGCGATCGGTCATCTGGTGAGCGCGGCGGCCATGGCGGCGACGATCATCGGGATTCCGCTGGCGCTGGCCAACCTCAAATTGATCCCGGTATCGCTGATGCCGCTGGGCAAGGAGATCGTTCCGGTTGGTTCGCCGGCTCCACTCGCACGGGTGCCCGCATGACGCTGACCGCACTGGGTGTGCCGACGGTGCGGAGCCCGACGGGCGGCCCACCGCTGGACGCCGCGGATGTACCGACCGAAGGCCCGCTGCTCGACACCTACGGCAGGGCCGCTACCGATCTGCGCGTGTCGCTGACCGATCGCTGCAACCTGCGGTGCAGCTACTGCATGCCGGCCGAAGGCCTGGACTGGCTGCCCGGTCAGGCGCTGCTGCGACCCGATGAGCTGGCCCGCCTGATGCATATCGCCGTGACCCGACTCGGTGTGACCAGCGTGCGTTTTACCGGAGGTGAGCCGCTGTTGGCCCGCCACCTCGAAGAGGTGGTCGCTGCGGCAGCCGGATTGCGGCCTCGTCCCGAGATCTCGGTGACCACCAACGCCGTCGGGCTCGCGCGCCGGGCCGCCGGGCTGGCCGCGGCGGGACTGGATCGGGTCAACATTTCGCTGGACAGCGTGAACCGGGAGCGTTTCGCGGCGATCACCCGCCGGGACCGGCTCGCGGACGTGCTGGCCGGTCTGGCCGCCGCCAAGGCAGCGGGGCTGACGCCGGTCAAAGTCAACGCCGTGCTGGATCCCGCCACCGGCCTCGAGGATGTCGTTGAGCTGCTGGGGTTCTGCCTCGAGCACGACTACCAGTTGCGCGTCATCGAACAGATGCCGCTCGACGCCGGGCACCGATGGCGCCGCGATGCGGCGCTGACGGCCGACGACGTGCTGGCGGCGCTGCTGCCGCACTTCCGGCTGCGTCCGGACCCGGCGCCGCGTGGTTCAGCGCCGGCCGAGCTCTGGCTGGCCGACACCGGCCCGAATACGCCGGCCGGAAAGTTCGGTGTCATCGCCTCGGTGTCACACGCCTTCTGCTCGACCTGTGATCGCACCCGCCTGACGGCCGACGGCCAGATCCGCAGCTGCCTGTTCTCCACCGACGAGACCGACCTGCGAGGCCTGCTGCGCGGCGGGGCGTCCGACGACGCGATCGAGGCCGCCTGGCGCACCGCGATGTGGGGCAAGCCCGCCGGCCATGGAATCAACGATCCGAACTTCGTCCAGCCCGCCCGACCGATGAGCGCGATCGGTGGCTGAGCTCCCCGTCGATGCGGACGGCATCGAGGTGACGATCCGCTACTTCGCGGCCGCACGCGCTGCGGCCGGAGCCGAATCGCAAATGGTGGTGCTGCGTGAGGGCGCCACGATGGCCGAGTTGGTTGAAGGACTCGCGGTTCCGGGTACCCAGCTCGCAACCGTGTTGAGCCGATGCTCGTATCTCTGCAACGGCATCGCGGTTCGCGACGAGACCGAAGCGTTGCGGTCAGGTAACACGATCGACGTGTTACCACCGTTCGCTGGCGGTTGATTTTGTGAGATAGCTCACGTAACGGAATGATAACGGTGCGGACACGGCCCGATATCGGGCTGCGTTGACCTGCGCAGATTCTAGGTGCTCCTGCGGCTTTCGAAGATGTCCGGATGGGAAACGCCGGGTAGCGCAGAAGGTGACGGGGCCAACAGAACCGGTTACCGTCTCCGGAGGCTCGCCCAGCTAAACCAAGTGGCGTTCCTCCCCTGCCCGTCGCGCCGAGCTCCATCCAATGGGCGGGGGACACCGAAATGTGGATGGAGACGGGGGACCCACCGGTCCGCCGGACTGGAGTCGCTTGCGGCTCCTTGGGGTGAAGCCGACGTCGGCTCTTGGGAGGTGACGTTGGCCGGGTGGCCTCTCTAACCCGAACCCGACAGCTGACCTCGCAGGCGCGTGAAGAGAGGAAACTTTCGGCGCGTATGGGACGTCACCGCAAGCCCACGACATCCAACATCAGCGTCGCCAAGATCGCCTTTACCGGGGCGGTACTTGGTGGCGGCAGCATCGCAATGACTGGTCAAGCAGCCGCTGCCACGGATGGCGAATGGGACCAGGTAGCCCGATGCGAATCGGGTGGTAACTGGGGAATCAACACCGGCAACGGCTATTTCGGCGGCGTGCAGTTCAACGCCGGCACCTGGGCCTCGCATGGCGGCGGCGAGTACGCCCCGTCGGCTCAGCTGGCCACCAAGGAACAGCAGATCGCGGTCGCTGAACGAGTACTCGCGACGCAGGGCCGGGGCGCCTGGCCCGTGTGCGGTGGCGGGCTGTCGGCTCCCACTCCGCGCGATGTCGTTCCCGCACCGGCCGGTCTCGACGTGCCGGGCCTCAACGGCGACCCGGGCCCACTGGCTCCGCCTCCGCCAGACGCGCCTCCGCCGGACGCTCCTCCCCCGCCGCCTCCCC
>NZ_BFCH01000019.1:121971-230088 GCF_003112775.1 Mycobacterium montefiorense | reverse complement strand
CCCCGCCATCGGCACCACCCGTCACCACCATCGAAGGGCTGTCCTACCTGCTCGGTGGCCTGACCGCGGACGCCAAGCGGGCGGCAACCGCCGACGCCAGTGCGAGGAAGGCGGCCAAGCCGGGCATCGTGGAGGCAGTTGTGGTGGCACAGCCGGACGAACGGACTCCGGATCGGCGCCGCCGCCGGGCGAAGGCCAAACAACTCGGCCGCGGCTATGAATACCTGGACCTGGAGTCAGAGCCGGCGCCGGTGGCTGCGGACCATGCCCCCCGGAACCCGGGCTTCTCCGGCACCAGGCCCACCGAGATCGTCACGGCGCCAGCCGGATTAACGGTGTTGGAAGACGATGCGTTCGGCGGCGGCCCACGCATGCCGATGATGCCGGGCACGTGGGACCCCGACTCCTAGAACCGCACCGGCCGTCGGGCGCCCCTCGGTTGCCATAACTCGTCGGATACCGGGTCTTGACCTGCGCTTTGCGGAGTGCGATTGTCCACATTGACGGTAATGAAGAGTCGGCTGTGGGGTCCGGCTAAAAGGGGGGATCATGACCCGTTCCATCATTGTGGGCATCTGTACGGCGATCACGAATGTATCTGCAGCCGTTGCTATTACGGCAGCAATACCCACCGAAGCGCCGGTGAACGCAACGCCGGGTACGCCGGTGTTGCTCAACCGGTTTGCGACCGATCTGCCCACCGGTCCAGACGACCCCCGATGCCTGCAGAATCCCGGGTACGCCGCGTGTATGGGCGGTCCGTATTGGGTGGGGCCACCCGCACCTCCCGCACCGCCCGGACCTCCCACCGGCCCACTGGATCCGCAATGCATGTCCATGCCCGCGGATGCGGCGTGCCTGGGAAGCCCGTACCTTCCGCCGCCACCCATCGCTGCGCCGCCGCCACCGCCGGTAGTCCAGCCACCGCCGATGGAACCGATTGCGCCGCCACCGATCGCACCGCCGATGGAGCCGATTGTCCCTCCCCCGGAATCGCCGGGGCACATCTAGTTTTGGCTAATCCCGAAGTGCGCGTGGTGTTTTCGCTGTTTCCTGGACGTATATCGCTCAGGACGCGTCACGCGACATGTCGCGTAGGCGCTTGAGCGTGAGTAGCGACATGCGCGTCGACAGGGCCGGCAACAGGCGGTCCAGGTACCACAGCGCCCGCCACCAGGCGGGCAGAATGATGATCGCGTCGCCGCGTAACACGGCGCGAAGCGCGCGCTCGGCGAACTTATCGGGCGCCATCGGCCGGGCCAGCTCCCAGAATTTGAGGAGTTCCTCGTCGCTGACACCGTGATACCGCCCGTACTCGCCGCCGGTGAGGATCGGAGTCCGGATCGCGCCCGGACACAGCACCGACACCCGCACGCCGTGGCGGGCAGCCTCCACCCGCAGCGCCTTCGAAAGCCCGACGACGGCGTGTTTGGTCGCGGTGTAGCTTCCGGTGCCGGGAGCGGCGAGCAGACCGGCCATCGAGGCGGTGTTCACGATATGACCCGAGCGCTGCAGGATCATTACCGGATACACCGCTTGGATGCCATAGGCGATGCCGCGCAGGTTGACGTCGAAAACGTCGTTCCAGTCATCCAGGGTGTACGAGTCGATCTCACCGCCAACGCCGATGCCGGCGTTGTTGAACAGGTAGTCGATCCGCCCGGATTCTCGCGCCGCCTCCGCCACGGCGCGTTCGAACGCTGGGTAACTGCGGACATCGAGCTCGATCGCGTGCGCCTTGCCGCCGTCCCGCCGCAGGACCTGCGCCAGCTCCTGCGCCGCGCCCAGCTGGCGATCGGCGATCCACACCTCGGCGCCCCCGTCGACCAACTTGGTGGCCAGCGCGGCGCCGATGCCGGAGGCGCCGCCGGTGACGAACGCGATCTTCCCGGACACGCTCGATGCCATTGCGCCAGGATAGTGCTCGCCAGCAAACTTCACGAGCACCAGGCGAATTCGGTTTGTAGTTATGCTCAGCGTGAACGTAAATCTGCGTGTTGCAGCGGATTTCCCTCCGGCTAGGCTTTGCTGGTGGCAGTGAATCCGTCGTCCTATTTGGTGCTGGCATCCCAGCGCAGCGGCAGCACGCTGCTCGTCGAATCGCTGCGCGCGACCGGCGTGGCCGGCGAGCCGCAGGAATTCTTTCAGTATCTGCCCACCACCAGCCAGGCACCGCAGCCGCGCGAGTGGTTCGACGGCCTGCAGGACGAGTCGGTGCTGCGGTTACTCGATCCGCTAGATGTCGGAAAGCCGGACCTCGCGCCGCCGGAGATCTGGCGCGACTACATCCGCACCGTCGGCAGGACACCGAACGGCATCTGGGGCGGCAAGCTGATGTGGAACCAAACGCCGCTGCTGCTGGAGCGCGCCAGCGGGCTGCCGAATCGGTCGGGCGACGGCCTGCTGTCCGCGATCCGCGACGTCGTCGGCGAGGAGCCACTGCTGGTCTACGTCTATCGGCCCGATGTGGTCTCGCAGGCGGTCTCGTTCTGGCGCGCGGCGCAGACCCGGGTCTGGCGCGGGCGGCCCGACCCGGTCCGCGATGCGCGTGCCACCTATCACGCGGGAGCCATCGCGCACGTCATCACCATGCTGCGCGCCCAGGAACAAGGCTGGCGAAACTGGTTTGCCGAAGAGGACGTAAAACCGATGGAGATTCCGTATCCGGTGTTGTGGCGCAACCTGACTCAGGTGGTGGGCACCATCCTCGAGGCACTCGGCCTCGACCCGCAGCTGGCGCCCCAACCGGTGCTCGAGCGTCAAGCCGACCAGCGTTCCGACGACTGGGTGGACCGGTACCGGACCGAGGCGCAACGAGAGGGGCTACCGACATGACCACCACGACCGAAACCCGGGTCGACGAATTGCGGCTGCTGGAAGCAGAAGCCGTACACATCATCCGCGAGGTCGTCGCCGAACTCGAGCGGCCCGTCCTGTTGTTCTCGGCCGGTAAGGACTCGATCGTGCTTCTCCGATTGGCGGAGAAGGCTTTTCGACCACTACCGCTGCCGTTTCCGGTGATGCACGTCGACACTGGTCACAACTTCGACGAGGTCATCGAGTTTCGTGACCGCCGGGTCACCGGCGAAGGACACAAACTGATCGTCGCGTCGGTTCAGGAGTCCATCGACAAAGGCCGGGTCCCTGATCCCGGACCTAGCGCCTCACGCAACCGGGCACAGACACGCACCCTGCTCGACGCGCTGGAGGCCGGTGAATTCGACGCGGCCTTCGGCGGTGCCCGCCGCGACGAGGAGCGGGCCCGCGCCAAAGAACGCATCCTCAGCTTCCGCGATGAATTCGGTCAGTGGGATCCCCGCGCGCAGCGCCCAGAGCCCTGGTCGCTGTACAACGGCCGAATCAAGAAGGGCGAACAGGTGCGGGTGTTCCCGCTGAGCAACTGGACCGAACTGGACGTCTGGCGCTACATCGAGTTGGAAGACCTTGAGATACCGTCGATTTACTATGCCCACGAGCGCGAGGTGTTCGAGCGCGACGGCATCCTGCTGGCGGTGTCGGAGTACGCCAACCCGATCGACGACGAATCGGCCGCCTTGGAATGGGTGCGCTACCGCACGGTCGGCGACCTGACCATTACCGGGGCGGTGCGTTCTCGGGCGACCGACATCGCCCGGGTGATCACCGAGATCTCGGCCGCGACAGTGTCCGAGCGCGGCGAAACGCGGGCCGACGACCGCACGTCGGCCGCCGCGATGGAAGACCGCAAGCGAGAGGGCTACTTCTGATGACGGCCACCGAGAATACTTCAAAGACCTTGCTTGCCAAGGGCATCACACGTCAGCTGCTGCGCATCGCCACCGCGGGGTCGGTCGACGACGGCAAGAGCACCCTGATCGGGAGGCTGCTGCACGACACCGATAGCCTGCCGCTGGATCACCTGGAAGCCGTGACCGACGAGGAGGGCATCGCCGATCTCGCGGCCCTGTCGGACGCCCTGCGCGCCGAGCGTGAACAGGGCATCACGATCGACGTCGCGTACCGGTTCTTCTCCACCGCCGCCCGCAGCTACATCCTGGCCGATACTCCCGGCCACGAGCGCTACACCCGCAATATGTTCACCGGCGCCTCCAACGCCCACGTGGCCATCCTGCTGGTCGACGCGCGCGCCGGGGTGCTGCGGCAAACCCGCCGCCACGCCCGTATCGCAAAGTTATTAGGCATCAAGCACTTTGTCGCGACGGTCAACAAGATCGACCTGATCGACTTCGACCAGGCCGGGTTCGCCGACGTAGAGGACCAGCTGCGGCAGTTGGCGGCGCGCCTGGGCGAGGTGGACATCACCGTGATCCCGCTCGCGGCCAAGCACGGCGACAACGTCGTGCACCGCTCCGACCGCACGCCGTGGTACCGCGGCCCGACCCTGCTGGAGTATCTGGAGAGCATCGAACTGGCCGCGCCGAACGCCGAGCCGTCGCGACTGCGCCTGCCGGTGCAATGGGTGTCGCGTCCGACCGCCGACGTGCGGCGGCGCTACACCGTGCGGCTGGCGGCGGGCACGCTGTCCGTGGGGGACCCGGTGATCTCGTTGCCCGCCGGCACCCGCTCGACGGTGACCGCGCTGGACACCCTCGACGACGAACGCACCACAGGTGTTGCACCGCTGTCGGTTTCGATAGAGCTGTCCGACGACATCGACGTGGGCCGCGGTGACGTCCTGGTCAGCGGCGCCGACGACGCCGTCCTGCCGGTGGCCGCCCGGGAACTGGACGCGACCGTGTGCTGGTTCGTCGACACCCCACTGCGGGCCGGCGACCGGCTGGCGCTCAAACAAACCAGCAAGACCGTGCGGGCCACCGTGCAAGAACTGCAATCGCGGCTGGACCCCGAGACGCTCGACGAGCTCGATCAGCCAGTTGAGCTGGTACTCAACGACATCGGCACCGTGACCCTGCGGACCAGTTCGGTCGTCATCGCCGACAGCTACACCGACAATCGCGACAGTGGCGCGTTCATCCTGATCGACGAGACCACCAACGACACCGTCGGCGCCGGCACCATCATCGAGGCTCGAGAGGTCAAGCCGGGCACCCACCCGCGCACCGACATCCGCTGGCATCCCTCGGCGCTCGATCGCGGCCATCGTTGGCATGCCACCGGACAGGCCGGGGCGACGATCTGGTTCACCGGCCTGCCCGCATCCGGCAAGTCGACCGTCGCGGTCGCCGTGGAGCGGGCACTCGTCGAATCCGGGCGAGTGGCCTATCTGCTGGACGGCGACAACCTGCGCCATGGCTTGTCGGACGATTTGGGCTTCTCCCCCGGTGACCGAACCGAAAACATCAGGCGCGTTGGCCATTTGACTCGACTGCTGGCCGACGCGGGCGTGGTCGCGTTGGCCTCGCTGGTGTCACCGCTGAAGTCGGACCGCGAGACCGCCCGAGCACTCAACGACGCCGCCAAGCTTCCGTTCATCGAGGTGCACGTCGCCACCTCACTGGCCGAGTGCGAAAAGCGTGACCCCAAAGGCCTTTACGCACGGGTGCGCAGGGGTGAGCTCAAGGGCCTGACCGGTGTCGACGCGCCTTACGAACCGCCGGAAAGCCCGGACCTGGTGCTCGACACCTCCGGCACCGACATCGACGATCTCGCCGCCGCGGTCATCGCGTTACTCGACGAGCGCAGCCCACAACGGCCCGCTAGCTAGATTCAGCGCGATCCAATCACTTGGCCTGCGGCGCCGCTCAGGCAAATATGCGTGCGTGAGTGATTGGCGCAAGCGGGTCGGCTCGATATCGGTGGACTGGTGGGCGACGCTTGTCGCCGGTGTGGTCGCCGCTTTGGCGGTGGCCAATGCGCTCCCGAAGATTCCGTGGTGATCGCATGAGCACCACTGGAATCCAGCCGTATGAAACGCTGGACGAACCGACCTTTACCAGCAGGCAACCACTGGACTACGTGCCGGGTGTTTTGCTGCTGATCGCCGTCGGCCTGCTGGGCAAATACGCCCAGGTCTGGTGGAACGCGCTGGCCAAACACGAACACTGGCGGGTGCCCGACATCGAATACGTGTTGTGGGCCATCGTGATTGGGCTGCTGATCACCAACACCGTCGGCCTGCACCCGATATTTCGGCCGGGCGTACAGACCTACGAATTCTGGTTGAAGATCGGCATCGTGGTGCTGGGCGCGCGTTTCGTGCTCGGCGATATCGCCAAACTCGGTGCGATCAGCCTGGTCCAGATTCTGGTGGACATGACGGTCGCGGGAACCGTCATCATCGTCGTTGCGCGGGCTTTCGGGTTATCCGGCAAGCTTGGCTCGCTGCTGGCAATAGGCACCTCGGTTTGCGGTGTGTCGGCGATCGTGGCCGCCAAGGGCGCGATCCGGGCTCGCAACTCCGATGTCAGCTACGCGATCGCGGCCATCCTGGCGTTGGGCGCGGTGTCGCTGTTCGTGCTGCCACCGCTGGGACATGCGATAGGGCTGACCGATCACGAATTCGGGCTGTGGGCAGGCCTTTCCGTGGACAACACCGCCGAGACCACCGCCACCGGTTACCTGTATTCCGAGCATGCCGGCAAGATCGCGGTACTGGTCAAGTCGACCCGCAATGCGCTGATCGGGTTTGTCGTCCTGGGTTTCGCGCTGTATTGGGCCGCGCGCGGACAGGCCGATGAGATCGCCCCCGGCGCAACAGCGAAGGCGGCGTTCATCTGGCAGAAGTTCCCGAAGTTCGTGCTCGGCTTCCTGGCGGTGTCGGCGATCGCGACCGCAGGCGGGCTGACGTTGGGGCAGACCGCAAACCTGGCGAACGTGTCGAAGTGGGCGTTTCTGCTCACCTTCGCCGGCGTCGGACTCAACACCGATTTCCGCCAAATCGCACGCACCGGATGGCGCCCACTCGTCGTGGCTGTGATAGGACTCACAGTCGTCGCGACGGTCTCGCTGGGCATCGTCACGCTGACGTCGCGCGTATTCCATTGGGGTGTAAGCATCTAGCGAGAGCATCTCGCGAGGCGCAACACGCCGGCCTGCAGAGCAGACGGTAACGTGACGCTCATGCAGAACTCGTCCGTCGCTATCCTGCTGCGCGAATTCACCCGGTCGGACGCCTAGGCAGCCGAACCCTGACATGTGGATCACCCTGCTGGTAATGGCCTTCGCGATGAGCGTCGAGCCGTTCCGGATCGGCATGACGGTGCTGATGCTGAACCGGCCCAGACCGATGCTGCAATTGTTCGCGTTCTTGTGCGGAGGCTTCGCGATGGGCATGAGCGTGGGCCTGTCCGTCGTGTTCGGACTTCAGCGCAGGCTGCTCAGCTCGTCGCACATCACCTTGCCGAAACTTCAGATACTGATCGGCGGGACGGCAATGCTTGTCGCCCTGGCACTGAGCGCACAGGTCGTGCTCAAGGACAAGGTCGGGCGATTCAAACCCCGAGTGACCGACAAGTCGGACGTCCGCGACCATCACGGCTTGGGCCGGTTTTCCCGACGGCTACTGCACGGCCGTTCGCTATGGGTGGCCGGGGTGGCCGGTCTTGGGATCGCGCTCCCATCGGTGGATTATCTGGCGGCGCTGGCCGCGATCGTAGCCTCGGGGACCGCCGCCATGACACAGTTCAGCGCGCTGCTGATGTTTCATGTCGTGGCGTTCGCGCTCGTGGAGATCCCGTTGCTGGCCTACCTGCTGGCTCCCCAGCAGACGCGCGCCTGGATGGTCGCACTGCAAATCTGGATCCGGTCGCGCCGGCGCGTCGAGGTAGCCAGCCTGTTGGCCGCGGCGGGCTGTGTGCTGGTGTTTATCGGCATGCGAAGTCTTTAAGCGCCCGCGGACGCCGTTGAACTCTGCCGGTCGCGGCGCACATACATCTCGGCGAGGAACTGCTCGACTGCCACCGCGGCATGCGCCGCGCGGGCCGAGCCGAAAATATCGAACGCGTGCTGCGCCCACGGCAACTCGGCGTAGACCACCGGCTCGCGGCTGACCTCGCGAAGCCGGGCCGTGAAGCTGCGGGCCTGGTCGATGGGGACCAATGAGTCGTTGGTGCCGTGCAGCACGAAAAACGGTGGGGCATCCTGATGCACGTGGGCGATCGGCGAAGCCAACCGGAACGGCTCGGCGATATCCGTGCGGCTGAGCTTGAACACGTTCTTGGCCACCATCGCCGCCATCAGCGGATGTATCGCGTCGCCGGTCGCGGTGAAGTCGTAGACGCCGTAGAACGGCACCGCCACATCCACCCGGGTGTCGGCGCCTTCAAAGCCAGGCTGGAACCGCGGGTCATTTCCGGTGAGCGCGGCCAGCGCGGTCAGGTGTCCGCCGGCCGAACCCCCGGTGACCGCAATCCAGTCCGGGTCGCCGCCGTAGCCGGCGATGTGCTCCTTCGTCCACGCGATCGCGCGCTTGACATCGACGATCTGGTCGGGCCAGGTGGAACGCGGGCTGAGTCGGTAGTTGATTGCCACGCAGACCCAGCCCAATTCGGCCAAATGGCTCATCAACGGATGTGCCTGTCCGCGTTTGTTTCCCGTCATCCAGGCACCGCCGGGGATCTGCAGCAACACCGGGGCGCGCCCGTTGCGGTCGAGGTCGGGCCGTCGCCAGATGTCGAGATGGTTGCGCGAACCGCACTCGCCGTAGCTGATATCGCCGTCGTGCGTGTAGTCGCGGTAGATCCGTAGCATCCGGGCGGCGCCGGGCCTCTTCGCTGTCGCGCCGCCGGGCGCGGGCCGCTTCCACAGATCACCCGACTCGGTGCGGCGGTCGGTACCCAGTCCGGCGTCCAGCGCGGCGGTCAGCGGCTCGTTAGCTTGCTGCCCCAGATGACGCAACCCAAGCAGGCCAACGGCCGACACCGCCGACAGCAGCCAGCTCAATCGCAGTGTGCGCGCGGGCAACCGGCGCGACAGCGCAGCCAGCGTGGTGAACTGGACACCGAGCATCGGCAGTGGTAGCTCGGAGGCGAATACGCCGTAGGCGAACGCGAAAACGGAACCGTACCCGCCCTTGCTCAACGGCCGATATCCGTTGGCGGTGAATGCGACACTCACTATCGACGCCAATATGGCTCGCAGTCGTTTCACTGTCGTCCTTTCCACGGAACGCCGGGGTGGCCGTCCACACGTTAATGCTCAGCTGGTGTTGGATTGCGGTGGCCCGGCCCGGCCGGCCTGTGCCGGGTCCTCCACGATGTGGTACATCGGGTCGACCATCGACATCGGCCGGTTGCCGCTCTGCCTGGGTTTGCCGGTGACGCGCAACAGCTGGCCCGGTTGAATGTCGGCTCCCCCGCGGCCGGATTGGAAGACCACGCTGATCTCGCCGCTGTGGTCGCCCACCACGATCGACCGAATGGTGCGCCTGCCTTTGCTGGTGTCCTCGACCTCGTTGACCCGCCCTTCGAAGGTGGCGCTGCGCCCGGGAATCAGGCCCGCGACGGTGATCACCGAACGCGACGGGTCGGGATGCTCGTAGGCTTCGACCTTCTGGTCCTCGTCGCGGGTGACCCATTCGCCGAATTTTTCGAGTTCGCGCGCGATCCTTTGCTCGAAGCGTTCCGGGTACGCCTCCTCGATCCGCGTTTGGACGTCGTAAGGGACGATCGTCGCCGCCGCATCCGGGATCATGCTGACCGCTCGGGAGATCTTGTCCGCGGTGCGGTCGTGAAGTAGTCGGCCCACCAACGGGTTATACGTGCGGCGTGGCAACAGCGCCGTCACATTGGTATCCCGGTGTTCGTCACGAGCCTTAGCGATAAACAGCTGTGCGGCCCGAATGACCCGCCGGTCCGGGCAGTCCACGACTCGCAACCTGGTGTCGAGTTCGAAGTGATCCCAGCGCTTTCGTATTTGCGCGGCATATGCGGCGTCGACCATGAAGTGCACCGCGATCATTTCGTCGGCCAGCAGTCCCTTGCCGTAGCGCAGCGCTTCGATTACCGCGAGGTCGACCGAGTTCACGAACACGAACACCTTGTGCCGCGCGTACTTCACCAAATCGGGCCGGTCGGTACGGAACATCTCAAGAATTGCGGCCTCAGCCCGATATTCCTGATTCAGCCGCATCAGCAGGAACACCAGTATCGGGAAGACGACGACTACCAGCCACGCCCCCTCGGTGAACTTCGCCACCGCGAAGATGCCGACCACGATGGTGGACAGGATTCCCGCGGACAGGTTGATCACCAACCGGGTGCGCCAGCCGGGTTCCCGCTTGGTCAGATGGTGTTTGGTCATGCCGTAGCCGGCCATCGAGAATCCAGTGAACACGCCGATCGCGTAGAACGGGACCAGCGCGTTGACCGAACCGCCGGTCGTCACAAGCAGAATCACCGACAGTGCGGTGAGCGCGATGATGCCGTTCGAAAACACCAGGCGGTGACCGCGTTTCATCAATTGCCGGGGCAGGAAGCGGTCTTCGGCGACGAAACTCGCCAGCGCCGGGAACCCGTTGAAACTGGTGTTTGCACCGGTGAACAGAATGGCTGCCGTCGCCGTCTGGACCAGGATGTAGAAGACGTTGCCAACCGTGCCACCACCGAACACCGCGCGCGCAATCTGCGAAAGAACCGACGGGTATTCGCTCTGGTACGGCGTCGCGTGCGTGGCGTACGCGAGATAGGCGACACCTGCGAGCAAGATTCCCAGCACGGTCGCCATCGCGGTGAGCACGCGACGTGCGTTGCGGCCCTGCGGCTTTCGAAAGACGTCGACGGTGTTGGAGATCGCCTCGACCCCGGTTAGCGAAGAACCGCCGTTCGCGAACGAGCGCAGCAAGGTCAGGATCTTCGCGCCCATCACCAGGCCGTCACCATGATGTACGGGCACCGTTCCGGGCATTTGCGATGGGTCGTAGACCGGCAGATCGCCGATGATGACCCGCGCGATGCCCACCACGATCATCAGGCCGACCATCAGGATGAAGAAGTAGGTGGCAAACGCGAACTGCCATCCCGCCTCCCTCAACCCGCGCAGGTTCAAGAAGCAGATGAGCAGCACCACACCGACCGTGATTTGCAGGCTGTGCGGCCCCAACGCCGGGATGGCCGACACCACCGCCACCGTCCCCGCCGCCGACTGCACGGCGACCGTGACCACATAGTCGATCAACAACGCCGCAGCGGCGACCTGAGCGACCCGCGGCCCGAAATTCTCCCGCGCCACGATGTAGGACCCGCCCGCGCGGGTGTAAGCCATCACGACCTGCCGATACGACGCGGTCACCAGCACCAGAATCAGCAGGATTACGCCGGTCAGCGGAAGCAGTAAGGCAAACGCCGCCAGCCCCGCCGCCGGCAGCAGTTCGATCAAAATCTGCTCCGGACCATAGGCGGTCGACGAGATCGCGTCGGGCGAAAGCGCGCCCAGCGCAACCGGATTCGATAGTTTCTCGCCTGCGAGCTCCTCAGTGATCAGCGGCTTTCCGAGAAAGATGCGCTTGGCTATGTCCTCAACCGGCAGCGGGAGGCGCAGTTTGCTAGCCGAAGTTGTCACGACAACATTCCTTACCCCGAGCGGTTGGGTAATGCCTTCGATGCATTGTGCCGGTTGCGCGGGTCGGCGGTAGCGGCGATGCGCGATTTCTCGCGATCAGGCTGTCCGCGACGCGGTGAGCCTTTGCACCGCGGCCTCGATGCGCTCGTCGGTGGCGGTCAGGGCGACGCGCACATGGCGCCCGCCGCGCGGGCCGTAGAACTCGCCGGGCGCCACCAGGATGCCCTGGTTGGCCAACCACCCGACGGTGTCGCGCGACGGCTCGCCGCGGGTAGCCCACAGATACAGCCCGGCCTCGGAATCGTCGATGACGAAACCCGCGATGCGCAGGGCCGGCGCCAGGGCGGCGCGGCGCCGGGCGTAGCACTCGCGCTGCACCTTTTCGTGGTCGTCGTCGTCCAGAGCGGCCACCATGGCGGCCTGCACCGGTGTCGGCACGATCATTCCGGCGTGCTTGCGCACCGCCAGCAGCTCGGCGACCAGGGCCGGATCACCGGCGACGAAGCCGGCCCGGTACCCCGCCAGCGACGAGCTCTTCGACAGCGAATGCACGGCCAGCAATCCGGTGTGGTCACCGTCGCAGACAGCGGGGTGCAGCACCGACAACGGCTCCGCCTCCCAGGCAAGCAACGGCTCCGCCTCCCAGGCAAGCCCCAGGTAGCACTCGTCGGACGCCACCACGACGCGGCGTTCCCGCGCCCACCCGACGACCTTGCGCATATGCTCGAGGCCCAGCACACGTCCGGTCGGATTGCCCGGCGAATTGAGGTAGACCAGCGCCGGCGACTGCGGCCCCAGTTGGGTCAACGAGTCCGCGCGGACGACCTGCGCACCGGCCAGCCGGGCGCCGACGTCATAGGTGGGGTAGGCAAGCTCGGGAACCACCACCACATCGGCGGGGCCGAGGCCCAACAGAGTCGGTAGCCAGGCGATGAGTTCCTTGGTGCCGATCACCGGCAACACGGCGGACTCGGCGAGCCCGGTGACGCCGAAGCGGCGACCCAGGGCCGCGACCACGGATCCACGCAGCTCGGCAGTGCCGGCGGTCGCGGGATACCCGGGTGCGGAGCTAGCAGCCGCCAGCGCCTCTTGAATCACCGGCGCGACGGGATCTACCGGGGTCCCGACGGATAGGTCGACGACACCGTCCGGATGGGTGCTGGCCAGCGCTTTCGCGTCGGCCAGGGTGTCCCAGGGACATTCCGGCAGGGACGCCGACACGGCAGGCCGGCCCCCCCTGGGCTCCTGCAGCACTGGTTCCCCCTAGTCTCCTTCGCCCTGCGGCGGCAGATCCTTGACCGCTTGCGGGTCATTCTCGGTCATCCCGACCTTGGCCGCACCACCGGGCGAACCCAGCTCAACGAAGAAGTCGGCGTTGATCTGTGTGTATTGGCTCCACTGTTCGGGCACGTCGTCTTCGTAATAGATCGCCTCGACGGGGCAGACCGGCTCGCAGGCCCCACAGTCCACGCACTCGTCGGGGTGGATGAAAAGCATCCGAGCGCCCTCATAAATGCAGTCGACGGGGCATTCTTCAATACACGCCTTGTCTTTGATGTCGACGCAGGGTTCGGCGATCGTGTACGTCACGGACGACTCCTCAACGTTTACTCGATGTAGTGCTCGTGTGGGCTGCTGTTAACTTCGCCGCGACGCATCCGGCCGCCAAAGCAAAGCTTTCGGTTACTGATACTAGACGTTGCACATACACGTCAACCAGTTGGCACGCCACGATGATTGCCGAGTTTCCATACGGGCAGTCTCGCAGCCGTGCAGGTCGCCGCATCGACTATTCGAACGCGGCGACGAGATCGGCGAGCAGTAATCACCCAGACGATTTCCGCCGTGTGACCAACGTCACCCCGGCGTTGATCCTGTGGATAGTTACGTTCGGGGCCGGGGCTACGAATAAACGTGAAACAAAAGAACGCCCGCAGCGGCTGGTAGCCTCGTCCGAGACGGCAGCCATTAGGGCAGATCAGATAGCCGTCGTTGGCTTTGTAAATCCGGGGAAGGTGTCCAAGCATGATGACAATCCGGGGAAGGTGTCCAAGCATGATGACGCTGTCGTTAAGCAAACTGGCAGCCGCGGTCGGTGGTGCGGCAGTGGCGTTGAGCGCCGCGGCGGGGGTTGCTTCGGCAGACCCGCTGGATCCGATCATCAACACAACCTGCAGCTATCCGCAGGTGATGGCGGCACTCAACGCCAACGATCCGGCGACCGCCCAGGAATTGAACAGTTCGCCGTTCGCGCAGAACTACATCCGGCAGTTCCTCGCCGCTCCGCCGCCCAAGCGCCAGCAGATGGCTGCGCAGATCCAGGGCATGCCGGCCGCCGCGAAGTACTTCAACACGATCCAGCAAGTCGCGGTCGTCTGTAACAACTACTGAGCCCAACCGCTGGCTCAGTAATCCTTGAGCAGTAGCCGCAGTCGGCCCAGCGTTCTCCGGTCGGCGCGGCTACGAATTCGCCACTGAGAGGCGTCAACAGCTATGCAGCCAGTGGGCTGTAGTCGGTGGTGCGCTGGCGCGCCGGGCGACCGATCCCTTCGGCGATAGCGGCCAACTCCGCCACCGTCTTCGCCGACCCGTGTTCGGAGCCGGCCATCCGAGAGATGGTTTCCTCCATCAGCGTGCCGCCCAGGTCGTTGGCGCCGCCGTTGAGCATCACCTGGGTGCGCTCGGTTCCGAGCTTGACCCAGCTGGTCTGAATCGAAGAGATGCGGCCGTGCAACATGATTCGCGCCAACGCGTGCACCGCCCGATTGTCGCGGTGGGTGGGGCCCGGGCGGGCCGCACCGGCCAGATACAACGGTGAGCTTTGATGCACGAACGGTAGTGGCACGAATTCGGTGAAGCCACCGGTGCGGTCCTGAATTTCGCGCAGCACATTGAGGTGGCCGACCCAGTGCCGTGGGCTGTCGACGTGTCCGTACATCATCGTCGACGACGACCGCAGGCCCACCTCGTGCGCGGTGGACACGATGTCGATCCACATCGAGGTGGGCAACTTGCCTTTGGTGAGCACCCAGCGCACTTCGTCGTCGAGGATCTCGGCGGCGGTGCCCGGGATGGTTCCCAGCCCGGCCTCGCGCAGGCTGATCAGCCACTCGCGAACGCTCAACCCACTCTTGGTCACGCCGTTGGCGATCTCCATCGGGGAAAAGGCGTGCACGTGCATCGACGGGACCCGGGCCTTGACGGCGCGGACCAGGTCGGCGTAGCCGGTGACGGGCAGCTCGGGGTCGATCCCGCCCTGCATGCACACCTCGGTCGCACCTTCGACGTGCGCCTCCCAGGCGCGGTCGGCCACCTCCTGTGCGGACAGCGAATACGCGTCGGCATCGCCCTTGCGCTGCGCGAAAGCACAGAACCGGCACCCGGTGTAGCAGATGTTGGTGAAGTTGATGTTGCGGTTCACTACGAACGTCACGTCGTCGCCGACTGTGTCGCGGCGCAGCGAATCTGCCAGCGCGGCAACCGCTTCCAGCGCTGGGCCATCCGCTGTAGCCAGGGCCAGGTACTCGTCGTCGGTGCAGCCGGCGGGGTCGCGCTCGGCCGAGCGCAGCGCGGCGAGCACGTCGGTGTCGATACGCTCGGGGGCGTTGGCAGCCAGCTCGTGCACCCGCGCGCGGATCGATTCCCAATCACCGAACGCACTGTCGAGATCGCTGCGCGCCTCGCTGTTGCGGCCCTCGGTATCGATCGCCGCATTGAGATCGACCCGTCCGGTCGACTGTGCTTCGTCGGGTTCCTGCCAGGGCATCCCGGTGGGGTTGACGTCGCGAGCCAGGCCGGTCTCCGGATCAGCCAGCGCCACAACATGTCCCCGCACCCGCGGATCGATCCACGCGGCACCCGCCTGGACGTACTTGGGCTGCGCGGTCAATCGCTGCACCAAGTCGAATCCCGCCTCGGCGGTCACGGCGGCCAGCTCGTCCAGAGCGGGCCAGGGCCGTTCGGGGTTGACGTGGTCGGGCGTCAGAGGTGACACCCCGCCCCAGTCGTCGACTCCGGCGGCGACCAGCGCCAGGCACTCCTCGCGGGACACCAGATTGGGCGGTGCCTGGATACGCATGCCGGGACCGAGCACTAACCGCGCTACCGCGATAGTCGCCAGGTAGTCCTCGATGCCGGTATCGGGGACACCCGCCATAGCGGTGTGTTGCTTGGCCCGGAAATTCTGCACGATGACTTCTTGAACATGACCGAATTCCTTGTGCGACTTGCGAATCGCATGCAACGTATCGGCCCGCTCGTCCAGCGTCTCCCCGATGCCGACCAGCAGGCCGGTGGTGAACGGAATCGACAGCCGTCCCGCATCGGTAAGCGCGCGCAGCCGCACCGCAGGGTCTTTGTCCGGGCTGCCGTAGTGCGCAAGCCCTTTCGTCTCGAAGAGCCGCCGCGACGTCGTCTCGAGCATCATGCCCATCGACGGCGCCACCGGCTTGAGCAGCGACATCTCCGACCAGCTCATCACGCCCGGATTCAGGTGCGGCAACAGCCCGGTTTCCTCCAGCACGCGGATCGCCATCGCGCGCACATAGGACAGCGTCGAGTCGTAGCCGCGTTCACCGAGCCATTCGCGAGCCTGCGGCCAGCGGTCCTCCGGGCGGTCGCCGAGAGTGAATAGCGCTTCCTTGCAACCTAGTTCGCCGCCACGCCGGGCAATGTCGAGGATCTCGTCGGGCTCCAGATACATGCCGGCGCCCTGGGCGCGAAGTTTGCCCGGCACGGTGACGAACGTGCAGTAGTGGCAGCTGTCCCGGCAAAGATGAGTGACGGGGATGAATACCTTGCGCGAATACGTGATCGGCAGCCGGCCGTCTACGCCGCGCCGGCCCGCTGATTCCAGCCCCGCGTCGCGCACCCGCGCCGCGCTCGCGCACAAGTCGGCGAGGTCAGCACCGCGCGCAGTCATCGCCACGGCCGCCTCACCGGCGTTCAGCGCGACACCGTCACGAGCCCGGCGCAACACCCGCCGTAGCGCAGACGCGCTGGCCTTCGGCGGAATAACGGGATTTCCCAGAGCGGTGGGCTCCTGGCCCGGAGTCAGCGGCACCTTGGTGTAACTTCCCAACGATCGAATTTCATCCGCGCGTCCCAGTATCTAAATTTCGGCAACCATATCCGGTGCCATATGCGCAACATTAGCGCCAGGCCGGTACTTGTCAGCCGTAGTGGTGGCCGTGCCGGAACATCACGATCACCGGCGGTGTCACCCCGAGCACGATCAGCAGCAGGGCGCCGTAGGCCATCAGCCCACTACCTCCCAAAATCACGTCGTCGGCGGGACCGCCCATGCTGATCACCGCCACGGTCAACAGCCACGTCCACAGCGGCAGCGCCGCCCCCCGCGCCGAGCGGGTCCATCGGCTGGCTGCCCAGACCAGTGCGGCGTTGACCAGCCCACTGATCAATCCGCTGATCGGAAACGGAATGGTGCCGATATAGACAGGCAGCAGCAGGGCCCCGGCTAACGCGGATAGGACCCCGTCGACGGCCAATAGCGCCAGCACCACGACGCGGATAGCGGGGTCCGTCGGGCCGCCATCCTCAATGGACACGGCGCGTGGCTTGGTTTCGGTCAGGTCGGGACGCTGTCGATGTTGGACATGATGGAGCCGATAACCCACTGCAAGCTGTCGAGTCGATCCTGCCAATGCTGCAGGTTAGGGTCCAGGTCGGGGTCCATACGAATTCCTTCCGTGGCTGCCTGCATCGCAGCCTACCGCGCGGCGGACCCGCCGAGATCTAGTCCCGCGAGCAGATCGGTCTCCCAACCGCGCCCATCGCGATCCCCGGCGGAGCCGGCGACCAGAACGTAATGCTCGTCGCCAAGGATCGGCAGCGCCATGTTGTTCGACAGGGCACAGGCTCGGCCGGTCGGCCCGACGACCACCTGCGTGGCGTGCGCGCCGAGCGCGGCTACCTTGGCGGCCAGTGCATCCGGCGGTGTCGCCACGACGGCGTCGATCGACTCGTCGGGATACCCGACGTCGAATTCCTCTTGGGGCGGGATCGTCCACCCCGGCAGCAGATCGTCGCGGTCCAGGGCGTGCCACCCGGTCAGGAATGCGTTGACCGCGAGCACCGTCCAGTAGAACTTCGGCACCGTCCACGGCTCGCCCGGGTAGTCGGCGCCCCCGGCCGCTTCGACCGCGGCGGTGGTGACGGTGTGGGCGCGGATGTGGTCGGGATGCCCGTATCCGCCGTTGGGGTCGTAGGTCACGACGACGTGCGGGCGCAGCCCGCGCATGATGGCGACCAGCTCCCCGACGGCCTCGCGCTCGTCGGCGTCGACGAATCGTTCGCGGCGCCGCTTGTTGTCGGTGCCCGCCATGCCCGAGTCGCGCCAGCGTCCCGCTCCGCCGAGATAGATCGGCGCACCGATGCCCAGCGCCCGCAATGCCGCGGTCAGTTCGCCGATCCGGTAGCCGCCGAGCTGGTCCGCGCGGTCGACCGCGAGCTCGGCCCAGCGGTCCCCGATAACCTCGCCCTCCTCGCCGAGAGTGCAGGTCACAACGCTCACCTGCGCCCCACGGGCGGCGTAGTACGCGATCGTCGCGCCGTTGCTGAGGCTCTCGTCGTCGGGATGCGCGTGGACGAACAACAGCCGCGGAGTCTCAGGCATGGACGCACCCTACCCGCAGCCGAACCGGTAATCTCGGTCGTTGTGTTGCACCGAGGCGCACCAAATAGGAACGCCTACGGCTACTATCGAGAAATGCCGCAAGCCACTCAAGAAGCGCCGACTGGTATCCGCAGCCGCCGCCGCGGCGAGGTGCTCGAACGCGCGCTCTACGAGGCCACATTGGCCGAACTGGCCCAGGTCGGATACGGCGGGCTGACGATGGAAGGAATCGCGGCCCGCGCCCAAACCGGCAAAGCCGCGCTATACCGGCGCTGGTGCAGCAAGCACGACCTGGTGCACGCCGCGCTGGTGTTCGCGCTGCCGTCGCTCCCCGAACCAAGGTCCGGGCGGTCGGCGCGCGAAACTCTGCTGACGGTGTTCACCGCGCACCGCGACGTCTTGGCGGGCAAGACCGGTTTCCCCGGTCTGGACATCATCCACCAACTGCTGCACGAACCCGAGATGCGCGCCATCTTCGCCGACGCCGTGGTGAGCCCCCGGCTGAAGATCATCGATTCGATCCTGCAGGCCGCCGTCGAGGCCGGCGACATCGATCCGGCCACGCTGACCCCGCTGACCGCGCGCATCGGCCCGGCCCTGATCAACCAGCACTTCCTGCTCACCGGCGAACCACCGAATCGCCGCGAGCTGGCACTGGTCGTCGACACCGTGATCCCACCGCGAGCGTCCCGCGACGACTGATCTCGCGGCTAGGGCCCGGTTTTCACCCATTGACCGGCGTCGCCGACGATGCCGACCGGCACCGCACCCGTGAGGCTGACGTTCTGCACGCTCGGGCCCGCGCCGACGATCGTGGTGTCCTGCAGGATCGGCAACACCGTCGACATGTTCCACAGCCGCGGTTCCACCGCGGTGATCACGTCGTTGATGCTCTTGGTGCCGTTGAGAGCGGCATCGATGTTGGATTGGATGCTGCGATCGCAGATCCCGGTGAGGTTCGACGGCGCCTGCACCAGCGCGCCGGGGTCGGGCGGACGACTGGGCTCCGTCGGGGTGGGCGTCACCGGGGTGCCCGGCGGCGCGGCCGGTGAGGTCGAGGCGACGGGTGTAGTCGTCGGCGGCGCAGTGGCACTCGGTACGGTCGTCGCCTCCAAGGCGGGGCAGCCATAGCGCGATGCCAGCAGCGTCGCCAGGTTTCCACCGGCCTGATGCCAGCCGACGATGGCGTCCACCTGGTTGTTGTTCAACGCGTCGCGATACAGCGTGACCGGATCCAGTGCCGCCACCGACGCGGCGATGCCGACGTTGCGCAACTGGTCGGCGGCGGTGTTGGCCACGGCCACCGAGGTCGGGTCGTTGGACGCCACCCCGATCACCAGCGACAGCTGCTTGCCGTCCTTGCTGATCCGGCCGCGAGTTGCTTCCGGCGGCCCGGTAGTCGGCGCAACGGTCGTCGACTCGGGCACCTGAGCGCTGTTCTCAACCTGATACCCGGCTGCCGAAAACAACGCCAGCGCAGCCTGTTTCGTCATCGCCGGCGGCGCGGTCGGTTCGTAGCCGGGGTCGCTGGGGGCGCGGATCTGAGCCTGGTCCAGCGAGATGGTGTTGTCGCTGCCGGCGCCCACCGCAGCGAGCAGGTCGACATCGAGCAATCCTAAAATCCCCTTGCGGACCGCGGTGTCGGCGAGCTTGGGCTGGTTGGCGCGCAGCGTGAGCTGCATGACCCGCGGCGTCATGATCCGGGCGGTCCGCACCTCGGGGATGGCCGACAGCTGCGCGAAAGATGCCGAGCCACCGTGCACCTGAGCCACCTGGGTATCGCCGTTGCGTACCGAGTCGGCAAGCGCCGCCGGCGCACCGGCACGACGGAACTGGATCAGGGCGGGCTTGGCGGGCGGCCCCCAATACCGGTCATTGCGGGCGATCAGGATCTCGTCGCGCTGCGGGTCGATATTTTCCACCCGGAATTGCCCGCCGGTGACCGTCAGCGACTTGACCAATCCGGCGGCGAAGCCGCCCGGCACATCCTTGACGATGTGCGCCGGCAGCAGATCGCTGAACAGTTCCTTCCACGCCGGATACGACTGCGCGAAGGTCACGACGGCCTGCTTGCCGCCCTCGAGCGACTGCACGCCGGTGATCAGGTCATAGCCGGCCGGGTCGACCACGCCAGGTTGGGTGACCATTTGATGCCACAGGTACCAGAAGTCGTCGGCACCGATGGGCGCGTTGTCGGTCCACTGCGCCTCGGGCCGGATCTTGTAGGTCACCGTGAACGGGTTCTGGTTGGTCACCTCGGCGGACACCAGCAGGGTCGGGTCCAGCTCCCAGCGTGAACCCGTGGCTGTGTTGGGATCGGGCACCGGCCGAAATGCGCTGGGCAACACCAGGGCACTGATCGCCGCATTCACCGGAGACAAGTCGGACAGCAGATGTGGGTTGAACCCGGCGCCGATCGAGTCGATGCCCATGATGATCTGGGTGATGCGCTGCGGTGGCGGCGGCGTGTTGTGCGGAGTGTCGGTGCTCTGCGGTGCCGGCGGCGGGCTGACGGTGCAGGCCGCCAGCGTCAGGCCCACCAGCGCGAGCAGCACGCCGGCCATCAGCAAAATGTGGCGGGCGCGGTGCAGCACGACCATCAGGGTATCGACCGCCTGCCCGGCGGCTTCGCGAATCCTGCCCGCGTTGGGCAACAACAACCTAGCCCCGAGCCTTGGCTCGGGCCTTGCTGCGCGCCCGGGAAGTGGCGTCCAGCTCGACCTTGCGCACCCGCACGATCTCCGGGGTCACTTCGACACACTCGTCGACCGCGCAAAACTCCATCGCCTGCTCCAGGTCGAGTTCCAGCGGACGGGCCAGCGTCTCGATGACGTCGGCCGTCGAGGACCGCATGTTGGTCAGCTTCTTCTCCCGGGTGATGTTGATGTCGAGATCCTCGGCGCGCGGGTTGATTCCGACGACCATGCCCTCGTAGGTGTCCTGGCCGGGCTCCACGAAGAACTGGCCGCGGTCGGCGAGCTGGATCATCGCGAACGGCGTGATCGCGCCGGACCGATCGGACACCAGCGAGCCGGTGTGCCGGGCCCGGATCTCGCCCGCCCACGGCCGGTAGCCGTCGAACACCGCGTTGGCGATGCCGGTACCGCGGGTCAGGGTGAGGAAGTCGGTACGGAATCCGATCAGGCCGCGGCTGGGCACGATGAAGTCCATCCGGACCCAGCCCGCCGCGTGGTTGGTCATCTCCTCCATACGGCCCTTGCGGCCGGCCATCAACTGGGTGATCGCGCCGACGAACTCCTCGGGGCAGTCGATCGTCATGGCCTCGAATGGCTCGTGCAGCTTGCCGTCGACGGTCTGCGTGACGACCTGCGGCTTGCCGACCGTGAGCTCGAAACCCTCGCGGCGCATCTGCTCGACGAGCACCGCCAGCGCCAGCTCACCGCGGCCCTGCACCTCCCACGCATCGGGCCGGTCGATCTCGACGACCTTGATGGAGACGTTGCCGACGAGTTCGGCGTCGAGCCGCGACTTCACCATGCGAGCGGTCAGCTTGTGGCCCTTCACCTTGCCCGCTAGCGGCGAGGTGTTGGTGCCGACGGTCACCGAGATGGCGGGCTCGTCGACCGTGATGCGCGGCAGCGCGTGCGCGTGATCGAGGTCGGCGAGGGTGTCGCCGATCATGATCTCCGGAATGCCCGCAACGGCGACGATGTCCCCGGCGATGGCCTCGTCGGTGGGCGTACGCTCGACGCCCTCGGTCACCAGCAGCTCGGTGATCTTCGCGTTCGTGATGACGGGATGGGAGTCCACCTCGCGCATCCAAGCGACCTGCTGCCCCTTACGGATCCGGCCCTTGTAGATGCGGATCAGCGCGAGTCGTCCGAGGAAGGCCGACGCGTCGAGGTTGGTCACCAGCGCCTGCAGCGGCGCCTCGGGATCGCCCTGCGGCGGCGGGATGTGCTCGAGCAGAACGTCGAACAGCGGATCGAGGTTGTCACCCTCGGGGTTCTCGCCATTGGACGGCTCCGTCGTGCTGGCGATGCCCGCCCGGCCCGAGGCGTACAGCGTCGGCAGGCCCAGTGCGTCCTCGGCTGCCTTCTGTGCTTCCTCGTCGAGGTCGGATGCGACGTCGAGCAGCAGGTCGTGACTCTCCGAAACGACCTCGGAGATCCGGGCGTCCGGCCGATCGGTCTTGTTGACGACCAGGATCACCGGCAGGTGCGCGGCCAGCGCCTTTCGCAGCACGAACCTGGTCTGCGGCAGCGGGCCCTCGGACGCGTCGACCAGCAGCAGGACGCCGTCCACCATCGACAGCCCGCGCTCCACCTCGCCACCGAAGTCGGCGTGGCCCGGGGTGTCGATGACATTGATGACGGTCGTCGTGCCATCCGGGTGCTTGCGATGCACGGCCGTGTTCTTGGCCAGGATCGTGATGCCCTTTTCCTTCTCCAGGTCCCCGGAATCCATCAGGCGTTCGACCGCGTCGTCGCCACGATGCGTCAATGCGCCGGACTGGCGCAGCATCGCATCGACGAGGGTGGTCTTGCCGTGGTCGACGTGAGCGACGATGGCGACATTGCGGAATGGCACGTCGGTGATTGTGGCAGCGGGGGCCCATCAATAGCGAACTGAGCACCTCAACGCTCTCAACACCCCTGCTCGGAGCTCGCGTCCTGAAGCGCCTGATTTCCACCCCGGCGTTTGGCCGCATACATCGCGTGGTCGGCGAGGATGACGAGCTTTTCGACGAGAGCGCCCCCGTCGCTCGTGTACAGCCGCTGCAATTCGGCGTTGGCGGTGCCGATGCTGGCCGTGATCCCGGACGGATGCCTGGCGATCGCCTCGCAGAGCAGTGCGGCAAGTGGCGCGACGTCGCCGGGCGTGCAAGTCAGCGCGACGAGAAATTCCTCCCCACCGGCGCGGCAAACGATGGCCTCGGCAGGAGCGTGATCGCGCAGTAGCCCGGCCACTACTTGCAGAAGGCGATCGCCGGCGGCATGACCGCTGGTGTCGTTGATGCGCTTGAAATCGTCGAGATCGGCCATCATCACGGCGAGATGAGTGTGCCCGGCAGGGTGGTCGGCCAGGCGGAGGCTGACCGATTCGGTGAACGCCCGTCGATTCAGCAAGCCGGTGAGCGGATCTTGCTCGGCGCGCTCCACATAGGTTGCCATGGCCAGCGAAATGCCCCAAATGATCAGCGGCACTGCGAAATTCGGATACCAGATCAGCCAGAACGCCGCGGCCGCGGTGGCCAGACCGGCTTCGTCGGCCAAGCGCAGCGCCGCCATCGTGGCGGCCACCGCGACGATGGCGGCATTGAGCATTAGCAGACGTGGGCTATGAAACAGCGCGACGTAGGCTCCGGTGACCACCAGGGCCGCACAAGCGAGCGCAGCGAACGTCGCACTGGGCTGGGCCACGCTCCAGCCGCCGGTTGACAACATGCCCGTGACCGCCGCGATGCGCGATTGGCGCCGCGTAGGCCAGTGCGTCAGCCAGAAGGCGACCGAACCGACGGCGAACACGACGACCAGCACGCCGATGATCGCGCTCGTCACGCTGGGCCGGCGCTGGGTGGCCAAGACAGTGAGCGGCACCCACACGGCAGACGCGGAGACGATCGCCAGGATCACCTGCGCCGATCGAATCAGGTCACGCTCGCGCAGAAAGGAGCTCACCCAATCGAACTGATCGGGCCGGCTCCACCACGATGTCAGCCGCGACATCGGTCAGACGACCTTCGCATCGCGGCCGGAATCCTCAGTAGTGACAAACGCTTCGCAACGTAGAAAACGGTAGGTCAAGGCATTCGCGGTGGCAACAGGGCGGGGCGTGCGTCCTGGACGACCACACGCAGGGTGCGGCCACGGTCAAGGCCGACATCGCACGCTTGACGGCCTAAACGGGGCCGCTGCTACCAGCCGCGCCGGCGCGGTGCGGAACCGACCAACTGGTGCTTGTCCGCCACGTCGCGGCTGCGGTAGACGATGTAGGGCCGGAACAGATAGCCGATCGGCGCGCTGAACGCGTGCACCAGGCGGGTGAACGGCCACAATGCGAACAACGCGAGGGCGATGAACACGTGAATCTGGTAGTAGAACGCCGCGTGGGCCATCAGGTCCCCGCGGGGGTCGAGCATCCAGATCGACCGGAACCAGATCGATACTTTGCGCCGGTAGTCGTGCAGCTCGCCGAAGTGCGTGGCACCGGCCAGGGTGCAGCACATCCCCGCCACCAGTGCGCACGCCAGCACGACATACATCAGCTTGTCGTTTCGGGTGGTCGCCAGAAACACCGGCGCGTAGGTGCGCCGTCGGTAGATCAACAAGCCGATGCCGGTAATGGCCGCTATGCCGGCGGGTACGCCGAGTAGCAGGGCTTGCAGGTGATAGAGGTGATCGCTCACCCCGAGCCACTCGGTCAGGGATTCCGGAACGAATAGCCCGATGACGTGGCCCATGATGACCATCAGGCTGCCGAAGTGGAACAGCGGGCTGCCGATCGACAGCAGCTTGGACTCGTAGATCTGTGACGAACGGGTGGTCCAGCCGAACTTGTCGTAGCGGTACCGCCACCAGGTGCCCACAGCCACGATCGCCAGCACAACGTACGGCGCGTCGTCCCAGAAGATCTCGAGCAATTTCATGTGCACGGCCGTCAGCCCTCGCTGGTGCGCTTAGGTGGGACGGTCAAGGTAAACGGTTGTAGCCCAACGGATTCCGCGGGCGGACCAGCCTTGGCAAGCCGCTCTGCCCGGCGGGCCTCCTGGTTGGTCGCGACCGGCAGCGTCTCGCAGACCGCCGCGATGGTGTGCGCGTAGGGCGACCCGGTAGCCGTCAGGGCACCCGACAACACGTCGATCGGCACCCGGTGTTCAATCAGCAATCGCCGGCCGATCTCGGGGTCGACGGTAGCGGCGAATTCCAGCACGACGGGCAGATGATCCGGCGCCTCGGAGTGCGGCGGCTCCACACCCGCGCCGCGATAGGCATTGGCGAACACCAGCATTTCGTTGCCGCGGTTACGGGTGTCCCCCGCGGTCCAATAGGTCAGATACATCGTGGCGCGCCGGCGCATGTCGAAGGTGTCCACATAGTTGGTCGCGGCGGCCATCGGCCCGAAAGCCCTTAGCGCCGTGACCGTCTGCCCAAGAAGCTCGACGGCCCGCCCGCTGAGGTGGCCCATCAGTTCGTCGACGGTGGCCAGTCGCGCGGCGTGCCCGTCGTCCGGATAGGCCAGCAGCAGGGACGCCGCCTGCCACACCAGCCGGTCACCGATCGCGCCGCGGCGTTCCCGGGACCGGGTCAGCAGCCTCATCGCCGCACCGAATCCGAGTCGGGAAATAGGCCCGCAGGTGCGCCGTGGCCGTCCCAGTTGAGCAGGTTAACCCGGGCACGGCGATGCCCACCGGGGGGCGGTTCCTGACCCTGCTGGCGTTGCTGGAGCGCGTGGAAGGTCTCCACGGCGACAGGCACCGGAGTTCCGCTGCCCTCGCCGAACGGACCGTGTTCATACATGCCCGGACCGTCGTCGTACGACAACGAGCAGCCCATCTCGTCCGGCTTGGACGAATCGAAAGCCGCGGCCGGCAGATCCGCCGCGTAGGCCGTCGGAATGACATAGCGCTCTTCGTATTTCGCGATGGCCAGCAGCCGGTACATCTCGTAGATCTCTTCCTCGGTCATCCCGACCGAGTGCGGAATGTGCGGTTGGGTTTCGCGGCCGAGGTTGATGTCACGCATATAGGACCGCATCGCGGCCAACCTCTTCAGCACGCCCGCAACGACTTCGGTGTCACCCGCGGTGAACAACTCGGCCAGGTACTGGATAGGGATGCGCAGCGATTCCAGCGCGCCGAACAGATTGCCCAGGTCTTCGCCGTCGTGACCGTCGTGGCTGACCGCATCGACCACCGGTGACAGCGGCGGGATGTACCAAACCATCGGCATGGTCCGGTATTCCGGGTGCAGCGGCAGGGCCACCCGGAAGGTGTTGATCAGGGCGTAGACCGGTGACTGCTGGGCCGCCTCGATCCACTCGTCCGCGATGCCCTCTGCCCGCGCGCCGGCGATCACCTCGGGGTCGTTGGGGTCCAACAGGATCTGACGCTGCGCCTCGTAGAGGTCGGCGTCGTTCTCCACCGATGCCGCCTCGAGTACCTTGTCGGCATCGTAGAGAACCAGCCCCAGGTATCGCAGCCGACCCACACAGGTCTCCGAGCATACGGTGGGCAGCCCGACCTCGATGCGCGGGTAGCACAGCGTGCACTTCTCGGCCTTGCCGGTCTTGTGGTTGAAATACACCTTCTTGTAAGGACATCCGGACACGCACATCCGCCAGCCGCGACAGCGGTCCTGGTCGACGAGCACGATGCCGTCCTCGGTGCGTTTGTACATCGCCCCCGACGGGCACGAGGCCACGCAGGAAGGGTTCAGGCAGTGCTCGCAGATCCGCGGCAGGTAGAACATGAAGGTCTCTTCGAGCTTCAGCTTGATCTCTTCGCTGACCTTCTTCAAAATCGGGTCGTTGGGCACGATCTCGGGTGAGCCGGCCAGGTTGTCGTCCCAGTTCGATCCCCACGAAACCTTCATCTGCTCGCCGCTGATCAGGCTGCGCGGCGCGGCCGTCGGGAAGGTGTCACCGGCCGGCGCCTGGGTCAGGTTTTCGTAGTCGTAGGTCCACGGCTCGTAGTAGTCGCCGATGGTGGGCAGTCTGGGGTTGGCAAAAATTCGCAGCAACTTCTGCAGGCGCCCGCCATCGCGCAGCCGCAGCCGGCCCTTCTTGTCGCGAATCCACCCGCCGCGCCAGCGGTCCTGGTCCTCATAGGTGCGCGGATAGCCCACCCCGGGCCGGGTTTCGACGTTGTTGAACCACACGTACTCGGTCCCGGAGCGGTTGGTCCAGGCCTGTTTGCAGGTCACCGAGCAGGTGTGGCAGCCGATGCACTTGTCGAGGTTCATCACCATCGCCATTTGCGCCATGACCTTCATAGTTGATCTCGCTCCGCAAGGGTCGGTCGGGCTATCAATACGTCACGTCCTGGCTGCGGCGGCGCACCACGGTCACCTCGTCGCGCTGGTTACCGGTAGGACCCAGGTAGTTGAACGCGAATGCGTGCTGGCCATAGCCACCGGCCAAGTGGCTGGGCTTGATTCGCACCCGAGTCAGCGCGTTGTGGTTGCCGCCGCGCTTGTTGTTGGTCTCGGTGCGTGGCGTGTCGATCGTGCGTTCTTGCACGTGGTAGACGAACACCACGCCGTCGGGCATGCGGTGCGAGACGATCGCCCTGCACACATAGATGCCGTTGGCATTCACCGCCTCGATCCAATCATTGTCGCGTACTTGAATTTTCGCGGCATCCCCGGGACTCATCCACATGGTCGGACCACCGCGGGACAACGACAACATGTACAGGTTGTCCTGGTAAGTCGAGTGGAAGGACCACTTCGAATGCGGCGTCAAATACCTAACGGTGAGCCCAATTCCGTCGTATCCAAGCTCGGGCTGGTTGAACAGCCGCGCCATGTCCAGCGGTGGCCGGTACACGGGCAGCTGTTCGCCAAGCTCCTCGACCCAGTCGTGGGCAAGGTAGAAGTGCATTCGCCCGGTAAGCGTGTGGAATGGTTTGAGGTGTTCGATGTTGATCGTGAACGGGGCGTAGCGACGGCCGCCCGTCTCGCTGCCGGACCACTCCGGGCTGGTGATCACCGGGACCGGCCGCGTCTGGGTGTCGGCGTAGGTGATGCGCCGTTCCTCGCTGCCCTCGGCCAGATGCGCCAGCCGTTGCCCGGTGCGCTTCTCCAGCTCCAGGAAACCCTCGACCGCCAGCCGGCCATTGCAGGTACCGGACAGGGTGAGAATCACGTCGGCCATCCGCTTGGCCGTGGTGATCGCCGGACGGCCAGCGGCCACACCGGAATTCATCACCCCGAACTTGGCGGCCAGCTCGCTGACCTCGCGGAAGGGATGCACGGTGTAGCCCTTGACGGTCACGCCGAACTTGTCCACGAGCGGCCCCAGGGTCACCCACTTGTCGTAGATCGCGGTGTAGTCGCGCTCCACCACGGTGAGCTTGCCCATCGTCCGGCCGGGCACCGGGACCTCGTCGCCTTGCAGCCAATCACGCTGTACGCCATCTGGATACGCCATCGCGTCCGGGGTGTCATGCTGGAGCGCGGTCAGCACCACATCGCGGCGGATTCCCAGATGGCGCTGCGCCATCGCGCTGAACGCGCGTGCGATGGCGGCGAATGCATCGAAGTCCGAACGCGTTTCCCACGGCGGGTCGATCGCCGGGCTGAACGCATGCACGTACGGGTGCATGTCGGTGCTGGACAGGTCGTTCTTCTCGTACCAGGTGGCGGCGGGCAACACCACGTCGGACACCAACGTCGTCGACGTCATCCGGAAATCGATCGACATCATCAGGTCGAGTTTGCCCTCGGGAATTTCGGTGTCCCAGTTGACGTCTTGAGGCCGTACGCCTTCCGCCGGCGGCTCGGATTGCACGTTGGAGTCCGTGCCCAGCAGATGCTTCAGGAAATACTCGCCGCCCTTGCCCGAGGAGCCGATCAGGTTCGAGCGCCAGACGGTGAGTACCCGCGGCCAGTTGATCGGATTGTCGGGATCGGCGATCGAGAGTTTCAGCTTGCGTTGGGCGAGTTGTTCGGTGACATAGTCGGATACGTCGCGCCCGTCGGCTTCCGCCTCGTCGGCCACGTCGAGACTGGATCGGTCGAACTGCGGGTAGAACGGACTCCAGCCCATCGCCGACGCGGATGCCAGCAGGTCGACCGTGTGCTTGTCCTCGAACTTGCCGGTGCCCAGTGGGCTGGCCAGCTTGTCCGCGCCGTAGCTGTCATAGCGCCATTGGTCGGTGTGCACATACCAGTAGGAGGCGCCGGGTACCTGGCGCGGCGGGCGCGACCAGTCGCTGGCGTTCGCCATGGTCTGCCAGCCGGTCAGTGGACGCACCTTCTCCTGGCCGACGTAGTGTGCCCACCCGCCGCCGTTGCGTCCCATCGATCCGGTCAGCATCAACAGCGCCAAAACCGAGCGGTAGATCACGTCGCTGTGGAACCAATGGCAGATGCCACCGCCCATGATGACCATCGACCGGCCGCCGGATTCCTCTGCGTTGCGGGCAAATTCCTTGGCGATCCGGATCGCCTGTGCCCCCGGAACACCGGTGATGGATTCCTGCCATGCCGGGGTGTTCTGCTGAGTGGGGTCGTCATAGCCGGTGGGCCATTCGCCGGGCAGGCCGTCGCGCCGGACCGAGTAATGCGCCAGCATCAGGTCGAACACCGTGCAGACCAGATGCTTGCCGACCCGGCGCACGGGTATCCCGCGGCGCGCTGTTTCGCCGTGGCCGTCGATCGTGTCGAAGCTGGGCAGATCGACCGGCGCGCAGTCGTATTCGCCTGCTGCCCGTGCGACGCTGAGCGCCGGTATCAACGAGCCCAGGTCGAGGTTCCACTTTCCGACGCCGTCTTCGCCGTAGCGGAACCCCAGCGATCCGTGTGGCACGACGACCTTGTCGGTAACCTCGTCGAGCAGCGCGGGTTTGAACGCCGAGTTCTCGACTTCCTCGCCGATATCGGCTGCGGTAAGGAACTTTCCCGGCACCATCGCGTCGCCGCGCTGGTCGAGCTTGATCAAAAACGCCAGATCGGTGTAGCGGCGGACGTAATCTACAAAGAACGGAACATGGTTACGCACATAGCATTCCGTCAAAATGACGTGGCCCATCGCCATGGCGAGCGCGGCGTCCGTACCGGCGGCGCAACGCATCCACTCGTCCGCGAACTTGGTGTTGTCAGCGTAATCCGGGCTCACCACAACAACTTTGGAGCCGCGGTAGCGCGCTTCTGCCATCCAGTGAGCATCCGGGGTTCGGGTAATCGGGACGTTGGAACCCCACATCATCAGATACGACGCGTCCCACCAATCGCCGGATTCGGGCACATCGGTCTGGTCGCCGAACACCTGCGGCGACGCTACCGGCAGGTCGGCGTACCAGTCATAGAACGACGTCATCACGCCGCCCAGCAGGGAAACGAACCGCGACCCCGCGGCATGGCTGACCATCGACATCGCCGGGATCGGCGTGAAGCCGGCAACGCGGTCCGGACCGTAGGTCTTGATGGTGTGCACGTGGGCCGCCGCGATCATCTCGCTGGCCTCGGCCCAAGTCACCCGGACCAGCCCGCCCTTGCCGCGGGCCTGCTGGTAGCGACGCCGGCGCTCGGGATCGGCCTGGATGTCGGCCCAGGCCAGCACGGGATCACTCAGCCGGGCTTTGGCCTCGCGGTACATCTCGACCAGCACGCCGCGGGCATACGGATAGCGCACCCGGGTGGGCGAATAGCTGTACCAGGAGAACGAGGCGCCCCGGGGGCACCCCCGCGGCTCGTATTCGGGCCGGTCCGGGCCGACGGAGGGATAGTCGGTCTGCTGGGTCTCCCAGGTGATGATCCCGTCCTTGACGTAGATCTTCCACGAGCACGATCCCGTGCAATTGACGCCGTGCGTCGAGCGAACCACCTTGTCGTGGCTCCATCGATCGCGGTAAAACACATCGCCTTCACGCCCGCCGCGCCGGGTGACGGTGCGCATATCCGCCGAGAACTCACCGGGCGTGAAGAATCGCCCACTGCGTTCCAGTAGCTCCTCGAGCGCCCCACCGACGTGTGGTGTCGCAGTCAAGCGTTAATCCTCCCTAACTCAATGACGCGGCGTCGCGGCGCCGGGTTCGAATTCCCCGACCCCGATCGCGATGTGCTGGAGAGTTCTCGGCTGCTCGCCCCCGCAGCCTTTGGTCAGTGTCCGCGCCATCAACCTGAGAGTTGTGCGTCGAGGACGGTCGGGCCCCGGCGTGAAAGCCGTGCCCCACCGCCCTGACCACCTTCGGGATAGCTAACTGCATGCACAACGAGGTTAAGGGTTCGGTGACGCTTGTACCTTCCAGTTTCACGCGTGTCGGCTGCAATAGAACTGAATGTTGACTGCGGAAAGACTGTGGACTTATCGAGAAGCGGCTCAAAGAGCTTGGGCCAGGTCTTTTAACCATTCGCGATCGGCGGGTACCCAGTCGACCCCGGGCAATTCGGACGCCGTCACCCAGCGCAGCGCCCGATGATCGTGCGGATGGGGTTCACCGGCGGCCAGGCGCACCAGGTAGGCCCGCAGCGTCGTCGTGTCGTTCAGCGAAATATCGTCGCCGAGACGATCCCCCACCACGACGTCGCCGATCTGGACGCCCAACTCCTCGGCCAGCTCGCGGGCCAGGGCCGCGCGCTCGGTTTCGCCGGGCGCGACTTTCCCGCCCGGCAGTTCCCAGCGGCCGGCCAACTCCGGTGGCCGGGTGCGCTGCGCGACCAAGACGGTGGAGCCGCGGATGACGGCGCCGGCGACGACGATCTGGGTCGGCATGGCCGGGTCAGCCCGCTACTGCGCCCCGCGCCGCTTCGACGAACGCGCGCAGGTCGCGCTCGCGATTCCCGAAGCGCAGCGGCCAGTGCGTCAGCCGCAAGTCCGTGACGCCTGCTTTCGCCAGCGCCGCCGCGTCGGCGGCGACGGTAGCCAGATCCGGCCCGTCGTCGGCGTCGGCCTTCACCCGAAGTGAGCCGGTGACGCCGAAACCTTGCGGGTCGCCGCCGGCGCGTTCGACCGCCTCCCGCATTCGCCCGATGCCGTCGGCGATGTCGCGGGCGTCCTGACCCCAAGGGATCCAATACTTTCCGAATCGCGCGAGCCGGCGCGCGACGGCACGATTGACCGTGCCGCTCACCCAGATCGGCACCCCGCCGGGCTGCAGGGGTTTGGGCATCTGGTGGATCCGATCGAAGGTCAACTCCGGCGACGCGTAGCTGACTTCGTTCTCACGCCACAATCGGGTGCACACCTCGAGCGTCTGGTCCAGGATGGCCCCGCGTTTGTCGAAATCCACTCCGGCCACGTCGTACTCTTCGCGTTGCCAGCCGACGCCCACCCCCAGATCGACGCGACCTCCGGATAAAACATCAAGCGTGGCAACGGTTTTCGCGAGAACAGCGGCCGGACGCAGCGCGGCGAGCAGGATGTTGGTGCCCAACCGGATGCGCTCGGTGCGTGCCGCGAGGTAAGTCAGCACCGTGAGCGGCTCCAGCCAGGGCCCGTCCGGGCCGGTGGGCTGGCGACCGCCGGTAGTCCCCCCTACCCCGGGGTCGGCGTACGCGTCCATGTGCATGCCGAACGCGATGTGCTCGGAGACCAGCACGCGGTCGAACCCGCAGCTCTGAAGCAGGTGCGCCCAGTCGGTGAGGTGCTCCCAGCTGCCCGGCGCCTCGGCCGCAAAGGAGGGGATTCCCATCGAGAGCTGTATCGGGGCCATGCGGCAGGTTAACCGATCGCCACCAGCGGTTCGCCAAGGGCATCCACGGCGATCGAAGCGCACAACGAGAGGTGACCGAATTTATTTGCGGTGCAATAGGTTCTGCTACTTACGTAGCGTGAACTGGTTGACATCGATGTAGCCGTCCCGGAATGCATCGGCGCAACCGGTCAGGTACCTCATGTATCGCTGGTAGACCTCTTCGGATTGAATCCTGATGGCCTCACTTCGGCGCTCCTGCAATGCCGCGGCCCAGAGGTCCAGCGTTCTCGCGTAATGCAGGCGCAGCGATTGCCGCCGCACCAAGTTGAATCCCATCTTCGAGGCGTGGAACTCCACCATCTCGATCGCCGGCAACTGGCCGCCGGGGAAGATCTCGCGGCCGATGAAATCGTTGAAGCTTGTCTGCTCCTCGGTCATCGGCAAGCCGTGTTCCATGATCTGTGCCGCGGTCAGCATGGTGATCGTGTGCACCATCATCACCCCGTCATCGGGCAAGGTGCGGTAGGCCATCGCGAAGAAATCGTCGTACCGGTCATAGCCGAAGTGCTCGAAAGCACCGATGGAGACGATCCGGTCGGCCCGCTCGTCGAATTCTTCCCAGCCGTGCAATAACACCCGCCTGCTGCGTGCGGTGTCGAGTGCGTCGAAGGTTTTCTGCACGTGCGCGGCCTGGTGTTTGGACAGCGTCAGCCCGACGACGTTCACGTCGTACTTCTCGATCGCGCGGCGCGCCGTCGCGCCCCAGCCACAGCCGACGTCCAACAGCGTCATACCGGGCCGCAGCCCCAGCTTGCCCAGCGACAGGTCGATCTTGCGGAACTGCGCCTCTTCGAGGCTGATGTCTCGCAGCCGATCGAAGTAGGCGCAGCTGTAGGTCATGGTGGGGTCAAGGAACAGCCGGAAGAAGTCGTCAGACAAGTCGTAATGTGCCTGGACGTCTTCGAAGTGTGGCGTCAGATTCTCGCTCATGGCGGCCTTGCGCCTCCCTACTCCGGGGCCATTCATTGTTTCACGAGGTGGCCGCGCAACTGGTTCACTCTGGCTTCCCAAAATCGGCGCTCTGAAACCACGGGGCTCCGATGCGGCATCCGGCGGTACGTTGGGCTCATGGCTGTTTTGACAGACGAGCAAGTCGACGCCGCACTGCCCGATCTCGACGGCTGGGAGCACAGCGACGGAGCCTTGCGCCGCTCGATCAAATTCGACAGCTTCCTGGCCGGCATTGATGCGGTGCGCCGGGTGGGTGAGCACGCCGAAAGCAAGGATCATCATCCCGACATCGATATTCGTTGGCGGACAGTGACTTTCGCGCTGGTTACACATTCCGAGGGCGGCATCACGCGCAACGACGTTGAGATGGCCCGCGACATCAACGGGATCGTCGCGGGCTAGCCCAGCGACGACGCGGTGCGCGCTTGCGGCTGCTGAACCGGCGCCGAGTCGCGCCCGGCAGCCCGACGGCCGGATGCCGCGATGACAATCAGCGTTGCCATTGCCGCCACGATGTAGACCAGCGCAGCCCAGGCCAGATACCAGGGCCGGCTGATCTGCCAGATGTTCGGCTGAGCGAACAGCAGCAGCCACGGCACGCCGACGATGGTGAGCGCGAGCCAACCCCAGCCCGCTATCCGCATGCCGGCTCGCTGGCGCAATGGGCCGTGAATCAGCCACATCATCAACGGCACCAGCCATACCCAATGGTGGGTCCACGAAATGGGTGACATCAGCAGTCCGAACATCTCGACCACCAACAACTTGCCGAGCCGATCCGAGGAGTCCACCGCGCGCCACGCCAGGACGGCCAGCACCGCGGTGACGGCGATCGCGCCCAGGACCAGCGGAGAAAAGCCGGCGTCGTAACCCAGGATCCGGGAGATGCCGCCCCGCCAGGATTGGTTGATCGACGTCGCGATGGGCCCCACCCGGCGCGCGTCGCCAAGTAGATCGGTGAAGTAGTAGCGAGTCTGATCACCGACGATCAACGCCGACAGCGCGACGGTGGCAAAGAAAACCACCGCCGAAAACGCTGCCGCGGCGAACCGCCGGACGCCGACGAGGTAGACACCCGCGATGGCCGGGGTCAATTTGATTCCTGAGGCCACGCCGACCAACAGCCCAGTCAGCCACCAGCGCGTGGTGTAGATCGCCCAGAGCACGCCCAGCATCAGGAAGACGTTGATCTGCCCGTAGTCGAAGTTGTTGCGCAGCGGCTCAATCCACATGGTGATCGCCGTCCACGCCATCGCGACACGCTGATCGGTGCCGCGCTGGACACCGAGTAAGCGCTGGCTGATCCGCACCGAGCCGTACAACGCGGCGATCATGGCGACCTGCCACAGAAAACCCACCAGGCCGAACGGGAGCAGGTGCAACGGGTAGAAGACGACCGCCGCGAACGGCGGATAGGTGAATGGCAGCGGGAAGTCCGGCGTGTGCTCGCTGTAGACGAAGTTGTACAGGGTGCCGGGATGGTCGATAGCGGCCGCACCGCCGAGATATACGTGCAGGTCGACAAAGTTCGTGCCGTTGGGCGTCAGGTACGTCAAGCCGAGCCGCGCGGCGATGCTCACGACCAACAACAACGGCGCTGCGGAGCCGATCAGACTCGCCAGCCGCCGGGAGGCGGGTGCCGCCGGGGCGGCCGGATTGGTGTCTACCCGCCTGACTTTAGCGATGCGGCTGGTGCCATGGCGTTCTCCGTCGCCACCGCCGTCTGACCTGCCGTTGCGGACTTCGCCGTCGATCCCCGGTTCGGGGTGGCCCAGCAACCGTCTGGTCACCGCCACCGCTCGTATCGGTAACGATCAAATAAATGCCACACGTGTCACTTGAGTCCCACCAGCATCACAGTAGCTTTTGGGCCTGTCACCTGTTGTCGATCCCTTGGGGGAGCAATGCCAACCATCTGGACTTACGCGAAAGCCGCCGCAGTCGTCGTCGGTTCGTCCGCCGCCCTACTCACCGGCGGTATCGCCCACGCCGACCCCGTGCCGGCGATGCCCGACCCGGTGCAGAACATCCCGCAGCAGCTGATCGCCTCGGCGGCCAACGCTCCGCAGATTCTGCAAAACCTCGCCACCGCGCTCGGCGCTCAGCCGCCGGCCGCGCCGGCCCAGCCCGGCATCACCTTCCCGGGCCTGGCCTCGGCCGCACAGCCCGCGGCAGCTGCCCCGGCGGGTATCCCGTCCATTCCGGGACTCACGCCGGCCGCAACCGCGCCGACCGCCCCCACGGCGGCCAGCCCGACGATCCCCGGACTGGGCTCGATCCCCGGACTGGCGCAGTCGACACCGGCGGCCCCCGCCGCTCCGGCGAGTTCCGGAATCCCCGGGCTGGGCTCGATGATCCCGGGCTTGTCGACGCCGACGGCACCTGCCGCAGCCGCGCCGGCCACGTCACCGCTGTCCCAGGTGGCGAATGTCAACATGCCGGCGCTGCCCAGCCTGCCCGGCCTGCCGCTGAGTGTGCCGCCGAAACTGTCGCTTCCGGGCGACCTGCCGGCACTGGCCACGGGCGCCGTCCCGGGGACGCCGGCCGCACCCGCCGCAGCCGCGCCGGCTCCGTCGCTGTTCTCGGCCCTGCCCTGATCAGTCTGCTAAACGGCTAACCCACCACCGAAGGACCGGAGGACATCGTGGCAAGCACTTGGAATCTGTCCAGAGGTTTCGCCGCTGTCGTCGTGGCATCGGCTGCCGCGTTCGGGCTCTGCCCGAGCGCGGCAGCCGACCCGGCGGCACCGCAGCCGACACCGCCGCAACCCAGCCCCGCCCAGGGGCTACCGGGCCTACCCGCGCTGTCGCAGTTGAGCCCGATCATCCAGCAAGCGGCAAGCGACCCCAGCCAAGCGACCCAACTGCTGATGGCCGCCGCGCAAGCGTTCGCCCACAACCCGTCCGCGCCCACCGAATCGAAGAATGTGGCCGCGACGGTGAACCAGTTCGTACAGGAGCCGGGCGCCCCGATTCCGGGCGCGCCGGCTCCGGCGCCGGGCGCCGCGCCGGCCGAGCACGTGCCCGCGGTCGGCGTCGTACCGGGGGCCCAGGCACATCTGCCGACGGGCATCGACCCGGCACGTGCCGCGGGTCCGGCCCCGATTGCCGCTCCTTCGGCTAATCCGCCGGCGGCCACGCCGCCGGCGGCACCGGCACCCCACGGGATCGCTCCGGGTGCGGCACCCGGCCCCGCCCCGTCCGCACCGGACGCGGCACTTCCTCCGGTAGCCGCACCGGCAGCTGCGCCCGTCCCGGGCCCGGACCCCGCCCCGGCCGCTGCACCCGCACCAGCACCAAACCCGACTCCGGCGCCGGGCGCCCCCGCGGCGGCGGGTCCGGATTTCGGCCCCGGCGCCCCGATTACGCAAGACTTCATGTATCCCTCGATCGGCAGCAATTGCCTCGCGGACGGCAGTAGCGCGATAGCTGCCGCACTGTCGGTGGCCGGCCCGGCCACAATTCCGCTGCCAGGCCCGCAGGCCGGCCAGACCGCCTACGTGTTCACCGCGGTCGGCACACCCGGACCGGCCGAGGTGCAGAAGCTGCCGCTGAATGTCACCTGGGTGAACCTGACCACCGGCAAGTCGGGCACCTTGACGCTCAAGCCACGCACCGACATCAATCCCGAGGGGCCGACGACATTGACCGGAATCGCCGACACGGGTTCGGGCAGCATCATGTCGACGATCTTCGGTCAGGTCACGACCAAAGAGAAGCAGTGCCAGTTCCTGCCCACCATCGGCTCGACCGTGGTGCCCTAGAAGCCAACCAACCCCTCCCCTAGCGCGAGCGCGCGTGTCCCGCACGGCACGCGCGCTCGCCTATGTGCGGGGGGGGTGTTAGTCAGTACGCCATGAACAGAATTGCGTCGCGGTCGTATTCCAAACCCGGATGAACGCTGGACAGGTGAGACTGAGTCAGCTCGACCAGCTCGTCCTCATCTTTGCCGACGATGGCTTCTCCGCACGGACACGTTAGGTGTGTCTTCACGTTGCCGCCCTTCCCTTCTGGTGACCTACTACTTAGCCGCCTTGGCTGCCGCTTTCATCTGCTTCTTGTATGAACGCACTTCACCCATCGATTGGGCGTCGACGATGTCGGCAACGGAGATGTGGGTGCCGGCCTTGCCGAACTGCCCGGCGGCCGCGCGCCAGCCTTTCGGTGTGACGCCGTACTGCTTACCCAGCAATGCCAGGAAGATCTGCGCCTTCACCTCGCCGAAACCGGGCAGCGACTTGATTCGCCGCAGCAACTCGCTGCCGTCGGGGTCGCCGGCGGTCCACAACCCGGCGGCGTCGCCGTCGTAGCGATCCACGACGATCTGGGCCAAGGTCTGGATACGTTTGGCCATTGATCCCGGAAAGCGATGTATCGCAGGCTTTTCCGAGCACAGGGCAGCGAACTTGTCGGGGTCGTATTCGGCGATCTCAGCTGCATCGAAGCTGCCGATGCGGTCCGCGATCTTCTTCGGCCCCGAGAAGGCGGTCTCGAAAGGCACCTGCTGATCGAGAACCATCCCGATGAGCAGGGCCAGCGGATCCTTGTCCAGCAGCGCGTCGGCCTCTGGATCTTGAGCGAGCCAAAGTTTCACTGTCAACGACCAACCTTCCGCTGAACACCCAAAGACCGATGACCTATGTGATCGACAGACTACCTACCGGAAAGGCGGTAGCGACCAGCGGATAACCGCCGAGTTATCGTGACCTGGTGGTAGACGAGGCGAAATTGGCACTGATGCTGGACCGCGACGAACTGCACGCGCTCGTCGCCGCCTATTGCCGGGCCGTCGACCGTGCCGACTATGAAACGCTTCGCAGCCTCTACCACCCCGAGGCGACCGACGCGCACGGCTCGTTCTCGTCGGGCGGCGTCGAACAGTTCATCGCGCAGCTACAGGCGGCGGAGCCGTATGTACGTGTCTCCCAACACAACATCACCACCACGAACTTCGTAGTCGAGGAGGACGGCGCCCGCGGCGAGATCTACTGCCTGGTGTTTCACACCTTCGCCGGTCCAGAACACGACATCGACGTCGTCATCGGCGGCCGGTACCTGGACACCTACATCCGCCACGACGGCCGCTGGAAGTTCCTCCAGCGCACGATCATCGCGGATTGGGCATACCAAAACGATCCGTCTCAGCTCAACTTCGAGCATCCCAGCACCCGGGGAAGCCTGCGTGGAAAGCCGGGCCAAGCAGACCCTTCGGTCAGCCTATTGCGCTCGCGCCAAAGCTAGCCGAAAAGCCGGTTATACCAACGGGTTTAGCCGCCGCTCTTGCGACGGAATTCCCGACGGCTGCCCGCGGCTCCATGCGCGCGAGACTGCTTGCCGCCACCATCTTTGTGGTCGGATCCGCCCGCAGAGTTGGACATCTTGCGTTCCAGGGCTTCGCGAAACTTGCGCTTGTTCTCGTCCTCTGCCCCCGAAGCGTCCTGCTTGGAGTTCGATTCAGCCATACCGGCAAGCCTAGCCCGACTACCGCTTGCCCGGAGGCATGCCATAGAGGTGCGAGATCGGCAGCGTCAGCACCACTCGCCGATCGGTGACCATCGCGTCGCGGTACTCGTCCCAATCCGGATGCTCACCGGCGATGTTGCGATACAACGCAATCAGCGCTTCGACGGTGTCGTCGTCGGGCGCGGCGGCCGGGGGCGTCAGTTCCGCCGTGCCCTCGGCGACGGCATAGCACCAGCCGTCGTCGGAGTCGACTAGCACCGAAGCCCGCGGGTCCCGGCGCAGATTGCGAGTTTTGGCCCGCGGCTCGGTGATCGATACCCGAATCACCAACTCACGCGGGTCGAAGTGATAGCTCACGTTTGACAGTTGCGGCCGCCCGTCGCGCTTGATCGTGGCCAGCACCCCGAGGGAGTTCCCTTTGATCAGTGCCAGCAGCTTGTCGTCGAAGACTTGGCGTCCCATCCCCAGAGACTACGTCGTTCTGGTGCAATCGGATCATGACCAAGTACGCCCTGTTCCTGCGCGGCGTCAACGTCGGCGGCATCAATCTCAAAATGGCCGAAGTCGCGGCGGCCCTCACCGACGCGGGGTTCACAGCCGTGCGCACCATCCTGGCCAGTGGCAACGTGGCGCTGGAGTCGTCGGCCAAGACGGCCGGGGTGCGCAAGAAGGCCGAAGCCACCTTGCGCGAAAGGTTCGGTTACGACGCGTGGGTGCTGGCCTACGACGTCGAGGCGGTGCGCGCCATCCTCGACGCCTACCCGTTCGAGCCCGAGGTCGACGGCTATCAGTCCTACGTCACGTTCGTCGCCGCACCAGACGGTGGCGCCGCGGTGCTCGAAGAGCTCGCCGCGCTGGCCGATAAAGCCGGCCCCGACGAGAAGATCAGCCGCGGTGACGGCGTCATCTACTGGCAGGTGCCCAAGGGCAGCACGCTGGACAGCACGATCGGCAAGACGATGGGCAAGGCGCGGTACAAGTCGTCGACCACGACACGCAACCTGCGCACTCTGGCCAAACTGCTGCGCTGATGTCCACGGGCAAACATCGGTAAGGTTTGGCTCGATGGCCCCCGCTCAAGATCCCGAGAAAGACAAGGTTTCCCTGGACGGCGTCTCCGAGACCGCCCTGCTGACGCTGAATGCGCGGGCACAAGAAGCACGCCGCCCCGAACCCCTGATCGTCGATCCGACGGCGATCGCGCTGGCCGATTCGATCGACTACGACTTCGCGAAGTTCGGCCCGCCTCGCCAGGACATCGCGCTGCGCGCACGGCTCTTCGACACCCAGACCGCGTCTTATCTGGCTGCGCGCCCGACTGCCACGGTCGCTGCGTTGGCCGAGGGCCTGCAAACCAGCTTCTGGCGGCTGGACGATGCCCTTCCGGACGCTCAATTCCGTTGGCTGACAGTCGATTTACCCGAGGTTGTCGATGTTCGAGCCCGGCTGCTGCCGACCTCGCCGCGGGTGTCGGTGTGCGCGCAGTCGGCCCTGGACTACAGCTGGATGGACTCGGTGGACCCGGCCGGCGGCGTGTTCATCACCGCCGAGGGGCTGCTGATGTATCTACAACCCGAGCAGTCGATGGGGTTGATTACCCAGTGCGCCAAAAGATTTCCCGGCGGCGCGATGATGTTCGACCTGCCCCCCACTTGGGTGTCCCGGGTGAGCCGGCGCGGCACGCGAACCTCGCGACGTTACAAGGGGCCGCCGTTGCCGTTCAGCCTGTCGATTGCCCAGGTGGCTGACCTGGTGCACAACGTGCCGGGTGTCCGGGCGGTCCACGATTTGCGGCTACCACCGGGACGCGGTCGCGCCTTCAACGCCGCGGTGTCGATGATCTATCGCGCCCGTGTTTTCAGAGCGCTGCGGCCATGCCTAACGCTGCTCGAATTCGGCTAGCGCGGATCCTCGTCGGGCACCGCCTCGATGTAGCGCAGCGCGTCTGCCTTCCCCAGCCCGAGTCCGCGCGCGACATGGACGTATTCGCGGGCCGCGGCCGCAATCGCCGCGTCGGTCGGGTCGTAGCGGGCAATGAAAGTGCCGAAGCGACCACGGGTTTCGACAATGGCCGCAGTCTCTAGCTCACGATATGCACGCGCCACCGTATTGACGGCCACTCCGAGTTGCCCGGCCAGGTCGCGGACCGTGGGCAAGCGGCTGCCGGGCGCCAAAGCGCCTTCTCGCACACCATCGATGACCTGCGTCCGGAGCTGGTCGAACAACGGCCGGCCGCCCTTGAGGTCGACCCGCAGCCATTCGCCCAGCTCCACGTATCCAGTATTACCCAACCACCGCTATGTTTGTGGGCATGCGAGTGACGGTGCTTAGCGGCGCGGGGATCTCCGCAGAGAGCGGGGTGCCGACATTTCGCGACGACAAGAACGGATTGTGGGCCCGTTTCGACCCCTACGAGCTGTCCAGCACCCAGGGCTGGCTCGACAATCCCGAGCGGGTGTGGGGCTGGTATTTGTGGCGGCACTATCTGGTGGGCACCGTCGAACCTAACGACGGGCACCGGGCCATCGCCGCGTGGCAAGACTACGCCGACGTCAGCGTCATCACCCAGAACGTCGACGACTTGCACGAACGCGCAGGCAGTGCGCCGGTGCACCATCTACACGGCAGCCTTTTCGAATTCCGTTGTGCAAGTTGCGATATAGCTTACAGCGAGACTCTGCCCGAGATGACCGAACCGGCACTCGAGGTGCAACCGCCGCTGTGCCCGGAGTGCGGCGGCCTGATCCGGCCCGACATCGTTTGGTTCGGCGAGCAGCTGCCCGAAGGACCCTGGCAGCAGGCGGTCGAGGCGACCCAGGCGGCCGACGTGATGGTGGTAGTGGGGACCTCGGCGATCGTCTATCCGGCCGCCGGCCTCGCCGATCTTGCGGTGTCGCGCGGCACCGTCGTGATCGAGGTCAATCCCGAGCCCACGCCGCTGTCCGACAGCGCCACCATCAGCATCCGCGAGTCGGCGAGTGAGGCGTTGCCGGGGTTGCTACAGCGGCTGCCGGCCCTGCTTAAGTAACTCCCCGGCGCGCGCCCCAGCAGCAGCTCCGACACCGGCATGGGCGACCAGGCGGGTAGCGTCCACTCCCGCCGGGACGTGTGCACCTCGAATCCGGCGTCGACGATCGCGCGTTCGGTATTGCGATGGGTGTGGCAGTTACCCAGGAACCGCGGCCACACTGTCGCATCGGCAAACCGTTGCAGCCGTCCGCGGATACCGGGGCTGGCCACGTGCTCAAGAAAGCGCAACTCCCCGCCCGGCCGCAGCAAGGCGTACAGCCGCCGCAGCACCGCCGCGGGGTCGCGCACCGAGCACAGCACCAGCGAGCACACCACCGCGTCGAACGACTCCCCGCCGCTGAACCCCTCCACGGTCTCGTTGGTCAAGACAATCGGAACAGGCGCCGCGAGGGCAGCAGCGCGGGCGCGGACCGCCAGTCGCCACTCGGGCTCCACCGCAATTACCTGCTCGACGGAAGCGGGGTAGTTCGGAAAATTCGTTCCGACACCCGCACCGACTTCCAGCACCCGGCCCGACAAGCCGGCTAGGTTCTCCCGCCGCAGGGCCCGAACCGCCGCGGCTTCGTGAGCGGCCGCGACCGGCCACACACGCGCGAAAAACGGGTTGTCAAGCGTCGCTGTCGCCGCTGCTGTCATTCCCCCACCTATCTGACCCACAACGGACCTCAGCATAAAGCTCCGCGACGCCCGTGACTGACGATCCGCAACATGGCTATCGATATCGCCAACGCGGCGTGAGCCCTATTCAACCGATTTTCGTCACCGGCTCGGCAACCGGGTGCCCATTGTGCTGCACCGGGATCGTGATCGGCTCGATCGGCAAGGCCCGTTCGGCCGGCCCCTCGCTGATGCCGAATCGTTCGTGCAGCCACACCAACGGCTTGGGCGCCCACCAGTTCCAGCGGCCCATCACATGCATGAATGCCGGGACCACGACCATCCGCACCAGGGTCGCGTCGGCGAACACGGCCAGCGTCAGGCCGAGACCGAACATGCGCATGAACGACACGTGCGCGGCGATCAGCGCGGCGAACGACATCGACATGACCAGCGCGGCCGCGGTGATCACCCGGCCGGTGCGCGCAACACCGTGCGCCACCGCCTCGTCGTTGGCGGCGTGCGCCTGTTTGGCGGTCGAGTTTGCCGGCCGATACTGCAGCCAGTACTCACGGATCCGGGAGAGCAGGAACACCTCGTAGTCCATCGACAAGCCGAACGCGATGCAGAACAACAGCACCGGCATGTTCGCCACCAGGGTGCCGCTCGGCGTCGTTCCCAACGCGCCGAGATGGCCGTCCTGGAAGATCCACACCAGCGCGCCGAACGCCGCGGTCAGCGAGAGCATGTTGCACATCAGCGCCTTCACCGGCAGCACCACGCTGCCGGTGAGCAGGAACAGCAAGATGAAGGTGATCACGGCCATCACGCCCAGCACCGCCGGAAGTCGATCCGTCACCGCATCGACACTGTCGCGGTTGACCTGCGCGACGCCGGCCATCTCAACCGAGCGGCCGGCCGGCCCGGGCACCTGATGCAAACGTCTGAGTTGCGTGTCGAACGCCGGTGAAAACAGCGGCGCCGTGCTGCTGACGGTCAAGAACGCGCTGCCGTCAGCCAGCCCGGTGGCTCCCGCGGGCGGCCCGACCGGGTTTCCGCCGACGAACGTCGCGCTCGGCGCTGATACCGCCGACACGTCGGGCACCCGCGACAACGCCGCGGCATAGACGTCGAGGCCCGCCGGGCTGACGCCGCGCACATCTGGGATGACGACGGGCACCGACGTCGCGGAATCGTGCGCGAAGTTGGTGCGCATCTGGTCGCCGACCTGGTGCGCCGACGCGGATCGCGGCAGCACCCGGTCATCGGGGAAGCCCCACGTCACCCGCAGGAACGGCAGGCCGAGCATCACCAGCAGCGCGACGACGGTCAGACCGACCGGCAGCCAGTGGCGCATCACGAACTTGCTCGACCGGTACCAGAACATTCCCCCGAGATCGGGAGGTGCCCCCAGCTCGACCGGCTTGCGCACGGGATCGGGGCGGCCCAGCATCCGTCGCAGCAGCCGGCGCACGTCCAGCGAGTCCAGCCGCGGGCCCAGCAGCACGATCGCGGCCGGGGTCAGCACGATGGATGCGGTCGCGACGAACGCGACGGTGGCGACCCCGGCGTAGGCGAACGACTTAAGGAAGTACATCGGGAACAGCGCGGTGGCCGACATCGACAACGCGACGGTGATCGCGGAAAACAGCACCGTACGCCCGGACGTGGCCATGGTCCGGATCAGCGCCTCGTGCCGGTCGCGGCCCTCGGCGAGCTCGTCACGGTAGCGGCTGACGATCAGCAGCGTGTAGTCGATCGCCAGTGCCAAGCCCATCGCGGTGCTCAGGTTCAGCGCGAAGATCGACACTTCAGTGGTGTAGGTGATGAGTCGCAACACCGACATCGAGCCGACGACGGCCAGCGCGCCCAGCGCCATCGGCAACGCCGCCGCCAGCAGCCCACCGAACACCCAGATCAACACCAGGAAGCTCAGCGGCAGCGCGATCATCTCCATGACCAAGAGGTCGTCTTGGTTCTGGGTGTTGATTTGGGCATATTCCATCGCCGACCCGCCGGCGCGGACGGTGACGCCGTCACGGTCGTGCACCAGCCGATCCGACAGGGCTTGGGCGTTTTTCTGCGCATCGTTTTCCCCGCCCTTGAGGTTGATCACGATCAACCCGGACTTGCCGTCCTTACTTATCAGGTCGGCGGCGGCCTGCGACGGCGCCGACCAGGGGGAAGTCACGTTGTACACCAACGGCGAGTGCTGCAGCCGGTCGACGAGATCGGTGCCCACCTTGCGGGCCGCTTCGCTGTTGGCGCCCGCGGGTGCGGTCACCAGGATCAGCATCTTCTGACCGCTCTGCCCGAACTTGTCGGCCAGCACCGCGATGGCGCGTGCGGACTCCGAGTTCGGGTCCTGGAAACCGCCGGGGGCCAAGGTATTGGCGACCGGGATACCGAAGACCGCTGCGGCGATGAAAACCAGCACCCCGACCGCGATGATTCGGCGCGGAGCGGCGATGGCCAGCCGAGCGATCCGTGGCAGCATCTGTGCTTCCTCCCCCGGTGGCAGTCCCGCGGGGGCGCCCACCATATGCGCGGCAACCTAGCCGCGGTAAGTGACAGGTGTCAAACGATTCCAACACGAGCTACGGGGTACGAGCCCAATTGGTTCGATGCGGTTTCAAACTCGCGAACAGTAAGAGTCTGGCTAGAAAAGTGGGCGGTAACTAAGCCGCTCATGGGCCAAATCCGGCGCTACACCTCAGACGAACCTACTGGCGAGTAAATTGCCACCATTTTCCGAATCGTGACTCAAAGAATCCTTAATGGTTGCTCTTAGGCTAAGTGTCATGTGGATCGACGACTCAAGCGCAGACGTCATCAAGGTTGACTTCGAGGCCCTCTACCACGGCGACGTGCTGGTGGAAGGTGAGACCTCCGAGCAGCTTGAAGACTGGCACCCGCTACCTAACGCGAGCTGACCATCATGAGCTTGCTTGCACGGCTACTTATGGCCGAACCCCAAGTCTCCCGTTGGTTCCGTAGATCTCACTGATCTTTCTGCCAACAAAACCCCCGCTATCGCGGGGGTTTTTGTGTTTGGACCTTAGGTCGCGCTCAGCGAGGCGCCATGCGGATCGCGCCATCGAGGCGGATGACCTCGCCGTTGAGCATCGGGTTTTCCACGATGTGCACGGCCAGCGCGCCGTACTCGTCGGGGTCACCCAGCCGCGCCGGGTGCGGCACCTGCTTACCCAGCGACGCTTGCGCCTCCTCGGGCAACGAGCCCAGCAGCGGAGTCTTGAACAACCCCGGCGCGATGGTCACCACGCGGATGAACTCGCGCGACAGGTCGCGCGCGATTGGAAGTGTCATGCCGACGACGCCGCCCTTGGACGCCGAGTAGGCAGCCTGGCCGATCTGGCCTTCGAACGCGGCGACCGAGGCGGTGTTGATGATGACGCCACGCTCTGGGCTTGTTTCGGGGCCGACCGGCTCGGCCTTGGCGATGCGCTCAGCAGCCAGCCGCAGCACGTTGAACGTACCGATCAGGTTGACCCCGACCACCTTCTTGAACTGCTCCAGCGGGAACGGGCCGTCCTTGGACAGCGTCTTGATGGCGTTGCCGATGCCGGCGCAGTTGACGTTGATTCGCACCGTGCCCATCGACTCCGCGGCGTCCAGCGCGGCGCCGACGGCGGCCTCGTCGGTGACGTCGGCTTCGACGAAGCGCGCACGGTCACCCAGCTCGCGGACTGCGTCTTCGCCACGCAGGTCGATCACGACCACCTGGGCACCGCGGTCGAGCAGTCGCTTGGTGGTGGCCAGGCCCAGACCTGAGGCACCCCCGGTGACGACGGCGACGGCGTCTTTGATCTCCATGCGAGTCCTTTCGAGTCTTGCCGACCAACTTGTTGGTTGGGGACTATACCCAGTCGTTGAGCACAGCCGCGACGTCGGTCACCGGCGCCGCGGGGCGCGGTGTGCCCGGCGCGGTGCGGGAGAACCGCGGCGCCGGAAGCGGTTGTAGACCGCCGTTGACCTCGTAGAAGGTGTTGCGCTCGGTGATGTGCGGCTCGGTCTGCACCTCGCCGAACGCGAGGATCGGCGTCACGCACGCATCGGACTCGGCGAACACCTTGGCCCAGTGGTCGCGGTCTTGACTGGCGAACTTTTCGGTGAGCACCGCTCTCAGTTCGGTCCAGCGGCTGACGTCGTTCTGCCCGGGCAAATCGGCGCCTTCCAGGCCCAGCCCGGTCAGCATGGCCGCGTAGAACTGCGGCTCGATGGCCCCGACCGCCACATAGCGGCCGTCGGCGCATTCGTAGCTGTCGTAGTAGGGAGCGCCGCCGTCGAGCAGGTTGGTACCGCGCGCGTCGGTCCACATCCCCGAGGCGCGCATCTGCCACATCATCTGGACCAGCACGCTGGAGCCGTCCACCATTGCGGCATCAACGACCTGACCCTTACCGGAGCTCTGCCGCTCCCACAGCGCGGACAGGATGCCAAGCAACAGGAACATCGAACCGCCGCCGAAGTCACCGACGAGGTTCAGCGGTGGGACTGGCCGTTCGTTCACCCGGCCGATGGAGTGCAAGATGCCGTTCAGCGAGATGTAGTTGATGTCGTGGCCCGCCTGCTGGCTGCGCGGTCCGGTCTGACCCCAGCCGGTCATCCGGGCGTAGACCAGCCCCTCGTTCACCTTCGCGCAGTCCTGCGGACCCAGACCGAGTCGCTCGGTGACGCCGGGGCGGTAGCCCTCGATCAGCACGTCGGCCTTGGCGATCAGTTTGAGGACGGTCTCGCGCCCTTCGTCGGACTTGAGATCGGCGGTCACCACCCGCCGGTTGCGCATCATGGCGTCCTTGGCGACACCACCGGGGCCGGACGACGGGCGATCGATGCGCACCACGTCGGCACCCAGATCTCCCAGAATCATTGCGGCATGGGGGCCCGGCCCGATGCCGGCCAGCTCCACTACCCGTAATCCACCCAGCGGTCCCGCCATGATCCACCGACCTTTCGTCTGCTCTGACGCGCGTCAACCCGGTCGTTGGCATCTTCGCAGCCGCGCTCGACGGCCGCGCACCCCGGTCGCTTACCCGGTGGTTAGGGTGGGCCCCATGCCGGAATCCGCGCTCGACACACAGACATCCGTGGCAGGTCTTGACGTCACGCTTTCCGACGGTGTGCTGGCGGTGACCATCGACCGGCCGGACAGCCTGAACTCGGTGACCGCGCCGGTGCTGACCGGGATCGCCGACGCGATGGAAAGCGCGGCCACCGATCCGCGCGTCAAAGTGGTGCGCTTGGGCGGCGCGGGTCGCGGCTTCTGCTCGGGTGCGGGCATGAGTGCTGACGACCTCGCCAACGGCGGGCCGGGCACCGAGATCATCGCGGAGGTCAACCGCGCCATCCGGGCGATCACCGCATCGCCGCGCCCGGTCGTCGCGATTGTGCAGGGGCCCGCGGCAGGCGTCGGTGTTTCCCTGGCGCTGGCATGTGACGTTGTATTGGCTTCTGACAAAGCATTTTTCATGCTTGCCTTCACCAAGATCGGATTGATGCCCGACGGCGGCGCCTCGGCGTTGGTCGCCGCGGCGATCGGCCGGATCCGCGCCATGCGGATGGCACTCCTGGCGGAGCGGTTGCCGGCCGCCGAGGCGTTGTCCGCGGGCCTGGTCAGCGCGGTCTACCCGGCCGAGGAGTTCGACGCGGAGGTCGACAAGGTGATCTCGGCGTTGTTGGCGGGTCCCGCCGTGGCCTACGCCAAGACCAAGGACTCGATCAACGCGGCCACATTGACCGAATTGGACGCGGCCCTGGAGCGCGAATTCCACGGCCAGGCCGCGCTGTTGAGATCGCACGACTTCGCCGAGGGCGCAACGGCATTCCAACAGCACCGCACGCCGAACTTCACCGACCGCTAATACGGTTAGCGGCCACCGAACCGGCAATCCTTCTTTGCATCAGTTGCGAATAACTGACATGCAGAGAGGGAATCAATGGTGGGACAACTGCGCTGTCTGGTGACCGGTGCGACCGGCTACATCGGTGCTCGATTGGTGCCGCGCTTGCTCGACGAAGGTCACCGCGTGCGCGCCCTGGCGCGAAACCCGGGCAAGTTGGCCGACGTACCATGGCGCGAGCGGGTCGAGGTGGCGCGCGGCGACCTGGCCGACGTTGACTCGCTGATCGCAGCATTCGCTCACATGGACGTCGTCTACTACCTGGTCCACTCGATGGGGACGTCGAAGGATTTCGCCGCCGAGGAGAGTCGCTCGGTCCGCAACGTCGTGACCGCCGCGCGTCGCACCGGCGTGCGGCGGGTGGTGTACCTGTCCGGGTTGCATCCCGAAGGCAGCGGGCTCTCGCCACACCTCGAGTCGCGCCGGGCCGTGGGTGAAGCGCTGATCGATTCGGGAATCGAGACGGTGGTGCTGCAGGCCGGTGTGGTGATCGGCTCGGGGTCGGCGTCGTTCGAGATGATCCGGCACCTCACCGAGCGGCTACCGGTGATGACTACACCGAAGTGGGTACACAACCGGATCCAGCCCATCGCGGTTCGCGACGCGCTGCACTACCTGGTCGCCGCGGCATCGGCTGAGGTACCCGGCACACAGCGAGCGCGCACCTGGGATATCGGCGGACCCGACGTGCTGGAGTACGGCGACATGATGCGGGTCTACGCCGACGTCGCCGGCTTGCATCGGCGCTACATCTTCGTGCTGCCGTTTCTGACACCGTCGATCGCCAGCCTGTGGGTGGGGACAGTGACCCCGATTCCATCCGGCTTAGCGCGCCCGCTGATCGAATCGCTGGAATGCGATGCGGTGATGGGTAATTCGGACATCAATACCATCATCGACCCGCCGCCGGGCGGGCTCACCCCCTACCGCCGCGCCGTGTCGCTGGCGCTCAACCGGGGGGCGCAGGGACTGCCGGACGCCGGCCGGCCCTCGCCGCAGCGGGAACCGGCAGAACCGCTGCCCAGCGACCCGGACTGGGCGGGCGAAGTCGTCTACACCGACCTGCGGATTGCGTCGACAACCGCAGGCCCCGAACAAGTATGGGCGGCCGCGTACAACGCCGCCAACAACGACGCACGTTGGCAGGTGGCGGAGTGCAAGCCCGGTACGACGCTGCGACTGTGTTCCCGCAGACGCACCCGGGGAACGGCGTGGCTGGAAATGACGGTCACGCCGCAAGACGGCGGCAGCAGGTACACACAGCGGGCGATCTTTGTGCCGGCTGGACTGCGGGGGCGCCTGTACTGGTTCTTGGCGCGGCCGCTGCACATCAGCGCACTGGCCGCGCTGGCCCGCAACGTGATTGGCACCCGCGAGTAGCCGGCGTGTCTAGACGCCGAACATCGGCGGCAGCACCAGCACCATGATCAGGCCCCAGAAAAAGTGGGTCAGCATCGGAGCCAGGATCCCGCCGCTGGCCCGGCGCTCCAGCGCGCACACAGTGCCGAGGATGACTGCGGCAAAGCCGAGCATCGGGTTGCCGCTGGCCAACGTCACGCACAGGTACAGCAAGGTTGAAATCGCCACTGGCGCAAGGCGACCCAACGCGGTGTACAACGCTCCGCGGAAGAACACCTCCTCGGCGACACCGTTAATCAGGGTAATCACCACGACCAGCCAAAACGATCCCTGATGCGCGTACTGCAGCACCCGGGCGACCAAGGACGCAACGGCCGGGATCTCGCGGGCAGCCAGGCCGCCGAGCACGAAAATACCACCGAGCAGCAGGCCGATGGCCGTGCCGCTGATCACCGGGCGCTGATTGCGGCCGCGCCAGTTGATACCGCCCAGATGCAGCGGCCCGGACAGGAATGCACCCGCGAGCCAGACGGCGGCCAACGCCAGGGTCAGCCAATAGAAGTTGGAATCGCCGGGCGCACGCCGCAACGAAAAGCCAAGCACCGCAGCGCCGATCACCACTGTAAGAGTGACGACGACGCGGCGTCGTCGCACCACCGAGGGCGGTTCATGGTGTGGCACAGCAAAATTGGTGACGGCCCGACGCAGTTCGGAGTACACGCTGGTGTGGTACGGGCGGGTGGCTTGGCTCATGCCGGACGTACCTTCGGAGTGAGGGTGAGCACGATGTCGAGGCCGGTTCGCAGCGCTCCGGCGACCGGGCCGGGAACCATGTTGACCAGCTTCAGGGTGGGTCGTGCGATCGGCGGGGTGATCATCCTGGCAAGCCGCCGGATGTGCAGGGCGTCCCCGCCGGCCTATCCGGGATCGGTATCGGCGAGATGATGCGGATCGGCCAGCGCATTGACGGGCCGGGGGCTGCCGTTCGACGTCAATGCCCGGCAGATGGCGTCCTCGACGCTCAGCAGGCCGCCGCGCGGGTCGGGTACCCGACCACGTAGGCCGCTGGCAGAGGCCACCATCGGGTGATCCAGCGACTCCACCAGATCGCCGGCCAATCCCATGGGCACCGGCAGCGCGAGCCCGGTGACCAGCGACGCCAGCGACGTGTCGACTCTGCCGACCGGCAATGCGGCGTGCCACCTGCCCGAGACGCGCGCATACGTCTTGAGCAGGTCCCGGTAGGACGTGGTGTCCGGGCCGCAGATGTCATAGGCGCCCGCGGGCACCCGCCCGGGGTTCGCCACCGCGAGCAGGTAGTGCAGCACGTCGCGAATGGAGATCGGATCGATCGGATTGTCCATCCAGCTCGGAGCCGGGATCAGCGGGAAACGGTCGCCGACGTAGCGCATCATCTCGAAGGATGTGGACCCGGCGCCGATGATCACCGCCGCCCCCAGCCACACCAGTTCCGGTCCGTCGGGGATCGTCAGGGCCTCGGCCACCTCGGCCCGGCTGGCCAGATGGTCGGACAACTCCCCACCCGCGGGCACGAAGCCGCCCAGGTAGACGATGCGCCGCACCCCGGCATCCCTGGCGGCGGCCGCGACGTTGGCGGCCGAGGCCTGGTCGGCGTCGCGAAAGTCGGGCTGCCCGATCGCGTGCACCAGGTAATAGACCACGTCAACCGGGCCCGCGGCGTCCATCGCCGCCTGCGCCGACACGGGGTCACAGGCATCGAGTTCGACCGGTGCGACGTGGTCAAACCAACCGAAGCGCTTGAGCCGCTCGGGGTTTCGGGTGGCGGCTACCACCTGGTGTTGGTTCGCAAGCAACGCCGTGACCAGACGCGATCCCACATAGCCACTGGCACCGGTGACCAGAATTCGCATACCCCTGACCCTATCCCGCAAGGGGCGCGTCTAAACCAGAACGGCGTTGAACCAATCGAGTTAGGGCACCGTAACTAAAAGCATGGAGGACATCAGAGGGGGTAATTCCGCACGCCTGGCGTTGCAAACCGTGGCCAGTGCGGATCCGTCAGTAGCAGCGGTTGCCGTGGAGTTCCCGCAGAACTATCACCGGCAAGACGCGCTCATCGACAGGTTAAGCGGCGTCCTTGGCGAACATTTTCGGCGCTTTGCCATGACCAGCGGGGTCGATCAACGCCATCTCGCGGTGTCGATGGATCGAATGGAGCAGCTGAGCGGCTTCACCGAGGCAAACGAGGCCTACCTCGAGGTAGCACTCGATCTGGGTGAGCGGGCCCTGCTCACGGCACTTGACGAAGCCAAGGTGAAGCCGTCGGACGTCGACATCGTCTTCTCGACGACCGTCACCGGGCTGGCCGTACCCTCGATCGAGGCGCGACTGGCGGGGCGGGTCGGACTGCGCGAAGACGTCAAGCGCGTCCCAATGTTCGGCCTGGGCTGCGTGGCAGGCGCGGCAGGTGTGGCCCGCATGCACGATTATCTGCGTGCCTTCCCCGACCAGGTGGCCGCGTTGCTGGCCGTCGAACTGTGCACATTGACGATCCAGCGCAACGACCATTCGATAGCCAATCTCGTTGCCACCAGCCTGTTCGGCGACGGCGCCGCCGCCGTGATCGCGCGCGGCGCCGACCACCTGGACACCCAAAGTAGGGGGCCCAGGGTGTTGGCCACCCGGAGCAGGCTGTATCCGGACACCGAAGACGTTATGGGCTGGAAAATCGGCAGTGAGGGCTTCCAGATCGTCTTGTCGGCCGACGTGGTGAACGTCGCGCAGAAATACCTCGGTAACGACGTCCGCAAGTTCCTCGCCGACCATGGGCTGACACCGCAGGACATCTCGGCGTGGGTTTGCCACCCCGGTGGGCCCGCGGTCATCGAAGCGGTCGAAGAAGTGCTGGAACTGCCCGGCAACGCCCTTGATCGAACCCGAAACTCGCTGCGCGACAACGGCAACTTGTCGTCGGTCTCGGTGCTGGACGTGCTTGCGGCCAACCTGGCGGATCCGCCATCAGCTGGTTCGCTTGGCCTCATGATCGCGATGGGTCCGGCTTTCTGCGCCGAGCTCGTTCTGCTGGCCTGGTAGCCCCGGAAGCCTGATACGCGAGATAGTGGTGACATGTACTACCTGCTGATTCTGGCGGTCGGGCTCGAGCGCGTCGCGGAGCTGGTGCTGTCCAAGCGGAATGCGCAATGGTCTCTTACCCAGGGCGCCAAGGAGTTTGGCCGGCCGCACTACATCGTGATGGTCCTCATTCACACCGCTCTACTGGTCGGCTGCGTGGTGGAACCGTGGGCATTGCACCGGCCGTTCATTCCGTGGCTGGGCTGGCCGATGCTGGCGATCGCGGCGGCCAGTCAGGTACTGCGCTGGTGGTGCATCGGAACCCTGGGCCGGCGGTGGAACACCAGGGTGATCGTGTTGCCGGAAGCGCCCCTGGTGAACCGGGGGCCCTACCGGTGGCTGCACCACCCGAACTATGTTGCAGTGGTGGCTGAAGGGTTCGCATTACCGCTGGTACACACGGCGTGGCTGACGGCGGCGACGTTCACCGTCGCCAACGCGATCCTGCTCAGTGTGCGCATCCGGGTGGAGAACTCCGCGTTGGGCTACACATGAGCAGGTACGACACCGACCTGCTGATCGTCGGCGGCGGCCCGGGTGGGCTCGCCACGGCATTGCAGGCCCGCAGGCACGGGCTGTCGGTGATCGTGGCCGAGCCGCGCGAGGATCCGATCGACAAGGCGTGCGGCGAGGGGCTGATGCCCGGCGGCCTCGCCGAACTGACGTCGCTCGGCGTCGACCCCGCCGGCATGCCGTTTCGCGGAATCGCGTACGTCAGCGAGCAGCGCCGCGCCGAGGACCTGTTTCGCGCCGGTCCGGGCCGCGGTGTGCGGCGGACTACCCTGCATGCGGCGCTAGAAGCACGCGCCAAAGAGCAAGACACCGAATGGATTCGGACCAAGGTGACCAGCGTCGAGCAGGACGCGCATGGCGTGACCGCCGCCGGCATCCGGGCGAAGTTCTTGGTGGGGGCCGACGGACTGCACTCGACGGTACGGCGGTGCGCCGGCATCAAGGCCACGGCCGGGAAACCGCGACGGTACGGCGTGCGTTGGCATTTCACGGTGCCGCCGTGGTCGGAGTTCGTCGAGGTGTACTGGTCCCGGTGGGGAGAGGCGTACGTGACGCCGGTCGAGCCGGATCTGGTCGGCGTGGCGATCCTGTCTCAGGGACGCCCCGAGCTGGGCTGGTTTCCGCGGCTGGCCCGCCACCTCGAGGGCGCGAGCCGCGGGCACGCGCGCGGCTGCGGCCCACTGCGGCAGGTCGTCTCGCGCCGCGTCGCGGGCCGGGTGCTGCTAGTGGGCGACGCGGCGGGCTACGAGGACGCGCTGACCGGCGAAGGAGTCAGCCTGGCCGTCAAACAGGCCGGGGCGGTCCTCGACGCCATCGTCAATGACACACCGGCGGCATATGAGGCGGCGTGGCACCGGGTTACCCGCAATTACCGCCTACTGACCCGGGCCGTCGTGTTGGCCAGCACGCCACGAATGACGCGACCCGCGATAGTGCCAGCGTGTGAACGCCTACCCGGTGTGTTCGGCTTCGGGGTCAACATCCTGGCGAGCTAGCGCTAACGCGCCTTCCAGACCGGCTCCCGCTTCTCGGCGAACGCCAATGGCCCTTCCTTGGCGTCCTCGGATCTGATCAGGGTGCGCATCTCGTTCACGGTGCGCTCCCAGCCCACCTCGTCGCCGGTGATCACGCCGTCGTCGACGCCGGTAGCGATGCGCTTGCTGGCCTGCACCGACAGCGGCGCGTTCACGGTGACGCGGGCCGCCATCGCCAGCGCGGCGTCCAGCACGGAGCCTTCCTTGACGACCTGGTTGACCAGGCCCCATTCCCAGGCGTCGGACGCCGTCATCGGTTCACCGGTCAACAGCAGTTCCATCGCCACCTTGCGGGGCAGCTGATCGACGATGCGAAAGACACCGCCGGCAGCGGCGATCAATCCGCGTTTGACCTCGGGCAGACCGAATTTGGCCAGCTCGTGGGCGACGACCAGGTCGCTGGCCAGCGCCAGCTCGGTGCCGCCACCCAGCGCGGTGCCGTTGACCGCGGCGATGGTGGGCTTGTCGATGAAGTGGCGCACGTAACCGGCAAAGCCCCAGTCGGCGTGGTCGGGGTGATACAAGTTCTCCCGGCGAGCGATCGCCTTGAGATCGGCTCCGGCGCAAAACGATTTGTCGCCGGAGCCGGTGATCACCACTGCCCGCACGTCGGCGTCGTGCTGCGCTTCTTCCAGCGCATCCCCGACGCCGATGCTGACGGCTGCGTTGATCGCGTTGCGCGCTTCGGGCCGGTTGATGGTTATCACCATCACGTTGCCCCGGCGCTCGACCAGCACCGCCGGTGCGGCGCCGTCAGCGTCCGTCACAGCAGCTCCACAATGGTGGCGTTGGCCTGGCCACCACCCTCACACATCGTCTGCAGGCCGTAGCGAATTCCCTTGTCCCGCATGTGGTACAGCAGCGTGGTCATGATCCGCGCCCCGGAGCCGCCGAGTGGGTGGCCGAGCGCGATCGCGCCGCCGTTGGGGTTGAGCTTCGTCTCGTCGGCGCCGATGTCTTTCAGCCAGGCGAGCGGAACTGGCGCGAACGCCTCGTTGACCTCGTAGGCACCGATGTCGTCGATGGAGAGGCCGGATCGCTGCAGCACTTTCTGGGTGGCCGGGATGGGCGCGGTCAGCATGATGACCGGGTCGGCTCCGGCCAGGGTTGCGGTGTGCACCTTGGCAATTGGCTTGAGTCCCAGGTCCTTGGCCTTCTCCGCGGACATGAACAGCAGCGCGGCCGCGCCGTCGGAGATCTGCGAGGAGTTACCGGCGTGAATCACGCCGTCCTCCTTGAACGCCGGCTTCAACGAGGCCATCTTCTCCATCGGCGTGCCGCGGCGGATGCCTTCGTCCTTGAGCACGACGTTGCCGTCGGAATCCTTGATGCCCACGATCTGGTCGTCAAAGGCGCCGGAATCCTGTGCAGCAGCGGCCTTTTCGTGGGAGTCGAGGGAGAACTGGTCGAGCGCGGTACGGTCGAGTCCCCACTGCTCGGCGATCATCTCGGCGCCCAGGCCCTGGTTGGGAATCTTGCCGTCGTAGCGGGAGATGAATTCCTGCGGGTAGGGCCGGCCACCATTGGCCAGTGAGGCCCCCATCGGGGTGCGCGACATCGACTCCACGCCGCCGGCGACGACCACGTCGTAGTGGCCGGCCACCACGCCGGCCGCGGCGAAGTGGATGGACTGCTGGCTGGATCCGCACTGGCGGTCGACGGTCACGCCCGGGACGGTCTCCGGCCACCCCGCGGTCAACAGCGCGGTGCGGCCGATGTCGAGGGCTTGCTCGCCGGCCTGCATCACGCAGCCCCAGATAACGTCGTCAACGATTACGGGATCGATACCGGCCCTGGTGGCCAGTCCGTTGAGCACCTGCGCGGACAGCTCCGCGGGGTGCACCCCGGAAAGTCCGCCGTTGCGCTTGCCGATTGGCGAGCGCACGGCTTCGACGATGACAGCTTCAGGCATGGTTATGTCTCCTTTGACTCCGGTCTTGCCTCGATTGTCAACCAAGGGGTTGGGCGGCCTAGTGCCGGGGTGGTATAGGAGATGTGCGCGGACCGGGCGTCACAGTGGCCACACCGATCCCGCGCGGTGGGGCTTGCCAATTCGTTGACGCACTGCCGGCGATGAGTGTGCGCGTTGGGTGCTGACACGCCGACGGAGTCGGCGCTAAGCGCACACGCGACGCCCTGGTCGCACGCGCGTCGACAGCGGCCGGTCTAACCGACCGCGCCTGCCTCGATCGCCGCGGCCCAGCCGCCGTAGCAACTGATGTCGGTGCCGGCAGCGGCGACCGCTGCGTCGCAGCCGAACGCGGTGCACCAAGTGCCGTCGGCTAGTTCAACCTTGCCGAGCTGCATCGGCGCCGGTAGTGCAGCCAGGAACGTACCGAGCGCGGCCGGCGAAAGCAGCCAACGGTGCCCCGTCAGCGCCGTGCCGACTGTTCCGTCGGGTGTTCGGGTCACCGCCGGCTTGGGCAGGTCGCCATCCAGCACTGCCATCCGGTAGCGCGGCGCGGTAGTCGCCGCACCGGCGAAACTGGCACCGAGGTCAGTGAGCTGGTGCGCCAGCGGGCCGGCACGCAAATGTGCGCCGAAGACCACCAGCTCGACGTTGCGGGCAACGGCCAACGGCCAGCTAGCTTCTGACAACGCGTCGCCAGTCAATCTTGCCGCGATGTCGAGCGCCACGGCATCATCGAAGGCCCGCCCCAGCACCGTCACCCCGAACTGCGCTTCGCCCGCCGTACCCGCGGGTACGGCGACCGCACACATGTCGAAGAGATTGCAGAAGTTGGTGTAGGTCCCCATTCGTGCATTGACCCCGATCGGGTCTGCCGCAACTTCGACTATCGACGGATGCATCGGGGCGGTCGGCACCAACAGCGCGTCGGCCCCGTCTAACGATGCCATGGCGCGGCGGTACAGCCGCTGGACTTCCCGACGGTCTCGAAGCAGCCGATGGGCAGGGATGTCGCGGGCGCCGCCAATAATCCGCTGGACCGCCGAATCAAGCGATGCGTCGGGATGCTGGTCGATGAATTCCCCTACGGCATCATATCTTTCGCTGACAAGTGCGCCATCGTAGAGAAGCCGGGCCGCCGCCAAGAACGGTGTCATGTCGATGGCACGGATGCGGGCACCCGCGTCTGCCAGTGCCGCGGCAGCGTTCTCGAACGCCGCACGCCAGTGCTCGTCCAGCTCGGGGAGCTCATTGGGCACGGCGACAACCGGGTTCGGCGGCGCCGCCAGCCGGGTATCCGCCGGCCAACTTCGTCCCGGCGCACCCGCTGCCATCACCGCCATGGCACGATTGGCCAAAGCCAGCTCGCGCGCGAATATCGTTAGGCAGTCGTATGATTCGCATGCCGGCACGACGCCGTCGGTGCTGATGACACCAACCGTCGGTTTAATTGCCACCAGGCCCTGCAATGCTGCGGGCACCCGGCCAGAACCAGCCGTATCGGTGCCGACCCCGATATCTGCCTCCTGGCAGGCGACCGCGACGGCGGAGCCCGAACTGGAACCACCGCTGACATGGCTCGGCCTTCGACTATCGGGCACAACGCCATACGGCGAACGCGTCCCCACCAGCCCGGTAGCGAACTGGTCGAGATTGGTCTTGCCGATCACCACCCCGCCGGCCGCCCTCAGCGCCGCCACCGCCGGTGCATCACGGTCAGGCTGATATGCGAACTCGGGACAGGCGGCGGTGGTGGGCAAGCCTTGCACATCGATATTGTCCTTGACCGCCAGCCGCATCCCTGCCAGTGTTCCTCGGCTCGAACGGCTTTGGGCCAGCTCCGTGACAAGCTCGGCGTCCGGACGTCGGCAGATCCACACGCTCATGGTTTCGATCGATTCCCTTCAGGAGGCCCGGGTGAATTCCCCGGCGAGGTGCCAAGCTTCGCGTTCGGCGTTAAACGCCATAGCTTGCTGCCGGCGGAACTCGGCGATGCTGTCGTCGTTGTCTTTGAGAAAATGGCGATAGTCAGCCAGCGAGAACTCACCGCTGGTGATGTCGACCTGGCCGCGTCCGGCAGACATGTCCGCGCGCAGTTCCAAGAGTTCCTCGGCGCCCACCGGAAAGAAGCTGATTTGGTCGAAATACCTGAGTAGCCAAGGTATTCCGGGTTCGAACGAGGCGGCTTCGTCGGGATGACGATGGTTCCACACCTGGGTGGTGCGTCCCACGAGCTGGTAACCGCCGGGCCCCTCCATCCCATAAACGCAGAGGTATGCGCCACCGATGCCAACGGCGTTCTGCGGTGTCCAGGTGCGCGCAGGGTTGTACTTCGTTGTCACCAGCCGATGCCGAGGATCCAACGGCGTGGCCACCGGTGCGCCCAGGTAAACATCCCCCAGCCCCAGAACCAGGTACTTGGCGTCGAAGACGATGTCGTGCACCTGCGAGTGGTCATCCAGACCATTGATGCGCCTGGTGAATTCGATGTTCCACGGACACCACGGCGCGTCGGCACGCACACCGTGCATGTATCGCTGGATCGCCTCGTGGGTGGCCGGATCGTCCCACGACAGGGGTAGCCGAACCGAACGACTCGATACTACGAGCTCGTGCCATGGCGGGAGAGATTCGTCCACTTCGGCCACCAGTTCAGTCACTTCGGCACAGGACAGCTGATCGGGAGCGAATTGGATCTGTAGTGACCGCACCCCGGGGGTCAGTTCCAGCACACCGGTGACGTTGCGCGCCCGGATCTGTTCATAGAGCACTTGAACCCGTGCCCGCATCGCCAAATCCAGTGCCATCAGGCCGTATTCGACGAGCACCCCGCCGTCGCCGGCGCGCCGCAACGTAACGGCGGTACCGTCGCCGGCCGTGTAGCGCTGAAGCACACCGTCGTCGCGGTCACCGGATGTCGAGATGACCAGCGGCAGTGACGCCCGTCTGCACGTAGCAAGCGACCGCAATGACGGTGCCCGATCGGCTCGCACCGGCACGAACCGCACCGCGTCCCCAGGCGCCATCTGGCCAAGCTTCCACCGGTCGCCGTTCACCACCGTCACCGGGCACACGAACCCACCGAGGCTGGGTCCGTCGGGCCCCAGCAGGATCGGTGTATCGCCGGTGAAATCCAATGCTCCAATGCAGTACGCGGTGTCGTGGATGTTCGACGGGTGCAAGCCCGCCTCGCCCCCGTCGAGACGAGCCCACTGTGGTTTCGGGCCGACCAAGCGAACGCCGGTTCGGTCGGAGTTGAAGTGCACGGTGTAGTCGGTGCTGATCAGTTCGTGGATGTCCGAGCGGGTGAAGAACTCGGGCGCCGCGTGCGGGCCCTCGGTCACCGCCAGCTCCCATCGGTTGCCGATACTGGGCTGGGTCTCATTGGGAGCGCGGGTGGCGTTCGCCGTTCGTCACCTCTGGCCCGCCGGCGGCGCTCAGTTCGTCCCCGTCCCGCAGCGAGCGCCCTTGGTGACCACCGAAGGCACCCAGCGTGAATGTCGCGGCGCTGCCCAGATACTCCGATGCACAAATGCCGCCTGCAACAAGGACATAGCACCGCATACCGGGCCCAGTGACCATGCCGATATCCAGCACACCCCCCGCGGGCACGCACACCGACCGCCATTGCGGAGCCGGATTCCCGTCGATGGTGACCGGCGCCGCGGCCCCCGTCACACACACCCACGTCGCTGTTGAAAAGCGCAGCGATGGACCGGCTTTGGTACATTCCAGGCCCGCCGCCCCCTCGGGGTTTCCGATTACCTGGTTTCCGATTCGAAACGACAGGTCGTCCATCGGACCGGAGGGCGGCACACCGACATGCCAAAACCCGGTACGTCCGGGCCAGTCCTGCACGGTGGTCAGCATGCCGGACCGCAGCACCTCGATGTGTGTCACGGACGCGAAATCACCATTCATACGGGTGTCGGGTTGAAGCCGTTGCACGGATTGTTGATCTGCGGACAGTTCGACACCAACACCAGCGTGTCGATCACGGCACGGACGGTAAGGCTCTTGCCAGGCGCTGACAAGCCGTCGACGATACCCAGCGTGCCGTCCGCTTCGACTGGAACGTTCATGAACCAGTTGATGTTTGGGACGATGTCGCGCTTGCCCAGGCCCCATTTGGCGCCTTCGCTCAGGAAGTTCTCGGCACAGGCGTGTTGGTGCACGGTGTGATGGCCGTAGCGCAATGTGTTCGATTCTTGCGAACAGGCTCCCGCAAGTGTGTCGTGATTGCCGACATCATCGGACACGACCTCCATCAACGCGGTGCCGTCCGCGGTTCGCAGCACCGAGCCAGTGGTCAAGAAGATGTTGCGTTGCGCCGCCACCGTGGCTTGAGCGCTGTAACGCTGGGTGTGGTCATCGGCGGCGTACAGCAGACAATCCACCGCCTGATTTCCTTCCAGGTCAACGATTTCCAGCTGCTGGCCGGCATGGACGATCGCCGACCAGGGCGCGCAGGCCGCCACGATCTCGTCAACGATGATCTTCGACTGCACAGTGGTTGTCATCGGGCGACCTCCGATCCGGTGGCTGCCAACCAGGCCGCCTCGCTGTTGAACAATGCACGCAGGTATTCGGGATCGTCATTGACCGGCGCTGTCAGCTCCTCGCCCGCTTTCCAACCCAGGACATCCAGCGCGGTAACCGACGGATCTGGGTCTAGTGGGTGAGCGGCGTTGACGAGTATCAGCACCACCGGCAGGTGAATCAAGAGATCGATTGCCGCCCCAGGGCCGGTGGAACCCGTGAATTCGAGTGCGCCGCAACCAGGATCGACGTGAACGCCCTGGAAGAACGATGCCGACGCCGCCACGTCCCGTATGTCGAGGCCGTGCTTGATGGCGCCTAACTGCAACAGCTGACGTCCGGCCTGCGTGGGCCCGCACAGCATGTCGTGGCGGCCCGAGGAGTCAGCAACCACAGTTGCCAGCAGCCGGCCCTGATCGGATAGCAGCGGATGGCCCGCGCGTAGGTAGGCATGCCACGGCACCTTCATGGTGTCGGCGACGTTCAACCGCTCCCAGGGCGCCTCGGCGCGATACAGCAGCACATGTGCGCACGCGCCGCCGTCGGGGTCTGCCAGCCGGACACGGCTGCCCCTGGCGAGAACTTTGGTGACGTAACCGTTCACCGGAATCGACTCGGCCCAAAACAGCCGCGAGCACTCGATGTCCGGTGGGGTCGTCGGTATTCGCATCGTCGCTTGCTGCGCCTGGGCACGCGCGTGCAATCTGGCACCGCCGGTCGAATCGGTGCTCGCGGGTGTGCTCATCGCGGTCTCCTTATCTGGCGGCGCGGCTATCCACTTGCAATTCGATTGCATGAGCGCGATCCCTGATTTTCTATCACATGATAGAAATATCTGCATCCGGCTGCCAAATTTTCACCGGGTTGGGAGAATGTGGCATGCGCAATGACAGGCGTGGGCGTCCTAGACTGGTGGTATCGCATCGGCCGGAACTGACCGCCAGGGACGAAATTCTTGACGCGGCCGCCGAATTGTTCACGACAGTCGGGTATGCTTCCACCTCGACGCGACGCATCGCGGAAGCCGTCGGCATCAGGCAGGCGTCGCTCTATCACTACTTCACCACCAAGGACGACATCATTGACGCGTTGCTCGCCGGTACCGTGGACGAGTCGCTGCGGCTGGCGAAGGAACTACTTGGCGAGGCCGGACCGGGCGCACCGCGGCTGCACGCCCTGGTGGTCGGTGATACTTCTCAATTGTGCGGCAGCCGATGGAATCTCGGTGCCCTCTATCTGCTTCCGGAGCTGCGCGCCGGCCGCTTCGGCACATTCCGTCGGCGCCGCAGCGCGCTGCGGGCCCGCTACCGCAAGCTCTCGGGCGCCGTCGTCGCCGAGAGCAACGGGCCGCCAGAAACTGATGACCTGCCGTTTCGTTTGGTTGAGTCAGTCATCAACCGACGCTTGGACGACGGTGTCTGCCCGCCCGATCACCCTTGGGTCATCGCCGAGAGCGCACTGCGATTGCTGGGCCACACCGGTGATTTCGCACAGCTGCGCAGGCTGACCGCCGAACGACTGCAGTCATCATTGCCGCTGAACTAGGAGCCGGGTGAGCGAACTCGGCAGCAGCTGCATGACGGCCCGGCAGGATCGCCCAGTCAAGTGCTGGGCCACAGCACTTTACGGTCTAGCCGACGGGATAACCGACCGTCTTGATCTCGGTGTACTGGTCGAACCCGGCCACGCCGTTCTGGCGGCCCACCCCGCTGTCCTTGTATCCGCCGAACGGTGCGTCGGCGCCATACGGAGCGCCGCCGTTGACGCCCATGAAGCCGGCCTTGATCCTGCGGGCCACCGCCAGCGAATGCTCCAGCGATCCCGACATCACGTTGCCTGCCAAGCCGTAGACGCTGTCGTTGGCGATTCGGATCGCGTCCTCTTCGTCGTCGAACGGGATGACCGACAACACCGGGCCGAAGATCTCCTCTTGGGCGATGGTCATCTTGTTGTCGACGTTGGTGAAAAGCGTTGGCCTGACGAAGTATCCCTTGTCGAAACCGGTGGGCGCATCGGGGCCGCCGACGAGTGCCGTGGCGCCCTCCTCGACACCCTTGCGGATGTAGCCCATCACGCGATCGCGCTGCTTCTCCGAGATCACCGGGCCGCACAGCGTTCCCGCGTCCTGCGGGTCACCGCATGTGACGTTCTCATAGATGCCCTTGAGGATCACCACACCCTCCTCGTAACGAGACCGCGGCAACAGCATCCGGGTGGGGTTCGCGCAACCCTGCCCGGCGTGCATGCACGGGGCGATGCCGATCGCGCAGGCCAACCCGAAGTCGGCGTCCTCCAAAACGATGGTGGCCGACTTGCCGCCGAGTTCGAGGAACAGCCGCTTCATGGTGGCCGCGCCCTTTTCCATAATCCGCTTGCCGACCACCGTAGACCCGGTGAACGAAATCAGGTCGACCTTGGGCGACAGCGTAAGCTCTTCGCCCACAAAGTGATCCGACGCGGTGACGACGTTGACCACGCCGGCGGGGATATCGGTTTTCTCGGCGATCAGCCGGCCCAGCCGGGTCGCGTTGAACGGGGTGTTGGGCGCCGGCTTGAGCACGACGGTGTTGCCAGTTCCCAGTGCCTGGCCGAGCTTGTTGAGAGTGACCTCGAACGGGAAGTTCCACGGCACGATGGCGCCGACCACGCCCACCGGCTCCCGCCAAACCTTGATGGAGGTGTTCGCACCGGTGAGGCTGATGACTCGATCGCCGAGATCGGTTTCCCAGGCGTACTCGTCGATCAACCTGGCCGGGTACTTCAGTCCGTCGGCCAGCGGGGCATCCAACTGAGGCCCGAACGTGATGGCCCGGGGCGAACCAACTTCGAGGATGAGCTCCTCGCGCAGCTCTTCCTTCTCCTCCTCGATCGCGTCGTGCAGCTGCAACAGGCAGCGCTTACGCAACTCGCGATTGGTCGACCAGTCGCTCTCGTCGAAGGCCCGACGGGCGGCGTCGATGGCCCGGAGCATGTCTTCCTTCGAGGCGTCGGCCACCTCACCGAGGGGCTCCTCGGTCGCCGGGTTGATGTTGGTGAAGGTGCCGGCCTGGCCATCGACGAGCTTCCCGTCGATCATCATCTTCGGCTCGAACCGGACCTTTACAGTGTCAGCCATATTTGTTCAGCTCTCTTCAGACTCGTGATCTTGTGACTCGTCCCTGCGGAGAGCCTTACTGGAAACTAGCCGATTGGCAACTTACCACCTGCGGGCAGGCCCTTGACGTGGGATTACCGCACGTCCGCTCGACGCCATGGCCGCCCTACTTCTGCGCGTCGAACAGCACCGGAACCGACGTCGGCGACCGGAACACCTGTCCACGGATGTGTGGGTCGTTCCCGTCGGGATCCAGCCGGAGATTCGGCAGCCGGTCCAACAAAAGGTTGATCGCGGTCCGCATCTCGAGCCGCGCCAGGTGCATGCCGAGGCAGACGTGCACGCCGTGCCCCCAGCCCAGATTTGCCCGAGCCTCGCGGTGAATGTCGAACGTGTTCGGGTCGGGATATCGCTCTTCTTGCCGATTCGCCGAACCGAGCATCGGCATCACCGTCGCCCCGGCCGGGATGGCCACGCCGCCGAGTTCGGTGTCGCGCGTCGCCACCCGGGTAATGGTCAACAGCGGTGATTCCCAGCGCACCCCCTCCTCGATAGCCTGCGGCAGCAGTGACCGGTCGACACGGATGGCATCCAACTGTGCGGGATCCGACAGCAGCGCCAGCAGCAGGCTGCCCAACGACCGGTAAGTCGTCTCGACGCCGGCCGGCAACAGCAGTCGCAGGAAGGAGAAGATCTCTTCGTCCGCGAGCTTTTCGCCGTCGATCTCGGCCGCAGCGAGCGCGCTGATCAAGTCTTCCTTCGGCTCCGCGCGCCGGGCTTCGAGTATCGGGGCGAAGTATTCGCACAGCGCGGCCGAGGCGGCAAGCCCGCGTTCGGGATTCATCAGCCAACTCAGCAGCGAAATCGACCACCGCTGGAACTGCGGGTAGTCCTCTTCCGGCAGGCCCAACAGGCCCGCGATGATCTGGCTCGGGTAGTCGAAGGTGAACTCCTTGACCAGATCCGCCTTGCCATTAGCCGCGAACTTGTCGATCAGACTGTTCGCGACACGGCCGACCAACTCGTCCTGCCAGCGCGCCAATGACTTCTGCGAGAACGCCTTTGACACCAGTGATCGCAACCGGCCGTGAACCGGCTCGTCCATGCCGAGCATCACGCCCTCACCGAGCACCGGGCCGAACGCCGCAATCACCGCCGACGACGAAAACGTCTCGTTGTCGCGCAGCATCTGCTGGATGTCCTCGTGGCGATACACGATGAACATCGGCAGCGATTCCTCGTGCGGCAACGCTCCCGACGTCTCGAGTCGCTGCACGGGCTCCTCGCGGCGAATGCGCGCCAATTCGGTGTACGGGTCACGCACGTCACCGGATATCGCGTCGTCGAAGGAGCCGAAATCCTCCAGGTCGTCGAATAGCTGTTCCATTTATTTTCCCTCACTCCCCTGTTGGCGCTTCGCCGCCAGCGCCGCCAAGCGCTGCAGCACCGGCTGCGGAAGAACGCGTGCACCAAGCACCATCACCTTCTGGGTGAGAGTCAACGGCCATGCCCCACCCCGCATCGAACCCTGTTTGGGTATGCCCAAGACGATCCGCGACATGTGGTGCATTCCTGAAGACGGCAGAATCCGGTTGAATGTCAGCAACATTGACGCATCCGGCCCGACACCGCGGCGGCGGAACGGCGCCTCGTCAGCGAGCGCCCTGACCAGTCCGTCGGTGAACCGTTCGGGGGGCCGAGCCATCTTCATCGCGAACCGTCCGCGGCTGTTCATGGTGTTGTGCAGTCGGGCGTAAGGGCCCTCGAAATTGCGATCATCGACGGTGCCCGCGTCGGTGATGATTTCGGTGTCGTAGGTGCCGGACACCAGGACGGTGACACCCAGACCGAAGGGCGCGATCTCGCACGCCATCGACTCGCCCCAGCGCTCCAACGCGCCCTTGGCCGCCGAGTAGGGCGCGGTGGCCGGCTGGCCGCGCACCCCGGCCGTGCTGGCGACCAGCACAATGCGTCCCTGACCCGCCGCGCGCATGGACGGCAACAGGGCCTTGGTGAGTTCGACCGGTCCCAGCACGCTGGTGGCGAACATGCGCTGCCACAACGCCATATCCGTCTCCTCCACCATTCCGGCCGCGGAGATCCCGGCGTTGTGCACCAGAGCGAATGGCGCCCCGACGGCTTCTTCAATTGCCTTGGCGGCACCAGCAATCGAGGCGGCATCCAACAGGTCGAGCTGGACGCCGATCAGCCGGTCGTCATCGTCAGCGGCCCCGGTTGCCTCCCGCAGCAGCGGAAGCCCAAGGTCGGGTGTGCGCATGGCCGCGACCACCCGCCACCCCTCGCGATAGAGGCGCACGGCCGAGGCGAATCCCAATCCGCGGGACGCACCGGTGATCACAACCGCGCGTGGCTCAGCCATTCTTGCTCGCGGTCGCGCAGGCGCCCTGACCCTGCGGCGGCGCTTCGACGTGCGGCCGGCCGTTCGGTTCGCCGCTCGCCCAGGTCGACCAGATGCCGACCGAGTACGGGCCCTGGGCGCCCGCCTTCTCGTAAAATCCCTGCGGGTCATAAACTTTGGCTTCTGGATAAGGCCACGGGCAGGCGACCGATGTCGCCGCATGGCTAACCTTGATGGCCCAGAACCAGGCGCCGTAAGCGAAGTACGACACGTTCATGATGGCGAACATCACCAGGAAAGTGCCGAGCACCGGACGGCTGGGGAAGATCTTGGCCTTCGCAGTCAGCTTCTCGGCCACCGACTTTCCGGTGTCATCGCGATAGCAGAGGATCGCGGCGGGCACCATCACAAAGGTGACCGAAAACGACTCCCAGATCAGCGGGAACTGGAACGTGGTGCCGGTAAAGACCGAGCCCCAGGGAATCACCTGGGAGTAGATGTACATGCCGGCGTGCACGAGCTGGATCTCCAGCCATGCGTCGAAGATGAAGCCGATCACACAGGCCAGCAGGCCCAGGCTCCACAACGGATGTCGCGACACGAACGATTGCGGCCCGTATTTAGCCTGCAGTTTGCGCAGGATCCAGATCGCCGGGAAGTACGGACCGAAATAGAAAGTGACGTAGCCGAATACGACGAACGGCTCGACGGTCGGCGACAGCGATACCAACGGCCAGGACTCCGGCCAGTGAATGAGGTCGGGGTTGTACACCGCGAACGGCGACCAGTTCATGATCGGGTCCTGCCACACGATCAACGTGGTGCACAGGAACATCAGCATGACCGGGCTGCCCGGGTTGCGGCGCCAGCCCCGGATGAACACCACCAGCAGCACCAGCAGCATGATGCACGTTGAGATATGCAGGAAGGTGATGTAGTCCAGGCCGAAGATGAACTTCACCGGCCGGGGCCGGCCCTGCACATTCGGATTGGCGACGCGCGGGTCAAGAGCGACACGACAATTCGCGATGAAGAAGAGCGCGAACGCCGCCAGCGCGGCGCCGGCGATCCAGCCGCCCCAACCCCGGTTTGCGCCCGGCTGCGTGGGTTTGTCGTTTGTCGTCAGTGGTGTGGACTGTTCTGTGGACATCAGTCTTCCTCTCCGAAGCGATCCACCAGGTGTGAGTTGATTCCGTCGGCATCGAGAGTCCGGGCCACCAGGTAGCCGGCGCCCATCCAGGCGCGACGGGTCCATTTGCCGAACGACACCCGAGTTCCGGGCGCGCCCGAGGCGGCGGGCATCATCTTGACCCGCTCCAGCGCCTCTTTGACGCCGCGCGGACTCAACGGGTGAGCGTCGGTGAAGGCCCGTACGAGGGTGGCGGCGACGTCGCGGTTGACGACGGTCACGCAGAACTCCGGGCGACTGCCGTTGTACTTCTTCGCGTAGCTGTCGAGGAAGTCCTGGCCGATCTGGTTCGCCTCGTCGTACTGGTCGACACCGGTCCAGCCCAGGAACGCGTTCCACATGATCGGGTTAACCCATGCGTTCTGCCATGCGGTGGTGGTGAAACGGGGCGGGTCCCAACCGAGGGCCTCGAGCGCCGGGTTGATGAAGACGATTCCGAATCCGAAGCCCAGGTGCACGATCGCCTCGGCCTTTGCCTCATGGAGCGTCCGGACCGCGGCGTTGATGTCCTGAGCCGTCTGCGCGATCGCGACTTCGGCAACGATGCGAATGCCCTTGCGCCGACAGGCAGTTCGCAGGTTCTTCAGGTAGCTCTCGCCAATGAGGCTCTGCTCGACCAGCACACCGATTTCGGCGAGTCCGCGTTTGGCGATCAGGTCTGCCAGGAAGATCGGCTCATCGGTCATCGATCCCTGCGGGAAGGCGAAGGTCCACTCGCCCAGCCAGTCGTCGGTGCCGGTCACGGCGATGGCCGGTACCTTGAATCGTTCCTCGATCGCTTCACGCACCGGCACGCATTTATCGGTGATGTGCGGCCCGAAGACCAGCAGGCAACCCTCGTCGACCAGTTCGCCGTATGCGTCGATCACCGCCTTCACCGAACCCTTGGGCAGACCCTCCACCTCGCGATAGATCATCTGCACGGGACGGTCAATCAGACCCTGGGCGGTGGCCTCCTCGAAAATGAGGTCGAAAGTCTGGGTGAAAGAGGCGAACAGATCCTCGGGAAATCCCGGCGGCAGCGTGAAGTCCATCAAGTAGCCGACCTTGATCGGCTCAGCGCTGCTTTCGTAGGACATCTGACCTCCCGGGTGACCTGCACGCTCGCAAACGATCCATGGCTGACCTAATATTTGTTCAGACGGTAGCGGCGGCGCCGTGCAGCGTCAATCATCTATCCGCCTTCGCCCAGGTAGACCTCGACCATTTCGCCCAACGCCCGGCCCACCGCCACATCATCGGTGAGCGGCCCGGCGATTGCGGCTTTCGCCGCCTCTTGCATGGTCAGGCCCTCAGCGACCAGCCTGCCCGCCGCGATCAAAACGCGGGTCGACGCGACCTCGCGCAGGCCACCGGTTTCCAGGCGGCGGATGGCCTGGCCGAAACGCACCAGCTCGGCCGCGGTCGCGGCGTCCACACCGGCTTCGTGTGTGACGATGCCTTCTTCGACATCGGCTGCGGGGAAACCGAATTCGATGGCGACCATGCGCTGGCGCGTTGAATCCTTGAGGTCCTTGAGCACGCTCTGGTAGCCGGGGTTGTAGGACACCACCAGACCGAATCCGGGCGCCGCGTCCAGCGTGATGCCCAGACGCTCGATCGGCAGCTGGCGCCGGTGGTCAGCGAGCGGGTGCAGCACCACGGTCGTGTCCTGCCGGGCTTCCACGACTTCGTCCAGGTAGCAGATCGCACCCTCGCGCACCGCCCGGGTCAGCGGGCCGTCCACCCACACGGTCTCGTCGCCACGCAGCAGATAGCGCCCGACCAGGTCCGCCGTGGTGAGGTCGTCGTGACAGGAAACCGTGATCAACGGCCGGCCGAGGTCGTGGGCCATCGCCTCGACGAAGCGGGTCTTGCCGCAACCCGTCGGCCCCTTCAAGACGAGCGCCAGCCCCTGGCGGTACGCGGCTTTGAAGATTGCCTCTTCGCCGCCGACCGCCTGGTAATAGGGCCGCACCTCATCCGTGTCGGGACTCGTGCCGTTGCGGCTGGCGATCCCGGACTCGTTGGTCATAACGTCCCTTCTGCTGATTTATTGGAGCCTATCCGGAACAGATGTTTGTTTCAAGTGCGCTCACGTGCAGCTTTGGATCCGAAGCCCGTACACGAACTACATTCGGGGACATCACATCAGCGCAGATTCTCCGCGATCAGGCACTCACCCGCCGCCGAACCTCTGCCGAACGCAGCGCGGACCGGAAGAGCGGTCCGATCACGCCGGCGAGCTGATCCGGGCGTGCGACCGTGGCGTGCGCGGTGCTGCCGAACACCCGGCGAAGCGATGCGACATCGGTGCCCGCACCGATCGTCAGGCACACACAGCCGGTCCCCCGCCGCCGTGCCTCGGTCAACGCGCGGCGCGCGTCAGCGGCGCCGTAGGGCCGCTCGTAGCCGTGGTCGTAGGCAAGGCCATCGGACAGCACCACCAGCAGCCGCCGTGACGTGCCGCCACGCGCCTCCAGCACCGACGAGCCGTGCCGGATGGCCGCGCCGAGGCGCGAGTACGCGCCAGGCTCCAGACTGTTGAGCCGCCTGATGATGTGGGCGTCGAGATGGTCGTCGAATCGCTTGACGGGCACCATCGCTACCGCCGAGCGCCCCTGCGAGTAATAGGCGTAGAGACAGACCCGGTCACCGAGGTCGTGCAGTGCGACGGTCAGGTTGGCGACCGCGGCCCGCTGCTGCTCGTGCACCGTGCGCCCCACCGTTCCGGGCTCGGCCGCCGATCCCGACACGTCCAGCAGCAGCAGCACCGACAGGTCGCGCCGGCGCCGCAAGCTGTCGAGGTATACCGATTCGTCCGGCACCGATCCCGACCGCACCTCGACGCGAGCTTCGACGGCCGCGTCGATGTCGATGTCGTCGCCCTGCGATTGACGGTGCCGACGGTGCAGCCCCATGCCGAGTCGCGATAGCGGTCGCCGCACCCCGATGGCGTCGTCGATCGCCTGGGTGGCGGATGCCTTGACCTCCGGCTCGACCTCGCGCACGGTGCACCATGCGGGCCGATACCGCTTGCGGGCGGCGTCCCATTCCGGATACCGCACGCCGTCCGCCGCGGCCTCGGCGTCGTCGACGTCCTCGCTCGCGGTTGAGGCCAGCGACGACACGGCGTGCGCACCGCGTTTGCCCGAGTTGGTCCGATGCGTGGGGGCATCCGCGCCTGGCGGTCCACCCCCGCTGCCGGTCTTGCGCGCGGACGACAGCATCTTCTTCAGCCACTTGCCGATGAACCCGCCCCCGCCGACCGGGCTGGTGAACAGATCCGGATCGTCGGAGTCGTCGACCTCGCCGTCGTCGAGCTCCTCGAGTTCCTTCGGACCACTCTTGCGCGGGACGTGCCCGGCGTTGGCCTGTTCGTCTTGTTTGGTGACGCGGGCGCACGCAGCCATCACCTTCGCCGCCCGGATCACCCCGAACCCCGGGTCGTCGAGCGGCGCCCGTCCGGCGGCTATCTCCAGCGACGCGGCGGGTGAGTCGCTGCGGGCGGCGATGTCACGATTACCCAGCGACGCCAAAACCGTTGGTAGCAAATGGGCATTGGCGACCAGTGCGCGGTGACCCTCGACCGCGAGGTAGCGCTTGGCCAGCCGGGGGTGACGAACCAACGACCCGACCGCCTCGGGGTCCAGGCTGCCGGCGGCGATCATCGACGCGTGTACGGCGATGGCCTCGAGTTTCGCGCGCGCGGGTGCGGCGGCGTCGACGTGAATCGTCTGGCCGTCCGTCCAGGCCGGTTCGCCCGCCGACAACCCCGCGACCGCGACGGCCTGGCCCGCCAGCGCGGAGGCGAGCATGCCCAGGGCCTGCAATCGCTCGGCACGTGCGTCGTCCCCCACGCAACCTCCGACTTGTTGACCAAATATCTGTTCCACCGTAAAGTCCGGCGTCACGGCAAGTCAAACGGCCGTCGGGTCAGTGGGGAGCACATCATGATTGACTTCGCCGGCCAGGTAGCTGTGGTTACCGGCGCCGGCCGCGGACTCGGCCGCCTCTACGCGCTGGACCTGGCGCGCCGCGGTGCCGCGGTGGTTGTCAACGATCTCGGCGGTTCGATGCGCGGCGACGGCGCCGACACGAAGATCGCCGACGACGTGGTCGACGAGATCACGAAAGCGGGCGGACACGCGATCGCCTCCTACGACTCGGTGGACAACCCGGCGGGCGGTCAGGCGATCGTCGACGCGGCCGTGGGCGCATTCGGGCGCCTGGACGCGGTCGTCAGCAATGCCGGCATCTTCGGCAGCGTGGCATTCGAAGATCTCTCGGTCGACGACTGGACGCGAATGCTGCGTGTCCATCTGGACGGCGCGTTCTATCTGTCCCAGCCCGCGTATCGCGTGATGAAGAAGGACGGGGGCGGGCGGTTCGTGTTCATCTCGTCGTCAGCCGGCATCTTCGGCCAGCCTATGGAGGCTCACTACGCCGCGGCCAAGGCCGGTCTGGTGGGGTTGACGAATGTGATCGCGATCGAAGGCGAAGCGCACGGGATATTCGCGAATTCAGTGATGCCAACCGGTTTTTCGCGAATGGTCACCGAGACCGTCGGTGACGAGAAGTTTCTCGCCGAATCCGGCTTCATGCAGGCCATTCGGCCCGAACTCGTGGTACCGCTGGTGACGTTTCTCGCCAGCCGTGCCTGTGGGTTCACCCACCGCAACTATTCGGCCGCCGCCGGACGGTATGCGCGGATATTCATCGGGCTGAGCGAGGGGTGGCTCGCAGACACCGAGAGCGAACCAACGGCCGAAGACATTGAGGCACATCTCGAGCAGATGTCGGCCACCGACCGATTCCTGGTGCCGGGCTCGATCGTCGACGAGGTGCTGGAAGTCTGCGAGCGACGCGGCGTCAGCGCGATGCCGGGTAACGCAGAGGTCGCATTCCCCGAGGCCCAGTCCAGGTAAACGTTATTGACCACAAAAATGCTCCACCGTAAAGTCCGGCTAAGTCGCAGTTAGCCACGATCAGAGTCAAGGAAAAGTGGACTTCTCATATCCGCCGGAGCCCGAACAGTTCCGCATCGAGCTGCGCGCCTGGCTGTCCGCGAACCTGGCCGACGAGCTGGTGGCCGCCCGCCGAAATTTGGGACGCGACGACGCGACGTTCGAGATGATGCGCGCGTGGAGCCGCACGATGTCCGACGCGGGATGGGCCGCCGTCTCCTGGCCGAGCGAATACGGTGGTCGCGGAGCGACGGTGCTCGAGCAACTCGTCTACACCGAAGAGACCACCCGCGCGCGGGCTCCGATGCCGCTCAACGTCATTGGGATGAACAACATCGCCCCCGCGATCATGCAGTACGGCACCGAGGACCAGAAGCAGACACTGCTGCGCCGGATGATGCGGGCCGACGACATCTGGTGCCAGGGAATGTCGGAACCCGAAGCGGGATCCGATCTGGCATCGCTGCGCACCCGGGCGGTGCGTGATGGCGACGACTTCGTCGTCAACGGCCAGAAGATCTGGACCTCGCTGGGGCATCGGGCGCACTGGTGCCAGCTGTATGTGCGCACCGATCCCGACGCCCCGAAACACCAGGGGATCTCCTGCCTGATCGTCGACATGTTGCTGGCCGGCATCGAGGTCCGTCCGCTCGTCACGCTCAACGGCGACACCGATTTCGCCGAGGTGTTCCTTCACGACGTGCGGGTGCCGGCCGACGCGTTGCTCGGACCGCTGAACGGCGGCTGGCAGGTGGCCACCACCACACTCAGCCACGAACGCGCCGGGGCCGCACGGCTGTACGCCGAAATGCAGGTACGGCTTGAAGAGCTGGTGGACGACATCGCCGCGCAGACCAACGCGCTCGAAGACCCCGTGACGCTGCGGCGACTGGGCGAAATAGCCGTCCGTATCAAGTATCTCGAGGTGCTCTGCCAGCGGTCCATCTCGGCAACGCTGCACGGTGGCGACGCGTTCGGTTCGGCCAGCCTCGCCAAGACCGTGTGGGGTGAGATCGGGCAGGACATGGCCGCGCTGGCCTTCGACGTGCTGGGTACCCGCGGCACCAATGCCGCGTGGGCGAACTACCGTCTCACGTCGCGCTCGCTGACCATCGCCGGCGGTACGACACAGATCAACAAGAACATCACTGCACAACGCGTACTGGGATTGCCGCGCAAATGAACCTCGAACTCACCGACGAACAAGTCGCGCTGCGCGACACCACGCGCCGCTTTCTTGCTGACAAGGCACCGATTTCGGGTCACGTGCGCGAGCTGCTCGACGATCCGACCGGAGTCGACGACGCGGTCTGGCGCGGCCTGGCCGACCTCGGCACCACCGGGTTGTTGGTGCCCGAGGAGCACGGCGGGGCCGGAATGACGATGGTCGAAGCCGGTGTGGTCGCCGAAGAACTCGGTGCCGCCCTGCACCCGGGGCCGTGGTTGTCCACCGCGGTGGCCGCGCCGCGCGCGCTGACCCGGCTCTGCGACAATGCCAGTGCCGCAACGATTCTGGCCGGTATCGCCGAGGGGACGACGATCGCCACCGTCAGCTTCCTGGACTTCGAGAATGCCGCGGTCGACGCGGCCGGCGATGGCGTCGTCTTGCGGGGCGAGCTCGGCGATGTCTCCGATGCCGCGGCGGCCGACGTCCTGCTGGTGCTCGCCGAAGAGGCGCAGGGCACCGCACTTTTCGCGGTGCCCACCGACGCGCCCGGGTTCACCGTGGCGCCCGAACGCGGTATCGATGCCACCCGCAAACAGTTTCGCGTCCAGCTCGACGGCACGCCCGCCCAGCGCCTGGCCACGGTTACGCCGGCCGACGTGACGGCGGTGCTCGACGACCTGCTGATCGCCACTGCCGCCGACGCCCTGGGCGCCGCGCGGGCCGTGATGGACCTCGCCGTCGAATACGCAAAAGTCAGAAAGCAATTCGGTCGGGTCATCGGATCGTTTCAAGCGATCCAGCATCTCTGTGTCGATATGTACGAGACCGTCGAACTGGCCCGCAGCGGTGTCATCCACGCGCTGTGGGCCTCGGACGCTCCAGCCGCCGAAGTACCGCCCGACGAACGCCATCTCGCCGCGCTGCGGGCGAAGGCGTTCGCCGGGCGACTGGCCACCGTGGGCGACACCGCCATCCAGGTGTTCGGTGGTATCGGCTACACCTGGGAACACGATGCGCATCTCTACCTCAAGCGCCTGCTGAGCTGGAGCGCGCTTCTCGGCGGACCCGACGGATATCTGACTGAACTCGGTGCGCGCCTTGCCAAGAGAGGTCACTGATGGATATCGAATACCTGCTGACCGCCACTCGTTCCGCGCGCAAGACCCTCGACCTCGACGCGCCGGTGGACCTTGCGGATATTCGCGAGTGCCTGCGGATCGGCCTGCAGGCCGCCAACGGCTCGAATACACAGGCCTGGCGATGGCTGGTGGTCAGCGATCCGAAGAAGCGGGAGAAGATCGCCGAGTTGTACCGCGACGCCTACCTGAAGCGGGTCGGCGGCCAGCTGCTCGCCGACCTGCTGCCGGGCGGCACGCCCGAGGGGCGGCTGATGTCGTCGACGGAGTGGCTGGTCGTGAACATGGCGAAGGTGCCGCTGCTGGTAATCCCAAGCTATCAGCCTTACTTGCCGCGCATCGACGGCGACGAGTCGTTTCATCTGGCAACCCTTTACGGTTCGATCTTCCCCGCGGTGTGGAACTTTCAGCTGGCCTTGCACACCCGCGGCTACGGCACCTGCGTCACAACCCTGCACCTGCACCACGAAGACGAGGTGCGGCAATTGCTCGGAATCCCGCCGACTTACGTCCAGGGCGCCCTGCTACCGGTCGGCCGGCTGCGGTCCGGGCACACCTTCTCCCCGGCCCCGCGGCGGCCTCTCGACGAGGTGGTCGCGATGGACAGTTGGGACGGTCCCGGGCTCTAGGGTCTTAGAATGGCTCTGTCACCGCTGTTAGCAGCGCATTTGAGCCGGTTTCGAATCGCGCAATCTGATAGCCTTTAACAAAGATTTGGTTCGGCAGGAGGACGAATGCGTAGGTTTGCCCGGTCGCAGTCCTCTCGATATGCGCACCGTTAGCCATGGCCAAAGCCGAGACCTTGGCTAAGGGCAAGCGGGCGCTGGCCGATCGTCTGGATCAGGCCGACGACTCCGGGACGCGCCGCACCGAGATTCTGCAGACCGCGGCCACTTTGATCGCATCCTCGGGATTGCGAACTTCGTTGCAGGAGATCGCCGACGCGGCGGGGATTCTGCCCGGAAGCCTGTATCACCATTTCGAATCCAAAGAAGCGATCCTGATCGAGCTGATCCGCCGCTATCAGGACGACCTGAACCGCATCGGGGAAAACGCCCAGGCGCGATTGGACGACGCCGATTCACGCCCGGCCGCCGAGAAAATAATCGAGCTGGGATCGGCGGTCGCCAACTGCGCCGTGCACCATCGGGCCGCCCTGCAGATGTCGTTCTACGAGGGACCGAGCGCGGACCCCGAACTGATGAACCTGACCCGGCAGCAGTCCGTGGCGGTTCAAGAGGCCATGGTGCAAACGCTGCGCGCCGGCAGGTGGACCGGCTACATCAAGCCCGACATCGATCTACCCACGCTGGCCGACCGCATCTCTCAGACCATGCTGCAGGTCGGGCTCGACGTCATGCGGCACAACTCTGCACCCGACCAAGTGGCCGAGCTGCTGTGCCGAATCATCTTGCAAGGGCTGGCGGCCCGGCCCCCCACCGACTCGGCACTGGATCGCTCCAACGCCTTCGCGGCCGCCAGCGCCGTCATCGAGTCGTGGGCCGACGACAGCGACGCCGACCCAAGCGACAAGACCGCGCATGTCCGTGCGGTGGCCCGTACCGAATTCGGCCGCAAAGGTTATGAAGCCACCACGATCCGCGACATCGCGTCGGCGTCGGGTCTTGGCACCGGCACCGTCTATCGGGTGATCGGATCCAAGGACGAGCTTCTCGACTCGATCATGGAATCCTTCGGGCAGAAGGTCGAGGCGGGGTGGGTCAGCGTGCTGCGCTCGGATGCCACGCCCATCGAGAAGCTGGATGCGCTGAGCTGGATCAACGTCAACGCGCTGGACCGATTCTCCGACGAATTCCGGATCCAGCTGGCGTGGATGCGGCAATCGCCGCCAACCGCGAATCCGGGCTGGTCGTATCCGACGCGGCTGCGGCAAATGAAAACGCTGCTCTCCGAAGGTATCCGCGCCGGCGAGATTCGCATCGACACTCCGTCGGCCGCGATGCTGGCACGCTGCGTCATCGGGCTGCAGTGGATACCGGAGAACATCCTGCGTGCGGTCGGGAAGCGGGCGGCGCTGGTGCACACCCGGGACACCGTCTTGCGAGGTGCCGCCGTTCGCGGCAAGTAAGCCCGTCTACTTAATCCCGACCCGGGTATTGAACCAAATAACTGTTACCCATACAGTTGAGCAGTTAGAACCGCATTGGCATTATCCGAGAAGGGGATTTCCATGACCATTGTCGATCGGTTGCGCTACGACGGCAAGCGCGCTCTCGTTGTCGGTGGCGCGACTGGCATGGGCGCCGCGGCGGCCAAGTCAGCGGCTGAGCTCGGCGCCGAAGTCATCGTGATGGATTACGCACCGGTGAGCTATGACGTCGCCAAGTCCATCCAGGTGGACCTGCGCGACACCGCGTCCATCGATGCCGCGCTCGAGCAACTGGACGGTCCGGTCCACGCCGTGTTCTCGGCGGCCGGCATCGCCGACGGCACGACGGACCTGATGGCTATCAACTTCCTCGGCCACCGGCATCTGATCGAGCGCCTGCTCGAGCGCAACCAGCTGCCCTCCGGCTCGGCGATCTGCTTCATCTCCTCGGTCGCCGGCATGGGCTGGGAGAACGACCTGGACCTGCTGACCGAGTTCCTGGTCACGCCGGACTTCGCGTCGGCCCAGGAGTGGGTCAAGGCGCACGAGGCCGAAGGCATCATTCACTACGGCTTTTCCAAGAAGGTCGTCAACGCCTACGTGGCGACCCAGGGCTATCCGCTGCTGAAGAAGGGCATCCGGATCAACGCGATCTGCCCGGGCCCCACCGACACGCCGCTGGCCCAGTCCAACGCCGACCTGTGGCTCACCTTCGCGCAGGACTACCGCGACGAGACCGGCTCCAAAGTGCACACGCCCGAGCAGATGGGCGACGTGATGGCGTTCCTGAACAGCGCCGCCGCCTTCGGCATCAGCGGGATCACGCTACTGGTCGACTACGGGCACACGATGGCGTCGCTGACCAACGCCTATCCGCCGGGAAAGCCGATCATCGACATCATCATGGGGCGGGTCAAGCTCTAGGGCCGGTGGCCTCGAGCTGGAACGGCTGCATCGATAAGTAAGCATCCGCCGCGCTCCGGCACGCCGCGAGGAATCTCTCGTCTTGCCAATCGGAGAGTTCTCCGGTAGCTTCCGACTCAGCTACCGGAGAACTCTCCGTTAATGCATTCGGGAGGAGCGGACATTGCAATACATCAAGCTCGGCACATCGGGACTCGACGTGTCTCCCATTGCGATTGGCGCCATGACCTACGGCGATCCCCGGCGCGGGCATCCCGTCTGGTCGCTCCCCGAAGACCAGTCTCGACCCCTGATCAGATACGCAATCGAAGCCGGGATCAACTTTTTCGACACCGCGAACATGTACTCGCAGGGAAGCAGCGAAGAGATCCTTGGGCGCGCGCTGCGCGACTTCGCCAGCCGCGACGACGTCGTTGTCGCGACCAAGTTGAGACACGCAATGCGTTCGGGACCGAACGGTAAAGGCTTGAGCCGCAAAGCAATCATGACCGAGATCGACCATTCACTGCGCAGACTGGGTGTCGACTATATCGACCTTTACCAGCTTCACCGCAATGATCACACCACGCCGTTGGAGGAAACTCTCGAGGCACTTCATGATCTGGTCAAGGCCGGCAAGGTCCGCTATCTCGGGGCGTCATCGATGCCGGCATGGGAGTTTTCCAAAGCCCTGCACCTGCAGCGCAACAACGGCTGGGCGAGATTCGTCTCGATGCAGGATCACTACAACTTGTTGGCTCGCGAGGAGGAGCGCGAGATGATCCCACTCTGCCTCGACGAGGGCGTGGGCGCCATTGTCTGGAGTCCGTTGGCGCGCGGAAGGCTGGCACGATCCTGGGGTGACGTGAAAGCCACCGCACGGTCTTCGAACGACGGATTTGCCGACTTGCTTTATGCCACTGCCGATAACAGCTCCGACAAAGCCATCGTTGATGCGGTCGGCGCTGTCGCCGAGGCACACGGCATCAGTCGCGCCCAGGTGGCACTTGCCTGGCTGCACGCCAAACCCGTGGTGACAGCACCCATTGTCGGAGCGAGCAGTGTCGGTCAGATCGACGAGGCGATTGCCTCCCTCGACGTCGACCTCACGGCAGCCGAAATGCAGATGCTGCAGGCACCGTACACACCGCGCTACGACTTCCAGGGCATGTCAGACGATGCGCAGTTGCAGGCGGTGATCGCGCACGTACCCCAATTAACCACCGCTGTATAGCGATTCGTAGGCAAGAATCGCGAGGCGGTCCGACACCGCCCGGCGGTGGACGTGCACGGTAGACCGGCGAGCATCTCGTCGTGCGTATGAACGTATTCCGACCACACGGCGTATCGAATTCAGCGATTGCGCTGCTTTATACGTTGGCCTGCTTGTCTCACGCGTTCCACTCGAAGGAAACAAGTCATTGCGTTATGTGCTGAAACCCGGCGATATCCCGGCGGCATGGTTCAACGTGGCGTCCTGCCTACCCGCACCACTGGCAATACCGAAACATCCGGTACTCGATCGAGGAGTCGACCCCGACGATCTTGGCGCGATCTTTCCTGCCGCGCTGATCGAGCAAGAGATGTCCGCCGACCCCTGGGTCGACGTGCCAGGCGAAATACTCGACATCTTAAGACTCTGGCGTCCAACGCCATTGGTGCGTGCGGTGCGTCTGGAACGAGCTCTTCAGACGCCGGCCCGGATCTACTTCAAAGACGAGTCGGTCTCACCCACCGGTTCACACAAGGCCAACACGGCAGTCGCCCAGGCGTACTACAACAAGGCCGAAGGTATTCGACGGCTCACCACCGAAACCGGTGCCGGACAATGGGGTAGCGCGTTGTCGATGGCTTGCCAGCTATTCGACCTGGATTGCCGCGTCTTCATGGTGGCCGCGTCGCACCAGCAGAAGCCGTATCGCCGCGTCCTGATGGAGACTTGGGGCGCCGAGGTGATTGCCAGCCCGTCTACCACAACCGAGGCAGGCAGATCAGTCCGACGAAGCCATCCTGACAGCCCCGGTTCGCTCGGGATCGCGATCAGTGAAGCCGTCGAAGAGGCGGTTGGCCGCTCGGATACTCACTATGCGCTCGGTTCCGTGCTGAACCATGTGCTGCTTCATCAGACCGTCATCGGATTGGAAGCCAGAGAACAACTGCAGCTCGCGGGCGAGGGCAGCCCGGATATCGTCATCGGCGCATGCGGCGGCGGCTCGAACTTCGCGGGTCTGGCTCTGCCGTTTCTGCAATCACGCCCCGCTGCAGCGAGCAGGCTCGCCTGATAGCCATCGAACCGCGATCCTGCCCGTCATTGACAGCAGGCCAGCTGCGGTACGAGTCCGGTGACACCGCGGGTCTGACACCGCGGATGTGGATGTACACGATCGGGCGTGAATTTGTGCCGCCCGCTACCCACGCCGGAGGACTGCGCTATCACGGCGCCGCGCCGATCCTGTCAAATCTCTTGCAACACCAGTGGATCGAGGCCGTTGCGTACCCACAGCGGTCCGTGCTCGAAGCCGCCGTGAGGTTCGCACGCACCGAGGGCATGGTCCCGGCACCGGAGACCGCGCACGCCATCAAAGGCGTGATCGAAGCAGCGCTGGCAGCGCGGTGCGCGCAGCAGGAACCCGTCATCTTGTTCAACTACTCGGGGCATGGCCTACTCGATTTGGCGGCCTATGACGATTACTTCCACGACCGGCTGTCCGACGACTGATTGCAGTCTTACCCGAGACGGTCTCCACCTATGCTCGGTCTGCAACAGAGAGTGTCCTTGACCAAGGAGGTACCGGTCCGTGGCAGACGACGCTGTCGCCGGGATCCGCGCCGACGCCCTGCGCAATCGAGAGCACATCATTGAAGTTGCGCACGACGCCTTCGCCGCGTCGGGAACGACCTCGCTCAATGAGATCGCCAAACGAGCAGGCGTCGGTGCGGGAACGCTGTATCGCCATTTCCCCACCCGGGAAGCGTTGATCCTCGCGGTATACCGTCACGACGTCCAGCGACTTGTGGGTTCGGTGCCCAAGTTGCTGCAGGCTCACCCGCCGTTGGATGCGTTGCGTTTGTGGTTCCAGAAATTGGCAGATTACGTTCGCCTCAAACACGGTCTGGGCGACGCACTGCACAGTGCAGCGCTACAGGACGCGATCGACGAGACGTATACCCCGGTTGTCGCTGCAGTCGGCCAGCTGGTCGATGCCTGCATTACCGATGGGTCCCTTCGGCCGGACCTCGATCCCGCAGATGTTCTGCTGCTGATGAGTTTTCTGTGGCGGGTCGCAGACGGAGCAGAGGGAAAGCGGCAAGCCAAACGGATAATGGGCCTCGCAATCGAGGGACTGCGGAGCAGCTGACCGGGCCGCCGCGGGGGTTCTGACGCGTACGGTCGGGGGTATGGCTCGAATCCTCGTCGTCGGCGGCCACGGCAAGGTTGCGCTGCAGCTCGCCCGCATCCTGACCGAACGCGGCGACGAGGTCAGTTCGGTCTTCCGCAATCCCGACCATTCCGACGAGGTCGCCGCCACCGGCGCCAAACCGGTGGTGGCCGACATCGAGCAGCTCGATACGAATGCCCTGGCCGATCTGTTGACCGGGCACGACGCGGTCGTCTTCGCGGCCGGGGCGGGCGGCGGCGATCCGGCGCGGACGTATGCCGTCGACCGTGATGCCGCAATCCGGGTGATCGACGCCGCCGGGCAGGCGGGCATCAACCGGTTCGTGATGGTGTCGTACTTCGGTGCGGGGTCGGATCACGGCGTGCCGCAGGGCGACCCGTTCTTCGCCTACGCGGAGGCCAAGGCCGCCGCCGATGCCCACTTGCGGGCCAGCGAACTGGACTGGACGGTGTTGGGTCCCGGCAGGCTCACGCTGGAGCCGGCGACCGGCCGCATCGTCGCCGGCCAGGGCAAGGGCGAGGTATCCCGCGCCGATGTCGCGCTCGTCGTGGCTGCCGCGCTGGCCAACGATTCGACCCTCCGGCGGACCATCGAATTCAACAACGGGGACATCCCGATCGCGGTGGCGTTGGCGGGCTGACTAAACTGCTTCTCGCAGCTGGTCTGCTTGCGCCGCACCCGCGGCGCCGGCATCGAACGAAGCAACGTGAGTAACGCTTCGTAAGAGGGAACCCGGTGAGAATCCGGGACTGTCCCGCAACGGTATGCAGGAACGACCGCCGTCAGAGTTTCTGGCAAGCACTGGTCTTAGGACTGGGAAGCGACGGCCACTAGGAGCACCACCCGGTGCGCGCCTGCAAGTCCGGAGACCTGCCAGCTGTGCCGGGCGCGCCGCGCCCGGCGGCTCATCGCCTCGTGGAATGGGCGCTAGGCTGCAGCCGTTGCGATACGTGCACAGGGTGCGCACCGCTACCGGATCGGCTGCATGTCCGCCGGCGGTGACCTCCACGCCGATTGAAGGACGAATATCGTGACCCCTCAAGCATTCACAGCGACAGTTGTCGGCTCTCCGCGCATCGGCCCGAAACGGGAACTCAAACGCGCGACCGAGGGCTACTGGGCAGGACGCACCAGCCGAGCCGACCTCGAAAACATTGCCGCCACCTTGCGGCGCGACACCTGGAAGCGCCTGGCCGACGCGGGCCTGGACTCGGTGCCGGTGAACACCTTCTCCTACTACGACCAGGTGCTCGACACCGCGGTCATGCTGGGCGCATTGCCGGCTCGCGCCGCGCAGGTTCCCGACGAGCTGGACCGCTACTTCGCCGCGGCGCGCGGCAACAAAGACGTCGCGCCGCTGGAAATGACCAAGTGGTTCGACACCAACTACCACTACATCGTTCCCGAGATCGAGCCCGCGACGAAGTTCTCGCTGAATCCGGTCAAGGTGCTCTCCGAGCTCAAAGAGGCTCAAGGGCAGGGAATTCCAGCGCGTCCAGTCGTGATCGGCCCGGTCACCTTCCTGTTGCTGAGCAAGGGCGTCAACGGTGGCAGCGCGCCGATCGAGCGGCTGCAGGAGCTGCTACCGATTTACTCCGAGCTGCTGTCGCTGCTGGCCGACAACGGCGCGCAGTGGGTACAGATCGACGAGCCGGCTCTGGTCACCGACATCTCCCCCGATGCCCCCGCGCTGGCCGAAGCCGTGTACAACGCGCTGGGCAAGGTGAGCAACCGGCCCGCCATTTACGTCGCCACCTACTTCGGTGATCCCGGCGACTCATTGGGAGCGCTGGCCCGCACACCCGTCGAGGCGATCGGCGTCGACCTGGTTTACGGTGCCGACACCGCGATCGCCGCGGTGCCCGAGCTGGCCAACAAGACACTCGTGGCCGGTGTCGTCGATGGGCGCAACATCTGGCGCACCGATTTGCAGGCGGCGCTGAGCAAGCTGGCGACGCTACTGGGTTCGGCGGCCAACGTCGCCGTCTCGACATCGTGCTCGACGCTGCACGTGCCGTACTCGCTGGAACCGGAGACCGGCCTCGACGACGCGCTGCGCAGTTGGCTGGCGTTCGGTCAGGAGAAGGTCGCCGAGGTGGTGGCGCTGTCCCGAGCGCTGCATGAGGGCCGCGACGCGGTCGCCGAGGAGATCGAGGCCTCCAACGCCGCGGCGGCCTCCCGGAAGAAGGATCCGCGGCTGCACAATGACAAGCTCCGGGCTCGCATCGACTCGATCGTGACGTCCGGTACGCACCGCGGCGATGCCGCGCAGCGGCGCACCAGCCAGGAAGAGCGGCTGCACCTGCCGCCGCTGCCGACCACCACGATCGGCTCGTTCCCGCAGACCGTAGAGATCCGCAAGGCCCGCGCCGCGCTGGTCGCCGGTGAGATCGACGAGGCCGAATACGACCGCAGGATGAAGCAGGAGATCTCCGACGTCATCAAGCTGCAGGAAGGCCTCGGCATCGATGTGCTGGTGCACGGCGAGCCGGAGCGCAACGACATGGTGCAGTACTTCGCCGAGCAGCTGGACGGTTTCTTCGCCACCAAGAACGGCTGGGTGCAGTCCTACGGCAGCCGCTGCGTGCGGCCGCCGGTCCTTTTCGGTGACGTGATCCGCGAGCAGCCGATGACGGTGGAATGGGCCAAGTACGCGCAGTCCCTGACCGAAAAGCCGGTCAAGGGCATGCTGACCGGCCCGGTCACGATCCTGGCCTGGTCGTTCGTCCGCGACGACCAGCCGTTGGCCGACACCGCCAACCAGGTGGCGCTGGCCATCCGCGACGAGACGGTGGATCTGCAGTCCGCCGGCATCGCGGTGATCCAGGTCGACGAGCCCGCACTGCGCGAGCTGCTGCCACTGCGTCGCGCTGATCAGGACGAGTACCTGAGCTGGGCGGTCGGGTCGTTCCGGCTGGCCACTTCCGGCGTCGATGACTCGACCCAGATCCACACGCACCTGTGCTATTCGGAGTTCGGCGAGGTGATCGGAGCCATCGCGGACCTGGACGCCGATGTCACGTCGATCGAGGCGGCTCGCTCACATATGGAGGTGCTGGACGACCTGAACTCGGTCGGCTTCGCCAACAGTGTTGGCCCGGGCGTCTACGACATCCACTCGCCGCGGGTGCCGAGCACCGGCGAGATGGCCGAGTCGCTGCGGGCGGCGCTGCGGGCCGTTCCGGCGGAGCGGCTGTGGGTCAACCCCGACTGCGGGCTGAAGACCCGCAACACCGACGAGGTGAACGCCTCGCTGCAGAACATGGTCGCCGCCGCGCAGGAAGTCCGCGCGGGGGTCTAAGGCTCGCCGAGCGGTTTACTCCGCTTGCTCGGACAGCACCTGGACCGGCACATCGTCGGCCCAGGGCTGCCGGGTGACCATGTCCGAGACTTTGACGATGCCGCGCTCGAACTCGCCTGTCGCGGCGTCCACCAGCCGATAGGACTGGGTCTGGCGGTGGATCGGCTGAGCGTCGAGCAGCACGACCCGCACTTCGCCGGGCAGGAAGCCGCAGCGCTGCTGCATCGCGGCGATCAACTGCTCGTTGTGCATATGGCCGTCGCCGAAATTCCATCCGATCGCGGTACTGCAGATCCGCTCCCCGTCGGTGATGACGTAGTCGTCCTCGTTGCCGTCGGCCATCGCGCGATGCGCGAGTGTGAACAGCGCGCGGCCGTGAGTGTTCATGGCGCGGAACGCATATCCGAGATACATCGGGATCTGGGCACGCTCCTTGCCGTACACCTTCTCCAGCTGGGCCGCGGGCATGCTGGCGATCGAGACGATGTTGTGGTTGATCTTCTTATCCGCCGATCCCTTGATGCACCACAGCGTGGTGTCCCAGTTGCCGGCGTAATACCGCATGCCGGGCAGGAACGAGATCTTGCGCGGAAACAGGTTGCCCGCGATCACGATCCCGGCAATGAACGCGATGAAAATCCCCACCGGGACAGGGTTTTTCAGGTCGGCCAGCCCGGTGTGAGCGTGGCCGACAAACAGCGCGAACACGCCGAAGATCATGAACACGTTCCACTCCAGCGGCACCCCCATCGGGATGGCCGACAGGATGCCGAAGTGGAAGAGCACCATGATTGCCGCGGGAACCGCGGTCCACCAGCCGCCGTGCGCGACGAATAGCGCAATGGGCACACACATTTCGACGAAGGTGCTCACGTGGGCGAAAATCCGCGACAGCCGTCCGGGCCGCAGATCGTCGGGAAACTTCTCGAAGAACAGCCGCTTGATGAAGCGTGGCCGGAAGACCGGGTTGTTGGACATCATCGTCGACATCACGAACGGAAAGTGTTTGTTCAGCTTGGACGTCGCCGCGCCCATCCAGATCACCAGGAACACCAGTTTGGCGGCGATGATCATGTCGACGCCGCCGAACAGGAACGTCACCGCCAGCGTCGCGTAGACCTCCCCGCGGGCGGCTAGAAAGATCACCTTGTCGCGCAATCCCAGCACCGCGAGCAGCACCAGGATCAGCACGATCCGCCAGGTAGGTATCAACCCGACCTGGGTGCCCAGTTCCGGCACCGGGCCGGTGCCGTCGGCAAACAGGGTCAGGAAGGTCAACAGCAGAAGCAGCCCGTACAGCGCGTTGTCCACCAGCGTGCGGGCCGTGCCCTTGGTCCCCGGGACGCGCTTGGGCCACGGGGGCAACCGAATGGTGTCGGGCCGCAGCCAATACAGGATCGAACCCAACGGCGGATTGACCCGGTTGTTCAGCGGCCCAAACCCACAGCCAAGCCCGATCACCTCGAAGAGCATCGTGTAAAGCACGACCTTCTCGAACACGATCGGCTCGCAGTACCACGACATGACGTGGGTGAACGCCAGCCCGCGGGTGGTCGGCACCGCCAACAGCCACGCGAACAGGATGTAGAGCAAGATCTTGCCGACGTAGAACAGGTGCAGGACGACCGGCGTTCCGAAGCCCACTTCGGCCCAGTGCCGGGCCATCGGCCGGATCTTCTCGCTGCGGCTGAGCTTGCTCCACTCGTCGATGTCGACCTGCGGCAGTTCGGGTTGGAGGAATCCCATTGCCACAGACTAGAACGCGTTCTAGCGCAGCGTGCCGAGGGCCGCGGATGACATCCTTTGCCCGCAAGTTCTCCGCCGGATAGCGTGATGGCTTGGCACCTGCTTAGGAGATGTCCATCGTGAGCAGATTTCGGTTCCTGGTATCGGCCGCATTGGCGGCCTTTATCGCCGCCGGCTTCGGCGTCGGCACCGCGCACGGCGACGCGCCCACCGTCGGGGATTCGTGCACGGCGTTGCACGCCACCATCCAGGACGCCAATGGCCGCACCATGTGGTGCAATCCGACCATGACCGGCAACCACAACCTGGTCTGGCAATACGGCGGCCCAGCGGACTAGCCGGCTTACCTGAAGGCCAGTGCCCGCTGCTGGGGCCCCGAGTAGGCACTCAACGGCCGGATCAAGGAGTTCGACGCGGCCTGCTCCATGATGTGAGCGGTCCACCCGGTGATCCTGCTCATCACGAAGATCGGCGTGAAGCAGGCGATGTCGAATCCCATCAGGTAGTACGCCGGACCGGTCGGGAAGTCGAGATTGGGCTTGATTCCGGTCGCGTCAAACATCTCGGCTTCCAGGATGTTGTACATGTCCAGCCAGCGCTGCCCATCGCGCGTCGCGGCGACGCGGCTCAACGCCTCCTTCATCGTCGGCACCCGGGAGTCACCGTTCTTGTAGACCCGGTGGCCGAATCCCATCACCTTTTCTTTGCGGGCGAGCTTGCCGCGCAACCATTCTCGGGCGTTGCGCGGATCGCCGATCTCGATCATGTCATGCATGACCGCCTCGTTGGCGCCGCCGTGCAGCGCGCCCTTGAGCGCACCGATGGCACCGGTGACCGCGCTGTAGATGTCGGACTGCGTCGACGTCACCACCCGTGCGGCGAACGTGGAAGCGTTGAAACCGTGTTCGGCGTACAGGATCATCGACTGCTCGAATGCCTTCACGACTTCGGGTTCGGGCACCTTGCCGAAGCACATCTGCAGAAAGTTCTCGGAGTATCCCAACCCGCTGTGTGGCGGGATCGGCTCCAGCCCACGGCGTCGTCGCATGTCCACCGCGACGATGGTGGGCAACACCGCCAGCATGCGCAGCGACTTGGCCCGGTTTGCCGAATCGTCGTCCTCGTCGGGATCCTCGGCACCCAAAAAGCTGATCGCCGTGCGTACCACGTCCATCGGGTGGCAGTTGTCGGGGAGCTTGGTCAACAGCGACAGCATCGACCGGTCGATCCGGCGGCTGGCGCGTTCCCGCTGGCTGAACAGCGCCAGCTCCGAGTCGGTCGGGAGCTCACCGCGCCAAAGCAGGAACGCGACTTGTTCGAAACTGCACTGCGCGGCCAAATCCTGGACCGCGTACCCCCGGTAGGTCAGCGAATTGGTCTCCGACACCACCTTTGAGATCGCGGTGGTGTCCACCACCACGCCGGCTAGGCCCTTTTTGATTTCAGCGGTCGGCGCGGTCATGGTTGGTTCCCTTCGACGGCGAAGTTGTAGATGTCGGAATCGAATTGGTTGTAGTCGGAATAGCGCAGCAGCTCGTAGAGCCGGCTGCGGTGCTGCATTCGCTCCAGCAGGCTGGATTGTGTTCCGGTGTCCGCGATTTCACGAAGGCCAGACTCGACGGCTTGCATGGCCAGACGCAGGGTAGTCACCGGGTAGATCACCACGTTGTAGCCGATGTCGGACAACTGCTTGGCGGTCAAGAGCTCTGACTTGCCAAACTCGGTCATATTAGCGAGCAACGGCGTGTCCACCGCGGCGCGAAACTGCTCGAAATCGGCTGGCGTACGCAGGGCTTCGGTGAAGATCAGATCGGCGCCGGCGTCGGCGTAGGCCTTGGCGCGGTCGATCGCCGAGGGAATTCCTTCGATACCCGCGGCGTCGGTGCGGGCGCAGATGATGAAATCGGGGTCCCGCCGGGCGGATACCGCGGCGCGCAGACGTTTGACCATCTCACTCGCCGGCACCACGGCTTTGCCATCGAGGTGCCCGCATCGCTTCGGATTTTCCTGGTCTTCCAGGTGGCAGCCCGCCAGCCCGGCATCCTCCAGGACGGTCACCGTGCGTGCGGCGCTCATCGGTTCGCCGAAGCCGGTGTCGGCGTCGATCAACGTGGGCAGGTCCGTCGCCCCGGCGATCTGGGCGCCGCGCGCGCCGACTTCGGTCAGGGTGGTCAGGCCGATATCGGGCAGTCCGAGATCCGCGGAGAGCACCGCGCCCGACACGTACACGCCGTCGAACCCGATCTCGGCGACCAGCTTGGCAACCAGCGGCGAGAACGCGCCTGGAAATCGTTGCAGCCGACCACTTTGCAGCGCGGTGCGAAGCTGTGCTCGCTTCTGTGCCGCGGGAACAGCGCTGCCGATCAGCCCGCTCATCAGAAGATCCCCGGCCCAATCTTGGGCGCCTGGTCGAGCACCAGCGGACCGACCGTGATGTTGAGCGCGCCCAGAGCACCGGCCTGCAGTTGCGGAAGGGCTTCCACCGCCGACAGGAATCGCTGCTGCTCGGCGTCGGCGACCACGCCGTCGGCCAGGTCGGTGAACTTCCCGACGTACTGCTTGCGCTCAAATGGCCTGGCCCCCAACGGGTGCGCGTCGGCGACGGCCAGCTCGTCGACGATTACCTCCCCGCTCTTCAGCGTCACCTCGGCGCGGGCGCCGAACGCCTTCTCGGCGGGATCGGCCGAGTGATAGCGGCGAGTCCACTCGGGGTCTTCGACCGTGGAGATCTTGTGCCAGAGCTCGACGGTGTCGGGCCGGTGTGCCCGCTCGGGCGCGTAGGACCGTTCGTGGTGCCAGGTGCCGTCCTGCAGCGCGACCGCGAAGATGTACGGCAGCGAGTGGTCCAGCGTCTCCCGCGATGCGTCCGGGTCGAACTTCTGCGGGTCCCCGGATCCGGTGCCGATCACATAGTGGGTGTGGTGGCTGGTGTGCAGCACTATCGTCGCGATCTGGCCCAGGTCGCCGATGCGCTCGCGCAGCCGCCGGGCCAGGTCGATCGGCGCCTGGCTCTGGTACTCCGCCGAGTGCTCCTTGGTGTAGGTGTCCAGAATGGCCCGCTTCGGTTCGCCCGGCTCCGGCAACGGCACCTGGTAAGTGCGCTCGGGACCGCCTAGCAGCCAGGCGATTACGCCGTCCTCGCCCTCCCAGATGGGCGCCGGAGCACCTTCCCCGCGCATCGCCCGGTCGACCGCCTCGATAGCGATCTTGCCGGCGAATGCCGGTGCGAAGGCCTTCCAGCTGGAGATCAGGCCTTTGCGGGACTGACGGGTGGCCGTGGTCAGGTGCAGTGCCTGCCCGACCGCCTGATAGATCACCTCGGGGTCGAGCTTCAGCATGGTCCCGAGGCCGGCGGCCACCGAGGGGCCAAGGTGGGCGACGTGGTCGATCTTGAACTCGTGCAGCGAGATCCCTTTGACCAGATCGACCTGGACCTGGTAGGCCGTTGCCAGACCGCGAATTAGATCGGCACCGCCGATATCGAGGTGCTGTGCCACGGCCACCAGTGCGGGGATGTTGTCTCCCGGATGCGAGTACTCGGCGGCCAGGAACGTGTCGTGGAAGTCCAACTCGCGTACCGCGACGCCATTGGCCCATGCCGCCCACTCCGGCGAGTAGTCGCCTTCGACGCCGAAGACCTTCGCGCCCCGCGCCAAAGCCGGATGCGCCAGCGCCTGGACCCGGGCGGTGGTCACCGGACGACGGGTCAGCGAGGCAGCCGAAACCGCGGCGTTGTCGATGATGCGATTGATCACCATCGCTTCGGTCTCCGCGGGCACGGCGACCGGATCTGCAGCGACCTCGGCAATCTTGAAAGCCAGGTGCTCGCTGCGGGGGAAGTCGTCGGCGCTGCGCCGGGTTCGAACGTCATGAATGCGCATAAACCGCACATTACGCAACCAATGAAACGGGGTAAATCCCCTAAAAGAGCGTAATTTTGTGTCCTTATCCGCATGATTTTGCAAATCTTGTGAAAGACAGTGCGCGTACGCTGTTACGGGTGGCGAAGACGTTCGCTGGTGCGCGGCTACGACGGCTCCGCGAGGAGCACGGGCTAACTCAGGTCGCGCTGGCGCGCGCCCTGGGATTGTCGACCAGTTACGTCAACCAGCTGGAAAACGACCAGCGTCCGATTACGGTGCCGGTGCTGCTGACACTCACCGAACGCTTCGACCTACCGACCCAATACTTCGCGCCGGAGTCCGATGCCCGCCTGGTCGCGGATCTGCGCGAAATCTTCACCGACGGGCCCGCGACGGCCGGACAAATCGAAGAGCTGGTGGCCCGGATGCCCGAGGTCGGCCAGACGCTGGTCAACCTGCAGCGGCGGCTACACGACGCCACATCCGACCTCGAAGCCCTACACGGTCGTGCCAACGCCGAAATACCGACGGGCCCCCCGCAGCCGATGCCGTTCGAAGAGGTTCGGGACTTCTTCTACGACCGCAAAAATTACATCGGTGATCTCGATGTCGCGGCCGAGCAGCTGTTCAATCAAAACCGTTTGCAGACAGGCGGACTCGACAGTCAGCTGGCAGAGCTCGTTCGCGAAGAACTCGGCATCACCCTGGTCATCGACGACGGGCAGGTCCTGAATCCCAACTCCAAGCGCCTGTTTCGGGCCGAGTCGAAAACCCTATATCTGGCCCGGTGGCTCCATCCCGGCCAGCGCGCCTTTCAGTTGGCAACTCAGATCGCGTTGCTCACCCAGGCCGAGCTGATCGGCGGCATCATCGCCGGCGACGACCAGCTCAGCGACGATGCGCGGGGCGTGGCTCGCATCGGCCTGGCCAACTACTTCGCCGGTGCCCTGCTGTTGCCCTACCAACGGTTTCTGGCAGCCGCCGAGGGCATGCGCTACGACATCGACCAGCTGGCAAGACGTTTCGAGGTCGGCTTTGAAACCGTCTGCCATCGGTTGTCCACCCTGCAACGCCCGAGCGCGCGCGGGATCCCGTTTATCTTCGTCCGGACCGACAGCGCGGGGAACATCTCTAAACGTCAGTCCGCCACGGCTTTTCATTTCTCGCGGGTGGGCGGCAACTGCCCGCTATGGGTGGTTCATCACGCCTTCTCCCGGCCCGGCCAGTTCATGACACAGATCGCTCAAATGCCGGACGGGCGCACGTATTTCTGGATTGCGCGCACCACCACGACGGAGCCCAGCCGATACCTGGGCCCGGACAAGAGCTTTGCGATCGGGCTCGGCTGCGACGTGGCGCACGCCGGGAAACTGATCTACTCGGTCGGTATCGACCGCACCGGTACCGAGGCGATCGTGCCGATCGGTGCCGGCTGCAAGATCTGTGACCGGCCCGCCTGCCCACAACGCGCCTTTCCGTATCTGGGCCATCGGGTGCACGTGGACCCGCACTCCAGCACCGATCTGCCCTATCCGCCGGTGATCACACCGTCATAGCGGCATCGAACGCCGGCCGATTTGACCTCATGCATGAATTCCGCGCGAACGGACAGCCATGATCTCGCGATCGGTGTAGTTTGCTGCTCAGCACCCAAATGCAACCGAGGAGCCGATCGTGGCGGACGTCGATTATTGCGTGGTCGGAGCGGGTTTCGCGGGTTTGACGGCCGCCTTCCGGTTGAAGCAAGCGGGCCACTCGGTGGCCTTGCTGGAAGCCCGTGACCGGGTAGGTGGTCGCACCTTCACCGAAACCTTCCCGGACGGAACGTGGGTCGATCGCGGCGGCGCGTGGATCGGGCCGGGCCAGGACCGCATCTACGCGCTGATGAAAGAGTTCGGCGTACCGGAATACAAGCAGCACAACGACGGCGACGCGATGATGATCGTCGGCGGCAAAAAGCACCGCTACGGCGGCACCATCCCGTGGACCGTGAGCCCGTGGGCGGTCGCCAACCTTGGACTCGGTTTGGCCGCCATCGAGAAGATGTGTAAGGAGATTCCGCGCGAAGCCCCGTGGGAGGCGAAGAAGGCCGCCGAGTGGGACCGCATCAGCATCGGGGAATGGATCCACAAGAAGACCGCGTCCAAGGAAGCCGCCGAGATGCTGGACATGGCCTTCGCCGGCCTCTACACCTCGGCAGGGTCGGAGACGTCGTTGCTGTGGGGGCTGCTGCAGACGGCCTCCGCCGGCGGGCTCACGTTCGCGATTTCGGGTAAGGGTGGCTCGCAGGATGCCCGCCCCGTCGGTGGGATGGGCGCGCTGCACCGCCCGATGGTGGCCGAACTCGGTGACGCGCTGCACCTTTCGCAGCCGGTCCGGCAGATCACCCAGGACGCTGACGGCGTGACGGTCAGCGCGGCCGATCTGACGGTGCGAGCGCGCCGAGTCGTTGTCGCGATCCCACTGGCGATCGCCACCTCGATCCTCTATGAGCCCGCGCTGCCGGTGGACCGGGCTTTTCTGCACCAGCGCGTTCCCAGCGGCGCGGTCATCAAGACCTCGATCTTTTACGACGAGCCGTTCTGGCGGGCCGACGGATTCTCCGGCCAGTCCGCCGCGCCGGGATCCCCGGCCACCCTGACCATCGACGCCTGCACCAACACCGCGGACCCGGGCATCATGTGCATCATCACCGAGGGACCCGCGGCGCGCCGACTGACCTACCTCGAGGCGGACGAACAAAAGTCGATCCTGATCGGCGAGCTTGTCGATCGGTTCGGCAGTAAGGCCAAATCTCCGCGGGAATTCCACCTGCAGAACTGGACCGTCGAGCGCTATTCCGGTGGCGGGATGATCGGCCACACCGCGCCCGGCGTGCTGACCGAATTCGGCTACACCTTGCGCGAACCCTGCGGTCGCGTCCATTGGGCAGGCACCGAGAGCTCGGCGGTCATGTGCGGGTGGATCGACGGAGCGATCCGCTCCGGCGAGCGGGCGGCGGCCGAGGTGACGGCGGCCGAAACCACTGCAGTCGCCTAGGCGGACACGGCGCCCCGAGAAGCTAGCCGGCTTGCTTGGCCGGCGGCCGGTAGAAGATCAGCAACAGGCCGAGCGCGCCTGCGAGACCGAGCCCCACCGAGATCAGCAGCCCGTTCCAGCCGATCAGCGGGTCGTTGATCCCGAAGATCGCCCAGTCCAGGCTGAGCCGGCCGGGTCCCAGCGTCGCCACCGCGATTGCGGACAACGCCAGGACCAGGTTGTACTCCCAACCCTCCTTGACGATGAAGAACCCGTTGTGGCGGTGCACGGTCCACGCCGCGACCAGCATCAGCGAGACAAAGCCCGCGGCGGGAATCGGCGTCAGCAGCCCGGCGGCCAGGCCCAGCCCCGCGGCGATTTCGGTGGTGGCGGCCACGGTGGCGTGGAACTTGCCCGGCTTCATACCGATGCTCTCGAACCATCGCGCGGTGCCCGGTATCCGGCCGCCGCCAAAGAACTTGTTGTAGCCGTGTGCGGCCAATGTCACGCCCAGCACCAGCCGCAGGATGAGTAATCCGACGTCATAGGGAGTCATACGTGCAAACCTAGATCATCGGGCGGATCGGATAACAGCAGTGGTGAGCGGCTGCGTCAGGCGATTCGTGTGGGAATATAGCGGGCGTTCCCGCGTTTGCCGGCAACTAGCTGAACCAGGAGGGGGTGCACCACGGCGCGTATCGCACGAGGCAACAGCACCCCCGAAAGCAGCTCGATCGGGCATGCGGCCACCTCCACCGACCACACCGTGGTGTTGCTGAACGGCGAAACGGACCATCCGCGGCAGATCCTGGGCAACAAGGGCCACGGCATCGAAGTCATGCACCGGCACGACTTGCCGGTGCCGCCCGCGTTCTGCATCACCACCGAGGTGGGCCTGCGGTGTCTGACCGAGCCCGCCGCGACGCTGGACGCGATCTGGCACGACGTGCTCGACCGAATGAAATGGCTGGAGGGCGAAACCTCACGCACCTTCGGCCGCGGGCCGCGTCCGCTGCTGGTCAGCGTTCGCTCGGGGGCCACCCTGTCGATGCCCGGCATGATGGACACGATCCTGAACCTGGGTCTCAACGACAACGTCGAACAGGCGCTGGCCGCGTCTGGAACCAAGAAGTTCGCCGAAGACACCCGGCTGCGGTTCACCGGTATGTATCACCGCATCGTCGGCGGCCAGTCGCCATCCGTTCCGGACGACGCGTACGCGCAGCTTCGCGCGGGCATCGAGGCCGTGTTCGCGTCGTGGAACTCGCCGCGCGCGGTTGCCTACCGCGACCACTACGGCCTCGACGAGGGTGGCGGCACCGCCGTGGTTGTGCAGGCCATGGTTTTCGGCAACCTGGGCCCCAATTCCGGTGCCGGAGCATTCTTCTCACGCAACCCGATCACCGGCGCCAATGAGCCTTTCGGGGAATGGCTCCCGGGCGGCCAGGGCGACGACGTGGTCTCTGGATTGGTCGACGTGGAACCGATCGCCGCCCTGCGCGACGAGCAACCGGCGGTCTACGACGAGCTGATGGATGTCGCCCGCACTTTGGAACGACTCGGGTCCGATGTGCAAGAGATCGAGTTCACCGTGCAAGACGGCAAACTCTGGCTGCTGCAGACTCGGGCGGCCGAACGCTCGGCGCAGGCGGCGGTGCGGCTGGCGCTGCAACTGCATCACGAGGGGCTCATCGACGCCGCCGAGACGCTGCGCCGGGTGACCCCGACACACGTCAAGGCTCTGCTACTGCCGGCGCTGCAGCCGGAAATACGTTTGGCCGCACCGCTTTTGGCAAAAGGATTGCCGGCCTGCCCGGGCGTCGTCTCGGGTAAGGCCTACACGCAGGTGGACGAGGCGCTGGATGCCGCCGACCGGGGTGAGCAGGTCATCCTGGTTCGCGACCACACCCGACCCGAAGACGTCCGGGGCATGCTGGCCGCCCACGGCATCGTCACCGAGGTCGGCGGCGCCGCCAGCCACGCTGCGGTGGTCAGCCGCGAACTCGGCAGGGTCGCAGTGGTGGGATGCGGCAACGGAGTCGCCGCAACGCTGGCCGGCAAGCAGATCACCGTCGACGGCTACGAAGGTGAAGTGCGCGAAGGCAATCTGGCCCCGTCCTCGTGGTCGGAGAACGATACGCCCGAGCTTCGCGAACTCGCCGACATCGCGCGGCGAATCAGCCCGCTGCGCGCACACGCCGACGGCGACCACCCGACGCTTGACGATACTTCTGACGCCGCGGTGCGCGCCGCGCTGGACAGCGGGCGTACCGACGTGCTCTCGGCCTCCCCGCTGATCGTCATGCTGGCCGCGCTGCGACTGACCACCCAGACCACCCCGTGACTGAGTTGGCTGTGCTGCAGGCAATTCGGCTCAAGGGTCGGGTGACGCCGACCGACCTCGCCGCCACCCTCAATGAAGACGTTGGCGACGTGACCGAGACGCTGACCGCGTCGGGCTTGCTGGTCGGCGGGGCGACGTTGCGGATCAGCCCCAGCGGCCGCGACCGGCTGAACGAACTGCTCGCCCAGGAGCGCGAGGGCGTTGACCCGGCCGCGGTGGCGGCCGTGTACGACGACTTCCGAAGCGTGAACCACGATTTCAAGGCTCTGGTAACCGACTGGCAGCTCAAGGGCGGTCCCGGGAGCCCGCCCAATGCGCACGACGACGCCGAATACGACGCGGCGGTACTGGCGCGCCTCGACCGGGTGCACGCCAGGGTGTTGCCGATCATTGCCGCGGCCGGCGCCCAACTGCCCCGGCTGAACGCCTATGCAGCCAAACTTGTTGCAGCACTTGGAAAAATCAAAGGCGGCGACAGCTCCTGGCTGACTCGACCGCTGATCGACTCGTATCACACGGTGTGGTTCGAAATGCACGAGGAGCTGATCGGCGCCGTCGGCCTCACCCGCGAGGAGGCGGCCAGGTCCGGCGACGCGCAATAACTTAAAGCGCGGCGTCGAGGCGCGCCAGATAAGCGTCGATGTCGGGGACGGCGGATTCGGCCGCGTTGACACTGATCGCGATCGTCTCGCCGATGCCGTGCACGCCGTGCGTCAGACCCATTGCGGGCGACAACGGCGGATAGGTGGCCGTCAGTACCACCGGAGCGCCCCCGAAATTCAAATCAGCGGGACCGCGGTTATTGCTGGACAACACCGTGTTTCCCAACACCTGCGCGGGCCGGGCATCGGGATCGAACAGCGAGACACCCCACCGCAATAGCGCGCCGGGCATCGCGGCGAAGGCCCGGTCGGTTGCGCGGGTAGCCGGATGCGCGAATCGCCGCCGACCATTGTCCAGATCGGTGGCGATACGCTGCACTCGGGCATCCCGATCAAGCTGTGGGTATAGCCCGACAACGACATTTCCGAAATGGTTATGTGGATGTGGCACACCGGGTTTAGCCATCGGCACTTCTGCGGCCAATGAATCGGCCGCATCGCCGAGCAGGCCGGACAGCGCGGTGGACACCGCGGCCAGCACCGCAACGGTGACGGTAGGACCCAGCACTTGCGAGCGGTGGCGCACCAAAGTATGAATCGAGCGGACACCGGCCGGACGGGCGTTGGTTGGCAGCGGAGGCCGGTATCCGATTCCCGGTGCCACCAGCCCGTCGCGGGTGTCGCGAACCAGCTGGCGATGCGTGCGCGCCGCGTCGACAGCACGCCACGGCAGAAAACCCAACGGCAACCGCTGCATCTCGGGCATTGGGTCAGCCCGCCCGAACAGCCGGGCTGCCATCGCCGAAGCACGAACGCCGTCGGCCAATGCATGCGGATACTGCCAGATCACCACGGTGCCTGGGCCGCCGACGCCCGGGACGCCGAAGACCGGCGTGAATACGTGTATCCGCCAGGGCATCTGGCGCATATCCAACTGGTGATCGGCGAGACCGACTACGGCCGTCAGGCAGCCGCGCCAGCTGCGGTCGACCAAGTCGTGGCAGACCACCTGCTCGGGACCGACCGGCGCGGGCACCCACTGCGGATACGTCAGCGGGTATCCGTCGTGGACCCGCATGGTCAGATCGGGACACCCGCGGGCCCGGCGACACACTTCGGCGATGGCAGCATCGAGATCGGCGGGTTCGCCGTCGAATGCCCACAGCTGGAAGTCGTCGTTGGGGACCTTGGCCGACATCCAATAGAACTCCGCATCGACGGCCGCCATTCGCTGCGCAGCCATGGCGTCAGCCGGGTGGGTCGACGAACGCGAGCACCCGCTCGGCCACCTTCTCGGGCTGTTCAAGCTGCAGGAAATGCCCGGCATGATCGACGATGGCCACCTCGCTGCCGGCGGGAAGCACCTTCTCCGTCCAGTGCGCGAACGCCGGAGTCATACAACCGTCGTCACGGCCATGCAGATACAAGGTAGGCAGGATGGGTGCCTGGGTCCACAGCTCGTTGAGTTCGGCGTAGCGCTGCGGCGGCTTGGTGTTGCGCAGCGTGGCCCGGTAGGTCCCCAGCGCCGCCCGCCAGCTTTCGGGCGTTCCGATCGCGGCGTCGACGTGGCGCAGATCCTCGTCGGCCCCGCGATAGCCCGGCGACCATCGCCGCCACAACAACGGCAGTATCCAGGGCCCGGAACGCTCTGGCAGCAAAGGTAATTGGAAGTAGAACATGTACCAGCTGCGCAACAGCTGACGCGGCAGCTGGCGGGCCAGCCGGCCCCGCTCGCTCACCTGGCCGCGGAATGCGGCAGACACCGGCACCGACATGACCACGGCTTTGGCGAACGGGCTGTTGGGCATCGCGGCCAAGCCGGTGGCCGCCAGTGCGCCCCAGTCATGACCGATCACCACGTCGCGGTCGGTCCCTCCGGCCGCCGCGCGCACACGCAGCGCGTCGTCCATGATCGCGCCGACGTGATAGCTGCCGTCGTCGGGAATCGACGACGGGGCGTATCCGCGCATGAACGGTGCGACGACCCGCCAACCCGATGCGGCAAGCAGTGGGGCCATCTTGCGCCAGCCGTAGGCGGTGTCGGGGAAGCCGTGCAGACACAAGGCGATCGGGGCGTCGGGCGGGCCCCAGGTCAGCGCCTTGAGGTCGCCGGGAGGCCCCGGCACGTCGATCCACCGCGGCTCCGTCACACGGACCAACCTAACGCGTACGGGTCTAGACCGCACCGACGGACCGCAGGAATCTCTAAACCGTCACGGCATCAAGGGTTTTCGCTCGATGCATCCGCCGCCGCCCGCTCGAGCTCAGCGACCACGATCTTGCGCATGCCGTACATCGCCTGGGTGGCGGCCGTCGCGCGGGCCGGATCGGGATGGCTCACCAGGTCGTAGAGCCTGGCCGGGATTACCTGCCAACGCAGCCCGTAGCGGTCCTTGCACCAGCCGCATGGCAACTCCTCACCACCGTCGGTCAGCCGGTTCCAGTAGTAATCGACCTCGTCCTGGTCTTGGCAGTCGATCGTGAAGGAAACCGCCTCGCTGAACGGGAACTGCGGACCGCCGTTGATCCCGATGAACCGGTTGCCGTCCAGCACAAACGTGCCCGATAGCACCGAGCCGGGCTCGCCGGGACCGGCGTCGGTGCTGCGGTTGAGGTCCTGGATTCGCGAGTTCGGGAACACCGAGGCGTAGAACGTCACCGCCTCCCGAAGTTGTGGTCAAACCACAGCGAGGGAGTGATCGATGGCATGGGCGCCTCCTTTCCTGTTTGGGTACCTGCCGAGGTCGTCTCACGGTCAGACCCCACCAAGCGCCAGAAATCATCGGAGCACTATGTAACGTCAGTTCGATGAGCACCGTGAGCAGCAGTCCCCAGACGGTCAAGTTCGCTGGTGTGGGCGGTATTGGCCTGGTCGCCGACGAATGGAACCGCGACGTCGCCATCGCGGGCCGACCGTCGATTCTGATGTTGCACGGCGGCGGCCAAAACCGGTTCTCCTGGAAGAACACCGGTCAATTCCTGGCCGACGAGGGTTACCACGTCGTCGCACTCGACAGCCGCGGCCATGGCGACAGTGACCGGGCGCCCGGCGCGGACTACGCGATCGAAACCCTGATGGCCGACGTTTTGCACATCCTCGACGCTATCGGCCATCCCGTCGTGCTGATCGGCGCCAGCATGGGTGGGCTGACGGGCATCCTGGTGGCCGACGCCGCGGGCCCGGACAGGGTGACCGGATTGGTGCTGGTCGACGTGGTGCCGCGGTACGAGAAGAACGGCAGCGCGCGCATCCGGGACTTCATGTTGACCAACCTGCACGGTTTCGGCTCGCTCGAAGAAGCAGCCGACGCAGTGTCGGCCTACCTGCCGCACCGCAGTAAACCGCGCAGTCCCGAGGGGCTGAGAAAGAACCTTCGGCTGCGTGACGGCCGGTGGTACTGGCACTGGGATCCGGCGTTCATGATCGCACCCGGCGACGACCCGGATTTGCGGACGGACAACTTCGAGCATGCCGCCAAGCATCTGCAGATCCCGATCCTGTTGATCCGCGGCAAACTCTCCGACGTTGTCAGCCCCGAGGGCGTGCGGCATTTCCTGGACACGGTGCCGCGCGCCGAGTTCGTCGAATTGTCCGACGCCGGGCACACCGCCGCCGGCGATGACAACGACGCGTTCACCGACGCCGTGGTGGACTTCGTCAGGCGAGTGACCGCTAGTTAGCCGGTTTCTCGGCGTGTCCGCCGAACTGCTTGCGCATCGCCGACAGTGCCTTGTTGGCGAAGTCGTCGAGGCTGCGCGAGGCGAAGCGGGACTGCAGCGCGGTCGTTAAGACCGGTGCGGGAACTCCCTCGTCGATCGCCGCGATCGCGGTCCATCGACCCTCGCCCGAGTCCGAGACCCGTCCGGAGAACTCGTGCAGGTCGGGCGATTCGTGCAGCGCGATCGCCGTCAGATCCAGCAGCCAGGACCCCACGACGCTGCCCCGACGCCACACCTCGGCGACATCGGGAATGTCGATGTTGTAGCGGTAACACTCGGGGTTGGACAGCGGCGCGGTTTCGGCGTCGCCCTTTTCGACGCGCGTACCGATGTCGGCGTTGCGCAGAATGTTCAGCCCTTCGGCCAGCGACGCCATCATTCCGTACTCGATTCCGTTGTGCACCATCTTCACGAAGTGCCCGGCTCCGGCCGGCCCGCAGTGCAGATAGCCCTTCTCCGGTTGCGTGACCTCGCCCTCGCGGCCCGGCGTGCGCGGGGCCGCGTCAACACCGGGCGCGATGGTGGCGAACAGCGGCTCGGCGTGATCGAAGGATTCCTGGTCGCCGCCGATCATCAGGCAGTAGCCACGCTCTCGACCCCACACCCCGCCGCTGGTGCCGCAGTCCATGAGGTGAATCCCCTTCTCGGCCAAGAATTTTGAGTGTTTGAGATCGTCGCGGTAGTAGGAGTTGCCGCCGTCGATCACGATGTCCCCAGGCTCGAGCGTCTTACCCAGCTCCTCGATCACCGACGTGGTGATGTCGCCCGCAGGCACCATCACCCAGACCACCCGCGGCGCGGTCATCTTCTCCTTCAGCTCGGCAACCGAAAAGGCCCCTGTCATTCCCGCCTCACCGGCCAGCGCCTTGACGGCTTCCTGGTCGTGGTCGTACACCACGCCCTCATGTCCGCCGCTGACCACGCGGCGAATGATGTTCGCACCCATCCGGCCCAGGCCGATCATTCCGAGCTGCATTATTTTCCGGTCTCCTTACTGTCCCGACTGCGTTTTTGGAGGGAACCACGGGTCTTGCCAGTGGCGATGACCACGTACCAGCGACTGGACGGCCTCGGGCCCCCAGGACCCCGGCTCGTAAGGGTGGATTTCGCTCGGCTTGTCGAGCAGCGGCTGGACGATGCGCCAGGTCTCTTCGATGCTGTCCTCTCGGGCGAAAAGCTGCCGATCGCCGGTCAGCGCGGCATGCAGGAGCAGTTCGTAGGGCCCCTCAGCTTCACCCAGGTCCGTGGCGAACAACGAATCCAGGTGTACGTCGTGCCAATCGCCCTGGACTTGAGCGGACAACTGCAGACGCATGCCCGGTTCCGGGTCGATGCGCAACACGATCTGATTCGGCTCGGCCGACCTGCGGTGGGGCAGGAAGGCCAATTGCGGAACCCGGCGCAGAAACAGCCGCACCTCGGTGACCTTCTCCGGCAGCTCCTTACCGGCCCGCAGGAAGATCGGCACCCCGGACCAGCGCCAGTTGTCGATCTCGGTCCGCAGCGCGACGAAAGTCTCGGTCTGTGAGTCCTTTGCCACTCCGGCAACGTCGGTGTAGCCGTTGTACTGACCCCGTACGCAACGCTTGGGGTCTAGCGGCGGCATGGCGCGGAACACCTCGGACTTTTTGTCGTTGAGGTCGTCGGCGCTGCCACCGACCGGCGGTTCCATAGCCATCACAGCAAGCACCTGCAGCAGATGGTTCTGCACCACGTCGCGCAGGGTGCCGACCTTGTCGTAGAACTTGCCGCGGCCCTCGACGCCGAAGTTCTCGGCCATCGTGATGTGAATCTCGGAAACGCTCTGGCGATCCCACAACGCGGCCAGCGCCTGGTTGGCGAAGCGGAGGCATTCAAGTTCCACCACGGGCTGCTTGCCCAAGAAGTGGTCCACCCGCAGGATCTGGTCTTCGTCGAGCACCGCGTGTAATCGCTCGTTGAGCTCGCACGCCGATTCCAGGTCATGGCCGAACGGCTTTTCCACTGCGACGCGTGCGCGCTGCACGAGTCCTTCGCGCGCGAGGTTCTCGACGATCGGGGCGAACAACGCGGGCGGCATTTCGAGGTAGTACAGCGGGCGGTAATCCGAACCGATCATCTCCGCCAGCCGGTGGTATAGCTCGCGCTCGGTGACATCGCCGTGCATGTAGTCCAACCGATTCGCCAGCCGATCGAACACCTCGTCGTCGATCTTCTCCCCGGCTTCGTTGATGGCGCCCCGCGCCCGCTCGACCAACTCCTCGACGCTGATGTCGTCGCTAGCGACACCCAGGATCGGGCAGTCCAGCAGGTTGCGGCGCTCGAGCCGATACAACGCCCGGAACGTCATCTTGCGGGCCAGATCGCCGGTGATCCCGAAGATCACCAGCAGGTTGGACGAATCACCACCGTCGTCGGCCAAGACCGAACCTCCCAAAAGTCACCTGATCGGAGCACTTGAGATGCACTACCCGGGGGTGTTCGCACTCAACCCTAGACACTGCTTATAGGGCCGACAACCGGAAGCCATCGCGCACTTTGCAAGGATGCGTGACGTGGGTGATGTACTGCATATCGCGGTCTACGTCCTGGCCGGCGTTGCCGTGATCGAAGCCTGCGCACTCGCCGTGTTGTGGCGGTTGCTCGACCGTAGCCGCCAGGAGGCCGAGGAGCTACGGCAGCGTGTCGACACCCGCAATTGGCTGATCTCCGGTGGCCGTGAGGCGGTCAAGACGGTGTGGAACACCGCCAGCGTGATGCGTAAGGAGGGCTTTGGCGCGGCCATGCGCAGCTCCATCGAAGACCTCGCCGACTGGGCCGAGGTCGAGCGCCCCGACCTGGCCCGGGTCACGCCGGACGGCCGGGTGGTGATTCTGTTCTCCGACATCGAGGAGTCCACCGCCCTCAACGAGCGGATCGGCGACCGCGCCTGGGTCAGGTTGATCAGCTCGCACGACAAGCTCGTTTCCGGGCTGGTGAAGCGTCGATCCGGCCACGTGGTCAAGAGTCAGGGCGACGGTTTCATGATCGCCTTTGCCCGGGCCGAGCAAGCGGTGCGCTGTGGCATCGACCTTCAGTACGAACTGCACAAGGACGCAAAACGTAAGCGGCACGAGGAGATTCGGGTGCGGATCGGCATCCACATGGGCCGCTCGGTGCGCCGCGGCGATGACCTGTTCGGCCGCAACGTCGCCATGGCGGCGCGGGTCGCGGCGCAGGCCGTCGGCGGAGAGATCCTGGTGAGTCAACCGGTGCGAGACGCGCTGAGCGGCTGTGACGACATCTGGTTCGACGAAGGCCGCAGTGTCGAGTTGAAAGGATTTTCGGGCGACTATCGGTTGTTTGCAGTTCAGACCGAATCCGACGCCGACCTGGACTGACCACCGTGGGCATCCGACTCGGCCAGCCGCTGGTGCAGTCGGGAGCGGATCTCGTCGGGGGTGTAGGCGCGCCGTTTCCGTTGGTCACGCACGACGAGAGCGCCCCCGGCGACGACACCGGCGACGCCGGCCAGGCCGATCCACTTCCAAATGCTGCGCATAATTGACACGCTATTACCGCCATGGACACGGCGAAACCCCAAGCGACGAGCGGACTTCAATGCTGACCCTGGAACAAGCGCTGAACGAGACCCGGACCGGCGACCTCTGGCTGTTCCGCGGGGGTTCGGGACCCGACCGTGCCATTCAGACGTTGACGAACAGCCCGGTGAACCACGTCGGCATGACGGTGGCCATCGACGACCTCCCACCGCTGATCTGGCATGCCGAATTGGGCGACAAGCTCGTCGACCTATGGACCGGAACGAACCACCGTGGCGTGCAGCTCAACGATCTCCGCCAGGCCGTCGTGCAGTGGAGTGAGCGCTACCACCAGCGCTGCTGGCTGCGCCAGCTGATGCCGCACGCCACCCGCGAACAAGAAGACAAACTGCTGCGGGTGATCGCACGGATGGACGGCACCGCGTTTCCGACCACCGCGCGCCTCACTGGACGGTGGTTGCGTGGCCGGCTCCCCACCGCTTACGACTGGACAAAGGGAATCCCCTTCGTAGACAAGAAGGTTCGAGAGTCCACCCAACGGCGCAAAGAACGTCAGCGCGTCGGCTTGGAAACCGCGTACTGCGCCGAGACGGTGGGCATCACTTATGAGGAAATGGGCTTGGTCAGTACCGAGAAGTACGCGAACTGGTTCGACCCGGGCACGTTCTGGAGCGGCGATACGCTTCCGCTGGCACCGGGGTACGCACTAGGCGAAGAAATCGAAGTGTCCATCGGCTAGTCGACGGACATCTCCCCCATCTTCGACCAGCCCGTCGCGTCGATCGTCTGACTGATGATCTTGGGCGTGGACTTCAGCGCCTGCGGAATCTCCTGGATGGCCCGCTTGAAGTGATCGCTGTTGACGTGGACGCCCCCGGCGTCGCCGTCAACGAATGCCTCGACGAGGACGTACTCTGCCGGGTTTTCCAGGCTGCGCGACCATTCGAACCACAGGTTGCCCTCTTCGGCGCGGGTGGCGGCGGTGAACGAGGCGACCAGGTCCGGCCAGCGGTCGGTCCAGTCGGGTTTGGTTTCGAACTTGACGACGATGAAGATCATTGCGGTCCCCGCTTTGCTCGCAGCTCCCAATGCGCCTGCCCGCCCGATCAGCGACGGGCAGCGCCAGGATATACGGCCCGTTGCGGCCCCAGGCTCCTCGTTGTGACGGGAGTGGCATTGCGGGACAGTGAGGCTCCTGTTTCAGGGGAACACAGCAAAGTCCGCCTACGCGTCGCAATGGACGCGTAGGCGGACTTTTCATTGGAACTTCATTATTTGAATTTGCGATGCCACACAGCGACTTGTGATGCAGGCCACAACGAAGTGGTTTCCTCGACTACTTCACTTGCGCCAGGCGCGCAATGCAATCCGGGTGATTCGCGCCGCGATTCGATCTCCGAAATTAGATAACATGTCGAAATCCAATTCTTTATCAATTCGGAATTCCGGGATCGCCTGGCGGCGGCAATTCGGGAGCCGGCGCAGCGGGTGGGGCAGGAGCCACGGCACCAACCAAGACGGGCGGCGCCTCCGGCGGTGGGGGCGGAGCGTCCAGCGGCGGAGGGGGCGGTGCATCCGGTGGCGGAGGCGGCAGACCCGGCAGCCCCATTGGCAGGCCTTCACCGTCCGGCGGCATCGGCAGGAACATATGGTGCGTGAATCCGGCCTGGTAAGCGCCCGCACCACCGACGTGCACCCCGCCACGCTCGCAGCTGGACACCGGGGTACCGTCCGGCAGGGTCACCGCCGTGTGGCCCCCGTTCCAGCCGACAACCAACGCGTTGGGAGCCGTTCCATATTGGAAGCCCCGCGACAACAGCGCGGCTTCTTCATTCCCAGTATTGAATCTGTTTCCGTAAATCGGTCTGTCGGTTGCCGCATTGACAACCCACGACACGAGCCCCGAACAATCGGTACCCGCGGGAGAATCTCCACCCACAATATAGGGCGTCCCCGAGACCTGATTAATCAGCGACATCAACGAAGCAAGGACAATCATGGGCACGGACACTAGCAACAAGGTAGTTAGCAAGACAAAATTTGTGGCGCCCATCACGTGTAAATTAAATAATGGTGTGCACCGCACCTACAGCAAACAAGTCACGAGAATGCATATTTCCCGAAACGGTACTGCTACCAGGCCTCATCCCGCCGGCGCGGGCCGCAGGCGCAAAACCGGGATCCGCCGCCCAAGCGCAGTGGCCTTGGCGCGGTAATCGCCATAGTTGATGCAGACATGCTCCGCGAGCGCGTAAAGGCGCTCGTACTCGGCGGGATCGGTGACCTCCACCGCGACGAAGCCTTCGTCGCCGAGCCGACATTCGGGATGCGCCTTCAGGTTGTGGTACCAGTGCGGGTTCTTGGGTTCACCCAGATAGGAGGCGACCAAGATCGCATCGGGCCCATCGTGGAAGTACGCGAGTTGATGCTCTCGCGGCTGACCCGACTTGGCGCCCATGCTGATCAACGGGGCCGAGGAAAGCCCGCCGAGGATGGACGGGTAGCGCCCGCCGGTTGCTCGATACAGCCACGGATCGATGTGCCACAACAGATGTCGCCCCACGAACCCTCCCATCCGCGAGCGGCCGAAGCGTTCCAGGGCTCGATACCAGCGGCCGTAATCCTGGGTCGGGTCGACGTAGTGCAGCGGCATGCCGCGACATTACTGTGCGGTGCCCCACCGTCAGGCGCATCTGGACAATTCCCAGCGCAGTTGAGCCTCTGATGGCGACTGAACGGGGATGAACGCCGCCTCCCGATAATGGCGGCTCGTCGATGTCCTGGTTGCATACCCGTTGCCTCCGGCCGTTCGCATTTCTAAATCGGCGCTGGCACTGACAAGTTCACCCGCGGAAAGCCTCAAGGACAGCAGATCTTTCGTGGTCGGCGGCCTGGCGCCACCCACGGCGGCCGCCACCGCCGCCAACGTTGCTTCTGCTTGGGCCAGCCCGCCCGCGATGCGGTCGAGGTCGGGGCGCAAGATCGCAGTGGTCCCGGCTAGACCGAGCCTGCTCTGATCGACGCAGGTCCTGGTCAGCCCCAGACACATCGCCGACTGCAGGATGAGCATGATCGGACGCACCGCCCGCAGGAAACCCTTCAAGTCGCGCGACAGCACTTGCTCCGCGGGGACGTAGGCGGCTGTCATGTGCACATACGACGACGCGGTGCTCCCCATTGCCAGCAAGTCAAAGGGATCGCCCACCCCTATCCCCGGCGTATCCAGTGGCACGGCAACGATCAATCTCTCTCCGTCATCCGTGCGAGCCCCGGTAACCATGATCGAGTCGGTATACAGATTGCTGGCCCACCTGATCGGGCCGGAAATCTCATAGCCGCCCACCACCGGCGTCGCCGTCAATTCCAGGCTTCCGCAGCCCGTCACCTCCTTTTGCGCCGCAGCCATTCCACTGACCCCCAGGGCGGTCCCGGCAAGAAGCGGCGTGGCCGCGGCATTGCTGAAAGGCGTTGCAGCGGTGAGTAGATACTCCACCGTCATCCTGTGCGCCCACAACGAGAACCCCGTGCTCATGCATTCAGCCGAGATCAACCGGATCACATCGGCCATCTCGGGGAGCCTGCCGTCGGCATTGCCGGGGGCACCTACCCCGAGCAGAGCGGCAGATCCGAGCGCGACGAAGCTACGGCGGGAGTGATACTCGCCGCGGTCCAGCGCCCCGGCGTGGGCTCGAATATCTTCCAGCAGTCGCGAATCCAACTGGGTTGGTGCGGAACCCATCGCCGCCGTCATACCAGTACCTCCCGTTTGGTGTTTCATTCGCAACCAAGCAACTCGCTGCCGGAAGCGACGGTCGCCCCGGCACCGTTTCGAACGGGGCGGGGGTGCGCACTCACGTGAAAGTCCATCGCGCTCATGGCCGGTCACCGAAGGCCCGTTGTGTACTACGTACAGCGTCTACGGGCTACGCCCGAATCTACCCCGCCTACGCGACCCAGAAGTATGCACATTTCGGATGATTTCTCAGATACCTCGAATACCACGACCGCTGACAGCGGTAGGGTATTTCACAGCGATGCTGGCGAGCTGGTTCGTAAATCAACTGGGCACGAGCGGTTCTATGGACACGGGCTCCGAAATCGCAGGCCCCGCGGCTCAAACCTCGTCCGAGAAAGCATGTTCGGTGGCGGGCCCATCCCACCTGGGCAGTCCGCGCCGATGGACGTCGGAGACGAACTGTTGAACAAGGTGATCGGACCGTGCGTCGACAATAACAATGACATCAATCGTTATCAGGGGTTTTAGTCGGCGCACGGTTCCGGCCAGCCGCGTCGGTAACGCAGACGTTGGCGCGATGGTGATACCCATCCCGGCGGCGGCAAGCTGCACCGCCGTGCGCGGACTGCGGGTACGTAGCACGGTATTGAGCAGGATATCGTGGTGCGCGGCCAGCTGGTCAACCCATGCGGCCAAGGCATTTTCGCTGTCGTAGTGGATAAATGGCTGGCCATCAAGGTCCTCGATCGGTATGTGGGGCAGCTCCGCGTAGGGGTGCCCGGCGGCTGCCACCACAACGGCATCCTGCTCACCGATGACATCGATGTGACAAGAGCAGCCGCGGGTGGGTCGCGGGCCGAAAGCGACGTCGATTTGACCAGCCTCCAGCAACTCGAGCATGACGTCAGTGTTGGTGAACTCCAACAACTCCAAATGCACGTCCTGGCGCAGACATCGCCACTGTTGCAAGACCGGAAGCAAAAGCCATGCCGTCAGGGTCTCCGAACAAGCGATGCGGATTCTGCCCGCCCCACCCTGGCCCACCCGTCTGCCGGTCTGA
>NZ_BFCH01000019.1:0-121889 GCF_003112775.1 Mycobacterium montefiorense | reverse complement strand
CCGAGCTGCCTGCAGCGCGATGCGCGCCTCGTCGGCCACCGCCCTGCCGGCGGCAGTAACGCGTACGCCGCGCCGTAGCCTTTCGGCCACAGAAGTTCCTAATTCCTTTTCCAGCGCCGCAATTTGGTGTGATATAGCTGGCTGCGACATGTGCAAGGCCACCGCTGCTGCGCTGATAGATCTATGGTCGACCAGGGCGACCAAGCATTCCAGCGCCCTCAGCGTTGCCATTCCAAAAAGATTACCTACCACCGTTGTGTTTGTGGCATTCGCGAAATCTAATCAACAAGACCACGGCGCAACGCAAACACATCATAAGACGGAGCGACCTGCCCGACTTCTACTTCCGAGTCTCGGATGCGGTCTCCACCCAGCCGGCCTTCAAGGGCTATGCGGTCACGATAAGCCGCCGGCTAGCGACGCCATTGACGAAAAGTGCTGAATTACATAGGTGTTGCCACCCCATCAGTCACTGAGCGTGCGACCAGGCGTTCTGCACCAAGCCCGCCCGGCAACGGGCGTGGTATAGAAATTTCCGAATGACATGCCCCAAAAATGTCATATTTCAAAAGCGCACGCCCGTCATGTGCCGACTACTGTAGTACTCGAGGTTCAGCGGTTCCGACAAAACAAGATCCGCAATCAGCTTGTGCGCAAACGTAACTGATTGTTGATTCACTTGACATGGCTGACCTGTGCCGAACAACATCGACAGTCATCGGGGGTGTTTAAGATGAACGCCCCGTCGGCATGCATGGCGTGTGGAACCGAATTGCGTTCGTCGGCACGCTTTTGCGATGCCTGTGGCGCACCGATCGCCGGCGTACGAACAGCAGCGGAATATAAACAGGTCACCGTAATATTCGCTGATGTCGTGCAATCGATGAACGTCGCAGCCGCCGTGGGACCGGAGCGGATGCGCGAAATCATGACCGAATTGGTCGACCGATCAGCGGCTGCCGTGCAGCGTCACGGCGGAACACTGGACAAGTTCACCGGCGACGGAGTCATGGCGATTTTTGGCGCACCTACCGCGCTCGAAGATCATGCGCTGCGTGCATGTTTGGCCGCACTCGGTATTCAAGAGGAAGCCAAGCAACTTGCCGCGAAGGTCAAGGTCGACGACGGTGTGGATCTGAGCTTGCGGGTCGGGCTCAATTCCGGGCAGGTGATCGTCGGTGAAATCGGTTCCCGCACACCGGCATATACCGCCGTCGGCGAGCAGGTCGGCATCGCGCATCGAATGGAGTCGATCGCGCCTCCTGGCGCCGTCATGATCAGCGCAGCCACGGCGCGACTCGTCGAGAACGTGCTCGCTCTCGATAAGGCTCAACAAATTCAGGTCAAAGGCGCCACTGATCCAGTGCAAGCTCATCGCCTTTTGGGCATTAGCGCACAGCACCAGCGGACTGCAGATTGTCCGCCGACATTAGTGGGCAGAGAGCGGGAATTGGCTACGTTGACGGCGATGCTGGATCGCTCCATGGCTGGACACGGCTCCGTGGTCGGCCTGGTTGGCCCGGCTGGCATCGGTAAGACGCGGCTGGCCCGTGAACTCGTACAAGTGGCGAGAAGTCTTGGTGTCAAAAGATTTCCAACCTTCGGTGAATCACATACCTCCGATGTTCCATTTGGAGCCGTGGCGCGTTTGCTGCGAGTGGCGAATCGATTGAACGGCCTAGATAATCGAGTGGCGCGGGCACGAATCAGGGCATTTATGGCCGACGCTGATGCAGATGATGTGCTGCTGCTGGACGACCTGCTCGGCATCGCCGACCCCCACGTGGCGCCGCCGAAGATCGACCCCGAGGTGCGCCGGCGACGATTGACGGCGCTCATCTCTTCTCACCTAAACCCCACACAGACAGCGGTCGTCGTGATCGAGGACGCGCACTGGATCGACGGGGTGAGTGAATCCATGCTGGTCGACTTCCTGGCCGTGACCCCTAGGACGCATTGGCTGGTGATTGTCACCTACCGCCCCGAGTACCGCGGGCCCCTTCGGGCAGTTGCCAACGCCCAGACCATTGCGCTCGCACCGCTCAACGAGGCCGAAACCATTACGCTGACCGGTGATTTGCTCGGCCCTGATCCATCCGTTCGGGAAGTTTGCGAAACTATTGCCGCGCGCGCGGGCGGAAATCCTTTCTTTGCACACGAAATGACTCGAGAACTCTGCGAACGCGGCGTGTTGGAGGGCACCCGAGGATGTCACGTGTGCGTGAAGGAAGCCGCGGATGTCCGGGTCCCAGCAACGCTGCAGGCGACCATCGGCGCTCGCATCGATCGGCTGGGCCCGCTGGCCAAGCGTGCGCTCAGTGCGGCCGCGGTCATCGGATCCCGGTTCGACGCCGATCTTTTGACGCGTCTGGGCGGCGAGGTCTCCGTCGACGAACTGGTCGCGGCTGAGCTCGTCGACCAAATCCGGCATGCGCCATGCGCAGAGTACGCATTCCGGCATCCGCTGATTCGCACCGTCGCCTATGAATCACAACTGAAGTCCGACCGCGTGCGGCTACATCGTCAGGCCGCCGCTGCGATCGAAGCGAAAGAACCTGAGGACTGCGACTCCAATGCCGATCTGATCGCGGAACATCTCACTGCCGCAGGGGATTTACGTGCCGCTTACAGCTGGCACGTGCGTGCCGCGCGGTGGGCGACCAATCACGATCTCGCCACGGCGCACCGAAGCCGGGAACGCGCACAGAACATCGCCGATGTGCTGTTGACCGATACCCCGCATAGGAGGGCGGTGCGCATCGGGGCGTCGTGTCAATCTGTTCCCGACGAAGGTCGTTCACGCCCCTGCCGCACACACCGGCGGTGAACCGGGCAGCAGCGACGAGTCGCCCGGCGCGTGATCCCCATCGCAAGACGCTGACGCCGTCGCGGTGTTGTGAGGCAGTTGGCCCGCGCAAGATTGAACTGACCAATTCGGGAGACCGCGATGGTGAATATCGGTAAGGAATTGGCGCACAAGCCCGTCTGACGGCGCGGCGACCACCGCGATGACATCGCGTTCGACTCGAGGTCGTAGGCGCCGCACCACTCCCGGTGACCCAGGCGCCAGGGCCGATACCGGAACAAGCGTCGCGCCGATCCCGGCGGCAGCCAGCTGGGCTGCGGTCCGTGGGCTCCGGGTGTGCAGGACAGGATTCAGGACGACTTTGTGACGATCCGCAAGTTCGTCGACGCTGGCGGCCAGCCCGTTGTCGGGGCCGTAATGGATAAAGGGTTCGTCGCAGAGTTCGCTGACGGCGACTCCGTCCGTGAGCCCTGTGAAACGGTGGCCCGGCCCGACAACGACGACAATCTCCTCTTTGCCGAAGACGCTGATGTGGGCAGTGGTGGACGTTGGCGCCGGCCCAATCGCGATGTCGACGACACCCGCTTCCAACCTCTCGACCATCGCATCAGCACTCGTAAACTCGGACAGGTCAAGCTGTACTTCGGGGCGCTGCGAACGCCATTGGCGTAGCACCGGTGCCAGCAACCATGTCGTCATCGTCTCCGCACATGAGATCCGGATGCTGCCGGCACCGGCTTGGGCGACCCGCTTGCCGACATGTATCGCCCTTGCCGCGGCGCTCAGCGCGGCTTGAGCCTCTTGCGCTGCGGCTCGGCCTGCCGCCGTCACCCGCACCCCTCGCGGCAACCGTTCCACCACGGGTGTGCCGAGTTCCTTTTCCAGCGAAGCGATTTGGTGAGACAGCGCGGGCTGCGACATAAAGAGTGCCGCTGCGGCTCTGCTGACCGAACGGTGCTCCACCAGTGCGACGAGGCATTCCAATGTCCGCAATGTCGTCATGTCTAGCTCATTCAACTCCACTAGGTGGAAGAGGCCGCGTTACATCGGCGGGCGGCTCGACTCCGGTCACCCGGCGTGCCATGTTGTGTTCGCCTACCCGTCGCGCGGCGCGGACCACCTTCATCCGATACTCCATTTCAGACTATAACTATACTCCAGTCTGGAGTATAGGCAAGTTTGAGCATCGCACCGGTCAACCTTTGGGGGAGATTCAGTCGGTTCGTGTGACGAGGGTATGCGCGATTTCTTCCGAACGAATACAAAAGTAGAATGGCTCGGCAATATGCTTATTCTGTTATATCCAAGCATATTTCGTGGATACGTCATCGGCAGCTACCGCAAGGTACTCTCGCAAAATGGCAACGTTGCGCGCGCTGGAATGTTTGGTCGCGCTTGTCGACCACGGCTCTGTCTCCGCTGCAGCCGCGGCATTGCATATGTCACAGCCCGCCGTATCGCACCAAATCGCAATCCTGGAAAAGGAATTAGATACTCCGGCAGCAGACAGACTATGGCGAGGCATGCGGATCACCGTCGCCGGCAGGGCAGCCGCCGAGGAGGCGCGAGTGGCTCTGCGGGCGGCCGAGCGAGCAATTTGGATCGGTCGCCGGGTTGCGCGCGCCGACGCGGGACGAATACGCATCTCCTGTGTCGAGACGATGACCACGTGGCTTCTACTACCCGTGTTGCGCCACTGGCGATCGCGGCGACCCGGCGTCCACCTCGAACTGTCCGAATTCACCAGCGACGACGCCATGCTGGACCTGCTCGAAGCTGGGCAAACCGACGTCATTTTTGGCTCGCACCCTACCCGGGCTACCGATGCGGGCATCGAAATCTTCGGCAAACAAGAGGTTGTTGTAGTCGCGGCGCCCGGACACCCCTTCACCGGGATGTCCTGCGTACCCTTTCATGACCTGCAAGGCAAGCCGTTCGTACACTACGACCAGGAGAACGCGCTCGCCGTGTGGATCGATCAACTCGCCGCACGCCACGAGGTAGAACTCAACCCGGTGCTGCGAACCCGAAGTGCGCGCACCGCAGTGCAACTGGCCGGCGCAGGGATGGGGATAACCATCGCCCCCGTATCGGCAATGCCGTCACGGCCGGCCGGAACCGTACGGCGACTACTACCGGGAACTTCGGTCGACGTCGTAGGCATCCTCGCCGCACCATCAGACACCCTCGTTTGCAAATTTGTTGCCGACATTCGCCGTCGCGGCCTACCCGCGTGGACGCCGGAAGGGCAACCCGATCGAACAGCACCCAACGTCGTCGCGTCGAGGTACACGACGTCTGCCACCTGCGACCAAAGCCCGGGCGGCTCGTCCCACAATAGCCGGGCGAAATAGAGAAGCGGGACTGTCGATCATCCACAGAACGCGGAGAAGCTGCTGCGCTACTGCCGGATCCGTTTCGATCGCTGCCAAAATGCAGTTCATGTAAGGAGTTGTCATCCGTGCCGATAGCGACTGACGGCCCGGGACGTATGGGAGGGCTAGATCCGACCGGACTGCTGTCCCCCATGCGGTCCGAATGCTCTTGGCTGATCTCCGATGAAACCGCTTTTGCACGTGACGAATGTTGTTGTCGCGGCGTAGGCAGTCGCGTAATACTTCAGCTTCGATCGCGGCGATCGTCATACCTTGGCCGTAAATCGGGTTGAAGCTACAGACCGCATCGCCGAAAACCAATAACCCCTCGGGCATCCGAGCAAGTTTGTCGTAGCGCAACCATCGGTTAGACGGCACCCGATGCTGTGCCACCTCAGCGAGCGGTTCTCCTGCTCGGACCGCAGCCGTCACGTGGGGAGGCGCAACTTCCGCGACGAGGTCAAGGAACGCTTCGCGCGCAACGGGCGGGTCCTGACCTCCCAGAAACCCCACACAGACAAAGTAGGTGTCCTGCTCGCAACCGATCATCGCGAAAAGCGATGGACGGCTCGGCGTTGGCGGGTTCGCCACCATGACTTCTGTCAGCATTCCATGCGGAATACGAACGGGTAACGTTGAGTACGCCAGACGCACATCAACGCTGTCAGATCGTGGACGGTCGTATCCGAACTGCTCAAGAAACATCGGGGTTCTCGAGCCACGACCAGTCGCGTCCACGACCAGATCTGCCGGCAGCCGCATCGCGGTGTCATTATCGCGCTTGGAGACCCACACGTCGGTGATGCGAAGGCGTTCGGGGTCGGTGCCCAAGCTGACAAAATCGTGCTGTTCAAGGATTTTCACGTTTGGGATTGCTCGGACCGCTCGGCGAACTCCCCATTCGAGTAGCGGACGACTCAGATGGTAGTTCGTCATCGCCGCGGGATCGGGGAGTGTGGACGAACGCGCCATCAGGCGCCCCCCGATCATCCACCAGAATCTGGATAAGTCGCCGTCGTCCCATCTGATTGCGCCATCGGCGACTAACTGATCAAAGAGGCCCGGGAATCGGTGCCCGAGAATCTCCACAGCTTTGCCCAGCAGGGCGTGCGGATGCTTGCCTTGCGGAACACCCCGGCGATTAACCGGTCCCTCGGGCAGACGGTCCCGCTCGACGACAGTAACCGTGTGGTAGAAATCGGCCAATGCACGTGCGGCAAGGAGTCCACCCATGCTCGCGCCCAAAACGATTGCTCTCTGCCGTGTTTCGCCCACTCGCGAATCTCCCTAACCTCATACGCGTGCCACATGGACACCGGAAAACGCATCGCGCGCATTGAACTCGAAGACCTGCCATGGCCTTGGGTTGAGACACACTGCCGCGCAGGATAAGCGAGCAGGCCCTGCCTCTTGGTGTACGACCGTCACCACTTGCGGAGTGGGGATTAGAGCAGTGGCCGCCACCGGTCGACTTCAAAGTTTCGAACCGTCCTTGCGGAATGTGACTCGCCACAATCGTCGGGGTAGCTCGCCTTCTTCGAAAGCGTGCACCTCGTCGCACACCCACCCGTTGGCCAGGTCATCGAGAAGCTGTCGAGTGAAGAAGTGGACTGCGAAGCCACCGGACTCAAAGATGTCGTCACCGTGGCTGTTGCCAGCGCGGTAGTGCGCATCTCCACTGTGCCGGACGGTAAACACGAACATTCCGTTAGGACGCAGCACACTGTGGATCTCGTCAACGATGCGGTGAATCTCGCTGGTACTCAGTGCCATGCATAACGCCATGTGCGCGTAAACCGCGTCAACGGAGCTTCTGCTCAGCAGCAGCGGTTCTCGAATATCGTGAACGAATGCCTGAATTCGTGGTTCCAGGTCTGCCGACCTGGCATCGCGCCGGATCTGCGCGACCGCGACACTGCTGAAGTCTGAGGTCAACACCGTGAATCCCTGCTTTGCGAAATATAGGGCATCGCGACCGTGGCCTGCCGCCAACTCGAGTACCCGTTCGGCCCCAGCAGCTTTGAAGGCGCGCGCGGCGTATACCCCTGGCGCCGAAGGCGCAAAGCCATACATATGCGGATGAGCTTGATAGGTATCCTGCCAGTGTTGCCGCTGGGCCGCGCTCAGATTCATTCGATCCCCTACCGCTAGTAGAACTGCAGACCCAGTCCAATCGCATCGAGTAGGCACTATCGCTTGCAGCCCTGGTGATTTCATTAATGAGGCGAAGCTTCGGACTAACAAATCCGTCGAAGCCCTCACAGCCAAGTGTAGGCGCGCAAGGTCGCAGATACACGGTGCGATGTGCCGCGCAAGGATGCGAAATTATGCACTAGCACAACGATATTACGAATATCTCGACTATAAGCTCGGTACCACGAGCTCAGTTGAAGCCGGACGATCTGGACACTTCAGGGTTTTGCGGCCGCAAAAGCTGTCTCCTGCAAGGCAATTCCTAGCGATCGAAATATCGATGCCCTTACTGAAGACCTATGCTAGACGTCTTGACCCACGAAATTCCCTGCAGTACAGCAGATACCAAAGAATGGACCACGTAATGACTCGATCGGAAGGGACGGCTGCCGTCCCTGGCGGGAACATCTGGTTCAAGCGCATTGGGGGCGGGACGGGACTACCCCTGCTGGTCATTCACGGTGGGCCGGGATTCCCCCACAACTACCTCGGCTCACTGGAGCGACTGGCCGACAGCAGAGAGGTCATCTTCTGGGATCAGCTTGGCTGTGGCAGATCCGAATCACCGTCTAATGCCGAGCTGTGGACGATGCGCCGCTCTGTGGCAGAGCTCCGTGCCGTTATCGCAGCGCTCAACTTAGATCGGTTCCATCTCTACGGTCATTCCTTCGGCGGCATGCTGGCGCAACAATACGTACTCGACGCGCCGCCTCAGGCGGTTAGCTTGATCCTTTCGAACAGCCTCGCGTCGATGCAGAGATTTGCGCAAGACGTTGCGTATCTGAAGTCGCTGTTGGACCCGGCAACGCAATCGGTCATCGACCATCACGAGTCCGCGGGCACGACCGACTCCGACGATTACCAGGCCGCCAGCAAAACCTGGTTTGAGACGTACATCTGTCGTGTGCTTCCTTGGCCGGCAGAGCTCGAGCACTCCATTAACAACGTCGGAGTTCAGATTTACGAAACGATGTTCGGACCAAGCGAGTTCAGCATCAATGGAAATCTTCGAACCTGGGACATCCTCGACCGTTTGGCTGAGATTTGCCTGCCAAGCCTCATCATCGCCGGCACCTTCGACGAGTGCACCCCTGACCACATGTGGGAAATGCATCGGCGCATCAAGGGGTCACGGTTTGCGTTGTTCACTGGCAGCGCTCATATGCCCTTTTGAGCAGCCAGAACGTTTCGATCGATGCATGCGGGACTTCCTTGGCGCGCATGACTAGTCGTTAAGGCAGCTCCGCAGCCCCGGTGTGAACTCGACGGGAAGCGAGGTGATAGCCATCAATGTTCCTCCAGTCAGGCCTGCCTCGACGACCGGGCCGACAAGGTGGAGATCCGGTAAGCGCCGCAGTAACGTGCGGACACCGATCCGGATCTCGGCGCGGGCCAAGTGTTGCCCAACGCAGTAGTGAATGCCTGCACCGAACGCGAGATGCGGCTTGCGCGCTCTGTCGATGTCAAAGGCGTCGGGATTCGGAAACTGATCCTCATCCCGGTTGGCGGCCCCTATGTTCAACATCAGCCGATCTCCTCGGGTGAACTGCACATCACCGATGGTTGTGTCGCTGTACACGGTCCGGGCGAAAAGTTGCAGCGGTGTCGTCAGGCGAAGACTTTCTTCAATTGCGCGCCCTAGTGTTGAGTCGGACTCGGTCACTTCAGCAGCGAGACCCGGATACGCCAATATGTGGCGCAGCGTTCCTGCGATGCCTGTCGACGTTGAGTGGTGACCACCTACCAGGAAGGCTGTCATAATCCGGGTGACCAAATCGCTGTCAATCGCTACTCCGCCAACATTGCCTTGGGCTAACTTCGTCAAGTAGTCGTCGCGGGGCGCACGGGTACGCAGCTGAAGTTGACCGTCGATGAAGTTCGAAAACTCTTGCCACGCTGCGTCAAACGTTTCTGTGCCAATGCTGGTGAAAAGGGTCATACCCAGCTGGCGGACATCGCCCGCCTCCCCCTGGTCGAGTCCCATCACGCGGCAGATCGCGATGGCAGGCAGTGGATCGCAGAACTCGGACGCCAGATCGGCCGAACCTCGGGCCACGAAGTGGTCGATCAGGTAATCGACGATCTGCTGGATAGTCGGACCGAATGCGCGGACTGCCCGCGGATTGAGCGGACCTTCCATCAGTTGTCGCAGCACGGTGTGATCCGGGGGATCGTCCTCTAACGCTGGTATTTTTGGAAATCCGTTCTGCGGGATGAAGATTCCATCAGCGCTAGAGAACCGGGCATTGTCATGCAGTGCGCCACGGACGTCGTCGTAGCGGTTGACATAGTCGAAGCCGCCATAGCGCTCGCTGTGAGCGATCGGACAATGTTGAAGCATGTCCTTGTAGAGTTGCCGCACTGCCGCAGCCGGAACTGATGAGTCGGTGTGGTCAAACGCCGCCGTCCGCGTCGGATCTTGACTGCCGGAAACCATTGCTGCCCAACTCCTCTCCTGCGCGCAGCACCGGTAACGGTTCGCGGGCAAGCCATCAAGCACCGAGACACAAATTCCGCTACCGGCCGAATATGACTACTCGTTCCAATAGTGCTGCGGCAGAATATATTTCGATGCATTCCGCATCGGCGGAATTACTCCACCATATCGCCGTCAGCGAAACCCGGCCACTCGCGTAGCATGCGAATAATCGCAATTTCCGATTCGGAAATCTGATCCTTGATCATAAGCCGACCAAACGCGGCGAGGCGCTCTACTAGATCGGAGTCCATACTCCGTTGTTGAAGAAGCCCCACGCGCCGGAGGTCGGGTTCCACATCAGGTGCGCCTGAGGCGCCCACGCGGGTGGCGGCGGCTGCGGCGGAGCCCAGGGCGGCGGCGGTCCCCAGGGCCCCCAGCCCGCTGGTGCCGGACCCTGCCAGTCGTGGCACTGATTCCAGTCCCAGTGATAGCTGGTGCCCCAGGCCGGGTCCCATTGCTGACCAGGACACCAGTGATTGCTGGGCGCGGGAGCCGGAGCCGCCTGGGCGACACCGCCGGCCAGCCCCAATGCGGACAACGCCAACCCGCCTTGCGTCAACAGCCGAACCCACGGTCTGGTGTGCTTTACCGTCGCCATGCCCTAAGAATGGTCGGCCGGCGGCGTGGCCGCTAGTGTTCGACCCACTGCGCGTGATCTACCCGGCTCGAACGCTGCACCGAAGTACTGGGCCATCAGACTCCGAACTTGGCGCGAGCCTCGTCCGTGACCGGGGTGAACAGATTGACCAGGTTTGCATCCGGGTCCCGAAACAGCAGGGCACGGTTACCCCACGGCATCGTCGTCGGCTCGGTCACAACCTCGCCGACGCTCCCCCGGAGCCGCTGATACTCGGCGTCCACATCCTCGACGATGAATTCGACGATCGCGCTGCGGTTGGCGGCCGGCTCGGCCGATCCGGCCCCGAACAGCGCGACAGTCTTGTCGCTACCGATGGCAAGTGCGCCCACCGGTGTTGGGATCTCGGCGAAGAGTTCGTTGCCCCAGACAGCCTTGATTTCGGTGACCTTCTCGTAGAAGAAACGAGCCGATTGACATCGGCTGTGATGATCCGGGTCGAGACGAATTTCACGACGGCTACCCCTATCGCTGCGGCAGGGTTACGGCGACCGATGCCGAGATCCTGCCCAGCACGTTAACCGTGCGCTACGACAATCCGAGACTCTCAACGCCTCTTCGCAACTGCTAGACGTTGAACCGGAATTCGACGCAATACCAACGCCAAACAACGTCAGACCGTCAGCGAATTCGTCATCCGATGGCAGACCTACCATCGAGACGACGCCAATTGGAAACTCCCCGACTTTGATCGCCCTGTCGGACCTTGAGCACAGAACCATCTACATCGCACGCTGACGCACAGTCCAATCAGCGTGCTAGGATGGGAAAATCATGATCAGCCCGTTGCCGTAAGGCGCGGGCTGATTTTCTTTATGATGCGACGCATGGCCATACGACAAGCCCTGGTTGTCGGTAGGTCAGCAGGTCGAGCGCCTCGCAAAGCATGGCCTCGAAGTTGGCGACACCGCCCACGCAGACAGGGTTCTGGGGTCGATCGGCTATTACCGTCTCACGGGCTATCTCTACCCGTTCCGGACGTCTGAAGAATACTTCGACGAGGACGGACGGACCCGTATTCGCGTTCTCAGTGACTTCCAGCCCGGGACAGCTCTGATGCACGCCGAGAAGATCATCGACTTCGACCGTCGCCTCCGCATCCTTGTCCTCGACGGGCTCGAACACGTCGAAGTAGCTGCCCGCATGCGGATCGGATACGTGGTCGGCAGAGCGTCACCCTTCGCCTACGAAGATCCAACCTACTTCACACATACCTTCACCGCGGACGGCACTGATGTGCGTGCCCCATCGCCAAGCAAGCACGTGCAGTGGCTCCAACGGGTCAATGAGCGCCAAGCTGGCTCAGATGAACAGTTCGTCGAGCACTTTCGGGACAAATATGACGATCGGATGCCCGTCTGGGCCCTAACCGAGATTCTCGAGCTCGGACACCTCTCGGTTCTCTACCGGGGCATCAATCAAAAGGACGCAGAGGAGATCGCGGTCTCGTTCGGAGTCCCGACGAAGAGGATGATGGCTAGCTGGCTGGCTGCGCTCAACTATGTGAGAAATGTCGCGGCCCACCACGCACGACTGTTCAACCGTAAGCTCCAGAACGCACCCTCTCGACCCAAGGTCGGCCAGATCCCCACACTCGACCACCTGCGCGCCTCCGAGGAGGCCAAGAGGGTCTACGGCTCCTACAACGCGCTTGCAGTGATCGCCTACCTCCTGACATCGATCGAGGACGACGCCGACTGGGCGACCCGGCTGACGGCACTGCTAAGAGAGTTTCCCACCTCGCATGCCCTGACAGTCGAGTCGTTAGGCGCTCCCCTGGACTGGGAAACCCTCGACCTCTGGCGCAGTTGAGCCCTCAACCGGCACACAGCAATCTGAATGCTCCCGAGCGCAACCGTCACACGTTGAACCGGAATTCGACTACGTCGCCGTCGGCCATCACGTAATCCTTGCCTTCCATCCGGACCTTGCCGGCCGCCTTGGCCGCCGCCATCGAACCGGCCTCGATCAAGTCGTCGTAGGACACGATTTCGGCTTTGATGAAGCCCTTCTCGAAGTCGGTGTGGATCACCCCGGCGGCCTTGGGCGCGGTATCACCTTGATGAATCACCCACGCCCGCGACTCTTTTGGACCCGCCGTCAGGTATGTCTGTAACGCCAGCGTGTGAAAACCGGCTCGCGCCAACGCATCCAGTCCACGCTCGGTCTGCCCGATGGATTCGAGCAACTCCGCGGCAGACTCGTCGTCAAGCTCCTGCAGTTCGGCTTCGATCTTCGCGTCGAGGAACACCGCGTCGGCGGGTGCGACCATCGCGCACAGCTCGGCCTTGCGGGCATCGTCGGTCAGCACGGACTCGTCGGCGTTGAAAACGTACAGAAACGGCTTGGTGGTCATCAGGTTGAGCTCGCGCAGCAGTGCCGCGTCGGCACCGGCCGCGAACAGCGTCTTGCCAGAGTCCAGCACGGCCTCCGCAGCGACGGCCGCTTCGTGCACGGGCTTGCGTTCCTTGTTGTTGCGGGCTTCCTTCTCCAGCCGTGGGACGGCCTTCTCCAATGTCTGGATGTCAGCGAGTATCAGCTCGGTCTCGATCACCTCGATGTCGGAACGGGGATCGACCTTGCCGTCGACGTGCACGACGTCGTCGTCGGCGAAAACCCGCACCACCTGGCAGATCGCGTCACACTCGCGGATGTTGGCCAGGAACTTGTTGCCCAGGCCAGCGCCCTCGGAGGCGCCCTTCACGATTCCGGCGATGTCGACGAACGTCACCGGCGCCGGCACGGTCTTCTCTGATTCGAACAGCTCCGCCAGCTTGTCCAGTCGCGGATCGGGCAGCGCTACGACGCCCTCATTCGGTTCGATGGTCGCGAACGGATAGTTGGCCGCCACCACGTTGTTCCGGGTCAGCGCATTAAACAGGGTCGACTTGCCCACGTTGGGCAGGCCCACAATTCCCAGGCTCAGGCTCACGGGGAACCAAGTTTAGGGCTCCGCGCCAGGCTCAGGCGCCGCGGATCAGGTAGTGCGCGGTGAGATGGCACGCCCGGCAGCCCTAACAAGGTATTTACGGGCGTTTTCCCCCATTGCCGGTACGGTCTACATGTGTCAGCGCAGCGGGGAACCTCGGCAGTAGAAGCTGCCCATCGCTCGATCCACCCCGGCATCGCGGGTGCGCCGTCCTGGATAGCGCTGCTCATCGCCATTACCGCAACCGCTATCGGATATGGAATCGACTCCGGCTCCGGCCACAAGGAGCTGACCGGCATCTTCGCCGGCTTCTATATAGCGGGCTGTTTGGCAGGGGTGCTGGCGGTACGCCAAGAAGGCCTGTTCACCGCGATCATCCAGCCGCCGCTGATACTTTTCTGCGCGGTGCCCGGTGCCTACTGGCTGTTCCACGGGGGCAAGATCGGCAGCCTCAAAGACCTGCTGATCAACTGCGGCTATCCGCTCATCGAGCGCTTCCCGCTGATGCTGGGTACCGCCGGCGTCGTGTTGCTGATCGGCCTGATCAGGTGGTACTTGGCGACGTTGCAGCGAACGCCCGCGGCGGCCGACGCGACCGAGGACAACGCGACCGCTGTCACCAAGGAACAGTCGTCCATCGTCCGGGCGATCAGCGCGAAACTGAATTCGCTGTTGGGCGTCGCGTCGTCCAACGACGAGGACGACGAAGAAACGTCCACCGACTCGCAGCGGAGCTCGGCGAGAACCGGTCGGGCGGCGCGCAGCGCAAGGCCCGCGACGAGTTCGGCCCGAAGCCGGTCCCGGCACGCCCGCCCGTCGCCGGAAGACGAGTACGACCCCGCCGACAAGCGGGCACGCCGGCGCCGCCAGCCACCGCCTCGTGACTATGACCCCGCCGACCCGCCGCGCCGCCCGACGCGGCGACGGCCGCCGACCGATCCCGACCAGCGGGCCCAGTCGCGCGAAGGCCGTCGGGATCCGCGCAGCCGCCGCAGTCCCTACGAGCGCCCGGCGCCACGCAGCGGTCGCTACGACGGGTACGACAGGTACGAACCGCCCGTCTCGCAGGATTCGTACAGCAGGTTCCAGTCCTATCAGCCTTACGAATCCTATCAGCCCGCCCCGGACCCCCGACGCCGCCATGCCGGCGCGAACGGCGCGAACGGCACGGATTCGACGCACCACCCGATTTCGCAGGTCCGCTACCGCGGGTCAGGTCCGTTGGACGAGCACCGCGGTGAGCCACGCGGCCGATCACGGGCGAATGGCCGGCCGCAGGGACGACCCCCGGCCGAGTCCTGGGAATAAGCGCGGCGTGCCGAGCTCCTAGAGCAGCGAGCGGATTTCTCGGGGCAGCGCAAATACCAGCCTTTCTTGTGCCGTCGTCACCGGTTGCACGATGTCGAAGCTGGCCTCGGCCAGCCGCTCCAGCACTCCGCGCACCAAAACCTCGGGCACCGACGCCCCGGAGGTGACCCCGACCGTGGTGACGCCTTCCAGCCACGCCGGGTCGATATCGTCGGCCCAGTCGACCAGGTAGGAGGCCTGCGCGCCGCCGTTCAACGCCACTTCCACCAGCCGCACCGAGTTCGACGAATTGCGGGACCCGACGACGATCACCAGCTCGCACTCCGGCGCCATCGCCTTGACCGCGACCTGCCGGTTCTGCGTCGCATAGCAAATGTCATCGCTGGGCGGATCCTGCAGCTTGGGGAACCGCTGCCGGAGCCGCTGCACGATCTCCATGGTCTCGTCGACCGACAGCGTGGTCTGCGAGAGCCACACCACCTTGTTCTCGTCGCGAATCGTCACGTGATCCACCGAGGCGACCCCGTCGACCAGCTGCACATGGTCGGGCGCCTCCCCGGCGGTGCCGATGACCTCCTCGTGGCCCTCGTGACCGATCAGCAGGATGTCGTAGTCGTTGCGGGCAAATCGCCGGGCCTCGTTATGCACCTTGGTGACCAACGGGCAGGTGGCGTCGATGGTGTGCAGGTTGCGTTCGGCGGCCGCGGCGTGCACCGTCGGCGCGACACCGTGTGCGGAGAACACCACGATCGCGCCCTCGGGAACCTGATCGGTCTCCTCGACGAACACCGCGCCAGCTTTTTCGAGGGTGTCGACGACGTGCCGGTTGTGCACGATCTCGTGGCGGACGTAGACCGGTGCTCCGTGCTTTTCCAGGGCGCGTTCGACCGTTTCGACAGCCCGGTCCACACCCGCGCAATAGCCACGTGGCTCGGCCAGAAGCACTCGCTTACCGGCCGGATCGGTGGCTACCGAGCTGGATGCGCCGGGAATCCCCATGTCGACAGTCGGCGGCATGACATCAAGGGTACTTTCTGCCGACACCGGCTTGCCAGCTAGCGGCGCTGGGCTTGGAGTTCGTCCTTGCGTAAGGCAATCTTGGACCCATGGCTACTGCACCGTACGGAGTTCGACTATTGGTCGGCGCGGCGACAGTCGCCGTCGAGGAGACCATGAGACTGCCGAAGACGATCCTGATGTACCCGATGACGGTAGCCAGTCAGGCGGCACACATCGTGATGCGATTTCAGCAGAATCTGGCGGAGCTAGTGATCAAGGGCGACTCGACCCTGGAATCCATTTTCCCGCCCAAGGACGAAAAACCGGAGTGGGCCACCTTCGACGAAGACTCGGCCGATGCCATCGATGGGGCTTTCAGCGAATTGCCGGACGGCGCCGGGGGCGATCGCCGGGCTGAGGGGCGCTTCGCCCTGTACTCGGTTGCCGATGCTGCGCTGGATGCGGGCGCCCCAAGTAAGCCGTCGGCGCAATCGAAGAAGTCGATTGCGGAGCCGTCGGTGGCAGCCGAACTCGACTACCCGACATTGACACTGGCCCAGCTGCGGGCGCGAGTGCAATCGCTGGGCGTCGACGAGCTCGAAGCCCTGCTGGCCTACGAGCAGGCCACCAAGGCTCGGGCACCGTTTCAGACGTTGCTGGCCAACAGGATCACCCGCGCGACCGCGAAGTGACCCGGGCGGCGAACTCGGAGGCGAACTCCGTCGAGAACCCGTTCCCGGTTCGTGCGGTCGCGATCAGGGTCGCCGGCTGGATCGACAAGCTGGGAAGCGTCTGGGTCGAAGGGCAACTGGCACAGATCAACATTCGCGCCCAGTCCAAAACCGTGTTCATGGTGCTACGTGATCCGGCCGCCGACATGTCGCTGACCGTGACGTGTCCGCGCGACCTGGTGCTCAACGCTCCGGTCAAATTGGTCGAGGGCACGCAGGTGGTGGTCTGTGGTAAGCCCTCGTTCTACACCGGGCGCGGCACATTCTCATTGCGGCTGTCCGAGATTCGCGCTGTCGGCGTGGGCGAGCTACTGGCCCGCATCGACCGGCTGCGTCGGCTGCTGGATGCCGAAGGCCTCTTCGATCCGAGACTCAAGCGGCCAATCCCCTTCCTGCCGAACATGATTGGGTTGATCACCGGCCGTGCCAGTGCCGCCGAGCGCGATGTCACCACGGTGGCCAGCACCCGTTGGCCCGCGGTGCGTTTCGCGGTGCGCAACACCGCCGTGCAGGGACCCAACGCGGTCGCCCAGATCGTCGAGGCGCTACGCGAACTCGACCACGACCGCGACGTCGACGTGATCGTGCTGGCCCGCGGCGGCGGCAGCGTCGAGGACCTGCTGCCGTTCTCCGACGAGACGCTGTGCCGCGCGATCGCGGCCTGTCGCACGCCGGTGATCAGCGCGGTCGGCCACGAACCCGACAATCCGCTGTGCGATCTGGTCGCCGATCTACGCGCAGCCACCCCCACCGACGCGGCCAAGCGGGTGGTTCCAGACACTGCCGCAGAGCAGCGAGGAATCCAGGACCTACGCCGGCGCAGCGCGCAGGCGCTGCGCAATTGGGTGTCTCGCGAACAGCGCGCGCTGACCCAATTGCGCAGCCGCCCGGTGCTGGCCGAGCCGCTGACCGCGTTGACGGCGCGCGCCGAGGAGATCCACCGCGCCCGCTCGGCGGTGTGCCGCGACATCACCCGGCTGGTCGCCGCGGAATCCGAACGCGTCGGCCATCTGGGCGCGCGACTGGCGACGCTGGGCCCGGCGGCAACCTTGGCCCGCGGCTATGCGGTGGTGCAGACAGTTCCCGCTTCCGAGCCAGCCGGTGCCATGCGCGTCCTACGCTCTGTGGACGAGGCGCCGGCCGGCACCCGGCTGCGGGTGCGGGTTTCCGACGGCGCCGTAGCTGCGGTGAGTGAAGGGCTGACCGATGGTCACTGACGACGACGACGGCGGCGGCGGCGGCGCCAGATCAGTTACGCCCATTAGTCAACTTGGCTATGAATCTTGCCGGGATGAGTTGATCGAAGTCGTGCGCCTTCTGGAGCAGGGCGGCCTGGACCTCGATGCATCGCTGACGCTGTGGGAAAGAGGCGAACAGCTGGCAAAACGCTGTGAAGAACACTTAGCTGGCGCCCGCAAGCGCGTGGAGGATGCGCTAGCGTCCGGACAGGACGACAGGGCCTGAATCCGGCCGAATCCGCAGAACTTATTGAGCTATCTTTACAAAATTGGAACGTGTTTCAGTAACACAATGTCTCAGTTATCCTGTACGGCATGGGTGATGCATCATTGACAACCGAACTCGGCCACGTCCTGGTCACCGGTGGCTCTGGGTTTGTCGGCGCCAACCTGGTGACCACCTTGCTCGACCGCGGGTACTCGGTGCGTTCCTTCGACCGCGCCCCGTCGCCGCTCGCTGCGCATCCGAAGCTGCAGGTGCTGCAGGGCGACATCACCGACAAAGCCGTCTGCGCTCAGGCGGTGGACGGCATCGACACGGTGTTCCACACCGCGGCGATCATCGAGCTGATGGGTGGCGCGTCGGTGACCGAGGAATATCGCCAGCGCAGCTTTGGCATCAACGTCGGCGGTACCGAGAATCTGGTGGAGACCGGGCGCGCCGCGGGTGTGCAGCGATTCGTCTACACGTCATCCAACAGCGTGGTGATGGGCGGCCAGAACATCGCCGGCGGCGACGAGACCCTGCCCTACACTGCTCGATTCAATGACCTCTACACCGAGACCAAGGTGGTCGCCGAGCGATACGTGTTGTCCCAGAACGGCGTTGACGGCATGCTGACGTGCGCGATCCGGCCCAGTGGCATCTGGGGCCGCGGCGACCAGACGATGTTCAGGAAGTTGTTCGAGAGCGTGATCGCCGGCCACGTCAAGGTGCTGATCGGCCGCAAGTCGGCCCGCCTGGATAACTCGTACGTGCACAACCTGATTCACGGTTTCATCCTGGCCGCCCAGCATCTGGTGCCCGGCGGCACGGCGCCCGGTCAGGCGTATTTCATCAACGACGCCGAACCGATCAACATGTTCGAGTTCGCCCGGCCGGTGGTGGAGGCCTGCGGGCAACCATGGCCGCGGATCCGGGTCAACGGGCCCATCGTGCGCGCGGCGATGACCGGCTGGCAGCGGCTGCACTTCCGGTTCGGAATTCCCGCGCCGCTGCTAGAGCCGCTGGCGATCGAGCGGCTCTACCTGGACAACTTCTTCTCGGTCGCCAAGGCTTCCCGTGACCTGGGCTACCAGCCGCTGTTCACCACCGAGAAGGCGCTGACCGAGTGCCAGTCGTACTACATAGATCTGTACCAGCAGATGGAACGCGAGGACCTGGCGGCCAAAGCCGCCGCCAAACGGTAGCGCGGATACTGCCGAAAACCACCGCCTCGGGCTAAGGTTGCGCTCAACGGCGAGGTGGAGGGCGGACGGCTCGTATGAACACCGAATTCACGCTCACTCAGAAGCGCGCCCTCGCGGTTTTCACGCTGATAGCGCTGGTTTTCGGCGCGTACTTCTTGCGCGACTACTTCGTGCTGATCGTCGTCGCCGCGGTCGGAGCGTACTTGTTCACGCCGCTGTTCAATCGGTTCAACCGCCGCCTCGGCACCGGCCTGTCGGCCGCCTGCACTTTGATGTCGGCGTTGGCCATTGTCATCGTTCCGGTCGGCCTCTTCATTGTCTTGGCCGTCGTCCAGATCACCCGCATGGTCGACAGCGTTTCCGGCTGGGTCAAGACCACCGATCCAAGCGAACTCGGCGGCAGAGTCCTACAGCTCGTCAATGACGTACTGGCCCGAATCCCCTTCCTGCACATCACGGTAACGCCGGAGATGTTGCGTAAGGCGATGGTCACCGCAGCACAGCACGCCGGTCAATGGCTGCTGCAATTCCTGCAGAGCGCCGCCGGCGGGATCGCGGGAGCGGTCACCTACGCGATAATCTTCTTGTATGTGTTCATCGCACTACTGGTGCACCGCGAGAAGCTGCGCACGTTGATCGGTCAGCTCAACCCGCTCGGCGAGGAAGTCACGGATCTATACCTGAAGAAGACCGGCGCGATGGTACGCGGCACCGTGTTCGGTCAGTTCGTCATCGCGCTATGCCAAGGTGTCGCGGGCGCCGCGTCGATCTACATCGCCGGATTCCAGCACGGCTTCTTCATTTTCGCGATCCTGCTAACGGCGCTGTCGATCATTCCGCTGGGCGGCGGCATCGTGACGATTCCGTTCGGGATCGGAATGATCTTCTACGGCAACATCTTCGGCGGCGCGTTCGTGATTTTGTGGCATCTGTTGGTAGTCACCAACATCGACAACTTCCTGCGCCCGATCCTGGTCCCGCGTGACGCCCGGCTGAATTCGGCGCTGATGCTGCTGTCGGTGTTCGCCGGGCTCGCCATGTTCGGCCCCTGGGGCATCGTCATCGGGCCGGTGGTGATGATCCTGATCGTCACGACCATCGATGTCTACCTGGCGGTCTACCAGGGTGTCGAGCTGGTGAACCCGGACGACGAAGCGCCGAAGCGCCGTGGCTGGCTGCCGCGCCGGAAGGCGAGAGCAGGCGTTAAGTCAGCCGCGCAGTAAGGAATTCGACGACCCGCTTGCGGGCCTCGTAGGCCGGCTGACCTTCGAGTTCACGGACCTCGTCGGTGAGCACCGAGTGCGCCATCTTGCCGAAACCGTGTTCGTTGCCCGGGCGTGAATCGATCTCGATCACCTCGAACGCGTCTCCAAGGCGGTCCTTGAGCGCGGTGAATCGATTCCGCGGAGACATCCAATCCTCGCTGAATCGCAAACCCATGGCGCACAAGCCCTCGTTGGCAGCGCGGTCGGCGATGGTGGTCAGCTCGGATTCGCTGAGTCCGGTGTCACTGCGACGCGTCAGGCCAAGGGGCAGCGGTACCGAAGGCTGGCTGAGCACCGGGGCCAGCACGCTGTCGTCGACCGCGGCGGCCAGCGCGAAGCCGCCGGTGAAACACTGGCCGATCACGCCGACGCCCTTGCCTCCCGCCGACGCCTTGAGATCACGGGCCAGCGCGCGGAGGAACAGCGACACCGGCCGCTGCTTGTTGGTCGCGAAGGCCGCGAATTCCTTTGCCACACAAGCCCGCGCGATCACCCCCGCCGTGTACCCGGCGGTCTTCGGGTGGCCCGGCACGCCGAACAGCGACGGGATGACGACGGTGAAACCGTTGTCCACCAAGTGATTACCCAGACCCAGCACCCCTGGATGGATCCCGGGTATCTCGGGGATCAGCACCACCCCGGGGCCGGTGCCCCTGCGATAGACGTCATGGGTATAACCGCCACCGGTGAACGCTTCCGCAACCCATCCTGAGAGGTCCGCTTCGGGTGCTGTCACGCGAGTCGCTCCTATCGGCTTGTCGGCAGCGGCGGCTGTGACTGCGTCGCCGACGCCAGCGTACGGAACTGGTCGGTGCTTCCGGCACCCGTGATCGCGATCTGGGCGGCACCACCCGGGCTGGTGAGCCTGGTCGTCCATACCGGCTCGGCGTCGGCACCACTTTCACCGGATCCGCGGTAGATGATCCAGTTCGTCCCCGAGACGTCGACCGTTCCGGTCGGATACGCCGAAGGATGAATCGAGCCGACCAGCTTGTCCTCGTCGGCGTTGCTCTGCGTCAGGCTCAAATACATTCCCGTCGGGCCGATGTACCCGACCGTCGAGGTGGCCGCGTTCAGCCGTTGGCTACCCGAGGATCGCCCATTCTCTATGCCGCCGCGGCCGCCGGAGTTGGCCTGCCAGCCTGCGGGTAGCAAGGGCAATCGGATGGGAAACCCCAGTGTCTGAGCATCCGCACGCAAGGCCGTCGCAGCGTCGTAGGACGGAATTGCTCCTTTGTTCGCCCCGGTCGGCCGGAAGGAACACATCCCGACCATGCCGGCCAGCAGGATGCACCCGATTACCAGCGGTGCCAGCGACCAGAACATGTCCCGACCGTCTTGGAGCAGCCGCGGTTTGGCCGGCCTGGGCGCGGGCACGGGCTCACCGGCCTCCTGCGCGTTGGGCTGCTCGTCGGTCACCCCTGCAGTATCCCAGCCCGCTGTCAACAGCCACAGCCCAGATCCAGCTGGCCGATCTGCTTCTGGGAGAATCAGCAACCATGACAGCATCGGGCAGCTCCGGTTCGTCTTCGACCGCAACCGCGGGCCCCGACCCGCAGGTACGGGCACGCCGCGAAGCCCCCGACCGCAACCTGGCCCTGGAACTGGTCAGGGTCACCGAGGCCGGCGCGATGGCCGCCGGTCGCTGGGTGGGTCGCGGCGACAAGGAGGGCGGTGACGGCGCGGCCGTCGACGCGATCCGCGAACTGGTCAACACGGTTTCCATGCGCGGGGTCGTCGTGATCGGCGAGGGCGAAAAAGACGAAGCGCCGATGCTCTACAACGGCGAAGAGGTCGGCAACGGTGACGGCCCGGATTGCGACTTCGCGGTTGACCCGGTCGATGGCACCACACTGATGAGCAAGGGCATGCCCAACGCGATCTCGGTGCTGGCGGTAGCCGATCGCGGGGCCATGTTCGACCCGTCGGCAGTGTTCTACATGAACAAGATCGCCGTCGGCCCCGAAGCCGCGCACGTGCTGGATATCACCGCGCCGATCGCCGACAACATCCGCGCGGTCGCCAAGGTTAAGGGCCTGTCGGTGCGGGACATGACCGTGTGCATCCTGGACCGGCCCCGGCACGCTCAGCTCATCGAGGATGCCCGCGCCACCGGTGCCCGCATTCGGCTGATCACCGACGGCGACGTCGCCGGCGCGATTTCCGCCTGCCGGCCCAACTCGGGCACCGACATGCTGGCCGGTATCGGCGGCACGCCGGAGGGCATCATCGCCGCCGCGGCGATCCGTTGCATGGGTGGGGCTATCCAGGCGCAGCTGGCGCCGCACGATGACGCCGAACGCCGCAAGGCGGTCGATGCCGGCTACGACCTGGACCAGATCCTGACCACCGAAGACCTGGTGTCCGGCGACAACGTCTTCTTCTGCGCGACCGGGGTCACCAACGGCGACCTGCTCAAGGGCGTGCAGTACTACCCCGGCGGCTGCACCACGCAGTCGATCGTGATGCGGTCGAAGTCGGGCACCGTCCGGATGATCGAGGCTTACCACCGGCTCTCCAAGCTCAACGAATACTCAGCGATCGACTTCACCGGCGACAGCACCGCTGCCTACCCCCTGCCGTAACCGCGATAACCCGACGAACAGGAACTAATTGATGGCCGAAAGCGGCGAATATCGCATCGAGCACGACACCATGGGCGAGGTACGAGTGCCCGCAAAAGCGTTGTGGCGAGCCCAAACCCAGCGCGCCGTGGAGAACTTTCCGATCTCAGGCCGGGGGCTGGAACGCACTCAGATCCGCGCGTTGGGACTGCTGAAGGGCGCCTGCGCCCAGGTGAACTCCGACCGCGGGCTGCTGGCCAAGGAGAAAGCCGACGCGATAGTCGCGGCGGCAACTGAGATCGCCGACGGCAAACACGACGACCAGTTCCCGATCGACGTGTTTCAGACCGGCTCGGGCACCAGCTCCAACATGAACACCAACGAGGTCATCGCATCCATCGCGGCGGCCAATGGCGTCACGGTGCACCCCAACGACGACGTCAACATGTCGCAGTCGTCCAACGACACCTTCCCGACCGCCACCCACATCGCGGCCACCGAAGCCGCTGTCCGCCATCTCATCCCGGCGCTCGAGATACTGCACGACGCACTGGCAACCAAAGCCAGCGAATGGCACACCGTGGTCAAGTCCGGCCGCACTCACCTGATGGATGCCGTGCCGGTGACGCTCGGCCAGGAATTCAGCGGATATGCCCGCCAGATCGAGGCCGGGATCGAGCGGGTGCGCGCCACGCTGCCCCGGCTGGGTGAGCTGGCGATCGGCGGAACCGCGGTGGGCACCGGGCTCAACGCTCCCGACGGTTTCGGCGCCAAGGTTGTCGAGGCCCTGGTTGCTTCCACGGGATTGTCCGAACTACGCACGGCGGCAAACTCTTTTGAGGCACAGGCCGCGCGCGACGGCCTGGTGGAGGCATCCGGCGCGCTGCGTACCATCGCCGTGTCGCTGACCAAGATCGCCAACGACGTCCGCTGGATGGGGTCCGGGCCGCTGACCGGTTTGGCCGAGATCGGACTGCCGGACCTACAGCCGGGCAGCTCGATCATGCCAGGCAAGGTCAATCCGGTTCTGCCGGAGGCGGTTACGCAGGTCGCCGCGCAGGTGATCGGCAACGATGCCGCGGTGGCCGTCGGCGGCCTGTCCGGCGCGTTCGAACTCAACGTCTACATCCCAATGATGGCCCGCAACGTCTTGGAGTCATTCAAGCTGCTGACCAACGTGTCAAAGCTGTTCGCCGAACGCTGCATCATCGGGCTGTCGGCCAATGTCGAGCACCTGCGCGAGTTGGCCGAGTCGTCGCCGTCGATCGTGACACCATTGAATTCGGCCATCGGTTATGAGGAAGCGGCTGCCGTGGCCAAGCAAGCGCTCAAGGAGCGCAAGACGATTCGCCAGACCGTCATCGACCGCGGCCTGATCGGCGACAAGTTGTCGCTCGAGGAGTTGGACCGCCGGCTTGACGTGCTGGCGATGGCCAAGGTCAAACCAGCGAACTAAGTGGGGGTGGTTCTGCAATGACGGTTCCTCCGGGCGGTCCCTACGGCCAGGATCCGTACGGAGCGAATCCGTATGGGCAGGGCCCCTATTGGGGCGGTCCTCCGCAGGGCGGTCCACCCCAGGGCCCGCCGCAAGGCGGCCCCCCGCCGTATCCGCAGGGCGGCCCCCACTCGGGGCCGCAAAGCGGCTCGTACCCCTATCCGCCGACCGGTCCGTTCACCAATCCCGCGGGCGGCGTGGACCCATCGGCGCAGGGCTACCCCGGTCACCCGTATCCGCCGCCCGGCCAACAGTTCCCGCCCGGCTGGCCACCCGGGTCCTATCCTCCCGGACCGCCGCCGAATGGCCCACGGTCGAATATGCCATGGCTGATCGTCGCCGGTATCGCGGTGCTTGGCGTCATCGCGCTGGTGGTGATTCTGGTGCTCAGCCTGGGCAACGGATCCAAGTCCCCCAAGGCCAACCCCTCGACCAGTTCGGTCGCGCCGACGTCGCAGCCGAGCGGGTCCGGGCAGACCGCAACCGATTGCACCCCGAACGTGTCCGGTGGCGACAAGCCGGCGGGCGGCGCCCCGATCAAGGCCGGCAAGTTGTCGTTCCCGGCCAACGCGGCACCCGGATGGATGCCGTTTTCGGACGACCAGAGTCCGAATCTGATTGGCGCAGTGGGCCTCGCGCAAGAGGTGCAGGGAGCCAGCCAGTGGGTAATGCAGGCCGAGGTCGCAGTGAGCAATTTTGTTCCGAGTATGGATGTCACCGCACAGGCGGCGAAGTTGATGAATTGCGTGGCCGAAGGTCCCGGCTATTCGAACGCCTCACCGACGCTGGGCCCGATCAAAAAGTCGTCGATGACGGTTGAGGGGATCAAGGCCGCCCGGGTGGACGCCAACGTCACGATCGCCGACCCCGCCCGAAATGTGAAGGGCGATGCCGTAACCATCATCGCGGTTGACACCAAGCCGGTCACCATCTTCCTGGGCGCAACACCCATCGGAGATACCGCCTCGGCGGGCATCCTCAACCAGGTGATCGGCTCGCTGAAGGTCTCGAAGTAAGTCGCGCCTAGGCGGGGCCCGCGGGCGCCGAGACAAGGGTGGCCTCCGATCGGCCGCGCAGCACGGTGGAATAGCACGCCGCCCAGTGATCCCGTTCGGTTTCGTCGGCTCGTTCGATGGCCGCCGCCGAGCACAGAATCCGCCGATCCGAGGTCTTCGCCAGATCCGCCAGGCGTGCGGCCTCGTTGACCGCATCACCGATTACCGTGTATTCATAGCGGTTTTCAGCACCGATGTTGCCCGCGAAGACACGGCCCGCCGAGACCCCGATACCGAAATCGACCACGGGGAGCCGGCGTAATTGGATGCCCAGCGTGCGCGCAGTGGCCAGCGCCGCCGATGCCGGCTCGCCGGTCCGCAGCGGCACCCCGAAGATCGCCAGCGCAGCGTCGCCCGCGAATTTATTGATCAGTCCGTGGTGTTCGTCGACGGCATCGACGACGATTCGGAAGAAGTCGTTGAGCACGTCGGCAACCTCTTGGGGCGGACGGCTTTCCGCAAGCTGAGTGGAGCCCACCAGATCGATGAACAGCACCGCGGCCTCGACCACATCCCCCGATAAAGATGCACCCTCTTCGATGGCGCGCTGAGCCACGTCGGCCCCGACGTGGCGGCCGAACAGGTCACGCAACCGGTCGCGCTCGGCAAGCCCGGTCACCATCCGGTTGAATCCCGTTTGGAGACGCCCGATTTGGGATCGCTCGTAGGCGCCCACGGTGGTGTCAATGTGGCCGCGTTCGACCTGAGCCATCGCGTCCACCACTTCGCCGATGGGGTCCGAAATCGAGCGGGAGGTCAGGATCATCGTGGGCAGCCCGAGCAACACCGCGGCCAGCGACACCACCAGGATGGGCACGTCTAACGAAGCGGACTTCTGAATCAGCCAGCCGTATGAGCGCAGCACCACCAGCGTTGCCACGACTCCGATCGGTAGCGCGCTGACCAGAAACCACAGCATGACCAACCGTGCGAACACTCCCGGCACCGCCAATCGGGGCTCTTGCCCCCGCGTGGCGGCACCCATGATGGGCCGCAGCGTGCGTTGCGCGAGCAGCATTCCCGTGCCCGCGGCGGCCGGACCACCGAGCAGCACGCCGAGCATCATCGGCAACAGCAGCGCGGCGCCACCGCTCAGGTTGACCAACACAAAGATGCCGCCGGCCAGGCCCCAGGCCGCCAGCAGGATTCCTGTCTGGCGGCCGGCCAGCCGCATCGCGACTTCCCGTTGCGCCGTGGTGGGTTCGTCGCCGGCGGCATACCAGCGCACCGTGGGCGTGAGGCTGACCATGCCGGACACCGCGACACCGATGATCCCCAGCACCACCAGCAAGACCACGATGGCGGTGTCTTTTTCCGCGAAGACGACGCTGGTGGCGGCGGAAGTATGACCCCGCAGCGGAATCAGGATGGCGGCAACGTCGATGACGGCGATGATGTAGGACAGGGCAAGGTCGATCGCGTATTCGATCAAGAGCCTGCGGGCCGACTTGCGCTGCGGCGGCTCGGATGTCGCCGCGCTCGACCCTCGCCCACTCCGACCTCGCAGCCCGTCCGCTTTGATCACCCTCTAAAGGTAGCCGCGCGTGCGCTAAGCGCCGTTATTTGGCCCGCCCGAGTTCTGGCCTTCGATGTCTGTGATCGGGAAGTTCGGCATCGGCTTGGGCGACGGCGTATTGGGCAACGTCGGGATCTCACCGGGTGGGATGTCGTGAAGCTGGTTGGCCTGGGGCCCGTTTTCCCGGCTGCCGTAGCTGCTGCCCGGGGCGCGCGGGCCCAGCAATTCGCTGACCGTCACCATCCGGTAGCCGTTGGCCTTGAGCACCGGAATGAACTGATACACCAAATCGACGGTGCTCGAGTAGGTGCTGTGCAGCAACACCACCGAGCCAGGCTTGATGTACGTCATCAGCATGTACCGGGTGGCGGCGATGTTCGAGTCATTTGTCCAATCGAAAGGGATTACATCCCAAAGGATTTCGGACAGCCCGTAACGGCCGGCGGTCTGGCGTACCTCGGGGGTGGACAGCCCGCCGGCGGGCCGATACAGCGTCGGAGTCCGCCCGGTCGCGGCGTTGATCGCATCGTTGGCCTTAGCGAACTGTGCGGCAATGTCGTCTGGTGGGATCGTCGCCATGTTGGGGTGTTCCCAGGTGTGACTGCCGATCTCCATGCCGGCATCGGCGATGCGCTTTGCCCCGGCCGGGTTGGCAGCCACCTTATTGCCGATCAGGAAGAAGGTGGCCTTGGCGTCATTGTCTTTCAGAATTTGTAGCAGCCGCTCGTCGAACGGGCTGGGCCCATCGTCGAACGTCAGCGCGACGCATTTGACCACCGAGCAACTCAGGTTGTCGGCGCGCGTCACGTGACCGGTCAGGCCACCGATCACCAGCACCGCGCCGGCGGCCACGACACCGAACACGGTCCGCCAATAGCGCCAGGCCTGGCTGTCGGGTCGTTTCGGCACGGTAAAAGCCTACTCACCCCCGAGTGTGCGACGTGGGCGCCGAGTGTGCCCACGAGGCGGGAAAACGGCTCAAATCCCGCCTTCAGCGCACACTCAAGCCCAAAGGTGCCGACGAAAGCCGGCGGCCGGGTGGTGCGGAAACGTCAGTTCGGGCCGGCGATTTCTTCGAGCATCTCGGTGACTAGCGCGGCAATCGGTGACCGCTCGCTGCGCAGCAGGGTGATGTGCGCGAACAGCGGATGACCCTTGAGCTTTTCGATGACGGCCGCGACGCCGTCATGGCGGCCCACCCGCAAATTGTCACGCTGGGCGATGTCGTGGGTCAGCACCACTCGCGAACCGGTGCCCAGCCTGGACAGCACGGTCAGCAGCACGTTGCGCTCCAGCGACTGCGCCTCGTCGACGATGACGAACGAGTCGTGCAGCGAACGACCGCGGATGTGGGTCAGCGGCAGCACTTCGAGCATGCCGCGGGATAGCACTTCCTCCAGCACGGCCGGGCTGGCCAACCCTTCCAGGGTGTCGAAGACCGCCTGCGCCCAGGGACCCATCTTTTCGCTCTCGCTGCCGGGCAGGTAGCCCAGTTCCTGGCCGCCGACGGCGTACAGCGGGCGGAACACCACCACTTTGCGCTGGGTCCGTCGTTCCAGCACCGCCTCCAGGCCGGCGCACAGCGCCAGCGCCGACTTACCGGTGCCGGCCTTGCCGCCCAGCGACACGATGCCCACCGACTCGTCGAGCAGCAGGTCGAGCGCGACGCGCTGCTCGGCGGAGCGACCGCGCAGTCCGAACACCTCGCGGTCACCGCGAACCAGCTGGACACGTTTGTCCGCATTGACCCGGCCCAGCGCATGAGAGGTACCGCCGAGAAGCCGAATTCCAGTGTGACACGGGAGGTCTCGAGCATCGGCCAGGTCGATCTCGCCGTCGGCGAACAGCGAGTCGATGTCCTCAGCGGCGGTCTCGATCTCCTGCATCCCCGACCAACCGGAGACCACCACGTCTTGCGCGTGGTACTCGTCGGCGGCCAGACCCACCGCGGCGGCCTTGACGCGCAGCGGAATGTCCTTGCTGACCAACGTAACCCGCTTGCCTTCAGCAGCGAGGTTGGCCGCGCAACTCAGGATCCGGCAGTCGTTATTGTCATTGCGGAAACCGGCCGGCAGCACCGCCGGGTCGGTGTGGTTGAGCTCGACGTGCAGCGTACCGCCTTGCGCCCCAACGGGAATGGGCTGATCCAGTCGTCCATGTTCGAGCCGCAGGTCGTCGAACAATCGCAACGCCTGCCGGGCGAACCATCCCAGCTCATGGTGGTGGCGTTTAGCCTCGAGTTCGCTGATCACCACCAGCGGGACCACCACCTCGTGCTCGGCGAACCGACTACATGCCCAGGGGTCGGACAGCAGCACCGAAGTGTCGATCACGTAGGTCCGGAGTTCGGTCACGTAGCGCTCCTCGAGCGGGATGAGCCCGCGCGGACCCGCGCAGGCATGTCGGCGGGAACTGCGACACCAGGACCGGGGCCGGTCCTTCCGTTGTGGTGACGGGAGGTGCCGCCCTGGCAGCTGAGCATGACGCTGACCATCGAGAATGACGCTACTCCCGTCGCCGCTTTGCAGCAGCGCAGGCGCGCCGACGCCGGGGTGGTGATGGGTGGTGAAGAACGGCGAGCGCAGTGATCGCCGCGAAGGTTGGCTTAGCCGACGAACTGCCGCAGTTGGGGCTCGCCAGCGACGCCCCACTCGGTAATGCGATCGGAGATCGCCCGACGCAGTTCGGCGGGACCGAAAATCCCCGCGTCGGCGACGTTGCGCACCTTGTCCCGATACGCCTGGATGTCGGCACCGACGGCCTGGAGGTCGGCCGCTCGTTTGGCGATCGCGGCGATGGTCTCGTCGCGGGTGTAAGTCAGGCAGTGCGCGACGAGATTGGAGAAGAACAGCTCGTGGCGCGCCTCGTCGCGGGCGATCCGGTCGATGAGGCCGGCCAAGATCGGCTCTTCGAGCTGGGCAGCCAGGTTGCGGCAGAAGACGGCATGCGTGCGCTCGGTCAAAGCCATGTACACCAGGGTTTCCACCTGCGTGTAAGTGTCGGCGCGGTAGCCCTGCATCAGATATTGAACGCGGGCTTCTTCGTTGGCGGTGGGGTCGACCTCGCGGGTCACCACCAGGTATTCGCGCAGCGCGATGGCGTGCAGATGCTCTTCGGCGGTCCAGCGGCCCAGCCAGCGGCCCCACCAGTCCTCGAGAATGAAGTGTTCGACAAGCTCGCGGTGATGAGCGGCCAAGTCGTCCTTGAGCAGCACCAGGATCTCGCAGGCGTCAGTGAATTGCCGCGGCAGCGTCATGCTGGACGAGTCCCAGTCGCGGCCGCCGAGGAAGGCGAAGTTCTCGCCGCGGTCGAACGGCACGTAGTCGTGAGCGAACCAGATGTCGTCGGTGGACAGGTGGCGGTCCATCTCCGCCTCGACGACCGGCTCGAGTTCCAGGGTCAGCGCGTTAGCGACAGGTTTCTGTGCCATGCGGTAACTGTAACCGATAGACACAGGTTTAATAAAACAGGCCGCGCCGCGTCGCGGCGGTGTGTCGCGTCAGCGACCGACCAATGCCCAGTCCTCGAGTCCGTCGTACAACGGGAACTCCCGGGCAAGCCGGGTCACCCGGTCTCGCAGCGCCGTGACATCGGCCGAGGTGCCGGCCGCCAACGCGGTGGCGATGACGTCGGCCACCGCGGTGAACTCGGCGTCGCCGAAGCCGCGGGTAGCCAGCGCGGGGGTCCCGATCCGCAGACCAGACGTCACCATCGGTGGCCGCGGGTCGTTGGGTACGGCGTTGCGGTTGACCGTGATGCCGACCTCGTGCAGCAGATCCTCGGCTGCCTGCCCGTCGAGCGGGGAGTTGCGCAGGTCGACCAGCACCAGGTGGACGTCAGTGCCACCGCTGACCACCGATACCCCGGCCTTGGCGACATCGGTTGCCAATAGACGATCGGCGAGGATCCGGGCGCCGGACAGCGTGCGCTGCTGGCGCTCGGCGAATTCAGGGGTGCCGGCGATCTTCAGCGCGACAGCCTTGCCCGCGATCACGTGCATCAGCGGGCCGCCCTGCTGGCCGGGGAACACCGCTGAGTTGACGGCTTTGGCGTATTCCTGCTTCCCCAGGATCATCCCGGAGCGCCCGCCACCCAGCGTCTTGTGAATGGTGGTGGAGACGATGTCCGCGTGCGGCACCGGAGAGGGGTGCAGTCCGGCTGCGACCAGGCCCGCGAAGTGGGCCATGTCCACCCACAGCTTGGCGTCGACCTCGTCGGCGATCGACCGGAACGCCGCGAAGTCGAGAATCCGCGGGTAGGCCGACCAGCCGGCGATGATCACCTTGGGGCGGAATTCGAGCGCCTGAGCGCGCACCGCGTCCATGTCCACGAGATGCGTCGTCGGGTCGACACCGTAGAAGCCGTTCTCGTAGAGCTTGCCGGAGAAGTTGAGCTTCATTCCGTGCGTCAGGTGCCCACCGTTGGCCAAGTCCAGACCCAGCAACCGCTCCCCGGGTGACATCAGGGCGTGCAGCACCGCCGCATTTGCCTGCGCACCGGAGTGCGGCTGCACGTTCGCGAAGTCGGCACCGAACAACGCCTTGGCACGGTCGCGGGCGATGTTCTCCACGACATCGACGTGCTCGCAGCCGCCGTAGTAGCGCCGGCCGGGCAATCCCTCGGCGTATTTGTTGGTCAGCACGCTGCCCTGGGCCTGCAGCACCGAGCGCGGTACGAAGTTCTCCGACGCGATCATCTCGAGGGTGTCGCGTTGCCGGCCCAGCTCTTTGCCGAGCAGCTCGGCGATATCCGGGTCGACTTCGGCGAGCGGGGCAGACATCAGGGACGTGGAAACACGGGCATCAGGTGCGGCAGTCACGAGCCCCAGTCTAACGAGCGACGGTTTAAGCCAGCCCAGCCGTCCGGCGTGCTATCGCCCCTGCCACACTTGCACTATGCCCCGGCTGAGCGAGCCGAGCCCTTATGTGGAGTTCGACCGAAAGCAGTGGCGCGCGTTGCGCATGTCGACGCCGCTGGCCCTCACTGAAGAGGAACTTGTCGGCCTGCGTGGTCTCGGCGAGCAGATCGACCTGCTAGAGGTCGAAGAGGTGTATCTGCCGCTGGCCCGGCTCATCCATCTTCAGGTCGCGGCCCGGCAGCGATTGTTCGCTGCCACTTCGGAATTCCTCGGTGAGCCGCAGCAGAACCCGGACCGGCCGGTGCCGTTCATCATCGGCGTGGCCGGCAGCGTGGCGGTCGGGAAATCGACCACCGCCCGTGTGCTGCAGGCGTTGCTGGCGCGCTGGGATCACCACCCGCGGGTCGACTTGGTGACCACCGACGGCTTCCTCTATTCGAATGCCGAGCTAGACCGACGAAACCTGATGCACCGCAAAGGCTTTCCGGAGAGCTACAACCGCCGGGCGCTGATGCGGTTCGTCACCTCGGTCAAATCGGGCTCGGACTACGCGTGTGCACCGGTGTACTCACACCTGCGCTACGACATCATCTCCGGGGCCAAACACGTGGTTCGGCATCCAGACATCTTGATCCTGGAAGGTCTCAACGTATTGCAGACCGGTCCGACGCTGATGGTGTCGGACCTGTTCGACTTCTCGCTGTACGTGGACGCCCGGATCGAAGACATCGAACAGTGGTACGTCTCGCGGTTCCTGGCCATGCGCGGCACGGCCTTCGCCGACCCGGAATCGCACTTCCACCACTACTCGGCCCTCAACGACACCAAGGCAGTCGCCGCCGCGCGTGAGATCTGGCGGTCGATCAACCGGCCCAATCTGGTCGAGAACATTCTCCCCACCCGTCCGCGCGCGACCCTGGTGCTACGCAAAGACGCCGACCACTCCATCAACCGGTTGCGGTTGCGCAAGCTGTAAAGGCCCCCAGCAGGCCGGAGCGGGGCGACGCTCCGTGGCCGCGGAGGCGCCCCGCACCGGCGGGATGGGGAGCTAGGCGGTCTGGAGCCGACGCACTCCCAGGTATTGCAGCCACGCGAAGCCCGCGGCGTAAACGCCGGTGGCCAGCGTGGCGGCCACCCCGGCCGCGGACATGGGGACTGCTTCGACGGCCACCAGGGCGCCCAGGGTCAACACGATGTTGGCCACGATGACACCGACACCAACGCCGCGCAGGTCCGCCAACCCCGTCAGGCTGTACACCACCAGGCCGTAGACCACGAACAGAGCGCCCAGGGCGTATTCCAGATCGGAGTTCAGGTCGGCGATGACGGCGATGGCCAGACCGAACAGCCCGGTCAAAGTGCCGTCTGCACGCATCGCGAAACGCAACAACGATTCCGTCGAGTCGTACATGTGTCTATTCGGTATGCCAGTGACAACGGACATTTGATTACTCCTCGCGATGGCGTTTTGTGTCGAACTGGTTTGAGCGTGCCGCCGGAGCACTGCCATATCGACTCGTGGCACTGCCAACTCCTGCCACGGAAGAAATGACGAGGGATCGCATCCAGGTATTCCCAAAATCGGCGGCGAATGGGGATTCAGACGGCGACGGCTTCGACGACGCTGTACACCGATGCCGTTGGCACCACCCGTGTCATGCGGAACCCGGCACGATTCAACAATTCGGCATATCCGGCGGCGGTCCGCTCGCGTGCGTCGAATTCGACCAGCACTTCCAGGTCAAGCCAGTTGCCCATAAAGTCGCGATCGTGGCCGGGCAGCACCATTTCGACGAGCAGCACATGCTTACCGGCCCCGGCCGCCTTACGAACATTGCGCAGGATTTGCAGCGCCTCGTCGTCGGGCCAGTCATGAACGATGTGTTTGAGGACGTAGGCGTCGCCGCCCTCGGTGATCGTCTCGAAGAATGACCCCTCGGCCACCCGGACCCGGTCGGCCACCCGATGCTGCTTGAGTAGCGGTGCCGCGTCCGCGACGACGTGCGGCTGGTCGAACAGAATCCCCCGAGCCTGCGGGGTGGCGTTCAAGATCGCGGCCAACAACCGACCGTGCCCACCGGCGACGTCCACGATCGTCGAATAGCGGCTGAAGTCGTAGCCCGCGACAACCGGCGCGATCGCGAGTTCGGACGCACTGGTCATGGCGTCGTTGAAAACTTCGTCGAATTCCTTTTCCTCAGCCAGATAATCGAAGATCGGTTTGCCGCGCATCTCTTGAACGACTGCCCGGCGGGTGCGGATAGCGGTCGTCAAGTGGCTCCAGTGCTCCCGATGCTCGGGGGCGCCGAGAAACCGGACGAAGCCTCGCATCGATACCTCGCTGTCGCTGCGCAGCGTTTCCGCAAGCGGGTTGAGGGCATAGCGCCCGTCGCGCAGCTGACGGAAGACGCCACGGCCGATCAACGCCCGCAGCAGGCGCGCGAGGCTGTCGGCATCGGCGTCGACCGCGTCGGCCAACTCGTCGGCCGACAACGGTCCGTTCGCCAGCGCGTCGGCGATACGCAGATCTGCCACGGCGGTAATCGCTTGCGCCGCCCACGCACTCATGACCAATTCCACCATCGCCGCCGGCGGCGGGACCATGCGTTGGTGTAGCCGACCGAGATGATGCCGAGCGATGCCGACGATCTGCATAACCTCGGTCTGTGGGAATTTAACCGAAAACATAGGTACTCCTTGATGATTCAGTGTTAGACAGCGACTGCTTCGACAATGCTGATCGGTGAGGCCGTTTCGACCACCCGCGTCAGCCGGAAGCCCGCACGGCTCAAGAGCCGGCCGTATTGGGAGGCGGTACGCTCGCGGGCCCCGGCCCCGATGTGCATTTCCAAGTCCATCCAGTGGCCGGGGAATTCGCGGTCGTGCCGTGGAATGACGAATTCGACGATCAGGACATGCTTTCCGACCCCGGCGGCCTTCCGGATGTTGCCGAGAATCTGTACGGCTTCGTCGTCGGGCCAGTCGTGGATGATGTGCTTGAGCAGGTAGGCGTCGCCACCGTCGGCGACAGACTCGAAGAAGGAACCATCGACCAGCTTCACCCGGTCAGCGACCCGATGCTGCTTGAGTAGCGGTGCTGCGTCCGCGACGACGTGCGGCTGGTCGAACAGAATCCCCCGGGCGTGTGGCGTGGCGTTCAAGATCGCGGCCAACAACCGACCGTGCCCACCGGCGACGTCGACGATCGTCGAATAGCGGCTGAAGTCGTAGGCCGCGACGATCGGGGGAATTTCGAGTTCGGAGAGGTCAGTCATCGCGTTGTTGAAGATCTCGTCGAGTTCGGGTTGCTCGGCGAAATACTCGAAAATGCATTTGCCGCGTATCTCGGGGACAACGGCCCGGCCGGTGCGGATCGAGTCGGTCATGTGGCTCCAGTGCTCCCGCTCCTGCGGTGAGCCCACGAACCGGGCGAACGCGCGCAGCGAGGCATCGCTGTCGCTGCGCAGTGTGTCCGCCAGTGGGGTGAGGCCATAGCGCCCGTCCCGGCGCAGCCGAAAAATGCCTCGCGATATCAGCGCCCTCATCAGACGGACGACCGTGTCGGCGTCCGCATCGACCGCTTCGGCCAACTCGTCAGCGTTCATCGGCTGCTTGGCCAGCACGTCGGCGATGCCGAGGTCGGCTGCCGCGGTAATCGCTTGCGCTGACCAGGCATTCGTGATCATTTCCAGCATCGCGGCAGGCGGTGGAACCATGCGTTGGTGCAGCCGACCGACGCGGTGCCGGACGATCTCGGCAATCCGCGCAAATTGGGCGGGCGGAAGGGTCGGCGAAAACATAAGTCCCCCTGGCAGACTCGGGATGGCACGTGCCGGCCGGCCGGCCGCACCTAACGCATTCGTTGCCAGTCCACCCGAAGATGGGCCGCGGGGCCATTACAACCGGCGTTGTCAGCCGAATAACGCTGATGGCTGTACAGATAAGGCTCGGGCGCAAGCGCGCCCGCGGCGGCGTCGAGCTACTCGGTAGGGACGGCGACGCGCCCGCGAAGATCGGCGGCGATCAGCCGGGCCGCGGCATTTTGCCAGTTGTGCAGCGAGCGCTGTGGGACCTCCGTCACAAACCACTGCCACGCCTGCCGAGCGGTCGGATCCAGACCCGAGGCGGTGGCGTTCTGCGCGTAAGCGCGCACCCCGACGACGTAGGGGAAATACAGCGAGTTGTAGTACCGCCATTCTTCGGTGGTGCCGAAGTCGCCACCTTCGCGGGGCTTCAGCCGCGAAATGCCGTCGGCGAGCAGGGCCTTGAGTTCGTTGGCCCGTTCGACCGGATGGTCGGGTGCGCCGCGGGCGGTCAGCCGCTCGTCGATCACCGGCAACGCCGTCAACGGGCTCGCGACCAGCTTGCTCAGGTCGCCGTAGTGGCCTAGCGCACGGCGGGTGAGCCTGACGAAGGTGACGTCGCCGACGTCGCCGAGCGGGTACTCCTGCCGCAGCGGCAGGGCCGCCCCGGTATGTCGCAGCACGGCCCGATCCGCCCGCAGCGCAGGCGATTTCCAGAACGCGAGCCGGTCGAGGACACCGGCCAGCGGATCCGCGAGCACCTGCACGGTGATCGCGATCGCCAGGCTGGTGAACAGCAGCACGGTCAGCGCGGTCTGCGCGGCGGGGTCGTCGCGGGTCACCGCCAACCCGATCAGCGCCTGGCCGCCGAAGAGCACCGCCACCGCCACCGAACCGGCGAACGAGCGCAGCATGTGGTTGCGCAGCGCCTGGCCCTCATCAAATGCGTCCCACAGCGCGACGGCAAGCCCGAGCGCGAGGACGTCGCAACTCGTCGACGCCAGCGCAACCCAGCTGGGCACCAGGCCCAGCGGAATGATCAGGATCGCATTGGCCAATGCAAAGAACAGGGTCGCGGTAATGGCGAGTCCCACGGCCGGCCTCGGCCGCCGCGGGCGGCGCAACGCGACCGCCATCGCGCCGAGGGTCGATATCGAGATCACTGCGAACATCACCCAGTGACCTGGCCGCAGCGGCCCCTCCACACTGCCGGCCATCATCGCTCCGAACAGGGTCAGCGCGGCAACCCCGGCCACCAGCAACAACTCGCGGGTGCGCGTCCGCCCGCCGTCGCTGGGCCGGGACAGCTCGACGAGCACCGCGAACCACGCCACGCCGGGGATGGCCGTCAGGTAGATCTCGACTCGACTCAGCAGCTGGGCATGCGCGGGATTGGCGGTCCGAACCGCATCCAGCCCCACCACGAGCGCGAAGCCGCACAGTCCAATCGCCGCCAGCGCGAGGACGGGTTTACGCGGATCACGGGCCGCCAGATACAGGCCCAGCCAGGCACTCAGCGTGAACACCACCGCCGACAGTGCAGCCATCTACCCAGTGTGGCACGCGGGTGACCTGCCGCTTGAGCGCCTTGGCCGACTACTTGCCGTGCCGGCGATCCCGCCGGGTGTAGTCGCGCAAGGCGCGCAGAAAGTCGACGCGGCGAAACGCCGGCCAGTGCGTTTCGCAGAACCACATCTCCGAATAGGCGCTCTGCCACAGCAGAAACCCGGACAGCCGTTGCTCGCCCGACGTGCGGATCACCAGGTCGGGGTCGGGCTGCCCGGAGGTGTAGAGGTTCTCGGAAATGGCGTCGACGGTCACCGCGTCGACCAGTTCCTCGGCGGTGGCGCCATTGGCGAGTTCCTTGCTCAACAGCGCACGCACCGCGCCGGCGATCTCCTGCCGGCCGCCATAACCGACCGCCACATTGACATGAAACGGCGCGACGCTGGGCGTGGACTCGACCGCGCCCCGCAACCGGCGGGCCGGCTCGTCGCCCAGCAGTTCCAGGTCGCCCACCGTGCGCACACTCCAGCGGTTGGCCGGTGCACAGATCTCCTCGACGACGTCGGTGATGACTTCGATCAGCCCGGCAAGCTCGTCGGGATCGCGTTGCAGGTTTTCGGTGGACAGAAGATAGACCGTGGTCATTTCGACGCCGGCTTCCTGGCACCAGCGCAGCATCTCGGCAATCTTGGCCGCGCCCATCCGGTAGCCGTAACTGACGTCGTCGTATCCCGCGTCGCGGGCCCACCGCCGATTCCCATCGCATAGCACCGCGATATGCCGCGGAAGCTGGGACTTCGAGGCAACCAGGCCTTGCCTCAGCCGAAGCTCGTAGACGCGATACAGCGGGTCCTTGAGCCGCGGCGGGATAATCTCCACGAAGCTCCACACTACTGTGGGCGGCAAGTAATTCTCGGGCAGATTTTCGCCGACGTCGCTGCCGCTGAAAGGACACTCCCCGGCCGGTGCCGACTAGTGTCTATCGATGTCAGGCATACCCACCTTGAACAAGGCAACAGGAGACATGAGCGGCTCGACGACCACGGCCACCGACCCGGAACCCGAATCGCAGGGGGTCGCGGCCAACGCCGCGCAGCACCTTGTCGATGGTGTGGCCCGAGTACTGACCAAGCCGCGATTCCGCGGCTGGATTCACGTCTATTCCGCCGGCACCGCCGTCTTCGCGGGCGCCTCGCTGGTCGCGGTGTCGTGGGCGGTGGGATCCACCCGCGCCGGGCTGGCCACGCTGCTGTACACCTTCGCCACCATCATCATGTTCACCGTCAGCGCCACCTATCACCGCGTCCGCTGGCAGTCGGCCACCGCTCAGAAATGGATGAGGCGGGCCGACCACTCGATGATCTTCGTGTTCATCGCCGGCAGCTACACCCCGTTCGCGCTTTTGGCACTGCCGGGTCGCGACGGGCACGTGGTGTTGTGGATCGTGTGGGGCGGCGCGTCGGCTGGAATCCTGCTGAAGATGTTGTGGCCGTCGGCGCCGCGGTGGGTGGGCGTGCCGCTGTACATCCTGCTGGGCTGGGTAGCGGTCTGGTACACCGGCGAGATCCTGCACAACGCGGGCGTGGCCGCGATGGTGCTGCTGTTCGTCGGCGGTGCGCTGTACAGCATCGGCGGCATTCTCTACGCGCTGCGCTGGCCCGACCCCTGGCCGTCGACGTTCGGCTATCACGAGTTCTTCCACGCCTGCACCGCGGTAGCGGCGATCTGCCACTACATCGCGATGTGGTTCGTCGTCTTCTGAATCGGCGCTACCGCGCGGGGACGCCCAGGGCGGCGGCCAGGTCGGCCGACCGCGTCACGGGCAGGTCGCACAGACGTCCGCGGCACACGTAGGCGGCGTCGGCACTGTGCACTCGGTCCCGGCCGACCAGCAGCGCCGACGAGTCCATCTTGCCGCCCATCACGATCGCTCCACCCGGCGCGAACCGGCGAGCATCGAGCAGCAGCGGTGAGCGCGGCGAGCTGCAGGCGACCGCGACCTGCAGCGGCCCGCGGATCGCGGCTTCGGCCACGCCCAGCCAATGCCCGGCCGACCGTGGGGCCTGCGCCAGCAATGCCGAATGCGCGGTCAGGGCCTCGGTCGCCGCTTGCAGATACCGCGGCGCGTTGCGGCTGTCGACCAGATGCGCCGCGGTCAGCAACGCTTCGGTGATCGTCGACGCGCCCGACGGGGTAGCTCCGTCCAGCGGGTCTGACGGCCGGAGCATCAGCTGCTCGGCATCGTCGGCGGTGTCATACCAGCGCCCGGGTTGGCGCGGATCGGCGAAATGCGCGCACGCGGTGTCGAGCAGCCCGCACGCCGCAGTCAGCCAGACGTCTTCGGCGTCGAGTTGATAGAGCGCCAGCAGTCCGGTGGCCAGCATCGCGTGGTCCTCCAGGATGGCGGCGCTGTCGCCGACCACTCTGCCGAGGCTGGCCCGGCGCAGTCGGCCGTCGACGACATGAGTGTCCAGCAGCGCCGTCGCGCAGCGTCGTGCCGCGCGGACCAACTCGGGTTCTTCGAGGGCCACACTGGCCTCGGCCAGCGCGGTGATCGCCAGCCCGTTCCACGACGTGACGACCAAGGCAGCGCGTCCCGGCTGGGTCCGGGTGGCTCGGGCGGCCAGCAACGCGGTCCGCACCCGTTCCAGCCGTTGTGGATCGTCCGGGTCGCCGGGCAACTGCAGCACCGACGTCCCGTGTTCGAAGGTGCCGGATTGCGTAACCGCGAAAACCTCAGCGGCGAAGCGGCCGTCGTCGGGGCCGAGCACGTCGGTCAACTGTTGCGGCGTCCAGACGTAGGTCGAGCCCTCGCGGCCGTCGGCGTCGGCGTCCAGCGACGAGATGAACATGGCGCCGTCGGCCAGCTCGTCGAGCAGAAATTGCGCGGTCTGCGCGGTGACGCGGCGGGCCAACGGGTCGCCGGTGCGCCGGGCCCAGTGCGCGTAGGCGTGCAGCAGCAGCGCGTTGTCGTACAGCATCTTCTCGAAATGCGGTACTACCCAAGCGTTGTCGACGCTGTATCGGGCGAAACCGCCGGCGAGCTGGTCGTAGATGCCGCCGCGGGCCATCGCGTTGCCGGCGCGTTCGACGGCCTCTAGCGCTGCCGGCGATCCGGTGCGCTCGTAGTTGCGCAGCAGCGCTTCAAGAATCGCCGACGGCGGGAATTTGGGCGCACCGCCGAACCCGCCACGCACCGTGTCCTGGTCGGCCAGCACTGCGGCGACCGCCTGATCGCACAGCTCCGGCCCGATGGCAGGGCCGCCACCCGGCAGTCCGGACGACATCTTGCGCAACTCGCCGGCGATATGGTCCGACGCCTCCTCGACCTCGTCGCGGCGCTGCTGCCATGTCTCAGTGACGGCCGAAAGAAGTTGCAGAAAACCGACTTTCGGATAGTAAGTGCCGCAGAAGAAGGGCCTGCCGTCGGGCGTCAGGAAACATGTCATCGGCCAGCCGCCTTGCCCGGTGAGTGCAACGGTGGCGTTCATGTAGACCGCGTCGATGTCCGGCCGTTCCTCGCGGTCGACCTTGACGCAGACGAATCCCGCGTTCATCGCGGCGGCCACCTCATCGTCCTCGAACGATTCGTGGGCCATCACGTGACACCAGTGGCAGGCGGCATAACCGATCGAAAGCAGGATCGGCACATCGCGCGCCGCCGCGTCGGCCATGGCCTGCGCCGTCCACTGCTGCCAGTGCACCGGGTTGTCTGCGTGTTGACGCAAATAGGGGCTCGTCGCCAGCCCGAGGGTGTTGACCGAAGACGACTCAGCCGGGCTCATCGCCGGGTCCTGACGGCCTGGTGGATCCGTTCGTGGGCCCGGGTGCTTCGTCAGGGGGTGATCTGACCGCATCGGTGCCCTCATCGGCGGCCTGATCGGGTTCGGGGTGCGTGGGATCGAACGAATCGGGCACCTTCTTCAGTTGCCGATTCATCGAGCGCAGCAGGAACAAGGTGGCGATCAACAAGAGCACGACGACCAGCAGCCCGATCGGGCTGGCCTTGCCGAAATCGGGCCCGGTGTGCTGCGGTGCGACGTCAGCGATCAGCGTGAGTAAAAGGTGGCTCACGCGTGATTCTCGATTCCGGCGAACAGGTCGTCCTCGGGCAGCGGGGCGGGGACGCGCGAGCGAGCCAACTCGAATTCCTCGGTCGGCCATAGTCGCTGCTGCCAGGCGATCGGGGCGGCGAAGAACTCGGCTTTCGGGTCGATCTGCGTGGCGTGTGCGCGCAGCGCATCGTCGCGCTGGCTGAAATATTCCGAGCACTCCACCCGCGTCGTCACCCGGGACTCGAAAGGATCGTGCTCGGGTTGCCAGTGCTTCAGCCACTTGCCGAACGGGCCCTCTTCGCCATTTTTGGCGAATTCGTCTTGTAACAACTGCATCCGCTGACGCAGGAAGCCATGGACGTAGTACAGCTTGGACACCGTCCAGGGTTCACCAGCATCCGGGAAACGGGCATGGTCGCCCGCCGCCTCGTAGGCACCGACCGAAACCTGATGGCAGGCAATGTGATCCGGATGCGGGTAGCCGCCGTTCTCGTCGTAGGTAGTGATCACGTGCGGCCGGAACTCGCGGACCACGCGTACCAGCGCCTCGACGGACTTCTCCAACGGCACCAGCGCGAAGCAGCCGTCGGGCAGCGGCGGTGGCGGATCACCCTTGGGTAGACCAGAATCGACGAAACCGAGCCAGGTGTGCTCGACGCCGAGAATTTCGGCGGCTTTCGCCATCTCGTCACGACGAATTTCGGTGATGTGCTCTTGCACGTCGGGCAGATCCATCGCCGGGTTGAGGATGTCGCCGCGCTCACCGCCGGTCAGTGTCACGACCAGCACGCGGTGACCCTTGTCGGCATACCGGGCAAGCGTGGCCGCGCCCTTGCTGGACTCGTCGTCGGGGTGGGCGTGCACCGCCATCAGCCGCAGTTCGCTCACGTGTCCCCTTGTCGGTCCGCCGGTCTCCCTTCGAAGCCTATAAGGACCATATAATTCCAGTTCTCCCATGTTGCATGCTGTCGGCCCCCGCCGGCAGCCACACTGAACACGTGAAACTCCCATGATCGAAACTTCCATTCCGCGTCCCGAGTCCCGCTACGGGCGTTCGCGACTGTCTACGGCCTCGCGACGCCGGGTGGCCATCGCGCTGGGTGTGCTGGCCCTGGTTGCGGGCATCGGCGTCGCGTTCGTCGGCTACCAAAGGCTGGCCACCAGCGACGTTTCGGGTTCGCTGGGCGGCTACCAGGTGATCGACGCCGAAACGGCCTCGGTCACGATCAGCGTGACGCGATCCGATCCGTCCCGGCCGGTGGACTGCATCGTGCGCGTCCGCGCGAAGGACGGCAGCGAGACGGGCCGACGAGAGGTCAAGGTCCCGCCCTCCACGCAGGCAACGGTGCAGGTCACGACCATCGTGAAGTCTTCGCAGCCGCCGGCGATGGCGGACATTTACGGATGCGGCACCGACGTGCCCAGCTACCTGCGCGCAGCCTGATCGGTCACAAAGGCGAACCTCAAATGATGTCATCGGCTGTTTCCTCGGTGGTAACATGGATGAATGCACGGTTCCGGCTGGGACCGTGTATTGCTGCATTAGCGGCCATCAGCCCAACAAAATGGCAGCAAGGGGTGGAAACCTAGACACTCCCCTTAATGGAGTGCAGAAACTTACGCGGCTACGCGAAACGACAGGACGAGGAGCACGACAAGATGACGGACACTCAGGTGACCTGGCTGACCCAGGAGTCACATGACCGACTGAAGACGGAGCTCGATCAGCTGATCGCGAATCGTCCCGTCATCGCCGCGGAAATCAACGACCGCCGCGAAGAGGGCGACCTTCGCGAGAACGGCGGCTACCACGCCGCCCGTGACGAGCAGGGCCAGCAAGAGGCCCGCATCCGCCAGCTGCAGGACCTGCTGAACAGCGCGAAGGTCGGCGAGGCGCCCAAGCAGTCCGGCGTCGCGCTGCCCGGTTCGGTGGTGAAGGTCTACTACAACGGTGACAAGTCGGACACCGAGACGTTCCTGATCGCCACCCGCCAGGAGGGCGTTAACGAAGGCAAGCTCGAAGTGTTCTCGCCGCTCTCACCGCTGGGCGGGGCGCTGATCGACGCCAAGGTCGGTGAGACCCGCAGCTACACCGTGCCCAACGGCAACACCGTCGAGGTCACGCTGATCAGCGCGGAGCCGTATCACTCCTAGTTCGACCGCGAACTAGCCCAGGGCTTGTTCGAGATCGGCCAGCAGGTCGACGACATCCTCGATGCCGACCGAAAGCCGCACCAGGTCGTCGGGTACTTCCAGTTGCGAACCGGCCGTTGACGCGTGGGTCATCGCGCTGGGGTGCTCGATCAGCGACTCGACCCCGCCCAGCGATTCGGCCAGGATGAAAACCTTCGTGCCGGCACACAGCTTTTCGGCGGCCGCGCGGCCGCCGCGCATCCGCACCGACACCATGCCACCGAAGCCCGTCATCTGCTGTGCGGCGACATGGTGCCCGGGATGGGTGGGCAGACCCGGATACAGCACCGTACTCACCGATGGCTGCCCGGCGAGGAATTCCGCTACGGCCAAAGCGTTTTCGCTATGCCGCTGCATCCGCAGCACCAACGTTTTCAGGCCGCGCATCGTCAGGTAGGCGTCGAACGGGCCCGGCACCGCGCCGGCGCCGTTCTGCAGAAAAGCGAAGGCATCGTCGAGTGCATTGTCGTTGGTGACCAACGCGCCGCCCACCACGTCGGAGTGGCCACCGATGTACTTGGTGGTCGAATGCAGCACGACGTCGGCGCCCAGCGCCAACGGCTGCTGCAGCGCGGGCGAGGCAAAAGTGTTGTCCACCAACACTTTCACCGGGTTATTCGCGGCCGCCAATTCGGCAATGGCCGCAATATCGGCGATGGACAGCAGTGGATTGGTCGGTGTTTCCACCCAAATCAGCCGGGTCTGTGGCGTGATCGCGGCCCGCACCGCATCGACGTCGGACAACGCCACCGGCGTATACCCGACGTTCCACTGGCTGAAGACCTTGTCGATCAAGCGAAATGTGCCGCCGTAGGCGTCATTTGGGATGACCAGATGGTCGCCGGGACGCAACATCGCCCGCAGGGCGCAGTCGGTTGCGGCCATGCCGGAACTGAACGCTCGCCCGAATGCGCCGCCTTCGACGGCCGCCAGCGAGGCCTCCAGCGCGGCCCGGGTCGGGTTGCCGGTGCGCGCGTATTCGAACCCACCGCGCAGCCCACCGACACCGTCTTGGGCGAACGTGCTGCTGGCATAGATCGGCGCGTTCACTGCCCCGGTAGCCGGATCCGGGTGATAGCCGGCGTGGATGGCCTTGGTGGCCAGTCCTTGGATTCCGTCGTGTCCGTTACGGTTCTCGCTCATCAAGGATCAGCCTAGTGAGCGACGCACGATCACGTCAGGCGCACTCGCACTCCGTCAGACCGGCAGGACCACCGTTGTCATGATCTTATCGGCGAAGGTCTGCCGTTTGGCGTCCCACAACGGAAACAGGAAACCGATGAGGCAAATGACCGCGTCGACGAAGTGGGCGAGGTCGCGCACGACGGACAATCCGAAACCGATCGGCTGCCCGGTGGTCTCGCTGACCACCTTGATCTTCATCACCGTCTTGCCGAGGCTCGAGCCGGTGGTGCCCTGGCGGTAGCCACGGTTCCAGATCCAGTAGGCCAAGCCCACCAGCGTCGCGAGCCATTGCAGCAACTGGCCGATCATCGAGGGCTGGCTGGCGCAGTACTGGCTGACGTCGTACTGCGTGATATCGGTGACGCAGGACGACGTCTGGGTGGCGTACATGATTCCGGTGCCGATGCCCTGCACGATCGCGTAGGGCAGGTAGTCGATGATCAGCGCGATTACCCGGGTGAGCCACGGCGTGTAGGAGTCTGTCGGCAGCGCTCGGACCGCCGGTCCGGGCGGCGGCGGCGCGTAGCCACCGGCAGCCGGCGGAGGTGGGGGGTAACCGCCGCCGGGCGGCGGTGGTGGAGGGTACGAGGCGCCCGGCGCGGAAGGAGTGGGTTCATGCCCGCCGGAGGGCAGTTCGTAGCCACCAGGTGGTTCGGGCGGCGAGGAGGGCGGCGGTTGATCGGTCATGGTGCAACCTTCCACTGCGGATTAGCTGAACTAGCCGCATTACCCTACCTGAGAGCCGCCCCTGAGCGGAGGCTCCGCGCGAGCTCTGCGACCGGCGCCGCTAACGCCGTCGCGGTCCGTCCGACAGAAAGCCCAACAGGTCGTATCGGGTGATGACCCCGACAGGTTTGCCTTCCTCGACAACCATCAACGCGTCCCAGTCACGCAGCGCCTGCCCGGCGGCGCTTACCACCTCGCCGGCACCGATGATCGGTAACGGCGGGCTCATGTGCACGGAGACGGCGTCGGCCAATTTGGCGCGGCCCTCGAAGACGGCCGACAGCAGTTCGCGCTCGGAGACACTGCCGGCGACCTCACCGGCCATCACCGGCGGCTCGGCGCCGACGACGGGCATCTGGGACACCCCGTACTCGCGCAGGATGCCGATGGCGTCGCGCACCGTCTCCGAGGGGTGGGTGTGCACCAGATCGGGCAGCGCACCCGATTTACCGCGCAGCACATCACCGACCGTCGGCTGCTCGGTCGAGCCGTCCAGCCGGGTCCGCAGGAAGCCGTACGACGACATCCACGAGTCGTTGAAGATCTTCGACATGTAGCCGCGGCCGCCGTCGGGGAGCAACACGACAACCAGCGCGTCGGGCCCCGCTTCCTCGGCCACCTTCGCGGCGGCCACCACGGCCATGCCGCACGAACCGCCGACCAACATGGCTTCTTCACGAGCCAGCCGCCGGGTCATGTCGAACGAGTCGGAGTCGGACACCGCGATGATCTGGTCAGGCACCGCGGGGTCATAGGCCGCCGGCCAGAAGTCCTCACCGACGCCCTCGACCAGATACGGCCGGCCGGTGCCGCCCGAATACACCGACCCTTCGGGGTCCGCGCCGATGACGCGCACCGCGCCGCCCGACACCTCCTTGAGGTAGCGGCCTGCGCCGGTGATCGTCCCGCCGGTGCCGATGCCGGCCACGAAGTGGGTGACCTTGCCGTCGGTGTCGGCCCAGATCTCGGGCCCGGTGGTCTCATAGTGGCTGGCGGGACCCTGGGGGTTGGCGTATTGATCGGGCTTCCAGGCGCCCTCGATCTCGGCGACCAGCCGGTCGGAGACGCTGTAGTAGCTCTCCGGGTGCTCCGGCGGCACCGCCGTCGGGCACACCACCACCTCCGCGCCGTATGCGATCAGGACGTTGCGCTTGTCCTCGCTGACCTTGTCCGGGCAGACGAACACACACTTGTAGCCGCGGTGCTGGGCAACCAGAGCCAGACCGACGCCGGTGTTGCCCGAGGTGGGTTCGACAATGGTGCCGCCCGGCTTGAGCAGCCCGCTGGCCTCGGCGGCGTCGATCATCTTCACCGCGATGCGGTCCTTGGAGCTGCCGCCCGGGTTGAGGTATTCGACCTTTGCCGCAACAGTGCCAGCGCCGGCGCGGATGACGGAGTTCAGGCGAACCAGCGGCGTGCCGCCGATGATGTCACTGATGTGCTGCGCAATTCGCATGCGTCCATCGTCTCAGGCCATTTGTGGCCGCGCACACCCACTCTCGGTGTGATCGAGATCCCGGCGCGCGGCGAACAACCGAGCAGCTAGCCGGTGGCTTCGCGGATGTACTCCCCGATTTGGCGCAGCGAACGGACGGCTTCGGGAACCAGCGGCGCCGCCAGCTGGAAGTCGTGAACCTGTCCGGGCCAGACCCGAACTTCGGCCGGCACGCCAACGGCGGCAAGCCTGCTCGCCGCCAACTGCGCGTCGTGCAGCAGAACCTCGGAACCCGAAACGTGGATCAGCGTGCGCGGAAGTCCGGGTTTGATGTACTCGAGGGGTTCGTAGATCTCCTCGGCCTTGCCGTCGACGACGTTCTTCTGCGCCGCGCCAGCAACCAATTCGACGAGCGCATCAAAAGCCTTGGCAGAGAACATCGCATCCGTCTTGATGTTGGGATGCGTTTGCTTGTATTCCTTTGCTAGCTGCAGCAGCGGCGAGATTGCTACCAGCGCCGCTGGCTCCTCGCCTTCCTCCTGCAGCCGTTGCGCGAGGGACAGCGCGAGATACCCGCCCGCGGAATCTCCGGCGAGCACGATCTGGTCCGGCTGATAGCCGCGCCGCCGCAACCACCGGTAGGCGTCGTGGCAGTCCTGCAGAGCCATGCCCACCGAGTGCTTGGGCAACAGCCGGTAATTGACCACCAAAACGGGTGAATCAGCAAACTTCGAAATCGATTCGACCACCCGGCCGTGGGAGTTCGCTCCACAGGTCAGGAACGCGCCGCCATGGAAATAGAGCACCATCCGCCTGGTGCCGTCCGCGGGCAGCACGCCGGGAGCACGAACCAATTGTGCCGACGCATTCGGCAACGTCACAGTCTGTCGCACGGTTGCGGAGGCGGGCAGCAACGCCCGGGCTGCGAGGTCGATCAGGCCCCATGGCCACGGCATGTTGGGCACGTAGCTGCCGGCCGCCAAAATCGGCCGTATCGTCACGCGCGAGGCCAGCGTGGCTACTCGCGCCTGGACGCTGGGGCCCGACTCCAGGACCTCGACCGGCGCGCCGTCGCTGATAGCGAATTTGCGTGCCTCGGCCCTGCGTGACTTGAGCAGGTCACGGAGATGGCTGGTATTCCGGGGTGCACCGGAAACCTTGCTAGGTGCGGTCATGCTCGACACTCCTACGCCTTTGTAGTGCGATACAGCATGTGACGAGGAAGCCAAGCGCTCAGTTCATTTCGTGCACCGAGCCGTTCAGCCAACCCGTTGAACTTAGCTTCGCAGGCATTACTTAGAAGAACGTTTGAAGAGTCTGATTTGATACCACATCTGATTCACAACGTGACCGCATTGTTTGTCGGGCGTCCGCGCAAACACGACAGCCGATCTAAACTGATCCAGTGACCATTAGGGTGCCGCGTCGCTCGACGATCGCCCTGGCCACAGCGGGCGCACTCGCCTCGACGGGGACGGCCTATCTGGGCGCACGCAACCTGCTGGTCGGCCAGGCGACGCACGCGCGCACCGTCATTCCCAAAGCCTGGGACATTCCACCCCGCGCCGACGGCGTGTACAGCCCGGGCGGCGGGCCGGTGGAACGGTGGCAGCGCGGCATGACCGCGGACCTGCACCTGATGATCTTCGGGGACTCGACCGCCACCGGCTACGGCTGCGCGAGCGCCGAAGAAGTGCCGGGTGTGCTGGTGGCGCGGGGCCTGGCCGAACAGACCGGCAAACGTATTCGGTTGAGCACCAAGGCCATTGTCGGCGCCACCTCGAAGGGCGTCAGCGGGCAGGTCGACGCGATGTTCGTGGCCGGGTCGCCGCCGGACGCTGCCGTGATGATGATCGGCGCCAACGACGTCACCGCCCTCAACGGGATCAGCCAGTCCGCACGCCGGCTCGGCCGGACCGTGCGCAAGCTGCGTTCGCGAGGCGCCGTGGTGATCATCGGTACCTGCCCGGATCTGGGAGTGATCTCCGCGATCCCCCAGCCGCTGCGCTCGCTGGCGCGCGCGCGGACCAGACAGCTCGCCCGCGCGCAGGCCGCGGCGGTGCGGTCCGCCGGAGGGCTGCCGGTGCCGCTGGCGCATCTGCTGGCTCCCCAATTCCGGGCCACTCCCGAGCTGATGTTCTCCGCCGACGGCTTCCATCCGTCACCGGCCGCGTACGCGCTGGCAGCGGCGCAGCTGCTGGTGGCGCTCTGCGATTCGCTGGGTGTAGAGGTTGCGAGCCCGGTGCTGAATCTGGCGGCACGCTCCGAGACACCCATGGTCAGCGCGGGCCACACCCCACTGAGTGCCATGTCGCGGCTATGGCGGCGCCCGGCGTCCAGCGCGGCCGCCCCATCGTCGAACTGATCAATCGGCACCGTCTAGATTTGCCTTAGCCCGTCGGGGTGGGTGTGCCACCCGATTGTTACGCGAGCCCGTATCCCATTGGAGGGAATCGTCATGCCCGAAGCCGTCATCGTCTCCGCCGCCCGCTCTCCGATCGGGCGCGCCATGAAGGGGTCGCTGGTCAGCATGCGGCCCGACGACCTGGCCGCGCAGATGGTGCGCGCCGCGCTCGACAAGGTGCCCGCGCTCAACCCACACCAGATCGACGACCTGATCCTGGGCTGCGGCCAGCCCGGCGGTGAGGGCGGATTCAACTTGGCGCGCGTGGTTGCCGTCGAACTGGGCTATGACTTCCTGCCCGGCACCACCGTCAACCGGTATTGCTCGTCGTCGCTGCAGACCAGCCGGATGGCTTTCCACGCGATCAAGGCCGGCGAGGGCGACGTGTTCATCTCCGCGGGTGTGGAAACCGTGTCCCGCTCCGCCAAGGGCAGCGCCGACTCCTGGCCGGACACCAAGAACGCGCTGTTCAGCGAGGCGCAGGAGCGGTCTGCCGCCGCGGCAGGCGGTGCCGACGAGTGGCACGACCCGCGCGCCGACGAGAACATTCCCGACGTCTACATCGCGATGGGGCAGACGGCGGAGAACGTCGCGCTCCTGACCGGCGTCAGCCGCGAAGACCAGGACCACTGGGGCGTGCGCAGCCAGAACCGCGCCGAGGAAGCGATCAAGAGCGGGTTCTTCGAGCGGGAGATCTCGCCGGTGACCCTGCCCGACGGCACCACGGTGAGCACCGACGACGGCCCGCGCCCCGGTACCACCTACGAGAAGATCAGCGAACTCAAGCCGGTATTCAGGCCCAACGGCACCGTGACCGCAGGCAACGCTTGCCCGCTCAACGACGGTGCGGCGGCGTTGGTGATCACCAGCGACGTCAAGGCCAAGGAGTTGGGCCTCACGCCGCTGGCCCGCATCGTGTCCACCGGAGTCAGCGGCCTTTCGCCGGAGATCATGGGCCTGGGCCCGATCGAGGCGTCCAAGAAGGCGCTGGCCCGGGCCGGCATGTCGATCAACGACATCGACCGCTACGAGATCAACGAGGCCTTCGCGGTGCAGGTGCTGGGTTCGGCCCGCGAGCTGGGCATGGACGAGGAAAAGCTGAACGTCTCCGGTGGCGCGATCGCCCTGGGCCACCCGTTCGGCATGACCGGCGCACGCATCGCCGCGACGCTGATCAACAACCTGCAGACGCACGACAAGACGTTCGGTCTGGAGACCATGTGCGTCGGCGGCGGCCAGGGCATGGCGATGATCATCGAGCGGCTCAGCTAGCGCTTTCAGCTGTTCAGTGTGCGTCCTGAGCGCCGAGTGTGCGCCCAGGGTGACGACACGCCGGATGAGGCAACCGTCAGCGCACACTCGAGGCCGTAGCCGCACACACGATGCGGTTGCGGACCTCGTCAGCGCACAAAAAAGCCGGCACGCCCGTGGGCGCACCGGCTTTCCCGTTAAGCGGGCTACCTATCGCCCTGGAAGTAACTGAGCAGACGCAGGATCTCGAGGTAGAGCCAGACCAGGGTCACGGTCAGGCCCAGCGCGATCCCCCACGCCGCCTTCTCCGGCGCTCCGGCGCGGATCATCTGGTCGGCTGCGTCGAAGTCGATCAGGAAGCTGAACGCCGCGATAGCGATCATGACCAGCGAGAAGATGATCGCCACGGGTCCGCCGCTGCGCAGGCCCAGCCCGGTGCCGCCGCCGACACCGAACAGCGCCAACACGAAGTTGCCGAGCATCAGGAACAGCGCGCCGAACATGGCGGCGACCACCATGCGGGTGAACTTGGGCGTGACCCGGATGGCGCCGGTCTTATAGACGACGAGCATCCCGAAGAACACGCCGAGCGTCCCCAGCACCGCCTCGCCGATCATCGCCCCGGCGTTAACCGACCGACCGCTGCCGACCGATACCTGGAAGGTCAGAAGTAGCGATATAGCGCCGAGGGCCAGGCCTTCGAGAACGGCGTAGCCGAGCACGATCGCCGGGTTGTCCTGCTTGCGGCCGAACGTGGCGATCAGCACCAGCACCAAACCGCCGATGGCGCCGATGAAGGTCAGCGGCGCCGCCAGCGCGAGGTTAGTCGACGCCAGGTAGAACGACACAACGGCGGAGGCCGTCAAAACGGCCAGCGTGATGCCGGTCTTGGTGACGACGTCGTCGATGGTCAGCGGCCGGGAGGCCTTGGCCTCCTGGTATGGAGCTGCCGTGTAGGGGTCGCCCTGGTAGTAGCCCTGCTGCACCTGGGCCGCGCCAGTGCCGAACTGCGCATATCCGCCGCTCTGCTTGGGCAGCGAACGAAATACCGGGTTGCTGGTCTCCCGCACCGTCGGTTCCTCTCTTAGGACTGTGGGTTCGAGCTGTGCGAACACTTGCTCAACGATCAGTCACCTTCCCAGGTTCCCAGCGGAACTGGTGTTTTCAGGGTATCTCTGGGCACGGCCGCTGTCGTCGGCTCAAACATAATCCTTACCCGCGGGTATCGCTTCTGTTGTAACGATCTAGATTGCTGGTCAAGGCCCGGCAAGGCGACACACGGGCACCGATTCCGGCGATGGGAGCCACGGCGTGACCGAAGGCGCGACTGACCAAATCGACGAGGTATTGACCCGTATCGACAATGGCGTCGGCCTGATCACGCTCAACCGCCCTAAGGCAATCAACTCGCTGAACCAGACGATGGTCGACGTGCTCGGCCCGCTGCTGCGCCGTTGGGAAAACGACGATGCAGTGCGCGCGGTGGTGCTGGCCGGGGCCGGCGAACGCGGACTGTGCGCCGGCGGCGACGTGGTCGCGGTCTACAACAGCGCCCGCAAGGATGGCGTCGAGGCACGGAGATTCTGGCGCGACGAGTATCTGCTGAACGGCCAGATCGGCCGGTTCGCCAAGCCCTACGTGTCGTTGATGGACGGCATCGTGATGGGCGGCGGCGTCGGGGTCAGTGCGCACGGCAGCGTCCGCGTGGTGACAGAAAAGTCCAAGATCGCAATGCCGGAGGTCGGTATCGGGTTCATCCCCGACGTCGGCGGCACATTTCTGTTGTCCCGGGCGCCGGGTGCGCTCGGGCTGTACGCCGGCCTCAGCGGAGCACCGTTCGGCGGGGCGGACGCCATCGCATTGGGCTTTGCCGACCACTACGTCCCGCACCAGCAGCTGGGCGCGTTCACGAAGGCGATCGTCGACGACGGCGTTGAAAGTGCGCTCGCCGCGCACGCTGTCGATCCACCGGCCAGTGAACTTGTCGCGCAACGCCATTGGATTGACCATTGCTTTGCCGGTGAGACCGTGCAGGACATCATCGAAGCGTTGCGCGGGCATGACGCCGGGCCTGCCCAAGACGCCGCCAACCTGATCGACACTCGCTCCCCCATCGCGGTGTCGGTGGCACTGGAGGCGGTACGCCGAGCTGCGAAGCTGGACACACTGGAAGACGTTCTGGTACAGGACTATCGAGTGTCGTCGGCGTCGGCGAGCTCACACGATCTGGTGGAAGGCATTCGAGCACAGATCATCGACAAAGACCGTGATCCGAAGTGGTCGCCGCCGAACCTTGCCGCGGTCTCCGCGGCCGACATCGACGCGTACTTCGCGCCGGTCGACGACGACTTGAGTTTCTAGAAAGGCGATTTGGGTGAGCGAGACAACGTACGAAACCATCCTGGTCGAGCGCGATCAGCGGGTCGGCATCATCACGCTGAACCGGCCGCAGGCACTCAACGCGCTCAACAGTCAGGTGATGCACGAAGTCACCAGTGCCGCAGCCGAACTCGACGAGGATCCGGGCATCGGGGCGATCATCATCACCGGTTCGGCCAAGGCGTTCGCGGCCGGGGCCGACATCAAGGAGATGGCCGCGCTGAGCTTCGCCGACGCGTTCGGCGCCGACTTCTTCGCCGCTTGGGGCAAGTTGGCCGCCGTGCGCACCCCGACGATCGCCGCGGTGGCCGGCCACGCACTAGGCGGTGGCTGCGAGCTCGCGATGATGTGCGACCTGCTGATCGCGGCCGATACCGCGAAGTTCGGACAGCCCGAGATCAAACTCGGTGTGCTGCCGGGCATGGGCGGCTCGCAGCGCCTCACCCGCGCCATCGGCAAGGCCAAGGCGATGGACCTGATCCTGACCGGCCGCACCATCGGCGCCGAAGAAGCCGAACGCAGCGGCCTGGTTTCGCGGGTGGTGCCGGCCGACGACCTACTCGGCGAGGCCAAGGCCGTCGCCACCACCATTTCGCAGATGTCGCTATCGGCGGCCCGGATGGCCAAAGAAGCCGTCAACCGTGCCTTCGAGTCCACCCTGGCCGAGGGACTTCTCTACGAGCGCCGGCTTTTCCATTCGACTTTCGCGACCGACGATCAGTCCGAAGGGATGGCGGCATTCGTCGAGAAGCGGGCTCCTAACTTCACGCATCGCTAAGATGCTCGGATGAGCGAGCCAGGTTCTGCGACCGGCACCGACGACGAACCAGCGGTCAGCGCAGACAAACTCGCGGGCTCCGACGACGCCCAGGTCACCGGAGAGGCGACCAAGGCCGAAACGGCTCCCGAAATCCTCTCCGCTGACGATGCTGCTGATGCGACGGAAATCGCGACGAAGCCGTTTTGGGTGCGTCACTACACCTTCACCGGCACGGCGGTCGGCCTGATCTTCATCTGGTTCTCCCTGACGCCGTCGCTGCTGCCCCGCGGCCCGCTGTTCCAGGCGTTGGTCAGCGGGTTCTCCGGCGCCATCGGCTACGGCCTGGGCGTGTTTTCGGTGTGGTTGGTGCGGTTCATGCGCGAAAAGCGTCACAGCCCGCCGCCGCCACGCTGGGCGTGGAAGGTACTCGTACCGGTCGCCCTGGTCGGCCAGGTGCTGATGGCGATCTGGTTTCACGTGTGGCAGGACGACGTGCGCAACCTGATGGGGGTCGCTCACCTGCACTGGTTCGATTACCCCCTGACCGGGATCCTGTCGGTCATCGTGTTGTTCACGGTGGTCGAAATCGGCCAGGCCATCCGCCTCCTGGTCAGATTCCTTGTCGGCCAACTCGATCGGCTCGCGCCGTTCCGCGTTTCAGCCACCATCGTGGTGGTCCTGCTGGTCGTCTTGACGATCACCTTGCTCAACGGCGTGGTCATCAAGTTCGCGATGCGCACGATGAACAACACGTTCGCCTCGGTCAACAATGAGATGAATCCCGACAGCACGGCCCCGACAATTTCGGAGCGATCCGGGAGTCCGCAGTCGCTGGTGTCGTGGGAATCCCTGGGCCATCAGGGCCGTATCTTCGTCAAGGGCGGTCCCCGAGTCGATGACCTCACCAAATTCAACGGAACCCCCGCCACCCAGCCGATCCGCGCCTACGCCGGCCTGAATTCGGCCGACGGCATCACCGCGACCGCCGAACTGGCGGCGCGCGAACTGCTACGCGAAGGCGGGCTGCAACGTGCCGTCGTCGCCGTCGCGACCACCACCGGGACCGGCTGGATCAACGAGGCGGAGGCGTCGGCGCTGGAATACATGTACAACGGCAACACCGCGATCGTGAGCATGCAGTACTCGTTTCTGCCGAGCTGGCTCTCGTTCCTGGTGGACAAGGAGAACGCTCGGCATGCCGGCCAGGCGCTGTTCGAAGCCGTCGACAGACTGATCCGCCAAATGCCTGAGGCGCAACGCCCCAAACTCGTGGTGTTCGGCGAAAGCCTGGGTTCGTTCGGCGGCGAGGCGCCGTTCATGAGCCTCAACAATGTGCTGGCCCGAACGGATGGTGCCCTGTTCAGCGGACCGACCTTCAACAACACCATCTGGACGGACCTGACCTCCACCCGGGACTCCGGTTCACCGCAGTGGCTGCCCATCTACGACGACGGCCACAACGTCCGATTCGTCGCTCGCCCAACCAATCTGGATCGTCCCAAGGACCCGTGGGGCGCACCGCGAGTGGTGTATCTGCAGCACGCCTCCGACCCGATCGCGTGGTGGACACCCGATCTGCTGTTCAGCGAGCCGGATTGGCTGCGCGAACGGCGGGGCTACGACGTGCTGCCGCAAACCAATTGGATTCCGGTGGTGACGTTCCTACAGGTGTCGGCGGACATGGCGGTCGCCGTGGATGTGCCGGACGGGCACGGACACCGCTACGTCGCCGACGTCGCCAATGGCTGGGCCGCGGTGCTGTCACCGCCCGGGTGGACGCCGGAGAAGACCGAGCGACTGCGGCCGCTGTTGCACGCCAACGAATAACTACAGCCAGCGGCGGCCGGTCGCCCCCGCATTCGCCAGCGCCGCCGGGTCGACCGCGGCACCGGCCAACTCCGCCAGCACGCCGGCGCCAGCCAGCGCGTGGTAGCCGCCGACGACGTCGGTGGCGCGGTGCAGGCCGATGTCGAGCAGCGCGGCCGCCGCCAGGCTGGACGTGTAACCCTCGGAACACAGGATCACCCACTCGACGTCGTCGCCAACGGCTTCCGGCAGATGGGCGTCGCTGGTCGGGTCGCAACGCCATTCCAGGACATTGCGTTCGATCAGCAGCGCGCCGGGCACTTCGCCCTCACGGAATCGCTGAGCCTGCGGGCGGATGTCGACGAGCACCGCGCCGCGCCGCAGCGCATCGGGCACCTCGGCGGCTGAAAGCCGGCGATAGCGGCGTCGGGCGGATCTCAAGACCACATCGATACGGCTCATCACGTCCCCTCTGGCTGGTCGGTCAGTTCGGTGCGCTGGCGGCGCAACGTGTTGTTCCCGGTGACCTCGTAGTAGGACATCGCACTCAGCGGCGGCGAATAGGCGTGCACGCTCAGCGTCGGTGCAACCGGTGTCTTGATCGGCATGACGGTCCCCGGGACCGGGCTTGGAACAGTCCTGGGCGCCCACACCACGTCGTGCACCCAGCCCAGCGGAAAGCCGGCCTGATCACCCGCGTCAAGGCGGCGGCGCCGCAATCTGCGCCCATCCCAACGGAATTCGTTGAGCGACCCGGACACCACGGTCAGCGCGCCCAGTGACCCACCGTGGTCGTGCAATTCGGTGGCGTGACCGGGAACCCAGCTGATCAGCCAGACGTCGAGTTCGTCGTCACCGTGGACGCGGGTGAACCAGCGCTGCGAATCCGGTACGCCGCCGTCGGGCAGCAGGTGGTCGCAACGGCCGCTGAGTACGTCGTCGGCGACTTGGTCGGTGGCGCGCAGCAGGTCGGGAACCCGCAGCCGCGTCGGCCCCGCGGCAGGCGACGCGATGGTCGGCGAACGCAACGCAACGGAACTGGTGACAGGCAATGACATTGGGAGAGCTCCAGAGAAAGCGGAAGGGGCAAGGGCGGCGCGTTAGGGCCGACAACACTCGCAAAATCCGAAGCGCTCCATCACGGCCGCAAGTGTTGCATAGATTGAGACGGTGCGCTGGTGCTGTCATCGTCCCCTGCTGTGGGGCGCGCTCGTTGCGGCGACGTGTGTGACCGGGCTGTCTGCGGTCACGGGATGCTCGCCGGGCAGCGGTCCCCCGGGCAAGGTCACATCGTCGACGACGCGGCCGGCGGCCATTCCGCACGGCCCCACTTCGGCGCCACCGGGAGCTGTCGGGCTCTCCCCCGCCGGCGTGACAACCAGGGTCGACGTCCCCGCGGATTCGACCGAAGAAGAGTATTACCAGGCCTGTCACGCCGCAAAAGTGTGGATGGACGCCCGGCCTAAGACCGGAGAATCCCAGTTCGAGCCGTATCTGGCCATGGTCCAAACCTCGTCTTCGGGCACTGCTGGCAGCTGGAATGCCAGGTGGGTGGACCTGGCGCCGGCCCGGCAGGCGGCGGTGATCACCGCCGCGCGGGCGGCCGCCAACGACGAATGCGGGTAGCACCAGGCGAACGGGCTTCGAACGCCTGCGCAATTGCGATCACGGCTGTAAAAAGTGCCGCCCCGACCCGGCGACGGCACGATCCGCCACGCAAAATGTAGGGGTGCCTACCGAAGTTGCCGCACGACGCTCAGCACCGCCCCGGGTCGCGATCGCGCTCGGGAGCGGTGGCGCCCGGGGCTACGCCCACATCGGGGTGATCGAGGCGCTCGATGCGCGCGGCTTCGAGATCGTGGGGATCACCGGCTCGTCGATGGGCGCGATGATCGGGGGTCTGCAGGCCGCCGGGCGGCTTGACGAGTTCGCCGACTGGGCGAAGTCGTTGACACAACGCACGATTCTGCGGCTGCTTGACCCGTCGATCAGCGCGGCGGGGGTGATGCGGGCCGAGAAGATCCTGGAGGCCGTGCGCGACATCCTCGGCCCGGTCACGATCGAGGAACTGTCGATCCCGTACACCGCGGTGGCGACCGACCTGCTGGCCGGTAAGTCGGTGTGGTTTCAGCACGGACCGCTCGACGAGGCGATCCGGGCATCCATCGCGATTCCGGGTGTGATCCCTCCCCACCAAGTCGGCGGACGCCTGCTCGCCGACGGCGGCATCCTGGATCCGCTGCCGATGGCTCCGCTCGCCGCGGTCAACGCCGACCTGACGATCGCGGTGGGCGTCAGCGGCAGCGAAGTGATCGCCAAACGATCCCCCGAGCCCGGCGCAACCGTCGAGTTGCTGAACCGGATGGTGCGCAGCACTTCTGCGCTGCTCGACACGTCGGCCGTTCGCTCGCTGCTCGACCGGCCCACCGCGCGCGCCGTGTTGAGCCGATTCGGCGCTGACACTTGGTCAGAGGAAGCCGGCGACGCGGATACCGACGACCTCGTGGGCGGGCCCGGGGTTCCGAAATTGGGCAGCTTCGAAGTGATGTACCGGGCGTTCGACATCGCCCAGTCGGCGCTCACCCGCCACATGCTGTCGGCCTACCCGCCCGATCTGCTGATCGAGGTACCACGTTCGACCTGCCGGAGCCTGGACTTTCACCGGGCCGCGGAGGTGATCGACGTCGGCCGATTACTGGCCGATCGGGCCCTCGATGCGCTCGAACACGTGGCCACCGAACCCGTAGGGCCCGCGATCGAAGGCTGATCCGATCAGACGCCCAGGAACCGGGCGATCGCGCGCGCTTCACGGCGACCCTGCTCACGTCCAGCCTCGGCCGAGCTGACCCGACAGCGCGGGTCTAACAGGTTGGGCCCGAACGCTTTCAACGAGCCATCGTCGGCGAACACCGCGAATGTGGTGCCGTCGAACGCCGCGATCTCGGCGGCCGGTCCGTCGCCGAACGGTGCTGGAGCATCGGGCGCCGAGGGCACCAACACCACGGCCGCGTCGCAGTCGTCGGCGACACCGAGGTTCACCGAACTGGCGATCCCGCCGTCCATGTACCGCCGACCCGCGATCGTCACCGGCGGCCACGCGCCCGGCACCGCGCAACTGGCCGCCACCGCATCGACAAGCTGCACTGCCGAATCGGAGTCGAAGACCACCAATTCGCCGGTGGCCGTGTCGATTGCGGTAATGCGCAGTGTGCGGCTAGGCCAGTCGTGCGACGGCAGGCGCTGCACGATCACCTGGCGGCGGACCGGCTCGGGCACGGTTTTGCTACCCAGCGCCACCGCCCCGATCCGCTGCATCTGCTGACGCGTCCTGGGCGGCGACTCGTCGTACGGCTCGGCCAGGGCGGTCAAGAACAGTTCGGTGATGGTCTCGAAGTCGACGCCGGAATCGATTTCGGCCGACGTCTCGGCGACTTGCCGTTCGAACAGCGCCTCGGGCGTGCTGCCGGCGCCGATCTGGGCGGCGACCGCCGAACCCGCGGACGTGCCGACCAGCACATCCGAATCCAGCAGCAGCCGTGCCGCGGCCGGCGACTCATCGGCGATGCCCTGCAGAATACCTGTCTCCCAAGCGATTCCGGCTATCCCCCCACCGGCCAGCACCAGCGCGCGTCTGATTGTCATGTCACAACTTCCTGGTGTTGGGCAGTGCGTGCTGCGCGTCTTCGACCGGGACGCTGAGATCCTGCCGGCGCAGCAGATGCTGGGGCGGGTCCGGCAGGATCATCGTTCGGTTGATCTGCAGCGAGCCGTCGACGTGCACCAGCTCGCCGGGATGCAGCAGACGCCAGCGCGGGTCGTCGTCCATCGGTTCGGTCGCCAGCACCACCGACGGGCGCGTGCACAGAGCTTCGGATTGGGCGTGAATTCGCTTGGTACGCAAATCGAACTCCGGATCGGGTGCCCCGTCGCGGCGGTCCAGCAGGCAGAGCTGGTGGGTTTGCGGGTAGCGCAGCGCCCACATATCGGTGGCCGTGCTCAGCAGCACGTTGACCGCATAGATCGGCACGTTCGCCGCAAGCCAGGTCATCGCGTCGGTGATGCCGGCGCAGACATCGCCGTCGGCGGCGCGGATCGATGCCGTGATCAACGCGAATACCCGCTCGGAATCGGTTTGGCCCAGCACCAAGTCATCGGTGCCGACCTCGCGCAGCCGTTCGTCGAGGATCCCCAGCCCCTCAAGCACACCGTTGTGCGCGAAGATCCGGCCGTCCTGCAGAAACGGGTGGGTGTTGCGGACGTCGCGCGACCCGGTCGTCGCGTAGCGCACGTGGGCGATGAACGTCGTGCCGGTCTTGCGGTGTGCTTCGGTGGCGAAGTCGGCATCCTGCCAGGCCGCGATCGGCTCCTTGTACAGCCGCGGTCCGCCGTTGGATTCGAACACACCCAGGCCGGTGCCGTCCGGGTTCCGCCTGCTCTGTTCGGACAGGCTGTCCGGTGCGTCCAGCAGCCAGAAGGTCGCGGTGCAAGCGTGCGTCCCGGCGTGCAGGCCAAAGAGTCGACACATGGCTCGACGGTACCGAATGCCGTTGCGGCCTCAGCGCGTCAGCAGCACCGACAGCTCATGCAGCGACCGGCGCGCGTAGCCCTTCCACATCGCGGCGAACACCGGGAGCGCCAAGGCGCTGCGCGCCGACCGCGGGTGAATGTCCCAGCGCCAGGTGACCTGGGTGCCGCCGGCGGCCGGGGTGAAGATCCACTCGCCCAGCACGTGGTCGACCAGCAAGGCCATCGGGCCGGTGACGTTGCCGAGCCGGTAGCCGAACGATCGCGGTGGGTCGACGCTGGTCAACTCCTCGCGGGTGCTACCACCACCGGCCAACACCACAGTGCGGGTCTGGCCCGCCGCGTCCCAACCACCCGTCTGGTCGCGGACCTCCTTGATCGGCGGGAACACCCCGTGCCGGCGGCTGAAAATCTCCGGAAGCGGCGCCGGCAGGGTGCGGTGGAAGGCCTCCTCGACGGGCACGGGGATCACCAGCGATTCGGAGACAACACGCGAATGTGCCATGCGCTTAACCCTTTCAGACCTCTGGCTTGACGAGCCGCTCAGTCGCGCGCCTCGGTGACCTCGTATGCGTTGTCCGCGTAGCGGGATCGGATCGCCTTCTTGTCGTACTTACCCACACTGGTGCGCGGGACTTCGTCGGCAAAAGCCCACCGTTCGGGCAGCCACCAACGAACGACCTTGTCCGAGAGGAACGTTCGCAGCTCGCCGGCGCTGACTGACGCACCTTCGTTGAGCACGACGACGGCCAGTGGGCGTTCCTGCCAGCGTTCGTCGGGAACTCCGACGACTGCGGCCTCGAGCACGTCGGGGTGACCGACCAGGCAATTCTCCAACTCCACCGAGGAGATCCACTCCCCGCCGGACTTGATCACGTCCTTGGCGCGGTCGGTGAGGGTGACGAAGCCCTCCTCGTCGATGCGACCGACATCGCCGGTGCGCAGCCAGCCGGAATCGAATTTCGAATCGTCGTGCCCGCGGTAGTAGGAGCCGGTGATCCAAGGGCCACGGACCTCCACCTCACCCACGGCCTGACCGTCGTTGGGTAGCACCGTGCCGTCGTCGGAGACGATCCGCATTTCCACACCGCATATCGGTTGGCCCTGGGTGCCGCGGATGGCCCAGTGCCGGTCTTGCGGCGTTCCGACCGGCGGCCAGGCCAAAGTAGCCAGCGGCGACGTTTCGGTCATGCCCCACAGCTGCCGGATCTGGACGTTGTACTTGTCTTCGAAGGTGCGCATCATCGACACCGGAACGGCCGAGCCGCCGCAGGCGACCAGCCGCAGCGACGAAATATCGTGGTCGGGGTCTTTTTCGAGGTAATGCATCACGTCGTTCCAGATGGTCGGTACCGCGCCGGCCAGGGTAGGCCGCAGCTTCTCGATCATGCCGATCACCGACCGAGCGTCGAGGTTGCAATCGGGCAGCACCAATTCGGCGCCCGCCATTACCGCCGCGTACGGCAGCCCCCATGCGTTGGCGTGGAACATCGGCACAATCGGCAGCACCCGGTCACAGGCCCCAACCCCCATCCCGTTGGTGCTGCACGTGGCCATTGCGTGCAGGAAGCTCGAACGATGGCTGTAGACAACACCTTTGGGGTTGCCGGTGGTGCCGCTGGTGTAGCACATCGCGGCCGCGGAATTCTCGTCGATGCGTGGCCAGTCGAATTCGGTCGGCTGGCCCTCGAGTAATTCCGCGTAGCGCAGCACCGTCTTGCCCGACTCCTGCAGCGGCGCCGTATCGCCGTCGCCGACCGCGATCACGGTGTGCACCGTTTCGAGCTCAGGCAGCACCGGGGCGAGCAGTTTGGCCAGCGACATGTCGACCAGCACGACCTGGTCTTCGGCTTCCTTGGCGACGTAGGCGATCTGCTCGGGGAACAAGCGGATGTTGAGGGTGTGCAGCACGGCCCCCATCGAGGGCGCCGCGAGGTAGATCGCCAGGTGCTCGGCGTTGTTCCACATAAACGTCGCGACCCGCTGATCTCCGGTCACGCCCAGGCCGTGCAACCCGTTCGCCAGTTGAGCCGCCTGCTGACCCAATTCGCGGTACGTGGTGTGGCGGTAGCCGTCAGCCATCGCGGTGGTGACCGTTCGGGCCCCGTGAACGCCGCAGCCGTGCCGCATGATCGCGGAGATAGTCAGCGGAAAGTCCTGCATTGTGCTGTCCATCGATCTACCGCCTTACGGTCTCGGCGCAGCACCGCCACATGGTCGGTCGGGCGAATGGTATCGCCGCGCTACATCAGGAGAAAGGGTTCCCCTGACAAGGCGTGTTGTACCCCCGGCCGAGAGTCAGGCGGGCACCGGCTCCTGCGGCATCAGATCGGGGAGCATCCAACCGGTCGCCGACAGCTCGCTGTTGGGCACGGCGCTCTCGATGGCCAGCGTGGTGGCCGAGGCGATCGGCGCAACGCTCACGGCACCGGAGTAATCGGCGATGTACAGGCGCGTCCCATCCGGGCTCTCCACCACGCACGACGGCTGGGTGCCCGCGCCAATGGTGGCGATGACGTCGTGGGTCAGCGTGCACAGCACGGTGACCCTGTCGTCGCTGACCAGATAGGCGCGATCGCCGTCGGCGGACAGCGTCATCCCGGTGAGAATGCCGCCGATCTCGCCGACCTTGCGCGTGTTGGTGATCTTGTTGGTCCGGGTGTCGATGACGTCGACCACGACGCCGATCTCGGGAGCGCAACTCGCCACGTAGGCGAGCGCACCGCCCCGGCTCAGGGCGACGTCGCGGACGGGCAAGCCGATCTCCACGGTGTCAATGACCTGCAATGCGGTCTGGCGGTCGGTGCCGTGCTTCTTCCGCCAGCCGGTGTGGCCGCCGGCCGCACCGGACTGCGCTTTCGTGCCGATCACCACGAGCCGGCCGCCGGCGGGCCCGTTGATCCCCACATAGGCCCGAGTCCCGTCGGGGCGCACCCGCACGCATTCCGTCGCGGTGCCCGCCGCGGCGTCCGCGACACTGATTGCCTGAACCCGTCCGGTCGTGGTGTCCAGGACAGCGAGGTCGACAACACCGGCGGCGTTGCGGCTCGCGTAGACATGGCGCCCGGCGGCATCGACCGCTAGGTCGCTGACGGACAGCGCCAGCGGGTGCGTCGCGACCACCGCGTTCGTGGACATGTCGATGACCTGGATTGAGTCATAGGACGCCGACGCCGTGCTGACGTATGCCTGTAGTCCCGACCCGTCCACCGCAATGGCAAACGGTTCGTCGACGCCGTCGATCGAATCGACGACCCGGAAGCATTCAGTGTCGATGACCGAGACGCTGCCAGCGCGAAAGTTGGTCACCATCAGTCGTCTGCCGTCGCGGCTGATGGCGATGCCGCTGATCGGGCCGTTGCCGACCGCGATCTCGACGGCCACCGGCGTGGGGTCGACCTCGACGATCTCGCTGGCGGCCTGCCGGCCGTTGAGTTCGTTCACGTTCGTACCGCCTTCGCTGTTGTCAACGGCGATCCCCGCTCGAGCCGGTCACCGCAACTCTGATGCGACACCGGCGGCTGGGATAACCGCGTTTCAGCACCGGAGAAATGCGCTGATCTGCACAAATTTTACTGGCCCAATTTCGGCCAAAATTCATTTAAATCGGCAATGTCGGCTAAATCACCGTGCGGCCTCAGGATCTGCTCAGGTGATTGTTACCGAGTATATACACGGCCACCCCCAGGCAAACAAGTCATAGAGGGATTATCTGCGGCTATGTGCAGCCAGGCTAATGCTGATGCGAGCAGTGAGCATATAGCCGAATAAGAATTCATTAGATTTTTCGGCAAAAAGAGGTAAATGTCACATTCAGCGGGCTCGGCATGTCGCGGTTAATTAGCTGAACTGCGTCTTTGGCCGGGCCAGGCCGACACCGTCGACCTCGATATCGAGCTTCTCGTTGTAGAACGCCACCAGCCCCGCGATCTGGCTCACCGCCGGCAGCGGATAGTGATACGTCCACGCGAGATCGGTATGCACGGTGTCGCCGACGCGCACCGACCAGTAGCCCGACGTCACCCCTTTGTACGGACATTGCGTCTGAGTCGGGCTGGGCTCCAGATGCGCGAAAAAGACATCGGTGGGATCGAGGTAATACCTTGTCGGCAAACCGGTTTCGAAGAGCAGCACCGGCGACTTGGTATCGGCCAGCACGACGCCGTCCAGCGCTACCCGAATGTGCCGGCGCGAGCGCAGGGCGTCGACCCGCGAGTAGGGATTGCGCGGGTGGACGTAGATGGGCTCGTCCTCCTCGAACCACCGCAGCGCGTCCCATTCGAAGCGCACCGTGCCCGCTACCGGGCTGTCGGTGTCGGCGTCGAACACCCGCGCGGCCGCCGGGTGCGTCTGGCCCGCCCCGACCACGGAGTGCAGCCGCGACGGCCCGAGTTGCACCTTCTGCGCGTGGTCCTCGTCGCGCAGGAACTCTGGGCGCACGTCGACCAGCGGCACGTAATACGCCGGGTAGTAAGGGATTTCCCACACATAGCGAGCAGCGGTCGTGTCGAACACCGCCTCGTCACCCAGGAAACCCCGGACCCGCCGCGGCACGGGCTCGATGCGTCCCCGGGCGGCGGCCGGCTGCGGGTAGTCAGGCTCGGTCGTCATGGGTCACCTACTGGTCCTTGGACGCGAGACCGACCGGCGCGTTCGCGATCGCTTTGTAGATGGCGTCGGCCAGCGCCAGCGCACTTTCCTCGGTGAGTTCCAGCGCAACCCGCGCCGACGGGCCCAGCTCCGGATTGATGACGTCGACGTTGACCGTGTGCGTGTAGGGCGCGTGCACGGCGTGATCGACGTAGACGGTCGCGCGGTCGGCGCGGAACCAGCCCGCCGGGCCCTTGCCACTGCCGTCGATCTCGACGTGTTCGGTGAGATGTGTGCACATCGCTTGGCGGACCTAGCCTTTCAGATGCGTGGCGAAGAATTCGTCGATGTGACGCCAGCCGTCCACCGCCGCCTCCGGGCGGTATGCGGGCCGGTCGACGGAGAAGAAGGCGTGGCCCGCGCCGTCGTAGGAGTGGAACTCGTGCGGCTTGTCCAGCTTGGTCAGCTCTGCGTCCAGCGTGGCCACCGCGGCGGGCGTCGGGAACACATCGTCGGCCCCGAACAGGCCCAGCAGCGGACAACTCAGCTTCGGCGCCAGGTGCAGGATCGGCGTCATGGCCTTGGGCATTCCCTCCCGGGCATCCTCGACGACGCGGCCGCCGTAGCAGTCCACCGCGGCGTCCAGCTGCAGCGAGCACGCCGCCAGGTAGGCGTGCCGGCCGCCCGAGCAGTGTCCGATGACGCCGAATTTCCCGTTCGCGCCGGGCAGCGACCGCAGGTGCTCGATCGCGCCCGCGACATCGCCGACCAGCCGCTCGTCGGGCACCCCGCCGGCCGCGCGCACCGCGGCAGCCGCGTCGTCGGGAGCGGCCCCCGGCGCCTCGCGGGAGTAAAGATTCGGCGCCACGGTGTGATAGCCGCTGACGGCAAGCCGGCGGACGAACTCTTTGGTCTCGCGGTCGTAGCCGGGCATGTGATGGATCCAGACGACCGCGCCGCGCGATCCTTGCGCGAGCGGTGTCGCGCGGTAGGCCTCGATCTCCTCACCGCCATGGCCGGTGATGGTGATCGTCTCCGCGCGAATGGCATCTGGGCTAACCGCATTCATCGAAATGCTCCTTGCTGGGCCGCAATCGGGTGCGCAGCGCGTGCGGCTCGTCCGGGTGTCGGCGGGGTGGTGTGACCGCCCGACACCAACGTATCCGAACTTCGCGTCGGGGCTCAGCCAACCTTGATAGGGACTGTCTCCGACTCCATCGTGGGGGGCAGCTTCCCGGTGTCGACCGTCAGAATCTCACCGCTGTCCGCAGCACCGTTGGGCGTCATCTTGGGCTTGAGCGAAAACGGCGCGGTGGTGGACGCCAGGCCGGCCAGCCCGAAATCGCTGTCGTTGGCGATGAATATCGTCTTTCCGCCGTCCGGGGTGATGACGCCTTCGATCTTGGCGTGCCCGAAAAAGTTGCCGTTGGCGGACAGGGAACGCAGCATGTCGGTGAGATCGAGCTTGAGCTTCTTGCCCGTCACCGTGATACCGGCGGCGCTGAGTTCGTCGATCGCCGCGTCGACCCCGCCGATGCCGACGAAGGTCTCGATCGGAACCCCATTGATCAGCAATCCGCCGCCGTCGGCCCGATAGGTCGCCCCGGGCAGCTTCGCGCGCGGACCCACATCGGTGGCCCCGGAGATGTCGGCCGAGTAGATCTTCTTGTTGGCGTTGGGTTGTGGCTCGCCGTCGAGCTCGTCGACCAGGAAGGTGGTGGCCGTGACCGCGGTGATCTCTGAGACCGCGACCTTGGTCTGCTGGGGGTTGGCCAGCGGGTACAGGTACTCGTGCACGTCGCCGCGGTTTGCGAGTTTGATCGTCACGATGCGGGTGATCGGGACCGACGTCGACGGGCCGACCAGGCCGGGTGTTTGCAGCGCCGACTGCATGATGCCCACCAACGTCGTGCCGTCGGGGGTGACGGTAAGGCCCTCCATCCCGTGGTTCGGGCTGCGCAGCGACAACTCCTTGGGCAGAGTTCCGTCGAAAGGCGAAAGCCGTTCCAGCTCTTTGCCGTTGGCGTCGAAATGGACGATGAACGGGCCGTATTCGTCGGAAACCCAGAAGGTGCCGTCCGGCAAAGCGACCAAGCCTTCGCCGTCCAGTCCGTGATCGGATGGCGGCAACGGGGCACCGTTGATGTCGACCATCGAATCGCCGGTGCTGGCCTGCGGGTGGGACAGTCCGACCAACGGGGCGCCGTCCTTGCCGGCCAGCGTGATGATTTGCTCCACCGACGCCACCCCGTCGGCGAGCTTGAGCTTGGCGATCTGCGGGTGGAAATCGGGTACGGGGAAAACGATTTCGTTCGGCGTGCGCCCGGCGACGTTGGGGCCGCGATCCGTCAGGCCGTAAATCTCGTTGGAGCTACCGGGCACCGGGGCGATTGCGGAACCGTGCGCGTTGGCCTGGACGGCGACGCCGCCGACAGTGGCCAGCGGCGGCAGGTTCTCGGCATAGAGCTTGACGCTGGGCGTGACGGTGATGTGGAGCCGATCGGTGCCGGTGAAGCCCGCGTCGGGGGTGTAGATCATCGCGCCGTTGGCGCCGTACGCGATGTTGCCGTGCTCGGGTTTGCCGAACGCCACCGGCGTCTCGCCGTCCGTCGCGGCCAGCAGCTGATCCGGGATGATGGTCAGCGCCTTGCCGGCGCCGGTGCTCAACGCCACCTTGGCGCCCGACCCCCAGTGGCCTGATGAGCAGGCCGCCACCGCGATCAGCACCGTGGCGGCAGCCAGCGGCCAAGTCCTGTGGGATGCCATGCGATCGACCTAACAAGTGGAAGTTGTCGCGCCGGTGGAAGTCGGGCGCGCGGACGAACAGCGCGCCCCTAGTGGTCCTTGTCGCGCACCTTGTAGGACGAGGGCCACGACTTGCGCGACTCGTCTCCGGTCAGCGGGGTTCCGATCCCCCCGACCTTCACGTTGTACGCCTCCTTGCCCGGGCCCACCTCGCGATTCGCGTGTTCCTGGGCAAGGTAATACAGCTCATCGATCGTTGCTTCGTCGTAGGCGACGAACGAGGTCTCCCGGGCGACGTCGTCGATCCCGACGAGCATCCGCTCTGGCACATACCGTGACGCCAGCGCCGCCACGCCCAGCAGCGAGTACGGGATGACCCAGTAGCAGATGAACAGCAGCGGAGTCCGCGTATCGAGGATCGTGGCCTCACGCCCGCCGAACTCCTCCAAGATCGGCGGAATCGCGGACGACACCGTCATGCCGGCGAACGCGGCGATCCAGATCCAGGACAAGACGTCGGTGATCCGGTCGAACAGCTCGGTCTTGACCACGTCAGGCGGTTGCTCCGCCGCGGCGAACTCACGCACAAACGACTTGCCGACCAGCTGGCCGATCAGAGCCACCAGTAAGATCCCGCCACTGCTGAGTGGCTGTATCCAGCGGTGCATGAACGACTCGCTGAGCGTGAAGGTCAGCACCGTCAGCACCGCGAAGGTGGCGACCGCCCCGACCTCCAGCGTGCCGCCCGGCTTACCGAGCAGACGCCCGATCAGAAACGCGGCGGCAGCGATCACCAACGCGACCACCACGGCGGTCTTGAAGGGAACGTTGCCAACCAGCACCCAGTAGATAAGCCACGGCGCAAATCCAAAGAGCATGCCCACGGTGCGCCAGTGTAGGAGTTGCTGGCTCATACCACGGCGCGCATCGCCGCATCGCGTCCGGCGGCAACCCAGCAAAGCCACTACATTGCGTCTGTAGTGAACGACGATCCGCGCAACGACGTGGTCTCCCGGCAATACGACCGGTGGCAGTACCCGCCGCCCATCGACGACCTCGAGATCTACTCGAAGAACAACTGGGAGTGGTTCGACCCGTTCCGCGCGCACCGGGTGTTGTGGCCGGACCGGGACTATCGCGCCGACCTGGACATTCTGATCGCGGGGTGCGGCGCCAACCAGGCCGCGGTATTCGCCTTCACCAACCGCGCCGCCAAGGTGGTGGCCATCGACGTCAGCCAATCGGCACTGAACCACCAGCAATATCTGAAAGACAAGCACGCCCTGCACAACCTGGAATTGCACCTACTGCCGATCGAAGAGGTATCGGCGCTGGGCCGCGACTTCGACCTGATCGTGTCCACCGGCGTTCTGCATCACCTGGCCGACCCGCTGACCGGTATGCGGGCGCTCGCCGGGTGTTTGCGCCGCGACGGCGCACTGGGGGTGATGCTCTATGCCAAGTACGGCCGGACCGGGGTCGAGCTGCTCGAGTCGGTGTTTCGCGACTTGGGGCTGTCCCAGGACGAGGCGTCGGTGCAAGCGGTCAAGGACATCATCGCGATGCTGCCCGCGGACCATCCCGTCCGCAGCTATTTGACGGTGGCTCGCGACTTGCAGACCGACGGCGCTCTCGTCGACACCTTCTTGCATGGCCGCCAACGCAGCTACACCGTCGACGAATGCCTCGACCTGGTCGCCTCGGCCGGGCTCACATTCCAAGGGTGGTTCCACAAGTCGCCGTACTATCCACACGAAATCCTCACGCAGTCAGGCGAATTCGGATCTCATCTGGCCCAGTTGCCCGACCGCGAACTCTGGTCGGTGATGGAACGGCTGCAGACGCTGAACGCGACGCATTTCTTCATGGCTTGCCGTCCGGACCGCCCGACGCAGCAGTACACGGTCGACTTCTCGGCGGCCCAGACCCTTGATTACATTCCCGTGTCGCGCACCGCGTGCATGTTGTCCGGAGCCGACCTGATGGGACCCGGCGCCCGGCTGCGGCTCGGCGCGGCCGACCTGGCTTTCGCGGAGCTCGTCGACGGCCAGCGCAGCATAGGTGAGATCGCTGCCGTCGTCGCACAGCGCGGCGACGGCGAGGCACAGGCCCATGCGCGCAGGCTTTTTCGGGAACTGTGGCGGCTGGACTTCCTGGCAATGGCCATCGGCGCAAGCTCGCCATAAGCTGTAATACGTTGCACTGGAACATATCTCGTGCACGACAGCCGGGTGCACAGGCCACAACCGGAGACCGCTCGTTGCGCCGGGGAGACATAATGTCAAGACGAAGTTAGGATTCGGGTCCTGCATGCAGGCAGTTCACCCAAAGGAGTCGATGAATGAAGAACACGGCACGGATGGCGGGCCCGATCGCTGCCGTTGTGGCCGGCCTCCTTGGTATCGCCGCCGCACCGAGCGCGCACGCCGACCCGGCGGATGACACGTACCTGCAGACCCTGCAGCAGCGAGGGCTGAGCTGGGCAAACGGCCAGGACCAGACGATGATCAACGTCGGTCACGCGGTGTGTACGGACTTTGCCGGTGGGGACACGATGGAGCAAACCGTCGGCGATGTGAAGAAGGCGCTCGGGGTGAGTAACAACGGTGCGGGCAGCATCGTGGGTGCGGCTGTTGCCGCCTACTGTCCGGAAAACCGCAGCAAGATGTGAGCTGGCCCAAGATCGGCCGCCAGTCACACTTCTTTCGCGTTAACGGGTGATCACACCCCAGGGTTGCGCTCGGTGAGCACCACTTTTTGCGTGCCCCCAGTCGGACTCGAACCGACACTGTGCGGATTTTAAGTCCGCTGCCTCTGCCAATTGGGCTATAGGGGCGTTGCAGCTCACAGCATACTTTAGGCCGTTTCAGCCCCATTCTGGCGTCTCGAATACCGCAGTGATACCGCAGTGCTTTCGATGGCCTTGCCCAGCGCATCTGCCACGCCGCTCAAATCGTCGTTGAGCAGGTGTCCATACCGGTCGAGCGTCATGGCCGCCGTTGCATGCCCCAGGAGTCTCTGCACGACCTTGACGTTAGCGCCTGCGCTGATCGCCAGTGACGCCGTGGTGTGCCTCAGGCCGTGAGGTACCAACCCGTCGATACCGACGTCTTCACACGCGTTGTCGAATGCCCAGCGGTACTCACCGAGTGGTAAGAACCCGCCCTTACGACTGGGAAACACCAACGCGTTCGGGTCGGCGGGCAACTCAGCCTTGAGTTTCTCCCAGACAGGCCCAGGCACCGGCACGTGACGATCCCGCTTCGTCTTGGTCGTCGACTCCACGATGCCCTTACCGGTGACCGCAGTTGCGGACGAGCGCACCGTCAACACCCGATCCCCCACATGTCGGCGTCTCAGTGCAACGGCCTCCCCGAACCGAAGACCGCAATAGCCCAGCACCAACGTCAGCGTCTCGAAACGATCTGCCGCCTTAGCGAGTATCAGAAGCTCGGCATGGCTCAGGTAACGCCGCTCACGCTCGACTTGTTCGGGAAGATCTTCGTCTCGCTTGATCTCGAATGCGACGTTCTTGGCCACCTTGCCAGTCCGTTGGGCGTACTTGAGAACCGCACCTATCAGCTGATGCGCTTGGGTGATCCGACTTGCCGACAGGCCGGCGCCGCGTTGCCCTCCGTCGACCGACAACGCTCCCAGCCAGGTTGAATAGGACTCGTAGTCAAGACGTTTGAGCGGAACGCTTTCCCACTTCGGCAGCACCACGGTGTCGAGCAATGAGCGATAGCCTGCAACGGTTTTCGGCTTACGGTGCTGTTTGGTGGCGAACCACTGCTCGGCGACCGATCCAAACGTCTCTGCGCTCTTGCGCGGATCGACATACTCACCACGCTGGAGATCAGCGGTTAGCCCGTTGAGGTACGCCTGCGCATCCGGCTTGCGTTGAAAACTCTTGGTGCGCTCTTCCCCGCGATCGTCAACCCACCTGACACGCCAACGCGAGACCTTGCCATACACGGCCGACCGCGAGGCGTGCATATTTCCGTCCGGGCCCTTGACTCGCTTATGCCAGCGGTCGTCGATACCCGCCCGCTGGTGCCTGGTCGTCACGCCCGTAACGATACCGCAGTGATCCGCCGCAGACATCCGCCTTGCCAATCCATTGAAATACAAAGCAGCTCAGAGAAAGGGTTTGAAATCGGTCGAACCGGCTGGTTACGAATAGTTTCACTGCCAATGCGGCTGCGGCGGTAGACAAAAACTGAATGCTGCAAGCACTGTTGGAACCGGCACAGAAAGTTGAATCAGGAGGAAAGCATGGAACTTCTAGTAGCAAAACAAGTTTCAGAAATGATCGGGGTTCCTATCGGAACTTTGCGCTATTGGCGTCACTCGAATATCGGACCTGCGAGTTTCACCCTAGGACGCCGAGTCGTATATCGACGCGATGAAGTGCTGCGCTGGATTTCCCAGCGAGAGAATGCAACACGCCGTGGAGGCGGCGACGCCGCGTGAGGCTTATTAGCGAAACGGCCTCGGGGCACCGACAAGGAATTAACCTATGAGCACCAACGGAGAGACTGACAAGAAGTCAGTAGCCGCACGTTTAGTTGGCATGGCACAGGAGCGCTACATCCTTGGGGTGTCCGACGACGGCGAGCCCTTCGGCGCCGATCGCACGCGTCCGCATCTAGCAATGTTCTTACGGGGTGGCCGGGCTGGCCTGCGCGCCGACCTGGCAGCCCGCTATTTCGCCGAAACCGGCGCCGTTGCTGGGGGCCAAGCCCTTACCGATTCCACGCTGATCCTGGAGGGTCACGCAGCGTCGCAACGGCCCGAACGTCTGTACCTACGCATTGCCGAGCACGAAGGCATGGCATATGTCGACACTGGCCGGACAGATGGTCAGATCATCCGCATCGGCGGCGGCCGTTGGACCATGACTGATGCTGCGCCGGTGCGCTTTCTGCGCACAAAGCTGACCGGAGGCATGCCCCTGCCAGCTCCGGATGGTGACTTGGCAAGGCTGTGGGATTTCGTCAATGTCAGCGCAGAGGATCGTCCCGTGCTTCTGGCTGTGCTCGTCGCCGCGCTGGTCCAGTGCGATGTTCCGCATCCAGTCTTGGCACTCTTCGCAGAGCAGGGCAGCGCCAAGAGCACGACGACGCGCATGCTGGTCGATCTCATCGACCCCTCCCCTGTTCCGCTTCGCCAGGCCCCACGAGACGCCGACTCGTGGGTGATCGCGGCCTCAGGGTCCTGGGTAGTGGCGCTGGACAACGTATCTGCAATCCCGCCGTGGTTGTCGGACTCCTTGTGCCGCGCCGCTACTGGTGATGGCAGTGTGAAGCGGGCTCTCTACACGGACGCCGATCTTGCAGTTCTCAAATTCCGCAGATGCGTCATCGTGAACGGGATCGACGTCGGCGCAGTTCGCCCCGATCTGGCCGAACGGCTAGCGACGGTGGAGCTGCGGCGTATCGATCGCCAACGCCGCCAAGCCGAAGCCACGCTGCGCCACGAATGGCAACAGGCACTACCAGGCATTCTTGGCGGCCTCCTCAGCCTGGCCGCGGTTGTCCACCAACGGCTCGAAACGATATCCCTCGATGCCCCGCCACGGATGGCAGACTTTGGCCGCACCCTGGCGGCCGTCGATGAAGCGTTGGCCGCCGACGGATTGCGCCGCTATTTGTCACGCGCCGATCAGCTGTCTGAAGACAGTCTGTCCGCAGATCCGTTTATCGAGCGTTTACGCACGTCCACGCTCGAACCAATCATCGGCAAGTCCGCAGGCGAACTGCTGGCAATGACAACACCCGCCGGTGATCAGTGGCGACGCCCCAAAGATTGGCCGAAGAACGGCAGAGACATCACAGCAATTCTGAGGAGACACGCGCCAGCCCTGCGAAGCTTGGGATGGACCATCGACGACGACGGTGCCCGAAATCATCGGAATGTCCTGCTGTGGACAATTTCTCCACCACAAGAAGATTCGATGATGAAAGAGAACTCGCAGCCCTCGCGGTCCTCGTGGTTGTGCAGCACCAGCACGTTGCCCGAAGCGACACATGTGTCAGTCCTGTACTCCGGCAACCCACATGGCCCCGAGTGCGCCGCCGAGGCGTCGTAGTCTGCATTCCCCATGTCTGATTGGCCCGGAGTGTCAGTCCCTGGGGGCATGATCGGTTCAGGTGTCCACACGGACGAAAGGCTTGCTGATCATGAATCTGAAGACAGAGTTGGAAACGCTCGCAGACACGGTCGTCACGGAATGGCCCGAGATCGCGTGCTCAAGCCAATTCGAGGACGCCATCAGATTTCTCTACCGCTCGCAATTAGAGTTCCCGCCTTCCTGGCCCCAGGATCAGCGTGATGAATTCATTGCTAGCAATGCCGAACTCGAAACCATACGATTAGCGGCACGACTCGACGACGCCATCGATAGCGTGATTGACGGCTACACACGCCAACACGGTTGGCCGCCCCACCAAGAGGACGCGGCCGAAATGATCGACGCTGAGCGCAGGGCCGTGATCTTCGACCTGGAGTTCTGCCTCGCGACGCTCGCGGACGAGATCAATAAGGTGAGCGCTCAGTGTCTAGGCCGCGCTGATACGAGCATGACTGGATGCAGCCGCGCCCACCGGTAGTCACATGCTTCAAACAACACACAAGAGGGGCGCCCCACAGAACGCTAAATAACCACATAGTGTCGCCGCATCGACCCCCAGCGTCTTTCGCGTCGATACAGGTGTACTGGGATGCGTTCTCTGCCAGCGCTTCACCGACGGTGGCTATGATAGATATGTCAACTTGGAAGGCCCCTGCTGGACGATTTGAGGTGGCCCGGGCGATCAGCGATATGGCAGCCCAGCTGCGGTGGTTCTGCTGACTCGCCGTGCTTCAATGGGCAACATGACGGCTGAGGACCAATGCGCTCTCGGTGAGAGCCACTGGACAGCAATAAAGGACATCGTCGCCCGGGCAAAGAAGTCCGCCCTGCACTGCGCGATTGCATCGACCGATTCCGACGGCGCCCCGCACATCACGCCCGTGGGGACGGTCTTTCTACGGGACGACCGCACCGGCTTCTACTTCGATCAATACACCAGCGCACTGGCCCGCAACGTCGATCGCGACCCGAGGGTGTGCGTCATGGCAGTCGATACCGGTCGTCTGTTCTGGCTTCGTTCGCTTGTGACCGGCCGTTTCGTCGCGCCGCCCGCAGTCCGGTTGTACGGAACTGTTAGCTCATTGCGGGCGGCGACCCGGACCGAGCTCGAACAGGTTCGGCAGAGTGTCCGCGCAACACAGCGGCTGAAGGGCGCAAAGATGCTCTGGTCTGACTTCAGCCAGGTCCGTGACATCACCTTCACTAGCTTCCGGCCCGTACGCTATCCCATCATGATGTCGCATCTTTGGCAGGACGTGGACTCTCGCGTTTAGTTAGCTCGCTGCTGTGGTCTTCTGACTGCGGGTGCGAGCCAGCCGATAGGGGCCAGTGCCCGTTTCGAGGATGCTGCCGCGAATGTCAGGCGGCCGGCAACCGCGCGCACACCTGAGGGTCAGTGGGCGTCGTCGCTCCAATCTTGAGTACGCCTCGACCTCAATCAATGCAATACATCGATTCGTTGTCGATCCGCGATTCGCTACAGCCCCGCCGCGCCGCGCCGCGCCGCCGAATCGTCTTATCGACGACCAGAGAGCCCAAAACTCTCAGTCGAGTCCCTACATTGCCCAATACAACAGTGGCCATCGGTAACGGAACGTCTGCGGGCCGGCCGACGAACTTTCGCGGCCTGGTCACAGCGGAAATTGCCGAAATCGGCGACGTCGATCTAACCCAGATAGGTTCCCAAGACAGCTCCAGTCAGAGCCAGAACGCGGACCTCTGACCTGAAATGCAAAAGGTGTGTCGGACTTTGAGACCAGCGGCGGGGAGCGCAACGGGAAGCAAGATCGACGCACAATTTCCACCGAGAATGAACACAGCCGATGAGCGATCGGGCGAAGCAATTACTGAAGGTCGGGAATGCGAATGCGCCTCTGGTTGTAGCCTGCCTTCCCAACGTTGACCTATCGTGCGTGACATGACTGGGAGTACTTCCGATTCAGAAACCCGATGTACGGGCAAATGAACGGACCAAAGCCAGTATGCCGTTGGGACCTTCGACAGCTGACTGCCGAAAACGGCATGTCACGACCACCGACCTGGTCGAACGAACCAGTGACACACCATGACTGAACGCGCATGCTGGGAGTGCGGGAGCGTCAGCCGCTTGACCCGACTGCCCCATGGATACATCTGCACCAGCTGCCGCCGGCGCCGGCACTACCATCCCGAAGTCTGCCCACAGTGCAATGTCGTACGACCGCTGGCCTGGCCGCGCGACGACAGGCTTGTCTGCGCCTCGTGCGCCGGCGTCCAATCCATTTTCGCCTGCTGCGAATGCGGCCGCGAGGATCACCCCTATGGGTATCGCCGATGCGCTCGCTGCTTCCTGCGCGAGGCACTCACAGAACTGCTAACTGACCCATCGACGGGCCTGATCCATCACCAATTGCAGCCAGTCTTCGATGAACTAGTCAACTCTGAACGTCCGCAGACCGGAGTGTGGTGGCTACGCAAGAAGCCCGGCGTTGGCCCGCGCCTCTTGGCGCAGATGGCTTGCGGTGCAGTCGAAATAAGCCATGACACATTCCGGTCGCTGCCCTCAGACCGGTCTCACGACTACGTTCGCAGCTTACTCGTCGCGGTCGGCGTCCTAGGTCCGATCGAGATTCGCATCGAACGGATGCTGCCTTGGATCGACAGGGCTGTCGCAGAATTGTCCGCCAGGGACACGGAACTCATTCGTCGGTTTGCCCATGAGTACGTACTCAAACAGATGCGCGACTCAGCGCGCGAAAGCTTACTGACAAAATCAATTGCCGACGCATGCCGGCAGCGTATCTGCGTCGCGATCGAGTTTGTCACCTTCCTCACGGCCTACAACTCGACCCCGGCCACCGCCACTCAGGACCTTCTGGAGCGCTATCTGAGAAGCGTCAAGCGAGCACCTTGCCACCAGTACGCATTCGTCGCCTGGCTGCGCGAAAATGGAATCAACACCACACTAAGGATCGCCGACACCACTCGCCGTCGGCCTACAACGACCGTTTCGGATGCCCAACGCTGGGCCGCCGTCGATCGCCTCTTACACGACGAGACCCTGCGCCATTACACCCGTATTGGTGGCCTCTTCACATTGCTATTCGCACAACCACTTTCACGGATCGTGGCGATGCGAACCAGTCAGGTCGATATCGCCGGCGACAAATCCGCCCACGTCACCTTCGACGCAGCTCGCGTCCAGATGCCGCCGATCCTCGATTGCCTCATTCGCGAACAGATAGCGCGCCGAGGCAAGAGCCTCTACGCGTCACGCGGCACCAGTTGGCTGTTCCCCGGCGGTATGCCTGGCCACCACATTGCCACTGAGAACATCCGATCTCAGCTCGTCGCGATAGGCATCAAGCCCTACGAGAATCGAAAAGCCGCGCTCTTCCAACTCGCAGGCGAGATGCCTGCACCTTTCCTGGCCGAACTCATCGGGATCACCAACAAGAACGCTGCCGACTGGGCCAGGCTCGCTGCTCATAATGGGACCGGCGAGATCGCCGCACGGACTGTCTAATATCGCTCCCCCACATTTCGAGACGTCCGCAGGCCAAGTGATCAAGGCGGCCCTTCGGACCAACCTCCAAGACTGTGAGGTAAACCAGCGCCTGCGCGAGTAGCTAGGCCCACGACACCAAGCATCTTGTCACGCAACGCTCTCCGTCGACGTCGCGGACCAAAGCTCCGCCCCAACGGGTCGACCGATATCGAGAGCTCGCGCGGCTGGGAAGGCGCGTTCACCTGCGATTCAGTGATGACGTCAATCGCGAGCAACCGAAGTAGCTCGATATCCGGACCGAGCGATGCCGCTTCTCGGCTTCGCGGTAGCAGCACTCGCACGTCCCCGAATTTCGGATCTCTTGCACTTTGGAGTGTAGAAGGCAGAATATCGACGGACGATATTTCGAAAAGCCCCCAAGGCCGCGCGTGGCGACTTCGTGCCGCGAGGATCGCGAGGCACGCCGACGTCGGACATCTTCGGGGAACAACACTCGCTTAGGCGTCGCGATGGCGCACATTCGGCAGTCGACCTCCAATACCTGCAGGAGCTCGGCAATGCATCGCTTGATGCCTGAGAAGGGTAGGTGTCGAGCCTCGCCATCGTGAACCGCATATATCGATTAGCCACGTCGAGACGCTGAATAGGCTGCGCGACCGACCGGATGACGACGATTGGCAGTCAAACAAGCCCGCTCGCACGCCGCGTGGGGTCAGCTATTGGTCCAGCTCAACCGGAATTACAGCAGGGACGAGAGCCTCTGCGAGGATGCCGTGCAGGTCGATGTCGACCTTTCCGAGGTCGACACTTACAACGACCGAATACGGCAGATCCTTTCTCCGACCCTCTCGCGAATCCTCCCACCAGCCGAGGACCGGATACACAGCGAGCAATCGCGCACCGGCGATCTTGGCGGCAGACACTGTCGCGTAATCATGCTGCAATGTCCCACGAGATCGGTCATCGGGCGGAATCTCCCACGCGTACGAACCACCTCCGGGAGTCACGCCCTGGTCAAGAACGAAGCGGTTGATTCGGGCACGAAAGCTGTCAGCTGTCTCAGTCGGACCTTGCAGGTCCCAGCGGAGGCGTCCACCGGCATACGCCCGACGGGTCAGATTGTCGGTTGGCTCGGCGAAGTAAGACAGAGTGACCGTGAGCTCGACGTTCGACTCGCCAATGACATCCAACTCTTCCCAAGGAAGCGGCAACTCGATGAAGTCGGCTTGCCGATCCGCCTTAGGCCCATTGTGCCGGCTAGGAACCAGGCTGCCCTCGTAGATCATGACCGGCCTGTTCGAATCACTAGACATCGCTCGCTCCGGACGGGGGACTCCGTAGCCGAAGGAGCGCAATAGATCTCGCTTGTCAGGAAGTTGCACTAGCGCCGGTTGAGGCCAGCGACATGTGTGCACCAAAAGTGCCCGCCATGTCGCAGGCGTCAGGTCCGGGTGTGCTGCCGCGATGCGAGCCAACGCATTCGACGCGGCGGCCGCCGCCGGGCTGGTCTTATACGTGCGCCGCAGCAGAGATGCCGAGCCGCCCGTAGTCGACCGGAGCGTTAGAACACTGAGCCCCTGCGCTTCGGGATTCTCCAGTCCACCCCCAGGGGCGGTGTTCCCTGCTTCCATCACGATGTCAGGCTTGATTGGGTTGTTGGCAACGGCGGCCGTCCGGCTGTGAGGACTCAGTTGTCCGCGGGCGGCCAGCGGTGCGGGATAGCCGCTGGCCTCATCTTCCGAGGTAAGGGTGTCGAGAGCTGTATAGCCACCGACGGTGAGAACATTCCAGGCCTGCGCGGGTTGCTGGAGGAACGGGGGTCCGAGATTGATGAAAGGGTAATCGTTTCGGTCCGTGATGGATTCAGTGTTTCCGCCTGCAACGACCAATATCCGTCCGCTGCCGTTGTTCCACGCAAGTAGGTCGGCTGCTACTGACCACGCTGTGCGATCGGTCCGACCGGTCGCGACGTTGTCCGCGCCGATGCTCAGGTTATGGATCACTGGGCGGTCACCAGCGAACGACTCGGCGACCTCGACGGACTCGGTGGTGCGTTCCGCCCACAGCACGCCTCGCTCCGGATCCCCTCCAGGTTCTGCGGCGGAATCGAGCAGACGCATGGCTATCAACCATGCATCCGGATAGATGAGACCCTCGGCCACACCCTCCGCGAGCGTTGAATACGCGGCCACACCAGCCATCTGGGTTCCATGGCCATCAGCGTCTGCTGCTCCTGAGGTGCCTGGGACCACGCTTTCGGCACCGAGAAGCACGGGACTTACATAGGGGTGCGCAACATCAATGCCGGTGTCGTGAACCGCCACCGCGATAGCGCTCTCCGGCGGCGGATAAACATCGGCAATCTCGCCGTCTGCGTCCTGCGCTTCAGCCATCGCGATCGGAAAGACCGTGGGAGCTAAATGCACCTCAGCCGTATCGGGAAGCAGCATTGGGAGCGCCTTCAGCGACTCACCACTCGCAAGTACGACATGAACATCTCGTTCGGGACCACGGAACACCGGGAGCGCACCGACACTCGCCGTAGTGAGCGCCGCAAATGCGCTGACCGAAGCCTCGATCGCCCGATGTTCCGCTGGGCTAAGGCCCACACCCCCACGCGTCCAGATCTCGACCCAGAGACGATCCTCGTCGGGTACGTCGTTCGGGATTTCCCCCAGGCTCAGATCGGCGATTGTGGCCTGAGAAACCTCATTGATCCGGGCAATGATGTTGTTGTACTTGGGGTTTCCGTCCTTGGTGTCTTCAATCGCGTATGCAGCGGCCTTCGCGCGCAAACTTTCGAGTTCATCCCGAACTCGAAAGACCACCCGCCCGCCATCGCTCACCAGCAGTTCGCTGCCGGAACTACCCGTGATGAGCTGGCGCGACACTTTTGGGTCGTCGAGATTCGGCCCGAGCGCCGTGACTATCGCACCCGACTCCGTTGCCGGGTACTCCGACTGCGCGGCCGATATCTGTTGAGAAAGGCGGTCGATCTGGTCCAGAACGTGGGCGGCATGTTGCCGGCGGTCCCGTTCCGGCGCGTCGGGCGTGCGCCCTGAGCGGCGGCTCTTGAACGGCTCGGGCTCGGCTTGCCGCAACGAAAGGAGCGCTAGCCCGTGAACGATCACGGTGCCGATTCTGTCGCTGCGGTGTCTTCGGCCGAGCGTGACACGCCAGCCGACTTCGACGCATCCGCGGCACGCCGATGCAGGAGGTCCAAGGAGACGCCTATCTCGCCGGCAAGCGCGGCGACGACCATGAAGCCGGGGTCCGTGACGGCTGACTGCTCAATCTTGGCGATCGTGTGCACTGACACTCCACTCAGCTGCGCCAAACGACGCCGAGTGAGGCCTGCGTTTTGACGCGCTTCAGCAAGCGTGCGAACCAGCGCGCGAGCCAAATCCTCGCGGGAACGCGTCCCGCGCGTCGGGCGGCCACGCTGCTGCATAGCCGTCATCATAGAAGTAAAATAATACTTCTGTCGGTTGAGGCCGTAATCTACCCATGAGGAGGTGAACCATGGCGAACGCCGAGTACCTGACTGAGCTGGTCAGGGCGCACTACACGGGTGACGATCGACGTTTCTCGAACCTTCTCAACCAGGTCATTGCCGCCGAGTCGCGCGCGGGCCATTCCCGCCTGGCCGAGCGTCTCCGTGAGTTACGCATCGAGGCGACGCGCACTGATGCTCCTGCGCGTGCCACACCGTTAGCCAGAGCACCTCGAAATCTTGAACAGATCCTGGCGGTCGCCTACAGCAACACCAAACTCGCCGACTTGGTGCTCACATCCCAGACTCGAAACAGCCTCGACCGCTATGTGATCGAACAACGGCGTGCGCAGGTGTTGGCAGACCACGGACTTCGACCTCGACGACGCCTCCTCCTCCACGGCCCGCCGGGATGCGGAAAGACCATGACAGCGCAGGCACTCGCCGGCGAATTGAAGCTGCCCCTCGTCCGCGTGCGACTCGAAGTGATCTTCAGTAGATACCTCGGCGAGACAGCTGGCACGTTGACGGAGGTGTTCGCAGAAGTCGCCCGAGTTCGAGGGGTCTATCTCTTCGACGAGTTCGACGCACTCGGCCGCACCCGACTTGACGACAGCGATGTCGGCGAGATCAAACGCGTCGTCACAACTTTCCTGCAGCTATTGGATGCTGACATCAGCGACAGCCTGCTCATCGCGGCGACCAACACAGGGAACGCTCTTGACGCAGCACTATTCCGCCGTTTCGACGACGTCGTAGAACTGCCTGAGCCGACGGACGAACAGCGTCGCGAACTTCTCAACCGATTGATGCGCCCCTGGCGTTTGAAGACGACCAGCGCCGTACTCAACGAAGCCAGCGGCCTATCCTTCGCCGATATTCGAGCAGCTGTCGAAGACGCCTACAAGGACGCGATCCTGAGCGACTCGGAGCGACCGACCCGCGAAGGCATTGCCGCGAGGCTCGCTGAACGAGAGGCTCGCGCGCCAAAACCCAAACTATGAACGAATGCCTATCGCCCAGCCAGGTGAGTGACCGCTTGATCCAAGCTCACCCAGTTGGCCCGGATGGGCAACAACTCATGAACTAGAGGCTAGAGGTGACCAAACCAATGCCCGGAGACTACGTGCGCAACGGACGATGGACATGCAAGGCCGACACCGTCTGGCAGGAGCGCTGCACGGTATGCAGATTCCGCGGAGCCACATTGGTCGACGGAAAATGCTCACAGTGTTATCCAGCAGGGTTCCCACCATTGCCCGGATGAGACAGTTCACCTGACCGCTCGCTGAATTTCCCACTCACGCGCATCGAATCTCCCTACCCGTGTGACTCCGCCGAGAAGGGCGGGCCTCCCACGAAGCTGCCGGTGTCTGACGCCAGCTATCCGAGATGGAATGAGCGCGAGTCAATTTCGGCGACGGACGAACACGTCAAGGCAACGTCGTCGATTCCGTCCACGACAGCAATTAATCCATGAGCCGCACCGAACCTTGACCACCGTGATTGACTCGCCATGGCTCCCGACAGGTTCGCCCCTGCAAACCGTAGGTGTGTGCAAGTCGGACGTACCACCAAGAGTGGGAACCTTAGGACGAAGCGAGCCAGCCTCTCCTTACTTGAGTTGCACCGCCCAACAAGCTCCCCGCCAACGGAGCGTATGCGCTACTTGGTCCGCAGGTTCAGGTTCAACGTCCCGCAAGGGCAGCGCAGAGCGTCTTCCCGCCCGGGGAAACCATTCACGTAGAGCCACCCGCCGCACGCGCTGTTCGAACATCTGAACAGATCTATGAAGTCCTTACAGGCCGTCACCACCGGCACAAAATCCTCCTTGGCCATCGCCGCCCAGTCATTGTTGTGCACCAGGGCATTGATCGCCCAGTTCTCTCCATCCTGAGCAAGCATCGCCTGTTGGCGGGCCGCTTTGAGGTCTTCGACTTGCTGCTTACCAGCCTGGTTACTCCAATTTTCGGCGGAAACACCGGCCTTCTTTAGCAAGTCTCCATAGCGACTCTTGGCCGCCGCAAATAAGGAGCCAAGTTCGTAGTTATTGTCAGGACGGTAGATCACCTTGCCCTGCAGCGCGGCGACGATATCCCCCATCGACGCTTCCAAGTTACGTCGGAGCTTATGGGCTGCACCGGGAACATCATCATCGGCGAGGTCAGCATCAATTTGCGCCCAGAGGTCTTCGCCTTGGCCGTAGACCGGACCGCGGTCGACAGTCCAGCCGTGGAATCGGGCGTGAGCCTTTGTCCCGACGAGCCCTGACGACTGCATCTGCCTGGCCCAGACTTCGTCATGGGTGGTCAGGATGAACTGAACGTCAGGGAAGGTGTCCTTGAGAAGACGGCAGAACTGGCGGCGGTGATTGGTGTCCACGGAGGTAACGACGTCGTCCAGCACAGCCAGCCGGAAGTCGTCCTGCAGCAGCTGCCGGATGAGCGCAAGATACAGACACACGCCCATCCCGTCTTGATGGCCCTCGCTGTGATAGGCCATCGGCGGAAACATCCCCAGTCCGTAAAAATCGACTTCCAGGTCCAACTTCCCAGCCGACGGAGCGAGCCCCGCCTTGAACGACGACTCGTCGTCAGCGTTGATGCGGCGGTAGTAGTCGCTGAAGTCGTGCTCCACAGTGGCGTAAAGCCTGGTCAGCTCCGCATCTGCGACGTCGTTGTAAATCTCGTAGACCGCCTTGGCAGTGTTGTGGGCCGCGCAAGCCTTGACGTGGGTTGCCCGGGCCTGGCGCAGCCGGGTCCACCGTTCCTGAGCGACAGTCAGGGCACTTCGAGCATTAGCGGTCGCGCTCTGGTCAGGCAACGCCTCGATATCCTGCCGCATCCCGACCAGCAGGGCCGTCACTCCAGGAGGAAGGGCTAAGGGGTCCGCGCCGACTCGCGTCGCCTGTTCACGGATCGTCGTCAGATGGTCCAGTGTGGCGGCGAAAGCAGCCAGATCAGCCAGCCAATCGATTAGCACAGCCTGATCGTCGTTGCGTCCCACTCTCAGTGCATGCGGTTGGGCCGCGCGGATCAGCGTCTCTGCCCGCTGCACCTGAGCCTTCGTCCGTGCTGCGGCCTGCAGAATCCGCTGCTCCAGCGTCTTGGCGGCCTCTGAGCGTGTGAGCTTGGCCTGCAAGTGCAGGCGCAGCGTCTGAACGTCCTTCCACGGCTGATCGCACAACGGGCAGGCGGCCTCCGTGACCAGCGGTAGCCCAGTCTCGATTAGCTCGCGATGGGTGAGCGCGTCAAGGATGCTCGGTTCGTGCTCCAGTTCAGCCAACGCCTGCACCAGGTCCTGGGCGGCGTTAGCCAAGTCGCGGTGATCGGCGGTGAAGGCGCTGAGCTCGTTGACATCTCGGAGTGCGGAAGTCTTGTTGAAAGAGGATTGCTCACCGGCAGCCTGGGCTTCGACGGTCATGTCGGTGTCGGGCTGCAGCGACTCCAGCACCGCAATCCCGAGGACCTGGCGATGCCGATTGACTGCGTCGAGGACCTGCGCTTCCAGCAGCGTTGTGAGATCGAGATGGCGGCGCAACGCGTCTTCAGCGTTGCCGACCTCGGTCGTCGCCTGTTTCTCATCGCCGGAGGTCTTGGTCATCGCGGTACGCAGTAGCCGGCGCACTTCGTCGATGCGGTCGAGTTTGAGCAGCGCTTGCACTTCCTGAGCGCGCCTACCCGGCTCGGCGTAGACATACTTGATGACCTCGCGCCGCGACAAAATCAACTCGGGATGCTGGGCAGCCCAACTGACCGCGGCTTGCAGTTCGGGGGTGTCAGGCTCCAACTTGTAGGTGGCGGCAGTCTTCACGCATCGCGTCAACACGCCTGTCTGGCCGCTGGCGGTGTCCACAATCGTCAGTGCCACCGACGCGGCCGCTGGGTTGTTGCGTTGATGCACATGCGGGCCATGTTTCGCCAAGCTGACTCCGCCGGTGCCCGCACCGCTCAGTCGCGCTACGGACCCTGTTAATGCGAAGTCGATCGCGTCGACGACGCCACTCTTACCAGAGCCATTTGGCCCAGCAACGACGAACGACTGGCCATCTAGTTGCAGATTCAGCACCCGGATGCCGCGAAACTCCTCAATGTGGATAGCCTTGATCTGAATCACGCTCGTCGGTCACCGGTCTCTTCGGCGAACAACGTGACCAACACGTCGGCTTTAGGCAACTTCTCTGCGGCGAGGAACTCACCCAACCGTGCGGCAACTGCTGCGGGCACCACCTCGCTGACCTCGTGTAGGCGCTGCGTGAACGCGCTCAGTACTTCAGACTCGATTCGAGACACCCGACCCCCTACGAATTACCCTGTATCCCGAGCGGTTCGATCACCTTAGCTACGACTTCAGCAAACGTGCACCATGTTCGCTTTCGGCTAACTGCGGGACGGGGTATTCCCTTCTCTGCGGCCGGGTTGGACGGCGCCCCTTGCAGACATGCAGTAGTCCGCAGTGTCACCTCCACGTCAATCAACACAACAAGCTCCGCTCACACGTGACGTCGGCGCAGGTCAACGCAACCCGTCTAGTTCAAAACTCGCCGATGTAGTACTTCAGGAGCCGATGTAGTACTTCAGGACAAGGAACCGCCGATACAAAGGACCGAGCGCGTACCGCAGTGGATACCGCAGTGCTTTCATTCAGCCTCAACGCCAGCCAACACCACCAGCACTAAATTTCCTGGTAAAGACGATCTAGCTGACAGCTATCGCCTCGACCCAACACAACAAACGCCCAGTTCAGAGGATTTTAAGTCCGCTGCCTCTGCCAATTGGGCTATGGGGGCCCCGGCGGCGAATCTAGCGCGCGGGACCAAGACCTCCGACACCGCGTCCCATCCGGCTTTGCCCGAATTCTGGGGGTGCGTGCCGGCCGAGCTTCGCGTACTGTCCGCGCGCCGCGCAACATTTAGCTGTATCGCCCCTAGTGTCAGATGACACGGCCATGTCGGTTGCTAGGAGCTTGTTAAAACTGCCTGCGTCGGCGTTAAGAGGCCGTAAACGCCCGTCACCCTCGCCATTTCAATCGGGAACTTGGTCAGTGGGGAATTTAGCCTTACGCAATCACACAGCGGCTCGTACGCCCACCACGCAGGTCGACCCAGAGCTTTGGGACGACATGGTTCCAACCCTAGAGGAGCAATGGATGTCCTTCCTGACAACAGTGACTGAAGAGTTGCTAGCCGCGCAGGGGCAGCTAGAAGCGATCAACGCCAACCTGGCGGCACAAAACGCAGGCGCCGCGGCAGCGACCACCGCGGTGGCTCCGGCCGGCGCTGATCCCGTATCGGCCCAGCAGGCGGTGATCTTCTCGGCGTACGGCACCTCGTACCAGGCGACTGCGGGCGAAGCTCAGACCCAGCTGGAAACGTATGCGACCAACCTGGGCAGCAGCTCCACCAGTTACAGCGACGCCGAGGCCACCAACGCCGCTCAGGCTCTTCTCTCGGAAGCCGACCCGATGCAACAGGCCAGCCTCCTTTCGGATCCGGTGTCGCAAGTAGCGGCTCCCGGTCCCGGCAGCACCGTCCTCGACTGGCTCACCTACCTGCTCGGTGGTACCGGCAACTACACCAACCCGTCGATGCTCGGCGGAATGTTCGGCCTATCGAGTAACGCGGCCAACATCCTCAACATCGGTGGTGGCAACTGGGCTTCGGCCGCGTCGAACCTGGTCGGTATGGCCGGTGGTGGTTTGCTTCCGGCCGGCAGTGACACCATCGGCGACGCCGCCGCCGCGGCCGGCGCCGCGGACCTCGCCGCCTCGACTACCCCGGTGCCGGTCGGCGCGGCCGGCATGGGAATGCCGGTGGTCGCGGGCTTAGGCCAGGGCACCCTGGTCGGCAATCTGGCGGTGCCCCCGAGTTGGGCCGGCGGCCAGGTCACCCCGGTGCTGGGCACCACCGCTACGCCGCTGCACACGGTGGGCTGGACCGGCGCTGCCCCGCAGGCCGGCGCCGGCATCCCCGGCATGCCCGGCATGGTCGCTCCCGGCGCGGGACGCGCCTCCAGCGGCTTTGGTGCGCCGCGCTACGGCGTCAAGCCGATCGTCATGCCGAAGCCGACGGCCGTCTAGGGCAAAGCACGGACCGTCACGGTTACTGAACAGCTAATTCGGACGAATTTAGGGGAAAGAAATGGTTTTTGAGTTTGCCGCATTACCTCCGGAGATCACCTCGACGCTCGTATACACCGGCCCGGGCTCGGCGCCACTGATGGCCGCCGCAACCGCGTACGCCAACCTGGGCGCCGAAGTGAGCACCACAGCCACCTCGTGGGAGTCGATCGTGTCGTTGCTGACGACAGAGCAGTGGACGGGTGGCGGGTCGGCCGCGGCCGCAACCGCCGCCCAGCCGATCGTGTCCTACCTGACCGACACGGCGGCCGCACTCGAGCAAGCGAGCTCCGCGGCCGCAGCGTCTGCCGCCGCCTTTGAGGCTGCACATGCCTCGGTGGTGAGCCCGGCGCTTGTTTATGCGAATCGCGCCGAGTGGGCGGCCGCATTGGGGGGTCTCCCCTTCACCCTCCCGCAGCTGATGGCGTTGGACATGGAGTACGAGGAGATGTGGGTCCAGGACGCTACCGCGATGAGTGCCTACCAGGCCGCTGCGGAGGCAGCTGCCGCAACCCTGCGGCCGGTGACACCACTGACAACGACCACCAACCCGGCCGGGCCGGCCCTCGAGGATGCCAACAGCGCATTCCAGGCGGCAGATACCCCGTTCCAGGCGTTGGATGCATTGGATTTGAGCTCGTTGACCGACGCGCTGCAGATCCCCTTCTCGAGCAACAACATTCTGCAATCTATCGACGGCTTCCTCGGTACGCCGTCGGTACTGAACGCGATCAACGGCGCGGTCAACACCGCGGCGTGGTTCACCATGATCACGATCCCGACCGCGGTATCGCTGGGTCACACGCTGGCCGGTGCCGCGGTGCCGGCAGCGGCGGTTAGTGACGTGGTCCCCGAAGCCGGCGCGGCCGGCGTGGTCGAGGGAACCATGGTCCGATCGGTCGCTCCGGTCGGCGGTCTCGGCGCAGGAGCGATGGGCAGTCTGGGGCAGGCGACCACCGTCGGCAAGCTCTCGGTGCCGGCCACCTGGTCCGCGGCCACCCCCACGGCGGAATTGGCTTCGTCTACCGCTCCGGTCGAGGGCTCGGGCTGGAATGTCCCCGTCGAGGAAACCGGGACGGGCATGGGCGCGCCCGGTATGCCGGGAATGCTGGCCGGGGCCAAGGGCGCCGGTGCCTACGGCGCGGGTCCGCGGTACGGCTTCAAGCCGATTGTCATGCCGAAGCAGGTCGTTGTGTGACGCACCAAAAAAGGGTTCACATGTAACTCGTTGGAGGCTGGCAGTTAACCGCTACGCCGTAATCTGTGCGCTGCGCGGCCACTGCCAGCCGCGAAGACTTCCATGAATTAACGGCATCAACCGAAAAAGGAGAAAGGCAACATGGCAACACGTTTTATGACCGACCCGCACGCGATGCGTGCGATGGCCGGCCGCTTTGAGATGCACGCGCAGACGGTGTCGGATGAGGCTCGCAAGATGTGGTCGTCGTCGATGAACATCGCCGGCGCGGGCTGGAGCGGTCAGGCTCAGGCCACCTCTTACGACACCATGGGTCAGATGAACCAGGCGTTCAACAACATTGTCAACATGCTGCACGGCGTGCGTGACGGCTTGATCCGTGACGCCAACAACTACGAGACGCAAGAGCAGGCCTCGCAGCAGGCCCTCGGCCACTAGCCGCGAAACTCGCTGCTACCCAAACACTTTCAAGAGAGGACATAGACAATGTCGATCAATTATCAGTTCGGAGATGTGGACGCCCACGGCGCCCTGATCCGCGCGCAGGCTGCTTCGCTGGAAGCCGAGCACCAGGCCATCGTTCGCGATGTGCTGGCCGCCGGTGACTTTTGGGGTGGCGCCGGTTCGGTGTCTTGCCAGGAGTTCATCACCCAGTTGGGTCGCAACTTCCAGGTGATCTACGAGCGGGCCAACCAGCACGGCCAGAAGGTGCAGTCCGCGGGCAACAACATGGCCAGCACCGACAGCGCCGTCGGGTCCAGCTGGGCCTAGCACCTCGTCTCTAACCGGGGCCGCGCACCGACTGGTGTGCGGCCCCGTTTTCTGTGGCACGAGGGTGTTAGTGATTTGAACTAAGGTCGTTCATTTCAGTGCTTTTCGCGAATCGCCACGTCCCGATGCGGCGGACGCGACACAGAGAACTCCGCGCAGCAGGGCCCGATCCGGTCACCTAAACATTTGAGAAATCTATGAACGAGGTGACAAGCGCATATGTGCTTTGCGAGAATTCAAGAACATGACCGTAATGTCGGGTTACGCAGGAAGCCAGCGTCCACGCCAAGCCATTCTTGGGCAGCTACCCAGGATCTATCGTGCTGACGGATCACCGATCCGGGTATTGCTGGTGGACGATGAGCCAGCGCTGACCAACCTGGTCAAGATGGCACTGCATTACGAGGGCTGGGTGGTGGAGATCGCCCACAACGGCCGCGAAGCACTGGCCAAATTCGAGCGGGCGGCCCCCGATGTGCTGGTCCTCGACATCATGCTTCCCGACATGGATGGCCTGCGCATTCTGCAGCGAATCCGCGAATCCGAAATTTACACCCCCACGCTGTTCCTGACCGCACGCGATTCGGTCATGGACCGTGTCACCGGTCTCACCGCGGGCGCCGACGACTACATGACCAAACCGTTCAGCCTCGAAGAACTGGTCGCCCGGCTTCGCGGGCTGCTGCGGCGCTCCAGCCAGCAGTCCCCACCGGCGGCCGAAGCGCTCAAGGTCGGCGATCTCCGGCTCGACACCGCCAGCCGCGAAGTCAGCCGCGACGGCACGCCGATATCGCTGTCGTCGACCGAATTTGAATTACTGCGCTTCCTGATGCGCAATCCGCGCCGTGCATTGAGCCGCACCGAGATCCTCGATCGGGTCTGGAACTACGACTTCGCCGGGCGTACCAGCATCGTCGACCTGTACATCTCATACTTGAGAAAGAAGATCGACTCCGGCCGGGAGCCGATGATCCACACCGTCCGTGGTGTTGGATACATGCTGCGACCAGCGGAATGACCCGGCAACGCAACACCCCTTCGTGGCTACCACGGTCTCTGCGCCGCCAACTGCTTATTGGCGTATTAGCAGTCGTCACAGTGGTATTGGTAACCGTCGGCATAGTCTCAGTGCTCAGCCTGCGCGGCTACGTCACCGCGATAGCCGACGCCGATGTCTCCGAATCCCTTGATGCATTCAGTAACTCGTACATCCGGTACCAGAACGGCGAACACACCTCGGCACACCGGCGCACTCCGCCGATAGCAGAGGCGCTGCTGGAGTTCACCGGGCAAACGCCGGGAAACGTGATCGCCGTGGTGCACCATGGCGATGTCGTCGGCTCGGCGGTTTTCTCGGAGGACCAGCCAAAACCCGCCCCAGCCGATGTCATCCGTGCGATCGAGGCGGAGTCCTGGGCCGACGCGCCGCCGCGCACCATACGGCTCGGCAGCCTCGGCGCCTATCGCGTCGACAGCCGAGTCGATGGATCCGACCTCCTGATCGTCGGGATGTCGGTGAAGCTCGCCGACGAGATCATGGCCCGCAAGTACATCACCACCAGCCTGCTGGTCGCGGCCGCCCTGGTAGTCACCGCGGGACTCACCGTGTGGGTGGTGGGCTACACACTTCGCCCGCTGCGCCGGGTCGCCGCGACCGCCGCGGAAGTTGCGGTGATGCCGCTCACCGGCGACGAACACCGGATCGGCGTCAGGGTCCAGCAGGAAGACACCGACCCGGACAACGAAGTCGGGATCGTCGGGCACACGCTGAATCGCTTGCTGGACAACGTGGATAGCGCGCTGGCGCATCGCGTCGATTCCGACTTGCGGATGCGCCAATTCCTCACCGACGCCAGCCACGAGCTGAGAACCCCGTTGGCGGCGATTCAGGGCTACGCCGAGCTGACCCGCCAAGACAGTTCGGCCCTGCCGCCGACCACCGAGTACGCACTGGCGCGCATCGAGTCCGAAGCACGCCGCATGGCTCTGCTCGTCGAGGAGCTGCTGTTGCTGTCCCGCCTGGGCGAGGGTGAGGACCTGCAGAACGAAGACGTCGACCTGGCCGATCTGGTCAACAACGCGGTGAACGACGCCGCGGTCGCAGCGCCGACACACCAGTGGGTCAAAGACCTTCCCGAGGAACCGGTCTGGGTCCGCGGGGATCATGCCCGGCTACATCAGCTGGTCAGCAATCTGCTCAGCAACGCCGCGTTGCACACACCGCCCGACGTCACGGTGACCACCGCGATCGCCTGCCACCGCGGCGACCCCGACGCGCCGCATGCCCAGCTCACCGTCACCGACGACGGGCCCGGCATCGACGCCGACCTGCTCCCCCGGTTGTTCGAGCGATTCGTCCGCGCAAACACCTCCCGGTCCGACGGTTCGGGCATCGGCCTGGGCCTGGCCATCGTCAGTTCGATCGTCAAAGCCCACCACGGCTCGGTCAGCGCCGAATCCAGCAAGGGCCGAACGGTCTTCCGGGTGAAGCTGCCGTTGATCGACAGTCCGGGCGCCAGCTAGCGCCCACCGCGCGCGAGGTCAGTGAGACGCGCGGGACAAACGAGGCGGCAAAGGTCAGGAAGACCGCAAAAGTGGCGGTCAAGACGTAAAGAAAGCGTTAAGGGCAACGCTTTGCCCCGCGGGCGAGCCTAGATTCGATCGTGACCTCCTCACCGAGGTCAGGTCACTGTTGCCCGAAAACAATCTGGCATTAATCGGTCATTGAACGAGAGACAAACATGTCTGTGGTGATTTACCTGGTGCTGACTGTGGTGGTGTTCGCCGCACTCGGCTTGACACTGAGGCTCGGATCGTGAGCACCGCCAATACGGTGGGCCTGATTCTGTCTGTCCTGATCGCACTGTTACTGGGGGCTGCCTTGATGTTTCCGGAGCGGTTCTAGTGAGCGGCACCGCCGCGGGTGTGGTCTTCCTCGCGCTGATGATTGTCGCGTTGGCGGTGGTCCACGTGCCGCTGGGCGACTACATGTATCGGGTGTACAGCGCTCAAAAGCATTCGCGCACCGAGAAATTCATTTACCGATTGATTGGCGCCAACCCCGACTCTGAGCAGACGTGGAAAACGTATGCCCGTAGCGTGCTGGCGTTTTCGGCGGTCAGCGTCGTGTTCCTATTCGTCCTGCAACTCGTGCAGGGAAAGCTGCCGCTGCATCTGCACGATCCGGGAACGCCGATGACAGCGGCGCTGGCCTGGAACACCGCGATCAGCTTCGTCACAAACACCAACTGGCAGGCCTATTCCGGTGAGTCGACCATGGGCCATCTGGTCCAGATGTCCGGTCTGGCGGTACAGAACTTCGTATCCGCCGCGGTCGGGATGGCGGTCGCGGTCGCGCTGGTCCGCGGCTTCATCCGACACCGCACCAATGAACTGGGAAACTTCTGGGTGGACCTGACCCGCGGCACGCTGCGCATCCTGTTGCCGATCTCGATCATCGGCGCGCTCACCCTGCTGGCCGGCGGTGTCATCCAGAACTTCCACCTCAATGACCAGGTGGTGAACACCCTGGCCGGCTCCCCGCAGACCCTTCCCGGTGGTCCGGTTGCCAGCCAAGAGGCAATTAAGTTGTTGGGCACCAACGGCGGTGGCTTCTACAACGCCAACTCGGCGCATCCGTTCGAGAACGCGACCGCGTGGACCAACTGGGTCGAGATCTTCCTGATCCTGGTCATCGGCTTCTCGCTGCCGCGCACGTTCGGCCGCATGGTTAACAGCAAGAAGCAGGGCTACGCCATCGCCGCGATCGTCAGCGTCCTGGCCCTGCTCAGCGTCACCTTCATGATGCTGTTCCAGCTGCAGCACCACGGCACCGTCCCCTCGGCGGTGGGCGCCTCATCCGAAGGAGTCGAACAGCGCTTCGGCGTCGCCGACTCCGCGGTCTTCGCCGACGCGACCACGCTGACCTCAACGGGCGCAGTCGATTCCACCCATGACTCCTATACCAGCCTGGGCGGCATGATGACGATGTTCAACATGCAGCTCGGTGAGGTCGCGCCCGGTGGCACTGGCTCGGGGCTGTACGGCATCCTGATCCTCGCGGTCATCACGGTGTTCGTCGCGGGGTTGATGGTCGGCCGGACACCGGAGTACCTGGGCAAGAAGATCAATCCGCGCGAGATGAAGCTGGCCGCAGGGTATTTCCTGATCACCCCGCTGCTCGTGCTGCTCGGCACCTCGATCGCGATGGCGCTGCCGGGTGAGCGCGCCGCCATGGCCAACGGCGGGCCGCACGGCCTGTCCGAGGTGCTGTACGCCTTCACCTCGGCAGCCAACAACAACGGTTCGGCTTTCGCGGGTCTGTCGGCCAACACGGTCTGGTGGAACACCGCCTTGGGTCTGGCTATGGTCTTCGGCCGCTTCCTGCCGATGATTCTGGTTCTCGCGCTTGCCGGTTCACTGGCAAGCCAGGGCATGACGCCCGAGTCCAGTGGCACCCTGCCCACGCATAAGCCGCAGTTCGTGGGACTTGTGGTGGGCGTGACAGTCATCCTGGTTGCCCTCACCTTCCTGCCCGCGCTGGCGCTCGGGCCGCTTGCCGAAGGGATTCACTGAAAGTGACCACCACATTGAATTCAGGCACCCGCCGACGCACCGCGCAGGCGCCCGGCGAAAAGCTTCAGGGCGGCTCGCTCGACCCGGCCCTGCTGCTGAAGTCGCTGCCGGACGCACTGCGCAAACTCGATCCCCGCACGCTGTGGCGCAACCCAGTGATGTTCATCGTGGAGATCGGCGCCGTCTGGTCGACGGTGCTCGCGGTCGGCGACGGCACCTGGTTCAGCTGGCTAACAGTGTTCTGGCTATGGCTGACAGTGCTTTTCGCGAACCTGGCCGAGGCGGTCGCCGAGGGGCGCGGCAAGGCGCAGGCCGACTCGCTGCGCAAGACGAAGGCCGACACCATCGCGCACCGGCTCAAGGATTGGAAGCCCGGCGCGGCTGGCAACCCCGAAGAGATTGCGGCGCCGCTGCTGCAGCAAGGCGACTTCGTGGTGATCACCGCGGGCGAAGTCATTCCCGGCGACGGCGATGTCGTGGAAGGCATTGCCTCGGTTGACGAGTCGGCCATCACCGGCGAATCGGCACCGGTGATCCGGGAATCCGGCGGTGACCGCTCGGCGGTGACCGGCGGGACAACCGTGCTGTCGGACCGCATCGTCGTCAAGATCACCCAGAAGCCGGGCGAGAGCTTTGTGGACCGGATGATCGCGCTCGTCGAGGGCGCGAACCGGCAGAAGACGCCCAACGAGATCGCGCTGAACATCCTGCTGGCGGCACTGACCATCATCTTCGTGTTCGCGGTCGCAACACTGCAACCGCTGGCGATCTACTCCAAGGTGAACAACCCTGGGGTGCCTGATACCTCGGCGCTCAGCTCCGACGGCATCAGTGGCATCGTCCTGGTGGCACTGCTGGTGTGTTTGATTCCGACCACCATCGGTGCGCTGCTTTCCGCGATCGGTATCGCGGGTATGGACCGGCTGGTGCAACGCAACGTGCTGGCCATGTCGGGCCGCGCGGTCGAAGCGGCCGGTGACGTCAACACCTTGCTGTTGGACAAGACCGGAACGATCACGCTCGGCAATCGTCAAGCGTCGGAATTCATTCCGGTGACCGGCGTGACCAACGCCGACTTGGCGGACGCCGCACAGCTGTCGAGTCTCGCCGACGAGACTCCAGAAGGACGCTCCATCGTGGTGTACGCCAAAGAGGCCTACGGCCTGCGCGCGCGAACACCTGGAGAATTGACGAACGCTAACTGGGTGGAATTCACTGCGACCACCCGGATGTCGGGCGTCGACCTCGACGGCCGGCAGCTACGCAAGGGCGCGGCGAGCTCGGTCTCGGAATGGGTCCGCGGCCACGGCGGCAACGTCCCGACCGAACTCGGCGAGATCGTCGACGGCATCTCGGCGGCCGGCGGAACCCCGCTGGTCGTCGGGCAGGTCGATGACGGCAAGGCCGAAGTGCTCGGCGTCATCCACCTCAAGGACGTGGTGAAGCAGGGCATGCGCGAACGGTTCGACGCGATGCGCCTGATGGGCATCCGTACTGTGATGATCACCGGCGATAATCCGTTGACCGCCAAGGCAATCGCCGACGAGGCCGGAGTGGACGACTTTCTCGCCGAGGCCACACCCGAAGACAAGATGATGCTGATCAAAAAGGAGCAGCAGGGTGGTCGCCTGGTGGCGATGACCGGCGACGGCACCAACGACGCGCCGGCGCTGGCTCAGGCCGACGTCGGAGTGGCGATGAACACCGGCACATCGGCCGCCAAAGAGGCCGGCAACATGGTGGACCTGGACTCCGATCCGACCAAGCTCATCGAGATCGTGGAAATCGGTAAGCAACTGCTGATCACCCGTGGTGCGTTGACGACCTTCTCGATCGCCAACGACATCGCCAAATATTTCGCGATCATCCCGGCGATGTTCGTGGCGATCTTCCCCGGCCTGGACCTGATCAACGTGATGCGGCTACACAGCCCGCAATCGGCGATCCTGTCCGCGGTCATCTTCAACGCGGTCGTCATCGTCGCCCTGATTCCGTTGGCGCTGCGCGGTGTTCGGTACACGCCCAGCCGTGCATCGAAACTGCTCAGCCGAAACCTTTACGTCTACGGATTGGGCGGCATCGTCGCCCCGTTCGTGGGGATCAAGCTCATCGACCTGCTGATTCAACTGCTCCCTGGGATGGCCTGAGATGAACATCGCCAACACGATTCGCCAACACGTGGCCGCGCTGCGCGCGCTGCTCGTCCTCACGGTGATCCTCGGTTTTGGCTACCCGCTGCTGATTTGGCTGATTGCCTTCATCCCGGGACTGCACGACAAGGCGGAGGGTTCGATCATCACCATCGGCGGCAAGCCGGTGGGCAGTCGACTGATCGGCCAGTCGTTCACCGACGCTAGCGGCAACCCGCTGCCGAAGTACTTCCAGAGCCGGCCTTCGGCGGCGGGCAGCAATGGATATGACCCGACGTCGAGTGGCGGCAGCAACCTTGGGCCCGAGAGCATTGTCGACACCCCGGGCGATCCGGCCAAACTGGCGTCGGGCGCCAGTGCGTCCGACGCCGGGTTCAAGCCAAGCCTGCTGACGCAGGTGTGCACGCGAAGCGTATCGATCGGACAACTCGAAGGTGTCAATGGCGCAAGGCCGTTCTGCACCGGCGGCGGTGTCGGAGCGGTGCTGTCGGTGATTGGCCCCCGCGATTCGCGCGGTTACGTCGTCCACCCGACTCGGGTGGTCAGCGTCAACGAGCCGTGCGCGACGACGAAGCAACCCTTCCTGGACTTCTACGAAGGTGTTCGGGTCGAGTGCGCAAAGTTCGGCGACGACTACTCGAACGGCCAGATCGTGCCGATTGGCGGAGCCGCCGCGGGTAGCCCGCAGGTGCCCGCCGACGCCGTCACCGCCAGCGGCAGTGGCCTGGATCCGAACATCTCACCGGCCTACGCCGCTATTCAGGTCACCCGGGTGGCCAAGGCCCGCCACGTCAGCCCGGACCAGATACGCGCGGTCCTCGCGCAGTTCAGCGACGGCCGTGCCCTGGGATTCTTCGGCGAACCAACGGTCAATGTGCTGCAGCTGAACGCCGAACTCGACCACCGGTTCCCGGCCACGAGCTAGGGACGCGGGTGGATGATGGTTGACGTGAGCGACGTCAGCCTCGGGGACCACCATCCCAAGCGCGGGGAGCTACGCATCTACCTCGGTGCGGCCCCGGGTGTCGGCAAGACGTTCGCGATGCTCGGGGAGGCTCACCGGCGCTTGGAACGCGGCACCGATCTGGTGGCCGCCGTGGTGGAGACGCATGGCCGCCGCAAAACCGCGGAGATGCTGGAGGGCATCGAAATCATCGTGCCGCGTTTCATCGAGTACCGCGGCGGTAGCTTCGCCGAACTCGACGTGCCGGCCGTGCTGGAGCGGCATCCGCAGGTGGTTCTGGTCGACGAACTGGCCCACACCAATACACCGGGAAGCAAGAACCAGAAACGGTGGCAGGATGTCGAAGAGTTGCTCGACGCCGGGATCACCGTGATCACCACCGTCAACATCCAGCACCTGGAAAGCCTCAACGACGTCGTCGCCCAGATCACCGGGATCGAACAGAAGGAGACGATGCCGGACTCGATCGTGCGGGAAGCCGCACAGGTCGAGCTGATCGACATCACACCGGAAGCGCTGCGGCGCAGGCTGTCTCACGGCAACGTCTACGCCCCGGCCCGAATCGATGCCGCACTGTCGAACTACTTCCGCCGCGGAAATCTCACCGCCCTACGGGAATTGGCGTTGCTGTGGCTGGCCGATCAGGTGGATACCGCGCTGGCCAAGTACCGCGCGGAGAACAAGATCACCGACATGTGGGAGGCGCGCGAGCGCGTCGTGGTGGCGGTCACCGGCGGCCCGGAATCGGAGACGCTGGTACGACGGGCATCCCGGATCGCGTCGAAGTCCAGCGCCGAGCTGATGGTCGTGCACGTGCTACGGGGCGACGGGCTGGCCGGCTTGTCGGAAACCCGGATGATCAAGATCCGCGAGCTGGCCGGCAGTCTGGACGCGTCGGTGCACACCGTCGTCGGCGACGACGTGCCCACAGCGCTACTGGATTTCGCGCGTGAGATCAACGGCACCCAGTTAGTGATCGGCAGCTCGCGCCGGTCGCGGTGGTCGCGGATTTTCGAGGAGGGCATCGGCCCGACCATTGTGCAGCGATCCGGCAAGATCGATGTGCACATCGTCACGCACGAAGAATCCAGGCGCGGCTTCCACATCGCGTCGCTGGCGCCCCGCGAGCGACGCATCGCCTCCTGGCTGGCGGCCTGCATCGTCCCGTCCGCGATCTGCGCGGTCACGGTGGGCGTGCTCGACCCATATCTGGACACCGGCGGAAAGAGCGCCCTGTTCTTTGTCGGGGTTCTGCTGGTGGGCCTGCTGGGAGGTGTTGCCCCGGCAGCTCTTTCGGCGGTGCTGTCCGGGCTGCTACTGAACTACTACCTGATCGCGCCACGACACAGCTTCACGATCGCCGAACCCAACAGCGCCATTACCGAATTGGTGCTGCTGCTGATCGCGGTGGCGGTCGCGGTGCTGGTCGACTTCGCGGCGAAACGAGCCCGGGAAGCCCGGCGGGCTTCCCAAGAGGCCGAACTGCTGACGCTGTTCGCTGGATCGGTGCTGCGCGGCGCCGACCTCGACACACTGCTCGAACGCGTGCGCGAGACCTACTCGCAGCAGGCGGTCAGCGTGCTGCGAGAGCCCAGCGACGAGGACCGCGCCGTCGGCAAGAAGAGCTACATCGTGGCCTGTGTGGGCAAAGATCCTTGTGTCACGGTTGATTCCGCGGACACCGCGATCGAGGTCGGTGACGACGAATTCTGGATGCTGTTGGCCGGCCGCAAGCTGTCCGCGCGCGATCGCCGGGTGCTGAGCGCGGTGGCCAGACAAGCCGCGGGTCTGATCAGGCAGCGTGAGCTGGTCGACGAAGCAAGTCGAACCGAGGCGATTGTGCGGGCCGACGAGCTGCGGCGCTCGCTGCTCTCGGCGGTCAGCCATGATCTGCGCACACCGCTGGCCGCGGCCAAGGTCGCGGTATCCAGTTTGCGCGCCGAAGATGTTGCGTTCTCCGCGCAAGACACCGCGGAATTGCTGGCCACCATTGAGGAGTCGATCGATCAGTTGACCGCGTTGGTTGGAAACCTGCTTGATTCTTCGCGTCTGGCCGCCGACGTGGTTCGCCCGGATCTGCGCTGGGTGTATCTGGAGGAAACGGTGCAACGCGCGCTGGTCAGTATCGGCAAGGGCGCCACCGGGTTCTACCGATCAGCGATCGATCGCGTCAAAGTCGACGTGGGTGACGCGGTGGCCATGGCCGACGCCGGGCTGCTCGAACGCGTGCTGGCCAACCTGATCGACAATGCGCTGCGCTACGCGCCGAACTCCGTGGTCCGGGTCAACGCGGGGCGCGTGGGCGATCGGGTCCTGATCAACGTCATCGACGAAGGACCGGGAGTCCCACCCGGGAACGAAGATCAGCTCTTCGAACCATTTCAGCGGCTGGGCGATCACGACAACACCACCGGTGTGGGGCTGGGGATGTCGGTGGCGCGTGGCTTCGTGGAAGCCATGGGCGGAACCATCCAGGCCAGCGACACGCCCGGGGGCGGACTCACCGTCGTCGTAGACTTGGCGGCACCGCCGCAACCGATTGGTGTCCGATGACCCGGGTATTGGTGATCGATGACGAGCCGCATATTCTGCGTGCGCTGCGCATCAATCTCTCGGTGCGCGGCTACGAAGTCGTCACGGCGGCGACCGGTGCCGGCGCCCTGCGCGCCGCTGCCGAACACAAACCCGATGTGGTGGTCCTCGACCTCGGCTTGCCCGACATCTCGGGTATCGAGGTGCTTGCCGGTCTGCGCGGGTGGCTGACGGCACCGGTGATCGTGTTGTCGGCGCGCACCGATTCGTCCGACAAGGTCGAAGCGCTGGACGCCGGGGCCGACGACTACGTCACGAAACCGTTTGGGATGGACGAGTTTCTAGCCCGGCTGCGGGCCGCGGTCCGCCGCAACGCCGCGGCATCGGAAACCGACGAGCCGGTGATCGAAACCGATGCTTTCACCGTCGACCTGGCCGCCAAGAAAGTGACGAAGAACGGCGCCGAGGTGCACCTCACCCCGACCGAGTGGGGCATGCTCGAGGTACTGGTGCGCAATCGCGGCAAGCTGGTCGGCCGCGAGGAGTTGCTCAAAGAGGTGTGGGGCCCAGCGTAAGCCACCGAAACCCATTACCTGCGTGTGTATCTCGCACAGTTGCGGCGCAAACTCGAAGACGACCCGTCGCATCCCAAACACCTGCTGACCGAATCCGGTATGGGCTACCGCTTCGAGGCATGAGCTTTCCGGCGCCCAATGTGCGTCCACGGCGCCGGGTGTGCGCCCACGGCGACGACACGCCGGGAAAGGCCGCCGTCACCGCACACTGAAAGCCATGCTCATTACCGCGCGATCGACAGCACGATGCCGTCGAGAATGTCGTGCTCGCTGACGGAGAGCTCGTCGATGCCGGCCCGGGCGCGTAGCTCGCGCGCCAATTCCTGCACCACGATCGCGCCGCCGCCGATCACATCGGCCCGGCCCTCGTGCATCGGCGGCAGTGCCGCACGCTGGGACCGCGTCATGCCGACCAGCCCCTCGCACACCGACCAAAGTTCATCGCCGGCAGCCCGCGAAAGATGAATGGCCGCAGCGTCATACGTCGTCATGCGGTGCGCCAACGCCGACAGGGTGGTCATCGTGCCGGCCAGCCCGACCCAGGTCCGGGCTGCCTCGACGGGCACGGCCCGCAGTGCGGGCTCGAGCCGATCGCGCACAAACTGACGCGCCGCGTGCACGTCCGCACGCGTCGGCGGGTCGGAGTGCAAGCAGCGCTCGGTTAACCGGACGCAGCCGATGTCGGCCGAGTAGCTCGCCAACACCTGGTCTGTGCCCAGCACGATTTCGGTTGAGCCGCCACCGAGGTCGACGACGACGAAAGGTCCACGGGCGACGTCTAATTCGCCGACCGCTCCGCGGAATGACAACTCGGCCTCTTCGGCTCCGGTGATCACCTCGGCGACCGCACCGGGTAGCACACCGGCCAGCACGTCGGCGGTCATCGCAAAGAAGTCATCGCGGTTGGTGACGTCGCGAGCGGCCGAGGTGGCAACCATTCGAACCCGCTCGACGCCGTGGGCTCGCATCAGATCCGCATAGTCGACCAGCGCCGCTTTGGTCCGCTGGATCGCCTGCGGCGCAAACTGACCGGTGGCGTCGACACCCTGGCCCAGGCGCACGATCCGCGTCTCGCGATGCACGTCGCACAGCTGCCCGCCCGATACGTCGGCGATCAGCAACCGAATCGAGTTAGTGCCGCAATCGACGCCGGCCGCTCTCAACGCCACAGCTCACCGTCCAGCACCGCGGCCATCGCCGGCTCGGCGGCAAGCAGCGCCAACGCGTGGTCTCCGAGCGGATTAACCCCGGGCCCCTTGGCCAGCGAATGCGCGATCAGCACGTGCAGGCACTTGACCCGGTCCGGCATGCCGCCCCCCGAGAACGCCGTCCCGAGCGGCTCGATCGCGTCGCGCTCGGCCAGATAGGACTCGTGGGCGCGCCGGTAGGCGGCGGCCAAATCGGAGTCCGTCTGCAATCGCTCGGTCATCTCCCGCATCAGCCCCGTCGTCTCGAGCCTGCTCGCGGCCGCAGTGAGCGCCGGGTGCGTCAGGTAGTACAACGTCGGAAACGGAGTTCCGTCAGGAAGTTTCGGCGCGGTCTTCACCACGCCGGGCTCGCCACTGGGACACCGGTAGGCGATCTCCAGCACACCACGCGGCTCGCGACCGAGCTGGCGTGCCACCGCTTCCAGGTCGGCACGATCAACCACCGGGAGTCGTGGGCTTCGGTAATTCCGGCGGCGCGGGCGCCGAGGGGTCGGCCGGCGCGGGCGCCGGGGCGTTGGCCGGTGGGGCCGGCGGCAGGTGCGGGGCGTCGGCGATGGTGTGCCACAGCGACGAGTACCACGGGGCGTTGCTCGCCGGCTTGGCCGTCTCGCCGCCCGGCTGCGGGGAAGCCGCCGCGCCCGCCGGAAGCTGGACTTGGAACGGCGTGTCGCCGGGCATCACAAACCCCAGGCGCTCCCGGGCCTGCGCCGCGATGTAGGCCGGATCGCCAAGCTTGACCTTCTTCTGCTCGAGGTCGGCGATCTGACGGCGCAGCGCGGCCTCACTGGCGGTCAACTGAGACATCTCGGTGCGCTGCGCGAAATAGGTACGCACCGGACCCGCGATGGTGAGCGTCAGCACGCATACGACCGCAGCCAGCACCGCCGCACGCCGGGCGGTGAAGCCCATCCGCTGCTCAGACCGCTGCTCGACGGACTCCGCGATTTGCCGCTTGATCGGTTCGACGATGTGCTCAGCCGTCGTCCTGGCATCGGCGGCGTTCTGCGCGAGTTTCGACGCGCGTGACGACGGCTTGGACGACGGTTTGGCGGCGCGACCGCGGCGAACCGAATCACCCGCTTTCCCCGGGCGCGATGCCGGGGAGCGCCGCTTCGGATCTGGCCGCTTCGCGTCGGGCATCTCAGATCTAGTCGCGTTTCTCGTTGGCTGTCAAGCTATTTCACATCCAATGCGAAGCGCGGGAAGGCCAGATCGCCAGCGTAGCGGGCCGCGTCGCCCAGCGCTTCCTCGATGCGCAACAGCTGGTTGTATTTAGCGACCCGCTCGCTGCGGGCGGGCGCGCCCGTTTTGATCTGCCCACTGCCGACGGCCACCGCCAGATCGGCGATCGTGGTGTCTTCGGTCTCGCCGCTGCGGTGGCTCATCATCGTGCGGTATCCGCTGTGGTGAGCCAGGGCGACCGCGTCGAGTGTCTCGGTGAGCGTGCCGATCTGGTTCACCTTGACGAGCAGCGCGTTGGCCACGCCCTTTTCGATGCCCTCCTCGAGCCGCTCGGGATTGGTGACGAAGATGTCGTCACCCACGATCTGCACCCGGTCGCCGATCGACGACGTCAGGTCCGCCCAGCCCTGCCAATCGTCTTCGGACAGCGGGTCTTCGATGGACACCAGCGGGTAGGAGTCGAGCAGCTTGGCGTAGAACTCCGTCATCTGCTCGGCGGTGCGGGTGGCGCCCTCGAAGCTGTAGCCGCTGCCGTCGGTGTAGAACTCGGTGGCCGCGGCGTCGAGGGCCAACGCCACATCGGTGCCCAGCTTCAAACCGGTCGCCTCGATGGCCGAGCTGATCAGGTCCAGCGCCGCGGTGGTTCCGGCCACATCGGGGGCGAAGCCACCCTCGTCGCCCAGACCGGTGGAAAGCCCCTGCTTCTTCAAAACCGACTTCAGCGAGTGATACACCTCGGCACCCCAGCGCAGCGCTTCGACGAAGCTGGGCGCACCGATCGGCGCCACCATGAACTCCTGGACGTCCACCCCGGTGTCGGCGTGGGCGCCGCCGTTGACGATGTTCATCATCGGCACCGGCAGGATGTGCGCGTTCGGCCCGCCGAGGTAGCGGAACAGCGGCAGCTCGGCCGAATCGGCGGCCGCCTTGGCGACGGCCAGCGAGACGCCCAGGATCGCGTTGCCACCGAGCCGCGACTTGTCGGGGGTGCCGTCGAGGTCCACCAGCGCCTGGTCGACCAGCCGCTGATCGTCGGCATTGAGTCCGATCACAGCGGGGCCGATCTCGTCGAGCACGGCCTGCACAGCCTTTTGCACGCCCTTGCCGCCGTAGCGCTCGCCGCCGTCACGCAGCTCGACCGCCTCGTGCTCGCCGGTCGACGCGCCGGACGGCACCGCCGCGCGGGCGAAGGTTCCGTCGATCAGGGCAATCTCGACCTCGACAGTCGGGTTACCTCGGGAATCGAGGATCTCGCGGGCCCCGACCTGCTCGATAATCGGCACTAGGATCTCCTTGCGTCGTAGCTGATGCTGTCCCCGGGCCGGCCTTCAGCCTAAAGCCTGGGTCAGCGATTCATCCTTCTACAGCGGGTGACCCGCCGCGTAGGCGGTCGCCCAGTCCCGGACCGCGCGCGCATAGACGCCGGAGTTGTTGTAGGCCCGCAGCGCGGTAATCCATCCCCTGGCCGTCCCGAGATCCTTTCCCCGCCAACACAAGTAACCCGCCGCCGCAAGCGCCGAGTCGTCGATGTTGTCCGGGCTGAGGCGACCGTCGTTGTGGGCGTCGACGCCGTACAACCGCCATGTCTCCGGAATGAACTGCATGGGCCCCATCGCGCGCGCTACCGCGGGCTCGCTATCAGTGCTGTTCTGTTGGGCGTCGACAATGCGCAGGTTGCCGCCGCTACCGTCCAGCTGAACACCCCGGATGGGTGGACTGACATCACCGTTCGGCGACAGCGTCGCGCCCTTGTAGGTGCCGTGGTGGCTCTCGACCTGCCCGATGCCGGCCAGCGTGGTCCAGGCGATATGACACTTCGGGTTTTCGACCTCGGCGACCCGGGCCGCGTAGGCATAGGCCTCCAAAGCGATCAGCGGAATCTCCAATGCCGCCGAGCGTGGCAGTGCCCAGGCCCGCAACTGGTCCGCGGGCCGGCCGCTGGCATGAGTGTTCACCGCCGGCACCGGGTCTCCGAACGGCGGCGGAACGCCGGCGGGGATAAAGAGGCTGAGTTGCCAGGTACAGCTCGAGGCCAGCAGCATCGCAGTCGCGCCGATCACGGCGGCCGCCCGCAACCAACGCCTCGGCGACACCACGTACTCCTTAGCTTCCCCTATACCAACGTCACCCACTGATTATCGTCCCATGACCTTTCGCCGGAGCCGGTCGTCGCAAGCCGGCAACCCCGCCGTCAGCTAATTTTTCGATTAGCCGCCGGCTACCGCGGCTGGCAACGTGAGAACGATGCCGACCACCGGGATTCACCAACTCGCGAGCTACATTACCCGTCGGCACCACGAAAAATGGCAAACACCGCGGCGGTCGCTGATCGGTAAACCTGCGCGCCCGATCCAAACCGGCGTCAGCCTCGGTCCCGGCTCCGCTTGGAGCCCTTGCCGGATCTCTTCGACGCCTTGCAGGACTCCCCATCGGCGTCGCCGGCATCGTCGCGCTCGTCGTCGGCTGATGCTTCGTCGTCGGGCTCGGCGGTGTCCTCGTCGGCATCCTCGGCCGCCTCGTCAACCGCGCCCGTCTGGCCGGACTCGTCGGGCTCGACATCGTCGGCCGGGTCGGAGGGCCAGTGCTGGCGCCACTCCTCCTCGCTAACCTCGCCCATCGGGGCCACGTCGAATTCTTCCGGCACGCTGTCCCCGCGGCGCGTGGCGGCGATCGACCGCTCGACCGCGCGGACAGTGTCCACGAACTCCAAAACCGCTGCGCGCAGGACGCTTTCCGCATCGACGTCGGCCAGCACCGAGATCGAGGTGATCTCGGCGGGAACCAGGTCGGCAGGCAGACCGGCCGCATGCGCGCGTTGAACCACCTTCTGCGCCAGCGCCAAGGCCGGCTGACCGGTATGGACGTCATCCATCACCGAATTGCGGGGTTTCTCGGCCGCTTTACGCTCTTCCCATTGAGCCAGTTGCTCTTCGAGCGAAATCGGTTGGCCCGCAAGCACTCCTGGCACCCGGTTAGCCAGTTTGCGCATCAGCGTGGCGGCGACTTCGTCGATGTCGAACGGGGACTGGCGCGCTTCCTCGGCGATGCGGGCGTGAAAGAGCACCTGCAGCAACACGTCACCGAGTTCCTCGCGCAGCTGGTCGGCATTGCCGCTGCGGACCGCGTCCAACAGCTCGTAGGTCTCCTCGAGCAAGAACCTGCGCAGCGAATCGTGGGTCTGCTCGCTTTCCCACGGCCCGGCGGTGCGCAGTTTGTCCATCATCGCGACGGCATCGACAAGTCGTTCACCGCGCGGCGTGTCCGGCGCCGAGATCAGCCGGGCGCCAGCGGCCAATCGGGCGATCACGGCGGGGTGATCGCGGTCCGAGGACAGCAACACCGGCGCGTCGTCCCCGGTGTCGACCGGCCGCGCCGACGACAGCGTCCAGGGCACCGCGACGGGCATCTCCTCGGTGTACTGGATCTCACCGCTGAGGTGCTCGATCGCATCGAGGGGCACCAGCGACGGGCGGCGGGGGTCGAACAAGACGACGATCATGTTCGCTTGTTGCTCCTCCCTCGTCATCGCTGAAGCTGCTAGCCGGACTTCTCAGCCGGCCGATTTGCGGCCTTCATCTTCGTCGTGCTCCGGTGACGAACTGGTTATACCAATTTCTTGCTGCGGTTTCCCCTGCAGGGCCGTCACCAAGTTCGCCACCATCTGCACCAACTCGACGTCGCGGAGCCGCGGTGCACCCACGCCGCCGGCCCGCGGGATCGGCACCTGCACCGTGGACGTCGTGGCGCGATAGTTGGCGGCCGAATACATCCGCTTGAGCCGCACCTGGGCAGAATCTAGCAGCGCAATCGGCGACAGCCGCACCGTCGCCCCAGATGGGGCCGACACTTCGGTGATGCCGGAGGCCCGGCACAGCAGCCGCAGCCGCGCCACGGCCACCAGCCGCAGGGCAGGTTCGGGCAGTGCGCCGTAGCGGTCGGTGAGCTCCTCGACGACGGCGTCGACGGCCGCGTCGTCGGGCGCGGCCGCCAGGCGCCGATAGCCCTCCAGCCGCAGGCGATCGCTGGCGATGTAATCCGGCGGCAGGTGCGCGTCCACCGGAAGGTCGATGCGCACATCCTTGGGCTCTTCGGGGGTGGTGACGGTTTGGCCGTCGGCGGCCGCCCGGTAGGCCTCCACGGCCTCGCCCACCAACCGCACATATAGGTCGAAGCCGACCCCGGCGACGTGCCCGGACTGTTCGACGCCCAGCACGTTGCCCGCGCCGCGAATCTCGAGGTCCTTCAGCGCGACCGCCATCCCCGCGCCCAGCTCGTTGTTCTGCGCGATGGTCGCTAACCGGTCGTAGGCCGTCTCGGTCAGCGGCACCTGCGGCGGATAGAGGAAGTAGGCATAGCCGCGTTCTCGACTGCGGCCGACCCGGCCCCGCAGCTGGTGCAACTGGGACAGCCCGAAGGTGTCGGAGCGCTCGACGATCAGCGTGTTCGCGTTGGAGATGTCCAGGCCGGTTTCCACGATCGTGGTGCACACCAAGATGTCGTATTCGCGGTTCCAGAAGCCCTGCACGGTGCGCTCCAGCAGGTCCTCGTTCATCTGCCCGTGCGCGACGACGACGCGGGCCTCGGGCACCAGACCCCGCACCCGGGCGGCAGCCGAGTCGATGGAGCTCACCCGGTTGTGCACGTAGAAGGCCTGCCCGTCGCGCAGCAGCTCGCGGCGCAACGCGGCGCCGACCTGCTTGTCGTCGTGCGGCCCGACGTAGGTCAGCACCGGGTAGCGCTCTTCGGGCGGCGTCAGGATCGTCGACATCTCGCGGATCCCGGCCAGGCTCATCTCCAGCGTGCGCGGGATCGGGGTAGCGCTCATGGTCAGCACGTCGACGTGGGTGCGCAGCGACTTGATGTGTTCCTTGTGCTCGACGCCGAATCGCTGCTCCTCGTCGACCACGACCAGGCCCAGGTCCTTCCAGCGCACCCCGGTCTGCAGCAGCCGGTGGGTGCCGATCACGACGTCCACCGACCCGTCGGCCAGGCCGTCGACCACGGTGCGGGATTCGGTGGAATCGGTGAACCGGGACAGCCCCTTGACGGTCACCGGGAAGCCGGTCATCCGGTCGGTAAAGGTCTGCAAATGCTGGTCGGCCAGCAGCGTGGTGGGCACCAGCACCGCGACCTGTTTGCCGTCCTGCACCGCCTTGAACGCCGCGCGCACCGCGATCTCGGTCTTGCCATAGCCGACGTCGCCGCAGATCACCCGATCCATCGGGACAGGCTTCTCCATATCCGACTTGACCTCGGTGATCGCGGTCAGCTGGTCGACGGTCTCGGTGAAACCGAACGCGTCTTCCATCTCGGCCTGCCAGGGCGTGTCCGGCGCGAACGCGTGTCCGGCGCTGGCCTGCCGCTTGGCGTACAACGCCACCAGCTCACCGGCGATATCGCGCACCGCGCGGCGGGCCTTCGTCTTGGTGTTGGCCCAGTCGCTGCCGCCGAGCTTGCTCAGCGCCGGCGCCTGCCCACCGACGTACCGCGAGAGCTGGTCCAGCGAGTCCATCGGGACGAACAGCTTGTCGGAACCCCCGCCCCTCTTGCTCGACGAATACTCGAGGACCAGGTACTCGCGCCGTGCGCCGCCCACGGTCCGTTCGGTCATCTCCACGAACCGCCCGATGCCGTGCTGGTCGTGCACCACCAGGTCGCCGGCCGTCAGCGCCAGCGGGTCGACCGTGTTGCGCCGCTTGGCGGCCAGCCGCTTACCTTCGGGCGACGTCGCGCGGTTTCCGGTCAGGTCGGTCTCGGTGATCACCACCAGATTGGCGCCGGGTATCACGACGCCGTCGTGCAGCGGGCCCTTGAGCACCCCGACCACGCCCGCCTTCGGAACCCCGCCGCAATCCAGCATCGCGGCGGGGGTATCGGACTCTGCCAGCCGCTCCACCACGCGGTGGGCGGTACCGGTGCCTGGGGCGACGATCACGGCGTAGCCGCCAGTCGAGACGTGCGCTCGCAGCATCGCGAAGACGCTCTCGATGTCGTGTTGATGCCCGCGCGCCGACGGCGCCGCCCGGATGTCCAGTTCGATGGCCGACTCGTCGGACAGCTGACTCAGCGTCCACCACGGATGACCGGCTCGGGAAGCAGCGGCCCGCACGTCGTCCAGTTCGGCGAAGCCCGACCCACCCAGCTGTTCGACGTCGACGGGCGCATCCGTGCCCATGGCCGCGACTGACCAGGACGCCTCCAGGAATTCGCGGCCGGTCTTGATCAGGTCGGCGGCGCGGCTGCGCACCTTCTCCGGGTCGCACAGTAAGACCGGTGTGCCGGCGGCCAGCTGATCGGTCAGCAGCGCGTGGTCGTCGGGGCGAAGGACGGGGAGCAGCGCCTCCATTCCGTCGACCGGGATGCCTTCGGCCAGCTTGGCCAGCATGTCGGAGACGCTGCCGGTGATCGAGCCCTCGACCGCGGGATGGCGTGCGGCCAACTCGGCGGCCCGCGCCCGCACGTCGTCGGTCAGCAGCAGTTCGCGGCACGCGACCGCGACGAGCGTGTCGACCTCGATCTCCGGCAGGGATCGCTGATCGGCGACCGCGAACATCCGCATCTCGCTGACCTCGTCACCCCAGAACTCGATGCGCACCGGATGCTCGGCGGTGGGCGCGAAGATGTCGAGAATGCCACCGCGCACGGCGAATTCGCCGCGCTTGCCGACCATGTCGACGCGGGTGTAAGCCAACTCGACCAGCCGGGAGATCGCACCCTCGAATTCGACTTCCAGACCGACGCTCAACGTCAGCGGTTCCACCAGGCCCAGCTGCGGCGTCATCGGCTGCAACAGCGAGCGTGCCGCGGTCACCACCACCTGTAGCGGCGGACCCAGCCTCCCGTCGTCGGGATGCGCCAGCCGGCGCAGCACCATCAACCGGGTACCGACGGTGTCGACGCCCGGTGAAAGGCGTTCATGCGGCAGCGTTTCCCAGGACGGAAACACCGCGACGGCGTCGCCGAATACGCCGCGCAGTTCGGCGCTCAGGTCGTCGGCTTCGCGCCCGGTGGCGGTGACGACGAGCAGCGGACCCCGCCGCGCCAGCGCGCTGGCCACGAACAAGCGCGCGCTGGCCGGGCCGACCAGGTGCAATTCGGCCGGCGCATCCGCGGCGATCTGGGCGAAGGTGGGCGCTGTCAGCGCTAATTCAACAAGCCCCGCGATCGGGGTTTCTGGGCGAGCAAGCCCCGGTGCGGTCATGATGCACCCATTCTAGGTGCGCCGAACATCGTCAATATTGCCCCTGGGTGCGTCAAAGGATCGTAAGGATCTCGCCATCGACCCCGGGCTGGGCGCACTTTGAAGTCATGACATTGCTTGACATGCTGCCCTCCATTGGTCGGGCGGCGCCCCGACGGCTAGATCCCGCGATCTGGCCTGTCACTACACATTCCGACGAGGAGGGCCGCCTTTGCATCGGCGACCTACCCCTTTCGGACATCGCCGACGAGTTCCACACCCCCACCTACGTCATCGACGAAACCGACTTCCGTTTCCGCGCCCGTCGCTACCGCAAGGCGCTGCGCGGCGTCGAGGTGGTCTACGCCGGAAAGTCACTACTGACCACGGCGGTGGCACGCTGGGCACGCGAAGAAGGCCTGGGCGTCGACGTCTGCTCGGCCGGTGAGCTCGCCGTCGCCCTGGCCGGCGGCATGGACCCGGCCCGGATCATCATGCACGGCAACGCGAAATCACCCGACGAGTTGCAGGAGGCGGTGCGCGCCGGAGTGGGGCGCATCGTGCTGGACTCCTGCATCGAGATCGCCTACTTGGCGGGATGCGCCCGCAAGCGCCAGCCGGTGCTCATCCGGGTGACCCCGGACATCGACATCCACGGGCACCGCGCGGTCACCACCGGTATCAGCGACCAGAAATTCGGATTCACCCTCGCCCACGACCAGGCCGCCGACGCGGTGAAGCGGGTGCTGGCGCACCCGATCCTCGACCTGATCGGGCTGCACTGCCACATCGGCTCGCAGGTCACCGACCCTGCCCTGTACGGCGAGGCCATCCACCGGATGATCGCCGCGATGGCTGACATCCGCGCGCAGCATGGCGTCATCCTCACCGAGCTGAACATCGGCGGCGGCCACGCGATCCCCTACATCTCGGGCGATCGCGAGTTCGAGATCGACGACCTGGCCGTCGTGATCGAAGACGCCCTGGACGAGGCCTGCGCGGCCGAACATTTCCCGCGGCCGACCATCGTGGTGGAACCCGGTCGCGCCATCAGCGGCCGGGCCGGCGTGACGCTGTACCGCGTGTGCTCGGTCAAGACGCAGCCAGGCGGACGCACCTTCGTCGCGGTCGACGGCGGCATGAGCGACAACCCGCGGGTGTCGTTGTACGGCGCCCAGTACACGGTCACGCTGGCCAATCGCCATTCGATGGGGCCTAAGCAGCGGGTCACGGTCGCCGGGCGGCACTGCGAGGCGGGCGACGAGATCGCCCGCGATATCGAGCTACCGGTAGACCTGCACCCCGGCGACCTGCTGGCCGTGGCCTGCACCGGCTCCTACCACCACAGCATGGCGTCGAACTACAACATGGTCTGCCGGCCGCTGCTGGTGGCCGTACGGGACGGTCGGGCGCATCAGCTGATTCGCCGGGAGACGGTCGCCGACCTGATGTCACGCGACTGCGGTTGAATGTGGCCCCGCGAGCCGGGGCCAATGCTTCGCCGAGGGTACGGGTGGGGTCGCCCGGCGCAACTTACTCGTCTTGCAGGCGGGGATCGGATTCCAGATGCGTCAAGCCGTTCCACATCAGATTGACCAGGTGCGCGGCGACGACTTCCTTCTTGGGTTCGCGGGTGTCGAGCCACCATTGCGCGGTCATCGACACCGAGCCGACCAACGCCTGGGCGTACAGTGGCGCCAGATCCGGATCCAGGCCGCGGCGGGCGAAGTCGCCGGCCAGGATGGAACTGACCTGACTGACAGCGTCGTTGAGCAGGCTGGAATAGGTGCCGGCGCTGATCGACGCGGGCGAGTCGCGGATCATGATCCGGAAGCCGTCGGTGCGTTCTTCGACATAGGTGAGCAATGCCAGCGCCACCCGCTCGACCCGCACCCGGGACCGGTTGTTGGTCAGCGACGAGGTGATCATGTCCAGCAGCGCCGACATCTCCCGGTCGACGACCACCGCATACAGGCCCTCCTTGCCGCCGAAATGCTCGTAGACGACCGGTTTGGAGACGTTGGCGCGCTGCGCGATCTCCTCGATCGAGGTGCCTTCATAACCGCGTTCGGCGAAAAGCGAGCGCGCGATGCCGATGAGTTGGTGTCGGCGCTCAGTACCGGTCATCCGCGCGCGCGGGGCGCGCACTTCTTTATCCGGGGCTGCCACGGCAACCAGCGTATCGGTTTGCCCAGGTGAAATTGCCGGAGTTTCCCTGGGGACCGCAAATGGCCCGGCACCGTCTAAAGTCTTGGTGGCGCAATCGGTGGTTCACCGCCGCCGGCCGTGATCTACAGTCCGTCGTGGTGTAATCGGCAGCACCTCTGATTTTGGTTCAGATAGTTCAGGTTCGAGTCCTGGCGACGGAGCTTCGGCTGCTTGTCTTAGAGGTCGCATCAGGGGTGAAATAACAGTCTTGACGGCGTGGCGGGGCTTCGGCTTCCCGCCTCGCGTGAGACAAAGCCCGAGGAGAGTCGATGTCGTTTCGCGGTGACACTGCGGTCCTGGTTTTAGCGGCCGGGCCCGGCACCCGGATGCGCTCCGACACTCCGAAGGTGCTGCACACCATCGCCGGCCGCAGCATGCTGTCGCATTCACTGCACGCGATCACCAAGGTGGCGCCACAACGACTGGTCGTGGTCCTGGGGCATGAGCACCAGCGCATCGCGCCGATCGTCGCCGAACTCGCCGATGTGCTCGGGCGTCCCATCGACGTCGCGCTGCAGGACAGTCCCCGCGGCACCGGCCACGCCGCACTCTGCGGCCTGTCCGCGCTGCCGGCGGACTACGCCGGTGTCGTCGTGATCACCTCCGGCGACACCCCGCTGCTGGACTCCGACACCCTGGCCGATCTGATCGCGAACCACAACGCGGTCTCGGCCGCCGCGACGGTGCTGACCACCACGCTGCGCGATCCCTTCGGTTACGGCCGCATCCTGCGCACTCAGGACGACGAAGTGATGGCGATCGTGGAGGAAGCCGACGCGACTGCCTCGCAGCGCAAGATCGGCGAGGTCAACGCCGGCGTCTACGCCTTCGACGCCGCGGCTTTGCGCTCGGCGCTGGGCCGGCTGAGTTCCAACAACGCCCAGCAAGAGCTCTACCTGACCGACGTCATCGCCATCCTGCGCGGCGACGGCCAGCCCGTGCGTGCCCGGCACGTGGACGACAGCGCAGTGGTGGCCGGGGTGAACAACCGCGTCCAGCTGGCCCAGCTGGGAGCCGAGCTCAACCGCCGCATCGTCGCCGCACACCAAATGGCGGGCGTCACGGTGATCGATCCGGCCACCACCTGGATCGACGTCGACGTGGCGATCGGCCGCGACACCGTGGTGCACCCCGGAACCCAGCTGCTCGGCCGAACCCAGATCGGCGGCGGCTGTGTGGTCGGCCCGGACACCACGCTGACCGACGTGACCGTCGCCGATGGAGCCGCGGTGATCCGGACGCATGGCGAGTCGGCGGCGATCGGTCGCGATGCCACGGTCGGCCCGTATACCTACCTGCGGCCCGGCACCGTGCTGGGAGCCGACGGCAAGCTTGGCGCGTTCGTAGAGGTCAAGAACTCCAATATCGGGACCGCCACCAAGGTGCCGCACCTGACCTACGTCGGCGACGCCGACATCGGCGAGCACAGCAATATCGGCGCGTCCAGCGTGTTCGTCAATTACGACGGCACGACCAAGCGGCGCACCACCATCGGCTCACACGTCCGCACCGGTTCGGACACCATGTTCGTGGCGCCGGTAACCGTCGGCGACGGCGCCTACACCGGCGCGGGCACGGTGTTGCGCGACGATGTGCCGCCGGGCGCACTGGCGGTTTCGGCTGGCCCGCAGCGCAATATCGAGAACTGGGTGCAACGGAAACGTCCAGGCAGCGCCGCCGCGGAAGCCGCGGACAAGGCCGCCCAGCAAGCGCCGCCGGCGACTGCGCCGGCCGAAGCCGAATAGACACCATGAATTTGATGGCTGGCAACCCGGCGAACCTTCCGTACGATTCGCTACGTACGATGGGCACTTCCATTTCGATCCGAACGGCGAGGGCAGCACGGTGAGCCACGACTGGACCGATAACCGCAAAAATTTGATGCTGTTCTCCGGCCGGGCACACCCCGAGCTGGCGGAGCAGGTCGCCAAGGAACTCGACGTTCACGTCACCGCGCAGACCGCGCGCGAGTTCGCCAATGGCGAGATCTTCGTCCGCTTCGACGAGTCAGTGCGCGGGTGCGACGCGTTCGTCCTGCAGTCCTGTCCAGATCCAGTGAACAACTGGCTGATGGAAGCACTGATCATGATCGACGCCCTCAAACGAGGCAGCGCCAAGCGGATCACCGCCGTCATGCCGTTCTATCCCTACGCACGGCAGGACAAGAAGCATCGCGGCCGCGAGCCGATCTCGGCGCGGCTGGTCGCCGACCTGCTCAAGACCGCGGGCGCCGACCGGATCGTGACCGTCGACCTGCACACCGACCAGATTCAGGGCTTCTTCGACGGGCCCGTCGACCACATGCGCGGCCAGACCCTGCTGACCACCTACATCAAGGAGAACTACCCCGACGGCAACATGGTCGTCGTCTCCCCCGACTCGGGCCGGGTGCGCATCGCCGAGAAGTGGGCCGACTCGCTGGGCGGCGTCCCGCTGGCCTTCATTCACAAGACCCGTGACCCGCGGGTGCCCAATCAGGTGGTTTCCAACCGCGTGGTCGGTGAAGTCGACGGCCGCACCTGTGTGCTGATCGACGACATGATCGACACCGGTGGCACCATCGCCGGCGCCGTCAATCTTCTGCGCGAAGACGGCGCCAGTGACGTGATCGTCGCGGCGACCCACGGTGTGCTGTCCGAGCCCGCCGCGCAGCGGCTGGCCGCATGTGGTGCCCGCGAGGTCATCGTCACGAACACGCTGCCGATCGGCGACGACAAGCGCTTCGCGGCGCTCACGGTGTTGTCGATCGCGCCGCTGCTGGCCAGCACCATTCGCGCCGTATTCGAAAATGGCTCTGTCACAGGACTATTCGACGGAGACGCCTAGATGGCTTCTGGTTCCGATGGCACCGTCATCTACCACAACCCTAAGTGCAGTACCTCACGCAAGACACTGGATTTGTTGCGGGACGACGGTTTAGAACCCACCATTGTCCAGTACCTGAAGACGCCGCCGTCCCGGGACGAGCTCGTCAAGATGATCCGCGATGCGGGCATCGACGTGCGGACCGCGGTGCGCAAGCGTGAAGCGTTGTATGCCGAACTCAACCTCGCCGACGCAACCGACGATCAGCTGCTCGACGCGATGGCCGAACATCCGATTCTGATCGAGCGCCCGTTCGTCGTGACGGCCAACGGCACCCGGCTGGCCCGTCCGATCGACGCGGTCCGCGAGATTCTGTGAGACGGCTCGCGGCCGCTGTCACGATCGCCGCGCTGACGGTGGTCGCGGCGGCGTGTGGACCGAAAGCGCCTGACTACTCCTCGGTTTGGACGACGAGTTCAGCGACCGCGACGACCACCACCACCACGGACAAGCCGGTCCCCCTATCGCTGTACCTGGACAGCATCGGCGTGACCGGGCAGCAGGTGGCGCCGAGTTCTCTGACCGACCTGAAGGTGTCGATTCCGACACCTTCGCGCTGGGCGCCGTTTACCAATCCACACATCGCGTCTCAAACGCTGATCCTGGCTAAGGGCGGCAAGTATCCGACGGCGCGGCTGGTGGTGTTCAAGCTGATCGGGGACTTCGACCCGGCGCAGGTGATCAAGCACGGCAATGACGATGCTCAATTGTTCCAGAACTTCAAGCAATTGGACTCCTCGATGACACCCTTCAACGGGTTCCCGTCGTCGATGATCCAGGGCAGCTACAACAGTGATGACGGCACCCGGCTGCACAGCTGGAACCGGATCGTGCTGCCGACCGGGTCGCCCCCGGCCAAGCAGCGCTACTTCGTTCAGCTCACCATCACCGGTCTGGCCGACCAGGCGGCCGCGCAGTCGACAGACATCGACGCGATCATCCACGGGTTCGTCGTCACTACGAAATAGTGCGGTGTCGCCGGCGGTTCCGACGCTGCCCATCGAGCCGGCCATGTGGTCGCGGCCCAATGCATGGACGAATCGGCGGCTTCGAAATTCACTGCCCTGTCAGGGTGAAAGATGAATCGCGACTGCGGGCAACCCGAACAACATCGTCACGGAACTCTCTCGAATACGGCCGTGTGCCATAGTGACATCCGTCCGGCCCGCCTCCCTGGCCAAGCCATCTCGGTTGTCACCTAATTCGTGCAGCAGACCCACACTGCAGGTAGTCGATTCACGAGGGCCGGAAGAGGATGCGCAAACTACTTCCATCTTTGCTTGCCTATGTATATAGTTTCTATGGTAAACATTGCTTCTGAGTGCTACGACCGGTTGCTAGTGAGCTACAAACCTTGGCGCGGGCTCTCCTCGGCACAATTGCGCGCAACCGGTCACCTGACGTCAATCAGTGGAAGATTAGCGTCCATGACTACCCCGTTTCAGCAGGATCTTAATAATCAGGCTGCACAAACGAATACATTCGCCGAATTAGTCGATAAGACGGCAGCTAATAATCAGGAGCTGGGAGCCGCCGCTAACAGCCTCCGAAATAATGCCCAGGGCCCAATGGCAGATGCATTCCAAAACGCGGCGGACGAGATTAAGCAAGTCTGTCAGACAAACAACTCCACATTGGGCAGCATCACGGGAACACTGCAGCAGGGTATCTCGATGGTCGAACAACAAGAAGAAACCGGCGCATCGTATTTCAAAAGTATAGGCTCAGAAGAAACCGTGTCGCCTCAACCTGGGCGTTCGATAGATGGCGCGGCTGAATCGTCCGGGCGTGCCGGCCAAATCGTTGCAAGCGCTGAGGCGGACCGCGTCGAGCCGGAGTCGTTGAAAAACAAATTGACGAAATACTGTCTGAACAGCGAGCACCCAAAGGGCAAGGACAAAGCGAGGGTCTTCAAATCGGCACTGGGTTTTGACCTCACTAATTACGAAGATCTGCAACACCAGATTGTGTTCGATTCAGGCAAAGCGGTGCAGAAAGGAATCGATCAGTACGGCACCAGGTACGAACAGCGTATACTCGTCACGGGCCCGAACGGTGCGATGAAAAACGTTCTATGTGCTTTTATTCGCAAACTCGACGAAGACTTCGTGCGGCTGACAACGGCATATGTCGACAACAAGAAAAAATGAGGACGGTTGAAGCGTGAAACCCGAAGACTCCGATATCGTCCGACTGCGCCAGTCGCTGCCCGAGCATAGCCTTGCGGCCGGAGCGCAAGGAACCGTTGTTAACGACGTCCAGACGCCGGATGTACCACCCGCTTACCTCGTGGAGTTCGCGGATTCTGACGGGGTGACTCAGGCGCTGGTCCACGTGCCGGAGGACAACCTCGAAGTCGTCTGGCGGCCTTCGTAAGCGGTCCGATATCGGGGCGCCACGACCGCGCTGCGCATACGTGATCGCCCCTTTGATGGGCAACGCGAATCCCTCGCCTCATGCGGAGACGAAGCCCTTGCGGCGCGGGCACTCTGCAACCATCCGGACGAGTGGCTCCGCTAGGCCGGGATCCCGAGCTGTTGCCTTATGCGGCTGAGGAGTTAATGCGTCGCTAGCCAGTAATTTTCGATATCGTCCGGGAGGCCGCCGAAGACGTCGATCGCCGGACGCGTACACCGATCCGGATCGAGTCGACATCACGCGTGCCGTTGGAATTCGATCCCGGGCACTAGGAGACAATGAGGGCATGACCGATTGGACCGCCGTCGATCTGCCATCATTCGCCGGGCGCACCGTGATCGTCACCGGCGCCAACAGTGGGCTGGGCGCCATCACGGCCCGCGAGCTGGCCCGAACCGGCGCCCACGTCATCCTGGCCGTACGCACCCCGAGCAAGGGTGAGGCCGCGGCCGCGCAGATGCCCGGCGACGTCGAGGTGCGCCAACTGGATCTGCAGGACCTGGCGTCGGTGCACCAATTCGCCGACGGGATCGCAGCAGCCGATCTGCTGATCAACAACGCGGGCATCATGGCCCACCCGTTCGAGCTCACCGCCGACGGCTTCGAGAGCCAGATCGGCACCAACCACTTCGGTCATTTCGCGCTGACCAATCTGTTGCTTCCCAAGCTCACCGACCGGGTGGTGACGCTGACGTCGATGGGGCACTGGCTGGGCCGCATCGACTTCGACGACATCAACTGGAAAACCCGGCGCTACTCGCCGTGGTCGGCGTACAGCCAGTCGAAGCTGGCCAACCTGCTGTTCACCAGCGAGCTGCAGAGGCGCCTACGGCTGGCCGGTTCGCCGCTGCGCTCGGTGGCGGCCCATCCCGGCTACGCGACCACCAACTTGCACGGCGCCACCGGCCGCAAGGTGGGCGACGCGGTTATGCTGACCGCTACCCGGGTGTTCGCCGTCAGCGCCGATTTCGGCGCGCAGCAAACGCTGTACGCCGCGTCGCAGGACCTGCCCGGCGATACGTACATCGGCCCCAAGTTCGGCTACCTCGGCCGAACCCAGCTCGTCAGCCGCAGCCGACGGGCACAGGACCCGACCACCGCCGCCGCGCTGTGGGAGCTGTCCGAGCAGCTCACCGGCGTCGAATTTCCGCTCTGAGGCGCTGATGCGCTACCCTGGCCGGGCGTCACGGCGAGGGTGGCAGGCGTCTAGCCAGCACCGTTATCGACGGAGACCGACATATGTCGCGACCCTAGCCGTGCCTTGACACTCAGGTACGTCAGCACACAGGAGCGACACGATGGCTAAGAAATCCGCAGTCAACCAACTCAGCGTCACGGTGCGAACCGAGACCGGTAAGGGCGCGTCCCGGCGGGCCCGCCGCGACGGCCGGATTCCCGCCGTCCTCTATGGCCACGGCAGCGACCCGCAGCACCTGGAATTGCCCGGGCATGAGTTCGCGGCGGTGCTGCGCCACTCGGGCACCAACGCGGTACTGACCCTGGACATCGCCGGCAAGGAACAGCTGGCGCTGACCAAGGCGCTCGACATCCACCCGATCCGCCGCAACATCCAGCACGCGGACCTGTTGGTCGTGCGCCGCGGCGAGAAGGTCGTCGTCGAGGTCAGGGTCATCGTCGAGGGCGAGGCCGCGTCCGGCACCCTGGTCACCCAGGACACCAACACCATCGAAATCGAGGCCGACGCCCTGTCGATCCCCGAGCAGCTGACGGTGTCCGTCGAGGAGGCCGAACCGGGCACCCAGTTCACCGCCGGACAGATCGCGCTGCCATCGGGCGTCAACCTGATTTCCGACCCGGAAATGCTGGTGGTAAACGTGGTGACCGCACCGACCGCCGAGGACCTCGAGGAAGAGGGCGCGGGCGAGGCCGAAGGTGTCGAAGCCGCGGAGGAGCCGGGCGACGAAGCCGAGGCCTCCGAAGAAGAGTCCGAGTAGGCGGCCGGCAACATGGCCGAACCGCTCCTGGTGGTCGGCCTGGGCAATCCCGGAGACAACTACGCCCGCACCCGGCACAACGTCGGGTTCATGGTTGCCGACCTGCTCGCTACACGACTGGGCTCAAAGTTCAAGGTGCACAAGCGCTCCGGCGCCGAAGTGGTCAGCGGCAGGCTAGCCGGGCACTCGGTGCTGGTGGCCAAGCCGCGTTGCTATATGAACGAGTCCGGCCGACAGGTCGGCCCGCTGGCCAAGTTCTACTCAGTGGCGCCCGCCGACATCATCGTCATCCACGACGACCTTGACCTCGACTTCGGTCGCATCCGGCTCAAGATCGGCGGCGGCGAGGGCGGCCATAATGGGCTCCGTTCGGTCGCTTCGGCGTTGAGCACCAAAGACTTTCAGCGGGTGCGCATCGGGATCGGGCGTCCGCCCGGACGCAAAGACCCCGCGGCATTCGTGCTGGAGAATTTCACCGCCACCGAACGGCCCGAGATTCCTACCATCTGCGAGCAGGCCGCCGACGCCACCGAGACACTGATCGAATTGGGGCTAGAGCCCGCGCAAAACCGCGTCCACGCCTGGTAATTCGCGCCGAGCGTGCATCCAGAGCACCGAGTGTGCGTCCAGGGCTGCGCCGCGCGGCGTGTCGCCGCCGTCAGCGCACACTCGGTGGAAAAGACCGCCGGTGGAAAAGACCGCTACCCGGTGACCAGGGTGACGGAGTTGGACCGACGCAGCTTGCCCGACGGCGTCTTCGGGATGGTCCCGGGACCGAGGACCACGACGTTGCGGGGCCGCATGTCGACCTCTTTGAGGACCTCGCGGGCGACCTCGTGTTCCATCCGGCGCACCTCGACCGGGTCCTGGAAGGCGTTGGACTCGACCGCGACGGCGAACGTCTCGCGGGAGTGGCCGGCGTCCAGGCGGACCGCCACGGCGCAGCCCGGCCGGACACCGTCGACGCGGCCGGCGGCCCGCTCGATGTCGGTCGGGTAGATGTTGCGGCCGGCCATGATGATGACGTCCTTGACGCGGCCGCAGACCACGATGTGGCCGTCTTCGTTGATGTAGCCGAGGTCACCGGTGTCGTACCAGCCGTGCTCGTCCTGGGCCGAGATGAAGCCGCCCATGGTCAGGTAGCCGGGTGTCAGCGATTCGCCGCGCAGCTCGATGACGCCGACTCCGCGCGGGGCCATCACGTTGCCCTGCTCGTCGATGATGCGGGCCTCGAGGTCCTTGAGCAGCGGGCCCAGCGTGGCCAGCCGGCGGGTGTTGCCCTTGGTGGCGGGTACGGCCCGGCGCAGGGCGGCCAGCAGGTCGGTGTCCACCTCGTCGACGACCAGACCCGAGTTGCACTTGGAGAACGACACGGCCAGCGTCGTCTCGGCCATGCCGTAGGCCGGCAGGATCGCCGAGGACCGCAGACCGAACGGCTTACCGGCGTCCAGTAGGTCCTCGACGTCGGCGGGCTCGACGGGCTCCGCGCCGGACAGCGCAAAGCGCAGAGTCGACAGATCGAAGTCGCCGGGCTTGGCGTTGCGGCGCAGTCGCTTGGCCAGCAGCGCGTAGGCGAAGTTGGGCGCCGCGGTCATGGTGCCCTTGTACTTGTGGATCAGCTTGGCCCACAGCAGCGCGTCGCGCAGGAAGTCCATCGGCGTGACCTTGACGAGCTCCGCGCCGAAGTACATCGGAATGGTGAGGAAGCCGACCATGCCCATGTCGTGGAAGCAGGGCAGCCAGCTGACCATCACGTCTTTTTCGATGTCGTACTCGGCGCCGATGAACATCGCCTCGGCGTTGGAGTAGATGTTGCGATGGGTGATCTGGACGGCCTTCGGCGAGCCGGTCGAGCCGGACGTCAGCTGCATCAGCGCCAGATCATCCTCGCCCACCTCGACGGCGTCGATCGGCTCCGACGCGAGCAGGTCGGTAACGGTGAGGACCTTGATGCCCTTTTCCTCCAGCACCGGGATCGCGACCAGGAAGGGCTCGGAGACGATGACGACCTTGGCTTCGATCATGCCGATGACGTTCATGGTGTCCTCGGCCCACACAGCCAGGTCCGTGCGTGGGGTGGGCTGGTGCAGCATCGTGAGGCTGGCTCCGCGCATCCATAGACCTTGGGCGGTGGGGGCGATCTCTACCGGGAAGCCGGCGAGCACGCCCACAGCGTCGCCGAGGCCGATGCCCGCGGCGGCCAGGCCGCCGGCGATGCAGCGAGCGCGCTCGTGGACCTCACCCCAGGTGTGGCGGACAGGTGCGTGAGGATCACCGGTGACCATGCCCTTCTTCGAAATCCGGGCATTGTGGATCATCTTCTCGGTAAACCTGCTCACGCAAACCTCCTTGGTTCCGGTGCTATCCCCAAGACCCGGGTTTTCATGTTCCGCTCGCCGGGCAACACTTTGTAGCAGCCACGCGAGCACAGTTGGGAAGCAGTTACGTCTCGGAATAGTGATGAGCCAGCAACCCCGTGTCCGGTTGCCCGATCAGCCGCAACCCTGCCCTGCAGGCGGAGAGCAATTGGCCGTCCACCGTATCCCCCGGCGGGCGGCCAAGCCGAATGCTGATCGATAGTCGTCACCGCGAGTTATCTTAAACTCCTCTTAAGTAACAACCCACCATTTCAGCGATTTGAGTCGGATTTCACAGTGTGTTCAGGCGTCGGTCATCGGGGTCGGCACAACCCGGGCACCCGGCACCGGACCGCTCGCGACCCGCACCGTACGGCAGACACCGGCCCCTGACAGAGCAGTGCCGACATCGATCGCCGAGGGCGCTGACGTGCACAAAAACGCACAAGTCGGGCCCGATCCGGACACGATGCCGGCCAACGCGCCCGCTTCCTCGCCGGCCCGCAGCGCACGTCGCAGCGTCGGATCCAGGCTGACCGCCGCGGCTTCCAATTCGTTACCCAAAAGTGGCGCCAGCGCTTCCGGGTCGCCCGCGGCCAGCGCGGCCAGCACCGGCCCGGCCTCGTCCAGCCGGTCGGGGTCCCCGGCTTCCCTGAGCCGGTCGAGCTCGCTGAACACCGCCGGGGTCAGCAATTCGCCGTCGGCGAAGGCCAGCACCCAGTGGAAGGTGTTACGGGACAGCACCGTGGCCAGCTCCTCGCCGCGCCCGGTGCCCAGCGCGGTGCCACCGTGCAGCGCGAAGGGCACGTCACTGCCCAGTCGCGCCGCGAGCATGCGCAGATCGCGGCGTGGCACGTTGAGCTCCCACAGCGCGTTGATCGCGACCAGCACCGCCGCCGCGTCCGCGCTGCCACCCGCCATACCGCCGGCCACCGGGATGGATTTGTCGATCATGATCGAGACGTCGGGCGCCCGGCCCACGTGCTCGGCCATCAGCTCGGCGGCCTGCCAGGCCAGGTTGCGTTCGTCGGTAGGCAGCTTGTCGGACCCCTCGCCGACGACTTCGAGCGACAAAACGTCGGCATTGCGCACCGTCAGCTCGTCGAGCAGCGAGACGGCCTGAAACACCGTCGTCAGCTCGTGATAGCCGTCGTCGCGACGATCGCCGACGGCGAGGTACAGGTTGACCTTTCCGGGCACGCGAACGGTGACTGACCCGGTGGGCACCCACTGCGCAGCGGTGTTGCCGTCAGACATTCGCAGTCACCCAGCAAGCCACCGCCACCGCCACCGCCACCGCC
>NZ_BFCH01000018.1:610361-1249368 GCF_003112775.1 Mycobacterium montefiorense | reverse complement strand
GCGGCGCGGGTGGCTGGACGGGTTCCGGCGGCGGGGGCAGGGGAAGCGTCGGGCTCGGAGGCGGAGGCGTCGAGGCCGCCGAGTTACCCAGAGCCAAAAGCATTTCGGCTGTTCGCCGGGACAGCTGCCAGCCGCCCTGCAGCGGGGCGAACTCCATCGGGAAGGTGAACTTGCTGTTGCCTCCCTTGGCAGTGTTGACGCTGACGGTGGCCACCACGTTGGACGGATTCTTGTCCGACCACGCGATGTTGTTCGCCACGAAAGTCATCGGCAAGTAGCCATTGTCACGCAGCGCGTTGACGAGTTTGTCCAGCGTGGCGGCGCTCTCCGGCGTCGCGCCTTCAACGAGGTTCACCTTGTTGATGCCCGGAATGTTCGGGTCGACAAGCCGGTTAAGCACTTCGACCAGAGCCTCGGCCACCGGGACGGGGGCGGTCGGGGGGGCCGTGACGATCAGCGGGCTGGATGTGGGCTCCGCGGCTGCCGAACTACTCGACGGCAGCACCTTGGGTTCGCTGTGCGCGCATCCCGTCAGCCCGAGCGTCGCCACGGCGGTGGCGGCGCTCAGTGCTACGGACAAGTGTCGGTGCATCCCTGCGGTCGGCCGGGCTATTCGGCGAGGCCTGATTCTTGGAGGGGGGTGGTTGCTGCGATCCGGCCAACTGGTGCAATAGAAGTCACAGTTGGAAACATTGCGTTGATGACCGCGACCACGGTAGTGCCTGTGGTGAGGGGTTTTGCGGTCACGGGGTGTCCTCTCGGTGGTGCCAAATCGACGCTGAGGTTACCAGTGGGAGTGAAGACGCGACTTTTGATGGCTTTTGAGTTCACGCATGAACAGCCAATCGCCGGTAGCGTTAAAGAATCCACCGCATCAATTCGGGGCGGGAAAGGAGCGCAACATGGGTGACTCAGAGCGTTCTGAAGCATTCGGTATCGATCGCGAAACTGACATGTCCAGCGGCGATGCTGCCGAGTTGGAACAGTTACGCCGCGAGGCAGCAGCGCTGCGCGATCAACTCGAGCAGGCCGCCGGATCGCAGGGCGGCGCCCGCTCCTCGCGCGACGTGCATCAGCTCGAAGCCCGCATCGACTCGCTTGCCTCCCGCAATTCGAAGTTAATGGAAACTCTTAAAGAGGCCCGACAGCAGTTGTTGGCGCTCCGCGAGGAAGTTGACCGGCTGGGGCAGCCACCGAGCGGCTACGGCGTTTTGCTTGCCACCCACGAGGACGAAACGGTCGACGTGTTCACCTCGGGTCGCAAGATGCGACTGACGTGCTCGCCCAACATCGACGTGCCGTCCCTGCGCAAGGGCCAGACGGTTCGGCTCAACGAAGCCCTGACCGTCGTCGAAGCCGGGACGTACGAATCGGTCGGCGAGATCTCTACGTTGCGCGAGGTGCTCAACGACGGGCACCGAGCATTGGTCGTCGGTCACGCCGACGAGGAGCGGATCGTCTGGCTCGCGGAGCCACTGGTGGCGGAGGATCTGCCGGACGGCGTTCCCGACGCACTCAACGATGACACCAGGCCGCGCAAGTTGCGGCCTGGCGATTCTCTACTGGTCGACACCAAGGCCGGCTACGCGTTCGAGCGCATTCCCAAGGCCGAGGTCGAGGACCTGGTCCTGGAAGAGGTGCCCGATGTCAGCTACCAGGACATCGGCGGCCTGACTCGCCAGATCGAGCAGATCCGCGATGCCGTGGAGCTGCCGTTCCTGCACAAGGAGCTGTACCGCGAGTACGCGCTGCGTCCGCCCAAGGGCGTGCTGCTCTACGGTCCGCCCGGCTGCGGTAAGACGCTGATCGCCAAGGCGGTGGCCAACTCGCTAGCCAAGAAGATGGCCGAGGTGCGCGGCGACGACGCTCGCGAGGCCAAGTCGTACTTCCTCAACATCAAGGGCCCCGAGCTGCTGAACAAGTTTGTCGGCGAGACCGAGCGCCACATCCGGCTGATCTTCCAGCGGGCCCGTGAGAAGGCGTCCGAGGGAACACCGGTGATCGTGTTCTTCGACGAGATGGACTCGATCTTCCGCACCCGCGGAACGGGTGTTTCGTCGGATGTCGAGACCACGGTGGTCCCGCAGCTGCTGAGCGAGATCGACGGCGTGGAGGGGCTGGAGAACGTCATCGTGATCGGCGCCTCCAACCGCGAGGACATGATCGACCCCGCGATCCTGCGGCCCGGCCGCCTCGACGTCAAGATCAAGATCGAGCGACCCGATGCCGAAGCGGCACAAGACATCTTCTCGAAATACCTTGTCGAATCGCTGCCGGTGCATGCCGACGATCTCGCCGAGTTCGACGGCGACCGGTCGGCCTGCATCGGTGCGATGATCGAAAAGGTCGTCGAGCGGATGTACGCCGAGATCGACGACAACCGGTTCCTGGAGGTCACCTATGCCAACGGTGACAAGGAAGTCATGTACTTCAAGGACTTCAACTCCGGCGCGATGATCCAGAACGTCGTCGACCGGGCGAAGAAGAACGCCATCAAGTCGGTGCTGGAGACCGGCCAGCGGGGCTTGCGTATTCAGCATCTGCTCGACTCGATCGTCGACGAGTTCGCCGAGAACGAGGACCTGCCCAACACCACCAACCCCGACGACTGGGCGCGGATCTCGGGCAAGAAGGGCGAGCGGATCGTGTACATCCGTACCCTGGTCACCGGCAAGTCGTCCAGCGCGTCGCGCGCCATCGACACCGAATCGAACCTCGGCCAGTACCTCTAGGGATCAATCCCTAGTCGGCTCAGTCGAATTCGAACGAGTAGCTATTCGTCAGATCGTCCTGCGTCACGCGGGCGGGGCGAGTCGTCGTGTCCACCCGCAACGTCTCGGTGAGCACGCGCGGCTGATAACTCCAGCCCTCGGGCAGCGTGAGCCGGCCGGCCAGCCCGGCCAGCCCGGCCAGGTCGGCCCGGGACAGGCTGGGGTCTGCGACCTGACTCCAGGTCTGCATGACCCAGCGCTTGCCTTCGGGATCGACGAGTTCGTACACCTCTTCGCCGGCGTTGAAGACGAAGACCGTATTGCGGGTCACTTCGTTGACGGTGTACGGGGCGGGGTTCATCGACGAAAGCGCAACGGTGGCTTGCTTGATCATCTCGATCCCGCCGAACGTCATCCGTTCCTGCGGGCCCTCGGCATGCTTTTCGATGTTGTTCATCAGCCAGTAGCGCGGACCATTGAGCAACGCCGCGGCAGCGCCGTGTTCCTTTGCGATTGCCTGCGGGTCGAGCGCTGACCACAGGTTGGCCGGGCAATCGTTGAGCGGAAAGCTGTTGTAGACGGTTGCCTGTGGGCCGGAATCACCGACTTCAACGAGAAGTACTTCGCCGTAACGCTTTCCAGATAGGTCGGGCACTTGTTACTCGCTTTCTGTCGTCGTGGCGACGCAGTTGATGGCGCCTCGGTAGCGGTTGCGGGCAGCTAGCGAGACATGCAAGTCGTCGATGAGTGGATCGAGGAACATGCCCCGGTACTCGGCGTCGTCGACGGCGCGGGCGCTGATGTACATGAACGTCAACGCGCCGAGGAACAGGCACATGTGGATCAGCGAATCCGGTACGGGCAGTATCCATCCCATGACTGTCGCGGTGCTGACGTAGGTGTGGGTCCATTCGTTGAGCAGCTGCGGCGTCAGAATGATCAGCCCGAGAATGAGATACATCGTGGCGCCGACGATTGCCACCACCAGGATCTCGACTAGTTGCGAGGCAGCCAGCAGGAAAACCACATTGAGGCGTTCCGACTTTCTCAGCACTGAGCCCGGCGACGGGTCAAGCATCGCCGCGAAGGGAGTGTTGGCAAGGCTGTCGCTGCCCTCGGGCAGCGACGCCGTCGACTTCAGCAGCGGCCTCACTCGTTCCACGGTCTTGGACACGACGAACGCCCCCGCGATGCCGAGCAGAAAGAATATGGCCAGCGAGATCCGCTTCCCGTTAATAGTTGCCGCCATCAGCCAGACGTAGGTGTTGAAGAACACCAACGCGGTCAGCAGCACAATCGGCAGCGCCCTGATCGCCAGCGTGCCGACCGTGGCAAGGTGTTCGAACGTCATGCGCACCGCCCAGGCGAGCACCGATCCGACGCCCGAGCCGGTCAGCAGCAGCACCAGGCCCAGAATCGCGGCGTCCCGGGTCAGTTGAATCGGGCCGCTTTCGACGAACCCGCAGACGATCGCAAACGCCAGCGCTGCGGTCGCGATCGTCGCGCGGGCGCGCCCGTCCGATACCCGCGACACCAGCCAGCCGACCAGAGCGGCCAGCGGGAGAGCGGCCGCGAGCAACGCGAGGATGACCCATTGCCGGGTGGTCGGTGTCCCATCAATGAAGACCTCGCGGCCGTTGCTGACGAAATAGACGCCCAGCAGGCAGGCCTCGACTCCCGTCCACGCGGCCAGCATCGGAGCGGACCGCGGCCAGAGCCGTCGCCATCGGCCCCGCCGGGTCAGCACGGACGGCAAACGCGCTCGAGGAACCACTGTTCCGCCTCGGCTGTCGCCGCCTTCTGGCTGCCCGGTGTGCGGCGCAAAGTTAGGTCCACACCGGGTCACCCTAGTGGCGCAGCAACCCCTGTGTTGGGCGTTTTCACGCAGGTCAGGATTTGTTCGGCGGCGCGTTCGGCGGGTGCCGCCACGGCCGTCGGGCGGTGCGCCCGTCTGCTCCTGAAGCATCTTCAGCCAGAAGATGTTTCGACGATCGGCGGCAGGCCCGTATCGGCCGCGCGGTTGCCCCAACGCCGGGCACGTCGTTGCCAGGCCTACGCTGAACGGATGCAACGGATTATCGGGACGGAGGTCGAGTACGGCATTTCGTCGCCGTCCGACCCAACTGCCAACCCGATCCTTACTTCGACTCAGGCGGTGCTGGCCTACGCGGCCGCCGCCGGCATCCAACGCGCCAAGCGCACCCGCTGGGATTACGAGGTGGAGTCGCCGCTGCGCGACGCCCGAGGTTTCGACCTGAGCCGTTCGGCCGGGCCGCCGCCGGTGGTCGACGCCGACGAGGTCGGTGCCGCGAACATGATCCTGACCAACGGGGCGCGGCTCTATGTCGACCACGCGCACCCCGAATACTCCGCGCCCGAGTGCACCGACCCGCTGGACGCCGTGATCTGGGACAAAGCCGGCGAGCGGGTGATGGAGGCCGCCGCGCGGCACGTCGCCAGCGTGCCCGGAGCCGCCAAGCTGCAGCTTTACAAGAACAACGTCGACGGCAAGGGTGCCTCGTACGGATCGCACGAGAACTACCTGATGAGCCGGCAGACGCCGTTTTCGTCGATCATCGCCGGTCTGACCCCGTTTTTAGTGTCCCGGCAGGTCGTCACCGGCTCCGGCCGGGTCGGTATCGGCCCCTCGGGTGACGAGCCCGGCTTCCAGCTGTCCCAGCGCTCCGACTACATCGAAGTCGAGGTCGGGCTGGAGACGACACTGAAGCGCGGCATCATCAACACCCGCGACGAACCGCACGCCGACGCCGACCGGTACCGCCGGCTACACGTCATCATCGGCGACGCTAACCTCGCCGAGACGTCGACCTACCTGAAGCTGGGCACCACGGCGCTGGTGCTGGACCTGATCGAAGAAGGCCCGCAGCACGGGATCGACCTGAGCGACCTGGCGTTGGCCCGGCCAGTGCACGCGGTCCACGCGATCAGCCGTGACCCGTCGCTGCGCGTCGCGGTGGCCATGGCGGACGGCCGGGAACTGACTGCTCTTGCGCTGCAACGGATGTACCTCGACCGGGTGGCCAAGCTGGTCGACGGTCGCGACCCCGATCCGCGGGCCGCCGACGTCGTGGAAACCTGGGCACACGTGCTTGATCTGCTTGAGCGCGACCCGATGGAATGCGCGGAGCTGCTGGACTGGCCGGCCAAGCTGCGACTGTTCGAGGGTTTCCGGCAGCGCGAGAACCTAGCCTGGTCGGCACCCCGACTGCACCTTGTCGACCTGCAGTATTCCGATGTCCGGCTGGACAAGGGCCTGTACAACCGGCTGGTGGCGCGTGGCTCGATGAAGCGTCTGGTCAGCGAGCACCAGGTGATCGAGGCGGTCGACAATCCGCCGACCGACACCCGCGCGTATTTCCGCGGCGAGTGCCTGCGCAGGTTCGGGGCCGACATCGCCGCAGCCAGTTGGGACTCGGTGATTTTCGATCTCGGTGGCGATTCGCTGGTGCGCATTCCGACGCTGGAGCCGCTGCGGGGCAGCAAGGCGCATGTCGGGGCCTTGCTGGACTCCGTTGACAGTGCCGTCGAACTGGTGGAACAACTGACGAGCTGAGGCTTGTTAACCGAAGAACGTCGGGTTCGACCGGTAGGGTAGAGATACCAGCGGGCATGTTTAAGCGGCCGGTGAACAGCCCAGACGAAGCAGGAGGCGGCGATGGCGCAGGAGCAGACCAAGCGTGGCGGAGGCGGCGGCGACGACGATGACGTCGTTGGCACCACAGCCGCGGGTCAAGAGCGTCGCGAGAAACTGACCGAGGAGACCGACGACTTGCTCGACGAGATTGACGACGTCCTTGAGGAAAACGCGGAGGACTTCGTTCGTGCGTACGTCCAAAAGGGCGGACAGTGACCTGGTCTTTCCCCGATCGCCTGCCCACTAACTCGTCACTACCCGGATTCTCTGCTGTAAACACGTCCTCGTTCGCCGACCTGTTGCGCCGCCAGGCGCCGGAATTGCTACCCGCAGTGCTGGGTGGCGGTGGAGGTCAATCCGGCGGTGACGCCGGGCATCTGCCGCACGGCACCACGATCGTCGCCCTGAAATATCCCGGCGGTGTGCTCATCGCCGGTGACCGGCGCTCCACGCAGGGCAACATGATCGCCGGCCGCGACGTCAAAAAGGTCTACATCACCGACGACTACACCGCGACCGGCATCGCCGGCACGGCCGCGATCGCGGTCGAATTCGCCCGCCTCTATGCCGTGGAGCTTGAGCACTACGAGAAGCTGGAAGGCGTACCGCTCACCTTCGCCGGCAAGGTAAACCGGCTCGCGATCATGGTGCGCGGCAACCTCGCCGCCGCGATGCAAGGGCTGGTGGCCCTGCCGCTGCTGGCGGGCTACGACATCCACGCGGCCGATCCCGAAAGCGCCGGGCGCATAGTGTCGTTCGACGCGGCGGGTGGCTGGAACATCGAGGAAGAGGGATACCAGTCGGTGGGGTCGGGGTCGATCTTCGCCAAGTCCTCGATCAAGAAGCTGTATTCCCGAGTCACCGACGCCGATTCCGCGGTGCGAGTCGCCGTGGAAGCGCTCTACGACGCCGCCGACGACGATTCCGCCACCGGGGGACCGGATCTGGTTCGCGGCATCTTCCCCACGGCGGTCACCATCGGTGCCGAAGGAGCAGTCGACGTGCCCGAGAGCCGGATCGCCGAACTGGCCCGGGAGGTCATCGAAAGCCGCTCGCGCGCTGACACTTTCGGTCCGGATGGCGGTGAGAAGTGAGCTTCCCGTATTTCATCTCGCCTGAGCAGGCGATGCGTGAGCGCAGCGAGCTCGCGCGCAAGGGCATCGCGCGGGGCCGCAGCGTGGTGGCGCTGGCCTACTCCGGCGGCGTGCTTTTCGTCGCGGAGAATCCGTCGCGCTCGCTGCAGAAGATCAGCGAAGTCTACGACCGTGTCGGCTTTGCGGCCGCGGGCAAGTTCAACGAATTCGACAATCTGCGCCGTGGGGGCATTCAGTTCGCCGACACCCGCGGCTACGCCTACGACCGCCGCGATGTCACCGGCCGGCAGCTGGCCAACGTCTACGCGCAGACCCTCGGCACCATCTTCACCGAGCAAGCCAAGCCCTACGAGGTCGAGCTGTGCGTCGCCGAGGTTGCGCACTACGGCGAGACGAAACCGCCTGAGTTGTACCGGATCACCTACGACGGGTCCATCGCCGACGAGCCGCACTTCGTGGTGATGGGCGGAACCACAGAGCCGATCACGACCGCACTCAAGGAGTCGTACGCCGAAAACGCCGACCTGCGCGAAGCTTTGGGGATCGCGATCGACGCGCTGCGGGCCGGCAGCGCCGACTCCTCGAACGGCGACCAGCCTGCACTGGACGTAGCCAATCTCGAGGTCGCCATCCTGGACGCCAACCGGCCGCGGCGCGCGTTCCGGCGGATGACGGGATCCGCCCTCGAGGTGCTACTGCCCAAATCGGTCTCCAAGTCGCCTGACAAGGGCACCTCGGCGCCCGAAGAGCCGTCCGAGTAGCCGACGCGCGGCTAAGCGCGAGGCGACTGTGGGGGCGGGCGTGACGTGGGACTTGAGCCGCACCACGCGCTTCGGCTGCGTCTTCGCACGCGAAAGCGTGTTGCCGGAAGCCTGAAACGGAGCTAGCCTGCTGAGGCACCTCGTTAGGCGAGGCTCCTGAACGAACACAGGCCACTGATCTGACGACGTCGAGAGACGCCCAAGATCAGGACAGATCTCCCCGGCTTAAGGGGTGGTCCCAAGTGGCTTTCCCGGCTCCCCGGGGATACGTCGCTCAGTGCCGAAGCTCAACGTGTGGGGGCAGCATCGCCTGCTATTCCGCTTCGCGGGTTCCCTCTTTGTGCATGTCGTGACCCGTATTGACTGTGGAAGGCAGGTGTTCCCATGACCAGATTGGTCGATGTCGCCCCCCGGGCGGGCTCAATCAGCTCGGCGGATGAGGTGCGCCTGACTCCGTATGAGGCGATGTTGGCCGACCTGTTGTTCGTCTGCGACGAACTGAACATGGCGGGCATCCCTTTCGTTCTGATCCGCGGTGCGGACGGCCGCCCGGCGCTTGTCGTGGACATCGCGTTGCGCGCCCGGGTCGCCGAGACTCTGATGTCCGCATGTCTTGAAGTGCCGCTGCGCGCCAAGATCCTCGACGGGACCGGGCGCCGCTCGATTTACCTGGGTGATGGCCTGCTGTCGGCAGACCCGGACCCGCGGTTGCTGCGGGTGTTTCGCCACCGGGAATGCTCGCGTTTTGGGCTGCGTTACGGCGCATCTGCCGGGGTCGAGCTGCAGTTCTGGGTCTTCGATGGGATGCAGGCGATTTGTCCGATCGAGAATTCGCTCACGCGCAAGGTGTTGGTGCTCGCCGACATCGCGTACACCACCGTCGATATGTTCGGCCGCACGTGGCGGACGATCGACGGGATGTTCGCCCCCCACGCCGGCGACGTGACGTTCGACATCGACATGGTGTTCTCCTGGGTGGACGGCAACGACCCGGAGTTCTGCGCACGGCGCGCGGCGGCGATGGCGGGGCAGGTTGTCGGCGAAGGCGATGAAGCCGATGCGCGCATCCGTCAGATCGACGAATTGAAGTACGCGCTGCGCTCGGTGCACGCCTTCGCACCATGGGTGCGACGGATTTTCGTCGCGACGGATTCGCCGGTTCCCGGGTGGCTCGCTGCCCACCCGAAGGTCACCATCGTGCGCGCCGAGGATCACTTCACCGATCTATCGGCGTTGCCGGTGTACAACAGCCACGCGGTCGAGAGCCAGCTGCACCACATCCCAGGTCTGGCAGAGCATTTCCTCTACTCGAACGATGACATGTTCTTCGGCCGGCCCGTTTCACCCACAATGTTCTTCTCGCCGGGAGGCGTCACGAAGTTCATCGAAGCGGGCACACGCATCGGACTTGGCGCCAACCATCCGGAGCGCAGCGGCTTCGAGAACGCAGCGCGCGTCAACCGGCAGTTGCTGTGGGACAAGTTCGGGAAGGTCATCACGCGCCACCTCGAGCACAGCGCTGCCCCGCTGCGCAAGAGCGTGTTGCTGGAACTCGAGCGTGAGTTTCCGCAGGAGTTCGCGCGCACTCAAGCGAGCCGCTTTCGCGCCAGCACCGACATCTCGGTGACCAATTCGCTGTACCACTACTACGCATTGATGACTGGCCGTGCGGTTCAGCACGAGTGCGCAAAGGTGCTCTACGTCGACACCACAATGCGGTCGGGGCTGGCCAAATTGCCGCAGCTGCTGAGGAAGCGCAAGTTCGACTTCTTCTGCCTCAACGATGGCAGCTTCCCGGAAGTGAGCATGGGCGAGCGGGCGCATGTTGTCGGCGAGTTTCTGGACCGGTACTTCCCGGTGCCCGCGCCGTGGGAGCGAGGAGCCGAAGACGACTGAAAATCGGCGGCGAGTGAAGGTGCGTTAGTCCGTGCGTCGGCTGGCAGCTGGCCATGTGCGCGCGAGCTGATGTGCGATGCGCGGTATCCGGCTGGCCGGAAGAATACTCACCCCGGCGTCGGCGAGTTCTCGGCTCACGGCCGCCGGCCGTACGAACCGTCCCACAGTGGGACCGGTGGTCAGCGGAATAACGGTGTGTACCACAGTTTCTGGGTAGCAGTGCACGAGATTGAATGCCTGTGCACTATCGCGACCCCGGGTCCCCGCCGTCAGGAGGTCCTGGGAATAGCAGCTGGCCGAGGCGACCGAAACAGGAATGCCGGCAAAGGTCGCCGAGGTCGAGTAGTGCAGGTGTCCGGCGAGGATGCTGCGCACATCGGTGCCACGCAGGACCGTGGCAAGTGGGCCTTGATCGCGCAGCTCTACCATGACGGAGAGGTCCTGCACGCAGGGAATCGGCGGGTGGTGCATCGCGAGGATGGTGCCGAAGGGGGCGGGTTCGGCCAGCTGCGCCGTGAGCCACTGCAACTGCGCCGGCGCGATCTCCCCGTGGTGGTAGCCGGGAACCGAAGTGTCCAAGACGATTACCCGCAAACCCGCGATATCGTGCACCCGGTCCATCGGCGCCATCGTCGGAGCCTCGCGCAACAGATGCTCGCGCAGTGCCGCTCGGTTGTCGTGGTTACCCATCACCCAGATGACTTCAGCTCCAAGGCGATCGGCCAACGGCTCAACCAGGCAGCGCAGCTTGTGGTAAGCCCCGGGCTGTCCCTTGTCGGCCAGGTCGCCGGTGAAAATGACTGCGTCGGGGCGTATTTGGGAAGTCTCAAGCCGCTCAAGCAGCTCGGATAATCGAGCCTCCGCGTCGACGTCGCCGTAGAGGTCGCCGTCGCCGGCTATGAGGTGGGTGTCGCTGATGTGTGCGATGACGTGGTCCGGCCGCGGGTATTCCGCGACCCTGGATCTGTCCACAGGGCTGACGAAGCCTTTCTAAAACGACTGGGCTCGCGGTAACGAGCACCACAAATTGTACACGGCGGTCGGACTCGCATCCGGGATTACGATCGTTCGTTGGGGCTCGTCCAGCGTGGCGGCTAAATCCGTGTGTTAGTCAATTAGCACCACTCGCCGGGCGGCTTGCTGACCGCCGCGGCGACACAGCAAGTACCCTCAATTGTGTGCAGCGACGAATCATGGGCATCGAGACTGAGTTCGGTGTCACCTGCACGTTCCACGGCCATCGCCGCCTGTCGCCGGACGAGGTAGCCCGCTACCTTTTCCGCCGGGTGGTGTCCTGGGGCCGCAGCTCCAACGTCTTCTTGCGTAACGGCGCCCGCCTGTACCTCGACGTCGGCAGCCACCCCGAGTACGCCACCGCCGAGTGCGACAGCCTGGTGCAGCTGGTCACCCACGACCGGGCCGGCGAATGGGTGCTGGAAGACCTGCTGGTAGACGCCGAGCAGCGACTTGCCGACGAAGGCATCGGCGGCGACATCTACCTGTTCAAGAACAACACCGACTCTGCGGGCAACTCCTACGGCTGCCACGAGAACTACCTGATCGTGCGCGCCGGCGAGTTCTCCCGGATTTCCGATGTGCTGCTGCCCTTCCTGGTCACCCGCCAACTGATCTGCGGGGCGGGCAAGGTGCTGCAGACACCCAAGGCCGCGACGTTCTGCCTATCGCAGCGCGCCGAGCACATCTGGGAAGGCGTTTCGTCGGCCACCACTCGCAGCCGCCCGATCATCAACACCCGCGACGAGCCGCACGCCGATGCCGAGAAATACCGGCGGTTGCACGTCATCGTCGGCGACTCGAACATGTGCGAGACCACCACGATGCTCAAGGTGGGCACGGCCGCGCTGGTGCTCGAGATGATCGAATCCGGTGTGCCCTTCCGCGACTTCTCGCTGGACAACCCGATCCGCGCGATCCGCGAGGTCAGCCACGACGTCACCGGCCGCCGGCCGGTGCGCCTGGCCGGCGGGCGTCAGGCCAGCGCGCTGGACATCCAGCGCGAGTACTACAGCCGCGCCGTCGAGCACCTGCAGACCCGGGAGCCCAACGCGCAGATCGAGCAGGTCGTCGACCTGTGGGGCCGGCAGCTCGACGCCGTCGAAAGCCAGGACTTCGCCAAGGTCGACACCGAGATCGACTGGGTGATCAAGCGCAAACTGTTCCAGCGCTATCAGGACCGTTACAACATGGAGCTGTCCGACCCGAAGATCGCCCAGCTGGACCTGGCGTATCACGACATCAAGCGCGGTCGCGGTGTCTTCGACCTGCTGCAGCGCAAGGGTCTGGCGGCACGCGTCACCACCGATGAGGACATCGCCGAGGCCGTCGACAACCCGCCTCAGACCACCCGTGCCAGGCTGCGTGGCGAGTTCATCAGCGCCGCTCAGGCGGCCGGCCGCGACTTCACCGTCGACTGGGTCCACCTGAAGCTCAACGACCAGGCGCAGCGGACCGTGCTGTGCAAAGACCCCTTCCGGGCGGTCGATGAGCGGGTCAAGCGGCTCATCGCCAGCATGTGACCATCGGCTGTCTACAGCTGATCAGGTGGCTCATGTGGCCAAAGTGACGCTGGCGAGTCGGTGCACGCGCGCGATGCGGGCCATCTAATCTGGAGCAAATGGCGACCTCGAAAGTCGAACGGCTGGTCAATCTCGTCATCGCCCTGTTGTCCACCCGCGGCTACATCACCGCGGAAAAGATCCGGTCCAGCGTGGCTGGCTATTCGGAAAGCCCCAGCCTCGAGGCGTTTTCCCGGATGTTCGAACGCGACAAGAACGAGCTGCGCGACCTCGGCATCCCGCTCGAGGTCGGCCGGGTATCGGCGCTGGACCCGACCGAGGGCTACCGGATCAACCGCGACGCATACTCACTGCCGGCGGTCGAGCTGACCGCGGATGAGGCGGCCGCGGTCGCCGTCGCCACGCAGCTGTGGGAGTCGCCCGAGCTGATCACCGCGACCCAGGGCGCGTTGCTGAAGCTGCGCGCCGCCGGCGTCGACGTCGACCCCTTCGACGACGGGACCCCGGTGGCGATCGCCTCCCCGGAGGGAGTGCCGGGCCTGCGCGGGTCCGAGGAGGTGCTCGGAATCCTGTTGTCCGCCATCGATTCCCGGCAGGCCGTCCAGTTCCCGCATCGGCCGTCACGCGCCGAGCCCTACACCATGCGCACCGTCGAGCCGTGGGGTGTGGTCACCGAGAAGGGCCGCTGGTATCTCGTCGGCCACGACCGTGATCGCGAGGCCACCCGCACCTTCCGGCTCTCCCGCATCGGCGCCGAGGTCGCGCCGATCGGTCCGTCCGGCGCCGTCACCGTCCCCGACGGCATCGACCTGCGCAAGATCGTCGCCCAGACGGTGGCCGAGACGCCGACCGGCGGGCGGGCCCAGGTGTGGGTTGCCGACGGGCGGGCCACCGCGTTGCGCCGCGCCGGACGGTCCACCGGCGCCCGGCAATTGGGTGGCCGCGACGGTGAAGTACTCGAAGTCGACATCAGCTCCACCGACCGGCTGGCCCGCGAAATCGCCGGATACGGGGCCGACGCCGTCGTACTCGAGCCGCAACCGCTGCGCGACGACGTGCTGGCCCGGCTGCGTGCCCACGCGGGAGCGCCCGCGTGACCCCCGTGTCCACCCGCCTGGTTCGGCTGCTCAACATGGTGCCGTATTTCCAGGCCAATCCGCGGATCACCCGCGCGGAAGCCGCCGCCAAGCTGGGGGTGTCGGCCAAACAGCTGGAAGAAGACCTCAACCAGCTTTGGATGTGTGGGCTGCCCGGCTACTTCCCGGGTGATCTGATCGACTTCGAGTTCTCCGGCGACACCATCGAGGTGACGTTCTCGGCGGGCATCGACCGGCCGCTCAAGCTCACCTCTCCGGAGGCCACCGGTCTGCTCGTCGCGCTGCGGGCGCTGGCCGACATTCCGGGCGTGGTCGATCCGGAGGCGGCGCGTACCGCGATCGCCAAGATCGCCGCGGCGGCCGGCGCTGTCGGACACGACGCAACGAGTTCGGTGACGGCGATCGACGAGCCGGCGCCGATCGAGAACCGGGCCGCGGCTACCGTGCGTACGGCGGTGCAGTACAAGCACGCGCTGGCTATCGACTACTACTCCGCCTCACACGACACGCTGACCAGCCGAACCGTCGACCCCATCCGGGTGTTGCTGATCGGCGGCCACAGCTACCTGGAGGCCTGGTCCCGTGAAGCCGAAGGTGTGCGGCTGTTCCGATTCGACCGGATCGTCGAGGCCAGCGAGCTGGGCGAGCCGGCCGCCCCACCCATGCCGGCGCTGCAGGCGCGCCCGGACACATCGCTGTTCGACGGCGATCCGTCCCTGCCATCGGCCAGGCTGCGGGTAGCGCCCTCGGCGTCATGGATGTTCGAGTACTACCCGATGCGCGACGTACGCGAGTTGCCGGACGGATCGTGTGAGGCGGTCATGACCTACGCCTCGGAGGACTGGATGACACGCCTGGTGCTGGGATTCGGGCCGGACGTTCGGGTGGTTGAACCCCAGTCGCTCGCGCAGCGGATACGGGATGCCGCGGCGGCGGCCTTGGAGTCCTACCAGGCAGTGACGTCCTGATCGCACGGCGCGGGCACACCGGCAGTTGCCCGTGCTGCGGTAGCATCGGGTGGACGTCTGGAGGTAATCAAAGTGGGCAGTCTTAGTCCGTGGCACTGGGCGATCCTCGCGGTCGTCGTAATCCTGCTGTTCGGTGCCAAGAAGCTCCCGGATGCAGCGCGCTCGCTGGGCAAATCGATGCGCATCTTCAAATCCGAGATGCGTGAAATGCAGACGGAAGGCAAGCCCGAAGCGCCTTCCATTGAAACCCCTGCCGCGGCCCCGCAGCCCGTGCAGTCGCAGCGGGTCGACCCGTCGGCGACCTCCGAGCAGGGTCACACCGAAGCGCGCCCCGCTTAGCCGGGCATCGGCCGCGGTGCCCGAGCGCCACTGACCGAGCGTTGTGAAAACACTCAAAACTTCAGCGCGTACTGCTGCGTTTCTGAAGCATCTCAATCCGCGCAATAGGCGCAGTCGGACCAATCCCGACGCGACGATGTCGCTGGTCGATCACCTGACCGAACTGCGCACCCGGCTGCTGGTCTCCCTGGCCGCGATCGTGGCCACCACGATTCTCGGGTTCGTCTGGTACGGGCATCCGCTGTTCGGGCTTCAGAGCCTGGGCGAGTGGCTACGCCATCCCTATTGCTCGCTGCCGCAGTCGGCGCGTGCGGACATCAGCGCCGACGGGCAGTGCCGATTGCTGGCCACCGCGCCGTTCGACCAGTTCATGCTGCGGCTCAAGGTCGGGATGACCGCCGGGATCGTGTTGGCCTGCCCGGTGTGGTTCTACGAGCTGTGGGCCTTTATCACGCCGGGGCTGTATCAGAAGGAGCGCCGCTTCGCGGTCGGGTTCGTGATCCCCGCCGCGGTGCTGTTCATCGGCGGTGCGGTGCTGGCCTACTTCGTGCTGTCGCAGGCGCTGGGCTTCCTGTTGACGGTCGGCAGCGACGTCCAGGTGACCGCGCTGTCCGGGGACCGCTATTTCGGTTTCCTGATCAATCTGCTGGTGGTGTTCGGCGTCAGCTTCGAATTCCCGTTGCTGATCGTCATGCTCAACATGGCGGGCATGCTGACCTACGAAAAGCTCAAGTCGTGGCGGCGCGGCCTGATTTTCGCGATGTTCGTGTTCGCGGCGGTGTTCACGCCCGGCTCCGACCCGTTTTCGATGACGGCGCTGGGAATCGCGCTGTCCGTGCTGCAAGAGCTGGCCATCCAGATCGCCCGAATCCACGACAAGCGAAAAGCCAAGCGCGAAGCCCAAACTGAAATCTCGGACGACGAAGCATCGGTCATCGAGCCGGCTCAGCCGATGTCCCAGTCGGCGCCGGAACCGTCGTTTATCGCCGGGCAACACGACGACGTGACGTAGATGGCGGTGGCACCTGACGGCGGCGTGACCGAGTTGACCGAGCTGCCTCGGTTCACCGCCGAGCTGCCTTTTTCGCTCGACAACTTCCAGACGCGGGCCTGTGCGGCACTGGAACGGGGTCACGGCGTGCTGGTCTGCGCGCCAACGGGAGCCGGCAAGACGGTGGTCGGCGAATTCGCCGTGCACCTGGCGCTGGCGGGCGGCGGTAAGTGCTTCTACACCACGCCGCTCAAAGCGCTGAGCAACCAGAAGCACACCGATCTGACGGCACGCTATGGCCGCGATCGAATCGGGCTGTTGACCGGCGACGTGTCGCTGAACGCCGATGCGCCCGTGGTGGTGATGACCACCGAAGTGCTGCGCAACATGCTGTACGCCGATTCGGCTGCGCTGCAAGGGCTTTCCCACGTGGTGATGGACGAGGTGCATTTCCTCGCCGATCGGATGCGGGGTCCGGTGTGGGAGGAGGTGATCCTGCATCTGCCCGACGAGGTGCGGTTGGTGAGTCTGTCGGCGACAGTGAGCAACGCCGAGGAGTTCGGCGGCTGGATCCAGACCGTGCGCGGCGACACGACGGTAGTGGTCGACGAGCACCGGCCGGTGCCGCTGTGGCAACACGTCCTGGTCGGCAGGCGCTTGCTGGACCTGTTCGACTACGAGAACGAGAAGCCGGCCGCCGATCGTCATCCTCGGGTGAATCCCGAACTGCTGCAACATATTGCGCACCGCCGGGAGGCGGACCGGATGGGCGATTGGCGTGGTCCCCGCCGGCAGTCGGGCAGGGGCAGGCCGGAGCGGCCACGCTTCTACCGGCCGCCCGCGCGACCCGACGTGATCGCCACGCTGGACTCCGAAGGGCTGTTGCCGGCGATCGCGTTCGTGTTCTCGCGGGCCGGTTGCGACGCCGCGGTCCAGCAGTGCCTGCGCTCGCCGCTGCGGCTCACCACCGAAGAGGAACGCGCTCAGATCGCCGAGGTGATCGAGCACCGGTGCGGAGACCTCGCCGAAGCCGATCTCGCGGTGCTGGGCTACTACGAGTGGCGGGAGGGGTTGCTGCGTGGTTTGGCGGCCCACCATGCCGGCATGCTGCCGGCCTTCCGGCACACGGTCGAGGAGCTGTTCACCGCAGGCCTAGTCAGGGCGGTGTTCGCCACCGAAACCCTGGCCCTGGGCATCAACATGCCCGCCCGCACCGTGGTGCTCGAGCGGCTGGTGAAGTTCAACGGCGAAGCGCACGTGCCGCTAACGCCGGGGGAGTACACCCAGTTGACGGGCCGGGCCGGGCGGCGTGGCATCGACGTCGAGGGGCACGCAGTGGTGCTCTGGCATCCGGGCGAGGAAACCTCCGACCCGTCCGCGGTGGCGGGGCTGGCGTCCAACCGGACGTTCCCGCTGCGCAGCTCGTTCGCGCCGTCGTACAACATGACCATCAACCTGGTGCAGCACATGGGTCCGGAGCAGGCGCATCAGCTGCTCGAGCAGTCCTTTGCGCAGTATCAGGCCGACCGCTCCGTCGTCGGCTTGGTCCGCGGCATTGACCGGGGCAAGCGGCTGCAGGACGAGATCGCCGCCGAACTCGGCGGGGCGGACGCGCCGATCCTGGAATACGCCCGGATGCGTGCGCGAATTTCGGAGATGGAGCGCGCGCAGTCCCGGGCGTCGCGGCTGCACCGGCGGCAGGCGGCCAACCAGGCGCTGGCCGGGCTGCGCCGCGGCGACATCATCACCATCACCCACGGCCGGCACAGCGGGCTGGCGGTGGTGCTGGAATCGGCACGCGACGGCGACGACCCCCGACCGCTGGTCCTCACCGAACATCGTTGGGCGGGCCGGATTTCGTCGGCTGACTACTCCGGTGCCGCCGAACCCGTCGCGACGATGCCGCTGCCCAAGCGAGTCGAACACCGTCAGCCCCGGGTGCGCCGCGATCTGGCCTCGGCGCTGCGGTCGGCTACCGCTGAGCTGGACGTGCCGTCGCGCCGTCGCGCCGCGGACTCCGATGACGGTTTCCACGACCCGGAGCTGACGTCGTTGCGCGCGGAGCTGCGTCGCCACCCGGCACACAACAGCCCGGGCGTCGAGGCTGGAGTCCGTGAGGCCGAGCGTTACCTGCGCATCGAACGCGACAACGCGCAGCTGGAAAAAAAGGTCGCCGCTGCCACCAACTCGCTGGCCCGCACGTTCGACCGAATCGTCGGGCTGCTTACCGAGCGTGAGTTCATCCAGGGCTCCGTGGCTGATCCCCGAGTCACCGACGACGGCCGGTTGTTGGCGCGGATCTACAGCGAGAGCGACCTGCTGGTCGCCGAATGTCTGCGCACCGGCGCGTGGGCCGAACTGAAGCCCGCCGAGTTGGCCGCGGTGGTTTCGTCGGTGCTCTACGAGACGCGCGGTAGCGACGGCCCCGGCGTTCCGTTTGCCGCCGAGGCGCCGACCCCTAAATTGCGGCAGGCCCTGCAGCAGACAGCGAAGCTTTCGTTCGCGCTGCGTACCGACGAGCAAACCCACCGCATCGCGCCCGCCCGCGAACCTGACGACGGCTTCGTCACCGTCATGTACCGGTGGGCGCGGAGCGGCGATCTGGCTGGCTCACTAGCCGCGGCCGACGCGACCGGTAGCGGTTCACCGTTGTTGGCCGGGGATTTCGTGCGGTGGTGCCGTCAGGTGCTCGATCTGCTGGACCAGGTGCGCAATGCTGCGCCGGATGCTGAACTGCGGGCGACGGCAAAGCGTGCGATCAACGATGTCCGGCGCGGCGTCGTCGCAGTTGACGCCGGGTAGGCTGGGCCCGAGCTACCGTTACAGGGCCATGACACAAGGCGATTGAGGAGAAACGATGAGCGGACCGCACGGATCGGACCCGGGCCAGCAATGGCAACCGCCCGGCGAGGGTGGCGATCGTTCCCAGGAACCGACTCAGGTGGGTCAGGTGGGCTCACCCTGGCAACAGCAGCAACCGCCGACCCAAGAGGGAACGTGGCAGGCCCCGGCGTACCCGGCAGCCGCCGAGTACCCGCAATACCAGCAGCCGGCTGAGCACGCCTACCAGCAGCAGTACCCCCAGCAGCAGCCCGGCTACGGGCAACCCGAGCAGTACGGCCAGCAGGGCCAGTACGGGCAGCCCGGTCAGTACGGCCAGCCGGGCCAGTACGGCCAGCCGGGCCAGTACGCACAGCCCGGGCAATATGGGCAGCCGGGCCAGTACGGTCAGCCAGGTCAATACGGTCAGCCCGGCCAGTACCCGCAGCAGTACCCGGGCTACGAGCAGCCGAAGAAAAAGCGGTCGATGGCGCTGATCGGCGGCGTGGGCGGGGCGATCGCGTTTCTGCTGATCGCGATCGTGCTGGTGCTCGGCTTCTGGGAGCCCGGCTTTTTCGTCACCACCAAGCTGGACGTCAACAAGGCTCAGACCGGCGTGCAGCAGGTTCTGACCGACGAGACCAACGGCTACGGCGCGAAGAACGTCAAGGACGTCAAGTGCAACAACGGCACCGACCCGACCGTGACGAAGGGCGCCACCTTCGACTGCGCCGTCAGCATCGATGGCGCTCAGAAGCGCGTGACGGTGACCTTCCAGGACGACAAGGGCACCTACGAGGTCGGCCGGCCGCAGTAGCGCGTCACTGCGGCAGCGAGTCGAGCGCTTTCTGCAGGCGGGCAATCGAGGATCCCACGCCGAATTCCGTGGCCAGCGCCGCGGTGCGCTGCGGGTCGGCGGCCGTCAGCGGTAGCTCGTCGGTGGGTCTCGACAGCGTGATCGGTGCGTCGGTGGCCACCCGCACCACCTGACCGGCGGCCTCGATGTAGTCCGCGGCGGCCAACAGCTTTGCCCGCAATCCCTTGGCGATCTTGGATTTCGGGTCGTGCGCGGCCGCCAGGATCTGCTCCAGCGAGCCGTGCAGCGCCAACAGCGTGGCGGCCGTCTTCTCGCCGACGCCCGGCACCCCCGGCAGGCCGTCGGAGGGGTCACCGCGCAACAGCGCGAGTTCGGCGTAGGCCGGTCCGGCGCGGTCCAGCGGCACGGAATAGTGTTCGGCCACCTCGGCGGGCCCGAACAGGGTGGCTTTGGCCAGGCCGCGGCCCAGATAGAGCACCCGAACCGGGACGGGATCGTCGGTGACCACCTGCATCAAGTCGCGGTCTCCGCTGACCACGACGACCGGGTCGTTGCTTTCCTGCGCTGCCAGCGTGCCCAGCACGTCGTCGGCCTCGAAGCCCTCCGCGCCTGCCGTCGTGATCCCGAACGCGTCGAGGAGCTGCATGATGATGTCGACCTGCGGCGACAGGTCGTCGGGCACTTCCTCGACGTCCGGCGTGCCCTCCGGTTCCGGCTCGGCCACCCGATGCGCCTTGTACGACGGGATCAGGTCCACCCGGAACTGCGGGCGCCAATCCAGATCGAGGCACACGGCCAGCCTTTTCGGTCGTTGTTGGGTGATCACAACGGCCATCGAGTCGATGAACCCGCGCACGGCGTTCACCGGCCGACCGTCGGGAGCGGTGATCGACGACGGCACCCCGAAATACGAGCGGAACCACATGCTGGCGCCGTCGAGCAGCAACACAGGTGCAGGCATGCGGGCTATCCTGCCAGCGCCGCCGCCGACGCGGTTAGCCTGGCTGCCATGGATTCTCACCGATTCGATGCCGCGGTCTATGCCCGTCGCCTGGCAGCGGCGGCCGCCGCGACCGCCGACGCCGGACTCGACGGCCTGGTGATCACCCCGGGATACGACCTGCGCTATCTCAGCGGGTCGCGGGCTCAGACGTTCGAGCGGCTGACCGCGCTGGTGGTGCCGGCCTCCGGTGACCCGACGGTGGTGGTGCCGCGGCTGGAGCTGGCCTCGCTCAGAGGATCGGCCATTGCCGAATTGGGTTTGCCGGTGCGCGATTGGGTCGACGGCAACGACCCCTACCAATTGGTTCTTGCGGCGCTGGGCGGCGCTCCCGCCGCGACGGCGGTCACCGACTCCATGCCAGCCCTGCATCTGTTGCCGCTGGCCGGTCTGCTCGGCGTGCCCCCGGTGTTGGCTACCGACATACTGCGCAGCCTGCGGATGGTCAAGGAGGAGTGCGAGATCGACGCGCTGCGCAAGGCCGGTTCGGCCATCGACCGGGTACATGCCCGGGTGCCGGAGTTCCTGATTCCGGGCCGCACTGAGGCCGACGTCGCCGATGATATCGCCGAAGCTATTGTCGCCGAAGGGCATTCGGAGGTGTCGTTCATCATCGTCGGCTCCGGCCCGCACGGCGCCGACCCGCACCACAGTTATTCGGACCGCGAACTGCAGGCCGGTGACATTGTCGTTGTCGACATCGGGGGAGCCTACGAGCCGGGATACCACTCCGACTCGACGCGTACCTACAGCATCGGAGAGCCTAATCACGATGTTGCGCAGCAATATTCGCTGCTGCAGCGGGCCCAGCGGGCGGCCTTTGAGGTGGTTCGTCCGGGGGTGACCGCCGAGCAGGTCGACGCCGCCGCCCGCGACGTGCTAGCCGAAGCGGGACTCGCGGAGTTCTTCGTGCACCGCACCGGCCACGGCATCGGACTCTCGGTGCATGAGGAGCCCTACATCGTCAGTGGCAACGATCTGCCATTGACTGCGGGGATGGCATTTTCGATCGAGCCGGGCATCTACTTTCCGGGCCGTTGTGGTGCGCGCATCGAAGACATCGTCGTCGTGACCGAGGACGGCGCGCTGGCTTTCAACAACCGACCGCACGACCTCGTCGTGGTACCGGTGTCCTAATAGCCTTACGGCTGCTGGATTTCCTTGCTGATATCGGCCGGCACGATCGAGCCGTCGGTGCGGTGATCGGTGGTGTCGCGGCATTCACCATTGACGTCGACGCGAGCGTGGCTGTTGAGTTCGACGCCGGCGGGTGGGCGCGGCGGCACGGTCAGGATGATGTTGACGTTGTCTTTCCGCAAGGTCGGTGAGTGAGATTTGAAATCGGAATCGGTGCTCCACCCGTCGGCGACGAGTCCCTTCATCAGCGCCTGGGCGTCGGCGGGTTCGTTGTGCGGGATGTCTGGCAGCCAGAACGCCACCTTCGCAACGCCACGAAATGGCGGCTCTCCCTGGTCGTTACACGACTCATAGCTGAATGTCGCCTCGGTCACTTGGCTGTGCAGGGTAGTCACGATGTCGCGGGCAGCGTTGAGGACCTGGGCGCGGTCTTGTTGCGGAGATATCGGATCATGCACGGTCTCAGCACATCCCGTGAGTGCAACGCCGACTATTGACGCCGCGACGGCGATCCTGATTGTGAGAGTCCACACTCGTCACTTCCTTTCTGCGGTTAGCCTGTCGGGGCGCTGTGGGTGTGCCCGGTGGTCGCCGAGCGGAGGGCTTCTGGGTCAAACCAATCACCTATTCCGTATTCGCCGCGGTGCGGTGCCGTCATGCCGTCGTGTTCCAGCGCGTCACCGTGGCCGGAAACCACGTCGGCGATGCTGAACAGCGACTCTGACCCATTATCGAAGTAGTGGGAATGGTCGTAAATCGGGTTGGCGGTATAGCCGGGGACTTCGGCCTTGAATCGGGTGGACCCGTAGCCGTCCACGGACGGATCGTCGCCGAGTCCGCCCAGCGTCGGACCGAAGACGCCCGGACCCGTCACTTGACCGGGTGACCAGGTCACCGCATCGCCCGAGGCCGCGCCGACGTAAAGATGTCCACCCGGCGATAGGTGGAAGTCGGCCGCGGAGTGGGCTAAATCCGTGCCGGGTGACCCGACCAGCACCACATCGTTGGAATGCATGCCATAGCCCGCCGCCGCGTCCGAGACGACGGTGGATCCGTAGGAGTGGCCGACCACGGTCATGTGGGTCGGCGCACCCTCGTGAGTCACCGCGAACGCGTTGACATCTGAGGCCAGCAGCTGGCCCCCGGTACGTGCCATGTTCGGCTCGTACAGGCCGGGGTCGGTCACATTGTTCGGGGCGTCGTAGCCGATCCACATCACCACCGAAGTCGGCTTGCCCCCAGCGGCGCGTGCCGTTTCGTCATAGAGACGCACACCGTCGGGGTTGGCCAGAGTTCCTTCGAACACACCGCTTCCTAGGCCCTTGACCAGGATTGCGGTGTTCGCGGCGGTGTCGGGGTTGCCCATTGCGATGGCCGCCACACCCTCGCCGCCGAATGCGTCAGGCTGATACCTCACCAGGAATATGTCCGGGTGCCTGTTCCAGAGGTCCACCGCCTCTGCGGATTTGGCCAAGCCTTCCTTGCCGCGAGAGGCGTTGGTGTAGCGGGTGACTTCGGCGGGCGACAGCCCGTACCTGCCCGGATCGCTGAGCACGTCGTTGACGGATACCCCGTTGTTGGCGAGGTGCTCGACGCGGTGCAGGTCGTCGTTCATCACCGCCATGTTGACCTGACTGCGAGCCACAACGGGAATCCCCTTGAGATTGCCCAGATCCGGGGGATGCTGGGCGATCAGTCGGTCCCGCTGTTCCTTGGTGAGCGACTTCCACCACCGGTTTACGCCGTCGGTGCTTGTTCCCGGGGCTGGGAGCGGAATCGAATCTTCGGGTCTGGGAGCCGATTCCGGTGCATCCACGCCTTGGATGGCCGCGCCGTCATATCCGTCGGTGCGCAGGGTCGTCAATGACTTCTGCAGGTAGTCGGAGTAGCCGCTGCGAACCGAGCGAAATTGTGCGAGGGTCGATTTGGTGTCGTCGATGGCTTGCTGTTCCAACAAGTCGATGAGCGTATCTACCGCCGATCTATCCGGGGCGCTGAGGTGAGGGTCTTTCTCCAGGTCCAGTGCTTGCCCGAGTTGGTTGTCAATCTGCTGTAGTCGGCTCTCCAACGTCGAGATCAACGTGGCGCCGGTTCGCTGCGCTTCGGCCAGTGCGGCGGCGATACTTTCCAGGGTGACGCCGATCTTGGGCAATTGCAAGGACTGTGCACCAAGCTGCTGGGCAGCGCGCTGCACCTCGGCTGAGTCGTTGATCGGGTTCTCGCCGTGCTCGCGATTCCAGGATGCCTCAAAGCGATTGCGGGCTTGTTCGAATGCGTTGGAGGACTCGGTAGTACAGCGGCCTGCGTTGTGAAATGCCTGCGCGAGATCGGAAATCTGTGCGGGAAGGCCACTTTGGAGGCTGTTGTTGATCGCCCAAGGGTCACCGCCGGCTTCGGCGATCAGCTGGGGGATGCTTATGTAGCGGAGTTGCATCGCACGGCCCGCAGTTTCGCGGCGTTGTGCTCCTCCATGTCGGTGAACCCCGAGGCGGCTTTGTGGGCCTTACCGCCGACTGTGGCCAGCGTTTCCCCGTGGGCTTGCAGGTCTTTCACATGCTTGCCGTGGGCTACGCTCACCGCTTCGTGAAACTGCTCCGCGGCGGAGAAGTCACCGAACATCCCCGACATCAGCGGTCCCCGCGACAGGCGATCGGCTGCGTCTTGAGCGTGCCCGCCCGCGCGGTGAGACTGGCTTCCCCCCGAGTGCAGTAATCCAGTGTCGACGAACACCGCCACCCCTTCCGAGCTGGACTAAAGATTACTACCGCGGTTTTGGCCGTCAATTCACCTTGTGGATTGTTGTACTGCAGGCCTGGAACCAGGCGAGGTGATAATTGGCGGCCGTCTTGTCGTCTGCCACCAGTGCCTCGATGGCTGCCAGCAGCTGCCAGTTTCCGACGTCGTGCAAGTCGACGTTCTCGGGGTAGCTGTCCAGAACGCGGGTGCTGATCTTACGCAGATGCGTTTGCAGGAGATCGACCTCTTTGTCGAGCACCCCGGTGCCGCCAGTGGCGGCTTTGGCGAGCGTGTGGGCCAGTCGCGGCAGACCGTCGCGCCATTGGGTTGCCTGGTTGAGCTCCCAGCCGAGTTCGTCGATCTCGGGCAGGCGGCGGGGCCGTGGCGATGTGGGGGTGGGCTCGTCTTCCTCCGGAACGTGGTGGATCGGGGTGTATCCCGCGGCGACAGTGACCGCGCCGAGCAGGGTTTCCAGGTCGCCGCGGCGTCGTTCGGGGGACAGCAGCGTGACCGCGGCCGGGAGTTCGATGCCCGGCGGGATCCAGCCGCTGGCGAGATCTGTTGTGAGCAGGGTGGTTTCGTCAGAGCGATTTCCGGCCGCCCAGGACAGCCGAGGTTGTTGGCGGGCAACCGCGGCCACCAGTCGCTCTAGTCGTGCACGCTCGGTGGCGTTGGCCGATGCGGCCCCGGCGAGCGCCCCGGTAGCGGTGGCCGCGACGGCCTCGGTTCCCAGACCCGACGGCGCGGATGGCGTTGGTGGAGGGGGCGATTGGCGCACGACTGTGGGCTGAGCCGGGCTACCTTGCGCGGCTGAGGGATGCACCGGCGCAGAACTTGCCATCGCCGAGGGCGGTGGGCTCGATGGAAGGACAGGGGCGGACGCCGCGGGAATCGTCGGCCGTATGTCGGAGGCGTAAGCGGGCAGCGGGCCCGCGGGCGCGGGTGCAGCCGCGGCTGGGCTTGGCGATCCCGCGACGACCTGTGGTGGCGGGGTTGCGTCGGGGGCTGCCGCATGCGCGACGGGCGGTGCTTCGTATGCCGGTGCGTTGACCGGGACAGCGCCCGTGCCTGCGGTGGGGGTCGTCGGTATCTGAGGGTCTGTGGAGTGAGGGGGCGGCATCGCGCCAGCAGTCGCGGAAAGTGGTGTCCCTGCCTGCATTCCCTTGTCGAAGCTGTGCATCAAGTCGGCCGGTGTCACCGGCTGGACCGGGCTGGTCGGTGCCGCCGGTGCGCCGGTTAGGGGTCCGGACGACAGTTGTGGTGCGGTTGGCAGCGAGGGCTTCGCGGCCAGTGCCATCGACGAAGCCGCTCCTGCTGGGGAGCGAGCGACGCTTGGCCCCGATATAGGCAAGGGTGCCGCTTGCGGGCCTCGTACCAGAGGTGGCTTTGGGCCCACGCCGGCTTGGTTGATAGCACTCCACGGGTGAGTCCCATTAGCGGATGCTGGGTCGGGCACCACCGTGTTTGGTTGAGGAATGCTACCGCCTTCGTTGATGGCGGACATAGTGTCAGGCGCGGGCTCTGGTTGTGTTAGTGGCGGTGGGTTGTTTCCGTAGGCGGACGCCGAATCCAGAGGTGAGCCAGATTTGTTGAGGACGCCTTGGACGCGTGCGGTCAGACCCTCTTCGTCACTAGGCTGTCGAAACATACTGCCGATGTCGACGCCGTGCGACTGCGCGAACTGACGCGCTGACATGCCAGCTCCTTCTGCTTCGAGGATCGTCTGCATGGCATCAAGTACGTTGCCGGCGTACTTCGCTGCGGTGATGTTGGCGAGCGCTCGATACTGGTTTATCGCAGCGACCATCTGCGGCACCCTTACGGCTACGGGCTCCTTGGAATTCTGAATCTCAGTGATCCGCTGGTTGCCTTCCTCGGCGAGTTTGGTCAGATCCTGGCGAAGGCTCACCATGCTGTCGTAGGCGCTGTCGTAGGCGTTCTCCTTGACGCCATTCTTTTCGGCCACCTTCTGTGCTTGTTCTTCACCCCGGCGAAAGGCTTGGCGAAGATCATCAGCCGTAAAGCCTTGCTGCTCTCCGAGTGGCCCAGTTTGGGCGCTATGCAGCATGTCTCCAAAATTTGTAAATTCAGTTTTGATGTTTCGGCGATTAGTCCTGCCATGCACAAGTGCCATCAAATCCTGGTCATCCACCCATTGATCACCGACGATGGCTCCTGACCATTCTCCTGGTGGCAACATTATGCGCAAAAGCTTTCGATAGCTAACGTTGTTTCATCAGCAGCGTGTATCGTCGGCTCCTCTTCTGCATCTGACAGCTTATTTTGGTACTCGCCTACGAGTTCCTGAAAGACATCACTAAGTTGTCGAATTGCAGTTGCGAGGTCGCACGGTGCTGCGGGCTGTTGGGCAACCGTGGTCCGGAGATGGTCGCTACCGGAGTTAACTGCTTGCTGCCCATTTATTGCGAATGCAAGCTGGGAGGTCGTATCGCGGGACGTACTCGAATTAATCGTATTGTGGAATTTTTCGTGCGCAGCACGGACCTTCGTTTTGACGGCCGCGGCCTGTTGGGTGGTGTAAGTCTGAGGTTGTGGGCGTTTGAGCTGTCCACGTCGAAACCAGCCGACGACGGCAATGCCCCCAAAGATCACCCGCAGAGCAGTGCCTACCAGTGCGAACGTGAGCCACGGTCTTGACCGTGCAGGTACTAGCCGCGGCAGCCATGGGAGTGGGCCATCAGCAATGGGGGACGGGGGCAGATCCGGCACACACTGATCGTATCGTCCATTGGAGATAATGCCAGTCACCCATTATCCGGGGCAATGTAGCAATTGGCCGGCTGGATACAGAAATTATGGATGATCTGGGTGCGTACGTGTCGGCTGTTTCCGCATCTCATTTACAGAGATTCTCAAGTGATGAAGTAGCCTCGTCGCCAGAATGCAAGATCGGGCTTTTCTCTGGTTCTGTTGCATCGGCAATTAAAGCAATAGTAAGAGCCTGGTAAGCATCCGCGAGACTGTGGGTGTTCGACACGATATCGGCGGGAGCCGCTGGCTCTTGGTTCAGGGTCGATGTTAAGGACTGGCTGGCAGCGAGTAGTGCTTGTCGGACGTTCACCGCCGAAGCTAGTTGCGTGGCGTAATCTGAGCCTTTGTCCCGGGCGGTAGCGGCCCGTACGGCGTTATTCGCTTTTGTAAACGGCGCGCATACCTTTAATTTGGCATCAGCTACCTGCTGGGTCGTGTAACTTGGTGCAGTTGATTTGTTTTCCGGCAAAGGTCGGAGCCAACTACCGATCGCGACGCCAAGGGCAACCAGCGCAATCGCTATTGAAGAAATCAAGAGCCACCTTGACGGACGTGTTGGCGTCGACCGCGTTCCGGGCAAGTACGCGGAGGCGGGTGGCAGTGGTGGCGGAGTTAGATTTGACACGCCGCGAGCGTACCTCTCCGTAGCGATTGCGGAAATTCTCTCGACTGAATCCAGCCAGCTCAGGGTAGGTGATCACGGCATCCCGGCGGCTAACCCCAAAGCGCGGTCGCGATTGATCGAAAGACAATGCTAGGCAGAGCGTTTGATGCCTTTCGGATCTGCCGAGCGGTCCTGTGTGGCTCCCGCTCGTTAGCTGTTCCCATTCTTATCGTCGTCGTCTCGCTTTTGGTCGGGCAAGATGATGCGTCGGCTCGCAACCGGTTTGCCTTCAACACGTTTGACGACCTCAGGCGCTGGCGGCGGTGTGGTGATACGGCCCTGGACCGGTGCGCCATTCCTAACTGTTGGCGGCACAATGCGTTTGGTGTCAGGCTTCTCGTCCTTGGCTCCGGCGCCCGCGCCGTGCATAGCGCCCGGCGGCATCATCGGCATCGCGCCAATCCCACCCCGCGACGCGCCAGTAGGCGCCGACGCACTCGGTGGTGGGGTAGAGGTGGTACGGGACGACGCGGGCTCAGTACCGGCTGATGGAGCGGGAAGAGGACTGAGGCCCGATGTCGGTGTGGTGGCGCCCAGGCCGCCGACACCGCCACCACCGGCACCGGCCCCGCTCGTGGACCCCGTCAATTCCCCGGGAATGGCTTCACCAGCCCCCAGAGCTCCTTCCGCGCCGTGCTGCATTGCGCCCATGCCGGCTTGCATCATCTGCTGTCCGATCTGAGCGGCCTGCTGCGGAAGCTGGCTCAAGGGTTGGAGAAAACCTTGCATGGCACCTGAGATTCCGCCGGCGACGCCAGAGATCATTTGCGGAATCTGCTGAGCCATCTCGGCAGGGCTACCGACACCGGACATCTTCCCGGCCGACTCTGCTTCGTTGGCAGGGAATTTCGCCATCGCGTCGCCGGTTTTCGCACTGCGCTCGGCGTACCCCGTTTGGGCGTCGGTCATGTCGCTGGGATCGCCGCTATTAGCAGAAAGCCCAAGGGCTCTCAGCAGCTGACTCATGGAAACTGTGCCCGTCGCCAGCGCATCAGGTGTGATCCCTGGCGGCGGTGGATGCCCAGTCAGCTGGGCGAGGCGCTCGAGAATAATTCGAATTTCATCGTCACCGCTCATGGTGTCCTCCCGTGCACCGCTGAGTGGAACGAGGCGAAGCCGTGTTGGGGATAAAACGCAGCCGTTCCCGTGCAGCAACACTGGACCGCCTCATTAGCGAACCAGCGCCGGTAAACATCTCGCCTCCCCAACGAACGTCGCCACGGCCACTCGACAGAATCGGTTTCACCAACGTCGCCGTTCCGGCCCGTCCGCCGTGCCCCCTATTGACCTGATGGCGAGGCTAACCCTGGCATCGATGCTGGTCAATTCAACTTGGGCATCCACGACCACACCCTCAGCGCAAACCTGCAGACGGCGGAGGTGTCGATCCAATTGCTAGCGATAATATGACGGTCAAGATTGCGAACGACCCGACGAAAGCAACAACGCCTGCAAACGCGGCTAGGGCACCTATAGAGAATGCTTTTGTGCGACGGAACAGCACAGTAATTCCGCATAGCGCTAGGGGCAGCACGGGTGCGAAGAACCAGAACAAACCGAATGTGAGCAGCGTGGACATGACACCGGTAAATAGTCCGGTGAGGAGCTGAATCGGATGATCCTGGGCGTACTTGAACGAGTCGCTGCGCTCTGCGGATCCCACTTCAGTACATCCCATGCCTGGGCAGCACTACGGTCAAAGTAACGAACAATAGAATCGACCATCCGGTCAGAGGGGCCAAAATAATTCCGACCGCTGTGCTGCGCCAGAGCGACGTTGTTGCCCTGGAGTACAGGGTGAATCCAACGATGACGATACCGATCGACGTAGCAGAGACAAATGTGTAGAAATCGCGTGTCGTCGTAACTCCGTGTATCACTGAAAGCGGCAGCGTTAACATGATCGCCCAGAGGAAGCCGCCAGAGATTGCACCGAAAAAGACTGTTCGTATCCAGTCAATTTGCCCCTTCATTCGACTCAGTCAACTCTTTCTATCTGGCCGGCAGCTGCGGCAAAACTAGAATGGGATCGTGCACGCCGATTTCGGGCGGGTGATCGGCAGGTCCAAGAGGATAGGTACCCGATGGGCTCGCGACAAGGGCCGGGCCGATCGGAACCACGGGGGGCAAGTGGCCACTATGCGGAGGGGCCGGAATCCTGGGAGCCGGACCCTGATCGTTGAAGGACAGCTCAAGAGCTGCGTCACCAATTGGCTTGTGCCACCAGAGACCCGCCGCGGGACCGCGGGCGTCATCCACGAACAGAGGCCACGACTGGACTAGTGGTGTAGTTGTTCCGCCCGGCATATCGCTGTAGACCTCAATCGCAGGAAAGTTTGTTACCGTGCCGCCTACGCGTGGTCCTTCGGGCGTAGGTTCAATCGCGATGGCGCCATTCACGTCGAATGAGGCTGCCTTGGCGAGATCTTGTCCTCCTGGCGAAAATGGGTCGGCAGCGCTGTACTTGACCAAGACTGAGCCATTGCTCTGTTGGACCGCCGAGATGCTAGGTGTTCCGACCCGGACCTGACCGGTGGTCTCGTCGACTGACGGGTTCTGCCGGGCAACGATGATGCCGTTCTCGTAATCGACATATATCGACACTCGCGACTCCTCGGGGCTCGCCGTAGGAGAGAAACCTCGGTTATCACCCAGATTGTCATGGTACGGCGGCCAATCAGCCTGTGGGTCCCATACTGCGCGGCCCGGAATGAACATGTTTGTCCGCACCACCCCCTGCCCCGGTACCGGCTTGATGCGCCCGACGACAATGTTGGGAGGCCAGCCGCCGTTCTTGGGTTCATAGCTGTGCGGATCGAGTGCTGCAGCTGTTTCCCAGTCAGCGGCTGAGCGTGGTGTTCGGCCGAAAACCTTTGTGAAAGCATCGATTTGGTTCTGCCGCTGGCCGGCCTGGGCGCCGGCGTCTGGGCCTGACCCTGACGTATCCAACGCCTGCATGCCGGTCGCGTCGTAGCCCTCCGTGCGCAGCGTGTTCAGTGCACCTTGAAGGTAGCCGGAGTATCCCTCGCGGATTGATTTCAGCTGGCCCAGTGCCGACTTGGTGTCGGCAATCGCTAGATCTTCAAGGTCAATGACGTGTTGGGTAACGACGGCTATTTCTGCGTCGGTGAGATGTCCACTGCTCTCCTGCGCGAGGGCGGCACCGAGTCCGCGATCAATGACTTGTAACTGAATCTCCAAGTTCGAGATGAACACCGCGCCCGTCCGCTGCGCTTCGGCCAACTCGGCGGCAATCCGTTCCAACTCCGCCCCGATTTTGGGCAACTGCAACGACTGCGTCCCGAGTGTGTTGACCACGCGCTGCACTTCGGCGGAGTCATTGATCGGATTGTCGCCCTTGTTGCGATTCCACGAAGCCTCAAAGCGGCGACGCGCTTCATCGAACGCATTGCTGGACTCGGTCGTGCACCTGCCTGCAGCATGGAATGCCTCTGCCAAGTCGGAGATCTGCGCCGGGCGGCCGACTTGCAAGCCTTGATTGATCGCCCACGGGTCACCGCCGGCTTCGGCGACTAACTGCGGGACGTTTATATAACTGAGCTGCACCGTGATACCTGCTGCTTTGTGGGAGTGGACGGGTGCTCTTCGGAATGCAAATGTCCGATGGCAATGAACATGGCTACTCCATTTCTCATCGGGTAGCGACAGGCGGCCCCGTTCCGCTCTGTCTGTCCCAAATCCTGCAAACCATTGAGGATCTCGTGCCCCCACATGCCCTGATCGCGAGGCTAATCGCAGCAATTGCGCCGGTCAATTCACGGTCTTCCGCGTTAGTCTGCGCTCGGCGACCCGCAGGTGAATAGCGGTTACGGGCGGCCCAGGCGACAATTCGCGCATGCCAGTCCTTGCGGTGGACCCAGAGGCGCTGTCCGCTTCGGGCAGCGCAGTGGTTGCTACTGGCGATGGGCTCGCCGCCGCGATGGCTGTAGTGACGGCTGGCTTCGGAGCCAACACCGGTCTGGATGCCAGCGGTATGGTGTTCGGGCTTGGATACCAGTCGGCGGCCGAGTCGCTGCTGAAGCTGGCGACTGCGGCGGTTAACGCCTGTCGTTACAACGGCGTCGCGATTCAGGTTGGCGCGTCGAACTATTCGAGAGCCGAAGCGGCGTCCAGGCTGGGCGGCGGTGGCGGTGTGCTGTCGGCGCCCGGCAAGCCGGCCCGAATCGAGGCACCCGGGCCGCCAGGCACATTGGGTCCTGGAGAACCACCGCCCTTGCTATGGGCGTTGGTGCAATCGTTCGTCGACGATGTATGGCCTGACGGCGATGTGGCGGCATTACATGCGGCCGCAGGTTGTTGGCGCGCATTCGGGTCGGCGGCCACCGGCATGCAGGGCGCGCTTTCGGCGTCGCAGGCGCTGGTCGGGACACAGCAGATCCCCGAAGGGGATCTAGTAACTCGGGTCCTGTCGAAAATGAGTTCCGACATAGGACGTTTGGATGCCCAATGCGCCGAAATGGCCCGCGTTCTTGATGACTTCGCCAACGAGCTGTCGCACGCCCAGAACGCTATTCGGGATCTGTTGCATCGCCTCGAGTTGCTGACCGACCTATGGCATGACGTGGTCTCGATTTTCGATGGTGAGGCGCTTGACGAAATCAAAAGAATCGGCAAAGACATCAACGCTGTCTTGCATAACCTGGGTCGCGAAGCCCGGTCTCTCGAGCAGGGCGCACAACTGCTGATGCAGCGCGCCGACGACTCGATTGTCGACTTCGAGAAGTACATGCGTGGCGAGTTCACTCAATTTTTGGGTGATGAGATCGGAAATCCGGTCGCGACTGTCTTCGACACCTTGGTCAACGGGAATGAGGGAGTAGTCAAGGCTGCGTTCGGGGCGCTGCAATCCGTGGTAGACCTCGACCCGCGCTGGTTCCTCATCGATCCTGAGGGAGCGGCAGCCCCTTGGGGCAGCATGGCCAAGACAGGTTTAGCTAACGCGCTGATCAATCCCCAGGAGGCTGGCGAAGCCAATCTGCAATCATTCAAATCACTTCTGCACCTGAATGATTGGCGTAGTGATCGGCCGGGGTTGGGGCTCGGAGGAGACATATTTGAAGCGGTGATGCTGTTCGGAGGTGGGGAAGCCGGTGCGGTGGCGGATGGCGCAAGGGGAGCCGCACGGGTTGCCGAAGCTGGCGGTGACTCGGCGGGCGCCATGGGCCGGGCCGGCGAGCTTGGAGATATTGCCCGCGCAAGCGGCGCCCTGCGCGATATCGGCAAGGCGAGCGATGGTCTGACCAAAGACCTCGAAAGTCTCAAATTGGAACTGCCCAAAGCAGATCCGCTGCCCGGCGGCCGTCCGGTCGGCGGGCAGCCCGGAAGGACAATTGAGGCGCCCGCGGAGCCCGCGCCGCACCCCGTCGAAGCCGCGCCGCCGGGCACGCGCGTACCCGAATCGCCGACCGTGTCGCACGAGTCGGTGGCGCCCAGTCGGTCCGCCACCACACTCGCACCTCACGAACCGTCGCCCGCGCCCACCGCCGCTGCGCATGAACCCGTTCCGGTGTATGCGCCCTCTAGCGCATCACTGACTGACCCACTGGTTGACGACGCGCGCGCATCGCAAGCCGCCTCCACGCCGGCGGCACCCATCGGGCCAGCTCCACATTTCACGGCTCCGACTGGTGGTCGGCCGCCTGAACTGTCAGCGCCGGGCAATGGTTGGCACTGGCCCGCTGAGGGCGGCCCGACGGGTGGCGGTCCACGTGGGGCCACGCCGGACGGCGGCCCACCAGGCGGAGGCGGGTACGGAGGGTCGAAGGACAGCAGTGGGCCGCCTGGGTCTCCAAACGATGGCACACCTGACGCGCCTGGCGACGGCGGCGGCCGCCAGGATCCAGTGCATTCTCATGAGCCTTCGGGTGACGGATGGCACCGGTTGCCGGATCAACCGACTGATCCGCATTTCGGCGAGCCTTTGTCGGCGCACTGGGACTTTGCGGGTAAACCCGCCGATCCAAACACCATCCTGCCGTCGATTGCAAAGCTGATCAGGGATCCAGGGGCGCCTTTCGGGCGCGATCCGCTAGGACACGCATATAGTGAGCAGCAGTATGCCGAGCGTTTCAATAACTTGAGTCCCTACGGCGACGAATGGATGAATTTTCCTGGGAACGATGGCGCTGTACCGGGTACAAAAGTTGCTTTTACGAACGCGGATCAGTTCGCCAAGTTCTACGGCAGGTTGTTGGACCGAGTTGGTAGCGACTCTGGCAAGTACCTAGCAGTAATGGAAGACGGGATGCCCGCATCTTGGGAGGAACGCTCACTACATGTCAATAGCCTCGCTGATTCATATCACTCTTTCGTCCTCGAAAATCTTCCCGAAGGCTGGAAGATCGAAGTTTCGAAGGTCGCTCCCGGGATGGGCCAACCTGGCGGTTCTATTCAGGTTCGAATACTCGATAGTGCGGGAAGGGCGATGACAGTCGAAGAACTAATTGAGATCGGTGGCGTGTTGAAATGATGGAACGCGTAGAAATCTCACCAGAACTAGAAGAATGGGGCAAGCTTGCCGGCTACACGCTTACCCACGGCTCGCAGACGGTTGATGGCCGAGCAGTATTCTCAGCATCTTTAGGCGAGATTCGCCTCTTGATAGGTCGAAGTGAGAATGGCTTGTTTATCATCACGGATTCTGATCGGCTGGGTCCGGAGCAGTTTATATTAGCCGCACCCTTGATGACCACCATCGAGCGGTACTTCATCGGGAGACTGGGTCTGGCCATTAGGAATCAGCAAAATTTGCCCCGCGTAAGGGTGCCGATCTCGGCAGAGGAATTACCTCCTGCCTTCAGTATCGACGTGAGACAATTTGGTGACGCTGAGCACTGGGCCTTGGTTACCGCAGATGGCGCTCTCGTCGCTATTGGCAGTACGGATCAGATAACGGGTACAGCGGACCTTGTAAGGCTGTCGTTTTTTCTGACGGCAACAATTGAAGAGATCTTTACGTCGGCCCTCGATGAAGACGGAAAGCCTCTGTTCGAGCTCCGATAATCTCGAATAGCCTGATGCGTGAGCTAGTCGCCGCGGTCGAGCAGATCTGACGAGCCCAGCACACGCTCGATCTGAACTTCGATGACCACGCGTCGGGGATTGGGCCGGGGCGTGCGGTAGCGCTGCGCGTACCGCAGCTCGGCGTCGCGCACGGCGTCCGCGTCGTTGTTCACCTTGGCGCTGCCCTCAAGCGACAGCCAGCGTGCGCCGTCGACCTGACTGAGCACCGCCATCCCGGCCCGGTCGGCGTTGACGGCCTTCTGCGAGCCCCCGGTGGTGATCACCCGCGCGATATGAGTCACCGGATCGAAGGTGAAACCGACGGCCACCACGTGCGGCGAGTTGTCCGCCCGAAGCGTGGTCAGCATTGCCAGGTGACGTTCGGACAGAAACGCCAAAGCGTCATTGGTTAGCCGTGTCGTGGTGTTCCCCATTACCGCTCACGCTAGCGCAGGTGATAATCGCAGCCGTGGACGACACGGGCGCAGGTCCAGTTGTAATTCTGGGTGGCCGCAGCGAGATCGGCATCGAACTCGCGCGGCTGCTGGCGCCCGGCGCGACGGTGGTGCTGGCCGCACGCCGGGCCGATCAGCTCGACGAGCAGGTCGCCGCGGTCACGGCAGCCGGCGCGACGGCTGTGCACACCAGGGAATTCGACGCCGACGACCTGGCCTCGCACGGTCCGCTGGTCGCCTCGATCGTCGCCGACCACGGGCCCATCGGCACCGCGGTGCTCGCCTTCGGGATCCTCGGCGACCAGGGCCGCGCCGAGTCCGACGCCGCGCACGCGGTGGCCGTCGTGCATACCGACTACGTCGCCCAGGTCAACATGCTCACCCATCTGGCCACCGCCATGCGCACGGCCGGCAGGGGATCGCTGGTGGTGTTCTCCTCGATCGCCGGTGCGCGCGTGCGCCGCGCCAACTACGTCTACGGGTCGGCGAAGGCCGGCCTGGACGGCTTCGCCAGCGGTTTGGCCGATGCGCTGCACGGCACCGGGGTGCAGTTGCTTATTTCGCGTCCCGGATTCGTCATTGGGCGTATGACAGAGGGCATGACGCCGGCGCCACTGCCCAGCACCCCGCAGCAGGTGGCCGCCGCGACCGCGCGTGCTTTGGCAAAGGGCCGGCGCACGGTGTGGATCCCCTGGGCGTTGGGGCCCGCAGCATTCGTCATGCGGCTACTACCGCAGTTCGTCTGGCGCAGGATGCCGCGATGATCATCGTGGTCGGTATGGGCGCCGACGGTATGGCCGGCCTCTCGGCGGCATCGCGAAATGAATTGCAAACGGCCTCAATAATTTACGGCGCAAAGAGACAAATCGGTTTGCTCGACGACACGGTGACCGCCGAACGTCGGGAGTGGCCGTCGCCGATGCTGCCCGCCCTGCAAGCGCTGCAAACACTGCCCGTCGACGCCCCAGGCGAAATCCACATCGTCGCCAGCGGCGACCCACTCATGCACGGCATCGGCGGCACCCTGATCCGGCTCCACGGCGCCGCAAAAGTCAAAGTGCTGCCGCATGTGTCGGCGGTGACACTGGCTTGCGCCCGGATGGGCTGGAACGTTCACGACACCGAGGTGATAAGCCTGGTCACTGCGGCGCCGAGCACCGCGGTACGCCGCGGCGGCCAGGCAGTGGTGTTGTCGCAAAGCCGGTCCACGCCAAAAGTCTTGGCCGCACTGCTCACTACGCACGGGCGCGGCGATTCCGAGTTCAGCGTGCTCGAACAACTCGGCGGTCCCGCCGAACGCCGCCGCAACGGCACCGCGCGCCAGTGGGCCGACGACACCGCCGCCGACATCGACGACCTCAACGTGATCGCCGTTCGTTACCTGCCCGACGAGCGCATCGCGCCCTTGCCCGACGACGTGTTCACCCACGACGGCCAGATCACCAAGCACGGCATCCGGGCGGTGACTCTGGCCGCACTGGCCCCACGGCCCGGCGAGCGGTTGTGGGATGTCGGCGCCGGCTCGGGCAGCATCGCCGTCGAATGGTGCCGCAGCTGGCGCGGCTGCAGCGCGGTGGCCTTCGAACAAGACGACCAACGCCGCCACAACATCGAATTCAACGCCGCAGCCTTCGGCGTCAATATCGAGGTACGCGGCGAAGCGCCCGAAGCGTTCGACGATGTCCCGGAGCCGTCGGCCATTTTCATCGGCGGCGGCCTGACCCGCACCGGACTGCTCAACGCCAGTCTGGACAATCTGCCAGCTGGCGGGCGTCTGGTCGTCAACGCCGTCACTGTCGAATCGGAATCGCTGCTGATACAAGCATATTCGCGTCTCGGTGGCGAGCTGCGGCGCTTTCAGCTCTACCAGGGCGAGCCATTGGGCGCCTTCACCGGCTGGCGCCCGCAATACCCAGTCACCCAGTGGGCGATGACGAAGTGACGGTGTACTTCATCGGTGCCGGACCGGGTGCCGCCGACCTGATCACCGTTCGTGGTCAGCGACTGCTGCAACGATGCAAAACATGTCTCTACGCGGGTTCGATCATGCCCGACGACCTGCTGGCATTCTGCCCGCCCGGTGCGAAAATCGTCGACACCGGCCCGTTGACGCTCGAGCAGATCGTCGCCGAACTCGCCGGCGCCGATGCCGCAGGCCACGACGTCGCGCGGCTGCACTCCGGTGACCCGTCGTTGTACAGCGCGCTTGCCGAACAGTGCCGGCGACTCGACGCGCTGGGCGTGGGCTACGAAATCGTGCCCGGCGTACCGGCTTTCGCCGCAGCAGCCGCCGCCCTAAATCGCGAACTTACCCTCCCGGGAGTGGCGCAGACCGTGACGCTGACCCGAGTGTCGACGCTGTCGACCTCCATGCCGCCCGGCGAAGACCTGAAAACCCTCGCCCAATCCGGCGCTACCTTGGTGCTGCATCTGGCCGCCGCCCAGATCGACGCCATCGTTCCGCAACTGCTGCAAGGCGGCTACGGGCCCGAAACACCTACAGCAGTAGTGGCTTTCGCGAGTTGGCCGCAAGAAATAACCCTGCGGGGCACGCTGGCCGACATCGCCGACCAAATGCACGAGGTGAATATCACCAAGACCGCTGTCATCGTGGTCGGCGACGTGCTGGCCGCCGAGGGTTTCACCGATAGCTACCTGTATTCGACCGGGCGGGTCCGGGGGAGCCAACACTGATGCGGGTGCTGCTGCTCGGTGGCACCGCCGAGGGGCGAGTGCTCGCCAAAGCCCTGCACGCAGAAGTCGACATCATCAGCTCGCTGGCCGGCCGGGTGCCCGCCCCGGCGCTACCGGTCGGCCCGGTGCGCATCGGGGGGTTCGGCGGCATCCAAGGGCTACGCAGCTGGCTGCAGGAGCAAAGCATCGGCGCTGTCGTCGACGCGACTCACCCGTTCGCGGCGACCATGACTGCGCACGCGGCGACGGCGTGTCAAGAACTCGCCATACCGCACCTGGTGCTGGCCCGCCCGGCCTGGGATCCCGGCGCCGCCATCGTTGTCGCCTCGGATGTCGAAGCCGCGCAAGCCGTTACAAAGCACTGCTTTGAGCGGGTATTTCTCACCACCGGCCGCTCGGGAACCAAAGCCTTCGCGGGCAGCGACGTGTGGTTTTTGATTCGCGCGGTCACCGACCCGGATGCCGAATCATTGCCGCGCCATCACCAGGTGTTGTTATCCCGGGGGCCGTATCACTACGACAGCGAAATCGCCATCATGCGTGAACACCGGATCGATGCCCTGGTGACCAAGAACAGCGGCGGTGACATGACCAGGGCGAAGCTGGATGCTGCTGCGGCGCTGGATATTCCGGTGGTGATGGTGGCTCGCCCGCAGCTCCCGCCCGGAGTCAACGCGGTGGGCACCGTCGGTGAGGCTGCGGTTTGGGTTGCCGGACTGGGCTAACCGGTCAGGTCGTCGAGTTCGGCGTCGGCCAGCAGTGCGTCGCGAGCGCGGGCGACGCGGGATCGGATGGTGCCCACGGGGCAGCCGCACACCGCGGCGGCGTCGGCGTAAGGCAGTCCGAGCAGCTGGGTCAGCAACAAGGCTTCGCGTTGTTCGGCGGTGAGGTTAGCGATCATTGCGGTCACCTCGACCAGGTCCTCGAACCCACGCGCGTGCCGGTCGCCGTTGCGCACCTGCTCGGGGTCGGCCCCCGGGGCGGTGCGCGGCCGCGACTTGACGTGACGAATGTGATCGGCGACGACGCGCCGCGCGATGGACAGCAGCCACGTGCGAGCGCTGGAGCGTCCGGAGAACCGCTCGATTGCTCCGATTGCCCGTAGGAAGGTTTCCTGAGTCAGATCGTCGGCGCTGCCCGCATCGGACAGGTATGTGACGAATCGCCACACGTCCTGCTGAGTGGCTTTGATGAATGCCTCGAGGGCTCGCTCATTCCCGCGTGCCGCCGCCAACGCCAATTCGGTAACGGCCTTGTCGTCGCTGGACGCGGTCATGGCCAACCACCTTAGTTCCACAGGTTCGATGAGTCTACGACGGGCCGTCGTAGAGTTCGCGGCAGGGTTCGCCGAGGATCGGTTGATCGGCCTCAGATGGCCTCGCCGCCGATCAGCGAAAGACCTCGCGGGCATCTCCGCACCGAACGCGTCGAAATCGGACTCCCGGGGCCTGCGCCCTCCCGAGCGTTCGCGCACCACCAACACCGCGAACACCAGGCCCAGCAACACGGGCACGTGACTCGCGACGCGCGTCGCGGTCACCTGTCCGTCCACGACGTCAACGGCCACGTAACCTATCAGCGCCAGCGAATACCCACCGGCAATCGCCGCGACGCCGATCGCGGTGATCGGCCAGATCCCGGCCGCGATCATGGCTGCCCCTAATGCGAGCACCCAGGCTGTGGACTCGTGCAGCAGGTGTTCGCCGGACATTGCCCCGTGCATCTGGTGGTGCGACACCATGCCGAAATTCACGCCGCCGATTTGAGCGGCCGCGATCGCCACCTGGAACGCACCCACCGCGATAAGTCCCCACCGTCGATACCGCGACCTCAGCGCCCGCATCCAGCGCTGAGACCGGGTGGATTCGTCGTCGATGCTCGCCATGATTTGGGCGACTAGGTCTGGTCCATCGCCGGGCTCGATCGTGGCCAGCCGCCGAGTCTGCGCGGCCGCGCCGATTAGCCAGGTGCGACAACCGCGGCACGTCTCCAGGTGGGCATCGACCTGCTGCGCGAGCACTTCTGGGCGCTCGCCATCCAATCTGGCGGAAAGTGCCTCACGCGCAACGTCGCACCGCATCCCTGCATCGTTGCGCATGCGTGCGCCACGCGCAAAGACCTGGGCGACAAACCCGGTGGGAACTAAACCGCGCGATGCAACGACCACTAGGGACAAGCACCGCCAGCCCACACCGTCACTAGGCCACCGAAGAGGTATTCGTGTCGCCGTCAGTCCCGCGAGGCCCGCTGCAATGACCGCCCCGATCTGGCTCGCATTTCCGCCGGAGGTGCACTCGACGCTGCTGACCAGCGGCCCCGGCCCCGGGCCGCTGCTGGCGGCCGCGGGGGCGTGGTCGGCGTTGAGCACCGAATACGCCGACGCCGCAGATGAACTCACCGGGCTGCTGAGCGCGGTCCAGGCCGGCGCTTGGCAAGGTCCCAGCGCAGAGCAGTACATCGCTGCCCACGCCCCCTATCTGACCTGGCTGCTAGCCAGCTCCGCAGACAGCACGGCCGCGGCCGCACTGCACGAGGCGGCGGCCGGCGCCTACGTGGCCGCGCTGGCCGCGATGCCCACGCTGGGGGAACTCGCGGCGAATCACGCCATTCACGGCGCCTTGGTTGCGACTAACTTCTTCGGCCTCAACACCATCCCGATCGCTGTCAACGAGGCCGACTACGCCCGCATGTGGGTGCAGGCCGCCACGACGATGAGTACCTATGAGGCGGTCAGCGAGTCCGCGCTTGCCGCGGTTCCGCCGAGCACACCAGCGCCGCAGATCATGTCGGCGGCCGCCACCACGACGACCACGACCCAGCAAGCCACCACGGCGACGCAGCAGTATCCGTCCTGGATGGACCAGCTCGCCCAGTGGCTGCAGCAGTACACCAGTGGCTTTGCGTGGCCGGTGTCGAAGTGGCTCAATCCCGGCGGCTGGCCTTTCCCGCCGGTGCCGTGGGTCAACAGTCTCGCCTCATTCTTCGGGCAGCTCGGACTGTCGCCGGCCCTTGCCACCGCCATGGGTTGGGCCATCTTCCACACCTTGATGATCTTCTGGCCGTTCATCACGACCGCGATTCAGTTGGCCGTCGTCGCGCTCCCCGCCATGATGGTCATTGCCGCTGCAGGTGCCGCCGGTGCAGCCGCCGGCGTGGCGGCAATCGCTGTGGGCACCGCGGTTCCCCTGTCGATCCAGCCGCCATTGCCCGCAACGGTGCCTACGCCGATGCCCGCCGCGCCGGCCCCGGCGGGATTCGGCAATGTGCCGACCACCTCGAGCGTGAGCGCACCTGCGCCGGCACCCGCCACGGCGACGGCCGCGCCCGCAGGCAGCGCCCCGCCGGTCGGTGGCGGCCCTGGGGTTGGTTTCGGACCCACCAGTACGACCGGGCTCGGCGCGGGCTTGTCCGACGCGCTCTATGCCGTCGGTCTGTCGGGCTTGTCAGGGCGCGCCAGCTCCAGCAGTCGCGCGCGCCGCAAATCCGAGGCGCAGGCGCCCGACGACGCTGCCGCCCCGGCCCCCGTCGCGGCGGCATCGGCCAAGCAGCGGCTCAAGGCGCGGCGGCGTCGGGGGGCAACCGTCAAGGACAAGGCCTACCGCTACGAATACATGGACCTCGAGGACGCGGTTCCCGGACCGGACGACGAGCCCATCACGACGGTCGCAGATTCCGGCGAAGCCGCCGGGCCGATCGGATTTGCCGGGGCCGCAGCGAAATCCGGTGTGGACAACGCGGCCGGGCTGACGACGCTGACCGGCAGCAGGTTGAGCGATGGCCCCGCGGCGCCGATGCTGCCGAGCAGCTGGGACCACGACTCGTAGGCCTTCAGGTTGGATAACGCCGGGGGGTGAACACCCTGTCGCCGGAATCATCTGAGTGCCACTGGGTTTGAGAAGACCCGACGATCAGCAGGCTGCGCATGTCGATATCGGCGGGGTCCAGATCGGCCAATCGCACCACGCGGACATCCTCGTCGGGCCCGGACACGTTGCGGCCGATCACCACCGGCGTTCCCGGTTCGCGATGGGTCAGCAGGATGTCGCGCATGGCGCCGACCTGCCAGGTCCGGGTCTTGGACGCGGGGTTGTAGATGGCGAGCACCAAATCGGCGGCGGCCGCGGCGGCCAGGCGTGTCTCGATGACGTCCCACGGCTTGAGCCGGTCTGACAACGAAATCACGGCGTAGTCGTGGCCCAGCGGAGCGCCGACCCGGCTGGCGACGGCCTGAGCGGCGGTCATCGCCGGGATCACCCGGATCTGCACTCCCGGCCATTGTTTGGCCTCTTCGAGGACGGCGGTGGCCATCGCGAAGACTCCCGGATCGCCCGACGACACCACCGCCACGGCGCGGCCCTGCTCGGCCAGCGCGCACGCTAGCCGCGCCCGTGCCGGTTCGTCGGTGTTGTCACTGGGATGACGCTGCTGACCGTCGCGAACGGGGACGCGATCCAGGTAGTTGCCGTAGCCGATCAGGTCGGTCGCGGCGGCCAGTTCACGTCGGCTCTGCGGTGTCATCCAGTCGTTGTCGCCGGGACCCAGGCCCACGACCGCGACGGCCCCGACGGACGGCTGTTCGAACCGTCGTCCGCCCGGCAACATGGCCAGCGAGAAGTACGGCACGCTGGCTTCGTCGACGTCCGCGGCCGGCGATATCCGTTGCGCGGGAGTGCTGGCCCGCTCCACATAGAACGCTTCATCGAGCCGCCCGGATGCCGAAAGAGCTTCCCGCACAGTGTGATAAGAGCGCCCGAGTTTAAGCACGACGGCGGCGTCCGAGTCGGCGAGCCGCCGGGTCAGCTCGGCAACGGGCAGGGTCCCCGGCAACACCGACAGCACTTCGTCGCCGGCCACCAGCGGCGTCGCGACGGCGGCCGAGGCGGCGCTCACCGATGTCACTCCCGGCACGATGATGGCGTCGAACCGTTCCGTCAGTCGGGTGTGCAGATGCATATATGAGCTGTAGAACAGCGGATCGCCTTCGGCAAGCAGCGCCACATTGCGTCCCGCGTCGAGATGGGCGGCGATGCGCTGGGTGGCTTCGACATAGAAGTCCTCGATCGCACCGGCGTAGCCGCCGGGATGATCGGCCACCTCGGTGGTCACCGGATAGACGAGGTGCTCCTCGATCTGGCCGTTCCGCAGATACGGTTCGGCGATGCCGCGGGCGATACTGCGGCCGTGCCGGGCGCTGTGGTAAGCCACGACGTCGGCCTCGCCGATCACCCGCGCGGCTTTGACGGTGACCAATTCCGGGTCGCCGGGCCCCAGGCCGACCCCCCACAGCGTGCCTCTCTGGTTTAGGGAGTCCGTCATTCGGCATCGCTCGCGATCGCGTTGACGGCGGCGGCGGCCATCGCACTGCCCCCGCGGCGACCCCGCACCACCAGATACGACATTCCGCGTCGGTTGTCGACGAGCTCCTGCTTGGACTGCGCCGAGCCGACGAATCCCACCGGGCCGCCCAGCACAGCCACCGGCGGCGCGGCGCCCTCGTCGATCAGTTCGAGCAGCCGGAACAGGGCAGTGGGCGCATTGCCGATCGCCAGCACCGCGCCCTCGAGCCGGTCAGCCCACAGTTCCACGCCCGCGGCCGAGCGGGTGATCTGCCTTCGCGCGGCCAGCTCGGGTGAGCGGGGGTCGGCCACCAACGACACCACCTCGTTGCCGGCAGGCAGCCGTGCCTTGGTGATCCCGGCGGCCACCATCGACGAATCGCACAGCACGGGAGCGCCATTTCGCAGCGCGACGCTGGTCCGCGCAACCACGTCGGTGGTGAAGTCGATGTGCTCGGCGACGTCGACCTGCCCGCAGGTGTGGATCAACCGGACCACGACCTGCGCTATGTCGGCGGGGAATCGTGCCAAATCGGCTTCGGCGCGGATAGCCGCGAATGACTGGCGATAGATCTCCGCCGCATCGCGGATGTAGTCGAGCACCTGCCTACCCTAAAGCCCCACGATCGCGAAGCGGCCGGTATCCGTCCCCGGTGGCGACCAGCACCTCACCAGTCGGCGGGCTGCCGCACGCGCGTTCACAGCCAACGAAGTGGCGACGCCCCGCGGATTCCGTCCCGACGGCATCCGCCGCGTCCGCCCGCACGTCGGCGGCCGAGTGGGCGCAGCCGGGGCTTCCGGTGCACGCACTGACGTCCAGCCAGGGGGAGTTCTCGTCGAACACCAAGCCCAGCGGCGCCAGCCCTCGCAGCGCGGCGTCGGCGACACCGTCGTCGAGGTCGCACACCAGCACCGAGCGCCACGGCGTGATCACCAACGGTGCTTCGATCACGGCGAGGTACTCCGCGACTTGCGCGGGCAGCACACCCAGCGGCACCGCGGCGCCCAACGCAACCCGGTCTACCTGCCCGGGCCAGTCCTGGGCTATCCAGCCCACCGGCGGTTTGGTGACGGGGACAAAGGGGGCGGCGGCGATATCAGCACCGGGAAGCAGGCCGTCTAAGTCGTCTAATTCGCTTATGCGCCAGGCTTTTCCGTGAATTTCGGTGAACCGGACAGCGACTTCGACCAGCGTCGTGACCACATCGTCGGCCGCGATCCGCAGACCGGTGTCGCGCCCCATCAGTAGCAGGGCGTAGCCGTCCTCGCAGACGTGAATCCCGACGTCGGCGCCCAGCCCGGACACGTCGGCGCGGCCGTCGTCGATGCTGAACCAGAATCGGCCGCCCAGCTCCACCAACTTGGGCTCGGCGCAGATCGCCGCATCCAGTGCGCCCACCCACGCGCGCACGTCCGCGCGTCCGCCGCAGCGACCGGACAGCGGCGACGCGACGATGTTGCGTACGCGTTCGTGCGTCGCCGACGGCAGCAGCCCGGCCTTGGCGACTCCCTGGGCGACCGCGGTCACGTCGGTGATCGCGCGCAGTTGCAGATTGCCGCGCACGGTCGGCTCTAAGGTTCCCGAGCCGAAGTCTCTGGACAGGGCGGCCAGTGCCGCCAGCTGCGCGGCGGTGATCATCCCGCCCGGCAATCGCACGCGCACCAGTGCGCCGTCAGCGGCCTGATGCACCTGCAGCGCACCCGGGCAGGCGTCGATGTCGCGGATTCGGGCCATGAGTCCACGGTAAGGCAGAACACGGCGGTGAAAACACGTATTGTCTGGCCGCTTCTCGAGACCACGGGCGGGCGCCGCGTCACTACCCTCGGCGTCATATCGGGGGAAGTAGGTGATGGTCATGTCGCAGCAGCGTCAAGTGAAAGTCGCGATAATCGGTGCCGGGGTGTCGGGTCTTTGCATGGCAGCCAAGTTGGCCGATGCCGGAATCGATTCCTACACCGTTTTCGAAAAAGCCGATGAGGTCGGAGGCACCTGGCGCGACAACACGTATCCGGGTCTTACCTGCGATGTTCCGTCGCGGTACTACTCCTACACGTTTGCGCCCAACCCGAAGTGGACAAGTTTGCTGCCTCCAGGCCCGGAACTGCAGGCCTACTTCCGGCGGGTAGCCGACGAACGTGGCATCCGACGACACATCCGTTTCGGTTGCGACGTCACCAGAGCCGAATACAACGACGGGAGATGGCATCTCACCACGACATTCGGTGAAGAGACATTCGATGTCATGGTCGTTGCAACCGGCGTGCTACGGATACCGAACTATCCCGACATCCCCGGGCGGGAGACCTTCGCCGGTGCGGTATTCCACTCGTCGCGGTGGGATCACTCGATTTCTTTGCCGGACAAGCGAATCGGTCTGATCGGAAACGGGTCGAGCGGTGTGCAGATCATCGCGGAGCTCGGCGGCAAGGTGCGCCAATTGACGCTGTTTCAGCGCACCGCGCAGTGGGTCTACCCGTTGCCCAACCCGCGCTACTCGGCGCTGACCAGACACGTAGTTTCGCGCTTGCCGGGTTTCAACGCTCTGGGCCACTGGTTTTGGGGAACGTTCTTCCGGCGGGTCTTCGGAGGCGCCCTGATCCATTCGGGATTGCGCCGCCGTCTGGTGCAGGCCACGTGTCGTTGGAACCTGCGGCTGTCGGTGCGCGACCCGGAATTGCGCGCCAAACTCACCCCGAATTACCAGCCGGGCTGCAAGCGGCTGGCGATTTCGCGACGTTTCTACCGTTCGGTGCAGCATCCGACCGTCGACGTTGTCACCGATCGAATCGAGCGCATCGAGCCGCGAGGCATCGTGACCGTCGACGGCACCCTGCACGAACTCGATCTGTTGGTCTACGCCACGGGGTTTGACGCCAGGGCCTACGTGCGGCCGCTGAAGCTGATCGGGGAGGGTGGCATCACCCTGGACGAGGTTTGGGCCGACGGTCCGATCGCGTATCGGTCGGTCGCGGTACCGCGGTTTCCCAATCTCTTTATGCTGATGGGGCCGCATTCGCCGCTTGGTCAGCAGTCCTTCATGGCCATCGCCGAGGATCAAGCCGACTACGCGTTGTGGTGGATCCGTCAGATCCGTAATGGTGTGGTGCATACCGCAGCACCGACGGAAGCGGCGACCAAGGACTACAACGAGACCTTGAAAGCCGCTTTGCCGCAGACAATCTGGGCGTCGGGCTGCAACAACTGGTATCTGGGCAAGGATGGCTTGCCCGAGCTGTTCCCCTGGGCGCCGGAGACCCATAGCGCACTCTTACGCAGACCCGAGCTCGCGGACTTCGACGTGAGCACCGCCTAGAACGGCGGGGTTGGGCATCATCGCACCGCGCGCGGGCGCCCGGCCGGTAGTCAATGGTTGGAGCTCAGAAGTGAGCAGCCGCAACCGATAAGATGCCCGACATGATTCACACCGCGGTGATCGGGGTTGCCGAATATCGGTTCAATACTGAGGAAACAGACGTCATCGATGCGCGCTGGATCTCTTCTAACGCGGTCGAGGAGGACCGCGCGATCTGCCGGGGCCGGGCAACTGGCGACACGTCCAATGGCTTTCCCGGTAACTACCATGTTCAGTACTTCGGCATCGAAGACGAGTTGGTCGGCGATTTCGACTTGCATATCAAATCGGTCGGCGACATGTATTGCCTGACCTGGCGGAACCGCGCTGACCACAATCCCACGCCCGGCGAAATCGCTTTCGAGGGAGTCGGCTTCCCGACTAGCGACCGGTCGATGGTTCTGACCTACTGGATGGTGGCGGAATAGACCCTGCCCGGTGAATGGCGCCTGTCCGCTGTCGCATCCGCGTAAGCCTCTGTGTCGCGGTTCAATCCGGAAGTGGCCTGTGCCAGCTTCTCATTAACACCCTGACGTAGTTCACGATCGATGGGCGCACGGTCGACAGCGTCGGTGCCCGCAGCCGCTCCATCGGCTTCGGCGGCGTCGAGCTGGCGTTTTTCTCCGATCACCGGGTTGCGCGAGCCCGCTCGTCGAGGGGCTTGTCCGGAGTAGTTGGGTCCCTGCTGTTTCAGCATTCGCATCGATTCATCGAGGGCCGGAATCGTCACGTTCTGCTTTTCATCGCATTCGGCATCCTCACCCTGCGGGCTATGCGGTGTCGCACTTGCGCCAAACTGCTCGTATTCAGACCTCGCCTTGGTCATCTTCGGCTGTGTTGGCTGGCCGCCGGTGGGCCCGGCGAAGGTAGTGGGCGTGCCCTGGGGAGGAGCCTGGAATTCGGAGACCCGCGACTGAGGCGCTACGGAACCGACGCTATGAGCCATCGACTCATTTACTAGTTGCGTCGCGGCCTCGCCCAGCCGATTGATTTCGGAGGTGACATGGTGGGCTTTCTTGCCGTTTTCTACCGATAATCCGGTCAAGGCGCCGAGCATGCCGAGGGCGGCAGCCATTGCTAGCGAAGAAGCCAAGATCGCCCAACCCATTGCCCACGCCGGTCCGCCCGGGACCATAGCCAGGGCTATTCGGAGAGCGACTTCAATGACGATTGCCGTGGTAAGTAGGTTGAGCAAAATCCCGAAACCCAGACGAATATGGGTGACCCATTCCGCTTGCTCCACAACGATCTCTGCCAGCTGACCGTCCAGTTCGGCCAGCGTCTGCGCAATGTCCTGCACTGCTGCCACCTGACCCGCGTAGGTATCCGAGGCCTCTCCCTGCCAGTCCTCGTTCGGAATGGCCGACGCGAGCTCATCTCGCAATGTGCTCCAAAGCTGTGCGCCGACTTCCAGATCGTCACCCTCGTTCGGTGGCCCGAATCCCAGCAACAGCTCTAAATATCCGATAACGCTGGCAGTCCACGGGAGGATGTTGACGGCCGCACCCGCCGGTTTCACGTTGGAAGTTCGCTCGCCGTTGCGGGCAACCTGCAGCCGATGGGCAGGTTTGTAGTACATGTCGGCACTGTATTTTTGTCGAAGATCTTGGCTGCCTAGGTTGGCATTGCGATCCCATGTTGCGAGCGCGTCTGCGGGCTTGAAGATCCCCCCGAGAATTTGACCCGAGCTCAGCGAGCTTCCCAGGCCTCCGGTCATGCCGGTCACGCTGCCCGCAAGATATTCGCCGCCAGCTCCCGAGTCCGACGTGGATGGCATGAGATTGGCGTCCAGGCCGATGAACTGCGATCCCACGTTGGCCAAATTGCTGAGGAGGCGGGCGGCATCGGCAAAAATAGACATAACGGCATCCTGGGGTTAGCTTGTCGCTCTTTGTTATTGATCAACGCTAACATCGGTTAAGGTACGCAACCGTCACCAATTTTTCCGTCATCAGCGCTCCTACTGGGGCGGCGGAATGCGAGGTCGCCGCTTGCATCGCGGCGACGCTACGGTACGAATGAGGGGTGGCTGAGCCGACCATCCTGTTGCTGTCGACATCCGACACCGACCTGATCAGTGCCCGCTCCAGCGGCAAAAACTATCGATGGGCCAACCCCGCGCGGTTGTCCGACGAGGTGGGGGCACCTCCCGGTTGCGGGGGATTGTCGGACCTCTTGGCCGACGCGGCGATCGTGGTCGTCCGGATCCTCGGGGGCTATCGAGCCTGGCAAAGTGGCATCGACACCGTGATCGCCAGTGGCATTCCGACGATTTTGGTCAGTGGCGAGCAGGCCGCCGACGCCGAATTGACCGGACTGTCCACGTTGGCCGCCGGCATCGCGGTGCAGGCGCACATCTACCTGGCGCACGGCGGCGTGGAGAACCTACGCCAATTGCACGCCTTCCTGTCCGACACCGTGCTGATGACCGGCGTCGGCTTCACCGAGCCGGTGGTGACCCCGACCTGGGGTGAACTGGAGCGGGCGCAGTCGCAGCACATCGACGGCCCGACAATCGCGGTGCTGTACTACCGCGCGCAACACCTGGCCGGTAACACCGGGTACATCGAATCGCTGTGTACGGCCATTGAAGACGCGGGTGGCCGAGCGCTGCCCGTCTACTGCGCGTCGTTGCGCACCGCCGAACCCGAACTGCTGCAACGGCTCGGCAACGCCGACGCCATGGTGGTTACCGTGCTGGCCGCCGGGGGACTGAAGCCCGCGACCGTGTCGGCTGGCGGCGACGACGATAGCTGGAACGTCGAACATCTTGCGGCCCTGGATATTCCGATTCTGCAAGGTCTGTGCCTGACGAGCCCGCGCGATCAGTGGCGTGAAAATGACGACGGCCTGTCCCCACTGGACGTCGCCAGTCAGGTCGCGGTCCCCGAGTTCGACGGGCGCATCATCACCGTCCCGTTCTCGTTCAAAGAGATCGACGACGACGGGCTGATCTCGTATGTCGCCGACCCGGAGCGCTGCGCACGGGTCGCGGGCCTGGCTATCCGGCACGCGCAACTGCGGCACGTCGCCCCTGCCGACAAGCGGGTGGCCCTGGTGTTTTCGGCGTATCCCACCAAGCACGCCCGCATCGGCAACGCCGTCGGATTGGACACTCCAGCGAGCGCGGTGGCGCTGCTGCGGGCGATGCGCGACCACGGTTATCGGGTGGGCGATCTTCCCGGGGTCGAGGCCAACGACGGTGACGCCCTTATTCATGCGCTGATCGAACGAGGCGGGCAGGACCCTGACTGGCTCACCGAAGAGCAACTGGCGGGCAACCCGATCAGGGTGTCTGCACGGGATTACCGCGCCTGGTTCGCCACACTGCCCGAAGAATTCCGTGACGCCGTCGAAACCCACTGGGGTCCCGCACCCGGAGAGCTTTTCGTCGATCGCACAAAAGACCCCGACGGCGAGATCGTCGTGGCCGCACTGCAATCCGAAAATCTGGTGCTGCTGGTGCAGCCACCCCGCGGCTTCGGCGAGAATCCGGTCGCCATCTACCACGATCCGGACCTGCCGCCCAGCCATCACTACCTGGCCGCCTACCACTGGCTGGACACCGGATTCGGGTCGCACGCGGTGGTGCACCTGGGCAAGCACGGAAATCTGGAGTGGCTTCCGGGAAAGACGCTGGGCATGTCGGCGGCCTGCGGATCCGACGCCGCGCTGGGCAACCTGCCGCTGATCTACCCGTTTTTGGTCAACGATCCCGGCGAGGGCACCCAGGCCAAGAGACGTGCGCACGCGGTGCTCGTCGACCATCTCATCCCGCCGATGGCCCGCGCCGAAAGCTACGGAGACATCGCGCGTTTGGAGCAGCTGCTCGATGAGTACGCCAACGTCGCCGCCCTGGACCCTGGCAAGCTGCCCGCCATCCGTCAGCAGATCTGGACGCTGATCCGGGCCGCCAAGATGGACCACGACCTCGGCTTGACCGAACGGCCCGAAGAAGACTCGTTCGACGACATGATCCTGCACGTCGACGGCTGGCTCTGCGAAATCAAAGACGTCCAGATCCGCGACGGCCTGCACATCCTCGGCCAGAAGCCAACGGGGGAGACGGAACTCGACCTAGTGCTGGCCATCCTGCGGGCCCGGCAGCTATTCGCCGGTGAGCATGCCCTGCCGGGATTGCGACAAGCGCTAGGCCTGGCCGAAGACGGCACCGACGAGCGGACCAAGGTCGATCAAACCGAGGCCATTGCCCGCGGGCTGGTCGCGTCGCTGCAGGCCACCGGCTGGGACCCCGACGCCGTCGACACGATCACCGACAATGCCGATGTTGCCGCGGTGCTGCGGTTCGCGGCCACCGAAGTGGTACCGCGGCTGGCCGGTACCGCTGCCGAAATCGACCAGGTGCTCCGGGCGCTGGACGGCCGGTTCATCCCGGCGGGCCCATCGGGGTCGCCGCTGCGCGGCCTGGTTAACGTGCTGCCCACCGGCCGCAATTTCTACTCCGTCGATCCCAAGGCGATACCTTCCCGGCTGGCCTGGGAAGCCGGTGTCGCGCTTGCTGATTCACTGTTAGACCGGTACCGCAGCGACCACGGTGAATGGCCGCAATCGGTGGGGCTGTCGGTGTGGGGCACCTCGGCGATGCGCACCGCCGGCGACGACATCGCCGAAGTTCTTGCGCTGCTCGGCGTTCGGCCCGTGTGGGACGACGCATCACGCCGCGTCGTCGGCCTGACGCCGATTCCGCTGGCCGAGCTCCAACGCCCACGGATCGACGTCACCGTCCGGATCTCCGGATTCTTCCGCGACGCGTTCCCGCACGTCGTCACGATGCTCGACGACGCGGTGCGATTGGTCGCCGAACTCGACGAGCCCGCCGATGCCAACTTCGTCCGCGCCCACGCGCAGGCCGACCTGGCCCAGCACGGCGATCAACGGCGGGCAACCACACGGATTTTCGGATCCAAGCCGGGCACCTATGGCGCCGGGCTGCTGCAGCTGATCGACAGCCGGAACTGGCGCGACGACGCCGACCTTGCCCAGGTGTACACCGCCTGGGGCGGATTCGCCTACGGGCGCGACCTGGACGGCCGCGAGGCCGTCGACGACATGAACCGGCAGTACCGCCGAATTGCTGTGGCGGCCAAGAACACCGACACCCGCGAACATGATATCGCCGACTCCGACGACTACTTCCAATACCACGGCGGCATGGTGGCCACGGTACGAGCGCTGACCGGCAAGGCGCCGGCCGCCTATATCGGTGACAACACCCGACCCGACGCGATCCGCACCCGCACGCTGTCCGAGGAGACCACGCGGGTGTTCCGCGCCCGGGTGGTCAATCCGCGCTGGATGGCCGCGATGCGCCGGCACGGTTACAAGGGCGCATTCGAGATGGCTGCCACCGTCGATTACCTCTTCGGCTATGACGCCACCGCGGGGGTGATGGCCGACTGGATGTACGAGCAGCTCACCGACCGCTACGTGCTGGATCCGGAGAACCGGAAGTTCATGACGGAATCCAATCCGTGGGCGTTGCACGGCATGGCCGAACGACTGCTGGAGGCGGCCGGTCGCGGCATGTGGGCCGAGCCGCAACCCGAAACCCTGGACGGGTTACGGCAGGCGCTGCTGGAAACCGAAGGCGACCTGGAGGGCTGACCAACCCCTCAGATGAAGTCGGACCCGCCGTCCACATTGACGGTGGCGCCGGTGACGTAGCCGTTTCGGCGGGACGCCAGGTATGCGGTCATCGACGCGATCTCTTCGGGAAGCCCGGCGCGACCGAGGTCACAGGGTTGATGAAAGTTGTTGTCTATCCAGGTCATGACATCGTGCGGGTCGGTGGCGTCGAGGCCGTCGGCCGCCAGGATGTCTTTGAGGTTTTCGGTGAAGCTGGCGGTCACTATCGTCCCCGGGCACACGCAGTTTGCGAGAATGCCTTCCTTGGCAAGGCTTTTCGAGAGGTTCTTGGTGATGCTGGCCAACGCCGCCTTTGACGCCGTGTAGGCGACGATGCGCGGGTTCTGCCGTTGAATGGAGTGTGCGGACAGCGTCACAATGCGGGCCCACTCCGCCGCGCGCAACAGCGGCAGGCAGGCGCGGATCGACCGCACAGCCGACATGGTGCCCAGCGCGAACGCCTCATCCCACTGCGTGTCGTCCATCTGCTCGAAGTAGCCGTCACCCGGCCCAATCGTGTGGACCAAGCTGTTGAGTCGACCCCAGCGCTCGGCGACTGCCGCGAAGCCGTCGGCGATCGACTTCGGGTCGCCCATATCGACGCTGATTCCCATCGCGTCAGGAGCACCCGCCTTTAGCAGCGAGTTCACCGCGGCGTCGAGCGCTTCTCGGTTCCGAGCCATCACCGCCACGCTGGCCCCTTCGGCCGCAAGGGTTTCGGCGATGGCCAGTCCCATCCCTTTGCTCCCACCCGTGACCACCGCTGTCGAGCCGGCGAAACCCAGGTCCATGGATACTCCCTTGGTCAGTCGTTTGAGCAGATCTGATCGATCGCTTCGGGTGTCACGCCCAACGCGCGCAGACAGAATCGGAGCGCGTCTTCGCGCACTTCAACGCGATCGCAATCGCCGGTCCGCCACTGCCGGTTGGTGCTCGCCCACACCACACCCTGGATGAACTCCGCGTCGGTCACTGGGTCGATGCGGTGGAACACTCCGCGCTTCAGGCCGCGCTGTAGCGCTTCGCTGAGCGGTTTGAGCATTTCGGCGTATGCGGGCTGAATCAGACCGGGGGAGGCGAATGTCTGCGATTGAGCTTCCAGCGAGAGCCGCCGCAAATCAGACTTGACACTGTCGTCGAACGCCAAGTCGAGTCGCCCGTCGATCCACGCTGCCACGGCCTCGATCTCTGTTGCGGCAATGGCCATTCGGCGCTGCAGACGGCGCCTTTCGGTGCGCGCGGTCTCCAGGAAGACCGCGGCAACCAATTCATCCTTGGAGTCGAAATGCCGGTAGAAGGCGCGGGTGCTCAACTTGGCGCGGTCCAGCACCGCGGCAATGCTGAGTCCACGAACTCCACGCTCGCGCAGGGTGGTTGACGCGGCCGCCAGGATCTCGCTGCGGACTGCCGGATCGGGTTCGAGTTTTTCGCGTCGCCGCGTCCGAGGAGCACTCATGGGAGCCAGGCGGTTGCCTGATAGGCGGCGAGGTAGTCCGCGAACCGCTCACGGACCCCTTCCGATGTCAGACCGTACTCGGCCAGGTCGTAGTCGTGTGCACCACGCGAGCCGGGTTTGTGCCCTTCGGCCCACTGCTTCACCGCGTCCGAGGTGGCCTCGGTGAAGCTCAGGCCCAGGTCCTCGTAGCCGGCTTGCACCGTCCGTATCGGATCGGATTGCAAGTCGGCGAAGGAGACGTCAGCGAAGCGGTCGTCGCCCATCCGGGCACGGAAATCCATGGCCCGCCGGACGGCTTCGACCCAACTGTCGACCTGCTCGGTGCCCAGCTCGTTGGGATCGTTGCGGTCGCTGCTCCAGCTGCGGACATACTGGATGAGGCTGCACACCGAGCCCATTACCTTGGCCGGATCACGATGGCTCCACAGGAATCTAGCGTTCGGGTAGGCCTCGACGAGCGCATCGAGGGCGAACATGTGCACCGGGGTCTTCAGATGCCACAGCGTCGGCGGGCAGTGCCATTGCAACAGCCGCAGGACCCGTCGGTGAAAGGTGTACGTCTCGCGCATGTCGCAGTCCATCAGCCACGCCAGATATCCGGGGGCACGAACGGCGCCGTCAAAGTGAAAGGTGCGGAAGCTCATTCCCATCAGATCCTGGCATTCAGTCGCGGCCGTTGCTTCAGAGTTGTGCATTGTCTTCATCAACGGGAACATGTCGTCGAGCATCTTCAGGCCCGCTTCAGCCTGGTCGATCCGCGGGTCGGTGTGTTGGGTGGCGGCCTCCGGCGGCGGTGTTGGGGCTTGGGATTCCCACATCCGCAGCGACCGGAATTGCGGATCGGCGGCCACGAGTTGGCTCAATGCCGTGGTGCCCGTGCGGGGTAGCCCGATCACGAAGACGGGGCCGCCGACCTCCTCGTCATCGATCTCGGGATGCTGTCGGTAGGCGTCCTCGATCTTGAGGCGCTGAATCAGCGCATTGCTGATGGTCGCGTGCTGGATGACCTGGCCGATTTCGTTGAGATCCGCCTCGTTGTTCAGCGCTTCGACAATGTGGTCGAGTCCCTCGCGGTAGTACGAGGACCCGAAATCGTCGAGGCCGGTTGCCGCACTGGCGCCGCTCTCCAATTCGTCGGCATTGAACGACATCAGGCGAACCTTTCGCGTACGGCGTTGCGGCGCGCCGCAATGACGGCCGCCCGCTGCTCGGCGGTGACCGTCGCGGTGTCCGAGGGCAGCTGGGCATGAATCTTGTCGAATGACACGACGCGCGCCGACGGGGTCGGCGCCGTTTTCGTTCGCACACAGCGCAGGATGATGGGCCCATTGCTGAAGCCCGCGGTGTCAAGCCAATTCGCGACGCCGGGGTCCTGCGCGCACAGCACCACTCGCACCAGGCCGTCGGAATCCACCACCGCCTGATGGGCATTGAGGCTGGACTGATGGCGCCCGTAATGAATGGTTTCCCACCACGGGTTGCCGATGGAGAAGCTCCGGTAAATCCCTTCGGGCGGTTCGGATTCCACGATCAGCGCCTCGCCGGGACGTAGCTCCCATCGACCGATCACCGGCCGGTTCTCCGCGGCCGCACCTATATCGGTGCGGTCGATCGGCGGCAGGAACCCGTTCGTCGGCGCCGCCGCGCCGAATTGCAGAAAAAACGCCAGATTGTCCTGGACAAAGTCGCCAAGAGCGACCAACTGCCGCGACATTGCCACGGCTGGATCGATCGAACGGCCTTGCGTGCCAGCCGCATCGCCGAGCCGCTCAACGCGCAGCGACGATGCCACTTCGGTATCCCAATCGTAGAAGAAGTGGCGCACCGTCAACGTCGGGTGATCGCCTTCCAGCCGCATCCAATTGCCGGCCTGCTCGGAGGGCGACAGCATTACCTCGAAATTCCCGTCGGCATCCACCTCGAGCTCGTCGACCAGTTCGTTTGCCGTTGAGGCGATGCCGTTCATCGTCTGCAACCCGACGTAGCGTGCGGTGCCTCGATTGCCGAACAGCCGGTAACTTTCCCCGCCGCGCAGTACGGCACGGGTGTAAATGCAGTCTGGACACTCCATTCCCCACGTCACGAGGTCGTCGGTGCTGGTGGCCTGAACACACAGGATTGGATCGGTGTCGAACCGCAGCACCTCATCGATCCCCGCGGTGAGTAGCACCAACAGATGCCGCATTCCCGCGGCGAGATCGATGTGATTTCGGTTAGCCGGGTCCGATCCGACGAGCTGCGCTGCGTCACGCAGCCGTTCCTGCAAGTACGACCATGCCTGGGAAAGGTCCGCGTCGTCGCCAGATCCCGTCAGCGCTGCTTCGGCGATCGAGAACGGTAGCCAGGCCATCGGGTTCTTCGGATCGCCCACGCGTCTCCCCGTTCCGGTCGCAGCTACAGGTCGCTTAAACGAAAACAATGTTTTCATTTAACGCAACTTGACTATGCAGCCGATTGCAGTGAATGTCAACGTCCGCGAGTAGTAGGTTGAGACCGTGACGCCCACCTTCGCCGACCTCGCCAAGGCGCAATACATCCTGCTGACCACCTTCACCAAGGACGGCCGAGCCAAGCCGACCCCAATCTGGACGGCCGTGGATACCGAGCGCGGCGACCGGCTGCTGGTGATCACCCAGGAAACCTCCTGGAAGGTCAAGCGGATTCGCAATACGCCCCGCGTCACGATGGCGACTTGCACCATGCGCGGTCGCCCGACGGGCGAGGCCGTCGAGGGCACCGCGGCCCTGCTTGCCAAGTCCGACACGGGCGCCGTCTACGACGCGATCGGTAAGCGCTACGGCATCGTGGGCACGGTCTTCAACTTCTTCAGCAAGCTGCGCGGCGGCATGGAAAATAACATCGGCCTCGAACTCCGAGTGGCGCAAGGCTAGAGCTTGGCCGGGAGGGCGCTTGATGAGTACGGTGCTGATTCCGATTCCCGACCGTGACTTCGACCCGACCGAGGTCGCGGTCAGCTGGCGGGTATTGACCGACCACGGTCACCGCGTGATCTTTACGACCGAAAGCGGCACCCCCGGCATGGCCGACGACATCATGGTGACCGGTCGTGGCCTGGACTTCTGGTCTGCACTACCGATATTGGGCTCTCTGTCGCTCATTGGAATGGTGTTGCGCGCCAACAGGAATGGCCGCGACGCTTACACCGCCATGGTCAGTTCGCAGGAGTATCAGCATCCCATCAGCTGGAGTCAAGCCACGCTGGACGGCGCAGATGCGCTGCTGCTGCCAGGCGGTCATCGCGCCCGCGGAATGCGCAGCTATATCGACAGCGAGATCCTGCAGCGCCTGGTGATCGACGCGTTTGCCCGCGAAATCATCGTCGGTGCGATCTGTCACGGTGTGCTGCTGGCCGCGCGCAGCGTCGACCCTGGAACCGGACGCTCGGTGCTCTACGGACGCAAGACGACGTCGCTCACCTGGGCCATGGAGCGCTTGGCCTGGCGGCTCACCCGAATCACCCGATTCTGGGATCGCGACTATTACCGGACCTACACCGAGCAGCCCGGCGAGCCCGGCGGCTATATGTCGGTGCAGTCGGAAGTCACTCGGGCGCTTGAACAATCGACGGATTTCTGCGATGTCGCGCGCGGCACGCCGCACTGGCGCCTCAAGTCCTCCGGGATGGCGCGAGACACAGCGACCGACTCGCGGCCCGCATTTGTCGTCGACGACGGCAACTACGTCTCGGCGCGCTGGCCCGGCGACACGCACACCTTCGCCGGCGTCGTGTCGGAGAAGCTGAAATATCTAGAACCACAGTAGGATTCGCTCGCTCGTAGCGGCTCGCCGAAGAATGCGAAGATAGGTGAGCGAGGTTACTTCGCGCAATTTGGGTGCGTCCACGATCACGCCCGTCGGGGGCTATCCCCACGTGGGCTTAGCTCGCCTGTGATTGGACTCTTCGTTCGAAGACAAGTGCACTGCGTGGACGCCCGGCTTCTTGGACAGCTGCTCCAACACACCCTCAAGGTGCGCGTCGTCAGTGTGCCAGTGCTGCACCGACTCAGGCTGCTGCGATAGTTCGGCGAGGACACGCTTGAGTTTGTCCGCGGTCTTACTCTCCTTGCCCGGCGGGGAACCGCCCACTCGACGGGTCGCTCCGGCTATCGCGCGGGGACCTGCACCGCCCAGGGCGCCTCCGGCCAGGCTTGCCAGGGCCATCTGGCCATAAAGTCCTCCCGCGGTATCCATGACCACTGGTGTGGCAACCGTGCTGGTGCCCTGCAAGACGCTGGCAGCCAGTCTGATGGCTGGAGTGGCCGCGGCCCAGCTCGGAGGCACCGATAGGGCTCCCGCCAAACCCGCGCTGCCGACACTCGCCGATACTGCAGCCCCGCCCGCCAGGCCGGCGGTTCCCAATGCCTGCGTGCTCGACCCAAGCCCCGTCGCCAGTAATCCAGCCTCGTTGCTGAGTGTTGTTGCAACATCGTTGGTGTGCCGAGCCGTTATCACCAAGCCCATGGCCAGACTGAGCGCTGTGTCGTTGAACGGGCGGAGACTTTTGGTGACGAACTCGATATTTGCGGCGAGCATCGCCAAAGGGGATGAATTCAGGGCGCTCAACGAAGTCGACAATGAGGACAGCGACGACGTCGGGGCAGCCGCCGCGGGCGCTGCGAGGCTCTGCAGCGCTTGCGGAGTTGTCGACATTGCCTGTGCCAAGGTCGATTGCGCGTTCGCCGGCGCTGTGCCGGTGGCTTGGGCGAGCGCGGCGGCCTGGTCGGCTGTCCCGGCGGGGTTGGTGGTTCGCGGCGGTTGGCTGAATGGCGTCAGCTGCGCGGCGGTCGCCGAGGAACCGGCATAGCCGTACATTGCGGCGGCGTCTTGAGCCCACATCTCCCCGTACTGTGCCTCGGTGGCTGCGATCGCCGCGGTGTTCTGGCCCAAAACGTTGGTTGTCACTAGCGACTCCAGCTGGCTGCGGTTGGCGGCGATCACCGGCGGAGGCACCGACGCTGAGAATGCGGTGTCATAGGCAGTCGCGGCCGCCCTGGCTTGGCTGGCGGCCTGCTCGGCCTGCGCGGCGGTGGCCCTCATCCAAGCCGCATACGGTGCGGCGGCGGCAGCCATGATCGCCGACGACGGACCATGCCATTCAGCACTTAGTCCCGAGATCACCGAGGAGTAGGAGGCTGCGGTCGAACGCAGCTGGGCGGCCAACCCGTCCCACCCCGAGGCCGCGGCCACCATGGACCCTGATCGGGGGCCCGCGTACATGCGACCGGAGTTGATCTCCGGCGGCAAGGCTCCAAAATCTATCACTGTCCCTCACCTGTCCGCGATCGCGTCATTGGCCTGGGTGCACGCCCTGTCGCTACCGACAGCCCTTTTTCTGTGTAGTCACCACAGACATGTGTCCTTCGTGTGTCATGGTGTGGGCCGGGCTGGAGCCGAGCGCGCTGGCGGAGTCGGCTCCCGATGGTTCCCATAGGCATCGGAAGTTGTGCTGTCGGCATATGCGAATCGCTGCTGTTGAACCCGCAATGTCTGCAACGCCTGAGCGACAAGCAAATTGCGATGATTGCCTGCCCCTTCGTTTTCGACGCCATGGCTGCCGAGCCCAAAGGTGCAGGCACGACGTCGATGTTGTGGTCGAAGGTCAACGGCTATTCCTCCGCCTCGTCGGCGGGGATCACGATGATGGTGGCGGTCGTGGCCGCCCTCCCCAATCCGGCGCCGCCGCCTACTGAGAAGGACCGGGCAGCGGCACCACCGGTACCGGCCATGGCGCGTCCGGTCAAACCGGACAAACCCAAATTGCTGAACAGGCTTCCCTGGCCGTTTGCAGCGAGCGCCGCCGGGGCGGCGCCGAGGGTGGTTTCCGGCAACACTGCGGCGAGCGACCTGACCGCCGGGGCGGCCGCGGTCCAACTTTGCGGCACCGCGAGGCTTCCGACGAAGCCGGCGCGGCCCATGCCCGCCGACAATCCGGGCCCGCCTGGTGAGCCCGCCACACGCGGACCCGAACCAAGCTCGCTTTCGGGCAGCGCCACGACCGCCGCGCGTTGGATCTTGGACAGCCGTTGGGAGGCGCTGTCCACGTTCGCCACGTTTTGGGGCAGCAGATAATTTTCTACTCCCAGGAGATACGGGCTGCCGCCAATGCCGAACAACGAGGCAGGCCCTAACGGGCCCGTGATGAACGAGTCGAGTCCTGCGAGCGACGGATCAGCGGCCGCAGCCGGCGCTGTCAGACTCTGCAGCGCTTGCGGAGTTGCCGACATTGCCTGTGCCAAGGTCGATTGCGCGTTCGCCGGCGCTGTGCCGGTGGCTTGGGCGAGCGCGGCGGCCTGGTCGGCTGTCCCGGCGGGGTTGGTGGTTCGCGGCGGTTGGCTGAATGGCGTTACCTGCGCGGCGGTCGCCGAGGAACCGGCATAGCCGTACATTGCGGCGGCGTCTTGGGCCCACATCTCGGTGTATTGGGCATTGGTGGCCATGATCGCCGGGGTGTTTTGCCCGAAAACATTGGTCGCGATCAGGGCCGTCAACTGTGCACGGTTGGCGGCGATAACTGGTGGTGGCACCGTTGCGACGAACGCGGCCTCGTAGGCGGCTGCCGCCGCCCTTGCCTGGTTAGCGGTTTGCTCGGATTGCGCGGCTGCCGCAGTCATCCACGCCATGTAAGGCGTGATGGCGGCTGCCATCATGGCCGACGACGGACCAAGCCATGCGCTCGTCAAGTTAGAGACTGTCGACTCGTAAGACGCCGCCGTGGAGTGCAGCTGGGCAGCTAATCCATCCCAGCCCGCTGCGGCGGCCAGCATCGGGCCCGCACCGGGGCCGGCATACATCCGACCGGAGTTAACCTCCGGTGGCAACATTCCGAAATCCATTGCTAGACGGTTAACTAGACCGCGCGCCACGCGTCGGTGATCGCATCGAGTGACGCCTCAATCGCGGGCGCCGCGGGGCGGCCCAGGAAACATAGCAACATGCCACTATTGTAAGCAGTGAATATTTCTATAGGCAACTATCGACTATGTCACCATTTGCGCCGGCACAGTCCGCCGTCACACTCATCGCTGCAATAGGCGCTGCGACCACTCATTTTGAGGGCAAGCAGCGGTCGGCTCGAACGTTGACATCTTTGCGCTCAAGACATCGGGCGTCGCTGCGACGTATTAAGAACTCTGGGTAAGGCCCCCGCGTTGTCGCTTCCTAGCGCATGTGCTCACCGAAGAACGAGAAGACGCGGCTCCAGGCGTCCTCGGTCGCGGCGTCGTCGTAACCAAAACCCGCGACGCGAAGCAGTGGTTGGGCGGGAAGGGCATTCGCGAAGCTGTGCCCGACGCCCGGATAGACCTTGACGTCATTGGTGATCTGCTTGGCCGCAATCACTTCGCGCAACTTCTCGGGTGCGCCCTTGCCCAGCGGGTCGCGCGCGCCGAAGCTCGCCACGATCGGGCACGCCCCCTCCAGCGTCTCGTTCAAGTGGCGCGGCAGGGGAGCGCCGTAGAACGGAGCGGAGGCTCCAAAACCTTTGGGCGACATAATGAGTGCAAACTGTCCGCCCATGCAGAAGCCGGCGATCCCCACCTTCCCGGAACAGTCCGGCCTGCCCAGCAAGTGATCGCGCGCAGCAAGAATGTCGTCAAGAGCACGGCCACGCTGTGTCATCAGCTCACGCATGACTCGGGTGATGCAACGCATGCGCCCGCCCCGCGCATACATGTTCGGAGTCAGCGCCACATAGCCTGCCTGCGCGATGCGGTCGTTGACCTGCTGCTTGTCCCGGCCGTAGCCGAAGGCGTCGTGGATCACCACCACACCCGGCCAGGGGCCTGTGCCGGGCGGAAGGCTCAGCAGTGCATCGATCGGTCCGTCCGGGGTGTCGATCTCAATCGTGGTCATATCGTCATCTAACTGCAGCCGCGATCCCGATCACTAGGGGAACTGGGGAGCAACTCGCCGACGTTGACATCGCATGGTGAGCCGGTTGTTACTCGTGTACGCCGTCGTCGAGTTGGCGGCGATCTTCGCGCTGCTATGGGCGGTGGGCTGGGGCTGGACCCTGCTGGCTCTGCTGGGCACCTTCATCCTTGGATGGGGCCTGCTGGCCCCGATGGCGGGATCGCAGCTGATTCGCGACATCGGGCAGATGCGCTCCGGTCTCAAAGAGCCGCGCAGCACGCTGGGTGACGGCGCTCTGGTCACCGTGGCCACGGGGCTGGTCCTGGTTCCCGGATTGGTTACCACGGTTTTGGGTGCGTTGCTGCTGCTTCCGCCGGTGCGTGCCGCCGCCGGTCCGGGATTGACTGGGATCGCACTGCGGAGTCTGCACCGCCGCGCACCGCTGGTCAGCTACACGACGACCTTCGCCGACTCCCGTCCCACTTCCGCGGGCGATGGCCGCGACTACATCGACGGCGAGGTTATCGACGTCCGCGATGTCGAGCCGCCCGTGCTGTCGCAGGACGACCACTGGGGCGGGCCCCGTTACGCTGCGGGCCCGAACTGATTGCCCTCGGCGCTGCTCCACGTAGTTTTGCGGTGTGAGCCCGATTCCCACCACGCTGCTACTGAATGGCCGGGTGCACAGCCCCACCCATCCCGACGCGACCGCCATGGCGGTGCGCGGTGAGGTCGTCGCGTGGCTCGGCAGCGATGACGTCGGACGCAAGCAGTTTTCGGACGCCGAGGTGATAGACCTCGACAGTGGTTTCGTGGCCCCGGGATTCGTGGACAGCCACATCCATGTGACGGCGACCGGGCTCACGCTGAGCGGCCTGGACTTGCGCGGGGCGACCTCGCGGGCACAGTGCGTGCAGATGGTCGCCGACTACGCCGCCGCCCACCCCGGCCAGGCCATCTGGGGGCACGGCTGGGACGAGTCGTCGTGGCCCGAGAACAGCCCGCCATCCACCGCTGACCTCGACGCGATGCTCGGCGACCGGCCGGCCTACCTGGCGCGCGTCGACGTTCACTCCGCACTGGCCTCGACCGGGCTGCGCAGGCTGGTTCCCGACCTCGCGTCGGCACGCGGTTTCGCCGCGGACCGGCCGGTGACCGGCGACGCACACCACCTGGTCCGGGCCGTCGCTCGCGGCCTGCTCACCGCCGCACAGCTGGCTGAAGCCAGATCCGCCGCGCTTGGGGCCGCCGCCGCCGCCGGCATCGTCGCGGTACACGAATGCGCCGGTCCCGAGATCGGCGGCCTCGACGATTGGCTGCAGCTGCGTGCCTTCGATCACGGCGTCGAAGTGATCGGCTACTGGGGTGAAGCAGTGACCACCGCCGAACAGGCCCGCGCCCTGATGAACGAGACAGGAGCGCGCGGGCTGGCCGGTGACCTGTTCATCGACGGGGCCCTCGGATCGCACACCGCCTGGCTGCACGAGCCCTACACCGATGCGCCGGACCGCTGCGGCACCTGTTACCTCGACGCCGACGTTGTCGAAGCGCACGTACGAGCCTGCAGCGAGGCGCAGGTGACGGCCGGGTTTCATGTCATCGGCGACGCCGCGGTCTCGGCTGCGGTGGACGCGTTCGAACGCGTGGTCGCCGATCTCGGGGTGGTCGCGGTCGCCCGCTGCGGGCACCGGCTGGAACACCTCGAGATGGTGACCGGCGATCAAGCCGCCAAGCTGGGCGCGTGGGGCATCATCGCCAGCGTGCAGCCCAACTTCGATGCACTCTGGGGTGGTCGCGACGGCATGTACGCTGACCGACTCGGCGCCCAACGAGGCAGCCGGCTCAACCCGCTGGCGCTGTTAGCATCCCAAGGCGTGCCCCTCGCGCTAGGTTCCGACGCCCCGGTGACGGGGTTTAATCCGTGGGAGAGCGTGCGCGCCGCGGTCCATCACCGCACTCCGGGCAGTGGGGTGTCGGCGCGGGCCGCGTTCGCCGGTGCGACCCGCGGCGGCTGGCGCGCCTGCGGTGTCCGAGACGAGAACATGGGCGCCCTGGTGCCCGGCGCTCCCGCCTCCTACGCCGTGTGGGACGCCGGAGACCTCGATGTCCACGCTCCCGACGACAGCGTCCAGCGGTGGTCCACCGACCCGCGTTCCCGGGTGCCCGCGTTGCCCCGGGTGGGTCCGACCGACGACTTGCCGCGGTGCCGGCGCACCGTCCACCGAGGTGCAGTGATCCATGGCTAGGCAGTGGTTTGGCCGCGACAGGCGGCCCGCCGAGGCCAGCGAAAGCCACCCGGTGCAGGAGAACCCCGAAGACGCCGAGGCGCCAGACACCGTCGACGCGGACGCGCTCGAGGACGAGGTCGAGGCCGAGCCGGTGGAAGAAGACGTCTCGGGATCGCATGCGGCCGAAGACCATACCCCGAGCGAGCCCGACGGGCCGGGCTTGGCCGCTCGGCTGGCCGCCGCGTCAGGCCACGCGATAGCCAGGCTGGGCACCGGGGCGATCGCGCGGCTCCCCGCGATCGGGGCGGCGATGCTGCCCCGGCTGTCGCGTTTGGTGGCCACGATCGCCGGCGGACTGCTGCTGTGTGCCAGCTTCCCCTCGGTGAACTGGTGGTGGGCCGCCGTCGTCGCCGCCGCGCTGCTGGCGTGGGTGCTCAAACATCCCGCCACGACACTGGCCGGTGGCTTCGGCTACGGATTCCTATTCGGACTGGCGTTCTACCTGCCACTGCTGCCGTGGATCAGCCTGCTGGTGGGCGCCGTACCGTGGCTCGCGCTGGGCACGATGTGCGCGCTGTTCCCCGGCCTATTCGGTTTCTTCGCGATCGTGTTGCGCCGACTGCCCGGCTGGCCCATCTGGTTCGCATTGGTGTGGGCGGGCCAGGAGTGGCTGAAGTCGGTCTTCCCGTTCGGCGGTTTTCCCTGGGGTGCGGTGGCTTACGGCCAGGCTGAAGGGCCTCTGCTGCCGTTGGTTCAGCTCGGCGGGGTGGCGCTGCTGTCGGTGGGCGTCATGCTGCTGGGTTTCAGCGCGACCGCCATCGCGCTGGAAATCGCCAAGTGGTGGCGCACCGGTAGCCGGGTGCGTGCCGGCGCTCCGGCCGAGGCAGCCGAGGATGCCGCACCACCGCCGCCCGCTGTAGTGCTTCCCGGTGTCTGCATCTGTCTGGTGCTGTTCGCCGCGGTCATTGCCTGGCCGCAGGTGCGGCATTCCGGTGCCGGTTCCGGTGGCGACCCGACGGTGACTGTTGCGGCCGTACAAGGCAATGTGCCCCGGCTCGGTCTCGGCTTCAACGAGCAACGTCGAGCGGTACTGGACAACCACGTCGCCGAGACGCTGCGGTTGGCCGAGAACGTGCGGGCCGGGGCGGCCCCGCAACCTCAGTTCGTCATCTGGCCGGAGGACTCCTCCGACATCGATCCCTTCGTCAACGCCGACGCCGCCCAACGGATCGCGGAGGCAGCGCACGCGATCAATGCGCCGATCCTGATCGGCTCGGTCCTCGCGGTGCCCGGCCGCGACAAAGAGCCCGTCGAATACACCAATACCGCCATCGTGTGGAATCCGGTCTCCGGGCCGGCCGACCGCCACGACAAGGAGATCGTGCAGCCATTCGGCGAATACCTGCCCATGCCGTGGCTTTTCAAACAGCTGTCGGGCTATGCCGGCCTGGCCGGCAATTTCATCCCCGGTAAAGGCAGCGACGTCGTGCACATCGGCGGAGTACCGGTCGGCGTCGCCACCTGCTGGGAGGTCATCTTCGACCGGGTGCCGCGAAAGGCCGTCCTCAACGGCGCCCAGCTGCTCGCGGTGCCCGCCAACAACGCCACCTTCAACAAGCGCATGAGCGAGCAACAGCTGGCGTTCGCCAAGGTGCGGGCGGTCGAGCACGACCGATACGTCGTGGTCGCCGGCACGACCGGGATCAGTGCGGTGATCGCGCCCGACGGCGATGAGCTGGTGCGCACCGACTTCTTCCAGCCCGCCTACCTGGACATCCAGGTGCGCCTCAAGACAAAGCTGACGCCGGCAACCCAATGGTCGCCGATCGTGCAGTGGGTTCTGCTTGCGGCGGCCGGAGCGGTCATCCTGGCCGGAATACGGCACAATAGGAGCTTCCCGCGTTCGTTTCGGCACAGGTCCAGGCCGTCGGCTGAATCGGCGGACGGCGGGGTGGCCGCGGAGGAACCCCGGTCCGACGAGGAAGCCCCGACGACCGCGCACGACGCTCCGCCGGACACCGCCGGTGACTACACTCCGCTTCACCAAAAGGGCGGGCCACAACCGCGTTATCTCGGGCGACACAGAGGAGATAAATGACCACCGGCGAGCAGGCGACCCGAACCCCGGGCAATCGTCCTAGCCAGCGTGTCCTGGTTATCATTCCGACCTTCAACGAGCTGGAGAACTTGCCGCTGATCCATCGGCGGCTGACGGACGCCTGCCCCGATGTGCACGTGCTGATCGTGGACGACGGCAGCCCGGACGGGACCGGTCAGCTCGCCGACGAGTTGGCCGTGGCCGACGGCGGGCGCACGCACGTCATGCACCGCACGGCCAAGGATGGCCTGGGCGCCGCCTACCTCGCGGGCTTCGCCTGGGGTTTGAGTCGGGAGTACTCGGTCCTCGTCGAGATGGACGCCGACGGCAGTCATGCGCCCGAGCAGCTGCGCCGTCTGCTGGATGCCGTCGACTCGGGAGCCGATCTGGTCATCGGTTCGCGCTACGTCGACGGGGGAGCGGTGCGCAACTGGCCGAAGCGACGCTGGGCGCTGTCCTGGACGGCCAACACCTACGCGCGACTGGCGCTCGATATCGACATCCATGACATCACCGCCGGCTACCGCGCCTATCGCCGCGAGGTTCTCGAGGCGATTGATCTCGACGGTGTGGACTCCAAGGGCTATTGCTTCCAGATCGATCTGACCCGTCGCACGCTGGACAACGGGTTCATCGTCGCCGAAGTGCCGATCACCTTCACCGAGCGCGAACTAGGCGTCTCCAAAATGAGCGGATCCAACATTCGCGAGGCGCTGGTCAAGGTCGCGAAATGGGGTGTCGAGAGCCGTAGGAGCGGCGCCCGGGCTTCCCGCGCTACCAACCGGACGTAGCGCCCGGAAGCCGGTCAGCCGCGCCGTTTCGTCCTGATCAGTTCGAGGCGCTCCTTGAGCAGCTCTTCGAGCTCTTCGACGGTGCGACGCTCCAGCAGCATGTCCCAGTGCGTGCGCGGCGGCTTGACCTTCTTCGGCTCGGGCAGGTCACCCTCGATCAGGGTGCCTTCCATGCCGTTGCGGCACAGCCAGGTGCCGGGAATGTCAGCGTCGTCGGCGAACGGAACTTCGAACTCCTCGCCGTTCTCGGTGCGGTACTTCGCGAGCTGACGCGGCGCCAGGTCATGGTTACGGTCGGTCTCATAGCTCACGGCTCCGAGGCGACTGCCCCTCAACACACGATCAGCCATGGCTGCTACTCCTTTTAAATCATTTGAGCTCTTAGCTCCGGTGACGCGATTCTATTCGCATAGCAAACGTTAGGACGTTCTGCGTAGTTCCCGAGTCGACACGCGGCGTACGCGACTCGACCGTCAATGATACCGGGATCGCAGAGAGGGGCGGACTAAAGTCGGCAGGCGTGAGCCGCCGTTCCCACCCACAGCCATGCCGTTGGTGCGGTCGAGACGTTACCGAAGTCGGGATGGGTCGACGCCGTCAATACTGTCGGCAGTCGTGCCGGCAACGGGCCTACGAGCAGCGGGCTTCGATCAACCGGGGTGAAACGACCGCGCTGCCGGCCGATGCTGTGGTGCTGTCGGCTGACGACGCGTCCGACCTGTCAGATCGCGTTTACCAGCTCCGATGCGCAGCGGAGGACGTCGCCACGGCGCTCGACGAAGGTGCCGAAGCAACCGAATTGCGCGAACTGTGCGAGACGCTGCTCCGTGCCGCCCAGGCAGCCGACGGCTGGCGTCGAGCGGTCGTCTGACCGCGCCAGTCGGTGCCGTGCCACACTGCCCGGCTCCGATGGAAATCCCACCGCCAGGTACCCGACCACTACCGATGGTTAGCCGGGTACAGTCGCGCCATGGACGGGGTGCTACGCGTATGGCGCGGTCAGCGGGACCGCAGCGGCACCGGGCGCGCCGCCATCCCATTGGACACGGCGTTCCGCACGTCGGACCCGATCCTCCTTTAGCAGCCGGGAGCATCGGACGTTTTGAAATCCTGTCGGAGTTAGCCATACTCACCAGCGACATTCTTGGGTCGGAGAGCAGCACGACGCGGCTCGGAAACGCGCTTCGTGCAGCGACTGCCGTGACTCGGCATCCGGTGGTTGGCATCCCGTGTTCGGGAGAGACCAAATGTTAGGCAAGGGGTACTGAGGTGGATCAACTCCAGCATGCGACCGAGGCGCTGCGAAAAGCGCTGGTCCAGGTTGAACGCCTGAAGCGCACCAACCGTGCGCTGCTGGAGCGCTCGAGCGAGCCGATCGCGATCGTGGGTATGTCCTGCCGCTTCCCGGGCGGTGTAGATACGCCCGAGAGTCTGTGGCAAATGGTGGCCGACGGCCGCGACGTGATCTCGGAGTTTCCGGCCGATCGTGGCTGGGATCTGGCGGGCCTATTCGACCCCGATCCCGACGCGCGCCACAAAACATACGCCCGCACCGGCGGCTTCGTCGACGACGTCGCCGACTTCGACCCCGCGTTCTTCGGCATCGCGCCCACCGAGGCGCTCGCGATGGACCCCCAGCACCGGATGCTGCTGGAGCTGGCGTGGGAGGCGTTGGAGCGGGGCGGGATCGACCCCAGCGGGCTGCGCGGCAGTGCCACCGGGGTGTTCGCCGGGCTCATCGTCCAGGGCTACGGCATGCTCGCCGAGGAAATCGAGGGTTATCGCCTGACCGGCATGACCTCCAGTGTCGCCTCGGGGCGGGTGTCCTACGTGCTGGGGCTGGAGGGCCCGGCCGTCTCGGTGGATACGGCCTGCTCGTCGTCGCTGGTGGCCTTGCATATGGCCGTGCAGTCGCTGCGGTCCGGCGAGTGCGACCTGGCCCTGGCTGGCGGCGCCACGGTCAACGCCACCCCAACGGTTTTTATCGAGTTCAGCCGGCACCGTGGCCTGGCACCCGACGGGCGCTGCAAGGCCTACGCGGGGGCAGCCGACGGCGTCGGCTGGTCCGAGGGCGGCGCCATGCTGGTCGTGGAGCGGCTGTCGGATGCGCGCCGGCTGGGTCACCCGGTGCTGGCGCTGGTGCGCGGCTCGGCGGTCAATCAAGACGGCGCCTCCAACGGATTGACCGCACCCAATGGCCCCTCGCAGCAGCGGGTGGTGCGCGCGGCGCTGGCCAACGCCGGGTTGTCGACGGCCGAGGTTGATGCGGTGGAGGGCCACGGCACCGGCACCACATTGGGCGATCCGATTGAGGCGCAGGCGTTGTTGGCGACGTACGGCCAGGATCGCAGTGAGCCGCTGTGGTTGGGCTCGATCAAATCGAATATGGGTCACACCCAGGCCGCCGCCGGGGTGGCCGGCGTGATCAAGATGGTGCAGGCGATGCACCACGAGACGCTGCCCGCGACGTTGCATGTGGATCAGCCCAGCCCGCACGTGGATTGGTCGGCTGGTGCGGTGTCGTTGCTGAGCGAGGCGCGGCCCTGGCCGGCGGCGGACCATGCACGCCGCGCGGGGATCTCGTCGTTCGGGATCAGCGGCACCAACGCGCACGTGATCGTCGAATCCGCCCCTGCCGAAGACCCGCGGGATCCCGGCCCGGCGCCCACGGTGGTGCCGTGGGCGCTATCGGCAAAGTCATTGGCGGCGTTAACATCTCAGGCGGCTCGCCTGGCCGCGCAGGTAGCTGGCGATCAGGGGCTTGACCTTGCCGACGTGGCGTGGTCGTTGGCCGGCCGGGCGACCTTCGAGCACCGGGCCGTTGTCGTCGGTAGTGACCGCGACCAATTGCTGGCCGGTCTCGCCGAATTGGCCGGCGATGACCCGGGTAGTTCGATCATTCGGGGAGCGGCGCGCCCAGTCGGCAAGCAGGTCTTCGTTTTCCCCGGCCAAGGCTCGCAGTGGCTGGGCATGGGCATCGAGTTACTCGATGCTGCACCGGTATTCGCCCAGCAGATCGAGGTGTGCGCAGAGGCGTTCGCCGAGTTCGTCGACTGGTCGCTGATTGCCGTGTTGCGTGGCGCACCCGCAGCGCCGGGCATGGATCGCGTCGACGTGGTGCAGCCGGTGCTCTTCGCGGTGATGGTGTCGCTGGCCGAACTGTGGAAGTCGGTCGGAGTCAATCCGGACGCGGTGATCGGGCACTCGCAGGGGGAGATCGCCGCGGCATATGTCGCCGGTGCGCTTTCGCTGCGCGATGCCGCGCGCGTGGTGACGTTGCGCAGCAAGCTGCTGCGGTCGCTGGCTCACACCGGCGGCATGCTTTCCATCGCGTGCAGCACCGAGCGTGCGCGAGAATTGCTGGCGCCCTACGGCAATCGACTCAGCATCGCCGCCGTCAATGGCCCCTTTGCGGTCGTGGTTTCGGGTGAGGTCGCAGCGCTGGAAGAAGTCGTCGGCTTCTGCGCCGACCTGGATCTGCGGACCCGCCGGATCGACGTGGACTATGCGTCGCATTCGGTTGAGGTCGAGGCGATTCGTGATGAGCTGACTCAGGTGCTTGCCGGCATCGAGCCGCGTTCCACGCGGATCGCCTTCTTTTCCACTGTGACCGGAAATCGTTTGGACACAGCCAGTTTGGATGCTTCATACTGGTATCGCAATATCCGGCAGACCGTGCAATTCGACCAGGCGGTACGTACCGCATGCGAGCACGGATACCGGACATTCATCGAATCCAGTCCGCATCCCGCGTTGATCGCCGGGATCGAGGACACCTACAACGACACCGGTGCCGCCGACACCGAGGCGATCGTCGTTCCCACCCTGGGCCGTGACGACGGCGGACTCGAGCGGTTCCTGATGTCGGCCGCCGCCGCTTTCACGGCGGGCGTGCATGTGAATTGGCGCGGGGTACTGGGCGGCGCCGGCTTCGTCGAGCTACCGACGTATGCCTTTGATCGGCGCAGGTTCTGGTTGGCCGGCGAGGGCGTCGGAGCCGACGCCGCGGGGTTGGGCCTGGGAACCAGTGAGCACGCGTTGCTCAGCGCGGTGGTCGACTTGCCCGCCTCGGGCGGGGTGGTGCTGACGGGCCGTTTGTCGCCGAGCTTGCAGGGCTGGCTGGCCGATCACGCCGTGTCTGGCACGCCGGTGTTCCCCGGCGCGGGATTTGTCGAGCTGGCCATCCGTGCCGGGGACGAAGTCGGTTGCTCGACAGTCGACGAGCTGACGCTGCAGGCGCCGCTGATGTTGCCGGTGACCGATGCTGGATTCGGCTCGGTGGCAGTGCAAGTCGTGGTGGACGCCAGCGACGAATCGGGCCGGCGCAGTGTCACGATCTTTTCGCGCGTCGACGCCGACTCCGCGTGGATGTGCCACGCCGAGGGGGAGTTGAGTTCCGCGCCGCTCGAGCCGAAGGCCGATCTGTCGGTGTGGCCACCGGCCGGTGCGGTCGCGGTGGATGCGGCCGACGGCTACGAGAAACTGGCGGCCCGCGGGTATGGCTACGGTCCCGCGTTCAGAGGATTGACCGCCACCTGGGTCCGCGGTGATGAGGTGTTCGCCGAGGTGCGGTTGCCGGATGCCGCCGGGGGTGTCAACGGATTCGGGGTGCACCCGGCATTGCTCGATGCGGCAATGCATTCGATGGTCATTGCGCACCAGGATGCCGACGAAACCGACGTCGTGTTGCCGTTCGCGTGGCAGGGCGTCTCGTTGCATGCCGCGGGCGCGTCGGCGGTACGCGCGCGCATCGCGCCGGCTGGTCCTTCCGCAGTGTCGATCGAGCTTGCCGACGGGCTGGGGCTGCCGGTGCTGTCGGTGGGCACGATGGCCGTCCGCCCGGTCAACGAGCAGCAACTGCGCGCGGCCATCTCGAGCTCGGGCCCGGACCGGTTGTTCGAGGTGGTGTGGTCGCCGGCGTCGTCAGCCGCCGGTGCAAAGCAGGCTTCACCCCACCAGCTGCTGGAATCCGTTGCTACCGAGGATGATCCGGTGGCTGCCAGCTATCTTCGCACGCACCAGGTGTTGGCGGCCGTGCAGTCGTGGTTGACCGAGCAGGAGTCGGGCGTTCTGGTCGTGGCCACCCGCGGAGCCATCGGGCTGCCGGGCGAGGATGTCACCGATTTAGCGGGCGCCGCGGTGTGGGGTCTGGTGCGATCGGCGCAGACCGAGCATCCCGGCCGGATCGTGCTGGTGGATTCCGATGCGCCGCTGGACGACGCGACCACTGCCGCTGTCGTGGCGGCCGCCGAGCCGCAGGTATTGCTGCGCGGCGCGACGATCTACATCCCGCGGGTGAACGGCAGCCGCGCGGTCGACGGAATTCTGGCGCCTCCCGCCGAGGGGCCCTGGCGGCTGGGTATCAGCAGCGCGGGCACGTTCGAAAACCTGCGCCTCGAGCCGGTTCCCAACGCGGGTGCTCCGCTGGAGCCGGGTCAGGTTCGGGTGGCCCTACGCGCCATCGCCACCAACTTCCGCGACGTGATGATCACGCTGGGCATGTTCACCCACGACGCACTGCTCGGCGGCGAAGGCGCGGGCGTAGTCGTTGAAGTCGGGCCTGGCGTCACCGAATTCGCGGTCGGCGATTCGGTCTACGGATTCTTCCCCGACGGCAGCGGCACATTGGTACCCGGTGATATCCGCCTGCTGCAGCCGAAGCCCGCCGACTGGTCTTGCGCCGAAGCAGCCGCCATCTCAGCGGTTTTCACCACCGCATACATGGCGTTCATCCATCTGGCCGATGTCAAGCCGGGTCAGCGGGTGTTGGTGCACGCCGCCGCCGGCGGGGTGGGCATGGCCGCCGTGCAGCTGGCCCGGCACCTAGGGCTCGAAGTGTTCGGTACCGCCAGCCGCGGCAAGTGGGACACCTTGCGGGCCATGGGCTTTGACGAAGACCACATCGGGGACTCGCGCAGCCTCGAGTTCGAGGAGAAGTTCCGCGCGGTCACTGGTGGGCGCGGCATGGATGTCGTGCTGGACTCGCTGGCCGGTGAATTCGTCGACGCGTCGCTTCGCCTGGTCGCGCCCGGCGGCGTGTTCCTGGAGATGGGTAAGACCGACATCCGTGACCCCGGCGTGGTCGCCCGGGAGTATCCGGGCGTCCGCTACCGCGCCTTCGACCTCTTCGAGCCGGGCCGTCCCCGGATGCACGAGTGGATGCTCGAGCTCGCCGAACTGTTCGACACTGGTGTGCTGCGGCCCTTGCCGGTGACGACTTTCGATGTGCGACGGGCCCGTACGGCCCTGCGGTACCTGAGTCAGGCCCGCCACATCGGCAAGGTCGTGCTGACGTTGCCGGACGCGTGGGCGGCCGGCACGGTGTTGATCACTGGCGGTACCGGCATGGCGGGTTCGACGCTGGCCCGCCACCTGGTGACGCACCACGGTGTGCAGAACCTGCTGCTGCTGAGCCGTCGTGGTCCGGATGCTGCCGGATCTGCCGAGTTGGTCGCCGAATTGGAAGCGGCCGGAGCCCGGACGACGGTGATCGCATGCGACGCGGCCGACCGCGGGGCCTTGGCCGCGACGGTTGCCGATATTCCGGCGCAGCACCCGCTGTCGGGAGTCATCCACGCCGCCGGTGTGCTCGACGATGCGGTGGTCACCTCGCTGACACCTGAACGGGTGGACGCGGTGTTGCGGGCGAAGGTGGACGCGGCGTGGAACCTGCACGAGCTCACCCGCGACTTGGATGTGTCGGCGTTTGTGATGTTTTCGTCGATGGCCGGCCTGGTGGGTTCATCGGGCCAGGCCAATTACGCCGCGGGCAACACGTTCCTCGACGGGTTGGCCGCGCACCGGCGGGCACACGGGTTGCCGGCGATCTCGCTGGGGTGGGGGCTGTGGGATCAGGCCAGCGCCATGACCGGCGGATTGGACGCTGCAGGCCTCGCCCGGTTGAGCCGCGACGGAATCCTGGCGTTGTCGTCGGCCGAAGCGATGGAATTGTTCGACACCGCACTGATTGTCGACCAGCCTTTCATCGCGCCCGCCCGCATCGACCTCGCCGCGCTGCGTGCGCATGCGGCCGTGGTGCCGCCGATGTTCGCCGATCTGCTCAACGCACCGGCACGGCGCCAAGTCGATGACTCACTGGCCGCCGCGAAATTGAAATCGGCTCTGGCGCACCGACTGCACGGGCTCTCCGAACCCGAACAGCACGCCCTGGTGCTGGACCTGGTCCGCTCGCACATTGCGACCGTGTTGGGCAACAGCACCGCCGAGGCGATCGATCCCGACAAGGCGTTCCAGGACCTCGGCTTTGACTCGCTGACCGCGGTCGAAATGCGTAACCGACTGAAAATCGCGACGGGACTGGCGCTTTCGCCCACTCTCATTTTCGACTACCCAACGCCGAGTGGGCTGGCCAGCTACATCTGCAACGAGCTCGCCGGCGTCCCGCAAGAAATCGCCCAAACCGCGGTGGTGAGAGTTACCGGCGACGACCCGATCGTGATCGTCGGCATGTCGTGCCGCTACCCGGGTGGGGTGACGTCTCCCGACGACCTATGGGAGATGCTGACGGAGGGTCGTGACGTCCTCACCGAATTCCCGAGCAATCGCGGCTGGGACCTGTCCGGCGTGTACAACCCGGACCCCGATGTTCCGGGCACCTGCTACACGCGTACCGGTGGCTTCGTCGACGGCGTCGCGGACTTCGATCCCGCCTTCTTCGGTATTGCGCCGAGCGAGGCGCTGGCGATGGATCCGCAGCAGCGGATGTTCCTCGAACTGTCCTGGGAAGCCTTGGAGCGGGCTGGAATTGAACCTGGCACCTTGCGTGGCAGCGCTACCGGCATGTTCGCCGGCATATACACACAGGGCTACGGCATCGGCGCCGCACCGACTGCGGAGGGTTTCCGGCTGACCGGCCAGTCCTCGAGTGTGGCATCAGGTCGGGTGTCGTACGTGCTGGGGCTGGAAGGCCCCGCCGTATCGGTGGACACCGCGTGCTCGTCGTCGTTGGTCGCGTTGCACATGGCGGCGCAATCGCTGCGTTCGGGTGAGTGCGACTTGGCCCTGGCCGGCGGCGTCACGGTGAACGCCACACCCGACATCTTCGTGGAGTTCAGCCGGATGCGCGGCCTGTCGGTTGACGGCCGGTGCAAGGCGTACGCGGGAGCCGCCGACGGCACCGGATTCTCCGAGGGTGGCGGCATGCTCGTTGTTGAGCGATTATCGGATGCACGGCGCCTGGGTCATCCGGTGCTGGCGGTGGTGCGGGGCTCGGCGATCAACCAGGACGGTGCCTCCAATGGATTGACCGCCCCCAACGGGCCGTCACAGCAGAGAGTGGTCCGCGCCGCGTTGGCCAGTGCCGGTTTATCCGCCGCCGAGGTCGACGTGGTCGAGGGCCACGGCACGGGCACCACATTGGGCGATCCCATTGAGGCCCAGGCATTGTTGGCGACTTACGGGCAGCACCGGACCGAGCCGCTGCTGTTGGGTTCGATCAAGTCGAACATGGGTCACACCCAAGCCGCCGCCGGAGTCGCCGGCGTGATCAAGATGGTGTTGGCGATGCGCCACGAGCTGTTGCCGGCGACGTTGCATGTGGATCAGCCCAGCCCGCACGTGGATTGGACGGTGGGCTCGGTGTCGTTGCTGACCGAGGCGCGGCAGTGGCCCGCCGCGGGGCGCGTGCATCGCGCGGGCGTGTCGTCGTTCGGCATCAGCGGCACTAACGCCCACGTCATCATCGAGGCCGCGCCGGTCGATCCCGACCACCTCGTCGATCGCCCCAAGGTGCCGGTATTGCCGTGGGTCGTATCGGCAAAGTCCTTGTCGGCGTTAGGCTCCCACGCGTCCAGGCTGGCCGTTCATCTCCGCGTCCACGGCAATCTCGATGTCGCCGACGTGGCATGGTCCTTGGCGGGCCGGTCGAACTTCGAGCATCGAGCGATCGTCACTGGTGCCGATCGCGACCAGTTGATTGCCGGCCTCGACGAATTGGCCACCGGTGAGGCCGCATCGGTCGTGCGCGGCAGCGCAGCACCGGGGGCCAAGACCGTCTTCGTCTTCCCCGGCCAGGGCTCCCAAATACTGGGCATGGGCCGGGGATTGCACGCCGGGTATCCGGTGTTCGCCGAGGCTTTCAACACCGTGGTGGCCGAATTGGATCGGCACCTGCTGCGGCCGTTGCGCGAAGTGATGTGGGGCCACGACGAGGACCTGTTGAATACCACCGAATTCGCGCAACCGGCGCTGTTCGCGGTGGAAGTAGCGCTGTACCGGTTGCTCGAATCCTGGGGTGTGCGGCCCGACTTCGTGCTCGGCCACTCGATCGGCGAGTTGGCGGCCGCGCACGTCGCCGATGTCTTGTCGCTGCAGAACGCCGCGGTGCTGGTGGCCGCCCGTGGCCGCTTCATGCAGGCACTGCCGGTAGGCGGGGCCATGATCGCCGTGCAGGCCACCGAAGAAGAAGTGCTCCCGCAGCTGGCTCCCTTCGAACAAACGGGGGTCGGCATCGCAGCGGTCAACGGACCGGGCTCGGTGGTGATTTCGGGCGAGGAAGACAAGGTGACCGCGATTGCCGAGCGCCTGCGTGCCGACGGTCGACGCGTGCACCAACTGGCCGTCTCGCACGCTTTCCATTCTCCGTTGATGGATCCGATGATCGACGAATTCGGAACGGTCGCCGCCGGACTCGCCGTCGGCAAACCCACCATCCCGATCGTGTCGAACGTGACCGGGCAGCTGGCCTCAGATGACTTCGCGACGGCGGCTTATTGGAAGCGGCATGTGCGCGTGGCGGTGCGATTCGCCGACAGTGTGCGCTTCGTGCACTCGGCAGGAGGCACCCGTTTCCTCGAAGTCGGGCCTAGCAGTGGCCTGACGGCGTCGATCGAGGAATCGTTTCCCGATGCGCCGGTCTTCACCATGTCCGCGTTGCGCAAGGACCGTTCGGAGCCGGAGACCCTGACCAATGCGATCGCGCAAGGATTCGTCGCCGGGATGGATGTCGACTGGCGCGGTGTTCTTGGCCAGGCGCGTTTCGTCGAGCTGCCCACCTATGCCTTTGAGCGGCGGCGGTTTTGGCTTGCCGGCGACGGTATGCCGGCCGATGCGGCCGGGCTGGGCCTGGCCGCCAGCGAACACGCGCTGCTGGGTGCGGTGGTCGAGCTGCCGGCTTCGGGCGGAGTGGTGCTCACCGGTCGGCTATCGCCCAGCGTGCAGACCTGGTTAAACGATCACGCCGTGGGCGGGGTCGTGCTGTTCCCGGGAGCTGGATTCGTCGAGTTGGCGATCCGCGCCGGGGATGAGGTCGGCTGCGGAGTTGTCGACGAACTGAATCTTGCAGCGCCCCTGGTATTGCCGGCCGGTGGGTCGGTCGCAATCCAGGTGGTGGTCGGCGGTACCGATGACTCGGGCGCCCGTGCCTTGTCGGTCTTCTCGCGTGCCGAGGCCGGTTCCGGCTGGTCGCTGCACGCCGAGGGGGTGCTGCGCGCCGGGTCGGCCGAGTCGTGCGCGGATCTGTCGGCGTGGCCGCCGATCGGTGCGGTCCCGGTCGATGTCGGCGACGGCTATGAGCGGCTGGCCGAGCGCGGGTACGGCTACGGGCCCGCGTTCCGCGGCTTGACCTCGATGTGGCGTCGTGGCGACGAGGTGTTCGCCGAAGTGACGTTGCCTGCGGATGCCGGGGTCTCGGTGGCCGGGTTCGGGGTTCACCCGGTGATGCTGGATGCCGCAATGCACGCGGTGATCCTGGCCTCAGACAGCGACGAGCTTGTCGAAGGGTCGATGTTGGTGCCGTTCTCCTGGCAGCAGGTGTCCCTGCACGCTGCGGGCGCGTCGGCGGTCCGGGCGCGGATCGTTCCGGTGAGCGAGTCGGCGGTGTCGATCGAACTCGCCGACGGCCTTGGGCTGCCGGTGCTTTCGGTGGCATCGATGGTGGCCCGACCCGTCACCGATCAGCAATTGCTGGCGGCGGTGTCGAACTCCGGGCCGGACCGGCTCTTCGAAGTCGACTGGATCGCTGCGCCGGCCTCCTCGGCGCAGCCGGTATCGGTGTGCACCTGGGGTGCACCGGAATCCCAGCCTGCCGAGGGGCAGCGATCGGCGGTGCTGTTCGAGTCGGCGGCGATTGCCGATGACGTCCTGGCCGGCGTGTACGGAGCCACCCGCGCGGTGCTGCCGGTGCTGCAGACGTGGTTGGCCCGCGAGGGTGCGGGAACGCTGGTGGTGGCGACCCGGGGTGCGACGACGTTGCCGGGGGAGAAGATCACCGATCTTGCGGGCGCCGCGGTGTGGGGCTTGGTGCGTTCGGCGCAGACCGAGCATCCAGGCCGGATCGTGTTGGCCGACACCGACGGATCGTTCGACGACGAGGCGGTGGCCGCGGTCCTGGCGACCGGTGAGCCGCAAGTCGTGGTGCGTGGTGCAAAGGTCTACATCGCGCGAGTGCATGGCAGCCGCGCGCTGGGCGGTCTCCTGGTGCCGCCGGGCGATGGCCCGTGGCGGTTGGGCATGAGCAGTCGCGGCACATTCGAGAACCTGCGACTCGAGCGAATCCCGGATGCCGACGCTCGGCTGGAGCCGGGGCAGGTTCGGGTCGCGCTGTCGGCCATCGCGGCCAACTTCCGCGACGTGATGATCGCGCTCGGTCTCTACCCCGATCCCGATGCGGTGATGGGTATCGAGGCGTCCGGCGTCGTGATCGAAACAGCTTCGCAGGATGGCCGTTTCGCGATCGGTGACCGCGTGATGGGCTTGTTCCCCGACGGAACCGGAACGATCGCGACCACCGACCAGCGGCTGCTGGCCAAGATGCCGGCCGGCTGGTCGCACACCGCCGCCGCAACCACCACAGTGGTTTTCGCCACCGCGTATTACGCACTGACGGATCTGGCCGCGGCGAAACCGGGCCAGCGGGTGCTGGTGCACGCCGCCGCCGGCGGTGTCGGGATGGCTGCCGTGCAGCTGGCCCGGCACCTGGGTCTCGAGGTCTTCGCAACGGCGAGCCGTGGCAAGTGGGACACCTTGCGGGCCATGGGCTTTGACGACGATCATATCGGGGATTCCCGAAGCCTGGAGTTTGAGGACAAGTTCCGTGCGGTCACCGCCGGGCGTGGCATGGATGTGGTGCTGGATTCCCTGGCTGGCGACTTCGTCGACGCGTCCCTGCGGCTGGTGGCTCCCGGCGGGATCTTTTTGGAGATGGGCAAGACCGACATCCGCGAGCCCGCCAAGGTCGCCGAGGAACATCACGAGGTGCGATACCGCGCCTTTGATCTGTTCGAGGCGGGCCCCGAGCGCATCCAGCAGATGCTCGACGAACTGGCCGCGCTCTTCGGCGACGACGTGCTACGGCCGTTGCCGGTGACCAGGTTTGACGTCCGACGCGCGCCGGCGGCGTTGCGGTACCTGAGTCAGGCCCGCCACGTGGGCAAGGTCGTGATGACGATGCCGGATGGCTGGTCGGCCGGCACCGTGCTGATCACTGGTGGGACCGGCATGGCCGGGTCGGCGTTGGCCCGCCACCTGGTCTCTCGCCGTGGCGCACGCAACGTGGTCTTGGTGAGCCGGCGCGGCCTGGATGCGCCGGGGGCCGCGGAGTTGATGACCGAGCTCAGCGCGATGGGTGCCCAGGTCCAGGTGGTGGCGTGTGACGTCGCCGATCGCGAGGCGTTGGCCAAGGTGATCGCTGATATCCCGGTGCAGCGGCCGCTATCCGGCGTGATTCATGCGGCCGGGATGCTCGATGACGCAGTGATTTCGTCGTTGACCCCGGAACGGGTGGATGCGGTGCTGCGGGCCAAGGTCGACGGTGCCTGGAACCTGCACGAGTTGACGCGCGAACTCGATGTGTCCGCCTTCGTGCTGTTTTCGTCGATGGCCGGATTGGCAGGCGCGTCGGGTCAAGCCAACTACGCGGCTGCCAACTCCTTCCTGGACGGATTGGCCGTGCACCGGCGCGGGGACGGCTTGCCGGCGATGTCCCTGGGCTGGGGTCTGTGGGACCAGGCCAGTGCCATGACCGGTGCGCTGGGTGCCGCCGATCGTGCCCGATTCGGCCGCGACGGCATCGTCGCGATGTCGTCGGATCAGGCACTGGAATTGATGGACACCGCGCTGATCGTCGACGAGCCGTTCTTGATGCCCGCCCACATCGACCTTGCGGCGCTGCGGGTCAAGTTCGACGGCGGAACGTTGCCGCCGATGTTCGTTGACCTGATCAACGCGCCGACCCGGCGCCAGGTTGACGACTCGCTGGCCGCGGCGAAGTCCAAATCAGCTCTGCTGCAACGTCTCGAAGGCTTGCCCGAGGATGAGCAATACGCGGTTCTGCTGGATCTGGTGCGCTCCAATATCGCCACGGTGCTGGGCAACTCGAGCCCCGAGTCGATCGATCCGGAAAGAGCGTTCCAGGAGCTCGGCTTCGATTCGCTGACCGCCGTCGAGATGCGCAACAGGCTGAAGTCCGCTACCGGTCTGGCGCTCTCGCCCACGCTGATCTTCGATTATCCGAACTGCGCCGCGCTGGCTGGTTACATGCATTCCGAGCTGGTGGGGAGTTCGGAGGAAAGCGCCCCGGCCGCCGCGCCCGGGGAAGCCGACATTCAGCGTGTGGTGGGGTCGATTCCGGTCAAGCGACTCCGGCAAGCCGGAGTGCTGGAGTTGTTGCTCGCGTTGGCAACCGAAGACAGCACCGCGGCGGCCCCAGTCGCTGGAGCGAGCACCGAAAAGGACATCGCGGACATGGACCTCGAGGACCTGCTCAATGCGGCGTTGAGCGACGACGACGAAGAATAATCATGAAAGTCGGCAGTCAGTGAGAATCGCGGTCACCGGGGCCAGCGGTGTGCTCGGCCGCGGTCTCACCGCCCGATTGCTCAGCCAGGGTCACGAGGTCGTCGGGATCGCCCGGCACCGGCCGGAAAGCTGGTCTAGTGAAGCCGATTTCATTGAGGCGGACATCCGCGACGCGGTCGCGGTCAAACACGGCATTGCCGGCGCGGACGTCGTCGCGCATCTCGCGTGGGCGCGCGGCGCCGGCCCCGATGAACGCATCGGTCACGAGGTCAACGTCGGGGGCACACTCAACGTTCTGCAAGCCATGGCCCAGACTGGTTCCAGGCGAATTGTTTTCGCGTCGTCGGCACACGTCTATGGCAGCGCGGACACACCCCGAGCCGAGCAGGCGCCGATAGTTCCGGTGCTGGCCGACGGACTGCACCAAGCCCGGGTCGAAGACCTGCTCGGCGCATCGGAGGCCGAATGGATCGCGATTCGTTCCGCGCTCATTGTGGGCCGCAACGTTGACAATTGGGTGCGCGGGCTGCTCGCATTGCCGGCGTTCCCCGACGGGTCCGCCGATCGGCGCATGCAGGTCGTCCACCTCGACGATGCGCTTCGGCTGTTCACCCGTGCTGTCGTGGACACCGCGATCGCCAACGGCCCAATCAATCTTGCCGCGGCGGGTGAGCAGACCTTCCGTCAGGTCGCTGCCCGGCTTGGGCGCCCGGTCGTCCGGGTGGGTGCCCCATTGTGGGTTTTGGGACGACGTGGCGAGCTAGAGCTGATCCGAACCGCCCCGCTGATGGATACCTCACTGCTGCGCGAGCAGTGGGGATTCCGGCCGGTGTGGAACTGCGACGAATGCATCGAGGACTTCGCCTTGGCGATGCGCGGTCGCGTCGCGCTGGGTAAGCGAGTCGTATCGCTGCCGTGGCGGCTGGCCAATATTGCGGACCTGCCTGCCGTCGACGCGCCAGCAGGCGACGGTGTGGCACCTAAACTGGCTGGTCCACAAGGAGATAACGGCGAGTTCGACACCCCTGTCGATCCGCGCTTTCCCACATTTTTGGCCACCAATTTGTCCGAGGCGCTGCCAGGGCCGTTCTCGCCGGCGTCGGCGTCGGCGACCGTGCGCGGGTTGCGCGCCGGTGGAGCCATCATTGCCGAGCGGCTGCGGCCGGGTGGAATGGTCCAGCGCGAAATCGCGATGCGCACCGTCGCGGTGTTCGCCCACCGGCTGTATGGGGCGATCACATCGGCGCACTTCATGGCCGATACCGTGCCGTTCGCCAAGCCGTCGATGATCGTCAGCAACAGCGGGTTCTTCGGCCCTAGCATGGCCTCGCTGCCGGTCTTCGGAGAGCTGCGTCCGGCCGAAATCGGCCGGGTCCGAAGGCAACTGCGCAACGCGCGCAATGTCGGGGTGTTCGGCGTCAATCTGATCGGCCTGAGCTCCGGTGCGTCCCGCGATACCCGCGACTTCATTGCCGATGTCGATCGCCTGGAACGGCTGGCCGACAATGTCACCGAACTCGACGATCGCCGACTGCTGAGCCTGATCGTGCTGGCACGTGACCACGTCGTGCATGGTTGGGTGCTGGCCTCGGCGTCCTTCATGCTCTGCGCTGCGTTCAATGTGTTGCTGCGCGGGCTGTGCGGGCGAGACACCTCCGCTCCCGCGGGCCCGGAACTGGTCAGCGCGCGATCGGTGGAGGCCATGCATCGCTTGGTGGTGGCCGCACAGCGCGATCCGAATGTGGTTCGGCTGCTGACCGATCCGGGGGAGCGGCTGGACAAGCTCGCCGTCGACGCACCGGAATTTCACGCCGCGGTGCTGGCCGAGCTGGCGTTGATCGGCCATCGTGGCCCGGCAGAGCTCGAGATGCTCTCGACCAGCTACGCCGACGATCCCGAGTTACTGGTCCGGATGGTGGCCAGGGCAATGAGTGCGGCCGCGGCGCCCCAGCCGCGGCATCCACGGATTCCCTTGCGGGCCAAACCGGTAGCGCTGTTGGCGGCACACCAACTCCGCGACCGTGAAGCTCGTCGCGACAAAGTAGTCAGGGCCAACTGGGTGCTGCGTGGTCTGCTGCGCGAGTACGGGCGCAGGCTGGTCGACACCGGTATCTTGGATACCGCCGATGGCGTGTTCTATTTGCTGGTCGACGAACTCGATGCGCTGCCGGCCGACGTCGCGGGGCTGGTGGCCCGACGCCGAGCCGAACAGCGCCGGCTGGCGGCTGTTGCTCCGCCGACGGTGTTCAGCGGGAGCTGGGAGCCGTCCACCACGTCGTCGGTACCACTTTCCAGCGGCGACTCCTTGCGCGGAGTCGGCGTATGCGGGGGACGGGTACGCGGCCGGGTGCGCATCGTGCGTCCCGAGACCATCGATGATCTGCAACCCGGCGAGATACTCGTCGCGGAGGTCACCGACGTCGGCTATACCGCCGCCTTCTGCTATGCGGCTGCAGTGGTGACAGAACTCGGCGGCCCGATGTCACACGCCGCCGTGGTGGCCCGCGAATTCGGCTTCCCTTGTGTGGTGGATGTGCAAGGCGCAACAAGGTCGTTGCCGTCGGGCGCACTGGTCGAGGTCGATGGCAGGACGGGCGAGATTCAGGTGCTCGAGCTTGCGCCGGAAGACAACTCATCGTCTCCGGCTAGCGGCCGCACCGTTTAGGCGTCGGCAGCGTCGAATTCGATCTCCAAAACCAGCGGCCCGCTCAGTCCCAGCATCGGTTTCCAGCGTGACGTCGCAACGCGGTGCGGGTTGGATATCCGCCGGGCGAGAATTTTGAGGGCGCCGGCAAGCTCCACTCGGGCGAGGTTTGCCCCAAGGCAGTAGTGGGCGCCGCCGCCGAAGGTCAAAATGGGTGGCGGGTCATCCCGGGTGATGTCGAATTGGTCCGGGTGGGGATAAATCTCTGGATCGCAGTTGGCCGCATAGGTATTCACGGAAATGAAGGTGCCGGCCGGAAAGGTGTAGTCAGCGAACGTGACATCTTCGAGCACCGTGCGGAGAGTGGCACATACTGCCGGTGAATGCCGCATGCATTCTTCGACGGCGTGCATCGCGAGGGCAGGATCGTCGCGGAGCAACGCCAGCTGATCCGGATGATCGCACAGCACATGCATGGACGCGGCTAGTTGATTGCGGGTGGTGTCAGTGCCGGCGCTCAGGATGCTGAATGCCAGCATGCGCATCTCGGCGTTGCTGAGTCGGTCGCCGTCGTCCTGGGCGCGGATCAATTCGGAGATCAGATCGTCGGTCAACCGGCCACGCCGTTCGGCGATCATGTCGTCGATGTAGGCGTCGAACTCGTCCCAGGCCCGCATGACGATGTCCTGCTCGTCGAGGAGGTTTGAATCCAACCGCACGATTTTGAAGACGTCTTCCGCCCACAGTGAAAACTGTTCCCAGTCGCGGGGAGGTGCGCCCAACAGCGCGCAGATGATCGGGATCGGGTAGGGCCGGGCGATATCCGTGACGAAATCGCACCGGCCGGCGTCGGCGATCTGATCGATCAATTCGTTGATCACCGTGTCGATGGTTTGTTCCATGCGCGCGGACGCCCGCGGCGTGAAGGCTTTGGACACGAGACTGCGCAGCCGCCGATGTTCGTCGCCTTCCATACCCAGAATGGTGCCGAGCACCCTGTCATAGAGCGGACCGGACGTTATTCCGCGAGCCGTCATGTGCATGCCGGGCGGGAACACGAATCGCGGGTCGCGAAGTATGCCGCGGGCGAGCTCGTAGCCCAGCACCTCCGGCCCTAAGGGGCCGATGGCCATCGGCGACTGCTTCCGCACCTCGTGGATCCGCGGGGCAACCTCGTGCACGGTATCGGTGATGTCGTAGTGCAGCGTCGGGAGTCCGGCGTCGAACACGCTTGGCATCGTGGTATTTACGGTCATGTTGCCTCACTTGCCAAAATTCGTAACGGGAGCGAGGGCAAGGTGCACGTCGGGGAGGGCCAGGTGATCTCGGGCCGGTATCCGGGTGCAAGCTCGAAATGTGGTATACGGCTGAGCCATTCGGTCACGACGACGTTCATCTCCATCCGCGCCAGGTGTGAACCCACACAACGGTGTGGTCCGCCACCGAAGCCCCAGTGCTTGTGCAGCTTGCCGTCCATCACCAGCTCATCACCGGAGATAGCGTCGCTACCGTCCCGGTTGATCGCGCCCAGGCACAGCCGCACCCGAGAGCCGGCCGGCAACGTGATGCCGGCGATCGTGACTTCTTCGGTCGTTACCCGCGGGACGACGGGCGCCGAGGACTCCAGCCGGACGATCTCCTCGACGAAAACATTAATTGCGTCCGGCTGTTCGCGGAGCCTCGCGCACAGATCGGGGCGGCTCGCCAACTCGAGCATCGCTGCGCCGATGGCCGATGTGACGGTGTCGAGGCCCGCCAGCACGAAGAAGAACGCCATACCGAGGGCTTCCTCGTCGGTGAGCGCGTCCTCGCCTGCGAGCACCAGGGACAGGACATCGTTGCCCGGGTTCTGTTGATGCTCGGCGACCGCCTCGGTGAGGTAGGCGAACAGCTCCAGTGCCGGTGTCAGATCAGGGGTTTCGGCGGCGGCATTCGGGATGCTCAATTCGATGATGGCGTCCTTCCACCCGATCAGCCGCTCGCGATCCTGAAGGGGCAGGCCGAACAGCGTCAAAAAGACCTGGGACGGATACGGGGTTGCAAGCTCGGCCATCACCTCGCATGATGCGCGTCCGGCAATCGCGTCGATGATGTCGATCGCCTGGGCCTGAATCGACGGGAGTATCGCCGCGAGTGCGTGGGGGCTGAAGAATGGCTGCAGGATCTTGCGAAACCGGGTGTGCTCCGGCGGATCGAACGCCGCCGGCACCAGCGGCAGCGGGCTGCCCACCACCTCGAAAGCCTTCTTGGAAGAGAACACGTTCGGATTACGCAGTGCCGCAAGTACATCTTCTCGGCGGGTAAGCGCGTACCAGCCGTCGCTCAAGACCACCGGACCGGCGTCCCGCAATGCGGCCCAGCCGACGCCCCGGTCGAGGGACATGGGCAAGTCGTCGAGGTTGAGCTCCGGAATGGCGCTCATGGGATGTTGGTCGCCAGCAGGGTCAAGGGCAGCCCCAACACGGATAGGTCGTTTTCGTCGAGATAGGTGCCCTCGCCCTCGAAGTGTTGCCGGAATCGCGTTGTCGCGCCGTAGCGTTCGGCGACGGCTTGGGCGGAGGCGGCTTCCGGAACACCGATCACCACGGTGTAGACGCCGTCGCCGTGACGTTCCAGGAACTCGTTCACCGACGCGGCCACCTCCCCGGTGGACCCTGGGATCGGGCTGACCAGCTCGATGCCTCGATTCCAGTCGAGGTGAATGTCCAAGCCGAGTTCGGTCAGCTGCAGAGGCTGGAAGACGAATCCCAGATCGCTGAAGAACTGCGTCACGGTGACATGCCGCTCGGGTGCCACCGCGAAGACCACGTGGTGAAGCGAAGGTTCTTCAGGCATCGGCATCTTCCTATCGGTTGGCGTGCAGGACTCCGCGCGGAAGCAGCAGCGGCAGGTCGTTATAGGTCGCGATGCCGGGCGACGCGGCGACAACGGCAGGAATCGCAGTGATCGCCGGTACGGCGGTGATGGTGAGGCCCAACATGATGAAGTCGTCCAGCGTCTCGCCCTCAAAGTCCCGCGGCGGAAGAAAGCTCAGCGTGGTTTTGATCGTCGGTCGGCCTTGCACCTCGATGGTGTAGCCCATGTCCAAGGGCCAATCAGGTTCCAGGGCTTGCCCCTTGCGCCATTGCCCGCCGATTTCGATGATCTCTCGGTCGGCCAAAATCCCTTTCCAGCGAACGTGGATGCCCGCGACACAACCCTTCGCGATGGTCCAGTCGCCGGGCAGGTGAAGATCCTCGGTGGTCTGGGCGTACTGGGCTTCACAACGGACTTCGTCGAGCTCGACGCCGAGCGCATCGGCGAGCAGCAACACGCCGTCGCCGAAGATGCCGGATCCTTTCTTAGTGATAGCCGGTAGGTCCGGCTGGTCGATGGGATAACCGAAGCCCATGGGTATCTCGGTCGCCGGCGAGTTGTAGATAGTGGTATCAAACGATTCCAGTACCGACACCTTGTCCACCCGGTCCGAAAGCCCCGCCGACACGATGGTGAACAGTTGAATGAAGCCGGGGTTGATACCGGTGCCGAAGATGGTTGATCCGCCTTGTTCGCAGGCCTTGGCGATACGGTCGCGTCCCGCACCGAGGAAGTGGCCGGTGATGAACTCGGCTGTGCCCACGACGTTGACGCCCGCGCGAAGGATGCGGACCAGCTCGTCGACGTCGGCGAACATCGGGTTGTAGACCACGCAGTCCGGCTTGAGCGCGAGCAGCTCCTCAATATCGTTGGTGGCCTTGACATTCAGCGGCCCCAGACCGCACAGCTCGCCCACGTCGCGACCGGCCTTCTCCGGTGACCAGGCATAGCATCCGACCAGCTCGAGCTCCTGATTGGCGGCGATGGCCTTGACCGAACTCTTGCCGACGTTGCCGGTCGTCCACTGAACGACCCGATAGGTCACGGGTGCGACGCCGCCTGCTGTTGGGCCGCCTGGCGAGCGAGCCTGTCGTTGTGAATCTTGACAAGTTCGCGGAAACCGAGCCGGTGGTACTTCGGTATCGGCTGGATGCCCCAAACGTCCTGAGCGGTGGCCTTGCCTTCGGCGCCCTCCGGCGGTCCGAACGGGGGATACGGGTACTTGCACTCCAGGGTGTCGTTGGAGTAGCGGATCTTCAACAGCTCGCTGCAGATTTCGGTGAGGCTCAGCGTCGGATAGCCGTAGTAGACCGCCATGAACGGCAAGGTGAACGCGCCTTCGATCACCAGCGCCACCAGGCACACCAACACGGCCCGCTTGATCCACTTGTGCATTCGCGCGTAATACGGCGTCGTCCCCGGCTCCAGATCGGCCGCCGGGTCTTTGTCTTCGGTGGTTGACGGTGCGGTCACGGCATTGCTCCTTGGGCCTAGTCGGAGAAGATTTCTCGGTTGACGGTGTGCAGGTAGGGGATCGCGAGGAACGGGGTGATGTAGAAGATGTCGTAGAGCCACCAGCCGATGACCGGGAATACGACGCCGGCGTAGCGGACGTCGGCGAACATCGTCATGTTGAAGATGTAGGCGGACCAGATCACGACGCCCATCCAGCAGGTGACGACCATCCACTGATGACCCCAACGCTTCATCTGCAGGAAGCCGATCGCAGCGGCCACCCGCATGGAGAACACCGTGAAGATCAAGCCCGCCACGTAGGCCTTCTCACCTGGCCCCGCCGCACCGCCGACCCACAGCTCGTTGTAGTGCCAGAAGTAGCCGGCATCAAACATGTTGCCCCAGCCCACCATCAGCACCCGGTTGATCAAGGTGTGGTTGGCGACCAGGTCCAGCGACCAGCCCAGGCTGTTGAGCATGCCGTCGATCAGCGTCAGATAGCCGATCAGTGTCACGATCATCGGCCGTACCGACAGGCCGGCGCGCAGGGCTTGGCGCTGCAGCCACACTCCACGCATGAAGATCGGGAACCCGATCAGGCCGGGAGCCCACATGCCCATCAGGGCGGCGCCGACGATCATCCATTTGTCGGCTCGCCGCTGGGCCTGTCGGGATTCGTCGTGGTGCTCTTCGAGGCCGACGGAGTTAGCCGCCGATGCGCCTTCCGAATTGCGTTTGAGTAGTGGCAGATTCACAGATCCCACCAGCCCCGCGCAAACGACATGTAGAGCTGGATCCCGAACATCGCCAGCAGGTAGCCGTAGATGGCGATCTGAAAGACGATGAGCGCCCTCTTGCGCTTTTGTTCTTGGCGATCCATGCCGGTGCTCCTTTCCTGGGGTCTTCCTAGCTGCTCGAGGCGTCGGCGTTGGCCAGGTTGGCCGCCGCGACTTCACGTAGACCGTCGGTGATCGCGCCGTCGGTACTCAGCGGCGCGAGTATGCAAGCGTCGGCCGCATCGAATTTTGTTGCGCCGGCCGCGATCAACTGAGCCGCCGTGACCAACACCCGGGTGGACGGCGGCTCGAAGTGAAAGGCTTCGTCGGCGGTGCGGATCGCGACCGCGCATCCGACCAGCCGTCGCGCGATGGCCAACGGAATTCCGGATTCGGCGACGATCACGTCGGCCTCGCGGTCCGGCGGCAGGTACTGCATCCCGAGAGTCACAAACCGCTGGCGGAAGGATGGTTTCAGCTCTTTGAGTGAACTGCGATACGCCGGGTTGTACGAACACACCAGCATGAACGTGTCCGGCGCCGTGACGACCTCGCCGGCTCGATCCAGGTACAGCGACCGCCGATGATCGGTGAGCGAATGCAGAATGGCCAGTGAGTCGTGGCGGGCCTCGACGACTTCGTCGAGATAGCAGATTGCACCGGCTTTGACGGCCCGGGTCAGCGGCCCATCCGTCCAGACCACGTCGCCGCTGCGGACCATGAAACGGCCGACGAGATCGGAGCTGGTGAGATCGTCATGGCAGCTGATCGTGACAACCGGCCGTTGCAGCAGCACGCCCATGTGCTCGACCAACCGGGTCTTGCCGCATCCGGTCGGACCGGTAAGCATCACCGGGAGCCGCCGGTGGAAGGCTTGCTCAAACAGCTGGACTTCGTTGCCGTTTGCGAAATAGGTGTCTGTGGTCATGCGGCGACCAATTCCCGATGGACATGAGCCAGCACTCGCGGAAGCTCCTCTATGCGTCGGATACGTCGCGAACGACGAGGCCCGAACACCTCCGGTAGGGGATCGACGCGCGTCGGTCCCACTCCCACGTAGTACATCGACACACCGGCGTCGTTCGCCTCCTCGACCGCGTGTGCGGCGTCAGCCCAGGCATAACGGCCCTCATATCCTTCATCGGACATCAGACCGTCGCCGATGACGATCAACAGGCGCCGCTCCGACGGCTGGGTAAGCAGCCGACTGGTCAGATGGCGCAGCGGCGCACCGAGTCTGGTGTATCCGCGAGTGGACAAACCCAGCCCGCTCGGCGGCACGAACCGGCGGTCTTCGAAGTCCTTCAGGCACCGCACCTCGACTCGATGGCGGGTGTTGCCGGTGAAGACGAAGACGCCGTGACGCTCTCGCGCCAGCGTCATGGCACGGGAAAGTGCATCAGCACAGGCCAATTCCAGCCTGAAGACCCGGCCGCCGTGCACCCCCAACGATGAGCTGCCGTCCAGCAACAACGCCGTGGTCACATCCCGGCTGCTGGGCAGCAAGTCGCGAAATACCCTTGGCTCCTTGGCCTCGCCGGTGGTCAGGTCAATGTAGTGATTGACGTATTGGTCGACATCGAGGTCGGAGCCGTCTTCGAGGCGATTTGTCATCGCACGATGGGTGTGTTCTTCGAACCACTTGCGCACGTCGACGGCTACCGGCGCCGAACGGCGGATATGCCGGCCGTCTGCGTGCTCGACGACGGCGACATGGTCGCGCATGAATCGCCGCGTCCACATGTTCCATTCGGGATAGGGAATACCGGGCCGGTGTTCGGGTGTGACATCGAAATCGTTGTCCTGTGGCCGGCTTGGCGGCGGCAGGTTGGGATTGCGCACGCCGCCATCGCCGCCGACGGGAACCGAGTATGGCCGGGGCAGCCGCTTCTGTGTGGTGGTCCAGGGCATTCGGCCAAAGCTGCGGCGCAGCTTGTCGGTCAGTCCTTGCGGCGTTGTGTAGGCCAGTGGCAAGTTGCCCAACAGCGGATGCAGCGTCAATGTATGGCCCGTGGCGGCTAACCCGATCGCCCGGCTTAGCATCTCCGCGGCATTCATGTCAGCGGCTTCGGTGTGGACGTCCGGGAGTAGTCGTCGGACCTCGGGGAGCAGACCCGGCCACCGCGACGCTACCCAGCCGACGGCGACGCCGGCTTCGATGAGCGTGAGCGCGCGCAGTTCGCGAGCGGATAGCTCGTTCAGACGATATTCGGTGATCCGCTCTTTAGATGGCGAACATTGCAGCGCCACACCGCATGTCAGGGTCCGGCGGGTCCAACCAGACAGTGCTGGGTAGGGGACATGCACGAAGGTGAGCGCCGCGTTCAGGCCAAAGCCACGGCGGTCGCCGGTGACGAGCCGGACGCCTTCGCGACGTTGCTCGCTGAGCGCGACCGCCGTGACGGCGCAACTGCGTTCCAGCGCCATCGCACCGGCATCGGAAGACTCAGCCATTGGCCGATTCCCGCGCGTTCGGGCTGCCCGGTCCGTCGCTCAGAACGTACCGATGTTGGAGAAGAGCCAGTACCAGAACCAGATGATCAGGCCGGTGCCGCCCCACGCCGCGACATAGCGAAGGATCTCCCATACATAACCCATGATGTGACCTCCTGGGGTATCGAAACAGATTCTGATGCAACGGAATCGGATGCGGCATGTCAGTCCGAGAAGAGTTCGCGATTGACGGTGTGCAGATAGGGGATGGCGAGGAAGGGGGTGATGTAGAAGATGTCGTAGAGCCACCAGCCGACGACCGGCAGCACGACGCCGGCGAAGCGCACGTCGGCGAACATGGTCATGTTGAAGACGTAGGTGATCCAGATGACAACGCCCATCCAGCAGGTGACGACCATCCACTGGTGGCCCCAGCGCTTCATCTGCAGGAAGCCGATCGCGGCGGCAATGCGCATCGTGAAGACGGTCAGGATGAGACCGACTTCCAGGGCCTTTTCCCCGGGCCCGGCGGCGCCGCCGACCCATAGCTCGTTGTAGTGCCAGAAGTAGCCGGCATCGAACATGTTGCCCCAGCCATTGAGCAGCACGCGGGCCAGAATCGTATGGTTTGCCACCAGGTCAAGCGCCCATCCGACGGTGTTGATCGCGGCGTCGATGATGACGAGATAGCCGAGCAGCGTGACCAGCATCGGCCGAACGGAGAGGCCGTCGCGTTGGGCGCGTCGCAGCAACCGCACTCCCCACAGAAACAGCGGTAAGCCGAAGACGCCGAGAGCCGCGGTGCCGATCAGCAGGCTGCCGGAGATAAGCCACTTGTCGGCCTGCCGCTGTGCGAGTTGTGAGCGCTCTAGGTGTTGGTCGATTGTCAGACTCGCCTGCGCAGCGTCGTTTGCGCCAGCCGCCGTGCCAGTGGTGGTATTTCGCTGCTGGAGCCTGGGCAGATTCACTAACCCTCCCCGTCATCGGCACTGATTGGATCGGCTCGTGCACTATAACAGGCTGACTACAGTCAGCATAAGACCGCGACACCGACACCTTGAAGGTGGTATCGATCCGGCACGGCTACCAGTACTTCGCATTGTTATTACCGGCTACAACGGCTGAATTCGCACGCCCTGCTGTCACGCGAGCCGCGGTCCCGGTGAATTCCTACTGACAAAAGTCAGCTCTGAATCGTTGACACGCCGTTCGCGGCGCGCCTACGCTGCAGCGAGCATTCAGCCGTTCCGGCTTCGCAAAGGAGCAGCAATGACGCCCAAGTCGGCCGAGAAGAAGTATCGCGTAATCCAGTGGGGCGTCGGCAATGTCGGGACGATCGCACTCCGCCACTTTGTTCACAACCCTGCCTACGAACTGGTTGGAGTGCTGTGCAATCGGGCGGAAAAGGTTGGCAAGGACGCCGGGGAACTCTGCGGCAAAGCACCAACCGGTGTACATGCGACCAACGACAAGGCTGTCATCGAGGCCCTCGACGCCGATTGTGTGTTCTATGCACCCTTGTGGTCTGACCCCGACGAGGTATGCCGGCTGCTGCGCAGCGGCAAAAACGTCGTCGCATCGGGTGGTGCGTGGTGGTATCGCACTGAGCACAGTCAGGCGGACATCGACAAGATCGATGCCGCGTGCCACGAGGGCGCCACGTCGTTTCATGCCGGTGGTGTCAATCCGGGTTTTGCCGGAGACCTACTGGTCCTGACGCTGGCCCGAATCGTCAGCCAGATCGACACAATTCACATCTACGAAGTGGTGAACTTCGGGCGGGACACGCTGAAGTATCTGTTCGAGATGGGAATGGGGAGCGATCCGGCCGGGTTTGAGGATGGCCCGAATTTGTTGGGGCAAGCATGGCCATTGTTCGCGCAGTCGATGGCGATGATTGTGGAGGGAATGGGCAAGACGGTCGAGAAATACACGACGGAGGTGGAGCTAGGGTCTGCCACGCGCGATATCCCCTTCGAAGGAGGGGAGACCAGCGACATGCCGGGCTTCAAGGGCGTGATCAAAAAGGGTACCGTCGCTCGCCAGCATCACAAGTGGACGGCGTGGGTGGACGGTAGACCCCTTATCGTTTTTCACGAGATCTACACGATGGATACCTTCGATGCCATTGAACCGCGGGAGGATTGGCCTCAGCACTACCACTACCGCATTGTGATTGAGGGAGACTCGTCCACCGAGCTGATCCTGCAGGGGGCGCAAGACCCGGATGGCTGCTACGCGCTGCCCGGATACACCTGGACCGCGATGGGGCCCGCGAACGCCATTCCCGCCGTCTGCGATGCTCCGCCAGGGTTCATGTCCCACAACGAACTCGGGCTGATGCCGCTGCGTGGTGTCATACGGCCCTAGCGTCGGGGCGTCAGGGCTTCAAACTCCGCAATGTCCTTGCGACGTAGTCTTCCAGCAGAGCGTGGCCGGTCGGCCAGTGATTCGTGGTGATCAACAGAGCGTAGAGACCCAGCAAGAAGAACACCGCACTATTCATCGGATTCGCCTGCCGATCGGTCTCGCCGCGTTCCTGGGCCTGCGCGATTTCTTGAGCGACCAGAACGATCAAGGGGTGATCCCCGCCGTCTTCGGTCTGCGGACGGGTTTGCGAGAAGTGCAGTGCGAGAAAGTCATTGAAGAGCAGATCGCCGAGTCGGCGCTCCAATCCGACCACCAGGCGGACCGCCTCATTCAATGCGGAAACAAGATCGTGCTTGGACTTCAAAAATTGCGCGAACTGCTTGGCTATGCGTTCCTCTTCGCGGCGCTCCAGCTCGAGTAGTACATGCTCCTTGGTGGGGAAGTGGAAGAAGAAGGTCCCGTGGGCGACTCCTGCAGCGGCCACGATCGCACTGACGTCGGCCTCGGCCATCCCGGCGCGGGCGAACTCCGCAATCGAGGCGCCCATCAACCGCTCTCGCGTCTGTAAACGCTTGGCTTCGCGCGCAGACACCCGATCCGTCACAGCCATTTCTTTCCTTACGGTTGACCTGACTCATGCGAGAGCATCGAGGCTAACCCAACCATTATGCCGTGTTCTCGCTAAAAAGGCTTGCATAACTTGGCCATTGTGAGTCTCTCCGCACCGTCACCGACGACCCTCCTCAAGATTCATTGACTTTAGTTAGCAAGATCCATAGATTGAACGATGCACATACCCGATCGAAGGAGCTCGGCATGGCGTTGGAGCAGTTCCGGCTGGATGGACAGGTTGCAATCGTCACGGGTGCCGGTAAGGGTGTGGGGGCGGGAATTGCCCGGGTCTTGGCGGAGGCGGGTGCGACGGTGGTCGGCACCGCCCGCACCGAGGCCGATATCGTTGGCACGATTGCGGGTATCGAGGCGGCGGGGGGCAAGGGGCTGGCGCTCGTCGCGGACGCGATAAGTCGTCCGGACGGAGAGCGCGTCGTCAATACCGCCGTGGAGTGCTTTGGCCGCATCGACATTCTCGTCAACAATGTCGGCGGCTCCACTTATGCGCGGTTCCTCGACATCACCGACGAAGACTTCCGGCATACGTTCGACTGGTGTGTGACATCGGCTTTCATCATGAGTCAGCTCGCGGCCCCGCATATGCTCAGCGCCGGCCACGGCTCCATCATCAATATCTCTTCGGGCTCGGCGCGATTCGGCATCCGGGCGCTGACCGCCTATTGCGTCGCGAAGGGCGGCCTCGAAGCGCTCACCCGCGCGATGGCACAGGAACTCGCACCGAAAATTCGCGTCAATGCCATCGCGCTGGGATCCTTCGCCACCGACGGCCTGAAGGGCAGCCTGGATATGATGCCGGGGTCGCTGGAGAAGATGCAGGAGGCGACGCCGTTGCATCGGCTGGGCGATGTCGAGGACCTCGGACGGCTCGCGGTGTACCTATCAACACGCGATTGCTACGCGACCAACGCCACCTTCCACGTCGACGGCGGCATCGAATCGAACAATTCCCCGCTGCCGATACCCGATTACTAGGCCCCCGCCACCGAAAGCGATACAGTATCGTCCACGGGAAGGATGAGGTAGCGATGCGCAGAGTGATTCAATTCTCCACCGGCAACGTGGGCCGGCATTCGTTGCGGGCGATCATCGGGCGGTCTGACCTGGAACTTGTCGGTGTGCATGCCGCCAGCCCCGACAAGATCGGCAAGGATGCGGCGCAGCTGTGCGGACTCGACGCACCGACCGGCATCGTCGCCACCGACGGCATCGACGCCCTGGTGAACCTCGGCGCCGACTGCGTGGTTTACACATCTCAGGGTGAGACGCGGCCGATCGAAGCGATCGAGCAGATGTCCAAATTCCTCGCCGCGGGCACCAACGTCGTCGGGACGTCGATGGTCTGGCTGGTCACACCGCATCACGCCGAGGACTGGTTGCGCGAGCCGTTGCAGCAGGCCTGCGCGGCAGGCAACACTTCGCTCTACGTCAACGGCATCGACCCCGGATTTTCGGGCGATACGCTCGTGCACTCGGCCGTCAGCCTGACTACTCGGGTGGATTCGATCACCGTGCAGGAGATCTTCGACTACGGAAACTACGATGATGCCGAATTCACTGGCGCCGCAATGGGTTTCGGATCCTCTAAGGATGACGATTCGCCGATGATGTTTCTGCCCGGGGTGATCGTGTCGATGTGGGGCGGTCAGGTCCGCAGTCTGGCGGACAATCTGGACATCAAACTCGACGAAGTGCGCCAGCGCGTCGAGCCTTGGTACACCCCTGACCGCATCGAATGCACGATGATGACGGTGGAGCCCGGCCAGATGGGTGCGGTGCGCTTTGCTACCGAAGGCGTGCGGAACGGCAAGCCGGTAATCACGCTCGAGCATGTCACCAGGCTCACCACCGCCGCTGCGCCCCACTGGGAATTTCCGCCCGATGGTCACACCGGCGTACATCGGGTGGTCGTGGAGGGGGAACCCCGTGTCGAGATCAACACCCACGTTTCACATCCGCTTTTCGATTCCACTGATGCCGGCTGCATCTCGACGGCCGGTCGGGCCGTCAATGCGATCGACTGGGTGTGCCGCGCACCCCAGGGACTGATCGGGGTGGAGGACATCCCGCTCTCCGCGACGATGCGTGGCCTGATGTGGAACGAGCAGTAGCCGGAATCGAGGCATGACGACATCACTGCCCGGACGCGTCGCCGGTAAACGCGTTCTGATCACCGGCGCTGCCCGCGGTATGGGGCGCGGCCATGCGCTGCGGCTTGCCGAGGAGGGCGCGGATCTCATCCTGATCGATATCTGCCAATCCTTGCCGCAGATCGAGTATCCGATGGTCACGGAAGACGACCTGGCCGAAATGGTAAGGCTGGTACAAGGTTTCGGCCGCCGCTGCGTCAGTTGCGTCGTCGATGTTCGCGACGAGGCGCAGCTGCGCGCCGCGGTCGATGACGGCGTCGACGAGCTGGGGGGACTCGATGGGGCGGTGGCCAACGCCGGCGTGTTGACGGTGGCGCCCTGGGACAGGACAACTGCCGATCAGTGGCGCACCGTTGTCGACGTCAATCTGATCGGGGTGTGGAACACCTGCGCGGCCGCGATACCCCACCTGCTCAACCAGGGTGGAGGCAGTCTGGTCAACGTCAGCTCGGCCGGTGCCATCAAAGGCTTTCCGCTGCAGACGCCCTACACGGCGGCCAAGCACGGCGTTGTCGGCCTGACGTTGGCCCTGGCGAATGAACTTGCGGCACAGAACGTGCGGGTCAACACCGTGCTTCCCACCGGCGTGCTGACCGGGATGGTTCCGCCGTCATTCGGACCGCTCCTGGGTGAGCAACGGTCTGACCTGATTCCCATCTTCGTCAATGCCATGCCCACGCCGGCCGTGGAGCCCGCCGATGTCAGCAACGCAGTGCTGTTCCTGCTCTCCGATGAATCCCGATATGTGACGGGGCTTCAGTTCAAAGTCGACGCCGGGGTCACGATCAACTAAACCGCCTACAGCGGTTCGGCGACGAGGTTCATCGGCGCGCTTGGCTACGTTTCAAGCCAGCACGCAACGTGTGCGATGGCGACTCACCGAATTTGTGTACATAGTGCTGGGCGAACCGTCCTAAGTGGTTGAAACCCCAGCTGAACGCAACGGCGCTGATCTGGGTGTCGTCGACACCGCGCTGCAGCTCTCGACGCACACCGTCAAGACGTGCTTGGCGCACGTACGTCATCGGAGACATCCCGAACTGTTCTTGGAACAAGTGCTGCAGATGGCGTGAGCTGATCCCGGCGACGACAGCGAGATCGCTCACCGCGAATTGCGATCCGGGCCTGGACTCGATGTGATCGAGGACTTTCTGAATCGCCCCGGGGTTGCGAGCCTGGACGGGCGCGTAGATCTGAGACGTCATCGAGTGTGGCTGCTGGACCAGCAGACCGGAGATCAGCGATCGCTCCAAGTATTCGACATGAGTCGCAAGACCTTTGGTGCGGATCGGCCGCGAATCGTCGAGCGTTTCGATCAGTAGCGTGACCATCGAGAGCCATCGGGCCCCGGCCGGGCTCATCAGATCCATCTCGAGATCGAAGCGGATTTGCTTATCGACGGGGTGACCCAAGATGCGCGCCAACTCGCATTCGACGCCGGCGCGGTCGATTTTGATACAAATCTGCGCCGCGTCCGCACCCCAGACTGGGAGCACCGTGTGCTCGTGCGGCGTGAATACCGCTGCACGTCCAAGAGTTGCGATCATCTGCCGCTCACCGCACGACGAGACCACCTCGCCCGAGACGGGCACGTTCACGTGGTAGGCGCCAAGGTCGCCGGGGTCTACCGATACCTCGTTCCCGAACCGAACCAGTCCGATCGTGAGGTATTTCAATCTGACGGCGGACAGCTGTGCGCACGAGACGCGGTCCTGCTCGCGTGTCGGGTCGATGTTCGCCGAGTAGAACACGCTGTCGAGGCTGACCCGAAATTCGTCGAAGTCCTCGGTGACGCAGTGGATGCCGGCATCGGCCTTAGCGGTTGACGACAGGTGGGCGCTTATCCGGTCGCTAACATGTTGCAGCGCTTGATCTTTCATCGCCAACCTCATTCAATGGGAGATCTGTCAAAGCATCTTCGGGCGTTTCCGAAATCGGACATCCGATCTCGCAAAGCGGATTTCGGGGCCCCTCCGCTCTCATTAACGTCAATTGGACTGCCGTCGGATCGTTCCATTCGAGTGACGCCGGTCACTTATTGGCGGCGACTACACGCATTTCACCGTCGAGGAGAACTTCATGAATCACACACTCGAACCCACGACGCCGGTCGATGTGATCGGTACCGATGCGGCACGGCCGAACTGCGAAGTCGTCGCCAAGGCAAGCGCATTGATACCGCTCATTCGCGAATATGCCGAGCAAAGTTCTGCCGACCGGCGCGTGGCACCCGAGGTGATGGCCGCGCTGAAAGCACAGGGTCTGTTCAAGGTGTTCGTACCGCGTCGGTACGGCGGCTACGAGGAGAACCTAGCCACCGCCATTGAGACGATCGCGGAGGTCGCCCGCGGTAACGGATCCACCGCGTGGGTCGTCGCGCTGCTCAACCTGTGCACGTGGTTCGCGACCACGTTCGCCCAAGAGGCCCAGGATGAAGTGTTCGGGGCGAATCCGGACGCGACGTGTTGCGGGATCTTCACTCCTTTCAGCAAGACGGTTCGGGTCGACGGCGGCTACATGGTCAGCGGCCAATGGCCCTACTCGTCAGGCTGGTTCGGCGCGGACTGGGCGACCGTCGGGCTCTCGCTCGACGTCGAGGACGAGAATCACCCCGCGCTGGCGCTCATTCCCAAGGAGGCGTGGACCATCAATCCGACCTGGTTCGTCGCCGGCATGCAGGGCTCGGGCAGCGACACGATCGTCGTCGAGGATCACTTTGTCCCCGATCACCGAGTCCAGCGCTTCGTCGCCATGCGGGACGCGAACTTCGCCACGCCGCATAAGGTCAACGAACGCAACTCCAACATGGCCTTCATCGCAGTCACCGCGTTGATCCTCGTCGGTGCGCAGCTGGGGCTGGCCCGCCATGCGATGGAGCTAACTCTGCAGAAGCTTCCGAATAAGGCGGTCGCCTACACCAAGTACACGGCAGCCAAGAACTCACCAACACATCAAATCGGCGTGGCTGTCGCCGCCACCAAGTTCAACCTGGCCGAGCTGCTGATGCGGCAGGCGACCGCCGACGTCGACAATGCTGCCGCCCGCGGTGAGCTGCCCGACCTGATAACGCGGGGACGCATCCGCAGCGACGCGGGCATCGTCGCCGAACTCGTCAAGGACGGGATAGACATCCTGATGACCACCAACGGTGCCGGATCGTTCGCCGACGCCAACGCGCTCAGCCAGATCTGGCGGGATGCCGAGATCGCGGGACGGCACGCCTTCGTTTCACCCGAGGTCGGCAAGGAGGTCTACGGACGCCTGCTGATCGGCGCCGACGACGCACTGACGATGGATGTGTAACGCCTGCTCGACAACACCGCGGCCTTCACTTTCCCACCCGATCACCAGGAGTTGCTGTGCCCAATGCGAACGTTCGTCGTGCCCGCCAGGATGAGATTGATGCGGTAGGCGCACTGATTGCGTTGTCCTTCAACGATCTTGACGCCAGTGCCTACCTCACCCCGCCACTGATCGATCGGCCACGCGTATGTGGTGACTACTTCACTCTGCATACTCGACATGCGCTAGAACACGGCCGCGTCGACGTCATCGAGAAGGCTGACGGATTGTCAGCTGCAGCCGTCTGGTTTGACCGCAGCCGCGAAATACCGGAGATAGCCGACTATGACCGCCGCCTGCCCGAGATAGCGGGTCAATATCTGGACCGCTTCCAAGCTCTGGACGCCTTGTTCGACGAACACCACCCCGCCCAGCCGCACTGGCAACTCGCATTTCTCGGGGTGGATCCCCGCCTGCAGAACAGCGGATTGGGCAGTGCCTTGCTCGAACACTTTCACGAAGAGTTGGACGCCGTCGGTTCGCCGCAGTACCTGGAAGCCAGCAACCACAACAGCGCCCGGCTATGCCGCCGCCACGGCTACCGCGACATGAGCCCGTGCGAAATCCTGCTGCCGGACGGGACACCGTTTTTCCGAATGTGGCGCGACGTCAAAGTCGACGCCGGGTGACGATCAACTAACGCGCTTACAGCGGCCAGCTATTCGGCTCAGAGGCCTGAAGAGGAGGCGCGGGAGGCAGCGGCTGTCGCTCTCCGGTCGATATCGCGTCGAGAATGAGCGCGAGATAGCGTCGCCAACCGTCGCTGGTCGCCTCCATTGTCGACAGCACGCTGTAGAGCATGCCGATCAGCCGCAGCAGATCCTCGGCGACCAGGTCAGTGCGGACGATGCCGGACTGTTGGCCCCGGCGGACAAGCTCGTTGAGGGCGTCAAGCAACGAGTCGGAGATATCGGCGGTCAGCGATCCGGCCCGTTGCGCGGCGATCAGTAGGTTCTGCTCCCGGGCGCCGAGGGAGATCGCCGTCTCGATGAGTTGGGTCAGGCCGCGCAGCGCGTCTTCGCTGCGGCGAGCGCTGTCGATCACCGGCGTGAGGTCCTCGGCGATGCATTGATCCAGCGCGGCCCGCACCAGATCGGCCTTCGCCGGAAACCTGCGGTAGAGCGTTCGCTCACCCACACCGGCGTGGCGTGCGACCGCTTCCACCGGGGCGTCGGGCCCCATCGTGCTATAGACCTCGCGCGCCGCGCGCAGGATCCGCTCGACGTTGCGCGCCGCGTCGGCCCGCAACGGCCGGTCTTCGACCGCGGTCATCGGGACAGCCTATCTGACGGTTGACTGCCAATTATGCGCTACTCTAAACTGCATAACTGGCAGACATCTGACACTTAATGGGAAACGCAGGTTATGTCAACAACTTCCGAAGTGCGCTCAGACGCCGATCTTCCCGTGCTGCCGCTACCGCGGTCCGGACGTTGCCCGCTCGCGCCACCGTCCGAGTTCGTCGACTGGCGGGAACAACCCGGGCTGCGAAAGGCAATGTTTCAGGGCAATCCGGTCTGGGTGGTGAGCCGGTACCAGGACATCAGGGCCGCGCTGGTCGATCCGCGCCTGTCCGCGAAGACCATTCCGGACTCGATCATGCCGAAGGATGAAGACAACAAGGTCCCGGTGATGTTCGCGCGCACCGATGATCCAGAGCATCAACGGTTGCGGCGCATGATGACGACCAACTTCACCTTCCGGCGTTGCGAGTCGATGCGGCCACACATTCAAGACATGGTCGACCTTTATCTCGGACAGATGATCGACGTCGGTGCTCCGGCTGATCTGGTGCGTGAATTTGCCTTGCCGGTGCCGTCAATGGTGATCGCACTGCTGCTGGGCGTGCCGCCCGAGGACCTCGAACTCTTCCAGTTCAACACCACGACCGGACTTGACCAGAAATCCACCGACGAGCAAAAGGGCCAGGCGTTCGGGGCCATGTACGCCTACATCGAGGAGTTGGTGGAGCGCAAGGCGCGCGAACCCGGCGACGACTTGATCAGCCGCCTGGTCACCGAATACGTGGCGACGGGTCAGCTCGACCGTGCCACCACGGCCATGAACGCTGTGATCATGATGCAGGCCGGTCACGAAACCACCGCCAACATGATCTCGCTGGGAACTGTTGCGCTGCTGGACTATCCCGACACATTCGAGCGACTCGGCCAAACCGACGATCCTGCAGTCGTCGCCAATATCGTCGAAGAGCTGATGCGCTACCTGACCATCGTGCACAGCCAGGTCGATCGCGTGGCGACCGAGGATCTGATGATCGGCGGCCAGCTCATTCGCGCCGGCGAGTACGTCATGATGAGCCTGCTTGCCGGGAACTGGGACGCGGAATTCGTCGACCATCCCGAATCCTTCGACGTCGGCCGAAACACTCGCGGGCACTTGGGCTTTGGCTACGGCGTGCACCAATGTATCGGCGCCAATCTGGCCCGCGTCGAGATGCAGGTCGCCTTCGCCACGCTGGCCCGCCGGCTACCTGGGCTCAAACTCGCGGTATCGGCGGAGGAGTTGAAGTTCAAGGAAGCCAATATCTATGGCATGAAAGAACTTCCGGTGAGCTGGTGACGAAGTCAACAATTTCCGATCTGAGCTCCGACACGGATCTTCCGGTAATACCTGTGCCGCGCGCTGCGCACTGCCCGCTGCATCCCCCGGCTGAGTTCGTTAACTGGCGCCAGGACCCTGGACTACGACGGGCGGCGTACCACGGCCAACCGGCCTGGGTGGTGAGCCGGTACCACGACATCCGGGCGGCGCTGGTCGACCCGCGTCTGTCCGCCGACACCATCCCCGAATATCTGAGGCAGAAGAACACGGACAACACACCGGTCATGTTCGCCCGGGTCGACGACCCCGAGCATCATCGGTTGCGGCGCATGCTGACCGGCGACTTCACCTTCCGCCGTTGCGAAGCGATGCGGCCCCAGATCCAGGAACTGGTCGACCATCATCTTGACGAGATGATCCGCAACGGGGCGCCAGCCGACCTGGTGCGTGACTTCGGCTTGCCGGTGCCGTCATTGGTAATCGCTTTACTGCTGGGGGTGCCATCCGAGGATCTCGCGTCCTTCCAGCAATACACCGCGGTTGGGCTGGATACGAAGGCATCCGACGACGAAAAGGCACAGGCCGGTGCTGCGATGTTTGGCTACCTCCTGGAATTAGTGGCGCGCAAGGAACAAGATCCGGCTGACGACCTGATGAGCCGCTTGGTCGCCGACTACGTCGTGACAGGTCAGCTCAACCGCGAGACCGCGGCCTTCTCCGGGATGACCCTGCTGGTCGCCGGCCACGAGACCAGCGCCAACATGATTTCACTGGGAACGGTTGCGCTGCTGGAGCGTCCCGAGATTTTCAAGCGACTCGGTGACACCGACGATCCCGCCGTAGTCGCCAACATCGTCGAAGAGCTGATGCGCTATCTGTCCATCGTGCACAGCCAGGTGGACCGGGTGGCTACCGAGGACTTCGAACTCGGCGGTCAGTTGATCCGCGCCGGCGACATGGTCCTGATGAATATTCCCGCCGGGAACTGGGACGCCGAGTTCGTCGACAATCCGGAGTCCTTCGATGTCGAGCGAAATACTCGCGGGCACTTGGGCTTTGGCTACGGCGTGCATCAATGCATTGGGGCGAATCTCGCTCGAGTTGAGATGCAGGCGGCGTTCGCCACATTGGCCAGGCGCTTGCCCGGGCTGAGACTGGCGGTCGCTCCCGATGACCTGAAGTTCAAAGAAGCCGACATCTACGGGATGAAAGAGCTGCCGGTCAGCTGGTGAGGATGCGATGACGAACGAGCTGCGATTCGACGAACAGGTTGCCGTGATCACCGGCGCGGGCGGGGGTTTGGGCAAAGAGTACGCCCTACTGCTGGCATCCCGCGGGGCGTGCGTCGTGGTCAACGACGTTGGCGGTTCGGTGACCGGAGATGGTTCCGACACCACGGCGGCCGAGGCCGCTGCAGCCGAAATCCGGTAACTCGGTGGCGAATCCGTCGCCGACAGCCACAGCGTGACCACCCCGGAAGGGGGAGCGGCGATCATCGACACCGCCCTGGACACCTGGGGCCGAGTGGACATCGTGATCAATAACGCGGGCATCGTGCGTGACTTCCCGTTCGAGGAGATGACCTCCGATCGATTCGAGCCTCTGCTTGATGTACACCTCAGGGGCGCGTTTCATGTGACGATTCCAGCCTGGAAAGCCATGCGCGAGCAGGGATATGGGCGGATACTCAACACGACGTCGGCGGCTGGAATCCTGGGCGCCCCGGGCATGAGCAATTACGGCTCGGCCAAGACCGGACTCATCGGCTTCACTCGCGTGCTGGCCGCCGAGGGCGCCGATCACAACATCAAGGTCAATGCCGTCGCCCCGATCGCCTACACCCGGATGCTGACGCATTCGATCGACGGTGCCGCACCCCCGGCCGACGCGGCGGCGCAGGCCGTACTGGACGACCTGACGAACCAATACCTCAAGAAGCTGGATCCGGCTCTGGTGGCTCCCGTGGCCGCCTTCCTGATCCATCGTGATTGCCCGGTGTCGGGTGAGATCTATACCGTTGGTGCAGGCCATGTTTCCCGATTCTTCATCGGGCGAACCCGGGGCTTCCGCAGTCCCGAACTGTCAATCGAGGATGTGCGAGACCACCTGGCGGAGATCCGTGACGAAGCCGGTTACACCGTGCCCGGCGGACCGGCCGACGAGATGGCCGAGCTCTTCGCCACTTTGATGGCCGAGCAACCGGATTAGCGACGCTATTCTCGCCCCGCCGACACCCAGCTGAGGTCTTCGAATCTGTCGCCCGCAACCACGGAACCGGCAGAATCGAGCACCGCCAACTGCTCTGGTGTCAGGTTCACCGTCAGCGAGGCGGCGTTCTCGTCCACTCGCGTCGCCCGTCGGGTACCGGGGATCGGCACGCTGGTGACGCCCAGCTGTTGTGCGCGATCACGCAGCCAGGCCAGGGCGACCTGCGCGCCGCTTGCGCCCTGCTCGTCCGCGACTGAGGTCACGACGTCGACTACCGCGAGGTTGGCATCAAGGGCGCCCTGCGCGAACCGTGGCATCCGGCGGCGGAAGTCGGACGGCGACGCCAGATCCGCGGCCGAGCGGACCGTCCCGGTGAGAAAGCCGCGTCCCAGCGGCGAATAGGGAACGAAGCCGACACCCAGCTGCGCGGCGGCCGGCACGACGTTGCGTTCGACGTCGCGGCTCCACACCGACCATTCGCTTTGCACGGCGGCGATTGGGTGTACCGCGACGGCCGAACGTAATTCGTCGGCGGTCACTTCGGACAATCCGAGGTGGCGCACCTTGCCGGCCGTCACCAGCTCTGCCATCGCACCGACCGTCTCCTCAATCGGCACCTTGAGATCACGTCGGTGCATGTAGTAGAGGTCGACGACGTCGGTGTTCAGTCGTTGCAAGCTTTCGTCGATGCACTGACGGACATACGCGGCATCGCCCCTCACCTCACGTGAGCCCGCTGCCGGGTTGCCGTCGATGCCGAATTTCGTTGCGAGAGTGACCTCGTCCCGCCGATTCGCCAAGAGTTCCGCGATCAGCCGTTCGTTGCTCCCACCGCCGTAAATGTTCGCGGTGTCGATGAAGGTGACACCTGCGTCGAGGCAATGGTTGAGCGTGGCAAGCGATTCAGCGTCGTCGACCGCGCCGTAGATCGGGGTCAAGGGCATCGCGCCGAACCCGATCGCACTGACGGTGAGTCCGTCACCAAGGTCGACAGTGGGAATTGTGGTGGTCATGGCTGCGCTCCTCGTCCTGATCCGACGTACTGAACACCACCGGCGCGCCCGTTATGCCCCGATCGGAGCAGCAACAGGTCCTCAGCAGCCGAACGCGGTACCGATGCCATCGGGCGGCGGCACCGACCGCAGGCAGCCGAACTGCTGGATTCCGGCGCTGCTGATCCGTACGGCCGACTGATGGGCATAATTCACGCACAACAGGCCCGTCTGATCGGCGCGACAACGGTAGTCGTCATAGGACAGCGTGTCGCCGCCCGCCAACTCGGCCCCGTTGCCGTTGACGAATGGACCCGGGTCGGCGCGGGCCGCCCCGACTCTCAGGGTCGCCCCGTCGAAGTCGACCCAACCGCCTTTCCATTCGCCGTAGGCCGTTTCCGGCCGGGGCGGGGGATTGGTCAGGTCGACCAGGCAGGTGAGCGTGCCGCCGGTGTGGGCGGAATCCGTCGTACATGCGACTTTGGCGGCCGTCACGGTGAAGGCGACGTCATTTCCCAGCTGCGTGGTGACACCGTCGCGCGTGACGGCGCGATAGCGGGCCGGATCGGCGGGATGGCCTGTCTCGATCCATGCGATGACGTCGGAGATCGCCGCACCGGCCGCTGGTGGAGCTCCTGGACCCGGGGGTTTACTCCCCGGCGAGACCGTGCTGGTCGGGGAAAAACCGGAAACCGCCGTCGTGTTCGGGGTCTGCGATTGCCCGGGCTGGCCGCCGCCCGAGTGCGAGCATCCGGTAACCAGAACCGAAAGTGTGACCAGCACGGTCATTCGCATCCCGCCAGGCTAACCGCCACACCTTGGATTTAGCTGCTCCGCGCGCCCTACATACGTAGTGTCGGCTACCGTCGGCGTATGCACGAGCGCACTATCCGCGCACGCACCGCCAACGGCACCGTCGAAGGTTTTACCCGCGGCGGCGTCAACCGCTGGCGCTCCATTCCGTATGCACGGCCGCCGGTCGGGCGGCTGCGATTCAAGGCGCCGCAACCTGCTGCGCCTTGGTCGGGTGTGCGTCATTGCCACGGCTTCACCGACTGCGCGCCCCAGCAGCGCCGCTACACCTTGCTGGGTGTGGGCAAATACCAGTCCATGAGCGAGGACTGCCTGACCCTCAACGTCGTCACGCCGGAAGACGCCCAGACCGAACCGTTGCCGGTGATGGTTTTCATTCACGGCGGCGGGTACATCCTGGGCAGCTCGGCGACCCCGCTGTACGACGGCGCCGCATTGGCTCGTCGTGGTTGCGTGTACGTGTCGGTGAACTACCGCCTGGGCGCGCTGGGATGTCTTGACCTGTCGTCGCTGTCCACCCCGGACATCACCATCGACAGCAACCTGTACTTGCGCGACCTGGTGCTGGCGCTGCAATGGATTCGCGACAACATCGCGGGATTCGGCGGCGATCCCGGCAATGTCACCATCTTCGGCGAGAGCGCGGGTGCGTGCATCACCGCCACACTGTTGGCCGTGCCGGCCGCCGAGGGCCTGTTCGCCCGGGCGATCTCCGAAAGCCCGGCGTCGGGTCTGGTGCGGTCGAAGGAGATTTCGGCCCAGTTCGCGACACGGTTTGCCAACCTGCTCGGCGCGCGACCCGGGGATGCCGCCAATGCACTGATGCAGGCATCATCGGCCCAACTCGTCGAGACCCAACACCGGCTGATCGATCAGGGCATGGAGAGCAGGCTGGGTGCTTTTCCCATTGGGCCGGTGATCGGCGACGATTACCTGCCCGAAGACCCCGTCGAGGCGATGCAGAGTGGTCGGGCGCATCGGGTGCCGCTGATCGTGGGTACCAACGCCGAGGAAGGCAGGTTGTTCACCCGCTTCCTGCGAATGTTGCCCACCAACGAATCGATGATCGAAGAGTTGCTGGCTGACGTGGAACCGGCTGCGCGCGAACGCATTACCGCCGCCTACCCGGATTATCCGTCGTCCTCGGCGTGCATCCAGCTCGGCGGTGACTTCGCCTTCAGCTCGGCCGCCTGGCAGATCGCCGAGGCGCACAGCAGTCACTCGCCCACCTTTCTGTACCGCTACGACTACGCACCGCGGATGCTGCGCTGGTCGGGTTTGGGAGCAACGCATGCCACCGAATTGCTCGCCGTTTTCGATTTCTATCGGACGCGGGTCGGCGCGTTGTTGACCGCCGCGGCCGACCAGCGCGCCGCGTTGCGGGTCAGCAACCAGGTGCAGCGTCGTTGGCGAGCATTCAGTCGCAACGGCGTCCCCGGTGACGACTGGCCCGCCTACACCGCCGACGACCGCGCCGTGATGGTCTTCGACCGCAAATGGCGTATCGAGTTCGATCCGCACCCGAATCGCCGGATGGCGTGGGCCGGCTTCTCATTGGCGCAGTGACCTGGCACGCTGACCTGGCACGGGAAAGCCGTTAGCGACAAAATTCGGGCAGAGGACGTCAATGGAGACCCAGCCAGTCGAAAGACCCAGTGATCTCACGGCTTCGTGGCTGACCACCGCGCTCGGCGCCGGAGAGGTCGCCGACTTCGAAACCGAGCGCATCGGTACCGGCCAAATGAGTGAGTGCTACCGCGTGCGCCTGCGTTACACCGATGGGGCCGCGGGACCGGAGTCGGTGGTGTTGAAGGTCGCGGCGAGCGATCCGGTGAGTCGGCAGACGGGGTTGGCACTGGGCCTCTACGAGCGCGAAGTCCGGTTCTACCGCGATATCGCGCCACGCCTGGGCGGCCCGATCGCGCCGTGCTATCACGCCGAGATCGATACCTCGACGGGAGTGTTCGACCTGCTGCTCGGCGACGCCGGACCGGCGATAGTCGGTGACGAAATCGCTGGTGCCACAATCGAACAGGCCACCCTCGGGGTTGTCGAGTTGGGGCGGCTGCACGGTCCGCTGCTCGGCGACACGTCACTGGCGGAAGCGCCGTGGCTGAACCGGGATGCTCCGCTGAACCAGTCGATGATCGGGCCGCTCTATGCCGGTTTCCTCGACCGTTACGGCGACCAGATCGCGCCGGCGCACCGCATGGTGTGCGAGCGCCTGGTCGGTGCTTTCGACGCCTACCTGGCCGCCGAAGCGGAGCGGGACGCGGTGCAGGGCCTGGTCCATGGCGACTATCGGCTGGACAACATGTTGTTCGGTGTCGATGGAGCCGACCGAGCGCTGACCGTGGTCGATTGGCAGACCGTTTCCTGGGGACCGGCATTGACTGACCTGGCTTACTTCCTCGGTTGCGCATTGCCGACCGAAGATCGCCGGGAGCACTACGACCGATTACTACGCGCCTACCACGAGGCACTCGGGCCGCAGGCGTCCATCACGCTTGCCGACGTCGCCGAAGGTGTTCGCCGGCAAGGCTTTTTCGGCGTGATGATGGCGATCGTTTCGTCGATATTGGTGGAACGCACCGAGCGCGGCGACCGCATGTTCATGACGATGTTGCAACGGCACTGCGATCATGTGCTCGATACCGATGCGTTGGCAACGCTGCCGAATGCGGAGGCACCGGAGCCGCTGCGACCCTCGGAAGACGACGAACTCGCACATGTCCCCACCGGTGAATCGCTGTGGAGCGAGAGTTGGTATGCCGATTTCGTGGATGCTGCACAGGGATTCGGCGGCTGGTTCCGCATCGGTCTGGTCGCGAACCAGCAGGCGGCCTGGGTTCAGGTGCTGCTGTGCGGACCCGATCTTCCTACGGTCGCCGTTCTCGACTACGAAATGCCGTTGCCGTCAGACCCGTGGGTGTTGCACACCGACGCCTTTGAAATCGGCCATGCCGCTAGCGCGCCACTGCAGACTTACCGCGTCGATGTGCGTGCCCAGGGTCAGTCCTATTCGGACCCCTCGGCCATATTGCGCGGAGATCCGGGAACTCCTGTCGACATGACGATGAATTTGGTGTGGTCCACCGACGGCACCCCGTACAAGTACCGGGTGACGACGCGTTACGAAATCCCTTGCACTGTAACGGGAACCGTCACCGTCCACGACACCATCTACCGGATGGATTCCGTGCCGGGACAGCGTGACCACTCGTGGGGTGTGCGCGACTGGTGGAGCATGGATTGGATGTGGAGCGCGCTGCACTTGGACGATGGAACCCACTTGCACGGGTTGGACATCAACATTCCCAACGTTGCGCCGGTGGGCATCGGCTACATCCAGGACCCCGACCGAAACGTCACCGAGCTTCACACCGTGACCAATCCACGAGCTTTTCAAGACAACGGGTTACCGCTCAAGATGAGCTTGAGTCTCAACCCGGGTGGGATCAGCGGCGAAGTGGATATCCATGGCCACGCACCGGTGCTGCTGACCGGCCCCGACGGACAGCTAAGCGAGTTCGCGCGCGCCTGGGTCAGCATTGATACCACGGATGGCCGCACCGGCGTCGGCTGGATGGAATGGAATCGTAACGTCGCGCAACAGACCTAGCCGCGGTGCCGACCGCCGTGGCGTCACACATTGTGGTGATGGGTGTCTCCGGATCGGGCAAGTCGACGGTCGGTTCTGCACTCGCACAACGGTTGCACGCGTCCTTCGTGGACGCCGACAGTCTGCATCCACCGGCCAACGTCGCCAAGATGGGTGCCGGGCAACCGCTCGACGACGCCGATCGCTATCCCTGGCTGGAAAGAGTCGGAGAGTGGTTAGCCGGCCAACGTGACGGCGGGGTAGTGAGTTGTTCGGCGCTCAAACGCACATACCGGGACCAGCTGCGCGCGCACTGTCCGCGCGTCGAGTTCCTTTACCTGCGCGGCTCACCGGACGTGATCAGCGCTCGATTGGCAGCCAGGCCGGACCATTTCATGCCGGCGGAACTGCTGCGGTCGCAATTCGACGCGTTGGAACCCTTGGGGGCCGACGAGTCCGGTGTCGCCGTCGACATTGATCAAGACGTCGAGACCATCATCGACGAGTTTCTCGCGGTCTAGACGATCACCACGGGAGCTTGCGCCGCCGGCTTTTGACCTCTGAACCGACTCGTTCCCGCGCGGCGTCGGCAAACTGGCTGCCGTGGGTACGTGCGGTTTCGGCGAGCTCCCCACCACGGTAGCGGGCCTTACTTGCCAGCTTTTCACTGCGCTTGCGGGCTTTCTTGGCCAGCGGTTTGGCTCTATCGGCGGCCTCCTCCGCTAGCTTTTCGCTTCGCTTGCGCGCCTTTTCGGCCTTCTCGGCAAGCTCGTCGGCAAACTTTTCGCCCCGCTTGCGTGCCTTTTTCGCCAGCGGCGCGCTGCGTTCGGCGGCGACGCTGGCCAGTTCGCGGCCCCGGTCAAGGGCCACTTCGGCGTAGGGTGCGCCTCGTTCGGCCGCGGTGTTGGCCAGTTCGCGGCCACGTTCGGCGCCGATGTGCAGACCGTGCACGATTCTTTCGCCGAGGTCGCCGAAGTCCGTGTCGAGCAACGCGTCGTCAGATCCTGGTAGCGCTGAAGACACCCGCTCAGAAAGGCGCTCGGCCGCGCGCCGCCCACGCCATCCCAGCGATGGCTTGCCGGCGGTATCGGCGGATGCGATTACCAATCCGCCTACCAGGCTCAGGTCCTTGAGGAAGTCACGCCGCAGCGCGGCTTTGCGCTCGGGGTCGGCCTCGGTCCAGAAGGAGTAGTTGCCGAAGTTGGCCGGCAACACAGTGACCGCCAATACGGCAGACGCAAGCCGCGGCAGCTTGCCGGTGGCGAGCAGCAACCCGCCACCGATCTGAACGGCCGCGGTCACCTGCGCGAACGTCTGGGGGTCGTCCGGCATACTGCGGGCCACCTGGTCCGGCAGCGCTTGCAGGCCGTCCACCGCGGGCGCTGCGGCTTCAGCCGCTGACTTGGGATTGAGCAGCGATTCAACTCCCTGGCCGATGAAGGCAACCGACAACAGCGGCCGTGCAATTCTGCGGATCAGCATGGCAGGGGGTTACCCGACGAGGTCGCAAACAAACATCGCCCCAGCTAACGGCGATATGGTGGAGCGCGTGCGAGCGTTGATCATCGTCGACGTACAAAACGACTTCTGCGCGGGCGGTTCGCTGCCGGTGACCGGTGGCGACGCACTGGCCGGCGCCATCAACGACTATCTAGCCGACCAGCCCGGTTACCAACACGTCGTGGCGACCATGGACTTCCATGTCGACCCGGGTGACCATTTCTCCGAGCACCCGGATTATTCGTCGTCCTGGCCGCCGCACTGTATTGCCGGAAGCCCCGGAGCGGATTTTTGCCCCGACCTCGACACGCGGCGGATCGAGGCAATTTTCCGCAAGGGCGCGCACGCCGCGGCGTACAGCGGTTTCGAAGGCTCCGACGAGCACGGGACATCACTACTCGAGTGGTTGCGGCTGCGCGGCGTCGACGAGGTCGACATCGTCGGCATCGCCACTGACCAGTGTGTCCGCAGGACGGCCGAGGACGCGGCACGCAATCACTTGAGCACCCGGGTGTTGGTCAACCTGACGGCGGGGGTGACGGCAACTTCGGCCGCGGAAGCCTTGGCAGGGATGCGAAGTGCCGGAGTCGAATTGATTGGAGCCATCTGATGGTGGTCCCACTGGACAGAGAGTCGCTGCTGGCCGCGGTTGAACGGTCGCCACGGGCGGCCGCCGCGCATGACCGCGATGGATGGGTGGGTTTGTTCACCGGCGACGGCCGAATCGAAGACCCGGTCGGTTCGCGACCGCATGTGGGCCGCGTAGAAATCGGGAATTTCTACGACACCTTCATCGGTCCGCGCGACATCACATTCCATCGCGATCTCGACATCGTCGTCGGCACTGTCGTGCTGCGCGATCTCGAGCTCGAGGTGGCTATGGGTTCGGCTGTCACGATGTACATTCCGGCGTTTCTGCGCTACGACCTTCGAGAAGCGAACGGGCAGTGGCAGATTGATCGTCTACGGGCGTATTGGGAGTTGCCCGCGATGATGCTGCAGTTCCTGCGAACCGGATCGGGGGCGATGTCGCCCGGCGTGGCACTGTCGCGAGCTCTGCTGGGCAATCAGGGGCTGTCGGGAACCGCAGGTTTCTTGACCGGCTTTCGCCGGCCAGGCGCGCGGCACAAGCGGTTGGTACAGACTTTCCTCGGCGTTGTTTCATGTGGCGACACATCCATCGCTGCGCGCGCACTATCGCCTTCTGCCACAATTACTTTGGGTGACAAAGATCCGCTCGATATCGCCGAGTTTGCGGAGGCGCTCAACGGGGCGACCTGGACCAAGACGGTCGGTGCGGGATCCACGGTCGCCGTCTCGCTCAATTCAAGTCACGGGCGCGGCGTCATGTTCGCCGACGTGGCTTGGCGGGGCAAAGCGATCACCCAGATCCGTTATTTTCCTGCCTGACCGCGGGTGCTGATTCGGTCTTCACCAGCACCGCCGTGGAGCTTGCAGGTCACCGCAGCTCGCGTGACAACGCGAATCGCATGGTCGCATGTATTGCCGAGGACGTGATGGGTGCCGTAGAAATAGCTGTCATGGAACGGAGGCAAACGATGAGTGTGGTAAGAACCGTCGGTGTTGGGGTGGCGATCACTGCCTTGCTGACTGTCACGACAGGCTGTGGCAAAGACGAAAAGTCATCTTCCTCGTCGTCATCGTCATCGTCGTCGTCGACGTCCTCGTCGACTTCAGCGGCGTCGTCGAGCTCGTCAGCCTCGTCGTCCGCGTCGAGCGCGGCTCCGTCTGGAACGGCGCCACTGGCTGACTACTCCAACTTGCTGATCTCGGCCAGCGACATCGGGGCCGACACGACATTGGGCCCACCGCAACAGAACCCAGGCGGCGTGGCCGGCGTGGCGGTGACCTTCAGTAACAACGCCAAGACCCACACCATCGACGACCTCCTCGTGGTCTTCACCGATCCGGCCGCGGCGGCTCAAGGAGCCAAAGATCGCCCCGCCTCGCTCAGCAAATACGTCACGGGTGCCCCGCAGCCGTTCTCGGTGGGCACGAACGGGATCATCGTGGTCGGCCCGTCGCCCGATAACACCAAATCGGTGACCTACGTGGTGTTCGCCGAGGGCAAGGTCGTCGTCGACCTCGAGTTCGACAGCGGACCCAACGACGCCGCGCCGCAGGACTTCGTGCTTGACGTCGCCAAGAAGCAGGACGAAGCCGTCAAAAGCCGCGTGAGTTAGTAGCGCTGCGCTACCAGCAACGCCAAGCACGCCGCCGACAGGCACAGGAACACGCCGGGGAAAGCGATGTTGTACACGACGTGTGCCCGAAGGTGAGTCGCTACGGCGCCGACGAAAAACAGGACCAGGCCGGCCGCGGCCGCGATACCCAAAGCCGGTAAACCCAGCAGCCCGGCAACCAATCCGATGGCCCCGGCGAGCTTGGCCGCTCCCAGTGGCCGTATCCACGAACGCGGCACACCGACCTCGGCGGAGTTTGCCAGGACGAACCTCGCGGGGATGAAGTCGGCGACGGCGATCCCGCAGCTCATGATCGCGGTGATCAACGTGATCACCAGGGACGCGGTGTGCATTCGAATCAGCTCCTTTTGTGTCGTTCAATCCGTTGTGGTGCAGCTATTTCCGCACCGGCGAGCCGGTTGGCTGCTGCGCGCGCCGCGGCGCACAATCGGTAGGGTCATGGTGCTGGTCTGCTTGGGGCGGGGACTTCGATCGATGTGGTCGTCTTCTTGACGACTTGGGCGCGGAAAAGGTGACCCCATGAGCGCAACCAAAAATCGGGCAGACCTCGCCGATCTGGCACAACGGTTCGACGCGGATCGTCAGCACTTGCGGGCGGTGGCGTTTCGGCTACTCGGCTCGATAGCCGATGCCGACGACGCGGTGCAGTCGGCATGGCTCAAGGCCAGCCGGGCGGCCGGCATCGACGGCATCGACGGCATCGACAACCTGACCGGTTGGTTCACGACTATCACCGCGCACGAGGCGTTCGATCAGCTTCGGGCTCGCAAGCGGCGCGCCGAGCAGCCGCTGGCCGACGCGGGAGAATTCGATCGGCTGGCGGCCACCGCACCGGCAGACGAGGATGTGCTGCTGGCCGAGACGATCGGCGAGGTGCTGGACCGGTCGCCAGCGGCCGCGAAGAAGCTGGCGAGTCGGGCCCGTTCGCGACTGCATCAGGGCACGCCCGCGCAACCCGGCCGCTTGGCCCAGCATCTCGAGGTCGTCGAGGCGTTTCTGGCGGCGTCCCGGGGCGGTGACATCGCGACCTTGCTCGAGTTGTTGGCTCCCGACGTGGTGCGCCGGGTCGACCGGTTGCTGATTCCCGACGACGTGCCCGCCGAGCTGCGTGGAGCCCGCGAGGTCGCCGAGGAGACCCGTCGATTCGCCACCCGCGCACGGCGCGGTGTCGTCATGATGATCGACGGTGTGCCCGGCGTCGTGATCGCGCCGCGCGGGCGCGCCCAGATCCTGTTGCGGCTCGGCATCGGGGCCGCCAATCGCATCCACGCCATCGACATCAGCGCCGACACCGACCAGCTGCATCGGGCCGTTCTTGCGCTGCCGCCGGGGGCGTGTCAGGCAGATTTCAGCCCCATCGGGTACCAAGGACATGAGACATGGCCGGCGGGGTCGTCGGCGATGAGGCGAGAACGGGAGCACGATGCTCGGTAAGCCGTTCGGACGGCGAACCCTGATGCGAGGCGCTGGCGCGCTCACCGCCGCGACTTTGGTGCCGTGGGTCGGCGGCTGTGCTTCCGACGACGACGCCTTGACGTTCTTTTTCGCCGCCAACCCGGACGAGGCGGCTGCGCGCCTGCGTGTCGTCGATGAATTCCAGCGCCGCCATCCCGACATCAAGGTTCGGGCGGTGCGGTCTGGGCCGGGCGTGATGCAGCAGCTGTCCACGTTTTGCGCGGGCGGTAAGTGTCCAGATGTGTTGCAGACGTGGGAGCTGAGCTATGCCGAGTTAGCTGCCCGGGGAGTGTTGCAGAACCTCAACGACTTCTTGGCGCGCGATCAAGCCTTTGCTGCCCAGTTGAAGGCAGACAGCGTTGGGCGGCTGTTTGACACGTTCTCCTTCGACGGCGGGCAATCCGCGTTTCCGGAGCAGTGGTCGGGAAACTACTTGTACTACAACAGGCGGCTCTTCGCCGACGCCGGCGTCGCGGCCCCGCCCGCGGCCTGGGACAAGAAGTGGACATTCGCCGAATTCCTGGACACGGCCAAAGCGTTGACCAAGAGGGACGCATCGGGGCGGGTCACGCAGTGGGGTTTCGTCAACACCTTTATCTCGTACTACTCGGCCGGGTTGTTCGCGTTGAACAATGGCGTGCCGTGGTCGACGCCGCTGCGGAACCCGACGCATTTCAACTTCGACAACCCGGCGTTCATGGAGGCGGTGCAGTTCTACGCTGACCTCGCTAACAAGCACAACGTGGCACCCGACGCTTCCGAGGTGCAGTCGATGTCGACGCCCGATCTGTTCGCCGCAGGCAAGGCAGCGATCGCGCTGGGTGGTCACTGGCGATACCAGACCTTTATCCGGGCCGAGGGATTGGATTTCGATGTCGCCCCGCTGCCGGTAGGCCCATCCCTGCCCGAGGGGCGCAACGCCTGCTCCAATATCGGCACCACCGGACTGTCCATCTCGGGGGCCAGCAAACGCAAAGAGCAGGCGTGGGAATTCGTCAAGTTCGCCACCGGGCCCGTCGGGCAGGCGGTGATCGCTGAAACATCCTTGTTCGTACCGGTCTTGCGGTCTGTGCTCGCGTCGGACGGATTCGCCAACGCCCACCACAGGATTCGCAACCTTGCCGTGCTCACCGAAGGGCCCTCCCACTCCGAAGGATTGCCCGTTACGCCGGCATGGGAAAAAATCGCAGCGCTGGTCGATCGCAACATGGGACCCGTCTTGCGCGGTTCCCGCCCGGCGACATCGCTGACCGGGTTGTCGAACGCAGTCGACGAGGTTCTGCGAAACCCATGATCTCAACCGCTGAATCCACGCCGGTCGGCGAGACATTGCCCAAGGGACTGCGTCCTTGGCGCCGACGTGCATGGGCAGGGCGCCTGTTTGTCGCACCGAACCTGCTCGCGGTCACGGTGTTCATGCTCTTCCCGCTCGGCTTCTCGTTGTACATGAGCTTTCAGCAGTGGGATGTGTTCAATCCGCCAAAGTTCGTGGGGTGGGCGAACTTCGAAAATCTGTTCACCTCTGATCCGCTGTTCCTCATCGCGATTCGCAACACTGTGGTCTTTACGCTCGGAACGGTTGTGCCGACCGTTCTCATCAGTCTCGTCGTGGCCGGCGTGCTGAACCGAAAAGTCAAGGGCATCGCGATTTTCCGGACAATCGTCTTCATGCCGCTCGCCATCTCGTCGGTGGTGATGGCCGTCGTGTGGCAGTTCGTCTTCAACACCGACAATGGGTTGCTCAACATCATGCTCGGTTGGGTTGGGCTCGGCCCGGTCCCGTGGCTGGTCGACCCCGACTGGGCGATGACGTCGCTGTGCGCCATCAGTGTGTGGCGGAGCGTTCCGTTCGCTACCGTCATCTTGTTGGCCGCAATGCAAGGAGTTCCGGAAACTCTCTACGAGGCAGCAAAGATCGACGGTGCTGGCGAAGTCCGCCAATTCGCATTCATCACGCTGCCGCTGATCCGTGGGGCGATCTCTTTTGTCGTCGTCATTTCAATCATCCACGCGTTTCAGGCGTTTGACGTGGTCTATGTGCTCAACGGGGCCAACGGTGGTCCGGAAACGTCGACTTATGTCTTGGGCATCATGCTGTTTCAGCACGCCTTCTCCTTTCTGGAATTCGGCTATGCTTCGGCACTGGCATGGGTTATGTTCGCCATCCTGCTGGTGCTGACCGTGCTGCAATTGCGGATCACCCGGCAGCGTTCCTTGGAGGCATCCCGTGGCCTTAGCTGAGCGTGTGGTCAAGCGCAGCGTGCTTCGCGCTGTTCCGGTCTACGCTGCGCTGGTCGGCATCGCGTGGTGTTGGCTGTTCCCGATTGCCTGGGCAGTTTCGGGCTCGCTGAAAAGGGAAGGTGAGATCAGCGAGGCGAAGCTGCTACCTGCCCACCCCCGGTGGTCGAATTACACCGAGGTGTTCGCGGTGATGCCCTTTTGGCGAATGTTCTTCAATACCGTGCTGTATGCCGGATGCGTCACAGCCGGACAGGTCTTCTTTTGCTCACTGGCCGGATATGCCTTCGCGCGCCTGCAGTTTCGCGGCCGTGACACGCTTTTTGTGTTGTACCTCGGCACCCTGATGGTCCCGCTGACCGTCACCGTGATCCCACAGTTCATCATGATGCGGATCGCCGGCTGGGTGGACACTCCCTGGTCGATGATCGTGCCGGGCTTGTTCGGCAGTGCGTTCGGCACCTATCTCATGCGGCAGTTCTTCCAAACGCTGCCAACCGATCTCGAGGAGGCGGCAATTCTCGACGGTTGCTCGCCGTGGCAGATCTACTGGCGGATTCTGTTGCCCCACGCCAGGCCCGCGGTGATGGTGCTCGCCGTGCTCACCTGGGTCAACGTCTGGAACGACTTCCTGTGGCCGTTGCTGATGCTCCAGCGCAACAGCCTGGCCACGTTGACGCTGGGCCTGGTCCGGTTGCGGGGCGAATACGTCGCGCGCTGGCCGATCATCATGGCGGCTTCGATGCTGATCATGGTGCCGTTGGTCATCATCTACGCGGTCGCCCAACGTTCGTTCGTCCGTGGTATCGCGGTGACCGGAATGAGTGGGTAACGGTGGCTTCGGTGAGCTTCGAGCAGGCAACGCGGCGCTATCCGGGTGCGGATCGGCCGGCCCTGGACGGTCTCGATTTGTCGGTCGATGACGGAGAGTTCGTGGTTCTGGTTGGGCCATCGGGTTGTGGCAAGACGACTTCGCTGCGGATGGTGGCCGGATTGGAAACCCTGGACGCCGGACGCGTTCGGATTGGCGATCGCGACGTCACCAACGTCGATCCCAAAGATCGCGACGTAGCCATGGTGTTCCAGAACTACGCCCTCTATCCGCACATGACGGTGGCCCAGAACATGGGCTTCGCGCTCAAGATCGCCAAAACCCCGAAAGCCGAGATCCGCGAGCGGGTGCTGGACGCGGCGAAATTGCTTGACTTGCAGCCATACCTGGACCGAAAACCCAAAGATCTCTCCGGTGGCCAACGCCAGCGGGTGGCGATGGGACGCGCAATCGTGCGACGCCCACAGGTGTTTTTGATGGACGAGCCGTTGTCCAGTCTCGATGCGAAATTACGCGTGCAGACCCGCAATCAGATCGCCGCCTTGCAGCGTCGGCTCAAAACCACCACGGTCTATGTCACTCATGACCAGGTCGAGGCCATGACGATGGGCGATCGTGTCGCAGTCCTGCGCGACGGCATATTGCAACAGTTCGCGGCGCCGCGCGAGCTCTACCGGAACCCGGCCAACGTCTTTGTCGCCGGATTCATCGGATCTCCGGCGATGAATCTGTTCACTCTCCCCATTGTTGATTCCGCTGTCTCGCTCGGGGATTGGCCGATCCGGCTGCCGCGTGAAATCAGAAGCGCGGCACGTGAGGTCGTGGTCGGGGTTCGTCCGGAACACTTTGAACTGGGCAGCCTTGGGGTGGAAATGGAGGTCGACGTGGTCGAGGAGCTCGGGGCGGACGCCTACCTGTATGGCCGAATCGCGGACGCCGGCAAGGTAATCGCACAAAACGTCGTTGCGCGCGTCGACGGTCACAATCCGCCGCAGAAAGGCAGCAGGGTTCGGTTGCATCCGGAACCCGGACAACTGCATTTCTTCGGGATCGACGGCGAGCGGCTCTCGTGAGCACGGACTCGGTCGACCTGGTGTGCCAAGGCGGCGGCGTTCGGGGCATTGGGCTGGTCGGGGCGGTGGACGCGCTCGCTGCGGCCGGCTACCGCTTTCCTCGCGTCGCCGGGACAAGCGCGGGCGCGATCGTTGCCTCGCTGGTGGCAGCCCTGCAAGCGGCCGGCGAACCGCTGACCCGGCTCGCCGAGATTATGCGCTCGCTTGACTACCGAAAGTTCTTGGACCGCAACTTAATCGGGCGTGTTCCACTCATCGGCGGGGGACTCTCATTGCTGGTATCAGATGGCGTCTACCGCGGCGCCTATCTCGAGCACCTGCTGGCCGGTCTGCTCGCTGACCTGGGTGTGCGGACCTTCGGCGACCTGCGCACCGGTGAGGGACCCGAACAATTCGCGTGGTCGCTGGTCGTCACCGCGAGTGATCTGTCCCGGCGCCGGTTGGTCCGCATTCCGTGGGACCTCGATTCGTACGGGATCGACCCGAACGAATTCCCAGTGGCACGCGCGGTGCACGCCTCGGCGGCGATTCCCTACGTGTTCGAGCCGGTGCGGGTGGGCAGTGCCACCTGGGTCGACGGCGGCTTGTTGTCGAGCTTTCCCGTGGAGCTGTTCGACCGGGCTCAGCCGCGGTGGCCGACATTCGGGATCCGGCTATCGGCGCGGCCCGGCATCCCGCCCACGCATCCCGTGCATGGGCCGGTGTCGTTGGGCATTGCCGCAATCGAGACATTGGTGAGCAATCAGGACAACGCCTACATCGACGATCCGTGCACGGTGAGGCGCACCATCTTCGTTCCGTCCGATGAGGTGAGCCCGATCGACTTCGACATCACCGCCGAACAACGCGATGCTCTCTACCGCCGAGGATTGCTCGCGGGTCAGGAGTTCTTGAAGACCTGGAACTATGCCGACTATCTTCAGGCGTGTGGGGGACCAGTCGCAGGGGACTAGCGCCGCGCGCACCCAATCACGTCGAGGCGACGCTCGACGCGCTGAATGTCATCCAGTGAGGGCAGTGCGTTGGTGATCCGAAAGATCGCGACTCCGATATCGACGGCGGTGATGGGAGACGTTCCCCGCGCGATGAATTCGCCTGCGATGATGACGATCTCGTCATCGGTCACGCGCCGGGGCAACAGCGCCGCCATCGGCAGGTAGCCGCTCAGCGGCATTTCAGCCGGGTAGCCGGCGCGCAGAAACGCGACAGCCCTCGACACCAGATCGGGCATCCCCATGCTTCCACCTCATTACCTCGCGCCGTCAAGCGCTCCAAGTAAGTTAGCAGCGGCCACGTCGTTTTTTCGGTAAAGCAACGCGGTCCTTACAGCCAGTGCGTCAATCTTTCCGATTCCTTTGCGCCCATCCATGGGCGCGCCGGTCACGAGTTTCGGTCGTGGGCGTTCCTAGTATTGCCGCGTGATGGATCGCTACGGAACCGACGTGCTGGCTGCCGGTCGGCGCAAGCCGCGCTCTACCGAACACCCCGCTGATCTGGGTCTTGTCGTCGAGGATGTCGAGACCGGTTATGTCGGTGCGGTGGTCAGGGTCGAGTACGGACGCATCGACTTGGAAGACCGCCATGGCCACGTCCGTGGCTTCCCGCTGGGGCCCGGCTACCTGCTGGAGGGCCGTCCGGTGATCCTCACCGAACCGCGCCGCGCGGCGCCCGCAGCCACGAGCCGGACGGCATCGGGCTCCGTCGCGGTACCCGGCTCTCGCGCTCGTGTCGCGAGAGCCAGTCGTATCTATGTCGAAGGCCGCCACGACGCGGAACTCATCGCCCAGGTCTGGGGCGAGGACCTGCGCATCGAAGGTGTCGTCGTCGAGCACCTCGGCGGCGTGGATGATCTCGTCGGCATCGTCGCGGAGTTTGCCCCCGGCCCGGGCCGCCGGCTCGGCGTTCTGGTCGACCACCTTGTCACGGGTTCGAAAGAGGCCAGGATCGCCGAGGCTGTGCGCCGGGGGCCGGGCGGCCCCGACACCCTGGTCGTCGGCCATCCCTATGTAGACATCTGGCAGGCGGTGAAGCCGCAGCGACTCGGCCTGACGGCCTGGCCCGACGTGCCGCGTCACATCGAATGGAAGCACGGCGCGTGCCAGGCGCTCCGTTTGCCGCACGCCGACCAGGCCGACGTCGCCAGGGCATGGCGGCGCATCCGGTCGCGGGTGCGCGACTGGAATGATCTGGAACCCGCGCTGATCAGCAAAGTCGAAGAACTCATCGATTTCGTGACGGAGCCTGGCCGCTGATCGGCTCGGCCCAATTGCCGGACACGTCTTGCGCCAAATGCGTTTCGGGGGAACTCATTTCGGCCGATTCGGCCGCGCTGGGAGACCCAGCGCCATCGAGCAAAGCAGAACCCCGCCCAGAGCGATCACGTTGAGGACGGCGTCGCGGGTTCCATACATGTGCAGCATCGTCAGGTGGTAGATCAGATGCAACAGATTGAACGTCGTCCAGCTCACCGCTGTGACAATCCGTAGCGTCCGATTCGAGAGATAGACGAGCGTCAGGGCACTCAGGACGGTCAAGGCCAGATACATCGAGCCGACGTCTTTGACGAGATGCTCGTTGTACGGGCCGAGGACAGGCAACCATCGCAGGCCCATACCGGGGAAAGTGTTGTACCAATTCAGCGGAGCGAAGTAGGCCCAGCAGCCCACAAAGACGCCCGACAGCGTTAGCACAAACAGACACGTGCGGTAGAGGAAGGAGTTCATGACATCTATGACGGCGCAACGTCGGTAGATGTGACATTGCGCCTGCCCAGGTTCGTCTTTGACATCTGTTGTCCTCCCGGCGAAGCGGACTAGCTGCCGATGCCGGCGAGCCATTGCTCGTAGGTTTCAGTGCCGCGGGGTCCCGGTGCCTGCGGTAACAGCGCCCCATTCGCCATTGCTCTGAACGCACGCCCGGGTAGCCGCAGTGGAACCACCGGGCGATGCTGTCCTCGGCGCGCGATCAGCCTTCGGGTCATGTCGATCATGGACTCCACCTTTGGTCCCGCGAGCTCGACTATCTGCTGTTGTGGGCTGCCCGCCGCCAGTTCACAGAGTCGGTCCGATACTTCGCGCATCGCTATTGGCTGGCTCTGCATCTGCGGAATCAATGCGATAGGCCCGGGCACTTGATCGAGAATCTGCTGCGCAAATTCGTGAAATTGGGTGGTGCGCAAAATGGTCCATGGCACTGGGCCCGCCATGACTTCCTGCTCCTGCGCGAGCTTGCCCAGGTAGTAGGCGCTGCGCACTCGGTCGATTCCGATGATAGACAACACGATGTGATGCCTCACATCGTTGCGTGCGGCGGATTTGAGCAAGTTGGCCGTTGCGGTCCGGAAAAAGTGAATCGACTTCTTCGCGCTGGTCGTTTTGAGGTCGGAAACATCGATGACGACGTCGACTCCGCGCAGCGCGTCGTCGAGCCCGTGCCCCTGCACCAGATCGACTCCCTGCCCACGGGCAAGCACGACGGGCTGGTGACCGTCGCGGGTGAGGCGCTTGACCACGAGGCGTCCCGTTTTCCCGGTCCCGCCGGCTACGGCGATCTTCATCGTGTGCACTCCTATGCCGGTGAAACGTCCATTGCCTACGACATTGGCAGAACGATCGGGCAGAAGCGATGCCTTAATTACGACCGAAAGTTAGGTTAGGCTAAGTCGAAGGTTCCGATGCGCGGGACCGGAATCGGACGCATGCAGGGCGTATTCGTCGTTTTCCTCGGCACATTCCTCATCGGCCTACGAGAAGGCCTGGAGGCGACGCTCATTGTGAGCATCGTTGCCGCCTTCCTCAAGCGGAACGGGCAATCGACCCGTCCGATGTTTGTCGGCGTCGGCTTGGCGGTGCTGATCAGCATTGCGGTGGGCGTCGGCCTGGATCTGTTCTCGGCCACGCTGCCGCAAGCCCAGCAAGAAATGATGGAGACCGTCATCAACGCCATAGCCGTGGTGTTCGTGACGTCGATGATCATCTGGATGAACCGCAATGCCATGCGGCTCAAGGGAGAACTCGAACGCGAAGCTCAACAGGCGCTGAACCGTGGCGGTGCGCTCGCGCTCGTTGTGATGGCGTTCCTCGCCGTCCTCAAGGAGGGGTTTGAGACGTCGGTGTTTCTGTTGGCGGCCGCGGAAACGTCGCACGGCAACCGGTGGTTCGCCGTGCTGGGCGGCGCGGTGGGGATCGGGGTCGCGATCGTGCTGGGCATCGGTCTCTACTTCGGTGGCCTGAAGCTCAATCTCGGCCGCTTTTTCCGGATCACTGGAGTGTTCTTGGTGTTGATCGCCGCCGGACTGGTGCTGGGCGCGTTGCGCACCGCACACGAGGCCGGGTGGGTGACCATTGGCCAGCGACAGATGCTCGACTTCTCGGCCTGGATACCGAGCCAGTCGGTTTTGGGCGCGCTGCTCGCAGGCGTGTTCGGCATACCCACCGACCCGCGCCTGATCGAGGTGCTGGGCTGGCTGCTGTATGCGGCGCCAGTGCTTGTCGCCTTCCTGTGGCCCGCGCGCCTTGCGGTGACGCCGCGAACTCGGTGCCGGTTGCTGGCGGCCGCCTCGGCGGCGCTGGTCGTCGTTGCGGCGGTGCTGGCGATCGCGGTGCCGGCCGGTAGCTCGTCGCCGAGCGTGCGCGCTCGCACGGTGGCTGACCGGACCGGCCACACCGCCCGGGTGTCGCTGCTGACCGGATCGCCCGGACCCGCGCTGTCCGTCACCCCGCAGGGCACCGCGACCGTCCGCAGCATTCCGCTTGCCCCGGTAGGCGACCAGACCGTGGACGGCTTGCCGGTACAGCTGTGGCAAGGCTCGGAGGCCGCCGGCGCCGATGGCGCGGAGGCGGTCACGCTGGATCAGTTACTGAGCATGACGGGGGGCCGGCTACCGGTCGGACTCGCGGTTGGCCGCACTCCAGGACCGTTTCGGGGCCAATGGTCAACGACCACGGTGTATACCGTGCTCGCGCAAGGCGATTCCGTGATAAATGCGCAAGCGACGAGCAACCGCACAGCGATTCTGACCGGCGGCGGGCTGACCGGGGCCAAGACCGTCAGCCTCGGCGGGCTACCGACGGACTGGTCGACGTCCGGTGCCGAAGACCGCTCGACTGCGGCCGAGATCGTCGCGAGCGCCCAGAAACACGCCGAGCGCCAGCTATGGAATGTCTGGCTTCCGTTGGTACTAGCGTGCTTTGCGCTGGCTTGTGCCGTTGGCGCCATAATCTCGATGCGCGGCATCGCGCGAGCTGAACAGGAGAGGAAAACCAGTGATAGCGAATCGCACCGTCCTGGCAACGTGCCGGTCTCGTGAATTCTGGCTGACCGCAACAGTTCTTGTTGCGGCGACGGTGCTGCCGGTGGCCGCATGCAGCCACTCGAACGGGCAGTCCAGCCCTTCGAAATCCAGGCAGGCCGATCAACCCGGCGGGACGAACGCCATCAAGGTGACGATGGCGAACTCCGGAGGACAAGACGGCTGTGCACTGGACACCACCAGCGTGCCGGCCGGGCCGGTGACCTTCACCGTGGTCAACACCAGTGCGCCGGGCATCACCGAAATGGAGTTGCTCAGGGACCAGCGCATCGTCGGGGAGAAGGAGAACCTCGCTCCCGGCCTGAACCCGGTGTCGTTCACAATCACCCTGGATGGCGGCTCGTATCAGCTGTACTGCCCGGGTGCGAGCTCCGAATATCAAACGCTGACGGTGACGGGTCAGGCACCGCCAGGACCGACGGGCACGGTGGCGAGCATCCTGAGCCAGGGCACCAAGGACTATGCGACATATATCGTCAATCAGATCGGTCAGCTCGGTGACGGCGTGAAGGCGCTAGATGCGGCGATCCAATCCGGCAACCTGGACGCCTCAAAGGCCGCCTACGCCAAAGCCCGACTGTTTTACGAGCGTGCGGAATCCACCGTCGAGGGTTTTGTGCTGCCGGGCTTCGCAGTTGGCGACAACGCGGGCAGCCTGGACTATCTGATCGACATGCGTACCTCCACTCCTGTCGATGCGAAGGTCGGGTGGAAGGGTTTCCACGCCATCGAGCGCGACCTCTGGCAGGGCGGGGCGATCACTCCCGGCACCAAGGCACTGAGTACCGAATTGGTGGCTAACGTAGGGAAATTGAAGGATGTGGTCGCTGGCCTACAGTACAAGCCAGAGGACTTGGCCAACGGCGCAAGCGATTTGATCGAAGAGGTGCAGAACACCAAGATCACCGGCGAGGAGGAAGCCTTCAGCCACATCGACCTGGTCGACTTCTCTGGCAATGTCGAAGGGGCTCAACAAGCGTACGCTTCGCTGCGGCCGGGGCTGGAGAAGATCGATGCCAATCTGGTCAATCAGATCGACCAACAGTTCCGCGCGGTGCTCAATGTCCTGGACGGCTACCGCGACCCGTCGGCACTGGGCGGTTATCGAACCTACACGCCCGTGCTGCAGGGCAGCGACGCATCGAAGCTGACCGCGGTGATTCAGCCGCTGCACCAGAGCCTTTCGATGGTCGCTCAAAAAGTGGTCTCAGCCAACTGACGATGGCCGACGACGAGCTGGTCGACTCCGCCGACACCACGCCGGCCGACGCTGCATCGGTATCGCGCCGGCGGATGCTCGGCGGCGCGATGGTGGCCGGGCTCACCGGGACCGCCGTCGGTGCCGTCGGCGGTGGGTTCGCGGGCCATGCCTGGGCGACCGGGCATCGGGATGGCGATGACGACACCGTCGACCTACGTCGCAGCTACCCCTTTTACGGCCAGGCCCACCAGGGTGGAATCGCCACGCTCCCACAGCGTTACGCCGTATTCATGTCGTTCTCGCTGGCCGCGGGCGCCGGTCGCGCCGATCTACAAGCGCTGTTGGCACGCTGGTCTGCCGCCGTCGCTGTACTGCAGCGGGGCAAGCCCATCGGAAACGTCCAGCCGCAGGTCGAAGTGCAGCCGCCCACCGATACCGGGGAGGCCTATGGGCTGAGTCCCGCCAGTCTCACCGCCACGATCGGGTTGGGGCCGTCGTTGTTCGGCGATCGGTTCGGGCTAGCCGCGCGGCGTCCAGCGGTGTTCACCGATCTGCCGCCGCTCAACGGAGACAATCTGGATCCGCGTCTGCACGGCGGGGATTTGTCGGTACAAGCCTGCGCAGACGACCCGCAAGTCTGCTACCACGCCGTCCGTAACCTGGCCCGCCTTGGCCGCAATATCGTCTCGCCATTCTGGGCTGTGCTGGGCTTCGGGCGAGCGTCGGCCGGCCCCGGTCAGCAGACGCCGCGAAACCTGTTGGGGTTCAAAGACGGTACCCGCAACGTCAGCACGGACGCCGAGTATGAACGTTTCGTCTGGGTCGACAACAGCGATCAACCCTGGATGAATGGCGGGACCTATCAGGTCGTCCGCAAGATTCGGATGCTGCTGGAGACGTGGGATGTCGATCGAATCGGCAACCAGCAGAAGATCTTCGGCCGTACCAAGGAAGAAGGGGCGCCGCTAAGCGGCAAGTCCGAATTCGATACACCGAATTTTACCGCCAAAGGTGCCGACGGTGACCCGCTCATCGATCCGTTGTCACACGTCGGCTTGGCCGCCCGGGAAAACAACGACGGCATCATGATCCGTCGACGGCCGTACAACTACACCGACGGCCTTGACCCGAATGGCCAACTGAACGCCGGATTGCTGTTCATCTCGTATCAAAAAGATCCGCAAGACTTTGTACGTCTGCAGAATCGGCTCGGCGCCAACGATCTGCTCAACGAGTACATCCGTCACATCGGGTCAGCTATCTTCGCGGTGCCACCCGCGCCCGCTGAGGGCCACTACATCGGGCAAAGTCTGTTCAGCTGAGCAAGTCTCGGCGTGGAGACCAACATCAGCGAGAACTGCTCGCCAACGCCGGCACCCGCACGAAGGCCCTGAAGTCCCGCGGGTTGGGGACTAAAGTCTCACGACCGGCCAGGGGGCGGGTCAATAGCGTTACTCCTGACGAAAGGAGTACGAAATGTCGGCACCTGTCCAGCAACTCGGTATCGTCGTCGCGGTCGACGGCTCGCCGGCGTCAAATGCTGCCGTTGTGTGGGCGGCGCGTAATGCGGCGATGCGCAGCATTCCGCTGACCCTGTTCCACGCGGTGGTGACTCCCACCGCGACCTATCCACCGGTTCCCTACCCGGATTCGCTGTTGGTCAAGCTAGAAGACGAGGCACGCAGGAATATCGCTCATGCGCTCAAGCTGGCCGAGGATGCGATGCCGGAGCATCGGAAGGTCACCATCAGGACGGAGTCGGTGTATTCGACTCCGGCGCTTGCCCTGATCAAGTTGTCCGCGGAGGCCGAGATGGTTGTCGTGGGCAGCTCCGGTCGTGGATTGTTGGCGCGCGGATTGCTCGGGTCGGTGAGTTCGACTGTGGTGCGGCATGCCAGCTGCCCGGTGGCGGTCATCCGTGATGAAGATCTGCCGGACCCGCTGCACGGCCCCGTCTTGGTGGGGATCGATGGTTCACCGGCCTCCGAACTCGCAATCGCGATCGCGTTCGGCCAAGCGTCGCGCCGCGGCGTCGATCTGGTGGCTTTGCACGCCTGGAGCGACGTTGCCGTGCTCGAGCTTCCGGGATTGGACTGGGCGGCGGTGGAGGGCGAAGCGGAACGTAGTCTTGCCGAGACCCTGGCGGGCTGGTGTGAACGTTATCCCGATGTCACGGTGCGCCGGCTGCTCGTCCGCGATCTGCCGGCCCAACAGCTGATCCAGCAGGCGAAATCCACGGAGGCGCAGCTGGTGGTGGTGGGCAGTCACGGCCGGGGCGGTCTCACCGGCCTGATCCTGGGCTCGGTCAGTAACACGGTGCTGCACTCGGTGCGAGTGCCGGTCATCGTCGCCCGGCCGACGTAAGGGTCTGGCCGAATCGGCCGTCGACGACGCGGGACGCCCATACGCACAGCGCGGCGACGTCGCGTCCGGCGCGCATGACCGTCCGATCGGGGCGAACCAGCGCAGCCGTGGCGCGACCACCGTGCAGCCACTGCGCGAGCGCGTCGCCTGGCCGCGTAACGAGCAGGACAACGCCGCACTGCCGCATCGCGGCTGCTGCGGCGACACCAGGGCTGCGGGTAGTGATTAGTGCGAAACCGGCTCCCAGCACATCGTCGAGCCGCTGACCATCGTGCAGCAGCGGGTTCGGACACAGCGTGCCGGCCAGGCAGCCGAGCCGGCACGATGCGTACACCAACGCGGACGATGGCAGTGCCGGCGTGGTGGAGTCGACGACCTTGTCGCGCAAGCCGGGAATCAGCCGCAGTCGCGGCAGCACCAGGCGGCGTAGCACGTTGCCCACCCGGGCGCCGCCGGTCATCGCGCGAGCGACGTTGAGTGCCAAGCGAATCATGTGCCGTGTGTGCGGTTTGCGTTCCTGCTCATAGCTATCCAGAACGTCCGGGGCGAGCGCTCCGTGGTAAACCCCGGCAATCTTCCAAGCCAGATTCATCGCGTCGCGCACGCCCGCCCCCATACCCTGGCCGATAAACGGGGGAGTGAGGTGCGCCGCGTCGCCGAGGATGAAAATGTTGCCTCGGCGCCACCGCTGCGCGATCTGAGCGCGAAACGTGTACTCCGTGACGCGCAGTAGCGTGAGATCGCCCTCCGCGACGCCGGTAGTCCAGGGCCTGATCAGTGGCCGCAAGGCGGCCAGCGTGGCGAAGTCGTCGGCAGATTCGCCTGTGCGCAACTGAAACTCCCAGCGGTAGCGGGACGCTCCGATGCGCATGTAGGTTCCTGCTCGGGCCGGGTCGCATACCTGGTGCACGCCTTCCCACTGGCGCAGGTCGGCATCGGTGGCGACGTCGACCACCAGCCACCGCTGCTGGAAGTTCAAATCTTTTACGGTTGAGCCTATTTGGGTGCGCACCAAGCTGTTAGCGCCATCGCAGCCCAGTAGGTAGTCGGCGTCGACCTGGTGCACCGTGCCGTCGGTGCGGTCGGTGAAGGTGACGCGCACACGTGTCCCGACCTCGGCGACATCGGTAACTTCGACGTCGCCGCGAAGCTCGGCATGCGGGTGGCGCAGGAGGTTTGTCCGCAGCACCGCCTCCAACTCCGGCTGGTCGAACATGTTGGCTTGCGGGAAGCCATTTCGGCCGAGGGAGGTGTCGCGGGTGAACTCGGCAAGGACGCGGAATCGATTGTCGAGCAATCGCAAACCCAGCGTCGGCCGCGAAATCGCGGCGAAGGTGTCGGCGATACCGAGCCGGGCAAGCACACGGTAGATTTCGTCGTCCAGATGCACGGCGCGGGGTTGTGCGTACACGCCGGGCCAGCGATCGAGAACCACACTGTCCACGCCGTACTGTGCCAACAGTGTGGCGGCGGTGATGCCGGTTGGCCCGGCGCCGACGACAACGACGGGAATGTGCCGAATAGCGTTAACGCTCATGCGAATCGGATGGCGTTGCGCTGTGCTCCGAGGTCGATGGCGCCGTCGTCGGTGGCAACGGAGGCCGCCACGATGTCACCGTGCTGCAGATACTTCGGGTTGCCGGCCTGACGACTGAAGAACATCCTCCACTTGAGAGTCGTCGGCAACAGGTTTCCAATCATCGCCACCGGCTTCGACGGCGCGCGCAACGCGGTGCCGGCCGGTGTGCCGGTCAGCACCAGGTCGCCTGGGGCGAGTTCCTGGAATCCGGTAAGCGCCTGCAGCGCCTGCAGCGGCCGATACAACATGTCGCCGTCGACGAGCGCGTTCTGCCGCTCGACGCCGCCGACGCTCAGACGCAGCCGCAGATCGCCGAAGCGGGCGAGTTCTTCGGCCGTCAACAACACCAGCTCCGGCCCCACCGGGGTGAATGTCGGATACGACTTGGCCTCGTAGAACTGGGTTTGCGGAAGCTGGACATCGCGGGCGGACACATCGTTGGTGACGACCAGTCCGGCGATGAACTCCGCCAAGTTCGTCTCGGAAATCGTTGTGCCGACCGGAATGGCCCGTCCAATCACCAATCCGATCTCCACCTCGTAGTCGAGCAGCTGGACGTGCGGGGGCTTGACGATGTCGTCGAACGGGCCGTTGATCGATGCCGACGCTTTGCGGAAGAACGTCAGGGGAATCGACGCCGGGTCCATGCCGGCATCCCTGACGTGCGATTCAAAGTTGGTCATCTGAGCGACCACTCGGCAGGGTCGGGTCACGGGGGAGAGTAACGCGAGGCCTTCCACGGCGACGGTATCTGCGGTTGCGGCGGCTTCGATTGCTGCCCGATCGGACAACAGCGCCCCAGTGGTGGTCGCGCTGGTGTGGATCTTCGCGGCGCCGGTTTCGGTTTTGAGCCACCAGGCCTCAGCAGTGCGCAGTACGGAAACGGTCATGATGTGGGTACTTTCAGTAGGCCGACGAGGCGGCTGATATCAAACTCGTTGCGGGCGCGAAGCGCAGCGATCATCGAAACTAGTTCGTGGCCGGCCGATTTCAGGTCGGTTCCCAGGAAGTCTTTGGTTGCCGGTGGGCCCCATTGAGCTAGGCCGGATGCGCTAAACGGCGCCCAGCCGGGTTCGACGGTGTTGTCGAATCGGTCCCCGTCGGCGAAGTGTTCGACCAAAAAGCCGTCGGGATCGCGCCAGTAGTCAAAGATCTGGCTTCCTTGGATATGCCTGCCGATTCCCCAGGACCGGAAGTAGCCAAGCTCCTGCAGGTATTCGCCACCGGCGGCCAGGGCATCGAGATCGCTGACCTGATAAGCCGAGTGGATGTAACGGTTGGCCGGCCCCAGGGCCACCGCGAGCGTGTGGTGATCCGCGGGCATTGATCCTCGATCGCAGCGGATGAAACTCATGGTCGGTCCGCGGTCGCGCTGCCCCGGGAAAAACAAGAAGTCGCTGACGACCATCCCCAGGTTGTCCAGATACCAGTTCAGGGTTTCGAGGTACTTCGTTGTCTGCACCACCAGGTGGCCCAGGCGCTGCACTCGAGCGGGGACGCGCGCGGGACGCTGGCCGATGTTGATGCGCCGCGCGTTGTCGCCGAAGTTGAACGTGTGGGGCTGCTGGTCCGGCAGTTTCGGCAGTTCGTGCATACCCGCGACCACCCGCACCGGCATCCCGCCGGGGTCGGTCAGGTCGACGGACAGGCCGCCGATGGTCTCTGGCAGCGGCAGCGCTCGGGTACCGAACTTGTCGGCGAGTCGCAGCAGGTCGGCCTCGTCACCGGCCCGAAAGGCCGCTCGGGTGAATCGGGTTCGCTGCCCCCGCCGCACGATCACGCACGGTGCGCCCGGCTGCGTGCCACGCAGCGCAATCTCCTCAGGACCGTGTTGTGACGACGCAAACCCGAAGGCCCGTGCGAACGCCTCGGCGCGCGTCAGGTCGGGCTTCTCGAACTCCAGCCACGCGATGTCGACGACCTTGATCACCGGATTCGGTGACCGTCCGGCGTGTTCGCCGGGGAGTGCGCCCTGCTCGCTGTGCAGGTCGCGGTGTGGATCTTCGGAGTTCAACATAACTGACGAAATCGTCACATAGAGGCTAAGGCTTCGTCAAGGTTTCTGACGAAATCCTCAACAGTGATGCATACTCTTTGGGTGAGCGTGATGCCCGACAAAGCCGAGCCGCCCAGTCGCCTGGAGCGGCGCAAGCAGCGCACCCGGGCGGCGCTGATCAAGGCCGCGCAGCGGTTGATCGCCGAGGGCAAGGTCAACGTGCCGGTTCTGGAGATCACCCAGGCCGCCGATGTCGGGATGGGGTCGTTCTATAACCACTTCGACAGCAAGGAGCAGCTGTTCGAGGCCGCGGTCGCCGACGTGCTCGACACCCACGGGGCGATGCTGGACCGTCTCACCGAATCGATCGCGGATCCGGCCGAAACCTTCGCCGCGAGCTTCCGGCTGACCGGTCGGCTATTTCGTCGGCGCCCGCAGGAGAGTGAGATTCTGTTGGCGCACGGGCCGGCGTTGCTGTCGTCCGAACGCGGTCTGGCACCCCGTGCGCTGCGCGATATCAAGGCCGGCGTCGACGCAGGCAGGTTCGACGTCGATGACCCGGAACTCGCGCTGGCGATGGCGGGCGGTGCGCTGCTAGGGCTCGGCAAGCTGCTGCGCGACGACCCGGGCCGCGACGACGCACACGCCGCCGACACCGTCACCGAAAGCGTGCTGCGCCTGTTCGGGCTCAGCGCCGACGAGGCGCGTGCGGTCTGCAGGCATCCGCTGCCCGACGACACGTTCGCCGAGACCTAAGCCCGGCGCGTCACGCGTAAATCGGTGTCACGTCCAGGAATACGCGGTAGTCATCAATTTTTCCGTCAGCGTCCGCGTGGTAGACGGTGGCGGCGGGCAGGGTTACCTCGGTGCCGTCTTTTCTTTGATACGTCGCGTCGACGTGGGCGATCGTGTCATCGCCGATTCGCCAGACCCGAACCAGAGTGTGGTGAATTCCCGCGATGGTGTCGAAGAAACCTTTGACGCCGTTTCTGATCGCGCTCGGGCCGACATAGGCGGGTTCGTTGCCAAACGACACCCGCGCATCGTCGGCGAAGAGGGCGGCGAGCTTATCGAGATCCATCGTGTCGACGATCTCGAAAACATGGTGTGGTTGCGGGTGGTTCGGCTCGGTCATGCAACAACGCTAGTTGTTATCGAGTGACTGCCGGCTCGATCAACCTGGTTGACAACGGGCGATGTGCGGCGAGCCTTCAGCGATTACGGGTGTCGATGGACCACAGTATCGCCCAGCCCAGGAGTCGCGTGGTTGCTCAACAGGTTCGGCAATGCAGGTGTCACGGACAAAGCTTCTTATCCCATCCGGGGGATACCCATGCTAATAATGCAAAACGGGCGGGCATGCCGACGTTCTGTCACCACCGGGGTCCGCCCGAGTGGCACGAAAGTGATTGCCTTAAACGGGATTTGACGCAATAGAGCCGGACCTCACCCGGTCGTAGGCGCGGGATCTGCCGACCGGGCGCTGACCTGTGTGGGGCGAAGTGCCACCAGCACCACTCCGGCGACGAAAACGACAGCCGTCACCCACGGAAAGCGCCCGTCCGGGGCGAAACCACCGGCGGCGACGAATCCCAAGCCGTAGGCCGCCATCACGACGCCCAGCAGCATGATCGGTTCGGTCCAGCGCTCTGCCAGCGGAGTACCAAGCATGGGCAGTGGGGAGGCGAAAATGCGCCGGCCCCACCACAGCAGCGCGAGCTCGATCACGGTGACGAGGCTGAGGATGGCCACCCACTCCAGCCGGGCCAGCCACCAGTCGATTGTGCCCTCGGCCGGCTGCGGCAACCAACCAGCGGGGTAGCCGATTATCGCAACCAACACGACCGGGATCATGTGCCAAAGGTATAGGGCCATCACGTTGTTGTTGGCCACCGACAGCATTCGCTGCAGCGGGCCGGAGCGCAATGCGCGGTTGAGTGCGGGCGCGAGCGTCATTGCCAATCCGGTCTGTGCGCCTCCGAACGCCAACAACGCCACGTCAGGCGGTGTGGTGTTGTCCACCGTTTGGCCGGGGACACCGATCATGCTGATCGGATAGATCTTCAACCAGATCAGCACTGCCAGCGTGAGCGCGGATGCGGCAGCGAGCAGTGCAGGTCTGCGGCCAGCCAATAGCCCTTCTTGCCAAGCTATTCCGAGCTGATACAGCACACCCCAACACAGCAGGTAGTTCACCCAGCCCAGGTAAGGCACGTGGGCCCCTTGCGTGGCAACGTCTACCACCACGACCCCGAAGGCTAGTGCCGCGGGCACCCAGAGTCCCCAACGGCGTTGTGTGGCAATCGCAATCGGGGTCAACGACACCACCAATACGTATACAACGAGGAACCACAGGTGCATCGCTACCGCCCAGCCCGCGTATTCCATCGTGGAACTGCCCACGTGCAACGCACCCAGCACCAGCACGCCGGCCGACACCACCACTGCATAGGCCGCGGTCGGGCCGAGGACTCGGGCCAGTCGATGCCGTAACCAGCTCTGGCGTGACTCAGCGTTGGTGTCGCGTCTATGCGCCCACGACACTGCGCTTGCATAGCCTGCCGCGAGGAAGAACGTCGGAACAGCCTGAAGTGGCCAGGTCAACCACTGAGTCCAGGGCATGTCGACGAGCGGGTTCTGCCGGCCGAAATGCCCGTCGTCGTAGGTCACCGATCCGGCCAGCCAATGCCCCAGCACGATCAGGATCACGCCGGATGCGCGGTAGTAGTCCACCGCCAGATTGCGGGCCGGGCGTGCGGTGTTTGCGTGGTCCATCAGATCGCGGGAAGCTCGACGCGGTGCACAGCGCCACGGTACCCGGTGCCCCCGCTGCGACCGGAGCGAAACCGCGCCTCTGACAGGAGAACATGGGAATGAAACAGGCTCACCTCGGCGACCTTCAGGTCGGCCGTATCGGCTTGGGCGCGATGGGCATGTCTGCCGCCTACGCCATGGGCGGCTTCGACGACGCCGAGTCCATCCGCACGATTCATCGCGCGATCGATCTGGGCGTCACGTTGATCGACACCGCCGAGGTCTACGGCCCCTACGTCAATGAGGAACTGCTCGCCCGGGCTCTGCAGGGCCGGCGAGATCAGGTGGTGTTGGCCACCAAGTTCGGCCTGATCTCGCATACCGGACGCGACGGCCTCGACAGCAGCCCCGCCAGCATCCGCATCGCGGTCGACGGTTCGCTGAAAAGGCTGGCGACCGACCACATTGACCTCTACTACCAACACCGCCTCGATCGTGGTACGCCGATCGAGGAGACGATCGGGGCGTTGGCAGAGCTGGTCGCTGCGGGCAAGATTGCGCACATCGGCCTTTCCGAAGTCGGCGTGAACACCATTCGCCGTGCGCAGGCCGTGCACCCGATTGCGGCCGTGCAATCGGAGTACTCGTTGTGGACCCGTGACCCCGAAGACGGAATACTGGCGGTCTTGCGCGAACTGGAAATCGGGTTCGTCCCTTACTCGCCGCTGGGCCGTGGGTTCCTCACCGGCGCAATACGATCCACCGCGGAGCTTCCCGACAGCGACTACCGCAAGACCAATCCGCGCTTCTTCGACGAGAACTTCCAGCACAACCTCAACAGTGCGGACGAGGTGCGTGAGATCAGCGCCGACGCCGGCGCCAGCCCGGCTCAGGTCGCACTGGCCTGGTTGCTGGCCAAGGGGCCTGATATCGTGCCGATCCCGGGAACTAAAAAGGTTGCACGCCTTGAGGAGAACGTCGGCGCCGATAGCGTCGAACTCACAGCCGAGCAGCTGGCTCGGCTCGATGAACTCACTCCGGCCGTCGGGGGCCATCACGCCGAAGCGCAAATGGGATGGATCGACCGTTAACCGTTCTTACAGCGAACCCTTCAGCGCGGCAATGGTTTCCAGGTCATCAAGAGCGGCCACACCGCGTCGCAAGCCTTCCACAGCGATGTCTTCGACCTGCATTCCGCCCACTCCTGCGGTGATCAGCGGGGCGACATACGCATACAGCGCGCCTTGCCGGTAGCGCAGCCACAGGTTTTCGCGGTCCAGGTCGGGCCCACCGGCCGCCGCCAGCGCCTGTCGATAGACGTCGAGCAGTTCGCGCTGAGCGGTCCGGCGGTCTTGTGGCGTCAGGCTGGTGATCAGGGTGTAGGCCAGTTCGCGGGAAGGATGTCCACGTCGTACCGCCTGCCAATCCAATAGCCCCGCCTCGCCGTCGCGGAAGTACATGTTGCCCGGATGAGCATCGCCGTGCATGACCGTATGCGGGGGAGTGTCGATCACCGCGGCGACCGTGCGGTAATTCTCGGCGATGAATCGGCCGTTCTCCACCGGTATCGAGGTCCGCTCGCTGAGTCGCTTCATCGAGGTGGTCGTCAGTGAGCCGGTCAGCAGCGAAGTGACGTCGCCAGACGGCGTGTAGAGCCAGTCCAGGTGCCCGCGCCCGTTCTGGCGCATGCGATCCCAGAAGGTTCCGTGCACGGTTGCCAGCAGCTCGACGACCAGGCCGGCCTGGTCGGTGGAGAGCGGGTGCAACGTATCGGGAAATACGCACGACTCGGGGAGGTCTTCTAGGACCAGCAGGTAACGACCTGTCCATGTGTCGAACGCCGCGCCGTAGGCGACCGGGACTCCCGACAGTTCGGGGGCGAGCTGGCTGTAGAAGCGCACCTCGGTGCTGCCCAGCCGGCCCAACTCACCCATCAACCGGGTGGCGGCAGTCCGTGCCGCAATCTTGACGAATACCGAGTCTGGGACGTCGTCCCCGGTCAGCACGAGGCGTGCCCGCGATGATGTGCCTGCATCGCTAGTGAGCACGCGGATCGACCTTACGTTGCGACCCATCACGTTCGAGAGCGCGCCGGTGTTGAGATCGCCGACCGTGCGGGGTAGTCCCGCCCGGCTGCCGACGATGGCGTCGGCGGTCACCCGGCCGACTCCCCGGCCGAGATGTGCGGCCAGACCGACGGCGGAAAGGGCCTGTTCAACAGTGTTTGTCATGCACTATCCATCCTGTGTGCGCCGGTACCGAATCCAAAAAGCGGCGGGCACGAAAGCGTTGTCAGGACGAAAATAGCTTAATGTCTGGACATCAGACAAAGCGAGACTAATGTCTGATTTGTGGCACCAGGGCCCGCACCAAGAACTGCTCGACAAATTCGCGTTTGTCAGCCACGGGGCGGTGCCGCCATGCCGGCGCCAGCAGGAACAACGTGGTGCTACTCAGCCACTGGACGATCGAGCGAGGATCGAGGTCGGCGTAGAGCTTGCCGGCCTCTTTCCAGCGTTGCAGCAGTGGCCCGTAGTGCGCCAACAGCAGTTCCACCATCGGCTCCGACCCGAGCTGTAGAGCCGCGGGCACCGCGGTGCTCTCGGCGGCGAACAGCGCCTCGTTCAATGCGTTGCCCGCCACCGACTCCACCCGCGCCAGCACCATCTCGGGCAATGAGCGCGCCGGATCGTCGGGGTGGCCCAGCGCACCGACCAGCTCGCCCAGCGCCGAATCGACCCGCGCCAACATCAGGCCCAGCAACACCTCGTCGCGATTCGGGAAGTACCGGTACACAGTCGAGCGGGATACCCCGGCCTCGTCGGCCACTTCGGCCATCCGGATCTGGGCGTTCCCGCGACGCACGATGCAGCGGCCCGCGGCATCCAGCAGGCGCCTGCGCGCCTCCTCGTCGTCGAGGATCGCGCGGTCGTCGCCCCACCACCGACTCGGTTCCATGCAGCGATATTAGGGGATGCGTTGTGCCATTGAGTATCTGATGTGCAAGCTTCGCCAAAAAAATTTCCATCGATAGTGTGCGCTATCCGAAACCATTCGATGGCAATAGATTTCGCTATCCGACAGAAAGGCATTCATGGGTTACAGCGCCGCCGACGAGGCATTCACCCATCAGCTGCCAACGACATTCGATCAAGTGCACGATCCCGATCCGACATGGTCGGATCGCTGCTACTTTTTCGCGGCTTCGCCGGACGGCACCCTGCTGCTGGCCAGCGGCTACGGCAACAACCCGAACACCGGCACCGGTTTGGGATATGTCAAGGTCAGCCTGGCCGATGGCCGGCATTGGGATCTGCTTTCCGGCCGCCCGATTGGCGGTTCCGATCGCGGCGAGCTGAGCGCCGGGCCGCTGCGCTGGACCTGCGTCGAACCCCTGAAGAGGTGGCGCCTTGATGTGGAGCCCAACGATTCCGGCATCGCCTGGGAGCTCCAATACGAGCCGACCGCGCCGATGTGGGAGCTGTTACCCATGAAAGTGCGCGACCGCGATGGCCGGATGCTGGCCGACATGTATCACATGAAAGAGCCGGGCAAATGGACCGGTTGGGTGCAGATCGATGGCGAGCGGATCAGTGTCGATGGATTCCACGGCGGCCGGGATCGCACCTTCGGTGTGCGTATCTCGGACAAGATCGATTTCTGGTTGTGGCTGGACGCCGGTTTCGATGACCGCGCGATCGAAGCGTGGATCATCGAATCATCGGATGGCACGGTCAATTACGTAGACGGCGGGATCACTCACAGTGACGGCACGCTGTCGAAGCGGTTCGTGAAAATCGAGCACGACGTCGAATTCGACGGCGACCGCAAACGACCCGCCCGCGCGGTGCTCGTCTTCACCGACGAGGACGGCGCGACCTACCGGGTCAACGCCGACACGCCACACCAGGACGTCAACGCGTATTACGGACTGCCGATGGCGCACTGCCGGTATCACGATCTGGGCGAAGGCGCGTACTTCATCCACTTCCAATGGGACAGCAATGATTCCGCGCAACTGGCCGAGACCGAGGGCAAATCGATGGCGCTGGATCAGTTGATGCGTTTTGAACTCGACGGCGACACCGGGTGGGGCATCTTCGAGTTGTTGATGGGCGGCCAAGGCTACTCCCGCTACCCGAACTGGGCGACCATGGACATGTCGGCGTTCACCCAGGACAAGACCCCGGTCGAACGGCTGCCCGACGATGGAGTACGCCAATGACGCTGGACGCTAACGTCGCAGAGCGCTTGACCGCCTGGCTGCGCACCCAACTGCCCGATGCCGGCGATGTCCGTGTCGAGGGCCTCGACCGGGTGAACTTCGGGCATTCCGCGGAGATGATGGTGCTCACGGTCGTCACCGGGGACATCCGTCGCGATGTGGTGTTGCGGCTGAGTCCCAAACCGCCGGCGCTGCTCGAACCCTACGACCTGGCGCGCCAATTCAACATCCTGCGGGCGTTGCAGGACAGCGCGGTTCGTGTTCCGCCGGTGCTGTGGCTGGAGGACAGCGGTGATGTTCTGGGACGGCCGTTCTTCGTGATGGAGCGGGTCGGCGGTGACGTCTACGAAATGGAAGCCCCTGCCGACGCGACCGGCGCCACGGTGGTGCGGATGTGTCAAAGCCTGGCCGAACAACTCGCGGCAATCCACTGCATCGACCTGAAGCAGACCGGGCTCGACGCGCTCGACGACGGCAGCAACCACCTGCATCGCGAACTCGACCATTGGGCAACCGAAATGGACGGGGTCAAGCGGGATTCACTGCCGGCGCTGGAACGACTCCTCGCGGCGCTGCGTGCCAGCACACCCGCGCCGTGTCCGAAAATCACGTTGGTGCACGGCGACGCGAAGCCGGGCAACTTCGCGTTCACCGGAGGCGAGGTCAGCGCGGTCTTCGACTGGGAGATGACCACGGTCGGGGATCCGCTCACCGACATCGGCTGGCTGGAGCTGCTCTGGATGCAACCCGTCGGCATCACCAGCCACGCTGACGCATTGAATATCGAAGCGCTGTTAAGGCACTACCAAGCGGCCAGTGGCATTACGCTGCAGAATCGCTCCTGGTATCGCGCGTTCAACGCGTACAAGATGGCGGTCATCTGCCTGATCGGCGCGATGCTCGTTGACGGTGGGCACAGCGACGACCAAAAGCTGATGCTCGCCGCGTACGGCATCTCTATGCTGACCCAGGTCGGGCTGTCCGAGCTTGCCATCGACGAGCTCCTCGACGATGGCCCGGTCCTCCCGCGCGAGGAACGCATCCAGCAAGTTCAGCCAAACGCCCGCTAGGAGGGGCGGTCGCCGGCCCGGAGGGTCTGCGCCACGTATTGGATGCGGCCCTGCACGCCAACCTGAAGAAGTTTGTATTCACCAGCACCGCAGGTGCTTTGGCGATCAATAGCAGCCGAGCGGTCACTGAGGACGATCCGCACAATTGGGACCAGGGCGGGGCATACATCGAAGCCCGGGTCGCCGCCGAGAACATGCTGCTGTCGTACGCGCAGGACAACGGGCTGCCCGCCGTCGCGATGTGCATATCCACCACCTACGGCCCCGGCGATTGGGCGCCCACCCCACACGGCTCGATGCTTTCCCTGGTCGCCAACGGCCGGTTTCCGTTCTATCTCGGCTATTCGTCCGAGGTGGTAGGCATCGAAGACGCCGCCAAGGCAATGCTTCTGGCCGCGGAACACGGGGGAGGCGGGGAACGCTACATCGTCTCCGATAGATATATGAGCGTCCGGGAGCTGCACGAGATCGCCGCCACCGCCGTCGGCAGGCGGCCGCCGCGCATCGGCATTCCCATGCCGGCGCTGCACGTCGGTGCGCGGGTCAACGACGTGTTGCGCGGCTGCTGGGCCGCGACCTTCCCTTCGCCTACGCCGGAATGCGGATGGCCGAACTGATGTCGCCGCTTGACCACAGCAAGGCCGAACGTGAACTCGGATGGACGCCCGAGCCCGTCGAAGACTCGATCCGTAAGGCCGCGGTCTTTTTCGCTTCGCGCAACTAGTCCGCTTCCTGACCGGCGTGCGCCAGCGCCCCTGAACCGTACTTATTTTCGATCATTTTCCACGGGTCGGCATAGGGGCCGCGACCCTCGATGCGGTTCTGCAGCTTGATCGCGATGCGCAGCACTGGCCGCAGTATCGGTCCCAGGACGCGCAAAACGCCGCGCATCTTTGCCTGCGACTCACCAATCCACGCCATGGTCTGCTGCCAGTCGTGTTCTTGATAATCGAGCAATGCCTGCGCTTCGGAGGTGTCATACCAGCCGGTGAAACTCCAGCCCCGATCATCGTCCGGATCGCCCGGCAGACCCACCGACGGACCGAGCCGACCCAGGCCCACGGCGGTCATCAGATCGCCCTCGAGTTCGTGCTCGAGCATCACGCACGTCTCATTCCCGCCGATCAGCAGCGCCTTGCCGGAAATCGTGGCTTCGCGATCGACACCATTGGCAAATGCCAGCGCCGCATCCCGGGCGTCCACCGTGTGTAGTCGGTTATCAACGGGCATCGACCGCATGATCACCAGGTTGTCACCGTCGACGCCACCCGATTGGGTGTCCGGTGAGATCACCCCGGCCAGTCGGTACAGCGCATGCGGGACACCGCTGGCCCGGATCGCCGCCTCCGCCAGCACCTTGTCCTGGCCGTACTGGTCAATCGGGTTCACCGGGGTATCGGGGGTGATCCGCTCCGGATACCGGTGCGGATTACGCGACCCGTAGACCGCGGCGCTGGACGCCATCAGAAACAGTGGCGGGCGCGACAGTGCGGCTGCGGCCGCCAAGAGATTCTCGGTGCCGCCGACGTTCACCCGTCTGGCCAGGGCTGGATTCCGGTACGACACAGGTGAGACGACCGCCGCAAGGTGAACGATGGCTTGCGGCTGATGGGCGTCGATCAGCTCGCGTACGGCGTCGGCATCCAGCAGATCGACGTAGGCGGGAATCAATGCCTCGGGCGGCGCACCGGCCGACAATTCTTTCTGCACCGCAACGGTTTTGTCGCTGCATAGGTCGGTGGCGATGACCGTTCGGCCTCGATCGAGCAGAATCCGCGTGCAGCGCTTACCGACCTGTCCGAATGCACCGGTGACCAGGATGGTGCCGACTGTCATGGGGTCTCCTATTTCTCCAGCAGCCGATTGGCGAACCTGGCGGCAGTGTTGCGAATCCGGTTGGAGATGTAGAACGAGAAGATCGGCGTAACGATGTCCTCGCGTAGCCGAGTTAGCTTGGAGCTCTTGATAAGCCAGTGCCCGCCTACATTTTCGTAGGTCTCGTGGTAGTGCCCGTAGCCCACCAAACTCACGCCTGGTCCGAATCGCACCACATCTTGCAGCGCCCACACCCCGCGCGCCGTCGTCGCGGAGGTGAGCTCGATCTCGGGGGCGTGCACCTGGTGTGCCGTGGCCTGCGACGGGCGTCCGATGCTCTTGCGGGTGAACGCGACGAAGTCGTCGGCGCCGGCGATCAGCTTGCCCCCCGCCTCGGAGGTGTCGCTGACGAAGTCGTCGGTGAAGATCGAGCGCCACGCGGCCCAGTCCTTGGTGTCCAGGTACCGGCAATAACGGGCTTTGAGCCCCTTGATGGACTCGATCGCCAGCAGCGTGGCGGCGCTGTCGTCAGCGGTCACATCGCTCGCACGCTCTGTCATTGCGGGCTCGATTCTGGTGTACCGGCGTTTCCTGAAGTCACGCCCAGCCTGACATTCACACACGAGCCGAACATCGGCGGGGCGGGTCAGGCCTTGAAGTAGACGATCTGATGCGTGGTGGCCAGCAGCGTGCCGTCGCGACTCCACACTTGCGCGCTCTGATCGAAATGTCCGCGGGAGAAGCGGTTGGCGTGAGCGCACGCCAGGACGTAGTCGCCGCCGAGGGCGTCCAGCTCCTGTTGATCGGCATGGAAGTAGGTCGTCATAGAGATGGTCCCGGCCGGCACGACGGCGCCGCGGCGCTGAAACAGCCTGGGATAGAACACGTCACACAGCGCGGCCAGCGCCGGGTAGTCGACCGGGCGCTGCTCGCGGTCGCGCACCCAGAGTGCTGTCTCCGATGCCGAACTGGGTTGGGCGCCGGGGCCGGGAAATGCACCATGGACGAAGCGCATGTCGTAGAGGTGTGCCCACGTGACGACGGCTTCCGGGCCGCCGGAGGCGAGTTCTTCCGGGGCAGGCGCGCTCGGGGGACGGGCTTCGGTGTCGTCCCAGGTGTCGCGGCGGATGCCGAAGACCGCCGTCGCGGTGGTCTTGACGTCATCGTCCTGACTGAGTTCGGCAATCCAGTGCTGACTGGAGCGGTTGGTCCGCGGCGCTCGAAGTGAGATGTCGAAGTCACCGTCGGCGACGGGGCCGGCGAAGTTGACGGTCACCGCCAGCGGCTCGCCGATCCGGTCGGGGTGCGTCTGGATGGCATGCAGCAGAACAGCGGTGGTGATGCCGCCGAATGGACCGACCATATTGGCCCACTCCGGATGAGTTCGGCCGCGCCTGGTACCAGCGTCGAGGGCATCGAGTTCGAGGCCCCTGTCGAAAGGATGGGTGGGCGTCATGCTCACCGCAGATTACTGCCCGTCGAGTCGGCCGCCGGACGCGGGGTGATCACGTTCGCCCAACGCTGCTGGCCAGGGCGAAATCGATGATATTTTAAGAGCTCGCTGCGGGTGCCTGGGAGGGCCGGTATGACAGAGTCGTCGACGCGCGAGTTGCTCACGGCGCTGGTGGCCGCGTTCGGTGATGCCGAGCGCGTCACCGAATTGCTGGCGCCCAAGGCGCAATGGTGGATTACCCCCACTGTCGGCGTGCTCGGCAGCCCGACAGTGGGGCGCGACGCGATCCGTGCCGGCATGCGCATCATCTTCGGTCAGCTGTACGCCGACGTGCGGACGACGGTGCACCACATGGTCTGTGAGGCCGACATGGGTGCCGCGCGCTTCACGATGCGGGCAACCGCATTGTTCGCCGGTGGGCAACCGTACGAGAACGAGTACAGCGTCTGGGTTCAGACGCAGGACGGATTGATCGTGCGGATCTGGGAGTACCTCGATGTTGCCCATGCAACAGGGCAATTCAGCTCCTGATCACTCGACGGTGAAGACGAGTCTGCGCGGTTAGGTTGGCGATTCTGCCCCCGGAGCTGGAGTGTTGCGTGCCTACATAACATCATGATTACACTGTGATCGCAGTGTAAGGGAGTGTCGGTGTGACGCTGCCGCGACCGACGATGAGGAATGTGATGGCCTGGGATTTCGAAACCGATCCGGATTTCGCCGAAAAGCTCTCGTGGATGCGTGATTTCATCGACTCCGAGGTCATCCCGCTGGAACCCATCCTTTCGGAGATCCCGGCCGACGAGTGGCAGCAGGTCAAGCGCCACCTGCAGGCCAGAGTCAAGGCGCAGGGGTTATGGGGTTTGTTCCTCGATCCGAGCCTGGGTGGCGAAGGGCTGGGTCAGCTCAAGCTTGCGCTGATGTCGGAGATCATCGGCCGCTGCATGGTGTCGATGGAGCTCTTCGGGGTGCAGGCGCCCGACAGCGGCAACATGGAGCTGCTCGCGCACGGCGCGACCGACGCGCAGAAGCAGCGCTGGCTATATCCCAACCTCAATGGGGAGATATCCAGCGCGTTCGCGCTGACAGAACCATTCCTGGCCGGCGCCGACCCGACCGTCATCGCCACCACCGCAGTGCTCGACGGCGACGACTGGATCATCAACGGCCACAAATGGTTTACCACCAACGCATCGTGCGCCGACATCATTTTGGTGGTCGCGGAGACCGACCCGGCCGGTCGCCCGCACCGGCATGCTTCGATATTCGTCGTTCCGGCGGGAACACCTGGGTGCGCCATCGTCCGCGACATCCCGACCATGGCTCATCCAGACCCGGAGTTCGGTCGGCGGGGCAACCACGCGGAGGTCGTGTTCACCGACTGTCGCGTGCCGGCGGATCATCTGGTCGGCCCGCGCGGCGGCGGTTTTATGCTGGCGCAACAGCGTCTTGGCGGCGGTCGCATCCATCACTCGATGCGCTGGCTGGGACAGGCGCAGCGGGCCCTGGACATCATGGGTGAGCGCGCGGTCTCGCGCCGTTCGCACGGTCGGATGCTGGGTGAGCATCAAATGGTGCAGGACTACATCGCGCTGTCGCACACCGAGATTCAGGCAGCTCGGCTACTGACGTTTCAGACCGCGTGGAAAATGGACCGCTTGGGTGCGGGAGAGATCCGGGCCGAGCTGGGGATGATCAAGGCGCATGTATCGAAGGTGGTGCTGGCCGTGCTCGACCGCACTATTCAGGTGTGTGGCGCGTTGGGCTATTCCGGGGACCTGCCCGTCGAATCCTGGTATCGGATGACGCGATTTGGATCGATCGGCGACGGGCCCGATGAGCTGCACAAGTCGGTACTGGCGCGCCAGGTACTCAAAAAGTACCGGCCGGTGCAGGGCTGGCCGACCGATCACCTTCCGTCGCGGCGGCCGGCGGCGGAACAGAAATGGCAAGCCCTACGTCAACAGGCAGGTATCGCATGAGCATTCCGGACCGTCAGCGGGCCATCGTGATGACCGGGCCCGGCGAGCCCGTACAGACCGTGGAGAGGCCGGTGGACCAGCCCGGCCCCGGGCAGGTATTGGTCAAGGTCAACGCCTCGAGCCTCAACTTTCACGACAACGTCAATCTGATGGGCCTGCTGCCTGGGCCGTGGCCGCGGGTCCCGATGACTGATGGTGCAGGGGAAGTCGTGGCTGTCGGGCCGGGCGTCGACGAGCTGCGGCTGGATGATCGCGTGATGGGGGCGTTTCACCCGGATTGGCACGACGGTCCGCCCAACCCGGAAGCCAAGCGTGCGGTACCCGGCGATAACTGCGACGGTTGGCTGCAGCAATACCGCGTTGCCGACGTTTCCGGCCTGGTCCGAAGTCCCGAGCACCTTAGCGATGTCGAAGCCGCGACGATCCCGTGCGCGGGCGTGACAGCGTGGAGTGCCTTGGAGGAAGCCAACATCGGTGAGGGTGACGTGGTGGTTACCCAGGGCACCGGCGGGGTGTCGCTGCTCGCCGTGCAACTTGCCCGGACCCGGGGGGCCACCGTGATCCTGACCTCTTCGTCCGACGACAAACTCAAAGTCGGATCGGGTTTGGGTGCAACACATCTCATTAACTACCAGACCACAGCGGATTGGGAGACCGAGGTCAAGCGACTGACCGACGGGCGGGGCGCCAAGCTGGTCGTCGATCTCGGCGGCCCCGCGACGCTGCCGCATTCGCTGCATGCGGCGGCCATGGGCGGCACTATCGCGGTGATCGGAGTACTGAGTGGATTCGACATGGCCTCCATCGCGGTAGCCGAGGTGATGCTGAACAACCTGCGCGTCATCGGAATCACGGTGGGCAGTGTGCGCGCGCACCGCGAGATGTGCAGGGTGGTGTCCAAGGCCGGTATCAAGCCGCAAATCAGTCACGTCCTCGATTGGGAGCAGCTGGACGAGGCGCTCGCGGTGATGCGGGCCGGCGAACATGTTGGCGAAATCGCCCTGACCATCCCATGACGTCGCGAGAAGGGTAGTAGCAGTGCCCAGCGAACTGGAACTCGATGCGGAGCAGATCATTGCTGCCGCAGTGGAAATCATGCGCGAAGGCGGCTTGGACGCGATCAGCATGCGCAGCGTGGCGAGCCGCCTGGGTGTCACGCCGCCACCCGTCTACTCCCGTATCGGTAACAAGGACGCGCTGATCGATGCGGTTGCCGAGCATGTGCTCGACGATCTCGCGCCCACCTTGGCGCGCGACGAAACCTGGCCGGACTATGCGCGCCGCTGGACCCGGCAGCTTCGCGCGCGGCTGACCGACGCCGCCGACAGCCGGCTTTTCTTGCAGGTGAAGCGTCCGGCTTATCTGAAAGCCTCACGACCACTGCTGAAAAGCATGCGCCGTGACGGCATGTCGACTGACATGTCGGTACGGGCCTGTCGGCTGTTGATCTATGCGACGGTGGGTTTCGTCGCCATGGATCATCCGCCGAGCGCGAACTCGACGCGCCGGCGAGGCCGACTGGCCGGCAGCGACCCCGCCGGGGTGACTGCCGAAGAAATCGATGAGCTGTTCGCCATACAGATCGACTACCTCATCGAAGGTATCCGCCGCGACAGCGGTTAGCCTGCGGGATTGGCGACCTCGGGGCTTGTACGATGCAGCGATGGCCAAGCCGCTGATCCCGGCCGACGATATCCTCACGCACGCCCTGGACCTGCTGGATTCCGAAGGTATCGAGGCGCTGAGCGTCCGTCGACTATCGGCCGCTCTCAAGATCTCACCGCGGACGCTGTATCAACAGGTCGGCAATCGGGAAGCACTGATCAGGGCGCTGGTCGCTCGCCACTTTGCGCAGCTCAAACTCGACTTCAAGGAATACGACACCTGGGAGTCGACGGCGCTGCACTGGTGCCAGGCATTGAACAACGCTCTTCGTGCACATCCGTTTCTGACCGAGCTGATGACCATCGACGACCGCAACGCTGTCACCGATTATGTCAATGCATTGCTCAAAGCTACTCTGCAGGAAGGGATTCCACGCTCGTTGGCTACCGAGTGCTGCCGCGGACTGGCGCACATGACGATCAATCATTCTATTGTCGAGGTGCGCGGGCTGCGTGAACCGGGCCGCTCCGAACCGGAGACGGCCAAGATCGAGCAGAATTTTCCCCGATTGGTCGAATGGGTGATATCCGGGGTGCGAGCGGAGGCAGGCGGCGCCGATGCCAAACCGACCCGGCGGCGGTGGGCTCGCTGATCAGTCGGAGACGCCACCGTCGATGGTCATGAGCGAACCGGTGGTGTAACTCGACGCGTCGGACAGCAGATAGACGACAGCTCCGACGATCTCGTCGGGTCGGCCAACCCGGCCAAGCGCGATGCTACGCACGAGCTCCGGCAGGAGATCGGGGTTGCGAACGAACCCCGACGCCGCGTCGGTATCGAAGGTGCCGCAGATGATCGCGTTGACACGCACGCCGGCACCGGCGTATTCGATGGCCGAGGCGGTGGTCAACGCGTTCAGGCCGGCTTTGGCCGCCGCGTAGACCGTGGTGACGGGTGTGGGTTTCACCGAAGCCAGCGAACTGATGTTGACGATCGACCCACCCCCGGTCGAGGCCATCGCCGTGGCTGCCAGCGCCGTCAATCTGGTCGGGCCTTTCAGGTTGACGCCGATCACCTTGTCGAACAACACCTCTGAGGTGTCCAGCAGCGAAGGGGCCAGCGGGCTCATCCCGGCATTGTTGACCAACCCGTCCAGCCGGCCCCATCGGGAGACAGCGGCCTCGACGACGCCGGGTAACGATTCCCAATCGCCGACATGGCAGGCCAGCGGATGGGCCTGCCCGCCGGATTCGGTGATCATGGTGGCCAGCGCCTGGCACGAGTCAAGCTTTCGGCTCGCGATCACCACTCGGGCGCCGCGCTCGGCAAGGCCGACGCTCATCGCGGCGCCCAGTCCGCGACTGCCGCCGGTGACGAGAACGACCCTGCCCGATACGTCGAACAATTCATCGGTCATTGCGCGAACCTCCTTGCGCGCCTGAGTAGTTCATCGATGATCGGTCCGAAGAACTCGTGGATCGGGTTGCGTGACTCGCCGCGCAGAAACTTGGCGTAGGACGCCTCCAAGACGATCGCCAGCTTCCACGCGCTGAACACCTGATACCAGTCGAATTGTGACAGATCACGGCAGGTGGCCTCGGCGTAGCGCGCGATCAGTTCACCCGGTGTCTGGCAGTGATCGCGGGCGATGCCATGCGGGGCGTCCGGCGATCCCAGCGCGATGGGGTTTTCAGCCTCGGGCCAGAAGATCATCGCCCAGGCCAGGTCGATCAGGGGATCGCCGACGGTCGTCATCTCGAAATCGACGACGCAGGCGATCCGGGGCGGCGGCGCCGGCGCCCAGATGACGTTGTCCAGCTTGTAGTCCCCGTGCATGACAGTGAGGTCGCCATCGGTGGGCAGATTGTCGCGTAGCCAACCGGCGAGCTCGTCCACGCCGTCCAGGTCGCGGGCCCGGTAGCCCGCCAGTTGAGTCAGCCAACGATCGACCTGCCGAGGCAGAAACCCCTGCGGGTGGGACAGTTCGGCCAGCGCGGTGCCCGTCCAGTCGACTGAGTGCAACGCAACCAGGGTGTCGATCAGCTGCTCGCCGATCAGGCCGTGTGAGGACGGATCGCCAAGCAGTGCTTCGGGGAGTCCGTCGCGACGGATCACGCCGCCGTCGACGTAGGACATCACGAAGAACGGCGCACCCAGGATCGCGGGGTCCTCGCTGCGGGCCAGCACTGTGGGCACCGGTATTCCGGCTGTGCCCAGCGCCTCCATGATCCGCGCCTCGCGGATGACCTGATGAGCGGTGTCGGAGACAGTCGTCAGCGGGGCCCGGCGCACCACCCAGGCTTGCTCCAGCCGGTCGATGCGGAACATCTCGCAGCTGCCGCCCCCTCGAATTGGGGTGACCGACACGTCGGCTGCCTGTCCCGTCTGCTCGGCCAACCAGTCGCGAAACCGCGTGACGTCGAAACCCGTTGCGGCAGCACTCATGCGCCGATCCTTCGATTGCCGTTAAAATAACGTGGATTCCCTAAACATAGCAACCCCGGACTGCCTCGAGTGTGAGCGTACGGCGCAAATTTCAGGGATTTTTCGCTCTGGCGGCACACTCAAAGCCGGCGACGCACACTCGACGCCGTGCGATGGCCCTGGTTGCGCCGCGGCGCAGCTCAACGCATCCTGAGCCAACGCCCTGATACAGTCATCACCCTGTGCTGTACAGTCGCCCAGCACATGCTCAACGTTCGGACACGACAATGGCGTCGGGAGGTCATCGGCGATGACGCACAGACGAATTCGGCACCGCTGGTGACTGCCGAGACCGCTGAAACCGTGGCGGAGTTTCGCAGCCGGGCCAGGGCCTGGTTGGCCGCCAACATGCCGCGCCAGGATCCCGCCGAAGCCGCACTCCTGGAACGCGACGCGGAACTGTCCTGGCATCGGGCACGCGAACTGCAGAAGAAGTTGTATGACGGCGGATTTGCCGGCATCTGTTTTCCGCGGGAGTACGGGGGCCTCGGGCTGGGCTACGAGTACAAGAAGGCCTTCGACACCGAGGCACTCGGCTACGAGACGCCGATACTGCTCAATGTTCCGTGCTTCGCCATCTGCTGCGCGACCATCCTCGACATGGGCAGCGAGGAACAGAAACGCACCCACATCCGAGCGGCGCTACGCGGCGACGAAGTTCTGGTACAGCTGCTGTCCGAACCCAGCGGGGGGTCGGACCTCGCGGGTGTCATCACCCGAGCCGACCGCCGGGACGGGCGCTGGATCATCAATGGCGCCAAGACGTGGAGCACCTGGGCATTCGCCGCGGACTATGGGCTATGCCTGGCCCGGACCGATTGGGATGCACCGAAACACGAGGGACTGACCATGTTCCTGGTGCCGCTTGCGCAGCCTGGAATAACGATCAACCGCATCCAGCAGATCAACGGCTCCATCGAATTCTGCGAAGAGTTCTTCGACGACGTCGAGGTGGGGGATGACGCCGTCGTCGGCGAACCGGGCAAAGGATGGGAGGTCGCCTCGCGACAGCTCTACCACGAACGCCGCAGCATGGGTGACGGCTCGGAATACACCAGCGGGCCCGGAATCTCTGAGGCCGAGGATGTTTCGATCGACCTGCTGGCGTTGGTCGAGAAGACCAACAAGCAGGACCGCGAACGCGTCCGGGAGATGATCGGGCGAGCTCTGGTGCACCGCACGGTCCAGCGTCAGCTCAGCGAGCATGTCTTCCATGCGGTGGCCGGCGGGGCTATGCCCCCAACCGCGGGATCCATCATCCGGTTGTCGATGGCTGCGACCCACGACATCGAAACCGACACCGCGATTGCCGTCACGGGTACCTCGGCCGTCGTCGACGACGAGGCACACCTGCTCGATATCGGCATCCGATACCTGGGCCGTCAGATCGCCAGCATCGGCGGCGGTACCACCGAAATGGCGCGCAACGTGATCGGCGAGCGGGTGTTGAACTTCCCCCGCGAGTACGCCGCCGACCGCGGCGTGCCGTTTAACCAAGTGCGGCGAAACAGACTGTCCTGAAACCATGTCGGAGAAAGGTGGCCGAAATTGAGCGACCAACTACGAGACATCCGAGAGTTTGCCGGCGACACCGACGCGTACCGCGATGAGCTGTACCGCCGCTGGACAGGTCTGCTCAGTTACCGCTACATCGGCCGTAGGCACTCGGCCATGGACATCGGCGAAGTCGATGACACCGTCGTGATCCGCCGGGACATGCGAAACGAGGCAGGCGGAATCATGGTTGCGCCGCTGGCGATTTCGTCACCCGAGGGGTGCCAGACCGACATGGTCGCGGTGCCCAACCCGGTCATCGCGTCGGTGCAGATCATCGATCCCGGCTACGACGTCTCTCACGTCGAGATCGTCGGCTCCGGCGTCGTGCACCAAGGTCGGACCATGGGTTACGGGCGGTGCATGATCGTCGATGCCGACAACCCGGACCGGGTGATCGCCTTCAACGAGGGGCAAGGCGCGATCATCGGAATTCCGCCGGAAGGCCTTGACAGGATGGATGTTTCGGGCACCGAGTTGGTTATCGAGGACTCGCCCGACCTGCCGCCGCTATGGGCCGCTTTCGGCGCCGCCAAGCGCGACGACGGTCACTGGGTGCTGCCAGCGCTCAGCGCCGAACTCGCTTCGCCGGATGCGGCATTGCACATTGGGCCCCAACATGTGGTGCTGGAAACCGCGGCGACCGACCTTGCGGCCGATCTCGCCGGGACGCGCAAGGTGCAGGTTGTGAGCTGGCACGTCATGTTCATGTCCCGCGGGAAAGTCGGGCCGTTCCGAGTGGAGGGCACCGCACACGCCGGAGGCCCCGGACGCATCGGCGTCCGGATGCTGCTGCACGACGAAGGCGACGCCGACAAGGCCGTAACCTCTGCCGCGGCGATCTTCGAGGTGGTCCGCTGACCGCGGCGCCAGGGCTGCTGAGATGTCCGGGTTCGGGTTCGACACACTGGCGCTGCTGACCGCGGTAGGTTTCGCGGGCCCGCTGGTGGCGTCACTGCCGCACCTGCGGATTCCGCTGATCATCGGCGAGCTGGTCGCGGGACTCATTCTGGGCAAGACCGGCTTCGATGTCATCGAACCGGCGAACTCGACGTTCCAGCTGTTCGCAAACATCGGCTTCGCGCTGATCATGTTCGTCGCGGGCACGCATGTGCCGATACGCAGTCGCGAGGTGCGCGCGGCGGTGCCGCGGGCGCTGGCACGAGCCGCGCTGTGCGGTGTGGTCGCGGTTGCCCTCGGTGTCGGGCTGGCGTGGCAGTTCGGCACCGGCCATGCGGCGCTGTACGCGGTGCTGATGACGTCATCGTCGGCGGCGTTGGCACTGCCGGTGATTGGTTCGCTGCGCCTGCACGGTCCACCGGTGCTCTCACTGACCGCACAGATCGCCATCTCCGACACCGCGTGTATTGTCTTGCTGCCCTTGGTGATCGACCTCCGCAAGGCGCCTACTGCAGCGCTGGGCGGGCTGGCGATCGCGGCGTGTGCCGTGCTGCTGTTCGTGCTTCTGCTTGCGGCCGATCGTCGGGGCTGGCGCCAGCGCATGCACGACTATTCCGAGGAGCACAAATTCGCGCTGGAACTGCGGACCAATCTGCTCATTCTGTTTGCGCTGGCGGCGCTGGCGCTGTGCACGCACGTGTCGATCATGTTGGCCGGATTCGCGCTGGGCCTGGTGGTCGCGGCGGTCGGGGAACCGCGACGGCTGGCGCGCCAGCTGTTCGGGATCACCGAGGGATTCTTCGGTCCGTTGTTCTTCATCTGGCTAGGCGCTTCGCTGCATGTGCGCGAGCTGGGTGCGCACCCGAAGTTGATTTTGTTGGGCGCGGGGCTGGGACTGGGCGCTGTGCTGGCGCACTGCGTGGGCCGGCTGTTCGGCCAGCCGTTGACGCTTGCTGTGCTCTCGGCCGCGCAGCTCGGTGTCCCGGTGGCCGCGGCCACGATTGGGAACGAGGAAAACCTGCTCGCCGCGGGTGAAGGGTCGGCGCTGATGTTCGGCGCGTTGCTGACGATCGCTTCCACCTCGATCGCCGGCGCATTGGCAGTGCGTAGCCAACCCGGGTAGTGGCACAAAGTCCTCACTGACTGGGGCCGTCTTGCCCTCGCGTGGCCGGCGGCGCTCGCGCGATCGTTGACCTGACGCTTCACCGAAGGGAGCAATGTCGATGAACGCGAGCTTTCCCGATGTCGCCACAATCCGGACTGTTCTGAGTCTGGCTTCTCGCGCTCCCTCGGTCCACAACACACAGCCGTGGCGCTGGCGAGTGGAGGAACAGAGCCTGCATCTGTACTCCGATGCGAGCCGGCGGCTACCCAACACGGACCCTGATGGTCGGGATTTGACGCTGAGTTGCGGTGCGGCCCTGAATCATTGCGTCATCGCGTTGGCCGCGATTGGGTGGCGGGCTAAGGTAGCTCGGCTTCCGGACCCCGCCGACCCCAGCTATCTCGCCGCGATCACGTTGTTGCCCTGCAGCGCCGATTTTCTCGATATAGCGCTCGCGGCGTCGATACCGCGGCGGCGGACCGATCGCCGTCACTACAGTTCCTGGTCGGTTCCGGTCAGCGATATTGCTCTGATGGCGGCACGGGCGGCACGAATCGGCGTCACGCTATGCCAAGTCGAAGACATCGACCGGCTGCACAAGATTGTGTCCCAATCGATTTCGGACCATCTCAATCACGACTATCTTGCCGAGCTCACCGAATGGAGCGGGCGCTATGCGTCGGTGGCGGGGGTTCCCGCCCGCAACGTGCCGGTGCCGGATCCGAGAGCCAAGATCCCGGGCCGTTTGTTCGCCGGTCCCGCCTTGGCCATGTCACCGGGCACGTCGGCGGCCGAGGACAACGCCGTGGTGCTGGCACTCGGGACCAGGACGGATGACCGGCTAGCGCAGCTGCGCGCCGGTGAAGCCACCAGTGTCGTACTGCTGACCGCGACGTCCATGGGCCTGGCGTGCTGCCCGGTTACCGAGCCGCTGGAGGTGGCCGAAACGCGCGAGGCGGTGCACGCGGATATCTTCGGCAGCAGTCACTTTCCGCAGATGCTGCTTCGGGTGGGGTGGGCGGCGATCAACGCCGACCCATTGCCGGCCACACCACGACGTGAACTCCCCGCTTTCGTCCAGTGGTGCGGGGATGCCCCGAAAGCGTCTAGCTAGACGATCTGCAGGACCTCGTCCAACGGGTGCCGCGGCGTCGGTGGGGGCAGAACTTCCATCGGCGGCGCCACTCCGACGCGGATGAGTACCTGCGGCTGGCTGAGCCGGTCGACCAGGCCGCGCACGATGTCGCGACTCTCGTCGACTTCGATCAGGTGAGTCAGTGGGCAGGTCCCCAGGCCTGCCATCGTGCATTCCAGCAAGACGGCTGACAACATTTCACCGCAACTCAATGCGTCCGGTCGCGTGTCTTCCGGGGTGGACAGCACAAGAATTTTCGACCAGTCGACATCGACCTCGGGACGCCGATTCTGATGGCTCCGGCCCGGGAAGTCACGCCCCACATCGACCCGTGGACGTTCTTCGTCAGAAAGCAGTGCGCTCGGCGGCATGCCTTTGGTCAACATGAATCGTGAAGTCCACCAAGCGAGTTCTTCGTGATAGGCGGAATCGTCGCCCCGAAGCGCGGCGCTGAGCTGGGAAGCGGCGGCCAACTGTGGTCGCACATCGTCGCAGAGCACATCGATCGCCACCAAGCTGTCGTCGAGCACGCCGAGCAATACGGGTTCGAAGAGATGCCAGAACGTCGGCTCTGCCAACGGCAGCCGATCCGTCCGGCGCACCAGGATCGCCTCGGCGCGGTCGTCCTGCGTCCCGGTGATGTGCTCGACGGGGCGGAACTCGATCGATGCCAGGTGGTCGGGGTTGTTCGGGTTCGGAAACCGTTCGATGACCGCGTCCCACCCCGCGGCCAGCATCACGACACGTAGATGATCGAGGGCGCAACCACAACTGATGATCGCTTGGCGCCCCGAATGATCCGTGCCCGGTACCAGGCGGCGCCGGTCAAGGAATAAGCGCAGCACGCCGCCGTCGGCCACCCAGTGCCACGGCTGGCTGTTGTGCACCGATGGAGCGCGGCAAGCTAGTCGAACTGCCTCCTTCAAGACCTCGCTGCCCGGTGTCGTGGGCATGCCGTCAACTCCTCGCCGCGCTTGTTGTTCTGCCAATCAACCTAGGGGACGAACGGCGGCGCATGAAGGGCCTTTTGGCCCCATCGCGGCCGGCCACAGCTCAATAGCCTGAAATTGGGCGAATCGAATAGTCAGGAGCCAACATGAAGCGGCTGCATTGCAAGTCGGTGGTCGTCGGTATCGACGGTTCGAAAGCCGCGATCAGCGCTGCCAAGTGGGCGATTGACGAAGCGATCAGCCGCGAACTGCCCCTGCGCCTCGTCCATGTCATCCCGCGCGACGAGGTGCGGGGCACCCAGCCCCTCGCCCGGGCGGTGGAATGCGGCGAAATGGCACTCTGCCAGGCCGACGGCGCCGTGCAAGGTGCGGGAAAGTCGGTTGAGATCGAAACAGCGCTCCTCTCAGGAGATCCCGAACAAGTATTGATGCAGGAATCACAGGACGCGGCGCTGGTGTGCCTGGGGGTCGGGAAGCATGAATGGGGGAGCGACGAGTCGTTGGGGTCCACCGCCGCCGCGTTGGCCACGCGGGCGCATTGCCCGGTGGCCATCATCCGAAGCGACTCCGGCGTACCGCAGACCCACGGTGGGGTGATCGCTGTGGTGCTCAACGATGAACCCGGTAATGACGAAGTTGTGCACCAGGCGATGGAGGAAGGACGGCTGCGCAAAGCCACTGTGCGGCAAATAGATCGGCGATTGAACAGCTGGGTCCGGCGCTACCCGGATGTTCGCGTCGAGGTCGTCGCCGCTGGCACCGGCGCGAGACTGACTGAGAACCACGGCAACGCAATCGACCTCGCCGTCGTGGGCCAGGCTGATGCGGACGAGATCGCCGGGCTCGGCGCACTGAACTGCCATCCGATTCCGGGCTATCCCGACTGCTCGGTCCTGCTGGTCCGCCACTGAGCCGCCGAAGGTGCCTCCGATGCAGGATTTCGCGACCCCCCGGTCGATCGTCGTCGGTATCGACGGCTCGAAAGCGGCACTGCGCGCGGCACACTGGGCGGTCGACGAGGCGGTACGGCGTGACGTACCGCTGCGGCTGCTGTACGCGAACATCCAGGACGGTGCCCGGGCCGACGTCGCGGGCCAGCTCGCCATCGCCGAATCTGCCCTTCGCCGAGCACAATCGGCGATCGAGGAGACGAATCGACAGGTGAAAATCGAGACCGAGATTGTCAACCAGCCGCCGACCAAGTCTTTGATTCGCGCTTCGGCGTCGGCGGCCATGGTATGCGTGGGCGCCGTCGGATTGCAGCACTTTCAGGCCGGCCGCACGGGGTCGACCATCGCTGCGCTGGCGGCATCGGCGCACTGCCCGGTGGCGATTGTTCGCGACCGCGATGACCATTACCGACAGCCCGCACATGACATCGTCGTCGAAATCGACGGGGCTCCCGACAACGGTCTGGTGCTGGGCGCCGCGATGGCGGAAGCATTGCTGCGCGACGCACCGATCCAGGCCATCGTCTGCCGACACGTCGATGATGCGGCCGCGGATGGGGTTGGTGCTCGCCGGGCGCTCGCCGACCTGGATCGCCGGCTTGCCCGGTGGAAGCGGCAGTATCCGCAGCTGCGGGTGGAGTCGGTCGCGGTACGCGGCACCCTGATGGAGTATCTGGCAAGGCGGCAGCGATCGGTGCAGCTGGCGATCGTCGGGTCTCACGACCGCCAGCATCTGGGCGAGCTGGTCGGGCCCGCGGGTAACGCGGTCCTGAATGGCGCCGCCTGCTCGTTGCTGATCGTCAATCGTCAATATCTGTGAAATGGGACGATGATGAAGATGGTGCAAATCGCTCCGCCGAGCCGGCAGAAAGGACTCGCAATGGTCACGGTTTTCCTGGTCGACGACCATGAAGTCGTTCGTCGAGGCCTCGCCGACTTGCTGGCTTCGGATTCTGACCTCGAAATCATCGGTGACGCCGGCTCGGTGTCGGAAGCGATGGTGCGCATACCCGCGTTGAAGCCGGACGTGGCGGTGCTCGACGTCCGTCTTCCCGACGGCAATGGGATCGAATTGTGCCGGGAGCTGCTGTCTGAGCTTCCCGACCTGCGTTGCCTGATGTTGACGTCGTTCACCTCCGATGAGGCGATGCTGGAGGCGATTCTGGCCGGTGCCAGCGGCTACGTCGTCAAGGACATTCGCGGCATGGAGCTGGCTCAGGCGATCAAGGATGTCGGCGCCGGCAAATCGTTGCTGGATAACCGTGCCGCGGCCGCATTGATGGCAAAACTGCGCGACACCACCGAGCCTCCCGATCCGCTGTCCGGGTTGACTGATCGGGAGCGAACCCTGCTTGGACTGCTCAGTGAGGGATTGACCAACAAGCAGATCGCCGCGCGGATGTTTCTCGCCGAGAAGACGGTGAAGAACTACGTGTCGCGGTTGCTGGCCAAACTTGGCATGGAGCGGCGGACCCAGGCAGCAGTGTTCGCCTCAAAGTTGGATCAGCGGTCCGCCAAGCCCAGTTCGCCGTAGGTGCTGCACCCTCGTCGCCGTAGCCCGCGCCGCAGCGATCCGCTTAAGCTGAGTCAAGGCACCGTGGCGTTGCCGGCTCCGTCGACGCGGGTTGCTCACCGCCGAAGGTCTCATGGAGGTATTGGGTCGAGTGGCCACCGATGAGAGCGGCTCGGCTTTCGCCGGACTCGGCCGGCGCGGCCTGGTTGACCGGATGCATGAGCAACTCGACGAGTTGCTGGCAGGGCGCGATCAAATGGAGCAACTGCTGCGCGTCATCGTCGAGATCGGGTCGGATCTTGACCTGGATGCGACGCTGCGTCGAATTGTCATGTCGGCCAGGGATTTGACCTCAGCCCCATACGGCGCGTTGGCGATACGTGATCCCGAGGGCGGATTGATCTCGTTTGTCCACGACGGAATCGATCCCGATTTGGTGGAACAAATCGGTCCGTTGCCCGTCGGCAAGGGAATTCTGAGTGTGTCGCTGCTGGATACCCCCGCGTTGCGATTGGACGATCTGACCACGCACCCGGCCGCAGTCGGGTTTCCCGAGCACCACCCACCAATGCGCGCGTTCCTCGCAGTGCCGATCACCATTCGAGGAACGGTGTTCGGCAATCTGTATCTGGCCCACGACGAGCCGACGCGGGTCTTCTCCGAATCCGACGAAGTCGCCGCCCGCGCGCTGGCTTTCGCGGCGGCGGTCGCGATCGACAATGCGCGAGTATTCGAGCGCGAGCGTACGTCGGTGAAGTGGATGGATGCCAGTCGTGAGATCACCACCGCGCTGCTTTCCAGTGTCGACTCGCGAACGACGCCGTTGCACTTGATCGCCGAACGGGCCTGTGCCCTCACCGAGGCCGAACAGGCGATCGTGCTCGTCCCGGTTGACGCCGATCTGCCCGCGGACGAAAACGACACGCTGGTCGTCTCTGCCGCGGTCGGACTCAACGCCAATGAGGTTGTTGGTCAACGGGTTCCGGTCGATAGATCCACCAGCGGCGGGGTTTTCCGCTCGGGTATCCCGTTGATCACCGAATCGATGAGCTATCCGATTCAGGCCTTCACCGACGTCGGAGAACGCTCGGCGATTGTGATGCCGCTGCGGGCTCACGACAAAGTCGCCGGAGTGATCGCGGTCGCGCGCAACGCGAACGAACCCCCCTTCGACAACAGTTACCTCAACTTGGTCAGTGATTTCGCCACGCACGCCGCGATAGCGCTGATGCTCGCGGAAGGCCGCGAACACGCGCGCCAGCTCACCATCGTGGCCGAACGGGAGCGCATTGCGCACGACCTGCATGACCACGTCATCCAACGGTTGTTCGCCGCGGGCATGGATCTTCAGGGCACCGTCGCGCGGGTGCGTTCAGCCGAGATCTCCGAGCGGCTCAACCGCACACTCGACGATCTGCAAACCATCATCGAGGAGATCCGCACCACCATCTTCCAGCTGAAATCCCCCCTGGGCAGCGACGGCGGCTTCCGGAATCGGATCCAGCGGGTCGTCGCCGACCTGACCGGGAACCGTGACCTCGTCACCACGGTGCGCCTGCACGGCCCGATGGCCGCCGTCGGCGGCGAACTCGCCGAACATGCCGAGGCGGTCACCGCCGAAGCCGTCAGCAACGCCATCCGGCACTCCTGCGCGACACGGCTGACCGTCGATGTCAGCGTCGCCGACATGCTGACCGTCGACATCGCCGACAACGGTTGCGGCATTCCCGCCGACAACCCGCGTCGCAGCGGATTGGCCAATTTGTGCTACCGCGCCGAGCAGTTCGGCGGATCCTGCGAAGTCACCACCCCGGATGGGGGCGGCACCAGGGTGCGCTGGACAGCTCCGTTGGCCGATCGCTGACGACGTGGCGCAGTAGCACTGTGCGGCATGGACTTTGGTCCCGTGCACTGAGGGCTTTCGACAGGCGCGGCGGTCGAGCTCTGGTCCGTAGCGTCATCGTCATGACCTATGTAATCGGCAAGGCGTGCGTCGACGTGATGGAGAAGTCCTGCGTTCAGGAGTGCCCGGTGGACTGCATTTACGAGGGTGCTCGAACGATGTACATCAACCCCGATGAGTGCGTGGACTGTGGCGCCTGCAGGCCGGCTTGCCACGCCGGCGCGATTTACTGGGAGGGCGACCTGCCCGACGACGAGCAAGCACACCTGGACGACAACGCCGCATTCTTCGCGCTGCCGCTTCCCGGGCGCTCCGGCCCGCTGGGTTCCCCGGGCGGCGCCACCGGAGTGGGGCGAGTGGGTGCGGACACCCAGCTGATCGCGGCGATGCCGGCAGCTAACGTCTGAAACTCTGGTCATACATCCCCGCGCATCTGTATGGTGATCGCCAGCGTCTACGCCTGGCGCACCGACACGACGGGAGACATGCAGTGGCAGAACGGTTGGCGGGGAAAGTCGCGCTGATTAGTGGGGGTGCGCGGGGGATGGGCGCCTCGCACGTGCGAATGCTGGTCGCCGAGGGAGCCAGGGTCGTGTTCGGCGATATCCTCGACGACGAAGGTAAGGCGGTAGCGGCTGAAGTCGGCGACTCGGCTCGTTACCTGCACCTCGATGTGACGAAGCCAGACGACTGGGATGCGGCGGTGGCAACCGCCGTCAGCGAGTTCGGCGGCATCGACGTGCTGGTGAACAACGCTGGCATCATCAACATCGGCACCTTCGAGGACTACGCGCTCTCGGAGTGGCAGCGGATCCTCGACATCAACTTAACTGGCGTGTTCCTCGGTATCCGCGCCGTGGTGAAACCCATGAAGGAAGCCGGCCGAGGCTCGATAATCAACATCTCCTCGATCGAAGGTATCGCCGGCACTATCGCCTGCCACGGTTACACCGCAAGCAAATTCGCTGTCCGGGGTCTGACCAAGTCGGCGGCACTGGAGCTGGGGCCCAGCGGTATTCGGGTGAACTCCATCCATCCTGGGCTGATCAAGACGCCGATGACCGACTGGGTTCCCGACGACATCTTCCAGACCGCGTTGGGCCGGGCCGCCGACCCCAAGGAGGTCTCCAGCCTGGTGGTCTATCTGGCCAGTGACGAGTCTAGTTATTCCACCGGTTCGGAGTTCGTGGTCGACGGTGGCACCACCGCCGGCTTGGGGCACAAAGACTTTTCCGCGGTAGAGACGGACGCGCAGCCGGAGTGGGTTACCTAGCGGCAGATACGGATTCGGGCTCGTTGGCCTGCTTCTCTTTTGGGTCAGGCCACGGCGAAGGCACCGGGCGCTGCCGCACTCGCTGCGGCCACCAGAACCACTTGCCCAACAGCGCGGCAATGGACGGCGTCATCAGGGACCGCACGATCAGGGTGTCAAACAGCAGGCCCAGGCCGATGGTGGTACCCACCTGACCGATGACGGTCAGCTCGCTGACCGCCATGGTCATCATCGTGAACGCGAAGACCAATCCCGCCGACGTGACCACCGAGCCGGTGCCGCCCATCGACCGGATGATGCCGGTGTTCAAGCCCGCGTGGATCTCCTCCTTGAACCGCGCTACCAGTAGCAAGTTGTAGTCGGCGCCCACGGCGAGCAGGATGATGACCGACATCGCGAGCACCATCCAGTGCAGCTCGATGCCGATGATGTGCTGCCAGATCAGCACCGACAGTCCAAAGGACGCACCCAGCGAAATCAACACCGTTCCGACGATGACCGCCGAGGCCACCACACCTCGGGTGATGATCAACATGATGATGAAAATCAGGCACAGCGAAGCGATTCCGGCGATCAACAGGTCGTAGGTATTGCCCTCGCTGAGGTCTTTGAAGATTGCCGCGGTGCCACCGAGGTAGATCTTCGAGCCCTCCAGCGGAGTGCCCTTCAATGATTCGTAGGCGGCCTTCTTGATGGCGGCGATGTGCGAAATGCCTTCTGCCGACATCGGATCGCCGTCATGGCTGATGATGAAGCGCACCGCATGGCCATCGGGGGAGATGAAGTTCTTCATCCCCTTCTTGAACTCGGCGTTGTTGAAGATCTCCGGCGGTAGGTAGAACGAGTCGTCGTTCTTGGAAGCGTCGAATGCCTTACCCATGGCGTTCGAGTTCTTCTGCGCCTCAGTCTGCTGATCCTGCAAACCCTTTTGGGTCGAATACATGGTCAGCATAGTGGTTTTCATAGCCTTCATGTTTTCGATCATGCTGGGCATCAGTGCCACCATCTGAGGCATCAGGGTGTCGAGATGATCCATGATCGGCAGCAGACTCTCGATGTCATCGGTCATTGTGTCGACGCCGTCCAGGCCGTCGAAGACGGAGCGAATCGACCAGCACACCGGGATGTCGAAGCAGTGCTTCTCCCAGTAGAGGTAGCTGCGGAAGGGCCGGAAGAAGTCCTCGAAATCGGCCATGTGGTTGCGCAATTCATTGATGTCGATGGTCATGTCGTGCATCTTTTTGACCATCTGATGCATGTCGTTGGCCATCTGGGCGGTGATGCTCGACATCTTTTCCATGCTGTCGATGGTCGTTTGCATCATGTCCGCCTGCTTGAGCATGTCGGCCATCTGGTCTTCTTGGTACTTCTGATTCATCTGCTGGCTGACGCCTTGCATGCTGATCTGGAACGGGATCGAGGTGTGCTCGATCGGCTTCCCCTCGGGCCGGGTGATCGCCTGCACGCGTGAGATTCCCGGCACCCGGAAGATCGTCTTGGCGATTTTGTCGATGACCAAGAAGTCCGCGGAGTTGCGCAGATCGTGGTCGCTCTCGATCATCAGCACTTCGGGATTCATCCGAGCCTGTGAGAAGTGCCGGTCCGCGGCGGCGTAACCCTCGTTCGCGGGCAGATCTGTGGGCAGATAATTGCGGTCGTTGTAGTTGGTGCGGTACCCGGGCAGCGTGAGCAAGCCGACCAGTGCCACTCCGATCGTCATGACCAGGATCGGGCCCGGCCACCTCACCACGAGGGCGCCAACCTTGCGCCAGAAGCGAATACGCTGTGTCCGCTTGGGCTCGAGGGTCTTGCCGAAACGCGTAGCCACCGAGATGACCGCAGCGCCGAGCGTCAAAGCCGCAAACACCACGACCACCATGCCGATGGCCAACGGGATACCCAGCGTCTGGAAATAGGGCAGGTTCGTGAAGTGCAGGCAGAACGTCGCGCCGGCGATCGTCATACCGGACCCGAGCACCACGTGCGCGGTGCCCCGATACATTGTGTAATAAGCGTCTTCTCGAGACTCGCCGACAGACCGGGCTTCCTGATATCGGCCGATCAAAAAGATCGCATAGTCGGTGGCGGCCGCGATGGCCAACGTGACGATCAGGTTGGTCGCGAACGTCGAAAGCCCAATGATCTTGTGGTAGCCCAGAAATGCGACCGTTCCGCGTGCCGCCGATAGCTCCAACACCACCATCACCATCGTCAGCAACAGCGTGACGACCGATCGATAGACCAACAACAACATCGCGATGATCACGGTGAAGGTGCACATCGTGATGACCTGCACGCTGCGGTCACCGGCCATGTGCTGATCGGCTGCGAGCGCCGCGGGTCCGGTGACGTAGGCCTTCACCCCCTTGAGCGGGGGCACACTCTTGACGATGCTCTGGACGGACTCGACCGATTCGTTGGCCAAGGCTTCGCCCTGGTTGCCGGCCAGATAGACCTGTACGTAGGCGGCCTTACCGTCGTTGCTTTGTGCGCCGGCCCCGGTCAAGGGATCGCTCCACATATCCTGAACGTGCTCAACGTGTTTGGTGTCGGCGTCGAGTTTCTTGACGATCTGGTCGTAGTAGGCGTGCGCATCGGCGCCCAGGGGATTTTGGCCCTCCAGCACGATCATCGCCGAGCTGTTGGACTTGTACTCGTTGAATACCGTACCCATGCGCTTCGTGGCGACCACCGATTGCGCATCGTCGGGAGCCATCGACACCGAGCGCATCTTCCCGACCGTGTCCAAGTCGGGGACGATCGTGCTGAGCACCGCGATGATTGCGATCCAGCCGAGGATGATGGGGACGGCGAACTTGCGGACAAAGCGCGGGATTCTTTCCCGCACCGGCTCTGCAGCAGTCGGGAGCGCGTCGGTGCGGGCGTCGTTGAACGTTGTGCTCATGCGGATTTCACCAGGCAGAATGTCAGGGCGTGCACGCCGGTGCTAATTTTCTCGGCCTTGACTTCGTCATCGATCGTTATGCGGCAACCGAGGTAGTCACCATCGCTTTGCGCCGAGAGATTGGGAAAGACCGACGGCGCCGTCGTACTGAGCACCAGCGTCCATGGCAACGGCGCACCGTCGATCCGGGTCGGGTCGGCGGACAGATTCAGGTAGTTCACATTCGCATGGCTAGCCGAGCCGAATACCTCGTACTTGACGACCTTCGGCTTGAACGGCTTGGAGTCTTCGAGGCGCGGGCTGGTCATGACGCCGGTGTCGTTGGCGCCGAAGAAGGACTTGACCCGGACAACGGCAAAGCCGCCGACCATCACAACCGCCACGATCAAGAGCGGCAGCCATGCGTTCCGCACGATCTTCGATAGCAGCAACTACCTGAGTCCTTTTCTGATCGCCGTGAATTGCCGGTACGAGCCGCACGACTCAGCAGCGACTCGCGGCCGCTGCTCGGACTTGCGCGCCCAATTCATGCCTGCGGAGATAGCTGAGTGCGCGCGCCGATGGCCGCTCTCGGTGCCGATACATGCCCCGCGTTGCGGAAGCGTCCCCGAACACCGCCACCAGCGCATAGTACATGATGTGCATATCTTGCACATCATGCAAGATTCGCCCGCGGTGTTTCAGATCACTTTGTGAAGATGCTGTTGACCAGCGCGGCGGCGCGCTCGACGTAGGGCATCGGCGTGTCTTCGGCGTCCTTGGGCTCGTCACTTGCCCACCTCTCGATGCCCGAGCGCACGGCGGTCAACGCCAGCGCGGAGATCAAGGGGGCCATCTCGTCGTCCGGCTTCATGTCCTGACGGCGAACGATGATGTCGGTTAGCTGGAGTTGAAAACGTTCCAGATCGGCGAGAAACGCGGCCAGCACCGCGGGCGAGGTCTTGGCGAGTTCGAGCATGTGGGCGGCATACTCTCGCGGCGGGGGCACGTCGCGCAGGTGATGCGCGGCCAGAGTGATCAGCTCGGCCAGCACGACCGAGTAAGGCGCGGGCCCGTCCGCGACGAAATCCGCAACCAGCTCAGGAGGGATGTCCGAGGGGCCGTAGGCGAGCGCGGACTCTTTGTTCGGGAAGTAGTTGAAGAAGGTGCGTGTCGAGATTCCGGCTTCGGCACAGATTTCGTCGATGGTCACCTTGTCGAAGCCGCGTTCGAGTGTCAGGCGCACCGCGGCGTCGCGGATGTCTGCGCTGGTCTCGCGGCGGCGCCGCTCGCGCAGCCCCAATGGGTTGGCCATACCACCCATAGTTGCACGAACTGCACACTTTGCAGTCAAATAGCTCGTTAACCGCGTGGCTTAGGCTAGGGGGTCGTCCGCGGGCGCGGACAGGGCGGCCCATAAGTGGTCGCGCTGGCTGGCGAAGAACTTCACCGAGATCGCTGCTTTGTCCACGATGTGGTCGAACGCGTGGAACGCGCCGGGCGCAATCTCCTCGTGCACAGGCACGCCCGCCTCGCGTAGACGCCGGGCGTAGTCGAGGCACTCCTGGTAGTACAGGTCCAACGTCCCGACCCCGATCCATGCTGCTGGCAGTCCGGCCAAATCGGGCCGACGTCCCGGTGCGGCCTCGGCGGGGTCTGCTCCGTCGAGGTACCACTGCCAGGCCAGTTGGTTATCGTCGTCGGTCCACATGATGCGCTTGCGGCCGTCGCCGTTTGCTCCCGTGCGATCGTCCAGCATGGGGTACACCAGCATCTGATAGGCGAGCTTGACTTCGCCGCGATCGTGCGCCCGTTGTGCGACCGCTGCCGCGAAATGTCCACCGGCACTTGCCCCGCCGACGGCGATTCGCTCGGGGTCGACCCATGGCTGGCGAGCTAGCCAGAGCAGCGCCGCGTAGCAGTCTTCGAGCGGTATCGGGTAGGGGTGCTCTGGAGCCAGGCGGTGTTCGACGGCTGCGATCGCGACGCCGGTCAGGCGAGATAGCTTGCGGCAGAACTTGTCGTCCTGGACGGCGGTTCCCATGATGGTGCCGCCGCCATGGATCCACAACAGCGCGGGAGCCCGGTCGGGGAGGCCGGCCGGACGATGCATGCGAACCTTGACGTGTTCGTCGACCGCGACCACCGGTACGTCGCGGAGCCGGCCGGCGTTGCCGAGGGCCAGCATGATGGCTCGCTGAACCTTGTAGCCGCGGTGCAGGGCGTATCCCCGGGGCAGAAAGCGGGCCACCTTACGCAGATCGGGATCCACGGCCTGTGGCGTGGTGAAGGCATTCGCGGGCAACCGATTTGCCATGGGTGTTCTCTGTTCCCTCGCGCCGACAGGCCACTTTGACCATACACAGCGGGCACGATGTCAACGGCCGGTTACCGCGCGCAATCATCGATGTGGACGGGGTATCCAGCGCGCAAGATCCGCACTGTGGACGGCGGGGTCAGCACCGTGGCCGCGCCGGCCCTAGGGCGTGGCAGCTTTCGCCGATAGGAGTTGTCCCGATCCCAAACCGTGAGGTGGTCGCTGACGACGACGGCCGCACCGAAGTCGGTAGCGACAAATACTCCGTCGGGCAGACCGTTCCAAGGGGCACGATGGCCGGCCCCGTCGATCCGCTCACCGTGTAGCTGTGCATCCATATGCGTCGCGTAAACGTCTGTCCCATAATGTGTTTCAGACCATAGCGACCGGTAGGTCTGATAGGCGCGGTGTCGACATTCACCGCATGGGCGATGACCGGCAGCCAGCGCCACGGCCTCGTCGAGGAAGAACAGTGGCGTGTACCGATTGGGTTCCCACTGCGCCACCCGGCGGCCCCGGAACGACAACACACACGTGATCCAGGTCTTGTGCTGATGGTTGCGAAAAACGTCGCGTTGACCGCGGCCCTGGTGCAGACGCCCGCGGTTGCCCATCCAGGCGCCACGACCCGACACGGCAACGATCTCTCCGAGCGGTGAGACCCGGTTGCGGGCCGGCCCTTCCGTCGTCATCCCGCCCGCTCGAGGTCGAGCAGCAATCCCTTCGCCACGGACCCGCCGCGGTAGGCGCCGACGGCTCCATCGGATCGGATCACCCGATGACACGGCACGACGATGGGAATCGGGTTCGTTGCGCACGCGGTGCCGACGGCGCGTACCGCCTTGGGGGAGCCGGCCAGTTGCGCCATCGCCGCATAGCTGGTCGTCGCGCCGTAACTGATGTCGGTGTTGAGGTGTTCCAGCACCGCGCGCCGAAACCCGTGCGACAGCGACCAGTCCAGGGCAATGTCGAAGTGGCGCCGGACGCCGGCGAAGTATTCGTCGAGCTGTCGTGCGATCGGGTCCAGCCGCGTGGGGGCCTCGAGCATCCGCGGACTGATCCGCTCGGACAGAGCCAGCAGCACGCAGTCACGATCCTCGTTCTCGAACGCCACCCGGAGAAGTCCGCGAGGGGTGGCAGCCAGCAGCAGCGGCCCGACTGCGGAGTCCACTATGCGATAGGCGATGTCGAGCAGATCGGCGGCCTGGGCGTCGATTTCCAGACGGGCGTGTAGGCGCTGCAGATGATCCGGGTCGACGGGGTAGTAGCGGTCGAGGTCGGTCGAGGTCATGGTCGTTCCTTTGCGATGTCGAGAAGGGGATATGTGCGCCGCAGGGTGGCGATGCCGTCGGCTGCGGCTCGTCGGGCAGCGGCAGCGTTGCTGTCGAGGATCGTCGCGATCTCGGAGTAGGGCAGTCCCGCCAAGTAGTGGTACGCCACGGCCTGGCGCTGCTTGGGTGGCAGCGCGCCCACGGCCGCGTCCAGATCGAGATCGTGGCCATCAGCCCGTTCCCTGGCGGGGGAGTCGGGGGTGTCGGCGACCGGGACGGCCCGCCGTGACGCCGCGCGTGTGATGTCGATGGCTTTGCGGTGCGCGATCGTGACTAGCCACGCCTCGACGTTGGCGCCGGCTGGCAATTGGGGATAAGCCCTCAATGCCGCCAGGAAGGTGTCCGACCACGCGTCGTCGGCATCGTTGTGACCGACCACGGCACGCACGACTCGCAGCACCGTGGCACCGTGGTGTGCCACGGTGCTGCGAAGGGCGGTTTGACGTCCTGCTCGGCATTCACCTTGGCGATGTCCTCCTGCTCCTGATTTGAAGACGTCGGCGCATCGTGGAATGTGAGAAAGAGTCTTGTCGTCCGCGATGCGGGTTGGAAGTCGTCCACCCACTGCTGCCAGCACCGGCACAGTGGACGAGGCATTCGTTAATACGAATGCCTCTAGTATCTATGTTCGTGGGATCAGCCCGCTCATGCCGGGATAATTGCGGATATAGCTGATTGGGCCTCGGATATCCACACTTGCCACCGGAGTAGCCACGAACTAGAACACGTTCTAAGGTAGGCAACACGATGCGTTAATGGCGCCCGACCGGGGGCCGGTGCCAGGCGACAAGGGGTAGTGATGATCGACAACCACTCAGCGGATGTAGTCGTGGTGGGATACGGGGCCGCGGGTGTGTGCGCGGCACTGGAAGGCCGATCTCGCGGGGCCGATGTCATGGCGATCGACCGGTTCAACGGTGGGGGCGCGACACAGGTATCCGGCGGCATCATCTACGCCGGTGGCGGAACGTGGGTTCAACGGGCAGGCGGTATCGCCGACAGCGCCGAAGGGATGTTCGCGTATTTGCAGGCCGAGATCGGCGATGCAGTGCGACCCGAAACACTGCGCCGTTTTGTCGATTCCAGCCCGGAGATGATCGACTGGCTCACCGCCCACGGCGTGCCGTTCGAGGCATCGGTATGTCCGTACAAGACTTCCTATCCGAACAACAAGTACTACCTCTACTACTCGGGAAGCGAGAACTCCGGGCGCTTTCGCGGCATCACTCCGCCGGTGCAGCGCGGCCACCGGGCCAAGGGGGCAGGGGCGTCCGGCAAGAAGATCTATCAACCGCTGGCCGCTGCAGCAGCGCGCCTGGGAGTGCGCACCCAATTCCACACCCGGGCAATGTCGTTGTTGACCGATCCGTCCGGCCGGGTCGTCGCAGTGCGAACCAGTACTCTTGCCGGCGCACCGGCGTGGGTTCGGCAGCGCTACCGCACGTATGCATCACTTGCCGTCAAACCGGGCATCTATTACCCGCCGCTGCGCGCGGCGATGGAAAGACGGCTGAACCACCTGGAGCGGCGCTATGCGCGTACCGTCGACATTCGTGCTCGTAAGGCCGTCATCCTTTGTGCGGGCGGCTATATCGCGAACCGTGAACTTATCGCCACGCATGCGCCGGCCTACCGCGATGGGCTGCAGCTTGGCACTACCGCAGACGACGGCAGCGGAATGCAATTGGCGGCCACCATCGGCGCTGCCGTCGATCGACTCGACAATGTCTCGGCCTGGCGGTTCATCACGCCGCCCAGCGCATTCCTGGGCGCACTGATTGTCGACTCGCGCGGCCAGCGCATCATCGACGAAACCCGCTACGGCGCTGCCGTCGGTCATGCGATGATCCAAGACCATAACGGCCAAGGCTGGATCCTTGTCGATCAAGCGCTGCTCAGACAAGCCCGAACTGAGCTACCACAGCAGGCAATCTGGTTTCAACGGCTACAGATGGAAGCCATGCTGCGCACCGACCGCACCCGGGCAGACACCCTCGAGGAAGTCGCGATAAAGGCCGGAATCGACCCTGCGGGACTACGTCGTACAGTGGCCGCTCACAACGAGGCCGCGGGCGCAGGACAGCCCGATCCGATGGGAAAGCCCGCCGAATTCGTCCGCCCTGTCGGGCAGGGACCGTTTTCGTTGATCGCGATCTCGGTCAAACGAAGCTTGATCAATCCATGCCCGATGTTCACCCTCGGCGGACTGCTCGTCGATGAACTCACCGGCGCGGTGAAAACGGTCGCTGGCGAACCGATCCCCGGCCTCTACGCTGCCGGACGCACCGCGGTCGGAATCTGTGCCAACTCTTATGTCAGCGGCCTGTCATTGGCCGATTGCATTTTCTCTGGCCGGCGGGCCGCCGAACATGCTGTCCAGGAACAACCTGCGTTACCTCCGTTCGATCCGGCGAGCGCCTGAACCGCCAAACGCGTTGCTCCTCAACAACTGGTAACCCGCAACCACTATCTAAGGTCGCGACCTCACGCTTGTCGACCGGTCGTCGTCTACCTATAGAGGAGGTTGAACGATGACAGCACGACACACGATGATCGAGAGCCCGCTGGGCGAGCTGACCCTGGTCGCCGACGGCGCCTTGTTGACGGGTGTGTATTTCCGGCATCATTGGCACCCGCCCACCGCAGACACGCTCGGCGAGTTCGTCGAGCCGGCCGCCGATGAATTATTCGGCCGCACCGGCGAGCAGCTGCGCGAATACCTGGCGGGAGAGCGCACCCAATTCGATCTGCCAATGGCACTGATGGGTGACCCGCGTCGGCACCGAGTTTGGGATCTGCTCACCGACATCGGCTACGGACGGACGAAGACATACGGTGAGTTGGCCGCCGAATTGGCTGACGGCACCACCGCCTACGAAGTGGGCCAGGCCGTCGGGCGCAATTCGCTCAGCATCGTCGTTCCGTGCCATCGGGTGGTCGGAAAGGACGGCGCGCTGACCGGTTACGCGGGCGGGCTGAAGCGCAAACGATTCCTGCTGGAACTCGAAGAGCCGGCACCCGCGGTGGCTGGCAGACTGTTCTGATGCCATCGACATGGCGTAAGCGGGTCGATGCCGCGGATTGGGACGCGGTCACCGCCGACATGAACGATGTCGGCGGTGCGCTGCTGCCGGAGCTGATCACCCCCGCGGAGTGTGCTTCGGTGATCGATTTATATCCCGACGACAGTTTGTTCCGCACCATCGTCGACATGGGCCGGCACCGCTATGGGCAAGGCGAGTATCGATACTTCAAACGGCCTTATCCGCGTCCGATCGAAGACCTGAAGCAGGCACTCTATCCTCGGCTGCTGCCGATTGCCCGCGACTGGTGGACCAAGCTTGGCCGCGACACCCCTTGGCCCGACTCCCTCGATGAATGGCTCGAAATGTGCCACGGCGCGGCGCAAACCAAGCCCACCGCCCTGATGCTCAAGTACGGGCCCGGGGATTGGAACGCCCTGCACCGAGACCTGTACGGAGACCTGATCTTTCCGCTGCAGGTCGTCATCAATCTCAATGAGCCCGGAGTGGCGCATACCGGAGGCGAATTCCTGCTCGTCGAGCAGCGAGCCCGAGCTCAGTCACGTGGGACGGTCATGACGTTGCCGCAAGGACACGGCTACGTCTTCACCACCAGAGAACGGCCGGTCCGATCGACGCGGGCCTGGTCGGCAGCCCCAGTCCGGCACGGCGTTTCCGCGGTCCGTTCCGGCCAGCGCTACACGCTGGGATTGATTTTTCACGACGCGGCCTGAACATCATGACGGCCGGCTAGGGCACCATGGTGGTATGGAGCTGTACGACGTCATGCGATCCACCTCCGCAGTACGCGAATTCACCGACGATCCGCTTCCCGATGACGTTCTCGGGCGCATCCTCGACAGCGCCCGCTTCGCACCTACCGGCGGTAACCGGCAGGGCGTGCGTGCCATCGTGCTACGCGATCAGCAGACCCGTTCGGCCTTGGCGGATCTTGGGCTAACCGCTGCCCGCCGCTACACGGCACAGCTCGCCAACGGCGAATCGCCGTGGAATCCGTTGCAGCCAACCAGCGTAGACGCATCCGCGATCGAGGCTGCGCAGGTTCCCAAGCAGATGTCGGCCCCGTTTCGTGATGCGCCGGTGGTGCTGGCGATCTGTCTGAACCTCGCCGTCGTTGCCGCTACCGACCAGGACCTGGACCGTATCGCGGTGGTACCCGGCGCATCCGTGTACCCATTTGTGTGGAACGTCTTGCTGGCCGCGCGCAATGAAGGCTACGGCGGAGTACTGACCACGATGATTGTCGCCGAGGAGAAGCGGGCGAAAGATCTTCTCGGCATACCCGTCTCTTACGCGATCGCGGCGCTGGTGCCGTTGGGCAGACCCGTGCGCCAAGTGACGAAGTTACGACGGCGCCCGATCTCTGAGTTCGTCACCTCGGAGCGATTCGACGGGACGCCGTTTCCCGGCTGATCGGGTTCTCCCTCGGGTCCCTCTGTCAGGGAAAGGGGCAACCGGGATTTGGGGCATCTTCGGCAAGTGGCTTTCCCGTCGGCATGATGTAGATGACTTCGAGGACCAGGGGCGTGGCGCCGAGGTTGCGGCCCAGATGCACGTGTTCGGGCCCCGCGGGTTCGGTAACCGGATCACCCGGGTGGTACACGCCGTCAATTGAGCAGTCAGCCGAATAATGGGTGAGGGTGCCGCGCTTGACCGCTCCGACTAGAGTGCCATCATGCCAGTGCCAGCCGGTACTGCCGCCCGGGTCGATAGTGATCTCCCGGACGATGAAATCTCTTCCCTCTTGCGATGATTGGGCTAGTTGAGCCGAATGCACTCCGCTCCCGGGAGTCGCAGCGCTACGCGTCGGGGGGGTAACGAGCGATAGCAAAAGGAGAACCAATACAAGTACCGCGCGACGTGAACGCATCGACCTCATCCTAACCAGGGGTCGCCTACTTTGTCATTACGCGGCGACTACCACCTCGGGTTCGCGGATATATCGTTGCTCAATAGCGAAGTCCATCAGCAGCTTTCGCATGTTCCGACGACCTCGATGAATGCGAGACATGACCGAACCCAGCGGTATGTTGAGGATTTCGCCGATCTCCTTGTATCGGAAGCCTTCAACGTCGGCGTAGTAAACAGCCAGCTGCTGCCCCTCGGGGAGTTTCTGCAGTGCCTGGCGAACCTCGGGGTGGACGATCGAGTTGAGAGCTTCGGCCTCAGCCGACAATCGCCCTGCGCCCGGCTGTGGGGGGCCAGTGGGAATCAGATAGTCGCTCACGTCGCCGGCCAACCACTCCGTTGGGCGACGTTGTGCGGTGCGGTAGTGGTTGATCCGCGTGTGGTTCATGATCGTGAAAAGCCATGCGCGTAGGTTTGTCCCTTCCCTGAAGGAGGCAAATCCGACGTAAGCCTTGACTATGGTTTCCTGGACGAGGTCTTCGGTGTCTGCGTGGCTTTGGCTATACCTGCGTGCCGCACGGTACAGCTGGTCCCGCAACGGCATGACGTCGCGTTCGAATCGTGCTGCGAGCTCGTCGGGACTCGGGCTCGTGGACTCCTGCAGTTCCGGATTAGGCGGGGACACCGGCATGATCGTCAACCTCGTAATCTTTGAGCGCGATTGTGCCCCTCCATCAGAGCAACCAAACTTGATCGTGTCCAATGAATGGTTCTGATTTGGGTCATCAAATTTGGAGATAACGGCTGTGCGGTGGGGTTTACCAGGCGAGTAGGCGACGCCGGTTACGGATCGCGAAAGGTGCTGTCGGCTGGGGTGATTAGTTTGTCGACCGAGGTTGCGGTCGCGGGCGGCGCCAACGAGAGGATCAACTCGGCGAGCCTCGCGGCGGCAGGGGCGATGCGTGCTGGCGCTCCCATAGCGAGGAAGATTGGCCACACGATCTCTGGCTGCAACGGCACCGCACGGAGGTCCGGAAAGCGGCTAGCGTCGCTGGCGGGCATGAATATGGTGCCCAATCCGTGTCGGACCAGACTGGACGCGACCCCGTAATTGACCGCGGCTTCATACGGAGTGTGTGGTGTGACGCCGGCCGCCGCGAAGGCGTTCTCGACTAGTCGGCGCAATCCGAATTCGGCGGGGAAGCCGATCAGGTTCTCCTCGGCAACTTCTGCCATGCCGATGCGGTCGCGTTGCGCCAGCGGATGATCGTGCCTGCAGACAAAAAGCATCGGCTCTTCAGTCAGCAGCCGCATCTGGATACCCGTGGGGAAGCGATCCGGCGCCGACACGAAGGCCAGGTCGAGCGACCCGTTCGCGATGGCTGTGAGATGTGGCGTCGAACCCCACTGACTCAGCCGCAGCATGATTTGTACGAACGGATAGGTGCGGTGGAACTCGCCCAACATCTTTGGGATGTCCAGCGCACGAAAGGATATGAGGGACCCCACCTCCACGGTGCCGGAGAGCTCGCCGAGGTAGTCGCTGATCGAATCCTTGGCCAGTTGAGCGCCGTGGATGATGCGGCGGGCATGATCCCGAAACAACTCACCCGCCGGGGTCAGCTTGATCTGCTGCTTGGATCGATCGAACAGTTCTACGCCGAGTTCTTTCTCCAGCTTGCCGACCGATGTGGAGAGGGCGGACTGAACGACGCGAACTCGTTGCGCCGCGCGCGAAAAGCTCATCTCGCTTGCAACAGCGATGAAGTACTCAAGTTGCCGAAGCTCCATCCCTGAAATCCCATCGATATAGTTGAAGGAATACGTCCAGATCATCGTCAGAATCGATGATTCCTGGATGCTGCTATGAGGTGTAACACCGTCCAATCGCGTTGTGTGGCCTCCGCGCGGGTACGACTTTTCGTCATCAGCTGCATCGCGATCGTTGCTACTCACTGCCGGAATGGTGATACTCCAGGGGCTCGGACAGGTGTACATAGGAGACGATGAAGTGACACGAATCGCGCCTTCCGCGGCGGTCGCCGCGGTGCCGACTGAAGGTCTCGGTCAAGGGGATCGGATCAACCTCGGCGTTGCCTCCATCGTCAGTCGCCTTCCCGCGGCGGCTGAGGCATTGGGCGCTTTGACCGCCGCGCTTCGCGCCAACGGGAGTCTGTCGCCGCGGCTGCTAGAGCTGGTGCGCCTGCGCATCGCTTTTTTCAACCAATGCCGCAGCTGCATCGCAGTCCGCTACCAAAGCGCCATCGACGACGGCCTCGACGAGGATGCGGTCTGCTCGCTGGAACGACCGGCTGACGCGGAAAATCTTTCGGACGCCGAGCGTTCGGCTCTTCACTTCGCCGAGTTGTTCGCGACCAACCACTTGGCGATCGACGATGCGGTCTACGACGGACTACGTGCGCACTTCAGCGAGGACCAGTTGGTGGAACTCGGCTTGCACTGCGCAATCGCTCTCGGGGTCGGGCGACTCTCGGCGACTTGGGATGTTAGTGACGATCTACCCGAGTCGAATGGCTCATCTGAGCGCTTGGCTCCTTGGAACTCCGGGTCGGTCGTCGCGACCGGCTAGCCAGCCGCACACGGGCAGCCCGAAGAGGGAAAGCGTCACTGTGACGGAATATGTTGGGGTCGTTGCCTCTTGGCGCTCAGCCGCCATTGCGCCATATCGGTAGCAGTCAGAGGTTGCGTCGGCGATAGCGTCGGAGACGGTGGATATTGGCCAGCGTTGCCGAGCCGGTGAATGGACGCAGAGCAGCATCAAGGCGGGCACGGACGGCATGGGTGTCGAGGCCAATCCCAATCGCAACGAGGCAGTTGGCCGGCATCCCAGGTGGCGCGATTGCAATATGAATCGCCGCGCCGACCAGATTGACCGCGTAGGTGTGCGTAGCTGCGCCGTATCGCACCGCCACGGCGCCCTTGAGTCGGTATGCGCCTGGCGGCGGGTTCTCGAGCAAGTCGATTAGCGCGCCCGGGTCGATTTCGCCCGTGCTCGTCGCCGTGACCGCGTCGGCGTGCGAATTGTCGTGGTCGTGATTGTGGATCGGGGGGTCGGTCGATGTATCAACGAGCAGTTCGCGCAACGAGAGCTGGCCCGGCTCGTCGCGCGTTCCGGCTACGTCGTAAAGCAGTGCAGGGTCGATCTGACCGGCGACCGATCCGACGACGGTCGCGCGTGGATTGCGTTCTCGCACTTGCCGTTCCACCCGCTCGACCATGGCAGTGCGATCGTGCTGGGGGAGTTGGTCAAGTTTGTTGACGACGACGAGGGAGGCTACGCCGTAGCGGGCCGGTGACATAGCGCCGACATCGACGGTGTCGAAGTGTGTCGTGGCATCGACGACATCGACAAGTCCGCCGAACCGGATGCCGGGGACCTCGCTGAAGCCGATGATCCGGGCGACGGCAACAGGTTCGGCCAGCCCGCTAGCCTCGACGATGACGGCATCCAGATCGAGCCGAGGATCGGCGAGCTTGGCCAATGCGTCGTCGATCCCGCCGTCATCGGGCAGGCAGCAGATGCAGCCGCCGGCGATAGATGCAGGCTCGTCGACTTGCCCGGTTACCAGCATGGCGTCGACATTGAGCTCGCCGAAGTCATTGATAATTACGCCAATTCGCGCTCCCGGACTACGAAGCACGTGGTTGAGGAGAGTTGTCTTGCCGGCGCCAAGATAGCCCGTCAAGCTAATCACGGGGATCGCTCGCACACATGTCCTTCCCGTCTCACCGGCTCCCGCAGATCCGGGCAGAGTGCTGACCAAATCGGCGCGCCAAGTGTAATGCTAATGATTAATCTCACCACCTCCCGTCACCGGCCTGCCCGCGGTCATCATCGCTCTCTCGAGGTCAACGATGAGTACATCGGCGTGTGACGCTGGCGCGGCGCCGAAATCGAAACTTCGCGACCATGAAGTCCTCACGAACCTCGCCCGGTCGAGGGCAGCATAGTCAGTGCGGATCAGGGCTCGCAGCAATGCGCTCGCCCGTTCCACGAACAGGAGCCAGGAATGACGATGATCCGAATAAATCAATTGGCCAGCAAAGTATTTAGTGACTGGCTTCAGCAGCGAGGTTGTGATTCACGTAACATTGACCTCGGCGCGAGAGCCGGTGATATATTCATATATGAAATGATTGTCATATGCAACTATAGCCTATGACGTGAAAACTACAGAAGCCGACATCGTGAATTCTGTTCCGCGCGTTGACTAATCAAGCAATCAGAGCCAAGGAAGTCCCAATCGAAACGGGTCTCCCAGGGCGACAGGCAATCTCGCTGATTGGCACCCGGTTGGCGCTTGTGGGTGTCCCTATCCCGCCGGCCTGTCTGGGCGCCGCGTCGGGGGTATCACGAGTGTTCCCAGTCGGGCGCATGCGAGGTTCAAGTGCGCTTAGCCAGATGGGTTCTCACGCGGTTCTCGGACTCGGGGATGGGGCCAAACAGACGGTACCAAATGCGTATTGAATATGAACGAGTGTTGGCTGCCATCAAAGCAACTCGCGTCACACACATACCGGGCTGGCATATCGAAGCGCCCAGACGGCTTGCCGCAAGTAGGCAGTCCTGAAGAAGTGAGGAATTCGCTCGCAGGGCGTTCCTGGTACGTCGACGACGTCGGCCTTAGTTTTTGCGGAGCGACGAGGTATGGCCCCGCCACTGTCGATGCAACTGTTCCCGTCAGCTCCTCCTACTCACGACAGGAGATTTCCGGTGCAGAGATGCAGATGGGATCCGAAATCGTTGCGCGCGTTGCGCGGTCGTAAGAGTCAGCTGAGGTGCATCCTTAACACACTTGACACTTCGGCGGAAAGCCGACAGTGCAGGATCCTCCTGCTGGCGTCGCCGACTGGCAGTGGAAAGAGTCGGCTTCTGATTGAGTCGATGGTGCAGGCCGAGCGGCGCGGCTTCGCCGTTGTGGATGGACTCGCGGAGAGATTTCAGTCTCTGACGCCGCCTGCCACGCGAGCCGCCCATCTGGAATCCCGCATTAGTCAGCTGATCCGCCATCAACCGGTACTTGTCGCCATCGATGATCTGCAAGCGTTAGATGCAGCCAACATCAGGGCCCTGTCTGGTCTGGTAAGTAAGTTCTCCGGCGTTCCGCTGGTATGGGAATTCGCCTTAAGCTCAGGCGGCGTGGAGACGCCAGGTGCTCAATTCTTTACTGCTCTCAGTCAGGATGAGCGAGTCCAGCATCTAGAACCCCTGGGACTGCTATCAAAGTCAGCGGTCACCGAGGTCGTTCACGACCTGTTGGGGGCTGAGCCCAGCCACGATCTGGTCGTATTGTGCCAATGTTTTGATTCCAACCCCAAGACCGTGGTCGAGTTGGTGCTTAGCCTCGAACAAGACGGCGCAATCGACATCAACGATGGTATCGCGCAGTTACGAACCGATGAATCCGCGGCTAGGCCACTGCTAACCCGGCCGGAAGGACAAACTACTGCTGTCCCTGCACAACTCCTATCGCGAGTTCTGGATCGGCTTGCGGGACTGTCAGAGCCAAGTCGACGTTGCTTACAAGTCGCTGCCGTGCTCGGGCGCATGTTTTCACCGCAGGACCTGCTGGAGATGCTCGGGTGCTCTCCCGCAGAATTGCTGGTGCCGATGTCTGATGCGGTCGCGTCAGGCCTGATCACCAGCGAGGCAGAAGAATTCGCCTTTTCGCACGACTTGATTTGGCGGGCTGTCTTGGCCACCGTACCAATACCGCTAGTCTCTCTGCTGCATCGCGAGGCGGCCACCATGCTCGTTCAGCGAAAAGGCAGACACACCAAGGAATCAGCTCTGCATTTGTTGCAGTCCCCGCGGCCCGACAATGTCGAGGGTGTCGGTACAATTGCGCGTACGGCAGAGCGGCTGTTGATCGGCGCACCTGCCACTGCGGCCGCATTGGCATTGCGTGGCATGGAGATAACGCCGCGCGGTAGTCGCGAACACTTCGCGATGGCGGGCACTGCGATGATTGGGTTCCTACGATCCGGGTGCCTAGAGCAATCGGCTCAGATTGCCGAAGAATTCATTGGCCAGGCCACCGAGGACACCGGCCTGATGGCAGACCGCGTCAAAGCAAGCATGGCTATCGTTATGGCGTTGCAAGGCGAAACTAACCGAGCTCTCGCCCTAACCTCAGCCTCAGATGGGGCTGCACGAAACGGGGTTTCCCGCAGTACTGACATGGTGCGGCTTGCGATCTCATCTTTCTCGCATGTCGAGACCGCCGGCGCGGTCGCCGAATCGATACTCACCGGTGCATCCCGACGGCCCGCCGACATGACGATGGCTGCGCTTTCAGTGCGCGCAACGGGCGCCTGGCGCAGGGGCAATATCCATGATGCATTGTGCGCGATCGAAGAGGCGGCTGGCCTGTGGCGGCGCTGGTCTGGCTATGCCTTCACCTCATACCCGCTATGGCAACAAGCATGGATGCTGCTGCGGTTGCAGGAGTTGGAAGCCGCCCAGACAGTGATGGAGTCGATTACCTGCGTCATCGAATCAGGCAACAGTGACGTGCTAGCAGCGGTCCCTGTGTCGCTCCGAGGTTGGTACCGATTCGCAAAAGGCGATCTTGCCGGCGCAGAACTGGATGCGTCCGAAGCGTTGGAGCGGTGTCGGGGTTATCACGCCGTGCTGCCATTTCCTTTCCTGCACGCATTGCGTGCGTTGACCGCGTTGCGCCGCGGCGAGTTGGCGAATGCTTCTGAGCGCGCGCGCCTCCTGGATGAGTCCCTCCCGCGCGACCCGTTGAATCCGCTGTGGGGAGTGCGATGTCTGGTGCTTGCTCAAGTGAAAGCTGCCTGCGATGACACCAAACTTGCGCTGGAGGCTTTGCTCGATGCGGATGACGGTCTGCAACTGACGCTGGCAGACCCCATCTCCGCTGTGTGGTGTGTTCGGTTAGCTTGCAACGCGGGAGATCGTTCGTTTGCCGGAAGATTGGTGGAGACGACCGAGATGATCAGCGCGCAGAACCCAAATATATCGCTATTCGCGAATATCGCCGCCCATGGCCGCGGCCTGCTGGATCGGGACCCTGAGGCGGTGAAAATGGCTGCCGCGCAATACTCCGATCCGTGGGCTCAAGCTTCGGCGCGCGAGGATGCCGGTGTGCTACTCAGCACGGTTGACCGGGTGGGCGCAGTGTCCGAGTTAAGTACGGCGATGACCGGATTCGCGATTCTGGACGCGAACTGGGATGTCGCTCGGCTCCGTCATCGGCTGCGTGACCTTGGTGTTCGGCGTCGGCACTGGATTCACAGAACGCGCCCGACATCAGGGTGGGCGAGCCTCACTGATATGGAGGAGAAGGTGGCGCGGCTTGCGGCGCGAGGCCTCACCAACCGACAAGCGGCTCGAGAGCTGTTCATCTCGCCCCATACAGTCGGATTTCACCTACGCCAGATCTATCGCAAGCTGGAAATCCGATCACGGGTCGATCTGGCAAGGATCGCACAGCTTCCCGAAAACATGAGAGATACTTAATGTTTCGCGAGAGACCCTAGGGGCTAGCGACAGGGCGTCGTCGAAAAGCGCTGCGCGACTGGATCGTCGGTCCGCAGCTCACCATGCTAATTGCATTAAGTACTCGTAATCTGTAGGAAGTAGCTGACATAGCTCCGACGCCTCGTCAGAAAGCAACGCGAACTCCCGCTGGGCGGTGCTTGAGTCGAGCAGCGATAGAGCCGAGGACGCCCGCAGCGAAATGCCGCCTAGCCCAATGAGCATGCAGACGTATGAGTAAGCCTCAAATCCATGGTAAGACGGAAAAATTGATTCGGCATCGGGCAACTTGGTTCGCCAACGTGAGAGTCGTTCGGTGAGCGCGGCGGGTATCTCACGAGTCTTAGTGTCACGCCAGTACTTTGTATCTACACGCGCTGCCCCACGATAGTGCAGGACCAAGAACTCTCGTACACCTTCCATGCATTGCTCGACCCTCCGATTGTATGCATCCGCTAAGGTCTTATCCCAACGCTCATCTGGAAAGTGCTTCACCAACTGCTCTACACCGTGTTGTATGAAAAATATTCCAGTCGACTCGAGTGGTTCGACGAAGCCACTGGACGGTCCTATCGCGACGCAGTTCCGAACCCAGGATCGTCGGCTGCGCCCGACTCGCGTTCGAAGATGGTTTGCCTCAAGTTCCTCTGCAGCAGAGCCGACGAACTCTCGGAGGGTGCGTTCTGCTTCGTCAGGGCTGCAGTATGTCTCGGCGTAGACGTAGCCGGTCCCGATCCACCCTAAAAGCGGGATCGTCCAGATCCAGCCAGCATCTTGGGCTGTGGCGGTTGTATACGGATGCAGTTGCGCGCAATGCGTATCAGTCGGGACGCGCAATGCGACCGAACGATCATTTGGGAGGTCGGGGTATGAAATAAATGGCTCCTCGAGCGTCCTGCCCAGCAGGAGACCGCGGAAGCCCGTGCAGTCGACAAATAGGTCGCCCGCTACATCCCCGCTTGCTCGTGTGCGTAGGTGGCTGATCCAACCGCGATCGTCCTGAAGTACAGCCACAACATCGTCGCGAAGGTGTCGGACCCCACGCTGCACTGCGAAGTCTCGTAGGAAGTCCGCGAGCAGCGTCGCGTCGAAGTGGTACGCGTAGGGAAACTGTGTGCTTTGCTCAGACAGTGTTGATCGGCGGTGCACTCCTTCTGATGCCCCCGTAAATAGGGAACCATCGAGGTGCCTTGGGGATCTATCGTGATCACTTAAATTGGCCACCAGGAAGCAGTCACGATCGAATCGATCGGACCTTGGGTTGTGAAGCCACCAATCTGTGAGATTGAACCCGTCGACGACTCGTGGACGTTCGAAAGAATGATAGAAGTGATGGCCGGGCTCGCGCCAATTCTCAAAGCGAATGCCAAGTTTATGGGTAGCGTGACACGAAGGCATCCATTCATGCTCTTCGAGGCCGAGGTATTCAAAAAAGTGCCGGATAGTGCTGAATGTAGCTTCGCCGACATCGATCGTGCCTACTTGCTCGGATTCGACCAGCGTTATCGCAATTCGGTCCCCAAACGCAACCTTCAGATACGACGCTGTCATCCATCCCGCAGTGCCGCCACCTACAATTACTATTCCTTGCAACACACTACTTCTCCTTAACAATGCAACGCATTCGTGCAGCCGATTGAGGCAACTACCGGGACATCGCCTTCTGCAAAGATTTCCAAATGGTCAAAGCTTCCATCGCACGAGGACTCTCTTTACCTCTTAGGGCACTGTCAATACCGAACCGCTGCACCAAACGTCGAATGCCCTGTGCTTTAGCTCTAGGCGCCCAGCGGTTACGGCAATCCGCCGCTAGCGGTATAGTAGAATTCGATACTAAAATGCTGTGCCATGCATAGTGGGAGCCATCTCTATTCGCGGCGGCGGCATCCTGATTAGCTAAATCGATGCCAACCCGGCTACCGGCAACATTGCGTGCGCCGCTCCTATAAATAGCAATCTTCCGCATGCCACTGCCGAAGCCGATCAATGCGACATTCGAGGAGACGGGGAATTTCCTCGAAGCTGCGGCGTGTCGCCACGAAAATCACGGTTGAAGTCTGAGTGTGACTCCGAGACGACGACATCAACTCCGGCGCGGGCGAGCAGGAAACGCAGCACAATCCCCGCAGGTCCGCCCCCGACGATGCAAGCCGTCGCCGCTAAATCGGTCATAGTTCGTCACCCCACCTCTCTCAGTCGAGAGCTCCTACGTCACGATCCTTCACCGAAGGCCGATGGCCACACATCACCAACTACCAATGCCGGCAGGTGGTTTTTTGGTCTCTTCGAATGCGAGACAGGTAGACGAACCCACGCGTTCCGGTGGTAGCCGCGGGTTACCTCCGAATGGGCAGGCGATCTAAAGGCAGACGTCCCACCGCTGCGTCCCAGCCCTGCGTCACGCTCGTTTCGATGTGCAAATCCGCGTGCTGTTCGGATCAAGTGCATGGGTGAGTCTTTCCGTGGTCGTGGGGGAGTCGGAACGCGCAGGGGAGTGGCTTCCGGTTGTGCCGGCCAAGGGACGGGCGCAGCGTCACTGTGACGAAATCGTGCAGGCGTTCCATGGATTCTGCGCCGCAATCTGTGGTCGTTCAGATCGGCACGTGTTGCCCCAGCAATGTCTTCTACGGCGCCGTAAACACCCATGCCAGCGTTGTTGATAAGCACGTCGATCCTGCCGGCCTCAGAAATCACCTGCTCGACACGTGGGGGTCGAAACGCGTAGGGACAGCTCGTGCTAGTCAGCAAGCCGGGCGTCGTAGCCACCGGGCGCACCCAGCGCCTGGTCCAGTGTGTCGCGACCCGGGTGAGGGTGCCGAGGTGACGGGACGCGGGATGGCGACCGATTCGGTCGTGATGCGGCCGGCGATATTCATCGATGTTGTCCTTTCACAGGATTCGGGGTCGCATGTGCGACATGCCGAACAACGGGGTCAAAGGGCGCAAGGGGATCGGCGGCACCCAGACGCCGAGCAGATTGACCCGGTGCACGCGAGCGTCGAGCACCCGTCCGATACCCATCTGGTCGATGGGGTCTCGCTCGGAACCGTCGATTTCGAGGGTGAGGTCGTCCACGTGCCGAACGTTGACGACCTCCTCGCGTGGGGTGAAGCCGACCAGCCAGGACGGGAATAGTCCGGACAGTCCGACGACGTTGCGGTGTGGACGGGCGAGGATCGGCGGCGGATCAGAGATCAGGGCGCCGAGGCGGCCGCTCATGTGCAGGAGCTTGTGGCCGCGGCGGCTTGTGGTAGCGCGGATTGCGGTATCGGATAGCGACCAGTCGATCTCACCGAGCTTTTTCGGATAGCCGAGGAGTTCGCGGCCGAGGATTAGGGCGACGTCGTCGTCGAGAATCATCCAGGGGCAATGGATTCCGATGCCTTGCAGCGTCCTGATGTGGACGAACAAGCCCGCCTCGTGATAGGTCGATCCGTAGTTGCAGTCGGGTAACCATGCGGTGAACACGTCCGCGGTAGCCGGTTCGGCGAGCCGAACGCCTGCGGGCAGCCATTGCCGCATCGCGTGCGGGTCGATCTCGACGGTGGCGGTGAAATAGTGCGCGTCTCGGTAGAGACTGCGGCGCGGATCGGCGATGCGCAGTGTTCGGCGCAGATCGGCGCCGAGGCTACGTCCCTGCGATCGTGTGCCAGGTTCCCAATCCATGCTCATTTCACCTTTTGATAGACGGTCCGCAAGATTGGTCCGATCAGGGCGCGTGGCGCGTATTGACCGCTGAGTGTCTGTACTTTGGCGAACACGCCGGGGACGACTCGGCGGCGGCCGGCCGCCATACCGTCGATGGCGGCCTCGGCGGCCTCCTCCGCGGAGACCCACAGGGGTCCCGGTAGCAGGCGGTCGAGGTTCGCGGCCTCGGCGACCTCGGCGTATTCGGTGCGTACCGGGCCGGGCGCGAGCAGTGTGCACTGCACACCGGTACCGGACAGTTCGCTGTGCAACGACTCCGAGAGCGTGTTGGCGAACGCCTTCGTCGCGGCATAGGTGGCATTGTTGGGGCCGGGCTGGTTGCCTGCTGTGGAGCCGGTAATCAGCACGGCACCTGCGCGACGGTCGAGCATCCCTGGCAGCACGGCGAGCGTGAGGTCGTGCACCGCGACAGCATTTAGCTCGACTTGTTGGCGTTCGCGGGCAGGATCAGCCTTCGCCAGCTCCCCGTAGGTGGCAAACCCGGCGTTGTTGCACAGCACGGCGATCTCGCGTGCGGCAATTTCGGTGCATAACGTGTCACGTGCAGCGCCATCTGATAGGTCGACGGCGCGGATCTCCACGGCGATGTTGTGTGCCGCTGTTAGCCGGTCGGCCAGCTCTCGTAGACGGTCATCGCGGCGGGCCATGAGGATCAGCGAATATCCACGGCGCGCAAGGCCTTCGGCGAGCGCGGTGCCGATGCCGGATGAGGCGCCGGTGACGATCGCGCGCGTTGTGATGGTGGGGTCGGGCAGACTCATGGATTTCCTTGTTCGGCTTGGGTCAGGGCTGCGTCAGGGCTCGGACGGTGACTGTCGTGCCTGCGGCGAGCAAGGTTCGAATTGCGCCGGGTCCGCGCGATTGCGCTGCGCCGCCTACGATGTCGCGGAAGTTCGCGGCGTGCCAGGCCAATTGCAGGTAGGAGTTGACGGGGTCGAGGCCGGGCAGTGGGAGCCGCGGTGCGCAGGGCAGCGTGGCCCGTTCGCCGGCGAGCAGGCGGGCCGCGATGTCGGGCTGTAGGGCGAAGGGGCGGCCGAGCCCGATCACGTCCACCGATCCGGCCGCGATTACGTCGTTGATGAAGTCGAGGGTGCGGATCCCGCCGGTCAGCATGAGCGGTAGGGCGCTCTGTGCGCGCAATGCTTCGGCGTAGCGCAGGAAGTACGCTTCCCGACGGCGGGTGTTGTCCGCCGCGATGCCGGTCATCGCGGGCGCCTCGTAGTTGCCGCCAGAGATTTCAAGCAGGTCGACGTCGGCCCGCTCGAGGGCGAGCGCGATGTCAAGGGAATCGGCTTCCTCGAGACCACCCTGCTGGACGTCGGCCGAATTCAACTTAACCGACAGCACTGCCGCCGGACCGATCGCGGCGCGGACGTCGGCGATGATCTCGAGCAGCAGGCGACGCCGGTTCTCGGCGTTGCCGCCGTAGCGGTCGTCGCGCCGGTTAGCCACCGGTGACAGGAATTGGGACAGCAGATAGCCGTGTGCGGCATGTACCTGCACGCCCGCGAACCCCGCGGACACAGCGAGTTGCGCGGTGCGAGTGTACCTTCGGCGCAAATCGGCGATGTCATCGATGGTCAGCGCCCGGGGTTTGCGCAGGTTGAATCCGAGCGCCTGCGGGCGCAACGCGGACGGCCCGACGGGTCGCCGGTACAGCGGTCCGACCGCCACCCGCCCGGGGTGATTGATCTGCATGACCATCACCGAACCTGCGTGGGCACCGGCACGGGCCCAGCTGCCGATGGCGCCGAGGTGCCGGTCGTCTTCGAGGGTGACGTTGCGGGGCTCGACGTAGGCGCGGCGGTCGATCATCACGTTGCCAGTAACGAGCAGGCCCGCGCCACCGCGGCCCCAAGCGTGGTAGAGCTTGGTCAGGGTCTGGCTCGGTGCGCCGTCGATCTGCCCAAGTTGTTCGCTCATCGCCGCCTTCGCGATCCTGTTCGGCAATACGACGCCGCACGGCAGCGTCAACGGGCTCGCGGCAGTCACAGTGGAAGTGGAAGACATCGGCAACTCCTTGGTTGTGGGTGAGTCGGGAAAATGTCAGGCGTTCGCGCGCCCGGCGGCCAGTAAAGGACGGAGCAACCTTCGGGCAACGCCGCCTTGCGTTGGCAGTGGGAGATCGGGCACGCTGGCCGTCGTCCCGGCCGGACCGCTCAGCATCCCTGCGACGGTGACAAGCCCTGTCATGGCGCGCACCAACAGCCGCCCACGCAGCACCTCCCAGCGCAGTTCCGGGCCGCCGGCGAGGATCTGCGCAGACGGCTTGGACACGATGGCGTACAGGTCGCCGATCGGTGTTGGCAGTCGCTGTTGCAGCATGGCGACCTCGGCGAGCAAACGCGCACTGTTCATCAGCAGCATCCCAGCGCCCGAACGCGGAGCGACCAGGCCGGCGAAATGCAGATTGGCCAGGCCGGGCGCGAAGGTATGCGCGACGAGCTTGGGCTGTCCGTTCTCCCAATCGAGCAGTCCGTCGCGCAGGAACGGGAAGCTGGTCTTGAATCCGGTCGCCCACACGATGGTGTCGTACGCACTCTGCGTCCCGTCTATGAAATGTACTGTGCGCCTGACGAATCGGTCGATTTCCGGGCGGATCGTGACACGGCCGTGCTTGAGAAAGTAGGGCAATTGCTGGTTGACTACCAAATCCTGGTCGAAGATCTTGTGCGTGGGCTTACGCAGTCCGAAGTGCCTGAAGCTACCCATGCCCAGAAACACGATCGAACGGAACATCTTCTCCTGCAACAGCTTCGGTAGCGGAACCGACCCGATGTCGAACGCGCTGCTCGGTATTCCGAGCACATATTTCGGTATGAACCAGTAGCTGCGTCGCAGTGACAGCTCCGACCTACCGAAGGTCAGCGCGGCCTCCACCGCCAGATCGCATCCGGAGTTGCCCGCACCGACCACCAGCACGCGCGATCCGTCGAGATCGGTCGGCCGCTTGTAGTCCTTGGAATGGATTTGCTTGCCGGTGAATTCGCCCGGATAGGTCGGCACGTTGACGTCTCAGTAGTGGCCGTTGGCCACTACGACGCCGTTGTACTCGCGGACCTGTCCATTGGCGAACTCGACGCGCCAGCCGGCGAGACCGCTGTCGTCGAGCGGCGTGACGTCTCTGACCAGAGTCTCGAATTCGATGTTGCGCTCAAGCCCGAACGTGTGCGCAAACGAGCGCAGGTAGTCGCGCATCTGAGCAGCACTCGGGAAGTCTGGGTAATCGGCAGGCATGGGATAGTCGGGGTACTCGGTCACCGCCTTCGAGCTGATTAGGTAGGTCGAGTCATACACGCCGTGGGACCAGTTACCGCCGATGGCGTCGGTCGCCTCGATGTGGTCATAGGCCAACCCCAGATCCGAGTAGGCCTTCGCAACCGCGAGGCCGGTGTATCCGGCTCCGATAATGCAGTAACGCTGCGCCACGCCGGTGGTCCTCCCGGTTGAATCTACAGTCACTGTAACTACACTGACTGTAGTATTTGTGGGTAGGTGGGCCGTTGTCAAGCAGGGCCCCTCGCTTCGAAAGGTTCGTCGATCTTGTGACAACGTCTCGAAACCGCGCGTATGCGCCGCGCATGGCACCCGGCGAACGGCGTGAGCAACTGCTCGACGCCGGGCTGCGCATCATCGTCGAACACGGTGTACACAAGGTGTCGATCGACGCGGTGGCGCGTGAGGCGGGCGTCAGCCGCCCAGTCGTCTATGGCCTCTTCGAGGACTCCGGCCAGATGTTGCGCGCACTGCTCGACCGGGAGGAGGCCGGCGCCCTCCTGCAGATGGCCGACGCCTTCCCGCGGATCGGGTCAGACGGTGCCGCGGCGGCGGTAGTCGAGAGTCTGACAAAGTTCCTCGACGCCGTGCAATCGACTCCAGAACGCTGGCGCGCCGTCTTCATGCTCGTGGACAGCAGTACGCCAGCATTCCGTCACCGCGTCGAAGCCGGCAGGCGCGCCTACATCGCCGCGCTTGCAGCGTTCGTGCGATCCGCGGTCCCCGACGATCGGCTCGAATCAGTTGATATTGAGATGACGGCCCGGGCCCTCTTCGCGCTGACGTGGGACGCTGGGCGTCTCGTACTCGACGATCCAGCCAATTACCCACCCGCTCGCATCGCCAAGTTCGCCGATGCCACGTTTCGGGCCATGCCCGCGCTCCGCGGGCCAGACCAAGCCCTCCCGCCGAGATCGGCGTGCAATTCAGACATTGTCGAGCAAGACTCATTCAGCTAGCTTCGAGACGCGGCCCGCGCTGTCAACGCGGGGCCCGCAGATCTCGCTGCCGACCGCCACTAAACGCACCGCCGAGATCCGGGCGCTCAGATAGTGCTGCACGGTCGGATCGGGGCGAACCTGCCGTGTGTGGCTATCCATAAATTTGGAGCGTGTCGTCAGTACCAGTCGTTCAGAAGTCGAGCGGCAGCGAAAGCGTTGAACTGGATGTCGCATGGCGAATGGTCAATGACCCAGCGGAACAGAGCGATTCGTCACTGTGACGTTTCCGGGGGGCTGTCCGGGATGGGCGGGGTATTGGCCGTCTCGGACTCGACAGGCGGGCCTGAGCAAACCACGGCATCAAGCATCCCTCGTCTGGCCATGCCTGTCGGCCGATGGCAGGTGGGGGCGCATGTCAGCGCACCTAAACGTCGTCATCGCTCAAGAGGTGCGAATCCTTGCACCTAAACGCAAACTCGTCGCTTGGTTTCGCATTGGTTTTGTACCGATAAGCGACATTATGTCAACTTAAGCTCGCCGTTTTCCTGTCCCCGACGGTTGACTTCCGGATCTGGCGGTCACGCGATTCCTGTGCTGGCGGCCACAATCAGCCGTCCGGACTCGTTTCGGTGATTCTCGCGTGTTCTTGAAGTTCGAGATCGATGAAAGAGTCGATCATCGCTTCGTATACGCGACCCACTACGTCTGGGGACACGCCTTCCGTGATCGCCCATTCGCGCCGGCGCGCCATCATGGTGGCACGGCGATCAGGTGCTCGCACCGCGTGTTCGTCACTCTTGTAGCGCGCGGCTTCTTTGACGAGCTTTTGGCGGGCCGCCAGGAGCTTGACGATTTGCTCATCGATTAGGTCGATTTGCGAGCGGACTTCAACGATCGACATCAGACAACCGTAGCCGCAGCGACCCCCATCCGAGGCGGCCAGGCCATCTCAGGCACCTGGGTCACGAGAGGCGCGCTGTGATCACAGCGGCCGGAGGGTTCGCGCGCTGCCTAAAACGGTTGATGAATCATCGGAGAAGCCTCTCGATGTGAGCGTTCACTTCACAGGTGCTCTATCTGCTCGAAATGCTCGACGACAGGAAAGGGTTCGTAAAAGCAATGGAGCAGCTCCCGCCATCGCTGATAGTCAGATGAGCCTCGGAAGCCGATGGTGCGGTCTTCAAGGCGCTCCCATTCGACCAACAGCAGGAACACATTCGGTCGCTCGATGCACCGAGACATGGTCAGCACCGAGTGATCTCGGTCCGCGCGATCGCTTGCTCGCGGTCCGCGGCCAGTGCGATGCGACGCGGGTCAGACATGTAACCGTCCATCGCTTCTTCGGAGGCCCACTCGAACAGTTGAATCTCCAGCGGCCTGCCGTCGGCGCCGTCGGTCCAGGCTCGATGAACGACCTTCCCGTCGTGCTCGTTTACCAGTGTGAGGACCGCATCTTCGTAGGCGATTAACGCCTGCTCCATCCCCGGGGTGCCCGCAGAAACACATAGAACGTCTGCTCCACTTCTGAAGGATGACACGAGGCGACGGGCCTTTCCCAATGATGTACGTCTAGGCGATCGCGGCGAAGTCACGCGACAGCAAACGGATCATGTCGCGGAGCGGTGCCAGGGCGCCCGGCCGACCTGTCATAGTCACGCAGGCAACCAGCACCACTCCCCTGCCGCATCTCGGCCGATGCGACAGCTCGTGTCGGGAGGAATACGTCGAGGTCGAATATGGCGGGTTACCAGTAAGCATCGCCACGTTCACTCAACTGCCCCAAGGCTTTCCGCGAGCTCACTGAGCGACCGGCCCGCATGGGAGCAGTCTTCGAACTGTAAGGGACTAACGCATCCGTGGTCACAAGGTGTGTTCGTGAGCTGACAAGGACAGCGGCTCTACAGCGGACCGCCCGGCTTGGTCAAGTATCGAATCCAACGGCCGGCAATCACTACTGCGTCGTCCGCACAGGCGTTAGCTCGCCGAGAGACCCACACCTGGAAGGTAGAAAATGACTCAGTACAGCTGGACGGTGATCGGAGCAGGGCCGGCCGGTATCGCGACGGTAGGCCGGCTACTTGATCACGGCATCGCCGGTGAGGAAATCGCATGGATTGACCCCGAATTCGCGGTGGGAGACTTCGGCGCCAAGTGGGGCGCTGTCCCGAGTAACACCTGCGTCGGGCTATTCCACGAATTCCTCACGGCCTCAGAGTCGTTTCGCTTCACGAAATCAGCGTCTTTCGAACTGAACAGATTCGACCCGCAGCAGACGTGCCCGCTCGGGGTTGTCGCCGAACCCCTGCGGTGGATCACGCGGCACCTAGGTCAACGAGTGCACACATTCCGCACGATCGCGGCCGAGCTGGCACTAACCGAAAGGCAGTGGACCGTAACCACACAACGCGAGGTGACTATGTCGAAAAATGTCGTTCTTGCGGTCGGCTCGGTCCCCAAAAAGCTGCCTTACGATGGACTCAATGAGATTTCGTTCGAGACAGCACTCGACCCGGCGAAGCTCGCGCAGCTGCCGCTAGAGGGTGCCACGGTCGCGGTATTCGGCTCCTCACACTCGGCGATGACTGCCCTGCCGAATCTGCTCAACACCCCAGCGAAAAAAGTCATCAACTTCTACCTCAACCCGCTGAAATATGCGGTGTGCCTCGATGAGTGGACCATGTATGACGACACTGGGCTGAAGGGCCAAGCCGCGCAATGGGCGCGGGACAATATCGACGGAACCTGCCCGCAACGGCTCGAGACATATTCGGTCAATCATCTGGAATTCGACGAGATCCTTCAGACGTGCGACCACGTCGTCTACACCGTCGGGTTTGAACGCAGACATCTCCCGCTGACGCCCCAGTGGGGACCACTGCAATATGACCCAACCAACGGGATACTGGCGCCCGGGCTATTTGGGATCGGTATTGCGTTCCCTGAGTGTTCGATTGATCCGTTGGGAGGTCGCCAATACCGGGTGGGGCTGCATAAGTTCATGCAGCGACTCGAGACGGGATTGCCGCTGTGGCTTCGCTACGGAACATAGCAACGCCCATATCGCGATGATCGGACGAATCACGCCGAGCCGCTGCTACCGATATGACTTAGCAGGTCTCGGACTGCGCCGGCTGGCGGTGTTTGTCCGCCTATCCAGATGGCGCGCAATGCGCGGCGAAGGTTCAAATCCGGCACATGTACCGCACGAAGACGTCCCCCGGCCAGATCGTCAGCCACCGCCAGCCTGCTGGTCACCGCGGGCCCTGCACCAGCGAGCACCGCCGCGCGTACCGCCGCTGCTGAAGACAGTTCCAGTGTCGGAGAGGCTTGCACGAAATCGGTTCCCAGCGCACTGCGCAGCGCAACAGTCAGCGAATCACGTGTTCCTGATCCCGGCTCGCGAGCAACCAGTGCTGTCCGGCCAAGCTCGGATGCGCTCACACCTTTAGACCGACGGGACCATTTATGATCGGCAGCCACAACCACCACGAGCTCGTCGTGCGCAACGATCCGACTACGCAACCCCGACAACGCACCGGGGCGTTCGATGAATCCGAGATCCGCGCTACCGTCGCGCACCGTCGCTATCACTTGCTCGCTATTGGTGGCATTAAGGATGATGTCCGGTGCAGTGCGGCCACGTCGGTTGGCAGCTGCTTGCATCGACACCAGCCAGCGCGGCATCAACTGTTCGGCGATCGTCAGGCTCGCAGCCACTTTCAACTTGCTCCGGCTCTCGCTGCGCAGCGAAGCCAGCCCGGCATCGATCTGGCCGGCGACCTCGAGCAATCGGTCTGCCCACTGCGCTACCACGACTCCCGCTGGGGTCAGCCGCGTCCCCCGCACAGTGCGGATCGTCAGCCGCACACCGGTCTGCGCCTCCATCGAGGTAAGTCGGGCTGACACTGCTTGCTGGGTCAGCCCGAGTTCTCGTCCCGCGGCACCCAGGCTGCCAGTGTTAGCCACCATCAAGAAGACTTCGAGGGCGGACAGTTCGGGCATGCGCGAGCTCAATGTCATTGCTCATCCAACCACAAAGCAGCTTTGTGGCTCCACAAAAAAGCCTGTTAGCTGTGATTCACTTGGGCGACAGTACAAGTCAGACGGCCGAGTCGGGCGCGGTACTCCCCCGTCGGTGTTGTTCATGGTTTGGCGCCGACCGCATTGGCAGAGGAGCGCGGCGGAATCGATTATAGCTCCATGGCTTTGCGATCTGCCGCCGTTGCCGGTGTCAGGTGATCCAGTAGTGTGCCGGCTCGGGCTCTGTCAACATCTGGGTGAGGGTGGTGCGGTTAAATGGCCACAGATCGATGGCCCCGTCGTCCGTGAAATACCAGGAATTGCAACCGGTGTTCCACACCGTCGGACCCATGGCGTCCGCAACCGCGGCGTTGAATTCGTCGGTGGCTTGCTGGGTGACTTCGACTTCGCTGACGTCGTCGTCGCGGAACTTGTTGAGCCACTTGATGATATAGCGCACGGTCAATTCCGCGGCGTACTGCAGCGGAATGGACCCGGTCGGCGAGTTCGGCCCCAGCACGGTGAACAGATTCGGGAATCCGGGAATCGCGGTCATCCGGTAGGCACGAGGACCCTTCAGCCACGCGTCGTCGAGGGTGATCCCGTCGCGGCCGACGATCGACATCGGCCGCATGTAGTTGTGCGGGTGAAAGCCGGTGGCCAGCAAGATCATATCGACGTCGTGGTGCTCGCCGTCGCAGGTGCGGACACCGGTAGGTGTGATCTCGGTGATCGGTTCGGTGACCAAGCGTGCATTGCGTGCCGCGATGGCGCGGTAGTAGGTGCCCGATACGACTTGCCGCTTGCACAATGGTTCGTAGTCTGGGGTGAGCTGTGCGCGTAGTCGCGGATCGCGGATCTGGATATGAAGACTCGCGCGCGCATAGGCTTGCGCCAGGCTGCGCCGCCACGATGGCTTGGTCACGATGTCGGCGAGGATTCCCGACGCCCACTGCAACCGGGCAAACGTGAGGTCCAGCAACCGTGGCCAGCGGCGCAACGCCCGGGCCAGCGACCGAGGTTGCCGCAGCCCCATCGGCGCCCACAAGATCCACTGAGCGGAGCGAGCAAAGTGGGTGAGCGATTGGGCCGTGGGCTGCAATGCCGAAACTACTTGTACCCCAGTCGATCCGGTGCCAATGACCGCGATCCGCCGGCCAGCGGTCGGCAGGTCGGGATCCCATCGTGCGGTGTGGACCACCGGTCCGGTAAACGAGTCGCGACCCGGGATGTCGGGAATGTTCGGATGGTGCAGGACACCAGTCGCGCACACGACGAAGTCTGCCTCCAGGTCGTCCCCGCCGGCGGTGGCCACCGTCCACGTGCCACCGTCGTAGCGAGCAGTGACGACTTCGGTGTTCAGTCGCAGATGCGCGTCCAGCCCGAATCGGTCGACGACGTCACGGTGATATTGCTGGATGTCCGCGCCCGCGGCCCACACGTGACTCCAGTCCGGTTTGGGAGCGAAACCGTACTGGTAGATCTGGGACGGCACATCGCAGGTGAGTCCGGGGTAACGGTTCCAATGCCAGACCCCGCCCACGTCGGAACCCTTCTCCAGGATGGTGAAGTTGGTGAACCCGGCTTGTTTGAAGGTGTACGCGACGGCGATACCGGCCATCCCGGCACCGATGATGACGATCCTGGGATCTCTGGTCATCACCTGTCCTCGCTCTTGGCCAGCGCGCGTCGGACAGCAAGCGGTGCGGTGCGCATGGCGGATTCGAACGCTGCGCGACGCCGGCTACGTCGCATGAAGTGCGCGCCCAGACCCGCGAGATCGGTGTGGTCGGGACTGATGACCACGACCTGGGTGCCGCGGCCCCGTACTATGTCAACCTCGCGCTGCAGCCCGGCCGACATGGCTCGACGGAGCAGATGGTGCTCGAGAAATCCACCGATACCGTAAGCCCGGCAACCATTCTGGGACGCCATCGGCACGATCACATAAATTACGTCGACAGCATCGGGCTCGATTAGATCGACGGACGCGGTCGACGCCGCCCCGCCGTCCACGAAGTGCCGCCCGTCGATCGTCACCGGCGGCATCCAGCCCGGGACAGCCCACGACGCGCGTAGCGCCTGGCCGGCAGTGACTTGCGGCGAGCTCGAAGTTCCGAACGAAACCCGTTCGCCGCGTTGGTAATCGAATGCCACCATCCGACTGTCGGGATGTGGTAGCCAGCCCGACGGCCCGGCGAAGTCATCGGCGAGCTGTTGCAGCCAGCTGGCATCCCCGCGGCCGGTCGGGGCGATACCGGTCGCCGCGGCCAGCCCGCGATGCGTGCGCAGTAGACGCCAATTGAGCGGTCTAGGGATTGGAATTGGCGGCAGGCTCGCCGGTGTCCCCGCGATATGACGCTGAAGACGCTCGTCGCCGCTGACGCCGCGCTGCATCTCGACCAAGTCGCTGATCGAGGCACCCCCGCCGAGCATGGTAATGATCTCGGCACCTGCTGAGGTGCCCTGCATAAGGTCGGCGTCGCGCGGATCGATTCCGGTTTGCTCGGCCAGCGCATGCAGCGCGGCGATGGCCCACGCACCGCCGATCGTTCCACCGCAACCGATCACCACAGCTGTTCTCACGACTGAGACCCCGAATGCGATTGTTCCGCATGGTCTTTGGTCTGGCGGTCCAGGCGTTGCAGATACGCCGAGCGCCCACCGGCGTCGAGTTCGGTTAGGGCGCGACGGTCGGAGATGCGGGATCGGACCGCCTGCTCGACAAACTCGGGCACAAATGCGTCGACAACCGACCACATCGGAGCCACCCAGCCCGGTACCGAGGTGCGGGCGGCGCGGGTTCGCACCGTGCGCAGGATTGCGCGCGCGACGTCATCGGGATCGACTGTCGGCATTCCTCTTCCAAGGCGGACGCCCGAAGTCAGTTCAGTGCGCACCGCCGACGGCAGTACCGCAGACACGGTCACGCCGGTCCCGGCGTACTCCCGCCGCGCGGCCAACGACGCGCCCAGTGCGGCGAACTTGCTGGCGTTGTAGGTCACCATTCCAGGAATCGGAATCATTCCCGCCATCGAGGCAACATTGACCACGTGTCCGGCGCCCTGATCAATCATCGCGGGGATCGCTGCTTGCATGCCGTTGAGGATGCCTCGCACATTGACGTCGAGCACGAGATCGGTAGTGGCTTCGGGTTCGGCCTCGAAGGCACCCAACGGCATCACCCCGGCATTGTTGACCAGAATGTCGATGCGCCCTGAGGCATCCAGTACCCGCGCGACCAGACGCTTCCACGACGACCGATCAGTGACGTCGAGGTGGGAATCGGGGGTGTCGATATCCCCGATCCACACCGTTGCGCCGTGCGCGGCGAAGAGTTCGGCCGTCATGGCGCCGATACCGCGTGCCCCGCCGGTAACGATGACGACCGCCCCGTCGACCGAGCCTGATGGTCGTGATCTACCCATGACGCCTCCCTGCGTTCAAATTGAAATACCCATGGTATTTGAATACCATGAGTTGAATCAATACCTCGGGTACACCCACGAACTATCATCGGCGCATGCCACGGCTGACCAGGGCGAAGCGCCAGGAACAGACCCGCGCGGAGTTGCTGGAGGCTGCCAAACAGCGGTTCCTGGCCCATGGTTACGCGGCCACCAGCCTCGAGGACATCGCCGATGACGCCGGCTACTCCAAGGGAGCGGTGTACTCCAACTTCGGGGGCAAGCCCAACTTATGCCGGGAAGTGCTGGAGTCGATCCACCAGACGAAGTTCACCGAAATGTCCGATCTCGCGAAGTCGGACACAGACCTATCCGAACGGGTTGATGCGGTCAACGCATGGCTGGAACGCACCGCCGGCGACGTGGGATGGACCATGCTGGAACTGGAGTTCGCCGTACTCTCCCGCCACAATTCGGAACTCACCCAAATGATCAGCGCACTACGCAACGAAGCCGCGCAGATGGTCGTCGGCGCATTGCGGTCCATGCTCGCCGACCAAGGGCTGACCGAGCAGCAGCTGATGGGAACCGGCGCTGCGGATAGCCTCGACGATCTCGGCAACCTATTTCTCAGCGCCGGCATCGGGCTGGGTATTCAGCGGGCAATCGACCCGTCGCTGCCGGCCAGACCGGTCACCGGCACCATTACCAGGATCATCAATTTGCTTGTCGCCGTGGGTAGCGGCGCCAACTGAATCGCGATAAGGATTCCGGCCCGCGACACCCCGCTCACTGGACGCCGGTTATCCCGTCTGTGGCATATCTTGGACCGTCCGAGACTTGATGAATCGACACGGAGGGCACGTGCTGGACGACGACGCAACGCTGTCGCCCGCCAGCCTGCTCGAGTTCAATCGCGGCCTGCAGGGTTCGCCGACGATCCGCCTGCTGGCCACGTTGAACCTCAACCTGTACGCGACCCTGATGGAGCGCCAGCTCAGCGGAGGCGTGGTCCCCGAGACCGACCTCGTTGTTCGCCTCGAGCGCGATCTCGCTGAGCTCGATCAGGCGGGCGAGCAGTCCGGCCTGGCCCTAATCAAATCCTGGGCCAGTCAGGGCTGGCTGCACCGGGTCGCCGACCAGCGATCTGGCGTTGAACGCAACCTGTGCTATCTCACCCAGGAGGCGTGCCGCGCGCTTGACTTTCTGCGGGGCATGCGCCGGCAGGACACCATCGCCACCGGGGGCTCGATCAACGGCATCGCGTCCCGGCTCAAGCAGGTCGCGTTGCGGATCGGCAATGACCCCGATCGCATCCGCGCCAGCATCGAAGCCGAGATTGCCGCACTTCAAGCTGAGCTCGACGGGTTGGACGAGGATGTCATCTCAGGTGACCACCAAGAAGACGTCGATCTGACTGACGCCTACGATGAAGCCCACGCCATCGCCCTGCAGATGGAACGCCTGATCACCGACATCGGCCAGTACGGGACCATGATCGAACGGGCAACGCTAGCCCTCGACGAGCCGATTGACAGCAACGCCGAATATCGCGACCGGCAGCGTCGCATGTACACCGACTATGAGGTTGCCTGGGACTCCCAGGGCCGCGACTCGCATCGCGCCTTCCTGCGGATGATCAACGACCCCGACCAACGCGCCGGGTTCGAAGCCGACGTCGCTGCGGTCGCTGGAGCGCTCCCAGCCCTCGACCCGGCACTGCGCAAAGTGATGGCCGGCTTCTTCGAACTGGTCGGCCACCAGATCGACGAAGTGGAACGCGTCCAACAACGCTGCGCGCAGCGAGTCAAACGATTCACCGCGTTCGGCACTCTTGAACAGAGCCGCGGTGTTGCTCGTCAGCTCAACGAAGCCATCGGCGCGGCGCGCAGCCTGCTCAAAGCGTCGCTGACCGACTCTCGGTTGGACATCGAACTCCCCCTAGCCCGGCACGCATTCAGTTCTGTTGGCGCGCTGAGCTTTCGGATCGGCGACTTGTCCAATCCCAAGCCTGCCGAAATCGCGGAGGGCGACGTCGATCTGGCCAGCTTCGCCGCGCTTACCACCCAGGTCGATGCACCTGCGATGTCCGAGATGATCAACACGGCGATCAGCTCCGCGACGAAACTGTCACTCGCGGATGCGGTCGCCATGCTCGACTCGGCATATCTCGGGCATGTCATCGTGCTGTGGTCCTGGGCGCTCAAGCAACCGGAATCCACCCGGGGTTCTGAGTCGGTTACGGTCCGCTTTCGGTCCTTGGACGGGCGTGACCGCGAAATGGAGGTGCCGCACTTGATGTTCACCGAACCGGTTTCCACCCTGTTGACAGCGACCGCATGACCGTCGAAGAAACCGTCGACTACAGCGGATTTTCCGCACTCCCCCAGGTCGATCAGACTGCGCGCACCCCGCACCAGCGCCGACCCCGGTTCGACGGCGATGTGTCCGAGTTACCTGACCGAGCCTGCTGGGCGCTACAGCAGCTGCTGACGCGTCGCTACATCAGTGCCGAAGCCGACCGCGATGTCTACGCCTGGGTGCTGGATTATCGCGCCCAGCTATCGACCAGGCTGTCGGAACTGGATCTGCTGCTACGTGTCGTCGAGGGCGCCGACGTTGCGTTCGTCGAACAGGCTCGCTACGAATCAGCGCGGGGTGCAAAGCTTTTACGCCGGGAACCGCTCGGGACCTACGACTCGATCCTGGCGCTGCACCTAGCACAGATGATGCGCGCCTCGGGCGACCAGGCCGTGGTCATCAGCCGCGAGGAAATGCACGAGCTGTTTTCCGGCGTCCTCAACGATGCCGACCGCGACGCTGTCACGTTCACCGCACGCATCGACGGCGCAATCACTCGGCTTGCTTCGCTGGAGATCCTGCGCAAAACCCGCGACGACGAGGACAGCTACACCGTCAGTCCGGTTATCAACGCCGTCATGACGGCCTCGGTCATTACCGAGCTACAGCAGCAGTTCGAGGTTCTCCTCAACGGCGGCATCAGCCAGTCGCAGGACCGTGACGAGGAGGGCGAACGCGAGGATGACTGAACAGTTCCACTTGTCGCGCTTGCAGGTCATCAACTGGGGTGTCTTCGACGGATACCACTCGATCCCGTTCAGTGACGGTGGCGCATTGATCGCCGGCGCATCCGGCAGCGGTAAATCCTCACTGCTGGAAGCTATTTCGCTTGGCTTCTTACCATTCAATCGGCGCAACTTCAACGCTTCTGGGGACAGCACCGCCGCGGGGTCCAACGCAGGTCGGCGGACCGTCGACAAATACGTCCGCGGTGCTTGGGGTCAGCGCAGCGACGCCGGCACTAGCAAGGTCATGTACCTGCGCGGTGACGGCACCACTTGGTCGGCGATCGCGGTCACCTACACCAGCAATACCGGCCGCACCGTCACCGGCCTGGTACTCAAATGGCTAACCGGCGAATCCCGATCCGACTCCTCGAGCCGATTCGTACTGGCCGACGGCGATCGTGACATCGAAAAGGTCTGCAACCGTTGGGCCGCAGGCCGCTTCGACGCCGTCGTGTTCAAAGACGACTGGCGTTTCTCCACCAAGGTGGAATCGCAGTACCTCGCCCAGCTATACGCCACCATCGGAATCCGTGCGTCCGACGCCGCGCAGCAGCTGCTTGGCAAAGCCAAATCACTGAAAAGCGTTGGTGGACTTGAACAATTTGTCCGGGAGTTCATGCTCGACGAGCCCGATAGCCTGACCCGGCTGCCCGATGCGCTCAAGCAGATCGACCCGCTCGTCGATGCCCGTGAACTGCTGGCCGTCGCGCAACGCAAACGCAAAATCCTCGGCGACATCGAGAAGCTGCAGCAACGCTACGCCTCAGAGTCTTCCGACCTGGGCATCATCGACCTGGTCGACCAGTCGATGGTGCGGGCTTAGACAGATCACGTCCGGCTTGCGCAGTGTCCGGCGCAGATCGAATCGCTCGACGCCACCATCGATCAGCTCGGCAACGAATACGAGGACGTGACCCGCCAGCTCAATCTCGCTAAGGCCGAAGGTGATTCGCTGAACGCGCAGATCAGCGGATCCAGCACCAGCCTGGGCCCGCTGCAGTCGCAGGTGGCCGGTGCCGAGGCGCATGCCGAGCAGGTGTCACGTCGGGCCACCGCCTATGAATCCATGCTCAGTACACACGATCTCGACATCCCGGACACCGCCGACGAATTCTGGAACCTACGCGAGGAACTCAGCACCCGCGCCACCGAGTTGTTGGCCAAACTGGATCGCGGCCGGGAAGTCTCGACCGATGCCGAGTACTCGCAGAAGGTCGCCCGCATCGCGCGCGACGACGCCGCCAAGGAACTCAAACGTGTCGAGCACGTCGGCTCGGCACTTCCGGAGTTCGCCCTCGCCATGCGCGAACATATCTGTGCCGTCATGGGTATCAACCCGGACGAGTTGCCCTACATCGCCGAGCTGATGGATCTGCGGCCGGAGCAGAGTCGCTGGCGCATCGCCGTCGAGAAGGTGCTGCGCGGCGTGGGTCTACGGCTGCTGGTCCCTGACAGCCACTACGCAGCAGTGCTGCGGTTGGTCAACGAGACCAACATGGGTGGGCGATTACAGCTGCATCACGTCCGCGCCAGGTTCGTCGGCGCCGAGGTCACCGAGGCCGATCCGAACACGTTGGCCGGCAAGTTGTGTGTGGTCGATCCAACCCATGACTGTGCCGCCGAGGCCGCCGACGTCATCGCCGCCGCCGGTGATCACGTCTGCGTCGACACACCCGACCTGTTTCCCCGGTTCCGGCGCGCCGTCACCGACACCGGCCTGTACAAGGACTCCGAGCGCTTGGCCATCAAGGATGACCGCCGACCGCTCAAGCAGGCCGACTACATCTACCAGGGTGATGTCGCCGCCAAGATCGACGCGCTGACCGTCGATTTGGCCAACGCCGAAGAGGCGTTCCGCCGAGCTCGCGGCGTCGCTGACGATATCGCCGCCGAGCGTCAGCAGTGGCGCAACCAGGCTGCAGCATTCAAGGCGATCTGCGATCAGTTCGAACAATGGACCCACGTCGACACCGAGACCGCTGATAGACATGCAGACCGGTTACGCGAGCAGTTCGAGCTGCTGCTAGCCGACAATCCCGATATCGAGGCACTTACCGCGCGGGCCGAGGAGTGCTGGGAACAGATCCAGGCCCTGATGACCCGTCGCGGAGCCATCCAGACTCGCCGTGACGACCTCGACGGTCGCCGCACCCGGCTGCTTGAGCTACAGGAACGGCTCGCTCCGGCGTTTGTGTCCGAGCCGCTGATCGACCTGCTGAATCGGTATGCCGCCGATGTGCCGGTTTCACTAGACATGCTCGACCCCGAACCGCACCGCGATGCGGTGTTCACTGCGATCCGGCGCGAACGCGAGCAACTGCGCGAAAGCCGTAGGCGCTCATACGATGAGCTTGCGCGCATTCTCAACACGTTCGACACCGCGTTTCCCGACGCGATCCCCAACGACAGCGATGTGTTCGACGAAAGCGTTCACGATTACGTCGCGTTGTGTCGCCATATCGACGAGCGGGAACTCCCCGAGGCCTACGAGCGGATGCTGCGACTGGTCACCGAACAGGCGCCTGATGCGATCCTCACCCTGCATCGAGTCGCCGAGCAGGAAGCCCGGCGCATCAGCGAGCAGATCGAACGGGTCAACACCGGCCTGGGCGCGGTGGAGTTCAACCGCGGCACCCGGCTCACCCTGCGCGCGATCTCGCGCAGCTTGGCCGGCGCGGCCGAATTCACCGAGATCGTTCGGGCTATCTCGCGGCGTATCGCTGAAGTCGGTCTTGGCGACAAGCAGGCCATCCTGGACCAGTACGCCGATATCTTGCGGCTGCGGAACCGATTGGCCTCGACGGCACCGGAAGACAAGGCCTGGACCCGCGACGCTCTGGATGTCCGCAACCGGTTCGCCTTCGATTGTGCCGAATGGGATGTCAGCAGCGATGAGCTGATCCGCACGCACAGCAACGCTGGCGACAACTCCGGCGGCGAGCAGGAAAAGCTGATGGCTTTCTGCCTGGCCGGAGCTTTGAGCTTCAACCTAGCCAGCCCCGAAAGTGCAGACAACAAACCGATTTTCGCCCAGTTGATGCTCGATGAGGCGTTCTCAAAGTCTGACCCGCAATTCGCTCAGCAGGCTTTGCAGGCGTTCCGCAAGTTCGGCTTCCAGCTCGTCATCGTGGCCACCGTGCAGAACGCCACGACCATCCAGCCTTACATCGACAGCGTGGTGATGGTGTCCAAGCGTGAAGCCACCGGCCGCAACGCTCGCCCGGTCGCGACCGTGACCACAAAGACGATCGCGGATTTCTCCGCTCTGCGCCACGAGATGCGGACGTCGGCGACACTGATGCCTGCCGGGGTGTGATGCCATCGGGCGTGAGCATCGGAGCGATTCGATTGGACGCCTAGATCAATTGCGGGGCAAGTGTTTCCGAATTACTAGCCGTGTACTCAAGTGCGTTGCGTGCTATTGGCGACCATGCGTCGAATGGCGAACGAGTCAGAATCCGCAACAACTAGACGATCACTACAGCCCGGATGGTACGACCTTGCCGTTGACCGTCACCTCGACCTGGCCGGTCTTCGTGTTGTACTCGATCCTGCCGTGCTCGAACGTCTCCCCGAGTAGATCGCCGACGGTGTTCGCGTCGTTGGTGGGTAAGCCCAGCGGACCTGCCGAACCGTTGTTGCCGGTGACCGCAGGCGCGCCGTCCGGGTCGCGTGGGATATTCCAGGCCTCCCGGATCTTGCCCAGGGTGACATATGCAGGCGTGCCGGCCTCGTCATTCTTGGCGGTGATCACGCCGCCCTGAAACTGCTGGAACACCACGCCGCTGTCCCGTTTTCCCGCATTGCGGTCACCTGTCAGCGGCTTGCCGAGAGCCTCCCTCTGACTCTGGTTTGCCGACGAGTATTTAGCAGCGATCGGGCCGGTCAGGGTCACCTCGACGTTGCTCTCCCCGATGAGCTTCACCTCGGTGGGCTGCGCTGGGGTTTTCGATGTGGAGGTGGCGTTCGCCCCGACTTTAGGTGGCGCCGACGCGTCGACGCTTTTGCCATTGCTGCAGCCCACCGTGATCAGCGCGACGGCGGCCAGGCTGACGACTGCCGCGTGACGGTTTGCGATCGTTTTCATGAGCTTCCTCTCGCGTTGTCCTGTGGTGTGGATCAAGTTGCGGTTGACCGCCTCGCCCCGCCCGGACCATAACCGAGCCATTTGATTGCATAGGCGATCGGCGGTCTTCGTAGCCCCCGACCGAACTTACAACGCGGTCATTGACGCGAGCGCGCCCCCCAACTTCAGCGTTGGATCACGGTCAACGAGCCGTGGTTGAGGTCGCTGGTGACGTATCCGAAATGTGTGGTTGGGTCGATGGCGATGGCGAGCGGATTGTTGCCGACGGCAAGGATTCCGGTGACGATGCGCCTAGCGGTATCGATTACCGACACGGACGCACCGCTGTAGTTGGCCACGTACGCGGTGTTCGTCGGCGGGTCCACTGCCACCCCCGCGGGGCGTTGCCCGACGGGCACACTAGCGGTGACGTCCAGGCTGATGGTGTCGACCAAGGACACCGATGCATCATCGCCGCTGGCGATATAGGCGGTGTGCGATGCGGAGTCGACGGCGATACCGGCCGGGTGGACGCGAAGCGCGACGGAACCGACGACGGTTCGGTTCGCGGTATCGATAACCGTCACCGTTGGATCGGCGGTGGTGACAAACAAGCGGTGGGCGGTCCGATCGATGGCCACCCGGCTTGGGCCTTTTCCGGTGGGCACCGTCGCCGTCACGGCATGCGTCGTCGTGTCGATGACCGACACCGATGCGTTATCACCGTTAGTGACATAGGCGATGCGGGCATCCGGGTCGACCGCTAATCCGCCCGGATGGGTACCGACCTCCACTCTGGCGATGACCTTGCTGCTGGTGATGTCGATGACCGACACCGAGGCGTCGTCGAAGTTGGTGACGTAGACGGTTCGGGTCGACGAATCCACGGCAACACCGACGGGGTGGCGTCCCACAGCAATCGTGGCGGTGACCGTGCGGCTGGTGGTATCGACCACCGAGACGGAGTTGGAACCGGTATTCGCGACATAGACGCTGTGTCCGGCGGAGTCGACCGCGACGCCGAAGGCGCCATTGCCCACCCGAATTGAGGCGGCGATCGTGGGTGGACCACTGGGCACCGCCGTCACTCCCGCACTGGGCGTGACTCCCCCGCTACTAGGCACCGGTGGCGGCGGGGTGGCCGCTGTCGGCCGCGTAGCTGCAGTCGTGGATGTGTGTGTGCGCAGAAGGTATACGCTTGCGCCCCCCAACACCACGACCACGCCAATCACTGCGGCGGCGACCACCCAATACCGCTTGGCGCGCTTGGGGTTTTGCACCACGTGCTGCAATGGGTCACCGTGCAGTGGTTTCTGCGCCCGCTGCGTCGCTCACTTGGAAATGAGTCCGCTTGTGTGTGGGCACTTGCACCGGCGTTGTGTGACTGCGCATTTGGGTCTGGTCGGCGCAGCGGCACCGTGATCGCATCACGCGCGGCCCGTGCCATCTCCACAGGGGTGGCGTAACGCTGCTCAGGATCCTTGGCCATGCCAGTGGCGATGACCGCATCGAATGCCGGCGGCGCGCCGGAGTCAGATGGTCGCGGCGGCGGCGCCGACAGATGCCCTGCCACTTGTTGTTCGATGCTGTCACCCGGAAAGGGGGCGCCTCCCGTCAAGCACTCATAGAGCACGCAGGCCAGCGCATAGATGTCCGAGCGTGCATCGGCCTGACCGACTCTGAAGCGCTCCGGGGCCATTTAACGCAGCGTGCCGACCACCGCGTCCGTCCCCGTCAGACCGGTCTCGCCCAGAACGCGCGCGATCGCGAAATCGATCAGATACGCGAAGTCGTTTTCACCGAGCAAGATGTTGGAGGGCTTGATATCCCGATGCACCAATCCAATCTTGTGCGCCGCATACACGGCGTGAGCCACCTGCTCGACGATGTGCACCGCACGTGAGGGAGCATCGGACCCGAGGCCAGCACGGTTGCCAGATCGCGGCCCTCGATCAGCCGCATGTCGACGAATAACCGCCCGTCGATCTCGCCGTAAGTGTGAATTGGCACGACGTGAGGGTCGTTTAACCGTGCTGCCGAGTGGGCCTCGCGACGGAATCGCTGTTGAAACGTCGTGTCCGCAGCAAAATGCGCTGGGAGTACTTTCAGCGCGACTATGCGATCGGTGACGGTGTCATAGGCGCGCCAGACCTCGCCCATGCCGCCTCGGCCGAGCAAATTGATTAGTCGGTACCGGCCGAATGGGGTCCCTTCCATGGAAACCTCCCGACGGCTGCAATTCAGCAACACCATAGTCCACCGCCGGGTGCGGCAGACTTAGCAACTGATACTGCGTCGCTAGCGACGTTAGAGCGATACGTCTCGAATTGATCGCGCGGAGCACATATCGACCGCGGCCAGGCCGAAATCAGCCGGCCGGTGGCACCGCTGGCGGACGACATACGTTGGCGGCCGGATCCCACCACCAGCCGTTATCGCATGCCAGCGGTTGTGGCCCGACGCCGAGTGGCCGGCATACATTCGCCGTCGGATCCCACCACTGGCCCGGCTCACATGCCAACGGTTGTGGCCCGACACCGAGTGGTCGGCAGACCTTGCCCGTCGGGTCCCACCACTCGCCGTCCGCGCAGGCGGCCGAACTCACGGCCGGTGTCGCGATAGTCACGGCTGCCATCGACGCCAACGCCATCATGACGACGGCAACAAGATGACGAACGGATGTCCTCACTGCAGGCCTCCTTTCGCGCGTATGCATTATCGAACCGGGCCCGGACACAGAGGTCAAGGCCCCTGCTCGATCGACCGCGGGGTTGGCCTCGCCACGTCGGGCGTGCATGTCGCGGCGTGTGGTACACCTTGCTTGCCCCCTAACCGACTGTGCAACAACAGCTTCCGAGAATCCGGCTATGCCCTAGTGTGGAGTGCGGCGTGTAATACAGTCCACATCAACGGATTTCGATGCCGTCGAGCCCGATCAGTACCGGACAAGCGCCGCTGAGCACCTTGTGTGCCACAGCGACTTTTCCTCGAGATCGACGCTGGCGCGAAGAAACGCCAGTGAGCTGCACGCTAGCGTTGATCTCGAGGTATCCCTGCGGGGGCGGCGCGCCAGGACGACCAATTTGGAAAACCCGCGGGTGGCATGCGTGGATCGCACAAACAGGTACGAGCACAGAGCGATTAACAAGAATCCTATCCGCAGCGCCCAGGGCGCCATGGAATGTCGATGCCCGTGAAAGACGAAGCCGGCGGCGAAAAATGTACATGCGCCGCCGAGCAGTGCAATCGGCAGGGAACGAAGCCAGTTGGCCGCGCGATAGGTCAGTGAGCTGCGGTCAGGCAGGCTGGCCCAATATTGAGCTATCGATGATTGGCGCTGAAGCGACATTTTTCCGACTGCCTCGACGATGTTGCAGTAGTACCGGCGTAGCCAGATGGTCAAGTTCGAACCGTCGCTGTAGTGGAATTTGGCGAACACCGATCTGATGCCCTCGGCATCCTCGATCGGCTCGATCTGGTCGACATCGGTAGTTGATGCCTGACTGTTGTCCGACCAAACCACCGTCATGATGAGGCAATTCGCATCCTGGGCTCCCAACGCCAGCATATGTTTCAATTCGGAGGGAAGGATGGGCCCGCGCGTTAATTCGACCAGCAATGGCTTGTCCTGCTTGTTCATCCTTGCCTTCCCCCGTGGCGAACATCAGTTCAACTGCATGCCGATCAGATCCATACCGCGGTAACCGTGCAGTGACGATACTCAATGAGGTTGCCGCGGTGGAATTGCCACTGCGACGCGTCATCTATCAGTTCAAAGGCTGCAACTTGTGGAAGATCCGCTGAAAATACGGGATGTCACTACACCGTAAATACATGTCGCTCAGTCGAATACACATTCAGCGCATAGGGTCGTTGCTGTGGATGCACGGTTCACGCAGCTGATCGACGGACGAGAGCTGGCCTGGGCGGAGCTGGGTGACCCCAGTGACTATCCGGTGTTCGCATTCCACGGCACGCCCGGTTCCCGTCACCAAATCCTCGTCGACTCGGCGTCCCTGCACGCTGCGGGCGTCCGGATGATCGTCCCCGACCGGCCTGGCTGTGGGGCTAGCACCCGGCAACGGCGGCGCGCGTTCGCGGGGTGGGCGGACGACGTGGCCGAACTCGCTGACCACTTGGGCATCCGGCGGTTCGCCGTCCTCGGAATCTCCGGAGGCGGGCCGTACGCGGCGGTCTGCGCCCGCTTCCTACCCGACCGGGTCAGTGCCGCCGCACTCGTCAGCGGGGTCGGTTCGCTCGCTGAGCCCGGGTCGGAGTCGGGAATGATGGCAGCCAACAGGTTGTTCGCCCGGCTTGGGCGGAGAGTGCCCGCGGCCAATGCCGTAATTTTCGGGCTCATCTTTCTATTCGGGCGCCGAGCTCCTCACCGGGTATTGCCGTTGTTGATGAACAGCATGCCGGCAGTCGACATCGGGGTGCTGTCGCGGCCCGAGGTGCTGAGCATGTTCATTAGCATGCTGGCAGACGCATCCCCTACTGCAGGCCGCGCTGCGGCGCAAGATTTCCGACTCTTCGCTCGTGACTGGGGCTTTCGGCTCGAGGACATCAACGTACCCGTGCAGGTGTGGCAGGGCGACGTCGACGTGAACGTCCCTGTGGCCCACGCACTGCGTCAGGCCGCAGCGATCCCGGGCGCCACCCTGCACGTCGTGCCGGGTGAAGGCCACCTCATGTTCGTCGACCATTTCGAAGAGATCCTGCGTGAGCTGCTTGACTCGAAGACCTGACGACGTCCTAAATCATCTGCAGCCCAGCAGGTTCGACTACCCTATCCACCGTCTTTGGTGGCCACCGCATACACGACATTGGTTTCGGCGCTGGTGATACCAGAACTGCGAACGTAATTAAGGTTCGTCGTGTGCACGCGATCGCGATCGTGCGGCGAGAGCTGCTCGACGGTGCCGCGATAGCCTGAGCCCAGTATCGCCGCCCACCAGGCTTCGGGCGACGTGATCGGATGTGCGCCGAATTCGGCTACGACCTCGGCCTGCTCCACTCCGCCCGCACGCATCACTTCACGCAACGATGCCGGATCGCAGATGCGATCCCACGGATTGAAGCCCTTGTAGAGATCGGGTCGGACCTCGCGGATCGAATCCCAGAAAGTGGTATTGGCGGGCTCGAGAAAGCGTGGTCCCCAGGTGGTGATCGCGAGCTTGCCGCCCGGGCGAACGAGGTGCCACAACGCCCGCACCGCGGCGCCGATATCGGGCACAAAAAAGACACCGAACACACACACGACCGCGTCGAATTCCTCGGGCGTCAGCCGGAGATCGAGCATGTCGCCGGAGCGAAACTCGATGTTGCGTAAGCCCAATGTCTCGGCCTTTGCGCGTCCCAGCGCGAGCAGCCGCTCAGCGAGATCGACACCGACCACCGCCCCGCGAGGCCCGACGATCTGCGCTGCGGGTATCGCCGAAGCGCCGCTGCCGCAACAAACGTCCAAGACCCGGTGGCCGGGTGCGAGGGCAAGCCGCTCGACGGTCTCGCGACCGAAGCGAGCCCAGAACGTATTCGCCGGATCGTCGAACGCATCAGCCGCCGCGTTGTAAGTCGCGGCGGCTCCGGTCTGCGCGTCGTGAGGAGTGCCGGAGGTCATCGCTCCCGAGACTAAATCGATTCGGGCACCTACCGCAATGTGCAATTGTGCCGGGCTGTTCCGTTGCAGTGCAGCACGTTTCGAACGACTCATCTTCAAGCCTAAGAACGCAGTTCTTAGGACATTGCAGGATGGACCAGGTTAGATGCTGGCTTTGCGGTTCGCTTGGTGCATATGCTCTGGACTATGTGTGGCGGTAGTGGGAACGATGTTCGCGGGGTGGCGCCCCGCGTCGTCGAGGGCGAGGCGGTCGATCCGATTGCGCTTGAACCGGTCGACGAGTTGGTGATCACGACTCTGGTCGACAACAGCTACGACGGCTTGATGACGGACATGGGCCCGGCGCGGCGAATGCCGATGAGCCGTACGCCGGCGGTGGAAGCGGCGCAATTCGACGGCGGCACCACCGTCCCGGGAATGCTCGCCGAGCACGGGTTCTCGGCGCTGGTCACAGTGCGGAGGGGCAACCGCTCACACACGCTGCTGTTCGATACCGGTGTCTCACCCGACGGCATGGCGACCAACATGGAGCGATTGGGTGTCGACGTCGCCGACATCGAAGCCGTCGTGCTGAGTCACGGCCACTTCGACCATGCCGGCGGCTTCGCCGGTCTGGCTCGCCTGCGCGGCCGCACCGGGCTGCCGTTGACTGTGCATCCGCTCGTGTGGAGCCGGCGCAGGATCGCCCTGCCGGGGCGTCCGGGCTGGGAACTCCCCGTGCTCAGCAAGTCTTCGCTGCAGTGCGAGGGTTTCGAGGTCATCGAGCGACGCCAGCCCTCGATCCTGCTTGACGGGAGCGTGCTGATCACCGGTGAGATCGACCGCACAACCGATTTCGAGATCGGAATGAAATTCCACGAGGTGTCGCGCGACGGTGCCTGGGAGCCGGATCCCCTGATCGTCGACGACCAAGCGCTCGTCGTCCATGTCCGCGGACTCGGGCTTGTCGTGCTGACCGGATGTGGGCACGGTGGGGCCATCAACATTGCGCGGCACGCGATGCGGCTCACCGGCGTCGATCGGTTGCACGGCCTGCTCGGGGGATTTCACCTGACCGGGCCAGGATTCGAGCCGATTATCGAACCCACCGTCGATGCGCTCGTGGCCTTGTCCCCCGGCCTCGTCGTCCCGGCGCATTGCACGGGATGGCGCGCCCAGGTCCGGCTCGCGACGGCACTGCCCGACGCTTTCGTCCCCAGCGCTGTAGGTACGTCGTTCGCCCTGGCCGCCGCCTGAGCCTGGAACTGCGACGTTATACTAGGTGCCGCAATAGCTTTCGGTTGCCGCGGCTGACGGCGCGAGCGTACCGTTCCGGCATGACGAATACATCTCACCCCCAACTCAGAGTGCTTGAGCGTGCCCGGGTTCTAGTCGGTAATTTCACGGCACTATCGGCGGCTGTGTTGATAATCGGCGGGAGTCTGGCCGTCGAGGCCGCACCACTTAGCCGCGCCGACTGGTGCGGCGATGGCGGACCGGCCCACGTTTCGCCAAGTGGCTGTACCGATCCCGTGCCTGCCTCGCAAGCGCCGTCCGGTCGCCCGCCATGGCTTGCGGCGATGGAACAGCGCGACCCGCAATTCGCCGGCTCTTATCAGGGGATGCGTGAACGAATCCTCGATGAAGGTGTCATTCCGGCCAAGTACAAGCTGCTGATGGGGATGATCACGGACACGATCGCCGCGCATCCTGACGGGGTGAGGTCGCTCGCCGACAACGCCCGCGCCGCGGGGGCCTCGGAGGCCGAGGTCACCGAAGCGGTCGAGGTCGCCTATCTCTACGGTGGCACCGCCGCGCTTGTCATGGGAGTCAACGCCTTCCCCGGTAGCTGATCGCAGGAAAGGCGATCGAGCCGTCCGTCACCCGGGATTTCCCTGGCACGATCACGATCACGTTGGCGCTGATCGACCTCGATCACTTCAAGCGATACAACGACGGTCACGGCCACGAGGCCGGCGATGCCCTCTTGGTCACCTTCGCCAATGCGATCCGTTGGTCAGTCCGTAGCGAAGACAAGGCCTTCCGTATCGGTGCCGACGAGTTCCTGTTCCTGCTCGTCGGCGCCCAGCCCCGAGGCCGAAAAAGTGCTTGAAAGGCTCCGTCGTCGCTGGGCCGAGCGCGCCCGCGATTCGCGTGCCGACTAACCGGAGAGCGGTTCGAACATGTGCGCCGGGTCGATGCCGATCTGCTGAGCAACATGGCTGGTGTCCCAATACTCACGCCAGTGGCTGACCGCCCCGTCGCGCACTTCGAAGACCGCGATCACGTGGAACGTTACCGGCACGCCACCAAGGGAATTCACGTCAACACGTTCGACCACGACGGTATCGCCGGTCGACACAATCGTGCGGATTTCGCTGCCGTCGATCATGCCGGTGGAAAGACTGTTGTGTTTCTCGAGTTCCGCGCGCGCCGCGTCGCGTCCGACGATCACCGGTGACAGCGGCACATGCAGCTGCCAAATGAAGTCATCTGTCATCAGGGCTGTTGCCGCACCGATGTCGATGCTCTGCCCGTAGAAGGCGTGGATGAAATCGAGCACGAGTCGCTCGGTGGCATTTTTTGCGGCAACGCCTGGTGGCATGTTCTCTTCCTTCGCTGGTCACCGGTCTCTTCGAACGCAGCCCGTCGGCTGCGTGAGCGCGAGCTGGTGGTGACTCTACGCCTAAATAAACTGATTGATTTAATGGTTCTCCAAATCTCGTTCAGACATTCGTGGTTGTCAGCCGACGGATCAGAAACAATGCGCCGTTCGTGGTCCATAAGGTGCCCAATATGTATCGTCAGATCCTCGACCCTGTCGCCCACTCGCTGGGCTGGAGTTCCCTGGTGGCCGCCCTGCCGCTGGCGATGCTCTTCCTGATGCTTGGGGTTTTGCGTGTGCGGGCGTGGCGGGCCTCACTGCTATCGCTGGCCGTCGCGATCGCCATCGCGGTTGCCGTGTATCGCATGCCGATTGGCCAGACGCTGCTGGCGGGCGGCGAGGGTGCCGTGTTCGGATTCTTCCCGATTCTCTGGATCGTGATCAACGCGATCTGGGTCTACCAGATGACTGTGCAGACAGGGCATTTCGATGTGCTGCGGCGCAGTTTCGCGAGTGTCAGCGACGACCACCGCATCCAAGCGATCATCATCGCGTTTTCGTTCGGCGCTCTACTGGAAGCCTTGGCCGGATTCGGTGCGCCCGTGGCGGTCACCTCGGTGATGCTGCTCGCCCTGGGATTCAAACCGCTCAAGGCGGCTGTCCTCGCGCTGGTTGCCAATACCGCACCGGTCGCCTACGGGGCGATGGCCACACCGATTATCACGCTCGGCAAGGTTTCCGGATTATCCAGCGAAGCGCTCGGCGCGATGGTCGGGCGTCAAACCCCCATCCTGGCCATCTTCGTTCCGCTGGTTCTGGTGGCCATCGCCGACGGTCGGCGCGGAGTTCGGGAAACCTGGCCCGCGGCGCTGGTGGCCGGCGTGGTTTTCGGCATCGGCCAATACGCCACTTCGAATTTCGTGTCGGTGCCGCTGGCCGATGTGGTGGCTTCGTTGCTGTCCGCCGGTGCCGTGGTGTTGCTGCTGCGCGTCCAGCGTCAGCAATCCGCACCGCGGGCTACCGTGGTCGCGGGCGGCGCTTCTGACACGCTGTCCCCCGAATTCGCTGCGAATCTCGGGCGTCCGGACTCGCGCATCGAGGTGGCCCGCGCGTACTCGCCCTACGCGATCATCATCGCCATTTTCGTCGTCTGCCAGGTACCGGCGGTGAAGAAATTTCTCGAACACGCGACCGATACCGTGCACTGGCCGGGACTGCACTTGTACACGGCCAAGGGCAGCCCGTCGACGCTGCCGAACTTCACCTTCAATCTGCTGACCACTCCGGGCACGCAGATGCTGCTAGCGGGCGTCGTCGCCATGGTGGTGCTGCGACTGTCGGTGGTCGGGGCCGTCAAGGCCTATGGGGCAACGCTGTATCAGCTCCGATGGGCCATCCTCACTGTAATGGCAGTGCTGGCACTGGCTTTCGTGATGAACGCCTCCGGACAGACCATTACCCTTGGCGCGTGGATGGCGGGGGCGGGCGGTGCTTTCGCACTGCTCTCCCCCATTCTAGGGTGGCTCGGTGTAGCGGTCACCGGATCCGATACCTCGTCGAATTCTCTGTTCGGCGCCCTGCAGGTGACCGCGGCTGCCAAGGCGGGTCTGTCACCGCTGCTGATGGCCGCCGGCAACAGCAGCGGCGGTGTGCTGGGCAAGATGATCTCCCCGCAGAACCTGGCCATCGCCGCGGCGGCGGTCGACATGCACGGAAAAGAGGGTGACGTTTTCCGCCGCGTGGTCCTGTGGAGCGTGGTGTTCCTGGTGTTTATCTGCGCCCTGTCGGGGCTGCAAGCCTCGGTGCTGTCGTGGATGGTGTTCTGACTATTGCCCGTGCGATTTTTCGCGCCATCCGCGCTCGAACGGCAACCGCCACGCGTTGGGCGCAATCAGTTGGTGAATGGCGTTGGGGCCCCAGGTTCCGGTCGGATATACCTTGGCGGGCGGCGGGTCGGTGAGCAGATCTGCCGAACGCTCCCAAAGGGATTCGATGCCCTCCGCGGTGGTGAATAGTGTGTGATCGCCGCGCATCGCATCGAGAATGAGCCGCTCGTATGCCTCGAGCGTTTGGTCCGCGGTGTCGATTTCCTGCGAAGAGAATTGCATCGACAACTTGTCGAGCCTCATCCCGGGGCCGGGCCGCTTGCCGTAGAAGGACAGTGACACCTTTGAGTTGTCGGCCAGATCGAACGTGAGGTGGTCGGGACCCTGAGTCCCCACGCCTGACCCTGCCGGGAACATGCTGCGCGGAGCCTCTTTGAACGCAATCGAGATAATGCGGATGCCTTCGGCCATCTTCTTGCCGGTGCGCAGGTAGATCGGCACGCCGGCCCACCGCCAGTTGTCGACGCCGACCTTAAGCGCGATGAACGTCTCGGTATCGGAATCCCTTGCCACACCGTTCTCTTCGCGATACCCGCTGTACTGGCCGCGCACCACATCTGAACACTTGACGGGCAGCATCGAGCGGAACACTTTGTTCTTCTCTTCGCTGATCGCATACGGCTCAAGGGCCGTCGGCGGTTCCATCACCACGAACGCCATCACCTGCAACAGGTGGGTGACGACCATGTCCTTGTAGGCGCCGGTGCTTTCGTAGAAGTTGGCTCGCTGGTCCAGACCGAGCGTTTCGGGAATGTCGATCTGGATGTGGTCGATGAAGTTCCGGTTCCAGATCGGCTCGAACAGACCGTTGGCAAAGCGGAACGCCAAGATGTTCTGGGCCGCCTCCTTCCCCAGGAAGTGGTCGATCCGGAAAATCTGGGATTCGTCGAATGTCTCGTGCAGGAAGTCGTTGAGGGCCACCGCACTGGCCAGGTCGGTGCCGAACGGCTTTTCCATCACCACTCGGGATCGCTCGACGAGATTCGCGTCGCGTAGCGTGGTGATGACGGCGCGGGCCGCTTTCGGCGGAACCGACAGATAGTGCAGTCGCCGCACGTTCGGCCCCAGATTGCTTTCGGCTTCGGCGACCGCGGCGGCCAGGGCCTCGGGCCCGGTGCCCTGCGGGACGTAGTGCACGATCTTCGCGAAGTCGGCCCACTGCTCGGGTGTGAGCTTGTGAGTGCCGTACGAGTCGATCGAGTTCTTCGCGATATCGCGGAACTCGTCATCGCTGAGTTCTTCGAGTGACGTCGCGACGATTTGGATATCGGGCGCGAGCTCGGATTGATCCAGATAGGCCAAGCCGGAAATCAGCTTGCGTTTGGCCAAGTCCCCCGTCGCGCCGAACAACACGATGACATGGGGGTCGAGCGGGTCGTAGTCGTGGCGGCGCGGACGTGAGTCAGGCGCCGGGTAAGAGATCGTCTGCGGTTTCTTAGCGGCCACTCCCGAGATACTTCCACTGTCGCGACATCTCCGCAGCGGTGGGCTCGCATCGGCTTGCCCCGGAATCAGATGTTCATCTGCGACCGCGCCAGGCCAGCATCGCCTCGAGCCGACAGAAGTCATACCCGTTGTCGTCTGGGTGGATTTCGGTGGTGAACAGCGTGACGCCCGCGTCGACGAAAGCATCCGCCGACTTGGCGTCGGTCCACGCCATCGCGCGTTCGATGCCGGCCTCGTCGCGTCCGGCGTCCGTTGCGAGCCGTTTGAGGAGCTCGTTCTTGCGCCGAAACTCGTCAATGGGTGCAAAGCTGTGCCAGATGTGGGCGTGCCGGGCCGCTGCGGGAATGGTGCGCCGCTCCCCGCCTCCGCCGATCAGGATCGGGATCTGACGCAGCGGGCTGGGCGTCAAATGGTTGAGCCGGTATTCGATGCGCTGCAAGCCCTCGTCGAACTGGTCCATCCTCGATCTGACAGTGCCGTATTCGTAGCCGTAGCCAATGAAGTCTTGCGGATACCAGCCGGCCCCGAGGCCGAGGATCAATCGGCCGCCACTGATGTGATCGACGGTGCGTGCCATATCCGCAACCAGGTCGGGGTTGCGATACGGCATGCCGCTGACGAGCAGTCCGATCTCGGCTCGACTGGTGATCTCGGCCCACGATGCAAGCGCGGTCCATGCCTCGAAGTTGTTGACTTCGGGCTGCTCATCCTGCAGTTGCGGGGTGCCGTCGACCATGTCGAGGAAGGGTTTGTGGAAGTGGTCGTAGCCGAATATGGCGTCAACGCCTAGCTCTTCGGCGTGCAACACCGCCTGGCGCCATGTCCGGTAGTCCGGTGTTCCACCCGCCCACAGCTGAACGCCTATCCGCACCGGACGTGACCGGTCTGCGGACACCGCACCGGTCTTCGACCCGGTCGTTGAGTCGGTCACGTTTCCCAGCCTTTCAGAACCCCCCGGGACGGATCTTTACGGCGTCGCCGGGTTACCAAGCTCAAACTGCGCGAACATCCAGTTCCTTCCCGTCGGCAGGAACCTCATTTTGATAGTGCCGGCATATCTGGTCCGCATCCGGGTAAAGCGAGCCGCCGGTAGAGCCGTCTCGGTCGGTGTGTCAGCATTTGGGAATGAGTGCACTCAGACTTATTCGTATCGTTGGCGTCGCTGCAGTGATGATGTGGGCGCTGGTTGCCGCGCCAATCTCCCCTACCGCCTCCGCTGATCCCTGCTCGGACGTCGAGGTGGTTTTCGCTCGCGGTACCCATCAGGACCCGGGGCTGGGCAACATCGGTCAAGCGTTCACCGACTCGTTTACTTCGAAAGTCGGCGGGAAGTCCGTCGGGGTCTACGCGGTCAACTACCCGGCCAACGACGATTACCACAACAGTGCGCCGGCCGGGTCTAACGACGCGAGCGGTCACATCCAGGGCACCGTCGCCAACTGTCCCAACACAAAGATCGTGCTCGGCGGGTACTCCCAGGGTTCGACGGTGATCGACCTGGCCACCCAGGCGATGCCGGCTGCGGTGGCTGACCATGTCGCCGCGGTTGCCTTGTTCGGCGAGCCGACCAGTCAATTCTCGAGCATGTTGTGGGGCGGCCAGCCGCTGCCCACGATTAACCCGGTTTACAGCGGCAAGACCATCAGCTTGTGCGCTCCCGACGATCCGATCTGCTCCGGCGGCGGGAATATTATGGCGCATGTCTCCTACATTCAGGATGGGATGACGGACCAAGCAGCCAACTACGCGGCCGACCGGGTCCGCTAACGGCCCCCCGCGCAGCGCCGCGCGACGGATCGCAACCTACAGAACAGATTTGGTGCACGGGACAGGCAGCACCGCGAGTGAGGTTCCGTCGATGAAGTGCGTGCTGGCGGGCTACGGAAGTCGCGGCGATGTCGAGCCCCTGGCCGCCGTCGGCCGCGAGCTGATGCGACGCGGCCACGACGTGCAGATAGCGGTCGCGCCCAACATGGTGGGCTTCGTCGAATCGGCAGGGTTGGCCGCGGTCCCGTACGGTCCCGACTCGCGGGAACAGATGGACTTCGCCGCGGCCTTCGTCGGCAAGGTCCAGAACCCCGTCACTATGTGGGCCGAGGTCGCCCGGCATGTCAACCAGGTCAAGTCGGAGAAGAGCGCCGTGCTGACACCGTTGGCAAACGGATCCGACCTGTTGGTCGCAGCCTTCAACGAGCAGGGCCTGGCCGCCAACATCGCGGAGTATCACGGCATTCCCCTCGGGGCGTTGCACTACTTCCCGTCGCGGATCTTGGGCTCCGGTGCATTCGGTCCGCAGATAATGAAGGAAGCCGACGACGCGCACCGCCGCGCGCTCGGCTTGCCGGAGCTCACCGGAGATCCGCGACCGGGGTTAGAAATCCAGGCCTATGACGCGATCTGCTTGCCGGGGCGGGTGGACGAATGGCTGGAACCGGAAACTGCGCCGTTGTTCGTCGGTGCGCTGACACTGGGGTTGCCAAGCGATGCTGACGACGAGGTGTTGTCCTGGATTGCCGCTGGCGCGCCGCCGATCTACTTCGGCTTCGGCAGCACACCGCTGACATCGCCTGTCGAGACCATCGCGGTGATCAGCGAGGCCAGCGCGCGCGTCGGCGAGCGGGCGTTGATTTGCACCGGCCCGAATGAAGTCACCGGCGTCCCGCACCCCGATCACGTAAAGATTGTGACCGGGGTGAACCACGCGGCCGTGTTTCCGTTGTGTCGCGCGGTCGTCCATCACGGCGGCGCCGGCGCGACGGCGGCAGGCATGCGGGCCGGAGTCCCCACACTGATTTTGTGGTTCTGGCTTGATCAGCCGGTCTGGGCAGCCGGGGTTGCAAAACTGAAAGTTGGCTCTGGACGCGGCTTTATGGAAAGCACCCTGGACTCAGTGATCGCGGACCTGCGGGGCCTCCTCGCTCCGGAATTGGCCGCGCGGGCTCGTGAGGTTGCCGCATTGATGACCAAGCCCGCCGAAAGCATCGCGCGCACCGTCGATCTCCTGGAAGAGGCCGCTCTCAAGCAGCCGCGATGAGCGCGAGCCGGCGTTGCCTAGGTGCAAACCACACCGTCTTCGTTAGCGCCTTGTGCACCAACAGCTTTCGCGGTCGTGCCGTCTGCGCCGGGTGCCTGGTCGCGGGCGAGTGCGATTGTGGAGGCCACCATCGCGACGACGGCGACGAGCAGGCCCAGCGTTGCCGATCCCCGCACCTCAAGGTGTTCGCCGAGCACGACAACTCCGAGCACTACCGCGACGACAGGTTCGCCGACCAGCATGATCGGCACCGACGCCTGCAATGCGCCGGCGTGAAAAGCGGAGCTTTGCACCATGGTCACCGCGACCGCCAGCACGACCAGTAGGTATGGCGCGGGGACGGTCAGCAGTGCGTGCCATCCCCCGACCGCGTAGCGGTGCGTGCAGATCTTCGTCAGAACCGCGACCACGCCGAGCAGCACCGCCACGGCGACCGCCAGCAGCATGGCGCGCGGACGCCCAATAGTGCGCCGTGCGACGACGAGGCAGGCGATTACCAGCGGTGCGGTGAGCAGCACCGCCAGGGTCCACGACGGTATCGGCGGACGGTTGTAACCCTCGCGCGGCTGGCCGACGAGCAAGAACGCCGCCAGGGCGACAGTCAACACGATCGCCCAACTCCACTCGGCCCGGGTGATGCGTTGATGGCAAAGCCTCGCGCTCAACGGCAACGCAAACAGCAGCGACGAAACCAGCAGCGGCTGCACCAGCATCAGGGATCCGTGCGCCAGAGCCAGGGCCTGGAACACAAAACCGGCGATGGCGGCGAGCAGACCTGCCCACCACAGCGGCTGGCGAACCACGTTCGTCACCGTCGGCCCGGTCAGATCGTCACCAGCCGCAACGTTTTGGGCGGCGCGCTGTCGAACGACGATGCCGACTGCTGCCCAGAACGCGGCGAGCAGCCCTGAGCAGATCGCGACGGCGTGCGATATCACCCACCCCATGTTTCGGACTGGTACCCCGGATTGCAACGCGGCTAACTCTGGCCCCACCGGATACAGCGTTGCGCACCCGCGCTCGGCGATGGCGCCGGGGTCGCCGCGGACTAGTCTGGCGGGCATGGCTATCGAGTCCACGATGCTCGCCCTCGGAACGTCCGCGCCGCCCTTCGCGTTGCCCGACCCAGCAACCGGAGCGGTGGTCAGCCTCGACGAGCTGGCGGGTCCCGCACTGGTCGTCACCTTCATCTGCAACCACTGCCCGTATGTCCAGCATGTCGCCGCCGGGCTGGCCGCGCTGGGCCGCGACCTGGCCGACCAAGGTGTCGCAATGGTGGGGATCTCCAGCAATGACGTGGCCACCTACCCGCAGGACGGCCCGGACCAGATGGTCGCCGAGGGCCGCCGCCACGGCTGGACGTTTCCGTACCTGTACGACGAGACGCAAGACATCGCGCGGTCCTTCTCCGCGGCGTGCACGCCCGATACGTTTGTGTTCGACGGCGAACGCCGACTCGTCTATCGCGGACAGCTCGACGACTCCCGGCCCAAAAACGAGCTACCGGTAACGGGCGCCGACATCCGGGCGGCGGTCGACGCCGTGCTGGCCGGGCAGCCGGTAGACCCCAACCAGCGGCCGTCAATAGGCTGCGGCATCAAGTGGCGTTGATCCGCCGCAGGCGGTAGGACCGACCACAGCTGGTAACGCGCGTTGTCACAACGTGAAATCGGGGGTCGCCGCGCCTCGGCCACGACCCTGCGTGCCCGCCCCCGCTGGTGCGTTCGTCGGCCGCAGCCCCAAATCGCTGGGTCCACGCCGGTGGCCAGTGCGTTCGCTACGAACGCGGGCGGATTATCCGCCGTTTGGTGATCGGCCTGGATGGGCACTTAATTGAACATGATTGCCGGTTACGTCGTGCGTTTTGTGGGTCCTGCGGCTGCAGCAGGTTTGAGCCTTGGCACCTCTGTCCTTTTCTCCCCTGCCCCAGCATCGGCCGAGCCGTGCCCGGACACGCAAGTGGTGTTCGCTCGCGGTACTGGTGAGCCAGAGGGAATCGGTCCGACCGGGCAAGCCTTCGTCGACAACCTGCGTGGGCGTGAGGGCGGAAAGTCCGTCGACGTCTACGCGGTCAACTACCCCGCCAGCAATGAGTGGGAGACCGGGATCGACGGCATTAGGGACGCCGGCGCTCATGTCGTGTCGATGGCGGGCAGCTGCCCCAAGACCAAGATGGTGCTCGGCGGGTTCTCCCAGGGCGCGGCCGTGATGGGCTTCGTGACGTCGGACGCGGTACCCGCTGGCGTTGATCCCGCGACGGTTCCCAAGCCGCTGGCGCCTGGCGTCGCCGACCATGTCGCCGCGGTGGTGCTCTTCGGTATGCCCAACGTGCGGGCGATGAACTTCCTAGGCGAGCCGCCCGTGGTCATCGGGCCGACCTATGCCGACAAGACCATCAAGGTCTGCGCTGAAGAAGACCCGGTGTGCTCGGATGGTATGAACTTCGCCGCGCACAACACCTACGCCGACGACGGCACCATGATCGACAAGGGCGCGTCCTTTGCGGCCAGCCGTCTCGATGCCGCCCCCGGCCCACCGGCACCAGTGACGCACGCGCCCAATGGTTTCGGCAACTAGGCGCTAGGCGTCTACCAGGACCACCCGATCACCAACGCGGATAACACCTTTCGTTGTTGCCTTGAAGTAGATGCCGGCGCAGGCTGCCAGTCCGCAACTGCCTGCTTCCAGACGATTCTCGGCGGCGGGTGTGCGGAGCGCCTGCGGAGCTCTTGGTAGCGGCCCGTGCTCCAACGTCGGTACCACGCAGCGTGGGGTAAGTTCCAGGCCGTGTAGCCGAAGTTCGCCGATGTCGAACTCCTTTTGAACCCAGTCATTTTCGACGTAAGGAGGGCAATCGGGCGGTGTCGCGATCACGATATTGGGCCGGTAGCGCAGGGCTTCGGCGCCGATGTGTTCCAGGGTGGCGGTGGTGATCGCGTGCAGTGGAGCATCGTCGGTAAACGAATCTCCCGGCGTTCCCAGGCCAATCTCCAAGATGCGACCCGCGATTTCGGCGTCCAACCCGAGGTCAAGCAGCTTTTCGGGGTCCGGACGTTCCACCGTCGCACCATCCGGCCGCTTGCTGACCAGTTGGACCGCACGTCCCAACAGGCGCGAGAGCAGCTCATTGACGTCGGGGTCGTCGGCCGCGACCCGCGTACCGTCGGGCAGCCCAATGCTTACGCCCCCGGTGTCTCCGCTGGCAGTGCATTTCAACAGCCCCCGCCATAGCCGCGCCTGTTTAGCGCTCGCTACATGCCCGGTTGCGGTGTCGAGGAGTGCCAGCCGCCGGTCTCCATCCGCGCCACGTTCGTCGACGAACAAGTGATCGACGGCTTCTCCGAGCATCGATTTCACCGGGTACCGGCGCAAGCTCTCGACCCTCATCTGAACATTCCCATCAAGCGACACCGCACAATCAGTTGCCGACCATCATCCACCAGCTGGCAACGTGACGCGCAGGGCGAACCGCGGTTTGCGACCGCGGGCGGCGATGGTTTCGAGAAGGGTGACGACCCGAAACCCGAATCCGTATTTGCGCTTGACAAGTGATTCGACGCGCGCGACCTCCCCGGGGTCGGTGATCACCTCGGCGGTCCCCGCAACGACGGGTTGGCCGGCCCGCACCTTGCCGGTTCGACCGCATGCCGTAAGCGTGACCCGGGGATCGTGTCGAATCCGCTTGACCTTCCACGAGTCGGCCGGTGTCCACACTGACAGGTGTGCACCGTCACCGACGATCCACATCGGCGCGGCGACCGCATCGCCGTTGCGCTTGAACGTCGTCAAAGATACGAACTTCTCATCGCCTAACCGGGCGGTCGCGTCCTTGCTCATCAGCTCCCCTCTCGGCGACGGATAACGCCGCGCTTTGCATCGGGTATCCCGCCCCATCGTGCAGTCAGCGGCCGGGTCGTGTACAAGAGTCTGATGGAGGATCGGGCCCGCAGATCTTTCGACCCGTCCACGCTGCGCGAAGCGATGGCCCGGCGGCTGTATCGACGGTCGAATGCCGAGGGGCAGATTCAGCTGCCAGCCGTTCCGGGCATGCTCGACGAGTACGTCAAGATGTGCGAAACCATCTTCGGCGGCCTGGGCATTCTGCACACAGACGAGGAACGCGCTCAGCTCAGGGAGGTGTTGCAAGGGGAACTGGCGAAAGCCTTTAAGGGCTCTTCGCGTTCGGACATCGTCATACAGTTCAGCGCACCGTTCGGCACGATGCTGAACTACCGCGTCAAACCCCAAGTGTCCACGGTCGGCATCGAATACGACAACTGGGTCACCACCCGCGAGGGCCCGTTGTTCGGCACCGCACCTGACGCGCGCGTCTGGGCGCTCGCCAACGAAGCCACCGACCCGAGCACGTGTCGGGTACTGGACGTCGGTGCCGGCACCGGACGAAATGCCCTCGCCTTGGCCCGCCGTGGTCACCCGGTCGACGCGGTGGAGTTGGCTGCCAAGTTCGCCGACATCATTCGCGCGGAAGCCAACCGGGATTCACTCGATGTCCGGGTTATCCAAAGCGACGTTTTCGTCGCGATGGAAGGTGTTCGCGAGGACTATCAGCTGATCGTGCTCGCCGAAGTGGTGCCCGACTTCCGCACCGCACACGAGCTGCGCGGCATGTTCGAACTCGCTGAGCAGTGTCTTGCCGCCGGCGGTCGTTTGGTGTTCAACACATTTTTGGCGCGCGACGGCTACACCCCTGACGACGCCGCACGAGAACTTGGGCAGCAATGCAACACCACGTTCTTCACCCGTGACGAGGTCACCACGGCGGCGGCCGGATTGCCGTTCTTGCTCGTCTCCGACGATTCGGCTTACGAGTACGAGAAAGCAAATTTGCCCGACGGCGCCTGGCCGCCCACGGACTGGTTCGACGGATGGGCTAATGGTCTCGACGTTTTCGATGTCGCGCGTGAAGAATCCCCCATCGAGTTGCGCTGGCTCGTGTACCGCAAGCAGGGTTGATTCGGCGACGATCCTTGCCCGACGTCTGGGTTATCAATAACGGGAACGACTTTCAACCCTGGGCCGCGGCTCCGCTGGCTACCTGAAGCGCCCCTCACGGTGACGATGCTCTGGGCGAACCAACACGGATCGGTTTCAGAGAGCTTCTGCCGGGCTACTTGATGGGCAGCAATCACGAGACCCATGAGGATCCCCCGTTTCAATGACGTCCAAGAGCAGCGCCGGGTATGTCCACCGAATACTTGGCATCAGCTGGCCACGCCGTTTCCTGTTCGTGGTGTTCGTTTTCATCGCGGTGGCCGGTGCAGCGCAGGTCGTGTTGCTCCCCGACTGCCCGAACGGTAGGTGCTCACATCGGGCAGACTCGGCGAACGGGTCTGGGGCGGCAAAGGTTTCGATCACTCCCGCTGTCAATGCACGCGACGTCGACCCGGTCGCGCAGGTAGAGGTGAAGGCTGACAACGGGACGATCACCGATGTTCGTATGGTCAATGATGGCGGCAAGTCGATCGACGGCGTGATGACGCCGGACAACACCGTCTGGAAGCCCACCACTCCCCTGGGCTATGGACGTACCTACACGCTGAACGTCAGCAGTCGCGGCACAGGCGGCGTTGTGTCCACTCAGGTGTCGTCATTCTCCACACTGCAGCCGTCGAACCAGACCAAAGTCTCGTTCACCACCACATCGCAGGCCTCGCTGCGAAACGGCGGCAGCTACGGGGTCGGCACCGTGGTCGTTGCCCACTTCGACGAGAAGATCGCCGATCGCGCCGCCGCCGAGCGACAGCTGAAAGTGACGACCGATCCCGTGGTGCAAGGTTCCTGGTTCTGGGTCGACGAGCAGAACGCGCATTGGCGACCAGAGAGCTACTACGCATCCGGTACCACCGTCACCGCCGAAGCGAAAATCTACGGAATTGCGCTGGGCGACGGCCTCTTCGGGCAAGAGGACACCCGGGTGTCGTTCCGGATCGGCGACGCTCACGTCTCGATCGCCGATGATGCCACCAAGACGGTCAGCGTTTACAGCAACGGAGCTCTGGTCCGCACCATGCCCACCTCCATGGGAATGGGTGGCACCGAGACGGTCGGCGCGCAGACCATATCGCTGTGGACCCCCTCCGGCATCTACACCGTGCTGGACAAGGGCAATCCCGTGGTGATGGACTCCTCGACATTTGGGCTGCCGAAAAACTCCCGCCTCGGATACCGGGAGACCATCAATTACGCGACCCGAATCAGCATCGACGGCATCTATCTGCACCAGCTCGACGCGACGGTGTGGGCGCAGGGACACACCGACACCTCGCACGGGTGCCTGAACCTCAACGCCGACAACGCGAAATGGTTCTACGGCTTCTCGGTTCCCGGTGACGTGGTCGAGATCCGCAACACCGGTGGGCCATCGTTGAAACTGGCCGAAAACGGCGACTGGACGCTGCGCTGGGACCAGTGGCGCGGCGGCAGCGCGTTGAAGCCCGCTTAGCGACACCAAATTTTTACGGGGTGTTGCACCGATAAAGTCTTGACTGATTCCAGATAAGTGGGCCATATTGGCCTTGTGTCGTCAACGTCGGACTACGCAGAGCGGTTGAGGCTTGCCGATCTGCGTGTGACCCGGCCCAGGATTGCGGTCCTGGAGGCAGTGCACGCCCATCCACATGCCGACACCGAGACGATCTTCTCCTCGGTGCGAGCCGGTCTCCCCGACGTTTCGCGTCAGGCGGTGTACGACGTGCTCAATGCCCTCACGGCGGTGGGCCTGGTCCGGCGCATCCAGCCATTGGGGATGGTCGCGCGATACGAATCTCGGGTCGGCGACAACCACCATCACGTCGTATGCCGGTCCTGCGGCATCATCGGCGACGTTGACTGCGCGGTCGGCGACGCCCCCTGCCTGACCCCGTCGGACGACAACAACGTTCTCGATGGCTTCGTCCTCGATGAGGCGGGAGTCATCTACTGGGGCACTTGCCCCAACTGCTCGAGTGCAGATTCCTGATCACAGCCCGTGATCACAGCCCGATTCACCCACCACCGGAAGGAATGCTGTGTCATCAGATACATCCCACAAGAGCGAGAGTGAGAACCCGGGCATCGCGGCCCCCGAGCCCAAGGGTGATGCGCCCCGGACCAACCAGGACTGGTGGCCCAACCAGATCGACGTATCGAGGCTGCACCCGCACTCACCCCAGGCCAACCCGCTCGGCGACGACTTCGACTACGCCGAAGAGTTCGCCAAGCTCGACGTCGAGGCCGTCAAGGCCGACCTGGTGTCGGTGCTGACCACCTCCCAGGACTGGTGGCCCGCCGACTACGGCCACTACGGTGGCTTCTTCATTCGGATGAGCTGGCACGCCGCCGGCACCTACCGCATTTACGACGGCCGCGGCGGTGGCGGTCAGGGCTTGCAGCGCTTCGCGCCGCTGAACAGCTGGCCCGACAACGCCAGCCTGGACAAGGCACGCAGACTGCTGTGGCCGGTCAAGAAGAAGCACGGCAACAAGATCTCCTGGGCGGACTTGCTGCTGCTGGCCGGCAACGTTGCGCTGGAGTCGATGGGATTCGAAACCTTTGGGTTCGCTTTCGGTCGCCCCGACGTGTGGGAGCCTGAGGAGATCCTCTTCGGTGAAGAGGGCGAATGGTTGGGCACCAACAAGCGTTACTCCGGCAAGCGCGATCTTGCGGAACCCTACGGTGCGACCACCATGGGTCTGATCTACGTGAATCCCGAAGGCCCCGAAGGTAAACCGGACCCGGTTGCCGCGGCGATCGACATCCGCGAGACCTTCGGCAGGATGGCGATGAACGACGAGGAGACCGCTGCGCTGATCGTCGGCGGCCACAGCTTCGGCAAGACCCACGGCGCCGGCAACGGTGATCTGGTCGGCCCCGAGCCCGAGGCCGCCCCGATCGAACAGCAGGGGCTCGGCTGGAAGAGCTCCTATGGCAGCGGCTCGGGCGAGGACGCCATCACCAGCGGCCTCGAGGTGGTATGGACGCCTACCCCGACCAAGTGGGACAACACCTTCCTGGAGACGCTGTACGGCTACGAATGGGAGCTGGTCAAGAGCCCGGGCGGAGCCTGGCAGTTCACGGCCAAGGACGGCGCCGGCGCGGGCACCATTCCCGATCCGTTCGGCGGACCGGGCCGTGCTCCGACGATGTTGGTCACCGACGTCTCCCTGCGAGAGGACCCGATCTACCGCGAGATCACCCAGCGCTGGCTGAAGAACCCCGACGAGCTGGCGGTGGCGTTCGCCAAGGCGTGGTACAAGCTGCTGCACCGTGATCTGGGACCGATTTCGCGTTACCTCGGTCCGTGGGTTCCCGAACCGCAGCTGTGGCAGGATCCGGTTCCGGTCGTCGACCACCCGTTGGTCAACGACAAGGACGTGACGGCTCTGAAAAAGAAGGTGCTTGAGTCCGGCCTGACCGTTCCCCAGCTGGTTAAGACCGCATGGTCGGCGGCGGGCAGCTACCGCAACACCGACAAGCGCGGTGGTGCGAATGGGGCGCGGATTCGTCTTGAGCCGCAACGGAATTGGGAGGTCAACGAGCCATCCGAGCTGGACAAGGTGTTGCCCGTGCTGGAAAAGATCCAGCAGGACTTCAACGCCTCGGCGTCGGGCGGCAAGAAGATCTCGCTGGCTGATGTGATCGTGTTGGCCGGTTCGGCGGCGGTCGAGAAGGCGGCCAAGGAGGCCGGGTACGACATCGCGGTGCATTTCGCCCCCGGCCGTACTGATGCTTCCCAGGAGAACACCGATGTGGAGTCGTTCGCGGTGCTCGAGCCGCGAGCCGACGGGTTCCGCAACTACGCGCGGCCCGGGGAGAAGGCCCCGCTGGAGCAGCTCCTGCTGGAGCGGGCTTACCTGCTCGGTGTGACTGGTCCGGAGCTGACGGTGCTCATCGGTGGCTTACGTGCCCTTGGTGCCAACCACGGCGGGAGCAAGCACGGCGTGTTCACCGACAAGCCGGGCGCCTTGACCAACGACTTCTTCGTCAACCTGCTCGACATGGGCACGGAGTGGAAGGCGTCGGAGACCCAGGAGAACGTCTACGAGGGCCGCGACCGGGCCTCTGGCGCTCCCAAGTGGACCGCAACCGCGAACGACCTCGTGTTCGGCTCGAACTCGATCCTGCGGGCTCTCGTCGAGGTCTACGCGCAGGATGACAACGCAGGCAAGTTCGTCGAGGACTTCGTTGCGGCGTGGGTCAAGGTGATGAACAACGACCGGTACGACCTCAAGTGATACCGGCCTGATCGCTGCTACCAGACGACACCCCGCGGGCGCCCCGGTTCGCGGGGTGTCGTTCGTCTCGGCGAGCCCGTGAGGCCCGCCACACTACTACCCACGAGTAACCTACGACAGCGTAAGTTGCGTACGCTTTGTTGAAGCGCCGATGCGTCCAACGAGTAAAGCTGGGTAAACGGTTGAGATGAGCGACTTGAGGTACATCGAACTGCACGGCGACCGGATCGCCTACCGGGAAGCCGGCCACGGTCAAGCCCTTCTGCTGATACACGGGATGGCAGGCAGCTCGGCCACCTGGCGTGAGATCATCCCGCAGCTGGCCAAGAAGTACCGCGTCATCGCGCCGGACCTGCTCGGCCACGGCGAGTCCGCTAAGCCCCGCGGCGATTACTCGCTGGGAGCATTCGCGGTTTCTCTGCGTGATCTGCTCGACGAACTCGGCGTGACGCGCGCAACCGTGGTCGGGCAGTCGCTGGGCGGCGGCATCGCGATGCAATTCACCCATCAGCACCGGGATTACTGCGAGCGGCTGGCCCTGATCGGCAGCGGCGGCCTCGGCCCAGAGCTCAGCCCGGTGCTGCGGATGCTGTCGGCACCCGGTGCCGAGTTGGTGTTGCCCGTGGTCGCGCCGCAGCCCGTGCTGAACGTCGGCAACAAGGTGGGTTCATGGTTGGCGACCGCGGGGGTTCGCGCACCGCGAGCAGGTGAGATGTGGCAGGCGTATTGCTCGCTGTCGGACGCGCGGACCCGTCAGGCGTTTTTGCGGACGTTGCGCTCAGTCGTGGACTATCGCGGTCAGGCGGTCAGCGCGCTCAACAAGCTGCACGTCGCGGCCGGCTTGCCTACCGTGCTGATCTGGGGTGATCAGGATCGGATCATTCCGGTCGCGCACGCCTACGCTGCCCACGATGCGCTCGACGGCAGTCGCCTCGAGGTGATCGAGGGTGTCGGGCACTTCCCCCACGTGGAAGCGCCGGCGGCGGTGGCCGACATCCTGGAGGACTTCATCGCCTCGACGACACCCCAGGCGACGGGCAGCTCGGTGCCGCTGGGCATGTAGCGGGCTCAGCGGTTGAGATCCCACTGTCCGTAATCGGCCGCGAGGACGTCGTCCACATCCACGTTGATGCCGCCAAGAATGGGGCCGGGATTGGATGGGCTGTTGACGATCGCTTGGTACAGCACCGCCATGGGCTCGCGCTGGCCATGTGACCACGACCGTGTTTGCCATGCCCAGCGGTGTCCGGCACTCGTCGAGTTGCCGATCACGCCGTCCCTGATCGCCCACCCGCACGCGTTGTTGTGGCCGTAGATGCCGGTGCGTCCTACGCCGAGTACCGAGTTGATTCCCCGAAACCAGTCGACGGCAACGGTATTCCAAGTGCTCTGGTCTATATCGTCGTCGACACTGAAGAAGATTGGTGCCGAATTCGGGCCTCCCGCAGCGGTATGGAGTTGCAGGGCCGTTTGAGCGTCCGCCACGCCACCGTCGTGTCCGCGGGTGAGATCAGACGGGGTAGCGGGCCATCCCGGCTTGCCGTACTGAAAGTTGCTGACGATCTGAAGTCCTGCTGCGCGCAATGCGTCCGCGTACTGGCGAGTGATGGGCTTCGCTTCGAAATGCGCCCCCGGCCGCTCCGCCGAGACGTAGTTGATCACCCCGGCGTAACCGGCGGCTTTGATCTCATCCGGCGAGATTCGTTTCTCCGCAAAGTCGATTAGCTGGATGTTGTCGGCGGCGGCCCGGGGTGCACCGCACGTTGCGGTCAGGCTCAGTAGCGCCGGAGCGACGGCATATTTGAAGATTTTGCGTCGTGAAACAGATCGTGGCGCAGCCGAATCGGGCATCGCGCGATGGTAGCAAAACCAGCTAGAGTCCTCGCTCGTTCAGCCAGGAAACGATGTGGTCGGCCACGGTCACCCAGTCGGATTCCAGCATCATCTCGTGTCCCATGCTCGGGAAGATACTTGCCTCGGTGCCGTAGGCCTTTGCCGTCCTGCGCACGTCGGCGGGTGGGTAAATCCCGTCGTGCTCACTGCCGAGCACCAGCAGGGGCGTGGTAACTCGGGTTGTCTTCACGAGTTTGAGTGCGACCATGTCGCCGAGGATTGCCCGCGTGCTGTCCGGCCGCAGCCGCCCCATGCCTTCGATCACCACGGACTCGGGCGTCGACGGGCCGAAGAACGTATCTCGTGCGCCCGCCAGCGTCCCCCCGCACATGTCGGCCGGCCGACCTGTCAGCGCGAACTTGTTGCTGCTCAACGGATACTTGCGCATTGCCCGCAACATGCTCCGCAGATGTCCGCGCGGCGGTGCGGAGGCCAGCAGGACTCCGGCCGGCGCGTCGTTGCTTTCCAGGTACTTCTGCACGATGAAACCACCCATCGAATGCCCGATCGGAATAGGCTGTGGTACAAGGGTATTAGCGATGGAGGCGACGTCTTCGACGAAGTCCGATATCGAGCACAGCCGCATCGATTTGTCCACGGGGCTAGCGCCGTGGCCGCGATAGCTGGGCGCTACGACACGAAACCCACGCCCCGCGAAGTAGTCGAGAAAATTCACGTCCCAGCACCATGCGCCTTGGAAGCCGCCGTGCACAAAAAGCAATGGGTGCGGGTGCTCCTCACTCGTCTCACCCTTGTCGATGACTTCAATCATGATTGTCAATTCCTATCGGGGTTTTGATGTTTGGTCATTATGGATTCGTTGCCGGATGCACGGCGGCCTGATCCGAGGCCCGACATTGCTTGTTGTCAGAGCCGGTGGTCGGCCTTGATGAACTGTGCGGCATGTTCGCCGATTACTACGCAGGGCGCCATGGTGTTGCCACTGGTGATGCGCGGCATGATCGACGCGTCGGCGACGCGCAGCTTCTCGACGCCGTAGACGTTGAGGTGTCCATCGACCACCGACATTTGGTCACGGCCCATCTTCGCCGTTCCCGATTCGTGCCAATAGGTGGTGACTGCGTTGCGCAAGTAGGTTTCCAACTCGTCACCCGTCAGGTTGCCCGGCATGACTTCGCGCGTGACATAAGGGCTCATCGCAGCGGAATTGCCTAATTCCCTGAGGGTGTCGATGCAGGCGATGCCCGTCTTGACATCGTAGGGATCAGACAGTGCGTTCGCCTCGATCCGAAGCGGGTCGCTCGGATCGGGACCGGTCAATCGCAACTGCCCGCGGCTCTTGGGGTGCGTCGGGGAGCCGAACAGGACCCATGCGTTCTGCGGTAACCCATATTTGGCGACGTTTTCGGGCGTGGACTTGCCAAAGGGAGCGAAACAGGCGAACAGGTCCGGTCCGTCATGGTCGCCGAGGCCGGAGTCCCAGAACAGCGTCGCCCCCGACTCGGTGCTGCCCTGCACGTCCTCGGGCAGCTCCCAGACACAGTCAAACCCGAAGTGGTCTTGAAGGTTACGTCCGACCCCGGGCAAGTGTTCTCGGACCGCGATACCGAGCCGGGACAGTTCGTCCGCGTCGCCGATGCCAGACTGCATCAGCACCTTGGGCGTGTGAATCGCTCCGAGCGACAACACAACCTCGACGTTGGCGGTCGCGTGATGGATCGTGCCCTGATGGAGGATGTCGACGCCGGTGGCCCGATTCCCCTCGAATTCGACCCGTGTCACCAACGCGTTCGAGACCACGGTCAGGTTCGGCTTGTCGAGATATGGGGCGGCATAGGTGCGAAATATCGACTGGCGTTTTCCACCGCGGCTACGCAGGTCGGTGATCGCGGCACCGCGCATATCTTCCATCAGGCGACCGTTGGGGCTTTGGTACGTCGGGATCCCCAGTGTCCTAGCCGCTTTCACCGTCGCGGCGGCGGCCGGATGTGCGCCTGGAGCCGGCTGAACAAACACCGGGCCTCCCCTGCCTCGATGGTCCGGCTCGCCTACGCCGTGCCAGTCCTCGATCTGTTTGTACAGATCCAGGACCGCCTCATAGCCCCAGGCCGGTTCACCGGACTCGGCCGCGAACAGGTCCCAGTCACTGCGGTGCCCGCGTGCCCAGATCATTACGTTGATGCTGGATCCGCCACCCAACACCTTGCCCATCGAGAATCCGATCGAGCGCCCGTGCAGCCTGGGGTCGGGGTCGGACACGAATCCCCAATCGCGTTCACTGCCCAGATTCAGTGGCCACTGGCTCGCCTCGGTGACGCTGGGAACTTCGTCGCTCCCGCCGGCCTCCACCAGCAAGACCGAGACGTCGGGATTTTCCGCCAACCGTCCGGCGATGACCGATCCCGACGAACCGGCGCCACACACGATCACGTCGTAGCTTGTTCGTACTGCCGCCTTCACGATGACCCCGTCCTAGCCACGCTGGGACGGGCCGGATGGTTACCCGGACCCACGAATTCCCGTGTGGATAGCCTCAATTCGGAGCAAGTGGAGCACGGGTTGTCAGATGTGATGTGGATTACAGGCGTTCGGCGGCTTTCATGAGGCGACTGGCGAGAAAGCCGACGAGCTTGCCGGACATTTCAGCGGCCTGCATGTGTCGTCGCGGCCGCGGGCCGCAGCAACCGGGCGCTGATCAAGGCCGAAAGCCAACCGGGTGAGAAGCTGCTGGCGGTAGACATGATCCGATTGCGCCACCCGGGGACCGCGACGCCTCGGCCTCGGTCGAGTGCGCGCAGTCCCGCTGACACCACCGGCTCCGGTGCCGCCAGGCGTCGGTAGATCGCGGTGTGCGAGACATCCGATCCCAGTGCATCGACGAATCCGGTGCGGGTGGGTCCTGGGCACAGCGCAGTCACCGTTACGCCCGAGCCCCGGGTCTCTGCCCACAACGCCCGGCTTAGCGAAAGTACGAAAGCCTTCGAGGCGCCGTAGGTGGCCTGATAGGTCCCGGGCGTAAACGCGATCGTGGAGGCGACGTTGAGGATGCCGCCGCGACCGCGGGCCAGCATTCCGGGAAGCACCGCATGCGTGAGACGAACCAGCGCATCGACGTTGACCGCGACCAGCTCATGCTCGCGGTCGGCATCCAGTTCCGAAAACCGCCCGTACGTGCCGAACCCGGCATTATTGACCAGCACCTCGACCGCACGTCCCTCGAGCCGCACCGCGAGGGCATCGACGCCCGACCGGGTGCCCAGGTCCCCGACGACCACTTCGACGTCAATCCCGGCAGTGCCATGGCGAACTCGCTGCGCCACCGCGTTTAGCCGAACTTCGTCGCGTCCGGCCAGTAGCAATGACAAACTCCGCTTGGCCAGCATGTCGGCGAAGATCGCGCCGAGACCAGAGCTGGCACCCGTGATCACCGCCCAGCCGCCGGCTCCCCCGTGTCGTTGAGTTGACATTTCGGCTCCTTCCAAAAATGTGAATGCCATAAACATAAGTCAGCATGTTAATGTCGTCAACATGTCTGCGAAGAAGGCACCTGCTGCGACGGCGAAGCCGCGTCACAGCTACCACCACGGCGATCTCAAACGAGCGCTGACCAGCGCCGCGCTCTCGCTCGTGGCCGAGCGGGGGCCAAAGGGTTTCACGTTGACCGAAGCGGCGCGACGGGCGGGCGTCAGCGCCGCGGCTCCGTACCGTCACTTCACCGACAAGGCCCACCTACTCGCTACAGTCGCTGAACAGGGATTTCTTGAGCTCCACACGGCATTGACGGCCGCCGTTGATGCCGTGTCGGAGCCGACGGAGAAGCTGATTGAAATAGGTCGCGCATATGTGCGTTTTGCCCTTGGTCATCCGGACCAGTACCGCGTCATGTTCGGCGCGGATACCCACAAAACCCAGTACCCGAGCCTGGCGGTCGCTGCAGGTCAAGCCTTTGGAGTTTTGCTCGACGGGATAGCCGCGTGTCAGGCCGCCGGGTCGCTGCGCGGCCAAGAACCGCGCGAGGCCGCCGGACCGCTGTGGTCCCTCGTGCACGGCATCGCATCTCTGGCCATCGACGGTGAGCTGCGCAATGTCGGGATCGACCAAAGCCCCGAAATCATGGTCTCCGACGCCCTGTCCGATCTGTTCGACCGCTGAACCGGGACTTCGTCTGTGCCACGCCGGCGCTTACGCCAGCAAACAATTGCTCCCCGGCATCGATCGATGATGAGCCCATTGGCTCACAACACGATCCATGCGGCAAGCGTTTCAGCACGGCCTGGAACAGTGATCTGGCGGCCGCACGGATGGACGAAAGTCGCCGAAACCTAGGATTGAAGGGCACCGATGGCGCGTTGCGTCGATTAGCTGATCGAACTATAGTCTGGACACATGTCCAGTTTGCTGTCACGGGGTTCGGGAGCTCGTTGATCGCAATGGATTCGGCGCCCTTCCGCGTTCGTTAACCAGCAAAGAAGAGTTGAGTATGCGTATTGCCTTGTTGTCCTACCGTAGTAAGACCCATTGCGGTGGGCAGGGCGTCTACATACGCCATCTCAGCCACGGTCTCGTCGAACTCGGTCACGATGTCGAAATCTTCTCCGGACAGCCGTATCCGGAACTGCTCGATCCCCGGGTGCGGTTGACCAAGGTGCCGAGCCTTGACCTGTACCGCGAGCCCGACCCGTTCCGGGTGCCGCGCCCGAGCGAGATCCGCGACTCGATCGACCTGTTGGAACTCCTCACCGTGTGGACCGCGGGGTTCCCCGAGCCGCGGACTTTCACGATGCGTGTTGCGCGGCTGTTGGCTGAGCGTGCCGGAGATTTCGACGTCGTCCACGACAACCAGAGCCTGGGCACCGGACTGCTCACGATTTCGGGCACCGGGATGCCGGTGGTCGCGACCGTGCACCACCCCATCACCCGTGACCGGGTGCTCGATGTGGCTGCCGCAAAGTGGTGGCGAAAGCCGTTGGTGCACCGCTGGTATGGGTTTTCCACGATGCAAGAACAGGTTGCGCGCCAGATTCCGGACTTGTTGACGGTCTCGTCGTCGTCGGCCGCGGACATCGTCTCCGACTTCGGGGTGTCGGCGGATCAGCTGCACGTTGTGCCGTTGGGTGTGAACACCGAACTGTTCCAACCGGGTTCGGGCCCACGGCAACCGGGACGCATCATCGCGATCGCCAGCGCCGACACCCCGCTGAAGGGCGTCAGTACTCTGCTGCACGCGGTCGCCAAGACTCGGATGAATCGGGATGTCGAGTTGCGGCTCGTCGCCAAAGTGGAGCCCAACGGCCCCACGCACAAGCTGATCGCCGAACTGGGCATCTCCGACATCGTGCACATCACCAGCGGGCTCTCCGATGCCGAGTTGGCAGCCTTGTTCGCCTCGGCAGAGGTCGCCTGTATTCCGTCGCTCTACGAAGGCTTTTCGCTTCCTGCCGTGGAAGCGATGTCGAGCGGTACCCCGATCGTCGCGAGTCGGGTGGGAGCATTGCCCGAGGTTCTCGGGACCGATGGCGCGTGCGCCGAATTGGTGCCGCCCGCCGACGTCGACGCGTTGACCCGCGCCCTCGGTGAGCTCCTCGATTCGCCGGAAAAGCGCCGCAGCCTGGGAAAGGCGGGACGAGCGCGCGCCGTCAGCGTGTTCAGCTGGGAAGCCGTCGCTGCGCAAACCGTGCAGGTTTATCAGCGGGCAATCGCACGAAAGGCCGCGACCGAAGGCGAACTGCAATGCTGACAGTCGATTTCGATCGGCTGGGGATCGGGCCCACCAGCAAGGTCATCGACGTGGGTTGCGGAGCCGGCCGGCATGCATTCGAGGCATACCGCCGCGGTGCCGACGTCATCGCGTTCGACCGCGACGAAGACGAATTGCAGTCTGTGGACGCCATTCTGAAAGCGATGGCCGAAGGCGGCGAGGCGCCCGCCGCGGCATCAGCGCAGACGGTCGTCGGTGATGCGTTGAAATTGCCCTACCCGGACCAGACATTCGACTGTGTCATCGCATCCGAAATCCTGGAACACATCACGCAAGACGACGAGGCGATCGTGGAGCTGATCCGGGTACTCAAAGTCGGTGGCATGCTGGCGGTCAGTGTGCCGCGGTGGCTTCCCGAACAAGTCTGTTGGCTACTGTCCGACGAGTATCACGCCAACCTGGGCGGCCACATCCGCATCTACCGGGCCAGCGAACTGCGGGACAAGATCGCCGATAGCGGCATGGACTTGACGCATTCCCATCATGCGCATGCACTGCATTCGCCGTTCTGGTGGCTGAAGTGCGCTGTCGGGGTTGAGAATACCGAGCACCCCGCGGTCACGGCCTACCATAAACTCCTGGTGTGGGATCTCATGCAGCGGCCGAACCTCACCCGGATCGCGGAGTCGGTGCTCAATCCTCTCGTGGGCAAGAGCGTGGCGATGTATTTCACCAAGCCGCAGCCAGCGGAAGTCGAAGCCACCCCGGGGTATTCAGTTGCGTCGATTTAACGCGCCGGCAGTCCCGGGTGTCTTCAGTCCGGAGCAGTGTCGCCAGACAGCCCTGTCCATCGCCGCCGAGCAGGAATCATCGGGTGCCATCCCCTGGTTTCACGGCGGACACACCGACCCGTGGGATCACGTGGAATCGGCAATGGCGCTCACCGCTGCCGGACTGCTGGAACCGGCCCGGGCTGCATATGAGTGGAGCCGTCGCACTCAGCGGTCCGACGGCTCCTGGCCCCTTCAGTTCCGGGCAGGGACAATCGAAGACGCCAACAGCGACAGCAATTTCTGCGCCTACATCGCCACGGGTGTCTGGCATTACGTGTCGGTCACCCGTGACGAATCATTCGCCGCATCCATGTGGCCGACGGTCCACAAGGCGATCGACTTCGTCATCGATCTGCAGATTGGCTACGGTGAGATCTGTTGGGCTCGAAGCGGATCCGGGCCAGTACGCGAAGCCCTGCTCACAGGTTGCGCCAGTGTGTACCACAGCATCCGGTGTGCGCTTGCGCTGGCTGCCCTGCTGGACGACCCGCAGCCTGAGTGGGAGCTGGCATTGGGGCGGTTGGGGCATGCGCTGGTCGCGCATCCGGAGGCGTTCACCGAAAAGGACCGCTACTCGATGGATTGGTACTACCCCATCCTCGGTAGTGCGCTGCGGGGCCCGGCCGCTGTAGCACGAATCAAGCAGCGCTGGGACGACTTTGTAGTCGACGGTCTCGGCATTCGCTGCGTGGCCGACCGGCCTTGGGTGACCGGCGCCGAAACCTGCGAGCTGGTCATGGCGCTCGAAGCCATCGGGCAACGCTCCGCGGCGCACAAGCAATTCACGGCGATGCAGCACTTGCGCGAAGAAGACGGTTCGTATTGGACCGGTCTGGTATTCGCCGACGGCAAGCGGTGGCCCGAAGAGCGCACCGCGTGGACCGGTGCGGCGGTGATCCTGGCGGCCGACGCGCTGTCGGACACCACCGCGGGCGCGGGGATCTTCCGCGCCCATGGTCTGCCGCTGGGTCTGCAGACCGACTTCGATTGTGAGTGTGTGGTTACCGGGCCCGGTCGATGACCTCGATCGGCTCGCCGACCCGACCGTTGGTGCGTTCGAGCACCCGCAGCGACCCAAGTGCGGAGATCTCCCGGAACTGACCGGAATCTAGTGCGCGGCAATAGATGTAATACGGCGGACGCCCGCCGTCCTTCGGGTCGGGGAATACGTCATGGATGACCAGTGCCCCGCCGACGTTCACCCATTTCGCCCAGCCGTTGAAGTCCTCGGTGGCCGCGGCCTCGGAGTGGCCGCCGTCGATGAACAAGAACTGCAGCGGTGACCCCCAACCGCGGGCCACGATCGGTGACTTACCCACGACCGCCACCACGTGGTCGTCCAGCCCGGCGGCGTCCAGGGTGCGTCGAAACGTCGGCAGCGTGTCGAACAATCCGGTCACCTCGTCGACCATCGAGGCGTCGTGGTAGTCCCAGCCGGCCTGATGTTCCTCGGAGCCATGGTGGTGGTCGATCGTGAACAGCACTCCGGCCGTCTGTTGCGCCGCTGCGCCGAGCAGCAGGGTCGACTTGCCGCAATAGGTACCGATCTCGACACCGACACCGCCGTTGAGGTATCGCAGCGCCGCGTCGTACAGCGCGCGCCCCTCGTCGTCCGGCATGAAACCCGTCACCCGTTCGGCCAGCGCGAATAGGCGCTCGGGTGCACTCGCGTCGGTGTGGCTCATGGGCTGAACCTATCGGTCGGCGTGCTGTGGCCGACATCGTGGTCGGGGTCCGTCGGGATCGGAGTTCACCCAGCCCAGCGGCGGAGACGGATTCGATTTAACATCGTGCTGTGCGCGTTCTACTCATGTGTAAATCGGTTGGTGTGTGCCTGGCTGCGGTCGTGATCGCGGGTGCACTGATGTTGGCGCCCGCGGCACTGCCGTTTGGGTCGCAATGGTCGGCGCCATCGGCGGCGGCTAGCTGTCCTCAGGTCCAGGTGGTTTTCGCCCGTGGCCGAAATGAATCGCCGGGCCCGGGGCAACTCGGCAACGCATTCATCAATAATCTGCAATCCAAGGTCGGCAATAAGAGTTTCAGCTCGTACGCCGTGAAGTACCCCGCCGACACCCAGGTCGACGTCGGTGCCAACGACATGAGCCATCACATCCAGGACATGGCCAACAACTGCCCGGACACCCGGCTGGTGTTGGGCGGTTACTCACTTGGCGCCGCCGTCACCGACGTGGTGCTTGCCGCGCCCATCGGCGCGTTCGGCTTCGACAGCCCCCTGCCGCCGGGCATGGATCAGCACATCGCCGCCGTCGCGTTGTTCGGCAACGGGAGCCAATGGGTGGGTCCGATTACGAACTTCAATCCGACCTACAACGACCGGACCATCGACTTGTGTCACGGCGCGGACCCGATCTGCAATCCGGCCGACCCGAACACCTGGAAGGAAAACTGGCCTGCGCATCTCGCCGGTGCCTACATCGACGCGGGCATGGCCAATCAGGCCGCCGACTTCGCGGCGAGCAAGCTCTAGCTAGAGCCATTCGTCACGGGCGACGAGCACGTCGCGTAGTAGGTCGGCGCGATCGGTAATGATCCCGTCCACGCCGATGTCGAGCAGCGTCCGCATCGCGGTCGGGTCGTCGACCGTCCACGCGTGCACCTGGCGCCCCGAGGCGTGGGCAGCCCGCACCAGCGCGGGCGTGATCACCGGTAGGCGTCCGAGCCGCGGCGGTAGTTGCAGGCAGTCACTGTCGTGCAACATCCGCCAGGCGTATGCCCGGCTGGCCGGCGTTTTCGCCGCTACCAGCGCCAGGAACACGACGGTGCCCGCCGAAGTGGCGACGCGTTTGGACAGCAAGCGCAGTGCGCGGCGGCGACGCCGGTCGGAGAAGGCTGTCACCAACACCCGGTCATGCGCGTTCAACCGCTCGATCACCTCGACGGTCGGTTCGACGGCCGACTCGGCCTTGATATCGATGTTGATCCGCATCGTCGGCAGTTCGACCAGGAGTTCCTCCAGCGTCGGGATAGACTCCCCCGCACCCAGATCCGCCGTGCGGACATCCGGCCAAGCAAGTTGGTCGATCGTGCCCGGCAGCTCCGACTGGGCGGGCAGCTGACGGTCGTGCAGGATCACCGCCACTCCGTCGCGGGTGGCGCGTACGTCCGTCTCGATGTAGCGAAATCCCAGCTTTGCCGCCTCGTGAAATGCGCCCATGCTGTTCATGGGAAACCTGAACGAGGTGAATCCCCTGTGCGCCATGGCAATCCGTCCAGTGCTGCGGAGATACTCGAGGGTTTCCGCACCGCCATCGTTCATGGGGTCAACCGCCGATCCGTTGTCGCGCTCTTGCCAGCTTTGGCAAAAGGCTACGCGGAACCCGGGGACCTCGGCGGCGCGTTTGATTGTGCCGTTTCAGCTTTGAGTGTGCGGGCTACGGCGGGAGTCGGGGCTCAAATTACGCCCGCGGCGCACACTCGATTTCCACAGCACATGGTTTCACCGGACTGTGCGCAATGCACGCCATAGTTGGACCTCGAACTGCATTGACGTCGTGGATAGGGCTGGGATTGAATGCAATCTGCATTCTTCTCGAGAGGATCCGCAATGCCACGCCTGAATCCTGTTCCCAGGAGTGAGGTCAACGACGAATTCACGTTGAAGATGTACGACTTCATGTTCGGCGATCGTGATCCGGTGACCGAACCGGGCACCGTCGGTGGAACACCTGGGAACTGGTGGACGGTGATGGCCCAGTCCCCCGCCGCCCTGCGCCATGCTGTTCGTGGCTTTCGCCTGTACCGCCAAGAAGTGAGCATCCGGCCCGATCACCGTGAGCTCGGTCAGATCCGGGCGGGCTGGGTGGTCGGCAGCCAGTTCGTCTACTCCCAGCATTGCAAGGCGTGCCGGTCCGCGGGGTTGTCCGAGGGGAAGATCGCGGCGATACCGTCGTGGGAGACCGCCGATTGTTTCGATCACACCGAACGGTTGCTGCTGGCCTACGCGGATTGCCTTGCGGGCCAACATGGCCGGGTGCCCGAGCAGTTGTTCACCCAACTGCGGGAAGTGTTCACTGACACCGAGATCCTCGAATTCACCTACACCACCACCATGTACGTCATGCACGCGATCATGTCGCGGGCGCTGCGCCTGGAGTTCGACGACGTCGACGATCCGATCGTGGAGGTCGACGACCCCGAGGGTGGCGGTGTGCTGGACATCGGCGCCGCTACCGCGGGGGATGACTGAGATGACCGAGATCGACGGCCGATCAGACCTGGCTTACCGGCTGATCCGGCGCGCGATCGCCGAGGGTGATTTCGAGCCGGGTTCGCGACGCGTTGAACAGCGCATCGGCGAGATGTTCGACCTGTCTCGCACCCCGGTGCGAGAGGCATTGCGGGCCTTGGCCGCCGATGGCCTGGTCGTCATCGAGCGCAACCGGGGCGCGGTCGTCGCGACGATGTCCGCGACCGATGTTCGCGACCAGTACGAGCTGCGCGCCCGACTCGAATCGCTGGCCGCCGAGCGCGCCGCAACCCGGATGGACGCCGAGGGCATCGCGGCACTCAACGCGGCGATCGCCGACTTCGACGCGGGGATCGAGCTCGTGACAAATGGCTCACTGAATGCCGGATTGTGCCGAATCACGGCCGCCAACAGCGCCTTTCATCAAGGGGTCAGCGCATCGGCGATTGTCCGCACTGCTGGTGCACGCGGTCGATATTCCGTTGGTGTATCAAGTGTTCCGGCATCAGACCCGGGCTGAAAGTGAGCGCTCCAACCTGTTCCATCGGATGCTCCGCGACGCGATCGCCGACGGCGAGGCCCAGCGCGCCGGTTCCCTGATGGCCGAGCACATCATGCAGGGCCGTGACGGTGTGCTGGCGTTAGGATCGCACACGCGTGCCGAATCCGAAACCCATGCCTCGTGACCGTTTCGGTCACCGAGAGGATTGCGGCCGGATGATTGGGTCGCCGTCGCGGTGTCACGCGCGCAGCGGCGTGGCGCTCCTGGTACCCAGGTGTGCGGGCATGCGGGCAATCCCGCGCCTATGTGCGCCAGTATCTGTTGCCCATGATTACCGGGCCTCGCTGAGCTAGCTAGCGCTTCGTAAGTGACCGTGGTACCAGTGCCGGACCGGGTTGCGGCTTTGTCGGCTTGAACTAGGCCGGCGCCGGTGAGTCGCCAGAACCATGTGACATTTCCGCGCGGCTTGGGCGGCACAGCGGTGTTGTCGGAGCGCTAGCGCCAAGGCCACAACCACGAAAAGGCTCTGGATCATTCCCCCAACTACGACCGAGGGCCCAAATGCGGCATCGGGAGCCCCGCCGTCGGCTACGACAAATTGTAGTAATTCGGGCAGGGGACGCGAACGGCTTGGCTGAATGAAGGCAACCGCGTAGTCGGGCTAACGCGTGCGGGAAGTACCGCTTAGCAAACTTTAATTGAACCGCGGGTGCAGGTCGGTGCGCACAGGCCGGTCAGGCAGTTTCGAAAAGGTCAGGATTTCGCTTGAGTGCCGGTTATTGGTTGGTGATAGGACTGCGGCGCGGACCGATTCTCTGATGGCGGGTCCGGAAACAGCTTAAGCGGGTGTGTCGGAGCCCGAGTAGACCTTGAAGTGACGGCCAGCAGCGGCGACTGCGTGGTCAACCGCTGCAGCGGCGCGCCGCCCCCGAGATGACGGGTGACGATGCATAGATTCGGCGCGTTCACGCTCACGACGCTGGGCGGCGACCCAAGCCGGATGGGACTGAAGGAAAATAACCGTCGACCCTGATGCATTCGCCATGATTGTCAACTCCTCTCAGAGCATCCGACTCAGCCGCAAAATCACGGACGTGTTATCTGTTCGTGTCCAGGATGCCCAGGCAATCCTGAGACCAAACCCAGCGTGATCATGAGAATTGGCCGTGAATTAATGACAAATTCCGAGCTTGTACCGTGCTGCCGTCGGTTTTGGGCCGAGCGGCGATCCAAATGTTAACGACGCCCACCGACACAATTTCTGTTTCGACCCCGTACGGCGGGGGCTGCTATCGTCGCTTGCTTATGCCAGAGATGGACCGTCGCCGCATGATGCTGACGACAGGGGTCGGTGTGTTGGCGGCCGCGCTCCCCATCCCTGCGGCCCAGGCCTTCCCAGGGCGGGTCCCACCGCCCGGCGCACCCAGTGGCCAGGCCGGAAGCTACATTTTTCAGGACGAATTCGATGGGCCGGCAGGCTCGTCACCCGACGCGTCGAAGTGGGCAATCGCGAAAGCCCGCGAGACGATCAAGGACCCGACGTACTGGGAGCTGCCCGAGCACATCGGCCAGTACCGCGACGATCGCCGCAACGTGTTCGTTGACGGCAATTCCAACCTCGTCCTTCGGGCGGCGAAAGATGGCCCCACCTACTTCAGCGGCAAGGTGCAAAGCCTGTGGCGGGGTGGCGTGGGTCACACTTGGGAAGCCCGAATCAAAATGAGCTGCCTGACCCCCGGCGCCTGGCCCGCCTATTGGCTCGGCAACGAGGAGCAGGGCGAGATCGATGTCATGGAGTGGTACGGCAACGGCAGCTGGCCCTCGGCGACCACCGTGCACGCCAAAGCGAACGGCGGTGAGTGGAAGACGCACAACATCGCGGTCGACAGCGCCTGGCACACCTGGCGCTGCCAGTGGGACGAGGCCGGCATCAGGTTCTGGAAAGACTATTCCGACGGCGCCCAGCCGTACTTCGATGTGCCGGCCAGCTCGCTACCGGATTGGCCGTTCAACGGCCCTGGCTACACCGTGTATCCGGTGTTCAACCTCGCTGTCGCCGGCTCCGGCGGTAGGGATCCCGGGTCGGGTAGCTATCCCGCGGACATGCTGGTCGACTGGATCCGGGTCTGGTAGCCGGCCGCGTCAGCCCGGTATGCGATCTCCGGCGAACCACGCGCTGGCTACCGCGTGCACCTGGGGCGGCGGAAAGTGGGCGTCCGGCGCGCCCAGTTGACCGACTTTGACGCTCCACACGGGCCCCGAGCGGTCGATGCACGACTGATCACTCGGGAGGCACAGCACCGAGGGATTGGCGCTGGACTTCCCGCACCAGTAGCCGCCGACGTACCCGTCATCGCGGCTGCCCCATGCTCCGCCGTTGCGCAGCAGACAGTGGGTGCCGTCGTCGAGCGCGAGCGCAAACGGTTCTGGGGAACTCGTGGGTTGCACTGGCGGGAGTTGACCGCGGTAAGCGACCCGGTGCAGACGTTGATCCCATGGATTGTCCACGCACAACAGCGATCCCGGCGTCGACGGCCAGCAGGTAGCGGCGCCGGCCGCGCTGGGAGAGCACGAGTAGACGTCGTCGGCCACCGCGGACGGCGATGGTGTGCAGCCGCTGACGAACGGGACGTTGCCCTCGGGACGCGTCTCTTGATAGCCGTTGACCGCCTGCCCCTTGGAGCCGACGGCAACCGTCGTGATCTGTTGAGTAGGTGGTGGATCGGCAGTTGCCGGTTCGGTCACCCAGAACAGCGCGGCGGCGGCGACCGGCAGCACGGCAACTCGCGACGCGTCCATCCAGGTAACAATCCTCCGCGACAGCCTTCTTTTAAAGAGCCGGTGGCAAACTTTGCGGCTCAGACGGCTGCGACCGGCCGAGAGGCGGAATCCAGGGCGAGGCAACGTTCGAGCAATGCTTTCGTGGGTGGCTGGCGGAACGCCAGCACCATCTGCTCGCAGCCCTGCTGCTCGAACTCCGGCAACAACGCCAGCTGCTCGTCCACCTGACCGGCTTCCGCGGGATGCAGCGAAATCTGTGCCGAACGCAGGATCTCGGCCGGCGCGCGCTTCACCTCGGCGCATGCTTCGTCGAGCTGGGCGTTGACAGCGCCCCATCGTTGCGGCCCCTCGTGTCCGGGCATGTTCCACATGCTGGCGTGACGCGCAATGACGCGCAGCATCTTTGGCTCGCTCCCGCCGATCACGATCGGCGGGTGTGGGTGCTGAAGAGGCTTGGGCTCGCACAGGGCCTCCTCGAGGGTGAAGTACTGCCCTCTGAACGTGACCGATTCCTCCGACCAGAGCCGGCGAATCACGGTGAGAGCCTCATCGACCATCGCGACTCGGGTGCCGGGGCTGGGAAAGTCGATTCCGTACCCGCAATGTTCGGCCTCATGCCAGCCGGCGCCGATCCCAAAGTTGAGGCGTCCACCCGAAATGTGGTCGACGGTGACCGCCATATTGGCCATGACCGCGAGATTTCGGAACGTCACGCTGGACACCAGGCAGCCGATCCGAGCCCGCTTGGTGACCGCAGCCATCGCGGCCAGGGTGGTCCAGCCCTCGTAGGTCGGGTCAGTGCTTTCCGTTGGTCCGTAGAAATGGTCGTAATCCCACACCGCTTCGAAGCCAATACGATCCGCGGTGCGCCACAGCCGCTCAAGCTCGGAGTACTGGAAGCTCAGGTCGAACTTGACCGAGATGCGCATGTCGCGATACTACGATCGGCGGCGCGCTTTCGCAGGCGAATCGTCCGCAGGCCGATTTTTCTGCGCGCAAGGCAACGAAATCGGTTGTGCAGGTTGCTGGTCAGTCAGTCGTCGATGAGCTTAGTGCGCGCGACGAGCCACCCACCGGGGCGTGCCGACTCGGTTGCCCGATGCAATGCGGTCCAACGTGCGGTATCCGAAACATGGGTAATGGTGTGCTCCGCCATAGGTTGGGTTATTGCACCGGCGTAACGTGCGCTCATGCCTGATCGAAATCGCCGCTTCCTTTTGCGTGAGCGTCCCACCGGACGTATCGGCCCCAACACGTTCGAGCTGAGTGAGGAGGCGGTTCCCGAGATCACGGATGGCGAGGCGTTGGTGCGCGTCGACTGGATCTCGCTCGATCCGACCAACCGGACGTGGATCAACGACACTCCCACCTACCTTCCTCCGGTCGGTATCGGCGAGGTGATGCGGGCGGGCGGACTCGGCCACGTCGTCGAATCGAAGAATCCCAATTATTCGGTCGGCCAGATCGTCCAGGGCCTCGTCGGTTGGCAGGAGTACCTGGTGGTCTCCGACACCGCTCCGTTGTTCGGGGTCGACGTCGCCGACGGGGTCTCCCCAAGTGCCTACATGGGCGCGCTCGGGACCACAGGGCTGACCGCGTGGCTCGGGATCCGCGACATCGGCAAGCCGCAGCCAGGTGAGACCGTCGTCGTCTCGGCCGCGGCGGGCGCGGTGGGCTCGATCGCCGGCCAGCTCGCCAAGGCCGACGGCGCGCGCGTTGTCGGAATCGCCGGCGGCCCGGACAAATGCCGGCTGCTCACCGAGGAACTCGGCTTCGACGCCGCCGTCGACTACCGCGCCGACGACTGGGCCGCCCAACTGCGGGCGGCGACGCCCAAAGGCATCGACGTCGACTTCGAGAACGTCGGTGGCGTCATCATGGATGCGGTGTTCGCCCGCCTCAACATCGGGGCGCGCGTCGCGCTGTGCGGCCTGATCTCGGGCTACAACGAGGCCGACCCGCCTCCCGGGCCGCGCGCCTTCGGGAATCTGTTGATCCAGCGCGCGACCCTGCAGGGCTTCATCGTTCTGGACCACTTGGGCCGTGCAGCCGAGGCGGCAGGCGAGATCGCCGGCCTGATCGCCGCGGGCAAGCTGACGCCGCTGGAGACCGTCGTCGAGGGCTTCGAACAGCTGCCGACCGCAATCAACATGCTGTTTGACGGTAAAAACGTCGGCAAGCTGATGGTCAAGACGTCGAGCTAGCGGTCATGGCGTCGCGACGACGAGGACCGTCGACAGGTCCCCGCGATCGACTCGAACCGGCACCTGGGCACCAACCGCGATGTGCGGGGACGTCGACAGCTGCAGTGAGACGCGCCGCCTGGCGCGGTAGGGGTCCTGGTCGGGCAACTGCACTTCCAGCTCCAGCTCGTGCCAACAACCCAGCGGCGTCGCCGCGACGTTATCGTGGATGGCCACGATCGTCGCAACACCCGGCAGGTCTTCGCGCATCAGCCGCTCCCGTTCTGCATTGAGCGCGTTGAGTTCGGCGACCGTGTCGATCGCCTGTTGCTTGTCGGACCGCGTGACCCGCTGGCCCACACTGGCTTTCTTTGCTCGTCCGAACCAGCTCATGCGGGTGAGCGTACGTGAATTGACAATCGGCGTGGTCAGGGCCGAAGGCGGAGGTAAGAATTATTGTGTTTGGCTACAACAGGAGTTAGCTGTGGTTGCCAACAACTCGGAACCCACGAGGACGTGACACATGAGCGAGGACGTCGGCGAGTTCAATCCTGCTGTCTCGCAGCTTCACCGGGGTCTGTCCAACCGCCACGTTCAGCTGATCGCCATCGGCGGCACGATCGGGACGGGTCTGTTCATGGGCGCCGGGCGAACGATCTCCCGCGCCGGTCCGTCGGTCGTGGTGGTTTACGGAATCATCGGGTTCTTCTTGTTTTTCGTACTCCGGGCGATGGGCGAACTGCTGCTGTCGAACCTGAACTACAAGTCGTTCGTCGACTTCGCGGCCGACCTATTAGGGCCTGCCGCAGGCTTTTTCGTCGGGTGGTCGTACTGGTTTGCCTGGATCGTCACCGGGATCGCCGAACTCGTTGCGATCTCGGGTTACTTACAGTTCTGGTGGCCTGGCTTACCGGGGTGGGTGCCCGCGCTCGCCGCATGCGGACTGATCCTGCTGTTCAATTTGTTCAGCGTCCGCAATTTCGGGGAGATCGAATTCTGGTTCGCCTTGATCAAAGTCGCTGCGATCATCGGCTTGATGATCGTCGGCGCAATCCTGCTGAGCACCAATTTCGTTTCCCCGCAAGGCTATCCCGCGACGATCGAAAATCTTTGGAACGATGGCGGATTTTTCGCCACGGGTTTCATGGGCATGGTCGGTGGATTCCAGATCGCGTTCTTCGCGTTCGTCGGTGTGGAACTGGTCGGCGCTGCGGCGGCCGAGACGGCGAACCCGCGGTGCACCCTCCCCCGCGCAATCAATGCCGTGCCGCTGCGGGTGGCGATCTTCTACATCGGTGCGCTTCTGGTGATCCTCACAGTCATCCCCTGGCGGCGCTTCGCCGGAAACGAGTCACCGTTCGTCACGATGTTCTCCCTGGCCGGCCTTGCCGGTGCGGCGTCGATCGTCAACTTCGTCGTGACCACCGCGGCCGCGTCGGCGGCCAACTCCGGGATGTACTCCACCGGCCGCATGCTTTACGGTCTGGCCGACGAAGGTAGCGCGCCAGCGGTTTTCCGCCGGCTGAACCGCGGCGGCGTGCCCGCGTCGGCGCTGTTTCTGACGGCCGCACTGCTGCTGACGTCCATCCCGCTGCAGCACTTCCGCGGTTCGGTGATGGGCGCTTTCACGCTCGTGACAGCAATTTCGGCGCTGCTGTTCATGTTCGTCTGGGCGATGATCATCGTCAGCTACCTCGTCTATCGCCGCCGACACGCACAGCGTCATGCGGAGTCGACCTTCAAAATGCCAGGTGGCCGGGTGATGTGCGGGGCCGTCCTTGTCTTCTTCGTGTTCGTCATCTGGACACTCGGTGCGGAAAAAGACACCGCGATCGCGTTGGCGTGGTTCCCCGGGTGGTTTGTAGTCCTCGGTGTCGGCTGGCTGATCGTGCGACGCCGCCCTAACCACGCCGAGCGTTACCGACAGTTCCTGACCGAAATGAATCACGCGGTCGGCGAGCGAGCCGGGACAACAGCACCGGCATCCTGAGTTCGCGTCTTTACCACCGCAGGTCAGCGATGGGGCTGGGACGTTGTTGGGATCGGTAGCCGATCCGGCCGTCTGTACTTGTCGCAACGACACCGCCAACGAGGCGGCGCCTCATGAAGGGAAGACAGCAAATGAACATCGTGCCGACCAGCGTCCAGGAGCAGATCAACCGCGTCGATCGCCAACCGAGCCTGTACATCGGGATCAGCACCGGCCTGCTTGCGGTCTGGAGCTTTTTCCGGCTGATCTGGATGCTCTACATCGGAATGACGTTTGGCTGGTTCATTTCTGCGATGGCTTTCCAGCTGGTGCTGTGGGGTGTGATCGGCACCGCCGCGGGGGTCGCGTCCGTCGGGTTCCTGACTCGCTACAACAAAGGATCCTGACGCCGTCGGGCGGTCACCGGAAAGTCCCGGACCTGGTTGGGGTCCGGGACTTTCCGCGTCGCGGGGCCGCGCTTTAAAGCTGGGCCCAGACCGACTTCGTCTTCAGGTAAATGTCGAGGCCCTCTTTGCCGAACTCGTGACCCCAGCCGGATTGCTTGTGTCCGCCGAACGGCACGTCGTGATCGAAGACCAGTTGGCAGTTCACCTGCACACTGCCGGCCTGCAGTCGCTTCATGATCCGGTGGGCCCGCCCGAGGTTCTCGGTCCAGGCGGTGGCCGCTAGGCCGTAGGTGGTGTCGTTGGCCAGGGCCACGGCCTCGTCTTCGTCGTCGAACGGCAGGATGCTGACCACCGGCCCGAAGATCTCCTGCTGGTACAGCCGCATGCTGGTGTCGACGTTGGTGAGCACCGTTGGGTGCACGAAGTAGCCCTTGCGGTCCAGCCGGTGACCGCCGGTGACCACATCGACGCCGTCATCGCGGCCTTCGTCGATGAAGCCCATCACACGGGTTAGCTGCTTCTGGCTGATCAGCGGGCCGCTGACGCAACCCTCCTCGCTCGGGGCGCCCAGCTTGAACGTGTTCGCCATCGCGGCAATGCCCTCCACGACCTGGTCGAACACTGCGCGCTGTGCGAAGATCCGCGACCCACACACGCAGCCCTGACCGGAATGCACGAAGATACCCAGTGACGCCATCATGATGGCCTTGCTCAAGTCTGCGTCGTCGAAGATCAGCACCGGCGACTTGCCGCCGAGTTCGAGCGTGACCTTCTTCAGGTTGTCGGCCGATGCCCGCACGATCTCCTTGCCGACCTCCGTCGAACCGGTGAAGGCGACCTTTTGGACGTCGCGATGGGCGGTGATTGCCGCACCCGCGGTGTGCCCGTAACCGGTCAGCAGGTTGACGACACCCTCAGGAACGCCGGCCTCGTGGATGAGCCTGTCCAACAGCACTGCCGACAGCGGCGTCTCCTCGGCGGGCTTGACGAGCAGGCTGCTGCCGGCGGCCAGGGCCGGCGCCAGCTTTGTGCTCGCGTTGAAGATGGGGCCGTTCCACGGGAAGATCAGGCCCACCACGCTGTACGGCTCTTTGAGCGTGTAGGCGTGCATGTTGACGTAGGTGTCGGTCGCGATGCCGTCGGTCTTCACGTCGTACGCGACGCCGTTGATCTTCGAACACCAGCCGGCGTAGTAGCGGAAGAACTCCGAAACGGTGGACATCTGCAACTGGGCCTGCATTAGCGGCATGCCGGTGTTGAGCGAGTCGAGTTGGGCGAACTCTTCGGCGTGCTCGTCGATCAAGTCCCCGATCCGCCACAAGACCTTGGCCCGCTCGCGGCCCGGCAGCTCCGACCAGACGCCCGACTCGAAGGACGCCTTCGCCCGCGCCGCGGCCTCGCTCACCGCCTCCGGACCGCAGTCGGTGAACTCGGTGATCGTCTCTTCAGTCGCCGGGTTGATGATCGGAATGGTCTCGCCCGAGCCGGGGCGCTTACTCAGCTCGTCCAGTACTGCCTGCAGCGTCATCTGCTTCCTTCCCGATCAACTTTGATCGAGCCCGGGGCTGCCGTGCCCATGAATGCTGAGCACCTGCTTAGCATTGTCAGCATAGTGCGGTCAAGGCGGTGGCCGGCTCCGGTTGCGCGATGTCCTATTGCTTGGCCGCGCCGATCGCCGCCTGCACGGCCGAAATGCATCCAGCGGCATCGGGTTCGGGCCCGAGTCCGACGTAGTAGCTGCCGGTTTGCTCGCCCGGGAAACCCGTGATCGTGAATCCGGCAGGATCGCCGGAGCCGGTGTCCGCCGTTATCGACGCCTGCAGCAATGGCACTGACAGCACCGCGGTCCCGCGCTTTGCGCCGTCGGTCGCCACGAGTAGTTGCGTGGGATGCAGCACCACCGCGGTCCAGTGCTCTTCGTCGGGATCGACCGGATTGGCGCGCCGGCGCAGTAGCCTGCCGAATGCCGAATTGGCCGGCGGGTTTTCGCTATGCGTCAGCCACACCCGGACATCGTTGAGGTCGATTTGGCGCGACGCGGCGTGTTCGGCCAACTTGCCGCAGATCCGGCGCGACAGCTCAACGATCCGGGCCGACCGGGTGTGACGAATGTAGAGCGGCATGGGTGCATCTTGCCCGCGGACCAACCCGGCCGCCATTGGCCGGCCGAGTGTGGAGTTGTTGGATAGCAGCATGGCGTGCTGCGAATTCCCGGCTGTGGCTCAGGGCTGCGATGGAGCCTTCACCGTCGACTCTTCCCGGATAACGTTCGGGCGCGGCTGTATCGCCGAGTTGGGCGAGCGGGCCGGCGCGCTGGGCCTTCGGCGAGTGGCCCTGTTCTCCGACGCCAGCGTGGCGGCCCTGCCCATCTTCGCCAGGGCGTGCGACTCGCTGGCCGGGGCCGGTGTGGACGTCGTCGCCTACACCGACGTGCACGTCGAACCGACGGACGCGTCATTCGCCGAAGCGACCCGCTTCGCCCAAGAGGCGAAGCCCGATGGCTACGTTTCGCTGGGTGGCGGTTCGGCAATCGACACGTGCAAGGCCGCCAATCTCTACGCCACCTATCCAGCTGACTTTCTGGCGTACGTCAATGCGCCCATCGGCGAAGGCAAACCGGTACCCGGACCGCTCAGGCCGCACATCGCCTGCCCCACCACCGCCGGCACCGGTAGCGAGGTCACCGGCATCGCGATCTTCGACCTGCTTTCGCTGACGGTGAAGACCGGAATCGCGTCGCCCGCGTTGCGGCCCACCGAGGCGCTCGTCGACCCCGATTGCACGGCTAGCCTGCCCGGTGGAGTCGTCGCCGCCGCGGGCCTGGACGTGCTGTCGCACGCCCTCGAGTCGTACACCGCACGCCCCTACGTGCACCGGCCCGCTCCCGCGCGGCCCAGTCTGCGCCCGATGAGTCAGGGCGCCAACCCGTGGAGCGACTTGGGCTGCAGCGAGGCGCTGCGGGTACTGGGCCGCAACTTGGAGCCAGCCGTGCGCGATGCCTCCGACGGCGATGCGCGCGAGCAGATGATGTGGGCTGCAACGCTTGCGGGCATCGCCTTCGGCAACGCGGGCGTCCACGCGCCGCATGGCATGGCCTACGCGGTTGCCGGGCTGGTGCGGGACTTCCACCCCGCCGGCTACCCGCCCCACGAGTCGCTGGTGCCGCACGGCATGTCCGTGATCGTCAACGCGCCCGCGGTATTCCGTTACACGGCGCAGGCCAGTCCGCAGCGGCATATCGAAGCGGCCCGATTGCTCGGCGCCGACACCCGCGACGCCGGTCCCGACGATGCGGGCGAGGTACTCGCAACGGAAATCATCCGCATCATGCGTGCGGTGGGTATGCCGAACGGGCTGAGCGGGGTGGGCTACACCGACGACGACATCGCGGCTCTCACTGAGGGCGCTTTCCCCCAGCAGCGTCTGTTGCAGAACGCCCCGCGAGAGATGAGCAAGCCGGCCCTGGCCGATTTGTTCGGCCACGCCATGCGCTACTGGTAGCCGCGCTAGGCGCCGACGAGGTCGGGGTGGAACTTGGCTGCCATGCGGCGCATCCCGTCGTGCCAGTCCACCGCCGCGGCGCCGACCAGCTCGCGCATCCGGCTTGCGTCGGTGGGATTGCCGCGTAGCGCCTGCCCGCTCTCCTCGAACACCGGCGCCTTGCCGACCAATGACCCGAGATAGGTGCACCAATCCTGCAGGCTGACGGTCTGCTCGCCGCACCAGTTGAGGGTGGTGGCCGGGACCGACGCCACCTCGAACAGCTTCGGGATGGTGGCGATGATGTCGTCCTCGTGGATCGGGGTGTAGCGGGCCGGGCCGCCGGCCGGGACGGGAATCGGGATTCCTGCCAGCAACATCTCCATGTGATAGAACGGCCACCCGCCGTTGTCGCCGTAGGGGACGTTGAGGCGGGCGATCGTCGTCGGTACGCCCAGCGCGCGCGCCATCGTGCGGGCGACGACCTCGCCGGCGATCTTGGAGATTGAGTAGGTGGGGAACAACGGCTTGTGGTTGTCGCCCAAGGCGGCGTCCTCGGTCCGGACTTCGTCGTCCGGCGGGTTGTAGACTGCCCCAGATGAGCAGTGCAGGAAGGCTTTTGCGTTGCGACAGTGAGCCATCAGGAGCCCGACGGATTCGGCGTTAGCCCCCATATCCTTGTCCCAGTGGCCACTCTTGGCCACCGCAAGGTTGAGGACGTAGTCGAAGTCGTTTGGGAGACCGGTGAAGTCGCCGGCGGCCAGGTTGACCGTCTGACACCGCACGCCCGATTTCTCGAGGTCCTCTCGAACCGCGGGATTGGTGAACCGGGCGATGCCCCACACCTCGTTGTCGGCTGCCAGCGCCTTGGCGACGGGGGTGGCAACTTGCCCGGTTGGGCCGGTGATCAGGATCTTTGAGCCGTGCATCTGCTGATGTTAGGCGACGCTCGGGGGACATCTGCCGGGGGGCGTCGGCGATGCTGTGGAACCGGCGTGAGCCTGAGCTCGCCGGACCGCGACGATCGGCGTAACGTCGCCCAAGTCATGGCTGATTCGATGCTTTTCGTCGAGGCGAACGGGGTCAGATTCGCCTGTCTTGACGAGGGTTCGGGGCCTCTCGTGCTGATGTTGCACGGGTTCCCCGACACCGCCCATTCCTGGGACCAGCTGCGCCCGCGAATCGCCGCGAAGGGCTATCGCGTGGTGAGCCCCTATATGCGGGGATATGACCCCAGCGGGATCCCGGATCGCGACCCCGATCAAGAAACCTTGGCCCGTGATCCGCTGGCGTTGATCGAAGCGCTCGGGGCGCGCGACGCCATCGTGATCGGACACGATTGGGGGGCATCGGCTGCCTACGGCGCGGCCGCACTCGCCCCGGATCGGGTGACAAGGCTTTTCGTCATCGGCATTCCACATCCGGCGGCGCTCAAGCCAACGCTGCGCAAGGCTTGGGGCGTCCGCCATTTCGTGGCGTACAAGCTGCCGGGTGCGGCGAAACGCTTCGCGCGCAACGACTTCGCGGCGCTGCCCGCGATCTACCGGCGATGGTCGCCGCTGTGGAACCCTGATCCGGGCGAGTTCGATGCCGTGCGCGCGAGCTTTGCGAATCCGGCGAGCCTGCACGCCGCCTTCGGCTACTACCGAAAGCTCTCCCCCTTGCCGAGTGCGTCATTGAAAACCCGGATCAAGGTGCCGACGGTCGCCTTTGCCGGACTGGATGATCCGGTCGCCGAGCCCTCGGATTATCGCGGCGCTGCGCGGATGTTCGAGGGCGAGTACATCGTCGAGGAGGTCCCCGGTGGGCATTTCATGCACCGAGAACATCCCGAGGAATTCACCGATCGATTGTTGACTTACCTGTGACCGGATCCCCGGTCGCAGTGCGGCCGAGATTTGTGCACCTGGCGGCCGGGCGCCTCAGTAGAATGAATGCATTCCGCCAAGGTGTGCGCACCAATACCTAGGAGCAGGACGTACATGACATCCATGTCCCACGATCCGGCTGTTGCCGTCATCGGTGGGCAATTGACGGACATGGGTGTTCGTGCCATCACCGCAGGTGCGGCCGCTGCGCCGTCGATCACCGCGCTGGTGCCCGCGGGTGCCGAGGAGATCTCGATGCAGGCCGCGATGGCGTTTGGCGTCGAGGCCAGCATGACGCTGACCGCCCACGCCGCGGCACACGAGGAGATTTCACGCATGGGTGCGGCGCTGGTGAACATCACCCGGATGTACGCGCAGGTCGACGCGACGGCCGCCGGCCACCTGGAGGCCAATGCGGCACGCAGTGGCGCCATCGAATTCGGCAGCGTGGGCGGCCCGTGGGCGAACCCGCTGGGCCCGAGTACGGGTGCGCGGCTGCTACGTGCCGAAGCGGTGCCCGGCGTGGCAGGAACGCCGGCCCGCACCCCGGCGATGGCCAATTTGATCGCAGGTGCCGTGTCGCCGACCCCGTCGACCGGCGGAGCTTCGATGCCCGCGGTAGCGAACGCCGCGTCAACGCTGCTCGGTGCCGGCAGCGCCCCGTTGAGCACGCTGAGTTCCCTCGGCTCGGCTGGTCAGGGCGGCGTCGGCGGCGCTACGGCGGGCGGAGCGGCCGCGGGCGGCGCCGGACCGGCACTGGCATCCTCGTTGACCGGCGACGAGAATGACCCGGACCGCGAGATTTCCGATGCTGCTGGTGAGCGGCTGCTCTGAGAGAACCTGCGCGACAGCGGTTTACAGCCCTGGTTGATCTTCGATAATGCCGAGCCATATTTGTGCGGCGTCGATGGCCACTTTCTCGCTGATGAAGGCGTGCTGGGTTCCGGTGTAGATGTCACGGAAGGCGCGTTCGAGGCGAGTGCCCTCGCGGATCGCGCTGGTCCCGGCGACCAGGTGCGCCCATTCGGCGCAGTTTCGGGCGGTGTCGGTGGCGTAGACGGCGGCCACTCGCATGTCCGCACGCAGGGCTGGGGTGAGATCTTCGCCGGCGGCCACGGCCGCTTCGGCTGTGGTGAAGGCGTCGAGCACCAGAAGCCGGGCGGCTCGCCAGGCCGCCCGGTGGTGTGCGAGCCCCTTTTGGAAGGTGGGGCGACTAGCCAGTGATGCCATGTCGCTCATCCGGAATTTGGTGGCGGCCAGTTCCTGGACGTCGTCGAGCATGCTCTTGGCCACGCCCAGTGCCCACGACGCGTGACCAGCGGCGGTGACGGGCATCAGCCCCATCCGGGTGGCCGGCGAGGTCCCACGGCGTGGCTGGCGGCTGAACAGTTCGAAGGTGCGGCTGGCCGGGACGAACACGTCGGTGACGCTGTAGTCGTAGGAACCGGTTGCTTTGAGCCCCTGTACGTGCCATCCGTCGTTGAAGCTGACCTGGTCTCGGGGCAGCACGGCTACGTGCATCTCGGGCAGGCCCTCACTGATCCAGCGCATCTCACCGTTATCCAACGGCAGAAATCCGGCCGCGACGTATTCGGAGTGGCCGATGCCGGAACCGAAGCTCCACGCTCCGTTCAGCAGAAATCCGCCGTCGACGACTGTGCCCTGTCCGTTGGGAAAGAACTGGCCGCCCATGGTCACGCGGTTGCCGTGAGCGGTGAACACCTCGGCGAAACCTTCGTCGGGCAGATAGGCTGCCGCGGCGAACGACGACGGCAGGTTGGCGATGCCGACCCATCCGAATGAGCCATCCTGCCAAGCCATTTCGATCCATGTCTCGATCATCTCGGTGAAGGACGGCTCCACACCGCCGGCCACCGCGGGGTTGAACGAGGACATCAGCCCGCTGGCCCACATCTCAGCCACGATTGGCGCGGACAGGGTCCGGATCCGTTCGGACTCCGCGGCCTGCGCTCCCACGAGGTCGCGCATGCCGCGCGCCAGCGAGACCACACGGTCGCTCGTATCGGCTAACGACGTCATTGGCGCTCTCTCCTTGTCAAACCCGGGACACTGATACCGGTGACCGTACCAATTACTCAAAGTGTCTAGCCATCGAAATCGGCACCCGATTCAGGTGTATCTCCCCCAGTTCTGCCGGCCGGCCAGACCACGATGTGGCGTTCCGATGCCGTCGTGATGAAAACCATTGCCGCGCAGAATCTCGACCTGATCCGGCGGTGTGCGGCCGGGGCAATGGGGCGGCGGTGGATTTGTGCCGGCAGTCCGGTCTTACTGTGGGTTGGTGCGGTGGATCGTCGACGGTATGAACGTGATCGGCAGTCGCCCGGACGGTTGGTGGAGGGATCGCTACCGCGCCATGGTCGCTTTGGTAGACAAGTTGGACAGATGGGCCTGCACGCAAGGAGACACGGTGACGGTGGTATTCGAGCGGCCGCCTTCGACCGCCGTCACTTCGACGGTGATCGAGGTCGCGCATGCGCCTAAAGCAGGAGCGAACTCGGCCGACGACGAGATCGTCCGACTGGTTCACGCCGCCACCAGACCGGACGATATCCAGGTCGTGACGTCCGATCGGGTGCTGAGCGACCGGGTGCGGAGCCTGGGCGCCTCGGTGTTTGCGGCGGAGCGTTTCCGCGAACTCGTCGATCCGCGGGACCGATGACCGCCCGCCGGGGCGAACCCGCAACCAATCGGGTTTGCGAACTCGCGCAGATCGATATTCCGATCATTCAGGCGCCGATGACTTACATCGCCGGCGCCCAGCTGGCCGCCGCGGTGTCCAATGCCGGGGCGTTGGGCATCATCGAGACCACCTCCGATCGGGGCCGCGCCGACGTGAAACGCGTGCGCGGTCTCACCAGCGGTTCGGTGGGTGCGAACATCGCGCTGCTGTTCAACCGTGACCTGACGGTGGTAGACCTGCTCGTCGCCAACGGCATTCGCTTTGTGACGACCTCGGCCGGGAGCCCCTCGCTATTCACCGATCGGCTCCACGATGCCGGGATCACCGTGTTCCACGTCGTGGGCACGCTGGCCGCGGCGAAAAAGGCCATCGATGCCGGGGTCGACGGGCTGGTCGTCGAGGGGGTGGAGGGGGGCGGATTCAAGAACCGATTCGGGGCTTCGACCATGGTGCTGCTGCCATTGGTGGCCGCTCACGTCGACGTCCCGATCGTGGCCGCCGGAGGGATCTGCGACGCCCGATCAATGGCGGCCGCGTTCGTGCTCGGCGCCGAAGCCGTGCAGATGGGCACGCGGTTGCTGGCCTCGGCGGATTCGCCGGTGCACGGCAACCTCAAGCAAGCGGTCGTGCGCGCCGACGAAACCGCGACCGTGCTTCTCCCGCTCGACGGCAAGCGGATGATGCGTGTCATCCGGACCCCGGCCGCCGAAAAGCTGGATAAGTCAGCCTCTTTCGAGGAGGGTGGCGCGGCACTGCAACGCGTGCAGCGACTCTACTTCGAGGGCGATATGGACGCCAGCGTCGCCAACACCGGTCAGGTCGCCGGCAGGATCGACGACCTCCCACCGGCCGCCGAGATCATCAACCAAATGTGGACGGGTTGCCGCGAGGTGCTGGCCGCGACCGCGAATCGATTCCGGCCAGCCCAGGCCTAGCTTGGATGACTGTTGACGGCGAAATCGACCTCGGCGCCGTTGACTTTGGTGATCTTCATGTTCGCGGTGTACTCCTTGCCCTCCGGGCCGGTGAAGTGGCAGTCGAACTGCACACCGACTTTGGCCTCTACCCCGTCCGGGCAGTGCACATCGCCGGGATGGAAACCGGTCTGCTTGGAGACGACGTCAACCACCGACTGTGCTGCCCCGTCGGGTTTCACGGTCGATTTGCTGCTACACCCGGTTGCCAGGACGCTCATCAGGCCCACGGCCACGGCTGCCGCCGCAAGGTTGGTGCTACGCATCATTGCGCGATACTCCTTTGTATGCCGAGCCCGAGGCTAACGCGACGGGAACCGTCAGGCTAACACGCGTTTGCACCGACACCACAGCTCACAAGTGGCGAAAGTCCGGCGCTGCAAACGGATTCTCGCTATTGCGGGCAACTCCGCGCAAGATCGGGATAAGGTACCGCCGATGACAATTGCGTACCCGGCGCGAGCTGCGTGCCTCGCCCTGCTCATCGCCGTCGTCGCCGCACCGGCAGCCGGCGCCGACCGGCCGCAACCGGTGCCGTTGTATGGGGCGTACAACACCTTCCTCGATCACTCGAAGCAGACGTTCAATGGCCAACCGCGGGCTTCGGACCCGTCGGCGCAGGGCGCCAGCTTCACCACCACATGCGATGCGTCCGGCTGCGTCGCGCACTGGCTGTTGATGGACAGGTTGGCGGACAACCCCAATGCGCCAAGCTTGTTCGACTACCAGTGGGCCAACGACAGGTGGGTATCGAGCTCGGACTATCCGTTCCACTGCGACGACGCCAGCTTGGTCCACACCCGGCGGTCCGATTTCCTGATGCCCAACGGAGATGGAAGTTTCCATGGGGAGCGAACTTTCACCGTCGACGCCCCCGGATGCCCCGGAGACGGCCCGGGTATCTACTGGCTGCCGTTTACGTTGACGCCCAGCTGAGCGTCAACGCTACTGCGGCGGCATGGCGGGCGGTGGATACACGCCGCGCAGGATCCACGGCAGCCAGTTGATGGCGTATTCGACCTCATCGCTGGCGTCGTAGTCGGGGCTGGGATCGAGCGGCACGTTCTGCTGTAGCGCCACCGCGGGCGGCGGTGTTTCCCTCGGTGCGGCGGCGGCAGGCCGTTCCGATTGTCCGTACACGGCCACCACGACGGTGCGGTCCGGGGCGTTCTCCGACCACACTCCGACCTGGCTGTTGGCGCAGTTGGACATGATCGCGAAATACCCGGGGTTGTAATACCACTGGTTGATCAGCTCGACGCCGCTGATGGCCACGGCGGGATTGATCGCCACGGTCTCGGCCACCCGCCCGTGGAAGCCGGCGGCGTTGGCGCGGTCTTGTGGCGTGGATCCGTCAGAGCCGATGTCGTCGTTGAGGTTTCGGTTGTTCAGCACATCGAGGGTATGCCGTTGGGCGGCCAGTTGTAGCTGCGGGTTGATCCTGACGTCGTTGGTGCAGCCGGCTTGGTGCTGAACGGTAAATACGTTGGCCACCACGCTGTCGTTGAGTCGCTTGTTGTCGGCGCGCGCCGCGGGCGCGCCGCAGACCGCCCCGGTTGCCATCGGAATCAATGCAAACAGGGTCAGTGATCGATACCGCATATCGTTGTTCCTTTCCATCAGCTGGTCGCGGCCGGCGGCCGATAGTGTGCCGCCGAGTTTCGCAACTGCCAGATCTGTGCCGGGCACAGCTCGTTGACCGCCTGACTGATCAGGTACGAGGCCTGGTATTCGTCAGTGGTGTTGAAGTCGGCCTTAACATCGCCCATGACATCTGCGTAGCCGCGGCCCTGAGATACCCTGTCGCAGATGCCATGTCCGTAGCTCAAGGCGGCGTCAGCATTGGCGAAGTGGTAGCCGGGACGCATCGTCACGTTGACCAGATAGGCCACCACATCGGCGTGTGCACTGGGTGCCACCGCCGTCGCCGATAACAACGCGGCCGCCAAAGCTAAAGCTGCGAACAGCTTTTCGAGAGTGCGGTGGCGCTGCATCGTGGTCAGCTCACACCGGGTCGAATTGTGAGATCAGCCAACGCCCGTCGATCTTATCGAGGGTAACGCGAACACTGGATGCGGTGTTGGTGGGCGCGTCCTTGCCGACGATGATGGCTTGATTCACGAAGAGCAGGACGACGGCGTGGTTAGCGGCGGCAGCTACCGATGCCGCGCCCGCAACGGTGGCCGCCGCGGAGATCTGCTTCTGCTTTGATCCGGGGATTACCACGTCGTGGGTCAGTTGTGTGTAGGCGTTCAGGAAGGTACCGGTCAGCCTCCCCCGCGCGGCTTCGAGGTCCTTCTGCACGGTGTCGGGCCGGTAGGACAGCAGCGCGACGGTGCCGTCGGTGGCGGCTTGCACGGATTCCGCGCGGGCGACTGCGGCGTCGCGGACGCAGGCATCCCGCCATTTCAGAAGGCCTGCAACAGAAGCCAGCGACAACGCCAGTGCCGGCAGCAGCCCGTAGGCGATCACCCTCGACCAGCGGATGCGACGCCGCCCCGGCGCTGGGCTTGGATCGGAATCGAGCGTGTCGAGTCCGGCCGCTGCCTGCTGCGAGTCGGCTTCATCATGCTCGCCGACAAGTGGCGATTCGATCGTGCTCATGGCACGAATCCGACGTTAGCGATTTTGACCTGATCCCCGGCCTTCTGGACGGTGATCCGCATTCGCCAGACCCGCGGAACCGGGTCGTTTTCACCGGCATTCGACGTCTGGACCGACACGGCCACCAGTGCCTGGGCGGTGTCGGCGGTCTGCGATTCCAGCCCCGCCTCGGTGATGGTGCCGACGGTGGTGGCCTTGGCTTGCTGAAGTACTTCGATGAAAGGCTGTGAGCGCTTCGAGAAGTCGTTGTAGAACTCGCCAGTCGCACTGTCCAGAATGCGACGCACATCAGCATCGGCATGCCGCCAGTCGATGGTCGTCAGATTCAACGCGCCCTGCCTGGCCACTTGCAGTAACTGACTACGTTGGGCTTGCGCCTGCTGTGACTGGTGGACGCGGAATCCCAGCCAGCACAGCAGTATCGCGAGTGCAACGGTGACCACGACGCCGAACACTATCGCCGGCCCTGTCTTGCTCGCTCTGGTCTGCGGCGCGCTATCCGGTTCGGCCGCATCGGATTCAGCGATCCGGTGCTCGAGGTCGGCCGTGGGAAGGTCGACCGCCACGGCCGGTTCGGAATCAGCTATTACCGACATACCGTCCTCCATCGACGTCGTGCTTGGTGAGTTGTGTCATCGTCGTCAGTTCCCCGGTGGCAGCAACATCGCCTGCCATGTCTTGTCTTTCGGCGCGGTCGCGGCCAGGTCGGATCGCGTGTATTGACGGCCGTCGGGTCCCGTATAGGTGCCGGTGGCCGGGTCGTACTGGGCGGCGGCGATGGGCGGCGGCGCCGGCGCGGGTTCAACGGGACCCGTCGCGCGCGGTGGTGGTCCAGGTGGCAGCTGTGGGATGTCCTGGCCGGACAACGTTGCGTTGGGATCGCCTTTCCAGTTGTAGCCATCGTTGAGTGGCACGTACTGTTCGTTGCTCTCGCACAACTTCACGGTGGGCGCGCGCTTGCCGGGCACGGTTTCACACGGGATGTTGCGCGCCCCGCGGACGTTGAGCTGCGAGTCCTGCGGCACTCTGCAGTACAGATCGCCGGCCGGGCGGCCCGGGTAGTCCTCGGACGAGGCGACGCGCTGCTGCTGGGCCGGCAGGAACCCTGTAGAACACGGTGGCGGCAGGTTGAGGTTGAGGTTGAAGCTCAAATACTGACCCCGATACGCCTGCTTGGTGTTCAGGTTGGCAAGGATGCCGGCCTGCTCGGCGCTGATGGCCATCGGGAACACCACCAACAACTGTTCGATGTCGTTTTGGTAAGTGAGCGCAACCTGGCTGACGCTGACGAGGTTGGCCAGCAGGATCGGCAAGGTCGGTTGCACGCGCTCGATCAGTTGACGCATCTCCCCCAAGGCGGGACCGCCCTGGTCGATCACCCGGGCGACAGTTGGTTCGTGCGTTTGCAATTCGGTGGTGACCGTGGCCAGGTGTGATGCCCACCCCGCGATCGCGTCGGATGTATGGCTCTGCGAATCGAGCACCGGTTGAGCTTGGTCGATCAGCGCCACCATCGGGTCGAGATTCTTGCGGGCATCCGACGCAAGCTCCGATGTTCCGATGATCAGCCGGGAGAGCTCCGGACCCAGTCCGCCTACCGCGGCATACGACTCGTCGACGACGGTTTTCAAATTGTCGTGAGGTATTGCTCCCAAAGCGGTGTTCGTCGCGCTGAGAAGGGCGTTGATGTCCGGTGGCACCGAGGTATCGGCCAGCGGGATCACGTCACCGTCCTTCAGCGGCGGCGCGGTGGCGTTGCGCGGCAACAACTCGACATAGGATTCGCCGATCGCCGTCTGGCTGTGCACCTCGGCTTTGAGGTCCGACGGAATATCAATGCCGGATTTCAGTGACAACACCGCTTGGACGCCCGTATCGGTGAGCCGCACCGATTCCACCCGGCCGACTTCGAAGCCGCGATAAGTGACGTTGCCGGTGCCGTATAGCCCGCCGGACTCCGGCAGTTCCATCGTCACCGTGTAGCGGCCGACGCCGAACAACATGGCCGGCAGCTTGACGAAATGCAGGAACGTGATTGCCAGCACGGCCAGCGCAATCACGGTAAAGACGGCCAGCTGAACGATCACTCGTCGAGGTAGATGCAGCATCTAGGGCCCCTGATCCCAGCGGTACGCCGTCGTCAACGGATTGCCGGGGGTGCCCCGATAGCCCGCGGTGCACGGGCTGGGGAACTGGCCGATGGTGCGGCCCCACTGCAGCTCGAGCTGGGTCAAATGGCACTCCCATCTAGTGCTGGTGAACAGGCCCTGGTCGATTCGGCTGAGCGTGAGGTCGACGATTGCCGTCAGGTTGGCGTAGTCGCCGCGCTGGAAATTCTGGAATGTCTCGTTCGGAAACGGGAAGGTGGCCAACAACGAAAGCGACCGGGTCAGGCTGGGCCCGGCGTTGGCGAGCGACTCCAGTACCGGGCCGACTTGCTGTAGTTCCTTGACTAGGTTCGCTTTGGTTTTGTTGACCGAATCCACGGTCAGCGCACTGAATTTACTCAACTGATCTGCCGCCTCGACGAGCTTGTCCCGCTCGTCGTTGAGGACTGCGAGCGCATCGGGCACGGTCGCCAGGGCCCGATCCAGGACTGGTTGCTGCGCAGCGAACTTCCCGGCCACGCGGTTCAGGCTCTCGGTGGCCGCGATGATGTCGCCGGACTGGTCGTTGAGGTATGCGGAGAATTTGTCCAGCTGCCCGATCAGGCTGCGCACGTCGTGCTCGCGGCCGCGAAATGCGGTGCTCAACGCCTCGGTGACGTCTTGTACCTGACCTAGTCCGCCACCGTTGAGCACCAAGGACAACGCCGCCAACGTCTGCTCGGTGCTCGGGTAGGCGCCACCCCGGGCCAGCGGAATGACAGATCGGTCGCGCAACTTACCTTGCAGCGCTTCGTTTTTCGGAGAGCTCAGCTCGATGTGGTACGAGCCCAGCAGGCTGGTCGTGCCAATTCTGGCTGTTGCGTTGCCGGGCAGGCTGACGTTGCCATTGAGTTGCATGGTCACCAATGCGTGCCAGCCCTGTCGTTCGATTTTCGTCACGTGGCCGACCGTCACGTCGGCAACGCGGACTCGGGAGTTCGGCTGAATGTTGTTGACATCCGGCATCTGTGCCTGGATCACAAAGGACCCCGGCCCGTCGCCCTGCGTGCCGGGCAGCGGCAGCGAATTCAAGCCGTGCCAACCACATCCGGACACCCCGGTCACAAGCACGCTCGTCAAGATGCTTACCGCTGCGCGGCGCAAGTGGCGGATTCTCACGAGCCGCTCCCCGGCATCATGATGCCGCGCAGACCGGCGGCGGGGTCGGTCGGCAACGTCTGGATCACCGGCGGGCCCGGGGCCGCCGGCGGCGCATTCGTGGCCGGCGGGACGAAGTCGGGGCGCATCGAATCCTCGCTGTAGGTAACTTCGTTGGGCCTCGCCTGCGCACCTACGAAGAGGTTCTCCCCGATCGGTGGGTAGTTGTACTGACGGTTCTTCACAATCGGCGCCATGTATTGCGCACAGAGTTTCGCGGCTTGCTCGCCACCTAACCGGGAGGCCGCCTGGATTGCGCCGCACAGGAAGGCGATGGGGTTCGCCATGTTGTTGCCCGCTAGCGCGCCGGTCAGCGAACCGTTGGCCGGTTCAAAGATGTTGTTGAAGTTCTGCAACACCGTCGGGCTGATGTGCAATGTCTGCTTGATGTCGTCGAGGCTGCCGACCAGCACCTTGCTGATTGACGTCAGCTTGTCCGATGTGGTGCCGAGTGTCTCGCGGTTCTCGGCGGCGAAGCTCTGCACATCGCCGACCACCGCATTCAGGTCCTCGGCCGCTTGAGCGACTTTGTTAGGGTCGTCGGCCAGCACCGAGGACACCGCCGCCAAGTTGTGGTTCAGCTGCTCGAGCAGATCCGCACTGTCGTGCAGCGCGGTCACCAGCGTCGAGAGATTTTTCAGGGTGGAGAAGATGTCTTTGCTGTGGTCGCCCAGCGCCGAAACAGCCTGCGACAGTTTGATAATGGTGTCACGGATGGTGGGGCCTTGGCCGCGCAAGTTGTTGGCAGCGGTATTGATGAGAGCACCCAGCGTGCTCACGCCGCCGGGCTGGGTGGGTTTCAACAATTCGGTCAGCCGTTGAAGTTGGGTACGCAAGTCATCCCACTCGACCGGTACTGCGGTGCGGTCCTGGCCGATGACCGCGCCGTCGGCCAGGACGGGCCCGCCGGTATACGGTGGCGTCAGCTGGATAGCCCGGCCCGTTACCAGTTGCGGCGACAGGATCGCGGCTTTCGCATCGGCCGGAACCTTGTGTGTGCGGTCGAATGAGAACGTGATCTTGGACCGCAGCGGCTGCGGTTCGATGTTGAGTATCTTGCCCACCGGTACACCCCGGATGCGGACATCGTCACCGGCGAACACGCCGTTGCTGTTGTCGAAGTAGGCGACCACAACCGTGCTGGCAGCCTCGCCCGCGGTTCGCATCGCGACGATCACTCCCGCGACGAGCGCCAAGATCAAGGTGCACGCCAAGACGGATCGAACCCGCCGGAGTTTCGTTGTCACGGTTGGCCTCCCGGCGCCAGAGCCGGGGGCCCGGGCGGCGGACCGCCGGGTGGTGGGGCCGGGGGTGGCTCCCGGTAGGGGTAGCAGCCAGGGCCCGGTAGCGGCACGCCGGGCAGACCGCACGGATGGTCGCCTGGATTGCCGGTGATGGCGTCGGGCAGATTCAACCGCGGCTCACCGCCCTGTCCGGTCCGCGGGTATGGGACCGGCAACGCGGGAGTGCCGGGTTGGCCGGTGGGTGGGTCGGTCAGCTGTGACGGGAGCAAGGTCGCTGGGTCCAGTCCCAGGTCGGAGAATGCGGCGCTGATGAACGGCTGAACGAACTGTCCCGGCAGCAGATTCACTACGTACGCCTTGAAGAAGGGACCGGACGAAAGCGACTCGCCGAGCGACATGACATAGGAGTTGATCATTGGGATGGCCTGCTGCACTCGTTCCTTGCGCTTTTCGACGATCGCCAACACCCCGTTGAGTTTTTCCAGCGCGGGCCGGAGCTGCTGGCGGTTCTCGGCGATGAAGCCCTGTAATTGCCGCGACACTGCCGAGATATTCGTCCAGATCTGTTCCAGGGCAGCACTTTGCGTCCGCAGTTGTGCCAGCACCGCGTTGGTGTCGCGCACCAGCGTGACGATCTGGTCGGTGCGCTTGGCGAGCACACCCGTCGCCTTGGCCGCGTTGTCCAGCAGGTTTCGCAGTTGGGTGTCGCGCTCGTCGAGCGTTTGGGCCAGGCGGGCAACCCCTTTGAGCGCGGTCCTGACATCCGCCGGCGTATTGGCAAAGGTTTGCGCCATGGTGTCCAGCGATTCGGACAGCCGGTTGGTGTTCAGTCCGCTGATCGTGGTGGCCAAGTCACCCAATGCATCTGGCAACTGGTAGGGCGACGTTGTCCGCTCCATCGGGATGGCTCCGTCGAGACGGCCCTCGCCCCGCGGTATGACGTCGAGGAACTTGCTGCCCAGCAGGCCTTTGGTTTTGATCGCCACCTCGGTGCGGTTTCCGAGTCGAACGTCGTTGTCAACCTTGAACTTGACCAATACGCCAGGCCCGTCGAGTTCGATGCTGGACACTTTTCCCACCGGGTAGCCCGAGACTTCTACGGTGTTGTCGGTTCGCAGCCCGCCCGCGTCGGCGAAATACGCTGAGACACTGTTGCCCTGATCGAGGAAGGGCAGCTTCTGGTATTGCAGGGCGCCCACTACGGCTCCTGCGATGGTCACGATGCCGACCGAGCCGATGACCAGGCGGTTGCGTTCAGCGAGCGATTTCATTTCGGTGCGCACCGCCCGGTGGCCTGACCCGCCACCTTGACGTACACGGGCTGCCCGCCTTTGCCGTTGACCTTGAGCACGACATCGCAAAGGTAGAAGGCGAAGAAGTCGCCATACATCCCCTGGCGGACCAGCGCCTGATACTTGTCCGGCAGCGTATTGAGCAGATTGTCGAGATAGTCGTGGTCGGTGAGTGCGACGTCGGCGACCCGGTCGGTTTCGTGGACCACTTTCGACAGCGGTGCTCGGGCTTGCGACAGCAGGTCGGTAATCGAGGCGGCGGCCGCGTTCGTGTACGCCACCGCGTTGGAGATGTCAGCCTTGCGTTCGGCGAGCCCGTGCACCAGCTGCGACAGCGACGCCACCGCTTTATCCAGCCGATCACTTTGGCCGCCAAGCGAACCAAGCACCACGTTGAGGTTATTGACTACTTGTCCGATGAGCTGGTCGCGGTCGGCCAGTGTGTTGGTCACGGCCGCTGCCTGATCCAGAAATGACGCGATCGTGGGGCCTTGCCCCTGGAATGTCTGCAGCAGCTGTTCGCTGAGCGCGTTGACCTGCTCGGGATTCAGCGCACGAAACAGTGGCTTGAAACCGCCGATCAGGGCGTCGAGATCCAGCGCCGGTTTGGTGCGGGCCAGCGGAATCGTTTGGCGCGGTTTGAGTATGCCCAGCCCGCCGGCTCCTTCTTCCAGTGCCAGGTAACGGTCGCCGAACAGGTTGTCGTATCGAATCACGGCTTGGGTTCCCTGCGTGAGGGTGACCGAATTGTCGGCGGTGAACTCAACGGCCACCGTCGCGTCCGGGTTGATGGTGATCTTTTCGACTTTGCCGACCTCAACGCCGGCAATGCGGACCAGCTTGCCCTCCCTGAGGTTGGACACGTTGGTGAACTCGGCGTAGTACGTGTTGCCGTCGGTGAAACGGGCTTCCCCGAAGACGGCAACCAGCAAGGCCCCGGTCAGCAGACAAACCGACAGGAAAATGCCGAGGCGCAGTACGACGCCCCTCAGGTTTTCCTGCATAGTTCTTCTCCTGCTATGTCTTTGGTGGTCTCGTTCGGGCTTACGGAGGCGGTGCCGGGCCGGGCTCGGCCGGCGGTGGGGCCGGTGGTGGGGCCGGCGGCACCCCTGGCCACAGCGGCACTCCGCCCGGTCCATACAGCGCCGCGCCGTATGGCGGGCCCCCGGGGTTCGGTCCGATTGCCGGTCCGGGAATGCACTGGCGGATCGACGGCGGTTTGGGCTGGGCGCGGGTCACTGGGAAGTAGTCGGCCCAGCAGGGATGCCCGAGGCCGACGTTGGGCCTGATATCGAGGCCGGTCCCCCATCCGGTGTTGGTGACGAGTTCGCGCACCGGGAAGTTCTTGGTGGCATCCGGCAGGGATCCACACCCCGGCTTTCCGCCGGGGCCGCCCCTGGCGGCGACAAGCGGCAGGTTGTCGGGAAAGGCATACGGGTCGTTACCCAGCAGCAGCGCGACATCGAGTTGCAACGTCCGGCCATCGGCGCCACCCCACGCCGAGTAGCCACCATTGTCGAGAAACCACTCGGTGCCCTCCAGGAAGCAGGTGTACTCGGGGTTGTATTTGAGTAGCAGGTTGGTGGTCGGCTCGAGATTATTGACCGATGCGACGAGATTGTCTCTGCTGTATCCGAGCAGGTTGGCCCCGCTGCTCGACAAGCCAATTACATTGAGCAGCAGAGTATCCAGTTGACCGGAATGGTTCACGACGGTCGTGCTCGTCGTGCTGGCGGCATTCAGGATCGTCAGGATATCTTGGGCGGCAACATTATAGGTGTCGCCGAAGTCTTTCAGTGATCGCCAGTCTTGGCGGATGGTTTCGCTGCGCGCGTTGAGTGCCGCCAGCACCTGGTTGAGGTCGGTGGTGGCGGTGCCTATTCGTTCGCCTTGCCCGCGCACGGCATCGGCGACGGCGGTCAGCACCGCGTTCAGCTTCAGCGGATCGATCATGTTGAGCAGGTCGACGACGTTCTCGAACACGGTGTTGATCTCCGTACTGACATTCTTCGAATGCAATACAGTTCCGGCGGACAGCCGCGCACGACTGGGGTTTTGCGGTATCACCAGGTCGACGAACTTAGCTCCGAATGCAGTGGTGGCGCTGATCCGTGCCTCGACATTGGCGGGGATGTAACGGATTTGATCGGGCTCGATCTCCAGTTTGATGCTGGAGCCCGCCTTGTCCTGATTGGTCTGATCGATCTGATTGACGCGACCCACCTGCACACCGCGCATCATGACCTTGGCGCCGGTGTCCATCACCAGCCCGGAGCGGTCCGAGGTAAGCGTCACCGGCACGTAGGACCGCAGCGTGCCGCTGAAGGACATTGCCGTCACGAGGACAACCACACCGATCGCCGCGAACAGCATCAGCGTCCACCATGCGTCGTGCAGACGATGTTTACCTGGGCCGCGATTCATGCCGCTAGCTCGCCAGGTGGAAGTTCGGGGATTGGCCGTAGATGGCGAGCGTCATGATGACGATCGCGATCGAGGCGAGGACCATCGAGGCGCGCACGGCCCTGCCGACGGCTTCGCCGACCCCGGCGGGGCCACCGTGCGCGGTGTACCCGTAGTAGGTACACACCAGCATGATCATCAGAGAGACCACGACGACCTCGAACGACGACCAGAGCACATCGGTCGGGCGTAGGAACGTGTTGAAGTAGTGGTCGTAGACACCGGACCCCTGGCCGTAGACGGCCGTGGTGCCGATGCGAGCGGCCAGATATGCCGTCATCAGCCCCACGCAAAACAGCGGGATCGCCACGACTACTCCCGCCAGCACTCTCGTGCTGGCCAGGTAACTGACGCTGCGGATACCGATCACTTCGAGCGCATCGATTTCCTCGTTGATCCGCATCGCGCCCAGTTGTGCGGTGGCGCCGGCGCCGACGGTGGCGGCCAGCGCGACCATGACCGTTCCTGGCTGGATCTCCCGGGTGTTGAAGAAGGCAGACGCGAAGCCGGTCAAGGCTTCGACACCCACGGACGCGAACTGGTTGTAGCCCTGTACCGCGACGATCGCGCCCGTAGTCATCGCCAAGAACCCGACGATGACTACGGTGCCACCGATCACCGCGAGAGTTCCAACACCCAAACCCATTTGCGCGATCACCCGCAGCAGCTCGCCCCGGTAGTGCATCACGGCGTCGGGAATCCCCGCGACGGCGCTGGCATAGAACCGTACCTGCGACCCCATCCGGGTCCATTCGCCCACAATGCTTTTCGTGAGGCGCTGCACCTGCGTAGGGGGGCTCGGAACGCTGACCGTCATCGGTTCACCTCACGACACCATGAACGGCATGCCGACGGCCGTGACGATGATGTTGATGACGAACAAGACGATGAAGGCGAACACCACCGTCTCGTTCACCGCCCTGCCGACGCCCGCTGGGCCCCCGCCGACCGACATGCCCTTGTAGCAGGCGATCAGCCCGGCCATCAGCCCGAACAGCGTTGCCTTGATCATCGAAATGATGACGTCGATGGTGTGGGTGAGGGTGGTCAGACCCGCGACCCACGCGCCCGCCGAGACGTGCATGAGAAATACCGAACAGAAGAACGCGCCGAGAAGACCGGTCGCGGTGACCACCGTGCTGAGCGCCAGCGAGACCGTCGTCGCCGCCAGCACCCGGGGAACCGCCAGCGCTTGGATCGGATTGATACCCATTACCTTCAGGGCGTCAAGCTCCTCACGGATGGTGCGGGCACCAAGATCGGCGCACATTGCGGTAGAGCCCGCGCCCGCCACCACCAACACTGTGACGATCGGGGCGCTTTGGTCGACGGTGAAGATCGCGCAGCCGGTGCCGGAAAAGTCGGCCGCACCGATATCGGTCAGCAGGACATTGAAGAGGAATCCCGAAATCACCGCCCACGGGATCGTCATCAACACCCCCGGCAGTGTCGACACCCGCGCCACGAACCAGCACTGAATTAGGTATTCACGCCACGCGAACGGCGGCCTGAAGATCGACACGAACGTCTCCGCCGACATCACGAAAAAGTCGCCCATCGCGCGGACCGGCTTTGCGGCTTGACCGACCACCATCACCATCGCGCCGGGCACCGCCTGGATTCGATGCCGTGTCGTCGGGTGGAGCTGCTCACGGTGTCCCCCGGACAGTTCGAAGTGGACTAGCGACATCCGCGAGGGTACGCGGCACGCCACCTTCATGTCCATAGCCAATACGCATGTGTACCACTGACAGATTCGTAAATAACGAAGCAAATAGGCACTTATGTGTGATGATGTATCTTGCTAGTACTGCCATAAGGCTTAGCGGCCAGCCGCGTCCGCGGCTGTCTTGCGGCCCGGCTTCGGGCCGTGTCACGGTGGCCGGACAGCTCACTCCGGAACCAACTGCAGTGCCCCCGAAGGGCACAATTTGACGGCGTTACGCACCCTGCGCGCCGCAGTGTCCGGTACCTCATCGGAGGCAAGGCGCACGATGCCGTCATCGTCCTGGTCGAAGAACTCATCGGCGGTCATCACGCACATTCCGGCGGACATGCAGATTTCGCGATCCACCGCGACTTTCATGAGAAGGCCTGCAGGGTGAGGGCCGAATTCATGAAGTCACGGAAGTGCAACCAGCGGCCATCGCGAAGCGTAATGATGTGCGCGAACTCGGATTCCCACTCGTGTCCGGTGGCGGGCCGCCGGAAGCGTTGCCGGCCCCAGGTGGCGAGGTCGTCGCCTTGAGCGATGAACTTCCACGCCTGCATCTCGACGATCTCGATGTTCTGCCCGACCTTGGTGAAGAACATCGTCGCTTCGTCTATTCCTCGGTAGTCGCCTGCGTAAGGGATCATCTCGGTGCCGTAGTAGGTAATTCGCACCTCGGGATCGAGATAACTCAGCGCGGTGTGCAGGTCGCCGGCGGGAACCGCGGCGTAGATGGTCTTGGTGGCAGCGATATTGCGCGTCTCGGTCGTGTTGGTCATGACTGCGCCTTCGGCTACGAAAGGTGAAGGGGTAGACGGACATAGGCGTGCGTCAGCAGGCTGGCCGTCTGCTTGGTGCCGGGGTCGTCGGTCAGGGCGATCGTCTGATAACGATCGAGCACGGCATTGAGCACCGCCATCACCTCCAATCGCGCCAGCGAAGCGCCGAGGCAGAAGTGCAGACCATGACCCAGCGAGAGCTGCTGGCGAATGTTCGGCCGATCGATGTCGAGCCGATCGGGATTGGGAAACACCGCGGGATCGCGGTTGGCCGAACCGAAGAACAACGCGACCCACTCCCCTTGGCGGATCAGCTTGCCGTCGATCTCGACATCACGGGTCGCGATGCGAAACAGGCGTTGTGGCGGCCCGTCGAGCCGAAGCGTCTCTTCGACAAAGAGGTTCAGCAGCGTTCGGTCGGCACGAAGTCGCGCTTGCAGCTCTGGCTCTCGAGCCAGCGCGTGTAGCAGGTTACCGATCAGAAAGGTCGTGGTCTCGCTACCGGCGACTACCAGCGTGACGCAGAACCGCACGATTTCCTCTGGGGTGAGGCGCTGCCCGTCCACCTCGGCACGCAACAACGCCGAAATCAGGTCCTCGGCGTCCTCCACTCCTTCGATGTCGTCGCCGTTCTCCCGCTCCGCCAGCCGGGCGGTGTGCTCGGCGAGTCGAGTGGCGAACGTCGTCACCATTTCCTCGTTGCTGGCGATGCGCTCTTCGGGGGTGAGCGACGACGACAGCATGAAGGCGTTGGCCCACCGCCGAAACCGCACATGGTCGCCGTCGGGCAATCCGAGCAGTCGGACCATGGCCCGGGTCGGAACCTCGGCGGCGAATTCCATCACCTCCACGGTCGGGCCCAGTCCTCGTCGAGCGACTCGAGTAGCTGCGGGATCAGCTCGCTCAGCCACCCCTCCAGCTTCTTGACGCGGCGGGGGGAAAACGCCTGGCTGACCAGCTTTCGTTCCACTTCGTGCTTGGGCGGGTCGGTGTTGACCAGCATCAGGCTCGGTGCCGACGAGGCCTCTTGCAAGGGATCGCGCGACGAGAAGGTCGTGCTGTCCTTGGCGGCCTCGAAGACCTGGCCATAACGGAACAACGCCCACGCGGTGACGGGTTCGTCGGCGCCGGGAATCGTTCCGGGCGGCCAATCCCGATACCCCGCAACGGGTGAGAGCTTTCTCAATTGTTCATACAGCGGATACGGACTGGCGACGCCAACTGGTGTGGGGAGTAATTCGATGGCTGAAACCGATTCCGAAACGGGCGCTGAGGACATGAGATCAGCCTCTGTCACTCGCGGCGGCAAATCGATCCCCCGTTGGAGGGGACTCCTGCCCCCGTACGAGGGGAATTTGTGGTTTCGGTCCTGCCACGGCGCTTCCCGGAGGAAAGTGAGCATCGTGATTGGTGTCAACGTTGACGATGTCGTTCCCGGCATGCCCGATCCGGACGCGCTCAGCACGCTGGCCGAAGGTAACCACCCTGGTTGGGCGTCACGTCCGGCCAGGGAAACCGACGCCGCACGCCGCTACCGCGAGGCATTTCAGGAGTGCGAGGTAGATCCCACCGACGACCCGCTGGCGGTCGTGGCCGAGGCCATCGATACCAAGGCGGCCATCGTGCGTAATGCGTTGGAGGCCCGCGGGGATGAGCACGCACTGAATGCGCTGGAAGGAATGCTGGACCTATGCTCGCTGGAACGGGAGCTGATCGAGGACGGTGCCAAGCGGCGCACCTTCGCGTTGCTGGCCGTACAGGAAGGTTTGAGCAAGCTGCGCGCGGTCGACGATGTCGCGACGATCGTCGACCGGGCGCCGCGCGAGATGGTCGAGTCGTGTGGATTCGACCGCGCGGTGCTCTTTCGCGTGCACGAGGGCCGAATGGTGATGGAATCAGCGTATTTCGGTGACGACACTGACGGCGCGGAGAAGATGGTCGCCTTCGCACAATCCGTGGCGCCCTTGCTGGATCACATGCTGATCGAAACGCAGATGATTCGTCGCCACGCGCCCGCGATCGTGCGTGATGCCCGCAACGATCCGCGGGTCAACCGGCCGATCATCGATTTCTCGTTGACGCACTCTTACTGTGCGGCACCGATCATGCCGACGGGCAAGGTGATTGGGTTCCTGCACGCCGACCGGCTGTACTCGGGGCGCATTGTCGACGAGATCGACCGCGACACCGTGTGGGCGTTCGCCGAGGGTTTCGGATACGCCTACGAACGCACCGTTTTGTTGGAGCGTATGCGCCGCCAGCATACGGAGGTCCAGCGTGCGCTGGCGTCCGCGGACGAGGCGGCACGCGCACTGCAGGACGCAGATCTGGATCTGCGCAAGATCGAGCCGGTCGAGCGCAGTCCCGCCGCAAGATCATTGGCCGAGGTGCAGACGCGGGTGATGACGATGCTGACCCGCCGCGAGGTGGAAGTTCTTCGGCTGATGGCGGCCGGCCGCACCAATCAGCAGATCGCCGATGAGCTGGTGATCTCGGCGGGCACAGTCAAGTCTCACGTCAAAAGAGTGCTGCGCAAGCTGAACGCGACCAACCGTGCCGAGGCGGCGTCGGCGTATGTGCGGCTTGCCAGCGTGCCCGAAGTGAGCTGACGCTCAGACGTTTCCGAGTAAGACGTCGTACGGCTTGGCCTCGCGTCCGCCGGACAGATCCAGGTGCACCGTCTTGATCTCCGTGTAGGCATCGAGAGCATCGGGGCCCAGTTCACGTCCGACCCCGCTTTGTTTGTAGCCGCCGAACGGTAGCCGGCAATTGATCTGGTGAGCGTCGTTGATCCACACGCTCCCGGCCCGAATCCGCTCGGCCATCGCCAATCCCCTGGCGTTGTCGGAGGTCCAGATGCTGGCTGCCAGGCCGTAGTCGCTGTCGTTGGCGATGTCGATCGCTTGTTCGTCGTCGTCATACGGGATGACCACGAGCACCGGGCCGAAGACTTCCTCGCGCGCGATCGTCATGTCATTGGAAACACTGGTGAGAATCGTTGGCGCAAGCCAGAACCCCTTGTCGAATGATCCACCCGTGATCGCTTCGCCACCGAGTGCGACGGCGGCACCGGCCGCTCGTGCCTCGTCGATGTAGTTCAGGATCCGGGTGTGCTGCGCCGCGTCGATCACCGGACCCAGATCGGTGTCCCAGTCGCGGGTCGGTCCCACCACGATGGTTTTCGCTCGCGTGACCAGCCGGTCGACGAACTCATCGTGCAGTTCAGCGGGAACCAGAGCGCGAGTGCCGGATTCGCAGATCTGACCCGAGTACGCGAAGCAGCCGTAGAGCACTCCGTCGACGGCCAGGTCGAGGTCGGCGTCGTCGAGGACAATCGATGGACCCTTGCCGCCCAGCTCGAGCGTCACCTGTTTGACCGTGCCCGACGCCAGGCGCATGATTTCGCGGCCGACCGCCGTGGAGCCGGTGAACGCGATCTTGCCGACGTCGGGATGCGACGCGAGTCGGGCCCCGGCAACATGACCTTCTCCCGGTACGACGTTGAGTACGCCCGGCGGCAGGCCGTTGCGTTCGGCGATGCGGGCGAACTCGAGTATCGACAGCGGGGTGTGTTCGTCGGGCTTGACGACGACGCTGTTGCCGGCGGCCAGTGCCGGGCCGATCTTCCAAATGGTCAGCAGCAGAGGGAAATTCCAGGGCGTGATCGCGCCCACGACGCCGATCGGCTCGCGGTGCACGACGCTCTGGCTGAGCACCGGAAATGTCTCGATCGGGGCCGGCCGGTGCCAGGCATAGTTTTCGGCGAGGTCGGCGAAATAGCTGAAGTGACTCAGCGCGTAGCCGATGTGGAATCCGGTGGCCAACCGGATGGTGGCGCCGTTGCACGCCATCTCCAGTTCGATCAGTTCATCGCTGGCCTGGTTGGCCGCGGTCGCGATCCGGCGCATCACCTCGGCCCGATCCTGCGGGGTCGCGCGCGACCAGGTGCCGCCCTCGAAGGCGGCCTTGGCCGTCGCGACCGCCCCATCGACGTGCGACGCATCGCCTTGCGCGACGGTCGCGACCAGCCCCTCGTCGCCGGGGTCGACGATGTGCATGCGCCGGTCGGAATCGACCGGCTGGCCGCCGATCAGCATCGGGTGGTGTGGGACAGTCACAGTGGTCATGGCCTCACGCCACCCCGCGATCTTTTTCGGCGATCTTGGCCCGATACATCGGGAACAGCGGCTTGGTCAGCGGGATGAGCCGCAGCAGCTTGCTGATCGGGCCCTTGGCCTTAACCTGGCCCTTGGCGAGGCCGACGGTCAGGTTGTAATCACCGCGCCAGAATCGGTCCGCCACATCGGCGGGCATCGTCATCGTGATATCGGGCTTCAGATCGCTTGGGCCGCAGATGACTTGGAAGTCGCCTCGCAGCGCGACGGTGAGCTCGTAAGCGGGATCGGTGTAGATGACCCGCAGCACGATGTTGGCGGCGCGGAACTTGGGCCCGGATTGCGGGTGGTCTCCCGCGTCGCGAAAGACTCCCCCGATGTATTTGTCGATCTCGCTGGAATCCGTGAAGAAACTCATGATTGGCAATGCAATCACCGTGGCGATGCGAGGGTCAGACCCCAAAGGGGAAGTCTTGGTGCCCCGAACGGGGGAAGCGGCGCCGCCCGCGACACTTAACCGCGGGCGCCGATGCGGCGATATGTCCATCAGCAGTATGGCCTGTGATGCCGCAAGGAGTGACGAATATCGGCGTTATCGCGCATGTATGCCAAATGATGTATCTTGATAATCCGATCCATAACACACCAGCGCGCTCGTGTCCCGAGGAGGGGCAGTCGGATGACTGATACCAAGGAAGCCAGCGAGAAGCTCGTCCGGGACTTTCTCGGGTCTTGGCAGGCGCGCAATCTGGAAAGCGTCTGCAGTTATTTCGCCGACGACGCGGTCTACCACAACGTGCCGGTCGAGCCGATCGAGGGCATGGTCGGCATTCGCGGAATTTTCCAGGCGTTTCTGGACGCGTTCGCCGATGCCAAGCTCGACATCCTCGCGCTGGCCGCTGAACCGGGCCTGGTGCTCGCCGAACGCATCGACTACTTCACGATGAACGACGGCCGGAAGATCGTCCTCCCGGTGACCGGCGTGTTCGAGGTCAAGAACGGCAAGATCGCCCGCTTCAGCGACTACTTTGATCTCGCGGACTTCGAGAGCCAGAGCGGGATGAAGCTGTAGCCGATGCTTCTGGCAGGATTGGTAATTCGCGCGCGCACGAAGGGGGTTCGAGTCCATGGAGACCACGAAGGTCCCGGCTCAACCCGTTAGGCGGCGCCCGAAGGACCGAAAGCAGCAGATCCTGGAGCAGGCCGTCGGGCTGTTTATCGACCGCGGCTTCCATTCGGTCAAGTTGGAGGACATCGCCGAGGCGGCAGGAGTCACCGCGCGCGCGTTGTATCGCCACTACGACAGCAAGCAGGCGCTGCTCGCCGAAGCGATCCGAACCGGCCAGGATCAGTATCAAATCGCGCGACGCCTCAGCGAAGGCGAGGCCGAGCCGGCCCACCGGCCGCTGAGTGAGGATCTACCGGACCACATCGCCGCGGCCGTCGCATCGCGATCCCTGGCCGTGTTGTGGCAGCGCGAGGCTCGTTACCTCAACGAAGCCGACCGCGCCGAGGTCCGGCGCCGCATCAATACGATCGTGGCCGGGATGCGCGACAACGTCGTGCTGGAGGTGCCCGGTCTGAGCCCGCCGCACGCGGAGCTGCGCGCGTGGGCGGTGGCCAGCACGCTGACGGGTCTGGGCAGGCATAACCTGACCCTTCCGGCCGACGAACTCAAAGAGCGTCTGTACCAAGCGTGTATGGCCGCGGCGCGGACGCCTCCCGTCGCGGGGCTGGCTCCGCTGGATGCCGCGCGCGACGAGGACGCCGTGCTGTTCTCCCGCTACGAGACCTTGCTGGCCGCGGGTGCGCGATTGTTCCGTGCGCAGGGCTATCCGGCCGTCAGCACCAGCGAAATCGGCAAGGGAGCGGGGATCGCGGGCCCCGGCTTGTATCGGTCCTTCTCCTCCAAGCAGGCCATCCTGGACGCGCTCATCCGCCGCCTCGATGAGTGGTGGAGCCTCGAATGCATCCGCGCGATCCATGCGGATTCCGAAGCGGCACAACGTCTTCAGGGATTGGTGCGAGGCCACGTCCGGATCAGCTTGGATGCGCCCGACCTCGTTGCCGTTTCGATCACCGAGCTCTCCCATGCCTCAAGCGAGGTGCGCGACGGGTATCTGAGAAATCAGGCCGATCGCGAAACCGTGTGGATCGAGCTGATCGCAGAGCTGGTCCCGGAGACCACCGTCGTCGAGGGTCGCCTGCTGGTTGCGGCGGCGATCAGTTTCATCGAAGACGTCGCTCGCACATGGCATCTCACGCGATACGTCGGTGTCGCGGACGAACTCACCGCGATCGCGCTGTCCATTCTGACCAGCCGGTCGCCGCTGCCGTCTTGACGTCAAACGGGTTCGTCGTCGTCGGTGTCGCGGAGGAATCGTTCGGGGTGGTGGAAGGGGTTGGTTCGGGGTTGGCCGCGAAACTGGCAAATACTCTTCAGATGCCTGGTCCGGCCTTACTACTGATCAAGCAGGCTGAAATCTAAATCACAGAGGATTTGACGGATGGCTGCCGGATCACCGCCCGTGGCGCGGTGGGCGGTTCGACATTGCGACCATGTCCTTAACCAGCTTCAGCTTGTCAAGTTTGTCATCGAGATCGACGCTGGCTTTGAAGTCGAGATGGTTTCCCTCGGTCTCGCCGAGTAGCTCGATCAGCTTGTCGTAATCGGTACGTCCGTCAGGAACAACAGGCATTCCGACGATCCACCTCCGCGCGAGTTGATGCGTCACACGTCATGCCGGAAACATAATTGAAGGTCAGGGCGTACGTACGCAAACTCAATTTTCTTGGCGTGTAGTGAGCTGCTTGAGACGGTTACACCACGCTCCTTCCGCGTTCGGTTTTAGCCGACCCGGTCGGCTGCCCCAACATCCGGAAACACCCCTTGGCCTCGGGAAACTTGCGGCTGCACCACAACTTCCAACCCGAGAAATTTTCGGTTTTCGTTCGGGGGGTACATCGCCAGCTGGTGGGGAGTGGCCTCGGGGACCCGGTTCGCGCGGCCACCCCACCCCCCTACGCGCTCGGGTTTGAATCGGACACTTGGGTCGCGGGGGCGCTTGCTTAACCGCAAACCGTGAAAATGCCCGAGATCAATACGTAGAGTTTGCTGTGTCTCAGCTGATCAATAGCCGTAGTGCGAGCGGTTGTCAGGTGGGTTTCGTGACGCCTCTTGCACCGAGCTAGAGGAGGCCGCCATGGCAATGCCTGCATTGGTTCTCGTGCATGGTGGCGGGTTCGCCGCTGATTGTTGGGAGCCCACCATCGACGTGATCCGCATCCTGGAGCCGCGACTAAAGGTGCTCGCTGTTGATCTGCCGGGGCGGCGAGGGAAGCCCGGTGACCTGATCACCGCTTGTGTCGATGGGTGGGTCGATTCGGTGCTGTCGGACATCGAGAATGCTGCGCTCGACGACTTCGTGATCGTCGGCCATTCGCTGGCGGGCGTGATCGTCCCCGGTGTTGTCACCAAGCTCGGCCCGGCGCGGGTGCGGGAGATGATCTTGGCCACCGCGCAGGTACCAGCCAACGGCAGCGCCCTGGTGGACACGCTTCCCGGGGCGCAGAGCTGGTACGCACGTCGCACCGCGAAACGTTATGTGCAGAAAGGCCGTTCGGTTCGGGCGGGAGGTTTGCCTACTGCGTTGGCGGGGTTTGTATTCTGCAACGGAATGACTCCCGAACAGCGCAAGTTCACGCTGGCTCGGTCTTGTCAGGAATCACCCTCCATGATGATAGAAAACGTTGACCGCAGTGGCATGCCCGACGAGGTGCCACGAACGTGGATACTCACCCGGCGCGATCGCTCCGTCTCGATGCAGATTCAACGTGAGTGCATCGCCGCGCTTGGCGGAGTGCAGACGCTCATCGAGATCGACACCTGCCACATGCTGATGGTCAGCGAACCTCAACGGCTAGCCGAAATCCTCATCGAGCGGTGTCGGCTCTACGAGTGATGTCGAGACTCACTGCACCTACTTGAAGGATTCCGCTACGGCCACCGTCCTGCGACCTTAGGCCACCAGCATCCGGAACGCGGCGTCGTTGTCGGAATCGCTGCCCCAGCGGCCATATTGGTACAGGCCGCGCTGGCCTGTGGGCCGCAAATTGGCCGGTGAGAACAGGTGGGGAATCAACTCCACCGCGCTGCCGATCCGCTGGCTGATCACGAAATTGCTGAAATCGCCATACAGGCCGATTGCGTTGGCCTGCCCCGCGTTGATCACCCCATCCATGTTGGACAGTTCGTGGACGGGCTTGCCCAACAGCGATGGCTGTGTGGCCCGCAGCTCCGGGAAGCATGATTCGTTGTGCGGGTGAGGCCAGCCGTTTGGTGTGGTGCAGTGCCAGCGGCTTGGCCTGGTCGAAAATCGCGAGGTAGTGGTGGGCGTGGCCGGCCCAGTGGATCACGTCGGACATCGGCACCAAACTTCTGCCGCCGGTCAGGGCCTTGCCGGTGGCCGCCTCCAAATCCCGCAGGGTCGTGGTGACGACGATTGACACGGGTAAGCCGTTGTGGCTGCCCAGCTTTCCGGAGACGAACAGGGCGCGCAACCCGGCCAGCAGTCCGTCATGATTGCGCTGCGCTGGAGAGCGGCTGTCGCGGCGCACCGTCTCCTCCTCCGGTATCGCATCCACCACGGGGATCTCGTCGTCGGGGTTGCACGCGCCGGGAACGGCAAGCTTGGCCAGCATCGCCTCGATCGCGGCCCGCAACTCCGGGGTCACCAGCCCGCTGATTTTCGACATGCCGTCGAATTCCTGCTCCCCGAGGATCAGACCGCGCTTGCGCGCCCGTTGTTGGTCGCTGAACTCGCCGTCCGGGTTGAGCCAGTCCATGATCCGCCGGGCGTATTTGGCCAACTCGTCGGGGCGGTAGTGGCTGGCCGTGCGGGCCAGGTCGGCCTCGGCGGCCTCTCGGGTGCACCCGTCCACGTCGGTTGGCAGGTGGGCGAAGAAGTTGCGGATCACCCGGATGTGCGCATCACCGATCAACCCCTCGCGCTGCGCGGCGGCAGTCGCGGCCAACTGCGGCGCCAGCGACTCACCCGTGAGTGCCCGGCGTTCCCCGAGATCCTCGGCTTTATCGATGCGCCGACTGGCTTCGGCTTTGGTGATGCGCAACCGGTCGGCCAGCGCGCCGCGCAGCGTGCCGCCGAGTTCTGCTGGGCTGGCCTGCGCGCCAACCTGATTGATCAGCTCGTGCTGCGGGGCGCGCAGCCGTCGCGCCGCGGATTCCAGGTGCTCGAGGGCCCGCAACCGTTCCGGGGTGGTCAACACGTCAAAGGACAAATCGCGCAAGCGTTTCAGGTCCGCGTCGAGCGCGTCGAAAACCTCGACGATCTCCTCACGACTGCTCGAACCCATACCTCAAATCGTAGAAAGGGCCACCGACAAGAATCCGCCCGATGTGACCACTGAAATCAAAGTGACACAAGCGATTACAGAGTTTGGTGTCGGTCCCCTAGTGCTTCCGTACGACGCGCTCCGACTCGCCGGGCTTCCAGATTGTGATGTCCAGGTGGCCATCAGCGACCTGCACCGCAGAGCCGCCAATCAAATCGGCACGATAACAGTGATCGAAGTGTTGACCCCTGATGTCAAAGCCGCTTTGGCGGAACAGGTCCTCGGCGAACCGTTGATGCATGGCCTTGTCTTGGACATCGTCGACGATGCCCCACAATTTCGCATCGCCGTCTTTGACCTCGGTGTCGACGGTCGCGGTGTGGAGGCAGAAGCGCGGATCGCGCGCGAGGTCCCTGAACTTCGTGGTGCCCGGCATGCCAGAAATCCACAGCTGATCTTCGAAGAACCGCGGCTCGATTGGGCTTATCCGCGGGAATCCGTCGGAGCGCAGGGTGCCGAGCATGCACAGGTTGCCCGCATCAGCGTGGCGGCGCGCGAAGATGGCGGCGATGTGCGGGGCGGCTTCGGTGAACTCTTTCCAACCAGTCACGATCACCAACCTACGGCGAAACACCGCGGCCGCTCACCACAGTGCGGCGATGGTTCCGCCGTCGGCGATCTGCGTGGTTCCGGTGATCATCGACGCATCGTCGGACAACAGGAAGGCCACGATACTGGCCATCTCCTCGGGTGCGGCCATGCGGCCCTGCAGGCGGGCAATGAGCTCGCGCGCGCCGCCTTCTCCGAGCGCTTCGTCGAACATCGTCATCGCGGTCTGCTGCATCGGGGTGTCGACGAATGCGGGCAATAGCGCGTTCGACCGGATGTTGGACGAGCGCAGCTCGGCGGCGGTGACGCGGCTGAGGTGGCTGATCGCGGCCTTGGACACGCCGTAGGCCGCACTGCCGCCCACCCCGATATGGCCGGCCAACGATGACATGTTGACGATGGCTCCCCCGCCCCGCTCGACCATCTTTGGCGCGGCATGTTTGGTGCACAGCCATGCGCCGCGCAAGTTGACCGCGATGACCCGGTCGAAGTCTTCGACCCGCGTCTCGATCAGGGAAGCGAAATGAACGACGCCGGCATTGGCGACCAATTTGTCCACACCGCCGAACGACTCGACGCAGGCGTCGACCATACCGATGACCTGCTCTTCGGTGCTGACATCGACCTGATAACCGATTGCACCAGAACCGATCTTGGTTGCGGCGGTTTCGGCGGCAGCGCCGTCGATGTCCGCGCACAGTACGCTGCAACCCTCGGTGGCAAGCCGCTGCGCCACCGCGAGGCCGATCCCGGCCCCTGCCCCGGTGACGATCGCCGCTTTACCGGCCAGGTCTGGATGGCTCACCCCGCGACCGCCAACGTTTCAGTTCCTATGCCGTGCTCGCGAATGGCCCCAAACATCACCAGGCCAAATCCTGGCATGTCATCGGAGAGTTTGAGGGCGTACAAGCCGAGATCGCGCAGGATCCATGCCACGGTCTCCGGCATCGGGTCGCCGGCCGCATCGCGCCGGGCGAACAAGCCACAGGCCCGCGGCCGTCCGGATGGACGTAGGTAGACAACCACGCCGCTGCCCTGGGCCGACATCCGCGTCAGCGCGCTGTTGAGTTCGCCGCCGCACGCGCACGCCTTCGAGCCGAACACATCCCCGGTCAGGCACTCGACGTGAACATGAAGCGGCACAGGCACTCCGGCGTCTGCCGAGCCGATGATCATCGCCAGATGCTCGCCACCATTGTGGACGTCCCGAAAACCGATGACGCACGAGGCGCCGGCCCAGGTCGGCAGGACGGTCTCGGTCAGCCGCACCACTTGCGGCTCGGTCCGGCGCCGATACGCCACCAGCTCGGCGATCGAGACGACGGCCAGCCCGTGTTCGACGGCGAATTCGGTCAGCTCAACACCATGGGCCAGCTGCGCGGGATTGCGCCGCGAGACGATCTCGCACAGCGCGGCAGCACGCCGCCGTCCTGCAAGGCTTGCGAGGTCGACAGCCGCCTCGGCAGCGCCGGGCCGGTCAAGCACCCCATCCCTGCTGGCCTGCACTGGGACCACGTGTCCCGGGCGTAGGAAATCCGAAGCCTGCGATGCGCCGGACGCCAATGCGGCGATGGTGCGGGCGCGATCGCTTGCCGAGATTCCCGTGCCCGTACCGCGAACGTCGACCGATACGCAGAGCTGTGGGTTCCGGTGGCACATCGGCGGGAGGTTCAGCCGCTCGCATTCCGAACCCGGCAGCGCGGCCCGCACATAGCCGGAGGTATGGCGAATCATGAAGGCCAGCAGCGCAGGGGTCGCGGCGTCGCCCGCGCAGACGAGATACCCGTCGCCGCCCGAATCATCGTTGACGACAACGGGTTGGCCCGCCGCAGTCGCGGTGATCGCCCGTAGCACCCGCACATCGGTGGTTTTCATCGACAGTCCACCTAACCTACTAACTCAGTCCGCCAAGGAAATCGAGCAACAGCCGGTTGGTTTCCTCGGGAGCTTCCTGCTGAATCCAGTGCCCGACATCGGCAATCATGTGGGTGCCGCGGTAATTCGGCATCACCTCGTGTGCGCGCTCGACGGCCTCGGCGCCCCAGGTGGTGCCGACGTCGTACTGGCCACCGATGAACAATGCGGGTGGCGTGAGTGGTTTACCTTCGTGATTGGCCAGGTCGTGCCAGTCGTTGTCGATGTTGTGATAGAAGCTCAACGGCCCGCCAAAGCCCGAACGTTCGAACTCGCCGGCGTAGAAATCGACATCGACATCGGTGAGCCACGCCGGCATCGTCTCCGGATAGACGAAGGCGTCCTTCAGCTTTGCACCTTGCGCCATACAGAGCGGGCCGGCGCGGATCACGTCGATGGGATCCATGGATGCGAGGTCGACGCCCGCGTCGACCGCTGCCTTGGTGGCCGCGATCATCCCCTCGCCGGAGACCGTGTAGGTCAGCCCGAGCAGCCACCCGCGCACGTCCTCCTCGATTTCGGCGATGATCCCGTCCTGTGCGGAGAAGTAGTCCTGGTACCAAACACGGCCATCGCCCGCGAGCTCCACGTGGTAGTCGTTGGGACGATGCTCGCCGAAGGGACTGCCCGGTAATCCGATAACGCCGCGACCCGCGAACGGAACACTGATCCCGACCACGCCGGCACACCTGTCCGGATGCAGCCACGCGAAGGTCCACGCGACGGGCGCACCCCAGTCATGACCTATCACGATGGCCCTGTCGGCACCATAAGCGTCGATGACGCCGACGACGTCGCCGACCAATTCCTTGATGCGGTAAGCCGATTGCACACGGTACTTGGACGAACTCCCGTAGCCGCGCTGGTCGATCGCCACCACGCGGTAGCCCGCGGCGGCCAGGGCGGGAATCTGATGACGCCACGAGTACCAGGACTCTGGAAACCCGTGCAGCAGCACAACCAGTGGTCCCTCACCGTCTTCGACGGCATGAATCCGGGTGCCCCGGCAGTCCAAGAAGCGGTGAACCTGCGACATCTTTGCCTTTCTCGTCGAGGATCTATTGGATTGAGCTGGGTGCCGAACTACTAACGGCCACAAGTGAGTCTGTGGCATCGGCGGCCGGCACCGTGCGGTTTTCGTAGTTGCGGGCGATAAGCGTCTTCTGTCCCGACAAGCGGGTGCGCGCCCACTTACCGATGACGCGGCTCGCGATCCGTGGCGTCATCAGTGCCATTGGTGGCTTGACGAGGTGCAGGACGGCCAAGAATTCGCGATAGGCGTCGAGATCGTCGTGCACCAGTTCCGTCAGACGATCCATATACCAGGTGAGCACCCGGAAATAGAACGGGCGCTTCTTGTCCACATCCTTCATCCAGTCGAAGCGCAGGTTTTGTTCGCGGATCACGAACCACGCCGTGTCAGCCAGCTTGGAGATCGACTTGTAGTAGCGGCGTGGCAGATCTCGGTGCCCCGGGCCGTATTTGGCCAGCAACACCTGCATCTCTCGAACTTCCTTGAGCGCCAGGCTCATACCCAAGCCCGACACCGGGTCGGCGCTGGTGAACGCGTCGCCGACGGCCAACAGCGCGCGCGGCAGCTGGCGCTTCTTCTCGTAGTGCAGCCGGAGCATGTTCAGATAGCGGAAGTTGTAGATCGCCGACGCCGGCTCCAATCCGTCGATGTTCTCGCCCACCACCGGCGAGGGCATCAGTTCGGCGAACTCGCGGAACTCCCGAGCGGTACGCGGCGGCGAGTAACAGTTGTATGCCACCAGCGATGTCGAAAGAATAGTGCGCGAGCTGTCCGTGTAGTACTGCGCCGCGTAGGTGTCCTCGAAGGGGCGATACGCGTAGCAGATCACCATGACCTTGTCCTGCCACTGTCGTTCCGGCGGAACCCGGTGCTGCATCGTCGAGTAGAAGCAGTTGATGATGTCCTGCTCGACCTCGGGGGCTCCGACGCCGATGCGGTCCAGGAACTCCGGCACGCGGGTGTTCTTGCCCGATGCGTCGACGACGAATTCGGCCGGCACCACTTCGAATTCGCCGTCCTTGCTGACAGCAACCCCGATGATGGCATTGTTCGCCCGGTCGAACACGAGGTCGTCCACTTCCGACTCGTACCGGAAGTCGATCCGCGGCTCGCCGTCGAGGCGGCGCCGCACGCACCACTCGAGCAACGGCCTGCCGGCACAGATGATCTCAATGTCGCTGGTGCCAGGCTTCTTCCAGCTTCCTCCCAGCCGGATTCGGTATTGCGCTGCCATGTCGACCTTGAATGCGCCCTCGCGCACCATGTCGTCGACGATGCCGGGAAAGAATCGCTCCAACTCGATCTGCCCCGCGGTCAGCAGGTGGTGCAGGTGCCAGCCCTGTGCCGCGCCCGGCCTGCCCTCGCGCCGGCGGTGTGGATCGTCCTTTTCCAGAACGATGACCCGATCGAAGGTCTCGGTGAGCACCTTCGCCGCGGCAATACCGGCAATGCTGCCGCCGATGACCACCGCGGTCCCGCGACCGCGCCTGCGTACCTCGGCGAGGTCGATACTTGCGTGGTCGAGTCGAGCCGGATCGCGGCGCCGCGCTACCCCGCTGGGAACGAATTTCTCGTAATAGAGGCCAACACGGTGAAAGCTGTTGTTGTCCAACCAGGTTCGGGTCGCTTCGACCATCGGGGCCGGACCGCACAGATAGACGTCGGCGTCGCCGCCGGACAGCATTCGCTCGTCCAGCAGATCCGTGACCAGCCCGGTCGGTCCATGCCATTGCGCGTTCGGATGCGCGACGATGATGTGCACCTGCACGGCCGTCACGCGATCTCGCAACGCCTTGAGCTCGTCGACCTTGCACAGGTCTTCATTGCAGGTCACTCCGTACAGCAGGTAGACGGGGTGAGCGGTATCCGAGCTCAGGCTCTGGGCCATCGCCAGGATCGCCGACAAGCCTGTGCCGCCGGCGACCAGGATCACCGGCCGAACGAGGGGGCGCAGAACGAAGGCGCCCTTGCTGCACCGCAACGCGATATGGTCCCCCGGCCTGGCGCGCTCGCGCAGGTAGTTCGACATCATCCCGTCCGGCAGCAACCGGATGATGAATTCCAGTTGGCTGCTGCCGTCAGCGGGATGCGCGTAGGAGTAGTTGCGCCACGTGTTGGTGCCGGGTACCTGCAGCTGGGCGAACTGCCCGGCCTGGTAGTTCAGTGCCCCGATCTTCGATGAGACATCCACCCGCAGCACTGCGGTGCTGGGCGACAACAAGTCGATGCCGGTCACCACGCCGTCACAAGCAACGAGGCGCGCCGCGTTGTCGTCGGCCGGATACTGCAGTTCGATCCGGCAATCTGAGGTGGTGAACGTCTGGCAAGTGAGGATCTTGCGCGCTGCCCGCTCTACGTCGGACAGGCCCTCGGTGCGACCCATCTCGTACTGGCCGGCGGTGCAGCTGGCGACACAGGTACCACAAATCCCGCTTTGGCATTCGCTGACGATGGCAACGCCGTGTTCTTCGGCGGCATCCAGCACGGTCTGGTCGCCTCGCACCGGCATCGTCTTGTGCGTTCCGTCCGAATAGTCAACGGTTACCTGACAATCCGCCATTGCGTGTCCCTTCCCGGCCGGTAAACCGCTAGACGATCGCGGCGAGGGGTTTCTTGGCGATGCGGGCGTTGAGTCTGGGCATGACTTCTTCCGCCAGCAGCCGTAGCGACTCCTTCCAGGGCCCCGGGTTTTCGACGTAGTCGAATCCCAGCACCAGGAGGTGGCCGAATCCGCCCACCTGGTCATAGGTGGCCTCGAGTTTGTCGACCACCGTCTCGACCGAGCCGACCACGAAGGTGTTCTCGGCGAGGTATTCCGGCGTCACGTACTCATCGGGCACCGACGGATTGTGCTTATAGAACTTGGTCATGCCGAACATGCGGAACGTCGGCAGTACATATTCGCGCATGTTGCGCCCCATCGTGCCGTCCACGGCATAGCGGAAGGCCTGCTCATCGGTCTCCGCGACGAAAACCTCACGGACTAGTCGCCAATCACGCCGATCCGGAGTCCGACCGCTGCGCGCCGCACCTTCCAGCACCGCGTCCCAGTGCGTCGCGACGTATTCGGCGTTGAGGTCAAGACTCATCGGCAGGTAGCCGCGCTCGCCGGCAAGTTTGAGAGTCTCGGAGCCCGCACTGAACCCGGTAACCCCGATAGGCGGATGCGGCTTCTGGAAGGGCTTGATATGACGCTTCATCAGGCCCTCGAACATCGGCGCGATGCCGTTGGCGTTCCAGTACTTTCCGCGATGCTCCCAGGGCTCGTCTTCGGTCCAGATGCGCAACATGATCTCGAGCGCTTCACGAGTCATCTCGCGATGCTCGCCGTTCTTTCCGTCGACGTCGTACAGTGCCCAGTCGCCCGGAATTCCACTGGCCCCAACACCCAACATGAATCGGCCCTGCGCGAGGTGGTCGAAATAGGCCACCCGATGGGCTAATTCGACCGGGTGGTGGTACGGCAGCAGATGCGCGCCGGGCGCGAGCTTGATGTTCTTCGTCCGCAGCAGTGCCTGCGCCAACAGAAGATCGGGCGCGCAGATCGGCTCCCAGGGCACAGTGAAATGTTCGCCGACCCACGCTTCGACGTACCCGAGCTGATCGGCCAGCTCGATCATGTCCAGGTCCCATTGGGTGGCGTCGTAGAGCGAGCGCTCCGGTGGATGGGCCGGCATCAGGAACATTCCGATCTCCATGGGTCAACCCTTCTGAATTTCTCGTCGTCCTCGAGGCTGCTGCTCTAGGTATACCACAGTACTAGCAAGATACTTCGCTACACACAAGAGCCAATTTGCTTGGGTTTTACCGGAGCAATCTCCAAATACGCGCGTATTGGCTATGGACATCTTGACGGAATGCCGCGTAACCTCGCACAGGTCACCCGTTCAGGGGGAAGTAAGCAGTAAAAGGAGCCGCCATGAATGTCACCGGACTCCATCCGGTCGATCGCCGGGAGAGTTCCGCGCCGCAATTCGACTTCATCGGATACGAGACATTCGACGACGGTCGTATCGCGGCGATCACCCTGGATCGCCCCAAACAGCGCAACGCGCAGACCCGCGGAATGCTGGTCGAGTTGGGTGCCGCCTTCGAGCTTGCCGAAGCCGACGACACGGTCAGGGTGGTGATCCTGCGGGGAGCGGGAGCCGCCTTCTCCGCGGGCCACGACCTGGGATCGGCGGACGATGTCCGGGAACGCTCACCCGGGCCGGACCAACACCCCACCTATCAGTGCAACGGAGGCACGTTCGGTGGGGTGGAGTCGCGCAATCGTCAGGAGTGGCATTACTACTTCGAAAATACGAAGCGGTGGCGCAATCTCCGCAAGATCACCATCGCGCAGGTACACGGCACTGTGCTGTCAGCGGGCCTGATGCTGGCCTGGTGCTGCGACCTGATTGTCGCAAGCGAGGACGCCGTGTTCGCCGATGTCGTTGGTACCCGCCTGGGCATGTGTGGGGTCGAGTATTTCGGGCATCCGTGGGAGTTCGGCCCCCGCAAAGCAAAGGAGCTGCTGCTCACCGGGGACTGCATCGGTGCCGACGAAGCCCACTCGCTGGGGATGGTCAGCAAGGTGTTCGCGACAAGCGAATTAGGTGCCAGCACCATCGAATTCGCCCGTCGAATCGCCAAGTTGCCCACCGTGGCTGCGCTGCTCATCAAGGAATCGGTGAATCAGACCGTCGATGCCATGGGGTTCACCACAGCACTCGACGGCTGCTTCAAGATCCACCAGCTCAATCACGCGCACTGGGGTGAGGTCACCGGCGGGAAGCTCTCGTACGGAACGGTCGAGTACGGACTCGACGACTGGCGTGCCGCGCCGGAGATCCTGCCCGCGCACAAACAGCGCCCGTGAGGCCGGACGCCATCAATGGACATCACCTACCCGCCCGAGGCGGAAGCGTTCCGGTACCGGATTCGCGCATTTCTGGCGCAACACCTGCCGGCCGGCTGGTCGGGACCCGGAGCATTGGCGCCGGCCGAGCGGGAAGCGTTCGAGTTGCGTTGGCGGCGTGCGCTTTCGGCCAGCGGCCTGGTTGCCGTGTCCTGGCCGACGGAATACGGCGGGGGCGGTCTGTCACCTATCGAACAGGTGGTGCTGGCCGAGGAATTCGCCCGGGCCGGCGCGCCCGAGCGGGCGGAAAACGACCTGCTGGGGATCGATTTATTGGGCAATACGCTGATCGCGTTGGGATCCGAGGCGCAGAAGAAGCATTTTCTGCCACGCATCCTGGGCGGTGAAGATCGTTGGTGCCAGGGGTTCTCGGAGCCCGAGGCCGGTTCGGATCTGGCGTCGGTGCGAACCCGGGCGGTGCTCGACGGCGATGAGTGGGTGATCAACGGGCAGAAGATCTGGACGTCGGCCGGTCTCACCGCCAACTGGATCTTCGTTCTGGTGCGCACGAATCCCGATGTGCCCAAGCACAAGGGGCTGTCCTTCTTGCTGGTGCCGCTGGAGCAACCCGGCGTCGCGGTGCGCCCGATCGTCAACGCGGCCGGGCACTCGTCATTCAGCGAGGTGTTCTTCACCGATGCCCGCACCGGATCTGCCAACGTCGTGGGCGGGGTGGGAAACGGATGGCCCACCGCGATGACTGCGCTCGGTTTCGAACGCAGTTCGCAACTCACCACCGCGGCCATCGATTTCGGTCGCGACTTCGACCGGCTGTGCGAACTCGCGCGCGAACGCGGCATGAACACCGACCCGCATATCCGAGATGGGTTGGCGTGGTGCGTTTCCCGGATACAGATCATGCGGTACCGGGGCTACCGTGGCCTCACCTTGTCGCTGAACGGGCGACTGCCAGGTGCCGAGGCCGCGATCACCAAAGTCATTTGGAGCGAATACTTCCGCCGTTACACCGATCTGGCGGCCGAAATCTTGGAGCTGGATGCGCTTGGCCCGCTGGGGCCCGGGAACGGCGGGGCGCGTCTGGTCCCGGAAGCGGGTACGCCTAACTCCCCCGCTTGCTGGATGGACGAGCTGCTCTACTCCCGGGCAGCCACGATCTACGCCGGCAGTTCGCAAATCCAACGCAATCTGATCGGCGAGCAACTACTCGGGCTCCCCAAGGAACCACGTCGGGAAGCCAGGCAGGGCTGAAACACTCAATGGACTTCCGTTACAGCACCGAACAAGACGACTTCTGCGCATCGTTGCGGGGCTTCCTGCGCGACCATGCCGGTGGCGCGCGCATCAGAGAAGCCGACGGCTACGACGGCCGGCTCTGGCAACGGCTGTGCGGCGAGATGGAGCTACCGGGGCTACACACGCCACCGGAGTATGGCGGAGTAGGCGCCACGCTCGTCGAGACCGCGATCGCGTTCGGCGAACTGGGCCGAACACTGGCCCCTGTTCCGTTCGCCGCGACGACGTTCGCCATCGAAGCGATTCTGCGGCTGGGCGATGACGAGCAGCGCAAGAGCCTGCTGCCGCGGTTGCTTTCCGGCGAGCAGATCGGCGCGTTCGCCGCCACCGGTTACCAGGCGACGGACGCGTCCGCGGCTACCGTTCGGGCGCAGCGGCACGGCGACGGCCCGGTGCTCACCGGCGAGTGCACCGCCGTATTACACGGCCGCATCGCCGATCTTTTCGTCGTCCCGGCCGTGATCGACGACAGCGCGGTCAGCCTGCACGTGGTGGCCGCCGACTCTCCTGGCGTCACGGTTGTGCCGCTGCCCTCGTTCGACATCACCCGCCCCGTCGCGAAGCTACAGCTGGCGCAGGCCCCCGCCGATGCCTTGTCGGCGGGCACGCCGGACGATGTCCATCGGGTGCTCGACGTGGCGCGGGTACTGCTGGCTGCCGAGATGCTCGGTGGCGCGCAGGCCTGTCTGGATCTTTCGGTCGAATATGCTTGCAGCCGAGAGCAATTCGACCGTCCAATCGGTTCGTTTCAGGCGATCAAGCACGCCTGCGCCGAGATGCTGATCGAGATCGATGCGACTCGCGCGGCGGTGATGTTCGCCGCGATGAGCGCTGCCACCGGCAAAGAGCTGCAGATCGCGGCTCCGTTGGTCAAGGCGCAGGCCGCGGAAACCTACGCGTTGTGCGCCGGCAACGCGATCCAAGTGCACGGCGGCATCGCCTTCACCTGGGAACACGATCTGCACCTGTACTTCCGCCGGGCAAAGAGCTGCGAGGCGCTCTTCGGCAGCAGCGCCCGCCACCGCGCGCTGCTCGCCGACCGCGCGGGCCTGTAGGAATTTCGTGGCCGATACCGGCATCACGTTCAGCGACGTCCTGGCCCGGAATGCCAGCGTGCGGTCCGACAGCCTCGCCTTCGTCGACCCACGCCGACGGTGTACTTTCGCGGAACTCGACGAGCGAGTGACACGTCTGGCGAATGTGCTGTCCGCGAGCGGAGTTCGCCGGGGCGACAGAGTCGCAGTGGTCGGCCTCAATTGCCTCGAGCTGATCGAAGCCTGGCTCGCCACACTGCGTCTGGGTGCCGTTGCGGTGCCCGTCAACTTCCGTCTGGTCGCCGACGAGATCGCCTACGTGCTGGCGGACAGTGGCACAGTCGCCGTGGTCACCGATCGGGCGTGCGCACCGGTCGTCACGCAGGCGCGCGGCAAAGCACCGTCGGTCCACACCGTCCTCACGATCGGCGACGGCCTCGATGAGCTTATCGCCGCGGCAGCGGGTCTCGCCCCCGACGTCACGGTTGCGGACGAGGCGCCCGCGTTCATCATGTACACGTCGGGTACCACGGGCTTTCCGAAGGGCGCGGTGATCACCCATCGCAACCTGTACCTGCATGCCGTCAGCGTGATCGCGACGCTCGGTCTTCGCGGGGACGACAACTGCTGGATGGCGCATGCGCCGCTGTTCCACGTCGCCGGTGTGTCGGGGATGTTCCCGACGTTCCTCACCGGGGGTACGGTCGTCGTTGCGCCCTCGGGCGGCTTCGACCCCGAGGCGACCATGCGGACGATCGCCGACGAGCGGGTCACGTCGTGCTGGATGACGCCGGCGCAGTGGCAGCGGGTTTGTGCACTGCCGGACCTGCGGTCGTTCGATCTCAGCCGGCTGCGACGCGTTTGGTGGGGCGCGGCGCCCGCGTCAACCACGTTACTGCGCAATATGTTCGACGCTTTTCCGGACGCCGAGGTCATCGCCGCCTTCGGGCAGACCGAGTGCAGCCCGATCACCTGCCTGCTGAGTGGAGAGGACGCGATCCGCAAGATTGGATCGGTGGGCACCCCGATGCTGGGCGTCGAGGTCCGCATTGTCGATGACGAGATGAATGACGTCGCGCCGGGCGAAATCGGCGAGATCGTCTATCTCGGACCGTTGGTGATGAAGGAATACTGGAACAGGCCCATCGAAACCGCCGAGGCATTTCGTGGCGGCTGGTTTCATTCCGGCGATCTGGTCCGGCGCGACGGTGACGGTTACATTTATGTCGTCGACCGCAGGAAAGACATGATCATCTCGGGCGGAGAGAACATCTACAGCGCCGAGGTGGAGAACGTCGTGGCAGCGCACGTCAAGGTCGCCGAGGTCGCGGTCATCGGGGTGCCCGACCCGAAATGGGGCGAGATCCCGATGGCGGTGGTCGTCCCGCGCGATCCCGCGGATCCGCCGACCGACGCCGAGATCGAGACGCACTGCCGCGTATATCTGGCTGCCTACAAGCGTCCCCGCCGTGTCGTGGTGGTGGAAGCATTGCCGCGCAATGCCAATGGCAAGGTGCTCAAAACCGAGCTGCGGCGTCGGTACGCAGCCGCCGATTCCTACGATGCGGGGCCCGTCGATACTCCCCTGCTGGACGAGACGATCGGGGCGAACTTCGAGCGCACCGCGCTGACGTACCCGAACACCGAGGCGCTTGTCGATGTGTCCGGCGGCAGGCGGTGGACCTACACCGAACTCAACACCGAAATCGACTGCCTGGCCCGCGCATTGATGGCTATCGGCATCCAGCGCGGAGACAGAGTCGGGATCTGGTCTCCGAACTGCCCGGAATGGGTCATCCTTCAGTACGCCACCGCCAAGATCGGCGCAATTCTCGTCTCAGTCAATCCCGCGTATCGCACGCACGAGTTGTCGCATGTGCTGCGAGATTCTGATACTCGACTGTTGGTGTCGGCAACGACCTTCAAGACCTCCGACTACCGCCGGATGATTTCCGACGTGCGTTCCGGGGTGCCGGGATTGGTCGACGTGGTGTTCCTGGGTACCGATGATTGGGACCAGCTGCGGCAGCACGCCGATGACGTATCCGATGACGAATTGCGCTGCCGGCTGGCGGCATTGACGCCATCGGACCCGATTAACATCCAATACACCTCGGGTACAACGGGTTCCCCCAAAGGGGCAGTCCTGTCGCACCGCAACATCCTCAACAACGGGTTCTTCGTCACCGAATGCATCAGGCTCAGACCCGGGGACCGCCTGTGCATCCCCGTGCCCTTCTATCACTGCTTCGGCATGGTGATGGGCAACTTGGGCTGCACCACCCATGGAGCGACCATGGTGATTCCGGCGGCCGGGTTCGATGCCGCCGCGACGCTACAAGCGATCGCATCCGAGCGCTGCACCGGCCTCTACGGTGTGCCCACGATGTTCATCGCGATGCTCGGCCATCCCGACCTCGCCGGCCGCGACGTGTCGTCATTGCGGACCGGGATCATGGCAGGTGCGTCATGCCCGGTGGAGGTGATGCGGCGCTGCGTCGACGAACTGAACTTGTCGGAGCTGTCCATCGCCTACGGCATGACGGAGACGTCCCCGGTGTCCTGCCAGACCCTGATCGACGACGACCTGGCGCACCGGACCGCCACCGTGGGCCGGGCTCATCCGCATGTCGAGATCAAGGTGGTCGACGCCGGGACCGGCGATATCGTCAAGCGCGGACGCCCGGGCGAACTCTGCACTCGCGGCTACTCGGTGATGCTGGGTTACTGGCACGACGATGACAAAACCCGCGAGGTCATCGATCACGACGGCTGGATGCACACCGGCGATCTCGCGGTGATGCGGGACGACGGCTATTGCGCGATTGTCGGGCGCATCAAGGACGTGGTGATCCGGGGCGGCGAAAACCTCTATCCGCGCGAGATCGAGGACTTTCTGCACAGCCACCCCGATATCGATGACGTGCAGGTCGTCGGCGTTCCCGACGCCAAGTACGGCGAGGAAGTCTGTGCCTGGATCAAAATGCGGCCAGACCGTCGGCCGTTAGACGCCGAAGCCGTCCGGGCCTTCTGTGCGGGGAAGCTCGCGCACTACAAGATTCCCCGCTACGTCCACATCGTCGACGAGTTCCCGATGACCGTCACCGGAAAAGTGCGCAAAGTCGACATGCGAGCCGAAACGGTCCGACTGCTCGGGTTATGACCGAAGGTCAGCCCAGCGCTGCCAGCGCCGCGTCGTAGTCGGGCTCCTCGGCGATCTCGGGGACCAGTTGCGCGTAGGCAACGTTGCCGTCGGCGCCGATCACCACGACGGCGCGGCCCAGCAGCCCGGCCATCGGGCCGTCGGTGATCGTGATGCCATAGTCCTCGCCGAAGCTGTCGCGGAATGCCGACGCAGTGGTGACGTTCTCGATTCCCTCCGCGCCGCAGAAGCGCTTCTGCGCGAACGGCAGATCCTTCGACACGTTCACCACGGTCGCACCGCCTGAAGCGGCGCGCTCGTTGAATTTCCGCACGCTCGTCGCGCACACCGGGGTGTCGACGGACGGAAAGATGTTCAGCAACACGGACTTACCGCTGAACTGGTCGCTGGTGACCGCGCCGAGGTCGGAGCCGGTCAAATTAAAGGCTGGGGCTTTAGATCCGACGGCGGGAAGCTCGCCGACGGTGTTGATCGCATTTCCACGCAGGGTTATCTGTGCCATGGCAACAGTCTGCCAAGGCCGATCGAACTGCCTGGGGTCAGGTCCAGATGTCCTAATTCGTGGGGTACCAGGCCTAGACGACACGCCCCGCTCGGGCCAACACTGAATCCATGGTTCGCAAGGTGGTCATCGTCGGCTTCCCGGGTGTCCAGGCACTCGATGTGGTGGGGCCGCACGACGTGTTCACCGGCGCATCAGTGCTGACCAACGGTGGATACGACGTCAGCCTTGTCTCGGTCGACGGCCAGCCGATCCACACCGGAACCGGTCTCGCGTTCGTGGGCAGCCCGCTGCCAGACCCGCATGAGCAGATCGACACCGTCGTGCTGCCCGGCGGCGGCGGGGTCGACGCCGCGCGGTCGAACGCGGAGCTGGTGGCCTGGATCAAGGCCGTCGCCGGCACCGCCCACCGCATCGTCACCGTCTGCACCGGCGCGTTTCTCGCAGCCGAGGCTGGACTGCTGGACGGCTGCCGCGCGACCACCCACTGGGCGTTCGCCGAGCGTCTTGCCAAGCAGTTCCCCGCCGTGGATGTCGACCCCGATCCGATCTTCATCAGAAGCTCCGAGGTGGTGTGGACCGCCGCGGGGGTGGCCGCGGGCATCGACCTCGCACTGTCGCTGGTCGAGGACGACCACGGAACCGAAATCGCACAGACGGTCGCCCGCTGGATGGTGCTCTATCTGCGTCGCCCCGGCGGACAGACCCAGTTCGCTGCGCCGGTGTGGGTACCGCGGGCCAAACGCGCCTGCATCCGCGAGGTGCAGGAAGCCATCGAGGCGCAGCCGGGCGCCGCGCACAGCATCGGAGATTTGGCCCGCCGGGCGACGATGAGCCCTCGTCATTTCACCCGGGTGTTCACCGACGAGGTGGGCGAGGCTCCCGGCCACTACGTCGAACGTGTCCGCACCGAGGCCGCGCGCCGGCAGTTGGAAGAGACCGACGACACCGTCGTTGTCATCGCGGTGCGGTGCGGCTTCGGCACCGCGGAAACGATGCGGCGCAACTTCATTCGCCGTGTTGGCATTTCGCCAGACCAATACCGCAAGACCTTTGCTTAGTTGAGGCTCAGTCAGAAAGGACACCCACGATGACCCAAATCGCATTCGTGGCCTACCCCGGATTCACCGCGCTGGACATGATCGGCCCGTATGAGGTGCTGCGCAACCTGCCGGGCGCCGAGGTGCGGTTCGTCTGGCGCGAATCCGGGCCGATCACCGCCGACTCCGGCGTGCTGGTCATCGGCGCCACGCACTCGCTGGCCGAAACCCCTTCGCCCGACATCATTCTCGTCCCCGGTGGCGCGTCGAGCACGGTGCACGCGCGCGACGAGGTGTTGCTGGACTGGCTGCGCGGGGCGCATCGAACCGCTCGCTGGACGGCGTCGGTGTGCTCGGGGTCGGTGATTCTGGCCGCGGCCGGTCTGCTCGAGGGCCGGCGGGCCACGTCGCATTGGATGGCGCTCCCCCTGCTGAAGGGATTCGGCGTCACCCCGGTCGGCGACGAGCGGGTCGTGCGCCAGGACAACGTCGTCACCAGCGCGGGGGTGTCCGCGGGACTCGACCTCGCGTTCTGGCTGGCCGGTGAGATCGGCGGCGAAGGCAGAGCCAAGGCGATCCAGCTCGCGATCGAATACGACCCGCAGCCACCATTCGACTCCGGCCACCTGTCGAAGGCGTCGGCAAGCACGAAAGCCGCTGCCGCCGCGCTGCTCTCCCGAGACAGTGCCAAGCCGGCAAACCTCAAGGCGACGACGTTGATCGCCTGGGAGCAGGCGCTGTCGGCGGTACGGTCCCGGCGCCGGAAACGACAGCCGGACCTCTCCGTGGTTTCTCCGAAGGCCTAGCTGGGGTTGGGTTGCAGGAACTCGGTTGACGCAAACTGCCCGCCGGCCTGCATCCAGGCCGCGACAGCGCCCGGCGCATCGCGGTTCGGGTTGTAGATGTCCTCCTCGCTGGAGAACAGGCCATTTCCGGCGTACACCAGGCGAGTCCAGTTCGGGAACCAGAACGGTTCCTCGTTCGGGTCGGTCGGGTGATCGAGCAGATTCTTGATCATGATGACAACGGCGTCATTGTCGTCGTCATAGGCGATCCAGTCACTGGGAAAACGCATGTGCGGGAACGGGGCCATGACGGCAACGATCCATTCCCTGACCGCCTCGCGTCCGTGGAAGACACCGTAATGGTGTTCGATGTAGACAACGTCCTCAGTGAACAGATCCGCAAAAGGCGCCCAGTCGCCAGAAGCGCTGCACCCTTCCGCCACAGTGGTGTAGTGCTCGACGGCTTGCTCGATTTCGGCCCTGCTGAAGTTGCCCATAGCGGACACACTAGAACGTGTTCTGGTTTTTTGAAGCCTCGTCTGGATAGGGATATTGAATGAGCGTGCTGGACTTGTTTGAGCTGCGCGGCAGGTCGGCTTTGGTGACCGGGGCGTCCAGTGGCATCGGCAAAAAGGTGGCGCAGGCATACCTGCAAGCGGGTGCCCAAGTAGCCATCGCGGCGCGGCATTCCGAGGTGCTGGACAAGGTCGCTGCCGAGCTCGCCTCGGCCGGCGGCAGGGTCATCCCGATCCCTTGCGACGTGACCCAGCCGGATCAGGTGACGCGAATGGTTGATCAGGTGATCGCGGAGTTGGGTGGCATCGACATCGCCGTCTGCAACGCGGGGATCATCAATCTGAAGGCAATGCTGGACATGTCGCCAGAGGAATTCCGGGCCATCCAGGACACCAATGTGACCGGCGTATTCCTGACCGCGCAGGCGGCCGCCCGGGCAATGGTCGCCCAAGGCCGCGGCGGCGCCATCATCAACACCGCCTCGATGTCGGGCCACATCATCAACATCCCGCAACCGGCGGGCCATTACTGCACCTCCAAGGCCGCAGTCATCCAACTGACCAAGGCGATGGCCATCGAGCTCGCGCCGCACAACATCCGGGTGAACAGCGTCAGCCCGGGCTACATTCTCACCGAACTCGTCGAACCGATGGCGGAGTATCACCGGCTGTGGGAGCCGAAGATTCCGCTCGGCCGCATCGGTCGGCCCGACGAACTCACCGGCCTCTACGTCTACCTGGCCAGCGACGCGTCCAGCTACATGACCGGTTCCGACATCGTCATTGACGGCGGTTACACCATCCCGTGAGATCGCGGCCGCGTCACCGAACCAGGCAGGGGCGGCCGAAGCGGGTTCGTACACCCGGCGAGAAAAGACCGCGCAGGCGATCGCCGGCCGGCCGCACCCCACTCGCGTCGATCAGTTCGTCGCTGAGCTCAACTATTTCGGCCGCACGCAACGGCCACGGCCCGTGCTCGTTGGGCACCCACCAGGTTCGGCCGGCCTTGTGCGTGTGCGCGCCCCAGCGGGCGGTCAGCCAGACCTCCAGCGGCGTCGGTTCCACCGCGTCGCCGATCGCGACGGTCAGCCGGCTGCACAGGCCGCGGCGCGGCCACCGCCGCACACTGTTATACGAGATATTGTCGCCGTCGCGCGTGATCCGCATCTTCGCCCAGGTGTAGGGGACGCCAAGGCCGATCCGGGTGACGGGTACGACGGCCAGGCGAGCCGTTTCCAGCGACCGGAACAGGACGCCGTGCCGTCCGGCGTCGTCCAGCGAATACAGCCGGACATTCGTTTCCGCGAAGCCGCCGAAGTACGGAAGCGGCAGTGCGGTACCGACTTTGGTGCCTATCATCATGAACGGGACCAATGCCACATAGGTCAGCCCGTCGGCGAAAACGTCGGGTCGCGTCCCGGGTGGGTACAGATGCGCGACGCTGTCGGGTTGCACCGGCCAGTGGACGAACGTCAGGTCGCTCCACTGCTGGTCGAAGGTGACCGGGCCAGGCAGCGGTGGCGGAGTGACGGGATAGCCGGTGAGCACCCCATCGGGCTGGGCCGGCTGGCCGGGCATCGTCATCTCGTCATCGTGACACGCCCGCGCGACTTATCCCTCGATCTCACCGGAGATCCCGCGTTCGATGCTGGCCTGAGCGCTTGTCGGCAACACGATCAAGCCATCGAGTTCTCTACGTGCCGACTCGTAGGCAGTGCGACGCTCCTGCGGCGCGGCGGCCGAGTCCGACGCCATCCTCAACAGACTCTGGGCGCGAGCAATCCGCTGTTGTTCGTCGCGCGAGAAGTCGTTGCGCCGCCTGCGTATCGCCTCCGCCTCGGCGAGGTTGAACGCGGTCGCGTAGTCCTCCACGGCGACTTGATATTTCGTGGCGGCGTCCCGGTCGTCGAGGAGATCTTCGGCCTTAATAGGTCGCAGCAGGTCTGCCCGTAGCTTGGCTTTGTGAAAGGCAGCGGTGCGCGGATCACGCAGATCCGTCATCGCCGGGAAGTCGAGCAGTTTGGCGAGGTCGAGTTCGTAGGACAGCCAGCGTGTGTCGGTGCGGCTGTGCTCCTCCACGATCCGTCGCACCGATTGCCACTGGGCGGCCTGGCTGTTGGCGGTCGGTTCGGGCGGCACCGCCGCAGACTCCGTCGCTTCGGGCGCTCGGCGCTTGTTGGCACCGAACGCGCGTACCGCGCCGATAACCAGACCCACCAGCGGCAGCAGCAGAATCAGGAATTCCGCCAGCCGGATGAGTAGACCCATAGCGTCAGAATGCCACTCGACCGGGTCGCTAGTGAGCGCCCAGCGTGCCATTGAGGTACTGCGTACGGGTGGCGAGGCGAGCCAGTTTCCCACTGGTGGTGCGGGGAATGGCGCCGGCCGGCAACAGGCGCACGTCGGAGACGGTGACACCGTGCTGGTGTAGGACCGCGGCCTTGATCCCCTCGATTGCCGGCTGCGGGTCATCGCGGCTGGTGCCCGCCGCGCGTTCGGCGATGATCACCACGCTGCCGTCGGTCTCCGGCACCTCGTTGTGCGGCACAGCGAATGCCGTCGCATAGCCGCGCCGCACCATCGGCGACGCCTCGGCGGCGGTGGCCTCGATGTCCTGCGGGTAGTGGTTGCGGCCGTCGATGGTCACCAGATCCGCGATACGGCCGGCGATGTAGATCTCCCCGTCGAGATAGACGCCCAAGTCACCGGTGCGCAGCCACCAGCTTCCGACCGCCGATCCTTCGGCGCGACTGGCGTCGGGCAGCTGCGATTGCAGCAGCGCGTGGAATGTCCGCTCGGTTTCTTCCGGGCGTCCCCAATAGCCCCGGCCAACGTTGGCGCCCTGCAGCCAGACTTCGCCGACCGCGCCGTCGGGTAGCTCGGCAGCGGTATTCGGGTTCACGATCACAGCCCGCAGACTGCGAGCGATCCGGCCGCACGAGACTTGGGCAACGGCATTGGGGGCATCGGCGCCGACGCGCACCGCGCGGCCCGCGCCCAGCCGATCCCGGTCCAGGTAGACAACTTTTGCTTCTGCAGCGGGTTCGATTGTCGCGATCAACAGCGTCGCCTCCGCGATGCCGTACGAGGGCTTGAATGCCGTGCCCGGCAACCCGTAGGGTGCGAACGCTTTGTTGAACGTCGCAATCGCCTCGATGCTGACCGGCTCGGAGCCGATGATCAATACGACATTGCTCAGGTCGATGTCGTCGCCCGCCGCGGGCAGGCCGCGTTGCGCGGCCCACTCGTAGGCGAAGTTGGGCGCGGCGGTGACGACATTGCCTTCGCGCGACCCTGCCGACAACGCCTGAATCCACCGCTGCGGCCGACGCACAAACGCCGTCGGCGACATCAGGGTGGAATGGCCGCCGTACACTGCGGGAAAGCCGATCATCGACAGCCCCATGTCGTGGTAGAGCGGCAACCAACTCACTCCGTGCGTGTTCCGGTTCAGCAGGTCGATCGACAGGATCATCTGCGTCAGGTTGGTGCCCACGGCCCGGTGCGTAATCTCCACGCCGACCGGCGGCCGGGTCGAGCCCGAGGTGTACTGCAAGTGGGAAACCCGGTCGACACCCAACTCCACGGGGACGAACGACTCCCCCGCCGAATCGGGGATTCGATCGATGACCAGGACAGCCGGTTTTTGCAGGTGCGTGCCATGGATCAGAAAGTCTTGCACCGCGTCTTTCGCGGCCGCGGTCGTCAGCACCACGGTCGGCTCGCAATCGCGAAGCGCCGTCGCAAGCCGCTCGGCATGACCTGGCAATTCGGGGGCGAACAGCGGCACCGCGATGGTTCCCGCCTTGACCGCCGCGTAGAAGCCGGCGACGTAGTCGATGCCTTGCGGCGCAAGGATCGCCACGCGATCACCCTCGCTCGCCAGCCGCTGGATGCGCGCGGCGATGGCCAGCAATCGGACACCGAGTTGGGCCCAGGTCACTTCGAGGGTGTGGCCTTCCGAGCGTCCGTAGTCCAGGTAGCGATACGCCACGGCATCACCGACGTTTGTGATGTTGCGCTCGATCAGAGAAATCAGTGTGGTTCCCGGCGGCAAAGAGATGTTGCCATCGGCGTCCAGGCAATCCTCTATTCGTAGCAGGCCTTTTGGAGCCACGGAGTCCTGTCGGGAACCGTCATCCATGTTCGCAGTCTAGGTGTGCCCAGGGCCTGCCCCGCGAATCCGAGCTTCGGATATAGTCCCAGCCGAAACCGCCGCGGAAGCCCAGAGGAGCAACGTGGACACACGCGATCAGCACCCCCAGACCCGTGACGACGCACTGGCCCGGGTGCTCGCCAACCGCACCCGCGGGCAGGCCAGAGCGATGCCGATCCGGGCGGGCCTCGCCGTCCTGGGCGGCGTGCTGCTCGTCGCTTCCATTCCGCTCACCGTGTTGCTTCCCGAGTTCGGTATCCCGGCGCTACTGATCGCCTTCCGGCTGCTGGCGGTCGAAGCCATGTGGGCGGCGCGGGCTTACGCGTGGACCGATTGGCGCTTCACCCAAATGCAACACTGGTTCCATCGCCAATCCCGCGTTGTCCGAATGGTTATCGTCGCCGGTTTGATCCTGCTGGCAGTGGCAATCGTCGTTGTCTTTGTCTACGAGTTCGTCTAAAGCCATCTGCCGGCCACCAATCTAGAGTTACCTGAGCGATTCAACTATTCGACGCGACTAGTACGCGGGCGCAGGTATCGCGGTAAAGGCGGGCAATGACGACCACAAAGAGCGAGCATGTCGGCCGTCGCGGCCTCATGCAGCGCTTCACGATGCTCTGCGTCCGGTATGTCGAACGCTTGATGCCAGACCCGTATTTGTTCGCGGTGATCCTGACACTCATCGTGGTCGCACTGGTTGCGGTATTCGTCCGGGACGCCACGCCCGCCGGCGCGCTGAAAGCGTGGTACGGCGGAGTGTGGGGTTCGCAGAACATCTTCACCTTCGCGTTCCAGATGGTGCTCGTATTGGTGACCGGCTACACACTGGCCGAGGCGCCCATCGTGAAACGGGCCATCATTGCCCTGGCGAGTAAGCCGACGAACCAGGCTCAGGGAGCCTTGCTGTGCTTCGGCGTCAGCAGCGTCTTCTCGTTGTTGAACTGGGGATTGGGTCTGGTGTCCGGCGCGCTGATTGCGCGGCAGGTCGCAAAACGGCTTCCCGGCGTGCATTTCGGCTACCTGATCGCGTCGGGGTTCATGGGCTACCTCGTGTGGACGCAGGGTCTGTCCTCATCGATCGCGCTGGCCAACACCGATACGACCAGCCCCATCAACGTGATTCACAAGATGACCGGAACGATCGTGCCGCTGAGGTTGACGATCTTTGAGCCCTACAGCTGGATCGCCGTCGTCGCTGTGGTGGCACTGGTCGCGGTCACGATCTGGCGGATGGCGCCCGATGAAACTCTGGAACCCGATCCCGCGGTGTTCGACGAAGAGCCCACGCCTGATGCGCCGCAGCGCGCACAGACGTTCGCCGAGCGGCTGGAGAATCTGTGGATTCTCAATGTGCTTGTGTTCGCCGCGGGCATAACGTATTTCGTGCTGAGCGGCTTTTCGCTGAACATTTCGTCGATGATCATGTTGTTCACCGTCACCAGCGCGTTGCTGCACGGTACGCCGATTCGGTTTATCCGCGCGTTCTCTGGTGCGGCGAAGGTGTCCGGCCCACTGCTACTGCAATATCCGTTGTATGGCGGGATCGCCGGTCTGCTGGGCTACTTGCCGCCGGGGTCGGGCAGAGCGTTGCAGACGGTGCTCGCCGAAGCCCTGGTGCGAGGTGCGGATCAGTTCACGCTCCCGTTCCTGACGTTCGTTGGCTCGGTCATCATCTCGCTGTTCGTACCGTCCGGTGGCGGGCACTGGGCGGTGCAGGGGCCGATCGCGGTGGGCTCGGCGCTGGCCATCGGCCAACACTCGCCGGCATACCTGGGGCTGATGTCGATGTCGGTGGCGGTCGGTGAGGGGGTCGCGAACATGGTTCAGCCGTTCTGGTTGTTGCCGGTGCTGGCGATCGCAAAGCTCAATGTGCGTCAGGTGATGGGCTTTACGGTTATCGCGTTCCTGATCGGTTTCGCGGTGTCGGGCGCCGCGGTCCTCATCGCACCCCACGTGCTGTGAAGACTTCGGTGGCAACGCATCTCTCGCCCACCGGCCGGGTGATCGCCGCGTACCGGCGAATCGCCGAGGCCGACCGGCCGGAGGTCTGGATCACGCTGCGCGATCGAGACGATGTGCTCGGAGACGCCGCAGCGGTCGAACAACAAGTCGGCGCGGGACTGCGTTTGCCCCTGGCGGGACTGTTGGTTGCCGTCAAGGACAACATTGACGTCGCGGGTCTACCGACCACCGCGGCGTGCCGAGAGTTCGCCTACCAGCCGGCAACCACCGCGGTCGCGATCGAACGACTCCGGAATGCGGGAGCCGTCGTCCTCGGCAAGACGAACCTCGACCAATTCGGTTGTGGGCTGGCCGGCACCCGCAGTCCGTATGGGGCCGTGCGCAATTCGCGCCATCCGGGTTTGGTCTCGGGAGGTTCCAGTTCCGGTCCCGCAGTCGCCGTCGCGCTGGGCATCGCCGATATCGGCATCGGCACCGACACCGCGGGATCGATTCGGGTTCCCGCCGCACTCAACGATCTGGTCGGCATCAAACCCACGCTCGGCATTGTCCCCACGCAAGGGGTCGTCCCCGCCTGCGCCAGCTACGACGCCGTCGGTGTCCTCGCCGCCGACCTCGAGCTGGCTGCCGCCGCCGTCGCCGTGATGGCCGGCCCTGATGCGCGCGACCCCCGCAGCCGCCCCTGGCCCGCCGACGTTCGGCTGGCCGCTCCCGCCGCTCCCCGGCTGGCAATTCCGGAGCCTGCGAACCTCACCGCGCTGCGTCCCGGCTACCGCGACGCGTTCGAGCACTCGGTGCGCCTTGCCGTCGATGCCGGGCTGAGTGTCAAACCGCTCGATATCTCGGTGTTGCTGGATGCGGCCTTGCTGCTCTACGACGGCGCACTGGTCGCCGAACGATACGCGGCGGTCGGCGAATTCCTTGGCGGCGCACCGGCAAGCGCTGATCCCGTAGTTTCGTCGATCATCACCGCGGCCCGTGCGGTCACCGGTCCGGCGTTCGCCGCCGACCTGGACGCATTGGCACACGCGCGGGTCGACGCCGCGTCCCTACTCGACGGCTTCGATGCGTTGCTGTTGCCCACCACCACCGAACATCCGACGCTCAGCGAGGTCGGTGCCGATCCCGTCGGGATAAACCGCCGGATGGGGACCTACACCAACTTCTGCAATCTGCTCGACATGGCCGCGGTCACCGTTCCCAGTGCGCCGACACAAGCGGGCACTCCATTCGGAGTGACGATCGTCGTCCCGGCTTTTCACGACCAAATCGCTGTCGACATCGGCGCACGACTCACCGGTACGGCGGCCACACTGTTGACCCGAACCGGCGTCGATCTGGCTGTATTCGGCGCCCACCTACGGGGACACCCGCTGCACTGGCAACTCGAGCAACTCGGCGCCCGGTTCGCCGGGCAGATCTCGACGGTCGAAGGTCGTCCGGGTGAATTGTTCCAAATCTCCGAAGCCGGCCTGGGGCGCTTCCTGTCGGCGTTGACCAACGTCGAACTCGAGGACGGCCGCACTGTCATCGGTGTGACCGCGGACGACTAATTGCCTCGAAAAGCTTTGGTGTCGAACTACATCCAAAGTTTTGCTATCGACACGGCTAGGGTTTCCGGGTCTTGCTCATCGGTGTTGCAGCTGATCGCGACGGACGTCGTTCGGTCCTTGCTCACCCGAAAGGCTGTGACGAATCCGGGCCAATCGCCGTCGTGATCGAGTGTTCCGTTGGCAAGCAGGAAGATTCCTGCTCCGTACCTGTCGCCGCCGCCTGAATCGGTGAGAACGGCACCGCTCAATTGTGCGTGTAGCAGTTCGGGGCCGCCCACCCGGCCGGTTCGGTAATTATCGGCCCATCTGACCAGTTGGGTTGGTGTGGTCTGGATTCCACCGTCACCGACCTGTTCCCAGCCCGACGATACGGCGTGGTAATCGTCGCTGTCCGATTCATAGCCGACGGCCTTGCCGGGAATCTGTCCGGTTGGATCCAAGACCATCGCGAGGTCGAGCGGATGAAAAATCTGCTGGGCCAGGAATAGTGGCAATGGTTCCTGCGAAACCCGATGGACGATCTCGCCGAGCAGCAGATAGTTCGAGTTCGAGTACTCGAACTGGGAGCCGGGCGCGAACCTCAGCTTCGGCAAAACGGCCACTGCACGCAATGCTTGTTCTTCGGTCGTGTGGTCGCTGAATTGAAATCCCTGTGCCTCGAGCAGACCGATGTAGTCGGGGATGCCGCTGGTCTGGTGCATCAGCTGACCGACGTTCACGGTGGCCGCCCACGGCGGTAGCTCGGGCAGCTGCCGGGACACCGGGTCGTCGAGGGTCAGCTTTCCGGCATCGACGAGCAACAGCAGTGCGGTGGCAGTGAACTGCTTGGACACCGATGCAATGTCGAACACCGTGTCTGTGGTGATCGCGGCGTCAGTCGACAGGTCAGCCAGGCCGCGCACACCTGTCCAGACCACCTTTCCCTCGACGCCCACCGCAGCCGAGCATCCCGGAGCCCCCTCGTCGATGGCGTCGTTCAGCACTTTCTGGCTAGCGACCTTGGCGGCTTCGTTGACCGCGGTGGCCGCGGAGGTGGTCGTTTTCGGCGCCGACTGCTGACCACCGCTGCAGGCACTGAGCAACACCACGATCGCGAGAAGGAGCATCGGCCGTTTCGCCATACCGTGAATGATGGCGCTTCCGGTCGCCATCCACTACGTCCAGAGCTTCGCTATCGAGTCGGCCAGGGCTTCCGGGATCTGGTCGTCGGTGTTGCAGCTGACGGCGACGGACGTCAGCCGATCCTTGCTGACGCGAAACGCTGTGACGAAACCGGTTGAGGCGCCGTCGTGGTCGAGCGAGCCGTCAGCCTTGATATAGATGCCCGCGCCGTAATGCACCGGGATGCCGGGTCCGATCTCCACCGCCCCGGACAGTTGCTCATCGAGCAGCCGCGGTCCGCCCACGCGGCCGGTTCGGTAGTTGTCCGCCCACTTAACCAGCTGGCCGGACGTCGCTTGGATCGCGCCGTCGCCGATCTGCTCCCATGCCGATGTGGTCACTCGATATCCGTCGCTGCCGCCCGTATATGAGACGGCTTTATGCGGAATCTGTCCGACCGGATCCACCACCATCCCCAGACCGAGCGGACCAAAGATCTCTGCGCGCAGGAGTTGGGGCAGCGGCTCCCCCGACACTCGATGGGCGATCTCCCCGAGCAGCAGATAGTTGGAGTCCGAATATCCGAATTGGCTGCCCGGCTTGAAATTCAGCTGCGGCACTGCTGCCAGCGCCTGCACCGCTTGATCCTGGGTGGTGCGGTCATTGGCTCCGAACCCCTGCTTTGCGAGTAGTCCCTCGTACTCGGCGATACCGCTGGTCTGGTGGATCAGCTCGGCGATCGTGACGGTGGAGGCCCATTTCGGAAATTCGGGCATGTGTTGCGCGAGCGGATCGTCGAGCGTGAGCTTTCCTGCGTCGTTGAGCAACAGGATCGCGGCGGCGGTGAACTGCTTGGACACCGAGCCGATGTCGAACAAGGTGTCGGGGGTGATCCTGTCGCCGGTCGCTGTGTCAGCAAGGCCGCGTACTCCAGCCCAGACGATGTTTCCCTTGGATCCCACCGCGGCCGAGCAGCCGGGGGCGTTGGCGTTGACGGCGTCTTCCAGCACGCGCTGGCTTTTCACCTTGATCAGTGCATTGTTGCCACCGGTCGTGGTGACGGCGTTGCCGGTCGCGCCGGGTTTTGACGCAGCTGGATCCATTGGCTTGCCGCAGCCGCAGAGCAATAGCAGGGCGGCGCACACCGCCAGCGGCGCGCGCGTGTACCGATGGAATCGCCGCACCTCACCATGCCCTTCGAAGCCATCGGACAGATTCGAAATAGCCTGTCCGTCAGAGCTTTTCATCACGCTTGAGAATTCCCCCAATGTGTCAGTCGCGGGTCCGCGTTGGCCCCCCGGACTCACACGGTGAGTATGCACGTGGGCGCGCCGCCGCGTGCTGGATTTCACCGGCCTGGCTGCGGAATCCTCACCGCCCGGTCTCGGCAGCCATTGCCTTCGCGGTAGGGTACGCGGCTATGTCTGGTCGTAAGTTTTCCTTCGAGGTCAACCGGACCACTAGTGCGCCCGCTGCGACGGTGTTCCGGCTGCTGGCCGACGGCGCCGACTGGTCTAGCTGGGCCAAGCCGGTGGTCGTTCGTTCGAGTTGGACCCGCCAAGGTGATCCGGCGCCCGGCGGTGTCGGGGCGATTCGCAAGATCGGGGTGTGGCCGATCCTGGCGCAGGAAGAGATCGTCGAGTACGAGCAGGATCGCCGGCAGGTCTACAAGTTGGTTGCACCACCATCGCCGGCAAAGGACTACCTCGGCGAGGTGGTGCTGACCCCGAATGCGGCCGGCGGTACCGACATTCGCTGGTCGGGCTCGTTCGTCGAGGGAGTTCGCGGCACCGGCGCGGCGACCCGGGCCGCGCTGGGTGGGGCGGTCAAGCTTCTCGCGGATCGCCTGGTGAAAGCGGCCGACCGGCAATCGGGCGGCGGACGCTAACCTGCCCCTCGGCGGGCAAGGGTTTTCGCGGAATAGCGCGTGACGGCCGCGCCATGCGGCCGTCACGCTGGTAGCCGGACTACGGCCCGGGGTTTTGCTCGACCCATTGACCCTGTTGTTCAGCTTGCTGGGCCTGCTGTTGGGCTGCCTCGTTTTGTTGTTCGGCCTGCTGCTCGGACTGTTGCAGCTGCTGCTCGGCCAGTTGCTGTTGAAGCTGCGCCTGGTCGTCGTTGTCGTCGGCGGCCAAACCGCCGCCGACGACGTTCGGTGGGGCCTGCGGCGGTGGCGTCTCAATGGCCGTTAGGCGTATCTGTCCGAACATGGCCGCCGCGGCGGCGGGCTGGGCCGCGTCGGCAAACGCCAACATCGCGATGCTCGCGATCCCGGCGAAGAGGACTTGGACGATTCGCGGCTGGTGGCGGGGCGCGGTCGTCATACGTCAGATTTGCGCTCGTCACTAGCCGTCAGCTGGGAAGCGGCTAGCGCCGAGTTATGAAAGCAGGCGTTGTCAGTTGAGTCGGCGTTTGCCGGTTCAGTCGCCAACTACTAAGCTTGGCTAAGTGATTGACGTCGTCATTGCGGGTGGCGGTCCCAACGGGCTGATGCTGGCCGGTGAACTCGCCTTGAACGGGATCCGGCCGGTGGTGCTGGAGCCGATGCCCGGCCCTAATCCCCTACGGCGGGCAAACGGTGTCATCGGCCAAGGGGTTCGGATCCTGGACCATCGCGGCCTGTACAGCACACTCGCGGGAACCGCGGACCCACCGCGACTCAATCCTCGGCCGATGTTCGCCGCCTTCGCACTGGATCTCGCGCTGATGCCCGACTCGCAGGCGTTTCTGCTGCCCGTTCAACAACCCAAGCTTGTTCAGGCGCTTGCGGACCGGGCCAACGAATACGACGTGGATCTTCGTTGGGGTCACGCACTGACCGGTTTTGATCAGGACGCAGCCGGCGTCACGGTGGAAGTCGACGGGCCGGACGGCGCCTATCAGCTGCGAGCCAAGTACCTCATCGGCGCCGACGGCGGTACCAGCGTGACCCGCAAATTGGCCGGCATCGATTTTCCCGGGATGTCGTCGTACGACGTGATCGCCCGGATGGGTTTCGACGTACTGCCGCCGGCGGACTGGGTCGACCCAGTCCGCGGCGGGCTGGACATCCCCGGGTTTGGCCGAGTGCCACCCCTGCAGTTTCATCGAGCAGATCAGGGGGTCTTCGCATACGGCGCGCTCGGCGGCCGCGCGGCGATGCTCGTTTTCGAGCTGGACAAATCGGCTCGCGAGGAACGCGTTGACGACGACGACGACGACCAACCGCCGATGGGCCTGCCTGAACTGGAGGCCAGCGTCAAGCGTGTGCTCGGCACCGACGTCCCGCTGCGACCCGCGTCGCCGGACGCGCCGCTGGATCTGCGCAGATTTTGCGGTATCAACTCCCGAATCGCATCGCGGTACCAGGTGGGACGGGTGATCTTGGTAGGCGACGCCGCGCACGTCCATTCCCCACTGGGTGGACCGGGACTCAACCTGGGGCTGCAGGATGCAGTGAACCTTGGCTGGAAGCTCGCCGCGGTGTTGCACGGGCGCGTCGAGACCGCCTTGCTCGACACCTATGAAGCAGAGCGCCGTCCCGCTGCGGAGCGGGTCATCATGCACAGCCGCGCGCAATTAGCGCTCGTCCGGCCCGGGCCCGAGGTCACCGCGCTGCGGCAGCTCTTTTCCGAGCTGCTCACCGATTCCGATATCGCCCGTCGTCTCAGCGACCTGATATCCGGCGCTGAAAATCGGTACGGCACCGACCCCGAGGCGCACCCGCTGACTGGGCACTGGGTGCCCGACTTCGGCGTGGCTAGCGGCGGCGCAACGAGCCGTGTCGCGGAGCTGGCCCGCACCGGACGGCCGCTGCTTCTCGATCTGACCGACTCCGGCGACGTGGCTGCCGCGGTGGCGGACGTCGCGGACCAGCTCACCGTCGCCGCCGGACATGCGGTTGGCGACGTGGCGGCCACCGCGCTGCTGGTGCGCCCCGACGGCTATGTGGCGTGGGCGTCGTCGGCTGCCGCTCCCGGCGCGGACGACGTGGGTGAACTGCGCGGTGCGCTCGCGCGATGGTTCGGACTGTGAGCGCTACTTCTTCGCGTTGAGTTCGTCCTGGTACTTCTTGGTCATGTGCTCGACGGCCTGATTCTGCGATTCGGCGAGCCCTTCTCGCGCTTCGCTGGCGCGTGCGGCCGCATCCACTGTCGGCTGAGACTGCCCCTGGAAGTGCGGCATCACCTCGGCGGCAAACAATTCTGCCGACCGTTTGGTGGCTGCCGGGTTGGCCCACTCGTGACCCATCTGCAGCATGCAGCCGAACCCACCCGACTGATCCCACATCCGCTGCACCTGCGCCCGCGCTCGCTCCGGAGTGCCGATCACGCCCGCGCCGTTCTCGTTGATGACGTCGATCATCTCGTCGATCTGCTCGCCCGGCATCGTCATCTGCGGGAACGCGGCCACCTTCTGGAAGTACCGGAACCAGGGCTCCAGGCCGAATTTCACGTCCTCGCGCGCTTGCGTGTCGGTTTCGGCGATGTGGAACGGCCCGACCAGGCTCCAGTTCTTGCGGTCGACCGTGGTGCCGAACGCCGCGGCGCGTTCTTCGACGATGTCCCAGTGATATTGGAGCGCGGTGAAGCCCTCGACGGTCAAGGTTGCCCCGATGGAGAGCAGGCCGATGCCGTGCTTGCCGGCCAGCCGCGCACCGGTTGGGGAGGCGACCGCGGCCACGGCCAGCGGAACCCCGCCGTCGGAGTACGGGGCCAGCTGCAGCTTGGCGTTATGCAGCTCGTGCGTCGGGGTCTTGGCGCTCACGGTCTCCCCCGCCAGCAGCCGGACCACGATGTCCAGGTTGGTCTCCAACAGCTCGCGGGTGTCGGTCGGGTTCAGCCCGATCATCGACGAATCGCTGGGCAGTGAGCCGGGTCCCACCCCGCCGATCACGCGGCCGTGGGTGAGGTGATCCAGCATCATCAACCGATCGGCGACCCAGAGCGGGTTGTGGTAGCTCAGCGAGATGACGCCGGTGCAGAGCTTGATCCGCTTGGTCCGCTCGGCGGCCGCGGCGATGAAGATCTCCGGCGAGGCGATGAGTTCGCTGCCGGCTGAGTGATGCTCGCCGATCCATGCTTCGTCGAAGCCGAGAGCGTCGAGGTGTTGGACGAACTCGAGGTCCCGCTGCAACGCCAGTGTCGGGTTGGTGCCCGCGCGATGGAAGGGGGCGATGAAGTATCCGAACCTGAGCTTGGCCATCGGGCAGACCTTCCAGTCGAGTTGCGGAGAACCATAACTCAAGCTGGCAAGGCTCAGGGAGGGTCAGCGGCCTTGACCTCGCCGATCGTCTCGACCGCGTCGTTATTCGTCTCGACCGCGCTGCTGGGTAGCCGAGGGACCAGATCTATCCGGCCCCTCGGCTACCGCGAGCACATATTTGTCGCGAGGGCGCGATCAGCTGTGGCCGCAGATGTTGCCGACGCAGCCACCGCCGCCGCCGGGTCCGCCACCACCGCCACCGACGCCCGGGATGTTGCCGCTGCCGCCGCCGGGTCCGCCGCCGCCGGTCGGGCCGCCGGGAATGCTGCCGCCGCCGCCACCGGGTCCGCCGCCGCCAGTGGGGCCGCCGGGGACCGTGCCACCGCCGCCGCCGGGCCCGCCGCTGCCGCTCGGACCGCCGGTGTCCGGGGCAGTGGAGGGCGCGACGCTGGACGTCGAGGTGGTTGTGGTGGTTGTCGTTGTCGTGCTGCTGGGTGCCTTATTGCTGCTGCCGCCGCACCCAACCGCCAGCACGAGCATGGCTGCACCGCCGAAAACCGCAGCCGCCGTCCGAGCTTCCGATCTCATCAGACTCCCCACTCTCTCCGACTCTCCTGCAAACTCCTTGGTTCGTACCCACTCGCGTCGTCCGCAAACCGCGCATCGGCCTGGACATGACGATGGCCCATCTCGGGGTGGAGATGGGCCATCGATAAGCACGTGTGTGCGTGCGGCGGTCTAGCAGTTGAGTCCAGAGATGCAGGCGATGAGGACGGCCTGGTGGATACTGCCGGGCGCCGACGCGTTCGCTGGCGTGACGCTCGAGGGCGCGTGAGTTGCCGGTGCCGGTGCCGCCGCGGCCGGGCTGGCACCGAGACCGCCGAAGCCGACGGCGAAAGCCAGTGCCGCAGCTGCGCCGAAGGTGGTGATGGTCATTTTGGTCTGAGACTTCATCGGTCTGTCCTCTCTGTCGGGGTGTCCATTGGGCGCTAACTTCGCCGATGGCTAAATCATACACTTGTGCAATAGTTGCTGGAAGAATAATTCGCCTAGGGATCTAAAATGTGATGGCTTTCGAGAGCTGGGCGCCAGGGTTTATGAGGTTTACCTGGGATGTCTAACAGGCCCAGGGAACCCAACCCGACGGGTATACGTCATTGGCCTGCACGAGTGGTGGGCATCCGGCGGCTTGTTGAGTACCGCGATCAGCAAACCCGCCGCACGGCGGCGCCACAAAGTGGCCACATCGCGGTGCTCATAGCCACGACGCAACGAAAGACTAGGGCAGCCAACCAGTTTCATGGACTGGATGGCTGCGAAGACTAGCCGTCCTTGGTGATCAGCTTCCGCAGCGCTACCCGGTCGGCTGTCAGCAGCTCGGCGATGCGTGGCTTGTTCACCTCGGCGACGATGATCTCGCCGACCTCCGGGTAGACCTCGGTGAAGATGCCGTGGGACTTCATCTTCTCGGTCTGATACAGGTTGTCCTCGGTGGGCGTCACGTAGTAGACGGCGTCGGCCTTGAAGCGGTGTACCAGCCACAGGTGGATCAAAGTCATCAGCCGCTTCTGGCGCAGCTTCTCGGCGAACGTGTTCTGGTCGCGCACCTGCAGGATGCTGCGGCCGTGCCGGTCCTTGATCGGATCGACCACGACGTTGGCCAGCGGGTCGTCGTCGCTGCCGTAGATGCCGAGTTCGAGCACGTCCGAGCCGGCGCGGCGGGGCCGCAGCGTCACACGGAGTCTCTCGCCGAGCTGGTAGTGCTCGCTCCACAGCGCCAGCCACTCCTCCAGCAGCTTTTTGGGCACCTCGGTCTGCACCAAGTGCTGGTGCTGGGTCGAGCCTTTGCCCATCGCCTTCGTGGTCGCGGTGCGGCCCGAGGAGGCGGCCAACGCGGCGTCGCTGCGGGGACCACCGACCAGAGTCTGCGGCGTCCGGTAGGGCGACTCGACCAGGCGCATCTTGCGCTGCAAGCGGGCCAGCGCGAGCATGCCGTCCTGTCTGAGGTTGGTGGCGAACTCCTCGGCGGCCACACCGTCGATCTGATGTCCGCCGTAGGTGATGAAGTTGAAGACGAAGCCCATCTTGCCGAGTTCCACGGGGAACTGCTTCATTTCCTCGTCGGTCATCCCGGTGGTGTCCCAGTTGAATGACGGTGACAGGTTGTAGGCCAGCATCTGGTCGGGGAACTCGGCGTGGATCGCGTCGGCGAACTCCTTGGCATCGGCCAGATCCGCGGTCTTGGTCTCCATCCAGAGGATGTCGGCGAACGGCGCCGCCGCGAGTGACTTTGCGATCGCGTACGGAATGCCGCCGCGGACCTGGTAGTAACCTTCCGGGGTCCTTGCCAGCTCCGGGCTCCATTGTGGGGCGGCGCCCAACTCTCGCGCCTTGCCGCGGGCGGCGTAGTGCGACGTGCGCACGGCGAATTGGCGCCACTCATCGGGACTCATGCTCGCCGGCTCGCCTTCGCTTTCGCCGAACGCCAGCACGTCCGCCACGGCGTCGCTATAGGTCATCAGCCCGGCGTCGTCCTCCCAGGCGGCCACGAACCGCGATTCGGCCTGGTCGAACAGGTCGTCGATCGAGCCTTGTCCGTTCTCGCGCCACTGGTTGACGGCTTCGGAGACCAGGCCCAGGATGCCTTGCCGCTCCAGCCACGCCGTCGCGATGCCGTACTCGCTATCGGCGAGGGCATACAGAAGATGTCCGTTGAGCCCCTTGACGCCCAGCTCGTGGAATCGCCGCATCAGCGCCAGGAAACAGCTCTTGTAGGACGGAATGTCCAGGTTGGTGGCTCCGAGCAGGAACGCCTGGTCGCGCTCGTCGGAATTGCTGTCGATCAGGTTGGCCGCCTCGGCGTCGGTGCGCGCGACGATGATGCCCGGCACACCCATGACGTCAAGCTGGAAGCGCGCGGCGTTGAGGCGCTTGATCTGTTCGTCGGACGGAACCAGAACCTTGCCGCCCTGATGACCACACTTCTTGGTACCCGGGCGCTGGTCTTCGATGTGGTAGCCGGGCACGCCGACTTCGACGAAGCGGCGGATCAGGTTGCGCACGTGCGGATCACCGCCGTGACCAGTGTCCGCGTCGGCGATGATGAACGGCCGGAAGTCATACTGCTTGGCTGTGGCGCGCTGCTGTTCGCTCATCTGCAGCCGCTGGTAACGCTGGTTGCGGTCCGCGGTGAGAAGCGCACGCACCAGCACCGCGGCATCTTCGGGCACCTGGCTCAGCGGGTAACTGGCGAGGTCGGGCCCGGGATCCTCAGTGGTGGACCCTTTGGCGGAGGTTGCCCAACCGCCCAGATAGATCCCTTCGATGCCCATCCGTTTCATGCTCACCGCCTGTCCGGGTGAGTACGGCCCGAAGGTGGTGATGCTTTTCTTCGCCGCGAAAAGCGCGCGCAGGTGCGGATAGAACGCTTTTGCCGCTTCCCGGGCCACGGTGTAGTCGGTCGGTATCGTGCCGCGTTGCTCTACTACTTGGCGGGCCGTATAGAGGCGAATGATCCCGGCAAACCGTGGGTCATCGAAGTATTGCTGCGTGGCGGCTGTCTGTTGTTCCAGGTCTTGCTCGAAGGGTGCGGGGACCTCGGTGTCCGCGTCGATGATTGCCATGGCCTTAGGCTCCTCTGTCAGCACGATTTCGCTGCACGTGAGTCTATCCCCGGACCCGATATTTCAATCATGGTTAATTGACCGGTTACCGAGCCGGGCCAAACCTGTTGCCACACCCCGTACTCCGGGGTCAAAGAACACCGATGCGGCAGGTCGGGCCCGGCGAGGCGCGGATTCCCGCTATTGCCGTCCTCCTAAGGTATTGCAGAGCAACACATTTCGATGAGGCTGTCGCCGCCGGGCCGGTTCGGGCCGCGGTCCGTGACCCAGGTAGCAAACTACATAGATGGGTAGATGAAAATAAATCCATCCCAGCCAGCAAACTACGAGTAAGGTCGGTCGGGTGCAGACGGAATTGCGGTACGAGCGTTGGTATGTGCTGTTATCCACGCCGCTGGGTCTCGGGCCCAAAAGCAGCGAGGTGCGGGTCGAAGACGGGGCTCTGCGCGTAAAGATGGGCTGGGCGTTTGACGCCCGTATCCCGATCGCGTCAATCACTCGCGCCGAAGCGACCGACGAGCGGGCCTTCACCGCGGGCGTGCACTATTCAAACGGTCGCTGGCTGGTCAACGGTTCGGGAAAAGGGCTGGTGGCATTGACGATCGAGCCTGGTGTCCAGGCGAAAGTTCCGTTCAGGTCGGCGACGCTGCGCTCGTTGGTACTCAGCGTGACCGATCCGGACGCGCTGATCGCAGCGTGCACGGTTGCGGCCGGCTAGCCCGAACGTCGTTGTAGCCAAGCCCGCTGGCGGCGGATGAACTCCGCGTCGACGATCTTCCCGTGACCTGGGACGTAGATCGCTGCGCGACCACCGATCGCCCGCACCCGATCCAGCGTTGCGGGCCACGCTGCCACATCAGAGTCGGCATCGATGGCTGGGTCGGCGGACTCTTCGACGAGGTCACCGGTGAATATCACGACCCGGTCGTCGTGATCGTCCGGCCCCGGCGCAATGACGATCAAGTCCGATGTGGTGTGCCCGCGGCCGGGGTGGGTGATCCTTACTACGCGGTCGCCCAGGTCGATGATGGCGTCGTAGACCCCGCACTGCGGCGGCCGCAACGCGGCAATAGCCCGGTCGATCTCGGCGGCGTCCGCACCACAACTGAGCGCGTCGGCGCGAATCTGGTCGTGCGCCGACGACAGGTAGTCGACAACCTCCGGCGCGCAGTAGACGTCGGCTTCTGCGAATAGCGAGGAGCCCAGTACATGGTCGAAATGCTTGTGCGTCAACACAATATGGGTGACCGGGCCGCCGGTGAGCTGCCGGACGTCCTCGTCGATCGCGGCCGCCTCGGTCAGGGTGCTGCCGGTATCGACAAGTAATGCTCGAGTATGTCCGCGCACCAGGCCAATTGTGACGTCGCAGAACGGAAGCCGGCAGCGATAAACGCTGGGGGTCAGCCGCTCCCAGGTGAATCGCATAGGAGAAACGTAGCGCGCGCCGGTATTACGTTGCAGGCGCTTGACGTGTCGGGAATTCCCGACATATAGTGCCGACGTGGCGACCTCGGACCGCGTTTTTCTCGCCCTGGCGAATCCGGTGCGGCGGGAGTTATTGCAGATTCTGACGCGCCAGCAACTGTCCGCGGGGGAACTCAGTGACCGGTTCGAGCTCAGTCGGCCGGCCGTCGCCGAGCACCTCAAGGTGCTGCGCGACGCCGGCCTGGTTGCCGACGAGCCGCAGGGCCGCCGCCGTATCTATCGGTTGACCGCGGAGCCACTTGCCGAACTCGGCGAGTGGCTGCACCCGTTCGAAAAGTTCTGGCGCGGACGGCTGGCCGCGCTGGCCGATGTAGCAGCGGAGCTGGAATGAACCAGACGCCATCACCTGCGACGATCACTGTCGACCAATTCGTGGCCGCGCCCCCGGAGAAGGTGTGGCGGCTGCTCACCGAACCCGACCTGATGCGGATCTGGTGGGCCGAAGGCCAAGTAGCCGCGGTCGTCGGCCACCAGTTTGTCCTCGACATGCCCGGCTACGGCAAGCAACCCTGTAAGGTGCTCGAGGTCGATCCGCCGCACCGCTTCGTCTACACCTTCACCCCCGCTTGGACACTCACCTGGCGCTTGGAACCCGACGGTTCCGACACCCGAGTATTCTTGGAGCACAGCGGCTTTGACCTTGACGACACCAGGATGGCTCAGGCCTTCGACCGAATGGGTCCCGGGTGGCGTGATGTCGTACTCCCCCGCCTCGCCCAGGCGGCGGCACAAGCTTAAGGAAAGGATCGCGATGCGCGCAGTCGTCATCACCAAGCACGGGGACCCATCGGTCTTGCAGGTGCAGCAGCGCCCCGACCCACCCGGGCCGGGGCCGGGCCAGCTACAGGTTGTGGTCCGGGCCGCGGGGGTGAACTTCGCCGACCACCTGGCTCGCGTCGGGCTCTATCCCGACGCGCCGAAACTTCCGGCGATCGTCGGCTACGAGGTCGCCGGGACCATCGCGGCCGTCGGCGAAGGCGTCGACGCCAACCGCGTTGGCGAACGGGTCTTGGCCGGAACGCGATTCGGCGGCTACGCCGAAATCGTCAACGTCGCCGCCACCGATTCCGTGGCCCTACCCGACGCGCTGAGCTTCGAGCAGGGTGCCGCCGTCCCGGTCAACTATGCGACGGCCTGGGCGGCGCTGCACGGCTATGGCTCGCTGCGCCGCGGCGAGCGGGTGTTGATTCACGCCGCGGCCGGCGGCGTTGGCACGGCGGCCATCCAGTTCGCGAAGGCGGCCGGCGCCGAAGTGCACGGTACCGCCTCGCCGGGCAAGCATCAGAAGCTCGGCGAATTCGGCGTGGACCGCGCGATCGACTACCGCCGCGACGGCTGGTGGAAGGACGTCGGCCCGTACGATCTGATCCTCGACGCCCTCGGCGGGACCTCACTGCGGCGCTCATATGCATTGCTGCGCCCCGGCGGAAGGCTTGTCGGCTACGGGGTTTCGTCGCTGCAGGAAGGCGAGAAACGCTCGCTGCGCAGGGCGGCTCCGCAGGTGTTGTCGATGCTGCGTGGTTTCAATTTGATGGACCAGCTCTCGGCGTCAAAGGCCGTGATCGGCCTGAACATGCTGCGTCTGTGGGACGACCGCGGCACGCTGGAGCCCTGGATCGCGCCGCTGACCGAAGCCCTGCACGACGGCACCATCTCGCCCATCGTGCATGCGGCCGTCCCGTTCGACGAGGCGCCGAGGGCACACCGGATCCTGGCGGCGCGGGAGAATATCGGGAAGGTCGTCCTGGTTCCCTAGAACTTCGGCGGCTGATCTGCTATCGGTCGTCCAGAATCTGGTAGGCCGCGTTGTAGCCGGGAGTAAACGTAATACCTGGGCCGCCATGGCATCCCGCGCCGCCCAGGTAGAGACCATCGATCGGAATCGGCATGTCGAGGAAGCCTTTCGGGCCGGGACGGTTAGGGCCCATCAAATCCGGGTGCAACAGCCCGTGGCAGAAGTCGCCGGCGGGTGCGCCGAACATCGTGTTCATGTGGTAGGGCGCGAACGTGATATGGCGGATCACAATGTCTTTGAAGTTGGGTGCGAATTTGGAGATCTTGTCGATAACGCGCTGTGCCATCTCGTTTTTCAGATGCCCATGCTGGTCACGGTCGACTTCGACGGGGAACGCGTAGGCGAACGCACTCGCGGCATGCTTGCCGTGCGGCGCCATGCTGGGGTCATGCACCGAGGGGATCTGCATGCCCATTGACGGGTTGTCTGGAACGATGCCCTGCCGGCATATCTCCCATTGCCGCTGCTGCTCTTCAGGTGTCCCGAAGATACCCACCGACTGCTGCATGCCCTCTTCGTTGAGGAACTCATACGGCGGCGCGAATTCGGGCAGCCCGTCCAGCGCGAAATGAAGCTGCACGAACGAGGCCCGGTGGTCACGGTCACAGACACGTGAGACTAGTTCCGCGGGAACGTGTTCGGATGCAATGAGCTCGGTGAGCGTGATGTCGGGCGACAGGTTGGAGACCACGATCGGCGCCGAGATCGTCGAGCCGTCCCGCAGTCGCACGCCGGATACCTTCTGATTCTCGACGAGGATCTGTTCAGCCTTGGTGCGGAAACGGATCTCGCCGCCGTGGGATTCGAACAGCTCGCGCAGGTGTTCGGTGAGTGCGCCGATGCCGCCCTTGAGCTTGGTCATCATCGGGGTGCTGTCGTCGGGCACCGCGAGCGCGAACGCCAAACATGCGGCGCTGCCCGGTGTGTAGGGGCCGCGATAGGTGGAGTTGACCGCCAAAAATGCCAGCATTCCGCGCATTACGGCGTGCTTGCCCTTGTCCGGCAGGTAGCGGTCGATCACGTCCATTGCCGACCCGAACAGCATCTCGTGGATCGCTCGGCGTTCGGCGTCATTGGTTGCGCACGCATACATCTGGTCAAGCGTCTTGGGTGGCTGGCGCACGTCGAAGCGGCCGAGCGCCCGCGCGGGCGCCTGGCTCCACCCGATCAGCTCAGCCATACCCATCACGGCTTGGACGCCGTGCTTCTCGTTCAGGTGGGTCATCAGCTGCATCGGGTCGCGGTAGAAGACCATCGGCTCTTCGCCGTTTTCGCCGATGTTGATCGACATGACTTCGGGCTCTATCGCGGGCAGTGTGTCCAGCCCGAGGTCCTTGGTGAGTTGGGAACACGTCGGAAACTGCACCGAACCGGCGATCTCATAACGGAAACCGTCGATCAATTCGACTGTTGCCGCCATGCCTCCCGCGTACGTGTTGGCTTCCAGACACACCGTCCGCAGGCCTGCGCGCTGCAGAATCGCGGCGGCGGTCAGCCCGTTGTGCCCGGCACCCACCACGATCGCGTCGTACTCCGTCTTGCTCATGGTGCTGGTCCTGCCCTCCGTCGATGGTCTGTGCGTGACAAGAATATGTCAGTACTGACATAATAGGAAGATGTCAGTTATGACACGCCCGGTGCGATACGATCGGCTCGAAATGACTGTGCTCGCGGGTAAGCCGACCAATCGCCACGAACTGCGCCGGCGATCGACGCATGAGGCGTTGCGCCAAGCCGCATTGAAAAGCTTCGCCCACAAAGGATTTGCGAACGTCACCGTCACCGAACTGGCGCGCGAGGCCGGCGTTACGGAACGTACCTTCTTCCGGCACTTCCCGACCAAGGAGTCGGTGCTGTTCCAGGACTACGAGACGCAGCTGGAATGGCTGGCCGAGGCCCTTGCGCAACGGCCGGCCGCCGAGTCGCTATTCGATGCGGTGCTGGCGAGCGTCGCGGCTTTCCCGCACGACCTGGAAGTGGTCCGCCAGGCCGCGACGGCCCGCACCGAGTTGATCAGTGCGGAACGCATCGCCGGCCACTTGCGGGTCGTGCAATCCTCGTTCGCCGCGGTGCTGACCGATTTCATCAGGAACCGTAATCCCAAAGCACCGAATCTAGATCTGAGTGCCGAGGTCGCGGGGTCTGCCATGGCTGCGGCTCTCGTCGTGGCAGTGGAGCATTGGGGCCGAAACGGTTGCGTCGACGATCTTGGCGAGCTGGTGATCGCGAGTCTGGAATTGGTTCGCTCCGGCTTGGCGCCGCTGGCGTAATCCGCCGTAGGCGTCCGATACGCCGGCGCGTGCCGTCGTTCACGCACACCGAAAGCCGTAAGTACCCAACCGCTATCAGGTGCCGCAACTCGACTCGGCCGCCGTCCAGCATGCCCATGCCTGACAAGCAAAGATGCTTGACGACAGGAATTTCACAGCCGCTGCCGACGGACCTAATGTCGTAACCGAGGCGCACCGAGGAGGAGAACAAATGCCGCTTGTGTACATCGACCTGATCGAGGGGCGCACACCGTCGGAGGTTCGGGCGCTGCTGGACGCCGTTCATGACGCCGTTGTCGGATCGTTCGGGGTGCCGCCGCGCGACCGCTACCAGGTGGTGCATACCCATCCCGACCACGAGATCGTAGCCTGGGACACCGGTCTTGGCATCGATCGCTCGGCACGGCTGGTGGTGGTCCACGTGGTGAGTAGGCGGCGCGCTCGCGCAATGAAAGAGCGGTTCTACGAGCTGCTGGCGTCGAATCTGTCCGAACGGTGTGGGCTCGATCCGGCCGATCTGATCGTGTCGATCACCGAAAATGGCGACGAAGATTGGTCTTTCGGCCATGGCCGGGCTCAGTTTCTGACTGGGCAGCTCCAGTGAACAGCGCGCTGTCCACCCGCCTCACCGAGTTCTTCGGTATCGAACATCCGATCCTGCTCGCGCCGATGGCGATGGCTTCCGGCGGTCGGCTCGCGGCCGCGGTGGCATCCGGTGGCGGCCTTGGTCTGATCGGCGGTGGGTACGGCAACGCCGACTGGCTCCGGAGTGAATTCGGCGAAGCCGGCGGCGCGAAGGTCGGCTGCGGGTTCATCACTTGGAGCCTGGCTCGAGAGCCTGAGCTACTCGAACAGGTCCTCGACCGGCAACCCGCCGCGATCATGTTGTCGTTCGGCGATATTCGGCCGTTCGCCGAGCGAATCCACGCGGCGGGTGTTCCGCTGATCGCCCAGGTGCAGAAGCTGGACCAGGCGCGCCAGGCGCTGGACGTCGGCGCCGAAATTATTGTGGCGCAGGGCGGTGAGGCCGGCGGCCACGGAATGACCGTCCGGTCTACCTTCACGCTGGTTCCCGAAGTCGTCGATCTGGTCGTCGCCGGCTCCCCCGAAACGTTGGTCGTGGCCGCCGGAGGCGTCGCCGATGGCCGTGGGCTGGCGGCGGCATTGGCACTCGGTGCCGATGGTGCGCTGGTCGGCACTCGGCTCTGGGCCAGCGCGGAGGCGTTGGTCTCGCCGCGGGCTCACCAGCGGGCCATCCCGGCCGGCGGTGACCAGACCTTCCGGACGCGCGTGTATGACCTTGTGCGACAGCTTGATTGGCCCGCCAACTACAACGCGCGAGCGCTGGGGAACGCCTTCCTCGATACCTGGCATGGCAACGAGAACCAGCTATCGGCGGTCTTGCCCGATGCGGTGGCCACCTTCGAAAAGGCGGTGGCCGAACAGGATTTCGACGCAGCGCCCATGCTCGTCGGCGAGGCGATAGGACTCGTTCGCGACATTCGCCCGGCTGCCGACATCGTGCGCGAGATGGCGGCTGACGCCGCCCGGATCTTGGGTCGGGAGTGACGTTCAGTACAGGGGCGACCAGTCCGACGTCCGCAGCAACCGACTTTCCCACTGATCGCGATACCTAAGGGCTTCGAACATGTAGCTGCCCGGCGCCCGGTACTCGGGCGGCACCTCTTTGGTCAGCAGATGGACGAGTGCCGCGTAGTTGTTGGAGTCATCAATCTTCTGCCACAGCATGGCTTCTCGTCGTTGATAGCTTCCATGTGCGATTTGGAAACAGGCCTGGATGTCCAGTATTCGCATTTGTGCCGGCGCCTGGGACAGCGGCCGATAGTAGATGTCGTTCCAGGAGCGGATGTAGTCGTCGAGCGGCGCCGAAGGCCAGCCGGTGTCTTCCATGAAGAGGCTCAGCGGGTGTGTTCCCGCGTCGGTAGGTACGGTCGCCAGGTCGACCGACTGCAACGGGGACCACGCCACCGGCAGCAGCAGCTTGCCCGTCACCTCGTGGCGCAGGTTGTCGAGTTCACGCATCCACGGCCGCAGATCGCCCCGCTGGGTACGCCGCGCAAGACTCTCCCAGGATGCGCCATCGGCGATGCCCGTGATCGTGACCACGGTGTAGGAAGGCCCGGTGCCATGCGTGTGGTTGGTGTACCAGAGCAGCCGAGCATTGTCTTCGGTGGCCAGCGTGGGCATCCATCCCTCGCGGTAGGCAGCCTCGAACTCGTCTTGCCGTGTACCCACCACTTTGTGGGTCTCGTGCAGAAACAGCACTTGGACTCCTAAGTTCAGGCGCCATCCGCGATCAGCGTGGCGAGCTGATCGCGGTTGACCTTCCCGGTTGCGCTATAGGGGATGCTGTCGATGATCGTCAATCGCTCGGGGAGCTTGAAGTACGCGATCAACTCGCGACAGTGGGCCCGCAACTCGTCGAGGGTCACCGGGCTTCAAACCACCACGGCGGCACCGACTCGTTGGCCCAACTCGTCGTCGGCGATCCCGGCGACCGCAACATCACTGACTGCCGGATGTGAACGCAATGCTTCCTCGACCTCGATCGGTCCGAATTTCTCTCCCCCACGATTGATTGTGTCCTTCAGCCGGCCGCTAGGAAAGATATAGCCGTCGGCATCTTGGCGGGCGAGGTCACCGGTATGCAGCCAGCCTTCGGTGACGTTCTGGGTCGTGTTCACCCACAACTCGCCGACCGCTCCGGCGTTGACGTCGTTGCCGGTGTCGGGGTCTACGACGCGCACTTCGACTCCGGGTAGTGGCCGGCCGACGGAAGCGGCGCGCGCCGGATCGAGGTGATCCTGTGGCATCAAAGTCGTGTAAGCGCCCAGGGTTTCGGTCTGGCCGAATACGTTGGCGAACCCCACGTGCGGCAGTGCAGTCATGGCCCTGCGCACCAGAGTCAGCGGCGCGGCCGCGGCCCCGTACGCAATGGCGATCAGGGACGACAGATCGGTGCCGGCGAAGTCGGGATGATCGAGGATCCGCTGCAGCATCGTCGGCACCATGAATGTGGTGCTGACGCGGTGCTCCGACACCAGACGCAGCCACTCGCCGGCGTCGAATCGCTGCTGTATCACCGCGGTGTTGCCCGAATACAAGCTGCCGAGGACGCCCAGCGCGCCACCGACATGGAACAACGGAACGGTCAGCATGCTCACCGAGGGTTTCGCGCCCACCCGGAAGGGTCGCGACATTCCGGTGATGCGTCTGGTGAGCTGACGTTCGGTGATACTGACGGTCTTCGGGAGTCCCGTTGTGCCACTGGTGAATAGAATCAACGCATCGCGGTCGTCAGCGGCATCGAGATCGGGGTCGACGGCGGGTGAGTTCGACCCGGGGCCACCCGTGAGATCGGTGAGCGTCAATACCGTGCGGGCACCCGATTCCCGGACCCGATCGACGGACTGCTCCCCCGCGACAGTCACCTCGGCGCAGCCGGCATTCGTGCGCAGACCTTGCAACTCGGGCGGCGTCAGTGCGGGATTCATCAGCGCCGGCGCTGCGCCGACGCGCGCCGCGCCGAGCAAGGCGGCAATCGCCAGCAGACTGCCACCATCGACGACGGCGATGCGCTGTCCGGGTGTGACACCGTGTGCGGCCAGACCCGTCGCGCACTGCCGCACTGCCGTCGCCAGGTCGCCGTAGCTGACGGTGCGCTCGCCGACGACGAGCGCAGGCCGGGCGGGATCGCCGCTGGCGGCGGCGTCATGGATCGTCCCGGTGTTCATCGCGGCCGCAGTACCCCTTAGAAAAGAGGCGACCACTCGGAGGTGCGCAGCAACCGGCTACTCCACTGATCGCGCAGGTCGAGGGCGTCGTACATCCAGGTGCCCGGCGCGCGGTACTCGGCGGGGATATGGCTGCGAAGCAGGTCGAGCAGCGCGTCCGGCCTGCTGATGCGCTGCATCAGGATCACCTCGCGCCGCACGTGGCTGCCGAGTGCGGGCTGGAATGCGGCGTGCATCGTCAGCATCGAGGACGGTTCCTCGAGACTTCTGGCGTACACCTCACCGCAGCGGACGATGTATTCCTCGAACTTGTCCTCGTAGGGCCACATGGTGTCTTCCATGTAGAGGGTCATCTCGTGCTCTCGCCCGTCGACCGGCACCTCGTCGAACTGCACTTCACCAAGTGGTGACCACGGCAGCGGCATCAGCAGCTTGGCGTCCACCTCGTGGCGGAGCTCGTCGAGACCGCGCATCCACTCCTGAAGGTCGCCCTGCTGCACCCGCAAGGTCAGCCGCTCCCACGCCGCTCCGTCGCGGACGGCCGTCACAGTGACGACGGTGTACGCGGGTCCGCTGCCATGCGCCTGGTTGGCGTACCACAGCAATCGAGCGTCGTCACCGCTGCCGAGTATCGGCATCCAGCCGTCGCGGAACGCCGCCTCGAAGTCGTCTTCCTTGCGGCCGCGCACCGTGTGTAGCTCGTGCATGAACAGCACGCACAGACCTCCGTTCGCGGCGTTGGGCTGCAAGCCGCTTCACGGACGGTAAACCCCGGCCGTATGGCACGTCCAGACCGGGTTAGTCATATGCACAATTAGGCCCGGTCGGTGGCCTAGACAGCCGAGTTGAGAATCTGGTTTGCTCAAGTCGGCACCGTCGTTACCGGGCAGGAGATTTCCCATGGCAAGGCTCGAGGTGCCGGACGGCCCCGGTGGTGAAGCCGCCATGATCTGGTCGCTGCGTCCGCAACTCGGCGGCATGGTCGAACGCATGATCCGCGGCGCCTATCAGGAGAGCATTCTGCCGGCCGACGAGCGCGAGCTGGCCAGAATGCGGATCGCGCAGATCAACGACTGCGTCGCCTGCTCGGGCTTCCGCGCCCAGTCGGTGCTGGAGGCCGGCGTGGCACCCGAGCTTTACGACAACGTCGCCGCATATGCCACCTACCCGGGCTACACGCGGCGCCAGCGTCTTGCCATCGAGTACGCCGAGCGTTTCGCCAACGATCATGCGTCCATGGATGACGCATTCTTCCAACGACTTCGAGAATCATTCTCCGACGAGGAGATCCTGGATCTCACGCTGTGCGTCGCGGTATTCCTCGGCCTGGGACGCTCCCTGACGGTGCTGGGCGTCGACCAGTCCTGCGCCATCGACCTCTAACCAAGCATCTGAAGGGAACCCATGGACATCGCTACCGTCGACGAACTGCTGAGCACCACACGGTCGGTGCGCAAACGCCTCGACCTGAGCCGGCCGGTCAGCCGCGACGTGATTCTGGAGTGCATCCAGCTGGCGATGCAAGCGCCCACGGCGAGCAACACACAGGACTGGCGTTGGCTGGTGATCACCGACGCGGACAAGCGCGCGGCCATCGCCGAGATCTACCGAAGCATCGGCTCCCAGTACCTGGCGTACGCGGCTGACAACGCGACGGACCCGCAGACACAGCGGGTGTACCAGAGCGCGATGAGCCTGACCGAAACGTTGGGGCAGGTGCCGGTGCACGTCATTCCCTGCCTCACCCAGCGCATCGAGACCGCGGAACCCGGTATCGCAGCGGCGGCCTGGGCGTCGATCATCCCGGCGGGTTGGAGCTTTCTGCTGGCGCTTCGCTCCCGTGGCCTGGGATCGGTGTGGACGACGATGCATCTGTTCAAGGAGCGGGAGGTGGCCGAGCTGCTCGGCATCCCACCCACCGTTACCCAGGCCGCGCTGTTCCCCGTCGCTTACACGATCGGTACCGACTTCCGGCCGGCCACGCGGCCGCCCGCGGAGACCATCACCTATTGGAATAGTTGGATACCGGCTGATGGAGAAGGCTGATGCAGTCCTACACCGTGCGATTCCACGTCGACGCGCCGCCGAAAAAAGTCTGGCGAGTGCTGCATCCGCCGGCGCCGCCGAACGCCCCGCGCCCGCGGGTGCTCAAGTGGCCGACCGGCAGCATGGAAATCCTGAACGAGGGCAACGAAGCCGGCGAGGGCCTGGTCCGCACCTGCATTTTCGAAGTGCCCAAATATCTGCTGACCAGAGGTAGGGCGCGTTCCTGGGAGACCGTGACCGAAGCGCAGCTCAACAAGTTGTCGCGATATGTGGCTGTGGGTGCCCCGCTGTGGTCGCGTGCCGAGGGTTATCACCAACTTGAAGAGCAACCCGACGGCACCACCGTGCTGACGTTCCACGAGACGTATCACGCCTACAACCCGGTGCTGCGCTTCTTCCTCGAACGGGCGGTGCACGCGAAAATTTCGCGGGACAACCTCGACACGTATGAGCATGCGCTCGGCTATGCCGGCACAGTGCGGCGGCTGGCCTAGGCGTTGGCGAAGCTGCTCGGCTGATTTCACAACGACGTGAATTAGGTTCTCGACCCCGGTATCCTCGATTTCTATGGGTGGAGTAGCTATTGCGGCAAGGTTGGCTGCTGCGAGTCTGATGGTCACGGGCTGGGCCGCGTCCACAGTCGTTGCCAGCGCCGATCCGGACGACACACGGGGACCGGCACCGGGGCCGTCATCGGCACCGCCATCGCCGGCGGCGTCACCGGCACCGGCAGCGTCGCCCTCGGCATCACCGTCATCGGCGCCGCCCGGCGAGCCGAAGACCGTCATGGACAAAGACGGCCTCTACGCGGTGGGTACCGACATCGTGCCGGGCATTTACAGCAGTGGCGGCCCCATCGGCAACGGCACCTGTTACTGGAAACGCACGTCCAACCCTGACGGCGCCCTGATCGATAACTCGCTCAGCAAAAAGCCGCAGGTCGTCAGGATCGACCCGGCGGACAAGGCGTTCAAGACGGACGGCTGCCAGCCCTGGCAGCTGACCCCGGACGCCAGCCCGCCCCCAGACGTCCCCGGGCCGGTCGCAGGCGCCCAGGTACAGGGCATCATCGGCACTCTCAACGGGCTGCTCGCGCCGAACGGACAGCGGGTACCCGGTACCTGATCGCCGGACGGCGGCCGCTAGCCGCAGTCCCCGATCGCCGCGTTTTGGATAGCGTGGCGTCCGTGCTCAGTACGCAACAGATCGTCGTCGTCGGTGCCGGAGTCAGTGGACTGACCTCGGCGCTGTGTCTGGCCGAGGCGGGCTGGCCGGTTCGGGTATGGACCGCGGCAATGCCAAAGCAGACGACCTCGGTGATTGCCGGTGCGGTGTGGCTTCCGCCGCAGCCAGCCGAACGCGCTACGGAAACCCTGGTGTGGACCGAATATTCGCTCGGGGTGTTTCGCGAACTGGCCACCGATCCCGACAGCGGCGTGCAGATGTCGCCGGCGCTCAGCGTCAGCGAGTTGACCGCGACCGAGGCGATGTCGTCTGCCGCGCAATCGATCCCCGAGCTGCGGCCGGCTGAGCCTGCCGAGCTGCCGGCGGGCTTCGAGGTCGGGTTCCGTGCGACCCTGCCGATGATCGACATGCCGCACTACCTCGACTATCTGAGGCAGCGACTTGCCGCGGCCGGCTGCGAGATCGAAGAACATCCCGTCCAGTCGTTGGCGGAAGCGGCCGACGCCGCACCGATCGTGATCAACTGTTCCGGCCTCGGCGCAAGGGCGCTGGTGGGCGACGACACGGTGCGGCCGCTGTTCGGCCAGCATGTTGTCCTCGCCAATCCTGGTCTGCGGCAACCGTTTCTAGAGATCAACAACGGTCCGGAGTGGGTCTGCTATTTTCCGCACCCGCAGCGCGTGGTGTGCGGCGGGATCAGCATCCCCGATCGCTGGGACACCACTGCAGACCCCGACATCACCGATCGCATCCTGGCGCGTTGTCGTGGGATCGAACCGAGGCTTGGCGAGGCCGAGGTGCTCGAGACGATCACCGGGCTGCGGCCCGATCGGCCTTCGGTGCGACTGGAAGCCGAGTCGCTCGGGCGGGCCCGTTGCATCCACAACTACGGCCACGGTGGCAACGGCGTGACGCTGTCCTGGGGTTGTGCGCGCGAGGTAATGCGCCTGGTCAGCCCTGATCGTTGACCGGAGACAGTGCCGTCTCAACGGTTGTGTATGTCGGCAGCAGCGGACGCAGTCCGCAGGCGGCAATGGTTCTGGCCACGATGGGCTGGCAGGTGACCAGCCGCAGCGTGACGCCGCGATGGCGACACTGCGTCGCCTCGTGCGCCAGCGCTGCGTACCCGCACGACCCCATGAAATCGAGGTCGCAGACGTCGATTACGAACGGTCCGGGCGCGACGGTTTCCGCGGCACCGCGACTCAGCACGTCCTGCCACGCCCTCTCGTTGCTGGCGTCGATGTCACCGCCGACGTGGACGACCACCGAGGAACCGGTGCGCTCGGTAACCGTGCGCAGACCGCTTGGCGCATTGCCAAGATACGACCCGTTGTGGGGCCGTGAGAATCCAATTGCGGCAGTGTCCATCTCTGCGACATCCCGTCGTCGTGGGCAGTATCGGGCGACGCCGTCCCTTTCCCGAAAAGGACGGCAGGGTTGTCGGCAAAGCGACCCCCGTCGGTTTTACGTCGTTGCTAAGCATATGTGCAATTGAGATTTATCGACGTGAAATTGCACAAATCGCCCAGTTTCCCCGCGCCGGCTCGCGGCCGAAGGACACTGAAACCCTTACTATTTCAGTAACGGTAGCAACAACGAACCGAAACGGCGGCACACCGGTGAGCATCGATTACGCGCTTAACGCTCACATTGCCACTATTACGATCAACCGCCCCGAGACACGCAACTCGCTGGATATGGAACATTTCCGCGATTTGGCGCACGCATGGGCCGACTTCCGCGACGACGACGGTGCGTGGGTCGCGGTCGTCACCGGTGTCGGGCGAGATTTCTGCACCGGGGCGGATCTGAAGAAATTCATTCCGGAACTGACCGGCGACCTTCCCAAACCCGACGGGTGGGACGCCCTTGACGCCATCCACGCCGTGCTCCATCGGTTCCCGGTGTACAAACCGATCATCGCGGCGGTGAACGGCACCTGCGTGGCGGGAGGCTTTGAGATGTTGGGCTGCACCGACATCCGCATCGCCGTGCCCGAAGCGCGATTCGCGGTGATGGAGCCCAAGCGTGGGCTTTTCGCCGGTGGCGGCAGCACCGTGCGGCTGCCGCGCCAGATTCCCTATGCCCTGGCGATGGAGCTGTTACTGACTGCCGACATGGTGGACGCGCAACGGGCCCTGGCCATGGGGCTGCTCAATCGGGTGGTCCCGGCAGACCGACTGATCGATACGGCCTATGACTACGCCGAGCGCATCGCGGTTAACGCTCCGCTCGCGGTGTTCGCGACCAAACAGTCTGCGGTGGAAGGGCTGACGCTTGACCTCGAGGCGGCTTACGACAACGAGACTCGGCACAGCGACCGGGTTTTCGAGACGGAGGACGCCAAGGAAGGTCCGCGCGCCTTCGCCGAGAAGCGACCGCCCCGATGGCTGGCGCGCTGAGGGATCAGCGGCGAGCGTGGCGGTCGACGTCGCGGATCACCAGGGACAGCAGCCAGCTCACGATGGACAACAGGATTGCGGCCCAGATTGCCGTCCACCAGAAGTGGTTGATCGCCAGTCCCCAGTGCGTGGTGTTTTCGGTGAACCGTGCGGTGATCCAGAGCATCAACGCGTTGACGACGACATGGAAGAGACCGAGGGTCACGATGTACAGCGGGATCGACAAGAACTGAACGATCGGTTTGATGAACGCGTTGACCAGACCGAAGATCACGGCGACGACGAAGATGATGCCGACTCTCTCCAGCGGTGTCTTGCCGCCGACGAAGCTCAGCCCGTGAACGAAGTGGGTGACGATCCATAAGGCAAAGCCCGTCAAGGTGGCGCGAAGCAGAAAAGGACCCATGCTGCACGATCCTGCCACCGGAAGGCTCAGTTCAAGGCGTAGAACCGCTGAGCGTTGCGGCCGCCGATCTTTTCGCGCGCCTCTTCGCTGATGTCCGCGCGCGTTCGCAGGTGCTTAGTGCTCTCCGGCCATTCGCCGTCCCAATGCGGGTAGTCACTGGCGAACATGATGAAGTCCGCGCCTAGGACGTCGATCACGCCGGGCAGGATCGGTTCTTCGGGTTCGCAGGTCACCCAGATGTTGCCTGCGGACAGGTATTCGTGTGGATCGCGCCGCCAGCCGCGCTCGACCCAGTCCCCCCGCTTCTCGTAGTGCTCGTGCAGGCGGTCCATGAAGAACGGAACCCAGCCCGCGCCCGCTTCGAGGAACGCGACCCGCAACTGCGGATGGCGTTCGAAGACGCCGCCGGAGACCATCGCAGTCATCGCCGTCATCTGGTCGAACGGAAAGCTGATGCAGTGCACCTGGATGTAGTTGGTGAAACGGTCCACGCCGATCTTCGGCAGATGGATTCCGGGGGCGCCGTGAATGCCGAGCGGCATCGCAAGCTCGACGGCGGCGGCGTAGAACGGGTCGAGATCGGGGTGGTCCAGATTGCGGGTCTTCAGCGCCGGCGGGACCAGAGTCGCGACCAGGCCTAGGTCTTTGGCCTCGGTCATCACGTCGATGGCCAGCTGCCCGTGTTCGATCGGCGTCACGGCCACACCACGTAACCTGCCGCCCGACGAGGCGCAGTAATCCGCGATCCATTGGTTGTAGAGCCGGGCGAATCCCGCGGCGAATTCCGGGTCTTCGAGGCTGGGTGCGCACAGCCCAAGACTCGGGTACAGCACCATCGTGTCGATGTGATCGCGGTCGGCGTCACCGAGCACGCCATCGGGTGACGAGCAGTTGATGTTGGGCGACTTGCTGATTCCGTGCTCGGGTGGACAACCGGCGCCCGGGCCGCGATCCTCCGGGTAGTTGCGGCCTTCGATCATTAACCGCAGGCGTCTGTCGGTGCTGGGCTTAACGCGATCGGGCCAGCGTTTGATCGCTTCGATCGCCAGCGAGGAGTTTTCGGCGACGTGTCCATCGGCATCGATGATTCGCATTGTCGGGAACTTACTCTTGCCGTTTTCAGAGCGGAACAGGCTCGCGCCAACACGCTACGTACGCCAGGATGCTTTCGTGACACGAGAAAAGATCAGCGCCGATCAGAGAAATTCGTTCATTGCGGCAATGCTCGGCTGGACGATGGACGCCTTCGACTACTTCATCGTCGTGTTCGTCTATGCCGACATCGCGAAGACCTTCCACCACAGCAAGGCCGAAGTCGCCTTCATTACGACGGCGACCCTGGCGATGCGCCCCGTGGGCGCCTTGATTTTCGGGCTGTGGGCTGATCGGGTCGGTCGACGAACGCCACTAATGGTGGACGTGATCTTCTACTCGGTCGTCGGCTTTCTGTGCGCATTCGCGCCCAACTTCACGGTCCTGGTGCTCCTGCGGCTGCTGTATGGCCTTGGCATGGGCGGGGAATGGGGGCTGGGCGCCGCGCTTGCCATGGAGAAGGTCCCCGTCGAGCGGCGCGGCTTTTTCTCCGGACTGCTGCAGGAGGGCTACGCCTTCGGCTATCTGCTGGCCAGTATCGGATCGCTGGTGGTGATGGACTGGCTGGGATTGTCCTGGCGCTGGTTGTTCGGTCTGTCGATCATTCCCGCGCTGATCAGCCTGATCATCCGCTACCGGGTGCAGGAGTCCGAGGTGTGGGAAGCCGCCCAGGATCAGATGAAGCTCACCAACACCAAAGTCACCGACGTGCTGCGCGACGGCAAGATCGTTCGCCGGTTCTTCTACCTGGTGCTGCTGATGACCGCCTTCAACTGGATGAGCCACGGCACGCAGGACGTCTACCCGACGTTCCTGGGCTCGACGGCCAACCACGGCGCCGGTCTGGACAGTGTGACGGTCAAGTGGATCGTGGTGGTCTATAACATCGGTGCCATTCTCGGCGGGCTGTTCTTCGGCTCCATGTCGCAACGATTCAGTCGCCGCTACACGGTGGTCTTCTGCGCGATTTTGGGACTGCCGATCGTCCCGCTGTTCGCCTTCTCCCGGACCGCCGCGATGTTGTGCCTGGGCTCGTTTTTGATGCAGGTCTGCGTGCAGGGGGCCTGGGGTGTGATTCCCGCACACCTGACCGAGTTGTCGCCGGACGCGATCCGCGGCCTCTATCCCGGGGTGACCTACCAGCTCGGCAATCTGCTCGCCGCCTTCAATCTGCCCATCCAGGAACGCCTTGCGGAGACGCACGGCTATCCGTTCGCGCTAGCTGTCACGATCGTTCCGGTGCTATGCGCGGTGGCGTTCCTGACGCTGATCGGCAAGGATGCAACCGGAATCCGCTTTGGCACTGCCGAAAGCGCTTTTCTCCCAACGGAAGTGAAGTGACTTAGAGGGGCGCCTGCTCGCTCAACGCGCGTCGCAGCATGTGCATCGCGACCGTCGTCGAGCGTTCCCGGATGTCGGAGCGGTTGCCCGGAAGACGTAGTGTCCGGGTGTCGGTGCGGCCCCCGGCAAGTCGCACGGTGAAGCAGACCGTTCCAACCGGCTTTTCCGGAGTTCCCCCGCCGGGACCGGCGATACCGGTGATCGCGACCACGGTATCGGCGTCGAAGCGCTGCAAGGCCCCGGCCGCCATCGCCTCGGCCACCGGCTCCGACACGGCGCCGTGCACGTCGATCAGTGTGGCGTCCACGCCGAGCAGCTGGATCTTCGCGTCGTTGGAGTAGCTCACCACGCCGCCCATCACGTAGTCCGACGACCCCGGCCGGTCGGTAAGTCGTGCGGCCACCAGGCCCGCGGTGCAGGACTCCGCGGTGGCTATCCGGCGCCCGGACAGTAGTCGGGCGACCAGATCGTCGACCTGGGATCCGTCTTCGGAGTAGAGCTGCTGTTCGTGCCGCTCACGCAGCAGCTGAGTCAGTCGAGCGTAGACGTCCGCCGCGTCCGGCTCGTAGCGGGTGACCATCTCAATCTCGCCTCGCCGAAGGCACGTGGTGATCTCCAGCGATTCGAATCCGGGGACGGAATTCTGGGCGTCGCGCAGCGTTTCAGCCAGCCCGGACTCGGGCAGCCCGAACATCCGGACGGTCTCCTGGCGGTAGATCGTCCGGCCGGCGATCGCTTGCTGCGCCGCGGGAGTCTCGATAGCCGTGTGCCACATCGGCTGAAGTTCGCGCGGGGGTCCCGGAAGCACGATCACCGTGGGTTTACCGGGCACCACGACGCCCGGGGCGGTGCCCACCGGATCGAGCACCTGGGCGCCGGCGGGAACCATGGCCTGCTTGCGGTTGGCGGTGCGGACCGCGTCAAAACTTTCCGAATCAAAATGCGCCATAAGCCTTTTGAGGATATTGGCGATCTTGCTTTCGACTTCTTCGTCGAGCACCAGCTTGCGCCCGCAAAAGCGCGAGACCACTGCGACGGTCATGTCATCGGCCGTTGGTCCCAGTCCGCCGCTGGTGACGATCAGGTCCACACCTTGGGCGGCCATGAAGTGCAGCTGCGCCTCGATGTCGGAAGGGCGATCTCCGCAGATGGTGATGTGGGCCAGCTCGACGCCCAGTTCCAGCAGCCGGTCGGCGATCCACGGGCCGTTTCTGTCTTGGACGCGTCCGGTGAGGACTTCGGTTCCGGTGACGACGATGCCTGCGCGTGCGCTCACCGGCTTGAGCCTACGCACCTGCGCTGCCCGGTCAGCCGGTCGGCATCGAGTGTGCGCTTTTGGCGTCGAGTGCACAGTCGACGCGGCCGAGCAGGTGCGCTGAAAACGCCGGGCGGTGCTATCCGCTGGTGAGGTGGCGCTCGACCGTCTCGACTTTCTGCGTCATCGCATCCTGGACACCGGCCCGCCAATCCGCCTTGATTACGGTGCTGACGCGCGGTGCCCGAGCGGCCACGGCCTCGACCGCGCGCTGCACCACCGTCATGACTTCCTCCCAGGTATCGCCTTCGATCACGGTGAACATCGAATCCGTCTTGTTGGGCAAGCCGGATTCACGCACCACCCGAACCGCTTCGGCAACGATCTCGCCAACACCTTCGCCGACGCCGAGCGGGGTGACGGAAAACGCGACTAGGACAGACACGCTGACGAGCGTACCCATCCGGCCTGGCAGCATCGAAGCATGCGGGTTCTGGTGCAACGGGTCTCGTCGGCTGCGGTGTCCATCGACGGCGAGGTGGTGGGTGCCATTCGGCCCGACGGCCAGGGGCTGCTGGCACTTGTTGGCGTTACCCACAGCGATGACTTCGACATAGCGCGCCGCCTTGCCGAAAAGCTGTGGAACCTACGCATTCTCGCCGACGAACGATCAGCGGCCGACGTCGGTGCGCCGATCCTGGTGGTCAGCCAGTTCACGCTCTATGCCGACACCACCAAGGGCCGCCGGCCATCCTGGAACATGGCGGCCCCCGCAACGGTCGCCGAACCTATGGTCGCGGCATTCGCGGAGGCGTTGCGCGGGTTGGGTGCTCACGTCGAGACCGGCGTCTTCGGTGCGAATATGCATGTCGAATTGGTAAACGACGGACCGGTAACGGTGTTTCTCGAGCTCTGAACACGCCCCGCAGGTACCTTGGATATGTCGGCGCGTTGTGGCCGATTGAACTAGGAGGGGCGACCATGGGCGCTGCGCCCGAGTCCGGGCCTGAATTCGGCTCGCTCCGTTCCGATGACGATCAGTGGGACATCGTCAGCAGCGTCGGCTATACCGCCCTTCTGGTGGCCGGATGGCGCGCACTGCACGCGGTTAGCGCGCGACCGCTGGTCCGCGACGAATATGCGAAGGTGTTCATCGCGGCATCCCGGGACCCGTATTTGGCCGGTGTGCTCGCCAATCCGGGCAGCAACGACGACGAGACCGCTTTCCCGCGTCTGTACGGCGTGCAAACGCGCTTCTTCGACGATTTCTTTACCGCTGCCGGTGATGCGGGGATACGACAAGCAGTGATCGTGGCCGCGGGATTGGACTCTCGTGCGTATCGCCTTGAATGGCCGCACGGAACAAGCGTTTTCGAAATCGACCTGCCGAAAGTCCTGGAATTCAAAGCGCGCGTGCTGGGCGAGCATGGCGCGGTGCCCACCGCGAGCAGGGTCGAGGTCGCCGCCGATCTCCGTACCGACTGGTCCCGGCCGTTGGAAGCGGCCGGTTTCGACACCGAAAGGCCTAGCGCCTGGTCGGTGGAGGGGATATTGCCCTACCTCACCGATGAAGCCCAGAACACGCTGTTCACCCGGATCAGCGGGCTTAGTGTGCCCGGCAGCCGAATCGCCATCGGTGCACTGGGATCGCGGCTGGACCACGATCAGCTCGAAGCGCTGGAAACCAACCACCCCGGCGTCAACGTGTCCGGCGACGTGGATTTCTCCGCCCTTACCTACGAGCCCAAGGGCGACCCCGCCGAATGGCTGGCGGCGCATGGCTGGAGCGTTGAGCCCGTTCGCAACACCCTCGATCTGCAGGCCGGCTACGGCATGACGCCGCCGGACGTCGACGTGAAGATCGACGGTTTCATGCGTTCGCAATACATAACGGCAACCCGGTAACGGACGGAGTCGGCATGGTGGCGATGACGATGCTCTCCCCCGGCGATGCCATTGCCGAGATCGCCGCCAGTTCGCCGGGACCGCAGGTCGGTGCGTTCTTCGATCTCGACGGTACGTTGGTCGACGGCTTCACGGCCGCGGTTCACGTCGGCGATCGGATCCGGCGCCGGCAAGTCGGGATCGGCGAGCTCCTCGGCGTGTTCGAAGCCGCGTTGCGATATCGATTCGGCCGCCTGGAATTCGAGAACCTCATCGTCCGGGCCGCGGGCTATCTGCAAGGCGAGTTGTTGGTCGAACTCGACGAGCTGGGCGAGCGGCTGTTCGTCGAACGTGTTGCCTCGCGGCTGTATTCGCACATGCGTGAAATCGTGCAAGCGCATCAGGAGCGCGGGCACACCGTCGTGCTGAGTTCATCGGCGCTGTCGATTCAGGCATTGCCAGTCGCCCGCTTTCTCGGGATCTCCAACGTGCAGTGCAATCGCTTCGAGCTCGACGACCTGGGGCGCCTGACCGGCGAAATCCTCAAACCTATTGTGTGGGGAACCACGAAGGCGGCCGCGGTGCAACAGTTCTGCACCGAAAACAACGTTGCGGTGCAACACAGTTACTTCTACGCCGACGGCGACGAGGATACGGCGTCGATGTCGGTGGTCGGTTATCCCCGACCGGTGAACCCGCGTTCGGGTCTGGCCGCAGCGGCCGCGGCATACGGCTGGCCGGTGATGTGCCTCGCCTCGGTGCGACGCCGGCCGATGCGGACCCTGCGCTATCTGGCGAACCACGTTCGCCGCGACGCGCAACGTGACGGGGCCTAAGGCTTCAGCAGGACTTTCACGTCGTCACCCGACCGCGACTCCGCCGTCGCATACCCCTTGGCGGCTTCATCCAACGGTAGTGACGTGGTGAAGATGCCATCGACGTCGAGCCGGCCGGACTGCAGCAGCGGGACGAGCTCCGGCCAGGTGCGCTGCACCGGCGCCGTGGTGAATCGCAAGCTTGTGCTGCGAATCAGACAGCCCAGGGCGTTGAGCGGAAACGGATTCATATCGTGCACTCCGACAACGGATACGGTCCCGCCCGGCCGCACCGTGTTGATCGCATCAGTCAGGGACGAATCCGTGGCGACGGCGTCGATCACGGCGTCGGCGCCGCGCCCGCCGGTCGCGGCCATGATCGCCTCCAGGGCCGGTGCTTTAACCGGGGTTGCGCCCCACCGAGCCGCACGGTCCAAACGGCCGTCGACCCTATCGACTGCGAAAACCGTTGCGGCGCCCTGGAAAAATGCGCTGCGTAGCGAGCACAAGCCCACCGCGCCCAGCCCGATGACCGCTACCGTGCCGCCGAATGGAATGTCAGCACGCTGCGCCGCCGCCCAGCCGGTGGCGAGATTGTCGGTAAGAAGCAGAGCCTGTTCGGTGCTGATCCCCTCGGGCATCTTCAGCAGCTGGAAATCGGCGGCCGGCACGGCGAGCAGATCGGCTTGTGCACCGCCGAGCAGGCCCCCGCCGAAGATCTGAAAACCGGCGTAGCACATGACCGGGTCGCGGGTGGCACAACCCGGGCAGCTGCCACAGCCGGTCACCGACGACACCATGACCTGATCTCCGGCCTTGACGGTGCGCACGTCCGGGCCGACTTCCACCACGGTGCCGACTGCTTCGTGGCCCAGCGCGATCGGGTCGGGCATCGGGAAATCGGCTTCGTAGAAATGCAAGTCGGATCCGCAGATGCCGGCGGCGGTGACCTCGACGATCGCTGCGTCGGGGCCGGAAAGCGCGGGATCGGGGCGGGTCTCGACCCGGATGTTGCGGGGTCCGTCGACGACTACCGTGCGCATGATGGTGTGCTCACTTTCCTTGTCGCACAATAAATTGAGACCAATCAGGCTCGCGCACCGCGGCCCAGTACTCGTTGAGGCGCCACGGGCTCACGGTATGGATCTCGCCGTCGGCGTTCTTGAAATAGGAGTGCTTGACCGCTGGATGGGACCAGACCATTTTCTTGATCTGGGTCTGCGTCCGCTGATGCCAGTCGGTCGCGGCGTCGGTCTTGGGCTCCATCGAATGCACGTCGGTGTCGGCCAGCCGCTGAAGGCACTGGTCGATGTAGCGCATCTGCAGCTCGGACTGGAAGATCAGGCTGCCGCCGTGGGCGAGGTGGGTGCCGGGCCCGTAGATGATGAAGAAGTTCGGGAAATCCGGAACCGTGATGCCCAGGTATGCGTACGGTCGACTCCCCCACATCTGGTGCAGGTCGATTCCGTTGCGGCCGGTCACCTTTAGCGGCCACAACACGTCGGTGTGCCGAAACCCGGTGGCGTAGACGATGATGTCGACCTGGTGCGTCGCGCCGTCTTCGGTGACGACCCCGCTGGGGGTGATCTGCTGAATCGGCGTGCGGACCAGTTCGACGTTGTCGCGCTGCAGTGTCTGCAACCAGCTGCCGTTGTCCTGCAGGGTCCGTTTGCCGCAGGCGGGATAGTCGGGCATCACCTTGGCCAACAGCTCGTGGTCATCGCCGACCTGACTGGTGATCCACTGGGAGAACATCATTGCCGCGGCGGCGTTGATGTCGCTGACCGCGGCGTCCGGGTCCGCATAGTTCGGATCGGCCTCGGCCGCGTCAAGGCCCTTGTCCGAGCCGGGCCACAGCACGAGGAGCCGGTACCAGCGTCCGTAGAACGGCAGGTTGCGCATTGCCCAGCGCACACCGTCACCGACTTCGTCGTGGTACATCGCATTCGGGAACATCCATTGGGCGGTTCGCTGGAACACCGTGAGGTGCTCGACATCTCCGGCAATCGCGGGTGCGATCTGGAAGCCGCTGGCGCCGGCACCGATCAGGGCGACCCGCTTGCCGCTGACGTCGACCGAGTGATCCCAGGCAGCTGAGTGAAACGACGGGCCCTCGAAGCTTTCGGCACCGTCGAATTCAGGGATCTGCGGCCGATTGAGCTGGCCGACCGCGGTGAGCAGCACGCGTACCCGAAGCGTGCTGGTCTGCCCGTCGATGTCGCGCAGCGAAACGGTCCAGATCCCCTCGTCGTCATTCCATTCGGCAGCGAGAACCTCGGTGTTCCAGCGGATGTGCTCGGCCAGGTCGTGCTTTTTCATCACCTGGTTGAAGTAGTCCTGCAGCTCGTCCTGTTCGGCGAAGAAGTGTGTCCAGTCGTTGTTGGGTTCGAAGCTGTAGCAATAGAAATGGTTAGCCACATCGACGCGGGCTCCGGGATAGCTGTTCTCCCACCATGTTCCGCCTGGGCCGGCGTTCTTCTCCACGATCGTGAACGGGATGTTGGCTTGTTTGAGCCGAACGCCGGCCAACAGCCCGGATTCCCCGCACCCGACGACGAGGACCGGGATGTCGGCTGCGCGCCCGGCGGGGATGGCTGCCGGCCGGCGCGGGTCGGTCCCGTCGAGGTCCAGTTCTTCGGCGACCAGGGGCAGGTAGTCGTCGGGAACATGCTCGCAGGCCGCCCAGTCCATCATTTCCCTGATCAGCTCCGGGCTAAGCGGCTCAGGCTCGGGACAGCCCCGGTCGCGATACTCGCCGATCACCGTCAGCGCCTCGGCCCGGGCTCGAGCCTTGTCGTCCTCCGACATGAACCCCTGCACCTCATTGAGGAAGATGCCCATCTGCTTGTAGTCGCGAATGAATCGCGGGTCGCCGGTGATGTGGACGAGCGACAGCAGCAGCGTCGGGATGCTGACGTCCTGTAGGGCGTTGGCGATGTCCTCCGTCGAGGTGGTGAAAGGGCGGCCGGAGTAGGGGCTGCGCATCGAGCCGATCCTTTCGGTGGACGGGGATTCCGATTACGCTACTCACCGTTTCGTAATTGGCAGCACTACGCTACCCGGTGCCGACGGAGCCGATCAAGAGTCGTCATCGCATAGCAACCGCAATCTCGATTTCGGCGTCCCCCAGGATGCGTTAGCAGGAGTCGGCGTCGACCGGGGCCACGCGTTCGGGCCATATCCGCAATGCGGCGAGATAACCGATTGCTGCGATGGCCGCCGATCCAACGAGGCTGATATCGATGCCGTTGGCGAGGTATGCCAGGGGGCCGGGGTACAGCGAGGTGTCAACCGTAAGGATGCCGAATAGCGACCCAGCGAGCCACGGAATCACGGCGCGCAGGTTCCAGCCGCCGGTGAACCAGTATCGGCCACCGCGGCGTCCTTGGTTGAACACCTGAAGATCAGCGGGGTGGTATTCGCCGCGCCGCGCGACGAGAAAGCCGACGACGTTGATTGCCACCCACGGTGCGGCCAATCCGTTGAGCACCAACGTCATCGCGGTGATGGAGTCGACGGCCTTGACCACGAACACGCCGATGTACAGCAGCACCACGGCCAGCCCCGACGTTATCAACGTGGTCTGTACCCGCTTCAGCCTCGGGATGAGCGCTTCTAGATCGAAGACGTTCAACACCCCTTGTCCCAAGCCGCCGGCCAGAGCGATGAGCACGATGGGCACCACGTACCAGTCGGGCGATTCAGCGACCAGGTCGGCGACGTATGAGTCGCCAAGCGTGGTGAAGGTCGAAGCGGTAAACGATCCGAACGCGGCGGTGAGCAAGAGTCCGAAGAAGATGCCGCCCATTGTGGCGATGACCACCGAGCGATCGCTGAACTTGCTACGGGAAATCCGGCGGCTGTAGTCACCGAGCGTCGGGGCATACGAGAGGGGGCCGCCAGCGGCCATGGCGACGGCAAGGGCCCAGGTTTGCCAGAACCCGACAAGAAGGTAGTGGCCGTCGCCGCCAGCGTTCGATTCAAACTTGCCGCCGAAAGCCATGAAGCCAAGCAACAGCAGTATCCCGACGATAGGCAGGACGAACTTCTGCAACGCCACCACCGTGCCGTGGCCGAAGAGGGCGACCACGACGATCTCTGCGGCGATGATGCCATAGCCGATTGCGAGCATGCCGTGGTTGACGGGCGTTCCGAACAGCCGATGAGACGCCACAATGAGCGCATCCCCCGAAGTCCAGACGGCGATCGCGGCGTATGCCAGGGCGAACATCAGGGTCAGTGTTGACCCGATCAGTCGGCCGGTCACCCCGAAGTGGGCGCCGCTGGACACCGTGTTGTTCGTGCCTGTGCGTGGGCCCATCAGCGCCATCGGCGCAATGAGCAGGGTGCCGAGGGTTATCCCGGCAGCGCTAGCAGTGACAGCACCGATCCAGCTGAGGCCGAATGTTATTGGCAGCCAGCCGAACACGATTACAGAAAAGGCCAGATTACCGCCGAAGAAAACGGCAAGCATATTCCGCGGCCGGGAATCGCGCTCAGACTCCGGCAGGTATTCGACACCTTTTGCCTCGACGTGGCCGAAGCGATCTTCGGAGGGCGTGGGATCGGCTGCGCTCGGCACAATGGTCATTGACCTCCGTTGTTGACAGATGATTCAATAGGGTTGATGCAGTGTTCAATAGAGCACCGCCTGCTTCAAGAGGATCAGCGAAATTGACTTGGACTGCCACGACGGACGCCCGTCGGAAGATGCCCGCCGAACGCCACAGCGAGCTGCTGGCCAGGGCGGTAGCGATTAGTCGGGACGAAGGGCTTTTCATGGTCACGCTGCGCAAGGTTGCCAGCGATCTTGGCGTCACACCGGGCTTAGTCAGCCACTACTTTTCCTCGGCCGAGCAGCTGGTCGCCGCTGCGTTCCGGGCCACCGCAGTGGCGGATCTGGATGAGGCTCGACTGCGGGTTGCCGCGGCCAGCGGGGCCGCAGACAAGATCGATGTGTTGATCGACTACGTGCTTGATGACTGCAGTATGGGCGCAAACGCGCTGTGGCTGGAGGCATGGAGCCTTGGCCGGCGAAACCCAGCACTGGCCGCCGAGGCGGATGCACTGACGGTCGAGTGGTTGGAGTTGATCGCCGAGATCGTGCGGGTGGGCCGCGGGACGGGGGAATTCCGGGTCGCCCGCCCAAAAATGGCAGCGTGGCGATTGCTGACCATGATCGATGGACTGGCTGCGCAGAAGGTGACTCGTGCCGTGTCCTCCGACGAAATCAAGCAAATCGGCCGCACCTATTGCGCATCTGAACTCGGCCTCGGATCGGCCAAGTAGATGAAACCGCCGTACTCACGGCGTTGAGCGGTTTTGCCGGCCGATTTGCCGAAGTGCGGACGCGGCGCTGCGGCTGTCGCCTCTTCGTAGAGACCATCGAGACAGGAGTGCGTGCGGGTGAATGCGTTCGATGTGGTCGAGGCAGACATTGCGCAGCTGCGGCGTGCCCTGGAAGAGGGCCGGCTGACGAGCCAGGACCTCGTCGAGAGCTACCTGGCACGAATCGATGCTTACGACCGCAATGGCCCCCGGCTCAATGCGTTGGTGGTGATCAACCCGGATGCGCAGCAAGAAGCTCGGGCCTCGGACGGGCGGCGGTCCAAGGGCGAGACGCTGGGCCCGCTCGACGGGATCCCGTACACCGTTAAAGACAGCTACCTTGTGAAAGGTCTTACCGCGGCGGCGGGCTCTCATGCTTTCGAGCACTTGGTCGCGCAGCGCGATGCCTTCGCGATTGAGCGGCTGCGGGCCGGCGGTGCGGTCTTGATCGGGCTTACCAATATGCCTCCGATGGCCAATGGCGGCATGCAGCGCGGTCTCTATGGCAGGGCCGAGAGCCCGTACAACGGTGACTACTTGACTTCCGCGTTCGGGTCTGGCTCATCGAATGGGTCGGGAACGGCGACCGCGGCAAGTTTTGCGGCGTTCGGGCTCGGAGAGGAAACCTGGTCAAGCGGACGGGCGCCGGCGACGAACAACGCCCTCTGCGCCTATACCCCGTCGCGCGGGGTGATTTCCGTGCGGGGCAACTGGCCCCTAGTCCCCACGATGGATGTCGTCGTTCCGCACACCCGGACGATGGCCGACCTCCTCGAGGTTCTCGATGTCATTGTCGCCGACGACCCGGATGCTCGTGGGGATCTGTGGCGTATGCAGCCCTGGGTCGCGATCCCAAGGGCGTCGACGGTACGGCCCGCCTCTTATCCGGCCCTGAGGCCAGTCGACCGCGGGACGGCTCAGAAGTTTTTGGCAGGCAAGAGGTTCGGCGTGCCACGGATGTATGTGAATGCCGATCCGGATGCCGGAACGGGCGAGCAGCCGGGTATCGGCGGTTCGACCGGGCGGCGTATCGAGACCCGCGCATCGGTGATGGATCTTTTTCGTGTCGCCGAGGCAGACCTCGTGAGCGCTGGAGCGGACGTAGTGCGGGTTGATTTCCCGGTGGTATCCAACTACGAGGGCGACCGCGCAGGTGCCCCGACGATCAGAAACCGAGGTCTAGTCAGCAGCGGATTTCTCGATCACGAAACCCGGGATCTGTCAGCGTGGGCGTGGGACGACTTCCTTTGTGCCAATGGTGATCCAAACCTGAACCGGCTCGTCGACGTGGACGGCAGCTTGATCTGGGTTCATCCGCCAGAGGCATTGCCGGATCGTGCAGAGGGGTTCGGTGATGACATCACTACTTACCCTGCCTTCTTGAAGGACCATCCCATCGAGTCTTTCCGCGATATCCCACACCTGGCGGAAGGGTTGCGGGGTTTGGAGGAGACTCGCCGGGTAGATCTCGAAGAGTGGATGGACCAACAAGGTCTTGATGCTGTGGTCTTTCCCGCCGTCGCCGATGTTGGCCGCGCCGACATGGACGTCAACGTTGTGGCCGCCGATCTTGGCTGGCGTAACGGCGTGTGGGTCGCGAATGGGAATCTGGTGCCACGACACCTGGGAATCCCCACTGTCACTGTGCCGATGGGCATCATGGCCGACATCGCTATGCCGGCCGGACTGACCTTCGCCGGTCGCGCATACGACGACACGGCCCTACTGGCGATCGCCGCGGCGTTCGAGGCCACCGGCGCGCGGCGTACCGCGCCCCCGCGGACACCGGCACTGGGACCTCGATCTTCCAACGAAAAGATGGCGGACAATTGAACGGTTATCGCATGCCGGCAGAATCGGCGCCGCAGGATCGGGTCTGGATGGCGTTCCCTTGCGAAGGTTATTCACTGGGGAACAACAGGCAGGCAAGACATGAGGCGCGCGCGACATGGGCGGCGGTGGCTCATGCTGTTGCCGAGTTCGAACCGGTGACGGTGGTCATTGATCCGGGCGAGCGCGCGGTGGCCAGGCACTACCTTTCGGCAGATCTCAGCATCGTCGAGGCGCCGTTGGACGATGCCTGGATGCGTGACATCGGTCCGACGTTCGTGCATGCTGACGACGGATCCGTGGTCGCAGTCGACTGGTCGTTCAACGGCTGGGGCGCTCAGGACTGGGCTCGATGGGACCGCGACGCGAACATCGGCCGATTCGTGGCAGGGCTTGCCGGCACTCCGACCGTCGATTCGCCCCTGGTCAACGAGGGTGGCGGCATTCAAGTCGATGGCGAGGGCACCGTCCTGGTCACCGAGACCGTGCAGCGTGACCCGCGCCGCAACCCAGGCATGACGCGTGCGGACGTAGAAGCCGAGCTAGCCGGCGCGATCGGGGCAACCCACGCGGTCTGGCTGCCCCGGGGGCTGGCTCGGGACGCTGAACGTTTCGGCACCCGTGGGCACGTCGACATCGTCGCCGCTATCACCTCGCCGGGCCGACTCTTGCTGCACACCCAGCGCGACGCTGCACATCCGGATTATCTTGTCTGCCAAGAGATTCGTGCTGTGCTGGAGGCCAGCCACGACGCTGCGGGGAGATCGTGGGAGATCACTGAGATGCCCGCCCCCGCAACTCTCGCCGACGCTGACGGATTCGTCGACTACAGCTATATCAACCACCTGGTGGTCAACGGCGGGGTCATTGCCTGCAGCTTTGGCGACGTTACGGACGCCTCCGCGCTGGCCGTCCTGGCGGAGCAATACCCTGGCCGGAAAGTGGTGCCAGTAGACGCACGGCCATTATTCGAACGAGGCGGCGGGATTCACTGCATCACCCAGCACCAGCCATCGGCCCAGCAAGCCTGACTGGGCCTCGTAGTCCTCCTGGATCACAGCGCAACCCATCGAACCTATGTTCGGATAGTGCGACCGCCCACCGACCGAAGCGCTCGCGTTGACACCGCTGAAATGCAAGTGGTGCAAGTGGTTTCAGCGTACGCATGCCGTGTTTCGGCTGCTGGGAAACAATGGAACGACGCCAAGCGGTCGACGGGAGGTGATAGGCGCCATGGCGGTCTTACTGACGGCTTGCAGCGGGTTCCTTTTCGCTGTCCTGTGGATGGATTTGATTTTCGACGTCCAGGTTTTCGGGCACCGAACCTCCGGCGACGAATTGCCCGAACCGGTGCTGGCTTCCATCGCGGGCTACTACCACCGCGCGACCACGACGTCGCGACCGATGAGCCGCCTGATAGCCCTGGTTATGTTGATTTTATTGGGCGCGTTAGGTTTTCAGGCAACCCTGGGACGAGACCCGGCCTGGCTGCTGGTGTTGTCGGCCGGGCTTGGCGGTATCCCGGCGATGCTGGCATTGACGCAGACGGTTCCCGACGCGGTTCGGCTCGGCCATCGCAGCGATAGCGTGCCCGAACAAAGCCGTCTGGCGCGGTCGGTCTGCCGCGATCACCTGGTCTGTGTCGGGTGCATGTTCGCGTTCCTGGTGCTGTGGGTGGCCCGCACGCTGACTCTGTGACACGTGGCAGCGACACGTCGTAGTTGCAGGGCGTTAGTCAGGGGCCGCTGGCCACGTCATGGGCGCGCGTACTAAACTAGAACACGTTCCAATTCGGCCAGCATCCCAGGAGTTGTAATGCACACCCCTATTTGCGACGAACTCGGCATCGAGTTCCCGATCTTCGCCTTCACGCACTGTCGCGATGTCGTGGTGGCGGTCAGCAAGGCCGGGGGGTTCGGCGTGCTCGGAGCGGTCGGCTTCACGCCTGAGCAGCTCGAGATCGAGCTCAACTGGATTGACGAGAACATCGGCGACCACCCGTATGGCGTCGACATCGTCATCCCAAACAAGTACGAGGGGATGGACTCGAACCAGTCCGCCGAAGAGCTTGCCGAGACGCTGCGCAAGATGGTTCCGCAGGAGTACCTGGACTTTGGAAAGAAGATCCTCGCCGATCATGGCGTGCCGGTCGAGGACAGCGACGGCGACACTCTGCAGCTGCTCGGGTGGACCGAGGCGACAGCCACGCCCCAGGTCGAGATGGCGCTCAAGCACCCGAAGGTGAAGATGATCGCCAACGCGCTCGGCACTCCGCCGGCGGACATGATCAAACACATCCACGACGCCGGACTCAAGGTTGCCGCGCTGTGTGGCTCCCCCTCGCAGGCACGCAAACACGCCGACGCGGGCGTCGACATCATCATCGCCCAGGGTGGCGAGGCCGGCGGACACTGCGGCGAGGTGGGCTCAGTGGTGCTGTGGCCGCAGGTCGTCAAGGAGGTGGCTCCGGTCCCCGTCCTTGGTGCCGGTGGCATCGGTAGCGGCCAGCAAATCGCCGCGGCGCTGGCGCTGGGCTGCCAGGGCGCGTGGACCGGCTCGCAGTGGCTGATGGTTGAGGAATCCTCGAACACCCCGGTTCAACAGGCCGCGTACGTGAAGGCCGGTAGCCGCGACACCGTGCGTAGCCGTTCGTTCACCGGCAAGCCGGCACGCATGCTGCGCAACGACTGGACCGAGGCGTGGGAGAACCCGGACAACCCGAAGCCACTCGGTATGCCGTTGCAGTACATGGTTTCCGGCATGGCCGTGCGGGCGACGAACAGGTACCCCAACGAGTCCGTCGACGTGGCGTTCAACCCGGTCGGTCAGGTTGTCGGGCAGTTCAACAAGGTGGAGAAGACGTCGACCGTGATCGAACGCTGGGTGCAGGAGTACCTGGAGGCGACGAACCGGCTCGACGAACTCAACGAGGCTGCCGCCGTCTAACGGCGGCTAGTCCTCGTCTACGTCGTACTTACCGCCGGAGAAGACTTCCTTGGTTTTCTCGACGGCGTGAGTCGCGATATCGATCGAATTCTCGACGATGCCGCTGACCCCGCCCTTGAGGTCGCCTCGGATGATATCGCTGGCGTTTTCGACGATGTCTGAAGCCTTTTCGACTGCGTTGGTCGCGATGTCCTTGACCGCGTCCACGGCGTCTTTGGGGTTGATCGCCACCGGAGTCTCCTATCGTTGCGGACTTGAAAAGAACTTGGCTACGACTCTAGAGGGTCAGTAATCGACCAGGGTGCGCCAGTAGTCCTCGGGGATTTCGGCGCCGGAACGCAGCACCTGCGCCAACCCCACAGCCATCGCGATGCCGAGCAGACCGAGCCACAGGCCCGCCAATCCGATAACCGCCCACAGCGCGGCGGTGACGCTGGGCCACGGCGATAGCACCGCGAGCACCGGAGCGAAGAAGAACCCGGTCCCGATGTACCAGGCAGAGCCGGCGCGGTCGAACGTCAGCACGAAGCGCAGCCATCGTGGAATCGGGCTTTGAGCCGGCCGGCGTTCGCGCATGGTCGTTATCCGGCAGGCGGGAAGAAACCTGCGCCGGTGAACCAACCTTCCTGCCACCCTTGAGCTCCCAGGCAGAGCATTGGAAGTCCGCGGTCCGACTGTGCCGCGGTCTGCGGGCCGGGGCACTTCGCGCCAGCCTGCTGGACTCCAAACAGCGGATACGAGATCACCCAGTACCCGGTGGTCGCCGCGGGGAACTGGTTAGGCGGCGGGAAATGACACGCTTCGGCCTGACCGCTGGGGCCGCGTCCGAAGATGAAGCTTTCGTAGTTATCGCACGGCGCACCCAACGAAGCCTGATAGTTCATCCCTGGCACGTCGCCCTCGTAACCGGCTGCTGCAGACGGTGCCACTGCGACGGCACTAGCCGTGATCGCAGCGACGCCGATTAGTTCGCGAATCATTCGCTACACCCCTTCGCGTGAGCGTCACCTGGTCCGTCGGTGTGGCGGTGACCTGGACCAAAGCATATCGATTGCGCCGCGCGCCACAAGGCCGTTCGTGCGCCGTCTTCGCCGGCCCACCGCCGCCGGTGTCCTGCCCCGGGCCGCCCGGTGCTTGGACGACCCCGCCAAGACTCACGAAGTCGCTGACGGCGATGCCCGGAACTCATCACCGGTGAACATGTTGCAATTTGGTCGGTCGAAGTTGTGTCAATGCTTCCCAACAGCGGTGCTGCAGTGGTTTATTTGGCACAAGACACACGACTAGAAGACTTCGTATCGAGGAGTGGGCCAATGACGACCACCAAGCCGATCCCCAACCTCCCTCCGGGGTTCGATTTCACCGATCCAGACATTCACGCCAAGCGACTGCCAGTGGAAGAACTGGCCGAGCTGCGACGTACCGAGCCGATCTGGTGGAACGAACAGCCCGATGGTTCCGGCGGGTTCGACGACGGCGGCTTTTGGGTGGTGTCCAAGCACAAGGACGTCAAAGAGGTTTCGATACGCAGCGACGTGTTCTCCAGCCTGGAGAACACCGCCCTGCCTCGCTACCGCGAGGGCACGGTCCGCGAGCAGCGCGAGACGGGCAAGTTCGTGTTGCTCAACATGGACGCCCCTCAGCACACTCACCTCCGCAAGATCATCTCGCGCGGCTTCACGCCCCGCGCCGTCGAGCGGTTGCGCGACGACCTCAACGAGCGCGCCCGGCAGATCGTCGCGACGGCTGCCGCCGAAGGCTCCGGCGATTTCGTCGAGCAGGTGTCGTGTGAGCTTCCGCTGCAGGCCATCGCCGGGCTGATGGGGGTGCCCCAAGAGGAACGTATGAAGCTGTTCCATTGGTCCAACCAGATGGTGGGTGACCAGGATCCCGAGTTCGCCCGCAACGATGCGATGGGCGCTTCGGTGGAACTGATCACCTACGCGATGCAGATGGCGGCAGACCGGGCGCAGAACCCGGGCGACGACATCGTCACCAAGTTGGTTCAGGCCGATGTCGACGGCCACAAGCTGTCCGACGACGAGTTCGGCTTCTTCGTCATCCTGTTGGCCGTGGCCGGAAATGAAACGACCCGCAACTCCATCACCCAGGGCATGATGGCGTTCACCGATTTCCCGGATCAATGGGAGCTGTACAAGCGGGAGCGTCCGGCCACCACCGCCGACGAGATCGTCCGCTGGGCTACCCCGGTGACGTCGTTCCAGCGCACCGCGCTCGAGGACTACGAGCTGTCCGGGGTGCAGATCAACAAGGGGCAGCGGGTGGTGATGGTGTACCGCTCAGCGAACTTCGACGAGGAGGTCTTCGACGACCCGTTCACCTTCAACATCCTGCGTAACCCCAACCCGCACGTGGGATTTGGCGGTACCGGTGCCCATTACTGCATCGGGGCCAACTTGGCGCGCATGACGATCGACTTGATGTTCAACGCGATTGCCGACGCGATGCCCGATCTGGAATCGGTTGGCCAACCCGAACGGCTGCGGTCGGGTTGGCTCAATGGAATCAAACATTGGCAGGTCGACTACCACACCAATGGGGATGGAAAGTGTCCCGTCGCGCATTAAGGCACTGATTCGACCGGGGGTATTCCGATGCCCACGCATTAAGCTGTCGAAATACGTTTCCCCGGTGAGTCTTTGGATCTGGCGAAGATTTTAGCCAGGCAACCGGGCCGTGACAGGACGCACTACCGCACCGTGTTGACCAGGTGAATACAGTCGGTCTGTGACTGACTTGTGGACAATGGACGCTGCCGACGGCGAACTGCTTCTTCGTACCGGCGTCAAGGGCCGGGCCGCGCGGATGGGCCACCGCCTCACGATCGCGATGACACGCTGGCAGGCAACGGTGCGATGGGCTGATGCCAATCCCGTTGCGGCCGAACTCGTAATCGAGGCGGGCTCGTTCGAGGTGATCAGCAGTCAGGGCGGCGTCAAGGGGCTCTCGGGTCCCGAGAAGGCCTTGGTGCGTTCCAACGCGCTCAGCTCACTGGACGCCAGCCACTTCCCCGAAATCCGCTTCGCCGCCGCCGTCATCGAAGAGACCGAAAAGGGCTACCGGCTGACCGGTACGCTGGCGATCCGCGGCATCCAGCGCGACCACGTAATCGATTTGCACACAGAGGATCTCGGAGACTCATGGAGAATGTCCGCCGGATCCACAGTTCGTCAGTCCGCTTACCGCATCAAGCCGTACTCGCTGCTGATGGGCTCGGTGCAGGTCGCCGACGACGTCGCGTTGTCTTTCACCGCGCTGCACGCCAAGGACGATTGAGTCCCACTGGCGGTACCGGCTGCCGAGTGTATCCTCGGCAGGAGATTCATTAATTCAGCTAAGTATCTATTGTTTTGCCTCGTCGAAAGGGGTCGGAATGCCTCGTACGGACAACGATTCGTGGGATCTGGCGACCAGTGTCGGAGCGACCGCCACCATGGTGGCAGCTGCTCGGGCGGTCGCTACCAAGGCCGATAAGCCGCTGATCAACGATCCCTTCGCCGAACCGCTGGTGCGAGCTGTCGGAATCGAATTCCTCGCACGCTGGGCCAATGGCGAAATCGATGCGGCCGATATCGACGTTGCCGACGAGGCATGGGGTTTGCAGCGGATGGCCGACCTGATGGGTGTCCGCACGCCGTATTTCGATGCGTTCTTCCGCGATGCGATGGACGCGGGCATCCGCCAGGCCGTGATCCTGGCGTCCGGACTGGATGCACGGGCCTATCGGTTGTCTTGGCCGGCCGGTGCCACGGTTTTCGAGATCGACCAGCCCGAAGTATTGCAGTTCAAGAACTCCACGCTTGCCGATCTGGATGTGCAACCGGCGACGGCGTTGCGGGTAGTGCCGATCGATCTGCGAGACGATTGGCCAACGGCATTGCGCGAAAAGGGCTTTGACGCCACCCAGCCCAGTGCGTGGATCGCCGAAGGGCTGTTGGCATTCTTGCCACCCGATGCCCAAGATCGCTTGTTGGACAACATCACCGATCTCGCCACGCCCGGAAGTCGTTTGGCTGCTGAGATTTTCGGCAGCCGGCCGGATGAAAACGGTGATCAGGCGCCGGACATGGTTGCTGTCGCCGGCGAGCGCTGGCGTGAGTACGGGTTCGACGTGGTACTCGCCGACTTGCGCTATGACGTTGAGCGCAGCGATGTTGGCGCATATCTGGAAGGCCACGGCTGGCAGACGGAAGTTAGGACGCTGAATCAATTGTTCGCGGACAACGGTCTAGCCGAAATGCCTTCGGTCGCAGGCGATCCTGCCGCAGACGCTTACTACTGCACTGCGATTCGGCAGCCCTAGGCGCCCGGCACGGACCTAGGGCTGGGTCGGCTCGGCCGGCGTGGTCGGATCGCCGGTGTCGCCCGGTATGTGTTCGAGCACCCGCGTCAAATACGGTTGCGGGCCATTCGGGTCGGGCTGCTGCTCGGCGAGAGTGCCTTGCTCGTCCGGCGCCCCGGGTCTCGAAACCGGTTCAGCCTGGCCCGGCGCCAGTGTCGCGGCTGCCGGTGGTGCGACCGGGTGCTTCGCGGCCTCGGCAACTTCTGGTGTCGGCGCGTGCACCGAATGCTTCGCCGATGCGTGCCCTGCGTCGGGAGCGAGCTGAATACCCACGGCAACTGCTAGCGAAGAGACGAAGGTGACCGCGCCGGCGGCCAATGCGGTCACAGCCCCCGCGTAGGACAAGTGTCCGGGTCGCCGTGGCGGCGCGGCGGGCGCGGGTTCGCTGGTATGCGCGACGAGTTGCTCGTCGGTGAACTCGGTGCTTCGAGCCGCCCCGAGCGCCGCGCCGCGTGCGACTGTCACCTGCGCCATGGTCTGCGCGAAGACCGGGACCGGCAGGGCCTTTTCGAGCTGCCAGGAGAATCCATCGATGTCGCTGTCAGCGCCGACCACAACCACGCCTCCCGGGCGCCATCCGCTGCGTTCGAACATTCCGGTCAGCCAGGATCGCAGCCCGTCGAAGCCGCCACTGACGTGTTTGACGGCTGTTTGAGTCTCGCCGTCGTGGGTGTCGACCATGACGACGGTCGCCCGCTCGTGTTCGAGAAGGCAGACCGCGGTCTGCTCGTACCCGATGACCGGAGCGATAGCCCGCGCGAGGGTCTCGACGGCCTCCAGCAACCGAATCGGCACCACATTGTCGAAGCCGGCGTCGGTCAGCGCCTCTAGCAGCAGTGCGGCTTGCGCGGCCGCATCGTCGTTCCACGTCACCCCGATGACGCGCAAATGGTGATCGCTCGCGTTGGCCTGCGCGTCTACCCGCAAGACCTCTTGTGCCACCTGTTCTGCGGTACTCACAGCGGGCACGCCGTGATCGGCGTGCAGCGCCGATTCCTGGTGGTCCAGGATGGTGCCGTCTGCGCCGTGCCCTTCAGCGAGGACCCACCCGAAGGTGGTCGGCGTCAGTGATAGCCCTAGTACCGTGTCCAAAGTTTGCACCTCAATCGTCCCGGACTCCGAGGCCCTGCCTAACCATCGCGCACCATAAAGTCCGCTGGTGCGGTGATTCGAGAGGGCCGGAACGGACCGGGTTTGCGTTCGGTCTCCATCGGCTTGCTTCGAGAGAGCCTACGCGGTCGTGGCGGGTTCGGCTGCACCGATATCAGTTCCCGGGAAATCCCACGCGCAGGCCCAGCTGACGGCGGAATCGAACTAATTATCGAACGCGTCAGCCGCATCGGCGCCGCCTCGCGGGCGGTGGTCCGCCGCCGTACCAACTGTCAATGCAGCTAACCGTTGGGCCGATTGGCGGTCGCCGTAGGCGCGTCGAAATCGGCAGCTGATCTTGATTAGACAACATTTGTAGCCTTTGTTGTCGCACACCACTCCCCTGGCGCCGTGGTTTTGGCGTTGCCTCCTCTACCTGGTGGTTTGCCAAGCGATGGCGCCAAATTAGGCCGCGGAAGCGGGCTCCAGCTTTGCCGATCAGCTATCGGTGTCGGTCAATTTTTTGCAGTTCCCGATACAAAACCGAGATGACAACGCGTCCCAATCGACATTTGACCTATTCGCACGGTAAATTCTGCGAGGGCACCACGCGACTACAGACGACCGACAAGGGGCGCAGGTATGACAGACGTGAGCGAGAAGATCCGGGCCTGGGGGCGCCGGCTTTTAGTCGGTGCGGCAGTGGCTGTCACCCTGCCGGGCCTGATCAGTCTTGCCGGCGGAGCGGCCACCGCGGGAGCTTTCTCCCGCCCAGGCTTGCCCGTTGAATATTTGCAGGTGCCGTCCGCCGGGATGGGCCGCGATATCAAGATCCAGTTCCAGAGCGGCGGCGAAGGCTCGCCTGCCGTGTACCTGCTCGACGGATTGCGGGCCCAGGACGACTACAACGGCTGGGACATCAACACTCCCGCCTTTGAGTGGTACTACAAGTCCGGCCTGTCGGTCGTCATGCCGGTCGGTGGACAGTCCAGCTTCTACACCGACTGGTACCGCCCCGCGTGCGGGAAGTCTGGCTGCTCGACCTACAAGTGGGAGACGTTCCTGACCAGCGAGCTGCCGGGATACCTGTCGTCGCAGAAGGGCGTCAAGGCGAACGGCAGTGCCGCGATCGGGATCTCAATGGCGGGTGCATCGGCAATGAATCTGGCGATCTACCACCCGGCACAGTTCGTCTACGCCGGTTCGCTGTCCGGCTACCTGAGTCCGTCCACTGGCCAGGGCTGGATAGGCCTGGCGATGGGCGATGCCGGCGGCTACAAGAAGGAAGACATGTGGGGGCCCGATAACGACCCCGCGTGGCAACGCAACGACCCCTTGGTCAACGTCGGCCGACTCGTCGCCAACAACACCCGGCTCTGGGTGTATTGCGGTAATGGGACGCCGAACGAACTGGGCGGTGCAAATTTGCCGGCCACGTTCCTCGAGAGCAATTTCATGATCGGCGTCAACAAGAAGTTCCAAGACGCCTACAACGCCGCGGGCGGCCACAACGCCGTGTTCAACTTTCCGCCTTACGGAACCCATAGCTGGGAGTACTGGGGTGCTCAGCTCAATGCGATGAAGGGTGACCTGCAGAGCAGCTTGGGTGCTTCCCCCGGAGGCGGCGGATAATCGGCCTGTGCCGCAAGGGATTTCGCTACTGCGCTTGACGGAAATCGTCAGGCGCAGTAGCGCGTCAAGGGCCCTTTTGGCCATGGCGCTAACGCTGTCGGCCGCCACTTTGCTGCCAACATCGGCACGAGCCGACACCAGCGCATTGACCGAGCTGGTCGATGCCGCCGCGCACCGGCTGCAAATTGCCGAGCCGGTCGCCGCATTCAAATGGAATTCGCACGGCACCATCGAGGACCCGGGCCGCGTTCAAGAAGAACTCGCGAAGTTGAGTGCCGATGCCGCCAGTGAACACATCGACCCGTCCTATGCCACCCGGGTGTTCGGTGACCAGATCAACGCCACCGAAGCGATCGAGTACACCCGCTTCGCGGGGTGGAAGCTCAATCCGTCGAATGCGCCTGCTGGTTCGCCCGACCTGTCGGCGTCACGGTCGGAGATCGACGGGCTCAACCAGACGATGATGAGTCAGATCGTCGCCCACTGGGACCTTCTGCACGCGCCGGCGTGTGGCTCGCAGCTCGACGCCGCGCGGGCTGTCGTTATAAGAATTCGGCAGCTCGACACCCTCTACCAGCAGGCCTTATCGCTGGCGACGCAGGCTTATTGCGCTTAACTATCGGCTGCACGGGTGCCGTAAATAGCTTGTGACGTGCCGATTTCATTGCCATAGAAATGCCATAAACTTCTTATCTCGCGAACCAATCGAATCGGTAACGCTTTCTACACACACGCCGAATTGCTTGACATGAGAAACTTGGGGAAGCCTCTCGTCAAGTACGCGATTGTGGGCGGGTTCATTGCAGCGACCCTAGGCCCGGCGACCGCCGAGGCTGGCGCGGCGCCGACTCCCAACTGGGACGCGATCGCGCAGTGTGAATCCGGCGGCAACTGGCACGCCAACACCGGAAACGGAGTCTACGGCGGACTGCAATTCAAGCCGACCACCTGGGCCCGATACGGCGGTGTCGGCAACCCTGCCGCGGCATCCCGCGAGCAACAAATCGCGGTTGCCAACCGGCTTTTCGCTGACCAGGGTGTGGAGCCCTGGCCCAAGTGCGGTGCTCAGTCCGGCCTCCCGATCGGGTGGTACTCGCACCCTGCGCAGGGCATCAAGGAGCTCATCAACGGGCTGATCCAGGCCGCCATGCCGCACTGATGATCAAATCGGGCGCGGCCTAGGTTCACGGCCGAGCATGTGTTTGGATCGGGCGATGGAAGGTTCGGCAACCGTACATATGGCGGCACCTGCGGACACGATTTGGAACGTGATTTCTGACGTCCGCAACACCGGAAAGTTCTCACCGGAGGTCTTTGAAGCCGAGTGGCTGGGTGATGCGACCGGCCCGGCCCTGGGCGCCAAATTCCGCGGCCACGTGAAGAGAAACGAGATCGGGCCGGTTTATTGGACGACCTGCGAAGTCACCGCATGCGAACCCGGCCGTGAATTCGGATTCGCGGTCTGTCTCAACGACAGACCGGTCAACAACTGGCACTACCGGTTGGCTCCATCGGGCGCCGGCACGGACGTGACTGAGTCATTCCGGCTCAGCCCGGCACCGTGGCTCGGCGTCTACTGGTTGTTTGGCGGCTTTCTGCGCAAGCGCCGGAACGTCCGTGATATGACCAAGACGCTGAACCGCATCAAAGATGTGGTTGAGGCGGGCTGACAAGGAAGGGTGGTATGCCAGGCGTCGTCAAATCGGTCTTCATCACTGGTGCGGGCAGTGGCATGGGCCGAGAAGGGGTCAGGCTTTTCCACGCCAACGGCTGGCGGGTGGCAGCGGTGGACCGTAACGCTGACGGTCTGGCGGCCCTGGTCGGCGAGCTTGGCGACGAGCGCCTGTGGACTCGCGCCGTCGACGTGACGGTCAAGGCGGATCTGGGCGGCGCCTTGGCCGACTTTTGCGCCGACAATGCCGGCGGCGGCCTGGACATGATGTGGAACAACGCCGGGGTCGGCGAATCCGGCTGGTTCGAGGACGTGCCCTATGAGGCCACCATGCGGGTCGTCGAGGTCAATTACAAAGCCGTGCTGACCGGGGCCTACGGCGCGCTGCCCTACCTCAAGAGAGCCCCCGGCAGCCTGATGTTCTCGACGTCATCGTCGTCGGCGACCTATGGCATGCCGCGCATCGCGGTCTACTCGTCGACCAAGCACGCGGTCAAAGGGCTGACCGAGGCGCTTAGCGTTGAATGGGAGCGGCACGGGGTTCGCGTCGCCGACGTATTGCCGGGTCTGATCGACACCGCCATTCTGACCACGACGCCCAACCACTCCGCTGATGGTGGCGCGCCGATGACCGCAGACGAGCTGCGCGCCACCGCGCCTAAGAAGGGCATGCTGCGGCTGATGCCGGCGGCCAGCGTGGCCGAAGCCGCATGGCAGGCTTACCACAGCCCGAAGCGGTTGCATTGGTACGTGCCGAAGAGCATTCGCATGATCGACCTGCTGAAAGGCCTGAGCCCGGAGTTTGTCCGCGGCCGCATCGCCAAATCGCTGCCCGGGTTGATGCCGAAGCGGCAGTAAAGGAGCCGAAGTGATGCAGTACAGGTTGGTCGCGGTCGGGTTTGCCCTTGTCGCCTGTGTCGCCGGCTGTGCCGAGCCCCAGACGACGCCGCGTGCTGCCGCGCATCTGACCATCGACGGCACCAGTCACGCGGCACGTCCGGCCGCGTGCAGCCAGTTGCAGTCCTACCGGACCATCGACATCCGCGACCGTGACGGCCAGGTGGAAGCGGTGGTGTTGTTCAGCGCATCTCGGGTCATCCCCCAGTGGGTGAAGATCCGCAACATCGACGGGTTCACCGGAAGCTTCTGGCAAGGCGGGGTGGGCGAAGCGCACGCCGACGCAACCAACAGTGCGTACACGATCTCCGGCAGCGCCTACGGCATCAACAACAGCAATCCCAACAAGGTCATCACCACGGACTTCAAGATCACCGCGGACTGCTGAAATTGACCGGTTAGCGACGGGGATTCCGGGCCGCCCCCGGCATACGCTTTTGCGATACACCCGCCTGGCTGAGGGAGGCGCAGTGAAGGAGCGATTGCACTGGCTTGCGATGCACGGGTTCATTCGGGGCGTCGCGACGATCGGGCTCCGGCGCGGTGACATGCAGGCCAGGCTGATCGCCGACCCGACGGTGCCCGCCGACCCGATGACATTCTGCGACGAACTGCATGCGCTGGGCCCGATGGTGCGAGGCCGCGTCGGCTATTTGGCCGTCGACCATGCAGTGATCCATGGTCTGCTGCGCTCCGACGACTTCCGGGTGGTGGTGCTGGGATCGAATCTGCCGGGGCCGGTGCGATGGCTGGAGCGCCGGGCGCGCGATGATCTGCTGCATCCGTTGCGCGAGCCCTCGCTGCTGGCGACCGAGCCGCCGGATCACACGCGCTACCGCAAGACGGTGTCGGCCGTGTTCACGTCGCGGGCGGTCGCCGCGTTGCGCGATCGGGTGGAGGAAACCGCGGCCAACCTCCTCGACGAGTTGGCCGATGAGTCCGGTGTCGTGGATATCGTCGGACGGTATTGCTCGCTGCTTCCGGTCGCCATCATCAGCGATATCTTGGGTGTGCCCGAGCACGACCGGCCGCGCGTCCTGCAGTTCGGCGAATTGGCAGCTCCCAGTCTGGACATCGGATTGCCGTGGCGCCAATACCGCATGGTGCAACAAGGGATCGCCGGATTCAACGCATGGCTCGTCGGTCACCTGCAGCAATTGCGCCGCTCGCCTGGTGACGATTTGATGAGTCAGCTGATTCAGACCGCCGAAAGTGGCGTGGAAGAAACACATCTCAACGAAACCGAACTCACCGCGATTGCCGCCTTGGTGTTGGCCGCAGGGTTCGAAACCACGGTAAACCTGTTGGGCAACGGGATTCGTATGTTGCTCGACGCGCCCGAGCATCTCGACACGTTGCGCGAACGTCCTGAATTGTGGCCCAACGCTGTTGAAGAGATCCTGCGGTTGGACTCGCCGGTGCAACTCACGGTGCGCAAGGCCCTCAACGACGTCGAGCTGGCCGGCAGGCAGGTCAGCAGCGGAGACATGGTGCTGCTCTACCTGGCCGCCGCCAACCGGGATCCGTCGGTGTTCCCCGACCCGCATCGCTTCGACATCGAACGCCCCAATGCGGGAAGGCATCTCGCGTTTTCCGGGGGCCGCCACTTCTGCCTGGGCGCCGCGCTTGCCCGCGCTGAGGGCGAGGTGGGGTTGCGGGCCTTCTTCGACCGCTTCCCCGAGGTGCGTCCGGCCGGTGCCGGGACCAGGCGCGCCACCCGAGTGCTGCGGGGTTGGTCGAGCCTGCCGGTAGCGCTCGGGCGGGCGCGAGCGATGGCACCGCTAGACGCCTAGGTGCCGATCATTGCTGGGCCAGGTAGCGGCTCAGCCAGTCCAACAGGCGCTGCCAGGCGTCAGTCGCGGCCACGGCGTTGTAGCGAGGGCCGGTGTCGTTGAAGAAGGCATGGTCGGCGTCGGGTTCGACCACCAGGCCGTTGACCAGCCCATACTGGTCGAGAGCAGCCTTAGCCATTGCTCGAGAACCGGTGACCCTGGTGTCCAGGGCGCCGTAGATACCCAGCACTGCTGCTTTGGCTCCGGTGAAGTCGGGATTGGGTGGCAACGGCCCGTAGAACGCAACGGCAGCCGAGACTCCCGGAGCGCCGGCGGCCAGCAGTTGCCACACCAGTCCCCCGCCGAAGCAAAAACCCACCACCCCAACCTTTTGCGCCGGCGCGCGGAGCTTCAATTCGGCGACGCCGGAGTTTATGTCGTGGGTGAACTGCTCCGGCGCGATAGAGCTGAGCGCCGCGGTGGCCTCCGCCGGATCCCGGAACGCAGCGGTTCCGCCCTTGGCGGAGAGCAGGTCTATGGCGAGCGTCGAATACCCGGCCCCGGCCAGCCGGCCGGCGACCGATCGCACCCAGTCGGTGAGTCCCTTGTTCTCGTGGATGACCAGCACGGCGCCCTTGGGATCTGCCGCCTGCGCCCACGCCCCTTGCAGTTGCCCCGTCGACCCACTCCACGAGATCGACGATGGGGTTAGCGCGTTCGCCATACCGGGCGGTTGCATTGGGCCAGTTGATGTTTCGGGGGCCGACGTGGCTTTGGAAGTTTCGGACTGTTCGTGCGGCACGGAGCACGCCGCGAGCAGTGCGGCCGCGGCCGCGCCACCCAGGCCTAGCAGCGATAGCCGCCGCATGGCCTCGCGTCTGGTCAGCAAGCCTTCGACGTGGTCGGTGGCGATCTCGTCGGCGATGTAACGCTGCAGCGGGTTCACCTTGGCGAGTATCCGCCTGCGCCGCGGCGGTTGACACCCGTGCAGCGATCGAGTTTATTTGCCGCTATGACAGACGTTTCTATGATCGCGGTCGAGGATGTCGTACTAGGGCTGTGGCGGGCGCTTTCACGCCGGGACTGGGATGCAGTCCAGTCGTTCCTCGCCGAAGACTGCCTCTACGTCGACATGCCGGTGCCCGCGTTGGCGGCGCGTGGTCCGGAAGACACCGTGAAGCGACTCAAGATGGGGCTCGAGCCGCTCGCGGGCTACCAGAACCACGACGGTGTGCTGTTATCGAATGGCGCCGATGTGATGTACGAGCACTCCGAAACCTGGACCTTCACCTCGGGTGAACGAGGCGTGCTCAGATTCGTCACGGTACATAAAGTCGTGGACGGCAAGATCACGGTCTGGAAAGACTACTGGGACATGAACAGCCTGGTCAGCTTCGCGCCCCCGAACCACTTCGAGGCGCTGGCAACTGCCGACACATCATGGATTTTCGATGCTACGGGTCTGATCTAGGACCGATTTCGTTCACTTACGGCTGCGACTAAAGGCAGTAGTTACCCGTGGGTATCATCTAGCGTGGTCCAGCAGATCTCGGTTATGATCTGCACCGGCCGAATCGGGTCTGAATGCGGTGGTGGGCGCAGTCATGCCAGCTATTTGTTATTTGGAGTCGGGAGCGGCCATTTTTCGTGCCTCCTGATGCCACGCCCGTGGCTTGTCTTGAGCCGGGCGCCTACCTGGACGAACGGAGTGCGAATGTCGCGCGTAACCACCAAATTCAGTGTCGCTGTGGTCCTCGGCTTCACCGCTGTGACGGCGTCAGGATGTTCGCCGATCCTGTCGCTCTTCTCGTTTTAATGCCTTGACGCGTGGGGCAAATTTCGGCGCTTCGGGTCTGATCTGAGACGTCGTTTCTTCGCTGGTTGGCGTGCCCGGTGGTTGGGGCCGTCAACGGTTGGCGAAAGCTCGAAAAGCGGGCTGAGCCCATGTGCGCGGCGGGTGGCGCTGGTGTATCTGTGACAGTGATTCACTCCCGCCGCGAGAGCCTCGGGTTCTGTGCGGTATTCGTGTAAATGCAGCAGTGGGCGTCTTGATGTCGCCTATTTGTTGTCCGGAGTCATAATCGGCCATTCGTTGCGCCTGCTGACGCCCGTCCCAGTGTGGCTTGAGCTGGGTAATTACTGAACGAATGGAGTGTAAATGCTGCGTATTATCAGCAAATTAAGTGTTTTTTTGATACTCAGCCTGACGGCAGTGACAGCGTCAGGATGCTAGCCGATGTTTCTGATGTGAGTTTTCTGAATCTGTGACAAACAGACTGTCTGGCATGGTATTTCGAACGCGGTCCGGCCGCGCGGCGGGCAGCAGGCGTCGTCCATGTTTGGGTAATGCGCACCGCCGTGAGTATCACCTGGCAAATCAACATGACCAGATTATTTGTCGGTAAAACTGGCATATGAAGCAGATCTCGGGTTAGTATCTGGACCGACCGAATCGGGTCTGAATGCGGTGGTGGGCGCCTTCATGCCGACTATTTGTTGTTCGGAGTCGGGAGCGGTCTTTCTTGTGCCTCCTGACGCCATGGACCTGGCTCCAAATTGAGTCGGGCGCAATCGGGACGAATGGAGTGCGTTATGTCGGGCATCACCAGCAAGATCACCGTCGCTGTAATCCTCGGAGTTACCGCGTTGTCGGCGACGGGATGTACGCCGGTCTTCTCGCTCATCACCGTATCTATGTAAGCCCGGGCGACTTGTCGCACTGTGTGCCAGGCGCCCGGGCGTAGCCGCCAGTTGAGTGGGTTGCCCCTTCGGAGCCCCTGACCACGACCTGATGCCCTCGGGTAGGCATCATGTTGGTTCGCCACAGTGTGGGAGTTCACCGACGCCCCTTGCAATGCGGCGGGCTGTTTGTCGTCCGCCCGGGCCAGCGAGTACTTCGCGGCCCGGGCATCGACGGATTTCGCGTGCTGGCGAGAGAGCGGTCGGCGGCGCACTATGCACTGCTCTAGTCTCAGGTGTAGCCATACACCGATGAACGTCGCCGGTTCGGCGAATCCCGAGCCATTCCTTGCCGGACATACAGGATCATGAACAGGGCGTGCCTCTGCGACGCCTCAATCACATCGTGACGGGGAGGATGACCTGATGCCGCGTTTCGAAACTGAAATGGACGTCTGTCCCCACTGTCGCCGGCCAGCCGAGGCCACAGTCGAGTACATCCGCGACGACGACGGCAATGTGGTCCGGAGGGTGGTGCGCGACATCAGCTGCCAATACACCGACTGCCCAGGTAGCGAAGTACCCCCGCATTGGGCCTAGCCAACATGCGCATCGTGACGCCGGTGGGTCACCGCTCGCGCCGCATACCGCCAAGCATCTCGGGTTGATTGGCCGTGCACCGGACGTGGAATCGGCAGTCGCGGACACAAGACGGGGCGCCCCGCGCGTCAGATTTGTCCTCATTTATCGTGCGTCCGATTCGCATCCCCTTGTGCGACAACTGATCTTGATTTTGCAGCATTCGAAAGTCGCTGCGGGCCAACAATTTACGTTGTGACATACCGGGGCTATGACGAACCGGCCAGAACCGTACTGGTTGAATGGAAAGTCGAAAAAACTTTCGGGAGTTTTCGCGAAAACCCTCGTGATCATGGACTTTGGCATCGTATTGTACGTGTGTCTCGGGCAACAGAACGGCTCTCTGGCAACAGAATGTCCTTTAGACGAACGGGGGCTTTTCATGTCACGTCTTAGTAGCAAGATCGCCGTCGCCGTGATCCTCGGCTTCACCGCGCTTACGGCATCGGGGTGCACGCTGCCGCTCACCTTCGACCCAGGCACCTCAGGCTTGACCTTTTCGCTTTAGGAAGGCAGTCACCAGACGTGGGGTGAGTCCGCGATAATCCCTGTGAGAGCAGGGATTATCGCGGATCTCCTCGCTATAGCCCGACCACCGGGTGCGTCTGGATCGGGGACGCATATCACGGACCGGCTGCACTGCGGGCGGGGGCCATACCTTTCGAGTCGCCGAAATCCATTGTGCTGCATGGATGATTTGGCGCATTCCCTGCGAGGTAGTCACGGTCCGGTCAGCAGGCCATCGGCTGGCGATGCGAACTCCGCCGCGCGATCGCCCGCGCGGCCTTTCCGGCAACGTCTGCGACCTAAAAAGGTCTATGCGACCAGGAAAATTTATATTGTTGCGGTACAACAGCTTTCGGATGTATCGTAGCTCCGGGCGTGCCCGATGAGAGTGCGCCCAGAGCGACGCGATCAGCTTGCTTGCGACCGAGATAACCGGCCAGTCGCTATTAGGGCGTGCAGGTGAATGGGGAGCAATCGATGGTGAGAGGGACTGTGCACCCCGACGCTGTGACAGCGGTAAAGGAAAGCATTAAGGCGACAATGATCTTGCTCGTACGACGTGACATGGCAGTTTCCCCCGTTCGTCTTGAACGATCTGTTGCCAGATATATGGACTTGTGAACTCCGAGTACCCCGAGAACGTTGAGTGTACGCCGTTAAGTCTGCTTAACCAAAGGGTGTTTCGTTGTGCGGATGATTCTCCCCGGTGACACGTCGACCCCCAATGGAGCTGGGGTTCCCAGTACGTCAACGAGTTTCGTGCCGTGGCTGCATTCGGTTCGGTGCGCGAAAGGCAGCGCAAAAAACGAAACGCTATTGCTATGAAGCCAACTCGTGCAAAACACAAAGCCGGACCGGATCACGCTTGCCCTTGACCTTCACCCAGCCGTGCCTGCTGACCCGCGCGGTCGTACCGAGCGCGGTGGAGGTGCTGGGGCCGACAACCACCTGACCGGGCTTGGCCAAGTTCTGTAGCCGCGCGGCCAGATTCATGGTGTCCCCGATCGCGGTGAAGCTACGCATCTGTTCGGCACCGATGTTGCCCACCAGCGCCGGCCCAGTGTTGATCCCGACCCGAAACCGCGGCCAGTCCACGTGCCCGCACGCCGCCTGTTCCACCACGGTGTGCAGCGCAAGCGCGGCGCCGGCGGCCCGCAACGCGTGATCGGCCTGGCGCGCCGGAGCGCCCCAGATCGCCATCACCGCGTCGCCGACGAACTGCAGAACGGTTCCGCCCGCGTCAAGGATGACCGGGACGACCGCGCCGTAATAGGTATTCAGCATGGTGACCACCTGATCGGGGGAAGTGGCTTCGGCGAACGGGGTGAAGCCATGCAAGTCGGCCATCAACACCGTCACATCGGCAATGGCACCACCCAGCCCAGCCTGATCTGGGTCGGCAAGCAGTGCGGTCGCGACGGCGGGCGACATGTAGCTACGGAACAAGCCATCCAGGTGGTGGTAAAGCCGGGCGTTCTCCAAAGCGATCGAGGATTGCATAGCGAAGGAACGCAGCAGCGCGACGTCGGCGTCGGCGAAGACGCCGGATCGATACGCCTCGATTACACCGGCGACCTGCCCCTTGACCATCAAAGGCAGCTCGAGAGCACCGTCCTCGGTTGCTCCGTCGGAAAAGCTGAGCTTGCCGTCGCGCAGGATGCCCAGCCGAAATCGGTCGTCGGGAAACGCGTCTGCGATGGCCGCCATGACCCGACTGAGCAACGCGTCCTCGTCCTGGATGACGCTGGACTCCTGGCCCAAAGCGATCAGCGCACCCAGCTTGCGCACGCGTTCGCGCTCGGTGCCGAGCGCCTCCGCGCCGCGCTTGAGCACGGCGACCTGTTGCTCGGACAGTTCGAATCGGTCGGCGAGCCGTGCGGCAACGGCGCCCGGCGCCACCTGATCGCCTCGCTCGCGGCGCTGCAGCACGTCGACCATCTCTTCGAGCGCCACGGAGTAATCGCGGCGCAGATCCGCGATGGTCTGCTGGGTGGCCAGTGAATCGAACACTCCTCGGACCGTGCCCTCCTTGCGGAATTGGACCCGCGCGCTGTAGGCGATGAAGCAGAAGGCCATCGTCATGAGCAGGTGCCACAGCCACCACGAGGCGTGCCAGCTCATTCCGAGCGCCAACGCCACTGAGGCCTCCGCCAGCAGCACGAAGGCGGTGAGCACCGACATCGCGACCACTGCGGGGCGCCGCCGGTAGATCGGAAAGTAGGCAAGAGCCGCCGCCCCGAACAGCACGCCGCCGGCCAGCGCCCCGACCTGCTCCATGCTTTCCAACAGCGCCTGATTCGGCAGCCGGTCCAGCATGCCGCACAGGATCAACACCGCGCAGACCGCCATCAGGACCCAAACGAGCACCGACAACCGTCGGCGCAATGACCACAGGCAGGCATTTCTTGCCGGCGTGAAGGTAATCGAAGAGGTCAGCGCGATCACACCGGCCAGCACCAGCCCCATTCGCGTCGGCAACATGAACTCCGCGTCGGAGGTATCCATCAGCACCCCGGGCGTGAAGAGTGCGTGTACCCCGAAAAATCCTGCGGTCGTTGTAAATACCAGGGACACCAACCAGAGACGGGCGTCGTCCCGTGCCCGCGCTTCGCGGCCAATCAACGCGCCCAGCACCACACAGACTATGGCCGTCGACAGGACCAACACGAAATGTGCCACCCGGTTGTCCCATTCCAGGTCGACTTTGGGTATGTCAAGCAACAGCCACAACGCGACCATCGGAAGAGCCATGTGCGTTAGCCAATTCGCGGTCCGTACCCGAGATCCCGGGCGGGGGGTGGCGCTACTCATCGGTGGCCGGCGATGCCAGCCAACCCGCCGGCTCATGGCCCGCATCAAAGAAACAACCCCCTAGGTGAATCCCCATCACCAGCCCGCCCTGCATACTGGTTCGATTCCAGCAAACGGCCGGGTGCAATGGGAAATTCCTAGTTAGCGGAGATGGCGTTGACAACGCGCGATGTCGCCGAGACGAATCCTGTTCGAGCTGACTAAGACTCGGTGCATTGCTGCTGGGACTTCAGGGTGTGTGACCCGGATTGCGCCGCTTTCACGCGGCTATGTGGTGCAGCAAGATTGGTCCGGGTGCTCGCTTTGAGGCCCGAACGTGTCGGAATCGGCAACAACGGTGTAAATCTCCCACTTCTCACCGCCGGGTCCAGTCACCCACACCTTGTCCTGGGTGGCGAAGCAGCAGGTGGTCCCGATCTCCTCTTCGGTGAACATGCCCTCCGTTGCGAGCCGGTTAATCTCGCGGTGCACCCGCTCGCTGGATTCGACCTCCACACCGAGATGGTTCAAGGTGCCGCCGTGCCCGGGGTTTTCCAGCAGTACGAGTTTGAGTGGGGGTTCGGCAATCGCGAAATTGGCGTACCCGGGTTTGACCTTCGCGGGCTGGGCGCCAAACAGCTTGGAGTAGAACTTGATTGCCTCGTCGAGGTCGTCGACATTGAGGGCGAGTTGCAGGCAGGACATATCGATTCTCCAAACTATGGGCCGGCGACGCCCAGGACCGACGAAAGCTGCTGCAGGGCAGCGGGAATCACCCAGTAGTACACCCAGGTGCCGCGGCGTTCGCAGTCCAACAGCCCTGCCGAGCGCAGCAACTTGAGGTGGTGAGAAATCGTCGGCTGGGACACGTCGAAGGTTGCCGAGATCTCACACACGCAGGCCTCACCGCCCGGATGGCTGGCGATCAGGCTCAACAGCCGCAGTCGAACTGGGTCGCCTAGTGCCTTGAACATGGCCGCCAGGTCGGCTGCCTGCGACGCACCCAGGGCGGCCACGCCCAGCACCGGACAACACCCCGACTGAATCGACATTTATCTATATAAACATCTATCGAATCAAGGCGCAATGGCCGTTGCCCGGTGTTGGGTCAGGTCTGGCCTCAGTGACCGGCGCCGTCGAGGCGATAGATGCGGGCGGCATTCTGGTGCCCAATGAGATCGGCCACCCGGGTCGCATCGGCCTCGCTCCAGTCGCCGGCATCGACAAAGCTTTGCAGTACTCGGTGAATCCCCCTGCGCCACAAAGCAGCACCCAAGTAGTGCAGTTCGGCCGGTCCGAAGCCGTCCGACGAGTACAGGATCTTTCGCAACGGCGCCATCTCGAGCAGCCGAGCGATGAATGCGGGTGCCCGGGCGCCCAGGTAGTTGATGCTTAATCCGCCGTCGAGATAGACGTTGTTGAACGCCTGCGCTAGATAGCCCGCCTCGCGCTCGTAGGGATAGCAGTGCAACAGCACGATCGGGGTGTCGCCGGATTGACGCAGGAAGTCGAGTAGAAACAGCGGGTTGGCTTTGTGTAGATCGCAGTCCCGGTCACCGAAGCCGACGTGAAACTGCAGCGGCTTGCCCAACCGCAAGGCGTGGTGCAGCCCGAAACGCAGCAGCACTCGATCCTGCAACCGGGTCGCGCCTTGCTCCCGCCACCGGCTTGCGGCCTCGGCGACTTGCGACGTGGTCGGGTCGGTTAGGTCGCCGTCGAAACCGCCGCGGTAGGCCAGGATGGACTTGGTGCCGACAGCGCCGGCCGCACGGTCGTGCAGGATCTCTTCGAATGCCGACGCGTAATCGCCGGGCGCCTGCGCGGCCTGTTCGGCCACCTGCTCAAGACGAACGACTTCGTGCGCACGGTTTTCCGACAGTGCACTGAGCTCCGCGATATCTGTTGTGCCGGCGCCGATTCCGGTGTCCACCAGCCAGTCGCTGACTCCGGCGGCCGGCAGAAACAGGCGGGCCAGCTCGATTTCGGTGAATTTGCTGCGATGCTGCCAATAGGTCTGTGGGGAAACGTGTTTAGGCAAGTCCAGGATGGGCGCGCAGTGAGTACGCACCGCGAAGCCGAGCTGTGAGTCGAAACCCGAGTCCGAGAGTGGCTCGGTGTTGGCCTCGTTGAGGGCGTTCTCGAATCGTTGCCGATCGCCGGGCTCTAACCAGCATCCGTGGACGTGTTGATCGATCAACGCCACTTCACCGATGTGCTGCGCGAGCGCCGATGGGTCAGCCACCGCTACAGGCTCCACGCCATCCGGAATCTATCCGCCAGTTGCCCGGAGCTCAGGCAACCATACTTTTCATGTTCCAGACAACGGACTGCGACAACCATGTCAACGGCGGACTCCCCCAGGATGCTTCGCAGCAACGTTGAATTATCCAGCGCGGCAATTATATCCGCCTGCGATCGGGCCAGGCTGGTGATACCGGAGCGCTCACGATCGGATTCGGACAGCTGTGCCGGGTCTACCGTTGTTTCCGGTGGTAATGCGGCGTCGCACCGGATTCCTTCCTGTGCCAGCCCGAGGATAGCCGCCGATGCGAGGTAAGGATTTGCCGACGGATCGACGATCTTCACTTCGACGTTTCCCCCGTAGGTGCTGCCGGGGCCGCCGCTGACGAATCGCACTGCGGCTTCCCTATTCTCGATGCCCCAGCAGGCATAAGCCCCCGCCCAGTTGCCCGGCTGGATGCGTAAGCCGGACACGATCGATCCGCACAGCACACCTTGGGCCTCGGGCAGCCCGCGAATCACCCCGGCTGCCGCGCTCTCCCCCGCCGGCGTCATGCCACCGGCGCCGGGGCCGCCCGAGAATAGCGGCCCTTGCGCCGTGGTCAGCGAGAAGTGCTGGTGTGCACCGGATCCGACGCTGCCGGCGAATGGCGCCGGCGACAGGCTGACACGCATCCCATGGCGTCGGGCGGCGCGGCCGATGATGATCCGGGTCAGCACCAACTGGTCGGCCGCGGCCACCGGCGACAGTGGCGACAATGAGATCTCGAACTGGTTGGCCCCGTACTCAGGATGCAACTGCTCGATTCCCACGCCGGAGGTCGCTGCCGCTGCAATCACATCACGGACGAATGCCTCGTGCTCGAGCACGCCGGCGAGGCCGTACTGCGCCCACAGTGCGGACGGCAACCTGCCACCGTCGGGTTCGACCAGTACGAACTCGATCTCATGGCCGACGGCAGCCTCGATGCCGGCGGCGCCGAGGGCGGCCTCGACCCGGTGCAGCGTTCCCCGGCTGCAGCTGGAAACCGGCGTGCCGTCCTGCTCGAAGAATCCGGCGGGCCCCCAAGCCAACCCGTCGCCGATGAGTCGCAACGCCGATAAGTCGATGCGCACGCGTTGATCACCGATCACCCCGACGTTGTCGCTGAAGGCGATGCCGGTCTGGTCGATGGCGAACGCATGCCACGACGGGCTGGCACCGAGGCCGGGTTCGGCGAAGGTGCCGGTCCGGCGGATCGGCACGGTTTTGGCTTGCGTGAGCCCGGCGGGGTTCACGACGGTGCCGATGATGGTGTCGACGCCCTCGGCTTCCAGCTGGGCGACCGCCGCGGCCGCCAGCGGCGGGCCGGTCATCGTGGCCTTACCGGCGGACGCCGTTGACGACTATGCCCGGCTGGGCAGGGTGAGCATGCAGGTCTGGCCGATATCGAGGGTCCGCAGCATGCGTCCCATGCCGACCCACAATGCGCACGACATGGCGAGGTCGGCGAGCAGCTCTTCGGAGAAGTGCTCGTTGCATCGACTCCAAAAGTCTTCGTCATCGCGCAACTTCGTGTGTTCGGTGCCGAACCGGTGCGCAAATTCGGCTGCCAGCCGTTCCTGCTCGCTGAACCCCGGCCAGGTCCGCCAATCCAGCGCGTGCTGGTAAAGCTCTTCGTCGACACCTGCAGCCGGTCCGTCGGCGTCGCGGGTGTTCATGCACACGGTGCATTCGTTGTCGTGGGCGATCACGGCCCGGGCGATTTCGCGGGTGCGCATCGGCAGCCGGTTCTTGGTGTAGACGGCCTGGCTGAAGTTCGCGATCGCGCCGCCGAGGTCCGGAGACTTCGTGGTCCAGCTGTAAATGTCGTCGTCAGCGAATGTTCCGATTCGGCTCATGGCGTGATGGTACGCCCGCGCCCGCAATTTTTGGAACACGTTCTAATATCTGCTGCCGGCGCCCGCCTGTAGCCCGCCGGTGCTGGGCGCGTCGTCGTGCCAATCGCGTTGGGCCAGAACGCGGTGGGCGATGTGCTGCAGCGCGTTTTCCACTTCGCGGCGGTCCGGGCGGCCCTGATAGCTGGGTGAACGGGACAGCTTGTCGACGATCCACGCGAGCAGCAATGAATAGACGTAGTCGACCTGCTGAGCCCCGGCCGGGGTCAGCCACATCTGATCGCCGGCGCGCTGCGCGTAGCCGCCGGCGACCAAGCGCGCGAAGGTGGGTTCGATGACCTCGAACGGAATCCGCATCGACTCCCCGATATCGCTGAGCCGGGCTGCTCCGTACATCTGCCCGAAGCGGTAGATGCGCATCACGCCCCACAGCCCGGCCACATCGAGACGACAGTCGGGCCGCATCGAGATACTGCGCAACCGCACACCGGGGTCGCCGCGCAGCATGCGGGCAATCGCGTTCTCCAGCAGCCGTTCCGGAGTATCGGTGGTCGGCATCCCGAATCCGTCGCCGAGATCGACTGCGCTGTTGTGGATGTCGCGCAGCGGGATCTCACGCAGGAACAATGCGACGACAAACCCGAGCATGGCGACCGGGGCCGCCCAGAAAAACACCTCGCTCAGTGACTCGGAATAAGCCTGCACGATGGGGGCGGCCACGTTATGGGGCTGGCGATGCAGCGCGCCCGGTGAGCTCACCGCCTCGGGCGGCGCGCCACTGGCCGCCAGCGCCGCGGGCATCCGGCCGTCGAGGAAGTTCGAAAACAGCGAACCGAAGATCGCGGCGCCGAACGAACTGCCGATGGTGCGGAAGAACGTCACCCCCGACGTCGCGACACCGAGATCCTCGAAGCTCGAGGTGTTTTGCACGATGAGCACCAGCACCTGCATCGACAATCCGATCCCCGCGCCCAGGATGACCAAGTAGAGGGACTGAACGAGAGCCGAGGTGGACGGGGTCATCCGCGACATGAGCAGAAACGCCAGCGCCATCAGCGCGGTGCCCGTCACCGGAAACACCTTGTAGCGTCCGGTCTTGCCGACCAGGGTGCCGCTGCCGGTCGAGGTGACCAGCATCCCGATCACCATCGGCAGCGTGCGCAGCCCCGACGTCGTCGCCCCGAGACGCCGTTGACGTACTGCATATAGGTCGGCAAGAACGTCATCGCGCCCAACATCGCGAATCCGACCACGAACGACAACACGCAGCAGACCGTGAACACCGGGCTGGCGAACAGCCGGGTCGGCAGGATCGGCTGCGGGACACGGCTTTCGACCCAGACGAACGCGGCCAGTGCCACGGCGGCGCCGACGAACAGGCCGATGATCGTCGGCGAACCCCACGGATAGAGGCTGCCGCCCCAGCTGGTTGCCAGGGTCAAACCCGCGGCGCCCAGGGCGACCAACACGATTCCGCCGTAATCGATGACGGGCTTGGTGGACGACGCCAGCGCCGGAATGGCCGCGGCGGCAACGAAGATCACCAGCACCGAGATCGGAACGTTCACCCAGAACGCCCACCGCCAGGTCAGGTAGTCGGTGAAGTAGCCCCCCAGCAGCGGCCCGACCACCGTCGTGACCCCGAAGACCGCACCCAGGATGCCCTGGTAACGACCGCGTTCGCGGAGCGGGACAACCTCACCGATCAACGCGCTGGCCGTGACGGTGATCCCGCCGCCGCCGATTCCCTGCAAGGCCCGCGCTGCCACCAGCATGCCCATCGACTGGGCCAGCCCGCAGGACACCGACCCGATCACGAAGAACACGATGGCCGCCTGGAATACGCGCTTGCGGCCGAACAGGTCACCGAGTTTTCCGACCAGCGCGGTGACGATCGTCGACGCCAGCAGGTAACTGGTGACAACCCAGGACTGATGTCCGGCGTCGCCCAGGTCGGCAACGATGGTCGGCAACGCGGTCGCGACGATGGTCTGGTCCAGCGCCGCGAGCAGCATGCCGAGCACGATCGCAACGAAGATCAGGTTTCGCCGTTGCGGGGTGATGAGCGCGCCGCTGGTTGCGGGATCCACTGCAGGGTTGGCCTGGGTTGACGCGGTGGATGCTGCTCTCGGGCTCGTCATGCCTGCCTTCCCGTCGGCGTTCGATGCTAACGGGTGCCCAGGGCTAACCCGCGGCAATCTCGCCGCGGGTTAGTTGCCGCGAGCCGGGATTACGCGATTGAGCCCGGCGGCCGGGAAACGCACTGCGCCAAGTACAGCGGCTCGCCCAGCTTCTCCATCAGCTGGAGCTGAGTCTCCAGATAGTCGACGTGGTTTTCCTCGTCGGCGATGATCTTCTCGAGAAGGAAGGCGCCGGTGCTGTCCTCTTTCTCTCGGCACATGATCACGCCCGGCTTGAGCCGGCTCAACACCTCGTACTCAATCGTCAGGTCGGCCTCGAACTGCTCGCGCAGTGTCTGGCCGATACGCAACGAGAAGAGGCGCTGGTAGTTCGGCAGTCCATCCAGCAGCAGAATGCGGTCGGTGATGGCCTCGGCGTGGCGCATCTCGTCGAAGGACTCCGCACGGGTGTGCTCGGCTATCTCGGTAAAGCCCCAGTTCTCCTGCATTTTGGAATGCAAAAAGTACTGGTTGATCGCGGTCAGCTCACTTGTCAATTGCTCGTTGAGCAGACGCAGAACGTCCGGATCCCCTTGCATGATCACTCCTCAGGTGTCGGGGCTGTCGTGGGATGGGCGCGGCAGGTGGGCTGGGCTGGAGCTCACCGTGCCGGCCTGAGCAGCACTTTGCCACGCAAATTTGAATTGTTCCAGCAAGGTATGGCTGCGCTCACTAGCTGAAATAGTGTTACGGCGCAAGGTTAGGTTCGTCTAACCTACTTAGGTTAGACTCTCTTAAGATGAGGCTCGTCCGGGTGACCGCTGGTGTATGGGAGGTGCGCTGATGTACGTGTGCCTGTGCGTCGGCGTCACCAATCACACCGTGGCCGAATGCGTGGCCCGGGGCGCAGCCACCTCCAAGGAGGTGGCTGCGGCGTGTGGTGCCGGTGGTGACTGCGGTCGGTGCCGGCGCACCTTGCGGGCGATTATCGAGGCGTCCAAGCAAGCCGATGCCGAGCTCGAGCCCGCGGTGTCGCTCTAGCGGCGAAAGATCGCGCCGCGTTTCGTCAATTGCTTTTGCGCTCAGTGCCTTAACTGTTTTTTCGATCCGCGAAGTCGGCCAGCGCCGCGGCGTTGGCCGAGGTGCCCATCAGCTCGGCGAAGTGTGCGTTTTCCCGCGCGGTGGCGGCCACGATTTCCGGCCGAATCGGTTCTGTCATCGTGTGTTTGACCGCCATTAGGCTCGAAACCGGCCGGGCGGCAAGGATCTCGGCATGCCGACGAGTTTCGGGCAGCAGCGCCTCTGGATCGCAGACCCGCCAGACCAAGCCCATTCGCAAGGCTTCTTGCGCGTCAACCCACTCCGAGGACATCAACAGCCACGCAGCATTCTGCCGCCCCACCAGTTGCGGCAGCAGATAGGACGAGGCCGCCTCGGGGGCCACGCCCAGGCTGGTGAAAGGACACTTCAGCCGGGCCGTCGACGACATGAACGCCAGATCGGCGTAGCCCAGGATGGTGGCGCCGATGCCGACCCCGACGCCGTTCACGGCGCAAATCAGCGGCTTGGGGAACGCGCTCAGCGCGTCGATCATTCCGGGGAATCCGTGTTTGCCAGCAGTGAAGTCGGGGTCGGTGATGCGTGCCTGCATCTCGGCGAGATCGGTGCCGGCGGAAAAGCCGCGTCCGGTCCCGGTCAGCACCACGACCGCGATCTCCGGGTCGTCGGCGGCGGCCAACAGCGCCTCGGCGGTGGCGTCGTAAAGCGCTTCGTTGAACGCGTTAAGCGCCTCGGGCCGGTTCAGCGTCAGGGTGCGTACCCGGTTGGTGTCATCGATCAGCAGCGTCACCGCTGCAGCCTAACCTCGCGCCGGGGCCTGCCTGGGTTCACCCGTTGCTATAGACGCGGGTTGGCGGGATCAGCACCACGGCGCGCCGTTCCTTGGCCATCACCCGGTCGTATTCGTCCCAGTCGTCGTGGGTTCCGCCGGCGGCGGTGAAGACCTCGCGAAGCAGCAGCCGCAACTGCTCTGCGTCGGCAAGCCACGGCTGCGTGTCGTCGGGGCCGGCAAGTTCCGCGCGTCCCTCGACGGTCGCCCACTGCCAGCCATTGCGGAACGTGACGGCCAGTTGCGGACGCTCCCGGAGATTCGCGAGTTTGACTTTGCCGTAGGTGGTGAAACCGAGGACGGCTTCACCGGTTTGCGGGTGGGTTAACTCACCGACGTTGACCAGCGATGCCTGCACGGTTGTGTCGGCGCGAACCGTCGAGATCACCGCCAGTCCGCTTTCCCCCGCGGCCAGCGCCACAGCGTCCTTGAGTGTGGTCATCTCGTTCCCCTTACGTGTGAAACGGCGTCCTGAACACGTAGCGGCTCGTTGCCGCCGAGTCGATGTTCTCGTTGGCGCCGAACGCACTGGTGCTGGCCACCATCCGGCCCAGGCGGTCCTTCAGGTCGTCATCGTCGGCGGCGCCGAAAAACGCGTGCAAGTCGCCTATCGCCTCCACGGGGAACAACTCCTCGACGATGCCCGAGATTCCCGGGGCGCCCGGAGTCAGTGCCCGCACCACCCAGTTCTGGGTGTAGCCGAACGTCGACTGGGTTTCGATCGCCACGGATGTCTGGTGCAACTGCCACCGGTCCAGCCAGAACGCCTGCTCCATCTGAGCCGGCCGACGCAACAATACGACATTAGCGAAACCGATTGTGCGACAACCAGGTTTGATATCCGGACCGGGTAGCGGAGTCGATTCGGTGACCAGGTAGGCGGCCAGCTGCTCACATTCCGCGGCGAGCAGCTCCAACGCGGCGGTTATCTGTTCGCCATAGCACTGCTGGGTCCACATGCTCACCACCGCGGCGACGGGCGGGTCCAGCACCGTCATCGTCATCAGCGAGTTGCGCACCGCGTCGTCCCGGACGTTGATGGCCAGGCCGGGCAGGCCGAGACCCAACAGCGCGTCCGCGACCGGACCCCGTTGGCGGGCACACCATTCGTCGTTCGAGTCGGCGCGCCTGAGCACCGCGATCACCTTTTCCATAGGCAGAACCTACAGTCGGCTCGGCCGCGCTCCGGCACCGCCGAACGATGATTGCAGTAGTCGTTCGCTGTTGCGGGCGAAAAGTGCAGTAGTCCGTCCCGGAACGTTTCGTTGTCGTTGCGGTAAACGATGATCGGCGAACGCGCAGGCCATATGTCGTGACGAAAGCAAGATCGGAATGGATTTCGGGTTGTTGCCCCCAGAGGTCAACTCGGGGTTGATGTATGCGGGGCCGGGGTCGGGGCCGCTGTTGGCTGCCGCGGCGGCTTGGGATGCGGTGGCCGCCGAGCTGGAATCCGGTGCCGCGGGTTACTCCGCGTCGGTGTCTGACCTGACGGGACTGGCCTGGTTGGGGCCGTCGTCGCTGGCGATGTCGGGTGCGGCAGCACCCTATGTGGCGTGGTTGCAGGCTGCAGCGGCTCAGGCGGGGGTCACGGCCACGCAGGCGTATGCGGCGGCCGCTGCCTATGAAACCGCGTTCGCGATGACGGTGCCGCCGCCGGTGATCGCGGCGAATCGGGCGCTGCTGATGGCGTTGGTCGCGACGAATTTCTTCGGCCAGAACACCGCCGCGATCGCGGCCACCGAAGCCGAATACCTGCAGATGTGGGTCCAGGACGCCGCCGCGATGTACGGCTACGCGACCGAGGCCGAGGCAGCCAGCACCATGACCCCGTTCGACGAACTGCCGCAGACCACCAACCCGTCCGGCCAAGACGCCCAAGCGCAGTCGGTGGCCCAAACCACCGCTAACAACACCGCCGCCCGCACCCAATCGGTGGTTCAGATGACGCAAAACCTCGCCACTCAGCAGGGCAACCTCGTCGACCCGCCCCTGCCCAATGGCGCCACCGCAAACATCGCCCCCGGCGGCGCCACCATCGACCCCGGCGTGACCTTCACCGCCACCGCTGGCAACCCCATCGTGATCAATCAGGTCCCCGGGTTTGCCGGCACTTTCACTTTCTCCACCAGCTGGACTGTCACCGTGAATGGGGTAACCAATACTTTTCCTCCAATTAGCAACATCAGTTTGGGCGCCGGAACGTACATCCTCAGTGCCGGCACCGCCGTCCAAACCGCTGTCGGCAACACCACTGTCACCGTCCCCGGCGGCGCCGTCACCGCTGCCGGCACCGGGGTCGAGGTCACGATCAACACCAGCACCGGCCTTGTCGCCGCGATCAACGCCGGCACCGTGATCACCGGCCCCGTCACGGCCACCCCTTACGTCTTCCCCGTCGCCCCGGTCGTCTCCGGCTCGTCCAGCGCATTGGCCGCGGCACCAGCGGCGGCCCCCGCATCTGGCCTCGCGGGAACCGCCGGAATCCAACCCCAACTCAACGTCGACGCACTCATGGACGCGCTCTCGGCCGCGGCCGAATAGACGCTATTTGACCAGCCTCACCTGCTGTTCACTGCCGATCGACTCTCCGATGATGCCGGCCAGGCGCCGATAGGATTCGTCGCGGCCGCTCGAAGACCGGAATACCAGGCCGATTCGCCGGCCCGGGCGTGGATTCGCAAACTGTGCGAGCCCGAGCTGGCTGCGCGCGGCCTCCACGGGCGCGGCGCTCTGCGGGATCAGGGTGACCCCCAGCCCGCCGGTCACGCACTGCACCGCGGTCGCCAGCGATGCGGCCCGGGTGTCGGCGAGTTCGGCTCGCACGCCCGCCTTTTGGCAGACGTCCAGGGCTTGATCGCGGAGGCAGTGGCCCTCGTCCAGCAGTAGCAACGGCAGGTCCGCCAACACCGATGCCGGCACCCGGCGCTTGCCGGACAATGGGTGTCCGGGCGGGACCGCGAGTAGGAAATCCTCCTCGTAGATTCCGACCTCGGTGATCCCGCTGGTATCGGCTGGCAGCGCGATCAGTGCCGCGTCCAGCGCCCCGCCGCGCAGTGCCGCGAGGAGCCGTTCGGTTTGGTCTTCGATCACCCGCAGGGTCAGCGCGGGCAGGCGATCGGAGAGGCCGGCCAGCACGGTGGGCAGCACGTAGGGCGCCACCGTGGGGATCATGCCGAGGCGCAAGGTGCCCTGCAGCGGATCCGATGTCCCCGCCGCCGCGGCCGTGAACGCCTCGGCCGCCTCGACCACGGACTGAGCGAGCGGCAGGAGTTGCGTGCCTTCCCGCGTCAAGCGGACACGCCGCGTCGAGCGCTCGACGAGGCGGGTGCCCAGGCCCGTCTCCAGTGCCGCCAGCGATTGCGAGAGCGTCGACTGGCTGACGCCGAGATCCGTTGCGGCACCGCCGAAATGATGTCTTTCGGCTACCGCGGCAAACGCCCGCAGCCCGGCCAGGGTCGGCTGAAAACTCTTATCGGTCATGCCTATAAGTATAGTGCGATATATCACCTTTACTTCAGACATCGCTCCCGGCAATATGGTGACAGATACTTAATTTTGAATTAATCCAGATAAGGAGCGGACATGACACTGCTTACGATCGGCGACCAGTTCCCCGCCTACGAGCTCACCGGGCTGATCGGTGGCGACCTGTCGAAGGTCGACGCTCAGCAGCCCGAGGACTACTTCAAAACCATCTCCAGCGACGACTACGAGGGCAAGTGGCGGATTGTCTTCTTCTGGCCGAAGGACTTCACCTTCGTCTGCCCGACCGAGATCGCCGCGTTCGGCAAGCTGAACGACGAGTTCGAGGATCGCGACGCACAGGTGCTCGGCGTTTCGGTTGACAGTGAATTCGTGCACTTCCAGTGGCGTGCCCAGCACGACGACCTCAAGAAGCTGCCGTTCCCGATGCTTTCGGACATCAAGCGCGAACTTGCCCTGGCCACCGGAGTGCTCAACGGCGACGGCGTGGCTGACCGCGTCACCTTCATCGTCGACCCCAACAACGAGGTCCAATTCGTCTCGGCGACCGCAGGATCCGTGGGGCGTAACGTGGACGAGGTGCTGCGGGTCCTGGATGCTCTGCAATCTGACGAGCTGTGTGCCTGCAATTGGCGTAAGGGCGACCCGACCCTGGATGCCGGCGAACTGCTCAAGGCTTCGGCGTAGATCTGGAGGTTGTGATGAGCATCGAGAATCTGAAGGAAGCGCTGCCGGAGTACGCCAAGGATCTCAAGCTCAACCTCGGCTCGATCACCCGTACTACCGTGCTGAACGACGAGCAGTTATGGGGCACCCTGCTGGCCAGTGCCGCGGCAACGCGAAACACCCAGGTGCTAGCCGAGATTGGGGCCGAAGCAGCAGACAATCTGTCTGCAGAGGCGTACCAAGCGGCGCTTGGGGCCGCGTCCATCATGGGCATGAACAACGTGTTCTACCGTGGCCGCGGGTTCCTGGAGGGCAAGTACGACGACCTGCGCGCCGGATTGCGGATGAACATCATCGGCAACCCGGGCGTGGACAAGGCCAACTTCGAGCTGTGGTCGTTCGCGGTGTCGTCGATCAACGGCTGCTCGCACTGCGTCGTCGCCCACGAGCACACACTTCGTGAGGCCGGTGTGGATCGCGAAGTGATCTTGGAAGCGCTGAAGGCCGCCGCGATCGTTTCCGGTGTGGGCCAGGCGATCACCACCGCCGAGACACTGGCAAGCGTCGGCTGATCGTCACTTCGTGACGCCGACCTGGGTCTCACATGCGATCTGGTGGCAGGTCTATCCCTTGGGCTTCGTGGGAGCGTTTCCCACACCCGAGGGATCGGCCCCGCCGGACGCGGGCGAACACCGGTTGCGACGACTCGCCGAGTGGTTCGATCACGCCATCGAGCTGGGGGCATCCGGAATTGCGCTGGGGCCGATATTCGCCTCGCGCACACGGTTACGACACGACCGACCACTACCGAATTGACCCCCGGCTCGGTGACGACGCGGACTTCGACTATCTGATCGCGCAAGCACGTAGCCGCGGCTTGCGGGTGCTGCTGGACGGCGTGTTCAACCATGTCGTTGCGGACTTCTCGCGATACTCCCAAGCGCCACACGACGACGCGGCGGCACGCTGGTTTCGTGGGCGCCCCGGTCGCTTTCATACCTTCGAGGGGCATTCCGAGCTCATTACCCTCAACCACGACAACCCCGAGGTCGTCGACTACGTCGTCGACGTGATGGCGCACTGGTTGCAGCGGGGCGCGGACGGCTGGCGGCTGGACGCGGCTTATGCTGTGCCACAACAATTCTGGGCGATGGTGTTGCCGAAGGTGCGCGAGCGGCACCCGGACGGCTGGTTCGTCGGCGAACTCATCCATGGCGACTACGCGGCGATCGTCGAGGGAACCACGTTCGACTCGGCCACGCAGTACGAGTTGTGGAAGGCGATCTGGAGCAGCCTCAACGACGGCAACTTCTTCGAGCTGGACTGGGCCCTGCAGCGGCACAGTGAGTTCTTGGCCCGCTTCGCGCCGTTGACCTTCATCGGCAATCACGACGTCACCCGCATCGCCAGCCAACTGGAAAACGTCGATCATCTGCCGCACGCGCTGGTGCTGCTGTTGACGATCGGCGGTGTGCCGAGCATGTACGCGGGCGACGAGTTCGGATTCCGCGCTGTCAAAGAGGAGCGCTACGGTGGCGATGACGCGGTGCGCCCGGAGTTCTTCTCTCCCCCAATGCCATTGGATGACTTCGGCGCCGAGACGTGGCGACTACACCAATTCCTCGTCGGGCTGCGGCGACGGCACCCCTGGCTGCATGCGGCCACCACCACATCGCTACGGCTGGCTAACCAGCATTACGTCTACGAGACGCGCAGCGGAGACGAATCGCTGTTGGTTGCGCTCAACATCGAGGACCAGCCGTTGCGGCTGATGCCCTCGGAGCTGGGCCCGGCGCGTGTCGAGGTGGTCGCCGGCTCCGCTGCCCCACCCAGCGAGGTCGTCGATGAAGTGACCGTCGAGGCGCACGGCTGGCGAATCCTGCGCCCCGCTTAGTCGTGCAACTGGGCCAGCGTCAGGGAGTCCTGCTGGCCGCGGTAGTAGTTGTCCAGCAGTGTGGTGAAGTCCTCGCGGTCGTCGGTGGCGAGGGCGAACAGCGTCATCGACGAGTGCAGCTTGAGATCGTCGGGTGAACCGAAAATCTCCGTGCTGGTACGGCCTTGCACCAGGTTGACCAGTTGGGTGCACTCACGCAATCGCGGCCCCAGCAGCTCATGCCCGAGATAGGCGCGGGCCTCCTGCAATGACGAGATGCCGTACCGGACCGCCGTCGGGCTGCGGCCCAAGCCGCGCAACTGCGGGAAGACGAACCACATCCAGTGACCGCGTTTTCGTCCGTCGCGCAACTCTTCGACGACACTGCGGTAGACGGGAGCCTGGGCGACAACGAAACGTGTCAGATTGAAGGGGTCGTCTGTCGAGTCCATATGACTACGGTGGCATACATGGTGGTCAAACGACGCATGCCCAAGGCCCGCGACATCGCGCCACTGATGCAGTTCAAGCGGCCCCAGTTCGATGCCACCAAGCGCCGGCTCGACGCCGCATTCACGATCGACGACCTGCGACGCATCGCCAAACGACGCACCCCCAGGGCGGCCTTCGACTACACCGACGGCGCGGCCGAGGACGAGCTATCGATCGTGCGCGCCCGACAAGCCTTCCGCGACATCGAGTTTCATCCGACAATCCTGCGCGACGTCAGCAAGGTGACCGCGGGGTGGAACGTGCTGGGACAGCCGGTCGCCCTGCCGTTCGGGATCGCGCCGACCGGATTCACCCGGTTGATGCACACCGAGGGTGAGATCGCCGGCGCGGCGGCGGCGGCCCAGGCCGGCATCCCGTTCTCGCTGTCCACGCTCGGGACCTGCGCGATCGAAGACCTGGTCACTGCCGTCCCGCAGGGCCGCAAATGGTTTCAGCTGTACATGTGGAAGGACCGCGAGCGTTCGATGGCGCTGGTCAAGCGCGCCGCCGCCGCGGGATTCGACACCTTGCTGGCCACCGTCGACGTTCCGGTCTCCGGCGCACGCTTCCGTGATAACCGCAACGGGATGACAATCCCGCCGTCGTTGACGCTGCGCACCGTGCTCGACGCGGTGCCGCACCCGAAGTGGTGGTTCGACCTGTTGACCACCGAACCGCTGGCATTCGTGTCGCTGGATCGCTGGCCGGGAACCGTCGGCGAATATCTGAGCACGATGTTCGACCCCAGTCTGACCTTCGACGACCTGGCCTGGATCAAGGAGCAATGGCCCGGCAAGCTCGTGGTCAAGGGCATCCAGACGCTCGACGATGCACGTGCCGTGGTCGACCGCGGCGCCGACGGCATCGTGTTGTCCAATCATGGTGGCCGCCAGCTGGATCGGGCCCCGGTGCCGTTCCACCTGTTGCCGGCGGTGGCGCGCGAGGTCGGCAAGGACACCGAGATCCTGGTGGACACCGGCATCATGTCGGGTGCCGACATCGTGGCCGCGATCGCGCTGGGGGCGCGGTGCACGCTGGTGGGGCGGGCGTATCTGTACGGGCTGATGGCCGGCGGCGAGGCAGGTGTGAACCGCGCCATCGAGATTCTTCAGACCGGGGTGCTGCGCACCATGCGTCTGCTGGGCGTGACCTGCCTCGAGGAGCTGTCACCCGCCCATGTGACGCAGCTACGGCGGCTGGCGCCGGTCGAGTAACCGTGGCAAGCCGGGCCCGCCGAACGTGAAGCTGGCCGCACGCTCGGCACGGGAATGCGCTCAAGCCGGCGCTGAACGGCTGCCGGTTCCGGTTGCGGGTCAGCCTGAAACCTGCCAAGGTGGTTACGTGAAATTCGGGTTCGTATGCGGCCGGATGTGCCTCAACTTCGCGGGCACGCTGAAGCACCGCAACACCTCTCGCGACGAGCAGTTGACCGAGCCTGCGGTGCTCTCGGAATGGGCCCGCCAGGCGGGGCTGGTGGACACCGGAATCGAGGTCACCGACGACGATCTCGTCACCGCGATCGAAGTGCGCGAAGCGATCTACCGGACCGCTGTCGCGCGGCTGGACGACCGCGAGCCAAAGCCGGCCGACGTAGAACTGCTGAACGCCCAGGCATCGCAACCCCAGCTGACACCACGGCTGCTGCTCGACGGCGGGACGAGCAGCGAGGGCACCGCGTCGCAACTGTTCGCCAGCGTGGCCGCGGATCTGCTCGAGCTGCTCGCCGGGTCCGACATCGACAACGTCAAGCGGTGTGACCACCCGAACTGCTCGCTGCTGTACGTCGATTCCTCGCGGGCCAAGAATCGCCACTGGTGCGGCATGGCCACCTGCGGCAACAAAGTGAAGGTTCAGGCATTCCGCGCCCGCCAGCGCGCCTCTGCCAATTGAACTGCCCATTGAGCTAGGTCACACCGCACGCCCGGGATCGGCCGGGAACAAAAGCCATCCGGCAAAGGTTTAGCGCAACAGACTAAACCTTTGGAGAAAAGATGTCTGAACCTAAATCAGTGCCGGTGCTCTTCGTTACCGAGACGATCGTGTTACCCGGAATGGTGGTGCCGATCGCCCTGGACGATACCGCGCGCACGGCCATCGACGCGGCCCAGGCCAGTGAATCAGGTGAACTGTTGATCGCCCCCCGGCTGGAGGACCGCTACCCGTCCCACGGAGTGATCGCGAAGATTCTCCAAGTCGGGCGGATCCCCGGCGGCGGTGGCACCGCCGCCGTGGTGCGTGGCGAACGCAGGGCGCAGATCGGGGCGGGCGCGTCGGGCCCCGGCGCCGCCTTGTGGGTCGAGGTGACCGAGATCGACGACGCCGATGCCGGCGATGAGGTCAAGACGCTCGCGGCGGAGTACAAGAAGCTGCTGCTGGCAATGCTGCAACGGCGCGAAGCCTGGCAGATCATCGACTACGTCAACAGCCTGACCGACCCGTCGGCGCTGGCTGATACGTCGGGCTACGCGTCGTACCTGACCGATGTGCAGAAGCGGCAGCTGCTGGAGACCGTGGACGTCGCAGAGCGGCTGCGGGTGCTGATCGACTGGACCGGCGACCACTTGGCCGAAGTCGAAGTCAACGACAAGATCGCCGACGATGTGCGCGACGGCATGGAGAAGACGCAGAAGGAGTTCCTGCTGCGCCAACAGCTCGCCGCGATCCGCAAGGAACTCGGCGAGGGTGAACCCGACGGATCCGATGACTACCGGGCCCGGGTGGAGGCCGCCGAACTGCCGGACAACGTCCGCGAGGCCGCGCTGCGGGAGGTCGGAAAGCTGGAACGCTCGAGTGACCAAAGCCCGGAAAGCGGCTGGATTCGTACCTGGCTGGACACCGTTTTAGACCTGCCCTGGAGCGTCCGCACCGAGGATTCGACGGATCTTGTTGCGGCGCGGGGCATCCTGGACGCAGACCACCACGGACTGGACGACGTCAAGGATCGCATCGTCGAATATCTGGCGGTGCGTTCCCGACGTGCCCAGCGTGGCCTGCAAGTCGTCGGCGGCCGAGGCTCCGGCGCGGTGATGGTGCTGGCCGGTCCGCCCGGGGTCGGTAAAACCTCACTGGGCGAGAGTGTGGCCAGGGCGCTGGGCCGCAAGTTCGTGCGTGTCGCACTGGGCGGTGTGCGCGATGAGGCCGAGATCCGCGGGCACCGGCGTACCTACGTCGGCGCGTTACCCGGCCGCATCGTGCGTGCGATCGGCGAGGCGGGATCGATGAATCCCGTTGTGCTGCTAGACGAAATCGACAAAGTCGGTTCCGACTATCGTGGCGACCCGAGCGCGGCCCTGCTCGAGGTGCTGGACCCGGCGCAGAACCACACGTTCCGTGACCACTATCTGGATCTGGACCTCGACTTGTCCGACGTCGTGTTTTTGGCGACCGCCAACGTGATTGAGAACATTCCTTCGGCCCTGCTGGACCGTATGGAGCTGGTGACGATCGACGGCTACACAGAGGACGACAAGGTCGCCATCGCCCGCGAGTATCTGCTGCCCCGGCAGCGGGAGCGGGCGGCACTGACCGCCGACGAGGTCGCCGTTACGGACGCCGCGCTACGCAAGATAGCCGCCGACTACACCCGCGAGCCGGGGGTTCGGCAGTTCGAGCGGCTGCTGGCCAAGGCACTGCGCAAGGTGACGACCAAGCTGGCCGAGGACCCGAACCCCAAGACGATCGACGAGCCTGAACTGGTGGATTACCTTGGCAGGCCGCGGTTTACCCCCGAATCGGCGGAACGTACCGCGGTGCCCGGCGTCGCTACCGGACTGGCGGTCACCGGCCTGGGCGGCGATGTGCTCTACATCGAAGCCGGGGCCACCGACGGCGAGCCCGGGTTGCAATTGACCGGTCAGCTGGGCGAGGTGATGAAGGAATCCGCGCAGATCGCGCTGTCCTACGTCCGCTCCCATGCCGCCGAATTGGGCGTCGACCCCACGGCGCTGGACCGGCGCATCCACGTGCACGTGCCCGCCGGCGCCGTGCCCAAGGATGGCCCGTCGGCCGGTGTCACGATGGTCTCCGCGCTGGTGTCGATGGCCACCGGACGTCAGGTCCGCTCGGACGTCGGCATGACCGGTGAGGTCACGCTGAACGGTCGGGTGCTGCCGATCGGTGGCGTCAAGCAGAAGCTGCTGGCCGCCCAACGTGCTGGTTTATCAACGGTTTTCATCCCGCAGCGAAACGAGCCGGACCTGGATGACGTGCCGGCCGAGGTGCTCGAGGCGTTGACCGTCAAACCGATGACCGACGTGGCGGAGATCGTTGTGCAGGCATTGGAACCGGCGGCGCAGACCGCCACGGTGGCTGCCTGACGTGAGTTTGGCCGGGATCGCACAGCAAACGCTTCGCGATCCCGGCCAAAGCCGCTAAAGTGCGCGGATGGCCCTGATGCTGCGGAGAATCCTTCGAATTGGCAAGCTTCCCGCCGATATGCGGAGCGAAGTCGAACCGGAGGGAATCATCCACCTCGCCGAGTTCGTGCCCGTCACCTTCCGCTTCAGTGGCTCGGTACCGGGATTCGTCTCCAAAGGAAATATCCGCAGCTACGCCGGGGCGCTGGTATTAACTTCCCAGCGGGTCCTCGGCACCTTGTCGACGGTTCCCAAACTCGCTGGCCGGGCCATCGACCAGCGCTGGGATGCGCCCCAGGACGGACCGGTGACAGCCGAGTTCTCCCAGGACGGGCTGGTGCTGCAGCTGGACGTCGGCCAAATCGACCCGGCGTTCTCCGGTCAGCTGTCCCTGCGCTACAAGACCACGATTCCCGAGCCGGTGCTGACCACTATCCCGCGCCGGTCGGTGGCGTTCGCTGTTCCGCGCGAGTGGGTCTTGCGTGCCGTCGGTGTCCCCGCCCCGCGGTCGGCCTAGGCCAAGTGCAGCGTATTTGACGACCGATGCACAATGGGCGTTATGACCGACCTCGGCGATCTCAAACGGCAAGTAGTGCACCGCGTTCAACGACTGGTGGTCAATCCAGTAGGCCGGCAATTGCCGGTGACCATGCTCGAAACAACTGGCCGCAAGAGTGGCCAGCCACGACACACCCCCGTCGGCGGACGCGTGGTGGACAACAAGTTCTGGATGGTCTCCGAACACGGCGACCACTCGGACTACGTGCGCAACATCAAGGCCAACCCGGGCGTACGAGTGCGTCTCGGCGGTCAATGGCGCAACGGAACCGCTCACCTGCTGCCCGACGACGACGCGGTGCAGCGGCTGGGCAATCTGCCGCGGCTCAACAGCGCGGTGGTCCGCATGATGGGCAGCGAGCTGCTGACCATCCGGGTCGATCTGGACTGACCGGTCAGCGTGTCGGTGCGGGCGATTAGCGTCGACGCATGGCATACGACCTCGAACTCGCTAACCGGATCCGCGAGTTGCTGGCGGCGCAGCGCGGTGTCGACGAGAAGTGGATGTTCGGTGGACTCGCCTTCCTGGTCGGCGGACACCTGGCGGTAGCGGCCAGCGGCAAGGGCGGATTGATGGTGCGGGTGCCGCCCCAGGACACCGCCAAGCTGGTGGCTCGCGCCCACGTCAGCCCGATGGTGATGGCCGGCCGCGAAACCCGGGGCTGGTTGCGTGTCGACGCCGAGGGCGTGAAAACCAAACGCCAGCTTGCGAGTTGGGTTACCCGCGGTGTCGGGTACGCGCGCGGCCTGCCGCCGAAGTAAGCGAACCTGTTTGCCGGTGTGCGTGGCGGGTACGCGCCGATCTATGAGCAAGTCGCCCAGATCCCGCGGGTGTTGCCGCGGGATCTGGTGAGTTTGCCCGGCGCGAGTAGGGTGGAAATGCGACACGAACGGAGCAGCGAATATGGCCAGCTCGAATACATTCGTCATCGTCGGCGGTGGACTTGCCGGAGCAAAAGCTCTAGAAGCATTGCGCGACAACGACTTTGATGGGCAAATCCTTCTATTCGCCGACGAGACACATCTGCCCTACGAGCGACCACCGCTCTCCAAGGAGTATCTCGCCGGGAAGAAGTCGCTGACTGATTTCACGGTGCGCAACTCCGACTGGTACTTCGGCCAGAAGGTCGACTTGAGGCTGGGATCGCGGGTGTCCAGCTTGGACCCCGCCGCGCACACCGTCGAACTTCACGACGGCACCACGGCGAGCTACGACGAGCTGCTGCTGGCGACCGGGTCCGCATCGCGGCGCCCACCGATCCCCGGATCGGATGCCGACGGAGTTCACTACCTGCGGAGCTACGACGATGCGGAGCTACTGAATTCTGTGCTGACCGAAGGATCTTCGCTGGCCGTGGTTGGCGCAGGATGGATCGGCCTCGAGGTGGCCGCTGCTGCCCGCCAGCGGGGCGTCGCGGTGACCGTCGTCGAGGCCGCCAAACAACCGTTGGCGGCTGCGCTCGGTGAAACCGTCGGCGAAGTGTTCGCCAACCTGCATCGCGACCACGGGGTGGATTTGCGCCTGCAGGCACAGGTCGAAGAGATCTCCGTGGCGGACGGGACGGCCACCGGGCTGCGGATGCGCGATGGTTCGACCGTCGCCGCCGATGCCGTATTGGTGGCCGTCGGTGCCAAGCCGAACGTCGAACTCGCCGAGCAGGCCGGGCTGTCTATGGGTGATGGCGGCGTGCTCGTCGATGCGTCGCTGCGCACCAGCGACCCCGACATCTACGCGGTCGGTGACATCGCGGCCGCCGAGCATCCAGTGTTCGGCACCCGCATCCGCACCGAACACTGGGCCAATGCCCTCAAGCAACCCGCGGTGGCGGCGGCCGGAATGCTCGGCAAGCCAGGCGAATACGCGGAGCTGCCCTATTTCTTCACCGACCAGTACGACCTCGGGATGGAGTACGCCGGGCACGCACCCGACTTCGAGCGGGTGGTCTTCCGCGGCGACGTCGCCGGTCGTGAGTTCGTCGCATTCTGGCTCGGCGCTGGCAACCGGGTGCTGGCCGGGATGAACGTCAACATCTGGGATGTGCTCGACGACGTCAAAGCCCTGATCCGGTCCAAGGTGCGCGTCGACCCTGACAAACTGGCCGACCCGTCCTCACCCCTGGCTGATCTGCTGGCCTGACGGTCGGTCGACCGGTATCCAGTCGTGGTCGATGACTTCGGGCGGGTGCTGGGCCTGCAGGCGTTCCCGCTCGGCGCGGCGGCGTTTGATCCGCAACCGGGCATCGGACGGCATCGTGACCAGTTCATCGCAGGTCAGGTAATGCACGTCGTCGACGATATCGATCAGGTCGGCGTCGACCCGACGAGAGCCTAGCTCGCGCAACGTCATTCGAAGCTCATGTGTAAAACGCAGGGTGGTGTCGTGGGCGAGCTCGCGTGAAACACGCGCGTGGGTGGCGATCCGCTGGACCAACGTCGCCGGCGGGTCTGGCTCGGTCGGTGCGGCTGCCGTCTCGGCGGCCGCGGCCAGCAGCATCGCCGGGTTGTCGCTGAAGACCTGGCTGGCCAGCTCGGCGTCCCCGGGACCACGGTGCCCGATCCGGCCGATCGCGACGTCCAGCAGACCGGCGGTGGACGAAGACAACGCACGGATGCTGGCGAGGTTGCCTTCCTGTGCCATCGCACGCAGTGGCGGGTCTGCACGTAACGCGGCCGTCAGCTCGGCGATCTCGTCGGCGACGCGGTCGCTTTCCATGATCGCGCCCACCCCGGGCACGCGGGATCTCGCAGCGGTGTGCTCGAGCGCCGCCGCGGTGACACCGGCGTCGATCAACCACAGCGCCGTCAGAATCCAGCCTTGGTGAATCCGGTCCCGCAGCAGCCGCACCCGAACTCCGAGGCCTGCGTCGGGCAACAAGCCCAACTGCGTGGCGTCGGCATGTTCGACGTTCGAGACGGCGCTGTAGGAGCGCGTGTTGGCCTTGAGATGGCGCAGCAGAGCCAGCGATCGTGTCGTGGCCACCGCCTTGGCGACCGAACCGAGCGCTCCGCCGGCCAGCCGGGGCCGACCGAACGGCAGCACGTCCCCAACCTGCGGCTGATCGACCAACGCATTGCGGACCAGGGCCTTGTCATCCCAGCCGAGTAGCTGGTTGGCGGCGACGGCGTTGGCCGACACCCCGACATAGGGCCGATGACCGAACACCGCGATGGCCCTACTCCCCCATTCGTCATCCACCACGCCGCCCAGCGCCAGCGCCTGACCCATCACCCGGCTGGCGGTGCGCAGCCCGCTCAACTGGATATCCAGCGTTATCGGGGTCAGCGGGCCGGGCAGCGCTTCGGTGAGGCCGTTGGTGGCGAAGACCGGGAACCGCGGATCGATGCGGTCGTCGAACTCGCCCTCCACGCCCTCGGGAGCGGCGCTGCGCAACTCGTCAGACGGCGCGGGGCGCGGGACGACCTCCACGGGAAGCGCCATCTGTACGCCGTGGCTGATCGCGCCGTCGGCGGTGAGTCGGCGGCCGACGAGTCCCCGCGCGGTGTCGGCGACCGCATCGAACGCTGGCCAGCCGAACTCGAACATCCAACCTTCCTGTGCAGCAACGATATCCATTGGTGGAATCAGTGCTGACCAACCGCGAATCCGATGATTTCGGGACCGGGGGTCGACCGACCGCAGCAGCCGCCACGCGGTCACCACGTTGGTGGTGTCCGGGGTGGCTAGATCGACCACACCGGTGCGGTCGCTGTTCAGCGCCAACACCAGGAAGCGCACCAGGTCGTCCAGGTGCAGCACCCTCATCGGCTGCGACGAGACTTTGGCGCGCAGCAGTGTGGCCACGGTGCGGCACACCATCCAGTCGAGCTGGCGGCCCACCGGCGGCGCGATTCGGACGATCAGACTCGGGCCAAGGCTGCTGGATACCAGATCCTCGGCCGGTTGGTAAATCTCGCGGGCGCCTGCGGCTTGGGAGACGAACAGTAAGCGGGCACCGGCGCGGCCGGCCGTGTGCGTGACATGGGCCACCCCGGTGATGTCCGCGCTGCCCGGTGCGCTGGGATCGACCGGGGCCAGATGGATCACCGCGTCGGCCTCGTTGGCCAGTTCTTGCAGGACGGGGTCGCTCAGCGGTGCGCAGACGAATTCGACCGCTGGGTCCAACCGGGCGTCGGGGCGCTCAGAAATGCCCGTGACCGAATGCCCGGCAGCAATCAGCTGCCGTGCGACGAGCCTCCCGACTGTGCCGGTGGCGTCGGTAACCAGGATGTGCACCTGGGCTCACCTCCCCCAACGTCTGATTCGACAATATGCGCGCCACTATCACTGCGCGACTGTAACGCCGGTAACAGTGCTCTAGCCTCGAGATTTATTTCCCGCCGGCCTACTGCAGCGTGGCGCTGCCGTCCGCGGTGACGGCAACCTTTGCGCCACCGATGTCTTCACGAGTAGTCGTTTGCGCCGAGTCGGGGTCGGCGATGACCGCCAGCGCCCGGGACCCGCCGGGCGTGCGCACAGCAACGAAGGCTTTCTCCGGCCGCCCGTCGCGGTCAAACGGCGTCGTCCACGCTTCGACGGTGCCGACACCTTCCCACTGCACCAACGCCTCCCGGGTTGGCTCCCGCTCCACCGCGGATTGAGTGTTCTCCCAACGGAATTCGTTCGGTGGTTCGGTGCCGTAGACGCCGAAGCTGTGCTTGGTCAGGTAGCCGCCATTGGCGGTGATCAGGGCGCGCCGGCCGGGATTGGCCACCAGCAGTTCGGCGACCGTGGCGATCGAGTGCATCACGTAGTTGCTCCACGGGCCGCCGGCGAACGTCAACCCGCCGGTGACGGTCAGCGGCCGGGCGGGGTCGTCGGTGCTCAATCCCAGTTCGGCCGCCGCCACCTGAACGGCGGACGGGAAGCACGAATACAGGTCGACGTAGTCGACGTCGTCGATGTCGAGGCCGGCGAGCTCCAGTGCCCGCGCACCGGCGATCCGGATGGCCGTAGAGCGGTGCAGCTCGTAACGCTCGGCGATCGAAGGCGTGTCGTAGGCGTCGGTGCCGGCGTGCGGGTAAATCCACTGCTCGGCGGGGATCTGTAGCCGCTTGGCCTGCTCGACGGACGTCAGGATCAGCGCGGCGCCCTGATCGACCATGTTGTTGGAATTCATCAGCTTCGGGTACGGCCAACTGATCATCCGGTTCTGCGGGCCGGGCTCGCAGATCTGCGCTGCGGTCGCCGGTTTGCGGATCCACGCGTGCGGATTGCCGAGGGCGACGGCGTTGAAACGCGCCCACAGCTCGCCGACGCGATTGCGGTGGTCGGAAACCGACTCGCCGTTGGCGATGCGAAGCGACTGCTCGAACAGTGGATAGACGTAGGCCGGCCGGTCCAACTTGATCCGGATCTCGGCGTCGCCGGCCATCGGCACGTCCTCGCCGCTGACCCGCGCCATCGGCACGGATTCGTCCTGCGGCGTCCACTCGAGCCTGCTGCCTTTGGCCTTCAGTCCACGCCGGGTGCGCCAGGTTTCGGCGCCGGTAAGAAGCACCACCCCGGCGCGGCCCTGCTGGATGTCCAGGCACGCCTGGTTGAGCAGCGTCTGTGGCACGTTGCCGCCGACCGGGCTGTACAGCGTCGTGAACTTCGATGCGCCGATTCGCTCGCCGACCAGCAGCCCGGCGTCGCGGTAGGTCGCCGACAAGACGTTCACCACCCGAATGGAGTCCACGGCCTCGAGCACCCGGGTATCGGCGGCTTCGGCGGCGGCGGCGACCATCAGGTCGACAGGTTCGACCGAATGCGTTTCGGGGTCGATCTCGTCACGGTGATTGACCTGGCCGCAACCGATCAGCACCGGTGTTCTGGGGTCGACGGGCATAGCACGAATTTATCCTGGCGAAGACGCGGGCCCTGCTGGCGGCTCGGTGCCCAGGCGCGAGGGCCGGCTCAGGCCGTCGTGGCCGGCGCGAACAGCACCTGATCGGAGATCAGCCGGTCGATCTCCGCTGCGCTCATTCCCAGTAGTTTCCCGCAGAGTTCGCGGGTGTCCTGACCGGGCAGAGGCGCGGGACGTTGTGGGGCCGGCGGGATGTGGCGGAACAGCGCCGGGCCGGTCTCGGCCGGCAGCGGCCGCTCTACCAGGGGATGCGCCATGTCGCTGAGCAATTTTCGCTCGATCAGCTGCGGGTCCTGCAGAACGTCCGGCGGACGGTTCATCGGGCCGGCCGCAATCCCGGCCGCCTGCAGCGCTTCGGCGGCGTGCACCGGGGTGTGGGTGCGGGTCCAGCAGGAGACGAGCTCCACCAACTCCGCACGATGTGTGGCCCGCGACTCCCCCGTCGCGAAGCGCGGATCGTCGGCCAATTGCGGCTGCTGAAATATCGCAGTGGCACAACGCCATTCGTTGTCTGAACGGATCGAGATGGCGCACCACTCGTCATCACCGGCGCACGGGTAGACCGCGTGCACGCTGGTGTCATCGCTGACTTCGGCGACGCCGGCGCGTAACGCGGCCTGGGTGACGTACAGGGTGTCCAGCTGGTTGACGACGACCTCTGCCTGCGAGATGTGCACGTGCGCAGGGTCGCCGGTCCGGTCGCGCCGTATCAGTGCGGCAAGTGCGGCGATGGCGGTAACCCGCCCCACGACGTGGTCGGGGAAAATCGTCGTCGCGTCGTAGAACGCATGCCGCGCGCCGGCGGCACGCGCTTCCGCGGAAGCTTCCTCGGACGTCCAGAGACTGGTAACGCCGGTGGTGGCGCGGACCAACGGGCCGTAACCCATGCGTCTGCTCCACGGCCCCCGGTTTCCGAACGCACTGCTGCCCGCCAGCACGATCCGGGGGTTGCACTCGCGCAGTTTGTCGAAGGAAAACCCAAGCGAGGTAAGGGTTCCCGGCTTGAAATTGGCGAATACCGCGTCGGCCTCGGCGACCAGACGCGCGAAGATCTCCTTGCCCTGCTCGCTGCGCAGGTCGAGGCCCAGCGCCAAGTGGTTTCGGTGGGTCCAGGCGAACGACTCGCTCATCACGGCGCCGACGCGTGACTGGCGCAACCCGTCGGGGTAGTTCGCGCTTTCGACCTTGATGACCTGCGCACCCAGGTCCCCGAAGAGCCGGCTGAGCTCGCCGCCGGCGACGATGACGCCCAGATCGAGGATCCGCAGGTCTTTGAACGGGTATTCGCCGGGCTGGCCCGTCGGAGATGCTGCCACTGGGTCGGCTAGCCAGCGCGGCTCGTCCGCCCCGGCGGCCGGGGCCCGGGTCCGGAAGCCGGAGCGCTCGTCGTCGACGACGAAGTATCCGGTCGGCACGTCGGTGTGCACCCCGGCGACCAGCTCGGCATTGATGATCGCGCCGACGGCCTGGAAGTGTTCGGAGGCCAGGATCCGCGACGGCGTTAGCACCGCCGAGATGGGGACTCCGTGTGCCTGCCCCTGCGCGACCAGCTGCTTCATCGTCTTGTCGGCGAACAGCGCATCGACAAGCACGCTGATCTGCGGCCACGCGGCGAATCGGGCACCGAGCGTGTCGTACTCGGCGTCCTGGAATTCCTCCGGCTCCCCCAGCCAGCGGCGCAGACCGCGCCACTGCCGGGGCGCCATCACGCAGAGCCTGACGTAGCCGTCCTGGCACGGGCAGATCGGGTAGGGGTCCTGATTCTTCGGGCGGCCCCGCCACGCGCTGCTGCGCTGTCCGGCGGTGGCCTGACCGTGCGCGCCGAAGGCCGGGTCGAGCGCCATGACGACCGCGTCGAAGCGCGAGAAATCAATGTAATCGCCTGTGCCGCAACGTAGTCTGTCGTAGTATGCGACGAGTGCGGCCCAGGTCGCTTGCACGGCGGCGGTAGCCGAGGCGATGCCGTCGGGCGGCAACACCGGGGTGCCGGTCGTCGGTCCGGACCGCGACAGCGAACCCGACATCGCGAACAGCACGGGGTCGGTCGCGCGCCACGAACTGCGCGGACCGGTCGTGCCGAAGTCGCTGATCGACAGCGCGACCAGGTGCGGGTAGCGATCCGCCAGCTGGGCACACGTGGTCCCGAACGCCGCGGCCTGACTTGCCGGGCCGGCGTCTACCACGATGTCGGCGTCCCCGACGAGCTCGAAGAACGTGCGGCGGTCGTCGTCGTCGAGCGGGTTGCACACCACGCTTCGCTTGTTGGCGTTGTGCACGGCGAATGGGATGCCGGCGCCGGCCAGTGTCGGGCGGTCGTCGCGAGCCGGGCTGCCGCCCGGGGGCTCTACCTTGACGACGTCGGCCCCCAGGTCTGCGAGCAGGCGGGTCACCGCATCGGTGACCCCGCCCGACAAGTCGAGGACGCGCACCCCGGCGAGCAACCTGTCGGCCATCCGCCCACCGTACCGGTCGGCCGTGACCAAATGCACAGCCGCTCAACCTGGTTCGGATGGGGATTGCCGACCGGCTACGCTCCGTAGTTTGTTGTCCGACGCGCAGGAATGGAGAGACCGGGCTCGTGAGTGCGCACTTGAGTTACGTCGAAGCTCTTTTGGTCGGCGCCGCCCAGGGTGTGACCGAGCTGTTCCCGGTCTCCAGCCTCGGGCACTCGATTTTGGTGCCGGCGCTGGTCGGTGGCCAATGGGCCCGCGACTTGGACGTCGCCGCACCCCAGTCGCCGTACCTGGCGTTCATCGTGGGCTTGCACGTTGCCACCGCCGCCGCGCTGCTGGTGTTCTTCTGGCGAGACTGGCTGCGCGTGCTGGACGGATTCGTATCCTCGGTGCGACATCGCCGAATCCAGACCATCAACGAGCGGTTGGCCTGGCTCATCGTGGTCGCCACCATCCCGGTGGGCCTGGCTGGTCTGTTCCTGGAAAAGCTGTTTCGGACCACGCTGGGCAAACCGATTCCCGCAGCGGCCTTCCTGCTGCTCAATGGAATTGCCCTGTACGCGGGCGAGCTGCTGCGCCGCCGCCGCGCGGCCGCGCCAGATCCCGATGTTGCCGACGACCGAGCCGTGCACACCGGCGAAGCCGTCGACCACCGGCTTGCCGAGGTGCCGCTGCGCCGTGGCCTTTTGATCGGCAGCGCTCAGATCCTGGCGCTGCTACCCGGCATCAGCCGCTCCGGCATCACGATCGTGGCGGGCCTGTGGCGCGGCCTGTCGCACGAAGACGCCGCCCGCTTCTCGTTCCTGCTGGCGACGCCGATCATCCTGGCCGCCGGGGTGTACAAGATCCCCGATCTGTTCGGGCCGCTGGGCGCCGGGATCGGCGGCCAGGTCCTGGCCGGCAGCCTCGCCTCGTTCATCTCCGCCTACCTGGCTGTCCGCTACCTCACCCGGTACTTCGAAACCCGCACCCTCATCCCGTTCGCCATCTACTGCGCGCTGTTCGGGGCCGGGAGCCTCGCCTGGTTGACCCTGCGCTAGTCCGCTAAAGCGTGCATCGATACCGCACTTCGTCGACCGGCTCGTCGCCGTAGACCGAGGTGCGGTGTGTCCCGTCGCACCCCCAACCGTCGCGTTCGTAGAACCGGCGCGCGCGGGCATTGCCGTCCAGCACCCACAGCGCGGCGTTCGAAACGCCAACCCGGCGCAGCCGAAGCCGCGCGGCGGTCATCAACAAGCGGCCGACGCCGCTGCGCAGATATGGCGGATCGACGTAGATCGCCATCAGCTCACCGAAATTCGACAAGTCGCCGTCGCGGCAAAGACCGGTGGTGACTAGGCCGCACACCGTCGAGCCCTCGACCGCGACCTGGGTGGACGGTAGCGCAAACCCCATCCGGCCAAAGGTGTATCTGGTGGCCCAGGCTTCCGGCTCGAGGCCGTCGAGGTACTCCTGCGCGAGCAGCCCTTGGTAGGCCCATTGCCAAGACCGGATGTGTACGCCAGCCACGTCATGCGCATCGGCCGGGACGGCTCGTCGCACGCTGGGCATATTTGCAGTATCGACTCCGCTGCGCGGGACCCGGCAGCCGCCGTTGATGTTGCGCGCTCGGCGGGCCGTCATTGCGCCACCCGAAGCCGAGTGTTGTGCTTAGCGGATGGCAGACACGGCATCCATCGGCCTCAAAGTTCAGGGCAAGGTCGTCGTGATCACCGGCGGTGCACGGGGAATCGGCCTGGCCACCGCGACCGCCCTGCACAACCTGGGCGCCAAGGTCGCGATCGGGGACATCGATGAGGTCAGGGTCAAGGAGTCCGGCGCCGCGCTCGGCCTCGACGTTTACGGGAAACTCGATGTCACCGATCCGCACTCGTTCTCGGAATTCCTCGACGAGGTCGAGCGCCAGCTCGGCCCGATCGACGTGCTGGTCAACAACGCCGGCATCATGCCGATCGGCCGCGTCATCGACGAACCGGACGCCGTGACCCGGCGGATTCTGGACATCAACGTCTACGGCGTGATCCTGGGCAGCAAGCTGGCGGCGCAGCGCATGGTCCCCCGCGGATCCGGACACGTCATCAACGTCGCCTCCCTGGCCGGCGAGATCTACTCCGTCGGACTGGCGACCTACGGCGCCAGCAAGCACGCCGTGATCGGCTTCACCGACGCCGCCAGGCTGGAGTACCGCCCGGCCGGAGTGAAGTTCTCGATGGTGTTGCCGACGTTCGTGAACACCGAACTCGTCGCGGGTACCGCGGGCATGAAGGGATTCAGAAACGCCGAGCCGTCCGACATCGCCGACGCGATCGTCGGGCTCGTCGCCCGCCCTAAGCCCCGGGTGCGCGTCACCAAGGCGGCCGGCGCGCTGATCGCCTCGCAGAAGTTCCTGCCCCGCGTGGTCTCCGAAGGGCTGAACCGCGTCATGGGTGGCGAGCATGTCTTCACCGATGACATCGACGTCGAAAAGCGCCAGGCCTACGAGTCCCGTGCTCGCGGCGAGGAGTGACTTTCGCTCCTAGCGGCGTCCATCGGCGGCGCGGACAATCGGGCAAGTGAGCCTGCAGACCCCGACAACCGCGCCAGAGGTACTCTCCGACGACGAACTCACCCTGATCGACAAGTATTGGCGCGCCGCCAACTATCTGTCGGTCGGGCAGATCTATCTGCTGGACAACCCGCTGCTCGCCGAGCCGCTGGCGGCCGAACACGTCAAGCCCCGGCTGCTCGGGCACTGGGGCACCACCCCGGGGCTCAACCTCGTCTATGCGCACCTGAACCGGATCATCCGCAACCGCGACGCCAGCGTCATCTACGTCACCGGGCCGGGCCACGGCGGCCCCGGCCTGGTGGCCAACGCCTATCTCGAAGGCACCTACACCGAGGTGTATAGCGGTATCGGCGAGGACACCGAGGGCATGCGCAGGCTGTTCCGCCAGTTCTCCTTCCCCGGCGGCATCCCCAGCCAAGTGGCCGCCCAGACTCCGGGATCCATCCACGAAGGCGGCGAACTCGGCTATGCGCTGGTGCACGCCTTCGGGGCGGCGTTCGACAACCCCGATCTGGTGGTCGCGTGCGTGATCGGTGACGGCGAGGCCGAGACCGGGCCGCTGGCGGCCGGCTGGCACTCGAACAAATTCCTCAACCCCGCCGTCGACGGGGCGGTGCTGCCGATCCTGCACCTCAACGGCTACAAGATCGCGAACCCGACCGTGCTGGCCCGCATCCCGCACGCCGAACTCGAATCGCTGTTGCGCGGCTACGGATACCGGCCGATCACGGTCGCCGGCGACGATCCGGCCGCCGTGCACCGCGAGCTGGCCGCCGCGCTCGACGACGCCTTCGACGACATTGCCGGCATTCAGAGCGCGGCGCGGGGCGGCACCACGACCAACCGTCCGGTATGGCCGATGATCGTGCTGCGCACGCCGAAAGGCTGGACGGGGCCCAAGGAGGTCGACGGCAAGCACGTCGAGGGGACCTGGCGCGCACACCAGGTGCCTCTCTCCGAGACGAAGGACAACCCCGCGCACCGCGCGCAGCTGGAAGAGTGGCTGCGCAGCTATCGGCCCGAGGAGTTGTTCGACTCCCACGGTGTGCTGCGTTCGGAGCTGCGCGAGCTGGCGCCGAAGGGCCGGCGACGGATGAGCGCCAACCCGCACGCGAACGGCGGCCTGCTGCTGCGCGAGCTGGACCTGCCGGACTTCCGCGACTACGCGGTGCCGGTCGAAAAGCCGGCCTCGTCTACTCATGAGGCCACCCGGGTGCTGGGGACCTTCCTGCGCGACGTCATTATGGGCAACCCGGACCGCTTCCGGCTGATGGGGCCCGACGAAACCGCGTCCAACCGGCTCTCGCCCGTGTTCGAGTCCACCGGCAAGGTGTGGCTTTCGCGGACCGAGCCCGATGACGAAGGCCTTGCGCCGGATGGCCGCGTGATGGAGGTGCTCTCCGAACACCTGTGCCAGGGCTGGCTGGAGGGTTACCTGCTGACTGGGCGGCACGGGCTGTTCAACTGCTACGAGGCGTTCGTGCACATCGTCGACTCGATGCTCAACCAGCACGCGAAATGGCTGTCCACCAGCCGCGAACTGCCCTGGCGGCAGCCGATCGCGTCGCTCAACTACCTGTTGAGCTCGCACGTGTGGCGCCAGGACCATAACGGCGCCTCGCATCAGGACCCCGGATTCATCGACCTGGTCGCCAACAAGCGCGCCGAGATCGTGCGGGTGTACCTGCCGCCGGATGGCAACACGCTGCTGTCGGTGGCCGACCACTGCCTGCGCAGCCGCGACTACATCAACGTCATCGTCGCCGGAAAGCAGCCCGCGCTGGCCTACCTCGACATGGACTCCGCGATCGCGCACTGCACCCGCGGCCTGGGAATCTGGGAGTGGGCCAGCACCGCGACCGGCGAACCCGACGTGGTGCTGGCCTGCGCCGGGGATATCCCCACCCAGGAGACGCTGGCCGCCGCCGACATCTTGCGCCGTGAATTGCCCGACCTGGCGGTGCGGGTGGTCAACGTCGTCGACCTGATGCGCCTGCAGCCGGATTCTGAGCATCCACATGGCTTGCCCGACAAAGAATTCGACGCATTGTTCAGCCGCGACAAACCGGTCATCTTCGCCTACCACGGCTATCCGTGGCTGATCCACCGCCTGAGCTATCGCCGCACCAATCACGCGAACATCCACGTGCGCGGGTTCAAAGAGCGGGGCACTACGACGACGCCGTTCGACATGGTGATGCTCAACGACCTCGACCGATTTCACCTGGTCATGGACGTCATCGACAGGGTCGGCGGATTGGCGGGCCGGGCCGCGTTGCTGCGGCAGCGAATGGTCGACGCGCGGCTGGACGCCCGCCGCTACACGCGTGAGCACGGCGAAGACGACCCGCGCATCGCGCACTGGACCTGGGATTCCAGGTGACCTGCGCGACGAGGACGCGCAGGTAAACTCGGCGACGATGTCTGAGCACGCTGCAACAGCCTTCGACGCCGTTGACCTCCACCCGGTGGTGTCGCAATTGTCGGCACTGCACCGGCTGAGGCTGTACTTCGACATCGCCGTCGTGGTCGCGGTGCTGGTGCTGACGAACCTGATCGCGCACTTCACCACGCCATGGGCGAGTGTCGCGACCGTGCCGGTGGCTGCCGTCGGGCTGGTGGCATTGATGCGCACCACCGGTCTGGACTGGGTCGACCTGGGCCTGGGCCGCGAGCACTGGAAGTCTGGCCTGGGCTATGCGCTGGCCGCCGTAGCCGTCGTGGCGTCGGTCATCGCGGTCGGCGTGCTGCTGCCCACGACGCGGCCGATGTTCCTGAACAACCACTACGCGACGGTCTCCGGTGCGCTGATCGCCTCGATGGTCATCATTCCGCTGCAAACCGTGATCCCCGAGGAGCTGGCTTTCCGGGGTGTGCTGCACGGCGCGCTGCATCGGGCTTGGGGATTTCGCGGGGTCGCACTCGTTGGCTCGTTGCTGTTCGGTCTGTGGCACGTCGCCACGTCACTCGGGCTGACCAGCAGCAACGTCGGCTTTACCCGGCTGTTCGGCGGCGGCTTCTTCGGAATGGCGGCCGGGGTGGCCTTGGCGGTGCTGGCCACGGGCAGTGCGGGTTTCGTCTTCAGCTGGTTGCGTCGGCGCAGCGGCAGTCTGATCGCTCCGATCGCACTGCACTGGTCATTGAATGGACTGGGCGCGCTGGCGGCGGCCCTGGTCTGGCATCTGTCGAACTGAGTCTGGCTACACCAGCAGCACCGCAGCCCCGGAGATGCGGCCGGCACTGAGATCGGCCAGCGCCCGATCGGCTTGCCCGAGTGGATATTCCGGCGTCGTTACCTCGATGCGATGGCGCGCCGCGAAGGCGAGAAACTCCCGCGCGTCGGCCCGGGTGTTCGACGCGACCGAACGAATCTGGCGCTCCTGGAACAGGTGACGCTGATAGTTCAGGGGCGGGATATCCGACAGATGTATCCCGGCGATCGCCAAGGTGCCGCCGCGATCCAGCGCTTCGCAGGCGGGCAGCACCAGTTCGCCGACCGGGGCGAACAGGATTGCGGCATCCAGTGGTGCCGGCGGTGGATCCGCGGCACCCTGAGCGGACGCGGCGCCAAGCTCGAGTGCGAGCTCGCGCGCCCGCTCGCCGCGGGTCATCACGTGTACTTCGGCGCCCTGCGCCAACGCGACCTGTGCGGTGATGTGCGCGCTACCGCCAAAACCGTAGATGCCCAGCCGGCCACCCGGCGGCAGCTCGGCGCGCAGCAGCGAGCGGTATCCGATGATGCCGGCGCACAACAGCGGGGCGAGTACGCTGTCGGTGTAGCCGTCCGGCAGTTGATGCGCGAAAGCCGCTGGAACAGTAGCGAATTCAGCGTAACCGCCGTCGGCATCCCAGCCGGTGTAGCGGGACTGCGGACACAGGTTCTCGTCGCCGCGCCGGCAGTATGTGCACACACCGCAGGTGTCGCGCAGCCAGGCGATGCCCACCCGATCGCCCACCCGGAAGCCGGCATCGGCGTTGACCTCTGAGCCGACCTCGACGACCTCCCCCACGACTTCGTGGCCGGGGGTGACGTGCTCGCGGTGCACCGGGAGGTCGCCCTCGGTGACGTGCAGGTCGGTGCGGCATACGCCGCAGGCGCGCACGGCCACCAGCAACTCCCCGGGTGCGGGCCGCGGTACGTCGTCAGTGACTCGCTCCAGCGGGTCGGTATCCATCGGGCCGGGCCGGCGCACCCGCCACGCATTCATCGTGGTGGTCGCCGCTGAAGCCATCACCCAATCATGCCCCTATTGGCATGACCGCAAAGGCGTTGTGCCTACAACGTCTTGGTGCGCGAGGTGGCGAACTTGAAGATCAACAACAGGATCACCGCCCCGACCAGTGCGCCGAGGAACGAATGCTCGATCGGTGGGGTGATGGTGAACTGATGCGGTGGGAAGACGACGCTGCCCAGTGTGCCGCCGACATACGAGCCGACGATGCCGAGCAGCACGGTTGCGACCCACCCCATCGGTTGCTTGCCCGGCACCAGGAGACGGGCAATCAGGCCGACGATGAGGCCCAAGACAATTAGCCAGATGATGTGCATAACCACGATCGGCTCCTTCGAGTATTGACCGCTGGAGGGACCTGGAAGGTATACCCGAAAGAGGTCGGGTCAACCGCATCGCCGATTCGCGACTTGCCTTGGCGGGGCGGCGCTTAGCGGGGCTTTCGCACCTTGCCCACGATCCAGAGCAGGATCACCGACCCCAGCAGCGCGGTGAAGAAGGTAAACCATTTGCGGCCATGTTCCACGTCGAAGTCCAGCCAGGTGAGCAGCATCCCGCCGATGAAGCCGCCGATGACGCCGACGACGATGTTCAGCAAGATGCCGACGCCGCCGCCTTTGACGATCTTGCCCGCGACCCAGCCGGCGATTCCGCCGATGACGAGGTAGGCGAGCCAACTCACCGCAGTCGGCGGTGAAAGGGCCAGGTACTGGGAAGCTGCCAGGACGGCCATGTTTGTCGATCAGGCGGTAAACGACGTCCGCTGCGGCAACGGGCTCGGCGTAGGAGTGACCTCGCCGGCGGGTGCCTGGCCTGGTGCCGGAGCCGGCGCGGGGGCGCCGGGAGCTCCCGGCGCCGGTGCACCCGGCGCGGGCGGCGGTGCGGCCGGTGCGGTGAACGGCAGGATCGACTCGGCCAGTGCTTTGGCCCCGACCTTGTCTACCGGGTTGTTGCCGGTCCCGAGCCACACCACAAACCAGCGCTGGGGTGGTCCACCGGCACTGGCCGCATTGGGCGCGCTGACAACCCCAGTCCAGATCTGCCCGTTCGGCTTGCTCGGGTCGCTGAATTTCACCTCGTAGAACGACGCGCTTCCGGTGATTCCGTTGGCGCCGGTGAGCGGAGTGGATTCCTGGTTGATCCGGGTGCCCGGATACGGCATGAAGAACTCACCCATGTCCGAGCCCAGCCGGACCGCCGCCTTGCCGTCGTTGGCTTCGGCACTGGCGTAAAGCTTTTGGTCCAGTCGCCCCATCACGATGCGCGTGTCGTTCGCGACCGGTGCCGGCTGATTGGGCGCCGGCGGCGGGCCGGTCATCTTGCTGAGCAGCGCCGAGCCGTAGTCGAGGTGGGACGCGTCCGATTCGGCCCAGCCGCCGGGAAGCAGATAGGTGAACCCGCCGACGGCGTTGGGGATGCGGGCAGCGTTCGGGTCCACGGGCGGGGGCGCGTTCGGGTCGACTGGCGGCGGTACCGGCGCGTTGGGGTCGACCGGTGGGGGCGGCGGCACGGGCGCGTTCGGGTCGCCCACTGCGGGCTGCCCGGCAGGCGCCGGGGCACCCGCCGCGGGAGGCGCCGTCGTGGGTGCCGGAGCGGCGGCCGGGGCGGGCGCGGTCGTCGTTGCCGGAACCGGAGTCGGCACTTCGGGGTCGGCCTTCGCGGGGGCCGGCAACGCGAAGGTGACGGCACTGGCAGTGGTCACCGTGGCGATCGCCAGCGTCGCCCACAGACCTTTGCGACGTGTCGAGTTTGAGTCCACCTGATCCATGGCGACGAACCTACCGTGTTAGCGCGGCGACGCAAGGATGCCTTGCTGAGGGTTTTCCCGATGTTGCCGGAGCGCAACTTTTCCAAGTCTGTGCAGTTCATCCCGGGTGGGTGCGTCGCGGCCCCGCCGGATACAACGTCACTTCGAGAGCTTTGACGGAAAACCAGACCCGGTCCCCCGGTGTCAGCTGCAGTTCGGCGGCAGCGTCGACGGTGATCTCGGCGGCTAGCCCGGGGGCCCCACCGGGCTGCTCCTGGCCACGCAGCATGACCGCGGGCCCGCGGATGTCCAGCTCCGCCAGGGTGACTTCGACGCTGTTGCGAGGACTGCCGTGCGGCTGTTCGCGATAGACGGCGACCGCCGTCGGCGGGAATACCGCGATCGCGTCCTGCCCGTTGGTCAGCTCGGCGCCCAGCTGCTGGGCCGCGGTCCCGTACCAATGCTCGCCGGAGCGGGCCAGCAGCGCGCCGCCCGGCCCGATGGTCCCGTTGATCAGGTTGACGCCCGCGATGCGGGCCCCGAAATGGCTGCGCGGCGTGGTCAACACCTCGGGCACCGGCCCGACTTCGGCGATCTTCCCGGACTCGAGCACCAGCGCCCGATCGGCCAGGGTGAACACGTCAAGCAGGTCGTGGGTTATCAGGATGACCGCGCAGCCGCTGCGCGCGACCACGCTGCGCAGTACCGCGCGGATGGCCGCGGCCGCACCGACGTCCAGGCCGGTCAGCGGCTCGTCGAGCAGCAGCACCTCGGGCTCGGCGGCCAGCGCCCGCGCGATCGCCACCCGCTGCGCCTGACCGCCGGACAGTTGCCGCGGTTTCCGGTCGGTAAACTGCTCGGCATCCACTTCGCGCAGCCAGCGCAGCGCCGTCTGCTTCTCCTTAGCGCGCGCGGAGCGAAAGACGCCGCGGCGGCTGTGCGGTCCGAACGCCACATTGGCCGCGACGCTCAGGTGCGGGAACAACAACGGGTCCTGCAGTAGCAGCCCCACCCGGCGGTCGTGCGTCGCCACGTGCACCCCGGCTGTGGTGTCGGTCAACACCCGATCCCCCAGCCGCACCACGCCCGCATCGGGGTGAATCAGCCCGGCGATGACATGCAGTGCGGTCGATTTACCCGCGCCGTTGGGTCCGAGCACCGCGAGTACCTCGCCGGCGGACACCGAGAACTCGACATCCAACTGGCGGTCTGCCACGACCGCGCGGAGCCCTAACTCGCTCACTTCCCCACTACCTCGCGTCTGTTCCGGTCAACCGTCGAGCGCCCAAACCGAGCACCACCAGCGCAGCCACCGCGACAAGCAGAATCGACAGCGCCACAGCGGCATTGGCGTCGGTCACCCGCTGCAGATAGATCTCCAGCGGCAGGGTGCGGGTGACGCCTTCCCGCGAACCCGCGAAGGTCAGCGTCGCGCCGAACTCCCCCAATGACCGGGCGAACGCCAGCACCGCGCCGGACATCAACCCCGGCAGCAGCAGCGGCAGCGTGACCCGCCACCACACCGTGCTGGGCCGCGCGCCGAGCGTGGACGCGACCACCTCGAAATCGGATCCCGCGGTGCGGGCCGCGCCCTCGAGCGAGATCACCAGAAACGGCAACGAGACGAAGGTCTGCGCCAGCACCACGGCGGTCGTGCTGAAGGCGATGTTGATCCCGGCGGCCTCCAGGTACTGCCCGATCAATCCGAGCCGGCCGAACGCGTAGAGCAGCGCGATCCCGCCCACCACCGGCGGCAGCACCAGCGGCAGCAGGATCAGCGGCCGCATCAGCCGGACCAGCCGTGCGGTGCTGCGGGCCAGCACCAGCGCCATCGGCACGCCCAGCAGCACGCACAGCACGGTGCTGGCGGTCGCGGTCTTCAGGCTCAGCAGCAATGCCGTCTGCGACGATGAGCTGGTGATCAGCGACCAGAAATTCGGCCAATCGACCTTGATCGCGATCGCCAGTAGTGGCAACACCACGAAAGTGGCCCCCACGGCGGCAGGGACAAACACCCATCGGGGCAGATTCGTGGGCTGACGCACGAGGTCAGGGCTTTGCGAAGCCCGCTTGAGCCAGGGTTTTCTGACCCGCATCCGACGTCACCAGGGCGACGAATTTTTGCGCTGTCGTCGCCTGGGGTGCCTTCTTCAACACCCCGATGGGATAGACGTTGACTGCACCGGAGGCCTCGGGGAAGTTGACGGTTGCCACCTTGTCTTTGGCATTTTTCGCGTCCGTGACGTAGACCAGTGCGGCATCGGCTTGTCCGGTGGTGACCTTGTTGAGGACATCGCTCACGCTGGGTTCCTCACTGACCGGGTTGAGATGCACTCCGGTGCTGTTTTCAATGCGCTGGGTCGCGGCTCCGCAAGGCACCGGCTGCTGGCAGGTCACCACGCTGATTCCCGGCTTGGCCAGGTCGGCGAAGGAACCGATCTTCTTCGGGTTGCCCGCCGTGGTCACGATGACCAATGTGTTGGCGGCGAAGTTGGCCGGATTCCCGGCCAGCAACCCGGCCTTGACGACGATGTCCATCTGCGCGGTGTCCGCCGACGCGAAGACGTCGGCGGTCGCACCCTGGGTCAGCTGGGTGGCGAGTTCGGAGGAACCCGCGAACTCGAATTCCACACCGCTACCGGGGTTGTCGGTCTTGAACTGCTGACTGATCTGGGTAAACGCGGGCTTGAGCGAAGCCGCGGCGAAGACGACGATCGAGCCGGCGGCCGGCGGCGTTTGGCCCGGTGACGACGATGGGGCTTTCGGGCCGCAGGCCACCAATCCCGCGATGAGCATCGTCGATACCAACCCGGCCAGGATCCCGATCCGATGCATGGTCAGACCCTAGCTTGCAGATGGTTAAGCAGTGATGGCCAAAGAGTTATCGAAATTTGTCCGCGCGTCGCGGCGTCCTTAGTTTCCCCTTAGAGCTACTGTCCAGTAACATCGACGTAGATCGACGCCATCGCACGCTGAGATCCCGGACATCGCTCCTGCCGTGTGCAGGGTCTGGGTTCAACGTTGAACACGAGGAGGTCATGGCAGTGGAGGTGCTGGTCACCGGCGGCGACACGGATCTGGGGCGGACAATAGCCGAGGGCTTCCGCGATGACGGTCACAAGGTGACCCTCGTGGGTGCACGGCGCAGCGATCTCGAGGTCGCCGCCAAAGAGCTGGACGTCGACGCGATCGTCTGCGACACCACCGACGCGGCCAGCCTCGAAGAGGCCCGTGGGTTGTTCCCCCATCACCTCGACACCATTGTCAACGTGCCGGCCCCCAGCTGGGATGCCGGCGACCCCCGCACTTACTCAATGGCTGACACTGCCAACGCGTGGCGCAACACCCTCGACGCGACCGTGCTGTCAGCGGTGCTGACGGTGCAAGCAGTCGGTGACCACATACGCTCCGGTGGGTCCATCATCAGCGTCGTGCCGGAAAACCCGCCCGCCGCCAGCGTCGAGGCCGCGATCAAAGCGACGCTGTCGGGCTGGATTGTTGGGCAGGCCGGTGTTTTCGGCACCCGCGGCATCACCGTGAACGCCGTGGCGAGCGGCCGCAGCACCCAGGCCGGATACGAAGGCCTTTCGCGCACATCGCCTTCCGTCGCCGACGAGGTTGCCCGGTTGGCGATGTTCCTCTCCACTCCGGCGGCCCGCCACATCACCGGCCAGACGCTGCACGTCAGCCACGGCGCGCTCGCGCGTTTCGCCTAGAGCGTATTTCGTTTCATTTCCATAGCCGCTCGCTACGGTAGGAGCCGTGGCTATTCGGCTTGGTCTGCAGATAGCGAGCTTCTCCTACGGCACCGGGGTGGACGAACTCTTCCCGGCGGTGATCGCTCAGGCGCGCGAGGCCGAAGCGGCGGGCTACGACTCGCTGTATCTGATGGACCACTTCTACCAATTGCCGTCGTTGGGGTCGCCCGACCAGCCAATGCTGGAGGCCTACACCGCCCTGGGTGCGCTGGCCACCGCTACCGAACGGATTCAGCTGGGGACCCTGGTCACCGGAAACACGTACCGGAACCCCGCGCTGCTGGCCAAAATCCTCACCACGCTGGATGTGGTCAGCGCCGGCCGGGCGATTCTGGGCATCGGCGCCGGCTGGTTTGAGCTCGAGCACCAGCAGCTCGGTTTCGAGTACGGCACTTTCAGCGAGCGGTTCGACCGGCTCGACGAGGCGCTGCAAATCATCCTTCCGATGCTCAAGGGTGAGCGCCCCACGTTCTCGGGAAAGTGGTACAACACCGAATCCGCACTAGCCAACCCGCGCTACCGGGACAGCATCCCGGTCATGGTCGGCGGCGGTGGCGAGAAGAAGACCTTCGCGATCGCGGCGCGCAACGCCGACCACCTCAACATCATCGCGGGCCTCGACGAACTGCCCGGCAAGTTGAAGGCGCTGGCTGACAGGTGTGACGAGGCGGGCCGCGACCGTTCGACACTCGAGACCACCGCGTATCTGACGATCATCTTCAGCGAGGACATCAAGCTGGACCACATTCCCAACGCGCCAGGGTTTCTGGTGGTGGGCAACCCGCAGAGCGTCGCCGAGCAGATCAAGACTAAGGTGATCGACGCCGGCATCGACGGTGTGGTCATTAGCCTCGCCGGGCATGGGTATACCCCAGGTGTCATCACGACTGCCGCCGAGGCGCTGCGGCCACTGCTCGGTATGTAATCGGGGTCGCATTCGGCGCCGGACATGACGCGAATCACGTTGGCGTGACCAGGGCCGACGGGATGATGTGGTTGATTGCACAGGCTTACGACCTGGGTATCGCGGCAGCGCGTTGACTACCGTAGTAGCTAACTGAATCCGTGCGACATGAAGCCCCACCAGGAGCATCCAGAGTAATGAGCCCTCAGCAGGAAGCCACAGCTGAACCGAAGCGACGGCACCGAGTTGTCATCATCGGGTCGGGATTCGGCGGGCTCAATGCGGCAAAGAAACTCAAACGGGCCGACGTCGACATCAAGTTGATCGCCCGCACCACGCATCACTTGTTTCAGCCGTTGCTCTACCAAGTCGCCACCGGAATCATCTCCGAGGGTGAGATCGCTCCCCCGACCCGGGTTGTCCTGCGCAATCAACGCAACGTCCAGGTGCTGCTCGGCAACGTCACCCACATCGACCTGGCCAATCAGTGCGTCGTCTCGGAGTTGCTGGGCCACAGCTACGACACTCCCTACGACAGCCTGATCGTCGCCGCCGGCGCCGGCCAGTCGTACTTCGGGAACGACCACTTCGCCGAATTCGCGCCCGGTATGAAGTCGATCGACGACGCGCTCGAGCTGCGCGGCCGCATTCTGAGCGCCTTCGAGCAGGCCGAGCGGTCGAGCGATCCCGAGCGCCGTAAGAAGCTGCTGACCTTCACCGTCGTCGGGGCCGGCCCCACCGGCGTCGAAATGGCCGGGCAGATTGCAGAATTGGCGGAATACACCTTGAAAGGCGCTTTCCGCCACATCGATTCGACCAAGGCGCGGGTGATTCTGCTCGACGCCGCGCCGGCGGTGTTGCCGCCGATGGGCGAAAAGCTCGGTGAGCGAGCAAAAACACGGCTGGAGAAGATGGGCGTCGAGATCCAACTGGGCGCCATGGTCACCGACGTGGACCGCAACGGCATTACGGTCAAGGATTCCGACGGCACCGTCCGGCGCATCGAATCCGCTTGCAAGGTCTGGTCCGCCGGTGTGCAGGCCAGCCGATTGGGTCGTGACATCGCTGAACAGTCGCCCGCCGAACTCGATCGGGCCGGACGGGTCAAGGTGCTGCCCGACCTGTCGGTACCCGGATACCCCAACGTGTTCGTTGTCGGCGACATGGCCGCGGTCGACGGAGTGCCAGGAGTCGCGCAGGGCGCGATTCAGGGCGCCAAGTACGTGGCCGGCGCGATTAAGGCAGAGCTCGACGGGGCCGACCCCACGCAGCGCGAGCCGTTCCAATACTTCGACAAGGGCTCGATGGCCACGGTGTCGCGATTCTCGGCGGTGGCCAAGATCGGACCGCTGGAATTCAGCGGCTTTATCGCCTGGCTGATGTGGTTGGTCCTGCACCTGGTGTATCTGATCGGGTTCAAGACCAAGATCACCACGCTGCTTTCGTGGACGGTGACGTTCCTGAGTACACGGCGTGGCCAGCTGACGATCACTGATCAGCAGGCTTTTGCCCGGACACGGCTCGAACAGCTGGCCGAAATGGCTGCCGAAGCCCGCGAGTCAGAGACCGCCCGAGCCGCCAGTTAGCCGACCAGCCGGTCGGCCTGCCACGTGCTGAGCGTCCCGCCGCCCGCCAACTCGAGTACGGTGGATGCGCCGGGCATGTCAGTGAATTCTGTTGCTGGGTAGCGTAATTCGCTGATCGTTGCCCGTGGAGCCGCAATGCTGTCGTCGGCGACCGACCCGGCGCCCAATTCCATCCGGTGCCGCAACAGCGGGTGATCGTTCCGGTCGGCTCGCAGCGATCCGGACCAGAAGCCTTCGCGCTCGTTGCATCGGCCGATCTGTACACGCTCGCGGAAGCGGATGCGGCCGTCGTCGCGCAGGACCAACGTCGCCGCCGACACATGTCGGGCATCGGCAGCCACCACGGTCGGTTCGAGATCGAGGTCGAGAGTTCCGCTCACTTGGATGTCCCAACACGCATGCGACGTAGGGGTTTTCGCGCCGGGCAGGGCCAGGGTGGCGGCCGCGCTGCGCAGCTTCAACACGCCACCGGTTTCGACGATGACCCGGATGGTGATGGTGTCCCCGCCCAACGGGGTGGCGGCCGCCGACACCAGATGCACGGTGTCGGGCCCGGTGCAGCGGGCCTGGATACCGCCGCTGCACTGGATGCGCGGCAAGCGATCGCTGGATGCGATCAGTAAAACCTCAGAGTGCATAGGCGGCGAGCTGCGAGTGCACCCACGCCAGCACTTCGGTGGCGGCCGGATCCCTGGTCAGGGACTGCAGTACCGTGGGGCGGCCATCACGCACCGTGTCGGCATCGCGCGCCATCACATCCAGGTCGGCACCCACCAGCGGGGCGAGGTCAGTCTTGTTGACGACCAACAGATCCGAGTAGGTCACACCTGGGCCGCCCTTGCGCGGCACCTTGTCGCCGCCGGCCACGTCGATGACGAAAATCTGGACGTCCACCAAGCCGGACGAGAATGTCGCGGTGAGGTTGTCGCCGCCGGACTCGACCAAGATCAGGTCCAGCGCTTCGTGGGCGGCGATCAAGTCGTCGATCGCGTCGAGGTTCGCGGTGATGTCATCGCGAATCGCGGTGTGCGGGCAGCCACCGGTCTGCACGGCCGCGATCCGATCGATCGGCAGTACCGCGTGCTTGCGCAGGAAGTCGGCGTCCTCGGTGGTGTAGATGCCGTTGGTCAGCACCGCCACCGAAAGCTCGTCGCGCAGCTGGCGGCACAGCGCGGCGACCAGCGCGGTCTTTCCGGAGCCGACCGGGCCGCCGACGCCGATGCGCAGCGGCTCCCCCGGCTGGCGGACGCGCTTTGGCCGATCGACCTGTGGATGCGGATGGCTGTGGGAATGTGTTGGCATGTCGTGTCTTTCGAAGGCAATTAACAGTCGCTCGCGTTCGGCATGGTGTTATGCCAGCGTATAGGCCAAAAGATGGCTCGTTTTGTTCAGGTAGGCATACATCGGCAGTCATTCCCCAGGAAAGTCACAGCCGTCTGACGGCTAGCAAAAGCGTAAGTCCGAGGCAAAGCAGGTAGCTTGAATCGTGGCGCGCCGAGACGGCCGCCCGGACGAGTTCGCCGTACCCGGAGAGCGACAAGACGGTGACCGCGGGATGCCTAGCGCGCCGGTCAACCGAATACCATCGTTGAACTCTTCTTTCGTTTGATCCTGGTCGTCGGGGCATCCTCCACCGTGAGTTGGTACTCGACGAGAGGAAAACGATGATCAATCCGTTCGCCGGCCACGCCGATATTCCTAATCGTGAAGGTGCCTGGGCACAGCAGGCCGAAGCCGAGCTGTCGACCCGGCGCCACCAGGAAGAGATCGAGCGCTGCCTTTCCCATGGGCTGGAAGCGGCCCCCACCATCAACGACCGCACGCTGTCTACTTTTTCCCGCGGCGAGCTACCGCATTTCGCCGGGGAACGCGGAACATTTCTGAAGTGCCCGTTCCTGGAGGACGTGCACGACGTGGGGGACGCCGAGGTGGCCGTCTTCGGCGCGCCGCTGGACGCGGGGACCACCTACCGACCGGGTACTCGGTTCGGGCCGATGGGAATCCGTCGCTCCACCAACCTGTTTGGCACCTATTGCTACGAGCTTGGTGTCGACCTCCGAGAGCAGCTCAACATCGTCGACATCGGCGACGTAGTCACCATTCCCGCCAACATCGAGAAGTCGTTCGACCAGATCAGCACGGCGATGTCGCATGTGGTCTCCCAGGGTGTGTTCCCGGTGATCCTGGGTGGCGATCACTCCATTGGCTTCCCGACGGTGCGCGGTCTGGCTCCGCACATGGACGGCAACGTCGGCATCATCCACTTCGACCGCCACGTCGATACGCAGGAAACCGACCTGGACGAGCGGATGCACACCACGCCGTGGTTCCACGCCACCAACATCAAGAACGCACCGGCCACCAACCTGGTACAGATCGGCATCGGCGGATGGCAGGCGCCGCGCGCGGGCGTCCAGGTAGGCCGGCAGCGTGGCAGCACCGTCATCACCGTCGGGGATGTCGAGCGCGTCGGGATTGAGAAGATCGCCGAAACCGCCTTGGAAATCGCGTGGAAAGACGCCAAGGCGGTCTATCTGTCGTTCGACATTGACGTGATCGACGCCGGATTCGTGCCTGGCACCGGTTGGCCCGAGCCGGGCGGTTTGCTGCCGCGCGAAGCGCTCAACCTGATTCGGCTGATCTCCGAACCCGGGCTCAACGGCATCGAGGTGGTGGAGTGCTCGCCACCCTACGACTGGGCGGAGCAGACCGCGCTGCTGAGCAGCCGGGTCATCCTGGATAGCTTGGCCGTGATGGTGCGGGCGGGCAAACTCGGCAAAAAACCGGCCGCGCTGAAGCGCCAGGCGTGGGGACCCTACGCCGACTAGTGATCCCCTCGATTGCGTATGAAGATCCGCTGCCGGATCAACGATGGCCGCAGCTTTGTGGGTGCGAGGGGGTGCGCGCCCATTTGCGTTCACCTCCCGGCAATCGGCTGAGCTATGAGCAGTGATTATGCTGCCGACCGGAATCATGGTGACTGAATTGCCTGTTTTCGCCTAACCCGGCTACTTCGGGCCCGTGGTTCCAGAGGCTTCGGGATACGCGCCAGTGAGTGAATAACTCAGTGGCTGTCTAGCAAACTATTAAAATAGCCGTTCGGGCTGCGCAAATTCTCCGCGATGTGCTCCGTCCCCGGTCGAACGGGCGCGTTGCTCCCGGTCAAAGCTGGAGCTTAATAGCCATTACGCCACCGGTGACGCGCCGCCAGCGGGTCGCAACACCGATCAGCCAGCGGCAGGTGTCGTAGCTAGAAAATGCCTCTCAGCTAATTGCCAGTCGTTAACCATGGCAATTACAGATATATCGGTGAATATTCCTATTTGTGCGACATTGTCGACGTCAGAGCGCGGTTCTATCCGCGCGCGCGTCGACGGTCCTGGGGAGGTATCGCACCATTCGTGAGCGACTCATCGTGCACGAACCTGAGCGTCAAGCCATCGCCCTATTCGGATCGGGTGCGTTTGATTTGGCGCCTGGACGGCTTATTACGGGGGTCAGCTAGTGGATTATGCGGCGCTCCCGCCCGAGTTCAACTCCGGGCGGATGTATGCGGGCGCGGGGGTCGGGCCTTTGGTGGCGGCCGAGGCGGCTTGGGATGCGTTGGCGGCGGAGCTGAGCTCAGCCGCAGCGTCATATCGGGCGGTGATGTCGGAGCTCACCGGCGGGCCGTGGGTGGGTCCTTCGTCGGGGGTGATGGTCACGGCGGTGGCTCCATATGTGTCGTGGATGAATACCACTGCGGCGCAGGCCGAGCAGACCGCCGGCCAGCTCGGGTTGGCGGTGGCCGCCTATGAAACGGCGTTTGCCGCCACGGTGCCACCGCCGGTGATCGAGGTCAATCGGGCGTTGTTGGCATCGCTGGTGTCCACCAACGCTCTGGGGCAGAACACTTCGGCGATCGCGGCCACCGAGGCGCAGTACTCCGAGATGTGGGCCCAGGATGCCGAGGCGATGTACGGCTATGCCGGCGCCTCGTCGGCGGCAACGAGGTTGACGCCGTTCACCTCTGCGCCGCAGACCACCAATTCATCCGGGACGCAGCTGCAAGCAGCCGCCGTCAACCAAGCCGCGGCGTCCTCGGCCGGGCCGAGTACCCAATCGGCACTGGCGAATGTGCCGAACGCGCTGCAGAGTCTTTCGACCGGGTCGATTGCCACCCCAGCGGACCTCGATCCGGGGCTGGGCAGCCTGCTCGATGCCCCCAGCGGCGGCCCCACCGGTCTCAACCTGTTCACCCAAAACGTCGGGAACTGGGCCCTTGTCATCAGTGGGCCGTTGTTCACTGCTTCGGGTATCACGCCGCTGATGGGGAGTTTGTACACCCTCGCGCTGCCGGCGACGGCCGCGGCGGCGGCCAGCGATGTGACTCCGGCGGACGCCGGACTGGGCACTCTGGTCGATTCGCACGGCGCCGGAGCGAGCACCGTATCGGCGGGCCTGGGCAAGTCGGCGACGGTCGGCCAGTTGTCCGTGCCGCAATCCTGGGGCACCTCCCCCGCTGTCCGGATGGCCGCCAGCGCATCGCCGCTGCCGACCGCTGGACTAGGCGGCTTGCCACAGGCCGAGATGGCCGGGCCCGGAGGGTTTTTCGGAGGCATACCCCCGATCGGCAGCCTGGTCAACGCCCCCAGGGGTGAGCAGCCGCGTGCTCGCAGTGGCCCGGATCAGAAAGTCGTCCCGACAATGCCCGGCGAGTCCGGCGCTGCAGAGCAGGCTTCGGGCCAGGCCGCTCGGCAGCAACCGGCTCGCCGCCATGTCGCCAGTGCCCTGACCGAAGCCGAACGCGACGAACTCGAGAAGCTGCGCAAGGACATCGCTGAAGCGGCGACCGAGCGTGACGCGGCAGCCCGCCTGATCAAGGAGGCGATGCTGTGACCGCACCGATGGACTTTGCGGGGATGCCCCCCGAGGTCACCTCCGCGCGGATGTACGCGGGTGCCGGGGCAGCGTCATTGGTGACTGCCGCGGCGGCCTGGGAGAAATTGGCCTCCGAATTGAGTTCGACGGCAGCGTCCTACCGGGCGGTGGTATCCGAACTGACGGGTCAGCCCTGGGTGGGTCCTTCGTCGGGGGCGATGGCCGCCGCGGTGGCTCCGTACGTGTCGTGGATGAATACCACTGCGGCACAAGCACAGCAGACCGCCGGCCAGCTGGAGTCCGCGGTGGCCGCTTACGAGGCGGCGTTTGCCGCCACAGTGCCACCGCCGGTGATCGAGGTCAATCGGGCGTTGTTGGCATCGCTGGTGTCCACCAACGCTCTGGGGCACAACACTTCGGCGATCGCGGCCACCGAGGCGCAGTACTCCGAGATGTGGGCCCAGGATGCCGAGGCGATGTACGGCTACGCCGGCGCCTCGTCAGCGGCGACGAGGTTGCCGGCATTCGACTCTGCGCCGCAGACCACCGATTCGAGCGGATCGACGAACCAGAACAATACGGTCGCCAGGGCCGCGATGTCAGGGACCAATCAGGGCGTCCAATCAACCCTCTCCCAGGTACCCAACCTGCTGCAGTCCGTCGGATCGGGATCGCCTTCCACCACGCCTTCCACGACGTCCGCAGCGTCTTCGGGGGGTTCGCTGTTGGACTTGTTCAACAACTTCAGCGCAAACACCATCGGCTACCAAATCCTCTCCGAGGGTTTGAACTTCGACGCGTCCGGTGCCTTGCTGACCCTGGCGCCGCCGGTGGCCACGGCCTGGAATCCGTTAGTCAGTTCGCTGTCGGCGCCGGCGACTGCGGCGTCATCGGTGTCGGGTTCTGGTTCAACCCTGGCGAACTCGTATGGAGCATCGGCCGGCCTGGGCAACGGCGGGGTGTCGGCCGGCTTGGGCGAGGCGTCTTCGGTGGGCCAATTATCGGTACCACAGTCGTGGGGCAGCTCCCCCGCGATCCGGTTGGCCGCCGCCCAATTTCCCACCGCTGGGCTGGCCGCGCCGCCGCAGACCGGGCCGATCGGGCCGGGTTTCTACGGTGGCATGCCGCCGATGGGGCCGGTGGCCAGTGTGGTCAATGCACCGCGAGGCGACCAGGGCCGACTCCGGGCCGGCGCGCGCCACAAGGTGATTCCGGCCGCGGAATCGGGCATGCACTCCGACCCCGCGGCCCGGTGGGTCGAGCCGACGGCGCCCGCGGACGGCGACGGCGCGGTCAGCGAGCGCGACGAACTCATCGCGCTGCGCAGGGCGATGGCCGATGTCACCAGACAGCGCGATGTCCTCAAGCGCACGGCAGCGACCTTGATTAAGGAGGCAACACAGAAGTAGTGACGGCCGTCATTTGATCACTGACCGACTGACGGAACTTCAGATGCACACCTCGTTTTGACGCATCGACGATTGGAACTCAGCACAGATGTTCTTCACAAAACCGGTCACACGGGCTGCGGGACGTTGGGAAAGCGACATGGCTGTCGACTCGGAACCCCTTGGAGTCCAGGAGGATATAGAGTCCGCAATGTCATTGCCGGATGCTGCCAGCGGGGCGACGCTCGACGACGAGGACCAGGCGCAGCTCAAGGCCCTTGGCTTCCAGTCCGACTTCAAGCGAGACATGAGCCCCTGGGCGAACTTCTCGCTGGGTTTCACTTACCTGTCACCGGTCGTCGGCATCTACACGGTGTTCGCGTTCGCTTTGTCCGCGGCCGGCCCGCCGATGATTTGGAGCCTGCTGATCGCTGGCGTCGGGCAGCTGTTGGTTGCATTGGTGTTCAGCGAAGTGGTGGCACAGTTCCCGGTGGCCGGCGGCGTCTATCCCTGGGCGCGACGGTTGTGGGGACGCAAATGGGCGTGGATGACCGGCTGGGTATACATGTTCACACTGTTGGCTCTGCTGGCCGACGCGGCCTACGGTGCGGGCCCGTATGTGGCTGACGTGTTCGGCTTCAGGCCGTCCCAACATGCCACGGTTCTGTGTGCGCTCGTCATGTTGGCGATTGCCACAGCCATCAATTTGACCGGCACCAAGATGCTGGGCTACTTCGCCATCTTCGGTTTTAGCGCCGAACTGATCGGCGCTCTGGCAGTGGGTATCTGGCTGCTGTGCACCCAACGTCACCACAACCTTGGGGTGCTTTTCCACAGCTTCGGCGCCGAAGGCAACCACAGCTACACCTACGCCTTCCTGGCCGCCAGCCTGATCGCCCTTTACCAGTTTTTTGGTTTCGAGGCTTGTGGCGATGTCGCCGAGGAGGTCCGTAATCCCGGCGTGCAAATCCCGAAGGCGATGCGCCGTACTATCTACATCGGCGGTTCGGCAGCCACTTTCGTCTGCCTGAGCCTGATCCTGTCGGTCACCGATTTCGGCGCGGTGATCAGTGGCAAAGACGCCGATCCGATCGACACCATTCTGAAAACGGCGTTCGGTGGCGTCGGCTCCAAGGTCGTCCTCTGTATCGTGTTGATCTCGTTCGTGTCGTGTGCGTTGAGCCTGCAGGCAGCCGCCAGCCGGCTGATCTACTCCTATGGTCGTGACGACATGATCGTCGGATCGAAGCTGCTGGCACGCTTCGACCACAAACGCCACGTGCCGCCTTTCTCGTTGCTGATCGCGGTCATCATCCCGGCGTTCCTGATCGTCGGCTCGCTCATCTCCACCGACGCGCTGACCAAGCTCGTCAGCTTCGGTTCGGTCGGCGTTTACATCGCGTTCCAGATGGTGGTGCTGGCCGCCCTGCGCGCCAGGATCAAGGGGTGGGTGCCGAGCGGCAAGTACCGGCTTGGAAGGTGGGGAGTGCCCGTCAATATCGGCGCGCTGATCTACGGCGTCGCGGCGATCGTCAATCTGTGCTGGCCGCGGGACTCCCACCAGCCCTGGTACGACGACTACATCATTCTGTTGATGTCGGTGACCGTTATCGGTTTTGGAATTCTGTACCTCATCTTCACGGGAGCTCACGCCAAGAGCGAAGCGCCGCACGCCGACGCCATTCCGAAGCGGTGACGCCGCTCTGAGAAGAGCGGCGCTGCAACATATCTCATGATGAAAACAGCGGTCGATCGCGCTGAGCGTGGCGCTGGGCCAAGGTATCGAGCAACGGGTCCGACAAGTCGGCCAGTTCGACGGATGCTTGCGCCGCAGTGCGCTCGCACAAATCTGCGAGCCGAAACGTCAGCACCGCCACGTCGGCCGGATCCAGCGCGAGCAGCCGCTGAGCCGCGGTCGCTGAGCCCGTCATCGTGGTGTACACGATCGCAAGCGCGCTTTGCTCGGGAGTCAGGCCGCTGACGGTGCCGACCCGCCCGGCCACGACGGCAAGATGCGGCTGGGAACCCAGATCGTCCCAGCAGGCATTCGGCCAGACCCGTCGTGCCAGCCTCGCCAACCCACGCCCCTGGCTGCGCGATGCGTGCCGCGCCGCCGGTGCCGGTGTTCGGGCATCGGTCTCTTGATCAGCCCGCTCGGGGTCGAGTTCACCGCGGTGAACCGCCGCCGTGACCGACGCCGTGACCAAGCCGTGGCTGCGAATTCTCCGGCGCAAGAACGCTTCTAACGTTTCCAGATTCGTCACCAGGCCGCTGGCGACGGCTTCCTCCACGCCGCCGGAATGCACGTGGGCGCCGGCCGGCAGTCGTGAATCGGCCAGGTTGAGCAGCGTCGCCAATGCAGACATATGTCTCAGAACAGGAAATACCGTTGCGCCATGGGCAGTTCGGTTGCTGGCTGCTCTTCCCAGACCTCGCCGTCGATACGCACTGTGAAGGTGTCCGGGTCCACTTCGATGTCGGGCAGCGCGTCGTTGAGCGGCAACGACTCTTTGCCGACGCCGGTGGTATTCCGCACAGCGACCAATTGCCGGTTGACCGCTAGCTTTTCGGCCAGGCCTGCCTCGAGCGCCTGCGGCGAAACGAAATGCACCGAAGTGGCCGCGGCCGCTGCGGGCGCAGCGCCGAACATCGGACGCGGCAGCACCGGCTGAGGTGTCGGGATCGACGCATTCGCGTCGCCCATCGCCGCCCAGGCGATCATGCCGCCCTTGAGCACCGCGTGCGGGCGAACCCCGAAGAACTCCGGCTCCCACAGCACCAGGTCGGCCAGTTTGCCCACCTCCACCGAGCCGATCTCACCGTCGAGTCCGTGAGCGATGGCCGGGCAGACCGTGTATTTGGCGACGTAGCGCCGCACCCGCATGTTGTCGGCACCCCGAGCACCGGAGACGTCGCCGGGCAGCGCTCCGCGCCGGTGCTTCATTACGTGTGCGGTCTGCCAGGTACGCAGCACCACTTCGCCGATGCGGCCCATTGCCTGGGAGTCGCTTCCGATCATCGAGATCGCGCCGATGTCGTGCAGCAGATCTTCGGCCGCCATGGTCGACGGCCGAATCCGGCTCTCGGCGAAGGCCAAATCCTCGGGCACCTGAGGGTTGAGGTGATGGCAGACCATCAGCATGTCCAGATGCTCATCGAGGGTGTTCACCGTGTGCGGGCGGGTCGGATTGGTGGAACTGGGCAGCACATTCGGCTGCCCGGCAACCCGGATGATGTCGGGAGCGTGGCCGCCGCCGGCGCCCTCGGTGTGATAGGCGTGGATCGAGCGGCCCGCGATTGCGGCCAGCGTGTCTTCGACGAAGCCCATCTCGTTGAGCGTGTCGGTATGCAACGCCACCTGTACTCCCGCGGCGTCGGCGACGGTCAGGCAGGCGTCGATCGCCGCCGGGGTGGAACCCCAGTCCTCATGCAGCTTGAAACCCGAAGCGCCACCGCGCAATTGCTCCCAAAGGGCCTCGCTGTTGACGGTGTTCCCCTTGCCCAGCAGCCCGAAGTTGACCGGCCAGCCGTCGAGCGCCTCGAGCATCCGGGCCAGGTGCCACGAACCGGGGGTCACGGTGGTGGCTTTGCTGCCCTCTGCGGGGCCGGTCCCGCCGCCCAGGATCGTCGTGACCCCGGATCCGAGCGCCTCGGCCATGAGCTGCGGGCAGATCAGATGCACATGGCAGTCGACCGCACCCGCGGTGACGATCTTGCCGTTGCCACCGATGACTTCGGTGCCGGGCCCGACCACCAGGTCCGGGTGCACACCCGTCATGGTGTCGGGGTTGCCGGCCTTGCCGATCGCGATGATCCGCCCGTCGCGAATGCCAATGTCGGCCTTGATGATTCCCCAATGATCGATTACCACCGCGCCGGTGATCACTGTGTCGGGTGCGCCCTCGGCGCGGGAAGCACGACCCTGGCCCATCGACTCGCGCAGCACCTTGCCGCCGCCGAACACCGCTTCGTTGCCGGCCAGTCCCGGTCCCCCGCTGCGGTCTTCGGTGATCTCGACCAGTAAGTTGGTGTCCGCCAGCCTGATTCGATCGCCGGTGGTTGGGCCGTAGAGTTGGGCGTAACGCTCCCGAGACAGGTATGCCATCAGATGTCCAGCCGTCCAGGTGGATTCAGGCTAAGGCCGTACACCTCGCGGCTACCGCACAATGGCACTAGCTGAACATGTTGGGGAACACCGGGTTCGAAGCGAATTGCGGTGGCAGCAGGAACATCTAGCCGGTAGCCGTGAGCCGCGGCGCGATCGAACGACAGCGCCGAGTTGGCTTGTGGAAGGTGGACATGGCTACCCACCTGAACCGGGCGGTCGCCGGTGTTGACGATCAGCATATCGAGGCGTTGAGCCCTCGCGTTGATCTCAATATCGCCGCTGCCGTAGAGGATCTCGCCGGGAATCATGCGATCGGGTGGTGCACGGTGACCAGCTTCGTGCCGTCCGGGAAGGTCGCTTCGACCTGCACGTCGGCCAGCATTTCCGGCACTCCCTCCATCACGTCGTCGCGACCGAGCACGTCGCAGCCGCTGGCCATCAGTTCGGCAACGGTGTGGCCGTCGCGCGCGCCTTCAAGGATGTGGTCACTGATGATCGCGATCGCTTCGGGATGGTTCAAGCGTAAGCCGCGGGCACGGCGACGGCGAGCCAATTCGGCGGCATAGGACAACAGCAGTCGCTCCTGCTCGTGCGGCGTCAGGCGCATGGTCTGTGATCCTGCCACCCCGGCCTGGGGGAATCCTGTGCCGGCTGCTCAGCCCTGGGGCTCGAGATTCTGTAGCCGCACTTGCCCTCGGGCGATGACCTTCTCCTTGTCATCGGTGATCGTGACTAACCACAACTGCTGGCGCCGGCCGCGGTGAAGTGGCTCGGAGGCGCCGAATGCCGTCCCAGAGCGGATCGAACGCAGGAAGTCTGTGTTGTTGTTCACACCGACAACCTCGCCGCCACCGTGCGCGGAAAGCCAGATATAGGCGGACACGCTGGCCATGCTCTCGATCATCGAGCAGTAGACGCCGCCGTGTACCAGGCCCATCGGCTGTAGCAATTTGGGCGTGACTTCGAGCTGGGCGCGGACGCCATCGGGGCTGAGTTCGGTGAATTGCAGGCCCAGCTGGTCATCGAATGGTGCGTTGAAACCGAGCGGGATCACTGCATCTGGTGACGTTGACACCCTCTGTTGTCTACACCATCGCGCAAGCCGGTGATCACGGCTGGCCGCAAGTGGCCATAAAGAACAGGCGAGCCCCGTGCACTAAGGCACGGGGCTCGCCGATCGAGTAGACCGGGGGTCACAGCAGCCCTCTGGACACTCCGGCGGTCTGTTGCGCTCGACCTCCATGAGTATGGCAAGGCTGCCCTAACTTTGCAAGGGGTAGTCTGTGATCACACCGACCGGGCGCATGCGTACCGATGGTCGGACACCGAATCGGCCGGCGGTATATACGACCGCCGGTAGTAAGCCGGAGTACGCTTATTTCGACTCTCAGGAGATGAACGAACTATGGCCAAGCTGACACGGCTGGGGGACCTGGAACGCGCAGTGATGGACCACTTGTGGTCCACCCAAGAACCGCAGACCGTCCGCCAGGTGCACGAGGCCTTGTCGGCGCGCCGCGACCTCGCTTATACGACCGTGATGACCGTGCTGCAGCGGCTGGCCAAGAAGAATTTGGTGTCCCAGATCCGCGATGACCGTGCCCACCGCTATGCACCTGTGCACGGCCGTGACGAACTGGTCGCCGGGTTAATGGTCGACGCGCTGTCCCAGGCTGAGGACTCCGGGGGCATACAAGCCGCGTTGGTGCACTTTGTCGAGCGTGTCGGTGCTGACGAGGCCGAGGCGCTGCGGCGCGCGCTGGCTGAACTGGAAGCGAATCAACGTAATACGCCATCCGCTGGCATTTCACCGGAGGGCTGAGGGACACTACCTATGTGTCCGCGCTGGCTTTTACCTTCCTCGCGGTACTGCTGATTGGCCCCGCGCCGGCTGTATTGGCGCGAGCGTCCTGGCCACTGCGTGCCCCGCGTGCGGCGATGGTGCTGTGGCAAGCCATCGCCGTGGCCGCTGTGCTGTCGGCATTCAGCGCAGGTATTGCGATCGCCACTCGGATTTTGATGCCCGGCCCCGATGGGCGGCCCACAGCTAGCGTCGGCGGTGCGGCCGGGCGGCTTGGTTGGCCGCTGTGGACGGCTTACATCGCTGCCTTCACGCTGACCGTGTTGGTGGGTGTGCGACTGGTGGTCGCAGTCCTGCGGGTGGTCATCGCCAACCGGCGCCGGCGGGCTCACCACCGAATGGTGGTCGATCTCGTCGGGGTCGGACACGACGCCGTCCTTGCTCAGCCTTGCGCCCGCGGCAGGGACCTGCGCGTTTTGGAGGTGGCGGAGCCGCTCGCCTACTGCCTGCCGGGAGTCCGCAGTCGCGTGGTCGTCAGCGAGGGAACGCTGACCCAGCTCACCAACGACGAAGTCTCGGCGATCCTCACCCATGAGCGGGCCCATCTGCGCGCCCGCCACGACCTGGTCCTGGAAGCTTTCACCGCGGTGCACGCCGCCTTCCCGCGCCTCGTCCGCAGCTCCAATGCATTGGGCGCGGTGCAACTGCTGGTCGAGCTGCTCGCCGACGACGCCGCGGTGCGCACCGCCGGACGCACTCCCCTGGCCCGGGCGCTGGTCGCCTGTGCCGCCGGGCGGGCCCCGTCGGGTGCGCTGGCCGCGGGCGGTGCCAGCACGGTGGTCCGGGTCCGGCGGCTGTCCGGACGGGGCAACAGCATGATGCTTTCCACGGCCGCCTACCTGACCGCGGCGGCCGTTTTGGTGGTGCCAACGGTAGCGCTGGCGGTGCCGTGGCTCACCGAGCTCAAGCGGCTGTTCAACCTCTGACGCAGCCCACCGCGAATCTCTTTGGAAGACCGGAACTCCGCTGTGCCACAGTGTGACGGAAACCGTGTAGCAAAAGTTCTCCAACCTGAGAGGCGAAGACATGAGTTCGTCGGATACCGAGCCCAAATCGAGGACTGGCACCGCACAAATCGGTGTCACCGGCCTGGCCGTGATGGGCTCGAACCTCGCCCGCAACTTCGCCCACCACGGCTACACCGTGGCGCTGCACAACCGGTCGATCGCCAAGACGGACGCGCTGCTCAAAGAGCACGGTGACGAGGGCAAGTTCGTCCGCTCCGAGACGATCGAAGAATTCCTGGACGCGCTGGAAAAGCCGCGGCGGGTGATCATCATGGTCAAGGCCGGCGACCCCACCGACGCCGTCATCAACGAGCTCGCCGACGCCATGGAAGAAGGCGACATCATCATCGACGGCGGCAACGCGCTCTACACCGACACCATCCGGCGCGAGAAGGCAATACGTGAGCGCGGCCTGCACTTCGTCGGCGCCGGCATCTCGGGCGGCGAGGAGGGCGCGCTGAAGGGCCCGTCGATCATGCCGGGCGGCCCGGCCGAGTCGTACAAGTCGCTGGGCCCCCTGCTCGAGGAGATATCCGCACACGTTGACGGTGTGCCCTGCTGCACCCACATCGGCCCCGACGGCGCCGGCCACTTCGTCAAGATGGTGCACAACGGCATCGAGTACTCCGACATGCAGCTGATCGGGGAGGCTTACCAGCTGTTGCGCGACGGCTTGGGCAAGACCGCGCCCGAGATCGCTGACGTCTTCGCCGAGTGGAACAAGGGCGACCTGGACAGCTTCCTCATCGAGATCACCGCGGAGGTGCTGCGCCAGACCGACGCCAAGACCGGCAAGCCGTTGGTGGATCTCATCCTCGACGAGGCCGAGCAGAAGGGCACCGGCCGCTGGACGGTGAAGTCCGCGCTCGACCTCGGTGTGCCGGTCACCGGTATCGCCGAGGCGGTGTTCGCGCGCGCCCTGTCCGGGTCGGTGGCCCAGCGCAAGGCCACCACGGGGCTGGCTTCTGGAGAGCTGGGCCAGAAGCCAACGGATGCGACGCAGTTCATCGACGACGTGAGCAAGGCGCTGTACGCGTCGAAGATCATCGCCTACGCGCAGGGCTTCAATCAGATCCAGGCGGGTAGCACGGAGTACGACTGGGGCATCACGCCCGGCGACATGGCGACCATCTGGCGCGGCGGTTGCATCATTCGTGCGAAGTTCCTCAACCGGATCAAAGACGCATTCGACGAGAACGCCGACCTGCCGTCGCTGATCGTCGCGCCGTATTTCCGGTCGGCCATCGAGGAATCGATCGACAGCTGGCGCCGCGTCGTGGTGACGGCGACCGAGCTCGGCATCCCGATCCCCGGCTTCTCCTCCGCGCTGTCCTACTACGACGGTCTGCGCACTGAACGGCTGCCCGCGGCGCTGACCCAGGGTCTGCGCGACTTCTTCGGCGCACACACCTATGGGCGCATCGACAGCGAGCCGGACAAACGCTTCCACACGCTGTGGAGCGGAGACCGCAGCGAAGTGCCGGCTTAGCGGGCCAACTAGGCTGACGCAGGGGCTGCAAAGGGTGGGGCGATTGCGATGAAGTTTCTCAACGGACACCGGCCCGGCTACGACCTGACCTATAACGACGTCTTCATCGTGCCGAACCGGTCTGATATCTCGTCGCGGTTCGACGTCGATCTGTCCACCAACGACGGCTCCGGCACCACGATCCCGGTGGTCGTCGCCAACATGACGGCGGTGGCCGGGCGCCGGATGGCCGAGACGGTCGCGCGGCGCGGCGGCATCGTGATGCTGCCTCAGGATCTTCCGATTACCGCGGTGCAACAGACGGTGGAGTTCGTCAAGAGCCGAGACCTGGTGCTCGACACGCCGGTCACGCTGGCCCCCGACGATTCGGTGTCGGATGCGATCGCGCTGATCCACAAACGGGCGCACGGCGCCGCGGTGGTGCTCTTCGAGGGCCGCCCGATCGGCCTGGTGACCGAGGCGTCCTGTGCGGGTGTGGACCGTTTCACCAGGGTTCGCGATATTGCCGTGTCCGACTTCGTAAGCGCGCCGCTGGGCACCGAACCACGCAAGGTTTTCGACCTGCTCGACAACGCCCCGATCGGGGTCGCCGTCGTGACCACCGCGGACGGAAAGCTCGCCGGTGTGCTGACCCGTACCGGGGCGGTGCGCGCCGGTCTGTACACCCCGGCCACCGACGCCGTGGGCCGGCTACGCGTCGGCGCGGCCGTCGGCATCAGCGGCGATGCGGGAGCCAAAGCCCGTTCGCTGGCCGAGGCCGGCGTCGACGTGCTCGTGATCGATACCGCGCACGGGCACCAACGCCGGATGCTGGACGCGATCAAAACGGTGGCGTCGCTGGGGCTGGGCCTGCCGTTGGCGGCGGGCAACGTGGTCTCGGCGGAGGGCACCCGCGACCTGCTGAATGCCGGCGCCAACATCGTCAAGGTCGGTGTCGGGCCCGGCGCGATGTGCACCACCCGGATGATGACCGGTGTCGGGCGCCCCCAATTCTCCGCAGTACTTGAATGTTCAGCTGCTGCAAGGAATCTCGGCGGGCACGTATGGGCCGACGGTGGAATCCGTCATCCTCGGGACGTCGCGTTGGCGCTGGCCGCCGGGGCGTCGAACGTCATGATCGGGTCCTGGTTCGCCGGCACCTATGAGTCACCCGGTGACCTGATGCGCGACCGCGAGGACCAGCCGTACAAGGAGAGCTACGGCATGGCGTCCAAGCGGGCGGTCGTCGCCCGTACCGCCGCGGACAGCGCGTTCGACCGCGCGCGCAAGGCGTTGTTCGAGGAGGGCATTTCGAAGTCGAGGATGGGCCTGGACCCCGACCGTGGCGGTGTCGAGGACCTGATCGACCACATCACCTCCGGCCTGCGCAGCACCTGTACCTACGTGGGCGCTTCGACGCTGGCCGAGTTGCACGAGCGAGCGGTCGTCGGTGTCCAATCGGCGGCGGGGTTCGCCGAGGGCCACCCGTTGCCCCTGGGCTGGTGACGCCGGCGGCGCGGTGAGGGCACGTCGTACCCGGTCCGGCCAGATCTCTTCGCTACCATGTGAATTTATCGACCTTCCCGCCCGCAGCAACGCGCTGCGTGGCATCAAGCGAAAGGGATGACGTGCCGCAGGCACCCGTCGAGCCCGTCGGTTTCCGGGCGAAGCGGCTACCCACAGCTCCCCCGGCTCGACGTCTGGCCCCCGGGCCATCGCGATAGCCCAGCCCACCATGAACCTCACCGTCACCGTCATCAGCGTGCTCGCCATTACGGTGCTGATCTTCGGCAACTCCGTATTCGTCGCGGCCGAGTTCTCGCTGACCGCGCTCGACCGCAGCACCGTCGAGGCCAACGCCCGCAAGGGTGGCCGGCGCGACCGCTACATCCAGCGCGCGCAGGACCGGCTGTCCTTCCAGCTGTCGGGGGCTCAGTTAGGCATTTCAATCACCGCGCTGGTGACCGGCTACCTGACCGAACCCATGGTGGCCGACCTGCCGCACCCGTGGCTAGACGCCCTCGGCGTGTCAGATCCGGTGGCCGACGGGATCACCGCGTTCATGGTGATGGTGATCGTGACGTCGGTGTCGATGGTGTTCGGCGAGCTGGTCCCGAAGTACCTGGCAGTCGCTCGGCCGCTGTCGACCGGTCGTGCCGTCGCCGGTTTTCAGCTGATGTTCTCGCTGTTGCTCACGCCGGTGATCCGGCTGACGAACGGTGCGGCGAACTGGATCGTTCGGAAAATGGGAATCGAGCCGGCCGAGGAGCTGCGGTCTGCCCGCTCACCGCAGGAGTTGCTCTCGCTGGTGCGTAGCTCGGCGCGCAGCGGCACTCTGGACCCCGCCACCGCCGCACTGGTACGGCGCTCGCTGCAGTTCGGCGCCCGTACCGCTGAGGAACTGATGACACCGCGGTCGAAGATCGTGGCGCTGCAAACCGACGACACGGTCCGCGACCTGATCGCCACGGCCGCCGAATCGGGATTCTCCCGCTTCCCCCTGGTCGACGGCGACCTGGACGAGACCGTCGGCATCGTGCACGTGAAACAGGTATTCAAGGTGCCGCGGGCGCAGCGCGCCGGCACGCTGCTGACCACGCTCGTGCAGCCGGTGCCGGTGGTGCCGTCGACGCTGGACGGTGACGCGGTGATGGCCGAGATCCGAGCCAACCCGCTGCAGACCGCGATGGTCGTCGACGAATACGGCGGCACCGCAGGGATTGTCACCGTCGAGGACCTAATCGAAGAGATCGTCGGCGACGTCCGCGACGAACACGACGACGCCACACCGGATGTCGTGGCGGCGGGCAGCGGCTGGCAGGTGTCGGGCTTGCTGCGCATCGACGAGGTTGCCGCCGCCACCGGTTATCGAGCCCCCGAAGGGCCGTACGAGACGATCGGCGGGCTGGTGCTGCGGGAGATCGGTCACATCCCGACGGTTGGTGAAACGGTCGAGCTGACCGCGCTCGACGGAGATGGCTTGTTGGACAGTGAAATTCGCTGGAAAGCCGCGGTGGTTCGGATGGATGGCCGGCGGATCGATCTGCTCGAGCTGACCGAACTGAGCCGTCGTAGCGACACACCCGTGGAGCACGGCCGACGATGAACAACACGCTGGGAGTGCTGCTGGCGATCCTGCTGATCGGGACCAACGCCTTTTTTGTCGGCGCGGAATTCTCGCTGATCTCGGCCCGTCGCGACCGCCTCGAGGCGCTGGCCGAGCAGGGCAAGAAGCGAGCGGTCACCGTGATCCGCGCCGGCGAACAGCTGGCCTCCATGCTGGCCGGCTCGCAGCTGGGCGTCACGGTGGCCTCGCTGCTGCTCGGGCGAATCGGAGAGTCTGCGGTCGCCAGCCTGCTGCAGTCGGCGTTTGGGCTGACCAGTATGCCCCCGGCGTTGCTGCACACCTTGTCGTTCGTGATCGCGCTGGCGGTGGTGGTGACGCTGCACGTGCTGCTGGGCGAGATGGTGCCGAAGAACATCGCGCTGGCGGGGCCGGAGCGCACGGCGATGCTGCTGGTGCCCCCTTACCTGGCCTACGTCCGGGTCGCCCGGCCGTTCATCGTCTTCTACAACAAATGCGCCAACGCGATCCTGCGCCTGCTGCGGGTGGAACCTAAAGACGAGATCGACATCACGGTCTCACCGGCGGAGCTGAGCGCGATGATCGCCGAATCGGTGTCCGAAGGCCTGCTGGATCCCGAGGAGCACACCCGGTTGACCCGGGCGCTGCAGATCGGCAGCCGGGTGGTCGGCGATGTGGCGGTTTCGCTTGACGACGTCCGGGCGGTACCAGTGGCGGCGGCGGGTTCCGGGCCGACGATCGGCGCCGTCGAGAGTGCCCTGGCCGAGACCGGCTACTCGCGCTTCCCCGTCGCGGCCGCCGACGGGCGGTTCATCGGCTACCTGCACATCAAGGACATGTTGCCGCTCGGCGACGATCCCCAGACCGTCATCGATCTCGCGTTGGTGCGCCCGCTGCCACGGGTGCCCCTCACCTTGCCGCTGGCCGATGCCCTGTCGCGAATGCGCCGCACAAACAGCCATCTGGCACTCGTGATCGATGGCGGCGGCGGCGTCGCCATGGTGGCGATGGAGGACCTGGTGGAAGATCTGGTCGGCAGCATGCGCGATGCGCAATGAAACCAGCCGCCGGGCCGCCCCCCGAAGAGGGCCGCGTACAGCCCGTATGATTGAACGGCGCCGACGCAAGACGGGGCCTGGGTGCTTACCGCAGCACACGTGTTGCCAAAGGCGCTCCGCGGGGCCCGCCGGGAACCCCACGGCGAAGTCCGTCAGGTGCACCGTGACCTGCTGTTGCGGGTTGGTCCAATACCAGCGTTGGCGCTGTTGGCCGGTAGGCTGATGGCGTAGCTAGTTGGGGCCAATCGGGGGCCGAATGGGACCAATGAGGCAAATATGTGGAGGAGAAAAATGACTGACCGCGTGTCGGCGGGGAACTTGCGCGTCGCCCGAGTGCTCTACGACTTCGTGAATAACGAGGCGCTACCCGGCACCGGTATCGACCCGGACAGCTTCTGGGCCGGCGTCGACAAGGTCGTCACCGATCTCACTCCGCAGAACCAGGGTTTGCTCAACACCCGTGACGAGCTGCAAGCCCAGATCGACAAGTGGCACCGCCACCGTGTCATCGAGCCGCTGGACGTCGAGGCCTACCGCCAGTTCCTCACCGACATCGGGTACCTGCTGCCCGAGCCGGACGACTTCACGATCACGACTTCCGGCGTGGACGATGAGATCACGACGACCGCCGGGCCGCAGCTGGTGGTGCCGGTGCTCAATGCCCGGTTCGCGCTGAACGCGGCCAACGCCCGCTGGGGTTCGCTGTACGACGCGTTGTACGGCACCGACGTGATCCCGGAAGATGACGGTGCTCAAAAGGGCAACAGCTACAACAGGATTCGCGGCGATAAGGTGGTCGCCTACGCGCGCAAGTTCCTCGACCAGGCGGCACCGCTGGCGTCGGGCTCGTGGGCAGACGCGACGGGCGTGAGCATCGAGGACGGCCAGCTGAAGATCGCCATCGGTGCGGACTCCGCCGAGTTGGCCAGCCCGGAGAAATTCGTGGGGTACAGCGGTGAGCTGGGCGCCCCCAGCTGGTCGGTGCTGCTGGTCAATCACGGACTTCACATCGAGATCCTGATCGACCCGTCCTCGCCGATCGGCAAGACCGACCCGGCCGGCATCAAGGACGTGATCCTGGAATCCGCGATCACCACGATCATGGACTTCGAGGACTCGGTGGCCGCCGTCGACGCTGACGACAAGGTGCTGGGCTACCGCAACTGGCTCGGTCTGAACAAGGGCGACCTGATCGAAGAGGTCAGCAAGGACGGCAAGAGCTTCACCCGCGTACTCAACCAGGACCGCAGCTACCACACCCCCGACGGCGGCGAACTCACGCTGCCCGGGCGCAGCCTGCTGTTCGTCCGCAATGTCGGGCACCTGATGACCAACGATGCGATCGTCATAACCGATGGTGACGGCGAAAAAGAGGTGTTCGAGGGCATCCAGGACGCGCTGTTCACCGGTCTGTCCGCGATTCACGGCCTCAAGACCGGCAACGGTAACGGGCCGCTGACCAACAGCCGCACCGGTTCCATCTACATCGTGAAGCCGAAGATGCACGGTCCCGCGGAGGTGGCGTACACCTGCGAGCTGTTCAGCCGTGTCGAGGATGTGCTGGGGTTGCCGCAGGGCACCATGAAGGTCGGCATCATGGACGAGGAGCGGCGCACCACCGTCAACCTCAAGGCGTGTATCAAGGCGGCCGCCGACCGGGTTGTGTTCATCAACACCGGCTTCCTGGACCGCACCGGCGACGAGATCCACACCTCGATGGAAGCCGGTCCGATGATCCGTAAGGGTGCGATGAAGAGCACTGCGTGGATCAAGGCCTACGAGGACGCCAACGTCGACATCGGCCTGGCCGCCGGATTGTCCGGCAAGGCCCAGATCGGTAAGGGCATGTGGGCGATGACGGAGCTGATGGCCGACATGGTCGAGCAGAAGATCGGCCAGCCGAAGGCCGGCGCCACCACCGCGTGGGTGCCGTCCCCGACCGCGGCCACCCTGCACGCGATGCACTACCACCAGGTGGATGTCTTCGCCGTGCAGAAGGAGCTCGAGGGCAAGAAGCGCACGACCATCGAGGAATTGCTGACCATCCCGCTGGCCAAGGAGCTGGCCTGGGCTCCCGAGGAGATCCGCGAGGAGGTCGACAACAACTGCCAGTCCATCCTGGGGTACGTGGTGCGCTGGATCGACCATGGTGTCGGCTGCTCGAAGGTGCCCGACATCCATAACGTGGCCCTGATGGAGGACCGCGCCACGCTGCGGATCTCCAGCCAATTGCTGGCGAACTGGCTGCGTCACGGCATTATCACCAGTGAGGACGTCCGCGCCAGTCTGGAGCGGATGGCCCCGATGGTGGACCAGCAGAACGCCGGCGATGCGGACTACCACGCCATGGCGCCCAACTTCGACGACAGCATCGCGTTCTTGGCGGCCCAAGAGCTGATCTTGTCCGGCGCGCAGCAGCCCAGCGGCTACACCGAGCCGATCCTGCATAGGCGACGGCGTGAGCTCAAGGCCCGCAACGGTGCCTGATTCGGGCTCAAGCTGCGGCGATGCTTCTGATGACTAGACTCGGTGCCAATTTCGCGATGGCGAAGTTGATGGGTCGGCGGAAAGGTGGCGGGCGCCGGGATGGGTAGGCACAGCATGCCCGGGAAGTCGTCCGATGAGCCTGCCGACGAGTCCGAGACGAACAGGTTTACCGCCCGCGATCTTGTTTCCCGTTTCGAGGAGGAACAGGATCATCCCCACGTCGAGCCGCACTGGGATGACCTCGACGAGGATGACGACGCCGATTACGACGATTACCCGGACGAGGCCGGCGGCTATGCCGACGAGGACTTCGCCGCCGCCGAGGATAGGTATGCGGCGGAAGGCATCGATGACGAATACCCCGACTTTCCGCCTCGGCCGGAGAGCTCCGGGCCGCCCGAGGACGCACGGTCGGGTCTCTTCGGGTCCGGCCACCGAGTGCTCGGCGACTGGCGGGGTGGTCACCGCAGCGCCGGCGGGCGACGAGGAGTCAGCATCGGCGTGATCGTGGCTCTGGTCGCGGTCATCTTGGTGGTCGGCACCGTCATCCTGTGGAGCTTCTTCGGCGACGCGCTGTCTGATCGCTCACACACCGCCGCCGCACGCTGTGTCGGAGGCAAGGAGACCGTCGCCATCGTCGTCGATCCGTCGATCGCCGAACACGTCCAGCAGTTCGCGGAGGGCTACAACTCTTCGGCCGGCCCCGTCGCTGACCACTGCATGGTTCTTGACGTCAAACCGGCCGGCTCCGATGCCGTCATCGCCGGCTTCATCGGCAAGTGGCCTGCGGAATTGGGTGCGCAGCCCGCGTTGTGGATCCCGGGCAGTTCGGTGTCGGCCGCGCGGCTGACCGCGGCAACGGGCCAGAAAACGATCAGCGACAGTCGCTCACTGGTGACGTCGCCGGTGTTGCTTGCCGTTCGGCCCGAACTGCAGCAGGTGCTTTCCAACCAAAACTGGGGCGCGCTGCCGGGCCTGCAAAACAATCCGAATGCATTGGCGGGGTTGAAGTTACCGGCGTGGGGATCGCTGCGACTGGCATTGCCGACGAGCGGCAACAGCGATGCCTCCTATTTGGCGGGCGAAGCGGTGGCGGCCGCGTCCGTGCCGTCCGGTGCGCCGGCCACCCAGGGCACCGCCGCGCTGCGCTCCTTAACGGGCGCAGCGCCCAAACTGGCCGACAATTCGCTAACCGAGGCAATGAACACGCTGCTGAAGCCCGGTGATGTGGCAACCGCGCCGGTGCACGCGGTGATCACTACCGAGCAGCAGGTGTTCGCGCGCGGCGAATCGCTGTCGGACGCCAAGAGCACGTTGGCTTCCTGGCTACCGCAGGGCCCGACACCGGTCGCCGACTATCCCACGGTGTTGCTCAGCGGATCCTGGTTGACACGCGAACAGACCTCAGCGGCAAGCGAGTTCGCCCACTTCATCCGCAAGCCCGAACAACTCGCGAAACTTGCCAAAGCCGGTTTCCGCGTCAACGGCGTGAAACCGCCGAGCAGCCCGGTCACGGGCTTCGCGGCCCTGGGTTCCACGCTGTCGGTCGGTGACGACTCCATGCGTGCCACGCTGGCGGACGCCATGGCCGCCCCGTCCAGCGGACTGGCTGCCACGATCATGCTGGACCAGTCGATGCCCGGCGATGAAGGCGGAAAATCCCGGCTGGCCAACGTGGTCGCTGCGCTGGAAGACCGGATCAAAGCACTACCTCCGAATGCGATTCTGGGGTTGTGGACGTTCGACGGTCACGAGGGCCGCTCGGAGGTCGCGACCGGTCCCCTGGCGGACCAGGTCAACGGCCAGCCTCGCCCGGCCGCCCTGGCCGCCGACCTCGACAAGCAATATTCGTCGGCCGGCGGTGCGGTGTCATTTACCACGCTGCGGATGATCTATCAGGAGATGCAAACTAATTACCATGCCGGACAAACGAATTCGATTCTTCTGATCACGGCGGGGCCACACACCGACCAATCCCTCGACGGACCGGGGCTGCAGAATTTCATCCGGGCCAGTGCGGACCCGGCCAAACCGATCGCCGTCAACATCATCGACTTCGGCGCCGATCCGGACCGGGCAACATGGGAAGCGGTCGCCCAGCTCAGCGGCGGCAGCTACCAGAACCTTGCGACGTCGGCCTCCCCCGATCTCGCCACGGCACTCAGCACATATTTGGGCTGAAGCAGCGAGACTGTCCGGCTTTACAGCACCGGCCGCATCAAGCTGATTGATGCGGCTCGGTAGCCGTAACCGGCTCGCTGGCCCGATGACTTGATGGTGGAGGGCGGCAATGAACGGCGAGGCTGGTCGAGGCAACGATCTGGGCGCGCTGGCCGGTGGCCTACTTTTCGCGGTGCAAGGCGAGCTCTTCCGCCGGCTGCGCGACGAAGGATTCGACGATATCGTCCCGCGGCATGGCGCGGTGCTTGCGTACATGTGTCCCGAGGGCGTTCGAGCAACTGATCTGGCGCGGCTGTCCGGTCAGGTCAAACAGGTGATCGGCCTGATCATCGACGACCTGGAAGCGATGGGCTATGTGCAACGCAAGCCGGACCCGGCTGACCGTCGCGCCAAGCTCGTCGTACCCACCGCCCGCGGCCGACGGCAGATGGATGCCGCCGACTCGATCATGGCCGACATGATGGATCGGCACGCGAGCAACCTCGGTGCCGCCGAGTTCCGCGGCTTTCTCGCCGATTTTCGGGCCGTCATCGATCACCAGCGCGCCGCAATGACCGACGCGCACGAGCGCCCCACGCCGTAGAACTGGTCGAACCCGTGGGAACCAGCTGCCACCTGGCGGCGCCGCTCGAGCCAAACTAGCTGCTGAAGATAGTCAGGAATAGTTACTAAATACCCCAGTGTTGTGTGTTGCGTGGCGCAGGGGTGTGGGCGTCGGAAAGCAAAGGAGACGACATGAGCCGGACCAGATTCATTGCTGACAACCCCGCGCTGGACGTGCCGTTCGCCACCCTGATGGGCCCCGTCGCCTTGGCTTTGGTCCAGTGAGCGATACCGAGGCGTTAGGCCGCCGATTAGAACTCGTCGACGTAGCTGGCAGCTCGGCGCACGACCGGATCTCGACAACGGGCTCAACAGGCATTCGGTCGGGCACTACATCCAAGGGCAGGTGTGCGTCAAAAGGCTCAGCGTTAGCACAGTTTCTCCGCAACCGTCGCGCGGAACTTCAGCCGTGTGACGTGGGACTACCCAGCGGAGGCCGGCGGCGGGTCGCCGGACTGCGCCGCGAGGAAGTTGCGGCACTGGCGGGCGTGAGTGTCGACTACTACCTGCGCATTGAGCAGGGCCGCGAAAGAAGTCCCTCGGATCAAGTCTTGGACGGCATCGCACGGGCATTGAAGCTCGATGACGACAGCGCCGCATACCTGCGGGACCTGGTGCGAGGGCCACGATCTGGGCAACGGTGTCCTGCGAAAGAGCTCAACCCGGCGATTTCTTCGTTGATCGATAGCTGGCCGCTCACGCCGGTGTACATTCATGATTCTTCGCTGACCATCGTGGCTACCAATCCCCTTGCTCGCGCGGTCTTTCCGCACTTTGCCCCCGGAGACAACCCGGCATTGTCGCTGTTTTTAGACCCGGAGATGCCGAAGTTCTATCGGAACTGGGAAAAGCTGACCAGGTGGGGGGCGTGCTGGCTTCGGGCTTACGCGGCGCGCAATCCGGACCCGGGTCTAACCGACGTGATCGAGGAACTCCTGCATCGAAGCAGGCTGTTTCGGATGCTTTGGTCCCGCCACGATGTCACGAACGACAACAGCGGGAGAGCGAAACTCATGCATCCCGAGGTCGGGCCAATGACGCTGCACTTCCAACATATGCGGCTCGATCACACCGGGCATCTGCTGGTTGCCTTTTGGGCTCAACCGGGATCGCCTTCCGAACGTGCTCTGCGACAGCTGTCCGGAGGGTAACCGCGGACGAAATGTGGTGGGTGCACGCCACCCAGGAATCTCGCGACCTGTTACAGCGGGAGCGGCTGTTCGACGATTGGCTGGTGGATGCGAACAGCAGCCAAGGCCGAACGCGGCGCAATGTGCGCCCACGCCAACCGAATCGGAGGCCTCTGAGACGAAGGAGGAGCAATGACAACGGCGCAAGTCATATTCAATTCGTCTTGCCAACTCCCCTTTGCTGGAGTTGATGCCCCGTATCGTCGAATCTGTGGGGAGGAATCCGGCTGTTACGCCGAGGAATACGGCCTTGCGTGCTAACAGCTGCCTATCCGGACCATCAACCTGCTCGTCGAATTATGTCACGGCACACAACACAATAGGATCTCGAATCCTGTTGCGAGACAGATATGTTGTCGGATCCGAGTCAAACGCGATCGCGAATAGCGTTGTCACTTCAGGGAGTACACGCGTGGAATCAATCAAGTCGATCAATGTCAAAGGTAGACATACCCGTGTCTTCGTCGCAGGCGATGTAGACCATCCTCCAATTCTGTTGCTGCACGGGATTGGCCGCAGCATTGAGGATTGGGAGACGCAGTTTGTGCCGTTGCGACAGGCGGGCTATCGGGTCATTGCTCCTGACCTGCCGGGCTCCGGATTCTCCGACCGCCTTCCCACCTACACCACGCTGCCCGGGCTTGCCCAGGGCGTGCTTGAAACCGTTGATGCGATTGGTGAGACCCGGCGCCTGCACGTGATAGGTCACTCGTTGGGCGGTGCGGTCGCGCTGCAGTTGTTGGCCTTGCATCCCGACCGGGTGGCCACGCTGAATCTGGTCAGCAGTGGCGGATTCGGTTCCGCATTACATCCGATACTGCGGTTGGCGGCCACACCGTTGATTGGCGCTGTCGCGACCCGTCACACCAACCGCGCAACTGCGCGGATGACGGAACGACAGATTTATGTCGACCGGTCCTTTGCGACCGATGAGCGCATAGACCGCGCTGTGACGCTCGCGCGGCGACCCGACACCGGCGCGGTTATGCACGAGACCGCGCGATCCGTTGCCACCATCCGGGGCGTCAGACCGCAGTGGCGAGCCGAATTGATCTCGGTGGTGTCCAAACACCGTCGTCCGACGTTGATCATCTGGGGTGATCACGACCGCTTCCTGCCCGGGAGGCAGATCGACGCGTCACGGCGGTTGTTTCCACACGCCCGGGTTCACCTCTTGCGGGCGGTAGGCCACGCGCCACAAGTGGAAGCTGCCGAGAGGTTCGCAGAGTTGACCCTCGATTTCCTGCGGTCGCAGCCTGCAGCAACGGCTGCGGTGCCGCGCAATGCGACCGGCAGCTGATTTCGATCACCGGATAGCAACGAGAAGGGAAGACCAATGGGCATGCTCGACGGCAAGGTTGCCTTCATCACCGGCGCCGCACGCGGACAGGGGCGAAGCCACGCCATTCGTTTAGCCGAGGAGGGCGCGGACATCGTCGCCGTCGATCTGTGCGACCAGATCGATTCGGTTCCTTACCCGTTGGCGACTTCTGAGGATCTCGATCAGACGGTCAAGGAGGTCGAAGCGCAGGGTCGCCGGATCGTCGCCCGAACGGCGGACGTCCGCGATGCGGCCCAATTGAACCGGGTTGTCGCCGACGCCACGGAGCTGCTCGGCCCGATCGACATCATCGTGGCGAATGCGGGAATCGCCGCACCCGGTGAAAAGGTATTCGATCCCAACCAGATATTCCGCGACATCGTCGATGTCAACCTAGTCGGCGTATGGAACACGGTCATGGCTGCCGTGCCCAGCATGCGGGCAGCAGGCAAGGGCGGCTCGATCGTCCTGGTCAGCTCCACCCAGGGTCTCAAGGGCGTCGGTGCCGACGGGACCGCGGGAAGCTGCGCGTACACCGCTACCAAACACGGTGTCGTCGGGTTGATGCGGAATTTCACGCATTGGTTGGCGAACGACAACATTCGCGTTAACACGATCCACCCCACCGGCGTCGAGACACCCATGATCATGAACGACGCAGTGGGCGCTTGGGTGGCCGACAACCCGGAAGTGACCGTGGCGGTCACGAACCTTCTTCCGGTTTCCATGATCGCGCCCGAAGATGTAAGCGACGCGGTGCTGTGGTTGGTGAGCGACCACGCCAAGTATGTCGCCGGGGTGGCCCTTCCGGTCGACGCGGGCTTCAGTGCGAAATAGCCTGAGGCGCCTGCATATTGGGTGAGGAGATGATGTGACGAAGCGGACGGCGCTGGTGACAGGTGCCAACGGAGGGATCGGGTCGGCTGTTTGCGATCAATTGCGTGCGGCCGATGTGACGGTGCGAACGATGGATGTGGCAGGCCCAGCCGACGTGGTGATGGATTTGTCCGCCGACCCGATTCCGGCAGACGCGGTACGCGACGTCGACATATGCGTGTCCGTTGCCGGCGTCGTCGACACCTACGCCCCGGCGCATTCGATGTCGGCGGAGAAGTGGTCGCGCGATATCGACGTCAATCTCACCGGATCGTTTCGCGCCATCCAGGCCTGCCTACCGGGGATGCGGGAACGGCGCTTCGGACGCATCGTCGCGATCTCGAGCATGGCCGCTCAACTCGGTTCGCCGGGCAAGGTTGCCTACGCGGCATCGAAGGCTGGCCTGTACGGGATGGTGCGAACCATCGCGATCGAGAACTGCGCACTCGGGATCACCGCCAACTGCGTACTGCCCGGCATGATCGCCACCCCGCCGGTGCTGGCACTGCCCGAGGCCGATCAAGAGCGCATCAGGGCCGCGGTGGCCAGCGGCCGCTTCGGGCGTCCGGAAGAAGTGGCCGATCTGGTCGCCTTCCTGGTGCGCGACGCGTCCGGCTACATCACCGCGCAGGAGATCGGCATTGACGGCGGGTTGCAGCTGAATCCGCTCTACGTCGGTCCCAGCCGGGCTGGACGCGCCGGTGAGTAGGGGAACTGGCAGCCAGGCACCGCTGCGGGAGGTTCGTCCTGCGACGCTTGACGTGGTGGTGATCGGTGCCGGTGTCAGTGGGCTTTGCATCGCGCACCATCTGCAGCGTGCCGGGTTTTCCTACCGCGTCCTCGAACAGGCCCACGACCTCGGCGGAACCTGGCGCGACAACACCTATCCCGGATGCGGGTGCGACATCCCCGCACCGCTGTACTCCTTCTCATTCGCCCAGCGGGCGGACTGGTCGCGGTTGTTCGCAAGCCAGCCCGAGATTTTGGGGTACCTGCGCGATGTCGCCGCGCGGGAAGGCGTAACACAGCACATCGAGTTCGCCACCGCGGTGATTTCGGCACGCTGGCAGGAATCCCGGCAATGCTGGACGGTGCAGACCTCGTCGGGAACCGTATTGGACTGCCGCTATTTGGTTTCGGCGACGGGGCTGCTTCGTCGCCCTCTGTATCCTGACATCGTCGGGCGCTCGATCTTCGCCGGCAATGCGTTTCACTCGGCGCGATGGGACCATTCGGTCACGCTGCAAGGCAAGCGCGTCGCGGTGATCGGCAGCGGTGCCAGCGCAATCCAATTCGTGCCCCGGATTGCTGCGGATGTCAAGCAGCTCACCGTCATTCAGCGCACGCCGGGTTGGATCGTGCCGAAGGCGGATCGAACGTTCTCACCTCGTCAACAACAGTTGCGGAGATTCGCACCTTACCGCTGGTACACCAGAGCGCGGCTGTTCTGGATTCACGAGCAACGTGTCAAAGGCTTCATCGACCCTTCAGCCCCGATGGCGGACGCCGAACGTCTGGCGCGAACGATGTTGCAGCGCAAGGTGGCTGACCCGGAGTTGCGGGCAGCGCTGACGCCCGACTACGCCCTCGGGTGCAAGCGTCTGCTGATATCGAGCGATTTCTATCCGGCGTTGACCCGCGACAACGTCACCGTGGTCACATCGCCGGTCGCCGAGATGACCGCCGATCAGGTGATCACCGCGGACGGACAGTCACACGGTGCCGATGTCGTCATCTACGCGACCGGGTTCGACACCCAGTTCGCATTCTCCGACATCGAGATCGTGGGACACGACGGTGAAAGGCTGGCCGATCGCTGGCAGCAGGGCCCCTCGGCCTACTTGGGCACCACCGTGTCGGGATTCCCCAACTACTTCGTCATGCTCGGTCCCAATTCGGGGCTCGGCCACAACTCGCAGATCTTCATGATCGAAGCCCAGACGCGGTACATCCTGAGTTGCCTGAAGGCGGCTCGGCGCCGAAAGCTCGGTGTGTTAGTGGTTCGGCCGCCGATTGAGCGGGCGTTCAACGACTGGTTGCAGGGACGTCTCGTGCATTCCGTCTGGCAGGCGGGAGGATGCCGCAGTTGGTACCAGCATCCCGCCACCGGCAAGAACACCGCGCTCTGGCCTTCTTCAGCAATTGCGTTCTGGCGCAAAACACATCGAGTCCGGTTATCGGATTATCACACCCGGCGCCGCATCGAATCGCCGCGGCGATCGTCGAGCGCTGTGGTTGATCTACCAGGCCAAAGGGCGCTCTATGCGAACGCCTCCACGGGTGGGCATGAGCACATGAGGTTGCGGTCGCCGTAGGCGCCGTCGATGCGACGCACCGGCGGCCACGCCTTGGGCCGGAAAGCCTTGCCGAGCGGATAAGCGGCCTCTTCCCGCGTGTACGGGTGATCCCAGTCGGCGACCAGCAGACACTCGGCCGTGTGGGGTGCGCCCCGCAGCGGGTTGTCGTCGGCGGGCCACTGGCCCGCGCCGACGCGATCGATCTCGCCGCGGATGGCGATCATTGCTTCACAGAACGCATCGATCTCGCCGCGGTCCTCGCTCTCAGTAGGCTCCACCATCAATGTCCCGGCTACCGGGAAGCTCATGGTTGGCGCATGAAAGCCATAGTCCGCCAAGCGTTTCGCGACATCGTCGACGGTTACGCCGGTCGTTTTGGTGATGCCGCGCAGGTCCAGGATGCATTCATGGGCGACCATGCCGTTCTCGCCGGTGTACAGCACGGGGAAGTACTCGTCGAGCCGGCGGGCGATGTAGTTGGCCGAGGCGATCGCGGTCAGCGATGCCGCCCGCAGCCCATCGGCGCCCATCATCCTGATGTAGGCCCAGCTGATCGGCAGGATCGACGCCGAGCCGTAGGGCGCCGAGGACACCGGGTGCCCCCCCGGCAGCTCGGGGGCGTACGGGTGACCCGGCAGGAACGGCGCCAGATGCGAACGCGCCGCGACCGGACCGACACCCGGGCCGCCGCCACCGTGCGGGATGCAGAACGTCTTGTGCAGGTTCAGGTGACTCACATCGCCGCCGAACTTGCCGGGCCGGGCCAGGCCCACCAGCGCGTTGAGGTTGGCGCCGTCGACGTACACCTGGCCGCCGGCGTCGTGCACGGCCGCGCAAATATCGGCGATGTCGTGTTCGTACACCCCGTGCGTGGACGGGTAGGTGATCATCAGCGCCGAAAGCCGATCGGCGTGCTCGCCGATCTTGGCGCGCAGATCATCGAGATTGACATCGCCGTTCTGGTGGCAGCCCACCACGACGACCCGCATCCCGGCCAGGGCGGCCGACGCCGCGTTGGTGCCGTGTGCGCTGGACGGAATCAGGCAGACGTCACGGTCCGGCTCGCCGCGGCTGGCGTGATATTCGTGAATCGCCAACAGGCCGGCGTACTCGCCTTGCGATCCAGCGTTCGGTTGCAGCGATACCGCGTCATAGCCGGTGATCTGCACCAGCCAGGTCTCCAGATCGTTGATCAGGCGGCGCAGCCCCGGGGTGTCAGCCGCCGGAGCGAACGGATGCAGCCGGGAAAACTCCGGCCAGGTGATGGACTCCATCTCGGCGGCGGCATTGAGCTTCATCGTGCACGAGCCGAGTGGAATCATGCTGCGGTCCAAGGCGATATCCTTGTCCGCCAGCGCGCGTAGGTAGCGCATCATTGCCGTCTCGGTGTGATACTGCGTGAAGGCGGGGTGGGTCAGGAATTCCGATGTGCGCGTGGCGATATCGGTCGGCGAAGATTCGGCAGGCGACACCCCGAAAGCGTCCAGGACCAAGGCCACGTGGGCGTCGGTGGTGGCCTCGTCGCACGCGACCGAAACATGGTCGGTGTCAACGCGCCAGAGGTTGACACCCCTGGCCTTGGCCTTGGCAACCACTTCATCCGCGCGCCCCGGCACGCGCGCCAACACCGTGTCGAAGTACGTGTCATGCACTGCCACATCGCCCAGTGCGGCGGCGATAGCGTCGGCGCGGCCATGCACCCGGCGGGCGATGGCGGTCAGCCCGTCGGCGCCGTGATAGCTGGCGTACATCGCGGCCATCACCGCCAGCAGAACCTGCGCGGTACAGATGTTGCTGGTCGCCTTGTCGCGGCGGATGTGCTGCTCGCGGGTCTGCAACGCCAAGCGATAGGCCGGTGAGCCGTCGCTGTCGACCGAGACGCCGACCAGCCGACCCGGCAGCTGACGGGCGTGCTTGGCCGGCACGGCCAGATACCCGGCGTGTGGGCCACCGAATCCCATTGGTACACCGAATCTTTGGGTGCTGCCGAAGGCAGCGTCGGCGCCGATCTCACCGGGCGGGGTGATCAACGTACAGGCCAGCAGGTCGGCGCCGATTGCGACCAAGGCGCCCCGGTCGTGAGCTTGCGCGATCAACGCGGACCAATCCGTGATCCGGCCGCTGGCACCGGGCAGTTGGACGATGGCACCGAAGAAGTCGCCATCCGGAAGGCCGTCCCGCAGATCAGCGGTCACGATCTCGATGCCCAACGGCCGGGCGCGGGTGGCCAGCACGGCAGCGGTCTGCGTGAACACGTCGGTGTCGACCGCTAGCAGGTTGGCAGTGCCGCGGGCAGCGCGTCGCATCAGCGTCATGGCCTCCGCTGCCGCGGTACCCTCGTCGAGCATCGAGGCATTGGCGATTTCGAGGCCGGTCAGGCCGGTGACCATGGTCTGGAAGTTCAGCAGCGCTTCCAGTCGGCCCTGGCTGATCTCCGGCTGGTACGGCGTGTAGGCGGTGTACCAGGCGGGGTTCTCCATGATGTTGCGCAGCAACACCGGCGGGGTGAGCGTGTCGTAATAGCCCTGTCCGATCATCGACACCGCGACCGTGTTGGTGTCGGCCAGCGTCCGCAGTTCGGCCAACGCCTCGGCCTCGCTAGCGGCCGGCGGCAGTGTGCTCAGACCCGGCGCGACGCCGCTGTCAGAGAGTTTGTCGAGAATTCCGGCCGGGACGGCCTTGGACGCCAGCTGGTCGAGCGAGCTGACGCCGATCACGTCGAGCATGGCCGCGACGGCCTGGCTATCGGGTCCGATATGGCGGTCGGCGAAAGTTGAGTGGTCGGACACGTGCACCCCTGACATAGACGGAGGGACTTCTAACGGCCCTCCCCCTCTGTCCTCACCCATTCACGGGCGCCTGAGAGATTCAGCGCACGTCCCCCCGAGCGCCTTTCCCCATCGGCGGGTGTACCACTCAACGTGGCACCGCTTTCCAGAGGTATCGTCACCTTCGCGCGGTCCCTGGTGCCTGAGAGGTTGACGGAGAGGTATTGCTCCTTCGGCGTCCATGGCTGGCTGCCACAGAACTCTCCCGCGCGGGCGTGATACGAAGTCTAGTTTACCTGCGAGTGGCAGCGTGGTGAACGAAATTGCCAAAGTGTCGGCGACTAGCCGATCTTGCGGTCCCGGTGCTTGCGCCGCGAGGCCAGCTCGTCCTCCGGTGCCGCAATCGACTCGCCGCCGTCAGCGCGCTCACCTGGGAAGTCGGCAATAACGCCGGTCAGCTCCCGCATCGCACCCGATACAGCGATGCCGAACACGCCTTGGCCACCCTGCAGCAGGTCGACGACCTCTTCGGCGGACGTGCACTCGTAGACGGTGGTGCCGTCCGAGAACAACGTGATGTTGGCCAGATCCTCAACGCCGCGCTGGCGCAGATGGTCGACCGCGACACGGATGTTGTGCAGCGAAATGCCGGTGTCCAGCAGCCGCTTGACGATCTTGAGAACCAGGATGTCCTTGAATGAGTACAGCCGCTGGCTGCCGGATCCCGCCGCACTGCGAATCGATGGCACTACCAACGACGTGCGTGCCCAGTAGTCCAGCTGGCGGTAGGTGATTCCGGCGATCTGGCAGGCACTCGGGCCGCGGTAGCCGACCAGCTCGTCAGGCACCGAATCGTCAGGAAACAGGCCAGGCTGGACGGGCCCGCTGGCCACGGTGACGCTCGGTTCACCATTGGTTGCGGCATCCGCGTGTTCAGCAAGTTCCAGCTGTTCTTGACGTGGCTGGTCGCTCACAGTGGTTCCTCTCGCCGATCGCGCTCGTCACTAGCTGCGTCCATTGGCTGCCTTGACAGCCACGTTGGCTAAGGCCCGAGTGCTAGTGAGCTTACGCTGTTCGATCGCTGCCGTGCCTTAACTCGTCTTGCAAAGTATGGCTGCCGTAAGGGCAACGAGCGTGCTAGCCATTAGGCGTGTCGAGATCACAGTGTCAGTTGAGACGGATCCGTGATATCGACGTCCAAGCTTAACCGGCGCCGGCACCCCTACTAACCCGCTGTTTCGTCACACTCATTGCGGCCGGGCCGCGGCGACACGGGTTTAGGTGGCCTTGAAGTCATCGGGCGACACGCTGTCGAGAAACTCCTTGAATTTCTCCACCTCGTCCTCGCGAACGACGGTGCTGGATTCCTCGTCGCTCTCGTCAGGGATCAGCAGACCGGCTTGGGCGAGAACGGCCTCTTCGACATAGATCGGAACGCCGACCCGCAGTGCGATCGCCACCGAATCCGAGGGGCGCGCCGACACGGTGATGTTGCGGTCGAAGACCAGGTCGGCGTAGAAAGTGCCTTCTTGCAGATCGACGATCCGCACTTCTTTTAGTGAATGACCAAGGGCTGCAATGAGATCCCGGATCAGGTCGTGTGTGAGCGGGCGGGGCGGCTCGACGCCCTGCTGTTCGAGCGCAATGGCTGCCGCCTCCGATTGGCCGATCCAAATCGGCAGGTAGCGGTCGCCGTTGGCCTCGCGCAACAACAGCACCGGCTGGTTCTGCGGCTGCTCGACGCGAATGCCGACAACACGAACTTCACCCATTTGCGTCTGCCCTCCGCACATGCCGCCGTGTCCGACTTACGCTCGGCGCGACGACCCGCTGGAACACCATTTCTCTCCATACCGCTCAACACCAAGCTGTTGAGGGAAGTCTAGTCCTCAGCGTCGCAGAACGTCGCGAACGGCGGACTTGATCAGCGACGTGTGCAAAGTAATTGCGAGTGCGGCAACCTCGCGCGCCAGGTCGTCGGCGCGGTCGCGCGCACCGGCCTTGTCGGCCTTGACTAGCGGTCCGGCGATCTGGGCGATCAGGTCGGACTGCCGGTCGGCGGCCGAGCGGAAGGCGCGCAGATGCCGTGGCTCGACGCCGTAGTCAGACAGGGCTCGCGCACACTGCAAGATCACGACGGTGTGCTCGTCGAAGAATCCGCCGGGGCCACTCGCGATGACCCCGGCTTTGAGTAGTGCGGTAAGCAGATCTTCGCCCACGCCCGCGCGTTCCAGGAGGTCTTCTCGACTCAACCGGACCCGGGTGGGTGCCACCGCGGCGGCGTCGGATCCGTTATCGGAGGCGGCATCGTCGTCGGTCACCGAAACCAATCGCGGTACGCCGTAAGGCGATCCGAACGCTGGTAGCTCACCGTCGGGTTGGGCATCCAGTTGCGCCCGGATCACCTTCAGCGGCAAGTAGTGATCGCGCTGCGCGGTGAGAATGAAGCGCAATCGCGCGCAGTCGTAAGCGGTGAATCTGCGATATCCCGACGCGGCGCGCTGCGGCGTCACCAGTCCCTCGGCTTCCAGGAAGCGAATCTTGGAAATCGTGACATCGGGGAAATCCGGCCTCAGCAAGTCCAAGACCGCCCCAATCGACATCCCGGCCAGGGCCGAGCTATCGGGTGCGCTCACTAGCCTCCAGATCCTCCATCGTCGTCACCTTTGGGCCCCGTGAGGAACACCAAACGGAACTTGCCGATCTGCACTTCGTCGCCGTTTGCCAACACGGCCGAGTCCACCGGCTCGCGATTGACGTACGTCCCGTTGAGGCTACCCACATCGACCACGTGGAATTCGTTGTTTTCCAACCTGAATTCGGCGTGCCGGCGGCTCACGGTGACGTCATCGAGGAAGATGTCGCTGTCGGGGTGCCGGCCGGCCGAGGTAATGGCCTGGTCGAGCAGGAAGCGCGATCCGGCGTTGGGCCCGCGCTTGACGACGAGCAACGCCGAGCCCGCCGGAAGTCCTTCAACCCCGGACACCGTGCTCTCGGCACCCGACTGCGCGGGCGCGTCCAGTTCATTCAGGAAGTCGGCGCGGAATACCGAAGTCGTCTCCACGGTGACTTCATCCGAAGTCTGGTCGTTGTCCATGTCCGTCACCCGCTGCTCCTCACTGGCCGCTGTGGCGTTGTCTGACCGGGCCGTTCGGCCGGCTTCCCACTAGGTTCTTAACCCTGTATTGCCGATCACTTGCCTTGTAATGCTGTTGTGTTGACCGTACCGCGCGGTGGTTCGGAATGTGCTAGCCACCGGCAGGATCGCAAGGCGATCGTCCGGCTGGCCCCCTCTCCCCGGCGCGCTCCCAACTGCAGGCGTTGTCATGCGCTGGGCTGGCAGGGACATTAGCAACACCTCACTCGGTGAGTGTGCCGCGGTAGGCCTCGGCCTCAAGCAGCCCCGAAATGGCGGACTCCAACTCGGATGCTTCCGAGACCTGGATATCCAGCAGCCAGCCAGCGCCATACGGATCCGAGTTGACCAGCTGCGGGTCGCCTTCCAGGTCGCCGTTGACGGCAGTCACTTTGCCGGATAACGGTGCGTACAAATCCGACACGGATTTCGTCGATTCCACTTCGCCGAAAGATTCGCCCGCGGTCAAGTCGGTGCCTACGTCGGGCAGCTGGACGAAAACAACGTCGCCCAGCGCTGACTGCGCGAAGTCGGTGATTCCGATCCGCACGGTGTCGTCACCGCTCCGGCGAACCCACTCATGTTCGGCGGTGTAGTGCAGATCGGGTGGGATATCGCTCACGGTAATCCTGTTCTGGTTGGTGTCTCACTTGACGGGCTGAGCGTATTGGTGTGGTTTTGGTTGTCGCAAGGCGGTCACGTCGATGCGGTCGCTCTGCTGCACGGACATCTTTCCGCCGACCCGCTTGATGCTGTCCTCGGCACCACCGGGAATGTTCATCGCGGCAGCCAGTGTGGGCGGATCGCCAATCGCCAGAATCGAATACGGCGGCGACAGCGCCTTGTTGTCGACGGTGAGCGAACCGGGCGTGCCGACCACCCAGGTGTCGACACCCACCCGCACGGACTGATGTGCGCCATCGACCTCGATCGCCTCGGCTCCGGCGGCCCGCAGTTCATTGATCACGTCGAGCATTACCTCTGGTGAAACCCCGGGGCCGGGGTCGTCGATGGTGATGGTGACGCCGGGCCCAGTGGCACCCACCGCGCCAACCAGGATGGACAGCGCTGCCAGTCTGGCCTGTGCACTTTGGATCGCAGCCTGATCGGTGTTGCCGGACGCCTGCAACGAATTCAGGGTGTTCTGTAATTCGTTGACTTCGCCGTTCAGTGTGCCCTCGCGCTGTCGCAACGAATCCAGCAGCACCAGCAGATCCGCGGGGCGCGCCGTGTCCAACGAGTCCCCCGACCGGGTCTGGCGTACCTGGGTGACGATGGCGACGCCGAGGACCAGACAGAGCAGCACCGCAAGCGTTCCGAACATCAACCGGGACCGGCCGCCACGCAGCATTCCGGATATGCCGGTCCGGCGCACCGCTCCGATCTCGGGGCGCGGAGTCTTCGCGGGCAATTCATGGCGACCATGCTGCGCAGCGTCGTCGGCGTCAGCCCCGTGCCCGGTTGGCGTGTCACGACTTTCGTCGGCCGCGCCCGGTGGCTGGTCCTGGCTCACGCTGCCCCCATCCGGATCATGGCGCCGCTCCTCCTCATCGCTTCGCTCTGCATCGTCGCCGGCGCGCGCTATGCCCCGAAGAGCCTGCGCCGCAGTGCCGCGGCGTTGCCGAAGATCCGGATACCCAACACGACGATGATGGCCGTGGACAGCTGCGTGCCGACGCCCAACTGGTCGCCGACGTAGACGATCAGTGCCGCCACAAACACGTTGAACACGAACGAAATCACAAAGACCTTCGGGTCGAAAATCCGCTCGAGATAGGCACGCAGCCCGCCGAAGACGGCGTCAAGTGCGGCGACCACCGCGATGGGCAGATAGGGCTGAACGACCTCGGGCACCGCTGGGTGGAAGACCAGGCCCAGCACGATGCCGACCACCAGCGCCGCGATACCGATCATGGGCGGTTTCCCGTCCGCATTTCCCCCAGCCTCACGAGGACTTTTCTCACTAGGGCCCAATCTGTTTGGCGAACTTGACTTCCCGGACCGATCCGGCCGGCAGCGAGAGACCGTCGGAGACGTTCACCGCGATACCGACACCGTAGGAGACCTCCAGCAGCCTAAGACGTTGCAACCCGGGGCTGTTCTCGAAAACGTCGCGCATCGCGCGCGGCGGCCCGACCGCGAGGACCGTGTAGGGGCTGCTGGTGGGGTTGTTGTCGACCAGGATCGCTCCTCCGGCCTGACGGATCGTCACGTTCGGCCCTATCCGCACTCCGCCCACCGAAATGGCCTCGGCGCCGCTGGCCCACAACGAGTTGACCACGAGCTGCAGATCGCGGTCGAGGATGATTTGCCGGCTGCCGTTCACCCGTTGCTTGGACACGTCGGACAGGTTCGGGCTAGCACCGGGATCGGTCACTTGCACGGTCAGGCCCGGGCCGATGATCGCTGTGCTGGCCGCCGCCAGGCTGAGTCCGTCCAGACGGGTCAGCAACCGTTGACCCTCCGCATCGTCGGCCAGCGCGAGTCGCTGTACGTCGTCGACCTGGCTCGACAGCTTGCTGCGCTGCTGAGCCAATTTGGTGGCAGCGTTTTCCGTTGACCGCACGCTGCGCACCAGTAGCTGCTGGGCGGTGCGCACACCGGGCTCGACCGAGCGGGCCTGCGCGACCGCGGCGGCGAACACGGTGGCGACCAGCATGGCCGCCAAACCTTGCCACAGCCAGCCGAAAACGCGCGTTCGCCCGGTCGGTGCGGCGGTTGTGTCGCCGCGTCGCTGCGCTGCCGCGGCGTAACCGGGATCCAGATGCTCCGACAGCAGCGCACGCAGCAGGGACGGCACCGGGATGAGCGTTGGGCGTACCGCGGTATGCGCGCTGCGGCCCGAGTTGGGGTCGTAGCCGCCGAGCATGCGGTCCAGTTCAGCCATGCTCACCCACCTTGGGGGCGAGCGGATGCTGGGTGACCTTGGGCATCCGGCGCAGCACCAGGACCATCTGCACCGCGTAGAGGACGAATGACCACAGGTAGGCGTACATACCCCAGATCAGAAAACCCCAACCGCACGCGCCGATCACCCGGCTCCACAACGCGTCCCAGGTGCCCAGCAGAACGAGTGGAAACCCGGACATCAAGGCGAACGTCGCGGCCTTGCCGACGTAGGTCACCGGCAACGCCGACAAGCCGCGGCTCCGCAGCAGCGGCAGTGTGGCGGCCAGCAGCATGTCGCGGCCCACCAGCGTGATGACGAACCACCACGGCACGATCCCGCTCAGCGCCAGCACCAGGGGCACGGTCACCATGTAGAGGCGATCAACCGCGGGGTCCAGCAGGACGCCCAGCCGCGATGACTGGTTCAGCGTGCGGGCGATCTTGCCGTCGGCCCAGTCGGAGGCCCCGCTTAACATCAAGATCGCCACGGCCCAGCCGTTGGCGTGCGCGAAGATCAGAACGTAGATGAATACCGGGATGAGCAGCAGGCGGACGACGCTCAAGAGATTGGGCACTGTCAGTACCCGGTCTGGCGGATCCGGCTCCATGAGCCGTGACACTAGCCCGGTGACGTTGCGGTGCGCACCGCGGGACGAGCAGGCTAGCGGAACACTCCGGGCAGGCTCAGGGTGGACAACGTGTCGTCGGACAGCGGGTTGTCGTTGACCATGTATGTCCACGTCGACGTCGGCCGCGCCAGCTTGGACAGATCCAGGCCCGGCTCCTCTTCGAGGACGTTGGCCGTTTCGAACGTCTGCTGAGCCGCCTCGATCGCATCCGCGGCGAGCGACGCGAACGCGTCGACCGCCATCCGGTGGAACTCGTCCAGCGGGTTCTGCCGGCCCAGCGCGCGCAGGTGGATGCTTTCGCGGATGTCGGCGAGATAGGCCAGGTGATCGGCCCAGCCGCGGTCGAGGTGAAAGAGCATGATCTGCCGGCAGATCGTCTCGAGGCGTTTCTCGGAGATGCCCTCAGTTTCGGCCAGTTCCTCGTAACGTTTCGGCGCCAGCTCGGCAAGCTCCTCACGCGCAGTTACTGTGCGCAGCAACGTGTTTCGTCGATCAACGATAATGGCGCGCTGCTGGGCGATCAACTGGTTGTAGCGCCAGGTGTTTGCGTGCACATCCAACAGCCGGCCCTCGGCGACGCGCTGCGCGTGATCGAGCAATTCGGTGGTCTTGCCGCTGACGATCTTGCCGTCCTCGTCGGTCTGCTCCGGCAGCTTGTTGCGATCGAGGTTGGCCGCGACGACGTCGTCCTCCCAGCTCGAAAAGAAGACCGACGAGCCGGGATCGCCCTGACGGCCGGCCCGCCCACGCAACTGGTTGTCCAGCCGCTCAGTGTGATGGCGGCCGGTGCCGACCACGTGCAGCCCGCCTTGCTCGGCGACCCTGTCGTGGTCGGCTTCGTCGGATCCGCCAAGGCGGATATCGGTGCCTCGCCCCGCCATTTGGGTGGACACCGTGACGATGCCGTATTTGCCGGCCTCGGCAATCACTTGGGCTTCCTCGGCGTCGTTCTTGGCATTCAGCACGACTGCGGCCACCCCGCGGCGCACCAGCCGTTCGTGCAGCTCCTCGGATTCGGCCACGTCCCGGGTGCCCACCAGCACCGGCTGTCCCGTCTCGTGCACGTCGGCGATGTGCTCGACGATCGCGTCGTTCTTGGCCGCGGCGGTGATATAGACCCGGTCGGACTCGTCCTCGCGAATGTTAGGAGTATTCGGTGGAATTGGTGAGACGCCGAGCTTGTAGAACTGGCGTAGCTGCTCGCCGGCGGCCAGCGCGGTGCCGGTCATTCCGCACACCGTCGTGTAGCGGTTGATCAGCGCCTGCACCGTGATGGTGTCCAGCACCTCGCCTGTCTCGGTGGTCTCGATGCCTTCCTTAGCCTCGACAGCGGCCTGCAGGCCATCCGGCCAGCGCTGCAGTTGCGCGATGCGGCCGCGGGAGGAGTTGATCAGGTGCACGGCATCGTCGCGGACGATGTAGTGCACGTCGCGTTGCAGCAGCACGTGCGCATGCAACGCGACGTTGACCTCGGTGAGCGTGGTGACGACGTGTTCCTCGGAGTACAGGTCGATGCCTCCGAGTCTCTTCTCGACTTTGCGGGCGCCGGCATCGGTGAGATGCACGTTGCGGCTGTCGGAGTCGGTGTCGTAGTCGGCGTCGGCGTCGAGTTCGCCGACGAGTTTGATGATCTCCAGCCGTGGCGTCTCCCGGTGTGTGGTGCCGGCCAGCACCAGCGGCACCAGCGCCTCGTCGACCAGCACCGAGTCGGCCTCATCGATAAGGGCCACATCGGGATTCGGCGATACCAGGTCGTCGACGTTGGTCACCAGCTGGTCCCGCAACACGTCGAAGCCGATCTCGTTGACCGAGGCGTACGTGACGTCGCAGTCGTAGGCCGTGCGGCGCTCCGCGCTTGTCGACTCCCCGGTGATCCAGCCGACCGTCAACCCCATCGCTTCCAGCAGCGGGCCCATCCATTCCGCGTCGCGGCGAGCCAGGTAGTCGTTGATGGTGACCACGTGCACGTGCCGGCCGGCGATGGCGTACCCAGCCGCCGCGATCGCGCCGGCCAGGGTTTTGCCCTCGCCGGTCGCCATCTCGATCACATCGCCGTCGAGCATGCGCAGCGCGCCCAACAACTGAACGTCGAACGGTCGCAACCCCGTTGACCTCTCCGCGGCTTCCCGGGCGATCGCCAGGAACTGCGAGATGTCCTCGGAGTCCGCGAGGTCGTCGAGGTTGAGCAACCCGGTGGCCTTGCGCAACTGCTCGTCGGACAGATCGGCGGCTTTCTCGTCGTACTCGGACGAGTCGGTGACCTGCGAGAGGGAGCGGGTGCGGTTCTTTTCCGTACTGGCGCCGAGCAGTCGCCAAAATCTGCTGCTCAGGCGGCCCGGCTGAGTGCGGGTGGTCTTTGACACAGGTCAACCGTACGCGGTGAGCTGCGCCGACCCGTTAGGCCAGGTTCGATCGGCGGGGATAGGCGATGCTCGGGTCGGTGAGCACGTTGACGACGGCGGGCAGGCCGCTGGCGAAGGAACGCTCCAGTGCGGGGCGAAGCTCGGCGGGTGCCGAAACCAGTTCGCCGTGGCCGCCCAGCGCGCGAACTACCTCGTCGTAGCGGGTGCCCGGACGCAGCTCCGCGACCACCGAATAGCCGTAGATCGCCTCCATCGGATGCTTCTCCAGCGCCCAGATTCCGTTATTACCGACCACCGACACGACCGGTACTTGATGGCGCACCAGGGTGTCCCATTCCATGCCGCTGAAACCGAACGCGCCGTCGCCCTGCAGCAGGACGACCTGACGGTTCGGGTGGGCCAGTTTGGCGGCCAGCGCGTAGCCAGGACCTGAGCCAAGGCAGCCGAAGGGGCCGCTGTCCAGCCAGCAGCCCGGCTGGTAGCTGTCGATCACCCGGCCCGCGTACGAACCGAAATCGCCGGCGTCGATCACCACGATCGCGTCGCGGTCCAGCAGCGGCGCCAGTTCGGCGTAGACCCGCATCGGGTGCAGCGGGATTCGGTCGTCACCCAGATCGGCTGCTTCCTGATCTCGCGCGGCCGTCTCAGCTGTCCGCAGCGCAGCAATCCAGTCCTGATGGTCGGCCGTGCTCGGCCCGGACAGCGCCGAGAGAATGGCGGTGAGGTCGCCGTAGAGGCCCGCCGCGATCGGCCGGGGGTGCTCCCGGTCTGGTTCGGCCCGGTCCGCCACGACGAGCTCAGTCTGGGGCCCGAACACCTTGCCGAAGCCGAGCCGAAAATCCATCGGCACGCCGACGACGAGGGCGACATCCGCCTCGCCCAGCGCTTTGGCCCGCGCCCGCGAGAACGCCAACGGATGATCGGCGGGTACGACGCCGCGGGCCATCCCGTTCATCAGCACCGGGATTCGCCGCTCCTCGGCGAGCCGCAGCAGCGCCGCCTCGGCGTGTCCCCACCACACGTTGGTGCCGGCCATGATCACCGGCCGCTGTGCGGTCGCTAGCAGGCTGGCGGCACGGTCCAGGGCGTTGCCGTCGGCAGCCAGTGTCGGTGGCTGCTCGTCCAGCGCGCCCGGACGGCTGTCGTCCTCGGAGACGGCGAACACGTGATCCATCGGAAAGTCGACGAATCCCACGCCCGACGGGGCGCCTACCGCGGCACGCAATGCCTCGTCGACGAGGCGGCCCGCATCCTCGGCGGACTGCGCGGTGGCCGCGAAGCGAGTCAGCGGCGCCACAAACGGCACGTGGTCGATCTCCTGCAGCGATCCCATCCCCCATCGCTGTGCGGGTGCCCGGCCACCCAGCACGACCAGCGGTGACTGGTTTTGCTGCGCGGCCGCCATCGCGCTCATTCCGTTGGTGACGCCGGGGCCCGCGGTGAGTGCGGCCACGCCCGGCACCCTGGTCACCTTCGACCAGCCCTCCGCGGCGAACGCCGCCGTCTGCTCGTGGCGGGTATCGATGAGACGAATGCCCTCGTCGCGGCAGCCGTCGTAGATGGAGAACAGATGGCCACCGGACAACGTGAACAGGGTGTCGACACCGCTGGCTCGCAGGCGTCGGGCGATGAGTCGGCCGGCGTGGACGATCTGGCTGGACGGAGCGTCGATGCTCATCCTGGCAGCCTATCCGCCGGTCTCGGGTACCTTCGCTGGGAAGCATTCGCCACGAGGCTCCTCAAGAGGCCTCGATAGCAAGGAGACGTCGAAGTTGGGTCCCACGCTATTCAAGCCATCCATCGACTGGTCGTCGGCACTAGCGGACTCGTTGCAGTGGGTCGCCATTGCCTGGGCGATCGGCGCGGTTTCGCTGATCGTCGTGTTGGTCGCATTCAGATATTTCACGCCCTGGGGGCGGCAGTTCTGGCGGATCACCCGCGGGTATTTCGTCGGCCCGGCCAGTGTCAAGGTGTGGCTGTTACTTGGGGTGCTGCTGCTGTCGGTGCTGCTTGCAGTGCGGCTCGTCGTGCTGCTCAGTTACCAGGGCAACGACTTGTACACGTCGGTGCAGATCGCGGTCCAGGGGACGGCCGCCGGCGATGATGCCGTCAAACAGTCTGGTATTCACGGCTTTTACATGTCGCTGTTGATTTTCAGCCTGCTGGCGACGCTCTACGTCGTCCGATTCATGCTCGACATCTACATCACCCAGCGGTTCATCATCGCCTGGCGCGTCTGGTTGACCGCCCACCTCAGCGACGACTGGCTGGATGGCAAGGCTTACTACCGAGATCTTTTCATCGACAACACCATTGACAACCCCGACCAGCGTATCCAGCAGGATGTCGACATCTTCACCGCGAACGCCGGCGGAACGCCGAACAACCCAGCCAACGGTACGGGCAGCACGTTGCTGTTCGGGGCCGTCAACGCCGTCGCTTCGGTGATCTCGTTCGCCGCCATTCTGTGGAATCTGTCCGGCGACTTGACCCTCTTTGGCATCACGCTGCCAAGAGCCATGTTCTGGACGGTTGTGGTCTATGTGCTGATCGCGACGGTCGTCGCGATTTGGCTTGGGCGCCCACTGATTTGGTTGAGCTTCAACAACGAGAAGCTCAACGCTGCATTCCGCTATGCCCTGGTGCGGCTGCGCGACGCCGCGGAGGCGGTCGGCTTCTACCGCGGCGAGCGGGTTGAGCGGGCGCAACTGTGGCGGCGCTTCACGCCGATCATCGGTAACTACCGCAAGTTCGTCCGGCGGACCATCATCTTCAACGGCTGGAATTGGTTGGTGTCACAGGCGATCGTCCCGTTGCCGTGGATCATCCAGGCACCGCGCTTGTTCGCCGGCAAGATCAACTTCGGCGATGTCGGCCAGACGGCAACGGCTTTCAGCAATATTCATGACTCGCTGTCGTTCTTCCGGAACAACTATGACGCGTTCGCCTCATTCCGTGCCGCCATCATCCGGTTGCACGGGCTGGTCGACGCCAACGCCCAGGGCCGTGCGCTACCCGCGGTGCTGGTGAAACCGAGCCAGGAAAAGGCGGTGGAGTTGGCCGGTATCGAGGTCCGCACGCCGGACGGGGACCAGCTGATCGACGCGCTCAACATAGAGCTCGACACGGGCGACACGCTGGTGATCACCGGACGTTCCGGCGCCGGCAAGACCACGCTGCTGCGCAGCTTGGCCGAATTGTGGCCGTATGCGTCGGGAACCCTGTGCCGCCCCGAGGGTGACAACGCGACGATGTTCTTGTCGCAGTTGCCGTATGTGCCGCTGGGCAATCTGCGCGGCGTGGTGTGCTACCCGAATTCGCCGGACTCCATCACCGACGGCGAACTGCACGACGTGCTGAACAAGGTGGCGCTGGCCCCGCTGATCGAACGGCTCGACGAAGAACACGACTGGGCCAAGGTGCTCTCTCCCGGCGAGCAGCAGCGTGTTGCGTTCGCCCGGATTCTGCTCACCAAGCCACGGGCCGTGTTCCTCGACGAGTCCACCTCTGCCCTTGATGAGGGTCTGGAATTCGCGCTCTATCAACTGCTTCGCAGTGAACTGCCGGATTGTGTCGTGGTCAGTGTCAGCCATCGCCGTACCGTGGAGCAGCACCATGAACAACAGCTGCAGCTGCTTGGTGGCGGCCAGTGGCGGCTCGGCCCGGTCGGTCCGGAGCCCGCGAGGGTCTAGCGCTGCTTTCCCGCCCACGTGCGTTCCGGCGCTGCGTCTTAACGGGGCTAAGCGCCGCCGGCTTCCTGGGCCGCATGCGTTCCGGCGCGGCGGCCGAAGAACGAGCCCTCGCCGAGTTGCGTGCCGCTGGCATAGCCCTTGCCGTCCTGCGCGATGTTGGACGCACACGCCCCCGCCGCGTACAGGCCGGGCACCACCGTGCCGTCTTCGTGCAACACCTGACCGTCCACGGAGGTGGCCAGTCCGCCGACGGTGAAGCCCGCGTACATCGCCTTGCCCAATGACATGTCGAACGCGCCCCAGGGGCCCTTGTCTTGTGCCGCAAGGAATTCCGGTTGCTTGTGGAAGTCGGGGTCCTCGCCGCGGGCCGCGTAGGTGTTGTAGCGGTCCAGCGTTGCGACCAGGTTGCCCTCCGGAATGCCAAGGGCCGCTTCCATATCGGCGACGGTCTCCCAGCCGTCGATGAGTGGCACCAACGGCATCGATGGGTGCTCGAGGTGCGCCTCGTCGACGATCAGGAACGCCGAGCTGTCCGGCTGGTCCATGATGAACCCGGACGTCCGGGAGTGGTAGCAGTCCTCGGTGACGAACCGCTGCCCGAGCTTGTTCACGATGATCCCGGTCAACAGGATCGAGGGCGGGTACGGCGGAGCGGTGATGAAGATCTGATCCATGTGCTGGGTGGCGCCGCCGGCCGACACACCCATCCGGATGCCGAGGCCGTCGTCGTAGGTGTTACCGAGCACGAACGGCTTCTCGGCCAGTTTCGGCGTGTACTTGGCAACCATCTCCGGGTTCATCACGAATCCGCCGGCGGCAATGATGACCGACTTTGCTTTGATCGCACCGGTTTCGGTGAATTGCTTCCACACCACCCCGGTCACCGCGCCTGAATCATCCACGATCAGTTCGCTGGCGCCGGTCTCGTAGCGGATCTGCACGCCGAGGCTCGCGGCCCGCTTGAGCAGCAGCTCGATCACCATGCTGGCTCCGCCGGTGTCGCCGGGTACCGGCACCTTGTGGCCGCGCGGTGCCGGCGCCGCCTGCTCCAGGAATGGCCATACCTTCTCGTTGCCGGTGAACATCAGCCCCTCGGTGTTGGGCTGGATCACCGCTTTGCCCGGAAAGTAACTGCGCTCGAACTGAAAACCCAACTCTTCGAGCCAATCGAAATGTTCGACGCTGCCGTCGCAGTACGCGCGAATTTTATCGTGGTCGGGCTCACGGGACACCGCGACCAAGTACTTGTACATCTCCTCAGACGAGTCGGAATGACCGGTCGCCTCCTGGACCGCGGTGCCGCCACCCAAGTAGAAGTGGCCGCCGGCAAGCGATGTGGTCCCGCCCGCCACGGCGGCTCGCTCGAGGACGAGCACCCGCGCGCCGGCCGCCGCCGCACTCACCGCCGCGCATCCACCGCCGATGCCGAAACCGATCACGAGCACGTCGACTTCGTCCGACCAGGACGTCACTGTGCTCTCGTTGACCGTTGCTGGAATCTCGGTGCTCATTGGCGCCACTCCTCTCCCCCGCAAGCGGGAGTTGCCCCCACATTGCTTTCTTGTGCTGCATCGTTGCTGGCGCGGCTCACCGTTGCTCCTGTTTGATGTAGTCGTAAAACGCCCTCATCTCGGGCGAGACGTAGGCGATCTCCAGAAACGGCACACCCGCCTGTGGTGCTGCCAGGTAAGCGAATTGGATTCCCCCGGGCATCACGCCCTGTTGTACTACCGCGGCGCCATGGTTCGCGACGTCGGCCAGCGTCGCAGCGAATTGCTCGGGGCTGTCGGCCTCCGCGCAGATATGGTGCAAACCCGGCCCGCAGTCACGCAAAAACTCACTATAGATGTTCTCACCACTGACCGGTTTGATCAGTTCCAGCTGCATGTCGCCGAGATAGCTCAGCGAGATGCTGGCGACGAAATCGGCGGGGTTACTGCGGTAACTGCAGCTGTCCGGAGCAAAGTGCACCTCGGGTATCCGAACCCACTTCCGGACACCTAACAAGCCGGTGAGAGCTGTTTCGGTGGCATCAAGACTCTGGGTAACCCAGGCGATCTGTGTCGGTGATCGAACTTCAAGCGTCATCGTCTGGCAGGATAGCCCAGTCCGAGGGCCGCCAGAAAGACCTAGAAAATCTTTGCCGTAATCCGGGGTTCGGTGCCCGGAATCGTTAGGTGAACACGTTCTAATTCCGGGTCTCCGGCCGCCGGCGGTCAATGCCGAGCGAGCACGTCCACCAGCAGCTCGAGCTGAGTGTTGAAGACCGTCTCCGGGTCAGTCAGGGTGTCGGTGCCGTACTGCCCGAACACCTCGAGGCTGATGGCACCGAGCACCCCCGCCCAGAACAAAAAGCACTTGGTGATGACGGCGTCATCACCGGGGAAGCTGAATTCCTGCCGAATTCGATCGAAGTCTGATGACATCGGTTGTGGGACAACGGTACTCGTTAGCCGGATATCACCGGTGGTGATTCCCGCAGCAATGGCGTCGAAGATGGCTCCAACCACGCGGGTGCCGACTCCGACGGTGCGCTCCGCAGGGGCGTGGTATCCCGGCACCGGGCTGCCGTACAGCAGGGCCCACTGCGCAGGATGCTGCACGGCCCAGCGTCGCGACGCCTGCGCAATGGCGACGAGATCGTCACTCCACAGTTCGCCCACGGTCTCGCGGGCCCGGTCCACTGACTCGGCCAGGTCGGAATACGCGTCGACCAGCAGCAAGGTGAGCAATTCGTTGCGGCTGGACACGTATCGGTACACGGCTGAGGAGACCATGCCCAGATCACGCGCAATCGCACGTAGCGACAACCCGGACGCGCCGCGATCGACCAGGTGGCGACGTCCCAGCTCCACGATGCGCGTCTCGATCTGTTCGCGCGATTCCTGGCGTTTGCCCACGTAGGCAGTCTGACACAATTCGAGATCACCGCTCTTGCTTTTCGTTGAGTGTTGTGCCATTGTGACCAAGCAAGAGAGCACTGCTCTCACAATTTCGCAGGGCCGGCCGAGAGGATCCACGATGTCCACCCGCTATGAACAACCCAACCGGACCGCTCGGGCCAGCAATGTCGTCATCCGCTGGCTCGCCGATCTTGGGGTCAGCATCGCCGGGACCCGCGCGCTGCGCGTCCGCGGGCGCAAGACCGGGAAGCTGCGAGCGGTGGTGATCAACGTCTTGACCAGCGACGGCGTCGACTATCTCATTTCGCCCCGAGGCAACACCCAGTGGGCACGCAACGTCAGGGCCGCGGGTGTCGTCGAACTGGGGCCACGCTGGCGCCGGCAAAGCGTGGTGGCGACCGAGGTCGACGATGCGGGCAAACCGGAACTGGTGAAGCGCTACCTCGACAGGTGGTACTGGGAGGTCAAGGGTCACGTGGCCGGGTTGACGCCGGAATCCACCGACGAGCAATTGCGGGCTGCAGCCCCATCGATACCGGTGTTTGTGCTCGGGTCGCCCTAGCCGGCGTTAACTTGCCCTGCCATGTCCTGGTGGACCTGCTCGAAGGTGGACCGCCACGACACCGCTGCGGGGAAGTCGCCCCACATGCTGTTGAAGATCCCGACGACCTGTCCGGGACCTCCCGGAGGGGCCAGGTATACCGGACCGCCGGAGTCGCCCGGATGGCTCTGGACACCGTGGGACATGGTGAACCAGCCGTTGTTGACGGCTTCGACGGTGCCGCACGTTTCTCCGGTGGACACGCCGAAGTGGCAGATCGGCTGCCCCGGCGCGAGCGCGATGTTCGGGCTCGATACCAGCGGCCGTCCGCCCGGCAGCACGTCGTTCATCGACACGTTGCCGTCGAGCACGATCGCCTCGTAGTCGCTGATCGCCTGGTCGACTGCCACCGTCGAGCCGCTGGGCGTGTCGTCTCGGAAGGTTGCGAGATGGCCGATGACGTTGCGGTTCTTGTCGGTCACGACGTTTCCGGTGCTGCGGCAGTGTCCCGCGGTGTATCCGATTCGGGCGGCCTGATCGACATAGCCCAGCGTGCAAAGACGGTTGTCCTGCAGGATCTCCATGCCCGGGAACACCGCGACCGGGTCTGCGTGGGCCTTTGCGGCCGGCAGACCGGGAATGAATGCCAGGGCGGCAACGCCTGCGGCCAATACGCGAAGTGCCATGCGATACATCACGGACGGACTCCGTTCCGTCAAGGCCGGCGCGGGCACCGACCACAACTCGAGATTACGTCGTTACTGTTTCGACATCGACCTAATCGCGATAGCCGGGGCCGGCGTTACATCGACGTCGCCAGCCGAACGGAGTCATCGGGTTGACCGGCCAGGCGCGGAGTCCAGCCCGGCGGTCCGAAAACATAGCCCAACCGGTCACGAAACCGGCTCGCCGACCGACAGTCGCGCACGATAGCGACGTATTCACGGGTCTGCAGGTTCCAGATGTTGAAGGTGTCCACTTGCTTGGTGAGGCCGTAATGCGGACGGAACAGCTCGGCCTGGAAACTGCCGAACAAGCGATCCCAGATGATGAAGATGCCGCCGTAGTTCTTGTCGAGGTACACCTTGTCCATGCCGTGGTGCACCCGGTGGTGCGACGGCGTGTTGAAGATGAATTCGAACGGCCGCGGGAGCTTGTCGATCCGTTCGGTGTGCACCCAGTACTGGTAGATCAAGTTCAGCGAGAAGGCGAAGAACACCATCCAGGGCGGAATTCCCAGCAGCGGCAACGGAACCCACATCAAGATCTCGCCGCTGTTGTTCCACTTCTGGCGAAGCGCGGTGGCGAAGTTGAAGTACTGGCTGGAGTGGTGAGCCTGGTGCGTGGCCCAGATCAGTCGCACCCGGTGGGCGATGCGGTGGTAGGCGTAGTACAGCAGGTCGACGCCGACGATCGCGATGACCCAGGTGTACCACTGGTCCACCCGCAGGTGCCACGGCGCCAGGTAGGCATAGATCGCGGCGTAACCCAGCAGGGCCAGGGTCTTCCAGCCGGCGGTGGTGGCAATCGAGACCAGCCCCATCGAGATACTCGCCCAGGAATCGCGGGTCAGATACGCACCCGACGCCGGGCGGGGATCCTCGGCCGCCTCCAGATGCTCCAGCTTGCGGGCCGCGGTCCACTCGAGAATCAGCAGCAGCAGGAAAAACGGAATGGCGAGCAGCACCGGGTCCCGCATTTGCGGAGGTAGTACGGCTAAGAACCCTGTGATGGCACCCACACAGACAGGGTAAGGCCTGCGGTGCGGCAGTCATCAATCCGATCTGTCGCTCGGGCGCCTCGACGGTCCAGACTGTGGCTGATGACAGCGATCAATCGCGGGACGGCTGTGCTGGTGGTCGGCTCCGGGTTCGCGGGGTTATGGGCGGCGCTCGGCGCCGCCCGGCGACTCGACGAGCTTGCTGTGCCGCCGGGAACGGTCGATATCACCGTGCTCAGCGCGACGGGGTGCCACGACATCCGGGTCCGCAACTACGAGGCCGATCTGCGCGCCTGCCGGATTCCGCTCTCCGAGCTGCTCGATCCCGCCGGGGTGGCGCACATCGCCGCCGAGGTGACGACCGTCGACGCGGACACCCGAACCGTCGGAACCGCAGCCGGTGAGACATTCGGCTACGACCGGCTGGTGCTGGCGTCGGGTAGCCGAGTCCTCAAACCGGTCATACCGGGGCTGCGGGAGTTCGGTTTCGACGTCGACACCTATGACGGCGCCGTCGCGTTGCAGCGGCATCTGCAGGGACTTGCCGGCGGTCCGCCGGCGCCCGAAGCGGCGACGGTCGTCGTGGTCGGTGCCGGGCTGACGGGTATCGAGACGGCATGCGAGCTGCCGAACCGGTTGCGCGCGTTGTTCTCCGGAATCACTCCCCGGGTGGTTCTCGTCGACCACAATCCGGTGGTCGGCTCCGATATGGGCCCCTCGGCACGACCGGTGATCGAAAAGGCATTGTCGGACAATGGCATTGAGACCAGAACAGGAGCCAGTGTCACCGAGGTCGGCCCCACCGCGGTGTCTTTGTCCTCGGGTGAGCAGCTGGCGGCGGCAACCGTGGTGTGGTGCGCGGGCATGCGGGCGAGCTCGCTCGCCGAACAGCTGCCGGTGGCCCGCGACCGGTCGGGCCGGGTGCTCGTCGATGACTACCTGCGGGTGATCGGAGTCGAGTCGATATTCGCCGCGGGTGACGTGGCCGCGGCGCGCATGGATGACGAACACCTGTCGGTGATGTCGTGTCAGCACGGGCGGCCGATGGGCCGTTATGCTGGCTACAACGTGATTAGCGACTTGTTTGACGCGCCCCTGCTGGCCCTTCGAATCCCTTGGTATGTCACGGTTCTCGATCTCGGGCCGGCCGGTGCGGTTTACACCGAGGGATGGGATCGCGCAGTGGTCTCGACGGGAGCGCACGCCAAGGCCACCAAGCAGACCATCAATCGCAGGCGAATCTATCCCCCGCTGACCGGCGTCCGCGCCGACCTGCTGGCGTCGGCCGCGCCGGAGCTACAGGACCGCCCGTAGCCGGGCGCGATCATTCCGGCTGTCGCTCGTCGCCGGCGTACCACTGCACCGCGCGAACGCCGGATTGCAAGGACAGCTCGGCGACCAATCGCTCCAGTTTGGCCGGGGTATGTCCGTCCACGAGAAGGTGTGCGGTCAAGGTGATCTCGTCGTCTGTCACCCGCCCGGTATGGATGCCGCGCAGCGTCATGTCGTTGCTGCTGGCGTGCTGGATCAGTTGGGCGCGGGCGTATTTCTCGGACTTCGGACGACAGATGGCCTGCACCAGGAAGGGTTGACGGCCCTCGTCCTCTTCAGCGTCGTTGTCGTGGTCGATCACCCGCCCCAGCGGGCGGCCGATCAAGTGGATGGTGAGGACGGACAGGGTGGCGATCAACGTGAATACCAGGTGCCCGGAGGCGGCCAGGACGCCGATCGCCGCCGAGCACCACAGGGTGGCGGCGGTGTTGAGGCCCCGGACGTTGACGCCCTCGCGCAGGATCACGCCACCACCGAGAAACCCGATACCGGACACCACATAGGACGCGACTCGGGTGGGGCTGCTGTCCGCGGTGGCAACCGCGTACAACACGAACAGGGTTGCACCTGCGGCGACCAGAGCGTTCGTCCGTAGCCCGGCCCTGCGGGCTCGCCATTGCCGCTCTATGCCGACCAGGGCGCCACACCCCACCCCGACGCCGAGCCGGAGCCCGAAATCGGCGACGCTCAACGTCTGCGTCACACCGCGCTCCTTCCCCGGGGACGTTTGGCGAGACTCAGGTTAACCGGCTTTGGGTGTCAGGTGGTGGGGGCAGTACGCATCCGATGCGAGCGCCGCGAATTTGGCCGCGGCATCCAACGTCATCCCCGGGTTCTGGTCCTTGATGTCACTGACAACCTGCAGACCCGTCTCGCCCCTGCCCATCATCCCGCACACCGCTTTGGCGGACGCGATGACTTGGCTGGGACTGCTGTAGGTGATGCCGGCATCGCCGAGCCTGGCCAGAAATAGCGAATCGTCGCCCTCCGGCTCGGCGTGCGCGGGCGTCGCGAGACCGATCGCGCCAATTACGACTACCAGCGTCGGCAGCAGTTTCATGTGCTGGGAAGCTGGACGTCGGGCAAGGTCACCTTCGGCGTTTCTCCCCGGGAGACGTGCACTGTATGAATACCGGGTTTTTTGGTCAATTGGTCGAGCAGCGCGTCGAGCCCCGCCTTGTCGACGTTCCAGTGCTGCACGGCTTCCGGTTCCTTCTGCAGCTTCGCGATGACATCGTCGAGTTTGACAGGCTCACCACACTTCCCGCCGCTGGCTCTGACGCGGGCGCCGCCGCCGAAGATTGGCGGCGACGCCGCACCTAGCGCCCCGCCGGTCAGGCTGCCCAGTGCCATCGGACCAAGGAGGCTTCCCGGGATCCCGGACGCGGGGGCCGCGGCCAGGCTGGTGGCCGGCAGCGCCGTGCTGACCATCCGGATTGCCGGGGTCGCCGACGCCCAGGTCGGTGGCACCGATAGTCTGCCCACCACGTTTGCCTCGCCGACGCCCGCCGATACCGGACTGGTGAATCCGACGGCGGCGGCCGGCCGCATGCCGAGCCCGGCGCCCAAGGCAGACTTCGGGATGTCGAGCCCCTCAACCGGAGGCTTCCAGAACAGCTTGAACTCGGTCATGCCGAGGTTGATTGGGCTCATGCTGTCGTTGGCGACCGTGCTGAACCGGCCGATGTCGGCAAGAATCCCGAAAGTGTTCTGCCATGTTGCCCCGGCGACTGGTGAACCGGTCAGGCCATTGAGCACCTGGTCCCAGAAGTTCATGTAATTGCGGGCACCGTTGCCGAGCGCCTCCAGTAGCTGCGAGATGAAGTCGTACGGGGAGCTGGCCGCCGCAGCACTCGGCAATGCGTCCGCGGCCACAGCGGCAGCGTCGGCCTCGCCTGCCGCGGCTGCCTGGCGGGCCAGCCCAGTGGCATCCGTGGTCTGCGGCGGCTCGGTGAATGGCGTCAGTCGGGTGGCGGCCGCCGACGCGCTCGCGTAGCTGAACATCGCGGCGGCGTCCTGCGCCCACATCTCGCCGTACTCGCCCTCGGTGGCCGCGATCGCGGCCGTGTTCTGCCCGAAAGTATTGGTTACCAACAACATTGCGAGCTCGGCGCGGTTGGTCGCGATCTCCGTCGGTGGCACCACCGCCGCGAAAGTGGTCTCATACGCGCTCACCGCGGCCATGGCTTGAACGGCCGCTGTCTTGGCCTGCGCCGAGGTAGCCGTCATCCACGTCACGAAGGGCGCGGCCGCGGCGGCCATGGCCACTGACGACGGGCCGGTCCACGCATCGTTGACCAGCCCGTCGACGATCGCACCGTAGGAGGACGCCGTGGACTGCAGTTCAGCTGCCAACGCATCCCACGCGGCCGCGGCGGCCAGCAGCGGCCCTGCCCCCGGACCCATGTACATCTCACCCGAGGTGATTTCTGGTGGTTGGAACGCGAAACTCATTGCCGTACCTCTCAATACAGGCTTAGCCGGTGGCTGCCGCGTTGGCTGCTTCAGTGGCCGCGTACGACCCGGCACTGCTCGCCAAAGTGCTGACGAACATCTGGTGAATCACCGCCGCCTGGGCGCTGACCGCTTGGTACATCTGGGCGTGCGCCGCGAACTGCGCAGCGGTCAAGGCCGAAACCTCATCCGCGGCGGCCGGGATTACGCCCGTCGTCGGGGCGGCCGCGGCGGCGTTCTCCGCGCTCATCGACCCGCCGATGCCCTGCAAGTCGCCGGCCACAGCCGCCAACATCTCCGGCTGTGCAGTCACAAAAGACATAGCTTGTCCCCCGCGTTCCGTTGGATTAATCCCGTCTCAGGTGCCACGTCGAAACCCCTCAATCCGCCGGGACCACGATGATGGTGGCCGTGGTGGCGACGCCCTCGGCCGCCGCGGCGGAGGCCCCCGTGGTGCCATTGCTGATCGTGCGCACACCGGCGCCCGCCAGGGCGCGACCGGCCAGACTCGCCATGGCCATTTCGCCGAACAACGAGCCTTGTGTCGTTGCGGGAATCGCCGGCAGCGCCACCGAACTTGTTCCCGGCAGCAGCGATGCGACCGTCTTCATCACGGGGGCGGCCGACGCCCAGCCCTGCGGGACCGACAACGATCCGACCAGGGTCGAGCGGCCCATCGACCCCGACACCGCCCCGCCGACGTCCGGTGTCACCCAGGAGATGTAGCCGCCGCGCAGCGGCGCCAGCGGCGACAGCCCTCCGACGATGTCCTTTCCGCCGCCGAGCAATTCCGCAACGCCCGGCCCGTTTTGTGCCAGACCAAGCGCCTGAAGGGACAACAGCCACCAACCACCGGGCAGGATGATCGCCCCGATGGGGCTGTAAGCGCCCGTGATAGCGCTGAAAATGGACCGGAGATTAACCGTGAGGGGGTAGATATCGTCGATGATCGACGCCGGTGTTGCCGTCGCCGAAGGCGCGGCTGCCAGGGATTGCAGCAATGCGGGCGTCTCGTTGATCAGCGTAGACAGCTCCGATTGGATATCTGACGTCGCAGCGGCTTCCGCAACAGTTGCGGCCTGTCTGGCCACCCCCGACGGGTCGGTGGTCTGCGGCGGCTCGGTGAACGGCGTCAGCTCGGTGGCTGCTGCCGACGAGCCGGCGTACGCATACATCGCTACGGCGTCCTGGGCCCACATCTCGGCGTAGTCCGCTTCGGCGGCCGCGATCGCCGCGGTGTTCTGTCCGAGAATGTTGGTGGCGATCAGCGTCATCACCAGGCTGCGGTTGGCCGCGATCACCGGCGGGGGCACCGTCGCAGCGAACGCGGTCTCGTAGGCGGCCCCAGCGAGCCTGGCCTGCATGGCCGCCTGCTCCGCCTGCACTCCGGATGCCGTCGCCCACGCCACAAACGGCGCGACCGCGGCGCTCATCGAGATGGACGCCGGACCTGACCATGATCCGACGGTCAGGCCCTGGATCCTCGAGAGGTAGGCCGACGCATAGGAATGCAGTTCGGCTCCCAGCGAATCCCAGGCCGCAGCGGCGGCCAGCAAAGGCCCCGATCCCGCACCGACGTACATTCGACCGGAGTTGATCTCTGGTGGTAGCGCCCCGAAGTCCAACATTTCTACCTCCGATCCCTCCTTTGGGCGCCATGGTAGGCGCGGTTTCGCACCCCTGGCCGCAAACTCGCCGCAGCTCTAATGAAATACATCGAATCGGGCCGCTTGGCACGTGTTTAACGACGGTCAGCACGGGCTCTCGGGGTTAAGAATTTCTCAGGGTTCCCACCCGGCCCCGGGTTTCAGATCGGATCATGTATATGGCAATAATTGTGGGATAATTTCGTATTAATGCGACGCCCGGGTGTGACACAGAACGGCGTTGCAGCTAACATCATAGGGGCGATACTACCTGTTGAATCGGTATTATCCTGGAGCACAGCGACGCTTCTAAGAGTTCCTGATGAATTTATCAACTGACGAATGTCGCGGTATTATAGCGCGGGGCCTTGATTGCGTTAACCGCCAATGCAGGCGAATATCCACAATTGCATCTGCAACTTTTCCTGCTATCGAATTGCAAGGGTGCAAATTTCACCCGACGACATAAACTGTTCGGCTCAATGATTGGCGATGTTTCCATTATTTTCCGCATTTTCCAGTACGGATTTTTCGTTCATCGCCGCCGCCGCGTTGGCGCGATTTACCACGCAATCGCGTGGCCCACGGTTCGAATTCTCGGCCCGTCCGCCGTGACTTGCCGCCGCTCCAAAAGGTCGCTGCGGCAAGCGCATCGCCGGTATCGGGAGGGTGCGTGGCCGCCGCGGAGGCGCCCGGGCGCGACAACGCAGGTACCCAATTGATCGTCAATGGTCACACTGAGCTCCCCTAAATTTCACCTAGCGTAAACATATAAAACTGCTACGAGGTTTATTGAGGTTTGCTGTGAGATGGCGTCGTCAAGTAAGTCTGCCGCCCTCATGTCGAGTAGTGTGACCGCCCCGTTGTCCGTACGGTGACATCGAGAAACAAACGCCGCTAGCTATCCGGTTATAGCGACCATCCATCGGCTGGCATCCGCTGTTAGTTGCCGCCCCCGGTATCGCTACTGGTGTCGAGGAGTTCGGGGCAGTAGGCGTTGGCGGCGGCTTGGGCGAACTTGGCGGCCTTGGCCATCGAGAATGCCGGGTTGAGGTCTCGAATGTCCCGGATGATGTCGAGCTGTGACGTCCCGGAGTTGGCCAGGTCGCACACTTTTTGGCCCGCCTTGATCGCGCGGTCCGGGTTTTGATAGCTGATCCCTGCCTGCGTAAGCGCAGCGAGGAACGCGTCGTCACCCGGATCGGCGTGAGCAGGAGCGGCCAAGCCGACCATGACGACGGTGCCGGTCAGTAGCGATAGGACTCTCATCTGTGATTAACCGGCGGCGGGCGGGCGTCCGATGACGCGGGGGCGGAACCCGTAGATCGGGTCGGCGAACTCGTCCTCGTGCGAACCGGGAATGCCCGCCAGCGGCACTCCGGGCATGCCCACTGCTCCGGCCTCTTCCATCACCATCGGGGTGGCCGCACCAAAGCTGTGGTACGCCCCAGCGCCGACCTGAGTCGTCGCCGCAACGGTGGACACGGTTGCTCCGGTACCGGCCCAGGTCGGCGGCACCGACAAGGCCCCCACCAGGCTGGCCTGTCCGACTGCCGCGGTGGCTGCCGCGCCGGTCAGGCTCGTCGATGAGGCCAGCCCGGCACTACCCAGGCCGGCAGCCAGATCCTCCAATCCTGACGTGGTCGCACCTATGGCACTGAGGCCGTTGAGCGCCACCTGTGAATCGACGAAGGTCGTCGGGTTCAGAATGCCGTTGGTGGTGAAGGCGTTTGACAGGCCGGACACGCTGTTGTTGTTGAGGAAGGCCCCCAGCAGATTCTGGTTGGAATTGCTCAACATGTTCAGAAACCCGGAGAGGCCGGTGGTGTCGGAACCCGAGCCGGGCGTAAATATGTTGTCCCCTGCCGCGGCGGCAAGCGAGGTCGGATCGCCGCCAAATGCCTGGGCAACTGCGTCGGCTTGCTGCTCCGCTCCGTCCGGGGTGGTGTCGGATTGCGGTTGGCTAAACGGCGTCATTTGGGTCGCTGCGCGCGAGGAGGCGGTGTAGGTGGTCATCGCCGAGGCATCTTGAGCCCACATCTCGCCGTATTGGGCCTCGGTGGCCGCGATCGCGCCGGAATTTTGGCCAATGATGTTGCTCGACACCAGATTCGCCAGCAGGGTGCGATTGGCCGTGACGAGCGGCGGAGGCACCGTCGCAGCAAACGCGGCCTCGTACGCGGCCGCGGCGGCGTTAGCCCCAGCACCGGCCTGCTCCGCCTGGGCGGCGGTGGTGCTCATCCACGCCAGATACGGTTCGAGCGCGGCCGCCATCCTCGCCGACGCCGGGCCCAGCCAGCCCTCACTGACCAAGGACTTGATCACTGACTCGTAAGTAGTTGCCGCCGAACGCATCTCAGTAGCTATCGCATTCCAGGCAGCAGCCGCGGCCAGCATCGACCCCGATCCCGCACCGATATACATCTTGGCCGAGTTGACTTCTGGCGGTAACGCCCCAAAATTCAGCATGACATCTCCTCCTGAAGTCTGTTATCCAGCAGCCGGCGGACGTGGCATAACGACCGGCCGAAACCCATACCGGGGAATCGCGCGGCGCAGCCTCTTACCGGTCCCACCCAGTGGCCCTGCCACACCGCCAGGCCCGCCCGCCGCCGGTGCCCCGGAGGACCCGATATCACTGAGGCCAGTGACTGGGGCCGGCCCCTGACCGGCACTGATGTTGGCCGCGTTACTCCAGCTCTGCGGCACCGACATCGAACCCACCAAATGCGCATTGCCCACCCCAGCAGTTGCCGACGTCAGACCCGCCGACGGGACCGTGCTGGATGCCAGGGCGGCGAACCCGGGACCGTCCGCGTTCAGGGCGAAGTCCCCCAGGCCCGATAGCACCGTGGCACGCGTGCCCATAGCGCCGATTGCCGTTCCAATGATGGTTTGCGGGTTGAACGGTCCGCCGGCAATCGTGCCGTTGAGGATCGAGTTGGCGAAGAAGTTACTGTTGAGGAAGTTTCCCAAGGCCGTGTTGTTGGTCCCATCGAAGAAGCCCGTCCAGTAATCAATAATCGACCCCTGGGGCGCGGCAGCAGGATCCACATCGAGGGCAGAGAACGTGTCACCGGACATCAGCGACTGCGCGTTGCCGGCCGCCGAATTCACCGCCTGATTGACTGCCTCGTTTTGTCCGGCTACCCCGTCAGGTGTGGTGTTGGACTGCGGCGAGGTGAACGGCGTTATCTGCGCCGCAGAGCTCGAGGCACTGCTATAGCCGGTCATCGCCGAAGCATCCTGAGCCCACATCTCGGCGTACTCGGCGTCAGTCGCCGCGATCGCCGGGGAGTTCTGCCCAACAATGTTGGAGGCCACCAAATTCAGCAACAGCGTGCGGTTGGCCGCAACAACCGGCGGGGGCACCGTCATCGCATATGCGGCTTCAAAAGCCGTCGCCGCCGCACTGGCCTGCATGCCGGTCTGCTCGGCCTGCCCCGCAGTGGTATTCAGCCACGTAAGATACGGAGCCGCCGCCGCCAGCATCGACGCCGACGACGGACCATACCAGCCCGCACTGATCAACTCCCTCAGCACCGCGTCGTAAGCAGTTGCCGCAGAACGCATTTCAGCGCCCAACGTGCTCCACGCAGTGGCCGCCGCCAACAGCGGCGCAGACCCCGGACCAGAATACATTCTGGTCGAGTTAACTTCCGGCGGTAACGCCGCAAAATCCAGCATGATTCCCCCTCGGCGCTAACAGGTCACGGCTGCGTCGGCTGCCTCGGTGGCCACATGCGAACCGGCATTGGTCACCACGTTGACAAAGGTCATCGGAGTTCTCCTTTTGGAAAGGGTGAGCCGGCGGCGCGACATTAGCTAGGACATACACCGATTCCGCAACGTGGGTATGGTTGGCTCGGTGCGGCCGCTAGGCAAAAGCGGCGCCAGCATCGGCTCGAACGAAACATCATCGATCGAGAATTGGGACTATCACCGGGACTAATTTCGCTCTCACCTCCTCAACGCCAGGGCACACCAAGATGCCTTCATTCTGCACGAAGAGGTGAGGACATCCGGCTGAATCGCCGGATCCGGCACCCCTCTCATCAGAGCTTCGGCACCACACTGCGTATCTGGCCGACCCAAAGCCAGAAGCCACTTGGGCTCAACCCTTAATCCGGGAAGAGCTGTCCTGACCCTGGGCGTCTTTCGACGTTTGAGGTCAGTGGCCTATATCCGTAATGGAAGCCTCACCTAACGAGGTGCTGCACAGGCCATCGTGGTATTCAACACAGGACGAGTCAAGTTAGCTGCGAGGCGTTTGCAACAATTCACTCCGCAGCCACGCGCATGCCGTCGGCCGCACTACGACTGCTGAGCGGGAGAACGCTAGTCCGACTTCTTCTCGGCGACTGCCGCACTGAGACCCTCAAGCAAGTCTTCACCGCTCAGCTCCTTGAATCGGAGCAGTTGAAGCTCGCTGAATTCGGTAATGTCGCTGGCCAGTACCGCGTCGAGGTCCTCATCGTCGAGACGGAAACTCCGATGGTCGCGGGCTTTCTCCACCACATTTCGCACGAAGCCGGCATTGCCGAGCGTATCGATGCCGCGAATCAGATCCCCGTCGTCCGAATAGTTCTCGTCGAGGTAGAACTTGGTGTAAGACGGCAAGAGGGCGTGAGCGCATTCTTCGGTGATGACGTCTTCGTTCTCCTGGCCCATCAATCGGGTCAGCGCGACCAGCTCATCGGGCGTGTAGCTGAAGAACTCGATCACGGTCGAAAAGCGCCGTCGCAGACCCTGATTCACCTCGAGCATCTTATCCATGGCTTTGGCGTAACCGGCACCGAAAACCACCAGCTCGTCGCGATGATTCTCCATGTACAACAGCAAGGTGTTGATGATCGCGTTCCCGTACGGGTCGCCCGTTTGATATCCCTTTTCGTGCAAGGTGTGCATCTCGTCGAAGAACACCGCCGCACCCAGGGCGCCCTCGAGCATCTCCTCGGTGTTCTTCTCCGCGTCGGCCATGTAGCGGCCCAGCAGCTTGGTGCGGCTGGTCTCCACCACGAGCGGCTTGCGCAGCACCGTTAGTCCGCACAGCTGCTTGCTGAAAGCGCGTGCCACCGAGGTCTTTCCGGTTCCAGGCGGGCCCAGCAGCAAGGTGTGACGGGAGGTCACCGGCACGGGCAATCCCATCTTGGCGCGGGCCAGATTCACCTTTGTCGTGGACTTGATGAGTTTGATTTCCCGTTTGGCCTTTTCCATGCCCAACATCGCGTTGAGCTCCGCATCGCCCTCGGCCAGGTATCTTGCGGCCTCCTCAGCGTGGCGAGCGGCCTCCGTCTCGGCCCGAGTCGGAGCGCTGTTCGGATCCCACGGGTCCGTTCGCGCCTCGATGGTTTCCGGGTCGGTCAGCACCAACTGGTAGTTGGGATTGTCCAGGGCTTCGCGAGCTGGAGTGAACTTCGGATCTCGCGAATAGACCCGGCGCAGAACCTCAATGGCCTCTTCTTCGCGACCGAGGTGCCGCAGGCACATGCCCTGGGTATACAAGGCGACATTGGCCGCGCCCGGCACCCGATCTGCTTCGATCGCGTCCTGGCTGCGCCGTACCGCCTCTTCGAAGACCCCGAGCGACGCCAGCGCCGTGGTTGCCATGGCCGCACCGGCGGCCTTCAGCTCCGGGTTGCGCCAGATCTTCCCCTCGGGGAATTGGGTGAGCACGTCCGGCCATCGTCCGGTGCGAAAGTAGACAATGCCTCGCACGTAAGCGATGAGCTCTTCATCGATGGGTTGGCGAGGTTCGACTCGATCGAGCAATTTGGCGGCTTCTTCGTAGCGCTTCGCCTCGGCGAGTACCGCGGCGTAGGCACACGTGAGCGACTCGACGCTGATGACTGCCAGCTTCAGAAACAAACCATCAGAGACGTCGGGGTGAAACTGCAATTCCGTGACGCCGAGCCGACGGATTTCCCACCCAAACGTGGCGACCGCCGTCCAGGCTCCGGCCAGCACCTCGACGCTTTGGTCGCCCGCCAGCAATCGCGCCAGCCACGCGTCGCACATCGCCGGGTCGAGCGCGCTGGCCGTGGTGAACATTCGCAGCGCCACCTGCGGGTTGTGGCTGGGCTGCAGTCCATTGACGGAGATCCCCGACGCCAACAGACCGGCGATCATCGCGTTACGGGCGTCCTCCGCCACTGATTGCGGGCGGCTCATTGATCCGCGAGCAAGCGCTCAGCGTCCTCCCGCACCTGGCCTACCTGAAGCACTAGATCATCGTCCTCGAGCAGCCCCCGGGTGGGTACGACCAGCAACGGACGCGTCGTCGGAGCAGGCAGGCTGGCACGCACCGCGGCCAGCTGGCGGCCGGTAAGCCGGTTGAGTCCGGACGACACTCCCCTGGGCAACCGGCTGTCGCTGTGATAGCGAACCCAGCCTGACACCTCGGGTCGACCGTCGTCAGCGGTGAGCTGGATAGTCACCACCGTCGCCTCGGCGTCGGGCAGCCACAGCTCCTCGAGCGTCTCGGTGGTGATGTCCGACGGCGTCAACCAGAAGCTGGTCGCGAAACCGTTGAAGTGCTTGAGATAGCGCCAGCCCGGCCGGCTCCAGGTCGGCTCCAGGTCTGCGAGCACAGCGCTGTCCACCTCGGCGATTTCCTCGGAGGTCAACGGCCGGGGCGCACACCCCGGTGCTTCGAGATCCTGGACCAGCCGCTCGGTGGCCGCGACCAGCGTGGAAGCCAGCGAATCGCGAGCCGCGACCGCGGCGACGTTGGACTGCGGGTTCATCCGCAGCACCAGCCAGGTGCGGCGTACGTAGGAGGCGGGCTGCTCGCTGACCAGCCCCCACTCTTCGGGACCCAACTTGTCGAGCTTGGACAACTCGGCGGCATTGCCGCCGCGGCGCATCTGCACCGAAACGATGTCGATGCCGTCGAGATGGACGTCGAACTGGCGTAGCCCGGTGGCGACTGAGCGGACCAGGATGCTGGCCGGCGGTGCACTGCGCTGGCGGTGCCGCGCTGCTGCGTCGTCATCGCCATCCAGCGCGATCACGGTGACCAGGCGACCGTCATACTCGCGCACACCGACCTTGTCGCGCCCGAATCGGCGCTGGTAGTCAAGCGCGGGGGTGCACCCTGCGGCCAGCGTGGTGCCTGGGTCGGCGGACCAGTCCCACAGCCATCCGGCCAAACCGGAAGTCACGGTGAGGCCGTGATGGGTGACCAGCGACAGCAGCGTGATGATGGCCGAGATGCCGACCCCCACCCACCAAGCGATGTGGTGGGTGCCCTGCCAAGAGTCGGGGCAGTGACTGGCGACCAACAGGATCGCGACGACGACCAGGAACACCACCGTGACTCGCGCCCACGACAAAGACAATCCGAACCTGCGCTGAGCCTTCATTGCTTTTGCTGCTCCGCCCTTATTGTTGCTGCTTGCGGCGCTTCATCAACGTCGCGATACCAAATACTGCGCCGCCTATCAGGAGTGCCCCGGTCAATCCCCCGGCCGCCACCCACACCGGCAGCATGTCGCGGTGCGCGGGCGGTTTGGGCACGTTCAACGGTATCGACAGTTGCTGTGGCGGCTTCAGCGGCCCGTCGGGAATGTCCCAGGTCAGTGCTGCTACCGGGTCGACGACGCCGTAACCGAGCTGGTTGTCGATGCCGCGGGCAGGTGCCCGTGCGGAGCGCTCCAACCGGTTGATCACTTGGTATGCGGACAGCTGTGGGTACTTGGCACGAACGAGTGCCGCCACCCCGGACACGATCGCGGCCGAGAAGCTGGTGCCGCTGGGGACCAGCAACGAGTTGTCCGGCCCGTCAATCGCGTTGATCAGGCCGTCGTCGCGGGGCGACAGCCCAATGACGTCGCTTCCAGGAGCGGCGATCCCGACCCACGGACCGGCGACGCTCGACGGACCCTGCCCTTGACTGCCCTGGGTCTGCGCGTGCCCCTCCGAATCCACCGCACCGACGGTCAAGACGTAGTCGCTGAACCAGGAGGGCGTCACCACCGTGGTGACGGCGTTCCAATCGCGCGGGTCTTTGGGCTTCAACGGATCGAAGATCGGGTTCTGCTTGCAGTCCTTCTTGCTGGTGTCGCCGGCCGCAGCCACGATCACGGCGTTCCTGTCGACCGCCGCATACCGGACTGCCGCTCCCAGTGCACGCTGGTCGATGACGTTGCGTGCACTCATGCAGGTCACGTCGGAGATGTTGATCACCGAGGCGCCCATGTTGGCGGCGTGCACGATTGCGCGTGCCATCGTCTCGACGCCGGAGATCTTGGCCGAGGTCTGCGGGTCCTCATCGCCGGTGTAGGCGTCCTTGAGGCCGAAGGCCTGGCTGGACTGGCGAATCGCGATGATGTCGACGTCGGGGGCAATGCCGCTGTAGGCATCGGGCCCTGTGCGCCCAGGCGGCGCTGGTGGTGCAGGAGGCGGTGCGGGTGTCGGCGTCGGCGCCAGCGGGCGCGGATTGCCGACCTGTACCGTCTGTGCGCCACCGGAGTAGCTCGGGATCGTCACGGTGCCGCCGCCGTGGTTAGCGGCTCCGGGGGCCGGCGGCGCAGCTGGCGCGGGTGGCGGTGGTGGTCCCTGAGCCGGCGGAGCCTGTGAGGGTGATGCCGGCGCCGGTGCGGCCGGTGGCGGCGGTGGTGGTGGCTGCGGTGCCCATGGCGGCGGCGGGCCTTCCTCGGATGGCGGCGTGGCCGGAACCATCGTCACGGTCTGGGGTAACGGTGACAGGGTCACGGTCTGGGGCGGCGGCGCTTTCGGCGGTGGCTCGGTGGTGGGAATAGTCACCGGCTTGCGCGGTCCCGCCACCGGTGGCGGTGGCGCGCCGTTCGCCGGTGCCGCGCCGATCATCGATGCCACGATGGTGCCGTGGGCGTCGCAGTCGGACAGCCCGTCGCCGCCCATGATGTAGTCCCCGCCGGGAATCAGATGCGGAAACCTGGGGTGCGGACTCACACCGGTGTCGATGACGGCGACCTTGATCCCGGCGCCGCGGCCGAACTGCCATGCCTCCTGCAGATTCAGCATTTCCATGTACTTCGGCTGCAGCTTGAAATCGGTGCCGGGCAGCACCCCGACTTCGGTGCAGTACGAGTTCTGCTTCATCGGTGCCGGTGGCCCCGGCGGACCGTCCGGCGGTACCGCCGCCGGATCGATCGTCGGCGGCGATATCGCGTAGGCGGGCGGTAAGCCGGCTAGTGAACCCGACGTCAGCAAGAGTGCGGCGATAGCCGCACTCGATGCGCGATTACGCCACACCTTGCCGTTACCGGTACCGGATCGCTGCATAGACATTCATCAACCACAATGCCAGCGGGAAGATGGGCATCAGGCAGACGTACTCAATCCATTCCACAAACTTGCGGAACAGCGGGCTGTAGATGCTGTTCGGCACGACGGCCGCGGACACCAGGCCCGCCGCCGGCAGCAGCACCAAGATTCCCACGCAGACAGACACCGAGAGTGGCGACTGCAACTCGAGCGCATACCGCACCACTACCGTCCCGACGATCAACACGGACGTGCCGGCCAACGTGATCGCTTGCAAGCGATCCACGTATGAGCGGCCGCGAAGCATCAGGAACCCAGCGCTGAAGCCGGCCAGTAGCAGCGGCAGCCAACGTTGCCCGGTGTGCGGATCTGACAGTCCCGCCAACGAGACCACCATCAACACGCCGAAACCGACCAGCAGGCCCGATAGGAACGACCGGGCACGTTCGGCCTGCAACAGCACGTCGCGCACCGAAGCGGGGCCTTCCAGCACCGGCGGCCCGCCGGCACCGCGCACCACGGTGGTGGGCAGATCGGGCCGGGCCTCAAACACCCAGCGGCTGGTGGCTGACGGGAAGACCGGCAACCGGATGCCGGACAAGCGACGCGACATGGCCGGCGCGCACTGGTAACCCATCACGCAGACCAGTACGACGGTCGTCAGCATCGTCACCGCGCTGGTCAACGCGACCATCCGCGCCAGGGCCGCAATCGTCGCCGCCGAACCGACAGTGATCAGCGCGGTGTACAGGGCTAACCTGCGTCCAGTGAATCGAAGGGCAAGTATCGAGGAAATGGTGAGGACACCGAAGCCCAGCACCGCTTGGGGTGACCCGACACCGCCGGGCGGTGCCCCGGCGGCGGCGATCGCCAACGGCGCAAGGCTGCTCACCAGCATCAGATCGGCGACGCGCCGATCGGCCTGCGTTTGAGCACGCATCAGCAGCATCGTCGAAATGCCCAGCACGATCGTGGCGATGACCGCCGCGTAGATCGATGTCAGCCACGAGTTGTGATGCCAGCGCCACCAGCCCAGCAACACCGATGCGACGACCACGCCGGCGGCCACCATCGAGGCGCCGACCTGCACTGCGACGACGGGGTCGATCGCGGCGAAGCGCTTGCTGAGGTTCTGCGACACCGCGGTGGAAATGTGCTCGACCACCTGCGAACGCTTTTCGGTGTCGGCAACGAACCGGATCCATAAGCGGTCACCGTCGAGGACGTCCTGCTCGGTCAGCGATTGGGTAGCCCGCAACGGCGACCCGTCGACCAGGCACAACGCCCACTTACCGCGACCCGTCGCCTCCAGCGGAGTCTCGCCGAGCTCACGCAGCCGGCTGTTGACCACCTTCAGTAGCGGGTCGGTCATCACCGACACCGGGGCGTTGGCGTCCAACAGAACGCCAATCTGGACACCCTCGCCGGCCATGATGCCAACTACGACTGCCCGCGGCTGTGAAATTCCCTCAAGATCAGCCTGTGGCGCGTCAGCTACCGCAGTCATCGGGCCGCACCCCCTGTCATGGTGAATGTGTCATTCCGGGTCGTCAGTCGCGTGGAGGGCTCGGTCGATCTAGTCTCCGGTGCGCCGGAAAGTGGCAGTCCGACGTTTTCGAATTTCATTTACCCTGCCTCGCGATAGATGATTCCGATGACACTTAGTTTCATTTTTTACTGTTTATTAGAGAAGTATGACGCCTTCGTGGCCTAGCCGCACGCCGAGTTCAAAACCTTTACAAGCCTTAACGTTTGGAACTCTCGTTACACCCTGCTGTGGGTCTTCCACTCGCCATAAGGCAATGTGTCCAGCACCGTCTTGACGCCGACTTGCACCAACTGCGGGGTCGCCGGACAGATCGCCAACCAGGCCTCCCCCGAACCCGCCGTCCGTGCCTGTTGGTAAAGCGCAATCCGGCCACCGGAGCCATCTTTTAGCGAAAGCACCGACGCGCTAGGGCCCTTCGCGTCGTCCCGGTACTGGCGCGCGTACACAGCAACCTCTGCGGCCGGGTCCGAAAGTGCCTGTCCCAGTGCGGCTACCGTTGCGGCGCTGATGCCCATCCGTCGCAAGTCTCCGCCGGAGAACACGTTGAAGCCGGACTCTTGCCACGACTTGGTGGCTTCCAGCATGTCGTCGAGCGGCACGTTCACCGCGTTGATGGCCGCGGGCTCTGCGTGGTGGATCGACTCGAGACCATCGAGCACGAGCGCCGCGATCGACGCGCTGTCCGCGACGGCGACGTCGTCGACGGTGATGTCGGCGCCGACCCGAACCGCGGATACCCAATGCTGACCGCGTCGGGCCAGCACCACCCGGAACTCATTGTCGGGGATATCCCGCGAACCCGGGGGCTGGCTTTCGTCATCGACGACGCCGTAAAGGAGCTTGCCCCGCGACAGCAGCGCGATGACTTCCAGGTCTGGCGCGGAGAGCACCCGCATCCGCGCCGCAACTTCTTCATTGACCTCGTCGCCGACGACAATGCCCTGCTCACGCATCACCGCCATGCCGGGGTGTTCGTTCAGCCAGTCACTGCTGTCGGTAGATACGTAGGGCCGGCACCGCAGCTCCGGAGCGACGTGTCGAATGTCCAGTAACGCCTGGAGCATCCAGAAGCCGTCGACGTTCACGGTGATGTCGGTGCGGGTGGTCTGCTGGTCCATCAGTACCTCAGAAGGTCGTAGTGCACGGTAACCGCAGGACGCGGCAGCACACCGAACTGCCGGTGTGCTGCCGCGCCTGAAGTCTTGGGCGTCAGGCCCAGCTGGACCCGACGGCGCTGTCGGTGCTGGCCATGTTGTTGCCCGCGGACTGCACCTTCTGGCCGTGCTGGTTGGCCTGCTCGTAGATCACCTGGAAGTTGCGACCCAACTGGGTGATGAACTCCTGGCAAGACACCGAACCGGCGCCACCCCAAAAGTCACCGGCGGCCAGCACATCGCGAACGATGGCCTGGTGCTCGGCTTCCAGCGAAGCAGCCTGCGCGCGGATCAGGGCGCCGTGGGCGTCCACATCTCCGAACTGATAATTGATCGACATTATCTACGTCCTCCCTTGAAAGTGTTTGGGTAGCAGCGAGTTTCGCGGCTAGTGGCCGAGGGCCTGCTGCGAGGCCTGCTCTTGCGTCTCGTAGTTGTTGGCGTCACGGATCAGCCCGTCACGCACGCCGTGCAGCATGTTGACAATGTTGTTGAACGCCTGGTTCATCTGACCCATGGTGTCGTAAGAAGTGGCCTGAGCCTGACCGCTCCAGCCCGCGCCGGCGATGTTCATCGACGACGACCACATCCTGCGAGCCTCATCCGACACCGTCTGCGCGTGCATCTCAAAGCGGCCGGCCATCGCACGCATCGCGTGCGGGTCGGTCATAAAACGTGTTGCCATATTGCCTTTCTCCTTCGATTACTTGCTACTCGAGTTTTTGTTCTGATGGACAGTGATGGTCAGGCCAGTTGCGAGTGCTGACGCGACTGCCGGACCGGATACCTAAGGATGTTTGCCTCCCCATAACCCGCCCCCACCGGACCGTCTAGCCGCTCCAGACGGCTAGCCCGATCACCGAGTGACTGGCGTTGAGCCCACTTCGGTGTGGGACGTCCCTAGCCTTAAATGACCCAACCGGTTAGCCGGCGGCGGCGGCGTTGGCGGCCTCAGTCGCGGCGTACGAGCCGGAACTGGTCGACAACGTGTTCACGAACTGCTCGTGAATCGCCGTAGCCTGAGCGCTGACGGCCTGGTACATGTGCGCGTGCGCAGCGAACTGAGCTGCGGTGAGCGCCGAGACCTCGTCGGCAGCGGCCGGTACCACCCCGGTCGTCGGGGCCGCCGCAGCCGCGTTTTGGGCGCTAAGAGCAGATCCGATTCCCGTCAGGGTTCCGGCTGCCGCGGCCAAAGCCTCCGGCTGTGTCGTCACGAACGACATATTGTTCCTCCTCCATAATCCCCAAACTCTCTGCCTGAGAGTAGATGACCGTGTTCCGTAAAGCCTGTTCCGAAGACCGCCCGTTCGCAATTGTTCACGGAACGGTACGGCGAATTCACTTTTAGTAACGACACAGTAACAGCGTTTTGGCCCTTTTGGGGGCTCTGAGCAGCGAAATCATAGTACTGACAAGGTCTGACCTCTGTGGTTGTCGAAAGCCTGCTGGCAGGCGCGGTGCCAGGGGGTTGGGGCGGTAGCTGGCCGGTAAAAATCTCGCCGCCGATAAGTTGCCCGGGTCCCCGCGATGCGACCAACGTCGCCGCGCCTGCTGGCCAGCGATTACTGGCCGGCAAGCCGCTCGACAGGGCGAAGACAGTGCCGCCGCTCAAGTGCTGTGCAGACGATCGGGGGTGGTTAGCCGGCGAAGGGGGGGCGGGCCATGACGGTGGGTTTGAAGCCGTAGCGGGGACCCGAGGCGCCGAAGCCCTGGGAGCCGCCCATGCCGGCCAGTGGCATACCGCCGAGCAGGTTGCCCGAGCCGGCGGCTTCGGGGACCGCGCTGATGGCGCTGACGGGCACGGCTGCGGCGTGGCTGATCGCCGGTGCCGCACCGGACCAGACGGCCGGCACCGAGAGCCGGCCGACCGAGGCGGCGTTGCCCAGACCGGCTGCCACCGACGCCGCGTGGGCGCCGCCGCCCAGCATTCCGCCCAAACCGGCCAGACCCTTCGGCGCAGCAGAAGCCGCACTGGCCACCGCACCCCCGAGTTGCCCGGTACTTTTGGCGATCTGCACACCGCTGTTACCCATACCCACGCTGAAGTACGGCAGACCCTCGACGTTGTAGGCGAAGCCGGCGAACGGACTCAGACCGTTGACGAATGTCGCGAAGCTGCTGGGCAAAACGGTCTGCCCAGTCAACAGGAACCACAGCTCGGTGAACGGGTCGGTGGCAGACGTGGCGGTAGCCGCCGCAGGGGTAGCCGCGGCCGCCAGCGTCTTGGGCGTCTGCTCGATCGCACTCGCCGTCGTGTTGCCGGCGTTGCCCGCCGCAGTCCCCGACGCCGACGAGACCGCGGCGTCCTGCTTGGCCTGAGCGTCCTGGGTAGACACCTCCGGTGCCGACTGGAACGGGGTCAGCTTGGTCGCGGTCGAGGACTGGGCCGCGTAGTTGTACAACGTGCTCGCATCCTGGGCCCACATCTGCCCGTATTGCGACTCCAGCTGGGCGATCACGTTGGTGTTCTGGCCCAAGACGTTGGTTTGCAACGCTTGGGTCAACAGGGCCCGATTTTGCGCGATCAGCGGTGGGGGCACCACTGAGGCGAACGCGGACTCAAACGCCGCCGCCGCCGAGGCCAGCTGCTGGGCGGTCTGCTCGGCCTGAGCCGCGGTGGTCTTCATCCACGTCACATACGGTGTGAGCGCCTGGACCGCCGCGGCCGAGGCAGGCCCCAGCCACTCCTCGCTGGACAACTGAGTGATCACGTTGTCGTAGCCCAACGCGGCCGAATTCAGTTCCGCGCCAAGGTGTCGCCATGCCGAGGCCGCTGTCGTCAATGACGTCGAGCCGGCGCCCGCGTATAGACGTGCCGAGTTAACCTCTGGCGGCAACGCCCCAAAATCAACCAACGACATGCCGTGGCCTCCTTAATGCTGGAAGAACAGAATAATCCTGGAATGAGCTCGCACGGTCCCGTCGGTGGACCAGGCATTCATATCGCGGTTCATCCGGCGGATGGTGGTCGGACGAGCACGTTTCGTTTGAAGCCGTACTTGTGGGTGAAGCCTGCGGCGCCGCGTCGTCCTGCGCCGGTCATTGGCATGCCTTGCAGGACGCCGTTGTTGGCGGGTCCGGTGCCGGATTGGGCGAGGTAGTTGACGGTGGTGGCTTGTAGGGCCTGTTCCTCGAGTGCGGGTGCGGCGCTGCTCCAGGTTGACGGGACGGACAGTCCGCCGACCTTGATTGACGAGGCGGCGTGGGCTGCTATGGCGCCGCCGGGGTGGCCGCCGCCCAGTGCTGCCAGGCCGGCGAACTGTGGTGTCGGGAACCACGCACCTTGGGCGCCGGCGGTGCTACCGATACCGAACGTCGTCTGCTGCTGGATCGAGTAGCCGAAGCTTCCCTGCCCCACCCCGAAGTAAGGGAAGCCGGCCATGTTCTTGAAGAACGTGAAGAAGCCGGGGTTGAGCCCCATCGGGTTGGTCGGAGTCGGGATGGTCAACCACCCGACCCACCACGGCGGCGGATCTGCGGCAGCGGGATCGGCGGCCGCGGCCGCGGCGACTTGCTGCAGCGCTTGCGGCGCAGCCGAACTGGAGGCCAGCTGCGTTGTCCCTGACGTCACGGCCTGCGCGGAATTGGACGCGGGCTGCGACGCCGCTTGGGTCACTGCGGCGGCCTGGTCGGCGGTGCCGTCCGGGGTGGTGGTGTTGGGTGGTGACTCGAACGGGTCCACGTCGGTGGCTACCGCCGAGGACGCGGCGTAGCCGATCATGGCGACGGTATCCTCGGCCCACATGTCCATGTATTGGGCCTCGGTGACCGCGATCGCCGCGGAGTTCTGCCCGAAGAAGTTGGTAAAGATCAGGTTCATCAACAGCACGCGGTTGGCTGCGATCTCTGGCGGGGGCACCGTCATCATGAACGCCGCCTCGAAAGCGGCCGCTGCCGCCCGCGCCTGGCTGGCGGTCTCCTCGGTCTGAGCGGCCGCCGCCCAGAGCCAGCCCACGTACGGCACGACCGCGGCAAGCATCTTCTGTGATGCGGGCCCGATCCATGGTGCACCGGTGAGCTCGGAAATCACTGAGCTGTAGCCACTCGCCGCCGTGGCCAATTCCGTCGACAGCCCGTCCCAGCCCGCGGCCGCGGCCATCATCGGCCCCGATCCCGGACCCGCGTACATGCGTCCGGAATTGATTTCGGGCGGTAGCGCTCCGAAGTCAAACACCGTGTCCTCCTCAATTGGCCGGGATTGCGGTGGCAATCTCGGCTATCGCGTAAGAACCTTTACAAACCATTGGTGGCCGCCGCAGCAGCGATTGCTACCCGCGGACCGCTGACTCCTGGGAGCCGAACGTCCGTCGGTCAGCAAACCCAGTAAGTAGGCAATCCAGGAGGATCCGGTGCACCCGTTCGCCATCCCCGGTCTGGTGCTCTACCACCATATTTCCCGGTATCTGGTCAGGAACGACATGCCCATCCTGCCTCGATTACCCCCGCTGTCAGCAACCGAGCGACAGCTCACTTGGGCTGAACTGCCGCTCGTGGAAGACATTAATGGTTTATACCGGCGCCGCCGACCAGCAATGCCAATTATTCACACCAGGCCAACCATTGTTCATTCCCGGCTAACTCGTGTTCATTTACGGCGGCCGATTGTTCACCTTTGATTTGCTTACCGGTGTTTCGGTTCTGTCGCCGTCGGCGCTGTTAGTCCTCTTCGAGGACGAGCGCCATCTCCGGACAGGAGGCCACACCGTCGCGAGTCGACTCCGCATCCTCGGGTGGCACTTCGTGTTCTTCGAGGATCGAATACCCCGACTCGTCGATCGGGAACAGCTCTGGATCGACGGCGTAGCACTGGGCATGGCCCACGCATTTCGACTTCTCGAGACGAACCCTCACAAGGTTCCCTCCCCCGGCGCCTTCGCGGAATCGCGCCGGATCGGACGTGACAATCGATGGGTAAATCGGTCGGCCGCTAAATTCTAGAAGATCAGCCAACGATCGCGGGCGGTCAGTTCGACGGTCCACCAGCCGGATTGGAGCGTGTGCGAAACACATGCGATATTGGTGTGCCTGAAAAAATCGGTGACAGCACAGTTCCAAGCGGGCCTGGCTGAGTCGGGGACTAGGAACGAAATGTCAGACGACAAGCGGAGATAGAGCGCATGAGCATCTCTGGCGAATACAAGCCAGGCGACTTCTACCTACCGCGGCTGGAATATTCGACCATGCCGATGGGCGCCGACCGCGGCGTTGGATGGAAGGTGCTTCGAGACGCCGGCCCGGTCGTGTTCATGAACGGCGCGTACTACCTGACACGTCGCGAGGACGTGCTGGCCGCGCTGCGCAATACCGAGGTTTTCTCGTCGCGACTGGCGCTGCAGCCCCCCGGCTACCCACTGCCGGTGGTACCACTGGCGTTCGACCCGCCGGAGCACACCCGCTACCGCAAGATACTGCAGCCATACTTCAGCCCGCACGCGCTGAGCAGGTCCCGGCCGGTGCTTGAACACCATGCCGCCCAGATGATCGCTGAGCTTGCCGCTCACGGTGAGTGCGACGCGGTAGCGGATTTCGCCAACTTGTACCCGTTTCAGGTGTTCCTAGACCTTTATGGTCTGCCGCTAGAGGACCGTGACCGGCTGATCGACTGGAAGAACGCACTGAACGCGGAAGGCCCTCATTTCGACCAGTCCGACATCGAGAAGGCGCAGGCGCTGTACGAATACCTCAACGCCGCAATCCAAGAGCGTCGGGAATGCCCTGGCGATGACATGTTGTCGAAAGTGATGACTGGCGAGGGCGACTTTTCCGATCTCGAGTTGCTGGGCATGAGTCACCTGTTAATCCTGGCTGGGTTGGACACCGTGACCGCGGCGATCGGGTTCTCCCTCTTCGAATTGGCGCGTAGGCCGCAACTGCGCGCAATGCTTCGCGACAACCCCAGGCAGGCCAGGGTTTTCATCGAAGAGATCGTCCGACTAGAACCGTCAGCGCCGGTGGCGCCCCGGGTGACCACCAAGTACGTCGAAATCGGTGGCATGACGTTGCCCCCAGGCACTGCGGTGCGGTTGTGCATGGCGGCGATCAATCGCGATGGCACCGATTCAGTGTCGACCGACGAATTGGTGATGGACGGAAAGGTGCACCGGCACTGGGGATTCGGCGGCGGCCCGCACCGGTGCCTGGGTTCTCATCTGGCGCGGATAGAGCTGACTGTGATCGTCATGGAATGGCTCAAGCAGATCCCCGACTTCGACGTGCCGCCGGACTACAAGCCCGAAATCCTCTTTCCGTCAAAAACATTCGCACTCAGGGCATTGCCGCTGAGTTGGGATTAGCCGCGGCCGACCCGCGGAACTCCCAACCCAGCAGCTGCCGTCTTACTTGCTGACTTCGGTCGCCGCCACCTGGACGAACACGCCGGTGTCCTCGGCCATCAGCAGGCCTCGACCGCGGGGCAGTGGGCCGCCCTTCATCTTGCCCCGGATGAAGCCCTCGTCGGGATCGGCGTCCATCACCAGCAATGGCGTGTTCGCCTGGTGCAATGCCCGCAGGATTGGGTCGCTGCCCGACGACGACCAACCACCGAACGTGCGGGTGACCAGCACGTGCAACCCGACGTCCGCGGCCCGGGTCACCCAGGGGGCGATCTGGTGCAGCGGCGAATCGAACCCGGGTGGCAGCTGCTGGACGTCGTCGACGATCAGGAAGATCTCCGGACCGCTCCACCACGACCGCGACAGCAACTCCTGTGCGGAAAGCCCGGGCGGGGGCTGACGACCTGCCAGAACCGCTGCCAGCTCACCTACCAGCGCCTGCACGCCGTCGAGGTTGTAGGCGAACTTCTCCACGTACTCGGTGCCCAGGACGGTCAGCAGCTGACGGCGCGGGTCGACCAGCCAGACCTGCGCCGAGGGCTGCCCCGCCGGCGGCGGCGGTGCGGTGCTGGATCCTGGCGCATACAGCCGGCCGATTTCGGACATGATCGTGGCAAGCGTCGTGGTACGCCCACATTCGCGTCGGCCCGTCACCATCAAGTGCGCATTCTCATTGAAGTTAAGGTAGACCGGCGCCAGGTCCAATTCCGAAATGGCCCAAGTGATTCCGCCTACGCCAACACCTTGGCGGTGGTCTCGGGCAGCCAGTTCCCGGACCTGCTCCACGCCGAACCGTGCCGGCAGGCGACGCACCGGAGGTGCCTGGCCGCTCGCGAGCCGGCTGACCGCCGCGACCACACTGTCGGACTCGAAGATCTTTTCCGGAGTGTTGGCCAGTGCCGGCCGGCCCACCAGCGTGTGCAGGCCTGCCTGTGGGTCGCTGTCGAGTCGGACGTAGTTGACAGCAACCATGCCGCGCCCCGGCTTGACCGGAACGTCCTTGGCGAACCGGGACCGCACCAGCTTGGCGTCTTCCACCGCGGCGAGGCGCAATTCGATCCGGGAGCCGAACCCGCTACGCACCGGCGGTCGCAGCTCCGATTCGCGATCGGCAGTGACCACCACGTGCACACCGAACGAGGGGCCCTGGTTGATGATCTGATTCACCTGCTCGATCAGCACCTCGTTCTCCTCGGCCAGTGCCCGGTAGTTGTCGATCACCAGGTAGACATCACCGAAGCCGTCGTTGGGCACCGGTCCCGGCTCGCCGCCGAACTTGCGGCGCCGGAACACGTCCATCGAGGCGATTGAGTGTTCGAGGAAGCTGCGCTTGCGGTCGCGCACCAGCGCCAGCAGTTCGGCAACCGTCCGGCGGACACCGTAGGGATCCGTCGGCCCGGCCACCTCGCCCACGTGCGGAAGACGCGCGATCGTGGTCAACGCGGTACCGCTGTAAGCCAGGCAGTAGAACTGGATCTGCTCGGGCGTGTGGGTCAGCGCGGCCGAGCAGATCAGCGTCTGCAGTGCCGTGGTCTTGCCCGCACCGCCCGCGCCCAGAATCAGGACGTTGGCGCCCGGACCGGAGGTGTCAACCGTCCACGGTGGCTGGTCGTGCTTGAACGGCCGGTCGATAATCCCGATCGGGAACACCAGATCCCGTGCGGTGCCGTAGTCCTGGTTCCACGGACGGGCGAGGAACCGGTTGACCAAATCGTCGATGGCGACCGGTTGTGTCAGCGGCGGTTGCCACAAGCGGTAGGGCTCGAAATCGATCTTGCGCAGCTGATTGATGATCTCGGTGCCGACTTTCGGCGTCCTGATGCCTTCGTCGTCCTCGGCCTCGGCACCCTCCGGCTCGAGCAAGTCGCCATTGCCGAGGAAGGGCGGCGGCTCGATGTCCGGCCCTCCGACACTGACCTCGAGCGGGGTGAACGAGTTGGTAAACAGCTGCGGGCGAATGTAGTCGATGCTGTGCACGAGTACCGGCGCATTGTCACCGTCGATGGTGATCCCGCGGGAGTAGTAGTCGCGCCAGAGAAACTCGGCCTGGAATCGGACGATGTCCTCGAGGCTCCTACGGAAATAACCCAGACCGGCTTGGGCCGGTAAGTTTACGGCGTTGGGCACACCTGCGGCCTGCGCCGCCCCCGCGGTACGCGCCTTCAGCACCAAGCGGTAACCCATGTTCTCCATGAGCTTTTCGGCGCGGCTTTCGATGGTCTGCGAGGCCATCATCAGGTGGATCCAGTAGGCACGGCCCTGCCGGCCGATCGAGTCGAGGACGTCGACCGCGGTCGGCATGATGCGGAACCATTCGTAGAACTCGTCGATGACCACCACGAGCATCGGCAGCGGCGGCATGTCCTGGCCGCGGGCGCGCATCCGCAAGCGCACGGAGTTGTATTCCTTGGCGTCGTCGACGCCGGCGTTGTCACACACCGCCTTGCGGCGAGCGATTTCGCCCCACAGCGCGTCCAGGAAGCGCTCCATCAGCGCCTGGTCTTCCTCGAGGTCGGTGATGATCCGCGAGACGTGCGGGACCCCGTTGAACGGCTTGACCGCTGACCCACCCTTGAGGTCGGCCAGGACGAACTGCAGTTCCTCGGGTGGGTGAGCGAGCATCAGCGACTCGATCACGGTGCGCACCAGCGTCGACTTACCGGAACCCGTGGTACCGGACATGACTCCGTGCGGGCCGTCGCCGCCTTCGTCCAGCGACTTCATGTCCAAGAACAGCAGCTCGCCGTTGTCGGAGCGATTGCCGAACGGCACCCGCAATCTCGAGCGGCCCATCGTGTCGGTGCGGGCAGCCCACAGCGCGTCGAAGTCGATCTCGGCAGGATCGTCAACTCCGTAGTAGGCCAAGATGTCTCGGGCACCGATGTGGGCGACGCGCTGGCCGATTTCCTCGTACGCCTCGGCGAGGCGCCAGTGCGCCAGCTTCTGCCCGAATTGCTCGGCCTCGGCGGCGCTGATCTGGTCGGTGAGAGCGAAGAACCACGGCTTGTCGTCGATCACCATCCAGGTGTCGCGGTCACGAGGCAGTGCCTCGATCACGCCCTTGTCGTCGAACCGCAACGTCCGCTCGGGGACCGAGGTCCACATCGAAGAACCGGTCAGGTCGAAGAACGTCACGCCGTCGACACCTTCGGCGCTGATCACGTACTCCCATTGTGGGTCAACGACATCGGCGATGATCACGGTGTGCGGCGTCGGCGTCTGTGCCGACGAACTGGCGTGGCGAGGTGTGAACGACCCACGGCCGGCGAACAATTCGGCTTGCTCGGCGGCGAACTCACGCACCGAGCTGTAGACCATCCGGGCGTTGCCCGCCGCGTCGTGGCGCCGGGAGTCACCGAAGTGCGGCAGCCACTTCACCCAGTCCCATTCGTCCAAGTCCGAACTGACCACCACCATCTGGACGTGGTCGGGGCCGTGAGAGAACGCCAGCTGACAGACAATCGCCCGCATCAATGCCAGCACCTGTGGGCGCTCGCCGATCAGCGCATACCAGGGTTCCACGAGCAGGGAAACCATCTTGGGCAGGTTGTAGACGACGCTCTGATAGCGACCGAATTCCTGAAGCGCCTTACCGGTGACCGGCTCCAGCTCGATGTCGGTGGGCATGTTCTGGGGCTCACCCCAGGTCACTTCGGGACGTGTCATACCGACACCGACGCGGACGACACCGAAGTTGAGGTCTTTACCGTCGGGTTTGCGCTCCCACATCCGCGGCGATCCCACCGCAGCGCTCAGGGTGTCGGGAGCCGGGTGGAACCACCGGTAGTTGGCGTCCATGCTGTCGGCCGACTCGTGGGCGGTCTCGCGCAGCATGTCCAGCATCAGCATGAACTGGGCGCGCATCGAGTCGAGTTTCGGGCGGCTCATCTGCTGCTGGCCACCGAACCGGCCGCCGAACATCATCATCGCGACACCACCGATCATGAAGATCGGGAAGATGGCGCCGGCGCCGCCGAACACGTGCGAGCCGCTGGCAAAGGTCATGGCGATCATGCCGATCAGCAGACCGACCACCAGAACCCCCACCACGACCATCCACCAGGGCTTGCCCTCCGGTGGCGGAATGCTCAGCGGTGTTGGTAGAACGATGTTTTCCGGCTTGATTACCGGAGGCTTCTCCGGAGTCGGCCGGGCGAATCCACGTTTCACTTCGGTACCACCAACTCTGCAGGGGACATATCCATCGGGAGGGTGTCGTGCTCCACCAGCGCATCAGCCCGCGACAGCGTCGGGCCCTGCGGAAGGAGTCGAAGCGCCACCCACGGCGCAAGGCTCGGTGTGGTCTGCAGACCCAGCGCCTCGCGCACGTCGCGGGTGTCATCCACTCCGAAGCGGGCGCCCGCATCCGTTACCCACCATAGCGATTCCGTCGTCTTGGCACCGGGATCGTTGCCGGTGACGGCGACGAAGTTGGCGAAGCTAGGACCGAAGTAGACCTGGTCGGCGGTACGGCCTGTGGTGTCCGACTTCACCAGCGATACAACCTTTTTCGTCTCGGCCTGCGCCACCGGGATGGTTGGCCCGGAGACCACCTGGATCCGGGCCCGGTTTTCGCCGCTAGTCTTCTCCCACCACCAGCAGGTCGCCGGGTTCTCCCGAAGGTCCATGACATTCAACGGGTTGTCGGGATACGACGACAGATCGAGCTTGTTGACCACCGGCATCTTGGCCAGCGCGGACGGCTCGACGGTCATCGGCTTGCTGTTGTTCGCGCCGCCGGCGTTCTGCATGATCTGCGCGACCAGGGGCGGCAGGGTCTGCACACCGTCGGCCAGCACCAGTGAATACTGTTGTGGCCCACTGATTTGTGGGGTGATGAGGATCGTCCCCACCGGGCCGGGGGCGCCGGGGAAGGTCGCCGGGCTGCCTGCGTTCTGCACCTCTGGGACCGTCAGTTCGGGCCCGACCGGCAACGCGTCAAACAAAGCGCGGCTCATCGGCTTTGCCATGCTGATCTGTTCCGGTGTCAGACCGAGTGGCAACAACACGGAGCGGTTCGCCGCGTCGATCCGCGACCGGCGCCCGTCCCGGATGACCCAGGTATCCCCGCTGTAGCTCAAGACGACGGCGTCCGAGCCGTTCAATACTCGCCGGCGGCCGCTGAGATCGGGTGTCCCGTCGATCACCGTGACGGTCACGCCGGACGGCGAGCCGACCCCGGTCGAACCGGCGACCGTGTCGCAGATCAGCCACGACGACGAGGTCGGCGTCTTCGCTCCGAAGTTCGACGGCGCCCCGGGAATACCCACCATCGGACCACGCGGCACGTTGGCGATTTGACTGGACCGAACGAGGTGCGGGTTGTCCGGGCGCCCCGTGATCAACCGGGCCGATGCCAGGTTCAGCGCCGGGTACAGCCTGTCGCCCACGCGGACGTATAGCGCGCCGGAGTCACGGTCGGCGATGATCGCCGAATCACCCACCTGGCCGGCCGGGCTGATAAATGAGTACAGCAGCGCACCCAGGCAGATCACCACGGCCGCGGACACGGACGCCACAATGGCCAAAGTCTGGCGGCGCCCCGGCTCGACCTCCATGCGGACCCGCCAGCGGGTCAGCGCCATCGAGGTTCGGCGAGCAAGGAATTGATAACCCGTCACCTGCGTGCGCGTCGATAGCCCGAGGCCGTACCCCGAGCCGCGCTGCCCGCGACTCTCTTCCGCCACTAATTCACCATCCGGTCTGCTAGAACGTCTGGACACCGTCCAGCACGCGAATCACTCGATAACCGTAAGCCACCCACAATGACCTCGTCACGCCGCGCAATGTGGCGTTTACCGCCATGCCTTGCTGCGTCCACCCGTGCAGCCGACCGCAAAGCGGCGGCCGGGACAGGCTCAGCGGTAGCAACCACCACTGAGCTGGCAGTTTCCAAGTTCCCCACTGGATCCCCCGGCCGGATAATTCGTGTCTCCAAAGGGATCGTAGCGACGGACGGCCAGCACGTCCTGTCAACCAGTGCTGCTCTCGGCGACTTAGCTGACCTGCTACGTCATCGACCGCCAGCAAAAGCCGCGGCGGTCAGATCCCGGGCCGCATCGTGCCGGACGGCTTTTGGCAGCAAGATGGGCGGCATGACTGAGCTCGCGCCGTCGTTGGTCGAACTTGCCGGCAGGTTCGGCATTGCCACTTGGTACGAGGACTGGACGCGCCGCCAGGTGCAGGTATCGGAGAGCACGCTGGTGGCTGTGCTCGCGGCTCTCGGCATCGCGGCCGGCACCGAGCAAGACCGAAACGAAGCGCTGACCAATCAATTGCGCACATATTGGGCACGTCGATTGCCGGCGACCATCGTCGCGCGCACTGGCACGCCGACGCGGTTCTGGGTGCACGTGACCCACGGTGATCCCGCCGAAGTGTTGTTGCGGCTCGAGGACGGCACGGTGCACGGCGGCGTGCAACAAGTCGACAACTTCACGTCCCCGTTCAATCTGGACGGGCGATGGGTCGGCGAGGCCAGCTTTGTCTTGCCGGCTGACCTGCCGTTGGGTTATCACCGCCTGCATCTGCGCTCTGGGGGCACCGAAACCAGCGCCGCGCTCATTGTGACGCCCGACTGGCTCGGACTGCCGGAGCAACTAGGCGCGCGCCGGGCGTGGGGCCTGGCCGCTCAGCTGTACAGCGTGCGATCCGAGCAGTCGTGGGGTGTCGGCGACCTCACCGATCTGACCGACCTAGCGGTGTGGTCCGCCTCCCGGCACGGCGCCGACTACCTACTCGTCAATCCACTGCACGCGGCCACACCGACGATTCCGATGGAACCGTCGCCGTATCTTCCGACGTCGCGGCGTTTCTTCAACCCGCTTTATCTTCGCGTTGAGTCCATTCCCGAGTACGCCGACCTGACCAAACGTGGCCGGCTGCGCCGGTTGCGGGACGACGTCCAGCAGCACGCCGGCCAGATCGACGCCATCGACCGCGACAGCGCCTGGACAGCCAAGCGGGAGGCGCTGAAGCTGGTTTACCGGGCCCCGCGTTCGGCCGGCCGAGAGCTGGCCTACGCGGCATTTCGTGAGCGCGAAGGTAGCGCGCTCGACGCCTTCGCCGTCTGGTGCGCGCTGGCCGAGAAATACGGTGGCGACTGGCATTCCTGGCCTGGCTTCTTGCAGCACCCCTCCGCTATCGGAGTGGCGCGATTTGCCGAAAAGCATGCGGATGCGGTCGATTTCCACCGTTGGCTGCAATGGCAGCTCGATGAGCAACTCGCCGCGGCGCAGTCACAGGCGCTACGGGCCGGCATGTCGCTGGGCATCATGCATGACCTGGCGGTCGGCGTGCATCCAAACGGTGCCGATGCCTGGGCGCTGCAGGATGTGCTGGCACTGGGCGTCACCGCGGGCGCGCCACCCGACGAGTTCAATCAACTCGGCCAGGACTGGTCGCAGCCACCCTGGCGGCCGGACCGGCTGGACGAGCAGGAGTATCAGCCATTCCGTGCACTGATCCGGGCGGTGCTGCGGAATGCCGGCGGTGTTCGCATCGACCACATCATCGGGTTGTTTCGGCTGTGGTGGATCCCCGAGAGCGCACTGCCCACCGAAGGCACCTACGTGCGTTACGACCACGAGGCGATGATCGGGATCGTTGCGCTGGAGGCACACCGCGCCGGTGCGCTGATCGTCGGTGAGGACCTCGGCACGGTCGAACCGTGGGTCCGCGACTATCTGCTCCTAAGGGGGCTGTTGGGCACCTCGATTCTGTGGTTCGAACTGGACCGGGACGGCAGTGGCGGTCCGCTGCCCGCCGAGCGCTGGCGCGAGTACTGCCTGTCGTCGGTCACCACCCACGATCTGCCGCCGACCGCCGGTTACCTGGCCGGTGAGCACGTCCGGTTGCGCGAGTCGCTGGGATTGCTGACCCGGCCCGCCTCCGAAGAGCTCGAATCCGACCGAGCCGAGTTGGCGGCCTGGATGGCCGAGCTTCGCCGGGTGGGGCTGCTCGGCGGCAGCGACGACGACCCCGAACAGGTCGTCCTTGCCCTGTACCGCTACCTAGGCCGAACGCCGTCCCGATTGTTGGGAGTGGCGCTGACCGACGCGGTCGGCGACCGGCGAACCCAGAATCAACCCGGTACCACCGACGAATATCCGAACTGGCGGGTCCCGTTGACCGGCCCCGACGGCCGGCCGGTCATGCTCGAAGACGTGTTCACCGATCGTCGGGCCGCCGCGCTCGCCGACGCGGTACGTACCGCACTCGCGCCGCCAACCATCTAGCCGATCGCCTGTTAGCTTCAGGTGCCATGAAGTTATCCACCCCTGCCCCGGTCCCCGGCGCGCAACGCCTTTGGCTGTCATGACTCTTTCAGCGAACGACCGAGCAGCGCTGAGCGACCTGGTACACCGATATGCGGCCGGAGTCGATGACCGCCAATTTGATGCTGTGGTAGCACTTTTCACAGCGGAGGCCGAGTTGACGGTTCCTGCGCCGCCGGCCGAACTGAAGCCGATTCATTCGCATCGCGGGCAACAGGCCATCGCAACCGCGGTTGCATCGGTTGCTGAGGTGGCGCGTACCGAGCACGCGATCGTCGGTGAGGTGTATGACGCGGGGTCGCGGCCCGGGACGGCGCAAGGCCGGGTCGCGTGCGTTGCACATCACTGGACCCAGCGGGCCGAGGATGTCCTCGATGTGGCCTGGCATCTGCGCTATGACGACGAGTACGAGTCGACGGACTCGGGATGGCGGATCAGTCGACGGTCGTTGACGGTCAATGCCATCGAAACGCACCCGGTACGCCGGCTGTTGCCCCCCGATCCGCGCTGAGCCTGCAAATTGCGCGTCTTCGCCTCGAAGTCGGTTAGCCAGAACATGTTTCGGATAGCGTCACCCGACGGGGTAATCCCCCGGTGGTTATTGCATAGCGGCGAGGTTTTCCACCGACTTGCGCACATCGGATCGCAGAACTCGCGCCACGACCGAGCCCACCGGCCCACTGAGTACGCCTCCGCCGATGTCTGCGTGGAGTTGAAACGTCGAACCCGGCTGTATATCAGTAACGTTCATCGCCACGGTAAGGCGAATCCCGCCCCGGCCGCGGCCCTGCAGCTCAATCGATTTGGGTTCGTCGTAGCGGGTCACCGTCCAGTGAACGATGTTGCGGAATCCCTTCACCCTGATGCATGACGAGACCTTGGTGCCTTGCTCGATCGTCGACGGGATCTCGCCGCGCCAACCACCGAAGATCGTCATCCACTCGTCGAATCGACCCAGATCGGAAGCCAGCTTCCAGGCGGCGCTAGGGTCCAGATCCGACGACGTCGAAACATCTACCTGTGCCAAGGTTTGTCGCTCCTTATGAGACCGTGGCGGAAAATTACGGGGACCGGGCAACACCACCTAGGGCCCCCAAACTGTTTGGACCGCATACCCCCGCATGGGGAGGCGGTAAACGCGCCCGCCCAATGACTTCGCGCTTGGTCCCCGGCCAACTCAGCTAACTCCGGACCCTGAACAATCTGCCCGTGATCGACTGCTGCCAACGATTACGTCGGACAAATGCCTTGTACCCAGTCGCTGACGAGTTTGTTGTATTTCGTGTAGTCCGGGTCATCAAAGTGAGCACCGCCGGTGGTGACGAAGTGTTCGATCGCTCCTTGACCTGCGCCGGCGGGTCGTATTTCGCAAGGGTGTCGGCAGCTTTGCGGGCGCCATCTTTATCGGACGCGGTGAGCAGGTCCGCGTTCGCGCCGGTGACGTCGACGCATTGGCTGATGTCTAGCGTGGTGGACGGTGCTGCCTCGGTGGTTTCGCTCGACGGAGACCCCGTCGTAACAGGCGCGGAAGCGGAACTCTTTCTTGTGGATCCGGGCGAATTGGTAGCTTTGCTAGCGGAAGAACAGCCCGATATCGCCAATCCGGCGACTAGCATTGCCGCGACCAACCAGCGATGGGTCATGTGAGCCTCTACATGCTGGATCTATCAGTCTGAAACGGCTATCGCACGGCGGTAGACTAACCCACCCTTACTGGCGGCGAGAAGGGAATCCCGCTCCGGCTGCGACCATGTGGCTCAATGGATTTCGGCTCGGCTAAGCCTAGGGCCAGGCCTCGTTCAACTTCTCTTGGACATCGATGATTTGGGCTGCTTGCGATTGGGGTGCATCGATTTCGTCGGCGACGTACTGAGCGATGAATCGGCGAATCTCGCCGTCGACGCCGGCCAGAATGCGCAATATCTCGCCGCGGAACGACTTCGACGACACATTGACGGTGATATCGGACGGCCGTGGCTTCGCGACGTCGACAATCAGCACCAACGGGTCGGCGGCACGTGCGGTCGCACGCAATGCAATGTCTCCGGAGACTACAAACTGCTGCTTGTCGAGGCGCAAGTCCAGGAGTAGGTCGATCGACAGAGGAATGTGAATGACGAAGGTGATGCTGTCACCCAAACGTCGTGTGACGCGGGGCTCTTGGATCTTGACGTTTGCGCTGACCTTGGCAATCCCACCGGGTCCCTGAGCAATCGGCTCCATGGCGAACTCGCTGCCGGCAATTTCGGCGAAAGCCGCGGCGACACGCTCGGGCGTGACGGCGACCTCGAAGAATCTGCGTCCGAACTCTTCGTAGGTGACATACTCGTGGTTTTGCATAGGCTTATACCGTCTCACGGTACTTGCCGGAATCTTCGCTGATCCGTCCGCGTCGCAGGAATTTCGCGGTGGATACCACCTGCTGAGACCGGCCGGCGGGAAGGTCCGACCCCCATTCCATTGAGTTGTGAACAACGCCACACGTCGGCGCTTCGATTCGGTGTGTCGGCCGCTGGCCTGGGAGGCTTGACGACTGGAGGTGTTGGAGTGTGATGGGCACCCACGAAATGATTGAGCCGCACTCAGCCGTCTCCCGGCTCGAGGGGGTTCTGACCTGGTTTGGCGGCGGACACTGGCGCGAATTAGGTGAGCGTCACGAGAGGTCCACCCACGCCGTGGCGGGCGCGGTGGTGCTGCTCGGAGCCGTGCTGGCCTGGCTGGTCGCGGCGTTGGCGGTGAACGGGTCGGCCCGCTGGTCGCTGTTTGCGGTCGTCGCGTTGACGCTTGTCTTCGGTCTGCTGGTTGGCGCGGTGACTCGCGGCATCGCGGGCGGCCCGCACCGTGGCTGGGCCGGCATCGCGGGCCGCGCGGTTGTTGCCGTGGCAGTCGGCGTTGTCGTCGGCGAACTGGCCGCGCTCGCCGTGTTTTCGCGCTCGATCGATCACCGCCTCGACGATCGGGCGCTACGTACCGCCGACTCGGCGCCGGCCGTCGTGCAGGCCTCGGAGACGCTGGAACAGTCGCGGAATGCGCGCGCCGGGCTCGACAACGCTGTCGCGCAGGCCCGCGACAACCAGGACAACGCCTTGGTCATCGCGCGCTGTGAATACCACCCCAGCCCGGCGTGCCCACAGACTCGGATCACCGGTGTTCCCGGCTCCGGTCCCGAAACCCGAACGGCTAACCAGCTTCTCGCCGATACTCAGCGTCAGCTCGACAATGCATTGGCGGCCCGCGACCGCCAGGCGCCCGAATTGGACGCGACAATTAGCCGCCAGGAGCAGGCCGTCACCGAGGCGCGGCAAAGCCTGCTCGCCGATGCGGGCCCGGGCGGACTCGGCGCACGCTGGCTGGCGATGAACGACCTCACCTTCGCCAGTGCCGGGGCGTTGATGTTGCGGCTGTTGACGATCGCCTTTTTCGTGCTGGTCTACCTGCTGCCCCTGATCCTGCGGATGTGGCGCGGCGAGACGACCCAGGATCGTCATGCGACAGCACGCGCGGACCGTGAACGCGCCGAACTCAATGCGGACACCGCGGTCGCGGTCAAGCAGGCCGAGATTCGCCGCGAGGCCGAAATCCTGTGGGCCGAACATCAACTCACCCAGGCTCGACTCGCCATCGAGGCGCAGACCGAAATCGACCGGGAGCAGCAACGCCGGCGAGTCGCCGACGCCATCGAGGCGCCGCAGACCGCGTCATCGCAACGGACCTTCGAACCGGTGGAGGAAGACATCTACCTGCCGATCGCTGCCGAAGCAGAGGCAGCCAGCCGAGCTATCGCCGAATTACCGGCCAGCGCAAAGGATTCCGAGGCTGAGGCGCCGCAGGAGGTGGAGAACCTACCGGCACAGGTCGAGCAGGCCGCCGAGGTGCAAGTGCCGGACGAGCGCGTCACGCCGCTAATCCCGTCCCTTCCCGATGCAACTCGGGCGGCGGCCCGCTGGATTCGCCCGCTGGTGCCGCCCTTCGTCGCGCGGGCGATCGACAACAGCACCGCGCCGCTGCGCACCGCGCGTCAGGTGTTCGAAGAAGTCGAGGAGATTACGTTTTCCCTGCGGCGCACTCGCAAAGTGACGATGGACTCCGAGAGCTCAGACGCCGGCCAGCCGTCGTCGGGGCCGTCCTCCACGGATGCGGCGCACCCCGGGCGGATCCCCTCGTCGCACGGACAGCATGAGGCTCGCGATTACCCCACCCGGCAGCTAGGCAGGCACCGAGGGAGCAATCCGTTACGGCTTTCGGTCAAAGACACCGACGGCTTGGAGCTGGGGCCGGCCGATAGCGGCCGTACGCGCGAACTGACCGAGCGCAAGGGGCCGCGCGAACTGCGTTCCCCCGAAGGCCCACGCCAACTTCCGCCCGGGAAATAGCTGCGGGTCATCTGACGGCTAGCTCCAGTCGTTCGAGACGACGTACCAGGAGACTGGGCATCCAACGCCCGACGTCGGCCTGCTCGATCGCCGAGGTCCGGTCGAGCAAGAGCCGCAATACGATCGTGGCTTCCAGGCGCGCCAGCGCAGCGCCGACACAAAAGTGCGCGCCCTTACCAAAACTGATGTGCCCCTTGACCTCAGCGCGATCGAGCAGGAACTCGCCGGGCTTCTTGAAATGAGCCGGATCGCGGTTGGCAGCCCCCCACAACAGCAGCAGGTGCGAGTCGGCGGGCAACTCGACCCCGGCCAGCACGGTGCCGTTACGCACGTGTCGGTAGTGGCCCCGGAACGGGGGCTCGTAGCGCAACGTCTCCTCGATGAATGCTGGGAGCAGCGCGGGGTTTTCCCGCAGCTGCTGCTGGATATCGGGACGGTTTGCCAGTATCCAGGCCGCGCTCCCCAACAACGATGCCGTCGACTCTCCCCCGGCGGCGAACAAAATCACCATCATCACCTGGGCGGCGACGGTGTCCACCTCGCCCGACGCGCAGGCAGCGGCGAGCTCACCCAACAGGTTGTCCTGGGGATCTGCCGCGGCGAGGTCGAACTGCTCGTTGATATAGCCGCTGAGCTCCATCACGGCGATACCCGCGGCGGTCAGCTGTTCTTCGCTGACGAGTCCCTCGACCGTCTGGGTCGCTGCGTATCCCCATTTCATCAGTTGCGCGGTGTCGGCGGCGGGCACCCCGATCAGTTCCGCCACCACCATCATGGGTAGCCGGTTGGCCATCGCATCCATCCATTCGATGCGCCCATCGCGCAGCGCCTGGCGCCACAACCGGTCCGCGGTGTCCGCGGCGAATTGCTCGATTGCGCGAATCCGCCTGGCCGCCAGGTGGCGCACCAACAGCTTGCGGTGCACGGCGTGCGCCGGATCGTCGGCAGTGGCCAGCACATGCGTCGGTCCGCCCAGCGCATCCATGTCGAACGCCTTCACGCCACCGTCGGTGGTGTAGGTCATCGTGGCGGTGAGGTTCGACGAGAAGTCGTCGGGTCGGGCGATCACGTCGTTGACGGCATCCCAGCCACACACGGCATAGAACTCGGAGTCACCGATTTGGTGCACCGCCCCGTCAGCGCGCATGCGCTCGTACAGCGGGTAGGGGTCCTGCAGAGATTCGGCGCCGAAAAACGTGCCGGGGTGGGCTATGACGGTCACGTCCCCAGCGTGAGAACCCGGATATCCCCACGTCAATGGGCGTACGGAAAGTTGAAAGCCGCTGTCGGGGGCGCCGCGTCCGATCGTCTCAACAGGGATCAACGACCTGCGACGATGGTGAGATGAATAGTTACTATTGTCTCAACCTGAGATACAGACGTTCTTACTTCTCGCAGCAAAGGGGCGGTGACTGGTGTCGCGTGACGATTGGTTGGTCGGGGGCGATCGCCGCACAATTGCCGCAGAACGCATCTATGCGGCCGCCACCGAGATGATCACCCGCGAGGGGCCAGAGGGCTTCGACATCGATGCATTGGCGAAGCGCGTCCATTGTTCGCGCGCCACCATCTACCGCCATGCCGGCGGCAAGGCGGAAATCCGCGACGCAGTCACCACCCGCGCCGCAGCACGGATCGTTGAATCGGTGCGTCAGACCGTCGACGCGATGAGCGGCGCGCAGCGAGTCGTCACCGCGATCATCGTGGCGCTCAAGCTGATCCGGGCCGATCCCCTGTATCAGCTGATGTCCAGTCCGGGCCGGGCCGACGATATCGCCTGGCTCACGGGATCGCCGCTGTTGGCGGCATTCGCCACGGATCTCACCGGGCTCACCAACGGCGACCAGCAGGCCGCTCAGTGGGTGGTACGCATCGTGTTGTCACTGATGTACTGGCCGGTCGGCGACGAGGAGACCGAGCGTGCGCTGGTAGAGCGTTTCGTCACGCCCGCCTTCACCAGCGCGGGCTGAACGGGCGTTAATCGTCACCGAAAGCCGCGTGTAGCTCGGGCAGGAAGCCAGCCAGGTGGTTCATTTCCTGCGCACAGTGCACCAGCAGATTTCGGGCGTTGGTCTCCGGGTTGCCGAGTATGCGAGACGCGATGGGGCGCAATGCTTTTGAGGCAACACCGGGAGCGTTGCGTACGGCGATGTGAGGCCCGCCCATCCAAAATCGGGAACGCATTTCGGATCCGCTCGAGGTCGACCGGACGTGGTGGATGAACCATCCGACATCTACCGGGGCATCACTGGCGCCCAGCCGCGCACAGATCGCCACCGCATCCGCGCTGTCGGGTGGACAGCCCATCGCCGCCGGATCGACGAATTGAATTGCGCCATTGAGGATTGTTGAGCCGATGTACTCGCTGATCAACGACCACCGACCGATGTAGCGCTGGGCGCCTTGGCGGCCGGCGTCGTCGTCGCCGTCCTTCCACGCGGCGGACAGATGTGCCCGCGGGTGCCACAGCTTGTAACGGCGGGTGTCACTGCCATGCCAGCCGAACCACCACGACCACATCCCCGGCGTGACGCCTGGCATGTCGGTGCGGACCGACACGTGATAGCCGCCATCATCGAGAACCCCGTAGCCGTTCTCGGTCTGCTGGTATCCCGCGGCGGCGACGGTCGCGGCGTCGTCGAACGCGACCAAGGCCATCCCACCTTGCGGGCCATGCTGCAGCGCTTCGACGACATGTTTTGGTAACGCGGCCATTTCGGGATTGAAGAATTTGCCGAACGGTGTGTTCACATCGTCGTTGCGGTAGCCGAGGTAGAGGTCGCCGGCCATCAGAGTCGCCCCATCCAAGGGTTGAACAGGCCATCTGGGTCGTAGTCGGCTCGGATCTTGTCGAGGCGGACCATGGCCTCGTCGCTGGCGAACCGGGCCGGGCGCTGGCCGAGATTTTCGTCGGCCAGCTGAATGCCGGTCGCCAGATGCGACATCGCGGCCATGTTGGAGCGCGCCCAGTCGCCGTACTTCGCGTCGTCGGACTCGTTCTTCCAGGCGCCGTAGAGCGCCAGGTACACCTCGTCTTCGATGCTGTAGGCCATGTCCGGGCGATTAGGTGACGGCCCCCAGTTCAGCCACAGGAAGTGCGACGGGTGGTCCGGAATCGTGTCGATGATGTTGCGAATCCCCGGCAGCAGATCCTCCGCCGGGGCCGACGTCCACATGTTGTCGGCGGCGTAGCGGTGGTCGGCGAGGTAATTGCTCATTACGGCGGTGTACCAGGTCGGCATATCGGTTGGCATGTAAGGGATCTTGACCAGTGCCTTGTCAATCACCGGCACGGTTCCGAAGATCGCCAGGGCCTCCTCGGCTTCTTTGTCGGTGTCGGCGAACGCGGGTGACGCGAACGTGATGGCCGGGCTCTCCAGGTTCATACTCGGGACGCTTCGGCTTGCCACGATTTGCATTTCGACGCGACGGTCCACCTCGGCGCTGACGTTGCGCGCCCACGTGTAGATCTCGTCGGCGAGCTCGATTGGATAGACGTAGACGCTGGTGCCGCAGGCGCCGGGCCGCTTGTACAACTTGAGGTAATACGACGTCACCACCGCGAAGAAGCCGGGGCCGGCGCCGCGCGCGGCCCAGTACAAATCGGCGTGATTGTCTGCGTCACAGTGAATTTGCTCGCCTTCGGCCGTGACGACATCCAGGCCGATCACGGACTCACACGCCAACCCCCAGACTCGGCTGTTCCAGCCATAGCCACCCTGAAGGAGGTAGCCGCCGACGCAAACGCCCTTACAGTGCCCGGCCGGAAAGAAGAGATTCTGGGCTTCCAGCTCACTCATCAGGATGCTGCCGCCTTTGCCCGGACCGACGACGGCGATGCCCTTTTCGGCGTCGATGTTCGCATGGTCGATCCGGCTGACGTCGATCAGCAACGCGCCGTCGCGCAGGTGGTTTGCCGCCCAGCTATGGCCGCCGGAACGGATGCTGACCTTGTGCCCGTTGGCCTTTGCGTAGCGCAGCGCTCCGACGACGTCGTCGGTATCGACGGCCGCAACGATCACGTCGGGGTAGCGCTCGGGCACGCGCTGGTTCCACACGGTGCCGCGGCGGGCGGCTTCATATCCCTCGTCGCTGCGAAAGAAGTGCCGCCCTGCAGGTAGCGCACTCATCTGGAGCTCCTTTGATCCATATTCCGGTTCAATGTAGTTCGGAATGCGGAACACTATAGTGGAATTGTGCCGCCCACGGAACCCACTCCGCCCACCAATCGCGACGAAGGCATCCAGGTGCTACGCCGCGCCGCCGCCGCCTTGGACGAGATCGCCGCCGAGCCCGGACAGCTCCGGCTGGTTGATCTCGGTGAGCGACTTGGGCTGGCCAAATCCACGGCGCGCCGGCTGCTGGTAGGGCTGGTGGAAGTCGGGTTGGCCAAGGTCGATGCGCGAGGCCATTTCTCGTTGGGTGAGCGCTTGCTGGGTTTAGGTAGCGCGGCCGGAGCGCACGTCTCGGCGCTGTTCCGGCCGACAATCGAACGGGTCGCGGGTGCGACCGACGGTGAAACCGTCGATCTGTCCGTCTTGCGTGGACAGCGGATGTGGTTTGTCGACCAGATCGAATCGTCGCACCGGCTCCGCGCGGTCTCTGCCGTTGGCGTGCGGTTCCCACTGGAGGTGACCGCCAATGGCAAGGCGGCGCTGGCGACCCTCGACGACGCCGAGGCGGAGGCAGTGATCTCCCGGTTCAATTCCGGCGTCGCCGACCGGTTGCGCCGCGAGATGGCCGAGATCCGGCGGACCGGGATTGCTTTCGATCGCGGGGAACACACCCAGGGGATTTCGGCAGCCGCTATCGCGCGACGAACCTTGGGCGAGAACGTGGTTGCGATCTCGGTGCCGGCGCCCACCGAGCGCTTCCTGGAAAAGGAACAGCGCATCATCGCAGCATTGCGCACGGCGGCCGACTCACCCGCGTGGACTCGTTGACGAGGCGTGAAGGAGCGGTGAAGATCCGCTGACGGACCGCCGCTATGACCGGTCGCGGCTCGCTTTGATCGCCGGTTTGATTGTCTTGCGACGGCGCCGTAGGCGCCGTGACCGTCCCGGCCACTGGAGTTCGAGCGGAAAAATAGCGTGCTCTACCGGCTTTAGATCGGCGGGCTCTTCGCAATGGTTGGCACGGCCGTGGTACCCCCCAGGGACCCCGGCCGCGCCAAGTTCTTGGTCACCTGTCAACAGCTCAGAGCTGCCGCTCCGGTGAACAATTGACCCCACTCATAGCGCGCAGCCGACTGCGCCTCTGTGAAGCTGGACGTCTTCTCGCCCTCGCCAGCGAGGTGTACGAGCGCCCATGCCATTGCGTATACCGGGACCCGGTGACGCACTGCCGCGTTGTGCAGTTCGTCGAAGGCGGTCTCCGAACGGCACCGACGTAGTCCGATGATGATCCCCCGCGCGGTATCGAGAATGCGGCTGGAGTTCGGGCCACACGAAGTCTGTGCGGGAACCCAGTTCGCCATGCTGTGCATACCTCCTGTTGCGCCCAACGAAATCCACTACCCGACATAGCGAACAAGAATCCTTGCGAGAACGCATAACTCACTATCGGGATTCTCAAAGGCGCACTGTGCCATGATTTGTGGAACGACGCAGTTATGCCATACCGCCGTGGACATCGATATCTGCTTGTGACCGTGTCGATACCGGACCCGCCACTATTCGGCGTCAGATGTAACGCGAGACTCATTCATACCGATGGATATTGGTCGGGTTATGCAATCGCCGGGAGCAACGGGTATTTGGCGGGCCTCGATGAGGGTGTCATCACAGGATGGAATTGAGGTCCTTCGCCTTAGCGATGTCATCCCACTCGACGCCGAGTTCGAGCAAAATCTCCTCGGTGTGCTGACCATGTTCGGGAGCGCGCGCGGGAAGTGGCGGAGTTTCGTTGAATTGGACCGGCGCAGCGACGATTCGGTATTTCTCACCATTGTCGTCGACGTTGGTCACGACGTAGCCATTCGGCTCGACCTGTGGGTCATTGAGGGTCTCTCGCGGCGTCGCCAACGGCCCCCACACTCCGGGCTCGCTCTCGAGCACTTTCTGCCAGTGCGCGAGGTCTTGGCTGGCAAACACATTCGCCACAATCTCGGTCGCCGCGGCCGCGTTCGCGATCAGGTTGCTCGACGGTACGAATCGTTCGTCGGTAGCCAACTCCGACAAGCCGATACGCTCGCAGAAACCGACCCAGAATTTGTCGGGCTGTAAGAAGACCAGCTGGATCCATCTGCCGTCTTTGGTTTTGTATCGGTTCACCAGCGGATTGATGGCCAACCCGGGCGGTGCCCCCGGAATGCCGTCGATGTCAAAGAAATCGGCGGCCGAAATCGATGGCGCGATGGACCACATCGCTTGCGCCAGTAGCGACGAGTCGACGATCGTCGGCTCACCGGTGCGTTCCCGGTGAAACAACGCCGCGCACACGCCGCCGGCCAGCGTGGCCCCACCCTGCAGGTCGCCGAACCCGGGGCCCTGGACTGCGGGTGTATCGGTACCGAAAGGCGTGAGTGTGTAGGCAACGCCGCCCCGGGCCAGGTAGGTAGCGGCATCGAAGCCGCCGCGATCGCGATCCGGGCCGCGGACCCCCAGGCCGGTGCCGCGCGCAATGATGATCTTCGGATTGAAGGCGCGAATGTCGTCGACGGTCAGTCGGGCCCGTTCCAGTGCGCCGGGCAGCCAGTTGGTCAAGAAGACATCCGCAGTCGCCAACAGGCGGCCGAACAACTCGCGGCCCGTCTCGGACTTGATGTCGATCGCGATGCTGCGCTTGCCGCGGTTACCCAACTCGAGGATGAAGTCGGCGTCCGGGCGGGCCGCTGCACGGGTGAACCCGCCGACCACCAGGGCTCGCCCCGGGTCGCCGAAGGCGACACCCTCCACTTTGATGACGTCAGCGCCCCAGTCCGCAAGGGCCGCGCCGGCCGACGGCACATAGGTCCACGACGCCAATTCGACAACCCGCACCCCTTGAAGGACGCCACTGCGCGCGCCTGACATCGCCAACCCCCTCGTCCGGACTCTGTCCTTGCTATTTTAGGTATTCTAGTTACTCTAAGGGATATTGATAGCCCGGCTACAGCCACGCGAAGGTTTTCGTGGAAGAGATGCGATGGAGCCGATCGTTGGTCAGATCCCGACCCCCGATGCGATGGCACTGGAGCCTGCGACAACCGGGCGATTCCTCCCAGCGGCATAGGCACTTCGCCGGCCCGCGAAACCAATAGGCACCGGGACAAAGGATCAGCAATGGGAAGGGTGACAGGCAAGGTAGCCGTGATCAGCGGCGCCGCGCGGGGTCAGGGGCGGTCGCACGCACGGATGCTGGCCGCCGAGGGTGCCGACATCATTGCGGTGGATCTCTGCGAGGACATCGACACCAACGAGTACCCATTGGCCAGGCCGGAGGATCTCGACGAGATGGCGCGGCTGGTCGAGAAGGAAGGTCAGCGCGCCTTCACTGCGATAGCCGACGTCCGCGACCGGGTGGCCCTGTCCACCGCGATCGATCAGGGCGTCGCCGAACTCGGACGCCTCGACATCGTGATCGCCAATGCGGGCATCTGCCCGCTCACCGCGGGTCTACCGCCGAAGGCGTTCGCCGACGCCGTGGACGTGGACCTGGTCGGCGTGCTCAACCTCGTACATGCGAGCATCAAGCACCTACAAGCAGGCGCGTCGATCATCGTGATCGGATCCAACGCCGCGTTCATGTCCTCGATGAACACCACCGGCATCGACGGAGGTCCCGGCGGGGCCGGATATGCTTTCGCGAAACTCGCTGCGGCGCATTATGTTAACGACTTCGCTCGAGCACTGGCGCCGTTCTCCATCCGGATGAATGCGGTGCACCCGACGAACGTCAACACCGACATGTTGCACAGCCCACCGATGTATAGAGCGTTCCGGCCCGACTTGAAGGAGCCCACCCGCGAGGACGCCGAGCCGATTTTCCCGTTCGTGCAGGCGATGCCGATCCCCTACGTCGAACCCGAGGACATCAGCGAGGCGGTGCTGTTTCTCGCCTCCGACGCCGCGCGCTATATCACCGGGCAACAGTTGCGCGTCGACGGTGGCGGCTTCCTCAAGGTGAAGCCATGGTCGGGCGCGTGACCGCAGAGGCATCAACCAGACTGCACCACAACGGAACTACGCAATGACCCGCATCGAATCCCCCGAAGCCCAAAGGCGCCTCTATGCGCTGATGGTGCTGATGAAGGCGGCTGACGACCGGCTGTCCAAGGGCATCGGCACCGGCGAGTTCATGTGCGTGTATTGGCCGTCGCGCGGCCAGGAGGCGATCGCCGCCGCGATGGGTGTCGCGCTGCGCCTCGACGACCAACTGGTGACCACCTATCGCGGACTACACGATCTCATCGGCAAGGGCGTCCCGCTCGAGGAGATCTACGGCGAGATGATGGGGCGCACCGTCGGCGCCAGCCGCGGCAAGGGCGGCACCATGCATATCGCCAAACCTGATGTGGGTGTGATGCTTTCGACCGGCATCGTCGGCGCCGGACCGCCGGTGGCCGTAGGGCTGGCGATGGCCGCCAAGCGCAAGGGGCTCGATCGTGTCACTGTGGTCAGCTTCGGCGATGGTGCCACCAACACCGGCTCCTTCCACGAAGCGGCCAACATGGCCGCGCTCTGGGATCTGCCGATGGTGTTCGTCTGCCAGAACAACCTGTACGCCGAGATGACGCCGACCAGCGACACCATGAAGCTCGCGGCGGTGGCTGATCGGGCAGCCGGCTACGGCATGCCAGGCGTTCGCGTCGACGGCAACGACCCGCTGGCGGTGAAAGCCGAGCTCGACCAGGCGCTGCAACGCGCACGCGAGGGCGCCGGCCCCACCTTCATCGAGTGCGTGACGTTCCGCTTCCGCGGCCATTATTTCGGCGACCGGATGCCCTACATCCCCAAGGAGCAACTCGAAGCGGCGATCGCAGCGGACCCGGTGCCGCGCTTTCGCCAGCACCTTGGCGACGCGGGCATCTGCGGTGACGACGAACTCGCGCGCATCGACGACGAAGCACAGGCGGCGGTGGAATCCGCACTGCAGATGGTGATGAGTGCAGAGTCCCCCACGGCCGACGAACTCGACCGTGACGTGTACGCAACCCCGATCAAGTTCCCGGTGTAATGGCATGGACGAAAAAGAGATGACGATGCGCGAGGCGCTGAACCTCGCGCTGGATCAGGCGCTGCAGGCCGACGAGCGAGTGTTTCTGCTCGGCGAGGACATCGCCGATCCCGGTGCTTCCGGACCAACGGCGGGACTGTCGACGAAATACGGTCACGACAGGGTGCTGGACACCCCGATCTCGGAAGCCGCGATCGTCGGGGCGTCGATCGGCGCCGCGATCGACGGACTGCTACCGGTGGCCGAGATCATGATCATGGACTTCATCGGCATCGCCGCCGACCAGCTGATCAACAACGCCGCCAAGCTGCGATTCATGACCGCCGGACGGACAACGGCCCCGATCACCATCCGCACCCAGGTATATGCCGGGCTGGCGACCGGGGCCACGCATTCGCAGAGCCTGGAGGCGTGGTTCATGCACATCCCCGGGATGAAGGTGATCGTGCCTTCCACGCCGCGCGACGGCAAAGGCTTACTGACCTCGGCGATCTTTGACGAAGACCCGTGCATGTTCGTCGAAACAATCCGGCTGCAAAGTAAGAAGGGGCCGGTTCCCGTCGACCCCGGCTTCGCGATTCCACTCGGGCTGGCTGATATCAAGCGGCCGGGCACCGACGTGACGCTGATCAGCTACGGACGCGCCGTGCACGACGCGCTGGCGGCGGCGGGCACTCTCGCCGAGCAAGGCGTCAACGCCGAAGTCGTCGATCTGCGCACCCTGGTGCCGCTCGACGTCGAAACCATCGTCGAGTCCGTCCGGCGTACGCACAAAGCCGTAATCGTGCACGATGCAGTCCAATTCGCCGGCCCTGGCGCGGAGATCGCCGCGATCCTGCAATCCGAACTGTTCGGCGAGCTCGCCGCACCCGTCGAGCGGGTGGGTGCCCGGTTCGTGCCCAATCCGGCCGCGGCAGCGCTGGAAGCGCAGGTGTACCCGTCACCGGCACGCATTGTCGAAGCGGCACGGCGCACCTGCAAGAAGGAGAATGCGCTTGGCTGACTTCGTTATTCGCATTCCACGCGTATCGGTCGCGGTATCCGAGGCCGAACTCACCGGGCTGCTCGTCGACGCCGGTGAGCACGTCGAGGCGGGCACGCCGATCTATGTGATCGCCACCGAGAAAGTGGAACAGGAAATCGAAGCCGGGGCATCCGGCACCGTCCAGTGGACGGGCCAGGTCGGGAGCACCTACGACATCGGCGCCGAAATCGGCGTCATCACGTCATAAAGAAGAAAGGTAAGCCCTTATGGATCTCAACGAGACCCGTGAAAGAATCATCTACGAAAAAGAGGGCCCGATCGCCCGCGTCACGCTGAACTGGCCGGAGAAGGCTAACGCCCAGGATCAGAAGCTGGCCGAAGAAGTCGATGCCGCGCTGCTGGACGCCGATCGCGACTACGACATCAAAGTGCTGATCATCAAGGCCAACGGCAAAGGCTTCTGCTCTGGACATGCCATCGGCAACAACGCGGTCGACTACCCGTCTTTCGTCGAGGCCGCCCAGGTGATGGGCACACCGTGGAAACCGCAGCCCGATCTGTTCGTCAAGCCGATCCTGAACCTCTGGGAGTTCTCCAAGCCGACGATCGCGCAGGTGCATGGATATTGTGTGGGCGGTGGCACGCACTACGGGCTGACCACTGACATCGTCATCGCGTCGGAGGATGCTTACTTCTCCTACCCGCCCCTGCAGGGGTTCGGCATGCCGTCGGGCGAATGTTCAATCGAGCCTTGGGTGTTCATGAACTGGCGGCGCGCCGCGTACTACCTCTATCTTGCCGAGGTGATTGACGCGAAGAAGGCGCTGGACGTCGGCCTGGTCAACGAGGTTGTTCCGCGTGACCAACTCGACGACCGTGTCGAGGCCATCGCCCGCCACATCGCACAGGCCCCGATGACCACATTGCTGGCGACCAAGGCCAACCTGAAACGAGCCTGGGAGCTGATGGGAATGCGGGTGCACTGGCAGAGTTCCAATGATCTGGTCGCGCTTGCATCTATCAGTAAAGACGTTCAAGAGCTGATTCAGACGGTGTTCAAGGACAAGGTGCTGCCGTCCGAGCAGGCCCGGCGCCAGGCCGCGGCCGCCGCCCAGACCGACGGCGCCGCAGCCACTTAGGCCTGCTGGTGAACATTGCCGATCACGCGATCGCAGTCGCTGCGGCGCCGGCACTGATTGCCGACGGTGGCGCGATCTCCTTCGGCGAACTGTACGAGAGGAGTCAACGGGTCGCCGCGGCACTGCACGACGCCGGACTGCGGCACGGCGACGGCGTGGCGCTAGTGCTGCCGAACCGACCGGAATTCTTCGAAATAACTTGGGGCTGCCAGCTTTCCGGTCTCTACTACACCACCGTCAACACCCACTTCATGCCCGACGAGGTGGCCTACGTCATCGGCGACTCGGACGCGAAGGCGGTCTTCATCGACGGCGACATGGCCGAAATCGCCGCCCACATACGCGATGTCAGCACCGCGGTCCGCGTCCATATCAGCGTCGGCCGGGGGGTGCCCGGATGGCGCGGATACCAGGACGTGCTGGCGGCTGCGGGTGACGCCCCGCCGGTGTCGGATGGATCGGAGATGCTCTACTCGTCGGGCACCACCGGCCGACCCAAGGCCGTGCGCCGGCCGCTGCCGGCCGACGGTAACGGCTCGTGGGCCCAGTCGGTGCTGGAGATGGCACTGACCCATCGCTACGGCATGAGCCCGTCGAGTGTGTACTTGTCCCCCGCGCCGCTGTATCACGCGGCCGGTGTGAACTACACGATGGCGGTCAACCGCGTCGGCGCCACGTCGATCATGATGCGCAAGTTCGACGCCGAGACCGTGCTGCGGCTGATCGACACCCACCGCGTGACGCACGCCCAGTTCGTCCCGACGATGTTCGTCCGGATGCTCAAACTGCCCGAGGCGGTGCGGGAAAGCTACGACGTCTCCAGCCTGCGCTGCGTGATCCACGCGGCCGCGCCCTGTCCGGTGGACGTCAAGCACGCGATGATGGAGTGGTTCGGGCCGATCATTCACGAATACTACGGCGGCACTGAAGGATTCGCGGGAACGGTGATCGGACCGCAGGAGTGGCTAGCTCACCCCGGCTCGGTGGGGATTCCGATGGCCCCGGTGCATGTGGTCGGCGATGATGGACAAGAGCTTCCCAACGGCCAGGCTGGAGAGCTTTACTTCGAAGGTGGGCCCGATTTCGAATACTTCAAGGATCCCGCCAAGACCGCGTCGGTATACAACGAACGCGGTTGGCGCTCCTTGGGCGATATGGGCTACGTCGACAAGGACGGGTATATGTACCTGACAGATCGGTCGACGTTCATGATCGTCTCCGGCGGGGTCAACATCTACCCGCAAGAGGCGGAGAACCTCTTGGTCATGCATCCCCAACTGGTCGACGCCGCGGTCTTCGGCGTTCCCAACGACGAGTTCGGTGAAGAGGTCAAAGCCGTCGTACAGCCCGTCGACGGTCTTACACCCGGACCCGAGTTCGAAGCCGAGCTCATCGCGTATTGCCGAGCCCACCTGGCCGGCTACAAGTGCCCGCGCACAGTCGAATTCGACCCGGAGCTGCCTCGCGATCCGAACGGGAAGCTCTACAAGAGGCGGATTCGCGAGCGTTACTGGCAGGGGCGGGCATCACGAATCGTGTGACGCAGATGCAAGGGATGACGAGATGGCTGTAGAGACCGGCGGGGTCCAAACCTCGCACAACGCGGGAGCGAACTGGACGGCGTTGCCGGTGCCATGGGCGGTCCAAGCCGCCGATCGAATTCCCAAGCAGCGTTACTACGACCCGGACTTCTACGCGCTCGAGGCCGAGATGTTGTGGCCGCGAGTGTGGCAGATGGCCTGCCGGCTCGAGGAGATACCCAAGCCGGGCGACTACGTCGAATACGAGATCCTCGACGAGTCGATCATCGTAGTGCGGGTCGACAGCGACACTGTGCGGGCTTATCACAACGCATGCCGCCATCGCGGGGTAAAGCTGGTGGAAGGCAATGGCTCTCTTCTTGGGGCCCGCCGTGCCTTCGTGTGCCCGTTCCACGGCTGGTGCTGGGGCATCGACGGCCGCAACACCTTTGTCTTGCGGCCCGAAGCCTTTGCCGAGGACAACATGCAACCCGATGACCTTGAACTGGTTTCGGTCAGGTGTGATAGCTGGGGTGGTTGTGCGTGGATCAACCTCGACGACGGTGCGCCGCCGCTGCGGGACTGCATGGAACCGTTCGCGTCGATCTACGACGCCTGGCACGTGGAAACGCTGCGCACCGAGTGGTGGCAATCGTGCCGGCTTCCGGTGAACTGGAAACTCGCCACGGCGGCCTTCATGGAGGGCTACCACGTTCCGCAGACACACCCGCAACTGCTGCCGTCGGCACAGAGCGGCAGTGCGTCGGCCGCGGTGCATCCGGTGGTGCAAAGCAGCCTGTACTTCATGCGCACACTCGGCGACGGTATGGGCGGCATGACTCATGAGAACGACATCCGCATCGCCGAGGGCCTGCAGACCATCGAACTACCGGCCGACCCGGGAGCGGCGATGGCCGCATGGCGCAGTGCCCTCAACGATGCCGTCGTGAGTTGGCATCGCGCGCGGGGCAGCGTGATGCCCGATCTCAACGACCTGATCCGCCGGGGCATTACCGACGCGATCGGATTCTGCTTCCCCCACCACTTCATCCTGCCGACCTACAGCAGCGCCTCTTCGTACCGGATTCGCCCGCTTGGTCCCGAGGAGACCCTGTTCGAGATCTGGTCGCTTACCCGTTTGCCGTCCGACCTTTCCGCGGGCCGGCCCACACCACCGGAACCCATGGCGCCCAACGATCCGCGCTGGCCGCCGATCCCCGCCCAGGACTTCTCCAACTTGCCGCGGCAGCAAAAAGGACTGCACTCCAAGGGTTTCGAATACATGCGCCTGTCAGATCAGATCGAGGGATTGATCTCAAACTTCGAACGAGTCATCGACGGGTTCCTCGCCGGTTTACCTTACGACGCACTGGTTCCCGCGATCACGAAGACCAACACCACGATCGACGTTCCGATCGCGGATCTCGGATTCAGCTCGGGGGCCCGATGACCATTCAGTGGGATCGTTCGGTAGATCTGCTCATCGCGGGTAGCGGCGGGGGCGGCATGGTGGCGGGACTGGCCGCACTGGACAGTGGCCTGGAACCTCTGATCGTCGAGAAGCAGGCGCTCGTCGGCGGATCGACCGGGCTTTCCGGCGGTATCGTCTGGCTGCCGAACAATCCGTTGATGCGCACGGATGGTATCTCCGACTCACACGAAGACGGACTTGCTTATTTTGCCGATGTGGTCGGCGATATCGGTGCGGCTTCCTCGCCGGCCCGACGCGAGATGTTCCTGACTGCGGGCTACGAAATGATCAATTTCCTGATCCGCAAGGGTGTTCGGTTAATCCGCTGCGCCGGTTGGAGCGATTACTACCCGAATCACAAGGGCGGCAACGAGTCCGGCCGAGCCGTCGAGGGAATCCCTTTCGATGCCACCGAGCTGGGCAGTTGGCACGACAAAGTGCAGCCGCCACTGGCCAAGAACTATGGCTACGTGGTGCTCACCAACGAACTACGCTCGGTGCAGTACTTCAATCGCGCGCCGCGCGCGTTCGCGGTGGCGACAAGAGTGTTCCTGCGCACCGTGGCGGCTCGGGCGCGTCGTACCCAGGTCCTCACAAACGGCTCCTCACTGATCGCTCAGATGCTCAAAGCGCTGATCGACCTCGCCGGCAATCAGCCGCCGCTGTGGACGAGTGCCGCGATGGAGGATCTGATCGTCGAGGACGGCCGCGTCGTGGGTGCGCGCATAAATCGGGACGGCGTACCCGTGCACGTCGAAGCGCGCAAGGGAGTTTTACTGGCGGCCGGCGGTTTCGGTCACAACAAGGAGATGCGACGCCGGTTCAGCGGCGACCAGCCGAATGAGGGCCAGTGGTCGATCGCCAACGCCGGTGATACCGGCGAAGTACTCGAGACGGCGATGCGGCTGGGTGCCAAGACCGATCTGCTGGACGAAGCATGGTGGTTGCCTTCGGTTTTCATCGCCAACGGCGGCGCTGTCGCCGCATCCCTTGGCTCTGGGCGACAGCGTCCCGGCGCCATCTACGTCGACTCGACCGGCCGGCGATTCTGCAACGAGTCGAACTCCTACGTCGAGGTCGGCAAGGCGATGTACGCCAACAAGGCGGTGCCCTGCTGGATGATTTTTGATGAGGGATACGTTCGCCGGTACGTCACCAGCGCCAATCCGCTGAAACGTAACCAGCGCCTGCCGGCCGAGCTGATCGAAAACGGGGCGGTCAAGCGGGGCGTCACCATCGCGGATCTCGCCGGCCAAATCGATCTGCCCGCCGACGAATTGTCACGCACCGTCGAACGGTTCAACCGGTTTTCGGCTAGGGGCCTGGATGCCGATTTCGGCCGCGGCCAGTCGGCCTACAACGACTGCCTCGGCGATCCGGGTTATCGGCCGAACGCCGCCATCGGCCCGCTGGACCGTGCGCCGTATTACGCGACCCGGGTTCTCCCGGCGGACGTCGGAACATGCGGCGGTGTGATCACCAACGAGTACGCCCAAGTGCTCGACCAGCAGGACCAGGTGATCGACGGCCTCTACGCGACCGGCAACATCACCGCGACGGTGATGGGCCGCAAGTATCTCGGCGCCGGAGCGAGCATCGCCAGCTCGATGGTCTTCGGCTACGTGGCCGCACGGCACGCCGCCGGACGCAAAATTGCCGGCGAGATGAGCCGCAGTCGCGGTCACCTTACTTAGAGCACCACTCCTGAAGGCGTCGCGCCGGGTTTACCGGCAACCGGGGGCTCGGTGGGAGCGCTGCCCGATCCCTGACCTCCCGGCGCGGCACCTTCGGCGAGTCTCGCCTCCTCGTCGGCCTTTTTCTGCTCTTCGTCTTTTTCCTCGTCGTCCTTTTTCGCTTCGTCAGCGGGCGGCAGATCCGTGCTGGTGGTGTCCGAAGCTAGCTGCGCAGGCGCCGAGCCGCCGCCCATGCCGCCCTGCGTGAGGCCCTGGATGCCCTGCATCGCGCTCTGCAGACCCTGTGACATGCCCTGCATACCCTGCGACATGTTCCCCGCAAGCTGACCGAGCTGGGCGGGTGTCGGACCGGGCGTTGGCGTCGCACCGGGCTCCGGCTTCGGCTCCGGCTCCGGCTTGGGCTCCGGTTTTGGCGTTTCTCCGGGCGGTTTGATGACCGTGGACTTGGGGGGAGCGTCTGGATTGAGCGGCTTTAGCGGGATGTTGGCGTACTGAACGTAATACTTCAACGCCGATTCCGACTGGGCCTGCAGTTTCTCATACCATTCAATGGCCATGGGGATGTATGCGTAATTACCGTATTCGACATAGCGCCTGTACCAATAATCGCATTGCGATACCTCATAGGTCGTGGGATGTGCGCCGCCCAGGGAGTCCTGGTGTTCGTAGCCAGTGGTGGCGGTGGCCTTTTTGTGCACGTCGACAACCCGGTCAGCCTGTTGAGCAAGGTCACCGCATAATTTCGCCATCGAATATATCCACTGCTTGTGTGCCTGAAAGTCGCGTTCAACTTGTGCCGTCGCCTCGCCCTCCCAGCGAGTAAACAGCCGGAACCGATAGGTCTGTTCTTGAAATGCCTGCAGGAACGCTCGCCATTCCTGCGCAAAGGCCCTGAACGCCGTGCCCTGATCGCCGGATTCAATGTCCTCGGCTGCCTGTCTGACTTCGTAGTACGGGTATTCGAATGGCGCGGCGGCGGCCATGGCTCCGGCGCCGTCCAGGGCTCGTCATCGGCGACCACCGGCGCCGCCGATACGCCCGTCGTGGCAGCGTCGCCGGTCATGATCTTGGCGATGTCCTGCGCGGCTCCGGTGTCGACCTCTTCATAGGCCTTGGCCGCATTCCGCAAGGATTTCGCGAGATTCCGCCATTCCCGTTCGCACCCTTTGAGGTACAACCGCAAGGTGTCAGCGGTAAGCACGAGTCGTGCGGCGGTATCGGTGATGAACGAAAGGTTGCAGGGCCCTGGCGGGTTGGTGGACGGAATATTCGGCAGCGGTTGCTCGAGTTCGTCCGCCCGCGTCAGGAGTTCCTCATATTCCACGTTGAGCGTCTGCGTCATATCGGCTCGTTCTCCTTATGCTGAAGCAATCCTCGCCGGTCGAGTCCAACTAACCCTCTCGTCGCGCCGGTCACGCGGGTAATGCAGTGGCACGTCGCCGTTACCTCACGCAATCCTAATTGATCGAGCGGGGCTGTTACGCGGCAATTTTCACGCCCTCACCGGGGCTTAAGCCTGATCGACAGCCGCATCCCACAGAGTGCGGGGCCGCTAACTGTCCGTCCACCCTGGGCAGCGTGACCGCGGCGTCACGCCGGCGGAGTGTCTTTTTCGTCGCGGTCGAGGAATTCACGCGGCTTCATGCCCGATTGCATGAGTTCGGCTCGCCGCGCCTGGACATCGGACGCGGCACCGACCATGTTGGTCAGGATGTGGCTGACCTGAAGGTGCACCCGCATGCCCATCAATTCCCAGGCGCGCTTGACGTTGTTCTTCACCGCCATCAGCGTGGTCAACGGGATCTGGGCAATCTTGTGCGCCATCTCCTCGACCGTGGCCTCGAGATCGTCGCGCGGCACCACCCTGTTCAGCAGACCCCAGTCGAGGGCTTGTTGGGCGGACAGCGTCGGCGCCAGCAACAACCAGTCCATGGTGCGATGCCAGTTCATCAGTAACCACGGCTCAATCATGGTGTGCCCGCCCGGTTCTCCGAGACTTTGGGCAAGCGGCATCTGGAAATACGCGTCGTCGGACGCCACGCAGAAGTCGGTCAACAAGCCGAGATAGATTCCGCCCCCCATGCAATAGCCATGGATCTGGGAGATGGTCGGCTTAGGGAACTCCCACAAGTACAGCGTTGGCCACAGGAATAGGTCGGCGGTGCCTTTGTACAGATCCTCAAAGGTATTTCCGAAGCCTGGGTAAGGGTTTTCCTCCGGACCCCAGCGGGCCACGTGGCCGCCGCAGAACCCCTTGCCATTCGCCTTGAGGATGACGACCTTGATCTCGCTGTCGCGGTCCGCCTCGTGCAGGCAATTGTCGACTTCCGTGACGAGGACGGAATCCTTGGTATTGGCCTTGTCGACCCGATTCAGAATGATCCGCGCAATCGGCGGTTCGCGTTCATAGATGATCGCTTCGAGGACGCGACGCTCCATCACCGGGACCTTACCCTGGCCGCAATTCATTTAGAGGTTGCGTGATCTTGAGGTGTGGAGTGAGCTGTATTGAGTGAGCAGTGGGCTGTGCCACCGCTTAGATTCCGACGACGACTGGAGCTGATATGGCAACTCCTCTGGACCGGGCGACCCAGCTCGACCTGGTGGCCAGGCTCAAGTCCTCCTACCCCGAACTCCCAGACGCGCCCACCCCCGATCTGATCGATCACGAGCGCTTTGCCGCCTACGTCAAAACCCCGCACGATGTCGGTGGCGAGCCGGATGCACCGATTGAATTCGAGAACAAGCAGTACGAAATCTGGGAAGAGAACACCTACGTGATGTGCGAGGTGCTTGGCATGCGCGGAATCTGGTTGTCGGAGGAACGACGCCGGATGGGCAATGTCGATCTCGGCCGCACGATCTATCTCGGACTCCCCTATTACGCGCGCTGGCTGCTGGCGGTGGTGCGCGTGCTGGTCGAGAAACATCACATCGGCGTGAGCGAATTAGCCGAACGCATGGCCGAGGTGAAGTCACGGTATGCGGGCGGACTGCAGGGAAAGCCGTTGGAGGCCAAGCCCAAGTTCGAAGGCGATCCGTCCGGGGTCGAGCGCAATGAACATCACCTGCATGCGGTTGGAAAGGGCGACCCGCAGATGTTCGCCGGGCAGGCCGGAGATCCGAAATTCAAGGTAGGCGACAAGGTGGTGGTGCGCGAACTTCCCGTCCTGCTTTACACGCGCACCCAGGAATACGTACGCGGCGCGACAGGCGAAGTCGCGAAGGTGTCGTACGAAAGTCCCGCAGCCGAAGACGAGACATGGGCCGGCCCTAACCAAAAAGCCGAATGGTTCTACATCGTTCGCTTCAACCTCGCGCAGCTGTGGCATGGCTACACCGGTCCCGCCAATGACACGCTGCAGACCGAGATCCCCGAGCGTTGGCTTGACGCGGCCGCCTACTCCGAGGGGAAATCAGCATGAGCGCTCACGACCACGATCACGATCGCACCGCCGCACCAATGGTGGATGAGATCACCGACTTCGAAGTCCTCGAGATCGCACTTCGCGAATTATGCATAGAGAAAGGAATTTTCACCGCTGAGGATCACCGGCATTTCACCGAATTCGCCGAGCATATCGGCCCGACACCGGCTGCGCGGCTGGTGGCACGGGCCTGGCTCGATCCACAATTCAAGAAATTGGCCCTGTCCGATCCGCTCGCGGCCAGCAAGGAAGTCGGCGTGGATTGGCTGCAGCCGACAGGGTTCGGAACGCCGAGCGATTTCACCGCGTTTCACGTTCTCGAGGACACACCCACGTTGCATCACGTCATCGTGTGCACGCTCTGCTCATGCTATCCGCGTCCGATACTGGGCAATTCGCCCGAGTGGTACCGCACACCCAATTTCCGCCGACGCATCGTGCGCTGGCCGCGGCAGGTGCTCGCCGAGTTCGGGCTCTACCTACCCGAGGACGTCGAGATCCGGGTGGAGGACTCCAACCAGAAACACCGCTTCATGGTGATGCCCGTGCGTCCCGCAGGAACTGACGGCTGGACCGAGGATCAGCTGGTCGAAATCATCACGCGCGATTGCTTGATCGGCGTCGCGCTGCCCAAGGTCGGGGTGACGACGAACGCTGTCACCGAGACCCGGCCCGCCAATCATCCGGTCGGCGACTGATCGTCGGGGCAGGCTGGTGAGCACCTCCGAATGGTCCCCGATCGCGCCGCTGGCGAAAATCGTTGAACGCAATCAGGTCTGGAGCCGGATGGCCCAGATGTACGGGGTTGCCAATCCGGTGCCGCCATGGCAGACCAGCCTCGACGGCATGTGCGATGCGCTCGATCAAAGCAGTTGCGGCCCAGAGGCACTCGGCTTTGTCGACCGGCGAAACGACGAGGACAAACTGTCCGCCACGGTCTATGCGGACCTGCCTTACCCAGAAAACCGGCTGGTGGCATTGGCGCACTCGCTGGTGGCGCGCGGCGTCATCGACGAGGCCGAATTAACCGAACGGCTGGCCGTGGTGAGGGCCAGGCTCCAATCCTGACCGAGATGCTTGGCCACCGCCGATTCCCCTGCTGGAAGGGGTTTTCCCGGCCTGTTTAGCCGTTCGGTTCTGGGTACGCTAGACTTGCACCAACGTTGGCCGCTTCACCATGAATGCCAACAACGTCGTGGAACGCTTCCTCATCCCCCGGTGCCAGCCCAGAGCCAGCGCTTGACACCGAATCCAGATGATCCGTGCACCCGCACTAGCTTGTCTCGCGGCGATCGATATTGCCGACCGGCAATCTCGCCACCTTGTGCCGATGCCTGCGCGACGTCTCGTCTGGGCCCCGGCACTAACGATGCCTGAAAGGCACCGAAAAGTGACTACCGACAAATCCTTTGCCGACCTCGGCGTGCGCAGAACAATTGTCAGCGCGCTCGCCGAGCGCGGGATCGCACATCCGTTTCCCATTCAGGTCGAGACGCTTCCGGATACGCTCGCGGGCCGAGACGTGCTGGGCCGCGGGAAAACAGGCAGCGGAAAGACCCTTGCCTTTTCCATTCCACTGGTCAGCCGCCTCGCCGAAGGCAACCGGCGCCCCTCGCGGCCATCGGGTTTGGTGCTCGCCCCGACTCGTGAGCTGGCGACTCAGATCACCGCGACGCTCGAACCGTTAGCAGCGGCCTGCGGTTTGCGCGTTACCACGATCTTCGGTGGCGTTTCGCAAACCCGGCAGGTAGCTGCCCTCAAGTCCGGCGTCGACATCGTGGTCGCTTGTCCGGGCCGGCTCGAGGATCTGATGAAGCAACGGCTGATCAGCCTCGAGGCAGTGGAGATCACTGTCATCGACGAAGCCGATCACATGGCCGATCTCGGCTTTCTGCCCGGCGTCACCCGAATCCTGGCTGCTACCCCGAATGGTGGCCAGCGACTACTGTTTTCGGCAACGCTGGACAACGGTGTCGACAAGCTCGTCACGCGGTTCCTCCGCGACGAGGTGCTGCACTCGGTCGACGGGGCGGACTCACCGGTATCCGAGATGACCCATCATGTGTTTCACGTCGCCAATGCGGAGGCCAAGAAGGAACTTGTGCACCGACTCGCTTCCGGCACCGGCCGCCGAATTCTGTTCATGCGCACCAAGCATCAAGCGCGCAAACTCGCTAAACAGCTCACCGAATCGGGAGTTCCGTCGGTCGACTTGCACGGCAATCTGTCTCAGCCCGCCCGCGAACGCAACCTGGCGATGTTCGCCTCGGGCGGCGCTCGCGTACTGGTGGCAACCGATATCGCCGCGCGGGGCGTGCACGTCGACGAGGTCGAACTTGTCGTGCACATCGACCCGCCCGCCGAGCACAAGTCCTATCTGCACCGCTCCGGGCGCACGGCGCGGGCCGGCAGCGCCGGTGACGTTGTCACCGTCGTGCTACCCGAACAGCGTCAAGACACCCAGGCGTTGATGCGCAAGGCTGGCATCAAGGTCGCTCCTCAGCAGGTGACCGCCGCATCCGAGGCAGTGCATGCGCTCGTCGGTGAGATCGCCCCCTACCAGGCGCCGGCGCCCGCCAATGGCGCATCGCGCACGCCCGCGCAGCACCGACCGAATGCGGGCGGGCAACGTCGCCGCCGGAACAACAATCGGTCACCGAGAAAGGCCTCGGCTGCCCCCACCGAATCGGTGATATCGCACCGCTCCGCTACGCCGACCCGGCGGCTGGATCGTCGTCGCTCCAGCCGCGCGCAGGGAAGCGGCGGATAACTTCGCGGGCGTCAAGCTCGCGCCAGCAGCCACGCCTGCCCCCGGCCTTCGCCGGCGGCTATCACGGTTAATCCGGCGAATGCCGCGGCGAGCTCGCCGGGGGCGGCGCGAAACGGACCGGGTTCGGCGCCGACTTCGCTGAGTGCCGAAGCTGCCAGCAGCCCGCCCGGTGCCAAGCGCTCGATGAAGGCGTGGTCCAGGCGCGGGTCGCGGAACCGGTGGCAGACGATCACGTCAACGAGGGGCCCGTCCGGCAGTCCGTCGTCGAGATCCACGACGTCAAACCGGCATCGGTGCTCGATGCCGCTGTGCCGCGCCAGTTCCCGTGCTTGACCGACGGCCACCGCGGAGACGTCCAATCCGATGACGTCCAGCCCGCGCTGGGCCAACCAGACCGCGGCGAAGCCGCGGCCGCACGCGACGTCGAGAGCCCGCCCGGCGGTCGGGAAGGCATCCGCATAGTCGGCAAAGACGCCGGGTGCGCCAACCGCACCGCTGGATGCCGGTGCCTTGCTTGTGTACCGCTCGTCCCAACGGCGCTGGTCCTCCCGGGTCACAGCCGTCACTCTACGACTCGCGGGACGCGAATAATCAACCGGATTTTCTGGACATCTGTCTGTATTTGACGCCAGAGGTTTGGCGTCCGGGTTCCGCCGCCATTGCCGATGACCTGACTATGGATGCTGTCGCTGCAGCACCGGGCCGTTTGGCGGGGACCGGGTGGTGTCGTTGGCTGCGCGCGTTTCGTTTCCTACACTGGACGGGTGTCTAGAGATGTGGCTCGTGCTGCCGAAGCGGTGACCGGCACCGGAGGTTCCCGCCGATCGGATCGCCGGCCGGGACAAACGATCCGCAAGGTTCTCGACGCCGGGCTGGAGGAACTGCGCGAATCGTCGTTCGCGAACCTGACGATGCGTGCGGTTGCGGCCCGGGCTGCAGTGTCGCCCGCGAGCGCCTACACGTACTTTCCGTCGAAAAGTGCCCTGGTGGCCGCGGTGTATCTGCGATTTCTGCGCGCATTGCCGCTGCACACCGATGTCAACGACACCACCAAGACCCGGGTGAGCGCGACGCTGCGGGACATGGCGGTGGCCGTGGCCGAAGAGCCCGAGCTCACCGCTGCCTGCGGAGCAGCGTTGATGGCCGACGATCCGGCCGTCCAGCCGCTGCGCGAACAGATCGGCGAAGAAGTGTCGAAGCGGATAGCGGCGGCGCTAGGTCCGGGATGGCCGCGTGCCGTCAAGTCCACCCTGCAAATGACGTTCGCCGGTGCGCTGATGACGGCGCGGTTCGTCAGCTACGAGGAGATCGCCGGGCAACTCGACGAGGCGGTCAACCTTATATTGGGGGCCTCGGTTGCCTGATAGTCCAACCGCACAAGTGAATTGGACCATTCATTCAACCCCGCCGGCGGACAACGGCAAACCTCGAGGAGATTCATGGGAGATAGCGGATTCAACCTGTCGACGGTGTTTTCGACTCTGGCGCAAGCGCTTCCCGAGCACCGTGTGCTGTTCTGGCGCGGCCGGCAGTGGACGTACGCGGAGACGGACGCACGAGTGGATGGCATCGCACACTACTTGACATCGCTGGGACTGGGATGTCACACGGAACGGGATCGACTGCAGGGCCACGAGTCTGGTCAGGATCACATCGGGCTGTATCTGCGCAACGGTAACCAGTATCTGGAGTCGATGATCGGCGCCTACCGCGCGCGAGTCGCACCCTTTAACGTCAACTACCGCTATGTGGATGCCGAGCTCGTCTATCTGCTCGCCAACGCGCAAGCCCGAGCCCTGGTGTACAACGCCGAATTCGCGCCCCGCGTCTCTTCGATTCGCGATCAACTCCCCCAGCTGGAATTTCTGATCCAGGTGGCAGACGATTCCGGCCGGCCGCTGCTACCCGGCGCGGTCGACTACGAATCAGTTATCGAGACGCCGGCCCCGCCCGCCGGCATGCCCACCCCCAGCGGGGACGACCTGTACATGCTTTACACCGGTGGCACCACCGGAATGCCCAAGGGTGTGTTGTGGCGGCAGAACGACGTGTTCGTATCCTCAATGGGCGGACGCCCTTTCGGCTCCGACGAGGCGATGGCATCCTACGATGAAGTCGCGGCGCGCGCGTCTGGGGCGCCCGGCTTCGCGTCCGTGCTGCTGATTCCTCCGTTGATGCACGGGGCGGCGCAGTGGGGTGCATTCCAGATCATGACGATGGGCGGCTGGGTCACGTTTCCCGACGACGTCCACAGCATTCGCGCCGACGAGATTCTGCGACTGGTCGATCGTGAACGGGTGATGAGCATCCCGGTCGTCGGTGACGCGATCGCGCGCCCACTCATCGACGAGATCGAGCGCGGCGACTACGACCTGTCCGGGCTGGTGTCGATCAGCAATGGGGGCGCCGCACTGACGCCCAGTGTCCGCAAACGCTTTACCACCGCGCTACCGAACCTGTTGATCATCGATACCGCCGGGGCCTCGGAAACGGGACTGCAAATGAGCGCTATGCCGGCCCAGGCGGCACCGGCCGCCGTGGCCACGTTCACACCAGGCTCCGAGACCGGGGTTGTGGCGGCGGATTTCAGCCGACAGCTGGGTCCTGGTGGTGGCGAAGGATGGCTGGCCCGCCGCAACATGATCCCGCTCGGCTATCTCGGCGATGCGGAGAAGACGGCCCGCACCTTCCCCGTCGTCGACGGCGTGCGCTGGTCGATTCCCGGCGACCGAGCCCGATTGCTTGCCGACGGGCGCATCGAGCTGCTCGGGCGTGACGCCGTCACGATCAACTCCGGCGGCGAGAAGATCTTCGCCGAGGAAGTAGAGGCCGCGATGGCCGAGCATCCCGGCATCTACGACGTCGTCGTCACCGGACGGCCTTCGCAGCGCTGGGGCCAGGAGGTAGTCGCGATCGTTCAACTCGTCGAGGGCCGGGATCCCTCCGACGAGGAGCTGCTCGATACGTGCCAACAGCACATCGCTCGATACAAATTGCCCAAGGCCATCATCCGCACGTCCACGGTCCAGCGCTCGCCCGCCGGCAAGGCTGACTATCGGTGGGCCAAGCAGGTCGCAGCCGAAAATCCATCCACCACAACGGGACCCGGTTAGACCGCGGGCGTCAGCGACCGGGACGACTGGTCGGCACGCAAGAATCGGCCGAACCTCTGCTTGCCCAGCACCGGCGAGGCGTGGCCCGCACTGAATACCAGTTGCCCGGACACCAGCACGTTGCTGACGGTGTCGTCGTTGCGATTCACCATCCGCGAGAGCCCGCCATAGGATTCGACCGGATTCTCGGCATAGGCGTCGAGGGATTCGTCGAGCTTGTCGGGGTTGATCACCACGATGTCGGCGCGGTCGCCCTCGCGCAGTGTGCCCGCATCGATTCCGTACCAGGCACCGAGCTCGCCGGTGAGCCGGTGCACCGCACGCTCGATGGACAGGAACGCCATGCCTCGCTTCTCGGCATCGTGCACATGCCGCAGCAGTCGCAGCCCCGAGTTGTAGAACGCCATGTTGCGCAGGTGCGCGCCCGCGTCGGAGAACCCCATCTGAACATTCGGGCTCTGCGCCAGCTTCTTGAGCAACTCGGGCCGGTGGTTGGAGATCGTGGTCCGCCACCGCAGCGCCTCGCCATGCTCGAGCACCAGATCGAGGAAAGCGTCGACCGGGTGCAGGCCGCCGCGGTCGACTCCTACTTGCCCGAACGACTTACCGACGACCGATTCATCGGGGCAGGCCACGATGTCGGCGTCGAAGAAGTCACGGTGCCACACCCGTGGCCCGTATTTCTGGTCGTAGTCCTTGCGGAACTGCCGCCGATATCCCTCGTCGCGCATCAGCTCGTTGCGGGCCATCTCATCCTGTAGATGCAGGGCCGCGGCGCCGGAACCGAACTCCTCGAAGATTACCAGCGAAATCCCGTCGGCGTAGACCTCGAACGGCACCGGCAGATGCTGCCAACGGAAGTCACCACCGAGGGCGTTGACAATCCGCGCCAGCGCGTCCATCAAGTAGATGACCGGCGGTAAGGACTTGACATCAGCGGCCGACAGCAGGCTGGTCTTGAGGCGACGACGTCCTACCCCGAGTGACGCCGCCAGCTGGGAAACGATGGAGAGCGGATTCTTGATGTCGGGGCCGGACTGCAGAATCTTCTTGCGCCGCCGCAAGATCGCATTCAAGCGGCGCAGTTCGCGTGGCGTGGCGTAGGTCGACGGCAGAGTGCGCGACCGGCAGATCTCGCCGTCAAGTTTGTCGAACAGCAGTTGCTGCGAAGACATCCCGACGAAACCCTCGTCCAGGGCCTCCTCCAGCATCGACTCCATCCGCGCGAGTTCCGTCGGCGACGGGCGAATGTCCTTGCGGGTCGCCCGGTCCAGTCCCATGGTGGCGGCCCGCATATCGGAGTGCCCGATGAAGGCCGCAATGTTGGGACCCAGGTTCAGCTCCTCGAGGGCGGCCACATATTCCTTCGGGTTGTTCCAGGAACGGGCTTCGTCGAGTTGCTCGATCACATAGCGCCGCGGAATCGCCTCGACCCGCCCGAAGATGTCGCCTGCGTCGACGTTTTCCAGGTACACCGTGGACAGCGAACAGGAGCCCAGCATCACGGTCGTGACGCCGTGTCGCAGTAATTCGGAAAGCGCTGGCTCACAGAGTGTTTCGATGTCGTAATGGGTGTGGATGTCGATTATCCCGGGAATCACCCAGTGCCCGGACGCGTCGATGACATCGGCGCCCGTCGTATCCAGCGGCCCGTCGGTGATGGTGGCGACCCGGCCGTCGCACACCCCGATGTTGCGAACAGCCGATGGCGCGCCCGTCCCGTCGAACCAGCGTCCGTTCATGATCACGGTGTCGTACTGCATATCCCGGGCCTCCTGATTTGCAGTGATCATACACACGTCAGATAGTGTCTCGTCGTGAGTCGAACCGACATCGGGGCGCTGATTCCAGGTCAGCCGCGCACATCAGCAACGATCGTCTAGCTGCGACGATATGATCTAGCCGTGATGACGACCGACGACACGTCTGCCACCCACTAAGCATGCGCAGCCACGGTTGGGCAGGGAACACGCCCGCCTCCGACGAGGAGGCGATCGAGCGGATCCTGGATGCGGCGGACAAAATCATCGACGAGCGCGGATCGGCCATGCGAATCGCCGACGTCGCCCGCGCGCTGGGCGTGACCCGGCAGACCGTGTACCGATATTTCCCCGGAACCCAGGCTTTGCTGGTGGCCAGCGCAATGCGGTCGGCCGACGGCTTCCTCGACCATCTAGCGGCCCATCTCAAAGGCATAACCGACCCCGTCCTGGCGGTGACCGAAAGCTTCGCGTTCGCATTCGAACAGCTGGCCTCCGACAATCAGCTCGAGTTGGTGCTCAATCGGCGCCACCGCGGCGGTCAAACGATCTCCATCGTGTCGGACACCGCGCTAACCTTCGGCCGCTCAATGCTGCACCGCTTCGATATCGATTGGGAACAACATGGTTTCGACGATGCGGGCCTGGACGAGTTGAACGAGTTCACCCTTCGGCTGCTGCACTCGTTCCTGGCAGACCCCGGCCGGCCCCCGCGTAGCGGCACGGATCTTCGGCGCTACCTGATCCGTTGGATCGGACCCGCGATTGCCTACCCCCGAATCGCGCAGGCAATGGACCCGCTGCGCGTTTCCGAGCCACAGGTCCGTCGGCGACCATCGGCGGCGTCCTGATCCCGGACCATCGGCGCAAGGAGGAGCAGACGTGGTCGGACTGGCACAGATCGCCCTGGACAGCGCGCCCGTTTTCGGTGCCGCCATGCTCGCGATTGCGGCCGTGCAATTCCGAGGCACCGACTATCGGAAATTGATCCAGCAGGACATGGACCTGCTGGATCGCCTCCCACCGGAGGCTACCGAACGGCGCGACGCGCTGCGGCGCTCGATTGATGCCCGTGTCGACGACCTGGTCGATTCCGCAGACCGGAGCCGCGCATGGCGCAGGGCCGCGCTGTCGTACCAGGGGAACTGGCGCGATGTGGTGGTGTTGCTGTGCGCGGTGCTGTTCACGATCGTCTGGTGGGACGTCGACCACAGCAGAGGCAACTGGTTGGCGATGGCCATCTTGCTGGTCGTGTTGTGCGTTGTGACCGCCGCCTACGCATTCCGCGGCGTGCTACGTGCCGGCAGCGCGTTTCTGCGCAGGCGACACGTTGGTGGACCAGACGCACCAAAGTAGTTGATCCACAACGAAATAGCGCGTAGTGGTCAACGCGGATATATCTAGCAAGCGCGCGTGGTGAAAATGTGACAAAATTCAACACGTGAAGGCGTACGCCCTCCCTGTTTTATTCTGTGCTGCTGCAACGTTCGCCTGGACGCTGCTGATCGTCCCCGCTCCCTCCGGCGCTGCCGAACCGTGCCCCGACGTCGAAGTTGTGTTCGCTCGAGGGACCGACGAGGCGCCCGGAGTGGGCGATGTCGGTGCGAGTTTCGTCGACTCGCTGCGTGCACATGTCGGCGCAAAGTCTGTCGGGGTGTATCCGGTGAACTATCCGGCGAGTATGGACTTTCCCAGAGCCGTCGACGGGATCACCGACGCGAGTGCTCACATTCAACAGATGGCAACGAGCTGCCCCAAATCGATGATGGTGCTTGGCGGTTACTCTCAGGGAGCGGCCGTGATGGGCTTCGTCACCGCCAACCAGGTGCCGGACGGGACGAGTCTGGGGCAGGGCCTGCAGCCGATGCCCGTCGACGTTGCTAACCACGTCGCCGCGGTCGTACTGTTCGGGAAACCGTCGACCCAGTTCATGAACCTGATCAATCAGCCCTCCGTCACGGTCGGTCCCCTGTACGCGGCCAAGACGATCGAGCTGTGCGCGCCCAACGACCCGATCTGTGCGGGTTCGGGAGATTTCTCCGCGCATCGGCAGTACCAGCAGGCCGGAATGATCGATCAGGCTGCGGATTTCACCGCCAATCGCATCGCCGAGACAACTCCACCGGGCGGCACATCTCCGACGTCGGGACCGACTCATCCACCGGCGTCGGTGCATTCACCCTCGCCGTCACCGACGCCCGCACCGATCGCGTCGCACCAGCCGGGACCACCCCCGGGGCCGGCAGGGTAAGTGGTCGAGTGGCAGATCGGCAACCTTCACCAGATGAGGACGTCGGGTCCGCGGACTTCGATGTCGCAGATCGATTGGCGATCATCAATCTGTTGGGCGCCTACGCTCACAGCTACGACCAAAACCGGCTGGACGAGTTTCGTGCGCTGTTCACCGAGGCGCCGCAGCTCGGCCTGCTGCACGAGGGTACCGAGCTATCGCAGGACATCGATACGGTCATTAGTCTGCTCGCGGTCAGGAAGGCGAAATTCAAGGCCGAGAACAACCAGCGCCGTCATGCGTTGAACTCGTTTTGGTTTTCCAGCCAGGGCCCCACCAACGCGACTGGGCACTGCTATGTGCAGGTCTTCGCGATCAAGGAAGGTGGTCCTCCCATCCCCGACCTCACCGGTCGATACGAATTCACCGCGGTCAAGCAGCACGGGGTGTGGCGATTCAGCCGCTGGGTCGTGGCGATGGACCAGGCACAACTGGCCAAGTAAATACGCTCGGCCGCTGAATGATTCGCTCAGTAGCGGGGTGCCGCCTCGAGCACCTCGACGGCCGCGTCGATGTTGGGAATGATCGTGGGACCGTAGCTACCCACCACTTGCGCGAGCGCGCGGACGATATGCGCGCCGACAGCGCCCGCGGGGAGCACCTCCTCCGCCAGGACGATGCCATTGACCACGTGGCCGGTGCTCAAGCGGCCATCGGCAGTGACCTCGTAGCGCCAGTCGCCGATCTGCACCCGCTCGGGCGCAGACCGGAAAAGGCCGCGGCGCGCCGGGGTCAGGATGACGCCCGGGACCCCGCAGAACACTCTGACGACTTGCCCAACCCCCCCGGGCCCGGCCAAGGCAGCACCGATGGCGAGACTGGCTCGTTGATGGTCGAAGCTGGTCATCCATCACTCATCGGAAGCACGAACGATGGTGTGATGGTTTGCGGTTCGCCGACGCGGCGCACGGCGGTGCCGGCCACGTAGAACTCGACGGTGTGATGTCCCCATGCATAGTTCGAGATGGCGAAATGCACGCCGACGATGCCGTTTGCGCCATCCCGCTCGGCCTCGGCCTGCATGCGGGACATCGCGAGTTCCCGGGATTGGTAGCTGCCCTGCGTCCACTGCGGCATCTCGGCGTTGCGGCCCACCTGACTGAGGGTCCGCAGAAAGCCTTGCACGGCAATGTGAAACACGCAGTTGCCCATCACGAAGGCGACCGGGGCGAACCCGGAGCGCAGCAGCGTGGTCAAATCCTGGCCGGTCAGGTGACTCGAGAAAGCCTGCCCGTTCGGGCGTCGAAAGGCTCCCGGCTTCTCGGTGTAGCGCACGGCGGTTCCAACCGCGATGAACTCGAGGTGCTCGCCTTCGCCCTGATGGCGCCAATCGAGTCGGACGCCGACCACTCCGTCGGCACCGAGCGCGTCGGCCTCGGCCTGCATCCGCGACATCGCGTTCCAGCGCGCCCGGTAGGTCGCGTCGGTCAGTACGGGCAGCTCCGATTGCTGCCGGATCCCGGTGAACTGGTAGCCGACGTGATAGACCGACACCCCCATCACAAGCTCTATCGGCTCGAATCCGGCCCCGTGCAGCAGTGCGAATTCATTGATCGAAAGGTCGGACGTGAATATCTTCCCGGCGTGCGAGAGACGTTCGCTGGCGACGGGATCGAGCGAGTTCGGTTGCATTGTCAAAGACCCTCCTGCGGTTCGCAGCCAGCGTAGGCCGCGGGGCCTGGGAACACATGCATAACGTGCAAGGAGCGGCCTGAAGTTAGCGGCAGGTACGTGACTGTGTGCTCTGGACGCCGGGGCTCAGCGTGTCACCACCCTGGGTGCATAGTGAAAACCGTGACCTCACCACAGCGAGCCCCGTCACGCATCCGGCGGGTAGCTGCCTTCCGGCTTAGTGTTGCTGCATTCCAGCAGCTCCTTGAGGGCATCGGGAAACGCGTCGGCCACGCTCCACAGGTCAGGCAACAGGTCGGGACAGGCGATCAACCCGATCCCGAGTTCGCCGTTGAGCGACATCACGGTGATGTTGAGTCCGGCGTCGCCGATGATCGGCCCGAGCGGGTACATCGCGTCGACCCGGCAGCCCAGGAAATACAACTGATCCCGCGGCCCCGGGACGTTCGACAGGATCAGGTTGTAGGCGCTGCGGTTGATCGGAATGCGTGGCAGCAGTCGCATCGCCGCGCCGAACGTCGTCGGCCCACCGAACTGCGTCCAGTCGTGCAGCAGCGTGGGGCCCAGGGCCGCGGTGTGTTCTTTGGCGGCGCTATTTCCCGCGGCGATCGCGCGGATACGTTCGGCGGGGTCGCGGATTTGGCTTTCCACCCGGCAGAACATCCACGTCGTCTGGTTGCGGCCAGGACGATCGGACTTACCGAGCACCGACACCGGCACGGTGGCCACCAGCGGGTTTTCGGGCAGCTCGCCGCGCTCGAGCAGAAATCGCCGCAATACGCCGGCGCACAGCGCCACCACCACGTCGTTGATGGTGACCCCGAAGCGTTCCTTGACTCGCTTGATGTCGCGCATATCCAGCTGGGTATAGGCGATGTTGCGATACCGGGTAACGGAGCCGTTCAACACCGACGATGGCGCCGAAAACGGTGCTGCCATGGTGCGGCCCTCGCGTGCTCGCAGCACCGTCTGCACCAGCGTCAGCGCCGTCGTGGGCACCACAGTCGCCAATCGCAACGGACGGCGGGCAAATCCGAGCAGTCCGCTCACCACGATCTGCAAAGGGTTAGCGCCGCCCGCACCCTCGACGGCTCGCGGGGCCGGCGCGTCGGCCTGCATGCTGCACAGATGGGCCAGCAGGTTGGCGCCCGCAACGCCATCGACCAGCGCGTGATGGATCTTGAGCATCACGACAATCGAGTCACTGTCCGCGCCGCCCTGCAGCACCCACATCTCCCACAGCGGTCGATCACGGTCGAGTGGCAGCCCCGCGACGTATCCACAGATCTCGGCCAGCTCGCGACGACCCCCGGGCGCCGGCACGCCGACATGCTGCAGATGACGTTCCAGCTGGAAGTTCTCGTCGTCCACCCACACCGGGTGATCCAGGTTCAGCTGGTTGTCGGCGAGCTTCATCCGGAATTCCGGCACCGCGGCGACGCTGCGCGCCAACGCCGCGCGAAACCCCCCGTATGTGTAGCCCTCCGGCATCGTCGACGTGTCCAGCTCCAACACGCAGCACACGTTCAACGGTTGCGTCGGCGTCTCCAAGTAGAGGAAAAACGCATCAAGCCCGCTCAGTCGTTCCATAGCCGCCCGCTCGACTAGTGACTTCCTAAACCCCCCGGCGCCTAGGAGTCTAGGTAGCTGACCAATGGTCAGCTACACCCCGAGAAGGCGAACTCGGTTAAATTTTGAAGACATACCGCCGCGGTATTGAACGATCGTTGGATGTTTCTTCGATCCCCGCACCGTCGGCCTCAGCTGGCTGAACCGAGCACTGCCGGGTCTCGTATTACGAGATATCAGCATCCTGGCCGCCGTATCCGGGAAGCGGCCGGCTAGCGCTGATCACGTGCGGAATCGCAGGAGGATCATGTTCAGACGAGCCGAAATCGCCGATGGTCCCAAGCACAAGCTGCTGACGATCGAATTGTGTGATGTGGTCCGCGAATACCAGATCGGCGGACAAACCGTACGCGCGCTCGACCAGATCAGTCTGCGGCTCGAGGGCGGACAGTTCGTGTCGATGGTCGGGCCTTCCGGCGCGGGAAAGAGCACCCTGCTGCATTTGCTCGGTGCGCTGGACTCCCCCGATTCCGGATCGATCGAATTCGACGGCGACGAAATCGGCCGCCTCAACGACGCACAGCAGTCGCAGTTTCGCCATCATCGCGTCGGCTTCATCTTTCAGTTCTTCAACCTGTTGCCAACCCTGTCGGCGTGGGAGAACGTCGCGGTCCCGAAACTACTTGACGGCGTGCGGCTGGGCAAAGCCAAACCAGATGCGATTCGGCTGCTGGAACGAGTCGGCCTCGGGCACCGGACCGAGCACCGGCCCGCGGAACTGTCGGGCGGTCAGATGCAGCGCGTGGCCGTAGCGCGCGCATTGATGATGGATCCACCGTTGATCCTGGCCGACGAGCCCACCGGAAACCTCGACTCCAGTACGGGCGCTTCGATATTGACGCTGCTCGGCGAAGTCGCGCACGAAGCCGGACGCGGCCGGCTAGTGGTAATGGTGACCCATAACCCCGAAGCCGCGGAGGCAACCGACCGGGTGGTCATGCTGGCCGACGGGCGGATTGTTTCCAACGAACGATCGGCGGCCCTGGTGTGAGACCGGCTTCCGCGATCGGAGCCACCGCGAGCCGGCTGCGTGTGTTCAGCCTGCGTGAGCTCGCCATGCACCGGCGGCGCACGATCGCATCCATTGCGGTAATGGCGGTCTCCGCAATGTATTTGGTGGCGGTATTCGGGATCTTCGGGTCGATCACCGGATCGGTCAATCGCCTCAGCGATGGGATCGCCGGCATCGCCTCGCTGGAGGTCTCCGGCATCACCGACGCAGGATTTCCCGACACCATCGCCGCCGACGTCGCCGCGGTTCCCGGGGTGGCGACCGCCGCACCAATGATCCGCACACCGGTGTCCACCTCGTCGGGCCCGGTTCTGCTGTTCGGCGCCGACGAACGCCTCGCGGCGCTCGGCGGTGCGCTCAAGGACGCGTTGAAAAGCGGTGCGCCAGAACAACTGGCGAATCCATCCGGACCCGCGAACGGGGTCCGGATCGGCCCGGGTATCGGTCGTGCCAAGGGTGAGACGTTCCAGCTCGGCTCGGATTCGGTCACGGTGACCGAAGTGCTCGCCGGAAAAGAGGTTTCGGCTCTCAACGGCGGGCACTATGTCCTTGCGCCACTTGCGTTGGCGCAGATCAGCACCGGGCGACAGGGTCAGCTCGACTCGATCCTGATCACGATCAAACCCGGTGCGGATCTGAGCCAGGTCCGCACCGCGGTCAGTGCGGCGGTGAACGGCCGCGCCATCGTCGCCGACCCGAGCATGCGGGCTACCCGGGCCGGCGACGGTGTCAAGCTGATGAACTACATGGCCCTGATGGGTGCGATGGTGGCGTTGATGGTCGGCGCCTTCCTGATCTACACCACGATGACCATGGCGATCACCCAGCGCCGGCCGGTCATCTCGCTGCTGCGCGCGCTCGGCGGCCGGCGCGCGGTCATTGTCCGCGACATGCTTGCGGAAGCGGCAATCCTCGGGGTAATCGGCGGCGGCATCGGGTCCGCACTCGGAATTCTGCTGGGCCGCAGCGCAATTAGCCAATTGCCACCGGCCATGACGCAAGGCCTCGAAGCCCGCATCGAATTCTGGCTACCCAGCTACGCGATACCGATCGCCATCGTGACGACTGCACTCACCAGCGTGGTCGCCTCGGCGATGGCGGCGCGCCAGGTATACAAGGTGGCTCCGATCGAGGCGTTGGCACCCGTCGGAGTGTCAGCCGCGGACCACGTTCCGCGCTGGCTGCGGGTCGGGTGTGGGCTCGGGGCGATTCTGGTCTTCGCGGTATCGATCGCGGTCGTCATCACCCAGCGCGGCGTCCTGGCGTTCATCGCGATGTCGGCCGTCTTCTCCGCGGAGATCGCACTTGGTTTCGCACTCACCATGCCCATCGTCAACGCCGCGGCCACCACCGCGCGAATATTCGGAACCGTCGGCGCCCTTGCCGCGGCGACGATTGAGCGCGCGCCACGACGGGTGTGGGCGACGGTGATGACGGTGGTCATCGCGGTCATCACGACCGTCACGATTACCGGCACGAACAACGATATGATCCGATCCGCGCGTGGCATCTTCACTTCGGTGGTGGATACCCCCGTGTGGGTGAGCGCGAATCCGCCTGACACCTACCCCACTGACGCTCTCCCGCAAAGGCTTTCCGAGAAGCTGGCCGACGTACCAGGAGTTGGGCATGTCACCGAGGGCGCGTTCGGGTTCGCCGAGGTCGGGGGCACGCGGGTGATGCTCGACGGGTTCTCCGCCGGGACCGCGGACCCGCTGTACCGAGCCCTTGACCAACAGGTGCGCGACGACGTGCTGGCCGGGCGAGGGGTCGTGCTCTCGCAGAATCTCGGCAAGACCCTGCACGTTCGGGTCGGTGACCAACTCCGCATGCAAACACCGCACGGCGTGCAGCAGGCGACGGTGCTGGCCCTGGTGCCCTATTTCTCGACGGTCATCGGCACGCTGGGTCTGGGTCTGGATCAGATGCGGGCGTGGTTCGACCGTCCGGTGACGACGACCCTGCAGATCGCCGCGGCCCCGGGCGTGGATTCGCGTCGGTTGCTGACCGACGTCCGTGCGGCGGTGCCCACTCCGAACTACGTCTATGACGGTAACGCCGAGCTGGCCGGGCTCGAAGCTCCGATGCACCAGAGCATGTTCATCGCCAACGCCGTCTGGATCATCGTCGTCCTGGTGGCCGCCGTCGCGCTGCTCAACACCTTGACACTGTCCGTGCTGGAACGGCGTCGCGAAATAGGGGTGCTGCGCGCGATGGGCTCCAGCCGCCGGTTCACCCTGCGGATGGTGCTGGCCGAGGCGGCCGGAATCGGGTTCGTGGGCGGAGTTTTGGGGTTGGCGTTCGGATGCGTCGACCAGTGGCTGTTCAGCCTGGTCAGCGGTGACATGATGAATTTCCACGTCAGCTTCCACCCCAGCTGGATGGCGCTTGCCTTCACCCTCGGCGCGCTGGCGATCAGCCTGCTCGGCTCAGTGCCGCCGGCTCGCCGCGCGGCACGACTGAACATCATCGAAGCCGTCGGGGTCGAGTAAGAGCTATTCCACCAGGGTCGCGAATCCCTGCAGATGGGGTTTGCACGGAAACGGCACCGGGGTGCGGATGCTGCGCAGTCCCCGGGTGTCGAATCCGGCGGCGGCAATGGAATCGACCGTCCGCCGGTTGGGCTTACACCCCGCCGCCAACCAGGACCACGGCTTGGCGATTAGATCCTGGAACCAGCCCGTGGCGCCCTCGCCGCGTACATGCTCGAGGACGACCAGCCTTCCGCCCGGCACCAGGACTCTCCGGATCTCGGCGAGCGTCGCGGCGACGTCATCCACCGAGCACAGCACCAGGCCGATGTGGACGGAGTCGAAACTATTGTCGCCGAACGGGATCGACTCACCGGTTCCTTCGACTATGTCAGCTGCTATGCCGTGGCGAAGCGCGAGACGAGACGCCATGTGCCGGAATGTTTGCACCGGCTCCACCGCGGAGATCGAAGTCACTGAGGGCGGGACGAACTTCAGGTCGGTTCCCGGTCCGAGACCCACCATCAGTAGCCGGCCGGTCGCGTGAGCGATGGCGTCTCGGCGATACCGGTTGTAGAACAGGCGATCGAAGAACGGCTGGCCGAGACGATATATGTAGGGAAATAACGGATTTCCGGGCGTTATCTGCTACCTAGGTCCATACGGAAGGGCGGATATTCATCACTCATCAACGATACATACACCGCCACCCGGTAGCGCCATCGCACGATGCCCATCAGAAGATCGAACATGCCCTGCGGGATCGTTCCGGTGCACAACAATGCCACCGCCGCGATCACCGTGAGCACCTGCAGCGGCGCCTCCAGCGCCCAGCACAGGAGTATCTGCGGCACCGCCAACAGCCACGGCTTCACCAGTACAGCCCAATTCTTAAGGCGCCCCGGATATTCGACCTCCAGATCGCCCGGATAGTCGGGGCGGGCGGCCAGCGTGAACGGCGGGTACTTGTCGGTGCTGTTCATCGGAAACCGGTAGTTCATGACTCGCCAGGACCAGCGCAGCACGCCGACATTGAAATCGAAGATCGGGCGCGGATACCTGCCGGTGAACAGGATCGCGACACCGGCCGCGAGGGTCATGAACGGATACACCAGATATAGAAGGATCAGGATCGGATAGTGCGGTACGGCCAGCACACACCATTTGACCAGCCATAGCCAGCGCGACGGCGCATCGACGGCGCCTCGTACGCGTACGGTATCGACTGGCGCGGTGATCGCGTCGCTCTCGACGACTCTGGGCCTGGTCACTGTGGGCACGACGCAATAGGACTTGCCGCCGCGAGACCTCGATCGATTCGGGCGGCGATCCGGGGGTGGCTGGTCATTCGCACGAATTTGGTCAATGTCCAGGTGTGCAGTCGATCTGACATCAGCGCCGCCGGCCTCAACACGGATTCGCCATGGGCGACTTGCAGCGACGCCACTTTGGATACGGCGCTGACTTGCCGCCGCCGGGTCTTTTCATACCAGCGCAGTGCCCGCGAAAGTTCGGCACGGGTTTCATCGCCGCCAAGACTCGAAATCGCCTCGCACAACACCATCGTGTCGAGCAGGGCCTGGTTGGTTCCCTGCGCGAGGGTGGGTGGCATCGTGTGCGCGGCGTCGCCGAGCAAGGTCACCGGCCCGGCGTTCAGCGTGGCGGGAATCGGATGACGGAAGTGGGGATAAGGCGAGGAGGCCAGATCTTCGTCGGTCAATTTCGCCAGTACCAGATCGACCGAGTCCGACCAGCCCGCGAAGTTGGCTCGGATCTCCTCGACGGGGCGGTGAGGCCTAATGAAATCGTGCGACCACGGCAAGTCGAACCACCACTGCACGTGTGAACCACCGGCCGGCCAAAGACCGGTGTTTCCGTGCTCGCCGATGACGATGTAAGCGACCTCCCGGTCAACGATCTCCGGGAGGCTGACGAGACCCTGCCAGCTGCACCAGCCGGTCGGCTCGGCGGGCTGTGCGCCGACCACATCCCGGATCACCGAATGCAGACCGTCGGCACCGATCAAAAGGTCGCCTTCCACCACGCTGCCGTCCTCGAACCCAACCGCCACGCCGTCGGGCATCGTGATGACCCGGGCCGCGCGGGTGTCGCAGCGGCGCTTCACCATCGTGGTCACGTCCAACGTGGCGACTCGGTGCCCCTTGGACGTCAGCACCCGGACGCTGGACAACAGTTGACCTGCCCCATCCATGTCGACGCCGAGCTGGCGCAGCACCGTCTCGCCGTTGGACCAGATGGTCACGGCGCCACCGCCGGCCCGGGTATCGGCGCGCTGATCGAAGACGGTGACGTCGTGTCCGTCCCGCAGCAATCCGCGGGCAACCGAAATGCCGCTTACCCCGGCACCGATCACCAGGACCCGCAACGGCCGCCTGGATCTCGCCTCCGGTGGTAGACAGCTGATATGACTGCTGACGCCTGCGCGATCACGCTGTTCCATCCACCCTCTGATCCTGCGCGATTCGGCCAGTGGGTGGTCAGCTATCTTGCTTCGGCTCGTCACTCTCCTGGACACGTAGGCGCGCGCGAATCGGTTCAAGGAAGCAGACCGCTCGATTGGGCGGTCGAAGTCGCCTTCCACGACGCGGATTCACTCGACGCCTGGCTGGACAGCCCGGACCGTGACGCCGTACTCCGCGATGGTAAAAGTCAGGGCTGCTGGCAGTGTGCCTCCGATTTGGTTCTGACCGCGGGCGAGTCGCCGGCCGCCGACGTCGGCGTCTTCCTGCACAGCGTGACTCCCGGCAAGGAAGCCGAATTCATCGCCGCCCAAAGTGAACTCACGCGCAGCAGCTCTGCCTTTCCCGGATACGAAGGCACCGCGGTGTTTCCTGCCGATTCCTCTGGACAACAGTGGATGTCGGTGCTGCGATTTCGCAGCCCCGGTCAACTGACGAAGTGGATGCGCTCGCGAGAACGCCAGGAAGCCCTACCGGGCTTGCGCGGCGGATTGACCCGTGACTTTGCCGAGTTGGCGCGCAGCGCACCGTTCGGGTCCACGGTCCGAGTTGCCGACGGGCAGACCAGAATCACGCCGGCGTGGAAGTCGGCAATGCTGGTGCTGCTCTGCCTCTACCCGACCGTGATGCTGCTGTCGAAGTCGCTGTCCCCGGCTCTGGGCAATCTCGGAGTCAGCCAGTCGGTGTCGGTATTCGCCGGAAATGTCATCAGTATCGTTGCGCTGCAATGGTTATTGGTCCCAGCCGTTTCGCGGCCCTTTCGGCGCTGGCTGGACCCGATCGACGGGGCGCCGGTCCGGATCAGCGTGGCCGGAGCGGCGGCGATTATGGTCGGCTACGCCGCGCTACTGGTGGCTTTCCTGCTCGGGGGTTAGCTGCGAGCGCCAATCATCTTGTGTAAGTGCTCGATCGACCACGGCTGCGCGTCATGATGGTCGCGATAGCCCAACAGGGACGGCGTTGGCCGATCGAAGCGGCCGACGAATCCGCCTGCCGCCACCAGGATCTGACCCGTCACGTCCCGTGCCAGGTCGCTGGCGAGATATGCGTAGAGCGGGGCCACAAAGGAGGGTGGCGCACTGTCCAGCGAGGCCTGCATTGTTACGTCATCCAGCAATCCCCGGCCGTGCAGATCCGCGATGTGCTTCTCGTATTCGGCTCCGGTGGACAGTCGTGTTCGCGCGCCGGGACACACCACGTTGGCCCGGATCCCTTTGGCTTTGAGCTCCGCGGCGATGGCAACGGTCAGGCCGTTGACGGCGCCCTTGCCCGCGGGATAGCCGGTGCCGCCGTAGTCGCCCAGAAAGGCCACGGAACTGGTGTTGATGATCGTCCCGTGTCCCTGCTCGACCATGGCGGGGGCCGCGACCCGGCAAGTGTGGAACACCGTGCCGACGTGAGCGCTAATCAGGCCGTTGAATTCGTCGGGCGTGATGTCCAGGATCGAAGAGCCGGGCGGCTCGGCGATCCCGGCGCAGTTAATCAGGATGTCGAGTCGCCCGAAGGTGTCGCGGCAGGTGTTGACGAGCGCTGCGGCAACTGTCTCGTCGTCCGCGGCTCCGGCCACCGCGGTGGCTCGTCCTCCCGATGCGGTGACCGCCGCCACGGTTTCGGACACGGCAGCATCGTCCCGGCCGTTGACCACGACGTTTGCGCCCAGGTTGCAGAGCAGTTCGACGACGGCACGCCCGATACCGCGGCTTCCCCCTGTTACCACCGCGGCGCGCCCGGCCAATAGTCCCCGACCGGTCATCGCCACCGCCTTCGGGAATCGTGGTCGCGATGATGCTCGCAGGCGCGCCCCTCGGCGCTGGTCACCGACATTTGCCGAACAGTACCCACTCTCCACCGGAACCGACTGCGGGAGATCGTTTGGTGGGGCGACCTGCGGAACCACACGCGGCTGCCGATCTTGACGGGGTTGCCCGGCGGACGAGTAAACACAAAGAATCACCGAAGCGGGTGCTTGGGGCGTAGGATCGGAAATTAAGCCCGATCTGGACACGTCGCCGTTTAGCTAAAAGCGGTCAGCCAGCCGCACGGCTGCTGGGCTTGGCTCCGGCATTTACCTCCCTGGGCCGCCCTTCCGTTCCTGCGTGCTGAAAACAGCTGAACCGTGTCGACGGATAGGTCAGTGGAGTGCCGTGCGCACGCCTGCGATGCCTCGCTGCCCGCGACTTTGGGAAGTGTGCTTGCAATGCAAAGCCTTTGGTGCACAGATATTTTCAAAACCGTCGAGCCGGGCGGGGGCGCTTAGGAAGATGCCCGAAGCCCTTGCTCCACCCCGGCCCACTCGGCCGGCTAAGACTCGCAACGACGATTCCTACGACGACGTCATCGCAATGTTCATGATGCTGCGCTCGATGCCTGCCGAATCGCACGAATACCAGCGTCAGCGCGAATGCATCGTGACGCGGTGTCTCCCGCTCGCCGACCACGTCGCCCGCCACTTCGGACGACGGGGCGAAGGTCTCGACGACTTAACCCAGGTGGCGCGCCTGGGACTGATGAACGCCATCAACCGATTCGACCCCGACAAAGGACCTAGTTTCATCGGGTTCGCGATCCCCACCATGATGGGCGAGGTCCGACGGCATTTCCGCGACTACAGCTGGGGCATGCGGGTGCCACGGCGACTGCGTGAGCTCCATGTGCAAATCGGCAGGGCCACAGGCGATTTAGTTCAGAAGCTGGGCAGGGCACCGACCGCGCGCGAGCTGTCGGCGGAGCTGGGAGTCCCGCACGACGAGATCGTCGAATGCCTCGTCGCAGGCGATGCCTACCAACTCGACTCACTGGATGCCCCGGTTGGTCCCGACGACTCCGGCAACTCTCGCCGCATCGCCGACGCGGTGGGTGCCGTCGACCCCCAGATCGACCACATCACCGACCGTGAAGCGGTGCGCTCCCTAGTGACCGCGCTCCCGCAGCGCGAGCGCGAGGTTCTGCACATGCGATTCTTCGAATCGATGACGCAAAGCCAGATCGCGGAGCGAATCGGGGTGTCACAGATGCAGGTGTCGCGCATTCTGGCCAACACCTTGACAGCCCTGCGTGACCAGCTGGATTAGCCCTCGAATCGGTGCCCGGGCCGTCTTGGAACAAGCGCACTGTACTGTGCGTTTGGGGTGAAATCGACTCCGTCGCCAGATCCAGCCTGGAAGGAGCACGAGCCGATGAGGCTTTCACAACCGGTTTTCGCGGGGGTCGCCGCAGCAACTGTGCTGGCGCTGTCCGTGGCCGGCTGCGGCGGCAATGAGAAGCCATCTCCGACAACATCGGGATCGGCAACGTCGTCGACCAGTAAGAGCAGCGCGGCGCCCAGCTCGTCGCCGTCGTTGGGGCCGACACAGGGGAACGACTACACCGGTTGGTTGATCCAAGCGACCGATATCGACGCGCCGGTGCCCTTCACGGGCACGCCGCCGACGAACAACCCGAACGGCCAGCCCGGTGCGGCGACGACGTTCAGCACCGAAGACAAGAGTCACGTCATCAAAGACACCATCCAGGTGCTGGCCGACCCAGATGCGGCGACCAGCGCATTGAACGCCGCGAAATCGTCACAGGGTGGCGCCATCAAACATCCCGAGACGCAGGCGCTCAAGATCGGCACGGACGGAACGGTGGTGTCCGGCAATTCCCCCGACAACTCCAAGGGCATCGCGGTGGTGCTCTTCACCGAGGGCAAGGCCTTCGTCACGCTCGAATTCGACGGCCCGCCCGACACGCTCCCGCCGCCGGACTTCGTCAACGACGTCGGCCAGAAGCAGGATGCGGCCGTGAAGAAGGGGCTCGGCGGCTGAACCAGTGCGGCCGTCCGTCGCACGGTCCTCGAAGCTTCACGATGCCGGCTGGCTAAGCACGGATCGAACGAGGCGGTGCGAGTGACAACGACGACAGCGATAACGACACCAATTGTCGTACTCGGGGCGTGTCTGGGACTCTTCGCCGCCGGTTGTGGTGGGCCCACTGGCCACCCGGCCGCCTCCAATCCGCCTGCCGCCCAGTCTTCGACGCAGGCCCCGAAGTCGAAGCAGCCCGGCGAGCCGACGCTGCCCGGGTTGGGGGCAGTGAAAATTCGCTATGAAGACGCCACCACACCGGAGGCGCAGCGCGGCCGCCAGCTTATGCAGGACGCGAAGGTACTGGAGGGCCTCGCACAGCACATCGAGGACACCTTGGTGCTGCCGTCCGACTTGACCGTGGTCGGTAAGCAATGCGACACGAACAACGACTTCTACCTTCCCGACGCCAACGAGATAGACCTCTGCTACGAGGCCAGAGAACACGCCGAAAAGCTCGCGGCGGGCAGCGGCATACCCGACCCGGCAACCCCTGCGGTCGACGAAACGATCTCCGCGGCGTATCACGAGCTCGGCCACGCCACGCTCGCCATCTACCAGCTGGCATTCACCGGGCGCGAGGAGGACGTGGCTAACCAACTTTCCGCGTTCATGCTTCTCAACCCCGGCGCCGACGGAAAGTCCTATCCCGACGGTGTTCGCATCGCAACCAACACGGCGACGGAATGGAAGCTCAGCGCGAAAGAGTCAGGCGACGCCAATGAATTACCGTTCTGGGATGGGCATTCCATGGACATCACCCGGATGTACAACTGGGAGTGCTGGATCTACGGCTCTAATCCGGCCGCCAACGCCAGCATCGTCTCCTCCGGAGATCTGCCGGACGATCGAGCCGGCAACTGCGAGGAAGAGTTTCAGAACATGCAGCGCGGCTGGGAATCACTGCTGGGTCCGCATCTACGCAAGCCCAGTTAGTGACGTGAGGCGTTAGTTCGTGGGCGCATTGCCACCAAAGCATTGCGCGTCCTGGAATCCCGAGATCGACGCTAGCGTGCAAGTGAGACGGATTAAATAAACGGCTTGATTTAATCCGTCGAGCAGTGTTCACTGAGGCGGTGAAAGCTGAGCCGACGGCACGCTCCCACCGCTCGACGAATACGCGGGAGGCGATCTTGTCGGCCGCCGAAGAGTTGTTTGCCGAGCGCGGAATGTATGCCGTGTCCAACCGGCAGATCAGTGAAGCCGCCGGGCAGGGCAACAACGCAGCCGCTTGCTATCACTTCGGAACACGGACCGAATTGCTGCGCGCGATTGAAAGCAAGCACCGCGAGCCGATCGAAGAACTCCGTGCCCAGATGTTGAGCGAAATCGGGCATTCGACCGAGTTGCGGGATTGGGTCAGCACTTTGGTGCGGCCGCTCACCGACCACCTGGCCGCCCTGGGCACGCCCAGCTGGTATGCGCGTTTCGCGGCCCAGGCCATGGCCGACCCCACCTATCACCACGTGGTCACCAAAGACGCCCTGATGTCCCCGAAGCTGGTGCAGACGATCGAGGGCATCACCCGATGCCTTCCCGATCTGCCCAAGCGGGTGCGATCCGAACGGATCGTCATGGTCCGAAATCTGCTGATGCACACCTGTGCCGAGCATGAAGGCGCACTGGCCGAGCACGGGGCGCGGTCGCGTTCGAGTTGGCCGGTCGCCGGTGAGGGCTTGATCGACGCGATTGTCGGATTGTGGCGCGCGCCGGTTCATGTGAGCGCAGCCGGCGACTGAGCACCGGCGAAAGGCAAGGAGCACGATGACCGACATCTCAACGGATGCTGCCACCGACATCCCGGATTTCCCGATGACGCGCGCCGCCGGCTGCCCGTTCGTTCCTCCCCCGGAATCGCTGGCGCTCAACATAACCAAACAGTTGAGCCGAGTGCGGATCTGGGATGGCAGCACTCCGTGGTTGATCCATGGCTACGACGCGATACGGTCGCTGTTCACCGATTCGCGCACCAGCGTCGACGACCGGCTGCCGGGCTATCCACACTGGAACGAGGGGATGCTGGCGACCGTGCACAAGCGGCCGCGCTCGGTGTTCACCTCGGACGCCGAAGAGCACACTCGCTACCGCCGAATGTTGTCCAAGCCCTTCACTTTCAAGCGCGTCGAAGGGCTGCGCCCGGCGGTGCGCAAAATCGCCGACGAACGCATCGACGCCCTGTTGGCCGGCCCCAATCCCGGCGACATCGTCAGCACGCTGGCGCTGCCGGTCCCCTCCCTGGTCATCAGTGAGATGTTGGGTGTGCCGTACGAGGACGCAGATTTCTTCCAGGAGCAAGCCCAACGGGGCACCGGACGCTACGCGACCGAAGAGGACACCGCTTCCGGTGCCGCCTCGTTGGCGAAGTACATCGCCAAGCTGATTCGTACCAGGATGCAGAGTCCCTCAGAGGATTTGGTATCCGATCTGGCAGAGCGGGTCAACGCCGAAGAGATCAGCGTGCGAGAAGCGACCCAGCTGGCCCTCGGCGTGCTGATCGCCGGTCACGAGACCACCGCGAACATGATCAGCCTCAGCATTGCGGCCCTGCTCGAACACCCTGATCAGCGGCAGTTGTTGTGCGACACCGATGAACCGAAGGCGATCGCCAATGCCGTCGAGGAGCTGATGCGCTATCTGAGCATCATCCAAACCGGTCAGCGTCGCATCGCCGTCGAGGACATAGAAGTCGGCGGCGAGACGATCCGTGCCGGCGACGGCATCATTCTCGATGTCGCACCGGCGAACTGGGATACCCGTCAATTCCCCAACGCCGACCAGCTCGACCTCGCCCGCGACGACGGCGCACACGTCGGGTTCGGCTACGGCCGCCACCAATGCGTGGGACAACAGCTGGCCCGCATGGAATTACAGATTGTGCTGCCGACCTTGCTGCGTCGCGTGCCGACATTGCGGCTGGCGGTACCGGTCGAGGAACTTCCGTTCAAGCACGATACGTTGGCCTACGGCGTCTACGAGCTTCCCGTCACATGGTGAAGCCGAATCTCACATTGGCCGTGCCGGATCTGTCCGGCAAGTGCGCGGTCGTCACCGGGGCTAACAGTGGTCTGGGATTCGGTCTGGCGAAGCGGTTGGCGGCCGCCGGCGCCGATGTCGTGATGGCCATCCGGAGCAAGGCCAAGGGTGAGGCCGCCATTGCCGAGATCCGCCGCGAGGTGCCCGCCGCGAAGCTCAGCATCAAACGGCTGGATTTGGCCTCGTTGGAAAGCATTGCAGCACTGGGGGAAGAACTGGCGGCCGAGGGCCGGCCGATAGACGTCTTGATCAACAACGCCGGCGTCATGACTCCGCCACAGCGCCAGCTGACCAGCGACGGCTTCGAGTTGCAGTTCGGCGCCAACCATTTGGGCCACTTTGCTCTGACGGGGCACCTGATGCCGCTGCTGCGCGCAGCGAAGGCGTCGAGGGTAGTGACCGTGAGCAGCATCGAGGCGACCCAACCGAAGCTGACCTTCGACGACCCCAACGCCCGGAACGGCTACAAACCGATGGTCTCATACGGCATCGCCAAGCTGGCGCAGTTGATGTTCGCCGCCGAACTCGACCGGCGCAGCAACCGCAGCGGCTGGGGCGTGATCTCCAACGCCGCGCATCCTGGGCTGAGCAAGACCAACCTGCTCAGCGGCGCATCATATGGGCGGGACAAACCGACGCTGCAGGCGCGCCTCACCCGATTGACCTGGCGGCTGCTGCCGTTCATGTGGCTTGACATCGACGAGGGCATCAAACCGACCCTGTACGCGTCGGTTTCGGCGGACGCCGAAGGGGGACGCTACTACGGACCGCGGGGCTTTTACGAAACCGCCGGAGGCGGAGTCACATTCGCCGGCGTGCCACGGCTCGCGCGCAGCGAGATCGATATGCAGCAACTGTGGCAGCTCTCCGAAGAACTCACCGGCGTCACCTATCCGGAATGACACGCGGATGGCTCCGATACAGGGAAGTGGTGAACTATGGCGTTCGTCGGCCGCAGTGACGTAAAGGATCCGGGCGCCCAGCAGGACCAATGGGAACGACTGGCACGCCGGCGCGAGCGACTCTACGCCGACGACATGCAGTTTTGCGCTACCCGGCCGGACGAACGAATCGCCGCCGCAGCCCGCGCACCCAGGCTTCGGATCGGCGAGGTCATGGCGACGGTGTTGCGCGGCTACGCCGACCGGCCGGCGCTGGGACAGCGTGTCCGCGAGGTGATTACGGATCCCGCGACGGGCCGTTCGACGCTGAAATACCTGCCGCGCTTTGAGACCGTCAGCTATGCGGACCTGTGGGCGCGTGTCCAAGCGCTGGCCGGTGATTGGCACCATCACGAGCGGTATCCGGTCCGGACCGGGGATTTCGTGTGCGTGCTGGGGTTCGCCAGCATCGACTACACGGCGATCGAATGCGCCTGCATTCACCTCGGCGCCGTGGTGGTGCCCTTACAAACCAACGCACCGGCCGCTCAGCACGCACCGATCCTCGTCGAGACGCAACCACGAATTTTCGCGGTGGGAATCGACAACCTCGAGATTGCCGTCGAGGCGGCCCTGGCCGGCACCGCGCCTCAGCGTCTTGTCGTCTTCGACTACGAGTCCCGTGATGACGACCAGCGCGCCAGTTACCTGTCGGCGCGCGCCCGGTTGGAAGCCGCGGGCAGCGCATTGGTCATCGAGACACTCGATGACGTTGTCGCGCAGGGAATGTCACACCCTGCTCCGCCGCTGCACGTAGCGCCGGGTGACGAGGACCCGCTGGCATGGGTGTTCTACACGTCCGGCAGCACCGGCACGCCCAAGGGCGCGATGTTCACCGAGAGTCTGTGTATCGGGACCTGGCTCGCACAGTCCGATCAGCCGGTCATCACATTGAGCTACATGCCGATGAGTCACCTGATCGGCTACGGCTACGTGATTTTGACCTTGGCCAACGGCGGTACTAGCTATTTCGCCGCCAAGAGTGACCTGTCGACGCTGTTCGAAGATCTAGCCCTGGTACGACCGACTTCGATGAGCCTGGTACCGCGGGTCTGCGAGATGTTCTACCACCACTATCAGCGCGAGTTAGATCGGCGAGCCCCGGGCGGAGGCGGGTCGCCTGATGCGGCCGAGGAACTGACCACCGCCATCCGCGAGCAGATTCTGGGTGGCCGCGTGCTGGCCGTGGGTTGCGGGTCGGCGGCCCTGTCCCCGGAAATCAAGGATTTCATGGAGACCGTGCTCGACCAGCACCTGCTGATCGGCTATTCGTCCACCGAGATCGCGGGCGGGATGATCGTGGCCGACGAGCATGTGCTGCGACCGCCGGTGATCGATTACAAGCTGCTCGACGTCCCCGAACTCGGCTACTTCAACACCGACAAGCCCTATCCCCGTGGTGAGTTGGCGGTCAAGTCGGCCCGATTCATGGCGGGTTACTACAACCGCCCCGACCTCACCGCGACGATGTTCGATGAGGACGGCTACTACAAGACCGGCGACATCATGGCAGAGGTCGGCACCGACCGATTGCGCTACGTGGACCGCCGCAACAACGTCATCAAGCTTGCGCAGGGCGAGTTCGTCGCTGTCTCACGGCTGGAGGCGTTGTACTCGACCAGCCCGTTGATTCACCAGATCTATGTCTACGGCAACAGCGAACGATCTTTCCTGCTCGCCGTGATCGTGCCCACCGAAGGCGGCGTGGGCACCTCGACGATCGCCGAATCGCTCCGGCACATCGCACGCGACAACGCGCTCAACGGATATGAGATCCCGCGTGATTTCCTGATCGAGACGGACCCGTTCAGCTTGGCCAACGGGCTGTTGTCCGGCGTTGGGAAATTCTTGCGGCCCAAGCTCAAAGCCCGCTACGGCGAGCGCCTGGAGCAGCTCTACGCGGAGATGGCCGACGACCAACTGCAGCAGTTGCGCTCATTACGCACCGGCGGCGCCGACCAGCCGGTGCTGGCCACCGTCAGCAAGGCCGTGCAGGCCACCCTTGGCGTGCCGGCGGCCGACGTCTCCCCCGAGGCCAGATTCATCGATCTGGGCGGCGATTCGCTGTCCGCGCTGACCTTTTCGACGCTGCTGGCCGACATCTACGGTGTCGAGGTTCCAGTCGGCGTGGTGATCGATCCGACCGGGGATCTGCTGCGCATTGCCGATCATATTGAACGCCATCGTAATTCCGACTCGCTACGGCCCAGCTACGCATCCGTGCACGACACCGCCAGCCACGAGGTGTTGGCCGGGGATCTGCGCCTGGACAAATTCATCGACGACGACATCCTGAAGACAGCGATGTCGTTGCCGGCTCCCACCTGTGAGATCCGCACCGTCCTGCTCACCGGCTCGACCGGCTTCCTGGGGCGGTTCCTCGGCTTGGAATGGCTGCAACGGCTGGCGGATTCGGGCGGCACCCTGGTGTGTCTGACGCGCGGCGCCGACGCCGCGCACGCGCGCGGGCGCATCGAGGCAGCTTTGGACTCCGACCCCAAGCTGCTCGACCGCTTCCGGACCCTGGCCGAAGACCATCTCGAGGTCGTGGCCGGAGACATCGGCGAGCCCAACTTCGGGCTCGAAGACGCCACCTGGCAGCGGCTGACCGAGACGGTCGACCTCATCGTGCACCCGGCGGCCCACGTCAACCACGTGCTGCCCTACCAACAATTGTTCGGCCCCAACGTGGTTGGGACCGCCGAAGTGATCCGGCTGGCCATCACGGCCAAGCTCAAACCTATCCACTACATCTCCACGATGGGTGTCAGTGCCGTGGCCCATCAGCTCGTGGATGAAGACACCGACATCCGCCGCTCCGTTCCCGCCTGTGTCGTCGGCGACAGCTACGCCAACGGTTATGGGATCAGCAAGTGGGCCGGCGAGGTGTTGATGCGTGAGGCACATGATCTGTGTGGCCTGCCCGTGGCGGTGTTCCGGCCGGGCATGATCCTCGCCGACAGCCGCTATGCGGGACAGCTCAACGCACCGGACATCTTCACGCGCCTGTTGTTCAGCCTGGTGGCCACCGGCGTCGCTCCCCGGTCCTTCTACCACGCCGGTGGTGCCAGCCCGCACTACGAGGGCCTGCCGGTCGACTTCCTCGCCGAAGCCGTCGCCGCGATTGGACCGCGGCACGGCAGCACCTTCGACACGTACAACACCACCAACCCGCACGACGACGGCATCTCCATGGACACCTTCGTCGACTGGATCATCGCCGCGGGCTACCCGGTCGAGAAGATCGACGACTACCCCAGCTGGCTGGCCAGGTTCGAGACCTCCATGCGCGCTCTGCCGGAGCGGGAGCGCGCCCAATCGGTCCTGACCGTGCTGGACGTCTACCGTGAACCCATGCTCGCTATCGCCGGATCACCGGTACCTGGCGCGCAGTTCCAGTCCGCGGTCGAACACTCCGGTCGCGCCATCCCGCACGTCTCGCAGCAGTTGATCGAGAAGTACCTCGCCGACCTGCAACGGATCGGTGTGCTCAGCAGGTGATCGCAACGAAGGGACGATGATGTCCAGCCCAGCCCACACCCTGTATCCCGACGGCGTCATCGGCGCCCCAAAGCACCGCCGGGGTCACGCGGCGGAGTTCAACACCGGTCTGCCGCCCGGCACCGAGGTGTTCTCCGCCGACAACCACATCTCGGTGGCTGACGACATTTTCTATGAGGGTTTTCCCGACGACCTCAAAGATCAAGCGCCGCGGATCTGGTATGAGGATGGCGCGTATTTGCTTGGCCGGCCGGGACAGTCGATGGTGGTCGGCGATTTCAGTGCGGTGCTGATGCAATACGACGACCTGGCCGGCGCCGCCACCAACAACGTCGAAGCCCGAGTCCGTGAACTCGCCGAAGACGGCGTCGACAAGGAGCTGGCCTTCCCGAACGCGGTCCTCGCGCTATTCCACCACCCCGACCACAACATCCGCGAGCGAATCTTCCGGGTCTACAACGAGCACATCGCCGCGGTTCAGCAACAATCCGACAGCCGTTGCTACGGAGTGGGATTGATCAACTGGTGGGATCCGCGCGGCGCCCGTCGCACACTCACCGAACTGAAATCGTTGGGGCTCAAAACGTTTCTGATGCCGATCAACCCGGGTAACGATGAGAACGGTCAGCCAATCGATTACTCCAGCACGGCGATGAGCGCGGTGTGGGACGAGATCGAAGAGGCCGGTCTGCCCATCACTCACCACATCGGGGAGAGCCAGCCGAAGTTCCCCAGCGAGGTCAACAGTGTCGCCGTCGCCATGATGGTCAACATCGACTCGTTTCGGGAGATGTTCTCCAAGTACATCTTCGGTGGCATTCTCGACCGGCATCGATGTCTTCGGATCGGCTGGTTCGAGGGCGGAATAGCCTGGGTACCAACGACGCTGCAGGACGCCGAGCATGTGCTGGCTTCCTATCAACACATGCTGGCGCACCAGCCCGAACATGACATCCGCTACTACTGGGACACGCACATGTGCGCCTCGTTCATGGTTGACGGCCTGGGCCTGCGCCAGATCGACGAGATCGGCATCGACAGGGTGATGTGGTCATCCGACTATCCGCACAACGAAAGCACTTTCGGCTATTCGGAGCGGTCGCTGGCCGCGGTGGTCGAGGCCGTAGGCCCCGAGGACGCGGTGCGGGTGGTCGGCGGCAACATCAAGAAATTCCTGGGGATCTAGCATGACCAACACCATGGCTGCGCGCGCCTCGCTGCTCGACGCACCGGATGAGCCGGACTTGGCCCGCATGCGCACCGAGGTCGGGGCGCGGCTGCGGTCCGCGATGACCGAGCATGGCGTCGACGCGCTGATCCTGCTGATGAACGGCTACGTCGGATACGCGACAGGCGCCAGCTGGCCGCTGTTGGACGCAGGTCTCTCGCACGTGGAGCGTCCGGTCGCCGTGGTGCTGGCCGATGACGTGCATCCGCATCTGTTCATGCCGTTCCGCAGCGGAGCCTCCGCGGAAGCACCGGTGCCCGACGACCATCTGCACGGCCCGGCCTACCTCGAATTCGACCACGGTGTCGAGGATTTCGCGCGGCAGCTCGCCGATCTCATCCCGCCGGGTGCCAGTATCGCGGTCGACGAACTCACCGGGGCGATGCGGCGAGCGGCGCCCAAGCTTTTCCCCGCGGGCCCGCCGACGGACGCGGCAATCGTGCTGGGCACCGCACAACTGGTGAAGACCCGTGACGAACTGTCTTGCCTGCGCAAGGCGGCCCGCATCACCGAGCAAGCCATTGTCGACGTGCAGCAGGCGCTGGTGCCGGGCGTACGGCAGATTGATCTTTCTGCCACGTTTGTACGTCGTGCCTTCGAGTTGGGTGCCACCACCAACATGCTGGAGGCCATCTGGCAGGTGATGCCGTGTTCACGGGAAGCCGGCGTGTGGACCACACATGGCGACCTCGCGCTGCCGCTGCTGCCCACCGATCGCGAACTGGCCGCCGGAGATGTGCTGTGGACCGACATCAGCATCACCTACCACGGATACTGCTCCGACTTCGGCCGGACCTGGGTGGTCGGAGAGAAACCGACGGCACCGCAGCAAGATCAATTCCGTCAGTGGCGAGCTGTCCTGGACGCCGTGCTCGCGGTGACCAAAGCCGGTGTGACATCAGGTGATTTAGCGCGGACGGCGATCGCCGCCAACGGTGGCCGCAAACCGTGGCTGCCGCACTTCTATCTGGGTCACGGCATCGGCACCTACCCTGCCGAAGCTCCGATGATCGGAACCGATCTCGGCGAGGAGTTCGACGACAACTTCGTCTTTCCGCCAGGAATGGTCCTGGTCCTGGAACCCGTCATGTGGGAGGACGGAACCGGAGGCTATCGCAGTGAGGAGATCGTGGTGATCACCGAAGACGGCTACGCGCCGATTACCGACTACCCGTACACGCCTTATGGCGACTGAGGTTCTGCCCGATACTTGGGCACTCCGGATCGGACGGCGCGAACGCGCGCTGGCCGAAATGGACAAACACGGCCTCGACATCCTGGTGCTGGGCCGGCAAGCCAATATCCGCTACGTCACCGGCGCGCCACAGCTGTGGATAGCCGGCACCCGACCGTTCGGCCCGATGTGTGTGCTGGTGCGCGCCACCGGTGACATCTACCTGAACAGCACCGACGACGAGGGGGTCCCGGAGGAGATCGACCACGATCACCTGTATGGACTGGCCTGGAACCCGATGACGCTGATCGACGTCCTAAAGAAGGTCGACGGCGCCGAAGCAGCGCGACGAGTCGGAACAGACGCGATCACACCGACTTTCGCCGCGTTGCTGCCCGACGCATTCCCGAATGCCGAACTCGTCGATGCCGAGCCGGCGATGCGCGCCGCGCGCCGGATCAAGACGCCGGAAGAAATCGCGGCGATGGATGCCGCACTTCGCATCGTCGAACACGGACTCGCTACTGCCCGAGCCGAATTGGCGCCCGGCGTATCGGAGCAGACGCTGGCCGGTGTGATGCTGGAGGCGATGGCCGCGGGCGGAGTAAGCACGCCGGCCACCCAGGACGCCGCGTGGGTGACCTCACGGGAACACCCGTGGCGTCGCGGCCACACGCAGGCTCGGCCGGGCGACCTGGTCGCCTTCGCCGCCGGCGCCCTGGCTAATGGCTATGTGGCCGAGGTGGGCCGAACCTGGCCGGTCGGCGATGGGGCGGACGGCGAGGTCAGCAAGCTGTTCGAACGGTCGAAGACGCTGTACGACAACATGCTTGGCGCATGTCGCCCCGCTGCGTCTATCCGCGATCTGCTCGCCGCGTATGACGCGGCCGGCGAGCAGGTACCGCCGATGCCGATAGCGCACGGGCTGGGGCTGGGGTTCGACCCGCCCGTGGTGTCCGAAACCCTGCTGGCTGCAGGCGAACACGATACGCTTGAGGCCGGGATGGTGTTGGCGATCACCGGCTACGTGTGGCAGCAGGGCATCGGTGCGGTATTCCGCCGTGACACCGTTCACATCACCGACGCCGGTCCCGAAGTGCTCACCAGGAGCCCGGCGTGGGGCGACGGGAGCTAGGCGACCCACTTTCGTAATCCCTTGTGTCACTATGATTTCAGTAGTCACAAAGGAGGGTTTTCTGTCGGTGGGCATCGATAGTTTCGAAGTGTGATAGATCGGGAGAGGTGGTCGGCGGCTTTCCACACCATCGACGCTGCCTTCGACGATCTGATCGGGCAAGACTGCGACGCGTTGGTCGCGCGCGAACCGTTGGCGCTGTTGAGACGCTGCGAAAAGGTTCGCCGTCGGCTGCCGGCCATTGAACATCCGCTGATCAATGGGCTCGCCCGCCGAGCCACCGCCGAAGAGCTCGGCGGCAAGCTGTCGCACGCCATTGCCGAATCGACTCTGATCAGCCGCGCCGAGGCTTCGCGGCGTATCCGCGAGGCCGCCGATTTGGGGACGCGGTGCGGAATAACCGGGGAACCGGTGCCGCCGGTCTTGGCGGCGACCGCCGCTGGGCAACGCCAGGGCAGACTGGGGCCGGGACAAGTGGCCGCGATCCGCAAGTTCTACCACCAATTGCCCGGCTGGATTGATGCCGGCACCCGCGAGCAGGCCGAAGCCAAACTGGCTTTCGAAGGCACCCGGTTTCGTCCCGAACAGATCACCGACCTGGCCGCTATCCTTGCTGACTGCCTCAACCCCGATGGGATCTATAGCGACGAGGACCGGTCGCGCCGTCGCGGACTGAATCTGGGTAATTAGGGCTGCGACGGGATGTCGGAATTGCGAGGCTGGTTGACCCCCGAGGCACGTGCAACCGTGGAAGCGGTCTGGGCGAAATTGGGCGCTCCAGGGATATGCAATCCGGATGACGAAAATCCATGTGTCGAAGGCAATCCGACCGAGCAGTCGATCGAGCGCGATTCCCGCAGCAGCGCTCAACGCCATCATGACGCGCTGAATGCGGCGCTGCGAGGATTGCTCGCCTCGGGCGAACTGGGCAACCACAACGGGTTACCCGCTTCGATCGTCGTCACCACCACGCTGGCCGAGATGGAGGCGGCCGCCGGACGCGGCCTTACCGGCCGCGGCACCATCCTGCCGATGAGCGACGTGATCCGGATGGCCCGGCACGCGCGTCACTATCTGGCCATCTTTGACAAGGGAAAAGCCCTGGCGCTGTACAGCACCAAACGCCTGGCGTCACCGGCACAGCGAATCGTCCTGTACGCCAAGGATCGCGGGTGTTCGGCTCCGGGCTGCACTGCGCCTGGTTACTACTGCGAAGTGCATCACGTCACCGACTGGGCCGAGTGCCACACCACCGACGTCAACGAGTTGACCTTCGCATGCCGGCCCCATCATCGCCTCCTGCGGCCCGGCGGCTGGACCACTCGCGAGAACGCCAGGGGCGACACCGAATGGCTTCCGCCCCCGCACTTGGACGGTGGTCAACCACGCATCAACGCATTCCACCACTCCGAAAAGCTGCTCCAAGACCGAGACGATGACGCACCGTAGCTCACGCGGACCCTTCCGCCAGCACCTCGTCGAGTAACTCCCCCACCCGATACCGCTCCCACAGGTTCAGCAGATTCGACAGCATCTGCAGTGGCGCGCGCACGCTCTCGTCATCCCTGATGCGCGGATCCTTACGCGTACTGGGGATGGTGTCGAATCGCTTGCGTATCAAGGCCGGCACTTCCAGCAGGCAGGCGACTCCCATCGCGGCCGCGTACAGCAGGGTGTGCCGGCGCAACCTGAATGGGTCGAGCTGTGGGCCGCCGTGACGAAGGACTTCGGTGACGAACAGCTGCAGCAGATCATCGAGATGGACGTCCCACAGCTCGGTTTCGGCGCCGGACATGGCGCCCCAGATGGCCATGCCCAGGTTCATCTGGCTGACGCAGCCCCAATCCATCAGGCCGCAGTGCAAAACGTCGTCGGTGTCTCGCCAGAACCACGCGTTGTCGATGTTGGCGTTCCAATGGCACAGCGCGACATAGTCGGCGTCCTCGGCCAGTTGGTTGGTGACCGTGTGTTCGTGGTGTGCGAGGCGGGGCACATCACCGCGCAGCCGTGCCAGGAATTCCGGCGAGCCGACATTCGTGGGCAGCAGCCCGGGATGGGTTTCGGTGAATTCGGCCAGCTGGTTGACCCGTCGCTCCAGCTTGTCCACCGACAGCGGTGCCCGCTCTCCGACCGTTGCGGCCTGCACGTCCAGCGGGAAGTGCGCGGTCTCCTCTGCCGGAAGCCGCCCGGATCGATGCGTTCCGGCCAGCCGGGCCAGTGCGGTGACCAGGGCGCGGTAATGCTCGAGAGGCTCGGGCATTTCGTAGTCGAGGCACTTGTGATATTGCCGTTCGATTCCGTTGTCGCCGAACTTGATTCGTTCAGTGATCAGAATCCCGGTTTCGCTCGGCTGGTGATAGTCGCCGAAGAATGCGCTGGGCACTGCGATGGGAAAACCGGGTGTCCGCGACAGCGACGCGAACCGCACCTCGGGCTCCATCTGCGTCTTGCCCCGATCGCGGATCGGGTTGTCGAGGTCGCGGGAGAACTTGACGAACAACTCGGTGTGCAGACCCGCTGCGGCCGTGTCGTATTCGACCGACAGCATCACCTTGCGCCCCGTGCTGCCACCGCGGATCTCGGCGAATTCCGAGATCCCGTTGACCGCATTGCCGTCGGTGAGCACCCCGGAGGCCCGGAATGCGTCGGTGAGAAACCCAGCCCCGCCTTCGCGCAGCGCCGCGGGGTCAGCGGGAAACGACAACCCGGACTGGTCGCCGGTGACCCACCGCGAAGTCACCTGGTTACCAGGTCTGTTCGGCGGCGCGCACCAGCATGTGGTTGACGGCCACCCGGCGGTCGCGGGTCACCATGAACAGCACCGCGTCGGCGATGTCCTCGGGCCGCATCTTGACCATGCCCGCGGTTTGGCGTTCGAACGCCTCCCGCGAGTTGTCGGCCAGATGGCTGAAGATTTCGGTGTCGACGGTTCCGGGACCCACGACGCCCACCCGGACTCGCTTGCCGAGCACCTCTTGGCGCAGCCCCTCGTTGAAGGCGTTCACACCGAATTTGGTCAACGAGTAGACCGCGGTGTTCGGCCGGGCCACCCAGCCGGCGGTGGAACTGATAGTGACCAGGTCGGCCACCCCGCGTGCCGAGTCGGCGGCCGCCTCGATCAAATGGGGCAGCGCCGCTTTGGTGGCGTAGAGGACGCCCTGCACATTGACGGACACCATCTGGTCCCAGTCCTGCAATGGTGCCTCGGTGGCGGGTGCCGACTGCATCAGACCGGCGTTGTTCACCAGGACGTCCAGGCGACCCAGCTCCGCGACCGTCTGCCGCACGGCGGAGGCCACCTGCTCGGCGTCGGTGACGTCGGCGGGCACCACCAGTGCTGTGCCGCCGGATGACTCGATGTCGGCTTTCAGTTCGGCCAGCCGTTCGGCCCGACGTGCCAGCAGGGCCACCACCGCGCCCTCGGCGGCGAGAGCTTTCGCTGTTGCCGCGCCGATCCCGCTGCTGGCACCGGTCACCAGGGCCGCGGTCTGAGTGAGTTTTCCCGTCATAACCCGCCCAACGTCGGTGATGCGGCCAGTATTGCGTGCAGAACGTAATCAGTGTCCTCGCCCAGGTCGGGGGCGCCCTTCTCGATCCGGGCCGGCCCGCGCGTCAGCCGCCAGGGTGGACCCAATACCGGACGCTGGCCTTCGCGGTGATCGGAGACGAAGCGGTACAACTCGCGGTCCCAGAGTTGCTGATCGCCAATCACATCGATCGCGGTGGCGCTCTTGGTGGCCGGCACGCCCACTGCGCGCAGCCGATTTGCGAGATCCTCGGCGTCCAGGTCCTGGGTCAGCACCGCGAGATCGGCGTCGAGCGCTTCGACGTGCGTTCGTCGGTCTGCCGATGCGGCGTAGCGAGCATCGTCGGCGAGTGCGGGGGCATCGAGCACGTCGCACAGGCGGCGCCATTCGGCGTCGTTGGCGACGGCCACGCTGACCCACGAACCGTCCGCGCAGGGGTAGCAGCCGTGTGGGCACATGTCGGCGTGGTTGTTGCCGTCGGGCCCGAGGCGCCGTCCCGTGAGGCTTTGTTCCAGCAGGCAGTCCCCGATCATCGAGGACAGCGTTTCGACGGCCGAGATGTCGACGAATTGCCCTGTGCCACTGAGCTCGCGGTGCAGCAGTGCGACGACGGCGGCATAGGCGGCCGCGGCTCCGACCGTGGAATCCCCGTAACGCATGCTGGTTCCCAGCGGCGGCCCACCCGGATAGCCGACCAGCGGCGCAAGTCCGGCCAGCGCGGCGAAGCAGGGGGCATACCCGGTCTGATGACCGAGCGGTCCGTCGTTGCCCCACATTTTGATCGACACCGAGATGATGTCGGATTTGATCTCGGCGAGTTCCCGATACCCCAGACCCTGGCGTTCCATCGCGCCCGGGCGCAGGTTGTAGATGACGATGTCGCTGCGGGCAATCAGCTCACGCAGTTGCGCCATGCCCTCGGCCGACTTGATATCGATGTCCACGCTAAGGATCTCGGGATTGATGCTCAGAAAGAACGGCGCGTGATTGATGTCGGTGCCGCCGTAGGCCCGCATCTCTTCGGGCAGGGCCGCCGTTTCGACCTTGATCACCTCGGCGCCCAACAGTGCCAGCAGCTTGCCGGCATACGGGCCCGCCCACACCTTGGTCAACTCGACGACGCGCACGCCTTCCAGGGGGCCTCCGCGTGGGTTCTTCGGCGGCTTGAGTTGTGCCGCTCGTACTGCCGGTGGTTCATGCGCAGTAGCAAGCCTGTCCAGGATCGGCGCGGTATGCCGACCGAGTGTGGGCGCGGCCGCGGTGATTTCGGCAGGCGATGCGCTGAGCAGGTACGGCACCGTGGGGTATGCCGCGTCGCCCAACACAGGGTGGCTGACGTCGGAAAAGAATCCGCGGTGACGGTACTGCGGCGACTGATGCAGATCCGTGGCATCGTTGACCGGAACCAGCGGCACGCCCAGGCGTTGGGCTTCGTCGGCCGCCGTCTCCTTGTCCAAGCCGGCAACCCACGCCGCGAAGCCCTGCTGGAACGCGGCGACTTTTTCCGGCGTGACCGAGAACTCCAGCCAGTCATCGTCGAACTCGTCGAGCCAAGCCGGTTGACCCATCAGCTTTTTGACGCCGAGCCAATGCGCGCGGCTGGTCATGTACAGGTAGACGTAGCCATCGGCGCAGGCGAAAAACGACGCCGGCCCCTGCTGGTCGTAGTCATCGCGGGTGCCCAGGGCGGGGACTTCGCCGGTGATCAGCCGCCCCAGAATGCAATCCGCGCGGGATACCAGCACGGCATGCTGGGAGACGTCGATGGATTCGCCCCGGCCGGTGTGCAGACGCGCGAACAACGCCGAGGCCACGCACAGGGCCGCATCCAGTCCCGCTTCGTAATCGGCCATGAACCGGCCCGGCCCCTGCAGCGGCGGCTTGCCAGGATCGGGATGACTAGGCGTGTGATATCCCCAGCCGCTGGCATGGAATACGTTGATGCTCTTCGCATTCGCGTACTCGGCTGGGGCGTCCTGCCCGAACGGCGTGATCGAGCAGAACACCACGCCCGGATGCCGGTCCGCCCCACTCGTCGCGCCGTCGTCGATGACGGCATCGGCGGAGCCGATGAGCTCGTGTAGCCGCTCACCCTCGAGAACGACGGACTGCTTATTCGTATTGAGGTAGGCGAATAGCGCACTGCCGTCACACCCGGTGCCGTCGTCGAGGACGGGCGCCATAGCCCGAGTTGGGCTACCGCGCCCCGCCGCCTCGACCTTGATCACCTCGGCGCCGAAGTCGGCCAGCAGTTTGCCGCAGTACTCCCCTGCGACCGATCCTGCCAGCTCAACGACCCTGAAACCCATCAGCGCCGACATGTGAACTCTCTCAAAACTGTCAGGGCTTCGCGCGCCCCGAGCGGCTCAGGCGCCACTCCGGCGGGAAGTTCAGGTCGTTGTCCTTCACCACGTTGTTGAGGCCCTTTTCGAACGTGCCACCGGTGAGGTCGACGTCGTTGCGCGCGTCGTTCTGGATCATCGGCAGCATGCCCTCGACCATGCCGGTCAGCAGGCTACCGAAGTACTCACCCTTGTGTTGCTTGTACAGCTCCAGGAAGGTCTTCTGCACCGCGACCGTGTCGGTGGGGCGAGACCGAGAGCATGCCAGCGCGTACTTCTCGGTCTCTGCTTCCAGCTTGTCGCGGGGCACGACACTGTTGACGAAGCCGCAGTCGTACATCTCCTTGGCGCTGAACGGCCGTCCGGTGAACAACATTTCGGAAAATTTCCGCAGACCCATGGTCTCGGCCCACCACCACAGCCGCGGTCCCCAGCCCACGTAGCGGAACGCCGGGTGGCCGAACAGAGCGTCATCGGAGGAGATCACCAAGTCGGCGTCGCCAGCCTGGTAGAAGTGCCAGCCGTAGCAGTAGCCCTTGGCCTCGATGATGCTGATCTTGCGGAGCTCTTGCAGCGGCCGGTTACCCGCACGCGCCTTGGCGTAGAAGTCCGTGACGGTAGACAGGTAGCGGTACGAGCCACCCGGTGGGTACTTGACGTCGTCGTCGTTGATCGCGAGCTCGTGATGCAGCGGAAGGCCGGGGTTCTCCAGCATCGGGCGCTGCTCGGGCAGGTCCCCGCCACTACCGAAATCTTGTCCCTCACCGCGGATTACGACGACCTTGACGTCGTCGTCGACATTGCACTTGTGGATCAGATCGGCGTAGTTCTGCCGCATGCCAAGGCTGGTGGCGTTCTGCGCTTCGGGGCGATCGAAGGTGATGTAGGCGATTCGGTTCTTCTTGTCCTTCTCGAACTTGATGTACTGCTCGGCTTCTTTCTTCATTTCTTCGTAGTCGAATTCAGGCATGAGCTGTCTCCACTTCGTCGTGCTTAATTGGTTAGTGCCTATTTGAGCAAGCTGCCCGCGTCAACGGGAAGCGAAACGCCAGTGACATAACGTGATTCATCAGAGGCGAGGAACAAAACAGCGTTGCTGATATCCACCGGCTCCACCCAGGGCACCGGCAAGGTATGCATCATCTGCGAGATCGGGGCGAAGTCTTCGGGCCCGGGCTCGGCCAGGTCCGGGCGAAACAGCCGGTAGGTGTTGTCGTTCATCACCATCGTGGTGCTGACCTGAGAGGGCAACACCGAGTTGACCCGGATCATGTCCTGGCCCAATTCGACGGCGAAGGCGCGCATCAGCCCAATGACGCCGTGCTTGGCCGCCACATAGTGGCCGGTGTTCTGGTAGGCCTTCCGCCCGCCGACCGAGCTGGTGAGCACGATCGATCCGCCGCACCCACCCGAAAGGATGTGCGGTACAGCGGCTTTGACCGTGTGCCAGACGCCGCTCAGGTTGATGTCGATCATGTCCTGCCAGACGTTCTCCCGAATCTTGTGCAGCTTCCTGCCATCGGTGCCCACGCCCGCGTTGGCGACAATGATGTCGAGGCGGCCCAGTTGTTCCACACCGCTGTCCACGGCGGCTTTGAGCCCCTCGAAGTCGCGTACGTCGACCTGCGCGGTCACGATGCGACGGTCGAGGTTCTTGACCAGGTCGGTGGTTTCGGCGAGATCCTCAGGGGTGGCATGTGGGTAAGCCAAGTTGTCGATCGGTCCGCACACATCGATCGCGATGATGTCGGCGCCCTCCTGGGCCAGGCGCACCGCATGACTGCGGCCCTGGCCGCGAGCGGCCCCGCTGATGAAGGCGACCTTGCCTTCGACGCGGCCGGTCATCAGGGCACCAGTGTCGGCAGGGTTTCCCAGCCGCGCACCGACGAGGTCGGGCTGAGCGTGGCGTTGGCCAGATCGGGCTCCCACTCCGGGAAGCGCTTGAGGATTTCTTCCAGGGCGACACGGCCTTCCATTCGGGCCAGCGCCGAGCCCAGGCAGAAGTGGGCTCCCACACTGAAGGTGAGGTGGGGCCGGGCGGCGCGATGAATATTGAATTCGCCCGCGTCAGGACCGAACTGCCGCTCGTCGCGGCAGGCGGCGCCGAGCAGCATCAGCATCACGCTGCCTTCCGGCACCGTCTGGTCATACAGACTGACATCGCGAGTTACATACCGCGCCATGTGCGGCGCGGGCGGCTCGAAGCGCAGCAGCTCCTCGATCGCCTGCGGGATCAGGGCGGGATTCTCGACGAGTTCGCGGCGCTGGTCGGGGTGCTCCGCGAGAACCTTGCCCGCCCAACCGATCAGCCGCGTCGTTGTTTCGTTGCCCGCGCCGGCCACCACATTGAGGTAGACGAGAATCTCTTGACGCGTCAGCCGTCTCGTGGTTCCGGTCTCGTCGACGAATTCGACGTTGAGCAACTCGGTCATGATGTCGTCGGACGGGTTCTCGGCACGCCAGTCGATGTAAGCCTCGAACTGCTCGCCCACAGACAAGCCATGCTCGGCGGCACTCATCGGCTTGCCCGGCTCGGTGCGCAACTGGGCGTTTCCGCGATCGCGGATGTACTCCTGATCGGCTTCGGGAATCCCAAGCAGTGCGCTGATGACCTTCATCGGCATGATCGCGCCCAGGTCGGTGACGAAATCGAACCGGCCAGAGCCCACCAACGGATCCAGCGATTGCGCGCAGAAGTCGCGGATCATCGGCTCCAGGGCGGCGATCTTGCGCGGCGTGAACATTCGCGACAGCAGCTTGCGGTGCACGTCGTGGATCGGGGGGTCTTCGAAGATCAGCATGCCCGATGGGATCTCGAGGTTGGCCTTGATCAACTCCATGATCACGCCGCGCGCCGAGCTGTAGGTGCCGTGGTCGATGATGCCCTTGTTGACATCGGCGAAGCGGCTCAGCGCGTAAAAGTCGTATTCGGAGTTGTAGTAAAGCGGTGCCTCGTCCCGCAGGCGCGCAAACATCGGATACGGGTCGGCAATGAGCTCGACATTGTATGGATCGAAACTGACATGACTTTCGGTGCTCGCCGTCACGAAATCCCTCCTAGCGCTTCCGATTCCGCTGGCCGACCCGTTCGAGACATCACCGCAGTTGCCAGTGACTCAGCGCCGGACCCGGTTCGGGCAATTTGTACACTCCGCTTAAATGGCTTTGCTCTGACAAACGCACAGACTCGGCTGATAATGGGCTCGCCGACGGCCCGTGAACGTCGACTTACTCTATTCTCGTAGAGAACCATATAGCGGGTGCTCTGGCAAGACCCAAAGGCACGAAACACGGCGCGTCACCCTTTGGTCAGCCGGATGCCGCGGCCCGACGGCCGCGCGCCGAATGCACGTCGCCGGCCACGGTCAGCCGGCCCTTGTCCGGACTCTTCAGGATGCCCGTGGCGATCGCCGTCAGGATGGCGTCGAGTTGCTCCGGGCTGCCGACAACGAGGTCGCCATGAGCCGCTCGCATCAACAGCCCGTTGATGAACGTCAGCGTGACATTGCTCAGGTCCTCGACGACCGCCGATTCCAGTTCGGCCCCGTGCGGCATCAGTTGCACGAGGATTTCGCGGTGCAGCTTGGTAAATGCGTCCGTCGCTTGCTGCAGGATCGCGGCCATCGCGGGATCGCGTGCCGCCTGCATCGTCAGCTCATAGCGCGCCTTAGTCCAGGACAACTGCGGCTCGGTGCCGGCCTGGATCACTACTTGCGACAGGAGCGACGGCGTCGGGTTGTCTTTCTGGCTGCCGGCGCTGTCGGCGATGGACTGCAGGCGTTCCAGATCCAGTTCGGCCAACCGTTCGGCTACCGCACGAAGCAGCGCCGAGCGGGTGCGGAAATAGAACGAGGTGGTGCCGTCGGGAACGGCAGCCTTGCGGTCCACCTTGAGGTGGCTCAATCCCTTCGCGCCGTCAGCGGCCAACAGCTCGATCGCCGCATCGCAGAGATCGCGGCGACGCTCCGCGGGATTTGGCTTTCGCCTTTTCGCCGAGGCGGGCGTGTATTGAACCATCAACAGCGGCTTTCGTGGCAAGGTTCTCAACTGAATATTCGCTGACGTGCAAGACCATACTCTATATTCGTAGTGTCCGTAAAGCACCCGCTAGCGCGTCGCTAGCGCAACGGTGTCATCACGATTGGCGCCGACTGCGCCCTATTGGGCGACAACCGGCGTTCGACCTACTTTGCTTGAGATCGATGATGTCGACGACGACTGCCAGGCTGACCAGCGCCATTCTGCTCGGCGTGGCGGCATGTGGCTGCCAAACAAGCCAGCACCCGGCCCCTGCAGCCACCTCGGCCAGCACCACGGCACCGACGCCACCACCGGTGGCACCGGTCGTGAAGATCGCACCGCTGCCGGTTCGGCCGGTGGAGAAGTCACAGCCGACTACCCCCGACAAGTGCCCGGCGACGAATCCGGCCGTTCCGGCGCCGCCAGCTAACCCCCTTGTCACCTGCGACCTCGCCCGAACCACGCGCTATACCTTGGGCCCTGAGACGATGCGATTGGAGCTGACACACGTGGACCCGCCCAAGCCGCTGACGTCCGATTTCTACGAAGTGAATCTGACGATGGATCCGGCCTCGGCGACCGCGTGGGCGACCTACACCGGCGCACATCTGCACGCTCATGTCGCCTTCATCCGCGACGATCTGGTCGTGGAAGCGCCGATGATCGAAGAAAAGGTCACGTCCGGCCAGATCGCGCTGACGACCCAAACGGCTCAGGCCGCCGCCCAATTGGCTCAATTGGCGAGCCGCCCGGCATGACCGAGCTGGCCATCGGCTTCCTCAACGGATTCGGGCTTCCGCCAGTCGAATTCGTCGACCTTGCCGCGGACCTTGGTTGCCGCTACTTCTCGGCGGTGGTACAGGGCGCGCCGCTGGTGCCGCTCGGCTATCCGCCCTTTTCACTCAAGGATGACCCCTCCCTTCGTAAGGAGGTGCTCGCCGCGATGCAGCACCGCGGTGTGTCCGCCTCGCTGGGCGACGGGTTCCTGGTGCTGCCGGACAGCGAAATCATGGCGTTCGGCGCGGATCTCGATGTGTTGGCCGAGCTCGGCGTGCCCCGGATCAACGTCGTCAGCCTCGACGCCGATCTGGCCCGCACATTCGACCAGTTCGCCGCGCTGACCGAGCTGGCCGCCCAGCGCAGCATCGAGACCCTCGTCGAACCGGTACCCGGCCTGACAGTGGGCGACCTGCCGACAGCACTGGCCGCACGAGATCACGTCGGCCGGGATGACTTTCGATTGCTGATCGACACCATGCATCTGATTCGCTCCGGCGCCAGCGCAGTCCAGCTGGCCGCCGTCGATCCCGCCTACATCGGCTACGCCCAACTCAACGACACGACCTTGCAGCCGCGCTTGGACAACTACATGGAAGAAGCAATGTTCGAGCGCATGGTTCCGGGCGAGGGTGAACTCCCGCTCGCCGATATCCTTGCCGCGCTGCCCGACGACATCGTACTCGAAATCGAAGTGCCGCAGCGGTCATTGGCGCTGGCCGGGGTCAGCCCGATTGATCGGCTGCGCCCGTGTGTCCAAGCAGCCCGCCAGTTATTAAATCAACGGCAGCAATAACTTTCAGCTCGGCTCACGAAGCGGTAGGCCCGCCGCGCGATAGATGGCATCGATGACGGTCATGTTCTCGATCGCGTCCTGCGGGTTCGTTGTCACCGGCTCGCCGCGCAGCACCGCCGCAGCAAACGCGTCGAGCTGATAGGCGTAGGAGGCGCGGCGGGGAAAGCCTTCCACCCGATTTTCATCCGCGGTTCGCACAGAGATTCGGTGAAACATCTGGGGCATCACGGGATTGAGCATGTTCAACTCTCCCCGATCACCGACCACCTTCGCGCTCATATCGAAAAGACGCCGCGACCACATCGAGCAACGCACCCGGCCGGTATGTCCGGCGGCGAACTGGAGCTCGGCCGTCATGGCTCGATCGACCTTCGAATCACGCAATTTCGGTTGTGCCGAAACGACTTCCGGAGTCGAGCCGCCATACGTGCGGACCATGTGGACCGCGTAGCACCCCGCATCCATCGTCGCGCCGCCGGCCAGCGGGTAGTTATAGCGGATGTCGGAGAACTTCGGCAGTGGAAAGCACAGCGAGGCTTCCACCCGCTTGAGCCTGCCTAGCTCCCCCGAGGCGATGATCTCAAGGGCCCGCGATGTCAGCGGGTGATAGCGATAGTGGAAGGCTTCCATCACCACTCGATCAGACTTGGCGGCCACCTCGGCGATCTCGCGAGCTTCGGCAGCGTTGGCGGTAAAGGGTTTTTCGCACAGCACGTGTTTGCCGGCGTCCAATGCGGCTCGGGTCCACTTGCCGTGCAGGCCGTTTGGCAGCGGGTTGTAGATCGCCTCGAGATCCGGATCCGCGATCAGCGATGCGTAGTCATCGTGCACCCGGGCGATGCCGTGTTTGGCGGCGAAGGCTCGGGCGCGCGAGCCGTCGCGGGCGGCCACCGCGGCAACTACCACCTCAGCGTTGTCCCGGGCAGGATTGATGAGTGCCGTCGGCGCGATCCGGGCAGCGCCCAAGATACCGATACGCAGGTGTTCAGCCATGGGCCCGACGCTACCGACGGGCGAATGCGGGGGCGCGCTCGGGCCTGACCCCGACACCGATGAAGTATGCCGGCAAGAAGGACAGCCACGGCAATCGCTGCATCACGCCCAGGAAGGCCGTCGGCGGAGTGGGGTCGGCGCCGCGCAGCAACGGCCCGAGTCCGCGCTGGAGCACCCGTTGCACGCCCTGGGTAACCGCGGTCGGAAACAGCCGGCGCCGCCGCACCGCCGCCAGATCCCGATCGGTGACCCGGTGCTGCCGTAGCGGCTCGGCCAAGATGGTCGCGGTCGCGACGGCGTCTTGGACGGCCAGGTTGATGCCGACGCCGCCCAGCGGAGACATCGCATGTGCGGCATCTCCGATGCACAGCAATCCGTCTGTGTGCCAACGGCGCAGCCGATCGACACGGACATCGAGATGCTTGATGTCGTCCATCGACGTCAGTGACGCGACCGCGGCGGCCGATTCCGGCAACAGGGCGGCGACGTCGCGACGAAACGCTTCGATACCTTTCGCGCGCAGTTCGGCGTCAGTCCCCTTGGCGCCGAGGTAGGCGATCTGGTTGTAACCCTCACGCGGGATCACGCCCATGGCCTTGCCGGGACCCACCCGCGGCAGGAACGAAAACTCCTGATCGCCGTCGCGCGGCAACGTGAACCACCAGACGTCGAAATTCACCGGGAATTCGCGACTCTGCAGGCCGGCCGCGGCGCGCGCCATCGACCACCGGCCGTCGCACGCGACGGTCAACTCGGCCTCCAACTCGTGTGGCCCATCGGGGCTTTGGTAGCGCACGCCGGTTACCCGGCCGCCCTCTCGCAGTAGCCCGGTGGCCTCGCTCTTCATCCGCAGCGTGAAGGTCGGTTCCTGCTGGGCGGCATCGGCGAGCAGGTTGAGCAGATCCCACTGCGGCACCATGGCGACAAAGGGATGGGGCTGGCGCAGTCGCCCGAAGTCGACGTATGTCACCGACCGGCCGCCCGATTCGAATTTCGCGCTGCGCACCTCGCTGTGCGGTAAGGCCGCGAAACGCTCCCACAGGCCCAGCTCGTCAAGGAGGCGCAGCGTGGTCGGATGCACGGTGTCACCGCGAAAGTCGCGGAGAAAGTCGCCGTGCTTTTCCAGCAGCGTGACCTCGACGCCCGCCCGAGCCAGCAGCAGCCCGAGAACCATCCCGGCCGGGCCGCCACCGATCACCGCGCAGGTCGTCTTTTCAGCCATGGCTGCCTCGAATTCTGTTGCTGTAAAACGTGATTAGCTCAACAGCTGCGGGTCGACGTCGTAAACCGACACGGGCTCGGTGAGCACCCCGTTGTCCTCGACGTAGCGATCCCATAACTGGAGAAGCTCAGCCAGCTTGTCGGGATGCGCTTGGGCAAGGTCGTGGATCTCGCCGCGGTCTTCGGAAAGGTCGTAGAGCTGCCAGGCGCCCGGACCGTACGGCGGGGGCAGGTAGAGGGCCTTCCAATCACCTTGGCGGATCGCGCGGCGGCCGAACAGTTCCCAGCCGGTGCCGGTTTCGCCCGGGTGCACCGCCTCGGCGTCGGCGGACAAATACGGCACCAGCGAACGACCGAGCATCGGTTCGACGTCGCGGTCACGGTAGGAGGTGCCGGGATGCTCCACGCCGGCGAGCTCCAGCACGGTGGGAGCGATGTCCATGACGGTTGCGAATGCGGTGCCGATCTCGCTTTGACGCGTGAACCCGGGCCAGGTGAGGAAGCCGACCACCCGGATCCCGCCCTCGGTGGTGAACGCCTTGTGCAGCCGCGACGGTGCCGTGGCGGCTTGGGCCCAGCGGGGGCCGTACCAGATGAACGAGGTGGGCCGACCCAGATTGTCGAGGCTGTTGTCGCAGTTCTTCTGGATCTGCGCCACGATCTGGGGGCCGCGCAGCGGCATCGCCTCGACGATCGCACCCTCGGCGCCGTTGTCGGACATGAACATCACGACCGTGTTGTCCAGTTCGCCGGTCTCGGCCAAGTAGTCGATCACCCGGCCGATGTTCCAGTCCATCCGGTCCACCATTCCGGCGTAGACCTCCATGGAGCGCGCCGAAATTGCGCGTTCGTCGTCCGTCATGTCGGCCCACTCCGGAGCGCCGTCGGCTACCACCGGGTGCGGCTCGACATCGGGTGCACACAGGCCGAGGCGCTTGAGCGCGGCCAGCCGCTCCTCACGCAACGCATCCGGGCCGGCGTCGTAACGGCCGCGATATTTGGCGACGGATTCCTCGGGTGCCTGCAATGGCCAGTGCGGTGCCTGAAACGGCAGGTAGGCGAAGAACGGCCGGTCGTCCTCGGCGCGGTCGCGGAAGTAACCCAGCAGAGTGTCGGTGTAGGAATCCGACGAGTAGAAATCTTCGCCCACCGTTACGAACTGGTCATCCTCGGTGTAAAGCGTTGGCACGGGTGAGAATCCGCGTCCCGCGGCACCACCGTAGTGGCTAGCACCGGCTGGTAGCAGCGCGAACGATCGCTCGAATCCGCGGGCCCACGGCGACCTTTCGATCGTGTGGCCCAGATGCCATTTGCCGGACATCAGCGTCAGGTAACCCGCGTCGCGGAGAAGCTCGGGCAGCGCGACAACCCGGTCGTTGAGATATCCCTCGTAGCCGGGCGCACCCTGAAATCCGGGGACCGCGACCTCCAGCATGGTGCCGATTCCGGCTACGTGGTGGTCGGTTCCGGTCAGCAGCATCGCCCGGGTGGGCGAACAGGCCGGCGCGGAATGGAAATCGGTGAGCCGGATCCCCGCGTGGGCGAGCCGGTCGAGGTTGGGCGTTTCGATCTCACTCCCGAAGGCACCTATGTCGGAAAACCCGAGGTCGTCTGCCAGGATCACCAAGAAATTGGGCCGCTTCACGCTGAAGCATCCTGTCAGGTCCGGCGCCCGAATGGAACGACCGACAAATGACTAGGCTCGATTCGGCGAAACACCGCGCCCGGACATCGACGAAGGGGCATCCCCATGTTGGCACCGTTCGAGATGTCCATCCCGCTGGTCGCGGCTCCGATGTCGGGTGGCCCGACCACGCCGGCGATGGTCTCAGCCGCGACCGGGGCGGGCGGTCTGGGCATGCTTGCCGCGGGCTACAAGACCATCCAGGCTGTCGAAGCCGAGCTCAAGACTGTTCGCGCCGAGGGAATCCCGTTCGGCATCAACCTGTTTGCGCCTAACCCGGTGCCGGTCGATCCGGACAGTTACCGGGCGTATGCCGCGATCATCCAGAAAGATGCCGATCAGTTCGGGCTGACCCTGCCTGCTGAGCCGATCGAGGACAACGACCGGTTCGACGAGAAGGTAGCGCTGTTGCTCGACGACCCGGTGCCGATGGTGTCGTTCACCTTCGGCATCCCGCCGCGCAGCGTGATCGTCGCGCTGCAGCAAGCCAACACCGTGGTCGTCCAAACGGTGACGACGCCGCAGGAGGCGGCACAAGCGCACGACGCCGGCGTCGACATGCTGGCACTGCAGGCCACGGCCGCCGGCGGGCATTCCGGCACGTTCTCGCCGCAGCGTCCGTTGCCGCCGGTTCCGATCGTCGACCTCGTCAAACAGGTAACGGCGACCGTACCGCTCCCAGTGCTGGCCGCCGGCGGGCTGGCTACCCCAGACGCGGTGGCCGACGTGATCCGCGCGGGCGCCGCCGCGGCCATTGTCGGCACGGTTCTGCTGCGCGCCACCGAAAGCGGCGCGTCGGCAACACACCAGGCAGCCCTGACCGATCCCGCCCGCAACGAGACGGTGCGCACGCATGCCTTCACCGGACGTCCCGCCCGCGGACTGCGCAACACGTTCATCGATAATTACGAGGCGCAGGCGCCGTTCGGTTATCCCGCAATTCACTACCTGACCAGCCCGCTGCGCAAAGCCGCCGCCGCGGCAGGAAAACCGGACTACGTCCACCTGTGGGCGGGGACGGGATACCGGCACGCCACCGCGGAACCCACCGCGGACATCCTGCGGCGTCTTGCTTCCGGTCTGTGATCGTCTAACAATCAGCCGAAAGACTCAGTTGCTCAGGTAGAGATACCACAGGCCATCCGAGTGCTGGACACACGAGAAATGCGTCCAGGTCCCAGGGTGGACGACCTCGACGTGCGGGCCGTCCGCCATGCAGCCTGCCTGAGTCGCATAGTTGCCCTCGACCAGAATCTCGTCGGCGGTGCTAATTCCGACCCCGGTGGTTATTAGCCCAGCAAACGCCAGGACGCTAGCGGCGAAAATCTTTCTCACCAGTCACCTCCAGTTCACATCCGCCCTTGAGGCCGATATACCAGCATGTTGCCGGCATATCGACGCTAGCTGAGCCGCACCCGATCACCCAGAGCAAAAGAGAAATATTTGCGCGGACATAACATTCGCGCCACCAGGCGCAAGCTTTAGAACGTAAAGCGGTTGAGTATGTCGTACGGCCCGAACGGGGAAGCACTGAAGAAGCGGTAGATCCACCGCACGACGGTGCTGTCGATCTTCTGGTAGCCGGCCAGTGCCGGCGTCTGCTCGACCAGTCGCAGCTTCGGGTTCCACGTTTCTATGTCACACGCGTTGCCGATGCCCCACTTGATGATCCCCCTGGTGAACACCTTCGACATGCGCGGCGCCAGAGCTGAGAGCGTGTCGAATTGCATTTCACCGCAGTCGAATCGATCGATCAGACGTGCCACCAGCTGGCGAACTTCACTCTCCTGGATATACATCAGCAGTCCCTCGGCGACGACAAGCGTCGGGTGGCCGGTGGGAATCTGATCGACCCACTGCGGTTCGGCCACCGAGGAGCCGATCATCCGATAGCGCTCGGTTTCGTCATACAGCTGGCGGCGCAGGTCGATGACGCCTGGCTGGTCGAGGTCAAACCATTGCACCGCCGGTGGTACGTCGAGGCGGAAGACGCGGCCATCTAGGCCACAGCCCAGGTGTAATACCACCGCGTCGCAGTGGCGGGCCAGGAAATCGGCGCACCAGTCGTCGAGCTGTTTTGCGCGCAACGCGACCAGATACTGGTTGGACGCCGGCAACGAGCTCCGATGTATGCGTTTGAAGTCGTAGTCGATCCGGTCGACAGCCGCCGCGGCCGCGTGGTCACCCAGAATCGGATGCCGAGAACGGCTTTCATGGGCGCGCAAGTACAACGTCACGAGGTTCGTCCACTCCACCGAACCCCACTCGACCGAGCCGAAATCAACCTTGGACGTAGTCACTGTCCCTCCTGCCTTAGTGCGACCCCTCCACACGGACAGCGAAGCGCATCCAACGCCAAGATGGCCACCCCTGGTCCAGTCGAGACTCAAACGCGCAGTTCACGCCCGGTACCGGCGCGCCGAGCCGAAGTGTGCCCATCCGGCCGCCCCTGTGCTCCGAAGAACTATCGAGCAACGGTTGTGGCGGGTGACACCGCTAGGTCTAGAAAGGGGCCTCTCGATGCGACAGGTGACGTTCAAAATGGTTGCTGCTGGCGACGGTTCACCACCAACCTCGACCGGATACTGCTACTACCTGATGGCCCACGCTGTCGCGACGGTCTTGCTGCTGATCACGCTGGTTGCCGCGGTGTGGCAGTTCATGGATTGGGTCGTGACACCGTCGTGCCTGGCGGCCAGCTCAGTGTCGACGGAGACTCCGGTCAGCACGGCACCTGTCGCATCGAGCACCGCCATGAAGGCCGAAGAGATCCGTAACAGCCCTGGTCAACCCGGTATCACCAACAGCACGTGGACGGAGCGGCCCGCGTCATACCGCAACGCGGCACGGACCGAGACCGTGGCCGGGTTCAGGGCCGACTCCGGTGACTGCCCCTGCCCGAAGACCGGCAAGTGACCTGCGGGGTGCGACGCAGTCAGAACGCCTCGGGATCCTGCTGCACGGCCGCCGGAACCGGATGCCGGTACAGGCGCGAAGCGTTCTCCCAGGTAAACTTGCGGATCGCGTCCGGCGGCAGATCACCGATCTCTTCGTGGATCGTTTGTTGAGTGTGTGGCCAGGTCGAGTCGCAGTGCGGATAGTCGGCTTCGAGCATGATGTTGTCCATACCGATTCGGTCGCGTTGCACGAACGACGACTTGTCCTCGACCGCGCAGAACCAGAAGTTTCGGGTGAAAACCTCTGCAGGAGTGAGCTTCTCTCCCAGCGCCTGCCAAGTGCCGTACATCGCGTGATAACTGAGCATATGGTCAAGACGATCGAGTAACCCTGCCACCCAGCCGATTCCGCCTTCGGACAAGCAGATCTTGAGATCCGGGAATCTGCTGGGCAATCCGGAGTACAACCAGTCGACGGCCGCCGAAATGGCGTAAGCAAAGAACAGCACACCCTGTACGTCCGGCGGTGCGTCCTCGGTGGTCGATGGCGAGGAGCCCGAAGATCCGATATGCAGATTCACCACCGTTTCGGTTTCGGCGCAGGCGGCCATGATCGGATCCCAGTGGCCTGAATGAATAGTCGGCAGTCCGAGCATCGCGGGGTTCTCGCTGAACGTGACGGCGTGAAAGCCGCGCTCGGCGTTCTCGCGGATCATCTGGGCGCCGAGGTCGGGGTCCAGCAGCCAGGGCAACTGGCATGCAATGATCCGTTCCGGATACGACCCAGCCCACACCTCGAGATGCCAGTCGTTCCAGGCGCGAACCGACGCCAGCGCCAGGTCGCGATCTTTGGTCACCTGCTGCAGCCGCTGGCCGGCGAACCCCGGCAGGAACGAGGGAAAGTTCAGCGACGCGTAGATGCCGTTGAGGTCCATATCCTTGACGCGTTCATGGATGTCCCATGCGCCCCTGCGCATTTCGTCGAATCGGACCGGTTCGAAGCCGTACTCCGCTACCGGCCGCCCGACGACGGCGTTGAACCCGACGTTGGGCAGTTCCCGATTGTCGTAAACCCAGGTCTGTCCGCCACTGTCGGTGTCGACGACCCGAGGCGCCCGGTCGGCGAATTTTCTCGGCAGCCGGCCGGTGAACGTGTCCGGAGGTTCGACGATGTGATCGTCGACCGAGATCACGGTGTAGCGGCGTGGCGCCCGCGGCGGGTCCGGCAGGAACGTAACTGACCGCTCGTCGCCGGTTTTAGCTGTCGTGAAATTCAGATTGGTCGCCAGCTCGTCAATCGCTTTCACTAATCAACCTCCTCGCTGGACAGAGCATTTGGTGTGCGGCGACGGCTCGACGACGGACTCAGCTGAGCACATCGGGATCCGCCTTGATCGTCATACGCGCTGCCCCAGCCCAATACACGTCGGCGGCCCGCTCGATGAGCGATCGCTGCATGCCCGCCATGTCGGACCAGTCCATCCCGATCGGCTCCTTGCCGGTGAGCATGACGTCGTAGGCCAGCTTGCATACCCGCTCGATCGACGCCGCCCGGTATACCGCCTCGGCCAAGTTGCGACCGGTCGCGATGACGCCATGGTTGGCCAGAATCGTCAAGTTGGCGCCACCGATGCGCGCCGCGAGATCGGCTGCGCGGTTGGGGCTATCGATCTCACCGTTGTACTCGCTGACGAGGCACAGGTCATCCAGGAACAGCGAACCGGTCTGATGCACGAGTTCGGGCAGCCTGCCCAATGCGGCGAGCACGCAGACGTAATACGGATGATTGTGAATGACTACCCGGGCGTCCTCGCGGACCTGGTGCAGCTCGGTGTGAATGTGGATCGCCGGCGTGACATCCCAACGACCACTGACCACCCGGGCGTCGCTGTCGACCTGGCAGATATCCGACGCGGTGAGTTCCTGCCACCACAGGCCCCACGGATTGACCAGCATGTCGGTTTGCCCGTCGAGCTGCCAGGTGATGTGTCCGGCCATGTTTTCGGAAAATCCGGTGCCGGCCAGGTGGCGGAAGGCCACGGCGAGCGCCTGCTCGTTGGACAGGTCCACACCGATTCCAGGCACGACCGACGGCGCCCACACCTGCCGGCCGCCTCGTCGTGGATTAGGCGTGTTCATGATCGGCCTCCATCCTTGCTCGAATATCTCCGCGGAGCTCGCCTTTGGCGACCTTTCCGCCCGACGACCGGGGTAATTCGTCGACGACGATGAGCCGTTCGGGCAGAAGCTCTTTGGAAACCCCCAGCGCCAGCAGGTGCTCGACGAGGGTGGGCAGGTCGATCGTTGCGCAGTCGGCGAGCTCGGCGTACAGACAGACCCTCTCCCCGAATACCGGGTCCGGCATCGCCACCGCCGCCGCCAGCGCAATCGCCGGATGGGTCATCACCGCGTCCTCGACCTGCGATGCACTGATGTTCTTGCCGGCACGCAGGATGAAATCGGATGTTCGGCCTGTGACCGTGAGGTAGCCATCGGCGTCGAGTTCGCAGATATCGCCCATCAGCATCCACCCGTCGCGAGTGAACAGCTTGTCGTGGTCGGTACCGCCGAGATAGCCGAGGCTGGTCGCCGGGCCCCGGCAGGCCGGCTGGCCTCGGCCCGTCGCGGTGACATCTCGATCCCCATCGAACAGCCGGACCGCCATTTCGGGAACGATCCGGCCGCCAGTGCGCAGTCGACGTTCCACGGAGTCGTCGAGAGTCGTCGCGCTGAGCAGACCGGTTTCATTCGAACCGTAAAATTGCAGGATCTTCGCGCCGGTCAGCTGTTCGAATTCGGCGGCGGGCCGGTACGGTATCGCCTCGCCCCCGGTGAAGACGACACGCAGCGAGCTCAGATCATAATCCCGGGACTCATGGTCGGCCATCAGCATCGTCAATTGCGAGCTAACACAACACAATACAATACAGTTACCTTGTGGCGCGCTATCGCCTCACACGCAGCGTGCGTGGTGAAGCGCTGCAGGATCACCGAACTGGCGCCGAGGTAGATCGGGGTAGTGTGGCTGGTCCATATGCCGAAGCCGAAAGGCGTGGGGATGACCGGCAAGAACACGTCGTCGGACGTCAACAGCGCGTTGGCAACCGCCTTCTGGTGGAAGTAGTGCCACCGGTTCTGCGTATGCACAACACACTTGGGCAGGCCGGTGGTCCCTGAGGTGGAGTTGATCAGAAAAACGTCGTCGGCGCCGAGTCGAGATTCGGCCGCGACCGCCTTGCTCGGCACGTCGGAGTCCAGGCGCGGCAGACCCGCGCCCTGCCCCAGCGCCAGCATCCGAACCGACGATTCGGCTGCCGCGCGGGCCGCGACATCACGGTGCATGGGGTCGCTGATCAGTATCTTTGGCTCCGCATTGCGCAGCAGCGCGCCCACTTCACGGGTGCCGGCCCGAGCGCCGATGCCGACGACAACGGCGCCGCAGCGTTCGATAGCGACGAACAACACGTGGATCGCGGTGGAATCGCCGTGCCAGACCGCAACTCGATCGCCACGCCCAATGCCGAGACCGGCCAGCTGATTGGCCAAACTGGTTGCCGCAGCATCGAATTCACGCCACGTCAGGGAGATTCCGGGCTCGTCGGAGTAGGCGAGACGGTCGGCTGACTGTTCGGCGTTGCAGCGCACCGCATCCGACAGCGTCGAATCCGACCACCATCCGGCCGCACGAAACCGGGCCGGGTCCTCGTCGGTGAAAGCCGGCGAGCCTACGGTATCCAGCTCACCGGCGCTCATTAGGAAATGATAGGAAAACCGCGCGTGATTCGGTTGTCGGGCTGGCGCTGCCGTGTCCTGCTATGGATTCTGAGGCGCAGGAGCGCCCGGTTGCGGACCGTGCGGGACACTCGGATGGCGGCGTGCGGGCGGCGGTCGCGGTGGGTTGATCGGCCCACAGTTCAGGCCGAGGATGCAGCCACCGCCGCCTCCGGCGGGTTTGACCGGAAGGGCGCCGCCGCTATCCCCCGGCGCTCCGGGTGCGGGGACCACACTGGACGAAGCAACCGTTGCGCTGATCGGCGACTCATCAGCTGAGCCAATATCGCCGAGCGCCAAGGCAAGCAGGGCCGCACCGCCGCACGCCGCGGCTACCGTCCTGGCCTTGCGATTCCCCACGGCGACCACTGTAGTTACTTGGCGCAACTATTGCGGAGTCCCGCGACGCGGAGGGTTCGTCGCGGGCGGCGGGCGGGGCGGATTGATGCGCCCACAGTTCAGGCCGGGTATGCAGCTGGCGCCGCTTCCTTCGGGCCGGACCGATAGACCCATCGGCTGCGACGCGTCGCTCGCCCAGCAGCAGGGCCCCGGCGAGGGCGCCGGGTCCGCGTTGGTCTGCGGGGCACAAGTAACGCCGACCCCGCCGAGCGCAAAGGTGAGCACAGCCGCACCGCCACACGCCGCGGCAGCCCTTCTGCTCGTGCGTTGAAGCACGTCCCGAATTTTAGTTTTCTCGGCGCGGAATGTGTAGAGCTCCAACGGGGCATTACGTCGCGGCGGCGCGCCTATCATTGCCGGGGTGTGGTCTGGACTGCAAGGAAAACCGCTGTGGCCCGGAGTGCTCAGTGGCGCGGCCGCGGGCGCCGCAGGTACCACGGCACTGAACGTGATCACCTACCTCGACATCGCGGTGCGGGGCCGCCCGACGAGCAGCACCCCGGAGCGGATCGTCGACGCCATGGCGCGGTTGTTCGGTCTCACGGTTCCCGGCAACGGTGACGTGCTCGCCAACCGAATCTCCGGGCTCGGCGCGCTCACCGGGTACGCCGCGGGCGTCGGGATGGGCATCATTCTCGGATTGGCCTATGCCCTGGGCTACAGACCTGGGCTCCTGGCCGCCACGCTGGTCGCCTCAGCGATCGCCCTGGTCGGCACCAACGGCCCGATGACGGTGCTCGGGGTGACCAATCCGCTCAGCTGGAGCCTCGCCGACTGGATCAGCGACCTGATTCCGCATCTCGGTTACGGCATCGTCACTGCCCTGGTGTTGCACTACCTCGCGCCGCTGCGCCAGCGTCCGGACGAGACACTCCCGTCGGGATAGCGGTCGCGGCCGCGCGCTGCTGTTCGCGCTGCGGCCGGTCAACCTCGACGCAGGCTGGCGCGCACCGCGCTCGGACAATCCAAAGCGTGCAGACGATAGGTTTCCGCGCTCCGCGGTGTTGAGAGTCGTCGTGGTCACTGCACAGGCGAATAGCCTGCTCGAACGGTATCGGTCGGCTGGGCGTTTCTTCACCGTCGGGGGGATCAAGTCCTTCGTTCTGGACGAGGGTCCGCGAGATGCCCCCGCCGTGGTGTGCGTGCACGGTGTTCCGTCATCGGCCTACCTGTACCGCAAGGTGGTTCCCGCACTGGCCGGAGCGGGATTGCGCGCGATCGCGATCGACCTGCCCGGGCTTGGGCTTGCCGAACGGCCCCATTACGCCGATTACACCTGGACGGGTCTGGGCCGCTGGTTGATGTCGGCGATCGTCGAGTTGCAACTCGACCGCTTCCACCTCGTACTGCACGACATCGGCGGACCCATCGGATTCGAGGTGGCCAACGCAGTTCCCGAGCGGGTGCTGTCGATGACGTTGCTGAACACCATCATAGAAGTGCATTCGTTCCATCGCCCCTGGCCGATGGCGCCTTTCGCGCATCGCGGTATCGGCGAAGTGTGGCTGGCGTCCCTGCGCGTGCCGGGCGCCTTCCTGTCGCTCATGCGCCTTGTCGCGGTGAGCCGCCGCGTGCCGGCCGCTGAGATCGCTTGCTGGCTTCCGTTGTTGTTCGGCGACGACGGCGGGCGGGCCTTCCTGAAGATCATGCGCGGCTTCGAGTTGACCGCGGCAAAGGAGCAGCTCTACCTCGACACTCTCCGCAACGCGCCATATCCGGTGCAAGTCGTTTGGGGAGCGAACGACAGGATGCTGCCGTGGCGACGCTGGGGCGTCCAGGCTCAGCGGGCCGCCGGTGTGCAAGGCGCAATCAAGCTGCCCGCCAAGCATTTTCTGCAAGAGGACTATCCGCAAGAGATCGCCGAAGCCGTGTATCGGTTTACCCAGGGCTAGCCCTGAACGGTGGGGCGGATCGTGACATCGACGCCGGCGACGTCGGGGTCGGGGACTCCAGTGATCGCCACGACTTTGCCCTCGATCCCGGTCATTCTCGTATTGTCTCCTCTGTGCTGATCGGATTCCTACTCGCTCTGGGTTGTTCGGTGTGCTACGGCACCGCGTCGGTGCTGCAGGCCGTCGCAACGCGGTCGGTGGAATCCGGCGGTAAGTCCGGTGTCGACGCGAGGCTGCTGTTGCGCGCCCTGCGGCAGTGGCGCTACCTCGCGGGCGTCGGCCTCGACGGGCTCGGTTTTGTGCTGCAGGTCGCCGCACTTCGCCTGGTACCGATCTACGTCGTGGCGGCGGCATTGGCCGCCTCGATCGCGGTGACCGGGATCGTGTCCGCCTGGGTGCTCTCGGCCCGACTTTCGAAGGCCGAATGGACGGCCGTGGGCGTGGTCTGCGTAAGCCTCGCCGCACTCGCTTGTGCCGCCGGGCCCGGGCACTTCCGCCACGGTCCGCCGGGACTCGGCTGGGCGTTGATCGTCGTGGTGGTCGCCATCTTCCTGGGCGGTGCCGTTGCGGGCCGGTTGCCCGACCGCGAACGCGCGCTTGCGCTGGGTCTCGCGGCCGGAAGCGGGTTCGGTGTCGTCGAGATCGGTGTGCGCCTGCTCGATCAGATTGACCCCACCAAAGCCGCGTTCTACACCAACCCGGCGCTGTACGCCGCGGCCGGTGGTGGTGCCGCGGGATTTCTGTTGTTCACCTCCGCACTACAGCGCGGATCCGTCACCACCACAGTCGCCGCGATGGTGGTCGGTGAAACAATCGCGCCGGCACTCGTCGGCGTCGTGTGGCTCGGCGATACCGCTCGGCCCGGCTGGGGTTGGGTGGTGATCGCGGGATTCATCGTCGCGGTGGCCGGGACCCTGGTCTTGGCCCGCTTCGGCGAGGCGCCGACTCCGGCCGAAACTGGCTGAGGTTAACAGGGAGCGGCGTCAGCCTCCGCTTGTGCCGCAACCGAGATAGCCTGATCACCAACGGTATACGTCGTGCCGCGCGGTGCCCGGGTCAGCAGCACGCCGCCCTGGGCGCTGATGCCGGCGGCAATCAACTCGCGCTTGAGGATCTTGTTGGTGGCCGTCGCCGGAAGGTCGTCGTTGATGCGGACATACCGTGGCCACGCCTTCGGGGACAAGTCGTTTTGTGCGGCCAGGAACTGCTCTAGATCCGTTGGGCGCAAATTCATGCCGCTGCGAAGCACCAGCGCCGCCATCACCTGATCGCCGACCCGTTCGTCCGGAACGGCATACACCGCGACCTGGCTGATCTGCGGCAGCCGTTCCAGGATCCGCTCAATCGGTGCAGCCGCCAGGTTTTCGCCGTCCACCCGCATCCAGTCGGCCGTGCGGCCGGCAAGGTAGATCCAGCCGTCGGTGTCGCGGTAGGCCAAGTCGCCAGCCCAGTACATGCCGTGTCGCATTCGCTCGGCGGTGGCCGCCGGGTCGTTGTAATAGCCGACGAACGGGCCCGCCCCCGCGGTGTTGACCAGTTCGCCGACCGCCTCGTCGAAGTTCGTCAGCGCGCCGTGCTTGTCGAACTGTGCGACGGCGCATTCCTTGAGGGTTGTCGGGTTGTAGATGCTGACCCCGGCATAGGGCTTACCGATGGAACCGGGCGGCGTGCCGTCTTCTCGCACCACGATTACCGCAAACTCGCTGGATCCGAAGCTGTCGATCACACGGCACCCGAAACGCCGTGCGAATTCGCCGATATCGCGATCGGTTGCCTCGTTGCCGAACGCCACGCGCAGGGTCGTGTCGGCGTCGTCGGGCCGCTCCGGGGTGGAAAGGATCAGGGCAAGCGGCTTGCCGACGTAGTTCAGGTACGTCACGCGATAGCGGCGCACGTCGTCGATGAAGCGTGACGGCGAAAACTTGGCGGGGACCATCAGCGCGCCGCTGCCGATAGCGCCGGCCCAGCCGGCGGCAACACCGTTGGAATGAAACAGCGGCATCGCCAGATAGCACACGTCGGCCGCCGTGACGTCGTATTGAAAGATCAGGCTGGCGCCGCACATGATCGCCATCCCATGCGCGAACCGGACGGCCTTGGGATTGCCGCTGGTTCCGGAGGTGAAGATCATCATGAACGTGTCGGCGGCGCTGACCTCGCGGTGCGGAGTCAACGGTGGCGCCGCGGCGACCGCATCGCGGTAACGCGTCCCGTCCACGTCGAGAACTTGAATCCCGTTGAGATCCAGGCCCTCCAGCAACGACGTGTGCTCGTCGTCGACGAGCAGGATCTGGCAATCGGAGCGCTGGATGTCGGACAGCAGAGCCGGTCCGCGGCGTGTCGTGTTGAGGCCGCACAGCACGTACCCGCCCAACGCTGCGGCGGCCATCGCGCGCAGCATTGCCGGTGAATTGCCCAGCGCGGCACCGACATGCAACGGACGCGCCGGATCGGCAATGGTGATCAGCGCCGCCGCCTCGGTCTCGGCTTCGGCCAGGTGCTCACGCCAGGTCCAGGTCTGCTCACCGTGGGCGATCGCGGGCGTGTCGTCATGCCTGCGCTGTCGCAAGAGCTGCTGAACCGTCTCCGGCACTGTCTCACTTCCCCTTTGATCTCGTCGTCAAGACCAAACCGGCGTACTCATGAGCGGCCACATCGTCGCAGTGGCGCCGGTAGGTGCCGAACCCGCCGATATAGGGCATGAAGGTTCGCTTCTTGCCTTCGATATTGGCGCCCAGGTACCACGACGACGCCGCCTTGGGGAACAGCGTCCGCTCGGCAGCTTGGGCAACGTGGTGGGTCCAGGCAACGGCCGCATCGCGGCGGGGCTCGACCTCGTGCACGCCCAGTTGTCGCGCCGCCCGGATCAGATCGATGACCCAGTCGACCTGGACCTCGGCGTGCAGCACCATATTCGCCAGCACCGAGGGGCTACCCGGGCCGCTGATCGTGAACAGGTTCGGCAGGCCGGGCACCATCAGGCCGAGGAACGTCAGCGGGCCGTCGGCCCAGATGTCCCGCAGTCGCTGCGCCCCGGGCCCGCTCGGGTTGATCCGGGTCAATGCGCCGGTCATGGCATCGAAGCCGGTCGCAAAGGTCAGCACATCACAGGGATACTCCGTTTCCCTGGTGCGTACCGCGTCGGCGGTGATCACGTCGATGCGTTCGCGGCGTAGGTTCACCAGCCGCACGTTGTCGCGGTTGAAGGTGGCATAGTAGCCGTTGTCGGTGCAGATCCGTTTGGTGCCGATCGGGTGATCGACCGGGATCAGGTCGGTTGCAACGACGGGATCGGTGACAATTTCCCGGATTCTCTCCTCGGCGAACTGCCTGGCGACGTCGTTGGCGGACAGGTCGCTGGTCTGGTCGGGGAAAGTCTTGGCGAACAGTACGCCGCCTTCGCGCCAGGTCTTCCACAGCGCATCGACCCGCTCCCGGGGTTCGGCGTCGAGGGCTTTCTTGTGGTAGGTGCCGTGCGGCGTACCAGCCTGCGCGTAGGCAGAGACTCGGCGACGCTCGGGATACTGCTGCTGGATCTGTTGCTGTTCGTCGGTAGACCAGGGCCGGTTAGGCATCGGAATGGTGTAGTTCGCGGATCGCTGGAATACGACGAGCTTTTCGGCCTGAGCCGCGACGATCGGTGCCACCTGGATCCCGGATGATCCCGTGCCGATGAGACCTACCCGCTTACCGCGTAGATCGGGATCCTCGCGCGGCCACGCCGCCGTGAAATAGACCTCACCCGAGAAGTCCTCAACGCCAGGGATATTCGGCCGGTTCAACGCCGACAGGCAGCCGGTCGCGCACAACAGAAACTGTGCGGAATACCTGTCCCCGGTCGCGGTGTCGACCTGCCAACGACCATCGCCCTGGTCGAAGGTGGCACCGACCACGTCAACGCCGAAACGATAGTGACGGCGCAGATCGAAGCGGTCGGCTACGTGGCGCAGATAGGCCAGGATCTCGGGCTGGGCGGCGAAGCGTTCGCTCCACTGCCAGCTCTGCTGCAGCGTTTCGTCGAAAGAGTAGGAATAGTCCACACTTTCGACGTCGCATCGCGCGCCTGGATAGCGGTTCCAGTACCAGGTACCACCCACGTCGGGGGCCGCCTCGACAGCGGTCACCGATAGGCCCGAGGAGGCGACGCGATGCACCGCGTAGAGCCCGCCGAACCCGGCGCCGATGACGATGACGTCGCTTACCTCGGTCATGTCGAGGTGTCTGGGTACGCCGGCCGCAGCAGCCGGCCCAGGTCCGCGCAGACCAGTTGCAGCGCCGATGCCGCCGGCCCGAAGGATTGGATGGTCATGAAGCCATGGAACAAACCGGGAAAGTCCCGGTGCACCACCGGCACTCCCCCATCACGCAACCGGTGGGCATAGTCGCATCCTTCGCTGTGCAGGGGGTCCAGCCCGGCAGTAACGATCACTGCGGGCGCCAGGCCCGCATGAGAGTCCGCATCAGCAGGGGCCACCAGATAAGGCGGATCGAAAACCTGCCCATCGCCGAGGTATTGACGCCAGTACCACTGCATCGCGGCGCGGGTGTTGAAGTATCCGGTGCCATAGCGCTGGTAGCTGTCCGTATCGCACGACGGATCGATCGCCGGGTAGCACAGCAACTGTGCGACAGGTTGGGTGACGCCGCGGTCGCGGCACAGGATCGCGGTCACCGCGGCGAGGTTGCCGCCGGCACTGTCGCCGGCGACGGCGGTGCGCATGGGATCGGTGCCCAGTTCGGTGGCGTGCTCGATCGCCCAGCGAAACACCGTGTACGCGTCCAGGGCGGCCGCCGGCGCGCGATGTTCGGGAGCCAGTCGGTAGTCGACCGACACCACCACGGCTTGGCTACCGCGCGCCAGGGCCCGGCAGAATCCGTCGTGAGATTCGATGCCGCAGAACACGAACCCGCCCCCGTGATAGAACACGATCGCCGCACGGTCGTCCGCGCGCACACCGTGCGGGTGGTAGACGCGTATGGGGATGGCGCCGTTGGGGCCAGGCACCGACCGGTCCGCGGCGCTCTGGACATCGTCGAGGTTGTTGACCGGCATGCGCCGTTCGGCCACCGCAGCGCGAGCCTGCGAGCCGGTCATGTTCTCGACGCGCGGGAATCCGGTGTTCAACTGGTCGAGCATCGCCTGCACCGAGCCATTAACGGGGTCGTCCATGTACACCTCCGAACCTCACCGTTGAGGTCATACCGGCCGGTACTTCAAAAGGGTGATGCCTGCTTCGGGCAGATCGTAGAACACCGGTGCCACCCGCATACCGATCCGGATATCGTTCGGGTCGACGTCGACCAATTCGGTACTGAGCCGCGGCCCGGCGTCCCACTGCACCACGGCGAGCAACTGCGGCACCGCGTTTGCCCACGGCGGGCCGGTCGGTCGGCGAGCGACGGTGTAGGTGTACAGCGTTCCCGCGCCGTCGATTTCGCGCCATTCCAGGTCGTCGGCCAGGGTGCCGGGGGCCAGGACGCGCGGATAGAAGACATAGCGCTGCAACGAGGGCGAGTACTGCACCAGGATTCGGCGCTGAGCCAGTCCGTCCCAGAAGGGCTGTGAGACAGGTGTGGGCTCGGGGGTCGGCAGGTTCATGGCGTCAGTCCCCCTGCATCAGCAGCGCGACCTGCTCGCTCATGATGCCGCCGTTGCCGGTGACGAACGCGGTGTGGCAGTCCGGTACCTGGGTGTCGCGGGCTCGTCCCATGACCTGCCGTGCCCCATCGACGACGTGATGCATGCCGCCGGCCATGCCGGCCTGACCGAAGGACAGCTGACCTCCGGCGGTGTTGAGCGGAAAATCGCCGCGATGCGTCAGGTCATGGTCGACAATCCAGGACATGCCTTGGCCTTTCGCGCAGAAGCCGGCGTCTTCCAGGCTCATCAGCACCGTGATCGTGTAGCAGTCGTAGATCGACGCGATATCGACATCGGAGCGGTTCAGCCCGGACATCGCGAACGCCTTATCGGCGGCCCGCGCGATCGGGGTGTGCAGCACGTCGTCGGCGTAGGTGGGGGTCTTGAAGGCGATGTGTTCGCCGAAGCCTTTAATCCACACCGGGCGATGGCGACTTCGGCGTGCAATGTCGGCGTTGGCGAGTAAAACACCTACTCCCCCGTGCACCCGCATCACCGTTTCGAGCATGTGGATCGGGTCTGCGATCATCGGACTGGCCAGCACCTCATCGACCGTGATCGCAGTGCCATGGAAAACCGCACCCGGATGCGCACAGGCGTTGACACGTTGATCGACCGCGATCTTGGCGACGGCGGCAGGGTCGTAGCCGAATTCCGCGGCGTAACGCTGGGCGATCTGAGCGTACGGCGCGTTCTGGCCCAAATTGCCGTATGGGATCTCGAACTCGGCCTGCGGCGACCCGTAGTTATTCGAGGACGCCCCATACCAATTCGGGGCTACGGGCGGGTGTCGCTCTGATTGCGGCACCGCCGCTGATCCGGGCACCACCGCGAGCACGGCGTCGCAGATGCCGAGTTCGATGGCCGCGGCGGCCCGCCAGATCATTCCGGCCGACGTCGCCCCGCCGAGATCCACCCGCTCGCCGAAATCCAGTGCCAGGCCAAGGTATTCGCACAGCGTCGCCGGGGCGAACATCGCCGATTCGGCAATGCCATGGGTGAGTAGGCCGTTGATGTGCGCCGGGTCGACACCGGCGTCCTCGACGGCCATCTTCGCCAGCAGCGCGTACTGATCGAGGGTGAACTGTGGCGGCCCGGTCGGACGGCGCTGCGCGGGCAACTCCGCGATGCCGACGATGGCCGCTTCGCCACGCAGCCCCGTCACGACGGCGTCCCGCTGATGGTTTCTCGAAGGGGCAGCTCGACCGTTGCGGTTCCGGGCATCAGCACGGTGTCGTCGCGGCGACCGGCAATCTCGATATCCACCAGGCCGGCGCCGTCCGTCAGACGCTTGCCGGTGACGACACCTCCGAAGGTCAGCGACTCGCCTGGCAATGCCGTCGCCCGGTTCTGCACCGAGAACGACACCAGCCGACCGCGCCCACCAATCCAGTCACCGATCGCGCGGGCCAGTAATGCCGCCTGTAGCGGGCCGTGCACCAAAACGTTGTCGTAGCCTTCGACGCCGCGCGCCCACTGTTTGTCGTAGTGAATCCGGTGACCGTTGTAGGTCGCGGCGCTGAAAAAGAACAGCTGGGTTTCATCGGTGGTCACGACCAGCGGAGGAATCTGCTCGCCCACGTCGATGTCGTCGTAAAAAACCTGCTCGCGCGTCATGACATTCCTAGGGTCGGGCGATCATCGACGTCGACGCTTCGGCGACCAGCTTGCGATGCTGGTTCCGATAGACCGTATGCCACGTGACCAGTACAAACCTGCCGGAGCGGCCTTGCTTTTCGACGATGGACTCGATGGTGCGAATCATTTCGATCTCGTCGCGGTGATAGGCCGGCAGGTGAAAGGTGAAGCTCTCGCCGCCGGCCATTCGCTTCGGAGCACGCGGAAACGCGAGACTGCCCGACGCCGCACCCGAGGAACCATCAGGCCGCAGCCCGTCAAGATGCGTGACGCCGAGCACCGCATACTGCAGGAAAAGCGGTGGGCAGATGATGTCGCGAAAGCCGTTGGCGCGGGCATGATCCGGATCGAAATACAGCGGATTACGGTCGCCGACCGCTGCCGCCCAGCGCTGCCAGTCGCGTCGGTTCACCTCGCCGGTCGCGGAAGCGGCGACGGTACCCACGCGCGACGCCGACTCGGCATCGATCAGAGAGTCTTCACTCACCGATTTCCTCCTCCAGCCAGGCCGCTGCGACTTCGGCTGCGCCACCGAGGGTTGAAACAAGCCTTGCCCGCTCGGTCCACAAGTGCAGGTCGGTCTCGGTCACGTAACCGATCCCGCCGTGCAATTGATGGGCATCCAGCGTGATCAGCCGGGCAGCCTTGCCGGCATGCATGCGTGCGATGGCCGTCTGCCGGGTCGCCGTCTGTCCTCGTGCGATCCAGAAGACCGCGGAATGCGCGGCCAACCGCGCGGCGGCCAAGGCGATGTGCATGTTGGCGATCAGATGTTGTGCCGCCTGGAAGGATGCGATCGGGCGCCCGAACTGATGGCGCAGCTTGGTGTATTCGACGGTGCGATCCAATACCGCCTGCCCGACCCCGACCAGATCGCATGACCCCAGAGCCACCGTCGCATTGGCCAAGCGGCGCAGCGCCATCCGGGCGTCACCGGCGGGGTCGTCGATTAGGGCTTCGGTGCCGACGGCCACATCGTCGAAGCGCAGCGCGAACGCTCGGTGCCCGCCCGCCATGGCAAGCGGCGCCATGGTCAGCCCCCTCGCCCGGGTGTCAACGGCAAAGAACAGTGTGCGGTGCTCCGCGCAGGCCGATACCACGATCAGGTCGGCGACGTCGGCGTCGGCGACATAGTCCGCAATTCCATTGAGCCGCCACCCTGTCGCGACGGAATCGGCGCGCAGCACGGCGGCGACGTCGGCGGCGTCCCGGACGTTCCACAACGCGGTGGTGCCGCGAACATTCCCGCTTACCAGCGGCTGCAGCCACGCGGTCTTGGCCTTGGGTGAGCCGAGCTGGTCGACCGCCAGCGCGGCGGCAATGGAGCTGTGTACCGTTGTCGGACACAGCCCGCGACCGGCCTCGGTGTAGAACACTGCGAGATCGTCGAGTGTGCCGCCCGCACCGCCATATTCCTCGGCGACCGCAAGCCCGAACACGCCGGCATCGGCCAGTGCCTTCCACAGCGCTGGGGCGCTTCGGTCGGTGCCGGGTTCACTCAGCTCACGCACGAGACCGACTGGGCACTGGGCGGCCAGCACCGCCCGCAACGACGAGGCGAACTGGCGATGCTCGGCCGTCGGTATCGCTTTCATCCGTCAGCGCCCATAGGAAGGCATTCCATGGCCGCGCTGGGCGATCACGTCACGCAACACTTCGTTGGTACCGCCGCCAAAGCGCATCAAGGGAGCTGCCCGGTACAGCCGTTCGAATTTGCCTGCCAGCGGTGCACTTTCGCTGCGATGGGCGAGCAGGCCGTCCGGGCCGAGCAAGTCGAGCGCTAGATCAGCGATGCGCTGGCGAAGTTCACTGGTGAAGACCTTCTCGACGCTGACCTCCACGGTGGGGATCGCGTCGCTGTCCAGGATCGAGGCGGCCTCGTAGCCCATCAGCGTGGCCACCTCGACATCGGCCTCGGCCTGCGCCAGGCGACGGCGAAGAGCCGCATCGTCAGCAGGCAGCGAGCCGTCACGTCGCGGGCTGCGGGCAAGCTCGGTCAACTCCTCCACGGCGCGACGAAGATCGCCCGCGTTGGTCAGCGCGCCCCGTTCCAGGTCGAGCGCTCCAGTGATGTAGGTCCAGCCGCGGTTGACCTCACCGACCAGATTCGTGACGGGGACCCGCACGTCGTCGAAGTGCACCTCGTTGGTGCGGTAGCCCGACCACGCATAAAGCGGGCGGATCTGGATGCCTGCGCTGTCAACCGGCACGATGATGACCGAGATACCGCGATGGCGCACCCCATTCGGGTCGGTGCGCACGCACAGCCACTCATGAGTGGCGCGCTGCGCCCCGCTGTTCCAGGTCTTGCTGCCGTTGATCACCCAATACTCGCCATCGCGCGTCGCACGGGTCCGCAGGCTGGCTAGGTCAGTTCCAGCATCAGGCTCGGAATAGCCGACGGCGCAAATCATTTCGCCCTTAGCGATCAGTGGGAGCCATTCGTTCTTGTTCTGCTCGGTGCCATGTCGCATGATCATCGGCGCTACCGAAGTGACCGTGAGGTCGGGTCCGGGCACGCCCCAATACTCGAACTCACTCATCAGCAGATGCTGGTACACGGCGCCGAGTCCAAGACCGCCGTACTCACGCGGCCAGTTCAGTCCGAACCAGCCCTTCGCGCCGATCCTGCGGCGAAATCGCGTCACCTCGCCGTTGGGGAATTCGAGGTCGTGCTCAGCCAGTTCGGCTCGCAATTCCGGGGTGACGTTTTCGGAAAGGAATTCGCGAACCTCGTTCAGCCACGCGCGTTGCGCGGTGTCGAGTTCGAAATCCATTACGGCCCACCTAGCCCTTCCATCCGGCCGCGTCAGCGTAACGCCGCTGCGAGATTTCGCCCGCTATTTCGCCCTGACGCTACGCTCGGCCCGCCCCGCACCCCGCGCGCCCCGTTCGCCGCTCAGCTTCACGTCATCCAGTTCTCACTGACATCCGTCATTGACGGGTGACAACGAAATGTGTAGGTTTGCCGACATGCCATCGACGGCACCGGAAGCCGAGGTTTCGCCGATCGTCAACGCCAGGCAGGCGCAGCGACTCCTAACGCGTGCACGCCTTTTCGACGCTGCGGTCGCCGAGATCGGACGGTCCGGCTTGGCGGGCACAGATGTGGCGACAATCGCCGCGGCCACCGGGGTCGCACGTGGAACCTTCTATTTCCACTTCCCGACCAAAGAGCATGTGCTGGCCGAACTGGAGCGGACCGAAGAGGCCAGGATCGTGGCAAAACTCGCCAAGGCAAGCCGGCCACGCGATCTGACATCGATGCTCACTCAGCTGGTACGCCAGGTGCTCGCCGCCGAGGAGCGGCTGGGCCCAGTGGTCTTCAGGGACATGCTGGGATTGCACTTCTCCCCAACACGTCCCATTGAGGACGAGACCGCCGAACATCCGCTCGCCGAATTCGTTATCGCCGCAATCGGCGAAGCGCAGGCCGCGCAAGGGATATCGCGGGATGCCGACGCCGGCCAGCTCGGCGTGATCTTCATGACCGGGCTGTTCGCCTTGCTCGCTACCAGCGGAGCATCCAAATCGCGCGCCGCGCTATTGGACCGATATGTCAAAACCATCATCAAAGGCATGGAGGCTCCATGACCGGCACTGGAATCGACGGCTACCGGGCCTACCTGGCGCAGCGCGACGGCGACGCCGATCTGCTGCATCGCCGGCTTGCCAACCGAGAAGACTTCTTCACGTCGTTGCAGACCGATCCGGTGGAGTCTGCTCGTCCGATGGATCGGAATATGTTTCTGCGGAACCTGCGTCGCCGCCGTCCCGAGCCAGGGCTGTCGCCCGAGATGCTGTTCCTGCTGGCCACCGCCAAGCTGAATCAGGCGGAGCGATTCGATGTGGACCTGGGCGACACCTACGGGCGCATCGGCGGTGAGGACCAGCCTCGCGAACGCATCTACCTAGCGCTCGAGGAGCACTATCACACCCGGCTGCTGGCCTACGTGCTCGACATATTCGGGCTGCCGTTCCAGGTGGTTGTGCCGCCGTTCGTGATGCGTCAATTCGTCAAGATGGAAGTGTTTCTCCCCGAGCGGTTCGGATACCCGTTCGTGGGTGCCGCGGAAATGGCGGGCTGCATCATGTTCGACGAGCTACGCCGCGTCGGCGTCGAATTGTTCGCCGACGAGCCGGCCGTCGCCGCACGCATCGACCGCCTCTACTCCGAAATCCTGACCGACGAGCTGGGCCATGTCGGCTATTGCGCAGCGCGCTGTAGCGGTGCGGAAAGAACGGTAATGCGCTGGCTTTACCCGCGTTTCGGGCGCCTGTTCGCCCGCCAGACCGCGGAGATCAGCCTCCTCATCGATTCCGATGGGCTGCACGCCCGTCTCGACGCACCGTTCGATGCCGCGGGACTGGCCGCGGGCGTCCCGAACGACACGTTTATTGCCGCGCATCCTTGATGGCCGGCTGCCGCGCTGCTCTATGTAAATACGCTGTCAAACTCGCGTTAAAACACAGCCGCCCCATCGCTGCAACGGGGCACAGCTGGGATGATCTTGAAATTGACTCGACGAAAATCGGGAGACGTCATGCCCACTACTGAGACGCGGCTGCGCCAGGAGTTGCAAAACTATGCCGTCGAATTGCGCCGGCTCGCATACACCCTGCCCGATGGGGTGGGCGAGCATGGTCTGCTTCAACTATCAGACCGGATGCGCGCCGCGGCCGAGCAGGTGGTCCGCAAGGGGGCCTGACCACTCGAAGAGGATCGCTGACGCCCATCGTCGAGTGGTCAGCGCCCGCCTTTGAGGCGAATCTTCCAGCGCACGAAGCCCAGGTAGAAAACGCTGATTGCGATCAGCATGCCGAAGTCGAACCACCACGTGGCGGCATTGTGATGCCACAGTGAGTCCTTTGGAACCTGAGGGCCAGGTTCCAACTTGATCAGGTCGATGGTGGACGCCGATGCCGCAAAACCCCATCGTGCCGGTGTCGCCCAAGACATTTGGTCCAACCCGATGCGGCCCGTGACCGGAATCATGCCGCCGGAAAACACCAGCTGCGACATGACGGCAACCACCAGCAGCGGCATGATCTGATCGTTGGACTTCGCGATCGACGACAACAACAAGCCGAGCATCGCCGAGGCGACGGTGGTCGCCGCGACATCGATGAACAGCTCTAGCGGAGCCTTTCCCAGCGCCGCGGCGCCCTGCGTCGGTCCGCCCTTACCCAACAGCGTGATGACGGTGACGATGGCTGATTGCACGACCGCGAACACGGTGTAGACGCAGACCTTCGCCAACAAATACGCGGATGTGGATAACCCGACCGCCTGTTCGCGTAGGAAGATCGCGCGTTCACCGATCAGATCGCGAATCGTCAGCGCCGTCCCCATGAAAACGGCGCCGACATTGAGCAGCACCAGGATCTGCCCGGGCTCCGTAGGCGCGGTACCGACCGGGTTCGGGATGCCGAAACCGACGTCGCCCGGCACCGACATCGACAGCGAACCCATGATGAAGGGCAGCAGTGCGAGGAAGACGAAGTAACCGCGGTCGGAGACGATCAACCGCATTTGGCGTCGGGCGATCGTGGAGAACTGCCGTAGCAGGCTGGTGTGCGACGGATCGCCGATCTCGGCCGGTTTCTCCGCCGGCGGTGGTGGCGGCTGTGGACCGGTCCGCGCTAGATATTGGGCCTTGGCCGAGTCGGGGTCCCCGGCGACTGAACTGAAGATGTCGGCCCAGTTCGTCGTCCCCATGGCAGCGCCGATTTGGGCGGGCGGGCCGCAGAATGCCGTCTTGCCGCCGGGAGCCAGCAACAGCACCTGGTCGCAGACGTCCAGGTAAGTCAGCGAGTGGGTGACCACGAGCACCACGCGCCCGGCGTCGGCCAACTGCCGCAGCATAGTCATCACCTGCCGGTCCAGCGCGGGATCCAGACCTGACGTCGGCTCGTCGAGGATCAGCAACGACGGCCCGGTCAGCAACTCCAGCGCCACCGACGCACGCTTGCGCTGACCGCCGGACAGCTTATCGACCCGGGTGTGCAGGTGCTGGGTCATCTCCAGCTCCTCGAGCACTCGGGCGACCACTTGCTCGCGGTCGTCCTTGGTGGTGTCCGGTGGCAGCCGGAGTTCGGCTGCATACCCGAGCGCCTGTTCCACGGTGAGTTGACCGTGCACCACGTCGTCCTGCGGCACCATCCCGATTCTGCTGCGCAGCGAGGCATATTCGGCGTGAACGTTGTGGCCCTCGAACGCCACGGTGCCGTTGGTGGGGTGGGTGTAGCCGGCCACCAACCTGGCGAACGTCGACTTGCCCGCACCGGACGGGCCGATAACCGCGGTGAGCGTTCCAGGACTGGCGCCCAACGAGATGTCGTCCAGCAGTGTTTTGGTGTTTTCGATCGTCCAGGTCACCCCGCGCACGTCCAAACCGCCGAGGCGGGTCTGCGCTGCAGTGTCGGCATCGCGGCGCGCCAGCGCACCGCCGGCGAACACCAGGTCGATGTTGCCGATCGTGACGACGTCGCTGTCCTTCAGCAGCGCTGAGTCGACGCGCTGACCATTGACGAAAGTGCCGTTGATGCTGCGGTTGTCATGGATTTCGGTGCCACCCGGCACCGGAATCAAGGTCGCGTGGTGCCGCGAAGCCAACACCTCGGGAATGACGATGTCGTTGTCGTTGGCCCGGCCGATCTTGACCGCGCCCGGCGTGTCCATTCCCGCTTTGCTCGGCCGCAGGATCTTCATCATCGATGTCGCGAGGTTCGCGGCGTCGCCACCGACGCGCCCGGTCATCGCTGTCGGTGGGTCGACCGGCGCAGCCGGGGGAAGGTTCGCGGGTTGGGCCCGATAGATGTGCGGCGACGACACCGGTCCGCTGGCTGGCCCCGCCGGTTGGGTCCCGGTTTGGTGATGCTGCACCGAACCGGTCGGATTGATCGGCTGCGACCCGGTCGGGTACGTCGGCAGTGGCCCCGACGGCGGGGCGGATTGCTGCCCAGTGGGTGGATACGACGGCATCGGCCGCGACGGGTTCGCCGATGGCTGCGGAGGCAGCCCCTGCGATACCGAGCCGGTCGGTGGACGCCCTTGGGCCAGGCGCGGATCAGCCGGCCCGGTAAGTGGGTTGACGATGGGGATGGACGTCGTCAAGGGCGGGGTCCCGGCGGAACCCTGATGGCGACCGACCTCGAATGTCACCGCCGGTCCGTCCGGATTTCCGATATTGACCCGCTGACCGTCCTGGATGTCGACGGCCGGTACCCGGCGATTGTTGACGTACAAGCCGTTGAGGCTGCCGTTGTCGATGGCGATCCACCGGCCCTGATCAAAGCGCAACACCAGGTGTATCCGGGAAATCAGCGGATGCGCGACACGGACATCTGCCCGCAAGTCACGCCCGATGACCACATCGTTGCCGGGTGCAAAGGTCCGTTGGGATCCCTCGTACCGCACAGTCAGCACGGGTGGGGCTGCTCGGCTCACGAGCCCCACTGTATCGGCGTCGGGGCCGATAATGGGACTGGTCGTCGATACGTGTTACCGCCCTGGGACGTTTTGCCGCTGGTGGCGGACCGAGGATGCGACCGGTTTTGATCGATCCACCGACACCGTTGAGCAGCAATGCATGACTGGCGAATCTCTCGACCGACGACAGCGCGACGCCAGTCGCGACAAGGCTTACGAACCTTTGTGGGCGACCGATTCCGATTGGCAGCACCAGCTCAAGACGGTCGTGCTCGACTCAGGAGACCAATAGAGATTTCGCGTCACTCCAACACGAATATAATTGCAGCACATGATATTTCGGAACACCCGCGGTCAGCAGAAGGACTACCCCACGGTAGGGCTAAGCCGCCCTCCCCCGCCTGTGTGGAAGCTGGACATCGGCGCGGGAATGCCTGTCCAACAAGAACTTCGCCAATTAGCCATGTGCATAGACCACGACATCCCACTGCGAGTCCCTCTGGCCACCAACGCCCGCGCCACGGGCATAACCGGCTGATTTAAAAGCAAGTCGCCCCCGATTAGCAGGTCAATCGCATGACTGTGCGCTGGCCGAGCCCCTCAACGACCCTCTACAAGAGCTAACTCCCAGACCACGCGCACCCCGGCGCAGCGCGGAGGAAGCCATTGCCGAATGGGCGACCGATCTAAACCGCCATCACCTCCACGAATGCCGGTGGCGACCTCCCCGAACCCGCACTTGGACGCGGTGGCAACCGACTCTTTAGCAACCCAAATGCTAAGAACCTATTACTTATTCGCGCCCGCAAATGTCGGCCGCCAATCATTAGCGGTAGAGGTTGAATTCCGTGCTAGGAAGATCGTTGACTGGTTGCTTCGCGCAAATTATTTGAAATTTCTATGCGGCTCAAGCCTGAGTAGAACTTAAGCAAATTTGCGTGACCCAGGTAACACGAATGTAATGGTCGCCGGGTCGTTCTTAATTCGGCTGATAGCCTAGGTAACGCGCAGTTAAGAAAGCAATTCTGAATTGAAATGTGCTTTGTCACAAGCCGTTCGTATCGCGTCAGCGCAGAGGGAGGAAGACACAAATAATGGGGACAGGCAAGGTTATGACCATCGCTAAGATGGCCGCGTTCGCTGTCGCGGGTGGCGTTACGCTGGGAGTGGAATTCCCGGCGCAGGCGAATCCGGGCAACATGGACGAAAACCCCTACACGACCTCGGACAACATCGATGAAGATCCGCTGGCCGCCGCTGGGCGCTGCCATCAGCTCAATTCCCAGCTCCCAATGCCAATCCGTGATCAAGTCTGCGGTCCGATTGATAATCATTCCGATGATCGACAAGGTCACATGGTCACGGGCGATCTGGACGATCACGATTGGCACGAGTCGAACAATGACATCCCCGACCTGCCTGGCGGGATGGCCGATCATTGGTTCAATTATTGGCTCGATTATGGGAACAATTCACCGAGGGGCGACGAGAACCGCGATGCGTCTGTCACCGGTCCATCCGACACCGGTCCATCCGACACCGGTCCATCCGACACCGGTCCATCCGACACCGGTCCATCCGACACCGGTCCATCCGACACCGGTCCATCCGACAGCAGTCCATCCGACAGCAGTCCATCCGACAGCGGTCCGTCCTCCGATTCGTACAGCAGCGACTCGTCCTCCGATTCGTACAGCAGCGACTCGTCTTCCGATTGGTGAAAGAAGCACGAACATCGATCTAGCGAACGCATTCTCAAACTGGTCCGAGGGTGCGCTGCACCAATAGGTGAGATCTGAGGCGGCCCATCCCATTGGGGTGGGCCGCAACGATGTCCCTATGCCAAGGCCTCGATGCCGATCGATTTCGGCCAGTGCTCGAAGATGTGAGCATGGAACAAGCAACACAGCTGTTGGCCGACCGGGTCGCGGTGGTGACCGGCGGCGGTGGCGGTATCGGTGCGGCAACCGCGCAATTGTTCACCCAACACGGCGCCCACGTGGTCATCGCCGATATCGACGCCGAACTCGCGGAGCGAACCGCGCAGGGGATCGCGACATCTGGCGGGTCGGCGCTACCGATCATCACCGACGTGCGAGACCCCGATCAGGTGGGCGCCCTGGCGCGATCGGTGTTGGATCGGTTTGGCCGGATCGATGTGTTGGTCAACAACGTCGGCCATTGGCTACGCCACCCGGGCAATTTCGTTGATACCGATCCGCAGTTCTGGGATGAGCTCTACCGAATCAATTTGCACCACGTCTTTTTGGTCACCCACGCGTTCCTGCCGGCGATGATCGACCGACGCCGCGGCTCGATCGTCAACGTCTCCTCCGTCGAAGGGCTACGCGGCTATCCCGAGGATCCGGTCTACGCCGCGTTCAAGGCCGCTGTCATTCATTTCACCCGCAGCCTCGCGGTTCAGGTGGGCGTGACGGTCTGCGGGTCAACGCAATTGGCCCCGACGTGACCGAATCGCTACAGGTGCCCTACTCACAGTGGTTGTCCGACGAGGAGCAGGCGCAATGGCCGCAATGGGTTCCGGCGGGACGGATGGGTCTGCCCGACGACCAGGCCCGCGTGATCCTGTTTCTGGCCTCGGACCTCTCGGCGTTCGTCACGGGCCACACGATCCCGACCGACGGTGGCACCGGCGCCGCAGGCGGATGGTTCCGCTCAGCAAGGCGGACCGACCGGGAATGGACGAACCGTCCGATAGCGCCCTGACCGGTCAGACGTAGGCCAATGCGGCGTTTTCCAGGCGGATCCGCTCGTGCAGTACCAACGCGTTGGCAAGGGTGAACACCATCGCCGTCAGCCACGCTGAATGGATCAGCGGCAGCGCAGCGACCTCGGCCACCACGGCGATGTAGTCGGGGTGACGCACCCATCGATATGGGCCGTGCTGCACCAGCGGCGCACCCGGGATCACGATGAGCCGGGGATTCCAGTGTCTGCCCAGTGCGGCAGCGCAGCGCCAGCGAATCACGCAGCTGAGCACTACGACGGCAACCATCGGCCATCCCAGCCAGGGGATGAAGGGGCGTCCCAGGGCCCAGACTTCCACCAGACAGGACACCAGCAACAACGCATGCATGCTGACCATCGCCGGGTAATGATCGAGCCCTAATTCCTTGCCTCCCTGGGCGATTGCCCACTTGGCATTGCGGTGTGCGGCGACGAGCCCGATCAGGCGTTCGATGCCGACGATGACGATCAACAGGTAGTAATACACGGCTTCGCCCCCTTCCCGGTGCACGTGATCCCACAGCGCCGCCACTATGCCCACGAGGTTGCGCCCTGGACGGTTCAGCAACCGTTGGAAGCGTGCATCAATCCGCAGTGGGAACGCGGCTATGATCTGCATCTCGATGCGCGGCACTGATCACCGCGGCGAGGGCCAGAACTATTGGCGGGGCTGCGTTTTGCGTCAGATGCTCTGCGCGGCCTCATATCGCGCTTGGTCTTCGAGCACTGTCACCGGAATCCCGTTGAGGACACCGTTTCCCGACGGCTCGTCGACGAATGTGGGCAAGGAAAGCGCATTGGTGTTCGCACCCGGTGAACTGTTGGCCACCGACATGCGAGTACCTGGCTTGCCATGGCCCCAGCCGTGTGGCATCGACACCACACCGGGCCTGATCGCGTCCGTGACCTCGACCGGCACTTTGATCTCGCCGGCCTCCGATTTCACCGTGACAACGTCGTTGTCGGACACACCACAGCGCATCGCGTCATCGGGGTGGATCAACAGCGTGCACCGGTCCTTGCCCTTCATCAAGGCGGGCACGTTGTGCAGCCAGGTGTTATTCGAGCGCAGGTGCCGGCGGCTCACCAGGACCAGCGGCTCGGCGGGCCGGTCCAACCGCGCGGCCAGCCGCGGCAAGTCGTCGAGCAGATACTGCGGAGCCAGCCGGATCTTCTTGTCCGGCGTCCCCAGAATGTCCGGCAGCTGCGGCACCATCGGCCCGAAGTCGATGCCGTTCGGATTGGCCTTCAGCAGGTCGAGCGTGAGCCCGCCGGGGTTCTTGCCGTATTGATCCCCGAAGGGACCGGTTCGCAGCGTGAGGTCCAACATCCGCTCGGGGCCGCCGTGGTCGTACAGTTTGCGGATCTCGGCTCCGTCGACACCCCGGGTGAAGGCCAGATAGTCGAAGAAGCCGTCGTCGATCGCGGCGACGTCGACGTCCTCGGCCGGGGTGCCAGTGCACAGGCCGGATCAGGATTTCCCACTCGTGCGGACGGTCGCCCGGATCGAACACAGGCGCGGAGTAATTCGCGATGCTGTGGATCGCGAACAACAGGATCAGATCGTCGTGGTGTGGCTGCTCGAGCGGCGACAGCCCGGGCAGGATCACATCGGCATGGCGCGTCGTCTCGTTGAGCCAGAGATCGATGGAGATCATCGCCTCCAGCGCCGGCAACACTTCGTCGAGCTTGTCGCCGTCGGGCATCGACAACACCGGGTTGCCCGCGACCGTGATCAGCGCCTTGAGTTGCCCGTCTCCCGGCGTGGCGATCTCTTCGGTCATACACGACACCGGGGCCTGCCCGAGCACCTCTTTGGCCCCGCGCACCCGGGTGTGCCAGCGGCCGAATTCCGGGAGGCCGCCCTCGAGGCCGGGTAACGGCTGCGTAGTGATCGACCAGGCCGCCGGCTTGGGGAACATGGCGCCGCCCGGGGTGTCGAAATTTCCGGTCAGAATGTTGATCACGTCGACCAGCCAGCTGGCCAGGCTGCCAAACTCCTGGTTACACAACCCAATCCGGCCGTACACCACTGATTTCTCGGCGCCGGCAAGTTCGCGCGCCAAGCGCCGGATCGCGTCTTCGTCAATACCGGTGACGTCGCTGACCCGCTCGGGCGGCCACTCCGCGGCGACCCGGCGCATCGTGTCGACGCCGTCCACATGCGGGCCTGGATTGACCAGGTCCTCGTCAAAGAGTGTGTGCGCGACCGCCAGCAACAGCGCGGCGTCGGTGCCCGGCACGATCGGCAGCCACTCGTCGGCCTGGGCCGCGGTCTGCGTGCGTACCGGATCGATCACGATCACCTTGCCGCGTTTGCGAATTCCGTGGATCAGGCCCATCACGTCGGGCGCGGCCAGCAGTGAACCCTGCGACGCGGCGGGGTTGGCGCCCATGATGACCAGCAGGTCGGTGCGCTCGATGTCTGGCACGGGGAAGTTCCACCACAGGCCGTACATCAGGTGCGATGACAGGTTTTTCGGCCACTGATCGACCGTGCCCGGCGAATACGTGACCGGCATACCGGACATGCCCATCAGCACGCCGGCGTACCGGGCAAGCGAGAACGAATGTGCCAGCGGGTTGCCGGTGTAAGCGGTGACCGCGCCGATTCCGTACTTCTCGATCACCGGCGTCAACAACTCGGTGCAACGCCGAAACGCCGCCTCCCAGCTGACTTCCTGCCACTGTCCGTCGACCTTGATCAGCGGGCTGCGGATGCGGTCCGGGTCGTGATGCACCGCGCCCAGTGACACGCCCTTCGGGCAGAGATGTCCGCGGCTCCATACATCGTCACGGTTCCCGCGGATCCCGGTGACGGTGCCGGCTTCGACGTGAATCTCCAAGCCGCACATGGCTTCACACAGTGGGCATGTCCGTATATGGGTGCCGTCAACGCCTGGTTTCATCCACCCACTGTATTGCGCTACTACGAGTAGCGGAAGTGGCAAAAGTTGAGGTCAGGCCACCCAGGGCCCGATGCCACCGACCTTGTCGATGCGAATGCGGGTGAGGTATCCCGGCGGTGCGTCGTCCGGCGGGAATTGCAGGTTCGGGTCCCCAAGAATCGGATTGAGCTCCTTGAGCAGCTCGGGCGCACCACCATCGGCGATTCGTGCGGTCCCGGTGATGGACAGGTAGGGCCGCATCCCCTGACCGGACTGGTCCAGCGACACGATGGTCACGGCTACCCGTGGATCCCTGCGCACGTTGCGGACCTTCTTGTGTTCGGCGAGGTGTGCGGTAACCAACTCGTCGCCGTCCGGCGTCGACTGCAATGCGACCCAGACCAGGCTCACCTGGGGGCCGCCGTCGGGATTGATGGTCACCAGGGTGGCGTCGGCACCCTTGCCGATGAGTTTTCGTGCGGCATCGTTGAGTTCCATGCGTCTTTCTACCGCCTAACGACGCGATTCATTCCCGCTCGGGCAGCCCGAGGGCTGTAACCGGCCGCGCCATTCCCGAAAAGAGATTTGAATCTGACCAGTTGCCTGTGCATGGCGGACGCATCCACCCTAGCGTCGAGTACGACCTCGAAATCTGCTCCAGGAGCTGAAAGCCACAGGCGCGGCCATGACTAATCACGAGCCCCCCACAAACATCGACTACCTCAGGCATGAGGTACTCGCCCGGATCGACGCCCACCCACTCGAAGACTGGTCCCCCGCGATGTTGCGGGCCATGATCGCGGTCTTCGACCTGAACGGCATCGTGCCCAGACCCGTCCATGCCTTCCGGACGCGCATCGTCAAGTAAGGCCGCACCAGCGTTCTCCCGGCGGTGACTAGGGTGCTATGCGGTACGCGGTACGCGCGGGCGGGGAGGAGTCACGACGATGCAGATGTGGGAGTTGGTGGCCCGCGAGCAGATCCGCGACACGCTCGCCCGATACAACTGGTCCGGTGACTCCGGCCGGCTCGACGGACTGGCCGAGACATTCTGCGCGGATGGCGTTGTCGAGATTCGCGGTGCCGAGCCACTGCGTGGCCGTTCCGAGATCACCGCATTCCTTGGCGGTGTCACCGGGAAGATCGCGGTCGACGCGGATGTCAAACCGATCGTTCGACACAACGTCGCCAACATCCTGTTCATGGGCCTGACACCCGACGAGGCACAGGTCTGCTGCTATTTCACCGTCGTCACCCATATCGGGCTCGACCATTTCGGCCGCTATCGCGACACCTTGGTGCCCGTGGCCGACACCTGGCTGATCAAGCATCGCAAGGTGTCCACCGATTGGGCCGCCGCCAACTCCGCTATGGCTCGGCCGTCGTCTGGCACGTGAGCTGATGGCGCACAGTCGCTTTCGCACGCCGGTTGAGTGTCCAACCTAGGTTTTGAGTGCGCTTCCTGGGCGGAGAATCGGCGAAATACTCGCCCTGAGCGCACACTCAAAACCGTCAGCGGACAGACACATGGCAGGGTGAGGGCCGTGGCAAATACCTCTCAAGCGACCGTTGAACAAGACCTGCGCGAAATCACCACCCCGAAGGGCACTTTGCGCTACTACGACTGCGGCCAGGATTCCGGCCCGGTGCTGCTGTTCCTGCACGGGTCGGGCCCCGGGGTCACCGGCTGGCGTAACTTCCGCGGGATTCTGCCCACATTCGCCGAGCACTTCCGCTGCCTGATCCTGGAATTCCCTGGTTTCGGGGTCACCGACGACTTCGGCGGTCACCCGATGGTCACCGCATTCGGCAGCGTTCCACCGTTTCTGGACGCACTGGGAGTGGAGAAGACACACATCGTAGGAAACTCGATGGGTGGCGGCGTCGGTATCAACTTCGCCATCGGTAATCCCGACCGCATCGACCGGCTGGTGACTATCGGCGGCATCGGCACCAACATCTTCAGTCCCAGCCCCAGCGAGGGCATCCGGCTGTTGCAGGAATTCGTCGAGGACCCGACCCGGCAGCGGCTGGTCGACTGGCTCAAGTCGATGGTCTACGACCAGGGTTTGGTGACCGACGAACTGATCGAGGAACGTTGGCAGCTGGCCACCGACCCCGTCACGCTGGCCGCCGCACGGCGGATGTACGGCAAGGCGGCATTCGCCGCAATGAACACTGCGATGGCGGCCTCGGACCGGCCGTTCCCGTGGGCGACCATGCACAAGTTGGCCGCACCCACGCTGCTGACGTGGGGCCGCGACGATCGGGTGAGCCCGCCGGACATGGCGCTGATCCCGATGCGCACCATTCCCAACGCGGAGCTTCATATCTTCCCCAACTCCGGACACTGGGCCATGATCGAAGCCAAGACCGCTTTCGAAAGCACGGTGCTGGGCTTCCTGTCCCGCTAGGGCGCTCCCGCAAGGCCTTTCAACAGCAGGGCATGCGCGTCGGGATTACCGTCGAGAACTCGACTGGTACGGGTGGTGATCCGCCACTGGTCGTCGATTCGGCGCAGTGTGAAATGGTGCGCGGTGGCCCGCCAGACCCGATAGCCGTCGTTATCGCGGACGAGTACCAGGGATTCACATACGGCCACGGCCTCATCGCCGGTGACCGTCACCACGCACGGCCCCAGGAAGTGACTGCAGCCCTTGGCCACCAGCTTCTGGTGGGCGTCCGAGCGGATCATCGCGTGCACGTCGGCCCGGCTCTTCATGCGCCAGCCGTCAACGTCATACACGCCGTCACTCGCCCATAGCCGCGCGGCTGCATCCGGGTCGCCTGCGTCGACCGCCGGGCCGTAGGACGCGATCAACTGCCTGATGTCACGGTCGTCCTCGAGCCGGCGCAACCGGGCCGCGAGGTCTGCCAAGTCCGTCACAGTCGTCTCCTCATCGCTGGGTGCAGCCCGCGTCGACGGGCAGGACGATCGCGGTGATGTAGCGCGCCTCGTCGGAGGCCAAGAACAGCGCGGCGTTGGCGACATCGACCGCATCGATCCACGGCACCGCAAGCATATTCATCGCCTGCGCCGACTCGGCGAATTCGGCTCGGGTGGGCGGCCGGTCCAAGTCGGGCCGGAATGCGCTGCTGACGACGTCGTTCTGAATCATGGGTGTGTCGACGTTGGTCGGGTTGATGCAGTTGACCCGAACATTGTGCGGTGCAAGCTCATTCGCGAGGCTGCGCATCAGGCCGACCACGCCGTGCTTGGCTGCGGTGTAATGGGCGACGCCGACCAGCCCGCGCAGTCCGGCGACGGAGCTTGTCAGCACCATCGCGCCGGCGCCGCGCTCGATCAGGTGTGGCGCGGCGGCGCGGCAGGTGTGCCACACGCCGGTGAGGTTGACATCCAGCATCGCGCGCCAGGCGTTTTCGTCCAGCTCGACCGCCATGCCGCGGGAGGTGATTCCGGCCGTCGCGCAGACCGCGTCCAAGCCGCCGAAGCGCTCGACGCCGCGGTCGGTGGCGGCCTGCACACCGTCGAGGTCGCGCACGTCGACAATTTCGGTGTGTATCCGCACGCCGGCGGCGGCGACCAACGCGGCCGTCTGCTCGAGGTCGGCTGGGGTGCTGTGCGGGATCGCGACGGTCTCGACCGGGCCGCACACGTCCAACGCCACGATGTCGGCACCCTCCTGGGCGAACCGAACCGCCTGTGCGCGACCGATCCCCCGCGCCGCGCCGGTGATCAGGGCGACCTTGCCAACGAGGCGCCCGGTCATGTCGTCTTCTGCGTCAGGCCGGCATCTACGACGAGCTGGGTGCCGGTGATGTAGCGGGCGTGATCGGAGGCCAGGAACACGACGGCGTTGGCGATGTCGACGGGCTCCACCCACGGGATCGGAAGCAGATTACGTGCCTGCAGTACCTCAGCGGCTTCGGCCGCCGTCGGATTGGCCAGATCGGGCCGCAGCTTCCGGTACATCTGCTCGTTGAGCACCATTGGCGTTGCGACCGGCCCCGGGTGCACGGTGTTGACCCGGATGCCGCTTGGCCCCAGCTCGTTGGCGAGCGTGCGCGCCAGCCCGACCACCGCGTGCTTGCTGGCCGTGTAATGGGCGGTGTTCGCGGTGCCGCGAAGGCCGTTGGTGGAGCTGATCAGGACGACGGATCCACCGTCGTCGCCGATGTGCGGCACACCGGCTCGGACGGTATGCCAGACCCCGGTGAGGTTGATGTCGAGCGTGCGCTGCCAGACCTGTGGGTCGAGTTCCCAGGACGGGCCACCCGCGAGGTGGATGCCGGCGTTGGCGACGATGACGTCTAACCGGCCCAGCTCGGCAACACCGCCGTCGATCGCCGACGTCACGGCCGCGAGGTCGCTCACGTCGGCGAAACCCGTGACACAGCGCCGGCCCCGGCTGTTGACTTCGGCTGCCGTACCGGATAACTCATCGGCCAGCGTGTCGACATCCAGGGCGATCACGTCGGCGCCCTCGTCGGCGAAGCGCTGACAGTGCACCCGCCCGGTGCCTTTTGCGGCGCCGGTGACCACGACGACCTTGTCGAGTAATCCCGTCATTGCTTGATTAGATCGAAGCCCCGGTAGCCGGCGTCGGCCACCTCGGCGCAGATGTCGTTATAGGTGGCGAAGCCGCCGACGAACAACATGAAGCCCCTTGGTTTTCCGGGCACGTTCGCGCCCATGTACCACGAGTTGGCCTTGGTGAACAACGTCGCCTCGGCACGCCGGGCGCATTCGGCGCCCCAGCCGTCGACGCTGTCCACGGTGGCTTCGATCGCGGCGCACCCGTGGCTGTCGAGATAACCGATGGCCTGGGCGATCCAGTTCACCTGGGCCTCCGCGTGCAGCACCATGTTCGCGAGCACGGCGGGCGCTCCTGGGCCCGAGACCAGGAACAGATTGGGAAAGCCGTCGACACCCAATCCCAGATAGGTGCGGGGTCCGTGCGCCCAGTCCTCGTGCAACGTCGCGTCGCCACGCCCGACGATGTCGATGCTGCCCAACGCCCCGGTCATCGCATCGAAACCGGTTGCCAACACGATCATGTCGAGGTCGTAGTATGTCTCGGTGGTCGTAATGCCCGCGGCGTCGATCGATTCGATCGGCGTGTCACGCACACTGACCAGTGACACATCTGCACGGTTGAACGTCTGAAAGTAGTTGCTGTCGGTGCAGATTCGCTTGGTTCCGATCGGATGGTCGGCGGGGATCAGCAGGTCGGCGACCGCCGGATCGTCGATCACCGCGCGGACCTTCTCCTCGTAGAATTTGCGGGCCTCTTCGTTGGCTTCCAGGTCGGTCATCTGGTCGGGGAACGTCTTCGAGAACAGCACACCGCCCAGCTGCCATCGTCTTTCGAATGCCGCCCGCCGTTGCTCCTGGGTGAATTCCATGGTCGGCTTCGCGGCCGTGATGTGCGGCGAACCGCCGCCGCTGCGCCACGACAACCGGCGCCGCTGCGGGTAGCCGGACTTGATCTCGTCGAGTTCCGCGGCGGACAACGGTGTGTTGCCAGCCGGGACGCTGTAGTTGGGGGTGCGCTGGAAGACATACAAGTGCGCGGCTTGCTCGGCGATGATCGGAATCGATTGGATGCCGGACGATCCGGTGCCGATGACCGCCACCCGTTTGCCAGTGAAGTCGACGGGGTGCAGCGGCCAATGTGCGGTGTGGTGGATCTCGCCCGCAAAGGTATCCAGGCCGGGGAAGCTCGGGGTCATCGCGGCCGACAACGGGCCCGTTGCCATCACAGCGAACCGCGCCGAGAGCACCAGCCCCGTGTCGGTGGTGACCGTCCAGCGCAGCGTCGTCTCGTCGAGCACCGCGGACACGACGCGGGTGTCCAAGGCGATATCGCGGCGCAGGTCGAGTTTGGCGGCCACCCAGTTTAGGTATTCGAGGATCTCGGATTGGGTGGCGTACTTCTCCGTCCAGCACCATTGCTGCTGGAGTTCGTCGGAGAACGAGTAGCAGTAGTCGACGCTCTCGACATCGCAGCGCGCGCCGGGATACCGGTTGTAATACCAGGTCCCGCCCAGCTCGGGAGCGGCCTCGAGCACCCGCACCGAAAGCCCCTGCGCGCGCAGCTTGTGCAAGGCATACAAGCCGGCGAACCCGGCGCCCACCACGACCACGTCGAGAGCATCATTCACAAGCAGTCACGCTATTGGCCCCGTTCATCGTCAGGCGCCGACTCTCCCGGTGACCGGACACGCATTTCCGCCCGCTCATCGGGATTTCCTTTGGGACGGGCGGGGACTGCGGTAGACCATTACTTAGCCCACACACGTAAGGACAACGATATGAGCGACCGGGTACTCGACCGGGTAGTGGCCATGGCGGACCAATTGCGGGACCAGGCCGCGGAAGCCGAACAAATCGGCCGGCTAACCGATGACACCGTCAAGGTGATGAAGGGTGCCGGCCTGATCCGGCTGCTGCAGACCAAGCAATACCAAGGCTTCGAGGTGCACCCCCGCGAGTTCGCCGAGACGACGATGGCCACCGCGGCGCTGGATCCGGCCGCCGGCTGGATCGTCGGTGTGGTCGGCGTGCATCCCTACCAGTTGGCCTATGCAGACCCGAAAGTCGCCGCCGAGATCTGGGCCGACGACGTCGACACCTGGATGGCCTCCCCCTACGCGCCGCAGGGCGTGGCGAAACCCGTCGACGGCGGCTACCTGTTCAACGGCCGTTGGCAGTTCAGCTCGGGCACCGACCATTGCGACTGGATCATCCTGGGCGCCATGCTCGGCGACGCGAAAGGCATCCCGTTGATGCCGCCGCAGATGCTGCACATGATCCTGCCGCGCAAGGACTACGAGATTGTCGAGGACTCGTGGAATGTGGTGGGGCTGCGCGGAACCGGCTCCAAGGACGTCATCGTCTCCGACGCCTTCGTCCCTGCCTACCGGACGATGGATGCGACGAAGGTGATGGACGGCACCGCGCAGCGGGAAGCCGGCATGACCGAGCCGCTCTACCTGATGCCGTGGTCGACGATGTTCCCGCTGGGCATCTCCGCAGCGACCATCGGCATCGCCGAGGGCGCGCTGGCCGCACACCTGGACTATCAGCGCGAGCGCGTCGGCGCCACCGGAACCGCGATCAAGGACGACCCGTACGTCATGCACGCGATCGGTGAGGCCGCCGCTGATATCAACGCGGCCCGCCAGGAGTTGCTGGCCAACGCCGACCGGATCTACGACATGGTCGCCGCCGGTAAGGAGGTATCGTTCGCCGATCGTGCCGCCGGACGCCGCACCCAGGTGCGCGCAGTGTGGCGCGCGGTGTCGGCCGTCGACGAGATCTTCGCCCGCTCGGGCGGCAATGCCGCCCGGATGGACAAGCCGCTGCAACGGTACTGGCGTGACGTGCACGTCGGTCAGATGCACGCCATCCATGTGCCCGGCACCACTTACCATGCGTCGGCGCTGAGTTCGATAGGCATCGAGCCCCCCGAGGGTCCGCTGCGGGCGTTGATTTAAGGAGTCTTAGGTGACCGACCTGAAAAGCCTTGGCTACATCACTATCTCGACCAACGACATCGACCGCTGGCGCCGCTTCGCCTTCGGCGTGCTGGGTTTCGCCGAGGGTAAGGGCCCCGACGAGTCTGCGCTGTATCTGCGGATGGATGAGCGCGCGGCGCGGCTGATCGTGGTGCCGGGCGAGACCGATCGGGTGCTCACCATCGGCTGGGAGGTGCGCGATCACCCGGCGCTGCAGCGGGTCAAGACCGCCCTCGACGGTGCCGGGGTGCCGTTGAAGCAAATGTCCGTCGACGACGCCGAAGCCCGCCGGGTGGAAGAGGTGATCACCTTCGAGGATCCGGCCGGCACCACTATCGAGGTGTTCCACGGCGCGGTGCTCGATCACAGCCCGGTCGTCACTCCGTTCGGCGCGCGATTCGTCACCGGCGATCAGGGCCTGGGCCACGTCGTGGTGCCCGCAATGGATCCCAATGGGCTGTTCGACTTCTACACCGAAGTCCTGGGATTCCGCTCCCGCGGGGCGTTCCGGGTGCCGTTGCCGAAAGAGTTCGGCCCGGTGCGGGTTCGCTTCCTCGGGATCAACGAACGCCATCACAGCATGGCGATCGTGCCCGCCGCACACATGCGCGACCCCCGGCTGGTGCACATCATGGTCGAGGTCGACACTCTTGACGCGGTGGGTCAGGCGCTCGACCGGGTCAACGCCGAGGGCTTCCAGTTGTCGTCCACGCTCGGCCGCCACACCAACGACAAGATGCTCTCCTTCTACGTCCGGGCGCCCGGTGATTGGGACATCGAGTTCGGCACCGAAGGCATGCGGGTCGACGAAAACTATTACACCGCAGAGGAAATCACCGCTGACAGCTACTGGGGCCACCAGTGGGTCGGCGAGATGCCCGCGGCCATGCAGCTATGACACCTGACACCGACGTCACGCCCGTGCCGGCGTCGTCGATCACCGCGTGGGATCACGAGGCCGACGTCGTCATCGCCGGTTATGGCGTCGCGGGTGCGGCGGCCGCGGTCGAAGCGGCCCGCTCTGGCGCCGACGTCCTGGTGCTCGAACGCACCGGTTCCTGGGGCGGCGCGGCGGCCATGGCCGGCGGTTTCATCTACCTCGGCGGTGGCACACCGCTGCAAAAGGCCTGTGGTTTCACCGATTCCGTCGACAACATGGCTGCGTTCCTCAACGTCGCGATGGGGCCGGGCGCCGATGAGAACCGGATCGCCGACTACTGCGCCGGCAGCGTCACGCACTTCGAATGGCTCGTCGGGTGCGGTGTGCCGTTCAAGGCGGAGTTCTTCTCCGAGCCCGGCTGGGAGCCGATGGGCGATCAGGGGCTGATGTACAGCGGCGGCGAAAACTCATTCCCGTTCAACACGATCGCCTCCCCCGCCCCGCGCGGGCACGTCCCGCAAATGCAGAACAAAAAGCAGGGCGAGGCCAGCGCGGGCTACATGCTGATGAAGCCACTCGTCGAAACCGCAACCGCGGCAGGCGCACGCGCGCTTTACGACGTGCGGGTGCAGTGCCTGATCGTCGAATCCGACGGCAGGGTGGTCGGCATCCGTGCCCGCCAGTACGGCAACGAGATGACGATCCGGGCGCGCAGCGGGGTTGTGCTCGCGACCGGAAGCTTCGCCTACAACGACGCGATGGTGGCGCGCTACGCGCCGCGGATCGCGGGACGCCCGGCCGCGTCGATCGAGCAACACGACGGGCAGGCGATCCGGATGGCGCAGGCGCTGGGCGCCGATCTGGCTCATATGGACGCCACCGAGGTCGCGATCTTCATCGATCCGCAGCAGCTGGTGCGCGGGATCCTGGTCAACGGCCGCGGTCAGCCGTATGTCGCCGAGGACACCTATCCGGGTCGGATCGGCCAGCTAACGCTCTACCACCAGGACAACACCGCTTACCTGATCATCGACAGCGATGCCAACGAGGAGGCGATGGCGTCGTGGTCGCCGAAGTTCATGTTGCGGGAGGCGACCTGGGTGGCCGACAACGTCGCGGACTTGGAACGTGAGATAGGTCTGGCGCCCGGTTCGCTGCAGGCAACCGTCGCCGCCTACAACGAGGGCGCCGCGCACGGCGAGGATCCGCTGCTACACAAGAAGCCGGAGTGGATCAAGCCGATCGGTAGTCCGCTCGGCGCGATCGATCTGCGCGAGAACACCGGCGGTTTCACCCTCGGCGGGCTGGCCACGACGCTGGACGCCGAGGTGCTGCACGTCAGCGGCCAGCCCATCCCGGGCCTGTTCGCCGCGGGCCGGTCGACCGCCGGGCTGGCCGCCTGGGGCTATGCCAGCGGCGTGTCGCTCGGCGACGGCAGCTTCTATGGCCGACGCGCCGGACGGTCGGCAGCCAAGGCCTGACGCTTTTCACTCGCGCCGTGCGGACCGCTGGGTCCGCCGGCGATTTTCGTGTCGTGTGTGACAGCGACCACATCCGTATGGTAAAAATAGATATTCCTACTAGAAATATAGCGGCCAGATACGAACAGCTGATGGAGGAACCGATGACTGGGACCGTGCGCGCCGTTGCGACCGAATCAAGCACACCCACCGCCGTCATCGACCGCATCTCGTTGGTCCTCGACGCATTCGACGGGCCGGGGCGCCTCACGCTCGCCCAGATCGTTCGGCGCACCGGCTTGCCGCGTTCGTCGGCGCACCGGATGCTCGAACGCCTGGTGCAGCTGCGCTGGCTGCGCCGCAGCGGACGCGACTACGAACTCGGCATGCGCTTGGTGGAACTCGGATCGCTGGCCGTCCACCAGGACCGCCTGGTGCGTGCGGCCGGCCCACTACTGGGCGAGTTGCACCGCGCCACCGGGCTGGTGGCCCATCTCGCGGTGCTGGACGGACCCGACGTGGTCTACCTCGACAAGACCGGCGACCGAATGGCCGACGCGATCCCCACCCGGGTCGGCGCCCGCCAGCCCGCACATTGCACCGCCGTGGGCAAGGCGATCCTGGCCTACTGCGACGAGGACGCCCAAGTCGATCTGCGAGTCCGCAAGACCAAGTACTCGATGTCCACCAGCTCACAACTCGCCGCGGAACTGGCCAAGGTGCGCGCCCATGGTGTGGCGTTCGAGCGCGAGGAGTCGTTGCTCGGATTCGGTTGTGTCGCAGCGCCCATCGGCGGCCCGGGCGACGCTGTTGCCGCGGTGTCGGTCTGCGGCCCGATGAATCGCATGATGTTCGATCAGCGACTCACCGCGCCGGTACGCATGACGGCGATGGGCATCTGGCGCAACGTCGAAGACGGCCCACGGCGGGTCGCACCGACGCTGCAGCCGCTACGCCCACTACTCCCCCGGCGTCAGCCTGCCGCACAGCGGCCCGCGTTGCAGTACGCGTGAATCCGTTCGCCGGCGGCGTCGCAGTCATCACCGGAGCCGGCGCGGGCATCGGCGCGGGCCTGGCCCGCCACGCGGTCTCGCTGGGAATGACCGTGGTGCTGGCCGACGTCGACGCCGACGCCATCGCGGCCGTGCGTGAGGAGCTTTGCGCCGCAGGAGGATCCGCGGTCGACGTCGTGTGCGACGTGCGCGATCCGGACGCGGTGCAGGAACTCGCCCAACGTACCTACCGCGATGTCGGCGCGGTGCGGCTTTTGGTGAACAACGCCGGCGTGGAGCAGTTCGGTTACCTGTGGGACACGCCCCTGTCCAACTGGCAGCGCGTCGTCGACATCAACATCAGCGGGGTGTTCCACGGCGTGCGCACGTTCCTGCCGAAGATGATGGCCACCGACGAGCACGCCTGGGTGTGGAACCTGTCGTCGGTCGGCAGTGTGCTGGCGGCTCCCTTGCAAGCGCCTACGTCGTGAGCAAGCATGCGGTGCTGGCGTTGACCGAGTGCCTGTATCTCGACGTGCAGGCGGCCGGGCACGGCGAGCACATTCACGTGCAGGCCGTGCTGCCGGGTGCGGTGAAATCCGACATCTTCGAGTCGGCAGGCGGCGTCGACCCCGGCGTCGCCGAAGCGCAGCGCGCCGCGATGCTGGACGTCAAGGCCGCGGCCATGGATCCGCGGACGGCCGCGGCCGCGATTTTCGAACAGGCCGTCGAAGGCCGGTTCTATCTGCTCACCGAGCCGGAATATGTGGGCTCAGCAATGGTGGAACGGGCGAATGTACTTGCCGCGCAGAGCCCTCCGACGCTTCGACAATAGGTGGCGAATCTCAGGGCGCACGGAAAATTGCTTCAGCGAACATCCGCCGGAGCCATGACTTGTAGGCGGTCACGCTCCATCCGTCGTGGTAGGTGATGCGCAGGTAGGTGTCCACGCTACAAACAACGTTGGCGGTCTCGACGAGCTCGTCGAACGGAACATCGGAACGAAGCCAGCCCCGGTCGCGAAAGACACCAAGGCCGCGCCGGTTCTGTTCGTTCAGGCTGGCGGTCAAGTCGTTGAGGTAACGCTCCAACGTGGGGTCGGAGCCTGCTCCGCCGATGAGCGCCAGCGCCAGGCGCGCCGTCCGTTCGTGCGCGCTCGTGAGCGTCGCAGCCATGAAGTCCAGCGACTCCTCGTAGTCGTCGACGGCCAGCACGGCGCGGCCGATGTCCAGGTCGAAGAGGTTCTCCTCGCCTGCCACGCCGACCGGGGCGTACTCCATAGCCGCAATCATCAAGGCGGCCTTGGGTCCTTGCAGATGCACGGTCTGAGCGGAAACGGCCGCCGCGGCAGCGATCTTCGCCAGGGAGGTGGCTGCGTATCCGTTGGCGGCGAATAGCTTCCCCGCGGTGGCGAGGACCCGCGAGCGTGTCTCCTCCGCCTGTCGAACGCGAAGCTCGGATCGATACGCCCGAGCCTGCGGTTTCGACATTGACTTTGGTGGCATAACAATGAATAGTACGCGATCAGATCAATGAGAGCGCCTGTCGGGAGGCCACCGTGTCGTCGATCATCATCGCCAGCGTCCCCATCCATGGCCACGTCACACCGCTCCTGACAGTCGCCAAGAGCTTCGTCGACCGAGGTGATCACGTCCGATTTGTCACCGGGGCGCGCTTCGCCGACACCGTGTCCGCCACCGGGGCGACCTTCATACAGCTGCCCGCCGAGGCGGACTTCGACGACCGTTCCCTATTCGCACACCGCCCCGAGCGGGCCAAGCTGAAGGGCGTCAAAGCCGTCGCCTACGACTACGAACACATCTTCGCCCGACCAATCGAGGCCCAATACGACACGCTCGTCGCCGCCCATGCGGCCCGTCCGGCCGACGCCATCCTCGCCGACTCGGCCTTTTTCGCCGCCGCCTTCCTGCTCGCGTGCCCGCGGTCGGCGCGGCCGGCCGTCGTCAACTGCGGGGTCATCCCGCTGTACCTCGACAGCGTCGATACCGCACCGTTCGGGATGGGGCTGCCGCCGGCTCGTGTGCTCAACCGCGCCCGAAACTTCGCACTGTCAAACGTGATCCGACTGGTCCTGCGGCGGGTGAATCGGAGCGTCGACGACCTGCACCGCCAGTTCCACTCCACCCCCATGCCGGGCGGGCTCGGGCATTGGGGGCACCGGACAGATTCGCTCGTGCAGTTCACCGTGCCCTCCTTCGAATACCCCCGCTCCGACGCCCCCGCCGGGCTGCACTTCGTGGGGCCGCTGTCGGCCACCGGTTCGCACGCGCCCCTACCGCCGTGGTGGGCCGACCTCGATGGCGGCCGGCCCGTCGTCCACGTCACCCAGGGCACGGTCGCGAACACCGACTACGAACAATTGATCGCCCCCACGTTGCAGGCGCTCGCGGCCGAGGACGTTCTGGTCGTGGTCAGCACGGGCGGGCGCCCGCTGGATACGCTGCCGCGGCTGCCGGAAAACGCCCGCGCCGCAACGTACCTGCCGTATGACGAATTGCTGCCGCGCACTGCGGTTTACGTGACCAACGGCGGCTACGGTAGCGTCCAGTACGCGTTGCGCCACGGCGTGCCGGTCGTCGCCACGGGCGGCAAGGAGGACAAGCCGGAGGTAGGTGCGCGCGTCGTGTGGTCCGGCGTCGGGCGGCGAATCAGGAGTGAACGACCCACGCCACGCGCCCTGCGCCGCGACATTCTCGCGGTGCTCAATCAGCCGCACTACCGCCAAGCCAGCTTGCGTGTCGCCGCCGACATGTCCGCGGCCTCCGGCTTCGACGGCCTGGCCGACATCGTCGATCGGCTGAGCGCGCGATCTGCACATTCGGCATCCAAGGACCCGGAAGCCTCGACGAGCGACGAGCGACCATCCGCCAGCACAATGCGCTAACCGTGGTGCGGCCGGCCGGCCATGGCGACCACATTCACGTCCAGGCGGTGTTGCCGGGTGCGGTGAGGTCCAACATCCTCGAGTCGCCGCGGCGACGATTTTCGAGCATCGATACGACGGACTTCGTCCAAGCCTGAGAGACGACAAGTCATACCGAGACTCTTACCGACATCCGGCTTTCATGCATACTGGGATACACATCCCAAAAATGAAAGGCAGCGATTCAGTCGATGATTTCCAACTCCCAAGCGGATTTTGACACCGTGTATCAGCAGATCTTGGCGGGTTGGGGAGCTCAAACAGTCCGCACCCTGGCCTGCCTTTCGGTGGCCGAGGCGCTTGCATCGGGGCCATTGAGTGCCGAAGAGATCGCTGAGCGCGCATCGAGTGACCCGGATATGACCTACCGCTTGCTGCGCGCCGGTGCCGCACTCGGATTTCTGCGGTACGACGAGACAGATAAGGAGTTTTCGGGCACGCCGATGTTGCAAGTGCTACATGAGGATTCGCAATACTGTCTCAAGCACTATGCGATGGCAGGACTGTCGGCAGCCTTCTGGCTTCCGGCACTACAACTTCCCGACACAGTAATCCGTGGCGAGAATTTCGTCAGCGACGTATTGGGCTGCAGCACTTTTGAGTACCTGAGCACACACGACGAAGAGGCGCAGATGTTCGGTGCAGCGATGACTGATCTCTCCACACCGGTGATTCGCCACGCGGTAGCCGCCATCGACGTCGCCGATGCACGTCTGGTCGTCGACGTCGGTGGCGCGAACGGTGCGTTCCTGGCTCAGCTGCTGAAGCTCCATCCTCCGCTCACCGGAGTGGTCCTCGATCTGCCGTCGGCGATGCACGGCGTGGAGCAAGAGGCACGCCGACACGGAGTCGGGGATCGCATGACGGGAGTCGAGGGCGACTTCTTCGACGAGATTCCCGCCGCCGACCTGTACCTGCTCAAATTCGTGCTGCACGACTGGGATGACCAAGCCTGCCAGACGATCCTGCGCAATATTCGCCGTGCCATGAAGCCCGGTGCCCGTCTGATGATCGCGGAGATGACTATCGCCCAGAACCTGCCGAGTGCGGCTTTGATGGACATCGCGATGATGTTCGCCTTTTCTGGACGCGAACGCGAAACCGGTGAATTCGAGCAGCTGCTAAAAGCGGCCGACCTTAAGATGATTCGCGATACACCCCTGCAACCGCCCTATCACCTCATCGAGGCGTCCCCGGCCTAACCGGCCGGGTCTACGAGACGGTCGCGTCGGCGACGTCGTCGACGATGGGAAGCTCACCGTCGCGCACCGCATCGAGAATCGACTCGCGCAGCGCCGAACACACCAGGAACACACCCCGATTGGCGTGCGCCGACACCTCCTCGGCGTCGGCGCGCTCGGTACACCGGTCCGTCGCGTCGGCATTCCACTGCACGCTGGTTTGGCTCCAGGTGCTCTTGCGCACCAGCACACGCGCTCCGCAGCTGCGACATGCCACGGGCATCATCGGCATCGCGTCGAGCCGATTGTCCGTCCGTGCAGGCGAATCGGCCGACATCACACCGAGCCGGCTCCGTGGGCCGCCATGTTCGCCTCGACCTCTTTCATCCACGCCTCGTAGGGGCGAGTGGTGTCCAGCTCGAACTCGAAGCGGTCCACCATATCCGGCTGCACGTCCCCGGCGTCGACGTAGAACTGCTGATACCAGCGTCGCAGCTGATAGACCGGACCGTCCTCCTCGACCAGCAGCGGGTTGTCGACACGAGCCTTGTGTCGCCAGATCTCGACGTCCTGCTCGAAACCCAGCTTGACGTAATCACCCAGTTGGATCGCGGTTCTCATGGCCTCATCGCCGGGCAACGCCTCCGATTTCTTGACGATGATGCCGTATTGCAGCACAAAGGAATTCGAGTCGATCGGATAGTGGCAGTTGATCAGAATCGACTGCGCGTCGCCGTACTCGTAGTGGTAGGTCAGGTCGTCGATCATGAAGGACGGGCCGTAGTACGACGCCACCGAGGTATTGCCCAGCATCTTGGCGCCTTCGGTGCTGCCCATGTCAGGTCGGCCTTCGCCGTTCATGTACTGCGTCGCGATGTGTCCCTCGAAGATGTTTTTGAAGTAAGTCGGCAACGCGCCGTGGATATAGAAGAGTGCGCCATATCCACGACGTTGTCGACGATTTCGCGGCAATTGCTGGTGCCCACGACCGTGGTGTACCAGTGCCAGTCGGTCCACTCATCGCTGGTAGCTCCCTCGATACGCGGGATCGTGACCTCCGGCGGCGGTGGTTTGCGCTCCGGGTCGTTCCAGACGAACAACATGCCGTCCTGCTCCAGCGTGGTCCAGGTCGCCGTGCGGGCCAGCCTGGGTGCTCGTCGGGCGTACGGCACCTGCTTGCATCGCCCGTCACCACCCCAGCGCCAGTCGTGGAATGGGCAGGCGATCTCGTCGCCCTTCACCTCGCCCTGGGACAGGTCGCCGCCCATGTGCCGGCAGTAGCTGTCGAGGACGTTGATCTTGCCGTCGCCGCTTCGGAAAACCACCAGCTTCTGACCGAAGGCGTTGATCGCGTGCGGTTTGCCATCGCCGAAATCTCTGATCAATCCCAGGCAATGCCAGCCGCGGGCAAACCGGGTCGGTGCGGCCTGGGCCTCAATGAGCCGAACTTCGTCGGTGTCATGCATGCGCATGATCTAACTCCCGGGGACGCGCCTTTGGGTCGCATTGTTCCACTCATCAGGACGGCTATTCCTGCGTCAAGCGGCCCGGGCATACGGTGCTCGGCGTGGCACTGCACAGCGCGACGATCCCCGCCGGACTTCCCGTCACCGACACCAGCGTCGACCTGCTCGTCGTGGGCTCGGGCACCGGAATGGCCGCGGCGCTGGCCGCCCACGAACTCGGGCTGTCAGTACTGGTCGTGGAGAAGGCGTCGCACGTGGGCGGCTCGACCGCGCGGTCCGGCGGCGCGCTGTGGCTGCCCGCGGGGCCGGTGCTCGCCGAGGCCGGCGCCGGCGATACGCAGGAGCGGGCCGCCACCTACCTCCATTCGGTGGTTGCGGACTCGGCACCCCAGCAGCGCTCGACGGCATTCCTGACGCACCTGTCCGCGACGGTCGACATGCTGCGACGAAACACGCCTCTGCGATTCTTCTGGGCGCGCGACTATTCCGACTACCACCCCGAGGAGCCCGGTGGCTGCGCGGCTGGCCGCACCTGTGAATGTCAACCGTTCGACACGTCGCTTCTGGGCGCCTACCGCACCCGGTTGGAGCCCGGTTTGATGGAGGTCAGCGTCCCGGTGCCGACGACGGGTGCCGACTACCGCTGGATGAATCTGGTGGCGCGGGTACCGCGCAAGGGGATTCCGACGTTCGCCAAGCGGATCGCGCAAGGCGTGGGCGGTCGGATGCTGGGCCGGCGCTACGCCGCGGGCGGTCAGGGCCTGGCGGCCGGCCTGTTCGCGGGTTTGCTGCGCGCCGGTATCCCAGTGTGGACGGACACCACCCTGCTACGCCTCGACGGCGACGGTGCGCGGGTGCGCGGCGCGGTCTTGGCGCACGCCGGCCGCGAGGTGACGATCGCGGCTCGACGCGGCGTCGTGCTGGCCACCGGCGGTTTCGACCACAGCATGGACATGCGATGGAAATTCCAGTCCGAGTCGCTGGGTAGCAATCTCAGCCTTGGTGCGGCGGCCAACACCGGCGACGGGATCCGCGCCGGGCAAGAAATCGGCGGCAACATCGATCTGATGGACCAGGCGTGGTGGTTTCCGGCCATCGCGCCGCTTCCGGGCGAGGCGCCGGCCGTGATGCTGGCCGAACGGTCGCTTCCGGGCAGTCTGATCGTGAACCAGCACGGTCGCCGATTCGCCAACGAGTCGTCGGACTACATGTCGTTCGGCCAGCGCGTGCTCGAGCTGGAGCGGTCAGGCAGCCCGGCCGAAACGATGTGGATCATCTTCGATCAGCAGTATCGCAACAGCTATGTCTTTGGTGCCCAACTATTTCCGCGGATGCGCATCCCACAGGCGTGGTATGACGCGGGCATCGCGGTGCGCGCCGACAACTTCGCGGAACTGGGTGCTCGGATCGGCCTGCCGGTTCCGGAATTCACCGAAACGGTCACGCGGTTCAACCAAAACGCCTCAGCCGGAGATGATCCCGACTTTGGCCGGGGCGACAGCGCCTACGACCGCTACTACGGCGACCCGACGATCTCCCCGAACCCCAACCTGCGCGCCCTGACCAAAGGCCCGTTCTACGCCGTCGCGATGGTGCTCAGCGACCTGGGCACCTGCGGCGGATTGACGGCCGACCACCGGGCGCGGGTGCTGCGCGAGGACGGGACCGTGATCAACGGGCTGTATGCGATCGGCAACACCGCCGCCAACGCATTCGGCGCGACATATCCGGGTGCGGGCGCAACGATCGCGCAGGGACTCGTGTACGGCTACATCGCGGCCCGGGATGCGGCCGCCGCCGACTAATCGGCTTCGCGCTTGGCCTCGACCTGCTTTTCGACCTCGCGCCAATAGCCGGGCGTGGTGCGCGGTTTGCCGGAACTACCCTTTGGCGCCGTCTGCAATATGCGGTCGGCCGCGTCGATGTCCTTCATCATCTCCAGCGCGAACTCACGCTCGGCGGCGTAGTACTTGGCCGCCCAGCGCAACGCGATCACCGAGTACGCCCAGGCGGGTTCGGCTTCGGCTCCCTCGGCGTCCTCGAGTGCCTTGCGGTGGCAGGACTCGGTGTAGGCCACGTACTCCTGCAGCACTTCCTTGAGCCGGGCCGGATTACTCAGATGCCCCAACGTCATCCGCATCAGCACGCTGTGTTTGAGCACCGGCGGATCCACGGGTGTGTCAGTGGCCCAGTCGGTGACCGCGTCCATGCCGGCCTTGGTGATCTTGTAGAGCCGGCGGCTGCGGGTGCCCTCATCATGCTCGACGCGAGACGTGGCCAAACCCAGGCCTTCCAACTTCTTCAGCTCGGTGTAGATCTGGCTGTACGAAGGGCTCCAGTAGTAGAGGTCGACGCTCCAGCCGATCCACTTCTTCAGGTCGTAGCCGGAGACTTCCTCTTCATAGGACAGCATGCCAAGCAGCGCCCAGCTGGTCGCCGCAAGCGCCCCTTTCACCGGCTTTTCGCTGGTCTCCGCCACGTCGCCAGGTTAACAACCCGAAAGACCCGATTGAGCGGCACTGACCGCTGGCCGGGACACCGCAATGTGGGCGATTCAGGGTGACGGCCACGGCGCAGTGAGCTTTGATTTCCTTGTCGGCCGCGCCCGAGAAGGAGTTCCTGCGTGAAATTCGTCTTCCCTCTGCCGCATATGCTCCGGCTCAAGGCAACGATGCAGTCCTGGGAACCAACGGTCACCGGACCCGACCAAACGCGAATGGCGAAATGTGCCGACCGCTGGGGCTACGACATGATTGCCATCCCCGAGCATCTCGTCATTCCCGCCGAGCATGTCGAATTGTCCGGGCCGCACTATCTGCACTCAACGGTCGCTCAGGCCCATATCGCCGGGGCCACCGAACACATCGCCATCAATTCCTGCGTCACTATCCTGCCACTGCAGCATCCGATCGTCCTGGCCAAGGCACTGGCGACCGCCGACTGGATGAGTGGAGGCCGAATGATGGTCACCTTCGGGGTCGGTTGGCTGGCGCGGGAGTTCGAACTCTTGCGCGTGCCGTTTCACGAGCGGGGCCGCATCGCCGACGAATACCTGGCGGCGATCGTCGAATTGTGGACCAGCGACACGCCGCAGTTCGATGGCCGCTATGTGTCGTTCGACAACATCGCATTCGAACCGAAGCCCGATCAGCAGCCTCACCTCCCGATCTGGGTCGGCGGCGACGCCGATGCGGCGCTGCGCAGAGCGGCCAAATACGCATCCGGGTGGTGGCCGTTTCTGACAACTCCCGAGCAGATCGCCGAAAGGCTGGACTACATCAAGTCCCAGCCCGGCTATGACGGTCGGCCTTTCGACGTGATGCACGGCATGGGCACCAATCGGGTCGGCGAGGGGCACGTGATCCGCAGGGGCTCCGGCGACCGACCGGGCATGAGCATCCAGCAAATCATCGACCGTTTGAATTGGCTCGCCGAGCAGGGTGTGACGGTCAGCGCCGTACCGATTCCCGCTGTCGGCGGCGTCGACGAATATCTCGATTACGCGCAGTGGGTTATTGAAGAGATCAAACCCAACATCGGTTAGCTGCCTCCGCCCACGGGCCGTCGCCGCGTAAGCCCACGGGCTGTCGCCGCGTAAGAGGAAAAGCCTTCTATGCGATAGGACACGTGTCGTAGCCCTGGCGGTATGTCAACGACACCATGGAGTTGTCCGCACGGTCTTACGGGCAATGCCCACGTCCGTGTCGTGGCGGTCAACTCCCGGACGAAAGGTGCGGACAATCGTGGCTCGAAGATTCGCTGTTGCCGGTCGATCGCAACATCTGTACACATCGCACCCGGCCGGCTCCGCGCTACCGCCGCGCCTGTTAGCTCCCGGCCATCGTTTGCTGGCTCCAATTCAACTGGGCGCGATGTACGCACCGAACCGGATTCTGATGGCGCCCATGACGCGCACCCGCGCCGCGGACGACGGCGTGCCGACCAAGCTGATGGCTGATTACTATGCGCAGCGGGCAACTGCGGGGCTGATCATCACCGAGGGCACGTTCCCTTCGGCGCGGGGCCAGGCGTACCCCAAACAGCCCGGTGTGCACACTGACGCACAGCAAGCCGGATGGGCACGGGTCGCGGAAGCCGTCCACGCAGCGGGTGGCCGAATTGTGGTGCAGCTCATGCATTCTGGCCGCATGTCCCATCCCGAAATCCTCGGCGGCCAACAGCCCGTCGCAGCGTCGGCGATCAGGCCCGCCGGCACGGTTCACACCGCCGCTGGGGAGAAGCCCCTTGTCACTCCGCACGAACTGACCGTCCACGAAATAGGTTCGGTGATTTCTGATTTCGTCGCCGCAGCGTGTCGCGCGCGAGCGGCCGGGGCGGACGGCGTTGAGATCAATGCCGCGAACGGCTACCTGTTGAGTCAATTTCTGTCCTACGACGCGAATTACCGGCGTGACGCCTACGGCGGGTCTGCTCAGGATCGCGCCCGATTTCCGACCGAGGCCATTGGCGCGGTCGCCGATGTGATCGGCCCCGAACGCTTGGGGTTGCGCATATCTCCGGGCAATCCGGAGAACCACATCCACGAACCGGACCTCGAAGCGCATTTGATTCTCGCCAAGAACGCCCGCGAATTGGGATTGGCGTATCTGCATGCGCGAGTCCCACCCGAACGACCCATCTACTCGTGGCTGCGTCGTCGATGGCCGGACCGCCTGTTGCTCAACGGCGGGTTCGGAAAGACGACCTCCCGTGAGCAAGCCGTCGATTTCGTCAAGACCGGCACCGCGGACGCCGTGACCGTTGGCCGCGCATATCTGGCGAATCCGGATTTAGTGCGGCGATGGACCTACGGGGCACAACTCAATGCGCCACGAAACGAATTTCTCTACACCGGCGGCGCACAGGGTTATACGGATTACCCATCCTGGCGCTGACGAGTAACGAAGGTCACATCCGAGTGGGGCCACCCCGTTGTCGTCCGGGCGGTGTTCTGGTTCGAAGAACAGATAAAGATGGAAGGACACACCATGACGAGCGGATCACTGCACGGCACGCAACTGGCCGAGATGGGCGACGACCGAGATGAGCGGGCGGCGCAGCGGGTGGCCGAGTTGTTCGACAAGGATCCCCAATTTCGCGCGGCGGCCCCCCTTCCGGAGGTGGTCGAGGCGGCCTGCACACCCGGCCTGCGGCTCGTTGAGGTGTTCGAGACGATCGTCGCGGGCTATGCCGATCGCCCAGCTCTCGGGCAGCGCACCCGCGAAATGGTCACCGACGCCGATGGCCGCACGTCCGCGCAGCTGCGGCCGCGTTTCGAGACCATCAGCTACCGAGACGTTTGGGACCGAGTGCGTGCCATCGCCAGTGCCTGGCGCCATGACCCCGAGAACCCGGTCACGCCTGGGGATGTCGTCGCGACCGTCGGATTCTCCAGCGCCGATTATCTGGTCGTCGACATGGTGTGTGCCTATCTCGGATTGGTGACCGTCCCGCTGCAGCACAACGCTCCGGTGACCGGACTCCGCCCGATCATCGAGGAATGCGAGCCGAAGATCGTGGCGGTCAGCGCCGAGTATCTCGACCTGGCCGTGGAGTCCGTGCTGACCAGCTCGTCGTTACGGCAGCTGATGGTGTTCGACTACCACCCCGAGGTCGACGAGCAGCGGGAGAACTTCGAACAGAGCCGCATTCGCTTGCAGGGCAGGGGGGCTCAGGTTGTCGTCACCACGGTCGACGACGTCGTGGAGCGCGGCCAACAACGGTCCGCCGGCCCGGCCTTCACCGAGGGCAGCGACGAGCGCCTGGCCATGATCATGTACACCTCCGGTAGCACCGGGACTCCCAAGGGGGCCATGTACACCGAGCGAACGATCGCCAGGGTGTGGACGTCAGGGTTCTTCCTCAACCCCGGCATGCCAGTGCTCAACGTGAATTTCATGCCGCTGAACCACCTCGGCGGCCGACTGCCAGTGGCATCGGCATTCATCGCCGGCGGTACCAACTATTTCGTCCCCGAGTCCGATCTGTCCACCCTGTTCGAAGACTGGGGATTGGTACGGCCCACCGAACTCGGAGTGGTTCCCCGCGTGGTGGAGATGCTGTACCAGCACTACCGCGGCGCGATTGATCGCGGGATCGCGGAGGGGGCAGATCCCGCAACCGCGGAGCAGGACGCGGCGACCGAGGTGCGTGAGCATGTCTTGGGCGGCCGGGTGCTTGGCGGTTTCGTCGGCAGCGCTCCGCTGGCCGCAGAGATGAAGACATTCCTGGATTGGACGCTGGGTGCGCACATCGTGGACGGCTACGGTCTGACCGAGACCGGCATCCTGGCCCGAGACGGCGTGATCAGTCGCAAGCGGGTCATCGATTACAAGCTGGTCGACGTCCCGGAGCTCGGCTACTTCCTCACCGACCGGCCGTATCCGCGTGGGGAATTGCTCGTCAAGACGGACACGATGACGCCGGGCTACTACAAGCGACCGGACATCACCGCCCAGGTTTTCGACGAAGACGGCTTCTACAAGACCGGCGACGTGATGGCAGAAATCGAAGCCGACCACCTCGTCTACGTCGATCGCCGCAACAACGTCCTCAAGCTTGCTCAGGGCGAGTTCGTCGCGGTGACGAATCTGGAGTCCATCTACGCCGGGGCTCCACTGGTGCAACAGATCTTCGTGTACGGCAACAGCGAACGGCCCAGTCTGCTGGCTGTCATCGTGCCCACTCCCGAAGCGCTGGCCGAATACGGCAACAGTCCGGCATTGAAAGCGGCGATACATCAGTCGCTTCAGCAGAGTGCCGCGGCCGCGCAGCTGCAGTCGTACGAAGTGCCCGTCGACTTCATCCTGGAAACGAAACCTTTCACCGACGAGAACGGATTGCTCTCCGGCTTGGGTAAGCAACTGCGCCCCAGACTGAAGGAGCGCTACGGCGAACGCCTTGAGGAGCTGTACACCGAAATTGCGGCCGCGCAGGTCGACGAGATCCGGGTGCTACGCGAGACTGCTGCCGACCGACCCGTGATAGAGACACTGGCCGGAGCATGCCGCGCCCTGCTCGGCACCTCTGCCGCCGGCCCCGAGGCGCATTTCACCGACCTCGGTGGAGATTCGTTGTCCGCGTTGACTTTCTCGCACCTGCTCGAGGAGATCTTCCGCGTCGAGGTTCCGGTTTCGGTGATCACCAGCCCGGCTAACAGCATCGGGAAAATCGCCGACTACATCGAGACTCAGCGCGGTACTGGCATCCAACGCCCGACTTTCAGTACTGTTCACGGGCAAGACGCGAGGGGTATTGCAGCCGCTGACCTGACGTTGGACAAGTTCGTGGGCGCCCAAACATTAGCCACCGCAACGTCATTGCCGCACATCACCGGCGCGCCGCATACCGTTCTGCTGAGCGGCGCGAACGGATGGCTCGGGCGATTCTTGACCCTCGAGTGGCTGGAACGACTCACCAAGCGGGGCGGAAAGCTGGTCACTATCGTCCGCGGCAGCGACGCCAAGGAGGCCAGGACACGACTGGAGACGGCGTTCGACAGCGGCGATCCCGAGCTGCTGAACCGGTTCCGCGAGCTTTCCGCCCTACACCTCGAGGTGCTGCCGGGCGATATCGCCGACCAAAATCTAGGGCTGGACCCCGCAACCTGGCAACGGCTCGCCGACACCGTCGATCTGATCGTGCACCCGGCCGCACTGGTCAACCATGTGCTGCCCTACGACCAGCTGTTCGGGCCGAATGTTGTTGGAACCGCAGAACTTATCCGGTTGGCGATCACCACTCACATCAAGCCCATCACCTACTTGTCCACCATCGCTGTAGCAATGACCGTGCCGCAAGGCCAATTCCAGGAGGACGGCGACATCCGGCAGGTGAGCCCCAATCGCCCACTCAACGACGACTACGCCAACGGCTATGCAAACAGCAAGTGGGCCGGTGAGGTGCTGCTCCGGGAAGCCAACGACGTGTGCGGACTGCCGGTCGCGGTGTTCCGGTCCGACATGATCCTCGCACACACCCGATACCGTGGGCAGCTCAATGTGCCGGACATGTTCACCCGGCTGATCTTCAGCTTGCTGGTGACCGGCATTGCCCCGCATTCGTTTTACGAACGCGAGGGCGTGGGCAGCCGGGCTCGCGCGCACTACGACGGCCTTCCGGTCGACTTCATCGCCGAGGCGATCACCACGATCGGCTCCAGGGTCACCGAAGGCTACAGCTCGTTCGACGTGATGAACCCGTACGACGACGGCATTTCTCTGGATGTGTTCGTGGACTGGCTGATTCGGGCCGGCAACAAGATCCAGCGCATCGCTGATTACGACGATTGGCTGGCCCGGTTCCAGACCGCGCTGACGGGATTGCCTGAGCGGCAACGTCAGCAGTCGATCCTCCCGCTGCTGCACGCGTTCCGCAAGCCGGAAAAACCACTCCGAGGCGCGGCCGCACCGACCGCGGCATTCCACACCGCGGTGTGCGCGGGCGAGGTCGGGCCGGACAACGACATCCCGCACATCTCCGCGGAGTTGATCGACAAATACGCCGACAACTTGCGCCAGCTGTCGTTACTCGGCTGAGAGCGGGAAGCAATCGAAGAAAGGACTGCGTGATGGAGATCAGCATCTTCAACAGCCTGGGCGACGGTGACGGACCGTCCGTCGTGGCCGCGTATATCGACGAGGTTTCACGCTTGGCCGCAGAGGGATTCACCACTCTATGGTCGGCCCAACTTCCGTGGGAAATCGATCTACTGGCCATGCAAGCACTTGCATTGCGCGAAGTCCCAGGTATCAGTCTGGCGGTGGGCGTGCTGCCCATCCAGGTCGCACATCCCATGTTGACCGCCCAACGCGCGTTGACCCTCAGCGCACTTTCCGGCGGGAGGTTCAAGCTCGGGCTCGGGGTCAATCACCCGCAGATGAGCGAGGAATACTGGGGAGTTCAGTGGGACAAGCCGATACGGCGGATGAACGAGTACCTCGACGGTTTACAACCACTGCTCGCCGGCGAAGCGGCGCACGCAATCGGCGAGACGGTAACGACTCGCGGGTCGCTGCAGGTATCCGGGATCCCGGAACCCCCGGTGTACATCGCCGCGTTGGGCCCACAAATGCTGCGCGTGGCGGCTCGGCGCACCGCCGGGACGTTCACCTGGATGACCGGGCCCAAGACGCTGGCAACTCATGTCGTCCCGACCCTGCAGGACGAGGCGGCCGCGGCCGGACGACCGAAGGGAGCGGTCAAGGTAGTGGCCGGATTGCCCGTCTGTGTCACCGATGGCGCGCAAAGCGCCAGGGCCCAGGCCGCCGAACAGTTCGCGATCTACGGCACGCTGCCGTCCTATCGCGCGATGCTGGACCGAGAGGGCGTGACCGGTCCCGAAGAGCTCGCCCTGATCGGCGACGAAGCCACCGTCGCCGACCGTATCGACGAGATACGAAGCGCCGGCGTGGACGAATTTGCCGGATATCTGTTCGGCGACGACGAAAGCCGCGCCCGAACTCGGGCGGTGTTGCGCAAGGTCGCCGTTTAGCGGATCCGCAGGCCACGCTTGCGCACCCAGAGCACCGCCGCGACACTGCCCCCAGCCCACACTGACAGTGCAATCGCCAGGTGCACAAAGCTTTTCGTGTCGCGACCGAATACCGGCCAGATCAACGCAGGCAGCTTTGTCCACAACAACTGATGCTCTACCCCGTTCATCGGGTCGGCGAAGTAATACAGCGCGTAGGGCAGCGTGAGTGCGCCGATCCAGCCGCGAGTGCGGCGACGGTCTCCGCGCTGCCGCCACCGCCGCGTCAGCGGCTCGACGCTGACCGGGTGGAGCACCGAGAACACGTTGCCTACTCCGAGCCACGACACGATGGGCACCGCGACCGTGGGGATCGTAATGGCCAGGCGCTCCGGGGTTTCCAGCCAGAGGGTCAACACCACCGCCGTCACCAAGGTCGGCAGCCCGACGATCACCAACAGGGCCAGGTTCTTGATCAACAGCACCCGCCAGAACGGCACCCCGTCGGACACGGCTTGAACAACGCGATAGTGATCGGCGCCGAGCAGGTTGGTGGTGGTGACGTCAGCGAGGATCCACGAGGAGAAGTAGGTTCCGACCAGGACCACCCAATCCTGATGGCGGCCCAGCGTTAGTGGCTGCACCACCAACCACCCCACGGCGAAGACCAAGTTGGCCACCACGCCCATCAGCCAGGTGCGCGGCGAAGTGAACGCCCAGCGGATCTCCGCGACCACTGCCGGCCATAGGTCTCGGCGCAAATCCTTGGCGGCATGTTTGGCCGCGGTGGGACGCGGTGCCGACGCACGCGCCACCGTACGGAGGACGGCGCGCACCCGAGGGCGCACCGCCTGCTCTAACTCGACCATCTGTCCACCGCGCGAATGGCGGTCCGTACAACCACCTGCCCTACCAATCCTTTTCGGTTCTTCGACTAAACGGGGCGCTCGGGCGTGGACTGGATGAACCGCCGGTGCAATTCCTCGGTGAGCACGTGAATCTGGCGGGTGAGCTCGGTGTTGGTCTTCAGCTCCAACTCCTGAGTCTGGAAGTCGTGGTCGGCCCTGGCCTGCTGGAAAGCAGCCTGACGGTTCTGGCCGATCATCACGAAGGTCGACAGGAAAATCGCCTCGAGGGACACGACCAGGGTCAGCGTCGGCCAAGGATTGCGTTCCACGAACACCATCCAGACGCCGAACAACGCCGCGTGCAGCCAGACGAAATTCATCGACCCGGCAAACGCTGTGATCCGGTCTGCCAAGCGCAACTGAAGATTGTCGCTGCGCCGTTTGGCTTCCTCCAGTACGGCGGGGTGATGGAGCTGTCCGCCGCGCAGCAGCCGCCGCGGAATCAATTGCGGGTTGTGTCGATGGTCGTCGGCTGGTGTCGTCATCGCGAGCCGTTCCTTTCCTCTGCCACGGTGATCCGTCACCTCGACCGCCGCGGCGGGTGCACGGGACCGCTGGCTAATGCTAGTGGCCAAAGCGCCGTGAAACGGTGAAGACGTCGACGCTCAGCGGCCTGGCGCGGTGACGACGATCGATTCCTCGCCGGGCTGCCAGGCAGCGGTGAAGGTGGCGACGCTGACCTGCTCGTCGGCATGGTCGGCGCCGGGGTCGTTCAAGTGAACGAGCTGCTTATCGATATCGATTCCAGTGACGACAAGATAGTGATCGGCCTTGGTGCGCTGGTCGCTGGTGTTCCAGATGACCGCCGAATTGACCCAGGCGATCGCCTTACGCCCGTCACGCAGGTACTGCTGCAACGCGGGCATGCCGGTGGTCTCCGGGTGCGCCGTCCAGTACATGGTGGATTTGATGCCGTAGTGGTCGAGCAGCACGATCAAGTCCGCCATTTCGACACCGCCGTTGCCGTTTTCGTGGCTCGGATCGGCCGAAGGTGCATAAATCGGCCCTGGATTGCTGCCCGACGGCGTGTTCTGCGCCAGCATGATCATCTGCTGTTCCGTCGGCTCGTTTCCGGTGATCTCACCGACCACGTCGGCCACCGACATCAGCCCGCAGTTGTCCTCGAGCGACTGCGCCCGCCAATACTTGGCAGCCGCAGCGGGGTCGCCGTACACGCCGGCGCTGGCGGCCACCGATGTGATCGCCGACGATGGCCTAGATGCCGTCGTCGAATGACACCCCGAGACCACGGGCACACCAGCCACGCCAAGGAAAGCGACCACCGCGGCCGTACGCGCGGCGGTAGCGATCCGGGAGCTGAACACGGTGCTGATCGGGCTAGTGAACCACCAATTCGCATGCCTCGCCTGGGTTCCCCGCAATCGACGGCGGCACCCCGGAGCACTCAATAGAACGTGTTACAGTTTTGCCGACCGCGACCGAGCGCCAGGGCAGCCGGACGTTGCGTCTGAGGAGGCTCACATGGATTCCACCGTCGGCAGCCCGACACGGCCATCGCCACAAAACGTCCTTGCAGCACAACGGAACTCGGCCTAAATGGCGCCGCGCAAGCGCGTCGTCGTCGCGGGGCTGGGAGATGTGGGGCTGTTGACCGCGATCCGCCTGTCCCGGCACGCCGATGTCGTCGGAATCTCGGTCAAGTCCGCGCTGGTAAGTGGCCAGGAGCTCGGCGTCCGGCTCTCCCGCCCCACCGATTGGGCACGCGACTACTGGATTCCGTTCGCCCGATTCCGCGGCTTGGATCGAGTGCGCACGATTCAGGCCACGCTGACCAATGTGGACTTCGCTGCCCGAACGGTGTTCGGGCGCAGTGGCGATGGCCAGACCATCGCCGAGGAGTTCGATGCACTGGTGATCTCGACCGGGGTCACCAACGGTTTCTGGCGGCAACCGACCATGCAATCAGCCGATGAGATCGGCGCCGGCCTGCAGGCTGCGCATCACCAATTGGCCACCGCCGGCTCGGTGATCGTCGTCGGCGGCGGCGCAGCGGCAGTCAGCAGCACCGTGAACATCGCAAACACGTGGCCGGACAAGCGGATCGACCTGTACTTCCCCGGCGAGGCGGCTTTGGGCGGGTATCACCCGCGGATCTGGAACCGGATTCGCGGTCGGCTCCGCGAATTGGGTGTTGGCGTGCACCCCGGGCACCGTGCGGTGATCTCGAACGGCTCCGCCGGTCAGGAGATCACCAGTGAGCCCATCAATTGGAGCACCGGACAACCGCCGGCCACCGCCGACGCCGTGCTCTGGGCGGTGGGCCGGGTACAACCCAACACCGACTGGCTGCCACCCGACCTGCTCGACGAGAACGGCTTCGTGCGAGTGACTCCGGAGCTCGAAGTTCCCGGCCATCACGGTGTCTTCGCCGTCGGGGATGTCGCGGCGAGCGACCCGCTGCGCAGCTCGGCGCGCAATCGTGGAGATTCGCTGGTAGCACACAACATTCGTGCCGAGTTCACGGGCCGCCGGCTGCGCACCTACCGCACGCCGGGACGGCGGTGGGGTTCACTGGTGGGGATCCAGGCCGACGGGCTGGAGGTCTTCCTACCCACCGGGCAAGCGTTCCGGCTTCCCGCGTGGTCAGTCCAACGGATAGTGATGCCGGGGGTTGTCCGCTGGGGCATGTATCGCGGAGTGCGAGAAAACGACCCGCTGAAGTAACAGCGCCGGTTTCGCGATACTGAACGGGTGACGATCTATCCTGTCCAGCGGCGCCGCGACGGCTATCCCCGTCGGTGTGATTCCAATTCGCGCCGAAGGGGAATAGTGAGCGGGTGAGCGAGCCGGGGGTTAGCGCATTTGAGAAGTTGGTGGCGCTGCTCAACTATCCGATGTTCGTCGTCACCACGCAGGCCAACGGCAGCACGGCTGGCTGCCTGGTGGGTTTCGCCTGCCAGGCCAGCATCTCTCCGCCGCGCTTTCTGGTCGGTCTGTCCCTGCAGAACCACACCTTCCGGGTGGCCGCCAACGCCACGCATCTGGCGGTACATGTGTTCGATATCGAACACATCGATGTCGTCGAACTGTTCGGCAGCCAGACGGGAGACGAAACCAACAAATTCGACCGCTGCCGGTGGCATCGCGGCCCAGCACAGCTGCCCATCCTCGACGATGCGGCCGCCTGGTTCGTCGGCAAGATCGTCGATCGGGTTCCGCTCGGCGATCACGTCGGGCATCTGCTGGAACCGCTGGACGGTGACCCACCGACCGACGAGGAGCAATGGGTGTCCTTCGAAGATGTGCGCTCGCTTGACCCGGGCCACGAGGCATGACCGCATCCGATCGTTACCGCCGCCAAGCGGACACGGTGAACGATTCGCCGCGCGTGGGCACGGTCAACGACGTCTTTGAACTCGCGTCGTTCTATGCCGAGCCCCCAGAGGGCGTGCGCGTCAACATGATCTACAGCGCCGACGGTGCCGCCGTGTTCGGCGGTCGCGCCGGGCCGTTGTCGAGTCAGACCGACCAACAACTGCTGAAGATCCTGCGAGGGTTCGCCGACGTCGTTCTGGTCGGCGCGGCCACCGCGCGCGCCGAGAATTACGGTCCGGTGCGGCTCAGCGACGCACAACTTGCCCAACGCCAACAGGACGGCAAGAGCAAGCCGCCCCCCATTGCCGTGATCAGCCAAACCGGCGAACTGCCGACCATACTGGTCAGCGACCCCGGCCAGCCACCCCTGCTGGTGACCTGCGCGGAGACTGCCGCGCGGCACAACAGCAGCAGCGATCAACGATGCGGCGTCTTGGTGGCGGGTGAGGACACCGTGGACGTCAGGCGCGCTGTTGCCCTGCTGCGCTCACACGGACTGTCCCGAGTCCTCTGTGAGGGCGGGCCAACCCTGCTCGACGAGCTCGTGGACGCCGACGTCGTGGTGGAGGTCTGCGTAACGCTGGCTCCCAAGCTGGCGGCTAGCCAACCGATCGACCACCGACAGCAGCCGTCGCGATTGCCGCTACCTGCCACGTTGCGCCTCAAACACGCATTGGTCTATGACGACTACCTGTTCTTGAAGTATCGCCGCTGATTGCGAACCGTTTTGGGCGGGCGCCGATGCGGCCCGGCCGGTTAACCCCGCGGGTATCCCCGGCGCACGGTGCGGTCGAGAATGCCCAGCGTCGCCCGCAGGGCGCCCTCGGAGATCACCGGGAAAATTCCGGCTTCGCGCCACTTCGGGTCGATCTTCGACCAGTCGTAGAACGAGGTGACGACGGTGGCCGCCGCATCCTCGGCCGGCTCAAGCTGGAACCCGTAGACGTGACCGATCTGGGGGCGAAGCTGGCCGAGAACCGTCCACGAGATCAGTCGGTCGGGTTCGAACTCCTTGATCTCGACCGTGACGTCGTACCTGCCGAGCTGTGGATAGTCGTTGAGTGCCGCACGGTCCATATGGACGACAAAGCTGTCGCCGGCCGCGCCTACTGGGTCGCCGTCGGCGTCTTGGAGCATCCCCGTCGAGTCGATGGCCACGTGGCCCTGCGGATCGCACAACAGCCCGAAGATATCGGGTGCCGGTGCCGGGATCGTGCGCTGAATCTCGATACGTTCGGTCATGCGTCCTCCCAGCAAACGGTGATGGGTCGCGGGCTACTCTACGACGCTCGCGCCCGCTGAGGTGCGAAACCGGATGCCCCGCAACGGTTGCATCGCCGCCTGCGCTGTTGCGCTCCGATGGCGCCGACCACGGTGCTGTGCCACGGTGGATAGATGAGGCGGTGCAATTCCCGGCAGAACGTCGGGGCCCATGCCCCGATTCGGCGTGCCACCGACGACACCCAGGCAAGCGCCCGGTTTCGGTGCGGTGACACACGTTCAAACGGTCGTCGAATTGCCTGTGCGACTTCATCTTGCGCCCACCGTCATTTACTTTCTCGCGTTTCCGGAGGAGGACCATCGGCCAGGTGAGCAATTCAGACGACGACGGCTACCGCAACATTGCGGTGAACGGACTGCGGCCCAACGAACTTCACTGGGCGCTCAATCATGATTCCGTGCACGGCATTGCCTACGCGTTCAAAAATCCCGTTGCGGTAGCCGAATCCAGCGACGATCCCGACGACGATCGACAGACCTACCTGGTGCGGATCAAACGCGACCATTTAGCCACGGCGCTGGGAAGCATCAACGAATGGATCGTGCGGAATCCCGGCAAAACCGGGATGCACGCATACGGCTTTCTCAGGGCGTTGTCGAGGGAGGGCCTCCGTGAAAGCCGAACAGGCGACGAAGAGCACCGCTGAGCAGGAATTGACCGACGCCGGGTGATCCGCATTACGGCCGCGATTAGCGGGCGGCTTTGCCACCGCCACCGGTGCCTTAAGCCCGGAATATTGAAATCACCGGCATTCTCTCTATTCACCGTGCCCCCGGCTGGCCCAAACTATTAGCCTTATGCCTGGCATGGAGGAGTCGGCAATGGGTGACACCGCGGGTTCGCGGGAGGGCTCGCAGTTCGGGCCCTATCTGCTACGGCGACTGGTGGGTCGTGGCGGGATGGGCGACGTCTACGAGGCCGAGGACACGGTCCGCGAGCGGGTCGTCGCGCTGAAGCTGATGTCGCAGACGCTGTCCAGCGACCCGGTCTTCCGCACCCGCATGCAGCGCGAGGCCCGCACCGCTGGACGGCTGCAGGAACCACACGTCGTCCCGATTCACGATTTCGGCGAAATCGACGGACAGCTCTATGTGGACATGCGCCTGATCGACGGCCGGGACGTTGCGACGATCTTGAGCCGATACGGACCGCTGACACCGCCACGCGCGGTCGCGATCCTGCGCCAGATCGGTTCCGCACTCGACGCCGCGCACGCTGCCGGCGTGATGCATCGCGACGTCAAACCGGAGAACATTCTGGTCAGCGGGGACGACTTCGCCTATTTGGTCGACTTCGGTATCGCCAGCGCCACCTCCGATGAGAAGCTGACCCAGTTCGGCACCACGGTGGGCACCTTCAAATACATGGCCCCGGAACGGTTCAGCGACTCCGACGTCACCTACCGAGCCGATATCTATGCGCTGGCCTGCGTTCTGTATGAGTGCTTGACCGGATCTCCGCCCTACCAGGGCGATCAGATCAGCGTGATGAGCACGCACCTGCACCAGGCGATTCCGCGACCCAGTGCCGCGCGGCCAGGCATTCCGGCCGCCTTCGACCAAGTGATCGCGCGCGGCATGGCCAAGGACCCGCTGGACCGCTATCCCACCTGCGGGGACCTGTCGGCGGCCGCGTACGCCGCCCTGGCCACGCCCGACCAGGATCGGGCAACCGACATTCTGCAGCGCAGCCAGGCCGCCGAACTACCGGCCGCGTTCGCGGGTCAGGCGCCCACCGGCTTTCCGCCCGCTCCCCCCGCCATGGCGAGCCAGACACCGCCCCAGGGCCCGGGTTGGCCCGCGTCGGCAACCGGGACACCGTTTCCGCCGAGCGGGCCGATCCCCGCACAGACGGGATGGCCGGGCGCTCCCGGCTGGGGTACTGGCGATGCCGGCAGCGTGGTGGCGCCGTCGTGGGGGCAACCGGCGCCCCGTGCATCGCGTAACGCTTGGCTATGGGTCAGCCTTGCGGCTTTTGTCGTCGTCGCGGTGGTGGGCGCCGTCCTCGTTGTCGCCCAACCCTGGCGGTCGTCGGGGCCGGGCGGGTCGAAACCGCCCGCGGCGAGCGACGCGGTCGAGCTCCGCGTCCTCGATGACGGAGTGTTGGTCGGCAGCTCGGCCGCACCGGTGACGATCGATATTTTCAACGAGCCCATCTGCCCGCCGTGCGGCAGCTTCATCCGGTCGAATGCGGGCGACATCGAAACCGCGGTGAACAACAAGAAACTCGCGGTGCGCTACCACCTGCTGAACTTCCTCGACGACAAGTCGCACAGTCAGAACTACTCGACTCGCGCGGTGGCGGCAACCTACTGCGTCGCGGCCCAGAACGACCCGAAGCTCTACATGAGCTTCTACTCGGGAATCTTCGCCAGCGCCTTCCAGCCGCAAGAGGGTGCCGCGGAAGATCGGACCGACGGCGAACTAGCGCAATTGGCCAAAACCGGCGGCGTCGACGCCGACGCGATCAACTGCATCAAATCCGGCGGGGACATGGCCACCGCCAAGGCAAAAGCGGAGTCCGGCGACACGACGCTGGCCGGGTTCAATGCCTCTGGGACGCCGTTCGTCTGGGACGGTACCAAGTCCCTCAACTACCAAGACGCGACCTGGCTGACCAAGCTTCTCGGGTAGTCCGAGGTCGCCTGTGTGCTCTTGCACCGACGGTGTGCTTGACAACTCAATTCGACGGTCCCCCACACATTTCCGGAAGCGCAAAATCCTCACACGGAGGATCCTGATGGACTTTCTTGTGGCAGAACATGTCTCACTCAACCGCGTCATGCGCCACTGCGCCGTCCGGCAAAGTTGGGGTAGCACGCTCGCGCAGGCGCCACCGCGATGTTGTAGTTTTCGAGCGGTGAGGATTGGTCGCGCCATACCGTGATGGTTGCCAGACCGTGAATAGGAGTCAGCGATGACCGGCGCGCAGGGCTCGCGGTTGGGGACGATGTTCGGTCCCTACTACCTCAAACGACTGCTGGGCCGCGGCGGGATGGGCGAGGTCTACGAAGCCGAGCACACCGTCAAAAAGTGGACGGTGGCGGTCAAACTGATGTCGGTGGCCTTCAGCCAGGACCCCGTGTTTCGCAAGCGGATGGAACGCGAGGCCCGCATCACTGGGCGCCTGCTCGAGCCTCACGTGGTCCCAATCCACGACTACGGCGAAATCGACGGGCAACTGTATTTGGAGATGCGCCTGATCGAGGGCATCGATCTGGGCAGTCTGCTCGAGCGGGACGGGCCACTGCCCGCGCCCCGGGCAGTGGCAATCATCCATCAGATCGCATCGGCGCTGGATGCCGCGCACGCCGCCGGGGTGACACACCGCGACGTCAAACCGCAGAACATCCTGATCACCGGCAACGACTTCGCGTATCTGGTCGATTTCGGAATCGCCAGCGCGAAAACCGATGAGAAACTCACTCAACTGGGTACCGCGGTGGGCACCTGGAAATACATGGCCCCCGAACGGTTTTCGGAGAACGAGGTGACACCCCGTGCTGACGTCTACGCGTTGGCCTGTGTGCTGTACGAATGCTTGACCGGCGAACCTCCATACCGCGCCGACACCGCCGCCATGCTGGTCACCTCCCACATGATGGAACCCATCCCGCGGCCCAGCGCAGAAGGCCTCGGGGTGGACCAGGCTTTCGATAACGTGATCGCGGTCGGCATGGCCAAGGACCCGATCGAACGCTATGCCAGCGCCGGCGACCTGGCCGAGTCCGCGCACGACGCGCTTTCCAGACCGGAACGCGACCGTGCCGCCACCATCCTGCGCCGCAGCGACACCTCGGCGAGGCCGCAATTCACCCAACCAGGCGGTCCACCGCCGCCGTTGACCGCGCCAGGCATCGTCGGACCTGACCAACCGGGAACGCCGCGCCGACGCAACCTCTGGCCGATCCTGGTGACAGCCGGCGTCGTCGTCGTGGTCGTCATCGCGGTAGTCGGCATCTGGCTGACGGTGAAACCCGCCGGCCAGCAAGCGTCGAAGGCTGGCGGGGTGAAAACTCCGGTGCCGTCCAGCCAAGCTCCCAACAATGATCAAGCCCGCCTATTCAGCCTGCTACCGCAGGGCTACCTTGCCGGCACCTGCACACCGGCCACGCCGGAATCGGGCAGCATTTGGACCAGTGCCGTGGCATTGGTGACATGCGGGCAGAACACCCAGCCCGGCGGCCCCAGTCATGCCACCTACGGGCTGTTCCCGACACCGAATCGGCTGAAGAAGGCCTTCACCGACGACATCGGCAACGTCAGCCTGGTGAACTGCCCCGGCGAGGAAGCCTCGCCCGTGAGCTGGCACTACGACCAAACCCCCAACGAGATGGCCGGTTTGGTCGCGTGCGGCCATTACAACGGCCACCCCATCGTGATTTGGACCAACGAGGAAAAGCTGATGCTCAGCGACGTTGCCGGCGACCCGGCCACCGTCGAAGACTTGCACACGTGGTGGGATGCCTACGGCTGATCATTCGACCAGTGGCGGCACTGGCACGAACTTTGTCGGATCCGTCGACACCTTCGCCCCCAGACGTTTCAGGCAGACGGATGGATCGACGTCTTCGAGGTCGATACCGGCGAAGGTGTCCGCGTCGGCGCGCACCGCGATCAAGCACGACCGGGTCGGTTGACCAGTGCTCGGATCCGTCGTTTCGACCACACCGTTGAAGATCACCACCTCGAATCCGCGGCCGCCGTCGATTCGGAAAGCAGTCGCCAGCGATAGCAGCGTAAGCTGCGCAATGATGCGCGCGTACAACGCTTTTAGCTGACCCACCGGCCGCGCGGTCGCGACGACCGTCTCCTGGCTCTTGACGTACCGGTACGCCTTGGCGTGCGGGACGACACTCACCACGGGCAGTTCATACTCGAGCACCAATCGGCGGGTGGCCGGCGAGTAGTCAACCGTGAGTGCGGGGGTGATGTTGCACGGCAACGGCATCGCCGTCAGCTCCCGTTCGACGCTTGCCACCAATTCGGACGGAGCAGACTGCGGCACCTCTTTGAGGTGCCGCAAACCCGTTCGCAACAGAACGGTCAGGGCGGCCACCTGGGATTCGATTTTCGCGTTCTGCCGTTCCACCTGGTCGGCGATGCCAGCGAGGTTGTAAATTTCGCTGTCCAGGACAACGCCTTTGGGCCAGCGGCCCGACTGCCACTCGCGTTGGCGCGCTATCTCGGCAGCCCTGGCTCTGGCCTGGGCGGCCTGCACCGTCGCATAGAGCACCTTCGTCGTCTCGAGTTCTCTGCGGCGCTGCTGTTCACGCACGGGGTGCCAGCGACGGGCGAGCTGATATCGGTGGCGGGCTTGCGTCAGCAGCTGCTGGGCATCGGGCAGTCGGTCGTAGGCAGGCCGTTGGACGAAGTCCGCGAGCCGGGGCATCGGCTCGGCGATCTCCAAGTACCGCAGGCGCATCTCACAGACGTCGGCGTCGTCGCGGGCTTTGCCAACGGTGTAGTAACTTTCGAGCATCCGACAGGCCGACTCCCAATTCTGCAGGGCCGCCGACGTCTGTTGCGAGGAGCGCCACAGGTTCCACAGCGCGTGATACGCCTCCAGCGCCGCGGCCCATCGCTGGCCGCCGTCAAATGGCCCCATGCTCTCCCCTGACCGGGTGACCTCCGTCCTTCAGAACTTAACGTGTCAGGTACGGCATGCGCAGTGTGACGCTTAGGTGCCGGTATCTGCGATGCGGTGGCCGACCGTGATGAGCGCCTTGCCTCGACTGAGCTCGGTTGCTAACCAATCCACTGGTGACCTGGTCCCTCAGAGGATGTAGAGCATCTCCTGGTACGTGGGTAACGGCCACAGGTCATCGGCTACAACACATTCCAATTCGTCGGCAGCGGTACGCACCGCCTCCATCGCCGGCAGCAGAACCTCTTGGGCATGCGTTGCCTCTTCGAATGCCGACTCCCCCGAATGATCCGACAGGGCTGCTTTCAAACTGGTCAGCGCCGCCGAAAGATCAGCCAGTGGGACCGAAACCGCTTCCAACGCAGCGGTGCTGGGCTGTACACCAGCCTGCTTCATTGTCGCTACGTTCTGAGCGAGTTCGGTCTGGTAGCGAACCGCGGCGGGCAGGATGATCGTGTTCCCGATCTCCAGCGCCAGCTTCGCCTCGACCCCGATCGTCAACGCGTACTGCTCTAGGCGAACTTCGTAGCGGCTGTGCAACTCCCGTTCGTTGAACACCCCGTACCTCGCAAAGAGTTCGACCGCGTCCGGCTTGATCAGCTCCGGAATGGCATCCAAGGTGGTCTTCAGGTTCGGCAGGCCGCGCTCGGCCGCCTCGATCTGCCAGTTCTCGGAGTAGCCGTCCCCGTTGAACACCACCGCACCGTGCTCGGTGATGATATCGGTGAGCATCTTCTGCACGGCTGCGTCGAATCCTTCGCCATCGGCAACAGCCTGCTCGAGAGCCGTGGCCATGTAGTCCAACGAGTCGGCCATGATCGTATTCAGCACGATCAACGGCACGGCCACGGTCTGGCCCGAGCCCGGCGCCCTGAACTCGAACCGGTTGCCGGTGAAGGCGAACGGGCTGGTGCGGTTGCGGTCGCCGGCATCCGTGGGCAGGTGCGGCAGCGTATCAACACCAATAATCATGGTGCCCTTACCCTTTGATGACGTGGCCGCGCCCTTCGCAATCTGCTCGAACACGTCGGCGAGCTGCTCGCCGAGGAAGATCGAGATGATTGCCGGCGGCGCCTCATTTGCGCCCAAGCGGTGATCGTTGATGGCCGACGCGACCGACACCCGCAGCAGGCCGGAGAATTTGTGCACGGCGCGAATCACCGCCGCGCAGAACACCAGGAATTGGGCGTTCTCGTGCGGGGTGTCGCCCGGGACGAGAAGCGAGCCCAGCTCGGAGTTTCCCAGCGAGAAGTTGACGTGCTTACCTGATCCGTTGACGCCGGCGAACGGCTTCTCGTGGAACAGACATTCCATGCCGTGCTTCTTGGCGATCGTCTTGAAAACCGTCATCAGCAACTGCTGGTGGTCGGAGGCGATGTTGGCTCGCTCGAACATCGGCGCGATCTCGAACTGGCCGGGCGCAACCTCGTTGTGGCGAGTCTTAGCCGGAATACCGAGTTTGAACAGCTCGCGCTCGGTGTCCATCATGAAGCCGAGGACACGCTCGGGCACCGCGCCGAAATAGTGGTCGTCGAACTCCTGTCCCTTCGGCGGTTTGGCGCCGAACACCGTGCGACCAGCGTTCAGCAGATCCGGCCGCGCCAAGAAGAAGTGGCGATCGACCAAGAAATACTCTTGCTCCGGCCCGCAGAAGGACACGACCTTGTTGAGTTCCTTGTGACCGAACAACGTCAGGATTCGCTCGGCGTGCACACCCATGGCCTGCTGGCTGCGAAGCAGCGGCGTCTTGTAGTCCAGCGCCTCACCGGTCATCGACACGAAAACCGTTGGAATGCACAGCGTGTTTCCGTTCGGATTCTCGAGGACATAGGCGGGGCTGGTCACGTCCCACCCGGTGTAGCCGCGCGCCTCAAAAGTGCTCCGCAACCCGCCCGACGGGAAGCTGGAGGCATCGGGCTCACCCTGGATGAGGGTCTTACCCGCGAACTCGGCGAGTGTCTGGCCATCGGAGACGGGTTCCAGAAAGCTGTCGTGCTTTTCGGCGGTCAGGCCGGTCATCGGATAGAACACGTGCGCGTAGTGGGTAGCGCCCTTCTCCAGCGCCCAGTCCTTCATCGCGACGGCGACCGCGTCGGCAACCGCGGAGTCGAGCTTGGCGCCCTTTTCGAGCGTCGCCACCACCGACTTGTACACCGACTTGGGCAGCCGCGCCTGCATCTCGGCCTTGGTGAAGACGTTGGCCCCGAAGATCTCGCCGGGAGCCTCACCGGCGACGAAGCTAATGGCCGGAGGGACGTACGCCTCGACGTTGTTGATCGCCTGCAGGCGCGCTGCGTTTCCGCTCAATGGTGTTCCTATCGCTGAGGGGGTCCACGACCTTCCATTGCCGAAGGTGGACCGCCCTACCCTAGGAACTTTCGATGCCAAACTTGTTACGCGCGCGTCAACGATTCGCTCCAAGCGTCGCAAGTGCACGACGAACTCAGACCGCGGCCTTCGCCTGCTTGCGCCCATGGTGCCCGGCCCGCCACTGCAGGGGCGGCGCAAAAGTCACGGTGATGCAAAGAGCCGGACACCGGTCGGTGCCTGCACGGACGGCGCGGTCTCACGACGGCAACATTTCCGCGTTTTCGTCCACGATTTCACCGGCTTCGCGTTAAATGCTCCGCAGAGGGCGACCCGTGACCCTTTTCTCAATACAGCAGCGCGCCGCCACCGCGGCTCGAGAAAAGGACACCGATGGCCCGCACCCTGACGACCAAGGTCGCCGCGGCTGCGCGCGTCGTCGCGGTGTTATGCGCAATGACCGCTGCGTCATCGGTCACCTGGGCCGGCGCTTCCCACGCCGCCCCGGGCCCTCCCGTCCCGGACGCCGACCACGAGGCGGGGATGTACGGCGACCCCGCGGCAGCCGCACCCTTCTGGCGCCGGCAACACGCTTCCGACTGTGGGGAGATGGCGGTTGCCGACGTCGTCGGTGAGATCACCGGCCGGCAGCCCACCGAACGGCAAATCACCGTTGTTGCCGAAAATATCTCGGGCGCAACGGGTTCCGGCCCGATATGGAAGCCGCCCGGTGATACCGACATCAGGGATTTGCCGATGCTGCTCTGGCACTACTGGATTCGGGCGGACAACGTCGCGACCAATACCATCGCCTTGGAGCAGTTTCTCGCGGACAAGCGCAAGGTGATCGCCCTCGTCAATGCCGAGACCATCTGGAACCGGGCCGGCAATCGTGACGCCGCGAACCACTTCGTCGTGGTCACCGGCATCGACACCAAATCCGGAGTCGTACATCTCAACGACAGCGGTATCAACGCCGGCCGCGATGAGCAGATTCCGCTGGCGACCTTCGAGCGGGCGTGGGCGCCCAACGACAACTCCGCTATCGTGACGAAGTCAGGTTAAGCCCGGTTCAGGTCAGGCTTTTCGTCGAGTCCGACTCGATCACCGCGGATCCGCGACGCCCAGTGGACAAGCTGCACGACTCGGTCAATTCAGGTCCATAGGTGGCCGCACCGCACTCACATTCCCAGCAGACGTGTCTGCCGCAGGAACACGGAATGCTGGCCACGATCATGTGTCCCGGCAACAGCCAGTGACCACGTGCACACCGTTGTGGTGGTCTGTCCATCCATTGCGTGCGCGAGGCATGCGCCAGTTCGTCGACATGAACACTCACGGGCACCACCCTCCCATTGGCCAAGGTGGCAAACCAGGGTGAGGTGTCAATCGTTATCGACTCGTTGACCGTGTCGTAGTCTTCGCAATCGCGGGTCGACGATCAGTCCTTTTCGAGGGTTACCTGGTTGACGTCGATCTGGCCAGTGCGGAACGCGTTGGCCCGGCCGGTCAGGTAGTGCAGGTATCGCTCGTAGACCTCTTCGGACTGCATCTCGATGGCTTCGGCCTTATGCGCCTCGAGCGCCTCGGTCCACAGGTCGAGGGTCTTGGCGTAATGCGGCTGCAGCCGCTCGCACTGGGTCAGGATGAAGCCCGCCTCTGTCGCGTGCTGCTCCATCGGGTCAGCGGACGGCGAACCGGCCATCGTGTGCAAGAACATCACGCCATCGGCGGGCAGGACGGTGTAGGCCATCTCGAAGAAGTCGTCATAGCGGGCGTAGCCGTGCTCGAACGCCCCGATGGACACGATCCGGTCGACGGGTTGGGCGAATTCCTCCCAACCCTGCAGCATCACCCACTTGCTGCGCTGGGTCTCCATCTCGTCGAACAACTTCTGCACGTAGGCGGCCTGATCACTGGACGATGTCAAGCCGACGACGTTGACGTCGTACTTCTCGACCGCGCGGCGCATGGTGGTGCCCCAGCCGCAGGCGATGTCGAGCAGGGTCATGCCGGGCCGCAGATCCAGCTCGGCCAGCGCCAAATCGATCTTGGCGATCTGGGCCTCTTCCAGCGTCATGTCGTCGCGCTCGAAATACGCGCAGCTATAGGTCTGGGTCCGATCGAGGAACAGCCGGAAAAAATCGTCGGATAAGTCGTACCTTGCCCGCACATCGTCAATGTTCGGGATCAATCCCTGGGTCATGATTACGTGCCTTTCCGGACCCAGGGCCCCCCGGGTGACGCTTCAAGTCTGCGCATTTGGATACCCAAGCGCTCGTCCGGCAAACTAATTCAAAGCTAATTCCCAGCTTTGAGCGGCGCTTATCCGAATCGCTGTGACGGTCCGTAGCGGCTGCCGGCGCGTGCTCCGCGATGAATTCCGGGTACACCGCCAGTCAGACCTTTGAGCCGCAGAATTCTTCAGAGCGAAGGTGGATCCCATGTCGATGAACACGCAAGCCCTGCCGCCAATCGTCGATCAGCAGAGCTGGCGCACCGCGCTCGACGAACTGCGCACGCGCGAGAAGGCCGCCACCCGCGAACTGGATGCGATCGCCGCGCAGCGGCGCCGTCTGCCGATGGTCGAGTTGCCGGACTACACCCTGATCGGAGCCGACGGGCCCATCCGCCTGGTCGACGTGTTCGGTGGCCGATCGCAGCTCATCATCTACCACCACATGTGGACGGACGGCGCACAGTGGCAGTGCGGCGGATGCACGGGTTTCACCTCGCAGTTCACCCGGTTGGAGTTTCTCGACAACTACGACGCCCGCTTCGTGATCGTCACCAATGGTCCGATCGAGGAGGCACTCGCCTACCAGCGCAGGGTGGGCAATCGAATGCTGTGGTACTCGTCGTCACAAAGCCCGTTCGGCGCCGACGTCGATGCGCCGCCGGACGGCGGCTTCGGAGTCAACGTGTTCCTCCGCGACGGCGAAACGGTGTATCGCACCTGGCACACGAACGGACGTGGCACCGAGCAACTCAGTCACTCGTTTCCGCTCATCGACGTGTTGCCCTGGGGCCGTCAGGGAGGAATGGCTCGACTCGCCCGAGGGTTGGCCGTCGCGGCCCACCTACTCCGGCTGGCTCGACTCCCCCGACATCGCCCACGCCTACGGGGCAGAAGGCTAACGCCCGCCGTCGACCACCTTCACCTGTTTGTGTGGATAGCGGCGTTCCGCGTATTCCTTAGCCTTGGAATTCGGCAGCACGTACAGAGTTTCCTTCTTGTCCTGCAACGGTTTTAATACCAGGTCCATGAAGCTCTTGCGGTTGTCCAGGTACGGCTCGATAACGTCCTCGCCAGCCGGACACACGGCCAGGCAGTAGGCGGCCTTGTAGTTCGGCTTGAACGACAGACTCTGCCACATCGATGCATTCTCGGAATCGGTTACCCGCGAACGGAAGTCAGCCGCGTCGGCACTGTCGGCGACGGTTTGGGCCCAATCGGTGAAGCCGCCCATGAATTCGCGGTAGTTGTGCGTCGAACACGCCAGCCAATCAAAGCTGCCATCCTTTCCGATCGCGCCTACCGGGCATGCGGCCACGCACAGCTTGCATTCCAGGCATGGGCTGTAGTCCAGCGGCTTGCCGTAGCTCGTGATCGGCGCGTCCACCAAGATCGTGCCCAGCAGAATGAAGTTGCCGAACTTGGGTGAATCACGTTGCGGTGGATTCCCATGACGCCCAGGCCCGCCGCGACGGCAACGGGTTTGTGCGCCACCACCCAAATCCGGCCGGGGTAGTTATCCATCTCCATCGGAAAGGTTGCCGACGGGTTCAGCACCCGGTAGCCGGAATCCTGAAGCCGACGGACGATGCGGTAGGCAGCCTCGTTGAGCAGCTCACCACTGCGGTGAAACTCTTGGTTGGCGACACTGCGCGCCGTCGAGCGAATGTTGTCGCGGTTCATCTTGACCACGAGCGAGATGTAGCTCTTGGTGCCCGGCAAGGCGGCCTCGACATGCTCGACCTCCGAGGCCAGATCCGGGTTGTCGACGCTGGCGAACGCGACGTCATCGACGCCGGCCTGCAGACACATCTGGCGCAGCCAATCCGCGTCGAGTGCGCCGGGTTTCTGCGTTTGACGGGTTCGAACCTTCCGCACCGTGGGATGTTCCGCCAACCGGCCAGGGAGTCTCTCGGTCATGCTGAGTATCCTACACAATACTCAGCATGACCGCTTCGTAGACGAACGCATCGCCGGCTCAAGTCCGGTGTGACTTACCGAAGCGGTTCGGCCTCAGTCGGATTCGTCGTTCTCCGCATCGGCCACCGTCAAGGGCAGTGCCAGGTCTTCCAGGGCGCGTTGTTCGGCCGCGATCCCCAGCCACAGCTCAACCAGGCCGGCGGCCGCCATCACGATCGCCCCGATCAAAAACGACCAGAGCACCTGACCGCGATCTCCGGAATTGATCAACTCGCCGAACAACACGGGCCCGGTGATCCCGCCGATCGCGGTGCCGACCGCATAGAAGAACGCGATCGCCAGCGCCCTGGTCTCCATCGGGAAGATCTCGCTGACGGTCAAGTAGGCCGCGCTTGCACCCGCCGAGGCCAGGAAGAACGCGGCCGCCAGCACGATGATGAACGTCCAGACACCGCCGGTGTCGTTCACGAACAGCACCCCGAGCACGACCGCGATGGCCGCGGACCCGATGTAGGTCGCGGCGATCATCGGTTTGCGGCCGATGGTGTCGAACAGCCGCCCCAGAATCAACGGGCCGAGGAAATTGCTCATTGCCCAAAAGATGAAGAACACCGGTACTTTTCCGGAGGGAATGCCGTAGAACGTGCTCAACAGCGTGCCGAGATTGAACGTGACGCCGTTGTAGAGGAACGCCTGACCGATGAACAACGCGAGCCCGAGCACGGCGCGTTTCGGATAGAGCTTGAACGCCACCCGCCCGATCTCCAGAAATGAAATCGACTGGCGCTGGCGTATCCTCAGTGGCTTGCCTTGTAACTCGGGCAGCGGCTGCCCGGTTTCTCGCTGCACATCTTCTTCGATCTCGCCGACGATCCGCTCGGCTTCCTCGTCGCGCCCGTGAATGAACAGCCACCGCGGGCTCTCCGGAATGTTGCGCCGGACAAGCAGAACGAAGATGCCGAAGATGGCGCCGATGCCGAAGGCAAGCCGCCAGCCGATGTTCGCCGGGAAGTTCGACGTGTCCAGAAGGACCAGCGCGCCTGCGGCTCCAGCCGCCGAACCCAGCCAGTAGGTGCCATTGATGATCAGGTCGACGCGGCCGCGCACCCGTGCCGGAATCAACTCGTCGATCGCCGAATTGATCGCCGCGTATTCGCCGCCTATGCCGGCGCCGGTAAAGAAGCGGGTGATGAAGAAATACCAAGGCGCGAACGCGAATGCCGTCGCGACGGTGGCGACCAGATAGACCGCCAGGGTCAGGATGAACAGATTGCGCCGTCCGAACCGGTCCGTCAGGTGCCCGAAGAACAACGCGCCCAGGCACGCCCCGGTGATATAGATTGCCGCCGCGTAGCCGATCTGCGCCGGGTTGAGCTCGATGCCGCTGCCCTTCTCGGTCAGCCGGGCCGACACGTTGCCGACCATCGTGACCTCGAGTCCGTCGAGGATCCATACCCCGCCAAGGCCCAAAACGACGCGCCAGTGAAACCGCGACCACGGCAGCCGGTCCAGTCGCGCCGGCACCTGTGTCGTGATGGTTTTCGTTTGAACGCCTGGGCTCATGTCGTGTCCGTTCTGGGTGGGTACGGCGTTACCCGCTACGAGCGTCGGTAGCCTCCGGTGAAACGAGGAAGCTACCGACTCAGCAGCGGGCTGGGCCGCAGGCGCACGGGTAGGTTTTTGAGTCCGTTTAGTGCCATGCTGGCATTCAGCGCGGGGTCACCGGCCAGGGCCAGATCGGGGAAACGAGCAAACAGCGACTGCAAGCCAATATCCAGTTCCATCCGCGCTAGCGCCGCCCCCAAGCAAGCGTGGATACCGCTGCCGAAGCTGATATGTTCGCGTGCATTAGCACGGGTGATATCGAATTCTCCAGGACGTTCGAAGACCGCCGGATCACGGTTGGCTCCACCGAGCAAAAACAATATGGCTTGTCCGGGTCGAAAATTCTGACCCCCAAGTTCCAGAGTTTCCGTAGCGACCCGCACCCCCAACGGGATGGAAGTCTCGTAGCGCAATACCTCTTCCACGGCATTGGGCCAGCCCTCAGGATGTGCTTGAAGGCTAGCCAACTGATCGGGGTGCCGAAGCAGTATGGAGACACCATTGCCCATGACATTGGTTGTTGTGACGATCCCCGCGGCGAGCAACAACATCACAAACACCCGGACATCGCGTTCGGACAGGTCGCCTGCCCGCACAATGCCCGCCATGATGCTGTCGTCGTTGCCACGCTGACGCAGCTGCTCGATATGCATCGCAAGGTACGGCTCGAATTCGCGCGCCGTATTGATGGCTGCCTGAAAGTCCCGCCAGGCCGGCGCTGCGCCAGAAAGCAATCGGGTCGCATGCTCGCTCACCGCATCCAGATGTGAGATCTCCTCCCTCGGTATTCCCAGCACTTCAGCGATGGCCTCAATGGGAAGCCGAGAGGTGTAACCGGCGACCAGGTCGCATTCGGCCGCATCTTCCAGGTCGTCCAACAGTCCGTTGGCGATCGTTTGAATCCGGCTGCGCAGCCTCTCGATCGCACGCGGCGTAAATGCCTGCGACACCAAGCGACGTAACCGCGCATGTTCTGGCGGATCAGACATCAGCATCGACGGCGGTTTAGTAGCGTCCAGTACGTTGGGATCGGTCTTGTCCAAGATCCACCGTACGAGGCGAAACGGGGCCTGATCCTGTGGCTTGATAGTCCGAAACCGGTCGTCTCGAAAGATTTCACGGATGATTCGCATATCCGCGGTTATCAGGCCACCACCTGCGAACCGAACAATGCGCCCGCGTGTTCGTATATCGTCGACCAATTCATATATGTTCTTGCGATGTTCATCAACGAACAGCTGCAATACCGGATCACCTTGACGCGCCGCGAGTTTCACCGCCAAACGAGTAACGCCCGCCCCCGTCAGCCAATGCATACGGTCTTTGACCGACACCGCCATGCCCATCAGAGAAACGTAACAGACCTCTCGCCACAAGCGTATCCGCGGCAATTATCTATCACCCGAGAGAGAGGCAGATACCGCGCGATCAACTATCTTTTATCAGACCGAATGCGTTATTGGGCCGGTGAGTATCGATCGCCAGCTGCATCACCGAACCGCCCTGACTCGCAAACAGTTTCAACGCTACACGAGAAGAGCATATTGGCAAATTCGATTTCGAGCGCCAAGAGAACATCCAGGTCTGCTCCGTACTAGAGCAGCGGGCTCGCGACCGCACCGCCGCGCTGAGCACACCACAGCTGTGTGGTTGCCCGCCTCGATGTCGACAGGCTCAAACGAGCCAATGACGATTAGCCAGCACCCTTGCCATTGTCGACCCGGTAGACGGCACCGTGGACGGCGGCTGCGGCATCGCTGGCAAGGAACGCGACAACGTTCGCGACGTCGAGAGGCGCCATCATGCCGCGCGGTGAAGCCGTGCGCATGATCAGGTCGTAGTTCGGATTCTCTGGCGCACTGAACTGTTCGAGTTGCGGCGTGAGCATGCCGCCGGGGCAGACCGCGTTGACGCGCAAGCGATCCGCGGTGTACTCCACCGCCAAAGCCCGAGTCAGCCCGATCAGCCCATGCTTAGCAGCGCAGTAGCCGGCCGAGTAAGCCTGGCCTTCGACGCCGGCAATGGAGGCGACGTTGACGATGTTGCCTCCTCGTTTCAGCAGCACCGGCAGCGCCGCCCTGCACAGGTAAAACGGGCCGTTCAGATTGACGGCGAGGTCCTGTGTCCAGTCGTCGTCGGTCATCGACTCCGTTCGGCGCATCTGGTGCTTCCCGGCGATGTTGACCAGGACGTCGAGTCCGCCGAACTCCCGGACGCACTGCTCGACCGCGTCCGTGCAGGCCTGCGCCGAGCCGACGTCCACCGATGCATATGAACCACGGGCTACGTCGGCGAATACCTCGGCCAAGCGTGCGGTATCCCGGGCTATCCCGAAAACCGTTGCGCCCTGCCGGGAAAGCAGCTTTGCTGTTTCAGCGCCCAAACCCGACGAGGCGCCGGTCACGAGGATGACCTTGCCTTGCAGTGCTGTCATAACAGTTCTCGTCCTCTCCAACCGCGATCCGCCCACCTGCCGCGTCGCGCGGGGCATGCGACTAGCAAAGCAACTCTCGCGGGAGCGCACACCACCAGGGGCCCCGGGCTATTCACACCAGGCTGGTGCGCCTCAATACGACAGCAACACCGCTTCGCAAGAGTTCAAGCGGCTCAACGGATCTCAGGCCGGAAACGGCCAGCGCGTCGCGGAGCAGGCGCTGCGCCAGAAGGCTCCGGCGAAGGCGGCGTGCGGCCACCAGCATGACGAAGCTCATCCCGAGTCTGCCTATCGCGACCCGACTAGTACGCTTCCGCCAGGTCGACGGCGTTGCATCCGAGCGCCGACCGACGTAGTAGCCGAGGCATGTCGTGGTCGCGAGCGCACAGATCACCGCAAAAACCGCCATGATGACGAGCGTCCTTTGCCGCTGTCGCGGGAAGGTCACGCGCGAGATACACCTCGGCCAACAAACCGCCCCGGACTACCAGCGAAGCGTCAATTCTGCGCTGGCGGTCGCGCGGCTTCGACGGTAGCCAGTTCGGATAAGCCGCTCAGGGTGAGGCTGCGCATCAGCAGCGGGTGGGCAATGACGTGGATGTGGTCGGCCACCGTGAACAGAGCGTTGATGGCAGCGCTGTCCAAATACTGCACATCGCTGAGGTCGACGATGAGCGATTGGCCGCTGCCCACAACTTCGGCCGTGGCGGTGCCGAGGGCCTGGTCGAACGCTTCGATGTTGCTCAGATCGATTTCGCCTGCCGCGACCAGCGCGAGTTTTCCATCGTCGGAGCGCACGGTGTCGAGGGTGAGCGACGTGGCCATCATGTGATCCTTACGGATAGCTGAACTGTTGTTCCGTCGGGGTCGGGGTCGATCGTGACATCGTGCATGAGTCCTCGCATCAGGGTGATGCCGCGACCGCGATGTGGGTTGGCCTCGGGCTGCGGAGGTATCCAGGAGCCGCTGTCGGTGATGGTCAACTGCACCTCGTCGACGAGTGCGGTCGCGCCCATGGCAATCGTGCCACCTTGCCGGTCGCGGTGACCGTGCTCGATGGCGTTGGCGACGGCTTCGCCGGCAGCAATGAGCACGCTCATCGTCTGCTCCGGATCCAGCCGGACCCGGGTCAACCAGCTGCGCAAGGCTTTTCGAGCCGGAGCGAGATTGCTGGCATCGGCGGGAAATTTCAGCTCCAGCGGGGAGGGATGGCGGTAGAGCAAAAGGGCAACGTCATCCTGATAGCCCCCGGTTGGCGCCAGCCGGGACATCACCTGATCCGCCAAATCGTCCAGCGATGACCCGAGACCCTCGGCAACCAGGGCGGCGGCGCCGCCGATGCCGTCGTCTAGTGGTCTCCGGCGTCGCTCGACCAGACCATCGGTGTACAGCAGCAAGGTCGAGCGCGCCGGGACAATCACGTGGGCCTCTGGGCGGGGGCGATGGGGTCGCACTCCCAAGGCAATGGTGTGGCCACCCTCGAGCATCTGGGTGGTGCGATCGGCGTGGACGACAATGGGCGGCGGGTGCCCAGCGCTGGAATACACCAGCTCGCCGGTGTCCGGGTTGAGCACTGCGCAGATAGCGGTGGCGCATTGGGCCCCGGGCAACCGCGCGGCGAAGCGATCGAGCCCCTCCAGGGCGGCCGCGGGGCTGGGATTGTCGAACAGCAGCGCCCGGCAGGCGCTGCGTACCTGTCCCATCACGGTGGCGGCGGCGAGGCCATGACCGACACAGTCGCCAACGATCAACGCGATGCGTCCGTCATCCAGGTCGACAAGGTCGTACCAGTCACCGCCAACTTGCAGGGGGCGGGTGGCGGCCTGATAGCGAACCGCGAAGCCATGCGGCAGATCGGCGGGGCCCAGGATCGCGTGTTGCAGCGCCAGGGCTGTCTCACGCTGCTGGTCAACTTGATGCACCCGTTGCGGCCCTGGCCGAGGCGGCCGGCCAACACGGTGAGCAAGGTTTGGTCCTCGAGAGTGAATGGTCGTTGTTCGGCCAGATCGATCCACACGACGAGCACGCCCTCGGGATGCTGCAGCGCGATGGCCGCCGTCCCGGGCTTGGTCGTGTTGGGGGTCAGCAGATCACCGTCGCGCAACGCGGCGAGCAGCTCCCGGGTTTGTGATGGCAGATCCGCCCACTGCGCAAACTCGCCAACAGATACGAATTCCGTTGTGCGGGAGG
>NZ_BFCH01000018.1:0-610143 GCF_003112775.1 Mycobacterium montefiorense | reverse complement strand
TCGTCGGCAATCAGTGGCATGACGATGGCTGAGCGTTCACCGACATCGGTGAACCCTTCGATCGGATATTGGAAGGAATCAGTGATCAGGGGTAAACCGCGCCGCGCCACGCCGCCCGTAGTGGAACCGTCCATCGGAACCTGCCGACCGATCACCTGCGAGGCGTACCGGCCCGCGGTGGCGGCCACGACCAGCGTGTCGACCTCGTCATGGGGTCGATCCGGCTCGCGGGGCACAAGCAAGATGGCCTGTTCGGCACCGGCCAAATCGAGCGCCCGGTTGACGATGAGCTGCAGCGGCCCCGTTTGTGGGTCACCGGACAGCAGCGCGGTGGTGATCTCGCGACTTGCCTTCGTCCACCTCGACGATTCACGTTCTCGCTCGAAGAGCCGTGCATTGTCGATGGCAGCAGTCGCCGCCGTGGCCAACGCGCGCACCGCGCTCTCGTGGGAATCGGTAAACACGTGGCCGGGCCGATCATCGGCAAGGTAGAGGACGCCAAAGTCGGCTGCCCGCACGATGATCGGGATCGCGAGCAATGCCCGCACGGACGGGCCATCCGCGTCGAGCCCGCCGGCTTGCAAATCGACGGTCAAATCATCGATGCGGATGCCTTCGCCCACCGACAGATCGCCGAGCCGCCGCGCTATGGCGTCGTCCGCTCCGGCGTGCACGAACGACGCCAGGCCGCCGTCGGACGCGCGAATACCCAGCGCCCCATACCTGGCACCGGTCAACTCTCGCGCCGCGTTGACAATTCGATGCAACGTCACGTCCAGATCCAGGTCGGAACTGATCTCGACGATCACTCGCACCAGCTGGGCCATCTGATCGCGGGCCGCCTCCAGCAGGTCAAGCTGGTCGCGCAGCCGGCTCGTCGGCTGGTGCCCGCCCTGCCCGGTGGCTGGGGCTTCACCAGGACCGTTGACCATGGCTATAAACGTAACGCAGGCTGCGGTTAGCGATTACTGAGCAGTCGTTGCTTCTGTTCGTCGAACTCGGTATCGGTTAATACTCCACTGTCGCGGAGCCTGCCCAGCTTGCCCAGCAGATCCGTCATTTCGCGTAACTCGGCAGCACTTCCGCCAGGCCGATCGCCCACTGCCGTTCCGCGATCGCGCGAAGTCTCGCCGGCAGGCACCTGAATGCCGGGCGCGTCAGCTTTGTTTGCCTGTCGACGATCTCGGGAATCGCCGGCGCCACGTCCGGACAATTGCATCAGCGGTGCCCCGCCGAAAACCGGCATTCCGCTGAACAGACCGGGGCTCGGGCCGGTCGTCGGGACAGGACTGGCCATCGGCGACGCCTGCGCGACCAGCCGTACTTCGGGGGCCGCCGAAGCCCAGCCCTGGGGCACCGACAAGCGACCGAGGGAGGATGCGCGGCCCGTTTCCGCCGACACTGTTGTCGCCTCTTCGGGTAGACGCCTGGCCGGCGTCGCTCCTTGCTGCGATGCAGCTGCCGATGGCTGCGGTGCCGACACCGTCTCGGATCCGAACATCTCATGTTCGGCCTCGGAAACGAACCCCGCGGCACCCGACAACCCGATCAGGCCGAGGCCGTTTCCGAGCAGGCCGGAGCCGAGCGAAATCAGATCATAAGGATTGGAGAACTGCGAAAAGTCAGTTGATCCCGCGGGCAGCGAGGTCAGCGCTTGTAGCGCATTCGGCGCCGCGGTCATCGAACCGCTGGACACCGCGCTTTGTGCCTGCCCGGCCGCGCTACCGGCAGCCTGCGCGGCCGCGGCACTCTGCGCTGCGATCCCACCCTGGTCGGTGGTCTGCTCCGGCGAGGCGAACGGCGTCACTTCGGTGGCCGCTCGCGATTCGGCGGCATAGCCATACATCGCGGCAACGTCCTGGGCCCACATTTCGGAGTAGGCGACTTCAGTCGCCGCGATCGCCGCCGCGTTTTGGCCGAACAGATTCGTCGCGATCAGTGAAGTCAACTCGGCACGGTTGGCCTCGATCACGGGCGGAGGCACCGTCATCGCAAACGCGGCCTCGTAGGCCACCGCCGCGGCGTTTGCCTGGGCACTGGTCTGCGTAGCCTGCGCAGCGGTGGTGTTCAGCCATGCCAGCTGCGGCGCGGCCGCGGCCACCATCGACGCCGACGACGGGCCCTGCCAGGGTTCGCTGGAGAGTCCTGAAATTACGGACTCGAGATTGGCCGCCGTGGTCTGCAGCTCGTTAGCCAGTTCATCCCACGCCGTTGCCGCGGCCAACATCGAGCCCGCTCCCGACCCCGCGTACATGCGCCCGGAGTTGACCTCCGGCGGCAATACCGCGAAATGCATTTAAGATTCCCCTGAATTCGTTCGGTCGTGCTGCCTTACGCTTCCAGATTCCCCTTGTTACCACGCGATCCCGGAATCTTCGAGTAACCACCCGTGTACAGCGGGACCGTGACCGACGACTGCTTCATTAATTAGGTTGGTAGCGCAGGCTTTTGCACAAGCAATTCGAAAGCTGTTACCTTGGGCACAGTTGCGACGTTGGAGGTGGGTGAACGCCGAGCAGAGTCGCAATGGTAAGTTCGGCTCAGTGCGCGAAAGCGCGAGTTGAGTTCGGGCGACGCTCAATGTTGTTGCACACGTGGCGATTACAACGCACCTTGGACGACCTCAGAGGGCGTGACGCTCGCGCAGGATCTGGCCGGCACGCTCGCCGATGATGACGCATGGAGCCATGGTGTTGCCGGTTGTGACGCGCGGCATGATGGATCCATCAGCGATCCGAAGGTTCTGCACTCCATAGACTTTCAGTGATCCGTCGACCACCGACATATTGTCGTTGCCCATTTTCGCCGTACACGTCTGGTGGTGATAGGTAGTGACGTCGGTACGGATGAAGCGCTCGAGCTGAACGTGATTGAGATTGCCTGGCATGACCTCTCGTTTGCTGAACGGACGGAGCGCCGCTGAATTGCCGATCTCGCGGCACAGTTCGATGCAGGCGATCGCCGCCTTGATGTCGTCGGGGTGCGACATCAGATTGGCGTGAATCCGCACCGTGTCGAGCGGGTCGGGTCCCGTCAGATAGATTCGGCCGCGACTTTTCGGTCGCACCACAGCACCCAACATCGCCCAACCCGATTCCGGTAGAACGATTTTGGCCGCATTTTCCCGGCTTGAATACGGAAACTCAAGTTGGTACGCCTGAAGGTCGGGGGTGTCCAAGCTTGAATCACTCTTGGCGAAGACGGTCATCTCACCGCCACTATTGCGCCACGGCAGGGGCGTCTTACTCTCCCAAACGCAGGAAAACGCGGGATGATCCTGTAGGTTACGGCCGACTCCAGGCAAATGCTGGACCACGGGGATGCCATGGTGGCGCAGCTCGGCCCGATCGCCGATGCCCGATTGCATCAGTACCTTGGGTGTGTGGATCGCCCCCAACGACAGCACCACTTCGGATCCCGCGCTGACGCGATGCAGTTTGCCGTCGTGAACGAATTCCACGCCGGTGGCGGCCCACCCGCCGGAGGCCTTGTCGAATCTCACTCGAGTTACCAGTGCGCCGCTCAATACCGTGACGTTGGGCCGATCCATAAGCGGAAAAAGGTACGAGCGAAAGACCGATTGGCGATATCCGTTGCGGATGCGCAGATCGACGATCGACGCGCCGCCGTCGCTCTCCATCAAGCTACCGTTTTGATGGTCGAAGGTCGGAATGCCGAGTAAGTCGGCGGCGACAAGACCTTCGGTCGCGATTGGGCTTGGGTTGGAAGCGGATTCGACGTATACCGGTCCACCGGTGCCACGATGGTCAGGGTCGGCAGTGCCATGCCAGTCCTCAATGTCGCGATAGATGGCGAGCACCGACTCGTAGCTCCATCGCTCGTCTTTGGCTTCGGCGGCGAAATAGTCCCAGTCGTTCTTGTGGCCGCGCGCCCACACCATGACATTGATGCTCGAACCCCCGCCCAGGACCTTGCCCATGGAATATGGGATCGCTCGTCCGTTCAGGTGGCAGCTGGGTTCAGCGGTGAAGTTCCAGTCGCGCTCGCTACCCAGGTTGGCCAGCCACATTTCCGGTCTGAGTGTCTCGGGCGCCTCGTCGGAGCCGCCGGCTTCCAGGACCAGCACGCTCACATCGGGATTCTCGGCCAGACGACGCGCTACCACGGAACCCGACGAACCCGACCCGCACACGATGAAGTCGTAATGGGCCTTCATCTCCGTGCCAAGGTTCTCCTGATTACGTCGAACACGATCGGCGAATTCCTCGGTGGTAATGCCTGTCTCGGACCACGTTGAAGTCATATCGGCTTTCTCATTCCCGGTGTCGCGTCAGGTCGGCTGGGCCGTGCACCGGCCGCATGCTCGTGCATGATTCATGGCTACCGCGCGGCCGCAGTGCCCGTCGACAATTGGGCTTGCGTCACGCGTTCGCTGGACAGAAATGCGCGCAAACCGGATAACCCGAGTCGCCGGTCGGCCTCGACGGCGATCTGGTGAACAACGTGGTGGGTGTCGGGTGCCTGGCGGTGCACCTAGGACGCGACGGCTGCCGCGGGCCGGAGCCGCTCCCAGACAGACGTGAATACCGGTGCCGAAACTGACGTATTCGCGGGCATTGACGCCGGCGATACCAAATCCTCAGACTTGGTTGAATCCTCCGTCGGCGGTAAGCGTTGATCCAGTGCTAAAGCCGGATAGATCGCTGGCGAGAAACACTGCGGCGTGGGCGATTTCGATGGGTTCTGCGAAGCGCCCCAGCGGGATGGTGGCAACGCGACCGGCGCGGAAGTCTTGAATCGACGCGTTGGAATCGGTTTGCGCAGCCAGTGCGTCGCTTCCCGGGGTGGCGGTGGATCCGGGGACCAGGACGTTGACCCGAATGTTGCGGTCGGCAAGTTCGCTGGCCCAGGTGCGGGCCAGCGAGCGCACAGCGGCTTTGGTGGCGGCGTAGATGCTGAGCCCGGGACGACCGCGATCTGCGGTGGTGGATCCGGTCAAAATGATCGAGGCGTTGTCGTTGAGTAACGGGAGCGCTTTTTGGACCGTGTACACGACCCCTTTGACGTTGGTCGTCAGCAGCGCGTCGAGGTCGTCGTCGGTGATCTCGCCGAGACGCGAGACCGTGGTGGCCCCGGCGTTGGCCATGACGATATCAACGCCCTTGCCCGCCGCCTCGACCTTGGCATAGAGCCGGTCCAGATCCTCCGGTTTTCCGACATCACCGACCACGGCGATCGCGCGAGAACCCAATTTCTTTGCTGCGGAGTCCAGTTCGGTCTGGCGCCGCCCAGTGATGAACACCTTGTCGACACCTTCGGCGATGAAGCACTCGGCGGTGGCTAAGCCGATGCCTGAGTTGGCACCGGTGACGACAGCGATCTTGTGGTCGAGCAGTCCCATCTGGGTCTCCTGAAGTCAGCGAGGTCACTAGCGTTGATGCAACGGGAAATGCCGATCGATATTCCCACCTACATCGCGTCGCATCTGGACAAACCGAACCCACCGTTGTTCCGAATGCATTGGTGACCAGTTTGACTTCCAGAGCAATCAGGAACCGGCGTCGAGGTGTTACACGACAGTACGGTCCGCCGCGTCGGCACGGCCGCCGAGGTCATGCTCTGCGCTGGCGCACCACCCACCGCAGCTCGACGCATCAGTTCTAAAGCGATCCAACAGCAAGGAATTCAACGAAAGGGCAATCATGTCAACAGGTGCCGACATCGGCTGGGCAGCCGACCCCAATCTTCGCACGGGCGAATGGCAGGCGACCACGCATTTCGGCCTGCGGCCTGCGCCGCACGGCTTGGCACTGGTCGAGGACTTCCTGAACACGGGTGCTGTGCCGGCCGCAGATCTGCTCGGCGACGCTAAACAGGCCGAGGACTGGTCGACGCGAGCCGCCCGGGTCTGGTCGCTGGAACGCGGTATCGAGCCGCGCCCGCCCGTGCTGGCCGACGGCGACGACGCCCAACTGCGTGCCCGCGTTCGCGCATTGGTGTCGGGCATCTGCACCGCCGCCGCAGCGTGCGGTGATCTCGGCGCCGCCAACTTCATGCTCTCTATCGATGGCGATTTACATTGGCAGCCAGCCGGTGACGGATGGCGATGGTGGGCGGCCGCCATTTGCAGCGAGGTGTTGCTGAGCCAGCACTCGGGGGCATGGACGCGGTTGAAAGAGTGCCGCAACGGCTCGTGCCGTGTCGTCTTTTACGACCGCTCGTGGAACAACGCGACGGCGCTACACGCCGGGGATTCGTCCCCGACACATCGGCGCCTGGCCAATGAGCGCCTCCCTTTCGCGGCGACTGGGTAGCCAAGTCTGCAGGGATCCGGCCGTTGCGGGCTTTCGCTATTCTTGGTACTTCTGCTGCTTTGGAGCCGCACACTACTGGCAGCCTCATTGACGCGAAGAGAAAAGAAAGCGGATCAAATGCCCTCACCTCGCTTGCTGGCCAGACTTGCTGTCCCCCTGATGGCTGGCGCTGCGCTTACCTGTAGCGCTGCTGTCGCGACTGCCACGACGGCCCAGGACAATGCGTACCTTGCGCAACTGCGCGCCGTCGGTCTGACTTGGCCTCCCAACACAGAAGAGGCACTCATCGGCGAGGCGCACCTCATCTGCTACGACCTGACTTGGGGTTGGACGCCACAACAGATTGCCGACGAGGTCCACACTCACTTGGACAAACGGGGCGTGACGCTGCTCGACGTGGGAACCATGGTGAACGCCGCTCACTCGACGTATTGCCCCGGCAATGTGTGCGACGCCCCAAGCCTTTGCACCTGAGGTATCGGCCGCCGCGAGTGCCGGACTGACCGGACTCGAATCCGCGGCTTAGGCAGATTGTGCCGCCGGCTCACGTGCTGCTATGCACTTGGCGAGGCGCCGCGACTGTCTAGCGGCATGGCCGATCAGTGCGGGCCTTCGCTGATACCCGATGAACCACAATCCGTTCGCTGCGGGTTCTGGCGCGAATCGTATTGGCACTTCGTCCTTATCGAGGACGTCGAGGTGGCCGACCAGCGGCCCCAGCCCAGTTCGATAGCCAGTCGCACAGATCACGACATCGGGCTCTAGCTTCATCCCGTCGACCAGCGTGACACTCGTGCCGTGAAATCGCTCGATTGTACTGACGACTTCTACGGCCCCATTCCGCACACTGGCGATCACCTCCATGTCGACGACGGCGACGGGGACATTGCGTGCCGCGAGCGTGAACGGACCTTCATCGGGAAACGGCAACCCATAGCGTGTCAGGTCACCGATGGTGCGCCGCTGCACAAATCGGGCGATCGCATCGGCGGCACGAACCGGCGCGTGGAACAACGGCCCAGCGACGATGTCGACCGAATTTCCCCAGAATGATTGGCGCGCAACGAGGTTCGGAGGTGTTCGTACAGCCAACCATACTTTGTCAGCGACTGGAGCAATGTCGTGTGCTGCTTGCAGACCTGACGGGCCCGCACCGATAACCAATACCCGCTTGCCGCGGTAGCGATCTGGCTCGCCGAAAGACGAGGTGTGTAATAACTCACCACGAAATTTGTTCATATCCTTCATCTTTGGAAGGTACGGAATATTGGCATACGCGGTAGCGACTACCACCTCACCCGCCTCGATCACACCCCCAGATGTCGTCAGACGCCATTTACTCCCCCATCTGTCGATCCTCTTCACATCGGTGCCAAGCCTCAACTCGATACCATCACGGTGCGCGTGACGATTGAAGTACTCCGCCACTTGATCACAGCTCGGAAACCGAGGCGTGTGTCTCGGGTACGGACGCCCCGGTATGTGCGAAAACCATTTGCCAGTCATGAGTCCGGTCATGCTGGTGTAGTTGCGCCATCTGCTGGCTACCTCGTCGGCGCGATCAATCAAGGTCGGGCTGATTCCGCGGTCAAGAAGGCTAACGGCTGTCGCGACGCCCAAGGGGGCCGGCTCCGACGATCACTACGTTGTCTCGGCGTGTCCCGCCGATGCCAGGATTGCCAATCTTGGTCATGCGACCACGATATTCTATCTGATGCACGTATCATCAGATAGTGGGTGACATCACTTCCTCCTGCCGCGGAGCATGCTGCGCGTTCGAGTCAGGAGGGTCGTCCGGCCGCGCGTATCCGCAGCCCATCGCGTGTTTTGGTCAGGCCTTGGAGAGTTGATGCGGGCAGTAGAACTTCGCGGAGATCAAGGCGAAGTTGGATGCCATCTCCATATCGATACCGGGGTTGTGGCTCTTTACGTCGTTCAGCAGCTCCAAGTTGTCCTCGCCGTTGTTCAGACACGAGCACACCGCGCGGCCCGCGGATACGGCCGAACCTTCGCTGGAAAAGCTGAATCCAGCTTGATGCAGCGCGGCGATGAAACCGGCGTCGTCGCCGTCCGGTTCGGGAGCGGGATCAGCATACGCAGGCGCCGCGAGGCCAATCATGGCGAGAACTGCGAGCAATATCGTGAGGCGTTTCATCAGTTACCTTCTCTCGTGTTGACGAATTAAGTTGTCCCCTAGCCCGATTGCACTTCCTAGGACGAAATGACTTTAGGATTACCATTTTTCAGGTGCACCGCATGGATACCGGGCTTCTTGGCCAGCTGTTCGAGCAGTGCGTCGAGACCTTCTTGATCTACATCGTGGTGCTGCACGGTTTCGGGCTTCTCCGATATCTGGGCGACCAGACGTTTGAGATGCTCCGGCGAGTTCTTGTCCTTCAGATCCTTGATTGGGGTCATCCGATTGCGAATGCCGTTGCGCACCAGAGTGGGACCTCCGGCGCCCATGGCGCTCCCCAACATCCCCGCCATACCCATGGAGCTGAACAGGCTTCCCGCGCCGACTGCGGCCGCTGGAATGACCTGGGGCCCGGCGGCGGTCAACGCCGCAGCGACCGTCCTGATCGCCGGGGTGGCCGAGGCCCAGCTGGGTGGAACAGTCAACGCCCCTACCAAAGTGCCACGTGCAAATCCGGCCGTCGGAGAGATCGCGTCGAACAGCGTGCCTCGGGTGAATCCCAGCGCTCCCAGACCGGCTCCCAGCGCGTCCTTCGGCAGCGCGCCGTATGCCACCGGTGGGGCGAACTTGAGCCACTGGGACACCGGGAAGTTGATCAGCAGCCCGATGTCGTTGAACTGCGTGGTAAGCCCGAGCGGAACCTTCACGGCGTTGTACATCGCCGTGTAGAAAGCCGAGCCGCCCGGCACCGTGTTGAGCAGGCTTGACCAGAAGTTCTGGTAATCGGTGGCAAGCTGCGCCAGCCACGCCAGCGGCCCGCTGTAACCGCTAGGGGTGGTGGCCGCCGCGGCCACCGAATTTGCCGCGTTGCCGGCCGCATTGCTGCTCGACGTGGTCACCGCGGCCGCCTGCGTCGCCGAACCCTCCTCGTTGGTCGTCTTCGGCGCCGGGCTGAATTCCGTCAAGTTGTTGGAGGTGGTAGCCGAGGAGGCGAAGTAGGTGTCCATCGCCTCGGCGTCCTGGGCCCACATTTCGCCGTATTGCGCTTCGGCGGCCGCAATCGCTCCGGTGTTCTGCCCGAGCACGTTGGTTGCCATCAGTTGCGCGAGCAGTTCACGGTTGGCCGCGATCAGCGGTGGCGGCACGTGCGCGGCGAATGCCGTTTCGTACGCGGCCGCCGCCTGGCCGGCCTGCTGCGCGGTCTGCGTGGCCTGAGTCGCGGTCTGCTGCATCCAGGCCATGTAAGGGGCGGCGGCGGCCGCCATGGCAAGCGACGACGGGCCCACCCAGGGCCCGCTGGTCAGATTTGCCAGCACCGACGAGTAGGCGGTCGCGGTGGACTGCAACTCAGCGGCCAGGTTCTCCCAGGCCGTCGCCGCCGCTACCAGCGACTCGACTCCCGGACCGCTGTACATCCGGCCCGAGTTGAACTCCGGCGGAAAGGCTCCGTAAAACATGTCGTTACCCCTTCCTGGCGGCGGGCGCTTGGCTGGCTGGTGCTGGGCTGCGGCGCGTGGTGTTCATCGCGATCACGCCTCCAGGGCCGGGATGACGATGATGGTGGCGGCTGCCGGGTCGGCCTCGGCGACCAGACTGCCCAGCGCGGCTGCCGTCGCGGCACGGCCGCTAACCGAGTGGGTTGTGGTGGCGGCGATGGCGCGGCCGGCCAGGCTGGACAGAGCCATCTGGCTGAAAGCGCCTTCCTCACCGACCATGGCGGCCGGCGCGGCCGCCAAGTCGGCAGGCAGCACCTGGGCCACCGTTCTGATCGCCGGTGCGGCATCGGTCCAGCCCTGTGGCACCGACATGCTTCCCACCAACGCCGCCCTACCCATGGACCCGGTGGCGGGCCCGCCACCGACCGCCGAGCTGAGCATTGGATGGACGCCGGCGCCACTCGTCAGCGGCGCCAACGCCCCCTTGATGAACTTCGGCCCGGCCAGATACGCCGCGGCGCTCTGCCCGTTCTGACCCCACGCGTACACCTGCCCGAACGAGAGGAACGGACCACCAGGAATGCTGGTCCACGACTGCGGCGAGAACACGCCGGTGACGGCCGCCCAAAAGGTGTTCCAGTTGGTTATGAAAGGCGGCACCGTCACTCCTGTCGACGAATCGGCCGCTGCGCTTGCCGCCGCCGAAAGTGGTTGCACCGCATTCGAAGTAGCTGACTGAGCCGCGGTATTGGCCCCAGACGTGGTGCTCGACCGGGCCAACGCGGCCGCTTGCATCTGCGAGCCTGAGTCGTTCGTGGTTTGCGGCGGGTCGGTGAACGGTGGTAACTGTGACGCGGTCGCCGACGAGCCGGCGTAGGTGTACATCGCCGCGGCATCCTGCGCCCACATCAGCATGTAATGCGCTTCGGTCGCCGCGATCGCCGTAGTGTTTTGGCCCAGCAAGTTGGTAGCGACCAACGTCGCGAGCAACGAGCGATTGGCCGCGACGACGGGTGGCGGCACCGTCGCCGCGAAGGCCGCCTCATAGGCGCCCGCTGAGAGCTTGGCCTGGCTTGCCGCCTGCTCGGCCTGAGCGCCGGTCGCGCGCATCCACTGCACATACGGCGCGGCCGCGGCGGCCATCGCTATCGAGGACGGACCGCTCCACGGTCCAACGGTCAGGCCTTCAATCGTCGATTCATACGAAGCCGCCGTGGAATACAGCTCCGCAGCTAACTCGTCCCACGCCGCGGCGGCGACCAGCATCGGTCCCGCTCCCGCACCGACATACATCCGACCCGAGTTGATCTCCGGGGGCAACGCGCCGAAGTCCAACATTCTCTTACCTCCGCTCCCTCATTTGGCCGCGATGGAAGGCGCAATATTGCAGCCTCGCCGCAACACACCGTGGCCCCAACGGAATACAAATACCCCAACGATTCGATATGTCTGAACGACAAAGACCGCACTGTCTCCGGCTAGAAATATGTCAGGATCCGCCCCCGTTTCGCTTCTGAATCCCGACTTGGTATAGCGATCATTGTTGGCGAGGCTTATTCGCGTTGCGTTCCCGGCGGGTAATCGCGGCGTAAAAAAGAAATGTCACTGTGCCGCATGCTGGTGTGAGAACACCGGGCGCGTACGACTCAACCCGTCGCGCAAGAAACTACCAGTTCAAGACCTGTGTAGCCAGGATGAACCGAGCGACCGCAACGGTCCGCGCGGCGGTCCGGAGATAGACATGTCGACAGATCACCGCGATTTATGAGACATCTCTCACCATTCGAACGGCCGTTTGCTAACGGTATCGCGAGTCCATCAATGCTTGTCGTGACCGGTTATAAATACCGGCGCATATAAACGAATGCCACAGCGGCGGGAATTCGCGTTTTAAAATAGCTCACGCAATGATTGGTTCTATTCAGAAATTTCTGCCCGTCAGCGTGGGTGTGCTCCCATCTGAGGTAGAAATTCTGGCCGGGCTTTTTCAAGTCACCCAACGTCAACATCCACAGCTGTTAGGACGCTTGTCGGCCACTGGGGATGTGCTGTCAGCACCGCGGGACCTGGCAACAGGCGGTGTCGTTTCGCGACTGCCGCTGCGCGACGGGCGAACTTGGCGGAGTGTGAAATTAGCAGTGCCGCAATCGGTTCGGCGAACGTCGGTGCGTCACCGTAATGGAACCTGCGGAACTGGTAGCGCAATAGGCGGGAGAGTTGTGACGAAGATTGCGTGCGAGGTGCCCTGGCAGAACCGGCGTTTTACCGTCCCGCTGGAGCGCATCAAGCGCTGCGAGCGCCTCGGATTCGACGCGGTCTTCACGGCGGAGGGCGCCGGTTCGGACGCGTTGACGCCACTCGCCTACATCGCCGCCCACACTTCGAAGATCGGGCTCGGCACCCACATCGCGACGCTGACAGCGCGCCCCGCGACCGTACTCGCGCAAGGCCTCACGACGATCGACGCGATGGCAGGCGGTGGGCGGGTAATCGCGGGCGTAGGCGCTGGATTTCCCAGCATCGCCGAGGGCTGGCACGGGCGGCCGTGGGGCAAACCGGTGCGCAGGCTGCGTGACTACGTAGGCGTGCTGCGTCAAGCGTTCGCGGGCCAGGGTGCGCGCGACACCCACGGCAACCCGATTGAGAGCACCGAACTCTACTGGGAGCAGTCCTGCACTCGCCTCGTCAAACCCGTGCGCTGCCAGAGCTCAGAGACAAGCATCCCGTACAGCGGCGCGGGCGCGCTCGGCGTCGAACCGTGGTCGATGTCCGTCGAGTCCGGCTTCGAGCCGGAGATTCACCTCGCCGCGGTCGGCCCGCAGATGGTCGAACTCACCGCCGAGGTCGCCGACGGCTGGTTCCCGTGGGGTTTCGTGCCAGGGATGATGCCGACCTTCGGGCCACAGCTCGACACTGGCTTTGCGCGCCGGACCGACGGCAAAAAGCGCGAGGACTTCGACGTCTGGGCGATCGTCGACCTCGTCGTCACCGACGACGTCGCGGCCGGTATCGATCTCTTTCGCCCCTACGTCGTGGAGTGGTCGGAGAACATGCGCCTGCAAGCCGAGGCGCTCGGGTTCACCGGCCTGTGCGACCGGCTCGCCGAGCTCGTCGCCGCGGGCCGCCGCGAGGAGGCGCTCGCCGCGGTCCCCGACGACTACGTCGACACCGCCTTCCTGATCGGTTCACACCAGCGGATCGCCGAGCGCGTGCAGCTGTGGATCGACTCGGGTGCGACGGGGCTGATCTTCCGCTACGGCCCGCAGGTCCAGGTCGGCGCGCACAACATCGTCGAGGACATGGACATCTGGGAGACGATCGCCCGGGCGACGCGCTAGGGATTTGACAGTTCTCGCCTTACGGCGAGAGCTGGACATGGCCGCCCGGCGGACGCGGCGGCGGAGGTGGGGGCGGCGGCGCAGGCGTTGGCGCTGGCGCATCCTGTGCCGGTGGGGGCACCTGCTGTGGCGGTGCGGGTGCCTGCGGTTGGCGTGGGGACTGCTGCGGTGCTCGAGGTGTCGGTGCCACAACAGGCGGCTCGAGCGGCCTGACCGTCACCGCCGGGACCTCCGGCGGTGGATCAGGTGTGATCTCCCCCAACGGAGCTGGCAACAACGCGTTCGCCGAGTAGTCGCCGATGTGCGTGCCCGCCGAATATGCCGACGCCGATCCGAGCCAGGTCCTCGCGGGCAACTGCGCAACACCAACCACGCTCAAGCCGCTGACGATCGCGGCGGTGATCAGCGTACCCTGAGCATGCCTTCGCGGCCGTCGCGCCGCCCCCCTCACCTGCGGGTTCGCGCGATGGTCCAGTGGTGATTCACGGTTACAAGCAGTTACGATGTCCATCATCGCAGGCGCCAGCCGCCGTCATTGTTACCGCTTGGTGTCGATTCGGTTAGACGTCGAGCGGGTGATACCGGAAGAACGGGAAACTTGCCGTGCGTGCCCATATCACCAGCCTGGCAAACACTCTGGTTAGCGCGTCGGGGGTGCTGACCGCCGCGATTATGTGCGCAGGCACCGCGGACGCCGATAGCCAGCAGGATCAGTTTGTGGCGTTGCTCGCGCAACTTCAGATTCCCGTCATCGATAACGTGCCCGGGCTCGTCTACCGAGCGCACGAAATCTGTAGCGAACTCGATGGCGGCGCCTCGTTCCAGTCGGTGGTCGACGAGGAGATGAACACGACGTTTTCGGCTAATCCGTCTTTGCGCCTGGTTGCCGATCGTGTCAATCGCACCGCTGTGAAATTCATCACCGCATCGGTGACCGTCTACTGCCCAAGCCATCAAGGTCAGCTTCCGTAGCGCGCGGTGCCAATAGTGTTGCCGCACAGCCTCGATCACCACCTCAGTGGCACAGAACCCGGCACCCAACCGTCGAAGACTGCGCCCGAAAACGGGCCGTAGGGTCTGGGATGCCAGGCTCTGGGGATGTCGCCGCCGTTCCAGTCGAATCCGAAAAACGGGATCTCGGCAAGCCACACCGCAAAGAAATCGCCGAGTAGCTCCCTGGCCAGGTGCGACGCCGGGCACCGATGCGGACCTCCGCCGAAACTCCAATGCCGGTGCGCGCCATCCAGTTTCATGTCGTGACCCGACATCTCGTCGGTCTCGTCGCGGTGGACCAGACCGACACACAATTCCACAGGGCAACCGGCTGGGATGGTGGTTTCGCCGACCGTCACGCTGCGGGTGGTGATTCGCGAGACGGTCTTCGCTCCCCCATCCAGCCGCAGCAACTCCTCGATGAAATGACTTTGCCGGCCCGGGTTTTCGCGCAGCTCCTGCTGAAGCACCGGCCTTCGCGCCAACACCGCCAGCCCGGCCTTGATGGGGAAGGACGCGAACATGAAACCGCGGACCACCGAGCCCATCAGTCCCAATACCTCATCGTCGGAAAGGGGTTCGGTGGCGAGGCGGGTGATCACATCGGCGCCGCCCAGCGGCGCGCGCCGGATCGTGCCCACCACGGCCGGGCTGACGGTTTCCAGAGGAACCTGCGGCGGCACCCCGCAGGCCGACATGGAGGCGGCGCGGCACACAACATCAGCGACCTGCACACCATCGCAGCGGTTCAGACGCGCCGCTATGTCACCAATGCATTCTTCGACGAGCCCTCGTACGGGTTTCAGCATTTCCCGTGAACTGCCCGGATTGAACAGGTCGAGCAGGATTTCCCGGTACGGGCCGAACGGCAAATTGCCGGGCATCAGTTCACCCTGGCGGGTACCGAACACTTCGCCATCGCGCATGGCGGCGAGTACATCGTCGCGACGCCACAACGTGTACCCGCCGTGCGGCTCCCGCAGCACTCGGCGGCCGGCCCGCTGCGCGGCAGCCAACCACTCCCGGTAGCCCGCGGTGGCGGCCTCGTCGGACCGCATGACTTCGGCGGCCAGAGCGGCATCGGCGCAGGGCTCCGTCACCGCGCACCACGCGCCAGCACTACCTGCAACTCCACCGCCGCCACTTTATCCTCGAGGCCGCTACCCGGCGCGGCGACGGCCGCCGCTCCGGAGGCCTCGGGCAGCTACTCGACGTCGCGGGTAGCGTCAAGGCGTTCGCTCACCCGTGCCAGTGCCTCGTCGAAGATCTCCACCTTTTCGCCCCGCTTCTCGTTGGCGGGCTGCGCGGCGCCGCGGGCACCTTCGGTTTCCACTCGAGCCGCGCCCTGGCGTCGCAACAGGTTGAAGTTCTTTTCGCGCGCCTGCCTGAGCCGGGTCTGCAATTCCTTCACCGCCGTCTCGTCCATGCGGGCGAGTGCCTCGGTATGGCTCTCGCCGATCAACGAGCTTTCCTGCTGGGTCAGGTTCACCTGGTGGTTGCTCACCGTAGATTCATAGCCTGCACCCGACACCGCGGCGCATCGAATCGCTGGACATCGTGCCGAACCGTCACGCCCGGGTCATGTTCAGTTCACCTCGCCCGGACTTCGGGTAGTCCTTCAGTCGGCGAAAGAGGTTGCGATGGCGAGGACTGAAGGAAAATGGATAGATGCCATCTGAACAGGCGCCGCCTCCTCGCGGCTCGGCGCCGGGCTGGTACCCCGATCCCGCGGGGGTAGGCCATGGATTGCAGCGGTACTTCGACGGCAAAAATTGGACCGGAGAGTGGGCCTTCGCCACGGATCCGCCGAAAAAGGGCGGCTCCGGAAAAGCGGCCCTGGTCCTGGCGGCTCTCGCTGCGATAGTTCTCTTCTTCATCGTTGGCAAAAGCTGGAATTTTGACGACAAGAAAGAATCCTCGTCTAGCACTTCGACCACGGCGCCGACGCTGACGACGAGTCAGGTGGCGCCGTCGACACCGGCTAGCCCCAAGAAGCCGGACGGAGTCACCTTCAGCACTGCTCCGGGCCCAAACGGCGACGTGGTCGACGCCCGATTCGCCATTCGCGACAACTACACCGAGCAGATGATCAGGGACGGTGCGCGGCTCGACACCATCACTATTCTGAAGTACGCGCGAGCGACCTATCCAGACGCTTCCGCGGTGAACATTCAGGGCACCTTCCCGATGACCGACCCGTACGGCAATACGTCAACTCGGGTTGCCATCGACCTCACGTACTCGAAAGCAACGTTGGACAAGATAAATTTTGACGGCATCACCAAAGCCAGCATTTGGGAGATCCGCGATTCGGGCTCTATTCTTCCGGCCTTTGAGCCGTAAGCCGGCCGCAAATTGTGTTCCACTGCGTCGTCCGGTCCGTGGTAAGCAGGCTTTATGCCACCGCGGGGAAGAGGCGGGTCTCCAGCGCCATGCCCTGATGGAGGCTGCCGGTAACAGCGTTATACGGGGCAGCAGGGGGGCGAACGGTGTATCTGTCGGGCTACCGTGTTGTGGCGTTCAGATGTTCACATAACGCCTTTTTTTGCGCCGCTATGTGCAGCTCCACCAATTCGATGAGGGAAGATCGACATGGGCTTAGTTATTGTCCCGGACTGCGATGACGGCATACGGATTTCTGATGAATCGGCGACTTTCTCCGATCACTCAATTACCAGGAATTGCTCGAGCGTCACACGCCTGACCGACACCAGTTTTCACATGAGCTCTACGTGTGGGTCAGATCATTACCAGCGTCCGAGTTGCGGGTAATCGCGTGACTATCGGCGGGCTGCCGCCCGGTCCCCGACTCCCGGTCAGCGTTCAGACCGCGGCGTGGATAGCCAGCCCCTGGAGGTTCATGGAGCGTTCGGCGGCTCGCTACGGCGACACGTTCACACTAAGGCTGGCCGGTGAAGGGACCTGGGTGATGGTGTCCCATCCGGATGCCGTTAAGCAGGTCTTCACGGGGCCGCCGGAGCTGCTGCAGGCTGGGGAGGCAAATCGCATCCTGTTGCCGGTGGTGGGCGCGAACTCGGTGCTCCTTCTCGATGGAAACGCACATAGGGAACAGCGTCAGCTGCTGGTGCCGCCGTTTCGCGGCACCCACTTGCGGTCCTACGCGGACACGATGACAGCTATCGCCGAAACTGAAATCGCGCGCTGGCCCCGCGGCGAACCGGTGCAAGTGCACCCTCGAATCCAGGCGTTGACGCTGGAGGTCATTCTGCGCGCGGTGTTCGGACTTTCAGACGGTGCACACCACCCGCTGCGAGCGGAACTGGTGCGGATGCTGACGACGACGGTGGGTACTCCAGGCCGGCTGCTCTTGCTGGTCCTCAGCCCCCAGCGGATAAGGTCGGCGCTGACACGCAAGTTGCTCAGCGGCGTCGACCGCTTGCTCTACGCCGAGATCGGTGACCGACGTCGAGCGGACGACCTGGATGAACGCACCGACGTTCTGTCCGTGCTGCTGCGGGCCCGGAACGCGGATGGCCAGCCGTTGAGCGATGTCGAGATTCGTGATGAATTAATGACGCTGCTGTTGGCCGGTCACGAATCCACGGCGACCGCGCTCGCGTCGGCGGTGGAGTGGGTGGTCCGCCATCCCGACGTGCAGTCCCGGCTTATTGAAGAGATCCAGGCCGGCCGGCACGAGTTCATCGACGCCGTCGTGAAGGAGACGTTGCGCTTGCGGCCAGTGTTCTCACTGGTCGCGCGGCGTCTGAAGGCACCGATGGAAATCGGCGGCGCGCCGTTGCCGGCCGGGGTGACCGTGGTGCCCTCGATCTATCTGATGCACCGGCGCCCGGAAATCTACCCTGATCCACAACGGTTCCGTCCTGAGCGGTTCCTCGAGGAGCACGGCGGGATGTATGCCTGGATCCCTTACGGTGGCGGTGTTCGCCGTTGTCTCGGTGCCACGTTCGCTCAAGGCGAGATGAGGGCCGTGCTCGCCGCGTTGTTCGGCGGTTACCGGGTGCGGCCGGTCGACGAGAATGCCGAGCGGGACCGCGGCGCCACGGTGGCGCTGGGGCTGCGGCCAGTACCTGTGCCTCGTCGACTTCAGCTGTGGATTGAGCCGCGATGATGGCGATCTCCCCACCCAATTCCGAATGATTGGTGTTTTCCGCAGGCGTTGTGAAAATCAATCGGCGCAACGACTTTCGAAGACTTTCGACGGGTGATCGCGTCGCGGAGGTCCTCGGGTAGGGGGTCGACGGCAGTCAGTACGTGTTGGCCGGCGCAGATCTGTACGGTGCGGTAGCGGCGTCCGGTGTGTGCGAATTTCTTGATGCGCCAACGTGTTCGGTGTTCGATACAGCCGGATACGACCTCAAAAGACTCGCGGGTGTGGTGGTGACGTTGGACACCTGGCCGGGCTGTCCGTTGCCTTGCCGGGTCAATACCAAAGGCGCGAAGCCGACTAAGAACAGCGCGGCAACGATGCCCAACAATGCGATGGACGCGGGCAGCATGATCGACTGCGACATCGCCGCTGAGAACGGCTCGTGCAGGAACTCGGGCAGTTTCAAGGCGGCGGCACCACCGTCCCCAGCGGGGGCATGCCCGCCGTGCGGCATCTCTGCACTGATCCGCGATGTCATGAACGCGGCCATGGCCGAACTCCCGAGCACGGCGCCAAGCTGGCGGACCGCGTTATAAGCCCCAGCGCTCGCGCCGGCCAGGTGCGGCGGCAAGCTGCGGGTCGCGGTGGCGGCCAGCGGAGACCACACGAACTCCATCCCGACACCAATGACGCTGAACGGTAACGCCAGCCGCCAAATCGGCGTGCCCGGGGCCATCTCGAACGAAAGCCACGTTATCGAGATCACCAGCACCGAAAAACCGAAACCGATCACCGGCCGCGGATGGAACCGATCGGAGATCCTGCCGACCAATGGCGCGAATACACCGTTCGTGATCGCCATCGGCGCCATTAGCAGGGCCGTGCGCATCGGCGACAGCCCGCACACCGCCTGCGCATAGAACGTCATCGGCAGCACCATTCCCGTTGTTGCGAACGCCGTAATCGCCACCCCGACGTTGCACAGGCTGAAGTTCCGGTGACGGAAGATCTCCAGCGGGATGAGCGGCTCGCGGCTGTTGAATGACTGCCAGCAGGTGAACGTCGCCAAGAACCCGGCGCCGCCAACGATCGTCGCCCAGATCCACGGCGCCCAGTCAGCGGACTCGCCCTGCTGCAGCCCGAAGACGATGAGAAACATGCCCACCCCGGATAGCGCGACACCAATCAGGTCGAATCGGTGCGGGTAGGTGGGTAGCACCGGGACCAGCGAAAAGGCCAGCACCAGGCCGATGATGCCGATGGGGATGTTAATGAAGAAGATCCACTGCCAACCCAGCTCACCGACCAGCGCGCCCCCGGCCAGCGGCCCCACCAAGCTGGCGACGCCGGCGGTGGCACCCCATGCGCTGATCGCGGCACCGCGGCGGTGCGTCGGGAATATCCGGGTGATCGTCGACAACGTCTGCGGGGTCAGCAGCCCGGCGCCGACCCCCTGTACGACTCGCGCGGCAATCAGCATGGCGGCGCTGCCAGACAACCCACACCACATCGAGGCGACGGTGAACACCGCCAGACCGATCAGGTAGAGGTTCTTAGGCCCGTACCTGTCACCGAGTCGGCCGGCCACCAGCAACACCACCGCATAGCCCAGCAAGTAGGCACTGGTCACCCAGATCACGGTGTCGTACCCGATGCGCAAGTCGGCCATGATGGTCAGGTTTGCGACGGGAACGACCGTCGAGTCGACCATGATCAAGAAGAAGCCGACCATCATCGCCCACAGCGTGTGCCAGGGGTTTGTAACGCGCCATCGCTCTGAGTTGTTGACGCGTGCCGGGTCGGTCGCCATGATCAGCTACCCGGCCCGCGCCGCAGGTTGCTGATGTTCCGGCTGCCCGATCGTGCGCATGAGATCGCAGAACTCCGCAGGCGTGTAACTGCGATGCCAGTGACGAAGGTAGACGTCCTTCGGGATGATGAGAACGTCTGCGTCGCTCTCCGCAACGACCGTGGCAACTCGAAAGTCGCCTCTGATAACGCCCGTGATGCCCAGGAGCTCCCACGGGTGGATCCGGAAGGATTCGTAGCCTCCCGTAGGCCAACCCCGAAGTCCTGACGTCAGCGCGATGTAGACGAAGCTCGCCCGTGCACCGGCTTGCGTTAGACACTCCCCGTTTACGAGATGTCCCAGGCGTGCGTCGCGGAAGCCGAGGTCGATATCGATATGGTCGGTCTTGTAACCACGGGTCGCTACGTTGCGCAGGAAGGTGGTGCGCTTCTCGCGGTCCCATTCGATCGCGTGGGCCGCGAGGAAACGCCGACGCTCCGGCTCGGGAGCGTCGCGTAGCGCCGGTACGCACCGAACACGATCCTTAAGCCCCGGGCTTCGCTTAACCACCAGATCCGCGACCAGCGGCGCGAAATCGGGATTGTCCTCGGTATGTTCCAGGAGTACGCAGCCACGGTGCGGAGAGTCTTGTGCACCCTCGACTCCAACGAAGCTCTCCACGACGTCGGCCTGGATGTCATCGACCACGACGGAAGCATTGTGTGCGGCGCGGCGCACGGCCTCATCCGATCCGAAGCAGCCCCGATAGAACGCGAGCCGCAAGTCGCCTTCCTGAGTGACTTCGGCGCCGGCGAGGTTGGCCTCGCCCGCATTGAGCGGACTCTCTCCCTCGAGCAGGAAGGTGCGTCCCTCGCTGTCACGCAGGGCGTAGACGGCATTAGCGGTCTGCTGGTCGATGAAGATCTGGTAGCTCCCGGAGGTCCTGAGCTCGGTTCCCCGCTGTCGCAGTGCATCGGCACAGCGCAGGTAACGGATCGCGTCCACGACGTCGACAATGAACTCGAGGGCCTGCGGCACCTTGACGTCCAACCAGGCAAAGGCCGTGGCCTCGAAGTCGGTGTAGTGACCCGAGAGCAGGACAGCCCGGTGCTCTGCCAAGGCCTTCGGGCTGATGGCCTCTTGGCGAGCGGCCTGGTGGTGAGCGCGCTCGTCGTCCGTCCGGCTCTTCTTCAGCTGCTTCTCGTGATACAAGGCCTCGAGAGGACGGCCCAGAACATGGAGCATGACCTTGCGCAACGCCTTGGTGTTGTTCAGCGTGGCGATGGGGACGGCGCTTTTGCTATGTGCGAAGGCGAGGGCGACAAGCTCCCGCAGGATCCGTTGCGGCGATCCTTCGAAGACGCCAGCGCTGGTCAGCCGGAGCACGCGCCAGGCCAGGTTCCCAACGTTCGCCGTCCAGAGAATGTCGACGATCTCGTCGAAGACCGCCCCGAAGGCTTCGTGAGCGCCGAACTCCGCATGCACCGTTCGCCCGAATGGATTCAGGTCGGACATCCCGATGTCGTGTGCGTAGGCGATCAGGCAGCCGTAGCTCTTCATGAAGTCCAGGCGAAGCGGGCTGCGCTCGGAGAGCTTGATTTTCGACACATTCTCGATCAGGTCAACGATGCGGTGGGCGACGTCACGCATGTGAATTACGCCGTGATCCGGGAACAGCGCCAGATGGCTGAACGGGTCCTGGAGGAAGCTCGGATCCCTCACCACCTGTCCCAGAGAGAGGCCCGCGTTCACTTTCGAGTAGTAGTTCAGCTCGATGGACTCGCGTATCCGTGCGGGAAGGAGCAGATCCAGAGAGGCTTCCGCCTCATTCCGAGTTGTATCGCATCCACCCGCTTCGAGGGCCTGAGGGCGATCAACCTCGAGATGGTCTGCGCCGGAAGAGATCTGAACGTGCTGCCGGAGAGCAACAGTCCGTCCATATTCGGCGGAGGACTGCAGGAGTTCCCGACTGTGAAGAATTGGGCCGACGCTGGCAATCAGTGACTTGCCGTACGGGTCGCGGATTAACAGTTTGGATCGGTCGGTTTCAACGGCCAGGGCGCCAGCCACCATTACCGAAGTATTCCCGACATTTGTATTGATGTCCAAGGTGTCCTCAGGGGTGCGCATTGTGCTCATCGTGTGCTGCCTCCGCTTTGCATACATTGGTGCCAAATGAGATGGCTCCTGGACGCCACAACGGTAATTCGACGCAATCACTGGTGTCCCCCCTGCTGTCGGGCTTCTCGTCCCCCTGCTGCCCGGTATCTAGGAGTCGTGTCCTAGTCGCAGAGACTTGTTCGGGTGTTGGCTGATGCGGCACCGTCGCCATCAACGGCCGATCAACAGGTGCTGACACGGAAATACGTGCCAAGTCGGGTGTGTCCGATCTAAATATGCGCGCTCATGCCTTGCGGTGCGCCTCTGAAACCTGCCGAATATCAGGTAGCAGGGGGGCAAGAACCCCGACAGCAGGGCGGCCAAGAGCGATCGTGTCGGGCTACCGTCGTGGCGTTCAGGAGTTCACATAAAGCCCACTTCTGGGCCGCTATGTGCGGCTCCACCAACTCAACGAAAGAAGATCGACATGAGCGCAGTGTTTACCTTCGACCGCATCGATGACGTCCTGACCCCCAGCTGTTCGGATGAGGCATTGGAAAGTGCCGGCGCCATGCGCGTAGTGGCCACCATATTGACGCCTACGGCTAAGTGACGGAACTTCCTGATTAGCCTCATTGCGGGGCTATCCGATTTTGGTGGACATCATTCCCCGCAGGCCTTTCGGTCGAGCGGGGAATGATGTGCGTGGGTCGGGAGTCAGGCAATAGATAATCCGTCTTATCCGAGCGTCGACGCGACCGTTAGGTACTGTTGCCGTAGTTCGTAGCTGGCTGGCCGGCTGCAGACGCTGCCGGTTGGGCGTAATCCGGGAGATTGAGATGGAAGCTTTTTACGAGCGCCTAATTACTCGCGCTGCGACCATCGACGAGCTGCTGTCTGACGCATTCGAACAATTACCCGGCCAAAAGAGCGACAGCGAGTCGGCCGCCCGTCGTCTCGCGGCATGGTGCCGGTCCTCGGCCAGCGGCGACTGGTCGCTGTTCGCCCGCCGGCTAGGACGGGACGGCCTATCGATCGAAGACGTGTTGGCAAAGTTCGCCACCGTCCGCCGCAACGCTTCCCAACCGGCACCGACGTGGATCGACGACGCAGTCTGGGTTGACGAAGCGCTGCACAGTCCCGCGAAATCCCTTATCCCCGAAGCGGACTCTTGCCCTTTCGCCGATCTGCTGGAATCGGTGGTCAGCGCCGCGGACGCGCGTCTTTGGTCGATTGTTGACAATCACGTGGAGGCGAACATAGGCGGCCGGGCGCGCGCATCCCTGCACCGTTCGCTCTTGGTCGAGCTGTCACACCTTGCGGCCCCCGCGATATACGAACGTTTCGCCAAGGCCCGAAGCGACGCCAACGATACCCCGGACCGAGTCGATCACGCACAGGCGCCGCTGAACGGCTCGACAGTGCGCTACGACGAGTTCATTTCTGAGCTGAAGGCAGGCGGATTGCGTCGCCTGTTCGATGACAAGCCTATCCTGCTGCGGCTGATGGCTTCACTTGCCCGGCAGTGGATCGACACATCAGCTGAACTGATCACACGGCTCGACACCGACTTGCCGGCGATTCGTCACGGCTTGCTTGAAGTCGACAAGTGCTGCGAGATAACCAGTATCGATGGTGACCTCTCTGATCCGCACAACCTCGGCCGCACTGTCCGGATCATCCGCTTCGACGACGGTTCGCGAGTTGTGTACAAGCCCAAGGACCTTACCGTCGACGTAGCATGGTACGCACTGGTCGAGAGGCTGAACCGCAAGGCTCCGTTCGACCTCAAGGCGGCACGCGTGTTGTCCCGCGCCGGCTATGGCTGGACCGAGTTCATCAGTCACACGAGTTGCCCACAGCCGCAAAGCTTTCAGAGTTACTTCCGCCGCGCCGGTGGGTGGCTGGCACTTTTCCACTGCTTTGTCGGCGTCGACATGCATCAAGAAAACATCATCGCCACCGGCGACCACCCGGTACCGATCGATCTCGAGATGATCCTTCAGGCCGCTGAAGCAAACGGTGGCCTGGACGCCGACGACGACGCGGGACACGCACACCAGGCCGCGACGGAAAAGCTCAACAACTCGGTCCAGGAGATCGGTCTGCTTCCCGTCTATGGCAAGCATTCCAACACAGTCTTTTCCATTGGTGGAGTGACCTCGAACTCCGCTCCACGCGTCAAGCTCATCTGGACCGGTATCAATTCTGACACCATGCGGCCGACGGAAGTTGCTGATATTGCCGCGATTTCGAACCTGCCGCATGTCGAGGGCCATCATGCCCGGCTCGGCGATTACGTCGACGACTTCATGTTGGGTTTCAACGAGTACGCGATGTTCCTGCAACGGCAGCGCCCGGAAGACCTTTTCGACGGCTTCGCCGGATTGACGATCCGCAAAGTCGCCCGGCCGACGAGGTTCTACTACATGCTGCTACAACGCCTCAAAGATCACCGCACGATGGACGATGGTGTCATGTGGTCCGCTCAGGCAGACTTTACCGCCAGGCTGGCGGACTGGCAGCATGACTTCGACCCCCTGTGGCCGCTGCAAGGCGTCGAGCGGGCAGCTGTCGTGGAGTTGAACGTGCCGCACTTCGTGACGGCCAGCGACGGTCACGAAATCCGAGATGCCTCCGGAACCTCGTTTCGTGTAGAGGGGACATCGGGCCTCGACCGTGCGCGCGCCCGCGTCCAGGCCCTCGACGAAGAGGAAATCGCTTGGCAGGCCGAGGTAATTCGACAGAGCCTCTGCAGCCTGAGACGAGCACCGCATGACTCAGGGCCCAACCGGTTGCAGCGAATTGTCACAACGTGCGCGCCCAGCCAAGAAGTCTTCGCCGTGGAAGCCGACGCGGCCGCCCGAACGCTATCCGACCACGCCCATTTCAAGGGGCCAGGCGCGGCCTGGATTGGCCTGGACTGGCTCGGCGACTCCGAGGTATCGCAACTTGTCGCCCTCGGCGACGAGCTCTACAACGGCACATGCGGTATTGCAATGTTTCTCGCGGCACACGCTGCCGTTAGGAACAGCACATCATCAATGACGCTTGCCGTCGCAGCCCTGACCCGGCTCCGCGCAATCATCCGAGGCCGCAACCCCTCACAGATCGCACGCTTGCTCGGTCTGGGCGGTGGGCTCGGTCTGGGGTCGATCGTGTACAGCCTCGCGGTAATCTCAGCGCTGCTTGCTGACGACGATCTGCTCTCGGACGCTCACCGGGCGGCGGAGTTGATTACCCCAGACGGGATTTCAGCGGATCGGCAGCTCGACGTTCTGACTGGCAGTGCGGGCGCTATCTTGGGTCTGCTTCGGCTATACCGCCAGACCGGTTCCGGCGACGCACTTGAGCGCGCAACCAGTTGCGGAAGGCATCTGCTGGCCGAACACCGCGTTGGCCCCGTAGGCCGCCGCAGCTGGCCCGCGCCCGGTTCTGACACCCCGCTCAACGGCTTGCCGCATGGGGCGGCGGGCTTCGCCTACGCATTGGCATCACTCGCCTCAGCCACCGGGATCCAGGAGTTCGCCTGCGCAGCAGAAGAATGCATTGCCTTTGAGAACGCGACGTTTGATGCCGAGCGCAGCAATTGGCCCGACACATCGAGCGGCTCCAGCGACACATGGTGCTGCAAGTGGTGCAACGGCGCCCCGGGCATCGGCCTGGCTCGGACGGCGATGAAAAAACACACGGCGCTGGGTGGCCAACTCATCCAGACCGACATCCGCCGCGCGCTCGCGGGAGCAGAGCGAGGGTGGCCGGGACCCACCGACACGCTCTGCTGCGGGACGCTGGGCAGCATCGAATTCTTTTGGGACGCAGGCGGTGTGCTTGTCTGCAGCGATCTTCGCGAAAAGGCCGTCCAGCGGCTGCTGGAAGTTGTGCAAACCGCCGGGTCGAGTGGCGACTACCGATGGAGCAGCGGAATCAGCCGCTTCAATCTTGGTCTTTTCCGCGGGATCGCCGGCGTCGGCTATACGATGTTGCGGCGTGTCGACACCTCCCTTCCCAACGCCTTGATCTGGGAATGAACAAGCGGCACAAAGGTAGTCGCGGAGCGGAGTTCGGTCACGCCACCAGATCGGCGATATACCTGCCGAATATCAGGTAGCAGGGGGGCGAGAACCCCGGCAGCAGGGCGGCCAACAGTGATCGTGTCGGGCTACCGTCGTGGCGTTCAGCAGTTCACACACAGACCACTTTTGAGCCGCTAGGTGCAGCTCCACCAACTCAACGAAAGAAGATCGACATGAGCACAGTCTTTACCTTCGGCCGTATCGACGACATCCTGACCCCCAGCTGTTCGGATGAGGCATTGGAAAGTGCCGGCGCCATGCGCGTGGTGGCCACCATATTGCAGCCAACAGCTAAGTGACGGAACTTCGATACCCGGCATCCCGAGACTTGGCAGACGATGAGCGAATTGCGCACCCCTGACGACACCTGGGACATCAAGACCAGTGTCGGGAGTACCGCGGTGATGGTGGCTGCCGGCCGGGCTGTCGAAACCGATCGGCCCGACGCGTTGATCCGCGACCCGTACGCGAAACTGCTGGTCGCCAATGCCGGTGCCAACCTTCTATGGGTAGCGATGCTGGACCCGTCGATGGTGGCCAAGCTCGAAGTTATCGACGCCGAGGTCGCGGCCGTCGTCGCTCACATGCCCGATTACCAAGCGGTGCGGACAAACTTCTTCGACACATACTTCAGCGATGCTGTAGCCGACGGAATCCGCCAGGTCGTGATTCTGGCTTCAGGACTGGATTCTCGTGCCTACCGCCTGGATTGGCCGACTGGTACCACCGTGTATGAGATCGATCAGCCTAAGGTGCTGGCCTACAAGTCCACGATGCTGACGGAAAACGGGGTGGCGCCCGCGGCCGATCGCCGCGCGGTGCCCATCGACTTACGTCAGGACTGGCCGGCCGCCCTGCGCGCCGCAGGCTTCGACCCGGCAGCACGGACCGCTTGGTTGGCCGAGGGGTTGTTGATGTATCTGCCCGCCGAAGCGCAGGACAAGCTTTTCCACCGGATCGGTGAGCTGAGCCCTGCCGGCAGCCGGATCGCGGCTGAAACCTCGCCTCACCATGGCAACGCGCGGCGAGAGGAAATGCGCGAGCGGTTCAAGAACGTCGCCGCTGCGTTCGGCTTCGAGCAGGCCGTGGACGTGCTGGAGCTGGTCTACCACGACGAGAATCGTGCCGTTGTCGCCGATTGGCTCAACAACCACGGTTGGCGGGCCACGGGCCAAAGCGCACTGGACGAGATGCACCGGCTGGGCCGCTGGATTGATGGCGAGCCGATGGCTGAGGACAAGGCAGCGTTCGCCGAGTTTGTCACCGCGCAGCGGTTGTGATGGCACGCACCGCGGAGAACTTGGGTAAGCACAGATCTTTCAGGCAGAGATTGGGATCGTGGCATGCAGTGTGGTGCCGCCGCCCAGAGGGCTCCGCACGCTCAAGCGGCCACCGAGGGCTTCTAGCCGGTCGATCAAGCCGATGAGACCGGACCCATTTTCGATGTCGGCTCCACCGGCGCCGTCGTCGCGAATGAAAAGCACCAGATCCGATCCGTTGGTTTGGGCGTCGATATCTACCCCGGAAGCCTGCGCGTGCCGGCTGGCGTTGGTAAGGGCCTCGGCAACAACGTAATACGCGGCGACTTCGGCCGGCTCGGATACTCGGCCTTCGATTTTCGCGTGCAGCGTGACCGGGATGGTGCAGCGGCGTGCGAGCGTCTTGAGCGCCGGGCCAAGGCCGCCGATGGATACGATCGCCGGATGAATGCCCCTAGCAATCTCTCGGAGATCCGCTGACGCCGAGGCTAATTCGGCTACGGCCTCGGAGAATTGTGTTTTGAGCGCGGCGAGTTCGGGGGGCAAATCCTCCCCGATGGAGCTTAGCTGTAGCGCAAGGGACACTAGCCGTTGTTGCGCGCCGTCGTGCAGATCTCGCTCCAAACGCCGGCGCGCATCATCGGCGGCAGCGACGATACGCGCGCGTGAGGCTTTGAGTGCGGCGTGCGCTTCAGCATTGGCGATGGCGGTGGCAACGAGTTCGGTGAACTCGCCGATCCGCTGCTCGGTGTCCGGTGGCAGTGGCACCGCCTGGCGAGATCCGATAACCGCGGCGCCCCACAGCCGGCGTTCGACGAAGATCGGCGTCGCTACCCCAGAGCGCAAGCCAAGCCCGCGGATGAGCGTCGGGATGGCACCGATCTTTGTTTCATTGTCATCCACTCGGGCAGGTCTACCAGTGTGAGCCACCGTGTTGACCATGTTGTCGCCCTCTAGCGGCAAGCGAGTGCCCACTGGCTTGCGCTTCGTCTGTCCGGGGTCGTCGAAGGCCGCGACAAGTGTGGCGGTGTTGTCAGGTTCGTAGCGCCAGAGCGACGTGTCGGTAACCGCGAGGCAGCGCGCCAGCTCATGCGCCACCGCCGGGAAGATCTCGGATGCCGGGACTCCCCGGGCGACCAATGTCGCGACTCTGCGTAGCGCCGCTTGTTGGTCAGCCAGGGCACCGAGCGCTTCGCTGCTCGCCTCGGCTTGCTGCCGGCGTTCCTCTGCTTCCGCCGCACGCGTGCGTGCGGTGCGCGCCAAAGCGTGCGCTACCAGCCCGACGACGACGAAGACCAACAATACGAGCCAGTCCTGGAGCTGGGTCAGCGCCGCACCGATATTCGGCCAGCGACGGAAACAGTCATACGCAATCGCGCTTATCACCGCCATCACAGCGGTCAAACCGGCGCCCCAGCCTGTTGCGACGACCAAGACACCCACCAGATACAAGACGCCGAAGGCGTTGTCAGGGGCGAGCTTCTTGAGCAAAAGCAACACGAGAGTCTCTGCCGCGATGACTCCGGCCGCTACCGCAAGCCCCAGTGGCATGGGTAGTGCGGTCCGTGACAGCGGCATCGAATCTAATCGAGCACGCATCCGTGGCCACGCCGTCATCACCGCGGCCGCCCGTCAGCGAGCCTCGAGGAAGGTGACAACCGCGCGGACGCGGCGGTGATCGTCAGGGGTCTCGTGCAGGTCCAATTTCGTCATGATGCTGCGCACGTGCTTCTCGACGGTGCCTTCGGCCAGCCACAACTGCCGTGCAATGCCGGCGTTTGAGCGGCCCTCTGCCATCAGTGCTAATACTTCCTTTTCGCGCGGGCTGAGCGCGGCGAGTGGATCATCACGCTTGCGCGCGGACACCAATTCCTGAACCAGAGCGGGATCCACCACGGATGCGCCGTTGGCGATCCGCCCCAGCGTGTCGAGAAAGTCGGCGACATCGGTAACCCGGGTTTTCAGCAGGTAGCCCACACCGCCACCGCTCGCCAGCAGCTGGATCGCATGTTCAACTTCGATGTGGGCTGACAAGACAAGCAACCCGACTTCCGGCATCTCCTGCCGAATAGCCATTCCCGCATCGAGTCCGTCGGTGGTGCCGGTCGGAGGCATGCGGATGTCGACAATCACGAGTTCCGGCCGCTGGGTACGGACCAGTTCTAGAAGCGTCGAGGCGTCACCGACCTGGCCCACGACGTCGTACCCCGAACGCGCGAGCAGGCTGGCTAGCCCTTCCCGTAGCAGCACATCGTCGTCGGCGAGCACAACCCGCAGACCCGCCTGCCCTGCCTGCACTGCCACGTCGATCCCTTCGCTTGCGCAACCACCGACAGTGCTGAGCGTAATTGCAGCTAGTAGGTATGCCCTAGTCAGGCTGGCGGTGTCGGCTAAAGGGATGCCAGCGGGGACGTTCTGGACCACGTCGACTGGGAGTATCGAGATTCATAGAAGCGCCAAGAGCCTGAGCGACACCGGCCCGGCCTGCGGGCCTGGAGCAGCCATGCCGTGGAGCCCCACCTGACGTTTGCGCGCTCACCAGTTAGCTAGGGAGGAACCGTGTCAAACGATCACATTGGACTGCTGGTGCCCGGCGAACACCTCTGCCCGGAGAAGCTGGACGCCGCGCTACTTCGGGTCGCGGGCGTGTGCATGTTGGCCTCAGTGATGTCGAACCTGGACATCACCGTCATCAGCGTCGCGCAGCGCACTTTCATCGACGCATTCCATTCCACCCAGGCGATCGTCGCCTGGACGACGACCGGCTACACACTCGCGATGGCCACCGTCATACCGCTGTCGGGGTGGGCAGCCGACCGATTCGGCACCAAGCGACTCTTCATGGGATCGGTGCTGGCGTTCACTTTGGGCTCATTGCTGTGCGCGATGGCACCAAACATCTTCTTGCTCATCGCATTTCGTATGGCTCAGGGCCTCGGTGGCGGCATGTTGATACCGCTGGCGTTCACCATCATGACGCGCGAGGCAGGCCCGAAACGACTCGGCCGGCTGATGGCGGTGCTGGGTATCCCGCTGCTACTCGGCCCGATCGGCGGGCCGATCCTGGGCGGCTGGCTCATCGATACCTATAGCTGGGAGTGGATCTTTTGGATCAACGTGCCGATCGGACTGACCGCGTTCCTGCTTGCGGCGATGGTGTTCCCGCAAGATCACTCGACGCCGTCGGAAACCTTCGATTTCCTCGGCCTACTGCTGCTGTCGCCCGGCGTGGCGACATTGTTGTACGGAGTGTCGTCCATTCCCGGCCGCGGCACCGTTGCCGACCGCCACGTATGGATTCCGGCCGCGATCGGTGTGGTGCTGATTACCGGGTTCGTCGTGCATGCCCTGTACCGCACGGACCACGCACTCATCGACCTGCGGCTGTTCAAAAACCGGGTAGTCACGCTCGCCAACGCGGCGACATTGTTGTTCGCCATCGCGTTCTTCGGCACCTGGGTGTTGTTCCCGAGCTACTTGCAGCAGGAGCTGCACCAGACGCCGCTGCAGTCCGGGGTACACATGATCCCACTGGGACTCGGGGCCATGCTGACCATGCCGCTTGCCGGGACGTTCATGGACAAACACGGACCGGGCAAGGCCGTGTTGCTCGGCATCACGCTACTGGGCACCGGGATGGGCATTTTCGCCTACGGTGCCGCCAGCCAAGAGCATTACCTGCCAACGCTGCTCGCCGGGGTGGCGATCATGGGCATGGGCATGGGCTGCACCATGATGCCGCTGTCGGGATCGATGGTGCAGGCCTTGGCCTCGCATCAGATCGCGCGGGGTTCGACGCTAATTAGCGTCAATCAGCAGATTGCCGGGTCGATAGGTGCCGCGCTGATGTCGGTGATCCTCACCAACGAGTTCAATCGCAGCGAAAACATCTCCGCTGCAAACAAAATCGCAATCCTGCGACAGAATGCCGCCCGGCTCGGACTGCGAGTCGACCCGTCGGCAATACCCCGCAGAGCGCTGGCTTCCGACTTCATGAGGAACGTGTCGCACGACCTATCTCACGCCTACTGCTTCGTATTCGTGGTGGCGGTCGTCCTGGTCGGGTTGATGTTTATCCCCGCGGCGTTTCTGCCGAGGAAACCGGCGACCAATGTGGGCCAAACACCTGTGTCGGGCTGACAGGATTTGAACCTGCGACCACTTGACCCCCAGGAAGTAGCGGCAGCTTGTTTGCGCAGTTCGCGCGCAGTCTTCGTAGCTTGAAGGCAGTGCGTACCGTATACAGACGCGCAGGTCGTTCAGCATCGCGCATGACGTGTGGTCCCACAGTGGTCCCAACGACAGCGAGGTTGGCCGTGGTCCATTCCTTGGTGCTGTCGACGCGCAATCGTGTCAATCCCGTTCGAGGTCAAGGAGCTTCGAACACGAATGGACTCGCTCCAGCACCTCATCGAATGTTGGCCTTTCGCTGCCGTAATGGAACGTATCCATTGCGGTGTTGTGCTCCCGGCGAAGGTCTGTCGCGAACTCGCCGCTTGGATTGAACGCTTCGGAGGCCGCGAAGCCTCCATCGGGTATTGGATGATCGCCTCCGAAAGCCTGCGACACTTCGAATACGTTGGCGAGGATGTCGCTAACCATTACCGTGTCAGCGAGCAGCGTCGTGACGGAGGCGTCCTCCAACAGTGCCCAGATGTCGTAGAACTGACGCCCGATACGAGGCAGCCCATGCAAGGTGGTGCGTTTGGTTGGGTCCACGACGAAGTTGTTGACCCGCAACAGCTTTTCGATGAGTGTGCGTCCTGGGTGCAGGATCGTCACTTCGAACGGCCGCAGGTCGTCCCACTGACCACCAACGAGGTCCGTCGCCCTCAGCTCCCGGTACAGAAGCGACTCAACCTGCGCTTGCAGCGCCGGTTTTGGTCCGCCGGTCTGGCCCAGTTCGACGAGAACCGATTTAGGGTCAGCAAGTCCGCCTGACTGGTCGCTATGGGCGAGAGGTAGGTCCAGCCAAGCCTCTTGCGTGGCAGTTCCCAAGTCGCCGGCCGACTTCCGGTCGCGGTACTCCACGCCAATCGCCGACGCTGCCGTGTCCAGCATCGTCTTCATCGCCCGCTTGGCGGCACGAACGTTGGCGTAGTCGCCTAGAACGAGGAGATCGAGATCCTCGGAGAAGCGCTGAATAATTCGCAGCTTCTCCAGGCTCGTACCGCCCTTGAATACGATCTCCTCGCGGTGAGCGGTAACGATCGCGCGCAGCACCTCACAGATCCAGTAATCCTTCTCTACCGCGAGGGGCTGCACGCCGAGCTGTTCAGCAGCGGCAACGATCGTGGCCGCGAAAACCTCTGGATCGTCCTCACGCCAAAGTGCCACGTTTAAGCAGCGATCAGACCGGCCAGGGCCTTGGCTTCAACTCGCGGGTCGGCGGCCGACATCTTGTCAGCGAGATCCGCGCGCCCCGCGCGGTGCAGCAGGTGGCGCAGCCGTGCGCGCACGGAACCGGATTCAGTGCCACTTGCGCCAGCGAGGCGGTCAGGGTCGATAACGCCCGAGGTGATGAGCCCCGTTAGCCGCTCCATCGCCTCGCCAGGGCCAGTCTCGATCACCCTCTCCCACCCATCGAGCACCTCCAACGTCGCCACCTCGGTCGGGTTCAGCGCTCGCTCAGCGCGACCGCGGCGAGCCGAACGGTCCACGAAATGCACCGTTGGACCGCCAGTCGGCGGGCGGCCCACCACGGCATACTCAGCGCGGCGGGGAATCTGGGTGGACAGCCGCAACGCGTTCGCTGCCGAGAGCCCCGCTGGGCCGATGCCCTTTCGCCCGACAAGTTCAGTAGCCAATGTGTCAGGCGTCGGTAGCGCCATACCCAGCGGTGTTTTGATGCCGCGCCAGTACAGCCCCTTACGGATGTGGCGCAATTCCCCCTGTGCCACCAGTTCGGCCAGCAACCGCTGTGCAGTCGAGGGAGCCGTGTCCATGTCGGACGTACGCCAGAACCGGTTGCGAGAAGCAAAGATGGACCGCCGGGTGGCATCCACACCGTCGCGGTCGTAATGGCCCCGTGTGGTCGACATCGACACTTCACCTCCCCGCTCTTCTGCAACACGATACGAGAATCTCTCAATTCCCTCTCGCAACATCATACGAGAATCTCTCAATTAATGCATTCCCCTGGCCACCCGCCCGTGGTCAGAACCAATACGTCGCCCAGGTCGCACGTGGCGGCTGCTGTGACAGGCGTGAACGTGCACACCCGTAGGACATAACCCGCCGACTCGCCGGCCGCGCGAGCTATGTCCATATTTTCTGGACATGACATATGGTAATTCTGTGGCGACCGCGACCGAGACCCTCCAGGCAACACTCAGCGAAACTGAGTATCGAACCTTGTCCCTGCTCGCTGAAAGCACTCAACCGCTGTCGGGCCGAAAGGTTGCCAGCGCATTGGGCGTCGCACCAACCACGGCGAACGATGCGCTCCGAAGGCTCGGTGAAGCCGGCTTCGTGACATCAGAGAGGTCCGGGCGCGCAACATTGTGGCGGCTGGTGGTTTCGCATCCTTCGATCAGCGAATGGCTGCAGGAAGTGGTGCCGTCGGCGAGCTCAGCCCCCACCAGGTCGAGCCCATATTCAACCGGCGGCGGAGGAGTTCGCCTAGAGCACACTTACGCGGCATACCTGATCGCTGGTCTACTCGCAGGCGACGCCCTGACCGAGCTCGGAGACTCCCTTGCCCTCGATTCGATTCGCTTGCAAGCGAGTGACCAGGGCGATGTCGACGACATCCTGATCGAAGGACGTGACAGGCATGACGAGGTGTACCGGTCGTCGATCGCCGTACGCCGGAGCCCCTTACTGACCCGGAGTGACACCGCCTCCGTTCCGTTGATCCGCGACTTCCTGGCGGTCGTCCTCGACCAGTGGGCCACGGTGTGGGCCGGCCGCTGGCGGCTCGTCCTTGCCGCGTCGACCAACGCCAACGCAATCACCCAACTTTCTGATCTCGCTGAGATCGCGCGGTCCATGCCAAGCGGCGAAGAGCTTGAGGTCCGACTCGCCCAGCCGGGGCGCACGAACGGGCGTGTCCGTGACAGATACGAACACATCAAGGGGCTTGTCGAGCAGGCTGCCGATGGCCTGGCAGCGGCCTCCGGGTTTGCAAGCGTGGAGCTCGCGTGGCGCCTACTGTCCAGCCTCACCGTTCGCACGCTCCGCCTTGAGAGAACTGACCGCGCTGACCGAACGGTGGCCGTGAACACGCTGCAACGTGTTCTTCATGACGGCACACCGGCGACCGCCGATGCGCTCTTCTCCCGGATTGAGGAGCTCGTCGGCACATGGGCACCTCAAGGAGCGGTATTAGACCAATCAGTGATCCGTCGAAACCTTAGTGACTACCGGCTTCTAAGGTCCCCGAGGTACGCCAGCGCGTGGGCGGTAGTGGACAGGCTAGGCTTACGCCTCCGCGATTCAATCAGTCCGTCCTTGCGCACTAATTCTGAAACCCTTGAGCTAGAGCGATTAGTGGAGCGATCGCGCGTCGACGCTGCCATGAAATCGGCGGGCGGCTCAACTGGTTCGCTCGTCGTCACGGGTGAACCGGATGTCGGGAAGTCTGCACTGTGCCTCCGTGTCGCAGAGACACTCCGGAGCGACGGCGCAGCGATCACCATCCTCAGCCTGCGAGACTTGCCCCAGAACCCGTCCGAGTTCGAGGGTCTCCTCGGCGGATTCTCGCTCGACGAGGTACTGGCCACCAGCGAAACAGGATCCGTAAGACTCATCTTGGTCGACGGCGCCGAATCGGCGCTTGAAGGCAAAGCTGCCGTCTTGCAGGCGCTTTCCGTTGCGGCCCTGAAAACAGGCGTCGGCCTCGTCGCCGTCACCCGCACCGATGGATCGCGACAGGTTCGAGAAGTCCTGGCAAAATCAGCCGGCTTGGCTGGAATTTGCGCTGCGCCAACCGAGGTCATCCTCGGGCCCCTGACGCAGGACGAGCGCGACCAGTTGGCCGGAACTTTCCCGACGCTCGCACGGCTGGGTAGCGATGGGCGGGCAAAGTGGCTACTCGGTCGTCCTGGCTTGGTTGATGCCCTTCTGCGCACCGATGAAGAACTTGATCCTGCGGAATTCCTTTGCGAAGCCGACGTATTCAGCGCCGTATGGCGCAGTTTGATTCGAGGCGACGAGGAGCGCCCAGCTGGAATGGCGTCGCCAGACGACCGCGAACAAGCGACGCTGGCAGTCGCCAAACGCAATCTCGGCCTGCGTTGCGATTATGTCCCGGGGTCTGCCGCCGCCGAATTGCGGTCTGGCGGAGTCCTCCGGCTACCGAACAACCCCGCACTGTCTCCAGGAGACGAGTTCTCAACTGATCTGTTCAGAGATTTCGCCCTCTGCAGACTCTTCATCGTCGAAGGCTGGCAAGCGCTGGCGACGGCCGGCGCCCCTCGGTGGTCCATTCGCGCAACGCGACTCGGATGCCAAGCCGCACTCGTCACGCCGCAGCCGAGCGCCTGGAACGCACTCGCAACTCAGTTCGCGCAGATCGCCAGCGAACACGGGGAGCGATGGTCGGAGATTCCGTTCGAGGCTCTCTTGACACTCGGAAACGCGGAGCAGGCCATCCGAGGACTCTGGAATGCCTTAACTGCGGACGATGGTGCGCCAATGGCGACCCTTCTCCGCCTAGCCGAGGCACGCTACGTCAACGGCACAATCGGAGATCCGTTCGCACTAGCACCGCTCGTCAGAGTCGCCTTCTGTGAACGTCCCACCATTGGACATATTCCAGGTTTCGGGCATCGCACTGTCCATGACCTCATCAAAGACCTTGTCCTCGCGTGGCTGCGTGGGATGGCCTCCTCCCATCCCCAGCCTGACGGCCTCCGGCAAGCTGTCCGCGAAACTGTCCTGGCTGACGACCCGCGGCTGTACGACGAATTCGCCATCGAGGCTCTCGCCACGCTGGGGCCAGACGTTGACAATCGTGCTGAAGCGTGGCTGCGAGCAGTCGCTCAAGAACGTCCAGGCAATCTGAATCCCGCGGTTGAGTCGTTTGTGGCGTCGCTGAGCATGTCGCAAGCTTGCCCCGAGTTGCTTCTCCACCTCGCTGAGGCTTATTACATCGAACTGCCAGATCCCCGCAACCGTTGGGGCGGCCACGATCTCGATGACGGCATACGGGACTTAAAGCATGGTCTTTGGCCGGGCTTCGGTGTCTCTGCCGCAGCGTGGTTCTACGGCCCGTTCTTCAGACTGCTGAACACTCGGCCTCTCGAAACGATCGGCTTCATCAATCGGATGCTCAACCATGCGGCGAAGTTCCGCGTTGAGAAGATGCTGACATACCGTAACGACGGCAACAGACCCCAAGAACTCGAAGGGGTCCGCCTCGATCTCCCCGGTTTGGGCGAGCGGTTGTTCGTCGGGGACGGCAGCGTCTGGACCTGGTATCGCGGAACCGGTGTGGGCCCCTACGCCTGCATGAGCGCGCTCCTCGCATTGGAGCGATTCATTGACCATCTGTTCGAGAAGATCGACCTCCCCGCGCGAAAGATTCTCGAACTTCTGCTCACCGATTGTCACAACCTCGCTGTGCCCGGATTGATCGTCGGGTTCCTCACCCGTCACCCGAAGGCGGTTGGCGACTTGCTCGACCCTTTCTTGGTCTCTCCCGATATCTGGCACCTGGAGAGTGCGCGCGTCGCCAACGACCACGGCTTCCGAGCAAGGGATTCAGATGCGGACACACTCACGGGGTCCGATCAGCGGCGCTGGACGTTCCACGAGACTGTCGGCGGGATGGTTATCAACGCTCGGGTAGCTGGTGACGAGGAACGCCTCGCCCGACTCAGCGCACTCGGCGACAAGCTCGTCGCATCTGCCCGCGCCAGCCTGCAGGACGCACAAGGCAACTTCGCCGAATATTTGGCGCTGATCGAAAGCTGGGCGGCCGAGTTTCGCATCGAGAATTACCGCGTCAGCACAAGTGGTAATCACATCCTGATTCAGTTCGAACGGCCCGAACCGATCGAGCGCATTCTGGCTCCTCGCAACGCGGAGTTGCAGGCGACCAACGCGCTTTACGAACTCCAGAATAGGTACGGACGCTTTAACGAGAACCCCAACGAATGGCCCGTCGAAGACTTGGCCGAGGACCTCGCGACTGCACGTGAGATAGACGAAAAGTCAAGCGCCCCTGCAGATTTTCTCTGGCCCGAGAACGGACTGGTCTCCGTCGCCGCTGCCGCGGTGCGCTCACACGCACTCAGACTCGCGACAATCGGTGACGCCGACCTTCGTTGGGCCGTCGAAGCCACTTTGTTGGCTTCGGAGAATCCCCAGATCGACGGGATGAGCTACCACGATTCGATGTTTTCGATGGGCGCCGATCGCGCAGCGGCGGGAGCTGTGCCTCTCTTGCTTTTGCCCGCGTTCGACAACCTAGATCTCAACCGAGACCGTGTCGACAGCGCCCTCCGGGCCCTTGCGACCAGTCTCTTCGATGAGGTTCGTGCGATCTACGTGAAGGGCTGTGACCCCCTATGGGATGAACCGTGCGACCTCGACGCGATCACCGGCGATTGCCAACGGCATGGGCCGGCTTGGGCAGCTGCCATTGAAGGCCTGCACGATTGCCGATTGGGCCCCTGGAACCAAGAGACCCAGCGTCGCGAACCCGATCCGCTACTTCCGCCTTTCCACGAAAGGCTGCCAACAGTCGCTCACGACGCGTTGCTAGTCAATCGGCTACGCATGCCGCTGTCTTGCGTGGTCGACGCTCGGCAGGTGCCCTGTGTGCGAGACGCAGTGGGCGCTCTGTGGGCTCCCCTATGGGACGCTTACCGCCGCGGCCTCGCGCACTGGTGGGAAGAAGGATATGACCATCACGAGACCAAGCACGAACCGATCGCCCGACGGATGATCTCCATCACCCTGGACGGCGACCGGGAGCTAGTCAAAGCGTTCATCGAGACGCTCGCTACGAGTTCGAAGGCGTTGCATCAATTGTTCGATGGCTTCGCAACGGTCTTCACCTACGACGACCAGACTCGATCGTTAATGCGCGAATTCTGGCCCTGGGCGCTAGAGGCTGCGCTCGACGCGGTAGGTGAGGGAACAAGCCTCAAAGCCGGACACCACTGGTTCGACTACATGGTCGCCGCGTTGATGCCCACTCCCCGCCCGCATCCTTGGGATCCCGACATCGACGGTACTTTTGCCAATTCCCGCAAGCACTGGATACAACCGGCTGACCTCGGAGACCTTGGCAGGCGGTGGCTAAGCCTCGCTCGATGGGAGCCCAAAGCGATTGATGCCGTGATCAAGTTCGGCAAGAGCGCCCCGACAGCATGGCAAAACTCCGTCGAGCTGGACTGGATTGAGACTCTTGCGGGCGGCCGCTACGACCTGATCGCTAACCGCCTCTACTACCTTGAGGAGTGGTTCAGTGAGCTTCGCGGCTCTGGACTAATACTCGGCGAGGTGAAAACTAAGTATCACCGCATCGTCGACGGGCTGGCTGCCGCCGGAGACCGCGCCGCAGTCCGCCTCCAACAACTTGACGAGTAATCACTCAACCTCGCAACAGGGTACGTCTGGCCCCACACCGCTACACCATGGACGGTTGCGAGATCTGCAAGGATGCGCGGCAGCTTCAAACGTTGCTCTTGATCACAGGAAGCTGCGGCAGGTCGCTTCTCCAATTCGTCGTCGGCTTGAGCGGTTGAACGGCGATGGATGATATTGGGAGACGCGAAGTTCACTCAGCATCACGAATGCCTTGTGGTACCAGAGATCTGAACATATCCGGTGTAGGACGCCACACAGATCGGTTGCGCAGCAAGGGACCTAGATAAGTCGAGGATCGCCATCCTCGTCGGTGACGATACGGCGCTCGCCACGTTGCAGAGCATCAAGTGCCAGATCAATCTCCTGCGCGCGAAGATCGGATATACGGCAAGGACCAACAACGACGACTCGGTCAGGGCCGGCACACAACCGAATGACGCCGCGATTCTGCATCTCGGCACCGACAAGTGTCGCTCGAACGGTATTCGCGAAGCGAACTCAGTTTCAGGTCAATCGGGTGCGGCGTCCCTTCGCCTAGAGCGATGAAGCATAGGGTTCGCTAGCACGTCACACTCGACCGAAGGATGAGGTGGCCACGTTGCGCGCCTTCGTTCGTGCGACGGAGATTCCTAATGGACTTTCACCAAACGCCATACATTCTCGTGGTCTATATAAGCTCGTTTTATCGAACCTACTGGTCTTTCCGGCCAGGTGAACTGTGTCCGCCTTTCGCCGAACGCTAGGGTGACTATGGCGCGGTCGCCAGCGTACTGTCGGACGAGATCGTCACGCAGATATAAGATTTCATCGTCCGGCTTGAAGCCGATAGGCGCCGAGAAGCAGCGCGCTGCAGACGCGCCCGACGGTTCCACATGATCAAACCCCGCCGGTATACTCCTCAGATCGAATCGATCTGAGAATAGGCGGCTAGGGACATAGCCATTGGCTTGATTTTCATGGCTGTGGTAGTTCTCCCAAATGAAGCTGTGCGACAATCGCTCAAACTGCAGCGTACCTTCGCGAGCCCCAAACTCCTCCATATAGATATCGTCGACACCCAGACCCGACTCGGGCGCTGCGAATCTGTGGTGCCACGGAATCTCACCTGCGAAGATGTAGTAATCGCCGGGCACATCGATCGGGTCTCGTCCGGGATGAGGCAGGGCATTAAAGGCTTCGATAAGCCGACTCAGATCCGCCTTATCCACAAGGACAGTGTTGAACAGCCCGTAGGTGCTACGCCCTGTTGCGATGTCGCTCGCCTCCATCTCCGCGTGCACGAGAATCCACGGACCTGCGTCGTCTCCCAGAATCGGAGGCGTGAGGAACTCATCCGGCACCCTAATTAATCCCGTACGCAGCCAACGACGATCGACGGCCGGTGTCCGTCTCGCCCACGTCGGTATCTCCATGGGGACAACAGGGGGGGGCCTGAGGGAACGTCGGGTCGATGTCGACCTCGACTACCTCAGAACTCTGGCCCTCGTCGGCAAGCATCCCAGCCACCGTGTAGAGCCCCACCCATCCGTACTTCTTGCCATAGCGCTCGAGGCGACCAGGATCGTCTTCCCTTCCGGCAGAGATGATTTCGCGCTCAATCGTCTCAAAGAGATCCGAGCGCCATCCTAGTGCGTAGACCACGCCAAGCAAGTGATCGGTCGCATCTCGGTGAGCCGGGTGGTCGTCGTCATAATTTGATCGGTCCCGAAAAAGCCTTCCGAGAGTGTAGTTACCGAAATCCATCCCCAGAGTGTGGTCCGCTTCATCGCGCCGTGGATCACCCTCACGTAAAGGCTCGGCAATTGGCGCTCTTACAAACGCCAAGGGTACCTTCACTTCTGGAGGTATTGCCGTTGGGTAAAACCGGCTCGCAAACTCGAACATGCTCGAAACGTAATGTCGGGTCAGCGAATGCCAGGTGGGCGCGAGCGCCGCTTCGCCAGTAAAAGCGTCTGCGAGATGGCGAAGGAGGGACGAGAGTGGCTCGTCAAATCCCTTCTCGGGCAGCTGTTTTGACGTCATGACCCCGTAGGAAACTGCAGTCATCCGGTCGACAACATAGGCATCATTGATCGTGAGCGCGTCGGCAGCGATAGCGAACAGTCCGTCAGCGCCGCACCTGCCGAACCAATAAAGGGCGGCGGTGGCTGCATCTCGTAACGCTCGATCAGAACTGGTGAGTGTCCACATTAACCACTGTGCCCGTAAGTAATCAGAGCTCGATCGATCCGATTTCGCCCTCCAACGAGCGGCAAGAGCGTTGGCGTCAGCCCGGAGCGAACTTGCATGGTTGCGGAGCCATTCGCTCCAACGCAGGTCGCGGTCGGCGACGCCTCGGGGACGTAACACTCGATCGAGAAACTCCGCATTGAGCGGATGAAGGGGGGCCGCCCGCGTAGTAAACAGCCGGTCGAAAAGATCGTCGCGTCTCCATCGAAGTGCGTCAACGTTCTCAGCCAGGGCATTAACAGTCGCGGAATCCAAATGGTCGGCTTCCAGGGTGGCCGCGCGGAGAAGCGCGGCCAATCGCAGCGGGCGCGGTACCACTTGCCAGAGCTGGGGTGCGCCTCTCCTGGGCATCAGACCGGCCAGCGCCTCGAATGTATCGACCGCGAGAGGGTGTCGCTCATCAAATGGTCCGGCAAAAATCTTCGTCATTTCATCGTTGGCTACGAGGTCGGCGATCCCGGCCCCTTGCGCTCGGAGCAGGCTGCTAGCAATTACGTGGCCGGCGAGTAAGTCGTACACCAGACCGACTTTGGCCCCGCCCACCTCACCAGGCTGACGTATTAGAACTCCCTCACGCTCAAGTGCGGCGAGGACGCTACGCTGCCAGCCGCCCGCGTCACCGAATAGTTCTCTCGCCCGCTCTTGTGATACATAGCGAGCGCGCGTTTCCCACAGCTCTTTACCCAGCGCGTCCAGCGCTTGCGCGACCTCGTACGGCTGGATGGCTGTATTGAGTTGGTGCACGCGACGACCGATTGCTAGTAAGAAGTCTTCAAACATGGCCGAAAGCGTGGCCGGAAGCCGCTCGACACTAACTAGCTCCTTCCGCTCTGGATTGGCCACAGTGCAATAGATCTTCAAGGACAGCGGATGGTTCAACACCTCGCGCGGCAATTCAGCGTCAGCTGGATCAATCTTGTAGTACGTAAAGTAACGCTCGATCGCCTCGTCTAAATCTTCGTCGAACCCTTCAAGCGACAGAATCTCATTAAATTCGCTTGGCACGGCGTCATCGAAAAAAGATGCTCGGACTGTGCATACAACGAGGACCGACGGGTATTTTTCTAGCTTCGTGATTAGTCTTCGCAGAAGAGGGGTCCAGGTCGTGGCAGCTTCGGCCTCGTTTAGACCGTCTATCACGACCGGCAGTCTGCACCCAGCGCGAGCGGCAGCGGCGTCGACTGCTGCAAGCAGTGCCTCGAATGAATGCAGCGGTGATCCTGCGACCACAACTTGATGGGCAAGATCGTCAAGGCTCCCCCGCACCGACAGCCGACCGCCGAATAACAATATTCCAGCTGGGCGAGATGCAGTAGGTGCCGATATGTTGGCGGCGAGCTGTGTTTTGCCAAATCCAGCCTCGCCCTTAACGACCGCGATGCGAGTTGTGAGATGCTCCTCGACGTTAGCGGCTAAGTCCGCCGCATCGCGCATGTGAGCGAGAAGGTTCGTCACCGGAAGGGCCGAAGCGTGCTGGCATGCTCGGAGTCGCCGAACGGTCTTGTACATCGCGGTGTCTACGACCGGGACGGGCCGACGACCAATGCCAATCAACGCCGATGACTGGACCCGGTCGAATTGCCCATATATGTCCTTGAGCACGTCGACTAGGTTGCGACTTGTATTGAGAATTGACTCGACCTGGGAAGCGAACGATGTCTGCATGCTCGCCAAAGAACCGTCGACAACTTCGGTGAACCGTTCGATGTCCCGGCCAAATCGCTGTAGGTCTTTCCAGCCTTCCGGCTCGGCAAGCATCCGACGCAGGGCATGCTCGGCCGGCGACGGCTGATGGACTTCCGAAACCCACCTGTCGCCGACCTCCGCGGCGGCCTGCTCGTGGTAATCAGCCAGGCGTCCTGCAGTGAGGATCAAGTCTCCAAAGTACGTCTCTCGCAGCAATTCCGCGTCGCCGAAAAGTAGCTCGTCGAGTTCGGTCTCGGTCCAGAGATGCAACTCCATATCTGTGTCGAGCTCGAAAAACCATTCTTGATCTCCGGCAGTGAGCGGATATCTGGTCCACAACACCCAGTCAGTGATTTCCGGAATATGTCTCTCCGTGACCCTGATCGAGTCGATGACGTCGTCGCGTCGAGTCGTGCCGATGGGTCGACCCGAACCTAGCGACCACCACTTGGTCTGCCAGCCGAACCAACGACCAGCATCCCCTAGTGCGCAGCCTGCTCGCTCAATTTGGAGGTGGAACTCCACGCCAGGCTGTTGCGCTTGTGCTGCGAGACGGCCATACCGGCCATACGCGTGCGACGTGGCGGCGCGGCAGATCCGTTCGAAGTTATTGCGTGCATCTCCAGTTAGCGCAAGGAAAGCGTCCCAATTAAGGTCAGGCATCACGGTCCGGCCACATCAGCCACATCCACAGGGTCAGAATCGGGATGCTGATGTCTGGAGTAAACCTCCACCCGTGCCCCTTTATTGAGCATGATTTTCAGGAACGCCTGAACGTCGATCTCATCGGTTGTAATGACAATCGAATCTCCACGGCGACGCACATTGACGTCATACAGGAACTGCTCAAGTTCGTCCGGTTTGACGTTATGGATGCCAAGTTCAATCAAAAGGTCTAGAAGATCCTCGCTATACCGATCGGTATGCTCGCCGACAATCAAGCGATCCTCCTTCTCTTCGATACGGATCGCCGCGGCAAGCTTTTCGATCACCTCCTTAGCCGTCTGAGCACTTGCGACATCTTGGAATCTGCCGATCATCACGAGATCCATTGAATGCTCGGTGCCGAAGCCGTACCAAATCTTCATTCCGCGTCTCTCCTTTCGAGCCGTCTGGCAGCCGCCATGACACCGCGATGGTCGATTTTCTCCCGATTTGCGCCATACGAATTGCGCCTGAGGTTAGCCGACGCATCGATATGTGCATAGGCACGCAAACCAGTTTCGTGGGGAAGCGGTCGAGCTACCGCAACTGGACCGAGTTCGCCCTGTCCGATCGCCAACGGAACTGGCCCGCAATAGGTTCCAACCCAGGCGTGTAGCTCACCAAGTACTTCAGACCTACAGCCGGATCGAGCGCGAACGGCGTGCTCAGGAAGAAGTAGCAATTCCGCAGCACCGACCGTAGATGCGAGGTCCGCTATGGCATCAAGATCCGACAGTGTCATCTCGTTGACTACACAATTCAACCCAAATTTGAACGCGTCGCCAATCCGATCGAGCGCCGACAGCAACTGAGAAAACGGGCGGCCTCGCAACGCTTCATATGTCGCCCCAACCCCATCGACACTCACACGGACAAAATTCAGATGCCCGACAAGTGCATCGATCAGCTCTGGGGTCATGCGGTGGCCATGCGTAGTCATTGTGACCGCGAGCGCCGTATTTTCTGCGGCATATCGGCACACCTCTGGCAGCCGCCGGTAAAGAGTCGGCTCCCCGCCGCCGAAACCGACCCCAAGACAGCCAGCTGCGTCGAGCTCGTCAAGCCATGAACAAAGGCTGCCGGCGGCAACCGTAGCGGCACTCTTTGGCGCGTAACAGAATGGGCAGGCCAGTTCGCACGCGTTTGTAAGTGCAATTGATACCTGACGAGGAGCGGGGGCCCACGACGATTTTGCGACATCGGCCTCGTCGAAAAGTATGTTTAGGCCCGTGTTGCGGTCGAACAGATGAAGTCCATCGGGGCCGGCACGCCACTTCACCAACAGTTCCGAACCATCGAGCGTCTCCCTTCAGCACTTGCTCGGAGTCTGCCACCAAATAAGGCTTAGAGGCGGAAGCCTCGACCTACGCCGGAATCGCGCGCCGCCGGACCTTCTCGATCCCAGTAAAGAAAATTCTCACACCGGTGCAGACGGTGGCTCGGACGCGTCCGCTTGTAGGCGGCCGGTTGGTCGGTGACGGCGGACGGGAGCGCCAGCGGACGGGAGCCGGCACAACCCTGCGATTAAGCGCGTGGCTCGACAAGGAGCGCGATCAGATCCCCCGCTGCCTTGCCGAGATGGTCAATAACCACACGTCCCTTCTCGGCGGATGCTCGTGAGGGATAGCCGATTACGCCACTGTCGGTGTACGCGCTCATTCCAACGGTGGTTAAGTGCCTGCGGTCGGGCGCGCTGTGGTCAGCCGTCAGCCATCCGTTTCGGACGTAATCCGGGTGCGAGGCAAGGAGGATCGACGTTTCGAGTTCACCGGCGTGCATGTCGTCGTGATTCGTGCTGGAAATTCCCGCGGCTTGCCGCGCTTCGGTCCAATCATCACGAGTCGGAAACAACCCAACCCTAATCTGGCCCAACGCATTCGCCTCTTGCACGACGTTCGACAGGACGTAGTTGCCGCCGTGCGCGTTGACGATAAGGAGGCCGCGTGTTCCCTGGCTCGTCAGTGACTCGATGACGTCCCCAACGATGCTGCTCAACGTCGCAGCAGAGATGCTGACCGTTCCTGGAAAATCAGAATGCTCGTGGGAGCACCCAAATGCCAGAGCAGGAAGCTGAAACGCGTTGTGCTGGTTAGTGATCGATTTGCTGATCACGCTGGCGATCAATGTGTCGGCGACGAGCGGAAGGTAGGGACCGTGCTGCTCGAATGATCCCACCGGAAGGCCCGGAGAACTCGGAGACGGTACGACCACCGCATCTGGCGGCGGCCTGGTCGACAAGAACACCAAGGGTCGGCGAGCACGTCAGGTGCCGCTGATCGAGGCAATCCACGATCTAGTCAAACGCCGGATCGAAGTTGCCGGCGGCGACTCGGATGCCCGGCTCTTTACCAGCCCTAGGGGCGGGCGAATCACCACTGCGACGCTCCGTGACGCGACCTCGTGGGATGACGTGGTGACCAAACTTGGCTATGAGCAGCTCAAGCGTCATGGTCTTCGCCACACGGGGTTGACGTGGATGGCCGATGCCGGGGTTCCGCTCCACAGTCTCCGCAAGATCGCCGGCCACGGCAGCATCACGACTACCCAGCGCTACCTACATCCGGACCGGCAGTCGGTTGCGGACGCAGGCGAGCTGCTGACCAAGCACCTCTCCACCGCAACAGCGCGCAATCTCCGTGTTGTATAGGGGAATTGACGACAACGCGTCCACCTCAAGGTCTGGATCCAGACTCCTAGCTTCCCGATAAACGGCAATCCTGCGCTTACGAGCGGTTGTGTCAAGGGTGGCGGAGCCATGACAACGTCACGCCGGAGGCGCCCTTTACACAATCACTCGTCAGTCAGATACTCCGCGATCGAGGGAACGATTACCGGCGCTGCTAGTCGCCGGCGACATAGTGAGCCGCCTTGCTGTGAGCATCAAGCAGTCTGTTGTCGGCGCCCCCGATGCCTTTGAGCACCTGATTCAACAGAGTGACGATCTCCTCAACAACACGCTTGTTCGGGCCGTCGGGCAGCCCATAACTGTGCCACTCCCATCGGGACTTGCAATCCTCCACCCGTGGCCAGAATTTGCCGATCACAGGTAGGAAATCCTCGGCCAGGCTATCGACTTCGGCCCGCAATCCGGCGTAGTCCAGTGGCCTGGCTGACGGATCAGGCATGTCGGACGATATCGCCAAGTGAACTCACCTCCCCAGGCTGCTGAGCACCTGATACGACCGTACGGGCCTGGCCGTGCTGGTCCTGCGGCAATTTCATCGAAGGCCGTTGACGTGCAGGTCCCAGTGACCGAATGAGCCGCGTGACGATCTGGCACGAAGATCCCGGCAACGCCGCACTCGTCCAACGCCTCCGGGATGCGATCGCTGATGGCGGCCGACTGATGGTTTTTCTTGGAGCCGGCCTGTCTTTTGGCGCGGCGCGTCTTCAGAGTCGAGCCACGTTTGATTACGACCGTTACGGCCCTTGGTGGCCGCACGACCTCCCGTTTGACGGACCGGCACCCGACGACGATGGTCTGCCCCTCCCTTCGTGGCCGTGGCTCACCAGCCGCATGTGCCGCGTCATCGCGCTCCAATCGCCGCCAGAGGAGCACTCGTCGTTGCGCAGCTTCTTCATAGAGGAAGGACCTCCCGACTGCGCCCAACTATTTCGCCAAACCGTCGGTGAGGCCAACTACCGAGAATTCCTTCTGGCTCAGTTCGATACGTCTCGCTACGACTTCATTGAGACCACACCTAGCCACGCTGCACTAGTTCGGCTCGATTTGCCGTTGTTGTTCACGACGAACTACGACGAGCTGATCGAGGCCGCGTACCTAGAGGCGCAGCTCTCACTACGAGTGAGCATCACCGAGGAACAGTTCAAGGTGCGGCGTGCTGAAAGGCCGCCCCGCCATCTGGTGAAGCTGCATGGGTCGATCGATCAACCGGACACCATCGTTCTAACCCGACTCGATTACGCGCGCGCTCGGGCTGGGCGCACCGAAATGCTGAGCTCTTTGCGCAACGAGATGATCGACACGGCATTTCTGTTCGTGGGCTTCAGCCTGAGTGACCCCAACTTCAATCTCATTCACGGCGACATCCGCCTCGTGTACGGAATGAACCTGCCCGCTTCGTACACGGTGCAAGGGCGTCGCAACCCGGTCAAGGACCGCTACCTTCGCTCGCTCGCCGTGAACACCGTGTGGCTAAACAGCTGGAACGAAATGCCTGACTTTCTGACGCGTATCAATCCGGCGGTGTTGGTCCCGGCGCCTGCAAGGGCACCTGGCGGCTGAACACCACATACGGGTCGGCGGACCAGTCGGAGCGCGGGCCTGGTCCCAAATTGGTCCCACGGCGAACGGCGGTATCAACCGGCTGACGTGCAAAAGTGCACGTCAAAGCTTACTTCTCTTTGTCGGGCTGACAGGATTTGAACCTGCGACCACTTGACCCCCAGTCAAGTGCGCTACCAAACTGCGCCACAGCCCGTGCGCCAGTGAGTCCACCGGCAGCAGGTCGAAAGCCTACCGTAGCCGCATCCCCATCCGGCCATTGCGTGGTTGACCTGCGAGTCTCCTAGTCGCCCGCCTTCTCGAACCAGGCGTTGACCTTCTCGACCCACGCCCGCAGCGCCTGCGCCAGCTCGGATTCGCGGCGGTAGAACCGTTGCGAAGGCACTGGCACGCTGACCGCGACCACCTCGTCGCTCACACCCTTGAGCACCGCACCCACCGCGCAAATGCCCTCGCTCTGCTCCTCGCGGTCAAAGGCAATGCCCTCGGCCTTGACGCGCTCGAGCTCTTTGCGCAACACCGCCGGTGTGGTGATGGTGTTCGCGGTGAGCCGGGCGAGGCGACTCGGCACGGCTCGGGCCTGTTCCTGGGGCGACAGGTTGGCCAGTAGCGCCTTGCCGTTGGCGCAGCAGTGCAGCGGAAACGACTCGCCCACCGCGCTAATCGCGCGCAGCCGATGCGGCGAGACGACCTGATCGACGAAGGTCGTTCGATCGCCGTCCAGGATCGATACGTCGACGGTCTCCTCCAGCTCGCGGGACAACTCTTCGATGAACGGGTGCAAGTCGATCACGACGCTGCGGCGCACGGTGCCGGCCATCCGGGCGATCTCGGGGCCCAGCCGATACCGACCGCGCGCCGCGCGCGAGGCCACCAAGCCTTCGTCGTCCAGCGCATTGAGGATCCGGCTCACGGTCGAGCGCGCCATGCCGAGTCGCTCGCCGATCTCGGCCTGGTTCAGCCCTGCCGGGTGTGCCTGCAGCAGCCGCAGCATCTCGGCCGCACGGGCAATCACCTGAATTCCGTTGCCGCGGGCCTCTTCTGAGTCGACGCTCACCTCAGGCCCCGGTCTCTAGGCGGTAGCTCCCGGTGGGGTCGGTGATCGCCACCAGCCGCACGATGCAGCCGTCGCCGCCAACCCAGCGCCAGGGAAACGCTGCAAAGGTGACGCGCTTACCGGTGACCTTGTCCAAGTCGCCGCCCACATTCTCGAAACCGTATATGCCCTTGGACAGAATCGCGCGATGGCACGGCTCCCACTCCGGGAAGTCGTCGAGCACCTTGCGGCCGGTGTGCTCTTCGTATTCCTTGACCGCCCAAGGTAATAGTCCGCCGGTATATTCGGCGGGGCCGTGTGGGGCGATCGCGGTGGCCATCGGATGGTCCAGCGCTTGGGTGTCCGTACCAACGGCTTTGACACCTTTGGCGGCGAACCATTCGCCGGCCTCCTTGTAGAAGCCCGGCGAGTAGGCGTAGTACTCGGCGCTGTCGGCATAGGTGTGGTGCCAGCCGGTGTTGACGATGACGATGTCGCCTGCCCGGATCTGCGGCGTGGCGTTCTCCAGGTCCTCGGCGGTGACAACCTCCCACTTCTTCTTCGGGATCGACACGACGACCCCGGTGCCGAAGAACGCGCTCAGCGGGATCTCATCGAGCAGCGGCGTGCCTTCGATGACGTGGCCCGGCGCGTCAATGTGGGTACCGGAATGCATTACCGTGGTGATCTTTTGGGTGAGGACGCGGCTTCTGGCCATGGTGTGCAGCCGTTCGACCTTGACATCCTCGAAGTACGGCCACGCCGGCACACCATGACCCCAAGGGTGGGACAGGTCGTAGAACTCCAGCTTCGACTCGGCATCACCGAGGGGCCAGGTGAAACTCATGGCTATGTCATCCTTCCTGCGTCAGCATGCGGTGTAGCCGCCATCCAGGTACATCACCTGGCCGGTGTAGAAACTCGACACGTCGCTGAGCAGATAGATCAGCGCACCGACGAAGTCTTCTGGTTCGGCGAAGCGGCGCAACGGGATTCGGGCGAACATCGCCTCGCGGGTTTCGCGTCCTTTGTCGTCGTCGGCGTACATCCATTCGGTCAGCTCTGACCGAAACACCGTTGGGGCTAAGGCGTTTACCCGAATGCCTTGCGGTCCCCATTCGGCGGCCAACGACTTGGCCAGCAGGTCGGTGGCGGCTTTCGACGGGCAGTAGGCGCTGTAGCCCGCGGGATGGCCGAGGCTGCCGCGCACCGACGAGACCAGCACGACGCTGCCTCCCCCGCCCTGCTGCAGCAGCACCCGTCCGGCCGCCTGGCAGACCAGCCAGGCTCCTCTCGCGTTTGCCTTCATCACGTCGTCGAAGTCGTCGACGGTCATCTCGGTGATGGGCGCGACGTGGTTCATGCCGGAGGCGACCAGGACGCCATCGAGCCGGCCGTGGCGGGCGACGGCCTCCTCGACCATGGCCTCGGCATCGGCCGGGGTGTCGGGGCGGCGGACGACCACTGCCGCGTCGCGCAGCCCGGCCTCGTCGACCAGCTTGGCCAGGCGCTCGGTGTTGCCTCCGGCCAGCGTCAGCCGGGCGCCGGCGCCGGCCAGGGCGCGCGTTGCCACACTGCCCAAAGACCCGGTCGCGCCGGTGATCAATATCGATTTGTCCTGCACGCTGAATCTTGCCGCGCTCACCGTTCCTCCAATAATTCCCGCAGTACGGGCATCTTTACCCGTTATACAGGAATTCGGCGCACATAGCGAAGAACGTCAACGTCGGTTGTGCGGTGAGGGCGTCGAGTGTGCGTCCAGGGCGCCCTGGACGCACACGCAATGCTGAGGTCAGCGGCGCTTGATGGTTCGCTTCTCGCGCACCCGCACGTTGATCCGGATCGGGCTGCCCTCGAAGCCGAACGTCTCGCGCAGCCGCCGCTCCAGGAAGCGCCGGTAGCCGGCCTCGAGAAAGCCGGTGGTGAACAACACGAATGTCGGCGGCCGGGCGGCGGCCTGGGTGGCGAACAGAATGCGCGGCTGCTTGCCGCCGCGCACCGGCGGTGGCGTGGCAGCAACGATCTCCTTGACCCAGGTGTTCAGCGGGCCGGTCGCAATACGGGCGTCCCACGACGCCAGCGCGGTCTCCATCGCCGGCACCAACTTCTGTACCGCACGCCCCGTCTTGGCGGAGATGTTGACCCGCTGCGCCCACTGCAGCTGCGCCAGCTCGCGGTCGATCTCGCGGTCCAGCAGCTCGCGCCGGTCTTCGTCGACCAGATCCCACTTGTTGAAGGCCAGTACCAACGCCCGGCCAGCCTCGATCACCATCGAGAGCACCCGCTGGTCCTGCTCGGTCAGCTGCTGTGACGCGTCGATCAGCACTATCACGACCTCGGCGGAATCGATGGCCGAATGGGTGCGCACCGAGGCGTAGAACTCGTGGCCGCTGGCCTGCCCGACCTTGCGGCGCAAGCCCGCGGTGTCGACGAAACGCCAAGTCTTGCCGCCCAATTCGATCAACGAATCCACCGGATCCACCGTGGTTCCGGCCACGTCGTGGACGACCGAACGTTCGTCGCCGGCCAGCTTGTTGAGCAGTGAACTCTTGCCGACGTTCGGCTTGCCGACCAGCGCCACCCGCCGGGGACCACCGGGCGCGGGCGCCGCTTCGGACACCTGAGGCAACTTCGCCAGCACCTCGTCGAGCAGATCGGCCACGCCGCGACCGTGTATGGCGCTGACAGCGTGCGGCTGACCCAGACCTAGCGACCACAGGGCGGCCGCGTCCGATTCGACTTTTTCGCTGTCAACCTTGTTGGCGGCCAAAAAGACTGGCTTGCCGGCGCGCAACAGGATCCGGGCGGCGTCCTCGTCGGCGGCGGTCGCGCCGACCGTCGCGTCAACCACCAAAACCACCGCGTCGGCGGTTCGCATCGCCACCGACGCCTGTTCGGCCACCAGCTGCTGCAGCCCCTTGGCGTCCGGCTCCCATCCCCCGGTGTCCTGCACGACGAACCGGCGTCCGGTCCACAGCGCGTCGTAGGAAACCCGGTCGCGCGTCACGCCGGGGATGTCCTGCACCACCGCTTCGCGCCGTCCCAGAATCCGGTTGACCAGTGTCGACTTGCCGACATTGGGCCGGCCGACGATCGCCACCACCGGCGCGGGACCGGCTTCGCCGAACTCCGCCGAGTCGGAATCGCCGAGCTCCCATTCGCTTTCGTCGGACCAGGTGCCGTCCTGCGTCACCGCACTGCCTCGCTTCGCTGCTTGACCAATTCCAGTAGATGGTCGATCACCTGCGCCTCGGTCATGTCGCTGGTGTCGACGGTCACCGCGTCGGACGCCGGTCGCAGCGGCGACACCGCCCGGGTGGAATCCAGGTGATCGCGACGACGCACGTCGGCCAGCACGCCGTCGTAGTCGTCGGCCAGTCCCGCGGCGACGTACTGGTCGTTGCGGCGCCGGGCCCGGGTTTCGGCCGACGCGGTCAAGAAGATCTTCACCGGTGCGTCGGGCAAAACCACCGTCCCGATATCGCGGCCCTCAACGACGACACTGCCAGGCCCGTCAGCCATTTCGCGTTGCAGCGCGACAAGCCGGGTGCGTACGGCGGGCACCGACGACACCGCCGATACGGCACCGGTGACTTGGTCACCGCGAATCTCGGCCGAGACATCTTCTCCGGCCAGACAATAGCGGTCACCATCGGGCGTATAGTCCACCGACATCTGCACCCTCTCGGCGACCCGTGCGACCGCGTCGGCGTTGTCCGGGTCGATGCCGTCGCGCAACACGGCCAGCGTCACCATCCGGTACATGCCCCCGGTGTCCAGGTAGCGAGCGCCCAGGGCTCGCGCCAATCCTTTTGACACCGAAGACTTTCCGGTTCCCGCGGGGCCGTCGATCGCCACAGCAACGCCAATCATCACAAGCCCACCGCTTTGTACAGCTGCCCGACCTCGTCTTGGCGCAATGCCCGGATGCTGCCCGGCCGCTGCTTGCCCAGCGATACCGAACCGATCTCGGTGCGCACCAGCGCCTCCACCGGGAATCCCATTGCTGCGAGCATCCGGCGGACGATGCGGTTGCGTCCTTCGTGTAACGTCAAGCGCACCAATGTCTTTCCGGGGATCGCATCCACCACGGCGAAGTCGTCGACGCGCGCCGGACCATCCTCCAACTCGATACCCGCCCGCAATTTCTTGCCCACCCCGCGTGGCACAGTCCCACTGACTGTCGCCAGATACGTCTTGGGCACTTCGTGGGAGGGGTGCATCAGCCGGTGCGCCAGCTCGCCGTCGTTGGTCAGCAGGATCAGCCCTTCCGTGTCGGCGTCCAACCGCCCCACGTGAAAGAGCTTCTTGTTGCCCCGCACTTTCCGCTCGATCAGGTCACCGATGCACAGACGGCCAAGATCGTCGGACATCGTCGAGTGCATCCCCCGCGGTTTGTTCAGCGCCAAATACACCTGGGATTCGTCGACGACGATCCTGGCACCGTCCACGCGGATCACGGAGGTATCGGGATCGACCCGGGTGCCCAGCTCGGTCACCACCTGCCCGTCCACCTCGACGCGGCCGTCGATAATCAGCTTCTCGGCCGCCCGGCGCGATGCAATTCCGGCCTGGGACAACACCTTTTGCAGCCGGATCCCCTGATCTTCGACCATCAATCCTGGTCCACGTCGAACGACAGCGACTGTTCGGGCGATGAGCCGCCCGCCAACTTCATGAAACGTGGCTCGCTGTCCAGGGATTCGGTCAGGTCCTCGATCGTGTCGACGTCGGGAAGCAGCGGTGCGATGTCGGGCAGGTCCGTCAGCGATTCCAGCCCCAACCGCTCGAGGAACAGCTCCGTGGTGGCGAAGGTGACCGCACCGCTGTCCTCGTCGACGCCGGCCTCGGTGATCAGCCCGCGCGCCAGCAGCGTGCGAATCACCGCGTCCACGTTGACGCCACGCACCGCGCTGACCCGCGCGCGGGTCACGGGCTGGCGGTATGCCACCACGGCCAGGGTCTCGAGTGCGGCCCGGGTGAGTTTGGATCGCGCACCGTCCAGCAGCAGCTTCTCCACGTAGGGCGCGAACCGGGCGCGGGTGTACATCCGCCACCCCTCGCCGGTTTTCCGCAAGTCGATACCGCTGTCGCGTTGGGTGAGTTCCTCCGCCATCACCTGCAGTTTGGCGGCGATGCGGTAGACGGGTTGGTCCGTGGCCGCGGCCAGTGCCTCGTCGGTGACGGGCGTGTCGACCACCAGCAGCAGGGCCTCCAATACGGAGCCGAGTTCCTCGGGCTCCATCGGCGCTGCCTCGGCGATCTCCGGGATCCCGATATCGAGGTCGATGCCCAGATCGATATCCGGCGATTCTTCGGTCACGAGCGCCGCTCCTCCTCGGCTTCCGCCATGGCTTCGGTGGTCGGACGCTCGCCGGTCCACGAAATCTGGAGCACGCCAAGCGGCTCCGACTGGTCGAATGCTACCGCCCGGGACCGATACAGCTCGAGCAGCGCCAGGAAGCGACCGACGATCTCCATCGGCATCTCGCAGTCGGCGACCAGCTCGGAGAACGTGGCCCATTGGCCGCTGCCCCGCGCCTCGAGCATCCCCAGCAATTTCAGGGCCTGTTCGGGAACCGAGACGTTGAGTTGGTGCAGGTGACCGATGGATACCGTCGGCACCGGCCGCGGGGTGAATGCGATCGCGGCGATCTCGGCGAAGCGCTCGGCGTCGACACCGATCATCACCTCCGGGAGCAGTTCGGTGAACGGGTCCTCCAGCGACACCGAGCGCGGGTAGCTGCGTAACGCAGTGGCTTCCAGCTCGGCGAACATCTCCGCGACGTGCTTGAACGCGCGGTATTGCAGGAGCCGGGCGAACAGTAGGTCGCGCACCTCAAGCAGCGCCAGGTCTTCTTCGTCGTCGATCTGGCCTGCCGGCAGCAGCCGGGCCGTCTTGAGATCCAGCAGGGTCGCAGCGACCACCAGGAACGCGGTGGTCTCCTCCAGGTCCAGCTGGGAGCCGATTTCGCGGGTGTAGGCGATGAAGTCGTCGGTGACCCGATGCAGCGCCACCTCGGTCACGTCGAGACGATGCGCAAAGATCAGCTGCAACAGCAGGTCGAACGGCCCCTCGAAGTTGGTGAGGCGGACTTGGAAACCAGCCGCGGAGCCGTTCTGCGGTGGCGCCTCGCCGTTTGCTGTGTCGTTCACGCGCCAAATCGGTCGATGAATTCGCGGGCCAGGGCGCGATAGGCGATGGCACCCGTTGACTTGGGCGCCCAGGTGGTGATGGGTTCGCCCGCGACGCTGGTCTCCGGGAAACGGACGGTCCGGGTGATCACGGTGTCGAACACTAGGTCACCGAAACGTTCCACGACACGGGCCATCACCTCGCGGGCGTTGACAGTCCGCGGGTCGTAGCGGGTGAGCAGGATGCCGCTGATCTCCAGCTTCGGGTTGAGCCGGTCGCGCACCTTGTCGACGGTATCGGTGAGCAGCGCCAGGCCGCGCAATGAGAAGTATTCGCATTCGGTGGGGATGACGACGCCGTCGGAGCAGGCCAGCCCGTTGACGGTGAGCAGGCCCAGCGACGGCTGGCAGTCGATCAACACGTAGTCGTAGCGGTCCAGCACCGGATGCAGCGCCCGGCCCAGCGTCTGTTCGCGGCCCACCTCGTTGACCAGCTGGATCTCGGCGGCCGACAGGTCGATATTGCTGGGCACCAGGTCCAGATGCTTGACCCGGGTGGACAGCAGCACGTCGTCGATCGACACCCGCGGCTCCACCAGCACGTTGTGAATGGTCTGTTCCAACTCGTAGTGCGGAACGCCGAGGCCCGCGGACAGCGCGCCCTGCGGATCCATGTCCACCAGCAGCACCCGTCGGCCGTACTCGGCGAGTGCGGCGCCCAGGTTGATCGTCGACGTGGTTTTCCCGACGCCACCCTTTTGGTTGCACATCGCAATCACCTTGGCTGGGCCGTGCGAGGTGCGCGGCTGCGGTTCCGGGATGGCCCGCGGCGGACGCCCCGTCAAGCCGATCTCGACGGCGCCGTCCGGGTAGTCGGTCGTCATGCCCGGGGTGTTGCGAAAGTGAACATCGTCGGAAAGTCTAACGGGTTCGCGCGGGTAAACAGGGCGACCCGCAGGCAACATAACCAGGGAATACGTGCGGAGATCGCTGGTAGAGCCCGCAGCACGATTCAGAGTTAACTTTAGTCACACCAGCAACATTCGGGCCCACATTCGGCACGGCTATCGTGGGTGGCTATGGATCTCAAACGACGGATACCGCTGCTGAGGTGGTCGGTGCTGCGGATGGCCACCGGCGCACGCAACATCACCACGACGGGCCAGATCGGCGACGGACGCGAAGCCGCCGCCATCGAGTACGTCCTCGACAACGCCCGTGCCGGCGATATCGACGACGTACTGGCCACCATCGACAAGTTCGCGTACGAGAAATCGCTACTGATCAACGTTGGCGACGAGAAGGGGCTGCTGCTCGACGCCGCCGTGCGCCGGGCCAACCCCGCGCTCGCGCTGGAACTCGGCACCTACTGCGGCTACGGCGCCCTGCGGATCGCGCGGGTCGCCCCGAACGCCAAGGTGTTTTCCGTCGAACTCGCCGAGGCCAACGCCGCCAACGCCCGGCGGATCTGGGCGCATGCCGGTGTCGCCGACCGGGTGACGTGTGTCGTCGGCACCATCGGCGACGGCGGACGCACGCTCGACGCGCTTGCCGCCGAGCACGGATTCGCTTCTGGTGCACTCGATTTCCTCTTCCTCGACCACGACAAGGACGCTTACCTGAACGACCTGTTGAGCATCGCGGATCGGGGCTGGCTGCATACCGGCTCGATCGCTGTCGCCGACAACGTCAGGGTGCCGGGCGCTCCGAAGTACCGCGAGTACATGCGTCAGCAGCAGGGCAAGCTGTGGAACACGGTCGAACACAAGGCCCACCTCGAGTACCAGTCACTGGTTTCCGACCTGGTGCTGGAATCCGATTACCTCGGCTGACCCGCGTCACCTATCACCGAGATCGACGCCACCGTGCTCCGCTGCGGCGTGTCGTCGCGCTAGCGTCGATGTCGCGGTAGCGCCGCGCCGAACTATTGGGCGCGGGGGTGGGCGCCGGCCCACACTTCGCGCAGCGCGTGCACGGTGACCAGCGTGTAGATCTGCGTCGTCGTCACCGAGGCGTGGCCGAGTAGCTCCTGCACGACCCGCACGTCGGCGCCCCCCTCCAGCAGATGGGTGGCAAACGAGTGCCGCAGCATGTGCGGCGACACACCCGAGGTGATCCCGGCACGCTCGGCGGCGTCCTGCAGCACCTGCCAGGCGCTCTGCCGTGACAGCCGCCCGCCCCGGGCGTTGAGGAACATGGCCGCCGTGCCGCGGCCCCGCCGAGCCAGCTCCGAGCGTCCGCGCACCAGGTAGGAATCCAGCGCCTGCACGGCGGGGCGCCCGATTGGGACGAGCCGCTGCTTGCCTCCCTTGCCGCGCAGCAACACCGACCTGGCCTCGGTATCGATGTCGTCGACGTCGAGTCCGACGGCTTCGGAGATCCGCGCTCCGGTGGAATACAACAGTTCCAGCAGCGCCCGGTTGCGCAGTGTCAGAGGGCCGTCCGACGGGCTCTCACCGCCTGCGCCCTCCAGCAGTGCCAGCACCTCGTCGATGGTGAGGCTTTTGGGGAGCCGCCGCCCCGGCGTCGGCGGCCGCACCGCACGCGCGACATCCAATTCGGCAAGGCCCTCGGCGGCGGCGAATCGGTGCAGGCCGCGCACCGCGATCAGCGCCCGCGCCGCCGACACCGCCGACAAACCAACCACCCCGGAATCGGGATCGCCGCGGCGCAGCGCCACCAGAAACTCGCTGACGTCGTCTTCGGCGACCTTGGCCAGATCGTGAATCCCGCGGTCCGCCAGGTGCTTCGAGTACCGGCGCAGGTCGCGCCGATAGGAGCTGAGTGTGTTGGCCGCTACTCCGCGCTCGATGGTCAGGTGATCAAGATAGCCCTGCAATTGCATATCGAGCGTGAGCGCAGTTGTCATTGCCTGGCCCGGCCCGCTTTGTGAGCGGCGAAAGCCCCGGGCTTGTCCTGCCACGGGGTGTCCACCGGCCGGGGCCGCACGAAACCCGTCGCCACGGCGTGGGCGGCCAGAATCCCTGCCACGGCAATCGAATTGACGACCTCCCCGTTGAAAGCCAGGCGCGCCGCCTCTTCGATCGGGACCCAGCGCATCGTCATGTCGGCTTCTTCATCATGTGACTCGGGGCGCTGCACCTCGGTCAGCCCAGTGGCCAGGTAAACCCGCACCGACTCGTCGCTGTATCCGGGCGCGGTGTCGACGTCGATGAGCAGCTGCCAGGTGTCGGCCCGCAGGCCGACCTCCTCCTCGAGTTCGCGTGCGGCCGACAGGTGCGGTGGCTCGCCCGCGATGTCGAGCAGACCCGCCGGCAACTCCAACAAACGCCGGCCGAAGGAGTGCCGGTACTGATAAACCATCGCGATGCTGTGGTCATCCTTCATCGCCACGACGGCTACCGCGCCATAATGCTCGACGACCTCTCGCGCGGCGACGTTGCCGCCGGGCATCCGCACCTGGTCGCGGCGCAGCGCGAAAATGTTTCCGGTGTACAGCGTTTCGCTTGACACCGTCTCGAAGACGTGTTCAGCCACGGGTGGCGGGTTCGCGAATTGACCGCTCGGCACTGTCTCGATGCTGGTTGCCGTTGGACGTGTGCTCGGGGATTTCCACCGGAAGTAGCTCGCCCTCTTTGTAGTCGATCGCCGCGCCGACGAACGCCACGAACAATGGGTGCGGCCGGGTGGGCCGGCTCTTCAGTTCGGGGTGGGCCTGGGTGCCGACGATGAACGGGTGGATGTCCGACGGGTATTCGACGAACTCCACCAGATGACCGTCTGGCGAGGTCCCGGAGAACCGCAACCCACTCTCGCCGATCCGGTCACGGTAGGCGTTGTTGACCTCGTAGCGGTGCCGGTGCCGCTCGGACACCTGGGTGGCCCCATATGCCTGCGCCACAATCGAATCCGGCTCGAGCACCGCGGGGTAGGCCCCCAATCGCATGGTGCCGCCGAGGTCGGCTTCACCGGCGACAATCTGTTCCTGATCGGACATCGTGGAGATGACGGGATCGGGTGTGGACGGCTCGAACTCGGCCGAGTTGGCCTCGGCGATGCCGACCGAGCGGGCGGCTTCGATCACGATGCACTGCAGCCCGAGGCACAGCCCCAGCACCGGCAGCCCACGTGACCGGGCATAGCGGATAGCGCCGATCTTCCCCTCGATGCCACGGATGCCGAACCCGCCGGGGATCAGCACACCGTGCACATCGGCCAGCGCCGACGCGGCACCCGCGGCGCTCTCGCAGTCGTCGGAGGGCACCCACACCATCTCGACCTTCGCGTGGTGCCGGAACCCGCCGGCGCGCAACGCCTCGGTCACCGAGAGATATGCGTCGGACAGGTCAACGTACTTGCCTACCAAGGCAATTCGTACGGTTTCGTGCGGCTCGTGAACCCTACGCAGCAGGTCGTTCCACTGCGTCCAGTCGACGTCGCGGAAGGGCAGGTTGAGCCGGCGCACCACAAACGCGTCCAGTTCCTCGCGGTGCAGCACCTTGGGGATGTCGTAGATGGAGGGCGCGTCCGGGGTGGAGATGACGCCGTCCACGTCGACGTCACACATCAGCGCGATTTTGTTCTTCAAGGCCTCGGGGACGTCGCGGTCACAGCGCAGGATCAGCGCGTCGGGGCTGATACCGATGCTGCGCAGTGCGGCCACCGAGTGCTGGGTGGGTTTGGTCTTGAGTTCGCCCGACGGCGCCAGATAGGGCACCAGCGACACGTGCAGGAAGAAGACGTTCTCGCGGCCCAGGTAGTGGCGGACCTGGCGGGCCGCCTCCAGAAACGGCTGCGATTCGATGTCGCCGACGGTGCCGCCGATCTCGGTGATGACGACGTCGGGACGGTGACCGCCGGCGTCCGGTTCGGCCATCGCCAGGATGCGCCGCTTGATCTCGTCGGTGATGTGCGGAATCACCTGCACGGTGTCGCCGAGGTATTCGCCGCGGCGTTCCTTGGCGATGACGGTTGAATACACCTGCCCGGTAGTGACATTCGCCGAGCCGGACAGGTTGCGATCCAGGAATCGTTCGTAGTGGCCGACGTCGAGGTCGGTCTCGGCGCCGTCCTCGGTGACGAAGACCTCGCCGTGCTGGAACGGGTTCATGGTGCCCGGGTCCACGTTGAGATACGGGTCGAGCTTTTGCATCGTCACATGCAATCCACGGGCAGTCAGTAGCTGGCCAACGCTGCTAGCGGTCAACCCTTTGCCGAGCGAGGAAGCGACCCCACCGCTGACGAAGAGATGCTTAGTGGCGGTTTGCGGGTGCTTACGCACAGGCGGCCTCCGTGAAGACGGGCAGGGCGTCATTTTCTCTAGCTTTTTCACGAGCTGGGCCTGCCGACCCACGGAAATCAACCCTAACACCAGCGACCCCGAGCCGCGGCTAACACGCCCGGCAACGGGCGGCCGCTGCCGGCGTGCTATTGCGGGACGGTGATCGAGGTGGCGCCGTGGCCGGTGCCGTACTGCCCGACATGACCGCCATTGAGCAGGTCATGCAGGCCGAGAATCGCTGTGATGCGCCCGGGCGCGACGTCGACGTCGTCGATGGTGCTGATCGCGGAGTTGATGCCGCCGTCGGCGCGCGCCACCGCGACCGCGGCACCTCCCGTCGACGATCCGTCCCGCCCGGCCAGCACGGTGCCCGAGCCGTGTGGCGCCAGCGCCGCGCCGAAGCGGGCCACGCTGACGCCTTGATTGCCGGCATCTTGCGGCAGCGCGCCGCCGGTCACAATCAGGGCGGCGTTGGCCGCTCCCAGGTGGTCGCCGGGCGTATAGGTGACGAAGCCGGTGTCGCGCAGCGCCGCCAGCACGGTGTCGCGCTGCGCATCGTCGACGGGCGGGATCGCCGGGTTCGCGTTGATCAGCAGGGCCAGGCCCAACAGGTCGCCGGCCTGCGATCCCTGGTCGACGAGTTTGGTGCTCAACTGTTGTCCGGCGGGTAGCACGGACGAGTTCACCACTGTCCGCAGTTTCTCCGCGGAGTTGGCGTCGACGAACTCCTGGGTCAGTGACACTGTCCCGGTGACGGTTGCGCCAGCCTGGCCGGCGATCTTCGAGACCGCCGCGACGTCATCGTCCTTGGCGTCCGGCGTGCGGAAGACGACGACCGACTTGCCCGCCAGCGCGTCGTGCACGATCCGGCCGACCAGCTGGTTGTCGAAATTGTTTGCCGCGCTGAGCTTTTCGTTCAGAACGTTCTTCTGGTCGTTGAGCCCGTTGATCTGCGAGTAGAGGTTCTGCTTCTCGTCACGCAGGCTGGACAGCAGAGTGTCGGACAAGAAGCCCGAACCCAGCACGACGCCAACGGCTAACGCGAGAAAGACCGCAGCAAGCGAGAGGGCATGTTGGCGTAACGAGATCATGTGCGCACGTCCTGACAATGACTAGGTGATCAGGTGCTGAATCCAGAGGGTGAAGTGATTCCAGTAGTCGGTGATCCAATGCAGCACCACGCCGTCGGTGCGCGACACCCACAGCGCCACAATCACGGCGATCAGCATCGTCAGCGCCAGCAGCGCGATGGCACCACCCGATATGTGGTTGCGGTAGAGCGTGGCGACCGCCTTGGCGTCGACCACCTTCTCCCCGACCCGAAGCCTGGTCAGGAACGTCGACGGGTTGCTCTGGGTTCGCGTCCGATCGAAGAATGTCTCGATGTTGGCGGTGTGTCCGGCGGTCACGAGCAGCGCCGCGCCGTGATGATCGGCCAGCAGTAGAGCCAGGTCCACGGCCGAGCCCGCGGCCGGGAAGGTCATCGCCCCGACCCCGAGGTCCTGAATGCGTTCCAAGCCGGGCGCGTGGCCGTCGGCGTCGGCCGGCAGCACCACGTGGGCACCACACTTGAGGGCCTCGGTGCTGATCTGCTCGGGGTCACCGACGATGAGCTGCGGCCGGTAGCCCGCCTTGCGCAGTACATCCGCGCCGCTGCCCACGCCGATCAGCACCGGCTGGTACTCCTTGATGAACGGCTTCAGGGAGCGCAGATCGTCGGTGGCGCTGTCCTCGTCGGCGACGATCACCACGTGGCGGCGGCGCATGTCGAGGTCGACGTCGGGAATGCCGATTCCGTCGATCAGCAGCGGGCTCTCGCTCTTGATGAACTCAATTGTGTTGCCGGCGAACGCCTCCAGGTGGGCGGCCAGGCCGCTCTTAGCTTCGCGCATCAAGTCGGCGATGTCATGGTCGGTGCGCTCGGTGCCGCGGATCAGCCGACGTTCGCCTGCGTAGACCCCGCCTTCATGCAGGCGAATCTTGGCGCCGTCCTTGACCTTCTTGAAGATGTCCGGTCCGGTCTCGTCGATCAGGGTCACGCCGTTGTTGACCAATACCTCCGGGCCCATGTTCGGGTAGCGGCCGGAGACCGACGGTGAGGCGTTGACGACGGCGGCGATGTCGGCTTCCACCAACGCCTCGGCGGTGATGCGATCCAGATCCAGCACGTCGAGCACGACGATGTCACCGGGGCAGACCCGACGCAGCAGGCGGTCGATGTTGCGATCCACCCGTGCGGTGCCGGTCAGACCCGGCCGGGAAGCATTGCGTGTTAGCAGCCCTGACATCTTCATGGGGGCGATTCTGTCCGCGATGAACGGCTGGGGGGTGGAGGCGCGCCGTAACATCTGCCTCAGAAGTTATCTAGAGTCACATCTGTCACAGGCTGATAAAAAGTCCCCGTCGGTTAGATCTCATCGTTCTGGGCGCCGTCGAGGAGCTCCCGGGCGTGGGCACGGCCGCTGTCGGATTCGCCCAGCCCGGCCAGCATCCGCGCCAGCTCGGCCACCCGCTCGTCGTCCAGCACGCGGCGCACCACGCTGGTCCCCCTGGGTCCGGCCGGATGCACCACCAGATGTACGTCGGCGTACGCAGCGACCTGCGGCAAGTGGGTAACCACGATGACCTGATGGGTGCGCGCCAACCGCGCCAGCCGCCGGCCGATCTGGACGGCGGCACGGCCCCCGACGCCGGCGTCGACCTCGTCGAACACCATCGTGGTGCCCGCCGCCGACGCGGCCAGCACCACCTCCAGAGCCAGCATCACCCGGGACAGCTCGCCCCCGGAGGCGCTCTTCGTCAGGGGCAGCACCGTCATGCCGCGGTGTGCGGCGAACCCGAACTCGACCTCGTCGATGCCGTCACTGCCGGCCCGGGCCAGCTCGCCGGAGGCCAGCACGAGCGCGGCCGGGTCGTCGGTGTCGGTGGTGACATCGGTGCTCACCTCGATGGTGAATTCGGCATCCGCCATCGCCAGCCCGGACAGCTCCGTGGTCACCTCTTTCGCCAACCGCTTGGCCGCCTTGCGTCGACACTTGCTGAGATCGACCGCGGCTTGCGACAGTTCACCGGCAAGCTCGTCGGCGCGGCGCTGCAGTGCCGCAAGCCCCTCCTCCGACACGTCGAGCTGGGCAAGCCGCTCGCGTGATTCGGCCGCCCACTGCAGCACCCCGTCAATATCCGCGGCGTACTTGCGGGTCAGCGTCCGCAGCTCGGCTTGGCGGGCCAGCTTTGACTCCAGCGCGCTGGCATCGACGGGCAACTCTTCCAAGTAGCTGCCGAGTTCCTGGGCCGCGTCGTCGACCACGGTCTGCGCCACGCGGATCTGTTCGGCCAGCGCCTGCAGCTTGGCGTCGTCGGTGGATTCCAGTGCGGCCCTGGCCCGCCCCAGGCCGTCGGCCGCGCTGCCCCCCGACAGTTCTTCGGTCGACAGCGCCGCGCGAGCCCTGGCCGCGGCTTCGCGCAGCGTGTCCAGCTCGGAGAGCCGCACGACGTCGGCGATCAGGGAGTCGTCCTCACCGGGTTGCGGGTCCACGGCGTCGATCTCATTGAGCGCAAAACTCAGCCGATCGGCCTCCAGGGTGAGTTCCCGCATGCGATTGCGGCGGTCGAACAGCTCGCGCCGCGCCGACAACCAGGCGTCGCGCAGTTTGCGGTAGCGCTCCAGCGCGGTACCGGCCTTCGCGAACCGGTCCAGCGCGCCGCGTTGTTCCTCGGGCCGCATCAGCCGCAGCTGGTCGTTCTGCCCGTGCAGGGTGAGCAGCCCGGTCGTGAAGTCGCCCAACGACTTCGCAGGCACGCTACGGCCGCCGAGATAGGCTCGCGACGGTCCGTCCCGGCTAACCGAGCGCAGCGCGATCACGCTGCCGTCCTCGTCGCGCTCCCCGCCCGAGGCGTCCAGCATCTCATCCAGCTGCGCGACCACTGCGTCATTGAGATCGGTTGTGGTGAAACGGCCTTCGACGACCGCACGTTCGGAGCCCGACCGCACCCGGTTGGCGTCGGCGCGCGCACCGCCGAGCAGGTGCAGGCCGGTGACCACCATCGTCTTGCCGGTGCCGGTCTCGCCGGTCAGCACGGTCAGGCCGCGGTCGAACTCCCCGACCGCGGAGCTGATCGCACCCAGGGAGTCGATGCGGATTTCGGTCAGCATTGCGTCAGCACCGCTGCGGCGCCGTTACTTTCCGCGCCAACCGGTCACGGGCAACCGGAACTTACGCACCAGGCGGTCGGTGAACGGGGCGCTGTCCAGGCGTGCCCACTTCACCGCGGTGCCGCAGCGTCTCACCTCGAGCCGTCCCCCGGCGGGCAGCACCATTTCGCGGCGGCCGTCGCAGAACACCATGGCGTCGTTGCCGCTTGCCTCGATCTCGATCGCGATGGCGGCGTCCGGGCTGGTGACCATCGGCCGGCCGAACAATGCGTGAGCATTGTTGGGCACCAACAGAATTGCCTCGAGGTCCGGCCACAACACCGGGCCGCCCGCGGAGAACGCGTAGGCGGTCGATCCGGTCGGCGTGGACACCAGCACCCCGTCGCAGCCGAAGGTCGACACCGGTCGTCCTTCGATTTCGACAACCACGCCCAGCACTCCCAGCCGCGGGCCCTTTTCCAGGCTGGCCTCGTTGAGCGCCCAGCCCTTATCGATGACTCGTCCGCGGTGGCGCACGGCGACGTCGAGCGTCAGGCGCTCCTCCACCCGGTAGTCCTGCGCGACTACATGTTCCAGCACCCGATCGATGGCCTCCGCCTCAGCCTCGGCCAGAAAGCCGATGCGGCCCAGGTTGATACCCAGCACCGGAATGCCGGCGTTGCGGGCGAGTTCCGCCGCACGCAAGAAGGTGCCGTCGCCGCCGAGCACCAGCACCAGCTCGCAGCCGTCCGCCGCGTTGGGCTCGGCGTCGACCACCTGGACCTCGCCGATCGCCCGCATGTCGTCGGGGGATATCGGCAGGGGACCCCGGTCGACCGCGTCGGCGGACAGGACCCGAAGTGAAATTCCGTTGTCGCTCAACACCTTCTGAACGCGGCGCGCGGTCTCGGTCGCTTCCTCGCGTCCGGTGTGCACGACCAGCAGGACGGTGCGTTCGGCGGTCATTGCGGACCCTCTGCTACCGCACGCTGCACGGCGTCGACCAGCCCGTCGCCCGACAGCCCCCGATCGGTTTCGGCGCGCAACCGCAGGAAGTACTCGACATTGCCCGACGGACCCGGCAGCGGACTGGCCGTGACATCGACGGTGTGCCAGCCCAATTCTGCGGCCCGTCGCGCGACTGCCAGCACCGAGTCGGCGCGCAATCCGGGGTCGTGAACGACCCCGCCAGCACCGACCTGACCCTTCCCCACCTCAAACTGCGGCTTCACCATGGGAACGATATCTGCGCCGGGGCACGCGCAACCAGCCAGCGCGGGCAACACCGTGGTGAACGAGATAAACGACAGGTCAGCCACAATGAGGTCGACACGCCCGCCGATCGCCTCGGGCGACAGGTCGCGAGCGTTGGTGCGCTCGACCACGATCACCCGCGGGTCCGAGCGCAGTGACCAGGCCAACTGGCCGTATCCCACGTCGGCGGCCACGACTTCGGCGGCTCCCCGATCCAGCAGAACTTCGGTGAAGCCGCCGGTCGACGCGCCGGCGTCCAGGCAGCGCCGGCCGTCGACGAGGATCCCGAAGGCGTCGAGTGCGCCGATGAGTTTGTGCGCTCCGCGTGACACCCACCGGCGTTCGCCGTCGTCGGCGACGGCTAATGCCGCGGTGACGGCCACGGCGGTGCCGGGCTTGACCGCGGGCATGCCGTCGATGCTGACCTTGCCGGCGCCGATCAACTCGGCGGCCTGTTGACGGGATCGCGCGAGGCCGCGCCGCACCAGCTCGGCGTCAACGCGGGCGCGCCGTGCCATGCCCGCACTCAGCCCTTCTCCGCCGACTCCAGCGCGGCCAGCAGCACGTCATGTGCCTCGGAAAGCCGGCGTGCGATGTCTTCGAGTTCGGCGAGCTTGTATTCCCGAGCCTCGTTGTCCCCGTTTTCCAGGTCGGCCAGGTCGGGTAGCTGTGCCAGCAGGGCGTCGATGTCGGCGCGAATCTGTTCAGGATCGATATTCATTGCGGTTCTACGGTAGTCATCGGCTAGTCCGCGTGCACGAGAGACCAGCGCTCGAGCGCGTCGCGGGCCCGGTCGCCGCCGGGCCGGATGCGGGCCGGCTGTCCCTGGAAATCGGCGGACTGGGCGCCCCAGACCGCGCTGGCCACGGCGCGCACGATCGACAGCCCGTCCCCGTCATCGCCGTCGCCGCTGACCGTCACGACGCCATCTGCGACATCGGTCGTCCAGCCGGGCTGCGGCCCCACCGCGAGCAGTTTGCTGTCCTGTTGCAGCGCGCGCAGGTCGTGGCCGATATAGGTGGGCCGCTGCTCGGGTTTGGCGTACACGGCGTCCCGCGCGCTGCTGACCCCGGTCAGCACCATCAGGCTGGGGAACTTGGCGGCGTTGGCGCCCTCGATGTCGGTATCCAGCCGGTCGCCGATCACCAGTGGCGCGCGATAGTCGCCACGCGCAACCGCATCGTTGAGCAGCGTCGGGGCCGGCTTTCCGGCCACCTTGGGTTCGGCGCCGGTCGCCGCCCGCAGAGCAGCCACCAGTGATCCGTTGCCGGGCAACAGGCCCCGCTCGGTGGGCAGGGTGGGATCGATGTTGGCCGCCACCCACAGTGCGCCCGCCCGGATAGCCAGTGCGGCCTCGGCCAGATCGGACCAGCCGATGGTCATCGAGAGACCTTGAACGACGGCGACGGGGTTGTCGTCGAAACCACGCACCGGACGCAGTCCGACGGCGGCGATTTCGTTGGCCAGCGAGTCGGTGCCGACGATCAGCACGGGTGAATCCGGTGGCAGCTCACCGGCAAGCAGACGGGCAGCACTTTGGGCGCTGGTGACGATGTCGTCGTCGGTGGCGGTGAAGCCCAGGTTACGCAGATGCGCCGCTACTTCGTCGGCGCTGCGCGAGGCGTTGTTGGTGACGAACAGCTTGCGGCTGCCCACCTCGTCGAGCGTCTGCACCGCCCCATCGGTGGCGCTGTGGCCGCGAAATACTGTGCCGTCCAGGTCGATGAGCAGGCAATCGTATTCCTGCGCAATGCTATTCACTTAATTCGATCCTGCCTGTCAGCCCAGCTCGCTGACCCGGTCTTCGGCGTCGGTGACCCCGTCGACGTCGGCGGCCGCGGAATGCAAGAACCATTTCAGGGCTTCGTCGTTGCGGCCGAGCGCCAGCAGGGTGTCGGCGTAGGCGTAGTACAACCGGGCGGCCGTCGGACCGCTGCCACCCGGGGCGAGTTGCGGCGTGCACAACACGCTCAGCGCCTGCTCGAGCTGCCCGAGATCGGCGCGGGCGCCGGCGACCACGATGCGCAGCTCGTCGGCGTCGTCACCGGTGAGCTGGGCCGCCTCGTCGCCGCGAGCCAGTTCGATGGCCCGTTCCGGACGGCCAAGGCCGCGTTCGCAATCCGCGATCAGCGCGAGCAGCGCGGACTTGCTGCCCATCCGGCGGGCGGCGCGCAATTCGGCCAGCGCCTGAGCCCAATCGCCGTAGCGGTAGGCGGCGATCCCGACAGCCTCGCGAATGGCCGCGATCCGGCTGGACCGAGCCCGGGCGGCGCGGGCGTGGTTGAGTGCGGCCTCCGGGTCTTCGTCCATCAGCTCACCCGCCGCGACCAGGTGGCGCGCCACCGCCTCGGCGGTCGCGCGGTCCAGGGTGCTCAGTTCACCGCGGATTTCAGGGGCCAGCTGTTTGGCGTCCACCCCGGGCGGTATCGGGGGCCCGGCGTCCGCCACCCGCTCACCGTCGCCGCTGCGCGGCTGGGCCTGGCGCGCCCGGCCCGGTCCCGACGACCGAGGTGCCTCATGCGCGGTTCGCGGCCCACGTTTGGGTGTGCCCCCAGACCCCGAGCGCGGGCGTCGTTCGCCGTTGTTGCGCTGCCTGTCGTCGACCACTCGTGTCGTTCACCTCAATTGCTCGCGTCCTCCTGAAGAGGATACGGGCACCCAACCGGGGGTCTCGCTACGCCTTGAACCGGTCCGGTATCAACGGCGCAATCATCGAAGGGCAGAACGTCCCGATCGCCAGGATCGTGAATATGCCCGCGTTTTTCTCGGTCATTCCGTTGCCGGTGGCCATTTGCGAGACGACAGAATCGAACGACCTACCCGGCTGGACCAGCATCGGACAGACCGATTGGCCCTGCGCCAGCGTCGTAGCCGGCTGGGTGACGGCGATGCCGGCATTGGTCAGCGCCGACAGGAAGGCGTTGCCCGCTATGTCGGCGCGGATGGGGGCCGCCATCGTCGCCGCTGTGGCGACTAGAGCCGCGGTCAACGTGATAAAGCCGAAGGCCTTCGTCGGGCCGCCGGCTCGTAAGGTCCATTGGTACGTCATTGATTGCGCCGTCATCTCTCGCTCTCGTCGATTGTTTGGTGGCTGCGCAAAATCACTGTGACTACAGTGGCCAACGAGTGTCACGTTTAGGGCACGGCAAGGTAAAAGTTTGTGCACCACCGCGTTTTGCTCCGAACTTGTTGACAGTTCCGGGTGGAGTATGCTGCGCCGGCGAGTGCACACCGCCGCTGCCGATCGAGATGCGGCCACGAATTACATTGCCGTACAAGTAATTTGACACTACCGACGGCCGCCCACCGGGTGAATGCTGTCCCCCGATCGGGGGACACGGGATATCCACCGGTAATTCAGCCGGTTGTGGGATACCAGCGAGCCGCGAATCCGGGAAAACTGGTTCTCACAGCGGGGATCTCGCCACTCCTTCCAACGAGGCCTCCCCTCCTCATATCGGCATCCCCTCCGATAATGGCGAGATCCCCGCTGAAATCCTCAGCCACTTACCCTTTCGATGCCGGTGATGTTCCTCTTGCCGCGACGCAAAACAAGCCACCGGCCGTACAGGAAATCCGAGTCCTGCGCGGCCCATTCGTCGCTGTCGACCCGAACGTTGTTGACCGACACGCCACCTTCGCCGATCGTGCGCCGTGCGGCGCCCTTGCTCGCCGACAGGCCGCTCGCGACCAACAGGTCGACGATCCCACCGGGAGCACCGGGTTTGAGCTCGGCAATCGACGTCTCACGTAGCGCCGCGGCCAGCGTCGCCTCGTCGAGGCGATCCAACTCGCCCTGACCAAAGAGCGCCTTGCTGGCGTGCTCGACGGCCGCGGTCGCCTGCTCGCCGTGCACCAACACGGTGAGTTCGGTGGCCAGCCGCCGTTGGGCGGCACGCTGTTGCGGACGCTCGACGGTGGCCTGTTCCAACTCGGCCAGCTCGTCGGCGGACAAGAAGGTAAACCATCGCAGGTAGCGGATCACGTCGGCGTCGGCGGTGTTGACGAAGTACTGGTACCAGGCATACGGACTGGTCAGCTGGGGGTCCAGCCATACGTTGCCGCCGCCGGTGGACTTGCCGAACTTGGTGCCGTCGGCCGACGTCACCAGCGGGACGGTCAGCGCGTGCACCGTCGCCCCGAGCTTTTGCCGGACCAGGCGAACACCGGCGATGATGTTGCCCCACTGATCCGAGCCGCCGATCTGCAGCGCACAGCCGTGGCGCTGGCGCAATTCGACGTAGTCGTTGGCCTGCAGAAGCATGTAGCTGAACTCGGTGTAGGAGATGCCGTCGCCGTCGAGCCGCCGCCGAATGGTGTCGCGATCCAGCATCACGTTGACCGAGAAGTGCTTACCGAGATCCCGCAGGAACTCGATCGCCGACATCTGGCTCGTCCACTCGAGGTTGTTCGCGACGATCGCGCCAGTGGGTGAGTCGTCGAAGTCGACGAAGCGTTCCAGCTGACCGCGAATCCGCTCGGTCCATTCGGCGACGATGTTGGCCTCGTGGAGACTGCGCTCGCCCACCTCGCGCGGGTCCCCGATCATGCCGGTGGCACCGCCCGCGAGCACGATCGGGCGGTGGCCGGCGCGCTGAAAGCGGCGCAGCGCCAGCAGCGGCACCAGATGCCCCGCGTGCAAGCTCGGCGCGGTCGGGTCAAAGCCGGCATAGACCGTCATCGGTCCGCGCTGCGCTTCGGCGGCCAGGGCGTCTAGATCGGTGGACTGCGCGATCAGCCCACGCCAGCCCAGCTCGTCGAGGATCATGGGGTAAGAGGCTAGTCGCTGGCGCCGGGCGCGGGTGCCCGCGGACTTCGCCGATACGCCGAGACTTCCGGTCGACCGGCAAGCCACAGCCGCCACGGCCGGTCGGCGGCCTGGCTGACCCCGACCCGTGGGCCCGCCACCGCGCCGTTGGCCGCATTCAACGTCAACGTCACCGGGCTGTCCGGGTCGAATAAGTCAATCCCATTGTCGGACATGGTAATTCCCAATGCCGAGCACAGGTTCCCGGGGCCGCGCGCCAAAGCGGGGCCGCGGATGGCCGCGCCGCGGCGGGCCTGGGCGATGTCGGCGCCGTCCTCGATAACGGCGGCGCGCAGCAGCACCGCGGCGGCGGTGCCGTCGGGTCCGCACGAGACATTGGCGCAGGTGTGGATCCCATGACTGAGGTAGGTATACAGGCGCCCGGGCGGCCCGAACATCACGCCGTTGCGGCCGCTGCGCCCACGGTAGGAGTGTGCCGCCGCGTCCGGCCAGGGACCGTCGGGCACGCCTCCGTAGGCCTCGACTTCGACGACGATTGCGCTCACACCCCGCGCGGTGAGGGTGGCTCCTAACAGCCGGTGCGCGGCCGCGACCGGGTCGACTACCAGCTGGCCTGCACCCACCCACCGAACCTACCCAGACCATAAACATGGCAATATCCCGGTTGCCGCGTGGCGAAGGAGCCCAAACATGCATGCAATAGACCCCGCCGCCACCGCGTGGCTGCTGGCCAGTACCGCACTGGTCCTACTGATGACCCCCGGCCTGGCCATCTTCTACGGCGGGATGGTTCGCACCACCGGGGTGCTCAACATGATCATGATGAGCTTCATCTCGATACCCCTGGTCACGGTGGCGTGGCTGCTGGTCGGTTACACGCTGGCGTTCTCCGAGGACGGGGCGGGCGGGTTCATCGGCAACCTCAGCCATATCGGGATGCTCGGCATCACGCCCGACACCGCTCACGGCACGGTTCCCGAACTGCTCTATGCCACGTTCCAGCTGACCTTCGCGATCATCACGGCGGCCTTGGTCAGCGGCGCGATCGCCGACCGCGCCAAATTCGCCGCCTGGGTCGTCTTCGTCCCAGTGTGGACGATCGGCGTGTATGCGGTTGTCGCGCACTGGGTGTGGGGGCCCGGCGGCTGGCTGGCCAAGATGGGTGTGCTCGACTACGCGGGCGGCCTGGTCGTCGAGATCGTCTCCGGCTCCTCGGCGCTGGCGCTGGCGCTGGCACTCGGGCCCCGCATCGGCTTCAAGAAAGACGCCATGCGACCCCACAACCTGCCGTTGCTCTTCGTCGGTGTCGGGCTGCTGTGGTTCGGCTGGTTCGGCTTCAACGCCGGTTCGGCGTTGGCGGCCAACGGAACTGCCGCGGCCATCTTCCTCAACACGCTCGTCGCCGGTTGCCTCGGCATGCTCGGCTGGCTCGCGGTCGAACAGATCCGGGACGGTAGGCCCACGACATTCGGCGCGGCATCCGGTGTGGTCGCCGGCCTCGTCGCGATCACCCCGTCCTGCGGCACCGTCAACACGCTCGGCGCGGCGGCAGTCGGACTCGCCGCGGGCGTTGTGTGCGCGTTCGCGGTGACCGCGAAATTGCGCTTCAACTATGACGATTCGCTTGACGTGGTCGGTGTGCACTTCGTTGGCGGGGTCGTCGGGGTGTCCCTGATCGGACTGTTCGCTACGGCGGTCATGACGGCGGGCCCGCAGGGCCTCTTCTATGGAGGCGGCTTCGGCCAACTCGGCAAGCAGGCGCTCGCGATCGTCGTCGTCGCGGTGTATGCGTTCGCGGTGACGTTCGTCCTCGCCAAGGTGATCGATCGGGTGATGGGCTTCCGGCTCAGCGCCGAAGACGAGACCACCGGAGTCGACTTCACCCAGCACGCCGAAACCGCCTACGCCGAAGGCGTGCACGGCCATCTGCCGTTGCGCCGCCCCGGCTCCCCGGGCTGAATACCCGGGCCACGGGCCCGTAGCTGGCCCTTGACACCTCCGCACCGGCGGCGGATATTCATCACATGATGATTTCATCTCGTGATGAATTAATCCCGGACCGCTCCGAACCGGCCGTCGACATCAACCATCTGCGGGTTGTTCGCGGTAAACGCCCCGCCATGCGAGACTTCTCGGTACAGGTCGCGCGGGGCAGCATCACCGGCCTGCTGGGCCCGTCCGGCTGCGGCAAGACCACGCTGATCCGGTGCATCGTCGGCACGCAGATTGTGACGTCGGGTGCGGTCACGGTGCTCGGCAGACCGGCCGGCTCCCCCGAGCTGCGCCGCCGCGTCGGATACCTGCCGCAGGACCCCACTATCTACGACGACCTGCGGATCGTCGACAACGTGCGCTACTTCGCGGCGCTCTACGGCTTCGACAGTCCGGCCGCCGATGACGCGATCGAACGGGTCGGGCTGAGCGATCACCGGACCGCGTTCTGCGCCAACCTTTCCGGCGGCCAGCGCACCCGAGTCTCGCTGGCGTGCGCGCTGGTCTGCCAGCCGGAGCTGCTGGTGCTCGACGAACCCACGGTCGGCCTGGACCCCGTGCTGCGCGCAGACCTCTGGGAGCAGTTCACCGAACTTGCCCGTGCCGGAACCACCTTGTTGGTCTCCAGCCACGTGATGGACGAGGCCGATCACTGCAAAGACCTGTTGCTGATGCGCGAAGGGAATTTGGTCGCGCACACCACGCCGACCCAACTACGAGAGGACACCGGATGCACGTCACTGGAGGACGCGTTTCTGTCCATCATCAAGCGCAACATCACGCGCCAGGCAGGCTAGGGATAAGGGGCTACACCGCCACCACGACACGGATTCTGCGTCAGCTCGCCGCTGATCACCGCAGTGTCGCGATGATCCTGGTGGTGCCGGTGCTGGTTATCACCTTGATGTACTTCATGTTTCACAATGCGCGGCACCTTCCCGGCACACCGTCGCCGTTCAACAACGCCTGCCTGATTCTGCTCGGCCTCTTTCCGCTGTTCGTGATGTTCATCATCACGGCGATCACCATGCAGCGCGAACGGGCGTCGGGCACGCTGGAGCGCATTCTGACCACTCCCCTGCGCCGGCTCGACCTGCTGATCGCGTATGGCACCGCGTTCTCGATCGCCGCGGCCGTGCAGGCAACGGTGGCCTGCACGGCGGCATTCTGGTTCCTCGGCTTCGACACCGCCGGCAGCTGGGCGTGGGTGTTCGTGATCGCCATCGTCAACGCGGTGCTGGGCGTTGGCCTGGGCCTGTTGTGTAGCGCCTTCGCGCGCACCGAGTTTCAGGCCGTGCAGTTCATCCCGCTGGTGATGGTGCCGCAACTGCTGCTGGCCGGCATCATCGTGCCGCGCGCATTGATGCCAGACTGGCTGCAATGGATCAGCAACGTCCTGCCGGCCAGCTACGCGCTGGAAGCACTGCAACAGGTGAATTCACACGCCGAGCTGACCGGCGTCGCGGTGCGCGACATCGTCGTCGTGGCGGGTTCCGCTTTCGCGGCGCTGTGCCTGGCCGCCGCGACTCTGCGGCGCCGGACCGGGTAGTGGCGATCGCAAGCGCGGCGCAGCCGGGCGCAGCGGGTCGACACGGACGGCCTAGGTGACGGCCGCCAACACCGGGCGCCGGCGTCCCGGGCGGCCGGCCGGAAGCTCCGACACCCGGGACCGCATTCTGGCCAGTGCGCGAGAACTGTTTGCCAGCAATGGTATTGATCGCACGTCGATCCGGGCCGTGGCCGCCGGCGCGGGTGTTGACGCGGCCCTGGTGCATCACTACTTCGGCACCAAGCAGCAGCTGTTCGCCGCCGCAATCCACCTTCCGATCGACCCGATGACGGTGCTGGTGCCGATGCGCGAAACGCCGGTCGACGAACTCGGACTGCGGCTGCCCTCAGTGCTGTTGCCGATCTGGGACTCCGAGGTGGGCGCGGGTTTGATCGCGACCATGCGAGCCTTGCTCACCGGGGCCGACGTCAGCCTGGCGCGGTCGTTCCTGCAGGAGATCGTCGTCGAAGAGGTGGGATCGCGCGTCGACAATCCGCCCGGCACGGGCAAGATCCGGGCCCAATTCGTCGCGTCGCAGTTGATGGGCGTTGTTTTGGCTCGCTACATCGTGGGGATCGAGCCGTTCGCGTCGCTGCCGGCCGAGCAGATCGCGGCGACCATCGCGCCGACCTTGCAGCGCTACCTCACCGGGGATCTGCCGGACGGCTCATCCGGCTAAAGCGGGCGTGCTCATCCTCGTCGACGTCGCGCGCCTCATCGATCAGCAGCACCGGGATGCCGTCTTCGATGCGATACGCCCGGCGCAGCCGCGGGTTGTAGAGCAGCTCGTCCCCCACCAGCAGCAGCGGACCCCGGTCTTGCGGGCAGACCAGGATGCTCAACAGGGTGTCGTCAAGCATCGTCGCCCTTATATGTGGCGTTCAGTTCGGCGCGTATCGCCGGAGTCAACCGGCGATACTGGTTGCTGGCGGAATCGAAATACCAGACGTGGCGCCCGGCTTTGGGGATCCCGGCCGCTCGCAGCGCACTGACCGTCGGGCGATACGTCGCGCTCAGCGTCATTTCCGGCAGCACGCACACGATGTCAGGCCCCAGCCCGATCGGCATTTCGGCGAAGGCATCGGTCAAATCCGCCGCGGTGATGCTGGCTCCGGGCAACAACGTCACCGCGGACACCGCCACCTCCTGGGTGCCGAACGGCACGTTGTAGGTCACCGCGAGGTCCACGCCGTTGATCAGGCCGAGCGCGTCGGTCACGGGCTCGGAATAGACGAGGCCGCGCACGGAGTGCACCACCGAGCCGCGCCTGCCCACCAACCAGTAGTCGCCATCCTCGTCGCGCCGGAACAGGGACTCGGTGGAAATCCAGGTGTCGGCAGGCGCGAAGACGCCGCGTTTGACGGACGCCGTCGGATCGATCGGCCCGTTGGACGCCGCAAGCAACACTCCGACCTGGTCCACGTCGGCGACCTGGACGAAACCCTGCTCGTCTTCCAGGATCAGGTCGTGTTCGGTGTCGTAGGCACCGAGCTCGATACGCCCGGCGCCGGGCAGCGGGCGGCCCTTGCTACCGATCTTGACGCCGGACACGTTGGCCAGCACCGCCTGTCCATCCGTGGTGGCGAAGAACTCGACGACGTGCGCGGGCGCGAACGCGGCGACCACCCGCTCCCACAACCCGGTCGGCATACCCGAACCGATGAACAGCCGCACCGGATGATTGCCGTGCAGCACAAAAGCCGGATCGTCCACGATGTCCCGCAACATCGCCCAGGTGTAGGACACCACCGTGACGCCGTACTGCCGAATTTCCTGGACGAAGCGGTCCGCGCGCAGGCCGCGCGACAACGCGATGCGGGTACCGCCGACGACCGCGCCGCCCAGGCTGACCAGCAGCGCGGACTCGTGATGCAGCGGCGTCAGGCAGTACACGGTGTCGCGGCGGTCCAGGCCGGCGGCCGACGCGGTACCGAATGCCGACACCGCCCACCGGAAGTTGGTGATCTGCTTGGCGACCAGCTCGCCACCGGCCACGCTGAACGCGATAAAGGCCAGATCGCGGGCCAGGCCCGGGTTGGGCCGGTACCAGGCAGGCAGTTCGACGGCTTCCGGGTCGATCTGCTCCATGTCGATGACGTTGCCGTCGTCGGGGAGGTTCAGGTCGCGCGTCTCACCGCCACCGAGCACCAGGACCTGTCCGGACCATTCGCGCGCCGCATCCAGGTTGGTGGGGTCGGTCAGGATTTCGGTGACTCGCCCGAGCCGGACCGATGCGATCAGATCAGCCTCGGGGTGCATCACGACGGCGACCGCGCCGAGCCGCGACAGCCCGGCGATCGCGACCAGCGCACTGGGTCGCGTTTCCATCAGCACGCCTACTCGATCGCCCTGCCGCACGCCCACCTCAATCAGGCCGCGAACGACGTTGTTGATGCGCCGGTCGACCGCCTCGTAGGTGTGCACACGACCGTCGAACAGCAGGAATTCGCCGCGCGGCGCGTTGCGAGCCTGCTCGGTAATGATGCGGCCCAACGAGATTCGCGTGTGGTCATTGATCTGGCCCAGCCGGGCCAGCCGGGGCAGGGTGCGCGCGGTCTCGACGGCCAATGTCCGCATGGACTTGTTGGCCGCGACCACCGCGCCCGTCGCGCCCCGCACCAGCCCAAGCGCCGCCTCCGACGCCTCACCGATGCCATGGGTAAGCCGAGAACTCAACGCGACGCCGCTGTCGGTCCGCTCTTCGGGCTGATCGGCCATCAGGTCGATGCTCGATGGCTTGCCGCCGCCAGTGGAAAGCCATTCGATCCACGCCGCGACAACGGGCCAACCCTGTTCTGCAGCTTTGGATCCGACAACCAGGCCGAAATGCCCTGTCCTGATCCGGGATTCGTAGACCTCGGCGTTGGGCGCCGCGCGCCGGATGCCGCGCACCGATGCCGGCTGGCCGATGTCGTCGACCTCGCCGATAAACGCCAGCACCGGGCAGCTGATATCGGTCAGCGTGACCAGCTGCCCGTTGACGGCGAAACCGCCTGTCATCATCCGGTTGTGGGCGATGAACTGCTTGAGCAGCTCGGAGATCGCCGGGCCGGACCAGGCGATCCACCCCTCACGCTCAAGGAATCTGCGTTGCTGTTCGCGCGGCAGCAGTGCCTCGCGGTCATGCAGCTGACGCACGAAGTCGACCCGAGCCTTGGCGGTCTTGAGCGGGTCGAGCATCTGGAATCCGGCCCGCGCCATCCAACCGGGGATGGCCAGCCGGCTGAAAACATGATCGGCCATGAAATTGGCGACGGGCGGCGCAAAGTTTGCCGGGATGCCCATCGGCAAGGCGGCCAGGGTGTCCACCGGCGAACCGAAGGTCACAATGCTGGCGAGACTCTTCGAACGCCGGTACGCGGCGACCTGGTAGCACCACATGCCGCCCTGCGAATACCCGACGAGATGGATGTCGCTGCCGGTGGCATCCTTCACGGTGTCGATGGCCTGGCTGAGCGCGACGATGTGGTCGGCCAGGTTGCGGCGCATGCCGCCCTCGACCTTGTCGGGTGAGCCGAAGTCGATGACCCAGCAGTCCAGCCCGTGCGAGTGCAGGATGCCGACCGCGCCGTCTTCGCGGGTGACGTCCCACATGTCGGCCGACATCATCATCGGGTGCACCATCAGCACCGGCGGGCCGACCGGGCCCTGGCCGGGGCGGCTGTCCGGCGGAAAGTAGCGCCGAAGCTTGTACATCGGCACGCTCTCGACGATTTGCGACGGCGACGGGACGGTACCGGTCTCCAGGCCGCCCAGCCGTAAGACCTCCAGGCCATTCTGGGCCGTCGCGACCAGTCGTTCCACCGGCCGCGTGATCATCGACAAGTTCAGATCCACAGCTGCTCCCCACTCTCTCGACAGCTTGGACATCATGGCACATCGGGTTGCCGTGCGGATGCGGTCGCGATGTCGAACCGCGGGCGCCGGGGTATCCCGACCACTCCCCTCGACCAGGCGACTTCACTGACACAGAACCGGCCCTCGACACGCAGCCAGTTCGACGAAGCAGACCGTTAGCCCTTAGCCCGACCGTCGTCGTGCGCCGGCCGCTCGGACCGGTCCGGGTGTTGATCCCACGTTCCGGGCATCATCGGCACCTGCACGTCCGCGCTGAAGCCGATGCCGGTCAACTTCACCAATCCCGCAGGGTGCACCCCGTCCTTCGGCACCGTTCCCGAGAACCCCAACGGGCCGGCGCCCGATTGGGATGCGGACGGCACCGCGCCCCGGTCGGCTAGTCCACCGCGAGGAGCACCGGCCGGCGGATCCGGGTCAGCGACATCGAGGTCGGCGAACTCGTGCCCGAAGTCCTGCATCGCCACCCGGCGGCGGCCCCGGACTCGCCCCCGACCGCTGGCACCCGACGCGGCCGCGGTTGCCGCCGATACGCCGGCATCCGGCGCGGTGGCCTGCTCGCGGTCGGTCAGGGTGGGCCCGAAGCCGGTTTCCGGGGAGCAACCGAGCGCCAGGTAGCCGAGCGTCTCGGTGCCGGTCACCGGCGCCGGTGCGCCCACGCCCGAGGATGTCGCCGCGCCGGCCGGCGCACCGGTCGACCCGGTGACGAGACCCGGACCGAAAGCCGGTGCGACCGACTCGTCGCGACCGATTCGCAGTGCCGCCGGCGCTGCGTGGGCGCGTTGCGGGCTCGGCGCTGGGCCGACGGCGGCGTCAGCGGCCTGCTCGGCGGGCGCCTGCTGGTTCTGCAACGTGGAGATGAATTGGTTGATACCGAAGATAAGCAGGGGAAGCACGATCGGTATCCGCACGGGAATGGTCAGGATGAACAGCGCGATCGCCCAAAACACGATGTTTTCCACGATGAACCACCACAGCCGAATCCAATTCCGCGCTGCCTGGTCATCACTGGGCGGGTCGGTGGCGAGACGCGCCACCCCGGATTCCCACCGAGCGGACAGCTTGGCACCGTGGGACCTCAATATCGCCGGCGCCGGGACGGTGCGTGGGGTCGACGACAAGGCCGCACCGCATGCCGCCGAGTAACAGCTCATCTCGGCGGCGGCCTGCACCCACATCCGTGCGTAGTCGGCTTCATTGAGGGCGATCGGGATGGTGTTGAGTCCGAAAAAGTTCGTCGCCGTTAAAGCCGCGTGGACGCTGTGGTTGAGGGCCAACTCGGCCAGGGTCGGCATGCCGGCCAGGGCGCTGCTGTACGCCGCGGCCGCAACTTGGTGCAGAGCGGCCGCGTCGGCGCTGTCGATGCTGGCCTGGGTCAACCATCCCAGGTAGGGCAGGTGGGCGGAAACGTAGCTGTCCACGCCCAGCCCCTGCCATATGCCGGATTGCACGGCGTTCAGCAGTCCAGCGAGTTCTTCAGCGGCCGAGGCGTATTCGGCACTCAGCGACGACCACGCGGCGGCAGCCACCAGAACCCAGCCTGGTCCCGGACCGCTGCTCAGCAACGCTGCGTGTACCTCCGGCGGCGAGGCTATCCACACCGGTGCGATCGGCGCGCTCATCGTCGGCGTCCGGGACGCCAGCTCGCAAAACTCGACATGACCAAAGTTTACACAACTACGATTGTATAAAAGGCTGTGGCGCCCGAGCGGTGCCGGACGGTCCGGCCGGCCCCAGTAGGGTCGGCCCGGTGGCGCACCTACTGGGGGCCGAGGCCGTTCACCTGGAATACCCGACTCAAGTGGTATTCGAGTCGATCTCGCTCGGCGTCAACGACGGCGCGCGCATCGGCATCGTGGGGCGCAACGGGGACGGCAAGTCCAGTCTGCTGCGTCTGCTGACCGGTCAGCTGCGGCCCGACTCCGGCCGGGTCACCCAACGCAGCGGATTGCGGGTCAGCGCGCTCAGCCAGGCCGACACCCTGGACCCCCAGCGTCCCGTCGGCTGGACCCTTGTCGGCCAGGCGGCCGACCATCAGTGGGCCGGCGACCCGCGCATCCGCGATGTGGTCGACGGGCTGGTGTCCGATATCGACTGGGATACAACGATTTCCACGCTCAGCGGCGGTCAGCGGCGGCGGGTGCAGCTGGCCAAACTGCTGATCGGTGAATGGGACGTCATCGCCCTCGACGAACCCACCAACCACCTCGACATCGAAGGCATCACCTGGCTGGCCGGCCACCTACAACAGCGCTGGGCGCGCAACACCGGTGGGCTGCTGGTGGTGACGCACGACCGCTGGTTTCTCGACGAAGTCGCCAACACGACGTGGGAGGTGCACGACGGGATCGTCGAACCCTTCGAAGGCGGGTACGCCGCGTATGTGCTGCAGCGCGTTGAGCGAGACCGGCAGGCCGCCTCGGTAGAGGCCAAGCGACAGAACCTGATGCGCAAAGAGCTGGCCTGGCTGCGCCGCGGCCCGCCGGCGCGGACCTCGAAGCCGAAGTTCCGGATCGACGCCGCCAACCAGCTCATCGCCGACGTGCCGCCGTTGCGCAACACCGTCGAGCTGGCCAAGCTGGCGACGGCCCGGCTGGGCAAGGACGTGATCGACCTGCTGGACGTGTCGGTCTCGTTCGGTGGCCGCCCGGTGCTGCGCGATGTCGAATGGCGGATCGCCCCGGGTGAACGGACCGGCATCGTCGGGGCCAACGGCGCCGGCAAGTCGACGCTGCTGGGATTGATCGCCGGCACCGTCGCGCCGGACAGCGGGCGGGTCAAGCGCGGCAAGACCGTTCAATTATCGGTGCTCGACCAACAGGGCGACCTGCTGGACGACGTCGCCGGCGACCGGATCGCCGACGTGCTGGGCCGGCTGCGCGGCGGGTACCAGGTCGAGGGGCGCGAGGTCACCCCCACCCAGCTGCTGGAGCGGCTAGGGTTTGGCCGCGGCCAGCTCTCCGCGCGCGTCAGCGAGCTGTCCGGCGGGCAGCGGCGGCGGCTGCAGCTGATGCTGACCCTGCTGTCGGAGCCGAACGTGCTGCTGCTCGACGAGCCCACCAACGACGTCGACACCGACATGCTCACGGCGACTGAGGATTTGCTCGACTCCTGGCCCGGCACCCTGATCGTCGTCTCGCACGACCGCTATCTGCTGGAACGCGTCACCGATCAGCAGTACGCGATTCTCGACGGCCGGTTGCGCCACCTGCCGCGCGGCGTCGACGAATACCTGCAACTGGCCGCGCGTTCCACGACTGCCCCGCCACCGTTGCGGACCACGCCCGAGCCCGAGGCGATGTCCGGCGCGCAGCGTCGCGCCGCCGAGAAGGAACTGGCGTCAGTGGACCGCCAGCTCGCCCGGCTGGCCGACCGGATTGCGGCCAAACACCTCGAACTGGCAGACCATGACCAGGCCGATCACATCGGTGTCTCCCGGCTCACCGGGGAGTTACGCACCCTGGAAGACGAGGTTGGCACGCTGGAGAGCCGTTGGCTGGAGCTCTCGGACGTGGTCGAGTAAATCCTCATGGCGAAACAACCGGTTCGGTATCTGCCCGGCGAAGGGCTGCTAGCGCTGTACCGGTTGCGGGGCCCGGTGATCAATTCCGGCGTCAGCCGGCACGGCTACACCTATCTGCTCGGACCCGAGGCGAACAAGTTCGTGTTCGCCAATGCCGACGCATTCAGCTGGGCGCGGACGTTTGAGAGCCTGGCCATCGTCGACGGACCCACCGCGCTGATCGTCAGCGACGGCGACGAGCACCGCCGCCGCCGCAGTGTGGTGGCCCCCGGGCTGCGCCACCGCCAGATCCAGGATTACGTGCAGACCATGGTGTCCAATATCGACACCGTCATCGATGGCTGGCGGCCGGGACAACGGCTGGACGCCTACCGGCAGTGCCGCTCGGCGGTCCGGCGCAGCACCGCCGAAAGCCTGTTCGGCACGCGCTTGGCGATGCAGTCCGACTTCCTCGGCGAGCAGTTGCAGCCCTTGCTGGACCTGACCCACCGGCTGCCCCAGGTGGTAGCGCTGCAGAAGCGCGTCAACTCCCGTGGCTGGCGACGGGCGCTGGCCGCCCGAAAGCGCCTCAACGACTTCGTCGACGCCCAGATCGCCGACGCACGCACCGCGCCACGGCCCGACGACCACATGATGACGATGCTGATCGAAGGTCGCGGCGAAGAGGGATACACGCTGAGCAACAACGAGATTCGCGACTCGATCATTTCGCTCATTACCGCCGGCTACGAGACCACGAGTGGCGCCTTAGCCTGGGCGATCTACACGTTGCTGACCGTGCCGGGCGCGTGGGACAACGCCGCGGACGAGGTTCGCCGCGTGTGCGGCGAACGGCCGCCGACTGCTGCCGACCTGGAAGCGCTGACCTACCTCAACGGCGTCGTCCACGAGACGCTTCGGCTGTACTCACCCGGCGTGATCTCCGCCCGCAGGGTGATGCGTGACCTCGCGTTCGACGGGCACCGCATCCGTGCCGGCCGATTGCTGATCTTCAGCGCGTATGTCACCCACCGATTGCCTGAGTTGTGGCCGGAACCACGAGAGTTCCGGCCGGCCCGATGGGATCCGGGGTCAGCCGAGTACCGCAAGCCCGCACCGCATGAGTTCATTCCGTTCAGCGGCGGGCTGCACCGCTGCATCGGGGCGGTGATGGCCACGACCGAGCTGACTGTCATGCTCGCCCGGCTGGTCGCCAGAACGAAGCTGAGCTTGCCTGCTCAGCGAATCCGCGCCGCCAACCTCGCCGCGCTCAGTCCGACGCCGGGCCTGATCGTCGACGTCGCCGACTCAGTGCCAGCGCAGTAGCACGAGTTCGGAGGAGAAACCGGGGCCCATCGCGACGATCAGCCCCGGGCTGCCGCCGGCCGGCGGTTTGGCAATCGTGTCGCGCAGGACGTGAAGGACGGAGGCCGACGAGAGGTTGGCGATCTCACCCAGCGAACGCCAGGTCAGCTCCAGCGCCTCGGGGCGCAGGTCGAGGCTCTTGCCGATCGCGGTGATCACCTTCGGACCGCCCGGATGGGCCACCCACGCGTCGATGTCGTCCTTGGTCAGCCCATGCCCGCTCAGGAAGCGATCGACGTCGTCGGCCAGGTGCCGCTCAATCACCGTCGCGAGCTCCGGGGAGAACACCGGTTGCAGGCCGCCAGGACCGACGTTCCACGCCATGACGTGCAGCGATTCCGGGTAGAGGCGGCTGCGCGAATCGACGATGTCGGGCCCGCCGGCCCGCAGCTGCCGATCCTGTTCGGCACGGCGATCCCCGACGGCGACCACCGCGGCCGCCCCGTCGCCGAACATCGCGGTCCCGACCAGCCCCGACACCGTCGGGGCGACTGTGGGGAAGGTCAGCGAGCACAGCTCGACGGACACCAGGACGGCGACGCCGTCGGGCGCACCCCGCAGATAGTTGTGCAACGAGGCCACCCCCGCGGCACCGGCCGCACAGCCCAGACCGAACAACGGCATCCGGCGCACATCCGGGCGGAGCCCGATCCGTCCCGCGATGCGGGCGTCCAGCGACGGCACCGCAACGCCGGTGACGGTCGTGGTCGCGATCATGTCGACGTCTTGGGGCGCCAGCCCCGCCTCCTCAAGAGCGCCAAACAGCGCCTCGCAGCCGAGGTTGACGGCGTTTTCGACGAAGATCTCGTTCGTCTCGGTGAAGTCGTTCAGCGACGAGTATCGCTCGAGCGGCAGCACTAGGTGGCGACTGTTGACCTTCGCGCCGGCGTGCAGACGCCGAACGATGTCCTCGTGCTCCTTTAAAACCGGTAACTCGACGAATCGGTCGGTTATCTCGGCCTGGCTGTAACGGTGCGGTGGCAAAGCACCGAACACACCTGCAATAACGCTCATATCTAGCCTCTGCTACTCAAAAGCCACTACTCAATGCGATTCCCCCATTTGCACGAAAGTTTATGCGGTCTGGTTCACGCCCGCAAAGATACGGTTATTCAACATGTGTCGGATACTGTGCGCGTAATCACGCCCGCCAGCAGGGATTTCGTTATTCAGCATCATCCGGATTGTCGGATTCCAACGCCATAGCAATCAACGCATCGGCGCTCAACGAGTCGATGACGTCATTACTGACCTCTGGACCGGCGAGCGGAATTTCGGATTCACCGGCCAGCAGCAGAAGTTTGTCGAGCAAGCCGGCCCGCCGAAGTTCGCGCAGCGGAATTTTTCTCAGCGAAGACCAGATTTTGTCGTCGCCGGAATCTTCGCGCTCCTCGTGCAGCAGCTGGCGATGCAGGTGATCGGCCAACGCCGCCGGATTGGGAAAGTCGAAGATCAGCGTGCGCGACAACGCCAAGCCGGTCGCGGCCTTGAGACGGTTCCGAAGTTCGACACCCGTAAGTGACTCGAAGCCGATGTCGAAAAAGGCACGTTCGACATCGATGTCACGACTGCTCGAGTGGCCGAGCACGGTTGCCGCGTGTGTGCACACCAAATCCACCAGCCGCCGGTGCTGCTCCTCGGGGGCTTGTGCGCGCAACAGCTCGGCCAGGTCCGCCGCCCGACTCACCGGAGCAGGCACTTCGCCGCCCGCATCCAACCAAAACCGTTGCCGAGCAAAGCCATATGTCGGCAGGTCTACTCGGCGCGCGACCAGTCCGTCCAGAACCGAAGGCCAAATAATCTGCGCACCTTGGCAAAACAATTCACCGGCGGCGATCTGCACGGCGTCGATTTCAGGCCGGTCTTTGGCCAGCGTGCCAATTGCGGCGGCATGCTCGGCGCTCAGCGAGTGCTCCACAGCCGCACTCAAGCCGGCTTCGGGGCCCACCTCGACAAACACGTTGGCCCCCAACGACTCCGCCAATCGCACACCGTCGACAAACCGCACCGGTTGACGCACATGCTCAACCCAATACCGTGCCGATCCGTAGTCAGCGCCGGCCAGCTGTCCAGTCACGTTCGACACCAAGCCAATCCGCGGCGCACTGGGCTTGATGTCGGCCATCAGTCGGGCGAACTCGTCCATCATCGGCTCTACCAACGCCGAATGAAACGCGTGCGACACCGCCAGTCGATGCACCCGCGCCCCCTGCTGTGCGAGGCGGTCAGCCAGCGCGCTCACCGGGGCATCGGCACCCGATATCACCACGGAGTTTTGAGCATTGACCGCCGCGACCGCGACACCATCGTTGAGCAACGGGGTCACCTCGTCTTCGCCGGCGGCCACCGCGATCATCACGCCGCCGGCCGGCAGCTGCGCCATCAAGCGGCCCCGGGCGGCCACCAGCCGCGCGGCATCGCCAAGCGTCAGCACGCCCGCCAGGTGGGCCGCGGTGATCTCGCCCACCGAATGGCCCATCACCAGATCCGGTTCGATGCCCCAGGTCTGCAGCAGCGCCGCGGTTGCCAGTTCGATGACGAACAGCGCCGGCTGGGCGAATTCGGTGTTGGCCAATAGCTCTGAGTCGAGACCCCAGATCACGTCGCGCAATCCCAAGCGCAGCTGGCGATCCACTGCATCGACGGCTTGGTCGAAAGCCCGGGCGAATACCGGGTATCGGTCGTGGAGTTGGCGCCCCATCCCCAACCATTGGGAGCCTTGGCCGGGAAACACGAACACCGTCTTGCCGCCTGCTCTGGCACGGCCGGCGATAGTGCCGGCGTCGCCGGCTGCCAGCCGCGCCAAACCCGCTGTGAGGGCCGGACGATCGCTGCCCACCAGCACCGCACGGTGCTCGAAGGTCGAACGCGTGGCGGCCAGCGACCACGCCACATCCGCCATCGTGAGTTCGTCGTCGGACGCGACATGGGCTGCCAACCGGGTGGCCTGGTTGGCCAGGGCCTGCTCCGAACGTGCCGACAGCACCCATGCCACAGTGGCATCGCGCGGCGGTGCGACCAGTGCTGGCTGCGTGGGCGCCTGCTCGAGGATCACATGCGCATTCGTGCCACCCATTCCGAACGACGACACCCCCGCCCGCCGCGGCCTGCCCTGCACGGGCCAGCCGGTCAGACTCGTATTAACTTGCAGTCCATGGTGTTTCAGGTCATTGCCGGGGGCGGCGTCATCGTAATTGAGACTCGGTGGGATCACCGCGTTTTCGATGGCGAGCACTGCTTTGAGTAGGCCGGTGATTCCGGCGGCGCTGCCGGTGTGGCCGATGTTGGTCTTGACCGATCCGACGCGTACCGGATTGTTCTGACGCTCGGCGAAGATTTCACCGAGCGCCCGGGCCTCGACCGGGTCACCGACTTCGGTTCCGGTGCCGTGGGCCTCGATGTAGTCGATGTCGTCGCTGCCGAGGCCGGCGCGCCAGAGCGCGCGCCAGATGACGTCGGCCTCGCCCGGCATCGAGGGTAGGGTCTGGCCCGTGGAGGTGTGTCCGGCATTGCCGACAGCACTGCCCCGGACGACCGCGCGGATTCGGTTACCGTCCCTGATGGCGTCGCTCAACGGCTTCAACAGCACCATGGCGGCTCCTTGCGCCCGCACGTATCCGTCTGCGCGTTCATCGAATGCGTAGGTGCGGTCCGATGTCGACATCGCGCCGAATTCTTGTTCGAGCATTGCGGTTTCGTCGGCCAGGTTGAGGTGGATCCCGCCGGCTATCGCCAGCCGCGACTCGCCCGCACGCAGGCTTTCACAGGCGAGGTGCACCGCGACCAGGGACGACGATTGACCGGAGTCGACGATCATGCTGCTGCCCCGCAACCCGAGGGCATAAGAGATTCGATTGGCGATCATTGCGCGGCTAACCCCGCCGAACGAATGATGATCGAGATCGTCGGCGCCGTCGCGAAGCGTCAGGACAGCGTAGTCGTCGGTCATGGCTCCGAGGTAAACCGAAACCCGTTCGCCGCGCATAGTTTCCGGCACTACGAATGCGTCTTCGAAAAGTTCCCAGGCCAATTCGAGGGCTAAGCGCTGACGCGGGTCCATCGCGCACGCCTCGCGAGGCGACAGGTTGAAGAAGGCCGCGTCGAATTCGGTGCCGTTTCCCGGTAACTCGGTCTCTTCGCGTCCGTCATGCACGAGATTCCAGAAGTCGCGCGGGGTGGCGGCACCGGGTAATCTGCAGGCCAGCCCGATGATTGCCACGTCGGTAGGCGACACGACATTCTCAATCGGTTGCGGCATTAGGGGCCGAATTCGTCATCGAGGATTGCGAAGAGTTCGCGTTCGGTGGTGGTGGTGATGTCGTCATCGAGTGCCTGCGCCTCGCTGGCCGTCAGCGGCGACGGGGTTTCGAGCTCGGTCAGGATGGCCTGAATGCGGACCGCCAGGCGGGTTTTGTCTTCCTCTGTCCAATTGGGCTGATTGACCAGTGTTTGCAGTTCGCGGGCGATGTCGTTAAAGCGGGCCAGCTGGTCCGGCCCGCCCGCGGGCGAATCGGTCGCCACGGCACTGAGCTGTTCGTCGATATGTTCGGCCAACGCCGCCGGTGTGGGAAAGTCGAAAATCAGGTTCGGCGAAAGGGTAAGCCCAGTAGCGGTTTTGAGGCGATTGCGCAGTTCCACAGCGGTGAGTGAGTCAAAGCCGAGGTCCTGGAATGGCAGTGGGCCCTCGATATCGGCGCTGGACCTGCCGAGAACGGTTGCGGCGTTGGTGCACACCAATTCCACCAACTGGTGGTGACGCTGCTCAGGGCTCAGGCCCTGCAGGCGAGTGGCCAACCCCGACGTCGACACCGCCGCGTCGGCATCGCTGATCAGTCGCCGCCCCGGGCGAGCGACCAGATCACGCAGCACCGGCGGCACGGCGCCGCCCGCGCCCAGCCCCGCCGCGTCGATTCGGGCGGCGACCAACAGCGGGCGGTCGGCGAGCATAGCCTCGTCGAACAGCTGCAGCGCATGCGGAGTGGACAGTGGTGCCAGCCCGCCCCGGCTCATCCGGGCCTTGTCCCGATCGCTGAGGTGTTGGGTCATGCCGCTGGCCTGTTCCCACAAGCCCCAGGCCACCGACAATCCCGCCCGGCCATCCGCCCGCCGGTAGGCGGCCAGGCCGTCGAGGAAGCTGTTCGCCGCGGCATAGTTGCCCTGTCCCGGCGAACCCACAATGCCGGCCATCGACGAGAACATCACGAATGCCGACAAATCCATGTCCCGGGTGAGCTCGTGCAAGTTCCAGGCGCCATCGACCTTGCTGCGCAACACCGTATCCACCCGATCCGGCGTCAACGAGGCGATCAGCCCATCATCGAGCACCCCCGCGGCGTGGAACACGCCCTTGAGCGGGTACTGGTCTGGCACCTGAGCTATCAAATCCGCGACCGCGTCTCGATCGCTCACATCGCAGGCCACCACCGACACCTCCGCGCCGGCGCCCTTGAGTTGATCCAGCAGCTCCGCCACACCCTCGCCGTCCGCACCGCTGCGGCTGACCAGCACCACATGCCCCACGCCATATCGCGCCACCAGATGCGCGGCCACCGCCGAACCGGCCATCCCGGTGCCCCCGGTGATCAGCACACTGCCGCCGGCCAGGCCACCACCCGAACTCGCCAGCACCGGATCATCCGGGCCGTCCGGCAGAGTCAGCACCACCTTGCCGATCTGGCGGGCCTGGCTGACAAACCGATACGCCGCCGAGGCGCATCGCACATCAAACATCTTGACCGGCAACGGCTTCAGCACACCCGCGTCGAACAGCTCGATCAAGTCGGACAACATCGAAGCGATATGGTTCGGACCGGCTTCCATCAGATCGAATGCGCGATATGTCACGCCGCGGTGTTGCACAGCGACCGCCTCGGGGTCCCGAAGATCGGTCTTACCCATCTCGATGAAGCGCCCGCCACCCACCAGCAAGCGCAGCGACGCGTCGAGGAACTCCCCGGCCAGCGAGTTGAGCACCACATCGACCCCGGCGCCGCCCGTCGTCGCCAGAAATTTCTCCTCGAAATCCAGCGTCCGGGTATCGCCGATATGGTCATCGTCAAAGCCCATCGCCCGCAACGTGTCCCACTTGCCGCGACTGGCCGTGGCGAATACTTCAGCACCCCAATGTCGAGCCAATTGCACGGCGGCCATCCCCACCCCACCGGTGGCGGCGTGCACCAGCACCCGCTCGCCGGCCTTGAGGCCGGCCAGAACCGACAGTCCGTACAAGGCGGTCAAAAACACCACCGGCACGCTGGCAGCCTCTGCCAACGACCATCCCGCCGGCACCGCGGTCACCAACCGCGCGTCCACCACCGCCTCAGAACCGACGACGCCCACCAAACCCAGCACCGGATCGCCAACGCAAAGCCCTTGAACTTCGGGGCCGACTTCGAGTACCACGCCCGCGCCCTCGGCGCCGAGCTCGCCGCCGCCGGGATACATCCCCAACGCCACCAGGACATCCCGGAAGTTCACCCCGACCGCGCCGATGGCCACCCGCACCTGCCCGGCGGCCAGCTCCGCCGGGCCCGCGGGGGCGACCACCACGTCTTCCAGGGTGCCGCCGCCGCCCGCGGCCAATCGCCAACCGCCCGGCGGCAGCTCCAGCACCGCGCCGGCCCCCACCGCACCCAGTCGAGCCGCATGCGCGACACCGGAGCGGACCACCAATTGCGGCTCGCCGCAAGCGATCACCTCGGCAAGATCCAACGATTCGTCCGAATCGACCAGCACCACCCGGCCCGGCTGTTCGGCCTGTGCCGAACGCACCAACCCCCACACCGCGGCACCGGCCAGATCCGTGACGTCCTCGCCGGCCAGTCCCACCGCGCCATGAGTCAGCACCACGAACGGCCCCGCGTCGCTACCAGCGAGCCATGACTGCAACACATCCAGCGCTGCGTGACTGGCCGCATACACCGACTCCACCGCGCCGCCGTTTGCGGAATGCGGCTCCCACACCGTCATGTTCGCAGCGGCACCAGCGTTGGGCCCCAACGGCACCGGCGACCACGCGACTTCATACAGCCCGCCGCCGCCACCAGCAGCGGCCGCCAACGCGGCGGACAGCGCCCCGATTGAGATGGGTCGAACCACCAACTCCCGCACCGAAAGAACCGGCAGGCCCGTGCCATCGGCCAGGTCCACCGACACCGCCCCGGTGCCGGCGGGCGCTATCCGGACCCGAACCCGTGACGCCCCGGCCGCGTACAGGCAGACTCCCTGCCAGGAGAACGGCAGCATGGTGGATTCGCCGCCCTCGGCAATCCCCCAGGCATGCAACGCGGCATCCAGCACAACGGGATGAATCCCGAAGCCGCCCATGGTCACACCCTGGCCTGGGGACACTTCGGCAAAGACCTCTTGCCCACGCCGCCACAGGGTGCGCAGGCCGCGGAATGCGGGCCCGTAGTCGTAGCCCCGCGTTGCGAGCACCTCGTACATATCGCCTGCCTCGACGGCGGCAGCCCCGACCGGCGGCCACACCGACAAGTCCGCGGCGGCTTCGGGCTGTGCGGCACTCAATGCGCCCTGCGCATGCAGCATCCACACCGAATCCGCCGCCGCACCACGCGAATACACCCATACTGCCCGAGAGCCCGACTCCCCCGCAGCGTCCACGACGACTTGCACGCGGGCTGCCGCACCCGGCGGCAGCACCAACGGCGCCAACAAGGTGAGTTCTTCTACCACCGAACAGCCGACCTCGTCGCCGGCCCGCAACGCCAACTCCACAAACCCGGCGCCCGGGAATAACACCACGCCGTCCACGACGTGATCCGCCAGCCACGGCGATCCGCCCACAGACAGCGAGCCAGTCAGCACCACGCCGCCGGAGTCGGGCCGCTCCACCACCGCGCCCAGCAACGGGTGCGCCGCCCCGGCCAGCCCGAAGCTGCTCACGTTGCCCGATCCCACCGCTGAAGGCGGAAGCCAGAATCGCTGCCGGACAAAGCCATACGTGGGTAGCTCAACGCGGTTGCCGTCCCCGATCGCCGCGGTCCAGTCCACTGCCACACCGACGGTGAACAGATGCCCGAGCCCGGCCAGCACCGACTGTGTTTCGGGGCGATCTTTGGCGAGCATGACCACCGATGTCGCCTGCCCGGTGGTCAACGACTGTTCGACGGCGGCGGTGAGACCGCGGCCCGGACCGACCTCCACGAAGGCGCGAGCGCCCAGCGACTCGGCGGCCCGCACCCCGTCGGCGAAACGGACCGGCTGGCGCACGTGGTCGACCCAGTATTGCGGCGACCCGTACCCGGGGCCGGCCAGTTGACCAGTCAGATTGGACACCAAGCTGATTCGTGGTGGCGAGGCCGACACGCCAGCCATCAGCTGGGCAAACTCCTCGAGTATCGGCTCCATGAGTACGGAATGGAACGCGTGCGAAACGGCCAGTCGATGCACCCGCCGACCCTGCTGTGCCAGCTCGTCGGCGACCGCGGAGACGGCGGCTTCGGCACCCGAAATCACTACGGCGTCGGGGGCATTGACCGCTGCGAGATTCACCTCCGCAGTCAACAACGGGGTCACCTCCGCTTCGCTGGTCGCGACCGCGACCATCGCCCCGCCGGATTGCAAGGCGGCCATCAAGGCGCCGCGCCCTGCCACTACTTTGGCCGCATCCGAGAGCGACAGCACGCCCGCCACATAGGCCGCGGTGATCTCGCCCACGGAATGGCCGGTCACCACGTCGGGCAGCACACCGCAGTGTGCCAGCAGCGCCGCCAACGCCACCTCGACGGCAAATAGCGCCGACTGCGCGAACTCCGTGCTCTGCAGCAGTTCGGCGTCACTGCCCCACATCACCTGGCGCAGCGGCAACCGCAGATGCGGGTCCAGCGCGGCGACCGCCTCGTCGAAAGCCTGTGCGAATACCGGGAAACGGCCGTAGAGCTGCTCGCCCATCCCCAGCCATTGGGCTCCCTGTCCGGGAAAGACGAACACCGTCTTGCCCGCCGAGCGGACCCGCCCCGCAGTCACGCCTGCGCCCGGCTCGCCGGCGGCCAGCTCCGTCAGGCCCGCCACCAACCGGTCGGTGTCCGCACCGACCACGACGGCCCGATGATCGAACACCGCACGCGTCGTCACCAGGGACGACGCCACATCGACAGGGTGCAACTCCGTGTTGGCGGACACGTGCGCGAGCAACCGCTGGGCCTGGTTGGTCAGCGCCTGCTCCGAGCGGGCTGACAGCACCCACGCCGTTGCCCCCGTATCATGTTGCACCACAATGCTTTCAGATTCTGCCGCGGGCGGCTCTTCGATAATGACGTGTGCGTTTGTCCCACTGATCCCGAACGACGAGACAGCAGCCCGGCGCGGCCCCTCGCCGCTGGGCCACGCCCGCGATTCCGTCAACAGCGACACTGCACCCGCCGACCAATCCACGTGCGGCGACGGCACATCCACGTGCAATGTCTGGGGCAGCAGCGCGTGCCGGATCGCTTCGATCATCTTGATCACCCCGGCCACGCCCGCCGCGGCCGACGTGTGACCGATGTTGGACTTGACCGAGCCCAACCACAGCGGTCGATCCGCCGGCCGATCCTGGCCATAGGTCGCCAACAGTGCCTGCGCCTCAATCGGATCGCCGAGCACGGTCCCGGTGCCGTGCCCCTCGACCACGTCAACATCCGCGGCGGTCAGCCCGGCGCTGGCCAAGGCCGTGCGGATGACTCGTTGCTGGGACGGACCGTTCGGGGCGGTCAGCCCGTTAGAGGCGCCATCCTGATTGACAGCAGTACCGCTGACCAGCGCCAGCACTGGGTGCCCGGCCCGTCGCGCGTCGGCAAGGCGTTCCACCACCAGAACCCCGGCGCCTTCCGACCACGCGGTGCCGTCGGCCGCACCGGCATAGACCTTGCACCGGCCATCGGGTGCCAGCGCCCGCTGACGGCTGAATTCGACAAAGGCTGCGGGCGTGGCCATTACGGTGACGCCACCGACCAGGGCCAGGTCGCATTCGCCGGATCGCAGCGACTGCGCGGCCAGGTGCAACGCCACCAGCGACGACGAGCACGCCGTATCCACCGACACGGCCGGGCCTTCCAGGCCCAGCACGTAGGACACCCGGCCGGAGGCCACGCTCAGCGTCGACCCGGTGAGTCCATAGCCCTCCAGCTCGCCCTCCACCTGGCCGCCGTAGCCGGCATGGATCACACCGGCGAATACACCGGTTGCCGACCCCCGCAAACCTAATGGGTCAATTCCGGTTCGCTCCAAGGCTTCCCATGACAGCTCCAGCATCAGCCGCTGTTGAGGATCCATCGCGAGCGCCTCGCTGGGGCCGAGGCCGAAGAACCCGGCATCGAAATCGCCGGCGTCGGCGAGAAAGGATCCCTGCCGGACGTACATCTTGCCGGGGGCATCGGGATCGGCATCGAACAACCCTGCGACATCCCAGCCCCGATCGGCGGGAAAATCGGACAACGCGTCGCGGCCGTCAACCACCATCTGCCACAGAGTTTCCGGCGAATCCACCCCGCCCGGATACCGGCAAGCCATCCCGACCACCGCCACCGGTTCGGACAGCTTGCCTTCCAGTTCCGCCACGCGCCGTCGCGTGCGCCGCAGATCCGCGGTGAGCCGCTTCAGGTAATCAAGGTGTTTGTCGGTTTCCGACACTGGCGCTCCTTGGCGTCTTAGGAGCCGAGTTCTTCGTCGAGGATGGCGAACAGTTCGCTTTCGCTGGCACTGTGGATGTCCTCGTCATCGGCTTGTTGCTGGTCGTATGGATCCAGGTGGCCACTGAGCGTGGTCAGCAGGGTCTGGATGCGGGTGGATAGGTGCGGTTTGTCTTCGAGCTGCCAGTCAGGTCGGTTCAACAGCGTTTGCAGCTCCCGGGTGATGTCGTTGAAACGTGCCATCAGGTTGGGCTGCTCGGCAGGCCCAGAATTGGGAACCGTGGAGACCACCAGCCGGGTGTCGAGGTGCTCGGCAAGCACGATCGGCGTCGGATAGTCGAAGATCAGCGTTGGCGAAAGGGTCAGTCCGGTAGCGGTTTTGAGCCGGTTGCGCAGCTCGACGGCGGTCAGCGAGTCGAACCCGAGGTCTTGGAAGATGCTGCCGGCGTTGATGTCTCCGGTACTGGGACGGCCCAGCACCGTAGCGGCGTTACGGCAGACCACGTCCACCAGTTCGCTGTGTCGCTGCTCTGCCGACAGGCCCTGCAGGCGGGCGACGAGGCTGGTCATGGACGCCGAGGTGGTGTCGTTCTCGTCGAGTATCCGCCGAATGGGGCGGGTGGCCAGCTGGCTCAGCAGCGGTGGCAGCGAGGAGCCGTTTTGGGCCAGCGCACCGGGGTCGATACGTGCGGCGACCATCATTGGGCGCTCGGCCAGCATCGCGGTATCGAAGAATCGCAGCGCCTGTTCAGTTGCCATGGGCGCGAGCCCGATTCGGCTCATGCGTGCTTTGTCGCGCTCGTCGAGGTGCTGGGTCATGCCGCTGGCCTGTTCCCACAGTCCCCAGGCCACCGACAACCCGGGCAGGCCCAGTGCGCGCCGATAGCCGGCCAACTCGTCGAGGAAGCTGTTCGCCGCCGCGTAGTTGCCCTGGCCCGGGGAACCTACGATCCCGGCCATCGACGAGAACAGCACGAACGCCGACAAACCCATGTCCCGGGTAAGCTCATGCAGGTTCCAGGCGCCGTCGACCTTGGCCCGCAACACCGTATCGACCCGTTGCGGGGTCAACGACGTGACCAGCCCGTCATCGAGCACCCCGGCGGCATGGAACACACCCTTGAGGGGATATTGTGCGGGCAGCGCAGCGATCAACGCCGTAACCGCATCCCGATCGCTCACGTCACAGGCCGCCACCGACACCTCGGCCCCGGCACTGTTGAGCCGGTCCACCAGCTCCGCCACACCCTCGCCGTCGCCGCCGCTGCGGCTGACCAGCACCACGTGGGCCACACCGTAGCGAGCCACCAGATGAGCGGCCACGGCTGAACCGGCCATCCCGGTGCCCCCGGTGATCAGCACGCTGCCGCCGGCCAGTCCGCCGCCCGAACCCGTGAGCACCGCGTCGCCGGGGCCATCGGGGACGGTGAGCACGACCTTGCCGGTGTGGCGGGCCTGGCTAACGAAGCGGTACGCCGACGAGGCGCATCGCACGTCAAAGGTGCTCACCGGCAACGGCTTCAGCACGCCACTGCCGAACAGCTGCAACAGGTCGCAGAGCATCGTCGCGGTGAGATCTGGGCCGGCCTCGATCAGATCGAAGGCGCGGTAGTAGACGCCATGGTGCTGCGCCGTAACCGCCTCAGGGTCGCGAAGGTCGGTCTTGCCCATCTCGATGAAACGCCCGCCGCCCACCAGCAATCGCAGCGAGGCGTCGAGGAACTCCCCGGCCAGCGAGTTGAGCACCACATCGACCCCGGCGCCGCCGGTGGTGGCAAGAAACTTCGCTTCGAAGTCCAGCGCCCGGCTATCGCCGATGTGATCATCGTCAAAACCCATGGCCCGCAACGTGTCCCACTTACCGCGACTGGCCGTGGCGAATACTTCGGCACCCCAATGCCGAGCCAGCTGCACGGCGGCCATCCCCACCCCACCGGTGGCGGCGTGCACCAGGACCTTGTCCCCGGCTTTGACGCCGGCCAACACCGATAGACCGTACAGAGCGGTCAAGAAGACGACCGGCACGCTGGCGGCCTGTGCCAACGACCAATCCGCCGGCACCGCGGTCACCAACCGCGCGTCCAGCACGGCCTCAGAACCGACGACCCCCAACAAACCCATCACGGCATCGCCGACGGAGACGCCCTGCACGCCGGGACCGACCTCGACGATCACGCCGGAGCCTTCGACACCGATATCGCCACCGCCGGGATACATCCCCAACGCCATCAGCACATCCCGGAAGTTCACCCCCACCGCGGCCACCGCCACCCGCACCTGTCCGGCGGCCAGCTCCACCCGAGGCAGCGGACGCACCACCAGATCCTCCAGGGTGCCGCGGCCGCCGACGCTCATCCGCCACTGCCCTGGCGGCAATGTCGCTACCGACCGGGCCGGGGTCAGTCGAGCGGCGTGTGCGACGCCGAAGCGCACCACCAATTGCGACTCACCGCAAGCGACTACATCTCCGACGTCCAATGATCCGTCGGAGTCGACCAGCACCAGCCGACCCGGTTGCTCGGCCTGCGCCGAGCGCACCAAGCCCCAGACCGCCGCGCCCGCCAGATCCGTGACATCCTCACCGGCCAGCCCGACAGCGCCATGAGTCAGCACAATCAGCACCCGCGCGTCGTCACCGGCCAACCATGACTGCAACAGGCTCAAGGCTTCGTGGGTGGCCGCATACACCGATGCCACCGTGTCACCGCTTCCGGGACTCGGCTCCCACACCGTTAGATCTTCGACGGCAATAGTGTTGGGCTCCAAGGCGACCGGCGACCACGTCACCTCCAGCAACCCGCCGCCGGTGCGGGGAGCCGCGGCCACCGCCGTCAGCTGCGCCGCCGAGATGGGACGAACCACCAACTCGCGCACCGACAGAATCGGCAGCCCCGCCCCGTCGGCCAGGTCCACTGACACCGCGCTCACGCCGACCGGCGCTATCCGAACCCGGGCCCGCGTCGCCCCGGCCGCATGCAAACACACGCCCTGCCAGGAGAACGGCAACATCGTCTCGGCCTGGTCACCGACCACCCCCATCGCGTGCAGCGCGGCATCCACCAGCACCGGATGAATGCCGAAACTGTCCACCTTGACACCGGCGACCTCGGGCACGGCGACCTCGGCGAAGACCTCGTTCCCGAGCCGCCACATCGCGTGCAGACCCTGAAACGCCGGACCGTACCGGTAACCCCGCCGGTTCAGCTGCTCGTAGGCGTCGGCCACGTCCACCGCGATCGCTCCGAGCGGCGGCCATACCGACAGGTCCGCGGCCGGACTGCCCGAGCCCGCGCTCAGCGCGCCCTCGGCGTGCAGCGCCCATTCCGAATCGGGCTGCATCCCGCGGGAATACACCGACACGGCACGCCGGCCCGAGCCCCCCGCGGCGCCGACCACAACCTGCACCTGTACCCCGTCGGACGCCGGCAACAGCAGCGGAGCCGACAGCGTCAGCTCGTCCACCACTGCACAACCGACCTCGTCACCGGCCCGCAAAGCCAACTCCACGAACCCGGCTCCCGGGAACAGCACCACACCGGCCACCGCGTGATCGGTCAGCCACGGCTGCGCCGCCAACGACAGCCGGCCGGTCAGTACCACGCCACCGGAATCGGGTCGCTGCAGCACCGCGCCCAGCAGGCCGTGCTCGGCGCCGGCCAGACCCAGGCCACCCAGATCACTGCCACCAATGTCTAACGGCGGCAACCAAAATCGTCGACCCGCAAATGCATACGTCGGCAACTCCACCTGGTGTCCACCGGAGAACACCGAACGCCAATCCACCGCAACGCCCGCGACGTGGGCCTGACCCGCCGACAGCCAGAACCTTCCCAACCCGCCGTCGTCGCGGCCCAGCGACGGAATGACAACGGCATCGTCGGCAACGGTGTCTTCAATGCCGGCCATCAGCACCGGATGCGGGCTTGACTCGATGAACACCCGGTACCCGACGTCGCTCGCGGTGCGGACCGCCTGCTCGAATTGCACGGTCTGGCGGATGCTGCGGTACCAGTAGTCGGCGTTCAAACCCGCGGTGTCGAGGGGTTCGCCGGTGACGGTGGAGAAGAAGGTGACCGACGACGATCGAGGCTCGATGCCGTTCAGGGCCTCGGCAAGCGATTCACGGATCGCGTCGACCTGTGCCGAGTGCGAGGCATAGTCGACATCGATCCTGCGGGCACGCACGTCGGCGCTTTCGCAGCGCCGCACCAAATCCTGCAACGCGTCCACCTCGCCGGAGATGACAACTGCCGAGACACCGTTGACCGCGGCGATATTCAGGCGGTCACCCGAGGGCGCCAGCAGCTCGCGCGCTCGCGCCAGGTCGCAGGCCAACGAGACCATGCCCCCGGCACCCGACAGCTGCACCAACAGCCGGCTGCGCAGCGCCACCACCCGGGCGGCATCTTCCAGCGACAGCGCACCGGCGACACATGCCGCCGCGATCTCGCCCTGCGAGTGGCCGATCACCGCATCGGGATGCACACCCACCGAGCGCCATAATTCGGCCAGTGACACCATCATCGCCCAGAGCACCGGCTGCACGACGTCCACCCGATCGAGCCCCGGGGCGCCCGCCGCGCACCGGATCACGTCGATCAAGGACCAGTCCACGTGCTCGCCGAGCGCCTTTTCGCATCGGTTCAGCTGCTCGGCGAATACCGGTGCAGCGTCGAGCAATTGGGCTCCCATACCGATCCATTGCGAGCCTTGGCCGGGAAAAACGAACACCGTCTTGCCGGTCGGCTGGGCGCGGCCCGCCACGACGTTGGCGCCCGGCTCACCGGCGGCCAACCCGGCCAGCCCAGCCATCAACTCGTCGCGGCCGCCGACGACCACGGCCCGGTGCTCGAATGCCGAGCGTGTCGACACCAGGGACCACCCCACGTCGGCCACACCAAGCCGCTGATCGGCCCGCACGTGTGCCAACAATCGCCGCGCTTGGCCCACCAGCGATTCGGCGGATCGGGCCGACAACACCCAGGGAGCCACCGGCATGTCGCTATCAGTGGATGCGCCAACGCTTTCCACCGGCGGAGCTTGTTCGAGAATCACATGCGCATTCGTCCCGCTGATCCCGAACGACGACACCCCCGCCCGGCGGGGACGATCCAGCGGCGGCCACGACCGCTGGCCGGTCAGCAACGACACCGCACCCGCCGACCAATCCACGTGTGGCGTAGGCACGTCCACATGCAACGTCTTGGGCATCACGCCATGGCGGATTGCCTGCACCATCTTGATCACACCGGCGACTCCCGCGGCCGCCGACGTATGGCCCATGTTGGACTTGATCGAACCCAGCCACAACGGCCGATCGGCCGGACGGTCCTGCCCGTAGGTCGCCAGGATCGCCTGGGCTTCAATCGGATCGCCCAGCGTGGTGCCGGTCCCGTGACCCTCCACCAGATCCACGTCCGCCGTACCCAGGCGTGCGCTTTCCAGCGCCGCCCGGATCACCCGCTGCTGCGCCGGCCCATTGGGAGTCGCCAGCCCGTTGGACGCACCGTCCTGGTTGACCGCCGAACCCCGCACCACCGCCAGTACCCGATGACCCAACCGCCGGGCATCGGCCAGCCGCTCCAACACCAGCGCCCCGACCCCCTCGGAGAAACCGGTTCCGTCGGCGGCACCGGCATAGGCCTTGCACCGGCCGTCGGCAGACAGCGCCCGCTGCCGGCTGAACTCCACGAACATCGCGGGGGTGGCCATCACCGTCACGCCGCCGACCAGCGCCGCGTCACACTCACCAGATCGCAGCGATCGCGCGGCCAGATGCAACGCCACCAACGACGACGAGCACGCGGTATCCACCGATACCGCCGGGCCCTGAAGCCCCAGCGAATACGCGACGCGCCCCGACGCGACACTCAGCGTCGAACCACGCAGGCCGTATCGCTCCAGGTCTCCCGGTACGCGGCCCTGTCCCCCATACGAACCGTGAAAGACCCCGACGAACACGCCCGTAGCCGACCCCCGCAGCGTGATCGGGTCAATCCCGGCCCGCTCCAACGCCTCCCATGAGACTTCCAACAACAAACGCTGCTGAGGATCCATCGCCAGCGCCTCGCTGGGTGCGATCCCGAAGAACGCGGCATCGAAATCGGCGACGTCCGACAGGAATCCACCGCAGCGGTTGTACGACTTGCCGGTCGCGTCGGGGTCGGGATCGAACAGCCCCGCCAAATCCCAGCCGCGGTCGGCCGGAAAATCCGACACGACATCGCGTCCCTCAACGACCATCTCCCACAACGCCTCCGGGGAATCGACCCCACCCGGATAACGGCACGCCATCCCCACCAGGGCCACCGGCTCGGTCGCTTCCTCGGTTAGCAAAGCCAGGTATTCGCGATTTTCCCGCTTGAGCCGCTCGTTCTCTTTCAGCGACGCGCGTAGCGCCTTGACCAGTTCTTCCGGACTGCTATTCATCGAACCCGGCCTTCCGTGCTGCCCGCCAAAGCGGGCAAAGCTGCGTAATCGCGCTTCAAAGCAACATATCGGCGCCGCTCCATCGCCGTCACGTCCAATCCGCGATAGCTACCAGACCAAGCAGAGTCCACCCGCCCGCGTCTAGTGCCAGCGCAGCAATACAAGCTCGGAACAGAAGCCGGGCCCCATCGCGAGCATCAGACCCGGGCTTCCACTGGGCGGTTTCTTGGCGATGGTGTCGCGCAGGACGTGCAGCACCGAAGCCGATGAGAGGTTGCCGATCTCGCCGAGCGATCGCCACGTCAGTTCCAGGGCGTCCGGGGCCAGGCGCAGTGCCGCGGTGATCGCCTCGATGACCTTGGGGCCGCCCGGGTGGCTGACGAAGGCGCCGACGTCGCTGGCCGTCAGGCCGTGCGCCCCCAGAAATCCGGTGACATCATCTTCGATGTATTGCTCGACAACAGCCGCAACGTCCTTGGACAGCACCAGCTCGAACCCCTCGGTGCCGACGTCATAGCCCATCGTGCGCAGCGAATCCGGATAGAGATGGCTGCGCGAATCGAGGACGTCCGGGCCGCCGGCACCGATCTGTTCGGCGCGACGCTCGCCGACGGCCACCACGGCTGCGGCGCCATCGGCAAACAGGGCGCTGCCGACCAGACCGGCCAGCGATGGCTTATATCCCGGGTAGGTCAGTGAGCAGAGTTCCACCGAGATCAACGCGGCCACACCGTCGGGATCGCCGCGCAGGTAGTCGTTCAGCCGGGCCACGCCGGCCGCTCCGGCTACGCAACCAAGGCCGAACAGCGGTACCCGCCGCACGTCTTCGCGCAGGCCGAGCCGACCGGCTATCCGGGCATCGATCGACGGGACCGCGAGTCCGGTGACCGTCGTCGTCAGCAGCACGTCGAGGTCGCGCGGTTGCAGGCCCGCGTCGTCCAGCGCGCCTGACAACGCCTCGCAGCCCAGCTCAACGGCGTTGTCGATATAGATCTGGTTCGCCACGCCGAAGTCGGTCAGCCGGGGATAGCGCTCCAGCGGGATGACCAGATGGCGGCTGTTGACTTTGGAGCTGGCGTGCAGCTGCCGAACGATGTCTTCGTAGTCCTCAAAACCCGGAATGCTGAGGAAAAAGTCGGTGAGTTCTCGCTGCGAATAGCGATACGGCGGCAACGCGCCGAACACGCCTGCGATGACACTCATTGGTCCCACCCCTTGGTGACGAACATGCAGGTCGACCGGTTCAACCCTACGGCTACGAGCTGAGAGCTTAATCGTCTTAGGCGGGCCGCGCCGCAAAATCTCGCTGACCTGAGACAACGGCCAAGCGAATCGGGAGTTCTACCGAGCGCGTGTCAGCTTTCGAATTGGTGGCGAAGCTGCACCCGCAGCCGCTCCGAGCTGTCCAGCACGCCACGCAATTGGTCGGCGACCTGGCCGGGTGCGGTGCCGCCGCGGGCGTCGCGCGAGGATACCGAGCCTTCGATGGTCAGCACCTCGCGAACCTGTGGCGTGAGCTCCGGGCTGATAGCCGCGAACTCATCGTCGGTCAGCTCCTCGAGCCCGACACCGCGGCCCTCGGCGGCGCGCACGGCTGCCCCCGCGGCCTCGTGTGCCGACCGAAACGGCACTCCCTGGCGGACCAGCCACTCGGCGATGTCGGTGGCCAGGGTGTAGCCGGCCGGGGCCAACGCCGCCATCCGCTCGACGTGGAAGGTCAAACTTCCCACCAGCCCGGCCATCGCCGGCAACAGCAGCTCCAGCTGAGCCACCGAATCGAATACCGGTTCCTTGTCTTCCTGCAGGTCACGGTTGTAGGCCAGGGGCTGGGCCTTCAGCGTCGCTAGCAGCCCGGCCAAGTTACCGATCAGCCGTCCGGACTTGCCGCGGGCCAGCTCGGCGATGTCGGGATTCTTCTTCTGCGGCATGATCGAGCTGCCGGTCGACCAGGAATCGTGCAGCGTGACGTAGCCGAACTCCGTCGAGCTCCAGATGATGATGTCCTCGGCCAACCGGGAGAGGTCTACGCCGATCATCGCCAGGACGAAGGCCGCCTCGGCGGCAAAATCGCGGGCGGCCGTCGCATCGACGGAATTGGTGGCGGCGGTGGCAAAACCCAGATCCGCGGCGATCGCGTCCGGATCCAGCCCCAGCGACGAGCCGGCCAGCGCCCCCGACCCGTACGGCGACACCGCCGCGCGTTTGTCGAAGTCGGCGATGCGGTCCACGTCACGCAGCAAGGGATGCGCGTGCGCGAGCAAGTGGTGGGCCAGCAGGATCGGCTGGGCGGACTGCATGTGGGTTTTGCCCGGCATGATCGCCGTCGGGTGCGCTTCGGCCTGGGCGGCCAGTGCGCCGACGACGTCCAGCGCACCGGCGGCGACCCGTCGTACGGCGTCGCGAAGCCACATCCGGAACAGCGTGGCCACCTGGTCGTTGCGGGACCGACCGGCCCGCAGCCGGCCGCCCAAATCGGGACCGACCCGGTCGATCAGTCCACGCTCCAGCGCGCCGTGCACGTCCTCGTCGGTCACCAGCGGCCCGAAACTGCCGTCGGCAATGTCTTCGGTGAGGCTGTCCAGGCCGGCCAGCAACCCGTCGCGCTGTTCCTCGGTCAGCAGCCCTGCCCGGAACAACACGATGGTGTGCGCGCGCGACGCGATGACGTCGTAAGGCGCCAGCACCCAGTCGAAGTGAGTGGACTTGCTCAGCGCGGCCAGCGCGTCAGACGGCCCATCGGCGAACCGGCCGCCCCACAGTGATCCCTCTCGAGTGCTCACGTGCCGTTCGGGTCTTCCTTGGCAGCCAGGTCCCGGCGCGCGGACAGCTTGGACGACAACCCGTGCACGTAGACGAAGCCCTTGGCAGCCGACTGGTCGAAGCTGTCGCCCTCGTCGTAGGTGGCCAGGTTGAAGTCGTACAGGGATTCCGAGCTGCGTCGGCCGTTGACCGCAATGTGGCCGCCATGCAACACCATTCGGATCTCGCCGGACACGTGCTCCTGTGTCTTGGCGACGAAACTCTCCAGGGCGGTCTTCAGCGGCGAGAACCACAGCCCGTCGTACACCAGCTCGGCCCAGCGCTGGTCGGTGGTGCGTTTGAACCGGCCCAGCTCGCGCTCGAGGGTGACGTGTTCGAGTTCGGCGTGCGCGGTGATCAGCGCCATCGCGCCGGGCGCCTCATAGATTTCGCGGCTCTTGATGCCCACCAGCCGGTCCTCGACCACGTCGAGCCGCCCGACTCCCTGCGCGCCGGCGCGGGCGTTGAGCTCCTCGATGGCTCCCAGCATCGACACCGGCTTGCCGTCGATCGACACCGGCACACCGCGCTCGAACCCGACGATCACCTCGTCGGGTGTGCTCCAGTTGAGCGTGGGGTCTTCGGTGTAGTCGTAGACGTCCTTAGTGGGCGCGTTCCAAAGATGTTCCAGGAAGCCGGTTTCCACCGCGCGGCCCCACACGTTCTGGTCGATGGAGAACGGCGAGCGCTTGGTGACGTTGATCGGGATGGCGTTCTCCTCCGCGAACGCGATCGCCTTCTCCCGCGTCCAGGCGTAGTCGCGGACCGGCGCCAACACCTCCAAATCCGGCGCCAGCGAACCGAATCCGACCTCGAAGCGGACCTGGTCGTTGCCCTTACCAGTACAGCCGTGCGCGACGATGCCGCCGCCGTACTTGCGAGCTGCCGCGACCAGGTGCTTGACGATCAGCGGCCGGCTGATGGCCGACACCAGCGGGTAGCGGTCCATGTACAGCGCGTTGTTCAACACCGTCGGCAGGCAGTAGCCCTCGGCGAACTCGTCGCGGGCATCGACCACGACCGCCTCGACCGCACCGCAGTCCAGCGCTCGCTGACGTATCAGCTCCATATCCTCGCCGCCCTGGCCAAGGTCGATCGCGACCGCCACGACTTCGCGGCCGGTCTCCTTGCCTATCCAGCTGATGGCCACCGAGGTGTCCAGACCGCCGGAATACGCCAGGATGACGCGCTCTGACATGAATCAATCTCCAGTTCTATTTGAGGTTTTCCAGGGTTCTGGCCAGCTCGGCACCCGTCATCGGCTCCCGGGCAGCCACGAAGAGGGTGTCATCGCCGGCGATCGTACCGACGACGTACGGTAACGCCGCACGATCGATTGCGCTGGCCAAATAATCAGCTCCGCCGGGCGGAGTTCGCAGCACCGCGAGGTTCGCGCTGGCGTCGGTGGACACCAGCAGCTCGCTCAGCAGCCGCGACAACCGCGCGGTGCCGCCGGATACGCCGCGCACCGGGCTGCCGTCTTCGGGAACGACGTAGACGCCCACGCCGCCGTCAGCGCCGCGCAGCTTCACCGCGCCGAGCTCTTCGAGATCGCGCGACAGCGTGGCCTGGGTGACGTCGACGCCTTCGTCGGCCAGCCGTACTGCCAGTTCGCTTTGGCTGCTGATCGACGACGACGACAGGATCGCCACGATCCGCGCCTGACGACCGGCGCGGGTGATGTCGGAAGCGGTCTTAGAGGCATTGCGCGTCAACGGGATCGCTCCAAAAGCCACACCAGCAGCGCCTTCTGGGCGTGCAGCCGGTTTTCGGCCTCGTCCCACACCACGCTGGCCGGTCCGTCCATCACCTCGTCGGTGATCTCGTCGCCGCGGTGAGCCGGAAGACAGTGCAGCACAATGGCTTCCGAGTCCGCCAGGCCGAGCAGCCGGGTGTTGATCTGAAACGGGCGAAACGGCTTGACCCGATCCAGCCCGTCGGCCTCTTGGCCCATCGACGTCCAGGTGTCGGTCACCAGGACGTCGGCACCGGCGGCGGCCGCGTCGGCGTCGGCGGTCACGGTGACCGAGGCGCCGGTGTCCGCGGCGCGCTGCTCGGCGGCGGCCAGCACGGCGGGGTCCGGCGTGAAGCCCTCCGGCGCCGCGACCCTGACATGGATGCCGGCGGTGACACCGCCGAGCATCAGGGAATGCGCCATGTTGTTGGCGCCGTCACCGAAGTAGGACATCGTCAAACCGCCCAGCGACCCCTTGTGCTCGGCGATGGTCTGCAGATCGGCCAGCACCTGACAGGGATGGAACTCATTGGACAGCGCGTTGACCACCGGCACCGTCGCGGTCGAGGCCATGGCGTCGAGCCGCTCTTGCCCGAAGGTCCGCCACACGATGGTGTCGACATAACGGGACAGCACCTGCGCGGTGTCCTGCAGCGTCTCGTCGCGGCCCAGCTGGGTGCTGCCGCTGTCGACGACGACCGGATGCCCGCCCAGCTGCGCGATGCCCACCTCGAAGGAGAACCGGGTGCGGGTGGAGTTCTTGTCGAAAAGCACCGCGACGCCGCGCGGCCCGTCCAGGGGGCGGCGACTGAACGGGTTCTTCTTCAGCTCGGCGGCCAACTCGAGTACCTCGGCCTGTTCGGCCGGCGATAGGTCGTCGTCGCGCAAGAAGTGTCTAGGCATGTGCGCCCACCGCGTCGAGCACGCCGGGCAGGGCGGCCAGGAAGCTGAGGATCTGGGCTTCGGTGATCACCAGCGGCGGCGCCAGCCGGATGACGTCGGGCGCGGCCGCGTTGACCAGGAATCCGGCGTCACGCGCAGCCGCCTCGACATCCTTGGCGCGCGGCGCGGTCAGCACCACGCCGCACAGCAGCCCGCGGCCGCGGGTGTGGTCGATCAGCGGGTGGCCCAGCGATTCGATGCCCTCGCGCAACGACTTTCCCAAGATCTCGGCCTGCCGGATCAGGTCGTCGTCGACCAGCACCCGCAGCACCGCGCGCGCGGCCGCGGTGCACACCGGGTTGCCGCCGAAGGTGCTGCCGTGCAGGCCGGGTGTCAACAGTTCGGCCGCGGGCCCGATGGCCAGCACCGCACCGATCGGCAGCCCGCCGCCGAGCCCCTTGGCCAGCGTCACCACGTCCGGGGCGATGCCGTCGTGCTGGTGTGCGAAAAAGGCTCCGGTGCGCCCGATTCCGGTCTGCACCTCGTCGAGCACCAGCAGGGCGCCGTGCCGTGTGGTGATCTCGCGGGCCGCTGCCAGGTAGCCCGCGGGCGGGACGACGACGCCGCTCTCCCCCATGATCGGCTCCAGGAAGACCGCCGCGGTCTCACCGTCGACGGCGGCGGCCAGCGCGTCGGCGTCGCCGTAGGGCACGTGCGTGACGTCACCCGGCAACGGCTCGAACGGCGCCTGCTTGGCCGGCTGTCCGGTCAGCGCCAGCGAGCCCATGGTTCGGCCGTGGAAACCTTCTTGCGCGGCAACCAGTTTCGTGCGGCCGGTGAGCCGCGACATCTTGAACGCCATCTCGTTGGCTTCGGTGCCCGAGTTGCAGAAGAACACCCGGGTTCGGGTGTCGGTGCCGAGCAGCGCGACCAATTCCTCGGCCAGCGCGACGCCGGGTTCGGTGGCGTACAGGTTCGACGTGTGTCCCAGCGTCGACATTTGTTGCGTGACCGCCTCGATCAGGGCCGGGTGGCCGTGCCCGAGCACGTTGACCGCGATGCCGGCGAGCAGGTCGAGGTACGTCTTGCCGTCGACGTCGGTGACGACGGCGCCCGCACCGCTGGCCAGCGCGACCGGAGGGGTGCCGTAGTTGTTCATCATCACGGCTTCCCAGCGCTGCCGCATGATGTCCGTGTTACTCATGCGGGCACCACCTTGGTGCCGGTCCCGGCATCGGTGAACAGCTCGACGAGCACGCAGTGCTTGACCCTGCCGTCGATGACGTGTGCGCTGGGCACCCCCGCGGTGACGGCCCGCAGACACGCTTCGACCTTCGGGATCATGCCCGCCTCCAAAGTAGGTAGCAGTTGCGCCAGTGTGGCGGTGTCGATTTCGCTGACCAGCGAATCGCGATCCGGCCAGCTGGTGTACAGGCCCTCGATATCGGTGAGCATCAACAGTTTTTCGGCACCGAGTGCCTCGGCCAGCGCGGCCGCGGCGGTGTCGGCGTTGATGTTGTGCACCACACCCTCGGCGTCCGGGGCGAGTGTCGACACCACCGGAATACGGCGTGCCGCAATCAGATCCAGCACCGCGGCGGTGTTGACCTTGTCGACGTCGCCGACCAGGCCGATGTCGGTTTCCACACCGTCGACGGTGACGCTGCGGCGCACCGCGGTGAACAGCTGGGCGTCCTCGCCGGTGATGCCGACGGCATACGGCCCGTAGGCGTTGATCAGGTTGACCAGTTCGCGGCCCACCTGGCCGAACAGCACCATCCGCGCGACGTCGAGCACTTCCGGTGTGGTGACCCGGAACCCGCCCTTGAAGTCACCCTTGTCGATGCCGAGCCGGCGCAGCATCGCGGTGATCTGCGGGCCGCCGCCGTGCACGACGACGGGGTGGATTCCGCAGTTGCGCAGGAACGCCATGTCCGCGGCGAAGGCTTGCCGCAGCGACTCGTCGGTCATCGCGTTGCCGCCGTATTTGACCACGACGATCTTGCCGTGCAACTGCTGCAGCCACGGCAGCGCCTCGGCCAGTACCTGCGCCTTGACTCCGGTGGGTAATTCGTCGGTGTTGATCGTCATGTGCTGTAGGCCGAGTTCTCTTCGACGTAGGCGTGCGACAGATCGGTGGTCCGGATGGTGGCGTGGCCATCGCCGAGGCCGAGGTCGACGACGACGGCTATGTCGCGGCCGGACAGATCCACCTCGCGCGAGCCCGGGCTGCCGGTGCCGTCGGCGAATACGACAGAACCGTTGAACGACACGGTGATTCGATCCGGTTCGATGATCACTCCGGGCGCCAGGCCCACTGCCGCCACCACTCGGCCCCAGTTGGGGTCCGAGCCGAACATCGCGGTCTTGACCAGGCTGTCGCGGGCGATCGAGCGGGCGCTCATGAACGCGTCGTCTTCCGAGCGGGCTCCGGTCACCGTGACCGTGACCCGTTTGGTCACGCCCTCGGCGTCGGCTTGCAGCTGGGCGCAGAGGTCGTCGCACACCCTGAACACGGCGTCGTCGAGTTCGGCCTGCGACGGCGCAACCCCACTGGCGCCGGAGCCCAGCAGCAGCACGGTGTCGTTGGTGGAACAGCAGCCATCGATGTCGAGCCGGTCGAAGGTGCGCAGGCTGGCCCGGCGCAACGCCTGGTCGAGCGCGGCGGAGTCGGCGACCGCGTCGGTGGTCAGCACGCACAACATGGTGGCCATCGACGGCGCCATCATGCCCGCGCCCTTGGCCATGCCGCCGACGTTCCAGTTGTTTTGATGGTGCAGTGCAACCTTTTTGGGCACGGTGTCGGTGGTCATGATGGCCTGTGCCGCCTCGTCGCCGCCGGACAGGCCGCCGGCCATTTCGTGCACGATGTGCGTGACCCCGGCCAGCACCTTGTCCATCGGCAGCCGGTCGCCGATCAGCCCGGTGGAACAGACGGCGACCTCGATGGCCCCGGTCTCGGTTCCCCAGTCCGACAGTGCGGCCGCGACCGCTTCCGCGGTGGCATGGGTGTCCTGGAAGCCGCCCGGGCCGGTGCAGGCATTGGCGCCACCGGAATTGAGGATCACCGCGCGCAGCTGGCCGGTGGTGAGCACCTGCTGGCTCCACAGCACCGGGGCCGCCTTCACCTGGTTGCGGGTGAACACCCCGGCCACCGCGTAGTCGGGTCCTTCGTTGAAAACGAGCGCGAGGTCGCGTGTCCCGGACTTCTTGATCCCGGCGGCGATGCCGGCGGCGCGAAAGCCCGCGGCCGCGGTGACACCCTGGGTGCGCACCAGCCGCGTGCCGGAAGCCTCCGACTCGGTCGCGGGCGCTATGTCGGTCACGGTGCCACCCCGATCACCGAAAGGCCTGCTGTCTCCGGCCAACCCAGCGCCAGGTTCATCGATTGCACCGCGGCGCCTCCGGTGCCTTTGGTCAGGTTGTCGATCGCGGCGATCGCGACGAACGTCTCGGCTGCCTCGTCCACCGCGACGGCGATTTGTGCGGCGTTGCTGCCTATCACCGAGCCGGTGCGGGGCAACTGCCCATCGGGCATCAGGTAGATGAAAGGCTCGGCGTCGTATGCTTTTTCGTATGCGGCCCGCAGCTGCGACAGCGGGGCCTTAGTAGGCGCGGTGCAGGTCGCCAGGATGCCGCGGGAAGTCGGGATGAGCACCGGAGTGAACGACACCGTGACATCGCGATTGGTGACAGCCCGTAGCCCCTGGGCGATCTCCGGGGTGTGCCGGTGGGCGCCGGCGATGTTGTAGGCCCGAGCCGATCCGATCACCTCGGAGCCGAGCAGGTCGGCCTTGGCCGCACGACCGGCGCCGGAGGTGCCGCTGACGGCGACCACCGTGACGGCGGGTTCGACGAGGTCCTCGGCCACGGCGGGCAGCAACGCCAGCAGGGCCGCGGTCGGATAGCAGCCCGGCACCGCGATACGGCGGGCGCCGCGTAGGCGTTCCCGGGCGCCGGGCAACTCGGGCAGGCCGTAAGGCCAGCTGCCGGCATGCGCGGATCCGTAGAACCGTTCCCATGCTGCGGGGTCGGTGAGCCGGAAGTCCGCGCCGCAGTCGACGATCAGCGTTTCGGGGCCGAGTTGCTTGGCCAGCGCCGCCGAGTGTCCATGCGGCAAAGCCAGAAACACCACGTCGTGGCCCTGCAGCACGGCAAGCTCGGTGGGCTCGACCACTCGCTGAGCCAGCGGCGTGAGGTGCGGGTGGTGCTCACCCAGCGTGCTGCCGGCACTGGCCGCGGCGGTTACCGAGCCGATGGTAAGTCGGCCGTCGGTGTAGGCCGGGTGCCCGAGCAGCAGGCGCAGAATCTCGCCGCCCGCATAGCCGCTGGCACCGGCGATCGCCACCCTAGTTACGTCGGCCATTCAGCCAATTCTGCATGGTTATGCAGCTGTTTGCAAATCCATTCCCAGGCCTGGCCGCGGGCTCACGCACGCAGTTCGGCGCCCACCGCCTCGGCGGCGTGACGCACAGCGGCATCGCGGGCCGCGCTGGCGTCGTCTTCGGTCAGCGTGCGGTCCGGGGCGCGGAACCGCAGCGCGAAGGTCAGCGACTTGCGATCCTCGCCGATTTGCGGGCCGGTGAACACGTCGAAGAGCTGCATGTCTTCCAGCAGCTCCCCGGCTCCCTCGCGCACCGCGTCGGCCACCGCCTGGGCCGGCACGTCCGCGGCTACCACCAGGCTGACGTCCTGGAAGACGGCCGGGAAGGGCGACACCTGGGGCGCCGGCAGCAGCTCGGTGATCGGAAGCGCACCGAGGTCGAGCTCCAGGGCGCAGGTGTCCTTGGGCAGGCCGGACCGCTCGACGACGGCAGGATGCAATTGGCCCGCGTGGCCGATGATGGTTTCCCCGACGAGGACCTCGGCGCACCGGCCGGGGTGCCACGGCAGGTACTGGGCCGCGCGCAGCGTGACGTCAACTCCACTGGCACGCGCGATGATTCGCACGGCCTCGAGAGCGTCGGCGGCGTCGGCTCCACGGCCGGGCCCCCAGGGGCCCCGCGGTTCGCGCAGCCCGGCCAGCACCGCGGCGACATGCTGCGGCTGCCGGGGCAGCGACGCGTCGAGCATGGCGATCTCGTCCTGCGTCGGCCGGCGATCCACTGGGATGAGCTCGACGCCGTGGGTGCGCTCGCTCGGTTGCACCACCTGCGCGATCGCATATAGCGCGGCATCGACCAGGCCTCGGGATACGTTGCGGCCCAATGCTTCCAGCAATCCCGGCAGTAGCGTGGTCGCCAGCTCCGGGCGGTCGGTGTCCAGCGGGTTGAGCACCCGCGTCGTGGTACGTCGCGGATCGTCGGACGGTAGGCCCCACAGATCGAACACACCGGCAGGCAGGAACGGGGTCGGCAGGATCTCGACGTAACCGGACTGCGCGAGTGACTTACCGATCGCGCGTCGGCGTTTCTGCGTGCGCGACAGGCCGCGGCCCGCGGGCGCCGAAGGCAGCACCGACGGGATGACCTCGAGGCCCTCCAGCCGCAGCACCTCCTCGACGAGGTCGGCGGGCCGCACCAGATCGGGCCGCCAGCTCGGCGGTGTCACGATCAGCGTGTCGCCGTTTGCGGCTACCGCAGCACCGATTTGAGTGAGGCGCCGGGCGGTCGTTCCCGCGGCGTATGCCACGCCGGCGAATCGGTCCGGCAAGTCGGCGGCGATCGAGATAGGCGACCCGGCCCAATCGGCGGCCGAGTTGCCCACCGGTGGGTCGCCGCGCCAGTCGGTCAGGGTCGGCGATACCGCTCCCCCGGCGATCTCGGCCAGCAGCGCCGCACACCGGTCCAGCGCCGCCACCGAGATGGCCGGGTCGACGGTGCGCTCGTAACGACGGGCGGCCTCGCTGGGCAGGTGCAGGCGCCGCTGGGTGCGCGAAATCGCGGCCGGATCCCACACCGCGGCCTCCAGCAGCACGTCGGTGGAATCGGCGCGCACCTCGGTGCTCGCCGCCCCCATCACGCCGCCGATCGCGGTCGTCGCGACGTCGTCGACGATCAGCACATCGCCCGGATCGAGTTTGCGCTCAATGCCATCGAGCGTGACGACTGTCTCGCCGGCCCGGGCGAAGCGGACCTTGAAGTCGCCGGTGATGCGGTTGCGATCGTGGGCGTGCATCGGGTGGCCCAGTTCCAGCATCACGTAGTTGGTCACGTCCACGGCCGGGGAGGTCGCCCGGACACCGGACAGCAGCAGCCGGCGCTGCAGCCACCAAGGCGACACCGCGGCGGGGTCGATTCCGGTCACCGGGCGCAGCGCGAACCGGCGCACACCGGTCTGCGCCTGCACTGTCAGCGGCCACGCTTCACCGTCGGCCGGCAACGGCTTCACCTCTGCGGGGTCGACGAAAGTCAAGTCGTAGGCGCAGGCGATCTCGCGGGCCAGGCCGCGCACCGACATGCAGTAGCCGCGGTCGGGGGTGATGGCCAGGTTGAAGACCACATCGTCTAACCCCAGAACTTCGGCACCGCCGGCACCCGGTTCGGCGGTTCCCGGCGGCAGCACCAGAATCCCGGAATGGTCGGTCCCCAAGCCGAGTTCGGATGCCGAGCAGATCATTCCGTCGGAGGTACGGCCGTAGGTCTTGCGGGCGGCGATGGTGAAACCGCCGGGCAGCGTGGCACCCGGCAACGCCACCACGACCAGATCGTCGACCGCGAAGTTGGTTGCACCACAGACAATTTCACGGTCTTTGCCCTCGCCCACGTCCACCAGGCAGGCGCGGATCGGCTTCTTGAATTCGGTGAGTTCCTCGATGGCGGACACCCGGCCCACCCTCAGCGGGCCGTCGACCGGACCAAGGGTGACGACTTCCTCGACTTCGTGGCCGATGCGCACCAGCGTCTGTTCGAGGTCGCTGGGACTGACCTCCCACCCCGGCGCCCCGGCGGCCGTCCCTGCATTCAAGACGTCGCGCAACCAGCTGTACGGAATACGCATCAAGCACCCACCCCGAACGGCAACGAGAATCGGACGTCACCTTCGACCATGTCGCGCATGTCGGGAATGCCGTTGCGGAACTGCAGGGTGCGCTCCAGGCCCATGCCGAATGCAAAGCCGGAATAAACCTCCGGATCAATTCCGGCGGCCCGCAACACGTTTGGGTGAACCATCCCGCAGCCGCCCCACTCCACCCAACCGGCGCCGCCCTTCTTGCCGACAAACCACACGTCGACCTCGGCGGACGGCTCGGTGAACGGGAAGAAGTGCGGCCGGATCCGGGTGCGCGCCTCGGGGCCGAACTCGGCGCGCGCGAACGCGTCCAGCGTGCCGCGCAGATGCGCCATCGACAGACCGCGGTCCACCGCCAGGCCCTCGACCTGATGGAACACCGGCGTGTGGGTGGAGTCGAGTTCGTCAGTGCGAAACGTGCGGCCGATCGACACGATGTAGACCGGCAGCTCACGCTCCAGCAGGGTCCGTACCTGGACCGGCGAGGTGTGAGTGCGCAGCAGCTGCCGGGAATCCTCCGGCGCGACATAGAAGGTGTCCTGCTCACTGCGCGCGGGATGGTCGGGTGGGAAGTTGAGGGCGTCGAAATTGAACTGTTCGGTTTCGACCTCCGGGCCCTCCGCCAGCTCCCAACCCATCGCGATGAAGGTGTCGGCGACGTGTTCGGCCAGGATCGTGATCGGGTGCCGGGCGCCGGGAGGCTGGCGCGTCGACGGCAGTGTCACGTCGATACTTTCGGCGACCAGCACTGCGGCGTCGCGCTCGGCACGCAACACCGCCAGCCGTTCGTCGTAGCTGCGTTGAACCTCGCCGCGTGCGGTGTTGACGCGCTTACCCGCGTCGGCACGCTCCTGTTTGGGCAGTGTCCCCAACGACTGTCTGGCCAACGCAATCGGCGAGCGGTCGCCGAGGTGCTCGGTCTTGATGTGTGCCAGCGCGTCCAGATTGCCAGCTCCGGCCAAAGCCCCGCGGGCGGCATTGACCGCCTCGGCCAACGCTTCCGGCGACAGGTCGACGGGTTGATCACCCACGCGGCGGCACTCTCCTTGCTGACGAAGGCTGTTCCGGACCGGATCGTCGCCGAACGGGCGGGCTTGAGCGCGGCACGGGTCGAGTGCCGATCATATGTGACTTCACTTCAGTGAACTGAACGCGCTTGCCCAGCGCGCCGCGATGGCCGGTGCCGGTTAGCCGACCAGGACCGGCCGCAGGTCGGCCAGCGCGTCCCTGTCGGGTGCCGCCGAAGCCGGCGGCGTGCTGCCCGCGGCCCGCAGCTGCGCGATCTTGTACGCCACGAACGCACCGAGGGCACCGACGACCGGCGCGGCGGCCATCGTCCCCCAATCGTGTGCCAGCACCAGGAACCCGAAACCAGAGGACGCCACCAACATCGCAGTCAGCACCGGCGTCCAGCGAATCGGCTGACGGAAGCGGGCGGATACCAGCACGCCCAGGATCACCGCGACGGTGTGCCCGGCATCGGTGAAGTCGGCGCCGATGATCGCCGAGGCCAGGCCCGCCGAGATCCACCAGCCAACCCACGCCGGCCGCCACCGCTGGGGTATCGCCGCCGTCATCGCGCCGAGCACCGCGAGCGCGCCGTAGCTCATCCCGACGTCACTGGCCCGGGCAACGGATATCGGCAGCCAGCCGAACTCGACCGAGGCGGCCAGAGCGGCGGCCACGACCAGCGTCGCGCCGATATGGCCGACCAGGAACGCCACCACCAGCCGAATGGTCTGCAGATGCAGTTCCGCGAGAGCCAGCAGGCAGGTCAGGAACGGCAACCAGAAGTAGAGCGGACCGGCGTCGACGACGAGAGCGCTTCCCAGCAGCGTGCCCACGCGTCCGTGCGCCAGGTTGTGCAGGTTGGTGCTGGCGCGCTGGACGATGATGTCGTGCGCATGTTGGCCGAGCACCAGGATGGCGCAGCTGACCACAAGCAGAACCGTTACGTACCCCACGGTGAACCGGACCCGGGCAAGCCGGGAAAAGAATCCCCCAAACATTGAATCCATTATGACGGCTAAATTGTTTCGTCCCCGTGATGGGACGCTGTCAACTTGTTAAGAGTATTCGAGCCGATAGATCGCCAAGTCCGGCGGAATGCCCGGAGTCTTTGGTGAAAACATCGATTTACGTGCGCGTTTAGCGACCACGCCCAACGCGTCCAGCTCGCTTTGCGGGATCAGATCCAGCGCCGAATTCGATACCATGATGCCGCCTTTTGTGGCGCGTTCCATAACGCGAGCGGCGATATTGACGTCGACGCCGAGCCAATCGGCGGCCAATCGCTGCGGCCGGCCGGTGTGGATCCCGACCCGCATCCGCGGCTGATACCCCGCCACCTCGACCGACTTCATCGCCTGGTCGGCGGCCACCACGGCCCGCACCGCGACATCCGGATGGCGGAACACCGCCATGATGCCGTCGCCCATCCGTTTGACGATGTGGCCGCCCGCATCGAGCAGCGGCGGCTCCACGGCCCGCGCCGTCTGGCGCAGCAGGGTCAGCGCCGCGTCGTCACCGGCCTGCAACGACCATGTCGAGAAGCCAACCAGATCGGTGAAGACCAGCGTCACCTCCGGATTCGCCGGCCGTCGCGACACCGCCTCGGTCAGCGCCTGCCACACCTGCAGCACACTCAAACTGACCTCGCGCGATGCCGCGTCACGATCCCCCAGCAGCCGGTCGGCGGCTCGAGCCGCCGCCCGCGGGCCGCCGTCACCAGCCGTCGAGAGCGGATCACCGAACTCGGGGTCGCCAGGCAGCATCCGACGCGCCCGCCGGACGAACGCCACCACACCCGGGCTGCGATTGGCGGTCTGCCACCACTGTGCCGCGGCGCTTTTCGACACCGGCGATCGGGGCGCTGCCGTCGTCACCGATTCCCGCTCTGTTTCAGGGGCCTCGCCCGGATCCGGATCGCGCGGCGCGAGTTCCACCTGGCAAGGGTAAGTAGTTTCGGCAGACCCGGGCAATGACGGCCGTCCGGTTGTGTCACACGTCGCATCAAACCCACTGATCACGACGGTGCCACACCGCTGTGGAATCTCGGTAACAGCTTCGCGTGCCGTGCCCCGAAATCGTAGACAACATACGTTGTCAAAGTTATCGTGAGCACAGTGAGCAAGTAGGGGGTCGTGATGACTACCGCATCGACTACATCCGCTGATCCGCTGGGGCCAGATTCCCTGACCTGGAAGTACTTTGGCGATCTGCGCACCGGAATGATGGGCGTCTGGATCGGGGCGATCCAGAACATGTACCCACAGCTGGGTGCGGGCGTCGAGGAGCATTCGATCCTGCTGCGCGAGCCCCTGCAGCGGGTAGCCCGATCGGTGTATCCGATCATGGGTGTTGTCTACGACGGCGATCGCGCGGCGCTGACCGGTGCGCAGATCAAGCACTTCCACGACACCATCAAGGGGATCGATGCCGAAGGGCGCCGCTACCACGCGCTCAACCCCGAGACCTTTTACTGGGCACACGCCACGTTCTTCATGCTGATCGTCAAAGTCGCCGAATACTTCTGTGGTGGCCTGACCGAGGCCAAGAAGCACCAGCTATTCGACGAGCATGTCCAGTGGTACCGGATGTACGGGATGAGCATGCGGCCGGTGCCCCAATCCTGGGAGGAATTCCAGGAGTACTGGGACCGGGTCTGCCGCGACGAGTTGGAGCTCAACCAGGCGACGCTGGACATCTTCCGAATTCGCATCCCGAAGCCGAAGTTCATCCTGATGCCGACGCCGATCTGGGATCAGATGTTCAAGCCGCTGGTGGCCGGTCAGCGCTGGATCGCGGCCGGGCTATTCGACCCCGCGGTGCGCGAGAAGGCGGGCATGCGCTGGACGCCGGGCGACGAGATCTTGCTGCGGGTGTTCGGCAAGCTGATCGCGCTGGCTTTCCTCGCGGTCCCCGACGAGATCCGGCTGCACCCGCGGGCGCTGGCGCCCTACCGCCGCGCCGAGGGCCGGGCCCCGATCAACGCGCCGCTCGTCGAGGCGCCCGAGTTCATGGCGCCGCCGCGCGACCGCCGCGGGCTGCCGATGCACTACTTTCCCCCGGGTTCCCTTCGCACTAAGTCGCTGATCGAGCGGGCCGGGTCGCTGGTGCACACCACGCTCTCGCTGGCCGGGCTGCGCCCAGCCCGTGGGCGTCGCAAGGCCGCCTAAAACCGCTGCAGAACACCCAGAGCCTGGGCGCTCTGATACAGACAGATCGCCGCGGCGGCGGCCACGTTGAGGCTCTCGGCACCGCCCGACATCGGGATGCGCACACGTTGGTCCGCCTGGTCGGTGATCTCTTCGGGCAGGCCGTGCGATTCGGGGCCGAACAGCCAAGCCGTCGGCCTGCTCAGCAGCTCGTCGGCCTCGTCCAGGCGCGTCCCGCCGTCGACGGTGGTGGCCAGCACCTGCAGGCCGGCAGAACGTACAGCGGTGAAGACCGCGTCGACGTCGGGAGCGGAGACGACCGGAAGCGAGAAGATGCTGCCGGCCGACGCGCGCAGGCACTTGCCGTTGTAGGGGTCAACGCTGCGCCCGGCGAGGATCACCGCCGCGGCGCCCATGGCGTCGGCGAGACGGATCAGCGTGCCTGCATTGCCCGGCTCACTGATCTCGACGGCAACGGCAACCAGCCGTGGCGAGCCGGCCAGCGCCTGGCGCAGTCCGGTCGCCGGCAGGTCGCACACCGCCACCAGCCCGGCCGGAGTAACGGTGTCGGACAAGGCTTTTGCGGCGCGCTCGGTGACCACATGGACCGGACACCGCTGGGCGGCCAGCAATGTCGCGTACCGCTGCGCCGCGAGTTCGGTGACGAATACCTCGCGGACAAGTCCGCGCGCGCAAGCGGACTCGACCAGATTGGGGCCTTCGGCCAGGAACTGGTTCGACCGCCGTCGCACCACGTGGCGATGCAATTTGACCGCCGCGGCCACCCGGGCCGAGCGCTCCGTGAGCACCGGGGTTAAGCAGCTTCTCCGGAGGGGGCGTTGACGTCCTTGGGCAGTGCCGCCCGAGCGACATCGACCAGCGCGGTGAAGGCCGCCGGATCGGTGATCGCAATCTCGGCAAGGTTTTTGCGGTCGACTTCCACGCCCGCAGCCTTCAGGCCCTGGATCAGCCGGTTGTAGGTGATGTCGTTGGCGCGCGCCGCCGCGTTGATCCGTGAAATCCACAATTTGCGGAACTCGCCCTTACGCGCCCTGCGGTCGCGGTAGGCGTACTGCAGCGAATGCAGCTGCTGCTCTTTGGCTTTGCGGTAGAGCCGAGACCGCTGGCCGCGGTAGCCTTTCGAGGCCGTCAGGACGCTGCGCCTCTTCTTGTGGGCGTTGACTGCCCGCTTCACGCGTGCCATGGGTGTTCCTACTCTCGTTCAGACGTAAATGGTCTCAGTTGCCGGTGGCAGATAAGCCTTGGCCCGGCACTCGGCTTGTTGGAAGGTCAGCCGTTCAGCAGCGCTTTGACACGCTTGGTGTCATTGGCTGCGACCGTGGTGCGGCCATCGAGCCGGCGGGTGCGTTTGCTCGCCTTGTGCTCGAGCAGGTGCCGGCGATTGGCTTTCTGGCGGACGATCTTGCCGGTCCCGGTGCGCCGGAATCGCTTGGTCGCCCCGCTGTGGGACTTGGCCTTAGGCATGTTTCCTCTAGTTCTCGCTTGTTCTCGCTGTCGGGTCAGTTCGGTGAAGCAGCGGTGTCGCCCGTTTCGTCGACGTCGTGCTCCGCTTGGGGCCTCGGGTCGTCTGGATGCTGCGCCCTGGCGCGTGTCTTCGCGCCCCGGTGCGGTGCCAACACCATCGTCATGTTGCGGCCGTCCTGCTTGGCCGACGTTTCGACGAATCCGTATTCGGCGACGTCCCCGCCCAGACGCTGGAGCAATCGGTAGCCCAGCTCGGGCCGCGACTGCTCACGTCCGCGGAACATGATGGTGACCTTCACCTTCGATCCCGCCTCCAGGAAGCGAATTACGTGGCCCTTCTTGGTCTCGTAATCGTGATCGTCGATCTTGGGTCGCAGCTTTTGCTCTTTGACCACGGTCTGCTGCTGGTTCCGGCGGGATTCACGCGCCTTTTGCGCCGCCTCGTACTTGAATTTGCCGTAGTCCATGATCTTGCAGACCGGTGGCCTGGCGTTAGGGGCAACTTCGACAAGGTCGAGATCGGCGTCCGCGGCGACGCGCAATGCGTCTTCGATGCGCACGATGCCTACCTGTTCTCCCCCTGGGCCGATCAATCGGACTTCAGGTACGCGAATGCGCTCGTTGACGCGGGTCTCAGTGCTGATGGGGCCTCCCTTGTTGGGCTTGTGTCGTCATCTCGCTACGACCGGTGCCTGGGCCCGTCGGGATGCAGCGGTGGAAACACACCACATCAGCAAAAAAGCCCTGCATAAGCAGGGCCCAATGCCGACCGATCACGACCTGAAACGCATTCAAGCCGTCCGCGCCAAAGCGCGAAACAGGCACCTCGCGGTGCCGGTGACCGGACCGCTGCACCTTGAAATAATTCCTCGGCTAGCGGTGGGAGTGGGACTCCACTTAACTGTCCCAGGCAATAGCCGGGATGGTCGCGGGGGCAAGTCTAGCAGCCATCAGGCATCTTCTGAGCATCCGAGCCGCCCGCCGCCTCCGAGTATGGCCGTCTGGCCTGCGCCATCGCGCTGCGCCCGGAACCGACAACTAGTCTCGACCACTCTTGGCGCTTCGCCAGGCATTGCAAGGGTTGAAGGCATATCCTCGCGGTCTGTGACTGTCGCAAAGCCTCGTTCAGGCAGCCGGTCGAATTCCCGGTATCGATGGGTACCGGCGGCGACCGGCTGGACCGTTGGCGTCATCGCCACGCTGTCCTTGCTGGCCAGCGTGTCGCCATTGCTCCGTTGGTTGATCAAGGCTCCACGGGAATTCATCAACGACTACCTGTTCAACTTTCCCGACACCAGCATCGCGTGGTCGTTCATCCTGGCGCTGCTGGCGGCGGCGCTGACCGCCCGCAAACGCATCGCCTGGTGGGTGCTGCTGGGCCAAATGGTCCTTGCCGCATTTTTGAACGCCGCCGATATCGCCGCCGGCGACAACACCGCGGCCGAAACGTTCGGCGAGAACCTCGGGTTCGCGATGCACATCGTCGTGATTGTCCTGCTGGTGTTGAGCTATCGGGAGTTCTGGGCCAAGGTCCGACGGGCCGCGCTGCTCAAAGCGGCGGCCGTCCTCGTCGTCGGGGACGTGATCGGAATCCTGTTGTCCTGGGGCCTGGTCGAGCTGTTCCCCGGAACACTGGCCCGACAGGACCGGCTGCCGTATGTAGCCAACCGGGTGGTCGGGTTCGCTCTCGCGGATCCCGACCTGTTCACCGGCAAACCGCACCTCCTACTCAATGCGATATTCGGGCTGTTCGGCGCCCTCGCGCTAATCGCGGCCGCGATTGTGCTGTTCCAATCCCAGCGCGCGGACAACGCGCTCACCGGCGAGGACGAGTCGGCGATCCGCGGACTACTGGAGCTGTTCGGCAAGAACGACTCCCTCGGTTACTTCGCCACCCGTCGCGACAAGTCGGTGGTGTTCGCAAACAGTGGACGCGCCGCGATCACCTACCGGGTCGAGGTCGGCGTCTGCCTGGCCAGTGGCGACCCGGTGGGCGATCCCAGGGCATGGCCGCAGGCCGTCGACGCGTGGTTGGCGCTGTGCAAGACCTATGGCTGGGCACCCGGCGTGATGGGCGCCAGTTTGCTGGGCGCCCAGGCTTATCGCGAACGCGGCCTCAATGCCCTAGAGCTCGGCGACGAGGCCATCCTGCGAACTGCCGATTTCAAGCTGTCCGGCCCGGACATGCGTGGGGTGCGCCAGGCCGTGACGCGAGCGCGCCGGACCGGGCTGACGATTCGCGTCCGGCGGCACCGTGACATCACCGCAGAAGAGATGGCCGAGACGATTTCGCGTGCCAATGCCTGGCGCGATACCCAGTCCGAGCGCGGGTTTTCCATGGCGCTTGGCCGTTTGGGCGATCCGGCCGACGGCGATTGCCTGCTGGTCGAGGCACTGGATCGGGACGGCCAGGTCGCCGCGATGCTGTCGCTGGTCCCGTGGGGCAGCACCGGAGTCTCCCTGGACTTGATGCGCCGCTCACCGCAATCCCCCAACGGCACCAATGAATTCATGGTCAGCGAACTTGCCCTGAATGCGGAAGGGCTTGGAATCAACCGTGTTTCGCTGAACTTCGCCATGTTCCGGTCGGCATTCGAGCAGGGGGCGCAACTCGGCGCCGGTCCGATCGCGCGGTTGTGGCGCGGGTTCCTGCTGTTCTTTTCCCGATGGTGGCAGCTGGAGACGCTGTATCGATCGAACGTGAAATACCAACCCGAATGGGTGCCGCGCTACGCCTGCTACGAGGACGCCCGGTTGATCCCCCGGGTCGGCGTCGCCTCGGCCATGGCCGAAGGGTTCCTGGTGTTGCCTTTCAGCCGGCGCGACAAGGTGCATACCGGGCACCATCCCGCCGTGCCGCAAAGGCTGGCGGAATCCGGGTTGCTGCACGAAGACGGATCGGCTCCGGATATCAGCGGGTTGCAACGCGGCGACGAGGTCGACTCTGAGGAGTACCGGCGCCGGCTGCCTGAACAGGTGCGGGTGCGCCTGACCAAGCTAAGGACGCTGCAGCGCAAGGGCATTGACGCCTACCCGGTGGGGTCGCCGCCCAGTCACACCGTCGCGCAGGCGCTGGACACCGACGACCAGGACACCGTCTCGGTAGCGGGCCGCATCTTGCGAATACGTGACTTCGGCGGCGTGCTGTTCGCCGAGCTCCGTGACTGGTCAGGCGAAATGCAAGTGCTGCTGGACAATTCGCGGCTGGAGGCCGGCCGGACCGCCGATTTCACCGCGGCCATTGATCTGGGTGACCTGGTCGAGATGACCGGGCACATGGGTTTCAGCAAGCGCGGAACCCGCTCGTTGATCGTGAACGACTGGCGGATGGTCGGAAAGTGCTTGCGGCCGTTGCCCAATAAGTGGAACGGGCTGACCGATCCCGAGGCACGGGTGCGCACCCGCTATGTCGACCTGGCGGTCAATACCGAGTCGCGCAACCTCGTCACGGCCCGCAGCGGCGTGCTGCGCTCGGTGCGGGAAACGTTGTTCGCCAAGGGCTTCATCGAGGTGGAAACCCCGATCCTGCAACCGATCCACGGCGGAGCCGCCGCCCGCCCGTTCGTCACTCATATCAATACCTATGACATGGATCTCTTCTTGCGTATCGCGCCCGAGCTCTACTTGAAGCGGTTGTGTGTCGGCGGCGTGGAGCGGGTGTTCGAACTGGGCCGGGCCTTCCGCAACGAAGGTGTCGACTTCAGCCACAACCCGGAGTTCACGCTGCTGGAGGCCTACCAGGCGCACGCCGATTACCGGGTGTGGATCGACGGCTGCCGCGAGCTGATCCAAAACGCCGCCGAGGCCGCCAACGGCACGCAGACCGTGCTGCGGCCCGGCGACGCGTCGAACAACGACACCCGGCTGGAACCGGTCGACATCTCCGGTGTGTGGCCGGTGAAGACCGTGCACGACGCGGTCTCCGAAGCGCTGGGCGAACAGATCGACCCGGACACGTCATTGACCGCGTTGCGCAAGCTGTCCGACCGCATCCACCTTCCCTATCGCGACCACTGGGACGCCGGGGCCGTGGTGCTCGAGCTCTACGAGCACCTGGTCGAGGACCGGACCGAGGCGCCGACGTTCTACATCGACTTTCCGACGTCGGTCTCACCGCTGACCCGTCCACACCGCAGTCAACCGGGGGTGGCCGAGCGGTGGGACCTGGTGGCCTGGGGTGTCGAGCTGGGCACCGCCTACAGCGAGCTCACCGATCCGGTGGAACAGCGGCGCCGGCTGCTCGCGCAGTCGCTGCTGGCAGCTGGCGGCGATCCAGAGGCAATGGAGCTCGACGAAGACTTCCTGCAGGCCATGGAATACGCGATGCCGCCGACCGGCGGGCTCGGGATGGGTATCGATCGGCTCGTGATGCTCATAACCGGCCGCAGCATCCGCGAGACATTGCCATTTCCGCTGGCCAAGCCGCATTAGCCGGCGGCCGGAAAACCCAGTGATCGCGTCGGAAACATTGAGTGATTGCGTTCCGGGATTGGTATGGATCCATCACAATGGATCGCGTGACAGCGCCGGCGCCCGATGCCACCGGACAGTTATTGGCAACCGGTCATACCTCGCTGATGCACGGCTGGGTACCGATAGCGGTCCAGGTCGTCACGGCGATCGTGCTGGCGCTGGCCATCGGCTGGCGATCGCGGCGCTGGCGGATGGTGTGCCTGCCGTTGGCGGCCGCGATCGGCGGCGCACTGGCATATGGGACGCACTGGTACATCGTCGATCGGGGCCTGTCCGACGAACCGGCGCCGGCAGGACTGTGGCTCTGGACCGCGCTGACGGGTGTGGCCGCGACGGCGCTGTTTACCGGCTGGCGCGGCGCCCGCAATTGGCAACGCAGCGCCGCCCTGGCGTCGGTACCGCTCTGCGTGCTGAGCGCCGCGCTGGTGCTCAATCTGTGGGTCGGCTACTTCCCCACCGTGCAGTCCGCATGGGGTCAGCTCACCTCCGGCCCGGTGCCCGACCAGACCGATCAGGCCACCGTTACCGCGATGGCCGCCAAGGGAAGCCGTCCGTCACACGGCAGCGTGGTGCCGGTGGTAATCCCCTCGTCCGCATCGCATTTCAAGCACCGCGGCGAGCTGGTCTACCTGCCGCCCGAATGGTTCGACTGGCGCCACCACCCGCTTGCGGGGGACAGCCCGCCGCCGGCGCTGCCGACGATCATGATGATCGGCGGGCAGTTCAATACACCCGCGGACTCGACGCGTGCGGGCAACGCGATCAAGACGATCGATGGCTTCGCCGCTGCTCACAACGGCGAAGCCCCGGTACTGGTGTTCGTGGATTCCGGCGGGGCGTTCAACAACGACACCGAATGCGTCAACGGAGTTCGCGGTAATGCGGCCGATCACCTGACCAAAGATGTTGTTCCCTATATGGTCTCGACCTTCGGAGTCAGCCCCGACCGCTCCAACTGGGGTGTGGCGGGCTGGTCGATGGGCGGAACCTGCGCGGTGGACTTGACCGTAATGCACCCGGACATGTTCAGCGCGTTCGTCGACGTCGCCGGCGACTTCTTCCCGAATGCCGGCAACAAGGCGCAGACCATCAGCCGGCTGTTCGGCGGAAACGCCGACGCGTGGGCGTCATTCGACCCGAGCACCGTGATCAACCGGCACGGCCCGTACCACGACGTGTCCGGTTGGTTCGCAATCTCTTCGGACGGCCCGCCCGCGGCACACCGCGACGTCACGATCGCGGACACCGCCGCGATGCGTCTCGCGGGACGCGAGGCCGACGCCAACCCGGGCAACCAGACTGCGGCCGCCTATTCGCTGTGTGCGCTGGGCCGGACCAATGGCATCGATTGCGCCGTGCTTCCCCAACCCGGCAAGCACGACTGGCCGTTCGCCGACCGAGTCTTCGCGGCCGCGCTACCGTGGCTGGCCGGCCAACTGGGCACTCCCGGCGTGCCGCGCGCCCCGTTGCCCGGCGCACCGACTGCCGACGTGTCTTCGACAGTGCCTGTGGTGGTTCCGGCGCAGCATTCCAACACCGCGACGAGGTAACCGCGGGTGCTCTCGATTGCGCGGTTCCGACGAGCACTGTTCGCCCGGCACTGCAATCCGTGGAGCGCGTGGACGCGCTGGGCCAGCACGCCTTTGATCCTGGTGCCGGCATGGACACGGCGGCGCAGCCACGCGGTGTGGCTCGCGCTGTGGATGGCGGCCAACCCGTTCGTCTTCGGCAAACCCCGTCAGGTACGGGCCTGGTCGACGCGGGCGATGTTGGGCGAAGAACTGTGGATCACCCGCCGGCCCCGTGACCCAGCCGCCGTGGTCAGTGGGCTGACGTCGGCGTCGGCGCTGGTCGCGGTCGTCGCCGCCCGCCGCCATCGGGCGCTGCCCGCGGCGGTTGCGATCGCATTGCAGATGTCGCTCACCCTGGTCTACTGGGAGCAGATGGTGCGCTATCTCGAGCGCGAACGCCGGGATTCCGCATGAGCAACGGAACCGACTGGCGCGCAACCACTTTCTACGCACCGGGACTCGATGCGGCGCTGGCGCTGCTTACTGGTTCGCGCTGTGATCGGTACGCTGACCGTAACCTTGATGGGTGGGATTTCATGGCGCACGATGACCGGATGATCGCATTCGAGGCAGGGCGGCTGACCGGGCCGACCGCGGGTCAGCCACCTGCCGCCGCCGACCACGAGCCGGCCGTCCAGCAGGCGCATTCACGATGACCGAATCCGGCCCGACGCGCGTCGCCGTCTACCTCGACTTCGACAACATCGTGATCTCCCGCTACGACCAGGTACACGGGCGCAACTCGTTCCAGAAGGACAAGACGAAGGGCCTCGACAAGGATCGGCTGCGGTCAGCGACCGTCGATGTCGGTGCCATCATCGACTTCGCGTCGTCGTTCGGCACCCTGGTGCTCACTCGGGCCTACGCGGACTGGTCCGCCGACGTCAATGCCGCCTACCACAGCCAGCTTGTCGGCCGCGCAGTCGATCTCGTTCAACTGTTCCCGGCTGCCGCGTACGGGAAGAACGGCGCCGACATCCGGCTAGCCGTGGATGCAGTCGAGGACATGTTCCGGTTGCCCGACCTGACGCATGTGGTCATCGTCGGCGGCGATTCCGATTACATTGCGCTGGCCCAGCGATGCAAACGTCTTGGCCGCTACGTCGTGGGCATCGGGGTGGCCGGCGCGAGCAGTCGGTCCCTGGCCGCGGCCTGCGACGAGTTCGTCAGCTACGATGCATTGCCCGGGATCCCCACGGACGCAGCGCAATCCCCCGAAACTAAGAAGCACCGACGTCCGAGTCCCGCCGAATCCGACGACGACGAGCCGGCGCCCGCCGATCCGCAGGCCGCCGCCACCGGTTTACTCGAACGTGCGCTGCGTATCGGCCAGGAGAAGGAAGACGCCGAGTGGCTCCATAATTCGGCGGTCAAAGCCCAAATGAAACGGATGGACCCGTCGTTTAGCGAAAAGGCGTTGGGTTTCAAATCGTTCAGCGACTTCCTGCGCTCCCGCAGCGATCACATCGACCTCGACGAAACCAGCACAACACGTATGGTGCGGCTGCGCGGCGAGGCGACTTCGTAGCGGCGTATCTCGTTCACGATCAACCGATCTGGAAGCTAGCGCCGATCGGTGCGCGCCAGGATTGCTGTTGCCAATCCGCTTCGTCTTCTTTCGTTGCCCACCGTTGCTGCCTGCGACGGTCGCACGACGTCACGAAACCTGTGCTCGGATGCGGTCTCTGGCGCGTCGTCGGAGGTCGCGGTAAGAAACCGGTCCGGAAACGCCAATTTGCAGATGGTCCGCATGGTCAGCAGGTACTGACGATGCAACGGACCGGTCGTGTAGGGCAAGTCGTAGGCAATGCACAACGCACGTACCCGCTCGGCGATTTCACGGTAACGGTTACTCGGCAGATCCGGAAAAAGATGATGTTCGATCTGAAAGCAGAGGTTCCCGCTCATGAACGCAAGCACTGGCCCGGCGCGGAAGTTCGCGGTTCCCAACATTTGTCGCAGATACCATTCGGACTTCGTCTCGTCCTGCAAGACCGACGGCGTGAACTTTTCCGCTCCGTCCGCGAAGTGGCCACAGACAATGACCACGAACGCCCACACATTTCGCAGTCCGTTGGCGATCACATTGGCTCCCAGCGTGCGATACCACCGCCGACGGCTCAGCGCAGGAAACAGCACATAGTCCTTGCCAACCTGGCGAGCGATCTTGCGGACAAGCGCTGCTTTGTGAGCGGACTTGCCGGCGGCCGTCGTCTCGCGCTCCTGTACGGAATACAAGCAATGCAGTGCGACGCCCCACTCGAACAACAGCGCCAGCAGCATCGCGCGCAGCGGCTGCACCAAAGAAACCGGTTGCCACTTTTCGTCTCGAGTCACCCGAAGGACTCCGAACCCGAGGTCGTCGTCCACGCCGACCACGTTCGCGAAGACGTGGTGGCGATAGTTGTGGGAGTTCTGCCACTGCGAGCTGAGACTGGCCATATCCCACTCCCAGGTAGTGGAATGAATTTCCGGGTCGTTCATCCAGTCCCATTGACCGTGGCTGATGTTATGGCCGAGCTCCATGTTTTCTATGCACTTCGCCGCGGCCAGTGCGGCGATTCCGACAGCCAAGCCGACCTTGCCCTTGCTGGCGCCGATGACTAGTCTCGCCGCCATCTCTAGGGTTCGATGAAACGCGATGGCGCGCTTGATATATGCCCTATCGCCGGCTCCGCGCGAGGATTCGATATCGCGGCGGATCGCTTCCAAGGCGGCCCCGAACTCGTCGAGATCCGAATCACTCAGGTGGGCGTATTCAGGGACTTCAGTGATGGCCATTGACGCTCAACGCGCTTCGCGCGCGATGGCGTGGCGGGCATGCACAGCAACTCGCAGGCACAAGGAGTTTGCCATCGGCAGCATTCGGGTGACGTCCCATCTCTTGGGTGGTCGTGGCGCGCGCAAGAACAGGACTGGCGCGAAATCAGCAGAGCGAAAATTCCTGGGAACCTACTGGTCCGTAGCGCCGGTGGAGCACTTGAGTGACCCCCTGGGCCTGGGTAGACCTCCGACGCTACATGAGCCTTAGGATATGCGGATATGCGGATGACTGTTGATCCTGCCATACCCAATCGGTGCACTATCTCGGGCGCGAGCGGCGGGATTGGCCGGTGCGGCAGTAGCGTGGCGAATATGCCTGACGAGCCAGCAAACCCCGGCACCGCCCCGCCCGACCCCGGGTACGACAGCGCGGGCGTCCCCACCTTCGAATCGGTGCGTGAGAAAATCGAAGGCCGCTACGCGACGTCGCTGGGCGACGCGGAACTCGACGCCGAATCCCCGGAGGGCCGCTCCGTCGCCGAGCAATACGACGAGCGCCAACGCGCCGCGGCCGAACGGCTGGCGCAGATCCGTGAGTCGATGCGCACGGATGAGGGTTAGAACAGTTGGCTTAACGCCGGGGGGACATCGATGAACCAAGCGCGGCCCGATTCCCGGGTCGGTAGCCGATTCGGGCATTACCAGTTGCGCCGGCTGCTGGGCCGCGGCGGAATGGGCGAGGTCTACGAGGCCTACGACACCATCAAAGACCGCGTGGTGGCGCTCAAGCTGGTATCCGAGCAAGTCAGCTCCGACGACGTCTTTCGGCGGCGCATGCAACGTGAAGCCCAGACCGCGGGCCGGCTACAGGAACCGCACATCGTGCCCATTCACGATTATGGCGAAATCGACGGTCAACTGTTCATCGATATGCGCTTCATCGACGGCAAAGACGTTGGCGCGGTGCTGAACCGCACTGGGCCGCTGCCGCCCCCGCGCGCGGTCGCAATCGCCGAGCAAGTCGCTTCCGCATTGGATGCCGCCCACCGCGCCGGGGTCATCCATCGCGACATCAAACCCGAAAACATCTTGCTCACCGAGGGTGATTTCGCCTACCTGGTCGACTTCGGCATCGCCGCGGCTGCTACCGACCAGCGCGTTACCAAAACCGGTGCCGCTGTGGGTAGTTGAAACTACATGGCACCTGAACGATTCGGTAAGGACGACGTCACCTACCGCGTCGACATCTACGCTCTGGCCGCCCTTCTGTACGAATGCCTTACGGGGGCAACGCCTTTTCAGGCCGATAGCCTCAGCAGTCTGATGGCCGCACACCTGATGGAGCCTGCCCCAAGGCCCAGCCGACGAAATCCGGCCATCCCGGCGGCATTCGACGACGTCATCGCGCGGCATGGCCAAAGACCCCAACGATCGCTACATCACCGCGGGCGATCTCGCTCAGGCCGCCCTGCGCGCGCTGAGCACTCCCGATCAGCACCGGGCGACCGACCTGATCCAGCACAGCCAGCACTTCGCCCCGCCGCCGCGTGTCGGGCAGTTCTGGGGCCAGCCCGCACCGGCGCCGTCACCGGGATGGGCCCCCAGCCAGCCCGTCGCGCCGTGGCCACCGCCCAAGCGCCGACTGGGCCTGATCTTCGGCGCGCTTGTGGTGGTCGTAGCCGCCGTCGCGGGCACCGGGATCTTGTTCGCGGTGCGCAAATCCGGCACTGCCCAGTCCGATCGCCCCGTCACCAGCACCACCGCGGCCCCGGCTCCGAGCACGACCATTGTGACCGGTAGCACCGCCGCCCCGACAGTGGTTCCGGCACAATTGGATTCGCTCCTGGTTCCGGTGGAGCAAATCAACACCATCGTCGCCACCACCGGCATCGTCGTCGACCACAGCAAATCCGAGATGGTAAATCTCGACCCGGGCGACACGTTGTCGGACGACAAGTGCCTTGCGGCGCTGATCGGTTTTCAAGCCCCGACATACGACAGCAGCGGCTACACCGGGGTGCTCGCCCAGCTGCTGAAGAAGCCGCAGAGCAATCCCGCCTACGTCGTGGCTCAGGGCGCGGTTGTTTTCGCGTCCGCCGCCCAAGCCCAGGGATTTGTGTCGGCCCAGGCGCCTCAATGGCGGGACTGCGCCGGAAGAACCGTCACTCAGGTCAGCAATAAAACCACATTCGAATGGACCTTCGGGCAGCTCAGCGGCAATCCGCCCAATATCGCCCTGCAGCACACGCTGGCCAACAGCCCATTGGTGTGCCAGCACGTGCTGTCCGCCGTATCCAACGTGGTCTTCGACGTGAACGTCTGCGCACCCGGAACCATCAACCAGGCCAGGCAGATCGCCAACATGATGGCGGCCCGGCTGCCCCGCTAAGCACCGATCAAGCGCTGACTTTGCGCCGCCGGCGCGGTCGCGACGGGGTACTGACCGCCGCGGTGCTGCGCCCGACGACCTCGGCGAGGAATTTCCCGGTGTAGCTTTCGGGCACCGCGGCGACATCCTCCGGGGTGCCTTGTGCGACAACGGTTCCGCCTTCGGCACCGCCCTCCGGACCCATGTCGACGATCCAGTCGGCCGTTTTGATCACGTCCAGGTTGTGCTCGATCACGATAACCGTATTGCCTTTGTCGACAAGGCCATTGATGACGCTGAGCAGCTTGCGGATATCGTCGAAATGCAACCCTGTGGTGGGCTCGTCGAGGATGTAGATGGTGCGCCCGGTCGATCGCTTCTGCAGTTCGGACGCCAGCTTGACGCGCTGCGCCTCTCCCCCGGACAGCGTCGGCGCGGGCTGGCCCAGCCGGACGTAGCCGAGGCCGACGTCGACCAGCGTGCGCAGGTAGCGGTGGATGCCGCTGATCGGCTCGAAGAACTCCGCCGCTTCCTCGATCGACATGTCCAGCACTTCGGAAATCGTCTTGCCCTTGTAATGCACCTCGAGGGTCTCGCGGTTGTACCGGGCACCCTGGCACACCTCGCACGGCACGTACACGTCGGGCAAGAAATTCATCTCGATCTTGATCGTGCCGTCTCCGGTGCACGCCTCGCAGCGACCGCCCTTCACGTTGAACGAGAACCGACCCGGTTGGTAGCCACGGACTTTCGCCTCGGTAGTGGCAGCGAACAAGGTTCGGATCTTGTCGAACACCCCGGTGTAGGTGGCCGGGTTGGAGCGCGGCGTGCGGCCGATCGGCGACTGGTCCACCCGCACCAGCTTGTCCAGGTGGTCCAGGCCGGTGACCCGGGTGTGCCGGCCCGGCACCTGCCGAGCGCCGTTGAGCCGGTTGGCCAGTACGGCCGCCAGGATGTCGTTCACCAAAGTCGATTTGCCCGAACCGGACACACCGGTTACCGAGGTCAGCACACCGAGTGGAAACGACACGTCGATGTCGCGCAGGTTGTGCTCACGGGCGCCGACGACGGTGAGCTGACGCTTCCGGTCGACGGAACGCCGATGCGTAGGCGTGGCAATGCTTTCCCGGCCCGACAAGTAAGCCCCGGTGATCGACTTCCGATTGCGCAGCAGCTCCTGATAGGTCCCGCTGTGCACGATCTCGCCGCCGTGTTCACCGGCGCCCGGCCCGATGTCGACAACCCAGTCCGCGTGCGCGATGGTGTCCTCGTCATGCTCGACGACAATCAGCGTGTTACCCAATCCCCTTAGCCGGGTGAGGGTTTCAATGAGACGGCGGTTGTCGCGCTGGTGCAGCCCGATCGACGGTTCATCGAGGACGTAGAGCACGCCCACCAGGCCGGAGCCGATCTGAGTGGCCAGCCGAATGCGTTGCGCCTCACCGCCGGACAGCGTGGCAGCCGCCCGGGACAGCGACAGGTACTCCAACCCCACATCGAGCAAAAAACCGAGCCGCGACTGGATTTCCTTGAGCACCTGCCCGGCGATCGCCTGCTCGCGCGCGCCCAGGGTAAGCGCGTTGAGGAAATCAGCACAGTCCGAGATGGACAGCTCACAGACCTCGGCGATGGACTTCGCGCCCCGGTTCCCCGCGGCCAGCGTCACCGCCAGGATCTCGGGCTTGAGCCGCGTCCCCTCACACACCGGGCAGGGCACGTCACGCATGAAGCCTTCGTAGCGTTCCTTCATCTGCTCGGACTCGGTCTGCTCCATCTTGCGCTGCAGGAATGCCAGCACGCCTTCGAAATCGGCGTAGTACGAGCGGGTTCGGCCGTACCGGTTGCGGTAGCGCACATGCACCTGATGATCGGAGCCCTCGAGGATCGCCTTGCGGGCCTTGGCCGGGAGCTTGCGCCATGGCGTATCGACGTCGAATCCCAGCTCCTCGCCGAGCCCGGCCATCATCCGGGTGAAGTACTCCGCGGTGTGCCCCGCCGACCACGGCGCCACCGCGCCCTCGGCGAGGGTGCGCTCGGGGTCGGGCACCACCAGATCCGGGTCAACCTCTTTGCAGATTCCCAGGCCCACGCATTCGGGGCAGGCGCCGTAGGGCGAGTTGAACGAGAACGAGCGCGGTTCCAGGTCGTCGACCGCCAACGGGTGTCCGTTGGGGCAGGCCAGTTTCTCGGAGAACCGCTGCTCGCGGGGGTGGTCATGCTCGTCGCGATCATCGGGAAATTCCAGCACCACAATGCCGTCGGCCAGGTTCAGCGCGGTTTCCACCGAGTCGGTAAGCCGTTGCTTGGCGGCGACCTTGACGGTGAGGCGGTCGACCACCACCTCGATGTCGTGCTTCTCCTGCTTCTTCAGCTTCGGCGGGTCGGCCAGCGGGTGCACCACACCGTCGACCCGCACCCGGCTGTAGCCCTGCGCATTGAGCTTGTCGAACAGGTCGGCGAATTCGCCTTTGCGGGTGCGCACCACCGGCGCGAGTACCAGAAATCGAATGCCCTCTTCCATCGCCAGCACCTGATCGACGATTTGCTGCGGGGTCTGACGGGCGATCCGTTCGCCACAGACCGGGCAGTGCGGCGTGCCCGCGCGCGCGTACAACAACCGCAGGTAGTCGTAAACCTCGGTGATCGTGCCGACCGTCGACCGCGGGTTGCGGTTCGTCGACTTCTGGTCGATGGACACCGCCGGCGACAGACCCTCGATGAAATCGACGTCCGGCTTGTCCATCTGGCCCAGGAACTGGCGCGCGTACGCCGACAACGACTCCACGTAGCGGCGCTGCCCCTCGGCGAAGATGGTGTCGAAGGCCAGCGACGACTTGCCCGATCCCGACAGCCCGGTGAAGACGATCAACGAGTCGCGCGGCAGGTCGAGATCGACACCGCGCAGGTTGTGCTCACGGGCACCCTTGACGATCAGGCGGTCAGCCACGCTGCCCCTCTCATTGAAACTTTGCTTGCCTAGCGGCGGCTACTGCGCACGGCGCATTCCATGCTAAATGCCCCCACCGACAAGACACCCATCCCTGCCCGGCGACCAGTAACGTGGCCGCTATGGCAGCCCCGGACAAGCTCAGCGACAACTACACCGGACACGTCGACCCAGGTAACGCCGCCCGACGCACCCTGCCCGGGGTGACGATCGTCAAGGCGTCCGTGGGCCCGATGGACAACAACGCCTACCTGGTGACATGTTCGGAGACCGGGCAGACACTTCTGATCGATGCGGCCAACGACGCCGAGGTGCTGATCGACCTGGTCCAACGGTACGCGCCAAACTTGACGCTGATCGTGACAAGCCATCAGCACTTCGACCACTGGCAGGCGCTGGAAGCCGTAGCCGCCGCCACGGGTGCGCCAACCGCGTCCCACGAAGTCGACGCCGAGCCGCTGCCCGTCAAGCCAGATCGCTTGCTGGCCAACGGAGACACCGTACAAATCGGCAGGCTGACTTTCGACGTCATCCACCTGCGCGGGCACACCCCCGGATCGATCGCGCTGGCCCTCAATGGACCGGCGACGGGTGGCGTCACGCAACTGTTCACCGGCGACTGCCTGTTCCCCGGCGGGGTGGGCAAGACGTGGCAACCGGGTGACTTCACCCAGCTGATCAATGACGTCAGCAGCCGGGTGTTCGAGATGTACGAGGATTCCACCGTCATCTATCCCGGCCACGGCGACGACACCATGCTGGGCACCGAACGCCCGCATCTGGACGAATGGCGCGAGCGAGGCTACTAGCGGCCAGCTGCTGCTCATGTCAATTACTTTGCAGCAGAACATGATCCGAACTCCACGACACCGTCGGCGAAGGTCGCTTTAACCGCGGCGCGGCGATCTAGTGGGTGCCTATCGCATCGCATTCGAACCTGGCCGCCCAACACGGCGAGGCCGGCTGCCGAAATCCCGATTGAGCTGCGCCGAAACACCCTCCGCCGCGCGCGTTGGTGGGTAGCATGCGAGCAAACATTCGCACTCACGCCCGCCGCGCAGGCAGTCGTGGCCAATTAACTGATTGGCAAACGGAAATGGATTATGCAGCGCTACCACCGGAGATCAATTCCGGCCGGATGTACGCGGGGGCGGGGTCCGTGCCGATGTGGCTGGCGGCGGCGGCCTGGGACGGGCTGGGCGCGGAGCTGACTTCGGCGGCCGCCGCGTACCGATCGGTGGTGTCCGGGCTGACGGTTGAAGCCTGGATGGGTCCGGCGTCCATGTCGATGCGGGCCGCAGCGATTGTCTTCGCGTCGTGGATGAGCACCACCGCCGAGCAGGTAAAGCAAGCCGCCCGGCAGGCCAGGGCGGCGGCGACAGCTTACGAGGCGGCGTTTGCCGCGACGGTGCCGCCGGCGCTGATCGCCGAAAACCGTGCGCTGCTTGCGTCGTTGGTGGCGAGCAACATCTTCGGCCAGAACACCCCCGCCATCTCGGCCACCGAGACACAGTACGGCGAGATGTGGGCACAAGACGCGACGACGATGTACACCTATGCCGGCGGGTCAGCGGCCGCATCGAGGTTGACGGCATTCACCGATCCGCCGCAGACCACCGATCCGTCCGGGGTCAGCGCCCAGGAGGCCGCGGTCAGCCAGGCCAGCACGTCCGCAGCGGCCAGCCCCAAAGCCCTGAACCAGGTGCTCCAGACGGTGCCCACTGTGCTGCAGACGCTCGCGGGAGACGCGGGCAATCCCACCCTGTCGGAAATCTTCAACATCACGGCCAGCGGTACCTACGTCGCCAGTGGGGTGTTGTTCATCCTCGGGCCCTTGTTCGCCGGCCCGGTCAACGCGGTGCTACCTGCCACGGTCCTGGGTACTGCGGCCCCGGCACTGGGCGCGGCGGGTGCGGCGGCCGGCCTGCTGAGCGACACGACGCCGGTCGCATCAAGCCTGGGCGCCGCCGCCGGAACGTCGGGCAGCACCGGAGTGTTGGCGGGGCTGGGCCGAGCGCTGCCGGTCGGTGGGCTGTCGGTGCCGCCCGCGTGGGCTTCAGCGGCACCGGTGCTCGCCAGCGCGGCCCGGGCACTGCCGGAAGCCGCCCTGGCCGGGTTGCCCGAAGCCGCGATCGACAGCATTGGGCCCGGCGCCGGCGCGTTCCTGCCGGGCAGCCTGATGGCCGCGGCAGCGGGGGGCGGCGGTGCGGCCGGCGGTGGTTTCGCGGCCACGCGTGCCGGAGCAGCGTCCCAACGCGGCGCGACCCCGCCACCCGATCGCGGGACACCCGCCCAATACGGCCCACCTCCCGCGTTGATTCCGCAGGTGGCGCGCGCGGCCGCCCCGCAGGAGGGGATGCACAGTCAGGCGATGCGGACGAATCCGCGTGCGTCGGCCGGCGACGGCGTGCTGACCGAGAATCTCCGCGAGGAACTCAACGATCTGCGCAAACAGATCTCCGACTTGGCACTGGAGCGCGACGTGCTGATGCGGTCCCTGGCGCTGTGGGCCAGGGGAACTACGGAGTAGCGGAAAAAACCCGTCCGTCAGGTCGTGGTGTGCACGATCAACACGTCGACCTTCGCGCGACGTGACACGTTGGCCGGCACCGAGCCCAACAAGCGGCCCGCGATCGTGCTCAGGCCGACGTTACCGACGACCAGCAGGTCGGCTTTCACGTCTTCGGCAAGGCTGACCAGGGCGTCAACGGGCGCGCCCTCGATCGGGCGCTCCTCGACGTTCGTCGCGCCAGCCTTGTGCGCACGCTCTTTTGCGTCCTGCAAGATCGCGTAAATCGGAGCCGTTCCCGACACCTTGTAGCTTTCATCCTTCAGGACGTCTGCGGCCCGGCCATCCTGATGCTGGGGCAGGTACGCCGACGCGACGATCAGCTTGGCGTCGGGCCCGGCGATGGTGGCCGCCCGTTCGACGGCACGCAACGATGAGTCCGAGCCGTCAGTGCCGACCACCACAGTCCGATAAGCGGACATTAACCCTCCCAGTGTCGTTTGCCAGGCCAACCAAGACAGTAGCGCGTTGTCCGATCTAGATGGGTCAGATTAACCACACCGCCACGGCGTGGCGCAACCCTTCATTTATGTCGCCACGCTGCGGGAACGGACGCCTTTGAAGATAATGAGGCAATGGACCGCCTCCGGCCAAGGCCCGAAGGGCTTGCGTGGCGGCCCTTTCCACGGACGACACACGCGGCGATCGAGGGCTTCGAGCCGAGCTTGGCCCGTTGCGCACGGTCTGCCCGACTGCTGATGACCAGGTCGATCGGGTGCGCCTTACAGTGACAGGCACTATGACTGCGCCCACCGTCGAGCAGGGCTCCCCGGATGTCATCAACGAATCCGGGCCGGCCCGCGTGCGTGGCAGGTTGCTCGACCCGTGGGTGATCGCCGTCCTGGCAGCCGTGATCAGCGGCGCCTGGGCATGCCAGCCTTCGCTGTGGTTCGACGAGGGGGCGACGATTTCGGCCGCGGCGAGCCGGACTCTGCCCGAACTGTGGCGGCTGCTGGGCCACATCGACGCCGTGCACGGCCTGTACTACCTACTGATGCACGGCTGGTTCGCCGTCTTTCCGCCGACCGAGTTCTGGTCGCGGATTCCCAGCGCGCTCGCGGTCGGGGCCGCTGCCGCCGGTGTCGTCGTGTTCACCAGGCAATTCGCGCCGGGACGTGGCATCGCGGTGTGTGCGGGTGTCGTCTTCTCGATCCTGCCGCGCACCACGTGGGCGGGTATCGAGGCCCGCTCGTATGCCATGTCGGTGGCCGCGGCCATCTGGCTGACGGTGTTGTTCGTCAACGCGGTGCGGCGCAATCGGCGCCGGCCGTGGGTGGGCTACGCCGCGGCGCTGATGGTGTCGATTCTGCTGAGCCTCAACTTGATCCTGCTGGTTCTGGTCTACGCGGTGATGCTGCCCCTGCTCACGACCAAGGGATCCCGGAAATCACCGGTCATCTGGTGGGCGGCCAGCACGGCGATCGCGCTCGGCGCCATGACGCCGTTCATCGTGTTCGCGCATGGTCAGGCGTTCCAGGTGAACTGGCTTTTCCCGGTCAGCTGGCACTACGCCTTCGACATCACCCAGCGGCAGTATTTCGACCACAGCGTTCCGTTCGCGGTGCTCAGCGCGGTCGTCATGCTGGCCGCGATCGTCGCCCGCCTGGTCGGCGCGCCACCACCGGCGGGCGATATGCGCCGCATGCTGATGATCTGCATCGGGTGGATCGTGCTGCCCACCGCCGCCGTGGTGCTCTATTCGGCGATCGGCGAGCCGATGTACTTTCCGCGCTACCTGATTCTGACAACCCCGGCGATGGCCGTTCTGTTGGCGATCTGCATCGGCACCGTCGCGCGACGTGCATGGCTGATCGCCGCTCTGGTAACGCTTTTCGCCGCGGCCGCGGTCCCCGACTACCTCTTCGTGCAGCGCTGGCCCTACGCCAAGGAGGGCTGGGACTACAGCCAGGTGGCCGACGTGATCAGTTCGCACGCGGCTCCGGGCGACTGCATGCTGGCCGATAACACGGTGCCGTGGCGGCCCGGCCCGATCCGTGCCGTGCTGGCCACCCGACCGGCGGCGTTCCGATCGCTGATCGACGTCGAACGCGGGGTGTACGGCCCGAAGGTCGGTTCGCTGTGGGACGGTCACGTCGCGGTGTGGCTGACGACGGCCAAAATCAACAGGTGCACCACGCTGTGGACTATCACCAACTACGACAAATCGTTCCCCGATCACCAAGTCGGGCAGTCGTTGTCGCCGGGCACATTCGGCCGCGCCCCCGCGTACCGATTCCCGAGCTATCTCGGCTTCCACATAGTCGAGCGTTGGCAATTCCACTATTCGCAGGTCGTCAAATCGACGCGCTGACAAGGCCTCCGCCGATCGCGGCGATGATGCTCGCAAGCATGGTGCGCTAATGCGGTGCGCGACGATCGCGCCGGCTGGCCTTTGTGGACGCGGCGACGGCCGTCGCCGCCAGCACCGCAATGAGCGCGTACAACCAGCGAGCCGCCGCCAAATCCCCACCCGCGGCGTTGTTGACCACCACGCCGGCCAGCCCGGCACCGAAGGCAGCGGAGATCAATTGGACGGTGTTGATCGCCGCGGCCGCCACGCTCCCCTCTGACGGGTCGTCGACCGAGTCCATGGCGCGCATCGACAGATGCGGCCAGGTCATCCCGATGCCGATTCCGGCGACCAGGAACCCGGCCGCCCACAACAGGACGATCCCGATCGGAGCGTCAGCGCGTTGCGTTGCCGCGGCAAGAGCCAGCCCCAACGCCATCACCAACGGTGCCGCCGCAATCACCCGGCCGACAACGCGAGGGTCGCTCAGCGATGCGCTGGCGATCTCGGCGATCGTCCAACCGAGTGCCAACGCGGCACCCAAAAATCCCACCGCGACCGGCGTCAGATGCGCCAACCGCTGACCGAACAACGGCACGTACGTGTCGGCCATCACGGCGGCCATCTGCACCGCCATCGTCAGATAGATCCATTTCAACGGCCCGCGGCCAAATACGCTGGGCGGCAACACCCCTGCCTGCGTTCGCCAGTCGACGAACACGAATGCGCAGACCAGCAACGCGCCGGCGACCAGGAGCCCCACCGTCGCGAAGACGTTGTGCGGCAACTCCGCAACGCTGACCGCCAGGGCAGCGGCGCCCATCAGTAAGAGCGACCGCACCGGCACCTTGTGAATCGGAGCCGACGTCGCCGTCGGTGAGAGCCATTGGCACCAACACGGCCATCAGTGCGGTAAGGATGGCCATCGCGCCAAATGCCCACCGCCACAAACCAAACTGCGCAAATAGGCCGCCTAACGCCGGCCCGACCAAGGTCGCGACTCCCCACATCGCCGACACCAGCGCCGAGCCGCGGGTCCACAGCGAGCGCGGGAGGGCGGTATTGATCAGCGCGTAGCCCAAGCCGGCCAACAGACCGCCGGCCACCCCTTGCAGGGCACGCCCGCCTACCAAAACTTCCATGTTCGGCGCCAGTGCGCACACGACGCTCGCGATGCCGAAGACGGCCAGCCCCCACAGGAATGCGGAGCGCGCACCTATGCGCAGCCGCAAAGCGTTCACCGTGGCCGCGGCGACCACCGACCCGACCAGATACAGAGTGGTCACCCACGCATACAGGCGGCTGCCACCGATTTCGGCGACCGTGCTTGGCAGCAGGCTGGTGGTCAGAAACTCGTTGGTGGCGTATAGCAGAACACCACCGGCCAGGATGGTAGACGTGCCCAGGTAGCTGCCCAACAGTTCGCGCCAACTGCCGGTGTCGCTCCCCGTCTCCGTCACCCTTACACCGTAAGAGGTGCCGCGAGCGTCATTTCAGACCGGCAGCGTCCATTCCGCGGAGTTCCTTTTTGAGATCGGCGATCTCGTCGCGGAACCGCGCGGCCAGTTCGAATTGCAAGTCACGGGCCGCGGCCATCATCTGCGCGGTGAGGTCTTTGATCAGGTCGGCCAGTTCGGCGCGCGGCATGCTGGCGGTGTCGCGGCCCTCGATGATGCCGGCGCTGACGGCGCGTCCGGGCTCCCCCTGCGGACGCCGGCCGCGCGACGCGTTGCGTCCCGATCCGCCGATCTCCACGGTTTCGGAATCGTCCGCCTCGCGATAGACCTGGTCGAGGATGTCGGCGATCTTCTTGCGCAGCGGCTGCGGGTCGATGCCGTTCGCCTCGTTGTAGGCGACCTGCTTTTCGCGCCGCCGTTCGGTCTCGTCGATGGCCTCGGTCATCGAGTCGGTCATCTTGTCGGCGTACATGTGCACTTCGCCGGAGACGTTGCGGGCGGCGCGGCCGATGGTCTGGATGAGACTGCGCGACGATCGCAGGAAGCCTTCCTTGTCGGCGTCAAGAATCGACACCAGCGACACCTCGGGCAGGTCGAGGCCCTCGCGCAGCAGGTTGATGCCGACCAGGACGTCGTAGTCGCCCAGGCGCAGCTGGCGCAGCAGTTCCACCCGGCGCAGCGTGTCGACCTCGGAGTGCAGATAGCGCACCCGGATGCCCATCTCCAACAGGTAGTCGGTGAGGTCCTCGGCCATCTTCTTGGTCAGGGTCGTCACCAGCACCCGCTCGTCGGCTTCGGCCCGTTTGCGGATCTCCGCGATCAGGTCGTCGATCTGCCCCTTGGTCGGCTTGACCACGACCTTCGGGTCCACCAGCCCGGTAGGGCGGATCACCTGCTCGACGAACTCTCCGGCGGCCTGGCTGAGCTCGTACGGGCCAGGGGTGGCCGACAGGTACACCGTCTGCCCGATCCGGTCGGCGAACTCCTCCCAGGTCAGCGGGCGGTTGTCGCACGCCGACGGCAACCGGAACCCGAAATCGACGAGGTTGCGCTTGCGCGACATGTCGCCCTCGTACATGCCGCCGATCTGCGGCACGGTCACGTGTGACTCATCGATGACCAGCAGAAAGTCCTCGGGGAAGTAGTCCAGCAGCGTCGCCGGAGGCGAGCCGGGTCCCCGGCCGTCGATGTGCCGCGAATAATTCTCGATGCCCGAACAGAAACCGACCTGCCGCATCATCTCGATGTCGTAATTGGTGCGCATCCGCAGTCGCTGGGCTTCCAGCAGCTTGCCCTGACCCTCGAATTCGGCGAGCCGCTCGGCGAGCTCTTCCTCGATGGTCGAGATCGCCTGCGCCATCCGCTCGGGGCCGGCCACGTAGTGGGTGGCCGGGAAGATCCGCAGCGAGTCGACCTGACGGACCACCTCACCGGTCAGTGGGTGCAGGTAGTACAGCGCCTCTATCTCGTCACCGAAGAACTCGATACGCACCGCGAGCTCTTCATATGACGGAATGATCTCCACGGTGTCGCCGCGCACCCGGAATGAGCCGCGGGTGAAGGACAGGTCGTTGCGGGTGTACTGCACGTCGACCAGCAACCGCAGCAACCCGTCGCGCGGCACTTCGGCACCGACGCGCAGCTCGACCGAGCGGTCCAGGTAAGACTGCGGCGTGCCGAGGCCGTAGATGCACGACACCGAGGCCACCACCACCACGTCGCGACGAGACAGCAGAGACGACGTCGCGGAGTGCCGCAGCCGCTCCACATCGTCGTTGATCGAGCTGTCCTTTTCGATGTAGGTGTCGGTCTGCGCGATGTACGCCTCTGGCTGGTAATAGTCGTAGTACGAGACGAAGTATTCGACCGCGTTGTGCGGCAACATCTCTCGTAGTTCATTAGCCAGCTGAGCGGCTAGCGTCTTGTTGGGTGCCATCACCAATGTGGGCCGCTGCAGGCGCTCGATCAGCCAGGCGGTGGTGGCCGACTTTCCGGTGCCGGTCGCCCCGAGCAGCACCACATCGCGCTCGCCCGCCATGATCCGTCGTTCCAGCTCGTTGATGGCGGCCGGCTGGTCACCGGCCGGATCATGCGGGCTGACCACCTCGAAGTCGCCACCGGCGCGCACGGCCTCCTCGACCGCGCGGTATTCGGAATGCGCGACTACTGGATGTTCGGTGGCGAAAGCCATGCCACCAGGGTAGAGGCGCGCACCGACAAGTGTCCCGATGCCGGTCTGCCAATCGCGCGCTCAACCACAGCTGCCACACCAGAACCGCGGGGGAACCACCACTCGATCCGGAAATGCCCGTCAGTGCCGGGTCCACATCCGAGTGACCGGATCGCATTGCAGAAGGTAGCCGTCGTTCGAGGTGGACATCGCGAACACCGGGACGTCGGGCAGGTCGCAAGAGCTGCCCGCGGCATGGACGCCCGACGCGATCGGCGCCTTGTCCCACGTGTTGCCTTCACACACGACCTGCTGGTTACTGGTCGGGTCGTAGGAGAGTTTGTCGACGTCGGTGCACAACCCGCCGAGAACAGCCGGTGCCGGGTGCGCAGGCGAGGTCGAGGTGGTGATCACCTGGTTGGGATCACCCAAGGTCACCCCCGCCGGCGCATCCCCCACCCGGGTGGCTACCACCGGCACCCGCACTACGGCGCCCTGCGCGCTGCACTCGTTGCTCAACACGGTCTCGGTTTCGGTTCCCCGCAGCGTGCCGTCCGGCTGAGGAGCCAACGACCACGCGACGGTCTCCTGCTGGGTCGACGTGACCTGCCCGTTGGGCTGGCGGCAACCGACCCGTTCCTGCGCAGGCGTGCCCTGCCAATATCCGCTGGCGTACCGCAGCGTGTCGGTTTCGCCACCGTCGGCGGTGCTGGCCACTTGGTGGTTGGCGTCGTCCAGCTTCGCGCCGGTGGCAGCGCATCCGTCGGTGGTGCAGGCGGAACGGAACGCCCACCAGTTGGTGTCGGAGCCGTCGTGCCGGATCGCGACGCCGTTGGTGGTCCGCTTGGTCCGGTCGTACGTCAGTTGGTAGGTGCCACCCAGGGCCGGTCCCCCGGGCCTGGGCGCGGCACTGGCCGCCGGCGCGGACGGTCTCGATGCCAGCGCGGGGTTGGGTTGCGGACTTGCCGGCTGGAACGAGTACAGCGTCGACCAGGTCGCCGCGACGGCAACGAGCACCGCGCACACCAGCGCGGCCGACCAGCGGACCCTGGACGAGAACCTGTCTTTGGCCGTCGCCGCCAGGCCGCGGGCGCCGCGGCGCCGGTGTGGAACGATCTCGGAAACCGACGTACTCGGCTCGATCTCGGCGACGGCATCGATCTGCTCGCCGACCGCTGCGGCGAACGCGCGACACCGCTCGAACCGCTCCGCGGGTTGCTTGCCCAGGGCTTTGAAGAACACGTCGTCGAGGTGCACCAAGTCCGGGCGGTAATCGCTGAGCCGGGGCGGGTCCTCGTGCAGGTGCTGGCTGATCACCGCGATGGGGTTGGAATGCCGGAACGGCGGAGCGCCGGTGAGTAGATGAAATGCGGTGGCGGCCAATGCATACTGGTCAGCCCGGCCATCGATGTTGGATCCGGTCAATTGCTCGGGCGCCGCGTACGCGACCGTCCCGACAGCGACATTGGTTTCGGTGATCCCGCTGATATTGGCCAGATGCCGCGCTACACCGAAGTCCGCCAACAGGATTCGCTGATCGTCGTACCCGGGATGGGTGAGCAGGATATTGGCAGGCTTGACGTCGCGATGCAGCAGGCCGCGATCGTGCGCGTAATCGAGTGCGCCCGCGACGGCTTCGAGTATGGCGCATACCTCGCTGACCGGCATCCCGTCGGAGTAGCGCTCTTTCACCAGCCGGGACGCGTCGGTGCCTTCGACGTAGTCCATCGAGATCCACAGCTGGCCGTCGAATTCACCGCGATCGTGCACACCGACGATGTGCGGGTGCCAGAGAGTGCCGGCGAGATCGGCTTCCCGATTGAACCTTTCGCGGAACTCGCTGTCCGCGGTGACGGCCCCAGCAAGGACTTTGATCACATCGCGGCGCGGCAGCCGGGGATGCAAAGCCAGATAGACCTCGGCCATCCCCCCGGCGCCCAGCGGCCGCAGGATGGTGTAGCCCGCGAAGGAAGCGCCGTTGGCCATCGCCAGGCGCGATCCGCCGGCCTCACCGACCGGGCTGTACGGGGGTTCCACGTTCGGCGTCGAGTTGACCGGGGGAACGCGGCGCAACAGATGTGCGACGGTCGCTGACGGAAGCGATTGAAACCCCGCGCGCAGCGCCGCACCGGCCAGTCGCGGATTAGTCAGCAGCCGTCGGCCGCTGCCGACGCGCCGGGTTGGGCGCTTCGCCTCGTCCATGTGTGAACAGATCCCCCTCTGGCTCCTTCAGTTCGAACAATGCCGGACGCGGATAGGCAAAAGGCTGTTGGACGCTATGAACCAGCTATGAAGCCGGCGACCGATACAAAGCCAAGTCACAGGCGAGTCCAAGGGGAGGCATTGACTCGACGGACCGATACTTGAGTAGTGAGCCGACCCGCCCCTCCTGTCCTGACAATTCGGCTCGACGGGTCTCAGAGAACCTTCGCCGCGGGCCACGAGGTGATCGTCGGCCGGGATCGAGACGCGGACCTGCGCATCGCCGACCCGCGGATATCTCGTGCCCACCTGGTCCTGCGCTTCGAACAAGGCCGCTGGCTGGCCATCGACAACGGCTCGCTGAACGGGACCTACGTGAACGGCTACCGGATGCCGGTCATCGATATTCACGACGGCCAGAGCATTAACATCGGAAACCCTCAGGGTCCGCAGCTGACCTTCGCGATCGGACCGCAACAGGGTCAGATCAGCGGGCCGCCCCAACCGAGGTCGACGCCTGGTTCCGGGCCACCCACGATCGCCTGGTCCGCCTTGTCCGACATGCCGACAACCACCTCCCACCCGCTCCCGCGACTGCCCCGGCGGCCTCAAATACCCAGTCCGCCAAGGTATCCCGGTGTGCAACCACGAAAAGCACCGCCACGTATACCACCGCCGATACGCGCGACACCCCCCGCCGAGTCCACCGTGATCGACGCCAAGACAGCCGACGTGTCGAACCTCTCCACACGCTTTGTGAAGCTGCTCTCACCGCGCGCCTCATCGGCCGCGGGAACCGTCGGCGCCAAGACGATCGGCCGCGCCCCCGAAAGCGACATCGTCGTCTCCGACGTACTGGCCTCGCGCCAACACGCGACGCTGATTCCGACGCCGCTGGGCATGGAGATCCGGGACAACAGCATCAACGGAACGTTCGTCAACGGCACCCGGGTCGGGTCGGCGATCTTGAGCGACGACGACGTCGTCACCATCGGCAATGTCGACCTGGTCGTCCGCGACGCAACGCTGATCAAACTCAGCGAAGCAGCCACCCGAGCCGGCGGCCTGCAAGTGCGCGATGTCAAGTACGTTGTCGACAACGGCAAACAACTGCTGGACAACATCTCGTTGACCGCGCGCCCCGGAACGTTGACCGCCGTCATCGGTGGATCGGGCGCCGGGAAGAGCACCCTGGCCCGCCTGATCGCCGGTTACACCACCCCCAGCTCTGGTTCAGTTACCTTCGCGGGCCACAACATTCACTCCGAGTACGCGTCGCTGCGCAGCAGGATCGGCATGGTCCCGCAAGACGACGTCGTGCACCGCCCGCTGACCGTGAACCAGGCGCTGGGCTACGCCGCCGAACTACGGCTGCCACCCGACACCAGCAAAACCGACCGCGCCAAAGTCGTCACCCAGGTGCTCGAGGAGCTTGACCTGACCAAGCACGCCGAAACCCGCGTCGACAAGCTCTCCGGCGGACAGCGCAAACGCGCGTCGGTGGCGCTGGAACTGCTGACCGGCCCGTCGCTGCTGATCCTGGACGAGCCCACGTCGGGCCTGGACCCCGCGCTGGACCACCAGGTCATGATGATGCTGCGTCAGTTGGCCGACGCCGGCCGCGTGGTGATCGTGGTGACGCACATGCTGTCCTACCTCGAACTGTGCGACCAGTTGCTGTTGGTCGCACCGGGCGGCAAGACCGCCTACTGCGGGCCGCCGGACCAGATCGGTACGGCGATGGGCACCAGCAACTGGGCCAAGATCTTCACCAAGGTGGGCGCCGATCCCGACGAAGCCAACCGGCGCTTTCTGGAACGGCGCGATGCGCAGCGACGACCGCAGAAACCGTTGGCGGCCAAGGACGATGAGCCCGGCGAGCTGGGTGAGCCAGTCCATACCAGCATGCGGCGCCAGATCTCGACAGTCGCCCGCCGGCAGATCCGACTGGTCGTCGCCGACCGCGCCTACTTCATGTTCCTGGCGCTGTTGCCGTTCATCCTGGGCTCGCTGTCGCTGACGGTGCCGGGCGCCAATGGCTTCCATCTCCCGGGCGCCAACGCGGGCACGCCCGACGAATCCGCCCAGATACTGGCACTGCTGATGCCCGCCGCGGCGTTCATGGGTACCGCGCTGACAATCCGCGACCTGGTCGGTGAACGCGCCATCTTCCAACGCGAGCAAGCCGTCGGGCTGTCCACGACGGCGTATCTGCTCGCTAAGACGGCGGTCTTTTGCGGGTTTGCGCTCGTGCAGTCGGCGATCATCACCGCGATCGTGGTGATCGGCAAAAGCGCACCGTCGCAAGGGGGCCTGCTGCTGGGCCACGGCACGTCGGCCGCCACCGTCGAACTGTTCGCGACCGTCGCCGCGACCTGTGTCGCGTCGGCCATTCTGGGCCTTGCCATTTCGTCGCTAGTCCGCTCCAGCGAGCAGATCATGCCGCTGTTCGTGGTGGCGGTCATGGCGCAGCTGGTGTTGTGCGGCGGCATGGTCCCGGTGACCGGCCGCCTGGGGCTCGACCAGCTGTCGTTCGCCATGCCGGCGCGCTGGGGTTACGCTGCCGCGGCCTCGACGGTCGACCTGCGGCACCTGGTTCCGGATTCGCTGCTCTCCCAGGACCGGTTCTGGCAGCACACGTTGAAGACCTGGCTGCTCGACATGGGGATGCTGGCCGCGCTGTCCTTGGTTTATCTCGGCTCCGTCCGGTGGAAAATCCGGCTGCGCCGCTGACCATCGCGATCCTCGGGAAAGGTGACGCCATCCATCTGCCGAAGCACGAAACGTTCGACCTGGTCGCCCGCACCAACACCGACCCCAAAGGCATAGTGCGGGCGGTCGACGAGTACGCCGTATACCCGTGGGGGCTCTACGTCGCCCGTCCCACCCCGGGTCGAGCGCAGTTCCACTACTTGCAGTCCTGGCTGCTGCCGTCGCTGGGACTGCGTGCCACGGTGTTCCACTTCAACCCGGGCCATGAACGTGACCACGACTACTACCTCGATGTGGGCGAATACACGCCCGGTGCGGATGTGTGGAACGCCGAGGACCACTACCTCGACATCGAGGTGCGCACCGGCTCCGGGGCGGGACTCGCCGATGTCGACGAACTACTGGAAGCGGTGCGCCAAGGCCTGCTGACTCCCGAAGTTGCCGAGCAAGCGGTGCGCCGGGCCGTGCACGCCGTCGAAGGCCTTGCCCGAAACGGCTATGACCTGCGCCGCTGGCTGGCCGGCAACGGTATCGAGCTCACCTGGCAGGTCCGTCGATGATCTCCGCTCGTTTTCGCGGCGGCACACCGGGGGTAACTATCCGGTATGCCCTTGAGTGAATACCGGCGCAACCGTCGATCTGGCCCCGGCCCCGAGCCACGCGGCCGGCTGGGACGCAGACGCCGCGCCCGCAAAAACGAGCCGTGCTTCGTCATCGCGCACCACACAACCCGCGGCGACTATTACGACCTGCGCCTAGAGATTCAGGGCGTGCTCGTGTCGTGGGCGATCGCCAGTGGGCCGTCGACAAACCCGAGGGAGCGGCGGATGGCGCGCCGCACCGCGGATCACCCACTGGGGAGCCCCGAAGGCGACGACGCACCGATCGTCTGGGATCGCGGCAGCTACGCCAACGCGACCGAGCGTGAGATGGCCGAATGCCTGGACCGCGGCCACCTTTCGTTCTGGCTGCAGGGCGAGAAGCTGTGCGGCGGCTTCGCCCTTACCAGGATTCGGGACGGCGAGGACGAGACCTGGCTGCTGTTCAAGCGCAAAGACGAGGACGTCGATCCGCGGCGTAAACCCGTTACGGGCCAACCCGAACCGGCGATGTACTCCGACGATCTGGCCGAATCGCCATAAAGCCCGGCGGAACTCGTGTGGTTGTTCCGATCACGCTGGGCGTAATCTCAGCAGCTATGAGCCCTGATAAACGCCGGTGGATGTCGGTGATTGCGGTGACTGTGATCGGCTCGCAGTTGGTTCCGGCGACGGCGCATGCAGATCTGCACAACATCACCTATAAGGCGAGAATCGACGCCCTGACGACCGGCAGTCAGGCCACGTTCATCACCAACGGCGGCCAGACCAGCACCACGAACCTTCCGTCGATGCCGGGCAACGCGTTCGAAGCCAACACCGTGTTGCCCGATCCTGGTCAAGCAGGCCTGCGGATCGTGCTGCATTTCCCGTACTCGGCGAACGTGCACTGCGAGATCGACGTCGACGACGACGTTTTCACCCAGGCCGACCAGATGGTCCGGCCGTCACCCGGGGTTTCCGACCCCAATAACGGTGTGCTGCAATGCGGAGCACCGCTGCCCACGTAACGGCTACGGCATCCAGCCGGTGAAATCCGCCCATTCCCACGCCCGGCGGTATGCCTCGGCGAACCACGGCTCCTTGGCCTCGACGTAGATCGCGGTGTCGCCGTCCGCGGGCTTTTCGGCCTCGTGTTTGACGGTCAGGTAGTTCACCCGCTCCGCGGGGTTTGCGGCCAGCCAGTCGACGAACAGCAAGGCGAACTGCTGATTGGGCCAGCCGGCCACCCTGATATGCACGTTGGTCGGACGACCGGGATCGGCCGAGGCATGAATTCGCTTGCGCCACAACGCTGGATCGTCTGTGTGGTCGTAGTCGCTGACCGTGCTGCGGGCATCGGCCTTGGCGTCGTCACGGTCGATGTGCTCGATGCGGGGGTAGCCCGCCGATAGCAACGCCTCGCCGAGCTCGTCGGCGAGGGCCAGTGATTCGACAGTGATCTGGATGTCGATGACGTCCTTGGCGTCGAACTCCGGCACCGCTGTCGATCCAATGTGGTCGACTCGCAACGCCTTATGGCCGCACGACGTCGCCAGCCTGTTGACGATGCGCCGCGCCTGGTCCGGCCAGGTCGGATCGGCCGACACCACCCGCGCCGGGGCGCGGACGAATCGTCGCTCGGTCAGGTTGTGCGCGAACGGCACGATCCGGTCGGTCCAGACCTCACGAGCTCGTTTGACGAAATCCTCTTCGCTGCCCGAATTATCCAACCAGATGTCGGCGGCGGCCCGACGCTGCTCGTCATTGGCCTGCAGCGCAATCCTGGCGCGGGCGTCGTCTTCCGGCATGCCACGCAGCTCGACCAGCCGCCGTACTCGCAGCTCGACGTCGGCGTACACCACGACAACCAATGGGAACAGCGGCGCCATGCCGGATTCCACCAGCAGCGGAATGTCTTCGACCACAACCGCATCCTGCGGCACCGCCGCGATGATCTCCGCGCGCCGCTGCCCCACCAACGGGTGAACGATTGCGTTCAGCTTCTGACGCGACGCGTCGTCGGTAAAAGCCTTGGCCGCCAACGCCGGGCGATCCAACGATCCATCCTCGGCCAGGATGTCGTCACCGAACGCCTCGACGAGCGACGCCAACCCTTCGGTGCCCGGCTGGACGACCTCTCGAGCAATGACGTCGCCATCGACGATGATCCCACCGCTGCGTGCGAACGTGGCAGACAGCGCCGATTTCCCGGCGCCGATGCCACCGGTCAAACCGATGCGCAGCATTACGTGGACTGGGCCAAAAAGATCAAGCGTTGCCGGCGAGCTTTTCCCGCAGCGCAGCCAGCTGAGCGTCGCTGGCCAGCGAGCCGCCCGCCTCCTTGGGCGAGGACGCACCGTTGCCCGGCGCGTGATCGCTGTCGGCGTGCCCGGCCGCTTCGGCAGCGGCGAACTTCTCCATCTGCGCGGTGTGCATCTTGTGCCGGCGCTCGGCCTCGGCGTACCGGGCCTCCCACTCGTTGCGCTGGGTGTCGAATCCTTCGAGCCATTCGTTGGTCTCGGAGTCGAAGCCCTCGGGGAAGATGTAGTTGCCCTGCTCGTCGTAGCTGTCGGCCATGCCGTACTTCGCGGGGTCGAACTCGTCGGTGTAGTCCTCGTTGGCCTGCTTGAGCGACAACGAGATTCGGCGGCGCTCCAGGTCGATGTCGATGACCTTGACCATCGCGTCGTCGCCGACGGCCACCACCTGGTCGGGCACCTCGACGTGGCGCTCAGCCAGCTCGGAGATGTGCACCAGACCCTCGATGCCCTCCTCGACACGAACGAACGCGCCGAACGGGACGAGCTTGGTGACCTTGCCGGGAACGATCTGGCCGATCGCGTGGGTGCGGGCGAAGTGACGCCACGGGTCTTCCTGAGTCGCCTTGAGCGACAACGAAACCCGCTCGCGGTCCATGTCGACGTCGAGCACCTCGACGGTGACCTCGTCGCCAACCTGGACGACCTCGGACGGGTGATCGATGTGCTTCCAGGACAACTCGGAGACGTGCACCAGACCGTCGACACCGCCGAGATCGACGAACGCGCCGAAGTTGACGATCGACGAGACCACACCCTTGCGGATGGTGCCCTTCTGCAGCTCGTTGAGGAACTCGCTGCGCACCTCGGACTGGGTCTGCTCCAGCCAGGCGCGGCGGGAGAGCACCACGTTGTTGCGGTTCTTGTCCAGCTCGATGATCTTGGCCTCGATCTCCTTGCCGATGTACGGCTGAAGATCGCGGACTCGACGCATCTCGACAAGGGACGCGGGCAGGAAGCCGCGCAACCCGATGTCGAGGATCAGGCCACCCTTGACGACCTCGATGACGGTGCCCTTGACGGCCTCGTCCTTCTCCTTGAGCGCCTCGATCGTGCCCCAGGCGCGCTCATACTGTGCGCGCTTCTTGGACAGGATCAGACGGCCTTCTTTGTCCTCCTTGGTGAGAACAAGGGCTTCGACCTCATCACCGACGGTAACGACCTCGTTGGGGTCGACATCGTGCTTGATGGAGAGTTCGCGGGCGGGGATGACCCCTTCGGTCTTATAGCCGATGTCGAGGAGCACCTCGTCCCGGTCAACTTTGACGATGGTGCCTTCGACGATGTCGCCATCGTTGAAGTACTTGATCGTTTTGTCTATTGCTGCGAGAAAGTCCTCGGCGGAGCCAATGTCGTTGACGGCTACTTGCGGCGAGGTGACGGCGGGACTCGGCATGTTGTTGGGTTGCTCCGGACAGGTTTGATCGTAGGGACAATTCAGGGATTTACCCTGCTGAGGTTACTCGACTAGGCACACGCTGGCCAAACTCGGCCCCCAATAGCGTTTGCATATCTGACGCGGACGTTACATTTCGGCGAATTCCGGGCGCGATTACCGCCCGCGTCCCGTTTGCCCGCGCTAGTGCGCGGCGGCGTCCCATGAGCGGCCATAGCCGACGGAGACTTCGAGCGGGACGTCAAGTGGGTAGGCGGCGCCCATCTTGTCGCGTGCCAGCGCTTCCACCTGTTCTCGCTCGCCGGGCGCGATTTCGAACAGCAATTCGTCGTGTACCTGCAACAACATCCGCGACGTGAGCCCGGCCTCGTTGATCGCCTTGTCGACCTCGATCATCGCCACCTTGATGATGTCGGCCGCGCTGCCCTGGATGGGCGCGTTGAGCGCGGCCCGCTCGGCCGCCTCGCGGACGTTGCGGTTACTGCTGTCCAGCTCGGGAAGATAGCGCCGACGACCGAACACCGTCGAGGTGTAACCGTCCTTGCGGGCCTGCTCGACGACGTCGCGCAGGTAGTCGCGGATACCGCCGAATCGGGCGAAGTATTGGTCCATCTGCTCCTTGGCCTCCTCGGTGGAGATCTTGAGCTGGGCGGCCAACCCGTAGGCGCTCAATCCGTAGGCCAGGCCGTACGACATCGCCTTGACCCGGCGGCGCAGCTCGGGAGTGACCTCCTCGATCGGCACGCCGAACGCCCGGGACGCGACGAAGGAATGCAGGTCCTCGCCGGTGTTGAACGCCTCGATCAGGCCCTCGTCGCCGGACAAGTGGGCCATGATCCGCATCTCGATCTGGCTGTAGTCCGCCGTCATCAGCTCGGCCATTGGTCCGTCGGGGCCGTCACCGACCACGAACGCGTCGCGGATGCGCCGGCCGGCCTCGGTGCGGATCGGAATGTTCTGCAGATTCGGCTCGGTCGACGACAATCTGCCCGTCGCGGCGATGGTCTGGTTGAACGTGGTGTGAATGCGCCCGTCGGAGGCCACCGAATTCAGCAGCCCGTCGACGGTGACCTTGAGCCGAGTGGCATCGCGGTGCGCGAGCAGATGCTGCAGGAACGGATGGCCGGTCTTGTCGAACAGCGACGCCAAGGCGTCCGCGTCGGTGGTGTATCCGGTCTTGGTGCGCTTGGTTTTCGGCATGCCCAGCTCGTCGAAGAGCACCGTTTGCAGCTGCTTCGGCGAGCCGAGATTGATCTGCTTGCCGATCACCTCGTAGGCCGCTTCGGCCGCGTCGCGGATCTGAGCGGCGAAATCGCTTTGCAGCTCCGACAATTGCGGCAGATCCACCGCGATGCCGACGTGCTCTAGCCCTGCCAGCACCCGCTGCACCGGCAGCTCCATGCCGCCCAACAGCGAGGTGGAGTTGATCCGCGCCAGTTCCTCGTCCAGCGCATCGGCCAGATCCAGCACCGCCATGGCCCGCAGGATCAGCGTCTGCACCGCCTGGTCGTCGACACCGTCAGAATCGTCGAGAAGTGAAAGCTGTTGCTGCTCAGCTGTTTCTGCGCGCAACTCACGGCGAAGATAGCGAAGCGAAAGGTCGTCGAGGGAGAAGCTGCGCTGACCGGGCCGCACCAGGTAGGCCGCCAGTGCGGTATCGGAGGTGACACCGGCCAACGTCCAGCCGCGCCCGGCCAGGTCGTGCATCGCCAGCTTGGCTTCGTGCAGCGCCTTGGGCGGGCCGGGGTCGGCGAGCCAGGATGCCAGTGCCGCCTCGTCGTCGGGATCCAGTGCCGAGGTGTCGATGTAGCGGCCCTCGCCGTTGGAGGACACGATGGCCAACGCGGTCGCGTCGGCGTCGTAGGCCAGGTGGGTGCCGACGACGGCCAGGCCGAACCGCTTGCCCGAGCTGTGCTCGGCCAGCCAGACGGCCAGCTGACCGGCCTCCAGCGCGCCGCCGCGCACCTCGAATCCCTCGTCCACCTCAGGGTCCACCGACGCCAGCGTGTCGAACAGCCGGTCCCGCAGCACCCGGAACTCGAGGTCGTCGAAAAGCCGGTGAATCTGGTCGCGATCCCACCCCAGCAGCCGCAGCGTGTCCGGCGTTTGAGCCAGCGGCACGTCCTTGACGAGGTCGGTGAGTTCCCGGTTGCGGATGACATTGGCCAGGTGCTCCCGCAGCGCGTCGCCCACCTTGCCGCGCACCGAGTCGACGTTGTCGACCAGGCCCTGCAGCGATCCGTACTCGACGATCCATTTCGAGGCGGTCTTCTCCCCCACGCCGGGAATCCCGGGCAGGTTGTCGCTGGGATCGCCACGCAGCGCGGCGAAGTCGGGGTATTGCGTGGGGGTCAGCCCGTACTTCTCGACGACCGCGTCCGGGGTGAAGCGGGTGAGCTCGCTGACACCCTTGCGCGGGTACAGCACCGTCACGTCGTCACTGACCAGCTGCAGGGCGTCGCGGTCGCCGGTGACCACCAGCACCCGGTAGCCCTCGTTTTCGGCCTGCGTGGCCAGCGTCGCAATCAGGTCGTCGGCTTCGAATCCCGGCTCCGCGAGCACCGTGATGCCCAGCGCACCCAGCACTTCCTTGGTGATGTCGATCTGGCCGCGGAACTCGTCCGGGGTTTCCGACCGGCCGGCCTTGTACTCCGGATAACGCTCCAGCCGAAACGTCTGCCGCGACACGTCGAACGCCGCGGCGATGTGCGTCGGCGCCTCGTCGCGCAGCAGGTTGATCAGCATGGCGGTGAAGCCGTAGACCGCGTTGGTGGTCAGGCCGCCGCGGGTCTTGAAGTTCTCCGCGGGCAGCGCGTAGAACGCCCGAAAAGCCAGCGAGTTGCCGTCCAGCAACATCAGCGTCGGCTTGGTCTGTTCCTCTGTCTTCGCAGCGGGGGGCGCAGGCACGGCTCTTACTCTAGGCACCGGGGGTGACGGCTCTGCCGCCCCGACCAACCCCGGGGCAGAACTGCAACACGTTTCAGTTTTGCGTTTGAGCTGGGTAGTCTGACCGAGTGCCAGAGGTCAGCAGTACACAAGCCGCGATCGACGGGTGGTTCGCCACCGATGACGCGGGAAATGCCCATCTGATCGGCAGCAAGTGCCCGCAGTGCGGCACCTATGTCTTCCCGCCGCGGGAGAACAACTGCCCCAACCCGGCCTGCGCCAGCGACACCCTAGAGTCCGTCGCATTGTCGTCCCGGGGAACGCTGTGGAGCTACACCGAAAACCGGTATCCGCCACCTGCGCCCTACCCCGCGGCGGACCCGTTCGAGCCGTTCGCGATCGCCGCGGTGGAATTGGCCAACGAAGGAATCATCGTGCTGGGCAAGGTGGTCGAGGGCACGCTGGCCGCCGACCTGAAGGTCGGCATGGAGATGGAACTGACCACGATGCCGCTGTACACCGGAGAAGACGGCGTCGAGCGCCTCGTGCACGCCTGGAGGATCGCCTGACATGAGTACTCCCGACCCGCTCTACATCCTCGGCGCCGGCATGCACCCCTGGGGCAAATGGGGCCGCGACTTCACCGAATACGGCGTCGTCGCCGCCCGCGCCGCACTGGCCGAAGCCGGGCTGGACTGGCGACAAATCCAGCTGGTCGCCGGGGCCGACACCATCCGCAACGGCTACCCCGGCTTCATCGCGGGGTCGACGTTCGCGCAGAAGCTCGGTTGGAACGGCGTGCCGGTCAGCTCCAGCTACGCCGCCTGCGCCAGCGGTTCGCAGGCGCTGCAGAGCGCTCGCGCCCATATCCTGGCCGGGTTCTGCGACGTCGCGCTGGTGATCGGCGCCGACACCACGCCGAAGGGCGCGTTCGCCCCGGTCGGCGGGGAACGTAAGAGCGACCCCGACTGGCAGCGGTTCCACCTGATCGGTGCGATGAACCCGGTGTACTTCGCGCTGCTCGCGCGCCGCCGAATGGACCTGTACGGGGCGACGTCGGAGGACTTCGCCCAGGTAAAGGTCAAGAACTCCCAGCACGGCCTGCAGAACCCGAATGCCCGCTACCGCAAGGAATCGTCGGTCGAGGACGTGCTGGCCAGCCCGGTGGTCTCCGACCCGCTGCGGCAGCTCGACATCTGCGCCACCTCCGATGGTGCCGCTGCGTTGATCGTGGCCAGCGCCGAGTTCACCCGCAAGCACCTCGGCTCGCTCGACGGCGTGCCCTCGGTGCGCGCGGTCAGCACGGTCACGCCGCAGTACCCGCAGCATCTGCCCGAATTACCGGACATCGCAACGGATTCCACCGCCGTCGTGGCCGCGCCGGACCGGGTGTTCAAGGATCAGATTCTGGATGCGGCCTACGCGGAAGCGGGCATCGGGCCCGAGGACGTGAGCCTGGCCGAGGTCTACGACCTGTCCACCGCGCTCGAGCTGGACTGGTACGAGCACCTGGGACTGTGCCCCAAGGGCGAGGCCGAGACGCTGCTGCGCAGCGGTGCGACCACCATCGGCGGCAAGGTGCCGGTCAACCCGTCCGGCGGGCTGGCGTGCTTTGGCGAAGCCATTCCGGCCCAGGCCATCTCCCAGGTGTGCGAGCTGACCTGGCAGCTGCGTGGCCAGGCCACCGGCCGGCAGGTGGAGAACGCCACGGTGGGCGTCACGGCCAATCAGGGCCTGTTCGGCCATGGTTCGTCGGTGATCGTCGCCCGCTAGGGCCCTAAGACCGGAGCTCAACCGCGAGTGTGCATCCTGGGCGCCCTCGACGCACACTCAACGCCGCGGGCGCACACTCGATGACGAGCAGCTAGCCAGACGCCTCGTCGGACGCGTCGCCGAGGGTTTCCAACACGACTTCGGCCACCCGCTTCATCGTGGTCCGCCGATCCATGGCGGCACGCTGAATCCACTTGAACGCCTCGGGTTCGGTCATGCCCTGCTTGGACTGCAACAGGCCCTTGGCGCGCTCGACGACCTTGCGGGTCTCCAGCCGGTCGGACAGCGTCTCGACTTCGCGTTCCAGCGCCCTGATCTCGCCGAATCGGCTGACTGCCAACTCAATGGCCGGAATCAGGTCGCTGATCGTGAACGGCTTTACCAGGTAGGCCATCGCCCCGGCATCGCGCGCCCGTTCGACGAGGTCACGCTGGCTGAACGCGGTCAGCACCACGATGGGTGCGATGCGTTTGCTGGCTATCTCGGACGCTGCGTCGATGCCGTCACGGCGCGGCATCTTCACATCCATGATCACGAGGTCGGGTTTGTGTTGCTCGGCAAGCTCGACGGCTTCCTGGCCGTCGCCTGCCTCGCCGACGATGTCGTACCCCTCCTCTCGTAGCATCTCGGCCAAGTCCATACGGATCAGCGCTTCGTCTTCCGCGATCAGGACCCGGCGCGGCACAGCGGCGTCGGTGTCGGTCGTGGGGCCTGTCATGACGAACATTCTCTCGTGGATCGCTGCGACCAGCGACATCGGGGGCAGTGAGAACCGGTGACCACACCGATCCTCTATGGTGGGAGGCCGCTTAAGGTAATACGCCGAACAGGCCCTCGTATCCCAACTGGCAGAGGAAACGGATTCAAAACCCGTGCAGTGTGAGTTCGAATCTCACCGAGGGCACCACACAAGGCATTCATGCGCAGAAGACCGCGGCAGACGCGAGCGTTCGCGCAATTTACAGCCGACCTCGGCAGTCTTACGATGAGAGTGCTGTGACACAGCTCACAACAGAGCGGAGTTTGTCATGTCGCGTCTTGGCAAGATCTTCATCGCGTTCGTCATCGTCCTGGCCCCCCTCACGACCGCGGGATGCGGCAGCTCCTGCGATCCCAGCTCATCCAGCTGCTTCATCCTTTAGGCGGCTCGGCCCCATTCACCCCTCGGCGGAGGGGCGGGCGTTGTTGACCCCGATCGATCGGCGAGATTGATTATGCGCCAACATATTTAGGCGCACCCGATGACTCGGCGATCGGAATTGCCGATCGCTGCGCGCAAGTCCCGACAATCGGGGCAGGATCGCGCTTTGGCAACGCTGCGATCCCGAATCGGACTCGCTTGGATTCGGGACCCATTTTGGCCTGTTGGACAGACGTACAGTAAGCACGCTTTGCCCCGTTCCCCCCAGAATGGAGTTCGTCGTGTCGCGTTTTAGCAAACTCTTCATCGGTCTCGTTATCGTGCTCACCCCACTGACCACTTCGGGTTGCGGAAGCTTCTGCCTTCCCGGCGGGACCTGCATCGCGATCTAAGAGGTTCGGCCCTATCCACCCCTGCCACGCAGGGGTGGATAGTCACTTTCATGGCCGGTAGTCGACGAGCCAAGTCACCTGCGTACCTACGTATTCGGTGAATTCGACAGTTGCGCTTCCCGATCTCAGTAGTATTCGGGAACGCCGTAGCAAACGGCGCCTTCTCGTGCGAGAGGTTGTGGCGTGAATATGCGACGCAATCGGCAAGAACCGTTGCCGGACATCGTCATCGAATTGGATGACCCTGCCGACCTCTTCGCCGTCGACCAGCGGTCGGTGCTGACGGGCTCACGCCGAATCGACAGCGGCATCGACGAACTCGTCGAGCTGATGCTTTCCCAGCGGAGGCACTCCTCCAATCAGCGCATCGTCCTCGACGTCGCCGGCGAGTGGCCGGAAGAGATGGTCGCGAACCTCGTTGCGTCGGTCTACCGCTACTGCGAATTGGCCGTCCGCCGAGCCGACCGACAGCACGACTTGATCTGGCGCCAGGGCATGCGGTCGTTGATCAGTGGTTCGCTGCTGTTCGTCTCCGGCCTCGCGTTGTCGTACCTGTTCACCCGCCCGTTCGTCGGCGAGCTCGCCATCGAATTACTCGGCAACGGCGTGTTCCTCGTGGTGGCGTGGGTCGGCCTCTGGTACCCGCTCGATGTGCTGTTCATCGCCCGAGAGCAGGCCAAACGGGAGTCCTGGGTGTTTTCCACCATGCTGACAATGCCGGTCGTGGTCCGGCCCCACATCGCCGTGGTGCCCGCCGCCCGCATGCCAGAGCTGCTGCCTCGCGGATACGGCGGACGCCGCACCGCCCGGCTTCGTGACACGCGCATCCATTTGCGGGGCGCACCGCCGACCGGGAGTCCCGGCCCGAGTTAGCCTTTCGCGGCCAAAGCCGTCGTCCAGGGCGATCGGGACCTACAATTTCAGCGCCGAGCTGGGTATATGTCGAATCAGCGGTTACCCTTTGAAGGTAGTGGCTAAGAAATGTGGTGCCCCACCAAGTCGTTCGGATGGCACGACACGCCCGGACTGTAAGGCAGCGGTGCGGGCTAAAAATGTTGCCCGCAACGACCACTACGCCGACAGCCACGCGCGCCGGGTCAGGGTCCTCAACATCAACGCCTTGATGGGCGTGGTGGTGTGCCTGGTTTTCGCAGTTCTCGGCTTCTGGTCCGGACCCGCGGCCTACCCCATCCAGGTGGTCAACGTCATCACCGGGCTGATCTTCGCGTCGGTCCCTTGGCTGCACCGCTTCGGAGAAGTGGTTGCGCCGCTGACCTTTATCTTCACGGCGTATACCGCGGTCGTCGTGACCTGCTGGGACGTCGGCACCGGCGGGGGTGTGCAGTACTTCCTGGTGACGACCGCCAGCCTCGTGGTGTTGCAGCTCGGCATCGAGCGCATCGGCCTCGCGGCGCTGCTGGCCAGTATCGGCGTCGCGCTGGTTGTCACCCTGCAGTTCCTGGTGCCCCACTCGACCGGGCTGGAACCGCCCTGGGCGATCACGATGAGCTTTGTCATCACCACCGTCTCGGCGTGCGCGATGGTGGTCGTGACGGTGTGGTTCGCGCTGCGCGACACCGAGCGCGCCGAGGCGGTCATGGAAGCCGAGTACGACCGCTCCGAGGCGCTACTGGCCAACATGTTGCCGGCCAGCGTCGCCGAGCGGCTCAAAGAGCCCGAACGCGACGTCATCGCCGACCGATATGAGGAAGCCTCGGTGCTGTTCGCCGACATGGTCGGCTTTACCGAACGCGCAAGCACAACTACACCATGCGACCTGGTCAAGTTTCTCGACCGCCTCTACAGCACTTTCGACGAACTGGTCGACAAGCACGGGCTGGAGAAAATCAAAGTCAGCGGAGACTCGTACATGGTCGTCAGCGGGGTTCCGCGGCCGCGCCCCGACCACGTCGAGGCGCTGGCGGACTTTGCCCTCGAAATGGTCGCTGCCGCCGCCAATCTCGAAGACCCGCACGGTCTCTCGGTGCCGCTGCGGGTTGGCTTCGCGGCAGGCACCGTGGTCGCAGGAGTAGTGGGGTCGCGTCGCTTCTTCTACGACGTATGGGGCGACGCCGTCAATGTCGCGGCCCGGATGGAATCGACCGACTCGGTGGGCCGAATTCAAGTGCCCGAGGACGTTTACGAGCGTCTCAAGGACGATTTCGTGCTGCAGGAGCGCGGCCGAATCGAGGTCAAAGGCAAAGGCGTGATGCGCACCTGGTATCTGATCGGCCGTCAGCCGGCAGCGGACGAACCCGGTGATCTGGCCGCCGAGCAGCCCCGTACGACCCACGGCGCCGCAGTCTAAAGCCCCTATTCTGCGCTTCGTGGTTGTGCCACAGTGAGGCTATGCAGCCCACTGAAATTCCAAGCATGTTGCCGCATCTGTGGAAATCCACGCTGGTATCGGGATTTCTGACCCTGATTGTCGGCGTCCTGGTGCTGGCGTGGCCGGGAATATCCATCCTGGCCGCCGCGATCGCCTTCGGTGTCTATCTGCTGATAACCGGTGTCGCACAAGTCGTATTCGCCTTCAGCCTGCATGTCTCGACGGGCAGCCGCATCCTGTTGTTGGTCAGCGGCGCCGCCTCGTTGATCCTGGCCGTGTTGGCATTTCGCCACTTCGGCCAGGGCTACGCCGTGCTGTTGCTGGCCATCTGGATCGGCATCGGGTTCATCTTCCGTGGGGTGGCCACAACGGTTTCCGCGCTCAGCGATCCCGCCCTGCCCGGGCGCGGGTGGTCAATCTTCCTCGGCGTAATCACTCTGCTCGCCGGCATCGTCGTGCTGGCGTCGCCATTCGCGTCGATCGTCACCTTGGCGCTTGTTGTCGGCGTCTGGTTGGCCGTCATCGGCGTCTTCGAGATCGTGGCGTCGTTCGGGATCCGCAACGCCTCTAAAGGACTTGGGAATGGCGCCGGGCTCGCCTAGCTACTACACTGCGTCGTAGAACTCTGCAGTCACGGGAGATGACGAATGAATATCGTCGACATTTCGCGGTGGCAGTTCGGTATAACCACCGTCTACCACTTCATCTTTGTGCCGCTCACTATTGGGCTAGCTCCCCTGGTCGCGGTCATGCAGACCGCATGGGTGGCCACCGGCAACACTGCCTGGTATCGCCTGACCAAGTTCTTCGGCAAGCTGTTCCTGATCAACTTCGCGATCGGTGTGGCGACCGGACTCGTGCAGGAGTTCCAGTTCGGCATGAACTGGAGCGAGTACTCACGATTCGTCGGCGATGTATTCGGCGCACCACTGGCAATGGAAGGCCTGGCCGCCTTCTTCTTCGAGTCCACCTTCCTCGGGTTGTGGATTTTCGGCTGGAGCCGGCTGCCGAAGCTGGTTCATCTGGCCTGCATTTGGGTTGTGGCGATTGCGGTGAACGTGTCGGCGTTCTTCATCATCTCTGCGAATTCGTTCATGCAGCATCCGGTCGGCGCGCATTACAACCCGGCGACGCGACGCGCCGAGTTGGACAGCATCGCGGCGCTGCTCAGCAATAACACTGCGCGGGCTGCCTTTTCACATGCGGTCACCGGTTCACTGTTGACCGCGGGCACCTTCGTCGCGGCCGTCAGCGCCTGGTGGCTGATCCGGTCGACCAAGAAACCCGGCGTGGACCTCGGCACGGTGTTTCGTCCGGCCGCTGTGCTGGGCTGTTGGGTGGCGCTGATTGCTGCGGTTGGCTTGTTCTTTACCGGCGACCAGCAGGGCAAGCTGATGTTCCAGCAGCAGCCGATGAAGATGGCGTCGGCGGAGTCGTTGTGCGACACCGAAACCAATCCGGACTTCTCCATCCTGACAGTCGGCCGACAGAACAACTGCGACCACCTGACCCGTGTCATCCAGGTGCCCTACGTGCTGCCATTCCTCGCCGAAAGCCGATTCAGCGGTGTGACATTGCAAGGCGTGCGTAACATCCAGCAGGACAACCAACGCAAATTCGGCCCAAATGACTACCGGCCGAACCTGTTTGTCACCTACTGGTCGTTTCGCGCGATGATCGGGTTCATGGCGGTCGGCGTGCTGTTCGCCCTCACCACGCTGTGGCTGACCCGCGGCCGCCGGACCCCCGACCAACGGTGGTTCTCCTGGCTGGCGCTGCTCACCATTCCCACTCCGTTCCTGGCCAACAGCGCGGGATGGATATTCACCGAGATGGGCCGGCAGCCCTGGCTCGTGGTACCGAATCCGACAGGTGACCAACAGGTGCGGCTCACCGTCGCTGACGGCGTCTCCCCCACCACGACCGGCATGGTGATCACCTCGCTTGTGACGTTCACCCTGCTCTACGCGGTGCTCGCGGTCATCTGGTTCTGGCTGCTCAAACGCTACGTCGTCGAGGGGCCGTTGGAACACGACGCGGAACCCGCACCGCCGAAAGCACCCGGCGATGACGAGGTGGCACCGCTGTCATTCGCCTACTGACGCAGACCGACCCGGAAAGGAACTAACCAATGGCACTCCAAGAGTTGTGGTTTGGTGTCATCGCGACGTTGTTCCTAGGCTTCTTCATTCTGGAGGGCTTCGACTTCGGCGTGGGCATGCTGATGGAACCGTTCGCCCGCTTGAGCCGTTCCGGCGGCGGCGATCCGGAGACCCACCGCCGCACCGCGCTGAACACCATCGGGCCGGTGTGGGACGGCAACGAAGTCTGGCTGATCACCGCCGGCGCGGGGATGTTCGCCTCGTTTCCGGGTTGGTATGCAACGGTGTTCTCCACCCTCTACTTACCGTTGTTGGCGATCCTGGCCGGCATGATCGTCCGCGTCGTCGCGATCGAATGGCGCGGCAAGATCGACGATGCAAAGTGGCGCGGCCTGGCCGATTTCGGCATCGCCGCCGGCTCCTGGTTGCCGGCGGTGCTGTGGGGTGTGGCGTTCGCCATCCTGGTGCGCGGTCTGCCGGTGGACGCTGATGGCCACGTTCATCTCTCGATCGGCGACGTGCTCAACGCCTATACGCTGCTAGGCGGCATCGCCACCGGCGGGTTGTTCTTACTCTACGGCGCGGTGTTCGTTGCGTTGAAAACTTCCGGCACGATCCGCGACGACGCGCACCGATTCGCGGTGTGGCTATCGCTGCCAGTCACGGGATTCGTTGCGGCCTTTGGACTTTGGACCCAGCTAGCGCACGGCAAGAATTGGACCTGGCTGGTGCTGGGGGTGGCAGTCCTCGCACAGCTCGCCGCCGTGACATTGGTCTGGCGGCACGCCTCCGATGGCTGGGCGTTCACGTGCACGGCGCTGGTCGTTGCGGCCGTGGTAATTCTGCTGTTCGGTGTGCTGTACCCCAATTTGGTGCCCTCGACGCTGAACAAGCAGTGGAGCCTGACGATCTACAACGCGTCGTCGACGCCCTACACGCTCAAGATCATGACGTGGGTCACCGTGTTCTTTGCACCACTGGCAGTCGTGTACCAGGCATGGACGTATTGGGTATTCCGGCAACGGATCTCAACTGACCAGATACCGCCGTCGATCGGCCTGACGAGGCGTGCGTCCTGAGCGCAAGAGGCTCCCGGGCACCCCTGGACCCGCGACTGTGGCGGGCGTCAACCGCCTTGCGCCACTACCTGGCCGCCACGGTGAGCTGCGGAGTGGTGATCTCCGGCTGCGCGATCGGCACGGCAATTGTGTTGGCGGGCATCGTCGCGCGGGTCATCACCGATCCCTTCGCCCGTAGTCTGCGAGGCTGGCTTACGCCGCTGTCAATCGTGGTGGCGCTGTGGGTCGTCCGCACGGTGACGCGCTGGCTCCAGGCGCGGCTGGGCCAGCGCGGCGCGAGCGCTGTGATCGCCGATCTCAACGACCAGGTGCTGGCGGCGGTAACCGCCCGTCAACCCAATCATCTTGCCGCCCAGCGCGATGAGGCGGCCATCGTGGTTACCCGGGGCCTGGACGGCCTGCGGCCATATTTCACCGGATACGTGCCCACACTGCTGCTTGCCGCGATCCTGACTCCGGCGACCGTGGCGGTGATCGCGGTCTATGACCTGAAATCGATGGTGATCGTGGTGATCACGCTGCCGCTGATCCCGATTTTCATGGTGCTGATCGGGATGGCTACCGCCGAGCGATCAGCGGCGGCGCTGAGCGCCATGACCACCCTGCAGGGCCGGCTGCTGGACCTGATCGCCGGTATCCCAACGCTGCGGGCGCTGGGCCGCGCTTCGGGACCCGAACATCGCATCGCCGAACTCGCTGCCGCCCATCGCCGCTCGGCGATGGCGACGCTGCGGATCGCGTTTCTGTCGGCGCTGGTGCTGGAATTGCTGGCCACGTTGGGTGTCGCGCTGATCGCGGTCGGAATCGGTCTGCGCTTGGTATTCGGTGAGATGAGCCTGACCATCGGGTTGACCGTGCTGCTGCTAGCTCCGGATGTGTACTGGCCGCTGCGCCGCATCGGGGTGGAATTCCATGCCGCCCAAAACGGCAGAACCGCGGCCGACAAAGCATTCGCACTGATCGGCGAACCCGCCGCGACGGCAGTGCGCACCCGGACGGTAGTCGCGCACGGCGCGCAGATCCGCCTGGAAGCGCTCAGTGTGGCCGGACGAGACGGCAATTCACCGTGCGAGTTGACCGCGACGATCCAGCCGGGTCTGGTGACGGTGCTGACGGGCCGAAATGGCGCCGGCAAGACCACTTCACTGCAGGCGATCGCCGGACTGACGGTGCCGTCGTCGGGGCGGATCACCCTCGACGGGGTCGACGTCACCGAGCTCGAGCAGACTGCGTGGTGGCGACAACTGTCCTGGCTGCCGCAACGCCCGGTGCTACTCCCAGGCACCGTCGGTGACAATCTAGGCCTGCTCGGCGAGCTAGACGATATCGAACGTGCTTGTGCTGCTGCCGGATTCGATGCCGTACTGGCTGAGTTGCCGGACGGACCGGACACCGCGGTCGGGCGCGACGGTGTCGGGCTATCACTGGGACAGCGACAACGACTGGGTCTGGCCCGAGCCCTCGGGTCGCGGGCTGCGGTGCTGCTACTCGATGAACCCACCGCACACCTGGACACCCACACCGAAGAACGGGTGCTGCGCGCCATTGTCGAACGGGCACGCGCCGGAGCGACCGTCGTGGTCGTCGGCCACCGGCAGCCGGTCCTGGCGATCGCAGACCAGGTCATCGAGGTGGTTTCGGACGGGCAGGTGTCTCATGCCCATGTCTGATCCCTTACTGACCGCGACCGGCTTGCTGCGCCCCCGGCTGCCCCGCATCCTGGCGGCCATCGCGTTGGGAGTGCTGTCGCTGGGCAGCGCACTGGCCCTGGCCGGAGTATCGGCGTGGCTGATCACGCGGGCTTGGCAGATGCCGCCGATCCTGGACCTGTCCGTCGCGGTCGTCGCGGTGCGCCTGTTCGCGATCTCCCGAGGCGTGCTGCATTACTGCGAACGACTGGCCACCCACGAGACCGCGCTGCGCGCGGCCGGAGTTGCCCGGGCACAGATCTACCACCGGCTGGCATACGGGCCGGCCGCGGTGGCCGTCCGGCTGCACAGCGGCGAGCTGGTGGCGCGCGTCGGCGCCGATATCGACGAACTGGCCGACGTCCTGGTGCGCGCGCTGATACCGATCGGGGTCGCGGCGGTGTTGGCGGTGGCGGCAACCATGACGGTCGCGGTCATTTCACCCGCAGCCGGCGTAGTGCTGGCGATCTGCCTGCTGGCCACCGGTGTGGTGGCGCCCCGGCTGGCAGGCCGAGCGGCCGCGACCTCCGAAGAGATTGCCCACCAACATCATTCCGATCGCGACACGTCCGCGATGATCGCCCTCGAACACGCGCCCGAGCTTCGGGTCGCAGGGGCACTGCCCGGCATCATCGCCGAATCGCGTCGCCGCCAACTCAATTGGAGTGACGCGCTGGACGCGGCCGCCAGGCCGGCCGCACTGGCCGAGGCCATGCCCACCGCCGCCATCGGCGTCAGTGTGCTCGGCGCGGTGGTGGCCGGGATCGGGCTGGCGCCTGCCGTTGCGCCCACCACGCTAGCGATCCTGATGCTGTTGCCGCTGTCCGCGTTCGAGGCGATGACTCCGCTACCGGCGGCCGCCATCCAATTGACACGCTCACGCATCGCCGCACGTCGCCTCCTCGATCTGACTGTGCAGACCAAAACGGCTGAATCCGATGCGCCGGCAACGACGCCCACCGGCACCGCCAGATTATCGGCCGACGTGCGCACCGGCCACCCGCGGACCTTCGCACAACAGGTGACAATCGACCTCGCACCCGGCGCGCGGCTGGCCATAACCGGCCCCAGCGGTTCCGGTAAGACCACGCTGCTAATGACACTTGCCGGGCTGATGCCGCCGCTGCACGGCCGGGTGATGCTGAACGGAACCGACCTAACACAGTTCGTCGAATCTGAACTACCCAGCGCTGTCGGCTTTTTCGCCGAAGACGCGCACATCTTTGCCACCACGGTCCGCGACAACCTGCTGGTCGCCCGCGGCGACTGCGCAGACGACGAACTAGCGGTCGCGCTGGACGCGGTCGGGCTTGGGGCCTGGCTGGCCAGTCTGCCGCAGGGCCTGTCGACGGTGCTGATCGGCGGCGCGCAGGCGGTGTCGGCAGGTCAGCGCAGGCGGCTGCTGCTGGCCCGGGCGGTCCTCTCGCCGGCGCGAATCGTGTTACTCGACGAGCCCACCGAGCACCTCGACGCGATCGACGCGGATCGGATTTTGGTGGATCTGCTGGCACCTGGATCCGGGCTGGTGAGCGCGCAGCGAACGGTCGTGGTGGCAACTCACCACATGCCCACCGGTGTTCGCTGTCCCGAGCTGCACATCGGGTAAGCGCGTACCGTGGCATTCATGGCTGCATCGGCGTACCAATGGTATTCGCAGGCAGCGCCGTCTAACGACTCCCCTGCGCCGGTCAAACCGAAAAACGGCCTGGGCATTGCCTCGCTCGTGATCGCCGCTGTCGCGTTGCTGTCCGTCTGGTCGGTGCTGGGCGGTGTCATCCTCGGCGTCATCGCCGCGTGGTCGGGTTTGGCGGCCCGTGCGCGGGTCGTACGTGGCGAAGCTAACAACGACGCGGTCGCGGTGGCCGGGACCATGCTGGGAATCGTGTCGATCGTCGTCGCACTGATTTTCGTTCCGGTGTGGGTCGGTCTCATACAAGTTCAGATACGACAGAACAACTACTACAGCTGCATGGCAAAAGCCGGTCCGGACAGGTACTTACAGCGCATCTGCACGCACTAGCGCACTCAGAGGTGGCGCCGGCGCGGCATGAATTCCAGTGTCAGCAAAACAAATACCAGCGGCGCCAGCTGCGTCAGCGATATCAACGCGAAGCGCCGAACGTTTAGCGCATGAAACTTGTGCACGTACCGGTACAGCGACTCGAGTGCGATCAGCGGGTCCAGCAGATGGATCAGCCGGTAGAACACCCGCTCGAGCCGGCCGGGATTCTCGTCGTCGAAGATTTCCGGGACCGCCGCGAAGGACAGCGATAACCGTTGCGCCCCAGCGTCTTTGCTGGAAATGATCATGTCGACGCTGAGCCGTTCGTCGAGCCCGTTGGGTGCACCACGGCGCCGCCACGGCACGTCGAGACTGATATCGCTGCCGCCGCCGGCCGTCGCGTATCGATGAAAGCCCTGGACCTGCCCACCGGCGTCCCTGGCAATAATTAGCTGTATACCCGGGAACCGGCCCTCCAGCACGCCATCGAGGTTCATGTAGAAACCCCGATCTGTGTGGGCCGCACTGGGCGACGCGTGCACCACATCGGTCAATTCGGCAAGCAACTTTTCGTCGAGTCCCTGCTCCGCCACGATCTCGGTGGTGATGCCGGCGTTGTGAGTGCGCTTCACGGCCTGGCGCAAGTTGCGAAACTTGCGGCCCACCATGTCGAAACCGGCCACGTCGACGACGACGTCGCGACCGATCGGTACCGCGCGCAACGATTGTCGAACCACGGCAGGGTCGTTCCATAACTCGAGTCGTCGCTCGCTGCAGCCCACCACCGCGATACGCCACCCGTGGGCATGACACATCGTGGCGAAATCGGCGACCAGCTCGCCGAATTGCGCTTCATCACCGATCGGGTCGCCGCCGACCACCGCGAACCCCATCCGCGTCCGGTACGCCAACGCCGCGGTACCCGCGTCGGAGAAGTGATAGCTCTTGCCCGTTTGCATCGCAAACGGCGCCAGCGGATCATCCGTGGTGGCATTGATCAATGCCCATGCCCGGGGCAGATCTTCGGGTCTGGGATGCGATGACGTCGGGCACATCAACAGCAATCCCGATGCTGCGATCAGTAGGTCACCAAAGAGGTCAAACCCCAACACATGCGAGCCCAGCCCCGCCACCACGGACGCAGCGGCCACTCCCGCATGCATAGTGGTCACCGGACGGCCCAAAAAGATGCCGCGAGCGATCAGTGCCACGGCGGCCAGCACGGTCAAAGACCAACCCAGCCGATCGGAGTAATGCCATTGCGGCTGATGGCGATGATGGGCGAGTATCGCGACCAGCCAGCACGCGGCACATAGCAGCGCTAAGGCGCCGATACCGCGCGCCGCGATCGAATCAACCTGAACCACAACACGTTCGCGTGCGCGCAGCTTAGGTAGGAGGTCTGCCGACGGGCCTTTCATGGTTCACCTCCCGATGGGCTGAGGTACAGCTGTGCGGCTGCTAGGCCGCTGGTCCCATCGAATACCCGGCTAATTCGACGCTACGCCCGATTGCGGCCCCGCAGAACCGAAATCGGACCAGTGTCAAGTAACTATTCAATAACCGTCATCGGCCCGAAGGCGGAAAGTATTTGAGCACGCCTTCTTGCACCACGGTCGCCACCATTTGGCCACTGCCATCGAAGAAATGGCCGGTGCCCAGCCCGCGGGAATCCGCGGCCACCGGCGACGACGTCGAATACAACACCCAGTCGTTGAAGTCGACCTGCCGGTGAAACCAAACTGAATGATTGGCCGACGCGGCAAAAATGCGATCGAACCCCCACGACAGCCCGTGCGTGGTGATAACGGAGTCCAGCACCGTGGTGTCCGAGGAGTACACCATCGTCGCGGTGTGCAGCACCGGGTCGTCGGGCACCGTACCCAGCGCCTTGAGCCACACCCGGTTGTGGGGCAGCCGCTCCCCCTTGTCCCGCATCACCCACGCCGGGTCGTTGGTGTAACGCCATTCGACCGGCTGCAGGGCGTTGACGAAATGCGGAACGGTCTGCTCGTATCCGCGCAGCAGCTCGCGCAGCGGCGGCTGGGCATGTGCCTCGCCCACCTGTGGCGGATCGATGGAGTGCTCCAGGCCGCGGCCGCCGGACATGTAGGCGACCATCGCCGAGGACAGCAACGTGCCGTCCTGCACCGCATCGACACGCCGATTGGCGAAGCGCCGCTCGTCGCGCAACCGGGAGACGTGAAACTCGATGTCCTTAGTCGTGTCGCCGCCGTTGATGAAGTGCACCGACAGGGCGCTGGGCGGCAGGTCGTCCCGGACCAAGCTGCGACTGCTCGCGACGAACGATTGCGCCATCAGCTGCCCGCCGAAAGTCCGCATCGGGTTCTTGGTGGGGTGCGACCCGAGGAATAGGTCGTCGCCAACGCGATTGAGGTCCAGCACCGCCAGCAGTTCTTCGAAATCGCCTGAGGAATCGGAATTCGGCTCTCCGTCAGACTCCAGGCCGGCCGGCACGGGCTCTCCTTGCGCGTTAGAGGTCGTCCTCCCCGATGCGGTGGACGTGGATCAAATTGGTTGACCCCACTGTGCCAGGTGGGGCTCCGGCGACAATCACCACCATGTCGCCACGCTTGTAACGGCCCAGCTCGAGCAGCGATTTGTCGGCCTGGCGGATCATCTCGTCGGTGGAGTCCATGATCGGGACGATGAACGTCTCGGTGCCCCACGTCATGGCCAGCTGGCTGCGCACCTCGGGCCAGGCCGTGAAGGCCAGCAGCGGCAACGGAGTGTGCAGGCGCGCCAGTCGCTTCACGGTGTCGCCGGACTGGGTGAAAGCAACCAATGCCTTCGCGTCCAGCCGCTCGCCGATGTCGCGGGCGGCATAGGAGATCACTCCGCGCTTGGTGCGCGGCACATGGGTCAGCGGCGGGGCGGCGGTGGAATTGTCCTCGACAGCCGTCACGATGCGCGCCATGGTGCGGACCGCGGCCAATGGGTATTTCCCGACCGACGTTTCGCCGGACAGCATCACCGCATCAGTACCGTCGAGCACGGCGTTGGCGACGTCAGAGGCCTCGGCTCGCGTTGGCCGCGAGCTTTCGATCATCGACTCCAGCATCTGGGTGGCGACGATGACAGGCTTGGCGTTTTCCCTGGCCATCTGGATGGCCCGCTTCTGCACCAGGGGCACCTCTTCAAGAGGCAGCTCCACGCCCAAGTCGCCACGCGCCACCATGATTCCGTCGAAGGCCAGCACGATCGCCTCGAGATTGTCGACGGCTTCCGGCTTCTCGAGCTTGGCGATCACCGGGACCCGCCGGCCGATCCGGTCCATCACCTCGTGGACCAGTTCGACGTCCGCCGGCGAGCGGACGAATGACAGCGCGACCAGGTCGACACCCAGGTCCAGCGCGAAGGTGAGATCGTCGATGTCCTTGTCCGACAACGCCGGTGCGGACACGTTCACCCCGGGCAGCGACATGCCTTTGTTGTTGCTGACCGGGCCGCCCTCGACCACGCGGCAGACGACGTCGTCGCCCTCGATGGCGTCGACGACCAGCCCGACCTTGCCGTCGTCGACGAGAACCCGGTCACCGACTACGGCGTCCGTCGACAACCGCTTATAGGTGGTCGATACCCGGTCGTGGGTGCCTTCGCATTCGGCGATCGTGATCCGGATCGTTTCCCCGTCGGCCCAGTAGGTGGACCCCGTGGCGAAGCGCCCGAGCCTGATCTTGGGACCCTGTAAGTCGGCCAGCACCCCCACGGCGCGCCCGGTGGTGTCCGAGGCAGCACGCACCCGCTCGTAGGCAGCCTTGTGATCGGCGTAGTCGCCGTGGCTGAAGTTCATTCGGGCGACGTCCATTCCGGCTTCGACCAACGCCAAAATGAGCTCGTCCGATTGAGTTGCAGGGCCGAGGGTGCAGACGATCTTTCCGCGTCTAGTCACGCCGATCAGCTTAGTCGTGCCGTTGGCCCTCGGGGTGACCCGCAGGTGACCACGCGTTGAGGCACCGGGAAATCACGACGTCGGTTATCCGCTGAGAATCGTCGGAACCAAGGGAAAGCTGAGCAAATTACGCAGTACCGTCCACGCGATCACCACGCCAGTGAGGGCGATCATCGCCGGGATTGGAAGCGATCGCCGGCCCTGCCGGCGCCGGATAACCAGCCATCCGGCCAACAGCGGCAGACCCAGCAGCAGAAAGATGTTGTCGTTGATGCTGGCCGCCAGGTGGCCGTGCAGCAGGTCGTGCGTCATCCGCAGCCCGCCACAGAAGGGGCAGTCCCAGCCGGTGAGCCACTTGAACGGACAGTGGGGGTAAGCCGAATTCGTGCTGTGCGGGTCGACGAAGCCGACGTAACCGAGCGCTCCCGCCAGCAGCAGGCCGGTGCCGGCGGTGATGTAGCGGCCGTGACGATGCACGCCGTGCTGACACTGGTCTCCCGTGCGGGAGACAGAGTCAGGTTCCATCGCGCAGCGGGCGACCATGCGGATCATCGACCTTGTCGGTCAGGATCAGCACAGCGTCGACGATGCTCCAGATCAGACCGATTCCGCAGGTGAGCAGGCCGACGAGCAGTTGTGCGACGCCCAGTCCGATGTCGCCGATGTAGAAGCGGCCGATACCGCCGATGCCGACCAGGCTGAGCAGCTGCAACAGACCCGCGATGGTCTTCGACTTGTCCGAGTACGGCAGTCCCGTTACCGGGTGGCGGCCATAAGGCGCGGCCGGGTCGTAGGAAGCACCCGACCCCGGGTATGGCGCGTATTGCGGGTAGGGCGGTGGATAACCCGGCGGCTGTGGTGGTTGTGCGCCTGAGTCTGGGGCGTCACTCCACGACGGATCGGTCACGGTCTCAGCATGCCAGATCCACCGGGGGGCGTACCCCTGTCTCAGCGAATCAGGGCATGTCGGCTGCTAGCGCCGGCCCCGCAGTCGCAGTGGCCAGCGGCGCCGCGTTTCCAAAGCGTCGCCGCCGATGGCCGTCTGGTCTGTGGCCTTCTGCGCTGCGGGTTCTTCGGACGTCGGCTCGGCGGCCGGCGTCGAGTCCGGCTCGCTGTCCTCGGCTTGCTCGACGGCTTCTTCCGCTGCGTTGACCCCGGTCTCATCGTCGGACTCGTCAGCCTCCGCCTCGGCCTCGACGGCTTCAGGTTCTTGCGCCTGCGCCTCTTCGTCTTCCGGCTCCTCCGGCTCAGACTCTTCGGCTTCGGACTGCTCGGTTTCAGACGCCTCGGGTTCGGGCTCCTCGGCCTCGGACTCTTCTACTTCCGGCTCCTCGGCCTCCGGCTCCTCAGCCTCCGCCTCTTCGGACTGTGCTTCGACTGCCTGCGCTTCCGGATCGACAGCTTCGGATTCTTCAGCCTCAGTCTCTTCAGGCTCCTCGGCCTCGGGCTCAATGACCTCGGTTTTGCCGGCTTCGACCGATTCGGCTGAACCGGACGGTACCGCGTCGTCGTCCGCACCGGCCGCAGGTGCCGCAGGTGCCGTCGTCGCCGCGGAAGCCGCAGCGACGCTGGCAAGTTGCTCTGACGGCTCGTCTTGCGGCTCAGGTTCGGCGTCGGCAGCGTCATCGTCGCCACGCAATCTCTCGGGATCCTCGCGGCCCTTCGGTGCCAGGACGATGTAGACGACGGCACCGATAAACACGAAAGTCGATGTAAACGTGTTGATCCGGATACCGGCGATATGTGTGGCGGTGTCGTCCCGCATCAGCTCAACCCAGAAGCGCCCGACGCAGTAGAACGCGACATAGGACGCAAACAGTCGTCCGTGACCGATCGTGAACCGTCGGTCGATATAGATCAGCGCAATGAAAACCAGTACGTTCCAAATCAATTCATACAGAAACGTCGGTTGTACGACGACCGCGAGCTGACCGGTCGAAACGCCGTCGAGCGAATGCGGGTCGATGTACCCCGAAGGATCGCGGCGATAGAAGATTTCCAGGCCCCACGGCAGCGTGGTCTCGCGGCCGTAAAGCTCCTGATTGAAGTAGTTCCCGAGCCGACCGATGGCCTGCGCCAAGATGATTCCCGGGGCCAGCGCGTCCACGAAGGCCGGCAACGGGATTCCCCGGCGTCGACACCCGATCCACGCTCCGAGCAGGCCGAGAGCGACCGCGCCCCAAATTCCCAGTCCGCCGTCCCAGATTCGCACCGCCGCGCCCAGCCCCGCACCGCCCGGGCCCCAATATGTCCGCCAATCGGTGGCCAGGTGATAAAGCCGGCCGCCGATCAAGCCGAACGGCACCACCCACAGTGCGATGTCGTAAATCACCCCGCGTTGCCCGCCGCGAGCTGCCCAGCGCCGGTCGCCGATCATCAGCGCGACGACGATCCCGGTGATGATGAACAGCGCGTACGCGCGGATCGGCAACGGCCCGAGGTGCCAGACACCTTGCGGTGGGCTGGGGAAATACGTGGGCAACATCGTCATGATGTCGACACTCGCACACCTTCGGCCAATTCCTGGGTCAAGGCGCGCAAGCTGGGCAGTCCGTCGCGCAGCGCGGTCACCAACGCCGAACCGACAATCACGCCGTCCGCGTAGCTGCCGATCTGCGCGGCCTGCTCGCGCGATCGCACGCCGAGGCCCACGCCGACGGGGATGCTGGACACCGCCTTGACCCTGCGCACCAATTCGGGTGCGGCGTTCGAGACGGCATCACGTGCCCCGGTCACGCCCATCGTCGATGCGGCGTAGACGAATCCACGCGAGGCCTCGACCGTGGTCACCAGTCGCTGCGGTGTCGACGACGGTGCCACCAGAAAAATGCGATCCAGGTGATGCTCCTCGGACGCGGCCATCCACTCTTGCGCCTCGTCCGGAATCAGGTCCGGAGTGATCAGCCCGTGCCCGCCTGCCGATGCCAGGTCCCGTGCGAACGCGTCAATTCCGTAGTGCAGCAACGGGTTCCAGTACGTCATGACCACCGATCGGCCGCCGGCCGAACTGATCGCCTCGACCGCGGCCAACGTGTCACGAACGCGCACACCGCCGCGCAGTGCGGCTTCGGTCGCCCCGGCGATCGTCGGGCCGTCCATACCCGGATCGGAGTACGGCACACCGACTTCGATGAGGTCACAACCCGATTCGACCAGCGCGGTCATCGCATCCAGCGAGGTACGCAGGTCGGGAAAGCCAGTGGGCAGATAACCGATCAGCGCCGCACGGCTTTCGGCCCGGCACTCATCGAAAAGCGGCGCCAGCCTGCTGGCCTGGCTCTGTTCCACCGTCATCGCTCGCCCTGCCCCGATTGCCCGGCTCCTCCTCGGTCGGCATCGCCGACCGCATCGTCACCGGGCGCTAGCAGGCCGAACCATTTCGCCGCCGTCTCGACGTCCTTGTCGCCGCGCCCCGACAGATTCACCACAATGATTGCGCCGCTGCCCAATTCGTTGCCGAGCTGGAGGGCACCGGCGACGGCGTGCGCGGATTCGATGGCCGGGATGATGCCTTCGGTTCGGCACAGCAGGCGAAACGCGTCCATCGCCTCGGCATCGGTGATCGGCTGGTATTCGGCGCGCCCGGTCTCCTTGAGCCACGCGTGCTCTGGGCCCACACCTGGATAATCCAAACCTGCTGAAATCGAATGGGATTCGATGGTCTGGCCGTCTTCGTCCTGCAGTAGATAGGAGAACGACCCCTGAAACGCGCCGGGCGAGCCGCCGGTGAACGTGGCCGCATGCCGGCCGGTCTCGACGCCGTCGCCGGCCGCCTCGTAGCCGACCAGGCGCACGCCGGGGTCGTCGATGAATGCATGGAAGATACCGATGGCGTTGGATCCACCGCCGACGCAGGCCGTCACGGCGTCGGGCAGCCGTCCCGCCTGCGTTTGGATCTGAATACGCGCCTCCAGCCCGATGATGCGCTGGAAATCGCGCACCATGGTCGGGAAGGGATGTGGCCCCGCCGCGGTACCAAAGCAGTAGTACGTGTTGTCGGCGTTGGTAACCCAATCCCGGAACGCCTCATTGATGGCGTCCTTCAGCGTTTGCGAACCCGCGTCGACCGAGACAACCTCGGCGCCCAGCAGCTGCATCCGCGCCACGTTGAGCGCTTGGCGCGCCGTATCGACAGCGCCCATATAGATGACGCACTCGAGGCCGAGCAATGCGCACGCGGTGGCGGTGGCCACGCCGTGTTGGCCGGCGCCGGTCTCGGCGATCACCCGGGTCTTACCCATTCTCTTAGCCAGCAACGCCTGCCCCAGCACGTTGTTGATCTTGTGAGAACCGGTGTGGTTCAGGTCTTCTCGCTTCAGGAAGATGCGTGCGGCACCGGCGTGCGCGCTCAGGCGACTGGCCTCATACAGTGGCGACGGCCGACCCGCATAGTTGGCCTGCAGGTCGTCTAGCAGATCCAGGAATTCCGGATTGACGCGTTCCTTCTCGTAGGCGGCGGTCACTTCTTCGATCACCGCCATCAATGCCTCGGCGACATAGCGGCCGCCGTATACACCGAAATGCCCGCCCGAGTCGGGGTCGTGTCGGGTGGGTTCTGAGATGGCCGCGCTCGAAAGCGGTAGGGCAGGGCGAGTTGGATCCACCATCACCAATGCTCAACGCGAGGATGGCTCATGGGGTTCAACGTTTCAACGCAGGGTCTCTTGAGTAACTAACGAGCCGGTTTCGGACAGGACGGATGGGTGCCCGCGGTCACCAGATCGGCCACGGCGGCGCGAGGGTCACCGCTCTTGACCAAACCCTCACCGACCAGGACGGCGTCGGCGCCGGCACCCGCGTAGGCCAACAGGTCTGCGGTGCCACGAACGCCGGACTCGGCGATCCTGATCACGTTGCTGGGCAACCCGGGAGCGATGCGTGCGAAGCAATCCCTGTCTACGTCGAGCGTCGCGAGATCACGGGCATTGACCCCGATCACGTTGGCACCGGCCTTCAGCGCCCGGTCGGCCTCTTGCTCGGTGTGAACCTCGACAAGGGCTGTCATGCCAAGTGATTCGGTACGGTCGAGCATCGCCGCCAGCGCCGACTGCTCCAAGGCGGCGACGATGAGTAACAGCATGTCGGCGCCGTGCGCACGCGCCTCGTGGATCTGATAAGGCTGCACCACAAAGTCTTTGCGCAAAACCGGAATCGACACGGCGGCCCGCACCGCATCCAGGTCGTCGAGCGAACCTTGAAAGCGCCGTTCCTCGGTTAAGACACTGATGATCCGGGCACCGCCGTTTTCGTATGCCTGCGCCAGCTTGGCCGGATCGGCAATGGGCGCCAGCGAACCCGCCGATGGACTGGCGCGCTTGACCTCGGCGATGACGCCGATCCCGGGCTCGCGCAGGGCGGCCATCACGTCGAGCGGTGGTGGCGCCGCGGCGGCTGCCGCTTTGATCTCGGGCAGGCTGACACGGGCTTCGCGCGCGGCAACATCGGCCCGGACTCCCTCGAGGATGGAGTCAAGGACTGTCGCCGGACTCATACCTGTCGTTTCCCTTCCCACATGTCACCCACGATCACCCAACCGGTTCCTAACCGATTTCGACGACGTCACTGAAGGGTAGCGACCGTCGGCTCGCGACCCGTCACCGACCCTCGGTGTCAGACTCGCGGGGCCGATCGGTCGGGTCGTGCCCCTCATCGAGCGCGTCCCAGATCATTCGCTCCGACATGTCTGGGGCCCCCGCCTGCTCCAGCATCGCCCCATCGGCGCCATTGCGTCTCGCAATCGAGCGGCGGGTCGCCGGCGCGGCGTATTTTCTTGCCCCGCCGCGTGCGGACATCGCAGACCGCATCAACAGGACGGCGGCGATCAACGTGCACGCCGCGGCGGCCACCGCGAACCCCGCGCCGGCGTAGTGCCGCTCGCTGCCCACCAGCGTCACCAGCGAAATATGGGCCAGTTCGGCTCCTCGCGCCGCCACCTCCGGCAACACCCACAGGCTGACGCCCAGATAGCCGGTAGCCAGGCTGACGACGCCCAGCAGCGCGGCAACCGAGCGCAGCGCCCAGCCGCGCACCGCGAGTGCCGCGACGGCAATGGCCAGCATCAACAGCGCGAACGGCAGCAGAGCAGTCGACCATGACGAGCCGGCCAGGATCACCTCCTTGGGCGGTCCGAGCCCGTCGAACGACCGGATGACCACCCACGGCAGGCGCGAAGCCGCCCACAGCAGGCCCGCGGCGATGACCAGCAGCAGCTGGGCGATGCCGATCGTCAGCCGGGCCCGGCGGTCCGGCGCGGCATCAGCCATTGCGGGTTGCGTATGGGGCACTGAGCGTCTGCGCGGCGGCGATCGCGTTCAGCACCGCACGCGCCTTGCTGCTTGCCTCGTTGTGCTCGTAGGGGCCGTTCGAGTCGGCCACCACCCCACCGCCTGCCTGGACGTATGCGGTGCCATTGCGCATCAGTGCGGTGCGAATGGCGATCGCGAAGTCGGCGTTGCCGGCGAAGTCGAGGTAGCCGAGCACGCCGCCGTATACGCCGCGGCGCGTCTTCTCCACCTCTTCGATCAGCTCCATGGCCCGCACCTTGGGCGCGCCGGACAGCGTGCCGGCCGGAAAACAGGCCGTGACCGCGTCCAGGGCGGTGCGGCCCTCGCCGAGCATGCCCGTCACGGTGGAGACCAGGTGCATGACGTGGCTGTAGCGCTCGATGTGGCTGTAATCCTCGACGCGGACGGTGCCAGGCGTGCAGACGCGGCCGAGGTCGTTGCGGCCGAGGTCGACCAACATCAGGTGCTCGGCACGTTCCTTTTCGTCGGACAGCAGCTCCTTCTCCAGCAGCTGATCTTCTTCCTCGTTCTCTCCCCGCCACCGGGTCCCGGCGATCGGATGCGTCGTTGCCCGGCCGTCGACGACGGTGACGAGGGCCTCCGGACTGGATCCGACAATCGAAAAGTCAGTTGCGCCATCACTGTTGAGCACACGCAGCAGATACATGTAGGGGCTCGGGTTGGTCACCCGCAGAATCCGGTACACGTCGATCGGGTCGACGTCGGTGTCCATCTCGAAGCGCTGCGAGGGCACCACCTGGAAGGCTTCGCCGGCCGCGATCTGGTCGACGAGGTAGTCGACGATCTTGCCGTATTCCTCGACCGTGCGCTGCGCCCGGTACTGAGGTTCGGGCTTGCTGAAGGTGGCCACCGTCGACGGCAGCGGCTGGCCCAGCGCCTCGGTCATCACGTCCAGGCGCGCGACGGCGTCGTCGTAGGCCTCATCGACGCGGTCGTCGGTGCCGTTCCAGTTCACCGCGTTGGCGATCAGCGTGATGGTGCCCTCGTGGTGGTCGACCGCCGCCACATCGGTGGCCAGCAGCATCAGCATGTCCGGCAGATGCAGGTCGTCGACGGCCATTTCCGGTAACCGTTCCAGCCGTCGCACCATGTCGTAGGCGAAAAACCCCACCAGACCACCCGACAGCGGCGGTAACCCCGGTAACGCCGCGGTGGCCAGCAGCTCGAGGGTGGCCTGCAGCGCTTCCAGCGGGTCACCGCCAGTGGGCGCATCCCGTGGAACCGCACCCAGCCAGACGGCTTCGCCGTCGCGCACGGTTAACGCCGAGGGTGCGCCGGCCCCGATGAACGACCATCGTGACCACGACCGGCCGTTCTCTGCAGACTCCAGCAAGAAAGTGCCGGGCCGGTTGGCGGCGAGCTTGCGGTATGCCGACAACGGCGTCTCGCTGTCGGCCAACACCTTCCGGGTCACCGGAACAAAGCGGTGCCCGGCCGCAAGCAGGCGAAATTCCTCCCGTGAGGTGGTGTCGGCGAGGTGTGGGTGCACTCGACCATCCTCGCAGATACGTTTGCCCAGCCCCGGCGGTCCCGCGCGCTCGCGGCCCGCAGTGGCGCGCTGAGCCGTCGGGCGTAGCCTGACGGCCATGAAAACTGGTGACACGGTGGCCGACTTCGAACTTCCTGATCAAACCGGATCGCCGCGCACGCTCAGCGCCCTGCTGGCCGACGGCCCCGTGGTCTTGTTCTTCTACCCCGCAGCAATGACACCCGGATGCACCAAGGAGGCCTGCCACTTCCGGGACCTGGCCTCCGAATTCGCCGCAGTCGGAGCCAACCGGGTCGGCATCAGCACCGATGCCGTGCAAAAGCAGGCCAAGTTCGCCGACAAGGAGAACTTCGACTACCCGCTGCTGTCGGACACCGAGGGCACGGTCGCCACCCAGTTCGGCGTCAAGCGCGGTCTGCTCGGCAAGCTGATGCCGGTCAAGCGCACGACGTTCGTCATCGACACCGATCGCACGGTGCTCGACGTGATTTCCAGCGAGTTCAGCATGGCCGCCCATGCGGACCAGGCGCTGCAGACCCTGCGGGCCCGTTCCTCGGCGTAATCGCTTGCGCTGCTTGCCGTTTACGGAATGATCGCCAAGAACACGAAGGCGGCCAACAACGCCAGGTGGACCTCACCCTGCAGCCGCGTCGCCCGGCCGGGTATCACGGTCAGCATGCTGATCACCACTGTCAACGCGAAGAGCACCAACTGGGTGGGACCCAAGCCGAGTATCAGCGGACCCTTGATCCAGATCGACGCCAGCGCAATGCCGGGAATGGTGAGCCCGATGCTGGCCATCGCCGAGCCGTAAGCCAGGTTGAGGCTGGTCTGGATGCGGCCCGCACGCGCCGCACGCGCCGCCGCGAGCGTCTCCGGCAACAGCACGAGGAGCGCGATCACGACACCGACGAACGAGTGCGGGAAGCCCGCCGCAGACACCAGTTTCTCGATGGCCGGCGACTCCTGCTCGGCCAGGCCCACCACCGCGACCAGCGCCGCCAGCAGCAGCCCCGCACTCCTCAGCGCCGCGGCATTGCTCGGCGGCTCCGCATGGCTTTCATCGTCAAAGATGCTCCGCTGACCCTTCTGCGCGATCGGCAGAAAGAAATTGCGATGCCGCACCGTTTGGGTGAAGACAAACAGCAGGTACAGCAGTAACGAGGCGACAGCAGCGAATACCAGCTGGCCGGGCGAGAACTCCTGGCCGCCACGAGTGGTGGTGAAGGTGGGCAGCACCAGGCTCAAGGTCGCCAGCGTCGTCAGCGTGGCCAGCGCCGCACCGCTGCCGTGCGGGTTGAACAACGTGACGTTATAACGATGAGAGGCCAGCAGCAGCGACAACCCGGCAATGCCGTTCGTAGTGATCATCAGGGCCGCGAACGCGGTGTCGCGGGCCAGCGTCGCCGCCTCGTTGCCACCCGACGCCATCAGCGTGATGATCAGCGCCAGCTCGATGACGGTCACCGCGGTGGCCAGCACCAGCGACCCGTACGGCTCGCCGGCCCGGTGCGCGACCACCTCCGCGTGGTGCACCGCGGCCAACACCGCACCGATGAGAATTACCGCCTCGACCACGGCGAGCGCGGGGCCGGGCACCGCGCCCCAGGTCAGTGCCAGCGTGACGAGGGCGACCAGCGGCACCACCACGTTCCAGGACATCCGTTCGCGCATCGCCCGCCATTCTCGTCGAAATCGTCCGCCGGCGCCCCGGCGCCCGGGCCGCCAAGTACTGGCCGCAAATAGCCAGCCGCCGCAATCATCGCCTCAGTAGCATGCTCACATGCCGCAAAGCGATGGGTTACCCGAAGGCGCAGCGTTCGCCGGATACACCATCGTTCGGCGGTTGGGGGCCGGGGGGATGGGCGAGGTGTATCTGGCGCAGCATCCGCGGCTGCCACGCCGCGACGCCCTGAAGATCCTGCCCGGCGAGCTCACCGGGAACCTCGAGTTTCGGCAACGTTTCAACCGCGAGGCCGACCTCGCCGCGAGCCTGTACAACGAGCACATCGTCGGCATCCACGACCGCGGAGAATACCAAGGGCAACTGTGGATTTCGATGGATTTCGTAGAGGGGACCGACGGCGCGCAGCTGCTGCGCCAGTACCCGTCCGGGATGCCGAAGGACGATGTCGTCGAGATCATCGCTGCGGTGGCCGACGCGCTGGATTATGCGCATTCGCGCGGCCTGCTGCACCGCGACGTCAAACCCGCCAACATCCTGCTCGGTGATGCCGCGCCCCGACGGCGGATCCTGCTGGCCGATTTCGGCATTGCCCGCGAACTGGGTGACATCAGCGGCCTGACAGCGACAAACATGATGATGGGCACCACTGCCTACTGCGCGCCCGAGCAGCTGCAGGGGCTGGATCTCGACGGGCGCGCCGACCAGTACGCGCTGGGATGCACCGCGTTCAACCTGTTGACCGGATCCGCCCCCTTTCACGGCTCCAACCCGGCGGTGGTCATTACCCAGCATTTGTCCGCGCCGCCGCCGCCGATCAGTGAGCGCCGACCCGAATTGGCCGAACTCGACGGCGCGCTAGCCAAAGCGCTCGCCAAGAACCCCGGCGACCGCTACCCGACGTGTACCGATTTCGCCGCGGCGCTGGGCAGCCAGCTGCATACCGCTGCGGCGGAGGTCGTCGGCCCGACACAAGCGGCCCCGATTGCCACCGAAACGATTGCGGCGCCACAATCCGTTTCGGCCGCACCGCCACCAGCACGCAGCAACCGGCGCACGGCAATCGCGGTCACGGCGATCGTCGGTGTCGCGCTGATCGGCCTTGGGGCACTCGTCGGTGTGCGGCTGCTCAGCGGCGACTCGAATCAACCTGGCAGCAGCAGCGCCGCCGCGCAATCGATTGCGCCACCAAGCGCTTCGTCGAGCCCCACGATCACGCTGTCCGGCCAAATCACCGATCAGTCCGGTGTACTCGGGCCCCTCGAGTACGACGCGGTGAACCGCGCGCTCACTAGGCTCTACGACACCCGCGGCACCCGGCTGTGGGTGGTGTACGTCAAGAGCTTCAATGGCCTCAAGCCGTTCCGGTGGGCCGAGGACACCATGCGCGCCAACAACTTCACGGATAGCGACGCGATCCTGGCCGTGGCGACCGACGAGCCGGCGTACTCCTTCCGGGTGCCGAACGCGGTGGTCATCGGCAAGCCCATCGATCTCGAAGTCATTCGCCGTGACCGTATCTCGCCAGCGGTCTTCCACCGCGAATGGCCCCGCGCGGGAATCGTTGCGGCCAACAGTTTGGACGTAGGCTCGAGCTAGTTCCGCCCTCCGCACCGTAGCGGTTTCGGCATCCCACCCGTTCGCCAGATCACATATCATCGCTACATACATATATATGTAATCTTGGTGTCGTAGCCGGCCTCGCAAGAGCAATCGCCGCCTTCCCGCGTCACGAATTCACAGGCTAGGAGACACGCATGGATCGTCTCGGCTTCCTAACGAAGGCCGCCGCAGCAGCAGGCTCGACATTCCTGTCGGCGCCGGCGGGCAGGCAGGAGCCCGACAAGCCCCATGTCTGCTTGCCCAAAGTCGAGGTCACCCCGCTGCGGGTAATCCACACCACGGCAGGCCTACGGCCATACCGCCCCGGCGGGTTCGTCGTGCGCGCCGAATCCATTGGTGCTCAGCGTTTAGTGCACAACTACGGTCATGGCGGCTCTGGGATCACGCTGTCCTGGGGTAGCTCCAAACTCGCCGTCGATCTCGGCCTACCCGGACATCACGGGCCCGTCGCGGTGATCGGGGCTGGCGTCATGGGGCTGAGCACCGCCCGCCTGGCACAGGAGGCGGGCTTTGACGTGACGGTCTACACCAAGGCGCTGCCGCCGGACACCACCTCCAACATTGCTGGCGGAAAATGGGATCCGGTCGAGCTGGTCGATGAAAAGGTCGCCACGGCGCAATGGCGCCGGCAATTCCTCGATGCCGCCGCCTACAGCTGGCGCCGATTCCAGACCCTGGTGGGCGACGACTACGGCATCCGCTGGCTGGCCAGCTTCGGCGACAGCAGCGCGGTATCGGAGCTTCTTCCCACGTTTCCACCCAACAGCCGCGTGTTGACACGAGATGAACATCCATTCCCCATCGACAAAGTCACCTACTTCGAGACGCTGTATGTCGAAACCGACCGGTACTTGCGTCAGTTGATCCGCGACCTGCAAACCGCCGGCGGGGCAATCCAAATCCGTGAGTTCGCGTCTGTCGGCGATATCGCGGCGCTCCCCGAGCAGCTGGTTTTCAACTGCACCGGTTTTGGAGCGGCCGCGCTTGTTGGTGACAGCGAATTGACGCCGATGCGCGGACAATTGGCTATCCTATTGCCACAGAAGGAAATTCGCTATTCCTACGCGTTCGATGACATTGGCTATATGATTCCCCGGCCAGACGGAATCATCTTGGGTGGCACCTACGAAAATGGCGTCCGAGATGCCACCGCACAACCAGCAGACATCAGCCGCATTCTCGATAGCCACCAGAACTTCTTCAAGAAGTTCCGCTGCTAGCCGGCTAAGCGCTACCTTCCTGCTCTAACAGCACGTCGGCGTCGAAGCAGCTGTGGTCTCCGGTGTGGCAGGCGGCGCCGAGCTGGTCGACGGTCAACAGCACGGTGTCGCCGTCGCAGTCCAGTCGCACCGAGTGCACGTGCTGGGTGTGGCCGGACGTCGCGCCCTTGATCCACTGTTGGCCACGGGATCGCGAATAGTAGGTTGCCTCGCGGGTTTCCAGGGTTCGGGCCAGCGCCTCGTCGTCCATCCAGGCGACCATCAGAACGTCACCGCTGTCGCGCTCCTGCACGATAGCGGTGAACAGTCCATCGGCATTGCGCTTCAGGCGCGCGGCGATGTTCGGGTCGAGCGTCATCGCACGGTGATCCCTTCTGCGGACATCGCCGCCTTCACCTGTCCGATCGTCAACTCGCGAAAGTGAAAGACGCTGGCCGCCAACACCGCATCCGCACCGGCGTCGACCGCAGGAGCGAAGTGGTCCACCGCTCCTGCGCCGCCGCTCGCGATCACCGGAACCGTCACCGCAGCGCGGACCGCACGCAGCATCCCCAGGTCGAATCCGGCCTTGGTGCCGTCGGCGTCCATCGAGTTGAGCAGGATCTCCCCTACCCCCAGTTCGGCGCCGCGGGCCGCCCACTGGACCGCGTCGATGCCGGTACCGCGACGGCCGCCGTGTGTGGTGACCTCCCACCCCGACGGCGTCGGCGCCGAACCGGTCGGCACCGTGCGCGCGTCGACGGACAGCACGATGCACTGCGAGCCGAATTGCCTTGACAATTCGGCGAGTAGATCGGGGCGGGCGATCGCGGCGGTGTTGACCGAGACCTTGTCCGCGCCGGCTCGCAGTAACACGTCGACGTCGGCCACCGTGCGGACTCCGCCGCCGACCGTCAGGGGAATGAAGACCTGCTCGGCGGTGTGGCGCACCACGTCCAGCATCGTCGCCCGGCCGGATGACGACGCGGTGACATCGAGAAAGGTCAGCTCATCGGCGCCTTCGGCGTCGTAGGCCGCGGCGAGTTCCACCGGATCACCGGCGTCGCGCAGGTTCTCGAAGTTGACTCCCTTGACGACCCGCCCGTCATCGACGTCCAGGCACGGAATCACCCGCACGGCAAGGTCGGTACCCGCAAACATCTCAGTAATCCTCCGGTCGGCCGGCACTGCGCACAATCTCGAGAATCTCCCCGTACGCACCCGGTGCCGCGGCCAGCACCGATCGGGACTCGGGAGTCCACGGCTGGCCGGCCAGATCGGTGACGGTGCCACCCGCGGCCCGAACATGCGCTATTCCCGCGGCGTGATCCCACACACTTCCGCCGAAAACGACTGCACCGGCCAGGATTCCGTCCGCCACGTAAACCAGGTCGATGCCGGTCGATCCGTGCATGCGCAATCGCGAGCACACCGTGCTCAGCCTCTCGAGCACCGCAACCCGATAACGTCCGGGAAAGCGGCCGCGGGACTCGGCATTGAACGTGCCGACACCGATCAGGCCGTCGGCGAGATCGCTGTGACTCAGCGACGGCCGCTCGGCACCGTTTTTCATCAGCGGGCCGTCGGCGACCGCAGTGTAGCGGTCTTCGGTAAACGGGATCCAGGTCAGGCCCGCCACGGGTTCGCCATCGTGCAGCAGGCCCAGCAGGATCGCCGCCATCGGTGACCCGGCCGCATAGTTGAAGGTGCCGTCAATCGGGTCCAGCACCCACACCCAGGGCGAATCAACAGGTGCGCCGCCGAATTCCTCGCCGTGCACGCCGATTCCAGTGGCGGCTTCCAGCGCGGCGACGACCTGCCGCTCGATCTCGAGATCGACTTGGGTGGCGAAGTCATTGCCCTTCTTCCGAACTGCCGAATCGGCGCGATGGCCCGCCACGAACGGCTCGACTGCCGCGTCGAGGATCACCGACGCCTCAGCCAGCAGCGCGTGCAGATCCATCGGTCTACGCCCGTACCGCGTCCAGTGCCTGCGGCAAGGTGAACCGCCCGGCGTAGAGCGCCTTGCCGACGATGGCTCCCTCGACGCCGCGGTCGGTCAGCGTGGCGATGGCGCGCAGGTCGTCCAGGCTCGACACACCGCCAGAGGCGATGACTGGGACGTCGGTGCGTTCGGCCACGCGGGCCAGCAGGTCGAGATTCGGACCGCCCAACGTGCCGTCCTTGGTGACATCGGTGACCACGAACCGCGAACATCCTTCGCCGTCAAGGCGTTCCAGCACGTCCCATAGGTCGCCGCCATCGGTTTCCCAACCGCGGCCGCGCAGCCGGTGCTGGCCGTCGACGATCTGGACATCCAAGCCGACGGCGACCTTATCACCGTGCTCGGTGATGGCCCGCGCGCACCACTGCGGGTTCTCCAGCGCCGCCGTGCCCAGGTTGACCCGGGCGCAGCCGGTGGCCAGTGCCGCGGCCAGGGAATCGTCGTCACGGATCCCGCCGGACAGCTCCACCGACACGTCGAGCTTGCCCACCACCTCGGCGAGCAGTTCGCGGTTGGAGCCGCGGCCGAACGCCGCGTCCAGGTCCACCAGATGGATCCAGTCGGCCCCGTCGCGCTGCCAGTTCAGTGCCGCGTCCAGCGCGGAGCCGTACTCGGTTTCGCTGCCTGCCTTGCCCTGCACCAAGCGCACGGCACGGCCTTCGACGACATCGACGGCGGGTAACAAAATCAGTGGCATTTACAGTCCCTCAACCCAGTTGCTCAATACGGCCGCACCGGCATCCCCGCTCTTCTCCGGGTGGAATTGGGTGGCGGCCAGCGGCCCGTCCTCGACCGCCGCCAAAAACGGCGCCTGATGGGTGGCCCACGTCAGCACGGCCTCCGACGAACCCTCCCACCGCTGCGCGGCGTAGGAGTGCACGAAGTAGAACCGGGCGGATGCATCCAGCCCCTTGAAAAGTCTACTGCCCGAGCCGGATTGCACGACGTTCCAGCCCATGTGCGGGATCACCGGAGCGTCCAGCCGGGTGACGGCTCCCGGCCACTGCCCGCAGCCTGTCGTCTGGACCCCGAATTCAACGCCGCGTGCGAACAGGATCTGCATGCCGACGCACACCCCCAGCACGGGGTGTCCGGCGGCCACCCGCTCGGCGATGATCTGCTCCCCCGCGATCTTGCGCAAGCCGGTCATGCAGGCCTCGAAAGCGCCGACGCCCGGAACCACCAGCCCGTCGGCGGCCGCCGCCGCACCCGCGTCGGCGGTAACTTCCACCGTCGCGCCTACCCGCTGCAGCGCGCGCTGCGCAGACCGAAGGTTACCGGAGCCGTAGTCCAGAACCACGACCGAACGTGTTGTCACAAAACACCTTTGGTGGACGGCACACCCGACACGCGGGGGTCGGGTTCGACGGCCTGGCGCAACGCGCGCGCCACGGCCTTGTACTGCGCCTCGGTGATGTGGTGCGGGTCGCGTCCGTACAGCACCCGGACATGCAGCGCGATGCGGGCATTGGCCGCCAGCGATTCGAACACGTGTCGGTTGATCACGGTGTGATAGGGCACCGAGTTTCCGGCGATTGTGGTGTGTTGCAAGTGATCCGGCTCGCCGCTGTGCACGCAGTACGGCCGGCCCGACACGTCGACAGCGGCGTGGGCCAGCGTCTCGTCCATTGGGATGAAGGCGTCCCCGAACCGGCGGATACCCGACTTGTCGCCGAGGGCCTGACCGAGCGCCTGCCCCAGCACGATCGCGGTGTCCTCGATGGTGTGGTGTCCTTCGATCTCGACATCGCCCTTGGTGTGCACTGTCAGGTCGAAGCTGGCGTGGCTGCCCAGCGCGGTCAGCATGTGATCGTAGAACGGCACACCCGTGTCGACGTGAACCTGCCCGGTGCCATCGAGGTCGAGCTCGACAACGATATCGGATTCCTTGGTGCGGCGCTCAATTCGTGCGCGGCGGGTCGCGATAGTGGTCACGGCGCTCCTACGGGACTGGGATCGGCTGGGGCCAGCTCGGGTTCGGCGATCTGGGCGCTCGCTTTGAGGAAGGCGTCGTTCTCGTCGGCCAACCCGATGGTGGTACGCAGGTAGCCGGGAATGCCGACATCCCGGATCAGCACGCCGTCGTCCAGGTAGCGCTGCCAAACGGCGGGCGCGTCGGCGAATTGGCCGAACAGCACGAAGTTCGCGTCGCTCGGGATGACCCGAAAGCCCAAGCGGGTCAGGGCCGCCGAGACCCGTTCGCGTTCGGCGATCAGGGTGGCCACGCTGCCCAGGGTGTCGTCGGCGTGCCGCAGCGCGGCCCGGGCCGCGGCCTGGGTGACCGACGACAGGTGATAGGGCAACCGGACCAACAGCATCGCGTCGATCATCGCCGGCGTGGCAACCAGGTAGCCGAGCCTGCCGCCGGCGAACGCGAATGCCTTGCTCATGGTGCGGCTGACCACGAGCCGGGTCGGATACTGCTCGACGAGCGCCACCGCGCTGGGCTGTGAAGAGAATTCGCCGTACGCCTCGTCGACGACCAGGATGCCCGGTGTCACGTCGAGTAGGCGTTGCAGGTCCGGCAGCGGAATGCTTTGTCCGGAAGGGTTGTTCGGGCTGGTGACAAACACCACGTCGGGTCTGCGGTCGATGATTGCGGCGACGGCCGCGTCGACGTCGAGGCTGAAGTCGTCGGCACGCGCGGCCGTCAGCCATTCGGTGCGGGTGCTGTCGGAGATGAGCGGGTGCATCGAGTAAGACGGGACAAACCCGATCGCGCTGCGCCCCGGCCCGCCGAACGCCTGCAGCAGCTGTTGCAGAATCTCGTTGGAACCATTGGCGGCCCAGAGGTTTTCCACACCGAGCCGAGTGCCTGTTTGCGCAGTGAGGTATGCCGCCAGATCGGTGCGCAACGCGAAGGCGTCGCGGTCGGGGTAGCGGTGCAGATCGGCGGCGGCTTCCTGCACGGAGCGAACGACGTCGTCGACCAGCGCCGCACTCGGCGGGTGCGGGTTCTCGTTGGTGTTCAACCGCACCGGAACCGCTAATTGCGGTGCGCCATAGGGCGATTTGCCGCGCAGGTCGTCACGCAGCGGCAGATCGTCGAGGGTGACCTGCCGTTCGAATGCGGTCATCGTTCGAACCTCCGCCTTACCGCTTCACCGTGTGCCGGCAGGTCTTCGGCTTTCGCAAGCGTGACCACATGACCGGAGACGTCTTTGAGGGCTGCCTCGGTGTAATCCACGACATGAATCCCGCGCAGGAAGGTCTGTACCGACAGGCCGCTGGAGTGCCGGGCGCTTCCCGCGGTGGGCAACACGTGGTTGGATCCGGCGCAGTAGTCGCCGAGGCTCACCGGCGACCACGGGCCGACGAAAATGGCTCCGGCGGATCGTATTCGGCTGGCAACGCGCGGCGCGTCCACGGTCTGAATCTCGAGGTGTTCGGCGGCGTACGCGTTGACCACCTTGACCCCGGCGTCCAGGTCGTCGACCAGGATGATCGCCGATTGCGGACCACTGAGCGCGGTCGTCACCCGGTCGCGGTGCACCGTGGTCTGCAGCTGGGCCGCGACTTCGGCGTCGGTGGCCGCAGCCAAGTCGGCGCTGGCGGTCACCAACACACTGCCGGCCATCTCGTCGTGTTCGGCTTGGCTGATCAGATCGGCGGCCACATGCACCGGGTCTGCGGTGTGGTCGGCGAGGATGGCGATCTCGGTCGGCCCGGCCTCGGCGTCGATGCCCACCAGCGAGCGGCACAGCCGCTTGGCGGCCGTGACGTAGACATTGCCGGGCCCGGTGATCAGGTCGACCGGGGCCAGTTGCGCGCCGTCGGTGTCGACGCCGCCGTAGGCCAGCAGCGCCACCGCCTGCGCGCCGCCGACGGCCCACACCTCGTCGACGCCCAGCAGCCGGGCCGCGGCCAGGATGGTCGGGTGCGGTAAGCCGTCGAATTGGGCCTGCGGCGGGCTGGTCACCACCAGCGACTCGACACCTGCGGCCTGCGCGGGCACCACGTTCATCACCACGCTGGACGGATACACCGCATTGCCACCGGGCACGTACAAGCCGACCCGCTCGACAGGGACCCATCGCTCGGTGACCGTCGCACCCGGCCCCAGCACGGTGGTGACGTCGGTGCGGCGCTGATCGGCGTGCACGGCGCGAGTTCGGTCGATCATCACCTGCAGCGCATCACGAACGTCGGCGTCCAGTCCGTCAAGCGCGTCCTGCAGCGCGGATTCGGGCACGCGTACCGCCGCGGGGCGCACGCCGTCGAACGACTCGCCGAATTCCAGGGCCGCCTCGGCTCCGCGCTCGGCGACGGCCTGCACTATCGGGCGCACTTTTGACAACACCGTCTCTACTTCGGCTCCGCCGCGCGGCAAAGCCGCGCGCAGCCGGGAAGGCGTTAGCTCCGCGTCCCGCAAGTCAATGCGGGCCAGCACGGATGGGGGTGTGGCAGTCACAGCATCCATTGTCCCAGAGGAACTCAAATCAATATCCGACCGGTACAGTGCCGGTAATCAGCGCACAGACGTTCCGCAAGGGAGCCGGCATGTCCACAAAGGATCACCCGAACAACGCCCCGGGCATTCCGATGGTGTATCCGACATGGTTCGAGAACTTCCAGGTCAAATACGTCAACCCGGCGCTGAAGCCGATCGCGCGATTCCTGCCCGGAACGGGCACTATCGAGCACCGCGGCCGCACCTCGGGCAAACCGTACAAAACCATCGTCACGGCCTACCGCAACGGCAACGTGTTGGCGGTCGCGCTGGGCCACGGCAAGACCGACTGGGTGAAGAACGTGCTGGCTGCCGGTCAGGCTGACCTGCACTTTGCCCGCAAGGTCGTGCACATCACCAATCCCAGGATTTTGCCCGCCGGCTCCGACGGCACGGGTCTGCCGTGGCTGGTGCGCCTGCAGCTGCGTCGCATGGCTGTTTTGGTCAGCGATATCGCCTGACCAGCCTGAACTGCCGCGCGGCGTCCTGCCGCGTTGAGTGTGCGCCGACGGATTCGAGTGTGCGCTCACGGCGGCCAGCATCGGCGTGTCGCCGCCCAGGACACACACTCAAGGGCCGGAACACACCCTCGACGCGAAGACCGGGAAGCAAGGTCTACGCCCTGGTGAAGACCGTCTTGCCGGTCATCGTCGGCCATACCGAGGGCGCGTCCGCCCAGGGCACCACCCGATCGACGGCCGGTGACAGGTCGCAGCCAGCGGCTAGCAGTTTCAGTACCGCGGGGATGGCCGAACGCGCGTTGACCCGCCCAGTGACAAACCGCACCCCGCGGGTGTACATCGGCAGCAGCGGCATCTCGACCATCGGCTGGTAGTAGACCCCGGTGTCTGTGCATACACCGTCGGGCCAGGTCGCACGCAGCGTCGCGGCCAGTAGCGACGGGTCGGCGGAAGTGTGCACGGTGACCGGATACGGCTCCCAGGACTTGTCCGGCTTGACCCGGTCATGGACGACCGCGCCGAGCTTTTCGGCTGCCGCCAGGCGGCGAACGTCATGGTCGACGTAGTCGACACGGACTCCCAGCGCCGCCGCGAACGCCGCCGCGTAGAGCCCGATCGACAGCTTGCCGATCACCAGCACACGGCGGTCGGCCGGATCGAGCGCGGCCAGTTCGGCCGCATACGGCCCCACCGCCCGCCAGCCGTCGGGAATGTTGTCCGACAGCGAGGCAATCGCGGTGGGCGCCACGCCATCCGGGATCGGGATCAGCATCGCGTCGGCGTAGGGCACCAGCACCTCATCCGACATGAATCCCCCACCATTCAGACCGGCCAGCGGGCCCAGACCGTACATCGCCATCAACGGCACCGAACCACACGAGCCGGTCACGCCGCGGCGGCACCGCGAGCAACTACCGCAGCTGATCTGGAACGGCACCACCACCCAGTCACCCGGCCCGACGGTTCCGACGGCGTCGCCGACGGCCACGACCTCGGCCAGACCCTCATGCCCGACGGCGTATCCGGGCGGCAGCGGCGCCTGGCCATTGGCGACCGCGACGTCAAGGTCGCAGCAGGCCACCACCAGCGGCCTGACCACCGCTTGTTCCGGTGCGGTGATCTCCGGCTCGGGCACGTCGCGCCACGCATACCGCCCGGCTTCTTCGAAGGTCAGCTGCCGCATCTCGGCCCGACCTACATATCCAGGCCGATATCTAGCACCCGCACCGAGTGGGTCAGTGCGCCGACGGCCAGGTAGTCCACTCCGGTGCCCGCATATTCCGCGGCGGTGTCCAGGCTGAGCCCGCCGGAGGACTCCAGCAGCACCGCCGGTGCGCGGGAGTCACGACGCTGCACAGCGATTTGGGTCTGCCACACCGGGAAATTGTCCAACAGGATCAGCTCCGGCTTCTCCGGCAGTACCTCGTCGAGCTGCTCGAGCGAGTCGACTTCGACCTCACAGGGCAAATCGGGTGCGGCCTCGCGCACCGCCCGCAACGCCTCGACGACCGATCCCGCGGCCGCGACGTGGTTGTCCTTGATCAACGCGGCGTCGCCCAATCCAAGGCGATGGTTGACCCCGCCGCCGATCCGCACGGCGTACTTCTGCAGCGCGCGCAGCCCGGGCAGCGTCTTGCGGGTATCGCGGACCTGGGCCTTGGTGCCGCTCACGGCATCCACCCAGGCCGCCGTCGCCGTCGCGATGCCGGACAGGTGGCAGATCAGGTTCAGCATCGTCCGTTCGGCGGTCAGCAGGCCCCGGTTGCCCGCCCGCACCGTCAAGACCGGCTGGCCGGGTTGCACGTGGGCGCCGTCCTCGACGCGGTCGAGCACCTGGTACCCGTCGGCGCCGAGCACCTCGTCGAGCACCAGCAAGCCGACATCCAATCCGGCGATCACGCCCGGCGCGCGCGGCACCATCGAGGCCGTGGCCTCACCGTCGGGCACCGTCGCGAGTGTGGTGATGTCGGGCCCATAGCACAAATCCTCTTCCAGGCCACGGTGAACGGTCTCGCGAGCGGCGGCCAGTTCGCTGTCGGACAACGTCATCAGGACACCGCTGCCAGGGCTTCGGCGCACACGGTGTCGGCCAGCCGGACCACGATGCTGCGGGCTTGTTCCGGCGCGGTGTCGGGGTACTCCGCACGGTGATGGCAGCCCCGGCTTTCGTTGCGGGCCAACGCCGCGGCGGCCACGGCGCGCGCGGTCAGCGTCAGCGCCACGTCCTCGAAGTCGCGACGGCCATCGACAGTGCGGACGCGCGCCCGCGACAGCGTCTCGGAGAGGCGCTGCAGCCCAACGGCGTCGCGTACCACCGACGCGTCCTGGGCCATTGCGGTCTGTAGTTCGCGGCGCTTCGAGGCGGTGTGGGTAATCGGCTCGGGCGCGGTCGCGGAGATCCGTCCCGTCGCGAGCGCGTGCGCGGCGGCGGCCTTCCCGGCGCGACCACCCACCACCAGGCCTTCCAGCAAGCTGTTGGACGCCAAGCGATTCGCGCCGTGCATCCCGGTGCGGGCAACCTCGCCGGCGGCGAACAGCCCGGGCAGCTCGGTCTGACCGTGCACGTCGGTGACCACGCCGCCGCAGCTGTAATGCGCGCCGGGAACAACGGGGATGGGTTGGGTGACCGGGTCGACGCCGGCGGCCCGGCATGAGGCGGTGACGTTGGGGAAGCGAGCCTCGAAGCCCTCGATGCCGCGCGCGTCGAGGTAGACGCACTCGTCGCCGGTGGCCTTCAGCCGCGCGTCGATGGCTCCCGCGACGACATCGCGCGGCGCCAGGTCACCCATCGGGTGAACACCAGCAGTGACCGAATTGCCTTGCCGGTCAATTAATACCGCACCTTCGCCGCGAATGGCCTCGGTGATCAGTGGCCGGCGACCACCGGCTTGGCCACCGAACAACATGGTCGGATGGAACTGGATGAACTCGAGATCGCTGATCGGGACGCCGGCCCACAAGGCCAAAGCGATTCCGTCGCCGGTGGATCCGTCGGGATTGGTCGTCGCGCTGTAGAGATGTCCGAGCCCGCCGGATGCCAGAATCACCGAGGGCGCGCTGACGATCCCGACGCCGTCCGGATTGCCCACCGCTACGCCAGTCACCGCGGCGCCATCGTGCAGCACTCGCAACGCCACGTGGCTGGTGCGAATATCCAGCGTCTGCGCGGCGTGGTCGAGCGCTCGCTGAACCTCGGCGCCGGTGGCGTCGCCGCCGGCGTGCACGATGCGGCGTCGCGAGTGCCCGCCTTCGCGGGTGAGAGCCCACTTGCCGGGCACCGCTTCGTCGAATCGCGCGCCGTTGGAGACCAATTCGGTGACCGCGCGATAGCCGTCGGCGACGATCGAGTACACCGCTTGCGGATCGCACATGCCCGCGCCCGCCACCATAGTGTCGGCGACGTGGGCGTCGACGGAGTCGTCGTTGTCCGGCAGCACGACCGCGATACCACCCTGCGCGTAGTGCGTTGCGGTGACGCCGTAGGTCTGCTCGGCCTTGCTGAGCACGACTACGTTGCGCCCGGCGCGATGGGCGGCCAGCGCGGCCGCCAATCCCCCTACGCCCGTACCGATCACCACGACGTCAGTGTGGTGTGTCCAAGCGGGGCGGGTCATCACTCGCCGCCGCCGGGCTGGCCGATCTCGATCATTCGCTGCACGCTGCGCCGGCCCACCGCCGCGACATCCGGGTCGACGTCGACCTCGTCTGCGCCTTCCACCAGGCAGCGCAGCAGCGCCCCGGGGGTGATCATCTTCATGTATTTGCATGAGGCGCGGTCGTTGACCGCGCGGAAGTCGACTTCCGGTGCGGCTCGGCGCAATTGGTGCAACATGCCAACCTCGGTGGCGACCAGGACCTTGCGGGCGTGCGTCTCGTGTGCCGCGTCGAGCATTCCGCCGGTGGAAAGGATCTTGACCCGGTCGGCGGGAAAGGCACCCTCACCAGCCAGGTACAAGGCCGAAGTGGCACAGCCGCATTCGGGATGCACATAGAGTTCGGCGTCGGGATTGGCGCGGGCCTGCTCGGCGAGCTCGTCGCCGTTGATGCCGGCGTGCACATGGCATTCACCCGCCCACACGTGCACGTTCTTGCGGCCCGTCACCCGGCGGACATGCGCACCCAGGAATTGGTCCGGGCAGAACAGCACCTCTCGATCGGGGTCGATCGACTCGACCACGTCGACCGCGTTGGACGAGGTGCAGCAGATGTCTGTGAGCGCCTTCACGGCCGCCGTGGTGTTGACGTAGGAGACGACGACGGCGCCGGGGTGCTCGTCTTTCCAGGCGCGGAGGTCGTCGGGCGTGATCGAATCTGCCAGCGAGCAACCGGCCCGCTGATCCGGGATGAGCACGGTCTTCTCCGGGCTCAGGATCTTGGCCGTCTCGGCCATGAAGTGCACGCCGCAGAACACGATGGTGTCCTCGGGTACGTCGGCGGCGATCCGCGACAGCGCGAGCGAGTCTCCGACGTGGTCGGCGACGTCCTGAATGGCGGGCAGCTGGTAATTGTGCGCGAGCACGGTGGCGCCGCGCAATTCCGCCAAACGACGAATCTCGTTGGCCCACTGCTCATCGCCGTCCACGCCGCCGTAACCGTTGGGGGAATTGGTGATGCTGGCAACCATGTCTTCGGCGAGCGTGTCCATGCGATTCATCACCGTCACGGCGGCTCCTCTCGACTCAGGAGGTTTTCGACTTATAATCGAAAACATGCCCAATGGTAGCACCGCCCATGAAGTGCTCGCGGTTGTATTCCAGGTTCGCCAGGTTGCCGAGCAGGTTAAGGGAGCCTCCCGAACGGGAAAACCGCAGCTAAACGTGCTGTTATGGGAGCGTGCGCGCGACCCGCAACGAGGCTCCTGGTCACTTCCGGGCGGACGATTGCGCAACGACGAAGACATGATCACCTCCGTCCGGCGTCAGCTGGCCGAAAAGGTGGACCTGCAGGAGCTGGCTCACTTGGAACAGCTCGCCGTGTTCTCCGACCCGCACCGGGTTCCGGGCGCGCGGGTGATTGCCTCGACCTTCCTGGGCCTGGTGCCCTCCCCCGCCACGCCCGAGCTACCGCCGGACACCCGGTGGCACCCGGTCAGCGCATTGCCGCCGATGGCGTTCGACCACGGCCCGATGGTGACACACGCGCACACACGACTGATCGCCAAGATGTCCTACACGAACATCGGATTTGCCTTGGCTCCAAAGGAATTCGCACTTTCCACACTGCGTGACATCTATGGCGCGACCTTCGGCTATCAGGTGGACGCGACGAATCTGCAGCGGGTGCTGGCGCGCCGCGGCGTGATCACGCAAACCGGAACCATCGCGCAATCAGGTCGTAGCGGCGGACGACCGGCAGCTTTGTACCACTTCACCGACGCTGCGCTGCGGGTCACCGACGAATTCGCCGCGCTACGGCCGCCCGGCCAGCCTTGATCGGCGCCACGGCCAGCCGCTCAACGAGAAATGGCTCACAACCCGGCCATTACATTTTGGTTACCGCCCGTTCATACGGGAAAATGCCGGGTGGCCTAGAAGGGATCCCTGAATGGTTGAACTCGGCAATTTAGCAGGTAGCGACGGTGCGGAATGGATCGGTCGGCCGCCGCACGAGGAATTGCAGCCCAAGGTGCGCCCGCTGCTGCCCTCGGACGACCCGTTCTACCAGCCACCGTCGGGCTTCCGGCACGCCGAGCCCGGGACGGTGCTGCGTTCCCGCGACGTCGAACTGGCACTCCTCGGCCTGATTCCACAACCCGTTTCGGCCGTCCAGCTACTCTACCGCACGACGAACATGAACGGCGCCCCCGAGGCTTGCGTGACGACCGTGATCGTCCCGTCCGAACGCGTCCCAGGCCAGGCCTGCCCGCTGTTGTCCTACCAGTGCGCGATTGACGCCATGTCGTCGCGCTGTTTTCCGTCCTACGCGCTGCGCAGACGGTCGAAGGCGCTGGGTTCGATAGCTCAATTGGAGCTCTTCATGGTGGCTGCCGCCCTCGCCGAAGGCTGGGCGGTCTCGGTGCCCGATCACGAAGGCCTGCAGGGGATTTGGGGCGCGCCGATTGAACCCGGCTATCGCGTCCTGGACGGTATCCGGGCCGCCCAGAGTTCGGACCGGATCGCGTTGTCGCCATCGGCGCCGATCGGGTTGTGGGGATACTCCGGCGGCGGCCTGGCCAGCGCGTGGGCAGCCGAGATGTGTGCCGACTATGCGCCGGAGCTGGACATCGTCGGGGCGGTGCTGGGATCACCAGTCGGCGACCTGGGCCACACCTTCCGCCGGCTCAACGGTGGCGTGTTCGCGGGCTTGCCCGCGCTGGTGGTGGCGGCGCTCGCGCACATCTACCCCGAGCTGGATCGGGTCATCACCGAGCACACCAACGACGAGGGCCGCGCCCTGCTGAACCGACTGGAAAAGATGACGACGGTCGGCGCGATCGTGCGAATGGCCGGCAAGAACATGGGGACCTATCTCGACGAGCCGCTCGAGGACATCCTGTCTTCACCCGAGGTGTCGCACGTCTTCGACAGCATCAAGCTGGGCGTCGCCACGCCGGCGCCGCCGGTGTTGATCGTGCAGGCCGTGTACGACTACCTGATCGACGTCCACGACATCGACGCGCTGGCCGACGCCTATTCGGCCGGCGGCGCGGACGTCACCTACAACCGCGACGCGTTCAACGAACATGCGTTGTTGCACCCGCTGTCGGCTCCGATGGCGCTTCGCTGGCTCACCGACCGCTTCGCCCGCCGGCCGCTGAAGGACCATCTGATCAGAACCACCTGGCCGACGGCGTTCAACCCGATCACCTATGCGGGCATGCTTCGCCTGGGCGTCATCGCGGCCAAGGTCATCACCGGCCGAAAGATTCGCCGCCGCCCGCTATGAGACGGAGGCTTCCGGCTCCATCGGCGACGTGTACGACGGCTGATCGGTAAGTCCCGAGCTACCCAAGTCGTCGTGTGCACTGCCGGCCGCCAGCAGGGCATACACCAGTGCCGCGACGCCGGCGGGCCACAACAGCGTGGTGGCCATCTGTAGCGGCCCGAGTCCGAAGAACACCGGCGGCGCCTCGACGACGTAGGACACCGCCGGACTTCCCAGCAGCGGCACCTTGTCGACGTCCAGCGCGCCGTAGCGCAGCAGCACCAGCACCGCCCCCACTCCCGAGGCCACCGCGGCGGTGCCCACCATGCCGATCGTCAGGCCGATCACCATGGCTGGCCCGCGAAACCGGCGCCACTGCCACGCCAGCACCGGCGCGACGACCGCCAGCACCGTCAAAAGACCCAACATCAGGCACGGCACGTCGAAGAAGTGCTGGGATTCCGAACCCAGGTACTCGTGCACCCGCTCGCCGGCGTGAGTCATCGCGACCACCAAGTGAATCGGCGGAGCCATCCACGCCCACAGTCCGCCGATTAACACCCCAGTCGCCGAGAATCCAACTGCCACAAGCAAAATCGCACGCAACCGCGATGCGTGGCCGGCGGACTCGGGAGCTGCCGTGGGAACCGCAGGTCCCGTCACCGCCGAGTCTCCAAGTCCGCCGAGTCCACTTCGCCGTGCCGCGAGCATCGCGCCCGCCAGCCGTCAGGGCGAACCTGGACGATCATCCGGCGCCCGCATTCGGCGCAAAAGCGCGGGGGTTCAAGGCCCAGCTGGGCCGCGGTGGGCACGGTCGTACCCCCCAATTCCCCGGTATAGACGTTGTAGACGCCGGCGCCGACCGGAGCGCCCAGATCTGGAACCACAAGACTCAAACCTAGCCGCTACAAGCTCGCGTTAAGCCCCTTAATGGGCATCTGCAGATCCTCGAGCAGTTCCAGATCGGATTCGGCGGGGCGGCCCAGCGTGGTCAGGTAGTTCCCGACGATCACCGCGTTGATGCCGCCCAGGATGCCCTGCTTGGCGCCGAGGTCGCCCAGGGTGATCTCCCGACCACCGGCGAAACGCAGCATGGTGCGCGGCAACGCCAGCCGGAACGCGGCCACCGACTTCAACGCCTCGCTGACCGGCATCACCTCGAGATCGCCGAACGGAGTGCCGGGCCGCGGGTTGAGGAAGTTCAGCGGTACCTCGTCGGGGTCGAGCTCGGCGAGGTCGGCCGCAAATTCCGCGCGCTGTTCCAGGGTCTCTCCCATACCGAGGATGCCGCCGCAGCAGACCTCCATGCCGGCATCACGCACCATCGTCAGGGTCTGCCAGCGCTCTTCCCAGGTGTGCGTGGTGACGACGTTGGTGAAGAACGACTTGGCGGTCTCCAAGTTGTGGTTGTAGCGGTGTACGCCCATCGCGGCGAGCTCGGAGACCTGCTCGGGGCTCAGCATGCCCAGCGAACAGGCAACGTTGATTTCGACCTCGTTGCGGATCGCCTCGATACCGGCCGCCACCTGGGACATCAGTCGTTTGTCCGGACCGCGGACAGCGGCCACGATGCAGAACTCGGTGGCACCCGACTTCGCGGTTTGCTTGGCGGCCTCGACGAGGCTCGGAATGTCCAGCCAGGCGCTGCGCACCGGCGAGGCGAACAAGCCGGACTGGGAGCAGAAATGGCAGTCCTCGGGGCAGCCTCCGGTCTTGAGGCTGATGATGCCCTCGACCTCGACCTCGGGGCCACACCAGCGCATCCGCACCTCGTGGGCCAGCCCGAGCAGCTCCTCGAGCCGCTCGTCGGGCAGCTGCAACACCTGAAGAACTTGGTCCCGGCTCAGTCCCTTGCCGTCCTGGAGCACCTGCTGGCGGGCTACCGCCAGGATGTCCGCGTCATGGCCGGCTTCGGTGGTGGGTCGAGTTGCCGCTTGAGTCACCAAGTACTCCCCTGCATCTTTGTCGTGTCCGCATCTGCGGTCACATCCGCCACAACGTCGTGGCAGCCTGAACGAAACGGTGTTCAAAGTAGGGTAACGGCCCGCGCAGACCCGCCCGCGACGTGGGCGAGCCCCGACCGAGGAAATGGCGACCGCAGGGGTATACGACCACGATGGCTGCTCAGCATGTCGAGTACCTGGCACACCACTGGATTGTGTTGGCGGTGCCGGCCTTCCTGCCGGCCGTGATCGTCGTCGCCGTGGTCCTCTATGTCGCGTTGAAGGACCGCCGTGATGTCCAGGCGGAGGATTCCCGGGAGCCGGGCACAGCTCCGGACGACAAGGGTGATTGACACACCCTCAATCGGGGCATTACACCTTGGATCGCCAACCTAGCCGGCGGTAACAAGTGTTAGCTGGATCGGATCTCCCGGGACGTCCCGGCGCAGTAGGGAGGACATGACAATGGTGTCATCGGGACTGCCGCTTCTGGCCGAACCGTCGGCCCGCGGTGCCGGACTCAACCAGGTGATCGGGCTGTCGGTCGCCGCGATGGTCATCACGTTGGTCATGTTGTGGGTGGGCCACGCGCACCGCACACATCGCATCACGTGGTTGACCCGGCTGGCCGACAGGCTGGGCAAGATATTCCACCGGCCCAGCTGGGTGGCGCTGCCGGTCCTGGTTTTCACCACGTCGATCATCTGCGCCCTGTTCGGCTTCATCTGGGATGTCAGCTGGCATATCGGCAACGGCCGCGACCCCGGGCCGCTGGCTAACCCGGCGCACTACTTCATCATCATCGGCCTGTTCGGGGTGTTCCTGGCCGGGATGATCGCGATCGTCATCCCGTTCGAGAAGCCCGGTCCGGCGGCGGTGCGCATCACCCGCAACTGGCACGCTCCGGTCGGCGGCGTGCTGATGGCCGGCTGCGGGCTGTACGCGATGATCGGCTTCCCGCTCGACGACATCTGGCACCGGATCTTCGGGCAAGACGTTACCCTTTGGGGTCCAACACATTTGATGATGATCGGCGGTGTCTGCTTCTCGCTGTTCGCGGTGCTGATGCTAGAGCACGAAGGCGAGGCCGAGCAGGCTTCGAAACAAGCCTCGCAAGCCGCTCATGGCGCGTTCATCACCTTCCTGCGCTACCTGTCCTTCGGTGGCATGTTCATCGGGCTGTCGGTCTACCAAATCGAATACGACTTCGGCGTCGAGCAATTCCGCCTGGTGTTGCAGCCGATGATGATCGCCTTCGCGGCCGCCCTGGCGGCGGTCGCCGCCCGCGTCACGATGGGCCGCGGCGCGGCGATCATCGCGGCGTTGTTCGCAGTCGCGCTGCGCGGTGGGGTCGCGTTGCTGGTGGGCCCCATGCTCGGCGCCCCAATCAACTGGTTCCCGCTCTACCTGGGCCCCGCGCTGGTGGTCGAACTGCTGGCGCTGACGCAGGTGTTCAAGCGCCCCATCGTTTTTGGCGCCGTCTCCGGTCTGGTCGTGGCGACGGTCGGGCTGTGGCTGGAGTCGCTGTGGATTTCAGCCGTGTACCACTACCCGTGGCCGGTCAGCATCTGGGGCGAGGCCCTGGCCATGGCGATCCCGGTGGCCGTGCTGTCCGGGATGTGCGGAGCGCTGTTCGGCATGGTGTTGACCGGGCAGCGGTTGCCGAGCCGCTCGATCGGTATCTCGGTGGTGGTGGCGACCGTGTTGGTGATCGGCGGCGCGGTGGCCAACGGCCTGCATATCGTGGTGCCGCAACAAGGCAGGGCCGCCATCACGCTGGCCGAGCTACCCAGCGCCCCCGGCAAGCGCATGGCGTCCGCCGATGTGCAGCTGACGCCGGCCAATACGGTTGGCTCGCAGCCGGATTGGGTGACGATTCTGTCCTGGCAAGGCCGGATGGACAACCAGCGTGGCCTGGTGATCGACCGCCTCGACAAAGTCGGCCCGGGCCACTACCGGTCCACCCGGCCGGTTCCGGTCTGGGGTTCGTGGAAGACGCTGTTGCGGATTCAAGACGGCTACACGATGACGGGCGTACCGATCTTCGAACCGGCCGATGACGCCATTCCCGCGGCCGAGGTTCCCGCCCTGTCCTCGATCGACCGGCCGTTCGTGCACGAGATCACCATCCTGCAGCGCGAGCGTGACCAGAACGCCCCCGGCTGGCTGTACAACATCGGTTCGATCGTCGTGCTGATCCTGACGCTGATGGTCATCGCCGGCCTGACGTGGGGCGCGGGGCGGATCAACAATGCCCAGTCCGAGCCGGAACCGGTGCAGGAAAAGCAACCACTCCCGCGGGCGGCATAAGTCAATGACGTTGCGCAGCAGGCTGTTTGCAGCGTGGGTGATGGTGCTGATGTGTGCTGTGATCGGCTGTGGTGGTTCGCCGGGTCAGGGCACGGCCGGACCGTTGAACATCGACGTCACCATTTCCCACGGCCAGGTCACTCCGACGAATGCGAGGCTGCAGGCGAAGGTCAAACAGGACATCACCCTGCACGTCGCCAGTGACGCCACCGATGAGCTGCATGTGCACTCGGTGCCCGATCACAAATTCCAGCTCGCGGCCGCGCCCGATCAAGTCTTCCACTTCAGCGTCGACGTCCCCGGCAACGTCGAGGTGGAACTCCATCACCTGGACCGCACGATAGCGACGATTCAAGTCCAACCGTGACGGCCGATCCTGTGCTGCTGGCACATGGCCTGGGCGGGTCGGGCGATCTTCCGGTGCCCTACCTGTACGCGATGGTCGGTGCGGCGTGGGCGCTGACGTTTACGTTCGCTTTGGTCGCCTTCGCCTGGCGGCGACCGCGGTTCGATCCGGATGCGCCCGGCCACCCGCTGCCGGTGTGGGTGACGACGCTGGTCGACGCGCGCGCGACGCGCTGGACGGCGGCGGCCGTGGCCCTGGCTTTCGCGGTGTGGGCGGTGCTGGCCGGGGTCTTTGGTCCGCAAACGCAAGCCAACGGTCTGCTCGGGGCGTTCTATGTGCTGCTGTGGGTCGGGCTGGTCGCGCTGTCGCTGGCGGTCGGGCCGGTCTGGCGAGCGATCTCACCGATGCGCACGGTGTACCTGCTGCTGCGGCGTGCGCTACCGGAACGGCTGAGCCGGCCGCGGCTCTCCTGCCCGGAAAGCTGGGGATACCGCCCGGCCGCGGTGGGGCTGTTCGCGTTCGTCTGGCTGGAACTGGCGAGCCCGAACTCCGCGTCGCTGCCCTGGGTGCGGGCTTGGCTGCTGGCGTACGCGGTGGTGTTACTGGTCGGGGCGTTGCTGTGCGGGCAGCGCTGGCTGGCCAGGGCCGACCCGTTCGGCGTGTACAGCATGGCGGTGTCGCGGCTGTCCCCGTTTCGCCGGTCGACGACGACCGGGCAGATCGTTGTCGGCAACCCGTTCGATCATCTGCCGTCGCTGCCCGTGCGGCCCGGAGTGGTCGCGATGCTGGCGGTGCTGCTCGGGTCGACGGCGTTCGACAGCTACTCGTCGTCACCGACCTGGCGCAACTTCGCCGACAGGGTTTCGCGGCCGACGCACAGCATGCCGGTCACCCTGTCGTCGTCAGAGCTGAAGACGGTCGGGTTGCTGGTCTTTATTTCGTGTGTCGCACTGACCTTTTCGCTGGCCGCGCGGGCAACCGGCGGGCTGGACCGCGAGCAGCGTCGCGCACTACCCGGCCAGCTGGCGCACTCGCTGATCCCGATCGTGGTGGGCTACATCTTCGCCCACTACCTGTCTTATCTGGTCGAGCGCGGACAGCAGGCCGTCATTGCGCTCGCCGATCCACTCGGTCATGGCTGGAATCTGTTGGGACTGGCGCATTTACAGGTGGCCTACCTGCTGTCCCAGCATCCGCCGGTGCTGGCCACCATCAAGGTCGCCTGCGTGGTGACCGGGCACATCGTCGCAGTGATCGCGGCGCACGACAAGGCGTTGCGGCTGCTGCCGGCCGGCCATCAGCTCACCGGGCAACTCACCATGATGGTGGTGATGGTCGGCTACACGTTCACCGGCTTGTACCTGCTCTTCGGCGGCTAAAGCAGGTGCTCGACCCGCTCGTTGCCGTCCCACCGGCGCAAGCCGGCAAAGCTACCCTCCAGCTGCGCCCGACGGCCGCCAATACGCAGCGCCCGCCCCAGCTGGGCCTCACCGACGAGGCGCGCCAGCGTGACGTGTGCGGTCCACTGCCCGGGAAGGCTGTTGGCCATCGGGGCTGGCGCCAAGTGCGGGCGACACAGCCGGTGCACCTCGGCGTGCAGCGCCAGCAGCTCTTGGCTCGGCACCAGCAGCCGGGCGAACACGGCGTTGCTATGGCCGAACAACACGGGCGCGCCGATCAGTGCGCCCAGTGCAAGCCGTTGGCTGACGGGACGCAGCAGCTCGTCGACGTCGGGCGAAATGCTTTCCGCGACGGCCAGTGTGACGTGTGGACGGCTGGCGGCATGGCTGCTGATTCCGGCGTCCGCCAGCTCTTCGGCGATCCGGCGGACAGCGGCCTCGGTGTCGCGGTCGAAGACCAGTTCGATCGAATGCACCATCAGCCGACCAGCGTCCTCACCCAGTCGGGGTCGAACGCCGCGGCGCTCATCGCAGCGAAGTCGTCGACGCTCATCGCGGCGGCTCCGGCGGGCAGCGCGGCCCGCACCGGTGCCAGCCGGGCCAGGGCCGGCAGGTTCGAGGTCTGCACCAATCCGGGCTGTCGCGGCCAGCTGCCGACTACCAGCCCGGCACATGTAATATGTTGTCCAGCAAGTGATTCCACGGTGAGCGCGGTGTGGTTCAGGGTGCCCAGTTCCGCGGTGACGGTGACCAGCACCGCAGCACCCAGGTCGGCCGCGAGATCACGCAGGGTGACGCCGGCATCGGCGATTTCGACCAGCAGCCCGCCGGCGCCCTCGACCAGGGTGAGCCTGCCCGCGCGATCCAGGTGGCGAATACGCGCGAGCATTTGATCGCGGGTGGGCAGCGTCGCGCCGGCCTGCTCGGCCGCGGCCACGGGCGCCAGTGGTTGCGGATAGCGAGCCACCCCGGCGGTCTCGGTGACCCCGGACAGCCGGGTCACCTCGGCGAGATCGTCGTCGCCCGAGTCGGTGCCGGTCTGAACGGGTTTGCACACCGCGACGTCGATGCCCGCCTGACGCGCGTAAGCGGCCAGCGCGGCGACGGCGACCGTCTTGCCAACCCCCGTGCCGGTACCCGTGACGACCAGGACAGTCAACGGCGCGCCACGGCCAGGACGTCGGTCAGCACGCGGCGCGCCACATCCAACTCGGCGGCGTCCAGGGAGGCACGCGCCGAGAGCCGCAGCCGCGATGTCCCGGCGGCCACGGTGGGGGGCCGAAAACAGCCCACCCGCACACCCGCGTCCAGGCAGGCGGTCGCGGCGGCCAGCGCCACCTCCGGTTCGCCCAGAATCACCGACACCACCGCCGACTGCGGCGCCTCGAGCACATCGCAGACACGGGCGAGTTCACGGGCATTGCGCAGCACCGCCGCGGGCCGCCAGACCTCGCTTCGGAGCACGTCGAGCGCGGCGAGCGCGGCGCCGACGGCGGCCGGCGCCAGGCCGGTGTCGAAGATGAACGGGCGGGCCGCATCGATCAGATGAGCCCGCACCTGCGCCGGCCCCAGCACCACGCCGCCCTGGCTGCCGAGCGCCTTGGACAGCGTCGTGGTCATCACCACGTCGGGCGCACCGGCGAGTCCCAGCTCGTACAGCAGCCCGCGGCCCTCCCCGCGCACGCCGAGCCCGTGTGCCTCGTCGACGATCAGCAGCGCCCGGTGGCGGCGGCAGACATCGTGCAGGTCTCCCAGCGGGGCCAGTGCGCCGTCGGCGCTGAACACCGAGTCGGTGATGACGACGGCCCGCTCCTCGTCGCGCGATCTCAGCGCCGCATCGACCGCGTCGACGTCGCGGTGCGGCGTCACCGCCACCCGGGCCCGCGACAGCCGGCAGGCATCCACCAACGAGGCATGCGAATGCGCGTCGGAGACCAGCAGCGAACCGGGGCCCGAGAGCCCGACGACCGCGCCGAGGTTGGCCAGGTATCCCGAGGAGAACAGCAACGCCGCCGGGGCGCCGACATAGTCGGCCAGCTCGGCCTCGAATTGCTGGTGCAGTTCGGTATCGCCGGTGACCAGGCGCGAGCCGGTCGCCCCGGCTCCCCAAATGCGCAGCGCCGCGACGCCGCCATCGATCACGTCCGGATGCTGGGACAGTCCCAGGTAGTCGTTGGAGGCGAGGTCCAGCTCGGTGGCGACCGCCGGGCGCGGCCGCAGTGAGCGACGCAGCGCGGCCTGCCGGCGCTGCCGTTCGACAGGCTCCAGCCAGGCGAGCGGGGAAACCTCGATCGGTGCCTTCATCGCCTTAGAGACTACGAGAGCCGACGAGCCGGCTGACCTCGACCATCGCCGAGGTGATCCGCGCGATGTCCTCAGGCCCGCAGATGTAGGGCGGCATCGCGTAGATCAGGTTACGGAACGGGCGCAGCCAGATGCCGTGGTCCAGCGCCGCCGGGGTGGCCACGGCCAAGTCGACAGGTGCAGTGCATTCGATGACGCCGATGGCGCCGCGCACGCGCACGTCGGCCACGCCGGGGAGAGCTCGCGCCGGCTCGAGTCCCCGCGCAAGCCCGGCCGCGATCTCGGCGACCCGCGACCGCCAGTCGGTGGCCAGCAGCACTTCGACACTGGCCACCGACACCGCACAGGCCAGCGGATTGGCCATGAAGGTGGGGCCGTGCATCAGCGCGCCGGCCTCACCGGCGCTGATGGTGTGTGCGATGTCGGTGGTGCACAACGTGGCGGCGAGGCTGAGGTATCCGCCGGTCAGCGCCTTGCCAACGCACATGATGTCCGGGCTGACACCGGCGTGATCGGCGGCGAACAACTCCCCGGTGCGGCCGAATCCGGTGGCGATTTCGTCGAAAATCAGCAGCACGTCGTGCCGGCTGCAGATGTCGCGCAGGTCGCGCAGGTAGCGCGGATCGTGGAAGCGCATGCCGCCGGCGCCCTGGACGACGGGTTCGACGACGACGGCCGCCAGCTCGGCCGCGTGCCCCGCGAGTTGCTGCTCGAAGGCCGCGCTGTAGGCCGCGTCGTAGTCACTGGGTACCTGTGGCGCGAAGACCTGCCGGACCAGGATGTCGGCCCACAGCGAATGCATGCCGCCGTCGGGGTCGCAGACACTCATCGGCGTGAATGTGTCGCCGTGGTAACCGCCCCGCCAGGTCATCAGCCGGTGTTTGCCGGGCAGGTCGCGGCTGCGCCAGTACTGCAGCGCCATCTTCACCGCGACCTCCACCGACACGGACCCGGAATCGCTGAAAAACACCGTTTCCAGACCGGCCGGCGTGATCTCCACCAGCAGCTGTGCCAGCCGGGCCGCCGGTTCGTGGGTCAGCCCGCCGAACATGACGTGATTCATCGTGCCCAGCTGGGTCGTCAGCGCCGCGTCCAGCACCGGGTGGCCGTGACCGTGGATCGCGGTCCACCAGGAACTCATCGCGTCCAGCACCTCGACCCGCTCACGATCCCTGACCAGCGTCAACCAGGCGCCGCGGGCACCCACGGCCACCACGGGGGCGACGGATTCACTGCCGATGGTGCTGTACGGATGCCACACGTGCGTGGCGTCGATCGCGCTGATGTGCTCGGGCGTCAACCCGGATGTCGCCGCAGGCATAGCAACCGAGAGTAAAGCAGCCGGGTCGCACAAAACCCAGCCATCGGGGAGCATCTATCGGCATGGCGTTGCCGTTCCCGTTCGAAGACTCGCACCGCGGCGAGGGCGCCGGGTCCCCGCCGAGGGCTCAGCAGTCCGGCGACCCGGCCAATTTTCAGCCAATGCCATACGGCACCAACGATTCTGACGAACAGAAATCACATGTCATTCGCCTTCGGGTGGCGCCCTGGGACCTGATCGCCACGCTGACACTGGTGACGCTGCTCGTCATCCTGGCCACGGCGACAACCTGGCCGACCAGGCTCTACGGCTTCCTGCACGAGGTGTGTTCGGACGAATCGTGTGGACTGGTGCCCTTCGGAATCGACGTGTACATCTACCCGGTGGCCTGGGGCGGTATCGGTGCGGCGATCGCGGCGGCGGGGATCGGACCGTTCGTTTCCCTGCTAAAGGGCTGGTACATGTCCTTCTGGCCGGTGCTGTCGCTGGCGATCATCATGGTGAGTTCCGTGATCGGCGATTCGCTCACCGTCTTCAGCTCGCGGTATTGGCACTGATTCGAACGGGGTCGTTCGGCCGTTACGATCACGCACCGGCGTGAGACCAAAATCACAACCGCCGATAAAGATTTGAGCTCGGCGGTCACCTTCCGGTCACGGTCCGACAAAAAATCTTTCATCGAGCTTACCAGCTATTTTCCGGGTGTGAGTTCTGTTGTAAAAGTGTCTGTAGTGACTGGTGTGACTCACCGGGTGAACCGACTGATTCACGTCCCCGCAAGGAGGCGGCGTTCGATCCCAACGAAGGGGTCTGCGCGAGTCATCGAACGGCCGCCAACGCGCCACCGCGCGAAGGCCTTATCCCGACCGAGTTCAGGAAGGTTGGAACTCCAATGAAGCGCATCTATTCGTTTGCCATCGGCCTCGCCATGCTGGCGGCGCCGATGGCCGCCACCCCGGTGATCGCCGCCGCCGACCCCAGCGTGCGGGCCACCGACTACCAGCAGGCCACCGACGTCGTCGTCATGCGTGGTCTTTCGCAGCGCGGCGTGCCGTTCTCGTGGGCCGGGGGCGGCATCACCGGCCCCTCCCGCGGCACCGGCACCGGCATCAACACCGTCGGCTTCGACGCCTCGGGCCTGATGCAGTACGCCTACGCCGGCGCGGGCATCAGGCTGCCGCGTTCGTCCGGCGCGATCTACCGGGCCGGCCAGAAGGTACTGCCGCAGCAAGCGCAGAAGGGCGACATGCTCTTCTACGGTCCCGACGGCACGCAAAGCGTCGCGATGTACCTGGGCAACAACCAGATGCTCGAGGTGGGCGATGTCGTGCAGGTGTCACCGGTGCGCGTCAACGGCATGACGCCGTACCTCGTTCGGGTTATCGGGGCACCGCTGCAGCAGGCTCCGCTGCAGCAAGCGCCTTTGCAGCAACTGCCGCCCCAACAGGCGCCGGTGCAACAGGTGACGCCCGCGCAACCGGCTCCAATTCCGCAGTTGCCGTCGCTGCAGTCGCTCCTGCAGCCGGCCCCGACGGGTTTCGGCCGGTAGGTTTCGCGACCGCTGGAAAAACGCCACTTGCTCCGCTGAGCAGCATCGCCGCGAGGTGAGCGCTCAAGAGCAGGTGGCGTTTTTGGGTAAGTTAACGGTGATCATGCAGACCACGTCACCGCATCCGCCGCCAGCCGCCACGGCGAAACCTGGCGCTACCGGCGCGCTCACCACGGGATCTGCGGGCTTCTATCGCTTCGATCTCGACGGCTTGCGCGGGATCGCGATCGCGCTGGTCGCCGTGTTCCACATCTGGTTTGGCCGGGTCTCCGGCGGTGTGGACGTGTTTCTGGCGCTGTCCGGGTTCTTCTTCGGCGGTAAGGTCCTGCGCGCCGCGCTCAACCCGACTGTGTCGCTGTCGCCCGTAGCAGAAGTGATCCGGCTGATTCGCCGTCTGGTTCCCGCTCTGGTCGTGGTGCTGGCCGGGTGTGCGGTGCTCACCATCCTGGTGCAACCGCAAACGCGCTGGGAGACCTTCGCCGACCAGAGCCTGGCCAGCCTCGGCTACTACCAGAACTGGGAGCTGGCCAACACCGCGTCGGACTACCTGCGGGCGGGCGAAGCCGTCAGCCCGTTGCAGCACATCTGGTCGATGTCGGTGCAGGGGCAGTTCTATGTCACCTTCCTTTTGCTGATCGCCGGCTGCACGGTGCTGTTCCGGCGCCCGCTCAAGACTCAGCTGCGCACCCTGTTCTTGGTGCTGCTGAGCATCCTGACGGTGGCCTCGTTCGGCTACGCGATCTTCGCCCACATCGATGACCAGTCGATCGCCTATTACGACAGCTTCGCGCGCGGCTGGGAGTTGCTGCTGGGCGTGCTCGTCGGTGCGGTCGTGGTCTACATCCGCTGGCCGATGTGGCTGCGCAGCACCGTCGCCGCCGTCGCGCTGGCAGCGATCGTGTCCTGCGGCGCGCTGATCGACGGCGTCGACGAATTTCCCGGCCCCTGGGCGCTGGTGCCCGTCGGGGCCACCATGCTGATGATCCTCGCCGGCGCCAACCTGCAGGGCGACCCCGACACCGACGGCCGGATGCCGCTGCCCAATCGGCTGCTGGCCACCCGGCCCCTGGTCGAGCTGGGCGCCATCGCGTACTCGCTGTACCTGTGGCACTGGCCGCTGCTCATCTTCTGGCTGTCCTACACCGGCCACAAGCACGTGAACTTCGTCGAAGGCGCGGGGGTGCTGCTGGTCTCCGGGGTGCTCGCGTACCTGACCACCCAGCTCGTCGAGGATCCGCTGCGCTACCGGGCACCTCAGCGATCTGCACCGGCAACGGCCGCCGCGGAGCTGCCCTGGTGGTCGGGGTTGCGCCGGCCGACGATGGCGCTGGGCACCGCAGTCGTGCTGCTGGGCGTCACACTGACCGCGACCTCGTTCACCTGGCGTCAGCACGTGACGGTCTTGCGGGCCGCCGGCAAAGGACTGTCCGTACTCAACCCGCAGGACTATCCCGGTGCCCGCGCCCTGACCGAACACGTGCGGGTGCCGACGCTGCCGATGCGACCCAGCGTCCTAGAGGTGAAGGACGACCTGCCGGTCTCGACACATGATGGCTGCATCAGTGACTTCGTCAACCCGGCAGTGGTCAACTGCATCTACGGCGACCTCGCCGCCACCCGGACCATCGCACTGGCCGGCGGCTCGCACGCCGAACACTGGCTGCCGGCGCTGGATCTGCTCGGCCACGCGCATCAATTCAAAGTTGTGACATATCTCAAAATGGGCTGCCCGTTGTCCACCGAGCAAGTCCCGCTGATCATGGGCAACAACGCGCCCTACCCACAGTGCCGCGAGTGGGTACGAACAACGATGGACAAGCTGGTCGCCGACCGGCCCGATTACGTGTTCACCACAACAACGCGGCCATGGAATATCAAGTCGGGTGACGTGATGCCAGCGACCTACATCGGGATCTGGCAGACGTTGTCCGACAACAACATTCCGATCCTCGGCATGCGCGACACGCCCTGGCTGGTCAAGGACGGCCAGCCGTTCGACCCCGCGGATTGCCTGGCCAAAAAGGGCGGCAACGCCACGTCGTGCGCGATCAAGCGTTCCGACTTGCTGTCCGATTACAACCAAACCCTCGACTTCGTCGAGCAGTTCCCGGCGCTCAAGGTGCTCGATATGTCAGATGCCATCTGCCGCACTGATGTTTGCCGTCCAGTCGAAGGAAATGTGCTGATCTACCACGGTGCTCATCACCTGACGCCCACGTACATGCGGACCATGGCCGACGAGCTGGGCCGCCAGATCGCGGCTGCCACCGGCTGGTGGTAGCTCGGACAGGAACGTCGACCGCGGATAAGGTCGTGTGGTGCCGTTAACCAACCCGGCTTCCGAACCGGCCGCAGCTTCGGGTGCTGCGACACCGAATGAAGCCACACCCACGCTGCCCACCGTTTGGCCAGGGGACTCTTATCCCCTTGGGGCCACCTATGACGGGGCGGGCACTAACTTTTCGCTGTTCTCCGAGATCGCCGAAAAGGTCGACTTGTGCCTGATCGACGAGCGCGGCAACGAATCACGAATCCCGCTCGACGAGGTCGACGGCTATGTGTGGCACGCGTATCTGCCGAACATCACACCCGGTCAACGGTATGGATTTCGGGTGCATGGCCCCTTCGATCCGGCGGCCGGACACCGGTGCGACCCGAGCAAGCTGCTGCTTGACCCGTACGGGAAGTCGTTCGACGGGGATTTCACCTGGGGCCAGGCGTTGTTCTCCTATGACCTGAACGCCGTCGACCCGAACGGCGACACCGCGATCACCGGAACTCCCCCGATGATCGATTCACTGGGACACACGATGACCAGCGTGGTGATCAACCCGTTCTTCGATTGGGCATTCGATCGATCGCCGCTGACCCCATACCACGAGACGGTGATCTACGAGGCCCACGTCAAGGGCCTGACCAAAACCCATCCCGGCATCCCCGAGGGACTTCGCGGCACGTACGCCGCGCTGGCCCATCCGGTGATCATCGATCACCTCAAGTCACTCAACGTCACCGCGCTGGAACTCATGCCGGTGCACCAGTTCATGCACGACGAACGACTGCTCGACCTCGGGCTGCGAAATTATTGGGGCTACAACACATTCGGGTTTTTCGCCCCGCACTACCAGTACGCATCGAACCGGCAAGCGGGCAGCGCGGTCGCCGAATTCAAGATGATGGTGCGCAGTCTGCACGAAGCCGGCATCGAGGTCATCCTCGACGTGGTGTACAACCACACCGCGGAAGGCAACCATCTGGGGCCGACCGTCAATTTCCGCGGCATCGACAACGAGGCCTACTACCGACTGGTCGACGAGGACCTGCGGCTGTACAAGGACTACACCGGCACCGGAAACAGCCTGAACCCCCGCCACCCGCACGTCCTGCAGCTGATCATGGACTCGCTGCGCTACTGGGTAACCGAAATGCACGTCGACGGGTTCCGCTTCGACCTGGCCGCCACGCTGGCCCGCGAGCTGCACGACGTGGATCGGCTGAGCGCGTTCTTCGATCTGGTGCAACAGGATCCGATCGTCAGCCAGGTCAAATTGATCGCCGAGCCGTGGGATGTCGGCGAGGGCGGTTACCAGGTGGGCAACTTCCCGGGTTTGTGGACGGAGTGGAACGGGAAGTACCGCGATACTGTGCGTGACTACTGGCGGGGTGAGCCCGCAACCCTGGGCGAGTTCGCTTCCCGGCTGACCGGGTCGTCGGACCTCTATGAAGCAAGCAGCCGACGCCCGAGCGCCAGCATCAACTTCGTCACCGCGCACGACGGGTTCACCCTCAGTGACTTAGTCTCCTACAACGAGAAACACAATCAGGCCAACGGCGAGGACAACCGCGACGGGGAGAGTCATAACCGGTCGTGGAACTGCGGCGTCGAAGGCCCCACCGACGACCCCGAGGTCACCGAGCTGCGCTGCCGACAGATGCGCAACTTCTGGGCAACCCTGATGGTCAGCCAGGGCACGCCGATGATCGCGCACGGCGACGAGCTGGGGCGCACCCAGCAGGGCAACAACAACGCCTACTGCCAGGACTCCGAATTAGCTTGGATCGACTGGACTTTGGTGGACAAGAACCCCGATCTGCTGGCCTTCGCCCGCAAAGTCACCAAGTTGCGCAAGAAGCATCCGGTGTTTCGCCGGCGCAGATTCTTCGACGGCGAGCCGATCCGAAGTGGGGACGAAGTCCGCGACATCGCCTGGCTGACTGCCAGCGGCCGGGAGATGACGCACGACGACTGGAATCAGGGCTTCGACAAATGTGTCGCGGTGTTTCTCAACGGCGAGGCCATCACCGCACCCGACGCCCGGGGCGAACGCGTGGTCGACGATTCATTTCTGTTGTGCTTCAACGCCCACAAGCGTGAGGTGGAGTTCGTCACACCGCAAGACGACTATGCGCGCGAATGGACCGTGGAGATCGATACCAACCATCCCGCCGGGGATGCCGACCTGGTGGTGGCCGCCGAGGAAAAGCTGACCATGCCGGCCTGCTCGGCGCTGATCCTGCGAAAGACCGCCTGAAATATGGCTTTTCCGGTGCTTTCCACTTACCGGTTACAAATGCGCGGTCCCTCTAGTGGAAGCCCGTTCACCTTCGCCGACGCGGAAAACCTGCTCGAATACCTGGACGGACTCGGGGTGTCGCATCTGTACCTGTCCCCGATCCTGACCGCGATCACCGGGTCGACTCACGGATATGACGTCGCCGACCCGACGACGGTGTCGCCGGAGCTCGGCGGCGCCGAGGGCCTGGCCCGGCTGTCCGCGGCGGCCAAGGCGCGCGGCATGGGCCTAGTCGTCGACATCGTCCCCAACCACGTCGGGGTCGATCAGCCTCAGCAGAACGCGTGGTGGTGGGACGTGTTGCGGCACGGCCGATCATCGGTCTACGCGACATTTTTCGACATCGACTGGGACCTCGACGAGCAAGGCCGCATCGTGCTGCCGGTGCTGGGTTCCGACGACGATGTCGCCGCCCTGTCGGTGGACGGTGAGCAGCTGCGACTGGGCGACCTGGCGCTGCCGATCGCCCCCGGCACCGGCGACGGCACCGGCACCGGCGCTGAGGTGCACGAACGCCAGCATTATCGGTTGGTCGGATGGCGCCGCGGGATCGTCGGCTATCGGCGGTTCTTCTCGATCACGTCGCTGGCCGGGCTGCGCCAGGAGGATCGCGCGGTGTTCGACGCCAGCCATACCGAGATCGCTCGCTGGTTCCGCGAAGGACTTGTCGACGGCGTGCGCATCGACCACCCGGACGGACTAACCGACCCGAGCGGCTATTTGGCATGGCTGCGTAACCTGTTGGGCGCAGACGCGTGGATAGTGATCGAGAAGATCCTGGCCGTCGACGAGGCCCTGGAACCCACCCTGCCGATCGAGGGCACCACCGGCTACGACGTATTGCGGGAACTCGGCGGAGTTTTCGTCGACCCGGCCGGGGCCCCGGCGTTGACCGAGCTGGTCGAGTCCACGGGGATGGATTATCACGGCATTCCACAGCTGTTGGCGGACCTCAAGGTTGCGGTGGCCACCGGGACACTCGGCAGCGAGCTGGCCAGGTTGCGACGAGCCATCGTGGCTGCCGCCGGCACCGACCACCCGCTGCTGCCCGACGCGGTGGCCGCCCTGCTCAGCCACATCGACGTGTACCGCAGCGACTACCTTGGCCTGGCCGCGATCCTGCCGACCGCGCTCGCCGAAACTCAAGCCGCCCGACCGGAATTCGGGCCCGCACTGCAGATTCTCGCCTCGGCGCTGGCGCACGGTGGCGAACCCGCGGCGCGCCTGCAACAACTGTGCGGCGCGGTGACGGCCAAAGCCGTGGAGGACTGCCTCTTCTACCGCGACGCCCGGCTCGTCTCGCTCAACGAGGTGGGCGGCGAACCACATCGCTTCGGCGTTGGCGCCGCCGAATTTCACCACAGCGCCGCCGCCCGGGCCCGGCTGTGGCCACACGCGATGACCGCGCTGTCCACCCATGACACCAAACGCGGCGAGGATGTACGCGCCCGCATCGCGGTGCTGTCGCAGGTGCCCGCACTGTGGACGGAGTTCCTCGCCCGCTGGGAAATCGAGGTGCCCTCCCCCGATCCCGCGACCGGACAGTTCTTGTGGCAGAACATCTTCGGAGTATGGCCGCGCAGCGGTGAGATCACCGACCAGTTGCGCGATCGGCTGCACGGATACGCCCAGAAAGCGATCCGGGAAGCGGCAGTGCATACCTCGTGGAACGACCCGGACACCGGGTTCGAGGACGCGACCCATCGCTGGCTGGACACGGTGCTGGACGGGCCGGTGGCCGGCCAGCTGACCGAGCTTGTCGCCCAACTCAATCCGCACGCCGCCAGTGATGCGCTGGGCCAGAAACTGCTCGCGCTCACCGTGCCCGGCATTCCCGACGTCTACCAAGGCACCGAGCTGTGGGACGACAGCCTGGTCGACCCGGACAACCGCCGACCCGTCGATTATGCCTCTCGCACAGCCGCTCTCGCAGACCTGGAACACCCGAAACTGCGGGTCGTCACCACGGCGCTGCGGCTACGTCGCTCACACCCGGACACCTTCCGATATGGCGACTACCTTCCGGTGCTGGCCAGCGGCGACGCCAGCGATCATGTCGTGGCTTTCCGGCGCGGTGCCGACATCCTGGTCGCGGTCAGTCGCTGGACGGTGCGACTGGCCGAAATAGGTTGGGGCAACACCGTGCTGCCGCTACCCGAGGGGTCCTGGACCGACACCCTCACCGGCGCGATGGCCAACGGGCCCACGTCGACCGGGGAATTGTTCGCGAACCTGCCCGCCGTGCTCTTGGAGCGAAACAATGGCTGAGTTCCGGGTCTGGGCTCCCAAACCCGCGTTGGTACGCCTCGATATCGACGCAGCGGTGCACGCGATGACCCGCACGCAGGACGGCTGGTGGCACGCAGTAGTCGACGCGCCGGGCGACGCCCGCTACGGGTTCCTTCTCGACGACGACCCCACGGTGCTGCCCGACCCGCGATCAGCCCGTCAACCCGACGGGGTGCACGCCCGCTCACAGTTATGGCACGCCAGCGACAGCTGGACGGACAGCGAGTGGGCCGGCCGGTCGGTCGAAGGCGCGGTGATCTACGAATTGCACATCGGGACATTCACCGGCGCAGGTACTTTCGATGCCGCGATCGAGAAACTCGACCATCTGGTCCATCTCGGAATCGATTTCGTCGAGCTGATGCCGGTCAATTCCTTTGCCGGAACTCACGGCTGGGGATACGACGGCGTGCTCTGGTACAGCGTGCACGAGCCCTACGGCGGACCGGACGGCCTGGTCCGGTTCGTCGACGCGTGCCATGCGCGTGGTTTGGGCGTCTTGATCGACGCGGTGTTCAACCACTTCGGCCCATCGGGAAACTATTTACCGCGGTTCGGCCCGTACCTGTCGTCGGCGAGCAACCCGTGGGGGGAAGGTGTCAACATCGCCGACGCCTACTCCGACGAGGTACGGCGTTACATCATCGGCTGTGCACTGCGCTGGATGCGCGACTTCCATGCCGACGGTCTGCGGCTGGACGCCGTGCACGCGCTGGTGGACACCACGGCCGTGCATATCCTCGAAGAGATGGCAGGCGAAACCGATTGGCTGTCACAACAGGTGGGCCGGCCGCTGTCCCTGGTCGCCGAAAGCGACCTCAACGACCCGCGGCTGATCACCCCGCGGGATCGGTACGGCTACGGGATCACCGCGCAGTGGGATGACGATATTCACCACGCCATCCACACCGCGGTGTCCGGCGAGCGGCAGGGGTATTACGCCGACTTCGGGTCGCTGGCCACGCTGGCGGACACACTGCGCCGCGGCTTCTTCCACGCCGGCACCTATTCGTCGTTCCGGCGGCGCCGGCACGGTCGCCCGCTGGACACCAAAGCCATCCCGGCCAGTCGATTAGTCGCCTACACCTGCACACACGACCAGGTCGGCAACCGCGCGATCGGGGACCGGCCGTCGCAGTACCTGACCGGTGGACAGTTGGCGATCAAGGCCGCTCTGGTTCTCCTATCGCCTTACACCGCAATGCTTTTCATGGGCGAGGAGTGGGGAGCCTCGACGCCATTCCAGTTCTTCAGTTCGCACCCCGAACCCGAGCTGGCCCAAGCCACCGCTCAGGGGCGTAAAGCCGAGTTCGCCGAGCACGGCTGGGATGCCGACGAAATCCCCGATCCGCAGGATCCGCAGACATTTGCGCGCTCCAAGCTGAACTGGGACGAGGTCGACGCTGGCGAACATGCGCGGCTGCTGGCTTTCTACCGGGGCCTGATCGCCTTGCGGCGCAACCACCCGGACATCGCCGACCCCTGGCTGGCACACCTCACCGTCGACTACGACGAGGAACTGCGCTGGATCACCTTGTCCCGCGGGCAGTTACGCATCGTGTGCAACCTCGGCGCCGAACCGGTGACGGTACCGGTCGCTGGAGACGTCGTCCTCACGTGGGGCGAACCGACCGGCAGCGGCGAGGGCACGACGCTGGACGGCTATTCGGTCGCGATCCTGCGTCACGGATAGCCGTAAACTCGGCGCATGGCCGAGCCCCCTGCCAAAAATTTCGTGCCGGCAGCTCCGCAGTTGTGGACCTACGACGCGCTGAGCTTCCTACTGACGAATACTCGGCGCTGGCGCCCGGCACTCCTCGCGCAACTGGCCCCCGTGCCCGGCGACGTGATCGCCGACATCGGCTGCGGCACGGGTACACAGCTGCGACTGCTGGCACGCGACTGCCCGTCGGCGACACTGATCGGCATCGACCCGGACGCGGCGATTCGCGAGCGAGCGCGGGCGAAACTTGCCGGGGTGTCGCCACCGGTCGAGCTGCTGGCCGGATACGCGCGCGACGCCGCGAAGCTGTTGGGTGGCCGCGGGGTCACGAAGGTGTTGTCGTCACTAGTCTTTCATCAGGTGCCGGTTGAGGAGAAGCGCGCCGGTCTGGCCGCTATGCGCGAGACCCTGCGACCCGGCGGCAGCCTGCACGTCGCCGACTACGGACTGCAGCGCACCGCGAAGATGCGCAAGCGGTTTCGTCTCGTGCAGAAGGGTGACGGGTTCGACAACACCGAGCCGAACGCCCAAGGAGTGCTACCGGAACTGATGGCAGAGGTAGGTTTCGACCGCGTCACGGAAGCGCAGGTATTCGACACAGTCAGCGGATCCATTTCGATCTACCACGCCCTGGTCCGCTAGCGCTACCATCACCGCACCGATAACTGCGACGGAGCAAATATGGCGCAAAAGGTTCAGATACCACCCGATCTCGTCGGGGGCGACGTCGACGAGGGCTACGGCAAGGTTGCCGACGCCTTCCGCCGCAACCTGAGCAGCGGCAAGGAGATCGGCGCGGCGATCGCGGTCTATCGGGACGGCCGCAAGGTCGTCGACTTATGGGGCGGCTATCGCAACGGGGGCAGCCGCACACCGTGGCAGCAGGACACCCTCGTCAATGTCTTCTCGACCACCAAAGGAATTGCCTCCCTTGCTGTTGCGGTGGCCGCCTCCAGGGGCTATCTGTCGTATGACGGCAAAGTCACCGACTACTGGCCCGAATTCGGCCAGGCCGGCAAAGAGGCGGTCACGGTGCGCCAGCTGCTGTCACACCAGGCCGGGTTGCCCGTCGTGAAACCGCCGCTGACATTGCCGGAATTGGCCGACCCGCCGGGGATGTCGGCGAAGCTCGCGGCGCAGGTGCCGGCGTGGCGGCCCGGGACGCGACACGGCTACCACGGCATCACGCTTGGCTGGTACGAAGGCGAACTGATCCGCCGCACCGACCCCGCCGGGCGTTCACTGGGCCGGTTCTTCGCCGAAGAAATCGCCGGGCCGCTGGAGCTGGACTTGTACATCGGGCTGCCGGCCTGCATCGACCGCGATCGCGTCGCGCACTTGGACGCCTGGTCCTTGCCCCAGGCACTCTTTCATCTGAACACCATGCCGCGCCGCCTGGTGCTGGGATTGTTCAACCCGTTCGACCTCGCAATGCCCGCGCTCACCGTCGCCAAAGGAATCAAAGACCTCGCCGACTTCAACCGCGACGAGCTGCGCGTCGTCGAGATGCCCGCCGTGAATGGCACCGGCACCGCACGGTCGATCGCCAAGCTGTACGGCAGCGCCGCCACCGGCGGTGCGGAGCTCGGTTTGACCGGCGGCACTCTCGAAGCTCTGCACAAGTCTGCGCTCCCGCCGACAAAAGGACTGCGCGACAAGGTGTTACATGTCGACACCACGTTCTCCCTGGGCTTCAACAAGCCCATTCCCTGGTGCATCTTCGGGTCGTCCGACAATGCCTTCGGAACGCCGGGCGCGGGCGGCTCGTTCGGGTTCGCCGATCCAGACACCGGCATCGGATACGGCTACGTGATGAACAAGCTGGGCTTTCACCTGGTCAGCGACCCCCGCGAGCTCGCCCTGCGTAACGCGCTATTTCACGACGCCCTGGGCGCCCGGCCGCAAGTCTGAGGTCACACGCTGGAACGGTCGGCGGCGCGCATCGCGTCTGCGATCGCTTCGGCCAGCGGATCGATCTCGCCGTCGCTCAAATCGGCGATGGTCAACCGGATTCCGGCGGACGTGCCGATCCGGAACCGGGATCCCGGTGCCGCCGCCCAACCCGCGTTGAGCAGCCGGGTGATCGCGACCGTCTCGTCGGGCACCGGGATCCAGACGTTGAGCCCCGAGCGGCCGTAAGCGGTGATACCGCGGTCGGCCAACGCCGCGCGTAGCCGGGTCCGGTTGGCCGTGTAGCGCCGCTCCGCCTGGCCGATGAGACGCGACGCGGCCTCGTCGGACCACAGGCTCACCGCCAGGTCTTGCAGCAGGTGGCTCACCCATCCCGGCCCGAGCCGCAATCGTCCGTGCACCCGCTCGACGGTGCGCTGATCTCCGGCGAGCACCGCTACCCGCAGGTCGGGGCCGTAGGCTTTCGATACCGATCGGACGAACGCCCAGTGGCTGCTCGATCCCGCTAACGAATGTATCGGCACACCGGAAATGCCGGCGCAGTGATCGTCCTCGACGAGCAGCACGTCGTTGTCGCGGCCCGCCAACAATTCCCGCAGCTGCTCGGCGCGTTGCGCAGACAGCGCCGCGCCGGTCGGGTTTTGCGCGCGGGTGGTGACGATCAGCGCGCGCACGCCACGGTCCAGCGCCCCCGCGACGTCGGAAACCAGTGGGCCATCATCGTCCACACGCACCGGCTCGACCGAAAAGCCGAGTGCGGCGAGTAAATCCAGCAGGTTCGCCCAGCCCGGATCCTCGACAGCCACCCGCTCGCCGGGGCGCAGGTGCGCGGTGAGCACCCGTTCAGTGCCGTCCAGCGCCCCGCTCGTGATCGCCAGATGATCGGCCGGAATACCGTCGGCGGCCAGCGTTGTACGTGCGTAGTCGACCAACTCCGGCGACATGGCGGGGTCTCCGTACAGCACCGGCGCTAGATCCGAATAACGTTGTGGCACAGCAGCAATAGGTAGCAGCGTGGAGTCTGGATTGCCGGTGGACAGGTCGCGGACGCCCACCGGGATGTCCAGACCGAGTAGCGAGCGCGGTGTGGTCGCGGGCCGGTGACGCACCCGGGTGCCCCGTCGCCCCGAGGTTTCGACAGCCCCGCGATCGCGCAGCAGCCGGTAGGCCGCGGCGGCGGTGTTGGCATTGACGCCGAGTCGCGCCGCCAGGTCCCGCACCGGGGGTAAGGCGTCGCCGGGCGCCAGCGCGCCCGTCGAGATTCCCTCTTCGATGTTGGCGGCTATCGACTCCGCGCCCGTCCCGGCTATGCTGTATTGCACTGGCACATACGACAGTATGTACTATTACAAAAAGAAGGGCAACTCGATGGAAACCGCGTACCGCCGCACGTCTCGAACGACGCCCACGCGTTACTCCGACCGTGCCAGCTACGACCGCGAGACCGTCCATCGCATCCTTGACGAGGCCCTGATCTGTCACCTGGGCTACCTCAACGAAGGCCGTCCGGTGGTGCTGCCGACCACGCACGCCCGCCTCGGCGAGACCCTCTACCTGCACGGTTCCACCGGCAGCCGGCCCATGCTGAACGCGAGGGAGGCCCTGCCCGTCTGCGTTACCGCCACCCTGATCGACGGGCTGGTGCTGGCCCGTTCGGGGCTGGAACATTCGTTCGTCTATCGCTCGGTGATCGTCGTCGGCGACGCACGCCTGGTCGATGACCCGGCGGAGAAGTTGCCGGCGCTGGCGGGGCTGCTCGACCACATCGCACCCGGACGCTCCACCGACTGCAGGGCGCCGAATGCTCGGGAGCTCGCCGCGACCGCGGTGCTCGCCCTGGATCTGGTCGAGGTTTCGGCGAAGGTGGCCCCGTTCGGGCCCACCGATGAGCCGGAGGATTTATCGCTGCCGTACTGGGCCGGTGTGGTTCCGCTGACCCTGACGGCCGGCGCACCGATACCGTCCGACGACCTGGATCCCGCTATCCCGGTGCCGGACTATCTAATCCACTACTCGCGGTGACGGGCTAGGCCGTCGGCTCAGAATGGCTAGGGCGCTGAAAGTCCGCTGGGCAAAAATGACCGCTACGCAACTTCTGTTCGATGTCTTCGAGACTGCGGCCGGTGAGGTCAGGCATCTTCACCAATACGAATATCCACGCCAAGACGTTGAACAGCCCGTAGAGCCACATCGTCTGGCCGACCCCTACCGCGTTGATCAACGTCAGCAGGGTCAGTGTGATGAACAAGTTGGTTGTCCACAGCGTCACAGCCTGGGCGCTGGTCCCCGCACCGCGGACCGAGAGCGGATAGATCTCCGAACCAGTGAGCCATGCCATGAGCTGCAAGCCACCTGCGTTGAAGAACATGAATACGATCAGGCAGGTCACAATGAACGGAACATCGTCGCGATCACTGTGACCGGTGACGAACAACCCGCCCAGTACGAACAGAGATATCGCCGCCCCGGGGACCATCATCAGCGTGAGGCGCCGGCGACCGACGACATCGACGACGGATAACCCGGCGATCATCATGATCAGGTAGGTGACACCCAGGCCAACACTGACTTGAAGCGCCGTCGAGTGATTGAACCCGTTGCTGGTCAGGATAGTTGGCGCATAGTAGACGATCATTTCGATTCCGCTGAGCTGAGTGAATATGGCTATTCCGCAGCCGACAACCAACGCGGGACGAACCCATGGCCGCCGCAGGCCCCGCCATCCGCTCTCATGACGGGCTGCCTGACGTTGTTCGTCGTCGATTGCGACTATGCCCGCCAACTCCGAGTCAACGCTCGCAGACTGCCCTCGAAGTCGTTGCAGGACAGCGCGTGCAACCTCGACATGACGTCCCTGCTCTACCAGCCAGCGGGGACTCTCCGGCAATCGCCACGCCATCGCCAGCATGAGAAGCGCTGGCAGTGCGGCACAGCCGATAGCGATACGCCACGATATTGATTGCGCAGCACCGACAATGGTGGCAATGACAATTCCGGCGCCGATTCCGATCTGGAACGTCAACACGAGGCGTCCGCGGTGATTAGACGGCGCAAGCTCGGCTATGTACATGGGTACCGTCTGGGTTGCACCGCCTACGGCGAATCCCAGGATGACCCGGGCGATGGCAAGTTCCAGCGCAGCGGGCGCGAGCGCCGAGGCAAGCGAGCCCACGACGAAGACCAGCGACAGCATCATTACGGTCCTGCGGCGGCCGAATCTCTCACTGAGCTTACTGCCCGCCAGCGCACCGATGATCGCTCCGGCCAAAATCGCGGAGGTCACCATCTCGGTGGTCTGGTCGTCCATCTGGAATTGAGCGCGGATCTGCAGTAACGCACCAGAAATGATGCCGGTATCGTAGCCGTAGAGCAGCGACGAGATCACCGAAACCAAGGCACCGACCATCAATATCGAGGTGAACTTACCCTCGCTAGTCTCCTCAATTGTCGCCGTGAGCGGGTATGCGAATCGCCCGGAATTCTCGTCTAACTGATTCCCGTTTGAATCGTTCTCGCCTACGTGTGAATCATTCTCGGCTGAATCATTCTCGTTTGAATGATTCACATCCACGCGTGAATCATTCACGTCTGACCAAACCCTGCCGGCGGGCTTTGACACCGTCATTTGTCGAAAAACTCCCGTCCAATCATCATTGATTAACGACGGCGTAGCGACGCCACCAGAACAGCTTGGGACTCTATAGTGTGTTGCGCGCCAAGGAAAGCCGTTCGCGCAAACAAGATCAACAACGAAACGAAAAGGATGGCACGGCCTGTGATGCTGGCGCTAAACGACATTTCTCTGCCGAGAATCATTCTGCCGGTACACGTTCCAGCCTATTCGCGTACCGACGTTACGCCCGCAATAGTGCATATCGGTGTCGGAGGATTCCATCGTGCACATCAAGCGTGGTACCTTGATCAACTCCTGGAGCTCCCAGATCAGCGGAACTGGGGCATCTGTGGCGTCGGTGTATTGCCCGCGGATCGGCGCATGGATGAGGTGATGGCCGCGCAGGATTGTTTGTACACGTTGAACATTCGCGGCGCTGATGGGACCTCGGAGCCAAGGGTCATCGGGTCAATCGTTGAATATCTGCATGCGCCGCGCCGCCCCGATGACGTCATCTCGAGAATGTCCGATCCGGCAACCCAAATCGTCACGTTGACCGTCACCGAGGGCGGCTACAACACTTCGGATCTCACCGGGGAATTCGACATGTCAAACCCTGCCATCACGGCAGACCTTCAGCCAGATGCCATACCGTCAACCACTTTCGGGTTAGTCATCGCTGCACTGGCGTGCCGAAAGGAGCAGGGACTGGCACCCTTCACCATCTTGTCGTGCGACAACATCCCGGACAACGGTGCTGTCACTCGTACCGCATTCACCGCATTCGCGCAGTCATACGACCCCGCGCTTGGAGCGTGGCTCGAACAGCATGGAGCGTTCCCGAACTCTATGGTCGATCGCATTACCCCGGCGACCACTGACGAGGATATCGCCTTTGTACGTAACCAATTCGGTATCGACGATGCCTGGCCAGTCGTGGCCGAACCATTCGCGCAGTGGGTGATCGAAGACCGCTTCGTCTCGGGCCGTCCACGCCTGGAAGACGTAGGAGCGCAACTGGTCGGGGACGTGACTCCGTACGAGGTGATGAAACTACGGCTGCTCAATGGCGGCCATCAGGCACTCTGTTATTTCGGATATCTCGCCGGCTACCGCTGGGTGCATGACGTGGCACAGGATCCGGTATTTGCAAAGTTCTTGTGCCGCTACATGGATACCGAGGCCACCCGCACGCTGCCAGCTGTACCGGGGATCGATCTGAGCGACTACAAGCGCACTTTGATCGACCGATTCACCAATGCGGCCGTCGGCGACACGATCACCCGTCTGTGTGCTAACGCATCCAATCGCATTCCCAAGTTCGTGCTGCCCGTGGTCTGGGACCAGCTCCGCGCTGGCGGTGATATTGCATGCGCAGCCGCCATCATCGCGAGCTGGGCCCGCTATTGCGAGGGCATAGACGAAAACGGAGATCCCATCGACATTGCCGATCGCTTGGCACAGCAGCTGATCCCGATGGCGCGGCGTCAGCGCGATGACCCGACCGCCTTCCTTGGCAACCGGACCGTGTTCGGTGATCTCATCGACTCGTCACGCTTCGTCGACGCCTACCAATGCGCACTGCACAGCCTGTATACCCGGGGAGCCCGCGCGACCGTGGCAGGCCTGGCTGGCTAGATGGGATGCCGGCGCAACTCTTCGGCGAGCTCGGACGCGGTGGGGGGCTGTGCGCCCGGGCGCGTACAAGTGATCGCCGATGCCACCGCCGCGCGCCACAACGCTTGGGGAAGATCAAGCTGCCGCTGGTAGAAGCCCTCTAGAAAGGCCCCAGTGTAGGTATCTCCCGCGCCGACGGTATCGGCGACCCTCACCTTCAGGGGCGGAGTTTTCAGGGGGATATCGCTACCCCGCTGGAACGCCAATGATCCCGAAATCCCGCACGTAACAAGGGCAATCTGAATGCCCGGATGGTCGTGAAACCAGCGTGCGATCACATCCTCGATCGATTCTCCCGGATAAAGAAACTCGAGGTCTTCGGCGCTGGCGCGGGCAACCTCGGCGATGGATAACCACGGCGCAATGCGCTGAGCATAAGTTTCCCGGTCATCGATAAGCGTCGGGCGGATGTTCACATCGAACGTGACGGGGGTGTCGGGATACCGTTCGACGATCCAGCTACGCATCGCCTCACGGCTCGGCCAGAGCACACTCGCGAGCGAGCCGACCCAGATCACCGTGGGAGCGAGCACGGCATCAGGAAGTGGTGAGCACACCACGTCGTTGGCGGTGCCCTGCCAGTAAAAGCTGTACTGCGCGACGCCGAACTCATCAACTTGGGCGATGGCCAATGTCGTTGGGGCGTCGTGCGTCATCACCAACGATTCATCGACACCCGCTTTGATGAGGTTCGCGACGCACTGCCGGCCAAACGCATCGTTGGAGACATGGGTGAGCAAGGCCGTGCGTGTACCAAGCTTGGCCGCGGCGATCGCCGTGTTGTATGGGCCACCCCCGGGAACTGATCGCCATAACGCCGACTGATCAACGACCGGGACCATGTCGACCAGCGTCTCACCACAGACGAGAACACCGTCTCTGCCTCCTGCACCCACAGTTGGATGCTACCGAAGTTAGGCGACGGAACCGCTGCACAGTCCATCTGATCCGTGTATTCGACTATGCAAGAATATGTTTCGTCTAGCAGCCGACGACCTGGAGGCCGCGATCCCAGCGCCGGACTACCTCACGCACGACCCGCGGTGGCGGACTACAGCAGCAGATACCGGTAGGCCGGCGAGCCCGGTTGCAGCTTCTCGATGTGAATCTCGGTCTCGCACATCCGGACTAGTAGATCGTCCAGGTCCGCCGACGACCCCAGCTGAATACCGACCAGCGCCTCACCGGTCTCCCGGTTGTTGCGCTTGACGTACTCGAACAGGGTGACGTCGTCGTTCGGGCCCAGCACGTGGTCGAGGAATCGGCGCAGCGAACCGGGCTCCTGCGGGAAATCCACCAGGAAGTAGTGCTTGAGGCCGAGGTGGACCAGTGAGCGCTCCAGCACCTCGCCGTAGCGCGATACGTCGTTGTTGCCGCCCGAAATGAGGCACACGACGGTGGATCCGGGCTCGACTTCGGCTTCCAGCAGTCCGGCGACGGACAGCGCGCCCGCCGGCTCGGCGATGATGCCTTCGTTCTGGTACAGGTCCAGCATCGCGGTGCACACCGCGCCCTCGTCGACCGCCGTGATCGACACCATGTCCCCCGCGGCGGCCAGCGCGGCATGCGTCAAGGTGCCCGCCCGGTTTACCGCGGCGCCGTCGACGAACTGGTCCACATGGCTCAGCGTCACCGGCTCGCCGGCCGCCAGTGCAGCCATCATCGCCGCGGCGCCGGCCGGCTCGATACCGAGCACCGCCGTGTTGTCGGTCCGCTCGGCCAGATAGGTCGTAATGCCGGCGATGCAGCCACCGCCGCCCACGGGAACCACCACCAAGCCGGGCTCCCCGATACCAAGTTTGTTGAGCTGGTCCAGCACCTCGACGGCGATGGTGCCCTGGCCGGCAATCGTGCGCGGGTCGTCATACGGTGGCACCAGCGTCGCGCCGGTGCGCGCGGTGTCCTCGAGTGCCGCGTCGGCGGCCAGATCATAGGTCGATCCCCCCACGATCAGCTCGATGGAGCTGCCCCCGTGATAGCGGATTCGGTCGCGCTTCTGTTTGGGCGTTTTGGCCGGCACATAGACGCGGCCATGCACGCCCAGGACGCGGCACGCGTAGGCAAACCCCTGCGCGTGGTTGCCCGCCGAGGAGCACACCACGCCGGCGCCGATCTCTTCATCGGACAGTTGCACCAGCAGGTTGTAGGCGCCTCGTAGCTTGTAGGAACGCACAATCTGCAGGTCCTCACGCTTGAGGTAGACCTGCGCACCGGTGATCGCCGACAGCCGATCGCTGAACTGCAGCGGGGTCGGCGTGACTACCGCAGCGATCCGCTCAGCGGCACTGTCAATGTCGGCCGCGCACAGCGGAGACGTGCTCGGGGGACCGTTCAGTTCAGCGGACACCGATTAATGGTGCCACGCACCCCCGGTCAGCTGCCTAATCGGCTCAGCTCACCGGGGTCAGCACGAACACCGGAATCTGGCGATCGGTCTTCGTCTGGTAGTCCGCGTAGTCCGGCCACGCCGCCACGGCGCGCTCCCACCAGACGGCTTTCTCGTCTCCGAACACCTCACGGGCGTCGTAGTCGCGGGTGACCGACCCGTCTTGCAACTCGACCCGTGGGTTCTTGTCGATGTTGTAGTACCAGACCGGGTTCTTCGGGGCACCGCCGAGCGAGGCGACCACGGCGTACTCACCGTCGTGCTCGACCCGCATCAGCGGCGTCTTGCGGAGCTTGCCGGTCTTGGCTCCGATCGTGATCAGCAGAATGATGGGCTTGCCCTTCATATCCGCGGCCTCGGCTCCGCCGGATTCGGCGTATTTGTCGGCTTGTTCGCGGGACCAATCCCACGGTGACGGTTCGTACTCTCCGGTAAGCGGCATGTCCACCACTTTAGGCTCGATTGACCATCCCATGCATGGCGCGCAAGCTGTTTGGGCCAGCGACCGCGGCGCGAATCACTGCGTCCGGGCGAGCTCGGCGATCGCGTTGACGCGTCGAGTCGCGGTCGCGATCTCGTCCGCGAACTCCTTGCGGCGCTTGGCGATGTTCTCCCGGTCGGCGCCGTCGACCAGCTCGCGATGGCGCGCCAGCCGCAGCGCGGTCTTGAAGAGCTCACTGCTTGCCCACGTCGAGACATTCGGCGAGGAACGCGTTTTCGTCGAGCGACTCCTCTTCAAGGGCGGCCAGCCGGTCGGCGACGATGTGGTAGGCGTCCAGGAACGGCCGCAGCACCAGGTGCGCCAGCAGTAGATCGGCCGACTTCAGCAGCCCCCGCACGTCAGCGGCGGCAGCGGGCTTGCTGGTGTCCTCCACCGGTCCGATCAGCCGCACTTCGTCGGCCAGCTCCTTCTCGAACTGGGCACGGCCGGAGAACAGGAACTCGAACTTCAGCAACTCACGCAAGCTCAACGCCTCGTCGCGCACCGTCACCGGCGAAACCATGCCGTCGGCGGACTTCTCCGCGCCTTCGACGGCGGCCAGCAAGGCCGTTTCGGCGATGGCGCGATCGACCAAGATGTGGATCGCGGTATTGCGGTAGAACGCCGCGACCAGGTGCTGATCCTCGCCGATCCCCCACACCGCTTCGGTGCCGGCTTCGTACACGCTGACCACGCCGGAGGCCACGAGCTGGTGCAACGTCCACCGAATCGTGGAGCGATTGGTCAGGTCCGCGGCACCGGCGACCGCCCAGTTTCGCGCCGTGATGTAGCTGGCCAACGGTTGCACGGTGGCCAGCACCTCGCTGATCGACAACGACCGATCCGCACCCAGCAACGCCAGATTCACCACCGCGGTGGGAGTGACCGCTGTCGCGCGGTTGATCCGGTGTTCGACGTCCAAGGCGATGCGTTCGATCTCGGTCCCGGTCCCCACTTCGTCGCCGCGCATCTCCTCGAGACGTTTGCGCAGCGGCAGCGGCTCGCCGAAGTCGAGGTAAGCCCGACCGAGCCGCTTGCCCTGCTGGCGGGCCAGGCCGACCAGGAAGCGAAGGTCTTCGGGCCGTTTCACCGCGCCGTAGGCTTCGGTGGTCATCGCCTCGACCTCGTGCAGCTGGTCGTACACGATCGAGGTCGGCACCAAATACACTTCGGGGCCGTCGATTTCGTCGACGGCGTCGGTGAGGTAGCACAAGATGCCGAACACCGGAGGTCTCAGCTTGCCGGTTCGGGTCCGGCCACCTTCGATCGACCAGGTGAGGTTGGTGTGGTCTTGTACCAGCGCGGCAGTGTAGGCGCGCAACACGAACCGGTACACGGGAATGTCCTTGGTCTGACGCCGAATGAAGATCGTCCCGGTGCGCTTGGCAAAGCCGCCCATCGGGAAGAAGTTCAAGTTGGCCCCGCCGAACGTAAACGCCGCCGAAAGCCGGTTGGCCAAGATCATCTCCGGCAGCAGCATGCCGTCCAAGTACGACCGGTGCGAAAAGGCGAAAGCCAGCGTCGCTTTGCGATCCAGCGTGCGCAGCTGCGCAATCTGGTCCTCGTCGACCAGCACGTCGTAGGCCCGCATCAGCCAGCGGCTGAACCCGCGCCAGCCGTGCACCGCCCGCTCGTCCAGCGAGGCCGCCATCTCGCGCAGATACCCCGCCGCCTCGGCGCGCACGTCGCCGGCGTCGCGGCCCAGCTCGTCGGCCAGCTTGGCCAGCCGCTCGTCGTACCACGGTGCACCCAGCAATTGAGCTACGGCGGGCGGGTCGGTCGATAGTGGTGTCACTGATTCTTCGATAATTCCGCCGCGCTGCAACATCTTTCGCACCCCAACGCCGCCGAGTTCACGCGCTGTCGCGAGCCGCCCCCCGGTCACGCCGCTCGCACCGTTCTCGTCATTCATGTTCTCCTTCAGGTGTCGCCGGGTGGCGGAACCGGCATGTCACCAGCTGCGCGTGGTCCACATCCCCTCGGTGAGCGTACGTCCGTTGTCGGTGGCCACGGAACACAATTCGCGTATTCGCGCACCTCTCCGACAAGCCGGCCGGTGTGCGCCTAGTACGTTCGGATCATGCGTCCCCGACCCGGTAGGAACGCGAGTGGCCTCACGCCGCTCGAAGAGACCGCGTTGCTGACCCAATACGCCCGAGCGCTGGACAGTCAATGGGCCCAGCCGATTCTCGGCGACACGCTCGCCGCCGAAATCGTCGCAAAGATCGACTACGACTTCGCAGGTCTCGGCGTTCCCGCGAGCGTGGTGTGCCAGACCGCGCTGCGCGCCAAGATGCTGGACGAAAGGGTGCGCGCATTCACCGCCGAGCATCCGGACGCCGTCGTCGTCGACCTGGGCGCCGGCCTGGATTCGGGTCCATTTCGGGTGTGCCCGCCCGACACCGTCGACTGGTACAGCGTCGACCTGCCGGGTGTCAGCGCTCTGCGCCGCCAGCTGATGCCGACCAGCCCGCGAGCCCATGTGGTGACCGCATCGATGGCCGATCAGAGCTGGCCCAACACCATTCCCGCCAATCGGCCCGTGATGGTGATCGCCGACGGACTCTTCGCGTTTTTGTCCGAACCGGTGCTGATCGGCGTCTTTCGACGCGTCACCACGTATTTCACATCCGGTGAACTGGCCTTCAACGACTACGGCCGGATCGGCCGGTTCACCCGGCTCACGGTCAAGCTGGCCCCGCAGCGGATGTTCAGCAGTGTCGGCGCCCAATGGGGCTACCTGGGGTTCGACGATCCCCGAGTGCCCGAAAAATGGAATCCGCTGTTGAAGCTGGTCGAAGAGGCCAGCCTGGCACACGCTCCCGAGGTTGAGCTGTTTCCGGGCTGGATTCGCCTCGCTACCAAGGTTTCCGGGATGTTCGAGGCGTCCGCCCGCAAAGCCCGGATCTTGCGCTACCAGTTCTAGGCCGGGTGGATGCCGCACGTGCAGGCGTCGATGGACGGGCAGGTGCAGCTCATCCCCCACTCGATGACGGCCCGCGCCCGGGCCAGTGCCGCCATCTGGGTGTCGATCTCGGCGAGTTTGGCCTCGGCGAGCGCGCGGCTGGCGGGACGGCCCGGCGCCTCGTCGGCGAACAGCAGCTGGATTTCTTCCAGCGCGAATCCCGCGGATTTGCACAGCTGGATCACCTCGAGGCGGGCCAGGACCGAGCTGTCGTAGCGGCGCCGGCCGCCCAGGCGCGCGGGCGGCGGCAACAGCCCGATCTGCTCGTAATAGCGCAGCGTGGTCGCGGCCACTCCGGCTTCGCGCGCGACCTCTCCGATCGTGAGCGGCATCGGTCCTCCCAGCGTTTCGATGCTTGACTTAGAGTCAACTCTAAGTCGTCTACTGGGAACATGCACACTCTCCAGCAGCTCACCGATGCCCGCTACGCCCTGCTCCGATCGTTTCGGCGCGACGGCACACCCGCCGACACCCCGATCTGGTTCGCGATGGACGGCGACGCGTTGGTGTTCCGGACCAAGATCGGCCCCAAGACCAAGCGGCTGGCCGCCCGGCCCGACATCGAACTGCGGGCGTGCGATTACCGGGGCCGGGTGCGAAAGGATGCCGCGCCGATGGCCGGGCGTGCCGCGTTGCTGTCGGGCGCCGACGCCGAACGCGGCAACCGCCTGCTGCACGAACGCTACGGCTGGCAGTGGAACATCGTGCCGCTACTGAAGATTCCTGGTGTGACCAACGTCCACCGCGATCTCGCACTGCGGGAGAAGCTGCGCCGGGCGCGTGACCGCGGGGTGTGGGCCGACAGCGCAATCGTGCGGGTCGACCTTGCTTAGCGATCTTAACTGCCAAGGCAGCCCGGGCCGAGCAGTTCCTTGAGGTCCCCCATCAACGCCGGCGACGGTGTCACCCGCAGCGACTGATCCAGCTCCAGCGTGGTGATCCGGTCGCCGCTGATCAGCCGCAGGTGCACCTGCGAGGTTCCCGGATGGCGCGCCAACACCTGCTTGAGCGCACTCACCTTGTCGATCGTGCACTGCCGGGTGGGCAGGCTGACCGCCAGCGGCCGGTTCGGCTGAGCGTTGGAAAAGTCCGGCACCACAAGCTCATTGGCGATCAGCGAGATTCGGTCGTCACGGATCGCAACCTTGGCATTGACCAGCACCACCGCGTCGTCGGCGATGTCGGCACCGAAGGCCGTGTACGCATGCGGGAAGAACATCACCTCGATACCACCGGTGAGGTCTTCCAGTTGGGCTGATGCCCAAGGCATTCCGTTCTTGTTGACCCGCCGGTTCACCGAGGCCAGAATGCCGCCGACCCGCACCTGGGTCTCGTTGGCGACGTCGCCGTCGAGGATCGCGGGTATCTGAGTGTCGACCTGTGCGGACAACAGGTGCGCCACACCATTGAGTGGATGCCCGGACACGTAGAGCCCCAGCATCTCCCGCTCCAGGGCGAGCTTGTGTTTGTCTTCCCACTCATCCTCGGGCACCCGGATGGTGAACACGTCCTCGGCACCGGCGTCACCGCCACCGAACAGGTCGAATTGTCCTATCGCCTCGGCCTTCTTGGTGCCCAGCACCGAGTCGACCGCGTCGGTGTGCACCAGGAACAGGCCCTTGCGGGGATGCCCCAGTGAATCGAACGCGCCCGCCTTAATCAGCGATTCAGTGACCTTCTTGTTGCACGCCGAGATGTCGATCTTGTTCAGGTAGTCCGAGAAATCGGTGAATTTGCTTTTCTCGCTGCGGGTTTTGATCAGCGAGCCCACCACGTTAGCGCCGACGTTGCGCACCGCGCCCAGGCCAAAGCGGATGTCCTTGCCGACCGACGCGAAGTTCACCAGAGACTCGTTGACGTCCGGCGGCAGCACCGTGATGCCGAGCTTGCGGCAGTCCGCCAGGTAGACCGCGGCCTTGTCCTTGTCGTCGCCCACCGACGTCAACAGCCCGGCCATGTACTCGGCCGGATAGTTGGCCTTCAAGTACGCGGTCCAGTAGGAGACCAGGCCGTAGCCGGCGGCATGCGACTTGTTGAACGCATACCCGGCGAACGGAAGAATGGTGTCCCACAACGCTTTCACCGCGCGCTCCGAGAAACCGTTGGCGGTCATGCCGTCGTAGAAGCCCTTGTACTCCGCCTCCAGCACCTCGAGCTTCTTCTTGCCCATCGCCTTACGCAGCGCATCGGCCTTGCCCATCGTGTACGAGGCCACCTTCTGGGCGATGAACATGATCTGTTCTTGGTAGACGATCAGACCGTGAGTCTCGGCGAGGATTTCGCGCAGCGGTTCCTCGAGCTCCGGGTGAATCGGCTTGACCGGCTGGCGGGCGTTTTTGCGGTCGGCATAGTCGTTGTGGGCGTTCATGCCCATCGGCCCCGGCCGGTACAGCGCCAGCACGGCGACGATGTCGTTGAACTCGGTGGGCTGCATCCGGCGCAGCAGATCGCGCATCGGCCCGCCGTCGAGCTGGAACACACCCAGAGTCTCGCCGCGACCCAGCAGCTCGTAGGTGAGCTTGTCATCAAGCGCCACGGATTCGAGGTCGAGGTCAATTCCCCTGTTGGCCTTGATGTTTTCCAGCGCGTCACCGATGATCGTCAGGTTGCGCAGGCCCAGGAAGTCCATCTTCAGCAGGCCGATGGCCTCACACGAAGGGTAATCCCAGCCGGTGATGATGGCGCCGTCCTGCGGCCGCTTCCACAGTGGGATGGCCTCGGTCAGTGGCTCGCTGCTCATGATCACCGCGCACGCGTGCACGCCGGCGTTGCGGATCAGGCCTTCCAGGCCGCGCGCCGTCTGGTAGATGGTGCGCACGTCCGGGTCGGTTTCGATCAGGCTGCGAACCTCGGACGCTTCCTTGAACCGCTCATGATTGGGATCGGTGATGCCAGACAGCGGGATGTCCTTGGCCATGATCGCCGGCGGCAGCGCTTTGGTGATCCGGTCGGCGATCGCGAACCCGGGCTGCCCGTAGTGGATCCGCGCTGAATCCTTAAGGGCCGCTTTCGTTTTAATCGTGCCGAAGGTAATGACCTGAGCAACGCGATCGGAGCCCCATTTGTCGGCGGCGTAGCGCACCATCTCGCCGCGGCGACGGTCGTCGAAGTCGATATCGATATCGGGTGCCGACGGACGCTCGGGGTTGAGGAAGCGCTCGAACAGCAGACCGTGCGGAATGGGATCGATGTTGGTGATACCCATCGCGTAGGCCACCAGCGAGCCCGCCGCCGAACCACGCCCCGGCCCGACCCGGATGTCGACCGAGCGCGCGTAGTTGATCAGGTCGGCGACGATCAAGAAGTACGCCGGGAAGCCCTTGTCGCAGATGACCTTGATCTCGTATTCGGCCCGGTCGAGGTAATCCTGTCCGACACCGGAGGGAAACCGTCGCTGTAGCCCCGCCATCACCTCGTGGTGCAGCCAGGTTCCCTGGTCGTGCCCTTCGGGCACCGGGAACACCGGCATCCGGTCGCGCGGCGCCCATACGTCGGCGTAGGACTGCACCCGCTCGGCAATCAGCAGGGTGGAATCGCAGGCGCCGGGCACCTCGTCGTCCCAGATCTTGCGCATGTCGGCGGCCGACTTCAGGTAGTAGCCGTCGCCGTCGAATTTGAACCGGTTCGGATCCGACAGCGTCTTACCGGTCTGCACGCACAGCAGCGCCTCGTGGTTGTGGGAGGCGTCGCGGGTGACGTAGTGGCAGTCGTTGGTGGCCAGCGGCGGGATGCCGAGCTTGCGGCCGATCTCGAGCAGGCCCTCGCGGACCCGCGTCTCGATGGACAGGCCGTGGTCCATCAGCTCCAGGAAAAAGTTGTCGGCGCCGAAGATCTCACGCCACTTCGCGGCCGCCTCCAGCGCCTCGCGCTCATGCCCCAGCCGAAGCCGGGTCTGCACCTCACCCGACGGGCAGCCGGTGGTGGCGATGATGCCCTCGGAGTTTTCGGCGATAAGCTCGGCGTCCATCCGCGACCACTTGCCGAGCTGGCCTTCGAACGACGCGAAGGAGGACAGCTTGAACAGGTTGCGCAGCCCAGCGGCGTTCTCGGCCACCATCGTCATGTGCGTGTAGGACCCGCTGCCCGACACATCGTCGGACTTCTGGCCCGGGTCGCCCCACAGGATTCGCTTGGTGTCGAAGCGCGAGGCCGGCGCGATGTAGGCCTCGACGCCGATGATCGGCTTGATCCCGATCTTGGTCGCCTCGTTGTAGAACTCGCTGGCGCCGAACATGTTTCCGTGGTCGGTCATCCCGACCGCGGGCATCTCCAGCCGCTGCACCTCGGCGAGCATCGGCGTGATCTTCGCGGCACCATCCAACATCGAGTACTCGGTGTGGTTATGCAGGTGCACGAAGGAGGATTGATTCATAGGGACGCCAGTCTATGACTGAGTGCCGACGCTTCCTCGGCGTGTCGCAGGGCGAGTCTCGAGCCGTTTACCCGTACAGCTCGACGAAGTTCTTCAGCGACTTCTCGACATCGCCTTTGACGGCGCGCGCCGCCGCCGATCCGACGGGCCCGAACAACGCCCGACCGCCCAGTTCAAGGCGCAAACCGAGGGTCGACCCGTCGCCGGTGGGCTGCACCGTCAGGGTGACGCCGTATTTGGCTCCGCCCTTGCCCGAGCCCGACATCGCGACCTCGCGCGGCGGGTCCCATTTGGTCACCGTCCAGGTCACCCGGTTGCGCATGCCCTTGGCGCGCGCCACGCCGATGATCTGGGTGCCCTCGGCGATCTCGTCGGGCAGGTCGCTGCGCCACCCCTCGTGCATCGTCAGCCAGTCCCCCAGGTCCGCCAGATCGGCGACGTGGTCCCACATGTCCTGCGGGGACATCGGAACGTCGGCGTTGAGCTCCACAGCGGCCATCAGGCAAACCTAGCCCGCGGCCGGCTGCTTGAGTGTGCATTCGGGGCGCCATGGATGCACACTCGTCGCCCTGGATGCACACTCGCCGGCCAGGGTGCCGCCGAGCGAGACACCGCTAGTGGCTGGGGCCGCCACGGAATCGGTTGCCGATGCGGATCGCCGGCAGCAGCAGGCTACGTGGTGTGTACCTGCCGCCGTTGCTGACGACCTTGGGCACGACGCCGGGAACGACGGTGCGCTTGCCGCCCAGCATCCCGCCGATGGCGGCTTCGGCGACGTCTGCGGGCGAGACTTGCGCCATGGGCACGCTGAACCGCTTGGCGTTGGCGATCTCGGCCCACTCGGTGGGTACCGGGCCCGGGCACAGCGCGGTTACCGACACCCCCGTCCCGTGTAGCTCCTCGTGCACGGCTTCGGAGAATGTCTGCACAAACGCCTTGGTCGCCGAGTACACCGCCATGAACGGAAGCGGCTGAAACGCGGCGATCGACGCGATGTTCATCACCGCCCCCGCGCCCCGCTCGACCATGCCGGGCAGTGCCGCGTGGGTGAGTTCCATCAACACCAGCGCGTTGAGCGTGACCTCTTCGCTCTCGCGCTCGACCGGCAACTCGTGAAAGACCCCGCTGGTGCCGAAGCCGGCGCTGTTGCACAGGCCGGCCATCGGTTCGGTGCGCAGCCGATCGGCCAATTTCGCGCGCGCCTTGGTGTCGCTGAGGTCCAGCGGCATGACCTCAACGGCGACCGAGTGTTCCTCGCTCACCTGGTTGGCGATCTCGTCGAGACGCTCGCGCCGCCGCGCGACCAGCAGTAGCGGGAAGCCGCGCCGGGCCAGGCCGCTGGCCAGCTCGGCACCGATGCCCGAGGAGGCCCCAGTGATGACAACCGTCGTCTGATTACCGGCTTTAGGAAGGCTCATGACGTCACCAATGAATTCCGCGAGTTGCCTGCACGAACGTCTCACTTCGTCTGTCGAATTGCGATGGGTCAGTAGAGGATTCACTGCCCTTGGCAGCATGGGAGTCGTCGAACATGCCGAAGGCCCGGTTACGCACGCGATCCATCACATTCGGGTTGACGGCATCGGCGACGGCGGCGAATTGCCCGAACGGTGAACTGGCCCGCCGCGGCCGGTGCACGATCGCGTCGGTAATCACCCCCGCCGCCTGATCCGGCGTCAGCGCTGGGAACTTGTCGTACATCTTGGTCGGGCTGATCATCGGGGTCCGCACCAGCGCCATGTGCACCGTGGTGAATCGAACATCGTCGGTCACGACTTCGGCTTGCAGTGCGTCGCAAAGACTATCCAGCGCGGCCTTGCTGGCGATGTAGGCGCCGAAACGCGGTGCGCGGGTCTGCACGCCGACGGACGAGACGTTGATCACCTGCCCGAAACCACGCTCGCGCATCCCCGGGATGAACTTGAGGATCAGCTGGACCGCGCCCAGGTAGTTCAGCTGCATGGTCCGCTGATAGTCGTGAATCCGATCGTAGGAAAGCTCCAACGACCGTCGAATGGACCGACCCGCATTGTTGATCAGGATGTCGACGCCGCCAACCTCGTCGAGCGCCTTGTCCGCCATCGCGGCGATGGCGTCCATGTCCGACAGGTCGCACGGGTAGACGTGGGCAACGCCGCCGTCGCTGCGGATCTCGTCGGCGACCTTCTCGAGGTTTTCCGGTGTGCGAGCCACCAACAGCACGATTCCGCCGGCTTGCGCGATTCTCTTCGCGGCGGCCTCCCCGATGCCCGACGAGCCCCCGGTGATCAGCACGGTCCTACCTTGGACGGCATCGCTGAGCGAGCGCCCTTGCACCGCGTCAAGCAGATTCCGCAGATAGAACGGCCGATATCGGCCGGCCGAGTTGGGGGTGTTGATGATGTTGGAGACCACCGCAAATGGCTTTTCCACCAAGTTCGTTAAGTCGCCAAGGTTCATCGGTTGTCGCTCCTGACGGTAAGTGGTGTGACGTGGGTCATACAGCCAACCTAGGGCATCGGCCGACCAGGACCGCAAATCGCCCACCCGCGAACGGCGGCACGGCTCTCACGCGGTGTCCGATGATCTAGCCACCCGTCGGCAATCGGCTTGTTACTTAAGGCAATCCGAGCGTGATCGCGGACTAACTGACGGGCAACGCCGCGATGTTCGGATGGTGGCATGAAACTACGGGCACAGTTCAGCAACTCGGAGCCGGCAACCATCTACGCCCGGATCGGCGGGCATGAGGCGCTCGAAGTCGTCGTCGAAGACTTCTACGTGCGGGTGCTTGCCGACGATCAACTGTCCGGCTTCTTCACCGGAACGAACATGAACCGCCTCAAAGGCAAACAGGTCGAGTTCTTCGCGGCCGCACTCGGCGGCCCGGAGCCCTATACCGGCGCCCCGATGAAGCCGGTGCATCAGGGACGCGGCATCACCATGCACCACTTCAACCTGGTGACCGGGCATTTATCCGACGCACTGGCCGCCGCCGGGGTCTCGCCGAAGACGGTGGTGGAAATCATCAGCGCCATCGCACCACTGGCTCCCCAGATCGTCTCCGGCGAGGCCAGCACCGCCAAGGTCTGAGCCGGGCCACCGGCGAATTTTCCGGCATCCGGGCGTGTCGCGCGTGATTGCCGCGGTGCAGCCGGTAATCAGCAGGTATGAGGCCGATCGCAGTCATCGCCGCGGCACTGCTTGTGGGCGCGTGCAGCTCCACGACCAACCACCCGGTGTCCAGTTCGCCCGGGCCCACCAGCTCCAGTCCCGCTCCGATCGCCGGGGCCCTGGACTGCACCAAACCGGCGAACGCCGCGCAACAGCTGGTCTGCAGCGACCCGCACCTGACCGACCTCGACCACCGGCTGCAGACGGCTTACCAGCAGGCGCAGGCCCGCCCCGGCGCGCATCAATCCGCGCTGACGACCGCGCAGACCAGCTGGGCGACATCCCGCGATAACTGTGCCCGCAACGCCGACGTCCACACCTGTGTGCTGGAGGCCTATCAGACCCGGCTGGTTCAGTTGGCGATCGCCGATCCCGCCACAGTGGCCCCGCCGGTCGTCACCTACCACTGCCCCGCCGACGCCGGCCCGCTGACCGCTCAGTTCTACAACCAGCTCGATCCGCAGACAGCGGTGCTCAACTGGAAAGGGGCGCAGCAGATCCTGTTCCTGCTGCCGTCGGGCAGCGGCGCCAGATATGGGCGGCAGGGTTCGGAATACTGGGAACATCAGGGCGCGGTCACACTTGATTTCAACGGCACCAAGTTCGTCTGCTCGACGTCCTGATGCCCGACAATGCTTAGCGTGGGCCGCACATTTGAAGATCTGATCGCAGAAGCTGATTCGGCATCCGTGGACGGCTGGGACTTCTCCTGGCTGGATGGCCGGGCCACCGAGCAGCGACCGTCATGGGGCTACCAACAGCTGATCAGCCGACATTTCGCGGCAGCTTCGGCCGCGGTGGATCTGCAGACCGGTGGCGGAGAGGTGCTGGCCGGCGCCGGACCTTTCCCGCCCACCATGGCGGCGGTCGAGTCGTGGCCACCGAACGTCTCGCTGGCGACCAAGCTGCTACATCCCCGCGGTGTGGTTGTGGTGGCCACGCCGGACGAGTCGCTGCTGCCGTTCGCTGACGAGGCCTTCGACCTGGTGACCAGCCGGCATCCGCACACCGTGTGGTGGTCCGAGATCGCCCGGGTGTTGCGCCCCGGCGGCACCTACGTGGGCCAACACATCGGACCCGCGACGGCGGCGGAGTTAGTCGAGTACTTCATCGGACCGCAGCCCGAGGCATGGGCTCTCCGGCACCCGGACAACGAAAGCGCGGCGGCGCGGGCAGCCGGACTGGAGGTCGTCGGTATGCGTCTCGAGCGGCTGCGCCAGGAGTATTTCGACATCGGCGCCGTTGTCTACTTCCTGCGCAAGGTGATCTGGACGGTGCCGGACTTCACGGTTCAGCGCTATCGCGATCGGCTGCGGGAGCTGCACGACCGCATCGAATCCGACGGGCCCTTCGTCGCACACGCCGCTCGGGTTCTCGTCGAAGCCCGCAAGCCCGGCTGATCACCCCTCGTCGCGCAACACACCCAACGCGTGCTCCAGGTCGGCCGGGTACGGGCTGACGAACTCCACCCAGCGTCCGTCGGCCGGATGGGCGAACCCCAGCGACCGTGCGTGCAGCCATTGACGTTCCAGGCCAAGCCTTTTCGCGAGCTTCGGGTCGGCCCCGTAGACCAGGTCCCCACAGCACGGATGGTGCAATGCGGCGAAATGCACCCGAATCTGGTGGGTGCGACCGGTTTCCAGATGTACATCGAGCAGGCTAGCGGCGACGAACGCCTCCACCGCGTCGTAGTGGGTGATGCTGTGGCGGCCACCCTGGGTGACCGCGAACTTCCACTCCCCGCCCCGGTGCCGCCCGATCGGCGCGTCGATCGTCCCGCTGGACGGGTCCGGATGTCCTTGCACCAGAGCGTGATAGCGCTTGTCGACGGTGCGCTGTTTGAACGCCCGCTTGAGCAGGGTGTAGGCGCGCTCGGAGATCGCGACCACCATCACCCCCGAGGTACCGACGTCGAGGCGATGCACGATGCCTTGGCGCTCGTGCACACCCGATGTGGTGATCCGGTAACCCGCGGCGGCCAGGCCGCCGAGCACCGTGGGCCCGCTCCAGCCCACCGAGGCGTGCGCGGCTACCGCCGGCGGCTTGTCGACCACGACGATGTCGTCGTCGGAGTACAGGATTGTCATGCCCTCGATTTCGACCGGGGTGTTCTCCGGCGGCGCCGGCGCCTCGGGCAACCGCACCTCCAGCCAGGCGCCTGGTGTCAGCCGGTCGGACTTTCCGGCCTGCACACCGTCCAGCTCGACGCCGCCATCTTCGGCGATCGCCGCCACGGCGCTGCGTGACAGGCCCAGCAGGCGGGACAGTCCGGCATCAACACGCATGCCCGCCAGTCCCTCCGGAACGGGCATCGAGCGGTCGGTCATTCGGTTTGGTCGGCCTTGCCCCGGCCCCCGGATGTCGCGTCGGCCTTACGCCGACCCACATTGTCGAAGTCGAAGCCGAAAACGGAGAGCACGACGAGCAGGATCGCACCGCCAACCACCGACGGGTCGGCAACGTTGAACACCGGCCACCAGCCGACCGACAAAAAGTCCACGACATGGCCGCGCAACGGCCCCGGCGCGCGGAAGAAGCGATCGACGAGGTTGCCCATGGCGCCACCGAGGATCATGCCGAGGCCCACCGCCCACCACGGTGACACCAGCCGCCGTCCCATCCAGAAGATGCCAATCACCACACAGGTCGCGATCAGCGTCAGCATCCAGGTGTATCCGGTCGCCATCGAGAAGGCGGCCCCCGAATTGCGCACCAAAGTCCAGGTCACGGTGTCGCCGACGATCGACACCGGCTGCCCGGGCGGCAGCAGTCTGACGGCGAGCACCTTGGTCACGACGTCGAGCGCCAGCACGACGGCCGCGACCGACAGCAGCAGGCGTAACCGCCTCGGAGCTGGCTGCGGCGCAGGGGTTTCGGGCTCTTTCACTTCCCCGGACGTTGCAGCCTCCCCCGCTGACGTCACCGGCTCAGCCGATCCTGTTGGTTCTTCGGGCACTTCCCTATCATCCCCTAGCGCTCGGCTTGCTCGGGTGCGGCCTGGTCGCCACGGCCCATGCGCAATGATTCGACTATGGGTCGCATTACCGTCATCACCACCGGTGGCACGATTTCGACCAACACCGGCGCCGACGGCGTGCGCCGTCCCAGCCGCAGCGGAACAGACCTGACCTCCGGTCTCGGTGTCGACGTCGTCGACCTGATGGCGGTGGACAGCTCGGAGCTGACGGTCCCCGACTGGGACCGGATCAGCGGCGCCGTGCGGGCCGCCGTCGACGACGGCGCTCAGGGCGTGGTCGTTGCGCACGGCACCGACACCATGGAGGAAAGCGCCCTGTGGCTCGACCTCACCTATGCGGGCAACGCCCCGGTCGTGCTGACCGGTGCCATGCGCAGCGCCGATGCGCCCGACGCCGACGGCCCGGCCAATCTGCGTGACGCGGTGGCGGTGGCGAACAGCCCGGCCGCAGCTGGCCTCGGCGTGCTGGTGTTGTTCGCCGGCCGGGTGCTGCAACCATTGGGCGTGCACAAGGCAGCTACCCAGGATCTGAGCGGCTTCGCCGGCGAGTTGGTCGGCACGACGACCGGCGGCGTGGCGCTGACCAGCGCCAAGATCCGCCCCTACCTGGGCGAGCTGCGGGCTGGCGACGCACCGCGGGTCGACATCGTCGCGGCCTACCTGGGCAGTGATTCGGTGGCCCTGGACGCCTGTGTGGCCGCCGGGGCGCGAGCCGTAGTGCTAGAGGCGTTGGGCTCAGGCAATGCCGGGGCCGCGGTGGTCGACGGCGTCCGCCGGCATTGCGCCGACGGCATCGTCGTCGGGGTGTCCACCCGGGTTCCCGGCGGCGGGGTCAGCGCGGGCTATGGTCCCGGTCACGACCTGGTCGAAGCCGGCGCCGTGATGGTGCCGCGGCTGCGCCCGCCGCAGGCCCGGGTGCTGCTGATGGCCGCGCTCGCCGCGCGGTTACCGGTCGGCGATGTCATCGCCCGCTGGGGCTGACGCGTCGGCGGGCTCCTCGGCGCGCAGCGCGCCCAGGTAGTCCGGCCAGTCCAGGGAGTCGACCGGATTGGCGCCGACCAGGCCGGCGGTGCCGGCGGGGAATGTCTTGGCCTGGCCCGGCCCGCTGCTTCGGGTTTCGAATCGCACGGTGACCACGCCGTGACCGGCGCCCTGCACCCAGCCGTGCCCAAGCTCGCGGTGCTCGACATCGTCGCCCACCCGCCACGGCGAGGCTTCGGCAGCCGGCGCGAACACGGCCTCGGTCGCGGTTTCTGTTGCCGCTTCGAAGGAGTGCGCAGCCTCCGTCTCCGGCGCCGCCAGCTCCAGATCCGGAAACAGCGACTCCTGGCGGACGTCGCTCAAGCCGGAAAACCCGACGCCGAGTAGACGAATGGGCCCGATCTCGCGCGGATCGAGCAGCAGTCGCCGCGCCACCGCGATCAGCGAGGCGGCCTCGGCTGTCGCGTAGGGCAAGGTCGCCGAGCGGGTCAGCGTGCTCATGTCGGACTTCTTCAGCTTCACCGTGACGGTGCGCGCGCCGCGGCCGTCGCGCACCAGGCGTTGGTGCGCATGCTCGGCGATCGGATCGATCGCGTTGTGCAGCTGCTCCAGGCTGGTCAGGTCGACGGCGAAGGTGGATTCGGCGCTGATCTGCTTGGCTTCGGCACGCTCGGCGACGGGGCGATCGTCGATGCCGCGCGCCAACCGGTGCAGCGCCGGCCCGACCGTCGCACCCAGGATATTGGCCACCTCCGCATCGGTCAGCGCGGCCAGCTGCCCGATCGTCTCGATGCCAAGCCGGTTCAGCTTCTCCTCGGCCACCGGGCCGATTCCCCACAGCCGCCGCACCGCCAGCCCGTCGAGCAGCAACCGTTCCTCGGCGCGCCGCACCACCCGGATACCGTCGGGCTTGGCCAGCCCCGACGCGATCTTGGCGATCTGCTTGCCCGAGCCCGCCCCCACGGACGCGACCAACCCGGTCTCGTCGCGCACCCGTCGCCGCAACCCTTCGCAGAACTCCTCGACATCGTGCGCCGACGCCCCGGCGAGCTGCGAGGGCTCCCCGAACGCCTCGTCGAAGGACAACTGCTCGACGACGGGCACCACGCCGCGCACGGCATCGAACACCCGCCGGCTGGCGATCCCGTACACCACGCCGCGCGGCGGCAACACCACCGCAGTCACGCCGATCATCCGGCGGGCCTGATGCATCGGCATGGCCGACCGCGCCCCGAACACACGCGCCTCATAGCTCGCCCCGGCCACCACCCCGCGGCCGCCCAGCCCGCCGACCAGCACCGGCCGGCCTCGCAGGGTCGGCCGGGTCAGCTGCTCAACGGAGGCGAAGAACGCGTCCATATCCAGGTGCAGCACCCAACGGGACTCCACAAGACCGATGCTATGGGGCTAACGTTTTCCACATGGCCATGAACCTCGCGCACCGACGGATCTGCAGCTCGGACCGCTGGGCTAAAGCAGTCGAAGACGACCTGCTGCCGTGGGCGCTGGCCGAGGTAGACCTCGGCGACAACACTCTGGAAATCGGGCCCGGCTACGGCGCGATCCTAAGGGTGTTGGTCGACAAGACGCCGAAGCTGACCTCGGTCGAGATCGATACCCCGATGGCGCAGCGACTGCAGCGGCTGTACGGCGACCGGGCGCGAATCATCAACGGCGACGCCACCAACACCGGATTGCCCGCCGACGAGTTCAGCTCGGTGGTGTCGTTCACGATGCTGCACCACGTCCCGACCGTCGAACTGCAGGACCGGTTGTTCGCCGAAGCCTTCCGCGTGCTGCGTCCCGGCGGGGTCTTCGCCGGCAGCGACAGCGTGACATCGCTTCGCTTCCGGATTCTGCATTTCCGCGACACCTGTAACACCGTTTCGCCGGACACCCTGCCGGATCGCTTGCGCGCGGCTGGATTTAGCGATGTCGAGGTCGAGGTTCGCGATGGCAGGCTGCGCTGGCGCGCGGTCAAAGCCTAGTGGCGATGTATTCCCCGATATCGCGCACGCGGGCATTCGTACCGCTGACATGCAGACAGTCCGGGATCCGCAACGATGCTTCCTCAGCTACCGGACCCTACCGCTTTTCGTGATCCGAACGACACGATCTTTGGCCGGAGAAGCTGCCGGATCGCTTGCAGTCAGCGGGTTTTCGTACTGAAGCTGGCAACGGCAGGCATGGCCGGCACGCTGTCCAGGAGTACAACTGAAGACATGCCCCCTGTGTCGACTGAACCCTCGCCCTCTTCCGACCGGCAGCCGCACCTCCTCCGCGATATCGCAGAGTCCTTCGGAGTGGACGCCGATCGCTACGACCGGGTCAGGCCCCGGTATCCCGATGCCCTGATACAACGCATCATCGCCGCAAGCCCCGGCGCCGAATTCCTGGATGTGGGCTGCGGTACCGGCATCGGAGCGCGGCAGTACACGGCAGCCGGCATCACGGTACTCGGCGTCGACCCGGACACCCGGATGGCCGAGGTGGCCAGGCGGACCGGGATCGAAGTCGAGATCGGCAACTTCGAAACCTGGGACGCGGGCGGCCGGTCCTTCGACGCGGTCGTCGCCGGGCAGGCCTGGCACTGGGTGGACCCGGTGCGCGGCGCCGGCAAGGCCGCACAGGTGCTGCGGCCACACGGCTTGTTGGCGGCGTACTGGCATGTCTTCGACCCACCCAGCGAGGTCGGCGGCGCCTTCGACGATGCATTTCGGCGGGTGGCCCCCGACGCGCCACCGCAGACCCCTGGTGTGGAACTTCAAGAGGCGAACCTGAACAGGGCTACCGACGGCATCCGAACTGCCGGCGGTTTCGCCGAACCCGAGCATTGGCGTTTCGACTGGCAACGGGGGTACACGCACGATGAATGGCTGGACCATCTGGCCACCACCGGCCAGCTCACCCTGCTCGGGCACGACCAGGTGGCAGCGGTGCGAGATGCCGTCGGAACCGCAATCGACTCGCTCGGCGGCGGCTTCACGATGCAATACGTCACCCTGGCAGTCGCGGCGACGCTCGCCTAAGCCTTAACGATCGCCACCCGCACGCCGTCGCCGATCTCGGCTGGGTCTGCGGGATCGCCGAATTCGAAGCTGGTGGCCAGGATTTCACCGGCGATCAGGTCGCGGTGAGCGCGCGCCCACTCGGACCGTTCGGCGGGTACGGCCATCACCACCCGGATGCGATCCGAGACGTCCAGGCCCGTCGACTTACGCAACTCCTGCAGCTCGCGGATCCGGTCCTTGGCCCAACCCTCGGCCTCCAGCTCCGGGGTCACCGTGCCGTCCAGCACCACCAGGCCGGCGCCGGCGGGCAGTGCCGCGGTGAATTCCGGATCGGCGGCCACCAGCCGCGAGCTGTACTCCTCGGGTTTCAGCACGGCCGGACCGGCGGTCAGGGTGCCATCCGGGTTGACGACGCCCTGACCGGCCTTGACCGCCTTGATGGCGGCTTGCACGTCCTTGCCCAGCCGCGGCCCGGCCACCCGGGCGTTGACGGTGAGCTCGAAGCGGCCGTAGCTGTCGATCGCGTCAGTCAACTCCACGCTCTTGACGTTGAGCTCGTCGGCGATCAGATCAGTGAACGGGGCAAGCTGCTGCGGATCCTCCACTGCCACCGTCAGTTTCAGCAGCGGCAGGCGAACCCGCAGCTTCTTGGCCTTGCGCAGCGACGACGCGGCCGAGCACACCTCGCGGACCTGGTCCATCGCGGCGACCAGGCCGGGGTCGGAAGGCACCATGCCGGCTTGCGGCCAGTCGGTCAGATGGACCGACCGTTCACCGCTCAGACCGCGCCAGATGATCTCGGTGATCAACGGAAGCAGCGGCGCGCTCAGCCGCGAGGTGACCTCGAGCACGGTGTGCAGGGTGTCGATCGCGTCGTTGTCCTCTTCCCAGAACCGCGAACGAGACCGTCGCACATACCAATTCGTCAGGGCCTCGGTGAACTGGCGCAACTGTTCGCACGCCCCGGAGATGTCGCAGACCTCCAGCGACTCGGTGAGCTCGTCGCGCAGCACCGCGAGCTTCGCCAGAATGTAACGATCCAGTACGTGTGCCGAATCGGTGCGCCAGGTACCAACTTTCGGCGCGTAGAGGGCCAGGAAGCTGTAAGTGTTCCACAGCGGCAGCAGTACCTGTCGCACGCCTTCGCGGATGCCCTGCTCGGTGACGATCAGGTTCCCGCCGCGCAGGATCGGCGAGGCCATCAGGAACCACCGCATCGCGTCGGAGCCGTCGCGGTCGAACACCTCGGAGACGTCCGGATAGTTACGCAGCGACTTGCTCATCTTCTGGCCGTCGGAGCCGAGCACAATACCGTGTGCCACACAGGTTTTGAATGCGGGCCGGTCGAACAGCGCGGTGGCCAATACATGCAGGGTGTAGAACCAGCCTCGGGTCTGCCCGATGTATTCCACGATGAAATCACCCGGGTAGTGAGTGTCGAACCAGTTCGCGTTCTCGAACGGGAAGTGCACCTGGGCGTACGGCATCGAGCCCGAGTCGAACCACACGTCGAGCACGTCGGGGATGCGCCGCATCGTGCTGTTTCCGGTCGGATCGTCGGGGTTGGGCCGGGTGAGCTCGTCGATATAAGGGCGGTGCAAATTGGTGGGCCGCACCCCGAAGTCGCGCTCGAGTTCGTCGAGGCTGCCGTAGACGTCGATGCGTGGATAGGCCGGGTCGTCGGACTTCCAAACCGGAATAGGGGTGCCCCAGTAACGATTTCGCGAAATCGACCAGTCGCGGGCGCCCTGCAGCCACTTGCCGAACTGGCCATCCTTGACGTGCTCTGGGTACCAGGTGATCTCCTGGTTCAGTTCCACCATGCGATCCCGGAATTCGGTGACCGCGACGAACCACGACGACACCGCCCGGTAGATGAGCGGATTGCGGCATCGCCAGCAGTGCGGATAGGGGTGCTCGTAGGTTTCGTGACGAACCAGTACCGGCTGGTTCACCGCGACCGGCCCGCTCTGGTTCTTCAGGTCGCGGATGATGTTCGGGTTCGCGTCAAAGACGTGCTGCCGCTGGTAATCCGGAACCGTAACGTCGAAGCGGCCCTTGGAGTCGACCGGGGTGACCGGCACGATGCCCACCTTGTCGGTGGTCGCCATGTCGTCCTCACCGTAGGCCGGCGCCATGTGCACGATTCCGGTGCCGTCCTCGGTAGTCACGAAGTCGCCCGGCAGCACCTGAAACGCTTCTTCTCTCCCCGGGTCCCCGGCCATGAAATACGGGAACGGGGGCAGGTAGCGGGTGCCCAGCAGGTCGACGCCGAGATGGGTGCCGAGGATTTCGGGTTCTTCGCCGATTTCGCGGGCATAGGCGGCCAGCCGCGCCTCGGCCAGCACGAACCGCCGATCCCCTACCTTCACCTGCGCGTAGGCCACGTCCGGGTTGACGGCAACAGCCAGGTTCGACGGCAGGGTCCACGGTGTCGTGGTCCACACCAGCAGGTAGGCGCCGTCCAGCTCGCCACCGGTCACCTTGAAGCCCACGGTTAGGGCCGGGTCCTGGCGGCTCTGGTACACGTCGTCGTCCATCCGCAATTCGTGATTGGACAACGGGGTTTCGTCGCGCCAGCAGTACGGCAGCACCCGGTAGCCCTCGTAGGCCAGGCCCTTGTCCCACAGCTGTCTGAACGCCCAGAGCACCGACTCCATGTACGGCAGATCAAGCGTCTTGTAGTCGTTGTCGAAGTCGACCCAGCGGGCCTGACGCGTGACGTAAGCCTGCCATTCGCCGGTGTAGCGCAACACTGATTCCTGGCAGGCTTCGTTGAACGCCGCGATGCCCATGTCGTCGATCTGGGACTTGTCGGTGATGCCGAGTTGGCGTTCGACTTCGAGTTCGGCGGGCAGCCCGTGGGTATCCCAGCCGAAGCGGCGGTCCACCTTGTATCCGCGCATCGTGCCGTACCGCGGGACAATGTCTTTCACATAGCCGGTGAGCAGGTGCCCATAATGCGGCAACCCGTTGGCGAACGGCGGCCCGTCATAGAACACATACTCTTCGGCGCCGTCACGCCGTGCGACGCTGGCCCTAAAGGTGTCGTCGCGAGCCCAGTAGTCGAGAACATCGACTTCGAGTGCGGGGAAGTCGGGGGCCCCACCGGCCAGCTTGGGATAAGCCCTGGCGTCAGCGTTTTCGGTCACGGTGCGCGTCGTCTCCTGCGTGCCTACGGTCAGGCCGGGGACGACGACGCGCTACCTGCGCGAGCACCGCGGTACCACCCCGCTTGCCGCGCTCACGCACGGCCGCTCGATAGTGGCTGTGACGGGCCTACCCGTTCGGGTCTACTGGGCCTGGCGGCTGTTCTTCCGAAGGCTCCCCGGTGATGGCCGGATCGGTGCCGTTAGGAAGATTCTACGGACCACTGCAAATCAAGAACTTCCGGCTCCAAGGGGCAAGCTGGCCGGCCAACCGGCCTGCGGTCGACTAGCCCCTTGGAGCCATCGGACTGGGTGCATCCATCCGATCAAGCCCGGACTTCGAGCAGCCCAACACGCAGCAGGGCCGCGTACACGTGACGCACCGGAACGGTCAGCAACAGCGCCACGCCGTCCACCACCGGGTCGTGGCCGATGCCGAACGGCAGCGCGTCGGCGCGCCGCGCGGCCTTCTTGGGTGCGGCAGCCTGCGTGGGGGTCATGTCGGGCACCACGTGCAGGTTGCGGGCGGGTGCTGCGGCTACTACTTCGTCGAACAGTGCTGCGGTCATGATCGTCTCCTGACGGAATCGCAGACGGGTACTGACTGGACTGAGGTGTCCGTCCCGTAGTAGTTCCGATCCGAGAACGCTTGAGCGGCAAGCCGATTAACGTTATGCGGTGACTCAGCCGAGGGCGTCGAGCCGGAGGCCGGATCGGGACGGAACGGAGCCCGGATTTCGCTCCGGACTGCCACTGGAACTCACGAGTCCCTCACCTCCTCTACGGCCGCGACGCGTGCGGTTTACCCACGTCTAGTGCGCGCACCAAAAGGAGTTCAGAATCCGGCGACCGCCAGAAATCCGCACCCCTCTCGTCAGAGCTTTGGCACCACACGACGTGTCCGGAACTTCGGAAGCCACTTTGGCTCAACCCTTAAGCCGGGAGGAGCTGTCCTGACCCGGGGCGTCTTTCGACGTTCGGGGTCAGTGGCCTGTGTTCGTGTAGCCGCCTCACCTAACGAGGTGCTGCTGCCATCCTCCACGAGGGGCCCAATCGGGTCAATCCGTTCCGGCGCGTGTCGGGCAAGTTCTGGGCGTCTTCACAGGTTTCCATCAGCTCTTCCGGTGCTGAACTGCGCAAATGCTATGACCTGAGCGGCTGTGGCATGGTTCACACCCGCGGCACGCTTGGTCGCCGCACGCGAAGCTACATCCATTCCGGAACACCCGGTCGCCTGGTCAATCGTCGGCCAAGTTTTCCAGCCGTCCGATGGTTTCGGCGAACTCCTCGATCATGTCGAGCATGACCTTTCGGGTCGGCCGGACCCGGTCGAGCGAACCGACCACCTGGCCGACGAAATAGGTTGCCAGCTCACGAGCCTTGGCGCCGGGATGAGCGGCCGCCTGGTTGATACGCACCTGAGGTTCGGTCACGAGGGTGGTCTGCAGCGGCATACCAAGAGGCGCCGGGTTTTCGGGCCGCTCCCATTCCTCGGTCCAGGCCGTTCGCAGCATCCGCGCCGGTTTGCCGGTCATCGACCGCGATCGCACCGTGTCCGACGAACTGGCGGCCAGGAACTTCTCCTTGACCACCGGATCCGTCTCGGCCTCCTCGGTGGTCAGCCAGACCGAGCCGCACCACACGCCCTCGGCACCCAGCGCCAGCGCCGCGGCGATCTGGCGGCCGCGGGCGATCCCGCCCGCGGCCAGCACCGGGACCGGTGCGACCGCGTCGACGACTTCGGGAACCAGGACCATGGTCGCCACCTCGCCGGTATGACCGCCCGCCTCGGTGCCCTGCGCAACGATCAGATCGACTCCGGCCGCGGCGTGTCGTCGCGCGTGCGCGGTGGTGCCGGCCAGCGCCGCCACCAACACGTCGTGGCCGTGCGCGCGTTCGACGAGGTCGGCAGGCGGCGGCCCGAGCGCGCTGGCGATCAACCGGATGTCATGGGCAAAGGCGACTTCGAGCAGCGGCTCATACCCCTTGGGCGAGATGTTGAGGCCGCCGGCGGATGCACGCGGCGGTTCGGCCGGCGCGCTGATGCCGTACCGGGCGAGCAAGTCTTCGACGAACGCGCGGTGCTCCTCCGGAAGCAGGTCCCTGACCTGTTTCGCGTCGATGCCGCCTTGCTCGGCGCCGACGTATTTGGGCGGCAGCAGCAGGTCGACCCCGTAGGGCTTGCCGCCGGTCTGCTCCTCGATCCAGGCCAGCTCGCTGCGCAGCCGCTGCGGGCTGTGCGCGACCGCCCCGAGGACGCCGAATCCGCCCGCGTTGGTGACCGCGGCGACGACATCGCGACAGTGGCTGAAGGCGCATATCGGGAACTCCACACCGAGCAGCTCGGCGACTCTGGTCCGCATGTCACGACGCTATGAGTTATTGCCTGACATGGCAATCAACTCGCGGGTGCACACCCGTCGGGCGGCCAGCCCGACACCCCGTCCTCCAACGGGACTTCGAGGCTCTGCAGAATCGACGAGACCATTCGCCACGCGCTGATCGCGGTGACGAGCTCCACGAGAATCGTTTTATCGCTGTGCAATTCACGTTCGCAAGCCGCCCAGCTTTCGGCGCTAACCACGCCGTGGCGCACCACGTCGTCGGTGGCCGCCAGCACCGCACGCTCGGTGGGGCCGAATGCGTCGTGCTGTTGCCAGTCGCGCACGCCGACCAGGTCTTCGGCCGTCACGCCCAACCGGGTCGCGACGCGCCAGTGCTGGGTCCATTCGTATTCGCATGCGGTGAGCCACCCGATCCGCATGATTATCAGTTCCCGCAACCGCGCGTCGAGGGAACCGTGCCACAGCATGGTGGCGAGCAGGTCGTTGACCGCACGCGCGAGCTGCGGATGGTTGAGTAACACCTGGAAGATGCTGAGTTCGGCCATGTAATCGGGAACGGCCGCCTCGTCGGCGGCGGCCTTGGCCTCACCGATCGGCAATCCGGGCACGCGGGCTGATTTCATCGTGTGAACACTCCGGTCTACTGGCGCAACATCTTCGCGTTCACCGGCAATGGTAGCCAGCTGCACGCCAGGCGCCTTGCGGGCGCGGTGCGTGCCGGGTTCGACTACAGCAATCCCACCAGCTGTAGGTCGGTGACGTACTTGATGATGACCGGTGCCGAGATGTGCGGGGTGTCATTGTCCGGGCCGATTTTCGCTTCCTGCACCGCGGCACGGAAACGGTCGGTCGGCGCAAACGACCCACGGGTCGGCTCGAGCGCCTGTATCTGGTCGGGATTGTGCAGCATCAACTGCAGCATCTGCAGCACCGAGTGCTGACGCTGCCGATCCGGCAGAGCACGCAAGCCGGCCTCGAACTGACGCACCCACTCCCCGAAATCGTCGATGCGCTGGATCGGATAGCCGGCATCGATCAGCCAGTCGACGTACGTGTCGATTCCGATGCCGTCGTCGTGCGGATTCATCACGTGATAGGTCTCGAACCCGTCGACCACCTGGGCACCCAGGGTTGCGATCGCCTCGGCGACGAACTCGACCGGCAGCCCGTCGAAGTGGGCCCGTTGCCGGTTGCCGTTCTCGTCGAGCTGGTAGAACGAGCCGGGAGCGACGCCGGTGGACACCAGGCTCAGAATCATTCGGGTGACGATATCGGTCACGTTGAACTGGCCCGCATAGCTGACGTCGGACAGGATCATGTCGCTGCGGAATACCGAAACCGGAAGCCCGAACTGCTCATTGGCCTCTCGCAGCAGTACCTCACCCGCCCACTTGCTGTTGCCGTAGCCGTTGGCGTAACTGCCGTCGAGGACGCGGGTAGGACTTACGACCCGGATGTCGGCATCCTCGGTGAACAGCGCCGGCTCAACCTGGCGACCCAGGTCCGACGTCGACACGTACGCGTAGGGCTTCATCCGCGTGGTCAGCGCGAACTTGAGCAGCTCGGCGGTGCCGACAACGTTGGGCCCGAACAACTCCCGATAGGGCAACACACCGTTGACCACAGCGGCCGAGTCGACGATCAGATCGACGGTGTCGGCCAGCCGCTGCCAGGTCTGCTCGTCCAGGCCGAGGTTGGCCTCGCCCTTGTCGCCGGCGACGACCTCGAGATGGTCGGCGGCCAGCTGATGGAAGTGCTCCACCAGCTGCGGGTCCCCGCTGTCAAAGGTCTTCTCCAGCCGATTCCACGCCTCTTGATCAGAGCTGGCTCGCACCAGGCAGATCAGCTTGCCGTCAACGCGTTTCAGTTGCTTGAGCCACTCCAGGGCCAGATAGCGGCCCAAGAAACCGGTCGACCCGGTCAACAACACCGTGCGCGCCTCGGCACTCGGGCCGGGCAGTGTCGGTGCATCGTTGAGCGTCGTGTCGTCGATGAACTTGTCCAGCATCAGGTCGCTGGCGCGAAGCCCCTCGGTGTCGCGGCCATGCACGGCAACATAACTCGGTCCGTGCCGGTCGGATTCCTCGTCCGAGTCGACGTTGCTGTCCAAACGCCCACTCACGCTTCGGACCGACGGCCCCTCGAACAGAGTGCGCACCGACAGGTTGGCATCGAACGCCGTGTTGATCGCGGCGACGACGCGCATAGCCGACAGCGAATCGCCGCCCAGGTCGAAGAAGGAGTTCTCGACGCCAACCCGCTCCAGGCCCAGCACCTGGCCGTAGATCCCGGCCACGATCTCCTCGGTGGGCGTAGCGGGCGGCGTGTAACGGAGAACATTCTGGTATTCGGGTGCGGGAAGCGCGCGTTTGTCGAGTTTTCCGTTGACCGTTCGCGGCAACGTGTCGAGCACCACGACGGCCGTGGGGACCATGTAAGGCGGCAACCGCTCAGCCAGCGCGGCGCGCATCTGCGCCGGGTCGACGTCCCCGGTGACGGTCACATACCCGACCAGCCGCTTGTCGCCCGGACGATCCTCGCGAGCGATCACCGCGGCGGCCTGCACCCCATCGAGGGCGGCCAAAGCTGCTTGTACCTCACCCAATTCGATGCGGTAGCCACGGATCTTGACCTGCTCGTCGGCACGACCGAGGTACTGCAACTGCCCATCGGAGCCCCAGCGCACCAAGTCACCCGTGCGATACATCCGAGCCCCAGGCCCACCGAACGGACACGCCACAAACCGCGACGAGGTCAAGCCGGGCCGGCGCAGATAGCCGACGGCTACACCGCGACCCGCGATGTACAACTCACCGACCACACCCTCGGGCGCCGGCCGCAGCCATTTGTCCAGCACAAACAACGCCGCACCCGGGATCGGCACACCGATCGGCGCGCCCCCGCCGACCGCGAACGGCGCACTGATCGCGGCATAGATCGTGGCCTCGGTCGGACCGTAGGCGTTGATCATCACCCGCCCCGACGCCCAACGATCCACTACTTCGTTCGGGGTGGCCTCCCCCGCCATCACCAGCGTCGCGGACTCCAGCCCCTCGCCCGGCATCATCGCCAGCGCCGACGGGGTTTGGCCCACCACGGTGACCTGTTCGGCGATCAGCAGGTCGCGCAGTTCGTGGGCAGAAGCCACTGCCGACTCGGGCACCACGACCAGCCGCGCGCCGTGGAGCAGGGCATTGAAGATCTCCCACACCGAGACGTCGAAGCTGTAGGAGTGCCACTGGGACCACACCTGATCCGGCCCGGTGGGCGCATTAGGGTCGGGCGATTCCAGCAGCGACGTCGCATTCGCGTGCGTGATCGCGACGCCCTTGGGCACCCCGGTCGTACCGGAGGTGTAGATCGTGTAGGCCAGATCCTCCGGCGCCGCCACCGGCAAGGTCACGTCCGAAGGGACGGCCAGGTCCGGGTCGTCGACGTCGATGACCGGCAGGTCGGCTCCCTCGAATCGGGACCGCATGGCCGCGTTGGTGACCGCCGCGACGGGAGTGGCATCGCCGAGCATGAACTCCAGTCGCGCATCGGGCATGACCGGATCGATCGGTAGGTAGGCGGCTCCGGACTTGAGCACCGCGATCATCGCCATGATCGCCTCGGCCGAGCGCGAAAACAGCAGTGCCACACACTCACCCGGGCGTGCACCGCGGTCGACCAGCACCCGCGCCAATCGCTCGGCCGCCTCGTCGAGCTCGCGGTAGGTCCATGACCGCTCACCGTCGACCAGCGCTACCCCGTCCGGGGTGCGCGAGATCTGCGCGGCAAACATTTCCGGAATCGTCGTGGCCCCGACCACCGGCTGGGTCAACACCGCACGGTTGCCCCACTCGTCCAGGCGGGCATGCTCACCGGCATCCAGCACATCCATCGACGACAACCGCTGGGTCGGGTCGGCGGTCATGGCGGCCAGGACCCGCTGGAACCGCTCGACCAGCGTCTCGATGCTGGCCGGGTCGAACACATCGGTGTCGTATTCGACGCGAATGCCCAATTCGTGGCCCGGCAAAGCCATTACGGACAGCGGGTAGTGGTTGTACTCGCGGTTGGTGACATCGGTGATGGCCAGCTCGTGGACACCCACCGGCACGTTCGTGTCGATCGGGTAGTTCTCGTACAGGAACAAGGTGTCGAACAACTGGTCGTGACCGGTCGCGCGGTGAATGTCGGTAAGCCCCAGGTGCTCGTGCTCAAGCCTGTTGTTGTGAGCGTCCTGCAGCTGCTTCAGCAAGTCGGCGATGGTGGTGGCCACGGTGGTGTTCGCCCGCACCGGAACCGTGTTAATCAGAAGGCCCACAATCGATTCCGAGCCCACCACTTCGGGAGGCCGGCCCGAAACCGCGGTGCCGAATGCGACGTCACGCTGGCCGGTCAGCCACATCAGCAGCTGTGCCCACGCGGCCTGCAGCACCGTGTTGACGGTGGTGTGGCAGGAGCGGGCCAGCGTGCTCAACTCCCTGGTGGTCTCGACGGACACCCGATACGAATCGACGCGCCGGCGGCCGAGTCCCAGCCGGGTTGCGGGGCCTACCAGGGTCGGGTTGTCGAAGCCGTCGAGCATCTGACGCCACGCTGCCTGGGCCGCACCGCGGTCCTGGGCCGCGAGCCAGGTGAGAATGCTGCGGTACGACGCGGGCGCCGGCAAGCGTTCACCGTAGTAGCTGGCGAAGATTTCGCGCAGCAGGATCGGCAGCGACCACCCGTCCATCACGATGTGATGGTTGGTGAGCACAAATCGATGCTTGTTGTCAGCGATCCGGATCAACGCGGCGCGGAAGGCCGGCCGGGCGGCCAGGTCGCTGACGGCGTCCCGTTCCGCGGCGCACAGCCGGTCGACCTGCTCGTCATGGCCGATTTCGTCGCTGTCCAGCTGGATGTACCGCCAGGCCATGACCGGTTCGGCGGGAATGACCTGCAACGGCTCGTCGAATTGAGCGCAGAATCGCGCGGCCAGGTTGGGGTGCCGGTTGACCACGGTCTGGACCGCGTCGCGCAGCCGGTGTGGGTCGATGGCGCCGGCCACAGTGATGCCCAACTGCACCGCATATACGTCGTCGCCGTTGTCACCGCCCTGGGCGATACTGGCGTGGAACAGCAGCCCCTGCTGCACGGGGGTCAGCGGCAATACGTCGGCGAGACTGTACTGCTGCTCGAGTTCGTTGAGCTGCTGCTGGCTCAGGCGTGCGGGCGCAAGGTCGGACGGGGTCAAGCCTCCCCCGCCATTGCGCACGTGCGCGCAGATACCGGTCAGCGCCTCAAACCACAGCTGGCTCAGGCGGCTGATCTGTTCGCCGTCCAGCGCCGAGGGCGCCCATGTCCAGCTGGCGTGCAGATGCGGGCCCGCTTCGGTATCCATGGTCCCGGCGTTGAGGTCAACGGTGTGCATGAGTGGCAGCGGTACCGCGGTCGCCGCGCCGGCGACCGACAAGCCTTCTTCGGAGATCCGCCACAAATCGCCGGTGAGTTCGGCCGCGGTACCCGCGCCCAGCCGGCCCAGGTAGTTGAACCCGATCGCCGGGTCATTCCCCTGCAGGTCCACGTCCTTGTTCGCGTAGCGCAGCAGACCGTAGGTCAGCGGATCGGGCAGGCCGCGCAGCTGCTCCTTGGCGTCCTTGATCAACGGGCCCAGCGCCGTGTCACCGGCCATCACCTGCGCCCAGTCCAGGCCACCGACGGCCAGCGAGACCGGGTACTTGGTGGTGAACCAGCCGACCGTGCGCGACAGGTCGACGTTGGGCGCCAGTTCCTCGTGGCGCCCGTGTCCCTCGACCCCGATGCCGATCGGCGCCCCGCCGTTGTCCAGGAACTCCGTCCAGGCCAACCCGAACGCAATCAACAGAATGTCTTGCACCCCAGCGTGAAACGCCGCCGGCACCTCACCCAGCAGCAGCCGGGTCGTCTCGACATCGAGCTCCGCCGACATCTGTTCAGCGGTGACGTAGGTGTCCACCTCGGGGCGCACCGCCGGCAACGCGGCCGGGACCGATGCCACTCGCCGCCACGCCTCGGCCTGCTCCACGACGGCGGGAAGCTGCGCGTGATCTTCGAGCAGCGACGACCACCGGGCAAACGACGTCCCGCCCGGGGGTAATGCCATCGGCTGTCCGCTGTGGTGCTGAGCCCACGCAATATTGAGGTCTTCCAACAAGATTCGCCATGACACGCCATCGACGGCCAGGTGATGAATGATCAACACCAACTGGGACGTGGAGCCAACCCACAACGCGCTCAACATCACTCCGGCGGCCGGGTTCAACCGCGACCGCGCCTCGACGAGAGCCTCGTCGGACAGCACATCGACCGACGCCACCAGACCGGCGGCGTCCTCAGTCCCGACTTCGGGTACCGCAAGCGACCACTCGCCCGCGTCGTCATCCTCGACACGCAACCGCAAGGTGGCATGCCGATCCACCAACGCCTGCAGTACCGGTGCCACGTCGGCTTCGGTCACCCCGGTCGGCGCCTGCACCACCATCGTCTGGTTGAACTGTTCGACGGGGCCCACCACGCCTTGCAGCCAGCGGATGATCGGGGTGGCCACCACCTCCCCGATCCCCTCATCGACCACGCCGTCGGCGCCATCGGTCATCGTGGCCACCCGGGCCACTCGCGCCACGGTCTGCTCGACGAAAATGTCACGGGGACGGCACAACACGCCGGCGGCCCGAGCCCGGGCCGCTACCTGCATCGACAGGATGCTGTCGCCACCCAGGTCGAAGAAGGAGTCGTCGACTCCGACCTTCTCGACTCCGAGCACCTGGGCGTAAATCTCGGCGAGGATCTCCTCGACCGCGTCGGATGGAGCGCGGTATTCGCCGCCGCCAGCGTATTCAGGTGCAGGCAGGACGCGTTTGTCGAGTTTGCCGTTGACCGTCAGCGGCAGCGTGTCGAGCACCACGACGGCCGTGGGGACCATGTAGGCCGGCAACCGATCGGCCAGTGCGGCGCGCATCTGGGCCGGCTCGGCCGCCGAGGTGACGGTCACGTAGCCGACCAGCCGCTTGTCGCCCGGACGGTCCTCGCGAGCGATCACCGCGGCGGCCTGCACCCCATCGATGGCGGCCAAAGCTGCTTGTACCTCACCCAATTCGATGCGGTAGCCGCGGATCTTGACCTGCTCGTCGGCACGGCCCAGGTACTGCAACTGCCCATCGGAGCCCCAGCGCACCAAGTCACCGGTGCGATACATCCGAGCCCCAGGCCCACCGAACGGACACGCCACAAACCGCGACGCCGTCAATGGAGACCGACGCAAGTAGCCGACCGCCACACCACGACCGGCGATGTACAACTCACCCGTGACGCCCTCAAGTGTCGGCCGTAACCACTTGTCCAACACGAACAACGCCGCACCCGGCACCGGCGAACCGATCGGCGCGCCCGAATCGGGCGTCAACGATGTGCTCATCGCCGCATAGATGGTGCCCTCGGTCGGGCCATAGGCGTTGATAAGCACCCGCCCCGGCGCCCATCGGTCCACCACCTCGGACGGCAGCGCCTCGCCAGCCACGAACACCGCCGCGGACTCCAAGCCCTCCGACGACAACATCGCTGCCGCAGAAGGGGTTTGGCATAGAACGCTGACCTTTTCGGCGACCAGCAGGGAGTGCAGGTCCTCCGGTGAACTCGCCACGGTCTCGGGGACGATCACCAGCCGCCCGCCGTGCAGCAGGCAGCCGAAAATCTCCCACACCGAGACGTCGAAGCTATAGGAATGCCATTGCGACCACACCTGTCCCGAGCCCGACGACACACCCGCGTGCAGCTTTTCCAGTAACGACGTCGCGTTCTGTTGGGTGATCGCCACGCCCTTGGGCACCCCGGTCGTACCCGAGGTGTAAATCATGTACGCCAGATCCTCCGGTGCCGGCGCCGACAACTTCGTGTCGGGGTCGGCGCCCGGTTCGTCGAAGTCGACGACGACCAGATCGGCTCCATCCAAGCGCGACCGCAGTGCCGCCGTCGTGACCGCGGCCACCGGTGCGGCATCGCCGAGCATGAACTCCACTCGCGCGTCCGGCAATGCCGGGTCGATCGGCAAGTAGGCAGCTCCGGCCTTGTGCACCGCGACCATCGACACGATCGCCTCGGCCGACCGCGAAAATAGCAGTGCCACAGTCTGACCCGGGCTTGCGCCGTGACCGGTTAGCACCCGTGCCAATCGCTCCGCGATTTCATCGACCTCGCGGTAGGTCCACGACCGGTCACCGCACACCAGCGCCACTGCCTCAGGAGCCGCTGCGACCTGCGCGGCGAATAGCTCCGGAATCGTCACGGCCGTCACCGGCCGGGTCAGCACCGCGCGGTTGCCCCAATCATCTAACTGCGCGGCCTCACCACCGTCCAGGAGGTCAATCGATAAGAGCCGCCGTTTTCCGTCGGCCATTACTCGTCCCCTGCGTCATCGGTCATGGCCACCAGCACCCGCCGCAACCGCTCGAGCAGCGTCTCGATGCTGGCCTTGTCGAAGACGTCGGTGTCGTACTCGACGCGCAGGCCCAGTTCGTGGCCCGGTACGGCTTGCACTGAAAGCGGGTAGTGGTTGTATTCGCGGTTCGTGAACCTGGTGATCGTCAGATCCTGGACACCCGACAACGCAGCGGCGTCGATCGGGTAGTTCTCGTAGACGAACATGGTGTCAAACAGCTGGTCGTGCCCGGTGATTCGGTGAATTTCGTTCAACCCCAAATACTGGTGTTCGAGTGTGTCGGTGTAGGAGTTCTGCAGTTGGTCGAGCAAGTCGCCGATAGTAGTCGCCGAGTTGAGGTTGGCGCGGATCGGCACCGTGTTGATCATCAGGCCGACAATGGATTCCGCGCCCGGCAGATCAGTCGGGCGTCCCGAAACCGCGGTGCCGAACGCGACGTCCGGCTGCCCGGTCATCCGCATCAGTAGCTGCGCCCACGCCGCCTGCAGCACCGTGCTTACGGTGGTGCGGCAGGAACGGGCCAGCTCGCTCAGGGCGCGGGTGGTGTCCGCGGACAACTGGAACTCCTCGACGCCTCGCGGCCCAAGTCCCATCCGTTGCGGCGGCCCGACCAGGGCCGGGGTGTCAAAGCCATTGAACACCTCGCGCCACGCCGCACGGGCCGCACTGCGATCCTGATCAGCGAGCCAGGTGACAAACCTGCGGTACGACACGGCCGCGGGCAGCCGATGGCCGTAGTAACTGGCGAAAATCTCTTGCAGCAGAAGCGGTTTCGACCAGCCATCCAGCACGATGTGGTGATTGGTCAGCACAAACCGATACTGGTCTTCCGCGGTGCGCAGCAACGCCGCCCGGAAGGCCGGCTTATCGACGAGATCGCAGACGGCGGCACGCTCGGCCGCGGCCACCTGCTCAACCTGCTCGTCGACGTCACCGTCCAATTCGAGGTACTGCCAAGTCAACTCGGGCTCGGCCGGCAGAATCTGCAGTGGCTCGTCGAACTCGCCGCTGAAGCGAGCCACCAGGTGCGGGTGCCGGGTGACGACGGCATGCACCGCATCGCGCAGCCGGTCGGAATCGACGGCACCGCTGATGTTGATGTCCAGTTGCACCGCATACAGATCGTCGCCGCTGACGCCGAGGTCCTCCGCGGTACTGGCGTGGAAGAACAGGCCCTGCTGCAGCGGGGTCAACGGCAGCACGTCGGCGATCTGGTCGAGCTGTTGCAGTTCGTCGATCTGCTGCTGGCTCATCCGGGCGGGCGCAAGGTCGGACGGCGTCAGGCCGCCGCCACCACCACGCACGTGCTCGCAGATGCCCGATAGCGCGTCAAACCACAACTGGCTCAATTGATTAACCTGCGCCTCATCAAGCGCCGACGATGCCCATGTCCAGTTGGCCTGCAACTGCGGGCCACTCTCGGTGTCCATGGTGCCGGCGTTGAGCTCGACGGTGTGCGCCAGCGGCATGGCGACAGCTGTCGCCGCCGCCACCGCCGCCAAGTCGTCCTGGGAGATGCCCCACAGGTCACCGGAGAGGTCGGCCGCGCCCGCGCCCAGCCGGCCCAGGTAGTTGAAGCCGATCGCCGGGTCGGCTCCGTCCAAGTCGACATCGGGGTTCAAGTAGCGCAGCAGACCGTAGGTCAGTGCATCGGGCAAGCCGCGCAGCTGCTCCTTGGCGTCCTTGATCACCGGACCCAGCGCGGCCTCACCGGCCACCACCTGCGCCCAGTCCAGACCGCCGACGGCCAGCGACACCGGGTACTTGGTAGTGAACCACCCGACCGTGCGCGACAGGTCCACATCAGCAGCCAACTCCTCGTGCCGGCCGTGACTCTCGACATCGATACCGATCGGCACCCCGCCGTTGCCCAGGAGCTCCGTCCAGGCCAACGCGAACCCAATCAACAGAATGTCTTGCACCCCAGCGTGAAACGCCGCCGGCACCTCACCCAACAGCAGCCGGGTCGTCTCGACGTCCAGCCCGACCGACAGTTGTCCGGCCGTGTCAAACGTGTCCGCCGGCTGTACTGCCGGCAGCGCGGCGGGCACGGCAGCCACCTGCCGCCACGCCTCTGCCTGGGCTACCACCTCGGGAACGCGCGCATGCTCGGCAATCAGCGACGACCAGCGGGCGAACGACGTGCCCGGTACCGGCAACGCCACCTCTTGCCCGCTGTGATGCTGAGCCCAGCCAATGTTGAGGTCTTCCAACAAGATTCGCCATGACACACCATCAACGGCCAGGTGATGAACGATCAGCACCAATTGCGACGTGGAGTTGGCCCACACCGCACTGAGCATCACACCGGCGGACAGGTTCAACCGCGACCGCGCTTGGACAAGCGCCTCGTCGAACAACACGTCGACCGACTGCAGCAGTGACCCTGCATCCACCGAGCCCACCTCGGGGACCCACAACGACCAACCACCGGCGCCGTCGTCGTCGACGCGCAGCCGCAACATGGCGTGGCGATCCACCAACGCCTGCAGCACCAAGGCCACGTCGGCCTCGGTCACTCCGTCGGGAGCCTGCACCACCATCGTCTGGTTGAACTGCTCGACCGGGCCATCGGTGTCACGCAGCCAGCGAATGATCGGGGTGGCCACCACCTCGCCCAGACCCTCGTCGGCCGCGCCGCCGCCTTCGCCGGCCCGGCTGGCCACCCGGGCCAGCCGGGCCACGGTCTGCTCGACGAAAACGTCACGGGGACGGCACACCACACCGGCCGCACGGGCCCGGGCTACCACCTGCATCGACAAGATGCTGTCGCCGCCAAGATCGAAGAAGGAGTCGTCCACTCCGACCCGCTCAACTCCGAGCACCTGGGCGTAAATCCCGGCCAAGATCTCTTCGACCGCGTCGGCCGGGGCGCGATAACTGTCGACACCTTGGTATTCCGGCGCGGGCAGGGCGCGGGTGTCGAGTTTTCCGTTGACCGTCAGCGGCAGCGAGTCCAGCACCACCACCGCGACCGGCACCATGTACGTCGGGAGCCGCTCGGCCAACTGGCTGCGGATCTCGTTCGGGTCCGCGGTTCCCGTGATATAGCCGACTAGGCGCTTGTCGCCGGGGCGGTCCTCGCGAGCGATCACCGCCGCCTGTCCTACCCCGTCCAAACCGGCCAGCGCTGCCTGGATCTCGCCCAGTTCGATGCGGTAGCCGCGAATCTTGACCTGCTTGTCGGCGCGACCCAGGTAGCGCAGCTGCCCGTCGGTACCCCAGGACACCAGGTCTCCGGTCCGATACATCCGCGATCCGGGTCTGCCGAACGGGCAGGCGACGAACCGCGTCGTCGTCAAGTCCGGCCGGCCGAGATATCCGCCCGCCACACCGGCGCCGGCCACATACAACTCGCCGACCACCCCGGGCGCGACGGGCCGCAGCCAGCCGTCCAGCACGAAGAAGGCCAGATGCGCCAGCGGCACCCCGATCGGGCTGTTGTTGCTCTCGACGTCGGCGTCGACGATCTCCCGGAACGACGCGTGCACGGTGGTCTCGGTGATGCCGTACATGTTGATCATGCGCGGCAGCCCCGGGTGATTGTGCAACCACGTCTGAAGCCGTTGTGGCTCAAGCGCTTCGCCACCGAAGACCACAGTTTGAAGTTTCAGTTGCTGGCCGAGCTCCGGCTGCAGCGCATCGGCGGCTTGCAGCGCATAGAACGCCGACGGTGTCTGACTCAAGACGCTGACCTGTTCGCTGACCAGCAAGGCGTGCAGGTCTTCCGGCGAGCGGACGATCGAGTCGGGCACCACGACCACCCGGCCGCCGTGCAGCAAGGCACCCCAGATCTCCCACACCGAGTAGTCGAAGGCCAGCGAATGGCACTGTGTCCAAACCTGTCCCAGCTCCATCTCGGCGTCGAGGGACTCCAGCAACTGCGTCACGTTGCGATGCGTGACAGCCACACCCTTGGGCTTACCAGTGGTTCCCGAGGTGTAGATGATGTAGGCAACGTGGTCGGCTGCAGGGGTCGGCAATGCGGTGTCGGGCGCCGCGCTGACGGCTGGGTCGTCGATATCGATGACCGCCACGTCGGCCGCGTCCAGCCGCGGCCGCAGGTCCGCCGTGGTGACGGCAGCGATCGGCGCGGCGTCGGAAAGCATGAACTCCATCCGCGCCGTCGGGTGCGCGGGGTCCATCGGCAGATAAGCCGCCCCGGTCTTCAACACCGCCAGCAGCGACACAATCGCCTCGGCGGATCGATTGTGCAGCACCGCCACTCGTTCGCCGGGGCCTGCGCCGCGGTCGGATAGCAAGTGCGCCAACCGATTTACGGCCTCGTCGAGCTCGCGGTAGGTCCAGGAGCGATCCCCGCAGTTGACCGCGACGGCCTCAGGGGCGCGGGCGACCTGTGCGGCGAACAGCTCGGGAATCGACACCGGAGCACTCGCGGGCTGCGTCAGCACCGCGCGGTTGCCCCACTCCTCAAGTCGCGAATGCTCTTCGCTGTCAAGAAGATCGATCGCCGACAAGCGTCGCGTGGGATCGGTGGTCATGGTGACCAACACCCGCCGCAACCGCTCGATCAGTGCGTCGACGGTGGCCACATCGAAGACCTGGGTGTCGAACTCGACGCGCAGGCTCAGTTCGTGGCCCGGTGTCACCACGACCGACAGCGGGTAGTGGTTGAATTCGCGACTGCTGAAGTCGGTGATGGCCAATTCGTGGACGCCCAACAGAGCGCCGGCGTCGACAGGGTAGTTCTCGTAGAGGAAAAGCGTGTCGAACAGCTGGTCGTGACCGGTGACGCGGTGAATGTCCCGCAACGCCAGGTGGTCGTACTCGAGGGTGTCGTTGCGCGCCCGCTGCAGCTGGCCCATCAGGTCGGCAACGGTCGTCGTCGCTGAAGCGTTGGCGCGCACCGGAATCGTGTTGATCAACAGACCCACCAGCGCTTCCGCGCCGGGCAACTCGGTCGGCCGGCCGGAAACAGCAGTGCCAAAGGCGACATCCTGATGGCCCGTCAGCCACATCAGCACCTGCGCCCACGCCGCCTGCAGCACGTTACTCACGGTGGTCTGATGCGAGCGGGCCAGCTCGGTCAGGGCTCCGGTGGTATCGGCACCAACCCGATACGATTCGACGCCGCGCTCAGCCGCCTGCCCCGGCGGGCTCACCAACGTGGGCGTGTCGAAGCCGGCCAGCAGCTCGCCCCACGCCGCTTGGGCCGCATCGCGATCCTGCTCGGCCAGCCAGGTGACAAAGCTTCGATACGACGGGGCCGCGGGCAACCGCTGCCCGTAGTAAAGCGTGAAGATCTCCTGCAGCAGGATCGGCAGCGACCAGCCATCAATCACGATGTGGTGAATGGTCAGCACAAACCGGTGCCGGTTGTCTCCGGTACGGATCAGCGCCACCCGGAACGCCGGCGCGTCGGCGATGTCGCAGACGGCGGCGCGTTCGTCGGCGCACAGCTGCTGGACCCGCCGATCGACTTCGGGGTCGGCACCGCTCATTTCGGCGTACTGCCACGCCATGACGGGCTCGGCCGGAATGATCTGGATCGGCTCGTCGAACTGTTGGCTGAACCGCGCCGCCAGGTTGGGGTGGCGATTGACCACCGACTGCACGGCCTCGCGCAGCCGCTTCTGGTCGAGCGGGCCGGTGACGGTGATACCCAGTTGCACCGCATACAGGTCGTCGCCGGAGCCTTCCGCGATCGCGGCGTGGAACAACAGTCCCTGCTGCACGGGGGTCAGCGGGAGCACATCGGCGATGCGGATCTGCCGGGACAGGTCGTCGATTTGCTGCTGGCTCAGACGGGCCGGGGCAACGTCGGACGGTGTCAGCCCGCCGCCACCGCTACGGACATGCGCGCAGATGCCGACAAGCGCGTCGAACCAGAGTTGGCTGAGCCTGTTGATCTGGGTCTCGTCGAGAGCTGAAGGGGCCCAGGTCCAGTTGGCGTGCAAATGCGGCCCGGCGTCGCTGTCGATCGTGCCGGCATTGAGCTCCACGGTGTGTGCCAGCGGCATGGGTATCGCCGCGGCCGCGGCGGCCAGGTCGAGGCTTTCCTGGCTGACCCGCCAAAGATCTTCAGAGAGCTCGGCCGCCGAGGCGCCCATGCGGCCCAAGTAGTTGAACCCGATCGCCGGGTCGGATCCGGCCAGGTCTACCTCGGGGTTCAGGTAGCGCAGCAGACCGTAGGTCAGCCCATCGGGCAGAGCGCGCAGCTGTTCCTTGGCTTCCTTGATGACGGCACCGAGTGCCGGGTCGCCGGCGGTGACCCGGGCCCAGTCCAGCCCGCCGACGGTCAACGACACCGGGTACTTGGTGGTGAACCACCCGAGCGTGCGCGACAGGTCGACGTAGGGAGTCAGCTCTTCGTTGCGCCCGTGGCCTTCGACGTCGATACCCAGCGGCTTGCCCGGGGAGCCCAGGAATTCCGCCCAGGCCAACCCGAACGCGATCAACAGAATGTCTTGCACCCCAGCGTGAAACGCGGCCGGAACCTCGCCCAGGATCTGACGCGTCGTGTCGACATCCAGGTCTACTGACAACCGCCCGGCGCTGGCGTGCGTGTCCACCGCGGGCTGCACCGCCGGCAACACGGCCGGGATCGACGCCACCTGCCGCCAGGCGTCCGCTTGCCGCACGACGGCCTCGGAGCGGGCGTGCTCTTCGAGCAGTGCCGACCAGCGGGCGAAGGACGTGCCCGGTGCCGGCAGCTCCACGTCCTGCCCGCTGTGATGTTGGGCCCACGCAATGTTGAGGTCCTCCAACAGGATTCGCCACGACACCCCATCGACGGCCAGGTGATGAATGATCAAGGCCAACTGCGACGTCGAGGTGACCCACAGCGCGCTGAGCATCGTCCCGGTGGACGGGTTCAGCCGCGACCGCGCTTCGACGAGCGCCTCGTCGGACAGCACCTCGACCGACTGCACCAGACCGGAAGCGTTCACCGACCCGACGTCGGGCACCCACAGCGACCAGCCGCCGACACCGTCATCATCGGCGCGCATCCGCAGCGTGGCATGACGATCGACCAACGCCTGCAACACCACCGCAACGTCGGCTTCGCTCACTCCTGTGGGCGCCTGCACCACCATCGACTGGTTGAACTGTTCGACCGGGCCGTCGGTGTCCTGTAGCCAACGGATGATCGGTGTGGCCACCACCTCGCCGAGACCCTCGTCGGTCGCACCGATCTCACCGGTGGCGACGCTGGCAACCTGGGCCAGCCGGGCCACGCTCTGCTCGACATAAACGTCCCGCGGACGCAGCAGCACACCCGCCGCCCGGGCCCGGGCCACCACCTGCATGGACAGAATGCTGTCGCCGCCCAGGTCGAAGAATGAGTCATCGATCCCGACTCGCTCGAGACCCAGAATTTCGGAGTAGATGGCGGCCAGGACCTCTTCGACCGCGGTTGTCGGAGCACGGTAAGCGCCACCGACGTTGTGGTACTCGGGCGCCGGCAGGGCGCGAGTGTCGAGCTTGCCGTTGGGGGTCAGCGGCAACGAGTCCAGGACGACCACCGCGGCCGGGACCATATAGGCCGGCAGCCCCTCAGCCAGCCTCGTCCGCGCCGCGGCGGGGTCGATGGTGCCGGTGACATAGCCGACCAGGCGCTTGTCGCCGGGACGGTCCTCGCGGGCGATGACGGCCGCCTGCTTGACGTCGTCCAGCGCGGCGAGCGCGGCTTGCACCTCACCCAACTCGATGCGGTACCCGCGGATCTTGACCTGTTCGTCTGCGCGACCGAGGTAGAGCAGCTGTCCATCGTCGCCCCACGAGACCAGGTCTCCAGTGCGATACATCCGATCCCCCGGCTGCCCGAACGGGCACGCCACGAAGCGCGACGAGGTCAGCCCGGCCCGGCGCACGTATCCACACGCCACCCCGGCTCCCGCCACATACAACTCACCGACGACGCCCGGCGGCACCGGCTTCAGCCATCGGTCCAGCACGAATAACGCCGCACCGGGGACCGGCGAACCGATCGGCACCACGCCGGATCCGGGCACCAGTGGAGCGCTGATCGCCACACAGACCGTGGTCTCGGTGGGGCCGTAGCCATTGATCATCACCCGTCCGGGTGCCCATTGGTCCATGACCTCGGGTGGGCAGGCCTCGCCCGCGACCACCAACGCCGCCGTCTCCAAACCCTCGGGCGAGAGCATCCCGACCGCAGAGGGTGTCTGGGTGAGCACGCTGACGTGTTCGCCAACCAGCAAGGCGTGGAAGTCTTCCGGTGAGCGAGTCACCGACTCGGGCACCACAACCAGGCGCCTGCCCCCGAGCAGGGCAGCCCAGATCTCCCACACCGAGAAGTCGAAGGACAGCGAGTGGCACTGCGACCACACCCCGGTCCGCGGCAGGCCGGCATCGAAGCTGGCGAACAGCTGCGTGACGTTGTGATGCGTGACGGCAACACCTTTGGGAGTGCCGGTGGTGCCGGACGTGTAGATAATATGGGCGATATTGTCCGGGTCCGGCGGCGGCAATGCGGTGCTGGGCTGCGTCGCGACACGCGGATCAGCGACGTCGATGACCACCAGATCCCGGCCGTTCAACCGCGACAGGAGATCGGCGGTAGTAACCACCGCGGTCGGCGCGGCGTCGGCGACCATGAACTCCGTTCGCGCCGAAGGCAGTGCCGGGTCGATCGGCAGATACGCAGCACCGGTCTTCAACACCGCCAGGATCGCGATGATCGCGTCGGCCGAACGGGAAAACTGAAGGGCCACACAGTGGCCGGGGCCCACGCCTTCGCTGGCCAGCAAGTGCGCCAATCGATTAGCCGCCTCGTCGAGTTCCCGATAGGTGGTGGATCGGCCCTCGAAAGTGACCGCCACTGCCTCGGGGGTGCGCTCGACGTGTCCGCTGAACACCGCCGGAATCGACAGCTTCGCCGTGGCCGATTCGGTCAGCACCGCGCGGTTACCGATCTCGTCAAGGCGGGCCGAGTCACCGGCGTCCAGAGCCTCGATCGACGACAGCGGCGCGTCGGGGTTCTCGACCATCGCCAACAGGACGCGCTGCAACCGCGCGGCAAGATCGGGGACGGCGAAATTCGCGAACGGCTGCCCCGGACCGGCCGTGCTCAGGTGGAGCTGATCGCCGGCACCGAGGAAGAAAAATCCGAAGTGGCCAACCGGGCCGTGGTTGGTGTACGACGCATGCGCCGGAGCACCGGCAAGGTTCAGGGTCAGGCGCGACGGGATGAAGTTGACGCCCACACGATTCGCGTCCTGTCTGGCGCCACCCTCACCTTCGAGGGCGTGCACCGGGAAACGCTGATGCTGCAACAACTCCCGAATTCGCGTGTCGACATGGGCAACGAAGTCGGCAACCGTCGACTCCGGTGATGTCGTCAAGACCAACGGAACAACTCCGGCAAGCATCGCGGGCAGTTTCCTCGATGCTTCGGTCACCCGGCGGCTGACCGGGAAATCGAGCACCACCTCGGAAGCGTTCCCAGACCATCCGCGTACCAGCAGCGCACACGCGGCGGTAATAGCCGAATACCGGCGTACCCGAAGCTGTTTCGTCAATTGCTGCATTCGGCCCACGACCGCCGGGTCCACCTGAACCGACGCGGAAGTCAGATAGGGGTCGCGCTCGGCCGTGGCCTGAGGTAGCCGGTGATGGAATCCGCTTTCCGAGGGCAGGTGTTCCTGCCAATAGGCCTGGTCGTCCTGATAGTCGGGGGACGCCTCGTAGCCGGACTCGCAGTCGATCAAGTCCTGCAAGGAGCTGAAATACGCGTCGGGCGCCGGCTCACCGGCGACCAGCGCTGAGTAGATGGTGGCAACCCGGCGACTCACCAGGGCCATGCCCATGCCGTCCACCGCGATGTGGTGACAGCAAGCAAACAAATAGAATTCACTGTCTTGTGTTTGGAATAACGCAAATATGAAAAGCGGACCAGAGAATGGCATTGGCGTACGTTGAATTGACGATGCCGTTTCGCGGGCTTTTCGAACAGGATCCTCCGCGCCTCTTAAATCATAGAAACCCAGCTCGGTATCCGGATAATCGACAGCCTTTTGCAAAACGTGGCCATCCGCTTCGAAGAACGCGACCCGGCCGGATTCGGCTTCGGCGACCACTTGGCGGATCGCCTGCTGCAGCACATCGCGATCGACGTCACCCTCGATGCGCACCAAAAGGCCGAGCTGCCACTCGGTGCCGGCAAAGCCGGTTTCCTGCGACAGCCAAATGTCCAGCTGCCCACGCGTCAGCGGGTGTGTCTGCTCACCACGTTCCATGTGAGACCCCCAGAGCTCCACCCGAGTCCCCATACCCAGGCGGTTTACTTATCAAAACTCCGACCCGCTGCCAGCCGCTCGCGCAGACTCTTCGGCCGGATATCGGGCCAGTTCTGCTCGATGTAGTCAAGGCACGCCGCACGGTCGGCTTCGCCGTATACCACCCTCCACCCCGTGGGAACATCGGCGAAGGTAGGCCACAGGCTGTGTTGCTCTTCGTCATTGACCAAGACGAAAAAACTGCCATTATCGTCGTCGAACGGACTTGGTGCTCACAGTTCTCCAGGGGTTCTCTCGATATAGGTGGGGTCGTTCCAAACCATACTGGAGGCCAACAGGCTCGGTCGGGCGTTTGGACAAAGTTCCCGATGTGATCTGTTAAGCACTCGTGACACCTCTTGGCAATTGGGTGCGCCGACGCAACGCGCGGGCGTTGACGCCTTCGAGTGCAGTGACCTGCAGTGACGGCATTGGCTTTCTGTCGACTGCCCAGAGTACGGTACCGGCGCCGAACAGACGACCGAGCGACGGTCTCCCTGCTCGTTAGTTGCGGGGAGCCAAACCCGCCACACCCGACCACCGCGGGGCTCCGCAGATCAGACCGAATGCCGTGCCGGGTAGACACGAGGACCGCAAGGTAGCTATCGGCCCCCGCACGCCCATTCCATCGAGCGCCTAGGCGAGCCTCGCCTTAGCGGCAAGATGGGATCGCCAGAATCGTTCTTAAGACCACAAATCACACGCTTACGCACCACCAACACTTCGTTAGCTGGCCATGCCCTAGCCTTCAGCGGATGATCGCTTACTACACGGGATCGCACGGGAATGTAATATCAATCACCATTGCTCGGGACAATGACGCATACAACCCCTGCCGTTCGGGGGATTCGGCAGATTTGGTAGCGTGCCACTACGCTGGCGGTTCCAGTAACGATCACATACCGGGTTACGAAAGATCTGATGTCGGAGCCAATGGCATGGTTTACTCATCAAGATCTGATCGCACTCGCCGAACGCCACTCGTATGAGACGACCGCCGCAGGTCTGGCGTGGTGCGATCGAAGTGTGGGTACATGTTTAAGCGCTTGAAACAGCGAGTCCAGGAACGGGTTGAAGGGGGTGCGGTGGTCGAACACGACGTTCGAGCCCGGTCCGACGCCGCCGCCGGGGGTAACCATGACGTTGGTCAGCCCTCCGGTCGCTTCGGGCGGTTTGGTCGCCAGTCGTCGCCGGGTTCTCAACCGCCCGACGGCCCGCGAAAAGGCGGCCGCAACGCGGGAACTGGAGCATTCAGGCTGCTGGGGCGAATCTGGATTCCACTGCTCATCGTTGCGGTGCTGACTGCCGGCGGATTCACGGTCTCCCGGCTGCACGGGATATTCGGCTCTGAGAAGCGACAGTCGTACGCCGACACCAGGGTCAAAGACAGCAAGCCGTTTAACCCCAAGCATCTGAAGTACGAGGTTTTCGGCGCGCCCGGGACCGTGGCCGATATCAGCTATTTCGATGTCAATGCCGACCCGCAGCACATCAACGCCGTCACTCTGCCGTGGTCGATGGATCTATCGACGACGCTTCCGTCAATCGTGGGAAACGTAGTGGCGCAAGGTGATACCGATACGATCGGCTGCCGCATCATCGTCGATGGCACCGTCAAGTCCGAGAAGGTGTCCCACGAAGTGAACGCCTTCACGTACTGCGTGCTAACGGCGGCATGAGCGACGAAAACATCGGCACGGAGCGGCCCGCGCGGCCCTTCGTGGCGCGGACGATCCACCGGTTTTCGATACTCATCATCCTGGGATGGCTGGGTTTCGCCGTCTTCGTGACGATAGGTGTCCCTCCGCTGGAGGTCGTCGAGCAACAACATTCTGTATCGCTGACCCCCATTGACGCGCCATCTTTCAAAGCAATGCTGCGCCTCGGCCAGGATTTCAAGGAATCCAATTCGGGCGCTTTGGCGATGATCGTCTTGGAGGCAGACAGGCCCCTCGGCCAACAGGACCACCAGTATTACGACGAGTTGGTCCGTCGGCTGGAAGCCGATACCAAACACGTTCAACACGTCCAGAATTTTTGGGGTGACCCGGTCACGGCTGCCGCCGCGCAAAGCATTGACGGCAAAGCCGCGTATGTGCAGTTGAACATCAACGGCGGCCAGGGCGCGGCCGCGGGGGACGAATCGGTACAGGTCATCCGGAACGTCGTCGCGGAATTGGCTGCGCCGAACGGACTTCACGTTTACGTGACCGGCCCGGCAGCAACCGTCGCGGACATGAATAAGGCAGGTCAGGAGACTGTCACAACGGTCACCTTGGCCAGCCTTTCAGTGATCTTCATTATGCTGCTGCTCGTCTATCGCTCGCTTTTCACCGTCATTCTTTTGTTGGTGATGGTCGGGCTGCAATTGACAGTCTCGCGCGGAATGGTCGCCTTGCTGGGCTATCACGGCCTCCTCGGGCTCACCACGTTTGCCGTTAACCTGCTCGTGGCCGCCGTCATCGCCACCGGTACTGACTATGGAATATTTTTTGTTGGGCGGTATCAGGAAGCCCGACAGGCTGGCGAAGATCGCGAAACCGCTTTCTATACCACGTTCAGTAGCGTTGCCAAGGTTGTCCTGGCGTCCGGTTTGACGATTGCCGGGGCGGTACTTTGCCTGAGCTTTACCCGGCTCCCTTATTTCCAACCGCTCGGGCTTCCCAATGCCGTGGGCATCGCAGTCGCGGTCCTGGTGGCGCTCACGCTCGCGCCCGCACTTCTGGCTGTTGGAGGCCGTTTCGGCCTTTTCGAACCGAAACGGAAGCTCCAGGTTCGCGGCTGGCGACGAATTGGTACGGCGATAGTTCGCTGGCCGACACCCATTCTCATCTCCACGGTAGCGGTTGCCCTCATCGGCCTGCTGACGCTACCCGGATACAATCCCAGCTACGACGATCAGAAGTTTATCCCCGAGAATATCCCCGCCAGCGTAGGAAATGCGGCAGCGGCGCGACACTTTCCTGAGTCGCGAATGATGATGCCGGAAATTCTTTTAGTAGAAGCCGATCATGACCTACGCAATTCTACCGATATGCTGGTATTGAATCAATTAGCTAAGGGCATTCTTGCAGTGCCAGGAATTTCTACGGTTCAGAGCGTTACCCGGCCCGAGGGAACAGCGCTCGCGCACACCAGCATTCCGTACATCATGAGCATGTCGCAGTCATCTCAGCTGACAAATATGGCGTTCCAAAAGGACCGCATGAATGACATGCTGAAACAGGCCGCGGAAATGGGCAAAATGATTGCCCTGATGCAACACATGCTAGGTGTTATGAAAGAACTTACCGCAACAACGCATGACATGGTCGCGCGAACGCATGAAATTCAGAAAGTTACGGCGGAATTGCGGGATCGCGCTTCCGACTTCGAAGATTTTTACAGGCCTCTGCGTAGCTATTTCTATTGGGAAAAGCATTGCTACGACATTCCCGTCTGCTATGCGATTAGATCCGTCTTCGATGCCATCGACGGCGTCGACGAAGTCAATGACAAGTTTACCGAACTAGTGGTCGACCTCGATAAACTCGATCTGCTGTTGCCGCAGATAATCATACAGATCCCGCAGATGATCGAAACTATGCAGAGTATGCGGACAATGATGCTCACCATGCATAGCACCATGCAGGGGACCATGGGCCAGATGGAGGTGAACGGCGGCCAAAACCCGAATGCGATGGGCCAGGCGTACGACAGCTCCAAAAACGACGATTCTTTCTATCTGCCACCGGGCATTATCGAAAGTTCGGATGCCTTCAAACGAGTCATGAAGATCTTCCTGTCGCCGGACGGCAAGAACGCCCGGATGCTTATTTCACAAAAGGGCGATCCGGCAACACCTGAGGGCCTCTCCCGCGTAGATCCGATCAGAACAGCCGCCGAGGAGTCGCTGAAGGGCACTCCGCTGGAAGACTCCAAGATTTACCTCACCGGAACCGCGGCTGTGGTGAAGGACTTAGTCGACGGCGCCAAATACGATCTCTTGATCGCCGGCGTCGCGGCCCTATGTCTTATTTTCATCATCATGCTGATCATGACGCGAAGTTTTTTCGCCGCGCTGGTGATCGTGGGGACGGTATTGCTTTCGTTGGGGGCGTCCTTCGGGATGTCCATCCTGGTTTGGCAATATTTACTGGGCCTGCAAATCCACTGGACCGTACTTTCGATGTCCGTGATCGTCCTTTTGGCCGTGGGCTCTGACTACAACTTGTTACTTGTCTCCAGGATGAAAGAGGAGCTGGCCGCCGGTATCCACACCGGCATCATCCGCGCCATGGCGGGCACCGGAAAGGTCGTCACCAATGCTGGCCTGGTGTTCGCATTCACAATGGCGTCGATGGCCGTCAGCGACCTGCGCAGCATCGCCCAGCTGGGCACCACCATCGGGATGGGTCTGCTCTTCGACACCCTGGTGGTGCGTGCCTTCATGACACCGGCCGTCGCGGCGTTGCTGGGGCGCTGGTTCTGGTGGCCGCAGCAGGTGCGCACCCGGCCCGCAAGCCAGATGCTGCGCCCGCTGGGGTCCCGCCCGTTAGTACGTTCGCTGCTGCTGAAAGAAACGCGGTGAGGCGCGACATGACCACGGAACCTATCGCTGCCGAACACCCTGAGCCCCCGGTTCAGAAGCCGTTCGTGGCACGGACGCTCCGCAATCTTTCGCTGCTCTTCGTCCTGGGGTGGATCGCGCTGACCCTGCTGGTCACCTTCGGAGTTCCGTCGCTGGAGCGGGTGGGCCGAGAGCATTCCGTGCCGCTGGCTCCCCAGGATGCGCCGGCGGTGCAGGCCATGATGCGCATGGGCAAGGTCTTCAAAGAGTCCGACTCGGATAGCTTTGTCATGCTCGTGATCGAGGGGCAGAACGAGCTCGGCGACAACGCGCACAGGTACTACGACAAATTGATGCGGGTGCTCAAGGCCGACACAAAGCATATCGAACATGTGCAGGATTTGTGGGGCGACCGACTGACCTCGGCGGGTGCACAAAGTGCCGACAGCAAGGCCGTATACGTCCAAATGAATCTGGCCGGCAACCAGGGCACGACGCAGGGCCAAGACTCGATCGCCGCTGTCCGAGACATTCTTGCGAAAAATCCGCCCCCTGCTGGGATCAAGGCTTATGTCACCGGTCCGTCTGCGCTGTTCTCGGACATGCAAGAGGCTGGTGATAGATCGATCCTGAAGATGACCGCGGTAGGCGCGGCGATCATTTTCGTGGTGCTACTTTTCGTCTACCGGTCGATCATCACGACGATCCTATTGTTGATCACCGTCGGGGTCGAGGTACTCGCGGCCCGCGGAATCGTCGCGTTTCTCGGCGATAACAGTCTCGTGCAGTTGTCGACGTTCGCCGTCAACCTGCTGGTGGCCCTTGCGATGGCGGCCGGAACGGACTACGGGATCTTCTTCTTCGGCCGATATCAAGAGGCACGCCAAGCCGGCGAGGATCGGGAAACCGCCTACTACAGCACCTTCCGCGCGGTCGTTCCCGTTGTCTTGGGGTCCGGCTTGACGATCGCCGGAGCGATGTTGTGCCTGAGCTCTACCCGAATGCCGATCTTCCAGACCATGGGCGTGCCTTGCGCGATCGGCTTGGTCGTTTCCGTTGTCATCGCGCTGACGTTGGTGCCGGCAGTCCTGACCATTGGAGGCCGCTTCGGGCTACTCGATCCCACGCGAGCGATCCGCTTTGGTCGGTGGCGCCGGATCGGCACGTCAATTGTCCGCTGGCCCATCCCGATTCTGGTCGCCACGATCGCCGTCGCGCTGGTCGGCTTGGTCACACTGCCGGGTTACCAAACGAGCTACAACAACCGGCTCTACATGCCCGACGATATTCCAGCGAATGTCGGCTATGCGGCCGCTGACCGTCACTTCTCCCAAGCGCGTATGTTGCCCGAGATTCTAATGATCGAATCTGATCACGACATGCGCAATCCGGCCGATTTCATCGTCCTACACAGGTTGGCCCGGGGGATCTTTAGAGTCCCGGGGATTGCTCGAGTTCAGGGCATAACCAGGCCCGAGGGAACCCCGATTGAACACACCTCAATCCCCTTCATGCTCAGCATGCAGAACTCGGCCCAGAATCAAAATATAAAATATATCAAGGCGCGCATGGACGACATGCTCGAGCAGATCCGTATGATGGACGTACAAATGGCGTCGATGAAACGTCTTTACGCATTACAGAAAGAGCTCACCGCCCTTACGCATGACTCGATCACCAAGACCGCCGAGATGACCCAGATCTTGTACGAATTAAGAAATCATTTCGCAGATTTCGAGGATTTCCTTCGACCCATCAAAAGCTACTTCTACTGGGAAAAGCATTGCTTTGATATCCCAATATGCTGGTCTCTGAGGTCAATATTTGACCTGCTCGATGGTATCGATGAGCTGAGTGAAAAAGTCGGTGATTTACTGATCGATCTCCGCAAAATGGACACGTTGCTGCCACAGTTACTCGAAATGTACCCGCAGATGATCGCGTCCATGCAGTTCTTCAAAACCACGACGCAGACTATGCACAGCACGATGTCTGGGATCGTCGGCCAGGTGGACGTCGACAACAAAGATGCCACCACTATGGGCCAGGCATTCGATTCCTCCAGGAATGACGATTCCTTCTATCTGCCACCCGAGGTTTTCAAAAATCCGGACTTCCAGAAGGCGATGACGCAATTCCTGTCGCCAGACGGGAAAGCGGCCCGATTCATCATTTCCCACAAGGGCGACCCGGCATCGCCCGACAGCGTGGCACGGGTGGACAGGATCCGGACGGCAGCCGAGGAGGCGCTCAAAACGACGCCCCTCGAAGGCTCCAAGATCTGGCTCGCCGGCACCGCGTCGACCTTCAAGGACTTCAAAGACGGCTCTAAATTCGACCTCTTCATCGCGGGCATCGGCGCTCTCTGCCTGATTTTCACGATCATGCTGATCATCACGCGCAGCTTTGTCGCCGCCTTAGTCATCGTGGGTACGGTCGCACTCTCGCTCGGCTCGTCGTTCGGGCTCTCGGTACTGATCTGGCAGTACATCCTGGGCATCAAGTTGTACTGGATGGTCCTGCCGATGTCAGTGATCGTGCTTCTCGCGGTGGGGTCGGACTACAACCTGCTGCTGGTGTCCCGAATGAAAGAGGAAATAGGCGCGGGCATCAATACCGGCATCATTCGCGCCATGGGCGGTACCGGCAAGGTCGTGACGAACGCGGGTCTGGTGTTCGCTTTCACGATGGCGTCGATGGCGTCCAGCGATCTGCGAATCATCGGCCAGGTCGGTACGACTATCGGTCTGGGCCTGTTGTTCGACACGCTGATTGTGCGCTCATTCATGACCCCCACAATCGCCGCGCTGCTTGGACGTTGGTTCTGGTGGCCACAAGTCGTTCGTCCGCGCCCGTCCAGTCAGATGCTGCGGCCCGAAGGATCCCGCCCCATGGTACGTGCCTTGCTAGGCGAGGAGCACCCTGACGACGCGCCCACGGCCGAGATCCCAAGGCAATCGGTTTAATTGACGATACCGATTGCGAACACGGAAAAGCTTGAGGGCATTTGGCTAAGAATTTGTAGATGGTTGCGTACGAGCCGTATTGCAGAGGCCATCGAAAACCACTGTCCCAGACCATGTAACACCGATACCGACAACATACCGGCACCCACCATGGAATACTCGCTACTGTGAGCTCACTGGCGATCGAAGTCGACGGCCTCTCTAAGACCTTCGGGCGAAACACGCCTGCGCTCAATGGTGTTAGCTTCTCTGTCCCACCAGGAACAGTGTGCGGTCTGCTCGGCCACAATGGCGCCGGCAAGACCACCACGATCAATATTCTGTCCACGCTGATACGCCCGACTTCGGGCCGGGCCACCATTGTCGGACACGACATTGCCCGCCGACCCGCTCAAGTGCGCGCCAGCATCGCGATAGCGGGGCAATTCATTGCCCTGGACTTTCTGCTCACCGGCCGGGAGAACCTCGTCTTGTTCGGCAGGCTGCGAGGCCAACGTCGCCGGGAGGCGAAGGCTCGCGCGGACGAGTTGATCGAGCAGTTCGACCTAGTCGAAGCCGCGGACCGCGCAGCGGGCACATACTCCGGCGGCATGATGCGTCGCGTTGACCTCGCCGCAGCATTGATGGTGCGACCGAAGGTGCTTTTCCTTGACGAGCCGACGGTGGGCCTCGACCCGCGCAGCCGCCGCGACGTGTGGGCCCTAGTGAGCTCGCTGGCCGAGCAGGGGGTCACCGTGCTACTGACTACGCAGTACCTGGAAGAGGCCGACGTACTGAGTGACTCAGTCGTCGTGATCGACCACGGCCAGGTGATCGCCAGCGGTACCGCCGAGGACCTCAAACGTCGGGTCGGTGCCGACTACTGCCAAGTGAGCCCGGCGAATCCCGCCGACTTGCCCCAGGTCGCGGCTGCCCTGACGGGACTAGACGGCGTCGACGTCGACGTCGACACCAACTCGGTGTCGGTGGTCGCTCCCGAAGGAGTAACCACACTCGCCGATGTCTTTCGGCGAGTTGATGCCCTCGGCATCGAACTCGCCGACATCTCGCTGCGCAAGCCTTCACTCGACGAGGCGTTCCTGCATATCACTGAGCGGACCACCGCCCGCCCATGACCGCTTTGGCCGCCCTTACCGAACGTTCGCTGCTGTCATCGGCGCGGGATGGCGAGATCATCTTCGAGGTGGTGTCGCCAGTCGCCTACTTGGCGGGTTTCAGCGTGGCGCTGCGTGGCCTGATCGAAACCGGCAACGTGACTTATTCCCAGTATCTGGTCCCGGCGGTGGTCGTCCAATCGATGATCTTTGTCGGGCTGATGACCGCTGACCGCGCGGTACGTGACCACCTCAGTGGACTCGGCGAGCGGCTACGCACCCTGCCGATTGCGGCGATTGCCCCGGTTACCGCCCGCATGGCTGCCACTCAGATCCGGGCTGCGCTTGCGCTCGCAGTGGCAGTGGCCACCGGCTTCGGTTTCGGATTCCGGTTTACCGGCGGGGCGGGATACGCGACGGCCTTCGTCCTCATAGCGTTGCTGCTGTGCCTGGGCGTCGGGTTGGGCGCTGATGCGCTGGGCTCGAGCTCGAACAGTCTCCAGGGCGCGAGCTACATGCTATTCATCCCCCAATTGTTGCTGTTCATGCTGTCCACCGGAATCGCCCCGGAGAAGACCTTCCCGAGCTGGTTGCGCCCAGTGGTGCGCAACCAGCCGGTGTCACAGGTTGCCGAAACGCTGCGCGGCCTCGGCGCCGGGCACGTCGCTGTCGACAACGCCGCAATCACCTTGACGTGGTGCATCGGCATGGTGTTGGTGTTCGGGGCGATCACGCTTCGGATGCAAAGGCGCAGTTCGTGACCTCCGAGGCGGGGGCGCGGCACTCGCTTCTCTCTCAGACTTGGGTGCAAGCCAGTCGACTCCTGGTCCGGTGGCGGCGTGACCGCCCGGTGCTGCTGGGGTCGATATTCTTTCCGGTCTGTCTACTCCTTCTTTACCAGGCGATCCTTGGCCCGCAGGTGCACAAAGTCACCGGCGTCGAGAGCGTATACGGGTTGGTACCCGTCTGTTCGGTGTTGTCGGCCCTGTTCGGCGCCTTGGGCAATGCCGTCGGCATCACAGTCGACCGGCAGTCGCGGCTGCTTACCCGCATGTGGGTTTTGCCGGTCCACCGGATCAGTGCACTTACCGGACGTCTGACCGCCGAGATCGTGCGCGCGCTCATTGGAACGACCGTCATCACTGCACTTGGCGTGGCGATGGGACTGCGTTTCGCCCATGGCTGGGCCACCGCCCTGTTGTACCTTCTAGTCCCGTCGATCATGGTCGTCGGGTTCACGACAGTGGTCACGACCGCGGTTGTCAGGAGTAAAGGGCCCAGCATCATGACGTGGTTGGCGGGCGGAACTGTGACGCTGGCTTTCCTTAACCCCGGTACCACTCCGATCGGGATGTACCCGAGTTGGCTTCAGCCATTTGTTCGCGTACAGCCGATATCGCCACCGGTTGAGGCGATGCGGTCCTTAGCGCTTGGCGGTCCGTTGCTGGTGCCCCTCGGAATGACTCTGCTGTGGACAGTCGTGCTTGCCGCGGTGTTCACGCCCTTGGCCGTGCGGGGCTATCAGCGCGCCGCCGAGGCCGGTGGCTGAGGCCTGCCCTAGCTCCTGGCCTTGAATCTGACCAGCCATTGGCGAAATACGGCCTGGCGGACTTCCTTCTGCTTGAACAACGCCAGCGTCCGGCCGGAAATCTCGGCGGCCGCAGCCCAAAAGAATATCGGCAGCCGCTTTCTGAACTCTTTGTCGACAGCGCTGCTGATCCCGGTGACATCGTTGTACAGCGTGACGACAATATCCATGTACCGGGTGACTAACGCGGGGTTGGACAGGCAGCGAATGTTGAAGTCCCAGTCGGCCCAGATGCGATACCTGAGGTTGTAGGGGCCGATACCGGCGAAAAGCTCGCGACGATAGAAAATCGCCTGGTGGCACATATTCGTCTCGAACAACAGACGGTCGAGGTCGAATTCGCCGGCGTGGCGGGTCCCAGTTGACCGGTTGATCACATCGCCGTACACCAGACCGGCGGAGTCGTGCCCGTCAATGAAAGCCGCCACCCGGGCCAGCGTGTCAGCTTCGTACAGAACGTCGTCGGCGCCCAGGAAAAGCACCCAGGAGCCACTCGCCATGTCCACTCCGCGATTCATCGCGTCGTAGGGCCCGTCGTCAGGACCGGAATGGCTCACCAGGCGCGTATGAAGCTCGGAGGCAAAGGTTTTCGCGGTGTCGAGGGTGCCATCCGTGGAACCGCCGTCCACCAAGACCACCTCGAAGTCGTTGCAGGTCTGGCCAACAATGCTGCGGAGGCAGGCGTCGAGGGTCGAGGCGGTATTGAAGGTGGGAACGATGATGGAAAACATCGGCGCAGTCATGGCGCTAGCCACGTTAGCAGCGTCCAACCCGGCGTGCGCCTAAATCGAGCACCCGCGGCTTCACTCATTCGCTCTGTCGGAAAAAGATGCCGTCCGCCTGCAACATCTGACCATCCCGCGGATCGACGAAACACGGCAACAGGCCGGTCAAAGTAAAGCCCATGGAATATACGAGATCGAGCGCTTGATTTATTAGCATTCCGCCTTCGTAAAGCGGCAGGAACGACAGCTCGAGTTGCATGCCGACGCAGCGATTATTGATCGTTGATTCGCCACCGGCAAGTACATGTTGTTCGAATCCTTGCACGTCAATCTTGAGAAAAGCCTTGTCGGTCGGCTTGAGGATTTCCGACGCCACGTCATCCAGCCGATGTATGGGCACCTCTTCGGTACCGACGTAGTTTGCCGGCGGATAGGCATCCTGGTGGCGTTTCAGCATCGGGAGGACAGAACTACTTTCGCCGGCATTGCCTGCGACATTGACCGAGATCGTCCCCTCGGTATCCCCCAGCGCACAACGCCGGATCTCCCAGAGCGGATCCTTGGATGCGTTGCTCTGCAACCGCGAAAACGGTTCCGCCAGCGGCTCGAACGATATCAGCCGCCCGTTGAAACCCGCCTTACGAAGACCGGCTGCATATTGGCCCGAATTAGCACCGATATCAAATACAACATTTACCTGATGCGAATCGAGATGTTTGACGAAATGGCGTCTCAGGTCCCGATCAGAATAGGAACGCGATACCTGAAGTGCGACGGCACGTGCAATCAAGCCGGCACGATTTAGTAATTGCATTGTGTGACACTAACATGCGCATATGTGAGGGGAATAGATTCTCCAACAACGGAGCGATCCGAATACGAACAAAGACTAACGCCGATGCGAGTGGACGCCTGGCACCGCGCGAGCCACGATGTCATCTCCGCACCGCACCGGCGCTGGCGCGGTACCACGCCACCGTGGCCTCGATACCCTCTCGCAGCGCGATCCGGGGCAGCCAGCCCGCCTCACGTAACACCGATATATCCAGCACCTTGCGGGGTGTCCCGTCCGGTTTCGTTGGATCCCAACGTGTTTCGCCCGTATAGCCCACCGCGGCTGCTACCATGTCGGCGATCTCGCTGATGGTGTGGTCGATACCGGTCCCGACGTTGACGTGCTCTGGACCATCGAAGTGTTCCAGCAGGTGCAAGCACGCACTCGCGAGGTCGTCGACGTGCAGCAACTCGCGCCGCGGAGTTCCGCTCCCCCAGTTCGTCACCTCCGCCGCACCGCTGGCTTTGGCTTCCTCATACCTCTGGATGAGCGCCGGCAAGAGATGCGAGTTAGTCGGGGAAAAGTTGTCACCCGGCCCGTACAGATTGGTGGGCATCGCCGAGATCCAGGCCAGCCCGTGCTGGCGCCGCACTGCTTGGACCTGGAGGATGCCGGCGATCTTGGCAATCGCGTAAGCATCGTTGGTCGGCTCCAGCGGCCCAGTGAGCAGCGAGGCCTCCTTGATCGGCTGCGGTGCGAATTTCGGGTATATGCAGGAAGATCCGAGGAACAGCAGCCGCGGCACGCGCGCGGCGACGGCGGCATCGAGCAGATTGACCTGGATCTGCAGGTTTTCAGACAGGAATTCAGCCGGATAGGTGTCGTTTGCCATGATGCCGCCGACCCGCGCTGCCGCGTCGATCACCAGCTGGGGCCGAGCGCCCAGGATGAAGTCGAACGTCGCGGCCCGATCGGTCAGGTCGAGTTCGGCGTGCGACCGCACCACGACATTGGTGAACCCCGCTGCCTGGAGGCCGCGCAACAAAGCGGATCCAACCAAACCGCGGTGTCCTGCAATGTAAACGGGCGCTGCCCGGTCGAGGACGCCGGCTGATGTACCCATCCCCCCGCTCAGCCCCAACCTGGCAGGGCCGGCTTGTCAATCCAGGGCTTACCGTCGCACTCCAGTGCCGCAATGTCCGCGTCCACCATGATGCGGGCGAGCTCGCCCGTGTGGACCGCTGCCTTCCACCCAAGCACCTGGGCGGCTTTGGTCGCGTCGCCGATCAGCGAATCGACTTCGGTGGGACGCAGATAGCGCTCGTCGAATTTCACGTACTTCTGCCAGTCGAGTCCGACATGCTCGAATGCAGCCACGACAAAATTGCGAACGTTGTACCCGCGCCCTGTCGCGAGAACGAAGTCGTCCGGTTCGGCGGCCTGCAGCATCCGCCACATTCCTTCGACATACTCCGGTGCGTATCCCCAGTCGCGGATGGCATCGAGGTTGCCCAAGTAGAGGTCTTCCTGAACTCCGGCCTTGATCCGCGCCACCGCCCGGGTGATTTTCCGGGTCACGAAAGTTTCTCCGCGCCTGGGTGATTCGTGATTGAACAGGATGCCGTTGACCGCGAACATCCCGTAAGCCTCGCGATAATTGCGCGTTACCCAGTACGAGTAGACCTTTGCCGCGCCGTACGGCGAGCGCGGATAGAACGGCGTCTGTTCGCTCTGAGGTGGCGGCGACGCGCCGAACATCTCTGAAGACGACGCCTGATAGAACCGGCAATCCACCTTGGACAAGCGAACGGCGTCGAGCAACCGCATCGATCCCATGCCGGTGGTGTCACCCGTGTGCACCGGTTCGTCGAAGCTGACGCGCACGTGGGACTGCGCCGCGAGGTTGTAGACCTCGTCGGGCTCGATCGTGCTCAGCAGCGTGACCAACCGGGTGCCGTCAGTGAGGTCGCCGTAGTGCAGGAACAAACGCGCATCCGATTGGTGCGGGTCGACGTATAGGTGGTCGATCCGCGACGTGTTGAAGGTCGAAGCTCGACGGATCAGCCCGTGAACTTCATACCCCTTCCCCAGCAGCAGTTCAGCGAGGTACGAGCCGTCCTGGCCGGTGATTCCGGTGATCAACGCTCGCTTCATCAGAATCCCCCCGGGGTCGACGCGTCCTCGTCACCAAATGTCCGGCATCTCATCATCGCGGCCGCTTCACTCCTCACGTTGCTGAATCGGTAAGGCCCCGCTGTCGACTCATAGTAAATGTCGCGGGCTAGAGACGTTGAGCGATGGGCCCACTGATCGCCGCGGCGGCTGCGAATGATGCGCTTCCAGGCCGCGGCTCAGAGCTTCTCTTCGGCGTTCGTCTGAGTATTGACCACGGGCAATCCTTTTAGGGAAGCCAGTCGCCGCTCGCCTCGCAGATAAGTCAGCCGGCCCTTGCTGTCCCTGGACTCGGCGAACTTCGATGTCACGTAGCCCTCCGCAGCGGTCAGGACCTTGAGTCCGTGCTGCAGGTCGGAGCGAACGAAATAAGCATTGTTCCCTGCACTGTTGCTGCCGACAAAGTCATATCCCTTGGAATTAGCGAGGTCGCACATAGCCGGCAGCGAGGCGCCGAAGTACAGATTGTTGATGCGCGCTCTACTGAAATTCGGGTCGTAAGGGATCGTGATCGCTCGTTCGGCGCCGAACACGCTGTTGTACTCCATGATCGCGATCGCGGGTCGTACGGCATCCAGGCCACGCCAGACCCAGTAGTCGTTGCCATCAATGTCGATATGAAGAAGCCCGATCTCGCCTTCGAACCCATGATCCAGCATCAATTGGTTGATATTTTCTACCGTCGCGAAGGTGCAGGCGCTCTGAAGATCATGGCGCCACGAGATCTCGTCGCGCTTGATGACGGCGACGTTCCGATCGGAGCTATCCATCACCAGTCCGCGCCAGTTGTCGTTCAGCAGCAGGAATCGAGTGTTGGACTCTCGATAGTCCCCGACACCGAACTCTACGAAGGTCTCGCTCAATCCCGAAAGCCGATGGATGAGCCACTGAATGATGCCGTCGTCGCCGAATTGACTGAACACCGAGAATTCCACGTCGGCCAGGCCGTTGACCACTTCCCGTTCACGCACCTGCCACGTGAGCCCGCGGCCAATCAGAGTGCGCTGCCTAGCTTCGCCCGCCGTCAGGGCTTGCGCGAGGAGGGCCAGCGGATTGAGATTGAGTTCCACGTGAGTCCTATTCCCGCTGCCTACACCCGTCGCGGCCGGATCCGTGAGCACTGAGTCAGCAACTCTATTCTTAGCAAAGCATCGGCCCAAGGGGCAATGGGCATTGAGGATCGTCACGCTGTCCGCTAATTTTCTTCGAAATATCAAGGTAATCAACGGCTTCCGCGCCAAACACCAGCCAGTAGTCGGATTTTGACGCGAAGTCGAGAAGCGCTGACGACATTGATATCTCGCCATCGTGAACGCGAAAGGCGCTCTGCCGCAGGGGGAAGCGGAATGTTCTAAGACTCCGGTATCCAAGGTGGGAGTGCGCTTACCAGAAGCTGGCTACTTGGACTGGTCGAGAAATGCTTTTGTCGAAGCCCGTGTCCGCGACGTGATCCAAACGTGTGAGCAACGCAATCCCCCGCGGGCTGCTGCCCCACGCAACAGGTCCGACCAGCGGCTTGTCCGCGGTGTTGTGACGGCCGGAGTTAACTCAACGACCGGGCGCGGCGATTGCGCACGTGGCGCTGTCAAGATCGATCAGCAACCTCGCCCCCGCAGTACGCAAAGTCGCGGCCCTCTGGACGAAGCATGGGCTGGACTGCCCGCATAGCGAACGATTTGGCCCTCGACGCACCCGTGGTGCGCGGCGGTCCATAAGGTGAGCGCCGCATCTAAGGTGGGTTGGCTTGCTCATCACGCAGAACGTGCCGTACGTTCTGTTTGGCCTCCTTCCGCGTTTGCCGACGTGGCGGGAGACACCTCAGGAGGGTTTGATTGAGAGCGCTCATCTGCGGCATTTCAGGCCAGGACGGCGCGTATTTGGCGCGCCTGCTCCTCGACAAGGGCTATGAGGTGTTCGGCACGTCGCGCGACGCACAGATTGGTACGTTCGCGAACCTGACGCGCCTGGGAATTCGTGACCGCTTGAATTTGGAATCCATGGCCACCAATGACTTTCGTAGCGTGCTCAACGTACTACACGAGACCGATCCCGAGGAGATCTACAATCTAGCCGGACAAAGCTCGGTTGGCCTGTCGTTCGAGCAACCGGTGGAGACCCTCGAGAGTCTCGCGGTCGGTACAATCAATCTACTTGAGGCGATCCGCTTCCTTGATAAGCCTATTCGTTTTTATAGTGCCGGCTCGAGCGAATGCTTCGGAGACACAACGGGTGGCGCGGCGAGCGAGCAGACACCGTTTCGTCCTCGCAGCCCATACGCCGTAGCGAAGAGCACTGCGCATTGGCTCGTCGCTAACTACAGAGAAGCATACGGACTCCACGCGAGCACCGGCATATTGTTCAATCACGAATCCCCTTTGCGCCCTGAGCGCTTCGTGACGAAGAAAATCGTTGCGGCAGCTGTCCGCATTGCCCGTAACGAGCGGTCGCGCCTCATGCTGGGCAACATTCAGATCAAACGAGATTGGGGATGGGCACCCGAATATGTTGATGCGATGTGGCGGATGTTGCAGCAGCCCAAGGGGTCTGACTTCGTGATCGCTACCGGCGAGAGCTCTACTCTTGAGCAGTTCGCAGCTACCGCGTTCAGCCAGGTGGGGCTCGACTGGCGCGAGCACACAGATCTCTCGGAGACCCTAAGGCGCCCCTCGGATCTCGCCGAAGGGCGCGGCGATGCTTCCAGAGCAAGAGAAGTCCTTGGCTGGTCGGCCACCTACCGAATGAGCGACGTCGTCAAGGCAATGGTCGAGGCGGAGTGGGATCGAGCTGAGCGCCGGTGAAAGTCGCCTTTGATCACCAGATCTTCTCATTCCAACCATATGGCGGCGTTTCGCGCTACTTCTTCGAACTGGCGAGCCGCCTACCGGCCCATGGCGCTTTCGACGTTTCCGTCGTCGCGCCATGGCACGTCAACAAGTACCTGGCTGATTCTGGCAGCAGCTTCACACGCGGTAGGTACGTGAACATACCGCCGTACACAATCGGCGGGATTTCGGTCATTCCTATGGCAAATCAGCTCGTCGCACCGTGGACGTGGCGGGGAGCGAAACCCGACATCGTCCACGAGACCTACTTCGCCCCCAAGCCCGTCGGTAAGGGCCGGCGCCGCGTGGTGACGGTGTACGACATGATCCACGAGCTGCTCCCCGCAGAATTCCCAGACGCCAAACGGATGACCGCAGCCAAACGCGCCGCGGTCGATCGGGCAGACCATGTGATCTGCATTTCCGAGAACACCCAGCGGGACCTCGTGCGTATCTACGGCGTCAACCCGGAAAAAACGAGCGTCGTCCACCTCGGCTACTCAATGACCGCGGGCGCCAACGCGACGACGACGCAGGAAGATCGCCAAAAGACCGCGCCATTCCTTCTCTACGTGGGAAATCGCCGGGGCTACAAGAACTTCAGCACGCTGCTGCAGGCTTACGCCAGCTCCCCCGTCTTGCGAGAACTCGAACTGATCGCGTTCGGCGGTCCCCCCTTGTTGCCCGACGAGCACGAAGAGATCGGTGCACTGGGCATCACTGATCGGGTGCGGTACGAGTCGGGATCTGATCAGAAATTGGCCACCCGCTACCGGGCAGCTGCCGCGTTCGTCTGTCCCTCAAAATACGAGGGATTCGGGCTTCCTCCGCTTGAGGCGATGGGTCATGGCTGCCCGGTCGTGTGCAGCAATGGCGGCTCGATTCCCGAAGTAGTCGGGGACGCGGGCGTCTATTTCGACCCGAACGATCACGAAGAGTTGCGGGCGGTACTTGAACGTGTGGTTACCACCGACGAATTGCAGGCTGATCTACGCGAACGGGGATACGCGCGCACCGCCGTGTTTTCCTGGGACAAGTGCGCGGCCGGCACGGCACAAATCTATCGGGAAATCATCTGATTGCGTTTTCATTTGTCGACCGATGTAAACCAACCCGAGAATTCTATCGCGATAGCCGTACCTCATTCATCGACTTCGTCAGGGCGTTGATAGATGCTATGCACTCCCACTACCGGGTCACCACCAGCGAAACCGGCGTTCAAGTCGGACATCCAGACCGATCCGGGAAGTCTCAGTGCCAGCGATTACACCGATTTTGGGCGCTATCGAGATTTACGATTCCCTTGTCGTTGTGCGCCGTGCAACCCGTGGCCTGACGCGAAGCACCCACCGGCCCTAAGTAGCCAGCCGGATGCGTCGTGGCACAGTGGACCTGGTGCGGCGCTGTAGACCCGGAAGTAGCCGACGGAGCTGTCGAGAGGGACACCAATGAAAGCCGTATTGCTGGCGGGGGGGTTTGGTACTCGCCTCAGCGAAGAAACCGCAATCCGCCCCAAACCCATGGTGGAGATCGGCGGACGGCCAATCCTATGGCACATCATGAAGCTCTACTCCCACCATGGCATTCACGATTTTGTTGTCTGTTGCGGTTACAAGGGGTACGTCATCAAGGAATACTTCGCCAATTATTTCCTACACATGTCGGACGTCACTTTTGATATGTCGGCAAACAAGATGGAAGTCCACCGGCACCACGCGGAACCCTGGCGAGTGACGCTGGTGGATACCGGTGAGAACACCCTGACAGGCGGCCGCCTGAAGCGAGTGGGATCCTATATCCGGGATGATGAGGCCTTCTGCTTTACCTATGGTGACGGGCTGAGCAACGTGAACATCGGCGCGAGCATCGAATTCCACCGCCAGCACGGGCGCCGCGCCACAGTCACCGCGGTGCTGCCGCCGGGCCGCTATGGGGCCCTCAAGTGCTCGGGTGACGTGGTCAAGGGCTTTGCCGAGAAGCCGCGGGGCGATGGTGGCCTGATCAACGGTGGATTCTTCGTTCTCTCCCCCGCGGTGCTCGACTACATCGAAGGCGACCAGACCTCGTGGGAAGGCGCGCCCCTGACGCGTCTGGCTGCCGATGGCGAAATGATGGCCTTCGAGCATTCCGGCTTCTGGCAGCCCATGGACACGCTTCGGGATAAGAACACGCTCGAAGAGCTCTGGAGTAGCGGCGAAGCGCCGTGGAAGTGCTGGCGTTGAACGCTTTCGAGACCGCCTATCGGGGCCGGCGCGTCCTCGTCACCGGCCATACGGGCTTCAAGGGCAGTTGGTTGTGTCTCTGGCTACATATGCTGGGGGCCGAGGTCGCCGGGCTCGCCTTAGACCCGCCGTCCGAACCCAGCCATTGGGACCTCCTGAAGCTAACGATCCAGGACCATCGCCTCGACATCCGCGACGAAGCGTCCGTCCGAAAGGTCTTCGCGGCCGCCAAGCCCGAGATCGTATTCCATTTGGCGGCACAGCCTTTGGTGCGTCGCTCCTACCGCGAGCCGATCACCACCTGGGCTACCAATGTGATGGGCACCGCGCATGTCCTCGAGTCCGCCCGCCAATCACCGGATGTGCGTGCCATCGTCGTCGTCACGACCGACAAGTGCTACGAAAACCGCGAGTGGCCGTGGGCGTACCGAGAACGAGACCGCCTTGGAGGCCACGACCCCTACAGCGCGTCCAAGGCCGGCGCCGAGTTGGTGGCCGCAAGCTATCGGACCGCGTTTCTGCACCAGGCGTCGGCTCCGCTGCTTGCAACCGCCCGGGGCGGCAACGTAATCGGCGGTGGTGACTGGTCCGAGGACCGGCTGATTCCCGACCTGGTGCGTTCGGTTGCCGCCGACGAGCCGCTCGTCATTCGCTCGCCGCGCGCCACGCGACCCTGGCAGCACGTATTGGATTGCCTCAGCGGCTATCTGCTGCTGGGGCACCGGCTGCTCGCCGGCGACGCCGCCTGCGCCGGTGCGTGGAACTTTGGCCCGGACGGGGAAGGAAACCGAACCGTCGAGCAGGTACTTCAGGACCTTGCTCACACCTGGCCGCAGCTTCGGTGGCAAGTGACGTCTGATCCTCAGCCGCACGAGGCGGGTCTGCTGCAACTGGACAGCGCCAAGGCGAGGATGCAGTTGGGGTGGCGTCCCGTCTGGAAGCTTGAAAAGGCAATCCACCACACTGCCAACTGGTATCGCCTCCTGATGGAATCGGGTGAACTGCCGAGCACTGACGAACTGACGGCCTACACCGCCGATGCAGCCGGAGCCGGATTGTGTTGGGCGACAGCATGAAAGTCGTTGACACGCCGTTGGCGGATCTGAAAATCGCGCAGTCGATACCGCACCGCGATGCGCGCGGCGCGTTCACTCGGCTTTTCTGCGCCGAGGAACTTCAGCCCGTGCTGGGCCAGCGCCGGATCGAGCAGATCAACCACTCGCGAACCAGCAGCGTCGGAGCTGTGCGTGGCATGCACTTCCAACATCCGCCGTATGCGGAGGTGAAAATGATCCGCTGCCTTCGCGGGCGGGTCTGGGATGTCGCCGTCGACCTGCGTACGGGATCCGCGACGTTCTTGCAGTGGCACGCTCAGGAACTGGCACAGGATGACGCGCAAATGCTAATCATTCCAGAAGGTTTCGCGCACGGCTTTCAGGTCTTGGAGCCGGACAGCGAGTTGCTCTATCTGCACACCGCGTTCTACCACCCGGCCGCCGAAGGTGGCCTGCGGCCTGACGATCCGCGGCTGGACATCGCGTGGCCGTTGCCGCCACAGGACCTTTCAGCTCGTGACCTTTCCCATCCGTTATTGAGTGCCGATTTCACCGGAGTCGCCTTATGAAATGCCGACACTGCGGCGTGGCGTTGGAGCACAGCTTTGTGGACCTCGGCTTTGCGCCCCCCTCGAACGCCTATGTCTACGCCGAGGAGCTGTGCAACCCGGAGGTGCACTACCCGCTGCGGGTGAAGGTGTGCCACCGCTGTTGGTTGGTGCAGACCGAGGACTATGCCCAGGCCGAGGAACTGTTCAGCGCCGACTACGCGTACTTCTCCAGCACTTCGAGCAGTTGGCTCGAACACGCGGCCGGCTACGCACGCATGATCACCGACCGGTTGCGGCTTGGGCCCGAGAGTTTCGTCATCGAGGTGGCCTCCAACGATGGTTATCTCCTGAAGAATTTTGTTGCAGCAGGGATTCCCTGCCTGGGCATCGAACCAACTGCAAGCACGGCCGCGGCGGCCGAGGCGCTGGGAATCCCCGTCATGCGGGAATTCTTCGGCGAAGCCCTGGGGCGGCGACTAACGGACGAAGGACGGTCGGCGGACCTGATCGCCGGCAACAATGTGTACGCCCACGTGCCCGATATCAACGACTTCACCCGGGGATTGGCTGCGGTGCTCAAGCCGGAAGGCACTGTCACACTGGAATTTCCGCACCTTGTCCCATTGATCGAGCAGACCCAATTCGACACGATCTACCACGAGCATTTCTCCTATTTGTCACTCACCACGGTGGCCAGCATCTTTTCCGAAGCAGGCCTGCGGGTGTGGGACGTCGAGGAACTGCCGACCCACGGCCATAGCCTGCGGGTTTACGGGTGCCACACCGAGGCTGCGATCGTCACAACGGAGCGCGTTGCGGCGCTGCTCGCGCGCGAAGACCAGTTCGGGGTGACTCGGCTGGAGACCTATACCGAGTTCCAGAAGCGAACCGACCGGGTGAAGGACGATCTCGTGGCCTTCCTCATCGAACAGAAGCGTGCCGGCCGACGAGTGGCGGCCTACGGAGCGGCCGCCAAAGGCAACACCTTGCTGAACTACGCCGGTGTCAGGCCCGACTTGTTGCCCTACGTCTGTGATGCCGCACCATCCAAGCAGGGGAAATTGCTGCCGGGAAGCCACATTCCAATCCGAGCGCCCGAGGCGCTGTGGGAAAACTTGCCAGACTACGTGGTGATCCTGCCGAGGAACATCGCTCAAGAAGTGCGGACCCAGCTGAAAGATCTCGCTGAGGGAGGCGCGATCTTCGTGATAGCGGTTCCTGAACTGAGCTTCCTGTGAACCCACGTATCGCGTACACCGGGCCATCGATCACCGAACTCGAGGTGCGCTACGCCACCGATGCCGCGGCCAACGGCTGGGGCCGAGCAGTGCTATGCATACATCCGTCCCGGCGTTTCCGCCGACGTTGATGTTCCCGGGGCACATCAACGTCGGGGACTCGCCAGCAGGTCTTCATACGACGTGTATGTTTAAAAACTGCATGATCGTTCGTCGGCAAGTTTGGCAGGTGCAGCTAGACTTTACTATTTGCGAGGTGAATTAACTCGTGGCGACTGTCCCAGTATTCAAGCCGCTGATCGAGGTTGAAGAAATTGCTGCTGCAGTGGAATCGCTCGAACTTGGATGGCTCGGCATGGGCAGCTATGTTCAAGAGTTCGAAGAGGCAGTTGAGAAGACTTGTCAACTCGACTCGGATGATGACCGTCATGTTGTAGCAGTTAGCACTGGGCATGCTGCGCTCCATCTTTCACTGCTGATGATGAATGTCGGGCGCGGCGATGAGGTAATTACGCCGTCCTTCAACAACGCCGCAGATTTTCAAGCCATACGCGCCTGCGGGGCCGACCCAGTCTTCGTAGACATCAAAGAAGAAACACTCTGTATCGATCCTGATAAAATCGAAGAATTGATCACACCCAGAACTAAATGCATTATTGCCATGGATTACGACATTTTCATCTGTGATCATGACGCAATCGCTGACGTAGCGGAACGACACGGCATCCCGGTGCTACACGATGCCGCGCATTCCTTCGGATCGTTTTACGAAGGCCGGCCTACTGGCAATCAGCACGAATTCACGATGTTTAGCTTCGATCCGGTAAAGACAATCACATGTATTGACGGCGGTGCGATTGTTGTCCGCGGCCGCGATAACGTGTCGAGGCTCCACGCGAAGCGGCTGATTGGCATGACCCAACCGGCGGCGCAGATGTATACAAATTCGCGTGCGTGGACCTATGACATTGAAGAACTCGGTTTCAGATATCATTTGGCGAATCTCCACGCCGCAATAGGTGTCGCACAAATTTCAAAGATCGATGAAATCCGGTCCACGCGGCAACAGGCCTGTAAGCGATATTACGCAGAGCTGTCGTCACTCAACTCGATCGACGCCCCTCGTGGCGACTTCGACCAAGTCAACCCGTTCTTGTACTACGTACGAGTGCTGGGCGGTCGTCGTGACGAACTTCGTGCCCACATGAAGGATTGTGGAGTCGATACGGGTATCCATTGGCAAGCTGGGCACAGTTTTTCTTACCTCAAGGACTGCCGTAGGGGATCGCTGGAGGTCACCGAAAAAATCGTTGATCAGATTCTTTCCGTTCCGCTCCACAGTAGGATGAGCAGTGAAGATCAATCGCGAGTGATCAATTCCATTTCGACATTCAAGGCTGACTGATGAAGTACCAAGAGCTGTTCCAGTGCCTCAAGGGCGTCGGTGATCTCGATCTTTCTTCCCTCTGCCTGCCGGTCGAAGGGACAGCATATGGCCTTTTCCCAATTAACTGTCAGGCCGACCGGATAGACGACCGCACAGTTAGAATGCTGACGGAAGCCCGCAATTCTAATTCCGCTTCTTTCCTTACCTATTTTACCGCCACCGCTGAGCGAACGGCGGGCTGGCTTGCGGGGGCCGTAGCAGGCGATCCTTCACGGATATTGTTTTCGGTGAGCAATATTGAATCGAATGACCATTACGGCTATATGGGTTTAGCCTACGGAGATCCTGCTGGAGCGAGGATCGAAGGAGATGCAATTGTCCGATTTGCGGGGAAGTCGGAACCTGGCCTGATGAGAAGCGCATTCTCACGCTTGGTCAACTGGGCGAAGTTGGACCTTGGTATTGGCGATGTGTGGGTTAGGGTGTTGTCCGATAATCCGGCGGTCGGATTCTATGAATTGTGCGGCTTTTCTAGAGTGAAAGAGACGCCACTCTACGAGACTCGCGGACCGCATGGCGAGCTTGTCGAGCTTTCAGAAATTCCTTCAGTTGATTGCGCGGGCGAATCTTCGCGCACCCTTGTGCACATGAGGTGCTCGGTGTGATCCGTTCAGTAAGTAGCAATTAAAACCACTTCAGATGACCCATTAAAAGGAATTGGAACAATGTCGGACTTTAGTTATTCCTCATCGAATTCGACTATCACTCTAAGCGATGGCTCGGTAATTAGTTTGAGTGACCCTAAAGCTTTCTCTATCATTTCTGAAGCATGGTTGAGGGCAGGTTGGGATACGAAATACGTATATGGGTTCAGTTGGCTCGGCCGGCCAATAATCCAGCTTCCAGAAGACATGCTCAGAATTCAAGAAGTCATCTACGAGGTTAAGCCAGATGTAATCGTTGAGACAGGCGTTGCGCACGGTGGTTCCTTGATTTTCTACGCTAGCCTTTGCGCGGCGATCGGGAAGGGCAGGGTTGTCGGTATTGACATCGATATTCGCCCGCACAATAGGAAGGCGATCGAGGAGCATCGACTTAGTCCGGCCATCTCCCTGATCCAGGGGAGCTCCGTGGATTCGGTGATCGTTGATTCGGTGAAGGGCGCGATCGGGAAATCGGAGACCGTCCTGGTGATTTTGGACAGCAATCACCTCAAGGATCACGTAACTGCAGAGCTTGAGGCTTACTCACCTATTGTAAGCCCTGGTAGCTATATCGTCGTGTGCGACGGAATCATGAAGCAGGTGACTGGTGCTCCAAGAACTGAAGAGGACTGGTCTTGGAACAATCCGCTCTCGGCAATAGACGAGTTTTTGGAAGGCCATCCTGAATTCGATTGTGTCGAGCCTGCCTGGCCGTTCAACGAGAGTGCCTTGACGGAGCGGGTGACGTACTGGCCGCGGGCTTACCTTCGGCGAAACTAGTTGGTAAGTAACGGCATTCACGCCGCACTTACGGCAGGGATTCTACAGAGTTTTTAACTCGGGAACACCGGCGACGAAGTTTCCCGCTCTGCCCCCTCCGCTAGTCCATCCTCAAGCACTTATTTGATACTGCGCAGCATTCAGTTGCCCCTCCGCATTGGGCGCAGACCGGCCTTGTACCGCTGATACAACGCGGTGAATGCTTTCCCATAGGCCCCGCGCCAGTTGAGAACCACAAGCCGAGACAATAGTGACAATCTGTCGGCCAGAGGGAAAGGCTTGGCCAATTTGAGCGCATGGGCCGAGAAAGTGAAAAACGGCAGTACAGCTTCGATGCGGCCACTTCGCAGAACACGCCATGCGTCCGCGCCGCTACTGGCTCCCGACACACCGAGTTCCAACCAGCCGTCATCGGTTCGATTTATGTTTCCACGCGAGGCAAGGAACAGATCGATCGCCCAATCTGCCGCCCAGAATGACTGACCGATGACATCACATTGGCGCAGGATTGCGGTCCGAACCACAGAGTAGTACACAGCTTGAGATTGCCAGCAGTGGTCCATAAAGCCCGCAAAGCGTTCGGCCGGAGTGCCGACAAGCGAGAAGGTGACATTGTCCGCTTCGGCCTGCCCCTTGAACCTGTTCGGGCAGGTTGACGCTACATGGTCGACATTTTCGTCCAGGAAGTTGATATTTAATTCCAAGAAATTGCTTGACCGCGTATCGTCTGCAGCAAGCCAATGAAAATATTCACCCACTGCTTTATCTAAAACGAACTTAAAATTAGCAGCGGCGCCAATATTATTTTCCTGACGAAAGTATTTCACTCGAGGATTGATTGCAGCCATTTCTCGGCAAATTTGAGCCGTATTATCCGTGGATGCATTGTCAGAGATGATCACCTCATAGTCACGGAACGACTGAGAATTTATAGATCTGAGAGCCTGCTCAAGAGACGCCTCGCCATTGTAGACGGGAATGCCGATACTTATTCGAACTTGGCCATTCACGTTCACATCTTCCACGTTCACATCTTCCTGCGCAGGAACCCGCGTGGCGCCACTGAGATCAGCGGCTTGCTATCGATGGAGTCATCGATCTCGAACTCCGGATGGGTCTCAAAGTGCTTCCAAACGACGGTTTTCGGGTTGTTCCCGTGTCCCCAGAGACGATCCGGATGGGCACCGACCGGCAGGTCTTCGACAATCGTCGCCGCAATATCCTGCGGGCGGCCAAGCGCGGCGAAATGGTATGGGTATCGAGCACTAGTGGACGCGGAAATCCATTGAGAAGAAAGGAGCGTAAGTTCTTGGGTTTTGCCCTGTTCGGCGACTTCCTCGGCACATTCAGCGCAAGCTTTTTCGTGCTCGTTCACGGGCGCTTTCCTATCTCAATTCGCACTTGATACTCTTCTCCCCATCCCGAAACCAACATCCTCGACCGGCTCAGCATAACTTCGCCGCACAAACGCCTGCGCCGCCATGTGGATCACCAGAGCCGGGTTGTGCGATGCGCAATGACTCCACGAGTTTAGAAGGATCGCGGATGTCCGCAAGTGCTTCCCCGGAGAGTAGTTTGCGCGCCGACGCCAATCCGAACAGGCTCGGTTTCCGTTTGGGGGCAGGGCATAGCCGTACACGCCGCATCCCAACCGCTTAAGCAGCGCCGTCATCCAACTGCCCTCGAACCCCGTGTGACCGATCAGGAACACGCGTTTGCCGGCGACCACAGCGCCGAGGAGACGGGAGCTCACGTCCAGACGTTCCAGGTGCCGCCCCGCCAGTCAGAAATGCGGCGCACAAGCGGCTAGAACTGCTGGCCGAGCAGGCCGTACTTCGTCTAGCGCACTTTGTATTTGACGATGACGTGCCTGCATATGTTGCGCTGCAAGTGGTTACGGCAATACTCGACAGGGGCAAGCGTAATCCCCAAGACCCAAGTTGCAGTTGAGGTTACGGACGCACCATCATAGTACCGACCTGGCAAGCCGGCTAATCGACGTTGCGTGTGGACCCCGTAATGCGCTGCACGGCAGGATAATTAAAGAAGGGATAGGTGAAACCCCAAGTAGCAGTGTGGTGGGCACCGAAGCACTGCCCGCACCCAGCGCCGCCCGGTCGCATTCCGAACTCAAGATTGACCGCGGGACCTCCGCGGAAGTTGAAGATAGCGGTGACGCCCGACGGTTACCTATGTTGCGTGTGCTAGAGCCATAACACCAATCAGCGGCCGTCCACGATTCATTCAACCGCTTGCGCAGCCCAATCAATCGGATACCCCGCTCGCGGTCGTCTCACCGGATGCATTTCGGTCATACCATGGTTTTGCAATCAGGGGACAGTGAGCGTCCGCTAGTGCCACTGTTGGTAACCAACGGCCAGCTGGCCGGGGCCACCCAGCCAAAGCACATCTGAGAGGCGAGGACTAATGTCGTGGCAGCGGCGTCGTCCTACTATTCGACACACGGAAGGCAGGATTCGTCGTGAAGTTTGCGCTGGCGAGCTACGGAACCCGCGGCGACATCGAACCCAGCACCGCCGTCGGACGCGAACTGCAGCGCAGAGGGCATGAAGTCCGGCTGGCCGTCCCGCCCAACCTGGTGGATCTCGTCGAGGCGGCCGGGCTTGATGTGGTCCCCTACGGACCGGATCAGCAACAAGGGTTCTGGGACGTGGACTTCCTCCGCAAGTTCTGGAAGGTCCGGCAGGTGCTCGACTCGTGGCGCCAAACTCAGGACCTGCTGCAAGTTTCGTTGGGCGAGATGAGCGCGACGCTGGTGGCGCTGGCCGACGGCGCCGATCTGCTGTTCACCGGCCCCGGTTTCCCTCAGGTCCCCGCCAATGTCGCGGAGTACTACGGCATTCCCTTGGCCGCGATGCATTACTTTCCGATGCTGCCCAACGGCCAACTCGCGCCGAATGTGCCCGCGCCGCTGGTACGCACCGCGATGACGCTGCTGGACTGGCCGCAGCGCGTCGTAACCAAGAGGGCCGAGGACGCACAACGCCGCGAACTGGGCCTGCCGAAGGCCACTGGGCCGGCCCCCCGCCGCATCAGCGCGCGTGGATCGCTGGAGATCCAAGCCTACGACCAGGTTGTGTTCCCCGGATTGGCCGACGAATGGGCCAAATGGCGCGATCAACGGCCGTTCGTGGGCACCCTGACGATAGCGATGTCCACGGAGGCCGATGAGGATGTCGCGGCGTGGATTGCTGCCGGAACTCCGCCGATTTTCTTCGGCTTCGGCAGTACGGCGGTGAAGTCTCCAGCCCAAACAATCGAGATGATCGGCTCGGCGTGCGCAAGGTTGGGCGAGCGAGCACTGGTCGGCTCGGGCGGGAGTGACTTCAGCACCGTGCCTCATTTCGATCACGTCAAAGTGGTTGGCCCGGTGAACTATGCCACTGTCTTCCCCGCCTGCCGGGCGGTCGTCCACCACAGCGGCGCCGGCACCACGGCCGCCGGCCTGCGCGCCGGGGTGCCGACGCTGAGCCTGTGGAGCCTGGGTGATCAGAGGATTTGGGCCGGCCAGGTCAAACGACTGCAGGTGGGCACCGCCCGGCCCTTTTCGGCCACCACCCAAGAAACACTCGTCGGCGACCTGCGCGAGATCCTCGCCCCGGATTGTGTCGACCGTGCCCGCGACATCGCCACCCGGATGACCAATCCCGCCGAAAGTGCCGCCAAGACAGCCGATCTGCTCGAAAATTTCGCCCGCATGCCGGCAACGAACAACTAGACGGCAACTGAAAGGCCTTGCTCCTGATGAAATTCGCCCTGGCAAGCTACGGGACGCGCGGCGATATCGAGCCGTCCGCCGCTGTCGGCCGCGAACTGCAGCGCCGGGGGCACGAAGTCTGTTTGGCGGTCCCCCCCGGATTGATGGACTTCGCCGAGGAGGCTGAGCTGGCGGCCGTGGCTTACGGGCCACCGATAGAGAAATTTCTGGATGAGGATTTCCTGCGCAATATGTGGACGAATTTTTTCCGGAGCGCCTGGACGATCAGCGGCCCGATCAACCTGGTGCGCAAAATCTGGGAGCCCATCATCGTGCATTGGGCCCAGGTGAATACGACCCTGATGTCGCTGGCGGAGGGAGCCGACCTGCTATCCACCGGCATCAACTTTGAACAGGCCGCAGCCAACGTGGCGGAGCACTACGACATTCCGCTGGCCACGCTGCATCACTTCCCCATGCGGGCCAACGGCCAGCTCGTCCCGAGCATGCCGGCTCCCCTGGTCCGTTCCACGATGACGGCGATCGAATGGCTGTTTTGGCGCTCGACGAAGAAGGTCGAAGACGAGCAGCGCCGCGAACTGGGCCTGTCGAGCGCGGCATCGCGTTCACAGCGAAGGATCGCCGAGCGAGGATCGCTGGAAATCCAGGGCTACGACGAGGTGTGCTTTCCCGGGCTCGCCGCCGAGTGGGCGGAATGGGATGGCCGCAGACCATTCGTCGGCGCGCTGACAATGGAGTTGACGACCAAGGCCGACGACGGGGTCACATCGTGGATCGCCGCGGGAACACCGCCGATCTGCTTCGGCTCGGGCAGCATACCGGTGGAATCCCCCACCGAGTTGGTCGAAATGATCAGCGCGACGTGCGCGGAGTTGGGCGAGCGCGCGTTGGTGTGCTTCGGCGGAACGGACTTCACGAACGTTCCACATCCCGATCACGTCAAGCTGGTAGGCCCAGTGAACTACGCGACCGTTTTCCCCGGCTGTCGCGCTGTAGTTCATCACGGCGGCTCGGGCACCACTGCCGCGAGCCTGCGCGCGGGGATCCCCACGCTGGTGCTGTGGAGCTCGGCCGATCAGCCGTACTGGGGAGCTCAAGTCAAACGGCTGAAAGTCGGGGCCGCCCGGCGCTTTTCGACCGCCACCCAGGAGACGCTGATTACCGATCTGCGCGAGATCCTGACCCCGCAATACACCAGCCGCGCCCGCGAACTCGCTACCCGGATGACCAAACCCGAAGAAAGCATTGGCCGCACGGCTGATCTCTTAGAAGATGCCGCCCGCCGGAAGGCGTCCGTCTGAGCGAACTATTTGGCCGGCTTGATCAGCAGGCCCTGCCCGGTGGGCAGTGCGCAGATCGATACCCCCAACTCAGCCGCCAAGATATCCATAGCGACGCGCTGCTCGTCACGCCCTCGGTTCGCGTAGTCGTCGAGGAGCACAAAGGCGCCTGGTGTCAGCAGCGGCCAAAAGTGGCGCAGCGCAGCGATTTCGGGCGGAGCGCAGTTCATGTCAATGTGCAGGTAAGCGACCGCGCGCGCCTCGACTTGCTCCAGGGTCTCCGGAACCGTACCAACGATGATGCGTTGGTTTTTCCACTGCGCGAAATTGGCGCGGACACCCTCGACGCCGCTGACATACATCCCATTGCGCAGCTTGAGCTGGCTTCGTTCAACTTCCCCCGATTCGCGTTCCCCGTCGGTGACGAAGCGGGGATCGATCCCCGAGAAGGTGTCGAGCAAATAGAAGGTTTTGCCGGTCCGATCCCAGTCGAGGCGCTCCATGATGGCGCTGCTCAAGAACCCGTAACTGACGCCACACTCGACGAAATCGCCGTCCAGCAGGTTCGCGTTCTGCGCCACCCATAGCCCGACGTGCACCCGCCATTGCCACTGATACCAGTCCTGGTCGGGCAGAGCGCGCGCACCGCGTTGGTAAGCGCGCTGGAAAGCGGGGTCGTCGAGGAACGCATCGTTGTGGAAGCTGATCAGCCCGTCGCTTGCGTACACGTCTGGTAGCACGGCGCGCGCGAGCCAGTACTCAAAGCGCACCCACCACATCAGCAGGTTTGTTTTTGCGTTTAGACCGGTGGCCACGGCGGCAACCATAGCATTGGCGCGCACCTTGTCTCCGGCGAATCGGACGGGTTCACTACCAACTCATTTGACTTAGTATGCAGCAGCTCGGAAAGCAAACATGTTCGTAGACAAGCGGTTTCCCGCGAACGGCATTTGCCGTCCGTGCTTTTGGGAACCCAGACATTACAGCTGTGCGATGGTCATGGCTTGCGCCACAGCACGCCGGTGCCATCGATTTCCACGATCTCAGCAGTTACTCCGTGCTTCTCGCGGTAGTCCGTTACCGCTTGCTCACACGCTTTCAGCGCGTAGTAGTCATCGATGATGCAATAACCTCCGGGCGACAACCGGGGATAAAGCGCATCCAGGGCCTGAATCGTCGATTCGTACAAGTCACCATCAAGCCTCAGTACCGAGATCTGCTCAATCGGAGCGTCGACCAATGTGTCTTTGAACCATCCCGGCAGAATACGAACCTGCTCGTCCAGCAGCCCGTAACGCTCGAAATTCGCTCGAACCTCTGCCTCAGATACCCCAAGCACGTTCGCATGCCGGTGCAATCTAATACCCTTATCCGCCTTGTAATTCGTCGTGTCCGGAGGAGGCACTCCGGCGAACGAATCACACAGCCACACCTTCCGCGTCTGGTCCCCGTAAGCCGCAAGGACCGCACGGATCAAAATCGCAGCGCCGCCCCGCCACACACCACACTCGACCAGATCACCCGGAATGCCATCGTCCAGAACGGTCTCCACACAGTGCTGCAAACTGGTCAGCCGTTGCATGCCAATCATGGTCAAAGCATCCGCCGGCCAATCCAGGCCGCGATCCCGCGCGTACTCATTGAACGGGCGTTTGCGCACCAGCATGAAATTCCGCGCGTTGAAAAGTGGCCGCCCCAGCCGGTACAACCCCACCGGCACCAGTTCATCCTGGCCATATCGAGTGAGGTCACGACGGAGTAGATCGAGGTACGCAGACCGCGAGTCGCGATCAGTCACGGTCAAAACTGTCCTCTCCTCGCATGTCACTTACTCCCAGTCATGGAGCCTAGACGCCCCTACGACGCCATCGACGCGTTCCACGTTCTTCTGTCAACTCCCCCGGTCGACCAGCAATCATGTTAGCTGAGTACCCAGCACCTCACCTCCGACTCGCGTTGCCGAAGCGCACCTGCGACGTCGGATGCACAGGAGGCCAGCTACCGAAACCCCGCCGGTCCGGACGCCCCCCACTTCTCTCGACGCAACGCGGGGGTGGCTCCCAGACTAGCGTCGATCACGCAAAGCGTCCGTTATGCGCGAAACTTTCAAGCAAATCAACTGCACGGCTGACGCTATCTGCAGCCGGCGTCATCTGGGGCGCGATGGCTCGGGCGCGGGTGGCGTATTCCGGTTTAAGGATCTCCCGCAGATCCTCGACCAATGTTTCCTGGGTGGTGGCCGAAAACTTCCGGCCGGCACCCACTTTCAGCTGTTTGAGATGACCGCCCCAGAACGGCTGGTCTCCCGCTGTCCAAAGAATCAGGGTGGGAAGACCCGCGCGAAGTCCCGCGGCCGTGGTGCCCGACCCACCATGGTGCACTACGGCGCGGCAACCCGGGAAGATCTTCGCGTAGTTCACCGCCGCGGCCATCTTGATGTGATCGAAATGCGGCACTTCGCTGAAGTCGGCCCAACCGGCGCAAATCAAGGCGCGCTCGCCCAATTGCTGGCACGCCGCCGCGATCATTTCGACCGTATCGGCCGGAGATTCGCTGACCGGCATGCTGCCAAAGCCGAAAACAATCGGAGGTGTCCCAGCGTGCACCCATGACGCGACATCGTCGTCGACATCCGTCGTCAGGCCCATCGTCAGGGCGCCGACGAAAGGCCGCCGCTCACCCCATTTCGCCCATTCTTTCGCCAGCCCGGGGAAGCACACCTCGTCGTATGCCTGCAGTTCCAGTGACCCGCGCCGAGCGATCCGCTGCGGCGACGCACAGTCGGTTTTCGGTAGGCCGAGTTTACGGCGCTGCGTGTCCTCGGCCTTCTTGTTCATGCGCCAGACCATCCAGTCGTACGCCGCCATACCGGTCCGGACGAGTGGCGAAGGCAGGTTCGGAATGAGCTGACCGTTGGGGCGCATCGGGATGTAATGCAGCACAGCCAACGGGATGTCGTAGTACTCAGCCACGTTCGTCGCGAGGTCCTGGTACAGCTGCCCGGTGAAGAGCACGTCGGACCCCGCGGTCAGCGCCGTAAGAGTCGTGCTCATGTCCGTCCAGGACCGTAGAACAGGCTCCCAGGCTTCACGCACCAACTCGATCGGACCCTTGACAGTCCAAAACGTGCGACGGAATCTCGACCAGAAGTTGCGCAGGAACTCGTCGTCCCAGAACGCCTGCATGTCCGGTCCATAGGCAACCGCATCCAGCCCGGCAGTCTCGGCCAGGGCGAGCAAGTTGGGCGGAATAGCTATGCGAACTTCATGCCCCCTGCGCAGCAGTTCGCGTCCCGCTGCGAGAGCGGGCTCGACATCCCCACGAGTTCCATAACATGCCAGAGCAAATTTCATCGCGAGGCTAGACCTATCACTTCCGATGGTTGTAAGCAAGCCCAGGCTAGCGTGCTTACCCCTGGTTCAGACGGGTCTTTCATGGTTCAAGTTCCCCCAAATTCGCCGTAGCAACAGATACATCTTACCGGGCCCCTGCCTGCTATCAGAAGACGTGATGGGAGGGCAAAGGCGGTCTGCGGATTTACTATTCAATAACGCAACACCTCCGCAAAGTTTTGATTACACTGCTGCCGCCGGACGAATGACGAGTTGCACCGGGCAGCGAATCAAACCGGCGGGTTCGGGTTATATCCCCGGACAATTGGCGGTGAGCCGCGTTCACCAATTAGGCGTAATGCTTCGTGCGAGCGAAGTTTTCGACTAGATCTGCGGCGGTGCTGACGCTCTCGGCGGGCTTGGTCATCCGGGTAGCGAGCGCGCGCGCCCTCGTCGCATACTCCGCGTCGAGGATCCGGCGCAGGTCCGCAACCATCGATTCGCGGGCGGTGCTCGAAAAGCGCCGGGAGGTCCCTACTTTCAGTTTTTTGAGCTGCGATCCCCAGATCGTCTGGTTGGGGTCCATCGAGAGAATCAACGTGGGAACTCCGGCGCGCATGCTTGCGGCCGTGGTTCCCGAGCCACCGTGATGCACAACCGCGCGGCAGGCGGGAAAGACCTTTGCGTAATTGACCGCTCCCACCACCTTGACGTGTTCGGAATACACAACGCCGCTGAAGTCACTCCAGCCGGCACACACCAATGCCCGTTCTCCCAACTCCGCGCAGGCGGCACTGATCATCTCGATCGTGTCGGCCGGCGATTCCACCGGCATGCTGCCAAAACCGAAGCAGATTGGTGGTGTGCCGGCGGCGATCCACGACGCGACCTCGTCGTCGACGTCTGTCGTCAACTCCATCGTCAGCGTGCCGACGAAGGGGCGGTGGCCATCCCATTTCGCCCACTCGGTCGCCAGCCCGGGAAAGCAAGCCTCGTCGTAGCCCTGGATTTCCAGGGATTGGCGCTCGGCGATCCGTCCCGGGGAGGGCCCGATTGCCTTGGATAGGCCGAGCTCACGCCGCTGCGTGTCCTCGATTTTCTTATTAAGGCGCCAGCAGAACCAGTCGAACACCGTCATCGCGTAGCGGGCCACCGGCGAGGGCAGGATCGAAACGACCTGCCCGTTGGGCCGCACCGGGACATGATGCAGCGTGACCAGCGGAAGGTCGTAATACTCAGCAATATTGGCGGCCAGTTCCTGGTAACTCAGCCCCGCGAACAGCAGGTCGGCGTCCTTCGCCAGCGACACCAGCGTTGTGCTCATCTGTGTCCAGGTCTGGTCGCTGAGCTCCCACATCTCGTGCCACAGCCTTCTCAACTGCCGGATCCGCCAGAACCTGCTGAAGAAAGAGGTCCAGAAGTTGCGGTACACGTCCAGCCAGGTCCGCGTATCCAGCCCGTAGGAGACCGCCGGAAGCCCGGCCGCCTCGACGAATTCCATCAGGTCGGGCGCGACGGCCATCCGCACATCGTGGCCCCTGCGCTGTAGTTCTCGTGCGACAACGAGGGAAGGCTCGACATCACCCCGAGTTCCATAGCATGCCAGCACAAATTTCATTGCGGATCCAAAGCTTACGGTTGTTTGGCGGTCATGGCTTACGCCACAGCACACCTGTGCCGTCGATTTCTACGATATCGGCAGATATGCCCTGCTTTTCACGATAATCCGCCACGGCCTGCTCACATGCTTTCAGCGCGTGGTAGTCGTCAATGATGCAATAACCGCCGGACGATAGTTTCGGGTAGAGAGCATCGAGAGCCTGAATCGTCGATTCATACAGATCCCCATCGAGCCTCAACACCGCAATCTGCTCGATCGGAGCGTCCGCCAACGTGTCCTTGAACCAGCCAGGGATAAACCGCACCTGATCGTCCAGCAAGCCATAACGCTCGAAGTTCGCCCTTACTTCCGCCTCTGGGACTCCCAGTATTTTCGCATGACGATGCAGCTTAATTCCCTTGTCGGCTTTGTAATTCGCAGGATCTGGGGGTGGTACGCCGGCGAATGAATCACACAGCCACACCTTCCGCGTCAGGTCCCCGTAAGCCGAAAGGACCGCACGCATCAAAATCGCAGCGCCGCCCCGCCACACGCCACACTCGACCAGATCACCCGGAATACCGTCGGCCAGCACGGACTCCACGCAATGCTGCAGACTGATCAGCCGCTGCATCCCAATCATCGTCAGAGCATCCGTTGGCCAATCCAGGCCCAGGTTCCGAGCATGCTCGTTAAACGGATATTTACGGACCAGCATAAAATTACGGCTATTGAAAACAGGCCGCCCCAGGCGGTGCCACCCGACGGGCACCAGCTGATCGTGACCGTATCTTGTGAGGTCACGACGGAGTAGGTCGAGATACGCCGATCGCGAGTCGCATTCAGCTGCGGTCAAAACTGCCCCTTACTTCCCATACGTCTACTTCTTCTTCCCATGTGTCAGCCGGTTGCTCAGCCTAGATGTCCGCCGACCCCGCCAACTCGTTTCGCGGCTTTCCCTCATGCTCGGGCGCAACCTGTGACCGTGACCTCGACGAAGCCAGACAGTCTTCGAAGGCGGCTTGGGCTTTGCTCGCTGGGGAGCCAACCAATCGAACTTCACGGACTCATGGCGTGGGGCAGTCTACCGCCAATCGCCGGTCAACCTAGCGCGTCCGGTCGAGCTTACCCAGACCCGTGATCTCGAGACTCACCGATTTCCGCGACCCAGCGGCACCGAGCAGGAAAAGCATGTCGCTTATCGGAGCGCCTAACCAGAATCGCCAGAACGGCTTTCGGAAGCACTTCACCGTGAAGCTGCCCTCCCCGATCAACCAATAAACCGGAAGCGCGACCAAGCGGTAAAAGATGCGTTTCCACCGGTGGGAAACCATCTCGAGATTCATCTCCATCATCTCGAGACCCCAGGCCCGGTATTGCCATTCCAGCTCGTAGCGATTCTGAAACTCGAAGAACGCCCGCATTTCGCCATTGGTGACGAGGTACTCGTCGAAGACAAGGATGGACCCCGGCACGAAGTGTTCCTTGCACGTCTCCAATCCATGCAGGCAACTCTCATATGTGTCCAAATCCATGTGAAACAGCCTGATCGGCGCGTTCGGCCGGTCTGCCAGAAATGGAGCCAGCGTGTCGTAAGTGCTGCCCTTGACGAACTGGACTTTACGGCCGAGAGCGTCAGGTAAGCCCTCACGAAAAGTCACGCCGGTGTCGTGCATAAAACGTTGAGCGAACGGATCCGTTAAGGAAAACGTTCCGCGTTTGACGACATGATCCTCGAGTTTCCAGTCCTCAACGAGACCCTCGAAGCTGTCGAAGCCGTAGACCATTCGATCGCTGGCATCGGATATGAGCCTTGTTGACCACCCGATCCAGACGCCGAGATCCAGGATCAATTCGTCGGAGCCGCCCAGGGACGGCCCCGCCAAGTTCGACGCTTCGGACAACAATGTGTGGCCCCGAATCCGACGTCGGCGCAGATCCGACATGGTCTGGCGAACAAAATCGCCATATGCCTCGTCATAAATCCTGGTGTCCCGCGCATATAAATTGGGAATGTAGCGACCACGCCCCGGATAAACAATGCGCGCACAAATCAGCAACCCCAGGAGTACTCCGATCGGGATCAAGAGAGTCGGCACGTAAAAGCATGCTGTGGCCACGACAAGCGCGCTGCCAATGAGGACCGCTTTCCACAGACGATGAACTGTCGTCCGCTCCACCGCCCGCTTGTCGACCACAACGCCCACCGGTGACCTCCCTGTCCTGGCTACACTAATAGCGAATCACTTCAATTGCGGAATGAATCACGCGATTGCCCGTAAGTCATCTTGAGCCCCCCAGCCAACTCAGCGTCACCGCGTCCGGAGCCGGCCCGCGTGGCTTGTCCTTTGACCCACGGCGTCATCGCGGGCCGTGCGCACCCGCTCGTTAAAGGACCCGCCATTCATAGCGCGGGTGCCGTTAATTGCGACCGGCATGTTCGGCTACCGGGCGGTTTGATTCGAGTGTGTGATCGGTTGCCGTGGAAGGGGATTCGTACTGTTGTCCGATCCATTCCAGCAGTTCGCGCAATCCATCGTCGAGCGTCCACTTGGGACGCCAATCCAGCGCTTCTTTCGCGGGCTCGATGTCGCAGCTCGCGGCACGCACATCGCCATCGCGGAATTTCGATACGACGACCGGTTCGGGCGCCCCGCAGACGGCGCTGATCGTTTGCGCCAGTTCATGGATCGTTGTCGGGGTGCCTGACCCGATGTCGAGGCAGCGTTGCTCGGCCGCGGGTTGCTGGACCGAAGCAAAAAGCGCGTCGACCACGTCGTCGATGTACACGAAATCGCGCACGATCCGACCGTCTTCGTAGACCTCCAGCGCGTGTTGCTCGCGGGCCAACCGCGCGAAGAGAGCAACTATCCCCGTATACGAATTGGTCAGCGACTGGCCTGGCCCATAGACGTTCTGCAGTCGCAGCACGCTGACGTTCGTGTCGTGCGCGGCGGTCCAGGCGGCGAGCGTGTGCTCCTGGGCGAGCTTGGTCGCCGCGTACACGTTGGTGGGCCGAGGCTCTGTCCGGTCTGCGCAGCTCGCAAGTGGCACCGCACGTTCACCCGTAGGGCCTTGCGGATCCCAGATGCCGGCCGCCAGCTGTGCATGGCTGCGCGGCCGCGGATAGAAGGTTTGTGCACCGGATTGCCAAGCGCCCTCGCCGTAGATGGCCCTCGACGACGCCAGCACCAGCTGGTCGGGCACAAGTCCCGAGCGGCTCAGGGCGTCCAGCAGCTGGGTGGTGCCCACGACGTTGACGGATCCGTGACGGGTCGCCTCCGACAGGGACTGTGCCGTTCCCGTCTCGGCTGCCAGATGAACGATCTGGGACGGACGGAACAACCGAAGAACGGCATCCCAGTCGGGCGCGTGGGTGACGTCGCCGGTGAATAACCGCACGGATGCCGGCAAGTCGATCGCTTGACCTGTGGCGTGCACTTGCGGGTGCAGGACATCGAGCACAGCGACGTCATAACCGGCTTTGATGAGGCGGCGCGACAGCGCCGACCCGATGAATCCAGCTCCACCAGTGATAAGCACGGATTGTGTCAAGGGTCGACGTCTCCCGTTGGTCTGCAGGGTTGGTAGCACGAACACATGCATTGTCGAGAATGGGTTCAGTCGATCATATATATGACCGCGGGTGCGTCAGCAGCATTCCCGAGATAAGGCGGCTAGACGCGGGTAGTTGCCGATCGATTCGAGACCGGTTCCAAGCCGCTAGGCCCAGGTTCCGCGGCGCCCGTGTGCCATCGCGACAAGCTCCATCATCGGCATCGCAACCGACGGCCGCAGCAACCTGAACAGTATTTTCTTGGACCGGCTGCTGAAGTCCTCACACGCCGTGCGTAACTCGTCGCTTTCGCGATACGACTGTGTTGTAGACCACTGAAATCCAGTCCGCACCGACAAGCCCCTTCCCTTTCACGCATCCGGAGTGGCGCTGGCGCCGGAGATCAGGAGTGAGGAACGCCTCGATTGCATCTTCTTGGTGCGTGTTCAATTCGATGTCGAGCGTCGTGGCGATCCGCTTTATCTCCCGCGGCCAGTCGTCGAGGAAGTCGGCGTAGTCAACGAACACGCGCGGCAGACGGCGGGTGCACCGCTCCGCCATGAGGCTGTATTTCAACCACAGGGCACCCGAGAGCTCGCGCGACACTCGCCAGGTCGCGGCGACGGACGAGATCACCTCCAACGGGTGGCGTACCGCGATCACGACCGCAACGTCGAGCCCGGCCCGTCGTGCCGCTTCGAACCAGAGTTCAGTCAGCGTCGTAATCCGGGGTTCTTTGATCACCAGCAGCGGCGCGTCTGGCAGCCCAGTGAGATACTCCTGAATCGAAGCGATGCAGGCGGCCTTCTCTTCAGCATCGAGCGCGTCGTCCATCGAGCGCAGCGAAGGATCAAACCACGCGCTCTGGTGGCGATAGAGGATGCCTTCGTTGATGGCGATGGCCTTGCGCGGTTCCCAATAGCCGCGCGGATTGCCCGCGTCGGCGCCCAACATCCCGGCAGGTAACGCAACACCACACAGAGAAAGAACGCGGGTAATTGCCGACGTACCGGACCGTTGCGGCCCCAGCACGAATAGCACCGTGCGACGCACGCTGTTTGGCAGGCCAGTCATGGGCGCCGTCCCGTGCCGGATGCGGCTCGCGCGCCCGTCGCGGTGCAACACCGACTTTTAATCATTACCCAAGGTAATTTACGGGACCGAAAGGAAATTGGCACGGGCACTTCGATGGTGGATCTGGGTGTACGCACCAAGAAGCCCTTTCACTCGGCCCCTAACCTCGTGGTTCTTTGGCTGGCACCGAGTGTACACCATCGAGGGTTCGCTGATAATACCGCCGAACCCGGCATTTCGAGGGGGAACTCGGATCAACCAGCGACGGCGCCAGGCTCGCTGAACGGCGCCCCGAATTCGCTCACCGGCCGGAACCCATGCTTGCGGGCCTTACCGACGCCCACCCGCAGCAGATTGCCCAACGTGGCCACCCCGGAGTGATCCAGCACCAGGAACGGTGACAACAATCGGTTGTGCACGAACGAGAACGCGAGCCCGGACGCGGGGTCGGCCCAACCGAACGAACCGCCCATTCCGACGTGCCCGAATCCCGGCATCACGTTGCCGAACGGCACGCCGTGATAGCCCAGGTGGAATGACAAGGGCACCATGATGTTTCGGTCCCGCTTCAGGCTCCGCCGTCCGGCTAGTCCGGCGACAATCTCCGGCGACAAGAATCGGATGCCGTCGATCTCGCCGCCATTGGCGATGGCGCCGTACATCCGCGCCAGACCACGAGCCGTTGCCACCCCGTTCGCTGCCGGCATCTCAGCATCCAGGAGCGGGATATCGCCTTGCACCGCGGCCATCACGCCACGGAACTACAACGAGCGGAATCCACCGGACAGCTCGGTAGCCACCTTGCGTGCCGCATAGCCGATGATCGGATTGCCGATGACGTGCTGCGGCATGATGATTTCGGCTACCCGCGTCGGGGCGCCAGCGGGCGGGCGGCCCAAGTGCATGCCGTCGGTGCCCAGTGGCTCTGCCAGTTCTTCGCGAATCAGTGCGCGCATCCCCTTGCCGGTCACGGCACGGGCCAGGCCGGACATCAGCCAGCCGAAGGTCAGCGCGTGGTAGGCCGGTTTGCCCAGCAAGCGTCCGGGAGACGCAGCTGCCAGCCGCTCTTCCATGACGAGGTGATCCAGCAGGTCTTCCTGCGTGGCTCCGCGCAAGCCCGACAAGCCGCCCCGGTGCCTCATCACCTCGCGAATCGTGAGGGTCGATTTGCCGTTGGCCCCGAACTCACGCCAGTACTCGGCGACCGGGGCTTCGTAGTCGATCAGGCCCCGATCGGCGAGCCGGTGGATCACGGTCGACGCCATGCCCTTGGTCGCCGAGAAAACCATCGGCGCCCGGTCAGCCGTCCAGGGCAGCTGCCCCGCCCGGTCCGACCAGCCCGTCCACACATCGACGACGGGTTGGCCATCGAGATAGACCGCCAGCGCTCCGCCGCCGAATCGACGTCCGGGGAACAGGCTCGAAAAACCGCGTACGACGCAAGAGAAATTTGGGTCCACCGAACCGAACACACGATGACCTGCGTCAGGGGCATCGTCGGAGGGATTCGCGCGGTGATCGACCCCATTGTCTACCGTCACAATTTTGAATTTACTTTGGATCAGCCTGTGTCAAGCGCAAACACGGATTAATTTACCTTTCCGTTAGCGAGACGCCGCGTCTAGTATTTGCTGGGCCGCCATCGCAGGGGTCAGCTCGCCGGCTTTGACTTGCCGCTCCAACTCGGCGCGCATCTTGCGCACCCCCGGATTGGACAGCACCCGGTCCAGGACGGTGTCCCGGACCATCTGCCAGGTCCAGTCGACCTGTTGGGATCGCCGTCGAGCATCGAACTCCCCCGCCTCGCTGAGCACCTCCCGATGGCGCTCGACGGTGTCCCACATCTCGGTCAAACCGGTCCTCTCCATCGCACTCATCGTGAGAACTGGTGGCCGCCATAGGGTTTCACGAGGATAGATCAGCCTGATCGCGGACGAGAGCTCGCGTGCGGCTTTGCGCGCCTCGGGTAGGTGATCGCCGTCGGCTTTATTCACCACCACGATGTCGGCGAGCTCCAGCACGCCTTTTTTGATGCCCTGCAGCTGGTCTCCGGCGCGCGCCAGAGTCAGCAGCAGGAAGGTGTCGACCATGTTGGCCACGGCCACCTCGGATTGGCCCACCCCGACCGTTTCGATGAGGATGATGTCGAAACCGGCCGCTTCCAGTAGGACGACAGTCTCCCGGGTGGCCTTTGCTACGCCCCCCAGCGTTCCCGACGTAGGCGACGGCCGAATGTAGGCATCCGGGTGCGCCGCCAATCGCGACATCCGGGTTTTGTCGCCGAGGATCGAGCCGCCCGTGCGCGTCGAGGAGGGGTCGACCGCCAGGACCGCCACCCGGTGGCCACGGTCGATCAGGTGCATACCCAATGACTCGATGGTGGTGGACTTTCCAACCCCGGGGACCCCGGTGATGCCCACCCGATGGGCGTTTCCGGAGTCGGGCAGCAAGTCGAGCAGCAGCTGCTGCGCCCGCTCGCGATGGTCGCCGCGGGTGGACTCCAGCATCGTGATGGCCCGGGGCAGCGCGGCCCGGTCCCCGCTGCGAATGGCCTCGGCTAGCCCTTCGACGGCCTCACGATCGGCCTTGCCGGCATTGGTCGCCATCTAGCTGAGGTGGTAACCCAACCGCTCGGCGAGCTTGTGCAGCAAGCCGATCGCGGCGTCGGCAATCACCGTGCCGGGCGGGAAGATGGCCGCGGCGCCGGCCTCGTACAGCTCGTCGAAGTCACCGGGCGGAATGACGCCACCGACCACGATCATGATGTCGGACCGACCGACCTCGGCCAGCGCGTCACGCAACGCCGGCACCAGGGTCAGGTGTCCGGCGGCCAGCGAGGACACGCCGACCACATGGACGTCGTTGTCGGCAGCCTGGCGGGCCACCTCCTCGGGCGTGGAGAACAGCGAACCGACGTCCACGTCGAAGCCGATGTCGGCGAACGCCGTTGCGATGACCTTCTGACCGCGATCGTGGCCGTCCTGGCCCATCTTGGCCACCAGAATCCTGGGCCGGCGGCCGTCGGCCTCGGCGAACTTCTCGACTAGTTCGGTGGCGCTTGCCATGTTCGGAGCCTTTCCGGCTTCGTCGCGATAGACGCCGGCGATGGTACGGATCTCCGCCTGGTGGCGGCCGTACACCCTCTCCAGCGCATCCGAGATCTCCCCGACCGTGGCCTTGGCACGCGCGGCGTTGATGGCCAGCGCCAGCAGATTGTTGCCCAGCCCATCTTCCCCGGCGCGGCCCTGTGCGGCGGCCGCCCGGGACAACTCTGCCAGGGCGGCCTCGACTTCCTGCGAATCCCGGCTTGCCCGCAGGTCTTTCAGTTTGGCCAACTGCTCGGCGCGCACCCGGCTGTTTTCGACCTTGAGGACCTCGACCTCCTGATCCTCTTCGACCTGATACTTGTTGATCCCGACCACCGGCTGGATCCCCGCGTCGATCCGGGCTTGGGTCCGCGCGGCGGCCTCCTCGATTCGCAGCTTGGGAATGCCATCGTCGATGGCCTGCGCCATCCCGCCGTGCTCGGCAACCTCGGCGATGTGGGCACGCGCGCGCTGCGCGAGCTGATGAGTCAGCCACTCCACGTAATAGGAGCCGCCCCACGGGTCGATCGGCCGTGTGGTGCCTGACTCCTGCTGCAGCACCAGCTGGGTGTTGCGAGCGATCCGGGCGGAGAAGTCGGTGGGCAGCGCCAGCGCTTCGTCCAGCGCGTTGGTGTGCAGTGACTGGGTGTGGCCCTGCGTTGCGGCCATCGCCTCGATACAGGTGCGGGCAACGTTGTTGAACGCGTCTTGGGCGGTCAGCGACCAGCCTGAGGTCTGTGAATGTGTGCGCAGTGACAGCGATTTCGCGCTCTTCGGGTCGAACTGGCTGACTAATTCGCTCCACAGCAACCGGCCGGCGCGCAGTTTGGCGATTTCCATGAAGAAGTTCATCCCAATGCCCCAGAAGAAGGACAGCCGGGGCGCGAACTTGTCGATGTCCAGGTCGGCGTCCAAGCCTGCCTTGATGTAGTCGACCCCGTCGGCCAGCGTGTAGGCCAGCTCCAAATCCGCTGTAGCACCGGCCTCTTGGATGTGGTAGCCAGAAATCGAGATGGAGTTGAACTTCGGCATCTTGGCGCTGGAGTAGCCGAAGATATCGGAGATGATGCGCATCGACGGCTTGGGCGGATAGATGTAGGTGTTACGCACCATGAACTCTTTGAGGATGTCGTTCTGGATGGTGCCGGCCAGCTTCTCCGGTGGCACCCCCTGCTCCTCGGCCGCCACCACGTACAACGCCAGGATCGGCAGCACGGCGCCGTTCATCGTCATCGATACCGACACCGTGGACAGGTCGATGCCGTCGAACAGCTGCCGCATGTCTAGAATGGAATCGATTGCCACACCGGCCATTCCAACGTCGCCCTGAACGCGGGGATGGTCGGAGTCGTAGCCGCGGTGGGTGGCCAGGTCGAAGGCCACCGACAGGCCCTTCTGGCCGGCGGCCAGGTTCCGACGGTAGAACGCGTTGGACTCCGCGGCGGTGGAGAAGCCGGCGTATTGCCGAATTGTCCACGGCTGGTTGACATACATCGTCGGATACGGGCCGCGCACAAACGGTGGTTCGCCGGGGAAACTTTTCAGCGGATAGCCGTCGGCCTCGACGGCCGCACGATCGGCGGCGATGTACACCGGCTTGACGTCAATGTCTTCCGGGGTACGCCAGACTAGCTGGTCTGGCGTGTACCAGTGCGCGGCAGCCGCCGCGGCGACATGCTCGTCCACGGCAGCTTCGGTGGGCTGCTGGCCCGCTCGATCGCCGTGCAATGGAATGTCGGCGAAACTGCCTATCACAGGAGTAGACGTTGTCATCTTGTTACGCCCCCAACCGAGTGAGCAGATCCGAAAGCGCTTCGACCGCATTGATTTTAGCTGTCAGGTATTCGTCGGGCCGGTGCTGCGGGCCAGTGTCGGCCACCGCCTTTTCCGGCCCCGCCAAGTAGACCCTGGACACTCCGGCGGCACGCGCCGCGTCGACGGCTCCCGCCGCCTCGGTGCCGTAACGCTTGTCGGTACCGCAGATCACCGCCACGGCGGGCGATCCCGCATCGGACACCGCCGCGGCGACGGCCCCGGTGTCCAGCGTTCCCGGGTTGACCGCCTCGATGCCGCCCGAAGCCAGCAGGTTCGCCGCGAATGTGGCGCGGATGTTGTGCTCGGCCAGCGGCCCCAGTGGAAGCAACAGCGCCTGCGGGCGGGCACCGGTGCGGGCCAGGAAGGCGTCCGAGCGATCGCGTAGCGCCTCGAACGCGGCAGAGTAGCGCTGCAGGTTGCCAACATCCGGCTGGCCGATCGAATCACTTTGCGGCAGTGTGGGTTCGGTCAAGTTCGGAAATTCGTTGACGCCGGTGATCGCCGTACGGCGATGCGCGATGTCGTCGGCACGCCGTCCGGCGATGTCAGCGATCGCCTCGGCGATGTAGTCACGAGCGTCGACGAACCCGCCGCGAGCCTCGACGGCCTGGAATTGCTCCCACGCCCGCTGCGCAAGCTGTTTGGTGAGATCTTCGACGAACCACGATCCACCGGCGGGATCCAGCACCCGCCCCACGTGCGACTCCTCTAGCAGCAGCAGCTGTGTGTTGCGTGCAATTCGGCACGCGAAACTTCTTGCCGTGCCCGGAAACCCGCCCGGGATCGCGATATCGAACGGGAAAACCAGCACGGTGTCGGCGCCGCCGACCCCGGCACCGAAGGCGGCAAGCGTGCAGCGCAACATGTTCACCCACGGATCGCGCTGGGTCATCATCGGCAGCGACGTTTGCGCGTGCACGATCGCCCCGCCGGCGTCGGGTTCGCCGACAACCTCTGCGACCCGCGCCCACAGCTGACGCGCTGCGCGCATCTTGGCGATCGTCATGAACTGATCGTCATCGGCGACAAGCCGAAAACTGATCTGGCCCAGCGCTTTACCCACCGGCATCCCCGCCTCGGTGAGCACCCGCAGATAGGCGACCGCGGCCGCGATTCCGGCGGCCAGTTCCCAGGTCGCGTTGGCGCCGAGGTTGTGGAAGGCGGTCCCGTCGACGGTGATTGCCCGCACGCCGCGCTCGTCGGTCACGCGCGAAGCCACCGCGACGACGTCGTCGATCGCCGCCGCAGGACGCCCGCTCAGCGCCGCGGTCAAAGGGTCGGCGCCCAGGTCAATCGACAAGGTGGCACGCTGGTCGGCTTCGACGTCGGCCACCAGGGCGAGCATCGCGTCGGCCGCCGCCACGTAGTCGGCACCGGCCTCGATGATGATCGGCGCCATGCTCAGGTAGACGCCCGAGAGCAGCACCTCGAGGTCCTGGGCCGTCGCACCGTCCGTCCCCACGCGGATCAGCAGCGCGCTGACCCCGTCGCCGAGCGCACCCAACACGGCCGCGTTGGCTTCGGCGGCGGTGGCTGCGGCGCCCGGAAACGCCTCGACGACCTTCCAGCCGGATTTCACGTCGCGGAACGGGTCCCCGCCACGCAGGTAGGGCCACTCGCCGGGCAGCGACGGTTCGGGCAGCTCGTCGAACGCTGTGTAAAGCGGGCGTACGGCGAACCCGTCGTATGTCTGGGTGTCCAGCAGATGCTCGGGCTGTTCGCCCAACTCGGCGGGTTCCTTGCGGGCACTCTTGGCAAGCACACCTGCCACCGCGGTGCGCCAGCGCTCGCGAACCTGTTCTAGGTTGGCGAGCTCGGGTACGTCAATGGACACCGACGGCTCCTGTTTTCGCAGCTATTGGCAACGTTGCTTGAGGTTGCGGAGGACACGCGACTCACTAATCAGGCTAATTGATTGCCCCCGCCGCCAAAAACCGCGAGGTGAATCGATCGAGCCAGGACAAGCCGAAACGCCAGGCCCGGGATACAAGTTATTCATTTCTGGCCCGTAACGTTTAGTGGCGTGACGGGCTCCGCCACTTCCAAAACCACCAGCACGCTGCGCAGTCTCTGGCGCGCGCTGGGGATGACCACGCGCCAGGTGTCCCGGCCGCGCGCTCTGGCGGCAGTGGTCGGTATCACACTCTTGGTTGCGCTGGCGCTATGTGTTCCATTGCCCAGCGCGGTGCAGCTGCGCGATTGGGCTCAATCGTTGGGGCCTTGGTTCCCGTTGGCGTTTCTGATCGCGCACACCGTTGTCACGGTGGTGCCAATCCCGCGCACGGCGTTCACCCTGGCCGCGGGGCTGCTGTTCGGCCCCGCCCTGGGCGTGCTGATCGCGGTGGTTGCCAGTACCGCTAGCGCGGTGTTGGCGCTGGTGCTGGTCCGCGCTGCAGGGTGGCGGTTCGACCGGCTGGTTCGCTACCGAGCGCTGCACCGGGCCGACCAGCGGCTGCGCGAGCGGGGCTGGGTGTCGGTCCTGTCGCTGCGGCTGATTCCCGTCCTGCCGTTTTCGGCGGTCAACTACGCCGCCGCCGCGTCCGCGGTCGGCATCAGGCCGTACACGCTGGCCACGCTGGCCGGTCTACTGCCCGGCACCGCCGCGGTGGTTTTTCTCGGCGACGCGCTGGCCGGTCACCCCAGCCCGCTGCTCTTCTTGGTGTCGCTGGTCACCAGTGCGCTGGGGCTCACGGGGCTGTTCGTCGAAGTCCGTCATTACCGCCGACGACACCACACAGCGCACCCCGACGAGCCCGCTTCCGAGCCGGTCATTATCAGCTAACCGGGCCGGACTGTTGAGTGCGGCAGCCAGTTGCCTGAAAGATCTACTCAATGGAGCGGGTCTACGCGCAGCAGCTAGCGACTTTCGGTTTGCAGCCGTCGCGGGCGGGCCTGCTCGTGCTCCTGCTCGGCGCCCTCGCGTCGGTGGGCGTCGCTGTCTTGTCGTTCCTGCTCGATCGGATCAGGCTGTATCGCGTACCGACCGGCGGCGTGGTCGTCGCGTCGGCCGTCTCGTACCCGCATGCCGCACGGGAGCGAACGCGCGCCTCGTGGCTGACGATCGCAGCCGCATTCGCCGCCGCTGTGTGCATGACGGCCATCTGGCTGGCACCCAAGCACATCGAGCGCGTGCAAGAACCCGCGCCCATTCCCGAACTGACCCCCATCGCATTGCCGGCGTCGACGGCCGCCGGCCCGGGCGCGGGCATCTATGTTGAATACGCCGATGGCTCCGGCGGAATGGGTTGCACTGCCGGCTTTTTAGTGCGTACCAGCACGGGTGAGGCTGGTCTTCTCACCGCCGGTCATTGCAATCGGCCCCACACACCAAGCAAGGTGGTGATGAACCTCGGCGGAATCCTCCCGTACGCAAAGCTGGGCACATTCGCCCGCACAGTCAGCGAAGGCGTGCACAACGAGCAACACGACATCGGCCTGATCGTGCTCGACGGCGACAACGTCCCGCGGAGTTCGGCAGTCGCCACCACGCTGCCGATCACGGGGGTCACCACCGATCTGTCGATCGGACAGGAACTGTGCAAATTCGGCATGAGTAGCGGTGAGGCCGAATGCGGCCCGGTGCTCGACGTCACCGAGAGCAAGGTCTCGTTCTTGGCGGGCGGTCAATGCGGCGATTCCGGCGGCCCGGTCTATCTGATTCAAAACGACGGCACCGCCACGGCGGTCGGCATCGACATCCGTGGCAGCAATCCTGCCACTCCCAACGCGGGCTGCCTGGCCCCGGCCAAATTCTCGGTGGCCGAGCTAGTACAGCCGTGGCTGAACAAATGGCAGCTAACCGCCGCGATCGCGCAACGACCCGGTCCGCGCTAAAGACCGGACGCACCACCGTCTTGATCCGACGAGCAATGTGGGGAGCCGCATGACATCCGACAACAACTCCATCGGCGCACCCGGGCGGCGATTCTCCACCGCGGCGTTACTTGGTGCCGGTCTGGTTGGCCTGATCCTCGGCGCGATCGCCGCGTTCGCGATCACCGGCCTGGTGTTTACGATCCGCGTCCAGCTGCCCCCGCCGCCCTATCCGCCGCCGTTCTCGTCGACACCGCCGTCAGGGTATCCCGCGCCGTCTGCCATCACACCGGCGCCAGCGCCGAGTGCCGTGCCGATGCCACCATTGCCGCCGGGGCCCCACGCGCTGCCGCCGTCACCGCGGCTCGATCCGGTCTCGCCGTAGCAGTGCCCCCTGGGTTTGGTTTAAGTGGCACAAGCACATTCGCGATCCCTTGTCGCCAGGGCGGCCGGGCGGCTGTTGCGGACCCGACCTCTTGTCCGCGCGCCGATCTGGATCTACCGGTGCCGCGGCGGCGCACTGTTCGGCTCGCGCATCCTGATGCTCGAACATCTGGGCCGCAAGTCCGGCGTCCGGCGCTACGCCGTGTTGGAAGTGGTCGACCACCGCGGGGCAGACGTATACATCGTCGCATCGGGGTTCGGCCGAAAAGCGCAGTGGTTCCGCAACATCGAAGCTTCCCCACGGGTGCGCATCTACGTCGGCAGCCGCGCGCCCGCGCCCGCGACCGCACGTGTCCTCGACCAACGCGAAGCCGATCGCACGCTGGCCGACTACCGCAGCCGTCACCGGCGAACGTGGGAACAATTCAGGCCGGTGCTCGAAGAAACACTCGGCGTTGCGATCACCGACACCGACACTCCGCTGCCGTTGGTCGAGTTACGGCTTGACTAGTTGTGCTCCGGCCCCTTCACCGTCATCGCGGCGAAGATGGCCAAAAATACCGCTGCCGGAAGGCCATTGACGACCTTGTCGCGTACCCGGACGTGCGCGCCCACCGCCAATACGAAGTACAGCGTCAGCATCGCCGTCGTCAGCCTGGCCAGCGCGGGGAAGCGGCTGACGGACAGCAAGCCGACCGCCGCGGCCGCCTTCACCACCGGCAGCACGGGCCGAACGTTGTCCGGAAGACCGACGTCGTCCAACACTTTCTTGATCGGAGCTACCTGAACACCGCACAACACCGCGTCCACGGCATGAAACGCGCCCAGCGCCGCATAGGTCTTCGGCGAACTCAAAGCAGTCATCCGGCAATCCTATTGGGTCAATTCCGGCGGCGGCCCCGGCTGGCCATCGACCGGCTTGCGGGCTATCGCCTCTGCCTTGGCTACCGCCTGGGCGATCTTGGGATCGGACTCGGTGGAAAACCAATCGGCGATCTCGGCGTCGTCTGCGTCGGCCGCGTGTTTGGGCACGTCCTCGACCGGAGATGGCTCGAACCGGAACACCCCGTCCTCGCCCGGTGCGCCCAGCAGTTTGGTGAAACCCTGTAGCGCCGCACTGAAGTCGCTGGGGACCACCCACACCTTGTTGGCGCTGCCGCGGGCCATCTCGGGCAGCGTCTGCAGGTACTGGTAGGCCAGCATCTCCGGGGTGGGCCGGCCCGCCTTGATCGCGGCGAACGTCTTCTCGATGGCCTTGGCCTGACCTTGCGCCTGCAGGTAGGCCGCGGCACGCTCACCCTGGGCGCGCAGCATCCGGGATTGCCGCTCCGCCTCGGCGGCCAGGATCGCGGCTTGCTTGGCACCCTCGGCGGCCAGGATCTGCGCCTGCTTGGCGCCCTCGGCCTGTTTGATCGCCGCCTCCCGGGTACCTTCGGCGGTCAAGATCATCGCCCGCTTCTCCCGGTCGGCCTTCATCTGCTTTTCCATCGAGGCCTGAATCGACGGCGGCGGGTCGATGCTGCGCAGCTCGACCCGGGCGACCCGCAGGCCCCAGCGGCCGGTGGCCTCGTCGAGCACTCCGCGCAGCTGCCCGTTGATCTGGTCGCGCGACGTCAAGGTCTGCTCCAGCGTCATGCCGCCGACGACGTTGCGCAGCGTGGTGGTGGTGAGCTGCTCGACGCCGACGATGTAGTTGCTGATCTCGTACACCGCGGCCTGCGGGACGGTGACCTGGAAGTAGACCACCGTGTCGATGTTGAGCGTCAGGTTGTCTTCGGTGATGACGGGCTGTGGCGGGAATGACACCACCCGCTCGCGCAGGTCGATCCGGGCACGCACCCGGTCGATGAACGGGATGAGCAGCGTCAATTGCCCGCTGACCGTGCGGCTGTACCGACCCAGCCGTTCGATCACCGCGGCCTCGGCCTGCGGAATCAACGCAACCGACTTGGCCACCACGATGATTGCAAAGATCACCAGGACTGCCAGCAACACCAAACCAGCAACCGCACCTTCCACCGGAATTCCTTTCTCTCGCAGCGCTTTCGCAGCGCCTGTGTCGACGGGCTACTGTTTGATCACCACCGCCGTCGCGCCGTCGATGTGCACGACAGTGACCGATTCGCCGGGTTCGTAGACATCGCCGTCGTTGAACGGGCGCGCCGTCCACACCTGGCCATCGAGCTTCACCTGGCCCACGTCACGGGCGACTCGGTCAAGCACCAACGCGCGTTTGCCCTCGAGGGCCTTGATGCCGGTGGGCAGCTCGTGTGTAGGCGTCAGCCGACGCCGCAGCGCGGGCCGCACCAGCACGACCAGCAGGACCGAAACAATCAAGAACACCGCCCCGTCGGCCAGGATCGGCCAATCCGTGAACCATGCGGTGGCCGAGGCGGCCAACGCACCGCCGCCCAGCATCAACAGGAACATATCGCCCGTCAGTGCCTCCGCGCCGGCAAGAGCCAGTGCGAAGATTAGCCAGCTCAGCGCGATCGCCATGCCGTCAGAATACGCGTGATCCGCCTTTGCCGGACCAAACAACTACACTGCGAGATCATGTGGTGTCCGAGTGTTTCGCTGTCCGTGTGGGCTAACGCCTGGCTCGCGGGCAAGGCTGCGCCCGACGACGTGTTGGACGCGCTATCCCTTTGGGCGCCAAAGCAATCGGTCACCGCGTATGATGCTGTTGCAGCCGGCCACACCGGGCTGCCGTGGCCCGACGTGCACGACGCCGGGACCGTCTCGTTGTTGCAGACGCTGCGCGCCGCGGTTGGCCGGCTGACGCTGCCGGGGGCCACGGGTGCTTCGGGTCCATTGCCGGGGACGATCAACGTGGTGTTGCCGGTTCCCGGTGACGTTCGCGGCCTGGCCCCCGGGACCCAGTTCGAGCGCGACGCGCTAGCCGCCGGTGAGGCGGTGATCATCACCCACCCGGACGACCCCACCGCCGCTGTCGGGCTGGTCCCCGAGTTCTCGTACACCGATCCCGAGGAGGCCGGCGACGACGACCCGGGCTTACCGGAACTGTGCGCGCTGGCGTGGACGGTGTATTCACTGCCCGGCGCGCCGGTGTTCGAACACCACGAGCTGGGCGATGCCGAATACTCGCTGCGGTCGGCCGTGCGTTCGGCCGCCGATGCGCTCGGCGCTATCGGGCTGGGATCGGCAAGCGACATCGACGATCCGCGAGGACTTGTCGAACAGTTGCTGGAATCCGCGCGGCAACACCGGGTTCCCGACCACGCGCCGTCGCGTGCCGTGCGGGTGCTGGAGAACGCCGCACACGTCGACGCGATCATCGCGGTGAGCGCCGGGCTCAGCCGGGCCTCCGATCCGTCCGCGCACGCGGGCGGCGCTCCGACCGCGGATCGCTTCGCGGCCCGTGTCGTATCCGGGCTGGAACCGATCGGTACCCAATCATCGTCGGAGGCGCGGATCGCCGGCGACGCACTGCGACCGCTGAATTCGGTGGTGCGCTCGGCGCGAATGGCCGCGGTTAACGCGATCCTGTACTCGGCCTGGGCCGACTAACCCTCTTCTCCCGCAACGCAATGCGGCGGGCAGCACGCCGCGCCGTCGACGCTGGCAAGGCAACCCGGTACCGGGTCAGGTCCGCTGGTGCGGGCCGGAGCGCGGCTGTAGCGCAGTTCGTCGATCAAATCCGCGGCCAGCATCGCGAATCGCCGGTCGGCGTTCGGCGTGGCGGCCCGGGCCAATGCCACCCCCGCCGCCCGCGCTTGTGACTGCAATTCTTCGTCGAGGTCCCACACCACCTCGATGTGGTCGGCGACGAATCCGATGGGACAGACGATGACGGCCTTGGTGCCTGTCTCCGCCAGTACCCGCAGATGGTCAGCAACGTCGGGTTCCAGCCACGGAACCTGCGGCGGACCCGATCGGGATTGCCAGGCCAGGTCGTAATCGGCGTATCCGGCGGCCGCGGCGACCAGCCTTGTGGCGTAAGCGACTTGACGGCTATACAGACGCGGGCCGCAGCGCTCATCGGCGGCCACCGGAATCGAATGTGCGGTGAATACCAGCCGCGCCTCGCCACGCAACTCGGCCGCCAACGTGTCGGCGGCCGCCGCGATCGCGTCGGCGAACATCTCTACGAATAGCGGATGATCGAAATAGGTTCGCAGCTTGACCAACTCGGGCGCATTCGCACCTGCGGCCCGACGGCCGCGGGCGATGTCTTCGACATATTGCGTGCAGCTGGAGTAGCCGCTCCAGGCTGACGTGGTGAATACCGCAGCGCGACGAATACCATTGTCACACATGACTTTTACCGTATCTTCGACGTACGGATTCCAGTTGCGATTGCCGAAGTACACCGGCATATCCGAACCGCGGTCAGCTAACTCGGCTTCCAGTTGCGTGATCAGCGCGCGGTTGATGCCGTTGATCGGCGATACGCCGCCGAAATGCAGATACTGCTCGGCGACGTCGTCTAGCCTTTCCGGCGGTATATTGCGGCCGCGGGTGACGTTCTCCAGGAACGGTCGCACCTGCTGTGGGCCCTCTGGTCCCCCGAAGGACAGCAGCAGGACGGCGTCAAATTCCATTGCCGGTTAAAGCAATTGGGTGCTGGCGCCGCCGTCGGCGTAGATGATGGAGCCGGTGGTCGCGGGCAGCCACTCCGAAAGCAGCGCGCACACGGTCTTGGCGACCGGCGTGGGGTCTTTCATGTTCCAGCCGATCGGGGCGCGCTGGTCCCAGCCCTCCTCGAGCAGCTGCATCTGAGCACCGGCTTCGTCGCCGAGTGCGCCACCGACGATCGCGCTCATCGCGAGCGTTCGGATCGGCCCGGCGGCAACGAGATTCGAGCGCACCCCCGCCTTACCGGCCTCGCGCGCCACGAACCGGTTCACCGACTCCAGTGCGCTCTTGGCGACCGTCATCCAGTTGTAGGCCGGCATGGCCCGGGTCGGGTCGAAATCCATACCGACGATAGAGCCGCCGGAATTCATAATCGGCAGCACCGCTTTGGCCAGCGAAGCGTACGAGTACGCCGAAATGTGGATGCCTTTGGCCACGTCTTCGTAGGGCGCGTCGAAGAACGGGTTGATACCCATTCCCGTCTGCGGCATGAAACCGATCGAGTGCACCACACCGTCGAGCTTGTTGCCCTCGCCGATCTCGGCGCTGATCCGATCCGCCAACGTGTCGAGGTGCTTTTCGTCCTGCACATCGAGTTCGATCAGCGGGGCCTTTTCCGGCAGCCGATCGGCGATGCGCTGAATCAGCCGCAACCGGTCAAAGCCCGTCAGCACCAACTGAGCCCCCGCTTCCTGGGCCACCTTGGCGATGTGAAACGCGATCGACGAGTCGGTGATGATCCCGGTTACCAGGATCCGCTTGCCGTCGAGAATGCCTGCCATGTCTATGTTTTCCTTCTCTAGTGGCCCATGCCCATGCCGCCGTCCACGGGGATGACGGCGCCGGCGATGTAGCTTGCATCTTCAGACGCCAGGAAGCTGACCGCCCCGGCGACCTCCTCGGCAGTGCCGACCCGCTTGGCGGGGATGAACTCCAGCGCACCCTCCTGGATGCGTTCGTCGAGTGAGCGGGTCATCTCGGTGTCGATATAGCCCGGCGCCACCACATTCGCGGTCACCCCGGCTTTGGACAGCTCCCGGGAGATGGAGCGGGCCATGCCGATCAGGCCGGCCTTGGCGGCCGCGTAGTTGGCCTGGTTGCCGATGCCCCAGCTGCCGGACACCGAACCGATGAAGATGATCCGGCCGAATCGCTTGCGCTGCATGCTGCGCGATGCGCGCTGGGCCACCCGGAACGCACCGGTGAGGTTAGCGTTGATGACCTCCTCGAACCGCTCCTCGGTCATCCTGATCAGGAACGCATCCTTGGAGATACCGGCGTTGGACACCAGCACCTCGACCGGGCCCTGGTGCTCCTCGACCTCCTTGAAGGCGCGGTCGACGGCGTCGCTGTCGGTCACGTCACACACGACGCCGAAAAGCCCTTCGGGCGCACCCGAACCGCGGTGCGTGACGGCAACCTTGTGACCGTCGGCCGCCAGCCGCTGCGCGATCGCCAGGCCGATCCCCCGATTTCCGCCCGTCACCAGGACTGAACGCGATACGAATGCGGGTTTGCCGCCGTCGGCGGCGAGCTCGGTGGCTACGTCAGTCACCCGGCCAACTTATCGCCTCGGTGCGGCAGGGCTGCAATCTGCCCCCTTTGCGGCCGGAACATACCTCGACTCGCGGCGCTTGTCGGTGATTCTCGGCACAATTCCGCCATGGCAGACCCGTTTCTGGGCAGCGAGGCCCTGGTAGCACGCCAGCTATCTCTCGCCATGAGCTCGAGAGCCATTACCAACTGCTGGCGTGCTGGTTTGGGAAGAGCGCATCGAATGCGACGTCGCCGAAGACCATCGCGAGATCAGCTAGGTCGGTAGCCGGCGGTTGATCAGCAACGCCGACAGCGCCGCCAGCGCCAACACCAGCGCTCCCAGCCGCAGCCAGCCCACGCTGGCGTCACCTTTGATCGTCTCGTAGCCGATCTGCTCCTGCAGCGACGCGTACACAGCCTTGAGCTCCTGCAGGGTCGAGGCATTGAAGGAATTTCCGCCCGAAAGCTGGGCGACCTTCTTGAGTGTCTCGTCGTCGACCGGCACCGGCTGACGCTGGTCGTTGATCTCGACGAAGCCGTACGGGGTACCGAACGAGATCGTCGAGATCGGCACGCCCTGGTCCTTGGCGGTCCGTGCGGCGGTGAAGGCGCCCTTGGGGTTGTCCGGGTTGGTCGGCATCGTCTCCTTACCGTCGGAGAACAGCACGATGCGGGCCGGCGGCGGCTTGTCGCCGCCACCGATGACAGCGCCGACCGTGGCGATGGCCTGCAGCGCGGTGAAGATCCCCTCGCCGGTGGCGGTGCGGTCGGCAAACTGAAGCTTGTCCAGCGCAATCTTGGCCGCCTCGCGGTTGGTCGTCGGCGACACCAGCACCGTCGCGGTACCCGCATAGGCGATCAGGCCGAGGTTGATGCCCGGTGTGAGCTCGTCGGCGAATTGCTTTGCCGCCTCCTGCGCGGCGGCCATCCGGTTGGGTTCGACGTCGGTGGCACGCATCGACTGCGACACGTCGATCACCAACATCACCACCGCGCGGTTGCGTGGAATCCGGACGTCGTTCGTCGGCCCGGCCATCGCGACGGTGAACAACACCAGCGATGCCACCAGCAGGATCGCCGGCACATGGCGCCATCTAGCGGGCCGTTTGGGAGCCACGCTTTCCAGCAGCTCCATGTTGGCGAACCGCAGCATGCGTCGCTCGCGGGCCAACTGCATCAGCACGTACAGCACGACCAACCCGACAACGACGAGCAGGAAAAGGAAGAACCATGCGTGCGCGAACCCGGACAGTGACATCGCGCCGAGCAAAGGCATTGTCATAACAGACCCGTCTCGCCGTGCATGACCGCCTTGGGAAAAGCGCGAGTCACTGGCGCCCCGCCATGGCCCCACGCCGGCGGGACTCCACGAAGCGGACGATGTCGGCGATCCAGTCCCGGTCGGTGCGCAGCGTCAAAACCGGTGCGCCACAACCGCGAACCGTTCGGGCCACGTTGGCACGATGCGCCGCCGCCGCCTTGGCGAAGTCATCCCGCAGTTGCGCATCGACGGTGAATTCGCGGGTCACGCCGGTTTCGGCGTCCTGAAGCACAACGTCGCCCACATCGGGTAGTTCGACATCGCGCGGGTCGAGCACCTCGATGGCCAGCACCTCGTGGCGAGCAGCAATCGCGCGCAGCGGACGCATCCAGTTGATCGGCCCAAGGAAGTCACTGATGATCACGGCCATTCCGCGACGGCGTTCCGGGCGACGCAACGCGTCGATGGCGACCGCCAGGTCACCACGCACTCCGACCGGCGCTTTGGGCATAGTCGCGATGGTGCGCAACAGCGTCTGTTCGTGTTGCCGCCCGGAGCGGGCCGGCACCCGGACGTTGTCCGCACCATTGGTGACGAGTGCGCCCAGCCGATTGCCGCCCCCGCTGTTGAGGAATGTGATCGCGGCCGCCGCGGCGACCGCCAGGTCACGCTTTTCGCAGACCGTGGTGCCGAAGTCGAGGCTGGCCGACATGTCGACCACCATCCAGGTCTCTAGCTCGCGGTCGGCGATCATCTGCCGCACGTGCGGGTGGGTGGTGCGGGCCGTGACCGCCCAGTCCATCCGCCGGACGTCGTCGCCGGGCTGGTACTCCCGCGACTCCCCCGGCTCCGAACCCGGGCCCGGTATCAGGCCGAGGTGGTCACCGTGCAGGACTCCGTCGAGCTTGCGCCGGACGGTGAGTTCGAGCGTGCGCAGCGCCGCCGACAATTTCGGGTCATCGAGCTGTCCGCGCTGAAACGACGGCGGATGTAGCGCCGCGGACTTCGCGGCGGGGTTCGGATCGGTCACCGACTGCTAGCCGCGCCCGCAGCCTGCATCACCGGCGGAACCGAATGCCCTTGCTGCGGAACGGCATTCACCTGCGGAAGGGCGACGGTCTGCAAAATCCTGTTGATGACGACCTCAGGCGAGATTTCGTCGGCGAGCGCATCGTAGGTCAGCACCAAACGGTGGCGCAGCACGTCGGGGATGACCTCGACGACGTCTTGCGGGATCACATAGTCGCGACCGCGCACCAACGCCAGCGAACGGGCGGCCGCGATGATGCCCAATGAGGCACGCGGCGATGCGCCGAACGAGATCCACGTCTTGACGTCGTTCATGCCGAGTTGCTCGGGATGGCGGGTCGCGGTGACGACGCGCACCACATAATCGACCAGCGCGTGGTGCACGAAGTTGTTGGCCGCGACGTCCTGCAGCCGCAGCAGGTCACCGGTGTCCAGGATCTGCTTGGGCTGCGGCGGCTTAACGCCCATCCGGTAGATGATCTCGCGCTCTTCCTCGGGCGAGGGGTACCCGACATTGATCTTGAACAGGAAGCGGTCACGCTGCGCCTCGGGCAGCTGGTAAACCCCCTCGTGCTCGATCGGGTTCTGCGTCGCCATCACCAGGAACGGGCTGGGCAGCGGGTATCTCTTGCCACCGATTGACACCTGACGTTCGGCCATCACCTCCAGCAGCGCCGACTGGACCTTGGCCGGCGCGCGGTTGATCTCGTCGGCGAGCAGGAAGTTGACGTGGACCGGGCCGAGCTCAGTGTCGAACTCTTCCTTGCCCTGCCGGTAGATGCGGGTACCGATGATGTCGGTGGGCACCAGGTCGGGCGTGAACTGGATACGCGCGAACGTGCCGCCCACGACCTTGGCGAACGTCTCGACGGCCAGCGTCTTGGCCACGCCGGGGACACCTTCGAGCAGCACGTGGCCCTTGGACAGCAGACCGACCAGCATCCGCTCCACCAGCTGATCCTGACCGACGATGATCCGCTTGACCTCGAAGATGGCCCGTTCCAGGGTGTGTACTTCGGCAGCCAATCCGTCGGCGCCACCTGGCGCCGCATGGGCCCCGGGGCCAGACTGCCCGCTCGGACCCGAGTAACCGCTGGCGCCCGGGGGCGGCCCACCTGCTGCTGTCATTAACATCCTCTTCTCGGTTTAACCGATACAGCTCAAATCGAACACAACTGCCATCACGACGAATGTCGTGGGGCAGCTACGTGCCCTCGTCCAACTATTCCAGGCCCTAGGGATTCCGTCGACGCCGCGCTCCGCTGACGAGCAAATCAAACCCGCCGGGTTCGGCCGCGATCCCGACGGCACACCTGGGTCAGTACTCGATGATCCTAGTCAGGTACGGCGTCATACCGGGCTTTCGCACGGGGCTCACAGTCACCTTGGCGGCACTTCCGGAGGCCTCCAGCATTTGGCCGTTGCCCAGATACATGGTGACGTGCTGGCCGCCGCCCGGGCCGTAAAAAATCAGGTCGCCGCGCCGGGCCTCGTTGGGAGGAATGTGGCGGCCAGCGTTGTACTGGTCACCGGAGAACCGCGGGATCAGCACGCCGACACCGGCAAATCCATAACGCATCAGGCCCGAACAGTCGAAACCGTTGATGTTGGCGCCGTCGCCGACGCCCTTACTGGGGCCTTCCAGCGAGCCACCACCCCATGAGTACGGCACCCCCATCTGGGAGCCCATCCGCCGGATCACGTACTCGATGGCCTGCCGGCCGTTGGCCCGCGGGATTTTGCCGCCGGGGTTGGTCGGGGTAGCCGCGGTGGGAGCGGAATCGCCGCCGATGTTGATCCCGAGGCCGCCCAGAAATTGCTTACCGAGGTCGAGGGTGGTCTGGGTGGCCTGGGCGGTGGCCTGCAGCGAAGCGTTGGCCACGGCGAGCGGATCGCCCGGAGCGCCGGCGCTGATGGTGGCCGGCAAAGTGGGGTCCCACCCGCCGGGGTCAGCCGTGGCCGGGGCGGCGACAGACAACATCAGCCCGGTCACCACTGTGGTAATCCAGGCCAAGTTGATCAGGCGAAAACGCTTGTGCCCCATAGCTCCTCGTTAGTACTCGATGTAGCGAATCACGTACGGGGTCATGCCGCTGGTGCGCACCGGTGCCACGCGCACCTTCAGTCCGATGTCGGGGGCCTCGAGCATCTGGCCTTGACCGAGGTAGATCGTCACGTGCTGGCTGCCGCCCGGGCCGTAGAAGATGACGTCGCCGCGGCGCATTTGAGAAGACGGGATCTTGCGGCCCAGGCCGTACTGCGAACCCGAGTAGTGCGGCAGCTTGATGCCCACCCCGGCGAACGAGTACAAGACCAGGCCCGAGCAGTCCAAGCCGGTGATCCCGGCGCCAGAGTCGATTCCGTGGCTCGGGCCGGCCGCGTTGCCACCGCCCCAGGAGTAGGGCACGCCGATCTGTGACATGCCGCGACGGATCACGTATTCGGAGGCCTGCCGGCCGTAAACCCGCGGAATGCGTCCCCCGACCCCACCGGGTGCGGCGTTGGTGATCCCAGTGTCGTCGGGCTTGAGAATGCCGAGTTGCTGCAGGAAGCCCTTCCCCATGCTGGCGGTCACCTGCGTGGAGGTGGCCGAGATGCCCAGCACCTGGTTGATCACCGCGACCGGGTCACCCGGGATATTGGCACTGGGCACCATCGGCAGCGTGGGATCCCAACCGTCCCACTGGCGGCCGCCGGTGTGGGGCGCACTGGCCGGCGCGCCGGGGTCCCACCGGTCGCCCGTCGTTGGTGCACCGCCGCCGTTTCCGGTCGACCAATGCGCGGACGCGAGTTGGGCCTGCTGCAGTTTGGCCTGGGCCGCGTCCCGCTCGGCGGCCAACTGGTCGATCTGCTCACGCTGTTCTTCAAACTTGTGCTTCGAGGTGGTGAGCGCAGCGACCGCGGCATCCTGACTGGATTTCGCGTCGGCAGCAGCCTTTTCGGCCTTTTGCTTGGCCAGCCGCGCGGCCGACTCCTTGTTTACCTGCTCGGTGCGGGCCCGCTGCAGGTTGTCCATCACCGTTTGGGAACTGGTCGCCAGGGTCCTCGAAGCGGATTCGGTGGCGATGATGTCTTCGGGGCTAGTCGCGGTCAGGTAGCTCCCCGACGGACCATTCATGTAGGTGGCCGCCGCGAACGTGTTGAAACGGCTTTGGGCCGCAGCGATTGCCGCGTTGGCATCCTTGACCGACTGCTGGCTGACCTCGACGTCATGCTGCGCGGTGGTCACGCCGTCCCGTGCGGTCTCCACATCGACCAGGGCCTTGTTGACGGCCTCTTGCTCCGACTGGATTTCAGCACTCAGGTTTTCCAGACGCTGGTTGGCCTTGGCGACATTCGCGATCAGCGCGCCGAGGGTGTCGGCGTTCGGATCACCTTGCGCCAGACCCGGTGTGGTGACGAGCATGGCCACGCTCAGGACCGCTGGAATGACCGGACGGACCAACCTCGCGGCCGGTCGCGCAGCTGGGCCCCGGCGTGTGCGTCTCATTCGACTTAGCTCCCCTTGGGCTTAACACGGACGGCGGCGCCAGACACATTTACCTCTATAAGCGCCAAAGAAAACACGAGCATCATTTGCACCGTACGTCACACCGGTCGCCGGGGAAACGCTCGTCACAAATCGCAACCCTCTACGTGCGTTTAATGTGACCGAACGGTGACCTACGCGATTTGCCGCAGACGATTGTGAGTCGTCCCCAGCCCAACCGGCCGAGGCGAACGTGGGAGGTTAGATGCCCTCGACGGGCTGTGCTACGTCAGCCTCTTCGGCATCGGCCGAGGTTGCTGACCGTCGGCTGCGCAGCTGCAGGAATCGGGCGCCGACGGCCGCCGCGAGCACGCCGATAAGCAAGAAAATGGTCAGCCCGGTCCAGGGGAACTCGGGGCTTTCCAGCTCGTGCAAGAAATGTTGCGCCGAGACCACCGGATTGCCCGTCTTGGCGATGTCTTCGCCGGCTTCAAGGGTGACGCGGGGGAAGTGCGTGCTGTAGCTGCCCACGTAGCTCGGGCTGAGTGTCAAGACGGTGGCATCGGGATAGTCGGCGCCGACCACGGTCGAGATATCGCGCAACGGGGTGTCGTTCGGCGGATTGTGGTCGAGCAACACGATTTTGAGATTGATACCTGCGGCATGAGCGTGGTTGACCACATCGAGAAGGGCCGGCACGGCATCCGGCGGCGCGCTGACCGCGGAGGTCGCGACCTGAGCTTTGACCGCCGTCATGTCGACGTCTTGCGGAATGTAAGCGGGCAGAACCGGCTGTAGGAAGAAGGTGGTCTGAGCTAGTTCAACGAACGATCCTTGCCCGGTCACTGTGTGCCTCCTCCCTCGCTGCTACAGGCACCGTACGCGAACAGTCGGAGAAAGGGGTTTCAACGCGGCCTCGACCCGGCAAGACTGAGAATCGGACTGCCGCTTTCTTACAGGACAAGCGTACTGTTAAAGTGAGCAACGCACCGTCGACACGGCCCGTCGGCGGCAGAATTTAATCCCAGGGAGTTGATGTGACCAACCAAGAATCTGTGAACTCGTTCGGAGCCCGCGACACCCTGAAGGTCGGCAAGAAGAGTTACCAGATCTATCGTCTCGACGCCGTCCCGAACACCGAGAAACTCCCCTACAGCCTCAAAGTCCTCGCCGAAAACTTGCTGCGCAATGAGGACGGCGCCAACATCACCAAGGACCACATCGAAGCCATCGCGAACTGGGATCCCAAGGCAGAGCCCAGCATTGAGATCCAGTACACGCCCGCCCGCGTCGTGATGCAGGACTTCACCGGCGTGCCGTGCATCGTGGATCTGGCCACCATGCGCGAGGCGATCGGCGACCTAGGCGGCAAGGCGGAGAAGGTTAACCCCTTGGCGCCGGCCGACCTGGTGATCGACCACTCGGTGATCGCCGATCTATTCGGCACCCCCGACTCCTTCGAGCGAAACGTCGAGATCGAGTACCAGCGCAACGGTGAGCGTTACCAGTTCCTGCGCTGGGGTCAGGGAGCTTTCGACGACTTCAAGGTGGTACCGCCCGGCACCGGCATCGTGCATCAGGTCAACATCGAATACCTGGCCAGCGTGGTGATGGATCGCGACGGAGTGGCCTACCCAGACACCTGCGTGGGGACCGACAGCCACACGACGATGGTCAATGGCCTCGGCGTGCTCGGCTGGGGCGTCGGCGGCATCGAGGCCGAGGCCGCGATGCTGGGCCAACCGGTGTCGATGCTGATCCCACGCGTCGTCGGCTTCAAGCTGGCCGGCGAGATCGCGCCGGGCGTGACCGCGACCGACGTCGTCCTGACAGTCACCGAGATGCTGCGTAAGCACGGCGTGGTCGGCAAGTTCGTCGAGTTCTACGGTGCGGGTGTTTCGGAGGTACCGTTGGCCAACCGCGCCACCCTGGGCAACATGAGCCCCGAATTCGGTTCTACCGCAGCTATTTTCCCGATCGACGAAGAGACTATCTCCTACCTGAAGTTCACCGGCCGCACGGACGAGCAACTGGCACTTGTGGAGACCTACGCCAAAGAACAGGGCATGTGGCACGACCCCTCCCATGAGCCCGCGTTCTCCGAATACCTCGAACTCGACCTGTCTACCGTGGTGCCGTCTATCGCCGGACCGAAGCGCCCTCAGGACCGAATCGCCTTGTCGGACGCCAGGTCCACGTTCTGCGAGCAAATTCTGAGCTACGTCGACGGCGACGAGGACAGCAAACAGGGCTACTCGAAACTGGACGAGTCAGTCGAGGAGACTTTCCCGGCCAGCGATCCGGGCGCGGTGTCCAACGGACACGCTGACAACCTACCCCCGGTGCATTCGGCGGCCGCACATTCCGAGGGCCGCCCGAGCAGCCCCGTGACCGTGCGCTCCGACGAGCGCGGCGAATTCGTGCTCGACCACGGCGCGGTGGTGATCGCCGCGGTCACGTCGTGCACCAACACCTCCAACCCGGAGGTGATGCTGGGCGCGGCACTATTGGCCCGCAACGCCGTAGAGAAGGGCTTGGCGTCCAAGCCGTGGGTGAAGACCACAATGGCGCCCGGCTCCCAAGTCGTCAACGACTACTACAACAAAGCCGGCCTCTGGCCGTACCTCGAGAAGCTCGGCTTCTATCTGGTCGGCTACGGCTGCACCACCTGCATCGGTAACTCCGGCCCGCTGCCGGAAGAGATTTCGAAGGCCATCAACGACAACGACCTTTCGGTGACCGCCGTGCTGTCGGGCAACCGGAACTTCGAGGGCCGCATCAACCCGGATGTGAAGATGAATTACCTGGCTTCACCGCCTCTGGTCGTGGCCTACGCACTGGCGGGGACCATGGACTTCGACTTCGAGTCGCAGCCACTGGGCAAGGACACGGACGGCAACGACGTCTTCCTCAAGGACATCTGGCCGTCGCAGCAGGACGTCTCCGACACCATCGCCTCGGCGATCAACTCCGAGATGTTCACCAAGAACTACGGCGATGTGTTCAAGGGCGACGAACGGTGGCGCAACCTGCCCACCCCGAGCGGCAATACCTTTGAATGGGACGCGGATTCGACGTATGTCCGCAAGCCCCCGTACTTCGAGGGCATGCCCGCCGAGCCCGAGGCGGTCGCCGACATCACCGGAGCCCGGGTGCTGGCGCTGCTGGGTGACTCGGTGACCACCGACCACATCTCCCCCGCCAGCAGCATCAAGCCGGGCACCCCGGCGGCGCAATACCTCGACGAGCACGGCGTGGACCGCAAGGACTACAACTCCTTTGGCTCCCGACGCGGCAACCACGAGGTGATGATCCGCGGCACGTTCGCCAACATCCGGCTGCGCAACCTGCTGCTGGACGACGTCTCCGGTGGATACACCCGCGACTTCACTCAGGACGGCGCGCCCCAGGCCTTCATCTACGACGCGGCGCAAAACTATACGGCAGAGAACATTCCGCTGGTGGTGCTGGGCGGCAAGGAGTACGGGTCGGGGTCGTCGCGAGACTGGGCCGCCAAGGGAACACGGCTGCTGGGCGTGCGGGCGGTGATCGCCGAGTCGTTCGAGCGCATCCACCGCTCCAACCTGATCGGCATGGGCGTGATTCCGTTGCAATTCCCCGAAGGCAAGACGGCGCAAGAGCTCGGACTCGACGGCACCGAGGTGTTCGACTTCACCGGCATCGAGTCTCTCAACGACGGGAAGACGCCGAAGACGGTGCACGTCAAGGCCAGCAAGGAAGGTGGGGACGACATCGAGTTCGACGCGGTTGTGCGCATCGACACTCCCGGTGAGGCCGACTATTACCGCAACGGCGGCATCTTGCAGTACGTGCTGCGCAACATGCTTAAGTCCGGCTAGTGGCGACCGCACGGCCGGCGCGGCCGGGCGCAGCGGGTCGACACCCGAAGACCTGAGCCCACCGCCCGTGCCCAAAGTCAGCGAGGACCATCTGGCGGCTCGACGCCGCCAGATCCTTGACGGTGCTCGTCGATGCTTCGCCGAACACGGCTATGACCGAGCCACGGTTCGGCGGCTCGAGCAGTCGATCGGGATGTCACGTGGTGCGATCTTCCACCACTTCCGCGACAAGGGCGCGCTGTTTTTCGCGCTCGCGCACGAGGATGCCGAGCGGATGGCCGACGTCGCGTCTCGCGAAGGCCTGATCCAGGTGATGCGCGACATGCTTGCCGCGCCTGAGCAGTTCGACTGGTTGGCAACCAGGTTGGAGATCGCGCGCAAGCTGCGCAACGACCCCGCGTTCAGCCGCGGATGGTCGGAGCGCTCCGCGGAACTGGCAGCGGCGACCCACGATCGGCTGCAACGGCAGATGGAAGCACACCGGGTGCGCGACGACGTACCCGGTGACGTGTTGCAGTGTTACCTGGAACTGGTCCTGGACGGATTGGTGGCCCGGCTGGCCTCCGGAGAAGATCCGCAGCGGCTGTCGGCGGTCCTCGATCTAGTGGAGAACTCGGTGCGCCGCAACGATTCTGGGGTTACATCAATCTAGCGGTGCCGAGATGTGTGGTTGGGTCCGCCGCGGCTGCGCATCGTGGTACCCGACTCACGCAGCATGCTGTGAATCGACCCGTACGACCTGCCGGTGTTGGCGACGAGCTTGCGAATGCTTGCTCCGCTCTCGTAGGCATTGCGCAGCTCATGCAACAACTCGGCGCGCATCTCTTTCGACTTTGGCACTATCCCCTCCACGCTTGAACACAAACCCAAGCCCTCAGAGTAAGAACTTGCCGTCATACGCGTGTCAATTTCGCCGAATTCGCGTGCGATGACTTATGCAGCTCAGGCGAGCTCGATGAGATCCCGGTATTCCTCGGACCAATAATCCTCGGTGCCGTCCGGCAACAGCACCACGCGTTGTGGGTCCAGAGCTTCGGCCGCTCCGGGGTCGTGCGTCACCAACACCACTGCGCCTTGATAGCTGCGCAGCGCGTCGAGCACCTGTTCCCGCGACGCGGGATCGAGGTTGTTGGTTGGTTCGTCGAGCAGCAACACGTTGGCGGTGGATGCCACTAGGCCGGCCAACGCCAGCCGCGTCTTCTCGCCTCCGGACAGGGTTCCTGCCGGCTGGTCGAGCTGCGCGCCGCTGAACATGAACGCTCCGAGCAGCCCACGCAAGTCCTGCTCGCCCGAGGACGGCGCGGCGTGCCGGATGTTCTCCCACACGGTCGCGTCGTTGTCGATGGTGTCGTGTTCCTGCGCGAAATAGCCCATCCGCAAACCGTGTCCGGGTTCGAGGCCTCCGGTGTCGGGTGTCTCGGTGCCGGCCAGCAGGCGTAGCAGCGTCGTCTTGCCGGCGCCGTTGAGTCCCAACACCACCACCCGGGAGCCCCGGTCGATAGCCAAGTCGACGCCGGTGAACACTTCCAGCGACCCGTAGGACTTGCTCAGCCCCTTGGCCACCAGCGGAGTGCGCCCGCATGCGGCCGGGGTGGGGAACTTGATACGGGCCACCTTGTCGGCGACCCGCTCCTCGTCTAGAGCGGCCATCATCCGATCGGCACGCCTCAACATGTTCTGCGCCGCAACGGCTTTGGTGGCTTTCGCACCCAGCTTGGCGGCTTGTGAACGCAGCGCGGTGGCCTTGCGTTCGGCGTTCGCACGTTCCCTGCGGCGACGCTGTTCGTCGGTGGCCCGGGCATCGAGATACTTCTGCCACGTCATGTTGTAGACGTCGGCCTCGCCGCGCACGGCGTCCAGAAACCACACCCGGTTCACGACGTCGGCGAGCAACTCGACGTTGTGGCTGATGACCACCAGTCCACCATTGTGGGACCGCAGGAAATCCCGCAGCCAGCCAAGCGAATCCGCGTCCAGGTGGTTGGTTGGTTCGTCGAGCAGCAGCGTGGTCGACGAACCCGCGCCGGTATCGGAGGCAGCGAACAGGATTCGCGACAACTCCACCCGGCGGCGCTGACCGCCGGACAGGGTGCGCAGTTGCTGCGTCATGACGCGTTCGGGCAGGCCGAGACTCGCGCAGATTCGCCCGGCTTCGCTCTCGGCGCCATAGCCGCCCAACGCGACGAACCGCTCCTCTAGCTGGCCGTAGCGACGGATCGCACGGTCGCGCGCATCGTCGTCGGCAACCTCGGCCATCAACGCCTGCTGCTTCTCCAGATCGGTGAGCAGAACGTCCAATCCGCGGGCCGAAAGCACCCGGTCGCGGGCCAGAACGTCGAGATCGCCCTCTTTGGGATCCTGTGGCAAGTAACCGATTTCGCCGATGCGGGCGACCGTACCCGCGTACGGCTCGCTCTCCCCCGCCAGGATGCGCAGGGTCGTGGTCTTGCCCGCGCCATTGCGGCCGACCAGCCCGATGCGGTCGCCCGGCTGAATCCGGAGATCGGGGCCATCAGGAGAGAGCAGGATGCGCGCGCCAGCGCGGACCTCGAGGTCCGTGGCCGTGATCACGATCGCTCTCCTCTATACAAGCTATTTGTCGTCGGTGAACACCGCGGGCCGCCGTTCTGCGCGCGCAGCAACCGCTTCTTCGAAGTTGGCGGTAAGCAGACGAACGAAAAGCTGTCCCAAGCCCTCGGCTTGCATATGCCCTTCCAGGCTACCGGCGTCCAGCCCACTCCAGAGTGTGCGTTTGGTCAACTCAACGCCGGGCCGGGAGAACGCGGCTATCCGCGCCGCGATCGCGTAGCAGGTGTCTAGCAGCTGACCCTCGGGCACCTGACAGGAAACCAGCCCGATCCGCTCGGCTTCCTCGGCGGTGACGTCACGACCGGTCAGCATGATCTCGAAGGCTCGTGAGGCTCCGATGGCCCTGGGCAGCAGGTAGGACAGGCCCAGTTCGCTGGCGGTCAAACCGTTGTTGATGCCCGCGGCCCGGAAATAGGCGGTAGTGGAAGCCACCCGAATATCGGCGGCCAGCGCTAGGCACAGCCCCCCGCCGATCGCGGCGCCGTTGACCGCGGCGATGACGGGCTGATGCAAGCGGCGCAGCAGCAGGATGACGTCGTCGAGCACCTGCATGGAGCGCAGCGCATACGTCGGCCGGGTCAGCCCGTCCACATTCGGTACCTCGCCCGCTGACTTGTGATCAGCGCCGGAAGAAAACCCTCGACCCGCCCCGGTCAGCACGACGACACGCACGGAATTGTCGTAGCTGACCTCTTCCAGGGCCTCCTTCAACGGCACCATCACGTCGAATGCCATGGAATTCATCCGCTCGGGCCGATTGAGGGTTATCAGCGCAACGCCGGGCCGTGGATGTTCAACCAGTACCAAACTCACCCGTGAACGGTATCGCGGACGTTGCTAGAGACCTATTCGGCGCCGCGCCTCAGGCCTGATCTGCTTGAGCCGCCTCAACGTCGAAGTCCCTGATTTGCTGCACCAGATCCTCGAGAGCGGCCGGCGGCAGTGCCCCGGGCTGGTTGAACAACAGCTTGCCCTTCTTGAAAGCCATCAGCGTCGGAATGGACCGAATCTGGGCGGCCGCGGCCAGCTGTTGCTCGGCCTCAGTGTCGACCTTGGCGTGCACGATGTCGGGGTGCTTCTCCGACGACGCCTGAAAAGGCGGCCCGAACTGGCGACATGGCCCGCACCAGGAAGCCCAGAAGTCAACCAGCACGATGTCGTTGTTTTCGATGGTCGGGTTGAACTGCTCCGCAGTGAGGTCCTGTGTGGTCACGTTTTGCCTAACGCCGCGTGTTACTTGGATGTTCCCGCGCGAATGCCGGCCATTGGCGCACCTGCCCATACTGCTACCGCCAGCAGGGATTAGTCAGTCCGACGGTCCGCACCGCCACTTGGTTTTCGATTGCGGACGACAACGGTCACTGCCCGGAGGTTACGGTTGCGGAGGTTTTCCCCGCTCGGACAGACTAGGGCTGATGATCCGTCGCCGGACGGGCCAGTCGAGGGAGATGTCTTGGGCCACTACATCGCTAACGTCCGTGATCTCGAGTTCAACATCTTCGAAGTTCTTGATGTGGACGCTGTTCTCGGTACCGGGAAGTACAGCGAGCTCGACGCTGACACGGTGCGAACCATCTTGTCCGAGGCGGCACGCCTGGCAGAAGGCCCGGTGGCCGAAACGTTCGCATTCGCCGACCGCAACCCGCCGGTCTTCGATCCCGACGCGCACACCATCAGTGTGGCGCCCGAGTTGGCCAAGACGGTGCAAGCGATCAAGGACGCCGAGTGGTGGCGCCTCGGCCTGGCCGAAGACATCGGTGGCATGCCCGCACCACCGCCGCTGGCATGGGCGGTCAACGAAATGATCTTTTGCGCCAATCCCTCGGCAAGCTTCTTCTGCCTGGGTCCGTTTATGGCGCAAGCGCTTTACGCCGAGGGCGACGAGCAGCAGAAGCAGTGGGCCGCAGAGGGAGTCGAGCGTGGCTGGGCGGCCACCATGGTGCTCACCGAACCCGATGCGGGCTCCGACGTCGGCGCCGGCCGCAGCAAGGCCATCGAACAACCGGACGGCACCTGGCACATCGAGGGCGTCAAGCGGTTCATCTCCGGAGGCGATGTGGGCGACACCGCCGACAACGTTTTTCACCTCGTGCTGGCCCGCCCGGAGGGCGCCGGGCCCGGCACCAAGGGGCTGAGTTTGTTCTACGTGCCGAACTACCTTTTCGACCCCGACACGTTCGAACTCGGTCCGCGCAACGGGGCTTTCGTGACGGGGCTCGAACACAAGATGGGTATCAAGTCCTCCCCGACCTGTGAGGTGACGTTCGGCGCCACCGACGTGCCGGCCGTGGGCTATCTGGTCGGCGGCGTGCACAACGGGATCGCGCAGATGTTCACCGTGATCGAGCACGCGCGCATGACGATCGGCGTCAAGGCCGCGGGCACGCTTTCCACCGGCTACCTCAATGCGCTGGCCTACGCTAAGGAGCGGGTGCAAGGTGCCGACCTGACCCAGATGACCGATAAGACCGCGCCGCGGGTGACGATCATGCACCACCCGGATGTGCGCCGCAGCCTGATGACCCAAAAGGCTTATGCCGAGGGGCTGCGAGCGCTCTACATGTATGCCGCCGCACATCAGGATGATGCTCTTGCACAACATGTTTCGGGTGCAGACCACGAGATGGCACACCGCGTCGACGATCTACTGCTCCCCATCGTCAAAGGGGTGAGCTCGGAGCGGGCGTACGAGGTCCTGACCGAATCGTTGCAGACGCTGGGCGGTTCGGGCTTCCTGCAGGACTACCCGCTGGAGCAGTACATCCGCGATTCAAAGATCGACTCCTTGTACGAGGGCACCACCGCGATCCAGGCGCTGGACTTCTTCTTCCGCAAGATCGTCCGCGACCACGGCCAGGCGCTGGCTTTTGTCACGGCTCAGATCAGTCAGACCATCGACAACTGCGACGAGGCGCTGAAATCGCAAGCGCAGGCGGTGCAGAACGCCCTCGACGAAGTCACGGCGATGACGGGCGCGTTGACGGGCTACCTGATGTCGGCGACCCAGCACCCCAGCGAGATTTACAAGGTGGGGCTCGGGTCGGTGCGGTATCTGCTCGCGGTCGGCGACCTGCTTATTGGCTGGCGATTGCTGGTACACGCCGGGATTGCGCACGCGGCACTGGCCAACAATCCCGCCGAGAAAGACGCTGCGTTCTATCAGGGCAAGGTCGCGACGTCGGCGTTCTTCGCCAAGAACATGCTGCCGAAACTGACCGCACTGCGCCACATCCTCGAATCGATCGACGACGACGTCATGCGTATTTCCGAAGACGCGTTCTGACTCAGCCAACGCTATCGCGTGACGGGTCTATTGACGTCGTTGAACCTGACGATCACGTGCTCAAGTTGTTTGACGCGTTCGGCTTTGGCGCGTTTGGCGTAGGTCCGCCGATCGGCCGGCGTGAGTTCGGCGTCGTCGCTGAATGCGCTGAGCAACGCCCGCGGATAGAGCTGCTCCACCAGCACGACGTTCAGCTCAGCACACAGCACCAGCGTCGTCGAGACCAGATACAGGAAAGCAAGCAAACCCAGCACCAACGCGAAAATACTGCTGGTCACGCTGGCCGTCTCGACCGTGTGCTGAATGTAGCCGGCCCCGAACCACTGCAATAACTGCCAAATGAAGGCTGCCACAACAGCTCCCGGCAGGACCTGCCGGTAGGTGAGTTCACGCGCGGTGGTGACCCGAAAAACCACCAGACAGATCAGCGCGTTGATCGCCACGGCGGCCAGCGCCACGCCGATCTTTCCGAAGACACCCAGTGTCTGAGTCGCCTGAGCGACCCCGGACAAGACGGTGGCCCCGAGGAGTGCCGAACCGAGCACCAACAGCAGTAGCAAGCTGCGCACGCGGGACCGAATCGGATTGGGGCGCTTGTTCTTCGGGACGGCCCACACCGAGTCCATCGCGTTCTGGACGGCCTGACCGACACCCAGCCCGCCATAGAGCGCAGCAAGGATTCCGACGACTATGGCGACCGTCCCCCCGCTGAGCCCCCCGGGCTGATGGAGCTGACTGCCGATCACCGGAAACTGGCTCAAGGCGCTGTGCAGCAGCTGCTCTTGTAGAGCGGGGTGCCCGGCGAGCACCACACCCAACCCAGTAGTCAACAGCAGCAGCATCGGGAACAGCGACACGAAGCCGTAGTACGTGATCAGCGCGGCCAGGTAGCCGCCTTGATCATCGAGATACTTGTAGATGACGGCAAGCGCCACACTCACGGAGGAATTCCGTCGTTGCAAACTGTCCAGCCAACTGACCACGGCCGATCACCCCCAGAAATCGACAGCCAAAACAGCGGGATGCGCGGGGCATACCCTGATTTGCCGGCCGCCAACCGCGCCACGGCGGAGTGGGGCTACTGCCTAAACGGTGAAGCCGAGTGCACGCAGCTGTTCGCGCCCGTCCTCGGTGATCTTGTCCGGGCCCCACGGCGGGTTCCACACCCAATTGATCCGGATGTCGTTGACCAGACCGCTACCGACCAGCGCGCTGCGCGACTGATCTTCGATGACATCGGTGAGCGGGCAGGCCGGCGACGTCAGCGTCATGTCGATGGTGGCGACCTTGCCCTCGTCGCCCTGTTCGACGTTGAGGCCGTAGACCAACCCCAGGTCGACGACGTTGATCCCCAATTCGGGGTCGACGACGTCACGCATCGCCTCTTCGAGGTCGGCGATAAATTCCTGGTCGGGTGCGGTGGTTTCGCTCATCGTTGGTCCTCCTCGAAAGCATGGCTGGCTTGGGCCAGTGCGTCTTTGCAAGCCATCCAGCCCAGCAGAGCACATTTCACCCGGGCCGGATACTTGGCTACTCCTGCGAAGGCGACGCCGTCGCCCAGGACATCCTCGTCCCCCTCGACCGTTCCCCGCGACGACACCATTTCGGTGAAGGCGGTGATGGTCTTCAGCGCTTCCCCGACGCTCTGGCCGATCACCTGCTGGGCGAGCACCGAAGTGGCCGCCTGGCTGATCGAACAGCCCTGCCCGTCATAGGAAACGTCGGCGACGGTCTGACCGTCGCCGGACAATGTCACCCGCAGCGTGATCTCGTCGCCGCAGATCGGGTTTACGTGGTACACCTGCGCGCCGAACGGGTCGCGCAAACCGCGGTGCTGCGGGTGCTTGTAGTGATCGAGGATCACGTCCTGATACATCTGCTCGAGGCGCACGGCTCACGCTCCGCCGAAGAAGTCTGTCGCCCGGCGCACACCGGCCACCAGCCGGTCGACCTCGTCGGCGGTGTTGTACATCGCGAACGACGCCCGCGCCGTGGCGGCCACACCGAATCGGCGGTGCAGCGGCAACGCGCAGTGGTGCCCGACCCGCACCGCGACACCCTCGTCGTCGAGTACCTGGCCGACGTCGTGGGCGTGCACACCGTCGACGACGAATGCGACTGGCGAGCCACGGTAATCCATCGACGTCGGCCCGATGATGCGCACGGCATCGATACCGGACAGCCCCGCCAGCGCCGCGGCCACCAGCTCGTGCTCGTGGGCTTGCACGGCATCCATGCCGATCGCGCCGAGATAGCGGGTGGCCGCGGCCAATCCCACCACCTGGGAGGTCATCGGGGTGCCGGCCTCGAATCGCTGCGGGGGTGCCGCATACGTCGTGCCTTCCATCGTGACCGTCTCGATCATCGATCCGCCGGTGATAAACGGCGGCAGCTCCCCGAGCAACTCACGGCGAGCGTAGAGCACCCCGATCCCGTTGGGGCCCAGCATTTTATGTCCAGAGAAGGCGCCGAAGTCGACGTCAAGGGCGCGGAAGTCGACGCGCTCGTGCGGCACCGACTGGCAGGCGTCCAGCACCGTCAGCGCGCCCACGGCCTTGGCCCGGGCGACCAACTCGCTGACCGGCGCTACCGCACCGGTGACGTTGGAATGATGGCTGAATGCAACAACTTTGACGCGCTCGTCGAGTTGCAGCGAGTCCAGGTCGATACGTCCGTCGTCGGTCACGCCATACCAGCGCAGCGTCGCCCCGGTCCGCCGGGACAGCTCCTGCCACGGCACCAGGTTGGCGTGATGCTCCAGTTCGGTGGTGACAATGACGTCGCCTTCGCCGACCGCGCCATCGAAGCGCTTGTCGCCCAGCACATATGACACCAGGTTGAGCGATTCGGTCGCGTTCTTGGTGAAAATCAGTTCGTCGGTGTCGGCACCGACGAACGCCGCGATGTCGGCTCGGCCCTGCTCGTAGGCGTCGGTGGCTTCTTCCATCAACTGGTGCGCACCGCGGTGCACGGCACCGTTGGATGTCAACAGGAATTCCCGTTCGGCGTCGAGCACCTGCAACGGGCGTTGCGACGTGGCACCGGAATCCAGGTACGCCAACTGGTTCCCGCTGCGCATGATTCGCTTCAGGATCGGGAAGTCGGCACGGATCGCCGCGAGATCCAGAGCCGCAGTCGCCATATCGGGCCGAGTCATGTCAGGCCTTCGCAGACGCCGCCTGGACGAAGCGCTCGTAACCACTCGCTTCGAGCTCGTCGGCCAATTCGGGGCCGCCGGACTCGACGATGCGCCCGCCCACGAACACGTGCACGAACTGCGGCTGGATGTAGCGCAGGATCCGGGTGTAGTGCGTGATCAGCAGGACGCCGCCGTGCTCGGCTTCGGCGTAGCGGTTCACTCCCTCGCTGACCACCCGCAGCGCATCGACGTCCAACCCGGAATCGGTCTCATCGAGGATCGCGATCTTGGGCTTGAGTAGCGACAGCTGCAGGATCTCGTGGCGCTTCTTCTCACCGCCCGAAAAGCCTTCGTTCACACTGCGTTCGGAGAACGCCGGATCGATTCCCAGATCGTCCATCGCACCCTTGACTTCCTTGACCCAGTGCCGCAGCTTCGGGGCCTCGCCGCGTACGGCAGCGGCCGCGGTGCGCAGGAAGTTCGACATCGACACGCCGGGCACCTCGATCGGGTACTGCATGGCGAGGAACAAGCCGGCCCGGGCACGTTCGTCGACACTCATCGCCAACACGTCCTCGCCGTCCAGCGTGATCGAGCCGGACGTCACCTCGTACTTCGGATGCCCGGCGATCGCGTAGGACAGCGTCGACTTGCCCGACCCGTTGGGGCCCATCAGCGCGTGCGTCTCTCCAGACTTCACCGTGAGGTCGACACCCTTGAGAATCGGGATGGCGCCGGACTCGTTGGTACGTGCAACGCTGACGTGCAGATCTTTGATTTCGAGCGTGGTCATCAGTTCTTGATTCCTTCGGTTAACTCAAGTTCGTGTTCGATGGCCTCGGTCAGCCGATCACGCACGGCGGCCACGGCGATCTTCTGGATGATCTCGCCGAAGAAACCACGAACGATCAGTCGGCGGGCTTGGTCTTCCGGGATGCCTCGAGCTTGTAGGTAGAACACCTGCTCATCGTCGAATCTTCCCGTGGCACTTGCATGTCCGGCGCCGACGATCTCGCCCGTCTCGATTTCGAGATTGGGCACCGAATCGGCGCGGGCGCCGTCGGTGAGCAATAGGTTGCGGTTGGTCTCGAAGGTGTCCGTGCCGGTGGCCTCCGCGCGGATCAGCACATCGCCCACCCAGACGGTATGCGCATCGGGACGGCTGGATTCCGGATCAGCTTGCAGCGCACCCTTGTACAACACGTCCGAACGGCAGTTCGGGTACGCGTGGTCGACGAGTAACCGGGACTCGAAGTGCTGGCCGTCATCGGCGAAGTAGGTACCGAGCAACTGGGCGTCGCCGCCTGCAGCGGTGAACCGCACCGTCGTCGACGTACGAACGAGGTCGCCCCCGAGCGTCACGTTGACATGGCCGAGCACCGAATCCTTGCCCAGCCGCGCATGGTGCGCACTGACGTGAACCATGTCGTCGGCCCAGTCGGCGATCCAGATCACCCCGAGGGCCGCCGAGTCGCCGACGATGATCTCGACGTTGTCGGCGTACGTCCCGCTCCCCCGCAGGTCGATCACGACGATCGCCCGTGCCAGTTCTTCGACGCGGATTTGCAGATGCCCGTACGCGACCGCGCCCTCGCCGGGCCCGGTGATGGCGATCTCGATCGGTTTGGCGACCTCGGTGTCGCGCGCCACGGTCACCACCGTCGCGGAGTTGAACGACGAGAACGCTTGGGCCGCAACGCGGTCGGCGGGAACACCGCCCTGCCCCAACCGCTCGTCGCCGCGGTGCACGGTCTCGGTCCGCACGCCGGGCTGTTCCCCGACGCTGATAGCAGCCTTGCCGTTGGCGACAGCCGATCCGTCGTGCAGACCGCGCAACCGTCGCAGCGGGGTGAACCGCCAGATCTCGTCGCGACCGCCTGGCACCTCGAAGGCGTCCACGTCGAACGACGCGAACAGCTCCCCCTTGTTCAGTGCAGTGAGTGAAGACCCTTCGACAGCGGTCATCCGACCGCGCCCTCCATCTGCAGCTCAATCAGCCGGTTGAGCTCCAGCGCGTACTCCATCGGCAGTTCCTTGGCGATCGGCTCGACGAAGCCGCGCACCACCATCGCCATCGCCTCGTCCTCGGTCATCCCGCGGCTCATCAGGTAGAAGAGCTGGTCTGCGCTGACCTTTGACACGGTGGCTTCGTGACCCATCGTCACGTCGTCCTCGCGGATGTCGACGTAGGGGTAGGTGTCGCTGCGGCTGACCGTATCGACAAGCAGCGCATCGCATTTCACGCTGGAACGCGACCCGTGGGCACCCTTGTTGATCTGCACCAGGCCGCGGTAGGAGGCGCGGCCGCCGCCACGGGCCACCGACTTGGAGACGATGTTGCTCGATGTGTTGGGCGCCAGGTGCAGCATCTTGGCGCCGGTGTCCTGATGCTGGCCCTCGCCGGCGAACGCGACCGAGAGAACCTCACCCTTGGCGTGCTCACCGGTCATCCAGACGGCGGGATACTTCATGGTCACCTTTGACCCGATGTTGCCGTCGACCCACTCCATGGTGGCGCCGGCTTCGGCACGGGCCCGCTTGGTGACCAGGTTGTAGACGTTGTTCGACCAGTTCTGGATGGTCGTGTAACGGCAACGGCCACCGGGCTTCACGATGATCTCGACCACCGCGGAGTGCAGCGAGTCGCTCTTGTAGATCGGTGCGGTGCAGCCCTCGACGTAGTGCACGTAGGCGCCCTCGTCGACGATGATCAGCGTCCGCTCGAACTGGCCCATGTTCTCGGTGTTGATCCGGAAGTAGGCCTGCAGCGGAATGTCTACGTGCACGCCCGGCGGCACGTAGATGAAGGAACCACCCGACCACACAGCGGTATTCAGCGCGGAGAACTTGTTGTCACCGGCCGGAATCACGCTGCCGAAATACTGCTTGAAAATCTCCGGATGTTCCCGCAGGCCGCTGTCGGTGTCGAGGAAGATGACGCCCTGGGCCTCCAGATCCTCGCGGATGGAGTGGTACACCACCTCGGATTCGTACTGTGCGGCGACGCCGGAGACCAGGCGCTGCTTCTCCGCCTCCGGGATCCCCAGCCTGTCGTAGGTGTTCTTGATGTCCGCGGGCAGATCGTCCCAGGTCGCGGCCTGCTTCTCGCTGGAGCGCACGAAGTACTTGATGTTGTCGAAGTCGATGCCCTCGAGGTTGGAGCCCCAGTTCGGCATCGGCTTCTTATCGAAGGTGCGCAGTGCCTTCAGCCGAGTCTGCAGCATCCACTCCGGCTCGTTCTTCTTCGAAGAGATGTCCCGAACGACCGCCTCGGACAGCCCACGCTGCGCGCTGGCGCCAGCGACGTCGGAGTCCGCCCAGCCGTAGCCATACTTGCCCAGGGACTCGATCGCCTGCTCCTGGGTCAGGGGCTCTGCGGGCGCGCCGGAAACCGGCGGCGTGGTTGCCTCTGGCGTGAGTGTCATTCGGGACGCTCCTTTGGTGCTCGTACGGTGCTGGCGCGGGCTGTGCGCCGCTTGCTGCTAGGTCTTGCTTGCTGCCTTGCTCGCTACCTGGGCGAGCGGCACATGGGTGGTGCAGGCGCAGTCGCCGTTGACGATGGTCGCCAACCGCTGCACGTGGGTGCCGAGAACCTCGGCCATCGCCTCCCGCTCGGCCTCGCACAGTTCCGGGAACTCCTCGGCGACGTGCGACACCGGACAGTGGTGCTGGCAAATCTGCACGCCGTGCAGCGGCGGGCCCACCCGGGTGGTAGTGGCGACGTAGCCAGCCTTGGTCAGCGCTCCGGCCACCCGGTCGGCGGCCGCCTCGACGTCGGCATCGTCGGCACTGTCGGCCGGCTGGACATCGGCCAGGATCGTGTCGATGCGGCGCCGGGCGAACGTCTGCAACGCTCCCTGTCCGCCGATCTCGCGCAGTTGGCGCATGGCCGCGACCGCCAGGTCGTCGTAGGCGTGGTCGAGCTTGGCTCGACCGGCCGCGGTCAACCGGAAACGCTTCGCCGGACGCCCGCGGCCGGCCTGCTGCCATGCAGCGGCCGCCGCCGACTCCGCGTCGCCCGCCTCGATCATCGCGTCGAGATGACGCCGCACGCCGGCGGCAGCCAGGCCCAGCCGGTCACAGATCTCGCTGACCGTGATCGATCCGGATTCCAGCAGCAGCCGCACGATGGCGCGGCGGGTGTGACCATCCGGCATCGCAGCAGGCGCCGCCGCACCGATTTCAGGCGCGGAAACGGCTTCCTCAGCGGTCCGGATTTTCACAACACCAGTGTGACGCAATTCCGGAATTCGGTCTAGCAAGGGTGCCCTGAGTCGCGGGTCGTGCCGATTCGCGACGAGCACCGGCCGGTCACTTCTCGGCATGTCGCTACGCTGCACTGATGGCAGTGCGCCACCACACGCTGAGCTCGTCGATCGCCGCCTTGCACGGCGACGAGAAGCCCGTCGGCTCACCGTTGAATGAGACGGAACTCACCGCACTTCGGCGCACTCGCCTGTTCGGTGCCACCGGCACCGTCCTGATGGCGATCGGCGCGCTGGGCGCCGGAGCCCGGCCCGTCGTCCAGGACCCCACGTTCGGCGTCCGGCTGTTGAACCTGCCGTCCCGGATTCAGACGGTGTCGTTGACGATGACCACCGTCGGGGCGGTCATGATGGCGCTCGCCTGGTTGATGCTGGGCCGATTCGCGTTGGGCAAGCGGCAGATGTCGCGCGGCGATCTGGATCGCACCCTGGTGCTGTGGATGCTGCCGCTGCTGATCGCGCCGCCGATGTACAGCAAGGACGTCTACTCCTACCTGGCGCAGAGCCAGATCTCGGTCGAAGGCCTCGACCCCTACAAGGTCGGTCCGGCGTCCGGGCTCGGCCTCGGCCATGTGTTCACCCTGTCGGTGCCGAGCGTGTGGCGGGAGACCCCGGCGCCCTATGGTCCGTTGTTCTTGTGGATCGGGCGCGGTATCTCAGCCGTGACCGGCGAGAACATCGTCGCCGCGGTGCTCTGCCACCGCTTGGTGGTGCTGGCGGGCGTGGCGATGATCGTGTGGGCCACCCCGCGGCTGGCCCGGCGCTGCGGTGTCGCCGAGGTCAGCGCGCTGTGGCTGGGTGCCGCGAACCCGCTGCTGCTCATGCATCTGGTCGCGGGCATCCACAACGAGGCGCTGATGCTCGGGTTGATGCTGATCGGCGCCGAGCTCGCGCTGCGCGGGATCGACGCACCCCGGCTGCGGCCCACGTCGTGGCGCCGCATCGGCCCCGACTGGGAGCCGCTAGGGATGCTGCTGGTCGGCTCCATCCTGATCACGCTCTCCTCGCAGGTGAAGCTGCCCTCGCTGTTGGCGTTGGGATTCGTCACGATGGCGCTGGCCTATCGGTGCGGCGGCAACCTGCGTGCGCTGCTACTGGCCGGTGGCGGCATGGGGGCGCTCTCGCTCGCGGTGATGGCAGTGGTCGGCTGGATCAGCGGGCTCGGATTCGGCTGGATGTTCACGCTCGGCACCGCCAACGTCGTGCGCAGCTGGATGTCGCCGCCGACGCTGCTGGCCCTGGCCACCGGGCAGGTCGGGATCCTGTTGGGCCTGGGCGACCACACCACCGCCGTGCTGGCACTGACCCGTTTCATCGGCGTGCTGATCATCATGGTGCTGGTCACCTGGCTGCTGTTCGCGGTGATGCGCGGCCGGTTGCATCCGATCGGCGGCCTCGGCGTCGCGCTGGGCATCTGCGTGCTGCTGTTCCCCGTGGTGCAGCCCTGGTACCTGCTGTGGGCGATCATTCCGTTGGCCTGCTGGGCGACCCGCACCGGCTTCCGCGAAACGGTCATCGTGATCACGCTCGTCGTCGGCATCTTCGGCCCGACCGCCAACGGCGACCGCTTCGCGCTGTTCCAGATCCTGGACGCCACCCTGGCCAGCGCCGCCGTGATGGCCGTGCTGGTCGCGCTGACCTACACCCGGCTGCCGTGGCGACCGCTGCAGTCCGCGGGTGGCGAAACGAACGACGCCGCGGCCGGCGAAGCGAACGACGCCGCGACCGTCCAGACCCGACGTCCGACGTCGGCACCCGACGGCTACGCTGACTCGACGTGAGTTCAGGCCCCCAAAACCCCCAGGCCCCCGAAACAGTGGTGCGGCTGCGCGGGGTGAGCAAGCAGTACGGGTCAACGACAGCGGTATCCAATCTCGATCTGGAAGTGCACGCCGCCGAGGTGCTGGCCCTGTTGGGCCCCAACGGCGCGGGCAAGACGACGACGGTCGAGATGTGCGAGGGCTTCGTGCGCCCGGACGCCGGGACGATCGAGGTGCTGGGGCTGGACCCGATCACCGACAACGCCAGGTTGCGCGCGCGCATCGGGGTGATGTTGCAGGGTGGCGGTGGCTACCCGGCGGCCCGCGCCGGCGAGATGCTCGAATTGGTCGCCGCCTACGCCGCCGACCCGCTGGACCCACAGTGGCTGCTGGCCACCCTGGGCCTGACCGATGCCGCCCGCACCACCTACCGGCGGCTCTCCGGCGGACAGCAGCAGCGGCTGGCACTGGCCTGCGCGCTGGTCGGACGCCCCGAGCTGGTGTTCCTCGACGAGCCGACGGCCGGCATGGATGCGCACGCCCGGCTGCTGGTGTGGGAGCTGATCGACGCGCTGCGCCGCGATGGTGTGACGGTGGTGCTCACCACCCACCAGCTCAAGGAGGCCGAGGAGCTCGCCGATCGGCTCATCATCATCGACCACGGCGTGACGGTGGCCGCGGGCACACCGGCGGAGCTGATGCGCTCCGGCGCGAAAGACCAGGTGCGGTTCACCGCGCCGCCGCGACTTGACTTGTCACTCTTGGCTTCTGCGCTGCCCGAGGATTACAAGGCCACCGAGGTGACCCCGGGCGAGTACCTGGTCGAGGGGCCGGTCGATCCGCAGGTGCTGGCAACCGTGACGGCGTGGTGCGCCCAGATCGACGTGCTGGCCACCGATTTGCGCGTCGAGCAACACAGTCTCGAAGATGTGTTCCTGGACCTCACCGGCAGGAAGTTGCGACCGTGACCGACACCAACACCCCGTTGTTTCCGGCGGGCACCTTCACCCCGGACCCGCGTCCCAACGCAGTCCCGAAAATGCTTTCCGCACAATTCGGCCTGGAGCTGAAACTGTTGCTGCGCAACGGCGAACAATTGCTGCTGACGATGTTCATCCCGATCACCCTGCTGGTCGGGCTCACGCTATTGCCGTTCGGCTCCTTCGGCCAGAACCGCGCCGCGACGTTCGTTCCGGTGATCATGGCTCTGGCGGTGATCTCGACCGCTTTCACCGGGCAAGCGATTGCGGTCGCGTTCGACCGGCGCTACGGCGCCCTCAAACGGCTTGGGGCCACACCACTTCCGGTCTGGGGAATCATCGCCGGCAAGTCGCTGGCCGTCATTACCGTGGTGTTCCTGCAGGCAATCATATTGGGCGGCATCGGTTTTGCGCTGGGCTGGCGACCGGCCCCGGCGGCCCTTGCGCTGGGTGCGGCAGTCATCGCGCTGGGCACCGCCGGCTTCACGGCGCTCGGCCTGCTCCTGGGCGGCACCCTGCGCGCCGAGATTGTGCTCGCGGTCGGCAACCTGATGTGGTTCGTCTTCGCGGGGCTGGGCGCGCTGACCGTCGAGACGAACATGATCCCGACGGCGGTCAAGTGGGCCGCCCGGCTCACCCCCTCCGGTGCGCTCACCGAGGCGCTCTCGCAGGCGATGACGCTGTCGGTCGACTGGTTCGGCCTTGTCGTGTTGGCGGTGTGGGGCGTGCTGGCCGCGCTGGCCGCGCTGCGCTGGTTCCGCTTCACCTGACACACACGCCGGGGAAAGCCTGCGAAATTACAGTCGGGGCGCAAACGGTCCGTACTACAGGCCGTAGTTTTCATTGGCCTACGATCGGGCGGTGGCTGTCGGACGAGTGCTGTTGCGGTTGGTGGACCTGCTCCCTGACCCCAGCCAGCGCGTCCAGCGGATCATCGCCGCCACCGTGATCGGATCCCAGGGCGGTATCGCCGTCACCGGCTCGATCGTCCGCGTCACGGCTTCTGGCCTGGGTTGTCCCACCTGGCCGCAGTGTTTCCCGGGCAGTTTTGTCCCGGTCGCTGTCGCCGAAGTACCGCGAGTTCATCAGGCCGTCGAATTCGGCAACCGGATCTTCAGCCTCGCAGTGGTGGTCACCGCCGCGCTTGCCGTGCTGGCGGTGTACCGGGCCCGCCGGCGGGCCGAGGTGCTGACGTACGCGTGGCTGATGCCGGTGTCGACGGTGGTGCAGGCAGTGATCGGTGGCATCACGGTGCGCACCGGGCTGCTGTGGTGGACGGTGGCGATTCACCTGCTGGTGTCGATGACGATGGTGTGGCTGTCGGTGCTGCTGTACGTCAAGATCGGCGAGCCGGATGACGGGGTGGTGCACGAGCGGGTGGCCAAGCCGCTGCGGCTGCTCACCGCGCTGACTGCGATGAACCTGGCCGTGCTGCTGGTCACCGGCACGCTGGTGACCGCTGCCGGCCCGCACGCGGGCGACCGCAGCCCAAGTCGCACGGTGCCGCGGCTGCAGATCGAGATCACCACGCTGGTGCACATTCATTCGTCGCTGCTGGTCGCCTATCTCGCGCTGTTGGTCGGGCTGGGCTTCGGGCTGCTGGCCGTCGGCGCGACGCGGGCGATCATGCTGCGACTGGGCGTGCTGCTGGCCCTGGTGTGCACGCAAGCCGCCGTCGGCACCACGCAGTACTTCACCGGCGTTCCCGCGGCCCTGGTTGCCGTGCACGTCGCCGGCGCCGCGGCCTGCACAGCCGCGACCGCTGCGCTATGGGCGTCGATGCGAGAACGGGCCAAGCCCGAGCCGCTCGCAGGCTGACTCCACCGCGAGCGCGAACTTGCGCTGGGCCAGGTCTCGAGCCCCGGCATCGAGTCGCCGCCAGTCCAGCGACGGATCGACCAGCTGCAGCTCCAGCAGCTGAGAACCACTCAAATGCACTCGCGCATAAAGCAATTCGCTTACCTCGATGCCCGTCTCGGCCGCCGCCGCGGCCAGTGTGGCGGCGCCGACATCCCAGAGTTCGAAATCGGGCTCGGAGGGAAACGCATGCGAGGGCTTGCCCCCGAGAAAGACCAGCACCGTCTCGGGCCCCGGCGCGGGCTGCACCAGCACACTGCGCCCGGCGTCGTGCAATTGCGCGGCATACGCGACCGCCGCTGACCGATCGGCGCACAAGCGAGTGCCCGTGCCGACGGCCGGACCAATGAACACCTGACCGGAAGCCGGCAACCGAACCCGTCGGTCCGGCGCGACGATCTCCCCCGGCACCGTCGGCACCCCGCGCGCTGCCAGGTCGTGCAGATAACGCCGGTCGAGATTCCAATTGACAACATTCGCTGCATTCAGCAGTTTCTTGATGCCGACGGTCCACGCGAGGAACTCCTCGAGCCGCCCGGGGTAATCGTGCGGGGCACGCAAGATCACCAGATCCGCATGGCACGTATCGGGGTTATCCCAGGACAACCAGCGCGCATGCAGACCGCGCTGGCGCAGCGCGGCGACCAAGCCCGCGTCGTCGCCGTCACCGGCGGGGTGCTGTGGACATCCGGCCAGCACGATGCGGGGATGGAAGACGTCCGGTCGGGCAAGCCTCATGCCCGGGCATGATAGCGACATGCATGCAATCGAAGTCAGTGAAACTGGCGGCCCCGAGGTCCTGCGCTACGTCGACACGGCACAGCCCACGCCGGGCCGAGGCGAGCTGCTGATCCAGACCGAGGCCGTCGGCGTCAACTTCATTGATACCTATTTCCGTTCCGGGCAGTACCCCCGCGAAGTGCCATTCGTCCTCGGCTCCGAGGTGTGCGGCACCGTGGTGGCCGTGGGTGAAGGGACCAACGAAGAGTTCAGCGTCGGCGACCGCGTGGTGTCTGCGGCGGCCTCCGGTGCATACGCCGAATTTGCCACTGCGCCAGAACATTTGACCGCAAAAGTACCGGACGGCGTCAGCTCCGAAGTGGCGGCCTCAGTGCTACTGAAAGGCCTGACCGCGCACTACCTGCTGAAGTCGGTGTACCCGGTGCAGGCTGGTGACGCGGTACTGGTGCATGCCGGCGCCGGCGGCGTCGGGCTGATCCTGACCGAGTGGGCACACCTGCTCGGCGCCCGGGTCATCTCCACCGTGTCCACGCCCGAGAAGGCCAAGCTGTCCAAGAAGGCCGGCGCCGACGAGGTGCTCTCCTACCCTGATGACGCCGCGCAGTTCGGCCTCCAGATTCGCGAGCTCACCGGTGGCGTCGGGGTGGCTGCGGTGTACGACGGCGTCGGCGCCACCACGTTCGACGCCAGCCTGGCCAGCCTGGCCGTCCGCGGGACTCTGGCGCTGTTCGGCGCCGCCAGCGGGCCCGTGCCGCCAGTGGATCCACAGCGACTCAATGCCGCTGGCTCGGTATTCCTGACCCGCCCTACGCTGGCCCATTTCATGCGTACCGGCCAGGAGTTCAGCTGGCGCGCCGACGAATTGTTCGAGGCGGTTGCCAGCGGAGCGATCAACATCGAAGTCGGTGGCCGCTATCCGCTGGCCGAAGCGACACGCGCGCACCAGGACCTGCAGGGCCGCAAGACCGCCGGCTCGATTGTGCTTCTGCCGTAAGCGGTTTCAAGGCACGTCAGGCCTTCGGGCAGAAGATTCCGAGAATCTGCTGGCAGTTGTCTCTATTGATTAGGCCCGGCGACGCCGGCGGCGGAGGGGGCGGCGGATTGTCACCGTCCCAAATGTTTTGGGCCACATTGCCCTGCCCGAAGTAGACGTAAACGTAGGTGTGGCAAATGTTGTTGTCCCAAACAACCGGGTTGGTGACGTGATTGCCGGTCGGCGGCAACGGTTGCCCCGGGCACCAGTGGCATGGTCCCTGAGGGTGGTCGTTGGGACAGCCGGGCCACGCATCCAGCGGGACGGGCCCGCGTTGAGCCTGGGCGATGGCGAAATCGGACAACGCCAGACCACCCGAGAGCAGCGCCGCGGCGATGAACTTCTTGACGATGCGCCTGTGTGCCATGGCCTCGCGTCCTTTTCCGCACGGTGTGACAGCCAGTATTGGGCTGCGCTCTTTGCACCGCATGGGTATTGGCTGTGCGTCACTGGCAAGTGCACAAGCGTCAGCGCACTACCTATGTCGAGAAAGCGATATCGGTGTCAGAGCAGCGTCGGCAACGCGATCACCGAGTCGACCGCCAGCGCGCAGAACACCACCGCGAGGTAGTTGTTCGACTGCAGGAACAGCCGCAATGGCTTGACCGGCTCGCCGGCCCGGACCCCGGCGTACAACTGATGGGCCATCGCCAGGAACCACACCCCGGCCACCACCGCGACCGCCGTGTACAGCCAGCCGGCGGCCAGCGCCAGCACCATGGTGGCCAGCACGGTCAGCCAGGTGTAGATCAGGATCTGCTTGGTGACCTGACGCTCGGTCGCCACGGCGGGCAGCATCGGCACGCCGGCCAATTTGTAGTCGTCCTTGTACCGCATCGCGAGCGCCCAGGTGTGCGGGGGCGTCCAGAAGAAGATGATCGCGAACATCGCCAACGCCGGCCAACCGATGGTGCCGGTGACGGCCGACCAGCCGATCATCACCGGCATGCAGCCGGCGGCGCCGCCCCACACGACGTTCTGCGAGGTGCGGCGCTTGAGCAGCAACGTGTAGACGAACACGTAAAACGCGATGGTGGCGATCGCGAGCAGTCCCGACAACAGGTTGGTCGTCCGCCAGAGCCAGCAGAACGAGCCCACGGTGAGCACCAGCCCCAACACCAGGGCATTCCGGGTCGGCACCGCGGCCCGGGCCAATGGCCGGCGCGCGGTCCGTTTCATCAGTTTGTCGATGTCGGCGTCGACCACACAGTTCAGCGTGTTGGCCCCGCCGGCCGCCAGCATCCCGCCGACCAACGTGTTGAGGATCAGCAGCGGGTCCACCTGGCCGCGGTGCGCCAACAGCATCGCGGGGATGGCCGTCACCAGCAGCAGTTCAATGACCCGCGGCTTCGTCAGCGCCAGGTAAGCCAGCATCGAGCCACGTATCCGGCTCGGCGCGACGCGCCCGCGAACGCTCACGCAATAACTCCTTGGGGTCGCAGCAGGGCGCAGCATCTACTACGCACGATGGTAGACCGGGTCGAGGCCGCAGCCAGCCTCCAGGGTCTATTCACACAGAATTTCCCGGCGGCGGCGGTGATCGCAAGTTCTGAGACGCTCGGATGTCATGTCCCGGAAAGGCGCCAGGAATACCCGCAAACCCGCACTGCAAACGCTGGCGCTCCCGCACTAGGGTGAGGATTGATCTGCGCTATGACTTACGGCCACCCCAAGGACTGACGCCTGTGACCACTCTCGAAGAGATCTCTACGCTGACCCGACCGCACCACCCCGACGACTGGACCGATCTCGACTCGGTTGCCGTCGACACGGTGCGGGTGCTGGCCGCCGATGCCGTGCAAAAGGTCGGCAATGGCCACCCCGGGACGGCGATGAGCCTGGCGCCGCTGGCCTACACCCTGTTCCAGCGCACGATGACCCACGACCCCAGCGACCCGCACTGGTTGGGCCGCGACCGGTTCATCCTGTCGGCCGGGCACAGCAGCCTGACGCTGTACCTGCAGCTCTACCTGGGCGGGTTCGGCCTCGAACTGTCCGACATCGAGTCGCTGCGCACCTGGGGCTCCAAGACTCCGGGGCATCCAGAGTTCCGGCACACCAAGGGTGTTGAGATCACCACGGGTCCGCTGGGCCAGGGCCTGGCGTCCTCGGTCGGGATGGCGATGGCGGCGCGCTACGAACGCGGCCTGTTCGATCCGGACGCGGCCCCGGGCGAAAGCCCGTTCGATCATCACATTTACGTGATCGCGTCGGACGGAGACATCGAGGAGGGCGTGACCTCCGAGGCGTCCTCGCTGGCGGCCGTCCAGCAACTGGGCAACCTCATCGTGTTCTACGACCACAACCAGATCTCGATCGAGGATGACACCGACATCGCGCTGTGCGAGGACACCGCCGCGCGCTACCGCGCCTACGGCTGGCACGTGCAGGAGGTGGAAGGCGGCGAGAACGTCGTCGGAATCGAAGAGGCCATCACCAACGCGAAGGCCGTCACGGACCGGCCGTCGTTCATTTCGCTGCGCACCATCATCGGGTTCCCGGCCCCGAAGTTGATGAACACCGGCAAGGCGCACGGCGCTGCACTGGGCGACGAAGAGGTCGCGGCCGTCAAGAAGATCCTGAACTTCGACCCCGACAAGACCTTCGAGGTCCGCGACGACGTCATCGCGCACACCCGCAAGCTGGTGGATCGCGGCAAAGAAGCGCACGAGAAGTGGCAGGCCGAGTTCGACGCCTGGGCCCAGCGTGAACCCGAGCGCAAGGCCCTGCTCGACCGGCTGATCGCGCAAAAGCTGCCCGACGGCTGGGATGCCGACATCCCACACTGGGAACCGGGATCCAAAGAGCTGGCCACCCGGGCGGCCTCGGGCAAGGTGCTGTCCGCGGTAGGGCCCAAACTTCCCGAGTTGTGGGGCGGCTCGGCCGACCTGGCGGGCAGCAACAACACCACCATGGATGGCGTGAAATCGTTTGGCCCGCCGTCGATTACGACGAAGGACTACACCGCCGACTGGTACGGTCGCACGCTGCACTTCGGTGTCCGTGAGCACGGGATGGGCGCCATCCTGTCCGGCATCGTGCTGCACGGGCCGACCCGCGCATACGGCGGCACCTTCCTGCAGTTCTCCGATTACATGCGCGGAGCAGTGCGGCTGGCCTCGCTGATGGACATCGACACCATCTACGTGTGGACACACGATTCCATCGGCCTGGGTGAAGACGGGCCGACGCACCAGCCGATCGAGCACCTGGCGGCGCTGCGGGCCATCCCGAAGCTGTCGGTGGTACGTCCGGCCGACGCCAACGAAACCGCCTACGCCTGGCGCACAATTTTGGCGCGCGGCAATGGCAGCGGCCCGGTCGGGTTGATCCTGACCCGTCAGGGTGTGCCGGTGCTCGAGGGCACCAATATCGAAGGCGTCGCCCGCGGAGGGTACGTGCTGGGCGATGAAGGCGACGAAGAACCCGACGTCGTCCTGATCGCCACCGGGTCCGAAGTCCAGCTTGCGGTCGAAGCCACAAAACTGTTGGCGGACAAGGACATTATTGCCCGGGTCGTGTCGATGCCGTGCGTGGAATGGTTCGAGTCCCAGCCGGCTGAGTACCGCGACAGCGTGCTGCCGCCGTCGGCCTCGGCCCGGGTGGCCGTCGAGGCCGGCATCGCGCAACCGTGGCACAAGCTGGTCGGCGACACCGGGAAGATCGTCTCGATCGAGCACTACGGCGAATCCGCCGACGCCAAAACATTATTCCGCGAGTTCGGCTTCACCGCGGAGGCCGTCGCTGCCGCCGCGGAAGAAGTAGTCGACAACTGAGAAAGGGCGATTACATGAGCACTCAGAACCCCAACCTCGCTGCGCTGTCCGCCGCGGGCGTGGCCGTGTGGCTTGACGACCTCTCGCGGGACCGGCTGAAGTCCGGCAACCTGCAGGAGCTGATCGACACCAAGAGTGTGGTCGGCGTGACCACCAACCCGTCCATCTTCCAGAAGGCGTTCGCCGAGGGCGACGCTTATGACGGCCAGATCGCCGAATTGGCCGAGCGCGGCGCCGACGTCGACGCCACCATCCGCACCATCACCACCGACGACGTCCGCAACGCATGCGACGTGCTCAAGCGCGAGTGGGAAGCCTCGGACGGAGTCGACGGCCGCGTGTCCATCGAGGTCGACCCGCGGCTGGCCGGCGAGACCGACAAGACCTCCGCACAAGCCGTCGAGCTGTGGAAGATCGTGGACCGGCCGAACCTGCTGATCAAGATTCCCGCCACCAAGGCCGGCCTGCCGGCAATCACCGCCACTCTGGCGGAAGGGATTTCGGTCAACGTCACGCTGATCTTCTCCGTCGAACGGCACCGCGAGGTGATGGACGCCTACCTGGCCGGCCTGGAGAAAGCCCGCGAGGCGGGACACGACCTGTCCAAGATTCATTCGGTGGCATCGTTCTTCGTCTCGCGCGTGGACACCGAGATCGACAAGCGACTGGAAAAGATCGGTTCGCCCGAGGCACTGGACCTGCGCGGCCTGGCCGGTGTCGCCAACGCCCGACTGGCGTACGCGGCCTACCAGGAGGTCTTCGAAAGCGGCGATCGCTACCAGGCGCTCAAGGCCGACGGAGCCCGCGTGCAGCGTCCGCTGTGGGCGTCGACCGGGGTGAAGAACCCGGACTACTCCGACACCCTCTACGTCACCGAACTCGTCGCCGCCAACACCGTGAACACCATGCCGGAGAAGACGATTGACGCCGTCGCCGACCACGGTGACGTCACGGGTGACACGATTCGCGGCACCGCCGACGAGGCCCAGGGCGTGTTCGACAAGCTCTCGGCGGTCGGGATCGATGTCACCGACGTGTTCGTGGTCCTGGAGAACGAAGGCGTGGAGAAGTTCGTCGAATCCTGGACCGAGCTGCTGGACGAGACACAGAAACAGCTGAGCTCCACCAACAAATGACGCAGAGCGCTGATGGCTCGCAATGGTGTAATCCCTTGCGAGACAAGGACGATAAGCGACTGCCCAGAATCGCCGGGCCTTGTGCCATGGTGCTTTTCGGCGTCACCGGCGACCTGGCGCACAAAAAGGTGGTGCCGGCCGTCTACGACCTGGCCAATCGTGGCCTGCTGCCGCCGACCTTCTCGCTGGTCGGCTTCGGCCGCCGCGACTGGGATCACGACGCCTTCGCCCAGGTAATCCACGACGACGTCAAACAGCACTGCCGCACCCCGTTTCGGCAGGCCATTTGGGATCGGCTGGCCGAAGGACTGCGGTTCGTGCAGGGTGCTTTCGATGATGACGCCGCGTTTGCGCGGCTGGCCGAGACCCTCGACAAGCTTGACGCCGAGCGCGGCATCGGCGGCAATCATGCCTTCTACCTGGCGATCGCCTTCTACCTGGCGATCCCACCGAAGTCGTTTCCGGTGGTATGCGAAAAACTGCACTCCTCCGGTCTGGCCCGACCAATTGAGGACAGGTGGAGCCGGGTCGTCATCGAAAAGCCGTTCGGCCACGACCTGAAAAGCGCGTGCGACCTCAACCACGTGGTGAACTCGGTGTTCCCAGAGGAGTCGGTGTTCCGCATCGACCACTATCTGGGCAAGGAGACGGTGCAGAACATCTTGGCGCTGCGCTTCGCCAATCAGCTGTGGGACCCGATCTGGAACGCGCACTACGTCGACCACGTGCAGATCACGATGGCCGAGGACATCGGCTTGGGCGGGCGGGCCGGCTACTACGACGGCATCGGCGCGGCCCGTGATGTCATCCAGAACCACCTGATGCAGCTGCTGGCGCTCACCGCGATGGAAGAACCGGTTAGCTTCAATGCGCACGCTTTGCAGGCCGAGAAGATCAAAGTGCTGTCGGCCACCCAACTCGCCCAGCCGATCGAGGCGACCACCAGCCGCGGCCAATACGCGGCCGGCTGGCAGGGCGGCGAGCAGGTGGTGGGACTGCTTGACGAGGAAGGTTTCTCAAAGGACTCCACCACCGAGACCTTCGCGGCGATCACGCTCGAGGTGGACACCCGTCGCTGGGCCGGGGTGCCGTTCTACCTGCGCACCGGGAAACGCCTGGGCCGCAGGGTGACCGAGATCGCGCTGGTCTTCAAACGCGCCCCGCATCTGCCGTTCGACGCCACCATGACCGACGAACTCGGCACCAACGCCCTGGTAATCCGGGTGCAGCCCGACGAGGGCATCACGCTGCGGTTCGGATCCAAGGTCCCGGGCGCGATGGAGGTCCGCGATGTCAACATGGACTTCTCCTACGGCTCGGCGTTCGCCGAAGACTCCCCCGAGGCGTATGAACGGCTGATCCTAGACGTGCTGCTGGGCGAGCCGTCGCTGTTCCCGGTGAACGAGGAGGTCGAATTGGCTTGGCAGATACTCGATCCCGTCCTCGACCATTGGGCATCGAACGGTAAGCCCGACGCGTATGAGTCGGGTACCTGGGGGCCGGCTTCGGCGGATGAGATGTTGCGCCGAACCGACCGGGAATGGCGGCGGCCGTGATAGTCGATCTGCTCGACACCACCACCACCGCGGTCAACAAGAAGCTCGACAAGCTTCGTGAACAGGCCGGCGTGGTGATGATGGGCCGCGTTGGAACGCTGATCATCAAGTCCGACAACGACACCCTGCTCGAGGAGGCCATCGAGGCCGCCAATGCAGCCAGCCACGAACACCCCAGCCGGGTCCTCGTCGTGGCGGCCGGCGACACCGATGGTCGCGATGCCCGCCTGGATGCACAGGTTCGGGTCGGCGGCGATGCCGGCGCCGGGGAGGTGGTGGTGCTACGGCTGTCCGGCCCTCTGTCCGGGCACTCGGCCAGCGTCGTCATTCCGTTCCTGCTTCCCGACATTCCGGTCGTGGTGTGGTGGCCCGATATCGCTCCCGCGGTGCCCGCCCAAGACCCGTTGGGCAAGTTGGCGATTCGCCGGATCACCGATGCGACCAACACCGACGACCCGCTGTCGGTGATCAAGAGCAGGCTTCCCGGATACACCGCCGGGGACACCGACCTGGCCTGGGCGCGGATCACCTACTGGCGGGCGTTGCTCACCTCCGCGGTCGACCAGAAGCCGCACGAGAAAATCGAATCCGCGCTGGTTTCCGGTCTGCGCACCGAGCCCTCGCTCGACGTCCTGGCTGGCTGGTTGGCCAGCCGGATCGACGGGCCGGTGCGCCGCGAGGTCGGCGAGCTGAAGGTCGAACTGGTACGTAAAACCGAAACCATCACTTTGAGCAGGCCGCAGGAGGGCGCGACCGCGACCCTGAGCCGGACCGGGCGCCCGGATGCTCTGGTTCCGTTGGCGCGCAGAGAAACCCGCGAATGCCTGGCCGAAGACATGCGCCGCTTGGACCCCGACGAGGTCTACTTCAGCGCGCTGGAAGGAATCGATAAGGTGCAATACGCGTGAGTACAGTCGTTGAGATCTTTCCGGACAGCCAAACCCTGGTCGAGGCGGCGGGCGGCCGGCTGGTCGACACCATCAGGGCCGCGGTGACGGCGCGGGGGCGCGCCCTGATCGTGCTGACCGGCGGCGGCAACGGGACCGGGTTGCTGAAGCATCTGCGCGCTCATGCCGACCAGATCGACTGGTCGAGGGTTCACCTCTTCTGGGGCGACGAACGCTACGTTCCCGAGGACGACGACGAGCGCAACGAGAAGCAGGCGCGCGAGGCTCTGCTCGATCACATCGACATCCCGTCGAGCAACGTGCACCCGATGGCCGCCAGCGACGGCGAATTCGGCACCGACCTCGCCGCCGCGGCGCTGGCCTACGAACAACTGCTGGCGGCCAACGCCGAAGCCGGCGAGCAGGTCCCGAACTTCGATGTGCACCTGCTGGGCATGGGCCCCGAGGGGCACATCAATTCGCTGTTCCCCGACACCGCGGCGGTGCGTGAGAGCACCCGGATGGTGGTGTCGGTCGACGACTCCCCCAAGCCGCCGCCGCAACGAATCACCCTGACGATTCCGGCGATCCGCCGCTCCCGCGAGGTGTGGCTGATGGTCTCCGGGTCAGCCAAGGGCGATGCGGCCGCCGCTGCCATCGGCGGCGCCCAGCCGGTCGCGATACCGGCCGCGGGGGCCGTCGGGCTCGAAACGACGCTGTGGCTGCTCGACTCCGACGCCGCCGCCAAGCTTCCCGCCCCGGGCTAGACCGCCCCGCCAGCCACCGCAGCACCGACGCCTGCGCAGATTCAAATCGATGTTTCGAAGTTTTGCCCGGTTGTGTCCCGGTCATAATTAGCGTTATGGCAGACCGAACGGTGCGCAACGGGCCCGAGCGAAATCGGATCAAGACCCTCACTCAGGCGGCTTTGAACGCCGATAAGACGGTCGAGCAGGTCGAGGACGTCCTCGACGGACTCGGCAAGACCATGAACGAGCTGAGCAGTTCCCTGACCCGGTTGAACGGCACGGTCGAGCGCTTGGACGGCGGCCTGGATCACCTGGAGGGAACCATGGAAAGCCTCGACGAGCTCGCCAAACGCCTCATCTCGTTGGTCGAGCCGGTGGAGGCGATCGTCAAGCGCATCGACTACATCGTGAGCATCGGCGAGACGGTCATGTCACCGTTAGCGGTGACCGAACACGCGGTACGCGGTGTGATGGACCGGCTGCGGAACCGGACGACTGGCTAAATCAGAATCGGTGGCTCGTGTGCGCGCAGCGGCGGAAGTTCACCGGTGAACTTCTCCATCTCAACGAGTACATGTTGACCCGTGCTGCCGTGTGCCAACGACGACGTGCCGCAGTCGTTGCTCAGCGCATTGGGGTTACCGTGCACGCACATCGATGCCGGATCGCTTGGGTCGGCGGGGTCGAACCATGCCCCGGTGGATAGCTGCACCACTTGCGGTCGCACGCTGTCATCGACCACGACACCCGCCAGGCAAGCGCCGCGATCGTTGAATACCCGTGCGATGTCGCCGTCGCTGAGCCCCCGCGCCGCGGCATCATCCGGGTGAATCCGGATTGGTTCTCTCCCCTGAATTTTTGACGCAATGCTGGCAGCACCGTGATCGAGCTGGCTGTGCAGGCGAGTCTTCGGCTGGTTGGCGATCATGTGCAACGGATACTGCGCGGCGCGCGGACCGCCTAGCCACTCCGTCGGTTCGTACCAGGCGGGGTGGCCGACACAATCCGACAGGCCGAACCCGTCGATCGTGTCCGAAAAGATCTCGATGCCCCCGCTCGGAGTACCCAACCGATGGGCGATCGGGTCAGCACGAAAATCGGCAAGCCACGTGAGGCCAGTCCTCGTCGGCAGCCGAAGCTGGCCGGCACGCCAGAAATCGTCAAATGACGGCACCGCGAAATCCAGCTCCGCCGACCACTTTTCGTAGCTATGTTCCAGCCACTGACGTGCACTGCGGCCCTCTGTGAATCGCTCGCCGAATCCCAACCGCTGGGCCAGCATGGAAAAAGTGTCGTAGTCATCGCGGGCATTGGCGTACCTCGGCACCATCGCTGGCATCGCGGTCAGCATGGCAGCGGTCTTACTCCCCGCAAAGTCGTCACGTTCGAAACTGGTGGTGGTGGGTATCACGATGTCAGCGTGTTTAGCCATTGCAGTCCAGAACTGTTCATGCACCACAATCGTGTCCACCCCGGCGAGTGCCCGGCGAAATCGGGGCAAATTCTGGTGGTGGTGAAAAGGGTTGCCGCCAGCCCAATAGACGCATTTGATATGCGGCAGATCGAGTAGTTTGCCGTTGTAAGCCAGCTGTTCACCCGGCCGGCACAGCAGCTCAGTGATCGCCGCCACCGGGATATAGGCCGACACAGGGTTGCTGCCCTGCGCGAATGTCGGCAGGCTACACGCCAGCGGCGGGTTACCGACGCCGTTAGCGCTGTAACCGTGACCGTATCCCCCACCCGGAAGCCCGATCTGGCCCAGCATCGCCGCCAGGGTGGCACCCATCCACACGGTCTGCTCGCCGTGTTCGGCCCGTTGCAAAGACAAGCTGGTGGTGATCAGAGTCCGGCCGGCCGCCATCCGACGGGCGAGATTCCGCAGGCCATCTGCATCGATCCCGGACAGGGCTGCGGCCCATTCGGGTGTCTTAGGCGTCCCGTCCTCGCTGCCCAGCAGATAGCGCTCGAAGCGTTCGTAGCCCACGCAGTAGGTGTCGAGGAAGACGCGATCGGCCAGCGATTCAGTGGCCAGCACATACGCCAGACCCAACATGATCGCCACATCCGTGCCCGGCACAGGTGCGATCCACTGGCAGCCATCATCGAGTGAGCCGGCGATCGCGGTGATGTCGTCGCGCAGCGGGCTGATCGACACCAACCGGCCGCCGCCGGCCCGGTATCGGGTGACGTAGTCACGGTCTGGATGCGCGGCGGCACCACCGGGCATCACCGCGGAGTTCTTCAGCGGCAACCCGCCGAACGCCACTAATAGCTCGGTGTGGTCGACGATGACATCCCAGGTGGTGCTGCTTGCCATGGCATCAAACAGGTTTGAGCCGAAGACATGGGGGAAGATGACTTCGGATGCGCCGGCGCTGTAGCTGTGTCGGGATGCGGTGTAGCCGCCCAACATATTCAGAAAACGATGTGTCTGACTCTGCGCATGGTGAAACCGCCCGGCGCTGGCCCAGCCGTAAGAGCTGCCGTAAATCGCCTCGTTGCCATAGCGGTCGACCACGCGGCGCAGCTCGGCGGCCACCAGGTCGATCAATTCGTCCCAGCTGATCTCGACGAACTCCTCGGTCCCGCGCGCCGAACTGGGTCCAGGACCGTTTTCCAAACACCCGCGCCGCACGGCTGGGTTGAGGATGCGGCTGCGGTGCCGCACCGCACCCGGCAAGTTCTGCAGCAACTGAGACGGATTCGTGTCATCGCTCGGCGCACTCACCGACGTGATATCCCCATCACGCACCTGCGCGGTGAATACCCCCCAGTGCGTTACCGATGTGTGAGTGGGCGACATCTGCGCCAGAATACCCGCCGCCAGCGGCGCTAAGGTCAGCCGCTGTTCCTGAGCGCGCTAGCCAACCCGTTCATCGTCAACAGAATGCCGCGCCGCACCATATCGTCGTCGTCCCCCGAGCGGTATCGCCGAAGCAGCTCGACCTGCAGGTGATTCAGCGGCTCCAGGTACGGGAAGCGGTTGAACACCGAACGGGCCAGCGCCGCATTGTCGGCCAGCAGGTCGTCTTGACCGGTGATCAGCTTGTGCATCGCGATCGTCCGTTGATGCTCGTCGACGATCTTGTCGAACACCCTGCGCCGCAACGATTCATCGGCCACCAATTCCGCGTATCGCGCCGCCAGCCCCAGGTCGCTTTTGGCCAGCACCTGCGCCATGTTCGACAACACACCGCGGAAGAACGGCCACTGCTGATAGAGATCGTGCAGGACTTCGACTCGCTCGCTATCGCTTTCGGGGCCCGCCGCGATCCACTGCTCGAATGCCGACCCGGTGCCGTACCAACCGGGCAGCATCACCCGCGACTGGCTCCATGCCAACACCCAGGGGATGGCGCGCAGGTCGGCGATCGACTCGGTGGGCTTTCGTGATGTCGGACGGCTGCCGATATTCAGCGACCCGATCTCGCTGACCGGTGTGGATGCCTTGAAATACTCGACGAAACCCGGTGTCTCGTGCACCAATTCGGTGTACGCCTGACGGGCCAGCGCGGCGATCTCGTCGAGCACCGCATAGGCCGGTTCCGGCTCGTCGCCGAGACCCTCCACGTCGAGCAGCGTCGACTCCAAAGTCGCCGCCACCAGACTCTCCAGATTCCGTTGCGCCGTCTGCGGTTCGGCGTACTTGGCCGCGATCACCTCACCCTGCTCGGTGAGGCGCAGCGAACCCTGTACCGCGCCGGGCGGTTGCGCGAGGATGGCTTGGTAGCTGGGTCCTCCGCCGCGCCCGACGGTGCCGCCACGACCATGGAAGAGCCGCAACCGAATTCCGGTTTTCCGAGCCACTTCGACCAGCGCCAGCTCGGCTCGATAGACCGCCCAATTCGCGGTGAGGTATCCACCGTCCTTGTTGGAGTCGGAGTAGCCGAGCATCACTTCCTGGCGGTCGCCCCGAGCCGCCACCAGTGCCCGATAGATCGGGAGTTCCAGCATCGCGTGCAATATCTCCGAACCGTTGTGCAGGTCGTCGATCGTCTCGAACAGCGGGGAAATACCGACGGGGCAATAGGGTTCGGATCCGGAGACATCCAGCAGCCCGGCCTCTTTGAGCAGGATCGCGGCCTCTAACACGTCCGACACGGACTGGCACATCGAAATGATGTAGTTGGGCACCGCCGCGGGACCATAACGCTTGACGGCGTGCGCGGCCGCCTCGACCACACTCAATTCCTTATGGGCCAGCTCCGACAACCGGGCGCGGTCGCTGAGCAGTGGTCGCCTCGTACTCAACTCGCCCGCCAACAGTTCCACCCGCTCGTCTTCGGGCAGCGAGCCGTAGTCGGGGTGCACGCCGGCCCACGCCAGCAACTCGGCGACCACTTCCTCGTGTACGTCGGAGTTTTGCCGCATATCCAAGCCACTCAGGTGAAACCCGAAGACGTGCACGCCCTCTCGCAGCAGGCCCAGCCGATCCTCGGCCAGCACCGCGCTGCCGTGCGCGCGCAACGAGGAGTCGATGATGTCGAGGTCGGCCCGCAGTTCGTCCGGCGAGGCATACGCCGTGAGACCAAGGTCGAGCAGGTGCAGCGGTTCGGAGTCCAAGATCTGCGCGGCGGTCGCACTGAGCCGACCGCGAATCACCCGCACCGCCCGCCGGTAGGGCTCGTCGGACCTGGCCTGCTCGGGGCAGGCGCGCTCCAGCTCCGTCAATTCGGTTGTGACAGTGACTAATCGCGCCGACATCGATAGTTCTTGCTCGAGATCGGTGAGCTCGGACAGGTAGTGCGCCACCGCGGCGAAAGCGGCGCTGCCGGTGGCCCGCCGCACGATGGCGGCGGTGACGTTCGGGTTGCCGTCGCGGTCCCCGCCGATCCACGACCCCGGCTGCAGGATCGGCTCACCGAGCAGCTCGGCGTCGGGCCACCGGGCGCGCAACGCGTCACGAACCCCGGCGTTGACCTGTGGAATCACTTCGAACAACGCAGCCTGGTAATAGCGCAGGCCGACGTCGATTTCGTCGGTGATCTGCAGCCGGGACAGCCGGATCAGCGCGGTCTGCCAGAGCGTGAGCACCTGGCGGCGCAACTCGCGTTCGATGCTGCGGCCGTCGCCGGTCTCGCGAAAGCCCTCGGCATGCAGTCGCATCAGCTCGGTGATCCGGTGCTGGGCGACGAAGACGGTGCGCCGGCGAGTCTCGGTGGGGTGGGCGGTGATGACCGGAGAAACCAGCGCTCCCTTGAGCGCATCGGCGACGGTTGCCGAATCCAGCTCTGCGGAATCCAGTTTCGCGTAGGTGGCGGCCAGACTGCTGTCTTGCGGTGGTTCGCCGGCGTCGACGTGAATATGACGCCGTCGCTCGCGGTGGATGTCTTCGGCGACGTTGGCCAGCAGCGCGAAATGGCTGAACGCCCGAATGACCGGGAGCGCCTGGCGGATGTCGATGCCGTCGAACATGTGCGAGATCTCGTCCCGATCGATTTCGGAACGACGCACCCGGAACGACTCGACGCGGGCACGTTCGACCAAGTCGAATACCTCGTCGCCGTTCTGCTCGCGCACCGTGTCGCCGAGGATGCTGCCGAGCAACCTGATGTCGGCGCGCATCGGCTCGGTCGCCTCGCGTCCGATCCGGGTCCGTTGCACGGCACCGATCGGCGCCAGCGCGGCGTCAGAAGCCTCAACCATGTGTCTCAGTATCGGTGCGAACGACGTAACCCGCCTGCCGACAGAACTGGGTCAGCGGTATTTGATCTGTAGCGCCATGCCGATGATGCACACCAGCCAGATGCCGACGACGAACACCGTCAGCCGGTCCAGGTTCTTCTCCACCACGGTCGAGCCGGACAAGCTGGACTGCACGCCACCGCCGAATAGCGTCGACAGGCCGCCACCTTTGGCGCGGTGCAGCAGCACCAACAGGACCACCAGAACACTGGTGACCACCAGGGTGATCTGTAGGGCCAAAACCATGACGGACAGCTTACCGGCTACCGCCCAACCGGCCGTAACCGCTGCTCCCCAAGGGTCCCGATGCCCACTCCGCCGCGGTCCGATCGAGCTTGTCGAGCCGGCGCCGCACGTCGACGACCAGTGCCGACGCCTCGCCACCGGCATCCACCGCCGAGCCCACCGCGGTGATCGCGTCCACGGTGTCTTCCAGCTCGATCGCGGCGGGTATGACCTGCAGGGCCAACGAACTCACCGGCGGCGGTTCCAGCGCCGCGGCTTCGGCGGTGGCACGCACCTGATGCGCCAACCGGTAGGCGTCGGCCCGGACGGGCTGCCAGTACGGGCGCTGCGCCGCGGGTTTGACCGCCTCGTTCAAGTAGCAGTGCGCGGCCTTCAGCCCGCCGACCAGCTGGGCGTACGCCGGGAACCGGCGAGCCTCGGGCCACAACAGGTAGCCGAACACCACCGCTACCGCGGCCCCGACGAGGGTGTCCAGCAGCCGCACCGCGGGCGCGACCGGATCCACCTGGCCGATCGATTGGGACAGCAGCGCCGACGTGGTGATCCCGATCACGGCAAAGCCGTACAGCTTCGGCACCGACAGCACGACGAACCCCAACGCCAGCGCGGTGACGACCACCAGCGGCACACCCGGTGCCAGCACCGCCAGCACCGCCGTGGCCACCAGCGCGCCAATCAGGGTGCCGAAGATCCGGTTCACGGTGCGCACGAAGACCGAGGCATATTCGAGCCGCACGATGACGGCCGTGGTCAGTGGCAGCCAGAACGAATGCGCCGGCTGGCGTATCGCGACCGTGAGCGCGGTGGCCATCCCCATGCACAGGGCCAGCCGCAAACCGTTGGCCAGACCGGCGCGCGAGGTGGCGGCGCGAAGCATTACCGAGAGCCGCAGCGTCTCGGGCCGCACCGTGCCCGGTCGCTTCGGCTGCCGGCTCAGCGCATCGGCCAGCTCGACCAAGCCCGGGTCTGTCCCGACGTCGGCTTCCGTAAACGCCACCGATACCGGCTTGCCTTTCCAAATCTGTTGTCCTGCTTGATGAATTGCCGAGACCGCGACGTCTGGCACCGGCCTGCCCTGGGCGTAGAGCGTCGCCGCGGCGAAGGCCACCAGATCGGCCCCGCGGCGGTCCCGCGCAGCGCGCGCGACGGCCGACGCGGCGGCCAGCCGGTCACGTGCCGCACCGGCCCGCTCGGTGCCGATCGCCACGCACAGGTCCGCGGCCGCGAAGTACACCGCCGCCTGCGCCCGGCGTTCGGGTTTGTCGCGATGAAAAGCCCACGGCGCCAACACCGAAACCGCGGCGACCGACGTTCCGACCAAGTACCACAGCGCCTGTTGCCACCACGGCAGCGACGATCCGCCGAACTGGCCGAACGCCACCCCGATCGACAGCATCAGCCCGAATGCCGGTGCGCTGGGCCCGGCGCCGCCCACCATGCCCGAGATCGCGCCGGCCACCGCGGCGGTGAGAACCTGCCCGGCGCTGAACCCCGGCCACAGCTGCGCGCCCACGCTGATGCCGACCGCTCCGCCGATCGCCTGGGACACCCAAGCCCACCAGCGGGCCCGATAGAAGCCCCGGACCAGGAAGATCACGGCGCAGGCGGCGCCCAGATAGGCCAGCCCGACCAGCTGCAGCTGGCCGAACAGCACGCCCGTACCCGCGATCAGCGCCGCGGTACCCGTTGCCCAGAGGGCGGGCTCCACGGCCCACGGCGCCTTGTACGGGCGTAGCGATCCGGCGATCCGGCGATGCTGCGGCCCAAGGCCGCCGCCAGCGAACCCATCGCGGCCGCGCGAAGCTAGGGCAGCGGCCCGCCGGCGGCGATGGCAGCCAAGGTCGCGAATTGCTCGCCGTCGAGCGACGCTCCCCCGACCAGGCCGCCGTCGACGTCTTCCTGCGCGACGATCTCGCCGACGTTCTTGGCGCTCACCGAGCCGCCGTAGAGCACTCGCACCGTCTCGGCGACCTTGGGTGATGCCAGCGCGGCCAGCTGCTCGCGGATCGCCCCGCAGACCTCCTGGGCGTCCCCGGCGCTGGCCACCCGGCCGGTTCCGATCGCCCAGACCGGCTCATACGCGATGACGACCTGGCCGATCTGCTCGGCCGACAGTCCGGCCAGAGACTCGCGCACCTGCTTCTCGCAGTGGCTGACATGCTCGCCGGCCTCCCGTATATCGAGATGCTCGCCGACGCACACGATCGGCGTCAGGCCGTTCTTGAGCGCGGCGCCGGCCTTGGTGGCCACCAGCGCGTCGTCCTCGTTGTGGTAGGTGCGCCGCTCGGAGTGGCCGACGACCACGTAGCTACAGCCCAGCTTCGCCAGGAAGGCGCCGCTGATGTCGCCGGTGTAGGCACCGGAGTCGTGCGGGGACAGGTCCTGGGCGCCGTAGGTCAGCCGCAGCTTGTCGCCGTCGACCAGGGTCTGCACGCTGCGCAGGTTGGTGAACGGCGGCAGCACCGTGACGTCGACCTTGTCGAAGTACTTGTCCGGCAATGCGAATGCGACTTTTTGCACCAGCGCGATGGCCTCGAAGTGGTTGAGGTTCATCTTCCAGTTGCCGGCGATCAATGGCTTACGGCTCACGACTACTCTCCTTCGCTCGGCTGCGGGCGACCCAACACCTCGATGCCGGGAAGCGTCTTGCCCTCCAGGTATTCCAGCGATGCGCCACCGCCGGTGGATATGTGTGAGAACTCGCCCTCGGGAATCCCGAGCGCACGCACCGCGGCCGCGGAATCACCGCCGCCGACCACGCTGAACGCGCCCTTGCGTGTCGCCGCGACGATCGCCTCGGCGACACCCTTGGTGCCGGCGGCGAACGCCGGGAATTCGAACACGCCCATCGGGCCGTTCCAGAACACCGTCTGGGCGTTGGACAGCAGCGCCGCGAAACGCTTCACCGACTCGGGCCCGATGTCCAGGCCGATCGCGTCACCTCCGATGGCATCTGCCGCAACGGTCTGCGGTGTCGCATCGGCAGCGAACTTGTCGGCCACCACGATGTCCATCGGCAGCCGCAACACGTCGACGTAGGTGTCCAGCAGCCGACGGCAGGTGTCCACCATTTCCTCTTCGAGCAGCGACTTGCCCACCGGAAATCCTTGTGCGGCAAGGAAGGTGAAGCACATCCCGCCACCTATCACGATACTGTCAGCCTTGGTCGCCAGCGACTCGATGACGCCGAGCTTGTCGGACACCTTCGACCCGCCCAGCACCACCGCGTAGGGGCGAGTGGTCGAGCTGGTCAACTGCTCCAGCACCCGGATCTCCTCGGCCACCAGCGTGCCGGCGTAGTGCGGCAGCAGCGTGGCGATGTCGTACACCGAGGCCTGCTTGCGATGTACGACGCCAAAGCCGTCAGAGACGAAAGCTCCTCCCGGCCAAACTAATTCGGCCAGCTGCTTGGCCAGCGCGAGCCGCTCACCGTCGTCCTTGCTGGTCTCGCGCGGGTCGAAGCGGATGTTCTCCAGTAACAGGATGTCGCCGTCGGTCAGACCCTCGGCACGCGCCAGCGCATCGGTACCCACCACGTCGCCGGCCAGCTGAACATGCCGCCCGAGCTGCTCACTGAGCGCGGCCGCGACCGGCGTCAGCGACAGCTTCGGGTCGGCACCGTCCTTCGGGCGACCCAGGTGCGCGGCCACCACCACCTTGGCGCCGGCATCCAACAGCGCCTTCAGCGTTGGGACCGACGCGATGATCCGGCCCGGGTCGGTGATCGCACCGGCGTCGTCGAGCGGCACGTTGAGATCGGAGCGCACCAACACCGCACGACCCGAAACGCCTTCGGACAAAAGGTCTTCGAGGTTTGGAACGCCCACGGTTTACAGCGACTTACCGACCAGCGCGACCAGGTCAACGAGACGGTTGGAGTAACCCCACTCGTTGTCGTACCACGAGACCACCTTGGCCTGGTTGTCGATCACTTTCGTCAACCCGGAGTCGAAGATCGAGCTGTGCGGGTCGGTAACGATGTCACTGGAGACGATCGGCGCGTCGTAGTACTTGAGGATGCCCTTCATCGGACCCTCGGCCGCCGCCTTCATCGCGGCGTTGATCTCGTCGGCGCCGGCCGGCTTGCGCAGTTCGGCGGTCAGGTCGGTGACCGAACCGGTGGGAATCGGCACCCGCAGCGCGTACCCGTCGAGCTTGCCCTTCAACTCGGGCAGCACCAGGCCGATGGCCTTGGCCGCGCCGGTGGAGGTCGGGACGATGTTCAGGCCCGCCGCCCGGGCGCGGCGCAGATCGCTGTGCGGTCCGTCTTGCAGGTTCTGGTCCTGGGTGTAGGCGTGGATGGTGGTCATCAACCCCTTGACGATGCCGAACTCGTCGTTGAGGACCTTGGCCAGCGGCCCGAGGCAGTTCGTGGTGCACGACGCGTTGGAGATGATGTTCTGGCTGCCGTCGTACTTGTCGTCGTTGACGCCCAGCACGATGGTGATGTCCTCGTCGCTGGCAGGCGCGGAGATGATCACCTTCTTGGCGCCTGCGTCGAGGTGGCCCTGCGCCTTGTCGCGCTTGGTGAAGATGCCGGTGGACTCGACGACCACGTCGACGCCCAGGTCACCCCATGGCAGTGCGGCCGGGCCCTCGCGGACCGCCAGCGCCTTGATCTTCGCCGGGCCCACCACGATGGTGTCGTCGCCTTCCAGGCTGACGTCGTGCGGCAGCCGGCCCAGGATGGAGTCGAATTTCAGCAGGTGCGCCAGGGTGCTGTTGTCGGTGATGTCGTTGACCGCCACCACCTCGATGTCAGCTCCGCCCTGCTCCTGCTGGGCAAGCAACGCACGGTAAAAATTGCGTCCGATTCGACCGAAGCCGTTGATACCTACTCGGACTGTCACTTGTGTCTCCCTCGTCTTTCCTGAGTCTGGCGGTGAACCCCTGGCCGTCAGCCTAGATCAGTAGCAGCAACGGTTGCGGAGCCGGTAAGAGTCCCGGACCGTGCAGGAGGCTATGCCCGCGTGCTTTCGAATTCAAGCCGTGGGCCGTCGGGACAAACGCCGAGCTAGAAGACACCGACCAGTTCAGGCCGTGGATGAGACGTAGGTTGCTGCGGCCCTACCGGACCACCAGCCGCGACCCCCGCGGGAGTGGCGGATCCTGCGCTGTGGGCTGCACCACAAATCGGCGCTGCAGGTTCTCGATAAGGCGGTCGAGGGCTTTGCGCTCCTGCTCTTCGATGCGCGCGGTGCGCCGGAAAACGGACGCGCTTTCGGCGTCGTCTCGGGCCTCGGCGACAGCGATCGCCTTGTGGTAGCCGTCGATCCGCTGGTCGATCAAACGGCGGTTCTGGTTGAGCAGACGCAGAAAGTAGTCCGCCTGGCGCTGGTCCGCGGTGTCGGCCGCATATGCGACGCGATCAGCAGCAGCGGCGGGTCGATGCGCGCTCAGCGCCCCTGCTTGATGAACATGGCCCGGGACCGGACGGACCGCGGCGACGTGTGGTGTCCGCCCGCGTCGGTCACGCCCACCACTCGAATGGTGCGGTAGGACCGGGCGTGGATCCGGCTCCTCGGGTAAACCAGCGAAATCCATTGTTTCTCTCTCAACTGGCATTTCATTAGTCAGCTCGGTAACAATAACTCCCGGAATATGGCCTGCGCCATACGCTTCGGCGCGAAGCCTAGGTCGCTTTGGCTAGCACAGCGTAAATGCTGGCAGGTCAGTCACTCTGAGCCGGTGACTACTTCGGTTGTTGAGAGGCGCTGGCTATTAAGGGTATTGGGCGATCACGTCCGTACCCGCAGCGCCGTAACGGAATCGCCAAGACTTTGCCACAGGGCTCTATTCCCTGCATCACATTGCCCTGAACATGTTGGGGGGCAAGCTCATTGCGTCAGTCATCACAATGCGCCTGCGATTGCGGCCACCCATTGCGGAAGCTCATCCGAATCGCCTGCCATCGGACCGATTGGAGTATCCCCGCTCTAGACGGTCACCGCGGCGGACCGGCTTTGCTCCTCTCGGACCGCGACCACGCCAGACGCGCCCGATGCCTGCGGATTCGACGGCCACGCGCGCTCGCAAAAAGCCGATGTTCCGTTTGCCCGATCCAGTGAGCGAGAACCACAACCGGATCTCGCGTTCAGCGCGCGACCACCAGACGGTCGTTTTCCTTCCCGTCATCTGCTGTCCATCGCCCGCACAACCGGAGGGGAAGGTAAGAGTGCACGATTGGAGGGCCAGGCAAGAGTGTTTGCCTGTTAGCCATCCGCTCTGAGGCCTGGCTACCAGCCGGGTACTCAAGCCGAAGCATGCCCGGCATCCGTCCGCGTCACTCAATGACCTGGCTGCTGGCCGTGCGTCTCGAGAATCTTGCGGTGCACATCGAGCAAGGTCGGGATGTCCTGGGCGTCGGCTCGACCCATTCCACATTCAGTGCAGATACCCCAGCAGCGGTTCGCGACGCCCGAAGCGTTCAGGGCGTGGTCGATGAGTCGCACCTGTTCCGCGGTGACGCCCTCGGGAAGGTCGGCAGGATAGTAGGGCACCAGGGCGAAGTAGAGCTCGGTCTCAGGACCTGTCTGCAGAGTCTGTAAAGGCCTGAAATATTCTTCGTCGGCCCGGGACTGCGGAACGGTGAATGACACGAAGTTGATCGGTCGCGAGACGGCGTCGATGACGTCGGCCAGTAGCTGGACTTGGATCCCAAGTGTCTCGGGTTCAATGAAATGTTTATGGCGCAAATCGCCGTAGCACAGGTGAAGGCCGACTGGCACGTCGTCAGGAACCCGACCCACGCAACGTGCCACTCCGGCGGTGATCTCCCTTATCGGTGCGCTGACGTGGGCACCGAATGCTCCTGCCAGCAAACCGATCTCGACTGCGAGATCCCACTGCACGGCACAGCACTCGTGTGGGATCGCCGCCAGCACACGATCTAGGTCACCGAACAGGGCTTGCTCGTAGGCAGGTAGCACGATGGGCAGATACTCGGGCATGATGCTGCGCGCCGTCGGCGCCAGGGGTGTCGGATATTGCAGCTGAAAGAGCATGTCCGACGGAATCGTGCCATCGTCTTGAAGGCGCCGAAATACCTCAAACGACTCGCGGTAGGCGTCGGCGTATCCAGGCTCAGACCATTCGATGTTCTGCGGCAAGACACCTTCGACGAGACGCAACCGAGGTGGGTCCAAGAGTCGCGGTCCACTGCCACTGCCCGCGATCTCCCTACCATCTGTCCCGGATCCGAACCAATGCTCGCCCGGCTCGAACTCTGGCATCGTGCGAAACTTCTGGTCGAGAAATTCCACCCACATACTTCGATCACCCGTCTCACCGTCCGTCATCCGTTGCACCCCATGTGGAACTCGCTCACTGATCTGACGCATGACCGTCTCGGCATCGGGAAGATTCACCGAACCGTTGAAATGGACTCTGCTAGGTGGCATTTCAAATCTCCTGCTTTGTTTCGATTTCTGACTCAATCGCATACGAGCAGCGCCGCTCGTTCGATCTCCACATCCGTTTTGGGCCACGCGGACTCATGCGGTGCCGAAAACCATGGCACGGCCAATACCGCTGAAGCGGTGGGCGATTGCATCGACGAGATAGTTTTGGCCCACTTTCCATGGACGCTTATTCCCCGACATCGGCAATGCGTGTGCACTCCTCGTCACGTAACCGGAGGTGAGATCTAGCAGAGGACGCCCCGGCATTATCCCGCTGCCGCGATGCGGGTACGCCGACGTGTACTGCCGAGAGTTCATGTATGCCAGCAGTTTTGCGATTGAACGGGCTGTCATGTCAGCGCGCAACGTCCAGCTCAGACCCGCGTAGCCGATGCACCAGGCAAGGTTGGGGACGTCTTCGAGCATTTGCGCCTTGTACATATACCGCTCTTGCGGCTTGATCTCAGTGCCGTCGATGCTGACCGCGATTCCGCCGAGCGCCAACATGTTCATGCCGGTGGCTGTCACGACGATGTCGGCGTTGAGGTGTTCGCCGGATTTCAGCGCGATTCCGGTGGCATCGAAATGGTCGATGTCACCAGTGGCTATCCCTACACCGCCTTCACGTACCGCCTGGTAGAACTCGTTGTTCGGCACTATGCATATCCGCTGGTCCCATGGGTTGTATCGCGGCGTGAAGTGCGTGTCCACGTCATAGCCGTCGGGTAGCTGGTCGATCGCCGCCTTGCGCAGGATTTTCTTGACCAAACCGGGACGCCGGCGCGAAAGCTCCCATAACAGGACCTCGACGACCGCGATCCGCAAGCGCGTCAGAGTGTGAGCGAGTCTTGAGGGCAACATCCTTCGCGCAAGCGCGGCGCCCGGGTCAACCTTTGGCAGCGAGAGCAGATAGCTGGGCGAACGCTGCAGCATGGTCACCTTTGCTGCCCGCATTGCCAGCGAGGGCACCATTGTCACGGCGGTGGCACCGCTGCCGATGACGACGATCGTTTGGCCCGTGTAGTCCAAGTCCGCCGGCCAGTGCTGCGGATGGACAATGGTGCCCGAGAATTGCTCGTCGCCTGGGAAGCCGGGGGCATAGCCTTCGTCGTAGTCGTAGTAACCGGTGCCGAAAAAGAGAAATCGAGCCCGGTAGATCGTGGGCGTCTCCGCCGCGCTGTCGGCGCGAACGGTCCAAGTGTGGGTAGCGGAATCCCAGTCGGCCGAACGGATGTGAGTGTTAAAACGGATGTGTCTGTCGATCTTGTGTTTGTGCGCGGCAGCGGTGATGTACTCGCGAATCTGATCGCCGTCGGCGATGGCTTCTGTCTTGGTCCACGGCTCCCACGGAAAACATAAGGTGTATGTGCTGGTATCGCAGCGAACACCCGGGTACCGGAAGAGGTCCCACGTGCCACCGATCTGGGCGCGCCGCTCCAGGATGACGTAGCGTAGGCCCGGATTGCGCTGGGCAATGCGATAGGCTGCTCCGATACCGGAGATGCCGGCTCCAATGATGATCACGTCGAAGTCGGCAGGCGATGTATCTGTGGTCGACGAGCCCTTGATTGCGGCAACACCTTTCTTGGCGGTGTTGGTATTCGGTTCTGCTGCTTGCCAATTCATACGGCCGGGGTGAGATCTCGAGTTGACGCTGTGTCGCGACCTCATACGGCAACACTCCCGCCGCGGTGGTCCGCTTTGACGGATCGCAGCGAGCGAATAGCGAGGCGGCCGGGCCGCTTACTCGGTACCATCACCATGGCTCCAACACTTGCGTCGCCGTATCGGCGATGATCAGAGCAACCTCAGCCGGTCTGGACAGCATCGGAGAATGGCTGCTCGGCATGCGGCGGACATGCGTTGCGCGTTTGGCCATCTGCACCTGCGCGGCCGCAGGCAGTGCCTGATCCTCGTCGCAAATCACGTAGGTGGACTCGATTCCACGCCACGCTGCCTCCGTAAGCTGTTCTGTGACAGTGGAATAACTCGAAGGTTGCAGGCGATCAATCGCTCGCGTGGCATCGTCAATTGAAACATCGGAGAAAAACGTCTCGAACGGTCGCCCGGCGCTGAGCATGTCATCCTCGACAATCCACCATGGGGCGGGTTCGCCAACTACACCGAGCAACGAGTCGCCGACATCAAGTTGAAACGCTGCAAGATAGATGATGTGTGCGACGTTCTTAAGGCCCGCGGCTGCCTGCGTGGCAACCACACCCCCGTAGGAATGCGCTACGACCACAACCGGATCCTCAATGATCTCGAGCCGACGACGAACCGCGACCGCGTCGTCATGCATGCCGTAGCGCGGCTGATCTTTGGCCGCCACGCTTGGCAATGCAACTGTCTGGGCTGGCCATCCCAGCTCCGCGAGCCGGTCAACGACCTTCTCCCAGACCCACACGCCGTGAAAACCCCCGTGGATCAAGATGATCTGGACGCGTTTGTCGCCGTTTGTGGCGTCAGTCATTGCGATGCCATTCACAATCGCTGCCTTTCTCGGACGGGACTGTTTCTGATGGCCTCTGCCCGCGTCGCCGAAAATCCCGTGGGCTGATCGGCGATGGCCATGTGGCCGCTGCCATCGGAACGCGCGCGAAGTCGTGGCTCGAAACCTTTTATGCCACTTATATATTCATGTGCTCATGGAGCCTTGTGGGCAGATGACCAAGTAACGTGAGCGTTCGATCATGACAGCCATCATGGCGCTGCTCGATGCTCAGTTACCAGGCCATTTAGTGCTCAATAAGTGCCCGATTTGCCGCCGATGCGGATCCATCTGTTCTAGGGTTTGGCCCTGTTCAGTTCCCAGTTCCACAGTGATTCACAGATCCGTTTGGTTCCGCTGGCAAGGTGTCGACGGTAGGTACTGAATGGCAGGTTTAGTTGTTCGGCCGCGGCTTCCTGGGTAGGTACCGGGCAAAAGAACGTGGTGTGCACCGCGCGGTACTGCTTGACGGCGCGCGCATCGTCGGCGAGCACTTGGACGGCTTGGTTCAGCAGTCCGCGTAGTTCGCGCCCCGTATCTGCTAAGTCGGTGCCGCACAGGGGGTTCGCGCCCAGGGCGACGTCGTCGCCAACATTTCGCAGTGCCGCGCGTACCGCGGCATCGAACGCCGGACGGGGCAAGCTATGACCCGCTGGCTGGGCTGCCACCACGGGCTGGTGGCCCGATAGCACCTCGGTTTCCTGCCGCCTCAGCCACGACTCCAGCGGCATGGTGCGCCAGTCGTGGCTATAGAGCAACAGCTCCCTGTCGCCGACGGTTACTCGCTCGTTGATTGGCTGATGTTCAATCGCTTTGGCTTGGGTAACCCAGGGTTCAATATTCAGAAGCACCAGGAACGACCAGGCCAACCGATGTGCGCGAAGCCATTCGGCCACTATCCGGGTGACCATGAGGTCGATTGCCGGCGAGGTCTTTGCGTATGCCTCGGCGTCGACGGTGAAGCGGGAGACGGCGATGTACTCGCCGGGACGGGTCGGGCCATCGGTGTCGCAGTGGCGCCAAGCGGCCGCGATGACCGGGTCGGCGGCTATCTCGTCCGGTTCAGGGTGGTGCAGCCGTAACCACGCGGAGAAGGCAACGATTTCACCCGTTTCAGCCTTGCGCTGCAGGTGGAAGGCGTCCGGCTGGCGGTCGAGCCAGAACTCGGCGATCCGGACCGATTCGGCGTCTTCGCACTCGGCGGTCAACCGCAGCACAGCCGCCCGATCTTCGGGCAGGTAGGGGGTCTCGTACACCTCGCCGCGGCCGGCCCAGGTGAGGTAGCCGGCGAGCGAGCTGGTGTGGCGATAGAGAAAAAGCCACGAGCGCGCTGCCTCGATTACCTCCGGACCCGAGGCGGCGCGGACGCGGTTGAGCACATGACCGTGAACCATGCGGTGCAGCGACCCGGAGCCTTCCGGGTCGCGCCAGCGTAGATCTTGGCTCAGGAGATCTCGCACGACGTCGTGGGGATACACACCGTAGCGACCAGACTCGATGAAGGGCAGGCCGCGCAGCCATTCGAAGAGATCTGCGGCGCCGTCGCCGAGTGCGCTGCGCAGCAGTTCCTCGGTGGTGACCTCTACGTGTGCGCAGACTTCGAGGGCCTGACGGTGCGCCGATGTTGGGATGTGGCCGACGAGCCTGTGCAGCAACGTTTTCACTACATCCTGGTCGGGCCTCCAATCCTCGGGCTCGAACGCACAGTCGGTCGCCAGGTCTGCCGCCAGAGTCAGCGCCAGCGGTTGACCGCCAGCGAAAGCGAGCAGCGCCGCATGCCGTTCCTCGGGCACTCCACGCGCCAAAAGAAGCGCGCGCGCCTCCTCGGTATTCAGATCCGGCAACGTGATAGTCCGCAGGGCGTCGTTCCAGTCGGGATCAGTGCGCCAAATCGGGTCTGGCGGGAGCCGGCCAGCAATGACGACAAGTGCGTCAATGGGCAGCCTGGGCAGGAAACGGGTGCGCAGCCAGTTCTCTAGCGCCTGGCTCTGTTCGAACGTGTCGATCACCAGAACGGCGCCAGCGGTCGTGAGCGCATCCGCGCACGCGGCTTCGAATGCGAGTGGGGTGGCGCTCGTGATGTGGAGGTCAACCTCGACCACGAACCTGCCCGCCGCGCGAGCGTCGTCGGCGAGGACACGCAGCAAGGCCGTCTTTCCAGCGCCGCCGGGCGCATGGACGTACAGCACAGAGAAGCCGTCTAGGTCGCGCTGTAGGGCGGAATGGAATAGTGCGCGCTCAGTCCTGCGTCCGACGAATGACCGCAATCGTGCCGCACGAAGTCGCTGTCCAAGAGTGCCCGGATCATCGGCCGAACTCATGTTCAAACGGTAGCAATTAATTTGCCAGACTCGATTTGCCCGGGGGGACCGACAATGGGCATTTACCGTGGTCGGCAAGCTCTTAGGCCGAAACGGGTAGCTACTACCAAAATACTTCTATGCAACGTTTTCAATAGGCAACACGTTGATCGTGAATCGTGCCCATCTGTCGGGTGATCACCGAAATGAGAGCCACGATGAGTTCCGCTACCTTTCACGCCACCAAGCCCGTCGACCTGCTTTGCTCGGATCGAGGCGAGCAAATTAAGACCCCATCCGGGTATCCAGCCGAGATGACCGGTTACCCCCGTCGCTACCATCTAGGGACTCAGCGCGGGAACTCTCGAGGAAGCCACAAGGGGGCATCGGTGAGCGAAGTGGACGAATCCAGCAGTGACGACCCCGAAATCGGCCAATTCGACCCGGGGCTGACCCAGCGCCTGATGGGTGTGTTGCGGCCGGTGTTGAAGCGCTATTTCCGCTCTGAGGTGCACGGCCTGGACTCCTTTCCGCCCGGGGGCGCGCTGGTGGTCGGCAACCACTCCGGCGGCATGTTCCCGATGGACGTCCCGATCTTCAGCGTCGACTTCTACGACAGGTTCGGCTACGACCGGCCGGTGTACACGCTGAGCCACGACATCTTGTTCATGGGCGTGACGGGCGGGCTTTTCCGGCGGGCCGGCTACATCCGGGCAAACCGGGAGAACGCCGCCAACGCATTGCGGTCGGGCGGCGTGGTGGTGGTCTTTCCCGGCGGTGACTACGACGCCTACCGACCGACCGCGTCGGAAAACGTCATCGACTTCGACGGCCGCAAGGGATACGTCAGCACCGCGATCGAGGCCGGCGTGCCGATCGTTCCCGCGGTCTCCATCGGCGGCCAGGAGACCCAGCTGTACCTGACCCGTGGCACCTGGCTGGCCGAACGGCTGGGTATCAAGCGCCTGCTGCGCAGCGCCATCCTGCCGGTCTCGTTCGGCTTCCCGTTCGGGTTCAGCGCGGTCGTCCCGCCGAATGTGCCGCTGCCCACCAAGATCGTTACTCAGGTGCTGGAACCGATCGACATCGCCGCACAGTTCGGCGAGGACCCCGACATCGACGAGGTCGACGCGCACGTCCGCTCGGTGATGCAGTCGGCCCTCAAAGACCTCGCCGCCAAGCGCCGCTTCCCGATTCTGGGCTGACCGATGCCGTCTCCCCTCGACCAGGCTCGCGGCGTCTTGGGCGTCGTGGCAACGCTGCAACGCGCCGGGATGATCGCGCCGATGCGGCCCGACCGGTACCTGAAGATGGCGGCGGCGATGCGTCGCGAAGGCATGGGCATGACGGTCGGTTTCGCCGGCGCGGCGCAGCGCTGCCCGGACCGTGCGGCCCTGATCGACGAACTCGGCATGCTGACCTGGCGCCAGCTCGACGAGCGGATCAACGCGCTGGCGGTCGCACTGCAGGGCTTGGCGTCGGGCCAGCCGAAGGTGGTCGGGATCATGTGCCGCAATCACCGCGGCTTCGTCGAGGCGGTGGTGGCGGCCAGCCGGATCGGCTCCGACGTTGTGCTACTGAACACCTCGCTCGCCGGACCGGCGATGGCCGAGGTGGTCAACCGCGAAGGAGTCGACGCCGCCATCTACGACGAGGAGTTCACCGCGACGGTGGACCGCGCGCTGGCCGACAGACCCGACGCCTCCCGCATCGTGGCGTGGACCGAGGGCCAGCACGACCTGACCGTCGAGAAGCTGATCGCCGACCACCTCGGGAAGCAGCCGCAGCGGACCGGCGGCAAAGGCAAGATGATCCTGTTGACCTCCGGAACCACCGGAAGTCCCAAGGGCGCCAAGCAATCCGGTGGGGGCGCCGGGATCGGGACGCTCAAGGCGATCCTGGATCGCACACCGTGGCGCGCGGAGGAGACGGTCGTGATCGTCGCACCGATGTTCCACGCATGGGGCTTCTCGCAGCTGATCTTCGCCGCGTCGATGGCGTGCACGACCGTCACCCGGCGCAAGTTCGATCCCGAGGCCACACTGGACCTCGTCGACCGTTACCAGGCGACGGGCCTGGCCGTGGTGCCGGTGATGTTCGACCGCATCATGGACCTGCCCGACGACGTCCGAAACCGCTACAGCGGCCGCTCCCTTCGCTTCGCGGCGGCATCAGGTTCGCGAATGCGGCCCGACGTGGTGACCGCGTTCATGGATCAGTTCGGCGACGTGATCTACAACAATTACAACGCGACGGAGGCGGGCATGATCGCGACGGCCACGCCGGCCGACCTGCGCGCCGCACCCGACACCGCGGGCAAGCCGGCGGGAGGAACCGAAATCCGAATCCTGGACCCGGAATTCAACGAAATGCCCACCGGCGATGTCGGCACCATCTATGTCCGCAACGACACCCAATTCGACGGCTATACCTCCGGCAAGACCAAGGATTTCCACGCCGGGTTCATGTCGTCGGGCGACGTCGGCTATCTCGATGAAAACGGACGGCTTTTCGTGGTGGGCCGCGACGACGAGATGATCGTCTCCGGCGGCGAGAACGTCTACCCGATCGAGGTGGAGAAGACTCTTGCCGCACACCCCGAGGTGGCCGAGGCCGCGGTGATCGGGGTGGACGACGAGCAGTACGGCCAGCGGCTGGCGGCGTTCGTGGTGCTCGGGCCCGGCTCGACCGCCACGCCCGACACACTCAAACAGCATGTCCGCGAGAACCTCGCCAATTACAAGGTGCCGCGCGAGATTTCGGTGCTCGACGAGCTGCCCCGCAGCAGCACCGGCAAGATCGTGCGCGCCGAACTGCAATCGCGGGTGGGTGGCTGATGCGCCGGCCATTCTTCACAAGAAGGCCGCTGTTGCGTGCGGCAGTCGAACTCCTCAACGCCGTCAACGGATTACGCCCGGTCAGCCGCAATCCCTACGCATCCATAGCGGTGTTCTGGTTCGGCTGGCCGGCCTCCGAGGTGCCCGGCTTGTACGCGGGCGCCTCCATCGTTGACACCGCGCGGCGCGCCCGCCGCGGCGACTTCGCGGGGCCGAAAGGCAAAGCGGCGCTGGCACTGACGGCTGCATCCTGGGCGGTCCTCGGGGTAATCGGCTACCGGGGTGCGACCACCGCGGGCCCGGTACTGGAATCCGGCCTGACCGAACAGCTCGGCCCCGACTACGCCGAGGAACTCAAAGCACTGCCCGCCGAGCCGACCCGCAGGGGCCGGCGCAACCCGCCGCTGCGCACCACCGCCGCCCGCCGGCGCTTCGTCGAAAAAGAGAACATCGTGCGCTACGGCCCGCACGGGCGATCCAACCTGGCCGACGTCTGGCGCCGACGCGACTTGCCGCGCGACGGCAAGGCCCCGGTGCTACTGCAGGTGCCCGGCGGCGCGTGGATGATCGGCTGGCGCCGTCCGCAGGCGTATCCGTTGATGAGCCACCTGGTTTCGCGTGGCTGGATCTGCGTATCGATGAACTACCGAGTCTCCCCCGTGCACACCTGGCCCGACCACATCGTGGACGTCAAGCGCGCGCTGGCGTGGGTGAAGGAGAACATCGCGGCCTACGGCGGTGATCCGGATTTCGTTGCCATCAGCGGCGGTTCGGCCGGTGGGCACCTGTCCGCGTTGGCGGCCCTGACTCCGAACGAGCCCCAGTTCCAGCCCGGCTTCGAAGAAGCCGACACGTCGGTGGCGGCAGCCGTCCCGTTCTACGGCCGCTACGACTGGTACTCCACCACGGACCCCGGGCGCGCTCAATTCGTCGAGGTGCTGGAAAAGCTGGTGGTCAAGCAGAAACTCAGCGTCAACCGGGACATCTACCTGGACGCCTCACCGATCCAGCACCTACGAGCCGATGCGCCACCGTTTTTCGTGCTGCACGGCACCGACGATTCGCTGATCCCGGTCGTCGAGGCGCGGAAATTCGTCGAGGAGCTACGGGCGGTGTCGAAGTCGCCCGTCGCCTACGCCGAGTTGCCCAACGCCCAGCACGCTTTCGACATCTTCGGCTCCCCGCGAGCTCATCAATCGGCCGATGCCGTGGCGCGGTTCTTGTCCTGGGTGTACGCGACGACTTACCTACCCCGCGACTGACGACTTAATCTGCCGCTGCGGCCTTTTCGAGCTCGGTCAGCGCGCCTTCGATGGCATCGGCCATCTCGTCGATGTCGTTGGCCAACTCCGGCGTGGTCACGAAACCGAAGTCCAGCGAGTCCTGATACGAGAAGCAGGTGATGTTCAGACCAACGTCCATCACCGGCGGCCCGAGCGGCGCCAGCATGTCCAGTTTGGCGCCCGCCATATACAGCGGGAAGTTCGGACCGGGGACATTGGAGACGACCAGGTTGATGGGGGCCAGGTTTTGCGACAACCCGCTGGCGGTGTATGCGCGCGCGGCCAACTGCAGCAGCCCCGGTGGCGTGGTTTCGGTAAGTCCCATGATTTGATGCGCCGACAGCGCCTTGGCCATTTCTTTGGCGCTCTGTGTGCTCTCGTAGATGACCCGCAACCGCTCCACGGGGTTTTCGATGTCGGTGGCAAGAGATACCGTCATCGAGCTCACCTTGTTGCCGACGTCGTCCTTGTCGTCGTCGGTGCGGGTGGAGACCGGGATCTGCGCAATGAGCGGTTTGGCGGGCAGCTCACCACGTTTCTGCAAGTATTCGCGGGCGGCGCCGGCGACCAGCGCCAGCACCACGTCGTTGAGCTTGACGCCGTAGGCGTCCTTGACGGCCTTGACCCGGGCCAGCTCGACCCGGCTACCGGTAATCCGGCGGTGTGGCGACACCTTCGCGTTGAACCGGGTTTTCGGCGCTTCGAAGTAGCGCGGCGGCCTGCGCTGCACACCCAGGGTGGCGATCTGCTGCCGCACCGTCTGTTCCATCAGCCGGGCGATCCGGAACGGCGTCTTGATCCCGACGTTGATCAGCGCGCCAATCGCGCGCCGTTCCAGGCCCGGAAGCTGAGATCTCTCCACCGCTCCCACCGAATCGTGCTGCGGCGGGCGGGGTTCCGGCGTGACGTCCAACAGGATTTCACCCAGCCCGGCGCCCGAGACCCCGTCGACGATGGCGTGGTGCATCTTGGTCAGTGATGCGATCCGGCCGCCCTCGACGCCCTCGATCACCCACATTTCCCACAGCGGCCGCGCCCGGTCCAACTTATACGACATCAGCCGACCGACCAGCTCTTCGAGTTCGCGGCGACCGCCGGGCGCCGGCACGCCGATGCGGCGGATATGGAAGTCGATGTCGAGATCCTCGTCTTCGACAAACCACGGCCGGTCCAGACCCAGCGGCGCCCCACTGATCCGCCAGCGCAGCTGCGGCAGTTCCGGCAGCCGCTCAATGATCAGCTCGCGGAGTCGCTGAAAGCTGTAGTCGGGCGCATCACTGGGATCACAGATCGCCAACGCACCGACATGCATATGCCAGCCCGCAGTTTCGGCAGACCAAAACGCCGCATCAACGCTCGAAAGCCGCTTCATGCGACGACCGTAGCCCTCGCCAGCAAATCCTGTAGAGCTATCCGCAACAATCCCACCACGCGCCCCCCATATTCATCCCCCATATTCATCCCCCGCTGCGATGCGGCTGTTCAAGCTTCTCCCGACTCGCCTACGTTCCCAAGTCCCGCTCCCTCGCCGCTTCGCGCCTGGGCGGTACCCCGATGGTCGTCAGGCGTCCTCCAACAGGTCTGGCGTCACCGCCGACTCGGTATCGGGGATGCCTTCGACCTTCGCTTTGCGGTCGGCCATCGACAGTAAGCGCCGAATACGGCCCGCTACAGCATCTTTCGTCATCGGCGGGTCGGCAAGGCGACCCAGCTCCTCCAGCGAAGCCTGCCGATGCTCGACGCGCAACTTGCCGGCCGAGGCCAGATGATTGGGAACGGTGTCGCCGAGGATCTCCAGCGCCCGCTCCACCCGGGCCGCCGCCGCGACCGCGGCCCGCGCCGAACGGCGCAGGTTGGCGTCGTCGAAATTGGCCAGCCGGTTGGCCGTCGCACGCACCTCGCGGCGCATCCGGCGTTCCTCCCAGACCAGCCGGGTGTCCTGGGCGCCCATCCGGGTCAGCAACGCGCCGATCGCCTCGCCGTCGCGCACCACCACGCGATCGGCGCCGCGCACCTCGCGGGCCTTGGCACTGACCCCGAGCCGGCGGGCCGCGCCCACCAACGCCAGCGCCGCCTCCGGTCCCGGGCAGCTGACCTCCAGCGCCGAGGAACGTCCGGGCTCGGTCAGCGACCCGTGTGCCAGAAAAGCACCCCGCCACGCGGCTTCGGCGTCCCCGATGCTGCCACCGACGACCTGCGCCGGCAGGCCGCGCACCGGACGGCCACGCATGTCGAGCAGCCCGGTCTGGCGGGCCAGGGCCTCACCATCGTTGGCGACCCGCAACACGTACCGGGTGCTCTTACGAATCCCGCTGGCCGACAACACATGTACCACCGCGTTGTAGCCGTACAGGTCGAAGATGTCCTTGCGCAGCCGGCGTGCGATGTTGCCCAGGTCCACCTCGGCCTCGACGACCACCCGGCCACCCACGATGTGCAGCCCGCCGGCAAAGCGCAGCAGGGAGGTGACCTCGGCTCGACGCGCGCTGACCGATTTCACTACCAAGCGGCTCAGCTCGTCCTTGACTTCGGTCGTCATCGCCACGCGTCGTCACCCCTTGGTCCGCTCACGCCCGTCGTTGAACTTTCACCGTCAACCCGAATCTCTGCGGTGGCCTTCACCGAAGGCGCTGCCGGACCCGTGCGGCCCGTTCGGACCCCGTCCAGGGCCGCCGCAAGCTTGCCCGGATCATGTAAAGGTGTACCAGGTCGGGACACGTCGGCGAAGTGGACCTCGGCCTTTAGCAGCGTCGCGGTGCGGCGCAATTGCTCGCGTTCGCGCTCACTCGGCACTCGATCGGCGTCGATGATGATGTCGCTGACGGTGAATCCGGGCGCGTGCTGGGCCAATACATGCAGATGGCGCTCCACCGAGAAACCCGCGGTCTCCCCCGGCTCGGCGACCAAGTTGAGCACCAGGGCACGGCGGGCCGGCGTGGCCTGCAGCGCCGCGGCCAGCTCCGGAACCAGCACGTGCGGGAGCACACTGGTGAACCACGACCCGGGCCCCAGCACCACCAGGTCGGCGGCCATGATCGCGTCGACGGCCTGCCGGGTGGCCGGCGGATCCGGCGGAAGAAGGCGCACGCGGCGCACCTTGCCCGGTGTGGTCGCGATGCCGACCTGACCGCGGATCACCCGGAACATCCGCGGGTCGGCCTCCAGGCCGGACACGTCGGCCTCGATCTGCAACGCGATCGGGCACATCGGCAGCACCCGGCCTTTGACGCCGAGGATGCGCCCCAGCTCGTCGAGAGCGGCGACCGGATCGGCAAGCACCTCGGACAGGCCGGCCAGCAACAGGTTGCCGATCGGATGTCCGGCCAGTGCCCCACTGCCGCCGAATCGGTGCTGCAGGATGGTCGCCCACAATCGCCCGTACGGACTGTCAGAAGCCAACGCCGCCAACGCCATTCGCAGATCACCCGGCGGCACCACGTCCAATTCGCTGCGCAGCCGGCCCGAGGAGCCACCGTCGTCGGCGACCGTCACCACGGCGGTGACGTACGGGGTCAGCCGGCGCGCCGCGGACAGCGTCGCGTACAGGCCGTGGCCGCCGCCCATCGCGACGATGCCCTCGCTTTGTGGTGGGCTCATTCGCGGCCCAGATCCCGGTGCAGCACCCGCACCGACAGTTGTTGATCGGTCCGCAGCAACTGCATCAATGCCTCAGCGATCGCGACACTGCGGTGTTTGCCGCCGGTGCAGCCAATCGCGACCGTCATGTAGCGCTTGCCCTCCCGGCGGTAGCCGTCGACAACCAGAGATAGCAACTGATGGTAGGTGTCGAGAAACTCCGCTGCGCCCGGCTGGCCCAATACGAAGTCACGCACCGCCGGATGTTGCCCGGTGAGTGACCGCAACTCGTCGACCCAGTGCGGGTTGGGCAGAAATCGCACATCCATCACCATGTCGGCGTCCATCGGCAGGCCGTACTTGAAGCCGAACGACTCGACAGTGACACTCGTCGTTGCGCTGGCCTCACCACCGAAGGCGCGCTCGATGCTTTCCCGCAGGCCCCGCACCGACAGCGTGGAGGTGTCGATGATCAGGTCCGCGGTGGCGCGCACCGATGCCAGCATCCGGCGCTCGGCCGCGATGCCTTCGGCCAGCGTCTGCTGGCCCTGCAACGGGTGGCTGCGCCGATTCTGTTCGTAGCGGCGCACCAGCATGTCGTCGGAGGCCTCCATGAACACCACGCGCGGATTGATGTTGCGGGTGGCCAGTTCGTTGCGTACCTCGTCGAGGTCGCCGGTGAATCCGCGCGATCGGACGTCCATCACCACGGCGAGCTGGGTGATCCGGGATCCCGCTGCCAGCCCGAAATCCACCATCCGGGTGATCAGCTGGGGTGGCAGGTTGTCGGCGACGTACCAGCCGAGGTCCTCGAGCACTTTGGCGGCGGTGCCCCGCCCCGCCCCCGACAATCCGGTGACCAGAACGACGTCGATCCCGGCCGCGTCACCCGCACGGCCGGCGGCCAGCTCCCGATGTCCGGCGCCGGGCCGCTTCTCGCTGTCCCCGAAGTGGCTCGTCATGCCGACGCTCCGGGTTGCTCGGCTTGCTCGGCTGGTCGCAACGCCTCGAGGACGGCCGTGGCCGTTGCCACGCCGATACCCGGAACGGCGGTGATCTGGTCGACGGTGGCCTCCTTGAGGCGGGCTATCGATCCGAAGTGGGTGACCAGCGCCTTGCGGCGATGTTCTCCCAATCCTGGCACCGAATCCAGCGCAGAAGCGGTCATTCGCTTGGATCGCTTGCTGCGATGGTAGGTGATCGCGAACCGGTGCGCCTCGTCGCGCACCCGCTGCAGCAAATAAAGTCCCTCGCTGTTGCGCGGCAGGATGATGGGATCCGGCTCCGACGGCACCCACACCTCTTCCAGCCGTTTGGCCAGGCCGATCACCGCGACGTCGGTGATGCCGAGCTCCTCGAGAACGGCGTTGGCCGCGTTGACTTGAGGTGCGCCGCCGTCGACGACGTACAGATTGGGTGGATAGGCGAATCGGCGTGATTTGCCTTCCGCGGAAAGCATATTCGGGTCGTTTTGGTCGCTGAGGTGACGCAGGAAGCGGCGGCGGGTCACCTCGGCGATAGAGGCGACGTCGTCGGAGCGGCCCAGACCTGCGGCCTCTCGGATCCCGAAGTGCCGGTAGTCAGACTTGCGTGGCAGGCCGTCCTCGAACACCACCAGCGAGCCCACCACATCGGTGCCCTGCACGTGGCTGACGTCGACGCACTCGATCCGCAACGGCGCATCGGCGAGCCCCAGAGCCTCCTGAATATTCTGCAGCGCAGCCGATCTGGCGTTGAAGTCGCCAGCTCGCTTCAACTTGTGTTGCTGCAGTGCTTCTTTCGCGTTGCGCTGCACGGTTTCGGCCAGCGCCCGCTTGTCGCCGCGGCGCGGCACCCGCAGCGCAACCCGCGATCCGCGCAGCCCGGACAGCCAGCTCGCCAACTCGTCGGCGTTGGACGGCAGACACGGCACCAGCACCTCACGCGGAACCGGATTGGCGGCTTCGTCGGCCGCGCCACCCAGCTCTGCCTGGTCGCCGTAGAACTGCGTCAGGAACTGCTCGACCAACTGCTCTTCGCCCGAATCACCTGGGTCAGCAGACTTTTCGACGATCCATCCACGCTGACCGCGGACCCGGCCACCGCGGACGTGAAACACCTGCACCGCCGCCTCGAGCTCGTCGTCGGCGAACGCCACTACGTCGGCGTCGGTACCGTCCCCGAACACCACGGCCTGTTTCTCCATCGCCCGCTTCAGCGCGCCGATGTCGTCACGAAGCCGTGCCGCCCGCTCGAAGTCGAGTTCGTCGGACGCCGCATGCATCTGGTGTTCCAGCTCGCGGGCGAACCGGTCGGTCCTGCCGGACAAGAAGTCGCAGAAGTCGTCGACGATTTGGCGATGTTGCTCGCCACTGACCCTGCCGATGCAGGGCGCCGAACATTTGTCGATGTAGCCGAGCAGGCACGGACGGTCGATCTGCTTGTGCCGCTTGAACACTCCACCCGAACAGGTTCGCGCGGGAAACACCCGGGTGAGCAGATCCAGCGTCTCCCGGATCGCCCAAGCGTGCGAGTACGGGCCGAAATAGCGCACACCCTTACGCCGCGGTCCGCGATAGACAATCAGCCGCGGAAACTCTTCATTGAGAGTCACGGCCAGCACCGGGTAGGACTTGTCGTCGCGGTAGCGGACATTGAAACGTGGATCGAATTCCTTGATCCAGTTGTATTCCAGCTGCAGCGCCTCGACTTCGGTGTTGACCACGGTCCACTCGACCTTGGCCGCGGTGGTCACCATCTGCCGGGTGCGCGGGTGCAGATTCGCGATGTCGGCGAAGTATGACGTCAGCCGGCTGCGCAGGCTCTTGGCCTTGCCGACGTAGATCACCCGACCGTGCGAGTCCCGGAACCGGTAGACGCCCGGCTCGACCGGAATGGATCCGGGAGCGGGACGGTAGGTGGCGGGATCTGGCACGCATCCAGGCTAGTAGCCCGTTCCGTCAAGTCGTGGACGGCTTGCGGGCTTGCGCACCGGTCTACTGTGCAGCCAAATGCACTTCGGGCAGCCGAGGAACTCAACGCGTTGCCGGCGGTGGTACCCGGGTGCGCCCAACCGGCGGCAAAGTTAACCACACTGACCCAAGATTGCGTTGGCAACGGCTCTTGCCTTGCCGATGATGCCGAGCAACTGAGCTCCGGACATCGAGAATCCGGACGGCTGAAGTGCGGATCACCGCACAGCTGACCTGCGGATAAAGGCGGATCGAGCGGGCCTGACGGTTTGGAAGGCCGCCGTTTGGGTTAAGTACCGTGTTAGCTGTGGCGCTAGAGTGGGTGCAACAGTTGGAGGGAGCTTTCACATGAGCAAACGACCGTTGACCGGGCTGGCCGTCGGGGTTGGCTGTCTGGCGTTGTCGTTGAGCGCGGGGGCGGGGGTCGCATCGGCGACTCCCGATATCGGCCCGATGGTCAACACGACGTGCAATTACGACCAGGCGATGCGGGCAGTCCACGCGGAAAACCCGATGGCCGCCCAGTACCTCGACCAGTCGCCGCCCAACCTGCAATTTCTGCAGCAGTTCATGGCGTCATCGCCGGATCAGCGGGTGAATCTGCTGAAGGCGATCCAGAACAACCCGGGAGCCGACCAGGCGTTCCCGATCTTCCGGCAGATGATGATCGACTGCAAGAACTACTGAGCCAAGCGTCAGGTGGGCCGGCTGTCTAGCTGTGCCCTTCTTTTCGCCGCCCAGTCGGCCATCGGGAAGCCGGGTTTGAAGTCGCAGGCCGATAGCAGCAAGGCCGTCCGCGCAACCGCGACCAGTCCGTAGTCGCAGTTCCAATCCGGGCGGGTCATAGTCCACACCAGGACACCGGACGACGGTGTGCCGAAGGAACTGAGCCGCATCGGCTTGGAATCCCCGAGTGGGGCGTGACCGACCGCGTCCCCGTGGCATTTCGACACGGCGCCGAAACCCTTCGACACCACCTGGTGCGGATTCAACTTCTTGTCGTAGACATCGACCGATTCGGCGTAGAGCGCCGGGCCGTTGATCCGGTACCCCGACTCGGCGTGGTCCGACGAGCGGGCCGGCCGCAGCGGCGACCCCTTGAATAGCAGCGCGGCAGCGCATTCGGCCGGTTGCACGCTGGTGAAGTAGGTGTCGCCCACCGGAATCGCCGTCGCCACACCGAGCGGAGTGGCGTCGTTGTCCTGAAGCAGCAAATCGCGCGCCGGGATCCGTCCGGGCGCCGGTGAGGTGGACGTCGAAGGGCCGGACGGCGACTGTTCGGTTCCCCGAATCGCCCGGCCGCTAACCGATGTGGTGCACGCACACAACGACAATGCGACCAGAACCGATGCGCCGGCCGAACGCAATTGACGTGCCATCGGGCGATCGTACGACAATGTCGCCGCCCGCGGTGTTCAGCGCGCCCGCAAATCAGGCCGATAGCGCGCCAACAGCGACCGCACGGCATCCATGGCGTCCACGGCCCGGTCTTTGTCGACAGCCTGGATCGCCATCACGGGGATGTACTCGTCGTCAGGCAGGTCGATATGCGCCCAGCGGCTGCCAGCCGGAAACGATACGCCGACCACCTCAGACCATGGAACGACCTTGTCTCCTAACAGATTCCGCACTGAAAGGCCCGGTGCCCCTACTCGCAGCCGGGGCCGGGCAAACAACAGCACGACGCCCGCGATGACCAGACCCAGTAGGGCCATCGCCACCTGGTCGGCGGTTTGGAAGATCACGCCGCTGGAACTCATCTTCAGCAGCAAGCCGACGGCAATATGCGCCGCGGCGATCAGAAATGCTGCACCGTAAGCAAATAGCGGCGTCCAGTGCGGACGCAGTTCAGCATCCCACTGCTCGCGGGCCGACAGCCGAGTCACGACCGAGCGCGCAGGTCTCGCAAGGTCAGGGCGGCGGTCAGCGCCGCCCCGGCCGCCTGAGCTCCCTTGTCCTCCGTGGACGACGGAAGCCCGGCCCGATCCAGCGCCTGCTCCTCGGTGTCGGTCGTCAAAATGCCGTTGCCAACGGGCGTCGACGCGTCGAGGGAGACCCGGGTCAGACCCTGAGTTACCGCGTCGCACACGTACTCGAAATGTGGTGTTGCACCCCGGATTACCACGCCGAGAGCGATGACGGCGTCATGGTTGCGGGCCAGCTCCTGAGCCACTACCGGAATCTCGATCGCGCCGTGCACCCGCACCACCGTCGGGCTGTCGATCCCGGACGCCGTCGCGACCTTCTGGGCGCCGGCCAGCAGCGCCTCGCAGATCGTGCTGTGCCAGGTGCTCGCGACGATACCGAGCCGCACCCCGGACGCATCGAGCTCCCCCACCTGCGGAATGCCCACTCCGCTCATTTGCGCCGCTCCTGCGCATCACTACGTTCTGCATCGTCGCAGGCGCGGCTCACAAAGCGCCGCCGAATTCGCCTGGCAAATGGACGGATTCGTGGAAGTCATCCAGCCCGGCCAAATCGTGTCCCATCTTGTCCCGTTTGGTCATCAGATAGCGGATGTTCTCGGCATTGGCGCGCACCGGAAGAGACACACGCTCGATGATGTGCAGGCCGTATCCGTCCAGCCCAACCCGTTTAGCCGGGTTGTTGGTCAGCAGTCGCATCGAGCGGACTCCGAGGTCTGACAGGATCTGCGCACCGATTCCGTAATCCCTTGCATCGGCCGGTAACCCGAGCTTGAGGTTGGCGTCCACGGTGTCTTCGCCGGCGTCTTGCAGCTGATAGGCCTGCAGCTTGTGCATCAGGCCGATCCCGCGGCCCTCGTGGCCGCGCATGTACAGCACCACGCCGCGCCCCTCCCGCGCGACCATGGCCAGCGCGGCATCGAGCTGGGGCCCACAGTCGCAGCGGCGGGAGCCGAACACGTCACCGGTCAGGCATTCGGAGTGCACCCGCACCAACACGTCGTCGCCCTCACCGCTCGGCCCGGCGATGTCGCCGCGAACCAACGCAACGTGTTCGACTTCCTCGTAAATGCTGGCGTAGCCGATGGCGCGAAACTCGCCGTGCCGGGTCGGAATGCGCGCCTCGGCGATCCGATCGATGTGCTTCTCGTGCTTGCGGCGCCATTCGATGATGTCAGCGATGGTGATCAGTGCGAGATCGTGCTCGTCGGCGAAGACCCGCAGCTCGTCGGTCTGGGCCATCGAGCCCTCGTCCTTTTGGCTGACGATCTCGCAGATGGCACCCGCGGGTTGCAGTCCCGCCATCCGGGCCAAGTCGACGGCCGCCTCGGTGTGGCCGGGTCGCCGCAGCACACCGCCGTCTTTGGCGCGCAACGGAACCACGTGACCGGGCCGGGTGAAGTCGTCAGCGACGCTAGTCGGATCGGCCAACAGCCGCATCGTGGTGGCGCGGTCGGACGCCGAAATCCCGGTGCCCACCCCGTTTCTTGCGTCGACGGTGACGGTGTAGGCGGTCCCGTGCTTGTCCTGGTTCAGCGCGTACATCGGCAACAGGCCCAGCTTGTCGCAGATCGCGCCGTCCAGCGGGACACACAGGTAGCCCGAGGTGTAACGCACCATGAAGGCCACCATCTCCGGCGTCGCCTTCTCGGCGGCGAAAATCAGGTCGCCCTCGTTTTCACGTTCCTCGTCGTCGATGACGACGACGGCCTTACCGGCAGCAATGTCGGCAACCGCCCTCTCGACAGAGTCCAACCTCGTCATCTGTGCTGCCTTGCTGTCGTGCCGAGCAACACGCGAAGCCCGCGTATTGCTTCAAGTATGAACCACGCGGGACGCAGCGTTATCGCCACTTCTTTGTGCACCACATTGACACCGACGTTGCTCATTCGCCAGGCGTTCACACCAGCCCGAGCCAAGATCAGCTGTCGTGCCTGCGTGCACCGCGGTTCTGCCTCGCCACTACCGGCTCTGAGCTGCGGTGATCGCCTGCCGGCCGGCACGCAAGACAAGGTGCGTTGTGACGATTCTTACGGGAAATTGCTCAACGCTGGAAGTTCGATATCCACCCGCGGCCGAGGCATCGCCGTACTGGCGAACGGCCGGGTGGCTGACACGTACATCGAGCGTGCACTGACGGCTTACCGGCCCGCCGGAAGTTGCTACCCGTTCCGCCTGGTCGGCATCTGAATCACCTGGCCGCCACCGCAGTCGGTCGCATAGTGGGCCAGCCACCTGCCGACCGAACCACCGACCTCGATGAAGTGCGTCCACTTGCTGACCTCTGCGGTCGCGGCCGGGAAATTGGAAAACCGTCCCAGCGACACGTCGCGCTCATCGACACCGATCAACTCGTAGCTTGTGTAGTCGCGCACTCGGTGCTCGATGATCATCAACGTTGTGTCGTTGACTTCCCTGCTCCACACCGGTCGAGATGTTTGAGCCTCGGCCTTGCGGCCGGCCAACGTCGCTACCGCTTCAAATGCGAGGTCTTCGTAGACGGCCTCGGCTAACCTTTCGACGGACATTTCTGCAGCTCCTTCGCGTGGTTAGGGCGGCCTGGCCTATGCAATCGAGTATGTACCCGCGAAGGGCTGCGTGGGGATTTAGAACAGGCGTGTCGCCATGGTGTAGTGCGATCGTGACTATTGTTACCAAAATGCAATCTTTGGCCGGGGTCCCTTCCCGGTGCGGGAATCCCCCGTAAATGGCATGGAGGCAACGAGCCGCGGGGCTCTCAATTGCCCTTTTCCGGCCGCTGCCACACCTTCTGCGGCTCAACAGGATTACTTGAATCCGCTTGCGACAGAATGTAATTAGGCTCTTATCGCCAACTGGCCGGTAAGTCGACCAGGTGATTGGGGCAGAAGTCCTGAACCCCCAGGGAGATCGCATTTCGCGCGTCCGACGCCGTCATCTTGCCGCGCAACATCATGAAGGCGTATTCGGCGGGCTGATAGCCCGAATCATGTCCTTCAGGATCGTCCATCAGTTGACACGCCTCTTTTTCCTGGTTCGCGTCGGCGTGGGCGGTTCCGCAGCCGAATAGCCACGCCGTCCACACCAGGGCGCCGGCGGCGATTACGGAGACGACCCTCATTGGTTTCTTGCAGTCATCAGCCGTTCGACGTATTTCGCAATTACATCGACTTCCAGGTTCACCAGGGTGCCGACCGGGGCATTGCCCAACGTGGTCAATTCCCGGGTGGTCGGAATCAGCGAGACCTCGAACCAGTCCCGTGGCTGCGCGCCAATCCCGGAGACGGTCAACGAAATCCCGTCGACGGTGATCGACCCCTTCTCCACGACATAGCGAGCGACCTCCGGGGGGATCTCGATGCGCACTACTTCCCAGTGTTCCGACGGCGTGCGGGCGACCACCTGGCCGGTGCCGTCGACGTGCCCTTGCACGATGTGCCCGCCGAGCCGGCTGTTGACTGCCGCGGCCCGCTCGAGATTGACCCGCTTACCGATCTCCAACCCGCCCAGATTGGACCGGTCCAGGGTTTCGGCCATCACATCGGCGGTGAACTGACCATCGGCCAGCAACTCGACGACCGTCAGGCACACGCCGTTGACGGCGATCGAATCTCCGTGGCCGGCGTCGGCGGTGACGACGGGCCCGCGGATGGTCAGGCGGGCCGCGTCCGCGAGGACGTCCCGGCCGGTGATCTCTCCGAGTTCCTCGACAATTCCAGTGAACATTCCACCAGGCTAATTCGCCGATGCTTTGCCTGGTGAGCGGCCACGACCGACAGGCGAAACGCGCTCGTCGCGGGGCCGAGGGCCCCCCGCGTCCCGAAGCCCGGTCATCGAGACCCTCTACGATGCACGGTATGCAGACACGCCGCCGTCTAACGGCCGTCCTCGCTTCCCTGACTGTCGCCACCGCCCTGATCGCGGGCTGCTCGTCGGGTTCGAAGCAGAGCGGTGGCCCATTGCCCGACGCCACCACATTGGTCAAGCAGTCCGCCGACGTCACCAAAACCGTCAAGAGCGTGCACCTGGTGCTGTCGACCGAGGGCAAGATTCCCGGACTGCCGATCAGGAAGCTGACGGGCGACCTGACCACCACTCCGAGCACCGCCGCGTCGGGCAACGCGCAGCTGTCGATGGCGGGCTCCGACATCGATGCGAACTTCGTGGTCTACGACTCGGTGCTGTATGCCACGCTCACGCCGAACAAGTGGAGCGATTTCGGTAAGGCCTCCGACGTCTACGACGTCTCGGTGCTGCTGAGCCCCGATGCCGGCCTGGGCAACATGCTGGCGAACTTCTCCAACGCCAAGGCTGAGGGCCGCGAAACGATCAACGGCCAGACCACGATCAAGATCAGCGGCAATGCCACCGCGGACGCGGTGAACAAGATCATCCCGAGCATGAACGCGACCCAGCCCCTGCCGTCCACCGTGTGGATTCAGGAGGGTGGCGATCACCAGCTGGTCCAGGCCAACCTGCAGAAGAGCCAGGGCAATTCCGTCCAGGTGACGTTGTCGGACTGGGGCAAGCCGGTCACCGTCACCAAGCCCCCGGTGAGCTGATGAGTATGCGAGCTGGACGCGGAATCGCGATCAGCGCCGGCAGCCTCGCCGTGCTGCTGGGCGCCCTGGACGCTTATGTCGTCGTGACGATCATGCGCGACATCATGAGCGACGTTCATATTCCGATCAACCAGCTGCAGCGCATCACCTGGATCATCACGTTGTACCTGCTGGGCTATATCGCCGCGATGCCGCTGCTGGGCCGGGCTTCGGACCGGTTCGGCCGCAAGCTGGTGCTGCAGGTCAGCCTGGCGCTGTTCATCGTCGGCTCGGTGGTCACCGCGCTGGCCGGACATTGGGGCGATTTCCACCTGCTGATCGCCGGACGCACCGTCCAGGGCGTCGCCAGCGGCGCGCTGCTGCCGGTCACGCTGGCGCTGGGCGCCGATCTGTGGGCGCAACGCAACCGCGCCGGCGTGATGGGCGGCATCGGTGCCGCACAGGAGCTGGGCAGCGTGCTCGGTCCGCTGTACGGGATCTTCATCGTCTGGTTGTTCCATGACTGGCGCTACGTGTTCTGGATCAACGTCCCGCTGACCTTGATCGCGATGGTGATGATCCAGTTCAGCCTGCCGTCACACCAGCGCGCGGAGAAGCCGGAAAAGGTCGACGTAGTCGGTGGTGTGCTGCTGGCCATCGCGCTGGGCCTGGCGGTCATCGGGCTGTACAACCCCGAGCCTGACGGCAAGCAGATTTTGCCCAGCTACGGATTGCCGCTGGTGATCGGGGCGGTTGTGGTCGCCGTGCTGTTCATCCTCTGGGAGCGCTTCAGCCGCACCCGGCTCATCGAACCGACTGGAGTGCACTTCCGGCCCTTCCTGGCCGCGCTGGGCGCGTCGGTGGCCGCGGGCGCGGCGCTGATGGTGACCCTGGTCAACGTCGAGCTGTTCGGCCAGGGCGTGCTGCAAATGAGCCAGGCGCAGGCCGCCGGCTTGCTGCTGTGGTTCCTGATCGCGCTGCCGATCGGGGCGGTGCTGGGCGGTGTCATCGCGACCCGGATCGGCGACCGTGCGATGACCTTCATCGGGCTGCTGATCGCGGCCTACGGTTACTGGCTGATCCACTTCTGGCGGATGGATGTCATGACCCAGCACCACGACATCTTCGGGGTCAGCCTGCCGCTGGTCCACACGGACCTGCTGGTGGCCGGTCTGGGACTCGGCCTGGTGATCGGTCCGCTGACCTCGGCCGCACTGCGGGTCGTGCCGTCAGCCCAACACGGCATCGCCTCGGCCGCGGTGGTGGTGGCCCGGATGACGGGCATGCTGATCGGCGTCGCGGCGCTGAGCGCCTGGGGGTTGTACCGGTTCAACCAGATCATCGCGGGGCTGTCGGCGAAGATCCCGCCGGACGCGACGCTGCTGGAACGGCTTGCCGCCTCAGCCACCCTGTACCTCAAAGCGTTCGCCCTGATGTACGGCGACATCTTCGCGGCCACCGTCGTCATCTGTGTGGTGGGCGCGCTGCTGGGACTGCTGCTCGGCGGCCGCAAGGAACATGCCGAGGAGCCGGAGGTCCCCGAGCAGGAGACCGTCGCGGCGGGTGAGCGCTAGCCGCGCTGCGGCACCAGGCTGAGCAGCAGATCCGGGCCGACCCGGTCCACGCCGTCGAAGCGCCACCGCATCGCCCGGGCGATGGTGGGCACGCCCACATCGTGGACCGCGGTGACGGGGCCACCCAGCAGGATCGGCGCGACGTAGGTCAGGATGCGGTCGATCGCGTCTTCCCGCAGGAAGGCGCTCGCGAGGGTGGGACCGCCCTCCAGCAGGACATCGGTGCGATCCGTGAGCGCCTTGAGCACCTCGAGAGGATCGTGGGTGCGAATCACCATGGTCCGCGAATCGTCGTTGAGAACCTTTGCCTCGGGCGGTACTTCGCGCATGCCGACCACGACACGCAGCGGTTGTTTCTCCGCCAGTGAGCCATCGGGCAGCCGGGCGGTCAGCGCCGGATCGTCGGCCAGCACGGTTCCGGTCCCGACGATGATCGCGTCGGCCGCGGCGCGGCGGCGGTGCAGGTCCAGGCGTGCCGCCTCACTGGAGATCCACCGGCTGGTGCCGTCGGTGGCGGCGCTGCGGCCGTCGAGGCTGCTGGCGTATTTCCATGTCACGTGCGGCAATCCGGTCCGTTGCTTGTGCAGCCACTCGCGTAGCGGTCCGCCGGCGGCTTCGGCTGCCAGCACGCCGGAGGACACCTGAACGCCCGCGTCCGCCAGCCGGGCCGCGCCGCCCGCCGCGATCTCGTTCGGGTCGGTGACGGCGTAGGCGACGGTGCGCACGCCGGCGTCGATCAGCGCGTTCGCGCAGGGCGGAGTCTTGCCGTAGTGATTACACGGCTCCAGCGTGACTACCGCGGTGCCACCGGCGGCCAGGCTCCCAGCCCGGCGCAACGCCAGCACCTCGGCGTGGTCGCCGCCGGCCGGCTCGGTACCGCCGACACCGACAACCTGGCCGTCGGCGTCCAGAATCACCGCTCCGACAGGCGGATTCGGATAGGTGCTGCCCTTGACCAGTTTGGACTGTTCGATCGCCAGGCGCATGGCGGCGTCGAGGCTGTCGACAGACTGACCGGTCACCGGCGTAGATGCGGTGACGCGGCGCCGGCTTGGCGTCGTAGCGCCGCGACCGCGGCCTCGGGGTCCTGCGCGCCATAGACCGCGGACCCGGCGACGAAGCAGTCGACTCCGGCCTCGGCGGCCTCCTCGATCGTGTCCGCGTTGATGCCGCCGTCGATCTCGACCAGGATCGTCAACTCCCCCGCGTCGATCATCTTTCGCACAATGCGGACCTTGCTCAGCACTTCGGGGATGAAGCCCTGGCCGCCGAAGCCGGGCTCGACCGACATGATCAGCAGGGTGTCGAACTGCGGCAGGATGTCCAGGTAGGGCTCCAGCGGAGTGCCCGGTTTGACGCTGATTCCGGCCTTCGCGCCGGCGGCCCGGATATCGCGGGCCACCCCGATCGGGTTCTCGGTGGCCTCGGCGTGGAAGGTGACGTTGTAGGCGCCCGCCTCGGCGTACGGCGGCGCCCACCGGTCCGGATTGTCGATCATCAAATGGCAATCCATCGGTATGCGCGTGGCGGCCAGCAAGCTCTCGACCACCGGCAGACCGATCGTCAGGTTGGGCACGAAGTGGCCGTCCATCACGTCGACGTGCAGCCAATCGGCACCGGTCACGGCGGCGGCCTCGTCGGCGAGCCGGGCGAAATCGGCGGCCAGGATCGACGGAGCTATCAGGGGTCCCCCGGTGCTGCCAGACATGTGCGCCACACTACTGAGCCGGGGTGCCGAGCTCACGGCAGCCGGCCCAGCGCGGCGGCGAACATCGCGTCGGTGCCGTGCCGGTGCGGCCAGAGCTGCACATAGGGCCCTTGCGCGGAAGGACCAAGCTCCGCGGGCTCGAACAGCGGCCGGGCGTCCAGCGCCTGCACCGGGTGGCGGCGCAGCGCGTCGGCCACCACCCCCACGGTTTCGGCGAGATGCGGCGAGCAGGTCGAGTAGAGCACCACGCCGCCGGGCCGGGTCAGCACGATCGCGGCGGCCAGCAGTTCGCGCTGTAACTTGGCCAGCGCGGGCACATCGGACGGCTGCCGGCGCCAACGGGCCTCCGGCCGGCGGCGCAGGGCACCCAGCCCGGTGCAGGGCACGTCGACAAGCACCCGGTCGAAACCCGGCTCGAGACCGGTCTCGCGTCCGTCCACACGCAGCACGTCGACGTCCAGCCCGCGAGTGTTCTGGGCGACCAGCTCCGCGCGGCCCGGCGACGGCTCGACCGCGGTGACCCGGGCGCCACGCTCGACTGCCAGCGCGGCCAGCAGCGCCGTCTTACCGCCCGGGCCGGCGCACAGGTCGAGCCAGCGTCCGGTGTCGCCGTCGACCGGCACCAGCGTTAGCGCGCGGGCCACCAACTGGCTGCCCTCGTCCTGAACCAGGGCACGGGCGTCGCGCACCTGCGCCAGCTGTCCGGGGTCACCACCGGGCAGGTACACCGCGTACGGCGAGTACCGGCCTACGCTGCCGCCGACGGCGTCGGCCAACTCCTGCGCGCTCAGCACACCCGGGCGAGCGGCCAGGTGCACCTGGGGGCGTTCGTCGTCGCTGGCCAGCACCGCGTCGAGTTCGCCGGCATCAGCGCCCAGCGCGTCGGCGAAGGCCTGGGCGATCCAGCGTGGGTGCGCGTGCACGAAGGCGGCGTGACCGATCGGATCCCGAGACGGGTCGGGAGCAAGTTCGTCCACCCAGGATTTCTCGTCCCGCACCGAGATGGTCCGCAGCACACCATTGACGAAACCGGCTCGCGCCGAATCGAATTCGATCCCAGCCTGTTCGACCGTGGTCGACACCGCGGCGTGTGCGTCGACACGGGTGCGCAGCAGTTGATAGGTGCCCATCCGCAGCAGATCCAGCAGCACCGGGTCGATCGCCTCCGGCGGGCGTCCAGCGGCCGCGCCGATAACCGCGTCGAGCAGGCCGCGAGTGCGGCAGGTGCCGTAAGTCAGCTCGGTGGCAAACGCCGCGTCGCGTCCGCCGATGCCGCGATCACGCAACAGCGCGGGCAGGGCCAGGTTGGCGTACGCGTCACGCTCGCTGACGGCTCGCAGCACCGCAAAGGTGGCTGCCCGAGCCGGATCAAGCGGCTTGCGCCGTTTGGGCGGGACAGCCCGGCGCTGTTTCGGGGCTGAGCTCATGACGCCCGCGCGGCGGCGTCAAGCCGGGCACCGCGCGCCCAGTCGACGGCGTTCATCAGTTTCTTGCCGGGAGGCTGAAGCTGGCCGAGCCGCACCGGTTCCGAGCCGGTACCGATCCGAACGCTTTTGCGGTCCACGTGAATGACACCCGGCGGCAACGACTCTGACGAGTCCGCATCGATCTGCACCGGCCCCAGCTTGACCCGCAGGTCCTCAATCATCGTCCAGGCTCCAGGGTTGGGTGTGACGGCGCGGATACGGCGCTCGACCACCGGTGCCGGTAGGTCCCAACGCACCCGGGCCTCTTCGACGGTGATCTTGGGTGCAATGCTGACACCGTCGGCCGGTTGTGGCTGCGGTGTCAGTGCCCCGTCGGCAATGCCGTCCAGCGTTGCCACCAACAGCGCCCCACCCGAAATCGCCAGCCGCTCAAGCAGATCGCCCGAGGTATCGGTCGGCTGGATCCGCTCGGTCACGACGCCGTAGACCGGTCCGGAGTCCAGGCTGGGTTCGATCTGAAACGTTGTGGCGCCGGTGATCGTGTCCCCCGCGGCGACAGCGGCCTGCACCGGCGCGGCACCGCGCCAGGCCGGCAAAAGCGAGAAGTGCAGGTTGACCCAGCCGCGCGGAGGCACGGCGAGCAGGCCGTCGCGCAACAGTGCGCCGTAGGCCACCACCGGGCAGCACTGGGGTGCGAACTCGGCGAGTTCGGCGACGAACTCCGCGGAGTTCGGCCGAGGCGGGCGTAACAACGGGATGCCACGCTCGAGTGCCTCACGTGCCACCGGCGACGGCTCGGGCTTGCCGCGCCGCCCGGCGGCGGCATCGGGCCTGGTCAGCACGGCGACCACCTCGTGACGGGGCGAGTCGATGAGGCGACGCAAGGCGGGGAGCGCCGGTTCGGGGGTGCCGCCGAAGACGAGACGCACCCGGACAGTCTAGGAAGCGACGGGATTTGTCCTCCCCGCACGTGCTCCCAGCTAGCTTTCAACCGACATTCAGCTGAAACTTATAATGCAGATATATATTATTGCTGATAGCTACTATTGCTATTGGTAATAATTGGCTCGCTCCCGCGACGCCGCCATCGACGACGATGTCGAGTAAACAGCCTTTTCCGCGCCCCCAGGAGGGTTTCATGACACTCGACACTGCCATTCCCGAAGACCACGCGCTGGCGGCCACTCATCGCGCCATGTGGGCGCTGGGCGACTATGCATTGATGGCCGAGCAGGTGATGGCTCCCCTGGGCCCGATTCTGGTCACCGCCACCGGCATTGGGCACAGTGCCCGAGTACTCGACGTCGCCGCCGGTTCGGGCAACATCTCGCTGCCCGCTGCCACGACGGGCGCCACGGTGGTTTCTACCGACCTGACACCGGAGCTGCTGGCGCGGTCGCAGGCGAGGGCTGCTGCGCAGGGGCTGACGCTGGACTACCGGGAAGCCAATGCGCACGCGCTGCCGTTCGGCGATGACGAGTTCGACGTCGTGATGTCGGCGATCGGCGTCCAGTTCGCGCCGGACCATCGGCGCGCGGCCGACGAGCTGGTCCGCGTCTGCCGGCCCGGCGGGACGATCGGCGTGATCAGCTGGACACCGGAGGGATACTTCGGACGCATGCTGGCCACCCTCAGGCCATACCGGCCGAGCCTTTCGTCGGCCGTGCCACCGGCGGCGCTATGGGGACGTGAGGGCTACGTCACCGGGCTGCTGGGCGAGCGGATCGGTCGCATCACCACGGCGCGCTCCATGTTGGAAGTCAATCGATTCGACTGCGCCACAGCCGTTCACGACTACTTCAAGAACCACTACGGCCCAACGATCGAGGCTTACGCCAACATCGGCCCCAATAGGGTGTTGGCTGCCGAACTCGACGCACAACTCGTCGAACTCGCTGCGGAGTTCCTGACCGGTGGCACCATGGGATGGGAATATCTGTTGGTCACCGCGCAGAAGCGATGACGCCAACGCGGCGAGCTACAGATCGAGGTCAATCGTCGCGTCGGGTTCGCCGCCGGCGGCGGTAAAGGCCGTCAGAGCCCGTACCAGGCCGTGACGCTCGGCCACCGGCATCTGTTCCACCATCGCGGCGATTTCCGCGCGCCGGTGTGAGGTAACCCGGCGCACCACCTCGCGGCCCCGTTTGGTCAGGGCGGCGATCAGCTCGCGCCGGGAGGTGGGGTGCGGCAGGCGGTCGATCAGCCCGGCGGCGACGAGCCGGTCCACCATGCGTCCGGTGGCCGACGGTTGCACGCCCAGCAGGCTGGCCAGCGTGGCCAGGTTGACCGGACCGCGGTTGGACAGGATCACCAACGTGCGGAATTGCGGGATCGTGATGTTCTCGTCGACCTGCGCGATTGACCGTGCCGACATGCTGACAAGCAACCGTGACGCCGTCAGCAGCGCATCGGTGATGACATCCAGCGACTCGCTGGCTTTCGTCGTGTTCTCCGTCGCCATCCAGGCCACCTTCCCGGGCCCGATCCGGGCCGCCGCAGGCTAGCTAAAGGGCTGAAACTATAACAACCTGCGAATATGTAGAGATAAAGATTGTTGCTCATGCATACTATCGCTACGGGAGGCGGTCTGCGACTTCTATCGGAAAATTGCTGGGTGAGTGGCCCATTCGCGATGGCTAGCCAATATGCAGCGGGTCGATCTGCACGCGCACCGGCTCGTGAGTTTGCCGGGCGCTGAGCACGCCGACGCCGCGTCGCAGGCTAGCCGACAGTTCCAGGCCCCGCTCGCGGCGCACCCGCACCAGCATCCTGATCACCGGCACGTCCGCTGGGGTACCGGGCGGCCGGCGCACCCCCGGCGGCAGATCGACCGGGCCGAGCACGTCTGCTTCGTCTGGCAAGCGGGCTTCATCGAGCAATGCCGTCACCGCGCCGGCGCCACCGTCAATCGCCGCCATATGCACACTGGGCGGCAGGCCGACCTCGCCGCGCGCCACCAAATCGGCTTCCGCGTGACCCACCGGATCCCAGCGGATCAGCGATTGCACGGTCGGGATGGTTGATTCGGCGACCACTGTCACCACACCGCCGTCGCCGCGGGCACGCACCAGCGCCGCGGCGCTCATCCAGCGCCAGAGCGCATCCTCGGCGGCGCGCAGATCCTGGCGGCCCAGCAGCGCCCAGGTATCCAGCAGCAGCGCCGCCCCGTAACCGCCGTCGGCGCGGGGTTCGGCCCCCGGCGTGGCGACCACCAGGGCGGGGTGAGCGGCGACCTCGGCCACGATCGTGTCGCCCGCCGAGGTGATCACCGACGTCCCGGCGAAGGCGCGACCCAGCTCTTCGGCAGTGCGACGGGCCCCGACGACGACCGCGCGTACCGCATCCGACCCGCACCGGGTGCAGCGCAGCGCCGGCTCGGCACGTCCGCACCAGCGGCACAGCGCGCCGGGTCCGCGCTCCTGCAGTGACTCGGCCAGTGAGAGAGGCCCGGTGCAGTGCCGGCAGCGGGCGATGGCGCGACAGCGTCCACAGGCCAGCGACGGCACATAGCCCCGGCGCGGCACCTGGACCAGCACCGGCGCCCCGGCCTGCAGCGACGAGCGGGCGGCGCGCAGCGCGATGGACGGAATCCGCGCGGAGCGGGCCGCCGGGTCGCGCTCGTCGGCGTAACCGGTGTCGTCGAGCGCGACCACCCGCGGCGTGCGGGCCCGCACCACCGGCCGGGTCGCAACGATGTCTTGGGCCCACCCGCTTTGCACCAGGGCGTGCGCCTCGGCGGTGCGGGCGTAGCCGCCGATCAGCGCCGCGCAGCGCGCCTGATGCGCGCGCAGCATCGCCACTTCGCGGGCATGCGGGTAGGGCGCACGCGGCTCAGACAGGCTGTCGTCGGAATCGGACCAGACCATGACCAGCCCCAGGTCGGCAAGCGGCGCGAACGCTGCGCTGCGGGTGCCGATCACCAGTCGCGCCTTGCCCCGCAGCGCCGCCAGCCAGCGCCGGTAGCGTGCGGCCGGCCCCAGGCCCGCCGACAGCGCCACCACGCTGTCTTCGTCGATCCGGGCGGTCGCGGCCAGCCACAGCGCATCCAGGTCCCGTTGATCGGGCACGATCGCCAGCGCCGCGCGCCCGGCGCGGACCGTTTGCGCGGCGGCCTCGGCGAACCGGTCCGCCCACGGCTCGCCCGGCAACGTCTGCCACACGGCACGAGCGGCACGCGACTCGGCCAGGGCGGTCAGGAATTGCTTGCCGCGGCTGTAGACCTCCCAGCCGGACGGGTCGACGGGCTCAATGGTCGGCGGCGGCGGGATCTGGGTGGTCTCCCGCTCCACCCTGGCGTGCCGGGCCGGGACCGCCAGCCGCAGCACGTCCGGGCGCGTCCCGGCGTAGCGCGCGGCCACGGCATCGACCAACCGGCGGATCTCCGGGGTGAGCACCGGCTCCGCGGACACGACGCGATCGAGCCAGCCCAGCTTCCCGACGTGGTCGGTGTCGTTGCGGCGCTCCAGCACGAACGCGTCGACCAGCCGGCCGTGGAACCGGACCCGCACTCGCACCCCCGGCTGGGCATCGTCGGATTGCTCGGCCGACACCAGGTAGTCGAACTCGCGATCCAGGTGTGGCACCGACAACATCGGCAGCACTCGTGCGATCGGTTCCACCTCGATCGGCGTGCGTGCGGCACCGGTCGCACTCACAGCACTCCCGAGCCACGAAATACGCAGTCAGCCAGCATCATTACCGTCCGTGGGCCACACCGTAGCGGCGACCACCGACAGTTATCCTTGCGCCGGCCCGGGTTCATCGTCAGGGCCGGCAACGTCACGGCCGAAGAAGAACCCTGCCGTGATCAGGATCATCGCGGCCGCGTACAGCCACCAGATCGGCACCGCCAGCGCCTCGTGGCCCAGGATGAACCGGCTGATCGCGATCATCGCGTCCGATGCCATGAAGCACACCGCGCCCACCGGCACCCAGATCGTCGGCAACCGTGCCGCGATGGCCGTGCATGCCATCGCCGTCAGCACAAAGATGTACACCGTCACCGGGAGGGTCAAATCGTCACGACCGAGGTGCGGCCAGAACCACACCAGCAACGCGATCGCGGCCACGCCCAGCGCCACCATGACGGCGATGCGGGCCCGCGACAGCGTCCCTTTGACCACCAGCGGGGCCAGCGCGCCGATGAAGCACAGGTGCGCACACAGAAATGCCGCCAACCCCAAGACAAATGACATGGTCCACCACGGGATGGCGAGCAGCCAGTCGCCGGTGGCCGAGAGCAATAGCGCGGGCATCAGCCAGCGCCGCTCGCTGACGATGGGGTGTGCGAATGCGGCGACAGTCAACAGCAAGGCCATCAACGCCTTGAACGGCGGCTGCAGAATCCAATGCCCGGTGAGCTCGGTTCCGGGCGGGGAATGCACCGCGACCACGGTCAAGTACACGCCATAGGCGATGCCCGCCCAGCCGGCTGCCACCCAGCAGACGGCCATCACGCGGGGTGCGTACGGTACCTGAATGCCCAGCTTTGACAAAGCCGACGAGAAACCTCCTATCGACCCCATCCTGCTGAAGGTACTCGACGCGGTTCCGTTCCGGCTATCCACCGACGACGGCATCGATGCTGCGCGTCAGCGGTTCCGCGACCTACCGCGCCGGTCGGTGCATCCCGAACTGCGCGTCGAGGACCGCGCCATCGACGGGCCCGCCGGCCCGATCAACATCAGGATCTATTGGCCGTCAACGGATTCCGGATATAGCGCGCTGCCCATCGTTGTCTACTTCCACGGCGGCGGGTTCGTGATCGGCGATCTCGACACCCACGACGGCACCGCTCGCCAGCATGCGGTGGGCGCCGACACGATTGTGGTGTCGGTCGATTACCGGTTGGCGCCCGAACACCCGTATCCCGCCGCGGTCGAAGACGCTTGGGCCGCAACACGGTGGGTCGCCGGGCACGCGACCGAACTGGGCGGCGACCCGAACCGCATGGCTCTAGCCGGGGATTCGGCTGGCGGCAACATCGCGGCGGCGATCGCCCAGCAGTGCCGCGACGAGGGCGGACCGCCGATCATCTTCCAGCTGTTGTGGTATCCGTCCGTGCTGTGGGACCAGTCGCTGCCGTCGTTCGCCGAGAATGCCGCCGCGCCGATTCTTGACACCCGGGCCATCGCGCAGTTTTCCCGTTGGTACGCAGGCGATGCCGACTTATCCGACCCGCCGGTGCGCATGGCGCCGGGGCGGGCGAAGAACTTAGCCGAGCTGCCGCCGGCCTACATCGGCGTCGCCGGTTACGACCCGCTGCGCGACGACGGCATCAGCTACGGCAAACTGCTGGCCGCCGCGGGCGTGCCCGTCGAGGTGCACAACGCCGCGACGTTGGTGCACGGCTATCTCGGCTACGCCGGCGTGGTGCCCGCCGCCACGGACGGGTCGGATCGCGGGCTCGCGGCGTTGCGAGATGCGCTGTACGGGTGAACACCCGGCGTACCGTGAACGAATGATCGAGCCTCCCCTCGCCCGACCTGACATCGATCCGACGTTCAAAGCGCTGCTCGACGCCTTCCCGATGACGTTCAACGCGGACGACGGCGTCGAGCTCGCGCGCGAGCGGCTCAAGCTACTCAAGGTGCCGCCGGAAATGCTGCCGGATCTGCGGATCGAAGAGCGCACGATCGGCCACGGCGGACTCAACGACATTCCGATTCGCATCTATTGGCCGCCTACCCCGGCCGAGGCATCACCCGTTGTCGTCTTCTTCCACGGCGGCGGTTTCTGTCTGGGCGACTTGGACACCCACGATCACGTCGCCCGCGCGCATGCGGTCGTCGCCGAGGCGATCGTGGTCTCCGTGGACTACCGGCGCGCTCCGGAGCACCCCTACCCAGCCGGGGTCAACGACAGCTGGGCCGCGTTGCAATGGACCGGCGAACACGCCACCGAACTGGGCGGTGACCCCAACCGTATCGCCGTGGCCGGTGATTCGGCGGGTGGCAACCTCGCCGCGGTGATGGCCGTGATGGCCCGGGACAACGGCGGGCCAGAGCTGACGTTCCAGCTGCTCTGGTATCCGATCGTGACCGGGGATCTTTCGCTGCCGTCGCACACCGAGAACGCCTTCGCCCCGATTCTGGACCGCGAGGTGATCGAAGCCTTCCTGGCCTGGTACCTGCCGCCCGAGATCGACTACACCGACCCGACGGTGCTGCCCATCACGCTCGCCCCGGCCAACGCCGCCGACCTGTCGGGACTGCCGGCGGCCTTCATCGGCACCGCCGAGCACGACCCGCTGCGCGACGACGGGGCGCGCTACGCCGATATGCTCAACGCGGCGGGCGTTCCCGCCGAGCTGAGCAACGAGCCGACCCTGGTACACGGCTATGCCAGCTTCGCGCCGGTGATACCGGCGGCCGCCGCGGCCACCGAACGTGGACTGATGGCGCTGCGGAAGGCGCTGCACTACTAGGAAAGACGGAACGTCGATGAGCCCGGAGACGAAAGACAGCCCCGACTACCAGACCCTGATCGTCGGCGCCGGGTTCTCCGGTATCGGCGCGGCCATCAAGCTCGACAAGGCCGGGCTCAGCGATTACCTGGTCATCGAGGCCGGCGACGGCGTCGGCGGAACCTGGCACTGGAACACCTATCCCGGTATCGGCGTGGATATTCCGTCGTTCTCCTATCAGTTCTCCTTCGAGCAGAGCCGGCACTGGTCGCGCATCTATGCGCCGGGGCGGGAACTGAAGGCCTATGCCGAACACTGCGTCGACAAATACGGCATCCGATCGCGGATCCGGTTGAACACCAAAGTGCTTTCCGCCGAGTTCGACGACGAGCACTCGCTGTGGCGCGTGCAGACGGATCCGGGCGGGCAGGTCACGGCCCGATTCGTCATCAGCGCCAGTGGCGTATTCGCCGTGCCGAATCTGCCGGACATCGACGGCGTCGACTCCTTCGACGGCATCACCATGCACACCGCGCGCTGGGATCACACCCAGGACCTGACTGGCAAGCGCGTCGCGATCATCGGCACCGGCGCCTCGGCCGTGCAGGTCATCCCGGAGATCGCGCCAATTGTCGCTCAGCTCACCGTGTTTCAGCGCACCCCGATTTGGTGCTTCCCCAAGTTCGACGTCCCGCTGTCGGCGCCGCTGCGCTCGGCGATGCGGATTCCCGCCGTCTCGGCGGTCCAGCGACTGCTCAGCCAGGCGTTCGTCGAGTTGACCTTCACGATCGCCGCGCAGTACTTCACGGTGTTTCCGTTGGCCAAGCGGATGGGAGGCGCGGGTCGGCGCTATCTGCGCCAGCAGGTCGACGACCCGGAGGTGCGCGAGCAGCTGACTCCGCGCTACGCGGTGGGATGCAAGCGGCCCGGATTCCACAACGAATACCTGGCCACCTTCAACCGCGACAACGTGCGGCTGGTCACCGAGCCGATCGACAAGATCACGCCGGAGGCGGTGGCCACCACCGACGGCGAGAACCACGAGATCGACGCGCTGGTGCTGGCGACCGGTTTCAAGGTGATGGACGCCGACAACATGCCGACGTTTTCGATCACCGGATGCGGTGGTACCACGCTGACCGAGTTCTGGGACAAGCACCGACTGCAGGCGTATGAAGGCGTCAGCGTTCCCGGATTCCCGAACATGTTCAACGTGATGGGCCCCTACGGCTACGTCGGCTCTTCGTTTTTCGCGCTGATCGAGACACAGACCCACCACATCGTGCGGTGCCTGAAGCGGGCCCGGCGCAATGGCGCGACACGGGTCGAGGTGACCGAAAAGGCCAACAGCCGCTACTTCGACGAGATGATGCGCAAGCGGCACCGTCAGATCTTCTGGCAGGACAGTTGCCACCTGGCCAACAGCTACTACTTCGACAAGAACGGCGACGTGCCGCTACGTCCCACCACCACGCTGGAGGCGCAGTGGCGTAGTCGTCGTTTCGACCTCGACGACTACCGATTCAGCAGACGCTAGGCTCGGCGTATGGCAAAGGAGTTTTCGGGTCTCGACGAGTCGCTGCGAGAATTCATCGAAAGCCAGGCCATGTTCTTCGTCGCCACCGCCCCGTCCGAGGGCGGCCGAATCAACCTCTCCCCCAAGGGGTATCGCGACACCTTCGCGGTGCTCGACGAGCACACCGTGGCGTACCTCGACCTGTTCGGCAGCGGCGTGGAAACGATCGCGCACCTGCGCGACAACGGTCGAATCACCCTGATGTTCTGCTCGTTCACCCGAAACTCGCGGATCCTGCGGCTGTTCGGCACCGGCCGCACGGTCCGCCCGGACAACGCCGAATTCCCCAGTCTGCTAGCCCATTTCGGCGACCAGCATGCCGGCATCCGGGGGGCCATCGTCATCGACGTCGAGCGGATCGCCGACGCCTGCGGATACGCGGTGCCGTACTACGACCTCGTCGACGAACGGCCGGTGCTCGACACCTATCACGCCAAAGCGAACGCCGAGACATACGTGCGCGCCGTCGACCGCAATCTGCACAGCATCGACGGGCTGCCCGCGCTGGACGCCGACCACCCGCTGCCGGACTAGATGGCGCGCTTGAGGTCGTCGACCTTGTCCAGCTGCTCCCACGGCAGCTCGATGTCGGTACGGCCGAAGTGCCCGTACGCGGCGGTCTGCGCGTAAATCGGGCGCAGCAGGTCCAGGTCACGAACGATCGCACCGGGCCGCAGGTCGAACACCTCGGGCACGATCTTCTCGATCTTGACCGGGTCGACGGTCGCGGTGCCGAACGTCTCAATGAACAGCCCCACCGGGGCGGCCTTGCCGATGGCGTAGGCCACCTGCACCTCGACCCGCTCGGCAAGCCCGGCCGCGACGATGTTTTTCGCCACCCAGCGCATCGCGTACGCCGCCGACCGGTCCACCTTGGATGGATCCTTGCCGGAGAAGGCGCCGCCGCCGTGCCGGGCCCAGCCGCCGTAGGTGTCGACGATGATCTTGCGACCGGTCAAGCCCGCGTCGCCCATCGGACCGCCCAGGACGAACTTGCCGGTCGGGTTCACCAGCACCCGGGTCGACGACGAGTCCAGGGTGTCGTGAGCCAGCTCGTCCAGCACGGTCTGCAGCACGTGCCGGCGGATGTCGGGGTCCAGCGTCTTCTCCAGGTCGATGCCGTCGGCGTGCTGCGTCGAGACCACCACGGTGTCCAGCCGCACCGGGACGTCGTCCTCGTAGGCGATGGTGACCTGCGTCTTGCCGTCCGGACGCAGGTAGTCCAGCGTCCCGTTCTTGCGCACCTCGGTGAGCTTGCGCGACAGCCGGTGGGCCAGCGCGATGGGCAGCGGCATCCGCTCCGGGGTGTCGTTGATCGCGTAGCCGAACATCAGGCCCTGGTCGCCGGCGCCCTGGGAGTCCAGCGGGTCCGCGGCGCCCTCGACGCGCGCCTCGTGGGCGGTGTCGACGCCCTGGGCGATGTCGGGCGACTGCGCGCCGATGCCGATGTTCACACCGCAGGTGAGACCGTCGAAGCCCTTGTCCGAGGAGTCGTAGCCGATGTCGAGGATGCGCTCGCGCACCGTGTTGGTGATCTCGGCGAACGCCTCCTTGGCGGTTGTCGTGACCTCGCCGACCACGTGCACCTGTCCGGTGGTCACCAGCGTCTCGACCGCGACACGTGAGCGGGGATCCTCCGCCAGAAGCGCGTCTAGGACCGAGTCGCTGATCGCGTCGCAGATCTTGTCGGGATGCCCCTCGGTCACCGACTCACTGGTAAACAGCCGACCCTTTTCGCTCACTGCGTCATCCTTCCGTACTGACTAATGTTAGTTAGGCAAATTATCTTAGGCGCCTTCAACTCAACCGGCTCCGGCGGCCGATTGCAACCTGGCGCTATCCGCTGTCGCTGTCCAAGAACGTGACGATCGCATCGACGATGCGACTCGCCATCAGCGTCTTCGATCCGTGCGGGAGCGCCGCCTCGGCTCCGTCGGAGGCCAGCAGCCAGCCGTCGTTGCTGTCCACCTCGAATGCCCTGCCGTCGCCAACGGCGTTGACCACCAGCAGATCACATCCCTTGCGTCGCAACTTCGCTCGGGCGTGGAACAGCACATCGCCTTCTGTGTCGCCGGTCTCGGCGGCAAAACCTACGATAGCCCGCATCTTGGGCAGCTCCCCGTGCGATCGCGCGCGCACCGCGCCGGCCAGCACGTCATCGTTGCGCACCAACTCGATGGTCGGCGGCCGGTCTTGATCATTCGGGCCCTTTTTGATCTTCGCGGCGGCAACCTGGGCGGGCCGGAAGTCGGCTACCGCGGCGGCCATCACCAGAACATCGGCATCGGGCGCGTGCTTGGAGACCGCATCGCTGAGTTGTTGAGCCGAACTGATGTGCACGACTTCGACGCCGGCCGGATCGATGAGCCCGACCGTATGGCCCGCGATCAGCGTGACCTCGGCCCCGCGCTGGGCGGCGACCCGCGCCACCGCGTAGCCCTGCTTGCCGGAGCTGCGGTTGCCGATGAAGCGGACCGGATCGATCGGCTCGCGGGTTCCACCGGCGGTCACCAGCAGCTTGCGGCCGGCCAGGTCGTAGGGCAACGCGTCCGAGCGCTCCAGCAGCAGGTGGGCCAGGGTGGTGATCTCTTCGGCCTCAGGGAGCCGTCCCTTGCCGCTGTCCGTGCCGGTGAGCCGTCCGAATGCCGGTTCCAGCACCACAGCGTCCCGACGGCGCAAAGTCGCCACATTGTCGACGGTGGCGGGGTGTAACCACATCTCGGTGTGCATCGCGGGCGCGAACAGCACCGGACATCGCGACGTGAGCAGTGTCGCGGTCAGTAGATCGTCGGCCCGGCCATGCACCGCGCGGGCCAACAGGTCGGCCGTGGCCGGCGCCACCACCACCAGGTCGGCCTGCTGGCCGAGCCGGACGTGCGGCACCTCGGGAACGTCGGAGAACACGCCGGTGTGCACCGGCTGACCGGAGAGCGCTTCGAACGTGGCGGCCCCGACAAAGCGCAATGCGGATTCGGTGGGGATGACGCGGACCTCGTGGCCCGCCTCAGCAAGCTGCCGGACGACGGTGCACGCCTTGTACGCGGCGATACCCCCGGAGACACCGACGACGATCCGCTTGCGATCCACCTACGCCGGCCCTTCTTCGTTGAAGCGGCTCTGCACGCCCGGCCCCGTCCTGTTACTCGCCCTCGGTGTGCTCGAGCAGGTCGCCGTGGATTTCACGCATCGCGATCGAGAGCGGCTTTTCCTGCAGCCCCGGCTCGACCAGCGGACCAACGTACTCGAGGATGCCCTCGCCGAGCTGGTTGTAGTAATCGTTGATTTGCCGAGCTCGCTTGGCGGCGTAGATGACCAGCGCGTACTTGCTCGAGACGCGGTCCAGCAACTCGTCGATGGGCGGGTTGGTGATGCCCAGTGGGGTGTCGTAGGCACGCTGGCCGCCCGCCGAGGGATCGAATTGATCCACGGCGGTCAGCGACGCGTCAGACTGCGGAATGCTCACTTAAGACTTTCTCCTGGCGCTTAGAGCGGTTGAAAACGGTTAGAGACTTCGATTCAAATCGCGTCTGACGAGTCGGCTCATGCCGCGCCAGGCGCGTTTCCCACCAGCAAGGATACCAATTCGGCGCACGCAGACTCCAATTGACTGTTGACCACGATCTGGTCGAAGTCTTCTTGGGCTGCCAATTCCACCCGTGCGGTTTCCAGGCGGCGCGCCATGGCCTCCGGCGTTTCGGTGCCACGCCCGACCAGTCTGGCCTGCAAGTCCGCCCAGCTGGGCGGGGCCAGAAACACCGTGATGGCCTCCGGCATCGCCTTCTTGATCGCCCTGGCTCCGGCCAGGTCCACCTCGATGAGCACCGGAGATCCCGAGCCGGTCGCGGACCGCACCGGCTCCGCCAAGGTTCCCGATCGCTGCAGCCCACCGTGGATCTCGGCCCACTCCAGCAGGGCGCCCTCGTCGATGAGTTGCTGGAAGCGGGCGGGACTGACGAAGTGGTAGTCGACGCCGTCGACCTCGCCCGGCCGCGGCGCCCGCGTCGTGGCCGAGACACTGAAATGCAGGTTCGGCACCTGCTCTCGCAGACACCGGACCACTGTTGACTTTCCGACCGCTGAGGGACCGGACAGCACTATGACGCGTCCCTTGCCTGACGGCTCAGGACGTGTGCGGTGCCCGATGTCCGGTCCCTCGTCGACGCTCATCGGCGCCCCATGGTCGGTGCGCCCACAGGCCATGCGGCCTGCATCGTCGCAGGTCGGGTTAGGCGGTGCCGAACTTTTCCAGCAGGGCCTTGCGCTGGCGGTCGCCAAGACCACGCAGGCGACGAGTCGGAGCGATCTCCAGCTCGGTCATGATTTCCTGCGCCTTGACCTTGCCCACCTTTGGCAATGCCTCAAGCAGGGCAGACACCTTCATCTTGCCCAGGACTTCATCGCTCTCGGCATCCTTGAGCACCTGGGTCAGGTTGGTGCCACCGCGCTTGAGACGGTCTTTCAGCTCTGCTCGTGCACGACGTGCGGCAGCCGCCTTCTCCAACGCGGCCGCGCGCTGCTCGTCGGTCAACTGGGGAAGGGCCACGATTCCTCCGTATCTAGATCAATCTCGTGTCTCTGCTGGGTGCTTGGCCCAGCGGAGACGACCGTACTCACGCTTCCTGACGAAATCTAACCCGACCCCCTGGTTAACGGGTTAAATCCGCTGCTTGTACGGCGGCTACGGATGCTGTCAGCGGCCTGCTGGGCATCGCTGGCAGCGACCGGATCCGATGCCCGGGCGCTGGCCACATTCCCGCAGGACCGAGCCAGATCAGGCCTTCTAGCTGCGGTTTTAGCACTGGGCGGCGCGATGCCGGATACGGCAACGGGGCCCTTGCGGAGGGCGCTGACTGATAGCCGCAGGGCCCGTGCCGGGTATCACGATTTGCCATGGCGTGTCGCGCGTGTCGCGGCGCTGACAAACAGCAGGTCGTCGGGTGGAACCCGATCGGAAAAGATTCCGGCGGTGTTAACCGGGCTCCCGATCGGCCTGCTATTGCACACCGAGATAGGCGACGGCGTCCAGCATTCGTTCGCCCGCCGCCCGCAGATCCGGCACGTTCGGCCCGGCCCGCAGCACCTCGCGCGCCACCGCCGGCAGCAGCTGGCCCGGCACGGCCCCCCCGAGGCCGCCGAGCGCCTCAGGGCGGCCGCCCTGGACCCCGACCCCGGGAACCAGCACCGGTCCGCCCAGCGCGCTCACATCGGGCGCCTCGAAGACCGTCGCACCCAGCACCACACCGACGTAGCCGGGTCCGGACGGGGTGGCGGACCGGTTGACCACCGCCGCCTGGTCAACGACCAGCTGAGCCACGGTGCGGCTGTCGAAGGTGGCGCGCTGCACGGTGTCACCCTCCGGGTTGGAGGTTGCCGCCAGCACGAAGACTCCCCGGTCGTGCGCCGCGGCGGTTTCCAGCAGCGGTCGCAGGGAGCCGAAGCCCAGATAGGGCGACGCGGTCACGGCGTCGGCAGCCAGCGGCGAATCGCCGGCCCAGGCCGCCGCGTACGCCGCCATCGTCGACCCGATGTCCCCACGCTTGGCGTCGGCCAGCACCAGCACCCCGACCGAGCGCAGCGCGACGATCGTGCGTTCCAGTACCGCAAAGCCGGCCGAGCCGTAGGACTCGAAGAACGCCACCTGGGGCTTGACGACGGCGAAACCGGAAAACGCATCCACACAGATGTCGCAGAACTGGGCCAGGCCATCGACGGTGGTCGGCAGATCCCAGGCCTCCAGCAGATCCGGGTGGGGGTCGATGCCCAGGCACAGCGGCCCTCGACTCGACTTCGCCTCGGCCAGCCGGACGCCGAACCCGGTCATCGGGAGTCCTTTTGTGTCGCGCCCCCACGCCCGATCGCACAGTGCAGCTCCTGCAGCGACCGCACCCCGATGTCACCTCGGATGCCGGCCTCGATGCCCTGGACAGCTGCCGATGCGCCCTGCACGGTCGTCACGCAGGGGATGTTCACCGACACTGCGGCGGAACGGATTTCGTAGCCGTCGATACGCGGGCCGGAGTTGCCGTAGGGCGTGTTGATCACCATGTCGACGTCACCCGCCTTGATCGCCTCGACCGCCGATACCTCGGGGCGCCCGGGCCCCGGGGGTTCGAAGTGCTTGCGCACCTCGTCACACGGAATCCCGTTGCGGCGCAGCATCTCCGCGGTACCTTCGGTGGCCAGCACGCGGAAACCCAGGTCGGCCAGCCGCTTGACGGGGAACACCAGCGATCGCTTGTCGCGGTTGGCGACCGACACGAACACGGTGCCGTCGGCCGGCAACGAACCGTAGGCGGCGGTCTGGCTCTTGGCGAAGGCGCTGCCGAAGTCGCGGTCGATGCCCATCACCTCGCCGGTCGATTTCATCTCCGGGCCGAGCAGAGAATCGATGGCCGCTCCGTCGGCGCGACGGAACCGGTGGAAAGGCAACACCGCCTCCTTCACCGCGATCGGGGCGTGCTGGGCCGCATTGGCCCCGTCCCCGGCCGCCACCAGCATTCCCTCTTCGCGAAGTTGGGAAATGGTGGTGCCCAGCATGATCCGCGCACACGCCTTGGCGAGCGGGATCGCGGTGGCCTTGGAGACGAACGGCACGGTACGGCTGGCCCGCGGGTTGGCCTCGAGGACGTAGAGCACGTCGTCTTTGAGGGCGTACTGAACGTTGAGCAGACCCACCACACCGATGCCGTGCGCGATGGCCTCGGTCGCCCGGCGCACCTTCTCCACGTCGCTGCGGCCCAGCGTCACCGGGGGCAGCGCACAGGCCGAGTCGCCGGAGTGGATGCCGGCCTCCTCGATGTGCTCCATGATGCCGCCGATGTAGACCTCGGCGCCGTCACACAAGGCGTCGACGTCGATTTCGACGGCGTCTTCCAGGAAGCGGTCGACGAGCACCGGGTGCTCGGGGGACAGCTGGGTGGCGCGGGTGATGTAGCTCTTCAGCGTCTCCTCGTCATAGACGATCTCCATGCCGCGCCCGCCCAGCACATACGAAGGCCGCACCAGTACCGGATAACCGATCTCATCGGCGATCCGGCGAGCTTGTGCGAAAGTTGTTGCGGTGCCGTACTTCGGCGCCGGCAGACCCGCCGCACCGAGCAGGTCGCCGAAGGCGCCGCGGTCCTCGGCCAGGTCGATGGCCTCGGGCGGGGTGCCGACGATCGGAACCCCGGCGTCGGCGAGCCGCTGGGCCAGTCCGAGCGGGGTCTGGCCGCCGAGTTGCACGATGACACCGACCACCCCGGGGCCACCGCTGGCCGACTCCGCTTCGGCGCGGAACACCTCGACGACGTCCTCGAAGGTAAGCGGTTCGAAGTACAGCCGGTCGGCGGTGTCGTAGTCGGTGGACACCGTCTCGGGGTTGCAGTTGACCATCACCGTTTCGAAACCGGCCTGGGTCAACGTGGTTGCCGCGTGCACGCAGCTGTAGTCGAATTCGATACCCTGCCCGATCCGGTTCGGCCCGGACCCCAGAATCAGCACCTTGGGCTTCTCGATCTGCGGTGCGACCTCGGTCTCGGCAGCAGGGTCAAGTTCGTAGCTGCTGTAGTGATAGGGCGTCTTGGCCTCGAATTCGGCCGCGCAGGTATCCACCGTCTTGTACACCGGGTGGATGCCGAGGCGCTCGCGCAACGAACGGACCCCGTCTTCGCCGGCCAATTCGGGTCGTAGCGCGGCGATCTGGCGGTCGGAAAGTCCGCTGTGCTTCCCGCGCCGCAACAGGTCGGAGTCGAGCACCGGGGCTGCGGTCAGCTCGGCGCGCAGCGCCACCAGTTCGCCGATCTGCGCGACGAACCAGGGGTCCACCCCGCTGGCCTGGCCGACGCGCTCCACCGGAGCGCCCAGCCGCAACGCCAGCTCGATGTCATAGAGCCGACCTTCGGTCGGGGTCTCTAGCCGGGTCAGCACCTCCTCGACGTCACCGTCGGGGTCGGGTCCCGTCCAGAAGCCGGCCCGGTCGGTCTCCAGCGACCGCATCACCTTGCCGAGCGCCTCGACGAAGTTGCGGCCCAGCGACATTGCCTCGCCGACCGATTTCATCGTGGTGGTCAGGGTCGGGTCGGCTCCGGGAAACTTCTCGAACGCGAACCGCGGCGCCTTGACCACGACGTAGTCCAAGGTGGGCTCGAAGCAGGCCGGGGTCTCCTTGGTGATGTCGTTGACGATTTCGTCGAGCGTGTAGCCGATGGCCAGCTTGGCGGCGATCTTGGCGATCGGGAAGCCGGTGGCCTTGGAAGCCAGTGCGCTGGAACGGGATACCCGGGGATTCATCTCGATGACGACCAACCGGCCGTCGGTCGGGTTGATCGCGAACTGGATGTTGCAGCCGCCGGTGTCGACGCCGACCTCGCGCAGGATGGCGATGCCCAGATCGCGCATCCGCTGGTATTCCCGGTCGGTCAGCGTCATGGCCGGCGCGACCGTTACCGAGTCACCGGTGTGCACGCCCATCGGGTCGACGTTCTCGATCGAGCACACCACCACGACGTTGTCATTGCCGTCGCGCATCAGCTCGAGCTCGAATTCCTTCCAGCCGTAGATCGATTCCTCGATCAGCACGTTGGCGCTAGGGCTGGCGGCCAGCCCGGCGCCGGCCATCCGGTCGACCTCCTCGACGGAGCGTGCCATGCCTGAACCCAGCCCGCCCATTGTGAAGCTGGGCCGCACGACCACCGGCAGGCCGAGTTCGGAGACCGTCTCCCGTACCTCTTCCATCGTGAAACACACTCGGCTGCGCGCGGATTCACCGCCGACCTTGGCGACGATATCTTTGAACCGCTGCCGGTCCTCACCGCGCTGGATGGCGTCGAAGTCGGCACCGATGAGTTCGACGTCGTAGCGTTGCAACGCGCCGTTCTCGTATAGCGCGACCGCGGTGTTGAGCGCGGTCTGCCCGCCCAGCGTCGCCAGCAGCGCGTCGATCTTGTTGCCGCGCTCGGCCTGTTGGGCGATCACCCGCTCGACGAAAGCCGGGGTGATCGGCTCGACGTAGGTGTGGTCGGCGTACTCGGGGTCGGTCATGATGGTGGCCGGGTTGGAGTTGACCAGGCTGACTTGCAGGCCCTCGGCACGCAGCACCCGGCACGCCTGGGTGCCGGAGTAGTCGAATTCGCAGGCTTGACCGATGACGATCGGCCCGGAGCCGATCACCAGGACGTGACGCAGGTCGGCGCGACGCGGCACTAGCGTGTCCCTTCCCTGTTGTGAGCGGCCATCAGATCGGCGAATTCGTCGAACAGGTACTCCGCATCGTGCGGGCCGGCGGCGGCCTCTGGATGGTATTGCACCGAAAATGCCCGGCCATCAAGCAGTTTGACACCTTCTACGACGCCGTCGTTGGCGCAGGTGTGGCTGACGATCGCTTGGCCGAACGGCGTGTCGAACCGCTGGCCGGCCTCACCTTCCAGCGCGAACCCGTGGTTCTGCGCGGTCACCGCCACCCGTCCGGTGGCGTGGTCGATGACCGGGATGTTGATTCCGCGATGGCCGAAGACCATCTTGTAGGTGGACAAGCCCAGCGCGCGGCCCAGGATCTGATTGCCGAAACAAATGCCGAACAACGGGATTCCGGCGCCCAGCACCTCTCGGGTGAGCGCGACGATGTGGTCCGCGGTGGTGGGATCGCCGGGCCCATTGGACAGGAACACCCCGTCCGGCTTGACGTCGGCGATCTGCTCAAAGGTGGTCGACGCGGGCAACACGTGGCTGCGGATTCCCCGCCGGGCGAAGTTGCGCGGCGTGTTGGTCTTAATCCCCAGGTCCAGGGCGGCGACCGTGAATCGCTGTGGCCCTTCGGCTGCTACAACGTAGCCGTCCGGGGTGCTAACCTCGCCGGCGAGATCGGCACCGAGCATCGACTGCTGGTCACGCACCCGGTCCAGCAACTCGTCCGGTTCAGCCAGCGCAGCACCGGAGAACACGCCCGCCTTCATCGACCCACGGCTGCGCAGATGGCGCACCACCGCGCGGGTGTCGATACCGGCGATCCCGACGATGTGCTGGCGGATCAGTTCGTCCTGAAGGGTCGAAGTGGCACGCCAGTTCGAGGCGCGCGGCGACGAGTCGCGGATCGCGTAGCCGGCGACCCAGATCTTGTCGCCCCGGCTTTCGGCGTCCTCGCCGTTCCAGCCGGTGTTGCCGATCTGCGGCGCGGTGGCCACCACGATCTGGCGGTGATAGCTGGGGTCGGTCAGCGTCTCCTGATAGCCGGACATGCCCGTGGAAAAGACGGCCTCGCCAAGGGTTTGACCGATGTTGCCGAACGGCGTCCCAGTGAAGATGCGGCCATCTTCAAGTACCAGCTGGGCTTTGGTCGTCACGCAGCCTCCTGTAGCCAACCGTCGTATTCATCGCGATTACCCGCCCGGAACCCAGTGTCAATTTCGATGCCCGACGGCAGCCGCCACCGAATGGCCAACACCCCATTGCGGGCCGCGACCTTTCCGGCCATCACGCGTTCGGTGCGTATATCGGAAATCGCACTCTGTGGAATCCAAATCGGTTTGGCGCGTACGCGTTCCAGCAGGATCCCCTCGGGATAGCGGCTCAGCACAGCCTTGCTGCGATACCCGAGATCACCGGCCGTGACCCGTTCGTTGGATTCCGGGGCCAGCGTCGACCCGACATAGATGCCGCGCAGCGTGGTGGTCGCCGTTCCCACCGCGTCGGGCACCTCGGGCAGGTTGCCGATCAGCTCCTCCTGGCGCAGCGCGCGCCGGCGCCAGCCCAGCATCATCAGCTGGATGACTACCGCGATCACCACCACCAGCACGGCCGCGAAGATCAGCGACCCCACCAGCGTCGAGGAATTCATGCCGGGCTCTTCCCATCGCGAGCGGTGATCTTTCCGCGCAGCAATGTGGCCGTCACGGTGGCGGGCAAGGTCATCGACTCGTAAGGAGTATTGGCCGATCGGCTGGCCAGGTCGCCACCGGTGACCGTCCAGGTCGCATTCGGGTCCACCACGGTCAGGTTGGCCGGCTCCCCCACCTCCAGCGGCCGGCCGTGATCGGGCAATCCGACTATGCGCGCCGGGTTTTCGCTCATCACCCGGGCGACATCGCGCCAGGTCAACAGTCCGGGTTCCACCATCGTGGCCACCACCACCGACAGCGCCGTCTGCAGCCCCAGCATGCCGGGCCGGGCTGCTGAGAACTCGCAGCATTTCTCATGCTCGGCGTGCGGGGCGTGGTCGGTGGCCACGCAGTCGATTACCCCGTCGGCCAATGCTTGGCGCAATGCGATCGCGTCGGTGGCTTCACGCAGCGGCGGGTTGACCCTGTTCACCCCGTCGTAGCTGGCCAGCCTGGCGTCGTCGAGCAGAAGGTGATGCGGCGTCACCTCGGCGGTTATTGAAATACCTTGACCCTTAGCCCATTTCAGAAGCTCGACGGTTCCCGCAGTGGAGGCGTGGCAAACGTGGACGCGGGCGCCGGCGTCGCGGGCCAGCAGCGCATCCCGCGCGACGATCGACTCCTCGGCGGCTCGGGGCCATCCGGCGAGGCCGAGCCGGGCCGCCGTGGGCCCCTCGTGCGCCACCGCACCGACGGTCAGCCTCGGCTCCTCGGCGTGCTGAGCGATCAGCACGCCCAACCCGGTGGCGTATTCCAGGGCGCGGCGCATGATCAGGGGGTCGTGCACGCAGACGCCGTCGTCGGAGAACATCCGTACCTGCGCGGCGCCGGCGGCCATCATGCCCATCTCGGTGAGCTCGGTTCCGGCCAGGCCGACGGTGACCGCGCCGACGGGGTGTACGTCCACCAGGCCGACCTGCTGGCCGCGGTGCCAGACGTGATCGGTGACCACCGGGCTGTCCGCCACCGGTTTGGTGTTCGCCATCGCGAACACCGCCGTGAATCCACCCAAAGCGGCAGCGGCCGAACCGGTCTCGATGTCCTCGGCGTATTCGCGGCCGGGCTCACGCAGATGGGTGTGCAGGTCGACGAACCCGGGCAGCAGCACATGGTCCGTGGCGTCGATGACGTCTGCGAATTCCGGGATGCCCAACCCCGCACCGATTTCGGCGATCTGGCCGTCATCGACCCGAACGTCGACCCGGTCACCTTCGCCGTACAACCGGACTCCGCGAAGCAACACAGTCACGCGGCCCCCTCACTTCCGGCCGATTCGGTTCCGACCAGTACATGGAACAGCACGGCCATCCGCACGTGCACACCGTTAGAAACCTGTTGCAGCACCGCGGATTGCGATGAATCGGCCACTGAAGACGCGATCTCCATGCCGCGCACCATCGGCCCGGGGTGCAGCACCACGGCATGACCCGGCAACAGCGCCTGGCGCCGGTCGGAAAGTCCGTAGCGCACCGAGTATTCGCGCACCGACGGGAAGAACCCGCCGTTCATCCGTTCGGCCTGCACCCGCAGCATCAGCACGGCGTCGGCGGCCGGCAATTCGGCATCGAAGTCATAGGAGACGGTGGCCGGCCAGCCGTCGACCCCGACCGGCAACAGCGTGGGCGGCGCCACCAGCACCACCTCGGCACCCAACGTTGCCAGCAGCATCACGTTGGAGCGCGCGACCCGGCTGTGCAGGATGTCTCCGACGATCACGATGCGCCGGCCCTCGATGCCGCCGAGGCGCTGGCGGATGGTCAGCGCATCCAGCAACGCCTGCGTCGGGTGTTCATGGGTGCCGTCGCCGGCATTGATTACCGAGGGGCCGCCTTCTGAACCGTCGGCCGGAGCGGTCCAGTCGGCCAGCAGATGTGCGGCACCGGAAGCCGGGTGCCGGATGATCAGCGCGTCAGCGCCGGCCGCGTGCAGCGTCAGCGCGGTGTCGCGCAACGACTCCCCCTTGCTCACCGATGATCCGGACGAGCTGACGTTGATCACGTCGGCGCTCATCCACTTCCCGGCCACTTCGAACGACACCCGGGTGCGCGTCGAGTTCTCGTAGAACATCGTGACCACGGTGCGCCCGCGCAGGGTGGGGAGTTTCTTGACCTCGCGCCCGACCAGAGCCTGCGCGAAACGGTCGGCGTCGTCGAGGATGGCGGTGGCGTCGTCACGAGTCAGGTCCCCGGCGGTCAGCAGGTGTCTGGTCATGAGGCTCTCTTCATTCGGAGTCCCTCCCGATGACGACGCCGTCGTGATCGTCGTGCTCGTGCAGCTGCACATGCACGCTCTCGGTGCGCGAGGTGGGCACATTCTTACCCACGTAGTCGGCGCGCACCGGCAGCTCGCGGTGGCCGCGGTCGACCAGCACCGCCAGCTGCACGGCTCGCGGCCTGCCCACGTCGCGCAGCGCGTCCAGGGCGGAGCGCACCGAGCGACCGGAATACAGCACGTCGTCGACGAGAATCACCAGTGCGTCGTCGATGCCACCGGCCGGAATCGAAGTGACCTCCAGCGGCCGGGGCGGCTTGGTCATCAAATCGTCACGGTACAAAGTGATGTCGAGGGCACCATGGCCGACATCGACACCGCAGAATTCACCGATATTGGCAGCCAGGCGTGCGGCCAGAATCACCCCGCGGGTCGGGATTCCCAACAGCACTACGCGTGGCGCGTCAGGACTATCGAGCGCGGTCTTTTCGATGATCTGGTGCGCGATACGCGAAATCGTTCGGCCGACGTCGGCCGCCGACATCAATTCGCGGCCGGTTGCGGAATCACCCGCGGCACTCATGCGAAACCTTGACCTCCTTCTCCGCCTCTCGGGACGGATCGTTAAAGGATGTCGACTGTCGGGCAGCGTAGCATTCCGCGGCTCGTACGACGATGGCGGACGCGCCTGGGCCTATTCCGCGGCCGCCGCGGACGCCGGCACCACACCCGCCACGAATGCCGCTTCGGCGTCTACGCTGGCGGAAATGACGGACACCAACCCCTCCGGCTTTCCGTCCGGATTGCAGCGCATGGACTTCGACGCTTTGTACCGCGGCGAGAGCCCCGGCCAGGGCATCCCGCCGATGACCACACCGCCATGGGATACCAAGGCGCCCAAGGAGAACGTCATCAGCTGGCACACAGGCGGCCGGGTGCACGGCAATGTCCTGGACATCGGCTGCGGCCTCGGCGACAACGCGGTGTATTTGGCCAAGAACGGCTACACCGTGACCGGGTTGGACATCTCCCCGACCGCGCTGATCACCGCCAAGCGGCGGGCCGAGGACGCCGGAGTCGACATCACGTTCGCGGTAACCGACTCCACCACGCTCGAGGGCTACACCGACGTGTTCGACACCATCGTGGACAGCGGGATGTTCCACTGCCTCGACGACGACGGCAAGCGCAGCTACGCGGCCGCCGCGCATCGCGCTACCAAGCCCGGCGCCACGCTGTTGATCAGTTGCTTCTCCGACGCCAACCCACCCGATCCACAGCGGCCACGGCCCGCGGTGTCGGAGCAGACACTGAGCGACGTCCTCGGCGGCGCCGGGTGGGATATCGACGCGCTGGAACCCGTCACGGTCCGACGCGAGGTCGACGGCAGCGAAATCGAAATGGCCTTCTGGTACGTGCGCGCCGGGCGGCGCTAACTCACCGCGGGCATGGCCACGAGTTCCCGGCTAATCTGACTCGCGTGACTGACGCTCACCCGTCCCGTCCACTGATCGGGTTCATTACCGGCGATAACGCGCCGCGGATCACCCCGGCACCGGTTAGCCGGGAGTGGATGTCAAAACAGTCGGAAGCGGACAAAGGTTGGCCCAGTCGGTGTTTACCGATGCTCATCGCCAATCAGAGCGGCTGGGAGCTGCGTAATCCGTACGCGTTCACCGCCACCTGGATTGCTCAAAACGACGGCATGGATGTGCTGATCGAACCCGACGAGTACGGAGCTAATCAATTACTGCCCCTTAGCCATTTCGGCAACGGCATCCTGACCTGGCGTCTGCCGATCTTGTTCCGCACTCCGGCGGGGTACAACCTGTTGGCCCGCGGACCGGCGAACTATCCAAAGGACGGCGTGTGCCCGTTAGAGGGCATAGTCGAAACCGACTGGGCAAGTGCGAGTTTCAGCATGAGCTGGAAACTCACCCGCAAAATGCTGCCGGTGCGATTCGAGGTCGGCGAGCCGATCTGCATGATCGTCCCGCAGCGCCGAGCCGAGCTGGAAGAGTTCGCCCCGGAACTCAGGCGCATCGAGTCCGACGAAGACCTGCAGCGCAAGCATCGGTTGTTTCTCACCGAACGTGACACGGCACAGCACGCCGAGCAGCTGGCCAGGGTCGCCGCGGGAGACCGAGTCCAGTGGCAAGGCGACTACACCCGCGGCAAACACCGGGACGGCGAGGCCGGGGCACCGGATCACCAGACTCGCCGTAAGCTCCGCCCCTTTGCTCAGTCAGAACACGACAAGTCGCGATAAGCGCTTACGTGCGGGCGACCCGACGTCCCCTGATGGCCATGGCACAGAGGACGTTTGGCCGGACCGACGCAACGCCGACGCCTCAACAACAGCTGACGCCGGTCGTTGTCACACCGTGAGCAGGTCTAATGTCCCGCACTGGCGGGTTCTTAGTTTCCACAACTAACCTGGCCGGTGTGAGCGATACGCCCCGCCAGCCGGCCTACCCGCTAATCGAGTTCATCACGCGCGATAACGCGCCGCAGATTGCGCCGGCATCGACCGGCCGGGCTTGGATGCGGGAGATGGCGCAGCGGCAGACGGGCTGGCCCAATCGATGTCTGCCGATGCTCATCGCCAACCAGAGCGGCTGGGAGCTGCGCAATCCGTGCGCGTTCACCGCCACCTGGATGGGTCAGGAGAACGGCGCGGACGTGGTGATCGCACCCCATCAGCGCGACACCGGCCAGCTACTGCCCGCCAGCCATTTCGGAAACGGCATCTTGACCTGGCATCTGCCGATTCTGTTCCGCACACCGCCGGGCTATAACCTGTTGGTCCGCGGGCCGGCAAACTATCCGAAGGACGCCGTATGCGCGTTAGAAGGGATAGTTGAAACCGACTGGACCAGCGCAAGTTTCAGCATGAACTGGAAATTCACCCGCAAAATGATGCCGGTGCGATTCGAGGTCGGCGAACCGATCTGCGTGATTGTCCCGCAGCGCCGAGCCGAGCTCGAACAGTTCGCCCCAGAACTCAGGCCTATCGAGTCTGACGAAGAGCTACGGCGCCAGTATGAATTCTTTCTTGGCTCCCGCAGCGCGGCAAAGCAAGCCGAGCAGACAACCAGGATGGCCGCGGGAGAACAAGTGCAGTGGCAGGGCGACTACCTGCGGGGCAAACACACCGACGGCAACGCCGGGACATCCAATCACCAGACTCGCCGTCACCTCCGTTCCTTTGTCAGCCACAAGATGTGAAGCGGCAATAGACGCTGTTGTACCTACGCGCGCAACGGCGCTGGCTGGCTTCGGGCTAACCTGACCTGGTGAATCTCGATGGCAACCAAGCCTCCATCCGCGAGGTCTGCGACGCCGGCCTGCTCGCGGGTGCAGTGACGCTGGTATGGCAACACGGAGAAGTCCTGCAGGTGAACGAGATCGGGCACCGCGATGTCGACGCGGGCCTGCCGATGCAACGAGACACGCTATTTCGCATCGCGTCGATGACCAAGCCGGTCACCGTGGCGGCGATCATGAGCATGGTCGACGAGGGCAAGCTGACGCTGAAAGACCCGATCACGCGCTGGGTCCCGGAGTTGGCCGGCCTGCGGGTGCTCGACGACCCGCGGGGCCCGCTGGACCGCACCCACCCGGTGAACAGGGCGATCCTGATCGAGGATCTACTGACCCATACCAGCGGCCTGGCCTACGGGTTTTCGGTGTCCGGGCCGATCTCTCGGGCTTATATGCGGCTGCCGTTCAACCAGGGCCCGGATGTCTGGCTGACCGAGCTTGCCAAGCTACCGCTGGTGCACCAGCCCGGTGAGCGAGTTACCTACAGCCATTCCATAGATCTGTTGGGCGTCATCGCTTCTCGTGTCGACGGCAAACCGTTCCACCAGGTGCTCGATGAGCGGGTGCTGGCTCCGGCAGGCATGGCCGACACCGGATTCTTCGTCTCACCCGAAGCCCGGCGACGGGCCGCGACCATGTATTCGCTCGACGACAATCATCAGCTACGGCACGACGTGATGGGGCCGCCGCATATCACGCCGCCGTCGTTCTGCAATGCCGGCGGCGGGTTGTGGTCGACCGCGCAGGATTACCTGCGGTTCATCCGGATGCTGCTCGGCGACGGGACAGTCGACGGCGTGCGGGTGTTGTCGCCCGAGTCGGTATGCCTGATGCGGACCGACCGGCTCACCGACGAACAGAAACGCCATGACTTCCTGGGGGCGCCGTACTGGATGGGACGCGGCTTCGGGTTGAACTTGTCGGTGGTGACCGATCAGGCGAAGTCCACGCCATTATTCGGGCCGGGCGGAGTGGGAACGTTCAGCTGGCCCGGCGCGTACGGGACGTGGTGGCAGGCGGACCCGACCGCGGATCTGATCCTGCTGTACCTGATTCAGAACATGCCCGACCTGACCGTGGACGCGGCCACTGCCGTCGCGGGCAACACATCGCTGGCCAAACTACGCACGGCGCAACCGAAGTTCGTCCGGCGTACCTATCAGGCGCTCGACATCTAGCGCCGTGGTCGACTACCCACCCGACCGCATCATCGGGCCGCGGCTGCTGCTGCGGCTGCCCACGCTCGACGACGCCGGTGCGCTGTTCCAGCGGGTAGCCCGCGATCGCGCGGTCACGAAGTATCTGCTGTGGGCGCCGCATCCCGACGTGGCGACTACCCGACGGGTGATCGCCGAGAAACTCAACGCCACCGGCCAGGAGCGAACCTGGGCCATCGAACTGCGGCACAGCGGCGACGTCATCGGGCTGACCAGCTGCCGGCGCTCGTCGCCCGAATCGGTCGAAATCGGCTACTGCCTCGGCCGGAAGTGGTGGGGCAAAGGTTTGATGTCCGAGGTGCTGGACTTGCTACTGACCGCGCTGGAGGCCGACCGGAAGGTGAATCGTGTCTGGGCCACCTGCAGCGTCGACAACGTGCGATCGGCACGACTGCTGGAACGGGCCGGGTTCGTGCTGGAAGGACGACTGGCACGGCACGCCGTCTACCCCACGATGGGACCCGAACTGCGGGACAGCCTGCTCTACGCCACGACCCGGCGTTGAGTGTGCGGCCGCGATGAGAAGTCGCCGAGATCTGCGCCCGGTGCGCACACGCGATGCCCAGGATGGGCACTCGACTCTCAGCGGCTAAGCGTCGACCCGCCTGACTACGCGTTTTGGACTTCCAAGGCCCGGCGCGCGTAGGCCCGCACGTCGGCGTCGCTGTCCTTGAGCGCGATGCCGAGTGCATCACGAGCCGCGGCGTCGGCGGCCCAGCGGGTCAGGCTGAGCACCGCCGCCTTGCGCACATCGAGGTGCGGGTCGGACAGCGCGCCGGTCAGCCGTGGCACCGCGAATTCGGTCGTGGCGCCGGCCAACGCGCGAGCCGCACCCACGCGTATCTGCCACGCCGGCGCCAGCAACGCGCGTTCGACGACAGCGAAATCGTCTTGGCCGCAGCCTAATTCACCGAGCGCAGCGAGCGCGGCCGCGCGCACCAACGGATCGGGGTCGGCGATCAGCGCGCTGACGGCCGCCACGCCGGAACGCAGGGTAGCCAAACCGGCGGCCGCCGTGATGCGGACCTCCCGGCTCTCGTCGCGGGTGGCCAGCTCGACCCCGGCTACATCGTCGACCGACACCAGCGCCCGCACCGCCTCGATACGCACCCGGTGGTCGGGATCGTCTAGGGCGCGGCGGTATTGGCCGGCTGCACCGGCCCGGCGGGCGGCCAGCAGGTAGACCGTGGCGGCCCGCACGACCGTGTCGGCCGACAGCAGATACGGCACGGCGCCGGCCGGGTCGGGCAGCACTTCGACCAGCTCGCGGATCCCCTCGGCGCTGGTCCGGCGCACCCCGGCGTCGGCATCGTCGAGCGCTGCGAACAGGGCAGGCGCATACCCGTCGGGAATGTGCTCGGTCAGTGTTGCCACGGCGGTACGGCGCACCCCTGGATCGGCGTCGGCCAAATACGGCTGCAGCTCGGCGATCGTGGGCTCTTCGAGCGCGAGCACCTCGGCGATACGCGGTGACGGCGGCTCGAACGTGGTTGGGGCCGCAGTGATTCGGGAACCGGCAGTGGCCGGGGCTTTGCCGCCGACCAGTGGTGGCTGCTCTACCTCGTGCACCGTCTGGTCGGTCGGCGGCAGGCCATCCAGCTCCGGGACCGATACCAGGTACGGGGCCACCGGGCGCTTGAGGAAGACCATCTGGCCGCCGGATCCCTTACGCAGGTTGAGGTGATAACCCCACTCGCTGTCATCGCGGACCGGCATGTCGGCGCGTTCGTGGTAGAGACCCCAACGGGACTCGGTGCGGGTGAGCGAGGATCGCGCGGCCATCTCGGCGCAGTCCCGGATGAACGACACCTCGACGGCCCGCATCAGCTCGTGCGGGGTGCGGGCACCCATCTCGGTGATCTCGTCTTTCATCCGATCGAAAGAGCGCACCGCGATCGACAGCTTGGCCGCCGTCTTCGGTGGCGCCACATAGTCGTTCACGAACCGCCGCAGCTTGTACTCGACCTGTGGCTGCGGCGGCCCATCCGGATGCTGCAGCGGCCGATAGATCAGCTCGTGCGCCTCACGCAGTTGATCGTCCGGAAGTCGCTGCGGCGCAGTCACTTCTGTGCGCACCGAGGCGGCGTGACTGCCGGCCAGATCGCCGAATACGAAGGCCCCGATCATGTAGTTGTGCGGGACACACGCCAGATCGCCCGCGGCATACAACCCGGGGACCGTGGTTCGCGCATGCTCGTCGACCCAGACACCGGAAGCGGAATGACCACTGCACAAGCCGATTTCGGAGATGTGCATCTCGATGTCGTGCGTCCGGTAGTCATGGCCACGGTTGGCGTGGAATGTGCCCCGGGTGGGACGTTCGGTGGTGTGCAAGATGTTTTCCAGCGCCGTGAGCGTCTCGTCGGCCAGGTGCGAGACCTTCAGATAAATCGGCCCGCGCGCGGAGTCGATTTCACTTTTGACCTCCGCCATCATCTGGCCCGACCAATAGTCGGAGTCGACGAACCGCTCGCCGTCCGAATTGACCTGGTAGCCGCCGAATGGGTTCGCCACGTAAGCACAGGCCGGGCCGTTGTAGTCCTTGATTAGCGGATTGACCTGGAAGCACTCGATTCCGGACAACTCGGCACCCGCGTGGTACGCCATCGCGTACCCGTCCCCGGCGTTGGTCGGGTTCTCGTAGGTGCCGTACAGGTAGCCCGATGCGGGCAGCCCGAGCCGACCGCAGGCCCCCGTCGACAGGATGACCGCCTTGGCGCCGATGGCGACGAATTCGCCGGTGCGCGTGTTCAACGCCGCGGCGCCGACGGCACGCGGCTCCCCGGAACTGTCGTCGACCAGCACCCGCACCGGCATCAGGCGGTTCTCGATCTGGATCTTCTCTCGCATCGACCGCTGCCGCAGCACCCGGTACAGCGCCTTCTTGACGTCCTTGCCCTCCGGCATGGGCAGCACGTAAGAACCCGAGCGGTGCACCCGGCGCACCGCGTACTCGCCGTGCTCGTCTTTTTCGAACTTCACCCCGTAGCGCTCCAGCCGCTGCACCATGGCGAACCCCCGGCTGGCGGTCTGGTAGATGGTGCGTTGATTGACGATTCCGTCGTTGGCACGGGTGATCTCCGCGACGTAGTCCTCCGGCTCGGCCTTGCCCGGGATGACGGCGTTGTTGACCCCGTCCATGCCCATCGCCAGCGCACCGGAGTGCCGCACATGGGCTTTCTCCAGCAGCAGCACCCGCGCGCCGTTCTCGGCGGCCGACAGCGCCGCCATGGTTCCCGCGGTGCCGCCGCCGACGACCAGCACGTCACAGTCCAGGCGTACCGGTGTGGCAGCATCCGGTATCTGCATCATGCGGCTACCGCCGAATGGTCTAGTGCGGCAATGACTTCGGCGCGAACGGCGCTGCGCTGCTGGTCGACGCGCGGCTCGGGCACGTCGACCAGAGCACGTAACGGCTGTCCGGCCTTGCCCAGCACCGCGATGCGGTCACCCAGCAGCAGCGCCTCGTCGACGTCGTGCGTGACGAAGACGATCGTCGTCGGATAAGCGCTCCAGGTTTCGATCAGCAACCGCTGCATGGCCGTACGGGTTTGAGTGTCCAAGGCACCGAACGGCTCGTCCATCATCACCGCACGCGGCGTCCCGGCCAGGCCGCGGGCCAGCTGGACACGCTGGCGCATGCCACCGGAGAGGCTCTTGGGCAGGTAGTCGCCGAAGCCGGTGAGACCGAGCTCGGCTATCCAGCGGTTGGCCTCCGCTCGGCGTCGGGCACGGGGCACGCCCCGCAGCCGCAGCGCCAATTCGATGTTGGACCGCACCGTGCGCCATGGCAGCAATGCGTTGTCCTGGAACACCATCCCCCGGTCGCCGGAGGTGGTGGTCACGTCGGCGCCGTCGGCCAGAATCCGGCCGTGGTCGGGTCGTAGCAGTCCCGCCAGGGCGCGCAGCACAGTCGACTTGCCGCAACCCGAGGGACCGGTGAGCACCAGGATCTCCCCCGGACGTACGGCTATGCTCAGCCCGTCGATCACCGGATCATCGGTGTAGGACAAGCGAACTCGGTCCACTTCGAGACTCATCGCGTTACTTGTTGTAGTCATCGCTGCTCCTCCTTGGCGCGCGGCAGCCAGCTGGTCACCCGACGGCCCACGACTTCGACGGCCGCTGCTGTCGCGAATCCCAGCACGCCGATGGTGATGATGCCGACGAACACCTGGGGGTAAGCCAGCACGGTGTAGTCCTGCCAGGTGCGGTAGCCGATCCCGAGGCGGCCCGAGATCATCTCCGCGGAGATCACGCAGATCCACGCCACCCCCATGCCGACGGATAGGCCGCCGAACACTCCCGGCAGGATGCCAGGCAGCACCACCTGTTTCAGGACGTCCCACCGGTTGCCGCCGAGGGTGCGCACCGAGTCTTCCCACAGGGTGGGCAGCGCCCGAACCGCATGCCGGGTGCTCACCATGATCGGGAAGTAGGCCGCCAGAAACGTGATGAACACGATGCCCGACTCGTCGGTGGGGAACAGCAGAATCGCCACCGGCACGATCGCGATCGCCGGGATGGGCCTGGCCAACTCTGCCAACGGGCCAAAGGTGTTGGCGAACAACCGGGAGCGGCCCAGCAACACTCCCGTCGCGACGCCGATCACGGCGGCCAGTCCAAAACCGGTGAGAATACGGATCAACGACTGCGCCAGGTCAAGCCAGTACTCATAGGTGCCGAGCCGGCGCTGCAGCGCGTGCACGACCTCGGTGACGGTCGGCAACGTGTCGAATCGCAGCAGCAGCCGCACCTTGTCCGCGGTCAGCACCTGCCACAGCCCGATGGCGGCGGCAACCGAGGCCAGCCGCAGCAGCCGCGGAAACCATGGCGAGGCGGCACGCCGCGGGGCGCCGGTCGCTGCGACCACGTCGACGACGTGGCCGGTGACCGGCGCTGCCGGGTCGCCGGTCAGGAAAGCGGTCATACCGATCCTCCAAGGGCCTGTTCGTAATTCACGATGGCGCCGCCAGGGTGAGCGGCGATATAGCGATGCGCGCCGGCCGGAGTTCCGAACGGCAGGTAGTTCTGACCGTCTTTCACCCAGACCACCTTGTCGGCGAACCACCGGGTGCCCAGCTCAGCGTCGGGAACATAAGCGGCGCGCACTTTGGTACCGCGGGCGGTCGCATCCCGGACCGCCCTAAGCAGGCCGTTCGGGTTGGCCATCGTCTCGGTCGAATCGGAGCCGTCCAGCCACAGTTCGCTTGCCAGGGCGGGATCCCCGCTAAGCACCGACGGGTTGGCGGAAGCGGCCAGGGTGGCGTCGTAGTTGCGGCCGCGAGCACCGAACACGGCGCGCAGCGGCGCATCCTGGACGAAGCCGGCCACATCGAGGTCGGCGAAGTCACCGATCGACTTCAGGTACGGGACATCGTTTTTCAGCGCCTCGATCAGCGATGGCTTGAGCGTGGTATCGAACGAGGTGCCGCCGGGACCGTTGTAGAGGTAGACCACTTCCTGCGGCAGCCCGCTGCCCTGGGCGACGATGCGGGCCGCCTCCAATGGCTTCTGGTTGAGGAAGTCGTGGCATCAAGTTGCGCCTGCAGGAACGCCCCCAGCACCTCCGGGTGAGCGCTCGCATACGAGCGACGCACCACCACACCGTGCAGGGTCGGCAGGTTCAGTTCGGCGCCGTCGTACAGCAGTTTGGCCTTGCCGTCGAAAACCAGCAGCGCGGGCCACGCGACGAACTGCGAAAGGCCTTGCACCTGACCGGATTCCAGAGCCGAGGCACCCACCTGTGGCTGCTGGTTGAGTACCTCCACGCCTGAGATCGCGGCCCGGTCCAGCGCCCGCATCAACGTGCCATGACCCGCCGAGCCCACGCTCGCCGAGACCTTCGAGCCGGCCAGGTCGTTCAATGTGGTGGCCGACGAACCGGGCGCCACCACCACCATGTTCAGGGCGCCCTTGGGGTTGTAGCCGGTGATCGAGACGATCTCAGTTTTCGCCAGCGGGTTGGCCTGCGTCTTGGAACCGTTGATCAGCATGGGGTAATCCCCCATCGAGCCGATGTCGATCTTCTCGGCCAGCATCTGTGCGGTGATCGGGGCACCGGTGTCGTAATCCTGCCACCGGACCGCGTATTTGGTGCCGGTGCGGGTAGTGATGTCGGCGAGCCGGTGCTCGAGATAGCCCTGCGCGCGCAGTAGGGTCCCCGCGGTCACGGTGTTGATGGTCTTGGACTGATAGCCGATGACGACGTTGACCACACCGGAGGACGCCGAGAGTGATTCCAGCGAGCAACCGGACAGGGCCGCGATGATCGCGACGGCGACCGACACCAGCACAGTGGCGTGTCGTTTCATAAAAGATCCTGGGCTGTAGGGTATTTCAGCGAAGTAGATACGGCATATTGACCGTCACAGCACCGGTCGGGCAGCGCGCGGCGCAGGGGCCGCAGTACCAGCACTCGTCGACGTGCATGAACGCCTTGCCGGTGTCGGGGTTGATGGCCAGCGCATCCAGCGGACAGATCTCGACGCAGAGCGTACAGCCGTCGATACACAGCGACTCGTCGATAGTGACCGGGACGTCGACTCGGTTGTTGCCAACCAGCGTCATGGCTTGCTCCTTATTAGATTGCCGCGCATGGTGATTCGATCCCCCCGCATCCGGATGTACTCCAAGTCCACGGGTCTGCCGTCGTCGAGGCTGGTGACGCGCTCGAGCATGAGCAGCGCCGCGCCGTCGGGCACCTGCAGGGTGGCCGCCGAATGCGCGTCGGCCGGGATGGCCTCGAGCGCCAGCGACGCCGAGCCCAGCCGGTGTCCGCTCACCTGCTCGATGAGCGCGAAGAGGTCGTTGTTTTCCAGGGGGTGATCCAGAATCTGGGTTCCGATATCGGGAGCGAGATAAGTCAGGTCGAGGCTGAGCGGCAGGTCACCGAGGTAGCGCAACCGCTCGATGAACACCGCCTGCTCCCCGGGCTCCAGCGCCAGCCGGCCGGCCACCGCGGGTGGAGCGACCACGAGCATGGCGGCGCGCACCTCGTTGCGCACTTCGCCGATGTGTTTGAAGGTCTCTTTCAATCCCAGCAGGGAGTCGATCCGGTGGTCGTACTTGCGCTGCGCGACATGGGTGCCGACCTTGGGTCCGCGGTCGATCAGACCCTCATACTTGAGGATGCCCAGAGCCTCGCGAATAGTGTTGCGCGACGCCGCGAACTCGGCCGCCAATACGCTTTCGGCCGGCAGGCCGTCGGGATAGGCCGCCGCGTGGATCTGCTGGCGCAGCACGTCGGCCACCCGGCGAGCACGGTCGGCCCGGGGTCCGCGAATGGGTATCGCATCAACCACGCCGCCACGCTAACGCAGCTCAGGGGCATATTTCGGGTGGCCAATCAGCAACCGCGATGGCAGGTTGAGGTATTGCGCCGGATGAACTTCAGCGGCGACCAGCGCAAACCCGGGCCGGGGTGGCTATTGCGCCACCTGCGGAAAAGCGCCGCCTTTGCGATCCCGGTGATCAGAACCGTTCGCGGGGGAATTGCCACATCCTCTGGATTGGGTGCTGGTGCTGATGTGTGGAATCGGGTTGTCGGGGCACCGGACGTCATTGGCTGCAGGCGCGAGCCTGGCGTCCGGTGTCATCGCCCGAGTTTTTGCACCGAGTCCCAGGTCAACTGGGTGGGGTCAGCAACCGTGTTGTCAAACGTGGTGAAGCCGCCCGATTGCTCGGGCACGTTCGGGTCTTGAGGGTTGATGAGCCGCTGGCTGAAGGTCGCCGTGGCCGTGTCGAAGACGAGAGTGTGAAGGACGCTGATGCCTGACCAATCCAGCGATGGCAGCGATATGAAATTCACGGTGTAGGCCGGGTCGGTGAAAGTTCCCTGCATCACGTAGGTCCCATAGTGGTGTTCACCTTCGGACAAGATGGCATACATTCCATTGTCGTAATACAGCAGCACCGCATCGGGGAACGGCTTTTTGTCGTATAGCTGGGTGTACTTCAGCCGTTGGAATTTTGTGGGTCTCCCGAAGTGAACCGTCACAGTACCCATGGTGTTAGCTTTCCATGACGGGGGCTGGGTAGTGGTAACCGCGATGAGGGGGGTAGCGCGCAGAGCCCAGAACGCCAACGCCAATCAGGGCAAGCCATGTCATCTTGAACCCGGCGAGGCGCGGCAGCAGCGTGGTTCGAAACCGTGGCATTGGGAGACGATCTCATAGTGTTGGTTTGCAACCAAAAGAAGCCACGCACAAGGCTTTCCAGAACCCGGATGTGTCGGCGACAGCCGGCACGAGAAGCACCAGTCGGCGGCAGCCGTAACGGTTCACTATTTGACAGTTTACCCTGCCTATTATAGGCTGCTGACGATAGCCTCGCCGGGCATCCCGCCCGCTCGATCGGCCAGACGGTCCGCAACCGTCCGTTGTTAGTGAGTACGCCACAGCGCCACACACCAAGTCAGCTTTCAGGAGCGCTGGCGCTTTTGGCGTGCAACACCACCGCGCTAGCAGAGGAGACAAGATGAGTAAAGGATCGATTCTCAAGGATCTGATTCTTGATCCCCAGCTATTGGTTATGCCAGGTGTTTTCGATACCAGCAGCGCGAAACTGGCCGAACAAGCTGGGTATACCGCGCTGCAGTGCAGCGGCGCGGCGATCTCCGGTTTCCACTGCGGACGGCCGGACTACTCGTTGATTTCACTCGACGACATGGCGGCTTGCACCGCACGCATCGTACGCAGCGTGGATGTGCCGGTAATGGCGGACGGCGACAATGGTTTCGGCAACGCCGTCAGCAGCTACTACACGGTCAGATCGTTTGAAGACCTCGGTGCGGCAGGAATAAACCTCGAGGACCAACTCTCCCCCAAGCGCTGCGGCCACCTCGCCGGCAAGGAGTTGATAAGTCTCGAGGAGGCAGTATCCAAGATCCACGCCGCCGCCGATGCGCGGCGGGACCCAGATTTTGTGATCAATGCCCGCACCGATGCGCTCGCGGTCGAAGGATTGCCAGGGGTGATCCGCCGGGGCAACGCCTATCTGCGGGCTGGGGCCACAATGATCTTCGTCGAGGGAGTGACGTCACGAGAAGAAATTCGGCACGCCGTCAACAACATCCAGGGCCCCGTGGCAGTCAACATCGTTGAGGGCGGGAAATCACCCGAGCGGTTGACTCTCACCGAACTACAAGAACTTGGCATTGCCCGAGTAAGCCTGCCCGGAGTACTGCTGCTGGCCGCCCTGGGCGGCATGCGCGAGACATTAGCACGCATCCGCAAAGACGGCGACACCGCCGGTCTTAATCATCTGCTACTACCATTTCGCGACGCGCACAAACTATTTGGCATGAGCGAGGTCGAAGAACTCGAAGCACGGTACCTAGCATGACCGCCCGGCCTCGCACCATCATGGACAAGATCTGGGACGACCACGTTGTCGCCGAGCTCGATGACGGCACTTCGTTGATCTACATCGACCGTATACTGCTGCACGACCGCAGCGGCGGGCTAGCTTTACGTGCACTCACTGACGAGGGGCGCAGCCCACTTGACCGAAACCTGGTCTTCGGCACGATGGACCATGTGGTCGACACCCGACCCAATCGTGACCCCTCGGGCTCAACCCCAGTTCCGAGCGGTGCCATGTTTATCAATGCCTTCCGGGAGCAAGCGCTCCAACACCAGGTGAGTCTCTTCGATGTTGACGATGACCGCCAAGGCATCTCACACGTGGTGTTTCCCGAGCAAGGCATTGCCCTGCCGGGCACCACGATGATCTGCTGCGACAGCCACACCCCCACGCTTGGTGCGATGGGCGCATTGGCATGGGGCGTGGGCGTGACGGACTGCGAACACGCTTTGGCCACACAAACACTCGCGATGCGCCGTCCAGCGAACATGCTCGTATCTTTCGACGGTCCGCTGGGCCACCATGTGTACGCCAAAGACCTCAATCTGGCGTTGCTTGCCACCATCGGTGCCAACGGCGCCACCGGGCACGCGATCGAGTTTCGCGGCCAAGCGGTCAGTTCTCTTGACGTTGAGGGGCGTTTGACATTGTGCAATATGGCCACTGAGGCCGGCGCTAGCACAGCGGTCATCGCTCCCGACGACACCTTGCTGGATTACCTGGCCGGGCGTCCCTACGCGCCCAGCGGCGATGACTGGGCGGCAGCCACCTACGCGTGGCAACGCCTCGCCAGCGACCCCGACGCCGTGTTCGCGCGCACCGCACACATCGGCGCCGCGGCCCTGGCGCCTCATGTCACGTGGGGTACCAGCCCTGCTCACGGCGGAGCCGTCGACACCACGATCCCCGATCCGGCCGACACAGCCGATCCCGCTGGCACGCAACAAGCATTGCGGTACATGGGATTGCTACCAGGCACCCCGCTTGCCGAGATTGCGATCGATGCCGCCTACATCGGTTCCTGCACCAATGCCCGGCTCAGCGATCTGCGGGTGGCCGCCGAGGTGCTGCGCGGACATACGGTCGCCGACGGCGTCACAGCATTGTGTGTGCCGGGATCCACCGCGGTGCGCCATGCGGCCGAGGCGGAAGGTATCGACAAGGTATTTATCGAAGCAGGCTTTCAGTGGCGTGAATCAGGTTGTGGCATGTGCTTTTACGCCGGTGGTGATCGATTCCCGCCGGGATCACGTGTCGCGAGCACCACCAACCGCAACTTCGAAAACCGGCAAGGCCCCGGAGTACGCACCCACCTCGCTAGTCCCGCGACAGTAGCTGCCAGCGCCATTACCGGCCGACTCACCGACCCCAGACAGGTGTGACAACAATCATGGAACCATTTCAGCAGGTAACCGGCATCGCGGCTCCCATGCTGCGGGCCAACGTAGACACCGACGCCCTCAGCCCGTCCCGATTCAAGCCGTCAGAACTCGCTAAACACGGCTCTTTCAAGGAGGCCTTGTTTCTCGATTGGCGATCCGACGAACAAGGTTGCCCGCGAACGGATTTTGTGCTCAACCAGAAGCCCTACGACAGGGCAACCATCCTGGTGGCCGGCCAGAACTTCGGGTGTGGAAGCTCACGGGAATCAGCGGTGTGGGCGTTGCGCGACAACGGTTTTCGTGCCGTTATTGCGCCAAGCTTCGCGACCATCTTCCAGAACAATTGCATTGGCAACGGCCTGCTCCCACTGCCGCTACCTGCTGGCGACCATCAACGACTGGTCGCAGAAACCTTCGGGTCGCAAACCTCGCTAACCGTGCCACGCATCGAGATCGACCTCCTGGCATGCGAAGTCGGTGCCGTCGCTGGTCCACGTCACCGATTCACTCTCGATAAGCGGGCACGCAACCAGCTACTCAACGGGCTTGATGCGATCGGCAATACATTGCAGTTGCGTGACCAAATCGAACGATTCCGCACACGCGACTACCGGAACAGGCCGTGGATCTACCACCGGCCCGAAACCGTCGTCCCGTCCTGAAATACGAAATAGAAAGCACTCCAATGGATTCCCGCGAAATACTGCTAGATCCCACGACAACAGCCCTGATCCTGATCGACTTGCAAAACGGCATGGTACACCTTCCGCATGCGCCGCGCACCGGGTATCAAGTCGTCGGTGTCGCTCGGCGATTGGCTGATCATTTTCGTAAGCTCAACGCGCCGGTAGTGCTGGTCAACGTGTCCTATCCCCTCAACAGACGTCCAGTTGCCGACATGCCTATGCCGCCACTGCCTGATACGATGCCGTCCGGCTGGGATAGCATTGTTGTGGAACTGGGACAACAGGATTCAGATATTCAAATCACCAAGCACGGGTGGGGCGCATTTACTTCCACGCAACTCGACAACGAACTAGGCATGCGCGGCATCAGCTCGATCGTGTTGGCCGGTATCGCTACCAACTTTGGCGTCGAGCAAACTGCGCGAGAAGCTCTGCAACTGGGCTACGAAGTGGTATGCGTGTCCGACGCAATGGCGAGCCTATCGAAAGCCCACCATGACTTCGCGATCGAACATATCTTTCCGCTCGTCGGCCGAGTGCGCACTTCCGAGCGAAATCCTAGGCCAGCCGGGTCAATAGCGTCAGGGCTGCCGCAATCAGTTGCAGCTCTTCATCGGTGTAGCGGTCGCGCAGCTCGTCGGCAAGCCACTGATCGCGGAGTTGGCGACCTTGCTGCAAATCTCGGACCGCCTCGCTGGACAGACCGAGCAGCTGCCGGCGCCCGTCTTCAGGGTCCGGTGTGCGAGTGAGTAAACCGGACCTATCCAAGTGATTGACAATCGCTGCCATCGATTGGCGGCGAACGCCCTCAGCTGCGGCCAGGTCGCTTGCTGATGCCGGGCCATCGTGGGAGAGCCGACTGATCACTGAGATCTGTGACGGAGTAAGCCCTTTGTTGTCGTACTCGTGTTTGAGGCGACGCCGCAGCCGGCTTACTAACAGCCGGAGGTCATACGCCGCCTGACCCGCCAGCTGCCGGTTAGATGGGTAACGCACCATCTGAGCAGAATACGCTTCACAGTTTCACCCGGTTTTCTGCGTCGACCCGTTATATATTGACAGTTCATATTGCTTATCTAGCCGGTGGTGTCTTCGAGATACCGGGGCTGGCAGGCCTGGTATCCGCCAACGATCAACGCCACGACGGTGACCACTAGGAAGCCGAACGACAACGCCCATTGGCCGCTGATCTGGTGCAGAACACCGAAAACCAGCGGTCCGGCGCAAGCGACCAAGTAGCCGACACCCTGAACGGAGCCCGATAGCGCCGTCGCGCCCGCCCCGGTGCGGCAACGGAGATTGATCAACGTAATCGCCCCCGGGAACGTGCTGGGACCGAGTCCAACGATGAGCACCCAAACGACAGTTGCCGTCAGCGGAAGCCAGAGCAATCCGGCGAAACCGATCAAATAACAGACCGCGCAACCGATCACGACAGGGAAGGGGTTCGCGATCCTGGCGAACAAGGCCGGCGTGACAAACGCCGCGACAAGCCCGCTGATCGAGAAGGCCGCAACCATGGCACCGCCGAACGCCTCGCTGCCACCGGCCGAGGTGAGGACCTGCGGGATCCAGGTCAGCAACGCGTAGGTATTCAATGAGGTCATCGAGAACATCACGGTCAAGCCCCACGCGACAGGTGATCGCCACACAACTCCGATTGCCTGCGGTGCGCCAGCGCGGCGATCCGCGGTAGCAGCCTCGTGCGGCCGCAGGGTGATCATGATGCACGGCAGCAGCGCGGCTAGCGGGATCAGCGCCCACACCCCGAGCGACACTCGCCAGCCCTGCGCGTCGGCGATGGGCACCGCCAGGGCAGCAGGAATGATGGTGCCCAACTGGATACAGGCCGTGTAGACGGCGCTCATCGACGCGACCCGATCCGCGAAGTAGCGCTTGATCAACGGTGGGATCACGATATTGCCGATCCCCATGCCTGCCAGCGCGACCGTCATCAGCCCCAGCAGCCCCGCCACGCTCGGCACCACCGAACGGCCCGCAAGGCCAGCGGCTGTCGCGACAGCCGCGCACAAAGCCAATCGTTCGAGCCCGATCTTGCGGCCCAGCGCAGGGCCAACGAATCCGGCCAGGGCGAACATCGCGGTGGGAAGCATCCCGAAGAGGCCGGCGATCGTGCTGCCGAAGCCCATGTCACCTGACACTCGCGACAACAAGGGTGTCAGTGAGGTGACCGCGGCACGCAGCGCCAGCGAGAACAGGACGATCGCCAGCAGGACGGTAATTCGCCCGGCAACCAGGCGTCGCTGGGCTACAGGGGGCTCAACCTGGGCATTCGCAATCGCAGCCATTGTCTCGTTCTCGTAGGGGATATTCATCAAATCATCGGATGATTCTATGAATTCGTCAAACCGGGCTACCATCGGATCGTGCAACCAGTTCGGCGCCAGACACTCGTCGCGCAGGTCTGCGATCAGCTGCGCGACGAAATCACGTCTGGGCGGTGGCAGGTCGGCGAGCGCATTGCAACCGAACCGGAGCTGTGCGAAATGACCGGGGCGTCGCGTCACACCGTGCGGGAGGCGGTGCAGGCGCTCGTACACGCGGGAATGCTCGAACGACGACAAGGGTCGGGCACATACGTCGTCAGCAACGACGAGCACTGCGGCGCGCTCGCCGAATACTTTGCCGCAGCACGCGAACGCGATGTGTTGGAGTTACGCGAGGCGTTGGAAGTTACCGCCACATCGCTGGCAGCCCAGCGGCGCGACGCAACTGACATTTCGACTTTGCAGGCAATACTGGTGCGGCGAAATGAACTGTGGAGTCGAGATCCCGACACCGAATCCCAACGTACTGAAATGGTTTCGGCCGATGTGGCGCTGCACCGGGCGATCGTCGCGGCCAGCCACAACGAGGTCTATCTGCAGTTCTACGATCTGCTGCTGCCAACGCTGAGCCGATCGGTCGAGGTCCGCCCGGTCGGTATCCGGGCCTCATACGAGGCTCAACATACTGAGTTGGTCGACGCAGTCATCGCGGGTGATCCGCAGCGGGCCGTAGCAGCGGCACGCGTGTTCATCTCGGTACTGCGCGGATAACGAAAAGCCTTAGCGTCACCCGTGGTTGATGTAGATGTGCTTGGACTCGAGGTATTCTTCCAGCCCGTGCGCACCCAATTCGCGTCCGATACCAGACTGTTTGAACCCGCCCCAGGGCGCCTGTAGCGGCGCCGTCTGCGACTCGTTCACCCACACCACGCCCGCCCGAATCGCGCGGGCGGCGCTCAGGGCGCGGCTGAGGTCGGACGTCCACAGCGTCGCGGCGAGACCGTACGGACTGTCGTTGGCCATCCGGAGCACCTCGTCGGTGTCGGTGAATCGCACCACCGCCATCACCGGACCGAAGATCTCTTCGCGCGCGACGACCGCCGTGTGCGCCACTTCCAGCACCGTGGGCGGCACGAAAAAGCCGTTCTCGAGGCCTGGGTCGGTCGGCAAACGACCGCTCACCGCGACATTGCCTTCCTTGGCGCCGATGCGGATGTACTCCGTGACACGCTCCTGCTGAACCTGGCTTACCAACGGGCCCATCGTCGTGTCGGGATCCAGTCCGGCGCCCAGTTTGAGGTCGGCCGCGATCGCGCAGATGCCTTCCAGCACTTCGTCATACACATCCGCGTGGATGTAGACGCGCGAACCCGAGGAGCAGATCTGGCCCTGATTTGCGAACACCCCCGCCGCGGTGCCGGCGATGGCCGCCGCAAGGTCGGCGTCGCCGAAGACGATGTTCGGCGATTTGCCACCCAGCTCCACCCCGACCCGCTTGATCGAATCCGCCGCCGAACGCAGTACCAGCCGGCCCACCGCGGACGATCCGGTGAACGACACCTTGTCCACCCCGGGATGGGCGACCAGGGCGGCGCCCGTTCGGGCGCCGCCCGTCGCCACCTGAAACACCCCGTCGGACAATCCCGCTTGAGCGAAGATCTCCGGTAACCGCAGCGAGGTAAGGGGTGTCTGCTGAGCCGGTTTCAGGATCACGCTGCAACCGGCAGCCAATGCCGGCGCGACCTTTTGGGCGGCCAGCATCAAGGGGTAGTTCCAAGGGGTGATCGCGGCGACCACCCCGATGGGTTCGTGGACGACGATGCTCAGCGCCTCGGCCGAGACGGGAAAGCTCTCCCCTGCCAATTTCGTTGGCCAGCCGGCGTAGTACTCGAAGATCCGGGCGGCTTCCGCCACGTCCCACTGCGCTTCGGCGAGCGGCTTGCCGACATCCAGCGACTCGAGCCGGGCCAACTCGTCGGCCATGGCGCGCACCAACTCCGCAGCACGCGCCAACACTCGCCCGCGCTCGTCGTCGGGAGTGCCAGGCCACCACTTGCCCGCGTCGAAAGCCCCGCGCGCCGTGGCGACTACGGCGTCGACGGCGGCCTCGTCCATGTCCTCGATGGACGAGATCTGTTGCGCGGTCGCCGGGTCGAGAACCTCAATCGTGCTCATCCGCGTACCAGCGCTTCGGCAGCAGCGGCGCGACCGGTGCGAACCGCGCCCTCCATGTAACCCGCCACCCACTGGTCGGAGCCGCACACGTAGAAGGGTGGCTCGTGGGTGCCGTGCAACCGACCAACTCGGTGGACATCGCCCGGACGCCACTGCGTCACGTATCCCTGAGTCCAGGGATCTGTCCCCCACAACCGCTCGAAAGTCGCGACCGGGGTCAACGCCGGCGCTCCGAACCAGTTTGCCAGCTCGGCAAGCGCCTCCTCTTGGCGGTGCTCCATCGAGGTGGACAAGTAGGCGGCGATGCGCTCCGGCGGAACGAGGCAGGAGAGCACCCCTTCGGTCTGCGGCCACGAAGACCCAAGGATGCCTTCGGATTCGGTCAAGCCGTTCTGCCCCCGATCGCGCCAGAACGGCCGCTCGTATGCGGCGACGAACTTCGCGGCCAAGGCGTGACGCTGCCGGCGCAGCGACTCCAGGCGGGCGTCGGACACACCCTCTACGGCGATGTCCCGGAACGGGCCGGCGGGAAGCGAGCTCACCACGGCGTTCGCCTCCACCAACTCGCCCGAAACCAGTTGTACAGCACTGCTTCCCGACGCCACCTTGATCGAGCGAACCGGGGAACTCAACCGAATGCGGTCACCTAACTCGGCGGCCATCCGCAGTGCCACCGTGGCCGATCCCTCGGCCACCCGAAGGTTCTCCCATTCGTCGTACGCGTACAGCTCCTTACTCGGCATGCTGGCTGCCTTGCGCAGCAATGCCAGCAGTGAAGTCCGTTCGAAGGAACCCGAACTCAGACCCAATTGGCCCGCCTCGAGTGCACGCCGCACGTTCGGAGTTGCACCAATGCAGCGCAGCCAGCTCATCACGGGCATGGCGTCCAGCGACACCGCGTCCGGGTGCGACCACGGGTCATCCGGGTCGACGGTCGCGGCGAGCGCCGCGAACTCGTGCTTCACCTCTCGCATGCTGCGCTGGTCGTCGTTGGAAAACCACGTCGGTTCGTCGCCGATATACGTCTGGTCATCCAAAACGTAAGTGAGCTCACCCGGCTCGGCAACGTAACTCGGAATCAAGGTGAGCCCGAGCTCAGCGACTAGCTTCTGATACGCGGTATGCCCGGTACCAACCACCTCACCACCGAGCTGGACAATGCGGCCATCGTCGAGCGTGATCTGCTCAACGCGTCCGCCCACTCTGCCGCGAGCCTCGAGGACAATAACGTCGGCTCCGGCCTTCATCAGGTCTCGGGCAGCAGACAGGCCGGACAGGCCGGCACCGAGAACGGCTACATCGTAGGACATTGTTCTAGTTCCTTATTCTCCTCAGAGTACGAGACAGTGTTCGGCGTGCCAACCGATTCGGACCCGCTCGCCATCGGCCCAACGTTCCTCGGTGCGCGCCGAGTCCAAGTTCTGTTCGAGCACCGAAAGCTCAATTCCCGGTGCAATTTCGAACAGGTATGTGGTGGTGGCTCCACCGTAAATAGTCGCCTTGAGAATGGCATCGGTCTGCACCATGTCGGGTTTGAGTTCGGACATCCAAATCTTCTCGGGGCGCACCGCGATCGTGACCTCGTCGCCGGCGACACGACCGTCGAGCCGACCCGTGCGTAGCACCACGCCCGCCGGCAGTGTGATACCGGTTCCCAGGTATGTTCCGGTCATCAGATTGGCGGTTCCGATGAACTCTGCAACACATCGATTCGCGGGCCGCTCGTAGATACCCTCGGGTGTCCCACATTGTTGAATGATGCCGCCGCTCATCACCGCGATGCGGTCCGACATGGTCAGAGCCTCCTCCTGGTCGTGCGTGACGAACACGAAGGTGATTCCGACCTCACGTTGGATGCGCTTGAGTTCCACCTGCATCGTCTTGCGCAGCTTGAGATCCAGCGCCGCAAGTGGCTCGTCGAGCAACAGCACAGATGGACGGTTGACCAGCGCCCTGGCCAGCGCGACACGCTGGCGCTGGCCTCCGGACAGTGCGCTCGGTTTGTCTTTGTCCCGACCGGTCAGTCGCACCATTTCGAGCATCTCACCGACGCGCCGGGTTATCTCGGATTTGCCAACCTTGCGGCGGCGCAACCCGAACGCGACGTTGTCCCACACGGAGAGATGGTCGAAGAGTGCGTAGCTCTGGAAAACCGTGTTGATGTCGCGGCGATTCGGCGGCAAATGCGTGACTTCGTTGCCGTGCAACCACACCTGGCCGCAGGTCGGATTGACAAAGCCGCCCAGCATCCACAGGGTGGTGGTCTTCCCGCAGCCGGAAGGTCCCAGCAGGGAACAGAATTCACCCGCCGCGACGTCAAGGTTTAAGTCCCGCACCACTGCGCTATCACCGTACGACTTCGAGATGTTGCGGAGCGAGACCGCAGCCACGGCGGGCTCAGCGGGCGGTCCCGCCGATTCGCCGGCTGGAACCAAGTTCACATCACCTATCGTTGTGGACAATTCTCATCCTCCTAATAAGTTGAGGCCGTTGCCGCGCCTACCGAAGAATCGCGGGACCAGTAAGGCGATCCCGATGAGTACCAATGAGGCAACCAACATCAGCGTGCCGACGGCGTTGATCGAAGGCTGAATTCCAAACCGGATCGCAGAGTAGATGCGAACTGACAGCGGCTGAGGATCCACACCGCTGGCGAAGAACGCGAGAACGAAGTCATCGAAGACGAGCGTGAAAATCAGGATGACGGCCGACATAATGGCCGGCAGCATCGTCGGTAGCGTCACCAGACGAAGCGCCTGAAAGCGAGTGGCGCCAAGGTCCATCGCGGCAGTCTCGATCTCGGGATTGAGCTCCGCGACCCTTGCCCGCAGGATCACCGTCACATAAGAGATCGAGAACGTCGTCTCCGCGAGAATCAGGGTTATCAATGAGGGGTGCAGCCCAACGCCTTTGAACAGCATCAGTGATGCGACACCGGTGACGATCTCCGGGGTGATCAGTGGAATCAGCATGATCGCGTTAGCGGCGTTGCCCAGCTTCGAGCGCGCACGGACCAGACCGAAGGCCAGCGGGACGCCGATCGCAACCGAACCGATCATCGCGATAACCGCCACAGTCACACTCGTGTGCAGGGATTGAATCAGCTCGTTGTCGTCGAAGAACGCCCGATACCAACGAAGCGACCAGCCGTCGAACACGGTGAGCGATTTCTTGCTGTTGAAGGAGAACAGAACCACCGAAATGATGGGCAGGTAAAGCAGGACGAAGAACAGCACCGTGACGCCAATGGCGAAGCGGGGCTTGCGATTAATCGGTGATCCCCTCATCGGCGTGCCGCCCTGGCATCGCGCGCGGTCTGTCGCAGGTAGGCGAGCATGCAGACCAGCAGCAAAATCATCAATGCCATGGTCAGTGCGGCGCCACCCGGCCAGTTCTGGCCGGCGAAGAACTTGTTTTGAATGAGGTTGCCGATCATCAGGTTGTCGGGGCCGCCCAGTAACTGCGCACTGATGAAATCGCCTATCGCAGGTAGGAATACGAGTGCCAGTCCCGCGTACGCGCCTGCCCTCGACATGGGCACGGTCACCGACAAGAAGGTACGCAGCGAGGTTCCGTAGAGGTCCCGCCCGGCATCGATGAGCGAGCCGTCCATGCGCTCCAACGAGGCGTAGATCGGCAGGATCATGAAGACGACATAGCCGTAGACCAGACCACCGATCACAGCGGCAGCGGTATTGAGGATCTGGAAATCCGCCGAGATGCCCAGCGGGCGCAGCCAGCTCATCAGGATGCCCTCGTCGGACAGCAGCGTCTGCCAGCCATACATCCGCACCAGGTAATTGGCAAAGAACGGCACTACGAGCAGTGCGACCAGAGCGTTCTTGTATCGCCCGCCGTGCCGGGCGATCGCGTAGGCAACCGGGTAGGCGATGAGCAGACAGATCACTGCAGCGGCTACCGCATACACCAAGCTGCGCAGCATAACCCGAACATAGGTCGGGGTGAAGATGCTTGCGATGTTGTCGAGCGTGCTGCCAAAGCGCGGGTTGCCCAATGCATCGGTGGTTCCGAAACTCAATGCAATGAGCAGCAAGAGCGCGAAGACGAAGAATGCCGACATCCACAAGGTGCCCGGCACCAACATCCAAGTCCACATGCGTTCCCCACGGACGCGCCGCGGCGTCGGGGTTCCTGTCTGCAGCGTTGTCGTGGTCATGCCCCGACCGTCATTTCCGTGTAGGCGGCGTCACGGGCTTGGGTCTTGGCCACACTGTTGTTGGCGTAATACAGATTGCGTGACAGGTCGTCGACGGTGACGGCGCACGACGGGAAATCCGCGACGATATCGGCGTATGTGCTCTCAGTCCCGTGGACTGGCATCGGATAACCGATGTGGTTGATGTTCTTCATGACATTCTCCGGACGCAGCATGTAGTCGATGAAGAGCAGCGCGGTGCCTGGATGGCGCGCACCGACCGGGATCGCGTAAGCATCGGTATTGATCGGTGCGCCTTGGATCGGCGCTTCGAATCCGTAGATCGACGGATCCTGCGCCTGCCGGAGCAACGCGGCAATATCACCACTCCAGGTCTGGTGCATCCAGGCGTCACCGGACAGCAAGTTGTTGTAGTCGTCACTGGAAAAGCCGCGCAGGTACGGACGCAGGCTGCGAAACTTCCTGACCAAGGCCGCGAGCTCCCGGTCGTCGGCGGTGTTGACGTCGTACCCGAGTAGCAGCGCAACCATGCCGAGCACTTCGTTGCGGTCAGCCAGGACGAACGTGTGCCCTTTCGATGTCTCGTTCCATAGGTCCGACCAACTGCCGGTGAGCTTTTCGCCGAGTTTGTCTTTACGCCAAGCGATTCCGGTCTTGTACATCGTGAACGGGATGGAATGCGCGGAATGCTGGTCGTACCAGGGGTTCCTGAAGTAGGCGTAGTGGTCGAAGATCAGCGGGGCGTTCTTCAGCGTCGACGGGTCGATGACGCGTAGCTGATTGGCAGCAACCATCTTCTGCACCCATTGCGCCGAGGGAAAGATGATGTCGTAGCGATTTCCGGCGGCGAGCTTGGCTTGCATACTTTCCATCGAGTCGAAATTCGACTGGATCACCTTGACGCCATATTCGCGCTCAAATCCCTGGAACACGCTGGGATGCACGTAATCCGCCCAATTGAAGTACACGAGATCACCGTCGATCTCGGGCTTGACGGGCTCGGTCTGGGCCGCTTGCAGTGTGGGCGTCAGGTAAGCGCAGCCGGGCAACCCAAGAAGCGCTGCGACGGCCGCACTGCCGGAGAGGAACCTGCGGCGTTGGATACCAGTGTTCATCGCCGTAGATCTTCAGGGAACTCGTCCCCGATCCCGAGCGCACCGCTAGCCTGTTCCCAGATCGCCGCACGGACGGAATCGATGGTCAGCGAAGGGTTCCCGAGCATCAACTGCCCACCGAAACCGTCACATAGCGCACTGATCATGCGAGCGAGCGCCCCGATGTCACATAGCTCGAACTCTCCGCTGGCCACGCCATCGGCGAGGGTTTCTGCGATCCAGTCTTGCTGCGCGCGGTCCAACTCAATGGCCAGAGCGCGTGACTCCGGGTCGCGGATCGCTCGACACCACAACTCCTGATACATGGCCCACTCTCTGCGCAAGCCGACGGTGGTCGGCAGCGACGCGGAGATGACGCGCGCCAGGCGTGCTGTCGCGGTACCGGCTGCGGTGTTTGCCTGATAAATATCGCGACCGGTGTTCTGGAAGGAATAGCGCAGCGCCGCGGCGAAGAGCTTCTCACGGTTGTCGAAGTGGTAGTGCAGTGCCGCCGTGGATACCCCGGCTCGCTCGGCGACCATCCGCATCCGAATGCTTTCAAAGCCCTCTTCGCTAATGATTTCGCAAGCGGCGGACAGGATCGCTTCCCTGGTCTCGGCCGCGATTTCGGCTCTGGTGCGCCTGCTGGTATCGGAAGGCACCATCCTCACCGACCGAGCTCTTCGTTCAGGTCGCCCAAGTCGGCGCGGATGCGACCGGCGAACCACGCGACACCGCGCTCACGCATGGACAGTGGCCCTGGCTGAAAATCGGTGTTGCCCAAACCGATTTGCATCCGCTGCACGAGGTCTTCGTCCTCATGCATGGTGATCGCGCTGATGTAGAAGTTGAGCTTTTGGGCGATGCGGGTGCGCTTTTCGCAGTTCGCTCGTCGTAGATAGACGCCGGGAACGTCGACCTCATCGACGCCACGCGGGTTCATCTTCCAAATCAGCACGTGGTCGGGATGCAAGTCGATCACTGTGTTCGGGTAGATCGCGATGTAGCGAAAGACGCGGTGGTCTTCTTCGATGAGCCCGGGCATGGGGTGTACCACTCGCTGATAAAGCCGCTCGGCCCAGTTGTCCGACGCCTTGTCGCGCAACGGCGCGTTGTAGACGGCATAGATATCGGCGGTCTCTACGGAATAACGCTTGTAGTCGAGCAGTCGCATGAGGCCTGGGTGCGCGACCGGGACGTGGTACCCCTCGAGGTAGTTGTCGACCGCCACCTTCCAGTTCGACTGTTGCGTGTGGTCGGGGTTGTTGACGTGGATGCGCGCCTTGCCGAACGGCTCCATCGTGCCGCCGAGGTAACGCTCCAGTAGCGGACGGACGCCCTCTAACTGCGGTCCAAGCGGTTCGGCGGCCATGTCGAGGTTGACGAAGATCAGTCCACAGAACACCTCGGCTCGGGCGCCGAAGAGTGACAGTTTCGATTTGTCGAGGCACGGGATCGTGCGGTTCTCCGGTGCCCCGACGAGCGTGCCGTCGAGGTGATACGTCCAGCCGTGGTACGGGCACCGCAGCGCCTTTTCCTCACCCGGCCCTGCCACCAGCCGGGTGCCGCGGTGCCGGCAGGTGTTGAGGTGGGCGCGGATGCTGCCGTCCTCGGTGCGGACGACTACGACCTCTTTACGTCCCACCGAACCGACGATGCGCGACCCCGGGTTCGGCAGATCGGTCACGTGTCCGACCAGCTGCCAGCTGCGGTCGAAGATCCGCCGCTGCTCGAGGTCGCCGACCCGCGGATCTGTGTAGTAGCGCGAATCCAACCCCGGCTCCAGCGGTTTGACGTCGCTTTTCGGGCGCGGTCTGGCCTTGACGGATGTCTCGTTCATCGGTGCGATGCGTCCTTCTGCTCGGCTTCCGAAAAATTTGGAACTAGCTAACTAACTGATTAGTTTGTTACTGTGCCAGTGTGCAGCATCACATGTCAAGGGTTAGGGCGATCTACGCCACAGCTCAAAGGTTGGGCAGCGTTCGGGAAAAGTCAGCCCGGACGCCGACCGCTTGGCTGGGCCTCACCCCCGAGCCGGAGCAGTCGCTTCCCGAACTGCTGGGCTTCCTCAAGGACGAGTCGACGCTTTCGCGGGAGCGCAGTGACGTCACCAGGCTCATCCTGCGGGGCACCAGCAGGCGGTGGTTGCGTTATCTCGACCGAGCAGCTCAGGTCGCGCTCGATGTCGCCGGCGGCAACCGCCAGGGCGACCCCGCGTTGGCTCTGTCCGTCGCACAAGTAGTGCTCGAGCACGACCGGATGCTGATCGGGCTGTCGGGCAACGCCTACTACCGCACCACCGAACGCCGAAAGCGTCTCGCCGCGGCCATTCCCGTACTCAAGGCACGTATCAACACCAACCCATTGGAGGTCTCGTGAAACTCGTCCTCGACCAAGACACCTGCCAGGGCTACGGCCTCTGCCAGGCAGCCGCTCCGGCACTCGTCGATCTCGATGACGATGGCTACGCCCACCTGATGAGCGACGACAACGTGCCTTCCGCTGAGCACAACCATGCCCACGACGCGGTGAACGCGTGCCCGGCGCGAGCCTTGCGGGTGCACAAGTGAGCCGGGATCTGACCAGCCTGTTCAACCCGTCCTCGATCGCGGTCGTCGGTGCCAGCACCGATCCGGCCAAGTGGGGCAATGCCGTTGCGATGCAGGCGCGTCGCGGCGCGTATCGACACCGCATCCAGTTGGTCAACCGAAGTGGCGGTGAAATCCTCGGACAACCGATGGTCAGATCGATTGCCGAACTGGACGGGCCCATCGACCTGGCAGTCATCGCGGTGCCCGAAGCCGGATTCGAGGCTGCCGTCGATGGCGTGCTTGCCAAGGGCGCGCGTGCCATCGTCGCGATCACAGCGGGTCTGGGTGAGGCCGGCGAGTTGGGACGAGCACGCGAGAATGCTCTGATAGCCCGTGTGCGAGACGCAGGAGCGGTGCTGGTCGGCCCCAATTGTCTTGGCCTCGTTGATAACACGACCGCGACCTATCTGTCGTCGAATCAGTTCGCAGTCGGCGACGTCGCGCTGCTGAGCCAGAGCGGCAATCTCGCCATCGAACTGGATCAGCTGTTCGCCGTTCGGGGCCTGGGTATCTCGCGGTTCGTCTCACTGGGCAACCAAACCGACGTAAACCTTGTCGAGTTGATCGACGATTGCGCGGCCCACCCCGAGACGTCCGCGATCGCCGTGTATATCGAGGACTTCCGGGACGGCCGCGGATTCGTCGACGCGGCCGCGGCCGCGGTCCGGTCGGGAACGCCGGTGGTGGTACTGGCCGCCGGTGCGAGCACCGCCGCTGCCCGCGGCGCCCAGTCCCACACCGGTTCTCTCACCAGCGATTCGGCGGTGATCACCGCGGCGTGCGCGGTAGCAGGCGCCACGCTGGTGCGCACTCCCCGTGAACTCGCTGACGTGTTGTGCGCCCTGCGGCAACGGGCGGTTCCGCGGGGACGCCGGGTCGCCGTCCTGACTGACGGTGGCGGGCACGGCGTCATCGCCTGTGACGTGGCCGAGGCAGCGGGACTCGATGTTCCCGCGCTCAGCGAGCCCACCCAGACCCGACTCCGGCAGGTGCTGTGGTCACAGTCCCACGTCAGCAACCCAGTCGACCTGGCTGGTGCGGGCGAGATGAATCCCGACAGCTACGCGCGGGCCTTCGCGGTGCTGCAGGAATGCGACGAGGTCGACGCGATCCTGATGACCGGGTACTTCGGCGGTTATTCGAGCGGTGAGGACGGTCTGACGGGTCTGGGACCAGCCGAGTGTGCGGCCGCCAAACAGATCGCCGCCGATGCTGCCGGCGCCAAACCGACAGCGGTGCAGTCGATCTTCCCCGATGCGCCGGCCACCCGGGCCCTTCGCGACGGCGGCGTACCCGTCTTCGCCGCGATCGAGGATGCTGCCACCGCGCTGGCCGCGGTAACCGGACAGGCATCGACGGCGACCCCGCTCAAGCTGCCGAAACCGGCACAGCCCGTGACCGCCACCGATTACATGGCATCACGCCGCGCTTTCACGGCTGCGGGAATCGAATTCGCCGCGGCGCGCGAGATTCGCACCATCTACGAACTGCGTACCGCCGCCGAAGAACTGAGTCCGCCGTTCGTCCTCAAGGCATTGGGACTGCTACACAAGTCCGATGCGGGCGGTGTAGTGGTGGGCTTGGCATCGCGCGAACTCCTCGTCAACGCGCATGCCCGCCTTGCCGCAAAGCTGAGCCCACCATCGTTCTCGGTCGAGGAGATGGCGGATCTGGCAAATGGGGTCGAGCTGATCGTCGGGGCCAGTTGGGATTCCCGTTTCGGACCGACCGTCCTGGTGGGGATGGGCGGCACCGCCACCGAGGTGCTGCGCGATGTACAGGTGGCACTGGCGCCGATCGACGAAGCCACGGCAATGCAGATGCTCAAGCGGTTACGCACCGCGCCGCTGCTCCGCGGACACCGCGGCAAGCCGGCGGTAAACGTCTCCGCAGCCGCCCGGACCATTGCCCGCTTCAGCCAATACGCCGCGGCTCACCCCGAAATCGCCGAACTCGAGATCAACCCGTTGTTAGTCACTCCGTCTGGGGCAACAGCTCTGGACGCTCGAATCGTCAAGCACTACTAGGAGATTGCGATGGACTTCACGTACACCGCCGACCAACAAGAACTCAAGGCGCGCGCAGCGGCATACGCCGAACTGCTGATGGGCTACGAGAACGAAGCCGAGCAGGCTGGTGGCCCGCTTCCGCAGGAAACAGTCGACAAGCTCGCCAAAGCGGCGATGGATGCCGGGCTGTACGGCATCAACATGCCGGTCGAGTGGGGTGGAGCGGGACTCACACTGCTCGAGCAGGTGATCGTCGAGGAGGAATTCGGCAAAGTCACGAATTGCCTATGGGACATACCGTGGCGGCCTTCCAACGTGCTGGCATTGGCGTCGCCCGAGCAGCGGGAGCGCTACTTGCTGCCCATCCTGCGCGGGGAGCGTTTCGACGCATTTGCCACCACCGAACCTGACGCCGGATCCGACGCGGGCGCGATCGCGACCACTGCCACTCCGGTAGACGGCGGGTGGGTGCTCAACGGAGAGAAGTGGTTCGTCACTTGCGGTGACATCGCGGACTTCCTGCTCGTGCAGGCAAATGTGCTGCCCGACAACAAATCCACTCTGTTCTTTGTCGAGAAGAGCACTTCAGGCGTCCGCTTGAGCCGGACACCGCACTTCATGCACTCCGCCGTCAACGGCCACCCCGAGTTCATCTTCGAGGACGCCTTCGTCCCTGCCAATGCCGTCCTGGGCGAGATCGGACAGGGCTTTGAACTCACCAAGGACTGGTTCACCGACGAACGTCTGATGATCGCCGCACGTACCGTCGGGGTGGCCGAGCGCGCGCTGCGGCTGGCCCGCGATTGGGCCATCCAGCGCAAACAATTCGGAACCCCGATCAGCGACTTTCAGATGATCCAGTCGATGCTGGCGGACTGCGCGGTCGACATCGCCGTCAACCGTTCCTACACCCACCAGGCCGCCTGGGAGGCCGACAATGGCGTGGACCGCAAGACGTTGCACGCCAAGGCATCTATCGCGAAGTTGTCAGCGAGCGAAGCCGCGGGTCGGGTAGTCGACCGCTGCCTGCAGATCTTCGGTGGCCGCGGATACGACAGGGCCTACCCCATCGAGCGGATGTACCGCGAGGTACGCGTCGACCGGATCTGGGAGGGCACCTCAGAAATCCAGCGGGTCATCATCGCGAACGAACTCATCAAGCGCGGTACAGCGTTCCTCGATCTGCCGGTCGCCTAAATGAGCCAAGTACTACGGTCCGACGCGCACCGCGGGACGGTCGCCCTGGTCACCGGCGGCGGCACCGGCATCGGCCGGGCCGTTGCCCTCGACCTGGCAAGGTGCGGCGCCGACGTGGTGATCGCCGGCCGGCGGCCGGAGCCGCTGGAGAAGACGGCGGCCGAGATCGAAGCCCTTGGCGCGCGAGCACTCGCCGTTGCAACCGACGTGAGGGAGGACGAACAGGTTCAGCGTTTGACCGATCGCACGCTCGAACGGTTCGGCCGGATCGACATCCTGGTCAACAACGCGGGCGGACAGTTCAGTGCCCCCGCCGAAGAGATCACAGTCAAGGGGTGGCGCGCCGTGCACCGCGTCACGGTCGATGCGGCATGGGCGGTGACCCGTGAGGTCGCGGTGCGCACAATGATCCCACAGCGGTCGGGTGCAATCTTCTTCATCGCGTTCTCACCGCGACGCGGTATCGCCTCGATGGTGCACGCGAGCGCGGCCCGAGCCGCACTGGAGAACCTGGCGGCGGGACTTTCCCTGGAATGGAGCCGGTTCGGGATTCGGACCGTCTGCATCGCGCCGGGCACGATCACGACAGAAGGCATGGAGCGCAACTACTCCCCCGAGGACCGTGCCACCTGGGAAGCGGCGGTGCCGCTGCGCCGATTCGGCACGCCAGCCGAAGTCTCGGAAGTGATCGCATTTCTCGCGTCACCTTCGGGGAGCTATGTCACCGGCACCACCGTCGTCATCGACGGCGGCGCCGATGCCTTGGGCGCCGGACATCCGGCACCCGAACTCGTTGCATCAACTATTGAAAGGAATTGATGATAAATGGAATTCGCATACACCGAACGGCTAGGCGAGCTCAAAGCCCGCGCCCGCACCCTCACCGAGAAGATCATGCCATTCGAGGACGAGTGTGAGCGCAACAACGGACTGACGGCCGAGTCGCACGCCTCGATCAAGGCCGCCGTGCTCGACTCGGGCTTGCAGGCGATCAACACGGCAACCGAGTTCGGCGGGGCTGGACTGAGCGTGCTGGAACAGGTCGTGGTGCAAGACGAACTGGGCAAGCTGACAAACGCACTGTGGGACACGGTGTGGCGGCCGGCCAACCCGCTCGTGCACGCCTCTGCGGAGCAACGCGAGCGATACCTGATCCCCAGCGCGCGTGGCGACAGGCGTGATGCGGTTGCTATCTCGGAAGCCGATGCCGGATCGGACTTCTCGGCAGCCAAGACCACTGCGACCCCGGACGGCGACGGCGGCTACGTGATCAACGGCGAAAAGTGGTTCGTCACCGTAGGAGACGTCGCCGACTATCTGATCGTGCTCGCCTACGTCGAACCGGAGCACGCTCCGACCATGTTCCTGGTGGATGTCGACACACCAGGTGTAGCGATCACCAACGTCCCGCGTTACACCCACACGTTCGTCTACGAGCACCCCGAATTCAGCTCACCGACGTGCGAGTGGGTGCGAATGCAGTACTGGGCGGCGTCGGCGCCGGGCTCGAACTAACCCGGGATTGGTTCACCGAGGAGCGATTGATGATCGGCGCGCGGACCATCGGTGCCGCGGAACGCGCACTGACGCACGCCGTCGACTGGGCGCGGGAACGAGTGCAGGGCGGCCAGCCCCTGATCAACCGGCAGCTCATTGCGGGGATGATCGCCGACTCGGTCGTCGACATCACCACCAATCGAGCCCTCACCCACCAGGTTGCCTGGGAGTTCGACCAGGCCGATCTGACGGACCCGGATCAGCGAAAGACCTTGCACGCCAAGGCTGCAACAGTAAAGCTCGCCGCGTCCGAAGCATCTAATCGGGTGGCCGATCGAGCAGTGCAGATCTTCGGCGGCCGGGGCTATATCCGGGACTATCCGGTTGAGCGGCTCTGGCGAGAGCTGCGGGTCGACCGGATCTGGGAAGGCACCTCAGAGATTCAACGCCTCGTCATCGCGAATGAGGCCAGCAAGCGCGGCCTGGGACAGCTGCTCTCGTTTCGCACACCGGCTGACGTGAAGTGACTCCCGGCTACAAAAAGTGTCACGCGCCATATATGCGTAGTCTTACCATATATTATGCTGGTTGACGTGTTCGATGACATTGCCGGGGCGGTTGACGTCTGGCGTGATGGTGACGTTGCGGTGATCATGCTGCGACGAGAGCGCAAGCTCAATGCGCTCTCGTCGCACATGGAATCCGAATTGCAACGCGCACTGAGCAGTCCGGAAGTCAAATCCAGCCGGGCCGTGGTCATCACAGGCGGGGATACCGTGTTCTCGGCCGGCGCGGACACCACCGAACTGCAGACCATGACCACGCGCGACATCGTCGAGTACTACCGCGGCTCGGGCAGGGTATACGAGGAATTCGCTATGCTGCCGCAACCGACGGTAGCCGCGATCACCGGCTACTGCCTGGGCGGCGGACTCGAACTGGCACTGGCGGCCGACCTACGAATCGCCGACACTGCAGCAGTTTTCGGCCTCCCCGAGATAGGTATCGGGATCCTGCCCTCCTCAGGTGGACTCACCCGAATAGTTCGAGCCGTGGGTGCTGGGCGCGCAAGCGACCTGGTGCTGCGCGGCAGACGCCTTGACACCTCACAGGCCGAACAGTGGGGCATCGTCACTGAGATCTCGTCACCCGGAGAGCATTTGAACTGCGCGATAACCGTTGCGCAGACACTCGCCGCTCACTCCCCGCTCGCATTACAGATCACCAAACAGGTGCTGAATGTGAGCTTCGACGCGCCTAAGGAGGCTGCCCTATTGCTCGAGCAGCTCGCCTATACGGTCCTCAACGACGCCCCCGAATTCTGCGGCCGTCCATAAGACCTCCGGTGTCAGCCGTGCGCGCACTTGCCATGTGTTGACCCGTCATTCACCATGTCTTATGAGCTGAACCGCTCGCAATTCGCCTGGGCTCCAACATCAGAACCATTGCAAACTAGAAGGATGAGCGATGATTGCCCCACCGGATTTCGCACTGCGCCCGCCCGAGGTCAACTCCGCAATGATGTACACGGGAGATGGCTCAGGCTCGATGCTGGCCGCAGCATCTGCATGGCGACATGTCGCCGCAGAACTGAACGATGCCGCGTCGGCCTTTGCCTCGACCATGACCACACTGGTAGACGACGAATGGCACGGCCCGGTCTCAGCATCACCGGCAGGAGCCGCCGCGGCACGCTATACGAGATGGCTGCGAACCACCGCCGCCTGGGCCGATCGCAACGCCAGGCAAGCCGACGCAGCCGTGGCCGCCTACGAAACCGCATTCGCTGCAACCGTTCCGCCATCAGTGGTCGCGGCTAACCGCAGCCAACTGGCTCACCTGGTGGCGACCAACTTCCTCGGCCAGAACAGCCCGGCAATCATGGCCACCCAGCTGCAATACATCGAGATGTGGGCTCAAGACGCCCAAGCGATGACCAGCTACGCGCTCGCGTCGATGGCCGCGGCGCAGTTGACAGCCCCTGGCCCACCACCACAGGTCGTCAATGGGGCGGACGATCGAGACCCCGGAGCCAACGGACTCAAAGACGACGGTCCCCCAGATTGGTGGACGGACTTCATGAACAACTGGGGCCCGAACTCAAACATGATGAACTCCCTTGCCACCATCGTCGCCGGCTTCAGACGTGGACGGGATTGGTTGCCGGGGGTGACGTAGCGGCGGCAGCTGGGGACGGTGCGGTGGCAATCGGGGACGGTGCGGCGGCGGCAGCTGCCGACGCCGGCATACTCGGTGGCGCGCTGTCCGGAGCGACCCGTTTCGGAAACGTCACGGCCAGCACTGGCAACGCGACCCTGATCGGCAAGCTATCGGTGCCGCCGAGCTGGACCACAGCGTCGGAGATAACCCGCGTCTCATCGGCGATCGGCACTCCCCTGGTTGCGCCGGCGCAAGCGGCCGCGGCCGGTATGCCCGGGATGCCCATGGCGAACATGGCCGCTCGAAACGTGGGGCGCCATGCCCCGCAGTACGGTTTCCGCCCACAGATGGTGGCGCGGCCGCCCTGCGGCGGCTAACGACGAACCAGCTGTCAAGCGCCTTCGGTGACCGCGTGCTGGACGCGGTCACCGTTGCGCGCCCCATTTAAAACGGATGTGTCCGAAGGAAGTTCGAACGCCGGAAACGCAGAACCCACCGCGGCGGCCGCGGCGCTTCGTTGGGCTTCCAGGCGTGCCAACGCCTCCGGCGTGAACACCGACAGGCCGAGTTCCGGGTTGTATCCGTGGATTTCCTTCACGTCGAGCTGAGCCAGGAAATACAGGATTTCTTTGGAGACGACCTGACCCGGGACCAGCACCGGGAAGCCCGGCGGATAGGGCACCACGAACGTGGTGGACACCAATTTCCTGCCGTCGGCGATCCGCCGGCCCGCGCTGCCGATCTGCACGTACTCACGGTCGGACTCTTCGTACCCCGCGTAGAACGCCGACCGCATGTCACCGAAGGCGCAGGCATCCACCGGGCGGAAGGCGATATCGAATTCGCTGAAGTCGGGAAGATGCGGCAGATCCTGGGTGATCTCCTCGACGCGGCGCTGGTGCAGCGTCCAGTCGGCCACGCTGGCCAGCTCCCTCTCCCGGTCGAGGTCGGTGGCCACCCGGCGCAGCACGTCGAGCAGATGATGCACGCTCGACCAGGTGACACCGATGGTGAAGATCAGCAGCACGCTGTTGATCGATGTCTTGTTGATCTGAATTCCGAAGCGCTCCATCAGGATCTTCTCGCGGAAGTCGTACCCGTTCATTCCGGTGTTGCCGAGGAACAGGGTGACTCTGGTCGGGTCCAGCACGAACTGATCCGACCGCCAGGCTTCGTTCCACTCCGCCAGCGCACCCTGCCGAACCTCGCGATACGAGCTGACCGCGGACGCCCGGAACTCCTCGGGCACCAGGTCGGCTTCGTCGAGAATGCGGAACCACTTGCTGATCAGCCGGTCCTTGCGGACCCGGTGCCGGAACACCAGTGCCATGTCATAGGTCTGCCGAACCAACTGGAATCCCTCGATGTCGACCTGCCGGCGTGCCAGGTCCAACGAGGCGAGCAGTTGCTGATTCGGCGATGTCGAGGTGTGGGTCAAGAACGCCTCACCGAACGCGTCGCGGGCGCGCGAATTGAAATCCCGGTCGCGCACGTGGATCATCGACGACTGCCGGAACGCCGACAGCGACTCGTGGGTGGAGTGCGTCGCGTAGACGCGCACCCGCGCCTTGCTGGGGTCGGGCAGCAGCCGATGGTTCACCCACTGCGACCGTGGGATCCCCTCCATCGATGCGGCCCAATTACGGTATTCCGCAGCATATTCCGGCGACGCCAGCATCTGTTCGAGACGATCCGCCGCAACCATGGCGGTCCGCTGCCGGGCCCAGGGAACGGCAGTCGCGAAGGCGTACCACGCCTCATCCCACAAAAAGCAGATGTCCGGCTTGATCGCCAGCACCTCTTCCATCACCCGCTGCGGGTTGTAGACGACGCCGTCGAAGATGCAGTTGGTGAGCAACACCATGCGCACCTTGTCCAGTTCGCCGGCCGCCTCCAGGTCCAGCAGCTTGGTCTTGATCGTCTCCAGCGGCACCGCGCCGTAGATCGCGAACTGCGGCAGCGGATAAGCGTCCAAATAGAGCGGATAGGCGCCGGCCAGCACCAGACCGTAGTGGTGCGACTTGTGGCAGTTTCGGTCGATCAGCACGATGTCGCCCGGGCGGGTCAGCGACTGCACGACAATCTTGTTGGCTGTCGACGTGCCATTGGTGACGAAGTACGTCTGGTTGGAATTCCAGGTTCGCGCGGCTTTGTCCATCGCCTTCTTGATGTTGCCGTGCGGGTCCAGCAGCGAGTCCAGGCCGCCCGAGGTGGTCGAGGTCTCCGCCATGAAGATGTTGCGGCCGTAGAACTCCCCCATGTCCTGCAGTGACCGCGAGTTGAAGATGCTGGCGCCCCGCGCGACGGGCAGCGCGTGGAATTGGCCGACCGGCGAGTCCGCATAAGCCCGTAGAGCATCGAAAAACGGTGTTGCGAAACGATTCCGGAGCCCGGCGAGCACCGTGCTGTACAGATCGGTGACATCGTTGAGTCGGTAGAACGTCCGGTCGTAGACGCCGTTTTCCGCGTCGTTGCCGGCCGCGATCGACTCGTCGGTGAGCAGGTAGAGGTCGATGTGCGGTCGTAGCTCGCGGATCCACTCGCCGCATTCGATGCAGTCGGTGCCGCAGTCGCGGCTGACCGGATCGTCGGTGGCGCCCAGCAGTGTGTTCATCAGCGGGACCCGGTCACGCGAGCGCAGCGGCACGTCGTGGCGGATGATCGCAGCCTGAATCTCGCCGTTCAGCGCCACCGCGGTGATGGCGTCCTCGACGCTCGACACCACCAGCAGCTCGAACTGCACATCATCGGAGGCACCGCGCAGCTCCCGCAGGCTTTCGGCCAGGCAGTCGGGTCCCATCGTGGGCGAGTCGTCGGCGAGCAGCACGGTGTAGAACTGCTGCTGTTTGGCTTCGGCCACCAACTCCTGGTCGGCCAACGGGGCGGACGTGTCGAAAAGTGCTGTACGGTCGCCATATTCGCTGAGCAGACGCACCGCCAGCGACACCTCCTCGGCGAGCCGCACCGTGGACAGGCTTTCGAGGTGAGCACGGTAGGTCGCCAGGTTCTCTCGCCCGGGATACAGCCAATACCGCTCGTAGGCATTCAGACGGTCCATCAGCCGCCTGACCTTCGCCACCTCGTGCGATTTGTCCAGCCCGGCCAGGTCAACCTCGGCGAGGTGACGGCACGCGTCGTCGAGCAGGTTCCAGGTGTCGATGCGCGTGTACGACGGGTTGGCCACCGCCGCCAGCGCGGAGACGCGCAGCCGGCGCGTGTAGGCACTGTAGGGATTCATGTCGTCACCGTTCTCTGGTGCGGTTGCGGCCGCCAGTGCAGCTATGACGTATCGCGGCAGGCACGGAAATGCTCCGCCACCATTGTTATCCGGTATGGCCTGAGTCCGCGATCTTTTCGCTAAGGATTCAACTGGATTGGTCAGCGCTCGGTTTCGTCGCTGTCGACCACCCGCCGGCCACCGCGGGTGTTGTCCATCCAGCGCAGCATCGGCAGCTCGCGTCCACGGGCCGGCAGGTCGGTGACGTCGCTGAGCGAGCGCACCATGGCCTGGGTGAGGCCCATAATCGCGGCCATCACCGGCAGCAGTGGCTGTAGCGGCTTGGCGGCCGACCGCACCGTGCTGATCCGGCGGGCCACAATCAGACGCTCTACCGAGTGGTACAGCCAGGCGCCGACACCCAGCGCATAGATCGACAGCGCCGACGCGACAACGGTCAGCCCGTAGGCGGCGCAGATCACGGCGCCCAGCACCACCGTCGCTGCCAGGAAGGCGGCGAGAAAGGCACGGAGCTCCAATCGGCTCATGACGGCGGTTCAGAGTTCTCCGGTGTCGTGGCCAGGCCTGTTGGCGTGGCTTGCCTAACGGCCCGGGCGGCCGCCCGGATCTGCGGCGTCACCAGCATGACCTGTCCCAGCACTCCGTTGATGAAGCCCGGTGAGTCGTCGGTGGACAGCTCCTTGGCCAGCTGCACGGCCTCGTCGACGGCGACCGGTTCCGGCACGTCGTCGGCATAAAGCAGCTCCCACACCGCGACTCGCAGGATCGCGCGATCGACCGCGGGCAGCCGGTCCAGCGTCCAGCCCTGCAGGTGGCTGCTGATCAGGTCGTCGATGTGGGCGATCTGATCGCCGACGCCGTACGCCACCGCCACGGTGTACTGATGCAGCGCCTTGACGTCGGGGTTGGCTTGCGCCAGCGCGGCGCGCACGTCGGCCACCTCGACCGGGCTCAGGCCGCGGGCCTCGGCTTCGAACAGCAGGTCCACGGCTCGCTTGCGGGCATGATGACGTCCTTTGGCGGGCCTCGGCGATTTACCGTCCGGCATGGTCAGGAGTTGACCCGGCCCAGATAGCTGCCGTCGCGGGAATCCACCTTCAGCTTGTCGCCGGTGTTGATGAACAGCGGCACCTGGAGCTCCGCACCCGTCTCGACGGTCGCCGGCTTGGTGCCGGCGCTGGATCGGTCGCCCTGCAGACCCGGCTCGGTGTGGGTGACGACGAGTTCGACCGACACCGGGAGCTCGAGGTACAGGGGTGCCCCGTTGTGGAAGGCCACCTGCACCGGCAGCCCCTCCAGCAGGAACCGGGCGGCGTCGCCGACCAGCGATTCCGGCAGCGGGTGCTGTTCGTAGTCCTGGCTGTCCATGAACACGAAGTCCGAGCCATCGCGGTACAGGTAGGTGGCGTCGCGGCGGTCGACGGTGGCGGTATCCACCTTCACGCCGGCGTTGTATGTCTTGTCGACGACCTTGCCCGAGAGCACGTTCTTCAGCTTGGTACGTACGAAAGCCGGGCCCTTACCCGGTTTGACGTGCTGAAACTCGGTTATCGTCCACAGCTGGCCGTCGATCACCAGCACCAGTCCGTTTTTGAAGTCGGCAGTCGATGCCACGGTCGGTCTATCTCCTACAGGATGGCCAATTTTCCAGGGCCGAGCTTTTGCCCGGTGGCGGGTTCCGCCGCACATGGTGCGAGCAGCACCGGATGCAGCTTACCCGCGCGCCGGTTGCGCACTAACCGCGCCGCTAATGAAGCTGTCCGGCACCGCACAGGCCGAAAAGTCCGTCGTTGAGATCGCACAGGTCCGTCGCGTTGGACGGGGCGACGATGCCGGAGGCGGGCGACACTGGCAGGTGGTTCGCGGCGATGTTGCCGATGAAGCCCAACCCAACACCGACCGCGACCAGAATCGGGCCGCGCGGGGCCGCCCGGCGGATGTGCTTGGTGATGGCGCCGGTTCCGTCATTGTCGTGGCTGACGAAAAATGCTGCAGTGAGCCACATCCCGGCAAGCGCGGAGAGTGCGGCCACCACATGGACGACGATCAGCGCGACATAGGCCATTGCCCGAACATTACCCAGCCGCCGGAGTTCGGGCAGGGGCCGGCGAGTTTTCATAGGAAAGTCCGACGCACCGCCAGCTATGTCAGGATGGCCAGCTCTTTGGGGAACCGAGTCAACAGCTCCGCGGTCTGGCCGCTGGTTTCCGTCGCGTCGTCGGCGACGACCAACGTGTCCTCGATGCGGACACCGCCACGGCCGGGCAAGTAGACGCCGGGCTCCACCGTGACCACGGACCCGGCCAGCAACGTCCCGGCCGAGGTGGCCCCGATACCCGGTGCCTCGTGGATCTGCAGACCCACGCCATGTCCCAGACCGTGGCTGAATTGGTCGCCGTACCCCGCGTCGACGATCAGCGCACGCGCGGCGCCGTCCACCTCGCGCAGGTCCGCACCCGCCCGCAGCGCCTCCCGGCCGGCCCGCTGCGACTCCGCGACCAACTGATAGATCTCCAGCTGCCAGTCCGCGGCCTTGCCGAGCACGAACGTGCGGGTCATGTCCGAGTGATAGCCGGCGACCAGCGCACCGAAGTCGATCTTGACGAAATCGCCGTCGGCGAGCACCGCGTCGGTCGGCCGGTGGTGTGGGATCGCCGAATTCGGCCCGGCGGCCACGATCGTCTCGAACGAGATCGCGTCGGCGCCGTGGTCGAGCATCAGCGCCTCGAGCTCGCGGCCGACCTCACGTTCGGTGCGACCGGGCCGCAAGCCGCCGCGCGCCACCAGGTCCTTCAGTGCGGCATCGGCCGCCTCGCAGGCCAGCCGCAGCAGCGCCACCTCGCCGGCGTCCTTGATCTCGCGCAGTGCTTCGACGATTCCGGCGGCCCGCACCAGCTCGGTGTTCCCGCTGCGCTCACCCACCTCATCGGTCAGTGTGTCGAAGCCGTCGACCGTGACCACACTGCTTTCAAAGCCCAATTTGGACACGCCGGCGTCGGCCGCGTGCCCCGCCAGGTAGCGCCCGACGGCCCGCTCGATGGCCACCTGGAGATCGGGTGCCTGCGCTGCGGCCTGGGTGCGGTAACGGCCATCGGTGGCCAAAATCGCTTCGCGATCGTCCGCGAAGACCAGCAACGCGCCGTTGGATCCGGAGAAACCTGACAGATAGCGCACGTTGATCAGGTCTGTGACCAGCATCGCGTCCAAACCGCTGGCACCGATCTGGTCTTTTAAATTGTCTCGACGCTGGGAATGTGTCACGACTCACGACGGTACTCGCTACGCTGTTTGCCCATGACTAACTGGATGCTGCGCGGGTTGTCGTTCGCGGCGGTGATGGTTGTCGTCCGGTTGTTCCAGGGGGCGATCATCAACGCATGGCAGACGCAGGCCGGGCTGGTAAGCGTGGTACTGCTGCTGCTGTTCGTCATCGGCGTTGTGGTGTGGGGGGTGATGGACGGCCGAGCCGACGCTAAAGCCACCGCGGATCCCGATCGCCGCCAGGATCTGGCGATGACCTGGCTGCTGGCCGGCCTGTTCGCCGGGATTCTGAGCGGGGCCGTCGCCTGGCTCATAGCGCTGTTCTACAAGGGCCTCTACACCGGGGGCCTGATCAACGAGGTGACGACATTCGCGGCCTTCACCGCGCTCTGCGTCTTCCTGCCCGGGATCATCGGCGTGGCCGTCGGCCGCTGGCGGGTGGACCGCAATCCCCCGGCCGACCGCCCAGCCGGACCGGGCGAGGACAGGGCTGACACCGACGTGTTCACCGCCGCCAGTGCCGATGAGGCGCCGACCGGCGAGATGGCCGTACAGCATCCCGGCGCGCAGGCGGAGGCATCGACGTCGGCGGTGGCCACCGTGGAACGCGACGCACCCACCGAGACGATCCCGACGGTCGAGCGGGAGTCAGCCACGGAAACGATCGCCACTGGTGCCGATGACACCAAAACCGAGGTGATTCGTACCGACAGCGATCCGAAGAAGGACTAGCCGCTAGTCCTTCTTCGCTTCAGCCAGGTAGCGCAGCGCAAGCAGATAGCCCTGAACACCGAGCCCGACGATCACGCCGGTCGCCACCGGGCTCAGGTATGAGTGACGCCGAAATTCCTCGCGGGCATGCACATTGGAGATGTGCACCTCGATCAACGGTGCACGCAGTTCGGCGCACGCGTCGCGCAGTGCCACCGAGGTGTGGGTCAGGCCGCCGGCATTGAGGATCACCGGTTCGGCCGCGTCGGCGGCCAGATGAATCCAGTCCAGCAGTTCTGCTTCGCTATCACTTTGCCGTACAACGGCTTTGAGCCCGAGCCCGGCAGCCTCACGTTCGATGAGCGCGGCCAGCTGATCGTGCGTGGTGTCCCCGTAGACCTCGGGCTCACGCTGGCCCAGCCGGCCCAGGTTGGGGCCGTTGATGACGTTGACCGTGCTGCTCATGGCGCACACACTCCCGCATACGCCGTCACCAGCAGACCCGGGTCCGGCCCCACCAACCGGCCCGGCTTGGCCAGTCCGTCGAGAACCACGAACCGCAGCACGCCGGCGCGGGTTTTCTTGTCTCCGGCCATGAATTCCAGCAGCTGCGGCAATGCCTCGGGGTCGTAACTGACCGGCAAGCCCAGCGAGGTCAGGATGGCGCGATGACGCGCGGCGGTGTCGTCGTCGAGGCGGCCGGTCAGCCGGGCCAGCTCGGCAGCGAACACCAGCCCCACCGATACCGCCGCGCCATGCCGCCACTGGTAACGCTCCCGGCGTTCGATGGCGTGCGCCAAAGTGTGCCCGTAGTTCAGGATTTCGCGCAGCTCGGATTCTTTCTCGTCCGCGGCGACCACCTCGGCCTTGACTGCGATGGCGCGACGGATCAACTCCGGCAGCACGTCACCCTTCGGGTCCACCGCGGCCTGCGGGTTGGCCTCGATCAGGTCGAGGATCACCGGATCGGCGATGAACCCGGCTTTGACCACTTCGGCCATCCCGGCCACGATTTCGTTGTGCGGCAACGTTTCCAGCGTCGTCAGGTCCACCAGGACGGCCAGCGGCTGATGAAAAGCGCCGACCAGGTTCTTGCCGGCGTCGGTATTGATACCGGTCTTGCCGCCCACCGCGGCGTCGACCATCCCGAGCAACGTCGTCGGCACATGCACGATCGAGACGCCGCGCAACCAGGTGGCCGCCGCGAAACCCGCGACATCCGTAGCCGCGCCGCCACCCAGACTGACCAGGGCGTCCTTGCGGCCAATTCCAATGCGGCCCAGCACTTCCCAGATGAAGCCGACGACCGGCAAATCTTTTCCGGCTTCGGCGTCCGGGATTTCGACGCGGTGTGCGTCGACGCCTTGGTCGGCCAGGTAGCTGCGCATCGCCTCAGCGGTCTGCGCCAGCACTGGCTGATGCAGGATCGCGACCCGGTGGCGGCCGCCGAGCAGCTCGCCCAGCTCGTTGAGCAGGCCGGTGCCGATCACTACCGGGTACGGCGGGTCGACGGCCACCTGCAGGGTGACCGGTGGGGTGGGTTCTGTCATGTGGTGGCCTTGCTGGCATTCGGAGTGCCGGGGTTGACCGGCTGTTGGGTGGTTTGCAGGGGAAGCCGGGACATGATGTAGCGCACCACTGCCCCGGGGTTTCGGCGGTTGGTGTCGACTTGCAGCGTCGCGACGCGCCGGTACAGCGGCACTCGTTGCGACATCAGGGCACGGTATTTCTCGGCGCGGTTTCCACCGGCCAACAGGGGGCGTACGGAGGTGCCGCCGGTGCGCCGCACCCCTTCTCGGGCGCCGATCTCCAGGTAGATGACGGTGTGGCCGACGAGCGCATCGCACACCCCCGGGCTGGTCACCGCGCCGCCGCCGAGCGACACCACACCGTCGGAGTCGGCCAGCGCCGCGCGCACCACGTCTTCCTCGATGCGGCGGAATTCCTGCTCCCCGTCGGTGGCGAAGATGTCGGCGATGGTGCGGCCGGTGTGCTGTTCGATCAGCACGTCGGTGTCGACATAACCGACGCCCATCGCTTTGGACAGCCGACGGCCGATGGTCGACTTGCCCGAGCCGGGCAAGCCGACGAGTACCGCCCTGGGGGTCACGGGGCGCCTACCCCGATGCCTTGGCGCGAGCGGCCGGCGTTTCGTGCTCGGCCACCGCGCGCTGGTAGGCCTCGACATTGCGCCGGGTTTCGGCCAGCGAATCGCCGCCGAACTTCTCCAGCGCGGCGCGGGCCAGCACCAGCGCCACCATCGTCTCGACGACGACAGCGGCGGCCGGCACGGCGCACACGTCCGAGCGCTGGTGGATGGCGACGGCCTCGTCGCCAGTGGCCATGTCGACGGTGGCCAGTGCCCGCGGCACCGTCGAGATCGGCTTCATCGCCGCCCGTACCCGCAGCGCCTGGCCATTGGTCATACCGCCTTCCAGGCCGCCGGCCCGGTTGGTCGAGCGGATCACGCCGTCGGCACCGGGGTACATCTCGTCGTGAGCCTGGCTGCCGCGGCGGCGCGCGGTCTGGAAACCGTCGCCGATCTCCACGCCCTTGATGGCCTGGATGCCCATTACGGCGGCGGCCAGCTGACTGTCCAGGCGGTTGTCGCCGCTGGTGAACGAACCCAGCCCGACCGGCAGGCCCAGCGCCACGACTTCCACCACACCGCCGAGCGTGTCGCCGTCCTTCTTGGCGGCCTCGATCTCGGTGATCATCGCCTGCTCGGCGCCTTTGTCGTAGGCGCGCACCGGGCTGGCGTCGATCGCGTCCAGGTCGCCGGGCCCCGGCGACGGTCCGTCGTAGGGCTGCGACGGACCGATCGCGATGACATGCGAGAGCACCTCGACACCGAGTGCCTGGCGCAGAAACGATCGCGCCACCGTGCCCGCCGCGACACGGGCGGCAGTCTCTCGCGCGCTGGCGCGTTCCAGCACCGGCCGCGCGTCGTCGAAGCCGTACTTGAGCATGCCGGCGTAGTCGGCGTGCCCGGGCCGCGGCCGGGTCAGCGGCGCATTACGCGCGATGTCGGCCAGCTCGGTGGGATCGACCGGGTCGGCGGCCATCACGGTTTCCCATTTCGGCCACTCGGTGTTGCCGATCTCGATCGCGATCGGCCCACCCAGCGTCACGCCGTGGCGAACCCCGGCCAGCACGGTCACCGCGTCGCGTTCGAACTGCATGCGGGCGCCGCGGCCGTAACCGAGGCGGCGACGGGCCAACTGGTCGCCGATTTCGGTGGAGGTGACCTCCACACCGGCGACCATGCCTTCGACCACGGCGACCAGCGCGCGGCCATGAGACTCCCCGGCAGTGATCCAACGCAACACGAGTCCCATTCTCCCATGGGGGCACGCGTGTACTTAAATCCGAGCGCGAGGTCAGAAGAAGCTGGTGCCGGTCCAGCAGGGCCAATCGGCTTGGGGTCTGCTAGTCAGTCGCGGATGAATCCCTTATTGCGCATGAGGAAGTCCGCGACGAATCCGTCGTGCGGGATTTCCGGCGCAGTGTGATAGGTCGGATGGTGGCCGCTATAGAGATTGGTGATGCTGGGTTCGTCGACAAGATCGTCGAGCAGTTGTTCGTCGGTGGTGACGGCGGTGAGAACCAGAGACCGGCTCAGTGGCGCGAGCCCGTCCGACCGTGACCACGGGGATACCCATACGCACGGAAATGGCAGTTCGGTGTTGAGCTGCTTGAGGTTCGGTGTCTTGAGCAGGTGCACCGCGGGGCGCATCGCCGCGTAGCCCGCACCTACGTCAGCGACGACTTGATCGGCCCCTAATAGCGGCATCGCCCCTTCGGCGACGCCCGCCAGCAATCCGGCAAGAGCGTTGGCGCGGTCGATGGGTTGTGTCGGCAGCATTGCATCGGGATCCGTTGATGGCAGAGGTGTGATCGCTTCGAGGCGATCCGCGATCGCTTCCGCCAACGGCCGGGGGTCGCCCTCATAAAGCACGGCGGTGGTGTTGATACAGCCCATACCCCCAAGGTGAATGATGGAGTCGACGATGACGTCGAGGTAGTCACGCCAATCGTGCTCGGCGGTGAGCAGAATTTTCGATCTGCCCGGCCCGTTGGCGAATACGGCCGGGTTCGCGGCGTACTTATCCACGACGTCCTGGCCTCCGTAGACCATGCTGAGGTCTGCCGACCGCAACAACTCGTCGGCGCCGGCGTAGTCGGTTGGGAGATAAACGGCGTCCACAGGACGGAGTCCGGCCTCCCGCAGGGCGGCTACTAACCGGTGCGTCGTGAATGGCTCTCGCCGCGAGGGACGGACCGCCACGCGGTAACCCAGCAGCAGCGCCTCGACCCAATTACCGAAGAGTGCCAGAGCGTTTCCAGACGCGTGCACTCCGTACACGTGACCGCGGCGCGCCCACACGCTTGCCCCGTGGCGTGTCCGATCGTCCCGCCAATCCATGGCGGCACCCGCGGGCCGCGCGGCCGCAATGGACGTCAACGCCCCTCGACACTGGTCTGGTATCACGCGGGCACAGTCGGTGGCGATGCGTATAGGGATCCCCGCCACTCGGGCAGCCAGTTCGACGTACCGGTCGAAGGTCAGTCCCGCGATCGTCGTATCAATAAAGTGGGCGGCGGCCTCGTTGACGATTCGGGCTCGTTCCGGAAAAGGGAGCGGCGGGACCTTGCGCTGCGCGTCGATGCTTCGCCCGACGAAAAGCGCAGGCAGCATGCTCAATTCGGCTACCGCCGCACCCGCGGTGTCGGCGATGATTTCGGTGCGGCGAGCACGATATGCGCCGTCGGTGCCCAGCGCGTCAATCACCACGAGATCGGTGAATGCAGCGTCTGCGTCAGGACTCGCCACGGTCATCAGTACACGCCTTCGGTGACTTCCTGCCCGTCGAAGGAAGAGACAGGGCGCACCGCACCGATCGAATCACCGATCTGCCCGGGCAGGCCGGCATGCCGGATCGCCATGTCGCGCTCGAGGTTGCTGGGTATGAACATCGACTTGCCCACAAAGCTGATCATGACCTGGCCCCGGTCACCGTAGGGCACTGTGTTTCCGGTGTCGGGATCGACGACCTGGAACACCATGTATGGCGACCGCGGATCGTGGATGAAGACGCCATCCTCGGGCTGCAATGTCCGGGTCTTCATCATGCCCATGATCATCGTGTTGCCATAGATCAACGTGATTGTGATATCGGGAAAGATGTTCCGCAGCAATAGATATGTGTCGGCATCCACCTGCGTGCCGCCGATTGCAACGTAGCGGACTTTCTCGTTCATCAATTTCACCAAGTCGTCATTACGCGCGATGGCCGCGACGATCGGCGGAGTTGTGAAAACGTTCCCGACGTCCTGCGTCCGCAAGATATAGCCAGCCTGCTCGACGATGTGCTCGACGTAGGCCGATGATTGCTCGACCTCTTTGTGTGCCACCAGCCTTTTGACCCATCTCGGGTCCAGGTCCACGGTGTAATAGATCGATCCGAGCCGCTCGGCGGCCATAAGCGCAGTGGTGCCGATGGCGTGCGGTCCAGCAGGCACAATGCCGAGTAACCCGCGGCCGCGTGCATATCCGCCCGCCTCGAACTCTTCCAGCGTCCACAGAGCAGCCTGTTGTACCCAGTCGGGTGTCTGAATGATCCGTTTGGGTGCACCGGTGGTGCCTCCGGTCTCTGTCACCCGAGGAATCGGCGCAGGACTCCCATAGCCACGCGGAATCAGATCCGGTATCGGTACGTCGCGCAGCTCAGAGACGACATTAGGGAATCGCCGCAAGTCCTCGAACGTGCTGATGTCGGTCAACGGGTCGAAATCCAGATCCGCCACCTTACGCAGCCAGAACGTAGATCCGGTCTTGGGGCCAAAATGCCATGCCATCGCGGCACGCAGATACTCATCAGGCTGGTCGATCGGCGTCTTACGAGGCACGTCCAGCAGTGAAAAGTCAGCGATAGACATAACTTACGTTTACTCGGTCCCGGGCCGAGCAGACACGTAGAGTTGTTACTAGTAGACCCAGACCCCCCATCCGACTGCCGAAATCATTGCGGCGCAGACGGTTAGAAGCAACTCTTCGTCCGTCAGCCCAACGCGGGGAAAGACGTTGCTGCCCAGGGTAATACGCGGCATGCATCTCGGGGTTGAGCGGGCTCAGCCGAACAGGGCCAAACCGGCCACGCCCGCGGTGGCCAGGCACATCGACGGACCGTGCGGCATTGTGGCGGCGCCACGCAGCCCCGCGGCCACACCCAGCAGCGCGGTCAGCAGCGGCGCGGCCAGCGCCGCGGCGAACCACACCGCGACGCCGAAGCAGCCGCTCAGAGCGCCCAGGCCGATCGCCAGCTTCACGTCACCGGCTCCCATCCCGGCCGGCGCCACCACGTGCACCAGCAGATACAGCCCGGCCAGGGCCGCGGCCCCGGCCAACGCGGGCCACCCGCGCCCGACGCAGAGGGCGGCCGTCAGGATCGCGCCGGCCCCGGGCAGCGTCAGCCGGTTGGGCAGCCGGCGTTGCCGGATGTCGTAGCAGCTCAGCGTCGCCAGCCAGACGAGAACCACTGCCGCCGCTGTTGCCCGCACGCGCGGGACGCTAGTCCAGGGCGGCCAGCGCGCAAGTCATCGCCTCGCGCGGCGCGGGCAGCCCGGTGAACTGCTCGACCTGCGCGAAGGCCTGGTGCAACAGCATCTGCACACCGTTGATCACCCGGCCGCCCGCCGCGGCGACCGCGGCGGCCAGCGGGGTGGGCCAGGGGTCGTAGACGGCGTCCAGCAGCACCGGAATCGTCGCGAAGATGCCGGCGTATTGCGACGCCACGTCGGCCGGGATGGTGCTGACCAGCACCTCGGCCGCCGCCACCTGGTCGGTCAGCCCGGCGCTGTCCAACTCGCAGAACCGAGCCGGCACGCCGAGCCGGGCGCCCAGGTCCACCAGCCGGGACGCCTTCTCCGGGTTGCGGGCCACGACGGTGATGCCGCTGACGCCGAGTTGGGCCAGGCCTGCGACGGCCGCGGGCGCGGTGCCCCCCGATCCACACACCAGCGCCCATCCCGAGGCGGAGCCGACCGCTCCGCTGACGCCGTCGATGTCGGTGTTGTCGGCACGCCAGCCGCCTTGTGTGCGCACCAGCGTGTTGGCCGATCCCACCTGCTCGGCGCGTTCGGTGCGCTCGTCGGCGAACCGCAGCGCGGCGAATTTGCCCGGCGCCGTCACCGAAACACCGACCCATTGCGGCCCGAACCCGCCGACCACACCCGGCAACTCCTCGGCGCCGCACTCGATGCGCTCGTAGGTCCAGTCGTCCAGGCCCAGCGCGCGGTAGGCGGCCAGGTGCAGTTGCGGGGACTTGGAATGCGCGATCGGCGACCCGAGAACGGCCGCCTTGCCGGGGGCCCCGCTAGTGGGGCGTGCTGTCGAGGACACCGTTGTGCCTAGCCAACTCGATATTGGCCAAATGCTGCTTGTAGTCCCTGGTGAACAGCGTGGTCCCCTGGGCGTCGATCGTGACGAAGTACAGCCAATCACCCGGCTCGGGATGCTCGGCGGCATGTAGCGCATCGATGCCGGGTGAGCAGATCGCGGTGGCCGGCAAACCCTGGGAGACGTAGGTGTTCCACGGCGTCTTCAGGGCCCGGTCGGCATCGCTGGTGGCTACCTCGCGGCGGTCCAGCGGATAGTTCACCGTCGAGTCGAACTCCAGGGTGTGGTGTGCGTTCAACCGGTTGTAGATGACCTGCGCCACCTTCGCGAAGTCCTGCGAGTAGGACTCCTGCTGCACCAGCGAGGCCACCACCAAGATGTCGTACGGCGACAGCCTCATCGCCTGGGCGGTCTCCATCAGCGCGGACTGCGTGTACACCACGGATCCGGCGCTGATCAGGTTCGTCAAGATGTCGGGCGCCGAGGCCGAGGGATCGACGTTGAAGGTACCGGGCGCGATCAGGCCCTCGAGCCGGCGATGATCGCTGCCCAGCTCGGCGACGGGCTGGATGGCCCAGGCCGGCACGGACAGCGCAATGGGTGGGATGTTGCTCGCCGCGGCCCGCAGGTCGTCGGTCGACACACAGCGCCGGTTTCCGTCGAGATCCACACAGGTGGCCCGCGAGATCAGCGTCAGGATTCCCGGTGTCACCACATTGGACTTCGTGTCGGTGGTGTCGTCGAGCTGACGCCCTTCGGGGATCACCAGCTTGCCTACCCGATTGCCGGGATCGGCCAACCGCGCGACCGCCGAAGCCGCCGGGATTTCGGTGCGCATCCGGTAGAAGCCCGGCTGGATCGAGTTGATCGCGGCGTTGCCGTGCGCGGCGTTGACGAATGCTCGGACGGTGGCGATCACGCCCTGGTTCTGCAACGTCTCGCCGACCATGGTGGTGGAGTCGCCGGCCTGAACCTGAATCACGATGTCGCGCTTGCCGTCTCCGCTGTAATCGTCGCCAATGCCAAACATCGTGTGCCACATTTTGGAGCCGACGACAATCGCCGCCACCACGATCACGACGAGCACACCCAAGACGGCGCGGCCGATGGCACGGCGCCGCCGGCGCCCACGCTCGGCCCGGTTCCGGGCCATCCGGCTCATCCGTTGGCGGGGTGGACCGACCGCGGCCGGTTCGGCCCGCTCGCCCCGTGCGCTATCAACCATCGATGACATCCCCCGCCGCAGACTGGACCCCGGACTCGGCCAGAGTGACCCGGCGCTGATCGAGCCAGCTCTGCAGGATCGCCACGGCCGCCGCCTGGTCGATCATCGCCCGCTGCTGTCTGGCCCGCACCCCCGCCTCGCGCAGCGAACGCTGTGCGCTGACGGTGGTCAGTCGTTCGTCGGCCAGCCGCACCGGCGTCGGCGCCACCCGTTGGGCCAGCGCCTCGGCCATCTCGATCGCGTCGAGTGCCGACGGGCCGGTGCGGTCGGCCAGCGTGCGGGGCAATCCGACGATCACCTCGACTACTTCCAGTTCGGTGACGAGCTCGGCCAGCCGTCGCAGATGCTTGCCCGAGCGGTCCCGACGCACCGTTTCCACCGGGGTGGCGAGGATGCCGTCGGGATCGCTGGACGCCACACCGATGCGCACACTGCCGACGTCGACACCGAGCCGCCGTCCCCGCCCGGGGTCCTGGTTAGGATCGCCGGGCCGGTCGGGCAAGCGATGCTGTGCCACTAACACTCAAACGCCCTGCGCTTTGAGAACCTCGTCGCGAACCGCATCGAGGGCCGCGTCGATGCCGGCCGGATTCTTGCCTGAACCCTGCGCCAGGTCGGGCTTGCCACCGCCGCGCCCATCGACCTCGACAGCAAGTCGTTTGACCAGGTCGTCGGCCCGGACTCCGATGTCTTGGGCGGCCTGATTGGCGGCGACGGCATAGGGCACAGTATCGCCATCGCTTTCAGAGATGAGCACAACCACCGTGGGGTCGCTGGGGTATTGGCGAATCTTGCCGGCGACCAGGGAGCGCACCTCGGCTGCGGTCTGCCCAGACGTCCGATGCGGGAACACAAGGACGGCGCCCCTGCGGTCGGGCTCGACCTTTTCCACGGTCGCGGACAGTGTACTTTTGCGCACGCGCTCGAGTTCCTTCTCGGCGACCTTGAGCCGTTCGACCAGATTGGCCACCCGGGCGGGCACCTCATCCGAGGGCACCTTCAGCGATGACGCCAGCCCGGCCATCAGCGCCCGCTCCTTGGCCAGGTGGCGGAACGACTCCAGTCCCACGTAGGCCTCCACCCGGCGCACCCCGGACCCGACCGACGATTCGCCGAGGATGGTCACCGGACCGATCTGCGCCGAGTTGTGCACGTGGGTTCCACCGCACAGCTCCAGCGAGAACGGCCCGCCGATCTCCACCACCCGCACCTCGTCCGGGTAGGCCTCGCCGAACATCGCCATCGCGCCCATCGCTTTGGCCTTGTCGAGCTGCTCAAGGGATGTGTGCACCTCGAAGTCGGCCTGCACGGCCTGGTTGGTCACTTCCTCTACTTGGGTGCGCTTCTCGTCGGACAGCGGCCCCTGCCAGTTGAAGTCGAAGCGCAGGTATCCCGGACGGTTCAGCGACCCCGCCTGAACAGCGTTGGGGCCCAACACTTGTCGCAGCGCAGCGTGCACCATGTGGGTACCCGAGTGTCCCTGAGTGGCACCCTTGCGCCAGCCAGCGTCCACCGCCGCGATCACGGTGTCACCCTCGACAAACTCGCCGGACTCGACGTTAACCCGATGTACCCAAAGGGTTTTGCCGATCTTCTGGACGTCGGTGACCGCGGCCCGCGCGCTCTGTCCGGCACCCGTTCCGCTGATGGTGCCCTCGTCGGCGATCTGGCCACCCGATTCGGCGTACAGCGGTGTGCGGTCCAGAATGAGCTCGACGCGATCCGCCGCGGCCGGGTCCCCTTGTAAGCCGTGTGCGACCACCGGGACCCGCTTGCCGTCGATGAAGATGCCCAGAATTCTTGCCTCGGAGCTCAACTCCTCGAATCCGGTGAAATCGGTGGGGCCGGCATCGACCAGCTCGCGGTAAGCCGTCAAGTCAGCGTGTGCGTGTTTGCGCGCGGCGGCATCAGCCTTGGCGCGCCTGCGCTGTTCGGCCATGAGTTCCCGGAAGCCGACCTCGTCGACCCGCAGATCGGCCTCCGACGCCATCTCGAGCGTGAGCTCGATCGGAAAGCCGTAGGTGTCGTGCAGGGTGAAGGCATCCGAACCGGAAACCACCTTGGCCCCAGCCGCTTTGGTGGTGCCGGCCACCTCGTCGAACAACTTCGAGCCCGACGCCAGCGTGCGGTTGAACGCGGTTTCCTCGGCGACGGCAATGCGGCGGATCCGGTCGAAATCGACGACTAGTTCGGGATAGGACGGGCCCATCGCGTCGCGCACTGTGACCATCAGGTCGCCGACGATCGGGCCTTCGATGCCTAACAGCTTGGCCGAGCGGATGACCCGGCGCAGTAGCCGGCGCAACACGTAACCGCGGCCGTCGTTGCCCGGACTCACCCCGTCGCCGATCAGGATCGCGGCAGTGCGGCTGTGATCGGCGATGACGCGGTAGCGGACATCGTCGTTGTGGTTGCCGGCGTCGTAGCCGCGCGGCGCACGCGCGGCCACCAAATCGATGACCGGCCGCATCAGGTCGGTTTCGTACACGTTGTGAACGCCCTGCAGGATGAACGCGACCCGCTCCACACCCATGCCGGTGTCGATGTTCTTGCGCGGCAACGGTCCTAGGATCTCGAAGTCTTCTTTGCTGGTGCCCTCGCCGCGTTCGTTTTGCATGAACACGAGGTTCCAGATCTCGATGTAGCGGTCCTCGTTGACGATCGGGCCGCCCTCGTCACCGAATTCCGGTCCGCGGTCGTAGTAGATCTCCGAGGACGGGCCGCACGGCCCCGGGATTCCCATCGACCAATAGTTGTCGGCCATGCCGCGGCGCTGAATCCGCTCGGCCGGCAGCCCGGCGATCTCCTGCCAGAGTCCTGCGGCCTCGTCGTCGTCGAGATAGACCGTGGCCCAGAGCTTTTCCGGACTGAGGCCGTAGCCCCCTTCGGAAACGCTGTTGGTCAGCAAGTCCCACGCCAAAGCGATGGCCTCGCGCTTGAAGTAGTCGCCGAACGAGAAGTTGCCGGCCATCTGGAAGAAGGTGTTGTGCCGAGTGGTAATGCCCACCTCGTCGATATCCGGCGTGCGGATGCACTTCTGGATGCTGGTGGCCGTCGGATACGGCGGGGTGCGCGCGCCCAGGAAGAACGGCACGAACTGAACCATGCCGGCGTTGACGAACAGGAGGTTGGGGTCGTCGAGGATCACCGATGCGCTCGGCACCTCGGTGTGACCCGCCTTCACGAAATGATCAAGAAACCGCTTCCTGATCTCGTGTGTCTGCACTGTTCTCCGCTTCTTCCTATATTCCTTGCGTTCTCCCGGACCCTCCGGGAGAACGCGCGTGTTGCGTTGAGGCCGAATTCCAGCCTATTCGCCGGGCTATTGAGAAGCCGTCTAACGACGCGATTCGACCGCTCACAGTACCGGTCGCGGCGGCGTCGGTTACCTGGCAGCTAGCCCTCCAAAAAGCTCAGTCGCACCGACCGCCGCGGGTTGTCCTGGTTGAGGTCGACCAAAACGACGCGTTGCCAGGTGCCCAGCTGCGGCTCGCCGGCCGCGACCGGCACCGTCACCGACGGCGACACGATCGCGGGTAACACGTGATCGGCGCCGTGACCGGCCGAACCGTGCGCGTGCCGGTAGCGGTCATCGCGCGGCAACAACCGTTGCAGCGTGTCGAGCAGGTCATCGTCGGAGCCGGCACCGGTCTCGATGATCGCGACCCCGGCCGTCGCGTGCGGGACGAACACGTTGCACAGGCCATCGCCGTAGGAGAAGCAGAACCTGCGCACCGCGTCGGTCAGATCCACGATGCGACGACTGGTGGTGTCCACATCGAGCACGTCGGTATGCATCCGCTCAAGAGTACGACGCGGCCGCGCTGACCAGCCAATCGTTTGTGAGCGCGGCCACACGTCGCGCCGTGAACCCATTGCCACCGGTAGTCGGGAGGAGGAAGGTGTTTGGTGGGACCGGTGGCGCCACCGGGGGCGCTGCCCCGAACAGTTGGGAGCCGTCGTGTACGCACGCTCTTTCACCATCGAGGGGCAACCCTTGTCGGTCGACATCGGAATCGCGCATATTCGCGATGTCGCCATACCAGAAATGCGCGAGATTGACGGATATGTCGGGATGTCACTGTTGGTCGATCGACAATCCGGCCGCTGCATCGCCACCAGCTCCTGGGAAACCATCGCGTCGATGCGCTCTAGTGCCGAGCGGGTGAGCATCGTCCGTGACCACGTCGCGTTGATGTTCGACGGCAGCGCCAGCGTCGAAGAATGGCACATCGCGTCGCTGCACCGCCGGCACCGGTCACCCGAGGGTGCGTTTGTGCGAGCCACCTGGCTCAAGGTGGTGCCCGACCAGCTCGAGCGATCGCTGGACTTCTATCGCATGGCGGTGCTTCCGGAGATGGAGAGACTTGAGGGGTTCTCCAGCTCCAGCCTGATGATCGACCACCCGGCCGGCCGGCGGGCGGTGTCGTGCTCAACGTTCGACAGCCAGGAGGCGATGGCCCGCAACAGCGAGGAAGCCAGCGAGCTGCGCAGCAGGCGTGCGCGCGACTTGGGCGCCGAGATCGTCGACGTCGCCGAGTTCGAGCTGGCAATCGCGCGCCTGCGGGTTCCCGAGTTGGTCTGAATTTCGTCGTTGACGGCTAGCCGCGCTTGCGGCGGATGATCGCGCGCAACCGGTCCAGCCGCCCGGCGATCTCACGTTCGACGCCACGCCCGGCCGGCCGGTAGTAGTCGACGTCCACCAGCTCGTCCGGCGGGTATTGTTGTGCGACAACGCCATCCGGATGGTCGTGGGCGTATTTGTAGCCCTGTGCATGTCCCAGTGCCGCCGCGCCCGAATAGTGGCCGTCGCGCAGATGGGCCGGCACCAGACCCGCCTTGCCCGCCTTGATGTCGTTCATCGCCGCCGCCAGGGCGGTGGTCACCGCGTTCGACTTCGGCGCGGTGGCCAAGTGAATGGTGGCGTGCGCCAACGTCAATTGCGCCTCAGGCAAGCCGATCAGTGCCACCGTCTGCGCGGCGGCGACCGCTATCTGCAGCGCCGTTGGGTCGGCCAACCCGATGTCCTCGCTCGCGAGAATCATCAGCCGGCGCGCGATGAACCGCGGATCCTCCCCCGCGACGAGCATGCGGGCCAGATAGTGCAACGCCGCGTCGGCGTCGGAGCCACGCACCGATTTGATGAATGCGCTGATGACGTCGTAGTGCTGATCGCCGTCGCGGTCGTAGCGCACGGCGGCTCTGTCCAGCGATTGCTCGACGGCCGCGACGGCCAGCTCGCCGCCCGCCTCGACGGCTTCGGCGGCGACCTCCAGCGCGGTCAGCGCGCGGCGGGCGTCGCCCGCGGCCAAGTGCACCAGCAGGTCGATCGCCTCGGGCTGCACCCCGATCTGACCGCCCAGGCCCCGGGGATCGTCGATCGCGCGCTGCACCACGGCGCGCACGTCGTCGGCAGTCAGCGGGCGCAACTGCAGGATCAGCGACCGCGACAGCAGCGGCGCCACGACAGAGAACGACGGATTCTCGGTGGTCGCCGCGACCAGCAGCACCACCCGGTTCTCCACCGCGGAGAGCAACGCGTCCTGCTGGGTTTTAGAGAACCGGTGCACCTCATCGATGAAAAGCACCGTCTGCTCACCGGAAAGCAGCGCCCTGCGCGCGCTGTCTATGACCGCCCGGACGTCTTTGACGCCGGCCGACAACGCCGATAGTGCAACGAAGCGGCGGCCGGTCGCTTGCGAAACCAGTGCGGCCAACGTGGTCTTACCGCTTCCCGGCGGGCCGTACAGGATGGCCGAGACCACCCCCGAGCCCTCGACGAGGCGGCGCAGCGGCGATCCCGCTGCCAGCAAGTGATCCTGCCCGACGACCTCGTCCAGCGATGCCGGCCGCATCCGGACGGCTAGCGGCGCGCCGGCCGAGACGCCCAGGGCGTCGTTGGCCATCCGCGATTCGCCAGGCAGGTCAAACAGACCGTCGGACACGGTTTCAGGCATACCACGCAGAACGGACAGGCACCCGCATTGGCAGCGCCGACCCGTAAAACAAGCAAAGGCCAATCCTCGCCCCGCGGCTGCTTATTTGTTAAGTTCCGCATTGCCAAGTTCCGCGCGTGTGCCAGCAAGCTACTCCGACAGCAAATTAGGACAGCAAATGAGCCAGCCCCCAGAACACCCAGGCGACCCGGCCGACCCCACCTTCGGCAACCAGAACCCTGCGGATCAACCGCCACCGCCTCGGCACGCCGCGCCGGGGTATGGCGCGCCGCCTGCTGGCTACGGCCAGCCACCCGGCTACGGAACGCCACCACCGCCGCCACCCGGCTACGGAACGCCACCACCGCCGCCACCCGGCTACGGCGCACCCCCGGCCGGCTACCCGCCGCAACCCGGCTTCGGCGGCCCGGCGGGTGACCCGGGTGCCCCGCGGTTCGACGTCGGTGAGGCGGTGAAGTGGTCGTGGGCCAAGTTCATGCAGAACCCCGCGGCACTCATCGTTCCGGTCCTGGCCTACGGGGCAGTGATCACCGTCTTCGCCCTTGTCGCCGGGCTGTTACCGATGGCCTTCGGCCAGACCACCAGCAGCACTTACACGACCAGCTACGGCGAGACCACCAGTGGCGTCGAGATCGCCTACGGTCCGGCGTCGATCGCCGTGATGATCGTCGGCTACATCCTGGTGTTCATCGCCGCGGTAGTCATGAACGCGGGATTGTTGACCGGTTGCCTGGACATCGCGGACGGCAAGCCGGTGAGCATCGGAACATTCTTCAAGCCACGCAATCTCGGCCCGGTGTTCGTCGCCTCGTTGCTCGTGGCGGTCGGCACCTTGGTCGGATCGATCCTGTGCATCGTTCCGGGCCTGATTTTCGTGTTCCTCACCTTGTTCGCGCTTCCGTTCGTCGTCGACCGATCGCTGTCGCCGGTTGAGTCCATCAAAGCCAGCATCGCGCTCGCTCGGGCCAACGTGGGCCCCGCGCTGCTGTCATGGCTCGTGCAGTACGCGGTGATGGTGGTCGGTCAATTGTTGTGCGGGGTGGGCGTGATCGTCGCCTTGCCGATCTCGGTGCTCATCCAGGTGTACACCTACCGCAAGCTTTCCGGCGGTCAGGTCGTTCCGGTGGAGCAGCCTGGTTACCAGCCGGGACCTCCCGCTGGGCCGCCGCCCGGACAGCAGTTCGCCTAGTTAGCCGGCTCTCCCCGGGCCTGACCGCTCACGCCCGGGGAGATCGGTCGCGCGACACGTAAGTCGAGCCTCGCCCCGTGGCTGCTTATTTGTTAAGTTGCGCAATGCCAAGTTCTGCGCGTGTGCCCGGCAAGTTACTCCGACGGCAAATGAGGACGGCAAATGAGCCAGCCCCCAGAGCACCCCGGCAATCCGGCCGACCCCGACGCGGGCAACCAGAACCCTGCGGGCTACCCGCCGCCACCGCCACCTCAAGGGGCGCCGGGTTACGGCGGCGCGCCGGGATATGGCGCACCGCCTCCGCCTCCCCCGGGCTACGGCCCGCCGCCCGGTTACGGCGCCCCCCCGGCGCCGCCACCCGGCTACGGCGCTGCGGCGGGCTATCCACCGCAGCCCGGCTACGGCGGCCCGACGGAACCGCAATTCAGCGTCGCTGAGGCGTTCAGCTGGGCCTGGAACACCTTCACCAAGAACGCCGTCGCGTTGGTCATTCCCACCCTTGTCTACGGCCTGCTATTCGCCGCTGCGTCCACCCTGAACTTCGTGGGCCAAAACATGAGCGCGAATGTCACACCCTTCGACTCCTCCGACTACGACTACGGCTTCTCGATGAACCTCAGTCCCACCGGAATGGCCCTCGTGGGGCTCGGCTACATCGTGTCGGTGATTGTGACCGCGTATGCCCAAGCTGGGTTCCTGTCCGGATGCCTGGATATCGCGGATGGCCGGCCGGTGAGCGTCGGGTCCTTCTTCAACCCGCGCAACCTCGGCATGGCATTTCTCGCCGCGTTCCTGGTGAGCATTGTCACCTCGATCGGCTATGCCGCGTGCTTCTTGCCCGGCGTCATCGTGGGGATCTTCACCCAGTTCATCATCCTGTTCGTGGTCGATCGCTCGCAGTCCGCCATCAAGGGGTTCTCGTCGGGCTTCTCGCTGGTCGGGTCGAATTTCGTCAATTCCCTGCTGGTGTGGCTGGTATCCATGGCGACGATCTTCGTCGGTGCGCTGGCGTGCGGCGTCGGCCTGTTGGTGGCGGCCCCTGTCGTGGCGCTGATCCTGACCTACGCCTACCGCAAGCTTTCGGGCGGTCAGGTGGTGCCGCTGGCACAGTCCGGCTACCAGCCGGGACCGCCGCCGGGGCCGCAGCCTACCTAGCCAGCCGGGTTCCCGCTGACGCACGGCGCGCTGCGGCGCCGCTGCCCGTGTGATGAGATCAGCGGTTATGAGCATCAAAGTTGCGCTGGAGCATCGCACCAGTTACACCTTTGACCGGGGGGTCCAGGTTTTCCCGCACGTCGTACGGCTGCGCCCGGCGCCCCACTCGCGCACACCCATCGAGGCCTACTCGCTGCGCGTCGAACCCGCCGACCACTTCATCAACTGGCAGCAAGACGCACTCGGCAATTTCCTTGCCCGGCTTGTATTCCCGAATCTGACGCGCCAGTTGACCATCACCGTCGGCCTCATCGCCGACCTCAAGGTGATCAACCCGTTCGACTTTTTCATCGAGGACTGGGCGGAAACATGGCCTCCCGCTTCAGGATTGATCTATCCTAAGGCGCTCGCGGAGGATCTCAAGCCCTACCTGCGCCCAGTTGACGAAGAGGCCGAAGGCTCGGGTCCCGGCGAGCTCGCGCAAGCATGGGTGCATGACTTCTCGGTGCCAGCCGGCACCCGCACCATCGACTTCCTGGTCGCGCTCAACCACGCGGTCAACGCGGATGTCGCCTATAGCCTGCGCATGGAACCCGGTGTCCAGACACCGGATTTCACGCTGCGCACCGGCGTCGGCTCATGCCGGGATTCGGCTTGGCTGCTGGTGTCGGTCCTGCGGCAGTTCGGGCTGGCTGCCCGGTTCGTGTCCGGCTACCTGGTGCAGCTGGCCTCCGACGTCGAGGCGCTGGACGGGCCGTCGGGGCCCGCCGCCGATTTCACCGATCTGCACGCCTGGACCGAGGTCTATATCCCCGGCGCGGGCTGGATCGGACTCGACCCGACGTCGGGGCTGTTTGCCGGTGAGGGCCATATCCCGCTGGTGGCCACCCCGCATCCCTCGAGCGCCGCGCCGATCAGCGGCAGCACCGACCCGTGCGCGACCACCTTGGAGTTCTCCAACACCGTCACCCACATCCACGAGGACCCACGCGTCACGCTGCCCTACACCGACGCGGCGTGGACAACGATCTGTGCGGTCGGCGGCGAAGTCGACCAACGCCTGGCCGCCGGAGATGTCCGGCTGACGGTCGGCGGCGAGCCGACATTCGTCTCGGTGGACAACCAGATCGACGAGGAGTGGACCACCGCGGCCGACGGCCCGCACAAACGGCAGCGCGCATCCGATTTGGCGGCCCGGCTGAAGTCCGCGTGGGCACCGCAGGGATTGATTCATCGCGGACAGGGCCGGTGGTATCCGGGAGAACCATTGCCGCGCTGGCAGATCGCGCTCTACTGGCGCACCGATGGGCAACCGCTGTGGACCGACGACGCGCTGCTGGCCGACCCCTGGGCACCGGGAACGATGGGCTCGAAAGCGGATAGCGAGACCGCTTACAAGGTGCTCGCCGGAATCGCCGACAGCCTGGGATTGCCGCTGTCCCAGGTCCGCCCGGCCTACGAGGATCCGCTGGCCCGGCTCGCGGCCAAGGTCCGCCTGCCAGCAGGCGACGCGGTCCAGGCCGACGACGACCTAGCCGCCGACAGTGCCGCCGCCCGCGCCGCACTGCTGGCTCACCTCGACGAAACAACCTCGGCCCCAGCCGCATTCGTGCTGCCACTGCATCGTCTCGACGACGAACTCGGCTGGGCTAGCGCGAACTGGCAGCTGCGCCGCGGCCGCATCGTGCTGCTCGAAGGGGATTCACCCGCAGGACTGCGACTGCCGCTGAAATCGATCAGCTGGAATCCGGCACGGCCGTCGTTCGAGGTCGACCCCACCACCGTGCACGACGCGCTGTCGACGGAGTCGACCAGCGCCGAGGGTGTCGACGACGACACCGCGCCGCCGACCGCGCTGGTCGCGCAGGCCCGCGACGGGCTGCTGTACGTGTTCATCCCGCCCACCGATGCGCTGGAACACTTCGTCGATCTGATCGCCCGCGTCGAGGCCGCGGCGGCGATGAACCGCAGCCGGATCGTGATCGAGGGCTACGGCCCACCGCCCGACCCGCGGCTGCAATCGACGACGATCACCCCCGACCCCGGCGTCATCGAAGTCAATATCGCGCCCACCGCCAGTTTCGACGAACAGCGACAACAGCTCGAAACCCTCTACGAACAAGCACGATTGGCCCGGCTGTCCACGGAGTCTTTCGACGTCGACGGCAGCCACGGCGGCACCGGCGGCGGCAATCACATCACCCTGGGCGGCGTGACGCCGGCGGACTCGCCACTGCTGCGCCGTCCAGATCTGCTGATCTCGTTGCTCACCTACTGGCAGCGGCATCCATCGCTGTCTTACCTGTTCGCCGGCCGCTTCGTCGGCACCACCTCGCAGGCGCCGCGGGTTGACGAGGGCCGCCCCGAGGCGCTGTACGAACTCGAGATCGCGTTCGCCGAGATCGCCCGGCTGGCTTCGTCTTCCAAGAAGGGCCGGCCACAACCGTGGGTGACCGACCGGGCCCTGCGCCACCTGCTGACCGACATCACCGGAAATACCCATCGCGCCGAGTTCTGTATCGACAAGCTCTACAGCCCCGACAGCGCCCGCGGCAGGCTCGGTCTGCTGGAGTTACGCGGGTTCGAGATGCCGCCGCATCTGCGCATGGCGATGGTGCAATCGCTGCTGGTGCGCTCGCTGGTGGCCTGGTTCACCGACGAGCCGCTGCGTGCCCCGCTGATCCGGCACGGAGCCAACTTGCACGGACGATATCTGTTGCCGCACTTCTTGATTCACGATATCGCGGATGTGGCCGCCGATCTGCGCGCGCACGGCATCGCGTTCGAGACCAGCTGGCTGGACCCGTTCACCGAATTCCGCTTCCCGCGCATTGGCACCGCCGTCTTCGACGGGGTCGAAATCGAGCTGCGCGGCGCGATCGAGCCGTGGAACACCCTCGGCGAGGAGGCCACCGCGACCGGCACCGCCCGCTACGTCGACTCCTCGGTCGAGCGTTTGCAGATCCGCATCATCGGCGCCGACCGGCACCGCTACGTGGTGACCTGCAACGGCTACCCGGTACCGTTGCTGGCCACCGACAACCCCGACATCCACGTGGGCGGCGTGCGATACAAGGCCTGGCAGCCACCCAGCGCGCTGCATCCCACGATCAGCACCGATGTGCCGTTGCAGTTCGAGCTGATCGATCTCACGTCGGCAACCTCACGCGGCGGCTGCACCTATCACGTCGCCCATCCCGGCGGCCGCGCCTACGACGAGCCGCCCGTCAACGCCGTCGAGGCCGAGGCGCGCCGGGCCCGCCGCTTCGAGGCGACCGGCTTTACCCCGGGCAACCTGGACGTGTCGGGCATCCGGGAGAAGCAGGCCCGGATCTTCACCGATATCGGCGCGCCGGGCATTCTCGACCTTCGGCGCGTGCGTACCGTGCAGCAGTAATGGCGTCCACCAGAACTGGCATCACAATGGCACTCGATCCCTCAGCGGTCGGAACCGACCGCTACGACGCCGATCGGCTGCTGGCCGGATACCGCACCGCACGCGCCCAGGAAGCGCTGTTCGACCTGCGCCCCACCAGCTCACAAGGTGCCGGCTACGACGAGTTCCTCGACGAAGACGGCGCGGTGCGACCGGCCTGGGCCGAGCTGGCCGACACGGTCGCCGAGCGCGGCCGCACCGGGCTGAATCAGCTGCGCTCGGTGGTGCACAGCCTGATCGACAACGACGGGATCACCTACACCGAGGTCGACCCCTCCAGCGGGCACCCGCTCGAGCCCCGGGCGTGGAGCCTCGACACCCTGCCGATCGTGGTGTCCGCGGCCGATTGGGAGGTGCTCGAGGCCGGGCTGGTGCAGCGCTCGCGCCTGCTCGATGCCGTGCTCGCCGACCTGTACGGGCCACGGAGCTTGCTCACCGACGGCATGCTGCCACCGGAACTGGTGTTCGCCCACCCCGGTTACGTGCGGGCGGCCAGCGGCATCGAAGTGCCGGGCCACCACCAGCTATTCATGCACGCGTGCGATCTGAGCCGGTTGCCCAGCGGCGGCTTCGAGGTCAACGCGGACTGGACGCAGGCGCCGTCGGGTGCGGGGTATGCGCTGGCCGACCGACGCGTCCTCGCGCACGCGATTCCCGATCTGTACGAGCGGATCGCGCCGCGGCCCAATACTCCGTTCGCGCAGGCGCTGCGGCTGGCATTGATCGACGCGGCACCCGATGACGCGCAGGACCCGGTCGTGGTGATTCTCAGCCCCGGTATCTACTCGGAGACCGCGTTCGATCAAGCGTATCTGGCTACGCTGCTGGGCTTTCCGATGGTGGAAAGCGCCGACCTGGTGGTCCGCGACGGCAAGGTGTGGATGCGCTCGCTGGGCACGCTGAAGCGCGTCGACGTCGTCCTTCGGCGCGTCGACGCGCTTTACGCCGACCCGTTGGATTTGCGCGCAGATTCCCGGCTCGGGGTGGTCGGCTTGGTGGAGGCGCAGCGCCGCGGCACGGTGACAGTCGTCAACACGCTGGGCAGCGGAATCCTGGAAAGCCCTGGGCTGCTGCGTTTTCTGCCAGAGGTGGCCGAACGGCTGCTCGGCGAGGCACCTCTGCTGAACACCGCGGCGGTGTATTGGGGTGGCATCGCTAAGGAACTCTCGCATCTGCTGGCCAACCTCTCGTCGCTGTTGATCAAGTCGACTGTCGGCGGGGAAACCATTGTCGGACCAACGCTTTCGGTGGCCCAGCTGACCGAACTGGCTGCGCGGATCGAGCACATGCCCTGGCAGTGGGCCGGTCAGGAGTTGCCTCAGTTCTCCTCGGCGCCCACCGATCACTCCGGAGTGTTGTCCTCGGCCGGTGTCGGCATGCGGTTGTTCACGGTCGCCCAACGCAGCGGCTATGCCCCGATGATCGGCGGCGTCGGCTACGTCCTGGCACCAGGGGCTGCGGCATATTCGTTGAAGACTGTTGCTGCCAAAGATGTTTGGGTGCGCCCGACGGAGCGCGCGCGAGCCGAGACCATTACGCTGCCCACCGAGGTGCCGCCGGTGAAGACCGCCGCGGGTACTTGGGGAGTCAGCTCGCCGCGTGTCCTGTCCGACCTGTTCTGGATCGGGCGCTACGGCGAGCGCGCCGAAAGCACGGCCCGGCTGCTGATGGCCGCCCGCGACCGCTTCCACGTGTACCGGCACCAGCAGGACACCGAGGAAAGCGAGGTGGTGCCGGTGCTGATGGCCGCGTTGGGCAGCATCACCGGCAGCGACACCGGGACCGACAACGACCATGCCGAGATGATCGCGATCGTCCCTTCGACGCTGTGGGCACTTACCGTCGACCCGAATCGCCCGGGATCCCTGATCCAGTCGGTGGAGGGGCTTGCGCTGGCCGCCAGGGCGGTGCGCGATCAGATGTCCAACGACACCTGGGTGGTGCTGGCCAACCTGGAGCGCGCGCTGGCCCAACGGCCCGAGCCGCCGCAGTCGCTGGCCGAGGCCGACACCCTGCTCGCATCGGCACATGCGCGCACTTTGGCCGGGATGCTGACCCTTTCGGGCGTGGCCAACGAGTCGATGGTGCGCGACGTGGGCTGGGCGATGATGGACATCGGCAAACGGATCGAACGCGGCCTGTGGCTGACCGCGCTGCTGGGTGCCACGCTCACCACGGTCCGCCGCGCGGCCGCCGAGCAGACCGTCATCGAGTCGATGCTGGTGGCCTGCGAGTCGTCCGTCATCTACCGGCGCCGCACGGTCGGCCATGTCAACGTCGCCGCGGTCACCGAGCTGATGCTGTTCGACGCGAACAACCCGCGCTCGCTGCTGTACCAGTTGGACCGGTTGCGGGCCAATCTCAAAGAGCTGCCCAGCGCGTCGGGCTCGTCGCGCCCGGAACGGATGGTCGAAGAGATCAGCACACTGCTGCGCCGGTCGCATCCCGCCGAGCTGCAGGAGGCGGGCGCCGACGGCCACCGCGAAGAGTTGGCCGACCTGTTGGCCGCGATTCACACCGAGTTGCGCAATTTGGCCGCGGTCATGACCGAGACGCAGCTGACCCTGCCCGGCGGCATGCAGCCGCTGTGGGGCCCCGACGAACGGCGGGTGATGCCGGCCTAGCCCGATGGTGGCGACCCGCTTCGCCCGGCTTCGCCGCCCTCGCGATCGCCACTAGCTGGCGACGGCGGCCTGCGAGTTAGACGTCACCTCTTCGATGACATTGTGGATGAACTGCATCTTGTCCAGCACCGCGACCGGCAGCACGAACGGATACAGATCGTCGTGGCCCATCGACCGGTTCACCATGTTCAGCGACCACGACAGCGGTATCCACATATCGATGATGTTGGGAAAGGCGCTGGGCCCCAACGGCGGCCGGTCGAAGGTTGCCGACGCGGACGCGAAGCCGCACCATGCCGAGGTGTCCAGGGTGTCGCGGATGTGCAGGTAGTGGGCGAACGTCTCGGCCCAGTCTTCGGCCGCATGCATGGTCGCGTACGACGACACGAAGCTGTCCTGCCAGCCCTCGGGCGCGCCCTCACTGTAGTGCCGGTCCAGCGCCTGCTGATAATCAGCATCGGGATCGCCGAACAACTCGTTGAATCGCTGCACGTAATCGCTTGACGGAGCGACCAGTCGGTAGAAGTAGTAGTGCCCGATCTCGTGCCGAAAGTGCCCCAGCAGAGTCCGATACGGCTCGTCCATCTCGACCCGCAGCTGCTCTCGATGGACGTCGTCACCCTCGGCCAAATCGATTGTGATGACACCGTTCTCGTGGCCGGTCAGCACCTCCTCATGCGCACTGGACAGCAGCCGGAAGGCCAGCCCGAAATCGGGGTCCTGGTCGCGGCCGATGATCGGCAGCTTCAGCTCGTGCAGCTCGACGATCAGCCGGCGCTTGGCCGCCTCGGCCGCGGCGAACTCCGCCAGCCCGACCGTATCGGCATCGTTAGGCCGTTCGGTGGTCAGCACGCATGCTGTGCACAGCAGCCGCGGAGTGTTGACGGGGACCAGCCAATTACATTCGGCGACTTGCAGATTCGCGCACAATTGAAACTCGGCGGCATCCACGATGCCAACATGCTCGCTTGCGCCATCCTCCGCGATCACCAGCAGCGCCATCTGTTCGAGTGAAAATCCAAGCGCACTGCCACAATTCAGGCACGTGGAGTTCTCGAACGCCAGGCGCTGACCGCAGTTGGGGCAATTGAAGTCACGCATAGAGTTCGTCACCTTCAAACGGCACGACGTCGACGGCCACGTCGATCACGCTGCGCTCCGAGTCGGTGTAGATGATGCCGCGCAACGGCGGCACGTCCGCGTAGTCACGGCCCCGTCCCACGACGATGTAGCCCTGGTCAACCATCTGGTCGTTGGTGGGATCCACTCCCAGCCACTCGAATTGTCCGGGCGCCTGCGGAGTCCACACCGCAGCCCAGGCGTGGGTCGCGTCGATGCCGATCATTCGATCCTTTCCGGGCGGCGGGTCGGTGGCCAGATAGCCGGACACATAGCTGGCCGCCAACCCGTTGGCTCGCAGGCAGGCAATCGCCAGCCTCGCAAAGTCCTGGCATACCCCTTCCCGGGCCGCCAGAACCTCATTGACTCCCGTGGAAATCGTCGTCGCCCCCGATCGGTAGGTGAAGTCAGTGAAAATCCGGGACGCGAGGTCGCGCAGCACCTCGATCAGCGGGCGCCCGGGCACGAAACTGGGCGCCGCGTAGTCGCGGACTTCATCGGTGATCTCCGGCGGATTCAGGTCCAGGGCGAACTCGGTCGCCAGCGCTCCCCTGCGTCCGGTCGGCCGGGCCGCCTCCCACGGTTCGATCGCCGGCCCGTTGCTGCAGCGCTCGGGGGGCGCCGGATATACGTCGACGATCGAGTCGCTGGTGACCGTCAGGGTGTGATGCGGCTCGGTGACATGGAAATAGGAGCTGACGTTGCCGTAGCCGTCGACGCCGGTGGAGATGTCGGCGGGGGTCGGGTCGATCGTCAGCCGGTGCGCGATGCAAAGCTGCCGCTGCGAGTCCCTCGGAGTGAGAAAGCCGCGGCCATAGGAGCTGGTCACCGTGTCCGAATAGCGGTACTCGGTGCGGTGGGTGACGCGGTGGCGGCGGGTGGCCGGAACTTCCACTGCAGAAGACAACGAGTGACCTCCTGACATCTCCGGATGGGTGGTTGGCGAAGGCTAACCAATACGGCGCCAACCGCACCATAGCGGGAGCACAATCGATCTGTGGCTACCTGGGATGACGTCGCCCGGATCGTCGGTGAGCTGCCACTGGTCTCCGAGCAGTCGCCGCATGACTGGCGAGTCGGTAAGAAGCTGCTGGCGTGGGAGCGACCGCTGCGCCCGTCGGACCGCGCGGCGCTCTGCGCGAGTGGCACGGAGCCTCCCGAAGGTGACCTCCTCGGCGTCCGGGTGTCCGATGAGGGCGTCAAGTTCGCGCTGGTCGCCGACGAGCCGAGGATCTACTTCACCACCCCGCATTTCAACGGCTATCCCGCGGTGCTGGTCAAGCTGGCCGAGATCGACGTGCGCGGTCTCGAAGAGCTGATCACCGAGGCCTGGCTGACCCAGGCGCCCAAGAAGCTGGTGCAGGAGTTCCTGACCGGCCCGTCCTGAGCTGGTCAGGCCTGGCGCAATTCGATCACCCGCTGCAGATCGTCGACACATGCCTCGACGACATCGGCGAGCACCACCTCGGTTCTCTCGCGGGCGTTCGACACCATCGTCGCCGCATGCCGGCGGGCGGACTCGACATGCGCCTTTGCGGTCACGGGATCGGAGTCGGCGAGTGCGGTCGCCTTCGCGAGGTCGTCCAGCACCGCCTCGGCGGGTTGCGGAAGGCGCTCGCGGCGGCCGTCCGGGGCGGCAAGGGAGGCGGGCACGACGGCGCGGGCCAGCTGCAGCACGGACCCGGCGAGCAGGGCCAGGTGCACGGCCTGATGATCCGCACCCGCGACGGCGTCGCGAAGTCCCCACCGCGGCGGCGCGGCTCGCACCACCTGGCGCGCCGTGGTCCGCGCCTGGATCAGTCCGCCCAGCTGTTCGTACACCCTGTCGACGGCCGGCAACGGCCAATCGGGTGCGGGAACTTCACGGCCGCGGGCGAGATCGCCGGTACGGACCAGCACCGAGTGCAGGGTTCGTAGCACCTCGATGCGCGCGTTGCGCAGCACCACGAGCGGGTTGGCCGGGAACAGCAGCATGGCGACGACGATGGCCAGGCCGCCACCAATCAGCGCGTCGTAGATGCGTTCCCAACCGACACCGCTGCGGTAGAGGGCGAGCACCAGAATCGACGAGACGACGGTCTGATTGGCGAACATCATCCCCTGGCCGATGTAGCCCTGACCGATGAAAACCGCGGCAAACAACGCGATCAGCGCGGCGATCGCGATGGAGACCGCACCGGGTCCGAGTAGCCCCTGCACCAGGGTTCCCGTCCCGATGCCCAGGGTCACGCCGATCATCATCTGGATGGCGCGTTGGGCGCGCAGCACGTTGCTCGTCGACAGCGACACCGCCGCGGCGATCGGGGCGAAGAACGGTTGCGGGTGCGCGAGCAGGTCGTGCGCGATGTACCAGGACAGCCCCGCCGCGACCGAGGTCTGCACCAGGTAGAACCACACGCCACGGACCCGTTTCCACCCGCCGACCATGGCGGCTCTCCCCGCGAACGGCCGCGTCAGCAGTGAAGTGCTCATCCCGCTTATTTACCGCAGCTCCAGCAGCGGCGGCAACGCGAGAAGCGTTACCTGCGCTGCAACTCGAACAGCGGAATGACCCGGCTGGTCTTCGACTGATATTCGGCGAAGCCCGGCGCCGCGGCGGTGACCCTGTCGAACAGCTGGTCGCGCTCGGCGAGCGGCAGTTCGTGTGCCGTCACATCGAATGCGTCGGTGCCGACCTCGATGTGCGCCTGCGGGTTTGCCCGAAGGTTGTGCACCCAGGCCGGATCCTTGGGCGCACCGGCGAACGAGCCGATGATGATCAGCTTGCCGTCGATGTTGAAATATGCCAGCGGGGATATCCGGGATTGACCCGACTTGGCGCCCGTCGTGGTGAGCAGCAGCAGGTTGGCACCTTCGAACTGCCCGCCCACCTTGCCGGCATTGGCGCGAAATTCGACGACGATGTCCTTGTTGAACGTTTTGGCCATTTCGGCCATCGAGCTGGAGTCCGTCATGCTTCGTCAACCTTTTTGGGTTTGGCGTCTATTCCGGATTCTTTGCGCTGCTGCGCGGTGATCGGCGCGGGCGCATCGGTCAGCGGGTCGACGCCGCCGCCGGTCTTCGGGAATGCGATCACCTCACGGATCGAGTCCACCCCGGACAGCAGCGCGTTGATGCGGTCCCAGCCGAATGCGATTCCGCCGTGCGGAGGCGCACCAAACGTGAACGCCTCCAACAGAAATCCGAACTTCTCCTCGGCCTCGGCCGTGTCCAGGCCCATCACCGCGAACACCTGTTCCTGGATGTCGCGGCGGTGGATACGGATCGAGCCGCCGCCGATCTCGTTGCCATTACAGACAATGTCGTAAGCATCGGCCAGCACGCGACCGGGATCGGAAGACAGGGCGCCCTCGTCTTCCGGCTTGGGCGAGGTGAACGCGTGATGCACCGCGGTCCAGGCGCCGGAGCCCACTGCAACGTCACCGGCGGCGGTCGCGTCTTCGGCGGGCTCGAACAGCGGCGGGTCGACCACCCAGACGAACGCCCAGGCGTCCGGGTCAATCAGGTTGAGCCGGTTGGCGATCTCGCCGCGGGCGGCGCCCAGCAGAGCGCGCGAGGACTTCGCCGGCCCGGCCGAGAAGAAAATGCAATCGCCGGGATTGGCGCCGACGTGAGCGGCCAGGCCACCGCGTTCGGTGTCGGTCAGGTTCTTGGCCACCGGACTGCTCAACTCGCCGTCGTCGCCCACCAGCACGTAGGCCAGCCCGCGGTGTCCGCGCTGTTTAGCCCACTCCTGCCAGCCATCCAGGGTGCGCCGGGGCTGTGAGGCGCCGCCCGGCATCACCACCGCACCGACATACGGCGCCTGGAAGACCCGGAATGTGGTGTCGGAGAAGAACTCTGTGCACTCGACGAGCTCCAGCCCGAATCGCATGTCGGGTTTGTCGGAGCCGAACCGTTGCATGGCGTCGGCATAGCTGATCCGCGGGATCGGTGTCGGAAGCTGATAACCGATCAGCCCCCACAGCGCCGTCAGGATCTCCTCGGAAATCGCGATGATGTCCTCGACCTCGACGAAGCTCATCTCCATGTCCAGCTGGGTGAATTCCGGTTGCCGGTCGGCGCGGAAATCCTCGTCGCGGTAGCAGCGGGCGATCTGGTAGTAGCGCTCCATGCCGGCCACCATTAGCAACTGCTTGAACAGCTGCGGGCTCTGCGGCAGGGCATAGAACGACCCGGGGTGCAGCCGGGCCGGCACCAGGAAGTCGCGCGCACCTTCCGGCGTCGAACGGGTGATCGTCGGTGTCTCGATCTCGACGAAATCGTGACGCGACAGCACCGAGCGGGCGGCGGCATTCACCTTGGAGCGCAACCGAATTGCCGCGGCCGGGCCGTCGCGGCGCAGGTCGAGGTAGCGGTACTTCAGCCGCAGCTCCTCCCCCGCCGGCTCGTCCAGCTGGAATGGCAGCGGCGCGCTTTCGCCCAGCACGGTCAGTGACGTGACGTTCAGCTCGACATCGCCGGTAGGTATTTCGGCGTTGGCGTTGCCCTCCGGGCGGATCTCGACGACGCCTTGCACCGCGACGCAGAACTCGGCGCGTAACCGGTGCGCCTGTTCCAGCACGTCGGCCGCGCGGAACACCACCTGTGCGATGCCGGAGGCGTCGCGCAGGTCGATGAAGATGACGCCACCGTGGTCGCGGCGGCGAGCCACCCATCCGACCAGCGTCACCTGCTGGCCGGCGTCGCGATCCCGTAGCGAACCAGCAGCGTGGCTACGCAGCACAAAAACACTCCCCTTCACCTGGGTAGAACGACTGATCAGTCTAGAGGAGCTGATTTCGGTGGTATCGGCTACGCCATACGGCATGACCGGGAAACGCTCGCGCCCGCGGTCCAGCAGGCGAGCGTGTTAAGTATCGAGTCGGCTACGCCAAATGGCGGCATGGCCTGGACGGGCCCGCGGGCGTACTCCAGCATGAATGTCGCCGACGGCACCGCCCAGCCCATTGTCCGGCCCTTGCCCAGGTGGGCCACGCGCCCGGGCCGATAAACCGTGGGCTCGAGTTTGCCCTCCTCGCAGCACCAAAGTTCGCCGTCGAACACGAAGTCCCACACCTCAATCCACTCGCGCCCCGAGCGGCGTGGGGTACCGGTCGGGGTGCCATAGAGGAGGAGGTACTCAAACATCGAACAGTGCAACACCTTCAGCTGGCCCTGCCCGCCGCCAGACCTGTTGAACAGCCATGGGTTCTTGTCGCTGACGTACCGCGGATAGATCTGCTTCAATTCGTCGACGATCTGCGCGCACGTGGCCTGTCCGTCGTTGCGTCCAGCCACCGATCGTGTGATCGCATGCAAATCATCCGGATCGAAGATGCTCGCCATCCCGCACTCCCTCTCATGACCGGTCTTCCTCTTGAAAGAGAATGGCGACACGATTTATTCAGCTCTTCGGACCCGCACAGTGTGAGCGCCGTCACACTTCGGACTCAGAGTCGGCCAGGCTCGTTCAGGTGTGCATCGAGCTGGTCTCGTGAATCAATGGCCAGTTTGCGGAAGATGTTTCGCAGGTGCCATGCGATGGTGTTGCTCGAAACGAAGAGTTGTTCGGCGATGTCGCGATTCGAAAGTCCTTGAGAGGTAAGACGGGCGATGCGCGCCTCGGTGGGCGTCAGGGATTCGACTCCCGTCACCACCGGCCGGCGCGGCCGAGCCCCTGCCGCCGCCAGCTCCTCGCGCGTGTATCTTTCCAATGTTGTTGCGCCGCAACGGTACGCCAGGTCCAGAGCAACCTTGAGGTGTTTACGCGCCTCCACTTGCTGGGCCTGACGCCGCAACCGGCGGCCTAGGGCGGCATGAGCACGCGCCAACTGCAGCGGCGCTTCGGTAGGTTGCAGGATCTCTATCGCCTCCCGCAGACTGGCCACTGCCCGCTCGCCCGATTCTGTGCTTGCCCTGCGACGCGTGGATACGGCGATGCTGATCGGCAGGCCGAAGGAGCGGGCCAGGTCGAGTTCTTCGTTGAATAGTCGTTACGCCGCGTGAACATCGCCGAGCCGGTGTGCTGCGATGCCGGCAAGCGAGCGCCAACGCAATATCGACGGGTTCTGGTCCAACTCGCCGTGAAGGGATCCTCGTAATTCATCTAAATCTATTACCGCAGAATCTATTTCGCCGCATATCAGGCGAAGACGCGCACGGGCGACCAGCAGATGCGCCTTGATCGCCGGCGTTTCCGTGAGATGAGTGGTCGTGTAATCGAGCATTTCCTGGGCCGCATCCAGCTCGCCACGTTCGATCATGCACTGGACGACGACTGCCCGCGCACTGTGCGCATAGACATGCTCCCTGAGTTCAAGGCGCTCCAGAGCAGCTTGCGCATCGGCTGCGGCCTCAACTATGCGCCCGCGAGCGTAGAGAATATGCCCTCGTATCAGCGACGCTTCGGCATAGGCCAGCTCCGCGCCCCGGTCGAGGGCGTCCTGGACAGTGGCGTCGGCCACCTCGTTGGCTGCGACCAGCTGCTCGCAATGCAGCAGCGCGAGTGTCGCCATATCGACGCTGGGGCCCTGGGCGCCTTGGTCGGCAAGCAGGGCTCCACTGCTCAATGCCCGCAACGCCAGCAGAACCGTTCGATCGGCCGGCGGCGTGCTCAACGAGTCTCGAAGTGCTTGTACCGCAAGGACCATGCGGTGATGCGGGCCGTCGCCGCCGATCGCCTCAGCCGGCATGCTCTGGGTCGGTCCGAGATGAGCTTCAGCGCTCCACGCGGCACCCTCGAACCGCATTCGAATGTCGCCTTGCCCGTCGTCGAAGAACTCGGCGCCACGCCGGAACGTCGCACCGGCCTCGGCGAATCGACCGAATCGGTAGAGCGTCTCCCCCAGCGAGTACAAGGCATCGGCTCGTTCGGCGGGGTCCTCCATCAAGCCCAGCGCTTGTTCGAAGCGGTGCAACGAGATCACCTCACCGGCCGCGGCTTCGCTCAGCCCGAGATCGATGAGCAGACACGGCGGGATCCGGTCTATCGGAGCAACCCGCAACGCATGACGCAGGTAACGAAGCGCGGCTGTATGCACGCCCTTTCGCGCCGCCGCACGCCCCGCGTCGCGCAATGCCTGCAGAACCCACGGCTCGCCGCCGGCCGCCGCCAGCAGCAGATGCTCAGCGACGACCTCCGACTCCGCACCGCCGTCGGCCAGAATCCGCGCCGCCTGAGCATGCAATGTCAAACGTTCTTCGGCCGGCAGCAGATCATAGGTTGCTTCACGAATGATGCTGTGCGCGAACACTACCGGGTCGGCTCGTTGCAGGATGTTCGCGGCGGCGAGTTGTTCGGCCAGCACGATCCCACGATCAACCTGCAGGCCGGCAAGTCGCGACACATCGCGAAGGCTGGCGTCATCACCAATCACCGAGCCCGCTTTGGCCAATGCACTTGCCGGTGAGCCCAACCGTGCCAGCCGACGGATGATCTGGCGACGTACCGATCCCGGAGTAGTCGACGTCGGGTCTTCGCCCCCTCGCATCGCGTCGGTGACCGCGCCCACGAAGAATGGGTTCCCACCGGTCAGCTCCATGACCGCGGCGACAAGATCGTCGTCCACCCGGTGCTCCGGAAGCGCTCGGTCAAGCATCGTCGCCACCGCCTGCAGGCTCAGCGTCGAGGGCCGGATTGCCGCGGTGGTCGCGGAATCCCAGACCGAACCGATCAGCGCGGACTCCGAACCCGGATCACCCGTTCTGATCGTGACGACGAGGGCGACCGGCACATCGTCCAAGCGTTCCGCGAGGTAGGCGAAGAACCGCTGCGAAGACTGGTCCGCCCATGGCAGATCGTCGACGAAAACCGCCAGCGGACGCTGCTCGACAAGGTTGACGGTCAGCCAGTACAGCCCGTGCAGCACCGCGAATTCGTCGGTCGCGACGCATTGACTGAACAGCGCCTCGGCCAGCGACGCCGGCCCCTGCATGAGCCGAGCACGCGTCACCGGGTCAGATCGCAGCAGCGTCGGGCCGAACAAATTCTGAGCGACACCGAATGGATGGTCGCGCGTCAGCTCACTGCAGCGCACCCGCAGCACCTGCATTGCGCGCTCCGCGGCCATATCCATACAGCCGGCAAGCAATCGCGATTTTCCGATGCCGCTGGGCCCTTCGATAACGCATACCTGGCCGCGGCCCGACTGCACGTCATCCAACAGCGCGGCCAACCGTCCCAATTCGGTCGCGCGTTCTAGTGGATAGTCGGCCACGGTCACTATTGGCTATCGTAGTGCGCTGTGTCGTCTCGGATTCCGCTAATCACACTCACGCCACATCGGCGTCGTCGGCATGCGCCGCGAAATACACAGACGACAAGCGCTCGGTAAGCAGCTTTCGTAACTGGCCGCGGCCACGATGCAGCCTCGACATCACCGTGCCCTGGGGAATTGATTCGAGCTCCGCTATATCTTTGTGAGGCAGTCCTTCGACGTACGCGTAGTACAGCGCCCGGCGCAGCTCGTCGGGTAGGGCCCGAAATGCTTCCCTGACATGCGTATCCGCGGAGGTCGCGATGACCTGGGACTCGACGGCATCTCGCGCATACGAGGCCGAGCGGTATCGGGCGTTCCATTCCCAGTCCGCCACATCGCCGGTCAGGCACTCGATGGGCCTGCGTTGCACACGACGGTAATCGTCGATCCAAATGTTCTGCATAATGCGGACAAACCATGCCTTGGTTCGTATTTGGGATTGCCTTGCGATAAATCCGCTGTAGGCCCGAAGCATCGTCTCCTGCACGAGATCGTCGGCATCAGCCGCGTTCTTGGTCAACTGCTTTGCGATGTGATTGAGCGTCGATAGCAGCGGGATTACCTCGCCCTCAAAACGCATTCGTAACTCTGCGTCACCGGCCGCCGATTCGGTGACCGGCGTGGCGGAAGAAGCTTCGCCGGCGAATCCATTGGAAATTGCCCCGATACGTGTGGTCACACTGTCTGAATTTATCCGCGCGGCGCGCGCGGAGGCCCACCGAAGTACGAGGGTATTAGTGCGGGGACATGGTGGGTTTATCACCACCGCAGTTTGAATCCGGTTGCCAAGCAGAGGTTTCGGCACGGCCGTGCAGCGGTGGCCCGCCGTTGATTCACTGGAACTATCGAAGACCGGAAAAGTGTGCTGCGTCACATCTTGCGGCCGTACGCGGCGGCTCGCCGCTTGCGTTCTGAAATGGGCAGGGGCACTTGGTGGCGTCGAGATTCTCTGTCTACCTTCCGGAAAGGGATCGCGGTGGTAGAAGTTGCGGGAAGTCTAAAGGGACGGGTGGCGTTGGTCACGGGCGCGGCGCGCGGGCAGGGCCGGGCGCACGCGATACGCCTGGCAGCCGAGGGAGCCGACGTCATCGCGATCGACGTGTGCGCTCCGGTCTCGGAGACCGTCACCTATCCGCCGGCGAGCCCCGACGAGCTGGCTGAGACCGCGCGAGCAGTCAACAGCACCGGCCGCGACGTGCTGGCCCGTGCAGTCGATATCCGCGACCTGGCCGCTTTGCAACAGGTCGTAGCCGACGGAGTCGCTCAGTTCGGCCGCCTCGACATCGTGGTGGCCAATGCCGGTGTGTTGAGTTGGAATCGGCTCTGGGAGATGTCCGAGGAACAATGGGACACCGTCATCGACGTCAACCTCAACGGCACCTGGCGGACCACCCGCGCAGCGGTGCCGGCAATGATCGCGGCGGGAAACGGCGGCTCGATCATCATTGTGAGTTCGTCGACGGGGATCAAAGCCACTCCGGGCAACGGTCACTACTCCGCTTCCAAACACGGCGTGGTAGGGCTGACCAACGCATTGGCGCTCGAAGTCGGCGAATACGGAATCCGGGTGAACTCCGTCCACCCCTACGCGGTGAAGACGCCGATGATCGGAATTGAAGGGATGTCGGACATTCTGGCCCGCTACCCGAGTTATCTGCACAGTCTGTCACCGATGCCCCTGCAACCCTCGGGCATCACCGACCCGGAGCGGCTCGGCTGTCTTGTGCCCGAGGAAATCTCCGACGTTGTGGCCTGGCTCGCCGGTAGCGGTTCGGCCGCGCTGTCGGGATGCCAGATCCCGGTCGATCGTGGCCATTTAAAGTACTAGGCGGGAAGCCCTACGGTGCAGGTGTTTTCACTACACACGCGTCGCTGTCGAATACGCGGGCGGACAAAGTCGTTCTAGCTCTCGGGAATATAGCTGTCTATGAGCACCGGCTACGCGGGTTCGCTCGGCGCTCACGAAGGGTTAGCGATGTTGTGCACCAACGGACGTACCGGCGCCAAGCGATTTGATGCATTTTGTCAGGCTGTCTCAGCGAACTATCTGCCCGTGGCGATGTCGATGGACGACGTCAAGGCATTCAACGGGGTCCTGCGTCCGGCCACCTTGGGTGCGGTGCAACTGGGACGGGTGCTTGTCGCCAACGACGTTACGGTCAGACGTACCGAGAAGTTGATCGACCGCGGCGCACCCGATTACGTCAAGGTCGGCGTGCAGCTAGCAGGCTCTTGTCTGGTATCTCAGGGCGACAGGGAGGCAGTGCTCAAGTCGGGCGACTATGTCGTCTATGACACCGCGCGCCCGTACGAGTTGATCACGCGCGGCCCGTTCCATATGCAGACCGTACAGTTTCGCCGCAACTTGCTGCGGCTGCCAGGACCACAACTGTCGCAGCTCACGGCCCAACCAATTAACGGCCACGCCGGCCTGGGACAGATGGTCTCATCTTTCGTCGTCGAGCTAGGAAAGAGCTCAACTGGCGAATTTGGCAGCTCCACAGCCTATCTCGCCGACGCCGTAGTCGACATGTTCGCCGCCTCGTTTGTCGAACAGTTGACCGACTCGACCGAATGGAGTATCTGCGCCGACAGAAAGAGTTTACTGCTGCGGGTCCGTGCGTTCATCGAGGGTAATCTCGATGAAAGCGGCCTGAACATTTCAACGATTGCTGCGGCACACAACATTTCGGTGCGCTATCTGCAAAAGCTATTCGAGCAGGAAGGTCAGACGGTATCGGGCTGGATCCGTGATCGGCGGATCGACCACTGTCGCAAGGATTTAACCAATCCGGCGCTCGCCGATCTGTCAGTACATTCAATCGCCGCCAACTGGGGACTCGACAACGCCTCCCACTTTTCACGACTATTCAGAGCGAAGTTCGGCGAAGCACCTCGCGACTACCGTAAGCGAATGTCTGAGAACCCCAAGGCCGAGGACCGGGGCGTCTCAACGCTGTTGCCGGAAGCAATCACCCAATGACTAACCGGCTTCTACCATTTCGCGCACGACAGGGACGACTTCCTCGGCGAAGCGAGAGAGCGTATCTGCGGATTCGACCCGATACAGAAGGTACATGCTGACTCCTTGCGTCAGGGACAGCTCCGCCAGCTCTTTGGCGATCTTGTTAGACCGCCCTTGCAAGAAGCCCTTATCTGACGCATCGAATTTCACCTCGATGTTGTAGCCGCGGCGGATCGAGTCACGCGCTCGGCCGGCCGACTCTGCGGCCGCATCGATGAGCTCGTTGCCGGCCGCGATGTCGGCGGGGCTGCACATGGGCGAACTGGAAATCCAGCCGTCCGCTAGCCGGCCGATGATCCCGAGCATGCGGGCGCGGTACCCGCCGACCCAGATACCGATGCTGCCCGAGGCGAGCGGGCTCGGCTCGGCTTCGTCAAGCCGGTAGTGATTGCCATCAAAGCTCACTCGCGCCGAAGGTGACCAGAGTTCGCGGATGATCTGAACAGCTTCCTCGAGTGCATCGACAGACTCGGCGGCACCTCGTCGCGGGCCTCCCTCTGCGACAATCAGATCCCAGAGCTGTTGGGCACCTGCGCCAATGCCCAAATCGAATCTGCCGTCGCTGATCCAATCGAGGGTGGCACCAACCCGCGCGAGAAAGGCGGGTGGGCGCAGCGGCAAGTTTGCGACGTTGCACAACAATCGGATTCGCGCGGTGCGCTGGGCAATCGCCGACAACAGAGTAAACGTGTCCAACCGATCGGGCCAATACGGATGATCCGGCAAGCTGACAACGTCAAGCCCACAGCTCTCGGCGCTGTCGGCGAGCCGCAGAACCTCTAGCGGTCGGCCGGACGGGGTCTCGAGCAAGGCGCCAAATAGCAACGGATGATTGTAAGTTGGCATGTTGAATCTCCCCTTGTCCTCAAAGTTCTGTGCTGCGCAGCGGCGTCGCCGTGCCGTACACACGCCTGGCATGTTGGGAATAGGAATCAGCAGCACAGCCGCGGACTGCCGGACGCGCGTCTGCGGGCATGTTGCCCAGCGCTCGCTCCACGACTCCGTAGTCGCCTTCATACATGAGCATTCCGAAAGCAAGCGGAAGCGTCGCAGGGTCGCCCCCGGCGGCGCCCTCTGCGACCATCGCGTCCCACTCGGCCGCGGAGATGTGCTGCTCCATGAAAGGGACCACCAGTTCCTCTTCGGCTGCCATGTGCTCGGCCAGCAATTCGGCGAAGCTTTCTGCAGCGCAGGCAGTTTCCCGTCCACACGCAGCGGCATCGTCGGCGACCCACTTCCGCATCGCCTCGATCAGCCATTCGAGGCGGACCGCCAATTCGTCGTGTTGATCCTCGATCAACCGCAGGTGCTTCTCGGCAGCCGCGCCTGCTCGCTTCTTCAGCAGCGGCCACACCAGGTGATCCTCAGAACCGTGATGGTGGTGCAATGCACCAGCGATCAAGTCGAAGTGGCCAGCGATGACTTTGGTCCGCTCAACGTTGCCTGCCTCGCGGATCAGTCTCGGGAGGTGGCCGAATTCGCGGTGAAACATCGTGTGAACACTCCATTTCGCGGCGGTCAAAGTACTGGACGTCTTGAGCCACTGGAACCTTCCTGACGTACGGCGACGAAACATGTGCTGGCGATGGACCGTCGGCTGACTGGCCGGTGTCTTAAACGAAGTCGTGGCCGTGTTGATTCGCTCCAGCGCAGTCCTGCGACCGCACCACGTGAACACGCGGCGCCGTGCGCGGCGTAACTTCGCTTCTATCGCCACAAACATCGCACTCATCGGTCCCGGTGCCGTCGGCACGACGGTTGCCGCGCTGCTGCACCAGGCCGGGCATTCGGTGCTGGTGTGCGGTCGCAGCGCCCGCGACAACATCGAACTGCGCCCCGACGGCCAGGAGCCGATCGTGGTGCCCGGGCCGGTGCACACCGACCCCGGCGAGATATCCGGCACCGTCGACCTCGTGATCCTGGCGGTCAAAGCCACCCAGAACGCCGGCGCGGCGACCTGGCTGTCCAAGCTGTGCGACGAGCACACCATCGTCACGGTGCTGCAGAACGGCGTCGAGCAGGTCGAGCAGGTCCAGCCGCTGTGCCCGTCGTCGCCCGTGGTCCCGGGCATCGTGTGGTACTCCGCCGAGACCCAGCCGGAAGGGTGGGTGCGACTGCGCGGTGAAGCCGCGCTGGTGCTGCCCAGCGGGCCGTCGGCTCAGACCGTTGTCGAACTGCTGCGCGGCGCCGGCTGCCGGGTCGACTGCGAGACCGACCTCATCACCGCGGGCTGGCGCAAGCTGCTCACCAACGCGCTGGCCGGGTTCACGGCGCTGTCGGGACGGCGTTCCGGGATGTTTCGCCGCGACGACGTCGCCGCGCTGTCCCGTCGCTATGTCGCCGAATGCCTTGCGGTCGCGCGGGCCGAGGGCGCCCGGCTGCCGGACAGCGTGGCCGACGAGCTGACCGACTTGTTCCGCCAGGCACCGGAAGACATGGGCACCTCGATACTGGCCGACCGGGAGTATCACCGGCCGATGGAATGGGACATCCGCAACGGGGTGATCATCCGTAAGGCCCGCGCACACAACCTGGCCACGCCGATCAGCGACGTGCTGGTGCCACTGCTGGCCGCGGCCAGCGACGGCCCGGGCTAGGTTTACTGCCATGCATCCTTGCGAGCGCGTCGACCTCGACTTCATCGACAACGCGCCATACCGGTTCCGCAACAGTGTCGACCTGGCCATCACGCCCGAGCAGGTCTTCGAAGTGCTTGCCGACGCCGAAGCCTGGCCGCGCTGGGCGTCGGTGATCACCAAGGTGACGTGGACCAGCCCCGAGCCGCGCGGGATCGGCACCACCCGCCTCGTCGAGATGCGAGGCGGCATCGTCGGCGACGAGGAGTACCTGGCCTGGGAACCGTTCACCCACATGGCATTCCGGTTCAACGAGTGCTCCACCAAAGCCGTCGCCGCCTTTGCCGAGGACTATCGCGTCGAGGTCATTCCCGGTGGCTGCCGGCTGACGTGGACCATGGCACAGAAACCTGCGGGGCCCGCTCGGCTGGCGATGGTCGTTACCGGGCCACTGCTGAACCTGGGGCTGCGCCGGTTTCTAGGCAACCTGCGCCGCTACACCGACAGCCGATTCGCTGCTACGCAACAGCGGTAGGTGTGTGCAAAGCTGAATCATGACCTTCAACGAGGGTATGCAGATCGACACCAGCACGGCGGCGTCGTCCGGCGGCGGTGGCGGCATGGGGTTGGCCTTCGGTGGTGGCGGCATCGGGCTGCTGATCCTGGTCGCGGCGTTGTTTTTCGGCGTCGATCCGGGGGCGTTGACGCAGCAGCAGCCGAACACCGGCGGCTATTCGGCTCCCGGTTTCGACCTGAGCCAGTGCAAGACCGGAGCCGATGCCAATAAGTACGTGCAGTGCCGCGTGGTCGCTACCGGAAACTCGGTGGACGCGGTGTGGCATCAGTTGATGCCGAATTACACCCGGCCGCATGTGCGCCTGTTCACCAGCTCGGTGAACACCGGCTGCGGACCCGCTACCACCGCGGTCGGACCGTTCTACTGCCCGGTGGATCAGACCGCATATTTCGACACCGACTTCTTCAAGGAGCTGGTCGATAAATTCGGTTCCAGCGGTGGGCCTTTCGCGCAGGAGTACGTGGTCGCCCATGAATACGGCCACCACGTCCAGCAATTGCAGGGCGTGCTGGGCCGCTCCCAGCAAGGCGCACAGGGCGCCGCCGGGAATGGGGTCCGCACCGAATTGCAGGCCGACTGCTACGCCGGCATCTGGGCGCACTACGCGTCGACGGTCAAACAGGAAAGCACTGGCGTCCCTTACCTACAGCCGTTGAGCGACAAGGACATTCAGGACGCGCTCTCGGCCGCCGCATCCGTCGGTGACGACCGGATCCAGAAGGAGGCGACCGGACGCGTCAACCCGGAGTCGTGGACACACGGATCAGCCGAGCAACGCCAAAAGTGGTTCACCGTCGGCTATCAGGCCGGTGACCCGCACCAGTGCGACACCTTCGCCTCAACGAATCTCGGTTAGACCCCGGCCAGTAGGCCTTGCAGCTCGGCGCGGCCCTGTTCATCGAGCGGCAGCAGCGGCGCCCGCGGGTCCCCGATCGGGAATCCAAGCAGGTCCAGACCGGCCTTCACGCTGGTGGGCAGGCCGATCGCGACGATGAACTCCAACAACGGCTTGAGGTCGTCGTACAGCAGCTGCGCCTTCTCCAGATCACCCGCGCGCACCGCGTCATACAGGTCGATGCACGGCCGCGGTCGCAGGTTCGGTGCGGCCGTGCACCATCCGGAGGCGCCCGCCTTCAGGGCCTCGAGCACCAGCGGATTGCTGCCGTTGTAGAACGGCAGTCGGCCACCGGACAGTTCGGTGATGCGCTGCATGCGAGTCAGGTCGCCGGTGGATTCCTTGACCATGGTGACGTTGTCGATGGTCTCGAACATCTTCACCAGCAATTCGGGCGGCATGTCCACGCCGCTGGTAGCCGGGTTGTTGTAGGCCATGATCGGGATGGAAATGGCGTCGCCGACGCTGCGGTAGTGCGCGACGATCTCACGCTCGGTGAGCTTCCAGTAGGACACCGGCAGGATCATCACCGCGTCGGCACCGGCCTGTTGGGCATACTCGGCACGCCGAATAGTCTTGGCAGTAGTCACATCTGACACGCCCGCGACGACCGGCACCCGGCCGGCGACAGCGGCGATCGTGGTGTCCAGCACGGTGTCGAACTCGGACTCTTCGAGATAGGCCAACTCACCGGTGCTGCCCAGCGGTGCGATCGCGTGCACCCCGGACGAAACGAGCCGGTCGACCAGCGCGGCCAGCCGGGCGGTGTCGATGCTGTCGGTCTCGGTGAAGGGAGTCACCGGATAGGCGATGATGCCGTGGATCTCGGACACAGGGCTCCTTAACTCGTCAGGGCGTCTTAGCTCGTCAGGGCGTCAGGGTGGCGCGCCAGTGCGCGGCGCGCGTAATAGGCGAAGTTGGCCTGGCTTCGCTTGGGTGTCAGCGTCCAGTCGTGCGCCTCGCGGGCCAACTGCTCGGGGAGTTCCTTGACCCTCCCGGCGGCCATGGCCGCCAGCTGCAGCTTGGCCGCCCGCTCGATCAGGATCCCCAGCGAGCAGGCCTCCTCGACACTGGCGGCGGCGATCACGTGGCCGTGATGCGCCAGCAGCACCGCCTTCTTGTCACCGAGCGCGGCGCTGATGATCTCGCCTTCCTCGTTGCCGACCGGTACACCCGGCCACTCGGCCAAAAACGCGCAGTCGCCGTAGAACGGGGTGGTGTCCATGTGGGACACCACCAGCGGGACCTCCAGCATCGACAACGCCGCCACGTGGAAGGCGTGCGTGTGCACGATGCATTGCACGTCGGGTCGGGCGCGGTAGATCCAGCTGTGAAAACGATTGGCGGGGTTGGCCATTCCGTCACCGTCGAGCACGGTGAGGTCCTCGTCGACCAGCAGCAGATTGTCCTCGGTGATCTCGTCGAACCCGAGGCCCAGCCGTTGGGTGTAGTACGTCCCCTCGGTTTCGGCCCGCGCGGTGATCTGTCCGGCCAGCCCGGAATCGTGCCCGGCGTCGAACAGTGCGCGGCAGGTCAGCGCCAGCTTCTGCCGCGTGGTCAGCTGCGAATCGGCCACGTTAGCGGCCAGCTGCTGCTCGGCGCGACGCATCAGGTCGGACTTCGAATCGCTGAACGTGGTTGCCATGACACTAAGGTAGCATCTAGGACACCTTGTGTCATTGGACCAGGAACGGAGGCACCGCCGGTGACAGCGCTACTGCGTGCCGTCCGCAGACAACGTGGCCTGACCCTCGAACAGCTCGCCGCACAGACCGGGCTGACCAAGAGCTACCTGTCCAAGATCGAACGGCGCCAGAGCACACCGTCGATCGCGGTGGCCCTGAAGCTCGCGCGGGCACTGCAGGTCGATGTCGGCCGGCTGTTCTCCGACGACGCGGCCGAGGAAAAGATCACCGTCGACCGTGCCGCCGGGGCGGACGGCCAACGCTACCGGGTGCTGGCGTCGGCGCTACTCGGAAAGTCCATGTCGCCGTTCGTCGTTCGGCCGACCGCAACCGCGGCCGACAATCCGCACGCGGAGCACACCGGACAGGAGTTCGTCTTCGTCCACGCGGGACGGATCGAACTCGACTACGGAGACCAGATCATCAAGCTCGATACCGGCGACAGCGCCTACTTCGACGCAGCGGTCAGCCACCAAATCCGCGCGATCGGCAGCGATCCGGCCGAGGTCGTCGTCGTCGCGCAGACCGAACCGCGATGACCGAACTGGTGTTCTCCTACGGCACGTTGCAGCTCCCGGCGGTCCAGCGGGCGACGTTCGGGCGCGAAGTCTGCGGCCGTCGCGACGCGATCGTCGGATACGACCTGGACTACGTCACCATCACCGACCCGCACGTGATCGCGACCAGCGGCAGCGAACGCCATCCGATCCTGCGTCCCACCGACCGGGCCGGCGCGCAGGTAGACGGGATGGTGTTCGAGATCAGCGGGACCGAGTTGGCTGCCGCCGACGAGTACGAAGTGGACGACTACCGCCGCATCGCGGTACCGCTGGCCTCCGGTCCCACCGCTTGGGTGTACGTCCTCGCGGGCTGACTATCGCCGGGCCGCGCAGGTGACAGTGGTGGTGGCGTCCTGCTGCACGACCACCTGACCGTCCACGGCGATCTCGCAGTGGAACGAGGCCGGGCCGTTGCCCGAATCCGGCCAGTGCAGCATGCCGCTGGCGGTGACGCTCGCCCACTGGTTCGGGTTCGCCAGCGTGACCGTGTAAACAACCGGCGCTCCGGCGCTGAGCGGGGCCTGCAGGTTGGTCATGAACTTCGACGGGTCCGCGCTTTAAGCGGCCTGGCTAGGCGGGTCGGCGTTCACGTACGAGACGGTGGCGGTCAGATTGTTGGCGCTCGACACGGTGTAGGTCACCTGGTGGCCATCCGCATGGCTGGTCGCGGGCGTGAACACCACCCCTGTGACTGTTGCCAGCATTACCGCTGAGACCGCGCTCGCCATTCTGTGCACGTTCTTCATATCGAAAACGCTACCGGATGCGTTACCCATGGCACTTCTGGCGGAAATCCCTAGTATGCATCTGTGCCCACAGCATTCGTGTTGTCCGGCGGCGCCAGCCTCGGTGCGGTCCATGTGGGGATGCTGCTCGGCCTGGCCGGCGTCGGGGAACGGCCCGATCTGATCGTCGGCACGTCGGTCGGTGCGGTCAATGGCGGGTGGATCGCGTCACGGCCCGACCTCCCCGGAATTCGCGGACTGGCAGAGCTCTGGATTTCGTTGTCGCGAAAGGAGATATTTCCGGCCCATCCGGTCGCCGGGGCGCTGGGCATGCTTGGCCGCCGGTCGCACCTGGTACCCAACACCGGTTTACGACGCGTGCTGACCGACAAATTGGAGTTCACCCGGCTCGAGGATGCACCGATCCCCCTGCATGTGGTGGCCACGGACGTGGTCTCGGGCGCCGATGTGCTGCTGTCGTCCGGCAACGCGGCCGACGCGATCGCCGCGAGCGCCGCGATCCCGGGCATATTCCCGCCGGTGCGAATCAACGGGCGGGATCTGATGGACGGCGGCATCGTGAACAACACTCCGATCTCCCATGCCGTCGCGCTCGGGGCCGACCGGGTCTGGGTATTGCCGACCGGCTACTCGTGCGATCTGCCGGCGTCGCCGACAACTGCGGTGAACATGGCGCTACACGCCATGACACTGGCCCTCAACCATCGCCTGGCCGCCGACATTGAACGCTTCGAGCAGGCAGTCGATCTACGCGTTGTCCATCCGTTATGCCCGATCGCCACCTCGGGAGCGGACTTCTCGCACGCCGCAACGCTTATCGAGCGATCACACGCGGCCACCCGCGAGTGGCTGGCGGCGCACCCGCCGACCACCGGCCAGGCCGCATTACTCGAGCCGCATACCCACTAGGTCGGGCTTCGCTCAGAACAGCGTGGGCTGGGCCGGCTCCGGGTCGAGGGCTCTGGGCGGTTGTGCGAACGCCCGCTGGTCTCCGGTGAGTCGGTGTTTGGCAATCAGCGGGGCCGCCCGTGCCCGCAGCATCTCGCGATAGTCCGGCGGCAAATACGCTCCGCGCCGGTACAACTCGCGGTAGTTCTCGACGAGCTCGGGATGCGAGCGGGCCAGCCAGGACATGAACCAGCCGCGGGTCGAACGTCGCAGATGCAGGCCGAACACGGTCACGCTGGTGGCGCCTGCAGCCGCGATCTGGCCGAGCAGCCCGTCGAGGTGCTCGGCGGAATCGGTGAGATGCGGCAGCACCGGTGCGACCATCACATGACAGTCCAGCCCGGCGTCGCGGATCGCGGCGATCAGACCCAGCCGCGCCTGCGGCGTCGGCGTACCCGGCTCGACATCCCGGTGTAGCTCGGCATCCCCGACCGCCAGCGACACCGCGACCGACACCGGAACCTGTTGGGCCGCAGCGGAAATCAACGGAAGGTCCCGTCGCAGCAAGGTGCCCTTGGTCAGAATGGACAGCGGAGTGCCGGCCTCGGTCAGCGCGCCTACGATGCCCGGCATCAGGGCGTAACGACCCTCGGCGCGCTGGTAGGGATCGGTGTTGGTGCCCAGCGCGACGGTTTCGCACCGCCACGACGCCCGGCGTAACTCGCGGCGTAAAACCTCCGCGACATTCGTCTTGACCACGACCTGGGTGTCGAAGTCGGTGCCGCAGTCGAAGTCCAGGTATTCGTGGGTGGGCCGCGCGAAACAATAGCGGCAGGCATGCGAGCAGCCCCGGTAGCCGTTGACGGTGTAGCGAAACGGCAGTGCGGCCGCGTCCGGAATCTTGTTGAGCGCCGATTTGCAGAGCACCTCGTGAAAGGTGATCCCCTCGAACTGCGGGGCGCGCACGCTTCGGACCAGGCCAATCCGCTGCAGCCCTGGAAGTGCTCCGTCGTCAACCGGTTCGCCGTTGACAGCGACGGCTTGGTTCGCCCACCGCATACCGCTATTCGAACAATTGTTCGATGCAATGTCAAGCGGGCCCCCTACACTTGGCCGAGACGAAAACTGCCGGAGGGGCGCTTGTCGAATCCAGAGTACGAAGACGAATTGCGGTCCGAGCAGGGCTACGTGACCGAGCTCTATGCGCGTCTCGATGCCGAACGTGCGCGGGCGAAGGACCGATTCCGCGCGGCACTGCTGGGCGATGGCGAGAGCCTTTCGGATCGGGATGCCGAGGTGCGCGCGGTGGCCAGGGAGGTCAAGCGGCTGGACGTGGCGGACTACGGGCTGTGCTTCGGGCGGTTGGACGCCATTTCCGGCGAACGGTCCTACATCGGCCGGATCGGCCTCTTCGATGCCGACAATGAGTACCAACCGCTGCTGCTCGACTGGCGGGCTCCAGCCGCGCGGGCCTTCTATGTCGCCACCGCCGCCAGCCCCGAGGACATGCACCGGCGTCGCCAGTTCCACACCCGAGGGCGGCGCATCGTCGACTTCACCGATGAGGTGTTCGGCCGGCCGGGCGGAGACGCGCAAGGCGATGCGGCTCTGCTGGCGGCGGTCAACGCCCCGCGCGGCGAGGGCATGCGCGACATCGTTGCCACCATTCAGGCACAGCAGGACGAGATCATCCGGCTCGACAACCCGGGCGTCCTGGTGATCGAGGGCGGCCCCGGGACCGGGAAGACGGTCGTCGCACTGCACCGGGTCGCGTACCTGCTGTACACCCAACGCGAGCGCATCGAGCGGCACGGGGTGCTTGTGGTGGGGCCCAATGCGGCGTTCCTTCGCCACGTCGACCGCGTGCTGCCGTCGCTGGGCGAGTCCAGCGTGGTGTTCGTGACACCGGGCGATCTGGTTCCCGGGCTACACATCACCGCCGAGGACACCCCGCAATGCGCGGCGATCAAACGCTCACTGAAGATTTTGGACGTGCTGGCGGCAGCGATCGCCGATCGGCAGCGGGTGCCCGAACGTCCGGTGGAAATCGAGCTGGCGGACGTCACGATGCGCATCGACGCCGAGATCGCCGGGTGGGCGCGCGAAGAGGCGCGGGGCAGCGGACAGCCGCATAACCAGGCCCGCGCGGTGTTCGTCGACATTCTCACCTGGGCACTGACCGAACGGGCGATAGCCCGGATCGGCCGCGGCTGGCTGACCCGCAAGGACCGCGACGCATGGGAGCAGCTGCGCACGGATCTGCTCTCCGAGCTCGCCGACAACCAACAGTTCGCCGCCGCGCTCGACCGGCTCTGGCCGATCTTGACACCGCAGGAGCTGTTGACTTCGCTGTACCTCTCCCCCGAGCGGCTGCATGCCGTGGGTGCTCCCCAGGCGCTGTTGCGCGTTGATGGCCAGGCCTGGACGGTGTCAGACGTGCCGCTGCTCGACGAGCTGGTCGATCTGCTGGGCCGCGACAAGGCCGCCGCGTCCGCCGAGGCCAGCGCCGAGCGGGAGCGCAATTACGAGGCGGAGTACGCCGCCGGCGTGCTGGACCTACTCGAACTGCGCAGCGAGGACTCGATGGACGACGAGGAGCAGTTGCGCGCCCAGCACATGATCTACGCCGAGGACCTGGCGGACCGGTTCGTCGAGCGCGACACTCGTGAACTCGCCGAACGTGCTGCGGCGGATCGGGATTGGACGTACCGGCACATCGTCGTCGACGAGGCCCAGGAACTGTCCGAAATGGACTGGCGGGTGCTGATGCGACGCTGCCCCGGTCGATCCTTCACGGTGGTAGGCGATCTCGCCCAACGGCGGTCGATGGCCGGAGCGACATCGTGGCGGGCGATGCTGCAGCCGTACGTGTCCGGCCGGTGGGAATACCGGCCGCTGTCCGTGAACTACCGGACCCCGGAGGAGATCATGACGGTCGCCGCCGCGTTGCTCGAGGAGTTCGCGCCCGGGGTCCAGCCGCCGGAGTCGGTGCGCGCCTGCGGCGTGCGGCCGTGGTCGCGACAGGTCACCGATGACGAATTAGCCGGTGCTATCCACGATTTCGTTCGGGACGAATCCGATCGCGAAGGCACCAGCATCGTGATCGGCCCGCCCGGCGTGCCGGGCACGGTGCCGGCGTCGGCGACAAAGGGACTGGAGTTCGACGCCGTGCTGGTCGTCGACCCGCAACAGATCCTCGCCGACGGCCCTCGCGGCGCGGCCGAACTCTACGTCGCCCTCACCCGCGCCACGCAACGCCCCGGCGTTGTGCACCGCGACCCACTGCCACAGGCGCTGGCGGGGTTGGCCGAGTACGAGCCACGCGCTCACGTCTAGCACGGTGGCCCGGAGCCAGTGTCAGCGCCATTGCGACGCCTCGCAACGTCTCAGGGCGCTGCCCGCGACGCCTTACCGGTCAGCAGCTCCTCGGGGTGATGGAACCTGTTGCTTCGCGACTGTCCGTAGTCCAGATGTGGTGGCGGAATCCATTCGACGTCGCCGTTTTTGCGTATTCGGGTGGTCCAGCCGCCGGGCTTGATCAGCCGATGATGGGGCCCGCACGCGAAGGTGAGGTTGTCCACGTTGGTGGTATGACAGGCCGCGTAGTCATCGATGTGGTGGACTTCGCAGAGGTAACCCGGTACGTCGCAGCCGGGAGCCGAACACCCACGATCTTTGGCATGCAACACAATTCGCTGCCCCGGGGAGGCCAGTCTCTTGGCGTGATAGAGGCCTACCGGGCGGCTCTTGTCGAAGACCGCCAGGTAGTGATGGGCGTGGGTGGCCAGGCGGATGACGTCGGACATGGGCAACAGGGCGCCGCCGCCGGTGAGCGCCTTGCCGGTAGCGGCCTCCAACTCTTGGAGCGTGGTGGTGACAACGATCGTCGCCGGTAACCCGTTGTGCTGCCCGAGCTTTCCAGATGACAAGACGGCGCGCAGGGCGGCGTTGAGGCCGTCGTGGCTGCGCTGGCCGGACGTGCGGTTGTCGCGCTGCATCGCCTCCGCCGGTGTCGCATCATCGATGGTCGGTGTTTGGTCCTCGGGATTGCACATGCCGGGGGCAGCCAGTTTGGCCATCACAGCCTCGAAGGTGGCACGCGTTTCCGGCGTCAGCCAGCCGGTGAGCCGCGACATCCCATCGACGTCCTGCTTCCCCAACGTCAGTACACGTTTGCGAGCCCGATCAACGTCGGTGAAGTTGCCATCCGGGTTGAGGCAGTAGGCAAGTCGGTCCGCCAACTTGCTCACCTGCTCGGGGCGAAATTGGGTGGCCTGGTGGGCCAGCTGTTGTTCGGCCAGGCCTTGGGTTTCAACGTCCACCCAGGCCGGCAACTGATCGAAGAACTGGCGAATCACCGCGACGTGGCCGCTGCCGATGGCGCCCTGGCGCTGCCCGGCAGCAGTGGCCGGCAACCGCGGCTCCAACCGCTCACCACTCAGCGCTTGGCGTGTACCCAGGTCGTCGGCCACACTGATCCGGCGTGCCGCGTCGGCGCGGGTGATGCGCAGCCGGTCGGCCAGCACACGCGACAGCTTTCCACCGATCTCATCCGGTGTCGCCTCCCGGACAAGGCCATTGATCAGCGCATGGGCCGGCACCGGCAGTCGCCGCGCGATCTCTTCAAACCGTTCCAGCAGCCTCAAGCGCTCAGGGTTGGTCAACGCGTCGAACGACAATTCGCAGACGCGGTCAAGGTCAGCGTCGATCGCGTCGACAGCCTCTTGGATCTCGTCACCGGCGCTCGAACGCATGTTCGAATGGTATCGCCACCCACCGACAAGAAATTACTGAAACGCAAGTGGCACAAGTGATTACGCTGGGGCAGCCGTACCGCTCCCGGTCACCACACCCATCAGGCCGTCCTGGTAGGTGAGTCCCGGCGGCTTATCCGTAGCCGCGGTCGGGGCATCGGTGGCTTTCGCCGTTGACGTCGGCCATGCCGCCGGCACCGACAACGACCCCAGCGAGGCCGAGGCGCCCAGAGTCGTGCACTGGACGCTGACGCTGGAGAAGTCGCGGAACGCTTTCACCGCCGGCGGATTCTCGGCGCCATGCGACTCGACACGGTCCACGGATGTCTCCCTCCCCGCGCAATGTTGGGAAGAGAATACGACGAACGCAGAGATTTATTGACGATTCGGCCAAATTTCTGGTGACAGCGGCCCAAACTCGTCCGACTCGCCCGCGACTACCGTTCGATACGCGAAAGTACTTCGGCGACAACCGAATCGATCGACACCGACACCTGCTCACCGGTCGCGAGATCCTTTACCCCGATGGTGCCGGATTCGATATCGCGATCCCCGGCGACCAGCGCGATGCGGGCCCCCGACCGGTCGGCCGCGCGCATCGCGCCCTTGAGCCCCCGGTCGCCGTAAGCCAGGTCCACCCGGACACCGGCGGCACGCAACTGACCGCCCAGCACCGCCAGCCGCAGTTTGGCCGGTTCGCTCAACGGCACACCGAAGACCTCGCAGCGCGTAGTCTCCCCCACGCTGCGGCCTTCGGCCCGCAACGCCAGCAGCGTCCGGTCCACGCCAAGCCCAAATCCGATGCCGGACAGGTCTTGTCCGCCGAGCCGGCGCATCAGCCCGTCGTAGCGGCCACCACCGCCGATACCCGACTGGGCGCCCAGGCGAGAGTGCACGAACTCGAAGGTGGTCTTGGTGTAGTAGTCCAGCCCGCGCACCATCCGTGGGTTGATGACGTACGGCACGCCCAGTGCATCCAGGTGGGCCAGCACCGTGTCGAAGTGCTGTTTGGCGGCATCCGAAAGATGATCGAGTAACACCGGGGCATCGGCCGTCATCGCCTTGACCTCGGGTCGTTTGTCGTCGAGTACCCGCAGCGGGTTGATCTCGGCGCGCCTGCGTGTTTCGGGGTCCAGGTCAAGCCCGAACAAGAACTCCTGCAACACTTCCCGGTACTGCGGCCGGCAGCTGTCATCGCCCAGCGAGGTGATTTCCAGCCGGAATCCATCCAGGCCCAGCGACCGGAACCCGCCGTCGGCGATGGCGATCACCTCGGCGTCCAGCGCGGGATCGTCGACGCCGATCGCCTCGACGCCGACCTGCTGCAGCTGGCGATAGCGGCCGGCTTGCGGTCGCTCGTAGCGGAAAAACGGACCCGAATAACACAGTTTGACCGGCAGCGCACCGCGGTCCAGGCCGTGTTCGATCACCGCGCGTACCACCCCGGCGGTGCCCTCCGGCCGCAGCGTCACCGAGCGATCACCGCGATCCGCGAACGTGTACATCTCCTTGGACACCACGTCGGTGGATTCACCGACACCGCGGGCGAACAGCCCGGTGTCCTCGAAGATGGGTAGCTCGATATCGCCGTAACCGGCCCGACGGGCGGCGCTGAGCAGCCCATCACGCACCGCGACAAACTGCGCCGAGTCCGGTGGAACGTAATCCGGCACACCCTTGGGACCAGAGAACGTAGTGAAAGACTCCGTCATCCGGTCAGGCCTTCGAGGAACGGGTTGAAACGCCGCTCGGCGCCGATCGTGGTGGAGTTGCCGTGGCCGGGCAGCACCACGGTGTTGTCGTCGAGCACCAACAGTTTGTCGAGGATCGAGGTCAGCAGATCGCGACCGCTGCCGCCGAACAGGTCGGTGCGGCCCACCGAGCGCTCGAACAGCGTGTCACCGGTGAACACCACGTCGGCGTCGGCTTTGGCGGCTTGCGCAACCCGGAAGACCACCGATCCGCGGGTGTGCCCTGGTGTGTGATCGACGTTGACGCTCACGTTGCCGAGGTCGATCTTGTCGCCGTCGCGGTCCAGCTCGACCACCTGCTTGGGCTCGCGGAAGAAGGCACCCGTCGCCAGCTGCGCCAGCCTCGGCCCAAGGCCGTGAATCGGGTCTTTCAGCATGAAACGATCTTCGGGATGAATGTAGGTCGGGCAGCCGTAGCTGTCGGACACTTTCTGAGCAGACCACATGTGGTCGATGTGCCCGTGGGTGAGCAGCACCGCGGCCGGCGTCAGCCGATTCTGGTCGAGGATGCGCCGCAACGGACCCATCACCCGCTGCCCAGGATCCACGATGACGGCGTCCGTTCCGGGTCGCTCGGCCAGCACGTAGCAGTTGCACTGCAACATGCCAGCGGGAAATCCGGTGATCAACACGCTTCCCAGTTTCCCACGGGGGCCGCTTGACACCGAACGCCGCGCTCGCATTAGCCTGAGCTGGCTACCCGCCCCCGCTCACAACCATGGAGGCATACCGGCCGTGCCGACCAACGAACAGCGACGTGCGAACGCCAAGCGCAAACTCGAACGGCAGCTGGAGCGCCGCGCAAAGCAAGCCCGACTGCGCCGCCTCCTGCTGATCGTCGGGGGCGCCGTCGCGGCTGTCGCGGTGGTGGCCGCGGTGGTGATCACCGTGATCAACACCAACAAACACAAGGACAACACGGCGTCGCCCGCCACCTCTCCCGCGGCGAGCACGACGGCCCCGACCGGGCAGGTCCCGCCGGCTCCGCCGTTGCCGGCTTTCAAGCCGTCGGCCACCGTTGGCGCCAACTGCCAGTACCCGGCGACACCGCAGGAACCGGCCGCCAAGCCGGTCAAGCCGCCACGCACCGGCAAGGTGCCGACCGATCCGGCTCAGGTGAGCGCCAGCATGTCGACCAGCCAGGGCAACCTCGGCCTGATGCTGGCCAACAACGAATCACCCTGCACGGTCAACAGTTTCGCGAGTCTGACTGGCCAGAAGTACTTCGACAACACCAAGTGCCATCGGCTGACCACCTCGGAGACGTTGGGCGTCCTGCAATGTGGTGACCCCAAGGGCGACGGCACCGGCGGTCCGGGCTACAAGTTCGACAACGAGTACCCGACCGACCAGTACCCGCCGAACGACCCCAAGTCGCAGCAACCGGTCACCTATCCCCGCGGCACCCTGGCGATGGCCAACGCCGGACCGGGCACCAACGGCAGCCAGTTCTTCCTGGTCTACAAGGACTCTCAGCTGCCGCCCCAATACACCGTCTTCGGCACGATTCAGCCCGACGGGCTGGCCGTTCTGGACAAAATCGCCAAGGCCGGTGTCAACGGCGGCGGTGAAGACGGAGCCCCGGCCAGCGAAGTCACAATCAAGTCGATACTTCTCGACTAGACCCCGGCTGACCCAACACGAATCGCCACGGATTCGTCAGAATTCGGCGCCTGGATCGCCCACACCTTAAGGTCGGTGCGTGGGGACGGAGTCATTCGGACAGTACGAACTGCGTGAGTTGCTGGGCCGCGGCGGCATGGGACAGGTTTACCGCGCCTACGACACCAGTACCGACCGGATCGTCGCGCTCAAGGTGCTGCCCGCGCATCTGGCCGAAGACGCCGAGTTCCAGCAACGCTTCCGCCGCGAGGCACGGATCGCCGCCAGCCTGAGCGATCCGCACATGGTGCCGATCCACAGCTACGGCGAGATCGACGGTCGGCTCTACGTCGATATGCGGCTGATCGAGGGCCGCGATCTGATGCAGTACATCGCCGAAAACGGCGGACGCCTGGCACCCGAGCGCGCGGTCGCGGTCGTCGAACAGGTTGCCGCAGCATTGGATACGGCACACGAAGTCGGACTGATCCACCGCGACATCAAGCCATCCAACATCCTGGTATCCAACCGCGACTTCATCTACCTGATCGACTTCGGCCTGGCACGCACCGCCGCCGACACCGCGCTGACGCACACCGGCCACACCATGGGCACGATGGCCTACATGGCCCCCGAGCGGTTCCGGGGCATGACCGATCACCGCGCCGACGTCTACGCGCTGGCCTGCGTTCTCTACGAATGCCTGACCGGACATCTGCCCTACCCCGGCGACACCTTTGAAGAACAGCTCAACGCGCATCTGAACACCCCGCCGCCGCGCGCCTCGTTCACCGCGCCCGGCGTACCCCAGGCCCTTGACGACGTGGTCGCCCGGGGCATGGCAAAAGATCTCGACCACCGCTACCAAACGGCGCTCGAGTTCGCCGAGGCGGCCAAAGCCGCACTGGCAGGCCAGCACGGCGGCGCGCCACCACCGCCATCCCCAGCGACGGCCGCCACTGGGCCGCAGTACCCGGTTGCACCGGCCACCGCCTTGCAGCAGCCTGCGCAGCGCTCGCACACGCGCCTGATCGTCGGCATTGTCGCCGCATCGATCTTCACGCTTGCGATGGTGACGATCCTGGTCGTCTCGCTGATCACGAACGGCGACTCCCCCGCGAGCAATACCGCGTCCAGCGCCGCACCCCATCCCCGGACGCCAAAACAAGGGCCGGCCATGGGAGGGCCCGGCACACCGATGACCTCGGCCACCCTGAACGGGGCCACCGCGCCGCCGCTGCCCGCATTTGCGCCGCCGGCCGACCTGGGTGCCAACTGCCAATATCCGGTCGTGGCCGCCGACTCGCCCGATGCGTCGCCCAAGCCCGTCGACCCGCCCCGCTCCGGCAGGGTAGCCACCGACCCGCCGGTAATCAGGGCGATCATCTCCACCAACGTCGGCGAGATCGGCCTCGAGCTCGACAACGCCAAGGCCCCTTGCGCGGTGAACAGCTTCGCCAGCCTTACCCGACAACGCTTCTTCAGCGACACCTCATGCGCGCGACTAATCAAGACCGCCGACTCCGCGTCACTGCTGTGCGGCGGCCCCGACACGGACGGCGGTGGTGGCCCCGGCTACGAATTCGCCGACGAGTACCCGACCAACCAATACCCCGCGGGGGATGCCGCGCTGCGGGCGACCGTCGTGTACCCGCGCGGAACCGTGGCCATGGCCACCTCCGAGCCCAACACGAACGGCAGCCAATTCATCATGTTCTTCGCGGACACCGAGACAACACCGGTGAACACCGTGCTCGGCACGATAGATGAGGCCGGCCTGGCGGTTCTCGACAAGATCGGCGCGGCGGGTGTGGCCGGCAATCGGGACAGCGGTCTTCCCGCCGCCCCGATCACGATCAAATCGGTGCGACTCGGCTAAACGCGAGCGTTACGCGGCCGACGTCACGCGGTAGACGTCGTAAACGCCTTCGACATTGCGCACGACATTGAGTAGGTGCCCGAGATGCTTGGGGTCACCCATCTCAAAAGTGAAGCGGCTGATGGCAACCCGGTCACCCGAGGTGGTCACCGATGCCGAGAGGATGTTTACCTTTTCGTCGGCCAGTACCCGCGTGACGTCCGACAACAGCCGGTGGCGGTCGAGCGCCTCGACCTGAATAGCCACCAGGAACACCGACGACGGCGACGGGGCCCAGAGCACCTCGATGATGCGCTCGGCCTGCTGCTGCAGTGACGCGGCGTTGGTGCAGTCGGTGCGGTGCACGCTGACGCCGCCGCCGCGAGTGACGAAGCCCATGATCTGGTCGCCCGGCACCGGTGTGCAGCATTTGGCCAGCTTGCTCAGCACCCCGGGGGCACCGGGGACCGAGACGCCGACGTCGTCGGTGCTGCGCGGCCGGCGCAGCATCGTTGTCGGCGTGGACCGCTCGGCGAGGTCCTCTTCGGCCTGGTCGATGCCGCCGAGCTCGGCCAGTAGCCGTTGTACGACGTGGCGCGCCGACACATGCCCCTCGCCGATCGCGGTGTACATCGAAGAGACGTCGGTGTAATGCAGCTCCCGGGCCACCGCGGCCATGGCCTCACCATTAACCAAGCGCTGCAACGGAAGTCCGCCGCGGCGCACTTCGCGAGCCATCGCTTCTTTACCGGTCTCGAGCGCCTCTTCGCGGCGCTCCTTGGCGAACCACTGCCGGATCTTCGCCTTGGCTCGCGGCGACACCACGAACTGCTGCCAGTCCCGCGACGGCCCGGCGTTGGGCGCCTTGGAGGTGAAAACCTCTACGACTTCCCCGTTTTCGAGCTTGCGCTCCAGCGCGACCAGTCGCCCGTTGACCCTGGCGCCGATGCATCGGTGGCCGACCTCGGTGTGCACCGCGTAGGCGAAGTCCACCGGCGTCGAACCGTTCGGCAGGGTGACCACATCGCCCTTGGGGGTGAACACAAAAATCTCTTGCACCGCAAGGTTGTAACGCAACGACTCCAGGAACTCACCCGGGTCAGCGGCCTCACGTTGCCAGTCGAGCAGCTGACGCATCCAGGCCATGTCGTCGATCTCGGTGGCGGCGTGCAGATGCGGAAGACCGTTGCGGCCCTTGGCTTCCTTGTAACGCCAGTGCGCGGCGATGCCGTACTCGGCGGTGCGGTGCATGTCCCGGGTGCGGATCTGCACTTCCAGCGGCTTACCCTCCGACCCGACAACCGTGGTGTGCAGCGATTGGTAGACACCGAATCTGGGCTGGGCGATGTAGTCCTTGAATCGCCCGGCCATCGGCTGCCACAGCGAATGCACCACGCCGACAGCGGCATAGCAGTCCCGGATCTCGTCGCACAGGATGCGGATGCCGACCAGGTCGTGGATGTCGTCGAAGTCGCGGCCCTTGACGATCATCTTCTGGTAGATCGACCAGTAGTGCTTGGGGCGACCCTCCACCACGGCTTTGATTTTCGACGCGCCCAGGGTGTTGACGATCTCGGCACGGACCTTGGCCAGGTAAGTGTCGCGCGACGGCGCCCGCCCGGCGACGAGGCGAACGATCTCCTCATATTTCTTGGGGTGCAGGATCGCGAAAGACAGGTCTTCGAGCTCCCACTTGACGCTGGCCATACCCAGCCGATGTGCAAGGGGTGCAATGACTTCCAGTGTCTCACGGGCTTTGCGGGCCTGCTTCTCCGGCGGCAGGAAGCGCATGGTGCGCATGTTGTGCAGCCGGTCGGCCACCTTGATCACCAGCACTCGCGGGTCGCGAGCCATCGCGGTGATCATCTTGCGGATGGTCTCGCCTTCGGCGGCGTTGCCCAGTTCGACGCGGTCCAGCTTGGTCACGCCGTCGACCAGGTGGCCTACCTCTTCGCCGAATTCCTCGCTCAAAGCCTCGAGCGTGTAGCCGGTGTCCTCGACGGTGTCGTGCAGCAGCGCGGCCACCAAAGTCGTGGTGTCCATGCCCAATTCGGCGAGAATATTGGCGACAGCCAGCGGGTGGGTGATGTAGGGATCACCGGAATACCGCAACTGTGTGGCATGGCGTTCGTCGGCGACCTCGAACGCCCGGGTGAGCATCGAAAGGTTCGCCTTGGGATAGATCTCCCGATGCACCGCCACCAGCGGCTCGAGCACGGGGTTCAGCGCGCCGCGCTGGGCGGTCATTCGCCGGGCCAGCCGGGCCCGGACGCGACGAGACGCACTGCTCGACGTCTTCAGAGACTCGGCCGGTGGCTCCGGCGGCCCCGGCGGGTCGAGGGGTGGTAGCGATGCTGGCGACTCTATGGGCGGCACCACAGCTTGCGCCGTGCTCTGCTCATCCGCCACGTCGGTCACCTCCGAATTCGAGGATATTCCTTACCCACGGCACAAACTGTGTACTTCCAGCGGAGCAACCGCCTCGCGGCCGCCCAGCGAGGTGAGCTCCAGCACCACCGCCGCCCCCGCCAACCGGACCCCGGCCTGCCCAAGCAGTCGGGCCGCCGCGCGCAGCGTTCCACCGGTGGCGAGCACGTCATCGAAGATCATCACGCTGCGGTCGCGCAGTTCGACGCCGTCGGCCGGGATTTCCAGGGTGGAGCTGCCGTACTCCAGGTCGTATTCCACGGCGTACACCGGCGGCGGCAGCTTGCCGCCCTTGCGGATGGTCAAGACGCCGGTGCCCAGCCGTTCGGCCACGGCCGCCGCCACCAGAAACCCGCGGGAATCGATACCGGCCACCAGATCGACGTCGGAGGCTAGATCTGCCAGCGCATCGGTGACCGCGCCCATGCCTTCCCCGTCGGCGAACAGCGGGGTCAGATCTTTGAAGTGGACTCCCGGCTGCGGAAAATCGGCCACCGCGCGCGTCAACGACGCGATGTGGGCGGCCAGCAGCGCGTCCTCTCGAACACTCGTCATTGCAGCAAAGCCCATCGGTCCATGTTCCAACCGGCCCCCCACCGAGTCGGGTTTGCGCTGACGGCGTACATCCGCTTCGACATCAGCAACGTGCGCTGCTGCCGATAGAGGGGCAGCGTTGGCATGTCCCCCCAGAGTACCGGGGCAGCCTCGGCAAGCAGGCGAACACGCTCGGCCGGGTCGCCCGATACCGCGAGCGCCCCGATTATGCCGTCGACCTGCGGATTCGAATACGCGGACAGGTTGTTGCCGTTGCCGCTGTGCAAGTCGTAGGCGTCCATCGCCGACGATCCGGTGGACCCGCTGCCATTGGCTCCACCGGTGCTGGCCAGCAAGACGTCGATCTTTCCGTCCTTGAGCGCCTGGGGTCCGGACGTATCCAGCGTGATGTTGGACACACCGATCCCGGCCGCCGCGCAGGACTTGGTGATGGTCCCGACGGTGACCGCGAGCCGGGCGTTGGGGCCCTGGTAGCCGATCCGCACCGGCAGCGGCGCACCGCCCAGCGCATCGCGGGCAGCGGCGGGGTCCGCCTTGTTGAACGGGGCGGCTTCGGCGGCACCGTCGGCCAGCGCGACGGCGTCCTCGGCAACCGGAGACAGGCGCGAGTTGGCTATCGGGACCCCGGCGTCGTGCGCGATCGCGTCACGGGGCGTACACAGCGCGAACGCGCGACGGGCCTTGGCCTGCGCCAGCGGGCCCTGCGGCGCAAAGATCAGCTGCTCGATGCCCGCCGATGACAAATCGGTGCGCTCGTAGTTGTCCGGTGTGGCCAGCGCTCCCGAGGATCCGGCCGCGACGTCCACCACGTCGACGTTGCGGTTGTTGACCCGGTCCTGGATGTCGGCGGCCTGCGGCGACACGGTGATCCGCTTGGTGATCGCCTTGGGGCCCCACCACCGATCGTTTGCGACGAGCACCACGGCGCCGTCGTCCAGGACGGATTCGACCTTGTAAGGCCCCGACGACGGGAAGCGTTTGACGATGTCGTCGTGCTTGAGGCCGGGCTTGAGGTTCCACGTGGTGTTCCACAGCTGCGCGATCTGTGCGACCGAGGACGCGTTGTTGCTGAGCAGCGTCGCGGTCACGTCGATGTTGAGCTGGTCGGCGATTACGTGCGACGGCAGCATCGTCGTCGCGGCGAACAGCTGCATGTAGTCGACGACGCCTCGGTCCGGGACGAACGACACCCGCGCCTTTTTCTGCCCCGGTATGCATTCGACGTTGGCGATGTCGACGTAGCCGGCCTGAGTGGCGGCGTCGAAGCCGGGAAACCGACCCGACGCCGCCGCCCAGGCGAGCACCAGGTCGTCACACGTCACCGGCTTGCCGTCGGAGTAGACGGCATTGTCGGCGATCTGGTAGTCGAGCACCAACGGCGAACCGCCCACCACCGCGACGGTGCCGAAGTCGTGGTCGGCGACGACCTGTCCGTCGGGGCCGTGATAGCCGAACCCGGTCAGCGTGCGAGCGAAGGCCTGCGCCCCGGCCGAAGCGAAACCGACGGTGGTGTTGACGTTGTAGCTGCTCAGCGGGCCGTCGACGACATAGTCGATCTGCGAGGCGGCGCTACTCGAGCACCCGGTCAGCGCGACTGCGCACGCGAGCGCCACGACCACTGCGGCGGGCGCCGCCCGCCGCAGGCCCCGCCTGATCCGCATGCCAATGGTGCCCACAGTCCGCGGACACCAGGGGGCCATCTCGGCTACCGCCGGCCGGCGTTTCGCTTGCCGCTCGGCCGCCGGGTACCGGTGGGCCGCACGGGCCGAGCACCCGGCGCCGGCTTGCTCGGCGCCGACTCGGTGGACGCCGCTGCGGCTTTCTTTGTCTCTTCGGTGCTTTCAGACGCTTCTTCGCCGACGCTGCTCACCTGCTCCGGCGTGCCGGGCTTGCGCCGTCTCACGACGCGTCGGGTGTGGGAACGCACCAGCTCCGTGCGCTCGCGCAGCGTGACCAGCAGCGGGGTGGCGAAGAAGATCGACGAGTAAGTGCCGACCAGGATGCCGACCAGCTGCACCAGCGCCAGGTCCTTCAGCGTGCCGACACCCAGCAGCCACACCGCCACCACCATCAGCGCCAGCACCGGCAGTACCGAGATCAGGCTGGTATTGATCGAGCGCATGAAGGTCTGGTTGATCGCCAGGTTGGCCTGCTCGGCGAAGGTGCGCCGGGTGGTGTGCTGGAAACCGTGGGTGTTCTCCTCAACCTTGTCGAACACGATGACGGTGTCGTAAAGCGAGAACCCGAGGATGGTAAGCAAACCGATCACCGTGGCCGGGCTGACTTCGAAGCCGACCAGCGAATAAACGCCGGCAGTGACGGCCAGGTCGAACACCATCGTCGTCAGCGCAGAGATGGCCATGTAGCGCTCGTAGCGCACCATGATGTAGATGCTGACCAGCACCAGGAACACCGCCAGCGCGAACAGCGCCTTCTTGGTGATCTGATCGCCCCAGGTCTCAGATACCGCCGAGTCGCTGATGGCCGCCTTGTTCGGCTTGCCGTCGGGACCTTTGGGCCCGAACGCGTCGAACAGCGCGTTGCGCAGCTTCGAGGTTTGGTCGTTGGACAGCGTTTCCGAATTGATCTGCACCGTGGCCGAAGCTCCGCTGCCGACGGTGACCACCGATTCGGCATCACGGCCCAGGGTCTTCCTGAACACGTCCTGCACCTGCGAGGTCTGCACGTCGCCGCGCGGGAACGAGACCGTGGTGCCGCCCTTGAAATCGATCCCGAAAGTAAAGCCCCGCACGATGATCGACAGGATCGCGATGGCGACGATCACACCGCTGATGCCGTACCACAGCCGGCGCCGCCCGACCACCTCGAACGCACCCGTTCCGGTGTAGAGCCGCGCGATGAAGCTGTGATGCGGCAGCCGCGCGCGGGAGTCCGACGTCGGCTCCACCACGCCCTCGCTGGCTTCGGTGATTTCGGCCGCGTCGCTCTTGGTCTCCGAGTCGGCCTTCGTGTCCTCGGCCTCGGAGCCGGTGTTGCCTTTGGAGGTCATCGCCTATCCCCGTCCCGTCTTCACGCTCGACGAAGCCCGGCGTTCGCGGGCGACCTGCTGGACAGCTCCCAGGCCGTTGTAGACGGGCTTCGCCAGTGTCGGAGATTTGGAGGCCAGGTAGACCAGCGGCCAGGTCACCAGGAACACCACCACGATGTCGAGCACCGTGGTCAGGCCCAGGGTGAAGGCGAATCCGCGCACCTGGCCGATCGCCAGGGCGTACAGCACGGCGGCGGCCAGGAAGGTGACGGCGTTACCCGACACGATCGTCTTGCGGGCCCGCGCCCAGCCTCGAGGCACCGCCGACCGGAACGAACGGCCTTCGCGGATCTCGTCTTTGATGCGTTCAAAGAACACCACGAACGAGTCGGCGGTGGTTCCGATACCGATGATCAGACCCGCGATGCCGGCCAGGTCCAGGGTGTAGTTGATCTGTCGGCCCAGGATCACCAAGATCGCGAAAATCATTGCACCGGAAGCAGTTAACGATAGTGCCGTTAGCAATCCAAGCACCCGGTAGTACAGCAGCGAATAGAGCAGCACCAGCAGCAAGCCGATCGAGCCAGCAATCAGCCCCGCGCGCAGCGAGGTCAATCCCAATGTGGCCGAGACGGTTTGGGCTTCCGAGGATTCGAAGGACAGCGGAAGCGAGCCGTATTTCAGGACGTTGGCCAGCTGGCCGGCGGTCGAGGCAGTGAATGGTGGGTCACCACCAGTGATTTGGGTCCGGCCGCCGGGGATCGCTTCCTGAATCATCGGGGCGCTGACGACCTGCGAGTCCAGGGTGAACGCGGTCTGGGTACCGACGTGGGCGGCGGTGAAGTCAGCCCAGGTGTTGGCCGCGGCGGGCTTGAACTGAACGTCGACGACGTAGCCGATGCCGTGTTGGTTCATCGTCGAGCTGGCGTCCTGAATCTGATCGCCACTGATGATCGACGGCCCCAGCTGGTAGGCGGTCTTGTGGTCGGTGGAACAGGTGATCAGCGGCAGCGTCGGGTCGTCGTTGCCGGCCAGAATGTCCTCTTTGTCGCAGTGGGCAGCAACCCAGCGCATCGCAACCATCTGAATGTAAGGGTTGGGGCTCTGCCGGAAATCCTTCATCGCCTGGATGCGCTCCGCCAGATCCTTGCGCGGATCGGGCGGCGCGGGTGCCTCAGGCGGCGGCGCGTCGGCGGCGGGCGCTCCGGGCGGCGGCGCTCCGGGTGCCGGCGCATTACCGGGCGCGGGCGCCGGGCTCGGTGCGGGGCTGGGGGTCGGCGGCGGGTCCTGCGGATAGGGCCGCGGTTGCGGCGCCGGCCGTCCGGCCGGCGGTGGCGCGGGCTGGCCGGCAGGCGCAGGTGCCGACTGCCCGGGCGCGGGCTGGCCGGCAGGCGGAGGTGCCGACTGCCCGGGCGCGGGCTGGCCGGCAGGCGGAGGTGCCGGCTGCCCGGGCGCCGGGGCGCCCGATGGGCTCCCCGCAGGCGGCTGGGCCCCAGGCTTGGGTTCGGCACTTTGGGCCGGCACCGCGTTGAGCACCGGCCGGATGTAGAGCCGAGCCGTTTGTCCCAGATTGCGGGCCTCGTTGCCGTCGTTGCCGGGCACCGTGATCACCAGGTTGTCACCGTCGACGACAACCTCCGAGCCGGAGACGCCCAGGCCGTTGACGCGCGCGCTGATGATCTGCTGCGCCTGCGACAGCGCCTCGCGGCTCGGGCGCGACCCGTCCGGAGTACGCGCGGTCAGCGTCACACGGGTGCCACCCTGCAGATCGATGCCGAGCTTCGGGGCGGCCCGCTTGTCACCGGTGAGAAACACCGTCAAATAGACAGCGACCAGCAGAAACAGGAAAACCGATAGGTAGCGGGCAGGGTGCACCGGCGCCGAAGACGATGCCACTTTCCTAATATCTCCTTGAAAATCGGTTTTATCCCCGACAGAGCCTACGTGTCCGAGTCGCGCAAAACGCTTATCGGACCGGAGCGGTCACTGATCTTTGGTCAGCCGACTCTCGTCGGCAGGGTCTTGGGGACCTTCGGACTCTCCAAAGGCCGCGTCGTCTTCATCCAAGTCGTCCTCGGCCACGATCCGGTCGCGGATGGCCAGCTTCATCCAGGTGGTCACCACGCCGGGCGCGATCTCGAGGTCGACGGTGTCGTCGGTGAACGCGACGATGGTCGCCTGCAAGCCGGACGTCGTGTGCACGCGGTCCCCCGGCTGCAAGGAGTCGTGCAGGTCGATGGTGGCTTGCATCGCGCGCTTCTGGCGGCGCGACGCCAGATACATGAACCCGCCCATGATGAGCAGGAACGGCAGGAACAAAACCAAACTTTCCATCGAACAAGCCTGTCTTTCGTATCGGTATTGCTGGGTATGCCAACGGTCGACGCCGGCCGACCGGGAGGTCACGCAGCGCGTAACGGGTCCAGTGTGCCCGTCCAGTCTGGCAGGCCACCGGTCGCGACGGATCGGCACCTGCGCGGACCACACCGGCCGCACACCGCGACCATGTCCTCGGCAGGCACCACGACCGCCCGAACATATAGGCTCTCAGCGCGACGCGACCCGCGCGCCGCAGGGAGGATGCCGTGACCAGCCTTGAGCAGACCCGCCAACTGGTTACCGAAATCCCTGGTCCCCGGTCGCTGGAGCTGAACAAACGCCGAAGCGCGGCGGTGTCGCACGGCGTGGGCGTCACCCTGCCCGTGTTCGTCGCCCGCGCCGGCGGCGGCATCGTCGAGGACGTCGACGGAAACCGGCTGATCGACCTGGGCTCCGGCATCGCAGTCACCACGATCGGCAACTCCTCGCCGCGGGTGGTGGACGCGGTGCGCGAGCAGGTGGCCGAGTTCACCCACACCTGCTTCATGGTGACGCCGTACGAGTCCTACATCGCGGTCGCCGAAGCGCTGAACCGGATCACTCCCGGCTCGGGTGAGAAGCGCTCGGCGCTGTTCAACTCCGGCGCCGAGGCCGTCGAGAACGCCATCAAGATTGCTCGCTCATACACCCGCAAGACCGCCGTGGCGGCCTTCGACTACGCGTATCACGGCCGCACCAACATGACGATGGCGCTGACCGCGAAGTCGATGCCGTACAAGAGCGGCTTCGGCCCGTTCGCTCCGGAGATCTACCGGGCGCCGATGTCCTACCCGTACCGGGATGGCTTGCTCGACAAGGAGCTGGCCACCGACGGCGAGCTAGCCGCCAAGCGCGCCATCAGCGTGTTCGACAAGCAGATCGGCGCCGACAACCTGGCGGCCGTCGTCATCGAGCCCATCCAGGGCGAGGGCGGGTTCATCGTGCCGGCCGAGGGATTCCTGCCCACGCTGCTGGCCTGGTGCCGCAAGAACAACGTGGTGTTCATCGCCGACGAGGTGCAAAGCGGGTTTGCCCGCACCGGCGCAATGTTCGCCTGCGAGTACGAAGGCATCGAGCCCGACCTGATCTGCACCGCCAAGGGCATCGCCGGGGGCCTGCCGCTGTCGGCGGTGACCGGCCGAGCCGAAATCATGGACGCCCCGCATGTCAGCGGGCTGGGCGGCACGTTCGGCGGAAACCCGGTGGCGTGTGCGGCAGCCTTGGCCAGTATCGCGACGATCGAGGACGACGGTCTGGTCGAACGGGCCCAGCAGATCGAGCGGCTGATCACCGACGTGCTGCTGCGGATGCAGACCGGCGACGATCGAATCGGTGACGTCCGCGGCCGCGGCGCCATGGTCGCGGTCGAGCTGGTGAAATCCGGGACCAGCGAACCCGACGCCGAGCTGACGAACAAGCTGGCCACCGCGGCCGGCGCCGCCGGCATCATCGTGCTGACCTGTGGCATGTACGGCAATGTCATCCGGCTGCTGCCGCCGCTGACGATCAGCGACGAGCTGCTCACCGAGGGACTCGACGTGCTGCGCGCGCTACTGGCCGATCTCTGACCAGAACCCGGCCGACCGACCCGGGGACGACGGCTGCTCGCCGACGTGAGCGACGATGCAACGGTTGCTCGACACACTCGATCCGGAAGACTCGCGAGGATAACCTCGGTGGCATAACTCACAGTGAACTGCCAACCACAGCCCATTGAGGAATACCGTTAGTTTCGCTAACGTTTTAAGGGTTAGCGCAGTGTCGCGCGACCACAGCTCATATTTCTCAGTTGTTTCAAGGAGAAGTGTCATGTCAACCTCCAGTCAGGACGAGCGGCTCGAACGCCGCGTGGCGGAGCTGTCCGCCAACGACCCGCAGTTCGCCGCCGCCAAGACCGACCCGGCCGTCGCCGCGGCTCTCGAACAGCCTGGACTGCGTCTGCCTCAGATCATCAAGACCGTGCTCGAGGGCTACGCCGACCGCCCGGCTCTTGGCCAGCGCGTCGTGGAGTTCGTCAAAGACCCGAAGACCGGGCGCACCTCGCCAGAGCTGCTCCCCCGCTTCGAGACCATCACCTACCGCGAACTGGACGAGCGCGTCGATGCCCTGGCACGCGCGCTGGCCGCCGACTCGGTGCAGGCCGGCGACCGCGTCGCCGTGCTGGGCTTCAACAGCGTCGACTTCACCACTATCGACGTCGCACTGGCCCACATCGGCGCCGTGTCGGTCCCGCTACAGACCAGCGCGGCCCTCACGCAGCTGCAGCCGATCGTGGCCGAAACCGAGCCCGGCGTGATCGCGGCCAGCGCGAACCAGCTGCCCGAAGCCGTCGAGCTGATCCTGACCGGCCACACCCCGGCCAAGCTGGTCGTCTTCGACTACCACCCCGAGGTCGACGACCAGCGCGAGGCGGTCGAAACCGCCCGTGCGCGTCTGGCCGACACCGCGGTCGTTATCGAGCCGCTCGCCGAGATCATCGAGCGCGGGAAAGTGCTTCCGGCGCTGCCTGTTTCGGATGCAGACGCAACCGATAACCCGTTGGCCCTGCTGATCTATACCTCCGGTAGCACCGGCGCACCCAAGGGCGCGATGTATCTGGCCGGCAACATCGGCAAGATGTGGTGCCGGTCGCGCCGCAACTGGTTCGCGCCGAGTGCCGCGTCGATCACGCTCAACTTCATGCCGATGAGCCACGTCATGGGGCGCGGCATCCTCTACGGCACGCTCGGTAACGGCGGCACGGCCTACTTCGCCGCCAAGAGCGACCTGTCCACCCTGCTGGAAGACATCCAGCTGGTGCGGCCCACCGAGATGAACTTCGTGCCGCGAATCTGGGAGACCCTCTACAGCGAATACCAGCGCCAGGTCGAGCGTCGGATCGCCGACGCCGGCGCCTCCGCTGACCGGGCGGCCATCGAAACCGAGGTCCTCGACGAGCAGCGGCAGCACCTGCTGGGCGGCCGGTTCATCTTCGCGATGACGGGCTCGGCGCCCACCTCTGCAGAACTCAAGGCCTGGGTCGAAGCCCTGCTCGAGATGCATCTGCTGGACGGCTATGGCTCCACCGAGGCCGGGATGGTGCTGTTCGACGGCGAGGTCCAGAAGCCGCCAGTCATCGACTACAAGCTGGTCGACGTGCCGGATCTGGGGTACTTCGCCACTGACCGGCCGCACCCGCGCGGTGAGTTGCTGCTCAAGACCGAGAACATGTTCCCCGGCTACTACAAGAGGCCAGAGGTCACTGCCGGCGTGTTCGACGCGCAAGGCTACTACCGGACCGGCGACGTCGTCGCCGAGGTAGCGCCCGGAAGGCTGGTCTACGTCGACCGCCGCAACAACGTGCTCAAGCTGGCGCAGGGTGAATTCGTCACCGTCGCCAAGCTGGAGGCGGTATTCGGCAACAGCCCGCTGATCCGGCAGATCTACGTCTATGGCAACAGTGCACACCCCTACCTGCTGGCCGTCGTGGTGCCGACCGAAGAAGCGTTGCGGCGAAACGAGCTTGGGGTGCTCAAGGGACTGATCGCCGACTCGCTGCAGGACGTCGCGAAGGAAGCGAGCCTGCAGTCCTACGAGGTGCCGCGCGACTTCCTCATCGAGACAACGCCTTTCACGCTGGAGAATGGTCTGCTGACCGGCATCCGCAAGCTGGCGTGGCCGAAGCTGAAGCAGCACTACGGCGAGCGGCTCGAACAGCTCTACACCGACCTGGCCGCGACCCAGGCCAACGAGCTCTCCGAACTGCGCAGCAGCGGGGCCCAGGCCCCGGTGCTGCAAACGGTCAGCCGGGCCGCGGCCGCACTGCTGGGTGCGGCGAGCGGCGACCTGTCGCCGGAAGCACACTTCACCGACCTCGGCGGAGACTCGTTGTCGGCGTTGACATTCGGCAATCTGCTGCACGAGATCTTCGACGTCGACGTCCCGGTGGGTGTGATCGTCAGCCCGGCCAACGACCTGGCCGCGATCGCCGCCTACATCGAAAGCGAGCGCCAGGGCAACAAGCGGCCCACCTTCGCCGCCGTGCACGGGCGCAACGCCGTCGAGGTGCACGCCGGTGACCTCACGCTGGACAAGTTCATCGACGCGCCGACGTTGGCGGCCGCACCGGAGCTGCCCGCCGCCGCCACCGAGGTGCGCACCGTCTTGCTGACCGGAGCCACCGGCTTCCTCGGCCGCTACCTGGCCCTGGAATGGCTGGAGCGAATGGACCTGGTCGACGGCAAGGTGATCGCCCTGGTCCGCGCCAAGGACGACGCGGCCGCGCGCGCCCGGCTGGATGCGACCTTTGATAGCGGTGACGCCCAACTGCTGGCCCACTACCGGCAGCTGGCCGGCGATCACCTCGAGGTCATCGCCGGCGACAAGGGAGAGGCAAACCTGGGCCTGGACGAGCAGACCTGGCAGCGGCTGGCCGACACGGTCGATTTGATCGTCGATCCCGCCGCCCTGGTCAACCACGTGCTGCCGTACAGCGAGCTGTTCGGTCCCAACGCCTTGGGCACCGCCGAGCTGATCCGCATCGCGCTGACCGCGAAGTTGAAGCCGTACACCTACGTGTCCACGATCGGGGTGGGCGACCAGATCAAGCCGGGCGCGTTCGTCGAGGACGCCGACATCCGCGAGATCAGTGCCACCCGGCAGATCAACGACAGCTACGCCAACGGTTACGGCAACAGCAAGTGGGCCGGTGAGGTGCTGCTGCGCGAGGCCAACGACCTGTGTGGCCTACCGGTCGCGGTGTTCCGTTGCGACATGATCCTGGCCGATACCACCTACGCCGGTCAGCTCAACGTGCCGGACATGTTCACCCGGATGATGCTGAGCCTGGTGGCCACCGGCATCGCGCCCGCCTCGTTCTACGAGCGCGACGCAATCGGTAACCGCCAGCGCGCTCACTACGACGGGCTGCCGGTGGAGTTCATCGCCGATGCGATCTCGACGCTGGGTGCACAAAGCGCCGGCGGGTTCCGCACCTTCCACGTGATGAACCCGTACGACGACGGCATCGGCATGGACGAGTTCGTCGACTGGCTCATCGAGGGCGGATCCGCCATCCGCCGCGTTGATGACTACGGCGAGTGGCTGCAACGGTTCGAGACCAGCCTGCGCGCGCTGCCCGAAAAGCAGCGCAACGCATCGCTTTTGCCGCTGCTGCACAACTACCAGAAGCCGGAGCACCCGATCCGCGGATCGATGGCACCGACCGATCTGTTCCGTGCGGCAGTCCAGGACGCCAAAGTCGGCCCGGACAAAGATATTCCGCACATCAGCGCGCCGATCATCAACAAGTACGTCAGCGACCTACAGTTGCTCGGCCTGCTCTAAGGGCACCGCAAAAGCCGGTCGCCAGCTCGAGATACCCAGCTGGCGACCGGCTTTAGCGTGATGTGTTGTTAGCGCTGAGGATGCGGCCAGCGCAGGTATGACGCGCCCTTTGCGGGAGCGGCGTCTGTCCGCTGCTTGCGCCAGCCGCCGGTCTTCGGCTCCTCGGACGACTCGTAGTGGTCTGCCCGCGGTGTCGTCATCGCGTCTGCCTCCACCTCACGGTGAGGCTCCTCCAGCCCCGACATGTAGACGGGCTCGCCGGCCACCGGCGTCGCCGACCGCACCCGTGCCAGGGCTTCGATGTCGCTGGCGAGTCGCACCGCAAGGCGCGCCAGCGCGATGCCACTGACGAAGACGATCAGGACGCCCAGCCCTGAGAAGTACGAAATCTCCAGCGCGGCCCGCTTCCGCTCGGTCACGGCGATCGGGTCTCCGGCAGACCCGATTCCCAGCAGCGGAGCGACTTCACCACCGATCACGAACCATCCGCCGGCCAGGACCGCCAGCCAGCCGCCCACAATCGCGGTGATCCGATTTCCGGAAAAGATCAGCAGCAGGCCGCCCAGCGCGGCGATGCCTCCTGGCAACACCTCGAGCCAGCCCCGGGCCGTGCTCCATGCCCAATCCTGATCGGGCGTGTAGGCGAAATTGAAATGCGGACCGACGAACGGTATCAACGCACCCCAAGCACCCAGGACGACCAGGATCAACCCGCAGACCGCGCCGCGGGAACGTGGCATCCACAACCTGCCTGGATGGCCTTCTTGTGCGTTACTCATTTACATCCCCCTATAGACGCCGGACTACTTCAGCAGGGCGGGGATACCCTGCGGTTCGCGCTTGTAACCTCTGGCAGCTCCCACGGCCGTGACCCGTGTGGCCGGCGTGTCTGCTGTTACGGGGCGAGGCCAAGCGCCAGTAGCACGATTGCGATCAACGGGAACGCCCCCTGCGTCACCGCTGCCCGCGCTTTGTCCGGCGCCGACACCACCAGGACGACCGCGGCCGCGGCCATGGATCCGATCCCGGCGAAGACGAGTGCCGCTCCGACGGCCCGGTGTCCCATCGCGACCTCGGCGATCCCAATGCCCGCGGCAATCGCCAGGAAAAGGTTGTAAAAGCCCTGATTGAAGGCGAGCAGCTTGGTGGTCTCGGCCTCCTCGGCCGTCGTACCGAAGGCGGCGCGGGTACGGGGTGAGGTCCAGGTCAACGACTCCATCGTGAAGATGTAGACGTGCAATAGCGCCGCAAGCGCGGCGAATACCAGTCCGGCGGTGATCATGACGCCTCCTACTCGAACAGCCCAGGTTGAGCCAGACCGGTGACTCCGGCTGGCGGTGTCATACCCAGATGAGTCCAGGCCAGCGCGGTGGCCACCCGGCCGCGCGGCGTGCGAGCGACCATGCCGGCGCGCACCAGGAACGGCTCGCACACCTCCTCGACGGTGGTCGCCTCCTCCCCGACCGCCACCGCGAGCGTCGAAACCCCGACCGGCCCGCCGCTAAAGCTGCGGGTCAGCGCCGACAGCACCGCCCGGTCCAGCCGGTCGAGCCCGAGCTCGTCGACGTCGTAAACCTCCAGCGCCGACCTGGCGACGTCGCGGGTGATCACCCCGTCCGCCCGCACCTCGGCGAAGTCCCGCACCCGGCGCAGCAGGCGGTTGGCGATCCGGGGCGTGCCGCGGGAGCGACGGGCGATTTCCGCGCCGGCTTCGGCGCCCAGCTCGATGCCCAGGATCCCGGCCGAACGCGCCAGGACTCGCTGCAAGTCGGCCGGCTCGTAGAAATCCATGTGCGCGGTAAACCCGAAGCGGTCCCGCAGCGGTCCGGTCAGCGCGCCGGACCGGGTGGTCGCACCGACCAGGGTGAACGGCGCAACGTCCAACGGAATCGATGTTGCCCCAGGGCCTTTGCCCACGATGACGTCGACCCGGAAGTCTTCCATCGCGAGGTAGAGCATCTCCTCGGCCGGGCGGGCGATGCGGTGGATCTCGTCGATGAACAACACATCGTGCTCGACCAGGTTGGACAGCATCGCGGCCAGATCGCCCGCACGCTCCAGCGCCGGCCCCGAGGTCACCCGCAATGAGGACCCGAGTTCGCTGGCGATGATCATCGCCAGCGACGTCTTGCCCAGCCCCGGCGGGCCGGACAGCAGAATGTGATCCGGTGTGCCGCCGCGGTTTTTGGCGCCTTCGAGGACCAGCTGCAGCTGTTCGCGGACCCGGGCCTGGCCGATGAACTCCCGCAGCGAGCGGGGCCGCAGACTGACATCGATGTCGCCCTCCCCGATGGTCAGCGCCGGGGACAGGTCGCGATCCGCATGGTCTTCGGAGTACTCGTCACTCATTTGGACTTACCCAGCAACGACAGCGCGGCCCGTAAAGCGCCGGAAGTCGTTGCCTGTTCGCCGTTTTCGCGGACGGCGGCAAGAACTTTGTCGGTGGCGTCCTCGGCCTGCTTGGCCGCGAAGCCCAGACCGACCAGCGCCTCGACCACCGGGCCCCGTACCCCGTGGCCATTGAGACCCGCACCCGCCGGTGCTGCCGTGGGCGTGCCGGCGGGATAGATCTTGTCGCGCAACTCCAGCACCATGCGCTCGGCGCCGCGCTTACCGATGCCCGGCACCCGGGTCAGCGCGGCGACGTCGCCGTCGGCCAGTGCGTGGCGCAGCGCAGCGGCGTCGTGCACGGCCAGGGTCGCCATCGCCAGTCGCGGCCCGACTCCAGAGACCGATAGCAGCGTCAGGAACAGGTCGCGGTTCTCGCCATCGACAAACCCGTACAGCGTCTGCGAATCCTCGCGGACGATCATCGCGGTGATCAGGCGGGCCTCGCTGCCGTGGCGCAACGTCGCCAACGTGGACGGGGTCGCGTTCACCCGGTAGCCGACACCGGCGGCTTCGATCACCACATGATCGAGTGCCACCTCGAGCACCTCACCGCGCACCGAGGCGATCATCGGCCCGCTCCCGCTTTGGCCGCCTTGGCCTTGGCCGCCAACTTGGCGCGGTAAACCTGGCGCGCCTCGGCGGCCAGCGCATCGGCCGCGGCCATCCGGGCCAGTATCGGCGCTCTCCAGCAGTGGCAGATGGCCAGCGCCAGCGCATCGGCCGCGTCGGCCGGGGTCGGTTTGGCTTGCAGCGCAAGGATTCTGGTCACCATCGCGGTGACCTGGGCTTTGTCGGCAGCGCCGTTGCCGGTGACCGCGGCCTTGACCTCGCTGGGGGTATGGAAGTGCACGTCGATATCGCGTTTGGCCGCCGCCAGCGCGATCACGCCACCGGCCTGCGCGGTGCCCATCACGGTCGACACATTGTGCTGGGCGAAAACCCGCTCAACCGCGATCACGTCAGGATGATGTGTATCCAGCCAGTGCTCGACGGCGTCGCTGATGACCAACAGCCGTTTGGGCAGGGCGGCATCCGACGGGGTACGGACCACGTCGACATCGAGCGCGACGATATTTCGCCCACGCCCGCTTTCGACTACGGACAGCCCGCATCGGGTCAATCCTGGGTCGACGCCCATCACGCGCATAGCATGCTCCAACCTAGTACCGAACAGCTGTTCGATAGCCTAGCGGTCGGGTCCGACCCCTAGGGACAGGACACGCGACACCCACCCACTTTTGGGTCGGGCACTTTAGGGCTCCCAGCCGGCAAAAGCTGTTAACTTAAGCCGACGTTCGCTCCGCCGCCGCGTCGACGGGAGGGTTTGCGTGGGAACAGTGCTGGTGGTGCTGGCTGCGGTGCTGTTCATCGCGTCGATCGTGGTGTTTGTGGTGGCTTCACGGCGGCCCAAGGCAGCGGCCGGGCCGCGCGGGCGCAGCGACCCCTTCTCCTCCGATGCCATGCCGCAGTTTGGACCCCGGCAACTGGGCCCGGGCGCCATCGTCAGCTATGGCGGTGTCGACTACGTGGTCCGCGGATCGGTGACGTTTCGCGAGGGACCGTTCGTGTGGTGGGAGCACCTGCTGGAAGGCGGCGACCAGCCGACCTGGTTCGCCGTGGAAGAAGACGACGGCCGCCTCGAGCTGGTCATGTGGGTGACTCGCAAGGACCTCACGTTGCAGCCCGGCGACCAGTATGTCGTGGACGGGATGGCATTTCGCGAGGCGGAGCGCGGTCGGGCGTCCTACACCACCGAGGGCACCACGGGCCTGCCGGCCGGCGGCGAGATGGAGTTCGTCGACTGTGCCAATGCCGACGAGTCCGTGCTGCTCTCCTTCGAGTGCTGGGCACCCGGCACGCCCTGGGAGATCTCGACGGGCAAGCCGGTATCGCCGGGCGAGCTCACCGTCTACCCGGCGCCGCCGGCCTCCGCGTAGGACCGCGCGGTGCCGCTCTATCAGCTCGCCGTGGCTCCGGCCGACGTGTCTGGAAGCAGGCTGCGGCTCGCGCTCAACGCGCCCGCACCCCCGCTGCTGGCCAGCCACCTGCTCCGCCATCCCGACGGCAGCGCGCTGCGGCTCGGGGTGCTCGGCGCTTCGCATCTGGTCACGGTCGAGCACGCCGACAGCAGCTTCTCCGAACAGGTGTCCTGCACCGCGGGCAGCGATACCGGCGAGCTGCCCGAGCGCGCCGAAGCCTGCGGTTACTCGCTGGAATCGCGCACCGACACCCACGACGAGGCGGCGTTTCGCCGACTGGCCCGCGAGCTGCGCGACCGGTGTCGAGCCGAAACCGGCTGGCTCGGTGGTACTTTCCCCGGCGATGACGCGGCGTTGACCGTGCTGGCCGCCGAATCCGACGGCGCCGGCTGGCGCTGGCAGACGTGGCACCTTTACCCGCGCAGTCCTTTTGGGTCCGGTGGCGAAGTGGTTCACACGGCGAGCCGGTGGCGTCCGTGAGCCGCAAACATCTGTTCTGGCTCGGCGGTGGCCTGGCCTTGGCTTCCGTGGTGTCCCTGATTGTCGGAATCATATTGCTGCAGAAGGATATTGCGTCGTATATCGCGAGCAACTACCGCGAGTACTCGCGCGACGCCAATGGCACGCGATACCTGTGCAGCGGATCACCCGACCAGGTGGCCGACACACTCGCCGACTACCAGGAGCCCGAGGCGCGCGCGGACAACGACAACAACGACTACCTGCGCTACAGCAACAACATCGTGATCGTCGGCCCAGATGGAAACCAACCGTGCAGCATTCGCGTCGAAAGCCTCGGCGCCGGATACAGCCACGGTTCGTTCATCTACCTCGGCCCGGGCTTCAATCCAGGATCCCCGTCGAGCGGCTCCGGCGGTAGCCCCGGCGGCCCCGGCGGAACGAAATAACAAAGGAGACAGCCATGTACCTCGCCTTCGATATCGGAAACGTGGACCTCGACCCCGTCCTGAAAGGCGTCGTCGCGACGCTGCTGTACTTCGTCGTCGGCACGGCAGTCCTGATCATCGGGTTCTACATGGTCGATGTGTTGACCCCGGGCAAGCTGCGCCAGCTGGTCTTCGTCGACCGCCGCCCCAACGCCGTCGTGGTCGCCAGCGCGATGTATGTCGCGCTCACCACCGTCATCGTCAGTGCCATCGTCAACAGCTACAGCCAGTTGGCTCAGGGGCTGGTGGGCGTGGGGGTGTACGGACTCTTGGGCGTGATCCTGTTGGGCATCGCGCTGCTGACACTGCACCTGGTGATCCCGGGCAGCTTCCACCAGCACGTCGACGACCCCGAGCTGCATCCGGGCTCGTTCGCGGTGGCCCTGATGTTGTTGGCGGTAGGAGGAGTGACGGCCGCCGCGGTGTCATGACGACCAGCCAGGATGCGGTCCGGGCCGCGCAACCGTCGACACGCTGGCGAGCCGTGCTACTCGCCGCCGTCGCGGCGTGCGCGGCGTGCGGCATCATCTACGAACTGGCGCTGCTGACGCTGTCGGCGAGCCTGAACGGCGGCGGTATCGTCGCCACCTCACTGATCGTCGCGGGCTACATCGCGGCGCTGGGCATGGGCGCGCTGCTGGTCAAACCGCTGCTACGGCATGCAGGCATCACGTTCGTCGCCGTCGAGGCGCTGCTGGGCATCATCGGCGGCTTGTCCGCGGCGACGCTGTATGCGGTGTTCGCATTCCTGGACGGCGCGATCGGTTCGACGTGGGTGCTGGCGGTGGGCACCGCGCTGATCGGCGGCCTGGTCGGCGCCGAGGTCCCGTTGCTGATGACGCTGCTGCAACGTGGCCGCACGTCCGGCGCGACCGACACCGGCCGCACCCTGGCCAACCTCACCGCGGCCGACTACCTCGGGGCGCTGGTCGGCGGATTGGTCTGGCCGTTCGCCCTGCTGCCACATCTCGGGATGATCCGCGGCGCGGCGGCCACCGGCGTCATCAACCTGGTCGCGGCGGGGATCGTGGCGATGTTCCTGCTGCGGCGTGTCATCTCCACCGCGCAGCTGGTGACGGCGCTGTGCGCGCTCGCCGCGGCCCTCGGGTTGCTCGCCGTGCTGCTGGTACACGCCCATGACATCGAACTAACGAGCCGCCAAAGGCTTTACGCCGATCCGATCATCGCCTACCGGCACACCGCCTACCAGGAGATCGTGGTCACCCGCCGCGATAGCGACACCCGGCTATATCTGGACGGCGGGTTGCAGTTCTCCACTCGGGACGAATACCGCTACACCGAAAGCCTGGTGTATCCCGCGCTCGGCAACGGCGCGCACTCGGTGCTGGTGCTGGGCGGCGGTGACGGGCTGGCCGCACGTGAACTGTTGCGCCAGCACGGAATCGACAAGATCGTGCAGGTAGAGCTGGATCCCGCCGTGATCGAGATCGCCCGCACCACCCTGCACGACGCCAATGCCGGAGCGCTGGACAACCCTCGGGTTTCGGTGGTGATCGACGACGCGATGCGCTGGCTTCGAGCATCGCATCCGGGGCTGCGTCCCGCCGGGGGGTTCGACGCGGTCATCGTCGACCTGCCCGACCCGGACACACCCGTGCTGGGCCGGCTGTACTCAACCGAGTTCTATGCCCTTGTCGCACATGCACTTTCCCCCGATGGGCTGCTCGTGGTCCAGGCGGGCAGCCCGTTCTCCACACCGACCGCGTTCTGGCGCACGGTGTCGACCATGCACTCAGCGGGGTATGCCGTCACGCCCTATCACGTGCACGTGCCGACATTCGGTGACTGGGGTTTCGTACTGGCCCGCCCCGGCAACGCCGCACCGATGCCCAGCATGCCGCCCGACACGCCGCCGCTGCGCTACCTCAACCCGCAGGTACTACAGGCCGCAACGGTGTTCTCCGACGACATCGCGCCGCGGCCGCTGGAACCGTCAACGCTGGACAACCCGCGCATCGTCGAGGACATGCGCCACGGCTACGACTAATCACTCGTCGTCGAGAGCGGCCAGCACCTCGTCGGACAGGTCGACATTGGTCCAGACGTTCTGCACGTCGTCGCTGTCATCCAGCGCGTCGACGAGCTTGAACACCTTGCGGGCAGCCTCGACGTCGACCGGCACGCTAACCGACGGCTGAAAACTCGCCTCGGCCGAGTCGTAGTCGATGCCGGCGTCCTGCAACGCGGTACGCACCGCGACCAGATCGGTTGGCTCGGAGACGACTTCGAAGCTGTCACCGAGATCGCTGACATCCTCGGCGCCCGCGTCGAGCACCGCCGTCAGCACGTCGTCCTCGCTCAGGCCGTTCTTCTCCAGCGTCACCACGCCCTTGCGGGTGAACAGGTAGGAGACCGAGCCCGGGTCCGCCATGGTGCCGCCGTTGCGCGTCATCGCCACCCGCACCTCGCTGGCGGCGCGGTTGCGGTTGTCGGTGAGGCACTCGATCAGCACCGCCACGCCGTTGGGCGCGTAGCCCTCGTACATGATCGTCTGCCAGTCGGCGCCGCCGGCTTCCTCGCCGGCACCGCGCTTGCGGGCACGCTCGATGTTGTCGTTGGGCACCGAGGTCTTCTTCGCCTTCTGGATGGCGTCATAGAGCGTCGGATTGCCTCCCGGGTCGCCACCGCCGGTACGGGCGGCGACCTCGATGTTCTTGATGAGCCGGGCGAACTCCTTGCCACGGCGGGCGTCCTTGACGGCCTTCTGGTGCTTGGTGGTGGCCCACTTGGAATGGCCGCTCATCTGTGTGTTCTACCTCTTCTGTTACTTAAAGTTCGCCGACGAGTCTACGTGGACGATCGGGGCGAGTTATCCGGCCACTGCCGAATACCCGGACGTCGCGTGTGCACCGACGCTCACAGCTCGGTTTCGGAGTGTGCGATTCGGGAGACCCTGAGAGGGTGAATCAGCCGAAAGAGCCCGAAGACGCCAGGGAGTCGACCGAAGAGCAGCGCCGGCAGCAGGAAAAACTGGAACAACAGGACGACGACCCTGACGCGCCGGGTTTGCATCAATCCCAACGCAATGTCCCGGATGAGAGCACGCGTTAGCTGCGACCCCTGACGATGTCGACGAACAGCTGGTGGATGCGCCGGTCTCCGGTCATCTCCGGGTGAAACGCGGTCGCCAGCTTCGGTCCCTGCCGGACCGCGACGGCGTGTCCCGCGGCTCTGGCCAGCACCTGCACGCCGTCTCCGACGCGCTCGACCCACGGTGCCCGGATGAACACCGCCCGCACAGGGCCGTCCAAGCCCTCGAACTCGACGTCACCTTCGAACGAATCGACTTGACGTCCAAAAGCGTTGCGCCGCACCGTCATATCGATTCCACTTAGCGGCAGCGCTTCGCGTCCGTTCGTACCTGCGTCGAGAATCTCGCTGGCCAGCATGATCATGCCGGCGCACGCGCCATAGGCCGGAAGCCCGTCGGCCAGCCGCGCCCGCAACGGCTCGAGCAGGTCGAGGTCTCCCAGCAGGTGGCTCATCGTGGTGGATTCCCCACCCGGAATGACCAGCCCGTCGATCACCTCGAGCTCGCGGCGGCGGCGCACCGCCATCGACTCGGCTCCGGCGTCGCGCAGCGCCGACAGGTGCTCGCGGGTGTCGCCTTGCAGGGCCAGCACGCCGATCATCGGACGGTTCACGGCTGGTATCCGCGCTTGAAGCGGGTCAGCCCCTCCTGCATGACCGCCGCGACCATCTCACCGGACTGGGTGAAGATTTTTCCTTGGCACAGCGAGCGGCCGCCGCTGGCCGACGGCGAGGACTGGTCGTAAAGCAGCCACTCGTCGGCCCGGAACGCCCGCATGAACCACATCGCGTGGTCCAGCGAGGACACCTGCAGATGCTCACGCACGTCGAGGTGGGTGACCTGCGCCGATCCCAGCAGCGTGAGATCGCTCATGTAGGCCAGCGCGCAGATGTGCAGCACCGGGTCGTCCGGCAGCGGGTCCCGGTGACGAAACCACACCTGCTGCTGAGAGGCCTTGCCAGGCAACAGCTTTAAGCGATCGCGCGGCACGATGCAGACGTCCCACTCCTCGAACTGCTTGAACCCCGCGTCATCGAACACCTTGATCGAGTCCAACCCGGGTAGCCCGTCGGGTGGTGGCGCGGCCGGCATCGCGTCTTGGTGGTGGATGCCTTCCTGATTCGCCTGGAAGGAAGCCCCCATGCTGAAGATGATTTCGCCGTGCTGGATGGCGTTGACCCGCCGGGTGGCAAACGAACCACCGTCGCGGGTGCGCTCGACGATGAAAACCGTTCGCGCTAACGCATCCCCGGGTCGCAGGAAGTAGCCATGCAGCGAATGCACCTGATAGCGCGGGTCGACGGTGCGTACCGCGGAGACCAGGGACTGGCCGGCGACGTGGCCGCCGAAGGTGCGCTGCAGAAATCCCGATTCCGGACTAAAGACGCTGCCGCGGTAGATGTTGAACTCGAGTTGCTCGAGATCGAGGATCTCTTCGATCGCCACCGATGACCTTCGGCCTACCAGCCGCGCTGGGCCAGGCGATGCGGCTCCGCTATCTCATCCACATTGATGCCCACCATCGCCTCGCCGAGGCCGCGTGAAACCTTGGCCAGCATGTCCGGATCGTCGTAGAACGTGGTGGCCTTGACAATAGCGGCGGCGCGTTGCGCGGGGTCGCCGGATTTGAAAATCCCCGAGCCCACGAACACCCCCTCGGCGCCGAGCTGCATCATCATCGCCGCATCCGCCGGAGTCGCGATCCCGCCGGCGGTGAACAGCGTGACCGGCAGCTTGCCCGCCCGGGCAACCTCGACGACGAGCTCGAACGGTGCTTGCAAATCCTTTGCCGCAACGAACAATTCGTCTTCAGACAGGGAGGTCAGGCGACGGATCTCACCGCCGATGGCGCGCATGTGTGTGGTCGCGTTGGACACGTCTCCGGTGCCGGCCTCGCCCTTGGAACGAATCATCGCCGCGCCCTCGTTGATGCGCCGCAGTGCCTCGCCGAGATTGGTCGCCCCGCACACGAACGGCACGGTGAACTTCCACTTGTCGATGTGGTGGGTGTAATCGGCGGGCGTCAGCACCTCCGACTCGTCGACGTAATCCACACCGAGGCTTTGCAGGATCTGCGCCTCGACGAAATGCCCGATGCGCGCCTTGGCCATCACCGGAATCGTGACGGCAGCGATGATCCCCTCGATCATGTCTGGGTCACTCATCCGCGACACCCCGCCCTGAGCACGAATATCGGCGGGCACCCGCTCCAGCGCCATCACCGCGACGGCGCCGGCCCCCTCCGCGATCCGGGCCTGCTCGGGGGTGACGACGTCCATGATGACGCCGCCCTTAAGCATCTCGGCCATGCCGCGCTTGACGCGCGCCGTTCCCGTCTTGTTGGCCTGGCTCGACTCTGCGCCGCTGTTCACTAGCCCCTTCTCTCCTTGAACCATCGCGCTTCCACTCTAGTGGTGGGGCACAAAAATCGGTTTCCCCCCCGTTCGTGTGAGGTTTCTATGAGCCGTTTGACCTAAGTCACAGAGGACGTAAATGGCCATCATTTCGTGATAGAAATGCTTGCAGATATCCGCAGCAGTGCCATTGAGCTCCTTTGCCGGATATTTAGTTGAGGGAGGGGTCCCTCATTATTTTGGCCTTTGTTATTCGGCCTTTTGGTATTTGATGTTTGGCGTTTAGCCGAGAGCGAGAAACGGGGGAGGTTCAATGTCGCTGGACTACGGACTGTTGCCGCCGGAAATAAATTCCGCGCGCATGTATTCGGGGGCGCACTCGGGGCCGATGTTGGCAGCGGCAGCAGCGTGGTCCGTGGTGGCCGCCGAGTTGGAGTACACGGCAAGCTCCTTCCGTGCGACTGTGACGTCGCTGACCAGCGGGCCCTGGAAGGGCCCGGCGGCGACAATGATGGCGACGGCTGCCGCTCCGTACGTGCTGTGGTTAACTGCGAGCTCGGAAAACGCAGCGGCTGTGGCCCTCCAGACGACATTATCGGCCAGCGCGTTCGAAGCGGCGTTTGCCGCTACGGTGCCCCCACCGGTCATCGAGGCCAACCGCGACCTGCTGCTGGCTTTGATCGCGACCAACATCTTGGGTCAAAACACCCCGGCAATCGCGGCGACCGAGGCCTTGTACATGGAGATGTGGGCCCAAGATGTCGCGGCCATGACCGGCTATGACCTCGCCACGGCGGCGGCCGGCGCCACGCAGACACCGTTCAGCATACCGCCGCTGACCCTGTTCAGCGTCCCCGAGGGGAGGTTCGTTTCCTTCCCTGAGCAGTTGTTCGAGTGGATGACAGGCGCGGTGATGGGTCAACTGAAGGACCCGATGACGCAGCTGCAGCTGCTCTCGACGCCGGCGCAGTTCGCGATGGAACCGATGCAAATGGCGATGGGCCAACTCATGTCCGGCGCCAACGTGTTGCCGAGCACTGCCGGCAGCGTTCCGGCGATGAATCCGGTGCTGGCATCCACCGTCAGTCCGGCGGCAGCTGGCCGCTTGGTCAGCGCGAGCGCGGGACGCGCGGCCTCGATTGGTCCGTTGTCCGTGCCGGCAGCCTGGGCCAATGCCACGTCGGCGGCGCCCGCAATTCCCGCGGCGACCGCGGGTGTCCACCGCCGCGGTGAGCCCGCTTTCGGCGAGCGTGGCCACAACGTCGTCTTCGCCCTCGATCAGCATGCCCGGGCGAGTGGTGGGTGCCGCGGCAGCGGCGGCCGCGGCGCGCAAAGGCTCCGACATCGTGCCCGGTACGGGCCTAGGCATAAGGCGCGCCCAATGACATTTGTGATTACCGACCCCGCAGCGATAGGCACGGCGGCCGGGGAGTTGCGCGGGATCGGTGCGGCACTCGATGCGACAAACACGGCCGCGGCAGCCCCGACGACGGCAGTGCCGCCGCCGGCCACGGATTCAGTATCGGTGCGAACGGCGGCACGCCTGGTCGCACGGGCCGAGCAGTATCAGGTGGTCAGCGCGCAGGCGAAGCTATTTCATGAGCAGTTCGTGCAAACCCTGCTCAATGCGCAGAAGTACTATGCCGAAACCGAAGCCGAAAATAACGCCAGCATGGCGGCGGGGGCGGCGACGCAAAGAACAAAAGCGCTGATCATGGGCGGCACCGGAAACCCGAAACCGGACCCCGCGTATATGACGACAATCCAAAAGGCGTTTCTGCAGAAATACCCAAACATCGAACTAGTGAGTCTGCGAACTCCGGAAGAGCTCTGGCCTCTTACCGGCCTGGGCAGCCGAACCTTCAGCAGATCGGTCGCCGAAGGTGTCTCAGCCTTGAACCATGCAGTCATGACGGAGACCCTCGCCGGCAACAAGGTTGTCGTCATGGGATATTCGCAGAGCGCAACCATCGCCAGCGTGCACATGCGCTACCTGGAGTCCCTTCCGGCCGCCCTACGGCCAAGTACACAACTACTGGAATTCACCTTGGCGGCGAATCCGAACAACCCGTTCACCGGGGGTCTGTCGCAAGGGCTCTTCGGGTTCGGGATGCCTGGCTTCGGAGAGTTTCGCTTCGCGACGCCGCTGACGACGCAATACGCGACCCGGATATTCACGCTGGGATACGACGCGGTCGCCGACTTCCCGAAGAACCCGTTCTGGCTTCCGACTGGCGCGAACTCGGTGTTCAGCTTGTTTAAAGCACACCACATGGCTTCCTATGTCTCCGCGTTAGAATCCGGGATCGGCACCATCCAACAACAAATCGGCAACGTGACGATGCACTTCATCCCGAACGTGAACCTGCCACTGCTGGATCCGCTGCGGATGTTCCTCCCCACCCTGGGAAATCCGCTGGCTGACACGCTCCAACCGTTCCTCAAGCCGATCGTCGACCTGGGCCAGTACGGGTTGCTCCCGAGTCCGCTCAACCTCGGGGGAGCCATTGGCACGGGCGGCACAGCTGGGATCACCACCGGATTCCCGGCGCTGGCAGCCACCGGAACGCCGGTGCTGGCCTCCACCGAGCTCCCCGGGCTGGGCTCCACCGGAATGCCGGCGTTGGGCTCCATCGGAATGCCGCCGGTAGGCTCCATCGGGATGCCGTTGCCGCCGGTGGGCACCGAACTCCCCGCACTGGGCTCCATCGGAATGCCGCCGGTAGGCTCCATCGGAATGCCGTTGCCGCCGGTGGGCTCCATCGGGATGCCGTTGCCGCCGCTGGTCCCCGCCGGTGTGGCGAGCGGGTTCTAGCTCAGCGCATGGACTGCAGCCGGCGACGGCTCACGGCGTTGCGTGCGGTGCACGAAGAAGAACTCCTCGCTGTCGATCAGCGCGCCATTGAACTCGAACACTTTGTCGCGCCGCCAAATCAGTCCGACGATGCCGGCCGACGCAACCGGTAAATCGGTCTCCTCGGACAGCACGGTGCTCGATTCGGTCATCACCACCCGTGCCGAGGTGCGGTGCTCCCTTGAGCATCTCGGCGATACCGCGCTTGACCCGCGCCGTTCCCGTCAGTGCCGTACTCGACTGTTGGCCGCTGTCCACTAGGTCCCTGTCGCCTTGAGTCGCGCTTGGACTCTAGTGGTGAGGCACGAAAGCGGTTTTCCCGCCGTTTATGTGAGATTTCCATGGGGCGGTTGACGCGTGTCACATCGCCCGCAAATGGCCGCCACGTCGTGTTAAAAATACGGTCAGATATCCGCAACAGGCCATTGTGCTCCTTTGCCCGATATCTATGGGGGGAGGTCGCCCTCCACACTTCGGCCCTCGGAATTTGAGGTTTGGCCGAGAGCGAGAAACGAGAAGAGGATCAGGTGTCGCTGAACTACGGACTGTTGCCGCCGGAAATCGATTCAGGACTCATGTATTCGGGGGCGCACTCGGGGCCGATGTTGGCAGCCGCAGCAGCCTGGCACGAGTTGGAGTACACGGCAAGCTCCTTCCGTGCGACCGTGACGTCGCTGACCGCCGGGCCCCTGAAAGGGCCCGGCGGCGACAATGATGGCGACCGCAGCCGCTCCGTACGTGCAGTGGTTAACTGCGACTCGGAAAACGCAGCGGCGGTGGCCCTCCAAACGGCATTATCGGCCAGCATCCCGAGGGGAGGTTCGTTTCCTTCCCTGAGCAGTTGTTCGAGTGGATGACAGGCGCGGTGATGGGTCAACTGAAGGACCCGATGACGCAGCTGCAGCTGCTCTCGACGCCGGCGCAGTTCGCGATGGAACCGATGCAAATGGCGATGGGCCAACTCATGTCCGGCGCCAACGTGTTGCCGAGCACTGCCGGCAGCGTTCCGGCGATGAATCCGGTGCTGGCATCCGCCGTCAGTCCGGCGGCAGCTGGCCGCTTGGTCAGCGCGAGCGCGGGACGGGCGGCCTCGATTGGTCCGTTGTCCGTGCCGGCAACCTGGGCCAATGCCACGTCGGCGGCGCCCGCAATTCCCGCGGCGACCGGGGTGTCCACCGCCGCGGTGAGCCCGGTTTCGACGAGCGTGGCCACAACGAGGCGCGCCCAATGACATTTGTGATTACCGACCCCGCAGCGATAGGCACGGCGGCCGGGGAGTTGCGCGGGATCGGTGCGACGCTGCACGAGACGAACGCCGCCGCCGCGGCCCCGATGACGGCTGTGCCGCCGCCGGCCACGGATTCAGTATCGGTGCGAACGGCGGCACGCCTGGTCGCACGGGCCGAGCAGTATCAGGTGGTCAGCGCGCAGGCGAAGCTATTTCATGAGCAGTTCGTGCAAACCCTGCTCAATGCGCAGAAGTACTATGCCGAAACCGAAGCCGAAAATAACGCCAGCATGGCGGCGGGGGCGGCGACGCAAAGAACAAAAGCGCTGATCATGGGCGGCACCGGAAACCCGAAACCGGACCCCGCGTATATGACGACAATCCAAAAGGCGTTTCTGCAGAAATACCCAAACATCGAACTGGTGAGTCTGCGAACTCCGTCAGAGTTCGCGCCGATTATCGGCAGCCGAACCTTCAGCAGATCGGTCGCCGAAGGTGTCTCAGCCTTGAACCATGCAGTCATGACGGAGACCCTCGCTGGCAACAAGGTTGTCGTCATAGGGCATTCGCAGAGCGCAACCGTCGCCAGCGTGCACATGCGCTATCTGGAGTCCCTTCCGGCCGCCCTACGGCCAAGTACACAATTACTGGAATTCACGTTGACAGCCAATCCGAGTAACCCGTTCGGCGGCATTCTGACGCAACCGATCCCGGGTTTCGGAGAGTTACGCTTCCCCATGCCGCTGACGACGCAATACGCGACCCAGATGTTCACGATGCAGTACGACGTGGTAGCCGATTTCCCGAAGAACCCGTTGTGGCCTCCAACTTTCCTGAACTCGCTGTTCAGCTTCTTTGACACGCACTACATAACTTCCCATATCGCCGCGTTAGAATCTGGGGTCGGCACCATCCAACAACAAATCGGCAACGTGACGATGCACTTCATACCGTCCACACGATTGCCGCTGCTGGATCCGCTGCGGTGGTACCTCCCCACCCTGGGAAATCTGCTGGCTGACACGCTCCAACCGTTCCTCAAGCCGATCGTCGACCTGGGCCACTACGGGTTGCTCCCAAGTCCGCTCAACCTCGGGGGAGCCATTGGCACGGGCAGCACAGCTGGGATCACCACCGGATTCCCGGCACTGGGCTCCACCGGAATGCCGGCGTTCGGCTCCACCGGAATGCCGGCGTTCGGCTCCACCGGAATGCCGGCGCTGGCCGGCACCGAACTCCCCGCGCTGGGCTCCATCGGAATGCCGCCGGTGGACTCCCTAGGATTGCCCCCGGTGGGCTCGCTGGTCCCCACCGGTGTCGCGAGCGGGTTCTAGCTCGGCAGCTCGGTGGAACGGATGGCCGCGCGCTCGGTGATGCGCCGCAGCGCCTCGCCGAAATTGATCGCCAACGAATAGCACGATGAATTTCCACTTGTCGATCTGATGGTGCAATCGGCCGGGGGGTGAGCACTTCGGATTTGCCACCGTAATCCACACCGAGGCCTCGCAGAATTAGCGCCTCAATGAAATACCCACTGCGCCTTAGTCATCACCGCATTCGTGACACCCCGCCCTGAATATCGGCGGGCACTCGCTGCAGCTCCGTCACCGCGACCGCGCCGCTGTCCTCTAACGGCTGTTCCGCCCGATTCCGGTCACAAACGGGTGCGACGTAGGTCACATTGTGCTAAAAATTGCGTCAACCGTTTGCGCAGACTGTTGCTGCCCGTGCGAATTCACGGGTCACAGCCCTGGTCACACCGCCGGTGGGGTTTGGTCGAGGAGGGGTTCGGAGATGTTGCCGGATTTCGTGCTGTTGCCGCCAGAAATTAACTCCGCTCGCATGTACGCCGGACCGCGGTCGGGGACGATGTGGGCTGCGGCAGCAGCCTGGGATACGGTGGCCGCCCAGTTGGGGTCTACGGCAAGCTCCTTCCAGTCGACGGTGTCGTCGCTGACCAGCGGGCCCTGGCAGGGCCTGGCGGCGACGATGATGGCAAATGCAGCCACTCCCTACGTGCAATGGTTGACCGCGACGTCGGCAAACGCAGAGCTGCTGGCCACCCAGACCCGGTTATCGGCCGGCGCATTCGAAGCGGCGTTTACCGCGACGGTGCCCCCCGAGGTCGTCGTGGCCAATCGCACCCTGCTGATGACGCTGATCGCGACCAACATCTTGGGGCAAAACACCGCGGCAATCGCGGCGACCGAGGCCGACTACACCGAGATGTGGGCCCAGGACGTGACGGCCATGACGGGCTATGACGCGAGCATCACGGCGGCTCAGGCGGGATGGACGCCGTTCAGCAACCCGCCGCTGAACCTGTTCAGCTTGCCTACCCTCACCTACATCTCGCCCCTTCAGCGGCTGTTCGACTCGCTGTTCAATTCGCTGACCCAGCAGCTGATGAACCCGATGACGCAGCTGCAGATGCTCTCGACGCCCGCGCAGTTCGCGATGGAACCGATGCAAATGGCGATGGGCCAGCTCATGTCCGGCGCGAACCCATTGCTCAGCGGTGCCGCCAGTGTCCCGGCAATGGATCCCTTCCTGGCGTCGACGGTCAGTCCGGCTGTGGGCGGGCCGGGCGCGGTGCAGCTCACGGGCGCCGTGATGACCGGGGGAATGGGCAGGGCTTCCACCGTTGGGCCGTTGTCCGTGCCGGCGACCTGGGCCAATGCCACGCCCGCGGCACCCCAAGTTCCCGCGGCGGCCGGGGTGGCCACTGCCACGGTGAGCCCACTGTCAACCAGCCTGCCCGCCACCCCGCACCCGCCCTCGATGAATGTGCCCGGGCGATTGATGAGCGCGGCCGCTCCAGCGGTCGCCGCGCACCGCGCGGGTGGGCCACCGCGCCGAATGGTGGACTAGTCAGGAGGCACGCCCGATGCCATACGTGATCACTGACCCCGACGCGATAGGGGCGGCCGCCGACGAGTTGCAAGGGATCGGTGCGGCACTCGATGCGACGAACACGGCCGCGGCAGCCCCGACGACGGGAGTGCTGCCGCCGGCTACGGATTCGGTGTCGGTGCGCATGGCCGGATTCCTGGACGCCCAGGCCGCGCAGTATCAGACGCTAGCCGCGCGGGCGGAACTGTTCCACGACCAATTCGTGCAAACGCTGACAATCGCAGAGAACAACTACGCCCAAGCCGAGGCATCCAACGCGTCCGCCATGCAGTCGGCGGCAGGCAACCAGATTGCACTGATCATGGGCGGTACCGGCAACCCGGAACCCAGTGCCAGCTATCTGCAGGCGGTCTACCAAACGTACGTCCTCCCGAACTACCCCACCTATACCGCGCAGGGTCTAACCACGCCCGAGCAGCTGTGGCCGCTCACCGGCCTCAACAGCCAAACCTTTGGGCAGTCGGTCCAAGAGGGCATCGCGATACTGAACAACGCGGTGATGACCCATACCGCCGCGGGCGACCAAATCCTCGTCGTCGGCTATTCGCAGAGCGCCACGATCGCCACGATGGAGATGCGCTATCTCGACGCCCTACCAGCCGCCCTGCGGCCGAGCCCCAACCTGCTGAACTTCATGATGCTCGCCGATCCGAACAATCCGGTGACCGGCGGCATCCTGACCCGCTTTATCCCGGGGGCCTTCACCGGATTTCACGTGCCTACGCCGATAGACACCATCTACACGACCGCCATTTACGGCATCCAGTGGGACCCCGTCGCACAGTTTCCCGCGGGCATTTTCAATATCTCGGCCGACCTCAACGCCCTTTTCGGCTTGCCGCTGCACACCCAAACTCCGTTGCTGACCGCTGCGCAACTTGCCACCGCGATCCAACAGCAGATCGGCAACACGACCTACTTCATCGTCCCCACCATGAATTTGCCGCTGCTGGATCCACTGCGGCTGATCCCCATCCTGGGGAATCCGCTGGCCGATCTGCTGCAACCGTTCCTGCAGCCGTTAGTCGAATTCGGTTACGCCACCGGGCTTCCCGGGCCGCTGCAGTCCATCGGCTCGCTCGCCGTCGCCGGCGCAGGCCCGGGTGTCGGGCTCCCGCTGGCATTGGGACAGCCGGCGGGCGCCGCCGCAATCCCGGGTTTCGGGCTCCCGCTGGCCGCGGGACCGCCGGCGGGCGCCGCCGCAATCCCGGGTTTCGGGCTCGCGCTGGCCGCGGGACCGCCGCCCGCGGGCGCCCTGCTCGTCCCGTCGAACGGGCTCTAGCTCTCCTCAGCGAATTCCCAACAGCGGCCCCGGCGCCCGACTGCTCGCCAATGCGATCGCATCGGCGAGCAGTTCGGACAGCTGGCGTGGGTAAACGGTCTGGCCCGCGCCCACCAGTTCGGCGATGTCGTTGGCATCGCACCAGCGGTGGCAGTGAATGTAGCGGCGTTCCAGTTCGGTCCGGCCGGTGCAGGACGGCTCGAAGCGTTGGGTGCGGTGCACGAAGAAGAACTCCTCGCTATCGATCAGCGTGCCGTTGAACTCGAACACCTCATCGCGGCGCCAGATCGGTCCGATCATGTCGCCCGACGCGACCTGTAAACCGGTCTCCTCGCCCAACTCTCGCGCTGCGGCCGCGGCCAACCGCTCGCCCGGCCGCACCTCACCGCCCACGGTGAACCACCACCGGGGCGCGTCGGCGACCGCCGGATCCGAGCCGCACAGCAACAGCACCGCGCCGGTCTCGTCGACCAACACCACCCGCGCCGAGGTGCGGTGTTTGGGCATCCCGTGACCGGTATACGCCAGCGCGTGCGGCCGCTCGACGATCTCGAAATAACTTGGCAGCGTGGCTGTTCCACCGAGCCGAAGGGCGCGTACCGGGCGCCGCTCGGCCAGCGCGAGGGTGTCGCGGACCGCGTCGTTGTGGAATCGGCGAGCCAGCAGCAGCCGGGCCTCGGCGTCGGCCAGTTCGGCGATCAGACCGGCGGGCAGGGCCGCCGGGTCGACAGTCGCCAGCGCCGCCGAAAGCTCGTTTTCGGCGTTCTCCCGCGCCTGGCGGGTCGCCCGCTCGGCGGCATCGGCCAGCGCGGAAAGTTTTCGGCCTTCGGTGGAGCCGCCGTAGGCGTCGATCGCGACAGCGCGTGCGACCACCGCGCGCCGCGCCAGCGCGCCGTCCAGCGCCTGCCAGGACAGGTCGTAGCGGACGTTGAGCCGGTCCAGCCGCTGGGCCGTCCGGATCGCCCAAATGCCGATCAGCGCAAACACAATGAGCAGCACGATGAGGACCGCGAGCAGCCAGGTCATCAGCTGGCCACCTGAACCTTGACGCCCGAACCGGCAACCGTCTCGTACACCCGCATGATCTGACTGGCCACCACCGACCAGTCGTAGCGTGCCACCACTTCGCACGCGGCCGCCGCGTACCGTTCGCGCAGCACGTCGTTTTCCAGCATCTCGATCAGCCCATCGGCCAGCCCGGCCGCATCGCCGACCGGAAACAGCCGCCCGGCCTCCCCATCGCGCAGCACGCGACGGAAGGCGTCCAGGTCGCTGGCCACCACTGGCGTCCCGGCAGCCATCGCCTCCACCAGGACGATGCCGAAGCTCTCCCCGCCCATGTTGGGCGCGCAGTAGACATCGGCGCTGCGCATCGCCGACGCCTTTCCGTCGTCGTCGACCAGACCGAGGAAGCGCATGTTCGCCGCCAATGCACCTACCTGCGTGCGCAAGTCGTCCTCATCGCCGTGGCCGACGACCAGCACTTGAAGATCCGGAAAGTGCTCCACCACCTGAGGCAGCGCCTCGATGAGCACCGCCATGCCCTTGCGCGGCTCGTCGTAGCGGCCCAAGAACAACACCGTCTTGCCCTGCCGCGGATACCCGTCCAACTGCGGCGCCGAGGCCAGGGAGTCGACGTCGACCCCGTTGGGGATCTCCACCGCATCCGTCCCGAGCGCCTCCACCTGCCAGCGCCGAGCCAGGTCGGACACCGCGATGCGGCCGACGATCTTCTCGTGCATCGGCCGCAGGAAACCCTGGAAGACGGTCAGCGTCAATGATTTGGTGGTCGAGGTGTGAAAGGTCGCCACAATTGGCCCGGCAGCGATATTCAGGGCCAGCATCGACAGGCTCGGCGCATTGGGCTCGTGCAGGTGCAAGACGTCGAAAGCGCCTTCGCCAAGCCACTTCTTGACCTTGCGGTGGGTCGCCGGGCCGAATCGGAGCCGAGCCACCGAGCCGTTGTACGGAATCGCGACGGCCTTTCCGGCGGAGACGACGTAGTCCGGCAGCGCGGCATGCGGCGACGCCGGAGCCAGCACACTGACCTCATGGCCCCGTGCGCGCATCACCTCGGCCAGCTGTAAGACATGCGACTGCACCCCGCCCGGCACGTCGAACGAGTAGGGACAGACCATCCCGATCCGCATCAGGCTTCCTTCAGCCGGGCGCGTCTGTCGTCGGAAAGATCGGCCAGCCACTGCGGCTGCAGCATGTGCCAATCTTCGGGGTGCGCGGCGATGTTGCGGGTGAACTGATCGGCCAGCGCCTGAGTGATGGCTTTGACATCCCCGCTGGAACAGTCCAGCGGCGGAAATATCTCGACGGGCCAGCCGTCGGGCTCATTCCAGCAGTGCGCCGCGCACAACGCTGCCCCGGTTTCGATCGCGAGCCTCGCCGGCCCGGCCGGCATCCGGGTGGGCTCGCCGAAGAAGTCGACTTCGACGCCGCTGCGGGTGAGATCGCGCTCGGCCATCAGGCACACCACCCGGTTGGCCCGCAGCCGCTCGCACAGCACCTCGAAGGCCGGACGGTCGCCGCCGGACAGCGGTAGCACTTCGAAGCCAAGGCTTTCCCGGTAGGCGATGAAACGCCGGTACAGCGACTCGGGTTTGAGCCGCTCGGCGACCGTGGTGAAAGTGCCGCGCGTCTGCGCCAGCCACAGCCCGGCCATGTCCCAGTTGCCGCTGTGCGGCAGCGCCAGCACCACACCCCGGCCGGCGGCCAGGGCGGCGTCGATATGGTCGGCTCCCACGAACGTCTCGTCGACCTGCCGGGCCAGCACCCGATGGTCCATCGACGGCAGCCGAAACGCCTCCCGCCAGTAACGGCCATAGGACGCCAGCGAAGCCCGCATCAGGCTGTCCGGCACCTGCGCCGGCGGCACACCGGTGACCCGGGCCAGGTTCTTGCGCAGCTGCTCGGGTCCGCCGCCGCGGGCGGCGTAGCGCGCTCCGGTGTCGAACACGTTGCGCGCGGCGAACTCCGGGACCGTGCGTACCGCCATCCAGCCGGCCGCGTACGCCCAGTCGGTCGCCGTCCGGGTCAACAGGTCGCGCGGCGCCGTGAGGACATTGCGGCGCAGCGGAATGGAGATCACGGTTGGCTCGTTTCCTGGCCACCGGGATTGGGCGGCAAGGGTTCGGGAGCACCGGGCGACGTCCGCACCGCGTGTAGCCGCTGCAGGCAGGTGAGGACGCTGGCCGCCGCCAATACCCACATCGCCACCGGCAGCGCGGGCGGCCAGGCGACGAACGGAAAGTCCGACACCCCGGCACCGGACAGCACGATGATCAGCCGCTCCGGCCGTTCGATGATTCCGCCATCGCCGCGCAGCCCGCTGGCTTCGGCCCGGGCCTTGATGTAGGAGATCACCTGGGATGTGACCAGACAGATCAGCGTCGCCGCCGCGAGCGGTTTGTCGTGCAGGCCAAAGACAATCCACCACAGCAGCCCGCTGAACACCGCACCGTCGCTGATCCGGTCACACGTGGCGTCGAGCACCGCGCCGAATCGGGTGCCGCCGCCGCGCTCGCGAGCCATCGCACCGTCAACCATGTCGAACAGCACGAAAAACCAGACCACACATGCCCCGGGGAACAGCTTGCCCATCGGGAAGAGCGTCAACGCCCCCGCGACCGACGCGATAGTGCCCACGATGGTGACGGCGTCCGGCGTCAAACCCAACCGCAGCAGCGCCCGGGCCGTCGGAGTAGTGAGCCGGGCGAACGCGGCCCGGGATAGGAAGGGCGCCTTACTCATTCTTGTTTCGACCATTCGGTGGCCAGCAACTGGCGCGTCTCTCGCAGCAACTGCGGGATCACCTTCGCGCCCCCGACGATGGTGATGAAGTTTGCGTCGCCACCCCAGCGCGGCACCACGTGCACGTGCAGATGTTCGGCCAGCGATCCACCCGCCGATGTCCCTAAATTCAGGCCAACATTGAAGCCGTGTGGCCGCGATACGTTCTTGATCACGCGAATTGCCTTCTGCATGAACAACATCAGTTCCGCGCTCTCCGCGCCGGTCAGGTCCTCGAGCTCCGAAACCCGTCGGTAGGGCACCACCATCAGATGCCCGGGGTTGTACGGGTAGAGGTTGAGCACGGCGTACACAAGCTCGCCGCGGGCGACCACCAGGCCCTCCTCGTCGGGCAAGTCTGGAATGTCGGAGAACGGCTCCTCGGTTTTGCCGTTGTCGCGCTTGGCCGGCGATTCGGCCAGATACGTCATCCGATACGGCGTCCACAACCGCTGCAGATGGTCACGCTCGCCGACACCTCTGTCGAGAATGGTGTCGTCGCTGCCATCGGCGCTGTCCTGCTCACTCACCGCCGGCTACCTTTACCAGTTCTGCTGTGGGAGATGCATTCTCGCGGTCCGCGATCCACTTGACGATCGTATCGATCGCGGCGTCCAGCGGCACGCCGTTGATCTGGGTGCGGTCGCCGAAGCGGAAGCTGACCGCCCCAGCCTGCACGTCACGGTCGCCGGCCAGCAACATGAACGGGACCTTCTGGGCGGTGTGGTTCACGATCTTTTTCGCCATCCGGTCGTCGCTGTTGTCCACCTCCACCCGAACGCCTCGCGACCTCAATTGCGCAGCAACATCTTTTAGGTATGCCGCGTGTTCGTCGGAGACCGGGATGCCGATCACCTGGAGCGGCGCCAACCATGCCGGGAAGGCCCCGGCGTAGTGCTCGGTGAGGATGCCGAAGAATCGCTCGATGGAGCCGAACAGCGCCCGGTGGATGAGCACCGGCCGCTGCCGCGACCCGTCGGATGCGGTGTATTCCAGCTCGAATCGGTCCGGCATGTTGAAGTCGAGCTGGATGGTCGACATCTGCCAGCTGCGGCCCAGCGCGTCCTTGACCTGCACCGAGATCTTCGGGCCATAAAACGCCGCGCCACCGGGGTCGGGAACGAAATGCAACCCGGACGCCACGGCGACCTCACGCAAGACTTCGGTGGCCTCGTCCCACATGTCGTCAGAGCCGGAATACTTCTCCGGGTCCTTGGTGGACAGCTCCAGGTAGAAGTCGTTGAGACCGTAGTCGGCCAGCAAGTCGAGCACGAAGCGCAGCAGCGAGGTCAGCTCGTCGCGCATCTGCTCTCGCGTGCAGTAGATGTGAGCGTCGTCCTGCGTCATGCCGCGCACCCGCGTCAGCCCGTGCACCACGCCCGACTTCTCGTAGCGGTACACGCTGCCGAACTCGAAGAGCCGCAACGGAAGCTCGCGGTACGAGCGTCCGCGAGACCGATAGATCAGGTGGTGCATCGGGCAGTTCATCGGCTTGAGGTAGTAGTCCTGCCCGGGCTTGCGCACCGTCCCGTCTGCGTTGAACTCCGCGTCGAGGTGCATCGGCGGGTACATTCCGTCGGCGTACCACTCGAGGTGGCCCGACGTGATGTACAGCTGCTCCTTGGTGATGTGCGGGGTATTGACGAACTCGTACCCGGCCTCGATGTGCTTGCGCCGCGAGTACTCCTCCAGCTCACGGCGGATGATGCCGCCCTTGGGGTGGAAAACCGCTAGGCCAGAACCGATTTCGTCGGGAAAGCTGAACAGGTCGAGCTCGACGCCCAGCTTGCGATGGTCACGGCGCTGCGCCTCCTCGAGGAGCTCCAGATGTTTGTCGAGCGCCTCTTGCGACTCCCAGGCGGTGCCGTAGATGCGTTGCAAGCTTGCGTTGCTCTGGTCGCCGCGCCAGTAGGCGGCCGAGCTACGGGTGAGCTTGAACGCCGGGATGTGCTTGGTGGTCGGGATGTGCGGCCCGCGGCACAAGTCACCCCAAACCCGTTCGCGGGTACGAGGGTTGAGGTTGTCGTATGCGGTGAGCTCATCGCCGCCGACCTCCATGACATCGGGATCGCCGGACTTGTCGTCGACTAGCTCCAGTTTGAAGGGCTCGCCGGCGAGTTCCTGGCGCGCCGCTTCCTTGGATTCGTACACCCGCCGGTCGAACAGCTGGCCATCCTTGACGATCTGGCGCATCCGCTTTTCCAGCTTCGTCAGGTCCTCGGGCGTGAACGGCTCCGGCACGTCGAAGTCGTAGTAGAAGCCATCGGTGATCGGCGGCCCGATGCCCAATTTGGCGTGCGGGAACATGTCTTGGACAGCCTGGGCCAGCACGTGTGCGGCCGAATGCCGGATGACGCTGCGGCCGTCGTCGGTGTTGGCGGCGACCGGGACGACCTGCGTGTCGGCCTCGGGCGCCCAGCTCAGATCGCGCAGCTTGCCGTCGGCGTCGCGTACCAGCACGACGGCGTCGGGCGTACCGCGTCTGGGCAACCCCGCCTCGCCGACCGCGGCGGCCGCGGTAGTCCCGGCAGGAACCCGGATCGGGGCTGCTGGGACGGAGTCGGCGGGGGCGCTCATCGAGTTGGGTCTCCAAGGCTTAGTTGTGTTTGCGGGTCACCAATGATCCTGATTGGACGTTGCCATGCTATCGGGGCGGACCTCGAGGAGCCCAAGGCAATACCGGTTGGCCGGGGCTTAACCCATCCCGGACGCGGCCGGGCGGACCAACATCTCAACAAATGCGAGCGAGTCGGCCGCTACGCCGCTCGATCACGCAACGGGGCTACCGGTCGCGCGGCAGGGTCGGTCCCACCCAGTTTGAACACCTGCGCCCGCGCATCGCGTCCGGCGCGGCTGGTGAGCTCGCCAAGTGTGGCGCGCAGCTTCGTCGTGGTGAACCGAAGTTTGTCTACGTCGTAACAGAACCGAAGCATGCGAGCTGGGAAGTACCCCAGCAGGAGGATGGCGACCGTCAAGCGGGCGGGACCGCTCTTGACTCCGTGCGCCCTGATGGTCCTGGTGTAGCGCGTGGCGTAGCGGTAGAACTCGCGCGGCAAGCATTCAACCCGCCGACCGGACATGCCGGCAACGAGTGTGGGCTCGTATGCGACCTCGAAGTCGTTCTTGAACAGCGTCACCGCCAGGTCAATGTCTTCATGCAGGAGATCTTCCGGATCGAGCCGCGTCAGCTGACGGACCGCCCTCCACGCCGAGGCACGGATGGCCATATTGGCCCCGAGCAGGAACCGTTGGTCCTTGCAGCTGAACTGCAACCAGGCACGGACCGTGCGATCGATCCGGAGGAAAAGTCCGCGCATCGGCATGTCGTAGTAGATGACAGGTCCGGTCGCCGCATCGATGACCGGGTCCCGGAAGCGGCCGCGAATCGTCTGGACCCAGTCGCTGGCAATGACGGAGTCGGCATCAATACGGCCGATCACATCGCTTCGCGCGTCGTCGAACCCGCGGTTGCGCGTTGGCGCGATGCCCTGAACCTCGTTTTGATCGATCAGGCGTATGTCGGTGCGGGGCTGGCCAGCTTGATATCTCCGCACTATCGAGGCGGTGCCATCGGTCGACCTGTTGTTGACGACGATGATCTCGTCCGGTCTCGACGTTTGATTGAGGCACGCTTCAAGGCACCTGCCGATGAAACGTTCCTCGTTGTAGGCCGGAATGACGATCGCCACCGACGGGCACCGGCGCCTGTCGGCCATCGCCGGCACGGCACCGGCCCGTCTAGAACAACGAGGCCTTGGCGCGACCGTCAGTCTCGCCGCGGATTTCGCGGCGGTCACTACGCACAATCTGACGTACTTGTTCGCGCTCATAGCTACCTCGGTAGCTCAATCTACACCTGTGCAATAGTCTGTCAAGACAACAATGAGCTGGGGCTATTGTCATGCGAGACGCAACGCGATCAGGGCTGGCCGGGTTTGAGTTTCACGAACAACGCATCGGCTTCGGCCAGCAGCGTGTCGCCGTCGGTCAACCTGCCCGACACAAAGATTTTGCGGCCGTCCACCTCGTCAATGCCCGCGTCGAACTGCACCTCTTTTTCGACCGGCACGATATTGCGGTAATTGATCTTCAAATAGGCGGTGCGCTGACGGGGGCTGCCGGTGAGCACTGAGGCGGTCAGGCCGAGGATGGTGTCGAACAGCATCCCGAGCGACCCACCGTGCACGGCGCCGTTGCGCCCCAGGTGAAACCGCGCGAAGCGGGCCGTTCCCTCGATCCGCCCGTCCTCGGTCTTGCGGGACGACAACGGCACCGTGAGGATGTTGCCGCGCATCGGCAAGTCCATCCGCCGCCCCGACGGCGACGCCCACTCGTCGGCGTCGTACGGGCTCAGCAGCGCAGACAGCTTCTCCAGCGTGTCCGCGGCCTCGCTGATGACCTCGTCGGGGGCGTCGACGGCACGCGCATGGTCTTGCAGCTTGCGCACCGCATCGACGAACCGGCCGTAGTCGGGCCCGCCCTTGGTCGTCGGTTCGGGTGGGTTGAACCCCCCACCGGGGTGTTTCGGATGGTCGCCGGCCACCAGAACACCGTATTGGGTGGCCGCCTACCGCGCTCCAGCAGCCGCCAGGGTCTCGAACTCGTCGTCGCTGAGCGTGATCTCGGCGGCGGCCACGTTCTCCTCCAGGTGCGCCACCTTCGACGTTCCCGGGATCGGCAGCATCACCGGCGAGCGCTTCAGCAGCCAGGCCAGGGCCAGCTGCGACGGCGACGCGTGGTGGTCGGCGGCGATGCGTTGCAGCGGGCCGTCGGAAGCGGCCAGCGGCCCCGCTGCCAGCGGGAAGTACGGGATGAAGCCGACGCCCTGTTCGGTGGCGGCATCGAGCAGCGGTTCGGCCTTGCGGACCGTCAGGTTGTACAGGTTCTGTACCGACACGATCTGGGTGATCGCCTGCGCCTCGTTGAGCTGGTCGACATCGATCTCGGACAGCCCGATATGCCGAATCTTGCCTTCGTCCTTCAGCTTGACCAGCTCGCCCACCTGGTCGGCCAACGGCCACTTGGGGTCGACGCGATGCAGCTGGAACAGGTCAATGGCCTCGACGCCCAGGCGGCGCAGGCTCATCTCGCATTCCTGCCGCAGGTAGGCCGGGTAACCCATCTCGATCCAGACATCCGGGCCCGTCCGCAAGAACCCGGCCTTGGTTGCGATCGCCAGGTTGTCGTAGGGGTACAGCGCCTCGCGGATGATGTCCTCGGAGATGTAGGGGCCGTAGGAATCCGCGGTGTCGAAGAGGTCCACGCCGAGTTCGACGGCGCGTCGCAGCACCCGGACACATTCATCGCGATCGGCGGGCGGGCCCCAGACCCCCTTACCGACGATGCGCATTGCCCCGAAACCGAGGCGGTTGACGGTCAGATCGCCGCCGAAGGTGAACGTTCCTGATGCTCCGGCAACAGCTTTCGAGTTTTGTGCGGTCACGCCTACGAACTTACGCTTCAAGCGCATTCGCGCATCTCGGCGTGGCAAGCTGGGCGTGTGGACCTAGCAGCACTCGAGGAACTTCCGCTGAGTTACTCCGAAGTGGGTGCGACCGCCGCCGGCGACCTGCCCGCTGGATACGGCCACCTACACGTCGAGAAACAGATCGGTACCGGCCGGCAGCGTTTCGAGCGGGCCGCCGAGGCCATGATGCGCTGGGGCATGCAACACGGCGCCGGGCTGCGAGTGAAGGCCAGCTCCGAGGTCGCGGCCGTCGACACGGTGGTGTTGGTCCGGATGGGTTTTCTGCCCGCGCCGTGCCGGGTCGTGTACGTGATCGACGAGCCCGACATCCGCGGTTTCGCCTACGGCACGCTGGAAGGTCATCCCGAATCCGGCGAGGAACGCTTCGTCGTCCGCCGGGACCCGGACACCTCAGCGGTCTTCGCCGAGGTGTCCGCGTTCTCCCGGCCGGCCACCTGGTGGAGCAAGCTCGGTGGCCCGGTGGTGTCGGTGGCTCAGCGCGTCATCGCCAAGCGCTACCTGCGCGGGGTGTGACCGTCCGACCCGGTCGGGTCAGCGGGATCCGATGCTGCCGCTGTGCACGCCCTGCGCCAGCCGGCCCAGCGCGATCGCGCCCACCAGCAACCCGAAATCGCGCAGCGCCACGTCGTAGAAGCCGGGCCCGGTGACCAGGTCGACGATGATGCCGAGCAGCCAGGCCGCGACCACCCAGGCGCCGATTCGAGGCGCGACCGCAACCAGCACACCGGCCACGATCTCGATCACCCCGACCAGGTACATGCACTGATCGGCGGTCACCGGCACCAGGGAATGGATCCAGCCGGCCAGATACATGCTCCAGTGATGCGGATACGTCAGCACATTGAAGAACTTGTCCAGCCCGAACACGATGGGCGCGATCGTGAACACGGTGCGAAGCGCGAAGTACGCCGAGAACGCCGGGTCCTTCAACTGATCGGTGAGCGGCGGGGTAGCGCTGACTTGCTCTGTACTCATGATTTTTCCTCTCATTTCTAACAGATACTCATTCGTACGTTAGAATCTGTAGACTGTATCGTCAAGAGTTTTGTCCGTTAGAAATGGGCGGTTGCAGTGCAGGAAAACTCGCTAGCGCGCGACTCCGCCGGCATCGGAGCACTCGCCGATCCGGGGCGCCGTCGCCTCTACCAATTCGTCTGTTCGCAACCGACAGCGGTCAGCCGCGAACAGGCCGCCGACGCCGTCGGGGTGCCGCATCATCAGGCCAAGTTCCATCTGGACCGACTGACCGCCGAAGGGCTGCTGGAAAGCGACTATGCGCGCCTGGCGGGGCGATCCGGCCCCGGCGCCGGGCGGACGTCCAAGCTGTACCGCAGGGTGCGGCGCGACATCGCGGTGAGCCTTCCGCAACGGGAGTACGAACTGGCCGGGCGACTGATGGCGCAAGCCATCGCGGACTCGGCGACGACCGGGGAACCGGTCGTCGCGGTGCTGAACCGGGTCGCCCACGACTACGGCCAGCGCATCGGCGCCACCCAACACGCACCCGCGGATGCCGCGACGGCACTGGAGTCGGCGATCGGCGTGCTGCGCGAATACGGCTACGAACCGCGAGTTGCCGACGACGCGGTCGAACTCGCCAACTGCCCGTTCCATGCGCTGGCCCAGGAGCAGACGCAGTTGGCTTGCGACATGAACCACGCGCTGATCACCGGCGTCACCGAGGCGTTGGCGCCGCACTGCCCCGATGCCCGGCTCTACCCCGGGCCGGACCGATGCTGTGTCGTGCTCCGCCGCGGCGATGAATAAACGCCGTGACCGCTACGGGCCCCAGCCTGTCAGCAATTTCTCTGCGCCCGAACACATTCCGTCGATGACCTCGGCTACCGATGCGTCGTCACGGATCATGCCGACAGCCTGACCGGTGTGGACCGCGGCAACGTTGCGGTCGTCGGCTTTGATCGAGGCGGCCAGCTCGTCGCGGGCCGCTTGGTCGTCGGCAAGCGCGTCCTCTTTACCCGTCCAGCGCGTGACAAAGTCGTTCGCCAATACCCGCGACGGAAACCGCGTCGGCCACGCCAGATCCTCGGCGATGTCGAAGATCCGGGTGACGACGGTATCGGTGGCGTTGGCTGCGATCACGGCACGACGGCTACCGTCACTGCTCAGACTCTCCGCACACGCCATCAACCGGGTGCCGACCCACGCGCCGCTGGCTCCCGCCGCCAGCACCGCAGCTAGGCTGCGCGCCGAGGCAATTCCGCCACCCACGAGCACCGGCACCGACACTGCCTCCAACACGGCATCGAGCAACGGCAGCGTCGCGAGCTTCACCTCACCGTGACCGCCACCTTCCGCGCCGCGCGCGACCACGATGTCGACTCCCCCGTCAACAGCCCGAAGGGCGTCGGCAGCATCGAATACCTGTGTGACGGTGGTAATTCCGACGTCATGCGCCTTGGCTACCCAGGACCAGTCGGTACCGAAACTGACCGACAATAGAACCGGGCGCGCCGCCAGGGCATCCTCTAGCAGCCCCGGTTGGCCGCGTATCACCCAGTCCACCAAGCCGATTCCGAATCGCCCGTCGACATGTTGCAGCTGGGTCGCCAACGATTTCCTGGTCGCCGAACTGCCCATGCCGACCATGCCCAAACCTCCGGCAGCGGTCACCGCGGCGGCCAGCCGACCACCGGCGACCCCACCCATCGGGGCGTTAACAATAGGCACCCGCAGGCCGAAATCCTTTGACCAGGAAGTGAATAACATACAGCTAGTGTGCCACAGAGGGGATGCTCTTCAGCACCGTCAGGATGATCACCGAATCCTCGACCGCGTGCAGGGCATGGCGTTGCAGCGGAATCGCGACGTAGTCACCGGTCTTACCGTCCCAGGAGTCGCCACCCGCCGTCAGACGCACGTGACCCTGCAGCACCTGCAGCGTCGCCTCGCCGGGGCTGTCATGTTCGGACAGGTCGTGGTCGGCGAGCAACGCGAGCACGGTCTGCCGGAGTTCATGGTCGTGGCCGCCGTGAATGGTGTGTGCGGCGCGTCCGCTGTGCGACTGCCGGGCTTCGGCCAGCTTTTCGGTGGCCAGGCTGGTCAGCGAGATTGATTCCATTGGTAAGTCCCCTCGGTGTGGCGGTGGGCTGTCGGTGGGCGTTGAGACGTCTATGCGGTCAATAGGAGTATCCCCGCCACAATCAACGCCGCCACCTTGACCACCTCGAAAGCGACATAGACGTAGTGAGCTCGGGAGCGGGGCGCGTCCGATCCGGCGAGGACCGCATCCGAGCGGCGAGTCAGCCGGGGCCGCACCGAGATCAACTGCACGGCGAGCGCGGCGAACGCGACGCAAAATGCGACGATGATCCGCGACGGCATCGGGCCGTCCACCGCGACCGCCAGGATGACGATGGCGAATGCGACCTCGACGGTGTTGAGTGCGCGAAAAACCAAGCGCCCGATGCCAAGTCCGATCTGCAAGGTCACGTTGGGCGCCCGGAATTTCAGCGGGGCTTCCAAAAACGAGATGGCCAACACCATGCCAAGCCAGACGAAGGTGATCGCGACGGCGATCGCCATTTCGGTGCTCATCGCTAGGCCTCCTGCATCTCGAGGTGGGCGACGCACAAATCCGGTTCGACGAACGTATCGAGGCGCTCGACAGCAACCGGGGAACCCCAGCTTTCCAGGGCTCCTTGCATAAGCCCGAGATGGACGGGACACACAACGCTGGCACGGGTTTCGGCGAGCTCGAGGAACGGACAGTGCCGCAGACCGACCTGTTGTTCCCCGTCGGCCCGGCGGCGCTCGGGGGCAAAGCCAAGCTGGTCGAGCACATCGACCAGCTGATCGATCGAGGCCTGCGGACTCTGGGCGTCCCCGGGCGACGAGTCCACGCTCGAATCGAGTTGTCGCCCCCACGCCCGCCCGGCGGCCAGCGCCCTGGCGCCCGAATCCTGGTCGGCCGCAAAGGCCATCGTCAGTATCTCGGCGAGCAACCTGTAGTGCCGCGTGCCGCCGCGATCCATCTGGCGGACCGCCCGGAACATCAGCGGTGGACGCCCCGGCCCCTTGCGCCCCGGCTCGACCTGTTCCACCTGGCCGTCGCCGAGAAGACTGTCGAGGTGGAAGCGAACGGTGTTGGGATGCACGCCCAACGCATCGGCGATCGCGACGATGGTCAGCGGATCCCGGGATGTCCGCAACGTCCGCAGCACCTCACGACGACGACCCGCGGACTCCCCCGTTGACATGGCGATCCTCCTCACGCTCCCTCGGAAACGTCGGCCTTCGGTTCGGCGGCCACCAACGGAGCGTCGACGCCCAGTGCACCGAGCTTGGCCGCTCCGCCCGGTGACCCCAGTGGAGCGTCGCGCCCCGGCAGGGTCTCGGAGAAAAACGCCTCATTGTCGGCCAGGTGCGACCGCAACTCCTCGGGCAGGTCGTCTTCGTAGTAAATCGCATCGACCGGGCAGACCGGCTCACACGCGCCGCAGTCCACGCATTCGTCGGGATGGATGTGGAGCGCTCGGCCACCCTCGTAGATGCAGTCCACCGGGCATTCGTCCACACATGCCCGATCCATCACATCGATGCAGGGCTTCCCGATAACGTAGGTCATGCGATAGAGTTTACACAATCAAAGTTGTGAAAACCAGGAAGGACGGGAAAGCCCATGGCTCCCATGTCAAGTCGCGCAGATGACAGCGTCCAGGGACATTGGCTGCTTGCGCGGCTGGGGAAACGAGTCCTTCGCCCGGGTGGCGTCGGGCTCACCCGCACCATGCTGGCCGGCGCCGAGGTGACCGACGCCGATGTGCTTGAGCTGGCGCCGGGCCTCGGCCGCACCGCAGCGGAGATTCTCAACCGGCAACCGCGGTCGTACGTGGGCGCCGAACAGGACCCCGATGCGGCCGACAGCGTTCGGGACGTCATCGCCGGGCTGAACGCCGGGACCGGCACGGTCCGGGTCGCCGACGCGGCCGACACCGGATTGCCCGACGCCAGTCGGGACGTCGTCCTCGGCGAGGCGATGCTGACGATGCAGGGCGATGCCACCAAGCACGCGATCGTCGCCGAGGCCGCGCGGGTGCTGAGACCGCGCGGCCGCTACGCGATCCACGAACTCGCGCTGACACCCGACACCGTGCCCGAGGAGATCAGCACGGAGATCCGGCAGGCGCTTGCCCGCGCGATCAAGGTGAACGCGCGTCCGTTGACCATTGCCGAATGGTCACAACTCCTGTCGGACCACGGACTGATCGTCGACCGGGTGGTGACCGCACCGATGGCGCTGTTGCAGCCACGCCGGATCATCGCCGACGAAGGGCTTTTAGGAGCGCTGCGGTTTGCCAGAAACCTGCTCCTGCATCCGGACGCGCGCAAGCGGGTGCTGACGATGCGTCACACGTTCCGCAAGCACCGCGACCAGCTGACCGCCGTCGCGATCATCGCCCGTAAGCCGGAGCACGAGTAAGGTCGACTCCGAAATTCGCCACCGGCGCCGATCGCGCCGGCAACGCGCTGAACTTAATCGACATTATTGTTCGTCGTCATCAACAATTTGCCTGGCATATATCGGTGCACCCCTAGGGTATGTGCCGTGTCCGACCCCTCGATGCACACCGGGTACGCGCACGTCTCCCGCGGTCGCCGTTCCTCGCATCACTCGGGTGACGACCGTGAGCAGGCCATCCTGGCCACCGCCGAGCGACTCCTTCAGGAGCGGCCGCTGGCCGACTTCTCCGTCGACGATCTGGCAAAAGGTGCCGGCATCTCCCGCCCCACCTTCTACTTCTATTTCCCGTCGAAAAACGCGGTGCTGCTTTCGTTGCTGGACCACATGAACAACAAGGCACACGCGGCGCTGAAGAAACTTCGCGACAAGCTGACCGGCGATCCCGCGACGCTGTGGCGCGACCGCATCGAGGCGTTCTTCGAAGTGTCGGGCTCACACCGCGCGGTCGCCGTGGCCGGCGCGGCAGCCAAGGCCACCAACCCCGAGGTCCGCCAGCTCTGGTCGACGCTGATGCAGAAGTGGATCTCGTTTACCACCGTCGCGATCACGGCCGAGCGCGAACGGGGCGTCGCCCCGGCCACCGTCGGAGCCGAGGACCTATCGATCGCGCTGAACATGTTGAGCGAGCGGCTGATGACCGCGACGTTCACCACCGAATCCCCGGCGATCGGCCAGGACCGGGTGATCGACACGCTGGTGCACATCTGGCTGGCCAGCATCTACCAGGACGGCAACGCCGGCGCCGCGCATGCTGCGCTGTCGCTGCGGGACATCGCCGCCAACACCTCACGGCCGCTTGCCGGATATCCGCTCGGCGCGAGCTAGGCTGGCGTCGATCAACCGGTCGACCGCGCCGAAATAGCTTGGCGTCGGCGACTTCCCGGCCAGGTCGGCGATCGCGCGTTGTTCACCGAGAACATCTGCAGCACTCAGATTCTCGGCCATCCGCCCGGCATGCACGACCAGCCCAGCCAGCAGCTCGCCACACTGGGAGCCCGCACTCAGGGTCCGCCGGGCCAGGGTTCGCAGCGTGTCCCATTCGGCATGCCATGCGCCATCGGGGCGTTCGTCGTTGGCCAGCGCCGCCGCGGTGTGCAGGGTCGCGGCCAGCTGCGGCACCGATATCGCCGTCCGCCGTATCAGGATGGACAGCACCGGATTGCGCTTGTGCGGCATCGACGACGAGCCGCCACGGTTGCCGGCGGCCGGTTCGCTCAATTCGCCGATCTCCGGACGTGCCAGGGTGACCACATCCGAGGCGATCCGGCCCCAGCTATCGGTGCACCCAAGGAAGGCATCCGCCGCCGCGGTCACCGGCGTCCGGGTGGCATGCCACGGTGGCCGCACCCCCAAACCCAAAGCCGCTGCAGCGGTTTGCATTACCCGCTCCGATATTCCCGCTGGGTCTGCCGCGTCGGTGAGCAGTGTGGCGAGTTCCGTCGTGGCCGACCACGTTCCGACGGCCCCACCGACCTGGATCGGGGTCATCAGCCCGCAAAGCTGCTCGCAGGCGTCGATGACACCGTTGCACCAGCCGGCCGCCTTGGCGCCGAACGTGGTCGGCGCGGCCTGCTGGGTGAGCGTACGGGCCACCATCGGGGTGGCCCGATGTAAGTCCGCAAGTGCGGCCAGCGTCGAAACCTGCTCGCAAAGCTGCGTTCTCAGCTCGTCCACCACGGCGCGCACGCCAAGCATCAGCGCGGTGTCCACGACGTCCTGGCTGGTGAGCCCGCGGTGGATCCACGGGGCGAAGGCAGGCTCGGCTCGCTCACGCAGCAGCTCGACCAGGCCTACGATCGGATTGCCCCTGTCCTCGGCGGCGACTGCGAGCCCTTCCATATCGCCTTGGTCCACCAGGTTTGACAGGTCGGCGCTTGCAGCGCCGGCGGGCGCCAAACCCGCGGCGGCCAGGGCGCTCAGCCACGCGGATTCCACCGCGACCATCGACCGCAGCAGCGACTGATCGGTCAGGTGCTCGCCGGCCCGGTGGTCGCCCGGCCACAACAGATTGGTCATACCGCAGCGTCCCGATACGCCAGAAACACGGTCTCGTGTGGACCCTGCAGATGAATATCGAATCGGTAATCCGTTCGGCCCGAGCCGCTTTCGCCAACACAGAGCAAGGTGGCCCGCCGCTCGGCAGCGATGGTGGCCAGTAGCGGGTCCGCAGCCAGATCCGCGCCGGGCAGATAGGCGCGAGTGAACAGTCGATTCAACAGCCCGCGAGCAAAGACGGTGATCGCGAAGAACGGTGGCCGCCCGTCGCTTCCCGGCGTCACCGTGGTGAAGCTATAGCACCCGGCGGCATCCGTTGCGGCCCTGCCCCACCCGGTGAAGCCGTCACGCCGCAGCGAGCGGCGGGGGATGCGCCCGGCGGTGTCGGCCTGCCAGAGTTCAATCAGGGCATCCGGGATCGGTTTGCCCGCCCCGTCGTACACCGTGCCGTGCAGCCGGAGCGCGCCGACATCCGCGTCGTCAACCATCTCGGTGTCGCAAGGCAACCCGAGATGAAGGAAGGGGCCGACGGTTTGCCCCGGGGTACTGGCTAGTTCAGTCATGTTCGGCTTCTGTCCAGGTGCTGGAGCTGCCCGCCAGCACGATGTCCCATCGATATCCGGTGGCATATTCCGGCTCGGTGAGATCGTGGTCGTAGCCGGCGATCAGGCGTTGGCGCGCAGCAGGATCCAGAACCGATTGGAAAATCGGATCCAGGTCGAACAGCGGGTCGCCCGGGAAGTACATCTGGGTGATCAGGCGCTGGGTGAACGCGGTACCGAACAGCGAGAAATGGATGTGCGCCGGGCGCCACGCGTTGTGGTGATTACGCCACGGATAGGGACCGGGCTTGACGGTCAGGAATCGATACGTCCCGTCGGGCCCGGTCAGGCAGCGACCGGCACCAATGAAGTTCGGGTCGAGCGGAGCCGGGTGCTGGTCGCGCTGGTGGCGGTAGCGACCGCTGGCGTTGGCCTGCCAGATTTCGATTAGCTGGCCCGCGAGCGGTCGCCCGGACCGATCCAGCAGCCGCCCGGTCACGATGATGCGCTCCCCGATCGGCTCGCCCGGCTGGCCGGCCGTCAGATCGGCGTCGAGCGGGTGGAAGTCGACTTCCCCGAAGCACGGCGCGCAGCGCTCCAGCTCCTCGGGATCGGTAAGCAGCAGTGGTTGTTTCGGGTGGCGCAACATGCTGCTGCGGTATGGCGGATAGTTCAGCCGCGGCTGATCTTGTGCGCCGGCGTTCGTGTGCTCGCAGGCGGCCGCGATTCGGGCGATCTCCGCCGTGATGTCACCCTGCGACGCGACGCCCTGCGGTGCGGCCCTCACGAAGCGTGACGCTACTCGCCAATCGGCCCGCAGCTACAGAGCGCGTACCAGCGCGGCGCGCCCCTTGGTGCGAAGTTTGTGCAGCGCGGAGCCACGGTACTGCTCGATTCTGGCGTTCATCTTGTTGCCCAGGTCCTCGAGCTCGGCGTCGGTGATCTTCACCTCGGGCGGCGCGGGAATCATGTCGCGTTCCTCTTCGTCGGCGTGCGCCTCGAGCACCGTCTTGAACGAGTTCCATTCGTCTTCATAGCCAATCGCGGTCTGCGGGGTCTTGAGGAGCACGGAAAGCTGGTCGATCACCTGGCGGTGCTCGGCATGCGCCACCGCGATCAGCTTGGTGGCGGCCGCCAGGGCTGGGTAGTACAGGTCGTCTTCGATGCGGAAGTGGATGTCGAGTTCGATCAGCATTTCGTCGAAGAGTGCACGGCGTTCGTCGCTGTTGACCGGTGCGTCACTGATCTTGCGACCGAGACCCTTGATCACGACATGGTGGTCCTTCAACACTTCGTACGCGTTCACGTTGCTCCTTCGCTCCAATCCCCTATGACCCGTCGAGGCTAGGCTGCGCCTCGCCGCGGACTTCGACCATTCCGTTGGCCAACCTGGCCTCATAACACGGCAGCGGAGCTGCCGACGGGCCACGCAGAACATCACCCGACTCGGCCGCGAACCACGAACCGTGCCAAGGACATACGATCCGGCCGCGATCCACCCAGCCGTCGGCCATCGGAGCCGCCAGATGCGGGCAGAACTCCCCGAACGCCGACACCTCGCCGGGCTTGGTCTGGCATACCACCAGCCCCACCCCGTCGACCTCGACCCGCACCGGCTTCCCGTTCAACGAACTCGCGTCCAGCACCGGGGTCCATTCTTTGGTGCGCAGCCGCCGGCCGGACTGATCGATGCCGATGCCGGATTCGAACACCAGGGCGCCGCCGAGATAGCTGCCACCGACGGTGACGACATAGCCAAGCGCGGTCAGTGCGATGCCGCGACGATGACGGCCCTGCCGGCGATCCCACCAGGACTGCGCGTAGAGCCCGGTCGCGAACAGGTTCACCACGCCGTGCACCAGCCCGACCCTGCGGTCTTCTTCGTGGGTGTGCTGCCAGTCGGTGGCGCCGGTGATGGCCGAACCGATGCTGCCCAGGATCCCGACGCCGAGGGCACGGGAGGCGAACCGCGAGGCGTCGACCATTTCCTGGGCGGGGCGGCCCGGCAGCACGCTGAGCGCATCCAGGGCAACGGTGGTGGCGAGCGCCCCGCTGGTCAGTGACGCCAGCGGCGGGTGCACCGGGTGCCCGAGCCAGACGCCGTTCAGCGCGTTCACGACGTCGTTGCGGGCGCGGCCCAGCCCGTTGAAGGCGAAGCTGAGCAGGTGTTCCAGCCGATAGCTGGGCCGGTCCAGCCACTCTTGGCGCCCGACGGCGGACAACACACGCGGTCCGAATTTTCGCAGGCGACCTCCGGATCGATCAGCCATAGCACCAAGTTCCTTCCCCAACGCAGCTGTACGGCGGATCTCTAGGCGATAGGCGCTGAACAGCCTGAGAGTTCACATACCCTGTGCGGCGTAGACATATGCTCACGGTAACTGTAACCTCTGGCAACTTCCTTGCGGGCTAGCTCGGAGTTTCCGCACAGAGCGCCGTGAAACCTCGCAAGTTCCTGCTGTTTGACCAGCAGAGCGCCGTCCAGGATTCTATTTAGCCGAAGTAGTTTCTGTAGAGCAGAGCGAGGCTCCCGTGGTAGACGCCGATTTCGAGGACGGCCTGTTCGAGAGCGTGCGCCGGGGCATGATCCCCGCGCACATCTATAACGACAAGCAGCTGTTCGCGTTGGAGAAGGAGCGGCTGTTCAGCCGGGCCTGGACGTTCGTGGGCCACGAGTCGGAGATCCCCCAGGACGGCGACTACGTGGTGCGTCGGGTTCTCGACGATTCATTCATCATCACCCGCGACGCGGGCGGCAAGGTCCGGGCGATGTTCAATATGTGCCTGCACCGCGGTATGCAGGTGTGCCGCGCGGAGATGGGCAACGCCTCCAACTTCCGGTGCCCATACCACGGCTGGACCTACCGCAACGACGGCCGGCTCACGGGACTGCCCTTTCATCGCGAGGCCTACGGGGGCGACGAGGGCTTCGCGCGCAGCGCCAACAATCTGCTGCCGGCGCCGAACTTCGCCAGCTATAACGGCCTGCTCTTCATCAACCTGGATCCGCACGCGGAACCGCTGGAGGACTTCCTCGGCGACTTCACCTTCTATCTGGACTTCTACACCAAGCAGAGCGTCGCGGGTCTGGAAATGCATGGGCCACAACGCTGGCGGATCAAGTCCAACTGGAAGATCGGCGCCGAGAATTTCTGTGGCGACATGTACCACACGCCGCATACGCACGCATCGATCGTCGAGATCGGGCTGTTCCGGGAGCCGAAGGCGCAGAAGCGCAAGGACGGCGCCACCTACTGGGCGCATCGCGGCGGCGGGACCACGTACAAGCTGCCGCCGGGCAGCTTCGAGGAGCGGATGGGATACGTCGGCTATCCCGACGAGATGATCGAGCGGATCAAAGGCGTGTGGACGCCCCAGCAGCAGCGGGTGGTCGGCGAGGACGGGTTCATGATTTCGGCGGCGACCTGCTTTCCCAACTTGAGCTTCGTGCATAACTGGCCCAAGGTGCACGACCGGGAAGACCAGGTGCTGCCTTTCATTTCGATCCGCCTGTGGCAACCCATCAGTGAGAATGAAACCGAAGTGTGCTCGTGGTTCGCGGTGGACTCCGCCGCTCCCCCGCAGTACAAAAAGGACTCCTACAAGGCGTATTTGATGTGTTTCGGTTCGAGCGGAATGTTCGAACAGGACGACGTGGAGAACTGGGTGTCGTTGACCACGACCGCGGGCGGCTCGATGGCACGGCGGCTGCTGCTGAACAGCCGAATGGGCCTGCTGTCTGACGATCGCCCGGTGGTCGATGCGCTGCCCGCCGAATCCTTCCACGGCCCGGGGCGCGCGCAGGTCGGCTACAACGAGTACAACCAGCGCGAGTTGCTGAAGCTGTGGGCCGATTATCTGCAGGGAGCCGGCGCATGAGCCCACATTCATCAAGAAAAGCCTTGCCGTCCTTGCCCTTTGATGACGCCCGGCATCTTCAGGCGCATCAGTTCCTGGTGGACGAGGCCTATCTGTTGGACGCCCAGCGATACGAGGAGTGGCTGGACACGCTGACCGAAGACATCCGTTACGTGATGCCGGTGCGCGTCACGACGGCACGCGGCGCCGGGTTTGACACCGCACCGGGGATGGCGCATTTCGACGAAGACAAGTACTCGCTGACCCAGCGGGTCGCGCGGATGGGCACCGAGCACGTGTGGGCCGAGGACCCACCGTCGCGGCTGCGCCACTTCATCACCAACGTGCGCACCTTCGAATCCGACCCAACCGAAGGGGATGCAGCACAGCTGGTGGTCGAATCCGCCGAACTGCTGTTCCGCAGCCGCGGCGACGTCAACGAAAGCGCCTTGATGTCGTGCGGTCGCGAAGACCTGCTGCGCTGGTGCGAAGGTCGATACAAGCTCGCCCGGCGCACAATCATTGCCGACGAGGCGGTATTGCGGATGCAGAACTTGGCGGTGTTCCTGTGAATGATCAACTCGAGCAGTTGCTAGCCGGCACGGTCGGCGAACCACTCACGGTCGCGAACGAATTCACCGAGGTCGTGGTGCGCCGAGTTGACACCCGCAATGGTTCGAGGCTGTTGATCGGCGCGCCCAGAACCGGCCGGTGGATCAGCCTGGACGCCCTAGAGGTGGAGGCCCTGACGTGGCAGAACCCCCGGACGATGGCGGCAATGGTGGGGAATTCCGGTGCGCCGTTGCTGCCCGACCCGGAAAGCCCGCAGTCATGACCGCGTGGTTGGACGGTAAGCGTGCCCTGGTTGTGGGCGGCGGATCCGGAATCGGGCGGGCCGTTGTCGAGGCTTTCCTCGCCGAGGGCGCCAGAGTGGCTGTGCTGGAACGTGATCCACAGAAGTGCAAACTGCTGCGCGCACAGCTACCCGAGATTCGGGTGGTCGAAGGTGACGCCATCACCGGCGAGGCCAACCATCGCGCGGTTACCGAGACAGTCGATGCGTTCGGCGGGCTCGACATCCTGGTCAACTGCGTGGGAGTCTTCGACTTCTACCAGGGCGTGGCCGATCTCGATGCCGACAACCTCGCCGACGCCTTCGACGAAATGTTTCGCACCAACGTGCTGAGCCACCTGCAGTCGGTCAAGGCCGCGGTCCCTGCGCTGCGCGATGGCGCTGAGCCGTCGATCGTGCTGACCGAGTCGGCGTCGTCGTACCACCCCGGCCGCGGCGGCGTGCTGTACGTGTCGTCGAAGTTTGCCGTGCGCGGGCTGGTGGCCTCGCTGGCGCATGAGCTGGCGCCGCAGATCCGGGTCAACGGGGTAGCTCCGGGCGGCACGGTCAACACCGACCTGCGCGGCCTGACCAGCCTGGGGCTCAACGACACCCGCCTCGACGACTACCCCAACCGGGCACGCGACGTCGCCGCACGCACCCCGTTGAACGTCGCACTGTCCGGCGCGGATCATGCGTGGTCGTTCGTGTTCTTGGCTTCCGGCCGATCCCGCGGCATCACCGGTGAGACCATCCACCCGGACGGCGGATTCGGCATCGGCACACCAAAAGTCGAACGACCGTGACCGACGAGCTGAACCGTCAGCGCGCCCTGGTCGCCCAGGGCTGCCGAGTCGCCGCGGCCCGCGGCCTGGTCGACGGCATGCTCGGCCACCTGAGTCTGCGCGTCGATGACGATCATCTTCTCGTCCGCTGCCGCAGCGACGCCGACACCGGCGTGGCCGACACCGCGCCCAGCGATATCCGCCTGATCCGATTCGACGGCAGCGCCGGCGGAAGTGGCGAACTCGACGGATACCGCGTCCCCAACGAACTGCCCATCCACGTCGAAACCATGCAGGCGGATTCGCGGCACCGAGCCGTCGCGCATCTGCACCCGCCGGCGGTCGTCGCCGCGGATCTCGCCGGCGTCCCGATCCGGCCGATCTACGGGGCATACGACATTCCCGGCGCCTGGCTCGCCCGCCGCGGCGTGCCCGTCTACGAACGCGCCGTGTTGATCCGCAACAGCGCACTGGGCAAGGAGATGGTCGCTGCGATGCGCGGGCTACCGGTGGTGATCTGCCGCGGCCACGGGATCACCAGCGCCGCAGCCACTGTGCCGCAGGCGGTGCTGCAGGCGATCAGCCTCGACGCGTTGGCCCAGATGTCGTTGCGAGTGCTGTCGGCCGGAGGCACATTGCACGACATCGACGATGCCGACTGGGACGACCTGCCCGATTTGGGAGCCGCCTTCACCGCCGATGCGGCCTGGCGCCACGAGGTCGCACGGCTTGCGGCCGACTGAGGCGCCGCTCAGACCAGCTGATCGCCAATCTCCTTGGCCGCCTTGATAAGTGCGGCCGCCACCGATGCGTGCTGTGAATTGTCGAGCCGATGCCGCGGCGCGGCGGCGTTGAGCGCGAGCCGCAAACCGGGTGCATGAGTCGGTATCGGCACCGCGACCGAGGCGACACCGTCCTCGCTCTCCTCGCAGTTGATGGCGTAGCCCCGCTCACGAACGCAGGACAGTTCAGCCTCCAGCTCGGCACGGCTGCCGATCGATACAGCGGTGATGCGCTCCAACTGCTCGTCCGGCAGCAACACACCCAATTCCGGCTGCGGCAGCTGGGCCAACATGGCCTTGCCAGTCGAGGTGCAATGCGCCGGCATCGTCCGCCCCAACCGGGATGCCACCCGTACCGCGGCCGGGCCCTCGACCGCGGCGACAAAGCGGACGTTGGCGCCGTCGAGCATCCCGACGTGAATCGTCTCCCGAAGCTGGTCGGACAGGCCACGCATGACCGGTGTGGCGGAGCCCTGAATGTCGATGCGGCTGAAGATCGCAAACGCCACACCGGTGAGCGACGGACCGGGCAGGTAGGCCTTCGACACCGGGTCCTGCCGGACGAACCCGCGGTAGGCCAGCATCGCCAGCAGCCGGTGCGCGGTGGACGATGCCACACCCAGATAGCGGGTTGCCTCGCTCAGCCGGATCTGAGGCTGCTCGCCCAGCAAGAGCAGCAGCCGAAGCGCATTGTCGACCGACTCGATCGGGTACTGCGGCACAGGCGAATCGGCGGCGGGCTCGATGGCGTCCTGATGCCCCTTCTTCTGCACGAGTTCACGGTACTCGGAACAACATCCAGGTTGGGCGACTCACAGCACGCTCAGGACGGTTGCGCCGAGCAACCCCGCCATGACAACCATTACTGTCGCCGTCGCGATGGCCTTCCATCCGAAACTGCGGGCGACCATCGCGACGCCGGGGACGCTGATGGCAGGAAGGGTGATCAGCAGTGCACCAAGGGTCCCCGAGGAGGCGCCCAGCAGCGCCAGGCTCTGCAGGATCGGTATCTCCCCCGCTGTCGGAATGACGATGAGCGTGCCGACAATCGCTACGACTAGGACGATCAGTAGGCCTTGGTGCGGAGGTTGGGTCAGGGTGACCAGCCAGCCGCGGGACGCCCCGACGACGAGCACCATGATTGCGTACTCCGGCAACAGCACCAGGCACAAGCAGAGCAGTGAACGCACGAATCTACTTGCTGCCCCCGCGGACTCGGCCTCAGACGGCGCGACCGCCTCGGGCACCCGATGCCCAGCCTCCCACGCACCGGTGACCAGCCCCACCGACGCCGCAACTCCAACCACCGTCGCGACGCCAACCACCGCCCTGGTCAGCGTCCATTGCCAGGGAGCGACAAAGAACAAGAAAACAAGTACTGCGGGATTCAGCAACGGATTCCCGAGCCAGTAGGCAATGGCCGCGGTGCGCGTGACGCCGTTGCGCCGCAACGTGACAGCCACCGGGGCGGCGCAGCACGTGCACATCATCGACGGCATGCTCGCAACTCCGCCTGCCAACGCGCTCGAGACAATGCGGCGGCGGTTCAGCACACACGGTAGCCACGATCGCGGCACGAGTGCCTGGACCGATGCGCTGACCAGCAGGGCCACCACCAGTGCCGGCCATATCGATGCGAAGTAGGCGTGAAAGAAGGTCGTGGCCGCATGCCATGTCGGTGCATCCCCGGCGCGCACTCCGCCGACACCGAGGATGCTGGAGCCCGGCCAATGGTGCGTCCGCTGTGCGGCCAGGGCTTCGGCGAGATAGGGCGTCCACTTCGCCCAGAGCAGCCCGACCACGAAGACGGCCGATGTGATCAGAACACCTGTCGCGACGCGCCCACGCCCCTGCAGCCGGGGCGCTACAAACTCGGTCCACGTACCCGGGCTCATTCAGTTTTCCTGCGCAACTTGAGCTTTCGCCCACCGGTAATCGGCCTTGCCGGACGGTGACCGTTGCAGACGGTCGCGAAAGACAACGGCTTTTGGCAGTTTGTAGCGTGCGAGATGACGGGCGGCTTCGGCGATGATGCTGTCGGGGTCGGCCTGCTGACCGTTGGCCAGCGCAACGACCGCGACCACCTCGTTTCCCCACCGGGTGCTGGGCCTGCTGGTCACCACCACGTCGTACACGGCGGGATGCTCGGCGATGGCGGCCTCGACTTCTTCGGCGAAGATCTTCTCGCCACCGGAATTGATCGTGACCGAATCGCGGCCCAGCAGCTCGATCTCGCCGTCGGCGAACCAGCGGGCGCGATCGCCGGGAACGGAATGCCGGATCCCGTCGATCACCGGAAACGTCCGCGCGGTCTTCTCCGGATCACCGAGGTAGCCCAGCGGGATCAGACCTTGCTGGGCCAGCCAGCCAATTTCGTCCTCCCCCGGCGACAGAATCCGGGTCATGTCCTCGCTGACCACCACCGCGCCCGGGTTCGGAGCAAACCGTCCGCTGCCGCCCTGGGCACGACTGGACACCTGCCCCATCTGCGAGCCGGACTCCGACGATCCACCCGCGTCGAGGATTGTCAGCTGCGGCAGCAGGTCGACGAATCGCTGCTTGAGCGGCGCGCTCAGCGCTGCTCCGCCGGTGACCAGTATCAGCAGCCCGGACAGGTCGTAATCCCCGGATTCGAGCGCATCGACCAGGGGCCGCCCGAAGGCGTCGCCGACGATCGACAGCGACACCACACCCTCCCGGCTGGCCAGCGCCAGCGCTTCGGCCGGATCGAAGTGGGTGGTCGTCGGGGCCATCACGAACGGCCGCCCGCCGCACAGGTTGATGAACGCCGCCCATTGCGCCGCCCCGTGCATCAGCGGCGCGCACGTCATCGAGCCGGGGCCGTCGGCCCGCGATCGCTCGACGATCTCTTCCAGGCTGGCCACCATCTCTCCGGTTCCGAATATCCGGCCACCCATCGCGTTCAGGTAGATGTCGCTCTGGCGCCACAGCACCGCCTTGGGCAGCCCGGTGGTGCCGCCGGTGTAGAGGACGTAGAGGTCGTCGGGCGACAACTCGAGGTCGAGCGGCTCGTCGGACACCGAGGCCAGCAGTTCCTCGTAGCGCACCGCCCCGGGCAACGGGCCGTTTCCGGAATCGTCGTCGACGTGGATCAGCCGCATCGGCGGCAGCTGGGATTTCTCCAGCGCCTCGGCCAGGGTCGGGGCGAAGCGCGCCTGGTACATCACCGCGTCGGCGCCGGCATTGCCCAGCAGATAGACCAATTCGTCGGCGACGTAACGATAGTTCACGTTGAACGGGGCCACCCGCGCCTGGTACGCACCGAGCATGCCCTCGAGGAACTCGTTGCAGTTGGCCATGTACAGCCCGAGGTGGCTTTGGCCCGATTCATGTGCCGCCAGCTCGCGGCGTTCCCGGCGCGCGCCGAACCCCCACTCGTGCAGCGCGCGCGAGCCGGCGGGCACGTCCGTCAGTTTGCGAGAAGGTGAATCGTCGGTGTCCAAATACAATGCAGTCGCGATCGGGATTTGCAGCGGCTACCGCCGAGAACACTTGGGCGAGATTGAATTCCACTGACTCTCCTCACGCCGACAGACCCGGCGAGAGCCACGCTACAACAGCGTTTCGGGGCGGATATCACGCATCCGAATTCGGAACGGGATTAGTCTCGGCATCGTGTACGGAGCTACGCGGGCCGGATACTCCAGATACGTCGCCATCGGTGACAGTCAAACCGAAGGCCTTTGGGACGGCGACGAAACCACCGGCCTCCTGGGGTTCGCCGACCGACTAGCCGTCATGCTCGACACGCTCTACCCCGGTTTGCAGTACGCCAACCTCGCGGTCCGCGGCAAGAAGCTGGGTGACGTGCTCACCGAGCAGGTTCCGCAGACCCTGGCGATGAAGCCGGATCTGATCACCGTGTGCGTCGGAATGAACGATGTCATCCAGCCTGGGCGACAGTTTCCGCGTGCCCTGGCCGAGCTCGACTATGTCTACGCCGCGCTCGCCAGATCGGGCGCGACGGTGCTGACGACGACTTTCCCGAACGTCGCACAATTCCTGCCGTTCGGCCGCATCGTGTCCAAACGGCTTGACCGGATGAACAACGCGATCACGGTCGCCGCCGGGCGCTACGGTTTCAGGCTCATTGACCTGTACAACGCCGCCTCGATGCGCGACTGGGATACCTGGAGTTTCGATCGCGTGCACGCCTCCCCCAAGGGCCACATCCTATTCGCCGCCGCCGCCGCCGAGGCCCTCAATTTGCCTGACAGCAGCCATGATTGGGCCGCAGCGCACCCGAATCCCACGCAATTGTCGATTGCCGACGGTGCTTACGGAAGGCTGCGCTGGACGCAGGACAACTTCTTCCCCTGGCTCTGGCGCCGGATGCGCGGCTTGTCCGCGGCCGACGGTCGATTTCCCAAGCGCCCGGAGCTGCAGCCCGTCCGCACGGCGCACGACACCGCACCAACCAACGACATTGCGGCGCGGCGCCGACAGCAGTCAGGCATCCTTGACGCATGAACGTGGAAGCTTTGCTGCATTCCATCCCGCCGCTAGCGGTCTACCTCGTGGTCGGGGGCGTGGTCGGGGTAGAGAGCCTGGGTGTGCCGCTGCCCGGTGAGATCGTTCTGGTCAGCGCGGCGCTGATGTCGTCTCATCACGACCTTGCCGTGAACCCGATCGGTGTCGGTGTCGCCGCCGTGATCGGCGCGGTGATCGGCGATTCGATCGGCTACTCGATCGGGCGGCGCTTCGGCATGTCGCTCTTCGACAAGCTGGGCAAGCGCTTCCCGAAGCACTTCGGCCCGGGGCACGTCATGCTGGCCGAGCGCTTGTTTGATCGCTGGGGAATTCGGGCGGTGTTCTTCGGGCGCTTCATCGCACTGTTGCGGATTTTCGCCGGACCGCTGGCCGGCGCGCTGAAAATGCATTACCAGCGTTTCCTGGCGGCCAACGTGTCAGGCGCCATCTGCTGGGCGGGTGGCACGACCGCGCTGGTCTATTTCGCGGGCATGGCCGCCGAACGATGGCTGGAGCGCTCCTCCTGGATCGCGCTCGTCGTTGCGGTCGTGATCGGCGGTATCGCCGCAATCCTGCTGCGTGAGCGGACATCCCGCGCGATCGCTGAACTCGAGGCGGAACACGAACGCAAGACCGGAACCGCCGCGGCCGACGCCGCCTGACTAACCGGCCGCCTCCCCAATCTCGGTGACCTCGACCGGCCGGTGTTGCTCGATCAGCACTATCGCCATCTTCTGGGCGCGTCGCGCAGCTTCCAGGTCACCCACCGCCGCGAGAATGATGGCCCCCTTCATCAGGATGTGCCACGACGACGCGAAGTCCTCGACGTCGGTGAGCCCCGCCGCGACGGCACGGCGGCGCACGATGTCGCGGACGTGGTCGATGTGCGCGATGCTGGCCTGGCCGGCGGGGTGATCGGCGCCCAGCTCGAGCAGCACGTTGATGAATGAGCAGCCTTCGTAGCCGTCGCGGAGCTGGAACCAATCGTGCATGACGTCAAAGATCGCCAGCAGCTGTTCCTCGGGTGTATCGCCGCGCTGTTCGGACTGCGCCTCGATCAGCCCGTGCGTCCAGATCTCTTCGCGGCGCTGCAAGACAGCCAGCACGAGGTCGTTCTTGGTGGCGAAATGCCGGTACAACGTGGCCTTGGCCACCCCGGCTCGGTCGATCACCTCATCGGTGCCGACCGCATGAATCCCACGCCGGCTGAACAGGTCGTATGCCGCGTTCAAGACCCGTTCACGAGCAGACGGAGGTGCCGGCACGTTGTCGGAGGTTGCCATATTTCGGCTTACGATACTCTTATGCCCGCCAGGTAGACAGACCGCCCTGTCTCGTTATACAAAGGAGATCCGCAGTTCGCGGAAAGTCTGTCTTCAGACACAAGGACGGACATCCATCGCGGCGCCGGAGGCGTCGGATTAGGAGTCCCCAAATGAAGACAACTGCCGATCTCGCACCCCCCACCTCGAGCCCGCACCTTCAGCTCAGCACGCGGCTGGTCTATGAACTCGGCGACCCGCACAGCACGCTGCGGGCGACCACCGATCGCCGCGGCCCGGCTGTGCTCATCTACGCGGGCGGCGAGATCGATGCCGCCAACGAGCAGACATGGCGTCATCTGGTCAGCGAGGCGGCCAGCGGCGTCGCCTCCCCCGGCCCCCTGATCGTCGACGTCACCGGACTGGATTTCATCGCCTGCTGCGCGGTCGAGGTGCTGGCCGAGGAAGCAGAAAACTGCCGCCGCCGCGGAGTCGAAGTGCGGTTGGTCAGCCCGCAGAGGATCGTCGCCCGTATCGTCGACGCCTGCGGGCTCGGCGGCGTGCTGCCCATTTACCCGACCGCGGATTCCGCGCTGGCTCGTTAGCGACATGTCTTGAGCCGCAATCGGCGTCTCGGGTCGAAAGGTTGATTGAGCTGGATGCATCATCTACCCAGCTTTGGCGTGGAAGAAGAGTTTCTCCTCGTTGACCCCGAGACTGGCGAACCGGCTCCAGTCAACAACGAGGTGGCCGCGGCGGCTCAGCAGCGGGGCGTCAAACTGCAGCTGGAATTGAGCAGCTGCCAAGTCGAAACCACCTCCGAGGTGGCCGCGAGCAGTGCGGAACTCAGCGCGGAGCTCAAACTGCTGCGGCGCACCGCGGCCCAGGCCGCCGAGGCCAGCGGAGTTCGGCTGCTTGCCCTGGGGCTGCCGCCGGTCACCCCGCACGAGTTCCCGGTCACCGACACCGAGCGTTATCGGCGAATCGGTGCGGAGTTCGGGATGATCGCCCACGAGCAAGGCATCAGTGGATGCCATGTGCACGTCCAAGTTCCGGGCCGGGCGGCCGCCATCAAGGTCAGCAACTGGCTGCGGCCGTGGCTGCCGTCTTTGCTTGCGCTGTCAGCGAATTCGGCGGTGTATCGCAGCGCCGACACCGGCTATGCGAGCTGGCGCAGCATCCTGTGGCGGCGCTGGCCGGCCGCCGGCCCGCCGCCGTTCTTCGCCTCACCCGAGCAGTACGACCGCACGGTGCGCATGCTTATCGACAGCGGGGTGATTCTGGATCACCAGATGATCTATTGGGATGTGCGCCCGTCGGCCAACTTCCCGACCGTCGAGGTGCGGGTGGCCGACGTCCCGGCGACGGTCGAGGAAACAGTGCTGCTTGCCACCCTGATCAGGGCCGCGGTGATGACCGCACTCGAAGCGGATGGCCGCGGCGATGACGGCGCGCGCCTGCCGCCGGCCGCACTGCGGGCGGCGTACTGGAAGGCCGCTCACGACGGACTGTCGGGTCAATTGCTCGACTCAGCCCACGACCACGCGCCGGTGCCGGCCCGTCAGCAGCTCGACGCACTGGTGCAACGGGTGCGTCCAGCGCTCGATGAGCTGGGCGAATACGACCACGTGCAGGCCGAACTCGACCGCGTCTTGGCCGAGGGCAACGGGGCGATGCGGCAGCGCAAGGCATGGGAGAGGCGAGGCGACGTGATGGACGTCATCGCCCAAGCTGCGGCTGCCACCCAGGGTTGAGCTGGGCTACACCGTCAGCAGCCGATACAGCCCGATCAGGCCGACAGTCACGATCGCGAAGCGCAATGCGGCCGGCGATAACCGACGCCCGTAGCGCGCCCCGACCACTCCGCCGACCAGTGAGCTCGCCGCGATGATTCCGGCCACCGGCCAACTGATCCGATCGAAAGCCACCAACGTATAGCCAACCGCTGCAACAACATTCACGACCAAGGCCAGAAGATTCTTTGCCGCGTTCATGCGCTGCATCGACTCCGGCAACAGCGCGCCCATGACACCGACCAGCAAAATGCCCTGTGCGGCGGTGAAGTAGCCGCCGTAGATGCCGACCACAAACGTTCCGAATACGAGTAGCGCCATCCGCCGCGGTGAGACGTGTTCGGCAGGGCGCCCGTCGGCCTCGGCACGCTGCCGTGCCCAGGATTGAATCCGCGGCCCCGCCACCACCAGCGCCAGAGCCAGCACCAGCAGCGCGGGCACCACCTTGATGAATACGTTCTCGGGCAGGTGTAGCAGCAAAAACGATCCCAGCACGCCACCGACCAGCGACGCCGGGATCTGCCAACGCAATCGATCCCACTGACCATCCAGCTCGGCGCGGTAACCCCAGGTGCCCGAGACGCTACCGGCGACCAGACCGACCGCGTTCGACATGGTGGATGTGACGGGCGGAAAGCCGAGAGCGACGAGCGTCGGGAACGTGATCAAGGTCCCCGATCCGACCAACGCATTGATTGCGCCAGCGGCGAACCCGGCCAGGCCGATCACGACGACATGGGAAGTCAACACTTCGGAAAATTTAGTCGGCCATCGCGTTGAGCCGACAATCGTGCAGCTGAGCGCCTTTTCGTCAGGCCGGAGGTGCTTGCGCGCCGCGGTCTACTCCAGTGCGCAGCTTGACCGAGGCCGAGTACGCAAGGCTGCGGAAATGCAGCACCGGATCGTCGGATGGTTCGATGCCGTCGGTGACCCGCATCGGGTCGAACACGACGATGTCGCCGCCGTGCTCGCGCTCGGTGTCCAGGCCGGTGATCTCCAGGGTGCCGACGGTGACCGTCTCGACGCTTCGCCAGGGCGCCGACGGGTCGACCGTCGAGTCCTGTGGCCCGGCGATCTGCACGCGATAATCGAATCGCACCGGCCCTTGTGCCAGACGCGTATTCAGCTCCTCGGTGAGGAAGTCGGAGCCCGCACCGTGCGCGTCGGACCCCGAGAGGTAGCTCTCGCCCGCGGCCGGGATCAGGTGGTAGCGAACGAATCTGGCGTTGCCGTCGGCGCTGATCCAGCGGAATGCGTGCAGCCCGTGATACTCGATGGTGGCATAACTGGCCGGCACCTTGTTGGCGTCGCGCAGCACCGGCAACGCGCCGAGCAGTCGAGGATGCGTGACGAAGTATTTGACCATCCGCAACGGTGTCGTCAGAGCGGGTCGCATCGCTTTGAGCAGATCGACGAAGCCCTCCGGCTTGCTCGAGACGAATAGCCGGGCGGTCTGCGTCGACACGTCGGTGGTGGACCCGTCGGGCAGGGTGAACTTCACCGCCGCCCCGCGAACTCCCGGCGAGCCGTCGGCTTGCTTCGGGTTACCGGAGCCGTTGGAGAAGCGGATCAGCGCGGGAATCGTGGAGCCGTCGAGGTGTTTCGCGCGAGAGAGTTCGGCCGCGTCACCGGTGGCGATGAATGTGCCGCGGTACAGCATGCCTTTGGCATGCAGCGCGCGATAGCCGGGTTGTGCTCCCCCGGTACCGCGAATCGCATCGATCGCGTCGTCAGCGGAGACAGGGCTGCCCATCTGCGAATCCTAAAGGCATCAATCAGGAAAACCGAAGAGTTTGACGACACCGTGATCGCGACCCGCGGTGTAGCCGCCGTCGACGGCGATGGCCTGGCCGCTGACGAATGACGCATCGAGCGACAACAAGAACGCCGCCATGGCCGCGACCTCGTCCGGCCGGCCGAGCCGTTGCAGCGCATGTTCTTCAGTGATGGAGGCCAGCGGACCCTCCATCCCTGGCAGGCCGAAAACGCTTTGGGCCATCGGTGTATCGATGAAGCCGGGGCAGATCACGTTCGCCCGGATACCGCTGGGACCGTAATCGAGCGCAATGTTCTTGGTGAGCAGCACAACCCCACCCTTGGCGGCGTTGTAGGAGCTGCCGCCCGCGGTGCCTTCCAATCCCTCGACGCTGGCGACGGTCACGATTGAGCCGCGCTCACCGTCGACTCTTTCCTGTTCGATCATCTTGGCCAGGGCCGCCTTGGCCACCAGGAACGTGCCGGTGAGGTTGATCCCGATCACCCGATCCCATTCCGCGCGGTCCAGCAGATGAACCGGGCCGCCCCCGGCGACACCGGCGGCGTGAAAGATCCCGTCCAGGCGGTCGGGTACGGCGGCCAGCACGGCCTCGATGGCAGCTTCGTCGGTCACGTCGGCCGTCACGAAGTGGAAGTCTGGGCCCATATCGGGTGGGGATTCCAGGTCGGCTCCGACGACGGTTGCGCCCTCGGCGAGCAGGCGCCGCGCGGTAGCTAGGCCGATGCCCGACGCTGCACCGGTCACGACGAACGTGCGACGACGAGCGCGATCAACCTTGGCCATGATTGAATTCCTTTATCAGAGGGTTTGCCCAGCAATGGTTACATACGTTGTCAACACGATTCTGCTAGGCCGTAACTCCCAGTGTCGCACTAGCATTTTCCGTGTGGAGTTGCGTCATCTTCGTTATTTCGTAGCGGTCGCCGAAGAGCTGAATTTCGGTCGCGCCGCGAAACGTTTATGCATTGCCGGACCGTCGCTTTCGCAGCAAATCAAGGTGCTGGAGCGGGATCTGCGGGTGCGATTATTCGATCGCGACCGCCGCTCTGTAACGCTTACAGCAACCGGTGCGGCGTTGCTTCCTTCGGCACGCACGCTGCTGGATCAGGCAGATCAGTTGCGCCGGTCGGCAATCGGGTTGTCACTGGCCGAACCCGTGCGAGTTGGCTACGCGCAGTGGCTTCCCCCGGATTTGACCGATCGGACGGCGGCGGTGGCGAAGGTGCACATCGACACGTGGGTGCTGCCTTCGCACGCCCAGGTGGCCCGGGTCGCCGAGGGCGGCATCGATTTGGCGATCTGCGGGGTGCGTTCTGCCGACCTGGACAGGCATGGACTGAACGCGCATCTGATTGGCGCAGAACAGCTTTACGCGGTCAGCGTCGGCTCGGATGCCTCTCCGGTCGATGCGGCCGACACGGTCGTGTTGCTCGATGCCGACTCCGGCAGCTGGTTTTCGTGGAACCGGTACGGTGAGCAGTTCGCCAGAGAGACCGGCGCTCGCACGGTGCGGATCAGCGACGGCGGTTTGGCCGCCCCAATGTTTTTCGAACATGTTCGCAGGCTGGGCCGGCCAGTGCTGAGTTCCCCCAAGGCCCAAACCGCCGGGCTGCCAGCCGACCTGGTGCAGCGCCCCGTTGCCGCGCCCACGCCGTTCTGGACGTGGTCGCTGGTGTGGCGCCGCATCGAGAATCGCGAAACCGTCCGCGGCGTGATCGACGCGTTGACAAGCGCCGCCGATCTTCCCGATCTTGACGAGGCCTGGCTTCCCTTCAGTGACCCTTACCGGTCGCGAATCACCCTGGCAACCACGTGAATACGCGGTTCATACCGTGCTACTGATGCGCTCCGATATACCCAGCATCGACTTTCCGTAGACCTCACAGCCGACGGTTGCCTGCAAGCCTGCGTGCCGCGCCGCGGTGTTAGCGTCGCGCCAATACTGTTGCAGCTGGTTGGATTCCGCGAAGCTTCCGGCTCCATGCGCATCGACCAGGATGGACAGCGCTTCGATTACCTGCTGGGCGGCATAGCCGAGCCGAGCGCGAAACTCCGCGCGAGCGGCGTAGTCAACGGTCTGCTCTGCGGCGGCGGCCGCGTCGAGGGTGGCGGCCATGTCGTAAATGTGCAGTCGCGCCGTGCTGATACGCATCGCCGCCTCGGCGATACGTATTTGCAGCCCAACAGATTCGCTTTGACGTGAAATCGTGGTACCGGCAAGCGGTTTGGTCTGCGCTTTGTCCACCACAAAACGCAGCGCCGCGCGGCCGACTCCCAACAGCGGACCCAGCAGCGGCACCATCACCGCCGGCGCGGACGGCAGCCGGTACATCGGCTCGTCGACCGGAAGCGGCCAGTTTCCCTCGGCTATCGCGCCGAGGGAAACTGTCCGATCGTCGGGGACGAAGACATCTTCCCCGACCCAGGTGTCACTGCCGGTTCCCCGCATACCGACAGTGCGCCAAGTATTTTCCAGCGCCATCTCAGATGCCGGCATTGCGCACAGCATCGCCTCCTCCGGCTCGCCGGGGAGGACGGCGCCCAGTAACGCCCAGTCCGCGTGATGAGCGCCCGAGGCGAACGGCCAACGCCCGGAGACGCTCAGTCCTCCCGGCACTCGCTGAGCCGTCCCGGGATGGGTGGACCCGGCGAACCGCGCGTCGGGATTCACGCCGAAAAATTCCTCTTGCGCCTGCGGCGAATACCGGGCGCCCATCCAGCTCCCCGTCGCTCCGAGCACGACCAGCCAGGACGCGGAGGCGTCGGCCTCCCCCAACACCTCGCCCACCTCAAGCACGGTGCTGGCGCCGACGGCGAAGCCGCCGAAGCGCTTGGGCGTCTGCAGCCGGAACATCCCTGCCTTGGACAGTGCGGCATCGACCGGGTCGGGTAGCCGGCGAAGCGATTCACCCGCCGCGGCGTGCCTGCGTAAAACCGGCTGCAATGCGCGGGCGAGGGCAACAACTTCCTCGTGTGTCGGAAGATCGCATGCCAGGACGCTGTGACTCATCACAGCTGATCATTCGCTCCACAACATGGCTTACGCCATGACCGGCTTGCTCCCAGGATAGAGGCACCCACTCTCAATGGAACGGCATGTGGACAGGGTGACTAGCCTTGGCTTGACTGAACTCGGGACCCCACGGACTTCGATGAGCGGAGCACTAATGCCAGCAACCGACGTCAGCACCGGCACGACGGAGACGCTCGTCGGCATGGTCGAGCAGCACGCGAGGCACCGACCCGACGACATCGCAATCCACTTCGGTGGGCAGCAGTGGTCATGGGCGCAGTGGGCTATGCGGATTCGGCAGACCGCCGGAATGCTGCGGGACGCCGGCCTGCGGCGCGGCCAGGTGGTGGCCTTCCTGGACAAGAACCACCCCGCTTGTCTGGAAACCCTGCTCGCCGCAACGTCGATCGGCGCGGTGGCCACGATCGTCAACTGGCGGGTGATCGGCGACGAACTCGTCCACGTGCTCAATGACAGCGGCGCGCGCGTGGTCTTCGTCGGCGCCGAGCTGCTGCCCGCGGTCGACGGGATCCGCGCGAAAGTCCCGGGCGTGGAACGCATCATCGTGGTGGGCGGCGACGACGACGAATACGAGTCCTTGCTTTCCGCGGCGTCACCCGCCGATGTTGATCCCGACGTTGCCGACACCGACACGGCGCTGACGATATATAGCTCAGGCACCACCGGGCGCCCCAAGGGTGTGCAGCTGACCCAGCGAGCGGTGGTCAATCACATCGTGAATCTGTCTCCGCCGTTTCCGTTCTCGGACGGCGACGCCAACTTGGTGGCCATGCCGTTGTTCCACGTCGGTGGCATCGCGTACGCGTTCTTCGGCATACGCGCGGGCGTGCCGACGTTTTTGACCCGCGAGCCGGATGCCGCGACGCTGATCGGCGCGGTGAAAGCCGGTGCGACGCATGCATTTTTGGTACCTCCGGTAATCGCCCGATTTTTGGATGCCGGAGAGGCGGCCACCGCCGCGCTGTCGAGTCTGCGCTACCTGGTCTATGGAGCGGCGCCGATGCCGGTGCCGCTGCTGCAGCGAGCGCTCGCGGCGTGGCCCCGGATGAACTTCGTGCAGGTGTATGGGCAGACGGAGTTGTGTGGTGCGATCGCCGCGCTGGATGCCGAGGACCATCGCAATTCCAGTCGGCCTGAATTGCTGATGTCGGCCGGAAAAGCCGCTCAGGGCAACGAAATTCGTATTGTCGATCCCGATTCGGGCGAGCGGGTGCGCAACGGTGAGTCCGGTGAGGTGTGGGTGCGCAGCGATCAGCGGATGATCGGATACCTGAATCGGCCCGAGGCCACCGCAGACACCATCACTGCCGACGATTGGCTGCGCACGGGTGACATCGGGCGCCTCGACGACGACGGCTACCTTTTCATCGAGGACCGGCTCAAGGACATGGTCATCACCGGAGGCGAGAACGTGTACGGGCCCGAGGTGGAAAGCGTGCTCCAAGAGCATCCCGGAATCTCCGATGCCGCGATCATCGGTGTGCCCGACGATCAATGGGGCGAGTCGGTCAAGGCGATCGTGGTCACCGGCGCCCAGCTAGAGCCTGCCGAGATCATCGAGTTCTGCCGCAAACATCTGGCCGGTTACAAATGTCCGCGAACGGTTGATTTCGTGAATGAGCTGCCCCGCAATGCGAGCGGAAAGATCCTGAAAAACCAGCTGCGCGAACCATATTGGAAGGATCGCGCCCGCAAGGTGTGAACCTGGCTTTACCGAACCCCGGACTACAGGGCGATATGAGTCTCGGGCAGCCCGGCCTGCGCCCAGACAAGATGCTGCCCGCTCGCGGTGGCACCGGCGCCGATCCGGCCGGATACCCGGGTGAAAATCGAACTCACCGCGCTGCGTAGGCCCCGATGTTATAGCCTGCTTTCAACCCGATATCGATTCTCTGCGAATGCAATCAGGGGCGCCATGGGCGAGGTAGTAGACGCGCAGCGACAGGATTGCGCGATCGCTGTGCTGGGCGGCCCCACGACAGTCATCGATATCGCAGGTCGCAGGATCGTGATGGACCCCACGTTCGATCCGCCCGGCCCCCACGACTACCTGACGAAGCTCACCGGTCCCGCGGTGAGCGCCGAGGACCTTGGGCGCATCGACGTGGTACTGATCAGCCACGACCAGCATCCCGACAACCTTGACACTGCCGGCCGCCGGCTGGCGCAGGCCGCACCGCTGATCGTCACTAACCCTGGCGCCGCGCGCCGCTTCGGCCCTCCGGCGGTGGGGTTGCAGCCGTGGCAGTCCTTCTACCTACCCGGCGAACTCGGACGCATTGCGGCACAAGCGGTTCCGGCCGTGCACGGCCCGGCCGACGGGGTGCGTGACATGGAAGGCCACGTCAACTGTGAGGTGACCGGTTTCGTGTTGTACGGGCCCAAACTGCCCACCATCTATCTCAGCGGCGACAACGCCTCGTTGAGTGCCGTCGGCGAGGTGGCGGACCGCATTGGCGATATCGACATCGCGGTGCTGTTCGCTGGGGCCGCGAGTGTGCCGACCAAGGAACGCGGGCGACCGCTGACGCTGACCTCGGCACGCGCGGCCGCGGCCGCCGAGGTCCTCGGCGCCCAGGTGGTGATTCCGGCCCATGTCGACGGCTGGGCCCACTTCAGCGAAGGTCCCAGCGAATTCGCCGCGGCATTCGACCAGGCCGGGATCAAACGGGTGCTGCGCACCGCCACCCACGGCGAGTGGATCGACCTGAAGTAGGCGGGTAACGCCGTCAGAGGCGTCCCGGCGTCCGCAGCTCCGGATGCACCCAGTCGGGCGAGCGCCGCTCCTTGAATGCGCGGACTCCCTCACGGGCCTCGGTGTCCATCAGGCTGGCGGTCATGCCGATGCGGTCGTAGAGACCCAGATAGCTGTCGATGCTGGATTTGATCACGTTGCGGGCGCGCGGCGCGGTCCGGCAGCTTTGCGCGAGCAGCTCGCGGGCCACCTCGAACAGGCTCTCGTGCGGCACGACCCTGGTCACCAGGCCCCAGTCGAGAGCTTCCTGCGCGGACAGCACCCGGCCGGTGAACATCAGGTCGCGGGTGCGCACCGGCCCGATCAGGCGGACCAGCATCTGGCTGTAGTAGGTGTCGGCGTAGCCGCGGAACAGCTCGGGCACCCGGAAGGTCGCGCGCTCGCTCACCACGGACAAGTCACTGCACAGCGCGATCTGCATGCCGCCGCCCTGGCATAGCCCGTTGACGGCGGACACGATGGGCTTGGCCGAGGTCCGCACGGCGTCGAACGGCGTGACGTCCATCCCCAGCGCGGCGCCGAAGGTGATCCAGTCGTCCACGCCTCCCCCGCCGGTCATGTCACCGCCGGGCGCGAACACGTCTCCGGTTCCGGTGATCAGCAACCCGGAGAGGCCGGGTCAGAATTGACAACGCCTACGGCATAACGGAGTCCGAAGTACATGGCGGGCGTCATGGCGTTGCGCGCCTCGGGGCGATCGATCGTGCACACTGCGATCGGTCCCTCGCGCTCGAATGACAAGTAAGGGGTGCCCAGCCAATCCCCGTCCGGGGGGCGGGGTGTGCTCTGCGGTGTCGGCAGGGTCTGCGCCACGGGACTCCTCCAGGATCGCGCTCGCTACTGAAACTCTTACAGTATGCGCGAGGGGCCTACACGAAAGGCAGCGTGGCGATCTCGCTGATCTCGGACATGCTCATGACCAGGTTGCGATGCTTGTCTTGCAGCGCGGTCGAGGCGTCTCCCACGGCCTTGTCACATTGCGGACAGCGCGTGGTGAACTGCGGCTGATCCTGTTCGTCCGGCCAGAATCGGCGCGGCCCGACCTGAACACCCGGATCGAAGACGACCTGCTGGTGGGGGGCTTCCTTGAGGATCCTGCCGACGGGATGGCTCTGCGGGCATTCGAGTTTCAGGATGCCGATCCCTTCCTGGTTACTCATGGTTCGCTCCTCTGCGGGTGTTGGCTTGGTGCTGGTGCTGATTGTTGTCGTCACGCGCTGGGCGTAAACGTGTAGGTCTCGCCGTGGGCGAGGTAGACGAATTTCTTCTTCGCCGACGAGGCCTCGGCGGCGATTTTGAAGTCATCGATGCCGGAGAGAAACACCGAGAAGTCGTTGTAGCAGATCAGCGTGGTGGCGTTTCCGGTGAAGTAGACGCCGCCCTCGCTGAAATCTGCTGTCCCCGTGCCTGTTAGCTCCAAGGAAGTCATCTCGCCTGCTCTCTGGGCTGGGGAATACCGCAGCTTCAGTCTGGGTGAGATGTAGCTTGCATGCCAGGGCGGAATTCGGTATCGGCCTAGCCGATGGCTCAAGGGGAATGACGGCTGGGCGAAACGCCCTGTGACCTGTAACGATGTTTGTGGTCCCGGCTGGGATCGAACCAGCGACCTTCCGCGTGTGAAGCGGACGCTCTCCCACTGAGCCACGGGACCGGCGCCAAGAGGCGAACGACGTCGAAGACTAGCACGAACCGCCGGTCGCAAGCACAGCAATATGCGCCCTCACGAGTCGCCCTATAACCTAGAGCGACAACGTACCAAGAGATTTGTGCGCGCCCGCGTAGGTGGACTATCGTCGTCCTTCGCACCGGGCGACGATCTCGTCCGTTGCGCGCGGATGTAGCGCAGTTGGTAGCGCATCACCTTGCCAAGGTGAGGGTCGCGGGTTCGAATCCCGTCATCCGCTCGAAGGTGCACATGGCATCAATCCCAGCGGTGGAGTGGCCGAGTGGTGAGGCAACGGCCTGCAAAGCCGTGCACACGGGTTCGATTCCCGTCTCCACCTCCAAAGTTTTTGCCCAGCGCGATTAGCTCAGCGGGAGAGCGCTTCCCTGACACGGAAGAGGTCACTGGTTCAATCCCAGTATCGCGCACCAGGGTTCTTGCAGTTCAGAGTGCCACCGCGGCCACCGTTGACGCTGGTCGGGGTTTCGGTCATTGGCGCCAACCGGGCACCCCGCAGCGCCCCGTCCGTGCCGCCGTGAAGCGAGCGTCACGTGGTAGATGCCGTAGATCGTGATTGCGCGGAGCGTCCCTCAAGCGTGCCTAGTCGGTCACTCGTTGCAGTGGCTACTGGCGGAACCACGCTCGGTGTTCGTCAGGTAGCTCAGAACGTGAGTCTTGCCGGTGCCTCTCCGCCCGTAAACGCTCTGGTGTTGGGGTGAGCAAAGCATCGCCTCTAAAGGTGGAGTACTGACGAAGGTCTTGGAGAGTGTCTCGTCGTCAGCACCCTCCGACCGCCTGTATGCACGCATCAGGGCAGGATTCGACGCTGGAAGCGTATGCGCCTGGTCGATTGATCACCCCAGCTTTGTGAAAGATTCTCGTGGGTCGCGTCTAGCTGCGAAGGCGGAACCCCGTCGGTCAATCGATGCAACCTTCAAGAGCGGCCAGCGCTCCATGGAACTTCACAGGCATCGTCCCACGTCTGAATCGAACACGTTCTAACACATAATGCTGCGCGCGGCGAGTGTGCGTTCATAAAATACGAATCAAGCGACTCGTCTGCCATCTAGCTTGGGAGATGACATGAGCATCAGTGTGATTACGTACTCAGCCCTGAGCGACAAGTGTGTGTCCCAGCAGCATCCATGGAGCGTTATTGACGTCTCAACGCCCAACGCCCAGCTCGCTGGCGTCCTCGCGGGATTCATGCTCCTCGCAATAACAACACTCCTGACTATGAAGCGTGCCAATCTCGAAGCCGCAGAAAACGCTGTCGTTTATTTGGGATTGGGAGTCATAGTCCTTGGGCTGGACAGTTACCTCTTCGGCTCCATCGCTGCCATAAAACCGGACGAGCACTCGGATTACCAAGAGGTTTGCAAGCGGGCCTGGCTAGATTTTATGCCTGCGGCGGGACTCCTCGGAGTCGGTGCGGTGCTACTTGTGGCGGGCCTCGCCTGGGTAATCGCTCGGCATGACTGGGGCGGCGACAGTGCGGAATTTACCACTCGCGCAAGCTACGCCGCTCTGGTTGTCATACTTGGGCCGCTGACTCTGCTGGCATATAACGCAATAAACTTCATCGACGAGATGCGCGGCGAACTTGACGAAATCTGCACAGACGCACAGGGATTCGGAGTAGCAATTGTTTGTATTTGCTTCATTGTTTGCACCGCGATGGTGCTGCGGACCCTCATTAGGGTTGCGTCGGGGCGGCGCGGTGTAGTCGACTCTAAACGTGCGCGGTTTTGGGTCTCGACCCCTTGCATCGTGTATCTTCTTGTGGCCCTTGGATTCACAGTACTCTATCCCTGGCTGCCGGACTCGCATTCAATTTTCTACTTCGCCATCGGGATCGTCTTGTGCATGGTCGTCCCCTCAATAATTTTCGTTTCGATCGCATTCGCAATGCCGGGAAGCTATGTCCCCTCACAGCAGGCTAACGGTGAGCCCTCGGACCTGCCTGCCAGCAACCCGCCGCCAAAGGGTGAGTCAGGTGAGGCTCCGTAATACAGCCACCGCCAGCCCAGACCACGACTGCGGGCGAGTGAGTACGTCGGGTGGGATGTCCTTAACCTAAGCCGGCCGCAAGTTGGTCTTCGGTCAGGCGGCGGGCCCAGTCCGCAAGTCCCTCGGTGTTGAGCTGGGGTTGAATCCCGGCGGTTCCGGCCAGACCGGGTGAGCTGGCCGCCGTGACGAGCCCGGGGATCGGGCTGGTGGCGGTGTAGGTGACGGTGCCGGAGACGTTGGTGATGGTCGCGCCGGTGGCGGAGTTGGCGGCGGTGGTGAGGCTTGTTCCCGGACCGAGGATGACGGAGCCGGCGTTCAGGGTGCCGGTGGACCCGAGTATGGGGAACAGCGGGGTGGAGGTGAGGGTGACGGGCGTGGGGCCAACGGTGATGAGGCCGGGCGTGACCGCGACACCTCCCTCCGACCATCCAGGTCCGGCCAAGAACGCGGTGCCGGGTTGGAGGGTGATGGAGGCAGCGTTAGCGGCGTGGACCAGGAAGCCGCCGAGGGCGTTGTCGGGCGACACCAGGACCGTGCCGGCGTTGACGAGCATCTCGGTGTTGGTCCCGACGGTGATGACGCTGCCGGGCGGGACGTTGGCAGATTGGCCGGGCGGAAGGGAGACGACGTAGTCGGTGAGCTGGGACGTGGGGTTAGCCGACACCTGCTGCACCGTGTTAGTCGACACCTGCTGCACCAGGGATTGGGTGCGGGCGCTGGTCAGATTGCCCGCGTTCTGGGCCATCGACCGGGCCTGATCCGCCTGCCCGGACGGGTTGGTGGTCTGCGGCGGCTCGTCGAACGACGTCAGGGTGCTCACGGTCGTCGAGTCGGCAGCATAGGTGTACATGGCGGTGGCGTCCTGGACCCACATCTCGCCGTACTGGGCTTCGGTGGCCGCGATCGCCGGGGTGTTCTGCCCGAAGAAGTTGGTCGCGACCAGAGCCATCAGCTGGGCCCGGTTGGCCGCGATCATCGGTGGGGGCACCGTCATGGCGAACGCCGCCTCATAAGCCGCGGCCGCCGCGTACGCCTGAGCCGAGGTCTGGGCGGCTTGGGCGGCGGCCGCTTGCATCCAGGCCACATATGGCGTGGCGGCGGCGGTCATCCGCATCGACGACGGGCCGAACCATGTCTGCCCGGCCAAACCTGAGACTTCCGAAAAGTAGCCGTTGGCAGCCGATTCCAGCTGCTCGGCCAGTGCATCCCAGGCCGCCGCGGCGGCCAGCATCGGGCCCGATCCGGGACCAGCATACATGCGACCGGAGTTGATCTCCGGCATGAGCAACCCAAAATCCATGGCGTCTTTGCCTCGCGACTAGGGGGTGTGCCCGTTACACCGCAACTGATGGGAACGTCAGTATGTTTCATAACGACCCGCGAAGGAAGTAAAAACGCCGAATCAACGATAGATAAACCCCTCCCGAACTCGATGGCTCAGCAGGGGGCGATGTCTAGCCGCTGATGGGCCGCTTCATGATCACCGGGACCCGACCGTTGTTCGCGCGCCCGCGTGTCCACGACGACCGCCAGCTCGAAGTGCGAATCTTCCTGCAGCCCAAGAAAATTCGCTGATTACTTACCGTTGAAGCGTGGTTCGCGCTTGGCCGCGAAGGCGGTGAGACCTTCCTTGGCGTCCTGCGAACGCATCACTTCAATCACGAAGCGCTGCTCTATCTTGCGGGCGTCCTCGTCGTCGATCCATCCACTGCGCAGGATCGATGCCTTCGCGTTGCGCACGGCCAGTGGCCCATTGGCCACAACGCGGGCGGCGATCTCGCGCGCTTTCTCCAACGATTGACCCGTGGGCACGACATGGCCCACCAAGCCAAAGTGATACGCCTCGGCGGCCGTAAGGGGCTCGCCAGTCAGAATCATCTCCATGGCTTTTGTGTAGGGAATCTGGCGCTTGAGGCGGACCGTCGAGCCGGCTCCCGCGATCAGGCCGAACTTGGCCTCGGGCAACCCGAACGTCGCATGCTCCTCGGCGACTCGAATATCGGTCTGCTGCAACATCTCGCAGCCTCCGCCAAGACAGGCGCCGTTGACGGCGGCGATCAACGGCTTTGTCAGGGAGCGACTCAACAGCAGACCCGCACTGATGATGCTGCCGGCCGACTTCCCTTCCGGCACAGCGTCGTTCCCAGTGCCGTCTTTGGCACCCCGGACCATCCATCCATCGGCGAGGTCACCGCCGACGCAGTACGAGGATCCTTCTCCCGTCAGGATGGCCACGCGAATGCCGTCATCGGCGTCGATCTCATCCCAGGCCTGCGCCATCAAAGTGATCATCGCCGGCGTCAGGGCGTTCTTGCGCCGCGGGTTGTTCATCGTGAGCACCACGACACTGCCGTCGCACTGCACCTTCAACTGCGGCTCTTCGGTTCGCGATTTGTCGGCCACCTCGGCTCCTCTGCTCGCCCCTCGTGCCCTGCTGAGTCTGACCGATCCGAGGACAACTCTAAGAATCGGGTTCGGCGGGCCAGCCGATCGCATCCAACCGTCGCTGCACCCGGTCGAGATCATCCAGGGAGGGCAGCTCGTCGGTTACCCGGGTGATGGCCGCACCGATATCGGCGACGTCGACGTTCAACTCACCGCTGGTCGCGAGGTGGATGGCCACCTCGGTTACCTCGTCATTGGTCAGCCTGCGCCGCAGCAATGCCAGCAAGGGGACGTGATCGGTCGGCGGCACGCCCTGCGGGTAGCCGGCGCGGATGAACGCCACGATTCTGGCGGCAAGATCGCCCAGATTCGCCATTACGTCCCCAATGCAGTTGTAGGCCCGATTAGACCCTCAAACTACAGCTCGGGTGACCAACTGTGTCCATGGTGTCGAATCAGCGGCGTCGCCGGCTGGCGGACTAACGTTGACCGATGCGGACGGCCTATCACCAGCAGCTCGATGCGCTGAAGCACGGCATCGGCGACATGTGTGGCATCTCGGGCACCGCGATGCAACGGGCGACCCAGGCCCTCCTTGAAGCCGACATCGGCGTGGCCGAAACCGTGATCAGCGAACACGAGGATTTTCTCGCCTACGCCGCCCAGGCCGAGAGCGACGCCTTCAACCTGCTGGCGCTGCAAGCTCCCGTAGCCACGGATCTGCGCGCGGTCTTCAGCAGCTTGCAGAATGTCGCCGACGTCGACCGGATGGGTGCCCTGGCGCTCCATGTCGCGAAAACCGCCCGTCGGCGGCACCCCGCACACGCCATCCCTGACGACGTCAAAGGCTACTTCGCTGAAATGGGCCGCATCGCCGTCAGTATCGGCGGTGACGTCAAAGATGTTGTGTTGTCCGGTGATCCCGAACAAGCGGCCAGACTGGCCGACGAAGATGACGCCATGGACGAGCTGCACCGGCACTTGTTTACGGTGCTGATGGACCGGGACTGGCAGCACGGCGTGGCAGCCGCCGTAGACGTGACGCTGCTGGGCCGGTACTTCGAGCGGTTCACCGACCACGCCGTAGAAATCGGCCGCCGGGTCATCTTCCAAGCCACCGGCGGTCCCAGCAACTGACGCAATTCCGGCGCGCGCAGGCAGAACACCAGCCATCGACCACGCGGAGTACATTCCGAAAGTTGTAACTCTCCGCGGCACCCGAGCCCGCAGGTATGAATTCTGTGGATTTCACAGACTTCCAGACTTTTCCTGCAGCGATTGCGCACCTACACATCAGTTACGGGTATGGATTTCTGAAATTGAACGGACTCAAAGATTATTTCATGACCGATGGGAATTCACTGGTACGGATCTCGCCCAAATAACAGACTCGAGGCTTTATCAAGTATTTATTGGTCGCCCAAAGAGTCAGCTCAACAGTCGGCGGCCATTGTTTGCTGGATGATCTTGAATGCAGCCGCCACCACGGAGGGCGGGTGGGCGAGAACCCTACGGGTACCACTTCCCGGTCCGCGCCGATCGCCTGGCAGCAGCGGACCAATCCAGATGAAATCGCTCTGAGCAGTGATTATCTACTCAAACAAGGTGGCCATGCGGCTCTCGCCATCCTTGGGCGAGTCGCAGGAGGTGCACTGCATGCCCGCGCCGTTGCCGAAGCATTGGCTGACGCAATCAGAACTTCCGATACCGATAGTTAGCAGGAACGCGCCAACCGAAGCAATAAACAGAGCTCCGACCGTCTCCATTCTGACCTCCCACCCGAAAGCCTGATTTGAATGCGTCGCGAATACCACCAACTGAGCGGAACTAAACCATAAAACTTCTACAAATTATCGGCGGCGTCAAGTTCGAATTCCAAGTCATCAAGATCGATTGTTTAGACATCAAGATCAATTGGCCGCATGTCGGCGGCAGGATCAGAATTCTCAATGATCTGGCCAATTTCTCGGTACCCAGCGCCAAGGCGTGTGCTATCAGGCTGGGTGCCTTTCACCGCACTCGCGCCGCAGCGGCCATCAGCGTTTCGGTTGAGCCAGCTTGCGCCGACCCTGAGGATCTCCCTGCGCCCCGGTGTTCCCGCACCGGCGCCGGCGGGCGTCGAGCGCTCGCCGCCCCACCTTCACCGGGACGCCACAGAACCGCTACGGCTCACCGCAATTACCTTGGGATGCAAGCAAATTCGGGGACGTGAAGCCGTGCGCGCAGGCACGGCACAAAGCCTTGCGCTTGGCAGGGGCGAGGGCTGTCGGCCGGAAAAATTAAGTGAAGCGGCCACCGAGGATCCTCCCGGTGGCCGCCTCGTCGGCCATTAAACGATGCTAGCTTCAGCCTCCGATTCGCGTGCCGTTTTCGTGACTTCTTGCCGAGATCTGCGACTCGTACCGCAGACGCCTCGCGACAACGCAGGTCACGGCCCCTCTGGTCAACCGTCGTGTGGGCAAACGTTCACGTTTAACCGGACCGATTCGTGGCATCCGCCATCCATGAGTGTGAATCTCGCCGACGTGGTGATGAAGATGGTGGAGTTCGTCCGGGCCGGCTACCCGCAGGGGGTCCCCGCGGCGGACTCCTTCGCGCTGCTGGCCGTGCTTCGCCGTCGGCTCACCGACGACGACGTGGCAGCGGTCGCTGCACATCTGGCAGCCCGCGACGAGTTGAAAATCGACACGGCTGAAATCGGCTCAGCCATCACACGGATCACCAACGAGCCACCCTCGGCCGACGAGCTCGATCGGGTGCAGCGTCGCTTGGAAGCCATCGGCTGGCCGCCGGAACGTAAGAGTTAAACCAGATGCGGACCGCGTTCCATAACCAGCTCGACGCGCTGAGCCAGAGCATTGCTGACATGTGCGATCTGAGCAGCACCGCGATGGCGCAGGCCACCGAAGCCCTGCTGAGCGCCGACATCGTCTTGGCCGAAGCCGTGATCAGCGCCCATCCAGAATTGATGGCCCGGGCCACGCAGGCCGAAAACGACGCTTACACACTGCTGGCGCTGCAATCGCCGGTCGCCACGGACTTGCGGGCAATTCTGGCCAGCCTGCAAAACGTCGCCGACGTCTACCGGATGGCCGCGCTGGCCCACTATGTCGCCGACACTGCCCGCCGCCGCCACCCCGGCACCGCGATCCCCGATGACATCAAGTCTTGCTTCGCCGAAATGGGCCGCATCGCTGTGGATCTCAGCCGGAACGCGACGAATGTCGTGCTTTCCGGAAATCCTGATCACGCTGCCAAACTCGCCGCCGACGACGACGCGATGGACGAGCTACACCGGCTTGTCTTCACGACCCTGATGGATCGGCAGTGGTCTCACACCGTCGCCGCCGCGGTCGATGTCACTCTCCTGAGCCGCTATTACGAGCGCTTCGCGGACCACGCCGTCACGGTGGGTCAACGAGTTATCTTCCAAGCCAACGGCTCTCACCTCGCCCAACAACAAGTCGAGCAGCGCCCCACCGCGTGATGCGCGTCCTTCAGCGGGCCAGCGGCTTGTAGAACACCAACCCATTGCCTTTGTTGTCGTACACCACGGCACGGCGTTCGTGGGCGTCGTCGTACGGGCCCTTCACGATGCCGCCACCGCTGGCCTGGACCGCCTTCGCCGCGGCATCGACATCAGCGGTCTTGATACCGACGACAACCTGACCGGGTATGGGATGGTCGACGTCCGTCGCAAGTGCGAGAGTGACCGGCCCACCATCGAGTGCCCCGAAGTGGGCGCCATCGCGGAACTTCAGTGCCATGCCCAGGGTCTCGCTGTAGAACCGGATCGATTCGTCCAAGTCGTCGGTCGACAGAATGATCATCTTTACTTCGTGCCCGCTCAACGGATGCCTCCTTCGCACTGAGTCACTTCCACACTAGGCAGCGAATGCACGCTGTGCGCCGCGGGTCAGCGACGGAAGACGACCCATCTCATCGCGCTGTACATGTACACCGCTTCGCACATGCCCGCCACGATTCGCGACAGCTGATATTGCACGCCGATGGCCGATAACACGCTCGTCACCCCAAGGATGAAAGCCAGGTAGTTGACGACGACCACCACGACGTAGACCGCGACCTGTGGGCCGACCGCGCCATGGGACGCAAAGTTGAAGGTGCGGTTGAGCACGTAACTGAGCGCGAAGGCACATGCGTAGGCGACCGTGACGGCGATCGGCACCGCGAGGCCGAGCCCGCTGCGCAGCAAGGTGAGCAGCGCGAGGTCGGCGCTGAAGGTAAAGCCGTTGATCACGCAGAAGCCGAGGAACGTCGGCGCAATGACCGAACCGAGCCCGAACGGGAGCCGACCGACGACCGCCGCACAAGACTTGTGGAATCGGTCGACCGCGCGTGATGGGCTAACCCGCGATTCGGCTGGCACGCGGCCACCGTGCCATGACCGGGTTTCGGCCATGTGATCAGTCGGCCAATTCTTCGCGGACCATCTGCTGGCCCGGCGCCTCAGCAAACTTCGGCGCAAATAACATCACGGTCACGAAAACGATGGGTGGCGACCCGAAATACCCATAACGGCCTTGCGGCGCGTTTACGACTTGGGCGCCTTCTGGGCGTCCACGTCCATGTCCGGGCAGAACGCCTCGACCGCGGCGAAGGCGATCACCTTCGTCTGCTGCTTGCTGTACCCCATGTTCTGGATCCGCGCTAACGCCTGATCGGGCGGGAGGATGTCGTTGCGCAGCTCGTTGCACAGAGTGGTTCCCACGTGAACGATCGTTTCGTGGCTGTTGTACTTGATGTTGTTCTGGTCGAGATAGGAGATGTAGTCGGGCGTATTCTCCGGGTCGGCGTTGGCGACTGCTGGCACGGAACACAGCAGGGCGGGTAGGGCGATCAGTGATGCCGCTAGTGCTGTTTTCATGGATGTGAGCATAGGATCACACCCGAACTTTTGAATGAACTGCAGGCGAACGGCTGCTGTCGCGACTGGATGTAGCAACGCGAGCTGCCGGAGCCGGATCGGCGAGGGTGGCTAGAGTTCCGCACTTGATGGCACGACTGACAGATCTCGCCCCACCCGCGACACGGGAGACCGTCAAAAGCCTCGCGGCCGGGCTGCTTTGCGCCGCCGGCGTCCCGGCGTTGACCCGGCGGCGACACCGCGATCGGCTCGCGATCGTGATGTTCCATGGCGTCGAGGACGAACCGTTGTCGCCGGCGTGCTGGCATGTACTCGACTCGGCGACGTATCGCCGCCGACTCGAATACATCCGTAAGCACTTCAACGTCCTTCCACTCGCCGACGCCCTCGAGCGCCTTGCCGCGGGGACGTTACCGCCACGGGCGATGGCCATCACTTTCGACGACGGCACCCGCAACCTCGCCACCCACGCGGCCCCGGTGTTGCGCGAGCTGGGACTGCCCGCCGCGGTGTTCCTGGCGACGGGCCCGATGGACAGCGACGAAACCCTATGGCCCGACCGGCTTTGGCTGGCGATCGCCCGCACCAAAGCGACCGAGGCTGATCTGGCTGCACTAAGCCTGGGCACCAGATCGCTTGTCGGGAATGCCAACCGCGGCAAGGTCTATGCGGCCGCGGTGCAGCGATGCAAAGACCTGCCCGACGCGCAACGGATCGCGGTGCTGGACAAGATTCTGGATGCGCTGGGCCACCGCGACGGCGACGGTGGTCCGTTCCGGATGCTCTCCTGGGATGAAGCCCGGGAGATGGTCGCCGACGGCCTGGTCACGCTGCACCCGCATTCGGTGACCCACCCCATTCTTGCGCGCTGCGGCGACGACAAGGTCGAACAGGAGATCACGGATTCCTGCATCACGCTAGAGCGTGAGACTGGCTGCACACCAACAATTTTCGCTTACCCTAATGGTCGGCCGCAGGATTTCGACGGCCGCACCCAAAACGTGCTGCGCGAGCGCGGCGTGCGCTGGGCGTTATCGACCACGCCGGGATTCGCCGACCGTCACAGCGACCCGATGGCGTTGCCGCGGCTGGCGCTGGGCAGTAATTCGTCTTTCGACTACTTCCGGCTCCTGGTCTCGGGCGGGCTGCCCCGCCGCTAGCGCGAGCCGCGGGACGCGGCAGCGAGCCACAGATCGTGCAGCGCCTCCCGCCAGCGGTCGATGTCGAGCTCGCGGGCACGTGCGTAGGCCGCGGCGGCGAGCCGATTTCGCAGATCGCCATCGGTGATGAGCGATTGCAGCGCCGCCGCCAGCTGGACGGGATCGCCGGGCGTGACCAGCACACCGCTCACCCCGTCGGTCACCACTTCCGCGATTGCACCGACCGCGGTGGTCACCGGGACCACGCCGTTGGCCATCGCCTCCAGCACCGCCATCGGAAGACCCTCGCTGTAGCTGGGCAATACGAAGATCGCCGATTCGGCCAACAGCTCGTCGCGGCGTTGCGGGTCGACCCAGCCGACGACATCGATGACGTCGTCCAGCGAGTTGGCACGGACAAACGCGCGAACCCGCTCCACCTCACCGTCGCCGGCCAGCGTGACCCGCAGGTCGGCTCGAATATCGTTGGGCAGCAGACCAATTGCGCGAACCAGGTCATAGCTTCCCTTGTTGGCGCCCAATCTGCCCAGCGACACCACCCGCAATGGCCCAACGGTGCGCGGCGACGGCTCGACGGCGGGCAGGACCACGGGGTTGTACAGCACTCGTGTGTTGGTTTCGTCGAACCCGAGACGCACACACGACTTCTGCAGATGGGATTGACCGAGCACCACGGAATAGTCGGCACGCAACGCGGCGTAGACCGCACGTCGCTGCAGCGGCGAGAGACCATCGAGCCAGGTGAAAAAGTGTGAGCTGTGGCAATCAACAATTGTCGGGACGCCGCGCACCCGCGCGACGAATAACGGCACCGACTTGCGGACGACGCTGCCGCGCAACGAATAGTGCGCATGCAGCACGTCGACCGAGCCGAAGAGCAGCCGCAGGGACGCCTTGAGCATGCCCGTTATACCGGTCCATAGCCGCGCCGCTACGGAGGCGTCGACATAGGTAGGCACCAGGCGAAGACGGAACCGCGAGTCGGTGTCCTCGATCAGCAGCCGCATCACCGTCGCCATACCGCCGCGGCTGTTGGGCCCGGCCGGAGCGTTACCGATCGTGAGCACGCGGATCGGGTGACGCGGTGCTGCCATCAACTGCGTCTCACCCGGCGTACCTCAATCCCAGCGTCATCCACCCGAGTTGTCGGCGCTCAAGCTAGCTTCACCACAGGACGCTGCGAAATAGCAGGGCGTCCGCTACTAGTCCAACCCCGACGACCAAAAACAATATTCGCACCGAAATGGGTCCGTAGCGAGTCATTCCGCGCACGATCCCGCGCTGCATCCGGACCGCTCGCTTCGTCTTTCGAGTGGCCAGAAAAAGGATCAGCACCGACGGCGTCAGGGCCAGCGTCCAATAGCCGTAGATCAGCAGCGGCCAGGCCGGCGGTCGCGGATGCACCGCGGCGAGTGTGGCCAATCCGGTGATGTAGGGAATTGAGGTCGGCGCCTGCCCCATCCCGACCGCGGCGCCAAGAATTCCGAGCAACCAGGGGCGTTGCCGCATGGCCGCCAGCGCCCATCCCGGCGCCGATGTTTGCGCGGTCAACGGGAAGTAGGCCAGACACATCAGCACCACGCCCAGCAGCAGCTGGCCCCAAAAGCGAAATGCCGGTGTGATTTTGAAGTCGACCGAATGCGTCAAGAAGCCAAGGCCGAGTACGGTGCAGACACCGAAGGTGGTGGTGATCGCGAACAAACCAGCGATAAAGCTCAAGCCGCCTGGGACCGGCGATCGACGATCGAGTCGGCTGGCATAGACGACGGCTGAGACGACACCCACATTGAGGACATTCAGCGAGTCGAGGAAGGCCAGACCGGCAAGCGCCAGCAAAAGAGCTTCCATGATCGCACCGAAGTTACTGCATCGGATCCTTGACCGCCGCCAACTGACGGCGCAACGCGGAATCCGGCGGCAGAAAATATGAGATTCCTATGACCTCGCCACCACCTCGGCCGCCGCGGTCCCGGCTTGCGCCCGACCGGCCCGACCGGCAAGGTTCTGCCCGTGAAATTCGCACTCGCCGGCTACGGCAGTCGCGGCGACGTCGAGCCCTTCGCGGCCGTCGGACGGGAGCTACTGCGTCGGGGTCACGACGTGTCCTTAGCGGTCACACCCAACATGATCGGCTTTGTGGAATCGGCGGGGCTTGCCGCGGGGGCGTTCGGGCCGAACCCGCCGCAGAACGAGGATTTCGCGCCCACCACGCTGCAGAACCCGATCATGATGATGTCGGCCTTCGCGGATCACCTGAAAGCGGCGTGGGTTCAGTGGGGCACGACGTTGCTGGCGCTGGCCGATGGCGCCGACCTGGTGTTGACAGGTAAAAGCGAGCAGGGCCTTGCCGCCAATGTTGCGCGCTACCAAGGCATTCCGTCCGCCGCGTTGCACTTCTTCCCGGACGGCGCCGCGCCCCGCAATGACATGCTGGTGCGTCTGGCGACCGACGCCGCGCAGGCCCAGCGCCGCGAACTCGGCTTGCCGGAGACCACTGGGCACACCGCATTGGAGATCCAGGCCTACGACAGGCTCTGCTTTCCCGGCCTGGCCGCCGAGTGGGCCGAGCAGGGCCTGCGGCGGCCCTGCGTTGGCTCACCGACCCTTGAGCTGCCGGCCGATGGCGACGCCGAGGCGATGTCCTGGATCGACGCCGGGACACCACCGATCTACTTCGGCTTCGGTAGCGGCGTGCGGGTCACCTCCGCCGACACCGTCGGGGCGATCGCCGCGGCCTGCGCACAGTTGGGCGAGCGGGCGCTGATTTGCAGCGGCCCCAACGACTTCACCGGCGTTCCGGATTTCGACCACGTCAAGGTTGTCGACGAGGTGAATCACGCAACCGTCTTTCCGGCGTGCCGCGCGGTCGTCCACCACGGAGGCGCCGGAACCACGGCCGCGGGCATGCGAGCCGGCATTCCCACGTTGATCCTCTGGCTCGGCGTCGACGATCAACAGGTCTGGGCCGCGACCGTGGAACGGCTGAAAGTCGGCTCCGGCCAGGATTTTCGGGCGACCACCCTGGGTTCACTGGTCGCGGCGCTGGGCGGCATCCTCACTGATGACTACGCCACTCGTGCACGTGCGATTGCCGCCCTGATGGCCACGCCGACAGAAAGCGTGGCAAGCACCGCCGATCTGCTGGAAGACAGCGCCCGCACGGGACGCTGACCGCTGGAGGTACTGCTTTATTTCAGCGAACGCTGTATTGTTCTCTGCATGCTGACTTGTGAGAAGCGGGAGTCCGCGCTGGCCCGGCTGGGGCGCGCCCTGGCCGATCCGACGCGGTGCCGGATTCTGGTGGCGTTGCTCGATGATGTTTGCTACCCGGGCGAATTGGCGTCCCGGCTGGGTCTGACCCGCTCCAACGTTTCCAACCATCTGTCCTGCCTGCGCGGTTGCGGCCTGGTGGTGGCCACCTACGAGGGAAGACAGGTCCGGTACGCGTTAGCCGATGCGCACCTTGCCCGCGCACTGGGTGAGTTGGTCCAGGTGGTGCTCGCCGTCGACACCGATCAGCCGTGCGTTGACGACCCCGCGCCGAGCAAGGCGGGCACGGCGCGATGAACGACGGGGACGCCTTGGGCCGAACTGGCCGCGCATTGCCGCTCTCCGCGCCGGCGACAGACTGCTGCCATGACGAGTGCTGCACCCCGGCAACAACGAATACCGTTGAGCCACAACGCCGTGCCGTGTTGTCGCGACGAGTGCGCCTGCTCGTCTCGGCGACAATCAGCTACAACATCATCGAGGCGGTCGTCGCGCTCTCGGCGGGCGCGGTGGCGTCCTCGGCGGCGTTGATTGGGTTCGGGCTGGACTCGGTCATCGAAGTCTCCTCTGCCGCAGCGGTGTACTGGCAGTTCTCCGGCACCGACCCGCAGGCCCGCGAACGGGCCGCGTTACGGGTTATCGCGCTGTCATTCTTCGCATTGGCCGGCTACGTGACGCTCGAGTCGATTCGCTCCCTGCTCGGCGGACAGACCGCTGGAACCTCGGCCGCCGGAATCATTTTGGCGGCGGTGTCGCTAGTGGTCATGCCGTTGCTGTCCTACGCACAGCGGCGCGCCGGCCGAGAACTCGGTTCGGCCAGCGCGGTCGCCGACTCCAACCAAACACTGCTGTGCACATACCTGTCCGGCGTGCTGCTGGTCGGGCTGCTGCTGAACTATCTGTTCGGCTGGTCGTGGGCCGATCCGGTCGTGGCGTTGGTGATCGCCGCGGTCGCCGTCAAGGAGGGCCGCACGGCATGGCGGGGCGAGCACTGCTGCTGACTTGAAACACGGCGCGCTGCAGCGCCTTTCGTTGTCTAGCCGGGCAGTCCGGCCTTGATGGCCGCGTCCTGCTTGCGCGCCACATCCAGGACGATGTCCGCCGGCACCAGGTCGTTCGGCGCGCTCTCGAACTCGATGAGGGCGACCACCTTGCCTTCACCGAAGATCACCGACGTCTTCGCCTTACTGCCGTCGGCCGAGGGTCCCGAAATGATCGTGCCGCCGACACCCACATCGACCGGCGCCGGTGTTCCGCCCTTGATCGCGCCGTTCTGAGGATCGACGTAAGACTTGGTGAGCGAATCACGGTCCTTGTCCGCCGCGCCCGGGTCGGGGTAGACGAGCAGCGAGTCGGTGATGCTGCGCGCGCCATTCTGGTTCGCGAACACGCCCTCGATGCCCGATGCCGGGTCGGTCAGTTGCCGCGTCTTGGGCGGGCTGAAGCTGTCCCCCGGCACGACAATGTCGGTGGCCTTGATCAGCAGGTTGTTGTAGTCCGAAGGCTGGGCGGCAGCGCTGCTCGATGTCGGTGCGGCCGAGGAGGACGCCGCGGAAGTAGTCGTCGACGACGATTTCGCTGACGACGATGGGCCAGACGACTTGTCGCCGCCACATCCGGTGACTGCCACGCCGATCACCAGAGTGGTTGCCGCCAGACCGGCTGCGACCGCAGATGCCTTCTTCACCATTGACTCCTTTGGGTGTCGTACCGATTTGCCAGCGTCCCGGGCAACATAGCCGATCCCCGGATGAACTCGAAGTGAATCCCCTTAAATAGTTTCCAATTAACCAACCACACCCTCGCGCCGAGCGCTACCGCGAAGGCGTCGATCGCATTGCGGGAATCTGAATGACGGCCGACGGCTTGTCGGCCGCTAGCCGCGGCGGAATCGCTCGCGCATTTGCGGGTCGTTCTCCCACCACAACCCCGCGGGCGCAGCGTCGGCGTCGTCGCTGCCCACCACTTCCGTCCGATCCAGCTCGGCGTCGACCTCGACCGCGTGCGCCCGTTCGTCGCGAGACAGCGCGCGCATCAGCAGCAGCACGAATGGCAACCCGACCACGTCTCCGAGAATCCACAGCACGCCGGCTCCGATGGTCTGATCGAGCCGTTGGTCCGGGCCCCAGGAGCGGTGCAAGGCCGAGTAATACGCCGCGGCGATCAACGAGCCCTGCCAAATGACCAACCCCAGGACTCCGTCACCGAGGGTCTCGGCGACCGAGATCAGCAGCGAGATCAGCTGGGGGTATTTGCGAGGCACGGGATCGGATTGCAGCCGGGCGTAAAAGTATCCAAACCCTACGATTACCAAAACTATTCGGGTAAGCGCGCCGATCCATTCGTTTTGCAGAGCCGCCGTGTACCACGGTGTCAGGTACAGCAGCCAGGGCGTGGCCAGCATCGCCAGCGACGTCGTCAACGGGTGCACGAGAATTCGGGCCCAACGGGTCCCCAGCAGCTTCTCGATACGGTCCACGCCGAGCGCGTCACGCAGCACGCTGACCGGCTTGCCCTGCGCGAGGAAGAACGGCACCACATACAGCAGCAGCAGTACCTGCAGCGCACGCATCCAGAACAGCAAGTAGGCGTAGCTTCCGATCGCGCTGACGGTGGCCACTGCCCAGAGCACAATGCTGACGCCGAAGCATCCGGCCGCCGCCGGTTCGACAGATCGTGCGCCGCCGCGGGCCCGTCGGTAGCACCACGCGTAGGTGCCCGCGACCATCACGAGCACCGCCGCGGAGGTGGGGTCCAGATACCAGGTCTGTATCAAGGCGCCCCATGTCAGCGGGCCCGGATCGAGGGGCATAGCCCCTAGCGTATGCGGGCCGCAAGCGGCGCTCAGTTGCCGGCGGCACCCTCAGGCTTGGGTCCGCGACCCTCGCCGGTCAGATACTTGGGGCAATACGAGCCGGCGGCGATCGCGGTGAACTTGGCGGCGCCGGTATCGGCAAATCCCGGATTGTGCAGCTGAAGGTTGTTGACGATTTCCTGGTCCGAGTGTCCGGTGTCGACGAGCTCGCATACCGTCTTGGCCGCCGAGATCGCAGCGGCCGGGTCCTGATACGTCAGCCCGGCGTCCTTGAGCTCGGAAAGGAAGGCGGCATCGGCGGCCGGGTCCGGCGCGGGACTGGGGCTCGGGCTGGGGTCGGCGTGCGCCGGAACCGCCAGGACAATCGTCGTGGCGACGCTTAGCAGCATCATGAGGCGTCTCATAACTCGCCGATTCTCCCAGAGTTGTGGGAACCACGCATCTCGCCGAGGCGCCGCAGCGCCGCAAGCTCGGATGGTGTTGGCTAGGACGACGTGGCTGCCATCTTGATTGTTCTCGACGTCTTTGTCGGCATCATCGCTGTGGTCGCGCTGATTGCCGCATGGAATCGGCTGCCCGCGCACCGCCGAAGAGCGGGCGCCAAGGGCGTCGCGCTGGTGATCGACCGCCTGCCGCCCCGCCGGAAGAACATTGCCCGGCTGCAGGTGAGCATGCGAATGGTCGGCCCGACCGTGCGCTACGAAGTGGGACTCGACCTTGAAGCGGACGGTAAACCATTCGACGCGCCGACGCCCAAGCCGGCGATACGCCCGTCGATGGGCTGCAATGACGACGAAATGTCCTGGGGCTTCGAGATTCCCGAAGAGTCACTCGACAACGTCTGGGTCATCGCGTCCTGGATGGCCGTTGACAACGCCAACCTTCGGATGGCCGCGATCGCCTCGAATCTGGGCACGCCGCAAATCTACGAGTGGAGATGGGCAGCCGATTGGCGCATTTCGGGAGCCGGCCACTGGCGCAAGCGACGGAGTCCGACGACTCCCCCACGCACGGCGACAGGAATGGGTCCCCTGGAACTGGGGCGGGCACCTGGCCGGGGACGCGCAGCGCCACCCACCACCGACACGGCCGAAACCGAGTAGCCCGGTTGTTACTGGGGGCCGCTGCTGTTAGAGCTGGTGTGCGGCAGCGCGCTGGGGCAATAGGCCGTGGCAGCTATCGCCGCGAACTTGGCGGCGTTGTCCTCGCGCAGGCCGGGGTTACGGTCTTCCACCGTCTTGACGACATCCACCATCTGCGTGCCCTGGCCGACCGCTTGGCACACCCACTTGCCCGCCGCGATCGCCCGAGCCGGGTCCGGGAAGGTGACACCGGACGCCTGGAGCGCGGCGAGAAATTGGTCGTCCATGCCGTCGGCGTAAGCCGGGGCGGGCATGCCGACCATGGCGACGGCGCTCACCAGCATCAGAAGGCGTCTCATAGCCCCCTGATAGTCGCAGACCAGCGGCAAACTCGCATCCCGCCGCCGTAACCGGCGACAAAAGGCCGTCGCGACCGACCGGAGCCCTGGTCAAGGCGGCCGATCGGGCGCGGTAGCGGCCGGTCTAACCCCTCCCGTTCGCGATAGGCGGTGTGCAATTATTCGAAGATGCGCCGCTGGCTGATCGTCCTGTCGACCTTGCTCGTCGCCGCCGCGGGCCTCACCGCGGCCGGGGTTGCCGCTCCGCGCGCGCAGGCTCAGGATGCGCCGATCGGCCACATCGGCGACACGCTGCGGGTGGACACCGGGACCTACATCGCCGACGTCACCGTCAGCAGCGTGTCCCCCTGCGACCCGCCGCCCGGATTCGGCTACACCCGCAGCGGCGTTCCGATCAAAAGCTTCCCCGGCAGCACGCCCAACCGCGCCGACGTGACGGTCCGCGCGATCCAGGTGCCCAACCCCTTCGTCATGGCGACCGCGTTCAGCTTCGACGGGGTGACTCCGTTCGCCGACGCCTACAAGCCGCGGGCCACCGATGCGCCCGACGCCCTGGACAACGTGCTCGTCAACGCGCCGAACGGGGCGATCGTGCGCGGCGGGGTGTATTGGGATGCCTACCGCGACCCGGTCTCCAACGTCGTGCTGCTGGACCGCAAAACCGGCAAGCACCTCGCGCAGTGGAACCTCTGACCCTCACCATCGGCCGGGTCGCGACGGATCCCGTCGATATCGCGGAACTGGCCAGCGTCGCGGCCCTTACCTTTCCGCTAGCGTGTCCGCCCACGGCGACGCCGGAGAACATCGCGACGTTCGTTGACGTCAACCTGTCGCCCGCTCGCTTCGGTGAGTATCTCGGCGATCCGGACCGGGCGATTGTCGCCGCCCGCCGCAACGGCCGGATCGTCGGCTACGCCATGGTGGTTCGCGGCGTCTCCGACGACGCCGGCGTGCAACAGGCCGTCGAGATCCGCCCGGCGGCCGAGCTGTCGAAGCTGTACCTGCTGCCCGACTACCACGGCAGCACAGCATCGGCGGCGCTGATGGACGCTGCGCTGGCGATTGCGGCCGACTGGGGTGTGCGCTGCATGTGGCTGGGTGTCAGCAAGGCAAACCAACGCGCCCAACGCTTTTACGCCAAGAGCGGATTTAATATCAATGGCACCAGGACGTTTCGAGTAGGTGCCCACCTCGAAAACGACTACGTCATGATTCGCGAGGTTGGCTAGCCGGGGCGGTCAGCGCCAACAGCCGCGAGGTGGCCCGCAGGTATTTCTTTCGGTAACCGCCGGCCAGCATCTCTTCGCTGAAGATGGTGTCCAGTTTCGCGCCGGACACCACCACCGGAATGCCGGCGTCATACAGGCGATCGGTCAGCGATACCAACCGCAGCGCGACGTTCTGGTCACCAATACCGTGCACACCGGTCAGGAACACCGCCGTCACACCTTCGATCAAGGTCAGGTACCGCGACGGGTGCATCGTCGCCAAATGCGCACGCAACGCATCGAAGTCGTCGAGCGTCGCCCCGGGAACGCCGGCCGCACGTGCGACGACCTCGTCGTCCGACAGCGGCTGCGGGGCGGGCGGCAGGCCGCGATGCCGGTAGTCCGGGCCCTCGATCCGCACGGTAGTGAAAATGCTTGCCAGCGTGTTGATTTCACGCAGAAAGTCCTGGGCAGCAAAACGGCCCTCGCCGAGCTGCTCGGGCAGCGTATTGGAGGTGGCGGCCACCGACACACCCCGCTCGACCAACGACGACAGCATCCGCGAGACCAGCGTGGTGTTGCCCGGGTCGTCGAGTTCGAACTCGTCGATGCACAGCACCGTGTAATCGGCCAGCAGGTCGATGCATTCGGTGAAGCCGAACACCCCGGCGAGTTGGGTCAGCTCCCCGAATGTCGCAAACGCCTTGGGACGAGCGTGGGCATGGGTCGAAGCATCCGGCGAGCCGTCGGGCCCTGGACCCGGCAACTGGTAGTAGGCCGAGGCCAGCAGATGCGTCTTGCCCACGCCGAATCCGCCGTCCAGGTAGATGCCCACACCCGGCAACACCGCCCGTTTGCCCAACAGCTTGCGCCGGCCCGCACGCCGCTGCACGGCCTCACCGCAGAAGTCCTGACACGCCGCGAGCGCCGCGGCCTGGGTCGGTTCCGCCTGATCCGGGCGATAGGTCGCGAAGCTCACATCGGCGAACGTTGGCGGCGGCCGCAATTGGGCGATCAGCCGTTCCGGCGAGACACTCGGATGCCGATCCACCAGATGGTCCACCGGCGAAGAACCATCCGCTGAGGTGGACCCGTGCATGCGAAAACTCTAACGGCGTGCTGCAATCGTCCTCATGCCCGAGTCTGGCAGCGGCAGAGCCGCCGAGACGTCGTTGACCCTTTTCGGATCGGGGCGCGAACTCGACGAGGGCGAACTCCCTGCGCTCTACGCCTATCCGGACACCGATCAGAGCTGGGTGCGGGCGAACTTCATCACCAGCATCGACGGTGGGGCCACCGCCGAAGGTAAGACCGGCCCGATGGCGGGCCCCGGTGACCGGCTGATCTTCTTTCTGTTGCGCGAACTCGCGGACGTCATCGTCGTCGGTGCGGGCACGGTGCGGGTCGAGAATTATTCCGGCGCGCACGCGGGAATCGCCGAGCGCCAGCGCCGGCAGGCCCGCGGGCAAAGCGAAGTGCCGCAATTGGCCATCGTCACCAAGTCCGGTGCCCTGGATCGGGATATGGGGGTGTTCACCCGGACCGAAGTGCCGCCCCTGGTTCTCACCTGCAGTGCGGCGGCCGACGAGACCCGTCGCCTGCTCGGCGACCTGGCCGAGGTCATCGACTGTTCCGGCCGCGATCCCGGCGAAGTCGACGAGACCGCCCTGCTGGCGATCCTGCGGGCTCGAGGACTGCGGCGGGTGCTGACCGAAGGCGGGCCGATGCTGCTCGGCGCTTTCATACAGCGGGATCTGCTCGACGAGCTGTGCCTGACGATCGCGCCGTATCTCGTGGGAGGGCTGGCCCGGCGTATCGCGACGGGGCCCGGCCAGGTGATGACCAAGATGGGCTGCACCCACATCCTGAGCGACGACGCCGGCTACCTGTACACGCGCTACGTGCGGGCTTAGCCCGGCGATACCACCCGGGATGGCTACTGTGGTCGGCATGAGTCGGCACATCAGGTCCGCGACGACCCTGGTCGCGGTGACCGCCCTGCTGACCGGCTGCGTCCCGGGCCTGGCCGCCGACCCGCGCTTCGCGACCAACGCCGGCGCCCGGCCGCAGGGCGCGGCCACCACGAAGCCCCCGCC
>NZ_BFCH01000017.1:380937-569654 GCF_003112775.1 Mycobacterium montefiorense | reverse complement strand
GCTGTGGCTTCCGCCACCACCCCCAAAGCTGCCACCGCTGTGGCCGCCACCACCACCGCCAATGCCGCCACCACTGTGGCCGCCACCGATGGGCCCACTCGGAGTATGCCCGCCGCCAATGGGTCCGCCCCCACCAATGGGGCCGCTGGGGGCGTGGCCGCCACCGCCGATCGGGCCGCCCGGAGAGTGTCCGCCACCGCCAGTGGGACTGCCGCCGCCAGGACCTGTGCCCGGAACATGAATGGGAGCACCGCCACCCTCACCACCGGGACCTGTGCCGGGGGGCGAGGCATGCCGGCCGCCGGGACCACCGGGTCCCGAACCGGGAAAGTGACCAGGGCCGCCGCCGTTGGCGCCACCCGAACCCGTGCCGGGCGGCGGCGCATGCCCACCGCCCTGACCACCGGGTCCCGAACCGGGAAAGTGACCAGGGCCGCCGCCGTTGGCGCCACCCGAACCCGTGCCGGGCGGCGGCGCATGCCCACCGCCCTGACCGCCGGGACCACTCTGTGGGTCACGGGGGTTGGGGCCGGATTCTGGAAGAGTCGGATGCGGCGGCGCTTGCGGAATCGTGCCCGAGTCCGGTGGCTCGGGCAGATGGACCGGCGGTGGTTGCTGCACCACGGGTGGCCGCGGCAGCACGCGCGGTGGGACCTGGATCACCGGCGGGCTCATGATCCAATCCGGAGCCGGCACGTGCAACGGAGGCACGGGAATCGGCACCACAACCGGAACTGGCACCGGCGCAGCAATGGGAGGGGCGGGCAGCGGCGGCGGAGCCGCAGGCAGCGGTGCCGCCGCCGCTGGCATCACGGGTTTGGGTGCCGCGGCCGGCGCGGGCAGGACGATCTTCGGCTTCGCGACGGACGCCTCAACCGGCGGAGCGGGAGCCGGTTGCGTTGGGACGATGAGGTTTTGGTTAGGGCTGGGCTGCACGGCCACGTTCGTGGTGCGGATTCCAATCGCCAGTGCGATCTCGAGCGCCACCACCGCGCTGATCGCGACGACTGCCATCCCGCTGCCGAGCAGCAGCACCGGCCGGCGCCGCGGTTTGCCCTCGGCCGGTCCGATGAGGTCGGACGGGTTGATGACGTCGGTGGGAGCATCGGCGTCGTCGTCCGGCACCAGGCTGTAGGCGAGCTCGCCGTCGCCGTGTTCGGCGCCGTCGGCAAAGTAGGAAACGCCGAAGTATTCGGGCATCGCGGACGGGTCGACGGCCCCGGTGCCCGGGTCCTGCGCGTAGGCCAGTGCCGCGGTCGACGACGCGAACAGCGGTGCGTTCGCCGACGCCAGCGCGGCGCCGCGGGCCAGCGCCGTCTCGGCCTCTTCGGGTGCGCTCACGGTAAGAGACGTCGCCGACTCCAGTGCCGGCTTGATCGGCGCGACGTCGACGCCCGAGCCGACCACGAACACACCGCCCGGAGGTAAGTCCAGCTCGTCGAGGCCAGCGATCATCCCGGTGAGTTGCGCGGTGGCCTCGTCGTAGGACTCGGCGACAATCTCTTCCTTGTAGACGGCGGTGATGGACCCGTCGGAGGTCTCGACGAGCGCCAGCGTCGCGGTCTCGGGCTCCACGAACAGCACCGCGGTGGTGTCGTAACCCATTGCCCCACCGACGGATTGACCCAGCGCGGCGACAGCCAGGAACGCCGAGACCAGCATCACGTTCTCGAGCTTGTAGGAGGCCAGCGCGTCGCCGAGCACGGCCGCATGCAGCTGGTCGGTCCACGTCACCCCGATCGAGGACAGCTCAAGCCCGGCATCGGCGGCGCCCTCGCGGGTACCCAGGATCGCAGAGATCACCCGATCGGGAACGGCGGTGGGTTCGGTGTCATCGGTCTCGGTGAGCTGGAACTCGTCCTCTTCAACCAACGCGCCGTCGGCATTTTCGCCTTCAACCAGGACCATCTGGACCGAAGCCGGTGCGATCGACACCCCGAGCACGATATCCAAAACCAACCACTCCAAAAGCGTTGCAAGACAAGCTATGCCCGGGTGAATACGCAACCCCGGACCATTCCATACTCCCGCAGAAAGGCTGTGCGGGCTGCTTGCCGGAGCTATGTAGTTCTTATGAAGTTCTCGTAGGAGCGAGAAGGAGTCGGTCCCCGCTGACCCTGGTACTTCGAGCCGACCCGTGAACTGCCATACGGGTGCTCGGCCGGACTGGTCAATCGCAGGATGCACAGCTGGCCGATCTTCATACCGGGCCACAGCGTGATCGGCAGGTTGGCGACGTTGGACAGCTCGAGGGTGATGTGGCCGGTGAAGCCGGGATCGATGAAGCCGGCAGTCGAGTGCGTCAGCAGGCCCAGCCGGCCCAGCGACGACTTGCCCTCCAGACGCCCGGCAAGATCCTCGGGCAACGCGAAGAGTTCCAGGGTGGAGCCGAGGACGAACTCGCCCGGGTGCAACACGAACGGTTCCCCGGCGGTTGGTTCGACCAGCGTCGTCAGCTCGTCTTGCCGCTTGGCGGGGTCGATGTGGGTGTACCGGGTGTTATTGAAGACCCGGAACATGGAGTCGAGGCGAACGTCGATGCTGGACGGCTGCACCAAGGTGTCGTCGAACGGGTCGATGCCCAACCGGCCGGAAGTGATTTCAGCCCTGAGGTCACGATCGGAGAGCAGCACGCGACGAGCCTAACTGTTGCCCAGTGCTCGTTTTCCTGGCTTCAGTCCGCCAGATACGTTTCGCCACCCTTGGGGTAGCCGCCTCCGGTCGTCGTGACGTGGACGTGGTCATAGTGGCCAAGCCTGCTGGCTTGGGCTCCATTGGGCGTGTAGTAGACGCCGCGCCAAATGGCGTCCTGTACGCCGAACCGGTTCGTGTTCTTCAGTACGTACGCGACGATCTCGTTGCCTAGCGCGATCCCCTGCGGGCTCGCGGGATTGGGGATCATCACATCCAGCGCCAGGCCGAGGGGATGCCAGGGCAGCGGATCCGGTCGGACACCACCGATTTCGTGAATCTCGGGGAACGTCGCAGTGATCGCGCGGGACGCCAGGATCGTTCGCACCTGCAAGCCCTGCTCCGACGCGAGTCCGGCGGGCAGGAACCGGGATCGAACGTGGTAGCGCGATGCCGCAGGCTGGCTATCGAGGACACCCAGACCTGCCGCGCTATGCGGCAAATTCGATTCCGCCGCGACGATTTCCAAACGGCTCGGCGCAACATCACCAATAACGGCCTTGGCTTCCGCTTGGGCCGCAAATGGGCCGACGTCGCCAGCCACCGCGAAGCAGACCGCTGCGGGGGTCAGCAGCGCAGCCAGGACTAGCGGTGACTTACGCCGTTTGCTGGCTAATCTGTGCCGACCCACCCAGGGCACATTACGGCATGATCACAATAGAATAAATATGAGCATTTTAAATTTGACGGCATAAGCGCATTCCGACGACGTCCTTGAACTGTTCCGGCTGGTTGGGCGCCCGGGTGCTAGCCTTCTGTGGCAACTGCGCCGATGTAGTTCAATGGCAGAACATCAGCTTCCCAAGCTGAATACGCGGGTTCGATTCCCGTCATCGGCTCCACGTTTACCAGGGCATTCTGCCCGCGGAACCGCGTCGGCTGCTGGGCCGGTACCCCGCCCGTACCCCGACTGCTGCTGCTTGGCCGGGGTGCACTGCGCCGCATCACCGTGGCCTGAGGTTGGTCGCATGGAGTGCCATACTGAAGCGTTCGGGCACAGGGCTCAATCGAAAGAACGGGGTAAGCGGGAACAGGCAATGGCTGAAGACTACCAAGGCGGCACGGTTCAGTTCAACGCGACAACTTTTCACGACTCGGTGCTGCCGGTGAAGCTCAATTTCCGGCCTCCGCTTGCAAAATTCGGGTCGGACCCGTCGACATTCGCCTACCAGTGGCAGCTGTTGACCTACGCGTTCAACCTTCCCGATCCAGCTCGGTTTCCGAGGCTGCCCGGCGAAATTCCAGCCGAGGATATGCGTCGCCTCAAGCGGTACGTCCATGTCTGCGAGAAGACGGCCAAGTACACCGTCGTCGCCCACAAAGGCGGCATTACTCTTCACGGCGAGAACGGTGACTGGAGCTTTGACATCGACCAGACCGACGACGAGCAGACGGTGGGCTTTGCCACTCGGTTTCGGCAGTTGCACCACTCATCGACCGGTGACCCGGACTTCTCCGTCGTCATCAACCTGTTGAACAAATATGCCCGTCAATTCAGGGACGGTCGGACCGCCCAGCGGCTGGCGATCCTCGACGAGTGGAAGAAAGCCCGTGGGGCGCTGATGAATCGCCCTCTCCCAAATATCGTTGATCGGATCGTGCTGGAAAAGGACCACTGCCCCAACATCGATGATGTCGCCATGTACAACGATGTCAACCCGGACAAGTTGATCAATTTCTTCAACTACGGCGAGCTGATCCACTTCGGGAAGCACAGCGAAGAATACGACAAGCTGGCCGAGGATCCCGAGCTTGAGGCGATCCAGCACAACAACTTCATGCAGTCCATGCTCGGGCTAGTGCACCTGTACTTTGGGTTCTCTGAAGTTATCCGAGCAGCGACACAACTGAAGCGCGGACCTGTCTAGCACCTTTCTAACCGTGCAGGGGTATCACGTTGTCGCCGTGGTACTTCGGTGTAGCCGCTAGCGCCCCGAGCGCGGCCATTTCGTCGTCGTGGTCGGCCTTGGCGTAGAGGTGTGTGTAGACGAGTTCGGTCGTCGTCGGGTTCGCATGCCCCATCCATCCCCAGCCGCACCGCCGCCGATGGCTCCGGCCCCCGCGGCACCGCCCGTTGTGGTTCCGGCAGCCCCGGCCCCCTCGGTGCCTGCGGCGCCGGTCATCCCCGTTCCGGTGTTCGTTCCGCCGATTGCGCCGGCCCCGGTGCCGCCGGTTCAGTTACCCGACCCGCCGGCGAGTCCGCCGGTGCTCGAGGCGCCGACGCACTCGTCGCCGCCGATCTACGTTCCCCCACCGAAGTCGCCGCCACACCGACCTCCTCCGGGGCAAGAGCCGCCGTCCAATCCCGGCAGCGGGCCGGTTAACGGCCCGGGCCCAGTCCGCGGCAATCCCGGTAGCAGCGGGCCGGTCGGCGGCGGCCAAACCCCCAGCAGCAGCGGACCAATCGGCGGCGGCCAAACTCCCAGTGGCAGTGGGACTGTCGGCGGGGGTGAAAGCCCGAGCAGTGGCCCGCCTGCTGGCGCTGCGTCACCCGGTGCTAGTACGCCCTCGGGCGGCGGGTCAACAAGCGGTGGTGAAAGCCCGAGCGGCGGCGCGCCGACTGGCGGCGGCGAAAACCCCAGCGGCAGTAAGCCTGTCAGTGGCAGCTCTAGCAGTGGAGGCTCCGAAGTCGCCGGCGGAAGCAGCCTCAGCAGTAGCGGCAGCGAGAGCAGTGGTGGCAGCTCAAGCAGCTCTAGCAGTGGCAGCGAATCCAGCAGTAGCAGCAGCTCTGGCAGCGTGAGCAGCGGCGGCCGTAGCTAGCACCGGAATATAGTCCACAGCAATCGATTTCATGACACGCGGCAGGCCCGCAAGCGTCCGGTCCACTATCTGCCGGTAGCTTCTACCCCTATGGGTACTTTGGATGGACGCGTGGCCCTGATTACCGGTGGGGCTCGAGGGCAGGGGCGCGCGCACGCGCTGGCGTTGGCGGCCGAAGGGGCCGACATCGTGGCCGCCGATGTCCCCGATGCCATGACGGAGCTGACCTACCCCCTGGGCACCGAGGACGACTTGCGGGAAACGACGAAACTGGTTGAAGCGCTGGGCCGACGTTGCCTACCGCTGACCCTGGACGTGCGCGATTCGGCCGCAGTCGGCGCCGCGATCAAGCAGACGGTCGCCGACATGGGCAGCCTCGACATCGTGGTGGCCAACGCCGGAATCGTCAGCACCGGGCTACTGGAAGACGTCAGCGACGTGGTTTGGCAGCAGCTGATCGATACGAATCTGACGGGTGCGTTTCATACCCTGCGGGCGGCCATACCGGTGATGCGACAGCAGGGGTTCGGAAGGATCGTCGTGACCTCCTCGATGGGCGGCCGAATGGGCATCCCCGAGCTGGCCGCATACAACGCCACCAAGTGGGGTGTCATCGGCCTGGCGAAGTCGGCCGCCCTGGAGGTCGCTAAGGACGGCATCACGGTCAACGTCATCTGCCCGACCACCGTCCAAACGCCGATGGTGCAACCCGCTGGAAGCGATGACATCCCTGACGATCTGGTGCGCCGGATGATGAGAGCCAACCCGATACCGCAACCCTGGTTGCAACCCGAGGACGTCAGTCGCGGCGTGCTGTATCTGGTCACCGACCCCGGGGTCATCACCGGAAGCGTGCTAGAGATCGGCCTCGGCGGCAGCGCGCGCATCCATTGATAATCGGCCCCCCAAGCTGAACACGCGGGTCCGACCCATTCGACCCAACTTGGGTTTCGCCGCCGACCGCACCGCTTCGGTGAGGGTGTCCCCCAGAAAACTTTCGAGCTTCCAACACTGCCAGAACAACGGCACGTCGAGATGCACATCGGATATCCGGACGAACGATCCGTCCGCCTGATGGATATCGGCGAGGATCTCGGGGAACATGCCCCAGCCCAACCCGGCGCGCACAGCTGATCCGAAACCCTCCGCAGTGGGTACGTAATGTACCTGACGCTTGATGTCTCGGCGAAAAGCTCTGCGCAGCAACGAGTCCTGGAGAGCGTCGGCACGGCTCCACGCCAGCGACGGGGCGGAAGCCACGGCATCGGCTGTGAAGCCATCGCGGAGATAGCGCTCGACATAGCTCGGTGCTGCCATCGGGACGTAGCGCATCACTCCCAGCGGCAGCACGCGACATCCGGGCACGGCTGTGCGCTCTGTGGTGACCGCGCCCATCACCGCGCCCTCCCGCAGCAACCGAGCCGAGTGATCCTGGTCCTCGATCCGGATATCGAAAAGGACCTCAGACAGTCGGGAAAGCACGGCGGTGAACCAGGTTGCCATCGAATCGGCGTTCACCGCGATCGCGACGCGGTTGCGTTCCGAGGACCCTCCACTCATCTCGGCCAGCGCTTCTGCTTCCAGCAGCGCAGTCTGCGCGGCGAGCCGCAGCAGCGGCACTCCCGCAGGTGTTGCCACACAGGGCTTCTCGCGACGGATCAGGACCTGACCGACGCGCTGCTCGAGCGCCTTGATCCGCTGGCTCACCGCCGACGGCGTGATGTGCATCCGGCCTGCCGCCGCATCGAAGCTGCCGTACTCAACCACTGCGGCGAAGGCGGCCAGCTGCTGACCATCGATGTTCACATTAATGATTCTAATGCATATGAAGAAACCTTAGCTGTACTGATCCATCCTGGGTGCCTAACGTCGATGCCATGCACTCGCCCCTGATCGTCGGCTTCCTCGCGTCGTTCACCCTGATCGCCGCCATCGGGGCGCAGAACGCGTTCGTGCTGCGGCAGGGCATTCGTCGCGAGCACGTGCTACCCGTCGTGGCGCTGTGCGCGGTCTCCGACATCGCGTTGATTGCCGCGGGTATCGCCGGCGTCGGCGCACTGATCAACGCGCACCCCGCCGCAATCAACATCGCCAAGTTCGGTGGCGCGCTATTTCTGTTCTGCTACGGACTGCTTGCCGCGAGGCGCTCCTGGCGGCCGCCGGCCCTGCAACCGTCGAATGCCGCGCCTGCCCGCCTGGCCGAGGTCCTGGTCACGGCCGCGGCGTTCACCTTTCTCAACCCGCACGTCTATCTCGACACGGTCGTGCTTTTAGGCACGCTGGCCAACGAACACCAGGACGGCCGTTGGCTGTTCGGCGTCGGCGCCGTGACCGCCAGCACGGTTTGGTTCGTCAGCCTCGGCTTTGGTGCGAGGCGACTGACGGGACTGTTCGCGACCCCGATGACGTGGCGCATCCTCGACGGGCTGATCGCGGTGATGATGATCGGGCTCGGCATCGCGGTGGTCGCGGTCTAGTCAACGACCCTGGGCTTCGCCGGGCCCCGGATTCGACCATGAGTGTGCGGGCCAAGGTGGCTGGAGCCTCCTGCTGCGCCGATGGTAGAAGTGATCGGCATGGAGGAGAAAACCGGGATTTCGACGCTTTTTCGCTACGCCGAAACTCTGCACGGTGATCGACCGTGGGGAAGCCTGCTCGACGCCGGTACCGGGGTGAAGTCTCTCGAGTGGATCCTGACGCTACCTACCGAGCGCTGGACGGCCGTGACCGCCGCACACAGCATGGCGGGCAAGACCCGCGACGCGCTGGGTTCCCAGATGCGTCCGCAGGATCGGCTACTCGTAGGCACTTGGGTCGATGAAAGCCTGCTTACCGGCGAGACTTTCGACACCGTACTGGTCGACTACCTTGTGGGCGCGATTGAGGGATTCGCCCCTTACTGGCAGGGTCGAGTATTCGAAAGGTTGCGACCGCTCGTCGCCGAAGGCGGCCGGCTCTACATCATCGGCTTGGAGCCCTACGTCCAGTTCCAGCCGACGACCGAAAGCGGCAGGGTCATTTGCGAAATCGGTCGCGTCCGCGACGCCTGCCTGCTGCTTGCCGGCGAGCGGCCGTACCGCGAATTTCCTCTCGACTGGGTGCAGCGACGGCTCGGACTGGCCGGCTTCCGCGTGCTCGAAGCGCGAAGGTTTCCCATCCGCTACCGGGCTCGCTACGTCAATGGTCAGCTCAACATGTGTCTGGCGCGGCTCGAACGCTTCCCGTCGAAAGACGTCGGCATCGCCATGCGCGACTACCTCGAGGAGCTTCGGGCGCGAGCATTGGAACTCGAACTGCGCGAGAACGGCCTGAGCCACGGCAACGACTACGTGATCGCCGTGGAGCCCATATAGGCGCCACCCCTCGGTGACGCCAGGATATCGAGCAACGTCGAAGGCCATTGGCGTGAAGGAGTTCTCGCTGAATTCCAGGGTTCGCAGTGGTTGTGCCGGGACGGGAAATCATTAGCCGACGATGTGCACGCCCCATCTGCCGAGCAGCGGTTGCACCATGACGAAGTACGTGGTGTTGGGGTCCCCCGCGAGCGACGTGGACATCACGATGCCGGCTGCGGTCACGCTGCCGTCAGCGTTCTTCACGTAACCGGGACCGCCGCTGTCGCCGGGCTGAGCGAACACGTTGGCCTCGATGACTTCGCCGTCAGTGCTCTTGACGGTCCCACAGGTTTCACCGGTAAGCGCACCGAGCTTGCAGAACGGCATGCCGGCCTTGATCTGGGATGCGCTCAGTACGCCTCGGACGGGCTGGCCACCGACATCGCCTACCGGCGCGCCGACGCCCGGGTCAACACGGATGATCGCGGCATCTTTTAGGTCACCCAGCACTTCGCTGGCGGTGATGCTTCCCAGCGGGACGTTCTCGTCGTAGGTGAACGGCGCACCGTGGTTGCAATGCCCACTGGTAAATAGGTAGAAGCTACCGTCGTTGCCTTGAGCCGCGAAACCCGTTGTGCACTTAGTTATTCCATCACTGACCTGGATGCCGGGCGCGGGAGGCGGCGCCGCCTGGGCTGTGCCCGGCAATACGATGGCGCTCAGCGCCGCGGTACCGGCCAGCCCAACCCTTCGAACCCAACGTGCGGCCACACCGGCCTCCTTTGCTCGCTGCAGTCATCAGGTTGACAGATCGGCCCGTCGTGGCCAAGTCGTGACCGACTCTTGATCGATTGCTTACGTGCCCTTACGCTTCGGCAGCTCAGCGCAGCTTTACGATTCCTATTGCAACTCGGTCGTTTAAAGGGAATTGGGGTCATGCGCGCGGATATTCGGTGTGCCGTTGCTGTCATCGGAATCGGCGCGAGTGTGGTCGCGGGATCCGCCGTCGCGAGTCTGCCGGTACCGGCCGACGTGAACCTGACGACGGCGACTCGGTCGTATGCCTTCCCGATTGCGTCGATGCTGCCGGCGCGCGGCCAGACCGTCGGTGTGGCGCACCCCGTGGTGGTGACCTTCCGCACGCCCGTCAGCAACCGGCAGGCGGCCGAGCAGGCGCTGAAGATCACGTCGACACCCGCGATGACCGGCAAGTACCAATGGCTCGACAACAAAGTGGTTCAGTGGGTTCCCGACCAATACTGGCCGGCGCACAGCACGATTGCGCTGACGGTCGAAGGCCAGCCCACCGAGATCAAGACGGGCCCGAGGGTCATCGGTATTGCCAGCATCTCCGAGCACACTTTCACCGTGACCATCGACGGAGTCGACTCAGCACCGCCGTCGTCACTGCCGGCGCCGCACCACCGCCCGCACTTCGGTGAACCAGGCGTGCTGCCGGCTTCAATGGGTAGGCCCCAGTACCCGACCCCGATTGGCTCCTACACCGTTCTTTCCAAGGAACGCTCAATACAGATGGACTCCAGCAGCGTCGGCATTCCCGTCGATGCTCCCGACGGCTACCTGCTCATGGTCAACTACGCCGTTCGTATCACCAATCATGGTCTTTTCGTGCACTCAGCTCCGTGGGCGGTCAATTCGCTCGGGCTGGAGAACATGAGCCACGGCTGCATCAGCCTGAGTCCCGAAGACGCCGAGTGGTACTACAACACGGTCAACGTCGGCGACCCGGTAATCGTGCGCGAGAGCACAAACGAACTGCCTTCCTCGTAATACCGTTGTCGTGCATCGCTTCTGACGGTGCACCCGCGGCGTCGAGTGTGCAGTCAGGACGCAATTTCGGCTGATTTCCCGCCGTGGCGTCACACTCGTTGAGGCAAGCGCATACTCGGTGAGGCAAGCGCATAGCGACACAACGAAAAGGCCCGCTGGTGATAACCAGCGGGCCTTTTCGAGTCGGAAGCGGTCAGCCTCCGTGCACCGGCGAGGGACCGGGCGACACCGGCTGACCGGACACCGGGCCGCCTGTAGGCGGCGGACCGATCGGCGCGTCTTTCACCCCAGACATATCAACCAGTGGGGCAAGCGGTACGCCATCCGCGACCCCACCGAGAGCCACCAGCGGAGCCCCCAGCGGCAGCGGAGCACCGATCGGCACCGGAGGTGCCAAGGGCAACGGGGGAACCACCGGCACTGGAGGCCCGAGCGCAATTAGCGGAGCACCCGCCGGAACCGGCACGATTCCCGGGCCGGGCACCACCATCGGAATACCGGCCATATCAGTCAGTGGAGCGGCACAGGGTGCGGCCGCTGCTGCTCCCCCGGCGGCCGGAGCCTCGCCAGCCTGCCCGTACATGCACGCGCCGCCACCCGTCATGTACGGGACGGCTGCCGCGTCCGGGCTCAACGCTATAGCGGCTCCGCACAACCCAACGCCAGCAACAACAACACCGATGTTGAATCGATCGAAGATCGTCATCAACGTCAACTCCTTTTATTCGCGCGTAGCCGTATTCAGGTCGCTCCTTGACGACCGCCCCCATTGTTGGTGGGTGACACGCGACACGACAGGCGGCACACCGCGCCGTTTCCAAATGGTGACGTCACGACGAAGTCACAAGTCGGTACCGCGAACACTGCCGCCCGCCAACGTAAAGAACCGTGCGGATCAGCGACGCCTGTAGAGCCGTACCAGCGCCATGATCCCCGTCAGAACAATGGTGAATAACGCTGCTGACGCGCAGGATTCGTATACGTCGGCAATCGCTATGGTCTTGCCGCCCCGGACCGCGACGCCGCCGGTCGAACGGATCAGGCTGATGAAGACCTGGGCGGTGGTGGAAAGCCAGAACAGGCACGCCAGCAGCCAGTAGCCGCGGCTCGCGGTGACCGGTTGTGCGGGGAATCTGGACTCGACAAGCGCGACGAGCGCAAAGATCAACCAGCCGGTGAGAAGCCAGCCGAGGAAGTTGGTCAGCGGCACACCCAGCGCACCGGTCGGGTGGTCGTAGGAGTACCAGTTGTGCGCCGTCGCCCCGACCGGGTCGTACACCAGGTCGTAACCCCCAAGAATGAACGTGGCCACCAGCGGGGTGGTAAAGCGTTCGGCGCCACCGGCAGCCACGGCGGGAACTGACCGCATGATTATCCGGGCCAGCGCCCAGGCCAGCCAGCTGACGATGATCCAGGCCGCGATGGCCGCGAGCGGGACGCCCAGGGGTTTGGGACCAGGCAGGTGATGAGTGTAGGAGCCGAACGGGAAGCCGGTCGCGACGCCGATTGCTTCCACGGTGAAACCGACGACGCCGGCGATGACGACGAATGCGGCCATCCCCCGGGGCCCATAGCCCAACCACGCATGGACGACGACAAACAGGACAAGCAAGCCGGATTGGACGGCTGCGGCTTGAGCCGCCAGCGACGGCCACACCGCCATGACAATCACAGCAAGCAGCGTGAACGCGAGCAGAACCCAACACAGTGTCTTGAGCAGTTTCATAAAAAGCCCTTGCTAGTTTCCGATGCGATTGGCCGCGATGTCGGCTTCGCGCATAAACCTGGTCCGGTAGTGCGGATCGGTGGTCAGGTCGACCGAGAGCACCTTCAACGCGTCCTGGCGCGGCAACCGCGGATGCTGCACCAGATACACCGTGCCCATCGCACCGGCGCCCAGCACCCGCAGGATCGTGTATCCCGCGAATTCTTCGCCGACCGCCAGCGGCATGGACAAATCCTAGGCCGACGTCGCAGCAAATTCCTGTCGTTTGGACAACGGCCGACTCCGGCGCACCGGCAGCACCGCATAGTTAGATCTCCACTATGGGCGAACGTGTCACGTTCCAAAGCTCCACGGGTGCAAACCTGGCCGGGGTCATCGAAATCCCGGAGTCCGCGGTCCGCGGGTGGGGGGTGTTCGCGCACGGCTTCACCCTCGGGAAGGACTGTCCGGCCGCGGCGAGGATCTGCAAGCAGCTGGCCTCGGACGGCATCGGCATGCTGCGCTTCGACGCGCTGGGTCTTGGTGGGTCAGACGGGAACTGGGGTGACGGGTCGTTCACCGTCAAGACCGACGACATCGTCGCTGCCTGCGAGTTCATGCTCGACCGCGGGACCCCGGCCGACATCCTGGTCGGACACTCCTGGGGTGGCGCCGCGGTGATCGCCGCGGCGATGCGGTCGCCCGGCGTGCGGTCGGTCGTCACGGTCGCGGCGCCGTTCGACCCCAGCCATGTCGAAAAGCACTACGACGCGGTGGTCGACCGCTGCCTGTCCGAGGGCAGCGTCGAGTGGCTGGTCGGCGGCCGCAAGCTGATCCTCAAGCGCGCCTTCGTCGAGGATGTCCGCGCGGCTGACCTGCAGGACAAAATCAAAAGCCTGCGGCTACCGCTGCTGATCCTGCACTCGCCCACCGACAACACCGTCGGCATCGAGAATGCCAGCGAGATCTTCCGCATGGCCCGCCACCCGCGCAGCTTCGTCTCACTCGAAGGCTCCGATCACCTGCTCACCGCTCGCGGCCAAGCTCATCGGGCAGGCCGCATCATCGGCGCCTGGGCCGATGCATACCTGGACGCCGAAAGCTAGCCGGCAGAACGTAATTCAGCCGCCGATCAGCTCCGAGGCCCGCTCGGCGATCGCATAGACCGTGGCGGCCGTATTGGCCGACGGGATCGACGGCATCACGGATCCGTCGGCAACCCGCAGGCCGGCGACGCCGTGCACCCGCAATTCGCTGTCGACGACCGACATGTCGGTATCGCCCATCGCGCAGGTTCCCACCGGGTGGAAGTACGACTGGTACACGATCTTCGCGAAATTGCGCAGGGCATCATCGTCGTCGGCATCGGGTCCGGGCGCGGCTTCTGCGCCGCGCAATGCGTCGTAAGCGGTTGCGGCGCCGATCTTTCGGGCCGCTCGCACGGCAGCGACCAGGGTGTGCAGATCGCGCTCGTCGCCAAAGTAGTTCGGGTCGACGATCGGTAACACGCCGGCATCCGGTCCCGCGAGCCGCACACTGCCGCGGCTGTACGGCTGAATCACCGAGGCCGCGATGACATACCCGACCACGCTGCCGTCATCGCCGGGCAGGCCGATACCGGTGGAGTTGATGAACAACAGCTGGGCGTCCGGGCCCTCGCCGGCGTGCTCGGTCTGGATTAAACCGATCGCCTCGCCATGACCGCCGCCGCTCGTCGGCAACTGCCGGGTGCAGGTGTACACCACCGGCGCCATGACGTGGTCGTGAAAATTCGAACCCACGCCGGGCAGGTCGTGCGTGACCCCGACACCGACGTTCCGAAGGTGTTGCGCGGGGCCAACTCCCGACAGCATCAGCAGTTGGGCAGAGCCGATCGAGCCGGTGGTCAGCACCACTTCACTCGAGCTTGCGGCCGAGATCGACGTCCCATTGCCCGCGCTGTATTCCACGCCGGCGCAGCGGCCGTTCTCGATCCGCAGCCGATGCACGGTGGCCTCGGCGACAAAGTCCAGGTTGGGCCGGCCCAATGCCGGCAGCAGATAGGCGTCGGCGGCGCTGAGCCGTTTTCCGGCCTGGACATTGAGGAAGGCCGTGCCGAAGCCGACTTCCAAGCCGCCGCTGATGTCGGTGGCCCTGCGGTAACCGCATTGCGCCGCGGCCTCCAGGCCGGCAACCGCGATCGGATGCGGCGGATCGATCTCGGCGATCTTCATCGGGCCGCTATCGCCGCGTAGCGCCGGGTCGCCGCCGACCGCGGTCTCACTGCGCTTGAAGTACGGCAGCAGGTCGTCGAATCCCCAGCTCTTGGCGCCCACCTGCTCCCAGTCGGCATAGCTGGTCCGGTGGCCGCGGACGAACATCATCGCGTTGGTGGCCGACGATCCGCCGATGCCCCGGCCGCGAACCAGTCGTATCGACGACCCGGTTGCCGACTGCACTGTAGTCGAGTCGCCCCAGTCGGCCGGGCCGCCGATCATGGTCGGCCACAGCTGCGGAGCGGCACTGGCGGGAGGCGGAGTCGCGCGGCCGGCTTCGAGGAGCAGTACGCGGGTTCCGGGCTGCTCCGAGAGGCGGCTGGCGATCACGCAGCCGGCGACGCCGGCGCCAACGACCACGAAGTCGTAGCTGCTCGACGGGCTTGATGTTGAAGACATGGCGGGGTCCTTCGGGCGGTCCGTTGTTAACAGTGATATCGCGACCAAGATATCACTGAATCGAGTCAACGCAACCACTAATTTGTTATCGTTGAAAACATGGATGGTCACAAGACCCGGAACACCGGCGCTGAAGCGGCAGAGAAGGTGCTGGAAGCCGCGGCCGGACTGCTCGGCGCCGGTGGCGTCGACGCGGTCTCGACCCGAGCCGTCGCGGCGGCGGCCGGCGTGCAGCCACCGACGATCTATCGGCAATTCGGCGACAAGCAGGGCCTGCTGGATGCCGTGACGGAATACGTGTTGCAGAGGTATCTGCAGGACAAGCGGCGGGCCCCTATCACCGACGACCCCGTCCAGGACTTGCGCGACTCATGGGACCTGCACGTCGACTTCGGCCTCACCCACCCCGATTGCTACATCCTCGCGTACGTCCAAGCCGGTCCCGGCAGGATGCCGGCGCTGGCCCGGGAATCGCTCGACATCTGCCACCGCCTCGTCGCGCGAATCGGCGACCACGGCCTGCTCAAGATGAGCGTCAAGCGGGCCGTGGAGTTCGTGCATGCCGCCGGAGTGGGCTACGTGTTGGCCCAGATTCGTGTGCCACCCGAAGAACGCGACCCGGAATTGGCTGCCATTACGCGGGAGAATGCCATCGCCGCCATCGCGACCGACAGCTCACGGCGGCCGGCGCACTCAGGCCTCTCCGGACGGGCGGTCGCGTTGCGAGAGGCGTTGCTGGACAACGTGAATGGCGGACTGACGCCGGGCGAAAAAACGATGATGGCCGAGTGGCTCGACCGCCTGGCCGATCAGGCGCACGCGTAACGCCGGCGCTCAGTGCAGCGGGCGAAACACCGGCAAAATCCGATATTTCGCGGTGAAGCTGGCATCACGGTATTCGTCGCCGACCTCACCGTCATGGGCGACGACCGTCGGCTCATCCACGGCCGCGAAACTGAATTCGGGCACCTGCAGCTCGTGATAAAGCGCGCTGCGTCGCAGCCGTCCGAAAATGAGCGCGGTCAGGATCCGGGTGGTGGCGAACCGGCGACCGGTCTCGAGGATGCGCACGTCGATCAGGCCGTCGTCCATCCGACTGCGACGAGACGGCGCGAATCCGGTCGGCAGGTACAGCGAATTGCCAAGGAAGAACAGCGAAGTCAGTAGCGTCTTGTTGTCGTAGCGGATACGGACGGGTTGGTCGTTGCGAAGCGTGTGCAGCATCGCGTAGAAGCCGGCCAGCGGCTTGCCGATGCGCTTCTCCAGCTTTTCGCGCTGCTGCACGAACGCCGGATACGCGCCGATGCTGGCGGTGTTGATCACCAACTGACTTTCGTTGAGGCACACCAGATCAACGCGAGCCACACGGCCGCGCCGGATCGCCGCCACGGTCTTGCCCACGGTGTCGCAGCCGATGTCCTTCGCGAAGTGGTTGAGCGTGCCGGCGGGAAAGACCGCCAGCGGCAGCCCCGCGTCGACGGCGACGGCCGCGGCGGTCGATACGGTTCCGTCACCGCCGCCCACCGCGAGCACCTCGGCCCGCGAGGCGGCGCTGCGCATTACCTGTTCGGGGTCATCATCGGGACCGAGTTCCACGATCTCGGCCTTCGGCAACTCGGCACGAACCCCGTCGATGACGCGAGCGCCGGTGCCGCTGCCCGACGCCGGATTGACGACCAGGACCACGCCGGAGCCATCGGGCCGTTCCGGCGTCTCGATGCGCAGCGGTTCCGATTGCGGCAGAGCGGTTTCGACGACCGGCGGGACCAGCCGGCCGCCCAGCACGGCGACCCCGGCGCCGATGCCCAACCCGGCGACGACATCGCCGGGGTAGTGCGCGCCGGTCGCCACCCGCGACAACCCGACCAGCCCGGCCAGCAGCGCCAGCCCGAAGCCCATCGGTGGATTCTCCAGTCCCACACCAACGGCGAACGCCGCGGCGCTGGCCGAGTGCCCCGACGGGAACGAATTCGACGTCGGGCGGCGGCGAGCTCGTCTGACCACCGGCACCGAGTCGTGGAGCGGGCGCGGGCGCCGGCGGATTCGCTTGGCGACCTGATTGGTGAACAGGCTCGTGACACCGAGCGTCGCGAGTCCACGGGTGGCGCCGCGCTGCGCGGCGGGCTTCCGCGTGGCAAGCAGTCCGGCAGCGATGACGAACCACAGCTTGGAATGGTCGGCCGCCCGGGTCAGCGGCGGCATCACCGTGTCGAGCAGCGGCGTGGGGGTTTCGGCCACCGCTTCGAACAACTCGCGATCGAGGCTGCCCAGACCCCGGGTGATCTGCTTGATTCCACGCGCGCGTTGCCACGGCCGCCTGCTCATTCGCTACACCCTAACGTTGCGACTGATAAGAATTGACGCACTATGAGCAGGCGGCCGGCAGTGGACTATCACCAGAGGTGGCTGGCCAATGCCGAACGTCTGGGTGTTGCGGGCACGGTCGCCGCCGCGATCGCCGGCCATCACGGCATCACGCGCGACAGCTTTCGGGTCCTCGAAAAGATGGCGGAGATCAACGACCCACACGGCAAGTCGTTCTTCCTGATTCCGCCGGGCACCACCGGCGACGAGGCGCGCGACGCGACGCTGTTGACCTACATCCTCAACGCCGGCACCGGCTATGGCGGCCCGACGAGGCCGCGCACGGATTTCCCCGAGACGCCGTACGGCGCCGACGAGGTCCGGCGGATTATCGCTCGCCAGCAGGCGAACAGCTGGAGCTACGACCAGGACGTCGGGCTGGTGTACCGCAACGGCGGGCGCCTCGTCACCACCCCGAACGGCATGCTGATGGGCCTCGGCGGCAACCGGATCCAGCAGCTGTTCAGCCAGCAGGGCGGCACGGCGTGGGGTGACATCTTCATGGTCAATGTCTCGGTTGACGTCGAAGACCCCACCGGGCCCGCCCGACGGCTCCGCCAAATCGTCGAGTCCGGGCACGCGTGGTACACCGACCGCAATGGCCGGCCGTCGGAAAGCATTCTCGCGCTGGACCGAGTGCTGCACCACGAGGAGCTGCATTCCCAGCAGTGGGCCGCCAAGGGCCACACGCGCATGATCACTGCCTACATCTGGGAAGTGGTCCGCGACAGGCTGTTTGGCAAGACCAACCGGCTCGAAGCGCAGGCCGGCCTGGCCGATGGCGGCTACCTGCCGACGCTATAGCGCGCGAATTCCGTTGTGGAGCACCATTAGGCCGATCAAGACCAGGATTGCCGCCATCAGTGCGGCGTTGTTCTTCTCCATCCAGTCTCTGACGCGTTCCAGGAAATCGTCGAGGCGATGGCCCGCGGCCACGTAGGCCAGGATCGGGATCGCGACCGTTGACGCGGATACGGCGACGAAGACGATGCCGGCCGACAGTTTGTCGACATGGTCGCGGTGGCTGGTACCGATGGCCAAGCCGGCCGCCAAGTTCATCAGCAGCACCTCCAGCCGGACCACCGTCAACACCAGCCCGGTGATGGCCGCGCGCCTGGGGCGCATCGTGGAAAAGGAACGCATCCAGCCGGGCGACTCGGTGTGCCTATGCCGAGTCACCCACCGGTAGATGCCGAACAGGATCAGCGCGGACCCGAGCACCACCCGCAACCAGGACGCCCACGTCGGTGTCGACTTGTGCATATCGCCGAGACCACCGGAGCCGGCGACGAACAGCACGGTCTGGGCCGCCAGCCCGAACAACCACCCGCCCAGGAAGGCCAGCCACGGCCGGCCGTGGCTGCGGCGCGTGCAGCACCAGGACAGCCGGAATGATCGACAGCGAAGAGACGGCGGTGACGAGCGCCAGCGGAATGAGCGTGGGTAACAACGAGCTCCAGCTTCCTGCCACGGGCAGCAATCCTCTCATCGAGACCGCCGCCGTGCCACCGAGCGCGGTGTGTGCTCGCTGTCCGGGCAGTCGCTCAACACGCCTGGGTGGTTGTATGTGATTGCAGCGCAACCTTCGAAGAAAACACTAGGGGAAGAACGCGTGGCTCGGATTCACCTTGGGCACATTTTCCACCTCGCCGGCTCTCCGCTGGTCTCCGAAGCCGTCGACGCCTTGGTGTCCATCCCAGAAGGCGCGTTGGTAGTCGAGGACGACGGCAAGATCGCCTTCTGCGGAGACCGCGCCGGCGTGCCCCTCAAGTACCGATCAACGCCCGCGACAGATCACCGGCCGGGTTTCCTGCTGCCGGGGTTCGTCGATACTCACGTTCATTTCCCGCAGACCTATGCGGGCGATTCGTACAACGGTGGACAGCTGCTGGAATGGCTGAACCACTGCATCTATCCCGCGGAAGCTCGCTTCGCCGACCGGGACTTCGCGCAGCGGGCGGCGGTCGAGTTCTGCGATCGGCGGATCGGGAGCGGAACCACGGCCGCCATGGTCTTCGGATCCCCGTTTCCGCACGCCCAGGATGCATTGTTCACCGAAACCGCACGCCGCGGTCTGCGGATCGTCAGCGGCCGCGGCATCCAGACCATCGGACCACCGGCGGCCAAGCCGTTGATGACGTCGGAAGACGATGCGATCCGGCTGGCTCGCGAAGAGATCAACAAGTGGCATGGGGCCGACACCGGCAATGTGAAGACCGCCCGGCTGCACGTGGCGCTGGTACCGCGATTCGCGATCGCGGTAACCACACAGACACTGAAAAGGCTTGGCGAATTATACGATTCGGTGAGAGACCGGGGCGTGTACTTCCACACTCACCTCAACGAGAACAACCGCCCGGGCACCGGTGAAGTCGATACGACCAAGCAGCTCTATCAGGTCGACTCGTACCTGGACACCTATGACGGCAAGTTCCTGCCCGGCTCGACGGCCGGCGGCCCGAGCATGCTCGGGCGGCGCAGCATCATGGCGCACGCGGTGCACTGCCAGGACGCCGAGCTGCAACGGATGTCGGAGACAGGCACGTCCATCGCGCACTGTCCGGTCTCGCAGCAATTCCTCGGCTCGGGCACCATGCCGTGGCGACGCACGGTCGCCTCCGGGGTAAACATCTCTGCCGGAACGGATTTCGGCGGCGGGGACGAGTGGCCGATTCCCCAGGTGCTCGCCACGGCCTTCAAGGTGCACATCGGTGAGCCGGGCGATGCGGGCGTGTCCATGCATCCGGCCGAGATGCTGTTCATCGGTACGCTCGGCGGCGCCCGCGCGCTGGACATGGAGGATCGCTTCGGCAACTTCGACGTCGGCAAGGAAGCGGACTTCGTCGTCATCGACCCGAACCGCACACCGGCGCTGCACGCGGTGATCACCGAGGGCGTGCGCAGCGACGACCCGGCGATGGCCCGGGATCAGACGCTGTTCGGGTTGCTGATGCGCACCCGCGAGACATCGATCGCCGGCACCTACGTGCAGGGCCGCCGGCTGTAACTGCCTAGCTTTTCCTGCGCAGCGTCCAGGCCGGTACCCAGTGCGTAACGGTTTTCCGCTTGGAGCCGTACACGATTGGATAGGTCACCAACCCCCACCAGTCGCCCTGCTCACAAAGGCCCCAGCAGCTCAGCCACCCCTCGACGACCTTGTGCAGCTGCAGGCCATCGGGCTGGTACCTGCCCGAGCAGTGCGGCTCGCGCGGGAAGAGCACCGTCAGATCGATCAGCACCGCGATCGGCGGACGCACCACCCGAAACGGGCTGCGGACCGGCTGCCCGTTGTATCCGATCGACGCCAGCGGCCCCATTGTTCGATCATACGTTCGAATAGTGGAGTCTCTAGTGGACTCGTTCCATTTGCCCCTCAGCGGCCCCGGCAAATCGATATAGTTCGCCTCGCACGACCGAAACGACAGGGGAGATCCGCATGAACAGGGTTATCGCTGCCGGTTTACTCGCCTTGGGCGGCCTGATGACCACTGCGGTGGGCGTGGCCAACGCCGACGAAGTTCAGGTCGAGGGTTCCTACTCGACGCTGGCGGCCTGCGAAACCGACGGCCCGCATGTCGAGATCACCCAGGACAACCATCTGTACACGCATTGGGACTGTCGCCAGCATGGCGACGGCCTGTATTACCTGTACCTGACCAACTAGCAGGCGCGCCCGGCCGAGTCCGGGATCGCTTCTGGCACCATGACGGTGTGTCAGGGCGTCGCGTGCTGGACCCGCTGATCGTCGGAGTACTGGCCACCGCGGTAAGCCTGGCCGGCGCTGGTCGTCCCTCTTTCTGGTACGACGAGGCCGCAACCATTTCCGCCGCCTACAGTCGTTCGCTCGGCCAGCTGTGGCAGATGCTCAGCAACGTCGATGCCGTCCACGGCCTGTACTACCTGCTGATGCACGGCTGGTTCCACATCGTCGAACCCACCGAATTCTGGTCTCGGGCACCAAGCGGTCTGGCCGTCGGGGGTGCGGCGGCCGGCGTGGTGGTGCTTGGCAACCAGTTCTCCTCTCGTACCGTGGCACTGGCCGCCGGGCTTAGCTGCGCGGTGCTGCCGCGGTCGACGTGGGCAGGTATCGAAGCCCGCCCGTACGCGATCTCGATGATGGCCGCGGTATGGCTGACCGTGTTGTTCGTTTCGGCCACGCGTCGGCACACCACTTGGGTCTGGGTGGCTTACGGTGTCGCCCAAGCGGTTTCGATCATGTTCGATATATACCTGGCGCTGCTGTTGCTGGTGCACTTCGCGTTCATGTGCGCCTTCCTGCGCACCCGAACTGTCGTCGTCTCCTTTGTCGTCACGTCTGTTCTGGCGAGTTGCGCGGTGACGCCGCTTTTGGTCACCGCCGCGGGGCAGGTGCATCAGATCAGTTGGGTCGCACCGATCGGGCACCGAACGATCGAAGACGTGATGGTTCAGCAATACTTCGAGCGGAGCCCACCGTTCGCGGTGTTGTCGGCAGTGGTGATCGCGGCAGCCATCGTCGTGTGGCGCTGGACGTCGGTGAAACTGGTTGCGGCAGATCGGCAATTGCTGACCTTGGCGATTGCGTGGCTGCTGATACCGACCGCGCTGATCGTGGTGTGGTCGGCCTTGGTCCATCCGATCTACACGCCGCGCTACTTGTGCTTCACCGCGCCAGCGATGGCACTGGTGCTGGGCGTCTGCATTGGCGCATTGGCGGCCAAACCGTGGGTAGCGCCAGCACTCGTCACCGTTTTCGCTGTTGCTGCGGCCCCGAATTACCTTCGGGTGCAACGTAGCCCGTACGCCAAGTACGGAATGGACTACAGCCAGGTGGCCGATCTGATCACCGCCGAGGCGGCGCCCGGCGATTGTCTACTGATTAACGACACCGTGACGTTTATGCCCGCACCGATGCGGCCGTTGGTGGCCGCGCGCCCCGACGCCTACCGGAAGCTGATCGACCTCACCCTGTGGCAACGAGCAACGGAACGCAGGGACGTCTTCGACACCAACCTCATTCCGGAGGTTGTCGCCAAACCGCTCAGCGGTTGCCACTTCGTATGGATAATCACCCAGGGCGACGAGTCGCTGCCCGCCCACGAGCAGGGTTCGGCGTTGCCACCCGGCCCGCGCTACGGGGCGACACCGGCTTTCGCGGTACCACACGACCTGGGCTTCCGGCTTGTCGAGCGCTGGCAGTTCAACCTTGTTCAGGTATTCAAAGCGACGCGGTGATCACCAGACGCGGAGGTAGTCGACGAGCATGGACGCCGGGAACACCCCCGCGGCAGGATCACCGGCACCAACGCCGCCGACAGCAAGCGTGAACATCGGCGTCATCCAATAGCCGGGAATGTTGAACGGCCAACGGAAATCGTCGGGAGCGCCGCCGGCGACGTGAATGGGTTTGTTGGGGACCTTGAAGTACTCGGAGCCGTCCCGCGAGAATTCGAAACCCTTCTCACCCCAATGCATTCGCCAGGTGTGCCAGGCGCCATCGACCAGGCCGGGGATCGATTTACCTTCCCAGGTCTTGCCGTTGGATGCAGCGTGGACCGTGGTACCCGGCGCCCATTGGCCGTTGCCGTACCACTCGAAAATGTCCACCTCGCCGTCGGGCAGCGGGTCCTCGTTGACGCCCCAGAACGAGGGCCACAGGCCAGGCGTCAGACAATCCAGTTTGATCCGCGCCTCCCACGTCTGGTTGATCATGCTGCGGAAATTGCCGCGCAGCTTGCCGGTGTAGTAGGTCCCGAATTCGTTGGTAGCACACAGGACGAGGTTGGAGTTGCCGTCCTGGAACACGTTGCGGCGGTCGTCGCGATAAATCCCCGCGACCGGCGGGTAGACGTCGTCCTGCCAGGTCTGGATCGTCCACTTGCCCGGATCGGGCGGAGAGCCCGCGGGTCCGTCGAACTCGTCGGCGAAGATATAGGGCCCACCACCACCAGCCGACGGCGGCGTCTGCGGCGCTGACGGGGACGCCAAGGCTTCCGGGAGAGGCATCGATGCCGCGGCCGCCAGCATGCCGAGCCCCGTCGTCAACATCATGCGGCGACGATCCATATCCACCTACCACCAATCGCTAAAGCCGGGGCCTCCGACTCGGCACGGTTCCCCCCGCGGCTAACTCCCACAAACGGTGTTATACAACCACGCGCGCCGACGGTACGCATCCTGCCCCTGGCGCATTAAAAGGCGCGCACCCAGTCGACCAGCATTTCCGCCGGGTAGGCGCCCGCCGCGGGGTCGCCGCCACCTGAACCACCGACCGCGAGGTTGAGCACCGGAAACATCGTGTAGCCGACGTCGTTGAACGGCCACATGCGGACCGGGTCGTTGAGATCCTCGATGCCGGTCGCCGGAACGCTGAAGTAGGGCTCCATGCCGTCGGCATAGTCCTCCCAGAAGTACATGCCGCCGGAATTCCACGTCACTCGCCAGGTGTGCCACCCGCCGTCGACCGCGATCGGGCGGGTCTCGAACGCCGTGCCGTCCGAGTTTGCGTGCACGGTGGTACCCGAGGGCCACTGCCCGTTGCCGTACCACTCCATCAAGTCGACTTCCCCACTACGGCCCGGGTCGTCGTTGGACAACCACCAAGCCGGCCAGCAGCCGCCGGTGAGGCAGTTTAGTTTGATGCGGGCTTCCCAGGTCGCCCCGATGGCCCCGCGCCAGGTGCCGCTCACCAGGCCGCCGAAATAGTTGCCGTCATCTCGGGTGGCACGCAGGACAAGGTTGGATTTGCCGTCGACGAACACGTTTTGGCGGCTGTCGCGATACTGCCCGAAAAATTCGGGACGGTCGAACCCCGTTGGGTTCTTGATCGAGGTACGGTGGTTCGCCACAACCCATTTCGACGGATCGGGAGCCGAGCCGGCCGGGCCATCGAACTCATCGTGAAACAGGTATGAGCCCGACCGCGCCGGCGCGGCTCCGGACGACGGCGTGGGGATGACGGCGGCCAGCGCGCCGAATCCCGCCAGCATCATCGCGCGGCGACGATCGAGCATCAGCACACCGCTTTCGGTTCAAGGGGTGCCCGCAGCATAGAGCAGTTCTTTGAGCTGACTTTGCTGTTCTGCGGTGAGCCGCGTCAGAATTCGCTGTTCGGCCACCTCAACAGCGGTGTCCGCGCGCTTCAGCAGGGCGTTGCCACGCCGCGTCAGCCGCGCCGGCATCGCCCGACCGCTCGGCGCCGAGGCCGGGCGCCTTAGCGCGCCGCGGTCCTCGAGTGCGCGCAGCACTTGGTTGGCCGCTTGTGCCGAAACGTTGGTACCGCGGGCCAACTCGGCACTGCTAAGTCCGGGGTGTTTGGCCAGGATTCGCATGCACACGAATTCCGGCAGCCCGAGCCCCAGCGGCTTGAGCTCCGCGGCAACCTGGGGCCGCAACGACGCCATCACTCGGTACAACAGGAACCCCAACGGCTCATCGTGAGAAGAACTCATGCCCCACATGCTGGCATGCGCCAGTCGGTCAGCACGGCAGGACCATCAACTTTGTTGACATTGCCGGAGTCGGTGGTATCAAGGAGGTTGATGGTCTGATGCGGAAAGGAATGAAGGATGTCTGGTGACGGATTGTTCGGCGGCCCGGGTGGTTTCGGGGGCGGCTTCGGGTTCGGCGGCTTCGGTGGGCCCGGTTTCGGAGGCGGCCCCGGCGGCTTCGGCGGCTGGGGCAAACACGGTTGGGGTCATGGCGGGCCGGGCGGCCCCGGTTTCGGGGGCGGATTCGGTCCCGGTGGTCGACCGCCGCTCAAGCGCGCGGCCTTTGTGACCGCGGCGCTGCTGCTCGACGGGCCGGCCGACGCCGCGCAAGTTGTCCAGCGGGTGTCTGACGCGACTGACGGCGCGGTGACTCCTCCGCAGGACATCGCCGAGCTGGCCATCGGTCTGCTTGCCGGCCGCGGCGTGGTGACGGTCGACAACGGCGTGGCTACTTTGACCGAGCTCGGCAACAACCTGCTGGCCTGGCGCGGCATCAGCAGCGAGACCGCGCATGCGTTTCTGAAGCGGGCGGGTCAGTTCGGCGATGTCTTCAAGATCCGCCGGGAGCTGTTCGAGATCGCGGGCCTGGCACGCACGATCACCTGGACGGGCACCGACGAGCAGAAGCAACAGCTCGCCGAGGCGCGGACCAGGGTTCTCGAAGCGCTGCGCGAGGCCAAGAAGGCGCTACACCGCGTTCTCGGGCAGGACTGACTAGGGCGCGGTCGGCTGTTTACCTGGTGGGCGCGCTGACCTTCACCAATGTCTTGCCGATATTGGCGCCGGTGAACAATCCGTTGAGGGCGTCCACGCACGACTCGATGCCGTCAAAGATGGTCTGGCGGTGCTTGAGCCGGCCTTCGGCCTCCCATTGACGCAGTGCGGCAAAGGCTTCGTCGAAACGGCCCCATTGGTCGAGCGAGTTGAATCCCTGCATCAGCGCCGTCTTCGACAGCAGGTTCACGTAGTTGGTGGGCCCGGGGTGCTCACCGGTCAGGTAGCTGGAGATGACGCCGCAGAGCACCACGCGGGCGTTGGCGGCCAGCCGGCCGAGCACCGCGTCGAGGATCGGGCCGCCGACGTTGTCGAAGTAGACGTCGACGCGGCGCGGACAGTGCTCCTTGAGCGCGGCGGGCACGTCGTCGTTCTTGTAGTCGATGCACCCGTCGAATCCGAAGTCTTCGACCACCGCCCGGCATTTGTCCGGCCCGCCCGCGATGCCCACCACCCGGGCCCCGGCGATCTTGGCGATCTGCCCGGCCACCGATCCGGTGGCGCCCGCCGCCGCCGAGACCACCACCGTCTCCCCTTCCTTCGGCCTACCGATGTCGGTCATGCCGAAGTAGGCGGTGGCACCGGTCGGCCCGTAGACCGACATGATCGCCAGCTGATTGTCCTCACCCGGGATGGGCGTGCTGAACACATCGTCGCGGATGATCACGTACTCCTGGAAACCGGTCAGCGTGGTGATCACGTCACCGACGGCGTACGCATCGCACCGCGACGCGACGACTTCGCCGATACCGGCCGCCCGGATCACCTCGCCGAGCTGCACCGGCGGAAGGTAGCCGGGCTGGTCGTTCAGCCAGGTCCGGACCGCCGCGTCGAGCCCGACGTAGGTGGTCCGGACCAGCGCTTCCCCGTCGGCGGGCTCGGGTGCCGGCCGGGTGATCAGCTCGGTGTCGTCGGGCGCAACCAGCCCGGTCGGGCGGCGACGCAACAGGATCTGGCGATTCGGCATCTCGGGCACGCTGCTGAAACTACCCATTACCGGCCGTCCGGTGGGAGCATCTGTCCATGGAATCGCAGGACGACCCGGAAAAGCGGATTCGGGACCTGGAGCGCCCGCTGGCTGATGCCGCACGCGCTTCCGAGCTAAGTGATGTGCCGCAGGGCGCGCCGGCCTACCCGCCACCACCCCCAGGCGCGGTGCCACCGCCGCCACCGCCGATGTACGGCTACGGCGGCCCTTATGGCGGGCCCGCGCCGAAACCCCCGTCCGGCAACCGGATGTGGTGGATCCTCGGCACGATCACCGTCATCGGCGTGCTGGCTCTCGCGGGAGGCATCGCGGCCTTTGCCGCACACCAGCTTTCCGGTGTCCGGTCGATCATCAACTCCTCCGGTGTGACCACCACGCCCGTGACGACGTCACCGCGAACAACCACGCGCAGCCCGAGGTCGTCGACGAGCACTCCGCCGAGCCGCACCGCGAGCCCCTCGACATCGCCGTTGCCGGCGCAGGGCGCCCCACTCGACGTGTCCGGCATCGACGAGAACAAGACGATCGCGTGCAACGACAACGTGGTCACCGTCAGCGGGATTTCCAACACGATCGTGATCACCGGCCACTGCGCCAGTGTGTCCGTGTCCGGCATGAAGAACTCGGTCACCGTCGATGCCGCCGACAGCATCGAAGCCTCCGGCATGAACAACCAAGTGACGTATCACTCGGGCGCGCCGAAGATCTCCAACTCGGGTGTCGACAACGTCGTCACGCAGGGTTGAGGTGCTTCAGTCGCTGTCCATCGCGTCGGCCAGCGCCAGATAGCCCTCGAACTGAGCGTCTCGCGCCCTAGCCCGAAAGTGTTGCAGGTATTGCCGATAGCCGGTCTCGTCGCCATGGACTCGGGCCAGTAGCGCGCGCAGCCGTAGCACCGGAATTTCGTGTAGCACGAACCCCGGTTCGGTCGGGACGTCCTCGAGTCTGTCGATCGCGCGCTGCGCGGCCTCGATATCGCCGGGGCCGCCGCGCGCTAGCAATGTCTCGACAAGCGCGGTGGTGGCGGGGCCCCGGAACATCATCGTCCCGGCGTCGAACTGCGCGTTGAGCACCCGGGAGACCAAGTCGATCGCGCCGTCCACATCACCGGATCGGGCACGCCCACAGGCGATTTCGACGTCGGTCATTCGCCGGATCGCCACGATCAGCTTCTCGTCGACGAATATCTCGCGAGCCTTGGCCAGATATTCGAAGCCTTCCGCTGCGCCTTCCTCAGTGCCGTGGATCAGCGCGGTGGCCCGATTCACCAGTGCGTACGCCAATGCGGCGTTGTCGCCGGAACGTTGGGCGATGTCCAGTGACTCGGCTGTCTGCGCCACGTCTTCGGCCGTAGGCAGCAACCCGCCGTTCTGCACCGCGGCCGCATATTTGTACAGCTGCGCGAACGGATGGGTGGTCGGGTCGAACGAGCGGGCCAGTGCGATGCCCTCCTCGAGGTCCTGCCGCCAGCCCGGCCGGCCCAAAAACATTCCGGCAGCGCCCTTTAACGTGATCGCCCAGGCTAGCGGGGAGCCGATCACGAAGTTGCCCATGGTGGGATCGCCGTGTGCGACATCGATGATCCGTTGCGCCAGCTGCAGGCATTCGGTCGCCTCACCGACCTCCCACTTGGCCTGGGCGGCGGCATAGAACAGCCCGGCTGTCATCGCCGGGTCGCCGATCGACTCGACGAGCGTGGCGAACTCCATCGCCATGGCGGCCGCCTCCCGGTGCTGGGAGTTGAACGTCAGCGTGGTGAGATGGCCCGCCATGCCGACGGCCAATGACCTCTTGTCGCCGCCCTGCGTGGTTAGAGCACGCAATTCGTCGAAACCAGTCTCGTCGGGCGTGCCGCCAACCTGAAACACACTGCCGCACAGCAGGGCTCGCGGCGCGATGCGCATAGCTGGCCGGTCTGGGTGATCGTCGGGGAGCCGGTCCGCGAACCGCTCGGCCTGTTGCCAACTGGCCCGGGCCGCGCGGATATCACGTCCGCCATACCAGGTCCCGGCCTGCATGTACCACTCATAGGCTTGACGCAAATCCCCGGCCGCCGCGTACTGCGTGGCGACGATCGAGGCCTCCTGGCCAGTGAATTCGCCGTAGGTGCGCTGCAATACCGCAGCCACCCGGCGATGCAGTTCCGCTCTGCCGGCCTTCAATTGCGATTCATAGGCCACCGCCTGAATGAGCGGATGGCAGAAGGCGTACGTCGCGTGTGGTGTGAAGCCGACCTGTTCGACCAGTGCCGCCTGGACCAGTGGGGCCACATCGACGGCTCCGAACAGACATTTCAGCAATTCGGTGTCGAACTGCGCGCCGATGACGGCGGCGGCGTTCAGGGTGCGCTTCGCCGTGGCATTGAGCCGATCGATGCGCGCCCCGATGATGCCCTGCAGGCTGGCCGGAACATGGATTCTGCGCACTTCGCGCACACACACGTAGGCGCCCGGCGCGCCCTCGAGCTCGCCCCGCTCGGCGAGGTCACGCACGATCTCCTCGGCGGCGAACGGCAGCCCGCCAGCCCGGTCGGCAATCACCGTCGACAATCCTGCCACCGAAGGGTCGGCCCCCAGCAGCTCGTTGATCAGTTCGGTGATGTACGAATTACCCAGTGGTTCAAGGGCGAACGAATGAGCGCCCGGGATCCGGGACAGCGGCCCCGAGTATTCGGGCCGATAGGCGACGAGCAGCGTCGCCTGCATCCCGGGTATCGCCGCCGCGAATTCGGCGAGCAGCGATTCGCTCACGCTGTCGATCCACTGGGCATCATCGATGACGTAGATCGCGGACTCGGGCCGGGCCAGCGAAATGGTGTTGATCAGGTCGACCAGCCGGCGACGGCGGGCATCCGGGGTGATATCCGGGCACGGCATATCGGGGTCCCGGATGCCGAGCAAGTCGTCGAGCAGCACCAGATCCTCGACACCCGCCCCCGGGATTTCGGTGCGCACCCGCGCCCGCGCCACTTCGAGGGTGAGTCCGCCGAGACCGAAGACCGCGCGCAGCAGCCGGGAGATCACGTGGAATGGAATCTCGCGGGTGTGGGATTCGCAATAGGTGAAGGACACCTCGAATCCAGCATTGCGCGCTGCGGCTAACGACTCGCGGACCAGCCGGGTCTTGCCCACGCCCGGGCGGCCGGTCACCGTGATCACGGTTCCCGCACCGCGGCTGGCCTGTTCCAGCAGTTGCGCGACGGCGTCCTTCTCCCGCTGCCGCCCGACGAGACGGGACTGACGGCGCGGCTTGCGGTGTTCACCGTCGGCGGCCAGCAGGCGCCGGGCCGGCACGGTAGTGGCGAAACCCTTGATGTGCACGGTCTCAGGCTCGCCCAGCACGGTTCGGTCCTCGACGAGCCGTGCTGTCGACTCGCTGAGCATGACACCGCCGGGCGGTGCCACCGATTCCATCCGCTGGGCCATGCCCACCTGTTCCCCGACTGCGGTGTACCCGAGGTGGGTCGCGACCTCGCCGGCGATCACCTGGCCCGAATTCAGCCCGACCCGCAAGCGAAGGTCGATCCCGTCGCGGCGGCCCACCTCGACTGCCAGCTGGCGGACCACCTCCTGAATGCCGAGGGCCGCCAGGCACGCACGAAAAGCGTGATCCTCCAAGGTGATTGGTGCGCCGAAAAGCGCCATGATGCCGTCGCCGGTGAACTTGTCGACGGTGCCGCCGTAGCGCTGGACCACCGATGCCGACTGATTGACCAGCTCGGTCATCACCTCGCGCAGCCGCTCGGGGCCCAACGACGCGGCGATGTCCATCGACCGCACCACGTCCGCGAAGAGAACGGTCACCTGCTTGTATTCGGCCGTCTCGACGTTGGGTGCCAGCGGGGCGCCGCAGGAATCGCAGAAGCGCGCGCCTTGACGCGGCACAGAGCCGCACACCTGGCACACCGGCGATGCTGGCGTCACGTTTGAAACCCTAGGCGTTATCCCTGCTGGTGGGAACGCCCGAAAAGGCCACTAAGTTTGCTCGTCCGAATCGTCGTCGAGCACGCCGACCGCGATGCCATACGGCAGGAAACGCACCTTGCGCTTCGGATCGACATTGTTCTTGTTAGCCCGCAACGCGTCGAGCTCGCTCGGGTATACCTGTTCGACGTGGGCACCACCCGTGGCGTCCAGGGTGTAGATCGCCCAGACGCCGTCGCCGGCCTCACCGGCGGTTTCCGGTCCGGAGCGGGGCCGCCGTGCCAAGTCGTCGAAAAACGCCGACCAGCCCGTCCCGGCGCCTGGAGCGACCGCGAACCTGCTGATCCGCTGGAACACGTCGCGCAGCCCCTCGCCGCCCTCCCTGATCACCCGATCGAACTCCTCGGGATCAAATCCGAACGCTCCATGCTCGCCCACGTGGCCTCCTTGCAGCTCGTAGCGTTAAGCCCAGTGTGCGCCCGCGCGCGGCGATCCGCCACGAAGTTTGCTCGCGGCCGAACCGCACCCGCTAGTAGCCGGGCCCCAAGAATGGGTTCTGCGAGTACCCGCCGCCGGGATATCCGCCACCCGGATATCCGCCACCCGGGTACTCCCCGGGATATTGCTGGGCCGGATACTGCGGAGCCGGGTTCGCGGGCGCCTGAGTCGCCGGCACCTGGATCGGGATCGGCACCGGCAGCAGCGGAACGTGGATCCACTGTGTGGTCATCGGCACCGTCGTCGTGGTGGTCGGTGTCGTCGTGGGCGGCGGCGGAGGCGGCTCGGTGGTCGGAGTCGTCATTGCCGTCGTGGGCGGCGGCGGAGGAGTCGTCGTCTGAGGTGGTGGTGGCGGCGGACGGTGTGTGGTGTAGACCGGCGGCGGCTGCGTGGTCACCACTACCGGCGGGGGCGGTGGCGGTGGCGACGGAGGCGGTGGTGGTGGCGGCGGCACCGAGCTGGGAATCGGCGCGGCAGTCGGCGGCGGCGGCACCGCCGTCGGAGGCGGCGGAGCCGGACTGGGCACCAGCGAGCTGACCGGTGGCAGCGGCATCGGTGCGACGGAGGGCGCCGGAGGAGCCTGGCGGTTTTCAATCCCCGTCAACGTGTATGCGACACCGCCGACCGCGGTCATGGCGACCAGGGCGAACATCCCGACGACCAACTGCGACAGCCGCACTCGCCGCCATGCCCGTCCCCGGGGTGCGTCGATCACGTTCAAGCGCATCGACCAGCCACCGGGATTACTTTCTTCGTCGAACGCCTCCGGTGTGTAAGGCACCCGGATATCTCCGGGGTATTCGGTTTGCGACCAGGCCAACTCGCGATCGGTGAGGGCTTCCTGGTCGATCACCAACAGGTCACCGGCGGGCAGTTCGATGACGTCGCTGCCCGAAGACGCGGCAAGCAAGCCGACAGACGTGCGGGTGCGCAGGTCGACTTCTTCACCGCGCGCGGCCAGCAACAGCGCGCCGGCAGCGGCCGCGGATGCGGGTAGCGACGGCGACATGACCGGTCGGCGGCAGTGCACCGAAAGTCGTTCGTTTACAAGAGGAATGCTGGCACCGCCGCCGACAGTGATTACCGCGGAAAGATCGGGCCAGCCCTTGCGGTGCCGGCACAACATATCGTCGAACGCGTAGATGAGTCCGGTAAGCCGGTCCTGGATCAGGTCGCCCAGCTCGTCACGGCTGAACTTCATGGTGGCCCGGCGACCGCCGAGTTCTGCCGCGAATTCCGTTGTTCGCTCGGTGGATAACTGCTCTTTGGCGGTACGGCACTGCTCGCGCAGCCTGGCGAGCTGCCCGACCGCGGCGGTGCTGGCCGGGTCGATGCCGCTGCCGTGCCCCAGCTCCTCGAATACGCAGAGCAACAGCGCCTGGTCGATCTCGTCACCGGAGAAGTCGGTGTAACGCATTGTGGCGCTGATCGGTTTGAAATCACCCGCGAGGTCAACCAGGGTCACTGACGTGCCTGAGCCGCCGAAATCAAGCAATCCGACGACACCGGTTGCGGCAAGGCACAGCTCGGCGTTAGCCGCGGTCAACGATGCGATCGCATCCGACACCAGGCGCGGTGCCATACCGCTTCGGACGAAGCCCAGATGTGTCCGCAATCCGTTGCGTAATGCCTGTGTAGTAGCGGGTTTCCAGTACGACGGGACGGCGATCGAGATCTCCGAGGAACCCGCGTCAGCACCTGCTGCCAACACCATCGCGTCCAGTGCCTCGACCATCAACAGGTCGGGGTCGTGCGCGGAGCCGTCGCCGGACACCAGCGCTACCGAGTCGCCGACGCGGTCGACGAACCCGCTCATCAACATGCCGGGCTCAGTAAGGTTCGGATTCTCGTCGGGGAGACCAACTTTCGGCGCGCAGTGCGGGTACAGCGTCAGCACCGCACGACGTGAAACCGGCGGGCTTTCGCTACGCGCTGCGACCAGGTTCGTGGTTCCGATCGACAACCCAAGTGGGTCGTACATAGAGCGAATACTTCCGTCTATAGGGGTCGGTGGCCAGCGTTAACGATAGCCGCGGACACGCGCAAAGCCGATGCTTCGCAATGCCATTGGTATCCGCTCGATGCGGTTGCGTCATCGAAGTGGTACCGCAGACCCCTTGACAAAAAGCCGCGTATCAGACCACGGTGAGCGGCAGCGAACGCCTCGGTTCGAACTGGAATGTCGCCCCGCCGCTGACTCTGACCACGGAAACCTCTGGCAGTTCCTCGGCGCGCGTGTCAGTTTCGATCAGCTCCGCAGTCCAGTCGGTGGCCGTTCCGCTAACTCGGACTTCGATGTGGGGTTCCACCGCAGTGGCGATCGCTTGTAGCGGCGCAACGGTTCGGGGTGAGCACAACGAGATCCACGAAGCGTCGTCGTGCGCCGGCGACGGCGTGACGTGCAGGCGGTTCGACTCCACCTCTGCGGCAACGTAGCCCACGGGATTCAGCAGCGGATGCAGCTCGAGGACGCGGCACACTCCTTGGATCCCTCCGGGAAGTTTCAGGGCGTGGTGAATGCGTTCGGCGGCCAGGCCCGCGATGCCGATCAGGCCGCGGGTGCAGACCCCGAGAGCTTCGGCCTCGTCGGCGGCACGCGCTCGCACCGCGATCGCGAACGACAGATAGAGCAGGTGCATCTGCAGGCAGACCTCGTCGGCCATCCGGACCAGGGCCGAATGCGAGAAGGCGGCAAAGTCGAAATCGGAGAGCAACGGACCCGAGTAATCCGCCTGCCCCTCGTCCGAGCGGTCGATGGCATCGAGTTCCCATGTCGCAGCCCGGGTTTGGCCAACGATGTGCAGGGCCGGGATGCTTTGGGCTTCGGGATAGGACTCGTCGATGATGACGGTCCACGCACAGTGCGGCTTCCGGTCCGCCGGGGTCCGCGGCGGCCGGTGCAGCGGTCGCACCTGAGCGCGCGCGTTGGTCGCTATCGCGGTGGCGTCGAAAGTCGGATCCTCGATGGTGTGGCACATCCCGAACACGTACTGCTCGCCCATCGGCTCCACGTCGAGCAGGGCGCCGCAGTGGTCGAGGTGGAATTCGCCATTCCATCGGTCGTGCACGGTGTAGCGGAAATCCATGAATTGCGGTGGGGCGCCGATGTCGAGCTGCAGGCCCTTGAAGATGGTGGGCACATCATTGCCCACGTAGTTGAGCGCTTGCTGCATGCGCCTGGTGTAAATGGGGCTGGCGCCCGCCCATTCCTCGATGGCGATCTGCACCATCTCCTCGCGACCGAACGAGGAAATACACCAGGCCATCCCGGATCGGTCGATCAGCTGGCCGATCAGCAGTAGCTCGGGTACCAGGACGGCCAGCTCTGCACGGGACAACTGCGCGTAGCGCGAGGGGCTGCTCACGCTACAAAAATAGATCTGTCTATGTTATAAAGTCAACAATGTCCATTGCTGCAGGCCAGACACCCGGGCGCTCCGTCAGTCCGACCCGGCGTACCAGTGCGCCGCGCAAGCGTGGCGACGACACCCGGGCGAAGATCATCGACGAGACGGTCCGCTGCATCCAGGAGGAGGGTTTCGCCGCCGCCACCGCCAAGCACGTGGCCGAACGTGCCGGCGTCACCTGGGGTGTCATCCAATACCACTTCGGGGATCGCAACGGCCTGCTGATGGCCGTTGTCGACGATGGAGTGGACAGACTGATCGAGAGCCTGTCGTCGGCAGACGTCAGCACGTTACCGCCGCAACAGCGCATCGAGGTCGTCATCGACACTGCATGGAGTTGCTACAGCAGCCCGACGTCGATGGCCGCCTTCGAGATCCTGCGAGCCACCCGCGGCAGCCTGGGCCAGTCGTCGCGACGGCACCTGCTCGAAATGAACTCCGCGATCGCCCAGCTCGGCCGGCTGATCACTACGGATCCAGCGAATGCCGGTGTGGCCGAGGTGATTTGGTCCACACTGCGGGGTGTGGTGCTGGCCCAGATGGTCACCGGAACGGCCATCGATTGGAGCCTGGAGCGACGGGCCCTGATCGACATGGTCACCCGTGTGCTGCAATGACGAGATGACCCTCGACGATCTGGCCGACATCGAAGCCATCAAGCAAGTCAAATACCGCTATCTGCGCGCACTGGACACCAAGCACTGGGACGACTTCACCGACACCATGGCCGAGGACATCAAGGCCGACTACGGGCCGTCGATCGGTAACGAGTTGCACTTCACCAACCGTGCCGACTTGGTCGAGTTCATGCGCACCTCGCTGCCCGCGAACGTCATCACCGAACACCGCGTCACCCATCCCGACATCACCGTCGACGGCGACACCGCAACGGGCAGTTGGTATCTACAGGACCGCGTGATGCTCGCCGAGCTCAATTTCATGCTGATCGGTGCGGCCTTCTACCGCGACACCTACCGGCGCACCGACGGCGGCTGGAAGATCAGCGGCACCGGCTACGACCGAACCTACGACGCCACAATGTCGTTGGAGGGCATGAACTTCACGCTCAAGCCCGGTCGCGCCATCGCGGGCGCCAGTTGATAGCTATTTGTTGGTGATCGCGATGACTGCGCCGGGCCGCAGCCATTTCATGATCGACACAAGCTGAGCATCGTCGACCGCAACGCAACCCTCGGTGGGCTGGCCGTCGGTGGTGTGGAAGAAGAACGCGGCACCGCCGCCCGGGGTCTTGTTCTTGTTGACGCCCATCACGACCGCGTGCTTGTACTGCGGGATCTGCAGGTTCTCGCTGTCAGCCGTGTTGAACGGGCACTGCGCCTTCTGGCACACCTGCATCGAGTTGAAGGTGGGGCTGTGGTCGTCGCCGCTCCACCAGTAGTTGGATCCGGAGACTTGGGTGTATTGCAGCCCGGTACCGGGATTCGGCGCTGTGCCGAATGCGGAGTCGAGGCTGTAAACGCCCATCGGCGTGGCGGGAACGCCACTGCGCGCCTGCGGCGCCATGCCCGCCGAGCCGACATGCGTCGGAACGCCGGTGCGCAGCGCCTGCCAACCGGCGGCGGAGCGTTGGTAGATGTCCATTGTCGCGTTCGAGCCGCCGGTGCTGACGACCGAAACCACCTGTGTGGCATTGCCAACCGCGTTCGCAAACCACGGAGTCCCGGCCGAGGTGACTGCCGGGGCGGCACTTCCCATTGGTGCGAGCACAAGCGATACCCAAACGAAGCACGCTATAGCGCACAGCGGAGCTAGCAATCGGTGCATACACTCCATCGTCAGGTGACGCCAACCTCAGGGTCAAGTCAAGCTTTAGCCCCGGTTGGGTCACGGCGCTGTGACCAATGAAAGACCCAGCGCGCCACGGGCTTAGGCCGAAGCACCGCCAAGCACACCAACACATACAGATATCCCAGCGCCCAGCCGGCCACCACGTCGGACGGGTAATGCACGTTCAACGTGACCCGCGAGATCCCGACCAACACCACGCAGAGCGCGCCCACCGCGATTGCGGCGCGACGCATCGCCCAGCTCATCATTGGCACCACGAAGGCCAGCAGCGCGAGCCAGCCGGCCATCGTCTCGAACGCGTGCCCCGACGGAAACGACGTCTGGGGCACGGGCACCAGCATGGTCGACGGTCGCGGACGATTCGCCAGCCCCTTGGCCGCCAGCGACACAAACCCGTTCAGCATGCCGCAAGCCACCAACAGCAGCGCCGCGCGGACGTTGCGTCGCAGCAACGCCACCACCGCCGCCACCGTGTCCAGCAGCCGCAGTGGGTCCGGCCCCAGCCAGAACGACACCGCATCCCAGAACCGCACCCACGCCGGATGCTTGACCGCGACGTCGTGCGAGGCGTTCAGCGACGACCAATCGATCCAATGCAGCCAGCCCCAATTTCGGGAGTAGCCCACCCACATCAACACGTAGACCACCACGGCCAGCACAGCGAGGTAAACGGCCATGGCGGTCCGGCTGCGGGTCATCCCTAAGCGATACCAGGAGCACCAGACGGATTGGTGACCCCCTCCCGGTTCCGCGTCATACTGGCGTCATGGCGGTCTTTGTCCGCAGGTTGCTCGGCATCGGCAAGCTACCCGACGATCTGCATGCTCAGGTCGAGGCGGAGGGCCTGCTCTATCTTGCCGATTTTGTCGCGGTGACCAGGCGGTTCGGCGGCGTCATCCCGGGTGTGCGGTTGCCGCACAGCGTCGCCTACTACACCGGCTCGCTGGTGCTCACCCGGCAACGGGTGCTCGCCACGCTGTCGATGCTGCCGAAGCTGGCCGGCGTCACCGTCGACGTGCCCTGGGACGCGGCACAGGCCGGCGCGGCCACAGCCGAGATCGCGTCGGAGGGGCTGGAGGTCAACGTCGACGTCGCGCAGGTTGACGAGAGGTTCAGCGGCGAGCTCTCGCTGCAGTACAAGGCCGCTATCCCGGCAGATGTGCTGAGCGGACTGCCGCTGCGATCGTTGACTTTTGACATGACGCCGGACTGCGTCGTCCGGGCGGTCGGCGTTACCTATTCTCCGTGATCGTCATCCGCGGCCACGGCGGCTGCCGGAGCACGGCCAGGCTGCCGATGACCGCCGCGAGCAGGCCGGTGAGCACTCCGATCAGTGCGACGCGATTCGCGTCGACGGCGGGCACCCAGGTCGCCTTGCCCTGGTGGATGACGAAGACGCCGAGTGGCCTTTCCGCCAGGATCACAGTGACGCCGTCGGCGGTCTCGTAGGGCTCGCCGTAGACGCGCCGGGCGCCGCGGTCGATGGGCAGCTGGTTGAGCACGTCGGAATACTTCACTGCACGCTCCCTTGGCTTGCCGTTGATAGATTTGACGCTAATGCCATTCTCCCCCGGCGAGTCCCCCGATGGCGCTGTGAGCGAACACGCGTTCAGCCCACAAGACCGCCGCGTCGTCTATCGGGTGATCGCCGAACGGCGGGACATGCGCCGGTTCGTGCCCGGCAGCGCGGTGTCCGAAGAGGTGCTGGCCCGCTTGCTGCAGGCCGCGCACGCCGCGCCCAGCGTCGGGCTGATGCAGCCGTGGCGTTTCATCCGGATCACCGACAACGCGGTGCGCCGCGACATCCATGCCCTCGTCGACGAAGAACGCCCACGCACCGCGCAAGCGCTGGGACCGCGGGGCGGGGAATTCCTGCGACTGAAGGTCGAGGGCATACTCGAGTGCGCCGAGCTCCTCGTGGTGGCGCTGGCCGACAAACGCGACGTCCACATCTTCGGCCGGCGCACGCTACCGCAGATGGATCTCGCGTCGGTCTCCTGCGCGATCCAGAACCTGTGGCTGGCCGCCCGGGCCGAAGGGCTTGGCGTCGGTTGGGTCTCGCTGTTCGACCCGCAACCGCTGGCCGAGCTGCTGGGCATGCCGTCGGATGCCGAGCCGGTGGCCATCCTGTGCGTGGGCCCAGTGCCCGAGTTTCCCGATCGGCCGGCGCTGGAGCTCGACGGGTGGACCCACGCACGACCCCTGTCGGAGTTCGTCTCCGAAAACCGATGGTCTCAGCCGCCGGACACCCGGCCCGTGTGACGCACGCGCGTAGCTGGCACTACCCCGCATCGAACGTGCGCTCCGGGCTGGGAAATCGCCGAAAACCCGCCCTCAGAGCACGTTCGGCGAAGGGGGTCGGAGTGGCTGCGGTATCGTCGCCGGTCGGCAAGGCATGGTAGGGAGGTGGCCGTGACGGGCGACAATGTACTGATCGTGCACTGGCACGATCTCGGGCGCTACCTCGGCGCCTACGGTCACCCGGACGTCGACAGCCCGCGATTGGACCAGTTCGCCACCGATTCCATCCTGTTCACCCGCGCCCACGCCACCGCGCCGCTGTGCACGCCGTCGCGGGGGTCGTTCTTCACCGGCCGCTACCCGCAAAGCAACGGGCTGGTCGGCCTCGCCCATCACGGCTGGGAATACCGCGCCGGAGTCCACACGCTGCCCCAGATACTCTCTGAATCAGGCTGGTACTCAGCACTTTTCGGTATGCAACACGAGACGTCCTATCCGAAACGCCTGGGCTTCGACGAGTTCGACGTGTCAAACTCCTACTGCGACTACGTGGTGGACAAAGTCCAGGATTGGCTGCACAACGACGCCCCGCAGCGCGGTGAGCAACCGTTCTTGCTGACCGCGGGATTTTTCGAAACCCACCGCCCCTACCCGCGGGACCGCTACCAGCCGGCCGACAGCGCGACCGTCGAGCTGCCCGATTACCTGCCCGACACCCCGGAGGTACGCGGCGATCTCGCCGACTTCTACGGCGCCATCACCACGGCCGACGCCGCGGTTGGCCGGATTATCGACACGCTGACCGAAACCGGCCTGGATGCCAACACCTGGGTGGTGTTCTTCACCGATCACGGCCCGGCCTTGCCGCGCGCGAAATCCACGCTGTACGACGCTGGAACCGGCGTCGCCCTGTTGATCCGCCCGCCGACCGGCCGGGCGATCCCACCCCGGGTCTACGACGAGCTGTTCAGCGGTGTCGATCTAGTCCCGACGTTGCTGGAATTGCTCGGCCTCGACGCGCCGGCCGATATCGAGGGCATCTCGCACGCCCACGCCCTGATCGCGGCCGATACCGCGGCCGATCCGGTGCGTGAGCAGGTGTACACGATGAAGACCTATCACGACTCGTTCGATCCGATTCGGGCAATCCGCACAAAGGAATACAGCTACATCGAGAACTACGTGCCACGCCCGCTACTGGACCTGCCCTGGGACATCGAGGAGAGCCCATCCGGTTTGGCGGTCGCGCCGTTCGTCAAGTCGCCGCGGCCGGAACGCGAACTCTACGATCTGCGAACCGATCCCACCGAGACCACCAATCTGCTGACCGAGGGCGATTCGGGCATGGACGCAATCGCCGCCGATCTGGCTGTTCGCCTTAATGATTGGCGCCAGCGCACCGGAGACGTGATTCCGTCGGACTTCGCCGGCAGCCGCATCGCGATGCGTTATACCGAAACGTATCTACAAATCCATCACACGACGCCGACCAGCCGATCGGCGATCGCCGCCGACCGCGGCGTCGAGGAGTAAGCACCCTATCCGTCGGTGCGGCGGGCACCGCCGACCTCGGCGACGATGAACACCCGCCGGAACGGGAAGATCGTCGTGCCGTCGGCGCGGGCCGGGTAGGCGTCGTCCAGCAGCGGGATCAGCTCCTCGCGGAACTTCTCCCAGCCCGCGTCGTCAAGCCGCTCACGCACCGGAACCAGCGCGGTACCGGTAATCCATTCCAGCACTGGGTGTTCCCCGGTCAGCTGGTGCAGATACGTCGTCTCCCAAGCATCGACCCGGCAGCCCGCATCCATCAGCAAATTGGCGTAATGCGCCGGCGGCTGGACCACCGCACCCACCCGGAAAGGTATGTCTTTCAGCGTCTTTGCGTAATGTTCGCGGCGCGCGACCGCCCGCACCGCGGCATGCGACGGAGTTTCGAAGTTACCCGGAATCTGGACCGCGATCCATGATCGATCCGGCAGTTGGCCGGCCCACCGGACCAGCAGGTCGGCATGCTCGGGTACCCAATGCAGGGCCGCATTGCTGACCACTAAGTCGGTGTCGGGTTTCGGCTTCCACTCGCGCAAGTCGCTGACCGAGGCATCGATGCCACGTTCCCGGGCCGCTGCCACCATCTCCGGCGAGGTGTCCATCGCCTCGATGACCGAGCCCGGCCAGCGCTTCTCCAGGTACTTCGTCAGGTTGCCGGGTCCGCAGCCCAGGTCGACGACCCGGCGCGCCCGCTCGGCCCCCACTCTCGAAAGCAAGTCGTAGAACGGGCGGCTGCGATGGTCTGCAAATGCCAGGTAGACGTCTGGATCCCACATGTCGGTCCTCCTGATCAACACCGCGGCCATTCGGCCATCTAGACCAAACCGTATTACCGTATGGTGCCCCCGCGCGCCCCGAGTGGGCCCGGAATTCTGCATCGGAACTCATAAAACGCCCAGGATTTGCCACCGTGGCGGGATAGCATCGGCGTTCGTGGCGCCCGACACAGATCCCATCGATCCGCCCATTCCAGTTCCTGACGTTCCAGGCGCCGATGTGCCGCCCGGCGCCGACGGATTGCCCCCGCTCTCGGAGCTGTCGCCGCGCGAACGCAGGGTGGTCGCGGCTTCCGCCCTCGGCGACGTCGCATTGCGCACCTGGGTGTCGTCGCTGCTGGCCGCGACGGCGGCACCGGTCGTTGTCGCCACCTCGTTGCGCCACACCAAATCCAGTAGCGAGCGCAGCAACCTGAACTTCTACGCCGAGCTGGCGGCCGACCGTGACCCGGCGAAGTCGTTTCCAGCTCCCACCGAGCTGCCACGGGTATCGTCGCGGCCGGCGGGTCCGCTCGCGAACTGGATCGCGCGCGGCACCGTCGAGAACATCTCGTTCCCCAGCAGCTTCACGGCGATCAATCCCGCGCTGCGCCAGCGCTGGAATGCCTGGGGATCCAATAACATCGTGCGCGCTCAGCATTGGCGCCACAACGACGGTCCGCGGCCCACGCTGTGCGTCATCCACGGCTTCATGGGGTCGTCGTATCTGGCCAACGGCCGCTTCTTCTCGTTGCCGTGGTACTACCGGTCCGGCTACGACGTCCTGTTGTACACGTTGCCGTTTCACGGCCAGCGCGCCGAAAAGCTTTCGCCTTTCAGTGGTTTCGGCTACTTTTCCGGCGGGCTCAGCGGCTTCGCCGAATCGATGGCCCAGGCCGCGCACGACTTCCGGTCCATCATCGACTATCTGCGCCACACCGGCGTTGACCGCATTGCACTGACTGGTATTTCGCTGGGCGGCTACACCTCCGCGCTGGTGGCCTCGGTCGACGACCGGCTGGATGCCGTCATCCCCAACTGCCCGGTCGTCACACCGGCGACGATGTTCGACCAGTGGTTCCCGGCCAACAAGCTGGTCGGCCTGGGACTTGCGTTGTCCAGCATCAACCGCGACGAGCTGAACGCCGGGCTGGCCTACCACTGCCCGCTGAACTACCAGCCGCTGCTTTCCAAGGACCGGCGGATGATCATCACCGGCCTCGCCGACCGGATGGCGCCTCCGGGACAAGCCGTCATGCTCTGGGAGCACTGGGATCACTGTGCGCTGCACTGGTTTCCCGGCAGTCATGTGTTGCATATCAGTCAGCTTGACTATCTGCGCAGGATGACCGGCTTCTTGCAGGGTCTTATGCTGGACTAGCCGCCTCTGTTCGCGCCGTCCGATGGGCTCCGGCGATCGGCGTCGGCCAGTCCAGCGTCGCCAGCAAGTCGGCAGGTACGTCGGTGTGTCCGTCAAGGCGTTGCGTGGACAACAGATCCAGTGCCGCCAGCGCCGGCCCTTGGTTGCCGCGCTGCGGAATGAGTCCGGCCACCGGCGGCGCACCTTCGGGCGGCCCGTCGGCGAGGAAGGCACACGCGGCCGCGACCGTGTTCTGGTCTGCCGATCGCGGCCCGCCGATCTCGAGAGCTATGCACGTCTCGCGGGCGGACTGCGACCGGATGGCCTCCAGCGTCTCGGGCAGCGCCGAGTCGACGGTGATCTGGTATGCCGCAACATAATCCGAGGTGCCGCGCTGTACCGCGCGCCACGTCTCGCGGGCTTTGGCCGTCAGCCAGCGGGGCACGTCGTCGGCTGCGACCGTGTTGGCTTCCCATCCAATCTCCCGAAGGTGGTCGGCAAGCCGCCGCGCGGCGACCTCGGCGGTCTCATACAGCGGGATGCGCGACGAACGTGCCTGCAAAGCAGGCAGATTGTCGGCCGCCGACACTGTGATACCTATCCACGTCTCGCGTCGCGAAGCGTCAGATGCGTTGTCGCGGCTAGTGATACGGACCTTGTCGGCGCGGATGCCGTAGCGGTCCAGGTAGCCGGCGATCAGCTCCAGGGGGAACACCGCACCGTCGGCCGTGGGCGGGCCGATCCGCACCAAGGCGGTTGTCTTTGCGGCAACCGGTGATTGAGTGTCCGGCTCGCTGGTTGGGTTGGAACGGCGGCTCATGATGGAAAGCCGGCGCCCCAGGATCGTGGTGAAATGCAATCCACGCCACCAGCCGAACAACACGATCAGCGCGACGCCGGCGATACCGAGCAGCCAGTAGTCACGACTCGAGTGCCAGGAGTAGGCCAATGCTGCGGGCACTATTGCCAACGCGGCCAGGGTGATTCGGGCGCTCCCCGGGATCGGGATCGAGCTCACGAGGTGGTCTCCTTCCGTCTACGCGCGGCGATCGCTGCCGCGGCACCAACAGCCGCGACGATCAACGCCAGCGCGGCCGTCCCGGCGAACGCAACGGTTCGGCCGGTGTTGTCTTTCGGTGCCGGTGCCGCAGGCACGGCAACTGGTTTGGCCGGCGTCCCGGCCGGCCCGGTGCTAGCGGGCAGTTCCCAAGTCAGGGCTGCCAGTGCGTCGACGCTGCCGGAGCCCACGATGTTGGACTGCACCCGGGCGCCGTTGTGTGCGGTCGCGGTGATCCGGCGCACCACCTCGGCGGCGGCCAGCTTGGGGTACTTGCTGCGCACCAGCGCTGCGACACCCGACACGTAGCCGGCCGCGTAGCTGGTGCCGCTGAGCGCGCTGAGTTGCTGATGATCGTCGGGCAGGCCGTTGGCCAGTCCGCCGCCGTCGCGATTGCTCACCGACACAATGTGTTCGCCCGGGGCCGCGATTCCCACCCACGGACCGGACATGGTGAATTTCGACGGCTGTCCATCCGGTGCCAGGGAAGCTGCCGACAGCACGTACGGCTGCCACCACGAAGGAATGGAGACCGATGTGACACCGGCCCAGTTGCGCGCATCATCCGGCCGGCTCAGATCGGTGAGCGGGTTTGACTCACAGGACATTCCGCCGCCGACCGATCCGGTCGACCCGGTGTTACCCGCGGCCGCCACGATCACCGCGTCCTTGTCCACCGCCGCGTAGCGGATTGCCGCACCGAGTGCAGCCTGGTCGACAGGCCGATCGACAGCCATGCAGGTGACTTCCGAGATGTCGATCACCCGAGCCCCGAGATCGGCAGCGTGCACGATCGCCCGGCCCAGCGTCGTGACCGCGAGGGAGACCCGCGCCACTGCCGGATCGCCGCCCGGCGTTCGCGGCGAGAACTTGCCGGACCCGGTCCGGATGGACAACACACGTGCCGCGGGTGCGACGCCGGAGAAGCCGTCCTCAGCGGATGGCTGCCCGGCGACGATGCCGGCCACCAGCGTGCCGTGCCCGTCGCAGTCGGTCAGGCCGTCGGTCGTCTCGACGAAATCGCCGCCGGCATCGACATTGGGCAGCCGGGGCCCCGGCCGCACTCCGGTGTCGAGCACCGCCACCAGCTGACCCTCACCGCGGGAAAACTGCCATGCCGCAGGAAGGTTCAGCATTGCCTGACTGGGTGTCACCGCCGCCGGATCGCTGCCGGCGATCACACCGGTGACGCTGCAGGGCCCGCGCTGCTCCATCGGCTGCACCGGGCCGGCCGCTCCGCTGGGCGGTTGCACGCCCGGGTCGACCACCGGCTGGCTGATCGCGGACGCCGGCGGACAGGCCCACGGCATAACGGCCTGTGAAAAGACCAGCACCGCGCTCAGGCAGGCGAATCCGGCACGATTCATCGATTGAGCACCCAGGCGAACAGACCGACCAGGTAGGCGATGACGGGAATCAGCGAAGCATCCAGACCGGTCGCGACAAAGCCCAACAGCCGGCGCAGCGGCAGCGAGTACGTTTCCGGCGAGCCGATACTCGGGTTCAGTGCCACCACGGCCCACGCCAGCGCCAACACGACGAGCACCACTGCCGCGATCAGCGCGGCGAGGAAACGTCCGGTCGACGCGTAGAACACCAGCAGGGCACCGGCAACCAGAAACGGTTGAGCCAGCAGCCACGCCTTGCACGCGGCCGAATCCCACACGCGGGCACGCAGGACGGAAGTGGCCGCGATTGCCGCCACCACGTACCAACCCCAACCGCTCAACGACTCGGGGCGCAACGCGATCGTCACCGATCCCAGCACACCGAGCAGCACGGCGCCGGCGATGAAACCACTCTGGTGAGCGTCGCCGATGCGCACCCGCCGGGGCAGATCCTCGAGCACCCGAAGCACCGGCGCCGACGGAGTCGGGTCACCGGGTGCCGGAATGACCGGCAGCGGGAAGCGCGCCCACAGCGCGGAAAGCTGCGGCGCCTCGATGGTCACCAGCAGAGCCACCACAACCAGGCCGGCACCGATGGTCAGTATCGGTAGTTGCCAGAGCAATTCAGCACCGGCGGCCAACAATACCCCGGCCCCGACCACCGCGGTCGCGGTGAAAAAGCCGACGATCCGCTCACGCTCGGTACTCGGCACCATCAGGACGATCAACGACCACGCGGTGACACCGGCAGCGGCCAGCACCAGCTGTGCCGCCCCGAACCTCCCGGGTACTGCCAACTCGCACGCGGCGCCAATGGGAACCAGCGCTGCCATCGACAGTGCCATCCCGGTGCGTTCGGAACGCAGCGTGACGAACAGACCGGCGATCGCCGTCACCGCGGCGATCACGCTGACCGCGACAAGTCCGGCCAGCCCGCCGGTTGCCACGCGGTAACCGACTCCCAGTCCGGTGGCCAGGAAGGCAACCAAGATCGCCGCGGCCAGCGCCGCGCGCTGGATCTGAGCTGTGCCCCAGGGCTTGAGCCGGGATGTCGAGAAGATCATCGCGGCGTCGGCGATGTCCTCGACGATGCCGGGCGCAGCCGGGCCGGTCGGAACCGGCTGCAGCGCAAGCAGATCCCCGTCGACGACTCCGACGGTGTCCAGGCTGGCGTCCAGACTGAACGGCGCTCCCCCGATGGGTGCCAGGCTCAGATGGGAAACCGCGCCGGCGCGCGTTGCATCGTCGGGGCCGCCACCATCGCCGTTCTGGGCCGCCGGGACTACCAATCGCTGTACCGCGGGCAGGATTTCGCGCAGCGGCAGTTCGGCGGGCAGGGCAATTTCTGTCAGCCGGCTGTGCGCGAGGATCGCCACGCGAACGATCGGCATGACGGCGCCGGAGGTCACCGGACCCTCGAATTAGGCTGGGGCCGTTCCTGGGACATCATGCTCTCTCTCTATCTCGTTGTGATTACGCGTATTGGGTGGACAAATCTCGGGACAGCCGCTGATTGGGGAACCAGTGGCCATCGGGCAGACACGCGGTCAAGTGTTCGATCGCGACAGCGATTGCAAACGGCGTTCCGGGCGCGAAGGTCGAGACCCATTCGCCGTCGAACGCGCGGGACGGACTGACCAGGATCCGGCCCGCGGTGGTGTCCACAATGCTCATTCCAACTTCGGTGGTGGCATGCTGCCCGTCGCGATGGCAGCCGGCGACGATTTCGACGTAGGTACGCGGACCCGTGAAGACGGATGCCACCACCGTTCGTGCCGATTCTGGAATACCCAGGTAGTCAAGGACTTCCACCAGTTCCGCCCCGGAGCGCAGCCGCTCGTCGGCGCGGGCTCCGACCCGCGCCGGCATGCTGAACTCCGCGAACTGCGCCGGCGGCCGCTGACCCAAGCCGACACCGAGGACCGGAATCAGCGCCCGTACGTCGTCGATACTCATAGCGGTAAACGTGACCAACTGCGCGCTGCGCAGCGCGACGACGGTCACCGACGACCTGCCGGTGGTACCGGCGCGCCGCGCGACAACGCCGCGCAATAACTCGCCGGCACCGCTGACCGCGCCGGAACCCACGTAGCGCAGATCGAGCCATTGGTCGGGAAAACACACCACTTTGATCCAGTCGGCGACCGCCGGATTCACGACACCCTCTGGCGACATCAGACCCATCCGGGTCAGCTCGTCCTTCTGACCTTCGAAGAACGCGGCTCGTTGCGCGGCGTCGCGATATGGCGTCGTGATCGCCAGAACCCACGGGAAGCTACCTGCTCCAATGGTTTCCGCGATGAACCACGCGTTTTCGACCGTCAGCTCGACGGCGTTGGGCTCGACACTCATCGAGGTAGGGCTAGCCGCCCCACTTGGCGGCCTCGGCCGTATCGCGGGCAAACATGGCCAAGGTGTTGTTTTCGTGCGTGCCGGCCATCGCCCGGTAAGACTGCACCAACGCCTCCATGGCCTGGTTCCACTGGACCTGCCAAAGCTGGTAGGTCATACCGGTGTCACCCTGCCAGGCGTTCTGCAGTGCGGCCTGCTCGGTGGAGATATCGACACCCAACGCCCGCATCGTGCCGGCGTAGGCCGACATATCGGCGGCGTGGCTCAACATCGCCGGGTAGTTGTACATAATCTGCGACATCACAAGTCCTTTCGCGGTTATTGGTGGTCGGCTCAGAACGAGGTGTAGCCGGACGCGGCAGCGGCGTCGGCGGCTACGTAGGTGCTCGCCGCATCACCGAGGTTGGCCTGGGCGATATCCAGCAGGGTGTTGACCCGCGCGGCCATCTCCACGAACCGGGCATGCGCGGCCTGGAATGCCGCCGAGGCCTCACCCTGGTTGAACGCCTGGGCAGACATTGCCTCCTGCTCGGCCTGGCTGATCGTGCTGCGCATCAGGGCCGCCTTGCCGCTGAACACCGATTGCGAGGCCACCAACTGCGGGATGTGAGCATCTAGAAGACTCATAACGATTCCTTTCTCTTCCGTCCCTTACGATTTCGATTATTGGCTGACGAGTGGCTAACTGTCTTGCTAACTTTCGGAGCCCCCTCCCCCCGCTTCATCGGGATCACCCGGGCCTTCGCCGTTGTGATCCCAGGTGCCCGGCACCATCGGCATCCGCGGGCCGCTGCCGAATTCATCACCGACCAGCTCGGTCAATCCGGAAGCTCGCAGATCCGCGTCTTTTCGCGCAGTGCCGGCGAACCCCAGCCGTCCGGCCCCACTTCCCGAAGCCATCGCGGCAGCCAATAGCTCTTCTTCATTGGGCGCGCCGCCCCAAACCGGGTCGACGTCGACGTTCATATCCAGAAACTCGTCGCCGTGATCGCGCATGGCGGCTCGCCTACGACGCCGTGCCGCGGCCGCCCGGCCCGGCACCGCCGCCGCGGCAGCCGGGATGGTCGCGGCCGGTGCCTTTACTCCACCGCGGCCACCCAACGTCGGGCCGAAGCCGGTTTCCGGATCGCCGCCGCCGTAGACCAAGTAGCCGAAAGTTCCGGCGGCCGGGGCCGGTGCCGGCGCGGTCGCCGCAGTGGCAGCCGAGGCGGGCGCGGGCGCCGGAGCCGAAGCGGGCGCCGGGGCGGGTGGGGCAATCGCGGCCACGGGCGGCATCGAAGCTTGAGACGCCTGCACCGGTGGGACCACCGCGGGCAGCTCATCCGGTACATCCTCGGGAGATTGCAGGTACAAGTAGGCGCCAATCCCGATGACCAGCGGGATCAAGAGCGGGGACACCAACAGCAAGGTCCAGAACGTATAACCGAATGGAATGAAAAACGCCTCGTAGGCGATGAAGAACAGCAATGGTCCGTAGGCCACCAGGAACGGCCCCAGCGCCTGCATGAGGTTCTGAAAGAACTGCGCGATCTGCCTGAGCAGATTCTCCAGCCAGTTGCCGGAGTCGGATTCGTTCGGCGCTGCCAGCGTCGAGAAGTTGTTGGCCTCGGCACCGGGACGCAGCACGTCAGGCGCCGGGTCCGGTTGTGGCGCCGACGCCAGCGCGGCACCGGAGACGACCTGGTAGGTGCTCATCGTGGTGGCGGCCTGGACCCACATCCGCGCATAGTCGGCCTCGTTGACCGCAATCGGAATCGTATTGATCCCAAAGAAATTCGTCCCTACCAGCACTCCGTGCACGGTGTGGTTGGCGGCCAGCTCCCCTAGCGTCGGCATTGCCGCCAGGGCGCCGGTGTAGGCCGCCGCCGCGACCTCATGCTGGGCGGCCACACCCGCACTGTTGACGCTGGACTGGATCAGCCACGCCAGATACGGCACATGTGCGGCCGCATACTGTTCGGCGCTGGGCCCTTCCCAGGCGCCGGCTTGCACTTCCCCCAGTAGCCCACTGAGTTCGGCTGCCGCGTCGGCATATTCGGTGCTGAGCGCGGTCCACGCACCGGCAGCCGCCAACAGCGGCCCCGGTCCCGGACCCGCGGTCAGCAACGCCGAATGCACCTCCGGCGGAGCAGCCATCCAGATAGGCGCCGTCATTGTCAGACGCCGCCCACTCCGTAGGTAGCGGCCGCCGCGGTGTCACCCACGAGATAGCTTGTCCCACCTTCGCCCACGCCCACACCGGCGCGGCCCAGCTCCTCCACACCCTCGGCGGCCACCACGGAGTGCATCTGCCCCTGGGCACTGAACCCGGCAGCCGTCGTCAACGACACCGGATCCGCCGCGGGCGGCACCACGGCGGTGATCGCCGGAGCGGCCGCCGCGTGCGCGCTCGCCAGCCGCGCCGTCAGCGCCTCCACCGCCGCGCTCGTCGCCGCCAAGCCTTCGGGAACTACTCGCAACGTCATAACTGCTCCTTTTCAGGTCCTGCTGTTGCGCTTTCACTAACCACCATCATCGGGCGAAACCTTCGTCGGCTCCCCCTACCACAGACTCGCCAACCAACGGGTTGACCAATTGCACGTACGTCGGGCTTTCGCTGTCTCCCAACAGAATTGCCCGTCCGGCAGGCAACCGGCCAAATCGCTGGCCGCGGATCTTGCCGCTGTCCTGCGGGTTGCCCGCCAGCATCAACGTGGTTGCCTGCAAATCGTTGAAGCGGCGCAGCAACGGACTGGTCATCAGCGCATGCCCCGAGCCGGTGGCCCGCGCCGTGACGATCACCCGCAGTCCCAGATCGGCGGCCTGGCTGAGTTCGGAGATCAGGCTGGTCCATGGCCGCTGTCCAATGTACGGCCCACTCATCGCCGGTGTATCCGGAATCTGGTCAACGTCGTCGATGATCAGATAGTGGGTGTGGCCCTGGTAGCTCCACCGGGCCAACTCCGCTGCCGACAAGCCGGCCGGCGGGCGCCGCGACGCGATGATGTTGGACAGCCCGAGCATCGCCGGGAGGACCCGGTCGATGTTGGCCGTGTATTCGTTGTCCGGGAAAAGCGGCTCTTCGACCAGATGCAGCCGCCGATCCAGCACCGTGAAAGCCACCTGGTCCGCGGTGGAATGCTCCCGGACGGTACGGATGATGTGGCGCAACAGCGTGGTCTTGCCCGCCTTGCTGTCACCGAACACCATCAGCAACGGGTTCTCGGTGAAGTCGAGCACGACCGGCGCCAGGTCCTCTTCGCGCTGACCGATGACGACTTGTTCGGATCCCCGATACAGCGGCCCGAGGGCATCGGGTGCCAGGTTGCTCGGCAACAGCCGAACCGGCGGTGCGGCCACACCCGGGTAGCGGGCGTTGATCGCGGCCACCTGGTCCAATTCCGGAGCCGCGAACAAGAAGTGCTCGGCGGCCATCGTCAACCCGCGACCCGGCTGGTCGGCCGGCACGGCGTCGGCCGGGCGGCGCAGCGCCCCAACCACTCGCACGTTGCTGTCCCGCGCGTCGTGCAGCTTGAGCTCGAGACGCAGCCCCAAACCGTCGCGCATCGCCAGCGGTACCTCCAGCCAGCTCGGCGTGGTGATGATCACGTGGATGCCGTACGCAAGACCGACGTTGACGAGTTCAGTCACCTTGGCCAGCAAAGGATTACGTGTGTTGAACTGGTCGGTGTTGTCCCGGGCGAAGGCGTAGAGGTTGTCGATGACCAGGAAAACCTCTCCGAAGCCGTCGTCGTGAGTCGAACCGTTCTTGTCCCGGAAGGCTTCTTGCTGCTGCCGGGAAATCAGCAGCTGCTCCAGCTCGCCGAAGGTGCGGCGGATGCGCTCGGGTTCCAGCGGCGACGCGATGCTGCCGATGTGCGCAAGATCTTCCAGCGCCCGCAGCTGCCCACCGCCGTAGTCCAAGCAGTAGAACGTGACATCGCGCGGCGAATGCAGGCTGGCTGCGGACAACATAAATGTTTGCAGCGCAGACGATTTGCCGGACTTGGCGCCCCCGTGGATCACCACGTTGCCAGCAGCCGAAGTGGCGTCGAACAACAGCGGATCGCGGCGCATCTCGAATGGCTTGTCGATCTCGCCGAGCGGCCAGCGCCACTGCCGTTCGGGCAGCCCGGCGCGAGCCAGCACCGACGTCAGCGGGATCGGCTCGTCCAGCGGCGGCAGCCACAGCTGCGGTGCCCGCGGCCCGCAGCTCGCGAGTTGCTCGCCAATGGTCGCGATCAGCTTGCGCGGCGGTCCGACAAACTCGTCTTGGTCCGCTCCGATGATCACCGTGCCCTGATCCGGCTCCACCCTGCCCGCCGTGAACAGCTTTGGCTGCGGGACAGACTGCACCACAAGGGTTTTAGCAGGCTGCGGCGGCTCGTAGATGCCGTCGACGTAGGTGCTGCGGAACTTGATCGGCGCGGCACCCGGGGCGGGCACCAGGAAGCCCACGCCCTTGTGCTCTTTGCCCGACTCGATGTGGTACGCGTCGTCCACGCCGATGATCTGGCGAGAAACGCTGGGACTGGCCACCTTCAACCCGATGCGGTACGAGGTGTTCTTGTCGATGTCCTTGATCTTGCCGACATCCAGCGTCTGGGACGCGAACAGAATGTGGATACGGAACGAGCGACCCTTGCGAGCCACGTAGTCGAACAGTTCCGCGTACTCCGGGTAGTCGGCCAGCATCAGCGTGAACTCGTCGGCGACCACGAACAGCGTCGGGATCGGCGGCAGCTCGTGCCCGGCGGCGATGGCGTTCTCGTACTCGACCACCGAGTTGAACGCACTGCCCTGAACCTGGCGGCCGGCCTCGCGGAGCAGCGTCTCGCGACGTGCGACCTCACCACGCAGCGTGTCGGCGAACCGGTCGGCCAGCGACTTCTTCTCGGCCATGTTCGAGATCACCGCGACGACCTGCGGGAAGTCCCGGAAGCTGTCGGCGCCGGCCTCACCCTTGAAGTCGGCATAGATCACGATGAGCCGGTCAGCCGAATGAGTTGTCAACAGCGACAACAGAATCGACATCAGGGTCTGCGACTTGCCAGAACCGGTCATACCGATCATCAGGCCGTGCGGGCCCATCCCGCCCTCGGCTTCGTCCTTGAGGTCGAAGAACAGCGGCTCGCCGGTCGCGGTGACACCGATCGGCACCCGCAACTCGTCGTCGCGGCGCCGCGGTCCCCACAGTGTCGGCACGTCCAGCTGCGACGCGTCCGGAACACCCAGCAGCGTCGTGAACGTGGCGCCACGCGTTGCCGCCGAGCGCAGCCCGGTGTGGGTCGGGTTGGAATCCCAGCGCGACAGCTGACGGGCCAGGTGTGCGACCTCGTCGACGCCGAGTTGATCGGCATTGTCGATGTAGCGCTGCCAGCCGCCGGTCTGCCAGCGTTCGATGGCCCCGTCCCGGCTGCCCCCGCCGTCCCGCCCGATGACACGCAGAATCGGCTTTTCCGGATCCGAATACTGTTCGCGGTTGGGCGGTGTGGTGGTGCGGTGCACGACGGTGACTCCGGCCCGGCCGATCGCCAGCGCCGACGCGTTCACGTCGTAGTCGGGATCGTCGATGATGATCAGCAGATGCCGCAGCGCATCGGCCGGATCGCCGGTGAATGACGGGCGGTCAGCCAGCGCCGGCCCCAGCAGGGCGATCAGCTCGTCGGGGTTGGTGGACAGGAAGCGGGCTGGCCCGACGCCGTCCACCTCGCCGGGAATGTCGATGTGGGGCAACCACTTCAGCCAGGACCAGTCGTGGTTCTCCAGATCGCGGGTGGCCAGCGCTACCCCCAACACCGTCGGGTCGTGCCAGGTCACTGCCTGAGCGATCCAGGCACGCACTGCGCCTTGCACGTCGTCTGGTTCACCGAAGACGGTGATCCGGGAGACTTTGGCCAAATCGATTCCGGTGGGCACATCGCGAACCGTGCGCTGAGTGTCGAGCAGGCTACGTAATGCGCTGTGTGACACCGGTTCCAGGTCGATTTCGTCGGCGGTGTCTTGCACCCGCACCGCCGTCGCCAGCGGAACCTGGTGACGCCCAGCCCGCAACACCAGGAAGTCGGGGTCGTGCGGGTCACGTTCCCACTGACGGCGAGATCCGGGCACCGTCGCCAGCGCCGACGGCTCGGGATGCGACCACTGCGCGGCGGCGCGCTGCTGGGCGGCCTGGGTGCGGATGTTGTCCCGAACCACCGACAGGTAGCGCAGGTAGTCGGCGCGCTCGGCGTCGACCTCCTCGGTGCGCATCTTGTTGTCGTTGCCCCGATAGAGCGCGGTTGCCGCCAGCAGCAACACGAACGGGAAGAACAGCGTCTGCGGCGAAATCACCTTCATCCCGGTGGCGACCAGCGCGACGATCATGCCGACGATCAGGATCACCAGCACGTAGGGCATCGCACGACGCAGGAACGACGGCGGAATCACCCGGGGCAGCTCGGGGGGCGCCTCGATCGTGATGGTGCCCTGGCGGGTGCTCGGCGGCGCCAGGCGCCGGCGTGCTTCGAAGATCAGACGGCTCATCGGGGTCCTCCTTCGGCCGACACCGGACGTCCGGGCTTGCTATCGGGCGCCAAGCCGTCGTGTGCGAGCAACGCGTCGGCGCGAGATAGCGTCGGGCCCGTCGCGAACAGCGACAGTATCGACCAGGGAATAGGAACGGGGGGTGGGGTTAAGCCCAGAGCCTCAACGGTTTTGCCGTGCCCGGCAGCGCCGTTGTCAGCTTCGTTGTCGATGCCGTAGCGGACTCCGGTGTCGGACACCCAGAACAGCGACCCGCTTCCCGGTGAAGTCGCGCCGCCACCGATGGACTGAGCGAAGTATCCGGTGCCCGGCGCCAGGGCGACACGGGTGGCGATTCCTTGGGAGCCACCACCGATCAGGTTCACGGTGCGAACCGCGTCGGGAACCGGCAGCGCCGAACCGGCCAGCAGGCTCAGCGAGCTGCTTGCAGCCCCGGCCGGCTTGCTCCAGTAGGCGCAGGCGACGGGGTCCTTGGCCGCGTCGACCAGGGCGACCTGGTGGTCGGGAAAGCGCGTGGTGTCCAGCATCCGTGACACCGGCAGCTTGGCTACCTCGTCGGCGCCGAGCCGCGGAGGTTGTTCCAGGCCATAGGAATTGGTGTTACGCAGGATCGCGGCGAGCACCGGCGAGATCGGTTGCAGGCCATCCGGCAGCACCGCGTAGTGCCGCAAGCTGCCCGGGTCGACGGCATAGGACGTCACGACGCCCCCGATCGGTGCCGGGACTGCGTAGTTCGCCGGGGTGCCGGCGTTCGGGATGCCCGGCGCGGTCAGCGCGGGCGCTTCTGGAATCGCATTGAACAGCCCCTCCGCGATGGGTCGCGGCGCGGGCAGGTCGACACCCAGACCCAACGCGTTGGTGACCGCGTGATTGGTCAGGTCGATCTGGCTGCGCTTGCCATCCCACAGCAGCCAGGTGCTGGAGCCCTTGTCGCCGTTGAACTCGACCAGGATCGCCTGGCCGGGCGCGATCGTGGCGGCACGCGCGCCGCTGCCGTCGGGCGTACCCGCGATCACGGTGACACCGGTGCTATGCACAGCATGCGAACCCTCGGCAGCCTCGTTGACGGCATCGCACACCGTCCAGCGCGCGTCATGAGATGCGTTCTGCACCATACGTTCTGGTGCACCAGGTATGCCGATCAGGTTTCCGAGCGGAAACCGGTCCAGCTCACTGCTCTTCACCGTGGCAGGGTTGACCGGCTTGCCGACGATCAGCCGCGCCGAGGTCAGGTTCAACACCGGGTGCAAGTCGTCACCGATCCGCACATACAGTGCGGCGGACTCCCGATCGGCGAGCACCGCGTTGCTGCCCGCCTGACCGTTGGGCCGGATCATCGAGAACACGAAGCAACCCGCTAGGCCGGTGATCAGAATCAGGGCGCCCATCAGCACCGCACGCGACTGGGTACGCAGCGGGTCGACCAGCATTCTGGTGTCGTGCAACGCAATTCCGGAGGCGATGCGGCGCATCACGAAGCGCCAGCCGGTCACCTGATGCCGGGTGACGAATCCGCGCCGGTAGACCACCTGGTCAGGATTGTCGTTGACAGGGGTCCGTGAGGAAAACGAGCGTCGTTCGTCCTGGGGCTCCGGGTTGGTCATGACGGCACCGAGAGGCCCAGGCCGCGCAGCAGCGGCTCTACTGAATTACTGACATCTCGGTCGGTGATCGTCATCAGCTCCTCATCGGTGAACGCACCGGTACCCGCCTGTTCTGAATGGTCCAACCGGAATTCGCGCTCTTCTTCGGAACGCTCGACGATGTTTCGGACGAAACGGCCGTTACCCGCAATGTCGAGGCTGCGCCGTTCGACTCCATTGGAGTCTGGTGTCGAGGACGTCGCCAAACTCGCGAACAGGGCATCCATGTGGTCGAGCGCGGATTGCTCGAAGATGCTGTCGCGCTGTTCGGCCATCTTGTGCGCGATCTCCACCAACTCGTGAGAGTTGTACGACGGGAAGGTGATATTGCGAGTGAACCGCGACCGTAGACCCTCGTTGGTGTCCAGGAACTTGTCCAGGTCCGCCCGGTAACCGGCGATGATCACCACCAGCCGGTCGCGGTCGTTTTCCATGCGGGCCAGCAGCGTGTCGATGGCGACCAGCCCGAAGTCGTTCTTGGCGCCGGTGGCCACCAGGGCGTAGGCCTCGTCGAGGAACAGCACGCCGTCCAGCGCGCTGTCGATGATCGCGTTGGTCTTGGCCTCGGTCTCACCGATGTGCTGACCGATCAGGTCGGCGCGGTGCACCTCGCGGATGTTCTCGCGCTTCAACAGGCCCAGGCCGCAATAGATTTTGGCGACCACACGCGCGATGGTGGTCTTACCCGTTCCGGGCGGCCCGGCGAACACCAAGTGGTGCGCGCGCTGCGCAACCTGAAGCCCGCGCTGCTTGCGGACCAGCTCCATGGCCACCGAGCTCTTCAGGCGCGATACCTGATTCTTCACTTCTTCCAGTCCGATGAATTCGGTCAGCTGGCGTTCGGCCTCGTGCAGCAGTACGGCCTTGCGTTCATGGGCGGCGGGGTCGACAAAATCCTCCGCGCTGGGCTCGGTGTCCGGATCCCACGGATCTTTACGAGCCTCGATGCGGGCCGCGTTGGTGGTAACAAGCCCAAAACTGGTGTCGGACAAGGCCTGTTCGACCTGCTCGTTCTCCGGGTGCGCGGCGTACAAGTCCTGCAACACCTCGCTCGCCGACTCCTCGTCGACGTGCACGCGCAGGACGAGCGCCTTGGCCAGCGCCCCATCGACGGCGGCCACCGTGACCGGACCTTCGGGCTCCTCGAGATAGGACAGCGCGGGGGCGAACATGCCCAGCCGGGCCAGCGCGGTGCCCAGGGCGATCTTGGCCGCGTGCGCGTAGGCCTCATCGAGGTCGGAGTCGTTGACGATCGGGGTCAGCAGCTTCACGACGTCGGACCACCGCTCGGCGCGGAAATTGATGACGACGGAGATCCACCGCGCCTCGCGCCAACTCGGGCGGCGCGCGCTGAGCCCGGTGACGATTTCATCCGCCTCGGCAAACCGGCCGGCCGTTGCCAACGCCGCCGCATAGGCGAGATGGAAGTCGTCGGGGTTGCTGGCGCGAAACTGTAGATACAGTCCGCTGTCGTAGCGGAAGCCCAGGGCGGCGGGCGCCAGGTCAACCTGTCGCTGCAACACGCCGGAGGTGGCCGCGGTGCGCGAAACCGCCTCGAGAACGCGGAATGACGCATCGCCGGCGGCGGCTAGCCCGGTCCAGGCGTCGCACTGGTCATGGGCGACGCGGGTCAGCGCGGTGAAACCCGAGCGGGCGGCGGCCAAATCGGCCGGACGCTGGCGTTGATAGACCGCGACACCTAACGCCCGGCAGCACGTAGCAAACCGGCTGACGACGTCGCCATCGACCCTGCTGTCCAACCGAGAAGTGCCCGGCTGGACTGCGAGTACACCACTCTCACCGCGTTCCACGGCCGCAATTTTCCATGAAGATAGTCTCCCCTAACTTAATTTGCTGAAGTTAGCATTGCATAAGCTAACTGTCGAGGTTCCCGGACCCGTCCAACTCGTCGTCCGCCGGCTTCCGCAGGGCCTCTGAGCTCGGCATTCTGCGTTATCACCGGTTCACCTCTCCAGTTGTGGCGTTGGCCTCACTCCCTTGGCGGCAAAGCTTAGTGAAAATGATTTTCATTAGCAAACGTGCACGTGTCTGGTTGTAGGCATCCAGCGGAAGCTGACGGCTCGGCGCGCAATCGGGTACCCGCCTCGCGGCGTGGTATCCGCATCCGCGCGGCCATAGCAGCAACTCCTTACCAATCGGGTGGCTTAACGACCGCCGTGAACACGGACGGCTCAGCGAGCACGCAAGTATTTAGTCGGCCGTCGAGCCGGAAAAGTTCCCCGGCACGCCGGTACGGCCAACGGTTTACCCGCTTTGCGCGGCACCCATGAGGGTCCGGACAAGGTCCTCACTTCTGACTCCCGTCACCGAACTCCTGACGAGTCGCGGTGCCACATCTCGGGCACTGCGAAGCCGAGGGGGCCCCCGCCCCGCGTTCAGACGTTACGACCGAATTGCTCTCAATCCCAGGGATCGGGTCGGAATGCATAGGGGTTTCAGGGTCCGGTCCCACAACGGTGGCGGTGAAGCTCAGGCCCGGACGGCGCTGACCAAGGTATTGCGGGCAATCATCGGCCCGGCCTCGATCTCCAGCCCCGGGACCGGACGGCCAACCTCGCGCAGGTAGTCCGCCAAAGGAGTGCCGACCGCGTTCCAGCCGTGCTGGCCGAACCAGTCGGCGGCCGGGGCATGTTGCTCGTTGTAGACCAACTGGAAGAACAGCCGTCCGTCGCCCTGCCTGGCGGCCGCACGTTCTTCCTCGACGGCGGCTTCGAATTCGTCGGCCTGCAGCGGCGCACCGTCCTCGACGGCGACATGGCTGCCATGTCCGGCCAGGCCGTCGATGCCGGTGAACAACTGCTCCTGCGCGGCGGCCGGCAGATACACCAGCAAACCCTCGGCGATCCACGCCGAGGGCATCGCGGGATCGAACCCGCTGTCCCGCAACGCCTGTGGCCAATCGTCACGCAGATCGACGGCGACCTCGCGGCGCTCAGCGCGCGGCTGGTCGCCGTGGCCGGCGAGCACCTCACGCTTGAAATCAAGGACCTGCGGGCGATCCAACTCGAAGATCGTCGTCGCGGCGGGCCAGTCCAGACGGTAGGCGCGCGAGTCGAGTCCGGCCGCAACAATGACAACCTGCCGCACGCCGGCTTGGGCGGCCCGCAGGAAGTACTCGTCGAAGTACTTCGTGCGCGCAGCCTGGAAGTTGACGAAGTGGTCGCCGAAGTCGGCGCTCTTGAGATGGTGGTCGCAATCCTTGCCGTCGAGAACGTCGGCCGCCGACCCACCGACGGCACGAAAGAAGACCTCCGCGTACTGATCGACGACCAGCGGGTTGGGCTTCTGCGCCTCCAGCGCCCGCGCGGTCGCTACGAACAACGCGGTCGAACCGACACTTGTTGTGATGTCCCAGGTATCACCTTCGCTCCGCATCGGGCCGACAATACGGCAACAGCCTTAGCCGTCGCTGGCGTCCGGGTGCCAGGTGCCTGGGATCATCGGCATGCTGGGCCCATTGCCGAACTCGTCGCCGGTCAGAGTGGTCAAGCCCGCCGCGACGGCGGTCCGGGTGCGTGCCGTGCCGGCGAATCCGAGATCCCCGGCACCCCGATCTGACGCCATCGTCGCCGGCTCATCCCAGTCCGGGTCGACGTCGACGTTCATGTCCATGTACTCGTCGCCATACCCGCGCCGCCGAGCCCGTTGCCGGCGCCGAGCCCGAGCCTCTTCTCGCGCGCCGGCCGCTGCCGCCGAATCCGGCTCTGGTGCCTTCTTTTTCGCACCCGCCGCCGCGCTGGCGCTCATTGCCGAGCCAAACCCGATCCCGGGCGGCGCAACGACGTACGGCGGCACGAAGCCGGGCCCGGCCGCGGCCGGTGGCGCGGGCGGAGCCGAACTGACCACGGCGCTCGCCGTGAGAGTTGACGCGGGTGCCGGTGCGGTCGCGGGCGCCGCAGCCGGCGCGGCGATGGGGGCCGTCCCGAGGGCGGCCGGCAGGCCGGGCGCGGGCGCGGCGGGCGGGGGCACCGCCGCCACCGGCGCCGGGGCGTGCGCCAGCCCGGCCAGCCCGGCGAAGCCGCCGAGCGCCCCGAGAGGGGCCGTCGCCGCGACGATCGGGACCAGCAGCAATGTAGGAGAACTCGACAACCAGCTAGCGATCTCGGCGATGTGAGTGGGCCAATCCACCGACGCGAGGAAGGCGATGTACTGCCACGCCAACGCCGGATTTGTCTTCATGTACACGGCGAACTGCTCGAAATCCTCGAGAAGTTCCAGGGCGCGAACCACCCAAAAGATCAGCTGACCCGGATTCGCATAGGAGTCGTAGGGCAACCCGTTGACAGTGCCCTTTGCGGGATTCCAGTCAATCCCGAACAGTCGCAGGATCTTCGCAATAAGTTGGTTGAACCAGTTGTCCACGGTGGGGTCGGGGAACTCGTCGTCGTCGCCGTCATCGGCGGCCTGTTGCTGGACGGCGGTGTCGGATTTCAGGATCTGCGGCGCCGGGTCGGTTTGTGGGTTGGCCGCCAGGGCCGCGGTGGAAACGGCTTGGTAAGTCGTCATGGTGCCGGCGGCCTGGGCCCACATCCGCGCATAGTCGGCCTCGTTGACAGCAATCGGAATCGTATTGACGCCAAAGAAATTCGTCGCCATCAGTGCGCCGTGTACGGCGTGGTTGGCGGCCAGCTCGGGCAGGGTCGGCATCGCCGCCAGCGCCGCGGTGTAGGCGGTTGCGGCCGTTTCGTGCTGGGCGGCCGCAGCGGCGCTGTGCGCGCTGGCTTGCGTCAACCACGCCAGGTAGGGGGCGTGTGCGGCCACGTAGGACTCGGCGCTGGGGCCCTGCCATGCCCCGGCCTGCGTCGACGCCAGCACGCTGCTGAGTTCTGCTGCTGCCGCGGCGTATTCGGCGCTCATCGCGCTCCACGCGGCCGCCGCGGCAAACAGCGACGCCGGCCCGGGACCGCTGCCCAGCAACGCCGAATGCACCTCCGGCGGAGAAGCCATCCACATCGGTGCGGTCATTTGTACCCCTCGGGCTGCAGCGTTTTTGCAAGACTGCCGAGAGCTTACTGAAAATGATTATCATTATCAATGTGAGGCCGAGCCCCGGGTGCGGCGCGCTAGACCAACGGGCGCCCGGTCCTGATCCGGCGGTCAAGATCCCACAGCATCAGGTTGAACGGGAACTGCCGGATAACCCGCGGCAGCATCCGGTTCACCGCCCCCAATACCGCCATCAACTGGTCGAAGCGCCGTTGCTTGGCGCCATCCCAGGGCAACCGCATCTGGTCGCGAAATCGTTGCGGCAGAAAGCCGGTGGTGATCAACAGGCCGAAGTTGTCGGACATGCGCTGCAGTCGCGCCGGCAGCACCACTAACCGTGAGCGGCCCGCGGCGATCGGATACAAGAATTCGCGAACCGTGTCGTCGATGTGCACCTTGGCCAGCGACTCCTGCCAGTACTCGTCGAAAGCAGCGCGGTCCGGTGGCCACATCTGAGCCGGCACCTGCAACGTGGTGCCCAGGGTCATGCCCTCGCGGTACAAGCGATCGGCGTCCGCCTCGTCCATCTCGCCGACAAATGTGCGGTAGATGTCGATGCCGCCCTTGTAGATACAGGCCGCCACCCACAGCTGCAACTCGGGATCAAACGCGTTGTATTGCACCGGGTCGTCGGGCCTCGAGTAGACCTGCGCGTGCGACCGGTTGACCGCGCGGCGGTAGGCGGCCTTCTGCTCGTCGGTCCCGGCATTGGCGACCGCGATGTAGGTAAAGGTAGTGCGCGCCCGCTTGATCGGATGGCGGTCGATGCGGCCGCTCTCGACGCGGCTCTCCGCCACACCGTGGCCGACGCCGGGACGCGACAGCTCCATGATCACGTTGGCCGGGCCGGCCAATAGCGCCACGCCCATCAGCCCATAGTCGCCGGCAGCCCGGCGTCGCCGGCGGCTCGCCTGGGGGCGCGGCGGGTCGGCCATCGGGCGCTCGACATGTGGAATGAGCCGGTGAACCGCCTCGTGGATCGCCATCCGAACACCTCTCCGCCGTTCGCGCCAAAAATGTGACAACGTTCGTTTCCTGATATTGTCGCCGCAGCGCGTCGGTGTCAAGATGGTGGTCATGGCCCAGACCCCAAGCATGCGCCCCTACCGCGGCGTCGAGGCCGCCCGGCGACAGGCCGAACGACGCGGGCGGCTGCTGACTGCCGGGCTGGACCTGCTGGGCGCGGGCGAGCAGGATGCCTCCGCGCTGACGGTTCGCGCCGTCTGCGGGCGGGCCGGCCTGACCCCTCGCTATTTCTACGAAAGCTTCAGCGACAGAGACGGATTCGTCGGTGCGGTCTTCGACTGGGTGATAGCCGAGCTGGCCGCCACCACCCAGGCCGCGGTCGCGGCGGTGCCGATAGACGAACAAGCCCGCGCGGGTATGGCCAACATCGTGCGGAGCATCGCCGGTGACCCCCGGGTCGGGCGGCTGCTGTTCAGCACTGCACTTGCCGATGCCGTTATCGTGCGCAAACGCGCCGAATCGACCGCGTTGTTCGCCATGTTGCTGGGCCAGCATGGCGCCGACATGCTGCGGATGCCGGCAAACAACAGCATGAAAGCGGGCGCGCACTTCGCGGTGGGCGGCGTCGGGCAGATGATCAGCGCCTGGCTGGCCGGCGACGTAGGGCTAGAGCCCGACCAGCTCGTCGATCAGCTCGCGGTACTGCTCGACGAACTCGCTCATCCGAGGCTGTACGGCCTCACGGAAACAACGGCAGCTGCCACAACCGCATGCCGGGATCCAGGAGCCACAGACGCAACATCGTGAGCCGCATGATCCGCTGCGCGCCGCGGATCATGAAAATCGCGAGTGGCACTTCGATCCCCAGCGCCGTGATGACCGACAGCCAGATGTCGTCGGGCCCCGCGGTCATCAGGTCGAACCACGCGTCGCAGATCAGCAGCACGCCGGAGGTGAACGCCGCGAACAGCAGTATTTGGCGCCGCAGATAACCGAAAATCGCTGTCGCCACCATAAATCCGGCCAGCAAGATGTCGAAGCCCACCCAGGTCAGACCCCAATTGCGCGCAACGTAATTGTCCGGCAGCGTCAGCGAGAGATAGACCAGCCAGGGGACCATCGCGATCGAGCCCCCGATCATCAAGCCCAATCGGATGCGCCGCATCCGCGCCAGCAGCATCGGATCGATCACCTCGTGCAGCGGTGCCTCTAGTCGCGTGATCAGGTCTCGCCGCTGCGCGGGCGTCAACGCCGCGATCTGCTCATCGGTCAAAATGCCGTCGGTCATCACGGACTCCCCCGGCTCGGCCACCCTTGTGCCGATTAGGTTACGGCGTGCGCCTTCGGTCGCCGATCGGCCGACGTCCTGGGCACAGCCTGGGCATCACTCGCACCGAATTCCTTTACCCAGCAGGCAAACTCGAGTGTGACGCCGTCCGGGTCCAGGAAATAGAATGAGCGCACATACACACCGGGGTGCACCGTCGCGGAAACCTGCATCTCGCTCTCGTCGTGATTGAGGATCGGGCCGACGCGCACACCCTTGTCCTTGAGGCGCTGTCGGTAGGCGTCGAACTTCTCGGCCGGCACGTGAAAGGCGAGATGGTTCATCGTGCTGACCGCACTGGTGATGTCCCCGATGCCCGGGATCGCCGCCGGCGACGAGATACCGGGCACCCGGTCGGGCGCGTCGGCGAACCAGAAGAACGCGACACAGTCCCCGTTGCCGGCATCGAAGAAGAAGTGCTGCCCCGCACCGCCCGGCATATCAAGCGATTTGATCAACGGCATGCCGAGGATGTTGCTGTAGAAGTCCACGGTGCGGGCCATGTCGGAACACACCAGCGCAACATGGTTGATGCCGCCCAGTTCGAACTCGGAGTTGGTGTTGTTCGGCTTGATCACGTTGCAGCTCCGATCGACCGTTTGGGCCTGGCCAAGATGCAAAACTGAATCTAACATCAGATTCAGTTTTGCTCCAGGGTGAGGAATGCTCAGATGTCGATCGCGGCGGAGTCCAACGGCCGACCGGCCGAGTTCCCGACCCACCGCGGCAGGCGCACGCAGGCAGCGATCGACGCAGCGGCGCGAACGGTCATCGCGCGCAAGGGAATCCTGGCGACGACCATCGCCGACATCGCCGCGGAAGCGGGCCGCTCGCCGGCATCCTTCTACAACTATTACGACTCCAAAGAGGCGATGGTCCGCCAGTGGGCACTGCGCTTCCGCGACGAGGCCAATGAGCGCGCACGCTCAGTCACCGGCCACGGTTTGTCCAACCGGCAACGCGCCCATGAGGCGGCGACCGCGCACTGGCACACCTACCGCAACCGGCTCGCCGAGGTGACCAGCGTTTCTCAGCTGGCGATGGTCAACGACGACTTCGCGCAGTATTGGGCCGAAATCTGCGAAATCCCAATCTCTTTCATTGCAGAGACGGTCCGGCGCGCCCAAACCAAAGGGTTTTGCTCCGGCGACGACCCGCAGCTGATCGCCGAGGCGATCGTGGCGATGTTCAACCAGTTCTGCTACATCCAGGTCAGCCGGGCCGGGACAGACGAGCTCGACGACCAGGCGTGCATCCAAACCCTCGCCAACATCTACTACCGGGCGATCTACACGAAGGAAGGTCGCTGAATTGACGCCGAATAGCGGCAGTACCGGCGTTGTCCGCGAGTTCGTCGGCTTGCCGTCGCGCACTGCCGAGCGGGCTGGCGCCGGCGGGCATCCGTGCCAGGGGCTGTACCACCGCGGCGTGGGACGCAAGCCGAAGGTGGCGATGATCGCCGCGCATTATCAAATCGACTTCTCCGAGCACTATCTCGCCGACTACATGGCCATCCGGGGCATCGGATTTCTCGGCTGGAACACCAGGTTCCGCGGCTTCGAATCCAACTTCCTGCTCGACCACGCGCTGGTCGACATCGGCGTCGGGGTGCGCTGGCTGCGCGAAGTTCAGGGTGTCGATACCGTTGTGCTGCTGGGTAATTCAGGAGGAGGTTCGTTGATGGCCGCCTATCACTCGCAGGCCGTCGACCCGAATGTGACCCCGCTGCAGGGCATGCGCCCGGCGGCCGGGCTGACGGAGTTGCTCCCTGCCGACGGCTATGTCGCCACCGCGGCTCATCCCGGACGCCCGGAGGTGCTGACGGCTTGGATGGACGCGTCCGTCGTCGACGAAAACGATCCCGTCGCTACCGATCCCGACCTCGATCTGTTCGACGAGGTCAATGGTCCGCCGTATTCGCCGGACTTCGTCGCGCGCTACCGCGCGGCGCAGACCGCACGCAACCACGCCATTACCGACTGGGCCGAGACGGAGCTCAAACGTGTTCGCGCTGCGGGGTTTTCCGACCGCCCGTTCTCGGTCATGCGAACCTGGGCCGACCCCCGCATGGTCGATCCCAGCATCGAGCCCACCAAGCGCGCAGCCAACCAGTGCTACGCGGGCGTGCCGGCGAAGGCCAACCGCTCCGCGCAGGGCATCGCCGCATTCTGCACCCTGCGGAGCTGGCTGGGTATGTGGAGTTTGCGGACGGCGCAAACCCGGGCCGAGCCACACCTGAGCCGGATCAGCTGCCCGGCCCTGGTGATCAACGCCGAGGCCGACACCGGAGTTTTTCCATCTGACGCCCAACGCATCCACGACGCACTCGCCGGCACCGACAAGTCACAGGTATCGATCGACAGCGACCACTACTTCACCACCCCGGGCGCGCGCAGCGAGCAGGCGGATACCATCGCCAGGTGGATCAGCAAGCGGTGGCACTGAGAGTTCTCGCCCACTTCGTCCCCGGCGACAAAGTCCTCGATTTCCTTGCTGCCGAAGCAAATTGGCTTGACATTCGATGGTGTGCCGCCGATGACGACACCGACTTCTACCGTGAATTGCCCGAAGCCGACGTGATTTGGCACGTACTACGACCGTTGTCAGGCGCGGACCTTCGCCGTGGCAAACGGCTGCGGCTGGTGCACAAACTCGGGGCCGGAGTGAACACCGTCGACATCGAGGCGGCGACGGAACGCGGCATCGCTGTCGCCAACATGCCGGGCGCCAATGCGCCGTCGGTGGCCGAGGGAACGGTGCTGTTGATGCTCGCCGCGCTGCGCAGGCTGCCGGCGCTGGATCGCGCCACCCGGCAGGGGCGCGGCTGGCCGTCGGATCCCGGACTTGGTGAGACGGTCCGCGACATCGGCGGCTGCACCGTCGGCCTGGTGGGCTACGGGAATATCGCCAAGCGGGTCGCCGCCTTCGTCGGCGCGATGGGAGCCACCGTGGTGCACACCAGCACCCGCGACGACGGGCTTCCCGGCTGGGTGCCGCTGCCCGAACTGCTGGCCGTTAGCGACATAGTCTCGCTGCACCTACCGTTGACAGCCAACACCCATCATCTGCTCAATCGGGATGCGATCGCCTTGATGAAGCCCAGCGCAGTGCTGGTCAATACGTCACGTGGACCCGTCGTCAATGAAAGCGCACTGTTCGTCGCGCTGCGCGACGGGAGGCTGGCGGCAGCGGGGCTCGACGTATTCGAGGTCGAGCCGGTGGCGCCGGACAATCCGCTGTTCGATCTGGACAACGTGGTGCTGACACCGCACGTCACCTGGTACACGGCCGACACGATGCGGCGCTATCTGGTCGAGGCCATCGGTAACTGCCGGCGCCTGCACGACGGCGAGCCCCTGGCCAATGTGGTCAACCAACCCACCGGTTATTAGATTGATCAGTGCTTGGCCGAAACAAGCCCCGAACGCATGGGAAGGCGACCAATGCCGATCGCAATAAATCCTGAGCATCAAGACCTAGCGGACTCAGTGCGGTCCCTGGTGGCGCGTGTCTCGCCGTCAGAGGTGCTACACGCGGCCATGGAGACCCCGATCGAGAACCCGCCGCCATACTGGCAGGCGGCCGCCGAACAGGGTCTGCAGGGCGTTCACCTGTCCGAATCCGTCGGCGGGCAGGGCTTCGGCCTCCTCGAGCTGTCCATCGTGCTGGCCGAGTTCGGCTACGGCGCCGTACCCGGGCCGTTCGTGCCGTCGGCGATCGCCAGTGCGCTGATCGCCGCGCATGACCCGCAGGCCAAGGTGCTCGCCGAGCTGGCGTCGGGCGGGGCCATAGCCGCCTATGCCCTGGACTCCGGATTGACCGCCACCCGCAAGGGCGACGCGCTGGTGATCCGTGGCGAGGTTCGTGCGGTCCCCGCCGCGGCACAGGCCTCGGTGTTGGTGCTCCCGGTGGCGATCGACAGCGGCGACGAGTGGGTGGTGCTGCGCGCCGACCAGCTCGAGATCGAGCCGGTGAAAAGCCTGGACCCGCTGCGGCCCATCGCGCACGTGCGGGCCGACGCCGTCGAGGTCGGCGACGATGCCCTGCTGAGCAGCCTGACCGTGACCACCGCCTACGCGTTGATGTCGACGCTGCTGTCCGCCGAGGCGATCGGTGTGGCCCGCTGGGCGACCGATACGGCGTCGGAGTACGCCAAGATCAGGGAACAGTTCGGCAGGCCGATCGGTCAGTTCCAGGCCATCAAGCACAAGTGCGCGGAGATGATCGCCGATACCGAGCGGGCAACCGCGGCGGTGTGGGACGCGGCGCGTGCGATCGACGAGGCGTCGCCGGACGTGGAGTTCGCCGCCGCGGTGGCCGCGACGCTGGCACCGGCCGCCGCCCAGCGATGCACACAGGACTGCATCCAGGTGCACGGCGGCATCGGTTACACCTGGGAGCACGACACAGGCGTCTACTACCGCCGGGCGCTGATGCTGGCCGCCTGCTTCGGTCGCGGCGCCGACTACCCGCAGAAGGTGGTCAACACCGCGACCACCACCGGGATGCGGGCGGTGGACATCGACCTGGATCCCGAAACCGAAGAGCTGCGGGCCGAGATCCGGGCCGAGGTCGCGGCCCTCAAGGCCATGGAACGCGAGCAGCGCACGATCGCGATCGCCGAAGCCGGGTGGGGGCTGCCATATCTACCCAAACCGTGGGGCCGGGCGGCGAACCCGATCGAGCAGATCATTATCGCCCAGGAGTTCGCCACCGGCCGGGTCAAGCGGCCGCAGGTCGGCATCGCCGCCTGGATCATCCCGTCCATCGTCGCGTTCGGAACAGAGGAGCAAAAGCAACGTTTCCTGCCGCCGACCTTGCGCGGCGAGATGATCTGGTGCCAGCTGTTCTCCGAGCCCGGCGCCGGCTCGGATCTGGCCGGGCTGAGCACGAAGGCAACCCGGGCCGACGGCGGCTGGCGCATTACCGGCCAGAAGATTTGGACCACCGCCGCGCAGTACTCGCAGTGGGGTGCGCTGCTGGCCCGGACGGACCCGTCGGCTCCCAAGCACAACGGCATCACCTACTTCCTGCTCGACATGCGCAGCGAAGGTGTGACGGTCAAGCCGCTGCGTGAGCTCACCGGGAACGCGATGTTCAACACCGTCTACATCGACGACGTGTTTGTGCCCGACGAGTGCGTGCTGGGCGAGGTCAACCGCGGCTGGGAGGTCAGCCGCAACACGCTGACCGCCGAGCGGGTGTCGATCGGCAGCAGCGACGCGAATTTCCTGGCCACTCTTCCCCAATTCGTCGAGTTCGTTCGCGACGGCCAGTTCGATCAGGTCTCCCAACACCGGGCCGGACAGTTGATCGCCGAGGGGCATGCCGCCAAGGTGCTGAACCTGCGCTCGACGCTGTTGACGCTGGCCGGCGGTGACGCCATGCCGTCGGCGGCGATCTCGAAGCTGTTGTCGATGCGCACCGGCCAGGGCTACGCGGAATTCGCGGTGTCGTCGTTCGGCACCGACGCCGCGATCGGAGACCCCGATCAGTTGGCCGGCAAGTGGGGCGAGTACCTGCTGGCCAGCCGGGCCACCACCATCTATGGCGGCACCTCGGAAGTACAGCTCAACATCATCGCCGAGCGATTGCTGGGCCTGCCCCGCGACCCGTAAACAAATCCATGCCGACCCGGGGCCGGTCCCGGGTCGGCATGGATGTTTGTGGAGTGGGGGCCACGCCGGCCTGAGATTGTCAGACCGGCGTGGTTCACCCCCCTTAACAGCGGGCCGGCCAGCCAGTAACTCTGGCAGGACGAGGCTGGCCGATCCCGCGCCTATGGCGGCTCAGAACCACGGGCGCCAGAAGCCTCCGTGGCCCCAGCCCCAGCCACCGCGACCCCAACCGTGGTGACCCCAACCGTGGTGACCCCAGCCGCGGCCCCAGCCGCCGCCGTGGCCCCGGCCACCGTGACCCCAGCCTCCGTGGCCCCAACCGGGCCGGTCCGGAAGGACGCCAGGACCGAGCGGCACGTCGCCGTGCGGTCCGGCAGTTGCGAAACCTGTAGTGAGAGCGGGCGCCGGCGCGGCCTGCGCCGCAGGGGCGCCGCCGAACAGCAGTGCGCCGGCCACCGCGCCGCGGATCGATCGCAGTGAATTCATCTTGGTGAGCTCCTTCCGAGACCTCATTTCCCCGACATCTCGAACGCTACGCATAAATAACTAGGCAAACAATAGAAGTAGGGCTAATTCGTGCTGTGAATTTGATGTCAGGCGGCGTAGATCTGTCAAAACTGACTGTCATATTCGCGTATCGCCGGATCGCATATCCAGAAGTACTTACTTGTGGCATTCAGAATATCTGCCAATACTGAGATCAGTGTCCGCTGAAGCCAGCATTTGTACTGCATGTACTAGCTATACTGAAGTACTGAGATACGCATTATTGCGCTTCAGTAGATCCGCATTTGCACGTCGCTGCAATCACTTAATTAATGATTGATTGCCACTTTTTGTGACGAATACTGGCAAGTTAATGCTAGAGATAGCATGGCCCGACGCGCATGCATCTATTTATCTATAGCAAATGCCATGAATTTCTCCTGGTAGAGCCCCAGGTCAGCGCCAGGCACACCCACGCCGAGTACGGTCGGGCGGTGACACCCGACGTTGTGCGCCGCGACTTACGCTGGTGTCAGTGAGACAATCAGTAGATAACGTGCGAACGTAAGTACTGATTTACTGATTTGCACCCGCGGGAGGGACGGTCGCCTCAGTGAGCTTCAACCCCGACCACGCCGGGCCCGATGCCAGCGCGTTTCGCGCGCAGATGTCCGCCACGTCACCCTCCGGAGACGCAACACCAACCGAGCGTCTCACCGGTTTTCGGCAGCCGCGTCCTCAACGAGTAGTCGCCGAGCCGGCAGATTCCCGATCACGATCCGGAGGCGAGCAGGCGCCGCGCATCCAACGGACCCGTCGCACCGTCGACCTGCCGGCCGCCACCCACCGGGCCCTCGACATCTGGCAGCGCGAAGCCGCCGACCGCCTGGGTGTCGCCCGGGTGACCGGACAAGAGGTGTTGACCGCGCTGATCGACCAACTTCTGGCCGATCCCAAACTCGCAACCCAGATCATCCGGTCTATCCAGGACCGGCGCTAGCGCAGCGGTGTGTCCGGCGCGGCGTGCACGCATTGACCGGATCAAACCCGCACCCGCGCGTAGCGCCGTCCCGGCGGTTCGACGACACCAGATTGTGTGACGGCCTGCATCCGCCCTGAACCGAAACCTACTGACCGGCGAGGTGCTGGTTCAGCAGCCGTGAGTCACTGGAACCTGTTCGGGTTGAAGCTGATTGAGCCCGCGAACCGATGTCAACGGCCCTCAAGATAGAGAACCCGTTCGCTGTGGCCGCGACGCCAAGGCCGTTGCTTGGCGGGCGATGTGACAGGAATCTCGTCCGCTGAGCTTGGACGCATCCTCACAGTATTTTAGGGTTGCCTAACCTAACTAGGGAAGGTGGAAATGCGGCAGATCAGGGTTGCGGTTGTCGGTGCGGGTCCAGCGGGCATTTATGCCGCCGATATTCTCGCAAACGAATACAGACATGCTCAGGTGGACGTATTCGACCGCCTCCCTACGCCTTTCGGACTTGTACGGTACGGCGTTGCACCAGATCATCCACGCATTAAAGAGATCATCAAGGCGCTGCGGCGAGTCCTTACACGGACGGAGCTTCGCTTCATCGGCAATGTCCATTATGGAACTGACATCAAGCTCTCCGATCTCCGGCACCATTACGACGCGATCATCTTCGCCACCGGCGCACGGGCCGATCGAAATCTCGATATCCCGGGCATCGATTTGCCAGGGAGTTATGGGGCCGCCGAGTTCGTTTCCTGGTACGACGGCCATCCCGATGTCCCGCGTGAGTGGCCCCTCAACGCGAAGAATGTCGCGGTGCTGGGCGCGGGCAATGTCGCTCTCGATATTGCCCGTGTACTAGCGAAACCAGCTGACGAACAGCTCACCACGGAGATACCGGACAACGTCTATCGCGGACTCGCCGGCAACCACGCCACCGACGTGCACGTCTTCGCCCGCCGCGGCCCAGCTCAGATCAAGTTCACCCCAATGGAGTTTCGCGAGTTGTCGCACTCGCCAAACGTCGATGTGGTCGTGCATCCAGACGGCTTCGAGATCGACGACGCCAGTCAACGAGCGATCAACTCGAACAAGTCGACGCGACTCGTGGTCGACACCTTATTCCGGTACATGGAGATGGATCCGACCGACGCTTCGCGCCGAATCCATATCCACTTATGCCAGGCACCTGTGGCGATCCTCGGAACCGAACACGTTGAGGGGTTGCGTACCGAGAGAACCGAACTATTGGGTAACGGAACGGTCGGGGGGACAGGCGATTTCACCGACTGGCCAGTGCAGGCTGTATACCGCGCGGTCGGCTACCTTTCGTCGCACTTGGCTGATCTCCCCTTTGACCACCACGCCGGTATCGTGCCGCATGATGCCGGTCGAGTGCTCGACATGGACGGCGCCATGATCGACTCCGTGTACGTAACAGGGTGGATCAAGCGCGGCCCGGTGGGGCTCATCGGTCACACCAAATCCGATGCCGCCGAAACAATCGCGAGCCTGCTGGCCGACCTCCCGGGTCTGCGCCCACCCGTCGTATCCGACCGCGACGCGATCCTGGCGTGTCTCTCGCAGAACGGCATCGACTACACAACCTGGGAGGAATGGGAACGCCTTGACCTACACGAGATGGCGTTGGGCAAAGCGCGAGGTCGCGAGCGCATCAAGGTCGTGCCTCGCCGAGAAATGATCAGCGCTGGGCGGACCTGAGACTCGCGTAAGCCGCCGGCCCGCTAGTCGATCTCCATTTCGCGCAGCTCACGCTTGAGGACCTTGCCTGTCGGGTTGCGCGGCAGCTCTTCAAGGAAGACCACTTCGCGCGGCACCTTATAGCGGGCCAGGTGGTCGCGCACGTAGTGCTTGATGGTGTCCTCGTCGACGTCGGCGCCTTCCTTCTTCACCACGAAGGCACGCAGGCGGTGGCCCCACTCCTTGTCTTCGACACCGATCGCGGTGGCCTCCACCACGGCTTCGTGTCCGCTGATCAGATCCTCGACCTCGGCCGGGAAGACGTTCTCGCCGCCGGAGACGATCATCTCGTCGTCGCGGCCGCTGACGTACAGCAGACCGTCCTCGTCGAAGTAGCCGACGTCGCCGGACGACATCAGGCCATCGATGATCTGCTTGTGCCCGCCACCGGTGTAGCCCTCGAACGGGAAGGCATTGCCGACGAAGATGCGTCCGACGTCGCCCTGCGGCAGCTCGTTGCCGTTGTCGTCGAGGATCTTGACTTTCACACCCTTGACGACCGGCCCGACCGTCGAGGCGTTCTTCTCCAGGTCCTGGGGCCGGGCGATGGTCGCGAACGCGATCTCCGTCGATCCGTACATGTTGTAGATCACCGGACCGACGTCCTTGAGCGCGCGGTTGGCCAGCTCGGCGCCTAATTGCGAACCGGACACGAAAATGATCTTCAGGCTGGACAGGTCGGGCTTGGAGTCCATCTTTTCCAGCGCGTCCAGGATCCGGGACAACATCACCGGCACCACGACCATGGCCGTCACCTTGTGCTTCTCGATGTCTTCCAGCACCAGCGGCGGCTTGAACTTGCGACGCAGAACCAGCGTCGAACCCAGGAACATCGCGATGGTGGCGTGCAGATAACCCAGTGCGTGGAACATCGGCGCCGGCAGCGACGTGATCTCGTTCGCCTTGAACGGAACGTGCGACAGGATGCCGCCGACGGGCGCCAAAGTTGGCGGGGTGCTGCGGTTCGCACCCTTGGGCGTTCCGGTGGTCCCGCTGGTCAGGATGATGATCGAGGCGTGTTTGGTCGCCTTGGGTGCGGGCTCGGAGCTGCTGCGCTCGATCAGCTCGGCCAGCGTCTCGTCGGTGCTGCCCGACGGCTCGTCGCTGTCCGGGTTGACGCCTAACGCCCGCAACTTGCCCAGCTCCGGCTCGGCTTGGCTGACGGCCTTGGTGTACTCGTCGTCGTAGATGATGATCTTGGCGCCCTCGCGCTCGGAGACCTCTTTGATCTGCGGGCCGGAGAATTCGCTGTTGAGCAGGATGATGCGGGCGCCGACCCGGGCCGCGCCGTAGTTGGCGATCATGAACCAGCGGTGGTTGCGGGCCAAGATCGCGACACCGTCGCCGCCCTTGACACCCTTCTCGATCAGGCCGTTGGCCACTGCGTGGGCGGCTTCGTCGAGTTCCCGATAGCTCAACTCGCCGTCTTCGTCGATCAGCGCCGCGCGGTCGGGGGTGCGTCTCGCGTTGTGTGAGGGCAGCATGCCGAACTCGCCCCACTTGACGATGTCGGCGGCCAGCCCCGTGTAGTTCTGCGGCGGCTCCAGCCGAAACGCGCCCGCCTCGAAGATCTTCCGGACGTAGTGCAACTCGGCCGAGCCGCGTTCGACGTACTGCTGGATCTTGGAAACGGCTTGCCCGGGCAGGCCAGGAAGATTAGGCATAAACCTCACCCTATGTGACGAGGGTCGCAACGCGGCCAGAAAATTTTCGCGGAATTACGATGAATCCCATGACCGGCCCGGCGTCATTGGAGGTTGCCGGGCACCAGGTCGCCATCAGCCACCCCGACAAGGTCGTCTTCGAAGCCCGCGGTGACACAGGGCCTTACACCAAGCTCGACCTGGTCCGCTATTACCTTTCGGTCGCCGACGGAGCGTTGCGGGGGGTAGCAGGCCGGCCGATGATCTTGAAGCGCTTTGTCAAGGGGATAGCGCAAGAGGCCGTCTTCCAGAAGCGGGCACCGACCAAGCGGCCGGACTGGGTCGACGTTGCTGAACTCCACTACGCACGCGGCACTTCTGCGGCGGAGGCCGTCATCCACGACGCCGCCGGCCTGGCGTGGGCCATCAACCTGGGGTGCGTGGACCTCAACCCGCACCCGGTGCTCGCCGACGACCTCGACCATCCCGACGAGCTGCGCGTCGATCTGGACCCGATGCCCGGGGTCTCCTGGCAGCGGATCGTCGACGTGGCATTGGTGGCCCGCGAAGTGCTCGAGGACTACGGCCTGACCGGGTGGCCGAAGACATCCGGATCGCGGGGCTTTCATATCTACGCCCGGATCGCTCCGCACTGGGAGTTCCGTCAGGTCCGGCTGGCCGCCCAGACCGTTGCGCGCGAGGTCGAGCGACGGGTGCCCGAAGCGGCGACCAGCCGCTGGTGGAAGGAAGAGCGCGAGGGCGTGTTCGTCGACTTCAACCAGAACGCCAAGGACCGCACGGTCGCGTCGGCCTACTCGGTGCGAGCCACTGCGGATGCCCGGGTGTCGACGCCGCTGCATTGGGACGAGGTCGCCGGCTGCCGGCCGGAGTCGTTCACGATTGCCACCGTCCCCGGGCGTTTCGCCGATATCGGCGACCCGTGGGCGGGCATGGACGACGCGGTCGGCGGGCTGGACCGGCTGCTGATGCTGGCCGAGGAACTGGGCCCGCCGGAGCGGGCGCCGCGCGGCTCCGGGAAGCGTGCCGAGGGCCGGCGCCTGTCGTCGATGCCGCTGATCGAGATCGCCCGGACCAAGACCAAGGACGAAGCGATGGCCGCGCTGGACACCTGGCGTGACCGCCACCCTGCCGTCGCCGAGCGGTTGCGGCCGGCCGACGTGCTGGTCGACGGCATGCGCGGGCCGAGCTCGATCTGGTACCGGATCCGGATCAACCTGCAGCACGTCGCGGTCGACCAGCGCCCGCCGCAGGAGGAGTTGATCGCCGATTACAGCCCTTGGAAACAAGGGGGGCAGGGATACACACCGCCCGCTTCCCGGCCGGGCGCCGCCGGAACTTAAAGCGGCCAGGTACGACGAGTGCGGCCGCACCGTCAACGCCGTCGCCGAGTTGACCGGGCGCCGAATCGACTGTTCCACAGACGATTTCGAAGCCCGAGCGTTCGCCGGTGCGCTGACCGGCGCCATGATCGCGGTGCTCGGCAGCGCGCCGCGAACGGCTGAGACGACCTATCGCCCGGTGGACTTGGTGGATGCCGGCATGCCGCTGGGCTGAGCCGCGAAACCGCGCGGCGATGCAGGTCAGAGTCGGCGACGCGATACTCTCACGCGATGCGACACGGATGGAATCGGCGGGGGTTCCTGCAGCTCGCCGGTGCCGCCGCGGTCACCGCGGCCGCCGGGGCCTCATCGGGGTGCTCGTCGCCCAAACCTACGTCGAACGCCCCCGCCGGCGAAGGCGTGACGATCACCCATCTTTTCGGTCAGACCGTCATCAAGGCTCCGCCCAAACGTGTGGTCAGCGCGGGCTACACCGAGCAAGACGATCTGCTCGCGGTCGGCATCGTGCCGATCGCGGTAACCAACTGGTTCGGTGACCAGCCGTTCGCGGTGTGGCCGTGGGCCCAGTCCAAGCTCGGCGGCGCCCAACCTGTGGTGTTGAACCTGGACAGCGGAATTCCCGTCGACCAGATCGCCGGCCTGAAACCCGATTTGATCGTGGCGATCAACGCCGGCGTAGACGCCGACACCTACCAGAAGCTGTCCGCGATCGCACCGACCGTCGCGCAGTCCGGTGGTGACGCCTTCTTCGAGCCGTGGAAGGACCAGGCCATTACGATCGGACAGGCGGTATTTCAGGCTGACCAGATGAACGCGCTGATCGACGCCGTCGACAAGCAGTTCGTCGCCGTCGCCCAGAATCATCCGCAGTGGAGGACCAAAAAGGCGTTGCTGATGCAGGGCACCCTTTCTGGGGGCACCGTGGTCGCTACCGCGGCGGGCTGGCGAACCGACTTCCTAAACCAGATGGGTCTGGTGATCGCCGACAGCATCAAGCCTTTCGTCACCGATCACCGCGCCGTCATCCCCCGCGATCAGATCAAAACGGTGCTCGATGCCGCCGACGTGGTGATCTGGACGACCGAGAATCCGGACCAGCAGAAGGCGCTGCTGGCCGACCCCGAGATAGCGGGATCGCAGGCGACCGTGCAGAACCGCCACGTGTTCACCACCAAGGACCAGGCGGGTGCGATCGCCTTCGGGTCGGTGCTGAGCTACCCCATGGTCGCCGATCAGCTGCCCCCGCTGATCGGAAAAATCCTCGGTTAGATCCCGGTCTCTTTGAGCGTTCGCTAAGGCACCTCTGGCAGTGCTCGAAAATCTCGCGCCGCCCCCTCCCGCCTGGCCCGATTCCGAGGTTACCGTTCAGTAATGAGCGTGACGGATCTCCCCGCGGACGTGTCGACCGAACTGGTCGGCAATGTCGTTCTGGATTACGGCGACCAGGCCCTGTTGGTGCAATGTGGGAGCACCGCCGAGGTACTGGCATGGGCGGATGCGCTGCATGCGGCGGCGCTGCCCGGTGTGCTTGACATCGTTCCCGCAGTCGGCACGGTGCTGGTCAAGCTCGATGGCCCTCGATATCAGGGCGTCATCCGTCAGCGGCTGCGGAAACTTCGGGTCACCGCCGATACGGCCGGCTACGCCGAGCGCACCGCCGACGTGGTGATCGACGTCGTGTACGACGGCCCAGACCTCGCCGAGGTCGCCAGCCACACCGGGCTGACGACCGCACAGGTCATCAACGCACACACGTCCACGATGTGGCGAGTCGGGTTCAGCGGATTCGCACCGGGTTTCGCATACCTGGTCGACGGCGACCCGCGCCTGCGGGTGCCGCGCCGATCCGAACCACGGACCGCGGTACCGGCCGGCTCAGTAGCGCTCGCGGGTGAATTCAGCGCGATATATCCACGCCGATCCCCCGGCGGCTGGCAACTCATCGGTCACACCGACGCAGTCCTGTGGGACCTGGTGCGATCCGAACCGGCGTTGCTGACGCAGGGCATGTGGGTTCAATTCCGGGCCGCGTAACCAAGGAGCATGTAGTGACAACCCTGGAAATCCTGCGCACCGGACCACTCGCCATTGTCCAGGACCTCGGCCGGGTCGGGCAGGCCCGCCTCGGCGTCGGCCGGTCCGGCGCCGCCGACCGCCGCTCGCACAAGCTCGCCAACCGGCTGGTCGCCAATCCCGACGACCGTGCCACCGTCGAAGTGACCTTCGGTGGCTTCGCGGCCCGGGTGCACGGCGGCGATGTCGACATCGCGGTGACTGGCGCCGATACCGATCCGTCGGTCAACGGAATCAAGTTCGGCACCAACAGCATTCATCATGTCCGCGACGGCCAGGTGATTTCGCTGGGCACCCCGCGGGCGGGTTTGAGGACCTACCTGGCGGTGCGCGGCGGCATTTCCGTGGAACCGGTGCTGGGTTCGCGAAGCTACGACGTGATGTCGGCGATCGGGCCGTCGCCGCTGGCCCCCGGGGACCAGCTGCCGGTCGGCGCGCACACCGACGAGTACCCCGAGCTCGACCAGGCGCCGGTGGCCGCCATCAGCCTCGAGGCGGTCGAGCTGTTGGTGGTGCCCGGACCACGCGACGACTGGTTCGTCGACCCCGATGTCCTGGTGCACACCGACTGGGTGGCATCCGACCGTAGCGACCGAGTCGGGATGCGATTGGTCGGCCGCCCGCTGCAGTACCGCTTCCCCGACCGGCAGCTGCCCAGTGAGGGCGCCACCCGCGGAGCGATTCAGGTGCCGCCCAACGGATTACCGGTGATCCTGGGCCCCGACCATCCGATCACCGGCGGTTACCCGGTCGTCGGCGTGGTGATCGACGAGGACATCGACAAGGTCGCTCAGGTGCGGGCGGGTCAGCAGGTACGGCTGCACTGGGCGCGGCCACGATCCCCGGCAGGCGCTTAGTCAAACTGATATCGGGTGTTGTCCAGATGCGATTCCGGCCACAAAGTTGTAGACAGGACGTGTGTCCACTCAGGTCCACACCACACGCCAGGTCCACACCGCCCGCTTGGTCCACACTGCCGATCTCGACAGCGATACCCGGCAACGTGTCCACGAGATGGTCACCGACGCCTTCGCGGGTGATTTCACCGAGAACGACTGGGAGCATGCCCTGGGCGGCATGCACGCCCTGATCTGGCATCACGGCGCGATCATCGCGCATGCCGCCGTGGTGCAGCGGCGTTTGTTCTATCAAGGCAATGCGCTGCGCTGTGGATACGTCGAAGGCGTCGCGGTACGCGAGGACCACCGCGGCCAGGGGCTGGTGCACGCGCTGCTGGATGGAGTCGAGCAGGTGATGCGTGGCGCTTATCAGATGGGGGCGCTGAGTTCCTCGGTCCGCGCCCGCGGCGTCTATTCGGCGCGCGGCTGGGTGCCCTGGCTTGGCCCGACGTCGGTGCTGGCCCCGACCGGCCCCATTCGCACGCCCGACGACGACGGATCGATCTTCGTCTTCCCGGTCGTAGTCGGCTTGGACACGTCCGCGGAGCTGATATGCGATTGGCGCGCCGGCGACGCGTGGTAGGCGTGCTGCGAAATCTCTTCCATATCAGCGTGATTCATCACAGCCCCGTCGGCTACGATGTGAGCTGATGCGGCGCTCAATCCCGTAATTGTGGTGCACGCCACACTGATTGACAGCCCTCACACTGCCGGCCGTGCAAAGGTGAGCGGAAATTCACGCCCGGGTCATTGCGGGCAGCGCCCGGGCAACAATGAATTCCTAGCGTTATCGCCAAGAGTGATGGCGATTGGAGTCCCATGAAATTACCGCTGGGCCGTTCACATGTCCTTTCGGACTGGGACCCCGAAGACATCCAGGCGTGGGAAGCCGGCAACAAAAAGATCGCCCGCCGCAACCTGATCTGGTCGGTGGCCGCCGAACACATCGGCTTCTCGATCTGGTCGATTTGGTCGGTGATGGTGCTGTTCATGCCTGCGTCGGTGTACGGCTTTTCCGCCGGGGACAAATTCTTGCTCGGCGCTACCGCCACACTGGTCGGGGCTTGCCTGCGATTCCCCTACACGTTTGCCACCGCCAAGTTCGGCGGGCGCAACTGGACGGTGTTCTCCGCACTGGTGCTGCTGATCCCGACCGTCGCCACCATCCTGCTACTGGCCCACCCCGGCCTGCCGCTGTGGCCCTACCTGGTGTGCGCGGCCCTGGCCGGCCTGGGCGGGGGCAACTTCGCGTCGTCGATGACGAACATCAATGCGTTTTACCCGCAACGCCTGAAGGGCTGGGCGTTAGCGGTCAACGCCGGCGGCGGCAACCTCGGCGTGCCGGTGATCCAGCTGGTCGGCCTGCTGGTGATCGCGGCCGCAGGCAACCGGCAGCCGTACTGGATCTGCGCGATTTACCTTGTGCTGCTGGCGATCGCCGGTATCGGCGCCGCGGTGTACATGGACAACCTGCCGCAGTACCGCATCGAGATGGACACCATGCGCGCGGTGCTGCGCGAACCGCACAGCTGGGTGATCGCGCTGCTGTACATCGGCACCTTCGGCTCGTTCATCGGATTCTCGTTCGCGTTTGGCCAGGTGCTGCAGATGAACTTTTCTGCCAGCGGCGAGAACACCGCGCAGGCATCGCTGCATGCCGCCCAGATCGCTTTCCTGGGGCCGCTATTGGGATCGATGTCGCGGGTATACGGCGGCAAGCTTGCCGACCGCATCGGCGGCGGCCGAGTCACCCTCGCCGTCTTTTGCTCGATGATCCTGGCTGCCGGAATCTTGATCAGCGCAAGCACTTTCGGTCGCCGCGGCACGGGTCACATTTCCACCGCGACGATGGTCGGCTATGTGATCGGGTTCGTTGCCCTGTTCGTCCTGTCCGGCATCGGCAACGGGTCGGTGTACAAGATGATTCCGTCGATCTTCGAGGCGCGCAGTTACTCCCTGCAGGTCGGCGAGATGGAGCGCCGGCAGTGGTCACGTTCCATGTCTGGGGCACTGATCGGACTCGCCGGTGCGGTCGGCGCCCTCGGTGGCGTGGGCGTCAATCTGGCGCTGCGCCAGTCGTATATACACAGCGGCACGGCGACGTCGGCGTTCTGGGCCTTCACGGTGTGCTACCTGGCTGCCTCGGTGCTGACCTGGGCGGTGTACATACGCCGCCCACTCGAGGTCACCGCCCCGGCGGCTGCACAGGCCGCATCGCCCGCCCGACTGGCTCACGTATAGGCCCGATATGCGTGCCGTACCGATAGCCGCGTAGCACGAAATGTATTCCACCTCACACCGAATTCCCCAGGCGCGCTGGAACCGTCGAGTATTTATGATCTTTGGCTGTGACGATTGGGTGTAACGTCCGGGCTGAGCTGTGGTTATGCCGACTCGGATAACCCCTCAGCGACCTACCAGATAATTGGGATTCAACTTACAGGCGATATGGGTCGGATTGAGTTGACGCAGTTCTGTTCTGAATGTGAGCATCGGAACTGCGGCAGGGCATGCCTCTCAATTCGAGGCGCCCACAGGGGCATTGAAGTCCAGACTCACAACAGCTCGTCCCGCTCGCTTGCGGGTCGGGCCGATTGGCGCCGGCACGAGGTCGGTGCGCGGTTCAGACGGGCGGCTTCTCCACGCGCCCACGGGATTTCGTTGAAAGGTACAGATCGCATGGGCCGCAACCACCGCATCACGGAGTGGAACCCGGAAGACACCGGGGCCTGGGAGGCCGGCAACAACAAGATCGCCCGCCGCAATCTGCTGTGCACTGTGGCGGGTGATCACGTCGCCTTTTCGATCTGGACCCTCTGGTCGGTGATGGCGCTGTTCATGCCGATGTCGGTCTACGGCTTCAATGCCAGCGACAAGTTGCTACTGGGCGCCGTTGCGGCGCTGACCGGCGGCTGCGCGCGAATCCCCTACACCCTGGGCATCGCGAAGTTCGGCGGCCGCAACTGGACCACGTTCTCCGCGTTCGTGCTGCTGATCCCGACCGTCGGCACCATCGTGTTGCTGGCCAACCCCGGGCTGCCGTTATGGCCCTACGTGGCGTGCGCGGGGCTGACCGGACTGGGCGGCGGCAACTACGCGGCATCGCTGGCCAACGTCAACGCGTTTTATCCGCAGCGACTCAAAGGCACCGCACTGGCAATCAACGCCGGTGTCGGCAACCTCGGTGTCGCGGGGATCCAATTGACCGGGCTGCTGGCGCTGGCCACCGCGGGCCACCAGGCGCCGTACTGGGTGTGCGCGGTTTACCTAGTGCTGCTCACGGCGGTCGGAATCGCCGCGGCGCTGTTCATGGACAATCTCGACCACGGCCTCGAGCTCAACCACATGCGGTCGATCCTGTTCGACCGCGACGCCTGGGTGATCTCGCTGCTCTACATCTGCACTTTCGGCTCCTGGATCGGATTTTCCTTCGCCTTCGCCCAGGTGCTGGAGGTCAATTTCATGGCCAACGGAGAAAGCGTCAGGCACGCGTCGCTGCACGCCGCCGAAATCGCCTTCGTCGGGCCGCTATTGGGCTCGCTGGCACGGATCTACGGCGGCAGGCTGGCGGACCGCCGCAGCGGCGGCCGCGTCACCCTGGGCGTGTTTGTGGGCATGATTGTGGGCGCCGGATTGCTGGTGGGCATCAGCACGGTCGAGGACCGCAGCGGTACGACGTCGTCCACCGCGGTCCTCGGGTACGTCATCGGGTTCATCGTTCTGTTCGTGCTGTCGGGGATGGGCAACGGCTCGGTGTTCAAGCTCATCCCGTCGGTCTTCGAGGCGCGCAGTCGCGCGTTGGAGGCCGGCGAGGCAGAGCGCCGGCAGTGGTCGCGCGTGAAGTCGGGATCGCTGATCGGTATCTGCTCCGCGGTCGGCGCGTTCGGCGGCGTCGGCATCAATCTGGTGCTGCGCGAGTCGTACCTGCGCAGCGGTACCGAGACGGGTGCGTACTGGCTGTTCCTGGCCTCCTACCTCGTCGCGGCGATCCTGACGTGGGCGATGTACGTGCGCCGCCCGGCGTCGGCACGCCACGCGCCCAGCCCGGTCCTCGAAACCGAAACCGAAACCGCCAGTGTGTGACGACCGCCGCAATACGGGCAATGCGTCAGCAATCGTCAGGTAACGCCGCCGAAATGTCACAGGAATACACAGGTCGTATGGACCAGCCCGGCTCGTCACCGCTTACCGGATACCGGATAGCGGTGACGTCGGCGCGCCGTTCCGAGGAGCTGTGCGCGTTGCTGAGTCGTCAAGGCGCGGAGGTCTCCAGCGCCGCCGCGATCACCATGATCGCGCTGCCCGAAGACGACGAACTGCAGAGCAATACCGAAGCCGTGATCGCCGACCCGCCCGACATCCTGGTCGCCCACACCGGCATCGGTTTCCGCGGCTGGGTGGCCGCGGCCGAGGGTTGGGGCCTGTCCAACCAACTCCTCACATCACTGTCCAAGGCGCGGGTCCTGGCCCGCGGACCGAAAGCGACCGGCGCGCTTCGCGCCGCCGGTCTGCACGAAGAGTGGTCGCCGAAATCCGAGTCCTCCCAAGAGCTCCTCAAGTACCTGCTCGAATCGGGGGTCTCCGGCACGCGCATCGCCGTGCAACTGCATGGCGCCGCCGACGCCTGGGATCCGTTCCCCGAATTCGTCGGCGGGTTAAGTGCCGCCGGTGCCGACGTGGTGCCCATCCGGGTGTACCGATGGAAGTCCACCGCGATGGGCGGCAACTTCGACCAGCTGGTCACCGGAATCGCGCGACGCCAATTCGATGCGGTCAGCTTCACCTCTGCACCCGCTGCGGCCGCGGTGCTGGAACGCAGCCGCGACCTGAATCTCGAAGACCAGGTGATCGAGGCGCTGCGCACCGGTGTGCACGCGATGTGTGTCGGCCCGGTAACAGCACAACCGTTGCACCGTAAGGGGATTCCGACGACAGCGCCCGAGCGAATGCGGCTGGGGGCCCTGGCTCGCCATATCGCCCAGAAACTTCCGCTGCTCGGATCGAGCAGCGTGACGGCCGCGGGCCACGCGATCGAGATCCGCGGAAACTGCGTGCTGGTCGATGGTTCGGTCCAATCGCTGTCCGGATCCGGGATGTCGGTGCTGCGCGCGCTGGCACTCCGGCCCGGCGATGTCGTCGCCCGCGGTGATCTGCTGCGGGTACTGCCCGGCAACAGCAACGACCCGCACGCCGTCGACACCGCCGTGCTACGACTACGAACAGCCTTGGGCGACAAGAACATTGTCGCGACCGTGGTCAAGCGTGGCTACCGGCTCGCGATCGACGAACCGGCGGTATCGTCGTGAGCCTGATCCTTGCCGCGCACGGTACCCGCCGGCCGGGCGGTGTCGCGATGATCGGCGACCTGGCCGCACAGGTGAGCCGGCATCTCGGCCGCCCGGTGCGGGTTGCCTTCGTCGACGTCCTGGGACCCACACCGAGCGAAGTACTTTCCGCGGCCGGTGGCCACCAGGCCATCGTGGTACCCGCGTTCTTGTCCCGCGGCTACCACGTCCGCACGGATGTCCCTGCCCATGTCGCGGCGAGCGGACATCCCAACGTCATCGTCACTCCGGCTTTGGGTCCGGGTGGGGAGATCGCCCGGATCGTCGCCGACCAGCTGATGAATTCCGGTTGGCGCCCCGGTGATTCGGTGATCCTCGGAGCCGCCGGAACATCGGACCCCATTGCCCGCGCCGACCTGCACACCACCGCGACACTGCTGTCCGCGCTCACCGGGTCACGAGTCAGCTTGGGGTTTGCGGCCATTGGCGATCCGCATATCGACGAGGCCGTTCGGATGGCCAGGGCCGACGGTGCGCGTCGCGTCGCGGTCGCCTCCTACCTGCTCGCCGACGGCCTGTTTCAGGAAAGGCTGCGCGGGTGCGGCGCCGACCTGATCACCCGGCCGCTGGGGACTCACCCGCAGCTGGCCCGGTTGATCGCGAGCCGATTCCGCAGGGCGGTACCGGTGGCGGCCCGGCACCCGGTGCGCCATTACCGGCCGGGCGCGCCGACGCCGGCAATGCTTGATCTTTGATCACGCAGGAGTGATCCTGGCAGCATGCCCCGTCGCGAAGAGCCATCGCGTGGGCTCCTTGATCCAGTCGCGAAGATGCTGCGGTTGCCATTCGGCACACCGGAATTCATCGATCGGATCATCACCGGTGGGGTCAACCAGGTAGGACGGCAAACCCTCTACATGCTGATTACCACGTGGGACGCCGCCGGCGGTGGACCGTTTGCGGCCAGCGCGGTCGCCTCCACGGGCATGGCGAAGACGGCCGAAGTGGTGCAAAGCATGTTCATCGGACCGGTTTTCGGCCCGATGCTGAAAATGCTGGGTGCCGACAAAGCCGCGGTGCGGGCCTCGTTGTGCGCCTCACAGCTGGTCGGCCTCGGCATCATGCGCTACGGGGTGCGCTCCGAGCCGCTGCACTCCATGTCGGTCGACGCGCTCGTCGACGCGATCGGGCCGACGATGCAGCGATACCTGGCCGGCGATATCGGCTAAGCAGCCAATCGCGCGATCTGGATTTCTCCGTCATCGTTCACGCGCACCTGGTACACCGGAACCGACACCCGGGGATCGTCCAGGCAGCAACCGTCGTCGAACGCGAAAGCCTGCTTGAGGATGGGTGATTGGACGGTTGCACGACCGCCGCGGTCGCCGACGATCCCACGGGATATCACGGCCGCACCGGAGAACGGGTCGACATTGCCGAGCGCGTGCAGCGAGCCATCGTCCAGACGGAACAGCGCCGCTTGGGAACCGTCGTCGAGCAGCACGCCGACTCCACGACCCGGGATGAGGTGGTCATAGGTGCACGCGGTGGTCCACACCTCGATGTCGTTGAGAATTGTCACGCTGCCTCCTGAATTCACGAACGGACTTTTGGCATGCCAATGGACACAGGGATTTTGCGTCCGGCGTTCTCGGTGAATGTGACTGTCGAATCGATTTCTTCCGGCGCGTTGACGAAGGAGACAAACCGCGAGAGCTTGTCCGGATCTTCGAGTACGCCCTTCCACTCGCACTGGTAGTTGTCCACGTGCCGCTCCATCGCGGCCTCGAATTCCTCGGCCAGGCCCAGGGAGTCCTCGCACACGACCTCGCGCAGGTGATCGAGACCGCCGTATAGGGAGTCGACCCACGGCGCGGTGCGCTGCAGCCGGTCGGCAGTGCGGATGTAGTACATGAGGAACCGGTCGACGTAGCGAACCAGCGTTTCGGTGTCGAGGTCACTCGCCAGCAGCTGGGCATGCTTGGGAGTCATGCCCCCGTTGCCGCCGACGTAGAGGTTCCAGCCCTTTTCCGTGGCGATGACGCCGACGTCCTTGCCGCGTGCCTCGGCGCACTCCCGCGCGCAACCCGAGACGCCCATCTTGATCTTGTGCGGCGCCCGCAAGCCGCGATAGCGCAGCTCCAGGTCGATGGCAAGTTGCACCGAATCCTGCTGGCCTTAGCGACACCAGTCGGTGCCCACGCAGCTCTTCACGGTGCGCAATGACTTGCCGTAGGCGTGGCCGGATTCCATGCCGCCGTCCACCAGCCGTTGCCAGATCTGCGGCAACTGATCCACCCGCGCGCCGAACAGGTCGATCCGCTGGCCACCGGTGATCTTCGTGTAAAGCCCGAAGTCCTGGGCGATCTGGCCGATCAGAATCAGGTGCTCGGGCTTGATGTCGCCGCCGGGAACCCGCGGCACCACCGAGTAGCTGCCGTTCTTCTGAATGTTGGCCAGGAGGCCTGCTCACCTTCGAGGATGTGATCGGAGCCGGTCGAGGCGAGGATGGAGGCGACCACGGGTTTGCAGATGTCGCAACCCCTTCCGCGACCAAACCGCTCCAGCAAACCGGAGAAGGTACGGATCTCGGTGGCCGAGATGATTTCGAAAAGCTCCGCGCGAGACTGGCCGAAGTGCTCGCACAACGCCTTGGACTGTTCCACGCCCTCGGCTTCCAGCAGCGGCACGCACGACCCACACGATGTACCGGCCGCGGTGCACGATTTCAGCGATGCGACGTCACCGCAGCCATCAGCGATCGCACACTTCAGATCACCCTTGGTGACGTTGTTGCAGGAGCAGATCTGTGCCGAATCCGGCAGCGCGCCGACGCCCAATGCCGAAGCGCCTCCGCCGGCTCCCTCCGGCGCGATCAGCGCGAGCGGGTCGCCCGGCAGCTCGCTGCCGACCATCGGCCGCAGCACGCCGTAGGTCGAAGCGTCGCCGACGAGCACCCCACCGAGCAGGGTCTTGGCGTCGTCGGACAGCACCAGCTTGGCGTAGGTCCGGTTCACCGCGTCGTTGATGGCGACCTCGAGGCAGTTCTCGGTCGTTCCCATCGCGTCGCCGAAGCTGGCGACGTCGACGCCGAGCAACTTGAGCTTGGTGGACAGGTCCGCCTCGGGGAACTCCGCGGCGCCATCCAGCAGCCGGTCCACCACGACTTCGGCGGAGGTGTAGCCCGGTGCGACCAGGCCGTAGCACCGTCCGTCGATCGCGGCGACCTCGCCGATCGCATATATGTCGGGATCGCTTGTCCGGCACGATAAGTCGGTAAGTACGCCGCCGCGCTCAGCGAGCGTCAGCCCAGCCGCTGCAGCGAGCTCGTCGCGAGGCCGGATGCCGGCCGCGAAGATCACCGGGCCGGCGTCAATCTCCTGGCCGTCGGTCAGCCGTACCGTCGTCGACGTCGAACCGTCTGCGCGCGAGGCGGATTCAATGGATTGGGTGCCCGTGCCGACATGCACCGCGATCCCGAGCTCGCCGATCATCCGGGCCAGCAGCGCGCCGCCGGCCTCGTCGATCTGCTGGGCCATCAACCTCGGCATCATCTCAATGACGTGTGTTTCCAACCCGAATTGCCGCAACGCATTGGCGGCTTCGAGCCCGAGCAGACCGCCACCGATCACAACACCGGCCGGATTGTGACCGCCGTCACGGGCACTCTCGGCCGCGGCGCGGATGGCGTCGAGGTCGCCCAGTGTCCGATACACGTGGCACGCGGGCAGATCGTGCCCGGGCACCGGCGGCACAAACGCGTAAGAGCCGGTGGCTAAGACAAGGGCGTCGTAGCGGTGCCGTTCGCCGTCGGCGGTCACCACTGACTTTGTCGCGCGGTCGATTTCGGCGACCCGGGCGTTGAGCAGCAGCCGCACCCGCTGATCACCGGCGTAGTCGTTACCGGGCAGTGCCAGCAGGCCCCGGTCCCAGCTTTCGGTGTACGAGGTCAGGCCAACGCGGTCGTAGGCGGCATCGGACTCTTCGGCCAAAACGGTGATCTGCCAAGATCCGTCGGCGTCGCGGGCACGGAGCGCCTCGACCAAACGGTGGCCGACCATGCCGTGCCCGACCACAACCAAGTGACGGGCAGCACACTGCGCACGCGAGTCGGGGGTCGGGGTCATGCCACGAGATTAGGGGTCAGAAATTAAGGAAAAATCGCCCAATGTATCGCTCGTATGACGTGGGTCTCACACCTCACAAGTTCCTGTGTGATGTGTGTTCGCTGCGGGCGAACGAGTAGGTGGAACTTAAGCGGGGTCAACTCAAGTTTTTATCTGTAGCCGGCCGACAATGCGCCGGTCACAGCAAACTCACAATGAAGTTCAAGGAAGCAAAGAGGAGACGACATGAGCAATCTCGCGTTGTGGTCGCGTTCGGCCTGGGACACCGACCGGTGGTTGCGCGACTTTTTCGGCCCGGCCGCGACGGCGGACTGGTACAAGCCAGTGACCAGCGGTTTCAACCCTGCGGCCGAGATCGTGAAGGACGGCGACGACGCGGTGGTACGCCTGGAACTGCCTGGTGTTGATGTCGAGAAGGATGTCAACGTCGAGGTCGACAAGGGCCGCCTGGTAGTCCACGGCGAACACCGCGACCAGTTCGACCAGGAGACGGATGGCCGTATCCTGCGGGAAATCCGCTACGGATCGTTCCGTCGGTCGTTCCAGCTGCCCGCGCACGTCACCGGTGAAGCCATCAAGGCTTCCTACGATGCCGGTGTGTTAACCGTGCGGGTCACCAGCGCTTACGCCGGAACCCAGGCGCAGCGCATCGACATCACCAAGTAATTTCGCAGACGGCCAAAGCCGGCGGAGCCACCAGCCTCGCCGGCTCTTGCCGTACCTATCAGCGGAACGCTTGAGCGGCGTCAATTCCGATGACTCGCAACAGGTTTACTACCTTGCGATCCAGACTCTCGCCGACCTTCGTCACCTCGTCGATGCCGAGGCTGCCGAACGCAGCGCTGGGCTGGTCCATCGAAAAGATCGCGTTGCCATCGGCGTCGGCGTGGATCAGAAGACGTAATGGCGCATACAGCAAGGCTTTCGGGTCATGGCGGAACATCGTCTCGGCGATCGTGTGATTGCCGAGCAGATACTCCACCGATTTGGTGGCATGACCGGCCAGCCTGAAAAAAGCCAGTCCGTCGATCTTGCCGTAGACCATCAGACCGTTCGGCGCGTTGGTCGCCGCGGCCGCAAGGACGTCGTCCCAGCTGCCGCCGCGCTCGGCGATCTCGGCCACCACGGCCCGGTCGACCGGCGGCGCGGCTTTCTCGAAAGCCGCTATGAATTGGTCGAATTCGATGCCGGTGGCGATGTCGATTCGGTTCACGGTGTGCGAGGCCACGGTGAATTCTGCTGTTTTGACGCTGCTTGTCATGGCACTCCTCAAGATTGATCGACCTTCATTGCGCGCTCACCCTAGTGGTTCGGTGAATGAACTAAGTAACTGAACTATACGGTTCGGTGAATGAACTATCAAGGCGTATCATCGAGGCCGTGGCTCTCCCCCGCGAATACCCCAGCGAAAGCTGCCCCATCGCCCGGTCTCTGGAGATCGTCGGCGAGCGCTGGACCCTGTTGATCATGCGCGACGCCTTCTTCGGGGTTCGGCGCTTCAGCGACTTTCGCAACCATCTCGGCATCCCGAAAGCCGTCCTGGCCGACCGACTCACCTTCCTCGTCAAGGAGGAAGTGCTGGCCAAGGCGGACAGCGAGTACGAATTGACCGCCAAGGGCGCTCAGTTGTGGCCGATGATCTGGTCAATGATCAGTTGGGGCAACGAGAACTATCTCGAAAAGCCGAGCAGGCGAACCTATTTGCACGCGGAGTGTGGCGGTGCGATCGGGCAGGATCGCCGCTGCGGGCGTTGCGATCAGATCCCTGACGTCGCCGACCTGATTGTGCACCCGCCGCGGGGCCCGCGTAATCCGAATCGCGACGACTCGGTCACTGTGGCGCTTCGGCGACCGCACCGGATGCTGGAGCCGATCTAGCCCCTCAGGCCCAGCGCGCCAGCAGCTCCTTGACCCGCGGGGACAGCGCGGCCTGCAGGTACGGTCCGAAACTGATCCGGGCGACACCGAGCGGACCGAACGACGCCGGGTCGTCCTGGTCGGGCAGCGCGATCGCGTTGACAGGCAGCGGCAGCTCCGTGGCCAACCGCCGCAGGGTCTCCGGGCTGTGGCGGCCCACCGGGTAGAGCACATCGGCGCCGGCGTCGGCCGCCTCCGTCAATCGCGCCACCGCCCGCTCGACGCGGTCGGAGTCATCACCGTCCTTGCGCACGAAAAGATCGGTACGGGCGTTGATCACGACGTGCACCCCGGCGGCGTCGGCCGCCGACCGCAACGCACCTACTAATTCCGCGTGCTCACCGGCGGACCGCAGGCGCTTGTTCTCGGAGTGCACGGTGTCCTCGATGTTCAGCCCGACGGCGCCCACACTCAGCAGGCCTTCGATCAGGCGCCGGGGCGGCTGACCGTAGCCGGACTCGACGTCCACCGACACCGGGACGTCGACCGCCGCCGTGATCTGGGCAACCCGGGTGAGTACATCGTCGAACGACATACCCTCGTTGTCAGGTTTGCCGATCGAGCCGGCCATCGGATGGCTGCCCACGGTCAGGGCGACGAATCCGGCATCCGTGGCAAGGCGTGCCGACCAGGCATCCCATACGGTCGGCAGCACTACGGGATTGCCTGGCTGGTGCAATTCGAGCAGTGCCGACGCGCGCAGCGCGGCGTTGTTCTGACCTGTCATGGCTGTTTGCTCCGCGATCTGGCCGAGTCGTTTACTCCGACATCAGTCGGGTCCGGTGGATAGTATCGAAAGTCATACTGTGATTCGTGCCACCCTCGGCCCAAGGAGATCTCTTGTCCACCACCACTGAACTCGCCGAACTACACGACCTCATCGGCGGCTTGCGGCGGTGCGTGAGCTCCTTGAAGTCGCGCTACGGCGACAGCCCGGCCATGCGCCGCATCGTTATCGACGCCGACCGGATCATCAGCGACGTCGAATTACCCGACACCGATGTTTCGGAATTGGACTTGGCGCGCGCAACTGTGCAGCACTCCGGCGAAAAGATCACCATTCCCGACACCCAATACGACACCGATTTCTGGCGCGATGTCGACGACGAGGGTGTCGGAGGTCACAACAGGTCCTGACAGCCAAGCCCCCCGAAAATTCGGGGGCCCTCTCTGTGTACCCTTTCGACCAAAGCTTCGTTCAACAGCCCGTTCGAAGAGGAACACTTGATGAGCGCTCCCACTGCGAACCGTCCTGCGTCCGGTGTCTTTTCACCTACCCGCGCCCGCATCCAGCAACGGACCCTACGCACCGACCGGTGGTGGATGTCGCCGTTACGGATCGACCTGGGATTCGCCGCATTCCTTATCTACGCGACGGCGCGCGGGTTGCAGAAGGACTACTTCTACGTCCCGCAGTACCACTACCTGACGCCGTTCTACTCGCCGTGCATGGCGAAGGCATGCGGTGAGGCCAGCGAATTCTGGCCGCAGATCCTGCCGAACTGGTGGTTTGTGCCGTATGCGGCGCTGACGCTGCCGTTCCTGCTGCTGTTCCGGCTCACCTGCTACTACTACCGTGGCGCCTACTACCGAACGGTGTGGCAATCGCCCACCGCGTGCGGTGTGGCCGAACCCCGCGTCCACTACACCGGCGAGACCAAGCTCCCGCTGATCATCCAGAACACCCACCGGTACTTCTTCTACATCGCCGGCGTCATCTCGGTGATCAACACCTACGACGCGATCGTCGCGTTCCACTCCGACAAGGGACCGGGCGGATTCGGCTTCGGTTTGGGCAACGTAATCCTGCTCGGCAACGTCATCATGCTGTGGATCTACACGCTGTCGTGCCATTCGTGCCGGCATGTCACCGGCGGGCGGCTCAAGCACTTCTCCAAGCACCCGGTGCGTTATTGGATCTGGACCCAGGTCAGCGTTATTAACACCCGACACAAGATGTTCGCCTGGATCACGCTGGGCACGCTGATGCTTACCGACTTTTACGTCGCGCTGGTGGCCAGCGGCGCAATTTCTGACCTGAGATTTGTTGGCTGAATCGCCATTTGGAAAAAACCAAAATTTAGCTAGCGAGGGATTTATGTCTGAGGTCGAACGGCACTCCTACGACGTGGTCGTGATCGGTGCCGGCGGCGCGGGTTTGCGCGCGGTCATCGAAGCGCGGGAACGCGGTCTCAAGGTCGCGGTGGTGTCCAAGTCGTTGTTCGGCAAAGCCCACACGGTGATGGCCGAGGGCGGCTGCGCGGCTTCCATGGGCAACACTAACCCCAAGGACAACTGGTCGACCCACTTCGGCGACACGATGCGCGGTGGCAAGTTTCTGAACAACTGGCGGATGGCCGAACTGCACGCCAAGGAGGCACCGGACCGGGTCTGGGAGCTGGAAACCTACGGCGCACTCTTCGACCGCCTCAAGGACGGCAAGATCAGCCAGCGCAACTTCGGTGGGCACACCTACCCACGGCTGGCGCACGTCGGTGACCGCACCGGCCTGGAGCTGATCCGCACCATGCAGCAGAAGATCGTCTCGCTGCAGCAGGAGGATTTCGCCGAGCTCGGTGACTACGAGGCGCGGATCAAGGTATTCGCCGAATGCACGATCACCGAGTTGCTCAAGGACGGCGACGCGATCTCCGGGGCGTTCGGCTACTGGCGGGAGAGCGGCAAGTTCGTCGTCTTCGAGGCGCCCGCGGTGGTACTGGCCACCGGCGGGATCGGCAAGTCCTTCAAGGTCACGTCGAACTCCTGGGAGTACACCGGCGACGGGCACGCACTGGCGCTGCGGGCCGGCGCGACGCTGATCAACATGGAGTTCATCCAGTTCCACCCGACGGGCATGGTGTGGCCGCCGAGTGTGAAGGGGATCCTGGTCACCGAGGGTGTGCGCGGCGACGGCGGAGTGTTGAAGAACTCCGACAGCAAGCGCTTCATGTTCGACTACATCCCCCCGGTGTTCAAGGGCCAGTACGCGGAATCCGAGCAAGAGGCCGACCAGTGGCTCAAAGACAACGACTCGGCCCGCCGCACCCCGGACCTGCTGCCCCGCGATGAGGTCGCCCGCGCGATCAACTCGGAGGTCAAGGCCGGCCGCGGTACCCCGCACGGCGGCGTGTACCTCGACATCGCCTCGCGGTTGACGCGCGAGGAGATCAAGCGGCGGCTGCCGTCGATGTACCACCAGTTCATGGAGCTGGCCGGCGTCGACATCACCAAGGAGCCAATGGAAGTCGGGCCCACCTGTCACTACGTGATGGGCGGTGTCGAGGTCGACCCCGACACCGGTGCGGCCACCGTTGCCGGCCTATTCGCCGCGGGCGAGTGTTCCGGCGGCATGCACGGCTCCAACCGGCTGGGCGGCAACTCGCTGTCAGACCTGCTGGTTTTCGGCCGGCGTGCCGGGCTGGGCGCCGCCGACTACGCCCGCGCTCTGGCCAGCCGCCCGACCGTGCACGAGGATGCCGTCGAGGAAGCCGCGAAGCGGGCGCTGGCACCCTTCGCAGGACCGACGAACGGTGACGCCGCCGAGAACCCGTACACGCTGCAACAGGAACTGCAGCAGTCGATGAACGACCTGGTCGGCATCATCCGTAAATCGGAGGAGATCTCCGAGGCCCTGCAACGACTCACCACACTGCGCGAGCGGTTCAAGCACATCCACGTCGAGGGCAATCGGCGGTACAACCCCGGCTGGAACCTGGCCATCGACTTGCGCAACATGCTGTTGATCAGCGAATGCGTGGCCAAGGCCGCACTGCAACGCACCGAGAGCCGCGGCGGACACACCCGCGACGACCATCCGGGAATGGACTCGACCTGGCGCAAGGTGTTGCTGGTGTGCCGCGCCGCCGGCGGCGACGACGTGATTCCCGACGTCACCGTCACCCGCGAGGACCAGGTGCCGATGCGGTCCGATCTGATGGAGCTCTTTGAGGTCTCCGAGCTGGAGAAGTACTTCACCGACGAAGAGCTGGCCGACCACCCAGGACGGAGAGGCTAATGAGCTACGACGCGACAATGCGGGTCTGGCGCGGCGACGAAGCCGGCGGCTCGCTGGAGAACTTCACGGTCGAGGTCAACGAGGGCGAGGTGGTGCTCGACATCATCCATCGCCTGCAGGCGACCCAGACGCCCGACCTCGCGGTGCGGTGGAACTGCAAGGCCGGCAAGTGCGGATCGTGCTCGGCCGAGATCAATGGCAAGCCGAAGCTGATGTGCATGACCCGGATGTCCACCTTCGAGGAGGACGAGGTCGTGACGGTGACGCCGCTGCGGACCTTCCCGGTGATTCGCGATCTGGTCACCGACGTCTCGTTCAACTACGAAAAGGCCCGTGAGATCCCATCTTTCACGCCGCCCAAGGACCTGCAGCCCGGGGAATACCGGATGGCGCAGGTCGACGTCGCGCGCTCGCAGGAATTCCGCAAGTGCATCGAGTGCTTCCTGTGCCAAAACGTCTGCCACGTGGTCCGCGACCACGAGGAAAACAAGGAGTCGTTCGCCGGGCCCCGCTTCTTGATGCGCATCGCCGAACTCGAGATGCACCCGTTGGATACCCGGGACCGCCGCAACGACGCGCAGGAAGAACACGGCCTGGGCTTCTGCAACATCACCAAGTGCTGCACCGAGGTGTGCCCGGAACACATCAAGATCACCGACAACGCACTGATCCCGATGAAAGAGCGGGTTGCCGACCGCAAATACGACCCGATCGTCTGGCTGGGCAACAAGCTGTTCCGCCGCTGACCGAGGGTGGTGTTGGCGGGTGATCAGATACCGAGGCGGCGAAACGTGCTGCGGTGGAAGATAATTGGTGCCACGCCAGCATCCACGGTCACCTCGCTGACCCGTAGCACCACGATCGTGTGGTCCCCGGCCGGAATCAGTTGCTCGATCGCACTCTCCAGCCATAGTCCGGTGCCCTTGATGAAGACCGCGCCGGAGTCATACGACACCGTGTCCATACCGGCGAACCTGTCGCCGGTCTTGGCGGCCAGGGTGCGCGCGGCCTCGTCGTGGGACTCGCCGAGCACGCTGATGCCCAGCATCGGCAGGTCTTTGAGCTTGGGCCAGGTGGTCGACGTGTTCTGCACGCAGAATGACACCAACGGCGGGTCCAGCGAGACGGGGACGAAGGTACTGGCGGCCAGTCCCACCCGGGTTCCCGAAACCTCCGCCGCGATCGCCACCACACCGGATGGGAAGTGGCCGAAGGCATCACGCAGTGTGGATGGAGTCAGGTTGTTCGGTGCATTCACTGGACTTCATTCGCCCCTTGAGCCGACGACGGTTTCGCCTGTCTGACCCTACCTGCCGAGTATCCGTGCGCCTCGGCCACATCAGGGTGTGCTCGCAGCCTGCTCTTCCAGGCATTTCGACCGTAGACCGAGAAGATCGGGTCGCACGGATTCTCGGTCGGCGTCCAGTATTTATCGGTGCGCGCCGCGAGTTCGCCGGGCAGCGACAGCACCGGTATCTGCGCGTCCAGCCGGGGATTGAAGAAGAACGGCACCGAAATCCGCTCGGCCGCCGGTTCCCGCAGGTTGACCCGGTGCTCGGTGGCGCGCAAGTAGCCGCCGGTCGCGACCTCGAGCAGTTCGCCGATATTGACGATGAAGGCCCCGTCCAGCGGCGCCACATCAACCCAGCCGTCCTGCGCCAGATCGCTGCCCCGTCGCACCTGCAGGCCCTTGCTTTCCGGCTCGGCCAGCAACAGCGTGAGCACCCCGGAGTCCCGGTGCGCACCCACACCCTGTGGGCTGGCCGCGCGGGCGGGATAGCGGATGACCTTGATCAGGGTGGCCGGGGTCTCGGCGAAGGCGTCGTCGAACACGTCAGGCGGACTGCCCAGCGATGCCGCCCAGTGCCGCAGCAGGGTGCGGGCCACCCGCGATAGGGCGGCATCCCACTCCGCGATGATCGCCGGGAGCTCGGGCAGCGACGCCGGCCACTGATTGGGGCCCTGCAGCCACAGGTAGTCGGGCTCGCCCGGACCGCCGATCGGCGAGCGTTCGGGTCCAATATCAATCTGCTCGCGCCAATCCACCTCGCCCAGGGTCCGCTCGCCACCAAGCCGCGTGTAACCACGGAAATGCGGGCTGCGCACCATCGCCACGGCGTCCTTGTCGGCCTGCGGCAGCGCGAACAACTTGCGGGCCACCTCGAACACCCGGGCCACCAGCGTCTGCGGTACGTCGTGGCCGGTCAGATAGAAGAAGCCCACCTCGTGGGCGGCCTCGCGCAGACCCTCGCGCAACACGCCGGTAGGGGCCGCGAGATCGACAACGGGTAAGGCGGTGACGCTCTTCACACCAGTCACGCTTCAATTATCGCCGCAGGTAGATCGCCTGTCGAAGGCGTGAGCTGGGCCATCCCAACCGGTTGGTTAATTAGGCAGTGAAATCTAGATCACAGTCACTTGCGCTGATGTCACAGCCCGATATATTTTTAGCGGAGTTACTGGTGGGTAACTTAGCCAAGTACCCAACCACAGCGTGGCATTCTCAACGAGGAGGAGAGTAGTGAGCCACTACAAGAGCAACGTCCGCGACCAGGTATTCAACCTCTTTGAGGTGCTGGGAGTCGACAAGATGCTAGGTGAAGGTGAATACACCGACCTGGACGCCGACACCGCCCGGGAAATGTTGAACGAGGTCAGCCGACTGGCCGAAGGGCCGATCGCGGACTCGTTCGTCGAGGGTGACCGCAACCCGCCGGTCTTCGACCCCGAGGCTCACTCGGTGAGCCTGCCCGAGTCATTCAAGAAGTCGGTTCGTGCGGTCCAAGATGGCGGCTGGGACAAGGTCGGCCTCGACGAGGCCCTCGGCGGCGTGCCCGCGCCCAAGTCACTGCTGTGGGCCCTGCACGAGCACATCCTCGGCGCCAACCCGGCGGTGTGGATGTATGCCGGCGGCGCCGGTTTCGCCAACATCCTGTACCACCTCGGCACCGAGGAGCAGAAGAAATGGGCCGTGCTGTGCGCTGAGCGCGGCTGGGGTTCGACCATGGTGCTCACCGAGCCGGACGCCGGCTCGGACGTCGGTGCCGGCCGGACCAAAGCGGTGCAGCAGGAAGACGGTTCCTGGCACATCGACGGGGTCAAGAGGTTCATCACCTCGGCCGACTCCGGCGACCTGTTCGAGAACATCTTCCACCTGGTGCTGGCCCGTCCGGAGGGCGCTGGTCCCGGTACCAAGGGTCTGTCGCTGTTCTTCGTGCCCAAGTTCCTGTTCGACTTCGAGACCGGTGCCATCGGCGAGCGCAACGGCGCTTTCGTCACCAACGTCGAGCACAAGATGGGCCTCAAGGTCTCCGCGACCTGCGAATTGACCTTCGGTCAGCACGGCGTGCCCGCGAAGGGATGGCTGGTCGGCGAGGTGCACCACGGCATCGCGCAGATGTTCGAGGTCATCGAGCAGGCCCGCATGATGGTCGGTACCAAGGCGATCGCCACCCTGTCGACCGGGTACCTGAACGCGCTGGACTACGCCAAGGAGCGGGTGCAGGGCGCCGACATGACCCAGATGACCGACAAGGCCGCGCCGCGCGTGACCATCACGCACCACCCGGACGTACGCCGTTCGCTGATGACTCAGAAGGCCTACGCCGAGGGTCTGCGTACGCTGTATCTGTTCACCGCGACCTACCAGGACGCCGCGGTCGCCGAGGCGCTGCACGGTGTGGACGCCAACCTGGCTGTCCGGGTCAACGACCTGATGCTTCCGGTGGTCAAGGGTGTGGGCTCCGAGCAGGCCTACGCGAAGCTGACCGAGAGCCTGCAGACGTTCGGCGGGTCCGGCTTCCTGCAGGACTACCCGATCGAGCAGTACATCCGCGACGCGAAGATCGACTCGCTCTATGAGGGCACCACGGCCATCCAGGCGCAGGACTTCTTCTTCCGCAAGATCGTGCGCGACAAGGGTCAGGCCCTGGCGCACGTATCCGAGCAGATTCAGGAGTTCGTCGACAGCGAGGCCGGTAACGGGCGGCTGAAGACCGAACGGGAACACCTGGCCAAGGCCTTGGCTGACGTCCAATCGATGGCGGCCACGCTGACCGGCTACCTGATGGAGGCACAGCAGGACGTCACCAGCCTTTACAAGGTGGGCCTGGGTTCGGTGCGCTTCCTGATGAGCGTTGGCGACCTGGTCATCGGCTGGCTGCTGCAGCGTCAGGCCGCGGTGGCCGTCGCCGCACTCGACGCCGGCGCCAGCGGCACCGAGCGGTCCTTCTACGAGGGCAAGGTCGCGGTGGCGTCGTTCTTCGCGAAGAACTTCCTGCCGCTGTTGGCCAGCACCCGCGAGGTGATCGAGACACTGGACAACGACATCATGGAGCTCGACGAGGCCGCCTTCTAAGCCGGCTGGACTACACGCAAAATCCCCCGCTTCCACGCTGAAGCGGGGGATTTTGGGTCTTTGGGGCGCGATACCAAAAAGGCCGCCGCTGGATCCCCTCACTCCAGCGGCGGCCCTTTTCGTACGCCCGTCTTTTCATCCAGGCGCGGCATCGGGGATGGCTCGTGCTGCAGTCGGAGTCGGGGGTCAGACCACAACACAAGGCAATCCGGACATCGGTTACCCATCCCCCGGCGTTACTAATCCGCTGTGACGAACTTCATTCGTCGCTGCGTGGGCTAGACCGCCGCAGCGGATGCGCAGGTCAAGCCTCTAAAATGGCGGCCACGCCCTGGCCGCCGGCCGCACAGATCGAGATCAGCGCGCGGACCGGTCCCTCGCCTTTGCGCTCCGCCTTCTTCTCGGCAAGCTGCTTAGCGGCCTGGGCGAGAATCCGGCCGCCGGTAGCCGCGAACGGATGGCCGGCGGCCAAGGACGAGCCGTTGACGTTGAGCTTGGAGCGGTCAATCGAGCCGAGAGCGGCGTCCAGACCCAGCCGCTCCTTGCAGTACTCCTCGGACTCCCACGCCTGCAGATGCGCCAGCACCACCGAAGCAAAGGCCTCATGGATCTCGTAGAAGTCAAAATCCTGCAGGCTGAGCCCGTTGCGAGCCAGCAGCCTGGGCACCGCATAGGTCGGCGCCATCAGCAGCCCGTCACGCCCGTTGACGTAGTCGACCGCGGCGGTCTCCGCATCCACCAGGAATGCCAGCGCGGGCAATGAGTGATCGGCCGCCCACTGTTCGGTTGCCAGCAGGGCGACCGAGGCGCCGTCGGTCAACGGCGTCGAGTTGCCTGCCGTCATCGTCGCGTCACCGGCCTTCACGCCGAATACCGGGCGCAGCGTAGCGAGCTTCTCCACGCTGGACTTGGCTCGCAGATTGTCGTCGCGGTACAGCCCTAGGAAAGGTGTGACGAGGTCATCGAAAAAGCCTCGGTCGTAGGCGGCGGCCATGTTGCGGTGGCTGGCGACGGCCAACTCGTCCTGGTCGACCCGCTTGATCCCCAGCTGCTTGGCGGTAATGGCGGCATGCTCGCCCATCGACAGCCCGGTGCGCGGCTCGCTGTTGGCCGGGATTTCGACACCCAGGGTGGCGGGCAGCGTGCCCACCAGCTTCAGCCGTTGCAGGTTGGATTTGGCCCGGCGCAACTTCAGCAGGGTGCGGCGCAGGTTGTTCCCCAGGCCGATCGGCGGGTCGGACGTGGTGTCCACCCCGCCGGCGGCGGCGACGTCATAGCGACCCGACGCGATGCCGTCGGCCGCGGCGATGGCCGCTTGCAGTCCGGTGCCGCAGGCCTGCTGAATATCGAATGCCGGTGTATACGAAGACAATTCAGAGCCAAGCACACACTCACGCATCAGGTTGAAGTCTCGGCTGTGTTTGAGCACGGCACCGCCGACGACCACGCCCAGCCGCTCGCCGCTCAGACCGAATCGGTCCACCAGCCCGCCCAGGGCCGCGGTAAACATGTCCTGATTGGACGCCTCGGCATAGGCACCGTCCGACCGTGCGAAGGGAAGGCGATTACCGCCCAACACGGCGACGCGTCGACGGGACTTCAAACTCGTCTGAGCAGCCTGATCAATTGCCTCAGAACTTGCAGGGGCCACGTTCATCTCCAGTTTTCAGTTTGGGGGATTGGCCGTTGGGACCCATACTACCCACGGTTCTTACTCTGCAGTAAGTTCGTCCCCGATACGGTTGGCTTGTACGGCACTCAAGAAACGGAAGGCAGCTCAGTGGCTCCCAATCGTTCGTCCGATCTGTTCTCGCAGGTTGTCAATTCCGGCCCCGGATCCTTTGTGGCCAGGCAACTTGGTGTTCCGCAACCCGAGAACCTGCGCCGCTACTCCGCCGGTGCCGCGCCGCTGTCCGGCTCCCTGCTGATCGGCGGCGAAGGCCGGATCGTCGAGCCGCTGCGGGCGGCGCTGGACAGCGACTACGACCTGGTCGGCAACAACCTGGGTGGTCGTTGGGCCGACCGATTCGGCGGTCTGGTGTTCGATGCCACCGGCATCACCGCGCCCGCGGGACTGAAGGCACTGCATGACTTCTTCACGCCGCTGCTGCGCAACCTGGGCCACTGCGCGCGCGTTGTGGTGGTCGGCACCACACCCGACGCCGCCGCCAGCAGCGACGAGCGGATCGCACAGCGCGCGCTGGAAGGCTTCACCCGGTCGCTGGGCAAGGAGCTGCGCAACGGCACGACCGCGTCGCTGGTCTACCTGTCGCCGGACGCCAAACCGGCCGCGACGGGCCTGGAATCGACTCTGCGATTTATCCTTTCGGCCAAATCGGCGTACGTCGACGGCCAGGTCTTCTACCTCGGCGCCGACGACGCCACCCCACCGGCGGACTGGGACCGGCCGCTGGATGACAAGGTCGCCATCGTGACCGGCGCCGCCCGCGGCATCGGCGCGACGATCGCCGAAGTGTTCGCCCGTGACGGCGCCCGCGTCGTCGCGATCGACATGGAGTCGGCCGCCGAGACGCTGGCCGAGACCGCCAGCCGGGTGGGAGGTACTGCACTGTGGCTCGACGTGACCGCCGAGGATGCTGTCGCCTTGATCACCGAGCACCTGCGCGAACACTACGCCGGGCACGCCGACGTCCTGGTCAACAACGCCGGTATCACGCGTGACAAGCTGCTGGCCAACATGGACGATGCCCGCTGGGATGCCGTACTGGCTGTCAATCTTCTTGCCCCGCAACGACTTACCGAGGGACTGATCGCAAACGGCAGCATCGGCCAAGGCGGCCGCGTGATCGGCTTGTCCTCGATGGCCGGCATCGCGGGCAATCGCGGGCAGACGAACTACGCCACCACGAAGGCGGGGATGATCGGCCTCACCCAGGCGCTGGCCCCCGAGCTACACGAGAAGGGCATCACGATCAACGCCGTGGCACCGGGATTCATCGAAACCCAGATGACGGCGGCGATTCCGCTGGCCACTCGCGAGGTGGGCCGCCGGATGAATTCGCTGTTGCAGGGCGGGCAGCCGGTCGATGTCGCCGAAGCTATCGCCTACTTCGCCAGCCCAGCGTCAAATGCGGTGACCGGCAACGTTATTCGCGTCTGCGGCCAGGCGATGCTGGGCGCCTAGGTCCAAGGAGAGCGCGATGAATCAACCAAGCGGCCTGCGGAACATGCTGCGAGCGGCGGCCGGGGCGCTGCCCCTGGTGTCCCGAACCGACCAGCTGCCCAGCCGCACGGTGACCGTCGAGGAACTGCCGATCGGCCAGACGAACGTGGCGGAGTACGCCGCGATCACCGGTCTGCGCTACGGCAACAACGTGCCGATCACCTACCCGTTCGCCCTGACTTTTCCGGCGCTGATGTCGTTGGTGACGGGGTTTGACTTCCCTTTCGCCGCAATGGGTTCGGTGCATACCGAGAACCGCATTACGCAGTACCGCCCGATCGCGGTCACCGACACCGTCGGGGTGCAGGTGCATGCCGAAAATCTCCGTGAGCACCGCAAGGGTCTGCTGGTCGATCTGGTGACCGACGTCAGCGTCGGCACCGAGACCGCGTGGCACCAAGTGACGACCTTCCTGCATCAGCAGCGCACCAGCTTATCCGACGAACCCAAACCGCCACCGCAAAAGCAGCCCAAGCTCCCGCCGCCCAGCACGGTGTTGCGCGTGACGCCCGCCCAGATCCGACGCTACGCCGTCGTCGGCGGCGACCACAACCCAATCCACACCAACCCGATCGCCGCCAAGCTGTTCGGGTTCCCGACCGTCATCGCGCACGGAATGTTCAGCGCCGCAGCGGTATTGGCTAATATCGAAGCCCGCCTTCCCGACCAGGTGCGGTACTCGGTGCGGTTCGGTAAACCGGTGATCCTGCCCGCGACCACCGGCCTGTATATCGACGAAAACGACCGGGGCAGCTGGGATCTTTCGTTACGCAATATCGCCAAGGGCTATCCGCATCTGACCGGCAGCGTCCGCCCGCTATAGCTGCCGGCTCAGCCGGCCCGTTCGTCGTGCCTCTGTGCCCGAATGCTCAGCAGCCTTTTCAGTCCGTGGGCACCGGTCGCGGTCAGCAGAAAAACTCCGAACAGCCACAGCGGCGGGCGGGCGAGTTCCCAGACGAAGATCGCGGCCCAGATCGGCGACCCCTGGGTGACCGCGAGCACCCCGGCGGCACCGGTCAGCGAGACAGTCGGCACGTGCAGGTGTATCCCGGCAATCCAATTGATAGTCAGCACCAGCAGCGCGCCCGCCGCCGCACCGGTGGCCAGCGACGGTGTGAGCATCCCGCCGGCACCGCCGGCGCGCAGGAACAACGCGGTCAGCAGCGGCTTCAACAACAGGATCGCGGCCGCCGCCGACAACGTCAGCCCGCTGGCCAAGCTGACGGTCAGGACGCTGCGACCGTTGCCGGGTAGCTCGGGCCACCAATGCGAGCAGATCCCCATCACCAACCCGGCGCCGGCGAGCGCCGGGATCAGCACCCAGCTCCGGATCTGGCGCGCGGGACGTGCCGCCGCCATCAACCGGTTGAACGCCAGGCCCACCGCGAGCGCAACCGGGGCCATCAGCAGCCCGTGCGCGGTGAGCAGATACGTGGACTCCCCGATCGGCCAATCCAGGTTGGGCTGATCGCGCGTGATGGCCGAACCGATCGCGACGGCCAGGCTAGAGGTGAGAAACGCCGCGCCCAGCGCCCTCGGATGCCAGGTGTTGAGCATGATCCGCACGGAGAACAACGCGCCGGCCAACGGCACGGCGTACACCGCGCCCAACCCGGCCCCGGCCGCGCAGGCCAGCAGGATCTCGCGGTCGCGACTCGACAGCCGTTTGAGCCATCCGGTCGCCAAATCGCCGAGCGCAGCGGCGAATTGGCGTGGGGCGCCCTCCCTGCCAAGCGATGCCCCCGAGCCAACCAGCAACACCTGCAGCATGGCGTCGATGCTCCAGGACAGCCGCGGTATCGGCTCATGGCGGGCGATGGTGCCGGCCAGCGGTGGCACCTCGGCCCGGCGCCGCAGGATCCACCAGCCCAGCGCGGCCAGTGCGGCGCCGACCATTGGCCCCAGCACCCGGCGCACCGGGCTGCTGCCGGTGACCCCGGCCAGCAGCGTGCCGAAACTGTAGTTGTACGTCAGATGCTGTACGAAGCGCAGCACGAAGGTGGTCGACAGCCCGGCGATGCCGGCCAGCAGTCCCACAATGATGACCGCACAGAAGAACTCGAAATTGCGGCCCGAGGTCCAAGCACGCACGCGGGGCACTGCACGAATCTAGCCCGCACCCGAGGCTGGGGCGCCTAGGACGCGGGCCGCTGGGCGGGGCCGGCGTCTTGTTCCACGGGCACGCCGCGCAGACCGTGCCAGAACAGATCGATCATCAGCTCGGCCGCCTCGTCGACGTCGATGTCTCCGGTGGACAGCTGATTGGCCATCGCCTCACCGGCACCCACCAACGCCACCGCCATCATCTGGTGCTCGGCGTCGGTGCGCGGTCTGCGACTGTTCTCCCGCACCAGGCCGGCAACCAGCTCGATGATCTGTTCACGTCCTTCCCGCACGGTGTGGGCGAAGGCCTGCGAGCTGATCGCCTGGGCGTACATCACGATCCAGGACGCCCGGTTGGCGTCGATGTAGCGCAAGAATGCCCCGATGGTGTTCTGCAGCAGGTCCCGGGGGCTCTGGGTGAAGTCGATGTCGGCGCGCACCGCGTCGATGAACCTGCTCAGCTCACGGTTCAGGCAGGCGCCGAACAAGTCCTCTTTGGAGCCGTAGTACAGGTACAGCATCGGCTTGGAGATCTCCGCCGCGGCGGCGATGGTGTCCATCGAGGTCTCGTGGTAGCCGTTGACCGAGAACATCTGCACCGCGGCGTCGAGCATCTGCTGTTCGCGGACAGCGCGCGGTAGCCGCTTGGTACCACCTGCCATCGCTGCGCCCTTTCAAGCCATCTGACTCCAGGGTAACGATCGACGGGCCGATTAGTGTCCGCAAGCCCTGCTGGGGCCCTTCATCGTCGCCACCCGCACCAACGATTGATCCACCGCCGATAGCGCCAATTCACCTGCGGCTAGGGCCTTTTCGAGCCGATCCAGCACCGCGGGAACCTCGTCGGTGGTGACCCACAGCGCGACGTCGCTACCCGCCCGCAAGGCCCGCAGCGCCGCTTCGGCCACGCCGAACCGATCGGAGATCGCCGCCATGCTGGACAGGTCGTCGCTGAACACCGGGCCGTTGAACGGCGGGGCCCCGTAGCCGATGCCGTCGCGCAGCAACTGCACCGCCGGGCGGCTCAAGCTGGCCGGGTCGTCACCGGTCAGCCCGGGGACCTGCAGGTGACCCACCATGACGGCGACCGGGGTCGCGGTGACCAGCGTCCGGTACGGCACCAGGTCGACGTTCTGCAGCTCGCTCAAGGGCGGCGTGACGACCCCGCCCTTGTGCGAATCACCGGACCCGTGCCCGTGGCCCGGGAAATGCTTGAGCACCGGCAACACCCCGGCGTCCCGCAAACCCTGCGCATAGGCCCCGGCGTACGCGGTCACCGTGGCAGGGTCGTTGCCGAACGAACGGTCGCCGATCACGCTGTCGTCGGGCTCGTCGGAAACGTCAACCACCGGCGCGAAGTCGACGGTGATGCCCAGATCGCGCATCTTCTTGCCGCGCTGCGCCGCGAGGTCGTGCACCTGCTCGACGGTCTGACTCTTGGCCAGTTCCCGGGGCGAGGGTGAGGTGCCGATCAGCGACTTCAACCGGGAAACCCGGCCACCCTCCTCGTCGACGCTGACCGCGAGCGGCAATGGCCCAGCCTTGCCCGCGATGTCGGCCAGCGGGCCCTTGAAGATCTCCAGGTCCGTCCAGCTGCCGATAAAGATGCCACCGACGTGGAAGCCGTTGACCGCGGCGCGGGCATCGTCGGCGTTTTTCACACCCACCATCAGCAGCTGGGCCAGCTTGTCGCGGGTCGACAACTTGGCCGGCAGGGTTGTCGGGTCGGCGCAAACCGGCGGCGCCGCAGGTGCGGCAACCGCCTTGCTGGTCGAGGTCGACGCGGGGGGCCGGGCGGCGTCGTGGCCACACGCCACGACGAGCGCCGTGGCGGCGGCCAGCACGGCCAGGGTGCGCGGAAAAGGCATCGGGACATGGTGTCACGAGGGCGGTCACCTCGGCGCGGCCGCACCGGGCGATCCGCCCAGCAAATTGGAGGCGAACGACGATTAATCACGCACAGCCATCGCGCGGGCGGTTAACTTATCGGTACGCCCAGTACCTCGGGCAAGGGAGGAGCCAGCGATGACTGCCTTCACTCTGGCCGCCGCGGCGGGGATCGCGGCGGGTCTGGCCATCGGTGCGGTCGCGACCGTCGGCCTCACGCTCGCCGCCGAAGACCACACCGTGGTCCCGGCCCGGGCCCCGTCCAGCCCGTCCTCGCCCTACCTGGTGCAGTACGGCGACCGGTGCATCGGCGGCTATTGCCTGCCGTGCGACAGTCCCGACGACTGCTTGAACCAGTTGCCGCCAGTGCCGGACCTGCCGCCGGACCTGCAGCCCTGACTCGACCCACCCACGCGCGCGCCCGGCGGCGCCGCGCCGCCGATCCGGTTAGGTTGGCCGTAGACCCAATTGACTGGCAAGGGAGGAGCCGGCGATGACGGGGTTCGCGCTGGCTGCCATCGCCGGCGTCGCGGCGGGGCTGGCGATCGGTGCCGCGGCGACCGTCGGCGTCACACTCACCGTCGAAGACCACAGCCGCGCACCGGTGCAGACCCAGCCGGCCGCGCGGAGCCTTTCCGTGCCGTACCCGGTGCAGTACGGCGACCGGTGTTGGCGCGGTCACTGCATCCCGTGGCCATGACTCACGGTCACCGGCAGGTGGGAATCGTTCTGCTAAGTTGGCCCTGGGTTGTCCTCAGTGACGACCGCGAAACCCCAAGGAGTCACCGATGAACCGGATCGTTGCGCCCGCCGCCGCGAGCGTGGTGGTTGGTTTGTTGCTGGGCGCGGCCGCGATCTTCGGAATCACCCTGATGGTGCAACAGGACACGAAGCCGCCACTTCCCGGGGGCGATCCTCAGTCGTCAGTGCTCAACCGGGTCGAATACGGCAACCGTAGCTAGCTCGGCGGCGACGACTCCGTCGGCGGCGCCTTCGGATTCGGCCTCGGGCTGCTCGGCTGATCCACTCTCGCGGCGCTGGCTGGTTGTGGTTGGCGCGATCGCCCTGGCGCTGACGTTCGCGCAATCCCCGGGGCAGGTCTCCCCCGACACCAAGCTCGACCTCACCGCCAACCCGTTGCGCTTCCTGGCCCGCGCGACCAGCCTGTGGAACAGCGAACTGCCGTTCGGCCAGACGCAGAACCAGGCCTACGGCTACCTGTTTCCGCACGGCACCTTCTTCTTGATCGGCCACCTGCTCGGCATGCCCGGCTGGGTCACGCAGCGGCTGTGGTGGGCGTTGCTGGTCACGGTCGGCTTCTGGGGATTGCTGCGGATCGCCGAGACGCTGGGGATCGGCAGCCCGTCGTCGCGGCTGCTCGCCGCGACCGCGTTCGCACTGTCACCGCGGGTGCTGACCACGCTCGGATCGATCTCGTCGGAGACCTTGCCGATCATGCTGGCGCCGTGGGTGCTGCTGCCGACGATCCTGGCTTTGCGTGGCACGACCGACAGATCGGTGCGCGCACTGGCCGGCCAGGCCGGGCTGGCGGTCGCGCTGATGGGCGCGGTCAACGCCATTGCCACGCTGGCGGGTTGCCTGCCGGCGGTGATCTGGTGGGCATGTCATCGGCCGAATCGGTTGTGGCGGCGCTACACCGCGTGGTGGCTGCTCAGCCTCGTGCTGGCGATGCTGTGGTGGGTCGTGGCGCTGGTGCTGCTGCGCAACGTCAGTCCGCCATTCCTGGACTTCATCGAATCCTCGGGTGTGACAACACAGTGGGCATCGCTGGTCGAGATGCTGCGCGGCACCGACAGCTGGACTCCGTTCGTGGCTCCGACCGCGACCGCGGGGGCGCCGCTGGTGACCGGATCGGCGGCCATCCTGGCGACCTGTCTGGTCGCCGCGGCCGGGCTGGCCGGGCTGGCCAGCCGCGGGATGCCGGCCCGCGGACGGCTGGTGACGATGCTGCTGGTCGGCGTGGTGTTGATGGCGGCCGGCTACAGCGGCGGGCTGGGCTCGCCGCTGGCGCATCAGGTGCAGCTGTTCATGGACGCCGCGGGCGCACCGCTGCGCAACGTGCACAAGCTGGAGTCGGTCATCCGGATTCCGATCGTGCTGGGGATCGCGCAGCTGCTGGGCCGGGTCCCGCTACCGGGCAGCGCGCCCAGGGCGCAGTGGCTGCACGCATTCGCCCACCCCGAACGCGACAAGCGGGTCGCCGCGACGGTGGTGCTACTGACCGCGCTGACCGTCAGCACCTCGCTGGCGTGGAGCGCCCGACTCACCCCGCCGGGCACGTTCAGCGCGATCCCCCGATACTGGCACGACGCCGCCGACTGGCTGAGCGCGCACAACACCGGGACGCCCACCCCGGGACGAGTGCTGGTGGCTCCCGGAGCTCCGTTCGCGACGCAGACGTGGGGGACCACCCACGACGAGCCGCTCCAAGTGCTCGGCAGCAGCCCGTGGGGCGTGCGCGACTCCATCCCGTTGACCCCACCTCAGACCATCCGGGCGCTGGATTCCGTGCAGCGCCTGTTCGCCGCCGGCATTCCTTCGACCGGTCTTGCTGATACCCTTGCCCGCCAAGGCATTTCGTATGTGGTGGTGCGCAACGACCTGGATCCCGAGTCGTCACGCTCGGCGCGCCCGATCCTGGTACACCGCGCGATCGAAGGGTCACCGCGACTAGAGAAGGCGGCGCAGTTCGGCGAGCCGGCGGGGCCCGGCGCGTTGCCGGGGTTCGTCGCCGACAGCGGGCTGCGCCCGCGCTATCCGGCCGTCGAAATCTACCGGGTGGGCTCCCCCGGTGGTGGCAATCCCGGCGCGCCCTACTTCGCCGACGTCGAGCCGTTGGCACGCGTCGACGGCGGGCCCGAAGTGCTGCTGCGTCTCGACGAGCGGCGCCGGCTACTGGGCCAGCCGCCACTGGGCCCGGTGCTGATGACCGCCGACGCCCGAGCTGCCGGCCTGCCGGCACCCGTCGTGACCGTGACCGACACCCCGGTAGCCCGGGAGACCGACTACGGCCGGGTTGACGAGCATTCGTCGGCGATCCGGGCCGACGGCGACACCAGGCACACGTTCAACCGGGTGCCCGACTACCCGGTGCCCGGTGCCGACCCGGTGTACGGCGCCTGGAACGGCGGGCGGATCACCGTGTCGAGTTCGTCGTCGGATTCCACCGCCATGCCCGACGTCGCTCCAGCGACCTCGCCCGCCGCCGCTATCGACGGCGACCCGGCAACGGCGTGGGTGACCAACGCCCTGCAGGCCGCCGTCGGGCAATGGCTGCAGGTCAATTTCGATCACCCGGTGACCAACGCGACGATCACCCTGACACCCAGCGCGACCGCCGTCGGTTCCCAGGTCCGCCGCATCGCCATCGATACCGCCGCCGGCAGCACCACGCTGCGGTTCGATCAGCCCGGTAAGCCGTTGACCGCGGCACTGCCCTACGGCGAAACGCCGTGGGTGCGCATCACCGCCGCCGGCACCGACGACGGATCCAGCGGGGTGCAGTTCGACATGACCGACCTGTCGATCACCCAGTACGACGCCTCCGGCTTCGCGCACCCGGTCGACCTGCGCCACACCGTGCGAGTGCCCGGGCCGCCGCCGGGCTCGGCGATCGCGGGCTGGGACCTGGGCTCGGAATTGCTGGGCCGGCCCGGGTGCGCCACGGCGACCGACGGCATGCACTGCGCGCCGGCGATGGCGTTGGCTCCCGAGGAACCGGTGAATTTCAGCCGCACCCTGACCGTTGCGGCGCCGGTGTTGGTGACCCCGCGGGTGTGGGTGCGGCCACGGCAGGGACCCCAGCTGGCCGATCTGGTCGCTGAGCCGAATACCACTCGGGCCCAAGGTGATTCCGACACGGTTGACATCCTTGGCTCGGCCTACGCCGCCACCGACGGCGACCCGGCGACCGCCTGGACGGCGCCGCAGCGGGTGGTGCAACACAAGACCGCGCCAACGCTGACGCTGGTGCTGCCGCGGCCCACCGAGGTCGCCGGCCTGCGCCTGATGCCGAGCCGCTCGGTGTTGCCCGCCCAGCCGACGATGGTGGCCGTCAACCTCGGCGACGGACCGCAGGTACGAAAGGTCCAGCCAAGCGACGCGGGAGCCGCACAGCCACAAATTCTGTCGCTGCGGCCCCGAGTGACCGACACGGTCACCATCAGCTTGCTGGACTGGCAAGACATCATCGACCGCAACGCGTTGGGCTTCGACCAGCTCAAGGCGCCGGGGCTGGCCGAAGTCGCGGCACTGGGCACCGACGGCAACCCGATCGCCCCCGCCGACGCCGCCCGCAACCGCGGGCGCGAGATCGTCGTGGATTGCGACCACGGACCAGTCATCGCGGTCGCGGGACGGTTCGTGCACACCTCAATCCGGACCACGGCGGGCGCGCTGCTGGCCGGCGAGCCCGTTCCCGTCAGCGCATGCGATCGCACGCCGGTCGCGCTGCCGACGGGGCAACAGGAACTGTTGATCAGCCCCGGCACCCAGTTCGTCGTGGACGGAGCACAGTTGTCGACCGCGAACTCCCCCGAGTTACCCAGTGCCACAGGCATTTCTCCGGTTCCCGCCGCGACCGGCGCATGGGGTCCCGACCGTCGCGAGGTGCGGGCCCCGGCCTCGGCCGCCCCCCGGGTACTCGTCATCCCCGAAAGCATCAACCCGGGCTGGGTGGCGCGCACCAGCACCGGGGCCCGGCTGACACCGGTGGCCGTCAACGGGTGGCAGCAGGGCTGGCTGGTGCCTGCGGGAGATCCGGGCACGATCACGCTGCGGTTCGCGTCCAATTCGCTGTACCGGGTTGGCCTGGTGGTGGGCTTGGCCCTGCTACCGCTGTTGGCGATGCTCGCGTTATGGCGTCGGCGCGGGCGTTGCGACGACGCTGCCGCGCCGCCGTGGACGCCCGGGCCCTGGGCGGCCGTCCCGGTGCTGACCGCCGGGGCGGTGATCGCCGGGGTGGCCGGTGTCGTGCTGATCGGCGGCGCCCTCGGCATGCGATACGCACTGCGTCATCGCGAGCAGTTGTGCGACCGCGCCACCATCGCAACCAGCGCAGGCGGACTGATCCTGGCCGGAGCGGCGCTATCGCGGCATCCCTGGCGGTCCGTCGACGGTTACGCCGGGCATTCCGCGAATGTGCAACTGCTGGCACTGATTTCGCTTGCCGCGGTGGCCGCATCGGTGGTCGTGATGCCCGATCGCGGGCCCGCGGCGCACGACGAATAGCTATTCGGCGTTGGCTAGCCGTTAATCGGCTGGTTGACTGGATACGCGCAATGGTGTGACCGCCACCGTCCGAGGAGTTATGGCCATGGGATGGTTTTCTGCGCCCGACTACTGGTTGGGCAGATTCGTGCTCGAGCGCGGCGTGGCCGCCATCTACCTGATCGCGTTCGTGGCCGCTGCTCTGCAGTTCCGCGCACTCATCGGTGAGCACGGAATCCTGCCGGTGCCAAGATTTTTGGCGCGGCAGACAGTGTGGCGGGCGCCGAGCATTTTTCACCTGCGCTACTCCGATCGGCTGTTCGCGGTTGTGGCCTGGTTCGGCGCGGCGCTGTCGGCGGCGGTCGTCGTCGGCGCAGCCGATCTGGTACCACTATGGGCCGCAATGCCGATGTGGCTGGCGATCTGGGTGCTATACCTTTCGATCGTCAATGTTGGGCAGGCGTGGTATTCGTTCGGCTGGGAATCCTTGCTGCTGGAAACTGGATTCCTGATGATCTTCCTCGGCAACGATCGGGCGGCGCCCCCGGTGCTGACATTGTGGATGACGCGCCTGCTGCTGTTCCGGGTCGAGTTCGGCGCCGGCCTTATCAAGATGCGTGGCGACCCGTGCTGGCGCGACCTGACCTGCCTGTACTACCACCATGAGACCCAGCCGATGCCGGGGCCGCTGAGCTGGTTCTTCCATCACCTGCCCAAACCACTGCATCGAATTGAGGTGGCAGGCAACCATTTCGCGCAACTTGTCGTGCCATTCGGGTTGTTCGCACCCCAGCCGGTGGCTAGCGTGGCTGCGGCGATCATCATGGCCACCCAGCTGTGGCTGGTGCTGTCCGGAAACTTCGCCTGGCTCAATTGGCTGACGATCGTTCTGGCGTTCAGCGCTATCGACGACGACGCCGCGGGGCTGCTGCTACCGATACCCGGACATCCAGCCCTGTCGACGCCCCCGCTGTGGTTTGTCGGCCTGGTGTTCGCGGTCACCGGCGGGGTGCTATTCCTGACGTACTGGCCGGTGCGCAACATGCTGTCCTCACATCAGCGAATGAACACGTCGTTCAACTCATTTCACCTAGTCAATAGCTACGGTGCATTCGGCAGCGTCGGGCGTACCCGCCGGGAGGTGGTGATCGAGGGTACCGACGAACGCCGGATTACCGCACAGACGGTATGGAAGGAATACGAATTCAAGGGCAAACCCGGCATGCTGCGCCGGGTGCCACGCCAATGGGCCCCCTACCATCTGCGGCTGGACTGGCTGATGTGGTTCGCCGCGATCTCGCCGGGCTATGCCCAGCCATGGCTGAACTCGTTCTTGCAGCGGCTGCTGGCTAGCGACCGTGCCACGCTGCGGTTGTTGCGGCACAACCCATTCCCCGTCTCGCCGCCACACTATGTGCGTGCGCAGCTGTACGAGTACCGCTTCACCACGCCGGCGGAATTGCGACGCGACCGGGTGTGGTGGCATCGCGCGCTGGTGGGCCAGTATGTTTCGCCGATGACACTCAGGTAAGCCTGCTGACATCCGTAATCAGCTGGGACACCACCGTGACCGTAGCGATTCGGCGGCCCGTGTCATCGTCGAGGTCCGCACCCAGCACCGCGTTCGTCTTCGTCAACTTGAGAACCCACCCCGTCGCCACATAGCTTTTCGCGGTTCCGGCCCGCAGGATTGTCACCGTCATGCTCAGTGTTGGGCAGGGCCAACCCGTCACCAACGATCCACAATGCGTGGCAGTCTGATCCAGCATCTCGGCCATGGATCCACCACTGAGCTGCGCGAAATTGAAAGCGCCGGAGCCAGGTTCATAGGACATGCGTAGCCACCGCTCCTGGCGGTTCCCCTCGAGATACTTCGCATTCAGTGTCGCGAGGTTCGGTGTCAGGTGCTTGTTCGCGTGCGCGACCCACTGCGCGTCGGTGAGCGCCGCGCCGGGTTCGCCGAACAGGCCGAGATAGCCGCTGATATCCACGGTGCTCACTCCTTCCCGTTGGGCTGCCGGCCGGAACTCACCACCAGTCGCGCCGGCCTGCGGCCGAGAACCTGCAGCCACGGTATATCAGCCGGATCCTCGGTCAGATCCAGTGGTGGAACTTCGGCCAGTACCGCGCCTATGCACTCTTCCACGGCCAGCTTGGCCAGCGCGGTCCCCACGCAATAGTGGTTTCCCGCACCGAAATTCAGCAGTCTCGGCGAGTCTTCGCGGATGAACCGATCGGGATCAAACCGATCGGGATCCTGCCACACCAACCCGTCACGGCAAGCCGCGGCGATACAGGGAAACACCATTGAGCCGGCGGGAATCGTCGTGTCATACAGCTCGATCGGTGCGATGGCGGTTCGAGGGATCAGTGGGACGCTGGGTTCCAGCCGCATCGTCTCGGCGGCGACTCGAGAAAGGTAGGCCCTATCCTGTCGACTTCCGTCCAGGTGGTCGCGGTGCCGCAGGACAGTGAGAATACTGCAGGGAATTTGACTTCCGGTCGTATCGTGGCCTGCGACAAGGAGGTTGGAGATCATAGTGACGGTCTCGTCGTGGGTTAGGCGGTCTTCGCCGGCCTCGACGGCGAGCAGGCTGGTGATCAGGTCCGATCCGGGGTCGGCACTGCGTCGCCGGGTGAGGTCGTCAACGTAGCTCTGCAATTCCGTGACGGCGCGCGTTGCATTGTCGATTTGATCCGGGGTCATTACGTAGAAGACGGGGCTCAAGGCATCAGCCCATTTCGCGAACACCGCAACATCGCTATCCGGAACTCCGAGAAGACGGCAAGTCAACCGCGCGGCCACTGTCGCGCCGGCGGGAGCCAGATCCCCGCGCTGCCCGGCCGACGTGATCGCAGCAACCGCCATCCCGGTGGCGGATTTCTGCAGCGCGGCAACAGCACGCGGCGTGAAGGCACGCGAGACAAGCGCTCGCATTCGCCGGTGATAATCGCCCTCGGTTGTGAACATCAACCGGCCGTACCAATCACGCAATGGGCCGATGGTAATACCCATCATGTCGAACAGTGTCAATCCGATCCCGTTCAGCCGCTGATCGTGCACCAGCCGTTCGACGTCGCGCTGTCGCAGCGCGACGTAAGCCCCCGTCATCTCGTCTCTGGCCAGCGGGCCGCGGCGCGCGGCCTCTCGCAGCACACCATGCAAGTCGCCGGCCAGACTTCCGGTCAGATCTACGGTTGGCAGCATGTCCATGGCCTCAATTTCCATTCTTTATCGATGCGGATACACCGAACACACAGGCCAAAGCGATGGCCGGGCCTGCGCTGGCTTTGCGTGATTAGAGTTGTCGTGCGGCGTCTTTGGCGAGTTGCACACGCGAAGACAGCCCCAGCTTCCGGTACACATGGTTGAGGTGGACTTGTACGGTGCGGGGCGAGATGAACAGCTTCTTCGCGATGTCCTTATTGGCTAGTCCGTCGCTGACAAGTTTCACAACTTCGCGCTCCGTGGGCGTCACGGCGGCCCAGCCGCTGGACGGACGCTTTCGTCCGCCACGACCTCGTTGTGCATACGCGATCGCTTCCTCGGTGGTCAGCGCCGCACCTTCGGCCCAAGCGTCGGTAAAATCGTTGTCTCCCAACATGTCACGTAGCACCGCTACCGATGCTTGATAGGAGGACTCGTAGACCGCGAAGCGCACTTCGCCGGTCCGGTCTCTTAGCGCGTCAGCCGAGCCCAGCAGTCGGGTAGCTTCCCGACCGCTGCCGTTTTCACACAGCACGGCGCCAAGGCACTCCAAGGTGCCTGCGACACCCAACTCCGCGTCGGACCGGGACACGCAGGCCAGTGCATCGTGGGCGTCATGCTCGGCCCGGACAAAGTCGCCTTGGGCGGCCGCGATGCGGGCCCGGACGGTCAGCGCCATGGCGGCATTCCAACCGCTGGTCGCGCGAACAGCTTCGTCGGCGTGGCGGCGGGCCGCCGCCAAATCACCATGAGCAAGCGCCACCTCCGCGCTGGGGTTGGCGTATAGCGACAGAAATTCCTGTCGTTGGCTGAGCTGCTGTCGCGCAATATCATTGGCTTCGATCGCCACTGCGAGATCGCCGGCGGCGAGGGTGGCCACCGCCAGCGCGGCATTGCTGAAGCCTTCCATAAAGCCACCGAGTTCGGTTGCTAGCTCGACGACGGCTGCGGCGGTATCACGGGCCGCGGCACTTTCGCCTCGAAATGCCAACGCCATACTGCGGCCATATCGCCCGGCGAAGCTGAAAACCGGATCCTGGCACTCGTCGGCGCCGGCGATCACTTCACCGAATTGCCAAGCGGCACCGTCAAGATCACCGGCATGCAGCAGTGCCATTCCGAGGTTCCAGCGACAGTGACGCGCAAGGAACTCGTCACCGATCGCCTCGGCGATCTCGAGGCCCTCCTGCGCGGCCGCCCGCTCTGCACCAGCGTCACCCGCGAAGAGGGCCGCAAAAGCACGGAATAGCAAGATCTGACTCAAGGACGGCAGGTCTCCCAGCGACCGGGCAAGGTCGACAGCCTCGGTGAAGGACTCCGTGGCAGCCTGCCCGCTGTAGGCCGAGACACAGCACCATGCGGTCAGTGCCTTCAGTAATAAGGCCGGCTCACCCATCTCACGGGCGAGCGCGAGCGCCTCCGCGGGCACATCTTTGCTCCCGGGATCCACCACCGACACGGTGAGCATGATCCGGTCGGTGAGCGCGCGGATCCGGGTGGCGGGGGCGATATCGATGCCTTGCGATTCGGCACCGGCCAGCGCGACATCGATCCAGGTGAGCCCTTCCTTAATCCGGCCTCGCCGACGCCAGAGCGGCTGCAAAAACGACGCAAGGGCCAGCGCCGCCTCCGGGTCGTGGTGATCGAGGGCCCAGCCGAAAGCTGCTCGCATATTGTCGATTTCGAGCTCGGCTTGGTCGGCGTTCCTCTCAAGTTCAGTGGGCGCTGCGATATTGAACTCGGCCGCAAGCGAGCTATAGTAATCGCGGTGACGCGAGCCAATGGCATCGGCTTCGCCCGAGTCGGCTAGCCTTTCCTGGGCGTACTGCCGCACCGTCTCCAGCAGTCGGTATCGGGTACGGCGCCGATGATCCTCGGCGACTACCAGCGACTTGTCCACCAACAGGCTCAGCTGATCCAGAACCTGATGACGCTCGAGTTCGCCGGCGCCCGCGACCAGTTGGGCGGCATCGAGATTGAATCCGCCCAGGAACACTGCCAGCCGCCGAAACAGCACTTGCTCCGGCTGGGTCAGCAGTGCGTGCGACCAATCCACAGAGGCGCGCAAGGTCTGCTGGCGCCGCACGGCGGTGCGTGCCCCGCCAGTCAAGAGACGGAAGCGGTCATGCAGACCGTCGAGGATTTCGGCCAGCGACATCGCTCGCACCCGGGCCGCGGCCAGCTCGATCGCCAAGGCAATTCCATCGAGGCGCCGGCAGATCTCAACCACGTCCGCGACGTTGTCGTCATTGATGCGAAAGTCCGGTCTGGCCAGCGCCGCACGGTCGGCGAACAACTCTTGGGCCTCGTCAGCGATCTGCAGCGACGGCACCCGGGAGATGACCTCACCGGTGACGCCGAGGGGTTCACGACTGGTGGCAAGCAATGTCATTCTGGGACAGGCGGGCAGCAGGGCGTCGACGAGCGCCGCACACGCATCGAGCAGATGTTCACAATTGTCCAGCACGATCAACATGTGCCGACTGCCCACCAAACCAGCTAGGTGGTCAATCCCGGCGCGGCCGGGCTGGTCGGCTAGACCAAGCACCCGGACTACGGTCGCGGCGACAATGTCGGCGGCGCTGATAGGAGCGAGGTCGACATACCACACCCCGTCACAGAACTCAGCCGCCAGCTCAGCCGAAAGCTTTTGCGCCAGACGTGTTTTACCGATCCCTCCAGCTCCGGTAAGCGTGATGATCCGGCTGTTCGCCAGCAGCTGCCGGACATCGCTGAGTTCCTGGGAACGTCCCACAAAACTTGTCTGCTGCACTGGAAGACCATGGACCACATCGGCATTCGTTGTGCGCAGCGGCGGGAACTCGTTGGGCAGGTCGGGATGGCACAGTTGCACCACCCGTTCGGGCCGAGGCAGATCGCGCAAATGGTGTCTGCCGAGATCGGTCAGCCAGGCATCAGCGGGAAGATGGTCGACAACCAGGTCTGCCGTGGTGCCGGAGAGCACAGTCTGACCGCCATGCGCCAGATCACGCACGCGTGCCGCCCGGTTGATGGTGGGTCCGACGTAGTTGGCGTCACCGCGCAGTTGCGCCTCGCCGGTATGAACGCCGATGCGCAGCCGGATAGGCGCCAGTGGCGCAATCTGCAGTGTTAACGCACACGCGACAGCGTCACTGGCCCTGGCGAACGCCACCACGAAGCTGTCGCCCTCGCCCTGTTCGACCGGGCGAACACCACGATGCGCCGCAACCGCTTCGGACAGTGCTCGGTCGAGGACGCCTATCGCAGCTGCCATTTCGCCTGGGGTCAAATCCCACAGCCGGGTCGACGCCTCCACATCTGCCAGCAGCAGCGTCACTGTTCCGGTCGGGACCAACTCCCCCACCTCAAGATTGAAGCATTCTGATAGCGAGTCGCACACTCGCCCATCGGCACCTCTCATACTCGACATGTTCATCGCCAGTCGCAAAGGGAACATCAGCCAAATCGCCTATATTCCCAGGCCCGGGGCTAGGTCCTAGATGTAATAGGACAAGGTCTGGCCCCGCGGCCTTGACACCAGGGACGACGTCGCGCTTGCGTTTTGCGGACCAACTCGTGCGCATTCTGTCCATGCGGTTGGCCACATTCCCGAGTTAACGTCACCATCGAATCATTGCGGTCACGTCCCGCCAATCGAGGAGGTCTTTCAGATGCAAAACACAGGTGCCGGATCGCTGAGTGCAGGCGGACTCAATTGGGATAGCTTGCCGCTGCGGCTATTTGCCGGGGGAAATGCCAAGTTCTGGGATCCTGCCGACATCGACTTTTCCCGTGACCGCGCGGACTGGGAGCAGCTTACCGACGGCGAACGCGACCTGGCGACCCGATTGTGCGCTCAGTTCATCGCGGGGGAAGAGGCGGTGACTGAAGATATTGCGCCGTTCATCGCGGCCATGCGGGCTGAAGGCCGGCTGGGCGACGAGATGTATTTGACGCAGTTCGCTTTCGAAGAAGCCAAGCACACCGCGGTGTTTCGCATGTGGCTCGACGCCGTCGGCATGACCGACGATCTGCACGGCTACCTCGAACCCCTGTCGGCGTACCGGCAGATATTTTACGACGAGCTGCCAAACTGCTTGGGCGCATTGATAACCGATCCCTCACCGGCAGCCCAGGTCCGGGCATCCGTGACCTACAACCACGTGGTCGAGGGCATGATGGCGCTGACTGGTTACCACTCCTGGCACAAAATCTGTAGTGGCCGCAACATTCTGCCCGGCATGCGGGAGTTGGTCGGCCGCATCGGCGACGACGAGCGGCGCCATATGGCGTGGGGCACCTTCACCTGCCGGCGCCACGTCGCCGCCGACGACGCCAATTGGGACGTCTTCGAAACGCGGATGAACGAGCTCATCCCGCTGGTGCTGCAAGCCACCGAGCAAAGCTATTCGATGTATACCGACCCGATCCCGTTCGGCCTGTGCATGGACGAGTCACGACAGTATGCCTCCGACAAGGGGATACGACGGTTCGGCACCATCTCCAGCGCCCGCGGGCGACCGCTCGGCGAGATCGACGTCGACTACTCGCCGGTACAGCTCGAGGACACCTTCGCCGCGGAGGACGAGAGAGCCCTGGCGGCCACGGGATAACCGCTGAGCCTTACTTCTGGTAGGACAGGGCTCCCGTTCCGGCGAGCTTGCCACCCTCGACAATCAGGTACTCCTGGCGGATTGGCTGGTCGGCAAACCAGCTCTCCAGGATCTCCCTGGTGCCGGCGGCGTAACGGGCCTGGGCAGACAGGGTGGTCCCCGAAACATGAGGTGTCATCGCGTTGTTCGGCATGGTCCGCCACGGGTGGTCGACTGGCGGCGGTTGCGGGAACCAGACGTCGCCGGCATAGCCGGCGAGCTGGCCACTGCGCAGCGCGGCCGCTATGGCCTCGGGGACGGTTTCTTCGCCGCGGGCGGTGTTGACGATGTAGGAGCCGCGGCGCATCGTGCCCAGCAGCCGCTCGTTGAACATCTGACGCGTCGCGTCATACAGTGGCGAGTGCACCGACACCACATCGACTGAGCGCACCAGCGACTCGACTCCCGCGTGGTAGGTGACATTGAGGGCCTTCTCGACCTCGGGCGCGAGCCGTCGCGTGTCGGTGTACTGCAGGTTGACGTCGAACGGCGCCAGCCGGCTCAGCACCGCGCGCCCAATCCGGCCGGCGGCGATCACACCGACATCCATGCCCTCCAGGTCGTAGGCACGCTCGACACAGTCGGCGATGTTCCAGCCGCCTTCGGCCGCCCACCGATGCGACGGCACGAAGTTGCGCACCAGCGTCAAGATCTGCATCACCGCGTGCTCGGCGACACTGATGCTGTTGCTGTAGGTCACCTCGGCGACGGTGATGTCGCGTTCTTTCGCCGCGTCCAGATCCACATGGTCCGAGCCGATGCCCGCAGTGAGCGCCAGCTTGAGTCTGGGCGCCTTCGCAATACGCTCCTTGGTCAGGTATGCCGGCCAAAATGGCTGGGAGATAACGATGTCGGCGTCGGGCAGCTCGCGTTCGAACTCCGAGTCCGGCCCTTCCTTGTCCGACGTCACCACCAACTCGTGGCCTGCGTCTTCGAAGAACTTACGCAACCCGAGCGCACCCGAGACACATCCGAGTAGCTCGCCGGGGGTGAAGTCGACGTTCGACGGAGTCGGCACGGTGCTGCCATCGGGGTAACTCCGGATCGTCGGGATGCTGTCGCGGGCATACGAGGGCGGGTACTTGTTGACGGGGTCCGGGTAGAGCACCATCACACACTTGGCCATCGGTTTCTCCTCGCTGAGCACTTCGGTAGTTGATGTGTCCCAGCTTTCGCCGATGTCACCGAAGGTGTCCAAGACGTGGTTCCGACCGGCCGATAGGTCTGGCCTATCAAACTCAAAGCCGGCCGAATACCTCACCGATGGCCGCGTCGCGTGCGATCTCTATCAGCGCGCGGGTCACCACCGAGCCGGGTTCAGCGGCGCTGGTGACAAGCACCATCGGGGCGGTGACCACCGGATCGTGCAGCCGCAGCACACAGGCCCCCGCCGGGACACCAAGGGCGCGGATCCAGGTGTGCGGCACAATGCTCGCCCAACGCCCGGTACCGACATGCGCGAATAGTGTGGCAACGGAATCTGTTTCGAGTTGCGGAGCCACCGCAAGTCCCTGAGTGGCCAGCGCGTCGTCGATCACCCGGCGGCCGCGCATCCCGACGGTGAGCAGACACAGCGGCAGCGCCAGAGCATCCGACCAACTGATGGATTCGGTCTTGCCGGGCAACAGGTCGCCGCCCACGATCAGCAGCTGATGCTCCTGATACAGCGGGGTGACCAACAGTTCGCCGGTGTCGTGACGGTCCGGGTACAGAATCCCCGCGTCCAATTCGAACCGCTGGATTCGTTCGATGATCCCGGCCGAGCGCAGATTGGTCTCCAGCTGTACCCGCACCAGCGGGTGCGCAGTGCAAAACGAATCTGTCAGCAGCGCAACGGTAGTGGCGGCGTTGGGGACCACCCCCAAGCGCAGCTCGCCGACGAGGCCGGTCTGCAATGCCGTGACTTCCAGCTTGAGGGCGTCGCAGTCGGCCAGGATCCGCCGCGCCCAGTGCACCAGCCGTTCGCCCTCGGGCGTCAGACCTTCGAATTTCTGGCCGCGCCGGACCAACGGGACCTTCAGCTCGTGTTCGAGCTTGCGGATTGCTTCCGACAACGCCGGCTGGGATACATGACAGGCATCCGCCGCGTGCGCGAAATGACGCTCCCGGGCCAGCGCTACGAAGTACTCCAGCTGACGAAACAGCATGAAAGCTAAAGTGTTTCGTCCAGCTCACCGAGCCGGTCGGTGAGCCGCAGATTCTCGGAGTAGTCCACCGGGCAACAGATCAGCGAGACCCCGTCGTCGTCGAGCGCGGCCCGCAGCGTCGGCAGCAGCTCCTCGGCATGAGAGATCCGATAACCTTTGGCGCCAAAGCTCTCGGCGTACTTCACGATGTCGGGGTTGCCGAACTTCACGTAGTAGTGATCCCCGAGCTCGAGGTCCATCTTCCATTCGATCAGGCCGTAACCGCCATCGTCCCAGATCAACACGACCAGCGGGATCTCCTCCCGGACGGCGGTCTCGATTTCCTGCGAGTTCATCAGGAACGCGCCGTCGCCCACCACCGCGAGCACCTTCGACTCGGGCCGTGCCAGCTTGACGCCGAGCGCACCCGGCAGCGCGAAACTCATCGTGGACAAGCCATTGGAGACCAGGCAGGTGTTGCGTTCGTAAGTCGGGTAGAGCCGTGCCATCCACATCTTGGTCGCGCCGGTGTCCACCAGCACGACATCGCTGCGCCCCAGCGCGGCCCGGATATCGGCGACGATCCGCTGTGGCGCCAGCGGGTATCGCGAATCCTGTTGCCCCCGAGCGAATTCCTCAGCAAGCAAACCGGCGCCCGGTACTTCGTCGGTAGGGTTGATGCGGTGACCGGCCAGTGCGTCGGTCACCGCATTGAGTGAATCGCTGATGTCGCCGATGATCCCGACGCCGACCGGGTAGTGCATGTCGACCTCGGCCGGGAAACGGTGAATGTGGATGATCTTCTTGTCGGCTTGCGGGTTGATCCGGACGGGGTCGAATTCCTGAAGTTCGTATCCGACCGCGATGACAACATCGGCGTGGTCGAACCCGAAGTTGACGTAGTCGTGTCGCATGAACCCGATGGTCCCGATGCTGTTGGGGTGATCGTCGGGCATGACGCCCTTGCCGTGGAAGGTGTTGGCGACCTGGATGCCGAATTCCTCGGAGAACCGGATCAGTGCCTCGGTGGCGTCGGCGCGGGCGGCGCCGTGCCCGGCCAGCACCACCGGGCGTTTGGCGTTACGCAGGATATCGACCGCGCGGGCCACCTGACCGGCCGCCGGCGCCTCGGCGTGGACCACGTTACGGGGCAACGGGCTCAGGTCGTAGTCGGTCTGGTCGGCATCGATGTGCTCGGGCACGGCCAGATACACCGCGGCCGGGCGCTCTGCCTCGGCGACCTTGAACGCCTTGCGGAACATCTCCGGGATGGCGCGCGCGGTGGGCACGCCGTCGGCCCACCGGGTGATCGGGGCGAACATCGAGACCAGGTCGACGTATTGGTGCGACTCTTTGTACTCGCGATCCTCGCCGACCTGCGCGGAGATCGCGACCAGCGGCGTGCTGTTGGTGGTGGCGTCGGCGACCCCGAGCTGCATGTTGATCGCACCCGGTCCCAAGGTCGCTGAGACGACCGCGGCCCGGCCGGTGACGCGTCCATACATCTCGGCCATGAATGCCGCGGCCTGCTCGTGGCGGGTCAGCACAAAGCGGATCCGCGAGGACGCCAGCGCCTGCACGAACCGGATGTTCTCCTCACCGGGCAGCCCGAAGACCACGGAAACGCCCTCATTTTCCAGGCACTGGACCATCAGCCGTGCGGCTGTACTCATCCGCCACCTCCCTACTGGAACGATAGTGGCAGGCTGTGAGTTGGACGTTTTATCAACCCACCGCGAGCAGAGGAAGTCAGCGTGTCGATCGCGACCATAAACCCGGCCACCGGCGAGACAGTCAAAACCTTCACCCCGGCAACCGACGCGGAAGTCGATGCCGCGATCGCGCGTGCGCATGCACGGTTCCTCGACTACCGGCACAACACCACCTTCGCCCAGCGCGCGCAGTGGGCCAACGCCACCGCCGACCTGCTGGAAAAAGAGGCCGACGAGGTCGCGGCGATGATGACGCTGGAAATGGGCAAAACGTTGCGCTCGGCCAAGGCCGAAGCACTCAAGTGCGCCAAGGGTTTTCGCTACTACGCCGAGAACGCCGAGCGGCTGTTGGCCAACGAGCCGGCGGACGCCAGCAAGGTAGGCGCGAAAAAGGCCTACATCCGGTACCAGCCGCTCGGCGTGGTGCTGGCGGTGATGCCGTGGAACTTCCCGCTCTGGCAGGCGGTGCGGTTCGCCGCGCCAGCGTTGATGGCCGGCAACGTCGGGCTGCTCAAGCACGCCTCAAATGTGCCGCAGTCGGCGCTCTACCTCTCTGACGTCATCGCCCGCGGCGGTTTCCCGGCGGACTGCTTCCAGACGCTGCTCATTTCGTCGGGCGCGGTCGAGGGTATTTTGCGCGACCCACGGGTGGTGGCGGCCACCCTGACCGGCAGCGAGCCGGCCGGCCAGTCCGTCGCGGCGATCTGCGGCGACGAGATCAAGCCCACCGTGCTCGAGCTCGGCGGCAGTGACCCGTTCATCGTGATGCCGTCGGTGGACCTCGACGAGGCCGTCAAGACCGCGGTCACCGGCCGCACCCAGAACAACGGCCAGTCCTGTATCGCCGCCAAGCGGTTCATCGTGCACACCGACATCTACGACGCGTTCGTCGACAAGTTCATCGAGAGCATGCAGGCGCTGAAAGTCGGCGACCCCACCGACCCGGACACCGACGTGGGCCCGCTGGCCACCGAGTCGGGCCGCGACGAGATCGCCAAGCAGGTCGACGACGCCGCCGCGGCCGGCGCCAAAATCCGTTGCGGTGGAAAGACTCCCGACCGGCCGGGATGGTTCTACCCGCCGACGGTGGTCACCGACATCACCAAAGACATGGCGCTCTACACCGAAGAGATCTTCGGTCCGGTCGCGTCGATGTACCGCGCCGAGGGCATCGACGAGGCCATCGAGATCGCCAACGCCACCACCTTCGGGCTGGGGTCCAACGCCTGGACCAACGACGAGGCCGAACAGCAGCGCTTCATCGACGAGATCGAGGCGGGCCAGGTCTTCATCAACGGGATGACGGTGTCCTACCCCGAGTTGGGCTTCGGCGGCGTCAAGCGGTCCGGCTACGGCCGCGAGTTGGCGGGTCTGGGCATCCGGGAGTTCTGCAACGCCAAGACCGTCTGGGTGGGCTAGCCGTTCGCCCTTCGGTCAGACGCTTGCCAGCGCCCGCTCGTCCTCCTCGGCGAAGGTGTCTTCGAGCTGTAGCGGCGAGTAGTCGAGGTCGATCTCGCCGAGCGGGCGCCCGCGCGCGCTGGAGATGGTGCCGAACCGCCGCATGCCCTTGTCCGAGGCGTACTGCATGAACTCGTCGACCGACAGACCAAAGGGCATCGGGTCGTACAGGGCGAAGCCCTCTTCGATCAGGCGCAGCCCGAGCGGCATCAGCTCGTTCATCCGCGCCTCGAAGACACCCCAGTTGGCGTCGTCGGCGGCGACGTGGCGCCGGCAGGTGAAGGTTCCCCACGCCATGTGGCGTCGCTCGTCGTCACCGATGCGCCGCACCAGCTCCTGCATGCCGGGCAGGATGCCGCGCTCCACACAGATCTTGTGCCAACCGAAGTAGCCGGTCAGCGCCAGCATGCCTTCGACCATGTGGTTGTAAGTGACCGACGCCCGCACCTGGGCGGCCGGTGACGGGTCGATTGTCAACGCGCTGAGGCACGCCGGCAGCTCTTCGTAGAAGATCGTGCGGTAGGTCGGGACGTCGTCGAGAAAATAGTGCAGGTCCTCGGTGATGCCGACCGCGTCGAGCCACATCCGGAAGACCTGGACATGCTTGGCTTCCTCGAAGGCGAACTGCGTCAGGTACATCTCGTCGCCGAGCCGGCCTTCGGCGCGCATCGCGGCCATGAACGGCTGGATGTCCTGGGTCACCGATTCCTCGCCGGCGATGAATTCGGCGCACAACCGGGTCGCGTAACTGCGTTCGTCGTCGTTGAGGCGTTCCCAGTCCTCCCGATCGCGGGAGAAGTCGATGTCGGCCGGATTCCAGAACTTCGCATTGCCGCCCGCAAACAGCTTGAGCGGCAAGCTATCCCAATTGAGTCCGCCTTGGGACATTGAGGCAATTCGGTTTCGGTTCATGTGACCTCCTCAGATCGCATTGGGGCTGAGCGAACAGAAGTATTCGATGCCGCGAACGCGGCGGCCAGCACCGCGATGAGCCGGCGCACGGCCAGCGCCGGCTGCTCGGGGCTGGGCTCGTCGAGCCCCAGGACGGGATCCAGGCCGCGCAGGTAGGGAGCCAGGGCCAGGTGCGGAAAGATCAGCAGCAGCAGCGACAGCAGCGCGTCGGTATCGGATTCCGCGCGCAGGTCGCCGCGGATGTGCGCGTCGCGGACGAGCGGGCGCATCACTTCCAGGTAGTGACGGTGAATGACGTTCTGCACGCTGACGCGGGCTTCGGTGTCGACTTCCAGGGTCGCCGCGGCGTGCAACGCGCGCTCGTGCGGGTGGTCCGCAAAATAGGCCACCCACAAGTCCAGCCAGTCGGTGAGGAAGTCGAAGAAGGGCCGGCTCGGGTCGAGCTCGCGGATGCGGTCCTCCATGTAGGCACGCACCCGCTGGCTGGCGATGTCCGCGATGAACGCAAACAGGTCGCGCTTGTCGGCGAAGTACTGGAAGAGGCTGCCCTTGGCCACGCCGGCCCGCCGCGCTATGACGTTCAGGCTGCCGCCGGAGAATCCGTGCGCCCCGAATTCGGCCTCTGCGGCCTCCATGATCGCTTCGCGACGAGCGGGGTCGACCCGCGCCCACGTCACAGTCGGCATGAAGCCTCCTTGCATCAATGACCACTGGTCATCTTACTGTGAGCCACGCCACAGTCAAGGGGTGGCGGTCGCGGGCTCGGCAAGGCAAATCCCGCGTGCAAAGTGAAGCTGCTAGCTAATATTTGCTGGTGCTCGACCACTGGCCCATTGTCGGCAGGAGCAGGGAGATCGACGAGGTTAGCCGCCTGTTCGCCGCCACCGATGGGCCGCGAGGTGTCGCCTTGGCGGGCAGGGCCGGGGTCGGCAAGTCGCGGTTGGCCCGCGAGGCCGTGCAGGCGGCCGCCGATGCGGGGTGGACCGTCCGCAGCACCGCCGCCACCGTTACCAGCCGCCCGATTCCGCTGGGCGCCTTCGCCACCTGGACCGACGACATCGAGGGCGCGCCACACGCGATGGCGCGCCGGGTCGCTGACGCAATGACCGCCGGTACCCAACCGGATCGCCTCGTGGTCTTCGTCGACGATGCCCACCTGCTCGATGACCTGTCAGCCCTGGTGCTCCATCAGCTCGTGCAGTTGCAGGCCGCGACGGTGATCGTCACGATCCGTACGGGCGAGACGGCTCCGGCGGCAGTGACGGCGCTCTGGAAAGACGGGCTGGTGGTCCGGCGCGAGGTCGAGCCGTTGACCCGCGGCCAGATCGACGAACTGTTATTGGCGGTGACGGGATACCCACCAGATCCGCGGTGCGGCGACGAACTGTGGCGTCTCACGCGCGGAAACGTGTTGTTCCTGCGACAGTTGGTCGAACAGGGGCTCCATACGGGAAACTTGTTGAACGACAACGGAATTCTGCGGTGGCAGGGAAACCTCGGACTGGCGGGTTCCCTCGCCGAGCTGGTGGATGCGCAGATCGGCGCCATTCCCGACGATGTGCGCGACGTCGTCGATCTGGTAGCCGTTTCCGAACCCGTCGACTGGCAGTGCTTGCGACTGCTCGCCGAGCAGGACACCATCGAGGATGCCGAGCAGCGCGAACTGATCCGGTTGTCCGGCGACGAGGTGTACGTCGGCCATCCGATGTTCGCCGAGGTGCGCCTGAATCGCTGCGGCTCCGCGCGGTTGCGACGCTTGCGCGGCCAGGTCGCGACCGCGATGAAGGACGGCGGGGGCGCCGCGAAGGTGATGAAGCGGGGTCTGCTCTGGTTGGAGTCGGACCTTCCGCCCGAGCCTGACGTGCTGCTGTCGGCGGCCACCGCGGCGAGTTCGCTTTTGGACTTCGAGACCGCGGAGCGACTCTTTCGCGCCGCCGCCGACACCGGGATCGGGGCGCAGGCCCGGATACCGCTGGCCTACTCGCTGTTCATGCTGGAGAAGGGCGAGCTTGCCCTGGAGGTACTCGACGGCGTGGAGGTCGACGACGCGACGGAATCGGCGTTCATCAACGACGTGGTGATGCGTGCCTCAAATCTTATGTGGGGCATGCGATCACCCGAGCGGTCCTGGCGGCTCATCGACGATGCGCTCAAGGCGTCGCACGGTGCGCGGCGACACCAAGTGCGCGTGTTCCGCGCCAATCAGCTCGCGCTGGCCGCGAAGCCGAATGAGGTCCTCGCGACGATGGCCGAGGTCGCTTACGAGGACCTCGACCCGTACGGGGCGGCGATGGCTTATGGCGCCGAGAGCATGGCCTACGGCGAACTCGGTCAACCCGATCAGGCCGTGGCAAACGCCGTGGAGGCCGACGCTGCACTCACGTCGAGCGAGCAGGGCAAATTCCTTCGTCAGACGGTGGCCGAGTTTCACACCTTCGCGTTGGTGGCGGCGGGACGCATTGCCGAAGCCGTCGACGTGGCCGAACACCACCGCCGCACCCACCGCGGGGAGCCCGCGGACGTACGCGCGGTGGCGGCGGAGATCCTCGGCATGGTGAAGTTGGCCGCCGGTGACCTCGACGCGGCGCTGCGATATCTGCCGGAAGAAGTCGACCCCGAGATGGCGAACAGCTTCCACGTCGTGAACAGCTTCTACCGGTTCCAGCTGCTGCGCGCGCAGGCGCTCGCCCGATCCGGCGACGCTGATGCGGCGGCTGCCGCGCTGAATACCGCTCGCGCACATCGGCATCCGGCCTACGTGTACGTCACGTCCACCGAACTGCTGACCGAAGCCTGGCTGGCGGCGGTGCGCTGGCGGTACACCGAGGCACGCCGGCTGGCCCGCCAGGCGGCGGAGTTCGCGCGCGACCACGATCAACTCGCCCGAGAGGTCTGGTGTCTGCAGACCGCCGTGCAATTCGACGACAGCGACGCGGCCGAGCGACTCGCGGAGCTTGCGATGCGCGTCGAAGGTCCGCGTGTTGCGGTCGCGGCGCGCTACGCGGCGGCGGTGCATGCTGACAACGCCGTCGAACTCGACACTGTGTCAGCCGAATTCGAGGCGATGGGCGACCTTCTCGCGGCCGCCGACGCCGCGGGGCAAGCCGCCACGTCGCACCGGCGCGCGGGCCGCGCAGGGAGCGCGATGACGGCAGCGGAACGCACGCGCCGCCTGGCGAAAGCGTGTAACGGCGCGACCAGCCCGGCCATCCAGGCTGCTTCTTTCGCACTGCCGTTCACCAACCGAGAACGCGAAATCGCGGTATTGGTTGCCCAGGGCCTGTCCAACCGTGAGATCGCCGACGCGGTGTCGCTGTCGGTGCGCACCGTCGAAAGCCACATCTATCGCGCGTGCAGCAAGGCCGGCGTGGCCGGACGCACGGGTCTGGCCGGCGTCGTCGGCGGCGCGGCCGGCTGAAATGCAGTAGTCGTTCGCTGTTGCGGGCGAAAAGTGCAGTAGTCCGTCCCGGAACGTTTCGTTGTCGTTGCGGTAAACGATGGTCGACGACCGCGCAGGCCATATGTCGCGACGAAAGCAAGATCGGAATGGATTTCGGGCTACTGCCTCCAGAAGTCAACTCTGGGTTGATGTATGCCGGGCCGGGGTCGGGGCCGCTGCTGGCTGCCGCGGCGGCCTGGGATGCGGTGGCCGCCGAGCTGGAATCCGGTGCCGCGGGCTACTCCGCGTCGGTGTCTGACCTGACCGGACTGGCCTGGTTGGGGCCGTCGTCGCTGGCCATGTCGGGTGCGGCCGCACCGTATGTGGCGTGGTTGCAGGCCGCGGCGGCCCAGGCCGGCATCACGGCCACGCAGGCGTATGCGGCGGCCGCGGCCTATGAGGCGGCGTTCGCGATGACGGTGCCACCGCCGGTGATCGCGGCCAACCGGGCGCTACTGATGGCGTTAATCGCCACCAACTTTTTCGGCCAGAACACCGCGGCGATCGCGGCCACCGAGGCCGAATACCTGCAGATGTGGGTCCAGGACGCGGCCGCCATGTACGCCTACGCGGCGGATTCGGCCGCCGCGAGCGCCATCGCCCCGTTTGACGAACCACCGCAGACCACCAACGAAGCCGGGGAGGATGCCCAGACGCGCTCGGTGGCCCAAAGCACCGCCAACAACACCGCCACCCGCACCCAATACCTGGTTCAGATGACGCAAAACCTCGCCACTCAGCAGGGCAACCTCGTCGACCCGCCCCTGCCAAACGGCGCCACCGCCAACATCGCACCCGGCGGCGCCACCCTCGAGCCCGGCACTACCGTCACCATCACCCCGGGCTACCCCGTCGCCAACACCTCTGGCGGCACGCTCACCGCGGGCCCAAACGGCATCACCTGGGTAAACCTTGACTTCGGAGCATCGGGCAGCTCCCGAGCCGGCGGGACGTTCGTCTTCATCGACCATTACCTGATCACGGGCGGCTCATTCACCGTCAACAGCCCGTTTTTCGGGTCAGGCGGGTTCACCGTCTCCAGCGGCGCCGTCACCGCCGGCAGCACCGGCGTCGAGGTCACCATCAACGCCAGCACGGGCATGGTCACCGCCATCAACGCGGGCACGGTCATCACCGGCCCCGTCACCGCCACCCCCTACGTCTTCCCCGCCTCCGTCGCCCCCGTCGTCTCCAGCTCGTCGAGCGCATTGGCCGCGGCACCCGCGGCGGCCCCCGCGTCTGGCCTGGCGGGAACCGCGGGAATCCAACCCCAACTCAACCTCGACGCACTCATGGACACGCTAGCCGTCGCTGCCGGGTAACGGAATTAGTTGGGGTACAGCATAATTAGGGGCGCATTTGGTAGGCGCCGTTGATCGGCAGGACGTGTTCCTTCCAGACCTGGTCGTAGCGCGCCTGATCGAACACTGGGCGGCGGATCATCCGCATCGCAAAGCGGGCCTGCGCATCCGTCGTGGCGGACTTGTCGCCCAGCTCGACGGCGTAGCTGTTGAAGTCACGGACCAGCACGCCGAAGATCTCGTCGATCAGCGCCTCGTCCGCCCCGGACAGCGGCGCCTCCTCCAGGATGAGCTGGGCGTAGGGCACCGTCGCGAACAGCTGGCCAACCCCGAAGGCGAAGTCGATGTCCTTCTGCTGCAACGCATCCGGGGTGGCACTGGCCAGCATCTCGGCCAGCACGTCGATCTGCTCACGCAGCAGGGCGACGTTGGGCAGGTGCGCGAAGCCCTCGAATGGCGCACGCCAATCGTGGAAGCGCACCTTGCCCAATCCCCCGGTCGGGCCCTGGTTGAACAGGAACGAGTCGTCGACCGCGTCGTCGCGGCGCCCGATCAGCGGCAGCTCGCTGTTCGGCGCGAACAGGTAGTTGGGCATGAACTTGGCCAGCAACCCGATGTTGATGTGAACGGTGCCTTCCAGCCTGGGCAACAGCCCGATCTCGCGGGCCATGCCCTCGAAGATGGTGTCCTTCTCCACACCCTTGGCGGCGATGACATCCCACAGCGCGGTGATCACCCGCTCGCCCTCGCTGGTGATCTTCGCCTTGGTGAGCGGGCTGTAAAGCAGGTAGCGACGATCGTCGGCCGATGCGCTGCGCATGTAGTCGCTGGCACGGGTGGCGACCAGCCGCATCGCGACCAGTCGCGCGTAGGCGTCGGTGAGCAGCCGCCGCACATGGGTGAAGTCGGTGACGACGGTGCCGTACAGGTAGCGGTTGGAAGCGTGCGTGACCGCCTCGTACATGGCGTGCGTACACATGCCGACCGCACCCCACCCCAGGTTGTACTTACACACGTTGACGGTGTTCAGCGCGGCGTGGAAGGCCTCGGGGCCGCGGTGCAGCAGGTCGGCCTCGGTGACCGGGTAGTCGCGCAACCCGTAGTTGGCGACGTAGTTCTGCGAGTTGACGACGTTCTTGATCAGCTCGTAGCGGTCGTGCTGGGAGTCGGCGACGAAGAACACGTACTCGTCGGTGCCGTCGATCTTGCCGAAGGTCGACACCATCCGCGCGACGTTGGCGTTGCCTATGTAGTACTTCTCGCCGTTGGCGACCCAGCCACCCTCGCGAGGCGTGAGGATCATGTCGGTCTGGTAGACGTCGGCGCCGTGGGTCTGCTCCGACAGCCCGAAGCCGAACACCTCGCCGGAGTCCAGCTGGGCCGCCGCCTTGCGTTTGGCGTCCTCGTTGTCGCTCATCCAAATCGGACCCAGGCCAAGGGCGGTGACCTGGAAGGGGTACCAGTAGTTCAGCCCGTAAAAGCCCACGATCTCGGCGAACTCACTGATCCGGAAGGTGTCCCAACGGCAGTCGTCCGAGGACCCGTACTGCGACGGCGTGAGCAGGGAAGCGAAGATGCGTTCCTGCCCGATGTGGTTCAAGAAGTCGGAGTACCAGACCCGCGCATGGTCGTCAGCCTTGAGCCGGGCCTTGCCCCGGGACTCGAAGAAGTCCACGGTGGCGGCCATGATCTCGCCCGAGCGACGGTCGGGGTAGCGGCGTTGCAGATGGTTAGGATTGAGCAACATGACAAAACTCCCGGTGCGATCAAACGGGTGAGCGAAACGGACGCGGCCGACGGTACGCCACTAACCGGCGATCTGGGACTCATCGGATGGTTGCCAGCGAAAATTCGAATTGTCCCCGCAATTGCCTCTGTTAAATGACCGCCGGGCGGGCCTAGCATCAGCGAGGTGTCCGAACTGAATACTGCGCGTGGATCCATCGATACCGCCGATCTCGGCGTGACGCTCATGCACGAGCACGTGTTCATCATGACTACCGAGATCGCCCAGAACTATCCGGAAGCCTGGGGCGACGAGGAAAAACGGGTCGCCGACGCCGTCGAACGGCTCAACGAGCTCAAGTCTCGTGGCGTGGACACCATCGTCGACCTCACCGTCATAGGACTGGGCCGCTACATCCCACGAATCGCCCGCGTCGCGGCGGCCACCGAGCTGAATATCGTTGTGGCAACTGGGTTTTACACGTATAACGATCTGCCACTGCGGTTCCATTACGAGGGCCCGGGCGGGTTGCTGGGCGGCCCGGAGATCATGACCGACATGTTCGTCCGCGACATCGAGGAGGGCATCGCCGACACCGGAATTAAGGCTGGAATCCTCAAATGCGCGACCGACGAACCCGGCGTCACCCCCGGCGTCGAGCGAGTGCTGCGCGCCGTCGCGCAGGCGCACAAACGGACCGGAGTGCCGATCTCCACGCACACTCACGCCGGGCTGCGCCGCGGGCTGGAACAGCAACGCATCTTCGAAGAGGAGGGCGTCGACCTAAGCCGGGTAATCATCGGACATTCCGGCGACAGCACCGACATCGGATATCTCGAGGAACTCATCGCACCCGGATCCTTTATCGGAATGGACCGGTTCGGCATCGACGCCTACCTGCCGTTCGAGGACCGAGTGAACACGGTTGCGCAGATGTGCGAACGCGGGCACGCCGACAAGATGGTGCTCTCGCACGACGCCAACTGCTATTTCGATGCGCTGCCCGAAGAGCTGGTGCCGCAGATGATGCCGAACTGGAACTACCTGCACATCCACAACGACGTGATCCCTGCGCTGAAAGAGCGCGGCGTCACCGACGAGCAACTGCACACCATGCTGGTGGACAATCCGCGGCGCATCTTCGAGCGACAGGGCGCATATGAGTGAACCGATCCCGCCGATCGGTACGCAGATCTCGGCGCTGGCCGAGCTCGCCCCCGACGAGCCGGCGGTTACCTGCGACGGCTTGACCATCACGCGCGCCGAGCTCGACCTCTCGACGAACCGGTTGGCCCGCGCCTACGCCGAGCGCGGCGTCGGCGTCGGCGACTACGTGACCATGGTGCTGCCCAACTCGGTCGAGTGGATTCAGGCCGCAGTGGCGTGCTGGAAACTGGGCGCGGTGCCACAGCCGCTGTCGGCACGGTTGCCGGCCGCCGAGTTGGCCGGGCTGCTGGACCTGCGCCCGCCCGCCCTGCTGGTGGGCCAGGAACACCCCGACATACCAAGTGTGCCAATCAATTTCACTCCCGATCTGGCGCTGGCGGATGCCGGGCTACCCGAAGCGGTGTCGCCGGTGTGGAAGGCGATGGGGTCCGGCGGCAGCACCGGGCGGCCCAAACTGATCGAGTCCGGCGGCGACAGCCGGATACCGGCCGCCATCGGCTATCCGCTCGGCGCCCAAGAGGGCGACACCACGTTGGTGCCGGTGCCGTTGAGCCACAACACCGGCTTCACCGCGGCGACGATGGCGTTGCTGATGCGCCAGCATCTGGTGCTGATGAGCCGATTCGACCCGCACGAATTCCTGCGACTGATCAGCGACCACCGCGTGACGTTCCTGACGGCGGTGCCGACGATCATGCAGCGGACGCTGCCGGTCTACCAGGCCGACCCGCAGGCCTACGACCTTTCGTCGATCCGGCGGTTCTGGCATCTGGCGGCGCCGTGCCCGCCGGCCATCAAGCAGGCGTGGATCGATCTGCTGGGCCCGGAAAAAATCTGGGAACTGTACGGCGGCACCGAATCACAGGCACTGACCTTCATCTCCGGTGACCAATGGCTGACCCACCGGGGCTCGGTGGGCGTGGTCGTCGCCGGCGAGATGAAGGTGCTTGACGACGACGGCAACGCCTGTCCGCCCGGTGTGGTGGGCGAGATTTACATGCGGCCCAGCCCGGGCAGCGCGCCCACCTATCGCTACGTCGGGGCGACTGCGAAAAGCCGGGACGGGTGGGACTCGCTGGGCGATCTCGGCTACTTCGACTCCGACGGGTTTCTGTATCTGTCGGACCGGCGGGTCGACATGTTCACCGTCGGCGGCCGCAACGTTTACCCCGCGGAGATCGAGAATGCCCTGTCGGCACATCCGGATGTGTTGTCCTGCTTAGTAGTTGGCGTCCCCGATCCCAATGCCGGCGATCTGGGGCAGGTGCCTTACGCGCTGGTGCAAACGGCCGACGACTCCACCCTGGATGCCGCGGGTGTGCAGGAGTTTCTGCGCGCCAACATCGCGGGGCACAAGGTGCCGCACACGGTCGAATTCGTCGACACCCCGCTGCGCGACGACGCCGGCAAGGCCCGGCGATCGGCGGTGCGGGCCGAGATCATGGCGAGACAGCCGGCCGCTGAAGCGGGCTGACCAGAAGGCACCAAGAATCTTCCAAGTCCCCGGCACCACCATGAGGGCATGCAGATCGAGCCATTGAGTACCGAGCTGATCGAACGCTATCTGCGCTCACGCCAGTTGCGGTTTTTCCGCAGCGACGACGGCGGGGAATTCATGATGGTGCTGTCCAATTATGAGCGCGGCAAGCTGCACGTGAATCTGCGGATCAACGGACTGCGGCCCGACATTCTGGAGATCTCGGTCAGCCCGGCCAGGTACTACCACGCCAGCGAGCGCCCGCGCCTGATGGAATTGGTGAACGAGTGGAATCGCGACAACCATTGGCCCAAGGCGTTTGTGCGGGAGACCGCTGCGACCAACTACGTCAATGTGGTGGGTGAGAGTGCTTACCTGCTGACCGACGGCGTCCACCTGGCGGCGCTGGGCAACTTCATCAGGTCCACCGTCGAGTACGGGGCCGATCTGATCGACAAGATCGAGCAGGCCATCTGCCTGCCGTCCGCGGATGCCCTGGAAGAGTGGATGGACCGCACCGGCTAGGGTGCTATCGCGTCCGCCTCGGCATCAACCACCTGAGCGGTTGTCTCGCGTTTCTCCCAGCGGCGCAACGCCTCCCGGCACGGCGACTCGACCAGGGCGTAGCTCACCGCCGCGATCGCGAAACCGAAGATCAGCGTCAGCGCCAACACCGTCGGCATGTTGCCGGTGAACGGGAACGTCCCGATTACCGGGAACACCATGGCCAGGGCGGCCAGGTGCCAGATGAACAGGCCGTAGGACCAGCGGCCCAGGGTGACCATGCCGGTGTTACCCAGCAGCCGGTGACGGGTGCCGACGCGATCCAGCACCAGCGGCGCGACCAATGCGAACGCGACCACCGCGCCCATCGAGGTCTTGACCGCGAACTGCGTCGCGGTGCCCGGAGTCAACCCCTCCGGTCCTGCCAACGGGGAGGCGGCCACCAGAAAGGCCAGCAACGCGATGGCGGCCATCAGCATGCGCCGTCGCGCCAACCGGTGTGGCAGCCCGACCGGGCTGTGCACCCACTCGGCCAGCAACATGCCCGCGGCGAACCAGGAGAAGAAGGCCGGCGGCCAGTTCAACGGATTGCCGGATCCCGCGTGCCCCGAAAACAACGGTAACCAACCCCACGCCCAGCTGAGCACCGCCAGCGCGGCAATGACCGGCACCCGGGCTCTTACCGGAACGCGGCGGGCCAGCAACGCGAGAATCGGCAACGCCAGATAGAAGGTCACCTCCACCGAGAGGCTCCACATCTGGGTCAAGCCGCCGGTCAGGGTGAGCGGCACATAAATCTGGGTGAGCGTCAGGTTTGCCAGCCACACCGTCAGGCTGGCGTGATCCGCGTCGGGCAGCAGGGTGAGGATCACGACGACCGCCACCAGATAGGCCGGCATGATGCGCACCACCCGCGAGCGCAGGTAGTGACCGGTGCGGGGCCGCGATCCCAGCTCCCGCGCCGCCGCTGCGTGACCCCGCCACAGCAGGAACCCCGACAGCGCGAAAAACACCGCTACGGCGAGGTCGAAGCGGCCGAACAGCCGGCCGTCGACACCGCTGGAGTGGCCGGTCTGAAAGGCCACATGTGTAGTGACCACACCCATGGCCGCACAGGCGCGCATACCCTCGACGGCGGGGAGGAAGCTACGGACTCCACCCGCCTGCTGGCTATCGGTCACGATCACAGTCTGCCTGCGAAGTGTTACCTGCCGAATCGGGTACTGCTGTTAGGGTCAAACGGATTTGCCTAGCGCATTAGGGAGGGCACGGCCACGTGAACCGAGCGGTTATGTTGCGGTTCGCCGCGTGCGGAATCATCGGACTCGGGGCCGCCCTGCTGATCGCCGCGCTGCTGCTGTCGACCTATACGACCAGCAGGATTACCAAGATCCCGCTCAACATTGACACCACCCTGGTCGGCGACGGCAGCGGTACGGCGCTCGATTCGTCGTCGCTATCCACCGATCACGTCGTCGTCAACCAGAACGTGCCGCTGGTTTCCCAGCAGCAGATCAGCGTCGAGTCGCCGGCCAACGCCGACGTGGTCACGCTGCAAGTCGGCACCTCCCTTCGGCGCACCGATAAGCAAAAGGACACCGGGCTGCTGCTGGCGATCGTCGACACCGTCACGCTCAACCGCAAGACGGCGATGGCCGTCTCGGACGACACCCACACCGGTGGCGCCGTGCAGAAGCCGCGGACCTTCAACGACGAGAACCCGCCCACCTCGATCCCGGTGCGGCACGACGGCCTGTCCTACCGATTCCCGTTCCATACCGAGAAGAAGACCTATCCGTACTTCGACCCGGTCGCGCAGAAGACCTACGACGTCAACTACGACACCCAAGAGGACGTCAATGGCCTGACGGCGTACCGCTTCACGCAGAACATCGGTTACAGCGCCGACGGCAAGCTGGTGGCGCCGGTGAAGTACCCGTCGCTATACGCCGGCGACGAAGACGGCAAGGTGACGACATCCGCGGCGATGTGGGGCATCCAGGGTGGCGATCCTGCCGAGCAGATCACGATGACTCGTTATTACGCGGCGCAGCGGACGTTCTGGGTGGACCCGGTCTCGGGCACCATCATCAAAGAGACCGAGCACGCTAACCACTTCTTTGCCCGCGATCCGGTGAAGCCGGAGCTGACGCTGGCCGATTACAAGGTCACCTCCAACGAGGACACCGTGGAATCTCAGGTGAACGCGGCCCGCGACGAGCGTGACCGCCTCGCCTTGTGGTCGCGGGTACTGCCGATCACGTTCACCGCGGTCGGCCTGATCGCGCTGATCGGCGGCGGGCTGCTGGCATCGTTTAGCCTGCGGACCGAGAGCGCGCTGACCGACCCCGGCCTGGACCGTGGTGACGAGGAGTTCTTCGGTCGCAGCGGGCTCGAGGAACGGGTGCCCGGCGCCGAGGCCGAGACCGAGAAGCTGCCCACCCAGCGCTCCGAATCGCACGACGATCCGCCCGACGGCGATCCGCCCGAACCGGGGTCGCCCGAACCGAATCCTCCCGGCCCGCCCGACCGGGACTAGCCCGCGGTCGCGCCGACGGTGACCGCGCCGTACCGCCGGGCGGTGCTTTGGTCGCTCCCCGGATATGCGTTGGTCCTGGCGCTGCTCGTTGTTGCGCCGCTGCTGCGGCCGGGATACCTGCTACTGCGCGACGCGGTGTCCACGCCGCGCTCGTACCTGTCGGACACCGCGCTGGGGTTGACGGCTCCGCCGCGGGCGACGCCCCAGGATTTCGCGGTGGCGCTGGCCTCGCACCTGATCGACGGCGGTGTCGTCGTGAAGGTGTTGCTCGTCGCGGGGCTATGGCTGGCGGGCTGGGGTGCGGCGCGACTCGTCGCGACCGCTCTGCCGTGCGCCGGCATGTCCGGCCAATTTGTCGCGGTCACGCTGGCGATCTGGAATCCCTATGTCGCCGAACGACTCCTGCAGGGGCATTGGAGCCTGCTGGTCGGCTACGGTTGCCTGCCCTGGGTGGCGACGTCGATGTGCAGGCTGCGCTCGGCGCAAGCCTCCGGCTTTTTCGCGTTGGCGTTCTGGATCGCGCTGGCCGGACTGACCCCGACCGGGCTGCTGCTCGCCGCGACGGTGAGCCTGGTGTGCGTGGCAGCACCGGGTGCGGGCCGGACGCGGTGGCTGTGCGCTGCGGCGACGCTGGGTGCCGCGCTGGTGGCGGCGCTGCCGTGGCTGACGGCCGCGGCGATGGGCCCGTCGTTGGCCACCCCCAAAGCGGCGAGCGCCCTGGGCGTTCTCGCGTTCGCGCCGCGCGCTGAGCCCGGTCTGGGCACGTTGGTCAGCCTGGCTAGCCTCGGCGGGATCTGGAATGGCGAGGCCGTACCCAGTTCCCGGGCAACGCTTTTCGCGGTGATCTCGGCGCTGGTGTTGCTTTGTGTGGTGGTGGCCGGTTTACCGACGGTGATACGTCGCCCGGCGGTGGCGCCGCTGCTGGTGTTGGCGGCGGTGTCGGTGATGGTGCCGGCCGCGCTGGCCACCGGCCCCGGACTGCACGTGCTGAGCGTGGTGGTTGACGCCGCACCCGGCCTGGGTGTGCTGCGCGACGGGCAGAAGTGGGTCGCGCTGGCGATGCCCGGATACGCACTCGCGGGAGCCGGGGCGGTGGTGACAGTGCGGCGGTGGGTGCCCGCTGGGGCAGACTTCGCCACGGCGCTGGCCGGCTGTCTCGCGCTGATTGCGGTGTTGCCCGACTTGGCGTGGGGCGCCGGCGGCAAGGTCGCGCCGGCCCACTACCCGCCGGGGTGGGCTGCCGTGGCGGCGACGATCAACGGTGCGCCCGCGCCGGTCGCGGTGTTGCCCGCGGGCTCGATGCGGCGCTTCGTGTGGTCGGGTCCGGCGCCGGTGCTGGATCCGCTGCCGCGCTGGCTGTGCGCCGACGTGCTGAGCACCGGCGACTTGGCGATCTCCGGGCTGGTCGTGCCCGGGGAAGGCGACCGCGCCCGGTCGATCCAGCAGTTGCTGCTGTCCGGGCTTGCTCCGTCGGCGTTGGCCCCGGCCGGCGTCGGGTGGTTGGTCGTCGAATCCGACAGCGCCGGCGACATGGGTTCGGCCGCGCGCACCCTGGGCGCGCTGACACCGGTGTTCCGCGACGAGGAACTGACGCTGTACCGGATCGGCGGCAACACCCCCGCAGCGTCGTCGGCTGATCGCCTAACCACGGTGATCGCACACCTGGCCTGGCTGGGGTTGCTGGTCGTGGGCGGCGGCGGTGCACTGGTCGCCGGTGTCCGGCGGCGCGGCCGCGGTTAGACGACGCCGCTGACGAACTCGCCGGCTTGCACCGCTTCCAGCACGGCGCGCATCGCGTCAGCGCTTTGCGCCCAGGAGAACTCGCCGCTGCGCGTCTGCGCCTTGGCACCGAGTTGGTCGCGCAGCACCGGATCGCACAGCAGTTGTTCGAGGCGGTCCACCAGCTCGGCGCGGTTGTCCACCAACATCCCGGTCACCCCGTCGACGATCGAGTCGGACAGCCCACCCGAGGATCGGTAGCCGATGGTGGGCACCCGGTGCTGTGCGGCCTCGACGACCGCGAGGCCCCAGCCTTCTTTGCGCGAAGGCAGCACGTGCACCCAAGCACTTTGCAACACATGGTGTTTGGTCACATCGTCGACATGGCCGTGGAAAGTGACCGCGTCGCTGATGCCGAGCCGCCGGACGTGGTCGACCAGGCGTTGACGCCACCAGCCGTCGCCGAGGATGTCCAGATGCAGCTCAGGTAGCCGCGGCCGCAGGTCGGCGACTGTTTCCAGCGCGTCCTCGATCTGCTTGTGCGGCACCAGCCGCGAGAGCACCACCACCCGCGGCACGGCCGAACGCGGGCCGGACAGCGACTGGGCCGGCGCCTCGTCCAGGCCGTTGCGCACCACCGCGATCCGCTCGTTGTCCGCGCCCAGGGCAACCAGGTCGCGCGCCGACGGCAGCGACACCGTCAGGTACTGATTGCGCCGGTGCAACCGCGGCGACAACCACGACTCGACAAACCAGCCCAGCCGTCCCAACCACGGCCCGGCGACCGGCCACTGCTCGCGATGGCAGTGGTGTACCAGCACCACCACCCGGCGGCCGTACAACAGCCGGGAGCAAAACGGCAGACCGTTTTGGGCGTCGACCACGACGTCGGGCCGCACGTCCCGCAGCGGGCCGAGCCCCAGCCGGCCGGCAGCCATCGCCAGCAAGGCCCACACATAAACCGAGTAGCGCCCGCCCGAGCGGCTGATCCGAACGCCGTCGACGACGTCGTGGCGTGGCGCACCCGGATAGCGGGCGGTGCGCAGGGTGACCGTGACGCCGGATGCGGCCAGTTGCGCGCCGATGCGCTGCAAATAGGCTTCGCTGCCGCCGCCTTGCGGGTGTCCGGTGTCGCGCCAGCACAACAGCAGTACCGAGCGCAGACCAGACATCATGGTCAGCGTAGCCGTTGCCCGACGTAGGGTGTGGCCGGTGGCGGTGACTGACGTCTTTGCGCGACGGGCCAAGCTGTCGCGCTCGGTGCGGCTGCTGACCGAGTTCCGCTATGAACAGCCGGACCCGGCCCGCTTCTACGGAGCGCTGGCGGCCGATACCGCGGCGATGGTCGGCGACCTCTGGCTGGCCGCCCGCGGCGCACCGCCAACCGGCCGCACCCTCCTCGACGTCGGCGGCGGGCCGGGCTATTTCGCCGAGGCCTTCGCCCAGGCCGGTGTTCGCTACCTGGGCGTCGAACCCGACCCGAGCGAAATGCACGCCGCCGGTCCCGCGGTGGCGGGTGCGACGGATGCGTTCGTCCGGGCGTCAGGCATGGCGTTGCCGTTTGCCGACGACTCGGTCGACATTTGCCTGTCGTCCAACGTCGCCGAACACGTGCCCCGGCCGTGGCAGCTCGGCGCCGAGCTGCTGCGGGTGACCAAGCCCGGCGGGCTGGTCGTGCTGTCCTACACCGTTTGGCTGGGCCCCTTCGGCGGCCACGAGATGGGTCTGACCCACTATCTGGGCGGCGAGCGGGCGGCCGCACGGTATGCGCGCAAACACGGACATCGGGCAAAGAATAACTACGGGTCGTCGTTGTTCGCGGTGTCCGCCGCCGAGGGGCTGAACTGGGCCGCCGACACCGGGGCGCTGCTGGCCGCATTCCCCCGCTACCACCCGCGATGGGCCTGGTGGCTGACGTCGGTGCCGGTGCTGCGCGAGTTCTTGGTGAGCAATCTGGTGCTGGTCTTACAGCCGCAAGAATGAAACATGTTCTCGTTTTGCCCCGGCTTATGTAGGGTGGCGCCATGGGCGACATAAAGACCGAATACGACAAGCTTTTCATCGGCGGCAAGTGGACGGCGCCGTCGACCTCTGAAGTTCTCGAGGTGCGCTGTCCGGCCACCGGCGAGTACTTCGGCAAGGCGCCGGCGGCAGCGGCGGCAGACGTCGACGCCGCGGTCGCCGCGGCCCGCGCCGCGTTCGACAACGGCCCCTGGCCCTCGACGCCGCCGAAGGAACGCGCGGCCGTCATCGCCAACGTGGTCAAGCTGATGGAGGAGCGCAAGGAGCTGCTCAGCGCGCTGCTCGCCGGTGAGACCGGCCAGCCGCCGACCACCATCGAGACGATGCACTGGATGGGTTCGATGGGCGCGATGAATTTCTTCGCCGGCCCGGCCGTCGACCAGGTCAAGTGGCGCGAGATTCGCAACGGCTCCTACGGGCAGACCATCGTGCACCGCGAGCCGATCGGCGTCGTCGGCGCGATCGTCGCCTGGAACGTGCCGCTGTTCCTGGCGGTCAACAAGCTGGGTCCGGCACTGCTGGCCGGCTGCACCGTGGTGCTCAAGCCGGCTGCCGAAACCCCGCTGACCACAAACGCTCTGGCGGATATCTTCGCCGAGGCCGGCCTGCCCGAGGGTGTGCTGTCGGTAGTGCCCGGCGGTATCGAAACGGGCCAGGCGCTGACGTCCAACCCGGGAGTCGACCTGTTTACCTTCACCGGCAGCTCGGGCGTCGGCAAGGAGATCGGCCGTCGCGCCGCGGAGATGCTCAAGCCCTGCACGCTGGAGCTCGGCGGTAAGTCGGCGGCCATCCTGCTCGAGGACGTCGACCTGGCGTCGGCAATCCCGATGCTGGTGTTCTCCGGGATCATGAACACCGGGCAGGCCTGCGTGGGCCAGACCCGCATCCTGGCACCCCGCTCGCGTTACGACGAAATCGTGGACGCGGTAAGCCAATTCGTGCAGGCGCTACCGGTCGGTCCGCCGTCGGACCCGGCCGCCCAGATCGGTTCGCTGATCTCGGAGAAGCAGCGGGCCCGCGTGGAGGGCTACATCGCCAAGGGTATCGAGGAGGGCGCCCGCCTGGTGTGTGGCGGCGGCCGCCCGGAAGGTCTGGACAACGGCTTCTTCGTGCAGCCCACGGTGTTCGCCGACGTCGACAACAAGATGACGATCGCCCAGGAGGAGATCTTCGGGCCGGTGCTCGCCATCATCCCCTTCGACAGCGAAGAGGACGCGATCAAGATCGCCAACGACTCGGCCTACGGCCTGGCCGGTAGCGTGTGGACCACCGACATCGCCAAGGGCATCGAGATCTCGGAGAAGATCCGCACCGGGACCTACGCGATCAACTGGTACGCCTTTGATCCCTGCTGCCCGTTCGGTGGCTACAAGAACTCCGGCATCGGCCGCGAGAACGGGCCCGAAGGTGTCGAGCACTTCACCCAGCAGAAGAGCGTGCTGATGCCGATGGGCTACACCGTCGAGTGATAGTCGCAGGCCGCGGCACGCTGGCGTGACGCTCGACGCGAAAAGGCGCTAGCGCCCGACGAAGTGGGCGTCGCGGCGCTCGATGAACGACTGCACACCCTCGGCGGCGTCCGCACTGGCGAAGAGCTCGGTGACCACGGGCCGCAGCCGCTCTATCGCCGCGGCTTCGCCCTCGACACGCGCCAACTGCGCGGACGCCAGCGTGGCGCGCACACCCAACGGCGCCGCGCGTTCGGCGATGGTGTGCGCGATGTCGCGGGCCCGGGCCAGGGCCGCCGCCGCGTCGTCGGCCACCTCCTGGACCAGCCCGATCCGGTGCGCCTCGGCGGCGTCGAATTCGTCGCCGGTGAGCAGCCAGCGCATGGCGTTGCCCCAGCCGGCCGCCCGGGGCAGACGGATCGTCGCGCCGCCGAACGGGTACATCCCGCGCCGCACCTCGAGCTGAGTGAACCGGGTGTCGGCGGCGGCGACGCGGATGTCGGCGGCCAACAGCAGCTCGATGCCCAGCGTCATGCACCGGCCGTGCGCGGCAGCGACCAGCGGTGTTGTCCACGCGCCGTCGAGGCGCCACGGGTCCCGGCCGTCGTCGGGGAAGGGATTCTCCCCGGACGCGATGCCCGGGCCGACGTCCGCGAGATCGAGACCCGCGGTGAAGTGGTCGCCGTGGGCGAACAGCACTCCCGCGCGCAGCGACTCGTCGGACTCCAGCAGGGCATAGGCGCGGGAGAGATCGGCGAGCATCGCGCGGTCGAACGAGTTGCGTTTGTGAGCTCTGTTCAAGCCGATCAGCAAAACGTGGCCGTCACGCTCCAGGGTCACCGTGTCGAGGGCGGGAAGGATCTGCCCAGTCGGGCTGTTGAACGTGGGTGCCATCGACCCAGTGAAGCTCACCGGCAGAAATTATGCAATAAGGCATAATCCTTAGGGTTTGTTAAGCTTCGAATTAGACAAGAAAAATGACCTACGTCACACATTTCCCTGGTCTGCGAGTTTAGTACCGCTAACAAGTTGCTTAGTGGACCAGTGTCTTATATGATTCTCAGCATAATCATGAGCCGCCGGCCCCGGCGCATGAAAGCAGGACTAGGCCGGGAGAAAATTATGTGGATCATCGAGCTCAACGTCGCCGGCTATCGATTCACCCGCGAGGTGCCCGACCTGAAACGCCGGTCGTTCCGGTTCAGTCCGCGTAATATGCACTGGCCGGTATCGCGGCATTCGCACGCTGCATGACGTCTGCCCCAGGAGGTACGAAAGTGCCGACCAAGAGCGATATCGCGCCGCAAGCCACGCCGACGAAGCGCGGCGGCACCCGAACCAAGATGCTCGTCAGCGCCGCCGAAGTGATGCGCGAGCGCGGGGCCGCCGGGGTCACCATCGACGCCGTGCTGGCGCGCAGCGGCGCCCCGCGCGGTTCGGTCTACTACCACTTTCCCGAAGGGCGCAACCAGATCCTGAGCGAGGCGCTGCGATTTTCGGGGGATTCCATCACCGCCACCATCGATGCGGCCGCCGAACACGGCGCCAGGGCGTTGCTCCGTGAGTTCATCCGACTCTGGGAGCGTCTGCTGACTGACGGCGACTTCCTGGCCGGCTGCCCGGTGGTCGCGGCCGCGATCACCGCGGACGAAACCGATCAGGATCTGACCAACGAAGCCGGCATGATCTTGGGCCGGTGGTGCACGGCATTGACCCGGGCCTTCATGAATGACGGATTCGACCACGACGACGCGGCCTCACTGGCGGTGATGTCGATCTCCGCGCTAGAGGGTGCGATCGTGCTATCCCGCTCGACCCGCAGTGTCCGCCCGCTCAGTCAGGTTGGCGAACAGCTCGAATTCCTAATCAAGGCAAGGGAATTCGTTACCCGAAATGGAATTCCGGGCAAGTAGGACGGCTAACGGCCCAGCCGGGGGATCTCAGTCGCTCGCCGGTAGCGGCTTGACCTCTTTGAGCGCGAGCGCGGTATGCCCGATGCTCAGGCTTCCCGCCCCCGGCTTGGTCACCAGCACCTCGGCGCCGGCGTCGTCGACATACCGCTTGCCCATCACCGTGCCGTCGGCGAAAGCCGGGTCGAGCTCGCCCGAGCGCTCGCCGCCGATCGGCACCATCGGCACCCCACCGCAGCGCAGGTCGTCGAGGCTGTCGGCGCTCCTGACGACGATCACCTGGGTGTCACACACCTGGCTTGCGAGGCGGGTTCCGTTCTTAATCATGATTTTTCGTCCTCTGCTTGCTACTCGGCCGGTGCGGCCTGCAATCCTTCGATGATCTCCCGGCGGAGCACCTTGCCCGTGGGTGTGGTCGGCAGCTCGTCGCGAAACACTACGCGGTCGGGGGTACGCGAACCGCGCAAACTCTTGCGGACATGCTCGCGTAATTCCTCGGGATCGGGGTCGACGCCGGGCCGCGGCACCACCACGGCGACGATCGCCTGTCCCCACTGCGGGTCTTCGACCCCGACCACGGCGACATCGCGCACGTGCGGATGCTCGACCAGCACCTCCTCCAGCTCTGCGGGCGCGATGTTCTCGCCGCCGCGGATGATGGTGTCGTCGCTGCGCCCGCCGATGAACAGGTAGCCCTCATCATCCAGCATTGCGATGTCTTTGGTTGGGAACCAACCGTTTTCGTCGAGCACCGAACCGATCCCGGTATAGCGGCCGGAGACCTGCTCCCCGCGCACGAAGAGCTCACCGGTCTCACCGGCGCCCAGTACCTTGCCCTGGTCGTCGCGGATCTCGATCTCGATGCCGGGTACCGGACGCCCGACCGAACCCAGCCGCTTGACGGCGGCGGATTCCGACGCCGATTGCGCGGCACGATGGTCGTCGGGCGTCAGCACCGCGATCGTCGAACTCGTCTCGGTCAGCCCGTAGGCGTTGACGAAGCCGACACCCGGCAACAGCTCGAGCGCCCGGCGGACCAGGGGCAGGCCGACCTTCGACCCGCCGTAGGCCAGGTTGCGCAGCGACGAAAGCTGATGGCCGCCCGTCTCGAGCACGGTGACGACGCGGTCCAGCATGGTCGGTACCAGCGTCGCGGTGCTCACCTGCTCGGCGCCGATCAGCCGTACCCATTCGCCTGCATCGAAGTTGGGCAGGTAGACCATCTTGCGCCCGGCATACAGATTCGACAGCGCGGCGCCGACCCCGGCGATGTGATACGGCGGCACGCAGATCAACGCCGCGTCTTGTGCTCCGGCCGAATCGAATTCGACGGTTCCGGTGACATAACTGGTCAAGTTGTTGTGTGAGAGTTCGACGGCCTTGGGTTGCGACGTGGTGCCCGAGGTGAACAGCACGATCGCCACGGACTCCGGATCGGGAAACTCCGCAGCGGGTTCGGCGCTGCGCGCGGCCGTCAGGAAGTCGTCGGATCCCACCACGCGCTTGGGCGAGTCGCCGAGCATGTCCTGATAGCGGCTGTCGACGATGACCAGGGGTTGCGGCAGGCGCTCGATCAGCGCCTGGATGCCGTCGGCGGACAGCCGGTAGTTGAGCGGAGTGAACGGCAGCCCGGCGCGCGCCGCGGCGAAGATCAGCACCGGCAGCATCGCGCCGCCGACGCCCACATAGGCGACGTGCTGGGCGCCCGATTCCGCGATGACCCCCGCGCCGCCGTCGGCCAGATCGCTGAGCTCCTGCGTGGTCAGCCGCAGGTCACCAGAGACGACGGCGGTGCGATCGGGGTTGCTCGACGCAGCCATCTCGAGAAGCAAAGAAATGCTCACGCTGGAAGGTTCTCCGGTATCAACACGTTACAAAGCTGGGCAGAAGTGTCATGCTCGACTGTAGTTTAGATCACGCGGCTATCTTGCCGCCCAGCGCCGTCGACCTGGGCCAGCGGCGAGTAACGCGCCTGTCGAGTCTCAGGTGCCGGTCCATTGCGGCGCGCGCTTCTCGGCGAATGCGATCGCGCCCTCCTTGGCGTCATTCGAGGAGAACACCGGAGCCAGGTGCGAGTTCTGCTCGGCGAACATGGTGTCGGGACTCCAGCCGCGGGACTCGACGATGGTCCGCTTGGTGGCGGCCACCGCCAGCGGCCCGTTCGCGGCGATCTTTTCCGCCAGCGCGATCGCGGCGTCCAGCGCCGAACCGGGCTCGGCTAATACGTTCACCATCCCGAGGGCGTGCGCGCGCTCGGCGCTGAGGTTCTCACCGGTCAACGCCAGCTCCATCGCGATAGCGGACGGGATGCGCTGCGGCAGCCGCAGCAGCCCGCCGCCGCCGGCGACCAGCCCGCGCTTGACCTCCGGGATGCCAAAGGCCGAATCCTTGGACGCCACGATCAGGTCGGTGGCCAGTGCCAACTCGGTACCACCGGCCAGCGCATAGCCCTCGACAGCCGCGATCAGTGGCTTAACCGGCGGACGCTCGGTGAATCCCATGCCGCGGCCCTCGACGATGGGCAGTTCGCCCCGGGCGAACGCCTTGAGGTCCATGCCCGCGCAGAACGAGCCGCCCGCCCCGGTAAGGATGCCCACCGAGAGGCCGGGCTCGTCGTCGAGCCGATCCACGGCCGCGGCCAGGCCATTGGCCACCGCGGAGTTGACCGCGTTCTTGGCCTTGGGCCGGTTAATCGTGATGATCAGGATCCGGCCGCGTTGTTCGACCAGAACCTCGGGCTCGTTGACTTCTTCGTTCCCAGTGCTCACGGTGCTACGAGCTCCTTCGACTAGCAGTAGTAACCAGTGGCTGTTTGAAGACCGATGGTAGCCGCCGGCAGAAATGGCATTAGCACCAGCAAAGAATCGGGTTACCCGGATGCGGTGGCCGGGCCGGTCAAGCCGGCACCATCGCGACCTCGACGGGCGTCAGCTCTTCGGAAAGCCCTGCAGCCCTGCGTAATTCAATGAAGTCAGCGACCATCGCCTCGGTGACCTCGTGCGGGTCCTTGACGGTGGCGCCGTCGGACAGCACGGAAATGTTGAGCTGGTCGACATAACTCCACACGGTGATGTTGAGGCCGCTGCCGGCGGTCAACGGCCCCACCGAATACACCTCGGTGACCTGCGCACCGCCGACCCGGCCGCGCTCGCGGGGCCCCGGAACATTCGAGATCGGAATGTTGAGCACCTTGTTCTGGCCGTCGCGGCCCGACGCCCAGCGGAAAAACGACTCGGTGGCCAGCGGCGGCATGTAGTTCGACCACCGGCTGATCAATTCGGGGCCAACCAGATGGAAGGCCTCCTTGGCAGAGTTGGCGTTGTCGTGGCAGGCCTGCAGCCGGGCCAGCGGATCATCGAGGTCGGCCGGCAACGCCACCATCATCCCGGTGAAGTAGTTGCCCGATATGCGTTCGGGTGAGAAGTCGAAACTCGCCGGAACGGAGGCCAGCAGCGGTTCGGCCGTGCCGTCATAGCGCAGCAGCAAGGTGCGCAACGCTCCGGTGGACATCGCCAGCACCACGTCGTTGATGGTTGCGCCGCAACGCTTTCCGGTCTCCTTGATGTCGGCGAGCGCCAGGGTGGCCGTGGCGAAACGGCGTTCCGGGGTGATCCGGTGATTGAGGAAGGTGGGCGGCGGGGTGAACGGCATCGTCAGCTCCGGCGACAGCTTGCGTGAGCTGCGCCGGACCCGGCCGATCCCTTGCGCCGTGTAGCGGAAGGTCCCGGGCAGTTTGCGGGCTTGGCGGAGATGATCGAAAAAGGCCGAGCGCACCAATTGCGGTTTGGTGGGCGCGGGGTCGGTGACCTGGGGGCCACTCTCCGGCGTCGGCAACAGGTCCATGCCCCGGGCCATCAGGTTGGCCGACGCGACACCGTCGGCCAGCGCGTGGTGGATCTTGCCGACCACCGCCACCCGGTTGTTGGCCAGACCTTCGATGAAGTACATCTCCCACAGCGGATGAGCGCGGTCCAGCGGCGTGCTGGCAATGCGCCCGATCGCGTCGTCCAATTCGCGCCGCCCGCCCGGCTCGGGCAGCCGCATCGGGCGAATGTGGTAGCTGAGGTCGACCTCACAGTGCTCCCGCCACATCGGATGGTGGAACTTCCACGGGATGTCGACGAGCTGATACGTGAACGGCTCGAGCTTGTTCAGCCTGGCCCCGATGACCTGGCGAAACGAGTCGATGTCGAAGTCATGGCGATCCGGGTCGATCTCGACGACGGCCACCTTGATCGTGTGCATGTGCACGTTGGGGGTCTCGCTGTACAGCAGTACCGAGTCCCAGCCGCTCAGCCGTTTCATCGCTGCCCCTTCCCCTCAAGGGAGGACCTTACTCAGCAGCGAAGCTAGATGACCTCTTTTGCCCTCATCTGCGCCTTGGTGCGATAGACCTGGTTGAGGAACAACGAAGTCGCGTGCGCCGCCACGCCGGCACGCTCACCGTCGATCAGGTCGAAGCCGTGTCCGGCCCCGGGCAACTCCAGGTAGCCAACCATCGAATGCGAGACCGCCCGCAGCCGCTCGACAAAGCTGCGAGCCTGCTCGACGGGGATCACGCTGTCTTTGCTGCCGTGAATCACCAAGAACGGCGGAGCATTCCGGTGCACCCGCGCAATCGGCGACGCGTCGCGGAACACCTCGGGGTGGCGACCGATGGACTTTTTGACCACCACTCGCTCCAGGAAGTCGACGAACTGATCGCGCTCGCGGGTGGACCGGTCCTCCCAGTCGTAGCGACCGTAGATGCCGACCACCGCGTCCACCGAGCTGTCGGCGCCCTCGGGCAGCCGCCGCTCGAACTGCGGGTCGTCGGGGGTGAGGCCGGCCAGCGCGGACAGGTGCCCGCCGGCCGAACAGCCTGCCACCGCGACGAATTCGCGATCGCCGCCGAATTTGTCGACGTTGGCACGCGCCCACGCGATTGCCGTCTTGACGTCGGTGATGTGACGCGGCCAGCGGTGATATGGCGCCGCGCGATAGTCGATCGCCAGGCACACCCAGCCCTGCTCGGCCAGTCGCGACATCAGCGCAGTCCCCTGCCCCATGCTGCGGCCGTGCACCCAGGCGCCGCCGGGGACGAAGATCAGCACCGGCGCGGGTTGGGCCGGCAAATCCTTGCGTCGCCACACATCGAGCACCTGGCCTGGCTGGTCCCCGTAGTGGACCGCCCGGCGGTACAGGTAGCGGCGCTGTCGCAGCGCATCCAAGATCGGCGGCGTTTTGTCGGCCACCGGCCATTCCAGGTCGAGGTCCGCGGCCGCGACGACTCCGCGCAGGGCGGCAACGGAGACGTCGTGCATGCTTTCCCGGTCCCGGCGGCGCTCCTCGCTGACGCCCGGCTTCCGCCAGTCCTTGCGCAGCGTGGCAATAGCCTCTGGCGCAAGTCGCGCGCCCCAGACCCCCATCGCGGTCACTCCGCCCAGCGGCTCTAGGTGCTTTCCCACCACCGGCAGCGAAGCACCGGCAACGCTTAATGCCAGCGCATAGTCACCGGGACGAGCCCGCAGCAACCATTTCAAACACGGTGTCATGCTCGGGACCCTCGCCGTCATGTAGGGGACTGTACCCGCACGTCGTCGAGGGAAACTGACGATTGCGTAGAAGTCCTAAAGATGTCGCAGAATGGTCCGGACCAACGTTTGCTGAATTGCCGAAATTGCAGTTCTTGACAGGGTGTTTGCCTTCGCTGCGCTAGGTGCGGCGGCGCGCCACGGCGAGCCGAATTGTGTAGCAGATAGCGCTCATCCCGAACAGCGTCGCGGTGAGCAGCAGCCACCGGCCCAGGAAGGGCTGCTGGGTTTGTCCGGTCGCCGCCTGATAGGTCGGCCCACCCTGCTCGATGATGCCGGGCAAGAAGATCAGCAATGTCAATCCAGCCCCCAGAGCCGGAATCCGAATATAGTTGCGGGCAAGCACTTTTGGATGGCCGCGAGCCGTTCGCCGGCTCGCGGGCAGCGCCCGGTCGGCCAGCGCGTAGAGCGGGAAGAGCAGCAGATCATGGGCAACCACGGCCGCGGCGAACCAGACGGCGATCGACTGCCACCAGCTGCCGGGGTTCCACAGTGTCGCCGGTTTGAAGGTGGCCAGAATGTAGCCCAGTAGGGCGAACCCGGACACCATCGTCAGCAGGTGCAGCGGACGGGACCCGTAGATCGCAGTGAAACGCGTTGAGAAACCAGGCATTTCAATCAACTTCGAATTCTATGGTCGACACCCATTTGGTGTTGTGCACACCGGGCAGCGCGGGAACGATGATCCGGGCCGGATAACCGTGGTCCAACGACAGATCGGAGCCGTTGACCCGCAGTGCCAGCAGCGCGTCGGGATCGCCAATCTGGTTGGCCTGCAACGTCGCCTCCCCGAATGCACCGCCTCGCTGCAGTGACACCACTCGCGCCAAGCGCGGCCTGGGCACGCCCGCGAGGCGGGCCAGCTCGGCGAGCCGCACCCCGCTCCAGGTCTGTACGGTCGACCATCCCTCGACGCACGCGATCGGCAGGCGTGCGGTGGTTTGCGGCATAGCGGCCAGCCTGGCGCGGTCCAGCGTGATGTGCGTGGACCCGCCGCGCAGCATCAATGACCAACTCTCGCTGACACTTTCACGGCTGATTCCCGCGGCGGCGGCAGTCTTGTTGACCGGGAAATCACCCCGGCCCCGCCCCCGCGGCAGCAGCAGCGCGGCACCCCGGGCAGACCCGCCGACGGTCTGGCCGACGGTGAGTGCCGCGATCAACAAGGCGCCGCTGCCGACCAATGCCAGGGCGCCGCGCCTGCTCATTGTCGGTTCGGCCGGATCGGTGGCCACCAGGGCGTCGGGGTCGGCTGGCTGGGGTCGGGTGTCGGCGCGGCTGGTGCGCAACACCTCGCGCAGCGACAGCGACCGCAACCCGGTGATCATGCGTGGCAGCTTGATCGCGATGTGCATCAGAAATCCGGTGATGAAGACCCACGCTCCGAAGTAGTGCGCGGTGTAGAAGCTGAACCCGAAAATGTAGTCGTACTGGATGTTCAGCACTCCGGTGACGATCTCGAACAGGATCCCGCCGACGAGCATCACCAGCGACAACCGCTCCAGCAGTTGAGCCGCCGACCGCGCCGGCGGCCAGACGAACAGCCGCGGGATGACCGACCACAGCTTGGCCAGCACCACCGGGATGATCACCAGCCCGAGCCCTACGTGGATGCCCTGGGTCAGCCGGTACAGCCAGGACGGGCGGGTAGGCCAGGCGAACAACGGCAGCCGCAACCAGCCGACGTCGGCGGGGATGGCTTGGCCGAATTGCGGCGCATAGGCAATGTAAGACAGCAGCCCGGTGATGGTGATCAGCGGCAGTGCCACCAACAGCACCAGCCCGAACACCGACGTCAGCCACGGGCCGCGCAGTGGACTGCGGAACCGGGCGAGCAAGCCGCTCACGGTGCGGCCAGACTCGCAATCACCCGGCCGCCGATCAGCCGAACACCGCTCAACGTCAGGCCCACTTGCGCCGCAAGGGCGGCGGCGCTGTCCACTCCGACCGATGCCCAGCGGAACCAGGGCCCGACATCGCAGGCCGACTCCAGCCGCACCCAGCGCGCCCGGATACCGATGGCATCGGCCTCGAACTCGGCCACACAGCGCCCACCGTGGCGCAGCAGCTCGGCGGCGCGACCCAGAATTCGCCGAGGGTCCCCGCCGAGGCCGACGTTGCCGTCGACCAGTAGGACCGTCTGCCACCGGCCCATTCCAGGCAGCGGTTCGAATACGTCGCCCAGCAGCGCCGGTGCGCCACCGCGACCGGCCAGCCGAATCGCGGTGGCGGACCGGTCGATGCCGAGTGCGGGTATCCCCCGCTCGAACAGCCGAGCCACCAATCGCCCCGGCCCGCAACCGAGCTCGATCGTCGGCCCGGTGCACATCTGCGTGACGGCCTCGTCGAAGACCTCGTCAAGGGCATCGACCAATCCGCCGTTCGAGGGACATCGGGCGCCGAGCCAGCGGTGTGCCGGCAGAATTCGAACCTCGCCGTCCTCATGACGAATCCAACATCGCTCGCCGCCGAGTGCACGCTCGTAAAGTTGCCCCAGCATTTCACGTCCCTCGCGTCGTGCACGATCGGGCGCACCTGCGGGGCGCCAGCATATGAATCACTGCGATCGATACCCCGATCCCGCGCCGGTTAACCACGCCGATCAACGCTGGGCATTCGACAGGACGAATTGCGTCACGCGGATCATTCGGAGCCGAGGCGAGCTTGGATGGCTACGGATGTCGGCGAATGCGAAACCCGCCGGGGACGGTGTCGACAACTCGCGGAACCAACGTGGTCAAGCCCCCGGCCGGCTGTTTTTCCGTTCGGTGATACTGAACCGGTGCCGAACAGCGACGCTCACCCAGATTTGCGCCGGATCGCGCGCTTCGCCCCGCGACAACTGGTCACTCCCCGGAGCTTGTCCACCATCCGGGTCCTGACCACCTTGCGAGATCGCCGCAACCCCGGCGCGTCGCGCCACGCCGAAGTGATCACCCTGGGTTCCGGCGCCGGCATCCGGCTGTTCCGGCCACCCCGTGTCACCGAACCCGCGCCGGCGCTGCTGTGGATACATGGCGGCGGATACGTGATGGGCAGCGCGCAGCAAGACGATCGGGTGTGCCACGGGTTCAGCACCAGGCTGGGCATCACCGTCGCGTCGGTGGAATACCGCCTGGCACCCGAACATCCGTACCCGATTCCGCTGCACGACTGTTACGCGGCGCTGACCTGGCTGGCCGGGCTCCCCGCGGTCGATCCGACGCGGCTGGCGATCGGCGGCGCCAGTGCCGGTGGCGGTCTGGCGGCGGCGCTGGCGTTCCTGGCCCGAGACCGCGGCGAAGTCGCGCCCCTATTCCAGCTGTTGGCATACCCGATGCTCGACGATCGAAGTTCCCTGACCGCCGAGAAGCCGGACTATCGCCTGTGGAACACCCGCAGCAATCAGTTCGGCTGGACGGCGTATCTGGGCGATGCCGACCCGCAGGTCGCCGTCCCGGCCCGACGAGATGACCTCAGCGGCTTGGCGCTGGCGTGGATTGGCGTGGGGACGCACGACTTGTTCCACGACGAAGACCTTGCCTACGCCGAGCGCCTGCGCGCGGCCGGAGTGCCGTGCGAAGTCGAGATCATCTCCGGCGCCTTCCACGGCTTCGACCTGGTGGCGCCGAAAGTACAAGTGTCACAGCGCTTTTTCGACAGCCAGTGCGAGACTTTGGGGGCCGCTCTGGCAGCCGCGCGCTAGTCCGCCGCGTAAGCGATCGCGCCGCCGATCACGGTCGCGGCCACCAGTCCGGCGTCCAGCTCGGCCAGCACCGCCGCGGGCGCCTCAGTCAGCACGCAGAGGTCGCCCGGCTGCCCCACGTCGATGGTCCTGATCCGGCTCGGCTGATCGGCACAGCCCAGAAACATCGTCAAAGCGTCTGGTGCCGAGACACATTCGCCGACTCCTAAAATCGCCCCGCTGGGCGTGGTGCGCCGCACCGCGGCACGCATCGCCGCCCACGGGTCACCGCGACCGAAAGGCATATCGGTCGACAGCGCCACGCGCACCTTCGCTTTGCGCAGCGACGCGACCCGCCACAACCAGGAGTGCTCGGCCGCGGGAACATCGGCCAGGTACTGATCTCCGCGCTCGGCAACGAAATTCGGCTGGGTCACCACCGTGAGCCCGAGCTCGGCGAGGTCGGCCAGATTGTCGTCGTCGACGACAGCGGCGTGCTCGATACGGTCGTGCGGATGACTACCGGCGGCGCGCAGTGCCGCGATGGTCACCACCAATTGTGCAGCGGTCACGCAGTGCACCGCCACCGGCTGCCCGTCGGCGTGGTGATCGGCGATCCATCCGGTGAGCGCCTCCAGGTCGAGATGGTCGTCGTGCAGGATTTTCTTGCCCGGGGCCAGGAAGGCCGGCTGTGGCCGGAACTCGCCGTGGCGATGCGCCACCAACAGCGACACCATGTCGTCCGCGTCGAGATCTGGTGTGGCGTCGGTGACTCCAGTGACGCCGAACGCGGTGAGACGCCGGCTGAGTTCGGTGAGATCGGCGTGGTGACGCCGCAGCGCCTCCGACCAACGGTCGCTGGCGCGCAACCGCCCATCGGGGTGGTCGGCCATTCCGAGCAGGCGCAATGCCGCGGAATTGAGAACCCACAGGGCCCCGCTGCGGTGCTGGATGCGGACTGGAATGTCGGTCACCATCGCGTCGAGCGCCGCGCGGTCCAACGCACCGGCGACGGATTCGTGGTAGCCGATCGCCCGGATCCAGCCGTCGGCGCTCGGCGTCGCATTCGACAATGCCTGTGCCAGTTGATCTTTAGTGACAGCGGAAGGAGGCCCGAGCATCAGCGAGTCCAACGCGGCGGCGGCCGAACGCACGTGCACATGATGGTCGTGCAGGCCGGGCAGCACGGTTCCGCCGCGCGCGTCGAACACGGTCTCCCCGGGTTGGCCGGCCAGACCGTCGCCCACCTCGTCGATCTGCGCGCCGACCCGGATGTCGGTCGCGGTGCCGTCCAGCAACGTCGCCCGCCGAATCAGCATGACAGTAGCCGTCTTTCAGAGATAAGGTGGCCTACGGTGTCGTTGTCGGCACCCAGTTCGGCGGCCCGGCGGTGCGGCAGCGCAGGTTGCGGTGATGGCGCCGGGCATTCGGAGGCCGACGTGGCGCCCGGCAGAGCCGCATAACCGGCCGCTATCCCCGCCATCGACACGTGGATCAACTCGCCGCCGCCGCGGGACAGCGATTCGACAACCGCCGAGGTCGCTTCCAGGCCGGTGAGCGGATCGGCGATCGCGTCCCCGCAGAACACCGGCCCCTCGGCGCTGGCGCCGACCAGGCCACCGGCCACCGCCGCATCGTCCCCGAACGCGGGTCGGGTGGAATCCTCGCCATACCCGCTGATGCGCAACCAGATCCGGCCCGGCCGCGGTGCAATATGCTCGGGACCCAGCCCGCGCCGGGCCAGCGCCGCGGGCCGCGAACCTTCGATCACGATGTCGGCGACCGCCAGCAACTCGCGCAGGTCGTCGGCATGGTCGGTGAAATCGAGGCAGTAGGAGAGCTTTTCACCGTTGATCCAGTCGAAGAATTCCCGATTGCCGCCCCGGGTACCGTCCGGGCGGCGCGGGCTTTCCACCTTGACGACGGTGGCTCCCGCGCGGGCCAGCAGCTGCCCGCACAGCGGTCCGGCCCACATCGACGACAGGTCGGCCACCAGCAGGTCGGCGATTCGGCACGGCCCGGCCCGGGTGCTGATCTGCTGTATGCGCGGCGGTGCTTCGGCAACCTCGCCGAGGCCGGCCGCCGGGATGTCCAGCAGACTCGTCCGCTCGGTGATCGCGGATACGAGACGTGTTGGGGCCCAGCGCTGCAACATCGGCCACGGATCGACGGGTGATTCGTCGACTTCCAGCAGCGCGGCGACGGCGGCGACGTCGTCAGGGCGTGTCAGCGTCATCGCACACCAGCCGTCGCGGGCCGAGAGCAGGCGGGTGCCGCCACCGGCCGAGATCTGCCCGCCGCGGGTCAACCCGAGCAATCCGGCCCGCCCGGTCAGCAAGGTCGTCGCATCGACGGTGACATCCAGCCGATCACCGACGGCCGCGGCGACGCGGGTGGCGCGGGCCAGCGCCTCGGCGCGGGAGAAGTCGGGTGGGCCATCGGGCAGGCCGGTCAGGCAGGCCAGTCCGCTGCTCCCCCATCGGGACACCGCATTGTGCACCTGGACCATTGTCCTCCGGGTCAGAAATGCAGCGCGCGCAGTCGCCAGTCCAGCACCGCTCGGTCGGGCTCGCCGACCCCGTCGCCGACCGCGTAGACCAGCGATCGCAGGGCCAGGACGCCCCCGTTGTCGGTGGGCTCGGCCGACTCGACGTGCAACTCGCTGTACAACGTGTCGCCCTCGTACACCGGCCCGGTGTGGTCGCACGACTCCCAGCCCAGCACCGTCCCCAAGTTCGGCAACAGCCTGCTGGCCTGCGCGAGCGCCAGCCCGATGGTGTGCCCGCCGTATACCAGGCGGCGCCCGCCTACCCGCGAGTCGTGATGTACCGCTGCAATGTTCAGCGTGAGCCTGGCCAGTTCCGGTGCGCTGGTGACGACGTCGCCGGTGCTGTGCAGCACCGCAGGAGCCATGGCCGCATCGAAATGCGCTCCGGGAACCCGCTTTCGGAAGGCATCGCCGTCCCACTGCGCGGCCGGTGCCACCGCGGGCGGTGTCGCGTCGGCGCCGACGGTGGACAGATCGTCGGCCGGCGCGGTATCGGGGTTCCAGTGCGGGCTCGCGGGCAGCATGGCGCAGCGGTAGAAGTCGAGCACCAATTGGTCGGCCTGATCGATCGTGGTCATCCGCAATGCCGCGAGTCCCGTCGGAGGCCGGCCGGGCTTGACCGAGTTCGCACGCAGCCCAACGACTTCGGTGCGGGTGTAGAGAGAGTCCCCGATCACTGGGAATCGATGGAACGTCAGCCCCCGGTAGAACAGATTGGCTTTGACGCGCTGGGTGACTAGCGTGCTCTGCCCGATGGCGACATCGCACACCAGCCCCGGATGCGCCAGCGGACCGGGCGTACCGACCACGGCGGCACACAGGTCCGGGTCCATGGCCAGTCGCAACCGGTCCCCCACGATCGCCTGATGCGCGGCGGCCAAACCCGCCGAGAGCGTCGCAACCGGTGCCCAGTCGAAGACCTGACCTATCGAGAGGTCGTCGAAGTAGGGACCACCCTCGCGGATATCGGCATAAGTCACAACGCTACAATGGCAAGGGTGAGCAGCGGACGCAATGACGAAGAAGACATGCTGGTCGCCACGGTGCGCGCGTTCATCGACCGCGAGGTCAAACCGACCGTCCGCGAGGTCGAGCACGCCAACACCTATCCCGAGGCGTGGATCGAACAGATGAAGCGCATCGGTATCTACGGCCTGGCCATTCCCGAGGAATACGGCGGGTCGCCGGTGTCGATGCCGGGCTATGTACGCGTCACCCAGGAGCTGGCCCGGGGCTGGATGAGCCTGGCCGGTGCGATGGGCGGACACACCGTGGTCGCCAAGCTGCTGACGCTGTTCGGCACCGAGCAGCAGAAGCGGACTTACCTGCCGCGGATGGCCACCGGCGAGGTGCGGGCCACGATGGCGCTGACCGAGCCCGGCGGCGGCTCCGATCTGCAGAACATGTCGACCACCGCACTGCCGGACGGCTCCGGAGGCTTGCGGATCAACGGCGCCAAAACCTGGATCAGCAACGCGCGCCATTCCGGACTGATCGCGCTGCTGTGCAAGACCGATCCGAACGTCACGCCGCGCCATAAGGGCATCTCGATTGTGCTCGTCGAACACGGGCCGGGTCTGACGATCTCGAGGGACCTGCCCAAGTTGGGCTACAAGGGTGTCGAATCCTGCGAGCTGTCCTTCGACAACTTCTCCGTGCCCGCGTCGGCCGTCCTGGGAGACCTTATGGGCGAGGGCTTTTCGCAAATGATGAAGGGGCTGGAGACGGGCCGCATCCAAGTTGCATCCCGGGCTCTGGGCGTCGCGACCGCGGCGCTCGAGGACGCATTGGCCTATGCCCAGCAGCGGGAGAGTTTCGGCCAGCCCATTTGGAAGCATCAGTCGGTCGGCAATTACCTGGCCGACATGGCTACCAAACTCACCGCCGCCCGCCAGCTCACCCGTTACGCCGCCGAGCGCTACGACAGCGGCGAACGTTGCGACATGGAGGCCGGGATGGCCAAACTGTTCGCCTCCGAGGTTGCGATGGAGATCGCGCTGGACGCGGTACGCATCCACGGCGGTTACGGCTACTCCACCGAGTACGACGTCGAACGCTACTTTCGCGACGCGCCATTGATGATCGTCGGTGAAGGCACGAACGAGATTCAGCGCAATGTGATTGCCGGGCAGCTGGTGACTCGCGGCGGCATCTGAGCAAACCTGGATCTAGCGCCTGACCACCGCTTGTGCGCTATATTTGCCTGACTTGCGCACCAGCAAACCGGCGCGGGAGTAAACCTGTTGGACCGAAAGAAAGTCGGTTGCCATGAGTTATCCCCCAGGGCCGTACGAAGGTTCCCCCGAATGGCAGGGCCAACCGCAGCAGCCGGAGTGGCAGGGCCAACCGCAGCAGGGCTGGCAGCAGCCGCAACAGCCTGGCGGCTGGCCGGGCCAGCAGCCAGGGGCTTGGCCGGGTCAGCAGGAGCCGGATAACTACCTCGTCTGGGCGATTCTGTGCACGGTCCTGTGCTGCCTGCCGTTTGGGATCGTGTCGCTTGTCTACTCCAACAAGGTCGCCGGATTGTGGGCCCAGGGCCGGGCCGCCGAGGCGCAGGAGGCGTCGAGCAACGCCAAGAAGTGGGCGATCATCGGTGCCATCGCGGGTGGCGTGACGTACGCGATCATCGCGATCCTGTACATCGTGATCGCCGTGGTCGCCGTATCGAGCATCCCGTCAACGACGGGCACCACATTCTCGGGCTACTGAGCAACCCTTTGCGGGCCAACGTAAGTCGCGTCCACTAGTCCCCAGCGCAGCGCGGCGTCGGCGCCGACGGTACGGCCGGACAGCACCAGATAGGCTGTACGCCAGCGGCCGATGCGGCGCGTCACGCTGACGGTTCCACCGGCGCCCGGGATCAACCCCAGACCCAGTTCGGGCAGGCCGAAGAGCGAATCTTCGTGCGCCTCAACCCATCCACAGAATGCGGCCATCTCTAATCCGCTGCCCAGCACTCGCCCATGCACCTCGGCGCGGCAGGCTCGGCCGAGCCGCGCGGTGAGCGCACTGAGCGCCAGGGCCGGGCTGTGACGGGTGCGGGCGAGATGCGCGCTCGCGGGATCGGCGAAGGTACCGAATTCGGCCAGGTCTCCGCCGCTGCAAAATGATGGGCCGTTGCCGCTCAACACAATCCCGGTGACTGACGGAACCAGCTGCGCGACGGTCAGCGCCTCGAGCAGCGCGGCGCGCGCATCGGTGGAGAACGCGTTGTGACGAACCGGGCGGTTGAACCTGATTCGCAGGGTGTCGCCGTGGCGCTCCGCCTGCACCGGGTCGGCGATCTCGGGCATCCGGGCCGGCCCGCGTTCGTCGAGCCAGCGCGCGAACTCCGGACCGGACTGCAACGTGGAGTAGGCCAGCGATTCCGTCAGCACACCGGCCAACGTGGAGCCTTCGGGCGCCACGGTACGTAGCACGTCGTCGCAGACGCTGCTGGCCTGCGGCCAGTGTTCGCAGCGCTTGCACAGCTCGGCAAGCGTCTCAGGAATCGAGTCGACGGTAACGACGCGGCGGTCGTCGCAGTCATCCTCGGTCAGCGTGAAAGTCGCTGCCTCCAGCCAGGATTGACTTTGGGCAATCTCAGCGGCCGAGCCGGCGACGACGATCACGCCGGGCGGCGACGCCAAGCCGTCCTCCGGCCCGATCGATGCTGAGTCCGCTAGCTGGACCACCCGGAACATCGGTCACACCGAATATTTCTCGATCAGCCCGCTCTTGTAGAGCTTGCCGGTGTCGGTGCGCGGCAGCTGTGCCTCGAACGCGATCGAGCGCGGGCATTTGAAGTGCGAGAGACGGTCTCGCAGCCACAACAGCAGCTCCTCGGCGAATTGGTCGGTGGCATCGGCTTCGTCGACAGTCTGTACGGCCGCCACGACCCGCTGGCCCATCTCGTCATCAGGAACTCCAAACACCGCGGCGTCCAACACCTTCGGATGGGTGACCAGAAGGTTCTCCGCTTCTTGCGGGTAGATATTCACCCCGCCGGAGATGATCATGTGGTGGCGCCGGTCGGTCAGATACAGGTAACCCTCGTCGTCTAAATAGCCGATGTCTCCGACAGTGGCCCAACCGCGCTTGTGACGGGATGCGGCGGTTTTCGTTGGGTCGTTAAGGTATTCGAACGAGTGCCCGCCCTCGAAGTAGATCTCACCGGCCTCGCCGGACGGCAGCTCGTTGCCGTTCTCGTCAAGAATGTGCACACCGCCCGCCATCGGTTTGCCGACCGAGCCCGGATGCGCCAGCCAGTCTTCGGCGAAGATCAGCGTCGATCCGTGCGCTTCGGAGGACGCGTAGTATTCGTCGACGATCGGGCCCCACCAGTCGATCATCTGCTTCTTGATCTGCACCGGGCACGGCGCGGCGGCGTGCATGACCCGCTTGAGGCTGGACAGGTCGTACGAATCACGAACGTCCTGCGGCAATTTCAGCATCCGGACGAACATCGCCGGCACGAACTGGCCGTGCGTTATCCGGTGCCGCTGGATCGCGTCCAGCGTCCCCTCGGGATCGAAGCGCTCCATCACCACCGTGGTGATTCCCGCACCCTGCACCGTCATCGACCATACCGACGGCGCGGTGTGGTAGAGCGGCGCCGGACTCAGATACACCGTTTCGGCATCCATCCAGAATCCGACTAGAGCCGACATCATGCCCGGCGCGTCTTCGGGTGGGACGTGCGGCAATTCGCGTTTGATCCCCTTTGGCCGGCCGGTGGTGCCCGACGAGTACTGCAACAGGTCGCCCTCGATCTCGTCGTCGATTGGCGTATCCGGTTGATTGGCAACGCATTCCGGGTAGCGATCCCAGCCGGGCAAATCACCATCAGCGATCAGCAGCAGTTCCGGCATCCCGTTCGGCAAATGCTCGGCCAGGCCGGCGCAGGTGTCGCGCAGCACCGCCGAGCCGATGATCGCCTTGGCATTGCTGTTATCGATGATGTAGGCCGCCTCGGCCTCGGTCAGGTGGGTGTTGATCGGTACGTAGTACAGACCGCTGCGGCGAGCCGCCCACATCACCGCGTGAATGTGCTCGTTGTTCTCCATCAGGATCGCGATGCTGTCACCCTCGGTCAGACCCGCCTGACGAAACCGGTGTGCCAGCCGATTGGCCCGTGCTTCCAGGTCATCGAAGGTGACGACCGTTCCGGATGGGTACAAAATGATCGCCGGATTGTCGGCGCCGAGATAGGAGCGGATCTGCATGCTTGGACTGTACCGCCGTCGAATTTGACGGGTGTCAAGTGGCCCGCGGACGGTGCCTCATGACTACGCCGCCGCCCGCACTAGCCGGCGTTCAAGTGCAGAAATTCCAGCACCGGCGCCAGGAACGCCGCCGGTGATTCCAGATGCGCCACATGGCCGGTCTCGGGCAGACCGACGAAACGGGCGGCGGGCATCCTGGCGGCGAATCCCTGCGCCATCGCGGCGATATTCCCTTTGACAGCTTGATGGTTGGGCTCGGTGTACTTTGCGCCGACATAGGTGCGGTCGGACAGGCCGCAGACGAATAGCGTGCGCACGGGTAGCGTTGCGACGAAGTCCACTGCGGGCTCGTTGAGCAGCATGTCGGTTGCCGCCGCCAAACTCTGCACCCAGCGCTCGAACTCGGGCGAGCGTCCGATTGCCGTGCGCACCGCGACGAACGGATCGATGAATCGCGGATCCTTGTTGACGAAGTAGTGCGCGATGTACTGCCGGATCTGATCGGCGGTCGAGGACCGTTCGTCGCGCGCCCAGTCCTGATGTCCCACCTGCCGGATCAGCCCGTTCCGATAGTCCTCGAGTCCCATCGGGCTCTCCAGCACCAGCGATCCCACCCGCTCCGGCAGCAGCCGGGTCATATGCATGCCCACCAGTCCGCCGGTCGAATGCCCCACGACGGCAACAGAATTCACCTTGAGCGCATCGAGTAGGGAGCGTAGATGCGTCACCAGTGATTCCGCGGTCAATGTCGAGGGCTTGGTGGACTTACCCCAGCCGACCAGGTCGGGAACGATTGTCCGGTAACCCTCGTGGCGCAGCGCCTGGATGACCTCGCGCCAATACGCGCCGAAGGAGTTCTTTCCGTGCACCAGTAGGACGGCACCCCTTGGCTGCCCGCTCTCCGGCTGAATATCCATGTACGCCAGCCGCGCCCGCTGCTCGGACTCCGGAGCCTGACGATCGATCCACACCGCCTGCGCAACGTGCGTGACGTCCAGATACTGCACCGGGTACGGGTAGGGGTAGCCCTCCAAGCCGATGCCGAGGGTGTCGCCATCGGGCCAGGGCACCGCGGGTTCAGCGCCGCGCGTCCCAGCGGGCGCGGTCTGACAGCCGGAAGCAAGTAGCCCCGCAGCCGCGACCGCCCCACCGAGCGCACGACGCCGATCAACAATCATCGAGTCCGTCCACGATTCGATGATGTTCAGCGGTACCGCACGCGCGCAACTCGGCAGTACTAGGTTCTCACTAGCAGGCTGCGGCGAACCCGTCAGCCGTGTGGCGCCTCAGAGATCTTGCTGTCCGGCTTGCCCAACGTTTGGCAATACGTCTGCGCGGACAACCGGGTCGCCGAGATCTCGAGATTGTTCGGATCGGCGCCGCTCTTGTCCTTGAGCATTTTGCTGATTTCGTCGTTCTGCTTCTTCTCGTCCTGGGTGGTGAAGTCCTTGCACTTGGTGTCCCCGCCGGTGTTGATCACCTGCGACGCCGAACATCCACTGAATAGAATTCCCGCCGCTGCAACCACAATCGTGAGCGCGGAGGTTGTCGTTGACTTCATCGTCGGGCCTTCCAGAATCGGGGTGTTAGCTATCTATACACCGAAGCGTGGGGTTCCAAACACGAAAGCGGAATCGGCCGTATGCCGTTGCCGACAACGCCTCCCCGTATATGAATCGGGCCGACGCGTCTTGCGCGCCAGCCCGATTCAACGTTGCTTGCGGTGTTAGTCCGCCTCGGACAGCCGCTGCTTGAGCGCCTCGAACTCGTCGCGGACGCCGGTGGGCAGCTTGTCGCCGACGAACTCGAACCATTCCTCGATCAGCGGCAGTTCCTCACGCCACTCGGCCGCGTTGACCGCCAGCGCCTTGGTCACGTCGCCGCCTTCGGCGTCGAGCCCGTCGAGGTCCAGATCGTCGGCCGTCGGCACGATGCCGATCGGGGTGTCCTGGCCGCCGGCCTGGTGCTCGATGCGGTCCACGATCCACTTCAGCACCCGGCTGTTCTCGCCGAAGCCCGGCCACAGGAACTCACCCTTGTCGCCGCGGCGGAACCAGTTGACGAAGAACACTTTTGGCAGCTTCGACTCGTCGGAGTTCTTGCCCAGGTCGATCCAGTGCTGGAAGTAGTCGCCGACGTGGTAGCCCAGGAACGGCAGCATGGCCATCGGGTCGCGGCGCACGGTGCCGACCTTGCCCTCGGCAGCGGCGGTCTGCTCGCTGCCCATGGTGGCGCCCATGAAGACGCCGTGCTGCCAGTCGTGGGCCTGCGTCACCAGCGGCACCGTGGTCTTGCGGCGCGCGCCGAACAGGATGCCGGAAATCGGCACGCCCTGCGGGTCGTCCCACTCCGGGGCCAGGATCGGGCACTGCGACATCGGGGTGCAGTACCGCGAATTCGGGTGGGCCGCTTTGGTATCCGTCTCGCGCAGGACCCAGTCGTTGCCCTTCCAGTCGATCAGGTGGTCGGGCTCGCCTTCCAGGCCTTCCCACCACACGTCGTTATCGTCGGTCAGCGCGACATTGGTGAAGACGGTGTTGCCGGCCTCCATGGTGCGCATCGCGTTCGGGTTGGACTTCCAGTTAGTGCCCGGCGCGACGCCGAAGAAACCGAACTCGGGGTTGACCGCGTACAGCCGGCCGTCCTTGCCGAACCGCATCCACGCGATGTCGTCACCGAGGGTCTCGGCGCGCCAGCCCGGAATGGTCGGCTGCAGCATCGCGAGGTTGGTCTTGCCGCACGCCGACGGGAAGGCCGCGGCGAAGTAGTACGCCTTGTTCTCCGGGGAGATCAGCTTGAGGATCAGCATGTGCTCGGCGAGCCAGCCCTCGTCGTGTGCCATCGCCGAGGCGATCCGCAGCGAGTAGCACTTCTTGCCCAGCAGCGCGTTACCTCCGTAGCCCGAGCCGTAGCTCATGATTTCGCGGGTCTCCGGGAAGTGGGTGATGTATTTGGTGTCATTGCACGGCCACGGCACGTCCTTTTGGCCGGGCTCCAGCGGGGCACCCACCGAGTGCAGCGCCTTGACGAAGAATCCGTCGTCGCCCATCTTCTCGAGGGCCGCCTTGCCCATCCGGGTCATCACCTTCATCGAGATGACGACGTACTCCGAATCGGTGATCTCCACACCCAGCTTGGGGTCGTCAGCGCCGAGCGGGCCCATGCAGAACGGCACCACCCACATGGTGCGACCGCGCATGCAGCCGCGGTACAGCTCGGTCATCGTGGACCGCATCTCGGCCGGGTCCGTCCAGTTGTTGGTCGGGCCGGCGTCGATCTCACGCTCGGAACAGATGAAGGTCCGGGACTCCACGCGCGCCACGTCGGACGGGTCCGACAGCGCCAGGTAGGAGTTGGGGCGCTTCTCCTCGTTCAGCTTCTTCAAGGTGCCGGCCTCGACCAGTTGGGCGGCCAGCCGGTTGAACTCCTCGTCGGAGCCGTCGGCGAACACAACCCGGTCGGGCTGCATCAACTCCGCAGCCTCCTCTACCCACGCCAGTAGCCCCCGATGATTCGTGGGTGCGGTGTCCAGACCGGGAATGGTCGCTGAGGTCATCGAACTCTCCTGAATTCATCTCCGTATGGTGCGGGCACAGTGTGATTGCATATGCAGTCGCCCACACAGATATTGACATGGTGGCGTTAGCTACAGGTTATCGCGATCCCCTTGCTGGGGAAGGGTTGGGCGGGTATAAGCCTTCTCACAACAACGATTCAGAAGCTCCTAAAAGGTCAGAAATTGTTCTCATCGGTGCTCCTCGAAGCTGATTTGGGGGTTTTCTGCCCGTCGGCGTTCTCGGCAGGGTCATCGGGTTGACGTATACCCGGTTCCCCGAGTTCTGCACGCACCGCGTCCAGCGCGGCCGCGACGATGGGCATTTCCCGGTCCCGGACCGCCGCGGCCCGTGCCGCCACGATCGCATGCTCGCGCAGTTCGGCGTCGATGGCATTCACCTGATCTGACACTTGCGCGTGGTCCGCCTCGTCACGAACGACGAGCCCGCTGGTCAGCAGCGTCTCGGCAACCAGCACGCGCGTCGCGACCAGCTCCTCGGACACCGACCGCAGCGACGACGTCAGATCGCCCGCCCAACGGTCCAGCAGCCCGCGGTCACGCAGCAGGGCGCGCAGGTTCACCACCAGGAAGGTGACCGCCAAGCCGACCGCCACGCAGGCCGCGGCGCCGGCGATCTCGACCGCCGGATTCAGCCGCCGGTCCACGCCGGCCACCAGGCGAGACAGCGTCAGCGCGACGCCCACCCCGAACCCGACGCCCAACAGCGTCATCAGCCAGGTCTCCTGCCGCCGCGATTTCAGCGGCGGGGGCGCGACGTCGACGGTCGGTAGCAGCTCGACGGACGGTAGGTCGATCGGCGTGCCGAGCTCGCGCGCAATGTCATCGAGGTGCCGGGTGGTGCCTTCGTACACCTCACCGACGACTTCGGCGGCCCGGGCACGCGCGTGCGCCTCGAAGCCGGCCAAGTTCCGGCGGGGCAGGCGCGCGGCCTGCTCTTGCAATTCGCTTCGCACCGACGAGCATCGGTTGACCGCCGAGTGCGACAGCGCAACCCGCGCCTGCTGGATCTGGCCGCGCAGCGTGACGGTGCGTTCGGATTTCGATTGCCGGCGCTCACGCAGGGCGGTGCTGCGCTCCTCGCGCAGCGCGTCGACCCGGGCCCGCCGGCCGGCGCTGTCCGCGTCGCGATCGAACCGCTGCGCGACCGTACGGAGCCTGGATTCCCAGGCCCGCAACCGATTTCGCCGCTCGACATCGGAAACGGCGAGTTGTGCCGAGACGGCCTCGACAACTTCGTCGACCTGCGGCTCGCCCAGGTCGGGCGCGGCCGCCGTACCTATCCAGGGCACCTGGCGGTAGCGCGGCGCGTGTGCGGCCAGCCTGTCGCGGTCAGCGGTGAGCACGTCCTGCCAGGAGCGGTGCACGTCAATTTTGGAAACCACGCCGACGACCACGTCGGTGTGCTCGGAGGCGGCGTCGAGCAGGGCACAGTCGGATTCGGTGAGTTCGGCGGCCGCGGAGACGACGAACACCACCGCCATCGGCGCCTCGCCGGGCTGCAGGTCCGTCGACTCGACGAATTTATGCTCGGGCAGCCGCTCGCCCAGCACGGTGGCCACCCCGGTCACACCGGCCATCCACGGCCCGGTCACCAACACGACGTCGCGGCGACTGATGGCGGGCGACTCCAGCCGCGGCCCGATCGCCGCCACCAGTTCGTCGACCTGGGCCACCGAATCGCCGCTCATCGTGCCTCCTGGGCGGCCGACCACAGCCGCAGTGATCCTCGGGCGATATCCGCACCGCAGGCGCGGTGCAGGGCGCTCGCTGATCCGCGGCTGTAGCGCTGCCAGCGCGACGCCCGGGACAAGTGTCCGGCCGGGTCGTCGTCGTCCAGATCGGCGGGGTCGACATCCAGCCCTGCCGCCTCGGCCACGTCGACGGCGGCGGCCATCCGCGCGATCACCGTGCCATCGCGGGACAAGAACCCGCTGACCTGCGCGCCGATCCCAGGACGACCGACGGCCAGGGCCTCCAGCTCCGCGATGGCCTCAAGCAGCCGCCGGTAACGCACCTCGGTGCCGAGAGCCGACACCGTGGCGATCACCGCGTCGACGCCGCTGATCCGGCGTAGCAGGGCCCGGACCCCGGCCGGCGTCGCACCCCGGCGGACCGCGGCAATGCCCAGCGCCGTGCCGAACAGGTCCAGGGTGTCCAGCAGCCGCAGCCGCGTGTCTGTCGGCACGGGGTTATCGGCCGCTAGGAATCCCTCGAAGGAGCCGTCCAGGCCAGCCGGATGGGCGGCTAAGGTCTGCAACGCCGCCCACGACGTGCCGTCCAGTCCCCGCAGCGCCGCGACGGCCAGCAAAGCGATCATCGGTTCGACCGGCGCCCCGGTGAGCTTGCTTAGTTCCGCGCACCTGCGCTGCGCGGCCGCGGCCGGCCCGTCGCCGGCGCGCCCCGACAGCGAGCCGAGCAGATCGGCCTTGTTGAGCACCGCCAGCACCGGGCGACCGGCCGCCGCGATCACCCTGGAGTCCTCGGGTTTGAGCACTTCAGCGATCACCTGAACGACGACATCGGCCCCACCCGCGGATGGCAGCACCGTGATTGCCGGCGCGGTGGTGGCGTGCGCCAGGGCACGCACCACGGTGCCGCGGCCCACTCCCGGACGGCCGCGTACCGCCACCCGCAGCGGTGCCGCGGCTTTCTCGGCGATCGCGCTCACATGTGCGTCGGCACATCGAGCAGCAAATCGCGCCAGCTCGTCGACGAAAACCTGGTTCCCCCGTACCTTCATTTCCTGCCTGCTCGATCCCGATCGGCCGGCTCCCCGCGCCGGCGTTGCTCCCGCCGAATGCGGGGTCGTCGCCGCCGGCTGGCCCGTTTGCGGACCAGCCGGTCCGGCCCTACCGCATAGTGGCACTTGCGTCCTCGAGTTGCGAGCCACCGTCTGTCTGTTACCAGTTGAAGGCAACTGTTGGGTATCAATCTGGACCAGGAGCGGCTACAACGGGGGTTCATGGGCCACCATGGACAAATGCATGCGCAACCCGGGATCGGGACATGTCCCGATGCACGGGCGGAGGTGGGAGCCGGCCTGGAAACCGAAGACGCCATGACGCCAGCACCGGAGCCGTCGGGTTCGGGCGCCGCCGAATGGGGCTATCTGCCCGCCACGGGTTTCCGCTCCAGGCGGTCCAACCTGTCCGGCGCCCAGCGGGAGACCTGGGAGCGGCTGTGGCCGACGGTGGGCCGCTCCGAAGTTCCGCGCCGCTTCGAACCGCTGGACACCCGCGCCTGGTTCGGCCGGGAAGCTCCGCTAGTGCTCGAGATCGGTTGCGGCAGCGGCATATCGACGCTGGCAATGGCGCGCGAGGAACCTGAAATCAACGTGATCGCGGTGGAGGTTTACAAGCGGGGCCTGGCCCAGCTGCTGTGCGCGATCGACCGCGAGCAGGTGCGAAACATCCGGTTGATCCGCGGCAACGGGATCGAGGTGCTGCAGCATCTGATCGCGCCGGGTTCGCTGACCGGCTTCCGTCTCTACTTTCCGGACCCGTGGCCGAAGGCGCGTCACCACAAGCGCCGCTTCCTTCAGCCGGGCACGGTTGGCCTGATCGCCGACCGGTTACTCCCCGGTGGTGTGCTGCATGCCGCGACGGATCACAGCGGCTACGCCGAGCAGATGGCTGAGGTCGGCGATGGCGAACCCCGACTGTGTCGCGCCGATCCCGGCAGCCGGCTGCCGATCTCGATAGTCCGCCCGACCACCAAGTACGAGATGAAAGCCCAAGAAGTGGGCAGCTCCGTATCCGAGTTCATTTGGAGAAGGCGCTGAGTATGAGCCTCACGGAAGAAGCGACCGCCACCGCTTCAGCGACGGTGCCGTCCGGCGCCGACCCAGGCGGCCTCGATACGCCGCCGCGGCGCGTGCTGCTGGTTTGGGACGCCCCCAACCTCGACATGGGTCTGGGCTCGATCCTGGGCCGCCGCCCCACGGCGCTGGAACGTCCCCGCTTCGACGCGCTCGGTCGGTGGCTGCTGACGCGGACGGCCGAGGTCAGCGCCGGTCGCCCGGGCGTCGTCGTCGAACCCGAGGCCACCGTGTTCACCAACATCGCCCCGGGCAGCGCCGATGTCGTCCGACCCTGGGTGGATGCGTTGCGTAACGTGGGATTTGCGGTTTTTGCCAAGCCGAAAATAGATGAAGACAGCGATGTCGACCGGGACATGCTCGGGCACATCGAGCTGCGGCGTCAAGAAGGCCTCGCAGCGTTGGTTGTCGCGTCCGCCGACGGTCAAGCGTTCCGTCAGCCGCTGGAAGAAATCGCACGTAGCGGGGTTGGTGGTGCAACGCCTGTCCAAGTAATCGGATTTCGCGAACACGCAAGTTGGGCGCTAGCGTCGGATACCTTGGACTTCGTTGACCTGGAGGACATCGAAGGTGTTTTCCGGGAGCCGTTACCGCGGATCGGTTTGGATTCGCTGCCCGACCAGGGAGCATGGCTGCAGCCGTTCCGGCCGCTGTCCGCGCTATTGACCGCGCGTGTGTGACACTGGAAAACCAATGCGCGGGTCGCTGTTAGTGATCCAGTAAGGAGCTTACGTGTTCGCCTGGTGGGGTCGAACCGTGTACCGCTATCGGTACATCGTGATCGGGGTCATGGTGGCTCTGTGCCTTGGCGGCGGCATCTTCGGGATGAGCCTGGGTAAGCATGTCACGCAGAGTGGTTTCTACGACGAGGGCAGCCAATCCGTCAAGGCCTCGATACTGGGCGACAAGACCTACGGCCGCGACCGCACCAGCCACGTCGTCGCCACCCTCACCGCCCCCAACGGGCAGACGGTTGACGACCAGGCGTGGCGAGAGAAAGTCGTCGGCGAGCTCAACAAGCTGAAGAACGACCACCCCGACCAGATCGTCGGCTGGGCCGGCTGGCTGGCCGCGCCCGAGAGCACCAATCCCATCATCAAAGGGATGGTCTCCGATGACCGAAAACACACCTTCGTCAGCATCCCGCTGAAGGGTGACGACGACGACACCATCCTCAACAACTACAAGGACGTCGTACCGTACCTGCAAAAACTCAACGGCGGTACCGTCCAACTCGCCGGCCTCGAGCCGATAGCCAACGCCCTGACCGGCACCATCGCCACCGACCAGCGCCGCATGGAGGTCCTCGCGGTGCCGTTGGTCGCGGTGGTGCTTTTCTTGGTCTTCGGCGGCGCGGTCGCGGCCGGCCTGCCGGCCATCGTCGGCGGCCTGAGCATCGCGGGCGCGCTGGGCATCTTGCGGCTTGTCGCCATGTTCGGGCCGGTGCACTTTTTCGCCCAGCCGGTGGTCTCGCTGGTCGGTCTGGGTATCGCGATCGACTACGGACTTTTCGTGGTGAGCCGGTTCCGGGAAGAGATCGCCGAGGGCTACGACACCGAGGCCGCGGTGCGGCGCACCGTGATGACCGCCGGGCGGACCATCGTGTTTTCGGCCGTGCTGATCATTGCCTCGAGCGCCAGCCTGCTGGTGTTGCCGCAGGGCTTCGTGCACTCACTGACCTACGCGATCTTCGCCGCGGTGGGCCTTGCTGCCCTGCTGTCGATCACCTTCCTGCCGGCGTGCCTGGGCATCCTGGGGCGCCACGTCGACGCGCTGGGCGTGCGGACCGCGTTCCGGGTGCCGTTCCTGCGCAACTGGAAGTATTCGCGGGCCTACCTCAACTGGCTCGCCGACCGGTTGCAGAAGACCAAGACCCGCGAAGAAGTAGAGGCCGGTTTCTGGGGCAAGCTCGTCAACTTCGTGATGAAACGGCCGCTGGCCTTCGCCATCCCGATCGCCGTCGCCATGATCCTGCTGGTCATCCCGTTGGGCAACCTGTCGTTCGGCGGCATGAGCGAGAAGTACCTGCCGCCCACAAACTCCGTGCGCCTGGCGCAGGAGCATTTCGACAAGCTCTTCCCCGGGTACCGGACCGAGCAGCTGACCGTGGTGATCGAGAGCAACAACCACAGCAAGGTCACCGACCAGCAGGTTGCCGACATCCGCAACCGAATCTCGGGGATCACCGGGTTCACCGACAAGACGTGGGAGGAGCGGCCGTGCCCGACCATCGCCGGCAACCCCTGCGTCGCCGGTCCGAACGGCACCACGCAGCCCAAGGACGACTCGGTGCGCGTGATCCAGAACGGCCTGGTCAACAAGAACGATGCTGCGAAGAAGATCAGCGAACTGCGGGCTATCAACCCACCGAAGGGCCTGACCCTGCTGGTCGGCGGCACGCCGGCGCTGGAACAGGACAGCATCCACAGTTTGTTCGACAAGGCTCCGCTGATGCTCGTGCTGTTGCTCAGCGCCACGATGTTGTTGATGTTCCTGGCGTTCGGGTCGGTGGTGCTACCGGTCAAGGCGGCGGTGATGAGCGCGTTGACGCTCGGGTCGACGATGGGCATCCTGACGTGGATCTTCGTCGACGGGCACTTCTCTACCTGGCTGAATTTCACGCCGACTCCGCTGATGGTGGTGGTGATCGCGTTGGTCGTCGCCGTGGGTTTCGGCCTGGCCACCGACTACGAGGTGTTCCTGGTGTCCCGAATGGTCGAGGCACGCGAACGCGGCATGTCGACCGCGGAAGCCATCCGGATCGGTACCGCGACCACCGGACGCTTGATCACGGCCGCCGCGCTGGTGCTCGCCGTGGTCGCCGGTTCGTTCGTGTTCTCCGACCTTGTGCTGATGAAGTATCTGGCGTTCGGTCTGATGGCTGCGCTGTTGCTGGACGCGACTGTGGTCCGGATGTTCCTGGTGCCCTCGGTGATGAAGCTGCTCGGCGACGACTGCTGGTGGGCTCCGCGCTGGGCCCGGCGGCTGCAGAACAAGATCGGCCTGGGCGAGATCGACCTGCCCGACGAGCGCAAGCGGAGTTCCGTCAACGGCCGGGCGATTCGACCGCCGGTGGCCGCCAGCCTGGTCGCCGCGAAACCGCGTGCGCCGCACGACCCCACGCACCCCGCTTCGCCGCCCGAGCCGTCGCGCGCGAACCGTCCAGGTCCGTCGGCCCAGCCTGAAGTCCGGCCTCCCGCCGAGCTGCCTGCGGGCCCGAGCGCCGCCCGCACACAGTCGCGGCCCAGCCAGCCGACGGAAGCCAAGACAACGCGCTTCTCGGCGCAACCCAACTCCGAGGCCACCACCGCGCGGCCCCCGACGCCGGCACTGCCGCCATCGGCCGGTGAGACGCGGGCGATACCGGCCCCGGGGAACCGGGAGAGCAAGGGCGACCCGGCCGATCCCACCACCGCGCTTCCGGTGATGCGGCCCGACGGCAACGACTCCGACGCTGCCACCGAGAAGATGAACGCGCGCGGCAAGGGCGATAACGGCGAGAATCCGCGTCCGCGGCGCCGCGCCGGCGGCGGGCTGTCCGCGCAGGATCTGCTGCGCCGCGAAGGCCGGTTATAACCCCGTTCGCGTCCTAGTCGGGCTTGCGCTCCGGGTGGTCCGGTTCGAGCTGGAGAATGGCCGTATCCTCGGCGTCGTCGGTCAGCTCTTCGGCTTCGGCCTCCGGATCCCGGGCGAGCAGCACCTGTATCGCATTGTTGAGGAACGCTACCGACGGGACCGCCAGCAGGGCGCCGACAATTCCGGCCAGCACGCCGCCGGTGGAAATGGCCAGCACCACCCCGAGCGGATGAATCGAGACGGCGCGGCCCATCACCAGCGGCTGCAGCAGATGCGACTCGATTTGGTTGATCACGATCAGCAAGCCGAGCGTAAGCAACGCGTAGACGATCCCCTTGGCCAGCAGCGCCACCACCACCGCCACCAACCCCGAGATCAGCGCACCGATCAGCGGTATGAAGGCGCCAAGAAACACCAGCGAGGCCAGGGGCAGCGCGAGCGGCACGCCCATGATGGCCAGCCCGGTACCGACCCCGGCCGCGTCGGTGAAGGCCACCAGGAAGGTGGCCCGGACGTAGGCGATCAGCGATCCGTATCCGGCGCGGCCCGCCTCGCGAACCCGGTCGCGGACGCCGACCGGGACGATCTTGGTCACGTACTGCCAGATGTTGCGGCCGCCGTAGAGGAAGAAAATCAAAGTGAACAGCACCAGGACCGCGGCCGTGAGCAGTTCGGTGATGGTGGCCGCGGTGGACAATGCGCCGCTGGTCAGTTTCGACTGATTGTTGTGCAGCGCCTGGATCGCGGCATTGCCCGCGTTGGTGATCTGTTCACTGCGCAGATGCGCCGGCCCCTCGATCAGCCACCTGCGGGTGGTGTCGATGCTGCGGGTGACCTGCTCGGTCAGATCGGGCAACCCGACGACGAACTGGGTGATGACGAACGTGAGGATGCCGCCCAGCAGCGCGAATCCGCCCAGCAACACCAGCGCGACGGCGCCGCCGCGCGGCAGGCCACGTCGGTCCAGCCAGTCCACCACCGGTACCAGCAGCGCGCTGATCATCAGGGCCAACAGCACCGGGACGACGATGATCTCGAGCTTGGCCACCACCCAAAGCGCGGCGACCGCCGCGGCCAGGATGACCAGCAAACGCCACGCCCAGGCAGCGGTCTTGCGGACAAGGGGTTCGACCGAGGCGTCTTCGGTGTTTGCCGACATCCGGCCAGCCTATCTGCCGCGGCCCTGCTGAGCGGCTGCGTCAGCACGATCCGGTTACGACGGCGACACGCTCGGAGTTGCGCCTCGATTACCGCGCCACCTGCGCGGTTACCCTAAAACACGTGCCGCACGACGCGCCGATCCGCAACCTCCGCTTCCCGGGCGGCGGTGCATTCGCCCCCGAGGGTGAGTTGCCCGCGCCCGCGCGCGGTGGCGAGACGTTGCGGGGCAAGTACTGGTGGGTGCGGTGGGCGATCCTGGGTGTGGTCGCGATCGTGCTCGGCGTCGAGGTCGCGCTGGGCTGGGATCAGCTGGCCAAGGCATGGACGAGCTTGTTCGCGGCCAACTGGTGGTGGTTGCTCGCGGCGGTAGCGGCGGCGGCCGCGTCGATGCACAGCTTCGCCCAGATCCAGCGCACGTTGCTCAAGTCCGCTGGGGTGCACGTGAAGCAACTGCGCTCGGAGGCTGCCTTCTATGCCGCCAACTCACTGAGCACCACGCTGCCCGGCGGGCCGGTGCTGTCGGCAACGTTTCTGCTTCGGCAGCAACGCATTTGGGGCGCCTCGACCGTGGTGGCGTCCTGGCAGCTGGTGATGTCGGGCGTACTGCAGGCCGTGGGTTTGGCGCTGCTCGGGCTGGGCGGCGCCTTCTTCCTGGGCGCAAAGAACAACCCCTTCTCGTTGTTGTTCACCCTCGGCGGCTTCATCGCATTGCTGCTGCTTTCTCAGGCGGTGGCATCTCGGCCGGAGCTGATAGAGGGCATCGGCACCCGCATCCTGTCGCGGTTCAACTCGGTGCGCGGCAAGCCCATCGACACCGGCCTGGCGAAGTGGCGCGAGATCCTGATGCAGCTCGAGTCGGTCAGCCTGGGCCGGCGCGACCTCGGGGTGGCGTTCAGCTGGTCGATGTTCAACTGGATCGCCGACGTGGCCTGCCTGGCGTTCGCCGCGTACGCCGCCGGCGACCACGCATCCATCGCCGGGTTGACGGTCGCCTACGCGGCCGCGCGCGCCGTCGGGACGATTCCGCTGATGCCCGGCGGACTGTTGGTCGTCGAAGCGGTGCTGGTGCCCGGCCTGGTGTCCAGCGGCATGTCGTTGCCCAATGCGATCTCGGCGATGCTGCTCTACCGGCTGATCAGCTGGCTGCTCATCTCCGCTATCGGCTGGGTGGTGTTCTTCTTCGTGTTCCGGACCGAAAAGCCGGACAGCTCCGACGACGACCCGCCAACCGGTCCGCTGCCCGTGATCGAGCCCAGGCTGCGGCACTGGGACGATCCCGCCGCCGACGAGGCCGCGCTGCAGGGTCCGTTACCGCCGCCCGACGCCAACGGCTAGCGATTGTGGCGCTAGCCGACGTTGTTCTGCCGCGACGGGCCACCCAGCGCGCCACCGGCGGGCGGGACCGGCGCGGTCTTCGCGGGCGGGATCCCCAGGCCAGCGGCCGGCGCGGCGGGCAACGCGGGCAAGCCGCCGGCACCCGGCGCCTGCTGCATCATGCCCATCACCTGCGGGATGCTGATCGGCAGCTTGCACTGCGTCGACAGGTTGGTCAGCGGCTGCGCGATGGATGTCATGTCAGCGGCGACCTTCGGATTGGCCTCGAAGTAAGTCTTCAACCCGGTGAATGACTGCGGGCCGGCCTGCTGCTGCAGCATCGAGGTCATCGTCTGGTTGGTCTCGGGATGCGAATCCAGATAGTCGCCCATCGATTTGGAGACCGAACCGATCGTGCGGGCGATTTCGCTGGCGGCGCACGGGTCGTTGGCGCCCGTCGCCGGCGGCCCGGCCATCAGTGCAGCGGCCGCGGCGGGCACTGCGCCGGCGATCACCCCTGCCACGAGCTTGTGTCGTCTGGTCGCAAATAGTTTCTTCATGTCCCCCCCGGCTCGGCCCAGCGACATCCTGCCATCCGGGCCGGTGCCTTGCCAGCTGGGTGACCGAGATCCCGCTTGGTCACCGGTTCGCAACGACTTGGCCGCAGCTTGGCAACAGAGGCGTCTGCGCAGCTCACGAATTCGTTAAGCCGAACTAATGCATAGGCTGCTGCGGTATCGTCGCCACCACGCGTAAGCGAGATATTCGGGGAGCCTGAAATCCAGCAGTTTATGATGCGCCTCAGCCGCAGTCTGCGCAGGTACCGCTGGTTGGTCTTCGCATGCTGGTTGCTGGCGTTGGTCCCGGCGATCTATCTGGCCATGACGCAGTCCGGGAATCTCACCGGCGGTGGTTTCGAAGTGTCCGGCTCCCAGTCGTTGAAGGTCCACGACCAGCTCGAGGATCAGTACCACGACCTCGGAGCCTCCTCGCTTGCGCTGGTCGCCGCCCCTCGCCCCGACGCCAGCTATGAGGACATGAACGACGCCGTGGCACAGCTGCGGCAAATCGCCGGCGAATTTCCCGGCGTGACGGAGAAAACCAACCCCACCCAGCGCCCACCGCAACCCGACCGGCCCTATGTGCTGACGCTGCGGCTCGACTCCCGCAACGCCGGTACCAGCGACATCGCCAAGCGGTTACGCCAAAAAGTGGGCGTCAAGGGCGACCAGTCCGGACAGACCGCGAACGGCCGAGTGCGGCTCTACGTCATCGGGCAGGGCGCGCTGAGTGCCGCCGCCGCGGAAAACACCAAACATGACATCGCCGAGGCGGAACGCTGGAACCTGCCGATTATCCTGATCGTCTTGCTCGCGGTGTTCGGCTCGCTGGCCGCCGCCGCGATACCGCTGGCCCTCGGTGTCTGCACGGTCGTGGTGACCATGGGCCTGGTCTACTTCTTGTCCGCCTTCACCACGATGTCGGTGTTCGTGACCTCGACGGTGTCGATGTTCGGCATCGCGCTCGCGGTGGACTACTCGCTGTTCATCCTGATGCGGTTCCGCGAGGAACTGCGTTCCGGGCGCCAGCACCGCGAAGCGGTAGACGCCGCGATGGCCACCTCCGGACTGGCGGTGGTGCTGTCCGGGATGACCGTCGTCGCCTCGCTCACCGGGATCTACCTGATCAACACCCCGGCGCTGAAATCGATGGCCACCGGCGCGATTCTGGCCGTCGCGGTCGCCATGCTGACATCGACGACCTTGACACCCGCGGCGCTCGCGACGTTCGGCCGGGCCGCCGCCAAGAGATCGATGCTGCTGCACTGGTCGCGCCGCCCGGAGAGCACGCAGTCCCGGTTCTGGAACCGTTGGGTCGCATCGGTGATGCGCCGGCCGTGGATATCGTCAATCGCGGCGGCCACGGTATTGCTTGTGATGGCCGCACCCGCGACATCGATGGTGTTGGGCAACAGCTTGCTGCGCCAGTTCGACTCCGCGCACGAGATCCGCGCCGGCGTCGCCGACGCATCCCAAGCCCTCGGGCCCGGCGCGCTCGGTCCGATCCAGGTCATGGTCAGCTTCCCCGACGGCAATGCGTCCTCGCCCGAGCACACCCAGACGCTGGCCGCTATCCGGCAGCGCATGGCGCAGGCCCCCGACATCGGTTCGGTCACCCCGCCGCAATTCGCCGACGACAACAGCAGCGCTTTGCTGTCGGCGGTGTTGTCGGTCGATCCCGAGGACATGGGCGCCCGGCAATCCGTCGACTGGATGCGCGCCCAGCTACCCAGGGTGCCCAGCGAGGGAACGGCGCGCGTCGATGTCGGCGGCCCGACGGCGTTGATCAAGGATTTCGACGACCGGGTGTCGGCGACCGAGCCGCTGGTGTTGCTCTTCGTCGCGGCGATCGCTTTCGTGATGCTGTTGCTCTCGATCCACTCGGTGTTCTTGGCGTTCAAGGGCGTGCTGATGACACTGCTCTCGGTCGCGGCCGCCTACGGAAGCCTGGTGATGGTGTTCCAGTGGGGGTGGTTGCGGGATCTCGGCTTCGCCCACATCACGTCGATCGATAGCACCGTTCCGCCCCTGGTGCTGGCGATGACGTTCGGGTTGTCGATGGACTACGAGATCTTCCTGCTCACCCGCATCCGGGAACGCTTCCTACACACCGGGAACACCCGCGACGCGGTGGCCTACGGCGTGAGCACCAGCGCCCGCACGATCACCAGCGCCGCGCTGATCATGATCGCGGTGTTCATCGGCTTCGCGTTCGCCGGCATGCCGCTGGTCGCCGAAATCGGGGTGGCGTGCGCCGTGGCGATCGCGGTCGACGCCACGGTGGTGCGGCTGGTGCTGGTGCCGGCGCTGATGGCGATGTTCGCGCAGTGGAACTGGTGGCTGCCGGGATGGCTGCGCCGGGTGCTGCCGTCGGTCGACTTCGACAGGCCGCTGCCCGAGGTCGACCTCGGCGACGTCGTCGTCATCCCCGACGACATCTCGGCGCTGACCGCGCCCAGCGCGGACCTGCGGATGATGCTCAAGTCGGCCGCGAAGCTCAAGCACCTGGCACCCGACGCCATCACCGTGGCCGATCCGCTGGCCTTCACCGGCTGTGGGCGCAACTGCAAGGACACCGAGGAACCCCGCGGCCAGGGGCCCGGACAGATTCCGCATCAGGTCAACATCAGCGAGGACGCCCTCAGCATCGCGGTGGGCGCCGGCGGGCCGAAAAGCGGAACCAACGGCCACCCGCGGGCTCAGTCGGGGGCCAAGAAATTGGTCGACGGCCTGGCGTCGCGCAATAGCATCACCCGAGCCATGCCGTGGGGCGACCGGCCGGTGCATCCGGTCACGCTGTGGCGGGGGCGTTTGTCGGTTGCCATCGACGCACTCGAGGCCGGCGCCAAATCGGCCAACCCGCCGCAATTCGCGCGTCGCAGCCCGGTGGAAACCACCCACGTGCAATTGCCTACCGGCGATCGGCTGCAGGTCCCGACCGGTGCCGAGACATTGCGCCTAAAGGGCTACCTGATCATGTGCCGTAACAGCAGCCGCGATTATGCCGAATTTGCTGACATGGTCGACACATTAGAACCCGAAACAGCGGCAGTGGTGCTGGCCGGAATGGACAGGTATTACTGTTGTCAACCGCCCAGACAGCAATGGATCGCGTCGGAGTTGGTCCGTCAACTCGCGGATCCGCATCCTTCCGATTTGCCTGACGATCATTGGTCAGAACCAGAGGCCAAGGCAGACTGGGATGAGGTCAGGCAGCGCTGCCTGTCGGTGGCCGTCGCAATGCTGGAGGAGGCGAGGTGACGTTGGCAGCCGACCGACGACGCGTGCCGCCGCCCGAGCAGCCCGCCACGGAACCTCGTCCTCATGATCTCGACCAGCCGGTGGAGTTCTGGCCGACCTCCGCCGTCCGCTCGGCGCTGCAGGGCGGCGACATCGACACCTGGAAGCGGATTGCCGCCGCGCTGAAACGCGACCCGTTCGGACGCACCGCCCGCCAGGTGGAGGAAGTCCTCGAGGGCACCCGCCCCTACGGCATCTCCAAGGCACTGTGGGAGGTGCTGGAGCGCGCCCGCACCCACCTGGAGGCAAACGAACGCACCGAGGTGGCCCGCCACGTGCGGCTGCTGATCGAGCGCTCCGGCTTGGCCCAGCAGGAATTCGCGGCCCGCATCGGGGTGGCGGCCGGCGACCTGGCCAGCTACCTCGACGGCAGCGTCAGCCCGTCGGCCTCGCTGATGATCCGGATACGCCGGCTCTCGGACCGGTTCGTGAAGGTGAAGTCACCACCCACGTCCGACTCAATCTGATTCGTCAGCGGGCGTTGATCGGCAGCACGTCGTTGACCAGCCAGTCGCTGCCCCGCTTGACCAGTGCCACCCGCAACGCCGGCGCCGCCCGACTCGGCGGCTGACCGGGAGTGTTCTGGGTTACCCGCAGAATGACCGCAACACTGGCCGCCGTGGGTCCGATCGCCTCGACACCGGCCGCCAGTGTCGAGGCCTGCGCCGTGACATTGCGCTGCCCGAGATCGACGCTGGACTTGTGGTACTGCTCCTTGAACGCGTCCGCGCGCTCGGGCACCATCATCGCCGCGGCCCGGTCGATGGAGCTGGTCGGGGAACTCGGGGTGAACGACGCCATCGCCTCGGCCATCCCGCTGGCGACCTGGACCGCGTCCCGGGAGTCCTTTTTGAAGGCACGGTCGGTGCTGGTCCAGTGCGTGTATCCGGTCAGCACCGCGGCCGACAGGGCGGCCGTGCATAAGAACACGACGGCCAGGCGCAGACCCGGTGCCTCGTCGTCGGTGCCGACGCTGACCGAATCACGGCGCAGCAGCCAGAAATTGACTCCCACCCCCTGCACGATCAGCACCAGCAGAACCGAGCACGCCGACACCCACCACAGCGGCCAGCCGGTAATGACGCCGATCATCAGCAGCGCGCCGATCGTGGCCAACGGCGCCAGCACGTCGAAGGCCAGCAGCCGCCAGAGGTTTCTCATCGGATCGACTCCAGGTGGGAGATCATCAGCTTGCCGTCGACGTTGGAGACGTCGAGGCTCAGGCTCCAGTGCACCGTCTGCGGCTTGGCGCCGACGTTCTCGCTGACCGACGTCGCGACCACCATCACCGAATCCGTCCGGCTGGCGAACGGCGGCAGCTTGGTGGTGACGACCGGCCGCGCGAGACCGGGTTGGGTGTCCAGGTCGTGGTGCAGCGACTCGATCGCCACCGACTCGAGACGCCCACTGCTTTGCGACTGCAGCTTCTCGACCACCTGGCGATAGGGCTGCACCGTCGCGTCGAAGTCGGTGTTGAGCTCGCCGACAGTTCCGTCATGCAAGTGCTGCAGGCTGGCGTCGATGTTGGTGCTGTTCATATTGATCAGCACGCCGGTCCAGTCGGCCGCGGTCTGCATGACGCGACTCAGGTAGCTGCGTTCGGCTGACTCGTCGCGGTGGTCGGACCAGATGATCGCGACGAGCACGACCGCGGCGACCGACAGCACGCCGAGAACTGCCGAGGCGACGCCGTACGGGGAAAGACCCGCATCCTGCGCCTCGTCGGCCTCCGGCGCACTGGCCTCGGCATCCTGCGTGTCTTCGTCGGCCGCCGGTTCGGTCTGTTCGGCCTCAGGCATGGGCGCGAGGTTACCCCGCCGCCGCTCGGGGTCGGCGCAGCAGGCGCCCGGCACGCGGAAGATGGTAAGGATGGCAGGGTGACGTATGCGGCCACCCGCTCCGGCCTCGACCTGAGCCACATCGACGAAAATGCCCGTCCCCAGGACGACCTGTTCGGTTATGTGAACGGTCGCTGGCTGGCCGACTACCAGATTCCCCCGGACCGGGCCACCGACGGCGCCTTCCGCACCCTGTTCGACCAGGCCGAGGAGCAGGTCCGCGACCTGATCATCGAAGCGAGCGAAAGCTGCGCCGCCCACGGTGACGCACAACGCATCGGCGACCTGTACGCCAGCTTCCTCGACGAGGACACCGTCGAGCGCCGGGGCACCCAACCGCTGCACGACGAACTGGCCACCATCGACAACGCCGTCGATGCCGCGGCCCTGGCCGCTGTCGTCGGTGCGTTGCAGCGCACCGGGGTGGGCGGCGGCGTCGGCGTCTACGTGGACACCGACGCCAAGAACTCGACCCGCTACCTGGTGCACGTCAACCAGTCCGGCATCGGGTTGCCCGACGAGTCGTACTACCGCGACGAACAGCACGCCGCGGTCCTCGCGGCTTACCCCGGACACATCGCGCGGATGTTTCACCTGGTGTACGGCGGGGACGCGAAAGACCATGCCGAGACCGCGGCCAGGATCGTGGCGCTGGAGACCAAACTTGCTGCCGCGCACTGGGATGTAGTCAAACGCCGCGACGCCGATCTGACCTACAACCTGCGTACCTTCGCGGCGCTGCAGGCCGAAGGTGCGGGTTTCGACTGGACCGGCTGGGTCACCGCGCTGGGCAGCACTGCCGACGCTGTTGCGGAAATCGTTGTGCGCCAACCTGATTATCTGACCGCCTTCGCGGCGCTATGGGACAGCGAAGACCTCGACGACTGGAAGTGCTGGGCGCGCTGGCGGTTGATCCGCGCCCGCGCCTCGTGGCTGACCGATGCTCTGGTCGCCGCGGACTTCGACTTCTACGGCCGTCTGCTGACCGGGACCGAGCAGATCCGCGACCGCTGGAAGCGCGGCGTTTCGCTGGTGGAGACCCTGATGGGTGACTCCGTCGGAAAGCTATACGTCAAGCGGCATTTCCCGCCGGATGCCAAGGCCCGCATCGACACGCTGGTGGACAACCTGCAAGAGGCCTACCGGGTCAGCATCAGCGACCTGGACTGGATGACGCCGCAGACCCGCGAGCGCGCACTGACCAAGCTGCGTAAGTTCACCGCGAAGGTCGGCTACCCGGCGAAGTGGCGGGACTATTCGCCGCTGGTGATCGACCGCGCCGACCTGTACGGCAACTACCTGCGCGGGTACGCCGTCAATCACGACCGTGAGCTGGCCAAGCTGGGTGGACCGGTGGACCGTGACGAGTGGTTCATGACACCACAGACCGTTAACGCGTACTACAACCCGGGGATGAACGAGATCGTCTTCCCCGCAGCCATTTTGCAGCCGCCGTTCTTCGATGCCCAGGCCGACGATGCCGCCAACTACGGCGGCATCGGGGCGGTGATCGGACACGAGATCGGGCACGGCTTCGACGATCAGGGCGCCAAGTACGACGGCGACGGCAATCTGGTCGACTGGTGGACCGACGACGACCGCAGCGAGTTCGGCGCCCGCACCAAGGCGTTGATCGAGCAGTACGAGGCGTACATCCCCCGCGAGCTCGGCGACACCCACCACGTCAACGGCGCCTTCACCGTCGGTGAGAACATCGGCGATCTGGGTGGGCTGTCTATCGCGCTGCTGGCCTATCAGCTGTCGCTGGGCGGCGAGCCTGCCCCGGTGATCGACGGCCTGACCGGCGTGCAACGGGTACTCTACGGCTGGGCCCAAGTTTGGCGCACTAAATCCCGTGAGGCAGAAGCGATCCGGCGACTAGCAGTGGATCCGCACTCGCCGCCGGAGTTCCGGTGCAACGGCGTGATCCGCAACCTGGACGCCTTTTACCAAGCCTTCGACGTGGCCGAGGACGACGCGTTGTTCCTGGCGCCGCAGCGCCGGGTCAGGATCTGGAACTGACCCCAGCCAACGCCTCGATGCGGGCCGGTACGTGCTTGTGCCAGGGCGTTCCGGCGTAGGAGTCGCGCCACCCGGTTGACGTCAGCGCGTTGGGTGCGACGCCGGGAATGACCGTTCGCCCGTCCTGATCGACGTAGTCGAGCCCAAAACCGTTGGGCAGGGCCGCATGTCCGGGAAGCATCGTCTCGGTGATCTCGACGGTCGCCTCGGCGCTGCCGGCCGCGGTGGTGATGCGAGCCCGAGCGCCGTCAACGAGTCCGAGGTTCTGCGCATCTTCGACGCTGACGCGAAGGGCTCCATCGGTGTCGCGTTTACGCCAGGACGGGTCGCGGAATATGTCGTTGGCGGTGTATGCGCGCCGCTCGCCCACCGAGAGCACGATCGGCAATTCCGACGTGGTCAGTTGTGGCGGCGTGGCGGCGAGCGCCCGCAAATCGTCTAGCATTTCCGGGATTTCGAGGGCGATCTTGTGATCGGAATGGCTGATCAGCGCGAAGTCGTCCTCGTAGTTGTGCGCGGTGAAGACGACGCCCGACGGGCTGTTCATGATGGCGTCGAACAGTGCGTTGCCGTCGGTATGTCCAGCTCGCCGCACGGCGTCGGGATAGGTCATCGCCGTCTTCTGGGCCAACCCCCACACCGCGGCCGCCCCGGCCATGCCGTCGGGCAGCGTCGGCCCGAGTGTTTCGTAGAGCAGGTACGGAACCAGGCGCGCCATCGTCGGATTGCCCGCGACGGCGGTGAGGAACGCCTCGGCGTAAGCCTCGCGGCCCTGTTGGGCGGCCTCGTGCAGCGGCCGTAGCTCCGCGTCGTCCAGGACGCCGAGCGCCCGCACCAGCCGAGCCCAGATCTCCGGTTCGGGCAGCGTTCCCGCCAGCGGTTTGAGCAGCGGTCGGCGCAGGTGAAAGCCGTTGTGCGGGAACTCGAAATTGAAGAATGTGGCTTCGGTCTTCTCGTATTGCGACGCCGCGGGCAACACGTAGTGAGCCAGTCGTGCGGTCTCGGTCATCGCGACATCGACGACTACCATCAGTTCCAGGGATTCAAATGCCGCCCGGCACGCCGTCGAGTCGGCCAGCGAGTGCGCGGGATTTCCGCTTTCGACGATCATCGCCCGGAATCGGTCCGGGTGATCGGTGAGGATTTCCTCGGGCACGACATTGGACGGGATCAGGCCGGCGATGATCGGCGCACCGGTGACGGGTGTGCGGCCCGAAACGGTGCTGAACAACGGCGCCACCGACGAATGCAGGTGCTGGCCACCCTTTTTCCCGAAGTTTCCGGTGAGAATCCAGAGCAGCTTGTTCAGGTAGGAACTCAGCGTGCTGTTGGGCGCCTGCTGAATTCCGAGATCTTCGAAAACCGAGACACTCTCGGCGGTGCCGATGCGCCGGGCCGCGGTCCGCAGCAGCTCTTCGTCCACCCCGCAACGCTGGGCGTAGTCAGCGACCGGGACGTCGCGCAGCGCGTCGCGCACGGTCTCGACACCGTGCGCGTACTCGGCGAGAAATGCTTCGTTACAAAGGTTTTCCTGAACCAGCACCGCGGCCAGGGCGGCCAGGCACCAGGCGTCGGTGCCCGGTCGCACCCGCAGATGGAAGTCGGACATCTTGGCGGTGTCGGTGACGACGGGGTCGATGACGATCATCGATCGCGTGGGGTCCTTGGCGATCTCGTTGAGCACAACCCGGGCTCGGGGAAAGCTCTGCGACATCCACGGGTTCTTGCCGACGAACACCGACACCTCGGCGTGCTCGAACTCGCCGCGGGTGTGCCCGCCGTAGAGGTGCGCGTCGACCCAAGCCTCGCCGGTCTTCTCCTGTGCCAACGCATTTGACCGATATTTCGACCCGAGGGCCTTCAGGAAGGCGCCGCTGTATGCCCCGCCCAGGTGGTTGCCCTGCCCGCCGCCGCCATAGTAGAAGATCTTGTCCCCACCATAGGTGTCACGGATGTGCTTGAAACCCTCGGCAATCTCCACGATCGCGGTGTCCCAGTCGATTTCCTCGAACGTGCCATCGGCGCGACGGCGCATTGGCGAGGTCAGGCGAGCACGGTTGTTCTGGTAGTGGTCCAGTCGCAACGCCTTGTTGCAGGTGTAGCCCTGCGACGCCGGATGGTTCTTGTCGCCGCGGATGCGGGCCAGCGTGCGATCTTCGACGTTTACGACGATGCCGCAGTTGCATTCGCAGAGGATGCATGCGGTTGACTGCCACTCAGCGGCCATCGCGGGACTTCCTTTCGGATTACTTTTCTAACGCAGCCAGCAGCAAGTTGCGCAGCTGACGGTGAATGAGATCCAGCGGCGCCACGTCGCGCCGCACCCTTGCCAGCACAATGGCGCCCTCCAGCGCCGAGGTCGTCAGCACCGACAGCTCATGGGCCTGCTCGGCCGGGATGCCGTCGGAGATCAGGCGCTGCGCTATCTGACTGGTCCAGCGGTCGAACACCGCTGCCGCCCGTTCGACCACGGGCAGCATCCGCTCGCGGTCCTGCTCGTCACCGGATTCCACGGAGACCGCCACGATCGGGCAGCCGGCCCGGAAGTCACTGTCGAGCAGTTGGCGCCGATACTTGTCCATCAGCGTGTCCAGCAGGTCAAGGCCGCTGCCGACCCGGTCGATGACGGCACCGACGTGATCGCCGGCATAGTCGACCGCCTCGCAGAGCAGTTGGGTTCGCCCGCCGGGGAAGTAGTGGTAGGCCGACCCGCGCGGCGCGCGGCTGTGCTGCAGAACGTCCGAAATCGCGGTGGCGTGGGCGCCCCCTTCCCGGATCAACAACGCAGCGGAGATGACCATCCGCTCGCGGGGACTTCGCATCGGGGCTCCTCTCAGCCTATGTATGATGCTATACATAATTCGCCTGCTAGCGGAAGTTCTCGGTAGCAAATTGGCGGGATCAGTCGTCGCGGCGGCCGTGCGAACCGGGCGCGGGCGGATCTTGCGCGGCTTCCCTACCAGAGGCCCAAAGAACCTCGAACAGGTTGCGCTGCATCTCGACGTACTCGAGGCTCTCGACCACCAGAGCAAAGTTTTCGCGCTTGGACGAAATCATCGCCGCCGACACATCGCCGATGATCATCGACATCGTGAAGACATATTCGGCGGGCACATACCGGGTGCGGCGATAGTCGCGCTGGCTGGTGGGCCAGCCGCCGGGCAGGTCCTTCTCGGGTGAGCGCAGCACATGCAGCCACAACTGACGCGCACGACGGCCGGCGATGTACTCCTCCATCGCCTCGACTCCCGGCACACTCAACAAGTCGCGCATCGACAGCACACCGCGCACCGGCGAAGACCAGTCCAGGGTTTCGAACAAGGCGGTCCTGATGCCAGTCGCGCCCTCTAGATATCGCATCCGGGGGGCCGTGCCGGCCTTGGCATGAAAGGCGCGCAGTTGTGGCACCACCGATTCCAGGACCCGGCGCCGCTGACTCCATTCGTCCAGCAGGCGTTGCGGATCTGCCGCTCGCACAATGATTCTGGGGCGTCCGCTGGCTTTGGGGTCATCGTGATGGCTACCGCCTTCGATCAGCGAGATCAACCCACGCTGGGCAAGGCGTTTGGCGATGTCGTACGCGTTGGTGCGGCCGATCCGCGACGCCTCGGCGAGTTGGGCAATGGTTGCCGAGTCCATGTTGAGCGCGGCCAGGTAGAACTGAGCCTCCTTCGGTTCAAGCCCGGCTTCAACGAGCTCTGCCCACATTGCGTGTCTCTCCGATCAGATCTGCGTCAATGGACCAGGGCCTTTTCCACACCGACGCCCGTGAGGGATCGCACCTCCATTTCAGCTTGCTTGGCCGGATCCTCGGGCTGGCGTCGCCCGACGTAGCTGCCGACAATGCCGAGCGCGAACGCCAGCGGAATGCTGACAATGCCCGGGTTCGCCAGCGGAAACCAGGCGAAGTCGGCGTGCGGGAACATCGCCGAGCGATTTCCGGAAACCGCGGGCGAGAAGATGATGAGCACCAGGCAACTGAGTAGCCCGCCGTAGATGCTGAACAAGGCGCCGACGGTGTTGAACTGCTTCCAGAACAACGAATACAGCAGGGTCGGTAGGTTGGCCGAGGCGGCGACGGCAAATGCCAGAGCCACCAGGAACGCCACATTCTGGCCCATCGCCAGGATTCCGAGAACGATGGCCAGGATGCCGATCACCACGACCATGAATCGCGACACCCGAACCTGTTGTGCCTCGGAGGCCGCACCCCTTTTGATCACGCCGGCGTAGATGTCGTGGGCGAACGAGGTGGCTGCGGTGATCGCCAGACCGGCCACCACGGCCAGGATCGTCGCGAATGCGACGGCGGCGATCACACCGAGGAATACTATCCCGCCCAATTTGAACGCGAGCAACGGCGCGGCGGAGTTCTCCTTGCCCGCGGTCGCAAGGATCACGTCGGGGCCGACCAGCCAGGCCGCGCCATAACCGATGGCCAACGAGAACAGGTAGAAAAGGCCGATCGCGCCGATCGCCCACGTCACTGAGCGGCGTGCCTGGATGGCGGTGGGGACCGTGTAGAAGCGCATCAGCACGTGGGGCAATCCGGCGGTGCCCAGCACCAAAGCAATCCCCAGCGACAGGAAGTCCAGTTTGGTGATTGCTGTGGCGCCGTACTTGGCACCCGGTTCCAGGATGTTGTGACCGGCGACGGCATGGTTTTTCGAATGATCCACCACGCCTTGCGCGTTGGCGAGCAGTTGGGAGAAGTTGCCGCGCACCGCGATCACGACCAGTGCAAACATGATCGCCGCGCCCGTGACCAGCAGAACGGCCTTCACCATCTGGACGTACGTCGTACCCTTCATTCCGCCGATGAGCACGTAGGCGATCATCAACGCGCCGACGACCGCGACCACCGCCGACTGGCCCACTTCACTTTTGACGTCGAGCAACAACGCGACCAGTCCGCCGGCGCCGGCCATCTGGGCGAGCAGGTAGAACAGCGACACGGTCAGGGTTGACACCGCCGCAGCCATCCGGACGCGACGTTGGTTGAGCCGGAAGCTCAACACGTCGGCCATCGTGAATCGGCCGGTATTGCGCAGCAACTCCGCGACCAGGAGCAGCGCCACCAGCCACGCCACCAAGAAGCCGATCGAGTAGAGGAATCCGTCATAGCCGTAGACCGCGATGGCGCCGGACACGCCGAGAAACGACGCCGCCGACAGGTAGTCGCCGGAGATGGCGAATCCGTTTTGGGCTCCGGTGAATTCACCGCCGCCGGTGTAGAAATCGCTGGGCTTCTTGGTGCTGCGGCCGGCCCAGATCACCAACGCCATGGTGCCGATCACGAAAACCGCGAAGACTCCGATGTTGATCAGTGGATTTCCGACGTTGGCGGCAGCCACCAGCCTGGCGGTCACGCGCCGGCTCCTTCCAGTTCGGCGCGGATCTTCGCGGCCCGCGGATCGAGCGTTCGGCCGGCGAACCTCACGTACAGAATCGTGATCCCGAAGGTCGTGACGAATTGCCCAAAGCCAAGCACTACACCGAGATTGATGTGACCGAACACCTTTGTCGCCATGAACGCGTGCGCGTAGGTGGCGAGCAACATGTAGACCAGGTACCAGGCCAGGAAGAACGCCGTCATCGGAAAGACGAATCGGCGCAGCCGGTGTCGCAGTTCCTGGAACTCCGGGGAGGCTTGCACTCGCGCGAAGTCGTCAAGACTCGGCGTTGTGCGCACCGCGCGATGCTCTGCTGGCCGACCGGTATCGAGACTTACCGGAGCCGAATTAGTGGACACATAGCCATTATTGGGCGGCTGCAGCGGCGCACCAGGCGCCGCAGCACCACGTTGCTGCTCGCTACTCGTTGTTGGCTGTGACACGTGAACCTCCGAATTCAGCGCAAAATAGTGCGTCGAGAAACGTCGACACACTTGATGACAGCTTCGAATAGTGTTGTGCATCACTATAAGTGGCGATTCTTCATCGGCAACTCAGCGGTGGAAGGCTTTACCTCCTAGCTGCTCGGTAGAAACTTCCAGCCGCTCGTGGTTGTCGAGAAATGTCGACAATCGCAGCGGAATCGTTGACAGGACAATCTAATTGATAGTCAATCGGTCAGGGATAAGGTGGGATTCGCGGGTCGATCGGAACCCGCAATATTGTCGATAGATCAAAACAGTCTCGAGAAGGGCAACGACATGTCGTCACTCGACCTCCCGAAGGTGGCGGTCGCCGCCGTGAACGCGGCGCCCGTCTTTCTCGACCTGCAGGCCAGCCTCGACAAGGTCGATAGCCTGGTGGCAACCGCAGCTCGAGACGGGGCGCAGTTGGTCGTTTTCGGTGAGGCGTTTCTTGCCGGATTCCCGGTCTGGAACGCTGTTCTGCCTCCGATCGATCAGCATGACTGGCACGAGCGACTCGTTGCCGAATCGATCGTGGTACCCAGTCCCGCTACGGATCGACTCGGTCGCATCGCCCGCACGCACGGGGTGACATTGTCGGTGGGGATAAACGAACGCAACCCCGACAGCTTGGGCCAACTCTGGAACTCGAACCTGGTGTTCGACCCGAGCGGCCGGCTGGTGAATCACCGCCGCAAGCTCGTGGCCACCTGGTACGAGCGCCTGACCTGGTCCCACGGAGACGCTCACGACCTGCGGCCGGTCGAACTCGGCGGGTGGCGCCTCGGTGCGCTCATCTGCGGCGAAAACACTAATACGCTGGCGAGATTCACTCTGCTCGCCCAGGGGGAACGGCTGCATATCGCGACCTATCCACCGGCTTGGCCGTTCGACGGCCGGTCCGAGGACTTCGACTACGACCTCGCCGAGTTCATCCGTCTTCGCAGCGCCGCCCACGCGTTCGAGGGCAAGGTGTTCGTCGTGGTCGCCGCGACGACGTTGGACGAGACTGCCATCCGTGCGGTCGCCCGCGGCGATGCTCGCATCGAAAAGGCATTGACGGCAGCCCCTCCCGCCGCGATGGTGATCGGCCCCGACGGTCAGGTCGTCGCCGGGCCGATGACCCAGCCGGAAGGGATCCTGCACGCCGAGGTCGACCTGAGCAAAGAGGTCATCGCCAAGCAGGCCCACGACATCGTGGGCACCTACAACCGCGCGGACATCTTCAGCCTGTCAGTCGACATGAGCCGGCCGCTGATTCTGCGTGCGAATCACCATGCGAGCGAATCGAATCGGTCCGACGCGCCGTTGTCGACCACCGACGAACACCTGGTCGTCACGAACAATCTCGGCCCGGACCGCCTGCCGTCCGGCTAGTTGGTTATCCAGTCGCTGGAACCGTCGTTCTTCTTGTACGAGCCGCCGCTGGAGTTCTTCACGATGATCGGATCGCCCGTGCCGAAATTGTCGAAGAACCACTTCGCGTTGCTGGGGCTGATATTGATGCAGCCGTGGCTGACGTCGCGCTTGCCCTGGTCGTTAACCGACCACGGGGCGCTGTGCACGAAGTCGCCGACATTGTCGAACCGCACAGCCAGCTCGACAGTCACCTTGTAGCCGTACGTCGAATTCACCGGGACCCCGTAGGTCGACGAGTCCATCACCACCGAAGGCATCTTCTCTTGCACGTAGTAGGTGCCGTTGGGGGTCTGGTGGTTACCGGCGGTCATGCCCATCGACATCGGAATGGTCTTCTCCACCACGCCATTACGCGTGACCGTCAGTTGGTGCGTGGCGTCGTCGGCCGTCGCCACCAGGCTGTCTCCGGTCCGGAAGCTGGACTTGGTGCCACCGGCATCGATGTTCACCGCGGTGTTGGCGGGCCAGAAACTCGTTGGACGCCAACGCAATTGGGTCGGTGTCATCCAGTAGAACTTGCCCGGGACAGGCGGGATCGACGACACGTGCACGGCAGCTTGAGCCGCGCCGGAGTCATCGACCCGGCCGGGGAAATTGATGATAATCGGCTGTCCGACGCCCACCATTGAGCCGGTTTTCGGGACGAACGTGGGCGCACCGAATGGCGCCGTGCCGGTAAACGGGGTCGGGTCCTGCCCGTCGGCGGCACCCGCGGCGGCCGGCACTGCCATCGGCGGCGCCC
>NZ_BFCH01000017.1:0-380841 GCF_003112775.1 Mycobacterium montefiorense | reverse complement strand
GGCAGCACAAACGGGGGCGGAGCGGGTGGGTCGGCGGGTGCGGCAACCACGCCGGGATCGCCTGGAGCCGGCTCCGGATCCGCCATGGCGGGGCCGGTGCCCAGCACCAAAGAAGCGGCGACACCGGCTGCGCTCAGAGCCGCGAAGAGGCTTGCCCTCGTCCAGCCCGACATATGCATACCTCCAGTCAGTAGCTGGATCCAGTGTGGCACAGCGACCTGGCCAGCTACCTATTTCGCGCCGGGCGCAACACCGTTCAGGGACGCAATTGTGGGGTGTGAACTGCCCAGTCTAGGAATCGAGTGAGCTTGACGGGGCAACGTCCAGCACCCGTCTGTTGACCGCGATGCCGGCCAGCGCGATACCCATCAAACCCGCGGACGCGGTGAGCATCGTCGCCACGCTGTGCTCGTACAGCAAGCCACCGGAAAGAGAGCCGGCCATGATGCCGACCTGAAACGCCGTGACGTACAGACCAGACGCTCCGTCGGGGTCGTCGGCCCCATTGCGCATCGCGGCGGATTGCATCATCGGCGACACCGCGGTGGCCATGGCACCCCACAACACGATCGCCGCGGTCCCGATCAGCGCCGTCGCCACCGTCGTGGTCCGGTCGCCGAACGCCAGCGCGGTCAGCACCACGAACGCGGCGGTCAGTCCCGCCATGCACAGAATGACGGCGCCCCGCGGCCGGCGGTCCAGTGGCCGCGCCACCAATGACACCGATAGCAGACCGGCTAAGCCGTAGGCGGCCAGCAACCAGGCCTGGTTGGGCCCGCGCACGCCGACGACGTCACGGATGATGACCGAGATGTAGGTATAGGAAACGAAATGGCCGGTGACCGCGACCATCGCGAGCAAGCTCACCGTGATCAGTCGCGGGTTGCGGTGATGGCGCGACCGCGGACCGACGCAGGCCAGCTGGCCCTCGGTGAGCACCATTTCCGGCAACATCACCCTAGCGGCGACGGTGACGATGGCCGCCGCGACGGTGACGCACACGACCGCCAGCCGCCAGCCCCACATCAGGCTCAATGCCGCGGTGAGGGGGCTACCGATCACCAGCGCCAGGCTGGTCCCGACATAGATTGAGGTGGTCGCGCGTCCCGCATGGCTGGCCGGCACCAGCCGGGTGGCTATCGGGGCGATGACCGCCCACAGCAGGCCGTGGGTGACCGCGCACAGCACCCGCCCTGCGGCCAGTACCGCGAAGTTGGGCGCCAGCGCCGAGATCACCTGCGATACCGTCAGGCAGGTCAGGCTGAGCATCAGCGCGCGGCGTCGCGGCCAATGTGCGGTCCAGCGCACCAGCGGAACCGTCGTCAGGGCCGCGACCAGGGCATACCAGGTCAGCAGGGTTCCGACATAGACGACACTGACGTGTAGATCCCGGGAGATCGCGGACAGCGCGCCAACCGGCAAAATCTCGGCCGTGACATAGATGAAGGCCGCCGCGGCCAGCACCGCCAGCTGGGCGGCGATCCGTGGTGTCCACGTTCGCGCAGTGGCGGCGGCTGTTCCGGTTTCGGAAGTCATGGCGTGGGATACGGTATCGGCCTGGCTCCCCATTTCCTGGGTTGTCGTGCCTAATGCGATCACACTGCCTTACCGTACGCACCACAACAACGGGTTCGGCCAACTTAGGACCGCAAAACCGGTCTCAACTACGTCACCAATCAGGAACGAACAAGACGCGCGATCGCGGCCGATGCCTCGGCCAGTTTGGCTTGAGCCTTTTCCGGGGCCTGGGGCCCCTCCTCTGCGACCGCCCGGGTCACGCAATGGCCCAGGTGCTCGTCCAGCAGGTTCAGCGCCACCGATCGCATCGCGCTGTTCACGGCGCTGATCTGGGTAAGGACGTCAATGCAGTACTTGTCATCCTCGATCATCTTCGCGATGCCGCGCACCTGGCCCTCGATGCGCCGCAGCCGCTTGGCGTAATTGTCTTTCTGCTGCGAATAGCCATGTGGAGTCGTCATCTCGGTCCCTCAAGCCCCTCTCACTACACACCCAGCACCGGCGGCAGGTCGATGTCCACGATACCCTATACCCCAGCGGGGTATAACCGGTGAAAATTCGCTTGTCATCCCCGCGCATACTTGGTCAATGGCCCTGGACACCCACTCGGCAGTCGCCGACATCAAACCACGCAGTCGTGACGTCACCGACGGTCTGGAGAAGACCGCCGCCCGGGGCATGCTACGGGCGGTAGGCATGGATGACGAGGACTTCGCCAAGCCACAGATCGGGGTCGCTTCGTCGTGGAACGAGATCACGCCGTGCAACCTGTCGCTGGACCGGCTGGCCAAGGCCGTCAAGGAGGGGGTGTTCTCGGCCGGCGGCTATCCGCTCGAGTTCGGCACCATCTCGGTCTCCGACGGCATCTCGATGGGCCACGAGGGCATGCATTTCTCGCTGGTGTCCCGCGAGGTGATCGCGGACAGTGTCGAGACCGTCATGCAGGCCGAACGCCTCGACGGCTCGGTGCTGCTGGCCGGGTGTGACAAGTCGCTGCCCGGCATGCTGATGGCCGCCGCCCGCCTGGACCTGGCCTCAGTGTTCCTCTACGCGGGCTCGATCCTGCCGGGCGTGGCCAAGCTCTCCGACGGCAGTGAGCGCGAGGTGACGATCATCGACGCGTTCGAGGCCGTGGGCGCGTGCTCGCGCGGACTGATGTCGCGCGAGGACGTCGACGCGATCGAGCGGGCGATCTGCCCCGGCGAAGGCGCTTGCGGCGGCATGTACACCGCCAACACGATGGCCAGCGCCGCCGAGGCGCTAGGCATGTCGATACCCGGCAGCGCGGCGCCGCCGGCGACCGACCGCCGCCGCGACGGCTTCGCCCGGCGCAGCGGCCAGGCCGTCATCGAACTACTGCGCCGCGGGATCACCGCCCGCGACATCCTCACCAAGGAGGCGTTCGAGAACGCGATCGCGGTGGTGATGGCGTTCGGCGGCTCGACCAACGCGGTGCTGCATCTGCTGGCCATCGCCCACGAGGCCGAAGTCGAGCTCACACTCGAGGACTTCAGCCGGATCGGGTCCAAGGTGCCGCACCTGGCCGACGTCAAGCCGTTTGGCCGGCACGTGATGTCGCACGTGGACCACATCGGCGGCGTCCCCGTGATGATGAAGGCACTGTTGGACGCGGGGCTGATGCACGGCGACTGCCTGACGGTGACCGGCAAGACGGTGGCCGAGAACCTGGCCACCATCGACCCGCCCGACCCGGACGGCAAGGTGCTGCGCGCGATGGGTGACCCGATCCACCCGACGGGCGGAATCACCATCCTGCGCGGAACCCTGGCGCCCGAGGGCGCGGTGGTCAAGTCGGCCGGTTTCGATTCGGACGTTTTCGAGGGCACCGCAAGGGTTTTCGACGGCGAACGGGCGGCGCTGGATGCGCTCGAGGACGGCACCATCACCAAGGGCGACGCGGTGGTGATCCGTTACGAGGGCCCCAAGGGCGGACCCGGGATGCGTGAAATGCTGGCCATCACCGGCGCGATCAAAGGTGCGGGGCTCGGTAAAGACGTGCTGCTGCTCACCGACGGCCGGTTCTCCGGCGGCACCACCGGCCTGTGCGTGGGACACGTCGCGCCCGAGGCGGTCGACGCCGGGCCGATCGCGTTCCTGCGCGATGGTGACCGAATCCGGCTCGACGTCGCCGGTGGCACCCTTGACGTGCTGGCCGACCCGGACGAATTCGATTCTCGGCAAGAGGGTTTCACGCCTCCACCGCCGCGCTACAAGACCGGCGTGCTGGCCAAGTACGTCAAGCTGGTCAGCTCGGCCGCGATCGGCGCAGTCTGCGGCTAGCCCGACGACAGCCGAAATTACTCGGCCAGGCAGAGTGAATTACTGCCTGGCTCAGCGGGTTTCGTCGCTAAGCGTGCGTAGCGGCGCGGGTGCGCATGCCGAAGTAGGTGGCATTGAGACCCAGGAACGTCATCAATGCACCTGCGACCACATTCGACCAGATCATGCCCGAAGTCATCGCAACGCCCGGCACGACCCACGGCGACACGATGACCCACACGCCCAGCACCGGCAGCGTCCAGGTCATCCCGTGCGCCCGGTCCAGTGCCGTCGCGAACCCGTATGCCAGGAACGCCAACGCGATCCCGACGATGAGGTCAGACGTGGCGAGCGATGCCGTCCCACTGAATCCGACGATCCACGGTGACGCAGCGACATACAGGCCGGTTAGCAAGGCTAGACCGAACGTGAAATGCGCACTCATCGACTCGGCGACGCGTTCGTAGCGCGCCCGCAGGGCCAACAAGTCCGGGTGGTGATCGATTGATGAATGGACTGTACTCATTTTGCGACCTTTCTGTCATGCAGCAAGCGCGTTATGCAACAAGCACTCTGGGCAAGCTGCGACCATCCATCTTTTTCCAGATTACGCCTGATCACGGGGTATCAGCAACGAGAATCGGTGCCGCTGAACAACGGCGAAACAGCCTGTTTTCCGTCGGGCTAGAACGCCTTCACCGACGCGATCGCAAAACCGTCCCAGTGCTTGGCACCGACCGTCTGGATCACCGCGGTGTCCAGCCGCGAGTGCTCGCCCATCGCCTGCAAGGTCTGACGCGTCGCGACAATCCTGGCGTCATCGGATTCCGGCGACAGAATCCCGCCTTCGCGAATGACGTTGTCTACCAAAATGAGTGCGCCGGGACGGGCCAGCCTGACCGCCCATTGCAGATATTCGACATAGTGCTCCTTGTCGGCATCGATGAACACCAAGTCGAACGGATCACCGGTCACGGTCGGCAAGGTCTCCAGCGCCGCGCCGACTATCACCTGCACCCGATCGGCGACACCGGCCCGCTTCAGATTGGCTCGGGCGACCTCGGCGTGCATGGGCTCGTACTCCAGCGTCACCACCTGTCCGTGCGGTCCCGCCCCACGCGCCAGCCAAATCGTGCTGAAACCGGCCAGGGTGCCGATCTCGAGAATGCGGCGCGCGCCAATGGCACCGGCCAGCAAGGATAGGAACTTGCCCTGCTGCCAGGACACGGCGATCTGAGGTAACCCGGCCGCGTCGCTCGACTCCTGCGCCGCGGACAACGCCGGGTCGTCACCGATGACTGTGCTGTCCAAAAAGGCATCGACATCTTGCGGGGTGGGTTTGCCGGTCATGCGATCAACGCTAGCCGCGGGCGCGCCAGATTGTCGTCGCACCTGTTCACGCACCGGATGGATAACAACCACCCGGCGTGGCCTTTACCAGATACCCGTATGGGGTATACATTGATCTTGGTGGTCCGCTCAGCGGGCAACCAGTCCGAAAAGTAACCACTGGATTGCGGTGTGTGCACCGGAATCCAACTAACGACAAGGGTGATTGAGATGGCGCACTATGACGAGGGGACTCTACTGACCTGCGGTCACGACGGGTGTGGTTGTCGCGTCCGCATCGAGGTCGGATGCCATTGCTCCGGCACGGAAGAGGACTATCGCTGCACCTGCGGCGAAGCATTGGTGCCCGTCAAGTAAGCAGCTGCAGGCCGGTCGTTGCGTTCGAGTTGCCGATCAGCGCGCGAACGCACGACCGGCCAGCTCGACCTCGGCCGCCGGCCCTAATGCGACCGCCGAGGCAGCCACCGCCACCGTGTGGCGGCCCGGTGTGATCCGCCAGCTTTGCGCACCGCCGTCGTAACGCGCGAGCAGGCGCGGGTCCGCCGTGATGGTTACCCGGCACGTCGCGCCCGGGTCCAGCTCGACCCGCTCGAATCCCAGCAACCGCAGGCCTTGCTCACCGAGCGAGGTCAGATACAGCTGCGGAACGTCGGCCCCGCTGCGATCGCCGGTATTGACGACGCTGAAGCTCGCGGTAACGGTTTCACCGCCGGTGACCACCAAGTCGCGGTACTCAAAGCTGGTGTAGGACAAGCCATGACCGAACGCGAACAATGGCACGCGATTCCTGCCGGCGAACCACCGGTAGCCGACCTCGGCCCCTTCGAAGTAGTCGATCGTGGTTGGTGTCCCCCACCCGCAGCCGAGGTCGGTCAGCTGCGGGCGCGGGGTCTGATCGAGATCCGCCGGGAACGTGATCGGTAGCCGCCCCGACGGATTGACTTGGCCGGCAACAATCTCCGCGATCGCTTGGCCGCCGGCCTGGCCCGGATACCAGGCCTGCACGATCGCGTTTGCCGAGTCTCGCCACGGCATGGCCACCGGGTTGCCGGTCTCCAGCACCACCACGGTGTTCGGGTTGGCGGCCGCAACCGCGGCGATCACGGCGTCCTGGCCCCACGGCAGCGATAGGTCGGCACCGTCGAATCCCTCACCTTCGACCCGGATCCCGAACACGATCGCGATATCGGCCCGGCGCGCGGCCACTACCGCCTCCCCGGGGCTGAGACCGGGATCAAATTCGATCTGCGCGTTGGGAAATAACTTGCGCAGCTCGTCGACCGGGCTGGACGGCAACAGGTAGAGATTTCGGGTGCCACCGGTCAGGCCCGGCCCGCCGATCGGGACAACGTGTGCGTAGCCGCCAGGTGGAACGACGGCACTCGACCCGCAGCCGATCGGCACACCGAACTGCGCGTAGCCCCCGATGACGGCGATGCGGGCATCCGGCGCCAGCGGCAGCACCCCACGGTTTTGCAGCAACACGGTTCCCTGCCGCGCGATCTGCAGCGCAATCTGGTTGTGCGCGTCCATATCCGGTTCGGGCGCGACTCCTTCCCGGTCTAGTCCGACCGCGAACATCGACCGTAAGATCCGCCGAACCATGTCGGACAGGCGGTCTTTGGGGAACCGGCCGTCGGCGTAGGCCGATCGCAGGGGTTCGGTGAATGCCCCGGATTGCCAGAACACGGTGTCGATCTGGGCGCCGCATTCCTGGTCCAACCCGTGCAGAGCACACTCCCAGCTGGGCGTGGCACCCCAGTCCGACATGACCCAACCGCGGTAGCCCCACACCCCTTTCAGCACATCGTTGAGCAACAGCCGGTTCGCCGACGAGTATTCACCGTTGACCTTGTTGTAGGCCGTCATGACCGCGCCGGGTTGCGATCGCTCGATGGCGATCTCGAAAGCCAGCAAGTCGGATTCGCGATGCGCGTCGGGAGCGATGATCGCGTCCAGCCAGTGCCGGTTTGTCTCGTTGCAGTTCAGCGAATAGTGCTTGACCGTCGAGATGACGCCGTGTTGGTGAATCCCGTTGACCGACTCGGCGGCGATCGTTGCGGTCAAAAGCGGGTCTTCCGAGACATATTCGAAGTTGCGGCCGTTTCGCGGGTCGCGGGCCAGGTTCATCGCGCCGGCCAGTTGCACATTGAACCCGCGACTGCGTGCCTCACGCCCGATCACCTCTCCCGCGGCGCGCGCGAGAGCGGGATCGAAACCGGCGGCCAGCGCCAACCCGGCCGGCAGCGCGGTGGCGGTGTCACCCGGCCGGTAGCCGGGATTGGTGACTCCGAGCCCGGCATCGCTCATCCGCAGCGCGGGGATACCAAGACGGGGGATTGCGGGCACGTATCCGGCACTCATCGGGGTGCCGGCCGGGATGCGGTCATCCGGCAGCGGCCACAGTTCCGAGACCCCCATTACCGCGACCAGTAGCGAAAACCGCTCGTCGTCCGTCATTTGGCTCTCGATGTCACGCGCCCGGGCGTCCGGGTCGTCTAGTTCGCCCATTTCACACCCTCTTTGGCGTAGACCACCCGCAGCACGTGCCCTAGTTCTGGCCCCATCACCAGCTCAGCCAGCGTGCAGATCGTGTCGACAAACTCCGGCCCGTGCGCCGGCTGTGCCTGGCACAGGTGGTGTGCCACTTCATGCAGTACCACCAGCTCGCGTAGTGCCCAGTCGGCGGTATCACGGTCGGGAACCGCGATGATCCCTAAGTCATCATAGTTTTCGTAATGCGCGGCGGTAGCCGCGCGCCGCGATCGCACTCTCAGCGGCAACACCTCGGGCCAGCGGTCTCGCACCGCCGGTAGCGCAAGCACCTGGTCAACATAGCGCTGCGCGGACGCCACGGAACCGAACCGCGCTTCCGGCGGCAGCGTCAACTGCGTGCCGAAGAACTCCACGGCCGACGATTGGTGCTCGGCGGCCCGGTCGAACAGCGTGCGGACGAACTCCTCAGCCGCATACACCTTGGAGCGCTGGGAATCCCGCTTCGGCGCAGCCCCCGTCCTCACGTGCCCAGCGCGCTCCGCGCTCCGGGCAACTCGGAACTGTTGCCGAGCCGCGCCCGCTTGCCGGCCCGATCACCCGCGCGCCGTGCTGCCGACGAATACCCCGCCGTCGCTCGGCTGACTTGGTAGGTGCCGCGGGCTTTGGACGCCTTGCGGTAGTGGTCGTGTAGCTCGACATCTTTGTCCCGCAAGGCGATAGCGGTACCGGGCCGACGGCTGCGGTCCCTGGTCGCCTCGCGTCGGACCTCTTCGCGCGCCTCGCTCAACCGGTGACCGACGCGAGCCCCGAAGGCCAGCTGAAAGTTGAGCCGGGCGGTGATCGTCGGGGTGGGCCGGTGCGCACCGGAGCCGAGATAGGAATCCGAGGCCCGCACCATCTGCACAACCAGGCTGGCGTACAGGGCGTGGCTGGCGTCGATGTCTTCGGTGAACCCGTAGGCGTAGACAAACGTCGAATTCGACGCCACGTCGCAGCGCACGTCGTTGGCCGACGCGATCAGCACGAAGAGCTGCACGTAGGTCCGCAGTCCCTTGGTGCCGGCCGTCCCGATCGTGATGGTCCGCTGGGTCGGCGCCTGCGCGGCCGAGCGGTTGGACGAATGTGATCGCGCGACCGCCAAGTCGATGGACGCCGCTGTCGCCAATCGCTGCGCGGCGGTCATAAAGGCGTCGGCCTCGTGCGTGTTGTCGGTGCCTTCGGCCTGACGCAGCAGCGCGGCGATGCGCGCCAACATTTTGTCGTCGGTCATAGCGCCAAACTACGGGAGCGATCCGACACTGCGTCGGTGGCAGAGCCTAGAGCCGGTCGGTGATCCACGAGACGACATCGCCCAGCACCTGGTCGCGCTCGGGCTCGTTGAAGACCTCGTGGAAAAGCCCCGGATACACCTTCAGCGTGACGTCGGTCGATCCCACACATTCGACCAGTCGGCGGCTGCCGGCGACGGGCACCAGGCGATCACATTCCCCGTGCACCACCAGCAGCGGCGCGGTCAGTGCCGGTGCCCGCTGCGGCATGGTCTCGCCGACCGCGAGCATCGCCCGGCCCACTCCGAACGGGACCTTTCCGTGGTAGACGAGCGGATCAGCCTTGTAGGCCGCCACCACCTCGGGGTCACGAGAGATGGCGTCGACGTCGAGGTCCTGCACCGGGACGCCGGGCAGCACGGCACCGAGGACTTTGGCGGCGAACACCATCACCGCGGGCACCTGATCCTGGGCGGCCACCAACGGCCCCGACAGCACCATCAGGTCGTAGTTGTCCGGGCGCTCGACGCCGTAGGCGAAGACGATCCCGCCACCCATGCTGTGCCCCAGCACGATGCACTTGAGGCCGGGGTGTTCGCGCGTGGCGATACCGACCAGGGTGTCGAAATCGGCGGTGTACTCCGAGACGTCGCGAACCAGCATGCGCTTGCCGCCGGAGCGGCCGTGTCCGCGGTGGTCCAGGGCGTAGGTGACCAGTCCGGCCTCGGCGAAGCGCTGCGCGACGTGGTCATAGCGGCGGGCATACTCTCCGAGACCGTGCGACAGCACCACCACGGCTCGCGGCGGTGCATCCGGCGTCCAGACGTCGTACACGATACGCACGCCGCCGAGGCCGTCGAAATTCCGTTCAGTACGGGTCATGGCGCGTCCTAGTCATTAGGGGCAGCGTAATGGCTCCTGGGGAGCTGTGGTCCGCGGCTCTGCGTAGGCTCATTCGGGTGAGTGTGCTCGCGGAGAACTCCGACGACGCAGAACTCCCCGCCGCGGGCGGGGGCCACGGCGATTTCTCAGCCCATGCCGAGCCGTATCGCCGCGAATTGCTGGCGCACTGCTATCGGATGACCGGGTCCCTGCACGACGCGGAAGACCTGGTCCAGGAGACGCTGTTGCGGGCGTGGAAGGCCTACGACCGGTTCGAAGGCAAGTCGTCGATACGCACCTGGCTGCACCGCATCGCCACCAACACCTGCCTGACCGCGCTTGAAGGCCGGGCCCGACGGCCGTTGCCCACCGGGCTGGGCGGACCCAGCTCGGATCCGACCGCCGAGCTGGTGGAACGCCGCGAGGTGCCGTGGCTGGAGCCGCTGCCCGACCTGACCGAGGACCCGGCCGACCCGTCCGTCATCGTGGGCTCGCGCGAGTCGGTGCGGTTGGCGTTTGTCGCTGCGCTGCAGCATCTCTCGCCCCGTCAGCGAGCGGTACTGCTGCTGCGCGACGTGCTGCAGTGGAAGGCCGCCGAAGTGGCCGACGCGGTCGGGACCACCACGACTGCGGTCAACAGCCTGCTGCAGCGGGCTCGATCCCAGCTGGAAACCGTGGGGCCGCGCGCGAATGACCGGCTGGCGGCGCCGGATTCGACCGAAGCCCAAGACCTGCTGGCCCGCTACATCGCCGCGTTCGAGTCCTATGACATCGACCGGCTGGTGGAACTGTTCACCGCCGAGGCGGTCTGGGAGATGCCGCCGTACACCGGTTGGTACCAGGGCGCACCGGCCATCATCACCCTGATTCACCAACAGTGCCCCGCCGAATTGCCGGGCGATATGCGAATGATTCCGCTGGTCGCCAACGGACAACCCGCCGCGGCGATGTACCTGCGGGCCGGCGCTGCGCACGTGCCGTTTCAGCTGCATGTGCTCGACGTCCGCAACGACGGGGTGTCGCATGTGGTTGCATTCCTGGACAACGCGTTGTTCACGAAGTTTGGGCTGCCCCCATCCCTGTGACGGGGTAGATCCCGATCGGTGAGAAGGGTGTAGCCCATGACGGAGTCCCCCAGCATCACGCCGGTTCCCGGCAGGCCACTCTTATTGCTGGGCGGGTTTGACGTCGGCGACCTGGGCTACGTCGCCGAGGAGTTCTTCGTCTCCGGAACGGCCACTTCGTACCAGCCGGCTGCCGAGTTGGGTCCCGACGGCCGGTGGTCCGTAACACCTTCGGGAAGCGCCGATTACACGACCAGGGTGGTGGTGCTGACGCCGTCCGATCAAACCCGGTTCAACGGGACCGTGCTGGTCGAGTGGCTCAACGTCAGTGGCGGCATCGATGCTCCGGCGGTGTGGATGATGGCGCACCGCGAGATCGTCCGCGCCGGCTACGCCTATGTCGGGGTCTCGGCACAAAAGGTCGGGGTGGACGGCGGTGCCAGCCTGCTCGGCTTCGACATGTCACTCAAGAGTCAGGACCCGACGCGCTACGCACCGCTGAGCCACCCGGGTGACGCATTCTGTTATGACATGTTCTCGCAGACCGGAGCGCTCGCCAGCAGTGCAGACATCTTGCGCGGGTTGCACGCCGAACACGTTGTCGCCCTGGGCGAATCGCAGTCCGCGATGTTCCTCACCAGCTATGTCAACGCCGTCGACCCGCTCGCCGGAGTTTACGACGGTTTTCTGGTGCATTCCCGATTCGGTTCCGCCGCACCGCTGGACGGCGGCTCAGTCCTCGACGAATTGCAGGTGAACGTGCCGCAGGCGGTCAACTTCCGTTCAGACCTGCGCGTCCCACTCCTCACGATCATCACCGAAACCGACCTGTTCGGCGCGGTGCGGCACGGCTATTACTTCGCCCGGCAGCCCGATAACCAGTGGCTGCGGGTCTGGGAGATTCCGGGCGCCGCGCATGCCGACAACTACACGATCCAGGTAGCGCCGATCGATAACGGCGCGGCGCAGCTCGAGGACATCGTGGCCGCCTATGCGCCCACCAACATGCTGATGGGCCAGCAGCTCGACCACTACATCAACTTCGCCCCGCAGCACCACTATGTCGTGCAGGCAGCGATCGCCGCACTGAACACCTGGGTCCGCACCGGCGAGGCGGCACCGGCCGCCCCACCGATCGAGATGGGCGAAGCCGAACTGCCACAACCGATTCTGGATACCAACGGTCTCGCGAAAGGCGGTCTCCGGACGCCATGGGTGGACGTACCGCTGGCCCGGACGTCCGGTGACGGCGCCTGGGACAATTCCGCCGAGAACGTGATGTCGGCGATCTTCGGCTCCGGGGAGCCCTTCGACGAGGCCACGGTGCGCCGGCTCTACCCGGGCGGTTCCACCCAATATCTAGACAGCTTCAGCTCGGCGCTGGACACGGCCATCCGATCTCGCTTCATCCTGCCCGCGGACCGTGCCGAGATCCTCGAGCTGGCCGCCGCCACCTACCCCGACGGCGATTCATAAAGTCAGCCTTTACTTGTCGGCGGCCAGCACGTCGCGCACCGCAGCATCGACGGTGCTCAGTAGATCGGGATCCAAGCCCGAGCGGCCGCGCACCAGTATCGAGGCGCTGCTGGGCGCCGGCAGTCCCTCGGCCGGGCACAATCCGTCGGGAAGCTTGCCGATCTTCGGCAACAGCGCCAACCCGAGCCCCGACCGCACCGCGGCGTAAAGCCCGGCCAGATCACCGCATTCGGCGACGATCTCGTAGTCAACCCCGTGCTTGTCCAGCAGCGCGAAGGCCGGCTCGCGCAATGTGCACGGTTCGGCATAGATCACTAATGGCAGCGGATCAGCCCGTCGAATGGTGCAGGTCCGCGCTGAAACCCACTGCAGTGCAACGACTCCCGACGCATTAGCGCGATCCAGACCCGACCCGTCCAGCATGATCGCCAGGTCGACCAGACCCCGGTCGACCGCGTCCGCCAGCGAGACGTTGCGGTCCAGCCGGAAGCGCGGCCGCCGGTCGGGAAGCCGGTCGGCCAGTACGCTAGTCAGGGCGGGAAGCATCACGTCCGCGCCGTGTTCGGTGGCACCGACCGTCAGCACCCGCTGTTCGGTCGCGCCGAGATCGTCGAGCGCCGCGTCGTGCGCCGCCAATATCGTGCGCGCGTGCCGCAGCACCCGCTGACCGATCTCGGTGAACAAGACGCCGCGCCCGCAACGCTGGACCACCGGCTCGCCGAGCACGCTTTCGATCTTGCGCAGATGCTGACTGACCGCGGACTGACTGAGGTGCAGCGCGGCGGCGGCCCGGTGAAATCCGCCACAATCGGCGACCGCGACGAGGCTGCGCAGCGGCGCGATGTCCAGCACCTGGGCCATCCGACCACCGTAGTTCGATCAGCATCGATGATCAATTGCTGCGATAACGAGCCAGCTATCCCCGCTAAAAATGATCCAGCAATCAGAATCCGTGATCGATCTTGATCGCCAAAAATCGTTGGACGGAATAGCTGGGGGTTGGCGACCATGGGGAACATGCACTTGCCGCGCATGCCCTTGTCCACCGCCTCGGCGGTGACGTTTTTCTACGCGATCGGCTACCCGGTCGGCGCGCTCGCGGTGGCCGCCATGACGCCGATGGCTGTCTTGGTGCTGCGATTCGGCTTAGCCGCAATCGTTCTGGCGGCCTGGGCCCTGCTGGCCAGGTCGGCCTGGCCGCGCGGGGCTCAGTTCGGTCACGTCCTCGTCGCGGGTCTGTTGATCCAGGCCGTGCAGTTCTGCTGTCTCTACGAGGCGCTGCTGCTCGGAGCGTCGGCGGTGCTGTGTGCGGTGGTGATCGCGATGAACCCGGTCACCACGGCGATCCTGGGCGCGATGTTCCTGCGCGAGCGGCTTGGCTCGCTGCGGATCGCCGCCCTGGTCCTCGGCGTCGTCGCGGTGTTCGCGGCCTGCGCCAGACGGCTGCTGAGTACGCACGGCGTCGACCCGGTCCTGTCGCTGCTTGTGGCTGGGTTGCTTGGCCTTTCGGCCGGGGGGCGTGTACCAACAGCGGTTCTGCGCGGGTGTCGACTTTCGCACCATGAGCGCCGTGCAAAATGCCGTCGCGCTGCTGCCCGCGGCGGCGCTGGCGCTGCTCACGCCCTTCGCCGTGCACGACACGACCAACGCCGTTATCGCGGTCGGCGGCATGGTGCTGCTCAACGCCACGCTGGCGGTCAGCCTCTACCTGCGGGCCATCAGCCTGCACGGCGCCGCGGCGGTGGCGATGCTGTTCGCCGTCATCCCGGCGGCCGCAGCGGTGCTGACCTGGCTGATGCTCGGTCAGCGCCCCGACGTCGGCGTCGCGATCGGCCTGCTCGTCGGGGGCCTTGCGTGCTGGCTGAACAGCAAGGGAACCAGCCGGCATCGCGCCGCCACGCCAAGCGCTGCGCCGGTGACCGCGCCCGCGACAGCGCCGCCGGCGATGGTGAGTTGTTCCACGCGGTCGTCCGACAGCGGCTTCTAACGGCGCTTTAGAACAAGCGACTGTCGGGTGACGGGCCGTCGACCGCACGGACCAGGCCGGCGCCGGTGACCAGCGGCAGGTCGAGCGCGGACAGCAGCCCGGGCGCGGCCGCACACACCGCGGGGATGGCGTTGACCATGCGCGAGGAGCCCGCGATGCGCGCACCCAGATCGTGGTCATGGTCCTCGGCCATCTCGAACTCGCACCGCATGCTCGGCGAACCCTCGATCTCGACGCGATACACACCACGCCCGGATGCCGGACCGTAGCCAAGGTCCTTGGGCGCGATACCGATGTGCGGCTGCGGCCACTCTCCGGCGATATCGTCGCGCATTCGCGTCACGTGGTCGACGACGAAAGTGGGCTTTTCTGCGACATATCCGGTCAGCGTCGAGCGCATCGCCGCGATCGTTCCCGCCGCGATGTGCCCGGTGGGCGTGTCGAAGGACTCGGTGGCGGCGATGCGTTCGTTGCTCTCCTCGATGTTGTCGATCTTGACGCCCAGGCCCGCGGCGAGCTGATGCAGCACCGGGCCCCAGCCGAAGGTGAAGACTCCCGGCTGGGCGGCGAAAGCCGGATACTCCGGCGGCTTGCCAAATCCGAGGATCTCGTACACCGCGGCTCGATCCGGGTAGGTGGCGTAGTTGAACATCTCCGTCATCCGCACCGACTCGATGGCCCGGGATACTCCGGTAAGCACCAGTGGCAGAACATCATTGGCGAACCCGGAGTCGATGCCGGTGGTGAAGAACGACGCAGCCCCGTCCAGCGCCGCCTGGCGCAGCGGATCGGTGAAGGCCCCGTCGACGGCGTCGGGAAACACCAGCGGCACCACCGAACACGACACCACGTTTTTTCCGGCCCGCAGGATCGACACCATGTCCTCGATGGCCGCAACCGGCCGCAGGTTCGCGCCCGCGGCGTACACCACCACGTCGGCGTCGCCGGCGAGCATCGATGCCGGGTCCTGGGTGGCCACCACGCCCACGGGCGCGATTCCGCACAGCTCTCCGGCATCGCGGCCTCCTTTGGCGTCGCTGTGAACCACTAGATTCGTCAGCTGCAGCTCGGGGTGGTCGATCACGCCGCGCAGGGCAATGATGCCCATTGAACCCGGCCCCCAGACTCCCACCTTCAGCACGAGATTTCTCCTAATATTAGGATGATTATCCTTACATTTTGGACGGATGTTAGGGAGCTGGGCATGGGTACGTCAACCGCCAAGTCACCGCCCACCAGTCGGGTGATGGACGTGCTTGGCGCCCTGGCGGATTCACCGAACGGACGAACCTCGGCGGAGCTGGCGAAGGCGTGCGGGATCAGCACCTCGACCTGCGCCCTGGTGCTGGCCGAGCTGGAACGCCGGTCCTGGGTCACGCGCCGCGGGGACCGCCGCTATTGCCTGGGCAGCGGGCTGTTCGGACTGGTACATGGGCTACGAACGCAGTTCCCGCTACTGGACCGCGGGCGCGATGCCCTGGCCTATCTGCATGACACCCTCGGCGCGGGTTGCTCGATGTCGAAGATCGGTCGCCGTCACCTGACCACGGTTGACGCCGTCGGGCACGGTACCGACGGACAGCATGCCGTAGGTCAGCGCTTCCCGATCGATCCGCCGTTCGGGCTGGTTGCGATGGCTTGGCGCGACGAAGATTTCGTCGCCGCCTGGCTGCAGCGGGTGATGCCACGGTTGACCCGCACCGAAATCGCGCAGCATCAACGGGTACTCGCCGATATCCGGGCCCGCGGCTACGGCGCCTGGCGATTCGACGACACCCACCAATCGCTACACACCCGCCTGGCCGGAGTGCTCGCGTCGCTGGAGCCAACAGCACAGGTCACCCGGCAACTCACCACGCTGATGACGATGGTGACGCTGCAATCGATCACCGACTCACTCGAAACAGACTTGGCATCAACAGAATTCGTCGTCCTGCCGATCTTCGCCCAGGACCGGCAACCGGAATACCAGATCGAGATCCATCTGGGCGGTTCGCCGGGATTGCCCCTGGGTGCACTCGACACCGCGCTCACGCATGCGCAACACCTGCTCGGCGGCCCGATGGCCTGACCGGCGCTCGCGATTACCCTGAAGTCATGCCTGCCAATTCCGAGATTCGGCGCTCGGCCGACCGGGCCGTCACCACGACGCCATGGCTGAAATCCCGGCATTCGTTCTCGTTCGGCGACCACTATGAGCCGGACAACACCCACCATGGACTGCTCGTGGTCAACAACGATGACGTCGTGGCGCCGAATGCGGGTTTCGACACCCACGCTCATCGAGATATGGAGATCGTGACGTGGGTGCTGGAAGGTGAATTGACACACCAGGATTCCGCCGGCAATCACGGTGTGATCTATCCGGGTTTGGCGCAACGCATGTCGGCGGGCAGCGGAATCCAGCACTCGGAGCACAACGATTCCTCCACGCGTCCAGTGCATTTCGTTCAGATGTGGGTCATCCCCGATGAGGCCGGCATCTCCCCCGGCTACCAGCAGCACGAGATCGATGAGCAGGCGTTGCGCTCCGGCCTGGTGGTCATCGCGTCGGGGATACCCGGGTGCGGTGCCGCCATCACGCTGCACAACCGCAACGCGGCACTGCACGGGGCGCGGCTGCAACCCGGCGACACCGTCAGCGCGCCCGCCGCCCCGTTTGTGCATGTCTTCGTGCCACGCGGCCGGCTGCACCTGGATGGCACCGGCGAGCTGGCGCAAGGCGATGCGGCGCGGCTCACCGACGCCGATGGCACGCGGCTGACAGCGAGCGAACCGACGGACCTGCTGATCTGGGAGATGCACGCGAAGCTGGGCGGCTAGACCAATAGGGTGGGCATGACAGACAGGAGCCGGCATGTCCAAAACGCAGCCGCGGCACGCGGTGCCGAACCCGAAGCGGAACGTAAAAGCTCTGGGAACAGTGCGATTCTGGGCATTGCCGGTCGGCGCCACGCTGGCCCTGATGTCGGCGCTGTGTGCGCTGTATCTGGGCGGCATCCTGAATCCGACCACCAACCTGCACCATTTCCCGATCGCTGTGGTGAACGAAGACGCCGGTACCTCCGGCCCGAAGATCGTCGACGGCCTGCTGTCCGGGCTGGATAAGAACAAATTCGACCTCCGGGTGGTGCGCCACGAGGAGGCCAAAGGGCTGCTGGACCGGGCGCAGGTGTACGCCGAATTGGTGATTCCGCCCACGTTCTCGTCGAATTTGCGAGAGTACGGCGCCAGCGCCGTCACTCCCACCAAGGCGGAGCGGCCCTCGGTCACGATCCTCACCAACCAGCGGGCGGGCACGTTGGGCGCCGGCATCGCCGGACAGACGCTGACCCAGGCCATGGCGGCGGCTAATACCAAAGTGGGACAGTACCTTTCGTCGGAGGTCGCGCAGCAGACCGGTGGGGCGCCGTTGACTGGCGCGTCGCAGGCGGGGCTTGCCAGCCCGATCGACATCAAGACGGCCGTGTACAACCCGCTACCCAACGGCACGGGCAACGGGCTGTCGGCGTTCTACTACGCGCTGTTGCTGCTGCTGGCCGGCTTCACCGGCAGCATCGTCGTGTCCACGTTGGTGGATTCACTGCTCGGTTATGTACCGGCCGAATGGGGTCCGGTGTATCGATTTGCCGAGCAGGCCAACATCTCCCGCTTCCGCACCTTGTTGGTCAAGTGGGGAATCATGGTGGTCCTGGCGTTGCTGACGTCGGGGGTCTACCTGGGCATTGCCCATGGACTGGGCATGCCCATTGCGCTCGGCTGGCAGTTGTGGGCGTACGGCGTTTTCGCGATCGTCGCGGTGGGGGTGACGTCCAGTTCGCTGATCGCGGTGCTGGGTTCGATGGGCTTGCTGTTCAGCATGTTGATTTTCGTGATCCTCGGGTTGCCGTCGGCGGGCGCCACGGTCCCGCTGGAGGCGGTGCCTCCGTTCTTCCGCTGGCTGGCCGAGTTCGAGCCGATGCATCAGGTATTCCTGGGCGTGCGGTCGCTGCTATACCTCAACGGTTCGGGGGCCGCGGGGCTGTCGCAGGCGTTGATGATGACGTCGATCGGCCTGGTGATCGGCCTGTTGGTGGGTGGCATCGTCACCCACCTGTACGACCGCAGCGGGTTTCACCGGATTCCCGGGGCCGTCGAGATGGCGATCGCCGAGGCACACCAATCGCAGCACCAGACGCGCACGGGCAAGCGCGAAGGCTCGCGCGAACCAAGCGACGCGGACCCCGGCGAAGCGGATCCCGAAAGCGCAAGCGAGCAAACGTAATTCGGGCGCTGCCTAAGTGTCACACGTTTGTTATTTATGTTGACAGTGGGACTGGTGTGACTGATGCTGTGTATGTTGCATCCACATCAGGGCCGAAAGGGCAGCCGTGCTGACACGACGCGCCGGGTTGCGCCGACTGGCCGCCAGCCTCACGACCGTGCTCTGCTGTGCCATCCCGACGGCCACGATCGGTTCGCCCGTCGCCCACGCCGCTGGCCGCGAAATGCTGGCCAGCGCAATCGGCGCCACCAAGGGCTCGTATCTGGTCTACAACTTCGGTCCCGGCCACCCCACGCCGCTGATGGACGCCACCGGTCGCTGGTACGAGATGAACAACGGCGGCCACCTGATGATCATCAAGAATGCGTCGACGCGGCTGGCACCGCACCTGCTGGTCGACACGCATCGCGGTGACCAGGCGCGCTGCGAGAACAACCCCGGGGCCCGCACCGCCGAGGGGTTGTGGCAAGCCTCCGAGCTGTACACCCCGCTGCAGGCATGGCAGCGGATGGGGCAGCCGACAATCGCGATCAACGCCAACTTCTTTGACGTGCGCCCGCAGAAGGCCGGTTCGTGGCGGCAGACCGGCTGCAGCTCGCCGCTGGGCGCGTTCGTGGACAACACCAACGGACAGGGCCGCGCCAACCAGGCGGTCACCGGCACCGCCGCCTACCCGGGCAAGCAAGGGCTTTCGGGCGGCGGCGAGAACTGGTCCTCCTTGACCACGATGATCCTGCCGACCGGCGGTGCGCCGTACGTGGTCTGGCCGCGCAGCAAGAACGACTACGACGCCGCCACCCCGGTGGTGGCCGACCTGCTCAACAAGAACGAGAAATTCGTAGCGGTGTCCGGGATCGGTCTGCTGGGCCCCGGCCAGACCCAACAGCTGCGCGACGGCGGACCCAGCGCGGCGCGAACCGCCCTGGCCTACGTCAAACAGCGCGACGAGATGTACATCTTCGAGGGCGGCAGCTACACGCCGGACAACATGCAGGACCTATTCCGCGGCCTGGGCAGCGACACCGCGGTGCTGCTGGACGGCGGCGGGTCGTCGGCGATCGTGCTGCGCCGCGACACCGGAGGCATGTGGGCCGGCGCAGGCTCACCGCGGGGATCATGCGATACCCGTCAGGTGCTCTGCGACTCCCATGAACGTGCACTGCCCAGCTGGCTGGCCTTCAACTAAACATCCTCAGCGACACCATTTTCCGGGGCGCCAGGCGCTAGTCGGAAGATCAGCAGGCTGGCCGCCACCACGGCTGCCGTCAGCGTGAATACCGGGGCGATGACGAACCGCGACAATGTCGCACCGAGAAAAGCACCGGCACACATCGTGAAAACCACACTGAAACGCAGCTTTTGGCGTTCACCCGTGCCACCGGCCAATCGGCTGTCCAAACCGAGACTGACGATCGTCGACGTCAGCACCGTGGTGGAGAGTTCCTGGATTCCGAACTGACGAGCACTCGAATGCTGCAGACCGAACGTCACCGTGAGGAACCCGATCATGATCAGTTTGGTGTTGTCGTGGTAATGCAGCACCCCGGTGCCGGCCAGGATCGACAAGCTCACCAGCAGCCCGATTTCCGCGGTCAGCACGGTGGTGATCCAGGTCCGGGCCCGGTCACCGAAGTAGCGGGACAGCCGGCCGGACAGGATGGTGGTGGCGATGAAGGTGGGTAGCGCCACCGACACCGCGGTCAGGTCGACGCTGGTCCGCGGGGCCATCCAGAAGCCGAGGAAGATCACGTTGCCGGTCATGTTGGCGACGAACACGTGGCCGAGGACCAAGATACTGAGCGAGTCGGCCAGGCCGGTGGCGAAGGTCAGCAGGAGCAATGCCGCAACAGTCGATCGCTCGGATACCGGCGACGTGGCCACGGGGTGCAGTATATTTCGGCGACCGCGGTTCGGCCGGTTTAGGTATGCGGCGTGAGATCCAGCGAGGTCACCGTCGTCATCCTGGTCACCAGCCAACGCCCGTTCGCACGCTTCATGAACAGCCGATAGGACAGGTACTTCAGCGCCGGGATGTTCTTGGTCAGCGGGCTGGTCGAGGTGGTGTTGGTGTACACGATCACGACCGCGTTCGCGCCGTCCAGCGATTCGACTGCCGCGCCGATGACTTGGGTCCGATTGCTGATTTTGGCTTGCTTGTTGGGCGCCACGATGGCGTCGACGAACTTGCGGTACTGCGCCTCGAAGTCGCCGCTGAGATAGGCCGACGCGCGATCGGCGAGGCTGTCCATGTTCTCCGGCGTGTAGGTCCACAGCGTTATAATCGCGTTGGCCGCGGTCCGGGCCGCATTGAGCTTGGTTGCCGCCGCGGCACGGTCGGTCAGGTAGGGCTGCATGGTCGCGCCCACGAATGCCGCGGAGCCCACGAACAGCAAGGCGGCCAACACCGCGGCGACGGCCATCCACTTTCCGGCCAGCCGGGTGCGCCGACGGCGACCTTTATTGGTCTCCGCCGCGGACTCGCCGGTCTCGTCAGCGTCCGCTTCATCGTCACCGTCGGGCTGATCCGCGCCGTCGGTCGCTTCGGCGGTATCCGTGTCGGCTTCGGTTGCCGCGGAGGCATTTTCGTCGCGCTCGGCGGTCTCGTCGGAGGCCGACTCGGCGGTCAGATCACCTGCAGCAGGCTGCTTATCTTCCACTGATTCCCTTCCCGCGTAGCAGTTGCCGTCCAACGATTGGTGTTCGCGAACACCTGCTTTTGATCCGGCGACTTGGACGTGACCTCGGTCGCGACCATAACGGTGGCGCTGCCGTCGTCATTCCACCGCTCCACGGCCGCACCCAGGATGGTGCCTTTCGCAGGCTCCGCCCGGGCGACCTGCAGCAGGATCTCGTTGGCCTTTTCGTGATACTGCTTGGCGAAATCGCCCGTCGCTTGGGCCAATACCCGCAGGACGTAGTCGTTGGCGTGATACGGGTCGAGTGAGGTGAACTCCGTCATGAATCCCGTCACGTAGTTGAGCACCTCGCGGTCCTTGGACGCGACGTGCTCACGGGTTTCATGCGAGATCAGCATCAGGGTGGTCAGCGTGATCGCCATCGCCATCAGCAGCCCGGCGATCGAAGTCACCAGCGGCAGCCCCCACGGCCGGCGCTCGGTCACCGGGTCGGTCGCGACGAGTAGCGCTCCCTGTCCGGGCTCAAACTTGCGGCGGGGACTCATTTTCCGTTCCCCGGCAGTTTCGGCTTCGTCAGCACGGTGAGGTTGTCAACGCGCCAGTGGCCGTCGCCGTCCCTCGCGAACTGCACGCGCACGGTAGCGGTGATGTATCGCTCCTCGGGGGCTGCGCCTCGCCGCCCCTGCATGAACAGCAGCATCGTCGCCCGATCCGGCGATGCCGATTCGATCGAGCTGTCGGTCACCCAGTACTCGTTGATGACCGGGTTTCCCTTTTGGACAAGGTCCTGCTGGGCCTTTAGCTGGCCCCGATAGTTATCGGTCGCAAGCGACTGGGCACGCGCGAAATCGTCGTGCAGCGTCTTAGGGTCGTAGGTCAGCATCTGCGCGACGATCTTCGGTCCCTGGATCGCGATCTGTGCGCGCGTTTCATCGGTCGCCCGATCGCGGGAGTAGACGACCGCGTAACTGACGACCACACCGGCCAGGCACAGCCCGGCCGCGGTGAGCACCGCGATGCCCGTCCACCGCCGGATATCGGCGCGTGGCAGCTCGGGCACCCGCGATCGCACTTCGGTGCGCAGCAGCATGTCGGCGAAGGTGCGGCGCTGCGAATCCCACAGCGGCCAAAGCCATCCCACCACCGAGACGGTGTCGAGCAGGTGAGCCACGTCCCGCAGCAGCAAGCCCCACGCGCCGATGGCCGCGCCATCGGAACGGGTCACCGCGATACCGCATAAGGCGCGTCCCAGGCTCCAGCCGAGGATGATCGGCAGCAGCAGCCGGTTGACCAACATCGCCAGGATCGCGATGCCAAGAACACTGACGCAGAGCCACCACCACAGGCCGCGGGCCGGCACGCTGAACGACACCAACACCATGGTCGTTGCCACGGTAGTGGTGGGCAGGACGTCGACGGCGAACGCGCAGGCGCGAATATGCCAGGGCGCCAAGGCATTCTCCGATGACACTTGGGCGACCGTGGTCTGAGTTTCCTCGACCACCACCGTCACTTCGTCACCTGGTCGAGCCTGGCTATTCGGTACTGGCCTTCGTCGATCGCCATCTTCACCCGCAGCCGATAGCCGGTTTCGTTCTGCGACTGATCAGTGGCCACCTTGACGCGCATCGCCACCAGCACATCGATCGAGCCGTCTTTGTTGTTGCGCTCCACCGCTGCCCGCACATCCGCGACCTGAACGTGGACGTTCGCCGACTGATAGGCCTGCACAAGCATGCCGGTGTAGACCATCGCCTGTTCGCGGAAAGCGTCGGTGCCGCACTCGATGATCTTTCGCTCGCTGGCGATCATCGCGTTGGTGTCGGGCGCTTGCGTCGCCGAAACGCAGTCGATCGCTGCCTTGAGCGCCGCGTCGTTGTTACGGGCGATGGTCTGGCTGTCGTGGTGATACCGCAGCGCCAAGTAGCCTCCGGTGCCGATGCCACCGGCCAGCAGGACGAGCGCAGCGGCAATTCCGGCCAGCCACACGCGGCCCAGACCCGACGCAGCGCGCACCGGGCCGGTGGCATCGGCGTCCGCCTCGGCCGGATCCCCGGTCGCGGCGTCGACATCTGACTGCTCGGTCTCCGGCTGTTCGGCCTCGTCGGCCGCCGGCACGGCTTCGGCCTCCGATGGTTCGGCGGCTTCGGTGTCTTCGGTTTCGGGTTCAGGCGAATCCTCGACCGTCACCTCGGTATCGGTTTGGTCGGCCTCGGGCTCAGGCGAGTCCTCGGTCTTCACCTCGGTGTTGCTCTCGTCGGTGACGTCGTCCGATTCCTGACGAATCTTCGGCCGCCTCCGACGCAGACGACTAATCATCGACATCGGTGGTGGGTTCAGCTGGCTGGCGCCAGCATCTCCTTCCATCCGTCGTCTCCTGTTTTGGTCGAGTTTTCGACGGAGTATTTGACGCCGTCGGGCCCTACCAGTTCACCGCTCTGCGGACTGTATACCGCCGAGGGAGGTCCGGTGGGGGTGTAAACACACGGGTTGGGCTGCTGTCCGTTGCACTGCACGGTACCGGACCCGGGCCGTGTCAAGGGGTCACTGGTCGCCGGGGGCGTCCCCGCGACTCGGTCCGAGGGCGCCGGGTTCATGCCGTTGTTGATCGACGGCGCCGGGATCACCATGCCCGGGCGCACCGACTGATCGCATCGCGCTCCCGGCGCGGGGCAGGTCAGGATCTGGTTCGGGTCGCCGAACCAGGGGTTCGTCCCGGCCGGAACGTACGGGTTGGGGTCGCGGCACTCGCGCGGCGTCGCCGCCCGCTTGCCGGGGATATCCGTACACGGGATGTTGCGCGATCCACGCACGCTGTTGGCCGGCGTATCCATCGGAATCTTGCAGTAGGTACCCGACGGCAACGGCTGGATGCTGGTGTCGGCCGGCGACCGCCAGTCCGGGGCCGGAATGAAGCCGGTCAGGCATGGCGGCGGCTGGTTGATCGACAGCGCCAGGTCGAGTGCGGCCTGGTTCGGGAACGGCGCGGCCACCGTCTGAGCGATCGAGGCGCCCTGCGGCAGGAACACCAGCACCTGCTCCAGCCCGGTGTGGTAACGCTTGAGCAAGTCGAATACCACCTCGAGATTCGCCAGCGTCTGCGGCAGCGACTCCCGCACGTCGCTGAAGACCTCGTTGACCTGGTCGGCGGTCGGCGCCGCTTGGGACAGAACGCTTTTCACGTTGCTGTCGCGCGCCGCGGCCTGCGACGCCAGCGTGTTCAGGTTGCGCGCCCAACGCTCGATCGCGTCACCCGACTTCACTTGGCTGTCCAGCACTCCACCGGAGTTCTGGATGATGTCGTTGACGTTGGTGATGTTCGTCCGGAAATCGCCGACGATCGCCTGCGTGGAGTCGACCAGCCGCTGCAGTGCCGGTCCCAGGCCACCGACGGACTCCGCCGTCTCGTCGAGCAGTTTGCCGATCTTGTCCCTGGGCAACGCCTCAAGCCCGCGGTTAGCGGTGTCGAGCGCCGGCCCGATCTCGGCGGGCACCGTGCCCTTGGAGATGGTTTGCCCGTCGGCGAGATACTTTCCGGGGTTCCCGGTCGAGACCAGGTCCAGATACTGCTCACCGACCGCCGACACCGAGTGAACGTTCGCGATCGCGTCGACCGGGATCTTGTACTGGCTGTCGATGCTCATCGTCGCCTCGGCGCCGTGCTCAGTCGGCTCGACGTCGGTGACCTTGCCGATCGTGATGCCTCGATAGGTCACGTTGGCCGTCGGGTACAGGCCACCCGATGCCGGCAATTGGGCCTTGAGTGAATAGCGGCCTATCCCCATCAGGCTTGGCACCTGCAGGTAGTAGATGCCCAGCACCAGCAGCGAAACAACCGTCAGGACCAGGAATAACCACAGCTGGCGCCTAATGAATGGAGTCAGCAACTTCTGTCCCCTCTTTCCACCAGCGGGCCGCCGGGCGCGTCATTCGGGTTCGGCGTGTAGCGGACGTCGGGGATCATCGTCTCCGGGTCGCGACCGAAGGACTGCTCGAGTGCTCGCAGCGCGCCCGACAATCCGGTTCCGGTGAGGAACGCGTTGTCGACAGAGCTGTAGGTCACGTCAAGCGTCAGCGAGATGTTCACGTAGTCACCGCGGAACATCTTCGGGACGGTGTCGATGTCGAACGGCTGCGTCAGGATCAGCTTCAGCGCGCCGATCAGATACGGCGATGAGCGGCCGAGTTCCTTCAGCGGGCATTGCAGCGCCTGCAGATCGGTATGCAGCGGCGCGCGGGCCTCCGACAGGTACTGGTCGGCGGATCCGCTGAGCCGGCCCACCGCATCGACGGCGTTGATCAGCAAGTTCTTGGTGTCGGCGAAATGCTTGATCAGCGGCGGAATGTCAGTCAGCACTCGATCGAGCACATCCGAGCGGCCACCAACGTAGACCAGCAGCCGATTGGTCGAGTCGATCGCGTGGGTGATGTCATCACGCTGCTGGTTGAGCTGGGTGGTGAAGGTATCCAGCTTGCCCAGGAAGGACCGGATCTGTTCCCCGCGCCCGTTGAAGATGTTGTAGACCTCGTTCTGCAGCACCTCCAGGTTCGGGATGCCGCCACCACGCAAGATCAACGACAGGCTGGCCAGCGTCTGCTCGGTGGTCGGATACGAGGACGAATTCTTCAGCGGAATGGTGTCGCCGTCCCTGAGCAGCTCCGGCGACGGGTTCGGCGGAGCCGACAGCTGCACGTGCTGAGAACCCAGCAACGACGTCTGGCCGATCCTCGCGATGGCGTTCTTCGGTAGCTTGACGCCGCCCTTGATACCCAGAGTCAGCGTGGCCACCCAGTTCTTTAGGTTGATGGCCTTGATCGAGCCGACGAACACATCGGCGACCATCACCTTGCTGTTGCCGTTGATCGCCAGAGTGTCCGGCACCTGCACATAGACGGTGTAGGCCCCCGACCCGCTGCCCGGGCCGCCCGGGATCGCCACGTTGGAGATGCCTCGCCACCCGCAGGAGCTCAGCGCCGTCGCTATGACCAGCAGCACCAGGCCCTGCCAGGCCCGGTGTCGAATCAGCGCGCTCACCGCGCGCACCGCGGTCACTGGCCCAGCCCTGCGTCAACTGGCGCTGGCGGACCACCGGCATTGGGTGCCGGTGCACCGACCGGCGCGGGCGTCGGAGCCACGGGTCCCGGGAGTACTCCCGGTCCCGGTGGCGGCGGACCGATCGGCGTAGGAGCCCGCAGTCCGATCGGCGGCAGGATCGGGTTTTCGTCGTAGGCGTTCGGCGGCCCCGGCGGGGTCTGGTATTGAGACTGGACCGGTTCGATGTTGGGGCCGCCCATCAGTTCAGCAAGCGAGTCGGGAGCCATCAGGCCCGCGGTGATCGGACCGACCTGCTGGCCCTGCATACCCGGGGCCACGATCCAGCCCTGCTGGGTGTTGCGGTGCGACGTCGGCGTGTCCGGCACCCAGATGCCTGGGACGGTCGTGTCCTTGTAGCCGTTCGGCGGATGCAGCCGATCTTCCGAATAGGCGACTTCCTTGGGCAACGTCTCGGCGGTGCTGAATGCGTTCAAGCCGAACGGTAGGTAGTTGAACTTGATCGCGTCCAGGACCGGCGCCAGATATTGCGCGCACAGTTCGGCCGATTCCTGGTAGCCGAGCCGGCTGCCGGCCTGGATCGAGCTGCAGATGAACTGCATCGGGTTCGCGAAGTTGGTGATCGCTGGGATGGCGACCACGGAACCGTGCGACGGGTGATAGATCTGGTTGATGTTCGCCGCGGCCGTCGGCAGGACGTGCAGGGCGGTCTCCAGTCCGTTCAGCGGATCCGGCTGCAGCAGCGTGTTCGTCGCGGTGGCCAGGTTGTTGACATCGGTGGACAGCACCTCACGGTTCTTGTTCAGCCACGGGCGCACGGTGGTCAGCAGGCTGTCGAACTGCTGGATGGCATTGGACAGATCGCCATCTGAGCTCGCCAGCCGCCCGGTGACATCTGCCAGGTTCTGGTTCAGCGCGACAAACTGCGCGTCGTCCTGGTGTAGCGCGTTGACGAACAGCGCCAGGCTGCGCACCACCGCGAAGAAGTCGCCGCGGCCCTCGTTCAACGCGTTCAGCGCCGACGACAGGCTGTTGAGCGCCGTGTTGATCTGCTTACTCTTGCCGGCCAGTCCGTCGGCGAATGACGAGATGACCTCACCGAACGGCCCCGTCGGCTGCTCCTTGGTGGGGCCCAGCTTCGAGATGATGTTGGTGATGCTGTTACGCAGTTCGTCCCATTCCACCGGCACCTGGGTGCGCTCTTCGGGGATCACGGCGTTGTCGTTCAGCACCGGCCCACCCTTGTAGGGCGGCTCCAGCTGGATCGCGCGCGACGCCACCAGGGTGGGGTTCAGGATCACCGCGGAGGCGTTGGCGGGAACCTTGTATTTGTTCTCGTAGTGGAACGTCACCTTCATCTTGTCGCCGACCGGCTCGATCTCGTCGATCGCGCCGACCCGCAGGCCCATGATCTGGACCTTGTCACCCTTGTAGAGAGCGTTCGCCGCCGGGAAGTAGGCGACCACGGTGTTGTTCGTCAACTTCTCGAACAACCGGTAACCGACATAGCCGACCACGAGGGCCACCACTATCACCAGCGACCCGATGATCACCGTCGTCCGGGTGAACTTCGGTAGCCGCACGTTGCGGATGTCAAAGATGGTGCTCAATTCTGGCTACCTCCCGTGACACCACTACCACCCGATCCGCCCGGATTGATGAACGGTGCCGGCAATTGGTTCCCCGGCCCGGGCGGGGCCGCCGGACCCGGCGGGAGGCCCGGCGCGAACGTCGACTGCGGCGGCGTCGGCCCGGCCGGCGCCAGGTTCTCGGTACGCGCGCCGGGCGGTGCTTGCGTCGGCAGCGGCACCGGTGTGCCCGGAACATTCGGAGGCGGATCGCCCGGGCGCCCGGCAATCGGAATGCCGGGAGTGGGCGGCAGACCGTCCGGGTTCGGCGGTGACGTCGCGACGTCCACCGGCGCCGGGAACCCGGGGCCGCCGAACGGACCGATACCTGCACCCGCACAGGGCAGCGGGTTCCACGGCCGTGGCAGACCCTCGTCGCCGACGGTGACGTTGCCGCCCGGGTTCGCCGGCGTGTACGAGCACGGCGATCCAGGCGGGATAGCCGGTCCGGGATGCTCCGGGGTGCCTTCCAGCGCGGGCGGTGCCGGCGGCGGCGCACCGTTGGGGAACCGGGTGCCGTTGGGGTCGGGCCAGCGGTATTCCGGCAGACCGGCACTGCGCCAGAAGTTTTCGGGGTCGATGCCGCGCTTCTTGAAAGCGGCGTCCACCCAAGGCTGGATGATCTGGTAGAGCGCCAGGTTGTGCAGGACCACCTTAAAGAAGGGTCCCGACGCGATGGCCTCGTTCAATGACGGCAGGAAATGGCCGACCTCGGTCAGCCCCGCTGCCACGTCGTCTTTGCGCTCAACCAGGATCTGGCTGATCGTGCGCAACTGCTCCAGCACGTGGTTCAGGTTCGGATTGTCGTTGATCAGACCCTTCACCTGCTCCGAGAAAGCGGCGACGTTGCTCAGCAACGCGTTGATGGCCTGGCCACGTTCGTTGAATGCCGCCAGCAGCGTCTTGGCGTTCACCAGCAGGCGGTCGACCTGCTCGCTGCGATCGCCGAGGACGCTGGCCACCTGGTTGGCCTGGGCAAGCAGGTGTTTGACCTCCGCGTCACGCTTGCCGACGGTGTCGGAGAACTTGGAAACGCCTTCGAGTGCGGCGCTCAGGTGCGGGTAGGTCTGGTCGATGGTCTCCGAGAGCACATGCAACGACTTTTTGACGGTGTCGATGTCCCAGCCGGAGGCGGCCTTGGTGACGTCGAAGAAGGCGTCGTAGATCTGATAGGGCGTAGTGCTCTGACCGATCGGCAACGTGGCCCCGGGCCGCAGCTGTTTGGGGCCTCGCGCCTCGATCTCCATGACCTTCTTACCGAGGATCGTGTCGGTGCGGATCGCCAGTCGGCTCTCGGTGCCGATCGTGTTGGTGCCGATCGAGAATTTCATCTGGATGTGGTCGCCGTCGATCGTGAGGCCCTCGACCTTGCCGACATCCATGCCGGCGATGCGCACCTTGTCGCCCACACTGATCCCACCGGAGTCGGAGAACTGTCCGTAATAGGCCGGTTTGGCGAACAGGATCGGGACACTGGTGAAGCTCTGCCCGACACCGATCACGAGCACCGTAACCACGATGCCCATCAGGCCGATCCGAAGCCGGTTCGGAGGTTCCAGCGTTCTCATTGCGGCGTGCACCTACCCGTCGGCTGCTGGAAGAGCCGGACCGTGCGGACCGGGCCACCACCCTGCAGGCCGTTGATCTTCAACGTGATGTCGCAGGCGTAGAAGTTCACGAAGTCTCCATAGGAGCCGATGGCGCGCCCGATCATGTTCAGCGCGGTCGGCACCTTCTTGAGGTAGTCCTGCAGTTGGTCCTGCTGGTCGATCAGCGGCTGCTGAATCCCATCCAGGTAGTTGATGCTCTTGTGCAGCAGGGCGCGGTCCTCGCTCAGCAGGTCGGCCACGGTGCCCGCGGCATTACTAATGTGTGCGGTCCCACCGGCCAGTTGGTCGCCGTGGTCCTTGAGCCCGGTGATCAGCACCTCCAGGTTGTTGATGGTCTGATCGAATTGCTGGCGATGCTTGACCGTCGTGTCCAAGACGATGTTCAGGTTCTTGATCACCTCGCCGATCGCCTGGTCACGCTCGCCGATATGGCTGGTGAGTTGCGCGGTCTGGTCGAGGATGTCGTTGATGGTGCCGCCCTGACCCTGGAACACCGTGACGAGCGCGGTCGCGATCGTGTTGACCTTCTCCGGGTCCAGCGCCCGGAACAGCGGCTTGAAACCACCGATCAGCGCATCGAGGTCGAGTGCCGGCGAGGTCCGCGACAGCGGGATGAATCCACCCGGCGAGAGCACCTTGTCGGCGCCTTCGCCCTCGCCTCGCTTGAGCTCGAGGTACCGGTTGCCGATCAGGTCGAGGTAGCGAATCTGCGCCGTCGTCGACTGATACAGCGGAACAGAGCGATCGACGTTGAACTTCACCCGCACGCGCTTGCCGCTGTCGATCAGCTGCACCGAGTCGACCTTGCCGATCTCCACGCCCGAGGCGCGGACGAATTGGCCCTGCCGCAGCCCGCTGATGTTGCTGAATTCCGCCGAATACGCGTTGGTGCGGTCAAATCGCATCTGGCCGAACACCACGACGATCATCACGGTGAAAAGCAGCAGCACCAGCGAGAAGATGCCGAGTCGAATGATGGTTCCGGTGATTTTCATGGGTTGATCGTGTTATCCCCTACCTGACGGCCCCACACATACTCGATTACGTAGGGCGAACCGGTGTCGAGGTGGTTGTACGGCGCGATGCTGTTGCCGGAGTCCATCACCAACTCGGGTGCGGGCCAAAGGTCATGGGTGATGTGCTGCCAGCAACCCGGCGCACCGCCCGGGCCACCGCGGGCGTTCACTCGCGGCAGGTTCTCGGGATAGATGTAGGGGTTCGGCGCTCCACCGACTACCCCGGCGAGGCCGCCGACCAAGCTGGCGATCGTGGCTACCGCCGAGACGGGGTTGGCCAACAGGCCAAGGCCGGAGAGCGCCTCGGTGTGGGCGTTCAGCGAGTACCCGTTGCCGGCGAGGAACGAGGCGGCCTTGGGCTCGATGTCGTGGTAGTTGCGCAGCGTGCAGAAGATCTCCGGGCTGTAAGTGTCCAGCAGCTGTGCCGTCGGCACCAGGTCCTGGGCGCCGCGTGCCAGATACGGCCCGCCCTTCTCGAAGATCTCCGCACCGGTGTTGCCGAACCCGGCCGCCGACAACAGCGCTTGATCCAAGTCCTTTTGCTGCTGGTTGATCGTGCGGGAGGTGACGACCGCGTTGTTGAGGAAGTCGAACAGGTCCGGCGAGGCGTTGGCGTAGGTGTCACCAAGGCCGGCCAGCTGTTGGATGTCGTGGCGGATCTGCGGCATCTGCGGGTTGACGTCGTCGAGGACGGCGTTGGCGTTGACGATCGACTGCCCGAACTTGTCGCCCAAGCCGGCCAGCGATTGCGCGGCCGCGCTGAGCGTCAGGTTCAGCTTGACCGGATCCACCTTCTCCGAGATCGAGGTGATGGTCTGGAACAACGTGTTGATCTCCGTCGTCACCGACCTCGCGTCGATCACCGACGACGCGCTGAGCTTTTGCGGCGACGGGTTCTGCGGCGTCGTCAGCGACACATACTTGCCACCGAACACCGTGGTGGCCTTGATGTCGGCGTTCACGTTGGATGGGATCAGCGACAGGTACCTGGGGTAGACGTCCAGGGTGAACTTGGCCGCGGGCTTGCCGTCGCGGACGATCTCGGAGATGGTGTCCACCCGGCCGATCTCGACTCCGTTGTAGGTGACCTTCGAGCCCGGGTCCATCACCAGCCCGGCCCGCGCGGCCAGCATCGTCAACTTGGTTTTGGGGGTGAAGTCGCCACGGAACTGCCCGTAGACCATCACGAAAACGAGCGCACCAACGACCATCAAGCCGATGCCCGCCAACTTGTAGGGCGGTGTCCGCGATGCGTTGATTTTTCCGGGTCGGGTCATGGGCATTACACCGTTAGGGCGAAGTTCGGGTTGACGCCGTAAAGCGCCAACGCGGCGGACAACACGACAACCTGCACCGAAACCAGTGAGAAGCGCATCGAGCGACCGACGGCCTCGCCGACGCCGACGGGTCCGCCGCCGGCGTTGTAGCCGTAGAAGCAGTGGGTGATCATCACGACTCCCGTGATCAGGATGGCCTCCACGAATGACCAGAACACGTCATCGGGTCGCAGGAACGTCCGGAAGTAGTGGTCATAGGTGCCGTTGGACTGTCCGTAGATCACCGTCGTGGTGATCTGCGGGGACAGGAAAGTCATGATGATCGCCATCGAGTAGATCGGGATGATCACCACCAGCCCGGCCATGATCCGGGTGGTCGCCAGGAACGAGATCGACTTGATGCCCATCACTTCCAGGGCGTCAATCTCTTCGCTGATCCGCATGGCGCCGAGCTCGGCGGTGGCGCCGGCGCCGACGGTGGCGGCCATCGCAATGCCGGTGACGACGGGGGCGGCGATGCGGACGTTGATCAGTGCGGCGAAGAAGCCGGTGAAAGCCTCAACGCCGATATTTCCCAGGGACGCGAAACCCTGGATGGCTACCAGGGAGCTACCGGACAGCGTGACGAAGCCGACGATGGCGACGGTGCCGCCAATAACGGCCATGGCGCCGGTGCCCATGCCGATTTGGGCGATAAGCCGCAGGGTCTCCTTGCGGTAGTTGCGCAGCGCATGCGGGACATGTCCGAGCGCCACCGCGCCGAACCAGGCCATCCGGCCGATGTCGTCGAGGCCGCGGCCGGCGGCACCGCCATAGCGATTCAGGTTTTCGGCTGCCCGCGGGAAGCGGGAGCGCAATACGGCGACGTTGGTCATGTCAGTGCCCCGTCCCGAATCGCACGCCGATCGTGGTCAGCACGACGTTCACCGCGTACAGCGCGACGACGCAGAGCACCACGGTTTCGTTGACGGCAGTGCCCAGGCCCTTGGAGCCGCCGCGCACCGTCAGCCCGCGGAAGCAGCCGACGAGGCCGGCGATCAGGCCGAAGATCGCGGCCTTGATGGTCGCGATGACGACCTCGGGCAGCCCGGTGATCGTGGTCAGGGTCGCCAGGTAGGCGCCGCCCGAGACATTCTGCAGGTACACCCCGAACAGGTAACCACCCACCAGGCCAACGGTGATGACCAGGCCGTTCAACAGCGTGGCGACCAGGGTCGCGGCGAGCACCCGGGGCACCACCAGCCGGTGGATCGGGTCGATGCCAAGCACTTCCATCGCGTCGATTTCCTCGCGGATGTTGCGCGCGCCCAGGTCGGCGCAGATCGCGGTCGATCCGGCGCCGGCCACCACCAGCACCGTAGTCAACGGGCCGAGCTGGGTGACCGCACCGATCGCGGCGCCGGCGCCGGACAGGTCGGCGGCACCGAACTGGGCCAGCAGCACGTTGAGGGTGAAGATCAGCAGCACGGTGAGCGGGATCGAGACAAAGACTGTCGGCAGGAATGCGACCCGCATGATGAACCAGCACTGCAAGATGAACTCGCGCCACTGGAATGGCCGACGTAGCAACGCCCTGCCGGTCAGAACACACATCCGGAAGAAGCCGCCGATCAGCGTCAGCGGTGGCTCCAGCTGGTCGCGCAGGTAGCCGGCCAAGTGCGGACCCGACGACGTCGTCACCACTGCCCCCTTACGCCGGTACCGCTCGTCTCGCGGCGCCACGAATCGTGTCGCACGCCTAGCTCCTTCGCCGCCGGGCGGCTGGGGAATGCCCCACCTTGCCCCGGATCCACATGTGTGACCACCGACTCCCTACTGGCAAGTAGTAACGGAGACCACAGGAATGTACCCGATGGCCAAGCAGGTGTGAACTGCATCTGCACAATTAACCCTTCGTCAACGGTGGGCAAACGTTACAGTATCGATCAGCTTTCGTCTCCTGCCGTGAAATCCCTTGAAGTAGCCTGCTTTTGAGCCGGGTCCGCGTTTCCGTAGCGAACCCGCAACTCAGTCTTGAGGACCTTACCGGCCGGATTCCGGGGCAGCGCATCGACGATCTCGAGCGCCTTGGGGTGCTTGTAGCGTGCGAGCCGCTCAGTCAAGAACCCGTCCAGGTCATCCAGGCGCGGTCCGTCCTCGGTGATGGCCACGATCGCGATCGGCACCTCGCCCCACTTTTCGTGGGTGCGGCCAATGACCGCGACCTCGACGATGCCGGGATGACCGGCGAGAACGTTCTCCACCTCGGCGCAGTAGATGTTCTCGCCGCCGGAGATGATCATGTCCTTCTTGCGGTCCACCACCCAGATGTAGCCCTCCTCGTCCATCCGGACGAGGTCGCCGGAATGGAACCAGCCGCCCGCAAACGCCTCCGCGGTGGCCTCCGGATTGTTCCAGTAACCGCTCATCAATGTGGGTGCCCGATAGACGATTTCACCGACCTCACCGATCGGCACGTCGTTCATGTTTTCGTCGACCACGCGGGCGGCGACCGTCGGGATCACCTTGCCGACCGATCCGCGCTTACGGATCGCGTCCTCGCCCAGCAACATGCAGGTGACCGGAGACATCTCGGTCTGGCCGAACGCGGCCAAAATCTGGGTACCGGGGAATGTCGCCGACATCTCCCGCAGCAGCGCATCTGGAGCGGGCGCCGCGCCCCACGACATGATCCGCAGCTTCAGGTCACGGGGGTGGGCTTGCTGTTCGGCGCAGACCGCCTGCCATTGGGCAGGTACCAGGAAGATGCCGGTGACCTTCTCGGCCGCCAGCACGTCGAGCAGCTGGCCCGGGTCAAACGCACCGAGCGGATAGATCACCGTCGGCAAGCCCAGCAGCAGCCCACCCAGCAGGTTGCCCACCCCGGCGATGTGGAACAACGGGACACCCACGAAGCCGACGTCGTTGTTGATGTCGGCGCCGTTGGTGTAGAGCCCGGTCATCGTCTGCCCGGTCAAGTTGGTGTGGGTGAGCACCGCGCCCTTGGGACGCCCGGTGGTGCCCGAGGTGTACATGATCAGCGCCGGCGAATCGTTGGGGACATCCGCCGACTCGGCCGCGCCGCCGGGCTCGTCGACCAGGTCTTCGTAACCCAGCACGCTGTCGTCGCCTGCCCCGCCGGCCACGATCACCGTGCCCAGCAGCGGCTGAATGTCGCGGGCCCCGGTGGCCACCGGGGCCAGCACGGCTTCGGTGACCATGACCCGCGCTTCGCAGTCTTCGACCAGGAGAGCGATTTCGGACGGGGTGAGCCGGAAGTTCAGCGGAACCGCGATAGCCCCGAGCAAGTTGGCGGCCAGCATCGCCTCGACGAACTCGGGGCGGTTGAGCATCAAAATCATCACCCGGTCGCCGGAGCCGACCCCGCGGCGGTGCAGCGCTCCGGCCAGCGCGCCGACCCGTCGCTGCAGGTCAGCCCAGGTCAGAGTCTTCCCGGTGAACCGCAGCGCGACAGCTTGCGGCTGCATCAGCGCGTGCCGCTCGAGCTGGTTGACCCAGTTCTGGCGCCGGGCCAGATACGGCTGCTCGTGCGGGTGTGACGGCTGCGATGCTTGTGCCTCGTGGCTAGCAAGTTGCGCGGTCAACTAATGCCTTCCCTTCACTCGCGCACCGCTTGCGACAGGTTGATATTTGATAAAACATAGTGTTGTGTGGGTCACACTATGGCTTTACCGCCCTGATGACAAGCCCTGTTACGCCCTGAAAACGCTCTGAAAACGCCCTGAAAAATCATTGAAAACCGCCCCGAAAGCCCTGGCAACCCACGTGAACGTACCTCTATCTATGCGACCCCACGGCAGGCGGCGACAGCTGCGCCGGGCGCAGCTGTCGGACGAGGTCGCCGGGCACCTGAGGGCCGCGATCATGTCCGGCGCGTTGCGCCCGGGCACCTTCATACGCCTCGACGAGACCGCGGCCGAACTCGGGGTCAGTGTCACACCGGTGCGCGAAGCGTTGCTGAAGCTTCGCGGTGAGGGCATGGTGCAACTGGAGCCGCACCGCGGCCATGTGGTGCTCCCGCTGAGCCGCCGGGACATCGACGACATTTTCTGGCTGCAGGCGACTATCGCCCGGGAACTGGCCGAGGCGGCCACCGATCACATCACCGAGACCGAAATCGACGAGCTCGAGCGCATCAACAATTCGCTTGTCGCGGCCGTGGGCTCCAGTGATCCCGAAACCATCGCGGGCATCGAGTTCTCGTTCCATCGCGTCTTCAACCAGGCCAGCGGGCGGATCAAACTGGCCTGGTTCCTGCTCAACGCCGCCCGGTATATGCCGGTGCTGGTGTACGCCGGCGACCCGCAGTGGGGTGTCGCCGCGGTCGAGAATCATCGGCAGTTGATCGCCGCGCTGCGCCGCCGCGACACACCCGCGGTGATCGAGCACACGGTCTGGCAATTCACCGACGCCGCACGGCGGCTCACCGAAATGCTGAACGGGGCCGGGATTTTCGGTTAGCCCGGCGATGCTTATCGAGATTGACGTTGGCGCGAAGAAACACGAGGGGTCAGCACGCTAACGTCAATCTCGCCTGCCGCAATGCGCAATTAGCTGGCGGCTAGCTGTTCGGCGCGCTTCTTGAGGTTGTCGGCCAGGTGGTCGAGCACGTTGTTCAGCATCATCTTCACCATCGGCGCGGGCACCGGCATCGACGGTTCGACGTCGATGTCCACGGTGAGCAAGCTCGCGGCGCCCATTTCCACGACGCTGAACAGCTGTTCCTGTTTCTTGAACAGCTCGCCCTGCTGCAGGACGGTCTGAATCTGGTTCGGTCCCGGGTAGTAGATGGCCTGAATGAAGGTTCCCTCGAAGCCTTGGTAGGCGGCGTCCAGGCGAATCTGGCTGGGCCGGCCGTCGTCGTAGCGGGCAAGCACCCAGCAGCCCTTTGCGCCCTCGCTCCAGTCCGGGTACCGCTCGAAGTCGGCGACGATGGCCATGATCGCGTCGGCGTTGGCGTCGACCTCGACGGTTTTGCTCAAAACGGGCATGGGCGAAGCATAGCCGGGCAAGCGAAAGTCCCGGCGCAGGGCGGTATCTCGGGCGCTAAGCCGATTCGTCCTCGACGCAGGCCGTCGACAGCAGGGTGCGGATGGGGTCGGGAATCGGAACGGATTTGCGGCTGGCCCGGTCGACGTAGACGTGCACCCAATGTCCGAGCGCGGTGACCGGTCGCGGCGGCTGGCCTTCTTGCGAGCCCTGTTTGGACTCGAACACGCCGAGCCGGTAGGTGACGCTGCTGCGGCCCAGCCGTGTCACGGCCAGGCCCACCTCGAGGCTTTGTGGGAATTTCAGCTCGGAGAAATAGCGGCAGCCCGATTCGGCGACGACGCCCAGCGCCGGCATGGTGACCGGGTCAAGCCCGGTGCCCAGGGTGATGAAGGCGTTGATCGCGGTGTCGAACAGCTGGTAGTAGACCGCGTTGTTGAGATGGCCGAACATGTCGTTGTCGGCCCACCGGGTGCCCACCGGCCACAGCACCGGGAACTCGCTGCTGGTGAGCTGCGCTGGTGCCGGCGGGACGATAGCCATGGCTGTATTCCAGCATGTTTCGCGCCGAACGCCGCGCTAGTTGCCGTAGAAGGCGTTCGTCAGGGCATTGCCTTGCAGCGCGAACAGCCGCTGCGAGTCCGACCAATCGGGTAGCAGCGAATCGAAGCCGTGGCAGGTGCGCGCAAACACGTGCAGCTCGGTACAGACTCCGGCGCGCAGTAGCCGCAGCGCGTAGTCGATCGCTTCGTCGCGGAACGGATCGATTTCTGCACAGGTGATCAAAGCTGACGGCAGACCACGCAATTCGGCGCGCCGCGCCGGCACGGCATCCGGCGATCCTTCGCCCAGGTAGTAGCCCCACATCAGTTCGGCTGCCTCGCCGTCGAAGGCCGGGCTGGTGCGAAACTCCGATTTCGACGCGGTAGCGCGATCGTCGAGCACCGGCTGGTGCAGCAGCTGGAACACGACGGGCGGTAGCGACCCGTCGACGGCGCGCTGCGCCAGGGATGCGGCCAGGGTGCCGCCGGCGCTGCTGCCCGCTACGGCCAGCCGCGCGGGGTCGACGTCGAGTTCCGCCGCACTGCCAGCCACCCAGTTCAGCACCGCGATCGCGTCGTTGAGCGCGGCCGGGTACGGGTGCTCGGGGGCCAGCCGGTAGTCGACCGACACCACCGTGCAGCGGCCGCGGCGGGCGAGCTCGGCGCACTGCCGGTGATCGGTGTCGAGATTGCCCAGCGCGAATCCGCCCGCGTGGCAGTAGACGACCACCGGTGCCGGCGACGGCCCACCGCGATAAATGCGGACGGGAACCACACCGACGTTCTCGCTGGTGATTTGTACACCCGGCAGCTCGGTGAGCAGTGCGGCGTCCCGGCGGCGCTGATCGAACGGCCCGCGCATCAGCTCGATCGCTGCCGGGGAGAAGGCCGTCCGGGTGGTCGCCACCGCGCGCAGCACGGGATCGAGGCGCGCCGCACCGTCCAATTCCGTCATCGATTCGACCCCTGCGGCGCGATGACGGCCTCGCCGTCTGCGGCGGACACGGGCTTCGGTGGGCGGCTGGAGAAGAAGAAGTCGGCGGCTTTGAACCTACGCGTCATCTCCCAGAAGTTACGGGCGCTGCGCGGCCACTGCGTGACGACGCGCCCATTCGCGGCACGAAAGTAGTTGCTGCACTGCGTGGTCCACACGGTTCCGACCATCCACTGGTCGATCTTGGCGATGAATCGCGCCAGCGCCGACGGGCGCACCGCCACATACGTCTTGCCCCTGCGCCGCATGTACTTCAGCGCCCGCACGATGTAGCGGGCCTGAGCCTCCAGCATGAAGATCACGCTGTTGGAGCCGACGTTCGTATTTGGTCCGTACAGCATGAAGAAGTTCGGAAACCCGGGAACGGCCATGCCGAGATACGCATGCGCCCCTTCGCTCCACACCTCGCGCAGTGTCGTGCCGCCTTCTCCGTAAACATCCAACTGTCCGAGGTAGTCGGCCGCGGCGTAACCGGTTGCGCACACCACGACGTCGACTTCGCGTTCGGTGCCGTCCTCGGTGACGAAGGATCGGTCCTTGAGATAGCGGGCCGGACTGGACACCACCTCGACGTTGGGCCGGGTCAGCGCCGGCAGGTAGTCCGACGAGAACACCAGTCGCTTGCAGCCCATCGGGTGATCCGGAGTCAGCCGCTGCCGCAATTGGTGGTCGGCGACCGTCGTTTCGAGCAGACCCAGGGCAATCCCGGTGAAATCCTGTGTCTTTTCGCTGCCATGCTCGATCACCGAGATGTTGGATTCGCTGCGTAACCACAGCCGGGTCCGGTACAGCTTCTTGGCGAACGGCAGATTCGCGAAGGCCCAGCGCTCCCGTCGCGTGTAGTGCCGGTCCGGCTTCGGCAGAATCCACGTCGGCGAGCGCTGCACCGAATACAGCTGCCCGGCCACCTTCGCCAGTTCGGGTATCAGCTGCGACGCCGTCGATCCGGTACCCAGCACGGCCACCCGCGCGCCCTCGAGGTCGACCGAATGATCCCACCGCGACGAGTGCATCACGGTTCCGGTGAACGGCTCCTGCTCGACGAGCTCCGGGAACAGCGGGTTAGTGAACAACCCGACGGCGGAGACCACCACATCGAAGCGGTGTTCCTGGCCGCTGCAGGTGGTCAGACACCACTGCCGGGTGTCTTGCAGCCAACGCGCCGTGCGGATTTCGGTGCGTAGCTTCAGGTGAGGCCGCAGCCGGTACTTGTCGGTACAGGGCTCGAAATAGGCGAGGATCTCGGCCTGCGGCGACCACAGCCGCGACCAATCCGGATTCAAGTCGAACGAGAACGAATACAGATGCGACTTCACGTCGCAGGCCAGACCCGGATAGGTGTTGATCCGCCAGGTGCCACCGACGTCGTCTTCGCGGTCGAAGATGGTGAAGTCGTGAAACCCGGAGCGGGCCAGCAGGATTCCCAGCGCCAATCCGCCCGGGCCGGCGCCGATGATTCCGACCGACAGGTCCGTTCTCATGCCGTGCTCATCGAATCTGCAGGCATTGTCCACCATCGACAACCAGTTCCGAACCGGTGATGAACGACGCCGCGTCCGACACCAGAAAGGCCACTGCGTCTGCGATTTCGGTGGGCTGCCCCAGTCGCCCGAACGTCGCTGTCGCCACCAACCGGCTCTGCGTGTCCGCATCGAGCATCGACGTCGCAATCGGTCCGGGGAATACGGCATTGACCCGGATACCGGACGGGGCCAGTTCGGCAGCTGCGGTTTGGGTCAGACCCCGCAGCGCCCACTTCGACGATCCGTAGGCGCAGTGCGCGGGGAACGGGCGGATCGCTCCCGTGCTGCAAATGTTCACGACAGCCGCGTGTTCGGCCTCCCGTAGCTGACCGAGTGCGGCCCGCATACCCAGGAATGCCCCCAGACAGTTTACCCGCCAAGCATTTTCGAAATCATCGACCGTCTCGTCGGACAGGGCGGCCCGGTGCAACACCCCGGCGTTGTTCACCAGGGTGCTCAGCGACCCGAATCGTCGCACCGTCTTTTCGACGGCGGCCTGCCACTGCCCTTCGCTTGTCACGTCGAGCTCGACCGCGATCACGCCGTCGTCACCCAATTCGCCGACCGCGGCGACGACGTCGTCGGCCCGCAGGTCGCAGGCAGCCACGGAATACCCCGCCGCGCGAAGCTTTTTCGCGATGGCCCAACCCTGGCCGCCCGCGGCACCGGTGACGAGCGCGACATGTTGGCTCATGATGACGGAACCTCGGGGCTGTCGGACAGGCCGTGGCTGGTGATGAACTGGCAGCGACGCCGCTGGAAACGCCACTGCCGGTCGCGGCGGACCAGTTCATCGTCGTACAGCGCGGGCCGCAGGTGCAGGTCGCCGGCTCGGACGAACAGCACCTGCGAGCGTGCGGTCGCGGTATCCGCGCCGACGTCGATGCGTGACAGCCCGGTGAGGTGCAGCCCGCGGGGTGCATCACGGAACATCTTGGCAATCGGATCGTGTCCGGCGAAAGACCGTCCATAGACCAGGAATTCCGCGTCGGTGGTGAACAGCTGCACGCAGGCATCGACGTCGCCCGCGTCCAGGGTGAGCGCATAGCCGGCTATCAGTTCGCGAATCGCCGTTTGGTCGTCGGTCACTGCCCGGTCGCCTCGCGTAAGTGCTCGACCGCGCCGCGCCGCAATGCCTGCGATTCGGCGGCCAGCGTGATCATCCGAAAACCCAGCTGCGCCATCGCGTGACCCGTCTTGCCCTCGCTGGCGTGAATCCCGGTAACCAGTCCGGCGTCGGTGGCGACACGATGGATTCCCACGATCGCGTCGAGCACTTCCGGGTGTCTGGTCGACCCGACGGCGGCGTGGCCCATCGAGATCGCCAGATCGGCGGGTCCGACATAGATTCCGGCCAGCCCGTCGACCGCGCAGATGTCGGCGAGATTCGTTAACGACGCCGCGGTTTCGATCATCGCGAAAACGCTCGCCCGCGCTTCGTGGGCGGCGGGGTCGAGCCCCAGGCTGGCGCGCAGCGGGCCGAAGCTGCGAATGCCCGCCGGCGCGTAGCGGGTAGCGGCCACTGCCGCGGCGGCCTGGTCGGCCGATTCGATCATGGCGATGAAGACCGCGTCGGCGCCGGCGTCGAGCACCCGGCCGATCGGCGCGGGGTCGGCATTGGGTAGCCGCACCGCGGTCGCGATGGGCACCTGCTCCAGGCGCCGCAGTATGCCCGCGATGTCGGCGTCGTCGAGGTAGCCGTGCTGGGCGTCGAAGCCCACGTAGTCGTAGCCTGCGCGCGCGAATTCCTCCGGCCCGATCAGCGTCGGGCCGGTGATCCAGCCGCCCCAGATCGGGGTCGTTTTGTCCAGCGCCGCACCGAAGATGCTCACTGCGCAATCGCGATCTTCACGCGTTCGGGAACCGGCCGGCACGCGAGGTCGAATGCACCCTGCACGTCGTCGATGCCGAAGGTGTGCGTCAGATAGCTGCCGAGCAACTCAGGATGTTCGGCGGCGAACTTGCCGGCGACCTCGAGTACCCGCCGCCGGTCAAGCGTCACACCGGATTTCAGGGTCAGGTTGTTGCGCAACATGAGACGCATATTAATTGGGTAGGCCTCGTCGTCGGCGACACCGAAGTAGTAGACGGTTCCACCGGGCGCGGCGGCTTCGATGGCGTGTCCCAGGGTGGCGACCTGATGACCGACGGCCTCGATGACGATGTCGGCGCGGTCGGCGGGCGCCAGTTGGCTGACCCACCGATCGCTGGTTGCGCGGACAACCTCATCGACGCCGAATGTTGTTGCGAGGCCCTGCCGGTCCACGGGGTCGACGCCGGTGACGCGCCGCGCACCCGCCGCCTTGGCGACGTAGCAGAACAGCAGCCCGATCGAACCTTGGCCGATGATCGCGACGTGCCGGCCGGCCAGGTCGGGCAGTTGCTCACAGGCGTAGAGGACGCACGCCAGCGGCTGCAGTCCGACCGCCTGCGCGGCGGTCAGCGCCGGGTCGTACGGCGCGAGACCGTTGCCGTCGCTGATCACCCGCTCCATCAAACCGTCGAAACCGGAGGCCCAGCCCACCACTCGGTCGCCCGGCCGGTGTTCGGGGTGCCGGCTGGCGATCACCTCGCCGGCCACCTCGTGGATCGGGAAGCCGTCCTTCTCGGCGGCGCCTTTCCCGTCGTCGCCCGGCAGCCTGCCCTTGGCACCCCGAAAGCCCGGCAGGTCGCTGCCGCAGACCCCGGCGGCCAGGAACCGCAGCAGCACTTGACCGTCGGCCAGGCTGTCCGGGGTTTTATCTGCGATCGACGTGCGCTCGAACTCATACGGGGCGACGATCCGGTAGGACCACACGTCAGACCTCCACCGGGATCTGGTTGAACCCCCACTGGAAGCTGGACGGCAGGCGGGTGGCGGCCTGGCTCTTGATCTCGAAGTCGGGCACTCTGCGCAGCCATTCCTGTACCAGCACAGCCACTTCCAACCTGGCCAGGTGATAGCCGATGCAGAAGTGCTGGCCGCGGCCGAACACCAGGGAGCGGGTGATGGGCCGATTCCAGATGAACTCGTCGGGGTCGGGGTACTCCCGTTCGTCGCGATTGGCCGAGGCGAGCAGCGTGATCACCCGCTGGCCCGGCTCGATAGTCTGGCCATGAATTCCGAACGGCCGTCGCGCCGTTCGGGCGAACCATTGCGCGGGTGCGCAGTACCGCAGCATCTCCTCCCGGGCCACCGGCACGTTGGCGGCGGGATCAGCACGCACCGCGGCAAGCTGGTCGGGCCGCCGGCTGAGCTCCCACAGGCCGTGGGCGACGATCTTAGGCACGGTCTCGGTGCCGCCGATGAAGATGCACAGCATCTGCGTGGCGGTTTCGGCGTCGGACAGGGCGCTGCCGTCGGGCAGCCGGTACCCCAGCAGACCGTCGACGACCGGAAGTGGGTCGCCGGATTGGTCCACCCGGCGCCTTTGCACCACGGGTATCAGGTATTCGAGGTAGTTGGGGCGAGACTGCGCGGTGTCGACGCCCTCACCCGGTGCGGTGAGGCTGCCGGCATTGACCGCCGCCAGCACCTGCGGTGCGAGTTCGGTTGATATGCCCAGTAAGTCGCAGACCATCGAGGCCGCCACGATGCCACCGTAGTCCTGGGTTAGGTCGAACGACCCCTGCGGCAGCAGCAGATCGAGGCGCTCGTTGGCCAACTCGCGGATCCTGGCCTCTAGCCCGGCCACCGATCTGGGCCGCAACGGCTGCGAATGCGCGCGACGGATCTCGCCGTACAGGTCGGCGTCGAATACCGCGTGAAATGGCAAGGGATGCAACGGCGGATCCTCGACCGGTCCGGCGTTGTGCTTGGCCAGCACCGCCGCTGCGGGCAGGGTTCCTTCCGACGCGACGAAGGTTCCGTCGTTGACTTCGAGAACCTGCCAGATGTCGTCGAATCGGGACAGGGCGAAGGTGTCCCACTGCGGCATGTAGTAGACCGGATGCTCATCGCGCAGAGTGCGGTAGTACGGCAACGGGTTTGCCATGACATCCGCGTCGAAGGGGTCGTACGCAAAGTCAGCGGTCGGGGCGGTCACTGCAGCGGAGAAGGCGGTAGGGCCTGCAGAATCGAATCCTCCCAGCCGTCGCGCAATGCCGGCGCCACGCTCATCCAGGTGACGATCTCGGCGGGCGGGCTGTCCTTCCACGAGGGGTAGTGATTGGCGAAGCAATCCCAACCGCCGTCCAGCGCCCAGTAGTGGATGACCTCGTTGTAACGGAAGGTGGTGGTGAAGGAACCCAGCCACCGCTTACCGGTGCGCTCCGACCACGGGACATACAGCCGTTCCAGCTCGCGGATGTAGTCGTCTTGGCGTCCGGGCTTGGTCTGCATGATCTCCTGAATCACCAGCGTCGCAGCGAAATTGGCTTCGCGCAGCTGGCGGAGGGTTTTATTGCTGGGCCCGGGATACATGATTCGCCCTTCCCCCGAGGCGCCGATCTCGGCCAGAAATGCCGACCACTTGCCGGCCGCGGCCTCGTGGCTGCCGCCGGAGGCCCGGGCCACCCCGAGCTTGGCGTAGTCGGCGAACCCGTCGATCTCCCAGATGATCGTCACCTGTGGCCAGTGACCGTTGTAGGGCGTGGCCTCCCACATCGCGAACAGCCGGGCGCCGAGCTCGTCCATCATCGGCTGGTAGATGTCGGCGAAAACCTCGGTGAATCGGGCGGCAAGCCCGGATCCCAGCGAGATCGTCTCATGCAGGTAGAGCAGGGTGTGGCCGTAATACTTCTTCATCAGTCGAGCCGGACCAGCTCTGAATCGACGCGCGGATAGCTCGCCTCACACAGCAACGTCTCGGTCGGTTCGACCAAGGCAGACGGGATCCCGGCTGCTGCAAGGGCGTAGCCCTTGAACTTGCGCGCCGCCGCGGACAGTACATGCTGGGCTCGGGTCATCCCGCGGTTCACGCCCAACGGCCATCCGTCGCCCCACAGCGCGACTTCGGTCAGCCGGTCGCCCAGGGATTCGAGCACCTTGTCACGCAGTCGGGCATCCGCGCTGAATGCCTCGGCGCTGACGGCCAGCGTGTGACTCGTCGAGCCCATCGCGGTGGGGACGAATTCCGATTCGGTGTCCACAACCGCCACCCCGAGGATGCGCAGCGGCCGGGTGTCGCAGCTGCCCGGCAACAACACGGTCACCTCCCAGCCCGCCATCACCCGGTCGTAAAGCCATCCCCCGGCCGAGTGCACGACGTCGACGGCGCTGCCCGCCACCACATCCAGCCGATATCGCAGACACTCGCCGTTACCGTGGATTGCCCGTTGGGCGCTAACCCGCCGGCTCGCGCTGACGTCAAACGTCGGAGTGACCATCAAATCCGTTCCTCACCGCCACACCGCGGAATGCACTGGCTCTACGGCATCTGGCTGCAGCGCTTGTCATGGGCTTCTCAAGGGCTGACGCCGCCTCACACGACGGGCGACGCGGCTCATCGCACAGCGTGACACTTCTACCAAAATTTGTAAAGCTTCTCCGGAGCGTCAGGAGTCGCGGCGGGCCTTCAGTTCGGCCAGGATTTCGTCGGTGTGCTGGCCCAGTTCGGGAGCCGGCCCGCGCGGCGCCCACGGCGTGCCGTGGAAATCCGCCGGGGTAGCAACCATCGAGATGCTGGCCTGTCCATCGGGTACATCGACGATGCCGCCCGCCGCATGGAACTGCTCGTCGGCCATGACGTCTTCGATCGAGTTGATCGGCGACCAGAAGAAGTCCGGCTCGGCCGCGAAGGCCTGCGCCCATTCGTCCAGCGAGCGGGTCGCGAAGATGCGGTCCAGCTCGGCGATCAGCTCCACACCGTTGGCGAAGCGGGCGCCGGCGTCGCTGTATCGCGGGTCCTCGAGCCATTCCGGGTGCCCGACGACGCGGCACAGCGGCGGCCAGTGCCGGTCGCCTTCGAGGCCCACGATCCAGAAGCGCCGCCCGTCACCGGCGGCGTAGTTGTTCATGCACGGGTTGCCCATGGTTTCGCGCTGACCGATCGCGATCGGCTGGCCGGTCAGCAGATAGGTGTTCAGGTCGAAGCCCACGGTGTAGGCGCCCTGGCGGTACAGCGACGTCGTCACCAGCTGACCGGTGCCGGTGCGCTCGCGAGCCAGCAGCGCCGCGCAGATGGCCGCGGCCAGGGTCATGCCCGCCGAGTGGTCGCCCATGCCGCCGCGCTGGAACGGCGGCGTCTGGCCGGGCCGGGTGAGCAAGTGCGCCACCCCGGCACGCGACCAGAACGCGGCCACGTCGTAGGCGGCCCGGTCGGCATCGGGGCCGGTCTGGCCGTAGCCGGTGATCAGGCCGTAGACCAGCCGCGGGCAGCGGGCCGACAGTGACTCGAAGTCCAGGCCGAGGCGTTGCAATGCACCGGGACGGACGTTGGTCACGAAAACGTCTGCATCGGCCAGCAATTCGAAGGCGATCTCGCGGCCCTCGTCGGTGCTGAGATCCAAGACGATGCTGCGCTTGGAGCGGTTATCCAATTCGAACGGCGGGTTCACGCCGAGGTCGCAACCGAGCATCCGGCCGAACGTGCGGCCCGGATCGCCGGCCGGCGGCTCGATCTTGACGACGTCGGCACCCCAGTCCGCCAGGATGCAGCTGGCGGCCGGTCCGGCCACCCACACTCCGAGCTCGACGACTTTGAGGCCTTCCACCGGTCCTGCCATGGCTAAGTTCCTACTCCGTGACACAACCGGACCGCGCACAAGCCCCCGATCGCGCGCGGTCAGCTCGCCTTGAGCTGACCGCGTTGCACGAATCGGCCGTCGTGATCGAACTCGGCCCGGTTGGCGTTGACGTAGTCGGCCACGGTCATCGGTTGGTGCCCACTGATGACCTCGACCAGGTTGTTCTCGCCGGAGAAGATTCCGTCCCGGTAGTCCTGGGCGACGCTGCTGATGTGTTGCACGAAGAAGTCCGGGAAGCCCGCCGCGACCAGCCCAATTGCGAATTCGGCGATTCCGACCGGCTGGTAACGGACCGGGATGCCCAGCGTGTCCGCCATTTCGGCGGCGATGCCGTAATGGTCAAGTTCCCTGGCCCCCACCAGCGGGTAGATCTGGCGGTCGTGCGGCGCAGGGTTGCGCAGGACGGCGGCGATCACCGCGGCTTGGTCGGTGCCAGAAATCGGCGCGTGCCGGCCGTCGCCGAAGGGCAGCCGTAGCACGCCCTCGTTGTCGTCGCGCTGCCATTGCCACTTGAGCCACTCGGCGAAAAAGGTCGGACGCAGGTGGATAGTTTTGAACGTCGCGCGATCCAACAGCCGTTCAGCTAGCCAATGCTGCTGGGCGGCATTGCTTTTCGCTTCCCGACGCGCCGAAATCTGGGACATGTTGACCACTGCGTCAACCCCGGCCTCGCCGGCGGCCTGAGCAAAGATCGTGGTGGCGGGCAGCAGGGTGCCCGGCGCAATCGGATAGCAGAAGTAGGCGGCGTCGACACCGGCCATGGCCGAGCTGACTGCGCGGAAGTCCAGCAGGTCGCCCTCGACGATCTCGGCGCCGAGGTCGGCCAACGCCGCGGAGCGATGGTCGATGCGGTGCACGAAGGCGCGTACCCGGTGACCGCCTTCGAGCAGGAACTTGACGGTGGGCGCCCCGGTGTTTCCGGTTGGCGCGGTGATCAGGAACAGCCGTTCGGTCGACATGTTGTCTCCTTGCCGTTGATGGGCGTTGGTCGGCGCGCTAGCACCCCCACGCTGACTAATGTTGTCGTTAGTTAGATCAAATCATTGTATGCTGACTAACGCAAGCGTTATCCATAGGAGTTTCGGATGGAGTTCGAGAAGAGGCTGCAGGACCGCCGGCAGTGGTGGTCGGCTGGCGATTCCTGTTCGATGTCCAAGGTTCTCGAGCTGCTCAACACCAAGACCACGTTTCAGGTCCTGCGCGAATTATTCTTCGGCACAACGCGCTTCGAGGACTTCGTAGATCGGATCAAGACGTCGGCACCGGCGGTGTCGCGGGCACTCAAACAGCTCGAAGCGGCCCAGATCGTCGCGCGCGTCCCGTACCAAGAGCCGGGCAGCCGGGCCCGGGACGAGTATCGGCTGACCGAGCCCGGGGAGGACTTGTTGCCGGTGTTCATGTCGCTGGTGCAGTGGGGCGACACCTACCTGCAGGACGGCTCACCGCCACTGTCGTTCATCGACGCCGGCACCGGCCAAACCTTGGCCGTTCGAGTGACCACCGACTCCGATGCCCCGAAGAAGCGTTCGGCGGACATCCAGATCCGGGCCAGTGGTGCCGGACGTCGGCGTTAACCTAGGCCTATGAGTCTGGTGGCCGGACGTGGTCCGCTCGGTAGCGATCCGGCCGGGCGGTTCTCTCCCCCGCTGCCCGGCGACGTCGTCTACATCGAACCGCACCCACGCCGCGTGCAGGCGCTGCGGGGCGGCCGCCCGGTGATCGACACCGAGCAGGTGCTGATGGTGCATCGGCAGGGCCGCCCGCTGAGTTATCTGTTCCGGGCCGAGGAAGTGGGCGACCTACCCGCCGAACCCGAGCCGGAGGCACCGGGTTTCGTGCACGTGCCGTGGGATGCCGTCGATACCTGGCTGGAGGAAGGCCGCGAACTCGTTCACTACCCGCCGAATCCGTATCACCGCGTCGACTGCCGCCCGACCACGCGGCGCCTGCGCGTCAGCGTCGCAGGTACCGTGCTCGTCGACACCGACGATACCGTGATCGTTTTCGAAACCTCGCTCGAGCCACGGCTTTACGTCGATCCTGCGCACGTGCGAATCGATCTGTTGCGCCGCTCGGAGACGTCGAGCTACTGCAACTACAAAGGTTTCGCGACGTACTGGTCCGCGGATAGCATCGACGACGTGGCCTGGAGCTATTCGGAACCGCCGGCGGAAAGCTGGCCCATCAAAGGCTTTCTGAGCTTCGACGACACGCACGCGGATGTAGTGGCCGAGCTACCTCTCATCCGCCGTAGCTAGGGCGGCCGAGCTTCAGATCGTGCTGGGCGATCATGTTGCGAAAGACTTCCATGGTGCCGCCGTAGATCCCAGCGGGGATGCCGTGCCGGAAGATGAACTCGACGGCGCCGTTATCCACCGAACCCGTTGTGTCGGTGGGCAATGTCGATGCAGCCCCCAGCATGTCCATCAGCTCCGGGGAGACGTCGCGCATCGTCTGAATCAGTGCGACACGTCCGTACGTGCCGGGAGTGGAGACCGCGGCCTCGATGCGGGCGAGGCTACGGCCGAGCCGGTACTTCGTCGCCTCATCGTCGATGCCCCGCCGCCCGTCCGCGTCGGGCGCGGACAGGATGGCGGCGACCCCGTCGGCCGCCTCCGCCATCAGGTGGCCGTGCTCTGACATCATCGAAATGTTCTGCAAGCCATGGTCTGCCGGGTCGGTGATGCCATGCTCCGCGTCCAGGGCGAACCGCATCACCGTCCAGCCGCCGTTGACCTCACCGATCCGGTAGAGATCATCGACCCGCACGTCGCTGTAATACACGATATTGGTGCGGTCGCCGTCCAGCGTGCGGATGCCCTGGATTTCGATACCCGATGAATCCAGCGGCACCAGAAACATGGTCAGGTTCTTGTGTTTACGTCCCTGCGGATCGGTGTTGGTGAGCAGGAAGACATACTTGGCATTCTGCGCATTGGAGGTAAACATCTTGGAGCCGTTAATGATCCATCCATCACCGTCGCGCACAGCTCGGGTCTTGCAGGTCGCGACATCGGAGCCGCCCTCTGGCTCGGTGTAGCCCAGACACAGCCGGATCTCGCCGGACAGCACGCCGGGCAGCACCGCGTCGACGAGTTCTGGCACCCCGAACTGCTGCACCAACCGGGCGACGACCGCCGTGGTGCCCCAGTGGAACCACGGCGCGTGAGCACGGCCGATCTCGAGGTGAAAGATCCGGCGGCGCACCGGATCGAAGCCGCCTTCGGACTCCAGCTTCCAGTCCGACGTCAGATACCCCGCTTCGCCCAGTGCCAAATGCACTGGCTCACTGAAGTTTTCACCGATCTCACGATCACGCCGTCGCACTTCGTCGGTGACATGTTCGGTGATGAATTCCCGGAACTTGTGGTAAAACTCCTGGTCCTCGGGCGAAAGGTCGACGTGGGAAAAGTCCATTTAGACGGCGTCGATCACGAGCGTACGGAAACGGTCGAGAGTCTCGAGCGCGTGTGCCACGCTGTCGCCGGGCAGGTGGACACTGACCCAGGTGACCCCCAGCTTCTCCAACTTCTGCAGGCCCTCCAAGTACGCGTCGGCGTTGAACGCGTCGTCGGTCGGGCTGCCGCCATCGAAGTTGGTGAAGGTGATGTCGATCGCGGACCAGTCCCTGCCCTCGGCATCGCAGCGACGCCGGAGATCGTCGATGCCGTCGGCAAGCTTGGCCACCGAGTCGATGACGGCGGTGCCGGCGGTCTGGGCCAGTTGGGGCGGGGCGGGAAACGGGCACCAGCCGTCCCCGTACTGCGCTACCCGCTGGCGAGACGCCGTGGTGTTGCCGCCGATCCAGATCGGCGGGCTACTCGGCGGCCGGGGATGCGCGGTGATGCCGCGCGCGCTGAAATGCTTTCCCTCAAAGGTGATGTCGTCGCCGGTCCAGATCGATCGGATCACTTGCAGCGACTCCTCGAACAGCTCGGCGCGCTCGTCGTAGCTGACGCCCAGTGCCGCGAACTCACGCTTGAGATAGCCCACGCCGACCGCAAGCGTGAAGCGGCCACCGGACAGCAGATCCAGGGTGGCGCCGGATTTGGCCACCACGAACGGGTTTCGATACGGCAACACCACAATGTTGGGGATCAATCGCAGCGTGGACGTGGTGGCCGCCGCGAAACCCAATGCGACAAAGGGATCTAACGCGTCGTGCCCGCCGGCCTCGAGCCACCGCTGCGACGGTGCCGGATGATCGGTGAAGCCGAACCCGTGTACGCCGGCCGCTTCGGTGGCCGCCGCCATCTTCCCGATGCCGTCCCCACTCACCAGCTCCGGGTTGTAGGGATGGCTGTGCATCGGGTGCGTGATGGTGAAATACATGGCGGTCAGAAGCGGGCGCGCGAGTCGATCGAGGTGTCGCTGGTGCGCAGCGGCCGGATCAGCGCCTCCTGGGCGAAGGAGGCCAGCAACTCGCCCTCCTCGGCATGCACGGTGCCGCGTACGTACGACATTCCGGCGCCGACCTGGGTGCTCTCGTGGGTGTAGAGCAGCCATCCGGACCAGCTGACCGGCTCGTGGAAGGCGACCGAGATGCTCATCGGAGCGGTGGACACGGTCAGGTGCGCCTGGGCGGTGCCGATGCCCTCATGCGGACGCATGGTGGTGGAGATCCCCAGATGACCGGTGAAGTACGCCAGCAGCGCCTTGGCCAGGTCGTCGCGGGCCGGGATCGGGTCATAGTGCAACCACGCGTACAGCTCCGGCGGCCCGACCTCGTCGGGGCTGTTGACGTCGACGACGTCGACCAGGCGTAGTTCGCGTCCGGCCATCGGCATCGGCGTGTGGTGCGCATCAGCCGGGGCCGCGACCTCGGGCCGCGGCAGGTGGTGGCGGATGACGTCGTCGGTGGGAACGTCGGCCAGCACCGTGATGCTCAGGCAGCGCCGCTCGTTCTGATGCACGGCGACGACCGCGGTCGCGGTGGACCGGCCCTCGGACACCACGTCGATGACGAGCTCGATCGGCGGGCCGACAACCACGGCACGCGAGAACACCGCGTGTGCCGAGCGCACCGACTTGTCCGGGAATCGTTTGGACACGGCGACAATCGCCTGGGCGAGCACCTGGGTGCCTTCCACCACCTGCCGTTCGTCGCCGCCGGCGATGCCGGTGTCACCGGAGAATCGGTCGTCCCCGTCGGCTTGCACGTCGAACAGATCCAGCAGGCCCTGCACCGTCCACTCGGTCTGCTCAGATTCCGTGGTCAAATCGGACTCCACTTCTCGCACTTGCAGCTTCCGGCTCAGCGTGACACTTTGAGTAGGATTTGTAAAGCTTGGCTAACAAGACTCGGCCGAACATCGCGGGCAACCCCCGATTAGACCAATGGAAAGCACAGAGAGGCAACATAATTGGGCATCGTGACGAGCACGTCAGAGACCGCGTTTACCCAGTCCGCCGAGACCGTGTACGACTTCGTCACCAATCCGCAGAACTGGACTAAGACCTATCCCGGCAGCGCGCAGATCGGCGAGCTGCCACCACTGCCGCTCAAGGTCGGCGACACCTGGGAGGAAGCGGGCCCCGACGGGGACCGAATCTTCACCTGGCAGCTGGCCGTCGCGGTGCGCCCCATCCAGTTCGTGTTCACCTCGATCGGACGCCTGGGCCACGACCGCGCCGGAAATGGCGGCTTAACGGGCCGCATCACGGTGTCCTACCGGTTCAGTAGGCCGGGACACGACATGACGCTGTTTTCGCGCACCATGACGATTGAGGCGCCCAAGCACGCCCCACTGCCCGATCGGCTCTTCGAACAGGCCAACCCGGCCAGGATCGACGCCTATCACGAGGCCGTCGCGCGCGAGCTCGCCCGGGCATCAGATTGACACCGGAGCCGGGATTGCATGACACTTTTGCGGTGTTTTGTAAAGGCTTGAGCCGATGATCCCCGAGTCGCTGGCCAACGGGTTCTGCTTTGGCGAAGGCCCCCGCTGGTTCGAGGGCCTGCTGTGGTTCTCCGACATGCTGGGGGAAGCGGTCCACACCTCGACCCTGGCTGGCGCACTGACCACGCTGCGGCTGCCCGGGCACTCCCCCTCGGGCCTGGGCTTCTGCCCCGACGGGTCGCTGCTGATCGCGTCGGCCGAAGACCGGCGGGTGCTGCGTTATGACGGGGAAACCGTGGAGGAGATCGCCGATCTCACCGCCCTGGTCCCGGCCAGCCTGGGCGACATGGTCATCGACGACGCGGGGCGCGCCTACATCGGATCCCAGGCCCGAAGCGGCGGCGTCATCGTTCGCCTCGACGCCGACGACAGCGCCAGCGGGGCCACTGTCGTCGCCGAGGACCTCGACTTTCCCAACGGAATGGTCATCACGCCGGACCGGAAGACGTTGATCGTCGCCGAATCGATCGGCCGCCGACTCACCGCGTTCACCATCGACGACACCGGCGCGCTGCACGACCGGCGGATCTTCGCCGACGGCCTGGACGGACCGCCCGATGGCATCACCCTGGACGCCGCGGGCGGCGTCTGGACGTCGATGACGCTGGCGCACCAATTCGAGCGGATCGTCGAGGGCGGCGATGTGACCGACCGCATCGATATGGGCGACCGGGTCGCCATCGCCTGCACGCTCGGCGGCCCCGAACGCCGCATCCTGTTTCTGCTGTCGAGTACCGACGCATATCCTCAGCGCCTGGTGGGCACCCGGGGATCGCGGCTCGACGCCGTGCAGGTCGCCACGCCCGGCGCCGGGCTGCCCTGAGACCTCCGAGAGGGAGACACGTGACCGACTCCTACTACGAGCTGATCGACGACGCCGACGCGTTGGGCGAGAAGTTCCGGGCGACCGACCTGGCGCGCGGCACCTGGTCGGCGGCGATTCAGCACGGGGGTCCGGTGTCGGCGCTACTGGCCCGGGCCCTGCAGCGGTGCGAGCAGCGCGACGACACCCGGCTGTCCCGGGTCGTCATCGATCTGCTGGGCGGGGTGCCGTCGGAAGGCGATCTGTGGGTCCGTTCGCAGCTGCAGCGCGGCGGCAAGCAGATCGAGCTGGTGACCGCCGAGATGCTGGCCCCGGGGCCCGACGGCCAGCCCCGCCCGGTCGCTCGCGCCAGCGGTTGGCGGCTGCAGCAGCAGGACACCCAGGCGGTGGCGCACGCCGCCGCCGAGCTGCCCCGGCCGCGTGCCGAAGCCCGCAACCGCAATCTCAAAGCCAAGGAGTGGGACCGCAACTACGTGCACAGCCTGGAGTGGCTCTGGCTGACCGAGCCGTTGAGCCCGGGCCCCGGCGAATCGTGGATCAAGCCAGCCGTCGATGTCGTCCAGGGTGAGAACATGACACAGCTGGAAAGGCTGTTCGCGGTGGCCGACTGCGCCAACGGTATCGGCAGCAAACTCGACATCACCAAATGGACGTTTTTGAACACCGATCTCGCCGTGCACGTATTCCGCGTGCCCGACGGCGACTGGGTCGGTATTCGCGCGGAAACCAGTTACGGGCCGGACGGCATCGGGACGACGATCGGCACGCTGTTCGACGAGCAAGGCGCGGTCGGCGCCATCCAGCAGTCCGTGCTGGTGCGCCGGCGGCCGCGGTCAAACTGACGGGGGCAAAAGAAACGTGGCTAGTTCGCCAATACTTCGTAAAGTCTCAGATATGACGCAGCCAGTCGGGGCGACGACCACGAGCGAGGACACCTCGACGCGTCAGCGGATCCTGTTGGCGACCGCCGAGGTGCTCGGGCGCAATGGCAAGACCAAACTCAGCCTGTCCGAGGTCGCCGCCCAGGCTGGGGTCTCGCGTCCCACCCTCTACCGCTGGTTCGCCTCCAAAGAGGAGTTGCTGTCGGCGTTCTCGCACTACGAGCGCCAGCTTTTCGAAAGCGGTCTGGTGAAGGCCACCGCGGGACTCAAGGGCTACGAGAAGCTCGACGCCGTGCTGAGATTCATTGTCGAGTACCAGCATTCATATTCCGGCGTGCGCATGGTGGACGTCGAACCCGAGCACACCATCGCCCAGTTCGGCAACGTCATCCCGCAGATGCGCGACGGTCTGCAACGGCACCTGCCCGGGCCCAACGCCGCGGTGAAGGCGGCGACGGTGATCCGGATCGCCATCTCGCACTACATCGTTCGCAGCGACGACGCCGAGCAGTTCCTGGCGCAGTTGCGCCACGCCGTCGGAATCAAACCGACCACCGACTAGTCGGGGCGGCGCCCTTCACCACATCCTGGGTGAGCGGTACAGGTTGCCGAATTCGGCGCGCTTCTTGCCCACGGAAACCTCAGCTATTGTCTCCAGCCCGCGTTGCAGCTCGGCGACCCCGGCGCGGCCGAGACGTTCACCGATTTCCCGGTCCAGCGCGGCCGCGGCGCGCCGCCGCGCTGTAACGAGCTCGACGGCTTTTGCGGTGACCTCTACCACCTTCTCCCGCTGATCGGTCGCCGAGGCGGCCACCGCTACGTACCCGCGCCGGCGTAGTTCAGCGGTGATCTTGCTGGCCGCCTGCCGACTGACGGCAAATTGCCGACCCATTTCTGAAATTGTCATTGGCTCTGGTTGACCGCAGAGCGCGAAGAGGTAGTTCAGTGGAAACTCACGCCCTGGCAAACCAGCAGCCGCTAGCTCTGCGTCGATCCGTTGGGCATAGCTCCACCAGGCAACCCGCAGCGCCTCACCCAGATCGGTCTGCAGTGCCCGTGAACCAGATTTGACAACCATGGTTGACAGCATAGGGCAGCGTACTTACCCTCGATAGATCACATATAACTATGCTGATTGCATATTTTCGATGCTTTCACATATGACATTGAGATCGAATGCTCGGATAGGACCACAGATCATGACAAGGGGAATCAAGGCCGCGAGGGGAAAACATCGCCGGCAGCACACAATCGGAAGCCGCGGCGGATGGCAATCATGGCTGAAGTCGGCAGTTCTGGTCGGAACCGCCGCAACCGCGATGTTTGCCGTGTTCGAAACCGCGCAACCTGGTGCGCCGGGGACTGCTGTCGACTCGACATCGGTCCATTTGGTGGACACAGAAACCGACCAGACGCCGCCGGATCCACCGCCACCGCCACCGCTGTGCATCGGCCCTAATCCGATCAATGACAACAGCCCGGAGGCCGTGGCGTACTGCCAACGGCAGGCGCAGAATCTGCCGCTAATCTGGCCGATCTGGCCCTGGTACCTCGACGACCCGTTCTTCTTCACCCCGGGCTGGTGTCCGCCTCCGGGTCCGCCGCCATCGGTGCCGTGGACGCCGCTTACACCCGCAACGGTGCCCCTAACGCCGCTTACGCCGGCATCAGTTGCGCCGGTGCCGGTGCCCCTAACGCCGCTTACACCGGCATCGGGTGCGCCGGATCAGCCGGCAACGGTGGTGCCCGCTAATCCCGATGGCGGCGGCAAAGCCCCGGCAGGCGGCCCCACGGACGGTGGGACCGTTGTCGTCGGCCCCTCCGGCGGCGGCTCGGCCGCAGGCCCATCAATCGCCGGTGGCGGCCCGTCGATCGGCGGCGGCGGGGGCGGCCTCTTCGGCGGGGGCGGCTCCCACAGCGGTGGCGGCTTCGGCGGCGGGGGTGGCCACAGCTTCGGCGGCGGTCGACGGTAGTGCCGCACAGTCGCGGGCGATTTCAGGTGGCGGGCACTGCCCGCCGCCTGAAATGTCGTTGCGTGACTAGTCGAACAACACCGCGGCGTTCAGGTAGCCGGTCGGGTCGAGCGCCGTCTTGACCGCTCGCATGGCCGCGATATCGATTGCTTCCCTTGACATTTCGAGATAAGGGCGCTTGCGGCTGCCGACACCGTGTTCGGAGCTGACGTTGCCGCCGCACGCGGCGATCAAGTCCATCATCGGACCGTACAGCGCCTTCTCCTGGTCGAGCGGCACGCGCAACACGTTGAGGTGCAGGTTGCCCTCGCCTACATGGCCGAACAACAGCGGTACGGCGTCGCCGACCCGCTCGCGAACCAGTGTGACCGCATCCGCGGCGAACCCGGCGATCGCCGCCAGCGGCAGCGACACATCGAACTTCAGCGGGGGCCCGTATACACCCAGCACCTCGGCCAGCGACTCGCGAACGCGCCAGAGACGTTGCTGCGCAGCAGTATCCACACCCACCGCGGGCTCCGCGCACATCGGCGCATCAGCGAGCAGGTCGGCGAGCCGCTCGGTCTGGTCGTGGTCGGCGGCGAGCTCCACCAGCAGTAGCCAGTCCGCCTCGACCGGTGCCGGAATGCCGAGATGCTCAGCAGTCAGTGCGCCGGCCCGGCCGTCGATCAACTCCAGCGCGGCGATGCCGTCCACGTCCCGGAAGACGCGGCCGGTGGCGATCAGCGCGTCGAGATCGTCGAAGCCGCAGACCGCGGTCACCCGGTGCGACGGCATCGGGTGCAGCCGCAGATCCAGCGCGGTGATGACACCGAGCGTGCCCTCCGCGCCGACGAACAACGCCGGCAGGTCGTATCCGGTGTTGTCGCTGCGCACCAGGCTGTGCCGGCGCATCAGCGACCCGTCGGGCAGCGCCACGTCCAGGCCGACGACTTGCTCGCCCATGTTGCCGTAGCGGACCGTGCGCAGCCCGCCGGCATTGGTCGAGGCCATCCCGCCGACCGTCGCGGTGTCGCGGGCGGCCAGGTCCACGCCGAACACCAGGCCGGCCGCGATCGCGGCATGTTGCACCGCGGCCAGTGTGGCTCCGGCACCGACGGTGATGCGGCGCTCGACGGTATCGACATCGCCTAGCCCACAAAGCCTTTCGGTGGACAGCAGCACGTCGTCGTGCTCGGGCACGGTGCCGGCCACCAGCGAGGTGCGACCACCCTGCACGGTGACATGGGCTCCGGCGTCACGGCACACCCGCAACACTTCGGCGACCTGTTCGGCCGACTCCGGCCGTACCAGCGCGCTGGCGCGGCCCCGATAGCGGCCGGTGTGGTCGACGCTGCGCCCGGACAGCACGTCGGGGTCGGTGACGACGTGGTTGGATCCGACAATCCCTTTCAGATCCCCGAGGCTGCCTGGCATGTTCGCGGTTATAGCACCCACCGGCACCGGTGGATCACACCGGATTGGAAGACTGCGGGAATCACACGACGGTGGGAGACGAATGTACGACCTCGAGGACGCGATCAGGCGACGCCGTTCGATCAGGATGTTCCTGCCCGACCGGCCGGTGCCGCGCGAATTGCTCCACGAAGCGCTCGACCTGGCCAGCTGCGCCCCGTCGAACTCGAACGTACAACCCTGGCACCTCTACTTCGCCTCCGGCGCGGCCCGTGGCCGGCTGGTGGCCGCGCTGCTCGAGGCCGCCGAAGCGGGACCGCCGAAGGTACCGCCGCTGCCGGAATCCTTCGCTCACTATCGAAGCGACACGGGCAAAGTGGTCTACGGGTCGATGGGCATCACCCGCGACGACCAGCCGGGCCGGCGCGCCGCGGTGTTGCGCAACTGGGAATTCTTTCGCGCACCGTTGGCCGGCATCGTGTGCATGCACCACGAACTAGGCCTGACCGACGCCCTGGGGGTCGGGATGTTCCTGCAGAACCTGATCCTGGCGCTCACCGCACGCGGGGTCGGAACCTGCGTTCAGGTGGCGATAGCCGGCTATCCCGAAGTCCTGCGCGAACAGCTGAACATCCCGGCCGAGTTGACCGTGCTGTGTGGCCTATCGGTCGGCTATCCGGATCCGGATTTCCCCGCCAACCATATCCGTCTCGGCCGAGACACCATCGAGCAAAAGGTGGTGTTCGCCGACGACTAGAACAGGTCCTTGTGGTTCACGTCGGTGATCAGCCCGCCGTCCATGATGAACTCACTGCCAGTGGAATACGACGGCTCGTCGCTGGCAAGGAACAGGATGAACGTCGCGACCTCCCGCACTTCCCCGGGCCGGCCCAATGGGATGGTGACCATGTCCTCGGGCAGGTGCTTGGTCATCGGGGTACGGATGAAGCCGGGGTGCACGGAGTTGACCCGGATGTTGTCCGGCGCCAGCTCCAGGGCCGCCGACTTGGCCAGCCCGCGTACGCCCCACTTGGACGCGACATAGGGGTGCACCATGGGCGCGCCGCGCAGGCCCTCGATCGACGACACATTGATGATCGAGCCGCCGCCGGCCGCGATCATCGGCTCGACCACCGCCCGCATGCCCAGGAACGTCCCGGTCAGATTGACGTCAATGACCTTCTGCCACTTGGCCAGCTCGAAGCTCTTGAGCGGGCCGAGCGCGACCGTGCCGGCGTTGTTGACCAGCACGTTGAGCTTCCCGAATTCGCCGACCGCGGTCGCGACGGCGGCGTCCCACTGCTCGGGCTGCGTCACGTCAAGGTGGACGTATCGCGCGGAGTCACCGATCTCGTCGGCCAGCGCCTTGCCCTGGTCGTCCAGGATGTCGCCGATAACGACCTTGGCGCCTTCCTCGACGAGCAGGCGCGCGTCTTCGGCTCCCATCCCGCCAGCGGCACCACTGATCAGAGCAACTTTTCCGTCTACCCGACCCACGCGGGTCTCCTTTCGATTTAGGTGGTCACCAAAGTGCTTGGTGCGTAAAGTCCTTTGCCGGTTACCAACGGCAAATCGAGTGTGGTCCGGATGCCCGGTGGCGCCGCGATGACCGCCGGGATGGCATTGACGATGCGGCCCGCGGCACCGGCGATCGCGGCGTGGTTGTGGTCGCCCTTGCGGCTGCTCGGAATGATGTCGACGGCATAAGACGGCTCACCGGTGATCTCGACGCGGTACGAGCCGTCGCCGGCGGCCGGCTGGGGCAGGTCGGGGCGCAGCTCGGGACGCAGTCGGGTGACATGCTCGATGACGACGACGGGGTGGCCGTTGACCATGCCGCGAATCTCGAACTGCAGCACGGCTACCGTGCCCTTGGCCACGTGGCCGATCGCGATATCGAAATCCTCAGGCGCCGGTTCGCGCTGGTAGGACTCAGTGATCTCGTCGACCTCGATGCCGAGCCCGGCCGCCAGCGCACGGATCGCGGTACCCCAGGCGATGCTGAGAATGCCCGGCTGCAGCAGCATCGGGATTTCATCCATCGGCCTGGCGAAGCCCATGTAGCTCATCACCTCTTCGCCGTCGTAACTGGCGTAATCGTGAATCTCCATGCAGCGCACCTGCTCGATGCGCTGACACGTCCCGGCGAGCGCGAACGGAATCAGGTCGTTGGCGAATCCCGGGTCCACACCACTGATGAAGATGCTCGAATTACCTTGCTTAGCGGCATCTTCCACGCGGTCGATGTACTTGTCGGGCATGACGCCCCATGGGTATTGCAGCAGTCCGGGCGACGAGCCGACGACGTTGATGCCGGCGGCCAGGACGCGCATCACGTCGGTCATCGCGTCGGGCAGCCGGGTGTCGCCCATCGCGCAGTAGACGACGCACTCAGGCTTGGCGGCGATGATGGCATCCAGGTCGTTGACCGCGGCGATGCCCGTGACGGTGGGGGCGTCCAGACCCACGCCGCACAGTTCCCCGGCGTCGCGGCCCACCTTCTCCGGTGTGGACACGCACACGCCCGTCAGGTCGAACTGCGGGTTGGCGATCAGTTCGGCCAGCGCCAGGCCGCCGACGTTTCCGGTACCGACGTGCGCAACGCGGATCGCCATCTTCAGTCTCCGTCCCTTGAAGCGCTGGAAAACTTTTCTAGACACTAGTCCACAACTTCCGGGCCGCCTACAGGGCCGGACTTAACTTCGGCCAGGCAGAATGGAATGCCGTGACACAGCGCGAAGATATCGAATTCACCTCCCGTACCGACCGGATCAGCGCATGGCTCTATCGACCCGCCGACGCCGGCGCCGGTGCCCCGCCGCTTCTGGTGATGGCCCACGGCTTGGGCGCGGTGCGCACCATGCGACTCGATGCCTACGCAGAGCGGTTCACCGCGGCCGGGTACGCCTGCCTGGTCTTCGACTACCGCAACTTCGGCGACAGCGAGGGCCAGCCGCGCCAAGTGCTCGACATCGAGATGCAGCTCGCCGACTGGGCCGCCGCGGTGGCCTACGCCGGCACTCTGGACGGGATCGACCACGATCGAATCGCGCTGTGGGGCACGTCTTTTGCCGGCGGCCATGTGATCGCCACGGCAGCCCGGTTGCCGGGAATCGCCGCCGTCATCGCGCAATGCCCGTTTACCGACGGCCTCGCCTCGGCGCGCACGATCTCCAACCCGCTGACCACCGCGCGCATCGCCGGGCGGGCGATTCGCGACGTCATCGGCGCTCGGCTGGGCAGACCCCCGGTGATGATCGCGACCGCGGGCAAGCCCGGGGACGTCGCGTTGATGAATACGCCCGACTCTTACGCCGGCTACCTGCGACTGCTGCCCGATGGCGTCGAGCTGCGCAACGAGATCGCCGCGCGCATCACGATGAACATCTTCACCTACCGGCCCGGCCTGCTCGCCGCGAAGATCGGCTGTCCGATCCTGTTCTGCGTGTGCGAGCACGACTCGCTGGCCCCCGCGGACGCCACCCTGCGCCACGCCGCCAACGCACCCCGCGGTGAGATCCGGACCTACCCCGAGCAGCATTTCGCGATCTATGTCGACGACGCCTTCGAGCGAGTGGTCGCCGATCAGCTCGCCTTCCTCGACAAGCATCTGCGGCCCCAGATCTGAGTAGTCCTACCCTTTCGGACCCTCGGCTGCCTTCGCATCCTGGAACACATGGAAATTCCCAATGGCATGTCGAAGAACACCGCCGCCTTTTTCATTCAGGCCGCCGTCGCGTTCGGGGTCAGTCTCGTCGCCGCACTCGGCGGGATCTTCTTTCTTCCGCTTGATGCATGGCAGCGGCTGTTCCTCGGTATCACCGTGTTGTTCCTCGTCTCGAGCGCGTTCACACTGGCAAAGGTGATCCGCGATCAGCAAGAAGCCACCACCGTGCGAGTACGCCTGGACGAAGCGCGCATCGAGAAGCTGATCGCCGAACACAACCCGTTCAGCACCGCGACCTGATTCTCCGGTGCGCCCGCGCCGGAGAGTCTCCGAACTTATGCTGAGCGCGATGACGCGCCCCAATCCCGATCCGACCGCGCCGCTGTGGCGCGCGGCGCAGGTATTCCGGCTGCTGAGTTGCATTTACGCGGCTGGCTTCCAGATTGCGATCAACCCGGATCTGCGCCGGCCCTTGTTGGGCTGGGTGCTCTTTGCGGTGCTGATCGCCTGGAGCGCGGCCTGCGCGCTGGCCTACTTGCGCGGGTTCGGCCGCAGGCCGGCGTGGGTGATCGCGGAGATCGTGATCGTCGTCGCGCTGATGTGGTCCAACACGGTGGTCACCTACGGGCACTGGGCAGCCGAAAACCAGACCTGGCCCACGACGTTGTGGGCCAGCAATCCCACCATCTCGGCCGCTATCCAGTTCGGCCCCGTCCGCGGCATGTTGACCGGGTTGCTGGTGATGGCCACCAATTTCGCCGTCAAGAACTACTTCGACCTCAACATGGGGCACAACGCCACCATCATCATCGAGCTGGCGATCGGCATGGCGATCGGCATGGCCGCCCAAACCGCGCGGCGCGCCCACGCGGACCTGCAACGAGCAGCCCAACTGTCCGCCGCGGTTCAAGAACGTGAGCGGCTGTCGCGGGAGGTGCACGACGGCGCCATTCAGGTGCTGGCGCTGGTCGCCAAGCGTGGCCACGAAATCGGCGGTGCCACAGCAGAATTAGCTGAACTTGCCAGTGAGCAGGAACGTGCACTGCGGCGATGGGTCACCTCCACCGCCACCGACGAGTACGGGGTCCGGACGACAATCGACCTGCGCACACTGTTGCGCCGCCGGGAGTCCGACCGGGTATCGGTGAGCCTGCCGGGAACCGCGGTGGTCGTGCCGCGGCGGGTGGGCGCCGAGCTCGACGCCGCGGTGGGCAATGCCCTGGACAATGTGGCGGCGCACGCGGGCCCGGGTGCCCATGCCTTCGTGCTACTGGAAGATCTGGGCGATTCGGTCACGGTGAGTGTGCGCGACGACGGCGTGGGCATCGCCGATGGCCGGCTCGACGAAGCTGCCCGCCAGGGCCGCCTCGGGATCTCGAAATCGCTTGTGGGACGCCTGATTGCGCTGGGTGGCAGCGCGCAACTGCACAGTGGTCCAGACGAAGGCACCGAGTGGGAACTGTGCGTCCCGCGCGCAGGGGGACACGATGACTGATGACACAGCACCGACGGTGATGGTGGTGGACGACCATCCCATCTGGCGCGACGCGGTAGCCCGCGACCTCGCCGACGACGGGTTCAACGTGGTCGCCACGGCCGACAGCGTGGCCGCCGCGGGGCGCCGCGCGGCTGTGGTGAAGCCAGACGTGGTGGTGATGGACATGCGGCTGGCCGACGGCGACGGTGCTCAGGCGACGGCGCAGGTGCTGGCAGTCTCGCCCTCGTCGCGGGTGTTGGTGCTGTCGGCCTCAGACGAACGCGACGATGTCTTGGAAGCCGTCAAGGCCGGGGCCACCGGATACCTGGTCAAGAGCGCCTCGAAAGCTGAACTGGCTCAGGCCGTAGCAGCCACCGCGGCCGGCCGGGCCGTGTTCACTCCAAGCCTGGCCGGGCTGGTGTTGGGTGAATACCGCCGGATCGCCCAGCACAAGGAGACGGAGCCGGCCGGCCCCAGCTTGACCGAGCGCGAGACCGAGGTACTGCGATATGTGGCGAAGGGTCTGTCGGCCAAGCAGATTGGTGAACGCCTGTCGTTGAGCCATCGCACCGTCGAAAATCACATTCAAGCGACATTCCGCAAGCTGCAGGTCGCCAATCGTGTGGAGCTGACCCGCTACGCCATCGAGCACGGCCTGGACGGCGAACCCGAGCCGGCGTGAGCCGGCTGCGAAACTAGAAGCGCCACAGCAGATATCGCCGTGATCAGGCTGTAAACAAAGATGACCCATGGCACTACCTGAGTGGGCAGTCCAGCCATGGTTTTGCCGAACACCAGCGGGGCCGGGACGATCTGAGTCACCAGCAGCAGACCGGCGAGCAAGCCCGGTACACACGCCAGCGCGCTGACCCAGGTGCCGGCGCGGCGACGGCACAGCAGCATGACCCCGCCGGCAAGCAACGCCACCGCGGCGGCGGCCTCGAGCAACCCCACCACAAGCAAGCCCACTCCTAGCGGCCCCACCAGCAGCAGTGGGGCCAAAAACCCAAGGCCGCGTACCAGTTTCGTCAGCTCGAGGTCGCTTGCCACGAAGCCCAGCCCGTTCACCGCCGTGCCGAGCAGGCTCAGCAGGGCAACAGCGATGGCGAGCATAGGCTGCGGTCGGGGGTTCACACCACATCCCGACCGGCCGTGGCGAGCGCCCGAGCACTCACCAAAGCGGCGACCATCGTCGCGACGCAGATCAGCCCGTCGTCCTTGAGACCCCACTTGATCGCGGCCAGGGTCGCCACCCCGGCAACACACAGCAGCAGACCGGTGGCCACACCCCGGCCGGCCGAGGTGATCGCCGGCGCACCGTCCCAGCCGGACAGCGGGTTGTTCTCCAGCGGCCGCAGCACCAGGAACAGCACTGCCACCGCCGCGACCATCAGAAGAAGTTGCATGACGCTGACGGCGAAGAAGTCCGGCCGGCCGGGGTAGCGAGGGTGGCCCGTCAGGTCGAAGAGCAGGTGCATGCCGAGCAGTGCGGGCATGTGCCACAGGTAGAGGGTCATCGCCCCGGAGTTGCCGAGCGCGGTCCACCACCACACCCGTGGCCGCTGCGCCCATCGAGCGATCGCGGGCATCGCCGCGACAACCAGCGCGCTCAGGATGATCGCGTGTCCGGCGAGCAGCAGTGACAGCGGGCTGGTGTTGGAGAGATGGTGGTCCCCCGTGCCGACCATGCTGATTGCATAGGGCCCCCAGTGCACCAGCGCGACGTTGACGACCAGCGCGGCCGCGGCGGTGACCAGTCCGGCACGCCCGGTGATCAGACCACGCCGGTAAGCGACACCGAACATGGCGGGGATGAGCCAGACCGCGAGGTTGAGGTAACCCAACGCCGACACGGCATGCCAGTGCAGCCGGATGGCGTCGATTGCGGCAATAGCCCCGTAAACCGCGACCACACCCGCGGCGAAATGGGCTCGGGTGGTGATCCGGGCCAAGGCCGGCATCGCGGCCAACACCAGCACGTAGGCGCCCAGGAACCACAGCAGCTGGATGCTGACACCCGCGACGGGCTGGTAAATGTGTTGGGGCAGAACGGGATACAGCACGGTCAGCGCCACCGCCCAGAAACCGAGGTAGTAGAACACCGGCCGGAACAGCCTGGTGCAACGTTTCATCAGCCAGCCGCCCCAGTTGGTGCCGGGCTGCCAGGATGACAGGCTCGCCGCGGCACCGGCGAAGAAGAACAGCGGCATGATCTGGAAGATCCAGGTGAGGATCTGAAACGCCACCGACGTGGTGAGCATGTTGTCCCAGATCAGCACGTGGTTTTCGATGATGCTGATCGCCATCAGGGTGTGGCCGGCCACTACGCCGATCAGGGAGACGATGCGAATGACGTCGATGGCGCGGTCTCGATCGGCCGGGGTGCGCGCTGCGAGCTCGGCGGGGCTCGGAATGCCCAGGGAAGTTGTCATGGAAAAAGCATCGCGAAACTGCAGAGGCGAAGGCCCGCGCAGATCTACGCGTCAAGGCTGAGTAGTACTACTCAAAAGGCAAGCGTGCTACGTCCCGAGCGGAGCTTGGGTGCGGATCGCCTCGTCGCGGATCAACCCCCGCAACAGCGCGGTGCTGAACTCGGCGGCGATCTCCTTCGCGCTGCGCCGTCCACTTGGCCGCAGCCACCGGTAACTGCCCAGCGTCATCCCGATGTAGCCCAGCGCCAACACATGGGAGTCGCACTGGTAGAACTCGCCACTGGCGATTCCACGGTCGATCAGGCCGTGTACGTGGTGGTAGACCTGGGCTTCCTTCTCGCGGACCTCGGCGACCTGCTCTTCGGTGAACCATTCGGTGATGTAGGGCTGCTCCTGGAAGTACACCGCGGCCCGCTCCGGATCGCTGGCGATGCCGGTGAGCAGCCGAATCGTGTACTGGTAGAGGGCCTCGCGCGCCGTCCACGAGGGATCGTCGTGCACGGCGGCCAGCGTGCCCTCGGCGGCCTGGCGGTAGATGTCGAACAGGATCAGCGATTTGCTGGCGTAGTAGTGGTACACGGTCGCCTTGTTCAGGCCGATGACGTCGGCGACGTCATCCATCCGGGTCCCGTGGTAGCCGCGGGCGGCGAACAGCTTGGTGGCAACTGCCAGCAACTCCTCGCGGCGTGTTAACCCGTTGCGGGTGATGCTGTCGGATGACATCTCTACTCACTATCGTCGCTGCCAGCGGGGCCGGATGGGTAAGGTTTCGGGCCCGGTTCAAGCAAAGTACCAATCAACTGGTTGGACAGTTTAGGGCCTCGGTACCTTTCGGCCGCCTGTTGCACCGGCCCGGATGCGACTAGACTTCATTATTTGAACTGGTCGCACGGGGAGAGGTAGCGCTGATGGATCCGAGTCCGGACTACGACGCGAGCGACGAAATCGAATTCTTCATGAAGTATTTCACCTGGGGCCTGCGCGGGGTCCAGGACGGCAACGGATACCCGCCGCCCGCTTACCCGCCCGTCTAGACAGACTTTTTCGCGCCGAAGAACACAACTTTCCAGCAGGCACTTGCCAGCGAGTTAGTCCATGTGTGCCCTTGCGGTGCATGGCAATTCGATCATGCCGCTTTCGTCGGTAGCGGCGTCTTCCGGTCATCGCGAGACCGGACTAGGACGCCAGCGACGAAATCGAATTTTTCACGAACTACCTGAGCTGGGGCTTGCGCGGGGTCCCGAACGGCCAGGGCTACCCGCAGCACACCTACTTAGACCGGTAGGCGACGTCGAGGCGTTTGACGCCGTTGATCCAGCCCGATCGGAGTCGCTGCGGTTCGGCCAGCTTGGTGATGTCGGGCAACTGCTCGGCGAGCTCATCGAAGATCAATTTGATCTCCATGCGGGCCAAATTGGCCCCGATGCAGTAGTGCGCGCCATTGCCACCGAAACTCAGGTGCGGATTGGGATTGCGGGATATGTCGAATCGAAATGGGTTTTCGAAGACGTCCTCGTCGAAGTTGGCCGAACTGTAGAACAGGCCCACCCGCTGACCTTCGGCGACCGTGACGCCGCCCAGTTCGACGTCGGCAAGCGCGGTGCGCTGGAAACAATGCACCGGGCTGGCCCACCGGATGATCTCGTCGACCGCGGTGGCCGGCCGCTCCCGCTTGAACAGTTCCCATTGATCGGGGTTGTCCAAGAACGCGTTCATCCCGTGCGTCATCGCGTTGCGGGTGGTTTCGTTGCCGGCCACGGCCAGCAGGATCACGAAGAACGCGAATTCGACGTCGCCCAGCGCATCCCCGTCGATATCGGCCTCGATCAGGCGCGTGACGATGTCGTCGGCCGGGCAGCGGCGCCGCTCGTCGGCCATGTTGTAGGCGTACGCCATCAGCTCGGCGTTGGCGACGGTGGGATCGCTGTCGAAGTCGGGATCGTCGGTGTTCATGATCGCGTTGGTCCAGTCGAACAGCTTGGCGCGATCTGACTCCGGCACGCCGATCAGGTCGGCGATCGCCAGCAGGGGCAGGTTCATCGCGATGTCGTCGACGAAGTTGCCGTCCTGCTTCAGCGAGGCGGTGCGCACGATTTCGGCCGCCACCCCGGCCAGCTTCTCTTCGAGCTGGGTGATCGCGCGGGGGGTGAAGAGCCGTGAAACCAGCTTGCGCAGCCGGGTGTGTTCGGGCGCATCGTGGTTGATCAACAAGGCTTTGGTCAGTTCGAGCTGATCAGCGGTGACGCCTTCGGGAAGGCGCATGACCGCGCCCTTGCGGTTGGTCGACCACAGCTCGTTGTCTCGGGAGACGGCCTTGACGTCTTCGTGACGGCTGATCACCCAATAGCCACCGTCGTCGAAGATCGACTCGGGCTGGGCGTTCCACCAGACCGGGGCCGTCCGGCGCAGCTCGGCGAATTGGGTGACCGGAAGGCCGGCCAGCAATACGTCGGGGTCGGTGAAATCGAAATTCTCTCCGAACGGACACGTCATCGTGTTCATGTCGTCGATCATACAGATGATTGCAAGACGTATGACCTGGGGCGATTGCCCGCGCGTCGGCTATCGTCGCGGTGTGCGGACCCGTGGATGGGGCGGCAGCGTTCCTGCCAGCGATGAGGAAGCGATAGCCCGCATCCTGTCGGCCACCCGCCAAACCATCAACGAGCGCGGTGACCAGATCACGTTGGCCGACGTCGCGCGCACGTTGAACGTGACGCGGCAGACGATCTATCACTACTTCGCTTCGACCGACGAGCTGCTCCAGGCGACCGCGCTGGACGCGACCGCCGATTTCATGGACCACCTGGCAACGGCACTGCACGGCATGACCGACCCGGCGGCGGCCCTGATCGAGGGCATCTGCCTGACCCTGGAACGCTTGCCGAAGGATCCCTATATCGGCCTTTTGCTGCGGACGTCGCGCACCGCGGCGTTCGCCGAACAGGTCACCGTCACCAACGACACCGCCCGTGTACTGGGACGGTCGATTCTGGACCGCCTCGACGTCGACTGGTCGGCGTTCACCCCTGGGGCGATCGAAGACATCCTGCAGATCGTGCTCCGCACCTTGCAGTCGTTCATCATGTCGCCGCCGACTGGCGGGGGGACCGAACTGCGCCGCCTGCTCAGCGTGTGGATCGGTCCCGTCGTGGCGGCGCTACGGCGCAACTCCGGCTAGAGGGCTTTGAGCTCCTCGGCGACCGCGGTCACCGATTTCTTCGCGTCACCGAACAGCATGCTGGTGCCTTCGCCGTAGAACAGCGGGTTGTCGATGCCCGCGAACCCGGAGTTCATCGACCGCTTGAGCACGATCACCGACCTGGCCTTGTCCACATTGAGGATCGGCATGCCGTAGATCGGGCTGGAGGCATCGTTGCGGGCGGCCGGGTTGGTGACGTCGTTGGCGCCGATGACGATCGCGACGTCGGTGCGGGCGAACTCGTCGTTGATGTCGTCCATGTCCTTCATGGCGTCATAGTCGACCTCGGCTTCGGCCAGCAGCACGTTCATGTGCCCGGGCATCCGGCCGGCCACCGGGTGGATGGCGTACTTCACCTCGACACCCTTGTCCTCCAGCAGAGCCGCCATGTCCTTGACCGCGTGCTGTGCCTGCGCGACGGCCAGACCGTAGCCCGGCACCACGATCACCTGGTTGGCGTAGGCCATCTGAATCGCGGCGTCGGCAGCCGAGGTGGCCTTGACGGTCTTGTCGCCCCCGCCGTCGCCGCTCGGGGCGACCCCGCCACCGCCGAAGCCGCCGGCGACGATCGCCGGGATGGAGCGGTTCATCGCCTTGGCCATCAAGTTGGTCAGGATCGAACCCGACGCGCCAACGATCATGCCCGCCACGATCATCGCGGTGTTGTTCAGCGCCAGGCCCGCCGCGGCGGCCGACAGGCCAGTCATCGCGTTGAGCAGTGAGATGACCACCGGCATGTCGGCGCCACCGATGGGCAGCACCACCATCAAGCCAAGGACACCGGCCGCGGCGAGCAGGCCGATCATCCACCACAGCGACGCTCCCCCACTGCCGGGATGTGCGCCCAAGCCGACGACGACCGCGGCCCCGACAGCGGCGACCAGCAGCAACAGGTTGACCGGTTGCTGCGCCTTGCCGAATCCGATCGGCGACCCGGAGATGATCTCCTGCAGCTTGCCGAACGCGATGATCGATCCCCAGAACGAGATTGAGCCGATGATCGCGGCGAACAGCGAGGCCACCACGATGTGTACGGTCGGCGACTCGCCGTGCTGGAACGCCGAAAAGCCTTTAGTGTCAATAAATTCCGCGAGTGCGATCAGCGCGACAGTGCCGCCGCCCACGCCGTTGAAGAACGCCACCAGCTGCGGCATGGCGGTCATCTTGGTCAGCCGCGCCGGCGGAACACCCAGTGCGATACCGACGACCAGACCGGCGATGATCAGCACCCAGGATTCGGTGTGCCGGATCTTGACCAGCGTTGCCCCCACGGCCAGCGCCATACCGACGGCCGCGATCAGGTTGCCGCGCACCGCGGTCTTGGGCCCAGTCAGACCCATCAGGCCGTAGATGAAGAGCGCGAAAGAGATGATGTAGAGGCCGATCACCAAGTAGTTCATTTGGCGGCCGACTCCTCGCTCGTGGCGGACACGGGCTTCTTCTTGCCCTTGAACATGCCCAGCATCCGGTCGGTGACGATGAAGCCACCGATGACGTTCAGGGTTCCGAAGACCACCGCAACGAACAGGATGATCTGCACCGCCAGCGACGGGTGCTCAACCTCGCCGAACACCACCAGCGCGCCCAGCACCACGATGCCGTGAATCGCGTTGGTGCCCGACATCAGCGGGGTGTGCAGCGTGTTGGGGACCTTGGAGATCACCGCGAACCCGACGAAACCGGACAGCACCAGAATCGCGAGGTTGGCTAAAAGTTCGTCGTACATCTAGGAGTCCTCTCGGTCGCGGGTCACACACGAGTCCGCGATAACTTCGTCGTCGAAGTCGGGGGCTAGCTTGCCGTCGGTGATCAGCAGATCCAGTAGCGCGGTGATGTTCTTGCTGTAGAGCTCGCTGGCGTGCTCGGGCATCGTCGCCGGCAGGTTCAACGGCGAGGCGATGGTGACGTCGTGGCGCACGACGGTCTGCCCCGGCTCGGTGAGCTCGCAGTTACCACCGGTTTCGCCGGCCAGGTCGACCACCACGCTGCCGGGCTTCATCGCCTGCACCGCGGCGGCGGTCACCAGACGCGGCGCGGGCCGGCCCGGGACCAGCGCCGTGGTAATCACGACGTCGAATCCGCTGATCGCTTTTTCCAGTGCCTGCTGCTGCTGGGCGCGTTCGTCGTCGGTGAGCTCACGGGCGTAGCCGCCCTCACCGGACGCATCGATGCCGACATCGAGCCACTGCGCCCCCACCGACCGCACCTGGTCGGCCACCTCGGGACGCACGTCATACCCGGTGGTGCGCCCACCGAGGCGCTTGGCCGTCGCCAGCGCCTGCAACCCGGCCACGCCCACCCCGAGCACCAGCACCGTGGCCGGCTTCACCGTTCCCGCCGCCGTGGTCAACATCGGGAAAAATCGGGTCGACTCCGACGCCGCCAGCAACACAGCCTTGTAGCCGGACACGTTGCCCTGCGACGACAACGCGTCCATCGCCTGCGCGCGCGAGATGCGCGGGATCGCCTCGAGCGCGAAGGCCTGCACACCGGCCGCCTTCAGCGCGCCGATCGAGTTCTCGGCGTTGCGGGGGGCCAGGAAGCCGATCAGCGTCTGACCGCTGTGCAGCTTGCCGACCTCGGCGTCTGTCGGTGGCGCCACCTTGACCACTACATCGGCAGCCCAGGCATCTCCGATGGTGGCGCCGGCCTCGGTGTAGAGCTCGTCGGGAAGCAGGGCCCGTGCACCCGCGCCGGCCTCGACGACCACCGCCACACCAGTGCCCACCAGGGAGCCGACCGCCTTCGGTACTAGTGCGACGCGGCGCTCATCGGTCCCGGACTCAGCAACCACCCCTACCGTCGTCTGCGCATCTGTCATGGCGCGTACATCTACTTTCCTTAGCTCAGCTGCGTTTTTACGAACTCCGTTGGCTTGAACACCCTATCGGCCGTTACCAAAGCGGGATGTCTTGGCCGTGTTCGGATGCCGGCCGCGGCCCGAAGTAGCGCCGCTGCGATTCCTCGATCGGCACGTCGTTGATGCTGGCCTCGCGCCGCGCCATCAATCCGGACGGCGTGAATTCCCACAACTCGTTGCCGTAGCTGCGATACCACTGGCCGGTGTCATCGTGGCACTCGTACTGGAATCGCACCGCGATCCGGTTGTCATGGAAGTCCCACAACACTTTGCGCAGCGCATAGTCGAGCTCGCGCTGCCACTTGCGGGTCAGGAACGCCACGATCTCGGCCCTGCCGACGACGTGCTCGCCGCGGTTTCGCCATTGCGAGTCGGGTGTATACGCGAGGCTGACTTTTTCGGGGTCGCGGGTGTTCCAGGCGTCTTCGGCGGCCTGGACCTTCTGTAGCGCTGTTTCATGGGTGAACGGGGGGAATGGGGGACGGGATTCGGCGTCGTCGCTCATGCCCATGTCTACCGCGAGCGGACACAAATTCGCACGAATCCCTGCTCCGCTGCGTCTGCGCGCGCTGTCCGATTCTCGGTGTCCTATCGTGACGGTCATGGACTTCGCGATGTCGGCTAAGGCCACCGACTACCACAAGCGGTTGTCCGACTTCATGACTGAGTATGTCTTTCCGGCTGAGGCCGCCTACGACAACTACCGCCACGAGGCCGGCCCCGACGATCACACCGTTCCGCCCGTCATCGAGGAACTCAAAACCAAGGCCAAGGAACGCGGCCTGTGGAACCTGTTCCTGCCGGCCGAGTCGGGACTGACCAACCTGGAATACGCCCCGCTGGCCGAGCTGACCGGCTGGAGCCTGGAGCTCGCCCCCGAAGCGGTCAACTGCGCGGCGCCGGACACCGGGAACATGGAGACGCTGCACCTGTTCGCCACCGAGGAGCAGCGCAAGCAGTGGCTTCAGCCCCTGCTGGCCGGCGAGATCCGCAGCGCCTTCTCGATGACCGAGCCGGCGGTCGCCAGCAGCGACGCCCGCAACATCCAGACGGCCATCGTGCGCGACGGCGCCGACTACGTCATCAACGGCCGCAAGTGGTGGACGTCGGGCGCGTCGGACCCGCGCTGCAAGGTCTTGATCGTGATGGGCCGCACCAATCCCGACGCGGCCAGCCACCAGCAGCAGTCGATGGTCCTGGTTCCGATGGACACCCCGGGCGTGACGGTGGTGCGTTCGACTTCGGTGTTCGGCTGGCAAGACCAGCACGGGCACTGCGAAATCATTTACGACAACGTCCGGGTTCCGGCCACCAACCTGCTCGGCGAAGAGGGCGGCGGCTTCGCGATCGCCCAGGCCCGGCTCGGGCCGGGCCGCATCCACCACTGCATGCGGGCGCTTGGCGGAGCCGAACGTGCGCTGGCGCTGATGGTGCATCGTGCGAACCACCGCATCGCGTTCGGCCGTCCACTAGCCGACCAGGGGCTGGTGCAGCAATCAATTGCGAAGTCCCGCAACGAAATCGATCAAGCTCGGCTGCTGTGCGAAAAGGCGGCGTGGACGATCGACCAGCATGGCAACAAGGCTGCCCATCTACTGGTGTCGCAGATCAAAGCTGTTGCGCCGCAGATTGCCTGCGACGTCATCGACCGCGCGATCCAGGTGCATGGAGCCGCGGGTGTCAGCGACGACACGGTGCTGGCCCGCCTCTACGGCTGGCATCGAGCGATGCGGATCTTCGACGGACCCGACGAGGTGCACATGCGGACAATCGCGCGCACCGAACTCGGCCGCGAACAGTCCGCCTTCGCCGCGGCGGTGACACCGCATGACTGAGGCCCTGCGAGAACTGTCGGGCGCGTGGAACTTTCGCGATGTCGCCGACGGCGCGTCCGCGGTTCGGCCAGGACGGCTGTTCCGCTCCGGCGAGTTGAGCCGGCTTGACGACGGGGGCCGGGATACGCTGCGCGAGTTGGGGATTACCGATGTCGCGGATCTGCGCGCCGCGCGTGAGGTCGCCCGGCGTGGCCCCGGACTGGTTCCCGACGGCACAGATATCCACCTATTGCCCTTTCCCGATCTCGGAGATGAAGAGCCGACCGACGACGACGCGCCGCACGAAACGGCGTTTCGTCGGCTGTTCGAGGGCGATCCCGACCAGTCCGACGAGGCCGTCAACGAGGCCGCTATTCGCCACATGACCGACGAATATCGGCAGTTTCCCACCCGCAACGGCGCGCAACGCGCTGTGCAGCATGTCTTTTCGTTGCTGGGAGCGGGGCGCTCGGTGCTCACGCACTGCTTCGCCGGCAAGGATCGCACCGGCTTCGTGATCGCCACCGTGCTGGAGACGATCGGCATCGACCGCGACACCATCGTCGCCGACTACCTGCGAAGCAACGCCGCGGTACCCGAACTGCGGGACCACATCTACGAAATGATTCAGCAGCGCTCCGACGTCGACTTGACCCCGGAAGTGGTCACGTTCACCAAGGCCCGGCTGGCAGACGGCGTCCTCGGCGTGCGCCCGGAGTATCTGGCAGCCGCGCGCCAAGCGATCGACAAGGAGTTCGGCTCGCTGGAGGCTTACCTGCGCGACGCAGGAGTCACGCAGGCGGATGTGGACCGCCTCCGCAACGAGCTGCTCGTCTGACCCGCTGGGGCGTTATCCCAGCTTGAAGCTGGCCTGCTTCGCGGCCGACAGGTCGTCGATCTCGTTCCACTTGCCGGCGACGTCGTCAACCGACGGCACATTGGAGAACGTCACCCCGTCGTTCTGGAACAGCGCGGTGCGCTGCACCTTGCCGCCACCGACGATGAAGATCGAACCGGTGTCGGGCACCTCCTCGGTGCACAGGTAAGCCACCACAGGCGCAACGTATTCCGGCGTGAGCTTCTCGAAGACCTCGGGTGGCAGGATGTCCTGCGTCATCCGGGTGGCCGCGATCGGGGCCACGGCGTTGGACTTGATGTCGTACTTCGCGCCTTCTTGCGCGAGCGTGTTGATAAGCCCGACCAGCCCGAGCTTGGCCGCGCCGTAGTTGGCCTGGCCGAAGTTGCCGAACAGGCCGCTGGTGGAGGTGGCAACGACGACGCGGCCGTAGCCCTGCTCGCGGAAGTGCGGCCAGGCGGCGCGAATGACGTTGTACCCGCCGTACAGGTGCACCTTGAGCACGGAGTCCCAGTTCTCGAACGACATCTTGTGGAAGGTGCCGTCACGCAGGATGCCGGCGTTACTCACCACACCGTGGATCGCACCGAACTCGTCGAGCGCGGTCTTGACGATGTTCTCGGCGCCCTCGGGCTCGGCGACGCTGTCGTAGTTGGCGGCTGCCCGGCCACCGGCGTCCTTGATCTCCTTGACCACCTCGTCGGCCATGTTGTGGCCGGCACCCGTGCCGTCGCGGGCTCCACCAAGGTCGTTGACGATGACGCTGGCGCCCTCCTTGGCAAGGGTGAGCGCGTATTCACGCCCCAGTCCTCCACCGGCTCCTGTGACGACGATGACGCGATCCTGCACTCCGGGCATCAGGTTCCTCTCTACGTTGAGATCAAAGGTTGTGGTCGGCTAGCGAAAGCCGCCGGGCCAGTGTGTCAGAACAGCTTGCGGGCCATCTTCAGCGCCCGGTCCGTGTACGGCGGGTAGGTGAAGCTGGAGAGGTCGGGACGGGTCGGCTTGGTCATCACCGACTTGCGATGGCTGAACTCTTCGAAGCCCCACTTGCCGTGGTAGGCACCCATTCCCGATGCGCCGACCCCGCCGAATGGCAGCTTGGCCGTCGACACCTGGAAGGCGAGGTGGTTGACCACGATGCCACCGGCCGGAACGTCGTTAATGACCTTCTCCCGCACCTCACGCGACTTTGTGAACAGATAGGCCGACAGCGGCTTGGGCCGCGAGTTGACGAAACGTATTGCATCGTCCAGGGATTGGACGGTGATCACCGGCAGCAGCGGTCCGAAGATCTCGTTGGTCATCAGCGGGCCGTCCGCGTCGGGGTCGACGACGACCGTCGGCTCGATGCGCAGGGTCGACGGGTCGCAACCACCACCGACGCTGACCTCGCCGCCCGAGCCCTTGAGGTAACCGCTGAGCCGGTCGAACTGGCGCTGGTTGGCCATCCGCATTCCGGCCGGCCCCTCGGAGCGGTACTTCGTAATGGCCGCGCTGATCTTGCTGACGAGTTCGTCGCGGATCTTCGCGTCGGCCAGCACATAATCGGGCGCGACGCATGTCTGTCCGCCGTTGAGCAGTTTGATCCAGGCGATCCGCTTGGCGGCGACGTCGATGTCGGCATCGGCCGCGACGATCACCGGGCTCTTGCCGCCGAGCTCAAGCGTGCAGGGGGTCAGGTGCGGCGCGGCACCTTCATAAACCTTGCGGCCGATCTCGGTGCCACCGGTGAACATCACCCGGTCCAAGCCCTGCGCGATCAGCTCCTGGCTCACCGCGCCGTCACCTTCGATCACCGCGATCGCGTCATTGTCCAGATAGCGCGGCACCAGCTCGGCCATCAGGTGCGAAGAAGCAGCGGCGATTTCCGAGGGCTTGAGCACCACGGCATTTCCAGCGGCGATCGCCCCGACCGCCGGCCCCAGGGTCAGGTAGAACGGGTAATTCCAGGCGCCGATGACCAGCACAGTGCCGTACGGCTCGTACTGAATCCAGCCCCGGCCGGGAAGTTGGGCCGCCTCGAGACGCGCGTACTTGCGCTTCATCCACTTGCGCACGTTCTTGGCGGCATACTTCGCTTCACCGATGGTGCCGGCCGTGTCGCCGATGAACGCCTCGAACGGGTGGCGGTCCAGGTCCTCGGCAAGCGCGGCGTTGATCGCGGCGTCGTTTTCTTCCATCAACTTCGCCAGCGCCAGCAGCTGACGCTTGCGCCACTCGACGTCACGGGTGCGCCCGGCGGCGAAAGTCTGGCGCAGTCGGGCCACCGTCGCGGGGATATCGGCCGGCCGGGCCGACCCCGATGCCGACACGGCCCCATTGGTGGACTCGGATGTCTTTGGTGCAACCGATTCGGTAGTCATCGCTGTCTTCCCTTCTCGCACCCTCCCGTAGCTGCCCACGACTGTGTGCGCGGACACTAACGGGCGATAACCGCGATCCTAACCATCCAGTCGGTTGGGAAGTAAAGGCGCCGCAGATTGCGGCAACAGCATTGCCGATCGACGCAGTTACTTGACGCAGGGAACGCTGGCTGCCGTCATCTGGCTGAGGTCGGTCGGCGCCGGAGCGCGATCGCCGCTGCCCGTGGCAGGAACGGTGCTCACCTGCCCGGACTGCTGCGTTTGCACGCCAACTCCTGGATGGGTGAGGTAGTCAGCTGCAGGAAACTGTGTTCCGACCGTGAGTCGCACCGTTCCGGGTGCTACCGCGCTGTTGGCGGTCGCCGGCATGTGCAGCTGGTCGGCCAACACCTGGGCGCCTCGGTCGGCTCCGGGGCCGTATTCGATCAGGCTCTCGTCGGCCGGGCTGGCGGCGGTCGTGGCGCTGCCGCGGGTGTAGCCACGGCCGGCAAAGGCCTCCTCGATCGCGCCGGCCAGTCCGTCGCGCGCAGTGGCGTTGACGACGTCGAGGATCACCGGTTGCGCCAACGCAGGTGCGGACGAGGTGGTCGGTGCGACGGTATCGAGCGCGGCCGGCGCATCGGAGTAGAAGCGCTCGTGGACGATGCGCCGAATGGTCGGCAGGTCGACGACGTTGATGTCGGATCCGTTCGGATCCTTGCCGAAGCCGGAGATCGGCAGGGTGTAAAGCGACAACGGCCGGCTGCTGAGTTTCGAAGCCCGCGAGGCGAGGTCCATCAGATCCAACCCGGAGTCGACGGCGACGTTGTCCTGGGCAACCTGAAGCAGTTTTCGCAACCCGCTCAGGCTCGACAGCGCACCGCCGGTGCGCGCCGCGTTGACCAGGGACACCAAGAAGGCCTGCTGCCGCCGGGTCCGGTCGAAATCGGTGAAGGAGCCGTCATTTTCGTCGCGTCGCTGCCGTACGAAGGCCATTGCCTGTGCGGCGTCGATTCGCTGCACCCCTTGGTGGAAGTCCGCACCCGAATAGCTGTCATACGTATCGCCGTTGAGGCACACCGTGATTGGCTCGACGGCTTTGGCGATTTGGAAGAACGCGCCCAGCGTGACCTCGACGAAGTGATCGACCGAGATACCGAGGAAATCGTTGAGGGCGCTGATTTCGGCCTTACGGCCCGCCTCGCGGGCGGTCTGCTCGCGAACCGCCAAATCGTTTGCGCCCGCCTCGTCCGAATTGCCGGACGCCTGCGCATTCAACGACTGCTGATAGGCCAGCCCATATGCCTGCTTGATCTTGCCCACGCAGACCGATCCCGGGCAGCCCGGCAACTCGGCATAGTCGTCGCGGGGAATCGACACCGCGGTGACCGGCCCGTTGCCGTCTGGAATGTGAACGACGATCAGCACATTCGCGTTGTAGCCACCGGAGCTCTCGTCGCCGGCGTGCAGCGCGTCGTAGACGTCCTGCGGTAGCGGCCGACCATTCTGGTCCAGCCGGCTGTCCAGGCCCATCAGCAGGATGTTCTGATCGCCGCTGCGCGACGACGCATTCGGGAGCGCGTGCGAGACGATGATTTTGCCCAGGGCCGTGTGGTAACCCGTCCACCCCATACCGGTGATCGCCATGACGGATGCCGAAACGAGCGCCGCGACCAAGCGGCCCTTTCTCAGCACCCAGCCGTGCGATTGATCAGATTCAGCGCTGCCCATGATGACTGCACATTGTTCCCGATGGACTGGCGGAATCGCGGTAACCCCAGCCGCGAGCCAATCCGCAGAATCCGCTACGGGAAGTCAGCGCTTGGTTGCGGTCACAAAGCTGTTCGCGAACGGCCGGTCCTCGTTTTGGGGCTCGCGGCCCAAGCGCGTGGCCTCTTCGCGGGCATTCACCGTCTGAACGGTCCAGCCGTGGGCGGCGAACCAGTCGCCGCAGTCGGGCCGACCCTCGTCCTCGAACCAGAGGTCGAACGGGTTGAACGAGGTGTCCTGGCCGCGCGCCTCGCGCTTGGCCTTAAGCTCGGCCCACCTCGCCTCGGCCTGCTGCCGCTTGTCCACGTCGACTCCGAAATTCTCGACGGCTACCTGGCTGCCCGGCCCACTCAGCGCGTCGATCGAGGCGAACATGGTCTCCTGAGCCGCCGCCGGCAGAAATGGCAACAGCCCTTCGGCTAGGAACGCGGTCGACTGGGCCGGGTCAAAGCCGTTGTCTCGCAAGGCTTGCGGCCAATCATGCCGCAAGTCGACCGGCACCGGGCGCCGGTCGGCGGTTGGCGCCGCACCATGGCCGGCCAGTGTCTGCGCCTTGTACGCAAGCACCTTGGGCAGGTCGATCTCGTAGACGGTGACGCCGGCCGGCCAGTCCAAGCGGTATGCGCGCGAATCCAGACCAGCCGCCAGGATGACGACCTGGCGGATGCCGGCGGCAGTGGCGTCGGCGAAGTACGCATCGAAGAAATGCGTGCGCACCGCCTGGTAGTTGATCATCTCCTGGGCGCGAACCGCCCCGTCCGGATCATCTTCTTCAGCCCCGGCCCACCAGGCGGTCACCTGCTCTCGAACCCCCTCGAGTTCGGGCGTCGAGACCAGCGGCTCGGCGAACTGGTCGCGGATCAGCGGATCAGCGCTGCCGGTCTCGGCGGCACGGGCTAGCGCGACCATCACCGCGGTCGCCCCGACGCTGGTGGCGATGTCCCAGGAGTCGTCCGCGGTGCGTGGCATCTACTGACGCTCCCCGATCACGAAGTCGGAGAAGGCGTCCTTGTCGTCATCCAGCTCAACACTGGCAACCCTGCGGCCCACACGATCCATTTCGTCGAGCGAGTTTTGCGCCGTGGCGCGCCAGCCGTGGTCGTTGAGCCAGTCGGCGAGGTCCGCCCGGTGGTCGTCGCGATACATCAGCTCGCCGACGTCCACACTTTGCTCAATGCCGATCTCGTCGGCCACCTTCTTGAACCGCTCCCGCATCTGCTCACGCCGCTCATCGGAGTGGGTGGGCGCGGTTTCGGCCGAGACGCGGCTGCCCGCCGGGCTCAGCTCGCCGATCTGGGTGAACAGCTTGTCCTGCGCCTCGGCGGGCAGGTACATCAGCAATCCCTCCGCCAGCCAGGCGGTGGGCGCAGCCGCGTCGAAGCCGGCGGCACGCAGCGCGGCCGGCCAGTCGTCACGCAGATCGATGGCCACCTCCCGACGATCGGCGGCAGGGGTGGCGCCGCTTTCGGCCAGCGTGGCGGATTTGTAGTCCAGCACCTGGGGCTGGTCGATCTCGTAGACCGTCGTGCCGGCCGGCCAGTCCAGCCGATAGGCCCGCGAGTCCAGTCCCGACGCGAGGATCACGACCTGGCGGATCCCGGCGGCGACGGCTTCGGCGAAATAATTGTCGAAGAAGTGAGTCCGCACCGCCTGGTAGCCGCGCATGTGGTGGATGCGAGCGGCGGATTCTTCGTCGATGGCTTCGATCTTGGCCACGACGTCCGGGTCGAGCATGGCTTCCCACAAGATCTCGGAGCCGGCGTTGTTGACCAGCAGTCTGGCGTAGGGGTCGTTGATCAGCGCGTCGGGCTGCTCGGTTTCGATGGCTCGGGCGGCGGCCACCATCACCGCGGTGCTGCCCACGCTCGTCTTGATGTCCCAGGTGTCGTCATGTGTGCGCAGTGAGCTCATCGCGTGCTCCGGTCTTTGTGGTGTTCGGTTGGGTCAGTGGGTTGGTCCGTCGAAACGCGCCCGCAGCAGCGCACTGCGCACGGCATCGTCGGCCAGGTCTTCGGGGACCGCGCGGCCCAGCCGGGCCATCTCTTCGCGGTTGTTCACGACTTTCACCTGCCAGCCGTGATTGGTCAGCCATTCGGCGGCGTCGGATCGGTCGGGCTCATGGAAGGTCAGCGCCGCGACGTTGACGTCCAGGCCGAGCCGATCGCGCATCCGCTGCCAGCGGTTGGTGTTGCTGCTCGAGTTGATGCCGAACGCCTCGATGGCGACCTGACTGCCCCGCGCGCTGAGCGCGGTGAACATCTCGAAAAGCCGGTCCTGGGCGTCGCTGGGCAGATACGGCAACAGGCCCTCGGCCAGCCACGCGGTCGGTTGGGTGCGGTCGAATCCGGCCGCCGTCAGCGCCGCCGGCCAGTCCTCGCGCAGGTCGATCGCGACCGTGCGCCGGCTGGCGGTGGGCACCGCGCCATGCGATTGAAGAATCGCTGTTTTGTACTCCAGCACCTTGGGCTGGTCGATCTCGTAGACCGCGGTCTCGACTGGCCAATTCAGCCGGTAGGCCCGGGAGTCCAGGCCGGCGGCCAAAATCACCACCTGCCGGATTCCGTCGCGGGCGGTTTCGGCGAAGTACTCGTCGAAGAAGTGCGTGCGTACGGCCTGATAGTCGATGCCGAGGCGATGCGCGCGCTGCCCCTGCGCATCGCCGTCCAGCCAGGCCAGCTCGGGGTCGGTCAACCGTGCCCACGCGTGCCCCGCGGGCGAAACCAGTTTCCGGGCGAATTCGTCACGAATCAGCGGGTCGGATCCTGCCGTCTCGGCGGCGCGCGCGGCCGCGACGCCTAACGCGGTGGCGCCGACGAGTTCGGTGATGGCCCACGAGTCCCCCGCGGTCCGTAGCGAGGGTGGTAGCGGGGGCTGCAACGAGGAGGAATCGTCAAGATCAGTCATTTCGAGGCTATGTTACCCGAAAAAGTTAGTTAGCCTATACGCTTTGTGCGCGATCTCACTGCCTACCAGAGCGGCCTTCCGCTCAACCCTTGAACAACGCCCCGTGCAGCAACTGGCCCAACATCCCGGTGACGGCCTCCATCTCCTGGTAGCTCTGGACATAACCGGCATAGAATCCGGCGCCGCAAAGCACCACGAGAAGTGTCTCGATCAACGCATTCGCATCGAAGTCGACAGCGAACTCACCCCGTTCGATTGCGTCGTTGATGACCCGGGTCAAAAAATCCCGGCAAATCCGAATCGCGTCGTTTTCAGATTGGCTCAATTCCGGGTGGCGTTGGGATTCCAGAATCGAGCCGATCAGAAAGGCCGAGGCCGACGGATGCTCGGAATTCACCGCCACCGCCGCTGAGATGAATCCGGTCAGCCGTGCCATCAGCGTCGTCTCGCGGTCCGCCTGGGCAATGCCGGCGCGGAAGAGGAGCTCACTGGTTTGGCTCAGCACTTCGCGGTACAACACCCGCTTGCTGGAAAAGTAGTGGTTGATGGCCGGCCGGGTGAGATCGGCACGCACCGCGATGGCCTGAAAAGTGGCGCCCTCGTAACCGCGTTCGCTGAACACGATTCGCCCGGCGCGCAAGATCCTCTTGCGCGTCTCGTCAGCCTTTGCGGCGGGTGGACGGCCCGGCCGGCGCCTCGCCGTCGTCGACACCGCTAAAGTGTGCCACCCGCGTGATGCGGCATTAAAGCATTTGGCGGAATGTTGCCAAATTTTCCCGCCTGGTAGTCTTCCAGCGCTTCGATCAATTCCGCGCGCGAGTTCATCACAAATGGCCCGTAGTGAAAAACCGGCTCGCGAATCGGCTGTCCGCCCAGCAGTAGCACTTCAATAGCCGAGGTCAATGACGAATCGCCGGGAGTGTCAGCCGCCACGGTGATCCGATCGCCGGCCCCGAGCACGGCCAACTGGCCCGCGTGAATCGGATAACCGACCGGACCGACCGATCCGCTCCCGGACAACACGTACACCAGAGCGTTGAAATCGCGCCGCCATGGAATGTTGATCCTGGCTCCCTGCTGAATCGTAGTATGCGCCAACGTGATTGGCGTGTGGGTGGCGCCGGGTCCGCGGTGACCATCGACCTCTCCGGCGATGATACGGACCAGCGCTCCGCCGTCGTCGGAGGCGAGCAGCTTGACGTCGTTGCCATCGATGGCCTGATATCTCGGCGCTGCGAACTTGTCCTTCTTCGGCAGGTTCACCCAGAGCTGGATGCCGTGGAAGACACCACCACTGTCGACCAATTCCGCGGGCGGGGTTTCGATGTGCAAGATGCCCGACCCGGCCGTCATCCACTGCGTCGCACCGTCGGTGATCAGGCCGCCACCTCCGTGGGAATCCTGGTGCGCGAATTTGCCGTCGATCATGTAAGTGACGGTTTCGAAGCCGCGGTGCGGATGCCAATCGGTACCCCGCGGTTCTCCCGGCTCGTAGTTCACCTCGCCCATCTGGTCCATGTGCACGAACGGGTCCAGGGCCGTGGCACGAACCCCGGCGAATGCCCGGACGACGGGGAATCCCTCGCCCTCGTGCCCGCGGGGGCCGGTAGTGACCGATCGGACCGGCCGTTCGGTCTCCTGCGGACTGGGCGTGCTGATCCGGGGCAATGTCAACGTGTCTGCGGTGATGGCAGGCATATCGACCTCCTTCATCTAGAGCTACCCGTATAACCGGACTGTAGTCCGTTTATTCCGCGCTGTCATAGGATGGCTCAGTGCCTGGGAGCGAGCCATCCGACGACGAGCCCCGGCCCGCGGTCGCCCCGGTCGCCGCCGCCGGCGGGCGATTCGGAGGATCGATCAGAAACTCGGGCTACCTGCGCAAGTGGTTCCTGCTGGGCAGCACGATCGGCGTCATCTCGGGCCTGGGCGCGGTCGTCTTCTACCTGGCCCTGAAATACACCGGCAACTTCCTGCTGGGCTATCTGGCGGACTACCGCATCCCCACCCCGGTGGGCGAGGGCGGCAGCCACGGATCGGGCGGCTTCACCCGTCCGTGGGCAATCCCGTTGGTGACGACGGCCGGGGCGCTGCTGTCGGCGTTCGTTGTGGCCAAGTTCGCGCCGGAAGCCACCGGGCACGGCACCGACGAGGCCATCGAGGCGGTGCATACCGATCCTCGCGCGATCCGGTTCCGGGCGGTGCTGGTGAAGATGGTCGCCAGCGCGTTGACCATCGGCTCGGGTGGTTCGGGCGGCCGCGAGGGCCCGACAGCACAGATCTCGGCCGGCTTCTGTTCGCTGCTGACCCGACGCCTCGGCCTGTCCGACGAGGACGGCCGGATCGCGGTGGCGCTGGGCATCGGCGCGGGGATCGGCGCGATCTTCGCCGCGCCGTTGGGCGGCGCGGTGCTGGCCGCGTCGATTACCTACCGCGACGACTTCGACTATCGCTGCCTGCTGCCCGGGTTCATCACCTCGGGAACCGCGTATGCGGTGCTCGGAGCATTCTTGGGCTTCGACCCGCTGTTCGGCTACATCGACGCCGAGTACCGCTTCGAAAAGACCTGGCCGCTGCTGTGGTTCGTGGTGATCGGTCTGGTCGCGGCGGCGGTCGGCTACCTGTACGCCGTGGTCTTTCACGCCTCGGTCCGGCTCACCCGCCGGCTTCCGGGCGGGCCGGTGCTCAAGCCGGCGATCGGCGGACTGCTGGTCGGACTGCTGGGTCTGCTGATCCCCGAGATCCTCAGCAGCGGCTACGGCTGGGCCCAGCTAGCGGCCGATCGCGGCTCGCTGATGGGTATCCCGTTGTGGATCGTCATCGTCGCGCCGCTGGCCAAGATTGTCGCGACGTCGCTGTCGATCGGCACCGGGGGCTCGGGCGGGCTGTTCGGTCCTGGAATCGTGATCGGCGCTTTTGTGGGCGCCACCGTCTGGCGACTGGGCGAGTTATCCGGATTGCCCGGCATTCCCGACGGGCCGGGGATCTTCGTCGTGGTCGGCATGATGACGTGTTTCGGTAGCGTCGCCCGCGCGCCGCTGGCCATCATGATCATGGTCGCGGAGATGACCGGCTCGTTCTCGGTGGTGCCGGGCGCGATCATCGCCGTCGGCATCGCATCGTTGCTGATATCGCGCACCAACGTCACCATTTACGAGGCTCAGCGGCTGAATCGGGAGACCGCCGAGGCCGAACGCCGGCGCGAAACCGCGCCCGAGTAGCAACCCTACGACTTACGGCGCGCAGTGCTGGCAGCGCCCTTTTCCGTCTTCTTGCCCTCGTGGCTCAGCTTGCCGCCGGCGCTCTCCAAGTGAGCGCGGACGAACCATTGGAACTTCTCCAGCGGACCGGCCTGACCGATCAACAGATCCTGCGTCACCTGGTCGAGTTCGTCTGTCTCGTCAATAGCTTGGCGAATGTCCTCGATGACGCCGTTGTAGACCAGGTCCAGCGCCGCCAAGTGCGCCTGGACGGTGTCCCGGCCGACCGAATAGTCGTCCCAGGCACGGTCGCGGATGATAGCGCCCGGCGTACCTTCGGGCGAAGCACCAAGGGCCACAATGCGTTCGGCGACATCATCGGCAAAGCCGCGTACCGCCTCCACCTGGGGGTCGATCATCTCGTGCACACCAATGAAGTTGGGGCCCACTACATTCCAGTGAATATGCTTCAGTGTCAGGTGCAGATCGTTGTAGGTGCTCAACTGCTTCTGCAATAGTTCCGCCAGCCGCGCACCCTGCTTGTCAGTCAATCCCGGAATGGTGAACTGAGTCATCGATTGCTCCCTGCGTTTCGTATCCGTCAATTCACGACGGGTACCCGAAGAGCCGGCTCGAAAACACCGACCGGTCAGAGAGCGTGGATTTGCTGGACCGGTAGTCGCGCGCCGCGGCGCGGCTCGTAGGCCAGCCCGCTGGCTTCGAGCATGCGAACCACCCGGTGGCGATGCGGTCGCATCGGTTCCAGCAGCTCGAGCATGCCGTCGTCATCGACCGGGTGGCCTGCCAGTGTCCAGCCGATCATCTTCGGGATGTGGTAGTCGCCCACCGAGACGGCATCGGCATCGCCGAACGCCCGTTGCGCGGTTTCGGCAGCTGTCCAATCCCCGACTCCCGGCAGTGAGGTGAGCGCTTCGCGCGCCTGCGCCGCCGGCCGGGTCACCAGTCGTTCCAGCGAGTCCGCCCGGCGCGCGCAGGTCACCACGGTCTGGGCCCGCCGCGGATCGACATTGGCGCGATGGAACTCCCACGAGGGGATGCCCCGCCAGACCTCGGCCGCAGGCAGCACCCGCATGCCGGCCGGCGCCGGGCCCGGCGCCGGTGTGCCGTACTTGGACACCAGCACCCGCCACGACCTGAAGGCATCGGCGCCGGGCACCCGCTGCTCGATGATCGCCGGGATCAGGGCTTCCAACACCTGCCCGGTGCGGCCCAGACGCAGGTGTGGAACACGGCCGTACGCCGCGGCAACCGTCGGATGCGTCGGCACGAAGTCCGAGGCGTCGTCGCAGGCGCCCAGCAGCGCGGGTAGCCGCTCAACGAATTCCGCGGCGCCGCTCCCCCACGCCTCGCAGTGCGCCGCATCGACGGCCACCCGGTGCAGGCGCGCGGTGACGGGTCCGCTGGGCAGCAGGCTGGTCCGCCAGATCGTCCCGTCACCCGGAATGCGAAAGCAAGGGTCTGCGGGTCCACGGCGAAGCGGCGCCAGCGTGTGCCCGAAGCTCACCGCCCCGGGGAACGTCACGATGCGCACGCTGTTCACCGGCGACTCCGGAATCCCATTCTGATTGACCGTCCACTACCACCCAAGACAATATTGCGATGTGATGACGCCGTTCGACGCTCCCAATGCCGAGCTGGCCTGGATGTTCCTCCAGAGCCTGAGCGCAGACGGCGATCTCGACGAGGGTTTCGCGCTGCTCAGCGAGAACTTCAGCTATTGGAGCCTGTACACCCGCAACTCTTACGACAAACAGTCCCTGCGGCGTGCGACCGACCGGCGCACGCAGTCCGTCGAGCTCACCATTGACTTGCTCCGCTGCATCAACGAAGGCGACACCGTGGTAGTCGAGGCACATGCCACCGGCATCAAGCCCAACGGCGAGCAATACGACACCCCGTTCGTGTGCATCTTCGAGACCAGCGACGGTCTGATCGTCTCGATGCGCGAATACGGGGACACCCGCGCCTACGCCAAATTTCTGGGCGAATAGCGCCGGTGCCCGGGCCTACTCGGCAATGACGCTGATGTCGGCCTTATTGGGATAGAACGCGACGTACCCGGCGATCTCGGCCACCGCGGGAAACGGCTGCTCGTAGGTCTAGATGACGTCTTCGACGGTGTCACCGGCCGACGTGGTCACGGCGTAGTAGCTCGCGTCGCCCTTGAACGGGCAGTAGCTGACGGTCTCGGTGCGGGTCAGCCGGTCTTGCGCCACGTCGCTGCGCGGAATGTATTGCACCGCAGGGATAGTGGCTTCCCGCAATTCGAGGGCCGCGGTAGTGTCGGCGACCACCTCGCCGTTGACGCGAACCTGGACCCGCCCCTGGGTCGGCGCGATAGTGATCGGGTGACCGGCGTTCGGTTCCAGGACTTCCTTGTGGGTCATGCTTGCTCCTCCTCAGACTTTGCAGTGCAACACCGGCAGGCGCTCAGGACTTCCCGGCTTGCGCCGGCCCGAACGCGTAGCGATGGTATTGCGACATCGTTCGCAATACCGGCACCGTCGCCATCGCTGCGCCTACCCAGCGTACGAACGGTGACACCATCTCGAATGTGTCGCTGTCGAAGACCGATTCCCACACCAGTACCCGCACCCCGGCAACGGCGTCGACGATGTCGCTCGGCCCATCGATACCCCAGCGCAGCTTCGAGCCGGACCGGCGGACCACGGCATTGATCAGCTGCGCCCGAATACCGAATGTGTTGAACGCGTCGAACTGAAGTTCGCCAGATCCGAATCGATCGACGACGCGTCGAAGTAGGGCCAGCCCGTCGTCTTTCGTCAGGTACATCGTCAGGCCCTCACCGAGGAACAGCACGGGACGGTCGGAGGGTATCTCTGCCACCCAGGACGGGTCGGTCACCGAGGCCGGCAGCATCCGGTAGTTGGTGCGCCCCGGGTAGATCCGTTCACGCAAGCTGATCACTTCGGGGTAGTCGACGTCGATCCACCGCACTCCCGGACCGGGATCCAGCCGGTACACCCGGGAGTCCAGCCCGCACCCCACATGCAGCACGACGGCTTCGTCGTGCACGGCCAGAAACTGGCGAGCCCAATTGTCGAAATGCGCGCTGCGAATGGCGACCGACGGGGCAGTGCGCGCATCGATAGTCGTTGCGGCCCAGTCGTAGTCGATGCGCGCCACGGCGGCTTTGGCGTACTGATCGCACAGGATCGAATTGGGGGCGTCGGCGTCGAGCGCTTTGGCGTACAGCGTCGCCAGCATCGTCTGCGGCGGCCCGCTCAGATCGACGCGTATCCGGTCCATGGACCGAGCCTATTCGGGTTGCGCGGCCGTTCGCGGGGTGCGCATCGCGGCCCAGAACCGGGCGGCCTCGCGGATCGATTCCTCGATCGGGCGCGGCTGCCAGCCCAGCTCCCGCTTTGCCTTGCCGCTGTCCACGGGCGCTTCGGCGCGCATCATCCGCACCGAAGCGAGGCTGAGTTGAGCGTCAGTGCCGGTGAGCTTGGCTTTGCACGTGCCCGCCGCGGCCAGGGCGTAGAGCATCGGAACCGAGATCGCGCGTTGCGGGGGCGCGACACCGGCCTCGTCGGCCGCGATCCGGATCGAATCGTTGAGCGCCATCATCTTCTCGGAGACGAGGTAGCGCTCGCCGACGCGGCCGTGCTCGGCGGCCAGGATCATGGCCCGCGCGGCATCGTCGACGCCGACGACTTCGAGCTGAATGCCGTTCATCAGGAAGGGCAGCTTGCCGAATACCGCGCCCGCGATGAAGGCACCGTGCGGAGTGCCGCCCCAGTCCCCGTCGCCGTACGTCGTGGACACGCACATCGCGACGGCAGGCAACCCGGCGTCGGCGACGTAACGCATCACCAGGTCTTCGGCCTGGACCCGAGATTGCACGTAGGGAGTCAGCCCGCGGGAAGCGATCACGTCGTCTTCGGTCGCCACGTGACCGTGCCGGCGGCCCACGGTCGCGTAGGTGCTGGTGAAAACGAACCTGCGCAGGGGCTGGGTGACTGCGACATCGAGAACGTTGCGCACCCCCTCGACGTTGGTGCGAAACAGCGGCGCCGTGTCACGCAGCCACGCGCGGGTATCGACGACGCAGTAGTACACGTCGTCGACGCCGTCCATCGCTTCGCGCACCGTGGCGGTGTCGAACACGTCGCCGTGAAAGCGGGTGACGTCGAGATCGTCGATGGACCGGGTATTCGCACCTTCGCGCACCATCACCCGTACCTGCGCCCCGTCCGCGACCAACTGACGGGTGACGTGTGAGCCCAGAAAACCGTTGGCGCCGATCACAAGTTTGGGTTTGGCGCTCACTGGGCGGCCCCTCCGTACTGCTCGATGAACTGCGCGCCCGCCTCGTCGAGAGTGCCGAGTTCCTGCGCCTTGCGGCACCACTTCAACGTGGCCTGCACGAAGCGCAGCGGGTTGTAGATGTCTTCCTGCTGACGCCACAGCCCGTCGCCGGCATAGGTGATGATCGAGATGTTCGTCGCGCCGATGACGGTGCCGTCACCGGGATCGCGCATCGGGTTGTCCAGTTCCATGATGATGCGCCCGGTGGGCTCGTCGATGACCGACCACAGCGACGGAAACGCGACCATGTGGCTGCCCGGAAAGCTGCCCATCGTCGCACTGATCCACTCGCGGACCTCGTCGCGCCCGTGCCAAGTGCCCGCCGCGTGTTCGATGTACAAGACGTCGGGCGTGTAGTGCTGGACCCAGGCGTCCCAGTCCTGCGATTGCGCCGCCGCATCGACGGTCGCCTCGAATTTCGCAAAGGCATCGGCGAGTTCACTACGGGAGAATTGCGGGCTGTTCACGCAAAAACTAGAACACGTTCTACCGCGGTTTGTCGAGGGCTTCGCCTCGCCGCTATACCCGGTGGCGAACATCAGCATAATCGGAGGGAGGTTGCGACCATTCGGTCCGAGCGAAACGAGGCGATGACATGACGAACACGCAAAAGGCGATCCTCGCCGGCGGCTGCTTCTGGGGCATGCAGGACCTGATCCGCAAACAGCCCGGGGTGGTCTCGACCCGCGTCGGCTACACCGGCGGCGACGTGCCCAACGCGACCTACCGCAACCACGGCACGCACGCCGAGGCCATCGAGATCGAATTCGACCCGACGGCCACCGACTACCGCACACTGCTGGAGTTCTTCTTCCAAATCCACGATCCGACCACCAAGGACCGGCAGGGCAACGACCGCGGCGCCAGCTACCGGTCGGCGATCTTCTACACCGACGACGAGCAGAAGCAGGTCGCGCTGGACACCATCGCCGACGTCGAGGCCTCGGGGCTATGGCCCGGGAAGGTCGTGACCGAGGTCAGTCCGGCCGGGGACTTCTGGGAAGCCGAGCCCGAACACCAGGACTACCTGGAGCGCTACCCCAGCGGATACACCTGCCACTACATCCGCCCCGGCTGGAAGCTGCCCGTCCGAGAAGGCAAGGGCGCGTCGGCTTAGCGCCGCCGCACCACAACCCGGCCGCCGTCCTTCGGTGTGAACGCGACCCCACGGCAATGCCAGTGCTCGTCTGGTTCCTCCGTGGTTTCAATAGTGAAGTCGCGCAACACCGTTCGAAGCACCACGTCCATCTCCATGTTGGCGAATGCCGCCCCTACACACCGGCGAGTTCCTCCGCCAAACGGAATCCAGGACAGCGCTGACGGTTTCGCCCCGATGAATCGCTGCGGGTCGAAGCGCCCGGGATCGGGGAACACATCGGGATTGTCGTGGAGTTGTGCGATACCGACGATGATCGAATAACCGCGCGGAATCACCCACTCGCCTAGTTGATACGTCTCCGGGTAGACGTGTCGACCGGCGAAATCGATCACGGTTCGTGCCCGTTGGACTTCCAGGATCGTCGCCTGGCGCAGCTCGTTGCCGCCGCTATCGGCTTCGGCCACCAGCGCCGCCAGCAGCTCGGGGTGGCGGCTGATGCGCTCGAATGCCCAAGCCAGCGTCGAGGCGGTGGTTTCGTGCCCCGCAGCCAGCAGCGCGAGGAGCTCGTCGCCAATTTCCCTGTGCGACATGGTGGAACCATCTTCGTAGCTGCTGCGCAGCAGCAGCGCGAGGACGTCGGTCCGATCGGCGAAGTTGGGGTCCGCCTGCTCGGCTGCGATCAATTTCTCGATGACGGTGTCGTACTGCCGGCGCGACCTGTCCAGCCGGTGCCATGGGCTGAACCGCCCGTAGTCCCGCTTGGGCTTCGGCAGTGCCGCCAGGCGCGAGCCGAGGGTGACCCACGGTGGGATAAGCCGGCGCAGCTCGTCGAGTTCGGCGCCATCGGCCCCGAAGACCGCCCGCAGGATTGCGTTGAGGGTGATCCGCATCATCGGCGACAGCGTGGCGAACGACCTGTCCTGCGGCCAGTCGGCGGTCTCGCGCAGCGTTTCTTCTTCGATGATGCTCTCGTAGTTCCTGATGCTCTTGCCGTGGAATGGCGGCGCCAACAGCCTTCGCCGGCGGCGATGATCGTCGCCCTCGAGCGCGAATACCGAACCGTAGCCGAACAATCTGCTCAGATTGGGCTGGATGTTGCCGAGCTCGTCGGGACTGGTGGTGAAGATCTGCTTGGCCAGCTGCGGGTCACTGACCGCTATGACGCGCCCGAACATCGGGAGGCGCAGCGTGAAGACGTTGCCGTAGCGGCGCGAGAGTCGTCGCATCATCAGTCGCCGTGACATCGAAAAACCAAAGCCCTGCAATATCTTTGGCACCGGAGCCGCCGGGGGCAATCTGACCGGGGAGGCCGCTCGTGCGGTGGTGACTACTTCGCTCATAGCGTCATTGCTCCCAATATCTGCCCCGGATCGGGGTTGGTACCGCGGTGTACCACAGATCCTTCTTGGTACGGTACTCTGTGGTACCAAAGCTGACAAGGGTGCATCCACCGAAAGGGCCACCGACCATGCCATCCGCGACGACGGCGATCGCAGCGGTGGACGACGCGCCGCTCGGCGATCCGTTTCGGCTCCGGCTGCTCGACGGCCTGGCCACCTCGATCGGCGAACGTGGCTACCGCGCCAGCACCGTTGCCGACGTGGTACGCCACGCCCGCACGTCCAAGCGCACGTTCTACGACCAATTCGCCAGCAAGGAAGGGTGCTTCCTCGAGCTGCTGGCCGCCGATATCGAAAAGCTCGGCGAGAGCATCGCGGCCGCCGTCGATCCCGATGCCGACTGGCATCAGCAGATCCGTCAGGCCGTCGAGGCCTACGTCGCCTATATCGAAGCCCGGCCGGCCATCACCTTGAGCTGGATTCGAGAGCTCCCCTCGCTGGGCCCCGTCGGCCGCCCCGTCCAGCGCCGCGGCCTACAGCTGCTGTCCGACCTACTGATCGACCTCAGCGCCAGCGCCGGGTTCCGGCGCGCTGAGCTACCTCCGTTGACCGCGCCGTTGGCCGTGATCCTGCTCGGCGGCCTGCGCGAACTAACCGCGCTCGCCGTCGAAGACGCTCACCCGGTCCGCGAGATCGTCGAACCGGCCGTGGATGCTTGCATTGCGCTGCTCGGTCCTCGGCAATAGACCCGATCGCCGGGTTAGGCTCATCGCACCCCTAGACACCTAAGGACTGCAATGCGGCTATCCACAAGAAATCAGCTCAAAGGGACCATCACCGCGGTCGATCTCGGGACCGTGATGGCAGTCGTCAAGATCAAGCTCGACGGCGGCGATCAGGTCATCACATCGTCGGTCACCAAGGACGCGGCGACCGAGCTCGGCCTCAAGGTCGGTCAGCCCGCGACGGTGTTCATCAAGTCCACCGAAGTCACCATCGGCGTCGAGTAACTCAGAGCTCCAGAAACGCGCGCAACCGGTCCAGCACCAAGTCTGGTCGCTGCGCCACGATCCAGTGGCCGACGCCATCGACTAGCTCAACGTCGAAATCGCTGATGCGATCGGCGTATCCGTCCAATAGCCGCGGAACAACCACCGGGTCCTCGGTACCGCTGAGCCAGCGCACCGGTACCTCAACGCGATGGTCGTTGTACTCGCCGCGAATCCAGCGGCGCATCTCCGTGGTCTGGAAGCTGCGATACCACCGCGAACCGGCCTCCGCGTGTCCGGGCTGGCGCATGCACTCGTTGTACAGCCGGACGCTGTCGTCGGGCAAGGTGAACCCGCCGCCGACCCAGGAACCCAGCATTCGGAGAAATCGCGAGTTGGGATCGCTGATCACCCGGGGCCCGATGACGGGCAACAACATCGGAACCTGATACCAGAATCGCCAGAGGTCACGGACCGCCGCCAGATCGAACTTCACGAAGGGCGCCACGGTGTTCAGTCCGAAAAAGCCGGTCACCTTCTCCGGATGGCGCAGCATCATTATGAAGGCGGCGGGTCCACCCCAGTCGTGGGCGACGAGCTTCACCTTCTCGATGCCCAAGTTGTCCAGCGCGCCCGCGAGATCTTCGGCCAATTCGGCCTTCAGATACCGCGATCGGGGCGCCGAACTCCAGCCGGCACCACGCAGATCCGGACACAACACCCGGTAGCCGTCGGCGGCCAGTGGGCCAATCAGTTCGTGCCACTCCCACCAGTTCTCTGGGAAGCCATGCACCAGCATCACGACCGGCCCGTCGGCCGGACCGGCGTCGGCGACGTGGATTGTCACGCCGTCGCCGAGACCTACGTACCGATGTTCAACGCCATCTAACGCCGGCATGGTGACCATGCTTGAAAGCTATCGCAGAAAAGGCTATCTCGCTGAACAGCTCGACGTCGGCAAAGAGCTATCCGGCTCGCACGGCGGTGACGAGGCTAAGGGCACTGAACATAAACCAGGCATGCCGGCCTATCTCCGGTGTTGCCCGGTCGCTGGCGTTCAAGAGGTCCAGCAGCTCGATGCGTTCGACCTGCCAGCCGTGACACCGAAACCACGTGGCGGCCTCGTCGCGTCGCTGGTTGCAGATCAGCGACAGGAATCTCAGCTCGCCAGCGTCGCCGCGTTCGGCAGCGTCGTCGGACAACCTGTCCAGCACCACATCTGGCTGAACCGCCATCTGCTCGAGGGCGATCATGCTACCGGGTGACGACAGTGTCGCGATCGCGTCGAAGAGTTGTCCTTGGGCATCGCCGCCGAGATACATCGACAGTCCTTCGACTAACCAAGCAGTCGGCTGTGTGGGATCAAAATCGTTGTCCTGTAAGGATTTACCCCAGTTATCCCGCAGATCGACAGCGACCTCGCGTCGGGTGGTGCGCGCAACGGCGCCGGTCGTCGTCAGCACTCGTCGTTTGAATGCGTGAACCAGCGGCTGGTCCAGCTCGAACAACACAGTGTCAGGGTTCCATTGCAATCGGTACGCGCGAGAATCCAAACCGGCGGCTAAAATCACGACCTGGCGTATCCCCGCCGCGATTGCAGAAGCACAGAACGTGTCGAAATACTTTGTCCGCGCGCCCTGGTAGTTCACGAAGTGCTGACCGAAGTCATCGGTGCAGAGCTTGTGGTGGGGGGCGGCTCCGTCGAGCAACTCCAACCAATCGCCTCCAGCGGCGCGGCAAAAGAGTTCGGCGTACTGGTCAACGGCGAGCGGTGCGAGTTTGCGAGCCTCCAGGGCGCGTGCTGCAGCAACGAATAGCGCCGTCGAACCGACACCAGTTGTGATGTCCCACGTGTCTCTATCCGTGCGCATGCTTGCGCACAGTACCAGGACTTCTCATGCTGAAACTGCTTAGAATCAGCGATCTCTGGTCAAGAGCGACGGATGGCCGGGAACTTTTTTGCCTCTCGCACCGACTACTCACTGGAACGTCAGTTGCCTCGTCGCGCTGACATTATGTGATTTTACGATTTATATACAGTTAGCTCAGTCGATGCTGTATGGCATCGCGCGAGGAGGTAGTGTGACTGCGCCCATATGGATGGCCTTCCCTCCGGAGGTGCATTCGAGCCTGCTGGACAGCGGCCCAGGTCCAGGATCGTTGCTTGCTGCGGCGGCGCAGTGGCAGTACCTGAGCGATCAGTACGCCCAGGCCGCCGCCGAGTTGAGTTGCCTGCTCGCCGCGACATGCACGAGTTCATGGCAGGGGCCAAGCAGTGACTGCTACATCTCGGCACACGGCCCCTACCTGGCCTGGCTGGAGAAGGCGGCCGCCGATAGCGCCATGAGGGCCGTTGCACACGACACGGCCGCGGCCGCCTACATCGCCGCGGTCTCCGAAATGCCAACCCTCCCGGAGTTAGCCGCCAACCACGCCCTACATGCCGTCCTGGTTGGCACCAATTTCTTTGGCATCAACACTATTCCGATTGCTCTCAATGAAGCAGATTATGCCCGAATGTGGATCCAGGCTGCTCAAACGATGTCGCTTTACCAAGTGACATCTGCGATAGCGTTGGCGTCGGCACCAGTCACTACACCCGCCCCCCGCATCCTCGCCGTGGACGAGCCGGGTTCGTCCGGCATGCACGATGGCATGGGACCTCCCCCGCCGCCGGACGGCTTCTGGAACCAGATCAAGTGGCTCATCCAAACCCTGCTACAGCAATACGAGTTTTTCATCAAATGGCTGCTGGATCCGTCAAGTTTTACTCCACAGCAGATCCTGAACGGTCTTCTCGGCACTTTGAAGACACTGCTCTTCCAACTGATCCCGGACTTGTTTCTACATCCCAGCATCGGGAGCTTCTTCCTCGTCCTTATCTATGCCTCGATGGCTCTCGTACATGCGAGTCAGCTACTGATATTGGCCGCGCCCTATTTGCTCCCCCTGATTGCCCCCGGCGCGCTTCTCGCAGCCGCGGGCGTGGGCGGCCTGGCAGCCCTCGGCGCTATCCCACCGGGCATCCAGGCTGCTCCGCCCGCCGCTCCACTGCAGCCCGTCCCCAGCCCGTCCGCGATCCAGCGGCTCACGCCGATGATCGCCCCGTCCGTTTTCACGGGACCCACCAGCACGCCACCATCCGCTCCGGCGGCGCCCGCGCACGCCGCCACATCGGCACCGGCCACGGCGCCACCGGCACCCAACGCGCCGTCGCTCTATGCCGCGGCCGGTACTCCCGATCCCGGCGGTCGGCTAGGCCCACCGGCGACTACCGCGATCAGAGCCGCTGCACCCAGCAGCGCGCCGCAGTCGGCAACCAGCGTTACTGCTGGACCAGCCGGGGTAAGCCGGCGAACAAAGACCAAGATCAACGACCGCGCTCACCGACATGAGTACCTGGAATATGAACCACACCAGGACCTGTCGGCCGTTCCCGAATCATGGTCGTCCGCAGAGGGATCCGGCCCGATGGGTTGCTCCGGTGCCGCCCACACCGGACGCGAACCCAGGGGGTTGATCTACGACCCCGCGGTCGAAGACATAGACCGGACTGCGCCGCTAGTGCCCAGCGCCTGGGGCGTCGACCATGCATAGCGGGCAGCCATCCATGGCGATTGAACGTGCCCGCCATCGCGTCGATGGATTCGCCCAAGGGGCAGTTTAGATTTCGACGAATTGCCACAGCCAATCCAGTGGGTCTGAAGATCCGTTAACCAGGAGGGCAGTTTGCGCAGCGCGCGAGAATCGCTGATTGAAAAGGACATCGAGGGCGTCAACTGGCGCATGGTCGCCGTCGCCGGAGCGATGTCTTTCGTGGCCATGGCCGACGGTAACGTCGCGACTGTAGTCGTCCCCTCGGTGATGAAAGCTTTCGACACATCGACTGCGGTGGCGTCGTTCATCTTGTTGGGGTACCAGATCCCAGTTGCGGCACTCCTACTGTTCTTCGGATCGCTATTCGCCTCGATCAGCATGCGAATCGCCGTGCCTGTCACCATCATTTTGTTCACCGTGTCCGGGGCGCTGTGCGCAGTCGCGGACACGATGTCCTGGTTGGTCGCGGCTCGGGCCGCCCAGGGGGTGTGCGCGTCGGCGTTGTTGGTACAGATGCCATTACTTGCCGCTACGGCCGCACCTCCGGCATTTTTGGGTCGTGCGATGAGCGTGCCCGTGATCAGCGGCCCCCTCGGCGGCGCAGTCGGCGCCGGTGTGGCCGGGTTCCTGGTGGCTCACTTCGACTATCGCAGCGTCTTCTTACTCCATGTTCCCGTATGCGTACTGGCGCTTGTACTTTTTGCGGCGGCATCGACCCGCCCGCCCGACCCGGGCCACACCACGACGCCGACGTTCTGTTGGCGCCGGGAGAGCACCGGCGCGGTGATCAGCGCGGCCGGAATTGCCTTGCTGTTGTTTGCGATCGGTGGGTTCGCACGCGGGTGGTCAATGGTGGTGGCTGCCGTGGCCGGCGGGGCGCTGCTGGTGGTGTGGGTGAAAGCTTTTGGGCGAAGCCAAACTACGGTGCTGCGGCACACTGCGACGAAGTCCATCCATGTCGCGATTGCCTTACTGGCTTTGGGGTTTGTCGTCTTGACCTACACCGTTTCGGTGACTATGCAAGACGCCGCGAATCACATAGACCCCGCTGGCACCGGTGCAGCACTGATGGCATTCCCATTGACAATGGCCGTTTTTGGCCTTATCGGCGGGAAACTGGCCGATCGACTTTCTGCCACCACAGTCGCATGTGCCGGCGGTGTGGTCGTGGGAGTCGCCGCCCTGCTCTTCCTTGATATGCCCTCTGGCTGGACCCCAATGCAAACCGGTTGGCGACTGGCAATAGCCGGCGTAGGCATGGGACTGTACGGAGCTCCCACCCAGGCATTGCTGTTCAGCCGAGCTCACACCACAGCGGAACGTGCGATCCTCAGCGGCAGCAGTCAGTTAGCCCGCAATGTCGGGTTTGCAGCAGGTCCAGCCTGCGCGGTAGGGGCGATGCACCTGGTGGCTCCGCTGGCACCCGTATTACTGGGAGGCACCGCCGCTTTCGCAGGAACCGTCGCGATCGCGGCGTCGCGACAACGGGGGAACCAAACCGCATGTGCGAGATGACCGGTCGGCCGCGACTTCGATCAGCAACACGGATAGCTGCGGGGGTGACGGCGCTCGCCTGCGTGCTGTCGTCGTGCTCGCCGGGCCCCCTCCCGTATCACACCGGCTCGAATGCATCGAAACCGATGCTTGTGCATCCGCAAGCCCCACCCTGCCCCTCAGCGCCGTCGTTATCGGCGCCGCCGCAGCGGATTGTGACGATGGACGGCGGCGCTGCGGCAATCCTCACCGAGTTGGGTGTGGGTGATCGCATCGTCGGCACGGCGAGTCCGGACTTCTTTGATGCGTTCGCCCAACCACAAAGAAGTCAGCTCGCTCGCATCCCGGTGATCGACTCGCAGCGCGGCTCCGCGGAAGCAGTGATCAATGCGAAACCCGACCTCGTCGTCGGGGTCTCGCTGTACAGCTTCGGCGGCTTCGACGGCACTCCCACGGTGCAGCAGCTACACGAAGCCGGGGCGGAGGTGATCGTGGCGTGCCAAGACCCCGCAATTCCGGGGCCGGTGCCAGATCTATCGGTCACCACAACATTCATCGATCAGACGGCAAAGCTTCTCAACGTCACCCAGCGTGGCAATGAGCTGAACGCACGCATCCGCGGAGAGCTCGACCGTGTCCGGCCCGCACCCGGTGCTACCCCGATGCGTGTTCTTGTCTTGTCGGCTGCGCCCGTTGGCGGGCAACCCGTCTTGACCCAAGGCGCAAGGAGTTTGGCTAACGGAGTGATCGCGTTGGCGGGCGGTCGCAACATCGCCGGCGACATCGACATGGACTTCGCCAGCCTCAGTCCCGAGGTGGTAGTGGCGCGCGACCCGCAAGCCATCGTCGTCGTGACCGGTTTTGCACCGGTCAGTGACCAGGAATTGACGGCCTCGATCCGCCAAAGTCCCGTGTTAGCCGCCACCACCGCAGTGCGCGAGGGGCGGTTGGTCGCTGTCCCACAAAGCATTGCGATCTCACCGAGCGTGCTCAACGGTGAGGCCGTGGCTCGCATCGCCCGCGTGCTACGGCAACCGCCGGCATGAATACGCAGCACCGGGGTGACCGCGTGGCAGCCGCACTCGCGAAAGTTCCGCTTTGGGCACTAACCTGGCCGCTGTTGGCTGCGACGTTGGCATCAATGATTGTTTCGATTGGCTTGGGCCCGGTCTGGGTTTCGCCCACTGCAGTGGCTCGCGTCCTCGTCGCTCATCTCTGCGGTGGGCAAGCCAGCTCTTTGCCAAATGATTTCATCATCTGGCAGTTGCGCGCCCCGAGGGTGGTGGAGGGTATCGCGATCGGAGCGGGCCTGGCGTTAGCCGGACTGCTAAGCCAAGCCCTGATCCGAAATCCCTTGGGGGACCCGTTCATCTTTGGACTCTCGTCGGGGTCGAGCGTGGGGGCGGTACTGGTCGTCACGACCACGGGAGCAGCCGGCCTAGGCATGCTAGCCGTGCCATGTGCGGCAGTCGCGGGGGCCGTGGTAACCGCGCTGCTGGTTTTCGGCTTGTCGAGGTCATCGGGCCGACTGGTCCCCGGAAAATTGGTGATGACCGGATGTGCCATTGGTCAGTTTCTTGCGGCGCTGACCTCATTTCTGCTGTTACACACCCGGCGATCGGATGCTCAACAGCAGGTGCTGTTTTGGCTGCTGGGGAGCATCGCCGGCGCACGATGGCTGTTCGCCATTCCGTGCGCGGCAGTAGTAGCCGCCGTGTGCATCGCGTCGGGAATGCTGAGCAGAAAATTGAATCTGTTGGTACTCGGCGACGATGCCGCTGCCGCACTTGGACTTAATACCCATCGGACCCGTTTGGTGTTGCTGGGGGTCATCACCTTGCTGACCGGAACCGCAGTGGCCGTTTCAGGGACAATCGGCTTTGTCGGAATGGTCATCCCCAATCTGGCCCGACTGCTGGTCGGTGCCAATCATCGCCGATCGATTCCGGTTGCCACCTTGCTCGGAGCATTGCTCATGGTGTGGTCCGATACAGCGGCGCGGCTGGTCTTGGCTCCGAGTGAGCTGCCCATCGGCATCCTGACGGCGGCGATCGGCGTTCCTGTCTTCCTCGGCATCTTAGGCCGCAGCCGGACTGGCACGGTGGGTCTAGCGTGAGATTGACGATCGACAACGTTGCGGTGGCGTACTCACACCGCCCGGCGATCGTCGACGCTGGGTTCACTGTCGATCCAGGCGAATTCGTGGCACTCGTCGGACCCAACGGCAGTGGAAAATCTACCCTGCTCAAGTCCGTCTACCGAGCCCTGCGACCGCGATCAGGACGGATCCTGCTCGACGGCGTCGATGCGTGGAATACCTTGGGGCACCAAGATATTGCGCGCAGTATTGGAGCTCTAGGGCAAGACCACCATGGCGGATACGACTTCACTGTGCGCGAGACCGTCAGTTTGGGGCGTTCTCCTCACCTAGGGGCATTTGGTCGGCTCAGCTCTCACGACGAAGAAATCATTGATGATTGCTTGCGTCGGTGCCGATGCCACACCCTGGCGGATCGTTCTGTTTCCACGCTGTCCGGTGGTGAACGGCAACGCGTCCTCTTCGCCCGGGCGCTGGCCCAGCAACCACAGGTTCTGGTGCTCGACGAACCGACCAATCACCTGGATCCAGAACATCAAATTGAAGTGCTCGAACTTTGTTCGTCGCTGCAAGTCGGCGTCATTGCTGCGCTGCACAGCCTCGACCTGGCCGCGCAGTACGCAGCGAAAGTTGTTGTCCTTCACGAGGGAACCGTTCATAGCGTCGGCACTCCCGAACACACCTTTATCCCCGAGACGCTTCGCCATGTCTTCGGCGTGGACGGCTCGTTGATACGCGACGAGATCACCGGCAGGCCCCGTCTACTGCTTCGCCGAAGACACCGTCGGAGATCACCGGGCGCCACTGATGGCTAGCCGAAGTCAACAGAACAGCGAGAGAAAGGTGCCGCGTATGTCCTCGGGGAGGTGCCCAGCACAGCAGGAACTTTTCGGAGCCCCGGACCCGGCTGTGGCTCGCGTTCGATTGGAGGGCGATGCTTATCACGAGGACCCGTACCGGTTGTTTCGTGATCTAACCAACAGCGGGGCCGTACATCCGGTTCAGTTTCCCGCGGTCCACGCCTGGCTCATCACGGGGCACGACGCGGCCCGACGTGCTTGCACGGATCCCCGGCTGGGAAAGGACCATGGCCGGGCAAACCCCCATTTCCTTGCGAACGCGTCAATCATGCCCGAACCACAGCATTCTGAGCTTCAGGCCCATCTCCTCCATGTCGATGGCGAGCGTCATCAGCGCATGCGTCACCTTGTCGCGGGAGCGCTGTCGTCGCGGCGTACCGAAGGTCTACGCACCGAGATACGGGCGGACATAGACGATCTCATCGACAACTTCCCAGACCCGGCGTCGGGACCAGCAACGGTGGATCTGGTATCGGCTTTGGCTGCGCCACTATCGCTTCTGGCGCTGGCGCGGGCAATCGGATTGCCCCCGCAATTACGCAACAAGTTCGATCGAGCATGGGGCTCGGTCGTCGCACCGGTCGGTCCGCGGCACCCGGATCGCGCAATCTACGCGAGGAGGCTGCACGAACTGCAGGACTATATCGCCGAGGTCGTCACGACCATTCGAGACTCCGGCGACGATCAAAGCATCTTGTCGAAGGTCATCGGCGCTAGCGACACCGGAAATATCACCGGCCGCGAGCGCGATTCGATGATCTTCCAACTGCTTGTCGCCGGGCAAGATCCGGTATCCGCACAATTACAACTGTGCCTGCTGGATCTGTTCGGCGTCCCGGGCCTGGCCGAGCGATTGAGGACGCGACCAACAGACCTGGCTCGCGCGGTCGAGGAATTCCTGCGCCATGACAGCGCATTCTCACTGACCACCTGGCGCTTCCTCGATGCGCCGACAGATCTGTTCGGAACCCCTATTCCGGCCGGGGATTCGGTCATCGTCGCGCTCGGGGCCGCCAACCGGGACTCTCGGGTCTTTCCCGCTCCCGACGACATCGATATCGACCGAGAACCCAATCCGCACTTGGCATTCGGATTCGGACCGCATGCCTGCCCGGGGGCGGCGCTTGCCCGTATCGAATTGCGTGAAGCACTGCACGCGCTGCTGATTCGCCTACCCGACCTTGCCATCTCCGCGCAGCGCAACGAGTTGCGGTGGTCAACCGCGCCCCTGACCCGAGCCGTCAGCTCGTTACCCGCCACCTATTCACAGAAGCTGGGCCGCCCATGACTGTTGCAAATCTGGCCGAATACCAGTTCTGCACGACCAAGGCCGCCGAACTGACCGAATCCATCATTGAGATCCTGGTCAGGTATCGGCGGGTGTTCGCTGGTGAAGACCTCGCCGAGCATGGTTCCGAGTCCCGCCAGGCCCCGGCATGGGTCAGCCTGCGGCCCCAATGGATACGGATTCTTGACTTCCTACTCGGCAATGAGCCCATCGAATTTGCGTTGCCCGCATTTCCCTGCAAGTCACCGAATCTGAACAAGGTGGCCGGAACACGTCCCGACGAAGGCGAGCGGCTGGCCCTGCGAACCCTCCAAAATCTATGTGATGAAATCGCAGCTATCTACGCTCCGGGCGCCCGGCTGACAATCTGCTCGGACGGGCATGTGTTCGCCGATATTGTCGGCGTCTGCGACGGCACTGTCACCGTTTATAAGGACGACCTCGCGAGGCTAATCCAGGACGAGAACCTCTGTAGCCTAAACACATTCGACTTGCAGGACATGTGGGGTACCGAGGAGATCGAAAACAAGCGCTTGCGCCTCGAGCGGGGATGGATGGGCTCGGTTGAAGGCCTCCGCCGGCAAGCCCGGACCGATCGTGAAGTTGCGCGGGTCATCCGGGGAATGACCCGATTCCTCCGCGAAGATGCCGGGAACAGCACCGCGACCTCGTCGCAGCAACAGCGCGAAGCAACGCGACGTGCCTACCGGGTATTGGCGCGATCCAAGGCTTGGGGGGCGATCGTGCACAGCTACATGCCGCGCGCAGTGCGGCTTTCGATCCACCCGCAGCCATTGGGTGCGGACAAGTTCGGAGTGAGTCTCATCCCTTCCGTAGAGCCCGACAGCGGATGGACCACGCCCTGGCATGCGGTTGTCCTTTACGATCAGCGGGGCCGGCCGCGCTTGGTCAGACACGATTCCGCTCGCGCAGAAGGCCTTCCAGAAATGCGCGACGGCAGGATCTGGCATTATCGAGTGAACCCGGCTTGATGGCCGCGCTATCGTCGAAACCTTCGCAGGCGAGAGCGGCGATTCGCCGTGCCCAGTGCACTCCCGAAGTTGCACAGCCGCAGGCTGTTTAAGTCCACGAACAACGCCGAGAATGCCATCGCCGCGACCGCGGCCAGGGGGTTGAGTAATCCCGCGGCGGCGATCGGGATCGCGACGACGTGGTAGCCCACAGCCCAAAACATGTTTCCTCTGACGGTTCGCATTGTCGCGGCAGCCAGGTCGAGGGTCAGAGGCACACCGTCGATGCCCTCGCGGAACAAGATGATGTCGGCGGCCTCGATCGCGGCGTCGGCACCGCCTCCGATGGCAATGCCGAGGTCCGCGCGAGCCAGTGCCGGCGCGTCAATGACGCTGGCACCGATCATCGCGACCACCTGCCCGCGGGCGCGCAGCTGCGTTATGACATCTTCGATGGACTCGGGCGCAACGTCGGCAATAACCTCGTCGAATCCGCGGTGGTCAGCCTGGTCGGCTAGGGGTGGAGCCTTGCGGGCGGTCACCAGGACAGTTCGGATGCCGCGGTTGTGGACCGTCGGATCGCACGGTTCACCGTCGACTTCGACGAACACCAGGGTGTCGACGACACGGCCGGTTTGCATCGATTGATAGCGCTTGAAGAAGATTCCGAGCTGGGCCCCGCGGCTCGAGGCGAGTGTCATCGCAGTCGGGGTCGCTAGTTGCAACGCGCATGGACATGCCACGACGAGCACGGCGATTGCAGCCGAGAATGCCCGCGTGAGTCCATTTTCGGTGAGTAGCCATTCGACGGCTGTCAGGGCCGCCACGGCTAAGGCAAAGGCAACGAACACCGAGCCGATGCGGTCGGCGAATCGTTGTGCGTCGGGTTGCTGGGTCTGCGCCTGCTCGGCCATGCGGACGATGTCGGTGAATTCGGCGTCCTCGCCTGGCCCAGCGGCTTCGACGACCAACCTGCCTTCGAGCACCGCGGTGCCGCCGATTACTTGTGCGCCGGGATCGACACGGATCGGGTCGGCTTCGTCAATCTGGGCGCTGGCGTGCACGGTGGCCGACCCGTCAACAACCAGGCCGTCTACGGCGACCGTCTGCCCGGGGCGTACTAGAAAGCGTTGTTGCTCTTTGAGTTCGACGACAGGGATCACGATCTCAGACCCGTCCGGCCCCACGACGGCAACATCCTTGACACGCTGCGCGACCAGGGCCCGCAGAGCGCTTCCTGCCTTCGCCTTGGCGCGCGCCTGGAAATAGCGTTGGGCCAGCACGACAACGGTTACACCCGCGGCAACCTCGAAATAGATGGCGTCGCTTGACAGCAACGCCTGCCATGCAGCCTTAGCCTCCACAGGCCGCTGATCACCGAAGACAAAAACGGTGTATGCCGAGCAGATCGTGGCGGCGGTGATAGCCACCGCGGCTAGCGTTTCCATCGAGCTATTACGTTGGCGCGCATTGCGAATCGCAACGCGGTGGATCGGCCGTGCCGCCCAAGTTACGATCGGGAAGGTAAGCGCGGTCAAAACCCACTGCCACCCGGTGAATCGGGTGTGAGGCTCCGCGGTGAACATCACGGCCAGGTCGGCCAGGGGCAGGAAGAGAAGGGCGGCAACGGCCAACCGGATCAGCAGAAGCCTCGCGTGGGCCGCGTCGGGATCTCTATCATCCTGGGTATCAAGAGTGCTACCTAGTTTGGCTTGATAGCCCCCCTGGTGCGGCGCTTGGCGGGCTGCCGCATTCACAGTCGCCACAGTGATATTCACCTCCAGGTAGTGCGTCTCGACGCAAGGTGACGAAGTAATCGCGTGCCATGACCGCGTGACGAATCACGATCTACGATGCAATCTCGCACCATCAGGCATGGAGTTCAGTCATACATCTTGTATTGATTTCAATGCGATCGGTGACCCGTAGCGGGTTGTGGATGCCTGGTAAGTAGATCGCGTATGCACCGTCGGCTCAACCCAATTCACTCATCACAGCGCAGCTGACGACACCGAGGGTTCGGCCGGCTCGCGCCGCGTCGAACCGGGCACTGACGTCAGCCCAGTCCACCAGTGACCACAACTGCTGGACGTAGTCATTGCCGTCCCGGTATTGCATATGAAAGGCATGTTCCCAGACGTCGAATACGAGCAATGGAGCGCTGGTTATGTTCAGGTTGAAGTGGTGGTCGTGAATTTGGTGTATCACGAGACGCTGCCCGATCGGATCCCAAGCCAGCGCGCCCCAGCCTGAACCCTGAACGGTGGTCGTGACGGATGTCATCTCTGCACGGAAGCCATCGAATCCGCCGAAGAATTCGCCGATCGCCGCACCCAGTTCCCCGTCGGGCTCACCGCCGCCATCGGGCGAAAGGTTGCGCCAGAACATCGAATGCAAGCCATGCCCGGCGAGAAAGAAGGTCAAGGTGCGCTCCAAACCAGGTAGAGTCTCGAGATCGCCGCTGGCCCGAACTTCTGCGAGCTGCGCGGCGGTCGCATTCGCACCTTTCACATAGGCCGCGTGGTGCGCGCCGTGATGGAGCTCCATGATCTGTCTGCTAAGAACTGGTTCAAGCGCCGCGTAATCGTAGGTCAGGTCCGGCAACCGATATCCCGGCATACTGTTACCTCTCGTTTGCTTCGATGGTGCAACCCGACTGTAGCTCAGAAGTTTGGCCTTCCGAACTATTTTATTAGGCTATTGAAAGTTACCTGGTCGTGGGAGTTGCCATGCCCCGTGCCAGGTCAGACAAGGCGGACGACGTCCCGGCCTCAAGACCAATTCATGGCTACGGCGCCGTCCCGGGCGCGAGACACATTCGGCGGAAGTGCCGCGCGGGAACGGGCTCACTGAATCCATCGGCGGTTAATCAGCTGGTAGCAGACGCTACCGGCGGCCACCGGCTTCCCGTGAGTTGATCGAGCTGTATTCACGCTACCTTCGCTTGAATATCGGTGGATGCCGGCGCAGGGCTAACCACGACCGACGAGATCACCACCAACGCAGCAATATTCACGATGCAAATCCTCATACCAGCCTCCTCTCGCCCCGTTCTCAAGTCGACCCAAGTACGCGGCCTACTTACATAGAAGATCGATGTACGTCCGACACGTTAACATATATGAATATGTTGATTATATATTTTGGTATGAAACCCGCAACCAGGGGTCCCCGTCATTCGGATTCGAAAGCTAGGCCTACGCGGCGCCCTGCGATCGCGACCCACGCCCGGGACGTGCATCAACACGTGGGTGGCGGCCTCGCCGGCGCTAAGGCAATCAACTCCGCGATCTTGGTCCGACCTCCGTCGACAGTGTCCAAACATCATAACGTATGTATACTACATACATAGTCATCTATCTGAACATCACATGAGTCTGGCAGTCGAGAGCTACCAGCATGGGGTACTGGCGCGCGATGGCGCAGGCATGCATGGCCACCTGAACATTGCCGCGAGCACGACAACATGGATCAGCACGCATCGGGTCCTCAAACAGCAACTGAACTGCCGGGAAGATCGAAAGAGCCAGCGCGGCAACAGCTACGAGGGCATGCCATGACGCCGCCAGCGGGCCGAGTTACCGCCCAGGTCGTGCTACGGCGCGCCGACGCGAACCCACACTACAAGCGCGCAATCATGTCGGCTCAATACGACCGCGCGACTAGACTGCGCGCCAAGGCAATGAAGATTCGTGCAGAACTTCCACGGGTCCCACGGCTGCCGGCGCCGAATAGCGCGGACCACAGCACGAGCAGGTGGATCGAATTGATCGAGCAGGTCGCCACCCCCGGGCGCGACCGTGCCATTCTGTACGATGCCCTGACTTCTTTTGATCAATCGATGCGAAGCAGTGATCGCGCTGGTCGTCCGCCATAAAGACCGGCAGCTGAAAATGCTGACGCGAGACCTCGACGAGGTGATGGATAGCGTTGCCCTCGTCGCGACCAGGCTGGATGGTGCCAGGAATCCCGCTGAAGCAATCAAACGTGGCGTAACTGACGTATGGCAGGAGCTCACCCGATTGCGCGACAGGTACGACAGGTTACGCCAAGCCCAAGACTGGGTCATGGCGGATCACGCCCAGATCACAGATGCCCCAACCACTTACGCCCGCGATGACGATGCGCCCAACCCCGTGCTCTCGAATTTCGACGAGATCTTGACGCACCTTCGAACACCCGTGCAGCCCCACGCACTTCACGACTGGGAAACCTCTCGAGTGCATCTGCGGCCAGAGGATCCTATTGCGCAATTGATTAGGTTCGCCACCTCCCGGGGACAGCTAAACGATCAGTGGTTCAATGGGATTCATGCATATCAACGCAGCGATTGACTAGCACCCGTGGCGAGCGATTGCCTGATCGGCATTGATATCGGGACCAGCGCGGTAAAGGCGATCCTGATCGATAGTGCGGGGAGGCGCCTTGCCGGCTTCACACAGCCTGTGCCGATCTCACGGCCGTTGCCCGGCTGCGCCGAACAGGATCCCGCCGATTGGATGACAGGTCTGGTCGGGGCGCTGACTGAGTTCACATCCCGGCATGATCTGTCGCGGCTCGGTGCGATCGGCATCAGCTCGCAGGCGAATACGCACGTCTTTGTCGATTCAGGTGGCAATGCACTCGTGCCCGCAATCACCTGGCAGGACACCCGCTGCGCACCAGACGCCGCCGAGCTCGCCGGTCAGATCGGTGCGGCACAGAGCGCCGCTTGGCTGGGCCGACCTGTCCCAATCGATGCCAGTCACGCGTTGTCACGGATGACGCACATGGCGCGAGTTCATCCCGACATCTACGCGACGGCTCGATATATATTGTTGCCCAAGGATTATTGCGTAATGCAGTTGACAGGGGCGGTCGTCTCCGACGCGATCTCTGCTGTGCGGTTAGCGAGGCCCGGCGGCTATGTCGACGAATTCCTCGAGCTAGTACCACGGTCGCGAGAGTTGCTACCGCCGCTAGCCGGCCTTGAGCATATCGCCGGGCGGGTACGCGCAGGGATGCCCTGCGCTGGAACGCCTGTAGTAGGCGGCACGATGGACGCGTGGGCCGGAATGGTTGGTTCGGGGGTGGTTGGCCACGGCGACATGATGTATCAGAGCGGAACCAGCGAGATCGTAGGCATCATCTCGACGGAAGAAAAACCGACGCCTGGGGTTGTCGTGTTTCCTCCATACCAGGACATCGTGCTGCATGCGGCGCCGACGCAGTCCGGTGGAGCTGCGCTGCTGTGGCTTAGCGAAATCCTGGGTAAGTCACTTGACCAATTGTCTGTGCTGACAGCTCAATGCGATCGTCTAGAGGCCGTGCCTCTGTTCTTGCCACATTTACAGGGGGAGCGGGCTCCGATCTGGGACACGACATCGCGGGGCGTGTTCGCCCGCATCAATTCCCAGACGGGCGCGCCCGAAATGGCGCGCAGCGTCGCGGAGGGGGTCGCCTTCTCGGCACGGTGGGCACTAGAGGCGGTGCAGAGCTCGTCCGGTCAAGTCGTTTCACAGGCCAATATCACCGGCGGGGGCGCGAAGTCGGACATTTGGTGTCAGATTCGTGCAGACGCGTTAGGCATCGTGCTGCAGCGGATGAGGGTGCCGGAGGCAGCGGCGCTGGGGGCTGCAATGCTCGCCGGGGTGGGCATCCAGATGGTAGGTAGCCTGCGCGACGCGGCCGAGCGATTCGTCAGACCGGAACGCACTTTCGAGCCAACAACGGCTTATCGAGGCTATTACGACGAGAAGTTCGCGCACTTTACGGCACTTTACGAGACACTGCGCCCATTCAATGCTCGATACTGAAGGCGCTGCGGCACAGCGATGTTAGTGCGCTCAGCCGAACGACCGCAACAACACGTTCAGGGTCTGGTTCAAGTGCTTTGTCGTCAAGCGACCCGCGTAGTCGCTATCGCCGACGCGCACTGCGTCGATCAGGGCACGGTGGCCGCAATTAGATTGCGACATATGGTCAGGATGGGATCGCAACGCGGTTGCGATGGCCATCATCGATCTATTCCGAAGCGACTCGACTAAGTCAAACAACACCGGCCAAGCCTCGCGGAGCGGTTCGGCCAGACGAGCGTGGAAGTCTCGATTCAATGCCGCCCAATTCACCACGTCCGACTCCACTTCCATCTGAGTGGCCAGCTTGGCTGCCAGAGCGCACGCCACGACCCGGTCCTCTTCTTCTAGATTGGCGACTTCTGCCATCGCCCGGGATTCGAGGAGGGACCGCAGTGCGTAGGTCTCTGCCATCTCGGCGGCGGTGAACGCGTGAACCCGCGCACCTTTGTGCGGATCGATGTCAATCAGACCGCTGGCAGCGAGGTCACGTAGTGCCTCTCGCACCGGGGTGACGCTGACGCCGACTCTGCGCGCCAGATCCGCAAGAGTGAGGCGGCTACCAGGCGCAATCTCGCCGCGCAGAATCAAATTTCGTACCAAATCACGCGCGACATCGACACCGGTTTGTCGGCTTGCGGTGCTGATGCCGCTCATTGTCGGCCCATCCCTTCTCTCGCCCCTCACTAACAGTTCATATGCAGTAGTGGAATTCGCATATGATCTTATACTTACGCGTAAGCAACTTCTGGTTGTTTGAACCACAACTCGTGGCACAACATCCCAAAGGCCTGTCGACGACACTGCGCCCCGAACATGCACAACGTACTGAAATCAACACGGCTACTGCGCAAGACACCTGCGGGCTTGCGCAGCGAAGGATACCAATTGAGAACGATCACAAAAGCGATCACGACGGTCTCCGTGACGATCGCATGCGTAGTTGGCATGGTTGCTAGTCCTGCTGCCGGAAGTCCCGACTTAGTCGCGACAACGGTGGATGGTGCCTTTCGACCGCTGATGGCGCGATACGGCGTCCCCGGTATCGCGGTCGCAGTGACGGTCGATGGCAAACATCGGTATTTTAGCTATGGAGTCGCTGCCAAAGACGGCGGCGCCCCCGTGCGCCCGGAGTCGCTGTTTGAGATCGGCTCGCTCAGCAAGACATTCACCGCCACCCTAGTGTCCTACGCGCTGGCCTTGGGCCGGATCTCGCTCGACGATCACCCTGGGAAGTACCTGCCGAATCTATTGGGCAGCGCTGTTGATCAAGCCAGCCTCCTGCACTTGGGCACCTATACCGCCGGAGGGCTACCGCTGCAATTCCCGGCTGAAGTGACCAACGACGCACAGATGCAGAGCTACTTCCAGCAGTGGAGGCCAGACGCGGCCCCCGGGCAGCAGCGGCGCTATTCGAACCCCAGTATCGCTCTACTCGGCTACCTCACCGCGATCGCGATGAACAAAAGTTTTACCGATCTGGTCCAAGGTGACATCTTGCCCGGACTCGGACTCATCGACACATACATCGAGGTGCCGCAGACACGGATGCAGGACTACGCCTGGGGCTACAGCGCCGGCGACGAACCGGTTCGGGTTGCCCCAGGCGTATTGTCCGCCGAAGCGTACGGAGTCAAGAGCTCCGCGGCGGATATGCTCCGTTTCGTCGAAGCCAACATATCGCCCAACAGTCTTGCGGAACCGTTTGGCGGGGCCGTATCAGGAACTCATGTCGGCTATTTCGACGTCAACGGCATGGTCCAGGGGCCGGGCTGGGAGCAATATCGCTACCCGGTCAGTCTCGATGCGCTTCTCGCCGGCAACTCCGACACCATGGCTATGCAACCCAACCCGGTATCACCGATCATGTCGCCCACCAAGTCGGGACCGACACTATTCAACAAGACCGGGTCAACCGATGGCTTCGGCGCCTACGTCGCGTTTGTACCCGAAAAGCGGATCGGCATTGTCATGCTGGCCAATAAGAACGTCCCCAACGCCGCACGTGTGAGTGCTGCTTATACCGTATTACAAGTACTTTCGGCTCAGCATGCGTAATGACTCACGATTTTCGACGATGTCAAAGAGCGGCCGCACCGCGACTCACAGCAGCAGCGCAGACCGGATGCCTGCGACGCCGCGCAGTCGCTCCACAGCTTGTGCTGTTACCGACACAACACGATCGATGTCATCGTCAGAGATCTCGGGGCCCAACGAGTAGCGGATGGTCGATCGGGCATCCTGCTGACTGAGGCCCATCGCCGTAAGCACCTGCGATCCCGCCTCGGCGTCGCCGACCGACGCTGTCGAGACGTAAATGTGCCGCATGTCAAGCTCTTCGGCGAGAGCCTCGCCGCACACCCAGTCGAATCGCACGCTGACTATCTCTTCGAGCATCGGCTCGGAGGCGTTGAGGTGAACGCCGCCCAGGCGGAGCAGACCCGCAACTAGCTGTTCACGGCGCGCGCGAACAGCGGCACGGGCCGTCGGCGATGTGCGCGCCAGACACACTTCGGCGGCCGCGGCCATTCCCATTGCTCCCGAGAGATTCTCGGTACCCGCTCGCCGTCGATCTTCCTGTGGGCCGCCTCGTATCAATGGCAATATTCGATGCCCAGGACCGACCGCAAGCGCACCGATACCACGTGGACCTCCGAACTTGTGCGCGGCCACGGAGATCAGTGGGGCACCTGCAGCGAGAGCCACCAGGTCGAGCTTTCCCGCAGTTTGTACTGCATCACAGTGGAAGGCAACCTGATTGAACGCCGCCAAGGCCGCGATCTCGGCAACCGGCTGAATCGCCCCCGTGTGATTGTTCGCATGCATGACCGAGACGAGGACCGTATCGGGACGCAGCGCCGCCGCGATGGCCGATGCCTCGACGTGCCCGGACCGGGTAGGGTTGACGACTGTTATATCAATACCGAATTCTGCTAGAGCGTAAGCATTTTCGAGGACAGATGGATGCTCAATAGCGGTCGTTACGAGATGGCCCGAGAATCGATGCGCCGCGAAAGTCCCCCACAGGGCCATCGCGTTGGCTTCGGTGCCACCGGAAGTCAGTACCACCTCGCTAACAGCTACCCCGAGTAGCTGGGCGATAGATTGCCGAGCGTGTTCTAACGCCGCCGCGGCAGTGCGACCAACGCCGTGACGGCTCGCTGGATACCCGGCCAGGGATGCACCGACGCCCGCGGCGTGAGCCGCGGGCGGGTGTAGGGGTGCCGTCGCCGCGTAGTCGAGATACACCCCATCAGCATGATCAATGGCTGGAATCGACCCCCGGGCGACACCAGCGAGTGGAGATGAAATTGTCATCTTGACGCCAAGCACCGGTATCCAACGGTTGATCGAAGCATCGCTACGCCCATCCGTTCGCTATCGCTGCAGTGCCAGCATTGCTGTGCCCGCGTTCAGCCGCCCGATAAGGTCGTCGCACGGTCAGTGTTTGTCCGGTACGACCGCACGGGCAATCGCTTTCGTCTACCTCACCGATGTCGTCCGAAAGCAGGAAGCCGGGATAAGCGGTATTCAAGGCGTCGAGGATGGCGATCATCCCGGTACGCGCGGGGTCGAGTTCGACTGCGGGATTGGAACTGTCGCGAATCGAGGCGTAGCACCAATGGGGAACATGCTTGCGCTGGTACTCACATTCGATGGCAACCATCGTTGATTCGGTCATGCTATACACGTCACGGATTCCACAGCGCCCGACTCCGAGGATTCGCTGGGCCTCGGCGTCGAACTCGTCGCGGGTGCCGAGATACCGAGTGTATTGATGCCGTCCGCCAAACATGATAATTAGTGACCGTGAGCCGAGATTCATTCGAATCGACTCCAGTTCCAATACCTTTATGAGCCGAGTAATGGCGAGCGGTGTCCCGATAATATGCCGGGCTTTCGCCCCTTCCCAGCTGCGCAACTGCGTCAGCGCCTCGCCAATGTCAAAGGGGCGGTTGTGCGTAGCATAGCTGTAGTCGTCTAGCGTGCAGGTGAGCAGATCGAACACTTTGGGCATGCGAAATCCGGCGTCGTCTGATTTCGATGAGTACAGAAAAAGCCCGGTGCCGTTGGATAATTCGAAGAAGTCACGAAAACAGCCCAGTGTTCCCACCGAGGCGCGGGTAAAGGTCATCGCGTCACGCCGCGAGACTGAAGGAACACCACTGGATCCTGCCGAACGAACTTCAATTTCGATATCTGCCGCCTTGGCGGTCAAGATTTGCTGTCCGGCACCCTGTTTGAAAACCACTGCAGGCAGAAGAGGGATCCGGTGCAAGTCGTTGTAGCCGATGATGTCATGCGGGCATACCCGAACGGCGTCGCATTGGGCCCGATACAAGTCGTTTCTTTCGTAGTGAAATGCGAATGCCGCTTGAACCGCATTGGTGAGTGATTGTCTCCATTCTGTGCGAGTTGTCCGCAGCGCCTCGCCCGGCATGCCCAGCATCGTGTTCAGATCCACCGACATCTCCTAGGACGGGACCAATCGCGTTCCCGGATACCACATCAGAACTCATCTCTGCGGCCCAACGGGTCAACTCGTGGTGGCGAATCGGAATCGGCCGCCAACGCGCGTGCCGGCTTCAGTTTCGAAGTTGTCGACTGGTTACTGGAGTCGTTGCTCCTCATCTGCAAATCCCGCGCCCACATCTCGGCGTACACCCCTTCGATGCAGGAGATCGCCGCAGCATTTTGACCGAAGAAGTTCGTTTCCACCAGTGATGCCAGCATCTGTCGGTTCGCGGCCATGGCAGCTGGAAGTAGAGCGCCGGTCTGCGTAGCTTCAAACACCGATGCTGTGAGGCGTGCATCTTGCGCGGACGGCAAAGCCTGGGACGCGGCCAGTTTCAACAAGTCCAGACACGACTCCGCTGCCGCACGCAGCGCCGTGGAAATGGACGTCGACTCTGGATCAGACCACGATCCACTCCCCAGCGCCAGCGAGATTACCGCTTCAAACGACGAAGCCGAGGTCCCGAGCTCAGCGGCGAGATCTTCCCAGGCCGCCGCGGCCATAAACAGCGGTTCTGTCGCCGGAACAGCAAACATGCCGGCGGAGTTCATGTCCGGCGACGGCGAAACGCAATCAGCCATCGTTTCTCCTAATCAGTCAAGCTATTTCTAGCGACGCTCGACAACGCTGTCTTCGGCTTCATCTTCGACCGGCGGCATACCAACACGGGCCAGCCGCACATCATTGCAAGTCGAACCTGCCCATAGCTGCTGCAAGAAATGGCGATGGCCACAAGGGCCACGGAATAGTTCTTCAGGTCAACCGATTAGACGGCAAGCGCAGCACGCTACGCCGCTGGGCAACACCGATGTTGCAGATCTTGCCGAGTAGCTATGCCGCGGCCGGCAGACGTCGGGTCGGCTGCACCTTCTATTGGCAAAACCAGGCCGTTGATCGGAATCTAGCTCCAGGCTTGCCCCCCTGTTCCGATCATATACGTTGGGTTTGATTATATACATAAATCTGATTGGTCGGTGCACCCGTGAAGGTTGTTCGGTTGTCCTGCCCGTCGAGCGCGCCGCCGGCAATCGCGATCGATACGGCGCGCGGGACGCATCGATGACCCGGGTAACCATGGATTTACCTATTTTCCGCGCCTGCCAGCTGCTTGGGATGTGCCGAGGTCTGGCCACGATGCGTCCGGCTGAGCTGGTGCGCGCCGTGGCGCCGCGCACTCGGGCGATGCGCCGGACTGGCGCCGGAATCGCCGCAGCCGCCCGTCCAGTCGCTGCACACAATCAGAAGGCATCATGACAATCGCAGAGTCGCAACGCCTTTCCACAACGGTCATCGGCCTCGGGCCGCTCGGCATCCCGATCGCCCTTCACATCCTCGGCTCCCAACATCAGCTTGTCGGTGGTGTGGACATCGACCCCTGCAGAACGGCGATGGCCGATGCTGTCGGTATTCCGATCGCGGGCACTGTCGCCGAGGCAGCCAATGCGGCCCGCCTTGCTATTACGGTGTTGCCGAGCGTCGAGTCGCTCAACGCGGTGTGCGCGCAGCTGACGCATTGCCGCGACGGGCAGACGCGTTACCTGGTTGATCTGAGCACACTTCCTGCTGAGGCCAAGACCCAAGCCGCAGCCACTTTGCGCACAGTCGGCATCACGTTGCTCGACTGCCCGGTCATCGGCACCAGCGCTCAAGCCTATGGACGTGACGTTGTTGTGTGTGCCTCTGGGCCCAAACCCGCAGTTGAAGCGGTCAAGTGTGTGCTCGACGCATTCAGCAAACGAGTCGAGTATGTGGGCGAACTGGGGGCGGGCGCCAATATGAAGGTAGTTGCCAATCATCTTGTCACCGTGCATAACGCCGCGACAGCCGAGGCGATCAACCTGGCTCAACGACTCGGTATCGATCCAGAAATGGCAGTCGACATGTTGACCGGGACGGGTGCGGGCTCGCGCCAGCTGGAACTGCGCGGGCCGATGATGGCATCGGGTACGTACAAGCCCATGACCGCGACTGTCGCCACGTTCGTCAAAGATGCCGACATCATCAGCGAACTCGCCTATTCAGCTAATTCTCCTGAACCCCTTCTAAATACGGCTGCTGACCTCTATCGGACCGCAAAGGCCACGGGATTTGGCGGTCTTGACAGCAGTGCAATACACGCCGTTTACGCCGGGCTGTCCAGGCGAGACGCGCGCCCAACGTACGTCAGCGATGCCCAGCCAAGCCGGGAGGGGATTGCGCATGCTCAACAATGATGTCTTCGTTTTCGACAACGTCGTGCACATGTACGACCTGTCCGACGACAACCTGATTCGCGCCAGCTCGGCCATAGACCGCCAGGGACACCTCACAATTGGCTCGCGCATGCGTCGCGAGAACGACAGCTCGCGTAGCAAGACACCGAGCAACTCCGGGGTCGGACACGGATACGATCGCCGATGGTCGGTGGACGACATGGCTCAGGTGGTGTTCGCCGACGGAATCACCGACATGGCGATGGCTCAGGCCGTAGTTCTCTACGACGTGTACAAAGACGGATTCGCCCCAGTGCGAGCCCAATACGAGTTCGCGAAAGCGTACCCCGAAAAAGTTCTGTTTTGCGGTGGTGTGGATCCGTTGTATTTGGTCGGGAATCGCAGCGTGGGTGACGCCATGACCCACCAAGTTGTCGAGCTGGGCGCTCGATCGTTCAAGTTCTACAACGGTCACCTCGACAACTCATGGCGTTGCGACGACCGCGAAGTGGCCTACCCCATGTACGAGAAGGCACAAGCGCTGGGCATCAAGGTACTGCAATTCCATAAGGGCTTTCCGATCACGCGAGCACCGCTGGAATCACTGCGCCCCCTCGACATCGAACGCGCTGCCCTGGACTTCCCGGATTTGGTCTTTGCGATACATCACCTCGCATTGCCGTACTTCGAGGAGTGCGTGTACATGGCTGCGCGCCATGCCAATATCGTGCTCGTCTTGTCCGGGACGATGCATCTGCCATTCGTCGCACCGTGGGATTTCAAGACCTATATCGGTCGGCTGCTGCGCGATGTGGGCTCCGATCGTGTGCTGTGGGGATCAGAGGCCCCGCTAACCGGGCCACCACGACCGGCCATCGAGTGGTTTTGGAACATGGACATCGACGAAGAGTTGCAAGACAGGCATGGTTATCCGGCCATCAGCGACAACGACAAACGAAACATTCTCGGACTCAATCAGGCGCGGCTCTTCGGCGTGGATCCCCAAGTTATCATCGACTCCACGCGCCATGGCGTGGCGGGCGGCGATGCGACATGACAACGCAGACTCCCGACCATCACACCGCCGGCCCACTGACGCGGTCGAGTGTTGCCGCAGTGGTCGATTCCCAGATTCGGCCACTGCTGCACATCCACGGTGGGGACCTCGAAGTGCTGTCGGTGTCCGATCAGGGAGTTGTTCGCCTCTGCTTCCATGCAGCTTGCCGCGCGTGCCCACTGAAAATGGTCACCTACGCGGTCTCTATTCGCCAACGCCTGATGGAGATCCCGGGGGTTACCGACGTAGTGATGGACGACGTCCGGTTGTCGAGGACGGCGATCGCACGCGTTGAGGCCGCCTATCGCGATCACCCGCTCGATCTCAGGTCCTATGCCAATGATCGGTCACCAACTGAGCCTGATAGTGAACCCAAAGGAGAAAGCATGATGTCATTTGTGTCAGCACCTGGAAGCATGGCGATCGCAGCCATCGCGCTTGCCCTGCAACGAATTAAATCCACTGTTGCCTCAGGATCAGCGGCGGCTTCCGCCGTGCCGCGGCTGACCAAATCCGCCCTGGCGGACTCACTCGGCGTAGTCGCATACCAACTCGGCACGTTTGTCCGCGCCGACGACTACTCGGCCGTTGCGCTCGGTACAACGGCAACCTCGGCGGGACAAATCCGTCGCGGCTGACGCGTACCAAAGAAGTTGTTACGCTTAATATCTCACCGCCCGCGACCGAGGGTCTTATAGTCGAATCAGCGGATGATCGCCGTATTGTCATTGATACGAAATACCCCACCCTGTGGGGGAATTTCGGGGTCACGCGCGTTCGCGGCGTCCTGAGTGAATCTGCCGGTGGTCGCGTCAAAATGCAGATGGTGATACACGGTTTGTCCGCCACTGTATGGGGACGGAAATGCGATGAACTTGATCTCGAATCGCGGGTCGGCTAACGAGCCTTCGGTCACGACGAACACGCCATAGAAGTCCACGCCGGCCGATCGAATCCAGTACGTACCGTTGTCGTACAGGTAAAGGTCCGGGGTTGGAAGGAAGTCCTTGCAGTGGGACACCTCATAGGTCAGCGACAGCTTCTTGAGGGGTTTGCCGAACTCTACTCGCATGGGAAAGCCTCCACTGATCGCATCTGACTAGGGCCCAGCCCGGCCAACGTTTGCGCGGGCACCGTTGAGCGGCCAATCACGTTCTATTCCGCATGTGGAACGGATCGTTGGCTCCATCCCTCACTCCCACGGTTGCCGAGTCCTTTTGCCTCGGTCGGAAAACCGCGATATGCCGAACGCGATTGCCCAGCGCGCGAAGTTTCGTGAGTGCCTTGCCCACCAGAGTCGGCTCTGGTTCGCGAGGCGCCTCCACGATAGGAATCGGCATCGTCGACACGAGCTGCCATGCGGGCGCAGGCGCAGGCGCAGGCGGTACCGGTACCGGTACCGGCTCGGCCGGCGCAGCGGCCTGCTTACCCATCTTCATCGGCCACCAGAACCAACGGCCCAACCATGCCGCGATCGACGGAGTCATCAGAGCCCGAACCACGAAGGTATCGAACAGCAGGCCGAGGAAGATCGCAGTACCCACCTGCCCGACGGCCTTTAAGTCGCTCGCGATCATCGAACCCATCGCGAGGGCAAACACCAGGCCCGCAGCGGTGACTACCTTGCCGGAGGCACCGACCCCACGGATGATCGCGGTGTTCAGCCCGCCCTGAAGTTCTTCCTTTATCCGCGACACCAGCAGCAGGTTGTAATCAGATCCCACCGCCAACAATGCGATGACCGTGAACGGCATCACCATCCAGTGCAACGGAAGGCCAATGATGTGCTGCCAGAGCAGAACTGATAGGCCGAATGACGAGCCCAGCGAAATTGCGATGGTGCCGACGATCACGCTTGCAGCGACAACCGAGCGTGTGATGACCAGCATGATGATCAAGATGAGGCTCAACGACGCAATCACAGCGATCATGAGATCGTATTTCACCGCTTCGCCGATGTCGTGATACGACGCTGCGGTGCCTCCGAGATACACAGAGGCGCCGGCCAGCGGCGTACCCTTGATCGCGTTCTGTGCTGTTTCGAGTTCAGCGGTCGTCGTCGCTAGAGCCGCGTTGCTGGCCGGATCCCCCTTGTGAGTGATGATTATTTGTGCCGTTTTGCCATCGGGCGACAGGAACTGTTTCATCCCCTTCTTGAAGTCTTCATTGCTGAACGCCTCGGGGGGCAGATAGAAGAGGTCGGCATTCTTGGCTTCGTCGAACACCATTCCCATCACGCTGGCGGTGTCGGCCATACGACCCATCTGGTCGACCATGCTGCTGTAGCTGCTGTACATGGTCGACATCGTGTCCCTGATCGTCTTGGCCACCGAGATCAACGGCGGCATCTGGTCATTGATCTTGGATAGGTACGCGTCGATCTGGGCGAAGTGGTCGTTCATCACCGTCATGTTGTCGTTCAGCTGGTCGACTTTGTCGACCGAATCGAACAGCGACCGTATGCCCCAACACAACGGAATATCGAAGCAGTGCTTCTCCCAGTAGAAGTAGCTACGTATCGGGCGGAACGTATCATCGAAGTCGGCGAATTCGTCACGCATGTCCGTGGTATTCGATTGCATGACCCGGGTATCTCGCAGCGCGACATGGTTGGTCTGGGTAAGTTTGGCCATGCTCTTCCGTATTCGCCCCATGATCGCGATCATCTCGCTGGTGTCGCCGATCATCTTGTGCAGATCCTTCATACGATCTTTCAAGTACTGCAGGTTCTCGTTGATCGGAATCGATTGCATACTGACCTGGAAGGGCACTGAACTGTGTTCGATTGGTGAGCCCAGCGGCCGAGTAATCGTCTGTACTTTGTCAATTCCTTTGAGCTGAAATATGTTTCGAGCAATCTTATCGAGAACCAGCATGTTGGCCGGCGTCCGCAGATCGTGGTCTGCGTGGATCAAAAATATGTCAGGATTCATCCTTGCCCGGGAGAAGTGCTTTTCGGAGGCTTCGAGACCCTGAATTGCCGCGAGCCGGTCAGGAACGTAATAGCGCTCGTTGTAGCTTACGGAGTAGGACGGAAGGACCGCTAAGCCGACCAACGCGACCACGCATGTCGCCGCGAGAATCGGCACAGGCCAGCGCACTGTGGCTGTGCCGATTCGGCGCCAGCTTCTTGTCGAGAGCGGCCGTTTGGCCTCCATCAGGCCGAATCGCGTGGCTACCAACAACATTGCGGGAGTTATCGTGAGCGCGCCCGCTACTACGACGAGCATTCCGATAAAGCAAGGGACGCCGAGTGTTTGAAGATAAGGCAATCTAGTGAAGCTCAAACACAGGGTCGCACCCGCGACCGTCAAACCGGATCCCAGGACGACGTGCGAGACGCTGCGATAGGTGGTGTAGTAGGCGGCCATACGATCTTGCCCGCCTGCCCGCGCCTCTTGATAACGGCCAAGGAAGAAGATCACGTAGTCGGTGCCCGCGGCGATCGCCAGCGAGGTGATCAGACTCACGGCAAATACCGAGAGGCCGAACAGGTGGTAATGGCCCAATAGAGCGACCACACCACGGGATGCACCGAGTTCGATGACGACGACCAACAGGATGAGCAACACGGTGCTGATGGAGCGGTAAATCAGTAGCACGACCAAGGTGATGACCGCCATGGTGATCACGGTCATCTTGGTCAGGCTTTGATCACCGGCGTTGTTCATGTCGGCCGTCAGGGCCGCCTGTCCGGTTACATAGACCTTCAGGCCGGCGGGCGGCGGGTCGTGGTCGACGATGTCGCGGACCTCCTGCACGGAGTTCTTCCCTATGGTGGTGCCTTGATCGCCCACCAGATTCAGTTGCAGGTAGGCCGATTTCATGTCGGAGCTTTGCGCGCCGCCTGCGGTGATGCGATCGCCCCAGAAGTCTTGGACATGTTCGACATGGGCGGCATCGCGATGCTGTCGGAGTTGAACTGGTGGAACAGGGAGCCCTGGCGTTTGAGCGCCTTATAGGACTGTGATGCCGCGGATGCCAACGACACCGAGTTGTCCTTGCCGACCGCTTCTAGTTGCGGGACGAAGACGTTGAGTGCCGCAGTCAGCGCGAACCAGGCCAAGATGATCAGTATCGGGTAACGGCGGACGAAGTGTGCGCAACGCGTGGGCCTCGAAGACGGACTATGCATTGTTAAGCTGCTTTCACCAGACAGAAGTTTTGGGCATCGCGATTGTGAGCGGTTTGTTCTTCGCGGACAACGCCATCGACAATGATTCGGCAGCCGATGCTGTCGCTATCTCCTTGTGCGACAACGTTAGCGAATACCGACGGCAGTGTTGTGGTGATGGTGAATCTCCACGGCAGTTCGTTGAACTCCCCGCGCTGCGGTTGGGCGTGCTCGTCGAGGTAGTTGACCTCACCGTGTGTCGCCGGCGGCCCGAAGACCTCATACACCACATATTTGGGGACGGTATTTCGCGAATCATCCTTGGTGTCGATGACAGTGTTGATGTTGTGTGAGCCAAAGATTCCATGGAGCCGGAAGACGGCGATTCCAGATAGCGCGATCACCGCTACGGCAGCCAATGGCAGCCAGGCGGATTTCATTGCGGCAAGAATCTTCTTAGCCTCCTTTCGTATCGTCGGATCGGGTCTCAACGCGAAAGTGTTTGATGCCGTTGAGGTATAGCGCGCATATCAACCGCTGGCTGTACCGGTATGAGCGTGCGTGCGGGTGGCGACGGTGACATCCTCGAGTGCATCGGTTAGGTACAGGTCTCGTGTCCGCGATCGTTGCACCTTGCCCGAGGAGGTCTTAGGTAGCTGACCGGGCTCTAGCAGCACCAGCTCATCGATTGCGAGTCGGGTCTGGCTATAGACGGCGCGCCGCACCTGTTGGTGATGATTGTCGCCGAGGGCAACACCTTCGGCGACCACCACGACCTTTTCAGTGACATCACTGGGGACCGAGAAGGCGACGACGTTTCCTTTGCGGATCCCAGGCACGTCGGCCGCGGCCCATTCAACGTGGTGCGGGTCGTAGTTGCGGCCGTTGACGATGAGGATGTCTTTTTTGCGGCCCGTGACATATAGGTTGCCGTCAACGATGAAGCCGCGGTCACCGGTGACCAGCCAGCGATCGTCCCGAAACGTTGCACGGGTGGCAGCTTCGTCGCGGTAGTAGCCGGCCGCCAACGAGGGTCCGCGAAATTCCACGTCACCGACGCGACCTGGGGGCAGGTCGCTTCCTCGATCGTCGGCGATCCGTATCGAGTGTCCCTCGAACACCTTGCCGCAGTTGATAAACGATAGTGTCTTTTCGTCGCCGACCGGTGACTTGATCTCGCCGTCGGCGTGGTAAGCGTCCGCTCCGACCTTCAGCGCTGTGAATCGACGATCAAGGCGGTCGAACGTGACTGCCAGCGTCGCCTCGGCCATTCCGTACGCCGGCATGATTGATTCGAGTCGTAAAACATATGGGGCGAATGTATCGATGAACAGATCCAATGTCTCGGCGTTGATCGGCTCAGCGCCGCAGCCGAACGCACGCATGCTAGACAAGTCCCAAGCTCGCCCCCGTGGCTTTGCCCTTTTTGCTACCAAGGCGTACGCGAAATTCGGCGCGAACGAAAGCGTCGCCCGTTTGCGGGAAATGACGTCGAGCCAAACACCGGGGTCCCGCAGGAAGGAAAGTGTCGGCAGGAATGTGACCTCCACCGAAAAGAGCAGCGGGGCAAGCACTTCACCGATCAGACCCATGTCGTGATACAGCGGCAGCCAGCTGACAGCATGGTCGCGATCAGTGCAGACCAGCGCTGAAACAAAGGCTTCGGCGTTGGTCCACAACGATTTATCCTTGACGACCACGGCTTTGGGCTTGCCGGTACTGCCGCTGGTGAACTGCAGGAACACCGGTTGGTCGGATCCACGCACCACCGGTTCCAGTAGATCTTCGCCGGCATCCAACGCGTCAGCGTGAGCCACCGGCTTGTGCTGTTCCTGGAATCTCTCACCGAGACCCAGGGCATCGTCGAGCCATTGCGGGATGATGAGACCATCGACGCTCGCCGCATCCATCAGGCCGCAGATGTAGTCCAGGTAGGCCTGTTGACTGCCCAAGCCCACCGGCGGGTACAGCGGGACCGGGACCGCGCCAGCCCACACGGCGGCGAGAAAGCTGGTCACGAATTCTTGAGCATCCGGCACGATCAGAGCCACGAGATCGCCCTGGCGAACTCCTCGGGCGCGCAGCGCGGCAGCCGCGCGTGCGACCGACTCTTTCAGCTGGCTGAAGGAGACAAATGTGTCGGTGTCACATCGATCGCCGCTGACGAACGTGAATCCGCGCCAGTAGCGTTCGGCATTGCGTTGTAGAGCTTCCACAAGCGATACCGGAGCAGAAGAACCAGACATGTCTTTTCCTTTCAGAGGATTGCGCGATCGGCCAGATTCCGGTATTCACGGGCGAGTATGTCCACCGTCCTGTCAATCTGCTCGTGCTTGTGCTTCGCGGTTACAAAAAAGCGAAGGCGCGCTTGGTCATTCGGGACCGCCGGGTACATGATTGGGTCCACATTTATTCCCGCGTCGCGCAGCCGCGACGCCAGCGACAAGCACAGCATCGAATCTCCCACGACGAATCGAATGATCGGTGTGTCCTTGCTCTTTTCGAACTCCAATCCATGGGTGGAAAACAGTGACCGCATGTAATCGCCGTTAGCGTGCAGAGCACGGATCCGCTCTGGCTCGGCCCCTAGAATTTCGATCGCCGAGAGTGCGGCAGCGGCCGAGGCCGGCGGCAGACCGCAGCTGTAGATGAAGCCCGGCAAGCTGTACTTGAAGTATTCGATGAGTTTCACTTGAGCCGGCCAGGTAGCCGCCGCAACTAGACAAGGATTTCGAGAGAGTCCCCATCCAGATGTCGACCTGCGACCGGTCCACATTGAAAATGCGCTTCATCAACCATCAACATTGCGTCATGTTCTTTGGCGACCTCGATAAATGCCGGTAGATCGGCGATGTCGCCGTCCATGCTGTAGATGCCTTCGATTACCACCAGGGCTCGGCGGTAGCAGCCGCGAGCGTTGGTCAGCAATTCGCGTAGGTGCGCGGGGTCGTTGTGCCGAAACGGCCGCCGGCTCGCGCCGGAGAGCTGGCAGCCTTGCATGATGCTGTCGTGGGCCAGCGCATCGGGCAGCACGATGTCCTGCTCGCCGAGTAGGTGACCAATGGCCGTCACGTTGGTCGCATGGCCGCCCACCAAGGTCACGGCATCCTCGACATGGAGCAAAGCGGCAATCGCACCTTCCAGCTCCCGGTGCACCGGCTTTTCGCCCGACAGCAGTCGGCTCGCGGAAACCGAGGTGCCGTAACGGGCGATGGACTCCTGGGCACGGCGGGTAACCCGCAGGTCGCCCGACAAGCCCAGGTAGTTATAGCTGGAATAGTTGACCAGCACCCGCCTGCCAATCTGCGTGGTGTCATTGACGACGCGCCGACTCCTCGATATACGCCAGAAGTTCCAGCATCTGCACGGAGCTAAGGCCGAGGTCGTCGATCTCCAGATCTGTTGTCAATTGCGGTATTTCATTCTCACTCACTGCCTCAAGACTCAGCTTGATGAGGTCTAGGACATCTTCGGTCTGCGGCACATGCATAGTCAATCGAACCGTCTCTCCAATCGAACTGTCATCCACAACTGGAGGTACTGCTAGCCGACCAGGCACATTGACCGACAGTCCCCCAACTGACATCCACGTACGGTCATCTAACATATACGATCATTCCGATTTTATATGACCTGTGACGTAGTCGCCGGGCCGAACCGCGTTGAACCGCGGTGTGCCGCCGTCCTGCGTGAGTAGATCCGTGGACGACACTCACCAGCTGGCAGCTAACATCTCTGACAGGTGGTGGTTAGGTGAACTGGTTCAAATACGTGCCATACCAGCGATTCCACGCTGCGCAGGCCTGTCCGCAACGGGTCGAGGCTTCCTGAGCAACCGGAAATAACATATGCTGGAGACAGCCCAAATGTACATACCAATGTCGACGCAGCTGCGTCTGCGTCAGGTATGTTTCGGCGCCTGTATTCCATTCGGCGGCAAATGAATACAGCTGATCATTAGGAGGTCGGGCTCATGAGTACGGCGGATGGATTCCATCCTGACTTCGAGGCGCGGCAGGTCGGTCCGACGCGGAATCAAGTTCATCACATCAAAGCCTCAGAGCTTGATTCAGAAACCGCACAGACCGCGGGTCTGCGGCGGTTCGCCGCCATCAGCGGTCATTCGGTCGGCTCGGAGACTCTCTGGATGGGCGAGGCGCATGTGGCGCCGGAGACATCATCGGGCAATCATCATCACGGCGAATCTGAAACCGCGATTTACGTCCGGAGCGGCCACCCCGAGTTCGTGTTTCACGATGGTGTGCAAGAGATCCGTGTAGCCACCGAGCCCGGCGACTACATCTTCGTCCCGCCGTACCTTCCGCACCGGGAAGAGAATCCGGACCCGATCACACCTGCCGAGGTCGTGATCGCGCGGACCACTCAAGAGGCGATCGTGGTCAATCTGCCGGCGCTCTACGCTCCCTGAGCTGACCGATGGGATCCGCGATCGCCTTGCAGCGAGTCACCGCGCGACCCATGACTTCCTGCAAGTGCTGCGCCCGATTCGCGCCAGCACTAGCCAGGAATGAGGTCTAAACCATTGGCGACGCTTATTGCGGCCCGAGTCCATTCCCCCCGCGCCACCGCTGGATCTAGCAGGTCTCGGCGAATCAGGTCGATTTGCGTGGCTTTCCCGTTCCCCGTGAATGATGGAGCTGTGAAGTAATAGGTCTTGTCGTCGGTAGCGATGGCCAGAACAGCATCCGATGAGTTCACCCCGTTTGCGTGCGTGGTGTTTTCGACCCACTTGGCCGGTTTAGAGCCCGCGAAGCTGTTGACGTACACCACCCAGAAGCGGGTGCCGCGGTCGCTGTACAGCTTCTCCGAGGACCGTTGAACGATACCGGCGTCGAACTGGTTCAACACACCGGAATCGTCAGTGACGTATCGCGATAGCTGGATGGATGATCCGGAGGCAGGAGTGCTCGTTGCCTCGCCCGAGGGTTCGCCGCTGGACTCAGGTGCTTCGGCGAGCTGTGGAGTATCGGCGCTCGGTGGTGACGCTAGCGGCTTCCCGGCATCGGCACTCGGCGATGTAGCTCTCGCCGATTGCGGAGGGGCACCGAAGGACTGCTGGGACTGGCCGTACATCTTGAATCCAAAGAAGGCGCCGCCGGCCGCCAGAGCGATAACGGCGGCCGCGGCGACGGCCAATCCCTTCCGCCGGTGCTTCTTCGGTGTCGACGACGTTGTCCTGTCTACCTCGACAACCCGAGTTGGCGCCGACGTCGTGGTGTTGATGTTGAGGAATTCCGCGGACCCGGTGCCGAGCAGGCCGCCGAGCGCTGCAGCGAAATCACTACAACTCGGATACCGATTCGCCGATCGTTTTGCAAGGGCTCGAGCGAAAATTGCATCCAGGCCTGCCAATTCGGGCTTCCGCTCACTAACTAGCGGCGGCAGTTCCATGAGATGCTGGGCGATGAGGACTGCTGGATTGGAATCCTCGTAAGGCGCATACCCGGTCAGCAGATGAATCGCCGTACATCCGAGTGCATACTGGTCGGCTCCCCCATCAAGCTCCAACCCCTGCAACTGCTCGGGCGAGCAGTAAACGGTGGACCCCAAGAACATGTTCGTCGCAGCAAGTCCGCTGATTTCACCGAACTCTCGCGCAATCCCGAAGTCCGCCAAAAGAATTCGTCGGCGCGGTGTGATGTCACCCAGCAGTATGTTCGCGGGCTTGACGTCGCGATGCAACAGCCCGCGCGAGTGCGCGTAGTCGAGCGCGTCCGCACGGCGGAGACGATCTCGAGCACCCGTGCTCGCGGCATTCCGGACGGGTACTCGCGCGTCAATAGAGTGCCGGCGGCGGTTCCCTCCACATAGCTCATCGAAATCCACAATCGGCCTTCAAACTCGCCGCGGTCATGGATGGCGACGATGTGGTCGTGAGACAGGCTTGCGGCCATATCGGCTTCCCGGACAAAGCGTTCGCAGAAATCGCGGTTCGCCGCTAGCTCGGTGGACAAGATCTTGAGAGTGTCGTAGCGCGGCAGCCGAGGGTGCTGAGCTAGATATACCTCACCTATTGCGTCCACGCCCAAGCAGCGCACGATGGTATAGCCGGCGAACAGATCTCCAGCGCTATACATCCAAAACCTCGTCTTCCTCTCTGATAATTTATATATACTACAGCCAATCATATATAGTATGCCTCGCGGACTCAACGTGGAGTGGCCGTCAGCGCTAGCGCCACGGGTGTCGTTGGCGAAAACGATGTCTTGAGCCTTTACCCGGTCCAACATTGAGCCGACAAGGACGGCCGTGAGCCTCCTTGAGCACCGTCGCAAGCGTTGCCGGCATCGATGGTCTGGGCGCACCTTGGGCCGCTCCTCGGGCACATCGACCCAGTGCCACACGGCGCGGATCGCGCCAGAAGATGAGACACCACAGATGGATAACGCTATGACGCTAGATGCCCAGACGCTCTCGGCGAAGTCCCGCTCAGAGCGGGGGATGCTGTTGGTACTCAGTGCGGTCGCCGGGGTGATTGTCTCGGGTTTGTTCCTGATCGAGCCGCTGCTCGGTGCGATTGCCCGTCAGTTCGGTGTCTCAATGGGAATTGCTGTACTACCGGTGGTCGCGGCCCAGGTGGGCTTTGCCTTCGCGCTCGCGTTCGGTGCGCTCGTGATCGACCATGTCGAACAACGTGCGCTGCTGGCCGCATTGCTCGTCTTATCGACGATCGCGCTTGTCGGCGTGGGGCTAGCGCCAGGGTTTTGGTGGGCTGTCGTAGCGATGGGCGGGGTGGGTATCAGCGCGACCGCGGCTTTGGTGGCTGTGCGACTAGTTGCGAACTTCGCCGATGGTCAGTACCCCGGCCGCGCCGTCGGAGTCGTGATGCCGGGCCTGCTGGTGGGGATATCAGCGTCCGGCACGGCCGGTGGCCTGATTGCCGCCGAGCTGTCCTGGCGAGATGTCTTCATGGTTGCCGCCGGGGTTCAACTTGCCTTGTCCATGATCGTCGTGGAGATCATCCCGGCTGGGGCACCGGCCAGCGCACGCCGCTCCTACGCAGCCTTCGCACCTTCAGTGAGTCGACTGATCGCATTGTCACCGATGCTTCGTGGGCGCACATTGCTACCTTTCCTTGCCACACCGGGATTTATCACTGTATGGGCCTCGACCGCCTTCGCGCTTGCCGGCCTCGGCTCCGCCAACTACCGCTTCAGCGAGCCTGTCGTCGGCCTTGCCGGAGCATTTGGGGCAGCAGGAGCCCCGGGCGTCTCGGGTGTCGATCACTTCGCTGACCGCGACCACGCCCGGACTGCGATCACGGCTGCCTGCACGCTGATTGCGGCCGGGTGGTGGCTGTTTGTGTGGGACTCCCCCTGCATGGATGCGCTGGTGCCTGGATTACTCATCTTCGGTCTCGGTGTGAAGGTTGTTCAGCTATCCGATCAGCAGGCGCTGTATGCCGCCCAGCGAGGCACGCGCTCCGTGAGTACCACGGTCAATTCAGCAGCGCTGTGCGCCGCAGCGGTAACGGGATCACTGCTGTCCGGGCTGGCGTATCAGACCGGACGTTGGCCGGCACTGTGCGCCCTGGGCGCCGGCAACGGCGTGGTCGGACTCCTCATGTGGGCGCTTATCGCGGCCGACGGTAGACGGACAGCCCGGCCGCGCCGGAAGTACGAGCATGCAGTTCGGCGCGATCGTGGTTACCTCTACTTCGGCAACCATGTCGGGCTAGGCGAGGGCTCGCGACGCCTATTAGAGAGTGCGGCGCTGGGTTGGCGCAGGCTAGCGCTTCGCGCTGCACGCGCTCGTAGTCAGCCTCGTCGCGCATGTCGGTCAGGTAGATGACAATTCGGATGACGTGGCTGAGGTCTGCGCCGTGATCGGCGACAACGGTCTTGCTCTCGTCGCAGGCCATCCGTGTTTGAGCGGCGCAGTCGCCAGATCAACGGGCTTCGGTGTCCGAAATGCCCGGCTCGGCGGTCGCCCGCCGCGAATGGGCGAATCGAGCCAGCTCATCCGAATACTACGGACGACGACGGCACGAGCGATGTGTTCAGCGCCAGAGCCCTTGCGGCCGGGGGTATTAACCCCCGCGGACGCGGACGGTGGACGCGATGGAGTCGTTTGGCACCAGGTTGAAATCCGTGCAGGGCCGACCGGAGTACTGTCATGAGCGGGGGATTGTCGTTTGTTGACCGCCAGCCGTGCGGGCTTGCTCACTGTCCATCGCATCGCGGCGTACCGAACGCGCGATGGTGTTGCGGATGTGCCGGTCAAGAGATGCCGTCGTGCGCAGGAAATCGAGGCCATCACGGGCCGATGGTCTCGGACTTTCGCATGACAACGAAGAATTTACAAAACAGTCCGATGTTGTTACGCGGTTTGTGTAGTAACCAGTGGCCACGAAGATATACGATTCCTTATGACAGAAGCAGCGGCAAGGAGTACATACGAAAATAGGCAGCGTATTTTACGCCACTCGCACTAGCGACGGGGATCCCGGCACTCATCGCACTGGGGTTGATCTTGCGCGCGACACGGTGCGGGACATGATTTTGCGCGGGGAGATCGATGTCGGCGGCCGTATAGTCCTCGCCGACGTTGCGCAACGGATCGGGACAAGCGTCACTCCTGTCCGTGAGGCGTTGCGCGACCTTGCCGCGTCCGGATTAGTGGATATCGATGCCCATAAGAGCGCCCGGGTGCACCAATCCAGCGCCGCGGAGTTGACCGAGATCTACGCGTTGCGTTCGCTACTTGAATCGCGGGCAATGGCCGAGGTGGCCGCGATGGTGGAAGAGGACCGTGTGGTCGCCTGCACTATTGCGGCGCGACTGGTCAAAGAGATGGACGGCGAGTCGGAGATGGGCGCTTGGACGACTCGCAATCACGACTTCCACGCGTGCCTCGTAGAACCGCTTCGTATCAAATGGCCCCTGTTGTTCAACACGATTGAAACGTTGCGGAACAGATCAATGCTGCCGGTGGCAAATATGATGCGAGACGATCCGGCACTGGCGGTCAGAGCCAACCGCTACCACCGAGCTCTTGTGACTGCGATCCGAAAGGGTGATCCCGACAGGGCGGCGCGGGTAAGAGCAGAGCACCTGGATCGCGTTATCAACATCATGTTGAAGTCCTTCGAGAACCCGGCGCGCTGATCTCGCTGGGAGCCTGGCGGCTCGTCGGGGGACCAAATGTTTGCGACCCCGCCCAACTACGTCGTCATGTGCATAGATTCCATTGCTCGTCCGCGGCCCGCGCTCTTGCGGTGACGCAGCCCGCTTTGAGCGTCCCAAGCGATGCGTCGTGATAATCCGATGATCCGAAATTAGCTGTCACGGACAGATTGTCGTCTCCAAACGAGGTCTGCTGGACCAGATGATCGTCGGTCAGCCAGGCGAATCGGGTCAGCGGCTCGACCCCCGCGGTTGATGCTAACGGGGCGAAGAATTGCTGCAACCTGGCTAGCTGCAAGCCCTCCGCGTTCAAAGTCGCCATGTCGAGGGCGTAGATCAACGGCGTGACGTACAGCATCGAGAGAAGCGTGCGGGTTGGTTGTTCAGCGGGGAACTTGTTGAAGGGCAGCTCCCATCGGTCCAGGCTCACCACTGAGTCGTGTAACACCGCTTCATACAATGGAATCCGATATTTTGGATCGAACAAGACAGTATGAAGTGTGGGAGTCAGGTCAACCTTGCGCAGGAAGATGTCCGCGCCGTTTGGCCCGGCGTAGCCTCCCCAGTATTGGCGATCACGTTCCGCATCCCACAGTGGAGCCAGTGCCGGCGTACTAGATCCGTGGCTGAAGTCGACCACGTCATTTGCCCACGGCTCTGCGGCCTCTGAACCGACCACGAACCGCTCCCCGAGTTCTCGCATCCGCGCCAAGCGATTTCGCCGATCCTGCTCTTGGCTCATCGGGTGGACGACGCTGTAGTCGTCGAAGGTCGCCCCCGTGGCATCGACATCCAGGAAGTAGCTGTTGACTCCATTTGATGTCATCGTCGCCACCCGTTGTTCGAGCACGCTTGGCCGCTGTTTCAACGCTTGCGAACTCAGATAGCACCCGCGATTGTGAAAACCCATTTGGCGGTTGCCCTTTTCGTCGATGATGCAGCCGTTAGGCCACAAATCACCGGGCCATATCGATAGTGGGCTGTCGGCCCGGACGGAATCTTGGGCGTTGGCATAGCTGTCGTAGGGACCGACGAGGTATCCCGCTGATTTGGCGGCCGTTACCGAGTCCGCGGGCCACAGGCCATCGTCGTAGCCGAGCCACATCCGGTCAACGCCAAGGGCCTGCAGCTTCTCGATGGCCGCTTTCGATCGCGCTTCACCGAAACTGTAGGCGTGGTAGGCACCGATGAGTTTGGCGACATCAGGGTTCCTCGAGATCTTGTCGCGGAGCGTGGTGAGCGCGTTGTTGCCCTGCAACAGCTCGCGGTAGTCATAGGCGCCGGCCAAAGGGGAACCGTCAGTTTCCCGAATCATGACGGTGTATCCGCCGCGACCTTTGGCAACGACGAACTTATGCGTGGCAGTTCCCACGATGCGCCCGGCTACAGCGGTGAAGTGCAGTGTAGTGCCGATGTCTGTTGGGACAAGATAACTTTCCCCCACCGACCCGTGACCGAAACTCCACAGCGGCAGTGAAAGGTCAGGCACGTTGAATCCCTCGCCGCCGGCCAATCGTGGCGCGGGTCCAGTCCAGAACGGATCAGCGGCGGGGATGTCGAGGCCATCACCGATCAGGATCTGCAAGTCGGACATCCCCGCCCCGGTGACGGGCCAAGCCAGTGTCTGGTCGGTACGAGTGGCCAGATCAAACACCACACGGCCGCCTCTCGCGGCAACCTGAACCTCAAGGTCGAGCTTCGGGTAAGACCAATGGGCACCAGCCGAATTCACGATGACGGGAGTCGGCTCACCCAGCGACGATTGTGCCGCGTCAGACAGCAATACCTGCCCGCGCACGCTGAGGTCGGTGGTATCAATCGTGATCGGATGGTCAGGCAGATTGACGGTGACCGTGCGGCCGTGGGCTTGAACCGCATCCAGATGCCGCTCCGCAACGTCACTGCAACCAGCGGCGACCATGCTGATCACCGTTACCAGCGCGAGTATTCGCCACGATGACGTCACAAGTCGACGCCGGCGACCATTGCGCTTGGCATAGATACGACGACAAGACTATTCATTATCGTCTCCCTTGCTGCGGCGTACGACTGACGCTGTGCGTGCATATCAGGGCCCGACGACATCGCCGGCACCGAGGACGCGGGTGGCCACGGATCGAGAACTGCAGCCGATGCCGACGACCCAGCGATCATATATCACGCTGTTGTGGATATACGGCACCATCTTTTTAAGGGATGGATGTACCCGCCGCATCTTGGCCGGCCCACCATCACCGTGGCCGCTCTGGAATCAGCGGATCCTGACGATTTAGGTCGCCTCTGCGGGGCTCCCGGTATTCTCACGGTGCATCAGCTGTTCGCGCCTGATCCAATTCCGCCGCGATGGCGATGGCCGGCGCCTGGTGGTGACACTTTTGTCGATCTCAGGGTTCCTGAGGTCGCGGATTCGCCCCGACTTCCAGCCTTCCCAACTGCTTTCGCCGTCTTCTTGGTTCAAGCCACCCATGCTCGGCGAGGAGAGGATCTTCACGTCAGCGCCGATCCCCAGGGCATTGCGCACCCGATCCCGAACCCTGGCCTCGAGCCGCTCGTGATCGGCGTCACCGTGAGCCTGGAGCCGGATTTCGAGGTGATCTTGGGCGTTGCGGGTACAGACGTCCAGGACGTATCCGGTGATACGCCCCGCGTCGACGAGGACTGCATTTTCGATCTCGGCGGCAGTCCGTTGCTGCCCCGCCAGGCAGACCCTGGCGCTGACCCGGCCAAGAATATCGATGGCCATTCGGTCGGATCGGCCGTCGTACGCGACCGACACGAGGTCTCCGGTTCGATACCGAATCAGTGGTCTGATACCAGGGATCAGTGAGGTCAAGCACAATTCTCCGGTGCCTTGAAGCCCAAGCGACCGTTCGGTATCGGGGTCGAGGACTTCAAAGAGATAGTTGGGAGCGACGGTAGCCAGCGCCCCCGTCGCGGTTGCGACCGCGACTGCCCCGACCTCTGCAGGTCCGTACAGAAAGTTGTAGACGGTGGAATCCCAGGCTTGGCCCAGCAACGCCTTCAGCCCGTCAGAACAGGACTCGCCCGTGGCAAGTACACATCTGATGTCGAGGTCGTGGCGGACGTCGACCCCGTAGCGTTGACTCAACTCCGCCCATCCCATCAGCATCGACGGGGAGCCCAGCAGCATGTTGACGCCGAGGTCAAGCAGCACCTGAAAGAATCGATCAAAGCCCACGGTCGGCGATAGCGGAAAGATGTCGAGCCTGGTAATACCGGCATGTTTGGCCGCGTAAGCAATAGTGCTGCATGTCGGATGCAGTTCGTTGGGAACGACCACGGCAAGTATGGGTTTCTGGCCGTCCGCGAAGTGATGGTCGGCTATGGCGCGCAGGCCGTGCGCCACCGGACGATAATTCAGGTCGAAATCGATTTCGGCCTTGGGACACGGCGTTGGGTGTTCGGTGTTTCCCATTGTCTCGAAGTAGAACTGGGCGTCGCCAATCGGTCCGCAGAGCATGTCGAACCGCGCATCGCGAACGTCGTCGTGAGTGGTGAGCGGCAGCATGGCGAGGTTGTCCAACGTCAGAGTTGAGGCCCGAGCCCAGGCCAATTGGTCGGCATAGAAGCGAGAATGCCGCTGGACGTGGTCAACCACCGCACGCAGCGATGTGGTCTGCCATTGGTGAAGTTCGTTGGCCGTAAGGCTGCCACTCAGCCACCGATCGAGAGTCCTAGACCATCTGCGGATGTCCATTGCTTGCAAAGACCTGCCTGCTCGTGCGTTCGATACCATATATTTTAATCTCGATTATATATGTTCTCGGTTGGGCCGCAGGTTATCACCCCACGCCGGGCGGGCTTACGGCCGCGGTACGAGCGGTTGCACGGCCTGAAGTTTCGCTAGTCTGCGCGACGGCCGGTCTAGCGAGTGGGCACGCCAGGCTTGTCAGCGCGGGCATCTGGGCATCGGCGGCCTTCTTCGGATTATTGTTGACGCACAGGGAGATCCATGATCTGTGAGTCCACCGCTACGCTCACCAGCGAGAGCTGAGCCTATTTCAGGAATCGTTCGACATAGGGAGCGAACCGTTCGCGCAGAGCACTCTCCTGTAACCCGAACATTTCGAACGACGTCTCGACATTTCCCAACCGGCCGCGCTGGTGGCCCGCCAGGTAGTCGGCGATCGGTTTACGCGCTTCGTCGGTGAACGATTCGCCGGCCAGAGCGTAGACCCGCTCGGCAACACCGAGTTCGTCGCCCATGAAGTCGTTGAACCGGACGTCGATCGAGCGCTGCGGACCGATCGCGTCACGGTCGCGGACAAGTGCGGTGAGCATCTGATCGAGGCGGTCGATCCAGGAGCCGGCGATCTGTTCCACCGGGACCGGCGAGCGGTGCATGCGCGCGGAGTAGGTGATCATTGCGATCATCGACAGCGCCACCGGCACCGGATCCCGGTGGGTGAACACGACGATGCTGTCGGGAAATACCCGGTCCAGCACCAGCACCTGCTCGAGATGCTGTGGCGACTTGAGCAGCCAGCGCTGTCCCCCGCGTAGGAACTGCATCGCCTTGAGTTGAGTGGCGAGGTACTCGTAGTGCGGCGTCTGGTCGTGCGCCCGGTAGTAGTCGCGCCAGCGCGGCACGTCGGCCAGCGTCTCGAAAAGCATCGTGGACATGTCGTTGGCCAGCAGCTGGATCTCTTCGTGCACGTGATCGGTGGTCATCTCGTGCATCAGCGGGAAATGCGGCATCACCATGTCGACGACACTGACCGCGACATCCATCCGCGCCCGGCGCGGATCAGGTTGAACGCCAACTTCATTCGGCAACGGGAACGGCTCGTTGCTTTCCCAGTACGGCATGGTGCGGAAGGTGGGCGGCGCGGCCAGCAGGTTGTGCAGGTGTGTAGTGCCGGTGCGGGGCAGCCCGGCGATCACCACCGGCGAGCGCAGTTCGATGTCGTTGATCTCGGGATGCCGACTGAGCAGGTCGGTCAGCAGCAGCCGGTTCTTGAGCAGCTGCAGCAGTTGCCCGTAGAAGTTCACCACCCCGGCGTCGTGCAGCCCGTCGATCTCGCGCAGTGCGGCGAGATAGACGCCGAGGCGTTCCCGATAGTCGTCGGGCCCGAAGTCATGCAGGCCGGTGTCGGCGCTGGCCTGTGCATGCAGCGCATCGGCATCCAACGAGCATTGCGGGGCCAGCATGGCCATCATGTCGAGGATCTGCTGGCCCTCGGCACTGAATTGAGGCTGGGTCAGGTCGTCAAGGCGAACTGAGCGAACGGCGTCGGTCACGGCGACTTATGTTACTCTGAGTTTCGTAATGGTAGTGGATTTTGGTCGACCCCGTGACCCGCGTATCGACGGTGCCGTGTTACGCGCCACCGTCGAGCTGCTCGCCGAAACCGGTTACCCCGGGCTGTTGGTCTCCGCCATCGCCGAGCGAGCCGGCACCAGCAAGCCCGCGATCTATCGCCGCTGGCCCAACAAGGCGCACCTGGTGCACGAGGCGGTGTTCCCGATCGGCGCCGCGACAGAGATTCCTGACATCGGGTCGCTACCCGAGGATTTGCGCGAAATGGTTTGTCGTTCAATGGCTTTCCTGACGACACCGGCCGCCAGGGCGGCACTGCCCGGCCTGGTCGGCGAGATGGCAGCCGATCCCACGCTGCATTCGGCGCTGCTGGAACGGTTCGCCGGCGTGATCGGTGGTGGCATCGCCGAGTTGCTGGCCCGGGCTGCGGCCCGCGGCGAGGTCTCCCCTGACGTGACTGCTGCCGAACTCACCGAAGCCATCGCCGGCATCACCCTGATCGGCCTGCTCACCCGCCCGGACGAACTCAATGACGCCTGGGTGGACCGCACCACCACGTTGCTCCTGAAAGGAATCAGCGCATGACGCACGAATCGACGGCCGCGTGGAAAGAGTTGCTGGCCACCATCGGCGACCTCGACCGCAACTTCACCGAGGGTGACCGCGCGGTCACCGACGACCGCCACGTCGCCGACGGCTACCGCATGCTGGCCACTACCTTGGGCGTCGCCTTTGACACCTATCTGTTCCCGGAGCCCGGTCGCCCGCAGTTCGTCGCGGTCAACACCCCGTTCCGTCGCGATCGCCGGTGGGGCGGCGACAACACCGACGCGTATTACTTCATCTGCCCGGTCAATGAGAAGCGCCGGTATCGCATCAGCGGCAATAAGGGCGACAGCGTGTACTTCTCGGTGACCGCGTACAACGAACCCTCCCCGGGTGCCTGGTCAGATCGGATCGTGGCGATCGTTCGCGACACCGATCTGGACATCGACGCCGACGGCAACTTCTCCTTCGACTTCCCGGCGACGGCCGATGCGGTGGTGCTGATGACCCGCGACTATCAGGCCGACCCGCTGACCGGTCGCCCGGTGACGTGGCAGATCGAGGCGCTCGATGAGCCTGAACCAATCCGGCATGGCGACGCCGAGACCGCGGCCAGCCTGCGTGCGGCCGCCGCCTGGATGCGCACCATGGGCGCCATCGTGCCGCTGCCGGTCGGAGACCGGGTCGACGACCATCACGGGCTGGGTCACGAAACTGCCCACGCCGCAAATCAATTCGCCGATCCCTATCAGGTTCCCGACGCCAACTTCGGCTGGTCGGCGCGCGACGCGTGCTATGCCTACGGCAGTTTCGTGCTCGACGACGACGAGGCGCTGGTCATTACGCATCGGCCGCCGTCCTGCCGGTTCTGGAATCTAGTGGTGTGGAACCAATTCATGGCCACCTATGGTGACGAGAGTGCGCGCTCTTCCCTCAACAACCACAGCGCCGCACTCAACAGCGACGGCTCGGTGACGATCGTGTTGTCCAACGGGACGACCGCGCATCCGAATTCACTGACGACGCTGGGCTATCCGCTTGGCAACCTGGCGTTCCGGTGGTTCCTGTCCGACGGCGTGCCGCAGCGCCCCGAGGCGCGACTCGTCAAGGTCGCCGACGCACCGACGGCGGTGAGCTAGACCTCGCGGACCAGTTCGATCGCGCGGCCCAGCGTCTCCAGCTTGGCTGCTACGGTGTCGCCGGCGGGGTAGAGCCGCACGGTGTTGACGCCGGCGTCGCGCCATACCGCCAGCCGCGCACGCACCATCTGCTCGGTCCCGATCAGCGTGGTGCCCAACACCATGTCGTCGGTCACCAGCTGTGCGGCGCCGTCGCGGTCGCCGGCCTGCCAGCGCTCGCGCACCGCAGCAGCGGCCTCGGCCCAGCCCTGACGGCTGTAGGCCTGGTTGTAGAAGTTCGTGCTCGACGAGCCCATACCGCCGAGGCTGAAGGCGAGTTCGGTCTTACGGCCGGCGATCATGGTGTTCAGTTCGCTTTCGTCAGCCGCGAACGCCACCTCGGCGCCCTGACAGATGTCGATATCCGCGCGGGTGCGACCGGAGGCCGCAAGACCGGCGTCGAGATGAGCGAAGTACGCCTCGTCGGCACCCTCTGGAACGAAGCTGGTGCCCAGCCAGCCGTCGGCGATCTCCCCGGTCAACCGCAGCATCGCCGGCGAGAGTGTGGCCAGGTAGATCGGAATGGCGTGCTGCGGCGCGTTCGATACCCGCATCGGCACCGCCTCACCCGGGCGGGGGATCTGAAACTCCTTGCCGGAATAGGAGATCTTCCCCCCGGCGAACACCTGCCGCGCGATGTCGACGGTTTCTCTGGTGCGGGCCAGCGGCCTGCGGAACGAGACGCCGTGCAGGCCCTCGATCACCTGGGGCCCCGAGGCGCCCAGCCCGAGCAGGAATCGCCCGTTCGAAAGGTTGGACAGCGTGATCGCGGTCTGCGCCAGCAGCACCGGCGACCGGGTGCCAACCTGAAGAATGCCGGAGCCGAGCAGCATCTTGTCGGTACGCGCCGCGAGGTAGCCCAGCGCCGAGGGTGCGTCCGCACCCCACGCCTCGGCGACCCAACACACATCGAGCCCCAGCTTTTCCGCCTCGACGGCCAGCGTCACCACCTGGGCGACTTCCGCACTGCCGCCGGACAACTCGACCGTCGTCGCGGTACGCATCAGCGCACCCCGTGTTCGGCCAGCCTCTTGATTGCTGCCAGGGTTTTGCCGATCGCCGTCTCGAACTCGCGCATCCGGACGAAGACGATCTTTTCTTCTTTGTCCGGCATCGAGTCGATCGCCGCCGACAGCCCCGAGCGCCCCGGTCCCATCTGCATCCAGAAGCTGAGGCTGGTGCCGCCATCACGGGGTTCCAGCCGGAACCGCCAGGTCGAGGACGGGTGGTCGGCATCACCGACCGCCCAGGCGAATTCCTTCGGCTGTTCGCAGGCGACGATGTGCGAGGTGGTGCTCCATTCGCCGAACGCGTCGTGCTGGTTGTGTCCGACGAAGCGGGCACCGACCTTGGGGCGATCGGCACCGCCGACCCACTGGACGGACTGCAACTCGTTGCTGAACGTCGGCATCAGTTTGATATCCGAGATCAGGTTCCAGACCCGGGGGGGATCGGCGTCGATCCACATCGAGACTTCCACCGTCGGCTTATCCGCATAACGTGCACCGGTCCACTCCACGCAGCCCATTGTCCCCTACCCGGGGCGGGACTCAGGCGGCGACGGGTTCCCGGTCAGCTGGCTTGTCGGCCTTGTTCCTCGGCAACAACGACGCCAGCTTGCCCGGGTCCGGGAACGTCAGCTTGACGATCTTGCGCACCACCGTGCCGAACTGCTGCAACAGCGGGCCCTTGTTATAGGGAATCCCGTAGCGCTCGCAGATCTCCTGCACTTCGGCCGTGATCTCCGAGTACCGTCGGGCCGGCATGTCGGGGAACAGGTGGTGTTCGATCTGGTGCGACAGATTGCCCGACAGCAGATGGAAGATCCGGCCCCCGGTCAGGTTGGCCGAACCCAGCACCTGGCGGAAATACCACTGGCCGCGGGACTCGTCCTTGGTCTCGTCGATGGTGAATTCCTGAGTGCCGTCCGGGAAGTGGCCGCAGAAGATGATCATGTAGGACCACACGTTGCGCATCAGGTTGGCCGTCATATTGCCGGTGAAGACGAACGGCGCGAACGGTCCGGCCAGTAGCGGGAACGCGACGTAGTCTTTGAGCGTCTGGCGCTTGGTCTTTTTCCAGATCGCCTTCAACACGTCCCGCTTGTCACGCAGCCGGATCTCACCGGAGCGGATGCGCTCGGTTTCCAGTTCGTGCAGCGCGACGCCGTATTGGAACAGCACCATCAGCAGGAACGCATAGACGGGATTGCCCAGGTAGTAGGGGTGCCAGCGCTGGTCCTCGCTCATCCGGATGATGCCGTAGCCGATGTCGCGGTCCAATCCCACGATGTTGGTGTGGGTGTGGTGCATGTAATTGTGCGAGTGCCGCCATTGGTCGGCCGGGCACGCCGTGTCCCACTCGAATGAGCGGCCGGAGATGTTCGGGTCGCGCATCCAGTCGTACTGGCCATGCATGATGTTGTGACCGATCTCCATGTTGTCCAGGATTTTCGCCACGCCGAGCATCGCGGTTCCCAACAGCCAGGCCGGCGGCAGGAACAGCAGCGCTCGTCCTCCGATTTCCAGCGCACGCTGGGCTTTGATGACGCGGCGGATGTAGTCGGCGTCTACTTCGCCGAGATCAGCCATCACGCGGTCTCTGATGGCGTCGAGTTCACGGCCGAACGCGTCGGCCTGCTCGGGGGTAAGGGTGATCTTGTCGTTTGACATAGCTCCTCCTGCTAAGGGTTGTGGGCTTACAGGGCGAGATCGACGTCCCCGACGGGGACGGATACGCAGATCTGGATGTCTTCGTCAGGGGCGGTCGAGACCGCGCCGGTGGTCAGGCTGCGCACGGTGCCGGAGACCTTCCGGCGCGTGCATGTGTGGCAGATGCCCATCCGGCATCCGTTCTCCGGCGTCAGGCCGGCCGATTCCGCCTGCTCCAGCAGTGAGCGGCCGTCGTCAATAACGTCAACTCCGCTGTCCGCGAAGGCAATTCGTCCGCCCGACGCATTTTCCGACGCCGTGATCACCGGCGGCACAAAGCTCTCCGTGTGCACGTTGTCGCAGTGCTCGCGCACAGCCTCAACCAAAGCGGTTGGGCCGCAGACGAATACCGCGTCCGGTGCCGGCATGGCGGCTGCCAGATGCTGCGGCCCGAAACGTCCTTCGAGGTCGCCCGAACCCGAACGGGTGAACCCGTATAGCACCCGCACCCCGGGTATCGCGCTTAGCTCATCGCGGTAGCAGGCCTCTACGGGCGTGCGGGCGTAGTGGACGAACGCGATCTCCCCCTCGTGACCCTCGGCGACCAGGGTGCGCAGCATCGCCATGACGGGCGTGATGCCGCTGCCGCCGGACACCAGCAGGATCCGGCGCGGCCGTTGTTCCGGCAGGACAAAGTCGCCGCCGGCACCGGCCAGGCCGACCACCATGCCGTGGCGAGCCTGCTCGTACAGATAGTTCGACACCAGCCCGCCGTCGTGGCGGCCGATCGTCAACTCGAGGGTCGTGCTGCCTTCAACGTTGGCCGGTGAATAGCAGCGGGTGCGCCGGCGGCCGTCGATGTCGAGAGTGACGTTGACGTATTGACCGGCTCTGACGGCGTGGGTGGACGCGAAGCTCTCGTTCGGAGCGAGGGTGAGGGTGAGGCTGCGCGGCGTGGTGCGGCGCACGTCGACGACCTTGGCGCGGGCATCGCCGCGCGTCCAGGTGGGCGCGACCAGCTCGGTGTAGCGGTCGACGCCGTGCGGGCCGGTGAGCAGGTCAACCAGGTCGGAACCGAGGATTCGGTCCCGGAGAGTCTTGGCGAAGCTACGACGCGAGGTCTGACTTCTTTGAGTGAACATATGTACACCGTGCGACCGCATGGTGCAGCTAGTCAAGGGTTTCCCCAGCTCTGTGGTAGGGTTCACACAGTGAACGGTCGTACTCCTAGCTCACGGCCGCACCGATCTAGCCGCGAACGCTCCCGAGAAAGTCCGTCACGTGAAGAGCGCAAAGAGGCGACTCGGCACGCCATCATCGCCGCAGCACTCAAGCTGCTGGGAGACCGCAGCTTTTCCAGCCTGAGCTTGCGCGAGGTGACCCGCGAGGTCGGGATCGTGCCGGCAGCTTTCTATCGGCACTTCGAGTCGATGGAGGCCCTCGGGCTCGTCCTCATTGACGAATCCTTTCGCGCCCTGCGCGACGCCCGCGCCGGCAAGCTCGACCCGAACCGGGTGATCGAGTCGTCCGTCGAAATCCTGATCGCCAGCGTTGCAGACCGGCGCGAGCATTGGCGTCTGATCGGCCGCGAACGCAACAGCGGCCTGTCCGTGCTGCGCTATGCGATCCGCACCGAGATCAGGCTGATCACGTCCGAGCTGGCCACCGATCTGGCCCGCTTCCCGGGGCTGCACGAGTGGAGCACCGAAGACCTCAACGTGCTGGCGTCCCTGTTCGTCAACGCGATGATCCTGATCGCCGAGGCGATCGAGGACACCCAGACCGCCGAGGCGATGGAGGACATCCGACGTCTCGCGGTCAAACAGCTGCGCATGATCGCCGTCGGTATCGCCGGCTGGCAAAGCAGCCCCTGACCTCTAGCGGGGTTCCCGCCACATCGCCCACAGCGGCGGACCGCCGTTCGGTAGCGGGACCTCTTGGGTGACCGTAAAACCGAAACGCATGTAGTACGGCACGTTGTCCGGCTTACTCGACTCGAGATACGCCGGACAGTGCTCGGCGTCGCAGCGGTCCAGCCGCGACCGCATCAACGCCTGCCCGTAGCCCTGGCCGCGCACCGACGGGTCGCTGCCGATCGCGGCCAGATACCAGTGCGGTTCCTCGGGATGTATGCGCTTCATCATTTCCTGAATGCCGCGCGCCATCCCCGTCTGCAAGCCGAACACCCGCCAGAAGGCTGGCGTCATCGCCAACTGCGCCCAACGGGATTCCTGCCACTGATTCGGCGGATCCCACAGCGCGGCCGCGCCGATGCGGGACCCGTCGTGGGCCACCTCGACACCACCGAGACGCAGATGGTGGTGGCGGGTCATGGCCGCGAACATGCGGAAGAGATTCCTAGTCCGCGTCATACTCTCGGGAAATATCCAGGCCATCACCGGATCGTCGAAGAAGGCCGCGCTCAAGGTGGCCGATAGCTCGCGCACGTCGGCTTTGCGCGCGGCACGTGCCTGGGGAGCCATTACTTCAGGCTAGTGCTAAACCACCCGCCTCAGAACGAAGAACCCCGGAACATCATGGCAAAGCCCGTTACCGCCGCGATGGCGCCCAGGGCGTAGACGAAGATCGAAAGCCACAGCATGCCGATCGTCGACGCGAGCCAGCACAGCAGCACTGCGCCGCACATCAGGCACACGCTGTAAAGCGGTGTGCGGTGTGGATGATCACTCCTGGCCATCTGTTGTCAATTCCCATTCGCATCCCAGGTAAAACTGCCCCGCGGTGGGGTGTAGTCGGGGGGTACTTTAGTGCGATGAGGGGACTTTCACGGCGAGCCTTCGGGCAGATCGCGACCGGCGTGGGCGTGCTCGGCGCCGGTGCATTGGCCGACGGGTGTGCCCGCGAGCATCACGGCGCGCCCGCCAATCCGCCGCCTACGACCAAGGGCGTGGGAATCACCTTGTCGCACGAGCAATTTCGCACCGACCAGCTGGTGGCCCAAGCTCAGGCGGCCGAAAAGGCCGGGTTTCAATACGTCTGGGCCAGCGACCATATTCAACCGTGGCAGGACAACGAGGGCCACTCGATGTTCCCGTGGCTGACGCTGGCTCTGGTGGGCAGTAGCACCAGCCACATCGCCTTCGGCAGCGGCGTTACCTGTCCGACCTACCGCTATCACCCCGCGACGGTGGCGCAGGCCTTTGCCTCGCTGGCGATGCTGAGTCCGGGCCGGGTGTTCCTGGGGGTTGGCACCGGTGAACGGCTCAACGAGCAGGCCACCACCAACACGTGGGGCAAATACGCCGAGCGTCACGACCGCCTGGTTGAGGCGATCCAACTGATTCGCCAGCTGTGGAGTGGTCAACGAATCTCGTTCGCGGGCCGCTATTTTCAGACCAACTCCCTGAGACTCTACGACTTACCACAGGCCCCGCCGCCTATCTTCGTCGCGGCCAGCGGACCCAAAAGCGCAAGGCTGGCAGGGCAATACGGCGACGGTTGGATCACCCAATCCCGCGATCTCGTCAACCCGAAGCTGCTGGCCGCGCTCAACGACGGCGCCCATGCTGCCGGGCGCGATCCCGCGACTCTGGGCAAGCGTGCCGAACTGTTCGCCATCGTCGGCGATGCCGAGGAGGCCGCGCGCACGGCGGCCTTGTGGCGCTTTACCGCCGGGGCGGTCGATCAGCCCAATCCGGTCGAGATTCAGCGCGCCGCCGAGTCGAATCCGATCGACAAGGTGATCGCCAACTGGACGGTCGGCACCGATGCCGGCACGCACATCACCGCCGTGCAATGGGTTCTCGATGGTGGCGCCATCCCGTTTCTGCACTTCCCGCAGGGCGACCCCATCGCCGCCATCAACTTCTATCGCGACTACGTGCTACCTAAGCTGCACTAGAGCGCCCAACCTACGATGAGGTAGCTCCTCTAACGATGCCGGTGCGACGATGCGCCGGGGAATGGTTGGCCACGGTGTGGGACTTCGAAACGGACCCGGAATACCAGGCGAAGCTGGACTGGGCCGAAAAATTCATGGTCGACGAGCTGGAACCGCTCGATCTGGTCGCCCTTGATCCGTACGACAAGCAGAACGCCGAGATGATGGGCATCCTGCGGCCGTTGCAACAGCAGGTGAAGGACCAAGGCCTGTGGGCAGCCCATTTGGGGTCCGAGCTCGGCGGTCAGGGCTTCGGCCAGGTCAAGCTGGCGCTGCTCAACGAAATCCTCGGCCGCTCCCGCTGGGCGCCGTCGGTGTTCGGCTGCCAGGCGCCGGATTCCGGCAACGCCGAGATCCTTGCGCTGTTCGGCACCGACGAACAGAAGGCGCGCTACCTACAGCCACTGCTCGACGGCGAGATCTCCTCCTGCTATTCGATGACCGAACCACAGGGTGGTTCCGATCCGGGGATGTTCGTGACAAGCGCGACCCGCGACGGAGACGACTGGGTCATCAACGGGGAGAAGTGGTTTTCCAGCAACGCCAAGCACGCGTCGTTCTTCATCGTGATGGCGGTGACCAAGCCCGACGCGCGTACGTACGACAAGATGTCGCTGTTCATCGTCCCGGGCGAGACTCCGGGCATCGAGATCATTCGTAACGTCGCGGTAGGCGGCGAGTCAGGCAAGCACGGCTCGCACGGGTACGTCCGCTACAACGATGTGCGCGTGCCGGCCGACCATGTGCTGGGCGGTGAAGGTTCGGCATTCATGATTGCGCAGACCCGCCTCGGCGGTGGCCGCATCCATCACGCGATGCGAACGATTGCGCTGGCGCGCAAGGCTTTTGACATGATGTGCGAGCGCGCGGTGTCGCGCAAGACCAGGCAGGGCCATCTCTCCGACTTCCAGATGACGCAGGAGAAGATCGCCGACAGTTGGATCCAGATCGAGCAGTTCCGGCTGCTGGTGCTGCGCACCGCGTGGCTGATCGACAAGCATCACGACTACCAGAAGGTGCGTCGCGACATCGCGGCCGTGAAAGTCGCGATGCCCCAGGTGCTGCACGACGTCGCGCAGCGGGCCCTGCACCTGCACGGCGCTCTCGGCGTCTCCGACGAGATGCCCTTTGTGAAAATGCTCGTTGCCGCCGAGTCGCTTGGTATCGCCGACGGCGCTACCGAGCTGCACAAGATGACGGTGGCCCGCCGGACGTTGCGTGAATACACGCCTGTGACAACGCCTTTCCCGTCGGCGCACATACCGACTCGGCGCGCGGAAGCCGAGGCCCGGTTAGCGCAACGGCTGGAGCACTCGATCGCCGAGTTCTGACAGCGTCAGGAAACGTAGCGAACGATCATCTCGGCCACACAGGCCGGCTTCGGGGACCCGTCGATCTCGACGGTGGTGGACACCGTGGCCTGCACCGCACCGTTGCCCACGTCTTCGACGCCGACCAGCGAAGTCGTCGCACGCACCTTGGAGCCGACGGGCACGGGCGACGGGAACCGAACCTTGTTCAGGCCGTAGTTGATTGCCAGCTTGATGCCCTTGACGGTGTATATCTCGTGTTGCAGCCGCGGCAGCAGCGCCAGGGTCATGAAGCCGTGCGCGATGGTCTTGCCGAAGGGGCCGGCCGCCGCCCGCTCCGGGTCGACATGGATCCATTGGTGATCGCCGGTCGCGTCGGCGAAGAGGTTGACGTCTTCCTGAGTGATGGTCACCCAGTCGCTTTGACCAATTGTCTCGCCCGCGGCGGCGGCGAGATCGGCTACTGACTCGAAGGTGCGCATGCTTTCTCCTCTGCTCGCGGGTAAGCATAGAACTTGTGAGGCTGCTGTTGATTGCCGATACCCACGTCCCGACGCGGGCCCGCGATCTGCCCGCGCGGGTGTGGGCGGAAGTCGCGCGGGCAGATGTCGTCATCCACGCCGGTGACTGGATAGCGCTTGAGTTACTCGACGAACTGGAATCCAGGGCCGCGCGGCTGATCGCGTGCTGGGGAAACAACGACGGACCCCAGCTGCGGGCGCGACTGCCGGAGCGAGCGGACGTGACGTTGGGCGGCGTGCGCTTCACGGTCGTGCACGAGACCGGCGCCTCGGCCGGTCGCGAAGCCCGGATGTCGCGGCTGTACCCGGACAGCGAGGTGCTGGTTTTCGGGCACAGTCACATCCCGTGGGATACCACGACACCCAGCGGCTTGCGTCTGCTCAACCCGGGCTCTCCGACGGATCGCCGCCGCCAACCGTTCTGCAGCTACATGACGACCAGCGTCGATCACGGCAAAGTGACCGACGTCATGCTGCACCACCTCGACAAGTAGCCCAGGTAAAGGCCCTACACAGCCGGCACACATGCATAGCTCGTAAACAGAGCTATATATGCAAGCTGTGAACGCAGGTACCGACCGAGCCGCCGACGCATTCGGCGCCGTGGGCCGATTCCGCCGCCAGTTGCGCAGGTCAGTCGATCGGGGCTTCGACTCCAGCCGGTTCACCGAGTCGCAGTCAGAACTGTTATGGCTGGTCGGCCGGCGGCCCGGGATCTCGGTCCGCGCCGCGGCAGGCGAACTCGGGCTGGTTCCCAACACCGCCTCGACGATGGTCTCCAAGCTGGTGGCCAACGGCTTGCTGGTCCGGACCGTCGACCAAACAGACCGGCGCGCCTGCCAACTACGGCTGGCCGAACCCACCCAGCAGATCGTCGACGCGTCGCGGGCCGCCCGGCGCGCGCTGCTTTCCGAGCTGCTGGACGAACTGAACGATGACCAAATCGATTCTCTGGCAAAAGGGTTGGAGGTCCTTGACATGGTCGCCCGCAGATTACAGGAGAGATGACTATGACGAAGTTTCCGATAGCGATCGACTGCCGGCACCTAACATTCCGCTACGGCCAGTTCACCGCGGTCGACGATCTGACGTTGCAAGTACGGCCCGGCGAAACGCTGGGTCTACTCGGGCCCAACGGCGCGGGAAAAACGACGCTGGTGCGGATGCTCACCACGCTGACCCCGGCGCAGCACGGCGAATTGCGCATCTTCGGGCTGGACTCCCGGCGCCAGAAGATCGATATCCGCAGCAATATCGGTTATGTCCCACAACAGCTTTCGATCGAGCCCGCGCTGACCGGCCGGCAGAATGTGGCATGGTTCGCCCGGCTCTACGGCGTACCACGTAGCGAGCGCACCGACCGCGTCGAGCAGGCACTGGGCGCCATGGAGTTGCTTGACGTGGCCGACCGGCTGGCGGGCACCTACTCCGGCGGCATGGTGCGCCGGCTCGAGGTGGCCCAGGCACTGGTGAACCGCCCGTCGCTGCTGGTACTCGACGAGCCGACCGTCGGGCTGGACCCGATCGCCCGCGACGGCGTGTGGTCGCAGGTGCAGAGCATGCAGGCCCAGTTCGGCATGACCGTGCTGCTGACCACTCACTACATGGAGGAAGCCGACGCGTTGTGCGATCGAGTCGCGCTGATGCATCACGGCAAATTGCGCGCCGTGGGCACTCCCACCGAGCTGAAGAACCAGGTATCCAATGTGTCGCCCGGCGCCACACTCGAGGACGTATTCCGTCACTATGCATCCTCGGACCTGCGTAGCGCCACATCTTCCGAATCGTCGGACTTCCGCGAAATCCGTTCCAGCAGAAAGGTTGCCAGTCGTGCAAGTTGATCACACCCGCGAAGCCCCGGCAGCCACGCTGGTACGCGCACCGCGCGGATGGCAGCGAGTCGGCGCAACGTTGCGCCGCATCGGCGCCTTCGCGATCGTCGAACTGCAGAAGCTGCAGCACGACCGCACCGAGCTTGTCACCCGGATGGTGCAGCCGGCGCTGTGGCTGCTGATCTTCGGTACGACGTTCAGCAAGTTGCACGTCATCAACACCGGATCGGTGTCGTATCTGGCCTTTCTGGCGCCTGGCATCATCGCGCAGTCGGCGCTGTTCATCTCGATTTTCTATGGCATACAGATCATTTGGGATCGCGATGCCGGCGTGCTGGCCAAACTGATGGTGACACCGGCTCCCGCGTCGGCGCTGATCACCGGCAAGGCTTTCGCAGCCGGGGTGCGCTCGGTCGCCCAGGTTGTCGGCGTCATGGCGCTGGCGTATCTGATGCGGGTCGGCCTGACCGTCAACCCGCTGCGAATCCTGGCCGCCATGGCCACGGTGATGCTCGGCGCCGCGTTCTTCGCCTGCCTGTCGATGACGTTGGCCGGGCTGGTCCGCAATCGCGATCGACTGATGGGTATCGGCCAAGCCATCACGATGCCATTGTTCTTCGCCTCGAACGCGCTGTACCCAGTCGACGTGATGCCCTCGTGGCTGCATGTGCTGAGCACCGTCAACCCGCTGAGCTACGAGGTCGATGCCCTGCGTGCGCTGTTGATCGGCACGCCGTTGAACCCGCTTGACATTGTCGTGCTGCTCGCGGCGGCCTTGATCGGAATCGCCACGGCCTCAACGGTTCTGCGTCGCCTGGTCACCTAGGTCATGGTGGGGATGCGATAGCGTATGTGCTGTCGCATGGCAAGAGGGCCGCATGGTTCCGAGAGTCAATCGTGACCCGACCGAGACGATTCCTGGCTGACTCGCAATCGTTAGCTAACCGCGATCTGCCGCTCCGGCCATGACAAGCGATTCAAATTCCACGTTTGTGTTTCACTCCCCGAGAACAGATTCCACCGCGAATGCGGCAGATGAAAGTTGGGATGGGTAAGAGCTATGACATTCGTTGAGAAGTTGTGTGGCGCTGCGGCAACCATGCCGCGCCGACTGGCTATCGCGGTTGTAGGCGCTGCCCTGTTGTCCGGTCTGGTCGCTGTTGTCGGCGGCTCGGCGACTGCGGGGGCGTTCTCCAAGCCGGGTCTTCCAGTGGAAACCCTGCAGATTCCATCACCGTCGATGGGCCGCAATATCAAGGTGCAGTTCCAGGGCGGCGGACCGCACGCGGTCTACCTGCTGGACGGTCTGCGGGCACAGGATGACTACAACGGCTGGGACATCAACACCGCAGCCTTCGAGGAGTTCTACCAGTCCGGCATTTCGGTGATCATGCCCGTCGGTGGTCAGTCGAGCTTCTACAGCAACTGGTATCAGCCGTCGGCAAGCAACGGCCAGAACTACACCTACAAGTGGGAGACCTTCCTCACCCAGGAGATGCCCAACTGGCTGCAGGCCAACAAGCAGGTTTCACCGTTCGGCAACGCCGCGGTGGGACTGTCGATGTCGGGTGGCTCCGCGATGATCCTGGCCGCGTACTACCCGCAGCAGTTCCCCTACGCCGCGTCGCTGTCGGGCTTCCTCAACCCGTCCGACGGCTGGTGGCCGACGCTGATCGGCTTGGCGATGAGCGATGCGGGCGGCTACAGCGCCAGCAGCATGTGGGGTCAGTCCACCGACCCGGCGTGGAAGCGCAACGACCCGATGCTCCAGATCCCGCGGCTGGTCGCCAACAACACCCGGGTCTGGGTCTACTGCGGCAACGGCACACCGAGCGACCTCGGCGGCGACAACATGCCGGCGAAGTTCCTCGAAGGTCTCACGCTGCGTACCAACCAGCAGTTCCAGAACACCTATGCGGCCGCAGGCGGACGCAACGGCGTGTTCAACTTCCCGGCCAACGGAACGCACTCGTGGCCGTACTGGAACCAACAGCTGATGGCGATGAAGCCCGACATGCTGCAGGTGCTCAACTCGCCCACTGCTCCCGCCGCCCCTCCGGAAGCCCCTCCCGCCGGCTGATACACCAACAAAAGCATCGGCAGCAGTGCCCGGTTAGGGCCTGCTGCCGATGCTTTTTATTCCTTCGCGCGCTTTTTGCTCAGCTCGTCCTGGCGGTCCTGGTGGAAGTAGGTGTAGACGGTCGTCAGAGCGCACACGGCGGTGGCGACCACCAGCATCGCGGTGCCGTTGACGACCGAGCCGATGAAGCCGCCCAGCGTGGCGCCCAGGACGATGCTGGAGAACAGCAGCAGGTAACCCAGCCAGTCGGCAGCCTGCCCACCGGCGATGTGGCGTTCGAAGCCCTGGCCCATCTTGACCAGCGTGCCGGTGATATAGCTCAAGGGCACCGACACCTCGCCGTCCTTGACGAAGGAGGTGTTCAACGCGCCGATTCCGAAGGCCATCAACGCGATCGGCGGGAAATCGACATCACTTTCGCTCCATCCCTCGTCGATAACGTCGAGCGCGGTGGCCGCCATCAGACTGAAGGTGGTCAGCACGGTGGGTCCGTGCGGGTGCGCCACCCAGAAATGCCGCCGGCATAGCGACGCGATCACCACACCGGCAACGAAGGACAGGATCAGCAGCATCGCAGCTACGGAAGGCCACACCTCGCCGCGGAACAACCCGAGCGGGGCACGTTGGGCGTTGCCCGTCATGAAGGTCACGAAATACCCGGCGGAATGGAGAAAGGAGATCGCACCGAGCACACCCGCCAGCGCCCCCAACACCCAGGACAGCCGTGTTTCGCTGTTGAAAATTTTATTCGCCACGGCAACCATGCAAGCAGAGGCCGTCGACGCGCGCAGGATCGCATAGGAGACGCATATGTCGGGCCTGCCCGACGGGGGTGATCAGCCGCCGGCCAGCCGGGCGATGGACCGCAGCGGGATCGGCAGCCAACTGGGCCGGTGCCGCGCCTCGTAGCCGGCCTCGTACACCGCCTTGTCCAGTTCGTAGGCTGCCAGCAATTGCGCCGAATCCCGTGGATCGGTCTCGGACGCGGCCGCATAACCGTCGCAGAAGGCGGTGCGATTGCGTTCGGCCCACTCCCGGGCGCGCGCGGCCAGCTGCTTGTCACCCTCGTGATCCACCAGCGGCCCGTAGGCCGCGTACTCGAACGACCGCAACACGCCGGCCACGTCGCGCAGTGCCGAGTCGGGGGCCCGTCGCTCCTCGAGCGGCTGGCCGGGTTCGCCCTCGAAGTCGATCAGCAACCAGCTTTCCGGAGTGCGCAGCACCTGTCCTAGGTGCAGGTCACCGTGTACTCGCTGGACGGTGATCGTCTCGCCGGCCAGCTTGCCGAAGCGCTCTTCGATCGTCGCCGCGTGCTCCTTCAGCTCGGGAACCAGCGCCGCGGTCGACGCCAGCCGGGCCAGCACGTTGTCGACCGGGAAGGTGGACTGTGCGGTGCCGAGGGATTCGGCGAGGGTGGCGTGCACCGACGCGACGGCCTCACCGAGCCGGTAGGACTCACCGGCGAAATCACCACCGACCTCGTGGGCGTACAGGTCACCCTCGGCGAACAGGTCTCGCACGCTGGCCGTGGCCATGGCCCAGCCTTCGGCGGCGTTGGCCTCGAACTCGGTAACCATGCCCAACGGCCACGCCGTGTCCTGTGCGCCGTCGGCTCCGGCGATCTCGTAGGTGCCGAACAGCCGGGCCACGTTGGGGTTGCCGGCGCGGCCGAGCACCCGATTCAGCTCGATGTCGGGGTTGATGCCGCTGGTAACCCGGCGAAAGACCTTGAAGATGGCGTCCCGATCGAAGATCACGCTGGTGTTGGACTGCTCAGCGTCGGCGACCCGCGGCCACGCCTCGAGCGGCAGCCTGACGTCGGGCTCCTTGCGGAACACCACTTCGGTGCCAACGGACCCGCGGGCCTCGGACGCATCGATCAGCGACAGCAGGAACCTCGGGCCATCCATTCCATACAGCGCGTCGTAGCCGGTGTGGTCGCCGACCGCGCCAATGGTGGCCACGGTGTTGTATTCGGTGACCGGCTCGGCATCCCAGCCGACCAGCACCTGATAGCGCTCCGACGGCCCCCTCGAGTACCTGGCGTCGACGAGGACCAATTCGAGGTTGTCGCGCAGCGGAACGACCAGCGCGGGCTCGGCGCCGGTAAGTTCGCGATTGCGCCCGGCATACCAGCGTTGCTGTGGCAGCCATTCGGTCCACGGCAGCTTGGCTGACTGGTTCATGCCTTCTCCTCCGATGCGCACAGCTGGAACCAGTAGAACCCATGTCCTGGGAGTGTCAGCAAATAGGGCAGGTGTCCGATGCGGGGGAACTCCACCTGCCCGGTGAGCTCGATCGGCGTGTGGCCGCTCCAATGTTGCAGGTTCAGCTCGATCGGCTGGGGGAAGCGCGACAGGTTGTTGACGCACAGCACGATGTCGCCGTCGGCGGGTGATTCGCGCAGAAAGGCCAGCACCGATGGGTTTGTGCCGCCGAGTTCCTCGAACGATCCGATCGCGAAGGCGTCGTGGCGGCGGCGCACCGCCAGCATCATGCGGGTGAAGTTGAGCAGCGACGTCGAGGTGTCCCGCTGGGCTTCGACATTGACGGCCTGATACCCGTAGACCGAATCCTGACTGGGTGGCAAATACAGCCGGCCGGGATTGGCCTTGGAAAAGCCGGCGTTGCGGTCCGGCGTCCACTGCATCGGGGTGCGCACCCCGTCCCGGTCTCCTAGCCAGATGACATCGCCCATCCCGATTTCGTCGCCGTAGTACAGCACCGGCGAGCCGGGTAGCGAGAGCAGTAGCCCGGTGAACAGCTCGATCTGATTGCGGTCGTTGTCCAGCAGCGGTGCCAGCCGGCGCCGGATGCCGACGTTGGCCTTCATCCGAGGGTCCTTGGCGTACTCGGAGTACATGTAGTCGCGCTCTTCGTCGCTGACCATCTCCAGCGTCAGCTCGTCGTGGTTGCGCAGGAAGATCCCCCATTGCGCCATGTCCGGGATCTCGGGCGTCTGCGCGAGAATCTCCGAGATCGGGAATCGCGATTCGCGTCGCACCGCCATAAAGATGCGCGGCATCAGCGGGAAGTGAAACGCCATGTGGCACTCGTCGCCGCCGGTGCTGGCGTCGCCGAAGTACTCCACGACATCGGCCGGCCACTGATTGGCCTCGGCCAGCAGCACCCGGCCCGGAAACTCGTCGTCGACGACCTTACGGACCCGCCGCAGGAAGGCGTGCGTCTCGGGCAGGTTCTCGCAGTTGGTGCCCTCGCGCTCGAACAGGTACGGCACCGCGTCCAGCCGGAACCCGTCGATACCCAGGTCCAGCCAGAACCGCAGGACATCGATCATGGCCTCCTGCACGGCCGGGTTGTCGTAGTTCAGGTCCGGCTGATGCGAGAAGAACCGGTGCCAGTAGAACTGCTTGCGAACCGGGTCGAAGGTCCAGTTCGACTCCTCGGTGTCGATGAAGATGATCCGGGCGTCGGTGTACTTCTCGCTGGTGTCGCTCCACACGTAGAAGTCGCCATAGGGCCCATCGGGGTCGTGGCGCGACTCCTGGAACCAGGGATGCGACTCGGAGGTGTGGTTCATCACCAAATCAGTGATGACGCGAATTCCCCGCTCGTGGGCGGCGTCGAGCAACGCGACGAAATCCTCGACCGTGCCGAACTCGGGCAGCACCTTATAGAAGTCCCGGATGTCGTAGCCGCCGTCCCGCAGCGGCGAGTCGTAGAAAGGCGGAAGCCAAATGCAGTCAATTCCCAGCCACTGCAGATAGTCCAGGCGCTCCAGCAGCCCGCGCAGGTCACCGGACCCGTCCGCGTTGCCGTCCAGGAAAGCCCGGACCAGCACCTCGTAGAAGACCGCGTGTTTGAACCAAGTCGGATCGGCCGGCAACGCAGCCGCGTTCTCGAAGTCCTCCGCATTGGGGTGCTCGACTACACCCCCTTCGACGTGACTGCCCTCCGCGGGATCGTGCTCTGACTCCTTGTGCGAGGCGTCGTTTGCGTCGTTCATCAATTCCACGATGCCACGTGTACCCGAGGCGAGCCGATCGGAATCACACCGCTAATTTGCCGCCCCGGCAACCGAATTGGTCGCCGGCCAGGCAGTATGCATGTCGGATCAGGCCGGAGGCCCCTCGCCCAAGACCACATTCACGGTCTGATCGCCGGCCCCGGAACGCCAGTGCAGGGCGATGGTGTCGCCGGGGTGATGCGGGACGAGCACGTCCGTCATCGCGGTGGGACCGTTGATCGGCACGTTGTCGACGCCGGTGATCACGTCACCGGCCGCGATGCCCGTCCCCGCCGCGGGGCCCCCGGGCACCAGGCGTTGGACCATGGCCCCGTTGCCACCGTTCTCGGCGACACCGAGACCGAGGAAGGCGGTGGGGCCGACGTGCACGGTCGGCGAACCGGCTCCGGAGCGGATCTGACCGGCGACGCCCATCGCGTTACCGATCGGAATGGCGAAGCCCTGGCCGCCGGACATCTTGTAGCTGTCGGTGGCGGCGGTGTCCACGCCGACCACCTGGCCGGCGTTGTTGACCAGCGGCCCACCCGAGTCGCCGGGCTTGATCGCGGTGTCGGCCTGGATCAAGCCGCCCAGCGTCTCGTTGGCACCCGTGAGGGTGTCGGTGGCCGACACAGTCTGGTTGAGTGCGACGACGCGGCCGGGCACCACGCTGGGCGCTCCACCCTGGCCGTGGGTGTTGCCGAGCGCGACGACCGGCTCCCCGACCGAGACGCCACCACCGATCGCGGCCGCAGGCAGGCCACCGGCACCCCGAAGCTGCAGCACCGCGATATCCGCGGTGCGGGAGTAGCCGATCACGTCGACGGCGTAGGTCTGGCCGTTGCCGACGTCGAACGCGCTGATGTCGGTCGCGGCCGAGATCACGTGGTTGTTGGTCAGCACCACGCCGCCCGGATCAATGACGATGCCGGTCCCGGCTCCCACCGCGCTGTTGTAGCCGAACTTGGTGGTGATGTTGACGACCTGCGGCCCGACCTGGGCGGCGATCGCCGCGGGGTCCAGCGGGAACATGGGCGCGTCGCGGAACTGCTCCAGCGCCAGGGTTGACGGCGACGCAGCCGCCGGGATCGTGGTCAGACCCAGGCCCAGTCCGACCACGGCCAGCACGCTGACCATCCATGACCGCCTGACTGAGCGGTGCTGCCATTTGCCCATCCCGTACCTCCCTGCCGAACCACAAGCTGCCCAGCCTCTACGTCTGGGCAGCACAATTTTGTGTACCTCACCGTAATGCAGGTAGCTAGTTCGGGCGTCACAAAGCGCTGGTGAGCGATTGCGCACCTAAGCTGGCGGGGTGGGTGAATTCGACCCCAAAGTCAGGTTCACACGGTCCGCGGTGGCGCGACTGGCGACCAGCTCGCCCGACGGAAAGCCGCACCTGGTGCCGGTGGTGTTCGCGTTCGACGAGGACTCCGCCGATGGCCACGAAGTGGTCTACACCGCCATCGACGCGAAACCGAAAAGCACGCAGCAGCTGCGCCGGCTGGCGAACATCGCCGGCAACGCACGGGTCAGCCTGCTCGTCGACCACTACGCCGACGATTGGGCGCAGCTCTGGTGGGTCCGCGTCGACGGTGACGCATCCATCCACTCCAACGGCCAGGCGATGCACACCGGCTACCGGCTGTTACGCGCCAAATACCCTCAGTATCAATCAGTTTCGCTCAACGGCCCGGTCATCGCGATAGCGGTGCACCGCTGGTCGAGCTGGCACGCCTGACCAGGCGCGCCGCGGCGCGCAATTGTCGCTGGTCCGTGGCCTTGTGTTGGGCGGTAGTTGGGAGAAAGGTTGCCTAATACGTTCTGTGAGCTACGACACACCGTGGCCGACCGAGCGAAGTGGAGGAAGGTCATGGCGGACAAGGCGAACGCTTCGGCGGGCACGGGAGCCGCTCCCACCGCGACCTGTCCTGGCGATGTTCGCAACATCGCCCTGGTGGGCCCCTCGGGAGGCGGCAAGACGACCTTGGTCGAGGCTCTGCTGGTCGCGGGCGGCGTGCTGACCCGACCGGGCTCGGTCACCGAGGGCAGCACCATCTGCGATTACGACGACGCTGAAATCCGCCAGCAGCGGTCGGTCGGCGTTGCGGTGGCCTCCCTGTCGCACGGCGGGATCAAAATAAACCTGGTCGATACACCCGGATACGCCGACTTCGTCGGCGAGCTGCGAGCCGGATTGCGCGCCGCGGACTGCGCACTGTTCGTGATCGCCGCCAACGAGGGCGTCGACGAGCCGACCAAGTCGCTGTGGGGAGAATGCAGCCAGGTCGGCATGCCCCGTGCCGTGGTGATCACCAAACTCGACCACGCCCGCGCGAACTATATGGAAGCGTTGCAGGCCGCGCAAAAAGCGTTCGGCGACAGAGTTTTACCGCTCTACCTGCCGACCGGATCACCATCCTGCGAAGGCCTGATCGGCTTGCTGTCGCAGAAGCGCTACCAGTACTCCGGTGGCACGCGCACCATCGAGCCGCCGGACCCGTCGGATGCCGACCGGATCGAGGACGCGCGCGGCACGCTGATCGAAGGAATTATCGAGGAATCCGAGGACGAGTCCCTGATGGACCGCTATCTCGACGGCGAGTCGATCGACGAGGCCGTGCTCATCGACGACCTGGAGCGCGCCGTCGCCCGGGGGTCGTTCTTCCCGGTGATCCCCGTGTGCAGCGGTACCGGTGTCGGCACCCTGGAACTGCTCGAGATCGCCACCCGCGGTTTCCCGTCTCCGATGGAACATCCGCTACCGGAAGTGTTTACGCCGCACGGCGCCAAGCACGCCAAACTCGCCTGTGACGCCGAAGCTCCGTTGTTGGCAGAGGTGGTGAAGACGACATCAGACCCCTACGTCGGCAGGGTGAGCCTGGTCCGGGTGTTCTCCGGGACCATCAGGCCCGACACGACGGTGCATGTGTCGGGCCATTTTTCGTCTTTCTTCGGCAGTTCCGAAGGGAGTCAAGGTAATAGCAACAGTCATCCCGACCACGACGAAGACGAACGCATCGGCGTGCTGTCCTTCCCGCTCGGCAAGCAGCAACGGCCCGCACCCGCGGTGGTGGCCGGCGACATCTGCGCGATCGGCAAGCTGAGCCGCGCCGAGACCGGCGACACACTCTCCGATAAGGCCGAGCCCCTGGTGCTGAAGCCATGGGCGATGCCGGAGCCGCTGCTGCCGATTGCCATTGCAGCGCATGCCAAAACCGACGAGGACAAGCTGTCGGTCGGGCTGGGCCGGTTGGCCGCCGAGGACCCGACACTGCGGATCGAGCAGAACCAGGAAACACACCAGATCGTGCTGTGGTGCATGGGTGAGGCCCACGCCGGCGTTGTCCTCGAGGCGTTGGCCAATCGGTACGGGGTCACCGTGGATGCGGTGGAGCTGCGCGTCCCGCTCCGGGAAACCTTCGGCGGCAAGGCGAAAGGCCACGGCCGCCACGTCAAGCAGTCCGGCGGGCACGGCCAGTACGCGGTGTGTGACATCGAGGTGGAGCCGTTGCCGGAAGGCTCCGGATTCGAGTTCGTCGACAAAGTGGTCGGCGGAGCGGTACCGCGACAATTCATCCCGAGTGTGGAGAAGGGTGTCCGCGCGCAGATGGACAAGGGTGTGCACGCCGGCTACCCGGTGGTCGACATCAGGGTCATCCTGCGCGACGGCAAGGCCCACAGCGTGGATTCGTCGGACTTCGCGTTCCAGATGGCGGGGTCGCTGGCGTTGCGGGAGGCCGCCGCCGCGACCAAGGTGACCTTGCTCGAGCCGATCGACGAAATCTCGGTGCTGGTGCCCGACGATTTCGTGGGCGCCGTGATGGGCGACTTGTCGGGTCGTCGCGGCCGGGTGCTCGGCACCGAGACCGCGGGCCAGGACCGAACGGTGGTGCGAGCCGAGGTGCCCCAGGTCGAGCTGACCCGGTATGCGATCGACTTGCGTTCACTGGCGCATGGAGCCGCGTCGTTCACCCGCTCGTTCGCCCGCTACGAAGCCATGCCGGAGTCCGCCGCGACCCGGCTGAAGGCTACTGTTTGAAAGCACCTGATAAACAGCCAGATTGGGATCCCGGATTCGAATATGTCGACCTTCAATGGGCTGCCTGCCCATATCTTGCTCAACCATTTCGTCGTCGTCCTAGGTCCATTGACCGCGATTCTGGCGATCCTGTGTGTGATATGGCCCGCGGCGCGGCGCCGGCTGATCTGGCTGGTTCTGCTGCTGGCGGTGGGCACACTCGTGTTGACCCCGTTGACGACCAGCTCGGGCGTCTGGCTGTCGGCTCGCGTCGGTGCGCCGTCGCCGGTGCTCACCAATCATGAGCAACTCGGCTCAACCCTGATCTACATCGTGGCGGCGCTGGCGGCGACGGTCACGGTGCTGGCCGTCCTGCACGTTCGCGAGGCGCGCGGGGTGGATATGAAACTCACCCTGCACGCCGTAGTCGGGGTGCTGGTGGTTATCGCGGCCGTGGCGACGCTGGTGCAGACCTACCGAGTCGGCGATTCGGGCGCCCGCGCCGCCTGGGGAAGCGTGACGTCGTCCACAACGTGAGACTGTCTCGATAGCCCTTGAGCCAGACCATGGATGCCACGGCCGGATCCGAGAGCGTCTGGCGGGTCATCGACCCCGCACCCCGCCAGCTGCCGGCACCCGAAGCGGTCGATCGCGCACTGCGCGTACTCGCACAGGCACGCCGGCCGTTGATCGTTTTGGGTAAGGGCGCCGCGTACGCCCAAGCCGACGCCGTGATTCGGGATTTCGTCGAGACCACCGGAATTCCGTTCCTGCCCATGTCGATGGCCAAGGGGTTGCTGCCCGATTCGCACCGGCAGTCCGCGGCGGCCGCGCGCTCACTGGCCATCGCCCGCGCCGACGCGGTCTTGCTGATCGGTGCGCGGCTGAATTGGTTGCTCGGGCACGGAGAATCACCGCAGTGGTCCGAGGACGCCAAGTTCGTACAAGTTGACATTGCGGCGTCGGAGTTCGACAGCAACCAGCGAATCGAGGCGCCGCTGGCCGGCGACATCGGATCGGTGATGTTTGCGCTGCGTGACGGCCTGACCACGCACCCGGTCAATGTGGCGACGGAATGGACGGACGAGCTGGCCGATCGACGAGCCCGCAACGACGCCAAGATGCGCGAGCGCCTCGCCGAAAATCCACATCCGATGCGCTTTTACAACGCTCTGGGTGCCATTCGCTCGGTGCTGCAGGCGAATCCGGATGTCTACGTGGTCAACGAGGGGGCCAATACGCTGGACCTGGCCCGCAACGTGATCGACATGGAGCTGCCGCGGCATCGACTCGACTCCGGGACCTGGGGCGTGATGGGTATCGGCATGGGCTACGCGATCGCGGCGGCCGTCGAGACCGGCAGGCCCGTCGTCGCGATCGAGGGCGACAGCGCATTCGGGTTCAGTGGCATGGAGATCGAAACCATCTGCCGCTACCAGCTGCCGGTGACGGTCGTCATCCTCAACAACGGCGGCGTCTACCACGGTGACGAGAAGCCCACCGGTCACGCCCCGGCCCCTACCGTGCTGAACGCCGGTGCACGTCACGAAATGATCGCAGAAGCTTTCGGCGGCAACGGATACCACGTCACCACTGCGGTGGAGCTGCAGGCGGCCCTGACCCATGCGCTCGCGTCGCGCGGGCCGTCACTCATCGACTGCGAACTCGACCCGGCGGCTGGGGTGGAGAGCGGGCACCTGGCCAGTCTCAACCCGACCAGCGCCGCCAATCGGGAGTCCGCGGTCAGCGCCGGTGCGTGACGCCGAGTAGCTCGGCGTTGAAGAATTCGTCGAGTGAAAGCTCTTGCGCACAAGCGACGAGCGCACGGGCGACCGGTGATCCGGGCCCGGTGGCGTTGCTAGCCAGCGCGATCCCGGCTTTCACCACCGGATCGACCATTTCGACCGCACGGATCTCTGCGCCCAGCGGAGTCGTCCACAGCCAGGTGTGCGGAATGATGCAGGCCCAGTTTCCGGATGAGACCTGCGCGAGTAGTGAAGCCACAGAGTCCGTTTCGACCTGCGGGGTGACCGTGATGCCGTGGCCGCCGAAGGCTTCGTCGATGATTTGGCGGTCCCGCATGTCGGCGGTGAGCAACGCCAGCGGCAACTGGGCGGCATCCGGCCATCGCAGCGTCGATGCGCCCGACGGCAACATGTCGGCCGCCGACAGCAGGACGAAGCGCTCCGCGTAGAGCGGCACCAGGTCGACATCGTGGGCGTCGTCCTGAGACACGTGCACGATCGCGGCGTCGAGATCGAATTCGCGTAGCCGCCGGTACAGTTCCGTGGCGGCCAGTCGGGAATGAATCTGCACTTTGGCCAACGGATGAGCCGAACAGAAGGACGAAAGCACCAGGGAGGCTGTCGTCGACGCGGTGGGCACGGTGCCCAGCCGAAGCGTTCCGGTGATCCCCGACCGCACGGCGTGTACCTCGGCCTTGAACGCGTCGTGCTCGGCCAGAATCCGCTTGGCCCACACGACTAGTCGATCCCCTTCGGGGGTGAGGCCCTCGAAGCTGTGGCCGCGGTTGATCAGCGTGACGTTCAGCTCACGTTCCAGCTTGGCGATCGCGGCGGACAGCGCGGGTTGCGACACGTAGCACTTCTCGGCCGCCCGGGCGAAGTGGCCCTCCTGGGCGACCGCAACGAAGTACTCCAGTTGGCGGAAGAGCACCCGCACCTCCCTCGGTCTGGCGGCACCGATTCCGCTGAGGTTAACGCGTTGCCAGCCCGCCAGCCAGTGTATTGCTGCCGCATTCAGGTACCCGCCGTTCGAGCGCGGTGTCGCAGACGATACCCAAAGAGCGATTTATGATCCAGCTCAACGGCTTTGGGCGACATTTCGCGGCGATCCGTGAAGCGCAACTGCCCGGCAGAGCCGTCATCCCCACTCCCTGTGCGAGAACCGCCCGTGCCGGGATCGAACTCAACCGGTGATCGCATCGTTATCGTAGGGACGGGGCGGGAGTGTCATTGTTTGCTAAAAGCCGTAATAAGCAGACAGCCAGTAGAATATCGTGTGTTGATTGCACCATCTCGGAGGGTGGACGCCATGCATCGTGGGGTTCGTTATCTATTTGTATTGGTCGCCATCACGGGTTTGGGCGTGGTCGGATCCGGTTCCCGCGCGCTCGCCACGGTCCCGGTACCCGAGCGTGCCCCCGCAATTGTCGCGATTTTGCCGGCCGACGGCGCGGTGGTGGGAGTTGCGCACCCGGTCGTGGTGAGATTCAGCGCGCCGGTGGCCGACCGTGCCTCCGTCGAGCGGTCCATCCACGTCACCTCGCCGAGCAACACCACCGGACATTTCGAGTGGCCCGAGAACAATGTGGTGCAATGGGTTCCGAACCAGTATTGGCCCACTCACAACCACGTTTCGGTGGGCGTGCAAGAGATGACCACGGGCTTCGACACCGGCGACGCATTCCTGGGTGTCGCCAGCATCTCCGGCCACACCTTCACCGTCAGCAGGGACGGGGAGATACTGCGCACGATGCCGGCTTCGATGGGTAAGCCCAGCCGCCCCACGCCGATCGGAAACTTCACCGCACTGGAGAAGCAACGCAGCGTCGTGATGGACTCGCGGACGATCGGTATCCCGCTGAGTTCACCCGAGGGATACAAGATCACCGCGCAGTACGCGGTCCGGGTCACCTGGAGCGGTGTGTACGTGCATTCGGCACCGTGGTCGGTCGACTCGCAGGGCCATGCCAACGTCAGCCACGGGTGCGTCAACCTGAGCCCGGACAACGCGGCGTGGTACTTCAATAACGTCAACGTCGGCGATCCCATCCAGGTCGTGGCGTAACAGTCCCGGTTAGGCCGACACCAGCAGATCTGTGACGCGGCACAATGCCGCGCTGGCTAGCGCGCCCCGGGATCGCTGTGGCCATGGTCACAGTGATCGGTTGGAAGACTCGTGGCGGGCCGGCGGTTGCGTTAAGAAGCCGTCCGAACGAGAGGCTGGACATGAGTGTTGACGCGAGGCGCGAGATCGGCACCAGTGCGGGTTCGCAAGCCACCCCGAGGCAACGAGTGGCAGAACGCATCCTCCGGCTGGAGGCGGCCGACGACCAGTACCAGAACGCCAAGCCGGATCCCGCGCTGCAGGCCGCGGCACGCCAGCCCGGCCTTCGGCTTCCGCAGATCCTGAAAATGTTCGCCGACGGCTACGCGGATCGCCCCGCGTTGGGCTGGCGAGCACGTGAATTGGCGGCCGACCCGGTGACCGGGCGAACCACCAGCCGGCTGCTGCACCGATTCGACACCATCAGCTACCGCGACCTGTGGGCGAACGTCGCTGCCGTCGCGACAGCCTGGCGCCACGATTCGATAAACCCGGTCAAGCCGGGCGATGTCGTCGCCACACTCGGTTTCGCGAGCCCGGAGTATCTGACGGTCGACCTGGTAACGGGTTACCTCGGCCTGGTGGCGGTACCGCTGCAACACAACGCATCAGCCTCGCGGCTGCAGCCGATCGTCGCCGAAATCGAACCGCAAGTGCTGGCTACCGGGGCGGGGTACCTCGACCTCGCCGTCGAGGCGGCGCTGGGTAGCACCTCGCTGCGGCGCCTGGTGGTCTTCGACTACGAACCGGAGATTGACGACCTGCGAGAGAACCTGGAACGCGCGCAGGCGAAGCTGGCCGATGCCGGCATGGCGGTAACCATCGAGACCTTCGACGAATTGGTCGAACGCGGCCTCGCATTGCCGCCGGAGCCGTGGTACACCGGCGAATCCGATGAGCGGCTGGCGATGATCATGTACACGTCGGGGAGCACCGGGCTGCCCAAAGGCGCCATGTACACCGAGCGCATGATTTTGAGCCTGTGGACCACCGAGCTCTATCCCGAATTCGCGGACATACCGGTATTGAATGTCAACTTCATGCCGCTCAATCACGTGGGCGGCCGGATACCGCTGGCCTCGTCGTTCCAGGCGGGCGGCACTAGTTACTTTGTGCCCGAAAGTGATCTGTCCACATTGTTCGACGACTGGAATCTGGTGCGCCCCACCGAAATGGGCATGGTGCCGCGGGTGGTCGAGATGCTGTACCAGCGTTACCAAAGCGCGGTGGAGCGGCTCGTCGGCCAGGGTGCCGAACCCGCGGAAGCCGACACGCAGGCGAAAGCCGCACTGCGCGAACAGGTTTTGGGTGGGCGGGTGATCACCAGCTTCTCCACTACGGCGCCGTTGGCCGCCGAGATGAAGATCTTCATCGAGTCCTGCCTGGACGTCCACGTGCTCGACGGCTACGGCCTGACCGAGGTGGGCATGGTATTCAAAGACGGTCTGGTGTCCCGGCCTCCGGTGACCGACTACAAACTCATCGACGTCCCAGAACTGGGTTACTTCCACACCGATAAGCCCTATCCGCGCGGCGAGCTACTGGTGAAATCGCAGACCGCCTTCGGCGGGTACTTCAAGCGACCCGATGTGACGGCGAATGCGTTCGACCCCGACGGCTACTACCGCACCGGCGACGTCATGGCCGAGATCGGGCCGGATCGTCTCGTTTACGTGGACCGGCGCAACAACGTGTTGAAGCTGGCGCAGGGCGAATTTGTGGCGGTCGCCCGCCTGGAGGCTGTTTTCAGCAGCGCCGCACTGGTCCGGCAGATCTTCGTTTACGGCAACAGTGAGCGACCCTACCTGTTGGCCGTCGTGGTACCGACGGCCGGAGCCGAGGAACGGTTCGCGGGCGATCCCGACAGCCTCAAGGCCGCACTCAGCGAATCCCTGCGGCGCACTGCCAAACTCGCCGAGCTGCAGTCCTACGAAGTGCCTGCGGACTTTCTGATCGAGTCCGAGCCGTTCAATGAGGACAACGGCCTGCTGTCGGGTGTCGGCAAGCTATTACGGCCAAAGCTCAAGGAGCACTACGGCGTACGGCTCGAGGAACTGTATGCCGAACTCGCCGCCACCCGGACGGCGGAATTACGGGCGCTGCGCGAGGGCGCCGCGAACCGGCCCGTCATCGACACGCTGACCCGCGCCGCCGAGGCGTTGCTGGGCTTGCCCGGTGGGCCGCCGGACCCCGACACCCAATTCCTCGATCTCGGCGGTGATTCGCTGTCCGCCCTGACCTTCTCCAACCTGCTGCAGGACATCTTCGACGTGGAAGTCCCGGTGGGTCAGATCATCAGCCCAGCTTCAGATCTGCGGCAACTCGCGGAATATGTTGAGTCCGAACGTGAGTCCGGCTCCAAGCGGCCTACGTTCTCGACCGTTCACGGCCGCGGCGTGACCGAAGTCCACGCATCCGATCTCACGTTGGACAAGTTCATCGACGCCAAGACCCTGGCCGCGGCCCCGGCCCTCCCGCGTGCGACCGGCACACCACAAACGGTGCTGCTGACCGGTGCTAACGGCTACCTCGGCCGCTTCCTAACCCTGGAATGGCTCGAGAGGCTGGCCGAAACCGGCGGAAAACTCGTCACCATCATCCGCGGCACCGACACCGCGGCCGCCAGTAAGCGGCTGGAAGCCGTTTTCGACAGCGGAGATCCGCAATTGCTGCAGCGATTCCGCAGCCTGGCTGCCGACCACCTCGAAGTCATCCTCGGCGATATCGCGGAGCCCAATCTTGGTTTGGACCAGGCGACTTGGGACCGTCTGGCGCAGAGCGTGGATATGATCGTCCACCCGGCCGCGTTCGTCAACCATGTCCTGCCGTACGACCAGCTGTTCGGTCCCAACGTCGTGGGCACCGCCGAGCTGATTCGCCTGGCGATCACCACGCGAATCAAGCCGGTCACCTATCTATCGACCGTCTCGGTGGCCATGTCGGTCGACCCCGCGAAGTTCCTCGAGGACGGCGACATCCGCACCGTTAGCCCGGTGCGGCCCATCGACGATAGCTACGCGAACGGATACGGGAACAGCAAGTGGGGCGGCGAGGTGCTGCTCCGCGAGGCACACGACCTGTGCGGGTTGCCGGTCGCAGTCTTCCGGTCCGACCTGATCCTCGCGCACAGCCGATACGCCGGACAGTTGAATGTCCCAGACATGTTCACCCGCTTGATTTTCAGTCTGCTGGTGACCGGCATAGCACCGTCATCTTTCTACGAAGCCGATGCCAAGGGGCACCGGGCCGTCGCGCACTTCGACGGTCTGCCCGCCGACTTCGTGGCGGCCGCGGTCACCACACTGGGCGAGCAGACGGCAACGGCTGCTGAGGATTCCGTTAGTTACCGATCCTTCGATGTGATGAACCCACATGACGACGGCATTTCGCTGGATGTGTTCGTTGATTGGTTGATCGCCGCCGGGCACGCTATCCAGCGCATCGACGACTATGGCGAATGGCTGCAACGGTTCGAAACCACCATTCGAGCCCTGCCCGAAAAGCAGCGTCAGCAGTCGGTACTGCCCCTGCTCGAGGCCTACCGCAAGCCAGAGGCGCCGCTGCGCGGCGCGCCGGCTCCGACGGATGTGTTCCGGGCAGCGGTGCAGGAAGCCAAAATTGGTGCGGACGAAGACATTCCGCACCTGTCTGAGGCGCTGATCGAGAAGTACATCTCGGATCTGCGGCTGCTCGGGTTGATCTAGCCCGAAAAGCTAATCGTGCAAACCGTTCTTGACCGCGGCGGCTTGCTTGCGGGCGATATCGGTGGCGATACCCGGATCGATCGGATCGCCTGGCGCGCTGTCGAATTCCAGGTTGACCAGCGCCCTACCCTCGGTGAACAGCAAGACGGCGATGGCCTGCGAATTGTCCTGCGACGTGCCCGAAATCATCGCACCGTTGGTGCCGACGTCGACGGGCTGCCAGGTGCCGCTGACCTTCTTCGCGTAGTTCGTCTTGGTGTTCTCCAGACCAGCCGCCGCCATCGAGGGATCGTCGACGACCAAGATGGTGTCCCCGATGCGCCGGCTTTTGTCGGCATTGACGAACATTTGCGAGACACCGGTCGTGTTGTTGAAATTCAGCACCGGCGGTTCCGGTGCGGTGAAGTCGCCGCCGAGATCACCGGGCTGGATCAGCAACGCGCTGTAATCCGGCGGCGGCCCTGCCGGGGTACTCACCACCGAAGTCGCGGCACTCTTGGATGCGGGCGCCGAAGTCTTTCCGCTGTTACTACAGCCGGTGATCGCGACGCCGGCCACAATGGTGGCGACCGCCCAGCCGGTGGCGGTCATCCGGGCACGTGCCATGGGCATTCCTTCCAGCGGGAACAAGGGTCAGCGCATATGAACATACGCGCACGCTCCAACCGATAGGCGCCGGTCCGCGCCTATCCTGGCGAAGGGCCGGGGCAACTCGCGCGAAAAGGAGATTGAGATGACGGCTGGGATGGCGCGCGCTGTGCGATTCGACCGTTATGGGGACCGTGACGTGCTGTACGTGACAGAGATCGACATGCCGACACCCGGCGAGGGTGAGGTAGTAGTCGAGGTCCGCGCTGCGGGAATCAACCCCGGCGAGGCCGCCATTCGATCGGGAGCGATGCACGACATGTTCCCGGCTACGTTTCCCTCCGGTGAAGGCAGCGATCTGGCCGGGGTGGTGACGGAGACCGGGCCCGGGGTCACCGAATTCGCGGTCGGAGACGAGGTTTTGGGCTTCAGCTTCCGGCGATCCAGCCATGCCACCCACGCTGCCGTCCCGGTCGATCAGCTGATCCGCAAGCCTTCCCAATTAAGTTGGGAAGCAGCGGGTTCGCTTTACGTCGTCGGCGCGACGGCATACGCGGCGGTCCGTGCGGTCGCGCCGCGGGCGGGCGAGACCGTCGCCGTGTCGGCGGCCGCCGGCGGCGTCGGCAGTCTTGTCGTCCAGCTGCTGATCCTGCTCAAGGCCCGAGTGCTCGGCATCGCCGGAGAGGGCAACGCCGACTGGCTGCGAGCACACGGCGTGATCCCGATCAGCTACGGCGACGGTCTGGCCGAGCGCCTGCGTGAGGCTGCGCCGAACGGAATCGACGCGTTCATCGACCTGTTCGGCCCAGACTACGTTCAGCTAGCCGTGGATCTGGGAGTGGCACCGCAGCGCATCGACACGATCATCTCTTTCTAGAAGGCGGGCGAAGTCGGCGCCAAGACTGAAGGCAGCACCGACGCGTCCACACCGGAAGTGCTCACCGAGATCGCCGACCTGATAGCCGGCGGCGCGGTCGATTTCGACATCGCCGCCGGCTATCCGTTGGATCGGGTGGCCGACGCCTTCGAGGAACTCGAACACCGGCACACCCACGGAAAGATCGTTCTGCTACCCAACGGTTCGCTGTAATCGTCAGCCGACGCCGACCTCAACGAGCTTGACGATCGCAAATACCACCGCCAGCACCAGGTAACCGCGCAGGATCAACAGTCCTGCCCGGCGAGACGGCGAAATAACCGGGCGGGCAAGGGAAGCAAGGTTGGGGGTGTGCCAGTTCAGCCGATCCTGTTGGCGCCGAGCTCGGCGCTCGGCGCGCGCGAGTTTCGACTCGTGCGGATCGCTGGATCGGCGAGCGCCGATGATCGCCAGAGCACCGCCGATGACGCCCGCTGCGACGCCGGCACCGAGCCCTCCCTCGAGGGTGGCCGTGGACATGTCCGGGAAGAACGTCGCCGCCGTCAACGCCAGCGACAACAGCACCAGCGACCACACGATGGCCCACGCAACGATGTTCTGCCGCAGCGTGTTTACCCACGGCCCCAGGATCGCCCGGTCGTTGCAGAGCAAAACCAGGAACACCGTTGCCGAGGGCAACAGGATGCCGGCAAGCGCCTGCACGCCCTGCGTGATCAGCCCGAGGATGTGATCGGGGCTGAACGCCACCGCGGCCGACACACCAAGCAGGAGCGCGTAGCCGCCGTAGAACCACGGCGCCTCGCTGATTTTCCAGTGCAGGGAGTGCCGCTTGCCCATCGCGTCACCGATCGCATAGGTAGTGGCCAGCCCAACCGCGTTGGCCCCGATCAACGAACCGTCCAGCAGGATGATCGCGAACAGCGCCCCCACCGGGTGGTGCAGGCTGCTCGCGACCGCGCCGGCGTCGGTGAAGCTGCCGGCAACCCCGGATCCGGGCAGGCCGAAGGCGGTGACAGCCATCAGCGCCGTCCCCCCGGCAATGACCACGACGATGCCGATGATCAAATCGGCTCGCGCGTACGGAATCCAGCGTGCGGTGATGCGCTTGTCCACCACGTTGGACTGCTGGAAGAACAACTGCCAGGGTGCCACCGTGGTCCCCACAATCGCGATGATCAACAGCAGGACCGTGGAGTTCAATCCACCCGGAATGTGCGGGATTAGGCCGCCACCAGTGGTTTTCGGATTCGGGTGCACCATCAGCACCATTGGGATCATCACAACGTTCACGGCTATCAGCAGGAACATCAGCCCTTCCCAGCGCCGAAACGAGCCGCCAGCCACCACAGCGAACAGCAGTACGGCAGCGGCGGGGATCGCCACTATCTTCGGACAGCCCAGGAATCCCAATGACAGCGCGACACCGATGAATTCGGTGACGATCGTTAGGGCATTCAGAACCAGCAGATCACCGACGCTGAAAGCGCCCCAGAACTTGCCGAACCGCTCGAAGATCAGGCGCGCGTGACCTACTCGGGCGACCGCGCCTAACCGCAGCACCATCTCCTGGTTCACGTACAGCACCGGAATCAGCAATGCCAGGGACCACAACAGGTTCATCCCGTAGTCCTGACCGGCTTGCGCGTAGGTCGCGACACCGCCGGCGTCGTTGTCGCCCACCATGACGATCAATCCGGGACCAGTGATCACCAGCAGGGTGCGCAACCGCCGCCAGCGGCCGCTGAACGAGCCGGTCTCATCGCGCTTGATGCGACCGAACGCACCGACGATGTCACCGGTGTGCGCGGAATCCAGGGTGGCTTGCCCGGAAGTGTCCGGGCTTACAGCGCCGGTAGTGCGGGACGGGGGGGAGGTCAAAGTCATGGCGTTCTCGCTATCAGTAGTCGGGCTACACAGATCGGGTGTTGAACGCGCCCCAGCGGCGGGTGAGCAACCCGCTCCCGCCGCTGGGACCGTTAGGCGCAACGAATCATCGGTAGTTGACCGCACTGCCCGATGGCGCTGCACCCGGCGCGGCCGAGAGCACACCGATCGGCGTCAGCGACGCGTACAGGTTCGCCCGCTCTTCGGGTGTCGGAATGTGCATGGCGGACAACCTGTTTGTCAGCAGCCGACCCGCACGTAGCATCGACCGTCCGCGCAGCGTTGCCCGTCCGCGCAGCATTCCACGACCGTTAATACGGTGCACAACAACAAAAGTCATGGTCTTCCCCTTTTCGGAAGGCCGATTCGGCTCGTCAGCGCGCCGAGCATTCGCTAGTGCCCACCACCATCAATACGGTTGTGGGACAGCAAAATCCAAAGAGCTGCGTCAGCAGAAAGAAACGCCGGAACCGGATCGGATCAAGATGGATTTTGGATACCAACTATCGCCGGGACTCATCTCGCCCTCACCTCCTCACGGCCATGACACACGGGGGTGTCGTCACATCACACGCAAAAGAGGAACGAATGGCCGGACCATAAGCCGACCAGGCCGCACCCCTCTCGTCGGAGCTTCGGCACTGCACGGCGTATCTGGACCATGTCCAGAAGCCACTTGGGCTCAACCCTTGGGTCCGGGAAGAGCTGTCCTGACCCGGGGCGTCTCTCGACGTTCGGGGTCAGTGGCCTGTGTCCGTGCAGACGCCTCACCTACCGAGGTGCTTGCCCGTACATGCTGGCACTAGGACCCACCGCTCGTCAAACGTCTTTGCAGACTTTTTGCACCAGGCGTGGCACGTGTCACATTTACCGATCGTCGAGCTCTGCACGGCTGAACATCGCCGAGGAATACCCTCGAGGGCATGGCCACATCCTTGCAAGACCCTCGCGTCGAGTCGGTGCTCGACCGGATGTACACCGAAACCAAGAACCAGATGTCGCTGCTGCGTGAGCGGCTTGGTCAGTTCGATCGACCGATGACCACAGCGGAACGCGCCGAGGCGATGAGCGAGTTCTACATCCCGGTGACTCCCGAGGCCGGGCGGCTGCTGTACGCGCTGATCCGGGCTACCCGTCCGACGACCGTTGTCGAATTCGGAATGTCTTTCGGTATCTCCGCCATTCATCTTGCGGCGGCGGTACGCGACAACGGTGTCGGGCGCGTGGTGACCACGGAACTCAGTGCGAGCAAGATAGCCGCCGCAAAGAAGACGTTCGCGGAGACCGGCTTAGACGATGTGATCACCATTCTCGAGGGAGATGCGCTGACCACGCTGGAGGCGGTGGACGGGCCGGTCGAATTCGTCTTGCTCGACGGCTGGAAAGATCTCTACCTTCCAGTCATCAAAATGCTCGAGCCCCGGCTTACCACAGGCGCTTTGGTCGTTGCCGACAATGCCAGCTCGTCGGATATGGCTCCCTATCTCGATCGTGTTCGCGATGCCGCCAACGGCTACATCAGCTTCAATTTCCTGGTCCGGGAAAGCGACAGCATGGAAATCAGCTGCCGTACTGACGCCTAGGCGTCTAGCGCAGTGACTCTTCCAGCCAGGGCGTCAGCCACTTGACCCCTTCCGGGGTGAGATGGACGCCGTCGCTGCGTACCTTGATGCCGTCGACCTTGGCGCTGTAAACACCATCGGGGCAAAGCTTTTTGTTCAGATCCAAGATCGAAACATTCGGATGCTGCGCAACGGTCTTGCGCAGCATGGTGTTCCATTGGTTGACCCGGTCCGGTTGGTCCTCTGGGTATAACCGGCCATCCGGTTTCTCGCCGCCCCGGCTGTAGGGCACCGTGGCGACCACCACTCGAACTCCGCTCGCGCTCACGATGTTCAGTGCTCGCTCTAACTCGCCGTTGAGATAGGCGTCGAAGGTCGGATCACCGATGTGGGTCCACTGCCCTTCGTTGACGCGGTCCACCGTTTCCCACCGGCCGATGATCAGCAGTGCGACATCCGGCTGATCCTGGCTGACCTGCGTTGCCCATCGGCCCGGCCACGTGTCGCATTCCGCCCGCTGATCCAGGGTTTGGCCGATGTAGCGATACGGTGTACCGCGCACCAGGCTGCATCCGATGACAGTGTGGTCGAGGAACGCGAATCCGGGCGTCGGCGGAAGATAGTGCATCCAGGTCCAGCCGATCGAATCACCGAATACCGAAACGGTGAACGGCCGGTTGGGGTTTCGCGGGCCGACCGGGCGAGCGCCGCCCGGCGGCACCGAGGACACCGCCGCGACCGACGAAACGCCGGGGGGCAGGCCGTTCTCACGTAGACCGGTTCCGGTGCCGACCGGAATCACCAGCATCGTAATCGCGGCGGCGCTGGCCACGGTGGCGGCGGCCAGCGGCAACAACGCGACCCGGGCCGGCCGCCAGCGGCGGACGGGTTGTTCGATCAGCCAGTACGACGCGCCGGCCACCGCGAGCGTGAGCCCGCACCGGGCGGCGAACAGCGGCAATCCGGACCATCCGGTGCGTTCGCCGTTGAGCGCCAGAAAGATCGGCCAGTGCCACAGATAGATGCCATAGGAAATCGTGCCCAGCCACACCAGCGGGGGTACGGCCAGAATGCGGGCGATCAGCCCACGCTGCTCCAGCGCCACCGGGGCGACCACGAAGACGGCAGCAATCGCGACACCGATCAGCAAGCCGTGGCGAAAGTCGCCGACATTGCCCGTCCCGAAGTGCGCCGCCGCCGCCAGCCCCGCCACACCCACGACCGGCAGCACGCGGGCGACCCGCCGCCCCCACCGAGTGCGGATCATGCACCAGCCGCGGTTCAGCGACGGCCAATCCCGAACCAGCAGAGCCGCTGCCGCCGATCCGACCAGCAAAGCCTGCGCGCGGGTATCGGTGCCGAAGTAGATGCGGTCACGCGTGGTGTCGGAGACGAAGACGATGGTGGCCGCCGCCGACGCCAGCGCCCCCAGCGTGGCGATCACGAAGATGGCGAACCGCACCCCGCCCACGCTGGCCCGCATGAAGTAGCGCTTGGCTCGTGCCGCAAGCAGCAGAGTGACCACGATCAGCAGGACCGGCCAGACGAAGTAGTACTGCTCCTCGACGCCGAGCGACCAGGCGTGCTGCAGCGGCGACGGCGGCGCCCCCCGGGTGAAGTAGTCAGTCTTCTGCGCGACGAAGCGCCAGTTAGCCACCCACAAAAACGCCGCGATCGCGTCATCGCGCAATCCGTTGAGCGCCTGGGCCGGTAGAAGTTCGCGGGCCGCGCCCACGGCGAGCACCATCAACACCAACGCCGGCAACAGCCGGCGGGCCCGGCGAATCCAGAATCCGGTCAGGTCGATACGTCCGGTGCGCCCAAGCTCGTCCAGCAATAGCGAGGTGATCAGGAATCCGCTGAGCACGAAGAAGACGTCGACGCCGAGGAAGCCACCGCTCATGCCGGGAATGCCGCCGTGGTCGGCGAGCACCAGCGCAACGGCGATCGCGCGAAGCCCATCCAGCGCGGGTATGCCGCTGGCACGCTCGGGTTTATCCCAGATCGCCAGCCGGCCGGCCCGACGCACGGGCGCTACCCACCGGGTAGGCCGATCAGAACGCGCCGGTGCGGGATGCTCCCCGCCCGGCTCAGCTCTCGCTTTTCGCGCGCCCTGACCACCGCAGCGCCCAGCGCGATAGTTGCTGCCGATACGTCGTCGCCCCTCCTCTTGATCTCAGCAAGCTTAGGGGCGGCGCCGCAGGATCAGGTGGAGGACACGCAGCGGTTTCCGCTGTGGTGCGTTCGGATTTCGGCCTAGAGTTTTAGCCTTCGTCGGGCGCGTAACCCAGGGTACTTTTGACTTCCAGATATTCGTGGAAGCCGAACTCGCTCCACTCGCGACCGTTGCCGCTGCGCTTGTAGCCGCCGAATGGCGCGTTCATGTCGAACGCATGATTGATCGTCACCCATCCTGCGCGGATCTTGCGCGCGACCTCACGAGCTTTGTCGAGGTCGGCTCCCGAAACAAAGCCGGCAAGACCGTACTCGGTGTCATTGGCGATATTGACAGCGTGGTCGATGTCGTCGTAGCCGAGGATGCACAGCACCGGTCCGAAAATCTCCTCGCGCGCGATCGTCATCTCATTTGTGACATGCGCGAAGACGGTCGGCTTGACGTAATAACCCTTGTCTAGCCCGGCGGGCCGGCCCGGGCCTCCGGCCACCACGGTCGCGCCCTCGTCGATGCCCTGCTGGATCAGGCGCTGGACCTTGTCGAACTGCGCCGTCGAAGCCACTGGCCCGATCGCCCTCTTATCGCCGTTAGGGCCCACCTCGATTTGCTCGGCTGCCTGACGCGCGAGGGTAATAGCCTCTGCCATCCGCGAATTCGGGACCAGCATGCGCGACGGCGCGTTACAACTCTGCCCGGAGTTCGGCATCATGTTGGCCACGCCGGCGCTGACACCCTCGGCGAAACCACTGTCGTCGAGCACGATGTTGGGACTCTTGCCGCCGAGTTCTTGGGTCACGCGTTTCACCGTCGGGGCCGCAAGCTTGGCCACCTCGATACCGGCGCGAGTGGATCCGGTGAACGACACCATGTCGATGTCGGGATGACTCGCCAGGGCCACGCCCACGCCCGCACCGTCGCCGTTGACCAGGTTGAACACCCCGGCCGGTACGCCCGCGGCGGCCAAGATCTCAGTGAAGATGTAGGGCGAATACGGTGCCACCTCAGAGGGTTTCAGGATGACGGTGCAGCCGGAGGCCAACGCCGGGTAGACCTTGACCGCGACTTGGTTGATGGGCCAGTTCCAGGGCGTGATCAAACCGCAGACACCGATCGGCTCCCTGGCAATCAGGGTCGCCCCTTTTTGTTCGGAGAACGCGAAGTTCTTCAGGGCGTCGATCGCCGTGGTCAGGTGTCCGATCCCGAGAAACACCTGCGGCCCCGCCGCCAGTGAGGGCGGCGCACCGATTTCCTCGGTGACCGCGGCGGCCAGATCGTCCGCACGCTTCTGGTATTCGGCGAGGATGGCCTGCAACAGATCGAGGCGCTGTTCGCGGGTGCTTTGCGACCAGCCGGCGAAGGCTCGCCGGGCGGCTTTGACCGCCGCGTCGACATCGGCCTGCGACCCCAGCGAGATCTTCCCGGAAACTTGTTCCGTTGCCGGGTTGTCCACGTCGAAAGTGTTGGGCCGCACCGGGTCGACCCACCGTCCGTCGATGTAGAACTTCAGGTATTCGCGCATCAGATCGATCCTTTTCTTGCTCGGTGGGCCTTACTGGGTGCCTTCGGCATACCAGGTGCGGAATCGGTCGTACTTGGGCATCTCCTCGGAGTTGGCCTTCGGGTCGATGCACACGTGCACCACACCGACTTTGCCGCTGGCGTAGGCGCGGGCGATCGCCGGGCGGATCTCGTCCTCCTTCTCGACGAACTCACCGTGGCAGCCGAAGCCCTCCGCGATCTTGTCCATCCGGACGTCCTTGCTCCAGTGCACGCCGGGCTGCGGCGACGGCTGGGAAAAGGTGCGCTTGTACACGCCCACCTCGAGGCCCCACTGATGGTCCACGCCCACCACGCATACCAGCGGAAGGTTCTGCCGCGCAGCCGTTTCCAGCTCCGCAATGTGGAAGAGGAACGCCGAGTCGCTGGTCAGCAGCATCACGGGGCGCTTGCCGCCCTCGGCGACGGATGCTCCGACCGCGTAAGGCAGACCGGTGCCGAGGTGGCCGAAGTTCTGATTCCAGATGACGTCGCGCGGTTTGGCCTGCGAGTAGGTCCAACCAAAGATGACGGTCGCGCCACCGTCGCGGACCATGATGCCGTCCTCGAGTTCGTTGAACGCCCTAGTGGCCTCGACGACGTATCGCGCCGGGTGAATGGGCGAACGTCCCGACGGCGCATTCTCGGCGAGCTGTGCGAGTTCCTCGGCGTCTGCGTTGACCAACTTCTCGAGATTGGCCGTTCGCGTGCGCGGGGTGTCCCGCAGCGCGTCGACGAGCTGCGGCACGACGCCGCGCAGATCGCCCACCAGCGGCACGTCGAACTGGCGGTTGACGCCGATCGCGGCCGGGTCCTGCTCGACGTACACCCATTTGCGGTTCGCATCGTTGTCTGCCCAATGCTGGGTCCGGCCGTAGTGCATGGGCTCGCCGAGTTCGGTTCCCAGCGCGACGCACAGGTCGGATTCCTCGACCGCCTCGTTGGCGGCCGGGGAGAACAGGTAGGGGAATGTCCGCTCCCGCAGGCCTGGGATGTACGACGTTCCACCGGAGGTCTGGATGACCGGGCAGGCCATCAAGTCGGCGAGCTCCTTGACCGCAGGACCGCTGCGCGACGTGTGCACGCCGTGGCCCACCAACAGAATCGGACTCTTCGCTTCGCGAATCAGCTTCGCGGCCTGGGCGATCTCAGGAGCGCCCGCCCCCTGGTTGACGAGGCGATACCGATTGGGCGGCAACGGTTCTGCAACGTCGATTTCTTCGAGGATAACGTGCGACGGGTATTCGATGTAAACCGGGCCGGGTGTGCCGGACATGGCCCGGCGAATCGCCTCGTGGATGATCTCGTCCGTCTGATCGGCGTACTCGATGGATGCGCTGTACTTGACGGACGGCGCGAAAAGCGGCTCCTAGCGGACGAATTGGATCCGTCCGCGCCGGACCCGGCGCTCGGTGATGCGGGCGCGCTGGCCGCCGAGAAAGATCACCGGCGAGTTCTCCACGAGTGCGCACTGGATCGCTCCGGCGATGTTGGCCATGCCCGGGCCGAGCGTGCCGATGCACAGGCCGGGCTTGCCCGTCATACGTGACGCGGCCTCAGCCATGAATCCCGCGCTCAGTTCGTGATGCGGTGCGACCACCGACCACCCGCGCGCGTCGGCCTCGGCAAACATGTGCACGAAGTTCGGATCCGGGATACCGAACAGCGTGTTCACCCCCTCGGCCTCGAACAGGTCGAGAATGCGCTGGTACACGGGCACGGCCATGGTCAGAGTTCCTTTCCGTCGCGAGCAGTCGCAAAATCGCGCTCTGGCTGGTCATTTCGGCTGATTTTGTGGCCGCTCGCGCCGATTTCGGCGAGCACTTGTGCGGTGTGGGCGCCGAGCTCTGGCGCCGGGCCCGCGACGCGACCCGGTGTCTGCGAGAACCAAGTGGGTACGCCCGGGAAGCGCACCGGTCCGTGCGGGGTGTCCACTGTTTCGAACATGCCGACCGCGTTGAGATGCGGATCGTCGAAGAGTGCGCCCGGCGTGTTCAGTGGGGCGGCCGGTATCTCGAGCCGGCGCAGCAGCGCTAACCACTCCGCGGTAGAACGCTCCTTCATCGTCTCAGCCACCAGCCCGTAAACGGTGTCGATCTCGCGAGCGCGTTGTTCCAGCGTCGAATACAGGTCGCTGGCCCACGGCGGCTGCACGGCTTCCATGAAGGCGTTCCAGTGTTTGTCGTTGTAGATCAATGCGGCGATGTAGCCGTCGCTGGTGCGGTACGGACGGCGGTTGGGCGCCACGGTGCGGGGATACACCGCGGGTCCCAGCGGAGGGTCGAACAGAGCACCGTTGGCATGTTCGACGAGCATGAACGAGGCCATGGTTTCGAACATGGCGACCTCGACTTCTTGCCCTTGCCCGGTGCGCTCGCGATGGAACAACGCCATCGTCGTCGCGTACAGCGCCGTCAGACCAGCTATCTTGTCTGCCATGATCGTGCCGACGTAATCGGCCTCGCCGGTCAACTGCTGTTGCACCGCCGGCAGGCCGCACTCCGCCTGGATTGTGTCGTCGTAGGCGGGGCGGTCGTGGTCGGGTCCACGTCGTCCGTACCCGTAGCAATTGGTGTAGATAATCGCGGGATTGATCGCGGTGACGTCGTCGTAACCGAAGCCGAGCTTGGCGATTGCTTTGGCGCGCATCGAGTGGATGAACACGTCGGCGGTCTCAACGAGAGCGCGTAGGGCGCGTGTTCCGCCGTCGGTTTGCAGGTCCAGCACGATGCTGCGCTTGCCCCGGTTGACGTTGACGAATACCCCGCTCATGCCCGGCGCCGGACCTACCGAGATATAGCGGGTGTTATCTCCTTGGGGTGGTTCGACTTTGATCACGTCGGCACCCATATCAGCCATGATCTGCGTGCAGTACGGTCCCATCACCATCGCGGTGAGATCGATCACCCGCAGACCGGCCATCGGGCCCGTCGGGCTAGCCATTGAGCGCTCCTTGGTCGTTCGAGCGGTGAGCAAGATCGAAGCTGTATCCGATGTGCTGGTTATGTCCATCCGGGACGACGGGAAAGATGAGTGGCGCCTCGACGTAGCGGATCGCATCCAGATGGCTGCTGACCTCCTCGATCGTCCACGACGCCCGGCACACGCCGGGGCTCTCCGCGACGACCGCCCGCGCCACCCGACCCGCCAGCGCGATGAACAGTTCACCGGTCACCGAGCACGACTCGTGCGCGAGCCAACCCACCACGGGTGCAACCAATTCCGAACCCATCGGCGGATACGCCGAGGTGTCGATGCCTTCCGCCATCCGCGTCACCGCGGCCGGCACAATCACGTTGCACCGCACACCTTCGGCGGCGCCTTCGAGCGCGGCGACATTGGACAATCCGATCACGCCGGCCTTGGCGGCCGCGTAGTTGGCCACGTGGTGGTTTCCATACAGGCCACCGATCGACGAGGTCAGCACGATGCGGCCGTAGCCCGCCTCGCACATGAGCGGAAATGCCGGCCGCACAACGTTGAACGCGCCACGCAAATGCACGTCGAGCACGGCGTCGAAGTCCTCGTAACTCATCTCCTTGAGCGAGCCGGGACGGACGTTGCCCGCGTTGTGAACCAGGACGTCGATGCCGCCGTAGTGCCCGAGCGCCGTGGCGATGATGGCCTCGCCTCCTCCACGCGTGGCTACCGACGCACTACAAGCGACGGCCTCGCCACCGGCCGCGGTGATCTCGGCGACCACCTGCTCGGCCGGACCTGTGTCGACGCCCGCACCGCCGAGGCTGCCGCCGACGTCATTGACGACCACCTTCGCCCCGCGTGAGGCGAGCAGCTGGGCGTAGGAGCGGCCGAGTCCTCGGCCGCCGCCGGTTACCACGGCGACGCGACCGTCGAATCTCAGTTGCGGCGCACATGTTTCGCTCAACCGCCGAGCACCAACCCTTCCAGGTCACCCTTATCGCGCCACAGCCGCAACAAATCCTCGAATGCGTAAAAGCCGGGGCCGTAGGGTTCGCCCAGGTGCGACCGGATTCCCTGTCCGCCGCCACCACCTTCGTTGTTGTAATAGCCGGGCGTGCACTGCGCGTCGAACGCCGAATTGTCGATCGCGGTCTCCCGGATCGTCGCGCACCACTGCTCCTGTGCCGCTTGACTGGGCTCCACGGTGCTGACTCCCCGTTTCAGCGCTTCGGCGATCACGTAGGCAATGTGCTCGCCCTGCAGTTCATAATTCGCGGCGATGTTGGCCGAGATGCCGACTTGGGTGAAGCCCGTATAGAACTGGTTTGGGAATCCAAGGCTGGTCATCCCGTGCAGCGTCTGGTAACCGTCTTGCCAGTAGTCGAACAGCGACAGTCCGTCGCGTCCCTCGATCGTCTCGATCGAATAGCGGCGGCTGAACTCGGTGGTGATTTCGAAGCCGCTGGCATAGATGATGCAGTCCACCTCGTACTCGACACCATTGGCCACCAGACCCTTTTCGGTGGCCCGCTCGACGCCCTTGCTCGAGGACACATCGACCAGCGTGACATTCGGACGATTGAAGCTCGCCAGGTAATCGTCGTTGGAACAGGGCCGCTTACATAGGAAGCGGTAATAGGGCTTGAGCGCTTCGGCCGTCGCCCCGTCCTCGATCAGGGAGTCGATGCGGCGCCGCAGCCGCTCCATGATCTTGTAGTCCTCCTCCTCTCGGAGCGCAACGAACTGCTCGGGAGTCATCGACGCGGGGTCGTCCAGGGCGAGCACCCGGGCCGCGGTGTTGCGTCCCAGCTCGGTCCAGAAGTCGCACACCAGATCCGGCTGACCCAGCGCCATACCCTCGAACGTCCATGAGTGGAAGTTGCGCTGACGCTCCCGTTGCCAACCCGGCCGCAGCGTCTTCACCCATTCCGGATCGGTCGCAGCGTTGTTGCGTTCGTCGACGGTCGACGGTGTCCGCTGAAACACATAGAGATGTTTGGCGGCGCGCGCGAGAAAGGGCACGATCTGGATGCCCGTGGCACCGGTGCCGGCCACCGCGATGCGTTTGTCCGCCAGTTTGTCCAGACTCCCACTGACATCGCCTCCGGTGTAGTCGTAGTCCCACCGCGACGAATGGAAGCTGTGTCCGCCAAACGCTTTGAGCTCGGGGATGCCGGGCAATTTCGGCCGGTGGAAGGGGCCCGACGCCAGCACCACGAAGCGGGCGCGGATATCGTCGTCGCGGTTCGTGCTGATCCTCCAGCGCTTCATCTCCTGGTCCCAACGCAGGTCACGCACCTGGGTGGAGAAGATCGCCGAATCATAGAGGCCGAAATGCTTTCCGATGTTGCGGCAATGCTGATAGATCTCGGCACCGTCGGCGAACTTCTTCGACGGGATGAAATCGAGCTCTTCGAGAAGCGGTATATAGCAGTAGGATTCGTTGTCGCATTGGATTCCCGGGTAACGGTTCCAGTACCAGACGCCGCCGAAGTCACCACCGAGCTCGATGATCCGTACGTCATCGACGCCCGCCTTCTTCAGGTGGGCCGCCGACAGCAGGCCCCCGAAGCCACCGCCGAGAACCGCGACGTCGATGTCGTCGACAATTGGCTCACGTGGGACCACCGGCGTGTGGGGATCGACTTCGTAGTAGCCAGCGAAGTCGTCCTCCAATTCGATGTACTGATTGGAACCTTCTTTGCGCAGCCGCTTTTCGCGCTCGTGGCGGTATTTCTCACGCAGCGCGTCGATGTCTAAGTCGTCGGGCGTCCGGGTTGGCCCGCAGGCCTCTTGGGCCGCCTTGATATCCGGGGTCATGCTCGTGGGTGCTCCTCATCTGAAAGGCTTTGGGGTTCCCCGACACCCATGTACCTCGACAATTGGTAGTGCAGATTGACCGTGCTGCGTTCGCGGTATGGATTGGGTTTGGTGCCCGGGAACCCAAGCGACTTCATGCCCTGTTGCACGGCGGCCATGTTGGAGAAGTCTTGCGGTAGAACCGACCGCCATCGGGGGTCGCCGACCGGTGTGTACTCCCACTCGGTTTGTGGCTCTTGACCTTTCGGGTAGAGCTCGAAGACTGACACCTCGAAGATGCACTTGTTGGGGTTGTAGCTGGGGTGTGGCCGCGCCCCGTAACACAGCGCGCTGGTCAGGCCCTGCCCAATCTGGAAATTTGGAAAGATCTGCCATGCGGTGCCGGCCTGCCCGAGGATGTCGGCGGGAATTATCGGCCAGAGCACGCCACGGGCCTCGTCGTCACGGCGCGCCGACGCCAGCCAGTGTTCGAGAACCTTATCGGCCGGTGTCCCCTCGGGCAACTCATCAACCAGTCGCTTCGCCGCGTTCACCAGCGTCTGCGTGGTGGTGGCGTTGGTTTCCTCCATCGTGTACACCTGCATCTCCGCGGTCGAAACCCGCGGATCGGCGCCGATGCCGAGGCGGATCTTGGACTTGGTGGCCTCCATCTCCGCTGGCGCGTCGTAACCGATGTGGCTGTGTCTGCCTTGCGCTTTCGCCCAGCCCTTGAATTCGCCGAACTTGTTGAACTCGGGGTGCGTGGTGAAAACGTGGTAGGTCTCGTTGAAGGCCTCCAGCGCGACCTTCCAGTTGCAATCGAAGGACAGCCACTTACGCCATTTGTAGCGCATGTTCTCACAACCGAACGGATCGAGAATCTTCGCGGCGGGGAACAAGAAGTCGGCCAGCGGCTCACAGTCGGGGTCCATGTTGATCCACAACCAACCGCCCCAGGTGTCGACTCTGACCGGTCGAAGGCGGGTGTTGTCTGCTGTGAGCGCTTCCTGCCAGTCCTGCTGTTCGCGGATATGAGTGCACGCTCCGTCGAGACCGTAGGTCCAGCCGTGAAAGCCGCAGACGAACGACTTTCGCGTTCGGGCATATGCGTTCTTGGCGCCCTCGGGGGTGTCGATCAACCGGCGGCCACGGTGCATGCAGACGTTGTGGTGGGCATGGAATTCGTTACTGCCGCTGCGCACCACGATGATCGAGTCGTCGAGAATGTCGTAGGTCAGGTAGCTACCCACCTCGGGCAGCTCCTCGACGCGGCCGACTTGCTGCCAAACCTTGCGCCACAGCTTGTCGCGCTCGGCGCGGGCATAGTCCTCGGAAATGTATGCCTCGACGCCGATTGTCATTGGTTTCGATAGTTCCTCGGCTGCTTCGGAATTCAAACCTTTGGCTGGATCGGTCATCACATCCTCCTGATTGCCGCGCGGAAGGATTCGTCATGCAAGAAAAGTGAGGTGTTGTCGGCGCCTAGATGGCTCCACTTGAGGCCCAGCCCGCCGTCGACGAGCAGCGTCTGGCCGGTGATGTAGCTCGACATCTCGGAGAGCAGAAAAGGGATGGCGCCGGCCTGCTCCTCGGGCCGCCCACGCCGTCCCATCGCGATCGCCTGCCGGTCCCGGCCGGGGTCCTCGTCGACATAGGCGCGCGAAGCCGCTGTCTCGGTGACGCCAGGAGCCACGGCATTGACCCGGATTCCCGCCTGCGCCAACTCGAGGGCCATCGTGCGCGTCATCGCCGTGATCGCGGCTTTGGCTGTCCCGTAGGCGATGTGAAATGGCGCGGTGTTCATGCCGCTGATCGAGGAGATCGACACGATCGACCCCTGCTGTTGCTGCGCGACGAGCTCACTTGCCACAGCCTGGCTCATGAAGAAGGCCGTTTCGAGATTGTCTGCGAAGATCTTGCGCCAGTCGCTGCGCGCCACCCGAGTCGACGGCATCCAGGTCGCCGGCCGCGCGCCGCCGGCGACATTGACCAGCCCGTACAAGTCGCCGTCGGCACGGCGGGCGTGGTCAAGCACCGCAGCGATACCCTCGTCGGTCGATGCGTCGGCCACGACCGGCACCACGGCCAGACCCTGCTGCGCCAACGGGGCGATGTGCTCGTCGAGGTTTTCCTTCGACCGGCTCACCGCGATCACCGTGGCACCCGCCCGGGCGGTCATGGCCGTGACGGTCGTACCGATGCCGCCCCCGCCGGCGCCGGCAACCACCACGATGCGACCGTCGAGCCCTAGAAGATCGCTGTGATCCTCGTGATCGTCCATGACCTGCTTCCACCCACCGCCGCCGTCAAGCGTCCGCAATGAGATCTCTTGCTCATTTTGTCCGGACAAAATACGGGATTCTGTCCATTGGAGAACACTATTCCGATCAGCGGACTTCGCTGTCAAGGTCGAGCCGGAACACATTCGTAGCTATTGTCTGGACTAGGAGGAGTTGATAACGTCCAGCCCAACCGGCTGACGGAAGGACCTCGGCGAGCATGTCCATCTCAAGGGCCATCTCAACGCAGCCCTCGCGGTATGCCCCCTCGAATTCCGGGGCACACCCGATCGAAGTCGCGCAGGGATGGGAGCTCGAGCAGGTCACCGCACCCAGCCGGCTGTTCGGCGCCAATGGCTTGCGCACCGGCCCGGACGGTCGCATCTATATCGCCCAGGTGACCGGCAGTCAGATCAGCGCGCTGGATCACCGCACTGGGGAACTGGTGACCGCCAGCCCCAAGGGCGGCGACATCGTGGCGCCCGACGACGTCGCGTTCGATGCCAGCGGCAATCTGTACGCGACCGAGGTGATGGACGGCCGGGTCAGCGTGCGCGACACCAGCGGTCGAACGCGGGTGTTACGTGACGACGTTCCTTCAGCCAACGGCATCACCATTCATGCAGGCCGATTGTTCATCGGTGAATGCCGCGAGGGTGGGCGGCTGCTGGAATTCGACCTGGCGGGCGGGCCGCCGCGGGTGCTGTTAGAGAATGTGCCCTCGCCGAATGCGATGGAGGTCGGCCCGGACGGCCTGCTGTATTTCCCGGTGATGGGCGCCAACGAAATCTGGCGTATCGACCCCGATGGCGGCGATCCGCAGTGTGTCGCAGGCAATCTCGGTGTGCCCGACTCGGTCAAGTTCGACGCGCACGGCTACCTCGTCTCGACGCAGGTGGCGAGCGGGCAGGTGCTGCGCATCGATCCTCGCAGCGGCGAACAGCAACTGCTCGCCCAGCTGAATCCGGGGCTGGACAACTGCACCTTCGTCGGCGACCGGCTCTTCGTATCCAACTTCACCGGCGAGATCACCGAGATATCGCCCGCCGGCACAACGCGCTCCGTGTTGGCAGGCGGACTCAACTGGCCGATGGACCTGGCGGTGGGCCATGACGGACAGCTTTACATCGCCGACGGCACCTACTTCTACGTCGCACTGCCCGACGGGTCTTTACACACCGCCGGAATGCTATTCAGCCCCGGTTATCCCGGATTTCTGCGCGGCGTCGTCGCGACCGGACCCGGCGAGTTCGTCGTCACGACATCGGGCGGCCAGATCGCCCGCTACCGGCCGGAGGCGAACGAAAGCGCGGTGCTGGCAGACGGTTTCGACCAGCTTTATGGTGTCACCCTGAGCCCGAGTGGGGTGGTCGTTGCGGAATTGGGCACCGGGCGGGTGCTGTCGCTGCAGTCGGGGGGTATCGAGGTGCTGGCGACGGATCTGCGTGAGCCGGTCGGCGTCGCGATCGATGCCGACGGCGCGTGTCTGGTCGCGGAGGCCGGAGCCGGACGGGTGGTCAGGGTGAACGGGTCGAGGATCAACACCGTCGTCGCCGATCTGCAACGGCCGCAGGGCATTGCGGTCCAAAGCGGTGTGCTCTACATCGTCGATGCCGGCGCCAAGGAGTTGATCGCGTTCGACCTGACCGGCCACGCGCGGCGCACGATCGCGTCCGGGCTGCCGGTCGGTCCCCCGCCGGGCGTGACACCCAAGCCGCTGCGCGGCATGCCACCGTTTTCCGGACCGCAGGGCCCATTCGCCGGAATCACCGCCGCGGCCGACGGCACGCTCTACATCTCGGCCGATGGCGACGGCAGCGTGCTGGCAGTGCGTCATACCAGGGACGGCCGCTGATGTCGGCGGCTATCGCGGGCGACCACCGCTACCTACAGATCGCACGCACGCTGCGCAAGGAGATCGTCGACGGCGTTTACCCGGTGGGCTCGCAGCTGCCGACCGAGCACCAACTATGCGAGCGCTTCGCGGTGAGTCGCTACACCGTCCGCGAGGCCCTGCGCCGGCTCAGAGAGGACAACCTGGTCGCGTCGCGACCCCGCGCGGGTACCCGGGTAGTTCCCCGGACGGCGTCGAGTTCCTATGCCCAGGACGCGATGTCGATCGACGACCTCCTCGCGTTCGCGGCCGGCGCGCAGCTGACCATCGAATCCAACGCGATGGTGACGATCGACGACGACCTCGCAGCTCGGACCGGACTCGAGGTCGGGACTCAGTGGCTGTCGGTGCGTGGTTACCGGCGAGCCGACGGTGCGTCGGTGCCGATGTGCCGGACGGAGTACTACATCACCCGGAGTTTCGCCGCGGTCGGCAGGTTGCTGCAGCGCCATACCGGCCCGATTTTTCCGTTGATCGAGGATCTGTTCGGCGTGAGCGTCGCTGCGTTGCACCAAGAGATCGCCGCCGTCGCGCTATCGGCAGAATTGGCCGACGGCCTGGGCGTGGAAGCCGGAACGGCCGCGCTCGAGATGCGGCGCACCTACACGACCTCGGACGGCGAGGTGGCCCAAGTGACGATCAACACCCACCTGTCGTCCAGATTCCGGTATGCGATGACCATGCGTCGCGTGACTGGTCAGGCCGGTTGATGTGATCGCCCGGGTCCCGCAGGACACGGCACACGCGGCGCAGGCATACCGCCGCGGGCTGTGGGTGCACACCACGCTGGCCGATTCACTGCGCACGGCCGCAGCAGATTCGCCACAACGAATAGTTGTGGTGGACAAGGGTATTCGGCTGGACTGTGCCACGCTATACACGCAGGCCAGCGCGCTGGCTGCCGCCATGATGTCGCGCATGCCGACGGGCAGCGTCGTCTCGTTCATGCTGCCGAACTGGTACGAGACCGCCGTCATCTATCTGGCCGCGACGCTGGCCGGTATGGTGGTGAACCCGATCTTGCCGTCGCTACGCGACCACGATCTGCACTTCATCCTCGAAGACGCCGAAACCGCAATGATTTTCGTGCCACACCAATACGGCGGCCACGACTACGCGGCGATGCTCGAACGCGTAACGACCACGATGAGCCCGGCGCCGACAGTGGTGGTGCTGCGCGGCTCCGAAAACGGGCAAGCCGGTTCGTACACACCGTATCGGCTCCTACTGGAGCGGCCACTAGGTTCCGCAACCCTGCCCGCGCTGGATCCCGATTCAGTGCGAATGATCCTCTACACATCCGGCACCACGAGCCGCCCGAAAGGCGTACTGCACACCCATAATTCGATACACGCGCTGATCTGTCAGATCAGCGACCACTGGATGATCGCCCCGGGCGACACGTTCCTGGTCCCGTCGCCGGTTGCCCATATCGGTGGCTCGATTTACGCGTTCGAATGCCCGCTACTGCTAGGCACAGCCGCGATACTGATGGACCGATGGGAACCGTCACAAGCGGTCGCACTGATGGCCTCCGAGCGGTGTACCCACATCGCGGGGGCAACACCATTCCTGCAGCAACTGTTGGCTGCCGCCGAGCGCGCCGGCACCCGGCTGCCCGACCTGAAGGTATTCATCTGCGGCGGCGCGTCCGTATCGCCGTCGCTGATCCGTTGCGCCACAGAGTATTTCGAGCATGCGGTGGTCACCAGGGTGTACGGCTGCACGGAAGTGCCCGTTGCGACCGTCGGCGCACCCCGGCCACCGGAGGCCGATCACGCGGCGGACACCGACGGCAGACCCGGCATCGCTGAGATCAAACTCGTCCCACACGAGTCGGCGCCCGCCGGTGACGGGGAGATCTGTGTGCGCGGCCCACAAATGCTGCTGGGTTACCGACATCGGAAAGACGGCGCCGACTCTTTCGATGCCGCGGGCTTTTTCCGCACTGGGGATCTTGGGCGCTGGGTTGATGACGGGTACCTCGTCGTGACTGGCCGGGCCAAGGACATCATCGTCCGCAGCGGTGAGAACATCTCGGCCAAGGAGGTCGAGGACCTGCTCGCCGACCATCCCGGCATCGCCGAGATCGCAGTCGTCGGACTGCCCGATGAGCGCACTGGCGAGCGGGCTTGTGCGGTGATCGTCCCCGCGGGCGCGGCCAGCCCGGACGTCGCGAGCCTGCTTGCACTGCTGGTGAGCAAGGGGGTCGCCAAATTCAAGGCACCAGAAAGGGTGGTGATCTGGGATGCCCTGCCGAAGAACGACGCGGGCAAGATACTCAAACATCAGATCCGCGCGGTGCTGACACAGGATGGGTGAGATGCAGATCACAATCGTCACGGGAGCAAGCAGCGGCATCGGCTTGGGGTGCGCAACAAAGCTTGCCGAGATGGGCATGGCGGTCGTGGGCATCGGCCGCGACCGGGCTCGGCTGGCCGGGCTCGAAAGGGCGATCAACGATCCGGATCGCGTCGCGACGCTCGCTGTCGACCTGACCGACGATGACGCGCCGCGACGCATCGTGGACCTCGCGGTGCAGCGGTGGGGCCACATCGACTTCCTGATCAACAACGCCGGAGTGGGCAACCCCAAGCCGCTACACGAAACCGACGACGAGACCCTGGACTACTTCCTGGGTTTGATGCTGCGGGCTCCGTTTCGGCTGGCGCGCGACGTGCTGCCGCACATGGCGCCCGGGTCGGCAATCATCAACGTGACGTCGACTTTCGCGGTGGTCGGCGGGCTGCGAGGCGGCGCGTACTCCGCCGCCAAGGGCGGACTGACCGCGCTGACCACTCACATCGCCTGCCAGTACGGCGCATCCGGCATCCGTTGCAACGCCGTCGCGCCGGGCGTGACGGTGACGCCCATGGTCGAAAAACGTTTGGAGGATCTGCGATTCCGCAAGATCAACACCGAAATGACTCCGCATCAGCGGCTGGGCCGCGTTGACGATATCGCCAGCACCGTCGCGTTCCTGTGCTCGCCGGGTGGAAGTTTCATCAACGGCCAAACGATCGTCGTCGACGGCGGATGGAGTTCGACGAAGTACCTTTCGGAGTTCGCGTTGGAATCGCAGTGGATCGAGCGATGAACCTGTTTGCGATGCTCGATGCGGCCGCGAGCCGGTTCCCCGATCGCGGTGCCGTGTACCACGGGAGTCGCCGTTTGTGGACGTGGCTCGAGTTGCACAACCGGGCATTGCGGCTGGCCGCGTCGATCCGCCAACAGCATGGCGTGGGTGCTCGAATCGCGATCGCCACCCAGAACCGCCCCGAGATCGTCGAATTGATGTTTGCGATCTGGGCTGCCGAGTGCGTCGTCGTCCCGATCAACTACAAGCTGCATCCGCGCGAGATGGCGCAGATCCTCGACGACGCGGGCGCGGCGCAGGTGTTCGCCTCCGCCACGATTGGCGCCGAGCTCGCATCGATCACTGCGACGCCAACGGAAATCATTGAATCCCAAGACTACTCACGGCGATTCGACGCCCTCGCGTCGGCACCCCCACACACCGACCCGAGCGCGCTGGCGTGGCTGTTCTACACCAGCGGAACCACCGGCCGATCGAAGGGCGCGATGCTGTCGCACCGCAACCTCACGGCGATGACGGTCGCGCACCTTGCCGACATCGACGCTGTCGACGAGGACTGCAGCCTCGTGCATGCGGCACCGATGTCGCACGGCTCTGGCCTCTACGTGCTGCCGTACGTGCTGCGCGCCGCCCGCCAGGTGGTGCCCTCCTCGGGTGCGTTCGATCCCGACGAGTTCCTCGATCTGTGCGAGCACCACCCGGCCGTCAGCGCATTTCTGGCCCCGACGATGGTGCAGCGACTGGTCGATACGGGCCGCGGCCGTCCGGCCAATCTCAAGGTGATCGTCTACGGCGGCGGTCCAATGTATGTCGAAAGCCTGCGGAAGGCGATCACGGCATTCGGCCCGATCTTCGCGCAAATCTATGGGCAGGGCGAGTCACCGATGACTATCACCGGGCTACGCGGTGTCGATCACGACTCGGACGACGACGCGATTCTGGGTTCGGTCGGCTATGCGCGTTCGGGGATGCAGGTCGTGGTGCTGCGCGCCGACGGCCGACCGGCGGCCGTCGGCGAGGTCGGCGAAATCGTTTGCCGCGGAGACGCGGTCATGTCCGGATACTGGCAAAATCCCGACGCGACCCGCGCCACGCTCAAAGAAGGCTGGCTCTACACCGGCGATATGGGTTCGTTCGACGCGCGCGGTTTTCTCACGCTGCGAGATCGATCGAAGGACGTGGTCATCAGCGGCGGGAGCAACATCTACCCCCGGGAGGTGGAGGAGGTGCTGCTCGAGCACCCCGGCGTCTTGGAGGCATGCGTGGTGGGCACACCCGATGCCGAGTGGGGTGAGGTGGTGGTCGCGTTCATCGTCGGCGCGGTCGACCCCGCGGCGTTGGATGCGTATGTGTTGGGGCGCATCGCCCGCTTCAAACGGCCTAAGCGCTACGAATTCGTCGACGAGCTACCGAAAAACAGCTACGGCAAGGTGCTCAAACGGGAACTGCGAGCCGGGTTGACGCCCCGCCGCGTTGGTACCGCAAATGCCTCGAGACAATAGGGAGATCGCAATGAAGTGTCGTGCCGCTGTGATCCGCGGGGTCGGCCAGGACTGGGAGATCCGCGAGATTGAACTGGATCCGCCCCACAGCGGTGAAGTCCTGGTGCGGATCGCCGTCGCCGGAATCTGCCACTCCGACGACCATCTGTTCACCGGCGACGTGGTGCCGACTCCCGAGGCGGTGGCCGCAAGCGGTCAGCCGGCGCCGGACTGGTTCCCACTGCTTGGCGGTCACGAGGGCGCGGGGGTGGTCGAAGAAGTCGGGCCGGGCGTGACGACGGTGCGGCCGGGCGACCACGTGGCCCTCTCGTTTATTCCGGCGTGCGGCAGTTGCCGGTTTTGCGTGAACGGCCAGAGCTACATCTGCGATATCGGCGCCAGCCTGTTCGTGCGAGAGATGCCCACCGACGGAACCTGCCGCCGGCATCTCGGTGACGAAAACCTATTGGCCTATGGGCAACTCGGCACGTTCGCCGAATATGCGGTGCTGTCGGAAAGGTCGGTCATCAAGATCGACGACGCGATCCCGTTCCACGCCGCCTCGCTCGTCTCGTGCGGGGTCAGCACCGGATGGGGTTCCGCGACGATATCGGCGGGCACCGAACCCGGCGACACCGTCGTCGTCATCGGCGCCGGCGGTGTCGGGATGAACGCCCTGCAAGGAGCGCGGGCCGTCGGCGCAAAATATGTCGTCGCGGTGGATCCGGTTGAGTCCAAGCGAGATTCGGCCAAGATTTTCGGGGCCACGCACACCGCCGCCTCCGCGCAGGAAGCAATACCGCTGGTCACAGAGATCACCGCGGGCCTGATGGCGGACCGCGTGGTCGTGTGTCCCGGCGTGGTGCATGTGGACCTGATTCCTTTGGCGATGACGCTGCTTCGCAAGGGCGGGATCTGCGTGCTCACCGGCATCACCCCGTTCACCGAGCCACCGGTCGGGTTGGTGCTGCAAGAGATGACGCTGTCGGCCAAACAGCTGCGGGGAGCGCTGTACGGCGGGATGAATCCGCGTACCAGCGTGCCGATGCTGTTGTCGATGTATCAGGCCGGCGCGGTGAAACTCGACGAGCTGGTCACCCGCCACTACCAGCTCGACCAAATCAACGAGGCATTCGTCGATCTGCGCGAGGGCCGCAACATTCGCGGAGTCATCGATTTCGCCGGCGTCTAACTAACCCCGGATTCGCAGCGGCTCAGCCGGATTCGAAGTGACTACGAATGCCGGCCAACATTGCGATGTGAGCCTTGACTCCCTTGCTCCTGGTGATCGGGGCCAATAGCCGGGGTGCCGATATCCGGATGTGCTCGGTGATCCGGGTGCCGACTACCGGTTCCCGGATCGGCTCGAAGCTCACCATTCCGCGCAGGCGCACCCCGGGGGACTGATCGGCCTCGGTCAGCACGTAGCCGCTATGGCGAACATGCAGGCATGCCTGGTAGGTGATCTGCATGGTGAACGGTCCCAGCGGAATTCGATCGACCACCCGGTAGCTGTGCCGGTAGCCATCCGAGGTTTCGCTGCGCTCAAGCGACTCCACCGACACGATCAGCGGGTGCACGAGTTTGATGTTGTCCAAATCGACGTAGAAGTCACGCACCGCTTCTAAAGGCGCGGGCACGTCTTCTGACAGCGCGTGTTCGGAGTGCGCGGTCCACAAGCTCATAGCAGAGAACCTAGCCTTGCGACCACGCCGCGCTCGATCGCCTCACCCAACACCTGCCGTCGGTCTGCAAGCTCGAATGAGCCAAAGCTCGAATCCACACCAGCCTCCGCTTGGACAGTCATGGCATCTTGTGATATCACTATCTCATATAAGACATTATCGTCTTAAACGAACAGCATCTGCCTCTGCGCCCGGTATGTCCGACGGCGTTCGAACAGGAACGAGTGGTCTACATCAAAGAGGCAACATGTCGGCGTTTGTTTCCGTCACTTCGAGAGCGAGCAGTGAAATGAACGGCTGGAAAATGCCGGCGGAGTCGGCACCGCAGGACCAGGTTTGGATGGGGTTTCCCAGCAGCAGTCTTGCGCTGGGAATTGATGAACGTGGCCACCACAAGATACGAACCATGTTGGCAGCCGTAGCTCACGCCGTTGCCGAATTCGAACCCGTGACTATGGTGGTGGATCCGAGCCAAATTTCAGCAGCGCAGTCCTACCTTTCGACAGAGATCGACTTAGTTGAGGCACCGCTCAACGCGCCATGGATGCGCGACATCGGGCCAACTTTCGTGCATAACACCGACGGATCTGTGGTAGCGATCGATTGGCTATTCAACGGCTGGGGTACCCAATGGCCACAGCTTATGGCGGACAACGAAGTTGGCTACTTCGTAGCGCAACGCGCCGGGTTACCAGCGATGAGCTCATGGTTGGTGAACGAGGGAGGCGGAATTCAAGTCGACGGCGAAGGTACCGTGTTACTCACCGAGACAGTACAACTCGACCACGCGCGCAACCCAGGCATCACTCGCGCCGATGTTGAGGACGAATTGGCCCGCATGCTCGGAACAACTCACGCGGTTTAGCTGCCACGGGGCCTCACCCGAGACCACAGTGATTTCGGCACGCGAGGGCATGTGGACCTCGTCGCCACAATTACTTCGCCGGGGCGGTTACTACTGCACACCCAGCGCGACGAGGGGCATCCGGACTATCGAGTTTGTCAGGAGATTCGCACGGCACTGGAAGCGAGCCACGACGCTGCCGGAAGGTCATGGGAGATCACTGAGATTCCGGCACCAACGACGCTCAAGGACGCTCAAGGGTTCGTGTGCTACAGCTACATCAATCACCTAGTAGTCAATGGGGGCGTCATCGCGTGCAGTTTTGACGACCCGTCAGACCAGCGGGCAGTAGCGATCCTTGCCGAGCAGTACCCCGGACGAGAGGTCGTAACCGTCGACGCGCGGCTTCTGTTCGAGCGCGGCGGAGGTATCCATTGCCTGACCCAGCACCAGCCGTCGGCTCTGCAAGCTTGAATGAGCCAAGCTCCAGCTCAGCTGCATCGATGAAGTCTCCGACACTACCCGGCTTGACTTTTAATCCTGTCAAGACTCTGAGGGCGCCCGCTGTTCGGAAATTGTGCTCACGCCTTCCGAGTACTTATTACGTCTTCGTGTCATCCCGCCGCATTGTTGAGTGCACTCTTGGCCGCGCATAGAGATACCGCCCGAAGATAATGCAGACTGGTTCCTGGCCGGTAGAAAGCAACAATGGTCCGCTCCCGAAGCGCTTGAAAGACTGGTGGCCGCCTGTGATCCTGTCGCGGATCACTGCATTATTTTCCCGCGGACAGCAAGCCGGCAAATTTCGTACTGATCCGACAGCGCATGTTCGGAGTGCGCGGTCCACTAGCTCACAGCAAAGAACCTAGCCTTGCGACCACGCCGCGCCTACCGTGAACCCAGCAGCGAGCGGAGAAGGCATGGGGACGCAAAGTCAAGTGGTCGAGCGCTACCTGGAATGTCTGGCGGCTCACGACTGGGACGGACTGGCCGACACCATCGCGGAGGAAGGCTTGACCCGGGAGGGACCGTTCTGCGATGTCGTCGAGGGTAAGGCGCACTATGTCGCCTACCTGCGCAAGGTATGCACCAATCTGAAGGGCCATCGACTGCACGTGCAGCGGGTCTCGCACGTGGACTCCCGGGTGTCGTACGCAGAGCTGTCCGAGACGTTCGAGATCGATAGCGTCGCGATCACGTGGCCCGAATGCATCCTCTTCGAACAAGACACCGATGGCCTAATCTCTCGGGTGAGCGTGTTTTTCAAGCAACGGCAGGCCGACACCACATAGCGGTCTATTCCCTCACCCCCGGAATTGACCTACCGTGTCAGGGATGGAGGCAGATGGAACTCCGGAGTCGGTGCCGGTCGAGAAATTGCACTCGGGCGACCCGATCACCGATTGTGGTCAGCGGTACATAGTTCTCGAATCAAAAGCACTCGGCGATAGCTGCATAGTTCTTGAGCTGGAGTCCAGGGTGGACCACCAGCTGCAGGTCATCGAGAAGTCATTCCCGGCCGGCTACCAGGTCGATAGGGCACACCACCGAATTCTGTAAACCGCGCTTTTCGCACTGAATAGTGTGAGCCGGCAGCGCCGCTTCGGCTTAGCCGGAAAGCACGCGGTCCCGGCGGCGGCCACTACAAGTCAGAAGGCCATCTCGGGATCAGCGTGGAAACTCGTTGAGCCACTACAGATTACATATCCCCCTCGGCGACGACCGTAGGCCACCACTCCTCGGAGGTCCACAGGGACAATTCGGCTTCGACGGCGGCGCCTATCCGGAAGACCATTGCATCGTCATACGTCTTGCCGACTAGCTGCACGCCCGTGGGGACCCCGTTCGGCGCGATCCCGGAGGGAATTGCAAGCACGGGTACGCGCCCGATCACGTTGAACGGGACCGTCATAAGGCCGTCGAACATAGCTTTGAAGTCGGCACCGGGATCGTCAGCCGCCGGTCCGAGACCGGCAACCGTGGGACAGAGCAAAGCATCGAATTCGACCAGGATCTCTCCGAGGGGTCGATAGATCGCCACTTCTTCCTCTAACCCCGAGGCGTAGTCGCCAGCCTGTGCGCACACTCGTACGACCTCGCGCGAATAGTCCATCAGAAGCGCCTCGCGCCGAGAATCGTTGTCGACAACGCTCTGGATTGACGCCCCCATCACCGCAGCGTAGTGCGCGATTGCGATCTCTAGGATGTGTTCCCGTCTCCACGGCAGCGTGACTTCTACTACCTCGGCTCCGAGCGCTCGAAGCGCGTCCGCTACCGATGCCGTGTTCACCAGGACCGCATCATCTGGCTGGTAGTCGCCAAGGGTGGGACACAGAGCCACCCGGACACCATCCAGTCGCGCCGCCTTTGCGACGACGGGACTCGCCGGACGAAGTGAGGCCTGATCTTTAACCCAGGGACCCGCGATCACGTTCTGAAGGGCGGCGACGTCCGCGACACTGCGCGCCATGGGCCCGTCGGCACAGTAGGAATCCAGGTTGAACGGCGCCAAACTGGGCACCCGTCCGAACGGCGGCTTAAACCCAATCACCCCGCAGTAAGACGCTGGAATTCGGATTGACCCGCCGATGTCCGAACCGGTGGCAAGGATCGTCGATCCGGCGGCCAAGGCGGCGCCGGACCCGCCCGACGAGCCGCCTGGCGTGACGTGCAGATTCCAAGGATTACGCGTCACGCCCCATAGCTTCGAGTGTGTCACCGCGGTGCAAGAGAATTCCGGCGTCGCGGTACGTCCGTGCACGACCGCACCCGATTCGAAGATCCGATCAATGATCGGATGCGTATGACTCGCCACCATCCCGCGGCCAAGCAAGGAGCCGTACTCAGCCAGTCTCCCCGCGATCGGCTGCTCGTCCTTGAGCATCAAGGGAATCCCCTCGAGCGGCCGCGGCGCTCCACCGCCCCGCCCCCCGAACCGCGCCTCGGACTCGCGCGCCGCCGAGTAGCCCTCCTCGAGGAACTCTTCAGTCACCGCGTTGACGGTTGACTCGGTGAAGCGAGTACGGGCAACAACCGCGTCCAAAAGCTCCACCGGAGACAGTTCCCGGATCTCGAACATCTCACGAGCCCGCTGTGCCGTGAGGCGAAACAACTCCACGTCTTGTCCCCTAAATTCATGTCAAACACCAATATTCCTGCTTGCCGGGTATCGGTGAATCCTGCACGGCCCGAACGGCGTTGGCCGCTGTAGGTCATGTTGTCTGGTGAGTCGGCGCGACCAGCACACACTTTCGCCGGCTATAAATCAATACTTCGCGCGCAGTTGACACCCGACTCTAATTCGTCCGGTCCCGGACATCGCGGCGAACATGTCAACACCTTGACGTCGGAACCGCGCTTTGTCCGGCTCGTCATTCGCGAGCACATTGACTTGTGGCGCTGCAGTTGGTCCCGAATATTCTGTCCCGTTCAGTCGCCGCGCGGCGGCCGCTGGTCATCCGGATCGTTCGGGTCGGGCTCGCCGAACCATCGCGAGGGCTCGTGCTGGCCGTACGCGTCATGCCAGTCCCACCATTCATACGGGGCGGTCTGCGGGTATCCCGGCGGCGAATCCTCCCAGGCTTCTTGGCGCCCCAGTGCCGTCATGTCCAGGAAGCTCCAGGTGTTGCCCAGCACCTCGTCGCCCCGGTTGTTGATGAAGTAGGTGCGGAAAACCCGGTCGCCGTCATGGATGAACGCGTTCGTGCCGTGCCATTCGTGCACGCCGAAGTCGGTGTCGAAGCCGTCGGTGATCGTGTACCAGGGCATCTGCCAGCCCATCCGCGCCTTCAACCGCTCGATGTCGGGCTGTGGCGCACGCGAGGCGAACACCAGCGTGGTGTCGCGGGCATTGAGATGGGCGAGGTTCCCGATGTGGTCGGCGATCATCGAGCAGCCGCGGCAGGCGTGCTGCGGCCAGCCGTGAATGTCGGAGCCGAAGAAGGCACGGTAGACGATCAGCTGGCGCCGGCCTTCGAAGAGTCCAGCCAGGTTCACCGGACCCTCGGGCCCGTCGAATTCATACTGCTTGTCCACGGCCAGCCACGGCATCCGCCGCCGCATGGCCGCCAGTGCATCGTGTGCCCGGAGCACCTCTTTCTCCTTGACCAGCAGTCGCTGTTGTTCGGCCTGCCACTCCTGGGCCGACACGATCGGTGGTGTGTTCATTGCGTTGTCCGCCTTTCGATTTCGCCTGACCTTGGGTGAGTTCAGTTCAGCGCCGACAGACCTGATGCCGTGAGCAGGTAGGCGCCGTGTTGCCCGGGTTCGCCGCCGGCGATCGCCGATACCGACGTGCCGACCTGCTCGACGGTCAGCGCGGGTCCGTTCTGCTCGACGAAGGTGTCGACGTCGACACCCTGGCGCTTGGCGTAGGCCGCCGCGGCTTGGGCGCCGAGCTCGGTGGCGGCCGTCAATCGCGGCAGCAGCGAGACGAAGGTGATTCCCAGGCCGGCTCGGTCCGACTCGCCGGCGGCATAGCTGCCGATGAACCTGACGGTTGCCTTGGCGCCCGCGTAGCCACCGGACAGTGGCGACCCGTTGACCGCCGCGCCGCTGGACATCAGGATCACGGAGCTGCCCGGCGGCAATGGACGCGCCAGCGCGTGCCGGGTCCAGTGAAAAGCTTGCGCGACATCGACATTCCAGTTGGCACTGAAGGTTGCCCAGCTCTGCTCCGGCAACGGGCTCATCCGCGGCGTGGACCCGGCGCACAGCACCAGGGTGCGCGGGGCGTACTTGTCAATGAGCTGGCTCGCGGTGGCCGCATCGGCGACGTCGGCGACCACCGGGATGAAGACGTCGCCGAGCTCCCCGCGGACCTCGTCGAGCAGGGCGGCGCTGCGCGCCACACCGACGACCTCGGCGCCCGCTTCGGCCAATGCGGTCGCGATGGCGCGACCGAAACCGCGGCTGGCCCCCGTCACGATCGCGGTGGTACCGGCAACTCTGCCGGGGTGGGTCTGGTTCGGCGGTTTCATTTCCGTACTCGCTTCCTTGGAGAACTGTGCCGGTGCGAACGCCGGCGTGGGTCGACATCCACCAATTGAGATACGGCGCACCGCCCGAATTCATCGCCGCAAAGCCGATGAATTTCGCCGTCCCGACGTCTCTGTACTGGAGTAGCGTTTCGGGCCACCCGAGACCGAGGCCGAGATGGGAGAGCGATCGTGTCGGCTCAGGAGGATTTCATCGAGCAGGCGGCGCCGTATCGAGGCGAGTTGATCGCGCACTGCTACCGCATGCTCGGCTCGGTGCACGATGCCGAGGACCTCGTCCAGGAGACCTACCTGAGCGGCTGGCGGGGCTACCAGGCATTCGAGGAGCGCGCCGCGCTGCGAACCTGGCTGTACCGAATCGCCACCACGGCGTGCCTGCGTGCGCTGGAGAACCGAGCCCGGCGCGTGCTGCCGGCCGGGTTGGGTGACAGCTCGGTCGATCCGGAGGCCGATCTCGCCGGCGGCGCCGGCGCCCATCAGTGGCTGGAGCCGCTCCCCGACACGCACCTGTTCGCGACCCCGGAAGACACCGTGACGGTGCGGCACAGCGTGCGACTGGCCGTGATGACGGCGATGCAGGAGCTGCCCGCGCGTCAGCGTGCCGTGCTGATTCTGCGTGACGTCGTGCAGTTCAGCGCTGCCGAGGTTGCCGAACTCCTGGAAACCACACCTGCCTCGGTAAACAGCGCCCTACAGCGGGCGCGGGCCCGCCTCGCCGAGGTTTCGCCCACCGACGACGACGTGCTGGAGCCCGACGATGCCAAGCGCCGCGAATTGCTCGACCGTTACTGCGCGGCATTCGAGAACTCCGACATGGCCGCACTCACGGAGCTGCTACAGACGGACGTCAAACTCGAAATGCCGCCGCTTCCCGTATGGTTTACCGGGCGGGACACTGTGATGGAATTCCTTGCTGCACAGGCATTTACGACTGTCGGCGATATTTCCATGGTTCAGACAGCCGCGAATGCCCAACCCGCGGTGGCCGAGTACCGCCGCGCCGACGACGGTGTCTTGCGGGCCCATTCAATTCACGTGATCACCCCGGGCGCCACCGGCGTCGCCGCCATTACCGTCTTCCTCGACCCGGTGTTGTTCGCCACGTTCGATCTGCCGCCCAGCCGGTAAACTGCCCCAAAGGGACGCGATTACACCCGCTGTTCACCCAGTGAATCCCCACCCATCAGAACTGTTGGTGTCGTCGCACGGCCTGCCTTCGAACGCATATGTGGACAGGTCCCCGACACCCCACGATTATTAGCGCGACGAACGTAGCTGAAGGCTGAGTGAATGAAGATTCCGGGTGTAACCAGCGTTGTCGCTGGTGTCACCGGTGGAGCGGCCCAGCTGGTGAAGGCCGGCATGTCCACCGCGGCCGGCGCTGCGGGTGCGGTGCAGCTCCTGGCGAGCCCGGTAGCCGAACTGGCCGGCCCTGTCGTGCAGTCGATGGCGACTTCCACCGGCCGGGCGCTCGGAATCAACACCTCCCCCAACGGCTCCCCCGACCACATCAGGCCGCCGGTGCGCTGGCAGAGCGGGCAGCGGGTACACCTGGACCTCGACCCGTTGCTGCCGTTCTCCCGCTGGTACGAATACGCGGCGGTGGTCGAGGAGCCGGTTCGCCGGATTCCCGGAGTGGCCGAGGCCCACGTCGAGGGCGCCCTGGGCCGGTTGGTCGTCGAACTCTGCGACGACGCGGATAACGAAGTCGTCGTGGACGACGTGCGGACGACGGTTGCGGCCATTGCCGCCGATTTGGCTTCCACGAAGTCGGACGTACCAGTTTCCGCGCCATTCGCCGACCCGGGTAACCCGCTGGCGATTCTGGTGCCGCTGACCGCCGCGGCCATGGACATGGTCGCGGTGACCGCCGCGGTCACCGGCTGGGTGACCCGACTGCCCGCCGCACCGCAAACCACCCGGGCAGCGGCCGCTCTGATTAACCATCAGCCGCGCATGGTGGCGATCCTCGAGTCGCGACTGGGTCGCGTGGGCACCGACGTTGCCCTGGCGGCAGCCACCGCGGCGGCCAACGGGCTGACTCAAGCGCTCGGCACCCCGCTGCTCGACATGACGCAACGGACCCTGCAAATCACCGAGGCGGCCGCGCACCGTCGCGTCTGGCGTGAACGTGAGCCGCAGCTGGCCTCGCCCGAGCGCCCGCAGGCTCCGGTGGTCCCGGTCATCTCGTCGGCCGGAGCCCACTCGCAGGTACCCCGGCACAGCTGGGCTGCCGCAGCCGCGGGCGAAGCCTCACACGTCGTGGTCGGCGGAGCCATCGACGCCGCGATGGACACCGAAAAAGGCTCCATGGCCGGACCAGTAGAGGCCTATGTCAACTCGGCAGCCAACGGCTCGCTGATCGCCGCGGCCAGTGCGTTGGTCGCCGGTGGCGGCACCGAAGACGCGGCCGCCGCGATCGAGGCCGGGGTGCCCAGGGCCGCTCACATGGGCCGCCAGGCGTTCGCCTCGACGCTGGGTCGCGGCCTCGCGAACGGCGGGCAGCTGGTGCTCGACCCGGGCGCGCTGCGCCGCTTGGACCGGGTGCGAGTGGTCGTGATCGACGGCGCCGCGCTGCGCGGTGACCACCGCGCGGTGCTGCAGTCGATCGGCGAGGCACCCGGCTGGGACGACGACCGGGTTTACGAGGTCGCCGACGCCCTGCTGCATGGCGAGGAAGCGCCGGAGCCCGACCACGACGAGTTGCCCGCCACCGGTGCGCATCTGAGATGGGTTCCGGTACAAGGCCCGTCGGCTACCCCCGCGCAGGGCTTGGAAAGTGCCGACCTGGTGGTCGACGGCGAGATCGTCGGCAGGGTCGAAGTCGGCTGGGAAGCCGACCCGTACGCGATCCCGTTGCTGCAGACCGCGAATCGCACCGGAGCCCGAGTGGTGTTGCGTCACGTGGCCGGTACCGAGGACCTCACCGCGAGTGTCGGCGCGACGCACCCGCCCGGTACGCCACTGCTGGGCGTGGTGCGCGAGCTGCGGGCCGATCGCGGACCGGTGCTGCTGATCACCGCGGTGCACCGCGACTTCGCGTCGACCGACACGCTGGCCGCGTTGGCCATCGCAGATATCGGTGTGGCACTTGATGATCCGCGCGCCGCGACGCCGTGGACCGCCGACATCATCACCGGCACCGACTTGGCCGACGCGGTTCGGATCCTGTCCGCGATTCCGGTGGCCCGCTCGGCCAGCGAATCGGCGGTACACCTTGCCCAGGGCGGTACCACGCTGGCCGGGCTGCTGTTGGTCACCGGCAGCGATCAGGAGCGACCCACCAACCCGATGAGCTTCCGCCGCTGGCTCAACCCGGTCAACACCGCCGCGGCCACCGCGATCGTGGCCGGAGCCTTCTCGGCCGGCCGGGTGCTACGCCTTCCCGACCCGACCCCCCAGCCGCTCACCACCTGGCACGCCCTGGATCCCGAGATCGTGTACTCGCGGCTGGCCGGCGGCTCGCGACCGTTGGCGGTGGAGACCCTGACGCCGTCCTGGCGCCGCCGCCTCGATGACCTGTCCTACAGCCCACCGTTCGATGGGCTGCGCGGACCATTGCACACCCTGGCTCGGCTGGCTTCGGCGACCCGGGTCGAGCTCGCCGACCCGCTGACCCCGATTCTGGCCGTCGGCGCGGCCGCGTCGGCCATCGTCGGCAGTAACATCGACGCGCTGCTGGTCGGCGGTGTCATGACTGCCAACGCGATAACCGTTGGGGCACAACGGTTGCGGGCCGAGGCGGCGGCCGCCGAACTTTTCGCCGAGCAGGATCAGCTGGTGCGCCGCGTGGTAGTCCCGGCAGTGGCCACCATGCGACGCCGCCTGGAGGCTGCCCAACACGCCACCCGCACGGTCACGGTGTCCGCCAAGTCGCTGCGGCCCGGCGACGTCATCGACCTGGCCGCACCGGAGGTGGTTCCGGCCGACGCGCGTGTGCTGGTGGCCGAAGACCTGGAGGTCGACGAATCACTGCTCACCGGAGAGTCGCTCCCGGTAGACAAGCAGGTGGAGCCGGTCGCCGTCAACGACCGCGAGCGGGCAAGCATGCTGTTCGAGGGCAGCACGATCATCGCGGGCCGCGCTCGCGCGATCGTCGTGGCTACCGGCGTCAACACCGCTGCGCACCGGGCGATCTCGGCAGTCGCCAACGTCGAAACGGCTGCCGGAGTCCAGGCCCGGCTGCGCGAGCTGACCAGCAAGGTGCTGCCGCTGACCCTGACCGGCGGCGCCGCGGTGACCGCGCTGGCGTTGCTGCGCCGCGCGTCGTTACGTCAGGCCGTCGCCGACGGTGTCGCGATCGCGGTGGCCGCCGTGCCGGAGGGCCTGCCGCTGGTGGCCACGCTGTCCCAGCTGGCCGCCGCCCAGCGCCTGACTGCGCGCGGGGTACTGGTCCGCTCGCCGCGCACCATCGAAGCCCTCGGCCGGGTCGACACCGTATGTTTCGACAAGACAGGAACTCTCACCGAGAACCGGCTGCGTGTGCTGTGCGCCGTGCCGCACGATGCCAAACCGGGCGACCCGTTCCCGGAGGCCGAGGATCCGCGGTCGGCCGCGGTGCTGCGGGCCGCCGCGTGGGCGTCGCCGCAGCCCCAAGAGGGCCAGGGTCATGCGCACGCCACCGACGAGGCGATCATCACCGCAGCGAGTTTCCTTCTCACCAAGAACAATTCGGGTTGGCAGTTGCTCGCCGAGGTGCCGTTCGAGTCCAGCCGTGGCTACGCCGCCGCCATCGGCACGCTGAGCGCGGACGCGGACGCGCCGGTACTGATGCTCAAGGGCGCCCCGGAGGTGGTGCTGCCGCGCTGCCGGTTCGCCGAACCGGAGGCCGACCGTGCACATGCGGAATCGGTGGTTCACAGCCTCGCCGAGCGGGGCTTGCGGGTACTAGCGGTGGCGCGGCGCCCGTGGCCCAACGGCACCTCCCACGACGAGGACACCGACGTCGATGCCGTCGAGGCCACAGCGCAGGACCTCGAGCTGCTGGGCTACGTCGGATTGGCCGACACCGCACGGGCATCGTCGCGTCCGTTGATCGAGGCGTTGGAGGCCGCCGGCCGCGAGGTGGTGCTGATCACCGGCGACCACCCGATCACCGCGCGGGCGATCGCCCGTCAGCTGGGACTGCCGGCGGATGCGCGCGTCATCACCGGCGCCGAGCTTGCCGGTCTCGACGAGGACGCCTGCGCCAAGGTCGTCTCCAACGTCGCGGTCTTCGCTCGCGTCAGCCCGGAGCAGAAGGTGCAGATCGTGGCCGCGCTGCAGCGCTGCGGCCGGGTGACGGCAATGGTCGGTGACGGCGCCAACGACGCCGCCGCGATTCGGATGGCCGACGTGGGCATCGGCGTGAGCGGTCGGGGCTCGTCGGCCGCCCGGGGAGCCGCCGACATCATCTTGACCGACCGCGATCTGTCCGTGCTGCTCGACGCACTGGTCGAGGGCCGCAGCATGTGGGCCGGTGTACGCGATGCCGTCACGATCCTGGTCGGCGGCAACGTGGGCGAGGTGCTGTTCACCATCATCGGGACCGCGTTCGGCCAGGGGCGCGCGCCGGTGGGAACGCGTCAGCTACTGCTGGTGAACCTGCTCACCGACATGTTCCCCGCGCTCGCGGTTGCCGTCACGTCGCAATACGTCGAACCCGACGAAACCCAGTACCAGACCGAAGAGCAGGCCGAAAAGGCCCGTGCCGCACACCGGCTCGCGGTGTTGACCGGGCCCACGCCGTCGCTGGACGCCCCGCTGATGCGCCAGATCGTCACCCGTGGTGTCGTCACCGCCGCCGGCGCGACGGCCGCCTGGGGCATCGGGCGCTACACGCCGGGCAGCGAACGCCGCACAGCGACAATGGGATTGGCGGCGCTGGTGACGACTCAGCTCGCCCAGACCCTGCTGACGCGCCAGCACAGCCCACTCGTGGTGGCGACCGCACTGGGCAGCGCGGGCGTGCTGGTCGGCATCATTCAAACCCCGGTGGTCAGCCAGTTCTTCGGATGCACGCCGCTGGGACCGGTCGCCTGGTCGGGCGTGATGGGGGCGACAGCAGGTGCCACCGCGGTCTCGTGGCTGGCGCCCAACTGGCTGAACAAGACCGTCGGCGTCATCGCGCCCGAAGGCGAACCAGACGATCAGCCGGATGCCTAAGTCGCCAGTTCCCTACGTATGACCTTGCCCGCAGGGTTGCGCGGAATGCTGTCGACGATATGGATATCCCTGGGCTGTTCAAAACGAGAGACCTTGTCCTTCAAGTACTCCCGTAGTGCCGGCACATCGACGTCGCGCTGCCCGCGGGTAACAACGAACGCTGCCAGTCGGCGCCCGAACTGCTCGTCAGGCACCCCGACGACCGCGTTCTCGGCAACGTCAGGATGCTCGGCGAGTGCGTTTTCCAGCGCGCGGGGATACACGTTCTCACCACCCGAGACGATCATGTCGTCCTCGCGACCGACGATGTAGAGCCGGCCCGAGTTGTCCAGATAGCCCATGTCTCCGGTACTGGTGAAGCCGTCGACGACAGCCTTGCCGCCCCCGCCGGTGTAGCCTTCCGAGCCCAGCTCACCGCCGACGAAAATGCGGCCGGTCACCCGCGACCCGACGGGATTGCCGCTTTTGTCGAGAATGCGAACCGGACAGCCGGCGACCGGTCTTCCTACCGTATCCGGGGCGTGACGTAACTCGAAAGGTGTTGCCAGGGAGCCAATTCCGACCTCAGTGGAGCCGTAGAGGTTGTAGAGGATGTCGCCGTAGGAGTCCATGAACCGCCGCGCCAGGCTGGGATCGAGCCGATCGCCACTGGATATGACAACCTGCAGCGACAACGGGTTGCGCGACCGCACCCGCTGCGGCAGATCCAGGATCCGCGCCAGCATGATGGGTACGGCGCTCATCGCATCGGCGCCCTGCAACGACGCCTGTGCGAGTGTTTCTTCGGCGTCGAAGCGGCGGCGGGTCAGCATTGTGGCGCCCAGACTGACGGCGAGCGTCATGATACCGAATCCGAGACCATGGAACATGGGGGTTGCCAAGGCGATTCGCGACCCGCTGCGCAACCCGGTGCGTTCGAGGATGGTCACGCCCGCCCCCAGGCCCGAGCTGATCCGGGGTGTGCGCGGCGCACCCTTGGGGATGCCAGTGGTGCCGGAGGTGAGCAACACGATTCGGCCCGACGATGCAACCTTAGGCCGCGACTTGCCTGGAGATATCTCGGCGCCGGCCGGATCGATGACCCGGACCGACGGGGCGGTTTCGCGGATCTGGGCCGCAAACTCTTTGTCGCAAAACATCGTTATGACCTGGTGCGTGCTCAGCGCGCCGGCGAGGGCATTGGCGCGAAACTCCGTATTCACTAGCACCACATCGGCACCGACCAGCGCTGTGGCGAATACTGAGGCCGCGAAGCCGCGGCCGTTGCGGCACATGATCCCCACCGCCTCGCCCGGCCCCGCACCGGCGTCGACGAGCTCGTGCGCGAGCGCCTCGGTGATGGTCTGCAGCTCGCGGTAGGTCAGCGCTCCGTCGTCGTCGATGATCGCGGTGCGATCCGGCCAGCGAGCGGCCAGCGTGGCGAGATTCGTGCCGCCGCGATACACCTCGCGGATCAGCCGCAGCGCCGCGATCGGTGTGGGCACACTCAGCAACCGCGAGGACACCAACGCGCGGGCGGTCGTGGCGGCCACACCGTCTGTCATCCCTGGTCCTTTCGGCCGCTGGAATCGGCGAAGAAGCGACGATGCCACAACCGGGCCGCCCAATCCGCGGGTCCGGCCAACAGCACCGAGCACAGTTCGGCCGGAAATACCCACGGCGGTTCGTTGGTGCGCGGGCGTTCGATGATCGCCTTGGCGATGGCATCGGCGGCCTCCTGCGCGGACAGCCCGGGAAGGCGGCCCAGGATCGGCGTCGGTGCGATCATCCGGGTTCGGACCAGCGCGAAGTAGACCGACGTGATAGTGACGCCGTCGGCGTGCAGTTCGGGTGCCACGCTGCGCAGCCAGCGATCGAATGCGCCCTTGGACGCCTGGTAGGCGCCCCATTGCGGACCGGGCACCACGCGCACGCCGACACTCGAGACATTCACGATGTGGCCGCCGCCGTTTTCCCGCATGGCCGGCAGCAGTCCCAGCAGCAGCCAGATCGGCCCCAGGTAATTGATGTCGATGGTGCGCTGGAAGTCGTGCGGGCGGTCGTACTGGTGATGAAGCGACCGGCGCAGCGATTTGCCGGCGTTACTGACCACGATGTCGAGCGGGCCGTGGTTCTCGGTGATCTGCTTGGTCAGGACGTGGACGGCAGCCTCGTCGCTCAGATCTGCCGGGTAGGCGACCGCTTGCCCGCCGCCCGCGTTGATCGCCGCGGCGAGGTCGTCGAGCCGTTCCGCCGATCGGGCGACCAGCAGCACCTTCGCACCGGCCGCAGCAAGCCTGCGGGCGGTCGCCTCGCCGATTCCGTACGATGCGCCGGTCACCAGCACCGTCTTGCCCGTAACCGCGGCGCGCAGCTTGTCGGGGTCCGATACCCGCGCCGGGTTGGCCAATCGGTCTGTCGCCGTCTTAAAGGCCTGACCTATCAAATTCACCTTCACACCGCGTTCACCGATAGGCGTGCCGAGTCCTGGTGCAGCGCTGCTTTTCCAACGCTGACTCGTAACCTACAGCTACCAGATCATGCGCACAGCCCGAACCCCTGGTTCTGGCTAAACGCTAATTTGCCGGTGAGACGCGGTGCGACTTCAAGATTCCCGGCGGTCGGAGTCGGATGCGACTTCTTCTGCGGTGCCGGAGATTTCGTCGCAAGGATCCTCGTGCCATTCTCCGAAGGGGTCCGGGTAGCCGCGCCACTCACGCGGGTCCGCCATTTCCGCGTCGGTGAGCAACGCACCGTGCAGGGCGTCGAGAATGTCGGGTGGCTCCCCACCACAGACCAGCACCGTCATCGCGGTGTGCCGGTCGCCGAACCGGTATTCCCACTGCAACTCGGCGAACAGACGCCGTTCCGCGTCGACATTGGCCACCTCACGCGCGGTCATGGCCGCCAGCCACTTTCCGGCGCAAGAGACCCGCATGCCGCCACCGGCCGACTCCAGCCACATGACCTGGTCGGGCCGACTGGCCAGCCACAGCCGCCCGCGGGCGCGCACCACGCCGGTCAACAGCAGATCCACGGTGGCGTGTAAGCGCTCAGGGTGGAACGGGCGGCGGGCGTTGAATTCGACGACTCGCACCGTCCCGTCGGCGCCCAGGGGCGGCCGGCCGGCCAGCAGCCAGCCGTGCGGATGGTCGCTGCGGCCGCGCCGCGAATCCTCTTCCAGGTTCGCCAGCGCTATGTCGACACGGTCGAGACCGACCGTGATCCGCGCCCGCGGAGCAAGCCTGCGCAGCACCGCCAGCGTCAGTGGTTCCGGGCGGGTCAGCACCAGCAGGTCGGCGAACTCGGCCTGGCCGACGACGACCTGGGCCATCGTGCGCCCGTCCGGCAGATCGTCCTCGCCGAGCGCGCGAGTGAGCCAACTGCGGGAGTCGATGCACGTCACCACGCAGGCGATCGCCACATCCAAGGCGGCCGGACCGTCGGGGTAGCCGGGACCGACCCGCACCCGGACGTGGTTGATCGCGACGCAGATGGGTTCGGGTTCCATCCACTGCGACAAGTGCACGACGATGCGTTCGACTCCGCCGTGGTGGGCCAGCTTGCGCAGCAGCAGCAAAAGATCGTTACGGACGGTGCAGGCCACACACCCGTGCGCCAACTCCAGTGCGTCGTGCGCGGTGGTCAATTCGCCCTTGCACAACATGGTCGTCGTCCGCCGCACGACATGGCCGTCGAAGCGGTGCTCGACTACTACGGTTCCGGGACCGCGCAGGAGCGCACCCGTCACCGCATCGGTGTCGCCCTGACCCGCCACCAGCACCACCGGGGTCCGCATCCCAACTCCTTATTGCGAATGATTTTCAATAACGCCTCCGCCACGGTACAGTGCGGGGCGGGGCCTTGTCGAAAATGATTTTCAATAACGGTGGGTCGCCCAGAGGAGGGGAGGCATCATGTCCATGCACTGTCAGGTCACCGGGCGCACAGTGAGTTTCGGTAACTCGGTGTCGCACTCGCATCGCCGAACCCGGAGGCGATGGTCGCCCAACATTCAAACCAAGACGTACTACCTGCCGTCGGAGGGCCGGCGTATCACGCTGCGGGTGAGCGCCAAAGGGATCAAGGTCGTCGATCGCGACGGCATCGAGGCCGTCGTTGCGCGACTGCGCCGGGAAGGGCAGCGGATCTGATGGCGCGCAACGAGATTCGTCCCATCGTCAAGCTGCGCTCCACCGCGGGTACCGGCTACACCTACATCACCCGCAAGAACCGGCGCAACGACCCGGACCGACTCACGCTGCGCAAGTACGACCCGGTGGTCCGCCGCCATGTCGAATTCCGGGAAGAACGCTGATGGCCAAGAAATCCAAGATCGTCAAAAACGAGCAGCGCCGCGCGATCGTCGCACGCTACGCGGAACGCCGGGCCATCCTCAAAGAGATCATCCGATCTCCGGCGAGCACTGCCGAACAACGGCTGACCGCACAGCAGGCGCTGGCTCGCCAGCCTCGCGACGCCAGCGCGGTGCGGGTACGCAACCGCGACTCGGTCGACGGTCGTCCGCGCGGGCACCTGCGCAAGTTCGGGTTGTCCCGGGTGCGGATGCGCGAGCTGGCGCATGAAGGGCAACTTCCCGGCGTCCGAAAGGCGAGTTGGTAGATGGCCGGCAAGTCCAAACAGCAGACCCGCCCGAGCCGGACCCAGCCGTTCGAGAAAAGGAAGAACCTGCTGAGCACCCTCGGGATCAAGCACGTTGACTACAAAGACATCACGACGTTGCGGATGTTCATCTCCGAGCGCGGCCGAATCCGCTCGCGCCGCGTCACCGGCCTGACGGTTCAGCAGCAACGGCAGGTAGCCACCGCGATCAGGAATGCCCGCGAGATGGCGCTGCTGCCCTACGTCAACGCCCGCTAGTCCCGCATGAAACCCTTGTTGCGCATCAGTACGTCGGCCAGGAACCCGTCGTGCGGGATTTCGGGAGCGTGCAAGAACGTCGGGTGGTTTCCGCGGTAGACATTGCTGATGGTCGGTTCGGCGAGCAAGCCGTCGATCAAGTCGTCGTCACCGGTGATCGCGTTGACTACCAAGGACTGTCGCAGCGGGCCCAGGCCGGCGTCGCGCGGCCACGGCGCCACCCACACACAGGGGAACGGCAGTTCGATGTTGAGCTTGTCGACGTCGGGTTCGGCCAGCAGATGGACGGCCGGACGCAGCGCGGCGTAGCCGTCGCCCAGCGTGGCGACGACCTGATCTGCGCCCAGCAGCGCGGTGGTGCCCGCCGCCTTAGTCGCCAGGTAGTCCGCCAGCGCTTGCGCCCTAGCGACGGGCTGGGTCGGCAGGGTCGCCCGCTCATCCTCGGTGGGCAACGGCTCGATCGTCGCCAACCGTTCGGCGATCGCCGCCGCCAGCGGGGCCGGGTCGCCCTCCAACAGCACCGCGGTGGTGTTGACACACGCCATGCCACCCAGGTTGGCGATCGAGTCGACGATCAGGTCCAGGTAATCGCGCCAGTCCCGGTCGGCGGTGATCAGGATCTTCGCGCGACCCGGTCCGTTCACGATCACCGCCGGATCGACGGCGTATTTGTCCACAACATCCTGGCCGCCGTACACCATGGCGAGATCGGCGCAGCGAATGATCTCGTCTGCTCCCCCATGATCGGTGGGCAGAAAGACCACGTCTTCGGGTCGAAAGCCGGCCTGGCGCAACGCGTTAACCAGTCGATGGCCGGTGAGGGGTTCGCGCCGCGACGGGCGCACCGCGACCCGGTAGCCCAGCGCCAGCGCCTGGGGCCACAGGCCGTGTACGCCCGGGCCGTTTCCCGCGGCGTGCACGGCGAACACCTCGCCGCGACGCGTCCAGACCGCGCTGCCGCGGCGGGTGCGGTCCTCGCGCCAGTCGCGCGCCGCGCCAATCGGTCGCGCCGGGCACACCGCGTCGCATGCGTGGGCAACGGCGTCGGCCACACCCAGGGCTCCGGCACGGGTGACCGCGATCGGAACTCCCGAAATCCGGCTGGCCAGTTCGACATATGCGGCAAAGTCCAGGCCGCCGATGACGGCGGTCGAGAAGTTGTCGGCCGCGCCGGCCAAAGCCTTTTCACGCTGCGCAACCGGCAGCGGCGCGACCTTGCGCTGCGCGCTGACGGTGCGCGACACATACAGCGGCGGAACAAGACTCAGCTCGGCGACGGGCATCCCGGCTGTGCTGGTGACAATCTCACGGTTGCGCGTCCGATACTCGCCGCTGGGTCCGAGCGCGTCGATCAGCACGCTGGTCACGTCAGTACACGCCCTCGATCACGGCCTCGCCTTCGAAGGTGGCGACCGGCCGTACCGCACAGACCGAATCGCTGAGTTGTCCTGCGGGCCCGGCTATCCGGATCGCCATATCGCGTTCTAGGTTGTTCGGCAGGAACATGCCCTTGCTGATGTGGTTCATCACCACCTGGCCGAGCTGCCCGTAGGGTACTTGCTCTCCGGTGTCGGGGTCGATCACCCAGAACACCACATACGGTGTTCGCGGGTCGAAAACGAATGCGTCGCCATCGATTCGGGTGACAGCCTGCGAGAGAATCATCGTGCTGCCGAAGGCCATCGTGATCGTCGTATCGGGGAAGATGTCGCGCAGCAGGTCAAGCGTGTCGGCGTCCACGTGCGCACCGCTGAGCAACAGGTAGCGGATCTTGGCATTCACCAAATCCACCAGATCGTCGTTGCGGGCGATCGCCTCGAGCAACGGCGGGGTGGCATGCAGATTCGCGACGTTCTGCGTCCGCAGAACGTGTACCGCCTGCTCGAGGACGTGGTCGAGGTAGGCCGCCACTTCCCCGGCGGCGTCACGCGCGGCGATCTTCTTCACCCAGCGCGGATCGAGGTCGATCGCGTGAAATGCCGAGCCCAGCCGCTCGGCGACCAGCCGCGAGAAGTAGCCCACGCCGTGCGGACCGCTCGGCATCAGGCACAGGAAGCCCCGGCCACGCTGGAAGCCGCCGGTGGCGAAGTCGTCGGTTTGCCATTCGACGACTTGCGCGACCCAATCCGGAAGCTGCGCAGTACGTTTCGGAGCGCCGGTGGTACCTCCGGACTCGAATACCTGCGGTACCGGTGGCGGTGAGCCGTATCCGCGCGGGATCAGATCCTCGACCGGCACATTACGCAGCTCGCTGAGCAGATTAGGAAACAACCGCAGATCGGTGAAGGTCTTGACATCGGTCAACGGGTCGAAATCCAGCGTCCCGGCGGTCCGCAGCCAGAAGGCGGATCCGGTGTCGGCACCGAAGTGCCAGGCGATCGCCGCGCGCAAAAAGGCCTCGGGGTCTTCGACCGGTGCCGATCTCGGGACGTCCAACAACGAAAAGTCGACATCGTCCATGCCATCGATCCTGTCGCATGCCGGTCGGGCCCGCCACACAGGCTCAGCCCGCACCGGGCATACAACGACTGAACGTTAGCCCATGCTGCAGCGAATTCTGTGTGACAGCGGGGTTTTCAGCTGTCCCGGCTACGCAGCCAGGCCGTGATCGCCTCATTGAAGGCGGGGTAGATGTCGTGATAGGTGCCGTCGCGCTCGGCGTATCGGAAAGCCTTGACGCGTTCCACCACGATTTCGTCGGCGTCGGGCTGCGACTGCAACAAGGCCATCGTCTCGGCGATGTAGTCATCCAGCGGCATTGCCCGCGGATCGAATCCGCGCTCGCCCTGCAACCCGGTCTGCACATGCGGCGGAATAACTTCGATGACCTGGACCGCGGTGTCGCGAAGCTGGAAGCGCAGCGACTCGGTGTAGGAGTGCAGCGCTGCTTTGGTGGCGCAATAGGTCGGCGTAAGGGCGCTCGGCATGAACCCCAGGCCCGACGTCACGTTGAGGATCGCCGCGCGCGGCTTGCGTAACAGCGCCGGGAGCAACGTCGACATCAGCCGGATCGGGCCCATCAGGTTGATCGCGATGCTCTGCTCGGCCAGACCAACGTTACTGGCGGTGAGGTCCTCGACGCGCTGTGTCCCGGCGTTGTTGACCAGGACGTTGAATTCCGGATAGCGGTCGGTCAGCTCGACGGCGAACCGCCTGACGTCGGCCGCGTCGGATTGATCCAGTGACATGCACTCGATGCCGGGGTTGGCCGCCACGACGGCCTGCAGCAGCTCACGACGGCGGCCCGCGATCACTACCTGGTTGCCGAGTCGGTGCAACGACTCGGCCAAGCCGCGGCCGATGCCGCTGCCGCCGCCAGTGACCAGCACGGTATTACCCGTCATTTGCATCGCTTGTGCTCCTCACGCTCGGGCTGACGTAGCGGGATGCCCCAATCTACTGTGGGCCAGCCCACAGTTTTCGCCCCAGGCGCCTTCTGACGGTCAGGAATCGGCGTTGGACTTCGCCGCGGTCCGCCGGCGCGAAGCCGGACCCGCTACGTCGCGCACGATCCCGCGAAGCCAGCTGTGGGCGGGATCGGAGTCGAGGCGTGGATGCCAGACCGTGTAGAACTGCACGTCACCCAGCTCGCGGGGGGCGTGCAGTACCCGAACGCGGCTCGAATCGGCAAACTGCGAGACCAGCCGGGCCGGAACCGTCAGGACCAGATCGGTGCCGGGCAGAATGCTGGACCCCACCACGTGGTACGGCAGGACGACAGCGACGCGACGGGTGGCGCCGCGCGATTCGAGCGCCAGGTCCACCCACGGCCGGCCGACGTCGATGCTCAAGTGCGGCCAGCGCAGGTACTGCGACAGCGACACCGAGGTGCGCGCGGTAAGCGGGTGTTCGGCGGCCACCACGCAGACGAACCGATCGGTGAACAGGTGCTGGCTGCTGTACCGCTCGGGTGCCGCGCGGCCGTAGATCGCCAGGTCGAGCGTCCCGGCATCCAATTTGTCGAACACGCGCGCGTCGAGGGCCTCACAGATGACCGTCGAATTCGGCGATTGCCTCAGGATCCGCCGGACCAGCGCGGGGCCGAACGCCGCGACGGTGTAGTCGCTGACGGCGAGGCGAAACGACTGCGGGGTCGTGGCGGGATCGAACGTCTCGTTGGCGAACAGCTGATCCAATTCGGTTACCACGGTGGCTAATTGGTCCCTGATGCGCTCAGCGCGCGGCGTCAGGGAGTAGCCGTCGGGGCCCCGAACCAGCAGCTCGTCGCCAAAGTGCCGGCGCAACCGCTGCAGGGCTCGGCTCATCGCGGGCTGACTGAGCGCAAGGCGGTCGGCGGCACGCGACACATGGCGCTCCTCGAGCAACGCCACCAGCGGCGGCAACAGATTCAGATCGACTCGATCGATATGCGTCGTAAGCATGACTGCAATACTAAATATTCATTTTACAAATAGGTGCTTCGGGGCGCAGAGTCGAAGGGAGAAAGTGCAGACGACAGTGAGGAAAGCCGATGCGTTACATCGCCTTAGAGGAAGCGTTCTTCATCCCCGAGCTGGCCGAGCGCCAGCCCACGGTGGTCCATCAGCAGCTTTGGAAGCGCATGCAGCCGCAGTACGCCGAGCGCTGCGAGCTCCGGCTTCCTGATTTCGCCGGGCACCGGCTCGCGGAGATGGACGATGCGGGAATCGACATCCAGGTGCTGTCGCTGACGGCTCCGGGACTACAGGTCGACATCGACGCCGAGCGCGCTTGCGATAACGCGCGGTTCGCCAATGACTACCTGGCCAAGGTCATCGCCGAGCACCCGGATCGATTCCGCGGATTTGCCGCGTTGCCGCTACAAGATCCCGCCGCCGCAGCCGCAGAACTCGAACGCGCCGTTACCGCGGACGGATTCTGTGGCGCGCTGGTCAACGATTGCGTGACGGGACCCGGCGGCCGTTACCTGGATGCACCCGAGTATGACGAGGTGTGGTCGGCGGCGGAATCCCTTGGCGTACCGCTGTATTTGCATCCCGGGTCACCGCCGGCCGACAACTGGCAGGTCATCGAAGGACGTCCGGAACTGTACGGCGCGACCTGGAGCTGGGCCGCCGAAGTCGGCGGGCACGCGCTACGGATCCTGTTCAGCGGAGTGTTCGACCGGCATCCCGGCGCGACAATGATTTTGGGACATATGGGCGAGTTCCTACCGTTCCAGCGCAGCCGCCTGGACTCCCGTTTCGCGTCAACGTCGTTGGGGGCGACCAGCACGCTGCAGCGCGCGCCGTCGGCCTACCTCGGTACCAACATCGTGTTCACCAACAGTGGCGTGTTTTCGCCGGCGGCGATGCTGGGTGCCGTGCTCGAGGTCGGTGCCGATGCGGTGATGTTCTCCATCGACTACCCCTACGAGTCGTCCTACGATGCGGTGCGGGGTTTCGAGCAGACGACGCTGTCGGCAGCCGACCGGGAAAAGGTTGCGCACGGCAACGCCGAACGGCTGCTGCGGATCAGCTAGGACGCGCGGTGGGAGAGCCGGCGCGGGTCTACGCCCGCCCGGCGCCATGCCTTAGCCGCCCACGATGTGTAGAGCAACCACAGCGGCAACCGGTTGAACACTGGATTCAACCCGCGGACGACGGCAGCGAATCGCTGAAACCTCTTCTCCTTCTTCGCATCCCACTGCATCTGACACACATCGCGCATCTGAGGCGGCATTGTTCCGACCAGCACGAGGCGGGTGTAGGCGTTCAGCGGCGCGGAAAGGATCTTCCAGATCCCCTTGGGTATCCAGCTCGGCCCCGGGATTCCTTTGCGGATGTAGCCGGTGCCGTACAGAACGGTCTTATGCGGCACGAACCGCTCGAGCATGTCGTCCCAATAGGCGACGAAGTCAGCATAGGTCTGGGGCTGGCCACGCTCGCTGACTCCATACAGGCTGTACCAGAGCTTGCCTTCGTTGTAGATCTGTTCCTTCTCCGCGTCCGACAGCCGACGGATGAACATGTCGGTGTTGTAGATGACCTGATCGACGAAAGTTGCGTGCGCCCAATAGAACAACTCGGGATTCAGGGCGTGATACCTGGAGCCGTCGCTGATGGTGCCTTTGATTGGTTTGTGGAAATCGCGTACCTTGCGGCCCCACTCGTGTGGGTCGTCGGAGTAGACGGTGTTCATCAACGGCGGTGCGGTTCGCTTGGCCCGGCCCAACGTGTCGCTGAAGACCACCGAGTGATCGAGCACTCCCTGGGCGAGTTGCTCGATGCAGTTCTCGACACCGGCGACGCGTTGGAACCCGAAGAATTGGGTGCGGTGATCGCCGTAGAACTTCCAGATCAGGGACTCCGGCCCCAGCCGCGGCGCCGCATCGGCGCCCTCGTCGTCGATCGGCCCCTCAGCTAAGACAGGGATCGCTTCCCGAACGCCGGTGTCGAAACGGACACCGGCCGTCGGGCCGGCTAATTGGTCGTTGCGGGCGGTCATGCCCACCTCCCCTGAAGCGTTGACACAAAAGTGTATCTTTGTTCCAAAGCTAGCATTCGTGCGTCGAGTTTGCCGTGAGGGTCGTGATCCATGCAGAACCGCAGCCTTGGCGGCGATCTCGCTGAGATCAGCGATGTCGACCGCACCATCTTGGACACCGCGCGGTCGGTCTTCGAGACGTACGGCGTGCGACGCGCCAACATCGAGGACGTCGCGGCTCGCGCCGGGGTCAGCCGCAGCACCATCTACCGGCGTTTTCCCACCAAGGATGACCTGGTCGAACAGGTGCTGCGCCGCGAGGGTGAGCTCTTCTTCTCCACCCTGGACCGGGCCACCGCCGGTTGCAATCCGCGACAAGCGGTGATCGAGGCGTTCACGCTCGGCGTGCGCCTGGTCCAGGACTCGCCGCTGTACTCCCGGATCGTGGAAAGCGAACCGGAGCTGTTCGGCCTGTTCTCCCGATCGCACGTCTTCCCGATCGGCCAATTCGCCGGCGGGATCGCCAATAACCTGCGCAAATGTGGGGCAGCCGGTCCCGACACCGACCTGGCCAACATCGCCGACATTCTGCTGCGGGTAGCGCTCGGCATCATCGTGTTCCCCACCGACCGGCTCGACATCTCGGATCACGCCGCGGTCCGGGAGTACGCCGCGCGCTATCTGGTACCCATCATCGGCGACTTGTCATAGTCCTGATTTAGCCTGAAGCAGTGACCAGGTCGTCCGGGCCACCACGAACCCGATACGCCAGTTGTGGCGAGACGGACATCGCCTACCAGATGTTTGGCGATGGGCCGATGGACCTGCTGCTGCTGCCCGGGCCTTCCATCCCGATCGACTCTGTCGACGCAGAGCCGTCCATGTACCGCTTTCACCGTCGGCTGGCGTCGTTCGCGCGGGTGATTCGCCTCGACCAGCGTGGGATCGGCCTGTCGTCACGGGTTTCCTCGGCTGACCTGATCGGACCGAAATTCTGGGCCAATGACGTCATTTCCGTGATGAACGCAGTCGACTGCGAGCAGGCAACGATTGTGGCGCCAGGCTTCACCGCGATGACCGGACTCGTGCTGGCGGCCGACTACCCCGAACGGGTGAGCAGCCTGGTCATCATCAATGGCTCGGCCCGCACCTTGTACGCCCCCGACTATCCGATGGGCGCACAGGTCGACACCATCGATCCGTACACAACCGTGGCCATCGACCCGGACGCCGTAGATCAAGGCTTCGACATGCTGGGCATTATCGCGCCCAGCGTCGCGCGCGACGGCGCCTTCTGTACCTGGTGGGACACGGCCGGCAACCGTGCCGCCTCGCCCAGCATGGCCCGCGCGATGATCCAGACCATCCGGCAGGCCGACGCCCGCGACACGCTCCCGCGTATCAGCGCCCCGACGCTGATTCTGCATCGCACCGATTCGGGCTTCACCCCCGTCGCGAACGGTCAGTACCTTGCCGAGCACATCGCCGGATCACGGTTCGTCGAGCTACCGGGTGAAGACACGCTGTACTGGGTGGGCGACACCGCGCCGATGCTCGACGAGATCGAGGAGTTCGTCACCGGAGTACGCGGCGGGTCGGATGCCGAACGCCTGCTCACCACGATCGTGTTCACCGACATCGTCGGCTCGACCGAGCGCGCCGCCTTGCTCGGCGACGACCGGTGGCGCGATCTGCTGGACAATCACGACACCATCGTGCGCCACGAGCTGCAGCGCTTCTCCGGCCGCGAAGTCAACACGGCCGGAGACGGATTCGTGGCAACGTTCAGCAGCCCGAGCGCGGCGATCGCGTGCGCGGACGCCATTGTCGACGCTGTTCGAGTGCTGGAAATCGAGGTGCGGGTCGGCATCCACGCGGGCGAAGTGGAGGTACGCGGCGCCTTGAAAGACGATGTCGCCGGCATGGCCGTGCACATCGGCGCCCGGGTTGCCGCCCTTGCCGGCCCCGGCGAGGTATTGGTGTCGTCGACGCTGCGCGACATCGTCACCCGATCGCGGCACAGGTTCACCGACCGCGGCGAGAGCACACTCAAAGGCGTGCCTGGCCGGTGGCGGCTGTACGCCCTGGTGAGTGAGCACGCGGTCGTCAACCGTTAACGAACCCCACATTTTCGGCGGGTCGAGGTGCCCGGCGGCCGCGCGTAGGCTGCGTTGGGGGCTGACAGCGTCGCGGCTCCAGAATTTCGGCGTACAGCTTGATATTTGATCGAAGGAGTACGCATGACTGACGTGCACGTCTCGCTTCCGCCCGCGCTGCGCAAAGCAGTGGATCTGCTTGCCGATCCGCCGGCTGACCCAGATGCCGGTAAGGGCTATCTCGATCTACTCGGCACCGAATCGCCGGACGTCCCGAAGAACACCGGCCCGATCCAGGCGGTGTGGGCATCACCCATCGGGTCGATGCTCTACGACAACGCCCAGGCGTTGTCGCGGCGGCTGATCGCCGCGTTGCAACACCCCGCCGAGTGGCTGGACATCCCGCCCGGCGGGACCGTGCTGGATGTCGGCTCCGGTCCGGGCACCGTCACCGCGTCGCTCGCCCGCGCGGCGGGCAAGGACGGCCTGGCCTTGGGTGTAGACATTTCCGAGGCCATGCTGGCCCGGGCCGTCCGCAACGAGGCAGGCCCGCACGTCGGCTTCATTCGGGCTGACGCACAACGACTTCCGCTGCGCGACGACACTGTCGACGCAGTGGTTTCGATGGCGGCCCTTCAGTTGGTTCCCGACCCGGCGGCCGCGCTGGCAGAGATGGGGCGGGTGCTGCGACCGGGCGGGCGGCTGGCCATCATGGTCCCGTCTGCGGGGCGTGCCGCGCGAGTTTGGCAGCTGTTGCCCAACATTGGGGCGCATGTGTTCGGTGAAGACGAAATCGGCGACATCCTGGAAGACAACGGGTTCGTCAGCGTGCGAGTGAAGAACCTCGGCACGTTGCAGTGGGTGCGCGCCAAATTCGGCTGAGGCCCAATTTTCGTTACTAGTCGTTTTTGAAAGCCGGGTGACCGCGCCTCAGCAGCGGCAACAGCGATTCGGGTGGCGCGATCCGGAAAAGTGCCGAAGCAATCCGATTGACACGACCGGGGACGACGATCGCCTTGCCGGCAGCCAGCCCGTCGATCCCGGCCTGGGCGACCTTGTCGACGGGAACCCACATGATCCGCGGCAGGGCGGCTTCGGCTTCCGCTTTGTCGAAGCCGGCGGCTTCACCGAATCCGGTGTCCACCGGCCCTGGGCACAGCGCGGTCGCGGTAACCCCGGTGCCGCGCAGTTCACCGCGCAGGCTGTGGGTGTAGGACAGCACGAATGCCTTGGCGGCGCCGTATGCCGCTTGGCCAGGCAACGGACCGAACGCGGCCACCGACGAGACGTTCAGGATGGCGCCTCGACGACGGTCGACCATGCCGGGCAAGAACCTGCTAACCAGATCGACGACCGCGGCCACATCAACCTCGACGAGGTTGACTTCTTGCTCGGCAACCGATTTGGCGACGCGTCCGAGTGTGGAGAGCCCGGCATTGTTGATCAGGATGTCCGGAGTCAGGCCGAGCGCGGCGACCCGATCCGGCAACGCTGCCCGCGCGGACCGATCGGACAGGTCCGCGGGCAGCGGGTGGGCGTTGGGCCCCAGGCGTCCGGCGAACTCTTCAAGGCGGTCGGCGCTGCGGGCTACCAGCACGACCTGGTAGCCGCGCCGCGACAGGATTTCGGCGAACTGCTCGCCAATGCCCGATGAGGCGCCGGTGACGATGGCGGCACGGTCGTTTCCCGCTGGTGGTAGAGCCATGCAGTGACCGTAGCGCTCTACTCGGAGCGCTGCGCCAGCATCGCGAGCTTATCCATCGACTCGCGCAGCATCTCCGGCGTCGTCGAATGAGCCCTCTCTAGCCGCTTGGGATCGGTCAGGTTGGTGAAGTCGTAGGTGTGCGTGACGGTGGTCAGGGTGGAGTTGATCTCGCTGAGCTCCCAGCGCCACAGATGGCCAGGCGGCTGCTTGCCGGGTTCTGCTGGACGCCAGGCGATCTTGGTGCCTTCGATGAATTCCACGACATGATTTTCCCGCACGCCGCCGTTGGTCAACGTCGTCTTGAATACGTCGCCCACGCCGTGGACGCGCTGCCCGGGAGCAGACGACGCGAGGTTGTTGTTGCCGTCCCAGCTGGGCTGACTGGACGGCTCGGCGATCAGTTCGAAGATGCGCTGGGCGCTGGCCGAGACGACGCGGGTTGCACTGACAATGCCTTCGGGATCCGTATCAGCCATGCGCCAATCCAAACCCGTGACCCGCGATCGGGCTCGCCCGACCACCAACCCGGCCGCGGCCTGACTTCCACGTGTCGAACCCCGAATCTCAACGCATTTGGAGCGCCTCAACCGGCCCGGACAGCACTGATTTCACATGACGACTGACCTCGTCGGCCAGCACCTCGGTGTCTCCGCGCTCGATGCCGTCGACAATCTCGCGGGCAATCTGGCGCCGGTCGTTCTTCGTCGCGTCGATATGGGCGAACATTTCGGTGTCTAGGTAGCCCACGTGTACTCCGGTGACCAGCGTGCTCTGCGTCTCGAGCTCGATGCGCAACGAATTGGAAGCCGCCCAAATGGCAGCCTTTGAGTCGCCGTAGCCACCCATGCCGCCGAGCCAGGACGCCACCGAGTGGATGTTGACCAGCGCTCCACCGCCGTTGTGGGCCAGCACCGGTGCGAACGCCTTGCCGACTCGAAGCGCGCCGAAGTAATTGGTCTCGAACACTGCGTGAATCTCCTCGATGTCGCTGTCGAGGAGGTTGAGCGCACCCGAAGTGCCGGCGTTGTTGATGACGATGTTGGTATCGGCTGCCATAACAGCCAGCGCGGCAACCGAATCCGCGTTGGTTACCTCGAGCGCGACGCTCACGACACGGGGGTCCTCACTGGGCTTGGGTGCTCGCGCCGTGGCATAGACCTTGGCCGCGTCCCTGCGCAGCAACTCGTCCACGATGGCCTTACCGAGCCCGCGCTGTCCGCCGGTGACCAGGACCGTCGACCCCTTGATGTTGACCATGATCGCCCTCCGTGACTTAAGTGAAATAGCTTTGACTCTGTCACCGTAATTGCCGACCTTGACATAGTCAAGTAGTATTTGCATATGTCTAACTGGTCTGCGTCACAGCGACTGCCAGTCGCGTTGGCGCCCGGCGGACTGGGGTTGGTGCAGGATTTCCTCAATACGTTCCGCATACAGGACCACGGACCGGATCTACTGGCCGAACCCGCGCTAGCGCGGGACTGGGTCGCCGGTGCGGTACGAACCTGGTCGAAGCTACGCGGCGTGGACGCTGAGCCGCCCGCACTGAACGCCGCGGATCTATCGAGACTTCGGGCCTTACGCGACACGATCGCGAAGATGGTCGCCGGCCAACTGCCGGATCGGCGGAGCGCGGTCGCAATTTCCGCGTCGTTCGGGCTATCGGATACTGGCGACGTGCGGCTCGAGCCCCGGGGTAGCGGCTGGCACTGGCTGGCTTCGGCGCTCTGGGCCGAGATCATGCTCGGCCAACAGGACGGCACCTGGCGGCGGGTCAAGCGATGCCACAACCACGATTGCGGGTCGACTTTCTACGACCGCTCGAAGAACAACAGTGGGGTGTGGCACGACGTGAAGACATGCGGCAACGTCGCCAATCTGCGCGCGTCAAGGGCGCGCCGGCGCGAACGTGAGCGCGCCGGGGAAGACGGCCGGCTCAGCTGAGCACCGGGAGCAGCTGCATCAGGATGCGCGCCGAGCTGATCGCGACCTCGTCAGCGAAGAGGTTGAAGTCGACGCCGGAGTCGGCACCGGCAAGGTCGGAAAGTGCGCGGATCACCAGCCAGGGAATCGCGAAGGCTTCGCAGACCTGGGCCAGCGCACCGCCCTCCATGTCGATGGCCAGGCCACCGAAATCGTCGTGCAACCGGGTGCGGGTGGATTCGCAGTGCAGGTACTGATCACCGGTCAAGACCGTTCCGTAGCTGATCCGCACCGGCGTACCCGTGCCGCCGGCTGCGGCCGGCAATGGCGCAACGGTGAATCCCTCGAGGCGGCGTTTGACACGGTCGATGAGTTCGGGCTCCACCGGGTAGCCGAAGCGTTCGGTCGCGTTGATGAACGGGACATGCCCCGGCTGATAGGGCGCTAGCCGCTCGTCTTCGATGACCCCGAAGTCGTGCTGCACGACACGGTCGGCGATGACGATGTCGCCGATGTGCAACCGCGGATCCAATCCGCCCGCCACTCCAGTGAAAACGATTGTGCGGCAACGAAATCGATCGGCCATTAGGGTGGCCACCAGTCCGGTGTTGACCTTGCCCATGCCGGCAGCCGCTAGCACCACCCGGTGTGCGTCGAGTTCGCCGGTATCGAAGGTGACCTGTGCAATCTGCTCGCGGTCAGCTCCCGACAGGGCGCTGCGCAGGTACGCCCACTCCTGCGGGATTGCGCAAATGACGCCGACCGTCACCGCGACCCACTCGCGCGCAACTGGATCTCCCATCGCCGACCACTGGCCCTGGCATCGCCGACGATTGGGTGTGCGTCGACGGCGTCGAGTGTGCATCCAGGGCGGCGACACGCCGGGGCAGGACACCCGCAGCGCACGCCAAATTGTATCGACCCGATCAGCGGGTCAGCAGCGCTCCGCGCCCCTGCGCATCACGCGTAGTTCGGCCGCCTGGCCACGTGACCTGGTTCTGCGCACGGCGTTCAGCGCGTCACAGGCGCGCGCTTTGATCGGGCCCACTAGGTCGAGGTTGCTAGTGCCCTGGTTCATCAAGGTCTGCAGTGTTGTCACAGTGTCGACCTCTCCTCCAATCGGCCTAGTCAGCCGACTTGTTAAGTTCACCCCAGCTGTTTTACAAGTGTGCAGCAAGAAGGTGAACACCGAGCTAATGCCGTTTGTGGCGTAGCGCACACTCCCGGTCATCGCGACATGCGCGTCACGCGCCCACCGAAGGTCCGAACCGCTGGACCAGTGCTAACCCAGTGCAGCGCCCCGAATCGCTTCGAAGAGGCATGATTAGCTTCGCGCTGACCAAAATGGCTCTGCCACAATGGAAATCCACCAACATTGGCGGGAATCACTTCCAGTGTGCCACAGGTCCGCGGTCGCCGCCGCTACCGAAACCGAACCGTGACCAGTCAACTGTTAGGTTACCTATATGTCTGACGAGTTGCTCTGCACTGACTACCGTCGGCTCGAATCGGTCTACGGGCCGCTGGCCGAGTCGATCCGCCGACTCGTCGACCTCAGCATCCGCACCGAAGCCGACCCCGCCACAGTGGCTGTGGCAAAGGCCAAAATCGACAGTGCCGCAGACGAATTGAGTGCCTCGGCGCGGCCGGGAACCTTCGGCGTGCACGTCACGCCGGACGGTGAGACGGTCGCCTGGGGCAATGCGGTGGTCGGTCTGCGCAACGCCGTCGCCCCGCCGTTGGTGCTCCATCACGAACCGGATGGGCTGGTGTGGTCGGAATTCACCCTCGGTGCGGCATACGAGGGCCCCCCGGAGCACGTTCACGGCGGGGTGTCTGCACTGATCCTCGACCACGTGCTGGGTGCGACCGCACACAAGCTGGGCCGGCCCGCCTACACCGGCACCCTGACGCTGCGCTATCGGCGCCGCACCGCGCTCGGCCGTCCCCTGCGGGCGGAAGCGCACATCGAGCGAATCGAAGGGGTCAAGACGTACTCCGTCGGCCACATCGCCGACGAGGACGGAGTCACCGTGGCGGCCGAGGGCGTGTTCATCAGCCCCAAGCAGTGAACGTCATGTCGCCATGGCGGCCCGCTCGACGTCGAGCAGCTGCTCGCCGCGGCGCTCCTCGTCGTAGGCCTTGCGGCCGCCCCGCAGGCCGAACAGCCGCTTGGAGACCAGCAGGTAGATCACCGCGAGGATGTTGATGCTGAAAGTCACCACGCGGGTCATCGTGATGCCCTTGGCCAGGTCATGGATCTCCAACGGCAAAAAGACCGCGGTGGCGATCACCGCGAAGTATTCGCCCCAGCGCTTGAGTAACCACAAGCCGACGGCCTCGAGCACTTCGATCAGCGCATAAGCGATCAGCATCAGGGTCAGCAGCGCCAACGTCGAAGGTTTGGCGGCCAGCGCCTTTTCCAGCTCGTGCACGACCGTCATCTGGTCGACCTTGAATCCGGCGGCCCGAAAGATCGGCAGGTCACGATCCAGGGTGGCTTGAATGGATCCCCGCGCGCCGCGGAACGTCCACACCGCATACGCCGCGAGCACGATCACCACCGCCCGGAACAGGCGTTCGACCGCTAGCGCGAATGATGATGGCTTGTCGTAAAGCCTTGCCGCGCATAATCATCGGAGCATCTTCGGCGTGGCCCTTGCCATGCGGTGCCCCGACGACGAATTCCCCGCAGCGCAGACACCGCCACACTTCGCCCAATCCGGTCGTGCCGGTGAGCCGGTTGGCGAGCGCCTGCTCATCGGGCGCGTAGGTGACATGGCCTGCCAGCGCGCAGGTGACCAACTCCCAGCGGTTGATGCCGCGATCTTTGCGCATGGCCGATCATTCAACGCCGGCAGCAAACGACGCAAGAGGGCGCGCTAGGCCCCGCGGGTCTGGTTCAGAACCGCGGGGCGCTGCGTGGTCGCTGTGGCACCGGGCTCACCGCGCCCAACAGACCTGCCAACTCGGCAACGGAGATGTCATCGATGCGTTCGACGGCAGCGATGATGTCGGCGCGCAACGCCTCGTCGCAGCAGGGCTCGGCGAGCCAGCCAAACTTGTCCACGACGCGCTCCCACGACATCGGCCGGGTCGGTGACCCCTCGTAATCGCTTTCCTCACGGCTGAATTCCCGCCCGTCGCGGGTGAGAATATGCACCCGCGTCGCGGTGCGTTGCGGATAGTCCGCGGTCAGGTCGGCCGCCACGATCACGTCGACCCGCGCCAGCAGCTGCTGGACATCGCTGCGCAGAACACGTTCGGTCTCAAGCTGTTCGGGCCCCACCCCACCGTCGAGCAATGCGACCGCGCCGAGGTACTTGAGGTTGTAGTCGGCCTGTTCCTTGGTCCGGGGATGATCCTTGTTGCCGTACGCTCCCCCGCCGGCGATGTCATACGCGTTCTGGAAGACCTCGATGGACACCCCTGCGATGTCGTCGCCGCGCAGATTCTGATCGGTTCGGATCGCCAACAGCGCGTCAATGATGGCCTGCCCGTGAATCAATGCGCAGTACTGCTTGAGGTAGGTTTGCTCGACCGACGTGAGTCTGCGGTCGGCGGTGTTGAAATCGATTGGCCGATCGAAGAGTTGCACCAGTCCATGCGGGCCTTCGAACAGCGACTTGGGTCCGGTGATGCCGCGGGCAGCCAACATCGTCGTGTACACCGCGCGCATGCCGGTAATGGCGGGCGAGATGCCTTTCCAGTTCGACACCGGTTCCGCGTGGACAGCGGCCAGGGATACGTTGTCGGCCGCGGCGGCGGCGATGGCATTAGCGGTGCGTTCGGTGTCCAGCCCGAGCAGCTTCGCCGATCCCGCCGCGACGGACATCGCCAGCTGCAGCGCATGGTTGAGGCCGCGCGCCATCACGGGAACCTGTGCGCTGAACCGGCATTGGACCTCGTAGGCGACGGCGAGGGCAAGCAGGAAATCGGCCCCCGTAGCGTCAACGTGCTCGGCCACCGCCAGGATCGCACCGAAGTTGTCGGCCGGGTGGCAGAGGCCTCCCACCGTCAGGTACGTGTCGAGCAGGTCGGGATAGCGCACCAGCACCGCATTGAAAAATGCCGCCTGATCCACCGGGGCGCGGCCACCACCGACGAGTGTCGCCGAGGCGACGCCGCTGAACTCTGCGGTGTGCTCCCTGATCGTCGCGATGAGCTCGCCGTCAAGCGAACCGACGGCGCAGGCGATGCTGTCGAGCACGTTGCGTTTGAGCAACGCGCGTGGGTGTTCACTCAGGTCTGACTGCTCGGCTCCGACGACGAAGCCGGCAAGATCGTCCACAACATAGCGTTCTGCCATCGCTTTTCGCCCTCCGCCGCCACCCGCGAGCTTAGGCCCGGCGACGACGCGCGCCGCTGCGCTCCTCGAGGTCCACTACCTCCGGATGCTGCTGCGCTTCACTGATCGCCGTGGTTTCCTTGGTGAGCTTGACCCCGATGACCTGGATCTGCCGGGCACTGAGCGGAGACAGCGGATGCACCGCAACCATCAGGGCGACATGGCCGCGGTGGTCGAAAACCGGTGCGGCGATAGTCACCACGGGTTGCTTCCGGCGCCCGGGGTTGTCGTCGGACAGGAAACCGATGGTGGTGAATTCGACGAGCAGCTGGTCCAAAATGTGGCGCACTGGAGTCGGCATCTGGTCGCTGTCCAACGTGCCGACCACCTGGACCGCCTGAGCCAGCGCCGGCGTTGTCCAGTCGACGTCGAACCCACGCTCGCGGGTATGCGCCAAGATGTGTTCCAGGCGCTGGATGCGATCGGCGTTGCTGCCGGCACCGCGTCGAATCCAGGCGCGCTGCTCTTCATCGGTGTCCCACGCGGCCAGCGCGACGCCGAACGGCGGCGCATATGGGATGCGATCGCCGGGTATCCCCGCGGGCTGGGTGGCCGGATTGCCTTCAAAAGCCGTGACTACCAACGAATCACCGAATCGCTCAACCACCGATCCGGCGTAGCCGACCTCACCTGACAGTCGCAGTGCCGCCGAGCGCGCCGCGTGTGTCAGCGGCCGGGCATTGTCCATCTGAGCCGAAACCACGGCGAGCGCCGGTCCCAGTGAGAAGGTCTTCGCGACGGGATCCCGGCTCGCCCAGCCCCGATCGCACAGCGTCTTCAGGATCGCGTGCACCGTCCCCTGTGTCAGGTCGAGCTCACGCACGATGTCGGAGAAGCGCATCCGCGTGTTTCCGGACCGCGCCAGCAGCTCGACAACGTCGAGCACCCGCGCGGTCGGGGCCGAGGTGGATCCGCGAATGGGTTGACTCCTTTGTGATCGGGTTCCTACAGTTATAGCGAACATTCGACAGATTAAGTCGATTATTCGAGAAAACGAGGCAGGCGCGTTGCGCGCGGTGGTTTTGAGAGACGGTCGGCTGACGGTCCGCGAGACGGCCGACCCCGAGCCCGGGCCCGGTGAGCTGTTGCTGCGCACCCTGAGCACCGCGATCTGTGCCTCTGATGTGCATTTCATGGACCACCCGGAACTCGCGATCGACGATCCGACCGGACGCTCGTTGTACGACACGGACCGCGACATCGTGCTCGGTCACGAATTCGTTGGCGAGGTGATAGCGCACGGGCCCGGCTGCTCGGATCAGTTCACCGTGGGCACCCGGGTGACGTCGATCCCGATACGCCTGGTGGACGGCGGCGCCGGCGGTGTACGGATCATCGGCCAGCACCCTGAGGCGCAAGGGAGTTTCAGTGAGCTGCTGGTAATTTCGGAGGCGGCAGCCAAAGCCGTTTCGAGTGACGTTGCCATCGACGCCGTCGCGCTGGTCGATGCCTTCGCGGTCGGCGAGTTCTACGTGAGATCGGCAGATCTCCAAGAAGGCGAGATCGCCATCGTCATCGGCGCGGGGGCGATCGGCCTCTCGGCCGTCGCCGCCTTGGCATCTCGCGGCATCGAACCGATCATCGTGGCGGACTACAAGGCCGACCGTCGCGCACTCGCCCAGGACCGCTTCGGCGCGCACGTTGTCGTCGATCCCGCGGAGCGCTCGCCGTTCGACGCATTCCGGGAGGTGCGCGCCGAACGCGGATTGCCCGGCCCAGCAATCGTATTCGAGTGCGTCGGTGCCGCCGGCCTGATCCAGAATCTCGTCGAATCCGCCGAGATGTCCACTCGCATCTACTGCGCCGGCGGCTGGTACACCGGCGACACGCTGGACATCACCACCGCGACTCGCCAAGGCGTCACAATCCAATTCGGCGGCGGGCCGCATCCACAGGACTGGTACGGAACGCTCGATGCCATCGCGTCGGGGCAACTGGATCCGCTTCCCAGCGTCGGCATGGTCATCGGCCTCGACGAGGTTCCCGGTGCACTCGATCAAGCCCGCCGGTCCGACGGACCGCCGCGCATCGTGGTCCATCCGAACGGAGACATCGCGTGACCGAACGAGACGACCGTCAGGACATCTCCGAGCTGCTGGTGCGCTACGCGACTGGGATCGATCGTCGCGATTGGCCCTTGTTCCGCACCGTGTTCACCGACGACTGCGAACTCGACTACGGCGAGATCGGAACCTGGCAAGGTGTGGACGCGGTCACCGACTTCATGGACAAAACGCACGCGATGGCGGGCCACACCCTGCACCGCTTGACCAACCAGGCCATCACGCTCGACGGCGACAAAGCATCGGCCCGTACCTACATCGACGCGGTAATCATGTTTGGCGACAATCAATCCGGCGTCAACGCATGGGGCTTTTACGATGACGAGATCGTCCGGACCGCAGATGGCTGGCGCATCGCGCGACGCAGGTTCACCCAGGTTCGCATCGCGACATTCGGCCCATAATCGAGCAGGAGTTTTCAAGTGACATTCGCAACCAAATACGGCCCGTGGGCAGTCGTGGCCGGCGCCTCCGATGGCTTGGGTGCCGCCTTCGCCACCGGACTCGCCGAACGCGGCGTCAATGTCGTGTTACTGGCGCGGCGCCAGGCGGTACTCGATCAGGTTGCGGCTCAGATCGAATCCCAAACGAGCGCCCAGACCCGGACGCTCGCCATCGATCTCGCCAAGCCGGACGCGGCAAACGCCATCGCCGAAGCCACCGGGGATCTGGAGATCGGCTTCCTGGTGTACTGCGCCGGCGCAGACCCGACTTACCAGCATTTCCTTGATAACTCGATTGAAGCCGCCGAGGCGATGGTGCATCGCAACTGCATGGTGCCGATGCAGCTGTGCCACCACTACGCCCCCGCAATGGTCGCGTACGGCGCATCCAAGGCATTCGACATGGTCTTCACCGAGGCGCTCTGGGCCGAGCTGCACGACAAAGGCGTCGACGTGCTCGGTCTGATGCTCGGCAAGACGAACACACCCGCACTGCGGGAACTCGAATACAGCCGCGGCAACATCAGCTCACCCGACGAGATTCCGGCCGGCGCATGCCCGGTGGAAGAGGTCATTGCCGAGGCGTTCGAGAATCTGACCAATGGGCCGACCTGGATGGCGGGCGAAATGATGCGCGCCGGTGCACAAATGATCGCGTCGCTGACGCGTAAGCAGGCGGTCGAACTGTTCACACAGGCCGCGGTTGTGGCGATGGGACCGGACCGCTAGCCGCTGCGTGGCTTGTCCCACCTGATCAGCACTCGACCGTAGAACAGCCGGCGAACACTGGCGCCGGGAAGCGCCGTGCGGACGTCGGAGCGCAGCTGGTGCAACGTTGCCACCGGCGGCCATTTGATCGGCGCAGTGTGCTCCCACTTGCCGTTGACACGATTGGCGACGGTGCACGCCACCCACGACGTCACGTGCCATGGGCCGTTTCGAAGCGACGGCCGGACAAAGGTGACCACGCCGAGCGCGCCGCCGGGGCGCACCAGGGCGGCCAGTCGCCGCAGCGCCGCGCCGGTGTCGGACAAGTGATGCAGGGCGGCGTTCGAGACCACGGCATCGAAGCAGGGCAGCTCGGCCGTCATGACGTCGCCGTGCGTCCAGCGGACCGGCGCCGACCCGAACCGGTGCTGTGCGCGTTGCAGCACGGGTCCGTCGAGATCCAGTGCGACGACGTCCGGAATTCGGCGGGACAGACGCGCAGCGAGGAAGCCGTCGCCACATCCGACGTCGAGGACTCGCCGCGCGTCGCGCGGAACCGCGGACTCCAGCAATGCGTCGTAGTGGGTGTTGATGTTCCACGGTTGCTTCATAGAGGTGTCACCGAACACTCCCCCGAACCTATCCCAAAGCTCACAGAGTCCCCGCAAGAACGCTAGATCGGTTTGCCAAAATCTGAAGTTAGCTGCGCCTAACTTTTGAGATTGGGTGCTCTGGCCAGCAAATATAGCAGAACTGACGGACTTGGTTGGCGTGCTCACAACGTTGCTGGGCGGGGGTAGAGCGGGTATCTTTGGCAAGCAGGTCAAGTCACGGCCGCGAGCCAGGTAGCCATTCATGATCGACACCCGATGTGAAAGATGACGATGCTCGCCACTTACAGCGCCGCCGCCTCGGTTCCGACGGCACCCCGCTCGTCGCGGCGAATTCTCTCCCGCTCGGCAGTGACCACCGCGCTATTCATCGCGCCCGCGGTCGTGGTCCGGCTTATCGGCTTGCATCCAGACCCGGTCTCTGCCCTGCTGATCTTCGGAGCTGCCGTCGTGTCAGCCAGCTTCCTGCTGGCGTGGACCGCCGAGGCCGCGCAGATCGACGTCTCCGGCGGCTTGGCAATCGCGGTGCTCGCATTGGTCGCGGTGCTTCCCGAATACGCCGTCGACCTCTACTACGCGTACGTGTCGGGCCATAACCCGGATTACACGCAGTACGCGGCGGCCAACATGACCGGATCCAACCGGCTGTTGATGGGTCTGGGGTGGCCGGTCGTGGTTCTGGTCAGCATGATGGCGGCGCGCCGGGTCGGTGCGGGCAAAATCCGCGGCCTGACGCTCGAGCCCGCCAATCGCGTCGAACTCGGATTTCTGCTGATCTCCGGAGTGGCCGCATTCGCGATACCGGCCAGCGGCGAGATCCACCTGGCGCTGGGGTTGGCGCTGCTGGCCTGGTTCGGCTTCTACCTGTACAAGGTCAGCCACGGCGACGTCGAAGAACCCGACCTGGTCGGTACTGCCGCGGCGCTGGGCGAGCTGTCCGACCGGAGCCGCCGGGTTGTCGTCGGCGGACTGTTCGCGATGTCCGGGGCAGTGATCCTGTTGTGCGCCAAACCGTTTGCCGACAATCTCGTCGCGGCCGGCACCCAGTTGGGCATCGACCGATTCCTGCTGGTGCAATGGCTCGCGCCGTTAGCCTCTGAGGCACCCGAGTTCATCATCGCGATCATCTTCGCTGCCCGCGGCAAGGGCACCGCGGCCATCGCCACGCTGATTTCGTCCAAGGTCAACCAGTGGACGCTGTTGATCGGCTCGCTGCCGGTGGCCCATCTGCTGGGCGGCGGCAGCTCCTCGCTGGTGCTCGACTCTCGCCAGATCGAGGAAGTTTTGCTGACGGCCAGCCAGACGCTGATGGGTGTCGCCGTGATCCTGGCGCTGCGCTTCAGCCGGATGTCCGCCTGGGCGCTGTTGGTGTTGTTCGTCGTTCAGTTCCCCCTCAGCTCGACCCCGGACCGGCTCGTCCTCTGCGGCGTCTACGCCGCCATCGCCGTCGGTGGGCTGATCATCAACCGCCGTCAGTTGGGCACCACCCTGCAGGCGCCATTCATCGGCACGGCCGTCTGGCACGGCGGTCACCTGCACCACGAACTTCGGAGCACGGCGCTCTCGAGGTAGCACGCGGAACGCCCGGCAAAGCATCAATATCCGCGCTTCCCGCCGGTAAGCCGCCTATTCTTAGCAATTGGGGTGGCCCGGCCTGGATGGGTGGTGCTCACGTGACGACGTCGACGGTGGCGTGCCCGTCATGCGGCGCCGAATTGCGGTCCACCGCCAAGTTCTGTGATGAGTGCGGTTCATCTATCCAGGCTTCAGCCGCGGCAGCCGAGTACAAACAGGTGACGGTGCTGTTTGCCGATGTCGTGCACTCGATGGACATCGCCGCCGCGGTGGGTGCCGAGCGACTACGCGAGATCATGGGTGAACTTGTCGAGCGTGCGGCGGCGGTGGTACAGCGATTCGGCGGAACCGTGGACAAGTTCACCGGCGACGGCATCATGGCAGTCTTCGGCGCGCCAGTTGCGTTGGAAGATCATGCCTTTCGCGCCTGTCTAGCAGCACTGGGGATCCAGGACGAGGCGGGGCATGTTGCAGACGAAGTCGCACACCGAGACCAGGTCGAGCTGCAGCTGCGGGTCGGACTGAACTCCGGCCAGGTGATTGCCGGCGAGATCGGCTCTGGCGCTTTGGGTTACACAGCTATAGGCGAGCAGGTGGGAATGGCCCAGCGGATGGAGTCGGCTGCGGCGCCCGGCGGAGTGATGCTAAGCGAGTCAACGGCGCGGTTGGTCGACGACGCTACGACCCTTGCAGAGCCCGAAATTGTGTACATCAAGGGAGCCAAGGTCCCGGTGCCCGCTCGCCGCTTGCTCGCCGCTACAAGCGACCACCGCCGCAGGAAAGACCTGCAGTTGGTCGGGCGCACCTGGGAACTCAACACCATCGCGGGCATTCTCGACGAGGCAATCGGCGGGGCGGGATGCGTCATCGGTGTGGTTGGACCACCCGGTATCGGCAAAAGCCGGACCGTCCGCGAATCGGCGGCATTGGCGAAAAGTCGCGGCATGGAGCTCTTCACCACATACTGCGAGTCGCATACCAGCGACATCCCTTTCCACGCGGTGACGGGACTCCTGCGTGCCGCACTCGCGCTTGACGGGCTTAGCGGCGAGGCCGCGCGCACAGAGCTGGAATCCCAATTTCCAGATGCAGATGCCGAGGATCTCTGGCTCGTCGACGACCTGCTCGGCATTGCGGATCCGGCCGTTGCGGCGCCGGGCATCGAGGGTGACGCCCGGCGGCGGCGCCTCACGGCGCTGGTCAATGCCGCATGGGTCAATCGCCGTGGGTCGGCCTTGTATGTGATCGAGGATGCCCACTGGATCGACGAGGTCAGCGAGTCGATGCTGGCCGACTTTCTGACCGTGATCCGGCAAACCCGCTCGATGATGCTGATCACGTACCGCCCCGAGTATCAGGGCGCCCTGGCTGCCATCCCCGGCGCGCAGACCATCGCCCTGCGCCCGCTGAACACCGGACAAACGGTGGCGCTGATCGGCGAATTGCTCGGCACCGACGCTTCGGTGCAGGGGCTCGCCGAAGTCATCTCCGAACGTGCGGGCGGAAATCCGTTTTTCGCCGAGGAGATCGTGCGCGACCTCGCCGAACGGGGCTCCATTCGCGGCGAACGCGGTTCCTATCTGCTGCAAGGCGAGATCGCCGACATCACCGCCCCGCCCACATTGCACGCCGTCATCGCCGCCCGCATCGACCGGCTCAGCTTCGCGGCCAAACGCACGCTGTGCGCCGCCGCCGTCATCGGATCACGGTTCAGCCCGGACCTGGTGACCGCCCTGGGCGTCGACCCGATCCTCGACGAGCTCGTCAAGGGCGAGCTGATCGACCAAGTCGGCTTCACCCCGAAGATCGAGTACGCGTTTCGGCATCCGCTGATTCGGTTCGTTGCCTATGAGTCGCAACTGAAATCGGATCGCGACGAGCTGCACGGGCGACTGGCTAGTTTGATCGAGCAGCGCGAACCGGAATCGACCGATGAGAACGCCGCGCTGATCGCCGAACACCTTAAAGCCGCGGGCAATCTCCACGCAGCGTTCGACTGGTACATGCGCGCGGGGACGCGGTTCACCCACCGCGACCTCGCCGCAGCAAGGGCGAGTTGGCGGCACGCGCGCGATGTCGCGGACCGTCTGCCAGACGCCGACGCCGAGCGCGACGCAATGCGCATCAACCCGCGGACGCTGCTCTGCGCCAGCGCGTGGCTGACGGGTGGCACTATGGCCGACACCGGGTTTGACGAACTGCGCGACCTTGCCACCGTCGCCGGCGACAAAGTTTCGCTGGCGATGGCCATGGCCGGCTGGTTGCCTGCACTCATCGTTCACGCCCGATTCGACGAAGCCTCGCGGTTGGCTTCCGAGCTCGAAAGCCTGCTCGACTCGATCGGCGACCCGACGTTGATTCTTGGGCTGCTGTACGCGGCGGTGCCCACGAAGTTGCAGCGCGCCGAAATGTCGGAAACTATCCGCATCGCGCAACGGGCGATCGAGCTGGCCGATGGTGATGCCATCAAGGGCAATCTGATAATCGGTTCCCCGTTGACGGGGGCAATCATGCTCCGGGGTTGTGCGCGTTGCCTTCTCGGCGACCCCGGCTGGAAGGCCGACGTCGATCAAGCCGTGCGAATGGTCCGCGCGTTCGAACCCTCCCTGCGTGCGATCATGCTGCTGTTCAAGTACAACCTGGTTCCTCTCGGGGTTTGGTTGCCGGACGCGGCCTCCGTACAGGAGACGGCCGAGATGCTGGAGATCGCGGAACGATCCGGCGACGATCTCACGCTCGCTTGCGCCCAGTACGTACATGGTGTCGCCGTCGTGACCAGCGACGGGGCCCAGCGCGAGTACGCTTTCACCCTGCTTGCCGCGGCCCGCGAAGCCGCCCTGCAGGAGCGTTTCACGCTGGGAGCGGCCACGCTGGTGAACTTCTTTATCGGCAACGAGAAGTTGCGTACCGGCGATGCCGACAGCGCGATCGAACTATTACGCACTAGCGTCGAGGAGCAATACTCCAGGACAGACCTGGTGACTCTCGGAGCTACCACCGAGGCGCTGGTGACAGCGCTACTGCGCAGAAGCCGCCCGGCGGACCGCCCGCAAGCACAGGCGGCTATCGATCGACTCGCGGCTGTTCCGACCGAACCAGGATTCGTCATGTATGACCTATGGCTGCTATCGATGCGGGCGGCGATGGCCCAGGCCCACGGCGACGACGTCGCGTATCGCAACTATCGCGACCGCTATCGCGCAATGGCGAATTCCCTTGGCTTCGAAGGACATATCGTCCGGGCCCAGGCAATGGATTAGCCCCGGCTCCGCCCGAAATCGGCCTGCGTAATACCGTCCAGGTATGAATCGAGTCTCGATAATCACCGGCGGTGCGGGTGGCATGGGCCTGGCCACGGCCAAGATCGTCGGCAGCGGCCACGCAATAGTGCTGTGCGACGTCAGGCAGGACCGATTGGACAGCGCAGCCGGGACCCTCAAAGACCTCGGAGTGACTGCCACCGCCGTCAACTGCGACGTCACCGACCGGCGTGCGGTCACCGACCTGCTGGAGACGGCGAAAACCGTCGGGACGATCGCCTCGGTCATCCACACCGCGGGGGTAAGCCCGAGCATGGGCGCGGCCGACTATGTGATGCGGACCAACGCAATCGGGACCGTCAACATCAACGAGGTGTTTTACGCGTCGGCGGGCGAGGGCTCCGTGATTGTCAACGTGGCATCGATGGCTGCCCACATGCTGCCGACGGAAATGATTCCAGCAGAACAATTCCCGCTAGCACTGACCGACGGCGACGCGTTCATGGACACCATGATGACGGCATGCGAAATCGCCCCGGAGGACGCGCGGTCCGGTATCGCCTACGCCTTGAGCAAGAGCTTCGTGAAGTGGTACAGCCAGGCGCAGGCCGAGCGTTTCAACGCTCGCGGATTGCGCATCGTCTCGGTGTCTCCGGGGTCCATCGACACCGAGATGGGCCGGCGCGATGGTGGCCAACGCCGCGGTACCGCGGTGGGGCAAGCCGGAGGAAATGGCCGAGCTACTCGCCTTCTGCGCCAGCGACAAGGCGGGTTATCTCACCGGCACCGACATCCTCAACGACGGCGGGGTGATCGCCTCGATGACCGAGCGCGCCCGGGTGGCCGCCGGCAGCTAGACCAGTCGCGGTATTGCGGGACGAACGCCTTGTCGATTGCCGCATACAGTTCGCGCGTTCGCCTTCGCCACGAGCACGACGGCGACGACACCTAGAACGTTAACGGGCCACTTTTCCACAGCCGTGAGAATCCGCCTGACGCAAATAACAAGGTCCTATAATCAAACGGTTGATCGTTTAATCTGCCGGCGACCACGATGGAGAGGCGAGCATCGATGAAAAGCCGCGCGGCCGTCCTGCACGAGTACGGCAGTCCGTGGTCTGTTGAGGAATTCGAGCTGGATCCACCCCGGGCCGGCGAGGTCCTGGTGCGGCTGGCCGCCACCGGGTTGTGCCACTCCGACGAACACATCCGGCAGGGCAAGCTGGCCGCACCGCCCGATGTCCTGCGCGCACTGGGGCTCCCGGCCATGTCACCGACAATCGGCGGCCACGAAGGCTCCGGCACAGTGATCGAGGTGGGCGCCGGGGTCACCGGCTTCGTGCCGGGCGATCACGTGGTGACGTCCTTCGTCGCGGTCTGCGGCCAATGTCGTTGGTGCGCCACGGGAATGGAGTACCTGTGCGACACCGGATCGGGAACGTTGGCGCCCGGCATGCCAACCGACGGCACCTTTCGCCACCACACCGCCGACGGACGCAACCTCGGGCACGTATCCAAGATCGGGGCGTTCGCCGAACACACTGTCGTCTCGGCGAATTCACTGGTCAAGATCGATCGGGACTTCCCGTTGGTACCCGCGGCGTTGCTGGCGTGCGCGGTCCCCACCGGCTACGGCTCGGCGGCACGGCGCGCTAACGTCCGCGGCGGTGACACGGTGGTGGTGATCGGGGTGGGCGGGATCGGCACCGCGGCCATTCAGGGCGCCCGGATCAACGGCGCGGCCCGCATCGTCGCGGTCGACCCTGTCGCGTTCAAGCGCGAGTCCGCACTGACCTTCGGTGCGATGCAGCACGCGGCGACGGCATCCGAGGCGATCGATCAGGTGCGTGAGCTGACCCGGGGCGTGATGGCCGATGCGGTCGTCGTCTCCCCCTCGATGATCGGCGCCGACGATGTCGCAGCCGCACTGACGTTGACCCGTAAGGGCGGAACGTGCGTGCTCACCGGACTCCCGTCACCGGCCACCCACTCGATCGACGTCGCGCTGCAAGACTTCATCCTGATGAACAAGAAGTTGTGCGGCACCGTGTTCGGCTCGTGCAATCCTCGCAGCGACATCCCGTTGCTGGCCACGATGTACCGGTCGGGCCAACTACTCCTCGACCAGATGATCACCAGGCGTTACCGGCTCGACGAGATCAACGCCGCCTACGCCGACCTAGCCGCCGGTGAATTGATCCGCGGCGTAATCGACTTCGGCATCGGCTAGCCGTCGGCCAGGGCCCGAAGCCACCCCGGTGCGGTGCAGCCAATCCCGGGGTCGCAGCCGCCAGGTCCGGCGCGCGTATTCCAGCTCGGTGTAGGGCCATTGCGTGACGATGCGACCCGTGGGCGAACGGAAATAGCTGTCACACTGGGTCCAGATGGTGCGCTCCAAGTCCGCGGAAAGCCCTTCGTTGTATCGCTTTTCCGCCTCGGGGCGCACATCGAGATAGCCGCCTCGACGCGCCAGCCGTTTCACCGCGCTGGCTATCAGGCGCGCGCCGGCTTCCAGGATGTAGACGATTGAGTTACCGCCCTGGTTGGTGTTGGGGCCGTACAACATGAAGAAGTTCGGGAACCCACCGACAGCCACACCCAAATACGCGCTGGGATCGTCGCCCCACTGCTCGTGCAGACGCTGCCCGCCGTACCCGACGACGTCGATTCCCGACAGGTACCGCGATGTCTCGAATCCGGTGGCCAGCACGATCGCGTCGACATCGACGCCATCGCCCGCTGCGGTGACGACGGATGTCTCGGTGATCCGCTCGATCGGATCGGTAACGAGCGCGACGTTGTCTTGCTGCAACGCCCGGTAGTAGTCGTCGCCGAGCAGCACCCGCTTGCATCGGAGCGGATAATCCGGTGTCAGGGCGCGGCGAAGCTCCGCGTCGGCCACGGTGCGCTCTAAAAACGAGGTGGCAACCTGAGTGCGGGCCGTGACCACCGGGTCGTCCGCGAAGGTCGCGGTGTTGTCGTGCTGGAACTTCCAGATCTTCCAGCGGGTGCGCGGCACCGCCAGCGGATTGCGCCGGAATTCCGCCAATTCTGTTGCGCTGTAGGGGCGATCGTCTTTGGGAACCATCCACGGCGGGGTGCGCTGGAAAACCGTCACCTGGGCGGCGGCCTTCGCCAATTCGGGAACAAGCTGTATCCCACTGGCGCCCGTGCCGATCACCGCCATCTTCTTGCCCGCCAGCGCGATGTCGTGATCCCACTGGGCGGTGTGCATGACGAAGCCGCGGAAATCGCTCAAGCCCGTGATATCGGGAACCTTCAACGACCCGAACAGGCCGACGGCGCACACCACCACGTCGACGGTCAGTGTGCTGGTGCGACCGGCACGCTCAATCGTGCAGTCCCAGCGCCAGGTAGCCGAATTCCATTGGGCGGAACGCACACGCGTCCCGAGTTGCAGGTGACGGCGCAGGTCGAAGTCGTCGGCCACCGATTCTAGGTAGGCAAGGATCTCGGGCTGCCGGGCGTAGGTCCGGCTCCAGGATTTGTTGGGCGCGAACGAGAAGGAGTACAGATGGCTTTGGATATCGCACGCGGCACCGGGGTAGGTGTTGCGCCGCCAGGTTCCGCCGACTCCGTCATCCGCTTCGAGGATCACCAGGTCGTCGATGCCGGCCCTGCGCAGCGCCACCGCCGCGCCCAACCCACCGAATCCCGCGCCGATGATCGCCACCTTGGGTGAGCGGCGGCGTCGGGCGGCCGCCCGGACCCGGCCCAGCGGATACTTCACGGCCCGGCCTCGGTGCCGCGAATGTCGAGGCCAGCCATATCTCCTTGCGCGCGCCAGGCCGCCAAAATGTCGGCGTATTCGGTGGGCGCACCGAAGAAGAAACTGCCCTGTCGCGTCTTGGCGTCCGCCTTGCCCTCGCGGTTGTAGTAACCGGGCGTGCAGGTCTTGGCGCGGTCGGCGGTCGCGACCGACCGGGCGACCACCGTGTCGACCCAGGCGGCTTCGGCGGCCGGCGACGCCTCAACCTCGCTGACACCGTGCTCGAGAGCCCAGGCGATGATCCAGGCGGCATGGCTGGCTTGCACGTCAAGCAGGTAGGGGAAGTTCACCGTCAATCCGGCTTGAGAGATGCTTTCGATGAAGCAGTTAGGGAAACCGTTGGCGCACAAGCCCTGGAAGGTGCGGACACCGTCGTTCCAGCGCTCGGTCAGGGTCACGCCGTCGCGGCCGATCAACTCGAATCCGGTGCGACGGCTGTAGTCGGTGCCCACCTCGAAGCCTGTCGCGAAGATCAGGCAGTCGAGCTCATAGGTCACTGAGTCGACGACGACGCCGGACTCGACGATGCGCTCCACGCCGCGACCGCGAGTGTCGACCAGGGTCACGTTGTCGCGGTTGAAGGTTTGCAGATAATCGTCGTGAAAGCAGGGACGTTTGCAGAAGTAGCCGTACCAGGGTTTGAGCGCCTCGGCCGTGTCGGGGTTGGCCACGATCTCGTCAACGCGGGCGCGGATCTCCTCCATTTTGGCGAAGTCTGCGAGCTCGATGTCGCGGCCGCGCTGCTCGGGGTCCACCGACTCGTCGCTGTCATGACGCATCACCGGCAACTTGCGGGTGATGCTCGTCCAGGCATCGGCGACGAGATCCTCGGGTGCCTGCCCGCCGGCGGTCAGGATCTGAAAGTTCTGGATGCGCTGGCGTTGCCAGCCTGGCTGTAATGTGTTGGCCCACTGGGGATCCGTGTCCGCATTGGCGCGCACGTCGACTGACGAGGGCGTGCGCTGGAAGACGTAAAGCTGCCGGGCGGCAGCGCCAAGGTGCGGCACACACTGGACCGCGGTCGCGCCGGTGCCGATGATCCCGACACGCAGACCGGACAGGTTCTCCAGGTGCTCCCCGGTGTAGCCGTAATCCCAGCGGCTGGTGTGGAACGTGTGACCGCGAAACGACCCGAGCCCGCCAATGCCGGGCAGTTTGGGTTTGGCCTGATATCCGTTGGCCATCGAGACGAACTTGGCCCGCATCACGTCGCCCCGATTGGTGCGGATGATCCAGCGGGATTCCGCTGCATCCCAACGGATTTCCTCTACATCAGTGCCCAGACACGCATCGCGATACAGATCGTACTGGTGCGCGATGCGCTGGCAGTGCGCAAAGATCTCCGCGCCCTTGGCGTATTTCTCCGCCGGGATGTAGCCGAGTTCTTCCAGCAGCGGGATGTACACATAGGATTCGACGTCGCACGCGATCCCTGGATACCGGTTCCAGTACCAGGTACCGCCCACGTCCGCGGCGCGGTCGATCAACCGCACACTCTTCACTCCGAGCTCGTGCAGCCGAGCCCCTGTCAATAGCCCGCCGAAGCCGGCACCCACGATCGCCACCTCGACCTCGTCGGTGCGGGGCTCGCGGGCTGGTTCCTCGTCGACCCAGGGATCTTCGGCGAAGTGGGCGAAGTCCCCGGCGATTTCCACATACTGGTCGATCGCGTCAGGGCGCAACCGCCGCGCGCGCTCCTCGGCATACTTGCGCCGCAGCGCATCGACATCGAACGCGCACCCAACAGTCTCGGTCAAGTCCCGACTCCGCTCTTCGTGAGCCGACTCTATAATTAATCGCTTGATCGTATCAAGGAATTGCTCCCTGCTGATCGAATATGGCCCCTCTGACCAGCACCTTCGCTGAACCCAGTGCGGCGTGGTAGTCCTCCGGCGGCAGCGTAGCTGCCACCTCGGTCAGTCCGTAGACGAGCGCGTAGATCGCCGCGACGACGGCCCCCGAATCGGGGTGGTCACCCAGCTCGCCACGCTGGCGGGCGTCCTCGACGACACCCTCGATGATTTCGCGGAAGGCCTCGAACCCGGGATTCATCGGTTTACCGCGGGCTTTTCGCCGGCCTGGGACCGCCATGGTTTCCGCCCGGATCGCAAACTCGAAGGCGGCCAGGTCCGGGTACTCATGCATCAATTGCCCGGATTCGTCGAGCACCGCTTCAATTCGGTCCACGATGTTGCCGGGGCGTTGGGCCGCCTGTCGCAGGCGTGGCATGGCCGTGTCGGTCCTGGCCGCGATGGCTGCCGTGATCAGCTCGGATTTGTTCGGAAAGTAGTTGTACAGGCTGGCGCTGGTCATGTCGGCCATGCGCGCGATCTCACGGATCGTCGCCTTTGCATAGCCGACCTCCGCCACACATTTCATCGTCGCGACGATGATGCGGCGGCGGGTCTCTTCACCGCTGGCGCCGACGGGGCGGCCCAGCTGTGTCCTCGCGCGCATAGTTGCCCACCCTTCGACCGCGGGCGCAGTACATCTTCGAATATATTTGACCAACCATGTAATCCCGGAGGTGTGCGGCCGTGAACCTCGAGTTGGGGGAATTCTCGCGCGCAATCGACTTGGCCGGCGTATTCGTCAATGCCGTGCTAGGTGGCGTCGTTGCCCGCGAATTCCGTATGGACCCTGTGGGATTCGTTGCGCTGGCAATCCTGTCGGGACTCGGCGGCGGCCTGATCCGCGACACACTGCTGCAGCACGGGCCGCCGGTGGCGTTGACTGACTCGCTCTACGTGGTGGTCGCCGTGGCCGCAGCGGCGGTCGCGTTCTTGATACCGCTACGCGCCCGGCTCTGGACCCTGACCTACCCGATCGTCGATGCGCTGGCATTGGGCACCTGGGCGGTGGTCGGCGCGGAGAAGACCTTGGCATCCGGATTGTCTTGGCTCCCGGCGATTTTGCTCGGCACGATCAGCGCCGTTGGCGGCGGAGCGCTGCGTGACCTGGCGGTGAACCGCACCCCGGCGATCTTCGGCGGCAATACTCTTTACGCGACACCCGCGGTCGCGGCCAGCGGCACCGTGGTGCTGCTCTCCCGCTATGACTTGGCCCCGCAGGGCGAACTGGCTGGAATTGCCGCCGGCGCATGTCTGTGCCTGCTGGCCAGATGGCGCGGCTGGCGGCTTGGCGAGAGCCTGACCGCGGACTACTACCTGGTGCGGCGAAAGCGGGCGTGGCGCATCCGGATCGGCACGCGAGTACGCCGCCGCGAGGAACCATGACGCAATTGGGCCGCCCGGTGGGAGCGGACAGCGAGGAGACTCGCCGAAGGATCATCACCGCCGCGATGCGCTGCGTGGCCGAAGTCGGCTACTCGCAGGCCACCATCCGGCAGATCGCTCGGGCCGCCGACATGACCAGTGGCAGCCTGTACCACTACTTTCCGAACAAATCCGAACTGCTCAATGCGACCGGCGAGGAGATCGAGGAGATCGTGGCGCCACGACTGCGCGCGGCCGCGGCCCAACACGACGATGTCAACGACCGGGTCGACGCGGTGCTTGATGAGTCGACCCGACTAATCCGCGACCATCCGTATCTGACCGGCTTCTTGCGGGCGCTGCGCGCGGCCAGCACGGCGAAATCCCCCGGATCCAAGGCGTTGCACGACGTCGTCTTTGAGATCGTCGAGGATGCCCGGCAACGCGGGACGCTGTCCGCCGAAACCGACAGCCGGTCGACGGTCGAAGCGATCTGCGCGCTGACCCGGGGGCTGTCCGAGCAGGCGGACAGCTTGGCACCGGCGACCTACCAAGCTGCGCTGAGTTCAGCCAAAAGCCTCATCCGCGGAACGCTGTTCACGCAGCGCGTCGCCGAGGGTCCATAACGCCACCCCGATCAACACCAGGTCCTTGAGCAGGAACTGGCCCGGCATCCCCGACAGCACGGGCAGTCCGGCGGCGTGGGTCGAGACCACGCCGGGCGTGGTGAACAAAAAGCTCAACGTCCCCAAAAACAGCACGACCGCTAACGCACTTCCGATCGCCGACACGCGGGGCCAGACCGGGTACAACGCAATGAGAAGTGCCGCAACGATTTCCATCGTCCCTAGTCCGCGGGCAACGGTCGTGACGCTGAATACGTCGTAGACCCAGCTCATCAGCGGGTTGTGCTCGATCAGCACCCGGGATTCCATTTTGACGTACTTGCCGAACCCGATCCAAGCCAAGACGACGACCAGACCGTAACGACTGATCAACTGTCCCGATCGGATCAGTGATCCCGACAGGGAATGTGTTGGCGTGGTGTTGCCGCTAGCGGTCATCGACGAAGTCCTTCGGTGGGCGGGGCCGTTACTCCGAAGGAACCACGATTCAGGTCGCGATCGCGTTCACTAAGTCGCGGCGTAGCGATCGCGGAGTCTGGCCAGCGTCGCCTCAATGCCCTTTGCATTGGCTTTCGCGAAACCCATCCGCTCGTAGTACTTCAGTTTCTTCTTCAACGCGCCCGCGTCGCGGTAGTCGAAAGTCTCGGTGACCCTAGTCAAGTCGGGCGAGAGCGACTCGAACTTCCAGCGCCAGCGGTGGCCCAGCGGATGGCGCCATTCGATCAATTCGTGCGGCTTCAACTCAGTCACCGTGCTGGTGAGGCGGTACGGCAGGCCCAGCATTTTCATGCTCGTCGAAAACTTCGAACCCACAACCAATGCCTCGGGACATTTAATGTTGCCCTGGACGGTGCCCGATCCATCCAGTTCATGGTGGCGCCGGGGATCGGCGGCCAGCTCGTAGAGCTCCGCGGCCGGTGCGGCCACGTCAACCGACCGGCTCACCTGATGTGGCCCCGCTTCGACAACGACGACGGTCATGATGTCTCCTTTCGGCCTTGCCGGAAGCGTAGACCCGCCTACTCCTGCGGCTCCGGGATATTCGGATCCCACACGGGTGAGGGCACGAAGCGTGCGGGCCAAAAACCGGATTTGGTCAGCCGCGCGACCTCTTCACGCAGCACGATCCCGATTTTCGTCGCGAACTCGCGCGGCAGTTCCAGGGCCGCGGTCGCACCCACCCCGAGCTGATGGTTGATCTCGGGTTCACAGATGGACGTGTAGCGCAACCGCCCGGCCTCGACGTCGGCGCCACATGCCGCCAGTGGCAGCACCGCGTATCCAAGTCCCGCGGTGACCAGATGCTTGCAGACCTCTAGCGAATCCGTCGAAAAGCGGGCCGTAATAGCGACTTTCAGGCGCAGCGCGGTGTTCTGCAGAGTATTACGAATCCCGGTCTGCGCGCTGGGCATGACAAGCGGCAAGGCGGCCAAGTCGGTGAAGCGAATGGGGCTCGCGGGAGCGAGATCCGATGCGGGCCCGCCGACCAGAACAAGGTCCTCGACGACCAGGTGGCGGTAGAAGAGCCGGTCGTCGGAGACCGGGTTGATCACCGCGAGGTCGATCGCACCCTTGAGCATGCGCTGCACCAGATCGTCGGTTTCGGCGACGGCGAGGTGAAAGTGCACGTTGGGGAATGCCGCGCCGAGGCTGGCCAACAGCGGCGTAGCCAGCACATCGGCGGCGGTGGGCACCATGCCGAACAGCAGTCCGCGCTCGATGCGCGCCAGCGGCGATCCCGCGTACCGGACCGCGAGCTCCAGCTGGCGCAGCGGCGCGGCCGTCGACGAGCGCAGCCGTTCGCCCTCTTCGGTGAGATGCACGCCGCGGTGGGTCCGCTGAAACAGCGTGATGCCCAAGTCTTCCTCGAGCAGCCGGATCTGACGGCTCAGCGCGGGCTGGGCGATGCCCAGCACGGTGGCCGCCCGCGAGATCGAGCCTTCCTCGGCGATCTGCAGGAAGTACTTGAGCCGGTGGGTATCCATCGCTTCCAGATCTACCAGCCATACAAAACCGGCATGACTGGTTTCCCGAATTGGTATTACCTGACCGCCCCGATCCGGCCATATGGTCGGCGATGTGGGCATGGTGCCCCCGGTGCGATGCCGTGTGGGTCTGGCTGGCGAATCGAGGCGAGCGGCGGAAAGGAACGGCGATGACGGTGCGCGAGGATCAGGACTGGGTGCAATTGCTGGGATTGGACCGGCTGCCCGAGCACATTATCGGCAAGCGGGTGACCGAGCTGATGGACCTGTCCGGCAAGAAGGCATTCGTGACCGGCGGCGGCGGCGACGGTCTGGGCCAAGCGATCGCGAACCGGCTGGCCGGTTGCGGCGCCGACGTGGCGCTGATCGGCCGGACCTTCGAGAAGGTGGAGCGCCGCGCCCAAGAAGTCGAGCACCGCTGGGGTGTGCGGGCGATCCCCGTCAGAGCCGACATGTCCGATTGGGACGAGGTGCACGGCGCGGTAACCCAGGCTCGCGACGAACTCGGCGGCCTCGACATCATGGTGAACAATCCCGTGATGGTTGCCGCCGGTCCCTTTGAGACCCAGACCAAAGAGGAAATCGACTACACCGTCCTAGGCAGCCTCACGATGATGATGTACGGCGCGCACGCCGCGCTGCAGTACCTGCTGCCCCAGGGCTCGGGAAAGATCATCAACATCGGATCGGTCGGCGGCCGCATTCAACAACGCGGCCTGGTCGTCTACAACTCGTGTAAGGCCGGTGTCATCGGGTTCACCCGCAACCTCGCCCACGAGGTCGCACTGCGCGGCGTCAATGTCTTGGGTGTGGCCCCGGGCATCATGATCAAACCCGAGATGCGCCAATACTTGCTCGACCCGCAGGATGACAAACAACGCGCCGGGCGCGGCGCCATCCACGAGGCGATCACCAACCAGGTCCAGCTGGGGCGGGCCTCGCTGCCCGAGGAGGCCGCCAACATGGTCGCGTTCCTGGCCTCGGAGGCCGCCGACTACCTGTGCGGCCAGACGATCGATGTTGCCGGTGGCCAGTGGATGGGCTGAGATGCTAACTAGCCCTGCGGTTTTGGATCAGGCGATTGCGCAGACCGGGCTGGCCGACTTCGGCGAGGACTCCTACGCGGAAGGCCTCGACATCCTGCTCGCCGCGCTGCGCGACGAGGCACGGCTGAACGAGCGCGGTGCGGCGTTCCTGCATCAGCGCATCGTGGGCTACCTGTCGCAGCGCCTGCAGGTCGAGGATTGGTATCGCCGGCATCCGGAGATCGACGACGTGCCGATCACCGCGCCGCTGATCGGCTTGGGCTTACCGCGAACGGGGTCCACCGCGCTGTCGATGCTGCTGGCGCAGGATCCCGACGTGCGCTATCTGCGGCGATGGGAATCGTCGCAGCCATGTCCGCCGCCGTCCACGGTGCAGGGTGCGGATCCCCGGGTCCCGTCCGATCACGGTGAAATGGTCGGCACCCGCCGCCACGTCCCCGGCGACACGCATGGGCCGATGGAATGCCATGAACTGATGGCATTGGATTTCAAGTCGCACATCTTCCAGTCCTTCGCCGAAATACCTTCGTATTCAGCGTGGTTGGTCCAGCACGCCGACCTCACTCGCACTTTGCGGTATCAGCGCAGAGTGATGAAGCTGCTGGCGTGGGGTGAGCCGCACCGTCCGTGGCGGCTGAAATGCCCGTCACACGTGTTGTGGCTCGACGCCCTGGATGCGGCGTTCCCGGACGCGCGGTTCGTGATGACGCATCGTGATCCGACCGATGTCATCTTGTCCGTCGCCGATCTGTATGCGGACATCATCGGGACATTCAGCTCCGAGATCGACCGCCGGTACATCGGGAGTCTCAATGTCGAGCATTGGTCGCTGGGCATGCAGCGGGCGCTGCAGTTCCGCGCCGGCGGGGCCGAGGATCGGTTCTACGACATCGACTTTCGCGCGATGCAGGACGATCCGATCGGCGAGGTCACCGGCCTGTACGCGTGGCTGGGCGCCCCGGTGGGCACGCAGTTCGAAGCGCAGATGCGGAGCTGGTGGGAGCACGCCGCGGCCGAGCGTGAGGCGAGCTCGCATGCCGATCCGGTGGAGTTCGGCATCGACTTCGACGAGGTGCGTCCCCGGTTCGCCCGCTACGTGGACAGCGCGCGCCGCTGGACCGCGCACTGAAATGCCCACGAGCAAAGGAAATTCGATGGCTGTTGATCTGACCGGGGGTATCGATCCGGCGCGCGAGTACATGCTGGCGCAACGACCACAGGACCCCGAGATGCGCGACTCGGTGAGCTTCTGGGTTGTGGACGACCGCGGCGAGATCGGCCTGCCACGCATCGGAATCGAAGCGGTCGGCGCGAATTGGGATTCGCACGATATTCAGGTCAACGTCGCGTTCCCAGACGGCCGGGTCTACCGGCGGCGCAGCAACGGGCCATCGCTGCCGGCCGCGGGTCCCGACGGGCTGGCCAGCGTGCTGGGCGCCGGCGGCCTGGTGTTCCGCTGCATCGAGCCCTTCCACACCTGGACGATGTCGTACGACGGACCGGCGGTGCAGACGTCTTCGTCCGACTTGGTCGGCGGCAAGAAGGGCGGCCGTTCGGTCGACATCAGCTTCCACGTCGAAGCGAAGATGGCCGCGCCTCCCTGGGTACAAGGAGCGCTAAAGGCCGACGCCGACACTCAGCTGCGCACCTCCAATGTCGGTGACATGATGGGCGGCCCGCGCTACGAGCAATTGTTCACCGCCACAGCCGAATTTCACGTCACCGGCGAGAAGCAGCAAACGTTCACCGGCAGCGGGCTGCGTATCCGTCGCACCGGGGTGCGCAAGCTGGCCGGATTCTGGGGCCACTGCTGGCAGTCGGCGGTGTTCGGCAGTGGGCGGGCGTTCGGCTATATCGCCTACCCGCCCCGGCCCGACGGCCAACCGACTTTCAACGAGGGGTTCGTGTTCACCGGCGACGGCGCACTGATCGCGGCGCGGGTGGTGCAGGCCCCGTGGCTGACCCGGCTGCAACCGCAGGGCGAGGATGTCTCGCTGGTTCTTGAGACCAGGGACAGCCGGGTCGGCATCGTCGAGATCGCCGGGCAGACGGTGTTTTCCACGCACGACATCCATCACGACGACGACATGTACTCCATGCGCGCGATGAAGCAGGAGATGCCGAGCTTCCCGGCACTGCAGCAGGCCGGCGTGCGCTACAGGTGGGACGGCGAACAGACCTACGGCATGCTCGAACGCTCCAACCCGCTCGACAAGCTCGCCCGTGACTAGGAAGGACGAAGTGGATCAACCACTTTCGGGACGGGCGGCGCTGATCACCGGTGCCGCACGCGGCCAGGGCCGAGCCCACGCGGTGCGGCTTGCCGCCGAGGGCGCCGACATCGTCGCGGTGGATATCGCCGGCCCGTTGCCGTCCAGCGTTCCCTACGATTCGCCGACACCCGACGACCTGGCGGAGACGGCGCGGCTGGTCAGCGCCAGCGGGCGAAAGGTCGTCGCCGCGGCGGTCGACATCCGCGACATCGACGCACTCAAAGGGGCGGTCGACACCGCGGTCGGCGAGCTGGGCCGCCTGGACATCATCGTCGCCAATGCCGGAATCTGCTGCCCCGCCCCCTGGGATCAGATCACCCCGCAGGCATTCCGAGACACCATCGACACCAACGTGATCGGCACCTGGAACACCGTGATGGCCGGCGCACATCACATCGTCAACGGCGGCCGCGGCGGCTCGATCATCCTGGTCGGATCCGCGGCCGGCATCAAGATGCAGTCGTTCATGATCCATTACACGGCCAGCAAGCACGCCATCGTCGGCATGGCCCGCGCCTTCGCCGCCGAACTCGGCCGCTACAACGTCCGGGTCAACAGCCTCAACCCCGGGGCGGTGGCCACCCCGATGGGCACCGGCCGGATGCGGGAAGCGTTAGAAGCGGCCGCCGACGACTACCCCCACCTGCGCGGCATGCATAAACCCCTGCTACCCGAGGGGATCGCGCAGCCCGAAGACATCTCCGACGCCGTCGCGTGGCTGGCCTCCGATCAATCCAAATTCGTTACTGCAACCCAGGTTTCGGTCGACCTCGGCGTTGGATACATCTGATGCGCGGGCTGAAAGACAAGACGTTCCTGGTGGCCGGCGGCGCCACCGGGATCGGCGCGGCCACCGCCAAACGCCTGGCCGCCGAAGGCGCCCGGGTGGCGATCGGCGACATCAACATCGACGGCGCGACCGCAACCGCCGAGCAAATCACCGATTCCGGCGGCAGCGCCATCGCGATCGAATTCGACCTTGCCGATGCAAAGTCCGTGCAGCATCTCGTTGATCGGACCATCGGCGAGTTTGGTGGCATTCACGGCCTGCACAACGTCGGTGCCGATCTCTCGGAGGACAACCTCGGCCGCGACACCACGATCCTGGATACCGGAATGGACGTCTGGCAGCGCACCCTCGACGTCAACCTGTTGGGCTACGTCCGAACGATCCAAGCGGTGCTCCCCGGCTTGCTGGAGGGTGGCGGCGGCAGCATCGTGAACACCTCCTCGGGTGCCGCGCTGGGCAGCGACCCGCAACACGTCGCCTACGGCGCCTCCAAAGCCGCCGTCAACCACCTCACCCGTCATGTCGCGGTCAACTGGGGCAAGCACAACATCAGGAGCAACGGCGTCATGCCCGGTCTGGTGATGGGTGAGACCCAGGAACGGCAGAACGACCAGCAGTTGCAGCAGGCCTTCCTGATGTTCGGCAAGACCAGCCGGCTGGGCAAACCCGACGACCTCGCCGCGATCACCACGTTCCTGCTCTCCGAGGAGGCCGAGTGGATCACCGGCCAGGTGTGGTACATCGGCGGCGGTTCGCATCTCCGGCAATGATGTGCAACTAGGCGTGGGCTGCATATTTCCCAGGTAAAGTCACCTGCCATGGGCGTCCTGGCGTTCGTCTGGCAACGCGTGTTGGCGTTCGACCGGATCGGATCGCGCATCCCCCAGCTCATCCAGATATGGCTGACCGAGTTTTTCTTCGTGATGCCGTTGACGTTCTTCATCGGCAAAGTCATCGATATTCGTGGGGCGTTCGGTGTGCCCGGCACCGGCGAACGGCTCGACGGGGTGTTCTGGGGAGCGCTGGTCGTCTCGTTGGTCTTCGGCTTCTTCTTCGTGCGCTCTCTGGTCAGGCCCCGGGTGGTGCAGGGTTCGTGGACTCCGGTGGTGCACGCCGACATTGGGCCGGTGACCGTCTACGGCGGCAACCGTGCGTGGAGCGTGACGTACCCGTATCTGACCAGCCATCCCTCGTACGCGCTGCTGCTGCTGATCACTGCGCCGATCCCGGCGGTGATGTTTGCCGCGACCACCAATCAGGGCGACAGCACCTTCTACTGGCGAGTATCGGGCATCGTCGGCCTGATCATCCTGGCCTGCATGGCGCTGGCCCGCGTCTTGGCTTGGTATGTCTTTCGCCTCGGGCGCCGGCAGCTGGATGCGCGACTGGAGGGATTGCCGATCTCGCAGCGACGGCTGGGCTGGGAGATCGCGTGGAAACCGGTGCTCGTCCTGCTGGTGCTGATGTACGCGATCGTCTGCATCCCATTGGGCGCAATGTGGTTTAAGGAACAACGCACGATCGCCGCGCTGCCCGTCGTCACCGTCGCCGACACCGACCACCCGGGCCACTACCGGCGGGTGATAGGCACCGTCGCATCCGAGGCCGTCTACTGGGCGCCGCGTGGCACCGGCCGCGGCGGCAACAACTACGCGGGAGCCGGGGTGCTGGTCCTGCTGCCCTCCGGTGGCGACGCGTTGCTACTCGCCGAATCGCTGTCGGTGCCCGATTTCAAGGGCATGATGGCCCGCGTCCACGACAGCCGGCTCACGGCCACCGGCAAAGTGATCGACGCCATCACCGCCGACCAGCGCAAGTACTACGGCCTCGATCCGAGCGCCTTTCCCGAGGCGCCGTCGCAGGGCCGGGTGATGCTGTTGTTGTCGCAGCCGTGACGATCGGGTGCCCGGCCACGGCATCACGCAGCCGACCAGGCAGAATCCGAGCGATACCCGGCGATGACACGGCCTTGACGGCAATACCCCCTAGGGGTGTATAAGTGAATCAGGGCTTGCGTACCCCTGGGGGGTATCGGGAAGGAGCGTCATGACCACGAGTGCGGTCAACAACCTGGAGCTGGACATCACCGGGATGACGTGTGCCTCCTGTGCGGCCCGGCTGGAAAAGGCGCTGAACAAACTCGACGGTGTGACGGCGACCGTGAATTACGCCTTGGAGCGAGCTTCGGTCACCGTCCCGCCGGGATTCGACCCGCAGGCGCTGGTCGCCGAGGTCGAAAAGGCCGGCTATACCGCTGTGCTGCCGCAACCTGCGCAGGGACCCGCCGCGGCGGACGACGTCGAACTCGCCTCGCTGCGCAGTCGCCTGATTACCGCGATCGTGCTCGCCAGTCCGGTAATCGCGATGGCGATGATCCCCGCCCTGCAGTTCCGCAACTGGCAGTGGGCGTCACTGGCCCTGGCCGCACCGGTGGTCGTGTGGGCGGGCCAGCCGTTCCATGCCGCCGCATGGGCCAACCTCAAGCACGGCGCCGCGACGATGGACACGCTCGTGTCGATCGGGACCCTGTCGGCATTCCTGTGGTCGCTGTACGCCCTGTTCTTCGGGACGGCCGGCCACCCACACCTGCACCACGGCTTCACGCTGACCGTCGCGCCCAGCGACGGCGCCGGCAACATCTACCTCGAAGTGGCCGCCGGCGTGACCCTGTTCGTTTTGGCCGGCCGCTACTTCGAGACGCGCGCCAAGCGACGTGCCGGCGCCGCGCTGCGCGCCCTGCTGGAGCTGGGCGCCAAAGACGTCGCGGTGCTGCGCGAAGGCACCGAGACCCGCATCCCGATCGAGCGGCTCAGAGTCGGCGACGAGTTCGTCGTACGCCCCGGCGAGAAGATCGCGGCCGACGGGATCGTCATCTCTGGCTCGTCGGCCGTGGACGCCTCGATGCTGACCGGCGAGTCCGTCCCGATCGAGGTCGGCGAGGGCGAGAACGTCACCGGTGCCACGGTCAACGCCGGCGGTCGTCTCGTGGTGCGTGCCACCCGGGTCGGCGGCGACACTGCGCTGGCGCAGATGGCCAAGCTGGTGGAGGCGGCCCAATCGGGCAAGGCAAACGTGCAGCGACTCGCGGACCGCGTCTCCGGAGTCTTCGTTCCAATCGTGATCGTCATCGCCGTAGCCACTCTGGTGGCATGGCTGGCCGCCGGCTTCCCGGTCGCTGCGGCGTTCACGGCCGCGGTCGCGGTGCTGATCATCGCCTGCCCGTGCGCACTCGGGCTGGCCACTCCGACCGCATTGTTGGTCGGCACGGGCCGGGCGGCCCAGCTCGGTGTGCTGATCAAGGGGCCCGAGGTGCTGGAGTCCACCCGCAAGGTCGACACGATCGTGCTCGACAAGACCGGCACCGTAACCACCGGCAAGATGGCACTCGTCGACGTCATCACTTCGCCCGATGCGGACCGCGCAACGCTGCTGCGCTACGCCGGGGCGCTGGAGGGCGCCTCCGAACACCCCGTCGCCCAGGCGATCGCCAAGGCCGCCAGCACGGAACTCGGCGCCTTGCCCGCGCCCGAGGACTTCAGGGGAGTGGAAGGCAAAGGCGTGCAGGGCGTTGTCGACGGCCATGCCGTTGTCGTCGGCCGCGAGAGCCTGCTGGCCGATTGGTCCCAGTACCTGGACCCCGCGCTTTCTGCGGCCAAACTCCGCGCCGAAAGCGAAGGCAAAACGGCCGTCGCCGTGGGCTGGGACGGCAGCGCCCGCGGCATCCTGGTGGTCGCCGACACCGTGAAGCCCACCAGCGCCGAGGCCATCCGGCAGCTCAAGCGGCTTGGGCTGACACCGGTCCTGCTGACGGGCGATAACGAGACCGTGGCGGACCGCATCGCCGGCGAGCTGAGAATCGCGCACGTCATCGCCGAGGTCATGCCCGCCGACAAGGTCGCGGTCGTGCAGCGCCTGCAGTCCGACGGCAAGGTCGTCGCGATGGTCGGCGACGGGGTTAACGATGCCGCCGCTCTGGCCACCGCCGATCTGGGCCTCGCGATGGGCACCGGCACGGACGTGGCGATCGAAGCCGCCGACCTGACGCTGGTCCGCGGCGACCTGCGCGCCGCCGTCGACGCGATCCGGCTCTCCCGCGCAACGCTGGCCACGATCAAGATGAACCTTTTCTGGGCCTCCGGCTACAACGTGGCCGCAATCCCGCTCGCCGCGCTGGGCCTGCTCAACCCGATGCTCGCGGGCGCCGCAATGGCCTTTTCCAGCGTCTTTGTCGTAGGCAACAGCCTGCGACTGCGCTCCTTCACGAGCACGACCGGTTCGGGCGGTATGGGATAGTTGGTCTGGCCCACCGGGTTCCATAGCGCTTAAGGTCTGCACGTTTGCCCCAATTCCTCGGACAACTGTCCCTGCTGCATGGCTGGTTGCCACTCGCGACGCAGGCACTAGCACTGCTCGTCGCGCTGATCGTGATCGACTGGCGCAGGCCGAGCTGGTTCAAGCGCGCGCTGCCGGTGGCGCTGGTCGCCGCGGCCGCACTGACGGCGCTGGCGTATTGGTACATTGCCTCGCTCGGAGTTGCCGGGGACCCGGCGCCGACGTCGTTGTGGCTGTGGATCGCGATGAGCGGATTGACCGCCGCGGTGCTGGTGCTGGGTTGGAGAGGCGCCCGCTGGTGGCGTCGCGTGCTGGCGTTTGTTTCGGTCCCGCTGTGTGCGCTGTGCGCGAGCATGTCGCTGAACCTTTGGGTCGGCTATTTCCCCACCGTGCTCGCCGCATGGAATCAGCTGACCTCCGCGCCGCTGCCCGATCAGATCGACCGCCTGCAGGTCACCGCAATGCAGATCGCCGGGACCAAGCCGGACAAAGGTGTCGTCGTGCCGGTGAACATCGACTCCGGCGCATCCCACTTTCCGCACCGCCAGGAACTCGTCTACCTGCCCCCCGCGTGGTTCAATACCAACCCGCCGCCCCGGCTGCCGACGGTCATGATGATCGGCTCGGCGTTCAACCTCCCTTCGGATTGGCTAGGACCCGGCGGCGCCTTCACCGCCATCGACGGCTTCGCCGCCCGCCATCACGGTTTCGCCCCGGTTTTCGTGTTCGTGGATCCGACCGGCGCGTTCGACAACGACACGGAGTGCGTCAACGGCAGCCGCGGCAACGCCGCCGATCACCTGACCAAAGACGTGGTGCCGTTCATGGTCTCGAACTTCGGGGTCAGCGCCGACCGCGTGAATTGGGGCGTCGCCGGGTGGTCGATGGGCGGCACCTGCGCCGTCACCCTGAGCGTCATGCATCCGGAGCTGTTCAGTGCGTTCGTGGACATCGCCGGCGATTTCCGGCCCAACATCGGAAGCAAGGACCAGACGATCGCCCAGTTGTTCGGCGGCAATACCGCCGCGTGGGCGGAGTTCGACCCGCTCACCGTGATAACTCGGCACGGCCGCTACACCGGCTTGTCGGGATGGTTCGACGTCCCCGGGCCGCCCGGTGCACACAACGTCGCGCAAGCGGCCAATCCCACCCTCGGCAGCACCACCGCGGCCAACCCGGAGGGACAGGACGCCGCCGCCAACGCCCTGTGTGCCATCGCCGGCGCGAACGGGATCGGCTGCACGGTGGTGACCCAGCCTGGCAAACACGACTGGCCGTTCGGCGCCCAGGCGTTCGACGCTGCATTGCCGTGGCTCGCTTCGACGCTGGGCACCCCAGAAGTCGAGCGGGTGCAGTTACCGAAGCGGGACAGCGGGGAACCGCACTGATCCGATAGCGCGTCGTGACCGCGTCGTGACCTGCGCAGCTCCAAGCCCGTTTTCGTCGAGAATTCACAGCTGACCCTCCTGTAACGAAACCGACATATTGGGGTTGGCAGTGGTACGGTTCGCTGCTGTGGATGCGAAGTTTGGCGTGGTAGGCAACCCGTACGCGGGCCCGCCTGCCGGCCACCACACCGCAAACGAGGCCGTGCCGTGGAGGAGATGAAGCGCCGGCGATTCCTCGGCTCGCTTGCCGCGGCCACTGTTGCCGCCGTGGGCGTAGCACGGCTGATCGTCGACCCGCAACCGCGAACATTTGCCCAGGCGCCCCTGGATTCGCCCGCGACGCCGGGCCCGGCCGCGCCTTCGCCGGCCGATTTGTTGCCGCCCCCACCGCTAAGCGCTCGCATCCCGCTACCGGGTGGTGGGGCACTGATGAAGATCCCCGGCGATGGTGACCTGCTCGCATTAACCCTCGACGACGGGGTCAACAGCGACGTGGTGCGCGCCTACACACAGCTCGCCAAGGACACCGGCGCGCGGATGACATTCTTCGTCAACGGCATCTACAACTCGTGGACCGAGAATCTGGACCTGCTGCGGCCGCTGGTGGAGTCCGGGCAGATCCAGCTTGGCAACCACACCTGGTCGCACCCGGATTTGACGTCGGTGCCGCAGGGCAAGGTCGAAGAAGAGCTCAAGCGCAACGACGACTTCCTGAAGAAGACCTACGGCGTCGGCGCGAAGCCCTACTACCGCCCGCCCTATGGCAAGCACAACGGCGCCGTCGACGCAGTGGCCGACGAGCTCGGCTACACCGTCCCGACCCTGTGGTCGGGTTCGTTGTCGGACTCGACGCTGATCACCGAGGAATACATCCTCAAGATGATCGACGAGTACTTCACGCCACAAAACATCGTGATCGGGCACCTCAATCACCTGCCCGTCACGCACGTCTATCCGCAACTCATCGACACTATCCGCGAGCGCAATCTTCGTACCGTCACGCTCAACGATGTGTTCCTGAGAACGCCTTAGCGACAACCCCATTGGCCGCGACCACACCGGACCCGCAGCGGCTTGGCGGCCTCGGTTGGGCACGTCACACCGGTGGCCGGCTCTCGCGCGCACAGCGGCGCCGTCTCGTACTCGCGACAGCGGTCGGGCAATGGACGAACGCCGTGGGACGGATCAAGCTCGCACCGGGCCGGATTCCGGCCGACGCCGCAAAGGTGGATCTGAGCACCCTGCGGGTACCTGATTCGAAGTTCGCGCGGGAGGCCGAAGAGGCGTGCGCGGAATTGCCGCCGACCCTGCTGGGCCACTCCTACCGCACCTGGCTGTTCGGACATGCGCTCGCGGCGGTCGACGGGTGCGAGCTGGACGGCGAGCTGTTCTATTGTGGGGCGCTGCTGCACGACTACGGCATCATCAAGCCCACGGCCAATCGGGATTTCACGCTTGGCAGTGCCGAGCGGGTGTTCGCCTGCGCGCAGGCCGCGGCTGCCGATGACCAACGTGCGAATCTGCTCGCAGACGGCATCTGTGTGCACACGACACCCGGGATCACCGTCGAGTCCGACGGCGCGATGGGCTGCTATTTACAGTGGGGCGCAATGGTCGACGCTGCCGGACTACGCATCTGGGACGTCGCTCGCGGAAACGTCGCCGAGGCCGTGCGCCGTTACCCGCGAGGCGATTTCAAACGCGAACTGGTCAGCATGACTCGCGCGGAGGCGGCAGCGGTACCGGGGGGACGCATGAGCCTGCTCGTGCGCTGCGGAATGCCGTTGGCCGTGCGGTTGGGCCCATTCGACTCCTGACGCCAACGCTGCTTGTCCACATCTATTGAACGCCAACGTGATTACTCAAGCCTGTCCGCTAGGTGGCTAATCGAGCCAGGCGGTCGTCGAGGGTTGCGTGGAAATGTCCGATCGCGCTCTCATGGCGCCCGAACTCCACGAATTCGTTTGCGCCGGAATTCAGCCCGCGTTGCACACCCATCGACATCTCGTTGTCTTCCACCAGACCCCGTTCGATGAAGCTACCCACACCTACCAGCTTGTCCTGCGGGCGCAGCGAGGCACGCGCGGCGATGTCGGGCCGGGCCATCGAATAGGTGGTGACTGTGCTGTGGCCGACGTCCACCGGGTCGATCACGACCACGGCTATCACGTCCGGAAAGGTAGCCAGCATGACATTGGGGAACAGCTGGTACAGATAGGTGACCCGGGCATCTGTCGTCCAGGTGCTCTCCGCGCGGCCGCGAAGCCGCTCGATGTTTTGGTATGGAAACGTGATTCGGCTGTTCGGCCCGAACTTCTCAACCACATTGAGATCGTCGTACTGCACCGGGAAAAAGTGTCCTTGTGCGTCGAACGGATGTGATAGCCCTCCAGGAACTGCTCTGCCAGCACCTTCCAGTTCATCGCCCGCAGTGTCGATTCCACCAGCAGGAGTTGCTCGGCTGGCACCAGTTTGTCCCGCCACGGACTCCCCTCGGTCAGCCACGCCATCGCCTCGTCAGCGCACTCTTGCCGCTGCGCATCTCCGGAGTCGAGCGGACCGATGACGATGAGGCCGTCGGACTCATGGCTGGCGACCTCGACCAATCCGCGGTTGGACATGTCCAGATCAGTGAACGCGTTGGCGTGCGGCACGTGCGACAGCGAGCCATCCAGTCGATACGTCCAGCCGTGATAGCGACACACCAGCGCGCGGGTGCAGCCGGCCCCTTCGACAAGGGCAAACCCGCGATGCCGGCATGCATTGCGGAACACCCGGGCGCGTTGATCGCGCCCCCGGACCGCGAATAAGGGCACCCCGAAGACCGTTCGTTCGACGTAGTCGCCCGGGTGCGGGATCGTCACGGAGGGCACCAACACACTCGGCATCGCGCGCAGCATCCGGAGTTCGGCCGTGAATCTGCTTGGACTCAGGTAGTTTTCGACGGGCTCACGCCAACTCGCGCCCTCGTCGGTGGTGCCGGCATCGATATGTGCCAGGATGCGGCGGGCGATTTCCACATCATCTGCGACCAGCAACTTGGTGGCGGAGCTCATGCGTGTCAGTATCACACTCTGCATGTCACGCGTCAATGAATTGGTGATAGCGTTGCCCGCGTGCCCGCCGCGTTCCAGTCCCGCATCAGCGATCTGCTCGACAACCGGCCGCTCAGCGCGCGCTCAGTGCTCGCGTCGGCGCTATTGGGGTCCACCCATGCTCGTCTCACGGTCGCGGAGTTGGTTGCCATGGCTGCCCTGTTTGGCATCAGCGCCGGGGCGGCCCGCACCTGCCTGTGGCGGATGGTGTCCAACGGCGAACTTACCGGGGATGACGGCAGTTACGCGCTGGCCGGGCACCTGCTCGAGCGGCGCCAGCGCGTAGACGAAGCGTCCCGCAGCGATGACGCAGCCGCTCCTGGCTGGGACGGCACCTGGGAATTGGCGATCGTCTCGCTGGATCGCCGGTCGGCGGCCGACCGGCTTGAGCTGCGTAAGGCAGCGATAGCACTGCACCTTGCCGAGCTCCGGGACGGCGTTTGGATCCGCCCGGACAACCTTGACCCGCAACGGCTTCCGCCATCGCGTGAGGTGCTCGATCAGCAATGCACCCACTTTCATGGCGCCGCCACAGACATAACCCCGGACAGGCTTCGGCCGCTGTTTTCTCTTGACGAGTGGACAGACGATGCAAGGGTGCTCATCGAAGCGATGGATGTCGCGCTCAAGACGAGCCAGCGCGATGACTCGACCGAAGGCTTCACCCATGACTTCGCCTTGTCGATCGCCGTTGTCCGACACCTCCAGCTCGACCCGCAACTCCCGGTAGAGCTCACTCCCAAAGGCTGGCCGGGCCGCACACTGCGCAGCACCTACCGCCGTTTCGACGATGTATTCAAACGACGAATGAATATCGCCTTCAGCGGCTCGTGACCGGCAACTCGCGCAGCGCGTCAACGCATAATCTCTAAAATTTTAGAGATTACTCTTCCGCTGCCGGTCTACCCATTGTTACCTTTTCGTGATGCGCCGATGTGGGGGAATCTTCGCAGTCCTGTTTGTGTTCGGTTCGGCGCTGTTCGGCGCCGGCATTGTGCACGCGGACGGTGGGGATGAACCGCAGTATACCGAGTTCTACACCCCGCCAGATCCGCTGCCGTCCGGCCAGCCCGGCGACCTGATCCGCACCGAACCGTCGCGATTGGTGCTGGAGCCGTCCGGCCAACTGGGCGCGATCATGGCCACCGGCACCCGAATCATGTACCGCAGCACCGATACTCGAGGCAGGCCGATCGCGGTCACCGGTACCTACTTCGAGCCCTACAATGCGTGGCCGGGCAAGGGGCCGCGGCCGCTGATCAGCTACGCGCCCGGAACCCAGGGCCAAGGCAATCAGTGTGCCCCGTCGCGAATGTTCAACCAGGGCATCCACTATTCGGGCGGCTGGGACATCATGTTCAACTACGAGGAACTGTTCGTCGCCACCATGGTTGCTCGCGGCTTCGCCATCGTGATGACCGACTACGAGGGCTTGGGCACCGCATCCATGCACACGTACGTGGGCCGGGTAGCGGAGGGGCAAGCCGTGCTCGATGCGGCTCGCGCGGCAATGCTCCTGCCCGGAACATCACTGGATCCACAAGGGCCCGTGGCATTTTGGGGCTATTCACAAGGCGGTGGGGCGACAGCGTCGGCAGCCGAGCTCGCCCCGTCGTATGCCCCGGAGCTGCACATCGTGGGAACCTACGCGGGCGCACCTCCGGCCAACCTCAAGGAACTGTTGCCCTACGCGGACGGCAGCGTCTTGGTCGGCGTCGTCGGCTACGCCCTCAACGGTGTGATGGCCGAGTACCCGGAGTTCGCCGACTTCATCCGCTCCAAGATGACACCCCGCGGGCTGGCGATGCTCGAATCAGCGTCGCGTCAGTGCGTAGGACAGACCCTGCTGGATTTCATGTTTCGACATCTGCAGCCCTACTTCACTGAAGACATCTATCAATTGGTCAACGAAGAACCGTTCAACACCATGTTCGAAGAGCAGAAGCTCGGTCGCTACAAACCCACGACGCCGGTGCTGATCGACAGCAATCGCTACGACTCGCTGGTGCCGTGGACCGCAGCCAATCAGCTTGGTCGTGACTGGTGTGCTCAGGGCGCCGATGTGGAATTCCGGACCAACGAGAAACCACCGTTCCTCAACAAGCTGATCATCAACCACGCCCTGCCGATGCTCGTTGACGGTGAACCGGCCATGCAGTGGATCGCTGCCCGCTTCAACGGCGAGCCAAGCACACCAAACTGTGGTCAGTTCTAACTCGCTCATAAAATTGAAGTCGCCATGCCGACCGGTGCCCGCAGGAAGCACAACGCACCCGAGCGGCGTCGACAACTCACCGACGCCGCGATCGAACTGCTGGGCAGCGACGGTGTCCACGGCGTGAGCCATCCGAAGGTCGACGAACGCGCCCAGGTACCCGCGGGCAGCACGTCGTTCTACTTCCGGACCCGCAAAGCGTTGCTGCATGCGGTCGCCACCCGGCTGACCTCCCTCGATGTCGCCGACTTCGCGCTGATGACCGAACTCGCCGGCTCGCAGTCGACGCAGTTCACCGGCACCGCGGGCCTGGCCCGGATTGTCATGCACGTCAACACCGAGCCCTGGTTGACCCGCGCCAGGGCACGCTGCGAGCTCATGTTGCTCGCCAGCCGCGATCCCGAATTGGCCGCGAAGCTCAACGAATCGTCGGACCGGCTCTATGCGCTGGCCCGCGAGGTTGTCACGCAATGGCATCCGGCGGAAAACCCGCCCGATTCGGCGTTGATCGAAGATCAGGCACTCGCCGCTCTGACATTCATCAACGGGGTGATGATGACGTTCGTCGCCGGCCAACCGGTCGTCGAGAGCGCCGACCACCTCGACCAACTCATCCAGGGCGTCATCACCGGAGTTGCACTGACGAAAAGGGAACCTTCTCGGTGACTGCCCCGGCTGCCACATGGCTCGAAAGTCGCGCCGGCCGCAGTCGTTCTGGTGCAAAGGTTTTGGGGCAACGCGGGGTCATGACGAGCCTGATGCGGCTGGTGGCCGTCAGCGTGTCGGGTCGTGCAGCATCCCGTCGATCAGCCGATGCAGAACTTGGCGGGTATCCCGGCGGACGCGTTTCGGATCTTCGGAGGTGGCGATCAGCATTGCCGCCTCATCGAGCGCGCCGATCAGCACATGGGCAAGCGGTCGGGTGGGTTGACGAGCCAACTGACCCGCCTTGATCGCCTCGGTCAGCATTTGCTCGGTCATACCCAGGCTGTACCGCTGGGCGACATCGCGGAATCCCGCCCAGCCCAGCACGCTGGGTGCGTCCAGCAGGATCAGTTGACGGACCTCAGGATCACCGGAAATCTCGAGCCAAGCATCGACGGCGGCGCGAAGGATGTCCGCCGGTGTAGTTCCTCCCGAGGTGGCCACCAGAGTGGCGATTCGGGCCATTAGATCCCGCTCCACCACCTCGACTACCTCGCTGAATAGTGCTGCCTTGTCAGCGAATTGGTGATACAGCGCCCCTCGGGTGACACCCGCGGCAGCGGCGATCTCCGGCGTGCCCACCTCCGCGTAGCTCCGTTCGCCCCAGAGCCGGCGGGCAGCCGAGATCAGCGCGTCGCGAGTGGCCGCGGAGCGCTCCTCTTGAGTGCGTCTCTTGCTTTCCATACAACCTGTTGGTAACTTACGAACAGACAGCCTGTTTGTAAATACACATTCGTGAGTAGGAGTTATCCATGTCGACGATCGACATTAGTGCCGGAACCATTCATTACGAAGCAACCGGACCAGAAAACGGCAGGCCAGTCGTGTTTGTGCACGGATACATGATGGGCAGAGAACTCTGGCGCCAGGTCAGCGAACGGCTTGCGGGCCTGGGCCTGCGGTGCATCGCCCCCACCTTTCCCTTCGGCGCACACACCCAACCGCTGCGCCCCGGCGCCGATCAGACCATCTACGGTGTGGCGCGCATCGTGGCGGACGTGATTGCCGCGCTGGATCTCGAGGACGTGGTGCTGGTCGGCAACGACACCGGCGGTTTGGTCACCCAACTGGTCGCCGTGCACTATCCCGAACGGCTCGGCGGGCTTGTGTTCACGAGTTGCGATGCATTCGAACACTTTCCGCCCCCCATCCTTAAGCCGGTCATCCTCGCCGCGAAAACGACGACGACGTTCCGCGCCGTGACCCAGGCGATGCGGTCATCGCTGGTGCGCAAGCGTGCCTTCGATGGATTGGCGCACAGCAATATTGACCACCTGACCAAGCTCTGGGTCCGGCCGGCGCAGAACGACGCGGCGATCGCAGAAGACCTGCGCCAGTTCACCCTGTCGCTGCGCTCGGAGGTCGCCACCGGCGTCGCGGCCCGGCTGCACGAGATCGACATGCCCACCCTCGTCGCCTGGTCGGCCGACGACGTGTTCTTTCCGCAGGAGGACGGCCGGCGTATGGCCGCGACCATTCCCAACGCTCGCCTCGAAGTCATCGATGACGCGCGGACGTACTCGATGGTGGACCAGCCTGACCGGCTCGCCGAACTGATGTCGACGATCGCGGTGCGCGCGTAGCAGGCTCCCCTGACAACGCGGTGTAGTGGCCGTATAGCGTTTCGGCCATGTCAGACGTAGCGCCGGCACTCAAAGATCGACGAATCCTGGTGACCGGCGGAGCAACCGGTATCGGTGCCGCCGCGGTCGGAGTGCTCACCGCGGCGGGAGCCGACGTCGCCGCGACCTATCACCGGACTCCGCCGCCGGATGGCCTCGCGGCCACCTGGATCCAGTGCGATGTGCGTGACGCCGACGCCGTTTCGGCGATGGTCGGACAATCCGCCGAGCATCTTGGCGGGCTCGATGTCCTGGTGAACGCCGCGGGGCTGTGGCAGGCCGGGATACCGGGGTATATCGGCGCCGACGACATCTCGTTCCTGTTGGACACCAACATCAAGGCGACGATCCTGACCAATCAGGCCGTGTACGCCGTCATGAAGGGCCAAGACCCTAAGGGCGGCAGGATCATCAACTTCGGATCCTCCGAAGCCGTTATGGGAAGCCCGATTTCGGCTGTCTACGCCGCGACCAAAGGAGCGGTGCAGGCCTGGACGCGATCGGCCGCCAAAGCCTGGGCCTCCGACAATGTCACCGTCAACGCCCTGGCACCCGCGGTGCAGACGCCGGGGGCCGACCGGCTGCGGGATTTCCTCGGGCCGGACGCCGCCGCGCTCATCGACCAGCAGATGCAGATGATGATTCCGCTCGGCGGGACACTGGGCGATCCGGTGCGCGATGTCGGCCCGATGCTGGTTTTCCTGGCCGGCCCGGGGTCGGGCTTCATTACCGGGCAGCTGCTGGCCGTGGACGGCGGACTGATGATGGTGGGCGGGTAGCGGGCCCCGGACGCTCTGATGCATGCGCCCTGGGGCGCATCGGCAGCAGGTGAACTGCCGCACCATCCGACCCGCTAGGATAAGACGGACCGTCTCGTCTCGTAGGGTTGGACACAGTGAAGGTGAATGTCGATGACTGACGACACGATGCAGGCGTTCCTGCGGCGGCGCGTGTCGGATCCGAATATCGCCGTGAAACACCATGATCTGCAATGGAGTTGGAGCCAGCACCTGGCGCAGGCAACCGCGCGAGCCGCGGCGCTGATCGGCGCTGCCGATCCGCAACGACCGCTGCACGTCGGCGCTCTGCTAGGCAACACCCCAGAGATGCTCAACCAGATGGCGGGGGCCGGCCTGGGCGGCTATGTGCTGTGCGGCCTGAACAACACCCGGCGTGGTGATGCGCTGGCCGCCGACGTCCGGCGGGCCGATTGCCAGTTCGTGGTGACCGACGCCGAACACCGGCCGTTGTTGGACGGGTTGGATGTCGAGGGAACACAGATCTTCGATACCTCGACACCGCAATGGGCCGAATTCGTTTGTGCTGCGGGCGAATTGGTTCCGCATCGGGAAGTCAGCGCGACCGACGCGTTCATGATGATCTTCACCTCGGGGACGAGTGGAAATCCCAAGGCCGTTCAGGTCTCGCACCTGATGGCGATGTTCGCCGGCACCAACCTGGTCCAGCGCTTCGTCCTCTCCGAACAGGACACCTGCTACGTGTCCATGCCGCTATTTCATTCCAACGCCGTCGTCGCCGGGTGGGCGCCCGCGGTGGTGTCCGGCGCGGCGATCGTCCCGGCCAAATTCTCGGCGACCAAATTCCTCGATGATGTCCGCCGCTACGGCGCGACCTACATGAACTACGTTGGCAAGCCGCTTGCCTACATCCTGGCCACCCCCGAACGTGGCGACGACGCTGACAACCCGCTGCGGGTGGCATTCGGCAACGAGGCCAACGACAAGGACATCGAAGAGTTCGGGCGCCGTTTCGGCGTCCAGGTCGAGGACGGCTTCGGCTCAACGGAGAACGCGGTTATCGTGATCCGCGAAGAAGGCACCCCGAAGGGTTCTATCGGCAGGGGCATCGACGGGATCGCGATTTACAACAGCGACACCATCACCGAGTGCGCCGAGGCGCGTTTCGACGCCACCGGCGCGCTCGCCAACGCCGACGAGGCCGTGGGCGAGCTGGTCAACACCGCCGGATCCGGCTTCTTCACCGGCTACTACAACGACCCGGCGGCCAACGCCGAACGCATGCGTCACGGCATGTACTGGTCCGGTGACCTCGCCTACCGCGACGCCGACGGGTGGATCTACCTCGCGGGCCGCACCGCGGACTGGATGCGGGTGGACGGCGAGAACATGGCCGCCGCACCCATCGAGCGAATCCTGCTGCGCCACAGCGTGATCAATCGGGTTGCGGTGTACGCCGTCCCGGATGGCCAGGTCGGCGACCAGGTAATGGCCGCTGTCGTGCTGAATGAGGGAAAGACCCTCGACCCCGATGAGTTCGAAGCCTTCCTCGCAACGCAGCCCGACCTGTCCCCCAAGGCCCGGCCGCGCTATCTACGTATCGCCACCGACCTGCCCAGCACCGCGACACACAAGGTGCTCAAACGTCAGTTGATCGCCCAGGCAACGGCAATCGGCGAGGACGAAACCCTGTGGGTACGCGAACCACGTGGCACCGCCTACCGGAATGCGGCTAGCTCTCCCGACAATCCTGCAGGTCCTCCCTCCCGCTAGCGCGCCAACGGGCGGCTCATTTCAGGGACGCAGCATTTCCGCGATGAGGAACGCAAGCTCTAGCGATTGCTGGGTATTCAGGCGTGGTCCCATCGCGGTTTCGTAGCGTCCCAGTTCAAGGTCGGCTTCCGAAATATCCTGGGCACCACCGAGACACTCGGTGATCTCCTCACCGGTGCATTCGATGTGGATCCCACCAGGGTGGGTGCCCAGCGATCGGTGAACCTCGAAGAATCCTTCCACTTCGTCGAGGATGCGATCGAAGTCGCGCGTCTGGTAGCCGCTGGACAGCGTGATCGTGTTTTCCTGCATCGGGTCGCACTGCCAGATAATCGGGTGGCCGGAGGCCCGAACGGCGTCGACCAGCGGCGGCAACACGGAGCGGATCGCGGTGTTGCCCATGTGCGTGACGAATGTCAACCGGCCCGGGACACGATCGGGGTCAAGCCGATCCGCGTATTCGACGACTTTGGCTGGCGTGGTCGTCGGGCCGATTTTTACTGCGACGGGGTTGGCCAGAATCTCCGCCAAGGCGATGTGAGCGCCAGCAAGGTCGCCGGTGTGTTCGCCGATAAAGAGAAAGTGCGAGGAAAGATCGTAGAGTTTGATCTCGCCGGTTTCAGAGGTGTCCATGCGCAGCAGCCCCCGCTCGTATTCCAGCAGCAGCGCCTCGTGGCTGACGAAGATCTCCGTGCTCTGCAATGAGGGGTCGTTGACGTGGCATGCGGACATGAATCGTAGGGCGCGATCGATTTCAGTGGCCACCGATTCATAGCGTGCACTCGCAGCGGAGCTGCGCAGGAAGTCTTTGTTCCAGTCGTGGACTCGATGTAAATCGGCTGTCCCGTCGATGGTTAGCGCACGCACCAGGTTCATCGTCGCCGTCGAATTGGCATAGGCCCGGACAAGTCGCGAGGGATCGGGTCGTCGCGCCGCCTCGCCGGAATCCGCTGAATGCACCAAATCACCAAGAAGGGGCGGTATTTCGGGCGCCCCGGCCGGTTTTGATGACCGCGCATATTGCCCGGCGATGGTCGCGACCTTGACCACCGGCGTGGCGGCGGCGTAAGTCAACACGACCGCCATCTGCAGCAGGGTGCGAATGTTGCTGCGAATGTGCGGTTCGAAATTGGCCGCGAAAGTCTCCACCGAGTCACCCCCCTGCAGCAGAAATGCCTCGCCGCGCGCTACTTGGGCAAGTCGCTGTTGCAAGATGACGATCTCGGTGGGCAGAGTCACCGGCGGCACGCTTTCCAGCAGCGCCCGAATTTTCCTGACATGCGCCTCGTTTGGCCATTCGGGCTGTTGTGCCGCTGGCAGTGCCAGCGCTCGCTGCAGCCGTGCGTGCAGCTCCGGAGGCAGCGGCGGCAGCCCGGGCAGCGACTCGGTGGGTATGTCGCTACCGACCCACCAAGACAGCGGCTTTTCGTGAGGATTCGTCAAGTCCGCTGACATTAAGTAAGCGCCCCCCTTGAGAAGCCGAGCTTGTTAACCGACATCCGCCCCGAACCCGATTCACTGACGAGCAGCGCAGGGACGGATCTTTTGGGTTACTTCGACCAACTCGTGTCAGTCTAGTCAGGCGCAATATTATCTCCGGTGGATCCGCTGGCCTAGGTCGCGGCCGCGTCGAATTTCGGCGTCACGACGCTGGCGTGCGGCTAGTTCTTTGGCGTCCGACGGCGGATCTGTCCCTTCGCCCGGGGCACCCGCTTGACGGGATCTCGGCTTGTGCCGCTAGCGATCTCGTCGCGCAGCTGGGCGATGTTCGAGATCTCCGCGTACAACCCGCGGATGGAGTAGTCCAGGACGGCGAACGACAAACGCTGGTCGGGATCGTCGGTGATGCCAAGCTCACGGGAGCGCTGCCGCGACCATAGCGCCTCGTCCAGCCGGGCCCGCGTCGCCTCGAGATGGCGGTCCAACGATTCGGCGATGCGTTCGGGATCCTCGCCCCGCGCGAGCCAGGTTCGCAGGATGACGGGGTGCTTGATGACGACCTGATCGTCGCCGGGAAAGTGTTGCACCCAACGGCGAAGTGCATCGAGCCCAGAATCGGTGGTTTCGTACAGCGTGATCGCGCGCTTGCCGGATTGAGCGCCGATCTCACCGACCATCCCGCGGGCCAGCAGCCTGTTCAGTTCGCGTCGCACGTGACTGACCGACGGCGACCAGTAGAAGTGGCCCACCGTTAGCTCGGCGCGCATCTTGATCTCGCCGGCGGTCAGTTGCTCGTCATTGGCTGCCAGCACACCCAGCACCAGGTAGGCCGTTACCGGTAGACCGTTGGTGGTACGCCGCGGACTCACAACCGGGCTATTTCTGGCTGGTGAAGTAGGGCAGCGTCAGGTCAGGACCAACGACATGGAAGTGCACACGCACCCGCATGCCGATCGCCAGATCTTGCGGCGCCACATCCACGATGTTGGTGAGCATCTGGTAACCCTCATCCAGCGTGATGATCGCCGGCGCGTAGGGCGGTTCGAACTCCGGTGTGACGGGGCGGTAAACCACTGTCCAGCTGTAGATCTCGCCGATACCGCCGCTATTCTCCCACTGCAATTCAGCCGAAAGACATTGCCGACAGTGCTCGACCGGCGGAAAGTTGGCCAGCCCGCATGCATCGCAGCGCTGATAGCGCAGCTCGTCTGATTGACATCCCTGCCAGAACGGCACGCTGAGGTGACTGCTCGCATGCGGCAACGGACCGGGCTGTGGCTGCAACGCATCGGTAGTCATCGTGGCTCATCTCCGACGATCAGCACCGTGGTGAACAATGCGCCCGCTCCTCCATTGCTGCAGAACGCGACGTGCGCGCCCGGTACCTGGAGCGCGCCCGCCTCACCACGCAATTGCTGGACGGCGCGGACGGCACGCTGCATCATTTGCGGATTGGCACCGGCGTGGCTGAAGGACATGGTTCCCCCATCGGTGGTGATCGGATGACTGCCGTCGATGGCGATGTGGCCGTCGGCGACGAATGGACCGCCTTCACCGTCGCCACAGAAGCCGAAAGCCTCGAGCTGACGGATGATTTCGAACGAGAACGGGTCGTAGAGTTCCAGCACGTCGACGTCGTCGGGCCGAATTCCAGCCTGGCGGAACGCGCATTGCGCCGCGCGTCGTCCGACAACGCCATTCACGTGATCGCCGCGGCGGCCGGCGAGATCCCAGGCCGGTGGGTGCTGATATGACGGGCCGTGAAAGTCCGCGCCGCTGCCGAGCACATAGATCGGCCGGCACGCCGCGTCGATCTTGTCGACGTTCGCCACCACCAGCGCGCAACCACCTTCGGAGGTAGTGGCGCAGTCAAGCAGGTGAAACGGGTCGGCGACCGGCCGGGACGCGGTGATGTCGTCCGGGGTGAACGGACCGCGTTGGTAGTAAACCGCTTCCGGATTCCGCGACCCGTTGTTGCGGATGGTCGCGGCCACGATCGAGAGCTGCTCGCGCGTGGTGCCGTAGACGTGCATGTGCCGCCGGGCAATCAGCGCGAACTCAGCGGTGGTGAACATTCCCCACGGCGCGACGAATTCGTTCTCGGGCCTGGTCCAAGGCGCCGTGGCCTCGTGGTCGCGGTATTCGCCGGCCTGGGCGGCAACCAGCACCACCACGTCGGCCATGCCGTGCTCGATGGCGGCGACAGCCTCGGTGATCATGCCGACCCCGAAGGCCAAGCCCTGCCAGGCCGGGCCGATACGCAGGTCGTAGATCAACGAAGTCGAGTTCGGGCTCGCACTGATGCCATCGACATCGTCGAGGGTCAGGCCGGCATCGTCGAGCGCGCCCAGAATCGCCTTGATCGCCAGGCCGCGTGACGTTTCGTCGTCCAGGCGCCGTCCCTGCCGGGTGTTGTGCACCCCGACGATCGCCGCGGTGCGCCGCGAGGCGCTCACCCTTGCGTCATTTTCATCCGCTGCGGCCCTTCAATTCTCATCTGCTACCACCCCGAGATAGGTTCCCAGGACCTCGAATTGGCGTCCGTCGCGCGCGACGGTACCGATTGTTCTGCTGCGTGCATCGACTGCCGGCGTGCCCGCTTCGACGACATCGATGCGTACGTCGACGGGACGTGCGGTTTGTGGGTCGGTGATCTCCACGACCATCGCCACCGCATGCTCTCGCTCGTCCCACTCCACGCTGGTAATCCGGTGTCGCGCCGTCAGTTCCATCACGACCGAGTCCTGGCGCACCAGGAACCGCACCGGCGCGCACAGTTCCCCGGCTCGCGGTGGCACACACAGCGTGACGGCCATGTCACAAGCCCGCCGGCCGGACGCTGGTTACGCCCGCCGCACGCAGCTCCGCTAGATCTTCTTCGCCGTACCCCAGTACACCGGTCAATACCTCGCTGGTGTGCTGCCCGTACAGCGGAGATATGCGGCGAATCCAGCGCCTCGGCTTTCCGACAAAGGTAAACGGCATTCCGGTGCAAAGGAAGGAGCTGGCGACGGGATGGTCGACGGTTTCCCAGAATCCCCGCGCGAGCAACTGCGGGTCGGTCAGCAGCGCGGCCGCCTCCGTCACGCGAGCAGCGGATACCTGCGCGGCGCGCAACATACGGACCACATCGGCCACCGGTCGCCGCGCGGTCCAATCCGCGATCAACTTGTCGATTTCGTCGGCTCGTTCACGCCAGCCGGCCTCGTCGTCGCCGAGTTCCGGCCTGTCAAGGAGGCCCGCCAAGTTTTCGCGAGCGGCGTCGGTCAGCGCGGCCAGCGCGACCCATTCGTCATCGCCCTGGCAACGATAGATACCCTGCGGAGTCGCGCCAGGACCCCGGTTTCCAACACGCCGCATCTGAATTCCGTTGCGCGAGTACTCGAGCAGCATTTCGGCGGCCACGTTCAGCGCCGACTCCACCATCGTGGATTCGACGTGTATGCCAGTCTGATCCCGGTCGCGGATGACCAGCGCCGCAATGGCCGCGAACGCGGAATGCAGCCCTGCGATCGGATCGCACACACCGCGCGGGATCACCGGCGGCCCGTCGGCATGTCCGGTCATCCATGCCATTCCGGTCGCCTGCTCCATCGTCTGCGCGAAGCCGACGCGGTCGCGCCACGGGCCGTCGAGACCGAATGCCGGCATCCGGACCATGACGGCACGGGGATTGGCCGCGCGCACGGCATCCCACTGCAGACCGAAGTTCTCCATCACCCGGGGGGAGAAGTTCTCGATGACCAGGTCACTCGCGGCGATGAGCTGCAGCGCGAGCTCCCGGCCGGCTTCGGAACTGAGTTCAATACTGACGCCGCGCTTGTTGTTGTTGCTGCACAGGAAGACTGGGCCCCACTCCCACCACTGGTCCCAGTCAGTCGGGCGACCCGCGGAAAACCGCATACCATCGGGACGGCGAACGCCCTCCAGCTTGATCACGTCGGCGCCCAGCGCACCGAGAAATTGGGTGGCGACCGGCCCGGCCCAAAACGCGGTGAAGTCGGTTATCCGGATGTCGGACAGCGGAAGTGCGCCGCCGTCGGCAAGTCTCGGTCGTTCCAGCCGTGGTGGCCAGTGCACTCCGCGGTTGTCGGCGCCCAGCACCGGGGCACGTCCGGGCGGCCGCGTCGTGATGGCATCGCTGCGATACGGCACCCGCGGCTGCAGCACCCCGGACTCGGATTCGACGAACACGCCCCGTTGCACAAAGTGGTCGACGGTCGGCAGCGTGGCGGGTGCGCCGATGGGGGCCACCGGAATACGGAATGCCACCGCAAGGTCGAGGATCTCTTGCGTGGTCCGGGTTTGGGTCCACTGCGTGACCATGCCGAGGAATTCGTCGCGGCGCTCGACTCGACCGACGAACGATGCCAGCTCGGCATCGTCGACCATGTCGGCGCGATCGATCATGATCAGGAAATCCTGGAACTGCTGTGCGGTGATGGTGCAGAAGCCGACCAGGCCGTCGGCCGTGGGGACGATCGACGGCAGCTCCAGACTGCGTTGGTAGAGCAGGGAATCCGCGCCGAGAACGCTGGCGGACATGGCGGAAAGCCCACCCATCGCAATCGCCATCGCCTCATACGTCGAGACGTCGATGATTTCGCCGCGACCACCCCGGGCGGCGTGCCGGGCCGCGGCGGCGGCGACCGGGGCGGCGAACGACGCCGCCAGCCACTCCCCCAGCCGCCCACCGGCCTGCACCGGCTCGTCGCCCGGCCAGCCCCGGCCGGAGATCGAGCCGCACAATGCTTGCAGGATGAACTCGTTGGCGACCACCTGGTCGTCGACGTAGGGCCCCGTCGTGCCGAACGGCGTCACGGTGACGACCACCGCCGATGGGCCGGTGTGCGCGGTAATGTCGTCGAGCGTCCAGCCGTCGGTCAGATCGGTGAGCACGATGTCAGTGCCGGCCAGCAGCGCGGTGATCTCGGCTTCGTCGCGACGCAGCACCGATCTCTTGCCCGCCGCGAGGTAGCCGAACAATGCCCCGGGCGGGCCTCCGGCTGAACATCCGCGCAGCGAATCGCCTTGCGGGGATTCGATCTTCACCACCTCGGCGCCGGCATCGGCGAACATCTTCGCGCAGTACGACACCGCGATCCCGTTGGACAACTCCAGCACACGCCAGTCCGCGAACGGTGCCTGGGGCGCCACGCTCAGTTGCCCAGCGTGGTAGCGCGGCCGGCGATGCTGGTGACCTCGGCCGTCACCGGTACCTGCGCGCAGGCCTGTGCCTGCAGGGCGAACTGCGTCATCCGGGTCCACGCGTCACGGTCGCGCTGGCTGGCGTGGCGACCGACATGAGTGACCACGTCGACGTCGGTAGCCTGTGCGCGCAGCTGGCCGGCCCGGGCGTGCTCCTTCGGCATGTACCGGAAAGGATCGAAAGAGTACGCGGCCATTGCATTTTCGTGGGTGATTTTGTTGATGACCGCATCGTCGAGGTGGCCCATCGTCGCGACGATGTCCTCGGGTGCGAACGGCCAATTGCTGTCGGAGTGCGGGAAGTCGGATTCCCAGCACAGCATGTCCTCGTTGAACCAGTCCATGTTGTGCACGCCGACTTTGTCACTGATGAAACAGGTGTAGAAGTGCCGCTTGAACACATCGCTGGGCCCGTGGTAGCCGGGTGGGAATTCCGCAAGGGTCCAGCCCGAGTGGCGGTTGTAGACGTGCTCGGCCCGCCACAGGAAATACGGTATCCAGCCGACGTCGCCTTCGGTGAGGGAGAACTTCAGTTGCGGGAAATCTGCCCAGAATTCGGCCCAGATCAGTTCGGTGAAGGTGAACATGCTCATCATCGACGACGCGGTCATCTGAACACTGGGCGGGGCATCCGTCGAGACCTGCGGAGATCGCGACGCGGACCCGACATGCGTGCACAGCACCGTTGTGTTCTCGCAGACCGCCTCGAACAGCGGATACCAGTACTTGGTGTGAATGCTAGGCATTTGCAACGCCTCTGGATTCTCCGAGAACGTCACCGCGTGACATCCCTTGTCCGCCAAGCGCTTGACTTCCTTGGCGGCTTCATTCACGTCGTAGAGTGGCAAAATTCCGCACGGGATGAACCGGCCCGGGTAGGCCGCGCACCACTCGTCCACGTGCCAGTCGTTGTAGGCCTTGATCATCACCAAGTTGACGTCGCGGTCTGGACCCTGGTTGAGAACCTGGCCGGAGAAGCCGGTGAAGTTCGGGAAGTTTAAACCCGCCAGCTGGCCGCCGGCGTTCATGTCGCGGACCCGCTCGTCGACGTTGAAGCAGCCCGGCCGCATCTCGTCGTAGCGCGAGGCATCGATGTTGTACATCTCGCGGGGCTTGCCCGCGACGGCGTTCAGACCCATGTTCCGCCCGCGAACCTCGCCGTAGTACCACTGCTGGACGCCGTCGGGCTCTAGCACCACCCGCGGGGCGAGCTCTTTGTACTTCGCCGGAACATGCGCGTCGAACATGTCCGCCGGCTCGGCGATGTGATCGTCCACGCTGATCAGAATTAGGTCGTCTTTATTCATGCCGCACTCCTCGCCTACAGCGACTAGTAGACAATGATTTCAGTCACAGAGTCAACGCCTGGCATCGCCGCTTCTGGGAAGTCGAAGTGCCGTTATAGACGAAGTACATCGTTCCTTCGGGTGCAGGTAGCCATTGGCACGCCACCTTCGCATCTAGTGACTATTAGTCCATATTCACCGCGAGCCTTCCCCACCGGATTGCGGATCTTTGGCTGCCGGTCGTCGTCTCATGCGACCATTGGTCATGGTTGGGCACGAGTTGAATACGCCGAGGACGGCGCGGCCGACCAATGCTGACGTGGCCCGTTTGGCCAGCGTGTCGACCGCGACGGTCAGTTATGTCCTGAACAACGCCGAGGGCCGCAGAATCTCCGCGAAAACCCGCGAGGCGGTGCGCCGCGCCGCGGATCTACTGGGCTATCGGCCCAACCTCGCCGCCCGAAACCTCGCCCGGGGCGGCAGTGGCGTGGTCCTGTACGTGGTGCCGCATGTGGCGGTGGGCGAGATGCCGATGATCGCCGGCAGCCGAATGACCACCGAACTGACCCGCCTGGGTCTGCTCCAGGTACAGATCTTCGAGACCGACGACGATCAGCACGTCGTCGATGCGATCGAGAACCTCGACCCGATCGCGGTCACCAGCCTGTTCCCGCTCAGCGAGGCCGCCGCGAGCTCGGTGCGGGCGGCGGGCATACCGAACATCGAGATCGGGACGCTCCCCGCACTCGGAGACCCGCACCTGTCCATTGGCGAGATGCGGGTCGAACACCTCGTCTCGCGTGGTCACCGACAGATTGCATTCGCTTACACAGGAATTCAGCGATGGCGCACGCTGGGCGACTACTGGTATGAGGGCGTCGTGCGCGCCACGAGGTCACGTGACCTGCCACGGCTAGCCGTCGCCGAGGTGACCGTCGACAATGCCGCGGAGGTGGTGCGCGGGTGGGTGCACGACGGCGTGACGGCCGTGTGTGCGCAAAGCGACGAGATCGCCTGCCTCGTCTTGCACGGCATTCACGAAGCCGGGCTGCGCTGCCCGAGCGACCTTGCCGTCATGGGTGTCGACGCCACCCCAATGGGTGTGGTGAGCAGCCCGCCGCTGACCACCGTGCAATTCGTTTCGCGCGCCGTCGCCGACATCGCCCTGGCTGCGCTCCTAGAACGGTTGGGGTACCCCGCCCCACCCTCGAGTGCGCCATCCGACATCGCCCATCTGATCGTGCGCTCGTCGACCTAGCGGCAACCGCACTAGCATACTCCGGTCTGAGCGCCCCGCCACAGAGGAGCAATTAGATGGACATCGTCGACGCCCAGGTGCACGCCAACATGCTCGGCACCGAGGTGACGCTGGCGATCATGGATGCCCTGGGTATTGCGGCCGTGCTGTTCGACGAGTTCGACGGGATGGCCGACGACGGGAGGTTGCTGCCCGGTTATCGCCTGCCAGGCGGCGCCTTTCGCACCGTCGGGCCAAACGCCGAGGCGGCGTCGATACGCCATCCGGAGCGCTTCGCCTTTTTGATGCGAGTCGATCCGACGGATCCCGGCATCGAATGCTGGGTTGAAACGCTGAGCGCCGCACCCGGTTGCAAAGCGCTGCGCACCCTTGCCTTCACCCCCGCCGAAGGCGCGGTTTTCGAGCAGGGCGGCCACGATCGGATGTTGAAAGCCGCACGGGCCCAGGGCTTCCCGGTTTTCGTTAGCTGTCCTGGCAGGGTGCCGCACCTGGCGCAGTACGCGGAGCGCTTTCCCGACGTGCAGTTCGTCATCGATCATTGCGGCGTCGCGTTCGACGCACCGCCCGGAAAAGCCAGCGTCGACGACACCATTGCGATGGCCCGCTTTCCCAACGTCGCCTTGAAATGGGCACACGCCACGTCGTTTCTGTCGACCGATCCTTACCCGTTCCCCGACCTCGAGCCGACGCTGCGCCGCGCCGTTGACGCCTTCGGGCCGCAGCGCGTCATGTGGGCCAGCGATTACACGATGACTCGGCATCGCGCCACCTGGGCCGAGTCGCTGTTCAGCATCCGCGACTCCCCGTCGCTCTCGAAGGACGAGAAGACCTGGATCCTGGGCGAAGCGGCCCGCCAAATTCTGAAATGGCCTGCACCGCAATAAGAATTCGTCGCCTCAGGCGATCGTGATCGCGGCCAGGCCGTGACGCACCCGGTCGGGCAGTGATCCTCCGTGGATGAGCCAGTCGTCCAGGGCGATGCGGACCGCCGCCATCGCCAGCGCGCCGATCAGTCGGGGCCTGGGGTCCTGGGGCGCCAACTGGGGCAACCGGGGCGCGACGAGTGCGGCGATCGCCGCCTCGTACCGCACATAGATACGCAACGTCCACGCGTCGAGGGTTTCCGACGAGCGGGTGAGGGTGGCCAACTCGCGCACCTGGTCCTCGATCTCGTCGAACCCCCGCCCGAGGTCGCCAACCGCGCCGGCGACGGCCTCGATGGCGTTCAGTCCCGCGGGCTGCGCAGCCAGCGCGATAGTGATCCGATCCAGCCAGTGGGTGTTCATACCCTCTGCGACGGCGTCTTCCTTGGAGTTGAAATAGCGGAAGAACGTTGCCCGGCCGATCTCAGCCGTGTCGGCTATGTGGTCGACCGTCGCCCCGGCCAGGCCGCGGCTGATCACCAGCTGCGCGGCAGCCTTGGCGATACGCTGACGTGTCGCCGTGCGCTTTTGCTCCGCGAGGGACATCGATGTAGATGTCACAGACATTTGCCCACCATATCCGGCCCAGCCCGCCGACCGAGCCGAGATCACACGCCGCATCCTAATCGATCCAAACTATCGTTATCCCGAATTAATTCATCCAGAACATGGTCATGACGTGCGCGGTAAAATCGAAAGTCGTTGTGCAGCATTATCATCAACACGAATCGCGCTCATCACGAATTCCTATTGGACCGCGATTATTCGTGGCTGCGAAGATCCGTTGAACACGTCGACCAACTCGACATTCCTGGAGACGACCAATGGATCAAAGTTTTGGGCAAAGCGCACGCGACACCCTTGTCGAAGGTGTTGGCCGACGCGATTTCGTCAGGGCCGTCGCGGCAATCGGTGCCGGGGTCGGCGTAGTCGGCATCGCAGCCGGTTGCACCAGAACCGGTGCGGCCGCTTCGACTCTGGGTGTGCCGAGGATTCTGCAGCCGGGCGAGGGCAATCTCGTGGCTAATCACTACCTGCAGTCCACACCCGACCAGGTGCTCTGGGGCTATGTCCCCAACGTGCACGCCAAACCGGTGCTGCGAATGAAGTCGGGCGAAACCATCACCATCGACACCGTCTCACACGAGGGCATCCTCGAGGACCAGGGCCGCAATCCAGTGGCGTACTTCGGGTCCAACGGCGTGCCCCAATCCGATGTTCTCGCCGACGCCATTGCGATCGCGGCGGAATATCGGCGCACCCCACGCGATTTCGACAAGGACGGGCCCCACGTCGTCACCGGGCCGGTGTTCGTCGAGGGCGCACAGCCGGGCGATGTGCTCAAGATCGAGACGCTTGAAGCGATACCGCGAGTACCCTACGGCGTCGTCTCCAGCCGGCACGGCAAGGGCGCATTGGCGAGAACCCCGGACGGGAAGGCACCCGCGGGAATCGCCCTCGGGGAGGTCATGCCGCCGGTGAGCCAAGACCACCGGCCCAACCCCGACTCGACGAAGTACGGCAATTCCTTCACGTTCACCGCCATCGAGGAAGGGCACGGCGTGATGCGCTACGGCAAAGCGTCGGTGCGATTCGGACTCAACCCGTTCATGGGCATGATGGGGGTCGCCTTCTCTCAGGATTCCGACCTCACGGCGGCGAGTGCCAATTCGATTCCGCCCACGCTGGGCGGGGGCAACATCGATATTCGGTTGCTGGGCGTGGGTTCCACTTTCTATCTACCGGTGTTCGCCGAAGGCGCGCTCTTTTATGCCGGTGACCCGCACCATGCGATGGGAAGTGGCGAAGTCGCGCTCACCGCGATGGAAGGGTCGTTGCGGGGAACTTTTCGGCTCACGGTGTGCAAACCGAAATCGGGCGATGCGCCGTCGGTGGCCTTCCGCTACCCGTTTGCCGAGACTGCCGATCTCTGGGTGCCGATCGGGTTGTCCGATCCCGATGCCAGTGTCAACGGGCAGATCAACGACCTCAACGTGGCGATGCGCCGGGCGGTGGTCAATGCCCTGGACTTTCTCGAGACCGACCGGGGCATGGATCGGGCGACGGCCTACGCGTACCTGTCCGCCGCGGCCGACTTCTCCGTCTCTCAGGTGGTCGACCGCACTGTCGGGGTGCACGCACAGATCGACAAGTCGCACTTCAAGTGATCCGCCTTCGTGGGCGTTATTCCGGCGAATCACTGTTCAGAACGCCGCCCATTGGCTTAACATGAGACTATGTCTCATGCATTGGCGTCGGGGTTGGCCGATCAGGTAGCCCCGCAAGCGCGGGCCGCGTGGCAGTTCTTTCAGCAAATGATCACCGACGTCACCAAGATCGTGACCGAGGACGCCGAATCCGAACGCGAGCTGCTCGAAGGACTGCGGGTCATCGCCCGGGTGTCGTCGCTGTGCTCACAGATGGCAGTCGAGGCCGACACTGCCCGCCCGGCCTTCTTCGATATGTGTTCGGACACCCGGATGATCGGCGGGCCCAATCCCGACGGCAATTACTTCCTGGCGATGATCCGCGGCGATCGGCGCTATCGGATCACCGGTACCCGCGGCACGACGGCTTACCTGGGGTTCCAGATCCTGGCCGGCACCGGCCTGACTCCGCGGCGGATGTCCAACTACCTCGGCGACACGAACCTGGACCTGAATTCCGGTGAGTTCACGCTGGTGCTCTCGGCCGACGAGCCCGCCGACCTCGGCGACGTGCAGTGGATACAGATCCCCGATGACGCGTCGTCGGTGGTCGTCCGGGAGTACATCGGTGATCGCAACTCCGAACAGCTGGCGACCATCCGGATCGAGGCGCTCAACCCCGATCCGGTGACCCCGCTGTCCGATGGCGAACTGGCCGAGCAATTCACCGCGATGGCGTGGTCGCTGATGAAGCTCACCACGCTGCACCGCACCATCAAGCCGGAGCTGTTGCAGCAGCCGAACACGCTGCTGACGGCCGAGGCCGCCGACCTCGGGGCGGCCGACACCACACCGGACAACCTGTACATGATGGGCACCTACCGGCTCGATCCCGGCCAGGCGCTGGTGCTCGACATCGAGCCGCCCGACACCCGGTATTGGAACGTCACGCTGGAAAGCGTCTGGCACGAGTGCAACGAGCCGCGCCGCCGGCACAGTTCGGTGACCAATCGCGGAGTGCGGCCAGACGCCGACGGGCGGGTGCGCATCGCGATCTCCGCACAAGACTTCGGGTTTGGGCATTGGCTCGATACCGGTGGCCGCCATCGCGGATTCGTGGTCCTGCGCTGGCTGGACAACCCCACCGCACCCGACGTGAAGGTTTGGGTGCGCGACGCCCAGGCACAGGCATGACGCTGCAGGAGCGCTTCGCCCCGGAGAACGTTATCGCTGCCGCCTGCGACCAGGCCGGCAGCGACGACTTCGGCGAGGACGGCTGGCAGCCCGGACTGGAGCGGGTCGCCGACGGCCTGATCAACGAGGCGCGGCTATCGGCGATCGGCGTGGAGGTCGCTCACCTCGACATGATCCGCGCCCTGACCAGCCGGCTCGGCGTGACCGCGTGGCGCAAGGAGCACCCCGAAATCGGGGACAAGCCAATCACTTCGCCGATCTTCATCGTCGGTCAACCCCGCACCGGGACGACGATCATCTTTGACCTGCTGGCCCAGGATCCCGAACTGCGGGCACCGTTGACGTGGGAGGTCGACGCACCATGCCCGGTCCCGCAGCCCGAGACCTATCAGACCGATCCGCGTATCGCACAGACGCAGGCCACCATCGAAATGTCCGAGCAGATCATTCCCGGCTTCCTGAAATTTCATCCGATGGGCGCCCTCGTCGGCCAGGAGTGTGTTCGCATCACGGCCAGTGAATTCACCAGCATGATCTTCTCGGTGCAGTACCGTCTGCCGAGCTACTCCCGCTGGCTGATGTACGACGCCGACCACACCGGCGCCTACCGCTTCCATCGAATCTTCTTGCAGCATCTGCAATCTGGTGTCCAAGGACAGTGGCTGCTGAAGTCGCCGGCCCATCTGTGGCAGCTGGATAAGTTGCTGGCCGAATACCCCGACGCGTTGGTGGTGCAGACGCACCGCGATCCGCTCAATGTCATCTCGTCGATCGCCGCGCTGACCAATCACTTGCGGCGGATGGGCAGCGACGAGACGAACATCGCCGAGTGCGCGGCACAGTCGTACGAGGAAATCGTCGTCGGCCTCGATCGCGGGATCGCGCTGCGCGACAAGGGCGTAGTCCCGGACGGCCGGATAATCGACGTGCAGTTCACGGATTTCATGAAGGATCCCCTGCACACCATCGCCGACATCTACCAGAAGCTGGGCCGCGAACTGCGGCCCGAAGCCGAGCAGAAGATGCGCGACTTTTTAGCCGCCCATCCCGGTGACGGCGGCCACGGCCGCTACACCTGGTCGGACACCGGCTTAGATGCCGACGAGGTGCGTGAACGAGTGCGCGCCTACCAGGAGCGCTACCACGTTCCGACCGAACAACTCAAGTAACGGCGATCTGCCGAGCGTGCAGCTGGCCGGACGTTCGCCGCGCCTAGTCCGCCGGCTCGTAGCGCAACATCGTGACGTCGTGTTCGGGATAGTCGAAGAACACCGGCCGCACCCGCATACCGACGCTGAGGTCGGCCTGTTCGACATTGACCATTTCGGTGGAAAACCTTGGTCCCTCATCCCATTCGACGATGGCGAGCAGTTGCGGTACGGCGTCGGCAAAATGCGGGCTGACGGGACGGTGCGCCACGGTAAAGGAATACAACGTGCCCATACCGGATATCTCGCGCCATTCCAGGTCATCAGCCAGCGTGCGTGGCGCACGTATCCGCGGATAGAACACATACGCCTCTGACGACGGCGAGTACTGAATCACAATGCGGTGCTGGGCCAGCGCATCCCAAAATGGTGCGGTGGTAGGCGTTTTGACAGGCATCGGACGATCGAAACTTACCATGTGTCCTCAGTCTCCCTGCAGGATGAGCGTCGTCTGCTCGGAAAGGATTCCGCCATTGCCCGACACGAAAGCACGGTTGCAGTCCGCAACCTGTGCCGCGCCGGCACGTCCCATGATCTGGCGGGTGGCATCGCAGACGTGGTGCATACCGCCGGCCAATCCCGCTTGGCCGAAGCCGAGCTGACCGCCGGCGGTGTTGAGCGGGAAATCGCCCCGGAAGGTCAGGTCGTGGTTCGCGACGAACTCCATCCCGGTGCCCTTTTCGCAGAAGCCCGCGTCCTCCAGCGACAGCAGCACGGTGATTGTGTAGCAGTCGTAGATCGACACCATGTCCATCTGCGCGCGGGTCAAATCCGTCATAGCGAAGGCGGTATCGGCGGCCGCCGCGATCGGAGTCGACAGCAGATCCTCGGCATAGGTGGGTGTCTTGAACGGCACGTGTTCGCCAAATCCCTTGATCCACACCGGACGATTGCGCGAATGCTTGGCGATGTCGGCGTTGGCGACGACGACCGCGGCGCCCCCGACGCAAGGCATGACGATCTCGAGCATGTGCAGCGGGTCGGCGATCACCGGGCTGGCAAGTACGTCCTCGACGGACAGTGGCTTGTCCTTCCAGATCGCACCGTCGGTGTGATTGGCATTGGTGCGGGTATCGACGACGATCTTGGCCATCGCCCGCTCGTCGTATCCGTAGATCGCCGCATAACGCTGAGCCACCTGGCCGTACGGCCCGTTCTGGCCGAGGTTTCCGTAGGGGATCTCGAATTCTGCTTGCGGAGAGCCGTATTGGTTGCTTGACGAGCCGAAGAACATCGCGTCCACCATCGGTCTGGGCTTCCGTTTGGACGACGGCGTGATGTAGCGCGCCGGCAGTGCACACAGCACGGCATCACAGATGCCGAGTTCGACCGCGGCCGCAGCGCGCCACACCATGGCGGCGGCGCTGGCTCCGCCGAGATCCACGTGCTCGGCGAATCGTGCTCCTACGCCGAGGTATTCGGCAATTGTGGAGGGGACGAAGATCTCCGACTCGGCAAGATGGGAGGCGACGATCCCGTTGACCACGTCCCCCGACAGTCCCGCATCGTCGAGTGCCGCGGCGGATAGTTCCGCCCATTGCTCGAGGACGAAGGGTGCGGGTGAGGCCTTGTTCAGCCGCTCAGGTGGCAGCTCGACATACCCGACGATCGCGGCTTCGCCACGTAATCCCATGCCGTGTCCTTATTTCCGTGGTAAACCGAGGATCATCTGCGCGATGATGTTCAGCTGAATCTCCCGTGTCCCGCCACCGATCAACTCGGCCGGCAGATGCAGATAGGGCTCCACGACCGCGGCGTCGGGGTCATCGACCATCGCCACCTGACCGGTCAGCTGGAGTGTGGCCTGGAAGGTTCGCCGCAGCAGCACGTTCATCGCTACCTTCGCGATGCTCGACGCCGGACCGGACGCCTGCCCGTCGAGCAATCGAATGGTTTCCCGCACTCCGAGCGCCCTGATCGCGTTGGTGTAGGCGTCGAGCTCGCCCAGCTCGCGCAGCGCGTCGTCACGATCGGGTCCGGGTTGCGCCGCCAGCTGACGGATCGCGACCGCGCGGTCGAACTTTACGTATCCGCTGATGGCCGAACGCTCTTCGGCCATGGTCGCGATCGCCAGGCCCCAGCCGTCGGTGGGGCCGCCCAGCAGCATCTCGTCGGGGATGAAGACGTCGTTAAGGAAGACCTCGTTGAAATGCGCCTGACCGGTCGCCGTCTTGATCGGCTGGATCTCGATGCCGGGCGATCGCATGTCGACGATGAAGTAACCGATGCCGCGGTGCTTGCTGGCTTCGGGGTCGGTCCGGGCCAGCAACGCGCCCAGGTCGGCATACTGCGCCAACGACGTCCAGATCTTGTGGCCGTTGATCCGCCAGCCACCGTCGACCTTGGTCGCCCTGGTGGCCAGCGATGCGAGGTCCGAGCCGGCTCCCGGCTCACTGAACAGCTGGCACCAATGGATGTCCCCGCGCTGTGTCGGCGGAATCAGTGCCTCCTGCAACCCTTTTGGCGCGGCTGCCAGCACCGAGGGCAGGATCCACTCGGCGATGTTCAGCGACAGCCGAACCAGCGCGGGTCGCTTGGCGAACTCCTCGTCGATGATGAGCTGTTTCAACGGACCCGCATCGACGCCCCACGGCGCCGGCCAGTGCGGGGCCATCAGACCGGCGTCGGCGATCAACGTGCGCTGCGGCCCGGATGCTTGGTCCGGATAGTCGCCGTGCGGTGCGGGCGTGTCATTGCGCAGCTGCAGGGCCGCATCCAGTTTTTCGGCGACCCAGGAACGGAATTCCGCCTCGGCGTCGCCGAGATTCACCGACATGTCGCGCGTCTGGGTGCACGTCATCTCGCCCAGCCGCCGCGCCCAGCGATTCGCCGGACCGATCGAACCCGCCAGGCTGATGGCCCGCCGCCAGTACAGATGCACGTCGTGTTCCCAAGTGAAACCGATGGCGCCGAGCATCGTCAGGGCGTCGAGCACCAGGTCCGGGATCGGCGAGACCGCGATCGCCGCCGCCCCGGCCGCGGCGAGGCGATGTTGATCGACCGATTCGTCGACCGCCCGTACCGCGTCCCAGGCCGCCGCGGTGGCCAACTCGCTGTTGACCAACAGCATCGCCGCACTGTGCTGCAGAGCCTGGAAGGTCCCGATCACCTTGCCGAACTGCTCTCGCGTGCGCAGGTGTGCGGTCACCACGTCGACGCACCACTGTGCGATGCCGGCCGTCGTGCTGGCCACCAGACTCACCACGACACATGCCGCACGGTCCGGGTCTATTCCGGTGAGAATGCCAGACTCGTGCGCGAGATGGTCGGTGAGCCGCAGTGTTGCGACGTCGGCTACCAGGTCGGTGCCATGGACGGATTCGACCACGGCAGTGGGCGATCCGGTGTCCACCGGCACCCAGATGATCTCGCCGCCCTCGGCGTGAGCACCGACCAGGATGACCCCAGCCGCGCAGGCGCCAGCGGTGACCGTCGAGCTGCCCGTGACCAGAAAACGCTGACCGTCACGGTGTGCGTGGAAGTCTGCGTCGTCGGGTAGAACGACCGCGGCGGGCACCCCGGACGCCAGCTCTCGCAGCAGTGACTCGGCGATCGGTGTCGGATCGGCCAGCAGCGCAACGGCTCCGGTGATCACGGTCGGAAGTAGCGGTCCCGGCAACAGCGCTTTGGCCGCCGACTCGAGCACGCATGCGGCATCTATCAGCCGACCACCCTGGCCGCCGAGGTGTTCGGGCAGATGGACTGCATGAAAGCCGTTGGTGACCAACGCGTCCCACCATTTGGGGAGCTGACCGATGGCCAGGGCATCGAAGTCTTCGCGTGTTGCGGCGATCGGGGCGTGGCGGCCGGCGAACTGTCCGACGGCTTCGCTGAGATCCTGCTGCTCCGGCGTCAACCCCAGCGTCATGACCGGGGCCGCGCTGTGGCGAACATGGGCTTCGGCCGCACCGGCTGATATCCTTCCGTCTTACAAGACGAACCGTCTCGTCTTGTGGAAGATTACCGGGGCGGGTCGAGCTATGTAAAGCGACCCCGGTCCCCGCTGCCAGCGGCGACGACGGCGAGGGACCACAGAGACGAGGATCACCAGATGCCAAGCGATCTCACCCACGCGAGCACGCCGCGGCGACGCAGCGAGAAGTCGCGTACGGCGATCGTCACCGCCACCCGCGAACTGCTTCTCGAGCGCGGATTCGACGGGTTGACGATCGAGGCGGTCGCAGCACGTGCCGGCGTGGGAAAACAGACGATTTACCGGTGGTGGCCCAGCCGCCCCGCCCTCGTCGCCGACGTCATGCTCGAAGACGCCGACAAGATTCTCGCGTCGGTCGATCACGCCGACGACCTGGCCGCCGACTTACTGGGGTGGGTAGGCAAGCTCACCGCAACCCTGACCACGGAGCGCGGCTCGGCGATGCTGCGAACGTTGACTGTCGCCGGCATGGAGCACGAGGAGACCGCGGTCAAGTTGCGTGCCGGATTTAGTTTGCCGCTGCACGACAGTGTCCGCACCAGGCTGCTGGCCGACGGCATCGACTCGGACACCGCCGAGTCGGCGGCCGATGCGATTGTCGGTGGCGTGGTCTATCCAATCCTGTCGAACGCGCGGCAGTATTCGCGTCGGCGTGCCGAATTGACCACGCAAATCATCGTCAAGTCCTTGAAGCGCAAGCGCTAACGCAGCGGCTTGACCGCTTCGGATTCTGGCTCATACACGGCCTATGGTCCGCGAAGATTAGGCGAGGCATCTCCGCGGGGTGTCCGCGAAATTAACGGCTCCGCAAAGCACTACCCACCAGTGCCCCGCGGGTTCCCAAAGTGGCTGGGCTACAGCATCATCAATCCGGATATCGCGCATCACGAATTCGGATTGGACCTCGTTCCGGGCGGATGTAAAGATCCGTTCAGTACCTCGACCGGACGACAATCCAGGAGCCCAGCAATGGATCTGTCTATTGAGCGAGTGTGGAACTCGCAAACTGCTTCGCCGAACCCACCGAGCAACTGTGTCGTGGGTTACCTAGTTACCCAGGGTGGTAGCCGCGCGGCTACCCGAAACCTCGCGCCAACGAATTAGGCTCCGGCTTATGACGAACCGGCCGAGTCCGTGGGGGAATGAGCGAGGGCGTCTGTCGCATCAGTTGGACATGAACGGTGAGGTTCTTGGCCGCCGGCGCGCGCGGCGACTATGCCACCGCTTCGCGCGTGTCGGCGTTGAAACGTCGCCGGACCGACTCAGGGCGATGCTGGCCGGTGCACCTTGTCTAGCCAGGGAAGAGGCGGACGTCCGGTTCGCGTTGATCGCCGCCGAAATTGACCGTGAAGCCCGTAGCGCGAAGTACAAGCAGATGCGGCGCGAGGGGGGGCGATCGCTGCTGATCGCAGGCATGACCTTGCTCGCACTCAACTTCCTCCTCTGCGCGGCTTATGCCCTACTGAATCTGGCCCAACAGTCGTCGCCGTACTGATTCCGGCGACGTCTTCCGTTGCGGCGCTTCACCATAGAACGAGATCGCTGAGCTGTCGGCTCGGTGCCAACCGTGACCAAGTCCGGCGGCCTGTATACAACTGCGGCGCAATACTTCTGCTGCATAGAAATTCGCCGCATTACGGGCATGACGACGCCCGTGTGATTGGGACGGCCAAACTCGGCGCATGTCCAACCAATGCAAGACGCGGCAGCCGCATCATCGCAACGTGTTCAACGAGCGAGCCAGCGCTCGAGATAGTGCGACGACGTCGAACACAGCTGGGCTAGGCATTCCCGAATCCTGCCCGGGCAGTGCTTAAACCCTCGGAGTCGTAGCCGGGCGAATCGATCTGATTAGTAATGAATCCAATCATAAATCGCATTTGACTTGTTCGGCTGTCGATCTACGATTTAGCCCAAGTATCCACTCCATAAGGGACGTACCTCAGGGCTACGCCGATGAAATGCAGCGCGGAAGTGTTTTCACACGGTTGATTTCGTAGTGGCTAGACGAAATTATTAATGCGAGTGGGGGGGCGAACCGAAAATGGACTATGCGATGTTGCCGCCTGAAATTAATTCATCTCGAATTTACAGCGGGCCGGGGTGTAGCTGCTTGCTGACGGCCGCGTGTAGCTGGGACGAAATTGCGGCCGAACTCAGGGTGGCGGCCGATGCCTACGAATCGGTGGCGCTGAACCTTGTCGGGATGCACTGGAGGGGCGCTGCATCAGCATCCATGCTTCATGCCGCAAGTACTGTCGCGAGTTGGCTGGCGATGACGGCTGACCAGGCCGCACGCTCTGCCTGCCAAGCCAAGGCGGCGGCCGCAGCATACGAGCTTGCGCGCGCTGCGAGTGTCGCCCCCCCGTTGATAGCGGCTAATCGTCAGGATCTGATGCTGCTCAACGGAACTAACATTTTCGGCCAAAACATGCCTGCTATTGCCGTTGCTGAGACCGAATATGCCGAGATGTGGGCGTGTGATGCCGAGGCCATGTATACCTACGCGGGTGCTTCGTCATTAGCAGCTAGGCTGGATCCCTTTGTTCCACCGCAAGAGACACCTAATCGCGATGGAAATTCTGTTGCTCGCGCAGCCAGGTCGCAAGAACCGCATTCTCAAATGTTAATAGCGCGGGCTCTGCAAAAACTTGCGGCACCCCAGGCGCCTTCGGTTCCCGACCCTCTTGATTTTGCGCGATTCGGCTACAACACGATATCTGCGAATAACGACGCCTCCTCGTTGGCCTCAAACTTGATGAATCCGTTTATTAATTTTGGTCAATTGGGTAATGCTATAAAGCCTGCCGCCGCGGTCGCCGCGAATGGCCCAGCCGCGGCGGCAGGCATGGTAGGTGCACCAACTCTCAGCTCAGCATCGTCAACCGCGGTGCAGGCTGGCGTCGGCCACGCCGCAAAGGTTGGGCATCTGGCTGTCCCGCCGTCATGGACGGCACTTACCGGCGGCGCCCGATCCGCTTCGATGTCGGGAACCACGATGGCCGTAGTGCCCGGTACCGAGACCTGGCACTCGCCGGTTCCTTGCACGCCTGGTACCTACGCAAAGCGAGGTGCATCGGTGGAACCGCGCTACGGCAAACCAAGTACCGTGATGCCAAGCGCGCCGTGGTGATGCAATCCTCAAGAGCTACAACTCCTGTCGAAGACTGAGCCCTACCCTGCCACCGCGGGCCGTCCCCGACAACATCGGTACCGACACCGGACGACCTCGCGTTATCCTCAGGTTAACCGGTCCCGGTGATCATGGGCCGGTCCATCGCCGGGTCTGCGATCCGAGATTCATTCAAGCCACGACTGCCCAAAGTACCGAGAAGTTCGACGAATCGTTGTGCTGCGGGAGCCAGCCGACGCCCTTTCAACCACACTGCACCGACTTCTCGGTACGCTTTTCGGCTGCAGATGGGTACTTCAACGATGCCTGGGACAGGCTGGGATGCGCGGGGTAACACCGCAATTCCCAGCCCCGCACGAGTGAACCCGCGCAGGGTAGCGATTCCTTGTCCTTCGAAGGCTATAGTCGGCCGGAAATTCGCCTCGGCACACAGACTCTCAAACACCTGCCGCAAGCCAAACGATGTTGTCAGCGCTACGACTCCCTCTGTACCAAGTTCTTCCATCCTGACAGACGATCTCGAAGCAAGGCGGTGGGTATCGGGGACGACGAGATATAACTGCTCGACATCAAGCACCACGCCTTCAAGGCAGGTATCGTCAGGAAGCGGCGCCACCAGTGCGACGTCAATTACTTGTTTATGCATCAGCGCAATGATTTCGTTGTCCGACCCTTGCTGAAGTCCGAATGAAATATCCGGGTATTTCGCAATGAAAGCCTCGATCAGAAAGGGCACCTCTTGGATCCCACGGCTCTGAAGAAATCCCAGATTGACCCGCCCGCGGTCGGGGGCGAGCGCGTGAGCAACGTCAAGGCGGGCGCGGTGCAGGCTCGCTAGCGCGCCCCGAGCGCTGGGCAGTAGTGCGTGGCCCGCCGCAGTGACGATGAGTCCGCGGCCCGATTGCTGGAAAAGGGGAGTGCCGACGGCTTCGCCGACGCGGCGCATGACTGCCGAGACCGTCGGCTGCGGAATGCCGAGCCTTCGAGCGGCGCGAGTGATGTGCTGCTCTTCCAAAACCGCGACCACGATCCTCAGTTGTGGCGCGAATGCACTCCACCAATCGGCATCTGAATCGATCATATCCACCTTCGTGATTGAAGCTTGTCGCGCGCGACCGCGAATTGTTGTGGCTTCAGCCAGTCGATCGACTGTTCACTCCGCATCAAGTCGTTCGAATGAACGCCTTGCATGTGAGTTTGGTGGTTAGTGCGCGGCGATTCGGTCCGCTCATCTCTCGGCGGCGCCTGCACACCTACATCAGTAGAACCGCTATCCACTAGCCGAGGATGCCATCCCCACGGGGACTTCGTCGGCCGTACGCATAGGTTGCGACGCGACTCATATAATGCCCATAATCAGATGGGCAGCCTCGGCGTGGGTTAAGCGACCGCCAGATGTCGAGCGGGCTGTCGTGTCATTTCTCGTGCTGAATCTAATGGGCTTAATTAGAATTCTTTGTGCCGGGATGCGCCGCCATATGGAATGAATATGCTGCGTGGTGTGATCGAGTCAGATTCCGATTGGTCGGCGCTTTTGGCGCCACACCTTCGCATTGCGGTCGCCGTCCTGGAGGAGCAGCACATCACCCGTGCTGCCCAAAAGCTCGGGGTCCCGCAGCCCACAGTCACTGCGGCCATACGTCGCCTGGCGGCGGCGACCGGTGCACCGCTGGTAAAGCAGTCCGGTCGCGGAATTGTCAGCACCGCAGCTGGGCAAGCATTTCTGCCCGGCGCTCGAGAAGCGTTGGCATTCCTACGGAACGCCCGATTGGAGCTGAGCGAGGTCATCGATCCCGACCGGGGCCGCGTCAGCCTCGGATTCGTAACCAGCCGCGGCGGAACCGACGTTCCAATCCTCATTGCCGCGTTCCTCGCAGCGTATCCCGACATCTCTTTCCGCCTTCAGCAGGGATCCGCTGATGCACTCCTTGACGCAATGGGTCACGGACTAATCGACGTAGCGATCCTGGCCCCGATTCCTGACGGCGCAAACTTTGGTGCCGTAGCTCTTGACACTGAGCGTCTGTATCTGGCGGTGGGGGCGGGACACCATTTGGCCGACCGAGATCATGTCGATCTGCGCGAGGTTGAGTCAGAGTCCTTCGTAGCGCTGACCGAAGGCACCGGCTTGCGACAGGTCTTCGATCTTCTCTGTCACACGGCAGGTTTCGTTCCCCGCCTGATGTACGAGGGACAGGAGATTGCGACTCTGCGCGGTCTAGTCCGAGCGAAGCTGGGTGTCGCGGTGTTACCGCCGGATTCACATTGTTCTGAGGGCATTGTCGAGATTCCTATTGCATCACCCCTGGCCAGTCGCGAAGTTGTAGCGGTTTGGATCAAGGATCGCCAATTATCCCCTGCGGCAGCGCGTTTCATTGAATTTCTGCAGACCTCTGGCGCTCAGGTGTTGTCGGAGTCGCTGTAAGACCGGACACAGCACCCGGAATCCCGTCAACACCCGGACGGATTACGGACCAATTACCATGCGGGGCAAATGGATTGGCGTAACAATTGCGACGCCGCCGCACTCCGCAGCGCATCGTCGAGGTGATCCAGATCGGCCGCCGCTGCCACCAGCTCGGCAAAGGGATAACGGTCGTGGTGAGCGGCCAGGAAATCGACGGCAGCCCGAAGATGCAGGGGGCGGTAATTGTGCACTCCAGTGATCGTCGTGAGATTGCGAACGAGATGCTCGGGGTCGACCGAAACGGGCCGACTGGCGGCCACCGATCCCGCGAGAACGGCCCGGCCGCCGACATCCAGGCTGGCGAGGCACGCCTGGACCGCAACCGGGCTGCCAGACAGTTCCAGCGCCACGTCGACCGGAGGCACCTCGTCGGCATCACCGACAACGAGGTCGGCGCCGAAGCTGTACGCCGCCTCCTGCCGGACCGGGTCGGGATCGCATACCGCAACCCAGGCCCCCAGGGCGTCTGCCATCGCGGCCGCGGTGACTCCCAACATGCCCGCGCCGGTGATCAGGATCCGGGTGGGATCACGGTGCCGATCGAGTTCGGCCGCGTCGAGCACTGCCGCAACTGTCGCCGTGGCACACGACGCGGGTGCGGCCACCGTGTCCGGCACGCTGTCGGGTACCTCGACGATTGTGGTGCCCGGCAACAGGACACAGTGGCTGGCGAACCCGCCGTTGAGCGGCCAGGCACTATCAAGCGCCTCGTGACCGTACTTCTTGAGATGCAGACACTTCTGTTCCAGTCCCCACACGCAATTGCGGCATCGTCCGCAGGACGCTGTAATGGACCACACCACCCGGTCGCCGATCGCCACCTCGACGTCGTTCTGGTAGCGGGGACGTGAGCCGGATCCGACTGCCACCACCCGGCCGACCTGTTCATGGCCGAGGATGCCCGGATGTGGAGCGTCCCTGCGGCCATGCACGGTGTGCAGGTCGCTACCGCAGATGGTGGCCAGATCGATCGCGACCAGGACCCGGCCCGGACCGGGGTCGGTCGCCGCGCTGGTCGTGACCACCGTGATCGGCTGCCCTACCCCATCCCAGCGGGCGTACCGCGCTCCGACGGAGCCATTGAGCGCCGTCATGCCAACACCGGCTGTGCACCCTGCGGCGCAATGAGGTTGCCCACGTGGCGTTTCCGCGTACCCGAATCGATGCCGACAGTGTCCAGCGCAGCCAAGAATCCCACCCCGGTGGTGTTCAGCGTGGCCATCGCGACACCGCCTGGTTATGGGTGTCGATGCAGGCGACCAGTTCGGCGACGGAGTCCAGGACGTGGGTATGCGGCACGGTGGCAAAGTCAGCGTCGCTGTGTGCCCCGGTGCGGACTCCGGCGACGATCGCCGCGCCGGCACGGCTACCCGCCCACAGGTCGCTCGTTGTGTCGCCGGCGACCGCGATCTGATCGACGGCTTCAATGCCGGTGCGCAGCAAAGCCGTAAGCACCATGTCCGGGTAGGGACGTCCGCGGCCCGCATCCACCGGTGACAGCGCCATTGTGATCAAGTCGCCCCACCCCAGGGCGGCGATGATGTGGTCGCGGGTGGCCGGGGCGAAGCCCGTCGTGAGCACGACGGCACAACCTGATCCGCGCAGCTTTTCGATGGTCTCGGCGGCCTGCGGAATCGGCGCCAGCCGATTGTTCTGGACGGCTTCGGCGTACGCCGCTTCAAACGCACTGTTCGCCGCATCGGCGCGGTGCAGATCGCCGTCGAAGATCGCCTGGAACACGTCGATTTTCGACTGACCCATCGTCTCGTGCACATAGCGGATGGCCGCGTAATAGTCAGGGCTGCCGGCCGACAAACCCGATGCCGACAGGGACGCGTCGAAAGCATCCACGACGGCACCGTCGTCGAGCACTGTGGTACCCGCCATGTCGAGGCAGGCCAATCTGATCATGTCCGTCTCCTCCGAAGGGTTGCTGAAACGGTCTGGGTGACCCCTGGCGCGACGGCTTCGTGAAGGTGTACGACAGGTGAATGTTGACGGCCGATCTCGTCGTGGTTGTCCGAACAAGTCGGGGATCGTCGGGCTCTGGCAAAGCCGGTTGCCATGGGGCGGTGTCGAATTGCGATCCGCGTCAGCGCGAATGGTCGGCAATGAGTAGCTCCGCGGCCCGTTCGCCGATGATCACGCATGGCGCCATGGTATTGCCGCTGGTGATTCGCGGCATGATCGAGGCATCCGCGATACGCAGGTTCTCGATCCCGTAGACCCGCAGCGCTGCGTCGACGACGGCGTCGCGGGTACGGCCCATCTTCGCGGTGCCGCACGGGTGCCAATAACTGGTGGCGGCGTCGCGGACGAATTGGTCGCGTTCACAACCTTTGAGGTTGCCCGGCATGATCTCTCGGCTGACGAAGGGCGCCAGCGCGGGCGCGTTGGCGATTGCGCGGCTGAGCTGCACCGCGCAATTGGCGGCTTTGAAGTCATCGGGATCGCCGAAAGTGTTGGTATCGATACAGATTGGGTTATTCGGGTTCGGACCCGTCAGCCGCACGCGACCGCGACTTTTGGGATGCGCGACGCCGGCGACCATTGTCCACCCAGCGTCGGGCAAGCCGAACCGGGCGATGGTCTCGTCGGTTCCCAGCGGCGCTTCGACTTGGCAGATGAACACGTCGGGGGCATCAGAGCTGGACACCGTCCAGTACACCGTGGACTCGGCCATGTTGTTCTGCGGCGGCAGCGGCGTCCGGTCCTGCCACACGCAGTAGAGCGCGACGTGATCGTGCAGGTTACGTCCTACACCCGGAAGATGCTGACGTACTGGGATTCCCGAACCTCGCAGTTCTGCTTCGTCGCCGATGCCGGAGTACATCAGCACCTTGGGCGTGTGCATCGTCCCCAATGAGAGCACGACTTCGGAATCCGCCCCGATGGCCAGAGTTGAACCGTGGTAAGAGATCTCCACACCGGTCGCGCGGTTTGCGTCCAGCGACACGCGGGTCACCAGCGCGTCGGTAAGCACCGTCAAGTTCGGACGGTCCATCACTGGGTACGTGTAGGAGCGGAAGACCGACTGCCGCTTGCCATTACGCAATCGGACATCGGTGATAGCCGCACCGCCCGGGCCCTCCATCATGCGGCCGTTCTGATTCTCGTACGTGGGAATACCGATCGACCGGGCCGCCTCCAGCGTGGCCGGTGCCAATGGGCTCGGTTCAGGAGCCGGCTGCACGAAGACCGGGCCGCCGGTGCCGCGATGAAGCGGATCAGCGGGTCCGTGCCAGTCTTCGATGCGGCGATAGATCTCGAGCACCGCGTCGTACCCCCAGGCCGGGTCAGCGGCTTCGGCAGCGAAGAAGTCCCAGTCGAGTCGATGCCCACGGGCCCAAACCATCACGTTAACCGCGGATCCACCGCCCAGTACTTTGCCCATCGGCATCGCAACGGATCGCCCGTTGATTCTCGGATTCGGCGCCGCGCGGAAGGCCCAGTCTCGTTTGCTTCCCAAGTTGGTCGGCCACTGGCTTGCTTCCGTGACCGCCGGGACGGTGTCGCAGCCGCCGGCTTCCACCAACAGGACGCTGGCATCCAGATTCTCCGCCAATCGTCGAGCCACCACCGAGCCAGCGGAGCCGGCGCCGCAGACGATGAAGTCATAGCGCGGTTTCAGCGCAGCCCTGAGTTGTTGTTGATTGGCCCGAACGCGCTGCGAAAAGTTCGCTGCGTCTTGCGAATCGGTTGCGCGCTCCCCCGCTACGGTCATCGACCGCTCCTTTGCCAGACGTATGGGTCCAGCATTTCGCGCGTGACGAAGACCCGCCAGGCCGCGACGCTACTGGTAGCTGCGCGGTCAGTTACGTGCCGGCGATCACGGCGACGGTTGCGGGGCGATGAGGGTGGACAGCAATTGCAGCCTCTCCTCGGCCGTCGTGCCGGATTCGGCGTAATAGGTAACCAGCACCTGCTTGGTATCGGGAAGCACGAAGGTGCGGTAGCGCAGCTCCAGCAAGCCCACCTGCGGATGGTCGATCACGGCCGGGCCGCGGGTTTTCTGCTTGACCTCCTGGCGAGCCCACAGGGTGCGGAACCGTTGGCTGGCGATGCTGAGTTCACCGATCAGGGACTGCAGTTCGGGATCGGCGGCGCTCTCCTCAGCGATGTTGTAGCGCAGCCATGACGTCAGAATGCAGGTGACGTCGTCCCAGTTGCGGACCCAGTCGCGCAATCCGGGTTCCAGAAATACGGCCCGCATGTGGTTGATGCCCGGCGCGAAGTACGGCGACAGCGCACGCGCCATCGCGTTGGCGGCCAGGATCGTCATCTGCCGGTTCTGTATATATGCGGGGGTCTGGTGCCAATTGTCGATCAGGGTCTGCAGCCCGGGATCGAACTTCTCGGCCGGTGTGCCGCCGCGCCGTCGCCGACGGGGCCCCGGGTGTGCCAGGTTACGCATGTACTGGGTGGCGTCGTCGTTGAGCTGTAGCGCGCTGGCCAAACCCTCCAGCACCTGATCGGAAGGCTGGCGTTCGCGACCTTGCTCGAGTCGCAGGTAATACTCGGCGCTGATCCCGGCCAGCATCGCGACTTCCTCGCGGCGCAACCCCGAAACCCGGCGGCGCTCACCTTCTACCAGCCCGACGTCGGCGGGCTTCAGCAAATCGCGGCGAGCGCGCAGAAACGTCGCCAACGACTGCGTATCGTGCATATGGCGACGATAGCGCTAACACGCCCAGCATGGGTAACCCCGTTGCTACCAGGAAAGGTACTGACGGTACGCCCACCGCAGTCCGGGTGCGGTGGGCGATTCATCTTGCTGGCCAAGGGAATCCCGATCAGATGCCGCGACTCAGGAGCCGATTTTTGCTTCACCCTGCCGCGCAGCTCGCAACCTGTTGGGCCACAGTGCCATTCGATCGATCAGCCTGTCCTTCAGCACGAGCGTATGGAACAGCACCGCGCACATGTGCGCGGTAAACGCCGCGAACAGCAAAAAGGCGAAAACCCCATGGCACTCCCGTAGTAGCGCGTACAGATCCACGTTCACCGGCGCGATGCCGGGCAGCCGAACCGGCCCCACCAGGAAGACCGGGAGCCTGGCTGCCGACAGCGTGGCCCAGCCGATCACCGGCTGCACCAGAAGCAAGCCGTAAAGCGCGTATTCCGAACACGTCGCGATGCGCCGCTCGACGCGGCTCATGGTGGCCAAAAACGCCGGCGGCCGGTGCGTAAGCCGATTCGCCAGCCGCACAATCGCGAAGATCAGGATCGCCACACCCAACGGCCGGTGGATGGCTAATAGCAACGGGTAGTAGCTCAGCGACGCGATCATGATCACCCCAATGAGCAGCTGCACGACGACCATTGGCGCCATCGTCCAGTGCAGAAGCCGGGACGCAAGGGTGAAACGTGTTGATGCATCTGCGGTTTCGATCTTGTCGCCGGTCATGACAGCACCTGGCGGACGTTGACCTCGCTGGCCGACTTGGGTTCTTCGGCACGGCGGGTGAACGAGCGCGCGTAAACGGCCGACCGCGCAGCGAGCAGCGGGTCGTCGGACACGGTGATGCCGTCGGGCAGCACCGTCGGGTCGAAGTTGATGTCGCGAGCGTTGCCCGCTTCCTCGGTCTGCACCCCGGTGATGGTGATGGTGCCGGCGTCGATCGCCCGCCGCGATTGCGGCCACGGCCTGGTGGCGTCGTTAGTCGGATCGCCCGGCTGGCCGATGGTCAGAACGAGCCTCCATGTCAGCGGCCGCTGCGCCACCGCGTGGATGAGGTCGTTGAACAAGTAGTCCTTGTCGACCGAAGCCGCCGGCGGGGCAGCTGCCTGCCCTGCGGTCTGCAGGGACACCAACGACCAGCGCACCGGCACAGTCGCGCCGGCGCTGTTGGTGAAGTAGAAGGCATTCAGACCGTGAAACGCGCTGTCCGCGAAGCCCGCGCTCGGTGGTGTCTGCTTGATGATTTTCAGTGCAGCGACCGTCTCGGGATGCCGGTCGAGGAATGCGGCCATCTGCTGCGGATCGGGTTTGCCGGTTGCGGCAACGGGTTTGGATGCGAGCAACCGCTCGTAGAAGCCTTCCGGAGTGCGATCGGTGAACACCGGAAAGCTCACCATCGCGGTGCGCCACTGCTGGCCGTTGGGAGTCTGGAAGACCAACCCCAGACCGCGGACCGTGTCGGGCTTGTCGCTCTGGTCGGGCAGACCCCCGCCCAGTGAAAACCGGCCGATCACCGGAACACTGCCCTGCTGGAAGACCGCTGCCCGGCAGATGGCCGCGCCTGCCCCCGTGCTCGCGAACGATCCCGTCGCGCTGAGCCCTTTGGCGTGATTACGCCGAAACCCATCGTGGCGGCCGAAGACGTGTTCGAAGCGATCGGCGAAGCGCGGTGGGGTCAAGTCGTCGGGCCGCAGCCATCCGCCCGCGTAGGCGAACCCGCCCACGTCCACGGTGGCGACGCCGGCCACCGCACCCATCCCCAAGAGCGCGCCGCGCCGGGTGAGTGCGCCGAAGCGGCGTTGACTGGACTGTGTTTCGTGGGGCCGATCCTGCCGCTCGCGATCACGATCAGCGGGCTCCATGGCCCACCGTCCTTTCCGTTACTGCCGCGCAGCGTGGAACTAAGTCGCTGAAGGCAATTCAATCCATGGGCTGTTTTGGTGCGCAACTCTTAGGGGCTACCGCTGCACACAATGCGGACCACGACGCGGCAAGAGGATTCGTTCAACTCTCACGAAGACCTTCACTATTTACGCTCCGAGGCGTAGCGTAATGGGCGGCCGAGGCCGGGCGCACCCCGGTCTCGCGTCCACCATCTCCGGCCAGCCAGCCCATGGCGACCCCGAAGAGACTCGGAGGAGGCTCGTGTTCGATCTCAAGATCACCGGTGGAACCGTTGTCGACGGCACTGGCGCCGAGCGCTACCGCGCCGATATCGGCATCAAAGACGGCCAGATCGTCGATGTTGTCCGACGTGGTGCCGGTGACCCCGACATGGGTGGCGAGGCTGCTGAAACCATCGACGCAACAGGGCATGTGGTGGCCCCCGGTTTCGTGGACATCCACACCCACTACGACGGCCAGGTGAGCTGGGACAGTTTGCTCGAGCCTTCAAGCGGCCACGGCGTCACGACGATCGTGACCGGCAACTGCGGTGTCGGCTTCGCGCCGGTGCGGCCCGGCAGCGAGCAATGGCTGATCGAACTGATGGAGGGTGTGGAGGATATCCCCGGCACCGCGCTCACCGAGGGCATCGACTGGGCCTGGGAGACCTATCCCGAATACCTCGACGTAATCGGCAAGCACAAGTTCGCGATCGACGTGGGCAGCCAGGTCGCCCACGGCGCCATCCGCGCCTACGCGATGGGTGAGCGCGGGGCACGTAATGAGCCGGCCACCCCCGAAGACATCGAAGCGATGGGCCGACTGGTCACCGAGGCGATCGAAGCCGGCGCGCTCGGGTTCTCGACGTCGCGCACGATGGGGCACCGGGCAATGGACGGCGAGCCGGTGCCCGGCACGTTTGCCGCCGAAGACGAGCTGTTCGGTCTTGGCCGCGCGATGGCGGCCGGGGGCCAGGCGGTGTTCGAGCTGGCACCGCAGGGATCCGCGGGCGAGGACATCGTTGCACCGAAGAAGGAACTGGAATGGATGCGGCGGTTGAGCGGCGAGATCGACCGGCCGGTGTCGTTTGCTCTGATCCAGGTCGACGCCGATCCGAAATTGTGGCGCGAAATGCTGGACCTGTCCGCGGATGCGCACGCGGCGGGCAGCCGGCTGTACCCCCAGATCGCGGCGCGGCCGTTCGGCATGATGTTCGGGTTCCAGGGCCATAACGGTTTCAGCCACCGGCCCACCTTCCGCCGGCTGAAGGCGGAGTGCAGCCGCGAGGAGCTCGCGCAGCGGCTGGCCGACCCCGCAGTGAAGGCCGCGATCCTGTCCGATGAGGACCTGCCCGTCGACCCGAACCTGTTGTTCGACGGAATGTTCGCCTTGGTGCAGCACTCCCTGAAACGGCTGTACGCGCTCGGCAACCCGCCGGACTACGAGCCCACCCCGGAGCGCACCGTCGCGGCTATCGCCAAAGCCCGCGGCGAAGACCCGCTGTCGACCCTGTACGACCTGATGCTCGAACAGGACGCGACCGCCATGTTGATGCTGCCGCTGTTCAACTACGCCGAGGGCAACCACGACGCGATCCGCGAGATGATGCTGCACCCCGCCGGCGTGCTCGGGCTGTCCGACGGCGGCGCCCACTGCGGGATGATCTGTGACGCTTCCTATCCCACCTTTCTGCTCACGCACTGGGCGCGCGACCGGCACCGCGGCGAGAAACTGTCGCTGGAGTACGTGATCCGCAAGCAATCGCGCGACACCGCTCACCTGTTCGGTCTCACCGATCGAGGCACCATCGAGCGGGGCAAGAAGGCCGACATCAACGTCATCGACATGAACGCGCTGACGCTGCACCCCGCGGCGATGGCGTTCGACCTGCCGGCCGGCGGCAACCGGATCCTGCAGGGCGCAAGCGGATACGCGGCGACCATCGTCAGCGGGACGGTGACCCGTCGCAAAGATGTCGACACCGGAGCCCGACCCGGCCGCCTGGTGCGCGGAGCGCGCTAGGGCTGCATCAGTGACAGCGGCTGCCGGCAATCCAGCACGCACCCGGGACGAGGATGCTATCGGCACCCCGCCCGAAAGTCCGACGCTGGTGCCGGCCGAGCGGTACTACTCTGCGGCATTCGCACAACTCGAGATCGAGCGAATGTGGCCGCGGGTGTGGCAGGTCGCCTGCATGGTCGACCACGTCGCCGAGCCGGGCGACTACTTCGAATACCGCTGCGGCCCTTACGGGGTGCTGATCGTCCGCGGCGACGACGGCGTGCTGCGTGCATTCCAGAATGCCTGTCGGCATCGCGGTAACTCACTGTGCGTGGGATCGGGTTCGGGACTGCGCGAGCTCAAATGCGGCTATCACGGTTGGACCTGGGACCTGGCCGGCACGCTCAAGCGGGTGCCCAATCGCAAGGGCTTCGGCGCGCTGCGCATGTCCGACTTGCCACTGGTCGAGGCCTTGGCCGAAAGTTGGGAAGGACTCGTCTTCGTCAATCTCGACATCAATGCGATGCCGCTGGCCGAGTATCTAGAGGAGATGCCCGATGACATCGCGTGGTGTCATCTGGAGGACTTCCGGTGTTACGCGACTCTCACGGTCGAGGTCGAGGCGAACTGGAAGACCATCGCCGACGGCTACAGCGAGACCTACCACATCCAGACCCTGCATCCCGAGCTACTGCGCTGCGTCGACGACATCCATGCACCGCAACAAATCTGGGGCCATACCGGCAAGTCCGACCAGCCCTACGGTGTGCAAAGCCCGCGCTTCGACGGTGCGTTGAGCGACGAAGAGGTCTGGGACGCTTACGTATACACCCAGGGTGCGCTGATGGGCGCGGCCGAAGGCACGCCGTTTCCCGCCGACCCCGGGCAGACGGTCCAGGAGGCGATCGCGGCACGCACCCGGGATTTCGCGGCTTCCCGGGGGGTAAGCCTCGACTGGGCCGACACCGACCGGATCACCCGGCTGCACCAGTACAACGTGTTCCCGAACATGACGCTTTTGGCTAACGCCGACCACTTGACGATCATGTGCTCGCGTCCCGGACTAGATCCCGACAACGGTGAATTGGTCATGTTCTTGATGACGCGGATGGCTCCGGGCGCGGCGCGCAACAAGCCGACGGACGTTCGCATGAGCGCCGGGGAAGCCGAACCGGGCCTGGTGCTCACTCAGGACATCCGCGTGCTCCCGGGCCTCCAGCGCGGCATGCATCAACCCGGATTCACCCACGTAGTGCTCTCCGGCGAGGAGCGTCGGGTGATCAACATGCACCGCAATCTCGAGCGCTACCTCGACCTACCGGCACCCGACCGGATGACCGGGGGCATACCGGAACCCAGCACATCCGGGTCGCCAATTTAATCGGCGAGCGCCTCCCGAAAGGGCCGCAACGGGTCTAGACTTCCGGCTTGTGACGACCGCGTCGAATCCCTGTGGTGACGAACGAGGACAGCTGCCATACCGGTTGCATATGCGATATCAGATCGTCGGCGAGAGGCGGGCGCGACGGCTATGCCGTACTTTCGCGGACGTCGGTGTCGACACCGGGCCGGTTCGTCTCCAGCAGATGCTCGCGGGCATGCCGGTCACTGACGAAGAGGTGACCGATGTCAATTTCGCCCTCATTGCGACCCAGATAAAGCGCGACGAGCGCGACGCGAAGCGCAGACACCTACAACGTCAGGGCACCCGCTCCTTGATGTTTGCCGGGATGATTCTGCTTGTCCTGAACTTCCTGTTCTGCCTTGCCTACGTGATGCTCAACCTGGCCGACCAGACGCCCCTGTAGGGCATTCGGCGTCAGCGCCCCCTTTTTTTGTCGAGTGCGCGTCCTGGGCTTCGCGTCTGCATCCAGGGCGGCGACACGCCCGTCGAGCGCTCCGTGGGGGCACACTCAAAACCGTTGGTGCACAGCAGAAGCGGTGGGACGCCGTTGGTACGGAGTTCAGGCGGGCGTGCGGAAGCTTACGACGTCGTGCCATCGATTGCCGGTCGCCAGGACTAATTCGAAGTTCTCGGGTTCGACGAGATCGCGCAGTTCCCCAACACTCATCCGGTCCGGATCGGGAAAGGCTTCGGCGAAGACCAGCTTTCCGCCCGGCTTGAGTACCCGGCCCAGCGACCGAATGCACGCCGACTTGTCCGGCACCTCCCCGATCACTGCCGCCAGAAAAGCAACGTCGAAAGTGTGGTCAGGTTAGGGAAATCCGTCGCTTGCCTCGCCTGTCGTGAAACCGACGTCGTGGAATCCTGCCAGCTCGAGTCGCCGCCCGGCCTTCTCTAGCATCTCGGGTTGGAGGTCGAACAAGTCGAGTCGTCCGTAGGTGAGGCGGCGCGCGATCTGCACGCTGTAGAAGCCCGGACCGGGCCCGGCTTCCAGCACGCGCTCAGATCCGGTCAGACCGATGTTGTCGACCTTGCGCGCCGGGTTGGAAATGATCCGGCGCAGCGGATTGTTGAGCAGGAATGCCGCTTGATGCGGATAGGGCGCGGCCCCCTTGTTGCGCCGCTTGTGGAGCAGGGCTTCCATCCAGGCCGTCGGCATCGGGCCTCCTAACGTGGTCAATCGAGTTAGGGTACCCTAAGTAATCTCGACTGCGCTAGACCGGGTCTGGAACAGCCTCGACCGGCATCGGACGGCCCAGCTCCACCACACCGTGGATTTCAACCGCCCCGCCCGTCGCGTAATGTTGCCGCTGCCAATCGCTAATTGCTTGGTGCGCGGCGTGATCCATGTAGCTGACCAGCAGGTGGACGGTGACCGTGGTGCCCTCCGGAACGGACGCCAACACCCGAGTGAGCCGGGGCAGGGCAAGGAACGTGCACGCTCCCTGGACAACTACCCGCCATTCGTCGCCCGCGGGCTTGGCCTCGATCTTGGTGCGGATCACCCGCCACCCGGTCAGGGCGATGGCCAGAGCGAATCCGATCATCACGCCGTGTAGTAGATTGAGGAACACGACGGCCACGACGGTCACCAGGTAGACGGTCAAATCGCCTGTCTTCAAGGCTGTTTCAATATGCGCCGGCGCCAACAGCTGCATCCCGATGACAATCAGCAGACCGGCGAGTGCCGCGCTCGGGATTTGTTCGACCAACTCCGCGAACGGAAGAGCGAACAGCAGGATCCAGAAGCCGTGCAGGATCGTCGCGGCTCGGGTCTTCGCGCCCGCATTGACATCGGCCGCGCTACGCACGATGACACCGGCGATGGGCAGGCCGCCGATCGCCCCCGACACAATGTTGGACGCACCCTGTCCGATCAACTCGCGGTTGAAGTCGGTCCGAGGGCCATGGTGCATTCTGTCGATCGACACCGCCGTCAGCAGGCTCTGCACGCTGGTGATCAGCGTCACGGTGATGATGCCGATGACGACCGCACCCCAATTTCCGTCAGGGATGCGCGGCAGTTGCAGCGCCTCCAGCACCGACCCGTCCAGCTCGATCCGGGAGACCTGGAACGGAAAAACCAGCGACACGATCGTCGCCACCACAATTGCCACCAGCGGACCCGGAACTGGCGCCACTTTGGCGGGGGCCCATCGCCAGGCGATCATGATGCCAATGACGAGCAGGCCCAACAGGACTCCGGGCCGATGCGCGTTGATGATTTGGTGCGGGAGCTCAATGACATTGCTCCACGCGCTGCTTTTGGATTCGCCACCCAGCAACACATGAACCTGCTGAAGTGCGATGGTAATGCCGATTCCGGCCAGCATGGCGTGCACGACGACCGGCGCGATGGCAAGGGCGGCACGCGCAACCCGGCTGAACCCCAACAGAACCTGCATGATTCCCGCGCACGCAGTAATGAAACACGTTATTTTCCAACCAAATTGACCGATAAGGTCGGCCACTACGACAGTCAGGCCGGCGGCGGGCCCGCTCACCTGCAGCGGCGAGCCGCCGATGGCTCCGCCCACGATTCCACCAACGATGGCAGCGATCAGGCCGGCGAGTACCGGCGCATCGGAAGCGATCGCGATTCCCAGCGACAACGGCAGTGCGACCAAGAAGACCACGAGTGACGCGGACAAGTCGTGTCGTAGCACCGGGCGTAGCCGGCTCTTGAATGACGCGGCCCGATGCTGTTCGATCAGTTGCATCGGTACCTCCCTAGTTGAGATTATGGGGGACGTCAGAAAGTATCGCCCCGCCCTGCGATAGTTAGCGTCGACGTAACAGGCTGACACACAGGCGATTACACTAGTCACCAACTCCGTTGTTCGGCTGGGTTTCGCCTGGCTTCTGTTTGAAGGTATGTGCGCTATCAGCGCGGGTCAACTGGACCAGCCGCGCGCATATGGAATGCAAATCTTTGTGGCCGGGCTGTGACGAATTCCTAATGTGCCGTCACGCTAGACCCGATTTTTTAAACCTTTTGGCCCACCATATATTTGAAATGTATTTGACTCAGCCGGGGCCGCGACCGTCACCGGCCAACTTCAACAGAAGTTGCGTCCCGCCCAGCGGGCTGGCGTGTAGGGATGCGCGCCCGCCATGCAATTCGGCCTGTTGGGCAACCAGTGCGAGTCCGAGCCCGGAACCTGAACGCGATGCCGTCGACCCGCGGGAGAAGCGTTCGAACACCGCGGTGCGTTCGGATTCGGGAACGCCGGTGCCGTTGTCGTCGATCGCGATTTGGACGCCTTCGCCCGAACTGCTCACGGTGAGTTGAATCTTGGAAGCACCACCATGTTTGACGGCGTTGGCGATGGCGTTATCGATCACCAGCCGCAGACCCGTGGGCAGTCCCACCATCAACACGGTGGGCGACGGCACCAGCGCCACCTCCACGTCCGGGTAGACGCGCAGCGCGTCATGCGCGGCACGATCCAAAAGCTCGGTGATGTCGAACGGAACGAAGTCGTCGATGGTGGTCAGCTGGCCCTGCGCCAATCTCTCCAGCGCCGTCAGCGTGGCTTCGATGCGGCTCTGGGTGCGGATGACGTCGCCGATGACTTCCTCGCGCTGCTCGGCGGCCAGCTCCAGGGTGGACAGCACTTCCAGGTTGGTGCGCATCGCGGTCAGCGGGGTGCGCAGCTCGTGTGAGGCGACGGCGGCGAAGTCGCGTGCCGATTCGAGTGCGGCCTTGGTGCGCTGTTGTTCGTTGCCGATGCGGGCCAGCATCTGCTCGACCGATTCGGCGATCTCGACGGCCTCCCGCACACCGCGGACCTGGACCTCGTCGGGGCTGGACTGGGCATTGATGGCGCGGGCTTGGCGGGCCAGCAGCAGGAAGGGATTGACCATGATCAACGAGATCACCCAGCCGACAAGGAACGTGCCGCCGATGACGCCGGCGCAGATCAACAGCACCCGCAGGTGCAGTTCGTTGATCCGATGCTGCGCCTCGGCCAGCGGGGCGGCCAGCGCAATCGAGGCCGAACCCGCCTCGAAGGTACGCACCCGGTACTGCACGCCGTGAATAGTGGTGTTGGCGTAGCCGTTGGCGAGTTTGGGCAAGACGATGTCGCTGGGCGCGGACACCGTCACGGGCCCGATGCGTGCGGTGCGAACCAGGTTGCCGTCCGGCGTGGGCCGGTCGGGCGTGTTCTGCTGCGGGCTGTTGAGCAGCGTGTTGATGTCGCCGAGGCTGCTCACGGAGTCCAGCCGGCGATCGAGCTGGCTGTATTGGTCGTTGGTGACACCGACCCACACCCATACGCCCAGCGTGACGACGACGGCGATCACACCTAGTTGCGAGACGATGACGATGGTGCGCAACGACAACACACGCATCGGCAGCTGGATTTTTCTCAACGCGCGAATGTCGGGCTCCCTCACTGAGCTACTGCTGCTTCACGACCATCATCGCCCATTGACCGCTTACCGGGTCGCGGCACTGCGTTACGGCGGTGACATGTTGAGCTGGCTGTGGCGCCGATCGAAGTGAAATATGTTGCGATGCACCGATACTCGGATCACGAAAGGGTCAACGCGCTGGGCAGCCCGCCGCCGAGCGCGGCCTGCGCGAGTAGTTCGCCGAGCAGCGGGCCGAACTTCATCAGGTTGCTTCCGGCGAATGTAACGCCGCGGCCGCGGCGCCACGCCATCCACCCATCGCCGCCCGCGTCCAGCCATGGAGCGCGAACCGAGACGCAGTCCACCTGACCCACCGGGGACAGCGACGGGAAAAGAGCGCGCACGCTGGCCGGCTCCGGCGTTTCCTGGCCGAACGCCCAGCGGCCCGTGCTGCCCAGCGCCAAGCCGTAGCCTTGCGGCGCGGCCAGGCAGGCGGCACCGGAGGCGTCGGCGCCTTGGTAGGTGAAACGGGTATGCGGGACGAACTGCACATCGACCGGGCCGCACAGGTCTGGTCTCTGGGCTCCCGCACAAACCAGGACTTGGTCGCCGCGCGTCACCGTGCCGTCCGCCAACCGGACAGAGCCGTCGTCGCCGAGCGAGACGACGTGGCAAGCGCACGGCGGATACGCAGGCTGCCGCCGAGGGGATCGAAGATCCCGGCTTCCCACGGAGCGGCGACGAAGGGGATCCGGGCCTCGATCTCGCGGCGGTCAAGCCAGCAGAACTCGGCACCGGCCTCGGTCATCGCCGTCGCGGTCGCCTCTTGTGGGGCTGCCGCGATGAAGCCTTCCGAACCCAGCAGCCGCCCGGCGGCGAGCTCGCTCTCCCAGCGCTGCCAGCCGGCGCGCGCCGAGATGGCGAGTCTGCACAGCGCTGGGCGCTGATGTGCGATCCGGAAGATGCGCGCCAGCCCCGCGGACTGCTCGGCGAACGGCTCACCGCGTTCGAACACGACCGTGGGCTCGCCCCGCCGCGCCAGCTCGTAGGCGGCGGCCAGTCCGCAAGTTCCCGCACCAACGACAATGATCATTCGTCAACCTCCTTAATGCTGGGCGCGGCAATGGAATTGGTGGCTCAACGGACCACCTCGCGATGACCTGCGTCCAGCCGGCGGGTCCAGCCGCGGGCGTCGAGGTGTTCCAGCAACGGAATCGCCACCCGCCGCGTGGTGCGCAGCGCCTGGCGCGCCTGGCTCGTGGTGAACGGTTGGTCCAGCCGGGCCAACTCGCGCATCGCCAGTGCAGGTGCAGTGGGCAACAGCACCACCCCGTCGCGTAGCCGCAGCACCCGACCGGCACGCTCGGCCGCGGCCAGCTCGCGGCCACTGAGCTTGAGCGCCGACAGGTCGTCGACCTCCGGCGCACCGAAGGGTTCGGCCCGCAGTCGCGCTTCCAACTCGGCCACCGCGGCCTCGGCGCCACCGAGGTCGTCGCCGGCGCCGGCCACTCGAAGGTGGCCGGCTGCCTGCTCGAGTCCCGCATCGCGGGCGACAGCGTCGAGTAGCGACTCATCCGGCAGGGCCAGCAGGTAACCTGCAGCACCACGAGATAGCCCCTTTGCCAATGGATCTCGCGTATGTAGCTCCTCTACCGCGGAGCGTAACCGCCGCCGCCAAGCGTCATACGTCGCGCCGTGCACCCACCAGCCGTCGAGCACCCGCACGCCCGCAGGTACTGCGTCCGGTGACGACAGCAGCCCCAGCCGGCGCAGATGACTTTCCCGCACCGCACCGCGCCGAGCCACCTCGGCGCCGACGTCACCGGCGGCGTTCATGCCACTCAGGAACGCGGCGCGGCGGGTTCCGTCGCCACGGCGCCGCAACGCCGGGGCATCGGCATCGAGCACCAGAGCTCCACCGAGCACGCGCTGGCTGCCCGGGTCGCGCAGCACCAATCGGTCGCCGAGCACCAGCGGCAATCGCCGGTCGAGGGTGAGCCGGCCATGGTCGTCGTCGAACGGCCGCAGCCGCGCCGGCACCGCGGCGGTGCCGACATGCACCACAAGTTGCGCCGGTGCCTCGGTCAACGAGCCGCCGGTGGTGCGGCGCACGTCGAGGGTGCCGGTGCTCGGCCACGCGTCCGGCGTGACCAGGGCATGCCCGCGATGGATCACATCGCGCGAGACGCCGCGCAGGTTGAGTGCCACCCGGGCCACCGGGTCCAGCTTGGGATACGGCTCGCCCCGGCTCTGCAGACCGCGGATCACCACCGACTGCTGCTGGTCCGCGCCGAGCAGGTCCAGCCGGTCGCCGCGAGCCACGGTGCCGGCCGTGAGTGTTCCGGTCACCACGGTGCCCGCGCCGGTGATCGTGAAGGAGCGATCGACCCACAATCGCACCCGAGCGGTGGTATCGGGCGCGGGCAGCTGCCCCAGGACGCGGTCCAGGGTGGCGCGCAACTCGGCCAGCCCGGTCCCGTCGACCGCGGACGCAATGACACCGGGCGCGTCTGCCAGTCCGGTGCCCGCCAGCTCGTCGCGGGCCTGCGCCAGCACCGCGACGGCACGGTCCGGCGCCCGGTCGGCCCGGCTGATCACGATCAGGCCGTGCCGGATTCCCAGCGCCGCGAGCGCATCGCGGTGGTCGCCGGACTGTGCCTGCCAGCCCTCGTCCGCGGCGACGACGAAGCAGACCACCGGCGCGGGGCCGAGACCGGCCAGGGTGTTGGTCAGGAAGCGCTGGTGCCCGGGCACGTCGACGAAGGCCACCTCGCGGCCCGACGGCAACGTGGTCCAGGCGAAGCCGAGGTCGATGGTCAGGCCGCGGCGCCGCTCCTCCTCCCACCGGTCGGGCTGCATTCCGGTCAGGGTGCGGATGAGGGTGCTCTTGCCGTGGTCGACGTGGCCGGCGGTGGCGACGACGTGGGTGATCAGCGGTCCGCCTCGGGCATTGTTGCCAACGCGGTACGGACCGCGTCCAGCAGCCGATCGTCGTCGGACTCGGGGATGCAGCGCAGATCCAGCAGGCAGGCACCGTCGTGCACGCGCGGCAGCACCGCGGGGTCGCCCGCGCGCAAGGCGGCGGCCGCAGTCTCGGGGAGACGAACCGCCCAGCCGGGTAACGGCACGCCCGGGGCTCCACCGCCACCGACCCGCCCGTCGTGCGCGACGCTGGGCGCGCAGCCGCAACCGACCGGCGTCGGCATGCAGGGCCTGCGTCACCGGTGACGTGCCGGCCCGCACCGTCGCCTCCAGCGCAGCGAGGGTGAGCTTGTCGGCTCGAACCGCGCGCGCCAGCGGATGCCGCGCCATCCGGGTCACCATCTCCGCGTGGCCGAGCACGATGCCGGCCTGTGGCCCGCCGAGCAATTTGTCGCCGCTGGCGGTCACCACGTCGGCGCCCTCGGACAGCGTAGTGGCGGCGTCGGGCTCGTCGGCCAGCAGCGGATCGGGGGCAAGCAGCCCGCTGCCGAGGTCGACGACCAAGGGCACCCGCTTCTCGGCGGCCAGCGCCCGCAGCTCGGACACCGGGACGGCGGAGGTGAATCCTTGCACCCGGAAGTTGCTTTGGTGCACCTTCAATACGCATCCGGTTTGCGGCCCGATCGCGTCGGCATAGTCCTTCAGGTGGGTGCGGTTGGTGGTACCGACCTCGCGCAGGCGGGCGCCGGTGGAGGCGATCAGGTCGGGCAGCCGGAAACCGGCGCCTATCTCGATCAGTTCGCCGCGGCTCACCACTACCTCACCGCCGGCCGCCAGCGCCGTGGTAGCCAGCACCAGCGCGGCGGCGCCGTTGTTGACCACCAACGCGTCCTCGGCCGCGGGGCAGGCATCCAGCAGTGCTTGGCGAAGGGCGACGGCGCGCTTGGACCGGGTGCCGGTGGCGAGGTCGAGTTCCACGTCGACGTAGCCGCTCGCGGACACCAATGCTTCGACCGCGCTCGCGGCCAACGGCGCACGACCCAAATTGGTGTGCACGACGACACCGGTGGCGTTGAGCACGGGCCGCAACCTCGTGTTCCGGTGCGCGGCCAGGGCCGCCAGCACCGCTTCCTGCACCTGATCGGGCGGCAGGTCTCCGCGGCGGGCCCGGTCTTGGACGTCACGCACCACGACCCTGACCGCTTGCTCGCCCAGCCGCTCTCGCGCCTGCTGCACCGGCGGAAGCGCAAGCATTTGATCTGTGCGCGGAATCAGGCGGCGCGGGTCGACCCGTTTCACTTGCCTCCTCGACCTCCTCGGTCCGCGACTGGCGGAGGCGGACGGGAATCGAACCCGCCAGACCGAGATACTCGATCTCACCGGTTTTGAAGACCGGGGGGACCACCAGGAACCCAAACGCCTCCCTGCACAACGTAGCTTGGTCTGCGCCGATACCGATCGGCCCGCCTCCGAACGACAAACCGTCGACACGCTGGTACCGCGTTGCGGGTGCGGCTAGGGCGTCGAGTGTGCGGGTGTGGCGGCCTCGCCTGGCGTGTCACCGCCCTAGGCGCACACGCAACGAGCGGAACGCACCCGCGCACAAGCGTGTGACGACGTTGACAGTTGTCGCCGCGAGGCGGGCAGATTGTGGGCCGGCCGGCTGCTCGTAGGCTCGTGGCATGACCCAGATCCGGACGCGGCTCACCGGCTATGCGCACGGCGGTGGCTGTGCCTGCAAGATCCCGCCCGGCGAGCTCGAGGAAGCGGTCCGCGGCCTGGTCGGACAGACCAGCGGGAACGTCCTGGTCGGGCTCGATGACGGCGACGACGCGGCCGCGGTGCTGGTTGGCGATCTTGCCGTGCTGTCCACGGCGGACTTCTTCACACCAGTCGTCGACGATGCCTACGACTGGGGCCGGATCGCCGCGGCCAACGCGCTGTCCGATGTCTACGCGATGGGCGGACGCCCGGTGGTCGCGATCAACCTGGTCGGCTGGCCGCGCGACGTGCTGCCCCTCGAGCTGATGACCGAGGTGCTGCGCGGCGGACTGGCGGTGGCCGCCGAGGCGGGCTGCCCGGTGATCGGCGGCCACTCCATCGACGACCCCGAGCCGAAGTACGGCATGGCGGTGACCGGTGTGGCAGACCCGGACCGATTGCTGCGCAACGACGCCGCCCGGCCGGGCCTGCCGCTGACCCTCACCAAGCCGCTTGGTATCGGGCTGATCAACAATCGGCACAAGCAGACCGGTCAGGTGTTCGCGGATGCGATCGCGACGATGACCCGGCTCAACCGCGACGCCGCCGAGGCCGCGCTGGCAGCGGGTGTGCGTGCGGCCACGGATGTGACCGGCTTCGGGTTGCTCGGCCACCTGTACAAGATGTGCCGGGCCTCAAAGCTGGGGGCCGTCATCGACCACACTGCGGTACCGGTGCTCGACGCGGGACGCGAGGCGCTGCGCGACGGCTTCGTGTCCGGCGGGACTCGGCGCAACCTCGATTGGGTTCGCCCGCATCTGCGTCCCGGCGCTGGCGTAACCGAAGACGACCTGCTGCTGCTCGCCGATGCGCAAACCTCGGGTGGTCTGCTCGTGGTTGGCGAGCTACCGGGTCACCCGGTGATCGGCCACACCGTCGCGGGCGAGGGCATCGAGGTCCGTTAGTCCGGGTCAATCGGCGGTGGTGATCGAGTCGTCCGTGATGCCCGCCGCGCGGCGGGCGGCAAGCCGCCGCTTCTGCGGCTCCATCGTGTAGCGGGGGTCGCGGGCCGATTCCTTGCCCGCTTCGAAGAAGCCGAACCTCAGCATCGCCGACGCGGTCAGCAGCGCCAAGCCGGATAAGGCGGCGACATCGCGACGGTGCCCGCCCAGCAGCGCGCCCAAACCGCCTGCGGCGGCTAGTCTTTCGCTCCATGCGAGCAACCGTCCGGGTGTGCCGTGATGCAGCGGTTCTCTGGACACCGGGTCCATCCGGAACTCCGTGAACCTGGCGGAGATCAGGTCACCGATCGCCCCGATGACGGCGAGCTTGCGAGCGGGCCCGGCCTCGGCGACCGGGGTGGTGATCATTGCCAGCCCCGATGCGGCCAGGCTCGCCGAGCTGACGAAGACGAACGGCAGGTCCCTGTACGCGGCGTTCCACGTCGGGGTCGCGGTGTCGGTCAGCAGCACAGCGGTGTAGACGGCCAGCGGTGCCGCGAAGACAGCGGCTTCCAGTCCCGCCGGCCCTTCGACGGCGCGCAGCGCGGGCCGCAACGGGCCCAACGGGATTCGCTCGCCGATCATCCGGTCGATCTCGGACACCGCGGCGACCCCGATGCCTGCGCTGAAGAGGCTCAGAATCCACGAGCCGATGCTCATCGGAGACGTCAGTTTGACCGTCCGCAGCATGTTGACGAAACGCTCGGGCCGGCCCAAGTCCTTCACCAGCGCGACCGCGCCCAGCGACACCGCGACCAATGCGGACAGTCTTGTGTTGCGGCACAACGTTTTTCGTCCGGTAAGCTGCGCGCCGGCCGCCAACAGACCGGATCCGCCCGCGACGCCGCCCAGGAATAGGTACGCCGCCACTTCGTGTCCCCAGGGCGCGGGCTTGACCACCGGACGCCCGTAATACGAGGTGAACTCGGCGTCGGGCACCATCGGCATCTCGCGTGAGCCATCGGAACCACTGCCACCGCCCCGACGGCCCGCGCGCTTGCCTTTGCGGCGCTTACCGCCCGGGGGCTCCGGCGGACGGAAGCTGTCGAATTCCGAGGTGCTCATCGGCTCGTCCAGAACGCCAACGCCGCCGCGCCGACCATGCCGGCCGCAGCCATCCCGGCGCGCTTGAACATCGTCGGCAGGTCGGCCGTGCACACCCGCGGATCGGGCGGCAGACCGTAGACCTCGGGCTCGTCGAGCAGCAAGAAGACCGACCCGGTGCCGCCGACGCCGTCGCGCTCGTTGGCACCGTAAAGCCTTGCTTCGGTACGCCCTTCGGCGTGCAGTTGCGCGACCCGCTCGCGTGCGGTGTCCACCAGGTCGGCGTGGTCGCCGAACTTGATCGAGGTGGTCGGGCAGGTCTGGGCGCAGGCGGGAATCTGGTCCTCGATGAGTCGGTCGTAGCACAGCGTGCACTTCTGGGCGACGCCGGTGACGAATTCTTCTTGCGGGCGGCCGGGCCGTTCCACCGGTGTCGCGTACGTGCCGTCGCTGCGGCGCTCGACCACACCGAACGGGCAGCCGGCCACGCACGTCCCGCAGCCGTTACACACGTCGTGCTGCACCACCACCGTGCCGAACTCGGTGCGAAACAGCGCACCCGTCGGGCAGACGTCGAGGCAACCCGCGTGGGTGCAGTGCTTGCAGACGTCGGAGGACATCAGCCAGCGAAACTCCGGGGTGTCCGGCGGCTTCGAATCCGCCCGCGTGTCCGGGGCCTTGGGTGAGCCCGGCAGGGACGGCATGCCCAAGCCCACCAACGCCCGGCCCGATTCGCGGGCCTCCTCAATGCGCTCGCGGCCCTGCTCGATGAATGCCACGTGCCGCCAGGTGCTCGCCCCCAGCGCGCCGGTGTTGTCGTAGGACGAACCCAGCAGTTCGAGGTCGCCGTCGCGGGGATTGCGATTCCACTCCTTGCACGCCACTTCACAGGCCTTACACCCGATACAGATCGAGGTATCGGTGAAAAAACCCTTGCGCGGCTTGGCCGCTGCCCAACCGGCGTCGGCGGCGGGGTCAGTCGGCCCGGTCAGCTGCCCCATCGGCTGCCCTTCTGTGCTTCCCGCGCGGCGGGTCGATGATGTCCCAAACGGCTTCGGTGACTCGGATATTGTCCGTCTCGACCGTGGCGCCCGCACGAGACTGGTACTCGGCCACCAACTGCAACAGCGCCGCGCCCTGCGGCCTGCGGCCCGGTTGAATGTCGCAGGAGCCGGCTTTGGACTCCTGGATCTGCACGTTCGGATCCAGCGTCACGCCCAGCAGATCGTTGGCCGCGTCGCCGCTCACCACCGCGTCGCTGCCCACACCCCAGTGGTAGGGCAGCCCGATCTGGTGCACCGTGTGGTCCCCGATCCGCAGCGGCGTCATCCGCTCGGTGACCAGCACCCGCGCCTCGATCGCCGAGCGTGGCGAGATGATGGTGGCCCACCCGTAGGGCTCGAGTCCGCGTTCGGCGGCCAGCTCCGGCGAGACTTCGCAGAACATCTCCGGTTGCAGTTCGGACAGGTAAGGCAGCCACCGGCTCATGCCGCCCGCGGTGTGATGTTCGGTGAGCCGGTAAGTGGTGAAGACGTACGGGTACACATCGGCGCCGGGATCGCCCGCGCTCGGCGCGCTCAAATTGTCCTTGCGCGGGAAGATAACTCGCGAGGGGTTCTGCTGTTGCGGGTACAGCGCGTTGGCGACCGGCGACTCTTGCGGCTCGTAGTGCGTGGGCAGCGGCCCGTCGACCACTCCGGTGGGCGCGAACAGCCAGCCCTTGCCGTCGGCCTGCATGATGAACGCGTCGTCGCCGGCCAGCGCGGCGGGGCCGCCCAGCGCCGGGTCGGGGTGGCTGTTCGGCGCCCGGTCGACCACGAAGTCGGGGACGTCGTGACCGATCCAGCGCTGCTGGTGCGCGTCCCACCAGATGTAGCGCTTGCGTTCACTCCACGGGTTGCCGTCGGGGTCGGCCGAAGCGCGGTTGTACAGAATCCGGCGGTCGGCGGGCCAGGCCCAACCCCACTCCGACTGGCTCGGGCTGGCTCCGCCGTGGGGTACCCGGCGGGCGGACTGATTGGTGGCGTTCGCGTACACCCCGGAGTAGATCCAGCAGCCGGCCGCGGTCGACCCGTCGGCGCGCAGCTCGGTGAACGACGACACCGGCTTGCCGGCGTCGGGGCCGGTGAGGTGATAGCCGTTGTATTCGGCCAGCACTGCCTCGCCATCGATCTCGCCGTGCTCGTCGGTCCGATAGTCCCAGGTGAGGTCCAACAGCGGCCTGTCGCGCTCGTCGGTCGAACCGGCCAACCGCGCCCTGATCCGCTTGCCCAGCTCGTAGAAGAACTCACATTCGCTTTGGCAGTCGCCCGGCGGTTCGACGGCCTTGTGCCGCCACTGCAAGAGTCGCTGCGTCTGGGTGAACGATCCCGCCTTCTCCACATGGGTGGCCGCCGGGAAGAAGAACACCTCGGTCTCGATCTTCTCGGTTTCCAACTCCCCGGACACGATCTCCGGACCGTCCTTCCACCAGGTAGCCGACTCGATGAGGTTAAGGTCGCGCACCACAAGCCATTTCAGGTGTGCCATGCCGAGTCGCTGCATTCGGCCGTGGGCGGAGCCGACCGCCGGATTCTGGCCCAACAGGAAGTAGCCCTCCACCTCGTCGTCGAGCATGCCCATCACGGTCTGGTAGGTCCCGTGCGGTCCGGACAGCCGCGGCAGGTAGTCGTAGGCAAAGTCGTTGTCCGCCCGGGCCGCGTCACCCCACCACGCCTTGAGCAGGCTGACGGTGTAGGTATCTGCGTTGGCCCAGAAGCCTTTCTGCTGCTTGGAGCTGACGGCGTCGAGGTAGTCGGCAAGGGTGTCGTGCGTGCCCGCCTTGGGCATCGGCAGGTAGCCGGGCAGCAGATTGAACAGCGTAGGTATGTCGGTGGAGCCTTGGATGCTGGCATGGCCGCGCAATGCCATGATGCCGCTGCCGGGACGGCCCACGTTACCGAGCAACAGCTGCAAAATCGTTGCAGTGCGGATGAATTGGGCCCCGAGAGTGTGCTGAGTCCACCCGACAGCATAGGCGAAGCAGGTCGTGCGTTCGCGGCCGGAATTCTCGACGATGGAACGCGCCAGATAGTCGAAGTCCTCCAGGCTGATGCCGCAGAGGTTCTTGACCATCTCCGGCGTATAACGGGCGTAGTGCCGCTTGAGGATCTGGAACACCGTGCGCGGATGCTGCAGAGTGTCGTCGCGCAGCACCGCAGCGTGCGCCGACGCCGGGCCGGCGCCGCCGTCGGATTCGGTCCCTACTTCTTGATAGGCCCATGACGACGGGTCGTACTGCCCGGTCTCTGGATCGAAGCCGGAGAACAGGCCGCCGAGTTCTTCGGCGTCGCAGAAGTTTTCGCTGATCAGCGTGGCCGCGTTCGTATACGCGACGACGTACTCCTTGAACCACAGGTCGCCAGAGATGATGTGGTTGATCAGCGCACCGAGCAGCACCACGTCCGAGCCCGCCCTGATCGGGATGTGCTTGTCCGCCACCGCCGAGGTGCGAGTGAAGCGCGGATCGATGTGGATCAGCCGCGCCCCCCTGGCCTTGGCTTCCTCAACCCACTGGAATCCCACCGGATGGCACTCGGCCATGTTGGAGCCCTGGATGACGATGCAGTCGGCGTTGGCCATGTCTTGCAGTGATTGGGTGGCGCCGCCGCGCCCGAAGGAGGCTCCCAGACCGGGAACCGTGGCGGAGTGTCAAATACGAGCTTGGTTCTCGATCTGAATCGCGCCCGCGGCGGTGAAGAGCTTCTTGATCAGATAGTTCTCTTCGTTGTCCAACGTGGCGCCGCCGAGCGCGGCGATCCCCATGGTGCGGCGCAGCAGATTGCCCTTCTTGTCGATGTCCTGCCAGGTGTGGCGGCGGGACTCGAGGAAGCGGTCGGCCACCATGTCGATGGCGGTGTCCAACTCGAGGCGCTGCCATTCGGTCGCCCGCGGAGCGCGATAGAGCACCTCGAGCTGCCGGCCCGGCGAGTTGACCAGTTGCTCGCTCGCCGATCCCTTGGGGCACAGCCGGCCGCGCGAGATCGGCGAGTCGGGGTCGCCTTCGATCGCAACAACCTTCTCGTCCTTGACGAACACCCGTTGGCCGCAGCCCACCGCGCAGTACGGGCACACGCTTTGCACGACCCGGTCCGCGGTCGTGGTGCGCGGGGTGATGGCACGGGTTTGCTTGGACGTCACCGCCGGCCCGCGGCCGAATACGTCGCCCGAACGCAGCTGACGGATGACGGGCCATTCGAGGAAAATCTTGGGCGAGGGCAGCTTCGGAGCCATGGCTTGAACACTAGTGGGCGTCATCCCGAGCGTGCGCCGTGGGCAGCGGTTATGTGATCGAGGCCGCGTAGATCTCGTCGATATTGGATCCGAGCTTGGAGTCGAATTCGGCGTCGGTCTGCTGGGCGGTCAAGCCCTCGGTCAACGCCCGCGAGAAACTCGCGATCAGTCCGTGATTACGGGCCAGGATTGTGCAACTCTCAACGAGGCGGTAGCCGCCGGACAACGCGACCACCCGCAGCACCCGGGGGTGCTCGATCAGCGGCGCATAGAGGTTGTCTTCGTCGGGCAACGTCAGCTTGAGCATGACCTGCCGGTCGCCAGGGAGTTCGTCGAGTTTCGTGTGCAGCGCCGCCGCCAGCAGGCCGTCTGCCTTGGGTTTGTCGGGGCACTCGATGCTGACCTCGGGCTCGACGATCGGCATCAGTCCGCGCTCGGCGATTTTGTCGGCGTACTCGAATTGCTGGTCGACGATGGCTTTGATGCCCGCCTCGTTGGGCTCTTGGATGAACGAGCGCATCTTGGTGCCGAAGATGCGCTTATCGACGGCCCGCTTCAACAGGGAGTCGAGCTTGGTCATCGGCTTCATCAGCTGCACACCGTTTTCGGCATCGCTGAGCCCCTGGTCGACCTTCACAAACGGCACGATGTGCTTCTGCCTCCACAAAAACGCCGCGGTCTCCTCGCCGTTGATCGCCCGGTCCATGGTCTGCTCGAACAGAATCGTTGCCAGCACCTGCTGGCCGGAAAAGCTTGGGCTCGCCATCAGGCGCTCACGCATCTCGTGGATGAGATTGAACATCTGCTCGTCGCTGTCGTACGCGTCCTGCTCAATCCCATACAGCTTCAAGGCTTTTGGCGTGCTGCCGCCGCTTTGATCCAGGGCGGCGATAAAGCCACGCCCCGACGCCATCGCGTTGCGTTGCTCTTCGTTCACTGTGATCCCTCCGTCGGTGCCTGATCCGGGCTCGGGGCCGGATGCCGAGAACCCGCGGCCCCCGAGTGCCAGCATTGCGCACCGCCGCCCCATCCGGCTACCGCCTGCGGATGGGCGCACACCCCGGACCTGTGTTTGCCTTCCGCGATAGTGAGTGAGTACTCTCTCACCATGCCTGACTCGGGGCGCGATCGGCTGCTGGCGGAGGCGCTGAAGCTGTTCGCCGCCAAGGGCTACGCGGCGACATCGGTCGCCGATATCCAGCGGGCGTCCGGCCTCGCTCCGGGATCGGGCGCGTTGTACAAGCACTTTGCCTCCAAACGCGAGCTGTTAGAGGCCGCGGTCACCCACCGGATCGACAGCATTGTGGCCGCACGAGAGCAGTTCGACGCCGGGCGGCCGGGCAGCGTCGAACAGACGGTGCGTACCGCAGGCCAACTGATCTGGAGCAACCTGAAGCAGAGCGAGGATTTGCTCAAAGTCATGCTGCGCGAACCCGAAGTGCTCGGCGATCTCGACGAGAAGACGTGGCAGGTCATCACCGACAACGCCTATCAGCGGTTCGCCGATGAGCTCGCGGCATCCAATCGCGCCGGCCGTACCAGCATTCCCGATCCCGAGGCCGCCGCGGCCGTCGCGATCGGTTCCTTGTCCTACGCGGCGACGCTGCAGGCGCTGTCCGGCCGGTTGCCGGGCAACGTCGACGAGGATCGCTACTTCCAGGCCTGGGTCACCCAGACCGTCGGCGTCCTCGCTCAGCACACCAACCCCAAAAAACCCTAGAAAACCCAGCCCATCAACATCTTCCAGGAGACATATCGTGACCTTCTCAATGCAACTGAGCGACGACGTGATCGCGGTGCGCGATTGGGTGCACCAGTTTGCGGCCGAGACCATCCGCCCCGCCGCGGCCGAATGGGACGAACGGGAGGAAACCCCGTGGCCGGTGATTCAGGAGGCCGCAAAGGTCGGTCTCTACTCCCCTGACTTCTTCGCGCAGCAGGCCGCCGAGCCGACGGGCCTCGGCTTTTTGACCGCGTTCGAGGAGATGTTCTGGGGCGACGCCGGAATAGCGCTCTCCATCATGGGAACCGGGCTGGCCGCAGCGGCCTTGGCGGGCAACGGAACTCCCGAGCAGCTGGGTCAGTATTTGCCCGAGATGTTCGGTACGCCGGGGGACCCCAAACTCGGTGCGTTCTGTTCGTCGGAGCCCGACGCGGGTTCCGATGTAGGTGCCATCCGCACTCGGGCGCGCTTCGACGAGGCGACGCGCGAATGGGTTCTCAACGGCACCAAGACCTGGGCGACCAACGGCGGCATCGCCAATGTGCACATCATCGTGGCATCGGTCTATCCCGAACTGGGTGCGCGCGGACAGGTGTCCTTCGTCATCCCGCCCGGCACCCAGGGTCTGGCTCAGGGTCAGAAATTCAAGAAGCACGGCATCCGCGCTTCACACACCGCCGAAGTGGTGCTCGACAACGTCCGGCTGCCCGAGGATTGCATTCTCGGTGGCCACGAGAAGTTCGAAGCCCGGATCGCCCGGGTCAAATCCGGCACCTCCGCGGGCAACCAGGCGGCGATGAAGACCTTCGAGCGCACCCGGCCCACAGTCGGCGCGATGGCCGTCGGCGTGGCTCGCGCCGCCTACGAGTACGCGCTCGAATATGCCTGCCAGCGTGAGCAATTCGGCCGTAAGATCGGCGAGTTCCAAGCCGTGGCCTTCAAGCTGGCCGACATGAAGAGCCGGGTCGACGCCGCCCGCCTACTGGTGTGGCGCGCCGGCTGGATGGCCCGCAACAACCAGAACTTCGACTCCGCGGAGGGGTCGATGGCCAAGCTGGTGGCAAGCGAGGCCGCGGTATACGTCACCGACGAGGCTATCCAGATCCTCGGCGGCAACGGCTACACCCGCGACTACCCCGTTGAGCGGATGCACCGCGACGCGAAGATCTTCACGATCTTCGAGGGAACCAGCGAAATCTAGCGCCTGGTGATCTCGCGGGCGCTGACCGGACTGCCCATCCGTTAACACCGGATACGGGTCCGTCAGTTCTGATAGCTTCTGATTCGTGAGGCGTGCGGTCGTCGCGGCAATCGGATTTGTCTTCGTTGGCTGCTGTGCGGGAACTCCTCAGGCCGCCGCGGATAACCCGGTCTGCACGGCGTCGATGTGCGCGTTCTTGTCTCCGTCGCGAAACATCAGCTGCGAGATCAACTACAAGCGTGATCCGGGCATCTCCGATGAAGCCTATTGCCAGACGAACGAGCCGCCGCAGTCCGCGCATCTGTCCACGGGCGGAGTCATCACCAGCTGTAAGGGTGTGTCTTGCGTCGGCAACGCGGGTGAGGGCACGCCGACCCTGGCTTACCGCCAAACCGCCGGCGTAGGACCATTCAGCTGCACGTCGAAACCCGACGGAATCACCTGCACCACCTCCCCGGGTCACGGGTTCACGATCTCTGACGCGGGGATCACCACCATTGGATGACGGTGCGCTTTCCGTCCCTTTCCGCGCGCTAATCGTCCGGGCCTAAATAGCTTTGACTGCCCGCTACGTAGTACTCAAGAAGGTACTTGCGTCGGAAGGGCCCCATCATGCCTCGTGCGGTGTCAACCCGAGTCGGGCTCTATTTCAGCTTGCTCCAGCTTGTCTTCGGCCTGACCTGGGTGGGATACGTCATCTACCTGCCGCGGCTCGCGGCGCAAGCCGGCATCAACGCCGGCGTGGTGGGCTGGCTTCTGGTGTTCGACCAGGTCATCTTCGCGATGTGCGACTGGGCGGCCGGCGCCGCCGTCGACCGGGTGGCGCGGGTGGTCGGCCGGGTGGGCAAGATCATCGCGGCGGTGACGGCGGTCTCGACGCTGGCCTTTCTGCTGCTGCCCTTCGTATCACGTTCCGGCACTCACCTATTCGTCGTGTTGATCATCGTGTGGGCGATCACCTCCTCTGCCCTGCGCGCGCCGCCGCTGGCGCTGCTCGGTCGCTACACGACAGCGGACCGGCAACCGTGGCTCTCATCGCTGTTCGTCCTCGGTGCGGGCGTCGCCACCGCGTCGACGCCTTTCCTCACCGGACGTATCACGGCATACGATCCGCGAATCCTGTTCGGCGCATCGGCCGTCTCTGTCCTTGTAGTGACCCTGTCGATCGGCTGGGCCGAAAAGACGCTGCACCGCGCCGCGCCGCCCGAGAGGGCCGGACCCACTAGATTCCGGGTTGGCATCTTGGTTGTGTTCCTGGTGGCGGTTTTATTGGCGCATACGGGATTCCAGGTGCATTCCTCGATCAATGCGCAGCGACTCTTCGCCAAATACGCTAGCCCCAGCGATGTTCCAACCCTGTTGTCGGTGTTCTGGGTCGCATTCGCACTGCTGACGCCCTTGGCTTCCTTGTTGACGAAGCGCCTCGGCGGCGCGCTCACCATGGTGTCGGGGGCACTGCTGGCAGCCGGATCAGCCTGGGCCGCAGCACAAGCCACCGACGTCGTCTCGCTTTGCATCGCTCAATTCGTCTGCGGCGCGGCATGGGGCGCCGTGATGGTCAGCGCGGTGGTTGCGGCTTTTGCGATCGGCCGCGACGGCCGTGAGGGAACGGTGGTCGGTGCGACCTTCTCGGTGATCGCGGTGGCGACGATGGCGCGTATCGCGCTGGTGACCGCTCACGGTGATCGGGTTGCTGCGGTGGCGTCCGCGTTGCCCTGGCTACCCACCGTGTCATGGCTGGCCGCGGCGTTACTCCTGCTGCCGGTCATGCGCCGGATGCGGCGACCCGATTAGGCTGCCGCGCCGAGACGCTACGCCGAAACGCGATTTCGTTCAGTCTTTCCCAACAGCGGCAACACGCCTTCGGCGAACCAGTACGCCTCTTCCGGGTGGGGGTAGCCGGAAAGGATGAACTCGTCGAAGCCCAGCGCGTGGTATTCGCCGATCAGGTCTGCGACTTCCTGGTGGCTGCCGACCAGCGCGGTGCCGGCACCGCCGCGGACCAGACCCACACCCGCCCACAGATTGGGATAGATCTCCAGCTTGTCGAGCTGCCCACCGTGCAGCGCCGTCATCCGTCGCTGCCCCTCGGACTCCGAACTAGCATGTAGCGCCGTGGCTTTGGCGATCTGCTCGTCGCTGAGATCGGCAAGCAACTCGTTGGCGACAGCCCAGGCTGCCGCCGAGGTATCCCGGCTGATGGTGTGCAGGCGAATCCCGAATCGGATCTTCCTGCCACGCGCGGTGGCCTCCGCGCGGACCTTCTCGATCTTGGCGGCCGCCGCCTGCGGCGGCTCACCCCAGGTCAAATAGACGTCCGCAAACTCGGCCGCGATCGGCAACGCCACCCCCGAGGAGCCACCAAAGTAGATTCCCGGCAACGGATCCGGCGGCGACGAGACTCGGGCATCTTCAACGGTGTAGTGCTTCCCGGCGAAATTCACCGAATCCTGCGTCCACACCGATCGAACGATCTGCAGGAACTCGGAGGTGCGTGCGTAGCGCTCGTCGTGTCCGAGATAATCGCCGAAACGGCGTTGCTCGGCGTCGTCGCTGCCACTGACCACATTCAGCAACACCCTGCCCTCGGAGAACCGTTGCAGCGTCGCGGTCTGCTGTGCGGCCAAGGTGGGCGGCACCAGTCCGGGGCGGAAAGCGACCAGGAACTTGAGCCTTTCCGTTTCGGACAACAACGCGGCCGAGGTCAGCCAGGCGTCTTCACACCAGGTCCCGGTCGGCGTCAGCACTCCCTCAAAGCCGAGCCGGTCGGCGGCGCGAGCCACCTCGGCCAGGTAGCGCCGGCTCGGGGCGCGATACCCGTTGGGAAGATCGCGGTTGGACGACGCATGGGAACCGCCGACGATCGACCGGCCATCACCGGTGGTGGGCAGAAACCAGAAGAATTTCGCAGACATCTCTCGCCAAGCTAGGTGTCCCGGGAGCGCAGGACAAGTTGGATTCTGGGTGGGTTTAACTGATCGGCTGCGCGTTCAGTTGGACTAAGTTCCCGGGGCGTCGACGCAGCCGCGGCGCGGACAAGCCATGATGGCGCAATGACCACCGAGATCCGCGTTCTCGACAGCGAGTGCGACCTCATCGCTGCGCTAAATGTGTTTCGCGTCTCGATGGTGGGCTTTCCGCCGATGCCGGATCTCCCGCCCGGGCAGATCACCAAGCTGCTCGACCCCGGGCGGATGATCGGCGCATTCGTCGATGGACAACTGGTCGGCTCCGCGTATGCCGCGACGAGCACGCTGACCCTGCCCGGCGGAGCCAATGTGGGCCACGCCGCCGTCACAGACATCGGCGTGCTGCCGTCGTTCACCCGAAGAGGCATCGCCACCGATCTGGTGCATCACCAGCTGAACGACTTCGCGGCGCGAGGCGAGGTGGTCGCGTCGTTGCGGGCCTCGGAGGCGACCATCTATGAGCGATACGGCTACGGCGTGGCAAGTTGCGCGCAGAGTGTCCAGATTGCGACCGCGCGGGCGACATTTCGCGCCGATGTCGGGTCCGGGGGTCCGGTCCGACTGGTATCCGCCGACGAAGCTTGGGAAATCCTGCCCCGGATCTATGACGCCAACCGGCCATCGCGTCCGGGCACCATCTCCCGCCCGAGTATGTGGTGGGAGGGCGTGCGCCGTCGCGCGCACGCATCCTCGGAGGCTTGGTATGTCGCGGTGTGCGGTGAGCCCGGTGCCGAGTCTGGTTTCGCTCGCTACCGCCCGATCGACACCGACCGGTGGTTCGTCAGCGACCAGCGCACCATCGTGGTCGAGGATTTCTTCGCACCGACCACCACCGCCTATCTGGGGCTGCTGCGCTTCCTGCTCGGCCTGGACCTCATTGACCGAGTGACGTTTTGGATGCTGCCGCTCGACGATCCGCTGCCGTCGCTATTGGTCGACCGCCGGGCGGTGCAGGTGACCGCGATGCATGACGAGACCTGGCTACGCGTCATCGACGCGCACAGGGCGCTCGCAGCACGGTCCTACATCGGAGACGGCGCAGTCACCATCGCCGTCAATGATCCACTGCTGCTGCACAATTCAGCTAGCTTCACGATCACCGGCGGCGGTGCCGAATCGACGACCGGGCGCGCGGACCTCCATGTCGGGATCGAGGGGCTGGGGGCGGTGCTGCTGGGCGGCACCAGCTGGCGCAGTCTCGGGGTGGCCGGGATGGTCCGGGCCGGGGACCCCGCGGCACTGGCCGTGGCCGATGAGCTGTTCGCGGTTCGCGAAGCCCCCCATGCCGGAACGTTCTTCTGACAAACGCTCTCGGACAAGGACTCGCTGACGCCGTCGGCGCCGGCCACTGCTACGGCGGCTGCGGTGGGTCAGCGGTTAGAGGCAGACCTTTGCATCATCAGACGGACTGCGGCGACGACCAAGTCGGGCTGGTGGAGTTGGACGAAGTGGTCGCTGCCGGTCGCGATCAGGTGAGGCGTCTGTGGCCGCAGCGTGATCAGATCCGCCGTGGCTTCTCGCCACGCCTGTTCCAGCTTCTCGCCCTGCTCGGCTGGGACGCTGCCGGGAATCGCGAACGGCTCTGTCCTGGTCAGCACGACGGTGGGAACGGGCGGAAAAGCCGGGGCCGCGGCGACCTGCGCGACGCTCTTCTCGATGTCGATCTCCTCGAACGAAGGCTCATTCGCGAACTGCGGCAACGGCTGGTCCAGCTGCTGGCGATAAACCGGCCAGTCCGATCCCAGCAAGCTCGGAATCTCGACGGGAAATGCGTCGACGAACACCAGCGCGCGCACCTGGTCGGGATAGGTCTGGGCGTACAGCCGAACGAACAGCCCGCCCAGCGAGTGCCCGACCAGAATGTAGGGGCCCGGAACATGCGCGGCGGCAAGCAACGCATGCAGATCCTGGACAACATCCTGCGCGCTGCGTGGCATTGCAACCGGTGAACTGCGGTCGGTGATGCTGGGTGGATCGGGAAATCGCAAGGTGCCGGGCCGGTCGTAGGCGCAGACCCGGTGGTCGTCAGCGAGGGCAGGCAGGACGCCGGGACCTACCGCCGGCACGGCCACGTCGGACAGACTCCATGGATCCGACGAGTTGTGGTAGCCGGATTCCAAAATGACTGTCGGCCCGCCTTTTCCGTGGCATTCCAGATAGAGATGCCGGCCATTGCCGATCTCGATCGGATTGGCGACGTCGCCACCGGCGCCTGAAGTCCGGTTGTTCCCCGGGTGGCCACCGCATGCCACCAGCACGGCCAGTAATGGAAGAGTCGACAGGAATCGGCGGGCGCCGTCAGCGTTGGGCATCGCGCCATTGTGCGGGTAGCCGGCCCCGCGTGACAGCATTCTGGGGAAGATTGCGCTACCGCGGGCGCTTCGGCCCGCCCTGCCCGGGAGGTTCAGCCCAACTTGGCCACCACGCGTGGGGCAGCCCTCTGGGTCGTCGCGGCCATCGGTTACCTGGCCCTCGAGGCGGTCGCCGCTGCGGGTTTTGAGCCCGGCTACAGCTACGCGCACAACTACATCAGCGATCTCGGCGTTTCTCGCGGCAAGCTGATTCACGGCCAGATGGTCTATTCGCCGCGTGCTTACTTGATGCATATCGCGTTCTACCTGCAGGGCATGCTGTTCTTTCTCGGAGCATCCTTGATGGTCGGCGTATCCGATAATCGAAGGGCCCGAATATTTTTGGGCACGGTTGCCGTGAATGCCGTCGGCAATTTCGTGATTGGGACAATCCACAGCGGCAGTGTGCACATCGTCGGCGCTGTATTGGCCATTGTCGCAGGAAACGCCGCCATTCTGACGGGAATCACGGCCATCCGGGTGGTTGCCGAGCGACCTTGGTACCGCCGGATCTCTAAACTCCTTGCCGCCCTGGGCCTGTTGAGCATGGTCGTGTTGATGCTCAATTCGGCGACGGCAAAGACCATCCTGCTGCCCGATGGGGCCTGGGAACGCGCAAGCGTGTACTCGATTACCCTCTGGCAGTTGCTCACCGGCGCCTGCCTGTTGGCCACTCGGCGCCGCCAAGCCGGGCGACTTGGGAGATGATGCAACAGTGACGGTGCAGAAGATGAACGACGTGCTGCGGATCGGCGACAACTTCGAGCCCACATTCGAAGACGAGCTGCTGGCACGCTACGAAATCCCCAAGCTCCCCACGGAGCCGCAGCGAACCGCGTTTCTGGCTGAGCATTCGACGCGATTTCGCGTGGTAGTAACCTCGGGACGATACGGCGTAGACGCGGAAACCATTGCGGCCCTGCCTAATCTGGAGGTGATCGTCAACAACGGGGCCGGCGTGGATTTGATCGATCTAGAGGCGGCAAAGCTGCGAGGCATCGGGGTGAGCAACACTCCAGATGTGTTGTCGGACACCATTGCCGATACAGCACTGGGGCTGATTCTGATGACGCTGCGCGGCTTTGGCGCCGCTGACCGCTACGTGCGGGCGGGGCGCTGGGCACGCGAGGGAGCGTTCCCGTACGCCAGGGACGTCAGCGGCCTTGCGGTCGGCATCCTGGGATTGGGTCGTATCGGCTTGGCTATCGCAGACCGTTTGCTCGGATTCGACTGTGCGATTGCCTATCACAATCGACACCGCATTGACGGGTCGCCGTATCGCTACGCGGAGTCCCCGCTGCAGTTGGCCGAATCGGTCGACGTGCTGGTCGTCGCTACCACCGGCGATGAGCGGACTCGTCATCTCGTCGATCGCACCGTCCTCGAGGCGTTGGGGCCCGAAGGCTATCTGATCAACATTGCGCGGGGCAGTGTCGTGGACCAGGACGCGCTGGTGGAGTTGGTGGCTGGCGGCGCGTTGGCGGGTGCCGGACTCGATGTGTTCGCCGATGAGCCCAATGTGCCTGCGGCGCTGGTCAATCTGGACAACGTGGTGCTGTTACCGCACATCGGCAGCGCAACAGCGCGAACGCGGCGGGCGATGGCGCTGCTGACCATTCGCAACCTCGACAGCTACCTGGAAACCGGTGAGCTGGTGACACCCGTACTGCGCCCGCGCAGATAGCACCGGCGACCTCTACCGCCCGGTCCGCAACAGCCGCTGGTCGAAGGCGCCCACGATGGCAACGCGATAGGGATGATTCAAACCCGTCCTCGCAGGGCAGGCTTCTCGCGTGACAACCGGCGTTGTAGCGCGGCGGCGGAATAAGCGCTTGAACGGCGCCGTCTGTGAACGGGGTTGCGGCGCATATTGTCGCGGCGCACGTCGAGTTACAGCGCTGTGGCTGATATCACCGCAACGCAGAGTTCGTCGATTAACCCGCGTGCAGAGACGGGGGAGGAATTCAGTGTGCAGGTCGACTGTGGCAGCGCCCTGCCGGGAGCGCCTGGTGTCGTTGGAACCGCATCGGCGTAGCGAGCGCGGCGAATCTGATGGATATGAACTGTTATTCGCTGCGGTGTTGGCTATCCTGCTGGCGACCGGCTGGGCAGCCAACCACTTCGCCGGGCTAATCCCAGCGCTCAGCGATCGGCAGCATCTCAGTAGGTCTACGGTCGACGCGATCTTCGGTATTTATGCGGTGGGCCTGCTGCCCGCCCTGCTTGTCGGTGGTCGTGTGTCGGATCTGCGTGGGCGGCAATCGGTTGCGTGGGCCGGGTCGATCACCTCGCTGGCGGGCACGGTCGCGATGTTGCTGTCACAGCATTCCGCTGTGTTACTCGGGGGTCGTCTAGTGGTCGGCGCGGGTGTCGGGCTGGTGATCAGTTCCTGCACCGCCTGGGCTTCGGATATGAAGGGACCGGGTGGCGCCGCCGTCGCCGGTGCCGTCCTCACTGCCGGTTTTGCGATCGGCCCGTTCGCATCCGGCGTGATGGCCTCGGTTGTGCAATCCGGGCTTTGGGAGTCGTTCGGGGTTGCTGCCGCCCTTGTCGTGCTGGCGACCGTCGTCGCAGTGGTGGCGGCCCAGCGCGCAGCCGTGGCCGCGCCGGTCGCCGCGGCCGGGGGCGAGCAGTCGGTTCCGGTGCGTCAGGACATCACGCGGGCATTGAGTTGGGCGCTGCCACTTTCACCATGGGTGTATTCCTCGGCGACTCTTGCATTCATCACCATCCCCGCCCATGTGCACACCGGGCTTGCGGCCCCGATTGCCGCGGGGACCGCCGCCCTGATTGCCAACGGCATCAGCGGCCTTACTCAACTGATCGCCCGAGCGCGTCGCTGGGGCCCGCAAGCCGGGACCTCTGGCGCGATGCTGGCTGCGCTCGGCTTCGCGGTCACCGCGGCGGTGCCCTCGACGATGCCGCTGGGCGTGGGCTTGTCACTGCTGGTGATTCTCGGTTGCGCGTCCGGCCTGCTGCTCCGCGAAGGTCTGATCGACCTGGAAGCCGCCGCGCCACAACGATTGCGCGGCGTGCTCACCGGAACGTTCTACACCGTGAGTTACCTCGGCTTCGGCCTGCCGATGCTGTTGAGCACCGTCGAGTCCGGCGCGGCCGATACGACGATCCTGGCGGTGATGGCTGCGCTGGCGTTGACCGCCGCCGTAAGCCGGGCCATTCGGTTGCGGCGAAATAGCCACCGCCAGAGCTAGTTTTGCCCTGCGTGTGTGATCCCTGCGTTACAGTGCGAGCGCTTGACGCAGCACCGCGAGCTTCTCCGCTCCCTCACGCTTTGATATCGCCGCGTCTTGGATCAACATCGATCCGTGGAAAGTGCCCGGGAATAAATGTAATTCGACGCTCACACCTGCGGCAAGCAAGCCTAGCGAGTAGGCGACGCCTTCGTCTCGCAGTGGATCGAAGTGCATAACCGAGACGTACGCGGGCGGTAGGCCCGCCAAATCAGTTGCGCGAGACGGCGCGGCATAGATCGACACGTCGTCGGCGCCGGCGCGACCGGTCCCCAGGTAGGAGTCCCAACTGATGATCGCTCGGGGCCGGCTCCACATCGGCGTATCGGTGAAGTCGGTCATGCTCGCGGTGGTGAGTCGGTCGTCGAGTTCGGGCACCGATAGATACTGGAACGCGATGTGCGGCCCGCCCCGGTCACGAGCCAGCAGCGCCAGCGCCGCACTTAGCCCGCCACCCGCGCTGGTGCCCTGAATCGCGATGCGTTGCGGGTCGATGGCTAATTCATCCGCGTGCGCCGCCATCCAGACCAGCCCGGCGTACACGTCCTCGAGCCCTCCGGGGAACGGTGTTTCCGGTGCGAGCCGATAATCCACCGACCCCACGACGACGCCGAGTTCGCGGGCAAGGACGACGTTGAAGGCGTGCTCGGTTTCAAGGTCGCCGGCGATGAATCCGCCCCCATGCACGCTGTACAGAGCGGCCGGGGCGCTGCGCTGTTCGGGACGGTAGATGCGGATCGGCACCGCGGGATCGCCGTCGCGGCCCGGGATTTCACGGTCCTCGATCTGCACTCCGGTGGTGTCCGGTGGCGGAAATTGAGCGATCATGTCCGACAGCGCCGCCCGGATGGCCAACGGGTCGCCGCCCGGCAGATCGGGCAAAAGTGGAACCACCGCAGCGATTTCCGGGTCGAACGCATAGGTCGTCATGTGGCGCTCCTGAATCGATCAGCGGCAACGTTGCTCAGTTATCTTGCTCCTGGCATCGATATCTGGCTAGATCGACTCGATGTTTGTGCGCGACCGCGCAGATTGGTGCGTCCTGATAGTGCTGCCCCGTTGCGAGGTAGCCGGTTCAGCGATCGCGAGCGGCGGTGAAGAATTTGTCCCGCAGCAACCGCTCGAAGACCGGCGGTAGACCGTCGAGTGGTCGGCCGTATTCGTTGGCGGCCTTATCCATCAGGTCGATGCCGATGACTGACCAATCCCGTTCGGCCAGCCAATCTTTGGTGCTCGCACGTGGATCGTCATACCACAGGTCGGCGACCGGGTGCTGTCCGCCGAGTTGGCCGATTGCGGCTATGCCCTCGGCGAATTCCCGGACCTCCCCAGGTTCGGCGCCCAATTCGGCGGCTATCTGGCTGCCCTCGGCCGACAGCTCGTGCAGCTTCTCGAACAGTGCGTCCTGCGCGGCGCCAGGCAGATACGGCAGCAAGCCTTCGACCGCCCAAGCCGTCGGTTGCCTCGGGTCGAATCCCGCCGCGACCAGCGCACCCGCCCAGTCATCGCGCAGGTCGGTGGCGACCACGACACGTCGCACCAGTGGCTCGGCGCCCCGCTCGTCAAGGACGCGTTGCTTGAACTCCAGCACTCGCGGCTGATCGACTTCGAAAACCGCATAGTCGGCAGGCCATGCCAATCGGTACGCACGGGAATCCAGGCCGGCCGCCAAGATGACCGCCTGTCGGGTCCCGGAGCGTCCGGCCTGCGTGAAGTAGTCGTCGAAGAACCGGGTGCGCACGCCCACCCATTGTGCGTTGAACGCCGCCGCGCTGTTCAAATCGGTGTTAGCAACCGCGGCACTAAGATTCGGATCGCCGGCGGCGAAGTCGTCGTTCGCCAACGGCGGATCGAGGGCGGCATCGAGGGCGCGTCCAGCGCACACTCCCAGCGCGGTCAATCCGACACTCGTCACGATGTCCCAGGTGTCACCGGCGGTTCGGGGCATCACGGCCTCCCTTCACGAAGATCAGTACGACTGCCGGCGCCACGCTGCGCCGGAATGTTCGTTCACACAGCTAACGAAATTCTACACTCGTCTCTGGCATACCTCCGCTGACAGCCATCCGGGCGAAAGCGGCTGTCGGATGGTTACTTCCACGCGAAGACCGGTTGCTCGAGCTGATCGACCGCATCATGGCGTCCTTCCAGACACAGCCAGCGCAGCTGCAACAGCACCGCGCCGGTAGGTGCGTGGATGAGGTCGTTTCCCAACGGGATCTGCACCACCGGTCGTGGGCTCTCCGAGATGGTGATGAACCGCGGCGAGTCATCGCGTTGCAGTTGGTGTAGCCCCACCCGGTACACCGCCACGACCTCGTCTGGGGCGGGATGGGGATCGAGCCGTCCACCTCCCCAGATCACCACTGGGGTGATGACGTATCCGGATCGCGTCGGGTAGTCGTCGAGCAGGCCCAACACCGTCGAGCCGGGCAGGTCGATCCCCACCTCTTCGTGCAGCTCCCGCAGCGCTGCGTCGATCACAGTCTCCCCCGGATCGAGGCGACCTCCGGGCAGTGCCCACTGCGCCGCGTGCGAGGTCAAGCGAGAAGCCCTGCGGCACAGCAGAAAAGCAGCGCCGCCGGACACATCGACCATGCGGCCGTCCAGATCCGTTGCCGGCATCGGGCGACCGTCGTTCCACTCCTCGACCGACACCGGATCCACCCGGTCCTCGCCGACCTCCGAGTCGACCAATACCACCGCGACTGCGGCATGCCGCTTGGTCGGATCGCTCACCGCGCGACGGTCGTGGACCGCTAGATGGTTGCCAATCCGCTCATGCAGCGCCACGTCGTAGGGGATGGTCATTTCTCGAGACTAGGCCGCGGCAGTCTGGCAGCAGAGCCGCGGCAGCGCGCAGCCTGGTTCACCAACGAGCCGCCTTGCTCAGTTCTGCCGGCCGACCAGCTCTTCGATGAAGCGCTCGATGAAGCCGTCCAGCGGCGCGCTCCCGGCGGGCCGGATGACGAATTTCGTCAACCCGGCATCCAGGTAGGCATCGAGCCGCCGGTGCAGCTGATCCCAGTCCACGGCGATCAGGTCAGCGGGATCGACGTCCGGGCGGCGCCGTCGGGCCGCTGCGACCAGCTCCGCCGACAGCTCACCGTCAGCGACGCCCAACGAAATACCGAAGTGGTCGGGCTCGATGTGTCGGCCAGCCTGTTCCGCGGCCCGTTCGATCGCCTCGCGCCCGGCGCGCGACTCATCCGGGGTCAGGAAGCTACCCAACCAGCCATCCGCCAACGTACCGATGTGCTGATACGCCGCCGGTGCCGAGCCCCCCAGCCAAATATCCAGTGCGGGAGATGGTTTCGGTGTTATCACTGCGCCGCTGACCGTGAAGTAACGACCGTCGTAGGCGGCCGACTCGTTGGTCAGCGCGACGCGCAGCACCCGCAGCGATTCGTCGAACACCGCGGCCCGCTCTCCGTCAGGCACCACGAATAGCTCGCGTTCGGCGGGAATCGCCGAACGCAGCCCGAAGGCCGGAAGAACCCGCTTGGGCGCGACGGCTGCCAACGACGCCAGTTGTTTGGCCACCAGCACCGGATGGCGCCCCGGCAGCACCGCCACCGACGTGCCCACCTTCAGCCGGGTCGTCCGGCCGAGTGCATAAGCCATTCCGACCGTTGGATCGACCGTGGGGGCGTACACCAGCTCGGAGAACCACAGCGAGTCCACCCCGCTGCTCTCCAGGTGATCGACAATGCCGGCAAGCTGATCGGGAGCGCTGTCTGCACCCAGTCCGACCCCGAAGCGAATCTTCACCCGCGTCTCCCTTCGCGCCTAATACCCTTCGACCATGACCGACAGCGACATTGTGGCGATCACTCAACTGGTGAACCTCTACGGGCTGGCGGTCGATTCCCAGCGCTGGGACTTGTTCGATCGGATCTTCGCCGAGGAAGTGGACGCCGACTAAGGCCCGACGTCGCGCTGGACGGATCGCGAACGGTTCAAGGCCGAGTTCGCCGCGTTCCATGATCCGTTCGATTCCACTCAGCACACGATGTCCACCCATGTCGTCCAAGTCGACGGCGACCGCGCGCACAGCTTCTGCAACGGGGGCTGGAGGCTGGTACGCAAGGCGGCCGACGGCAACCCGCTCTGGGATGGCAGCGGCTGGTACGACGACGCGCTGGTGTGCACTGGCGGTGGCTGGCGGATCACGCACCGGGTATGCCGCATCACTTGGTGGACCGGCAATCCGTTCGTCAACGAAACGATTCCCGGTACGAAGTTCGACCTCACCACCACCGTGCTGCGGCGCGAAGCCGATGCCGGACGCGTCGGAATCCTCAGTGCCTAGGCCAGTTCGGCGGCCTCTTGCTGGATCCGACTGAACTGCGCGGCCATCGCTTCGGACAGCGCCGTCGCGCCCGACAGCGGACGCACCATGACCATGAAGTCGTCGATCAGGCCGTCGGCGTCGATATGCAGGAAGTCGCAGCCGGTGATCTTCACGCCCGGCGCACCCGAAATACCGGTCTCGAACACGAGTGCATGGTCACGACCGTCGCTCCCGGCGATCTCGCGGATGTAGCGGAAGTCCTCGAAGATCCGCAGCACACCACGCAGGATCGCCGCGGTGATCGGCTTGCCGACATACGGCTTGAACGCCACCGGGCTGGTGAACACGACGTTGTCGGCCAGCATGGCCTGGATGGCCGCCTCGTCACGGTCCTCGACTGCTTTCCGGAAGGGATGCATCAGATCATGGTGCCGGATCCGATAGGTAATGCATAAACACCGGTCGCAGCCATTGGACGAGTCGTGCGTCGTCCATGTCGGCCAGCGCCGGAATGCACAGGATGTAGCGGGCGGTCGCGAGTCCGAGCAGTTGCGATCCCACCAGCGCGGCTCGATCGTGAGCGTGATCGGGGACCACCGCGGACAGCGCCGGTGCTACCTGGTCGACGAACACCGCGAGTAACGCATCCGCGGCAGTCCGATTGGTCGCGGCTGCGCGCAGCATCGGCAACAGCGGCCCCTGCGGTCCCCAGACGCCGACGAACATCGGCAGCAGCAGATCGGCGATGCGGTCGGGGGCGATGCCGGAGAGATCGGGGAACTCGACCTCGAATCGGGAGGCGGCGGCGAAAAGGTCCGCCTTGCTGCCGAAGTAGTGCATCACCAGCGCCGGATCGACGCCGGCCTCCGCTGCCACCGAACGGATGGTGGTGCGTTCGAATCCATGGGCCCCGAATTGCGCACGCGCGGTGGTCAGAATCGTCGATCGCGTGGCCTCGCCATCACGGGCTTTGGCTGCCATCCGAGCAGTATATTCAACAGCTGTTGACATCGCATACATCGCGGCCTACCGTTTGAGTTCAACAACTGTTGAAGTCAGCATCGGGGATGTAGCCATGGCCGTCACCGCCATCCAGATCGGACTCGATCCCGACGTGATCGACTACTCCTCACCCGACTTCGCGCAATTCCCTGGCCTGTCGAAGGAGAAGCTGCGCACCGCCAACAACGACAATGTCGTGGCGTTGCGCGCCGCCGGCTACGACGTCGACAACTGCCTGATCGACTTTGGCGAGACCGGCGTCGACAAAGCCCGCACATCGCTGGCGTCCAAGCGATACGACGCGGTACTGATCGGCGCCGGCGTGCGGCTGATCGCCAGCAACACGCTGCTGTTCGAATCGATCGTCAATGCCGCACACATCACCCAGCCCGGCTGCCGGTTCGTCTTCAATCGCGCGGCCGTGGCGACACCCGACGACATCCGTCGCTGGTACCCGCACCCGGAAGCGGTGACACGATGACGACCCACGCTGTCAACGTCGTCGTCGTCGGCGCCGGGCCGACGGGCCTGACCGCCGCGGGTGACCTGGCGCGCACGGGCCGCTCGGTCACCGTGCTTCAGCGCTGGCCCACCATCAACCCGTCCAGCCGCGCCTTCGCCACCATGGCCCGCACGCTGGAGGTCCTCGACGCCCGGGGGGTCGCCGAGGACCTCCTGGCGCGCTCACATCACGCACCGGGAGTCACGATTTTCGGCGGTGCCCGCATCGACCTCACGCACCTCGACTCGCCCTACCGATTCGCAATGATCACCCCGCAGACCAACGTCGATCGGGCGCTTGCCGACTATGCGATCGCGCATGGCGCCGACATCCAGCGCGGCATCGAGGTCATCGGACTCGAGCAGGACACCGACGGCGTGACCGTGATCGCGCGACCCGAGGACGGCGGCCCGGGCGACCTTGTCCGTTGGCGGGCACAGTATTTGATCGGCGCCGATGGGGCGCACAGCACTGTTCGCGCACTGGTGGGCGCGGACTTCCCCGGCCGGACCATGCTGTCGTCGATCGTTCTGGCGGATGTGAAACTCGCGGATGGGCCCGCCGGAGGCGCCCTGACGCTGGGCAGCACTCGTAACGAGTTCGCATTCTTGGCTCCCTACGACGACCGCGACGCCAGCGGCGCCTGGTACCGCGCCATGGTCTGGGACCGCAACAACCAGCTGCCCGACGACGCGCCCGTCAAACGAGACGAGATCGCCGACATTCTGGCGCGGGCGATGGATCCCGATCCCGGGTTACTCGAGGTGGGATGGAAGTCCCGATTCCATTGCGACGAACGCCAAGTCGAGCAATACCGGCATGGCCGCGTGTTTCTGGCCGGAGATGCCGCACATGTCCACTCCCCGATGGGGGGCCAGGGCATGAACACCGGCATCCAGGACGCCGCGAACCTCGCGTGGAAGATCGACGCGGTGCTCGCCGGTGCCGGCGACTCGGTGCTCGACACCTACCACGACGAACGCCATCCGATCGGCAAGCGGGTGTTGCTGCAGTCAGGCCTGATGGCCCGCGGCATCACGCTTCGTCCGCCGGTTGCCCGCGGACTACGAAATATGCTGGCACCGAGGCTACTTCGCATCCCCCGTGTGCGTGACGCGATTGCCGGCAGCTTCGCCGGAACAACGTTGCGGTATGCCACCCGCAAGGGTGAGAGCCCTTTGGTGGGTACCCGCGCGACGCAGATTCCGTTGCGGCATGGGCAAATCGGCAAGCTGTTACGCCTGCCGGGTTTCGTCTTCGTTCGTGAGCGGGGTGCGCCCTGCATCGACGCGGCCGGGCTCCCCCAGGCAGAGCGGACCGATGACGGTCCGGCGGTGCTGGTGCGTCCCGACGGCTACATCGCCTGGGCGGGCAATTCGGCCGACCGGGCCGCGGGTGCGGAGGCGCTTGGGTGGTGGACCGGGCGAAAACCGCTCTGCCTGGTAACTCCTTAGCCGTCACTCGTGCCCGTCGACTCCAACCAGGTCTGCCAGCTGCCGGGCTGAATAGCGGCCTGGGCCAAAGCCATTTCGCGCCGTCGCGCGGGCGGCACGAGCTAATGCGGTGTTCAGCGGCGCCTCGATGCCGTGTCGGTGCGCGATCCGGACGATCTCGCCGTTGAGGAAGTCGGTCTCCACGTTGCCGGTCTGGCGGCTCAACGATTGCCATGTCGAATTGCTCGGCCCGGTATTCGATCCGGGCACCGGCCGTATCGTGGGCCCGTCCGCCCGCGTCGCCGTCGAAACTTCGGACGAGATGAATGCGATTCCCGCTTGCCGCAGCACCTTTTCGCCTTCGCGCCGCAGCGCGGTCACCACTTCGGCTGCGGCATCGACGGTGAGTGCACCCACGGCGTTGCCGAGGTTGCTCAGCAATTTGTTGTACTTCCACGGGGCGACGTCATCGGGAGTACGCACCCGAACCCCCGCCGCGGTCCAAGTCTCGGCGAGCCCCGCCAACAGCTCGGCATCCTCAGGGGTGCGCAGCGCCGCCGGCCACCGCGCGATATGGAACTGCCCGACCACCGGCCACGCCCGCACGATGACCTCACCCGGCTCGAGATGCACGGCCGGCAACCAGACGCAGATCCCGAATACCCGGCGGAAATAGCGCTGTGCTTTGTCTTCTGCGGCAACCCCGTTGAGCGCTGTCATTGCCGGCAGCAGCTCGCCCGCGGTCCCCACGCCACCATCTCGGCCATGGACGGGCTGATCCACCCACTCCTGCAGTGCGCCATCGAGTTGTTGGGTCTTGGTCGCGAAAACGAGGACGTCGCGGTCGGTCAACACGACATCGTCGGGCCGCGACGCGGTGGTGACCGCAGTGCGAAACGTTCCGTCGGGCGTCTTCAGTGTGATGCCCTCGGCGGCCAGGATCTCGGCATGCCGACCGCGCGCGACCAAGACGGTTGGGATTGCGGCCCGGGCCAACACTGCGCCTACGGTGCCGCCGATAGCGCCGGCGCCGATGATCACGAATCGGTGGTCGTCTGCTGGCGACAATGGGTCCGCCTTCCATCGGCTTCGAACCTCGTCCTGGGCGAGGTTACGTCGGCACCGGCGGACGCGCTCCCGGCTGTTGGTGCGCACGCGAAAGCGGGCCTCCTTCAGAAGTTGCTGGCACCCCGCGACCAGCAACCCCTGAAGGAGGCCCGCTTTCTCTTTGCCGTCCAAGTCTGTAGTCGTTTGACTACAGTGTAGTGTAGACATATGACTACACCCAGCGCAAGCCCCAGCGCCGTCCAAGAATCCGCTCCGACCGGCCGCGACGAGGTGGTCGCCGCGATCCTGGACAGCGCGGCGGATATGTTCGCCGAACGGGGCCCGGGAGCCGCCTCGATTCGCGACATCGCAGCCAGGGCTCACGTCAATCACGGCCTGGTCTTTCGCCATTTCGGGACGAAGGAAAATCTTGTCGCCGCGGTACTCGACTACCTGGCGGCCGAGCTGGACAACCTGGCCGACGGCACGTCGTCGCCGGACGAGATCGACGTGGCCACCACACGCCAGTTACGGGTCATCGCGCGGGCGCTGCTCGATGGGTATCCGGCGGGTCAACTGCAGTCCAGCTTTCCCGCCGCCGCCAGACTGCTGGGCAACATCCGACCCCTGCACGACACCGAAGAGGGCGCACGGCTCGGAGCGGCGAACGCGATGGCGCTGTTGCTGGGCTGGCATCTGTTCGAGCCGTTCGTACGCTCGGCGACCGGACTCCACGATTTGCCGAGGGACAAGCAGCGCGAATCGATGTTCACCGAGGTGGGCAGGCTTGTTCAGCCGCACTGATGCGTGATGCGCAGGCGTCGTTCTCTCGAGGTTCGCAATTGGCAGATGCTCGGTAGTCTGGGTGGGCGTCGAAGCCCCGAGGAGGCGTTGATGTCCTGCACCGTTTGGGCGAGCTGAAATGAGCCAGACGACGCCAGCCGTGACCGATCGTTTGGCGCAGCTGCCGTTACCGCCCGGGCCGCGAGTGCCCGGCGTGGTGCAGACCGCACTGTTCTCCCATCGGGACCGCATCACGCCGTGGCTGCGCAACCACTACGGCGACGTCATCACGGTCTCGGTGCTGGGCCGGCCCTCGGTCCTGGTGTGCAGTCCTGAGCTGACTCGGTCCGTGCTGGGCGGCGAGCCGACGACCTTCCATGCGGGCGAGGGAAGAATTCAGGGGATCCGGAACGTGATGGGCGAGCGGTCCGTGGTGACCACGGATGAGGCTGCGCACCAACGGCTTCGCAAACTGTTGGTGCCCCCGTTTAACGGCGCTGCGCTGCGCGGCTACCGGGACATGATGAACGAGCTCGCCGCTAAAGAAATCGGGCGGTGGCCGGTCGGCACTCCGTTCGCCGCACAGCCGCGGATGAACGCCGTGACCTTGGAGATGATGTTGCGCGTGGTCTTGGGTTTGCGCGAGGGACCACAGCTCGACGCGCTTCGGATCCCGTTTTCGCGACTCGTTACCGCACCGATGCCGGTATATGCCGGCGAAGTGGTACCGCAGTTGCAACGGTTCGGGCCCTGGAAACGATTCCGTCAACTGCGGGAGCGCATCGACGACGTGCTCTACGCGGAGATCCGCGAGCGCCGCGGCGCGGGACGCACCGCCGATCGCGGCGACGTGTTATCCCAATTGATAGCCACGCAAGTGGACGGCGATCGACTCTCCGATGCCGAGTTGCGCGACCAGATGGTCACCCTGCTGCTGGCCGGCCACGAAACCACCGCCATCACGCTGTCCTGGACCCTGCACGACCTCGCGCATAATCCTGCGCTGCAGGACAAGGCAATTGCTGCCGTCGACAGCGGCGACGACAAATACTTCGAAGCCGTTATCAAAGAGTCGATGCGGCTACATCCGGTGTTCTTCGCCGTCGCACGACGACTCACCCACGATGTGGAATTGGGCGGCTACCGTGTCCCCGCCGGCTACACCGTCTTCGCGGGCATCGGCCCGGTACAGGCCGATCCCTGCCAGCACGCCGATCCGCACGTCTTCCGGCCCGAAAGGTTCCTGGACGGCTCGGCTACCGCCTCGAACTGGTTGCCCTTCGGCGCCGGGGTACGCCGTTGTCTCGGTGGGGGATTCGCGATGATGGAAGCCACCGCAATCCTTCGCGAAGTCCTGCACAACTACCGCCTGACGCCCGGTCGCAGCCGCCCCGAGGCGGCCCGCGCGCGTCACGTTGTCTACGTCCCCTCCCACGGCGCACGCATCATCGCTCACCGGCGCGCCAAATAGGCGCTCAGAGCAACGAATTGACCATCGCTCCGCCATCGTTGACGGCCTGAGCGGTCGCATTGTTATCTTGCCTAAAGTCGATAAAGGCCGTCTGGTGGCTCGCGGTGTTCAGCAGCTCACTGAAGGTGCCCATCACCGGAACCGCGCCCTGCGGGCCTGACACGGTCGCGGTGTAGTTGATGAAGGCTTCCTGCTGGAACTTGTTGCCGCGCACCCCAATGATGGTCGGCCCGGTTAGATCCTTCACATCGGCGAAGCCGGCCGATGGCGTGCCGGTCAATTGATCGATGTCAGCCTGCAGCAACCCGACGAGGTCGGTTCCCCTGGGGGGTTTGACCGCGACTTGCAGCTGCGCGCTGGAGTTGGCGTTGGCCAGCGCTACCCAGTCGGGCCCCCGGTCTGCGACCGTCCAGCCCGGCGCCGGGGTGACCGTGATGCCCGGCACGATGGCGACCGCGTCGTCGGAAGCCAGCGCCACTGGTGGGCGATTGATGTTGGCGATCAGGACGATTCCGGTGGCCGCGACACCGGCGATAGCGAGCGACCCCAGCCGCTGTCCGAACCGTGCCCCGGTTGTCGACCAGGTGGTCATGGGTTTGCTCCTCACACACTTAGTCGGGCCTTGATTGCTTTGCCCGTCGACTTCTAGAGTCACCCTATACAGCCAGGCTTGTCCAACATTGGGTTGCTATGGCCCGATACATGCCGCTTATCGACCCAGCGCTCGTGATTCACCCGTCGTGTGGTCCGGTTGCGCACAGCGAGATGACCGGGATCGTCCGGGTCGTCTTGCGTTCGTATTCGGCGAAGCCGGGATACCGCTTGGCTTGCTCGGCGTATTTCTCGTCGCGTTCGGCGCCCTTGATTTCGTCGGCGCGCACATTCAAGTGCTCGTCACCGACCTCGATGCTGGCGTCTGGGTGGGCGACGAGGTTCCAGTACCAGGCGGGGTTGCTGTCAGCCCCGGCTGCCGAGGCGAAAACCAAATAGCGGTCGCCGTCGGCTAGGTACATCATTGGGCTCACCCGTTGCGCACCGCTGCGCGCGCCGGTGCTGTGCAGCAACAGAACCGGCGCTCCCTCGAACTGCCCGCCGAGCCTGCCATGATTGGCACGAAACTCCTCGATGTTGCGACGGTTGAAGTCGTCATCGGTCATGCGGCCTCCTCAGAGGGATTGGTTCAGCGTCGGATAGTCGATGCAACCACGCGCCGCCCCTGAGCGCGATGCGCCGGGATCCGTTGTGGCGGAATTCGTTACGACGGCCAGGCAATTGAGCCCAGTCCTGGGCGGGTGTAGCTAGGCGGCCGCCACCCCGGGAGTCGATACGGGGGTCACCTCGGAGTACACGTGGCCGCAGGTACCGCAGCGCACCTCGTATTCGAGTTTGTCATCGCCGGATTCCAGGAATCGGTATTCGGCCCAGGCCGCGCATCGGGGGCACCGCGTAGGACCATGCTCCACTGTCGTCATCTTCGGCCCCCTTCTCGACTGCGGTTTCGTGAAAATACCCGCTTGGCGCCTGGTCAAACCATCAATTTCAAAATTCGCTAGCGCCGCGCACCGTTGACCGCTTTGAACAGATGTCGTTAATGTGTTCAAGTGCCCGTCGATGCCGCGCGAGACACCAAGCCGGTGCCGAACGCATTGCTGACCGCGGCCAGCGATACGCTCCGGCAACTCGGGCCACGGCGGTTCAGCTTGACGGCGGTGGCCGAGGCCGCCGGCGTATCGCGCGGCACCGTCCACAATTTGTTGGGAACTCGCGACAGCGCGATTGCCACCGCAGTCAATCAGCTGGCCGCGGGGTTCATCGAAACCATGGCCGTCGAGGTTGCCAAGGAAGCCACCCTGGCCGAGCAAGCCGCGGCGGTCGCGGTGCTGATTTGTGCGCATCGTCAACGTTCGCAGTCGCTGCCGCGAGGTATCGATCGCAGCATCCTGGTGCTGCTGTTGGACCACGGGGGCGACGAGCTGATGCGCCGGTCGATCGAATTGTGGAAGCCCTTGGTCAAAGACGCCCAGCGCAACGGGGAAGTCGGCCCGACGGTCGACGCGGCGCGCGCTAGTGAATGGATCGTCCGAATGCTGTTCAGTTTCGAGCTGATCCCCCCGATCGCGGTCAATCTCGATAGTCCGCGCGCCGTGCGCCGTTACATCTGCGATCACGTCGTCGACGGGCTGACCGGAGCCGGCCGTGGGTGATTCCCGTTGACGGACTACGAGTTTCGCACCCGACCCACTAACCAGCCGCAGTCCGCGCCACAGGCAGAGGAGCTATCAGCATGACCGACAACGCCACCCCGTTAGCCGGGAAGGTCGCCTACGTGACGGGAGCGGCTCGCGGACAGGGCCGCTCGCACTGCATCCGGCTGGCGCGGGCCGGTGCCGACATCGTCGCGATCGACGCGTGCGCCCCGGTTGCCGAAAGCAACGGCTATCCCCCTGCCGTACCCGAAGACCTGGCCGAGACGGTCGGCCTGGTCGAGAGCGAGGGCCGCAAGATCCTCGCCGAGGAGGTCGACGTCCGCGACCTGGCCGGCCAGCAACGGGTGGTGGCGAATGCGATCGAACAGTTCGGGCGGCTCGACATCGTCGTGGCCAATGCCGGCGTGCTGAATTGGGGCCGGGTGTGGGAGATTTCGGCTCAGCAGTGGCAGGAGACCCTCGACACCAACCTCACCGGGCTGTGGAACACGATGAAATCCGCGGTGCCGCCAATGATCGCCGCCGGCAATGGCGGGTCGATCATCAATATCAGCTCGGCGGCGGGTATCAAAGCCGTCCCGGGTTGCGGCCATTACTGCGCCAGCAAATTCGGCGTGGTCGGCCTCACCAACTCGTTGGCAGTCGAGCTCGGTGAATTCGGTATCCGCGTCAACTCGGTGCACCCCTACGGCACCGACACCCCGATGGGCAACGACCTATCGATGTACCAAGTCTTCCAGGATCATCCGCACTACATCCACAGCTTCTCACCGGGCGCGCTGCCGACGGATTCGCTGGCTGCTCCGGATCTGATCTCCGACATCGTGGTCTGGCTCGCCAGCGATGCATCGTCATTGCTGACTGCCGCCCAAATCCCGGCCGACAAGGGCTATCTCAAGATCTGAGCGTCCTGCGACGCGGTTCCAGATCTGGTCATTGCACCCGGCAGGATCCGGCCAAGCCGCTCATAACGGTGGCGTCGTAGCGGCGGTGTCGTTCTTGGGGCGATCGGAGAAAGTAGGCAGCTGCACCGGTTCGGAATCGCGACCGGTCTGGGAGACGATTTCGGGCTCGTTGCGATGTGAGAATAAATCCGGCGATTTCATGGAGCGGGGTCCTTAAATTGGTTCGGCTTCCGCGCAACATTGGTCTGTCGAGCGCAGCGCGAGCGTCAGGAAAGACGTTGTCCCGACCGACTTGGCCGAGAACCCATCGACGAACTGTGGGCTGGCGGGAAATCACCCACCAGCCCACAAGAAGAACGCTCACACTAGACGGCGGTTACCCCGACTGCCTGCGGACCCTTGGCTCCCTGCTCGATGCTGAACTCAACTCGCTGGTTGTCCTCGAGCGACTTGTAGCCGTTCCCCTGGATTTCTGAGTAGTGGACGAACACATCTGCTGCGCCGCCGTCCGGAGCGATAAAGCCGAAGCCTTTTTCGCTGTTAAACCATTTCACAGTTCCCTGTGCCATACCTTCAACTTCCTCATTCTGGAGGGATGCCGATAGACATCCCGGGTGAGAGTAGCACGTGAGGCGCGTAGGCATGTCTTCGACTGGGATAGAACGCTTTTCACACACTAAGACCTGACACCGCCGGGTAGTACTGGATGTCGCTGTACGGCAGTCGATTCCGGAATGCTGCGGCGTCGGATCGCGGTTATCGACTCAGTATCGGCCTGAGGTCGTCCAGACGGTCGAACAGGTGCCAGATGTACTTCGATGATCCGTTCTCGCGATGCGGATGCAGATCGGCGAGTTCGGGGTCGTTGCAGTAGCTGTCAAAGGCTTCCCGCGAGTCCCACTCCACCAGGATCAGCACTTGACGCGGTTCGATGTCGCCGACAATCGCGTCCTGGAAACTTCCCAGCGCGACGACGCGGCCGCCGTGTTTGGCCACCTCGGCGGGTGATCGTCGCGAGTAGGCGCGATACTCGTCGGCATCGGCGACATCGAAGAGGTTCAACGCATAAACGGTCATAGTCGCCGACGTTACGTGGGGACGACGATCACCGGCGGTGGCCGGTGCCTCTACCCTGTGTGCGTCCCGCAGCGCGTTAGTGTGCCTTGGTCGGCCGCAGCGAACCGATCGATAGAAAAGTTGAGCAATTCATGACCTCAGCAGCAGAAACGTCAACGCTCGAATCGCGCGTCGGCCACTACTACCAGGTCGACGGCACCTACCAGGTCGGCCGGGAGAAGGTGCGCGAGTTCGCCCGTGCCGTGCAGGACTATCACCCGGCGCACTGGGACCTCGCCGGCGCCGCTGAACTGGGATATCCGGATCTGGTGGCGCCGCTGACGTTCACGTCGGCTCCGGCTATGGCGGCTAATCGGCACTTGTTCGAATCGGTGGTCATCGGTTACGAGATGTATCTGCAGACCGAAGAAGTCTTCGAACAGCACCGACCGATCGTGGCCGGCGACGAACTGCGCATCGACGTCGAACTGTCATCGGTGCGCAGATTCGCCGGCAGAGACTTGATCACCGTGACCAATACCTTCACCGATGCTGCCGGCGAGCGGGTGCACACCCTGCACACCACCGTCGTCGGCGTCACCGCCGAGGATGTCGATCCAGCGATCAGGGCGACCGCGCAGCAAGTGATGATGCACGACGTGAACCTCGCCGGAATCGACTACTCCGATGTGGACTACCAGAAGACGGCGCGCCCCGCGGACGAGGTTCGAATCGCCGACGGAGGCACCCGCACCCCGGGGACGCCGTCCTTCGATGACGTGAAGGTCGGCGACGAGCTACCGATCCACCACGCCCGACTGTCCCGCGGCGACCTGGTGAACTACGCCGGGGTCGCCTGCGACGCCAACCCGCTTCATTGGGACGAGAACCTCGCCAAACTGGCGGGACAGCCCGACGTGATCGCCCACGGAATGCTCACCATGGGTCTGGGTGCCGCGTTTGCGTCCGCATGGTCGGGCGATCCCGGTGCGGTTACCCGCTACGCGGTGCGGCTGTCTCAGCCCGTCATCGTGTCGGCCGCCGAGGGTGCAGACATCGAATACAGCGGCCGGATCAAATCGCTGGACCCGGCAACCCGCGCCGGTGTTGTCATAGTTGGCGCGAAGTCCGGTGGTCGCAAGATCTTCGGCCTGGCGACGTCGGACATCCGCTTCCGCTGACGGGGCCGGCTGCGCGACGCCGGCCGTCGACGACCCGCGTCTCTAACGCAGGGTGACGAGTTGCTCGACCGAATCCTTGGGCAGCTCACCGTCCACGACCGCGCTGACCGTCATGTTCTGCAAGGTGATGGCGCCCCCGTGATTGTCCAGGAAGGCGGTGTCGGCGGCATCACGTCCGGTGGCGATGCGGACCATAGACTGCCGCGGGGCCAGGCAGGTGGCGTCGACCGCCCGCCACACCCCATCGATCAACGCCTCGGCCACGGCGTGAAAATCCATCGGGTGACATCCGGGGGCATACACCGCCGCCATTCGGGCCGGGACGTTGACCGCGCGCAGCAGCGCGATAACCAGATGGGCATAGTCGCGACACACACCCGCACCCGCGAGCAAGGTATCGGCGGCCCCGTCGATCGAATCGCTGGACCCAGGGACATAGTTCAGTCGAGTACCGACCCACGACGAAACTCTCTCCAGCAAGGTGACCGAGGTGCCGTACTGCTGGAATTCGGTAGCGGCGAAGCCGAAGAACTTATCGGCTTCGGCGTATCTGCTCGGGCGCAGATACGTGGTTGCATCGATCTCGCTGACCGACTCGGGGTCCGCCTGCCCGCCGACCGTCGCCGAATATGACGCGGTGACTGTTCCTGTGCCGGCCGATACGACGTGGATGCGGGTCTGGTGCGCGCCGATGACCTCACGCGGTTGGACCGCTTTGCCGTTTCGTTTGATGGTGAGCGACTCGCTCACCTCAATGCCGGGCTGACGGCTGACCGCGATTTGGAAATCGAGCACCGTCGGTTCGGAGACCTCGAGTTCGATTTCTACGCCAACGCTGCGGCCAGCACCGGCCGTGCTGCTATTGGTCGTCACGCCGTGGCGTTTCCATGCAGGCATACGATCAGGCCCTCTCGTCTGAGCCAGTCGAGTCCCGCTCGCTGCTTGGCAGGGCTTTCGTGTACGCACTTTCTTACAGCACGCAGCCGCGCGCCGCTCGTCGACGCAGAGCTACTGGCCCGCCCTGCTGGCTAGATCGATGGCGTACTGGTTCACGAAGGTGCCCGCCGGCGGATCGCCTTTGCCGCATGATCCGTCGGATTCGCCGGGACGTTTGATCCACAGGTAGGCGTCGGCGTGCGCGCCGGCGGTATTCGCGGTAGGCGGCGCACCGAGCGCTCGGCCACTCGGGTTGCACCAGTTGAGCTCGGCGTCGGGTGCCGGTCCTGCCCCGTTGCGCGACGTATCGACCACATAGTGCGAACCATTGGTGAGGCCTGAAATCGCTTCGCCGTAACCGATTTCGTCCTCGGTGGTGAAGAAGTTCGCCGTGTTGACGCTGAAACCCCGCGCGTGGCCGACGCCGGCCTGGTTGAGCCTGGCGGCCATGTCGTCGGGGCTATGCCAGCGCAGGTGACCGGCATCGACGTAGACGGCCGCGTTCGGATCCCGAGTCAGCGTGTCGACGGCATAGCGAATCAGGTCGAAGCGCTCTTGGCGCGCATCACCCGACAGACAGTCGGCCATCGCGAGCGCATCGGGTTCGACGATGATCGCCACCCGCGAGGCGCCCACGCCGGCAGCGATGCCGTCGATCCAGCCCCGGTAGTCCGCGCCCGACCCCAGACCACCCGCGGCGAAGCTGCCGCAGTCGCGGTGCGGGATCCCATACAGCGTCAGCACCGGGATCGCGCCGGCGGCATTGGCGTCGCCGACGTACTTCCCGACCGTGCCCGCCGAACCGCCCGGGACGATCCAGTACGCCTGCGGCGTGTTGGCGATCGCGGTCAACTGCGGACTCGGCGGATCGGCAGCCTGTGCGGCGCGCATGGCCGCCGACGTGGGATTCACGTAGAACGGTGCACCAGCCAGCGGGTTCCCATCGCTGACCAAGCGCACCGCCGGGGCGAGGCCGGCCTGTAGCGGGAACATGCCGGCAACGACGGCAACAGTCAGGAAGGGAGCAATCCACCGCGCCAGAGCACGAGCAGCTGAGGACATCACCCAGGAAAATTAGCGCTTCGAGGAATTCAGGGCGAATCGCGGGTGGGGTAAGGCCCCGCCGGGGGCCCGGGCAGGGTAGGGATGATGCCGTGCGCGGTCGATATTTGACACAGGTGATGAACCGAATGCCCGTCCTGCGCCGCGGCACGACCGCGGCGTCCACAGTGGCGGCACTGCTCGTGGTGGCGGCGTGCGGCAACACGGCACCGCAATCGCCGCCACCGGCGGGCAAACCCCCGACGGCCCTCGACCGAATCGTGCACGACAAGGTCGTCCGGGTGTGTAGCACCGGCGACTACCGCCCGTTCACTTTCCGCGACTCCCAGGGTTCGTGGAGCGGCCTGGACATCGACATGGCGCACGACCTCGCGGACCGGTTGGGGGCCAGGCTCGACCTGATACCCAGCACGTGGGCCCACATCGTGACCGACGTCGGCACCCGATGCGACCTTGCAATGGGTGGTATCTCCATCAGCTTGAAACGTGCTCAGCAGGCGTTGTACAGCTCGCCGTACCTGCGCGACGGCAAGGCCGCCATCATTCGCTGCACGGACAGCGACAAATACCGGACGTTGGCCGATATCGACACCGCAGGCGTTCGCGTTGTCGAGAATCCGGGCGGGACCAATGCCGAGTTCGCCAAGAGCCACATCACACATGCACAGGTAATCGAATTCCCGGACAACACAATGATTTTCGACCAGCTTGCCAATAACGCAGCCGACGTCATGTTCACCGACACCAGCGAGATCCGCTATCAGATAGCGCAAAATCCGCGATTGTGTGGCGTCGCCGCGGACCGCCCGTTGACGTTCGAGCAGAAAGCGTACTTGCTGCCTGCAGGCGAGGCTGGTCTGCAGCAGTACGTCGACCAGTGGCTGAACATCGCACAGCACGACGGCACCTACGCCAGGCTGAGCACCCGTTACCTCGGGTCGGTCATCGGTCCCTAATGCGTGCAAGTCATCGCCCGCTGCGCGGGCTTGCCCGTCAGCCGGGTCGGACAACAATGGGGATCGCGTCAGCTGACCACCTGAAGCCTGTCGAGGAGTGTGGATGTCAAACCGAGTGCTTGCATCGATCATCGGAATCGCCCGTACCGCAGGCGGATTGGTCGGCTACTTTTGGCCTGGAGCTTTCGCGCGACACGGGCAGGTCCCCGGAGCTGCAGACAACGCCGATTCCCGCTACGTGACTCGGCTGTTCGGAGCACGCGACATGTGATCGGAGTCGCGACGGTGGCGGGGCCGGCAAAGCGGACCGCGCTGTGGATGGGCGCGGTGTGTGACGCCATGGACGCCGCGTCAGCGTGGACGGCCGGCGCAGAGGGCAAGGACGTTCGCTGGGTCCGCGTCGCCAGTTCGCTGCCGGTTGTGTTCTCGCTCGGCGGAGTCGTTACCGGTATCCGCTGGCCTGCCAGCCGGCGCGACCACCAAACCAAGACACTCGAGCGCCCAATCGTGTGAAACGGGTCCCGCGCGGTCCAGGTCTGCGCGCAGGGCGGAATCTCCTATTCATGTGCGCCGATGGACGGTTCGCCGACCCATAGTGCGTCGACAAGGTCGCGGTACAGCTGATCGGTTGCCAGCAGGTCGGTGTGTGTGCCCTGTGCCCGGATGTTGCCGTCCTGCATGACCACGATGGCGTCTGCGTCGACCACCGTCGAGAGCCGGTGGGCTACCGAAACTACGGCCTGGTCGCGTGCGAGCCGGCGGATGCAGTCGTGGATCGCGGTTTCGGCCAGCGCGTCCACATGTGCGGTCGCCTCATCCAACAGCAGAACATCGGAGGGGCGCATGATGGAACGCGCCAGTGCCACGCGTTGCCGTTGGCCGCTAGAGATCGCCAACGAAGTCAGATCGGTATCAACGCCCATTTTCATCGCGGCAACCTCATCGTCGAGTCCGACGTCGCGGAGCGCCCTGCGCAAGTCGTCCTCTGTTGCGTCGGGAAACGTGTAGAGCAGGTTTTCCCGAATCGTCCCCGGCACGCTTGGCGTCTCTTGTTCCACGAAGGCAAGGCGTTTGCGGATCTCGGCATGACTACATCCGCTGTACGGCCGGCCGCGCAGCAGAAGCTCGCCGACCTGAGGTTCCAGGAATCGCAAGATCAGCGACAACACCGTGGTCTTTCCCGCGCCAGAGGGGCCAACGATGGCGGTGTGTCCGCGCGGCGCGATGGCGAGATCGATAGCGCATACGGCCGAAGTGGTTGTCCCGTAACCAGCTGTGACACCACGCATTTCGATCACAGGCTGATCGCCGAGCGCTGCTGCTGGTGCTGTTGGTGCCGCGTGCGGATCGGGTTCGACCTCGAAGGTCTCGACCTCGCGGATGCGGCTTGCCGCAGCGATACCGGCCTGCAGATTGATGACGTCCTGCGACAGCTCGGTCACCGGGTCGATCAGCCCGAACGCGTAGAGCAGGAACGCGATGAGGCTCGACAGCGCCAGTGTGCCGTCGCTGACGCGCCAGGCCCCGACTCCGATGATGACGACGATCGCCAGATCGACACCTGCCCACGCAATCGTCCAGGCGATCGACTCCCAGCGCACGGCGTGAATGGCCTGGCGAGTGGATGCCTTGGCTTCGACAATGATTTGGGTGGCCTGGCGTTCCTCGGCCCGGCTGGCCTTCAGTGTGCGTACGGCACGCAAGGCACCTTCGAGGATGCCTCCCATGAGTCCCAGGTGATGCTGCGCTTCTTGCTGTGCCGCAGCGATTGCGGGCATCAACAGCATAGACAGCACTGCGGCTATTGCGATTACCGCAAGCGTGGCGGCTAGCAGCGCAGTGTCCAGCACACCCATCAGCACCAGCGTGCCGACTAGCATCACGGCGCCGTTGATCAGTCCGATCAAGCTCGTCGACGTCGCCGTATGCAGCAGCACGGTATCGGAGGTGACGCGAGTGATCAGCTCGCCGGGTGGTCGGCTAGTGATTGCAGGCACCGTGGCACGAAGGAAGCGGCGCACCATTGACGTCCGGGCGTCAAGGACTATCCGTTCACCGACGGTCCCGAGCAACATCCATTGCGCACAGTGGATGCCCGCGCCTAACACGAACAGCCCTAGCAGGGTCACCGCCGGACCTCGCAGCGACGCGTTTTGTCCAAGCGAGTCGAGCACCCACTTAGTGACCAAGGGCGTCGCCAAACCAGCGGCCGAGCCCAGCAATCCCAAAACCAGACCTGCCGCGAGAGCACCGCGATGAGGTGCGGCGAATGACCAAAGCAGGCGCAGTCGCGCCAAATACGATGGAGAAAGCATGATTCGAAATGGAACACGATTGTCCTATTTATGTCAAGGAGCTCCCTAAACCGGACCTTCGCGTACTATCGCTTCGTGGACGGCGCCGGTGCAATTGTTGAGTCCGGCACACGTGTCCGGACACGTCGCGCCATCCTGGACGCCGCGGTCTCGGCGCTGACCCGCAATCCCCAAGCCGCGTTGGCCGATATCGCCCTGGTCGCAAACGTCGGACGCTCGACCGTGCACCGTTACTTTCCCGAACGATCCGACCTGCTGGCGGCAATCGGGACCGACGCGACGGAAAAGATCGCGGCTGCCACGGTGCGCGCGCGCCTCGGCGACGGCAGCGCTCCAGACGCGCTAACTCGGCTGGCGCAGGAGTACTTCGAGTTGGGCGACTTGCTCCTGCTGGTTATCAATCGACCCGACATGTTCGACATCGTCGACTGGGTCACCGATACAGACGCCGACCGAGCTTTGATCCTCACGATTGAAAGAGGTCACGTCGAGGGAACTGTAGACACCAAATTGGATCCGGCGTGGATCCAGTACCTGTTGTGGGGCCTGTTGATCTCGTCGTGGGAGTTGACTCGACTCACACGAGCGCCGAAGCACCACGTGCTAGGCCAATGTATTTACACTCTGACCAAGGCGATTACGCCATAGGTTGATGACGTGATTCGTTCGGACGCAACAATTTTCGTCTGAAGATGGCGCGCGCAGGTCCAATCTCCCCAGCATCAGCCCGGTAGGTTACTACCGCGCCATGTTCGCGAAGCGTGACAGGTGCAGCTGGTGGGCAACGGTGACCGTCTTGGTCGGGCCGTTGCGGTGCTTGGCCAGAATGAAGTCGGCCTCTCCCCCACGCGGGTCGTCGCGCTCGAATGCATCCGGCCGGTTCAGCAGGATGACCATGTCGGCGTCCTGCTCCAATGATCCCGACTCACGAAGGTCCGACAACATCGGCTTCTTGTCGGTGCGCTGCTCCGGACCCCGGTTCAGCTGGCTGATCGCCACCACCGGCACTTCGATCTCCTTGGCCAAAAGCTTGAGATGCCTTGAGAATTCGGACACCTCGATCTGGCGCGACTCGACCTTCTTGCCCGACGTCATCAGCTGCAGGTAGTCGACCACGACCAGCTTCAGGTCGGCCTTCTGCTTGAGCCGGCGCGCCTTGGCGCGGATCTCCATCATGGTCAGGTTCGGCGAGTCGTCGATATACAGTGGCGCCTCACTGATTTCGCTCATTCGTCGCGCCAACCGAGTCCAGTCGTCGTCGTTCATCCGGCCCGACCGCATGTCGGCGAGTTTGATTTTCGCCTCGGCCGACAACAGCCGCATCACGATTTCGGACTTGCTCATCTCGAGCGAGAAGATGACGCTGGCCATCCGGTTCTTGATCGAGCACGACCGCATAAAATCCAGACCCAGTGTCGATTTGCCGACTCCAGGACGAGCCGCAACGATGATCATTTGTCCGGGATGCAGACCGTTGGTCACCTCGTCGAGTTCGGTGAAGCCGGTCGGCACGCCGCGGGAGATGCCTCCGTTGGAGGCGATGGCGTCGATCTCGTCCATCGTCGGCTGCAGCAGGTCCTCCAGCGGAACGAAATCCTCCGACAGCCGACGCTCGGCGACGTCGTAGATCTCGGCCTGTGCGCGGTCCACGATCTCGGCCACGTCGGCACCCTCGGCGCCGGCATAGCCGTATTGCACGACCCGCGTTCCCGCCTCCACAAGCCGTCGCAGCAGCGCCTTCTCCGCCACAATGCCCGCGTAGTACCCGGCGTTGGCGGCGGTCGGCACCGTTGAGATCAGGGTGTGCAGATAGGGAGCCCCCCCGATCCGGCGCAGCAGCCCGCGGCGGTCCAGTTCGGCGGCCACCGTCACCGCGTCGGCGGGCTCCCCGCGCCCGTACAGGTCCAGGATCGCGTCGTAGACGTTCTGGTGTGCGGGGCGATAGAAGTCGCCGGGCCGCACCCGCTCCAGCACATCGGCGATCGCGTCCTTGCTCAGCAGCATCCCGCCCAGCACCGACTGCTCGGCGGCCAGATCCTGCGGTGGCTGACGGCTGAATTCCTCACTGGGCGGTGAAGCGTCCATGCCAGGAGCTAGGTCATCAACGACCGCCACGGGCTTTCGCCTCCCTCTGCAACATCATACGAACATACATTCGATCGCCGACACTCGCAGCGTAGGCCCGGACGCTCGCACACCCCTGAACCAAGCACCCGTAAGCCTCGCGCCGGGAAGACCGTAAACGTTGCTGGGCAGCTGTTGAAAGGGGCGCTGTTCATAAGGTTGTGCATCGTATGTGCATATCCATCGACACCTGTGTTGAGTGGGTTGTGGAGAACCTGTGGACTAAAACGCGGCGCTGCGACATCCCTGCTGATAAGGGTCGTACACGACGGGTGAATTGGTGTGGAGAAGAATCTCTTCGGCGTGTCGTCGCAGGTTACTGCGCCGGGCGTGTTGGCTTTCGGCCATATTTGCGCTGAGTTACGAGGGGGTTAAGTGGCCCACTCGGCGACGTCACTGAAATAGTTCGCCAGCCGGACCCACGACGTCCATCCACAGCGCAATCTCTCGGCGCGCTGGCGGCACGACAAAATCCGGCGACCGCCGATTTAGGGCAGCCGCCGGATGTCGACAAACAGTGCTGAGTTAGCTATCCGCGACGACGTTGAGCGCAACGTCGACATTGATCTCGGGGTGCAGATGCACCGCGACCGAATGGGAGCCGACCGCCTTGATATGCGACTTGGGCAACCGAATAATGCGCTTGTCGAGATTTGGGCCGCCGGCCTTCTTGATTGCCGCCGCGACGTCACCGGCGGTCACCGAGCCGAACAGCTTCCCGGAATCGGCCGCCGTCTTCACCGGCAACGGAACCGGACCCAGCGCCTCGATCGCCGTCTTGATCTCGTTGGCGTGCCCCAAATCGCGGACGGCCTTGGTGTCGCGGGCACGTCGGATCTCGTCGGCCTGCTTCTGTGCACCGCGCGAGGCGAGGATCGCCCGGCCGCGCGGAAGAAGGAAGTTGCGGCCGTACCCGTCCTTGACCTCGACAGTCTCACCAACGGTGCCGAGATGGTCGACGTCGGCCGTCAGAATCAGCTTCATCGTTTTCGTACTTTCGGTTGGCGTCCGGCGGTTATCGCGCCGACGAAGTGAAGGGCAGCAGAGCCACCTCGCGGGCGTTCTTCACCGCGATCGCGATGTCGCGCTGGTGCTGCACGCAGTTACCGGTGACACGACGCGCCCGGATCTTGCCGCGCTCGCTGATATACGTGCGCAGCAGGGTGGTGTCTTTGTAGTCGATGGATTGGCCCTTCTTGGAGCAGAAGACGCATTTCCGTGTCTTGATCGGCTTTTCCGGAGCCGGGCGCCGTTTCGTGGACTTGGGCATGTGTTTCTTTCTTTCCGTTTGCTAGTGGTCTTGCGTGATTCAAATGTGGTTGACGTCAGAACGGAGGTTCTTCGTCGCCGCCGGCGAAGGAGCCCGATGCCGGGGCGCTGCCCCACGGGTCGTCAGCCGGTGCGCTACTTGGCTGTGCCGGGGGCGCCTGGCGGGATCCGCCGCCGCCTCCGCCGCTGCCGAAGCCACCGCCTCCGCCGCCACTGCGGCTGGCCTTGTTGACCTTGGCGGTGGCGTACCGCAGCGAGGGCCCGATCTCGTCGACCTCAACCTCGAAGACGGTGCGCTTCTCACCTTCGCGCGTCTCGAAAGAGCGCTGCTTGAGCCGGCCGGTGACGATCACGCGCGATCCGCGGGTGAGGCTTTCCGCCACGTTCTCGGCGGCCTCGCGCCAGATGTTGCACCGCAGGAACAGTGCTTCACCGTCTTTCCATTCCGAACTCTGGCGGTCAAAGATCCGGGGTGTCGACGCGACGGTGAAGTTCGCGACGGCGGCACCCGACGGAGTGAACCGCAGTTCAGGGTCGGCGGTCAGGTTTCCGACAACGGTGATAGTGGTGTCACCAGCCACTGTGTCCTCCTGGGTCCGTCCTGGCTCTCGCCCGGGAACGGTAAACGGTCATGTGCATGTTCTCGCTGAGCCTACGCACCCACCCCGACTACGGGGAGCGTGCGCGCCAACCGAACTCAGTGCTTGTCGGTGCGCATCACCTTGGTGCGCAACACCGACTCGTTGAGGCTCAGCTGACGATCGAGTTCGGACACCGTGGCCGGCTCCGCCTTGAGGTCGACAACCACGTAGATGCCTTCGGCATGCTTGGCGATCTCGTAGGCCAGCCGGCGCTTACCCCAAATGTCCACCTTGTCGACGGATCCGCCGTCTTTGCGGACGACATTGAGGAACGTCTCTAGGGACGGGGCGACGGTGCGTTCGTCAAGTGTGGGGTCAAGGATGACCATGATTTCGTATGGACGCATAGGACCTCATCACCTCCTCTGGTCTAAGCGGCCACGGGCAGTCCGTGGCAGAAGGGTCGCCTGCGTCGGCAACCGCATCAGGCTACCGGACGACACAGCGGCCCGAGAAATCCATGCAACCCAGGTACTCGGCGATCAGTGCCCGGGCAGATCCGCCCGCGGCGCTCAGGCGATCAGCCGGTCGTAGGCGTCCAGCACCTCGGCGATGGTGATCACCGGACCGTGCGGATCCTTCGCGTTGTCGTCCCAGCGCCGCACCACGACCGCCTCGTCGGCGCCCGGATTTGCGCGGAAGTCGGCGATCTCTAGCTCGCTCATCCCGCCACCCTGCAGTTTCAGCGACGCGACCGAGGCCGGGCTGAGATGCGCGTGGTACCCCGGGTCGGTGGCGACCAGGTAGCGCTTGGCCGGCACGTGCGCACCGATTATCCAGGCTGCGCGCTCACTGAGGTGCGTGCGCGCGAACTCGGCGCCGCACAGCTCGTGCGGAAGATCCGGCCATTGGGCAGCCGTCACTTTGGCCTTCCCGATGTCGTGCAATGTCGCCGCGAGCAACAGCTCGTCGTCGGCACCGGCCTGTTTGGCGTACCACCCGGTCTGTAGTGCATGCGCGCGCTGGTCCACCACCTCACGGCCATAGGGCAGGCCGGCCAGCCCGTCGATGAGCATGGCCAACGTTTCACGGGTGAGGGTCACGGCGTCTCCTTACTCACCAATACCGAATGCACGACGGGCCAGCGCCCGGGTGCGACCAGCGCCAGATCCGCGCGCCGGCCGGGCAACAGCCGGCCTCGGTCAGCCAGCCCCGCGACATCGGCCGGGCCCGACGTCACCAGCGCGACGGCGGCGGCCAGGCCGATCCCGGCGTCGTTGACGAGGGTGAATGCCGCGGCCAGCAGGCTCGACGGCAGGTAATCCGAAGCGATCGAGGTCACCAGGCCGCGTTCGATCAGCTCGCGGCCTGACGCGTTGCCGTTGTGCGAGGAACCGCGCAGCACGTTCGGCGCGCCAATCACCACCGGCAGCCCATGGTCACGCGCCGCTTGCGCGGCCGCCACCGTGGTCGGGAATTCGGCGACCGCACCGCCTCGGGCCATCAACTCGTCGACCTCGGCCCGCGACGTCGGGTCATGGCCGAGTAGCCGGATCCGCCCGGCTCGAGCGTGCTCGCCGAGCCAGCCCATCGCCTCCTCACGGATCCCGAGGCGCCCGCTGCGCTCGGCAATAAGGTCGTCGACGTGGCGCACCGCTTCCTCGACGGTCATTCCGCGCGAGCCCATCATGTAGCGCTCGTAATATGCGCGTTCGGCGTACTGGCCCTGCCCGGGAGTGTGGTCCTCATGCGAGACCAGCGGCCTGCCCACCGGGCTGGCGAGCCGTTCCTTAAGCGCCACAAGACCTTCTGGGCTACGAACATCGAGGCGGTACAGGATCCGGTGGTCCACTAGTCCCACGGTCCGCGCCTCGATGGCGTCGCAGCACAGCTCGGCGCCCTCGACGGTACGCGGGGTGCCGCGGCCCATGCTGTGCTCGAACCCGGCGCCGTGAAACACCGTCGTCACCCCGGCGGCCCGTAGCTTGCCCTCGAACGACAGCAGCGCGAACTCCATCGGCAACTCGGCACCTGGCCGCGGCAATCGCTCCTTCTCCAGCCCGTCGCTGTGGGTATCCACCAGACCCGGAATACACAGCAGGCCTTGACCGTCGACGTCAACCGACAGCCCCGGCCGGTGTGGTTCGACCGCCGCGATGACACCGCTGCGCACAGCCACCACCGCGTCGTCGATCACGCCGTCGGGCAGCACGGCGCAGACGTGACCGAGCACGTAATCCGCCGGCGGCATCGCCAACGGCCAGTGCCGCACGGTCCGTTCGAACATCTCGATCGTCATGCCACTCCTTCGAAGATCTCGTTCACCGCACCGTCTTTCACCACGCGGCCGTCGCGCATCAGCACCACCCGAGATGCCAACCGCCGCATGGCGTCCAGATCGTGAAAGACCCCGAGCACCGCGACGTTCTGTGTCGTCAGCGCCCCAATCAATTCAAGTGCCGCTTCGCGATTAGCGGGGTCGAGCGCCGACACCGGCTCGTCGAGCAGCAGCAGCCGCGGCGGCCGTACCGTGCCGGCGGCCAGGTTCACCCGCTGACGCTCTCCGCCGGAGAGCACCGAGCAGTCCACGTCCCACAGCACTTCGTCGAGGTTGAGCCGTTGCAGCGCGTCTCCCGCCGCCTCGCGCGCCTCGGCGCGGTCGACACCGCGACGCCGGGCTGTGGCCGCTACGAGCTCCAGCGGGCTGGTACGCGGCGGTGCATTCAAAAACTGTGAAACATAACCGAACTCGCGGCCCCGAACGCGTGCCATGGCCCGGTCCGGCAGCTTGGTCAACTCGATCTCTTCGTTCGCCGTGGTGCGCAACAGCACCGACCCCGAGTTCGGCAGATAGGTGCGGTGGACGCAACGCAGCAGGGAGGACTTGCCGGCCCCGCTCGGGCCGGCCAGCGCGACATGCTCGCCGGCCCGCACGTCGAGGTCGACGCCGCGCAGTGAGTGCACGACGCGCCCGTCGATGGTGTGCAGCGTGAACGATTTGTGCAGTCCCCGCACCGTCAGCACCGGTGGCACCGCGATCACCTCCTGGCCGCGGCAACGAGCCGCTGTGTGTAGGGCTGATGCGGGTCACAGAACAGCTGATCGGTCAGGCCTCGTTCGATCACCCTGCCCAGCTGCATGACGACGGCGCGGTCGGTCAGCGCCTCGATCACCGAGAAGTCGTGGCTGACAACGACTGCCGCGATATTGCGTTCAAACAGCAATCCCCGCAGCAGGTCGAGCACACCGGCGGCTACCGATGCGTCCAACCCGGTGGTCGGCTCGTCCAGCAGCAACACCGGCGGTTCGGTCGCCAGCGCCTTGGCGATCTGCACGCGTTGCCGCATGCCGCCGGAGAACGTCCCCACCGGATCGTCCATCCGGGATAACGGAACCTCGACCCGCTCAAGGAGTTCGGCGGCTCGGTCGCGGATGCCCTGGTAGCCGCGCCAACCCGCCGCGGTGAGCCGTTCGGCGACGTTACCGCCGGCACTGATCCGCAGGTCGAGACCATCGGCGGGGTTCTGGTGTACCGCCGCCATCGTGTCGACGCGCAGTCGGCGGCGCTGCGCGTCGGGCAGCAGGAGCAGGTCGGTAACACCGTCGTCGACAGTCGCCAGGTGCACCGAACCTGCTGTCGCGCTTTCGTTTCCGATGACGCACGCCAGTACGGTCGACTTCCCCGATCCGGATTCCCCAATCACACCCAGCGCCTCACCGGGTGCGACATCGAACGACACATCCCAGGCCGCCACGACCGCGCCGGTGTTCGGGCTGATCGCGGTGCCGTACTCGGGCCCGGTGCCATCGACCGCATACACGCCGCCGGTGCCGTGCACCTTGCCGATCGAATCGACTCGCAGCATCCATTCGCGGCCGCCCACCCGCATTTCGCTGCGGTGCGTCGGGGTTGGCCTGGTAGTCAACCGTGCCGAGGCCCCGGCACGGCGCCGCGGATCGGGCAATAGGTGCAGCGGCGCACGCTTGCGATGTGCCGCGCGGTCGGCGTTCCCGGCGCGCACGCGGGCACACCACTCGGTATCGCTGCACACGAAACCGCCTGCGGCCCCTGCCTCTACCAGGAACACGTCGTCACTGCCACACAGCCTGCACCGCGCACCGGGTGAATACTCCACCTCGAACGGCACATCGTCGAACGTCAACGGGATCACGTCGGTGTGCGGCGGGACCGCGTAGATCCGCTTCTCGCGCCCGGCGCCGAACAGGTTGATCTGCTCGCTGCGATGCAGCCGCGGTACGTCCCAGCGCGGAATCGGCGTGGTAGCCATCACGTATCGCCCGGCCACCAGCACCGGATAGCCCGTGGTGCGGGTGATCATGCCATTACGGACGATGTCCTCATAAAGGCCCGCCCACATTGCGGCGTAATCGTTTTCGGCGTGCATGCGCTGACACTCGGCGACCGATTTCTGCACCTTGCGCAGTGGCTCGGGCACCGGAACCTGATACACCAGCAGATCGCCCGCCGACAGGGCTTCCTCCGGGATGCGATGGCGGGTCTGGACCACGGTCGATTCCCGGGTGTCGGCCGACTCGGCGCATCCGGTGGTGGACGCGATCAGCCGGCGTAAGTTGGTGGCGTTGACACCGCCGTCGTCGCCCTGGTCGATGACCTTGACGGTATCGCCGGCGCCGATCACCGCCAGCGTCACCTGCAGGCCGCCCGAACCCCAGCCGCGCGCAACCGGCATTTCCCGCGATCCGAACGGCACCTGATACCCCGGCACGCAGATCGCGGTCAGCGCGGCACGGCGGATCTCGCGTTTGCCGCTTTCGTCCAGGATTTCCGGCGGCGCCTCGTAATCGCTTGATCCGGTGAGTAATTCGGTTGTCGTGGTCATTCGCACTCCCTTCCGGCAGGCTCGGGAACTCGCGCGCTTCGCGCTTCGCCTGCGGCCTGCAGCGCTTGTTTGCGTTCCACCATGGAGCGGAAGGTCACATAGTGCGGGAGTTTGAGGTGCTCCAGGAATCCGCCGGAGTCCAGCCCATCGGTGGTCATCAGCAGTAACTGTTCGAGCGGGCCGGACCGGCCGAACCGGCGGTTGGCGATGTCCAGGTTCGCCATCGCGATGGCCTTACGTTCGTTGTGCCCGAAGCACATTCCGTACCCGACGTCGAACCGGCTGCGGTCCTCCTCGGCACCGTCAAGATCCTCGATGGCCTCGGCTTCGGTGATCCGGAACTCACCGACCGTCACCGGCTCGCCGGTATGTGGATGCGTGACCTCTAACGGCAACCGTCCGTGCCGCACCTCACCGAGAGTGACCTCGTGAATGTCACCGTCGGGGCCCAGGATCGACCGGTACCACAACGAGACAAGTGCGCCGGTCTCAGCTCGCGCCATCGCCGCGAGCGCCGCCGAGCGCGGCGCTGGAGGCCGGGGCGGAACACGGCTGATGTCAAAGGGTTCCGGGTCGTCGCCGGTGCGATGGTCGACGACCAGACCGGCCTCGCGCAGCAGGTCGAGGAATCGCCGCGGGCTGCGCTGCTCCGCGGTGCGCGGCGACGTCGGAACCGGCTGCTCCTCGGCCGGCGGCGCGGGAGCGGGGCCCGACTTGTCCAACAGCCTGCGGGTGTAGTCGGTGGTGCGGCCCAGCAGTTGCGGCCCGTCAGGCTCGCGGAAGGCCGGCACGATGCGGCGCATGATCGTGATCCGGTCGGGGTCGATCGGCTCGCTGACCGCAAGACGGGGCAGCGTCGAGCGGTGCGCGCGCAGCAGGTGCGCAGCCTCCAGCGAGTCGCCTTCGGCCTGGCGAAGCGCGGCCGCCGCGGCGGCTTCGTCGAACAGACCCGCCTCGCCCATCACCCGGTCGACCGCGAGCCGGAAACGCGCGACGATCTGCTCGGTGCTTGCCCACGGAACCGGCGCGAAATCGCGCGCCCGGCGCACCAGATCCTCCGCGGCGAGAATGGCGTCCAATCCACCGCGCGCTCCTGAGTAGCCCACTAGTTCTCCTCGGTGATCGTCGTGGTGCGCGGCAGACCGACGACGCGCCCGTCGTCGGTCACCAGTAGGACGTCGATGCCGGCCGGGTGTGCGCCGACCGCCTCGGCCCGAGCGGCGGCGAATCCGGCGGGCAGGCCCTGGGGCGCGAGGGTCGCGGTACCGCAAACGCCCGGACCCGACAGCGTCCAACGGCCGGGGCCACCGTGCACATCGCGCACGCCGAGTGCCACCAGTGCGGCGTCCTCGGGTGCCTGGGCCGACCCGCGGGTGAAGCCGCGAATCTCATCGGTGCTGACCGGTCTGACCGCAGCCACCAATCGCGCCATCTCGGCCGGCCAGGCCGGTGCCGCGGCTGCGGTGGCGATCGCGTCGGCCCAACGGTCATCGGGGTTCTCCAGAACGCACACCCCGGTGGTCGAGTCGGCCAGCGCGACGATCACAGCAACGGCCGGCGCCAGCACGCACAGCGGTTCGCTGGGCAGTGCCAACGGGGTTCCGGGCCGGGCCAGCGCCTCCAGCACCGCCCGAAAGACCTGCTGCGAGTCGGCCGGGCGCAGTGCGGTCACCCTCGACGCGGTCACCTCAAGTCCTCGAATTCGACGACGGTGGGGGCTAGCTCTGCCCATTCGCGGTGCTGCTGCTCGGCTTGGCGGGCGACGACCGCGCAGCACAGCCGGTCGACTTCGGCGGCGTGCGGCCGACCCGCCTCTACCTCGGCGTCGAGCACGGCGGCAGCCAGGACGGCGACCCGATCGTCGCCGACCCGCATCGCCCAGCCGCGGTGACCCGCCAGTTCCACCTCGGCGCGGCAGGCCAGCACGTCGCCGAGCAGAAACCGTTCACCCGCGACCGGCTCACGAATCTGCGTCGATACCAATCCGACCTCGGGTGCGACGAGTACACGCACATCGGCACCGTCGGCCAGACAGGCATCGGCCAGCACCCGCAGCTCCTCCATCTCGGCCTGGGCCAGCAACCCGCAGCGTCGCACCCGGTTCAGCGAATCACTCACGGTGTTCTCCCGATATGGCGCCCACCGCGGTGGTGTCTTCGAGTTCGACCACCACCCGCACCGCGTCGGCGCGGGTCCATGCGCTGCTACTCAAGAGCACGCAACCGTTCTCGGCGTCACGGCTGATGCTGTCGATCCGCCACACCGGGTCGCTGGCTTCGATGCCGAGGGACCGCAGCACATCGCGGGGCGGGATGTCCAAACTCGCGCGGCACCACGCCCGCACCGGTCGCAAACCACCGAGCTGGCACAGCACGATGTTCACCGACTCCACGCTCTGCAGCGCGACGTCCAGATTGGGCGCGGCCTCGACCGGGACCAGCTCCCGAGTGACCGAGGCCAGCAGGTCGTCGATGAAGAAGTGCCGCACGATCCGGTACATCGGGGTGCCCGCGGGCCAGCCCAACTGATCCGACTCCTCGGCGGCCAGCCCGATCCGCTGCACCTCCTTGGTCTGCGAGCGCGGAGTGGCGCCGCTCGCGATCACCGTGGCATGCCAGGACGGCGGCTTGGTCCGCGAGATCACGTAGTCGATACGCCGATTGACGAAGGTGCCCGCCCCCTGGATGCGGCGGACCAACAGGCGGCGCTCCAATTCCTGCAAAGCCGAGCGTGCCGCGGCGCGGCCGACACCGAACCGGTTGGCGAGTTCGGGCTCACTGGCCACCCGGGTGCCGGGCTTGCATGCGGCCAGCTCGCTGGCCAGCTGATCGGCAATGTCCATATACCGCGCTGAGGTCACGTCACCACGTTGGTTGGCAAGGTTGTCCGAACAACTTCGCCGTGGCCAACGTCGGCGCCCCTGCAGGTGAACATCCCGCACACTTGTTACCGCCGCTCAGCTCACCTCGTGTCGCAGCCATACCGCCAGCGCTTCCACCGCCAGCACGGTGACGAACACCATCAGCAAGATCGTTGTGACCAAGCCGAATTCGAGGATCTGCGCACCGCTGAGGAGATCGAAGCCGATGCCACCGGCCCCGACGATGCCGAGCAGGGTAGCCGCGCGGATGTTCACATCGAGCTGGTAGAGCACGTGCCCGACGAAACTTGGTGCGGCCTGCGGCAGTGTTCCGGCGGCGAACACCTGCCAGCGACCCGCGCCCGTCGCGCGGATGGCCTGCTGAGGACCCGGATCGATTTCTTCCAGCGAATCGGCTACCAGTTTGCCCAGCAGCCCGATGCTGCCAACGGTCAATGCCAGCGTGCCCGCTACCGCACCGAGCCCGGTGATCACCACGAATACCACTGCCAGCACCAATTCCGGGATGCCGCGAATCACCACCACGAAGATCCGGAACATCTGGGCAACATGGGGATTCGGTGCGACATTGCGGGCAGCCAGGCAGCCGATGGGCAATGCCAGCACAGCGCCGATCAACGTGGCACCCAGCGCGATCTTGACCGTCACCCACAGATCGGACCACAGCTTTCCGAAGATGCCCGCGGTGTCCGGCGGCCAGAACAGTCCGGCATTCCTACCGATACTTTGCAATGAATCCAGGAAGTGGATCGGGTTGAGGTCCGCGCCCGCCGCGGCCATCAGCATCACCAGCACGGTCAGCGCGCCGTACCCGGCGCGGCGCAACCGCGGGGCCGTCCAGGGCGGGCTGACCTGATCGCCGGTGTGTAGCGGCGCACCGCGCGCCGATCGCCCGTCGGTGTTGTGCAGCAACGCCCGCCGGACTGCTCCCGACATCAGCTCGACCAGGATGCACAGCACGAGAACGACTGCGGCCAGCGCCATCCCGCGCCGGTAGTCCAATTGCTTGAATGCAGTGGCTATCGCGTAGCCAAGGCCGTTGACACCGACGAAACCCAGCAGCACCGAGATCCGCAGATTGATGTCGAGGCGGTGCAGTGCGGTCGCCACGAACGCCGGCAGCACTTGCGGCAGCACGCCCGACATCAGCTGCTGCCCCGCACCCGCGCCGCTGGCGCGAATCGCCGCCCGGGGCCCCTCGTCGATGTGCTCGATCGCGTCGGCATAGAGCTTGGCGACCATTCCCACCGAATGCAGGCCCATCGCCAGCACGCCGGTCATCGCGCCGAGCCCGAAGATCCGGAAGAACACGATGGCCATCACCACATCGGGGATCGCCCGAACCATCACGATCAGGGTGCGCGCACCGAACCGGGCCCCGATACCGGGTGTGGTGTTGGCCGCGGCCAGGATCGCCAGCGGAACACTGATCAGCACGGATAACACCGTTGCCGATATGACGATCGCGAGCGTCTGACCGCACAGCTGCAACAGCTCGCCAACGGGCGGGAAGTCCAGCGGCAGCATGCGTCCCGCGAAATCCACCGCGTTACAGGCGCCCTCGAGGAAGGTCGCGGCATTGATCCGCAAGTCGGCAACAGCCCAGCAACCGACCAGCGCCAAGACTGCGATGGCCAGCCAGGCCGCCGTGCTCTTGGGCCGCGGCGGCCGCAGTGTGCGCTGAGTCTGCGGGACGGTTTCAGTGGTCACGCACGAGGTCACGCAGGGACGCCGGCGACGAGCAATGGGTCCACATTCACGTTGGCGTACAGCGCCATCGCATCGTCGTGGTCGAGGTCCGCCACCGGCCGATCCAACACCACCTGCCCGGCTCGCAGCCCGATCACCCGGTCGCCCCAGTTCAGCGCGAGTGCAACCTGGTGCAGGCTGCACAGCACGGTGAGTCGCTCCTCGGTGCTGATCTCCCGGATCAGCTGCATCACCTGGGCGGCCGACTCCGGATCGAGCGACGCCACCGGCTCGTCGGCGAGCAGGATCTCCGGGCGCTGCATCAGCGCACGAGCCACCGCGACCCGCTGTTGCTGGCCGCCGGAGAGCGTGTCCGCACGTTGAAAAGCACGGTCCAGCAAGCCAACCCGATCCAGATGGCCCAGCGCCTCGCGGCGCGTGTCCCGGGGGTAACTGAAGAGTCCGAGCCGGGGCCAGCGCAGCCGGCCCAACGCGCCGGTGCATACGTTCTCCAGCACGCTGAGGCTGCCGACCAGGTGGAAGTGCTGGAACACGAAGCCGACCCGGCGGCGCAGACGGCGCAGTTCGGCACCCGACGCACCGCCCACGTCCGTGCCCAGCACGGTGACCGTACCGGCGGTTGGCCGCTGCAGACCGTCGACGTGGTGCAGCAGGGTGGATTTGCCCGACCCTGACAGCCCGAGCAGGACAGCTATCTCGCCAGGCGCCACCGTCAGCGAGATATTGTCGAGCGCTCGGATCTCGGGTCCGAAACGCTTTGTCACGCACTGTAATCGGACCGCCTCATCCGCAGTCACGATTGCTGTCCCGCGCACTGCTTGGCGTGGGTCGTTTGGCATACCTTGCGAACACTGTCGTAGAACGAGTTGTCCACCGTCGCATATCCCCAGCCGTTGACCTCACCGAGGTGCGCGCACGCCGGGGTGCAGATGCCATTGGCGTTCATGTAGTCGACATTGGCGTTGCCGAACGCGTTGATGATCTTGGACTTCAGGTCGGGAGCAAGGTCGTCGCTGATCCCGATCGGCGAGCCGCGAATCAGATCGGACTTCCACACCACGTTCAGCTGGCCCGGCTTGAGCTGGCCCTTACCCGGCAACGTTGTGTCGATCATGCTTTCCTGAGCAAAGCCGGCGTCGCACTGGCCGTTGAGCACCGACAGGGCCGACGCGTCGTGACCACCGGAAATCACCTGGGTGACATCCTTGTTCGGGTCAATGCCCGCGTTGATCAACGCCGACGACGGGTACAGGTAGCCCGACGTCGAGTTCAGGTCGACGAAGCAGATCTTCTTGCCCCTGAAGTCGGCGATGCTGTTGATACCGGTACCGGGCCGCGTGATGCCGTAGGAGTGGTAACCGGGAGGGGTGCCCTTGGCAACCGTCTCCGCGGCGATCGGGGTGACCTTGACCCCGCTGTTCTGCGCGGTGACCAACGAGAACGGGCCGTACTGGACGAAGTCGGCCTTGTCGGCGCGCTGCGCCTCGATGGCCGACGAGTAACTAGTGGCACTTTGGAACCGGATCGTCTTGCCCGTTGCCTTCTGCAGCAACGTGATCAGCGGCTGGTAGGCCTGTTGCAGGCTCTGCGCGTTCTCTGACGGGACGGCGGCGAAGACCAGTTCGCCGGGGTTGCGGCCGCCGGGCCCACCGCCGCTTCGGCCCGCGCTGGCGCTTTGACCACACGCCGCCAGCAACACCGTCGCCAGCACCGCGATCGCGGCCAAGCCGAGGGAGCCTCGAGGGCGAGCTAGCATCCGGATTCTCCTTTTCGCCAAGCAGCAGCAGAGCAGTCGTCCAGATGCTTCTGAAGGGCGGTGCAGGCGAGGGGACCAAATGGTTACCAGGGGACGAACTTCGGTTGTGAAGTAGCACCACTCGACCGCACGAGCGCCGAAGTGTGTGGCGTGGATTACTGCCGGTGGCGCTGGTATTCCTCGGCGCGGGCCTTGGTCGCCTCGTCGGCCTTGGCGAGCGCACCGGAGTCGAACGGCGGCTGTGGGTCGTATTCGATCAGCAACTGAGCGGCCTGCGCGGCCACCCGGTCGACGAGAAGCTCGGCCAGCCGCAAGCCCATGTCAATGCCGCTGGACACCCCCGCGGCGGTGATGATGCGCTCAGGTAGATGCTCGACGACCCGATCGGGCACGTAGCGTGCACCCATCTCGTTGAGCAGATCCACGGCCCGCCAATGCGTGGTCGCGGTCAGCCCGTCGAGCAATCCCGCGGCTGCGAGCAACAGCGCACCCGTACACACCGAGGTGGTGAATGTCGTGGTCGGGTGTACCGCTTTTAGCCAGCCCCGGATCGGCTCATCGTGAAGCAGCCGACGTGTGCCGATGCCGCCGGGCACCACCACCACGTCGGGGGCGCTGATCTCGTCGAAGCTGGCGTCGCAGGCGACGCCGAGCATGCCGTTGTCCGTGCGTACCTCACCGCGGCGGTGCCCGACGAATGTCACATCGATCGACGGAATGCGTTGCAGCGCTTCGTAAGGCCCAATGGCATCGAGTGCGGTGAAGCGTGGGAATAACGGGATTGCGACCAGCATTTACGCCTGCCTTGTTGCCGTCTCGAGTTCAATGTCGGTGTCGCGTGGGAGCGCCGGCCTTACCTGCCGTCGCGACCGGGCCGGACGCAGCCAGTCGGGCAGCCATCGCGGCGGCGCGTCGGGGGCGCGGTCGAACGGCCCGCCCGCCGGATCGTCCACGCGACCGTCCCAGTGCACCAGATCTTCGTCGGGCCGGTAGATCTGGCGGATCACCAGCGCGCATAGCGCAACGACCGCGATGTCGCGCAGCAACACCGTCGTGGTGAAAAACTGTTCAGGTAGCGAACGATTCGGGTTGCCGTACAGGTAGTACATCCGCGGCACCCAGACCAGCGCGTCGATCGTCATCCACGCCAGCAGCACCCGTCGATGCGGCAATGCCAGCACCGCCAGCGGCACCAACCACAGCGAGAACTGCGGGCTCCACACCTTGTTAGTCAACAGGAACGCGGCGACGACCAGAAACAACAGCTGCGTCAATCGGGGCCGCTGCGGCGCGGTGAAAGCGATGTAAGCGATTGCCGCACAACATGCGACGAACAACGCCGCAACGACGGCGTTGAGTACCGTGGGCGGCTCCCAGAAGCCTAGTTTCGGATCGAAGCCGTTCCAGCCGGTGAACGACTTGATGACGTTGTACACCGAGTCCATGTCGTCGCCGCGGCGGGCGTTGAGCCGGAAGAACTCCGACCATCCCCTCGGAAAGAGCACCAGCACAGGCAAATTCACCAGCACCCAGGTCAGCACGGCGGCCCCCGCCGTACGGACCAGCGCACCCAGGCGGCCCGTCCGGATACCCAGCACCAGCATCGGACCCAGGAACAGCAGCGGATACAGCTTGGCCGCGGCGCCCAAACCGATCAGCACACCGGCCAGCACCGGTTTACGCCGCGCCCAGGCCAGCAACCCGCCCATCGCGAATCCCGTTGCGAGCGCATCGAAATTGGTGAATATCTGAAAGATCAGCAGCGGCGAGGCGGCCACCAGCGCCGCGTCCCAGATGCGGCGGCCGGCCAGGCCCGCCGTCGCCCACACGGTCGCCAGCCAGGCCAGCGCCAGCCCGAACGCGGCGATGTCGAAGAACATCACCACCTCCGCGATCACCGGCAGCGCCGCCAGCTTGCTCATTGCGGTGTAGGTCTTGGCCAGGGCCATCGACACGTACTGGTAGACCCCGGTCAGCACCGGATACTCCATGTAGCGCACCGCGGGCTTGCCGTCGTAACGGGTCTGCGCGGCACCGCTGGAATCGGTCTCGACCCAGCTCGACTTGTACGGAAACCTGCCCTGGTTCAACAACTCCGCGCCATACAGCGGCACCGTGTCCGAGTAGCACAACTCGTAGTAGGCTCGCTGGTTGTCCCAGTTGGCGACGCGCTGGTCCCCGGTTCCGGTACCGCTGCTCTGCAGACACGCCGCCTTGGTCGACCAGCCCAGCGCCATAAACACCAGGGCGATCATGAACATCACCCGCACCGGCGTCATCCACCGGGCGCGGCCGATCAGCGCGTGCCGGCCCACCGGACCGCCGATGGCATCGGCGAACGCAGCGCCCAAAGAGTCGGTGTGGCTGGGGCAATCGCGGTTGTCCGCGCTGCGCAGATCGTCGGCCAGCGGCCGCGGGGAAATGGTGGCGCTGTCTTCCCCAGCGCCGGTCACGGTGGCGGTTGCCCGAATGGCGGCGCCGGCGACGGCGGTCCGAACTGTCCCGGCGGCGCTCCCGGCGGGGCCGGCGGTGCCACGGTGATCGTGGTGGGCGGTCCGACCGGGATGGTGATGCCCGGTGCCACCTCGATTGTCGGCTGGATGACGGTCTCCGACGGCGGCGGTGGCGGCGGTGGCGGTACGGGTACACCCGCGTAGCCGCCGATCTCGGTCGGCTTGGGGAAGGTTTCGTTGGAGGTGCCCTTCAGCGCGCCGTCCATCGTCGACTTCCAAATATCGGATGGCAGGCCCGAGCCGTAAACCTCTGCGCCCGAAGCGGTTACCAGAGGCACATTGTCCTGAACGGTCCCCACCCACACCGCCGTCGACAATGACGGGGTGTAGCCGACCATCCACGCGTCCTTGTTGGCTTGGGTGTCGCCCAGCTGCACCGTGCCGGTCTTGGCCGCCGATGCCCGGCCACCCGCCAAGTTGTGGCCCCGCGAATAGGAGGCGATCGGCTGCATGGCGGCGGTGGTGTTGTCGGCGACCGCCTTGTCGATGCGTTGGTCGGCGCCCTTGTCGGAGTTGCCGGCGTCGAAAAGCACTTGGCCGTCGGCGTTGACGACCTTTTGCACCAGATGCGGCGGATGGTAGACGCCCGAAGCGGCCAGCGTGGCGTACGCCGAGGCCATGTCGACCGGCCGAGTTTGATACTGGCCCAGCACAATTCCGTTGTTGGGCGGCCCGCCCTTGCCATCCTCGGACAGCGTGTGCGGAACACCGGCGAAACTCTTGGCGATGCCGGCCTGGAACGCGGCGTCGGCGACCGCCTGGGGTCCGTTCTTGAGCTTGAGCATCAGCCGGTAGTAGGCGGTGTTCAGCGACATCTTGAGCGCCTCGGCGATATTGCAGGTGCCACAGTTCTCACCGTCGACGTTGGTGATTTTGATGCCGTCGACGGTCAGCGGCGAGCTGTCGACCTGGAAGCCCAGGCCGATGTTCTGCTCGAGTGCGGCAATCAACGCGAACACCTTGAACGACGATCCGGTCTGCAGCCCGGCCTGAGCGAAGTCGAAGCCGTTGGCGTCCGAGCCGCCGTAGTAAGCGCGGACGGCGCCGTTATGCGGGTCGATGGACACCACCGCCGAGCGCATGTCGGGGTCTTGCCCGTCAAGGTATTTCGACACCGCCTTCTCGGCGGCCTGCTGGGCCTTCGGATCGATCGTGGTGGTGATCTGCAGGCCCTGGGTGTTCAGGGTCTGCTCGTCGATGTTGAACAGTTCCATCAGTTCTTTGGTGACCTGACGCTGGATCAGGCCATTGGGGCCGGTGGTCTGGTTCTGCGCCCGGGCCTGGTCGGGCGGGACGGTCTGGGGAAATGTTTGTGCCGCACGATCGTTCGCCGACAAGGCCTTGGTTTCGACCATCCCATCGAGCACCCAGTTCCAGCGGGCCTCGGCGCCCTTGGGATCCACGGCGGGGTCCAGCGAGGACGGCCGGCGAATCAGCGCCGCCAAGAGCGCGCCCTCGGAGACGCTCAGCTGGTCGACGGGCTTGTCGAAGTAGGCCTTGGACGCCGCCGAAATCCCGTAGGCACCGCGCCCGAAGTAGATGATGTTCAGGTAGGCCTGCAGCACTTCGTCTTTGGACCACTCCCCCGACATCTTGGTGGCGATGACGAGTTCCTTGGACTTGCGCAGCAGGCCGGCGAACCCGTGCTGCGCGGAGCCGACGAGCGCGTTCTTCACGTATTGCTGAGTGATCGTCGACCCGCCCTGCAGATCGCCGTTGCCGAACAAGTTGTTCTGCACGGCACGCGCAAACCCGCTGAAGTCGAAGCCCGGGTTTGAATAGAAGTTTCGGTCCTCGGCGGCGATTACGGCCTGGCGGACGTGCACCGGTACCTGGCTGATGTTGACGTCAATCCGATTGCCCTCGGGCGGAACGATTCTCGCGATCTCCGAACCGTCGCTGGCCAGGATGGTCGAGACCTGGTTGGTGCGGATGTTTCCGGGCTTGGGAATGTCGACGATGAAATACGCCATCGTGAACGTGACGATCGGCAACAGGATCAGCACGGCCGCGGTGAGGTAGGCCGCGCGCCGCACCCACCGCCAGTTGATCTGCTCGACCCAGCTCCAGTCCACCGCCGGTGCGGGAGCCCGGTGGCTCGGCACATCGGAGCCGCCCGCCGCGCCGGCCCGTCGCGGTGGCGGCGGGGGTCCGTCGGGCGGCTGACCCGAGAGCGTGCGGTCGCGCCGCGGCGGGGCGGGGCGGCCATCGAGGGCGGCCTTCACTTCTTCGATCGCGTCCCGGGGCTTGGCCACCGGGCCGTCCAGCGCCGCCCTGACCTGGTCGATGGGATCGGACTGCCGAGGAGCCCGATCATCGACGACCGGCGGCAGGATCGTCGTCAGCCGGTCGTCGGGAGGAACCCGGCGCCGCGTCCCGGCGTCGGCGCGGTGCGCCGGACGGTCGGAATCGTCCGGACGATCGGGGTTAGCTTCCTTGCCCATACGCTCAGTCGCGGGCCCATTCGGGTCGTCGGACGACTGATCGTGGCGCCCTTCGTTATTCAATGGCCGTGCGGGCGCCGTTGCGTGCCGTCCGCGTGGACCGAGTCCCCTTAGGGGAAGGCGCCGGGCGTTCCGCGCCGAGCACATACGACTTGACTAGGTGATTCCAGCTGCAGGTTCGGCACACCTCGACCACGTGGACCGAGAACTCGGCGAACTTGGTCGTCAGCATGATCAGCTCTTCTGCCGTGCGGGCCGAACCCGACACCGGACCCAGGTGATCGCCGAACACCCACGACACCAGAGTGAGCTGCTCCTTTCGGCAGATCGGGCACATCACCTGGCTGGTTTTGCCGTGAAATTTCGCGGCGCGCAGCAAATAAGGGTTCGCATCACACACCTCGGACACACCCGTGCGGCCCGAGTACACCTCGGCCAGCAGCGAGCGCCGCCGAAGCGCGTAGTCCACCACTTGTCGCTGCAGTCGCACGTTCACCAGAGTACGTCGCCATCGGTGCCGCCGACACGCAACCAACGCCGCCGGCGCCGCTGCGCCGCGGTATCGACAGCTGACTTCTACGATCTTCTCCATGGCGAAATGGCTGGGCGCACCACTCGGCGGCGGTGTGACAACCGCAACCCGCGCCAAAGACACTGACCGGCAAGAGACGTGTGCGGTGCTCGACAACGCACTCAGCGACGGCGAGCTGTCCGGCGAGGAACACCGCGAGCGCGTCAGCAAGGCAACCAATGCTGTGACTTTGGGTGATTTGAAGGTGCTGGTGTCAGATCTGCAGGGCAACCACACGCCCGCGCGGCTGCGGGCGGCAAAGTCGACGGCGCTGCCAAGAGTTCGCGGGCGGGGCCTCGCGATCGCCGCGCTGGTGGTGTCGGTGCTGTTCGGTATGGGCCTGGGCTGGGGGCTGTACGGGAACACCAGCTCACCGCTGGACTTCACCAGCGATCCGGGCGCCAAGCCGGACGGCGTCGCGGCCGTGGTGCTGACCCCGCCCAAGCAACTGCAGTCACTCGGGGGGCTCACCGGCCTGCTGGAGCAGGCCCGCAAGAAGTTCGGCGACACCGTCGGCTACCGGCTGCTGGTCTACCCCACCTATGCCAGCTTCTACCGCCCGGACCCGTCCGACGACCGACGGGTGCTGGACTACGACTACCGCGGCGGCTGGGGCGACCCGACCACCTCCGCCAAGACCGACTCCAAGTCCATCACGGCCGACCTGGGCAAGTTCGACGTCAAGGCGGTGGTCGGCATCATGCGCGGGGCCCCCGAGACGCTGGGCATCAAGGCGTCCGACGTCAAGTCGACGTACCTGATCATCGAACCGGCCAAAGACCCGACCGCCCCCGGAACGCTGACCCTGTCGGTGTACGTGTCCAGCGATTACGGCGGCGGTTCGATCGATTTCGCCGGTGACGGCACCGTCAAGCGAGTGAGCTACCCGTCCAGCTGAGGCGGTCCAGGCTGCTGCCGTTTAGTCGATCCGGTCCCGGTGACCAACTGCATGCCAACACTCGGTGGTGTTGTGGCTAATATATCGGAGCGATACTATGACGCGAGGCGTCGGCCCGTCGTAACCAGTGATGCAAAGGAGGTGACTCGATGCTGGAACTCGCCATCCTTGGCCTCCTCATCGAGTCGCCGATGCATGGCTATGAGTTGCGCAAGCGGCTGACCGGCCTACTCGGCGCGTTCCGGGCTTTTTCCTACGGTTCGCTCTACCCGGCGCTGCGGCGCATGCAGGCGGACGGGTTGATCGCCGAGAATGCGGCGCCGGCCGGTACCCCGGTCCGGCGGGCTCGTCGGGTCTACGAGCTGACCGAGACGGGCCGGCAGCGTTTCGGCGAGCTGGTGGCCGACACCGGTCCGCACAACTACACCGACGACGGCTTCGGCGTACATCTGGCGTTCTTCAATCGCACCCCGGCGGAGGCCCGGATGCGGATCCTCGAAGGACGCCGCCGGCAGGTCGAAGAGCGCCGGGAAGGTTTGCGCGACGCCGTGGCGCGGGCCAGCAATTCGCTCGACCGCTACACGCGTCAGCTCCATCAACTCGGGCTCGAGTCCAGTGAACGCGAAGTGAAGTGGCTCAACGAGCTCATCGCCGCGGAGCGGGCCGCGCCCGGGCTCACCGAGCAGACATAGACCCTCGCACGAAATCAGCAACCCCCGAGACATAGGTAATTGAGGTAAGGAGAACGCCCTATGAGTCAGCACAACGCACCCGAGGCGTCGACCGAGGTACGAGTCGCCATTGTCGGCGTCGGTAACTGCGCGTCCTCGTTGGTTCAGGGCGTGCAGTACTACTACGACGCCGACGCGAACAGCACCGTGCCCGGTCTGATGCACGTGAAGTTCGGCCAGTATCACGTACGCGACGTCAAGTTCGTGGCCGCGTTCGACGTGGACGCCAAGAAGGTCGGGTTCGACCTGTCGGAGGCGATCTTCGCGTCGGAGAACAACACGATCAAGATCGCCGACGTGCCGCCGACCAACGTGACGGTGCAGCGCGGCCCGACGCTCGACGGCATCGGCAAGTACTACGCAGACACCATCGAGGTGTCTGACGCCGAAGCCGTCGACGTGGTCCAGGTGCTGCGTGAGGCCAAGGTCGACGTGCTGGTGTCCTACCTGCCGGTGGGATCCGAGGAAGCCGACAAGTTCTACGCGCAGTGCGCGATCGATGCCGGCGTGGCGTTCGTCAACGCGCTGCCGGTGTTCATCGCGTCCGACCCGGTGTGGGCCAAGAAGTTCACCGACGCCGGTGTGCCGATCGTCGGCGACGACATCAAGAGCCAGGTCGGCGCGACGATCACGCACCGCGTGATGGCCAAGCTGTTCGAGGACCGCGGTGTCCAGTTGGACCGCACCATGCAGCTCAACGTCGGCGGCAACATGGACTTCCTCAACATGCTCGAGCGCGAGCGCCTCGAGTCGAAGAAGATCTCCAAGACGCAGGCCGTGACCTCTAACCTGCAGCGCGAGTTCAAGACGAAGGACGTGCACATCGGCCCGTCCGACCACGTCGGTTGGCTCGACGACCGCAAGTGGGCCTACGTGCGACTGGAAGGCCGCGCGTTCGGTGACGTACCGCTGAATCTCGAGTACAAGCTCGAGGTGTGGGACTCGCCGAACTCGGCGGGCGTCATCATCGACGCGGTGCGGGCGGCCAAGATCGCCAAGGATCGCGGGATCGGCGGGCCGGTGATCCCGGCGTCTGCCTACCTGATGAAGAGCCCCCCGAAGCAACTGCCGGACGACGTCGCGCGCACGCAGCTCGAAGAGTTCATCATCGAGGGCTAGTTCGCTTTTACCGGGTGTGGGGCGGGGTCGCAGTGCGCGGCTTCGCCCCACACTTGTGTGCGCTGACGATTTCGGGTGCGCGGTGACGGTCGAAATACCCCGACATTCCCGCCTTGACTGCATCCTCGAAGCCCAGGCCTCACACTCAAAGCTGTGTCCGCCGGCCTATCGACACAATGCTGTGCAGTTGCTTAGCATCACTGTCGATGAAAGTTCAGCCCGCCGCGTTCCTGCGCACCACCCTGCCCCTCGACATGTCCCGCCTCGCCGAACTCGACGGCGGGCGCTACCACTCGATCTGGCTGCCCGATCACATGGTCAGCTTCTGGCCCGACTCGATCTGGACGCCCGAATTCACCGACCTAGCCACCGCGTCGCCGTCGCCGCACCGCCATCTCGACGGCCTGGCGGTAGCGGCCGCGGCCGCCGTACTGACCGAGCGGGTGCCGCTGGTGAGCGCGGTGGTCGACACCGTGCGGCGCCACCCCAGCACGCTGGCCCAGACCGCGCTGACGATCGACCATCTCGCCAAGGGGCGATTCATCCTCGGCCTGGGCAGCGGCGAAAGCGAGAACACGCTGCCCTACGGCTTCGACTTCTCGCGACCGGTCAGCCGCTTCGAGGAAGCGCTGACGGTGATCCGGCTGCTCTGGGACAGCGACGGGCCGGTTGACTTCGAAGGGCAGTTCTACACGCTGCACCACGCCCGCCTGGACACCGAGCCGTATGCGGGCCGCGTGCCACAGATCTGGATCGGCGCCAGCGGCTCACGGATGCTCGACATCGCCGGCCGTCACGCCGACGGCTGGTGGCCCGCCGGTGCCTGGACCCCGGAGCACTACGCCGAAATGCTCTCGGCGGTAAGGGCATCCGCCGAGCGAGCCGGCCGGGATCCGATGGCGATCACGCCGGGCTTCATGCAGGTGTGCCTGATCGGCGCGACCGACGACGCGCTGGCCGAGATTCTGCAGGCACCGCTGGTCAAGGCATTTCTACTACAGGTCTCGGCAGAGGTCTTGCGCGGCTTCGGTTTTGAACACCCGATGGGCGCAAACTGGCGTGGGTTCCAGGACATCGACCCCGCGGTGCTCACCCGCGAGCGAATCCTGGCGTTCCTGGACGACGTGCGGCCCGAAATGCTGCTCGCCGTCGTCCCGCACGGCACACCCCGGGAGGTCGCCGAGATCATCAAGACCTATGTGGACGCGGGTTTGCGGGTGCCCAAGATTCTGGACTACGGCGCGATGGCCGGCCTCACATACGCCGCTTCGTCGGCCACCAATGTCGTTGCGGCAGAAGACGAACTGATGCGGCTGTGCGGAGATCTGACGTGAACGTCCGATTGGATGCCGCCACGCTGCTGCGTGCCGCGCAGTCGCAGACCGGCTTGAGCGACTACGGCGACCCTACCTTGCCCGAGCGCTTCGCCGTCGCCGTCGACCATCTGAACGGCATCGGCATGGACGCCGACGGCACCCGCGAAGCGGCGCAGGTGTGCCACTGGTTGCTGACGTCACGGCTGGAACTCATCGAGGACCGCAGCCGCTACCCGATCGGCGACGAAGTGGTCGACGCGCCGATGTTCGTCACCGGCGAACCGCGTTCCGGCACAACTCTGATGCACGCTCTGATGTCCGCCGATCCGCACGCGCGGGCGCTGCGATTCTGGGAGGTGATGTACCCGTCGCCGCCGCCGGGGCTGGCCGGCCCGGACGACCCCCGCCGCCAACAGGCTGACTCCGACTGGCGCGAGATCAACCAGAAGATGCCCAAATGGCTGCACAGCCATCCCTACAACGACATGCTGGGCAACGGCTTACCCGAGGACGAACGCACCTGGGCGTTCGACTTTCGCGTGATGACGCCGACGGCCTGGTGGCGGGTGCCGATGCAGTCACTGGTCGGCGGTCTGGCGGCCGATCCCGCAGCCCAGTACCGGCTGCACCGGGCCATGCTGCAACAGCTGCAATTTGAGCGGACACGAAAATACTGGGTGCTGAAGGGTTTTCATGGCTTCCGGCTCAAGGAGATGTTCGGCGCTTACCCCGACGCCACCCTGGTCTGGCTGCACCGCGACCCGGTTCAGGTTGCGGCGTCGCGCACCATGATGATGGCTGATATCGCCGAAGGCATGGTCGGCCCCGTTGACCTGCACGCCCTGGCAAAAATGCATTTGGAGCTGACACGGGCCGGCATCGCCAACACGATGAGCAACCCGATGGTGGACGATCCGCGCATTCTGCACATCCGCTACACCGACTTCATCGCCGACCAGGTCGGCACCGTGCAGCGCTACTACCGGTTCTGCGGCCGCGAGGTCACCCCCGAAGCCGAATCCGCGATGCGCGCCTACCTGGCCAACAATCGCGGCGACCGCTACGGCAAGTTTCGCTACTCCACCCAGCTGTTGATCGACATCGGCGAAGACCCCGATGCGTTGCACGCGGAATTCCGGCCGTTCCGTGAGCGATTCGGCGTCGCAATCGAAAACCGGGGCTGACACGATGCCGGCCCACCAGCGTCTGTCGGTACACAACGTCACCTTCTACGGCGCCGCGCTGGCCGAGCTGGAACAGCACTGGGCCGCGCTGGGCCTATCCCGGTTGAGCATCCTGGACAGCCAGCTGCTCGACCCAGGATTTCCAAAGCTGCTGCGGCGCAACGACTACACCGTGGAGGCGATCTATCACCTGTTCGCCGGCGGCCGGTTGACCACCGACCCGCAGGCCGCGCGGGATGCGCTGCTGCCGGTGATCGACGCCGCCGCAGGTGCCCGGGCACGCGTGGTCTACCTGCTCACCGGCGGCCGGGACACGTTGGCTTGGGACCGGGCCGCCGACCGGTTCGCCGCGATGATCGCCCCCTGCGTGGCGCACGCCAAGCAGGCCGGTGTCGCGCTGGCCGTCGAGAACGCATCGAGCCTGTATGCCGACCTGCATCTCGCGCATACGCTGCGCGACACCGTCGCGCTGGCAGAGATGAGCGGGCTGGGTGTCTGCATCGACGTGTTTCACTGCTGGGCGGAAGGCGATTTCGAGGCGATGGTGCAGCGAGCCCTGCCGCGAACCGAACTCATCCAGCTCAGCGACTACGTACTGGGCGATCGCGCGCTGCCCGGCCGGGCGGTTCCGGGCGACGGGGTGATTCCGATCGAAGGATTCGTCGCGCAAACCCTTGCCGCGGGCTACTCGCATGGGTTCGACTTGGAACTGATCGGACCCCGAATCGAGCAGCAGGGCCGGCTGGAATCCGCCCGGCGCGCCTGTGCCGTCGTCGGGGCAATGTTGGACAGATTGGGTGCGTGACAATGGCTTTCGGCGACGGTGTGGACGACGCGGCGCTACGCTCGGCGTGGAGCGAGTTCTGCGCGCAGCTGCAGCGGGCGGGCGAGCAGGTCTTCAAGGACGCCAACGCCACGTCGGGGGCGCAGCGGGTCGACGCCTTCCGCTTCCTGACGCAGAATCTGGGCCAGGCTTTCGACTTGTCGCTCGAGACGCGCGATACCCGCTACCCGGTGCTGCATACCTTCAGCGGCCCGACCCGCAAGCTCGGCGGCGACTGCGCCGACTTCACCTATCAGCAGGCCTGGATCGACGGGCAGTCGACCTACCGGCTGTCCGGCAGCCGCGGCACCGCAAGGTTTTTCAACGTCACAGTGCAGGGCGCACGGGTCCCCGGGCCCGGCGTGCTGCATGAGCCCTTCGGTGACACACCGGAGGCCAACCTGTTCGGGGGTCAGCTCTGCGTCGGCGAGGACGGTGAATTCGAGATCTACATCGGCGGGCCCGAGCGTGGCCCCAACTGGCTGCCCACCACCGAGCAGTCGCGAAAGCTGTTCATTCGCCAGGGATTCGACCGCTGGAGCGAACTCCCGGCGCAGCTGCGGATCGAGCGGGTCGATATGACGGACCCCAAACCGCTGCCCTCCCCCGAGGTCATGGCCGCGGCGATGGCATGGGCCGGCGATTTCGTCACCGGCCTGATGTCTGACTGGCCGGAGTTTCCGTTCACCTACGGCGGTGTCGACGCCGAACACCCCAACACGTTTCCGCGAACCGGCGCTACCGAAGCGGACCGCAAACGCGGCCGCGCCGCCGCCAACATGTACTGGGAGCTGGCAGCCGACGAAGCGCTGATCGTCGAATTCGACGCTCATGACGGGCTGTGGATGTTCACCAACATGGGCGTCTTCTTCAACAGCATGGACTACCTTTACCGCCCGGTGAGCTACACGCCGAGCCGCACCAAAGCCGACCGCGACGGGCGCATCCGTCTGGTCATGGCGCATCGTGATCCGAATGTCCACAACTGGCTGGACACCCAGGGCTTCGCGCGCGGGAACCTGACCTACCGCCACATGCTGGACGGCGAACCCGCCGCGCTGGACACCCAAGTGGTCAAACACGACGACATCACCCGCGTGCTTCCGCCGGACACCACCACGGTGAGCGCCGCGGAGCGCAGCGCCGCAATGTGGGAGCGATTCCACGGCATTCGGCGCCGTTATGTCCTCTAGCGTCAAAGATCGTGACCGAGATCTCCGAAGACGAACTAGACGGGCTGTCAGAGTTCTCGCTGCTGTCCGAGAACGCCGAGCAGGCCGGCGTCACGGGCCCACTGCCTGACGTCGAACGGATCGAGGCCGATACCCCGAACGGCAGAGTCAGCGCGCTGCGATGGGGCGCCGCTGCGCCGCGGATCGTCTTTCTGCACGGCGGCGGACAGAACGCCCACACCTGGGACACCGTCATCGTCGGGCTCGGCGTGCCGGCACTGGCGGTGGACCTGCCGGGTCATGGTCATTCCGGATGGCGCGAGGACGGCGACTACTCGCCGCAGCACAACGCCGACGCCGTGGCGCCCTTGCTCCGCGACTTCGCACCCGACGCCCAACTGGTCGTCGGCATGTCGCTGGGCGGGCTGACCGGGATCCGGGTGGGCGCGATAGCACCGGACCTGGTGCGCGAGCTCGTCCTCGTCGACGTCACCCCGTCTGCGTTGCACCGCTACGCCGAGATGACCACCGAGCAGCAAGGCACGGTCGCGCTGGTCTCCGGCGAGCGCGAATTCGGAAGCTTTCAGGCGATGTTGGACCTCACCGTCGCCGCGGCACCACACCGCGAGGTCAAGGCGCTGCGACGCGGCGTCTTCCACAACTCGCGGCGACTCGACAACGGCAGCTGGTCATGGCGCTACGACAACATTCGCAAAGTCCCGGACTTCGGTGATTTGTGGAACGACGTCGACGCGCTGACCGCGCCCGTCACCCTGATCCGCGGTGGCTCATCGCCATTTGTCTCCGACGACGATGCCGCCGAACTTGCCAGCCGGGCAACGTATTTCCGGCGGACACACGTCGTGCAGAACGCCGGGCACTCCGTGCAAAGCGATCAGCCCCGAGCGTTGATCGACCTGTTGAGCGGGGTACTCGACGCACACTGAAAGGCCGCGGCTCCTACGGTGGTCTGATGACCCGTCCCGTTCGCATCGGTGTACAACTGCAACCTCAGCACGCCCCCGAGTACCGTCACATCCGCGACGCCGTGCGCCGCTGCGAAGACATCGGGGTCGATGTCGCGTTCACCTGGGATCATTTCTTCCCGCTCTACGGTGATCCCGACGGAGCGCATTTCGAATGCTGGACGGTGCTGGCGGCCTGGGCCGAGCAGACATCGCGTATCGAGTTCGGCGCCTTGGTGACGTGTAACTCGTACCGCAATCCGGAGTTACTGGCCGATATGGCGCGCACCGTCGACCACATTTCCGAGGGCCGGCTGATCCTGGGAATCGGGTCGGGCTGGAAGGAAAAGGACTACGACGAGTACGGCTACGAATTCGGCACCGCGGGCAGCCGCCTGGACGACCTGGCGACCGCATTCCCGCGGATCACATCGCGGCTGAGCAAGCTCAATCCCCCTCCGACCCGTGACATCCCGATCCTGATCGGTGGCAAGGGCCCGCGAAAGACGCTGCGGCTGGTCGCCGAATACGGCGACATCTGGCACGGCTTCACCACCGTCGAGACCTATCCGGCTACCGCGGCCGTGCTGGCAGAGCACTGCGCCGCCGTGGGGCGCGATCCGTCCACCATCGAGAGGTCAGCCGGTGTGGAGGACAACAGCGGCGTGCGCCGCGGCGAAGGCATCGCCGGGTTGATCGCCAACGCCGAAGGTCTTACCGCGTTGGGGGTGACGCTGCTGACCGTTGGCGTCAATGGTCCCGACTACGACCTGAGCGCCGCGGAGGCATTGTGCCGCTGGCGCGACAACCGGTAAGCGCGACAACCGGTAAGCGCCGTCAATTCGGGTTCGCCCGCAATTCATCCGCCAAACACCTTAACGAATGGGCAAATACATGAGAGGCTTTCCACCGCTGGTCGCTGGTGCGGAGCTGCAACAGACTTGAAAGAGACTCATGCCGAAGAAATACGGAGTCAAAGAAAAGGACCAGGTTGTTAACCACATCCTCAACCTGGTGCTGACGGGGAAGCTGCGCAGCGGCGACCGGGTCGACCGGGTCGACCGCAACGAGATCGCACTCGGCTTGGGGGTCAGTCGCGTCCCGATTCAAGAGGCACTGGTCCAACTCGAGCACGACGGCATCGTGTCGACCCGCTATCACCGGGGTGCGTTCGTGGAGCGGTTCGACGAAGCCACGGTCCTCGAGCATCACGAACTCGACGGCTTACTCAACGGGATTGCCTCGGCTCGTGCCGCGACCAACCCGACGCCGCGGATCCTCGGGCGGCTCGATGCGCTGATGCGCTCGCTGCGCACCGCGAAGGACTCCCGGGTCTTTTCCGAACTCACCGCCGAGTACCGGCGCACCGTCAACGACGAGTACGCGGGACCGCGACTGCACGCGACCATCCGAGCCTCCCAAGACCTGATCCCGCACGCGTTCTGGATGAGCTACCAGAACAATCGCGACGACACGCTGCCCTACTACGAAGACGAAACAGCGGCGATCCAGCGTCGCGACCCGGAAGCCGCACGGGCGGCGTGCGTGGGCCGTGCCTACCTGATGGCACAGACCATGCTGGCCGAACTGTTTCGGCGCAGAGTTTTCGCCGCACCCGACGATGTGCGCCAGGTTGTTCCCGAGCCGCTACGGGTACTGGCGGGCTCCGAGTTGGTCTGCGGCGAGCCGTCGATGGCGCTCTAAAACCGCACTCTCACCGCGCCGAGTTGCTGTTCGGTCGATACCGTGGCGGTAATGAATCCGTGCGAGAGCCCGCGTACCAAGCGCGGCGCCAAGCTGTTCGGACTGGCCACGACAATTCTGATCGTTTGCGGCCTGGCGCTGGCCGGACCCGCGCTCGCCGATAGAAACCAATGCGCCCCGGGCGGATCCGAGAGCGCGACCCCGGTACCGAAAGACCTCAGCACCATCGGCGGTGTCGGCCAGGACGACAACCACACCACGCCGACCGTCGAGCCGCTCAGCGCGGTGAACGTCGATGCGTTGGGCCTGGGTACGCGCGGCGTCCTGAACGTCGGCACGCTGTCGGACGCCCCGCCGTCCATCTGCGTCGACGCCACCGGCACGTTCAGTGGCTTCGACAATCAACTGCTGGTTGCCATTGCGAAAAAGCTGGGCCTGCAAGTGCGTTTCGCCAGCACGGACTTCTCCGCGCTGCTGGCTCAAGTGGCGTCGCGGCGCTTCGACGTCGGCTCGTCGTCGGTGAAAGCCACACCCGCCCGGCGTCGCACCGTCGGGTTCACCAACGGCTACGACTTCGGTTACTACGCGCTGGTGGTGCCACCAGGTTCGCCGATCAAGAACTTCAGCGACCTGGCCGAGGGACAGCGAATCGGCGTGGTGCAAGGCACCGTCGAGGAGTCCTACGTCGTCGACGACTTGCACCTGCAACCGGTGAAATATCCCGGCTTTGCCACCGTGTACGGCAGCCTCAAGACACAGCAGCGACGCCTGGGTGGCGCCGGCGGCGTTGGCGGGCAATCTGATGAAGCCGGGCGACCCGGCGGTGGTGGTCGCGAATGCCTTCACCCCGGGTGACTTCGTCGCCTATGCGGTCGCCAACGACAACCCGCCGCTGATCGCCGCGCTGAACTCCGGGCTGGACGCTGTCATCGCGGACGGCACCTGGGCGAAGCTGTATTCCGAGTGGGTTCCGCGACCGCTGCCGCCGGGCTGGAAACCCGGATCCAAGGCCGCTCCGACACCGCACCTGCCGGACTTCGCCGCGATCGCCGCTGGCAATCACCATAAGTCGGTGAGCCCGGCGGCCCCGAAATCCGCGCTCGCGCAATTGCGCGACCAGTTTTTGGACTGGGATCTCTACCGGCAAGCCATCCCCGCTCTGCTCACGACGGGTCTGCCCAACACGTTGATCCTGACCGTCAGCGCCAGCGTGATCGGGCTGGTGCTCGGCATGGGGCTGGCGATGGCCGGCATGTCACAGTCGCGCTGGCTGCGCTGGCCCGCGCGGGTTTACACCGATATCTTCCGGGGTCTTCCCGAAGTGGTGATCATCCTCATCATCGGGATGGGCGTCGGGCCGCTCGTCGGCGAGCTGACGAACAACAATCCGTATCCGTTGGGCATCGGCGCGCTGGGATTGATGGCTGCCGCGTACATCGGCGAGATCCTGCGTTCGGGAATCCAGAGCGTTGACGCCGGCCAGCTGGAAGCCGCACGGGCACTTGGATTCAGTTACCCGGCCGCGATGCGGCTGGTGGTGGTGCCACAAGGCATCCGGCGAGTGCTCCCGGCGCTGGTCAATCAATTCATTGCGTTGTTGAAGGGCTCGGCACTGGTGTACTTCCTGGGACTGGTCGCCCAGCAACGAGAGCTGTTTCAGGTGGGCCGCGACCTCAACGCGCAGACCGGTAACTTGTCACCGTTGGTCGCGGCGGGCCTCTTCTACTTGTTACTGACTGTTCCGTTAACGCATTTGGTGAACTACATCGACATCCGGCTTCGCCGCGGCAGCCCCACCGACGAGTCAGAGGATCCGGCCACGGTGGTCACCTCCACCCTCGGCCAGGGGATGATATGACCGCCGGTGCGGCAGCGCGAGCATCAGTCTCGTTGGAAGCCAGGAATATTCACAAGACCCTGGGCGGGACACGGGTGTTGCGCGGCGTCACATTCGAAGCCCCGGCGGGCAGCACAGTCGCCGTCATCGGCCCTTCTGGCTCCGGTAAGTCGACACTGCTGCGCGCGCTGAATCGATTACACGAACCCGATAGTGGCGACATCCTGCTCGACGGGCGCTCGGTGCTGGACGACGATCCCGACGAGCTGCGTCAGCGCATCGGCATGGTGTTCCAGCACTACTACCTGTTCCCGCATCTGAGCATTCTCAAGAACGTCGCTCTGGGGCCGCGCAAGTTGCGCGGCCTGTCCGCGGACGCCGCCCAGGAGCTCGCACTGACCCAGCTGGAGCGAGTTGGCCTGAAGCACAAGGCCAGTGCCCGCCCCAGCATGCTGTCCGGAGGCCAACAGCAACGGGTGGCGATCGCCCGGGCACTGGCCATGGCTCCGGAGCTGATGTTCTTCGACGAAGCGACTTCCGCGCTGGACCCGGAAATGGTCAAGGGCGCTCTCCAGCTCATCGCTGACCTTGGCGCCGGCGGGATGACGATGATCGTGGTCACTCACGAAATGGGTTTCGCCCGGTCGGCTTCGGACACTGTCGTGTTCATGGATCAGGGCAAAGTCGTGGAATCCGGCCCGCCAGAGCGCATATTCGAGGCCGCGGAGACCGAGCGGTTGCAGCGATTCCTGTCACAAGTGCTTTGACGGGCTAGAAATAGTCGCTGTAGCTACCTTGTACGCCACCCATATCGGGTTAGACTGCCGACTTATGGCGGACAGCGAATCCACCGCGGCCGAGGTGACCGAGCTTGCGGAAGGGTTGCACCGCGCGCTGTCCAAACTGTTTTCGATACTGCGCCGCGGTGACCCGAGCGGAGTGGTCGCCGGCGAATTGACGTTGGCACAGCTGTCGATCCTGGTTACTCTGCTCGATCAAGGGCCGATCCGGATGACGGACCTGGCCGCGCACGAACGGGTCCGGACCCCCACCACGACCGTGGCGATCCGGCGGCTGGAGAAGATCGGGTTGGTGAAGCGCTCCCGCGACCCGTCCGACTTGCGCGCTGTACTGGTCGACATCACCCCCCGGGGACGGGCCGTGCACGCCGAGTCACTGGCCAACCGGCACGCTGCCTTGGCCGCGATGCTCAGCCAACTCCCCGAGTCCGACGTGGACATGCTGACCAAAGCACTGGCGCCGCTGCAACGCCTGGCCTCGGGCGAGCCGACATCGGGCCCCGCAGGCGGGGAATCTCCCGCCCGCAAGCGCGCGTGAAAGTACCTGTTTTCCAACGGCATTGGTGACGTCCGTAGACTGACCTACATGCCAACCGCACTCATCACTGGTGCCGGCGGCGGTATCGGTTCCGCCATCGCCACGGCGCTGGCCCCCACGCATGCGCTGCTATTGGCCGGTCGGTCCTCCGACCGGCTCGATGCCGTCGCCGAACGCCTCGGCGCCACCACCTTCCCACTGGACCTGACCGACATCGACGAGATCGAGGCCGCATGCGAAGTCGTCGACGAGCTCGACGTGCTGGTACATAACGCGGGGCTGTCGCTGCCCGGCCGGGTCGCCGAGTCGCACGTCGACGAATGGCGCGCCACCTTCAACGTGAATGTCTTTGGCGCGGTGGCTCTTACGCTGGAGCTGTTGCCCGCCCTGCGAAGTGCCCACGGTCAGGTGGTGTTCATCAACTCCGGGGCCGGCCGTACGGTTTCACCGGGCATGGCATCCTATTCGGCTAGCAAATTCGCGTTGCGCGCCTTCGCCGACTCGCTGCGCGCCGACGAGCCGAGCCTGCGGGTCACCACGATATTTCCGGGCCGCACCGACACCGAGATGCAGCGCGAGCTCATCGCGTACGAGGGCGGCGACTACGACGCCGCCAACTTCTTGCGGCCCGAGACCGTCGCCGCCGCGGTCGTCCAGGCGGTGACGACACCGCGCGACGGCCACGTCCATGAGGTGGTGCTGCGCCCGGGCCGGCGTTAGTCGCCGATCACACCACCAGGTTTACCAACCGGCCCGCGACCACGATCACCTTGCGGGGCGTGGCACCGGCCAAGAACGCCTGGACCTTTTCGTCGCCCAGCGCCGCGGCTTTCAGCGTGTCCTCATCGGCGTCGGCTGCGACCACCACCCGGCCGCGCACCTTGCCGTTGACCTGCACCGGGTACTCGACGGTGTCGTCGACGAGGTAGGCGGGGTCGGCTTGCGGGAACGGTCCGTGGGCCAACGAGGTACTGTGCCCCAACCGCGACCACAGCTCTTCGGCCATGTGCGGGGCCAGCGGTGCCAGCATCAGCACCAGCGGCTCGACGGCCGCCCGGGGCACCGCGTCGCGATGCGCTTTGGTGAGGTGGTTGGTGTACTCGATCAGCTTGGCCGCCGCGGTGTTATTTCGCAGGGCCGCATAGTCTTCCGCTACACCCGCGATGGTACGGTGCAAGACCCGCAGCGTGTCGGTGTCCAATTCGCCTTCTGTCACCGGGGTTTCGCCGGTGTGTTCGTCGACCACTAGTCGCCACACCCGCTGCAGGAATCGATACGCACCGACCACGTCCTTGGTTGCCCATGGCCGCGACGCTTCCAGCGGCCCCATCGACATTTCGTACACCCGCAGGGTGTCCGCGCCGTATTCGTCACAGATCTCGTCGGGAGATATCGAATTCTTGAGGCTCTTACCGATTTTCCCGAATTCCTGAAAGACCTCGATCTCACCATCGGGCCCCGGATAGAAGAATTTGCCGTCGCGTTCGCTCACCTGCTCGGCCGCAACGTAGGAGCCGCGGGCGTCGGTGTAGGCGAACGCCTGGATGTAGCCCTGGTTCACCAGCCTGCGGTAGGGCTCTCGGGAACTGACGTGACCGAGGTCGTAGAGCACCTTGTGCCAGAACCGGCAATACAGCAGGTGCAGCACCGCATGCTCGGCGCCGCCGACGTACAGGTCGACGCCGCCGGGATCCTGCGGGCCATGCTCGGCCGGTCGCGGGCCCATCCAATACGCCTCGTTCTCCTTGGCGCAGAACCGCTCCGAGTTGTGCGGGTCGGTGTAGCGCAGTTCGTACCAGGAACTGGCGGCCCACTGCGGCATCACGTTGGTATCGCGCGAGTAGGGTCGCAGGCCATCGCCGAGGTCCAGCTCGACGTGCACCCAGTCGGTTGCCTTGCCCAGCGGCGGCGACGGCTCGCTATCGGCGGCGTCGGGATCGAACAGCACCGGCGAATAGTCCGGGATGTCGGGCAGCTCAACCGGTAGCGCAGCCTCGCTGAGCGGATGCGCGCGACCGTCGCTGTCGTAAACGATAGGGAACGGCTCGCCCCAATACCGTTGGCGAGCGAAAAGCCAGTCACGCAACTTGAATTCGACGCGCGCCCGGCCCCGGCCCTCGGACTCTAGGCGTGCGGTGATGGCTTCCTTGGCCGCCGTCACTTCCATTCCGTCGAGATATCCGGAGTTCACCAGCACGCCGTCGCCCGGGTAGGCCGCCTCCGAAATATCGCCTCCGGCAATCACTTCCACGATCGGCAGGTGCAAAGCGTTGGCGAAGTCCCAGTCACGCTGGTCGTGGCCGGGCACCGCCATGATGGCCCCGGTGCCGTACCCAACCAACACGTAGTCGGCGATGAAGATCGGCACCGGCTTACCGTTGGCCGGATTGGTTGCATAGCTGCCCAGGAAGACGCCGGTCTTCTCCTTGCTCTCCTGGCGCTCAAGGTCTGACTTCGCGCCGATCGCGCGCCGGTAGGCCGCGACGGCTTCGGCCGGGGTGGCGGCGCCGTATGTCCAACTGCGGTCGACACCGTCCGGCCAGGCGCTGGCGATCAGGTTTTCCACCAGATCATGTTCGGGGGCCAGCACCAGATAGGTTGCACCGAACAAGGTGTCGGGGCGCGTGGTGAACACGTCGATGTCGACTGGTGAGCCGGCTCCGTCGCCATTGGCAATGGTCGTCGAGAACAGCGCTTCGGCACCGGTGGAGCGGCCAATCCAGTTGCGTTGCATGGCTTTGACCTGATCCGGCCAGTCCAGCAAGTCCAGGTCATCGAGCAGCCTGTCGGAGTAAGCGGTGATCCGCATCATCCACTGCCGCAACCGTTTCCGAAATACCGGGAAGTTCCCGCGGTCACTGCGTCCGTCGGAGGTGACCTCTTCGTTGGCCAGCACGGTGCCCAGCCCGGGGCACCAGTTCACCATCGAGTCGGCCCGATAAACCAGCCGGTGGCTGTCGATCACGTCGGCGCGCTCCCCCGCCGACAATGTCGTCCAGTCCCGGCCATCGTCGAGACGGCGGGCACCGGAATCGAATTCGGCGATCAGCTCGGTGATCGGACGGGCCCTGGCGGCCTCGGTGTCGAACCACGCGTTGTAGATCTGCAGGAAGATCCATTGCGTCCACTTATAGAACTCGACGTCGGTGGTCGAGAAGGATCGCCGACTGTCGTGCCCCAGACCCAGCCGGGCCAGCTGCCGGCGGAAGTTGACGATGTTGGCCTCGGTCCTGCTGCGCGGATGCGTCCCGGTCTGCACCGCATACTGCTCGGCTGGCAGCCCGAAGGCATCAAAGCCTAAGGCGTGCAAGACATTACGGCCGATCATCCGGAAATAGCGGGCATATACGTCGGTCGCGATGTAGCCCAGGGGGTGCCCGACGTGTAACCCGTCGCCTGACGGATACGGGAACATGTCCTGCACGAACAACTTGTCGTCAGGTATCGGCGCACCGTCCGCCGGCGCCAATGACCCGACCGGGTTGGGCACATTGAACGTCTCGAGCTCCGCCCAATTGCCCTGCCAGGTGTCCTCAATCCGGCCGGCCAGCTCCGCGGTGTAACGGTAGGGCGGCGCGTCGGACTCCGGCTGGGCACCCGCAGGGTTGCTCCCCGACGAGGCGGTGGGCGATTCGGTCACGTGAACAGCGTATAAGGGCCGGCTCGCCGCGCCCGCCGGCCACAGGTTGATAAAGGTTGCGTTGCGCGTCGATCAGGGGTTTATTCCAGCTCTATTTCGGCCCTGTCCAGGGCGTTTAACCTCTGGTTACAGTCGGCCTCTATACGTGCGGATGCTGGTGGACCAGCCATTCGGAAGGACCGACAGAGATGACTCAGATCGCCGCCCCCTGGCGCGTAGTCGCAGGCGGTTTCACCGCCAGTGTGATCGGGTTCGCCCTATTTTCGGGCGCTACGGCTTCGGCCGATCCTCTCATTCCCGTGCCACCAGGCCCCATCGTCCCGGTGCCCCCGAGCCAATACATCCCGGCACCTCCGGGCACGGCCAATAGCAACCGGTTCCTCCCTACCCCGCCGTCGGCGAATCCGTTCGCGCCGCCGAGCGTCGGCGCCTCGCCCGCGGTGCCCAACAGCGCAGCCGCCCCGGCTGCGACGCCTAACGCTGCCGCGATTACGCCGGCACCGCAAGCAGTCACCCCGGCGGCCTCCGGAACGCTGCGCGACTACTTCGGTTCGAAGGGCGTCAAGCTGGAGCCGCAGAAGCCGCAGGCATTCAAGGCGCTCGACATCACGCTGCCGGTTCCGGCCCGCTGGACCCAGGTGCCCGACCCCAATGTGCCCGATGCGTTCGCGGTGATCGCTGACCGACAAGGCAGCAGCGTCTACACATCAAACGCGCAGGTCGTGGTCTACAAGTTGGTCGGCAATTTCGATCCCAAGGAAGCCATCTCGCACGGCTACGTCGACAGCCAGAAGCTATTGGCCTGGCAGTCCACCAACGCGTCGATGGCCGATTTCGACGGATTCCCGTCGTCAGTTATCGAGGGGACTTACCGCGAAGGCGACGTGACACTGAACACCTCACGCCGTCACGTGCTCGCGACGTCGGGCCACGACACGTACCTGGTGTCGTTCTCGGTGACCACCGACCGGGCCGTGGCCGTCGGAGACGCACCCGCCACCGAGGCCATCATCAGCGGTTTCCGAGTGGCCGCGCCCGGGGCCGTCGCCCCGGCCCCCACCGCTGCTCCCGCCCAGGCTCCGGCCGCTGCGGCCGGAGCCTGGGCGGG
>NZ_BFCH01000016.1 GCF_003112775.1 Mycobacterium montefiorense | reverse complement strand
CTTGCAGCACTTGCTGGTCGAGATTCCCCACCACGCTCGCATCGGCGGCATCGGCGGGTATTGCGACGTGATTGCGGGGGCGGGTGGTCCGGGCGGCGCGGCCGGCCTGCTCGGCACTGGCGGCACCGGTGGGGCCGGCGGGCTGTGGTGGGGCAATGGGTCGTCATCAATCGAGTTTGGCCAGGCTCCACAATTCGAGACCAATTACTACGACGTCTATCGGGTCCCGGTCGATTTCGGAAACGGAATCATCACCAGGCCCACCAACATCGGCGTGGTCAGTTCCGCGACGATGACTAATACGGTCACCGGCGTCACGACACCGATTGAGCCCTCGATGGTGGAACCCATTGTCGGCATTGGAGCGATTACCGGAACTCCCCCGTATTTCACGACCAGTCCCACCCAAGCGCTACCGGGCATTCTCGGCAACGGCATGCTCATTGACGAGCCTCGCAATTGTGGCCAGTTCGGTCCCAACCCGCTTTCCGGCACGGCGTCGATGCTCGGTGCGGCGGGTACCAAAGTGAACGTATCGATCAACGGGGGGCAACCCCAAGCCGTCCCGGCGATCGTCGATACGGGTGGCAGGTACGGATACCTTCCCTCAGACCTCATCGGAAACATTCCCGTCGGCGCGAAAGTGCCAGCCGGAACGATCATTTCCGTTACCGCGCTCGACGGGACCCCGCTGTACACGCAGACCGTCAATGATTCCGCTGGTCCCACCGTCACCACGCCGACAACCGCGGACGGCATCTATAACACCGGGTATTTCCCGTTCTCATTGGGACGGATCTACTTCGGGTACGACCCTCCCGGCGTCGGGATAACAACCTTTGACGTGCCAGCAGTCGCCAAGCCCGAAATTCTTGCGGCCAAGATCCACAACGCACAAACCGAGTTGCTCGACGTCGCCGTTTAGGCGAAGTGATGTTCGGTTCACCTGCTATGCCTCGAGTTCGCCGCGGGCGGAGTGGGGGTCACCTCAATGTCGGCTCCAACCGGGCGGCAGGGGTTTCGGTGCTGGGCTCGACGAGATACCTGATCGATCGATCAGGGAGAGACCCTGCGGGGCTACGTGTCTGTGGCGTTGTGTGTGACGGCTCCTCGAGGTCCTCGCCGGACTCGTAGAAGAGACGACTATTCGAGCCGGTGACAATTTCGACGAGGTAGACACCCAGCGGTTCGACCTCGTAGTAGTAATGCGCGTAGCCCTGCGAATCCACCGCCGCGGCACACCAAATGCCCGGTGCGCCACACCTTTGCTTGACCGGTATCGAGAGGACGGCGATCAGCGCAACGACGGCGATGACCGCGGTTCGCAGTGCTTTGTACACTCCACCGCGCCTGTGCGCGTGCATATGTGACCCGTTCTCCTCGGTCATCCCGGTCCTGCGATCTACGCCCTGCATACAACGCCCCCTGAAAGCATTGCCGCAATGATTCACATTAAAAATCTAGAAAATATTCTAGGTAATCTCAGGAACCGTTTCTAGTGTCATAAATAAGCCCACTGATAGCGGGCTTCCCACCGGCGGGGCGGCTTGTCGGCCGTCATCGGATCCGTTGAAGTGTCGGATTGATTGAAGGGATTGCGGCGATGTTGGATTTTGCGTGGTTGGCGCCTGAGATCAACTCGGAGCGAATCTATACTGGTGCGGGGCCGGCGCCGTTGTTCGCCGCGGCAACCGCCTGGGAAGGACTGAGCGCGGATTTGCAAGCGACGGCAGCGGCGATTCAATCGGTGCTTACCGACCTGACAAGTGGACCGTGGACTGGGGCAGCGTCAGCAGCGATGGCGGCTTCAGTTTCGCCGTATGTGCCCTGGATGACGGCGGCCGCCGCGCATGCGACGTTCTCGGCAGGTCAAGCCCAACTGGCGGCAATGGCGTTTGAGACGGCAATGACTGCCACGGTGCATCCGGCGGTGATAGCGGCCAATCGAACGCTGTCTCTGGCTTTGATAGCGACGAATTTGTTAGGGCAAAATACTCCGGCGATCGAATCTACAGAATGCGAATACATGGAGATGTGGGCACAGGACGTGGCCGCGATGTCCGGTTATCACGGCGAGGCGATGTCGTTGTCTGCAGCGTTGACGCCGTTTGATGCACCGCCGGTGAATTTGGAGGAATTCGCTGCCGCGGCGTCGCCACCGCCGGCGCCTGCAGCGTCAGCCCCAGTGCCACCCTCGCGGATGTCTTCACTTGCCAGAGGGTTGTCCGGGGCACCAACGATGGCATCCGAGATGGGCGTATCACAATTGATGTCGGCGGCGCAGGCAGCGTTAGGGCCAGTCGGCACGGTGATGGGCCCGCTCATGCAGTTGGGACAAACCGCGAAGCCGAACGCGACCGGGTTGGTCGGTGCGGCAGTTGAGGGAATGGCCGCCGACCTGCCCAAGTCCCCCTCCGCTACCGCAACCGCCGTAAAGGGCCTGGGTGGCGAGGCAATGGGTCGGGGGATATCGGCAAGTCTCGGGCAGTCACGGCTGGTGGGAGCCATGTCAGTGCCGCCCACCTGGCCGGGTTCGTCACCGGTGGGGATGGCCAGTTCGGCTCTACACGGACTGGGCGCGATATCTAATCCCACTGTGCTTACCGAGGAGCCGGTGGCTGCTGCGGGAACTACTCCGATGACGCCAATGCCCCCCGGCCTCGGCGGTCTCGGCGGCGGCATGCCGGGCGCGATGACCAGCCGCGGCGCCGCGACTCCGACTGCGGCGCAGCGGCCGCACAGTGTGGTGCCGCACATCGGTGTCGGATAACCAATCGGGCGGCGCCGAACTATTGCTGCGCGGTAATGCGCAGCACCTCATCGATTCGTCCACATTCGACAAGATGCCCGATGAGCATGGTTCGCATGGCACGTCGCTGGTCGTCAATGTCGACGATGTCCGGGAGGGCCAAATTATGCAGGGCGAATCCGTGTGCAAGCGCGACCAGGCCCGCGGCAATTTCCTGCGGCTCGGGCATACCCGCCGCCGTAGCGGCGGCCGCTGCCACGGCGTGCGCGGCGGTCAGTGCTTCGCCCATCGTGTCGCGAAACTCAGGTTGACGGGCGGCGGTGAGATAGGCCTCGAGAAGTGCGGCGGTGTCTGGCCATCGCGGAGCGGCAGCCAACGCAAACGCCGTTGCCACTTCATCGGTGGTTCGGTGCTCGTTCGCGAGTGCCGATGCCAATTGGTGCAGGTTTGCGATGTCCTCTCCGACGAATACCAGCAGAGCCTCACGACCCAGGTCAGCGATCGAATTGAAGAAGTAACTGGCCGTTGCCAACGGGAGATTCGCCTGCTCGGTGACCGCACGGTGGGTGAGGCCAGCGAAGCCCTTGGCGGCAGCGACTTCGACCGTCGCGCGGAGCAAGGCGTACCTGCGTGCCTGCGCCCGGAGCTGCCTTTTTTGGGGAGAATTCACCCGGCAACTCTATCTGCCCATTTGGCAATCCGGCCCTCAGCCGGGCCGTCCGCAGCCCCCAATGGCAACGCACTGGCCGTAACGATCAAAGACCGATCTCCGGAAAGCCTTTCAGATTTGATCACGCAATTCGCAGTTTTCACCTGTTTTGACTAGAAATTCTTCCAGGTTTCAGATACAATTAGTTCTAGCTGATTAATTGAAAATGGAAAATGGCGTAACCGCGCCTTGATGGTCACCTAAGGAGAAGGGCAATATGGCAACACGTTTTATGACCGACCCGCACGCGATGCGTGCGATGGCGGGTCACTTTGAGATGCACGCGCAGACGGTGTCGGATGAGGCTCGCAGGATGTGGTCGTCGTCGATGAACATCGCCGGCGCGGGCTGGAGCGGTCAGGCTCAGGCCACTTCTTACGACACCATGGGTCAGATGAACCAGGCGTTCACCAACATCATCAACATGCTCCACGATGTGCGTGACGGGCTGATCCGTGACGCCAACAACTACGAGACGCAAGAGCAGGCCTCGCAGCAGGCCCTCGGCCACTAGCCGCGAAACTCGCTGCTACCCAAACACTTTCAAGGGAGGACGTAGATAATGTCGATCAATTATCAGTTCGGAGATGTGGACGCCCACGGCGCCGTGATCCGCGCGCAGGCTGCTTCGCTGGAAGCCGAGCACCAGGCCATCGTTCGCGATGTGCTGGCCGCCGGTGACTTTTGGGGTGGCGCCGGTTCGGTGTCTTGCCAGGAGTTCATCACCCAGTTGGGTCGTAACTTCCAGGTGATCTACGAGCAGGCCAACCAGCACGGCCAGAAGGTGCAGTCCGCGGGCAACAACATGGCCAGCACCGACAGCGCCGTCGGGTCCGGCTGGGCCTAACTGCGCGCTATACCTTGATTTCTCAATAAGCTCAGGCGCGCTGGGTCCGACCCGTCCACCGGAGCCGGCGAGCTGAAATGCCTGACGCTGTTCTTGATAGTTGTGTCCGAGGGGGGACTTGAACCCCCACGCCCATTAGTAGGGCACTAGCACCTCAAGCTAGCGCGTCTGCCATTCCGCCACTCGGACCAGACCAACGAGAGTTGGCAGCTAAGGCTAGCGGATCGGCCCGCGCGGACCCAAGTTAGCTCGCCGATGCCCGGCCCGGGGCTTCCGCTGCCCGAGCCGGGCGTCCCGGGCAATGGTAGGAAAGGTGGTTGTGACCGTTGAGAACGGAGTTCCCAACCATCCGAGTGACGATGTGGTCGAAGTCGTCAGCAGGCTGATCCGGTTCGATACCACCAACACCGGTGAACCCGAAACTACCCGGGGCGAGGCCGAATGCGCGCACTGGGTCGCCGAGCAACTCGCCGAGGTGGGCTACGTGCCGCAGTACCTGGAGTCCGGCGCACCCGGGCGGGGCAATGTGTTCGTCCGCCTCGAGGGCGCGGACCGCTCACGCGGCGCGCTGCTGATCCACGGGCATCTCGACGTGGTGCCGGCCGAACCGGCCGACTGGAGCGTGCACCCCTTTTCCGGCGCGATCGAGGACGGCTATGTCTGGGGCCGCGGTGCGGTCGACATGAAGGACATGGTCGGCATGATGATCGTCGTCGCACGCCAGCTGAAGCAGGCAGGCATCGTGCCGCCCCGTGATCTGGTGTTCGCGTTTGTGGCCGACGAGGAGCACGGCGGCCGCTTCGGATCGCACTGGCTGGTCGAGAACCGCCCCGAGCTGTTCGACGGCATCACCGAAGCGATCGGCGAAGTGGGTGGTTTCTCGTTGACCGTGCCGCGTCGTGACGGGGGTGAACGCCGGCTGTATCTGATCGAGACGGCTGAGAAGGGCATCCAGTGGATGCGGCTGACCGCCCGCGGTCAGGCCGGCCACGGCTCGATGGCCAACGATCGCAACGCGGTCACTCTGCTCGCCGAGGCGGTCGCCCGGATCGGCCGGCATCAGTTCCCGCTGGTGATGACCGACACGGTGGTGCAGTTCCTGGCCGCCATCAGCGAGGAGACCGGCCTGACCTTCGACACCGCATCCGGCGATGTGGAGGGCGCGATCGAAAAGTTGGGCCCGATGGCTCGCATGTTGAAAGCGGTGGTGCGCGACACCGCCAACCCGACGATGCTCAAGGCCGGGTACAAGGCCAATGTGATTCCCGGGACCGCCGAAGCTGTGGTCGACTGCCGCGTGCTGCCCGGCCGGCAGGCCGCGTTCGAGGCGGAGATCGACAAATTGATCGGGCCGGACGTGACGCGGGAGTGGATCAGGGATTTGCCGTCGTACGAGACCAGCTTCGACGGCGACCTGGTCGACGCGATGAACGCCGCGGTGCTGGCGATCGACCCGGACGGCCGTACGGTCCCCTACATGATGTCTGGTGGCACCGACGCGAAAGCCTTTGCGCGCTTGGGTATTCGTTGCTTCGGCTTCGCGCCGCTGAAGCTACCGCCGGAATTGGATTTCGCATCGCTGTTCCACGGCGTCGATGAGCGGGTACCCGTGGATGCGCTGAGGTTCGGCGTCGAGGTGCTGGCCCACTTCCTGACCCATTGCTAGTGCAGAAAAACCGAAACGAGAGGATCGCCCATGAGCTTGCCCGACCCGTATGACGCGCTGCCGAAGCTGCCGTCGTTCACCCTGACCTCGACCTCGATCACCGACGGTCAGCCGCTGGCCACGCCGCAGGTCAGCGGCATCATGGGCGCCGGGGGAGAAGACGTCAGCCCACAGCTGAGCTGGTCGGGATTCCCCGCGGAGACCCGCAGCTTCGCGGTCACCGTCTACGACCCCGACGCCCCGACGGCGTCCGGCTTCTGGCACTGGGCGGTGGCCAACCTGCCGGCCGACGTCACCGAGCTGCCCGCGGACGCCGGAGACGGTCGCGAGTTACCCGGCGGCGCGCAGCAGCTGGTCAACGATGCCGGCATGCGCCGCTACATCGGCTCCGCGCCGCCGCCCGGACATGGTGCGCATCGCTACTTCGTCGCGGTGCACGCCGTCGACGTCGACAAGCTGGACCTCAGCGAGGACGCCAGCCCGGCGTTTCTCGGCTTCAATCTGTTCCAGCACGCGATCGCGCGGGCCTACATCGTCGGCACCTACGAACAGAACTGAGCGCAGTTCCGACCGCACCGGCCTAGGCTCCGAATGAAAGTCGTGAAGCGTCGCGCGTGTGTGCTGGTTCTGCCCGGCGGCAGGGTGCGCAGCGACGAGGCTTCCCGCTGGTGGCAGCTGGCCAACATCCGGATGATGTTGGTCGCTGCCGCGTTGCGGTGGCGACTGGGCCGCGGCGTCGAGGTGCGACGCGTCCAGTACCGTCTCCGCGGGTGGAACAGTCCGCGCTACGACGCGGTGGCCGACGCCACCGCCGCCCTTGACGCCATCCGTCACCGGTTCGAGCCGAAAAGCATTGTTCTGGTTGGTCATTCGATGGGCGGTCGAGTCGCGACCCGGCTGGCTGCCGACGGGCAGGTCGGCGCCGTGGTGGCACTGGCGCCGTACTGGCCCCGCGACGACGGTGACCTGATTCCGGTGTCCACCCGGCTGCTGGTGGTGCACGGCACCGCCGATACCCGGACCGACCCAGTCAGCTCTCGCATCCAGACGCTACGGGCCCGCGAGCGGGGGATGGATGCGCAGTGGGTGGGCATCGAGGGCGTGGGTCATCACATGGTGCGGCGGTATTTCGAATGGCATCGCCGCACGGTGGATTTCGTCGCCGAATACCTTCAGTAGGTGTTCAACATCGGGCACATTTGCTTGAGCCAGTTGGCAATTGAGCTGCGATTGACGTCGAGAGTGGGATCGCTGGGTTGGGCGCCAACCGTGGTGACGAAATGCTCGATCGCGGCTTTAACCTGGTCGGGAGGACCGTACTTCTCCAGCGTGTCGGCAGCTTTGCGGGCGGTCTCCGGTTTCGACGCGAGCATCAGGTCGTCTTTGGCGCCGCCAAGGTCGTAACAGGTGGAAGTGTCGGGCGGCTCGCCGTTCGCCGTGCCACTCACGCAGCTCGCAATAACCACTGCGATGGCAGTGGTTCCGACAATCGTCAATCGGTTGAATCGCACCGGAGGTCTCCTTTGGGAGGATCGATTGTGGTGCGGCCACCATACAGTTGTCGTCAGCGCGGAGAACAGCGAATTACAGCATCGCGTGTAGCTTGCATATTGTTCGCGATGGCAAAGAATATCTCTGTGCTGCTGACCCGGCTGCTGTTTCGGAGCGCCCCAAACCACTTGAGTCACTTTAGTTTCAGTGATTTCAGGGCCGGCGTTTTCTGTCGGTGGGCGCGATTATCATTCGAACATGAGTTCGAGTAGTCGCGAGGAGATCCAAGCGGGTTTCGACGCACTGCGCAGCGCGGTGTCGCGCGTTGTCGGGCACACATTCGATGTGCTGACCACTCCCGAACGGCTGGCATTGCTGGAGCGACTCGAACGCGAGACTCGGCGCCTGCGGGCGCCGGGGCATGAACTGATCAACCAGATCGGCGAACAGTCCGACTCTGGTGAGCTGGGTGGAACTCTGACCGCGGTGCTCGCCGACCAGCTACGAATCACGCGCAGTGAAGCCAGCCGGCGTATTGCCGAGGCAGTCGAACTGGGGCCGCGGCGTGCGTTCACCGGCGAGCCGCTGCCGCCGGTATTGACCGCGACGGCAGTGGCCCAGCGCGACGGCAAGATCGGCCCATCCCACATCGCGGTGATCCGCCAGTTCTTCGACCGGCTGCCGCAGTGGGTGGACATCGAGACCCGGGAATGCGCGGAGAAGGATCTAGCCGAACACGCCACCCAGTATCGGCCGGACCAGGTCGCCAAACTCGCCGACCGGCTGGCCGCTTGCCTGAACCCCGACGGCAACTACACCGACAGCGACCGGGCCCGCCGGCGTGGGCTGATTTTGGGCAAGCAGGACATCGACGGCATGTCGCGGCTCAGCGGCTGGCTGACTCCCGAGGCCCGCGCGACCATCGAGGCCGTGCTGGCCAAATCCGCCACTCCCGGCATGTGCAACCCCGACGATGACGTGCCTGTCGTGGACGGCGAGGCCGATCAAGACGCGGTGCGGTGCGATGGCCGCACCAACGCCCAGCGCAATCACGACGGAATCAACGCCGCGCTGCGGGCACTACTGGCCAGTGGAAAACTAGGACAGCACAACGGTTTACCGGCCACGATCATCGTGACCACCACGCTCAAAGACCTCGAAGCCGCAGCGAGTAAGGGACTGACTGGCGGCGGCAGCGTCCTCCCCATCCGCGATGTGATCCGTCTGGCCCGCCACGCCCACCACTACCTGGTGATCTTCGACGATGCCAAACCCGTTGCGCTGTATCGCACCAAACGGCTGGCCTCGGCCGGGCAGCGAATAGTGTTGTACGCCAAAGATCGTGGCTGTACTCGACCGGGTTGTGACATACCCGGGTACTGGTGCGAGGTGCACCATGTCGAAGACTGGGCGACAACCCGCTGCACCGACATCGACCAGCTCACGCTGGCCTGCGGCCCCGATCACAAACTGCTCGAGGCCGGCTGGAACACACGAAAGCGCAAAGACGGTGACACGGAATGGATCCCGCCACCACATCTCGACCGCGGGCAGCCAAGGGTGAACACGTTCCATCACCCGGAGAACCTGTTGGCTGACGGAGAAGACGGCGCGGCGTGATTTAGCCGGGTGGTAGCTCTCCGGCGGCCGAGCCGACCGCATCGCTCAGCGAGGTAAACCCGCCGTCGTGTAGCCGCTTCGCGATGCCGTCGTGAATGTGCTTGGGCCACAAGCCGCCTCCGTAGATGAAGCCGGTGTAGCCCTGCAGCAGCGAGGCGCCCGCGGTGATCCGCTCCCAGGCGTCGTCGGCGGTCTCGATGCCCCCGACGCTGATCAGCACCAGCCGATCGCCGACCCGGCGGTAGAGCCGGCGCAGCACCTCGGCCGCGCGCCGCGCCACCGGCGGCCCGGAAATGCCGCCGGGGCCCAGCTCGTCGACTCCCGGCGTGCGCAGGCCGTCGCGCGACACCGTGGTGTTGGTCGCGACGATGCCGGCCAGGCCCAGTTCGACGGCCAGGTCCGCGATGTCGTCGACGTCGGAATCGGAGACGTCCGGCGCGATCTTCACCAGCACCGGTACCGACGCTTCGGCGAGGACGGCCGACAGGATGGGCCGCAGCGACTCGACGGCCTGCAGATCGCGCAGCCCGGGCGTGTTGGGCGAGCTGACGTTGACCACCAGATACGACGCCAACGGGCCGACCAGCCGGGCGCTGGCCCGGTAGTCCTCGACGGCCTCGTCGGCCGGTGTGACCTTGGTCTTGCCGATGTTCACCCCGATCGGCACGTCCGGCTGGTGGCGGGCCAGCCGGGTGGCCAGCTCCCCGGCGCCGTGATTGTTGAACCCCATCCGGTTGAGCAACGCCCGGTCGTCGGGCAGCCGGAACAACCGCGGACCCGGATTGCCGGGCTGCGGGTGCGCGGTGACGGTCCCGACCTCCGCATACCCGAAACCCAAGGCGCCCCAAGTGAGCAGCCCCATGCCGTCCTTGTCGAAGCCGGCGGCCAGGCCCAGCGGTGCCGGGAAGGGCACACCGAACACCGTGCTGGCCAACACCGGATTGGTCGGGCCAAGCAGCCGGTGCAGCAGCCGCCGCAACGGCCCGGCGGCGGTCGCGCCGCGCAGGGCGGCGAACACCAGGGTGTGAATACGTTCGGGCGGAATCACGAAGAACAGCCGGCGCAGCAAGCCGTACACGCTAAGACGCCGCTCGTGCGCCGTCACAGTTCCGGCTGATCGGGCCGCCGGTCATTGACACGAGATTTCTTGCGGCGCAACAGCACCCGTCTACTGCCGTCGGTGTAGAGCCGCACCCGGGTCAGCTCCCAGCCGCGATATTCAGCCTCGATGGACAACCGGATGGAGGCACTGATCCTGGTCACCTCCGGCGGCAGGCGCAACGGCACCCACTCGTAGTCGTCGGACATATCCGTGTCCCAGCCCGCCGGTAGCCGGCTCCACCGTGCCGTGGTCAACGCGGTCCCGCCGCATGCTCGATGACCTGAACTCCTGCCCCGGATCCCGACACCACGTACAAGGTGCCCGAAGCTTCGTCAAAGGCCAACGAGTTGGGTTGCTGCACAGTTGGGTAACGCACCTTTTCGACGGGAATTCCGGTTGACAAATCGTAACCAATAACCATATTCGATGCGGTTTGTGACACCCACGCCAAATCGCGAGAGCCGGCCAATCCGTACGGGGCCTGCCGCACCGGGTAGGCCTGTCGCAGGATCAGCGGATCAACGCCGTACACCAGCAGTTCGTCGCCGCGGGTGTCGGCCACCAGGACCCGGCCCACCGGATCGGCGACCATCGTCGTCGCGCCCTGGCCGGCCCGCAGTGATTGGGCGGCACGACCGTCCGCGCCGATCGTCGTCACCGAGGTCTGTCCGCGATCCAGAACCACGATCGTATTTCCTTGTGTGACAAGCCAATCAACCTTGGCGAAGATCTTCTTCCGGCTCTTGACCACCGCGGTGTCCGTGCCGTCGGGCGGCGAAGCCAGCGTGTACACGGCGCCGTCGGCGCTGCCCAGCACCAGTAAGCCGTCGGCGCGGCGTGCGATAGCGGTGAAATCCACGCTCGCCGAATCGGCGACAGTAACCCGCGCGGTGCGCCCGGTGGCCAGATCCACCACGAAATAGCTGCCGCGGGCGGCCAAATAGGCCTTGCCGTGGCCGTCGCCGGTCAGCGCGCTCGTCGGTCCCGGCAAAGCGATTACGCGCGGCGCGACCTGCCCTTGACCGAACACGGTGATGCTGGCGGGGGCTCGGAGATCGGCTGCGTTTTCGGAGGGGGCCAAGACCGCCAACTGGTGTGTGCCGTCGTCGAACAGTGTCGCCGCCGCGTGCCCGGCCAGCGGCCGCACCGTGCCGGCCGGATCTTGCGATACCGGCGGCGACACGGCCGGACGTGCCGCCTCGATGGTGGGCGGGGCGCTATCGAGCGGATTCGATGAACAACCAGCGACCAGCGCTAGCAAAATAAGCAGGCCAACAAAACGCCGCTGAACTGTTCGTTTCTGGTGCTTACGTCGTGTTAGCAACAACCAACCTTGAATCGGCGGACATGAAGTTCAAATTCTAAGGAATGCTGGCGCATCCAATGGGGCCATGTTGCCCGCATCCGCCCGCACTGGAGAGGTATGGTCGGATTGTGACCGTCATCGCTGACCGGCATACCGCAGACAAAGAGTTTGCTGTCGAAGATATTTCGACAGGGATCTTTGCGAGCGGTTACGGGCAAGTCGGTGATGGACGCAGCTTTTCGTTTCACATTGAGCATCGTTCGCTCGTCGTCGAAGTTTACCGGACGCACCTTGCCGGGCCGGTTCCGCAGGCCGAGGACGTGGTCGCGACCGCGGTGCGCGGCCTGGTCGACATCGACGTCACCGACGAGCGCAGTCTGACCGCCGCGGTGCGCGACTCGGTCGCTGCAGCGGTCCCCGTCCCTCACTAGTCACCTCAGGTAGCGGCGACCCGCACCAGGTACGGTCGTCGTCGTGGCAGCGGTAGCGGCGATGTCGTGGTGGCAGGTCACCGTGCTGTCTGTAGTGCAGGGTTTGACCGAGTTCCTGCCGGTCTCGTCGTCCGGGCACCTGGCGATCGTCTCCCGGGTCTTTTTCTCCGGCGACGCCGGTGCCTCGTTCACCGCGGTGAGCCAGTTGGGCACCGAGGCCGCTGTGCTGGTCTACTTCGCGCGCGACATCTGGCGCATCCTCAAAGCCTGGTTCGCCGGCCTGGTCGCAACGGCGCGCCGCGATCTCGACTACTGGATGGGCTGGTACGTCATCATCGGCAGTATCCCGATCGGTGTGCTGGGCCTGCTGTTCAAAGACGAGATCCGCTCCGGTGTGCGCAACCTGTGGGTGATCGCGACGGCGATGGTGGTGTTTTCGGCCGTGATCGCGCTGGCCGAGTACCTCGGCCGGCAGACCCGTCACGTCGAGCAGCTGAACCGGCGGGACGCCCTGGTGGTCGGGGCCACGCAATGTCTGGCTCTGATTCCGGGCGTGTCACGGTCCGGGGCGACGATCAGCGCCGGGCTGTTCTTAGGACTCGACCGCAAGCTGTCCGCCCGATTCGGTTTTCTGCTGGCCATTCCCGCGGTGTTCGCCTCCGGGCTGTTCTCGATCCCGGACGCTTTTCACCCGGTCACCTCGGGCATGAGCGCCACCGGCCCGCAGCTGTTGGTGGCCACAGTGATCGCGTTCGTCATCGGTCTGTCCGCGGTGGCCTGGTTCCTGCGGTTTTTGGTGCAGCACAGCATGTATTGGTTCGTGGGCTACCGGGCAGTGGCCGGAGCCGTCGTGCTGACCCTGCTAACGACCGGAACGGTGGCCGCGACATGACCGTCATCCTGCTACGCCACGGCCGCTCGACCTCCAACACCGCGGGCGTCCTGGCTGGCCGCTCCGAAGGTGTCGACCTCGACGACAAGGGCCGCGAGCAATCCGTCGGGCTGATCGACCGCATCGGTGACCTGCCGATTCGTGCGGTGGTCACCTCGCCGCTGCTGCGCTGCCGGAACACGGTCGCGCCGCTGGCCGAGGCGCTGTGCCTGGAGCCGCTCGTCGAAGACCGGCTCGCCGAGGTGGACTATGGCGACTGGACGGGCCGCAAGATCGGCGAGCTGGCCAACGAGCCGCTGTGGCGGGTGGTGCAGGCCCATCCCAGTGCCGCGGTCTTTCCCGGCGGCGAGGGACTGGCACAGGTGCAGGCGCGCGCAGTCGCCGCGGTGCGCGAACACGACCGGCGGCTGAGCGAGGAGCACAAGGGTGACGCGCTGTGGGTGGCTTGCACTCACGGTGATGTCATCAAGTCGCTGATCGCCGACGCATACGGCATGCATCTGGACGGCTTCCAGCGCGTCACTGCCGACCCCGCATCGGTGAGTGTCATCCGCTACACCACGCTGCGGCCGTTCGTGTTACACGTCAACCACACGGGCGGGCGGCTGGCCGCCGCATTGCGGGCCGGACCGCCGCCCAAGGGTGACGCCGAAAGTGACAAACCAGAAGAGCCGCAACAACAACCGGCCGAGGCGGAGCCGTCGAGCGACGCGGTGGTCGGGGGAACCACAGACTAATTCCGCTACCGCAACCGATCGAATCGCGTTGCGAGGGCAACAGCCGGTATTTTGGGAGGTGCCATGCCTCGCGCAATTCATGTATTCCGCACACCCGACCGCTTCGTGGCCGGGACCGTCGGTCAGCCCGGAAATCGCACCTTCTACATCCAAGCGGAGGGCGATTCCCGGGTGGTTTCCGTGGTGTTGGAGAAGCAACAGGTTGCGGTGCTCGCCGAACGCATCGGTGCGCTGCTGATCGAGGTGAATCGCCGGTTCGGCACACCCGTCCCGCCGGAGCCCGCCGAGGTCGATGACCTCAACCCGCTCAGCACGCCCGTCGACGCGGAATTCCGGGTCGGGACCATGGGCCTGGGCTGGGACTCGGAAGCCCAGACGGTGGTGGTCGAACTGCTCGCCGTCACCGACGCCGAGTTCGACGCGTCGGTCGTGCTCGACGACACCGATGAGGGTCCCGACGCGGTGCGCGTGTTTTTGACCCCGGAGTCGGCACGCCAGTTCGCCACCCGGTCCAATCGCGTGATCTCGGCGGGACGTCCGCCATGCCCCCTGTGCGACGAACCGCTGGACCCTGAGGGCCACATTTGCGCGCGTTCCAACGGCTATAAGCGCGGTGCGCTGCTCGGGTCTAACGATGAACCCGAGGAATGACGATCGCGCAATCTTGCGGGACGGCGAGCTGACCGTTCTCGGACGGATCCGCTCGGCCAGTAACGCCACCTTCCTGTGTGAGTCCACGCGCGACGAGTCCAGCGTGCACTGCGTCTACAAGCCGATCTCCGGTGAGCAGCCGCTCTGGGATTTCCCCGACGGGACGCTCGCCGGCCGCGAATTCGCCGCGTATCTGGTGTCGACGCAACTGGGCTGGAACCTGGTGCCCTACACCATCATTCGTCGCGGTCCAGCTGGTCCGGGCATGCTGCAGCTATGGGTGCAACAGCCCGGTGACGCGGTGGACACCGACCCACGGCCGGGGCCGGATCTGGTGGACCTGTTCCCCGCCCACAATCAACAGGCGGGTTATCTGCCGGTGCTACGAGCCCAGGACTACGACGGCGACGAGGTCATCCTGATGCACGCCGACGACATTCGGTTGTGGCGGATGGCGGTGTTCGACGTGCTGATCAACAATGCCGACCGCAAGGGCGGTCACGTGCTGCGCGACCTCGAAGGCCACATCTACGGCGTCGACCACGGGGTGTGCCTGCACGTCGAGAACAAGCTGCGGACGGTGTTGTGGGGCTGGGCCGGCAAGCCGATCGACGATCAAATGCTGCAGGCCGTCGCCGGCCTGGCCGAGGCGCTGGGCGATGAGTTCGGCGATGTGCTGGCCGAACACATCACCTCCTCGGAGATCGCGGCGCTGGGCATGCGGACACACGCGCTGCTGGAAAACCCGGTGATGCCCGTTCCGAGCCGGCATCGCCCCATTCCGTGGCCCGCGTTTTAAGACCCGGCATTGGCGTCGGCGATACTGAAGCGGTGAGCCCGGCCCCCGAAGAGATGAGCGATGCCGAATTGGCCGCCGATCTCGCCGCCGACGCGGGGGAGTTGCTGCTGAAAGTGCGCGAGGAGATCGGCTTCGGCCATCCCTGGATGCTCGGCGACGCGGGCGACAGCCTGGCCAATGAGCTGATCCTGCGGCGGCTGCGGGCCGAGCGCCCCGACGATGCGGTGCTCAGCGAGGAAGCCTATGACGATCTTGCGCGGCTCAAGAATGACCGGGTGTGGATCATCGACCCGGTGGACGGCACCCGCGAGTTCTCCACGCCGGGGCGTGACGACTGGGCGGTGCACATCGCGCTGTGGCAGCGTCCCACTGATGGCCAGCGCGAAATCACCGATGCGGCAGTATCTTTGCCCGCTCGGGACAACATGGTGTACCGCAGTGACACCGTGACCGACAGCCAGGCGCGGGTCGGTATTCCGCAGACACTGCGGATCGCCGTCAGTGCCACCCGGCCACCGGCCGTGCTGCACCGGATCCGGCAGACGCTGGCGATCCAGCCGGTGGGGATCGGCTCGGCAGGCGCCAAGGCGATGGCCATCATCGACGGCGACGTCGACGCCTATCTGCATGCCGGCGGCCAATGGGAATGGGACTCGGCGGCGCCGGTCGGAGTGGTGATGGCCGCGGGTATGCATGCGTCCCGGCTGGACGGCTCGCCGATGCGCTACAACCAGCCCGACCCGTACCTGCCCGACTTCGTGATGTGTCGTGCCGAGGTGGCTCCGATCCTGCTCGGCGCCATCCGCGACGCGTGGGGCTAACCGGCTGGCGCGCTATCGGCCCAAGCGACGTCGCCAGTCTCTGGCGGACAGCAACCGGACCGCGTTCTCGACGAAACGGCCCTTCTTGCGGCTGTAGGGGTACCAGAGCAATTCGGTTTTCATCGCGACCCGCTCGGCGACGATGCTCTTCTGGCGGCAGTACTTACGGATGCCATCGGCGCCGCCGGAACGCGAACCCAGCCCCGACTCTTTCCATCCTGGCATCGGAACCCCGAATTGCAGTAAGCCGGTGATGACGTTGTTGATGTTCACCGTCCCCGTATTCATCTGACGCGCAACGGCATTCGCCTTGTCCTTATCCCGCGGCCACACGCTGCCGGCCAACCCGAGATTGGAGTCGTTGGCCTTTTCGATGGCCTCGGCGACATCGCGCACCTTCATTACCGGCAGGGTCGGGCCGAAGGTCTCCTCACGCATGCAGTCCATGCCGTGGTCGACGTCGACCAGCACCGTCGGCTCGTAGAACAAGCCGGCAGGATTGCTCGACTTGCCCCCGACCAGCACCTTGGCGCCCTTGCTGACCGCGTCGTCGACATGGCGGGACACGATGGCCAGTTGCTGCTCGGTGGTCAGTGACCCGATCTCGGCGGAGTAGTCGTGCGCGGCGTCCATGCCCTGACGCAACTGAGATGTTTTGGCCACCAACTTGTTCACGAATTCGTCGTAGATCGGCTCCTCGACGTAGATCCGCTCCACCGAGATGCAGACCTGGCCGCTGTAGACGAATCCGCCCCAGACGGCGCCGTCTACGGCCCGGTCGATGTCGGCGTCCGCGCACACGATCATCGCGTCCTTGCCACCGAGTTCCAGGCTGCACGGGATCAACCGCTGCGCGGCCGCGACGGCGATGCGCCGGCCGGTATTGAGCGATCCGGTGAACATCACGTAATCCACGACATCGACCAGGGCCGCACCGGTTTCGCCAAAACCAAACACGACGTCGAGCACCTCGGGCGCACCGATCTGCTTCCAGCCTTCGACCGCCACCTGCCAAGCCAGCGGGGTGATCTCCGAAGGTTTAGACAGCACCGCGCAGCCGGCCATTAACGCCGCGGGTACGTCGAGCAGCGGCACCGATAGCGGGCCGTTCCATGGCGTGATGACACCGACTAGGGGATAGGGCTCGTAGACGATGGTCAGCTTCTTGGTGAGGTTGGCTGCGCCCCACGGACGTACGTTCTGGTCGGCGAGGAATTCCGCGGCGGTGTCGATCCAGTAGTTGACGATTTGCACCGCGGCGATCTCGACACCGGTGTCGGCCCAAGACTTGCCGGTTTCGAGTTGCAGTGGAGTCAACACGTCGTCGCGGTGGTCGAGCATCCAGTCACGCCACTTGCCCAGCCACTCCGCTCGGCCGGCGACTCCCATTTGCTGCCAGGCAGGCTGTGCCGCCCGCAGTCGGTCTGCCAGCGACTTGACTTCCGCCGTGGTGGATACGGGGACCCTGCCGACGATGTCTCCAGTGGCCGGGCATTTGACCACGACTTCCTGGCGAGCGTCCGGTTCGGTTTGGCCTCTCCGGTCGGTTGTATTCAGCGACATTGCCATCACCTCACCCAGCGGAGCTCATCGATTTTGCTCGGTATCGGACAGCAAAGCACAGAACCGGCGGTGTCGACACCGTTTGCGGTAGGCAAAGCGGGTGCCCGCAGATGGGTCGTCCCACCCGCCGCGCCTAGAGTCGAAGCATGCAGTCGTGGTCTTCCGCACAGGTTCCGGTGATCCCCGGAAGCGGCCCGGATCTACGGCTCTACGACACCTCCGACCGTCAGGTCCGCCCAGTGGCGCCGTGGTCGACCGCCACCATGTACGTCTGCGGGATCACGCCGTATGACGCCACTCATTTGGGCCACGCGGCTACCTATCTGGCGTTCGACCTGATTCACCGGCTGTGGCTGGACCTGGGATACCAGGTGCATTACGTGCAGAACGTCACCGACGTCGACGACCCGCTGTTCGAGCGCGCCGCGCGTGACGGCGTCGATTGGCGTGAGCTCGGCGATCGCGAGGTCGCCCTGTTCCGCGAGGACATGACCGCGCTGCGGGTGCTGCCGCCGCGCGAGTATGTCGGCGCAACCGAGGCTATTCCCGAGGTAATCGAGCTTGTCGAAAAAATGCTGGCGTCGGGGGCGGCCTACGTTGTCGATGACGAATACCCGGACGTCTACTACCGCGCGGATGCCACGCTGCAGTTCGGCTACGAGTCGGGCTACGAGCGGGACACCATGCTGCGCTTGTTCGCCGAGCGCGGCGGCGACCCGGACCGTCCGGGTAAGACCGACGAACTCGACGCGCTGCTGTGGCGCGCCGCGCGGCCCGGCGAGCCCAGCTGGCCAGCACCGTTCGGCGCCGGCCGGCCCGGCTGGCACGTCGAGTGTGCGGCGATCGCGCTCAGCCGCATCGGCAGCGGCATCGACATTCAGGGCGGCGGCCGCGACCTGATCTTCCCGCATCACGAGTTCACCGCGGCGCACGCCGAATGTGTAAGGGGCGAAAGGAGATTCGCCCGCCACTATGTGCACGCCGGAATGATCGGCTGGGACGGGCATAAAATGTCGAAGAGTCGCGGCAACCTGGTGCTGGTGTCGGGGCTGCGCGCGCAAGGCGTGCCGCCGTCGGCGATTCGGCTGGGTCTGTTGGCCGGGCACTATCGCGCGGATCGGTCCTGGAGCCAGCAGCTGCTCGACGAGTCGGCCGCGCGGCTGCAACGCTGGCGCACCGCGGTTACGCTGCCCGCCGGGCCGGACGCAACCGACGTCATCGCGCGGGTGCGCAAGTATCTTGCCGACGACCTCGACACCCCTAAAGCTATTGCCGCACTTGATGGTTGGACCACCGACGCGCTCAATTACGGCGGACATGACGCCGCGGCGCCGGGGTCGGTAGCCGCCGCGATCGATGCGCTACTCGGGGTAGACCTGTAGTCGCTGGGGAAGGTACGTTGTCGGCCATGGCATCGGTGCAGGGCAAAGTCGTTCTCATTACGGGCGGTGCCCGGGGAATCGGTGCGGAGGTCGCGCGCCGTCTGCACAATAAGGGCGCCAAACTCGTGGTGACCGATCTGGACCAGGCCGCGCTGGCCGCGCTGGCCGCCGAACTCGGTGGCGACGAGCACGCGCTGACGGTCGTCGCCGACGTGCGCGATCTGCCCGCCATGCAGGCCGTCGTCGATAAGGCCGTGGAACGTTTCGGCGGCCTCGATGTCGCCGTGGCCAACGCCGGTATCGCCAGCTATGGTTCGGTGCTACAGGTCGACCCGGAGGCCTTCAGGCGGGTGCTGGATGTCAACCTGCTCGGCGTCTTTCATACGGCGCGCGCCACGCTGCCCGCGCTGATCGACCGGCGTGGCTATCTGCTGATCGTCTCGTCCCTGGCGGCGTTCGCGGCGGCCCCGGGAATGGCGCCCTACGACATGTCGAAGGCCGGCAACGAGCACCTGGCCAATGTGCTCCGCCTGGAAGTTGGCCATCTCGGCGTCGGCATCGGCTCGGCACACATGTCCTGGATCGACACCGCTTTGGTTCGCGATACCAAGGCCGACCTGCCCTCGTTCGGCACCCTGCTCAAGAGGCTGCCGTGGCCGTTGAGTAAGACCACCGACGTAGACAGCTGCGCGGCGGCCTTTGTCAAGGGCATCGAGGGCCGCAAGGACCGCATCTACTGCCCGCGCTGGGTGGCCGCGTTCCGTTGGCTCAAGCCGGTTTTGTCCACTCGCCTCGGTGAATTGCCGGTCCGCCGAACCACTTCGGAGCTGATGGCTGCGATGGATGCCGAGGTTGTGGCGCTTGGCCGTTCCACCAGCGCGTACAACCAGGAGTTGGGCAAGGCCTAGCGCCTGGCCCGGCACGTCATTTGGATCGCTGCTCCGAGGACCGGGGCCGTACCGGCGTGTTGCCGATCGTCGGATAGGGGCCGGTATGGCCCATCCGCTCACGCGCGGCGGCCAGCACCCGGTTGCGCACCAGGTACCAACCGCAGAACAGCGCCGGCACAATGACCACCAGCGACGCGACGGTATACGTGCCGATCGGTTCGTCGAACGCCATCAGCACCAGGATGCCGAGCAGGAACACCAGGGTCAGGTAGCCGCTGTACGGGGTGAACGGCATCCGGAATTGCGGGCGCTTCAAAATCCCCGCGGTCGTCATCTTGAAGAAGCGCAGCTGGCACAGCACGATAGTGGCCCAGGAGGCGATGATGCCCAGCGCGGCGATGTTGAGCACGATTTCGAAGGCTTCACCGGGATTGAAGGCATTGAGCGCGATACCGAATAGACAGATGACGGCGGTCATCGCGATACCGCCATACGGCACACCGCTTTTCGTCATACGCGACGCGAACTTTGGGCCGCTGCCGCTCACCGCCAGTGAGTGCATGATGCGCCCAGTCGAATAGAGGCCGGCGTTCAGGCTGGACAGTGCCGCGGTCAGCACCACGATGTTCATCAGGTCGCCGGCGCCCTGGAAGCCGATCTTGGAAAAGAAGGTGACGAACGGGCTTTCGCCGGCCTTGTAGGCGGTGTAGGGCAGCAGCAGCGCTAGCAGGGCGACGGAGCCGACATAGAAGATCGCGATACGGGCGATCACCGAGTTGATTGCGCGCGGCATGATCTTCTCCGGCTCGGCAGTCTCGCCGGCCGCAGTGCCCACCAATTCGACCGCGGCGTAAGCGAATACCACGCCGGAGGCGACCACCAGCAGTGGTATTGCGCCGGACGGGAACAAGCCGCCGTGGCCCTCCCACACGCTGGGTCCGGTGTCGTGTCCGTCGATCTGGTAGCGCCCGGCCAGGAACACAATTCCCACGCCCAGGAAGGCAACCAGCGCAAAGACTTTGATCAGCGCCGCCCAGAACTCGAGTTCGCCGAACCATTCGACGGAGATCAAGTTCATCGACAACACCAGCACCAAGGCGATCAGGGCGAGCAGCCACTGGGGGGCCGCCCCGAAAGCCGTCCAATGATGCAGGTATGTAGCGATTGCGGTGGTGTCGACGATCGAGGTCATCGCCCAGTTCAGGAAATACATCCAGCCCACGACGAAGGCGGCCTTCTCGCCGAAGAATTCGCGCGCGTACGACACGAACGATCCAGAGGACGGCCGGTGCAACACCAACTCGCCCAACGCGCGCAGCATCAGGAAGACGAAGATGCCACATACCCCGTACACCAGGAACAGGCCCGGACCGGCCTTCACCAGCCGAGCGCCGGCCCCGAGGAACAGGCCGGTTCCGATCGCACCACCGATCGCGATCATCTGAAGCTGCCGGGGCTTGAGCCCCTTGTGATAGCCGGCCTCCTCGTTGAGAGGCTCCGATGACGTGCGTGGATTCGGTTCGGGCGTCTCAGGCAGGGCCGTCATGGGGTCCAATCGTCGTCGTTGACCAACCCCCTCGAGGGGTTGGTCAACGATCTTTTCGTAGTCGAACGAGGACGGCAAGACGGGCGAGGCGGTCGGTCACCGTCCGAATCCCGGGCGGCGGCGGCGCAGATACCGCTCGAACTCGGCGGCCAGCGCATCGCCGTCGATCTTGCCCAGGGCTTCGTTCACATCGACCTCGGCGTCACCGCGTTGCTCCAGCGACACCACGTATTCGGCCAGGTCCTCGTCGTCGGTGGCCATCTCGGTGACCGCCTGTTCCCACTCCTCGGCCTGAGCGGGCAGATCGGCCAGGGGAACCTCAATATCGAGCACGTCCTCGACGCGGCGCAGTAGCGCCACGGTCGCTTTCGGATTCGGCGGGTGCGACACGTAGTGCGGCACCGCGGCCCAGAACGTCACCGCGGGAATCCCGGCGGCCACGCAGGCGTCCTGGAACACCCCGGCGATGCCGGTCGGCCCCTCGTAGCGGGTCTCCTGCAGGCCGAAGCGTTCGGCGGATTCGGCGGAGTAGGCCGCGCCGGAGACCGGCACCGGCCGCGTGTGCGGCGTATCGGCCAGCAGCGCACCGAGGATCACCACCGTGTCGACATTGAGCTTGTCGGCGATGGCGACCAACTCGGCGCAAAACGTGCGCCAGCGCATGTTGGGCTCCACGCCGTGCATCAACACGATGTCGCGGTCGCTGCCGGGCGGGCGGCAATGGCTGATCCGCATCGCCGGCCAGACCAGCTCACGCGTGACCCCGTCGACCTGGCGGATGACCGGGCGGTTCACCTGGTAGTCGTAATAGGCCTCGTCGTCGATCTCCACGATCGGGTGGGCTTCCCAGATGGCATCCAGGTGCTCCAGCGCATCGCTGGACGCATCACCGGCGTCATTCCAGCCCTCAAACGCCGCCACGACGATCGTGTTGTGCAGTTCGGGTAGCCCAGCGGCTTCCGGGCCACGATCTGGCAGAGTCACAGAATCAGCCTAAGGCCTGACCGCCCGGGGACTACTCCCAGCCGCGCGGCCAACCAGCACACCAGCGGATTTGCATAGGCCGACTATGCTTGTGGCGTGACTGCTGTGATCCGCAGACTTCACGCTGGACGACCTCAATGACCAGCGTCGACACGGTCGCGACGAAATACGCTCGGCTGCAATCTCGCTAACTTTGCTAACTATGCCGCGATCGCCAAGCGGGCCGGGGTCGATTGCAGCGACGAACTAGGCGTCCAGACGTCGACCGGATGACGACGTAGACTTTTCTGGTCGAGAGGCGTTGCAACGGTTCTCCGGTTGTTGCCGGTATCCGCCACGCTCGGCAGAGTCAAGGACGCCTTCCGTTACGGAAGGAATGCATGTGACCGCCTTGGAGCCGAACATCCGCCCCGACTGCACCGACGAACTGACGGCCGCTCTGCGCGAGCGGATCATGGTGATCGACGGCGCGATGGGCACGGCGATCCAGCGGGATCGGCCGGACGAGGCCGGCTACCGCGGCGATCGGTTCACGGAGTGGCCGACCGCCCTTCAGGGCAACAACGACCTGCTCACCCTCACACAGCCGCAGATCATCGAGGGGATCCACCGCGAGTACCTCGAGGCGGGCGCCGACATCCTGGAGACCAACACCTTCAACGCGAACGCGATCTCGCTCTCCGACTACGACATGACGGACCTGAGCTACGAGCTGAACTACGCCGGCGCCGCCCTGGCGCGGGCGGCCGCCGACGAGTTCAGCACCCCGTCCAAGCCCCGCTACGTCGCCGGCGCCATCGGTCCGACGACGCGGACCGCGTCGATCTCGCCGGACGTCAACGACCCCGGAGCCCGCAACGTCTCCTACGACCAACTGGTCGCCGCCTACCTCGAAGCCGCCAACGGCCTGGTCGACGGTGGTGCTGACCTCCTCATCATCGAGACGATCTTCGACTCGCTGAACTCCAAGGCGGCGGTGTTCGCCGTCGAGACGCTGTTCGAGGAGCGCGGACGCCGCTGGCCGGTGATCATCTCGGGCACCATCACCGATGCTTCCGGGCGGACGTTGTCCGGTCAGGTCACCGAAGCGTTCTGGAACGCGATCAGGCACGCGAAGCCGCTCGCGGTGGGTCTGAACTGCGCCCTGGGTGCGCCGGAGATGAGGCCCTACATCGCCGAGATGGCGCGGATCGCGGACACCTTCGTCTCCTGCTACCCGAACGCCGGCCTGCCCAACGCCTTTGGCGAGTACGACGAGACCCCGGAAGCTCAGGCCGGCTACATCGCGGACTTCGCCGAGGCTGGCCTGGTCAACCTGGTCGGCGGTTGCTGCGGAACGGCGCCGCCACACATCGCCGCGATCGCCAAGGTCGTCGAGGGCAAGCCGCCGCGCGGGCTGCCGGAGATCGGGGTGGCTACTCGGCTTTCGGGCCTGGAGCCGCTCAACATCACCGACGACTCCCTGTTCGTCAACATCGGTGAGCGCACCAACATCACTGGCTCCGCCCGGTTCCGCAACCTGATCAAGGCCGAGGATTACGACACCGCGCTGTCGGTCGCCCTGCAACAGGTCGAGGTCGGTGCGCAGGTCATCGACATCAACATGGACGAGGGCATGATCGACGGTGTCGCCGCGATGGACCGGTTCACCAAGCTGATTGCGGCCGAGCCGGACATCAGCCGCGTCCCGGTGATGATCGACTCCTCCAAGTGGGAGGTCATCGAGGCGGGCCTGAAGAACGTGCAGGGCAAGCCGATTGTCAACTCGATCTCCATGAAGGAGGGCGAGGAGAAGTTCGTCCGCGAGGCGCGGTTGTGCCGCAAGTACGGCGCCGCCGTCGTCGTGATGGCCTTCGACGAGAAGGGGCAGGCTGACAACCTGGAGCGCCGCAAGGAGATCTGCGGGCGCGCCTACCGGATCCTGACCGAAGAGGTGGGCTTCCCGGCCGAGGACATCATCTTCGACCCGAACTGCTTCGCGCTGGCGACCGGTATCGAGGAGCACGCGACGTACGGGATCGACTTCATCGAGGCCTGCGCCTGGATCAAAGAGAACCTGCCCGGCGTGCACATCTCCGGCGGTATCTCGAATGTGTCGTTCTCGTTCCGGGGCAACAACCCCGTCCGCGAGGCGATCCACGCGGTCTTCCTGTTCCACGCCATCAAGGCCGGCCTGGATATGGGCATCGTCAATGCCGGTGCGCTGGTGCCTTACGACTCGATCGACCCCGAGCTGCGGGACCGGATCGAGGACGTCGTCCTGAACCGTCGCGAGGATGCGGCCGAACGGCTGCTGGAGATCGCGGAACGGTTCAACAGCGCCGAGAAGGCCGACGACCCGGTGGCCGCCGAGTGGCGCAGCCTCCCGGTCCGCGAGCGGATCACGCATGCCCTGGTCAAGGGCATCGACGCGGACGTCGATGCCGACACCGAGGAATTGCGGGCCGAGATTGCCGGCGCGGGTGGTCGCCCGATCGAGGTGATCGAGGGCCCGCTGATGGACGGCATGAACGTCGTCGGCGATCTCTTCGGCGCAGGCAAGATGTTCCTGCCCCAGGTCGTGAAGTCCGCCCGGGTGATGAAGAAGGCTGTCGCATACCTGTTGCCGTTTATCGAGGAAGAGAAGGTCAACTCGGGCGCCGCAGCCGGCAAGGACACCAACGGCACGATCGTGATGGCGACCGTGAAGGGCGACGTTCACGACATCGGTAAGAACATCGTCGGGGTCGTGCTGCAGTGCAACAACTTCGAAGTGATCGACCTCGGCGTGATGGTGCCCGCGCAGAAGATCCTGGACGCGGCGAAGGAGCACGACGCCGACATCATCGGGCTGTCCGGGCTGATCACCCCGTCGCTGGACGAGATGGCCAACTTCGCCGTCGAGATGGAGCGCGAGGGGTTGGAGATCCCGCTGCTGATCGGTGGCGCGACCACCTCGCGCGCCCACACCGCCGTGAAAATATCGCCGCGCCGCAGCGGCCCGGTGGTTTGGGTCAAGGACGCGTCGCGGTCGGTGCCGGTGGCTGCCGCGCTGCTGGACGACAAGCAGCGTCCAGCACTGCTGGAGACCACCGAGAAGGATTACGCGTCGCTGCGCGAACGGCACGCGCAGAAGAACGAGCGGCCGATGCTGACGCTGGAGAAGGCACGCGCGAACCGGACACCGATCGAGTGGGACGGCTACACACCGCCGGTGCCGGCCCAAGGTGTCGGTGTGCGGGATTTTCAGGATTACGACCTCGCCGAGCTACGCGAGTACATCGACTGGCAGCCGTTCTTCAACGCCTGGGAAATGAAGGGCAGGTTCCCCGACATCCTCAACAACCCGGCCTCGGGCGAGGCTGCCCGCAAGCTGTACGACGACGCGCAGGAGATGCTCGACACCCTGATCAAGGAGAAGTGGCTGACTGCCAACGGGGTGATCGGCTTCTTCCCGGCGAACGCGGTCGGCGATGACATCGAGGTCTACACCGATGAGACTCGGACCGAGGTGCTCACCACGTTGCACAACCTGCGCCAGCAGGGCGAGCATCGCGAAGGCATCCCGAACCGGTCGCTGGGCGACTACATTGCGCCCCGCGACACCGGTCTGGCTGACTACGTCGGCGCCTTCGCTGTCACCTCCGGGCTCGGCAGCGGAGACAAGATCGCAGAGTTCAAGGCAGCTCTCGACGACTACAGCGCGATCCTGTTGGAGTCGATCGCCGATCGACTGGCAGAGGCTTTCGCCGAACGGATGCACCAACGGGTGCGCAAGGAGTTCTGGGGATTCCAGGCTGACGAGCAACTGGACAACGATGCACTCATCGGTGAGAAGTACGTGGGAATCCGCCCAGCACCGGGCTACCCAGCCTGCCCGGAGCACACCGAGAAGGCGACGCTGTGGGAGTTGATGGATGTGAGCGCGCGGACCGGCATCGAGCTGACCGAGTCGATGGCGATGTGGCCCGGCGCCGCCGTTAGCGGCTGGTATTTCTCGCACCCGCAGTCGCAGTACTTCGTGGTCGGCAGGATGGCCCAGGATCAGGTCGCCGACTACGCGAAACGCAAGGGCTGGACCCTGGCCGAGGCCGAGCGCTGGCTTGCCCCCAACCTCGGTTACAACCCGGAGGACTGACCAGTCCAAGTACTTCACCGGCTAAGCTCGAGGGACATTCAGGAAAGGGATGTTCGTGCTTGAGCGAGAGTTGAACCGCATCGCCGACATCGCTGTCGAAGTCGTCAATGTCACGGCCCTGCATGTGCGGCGCATCGTGGCAGCGCTGTGTACCGCGCTCGGCAGGACGAAGCGCGAAGTCAGCGACTTAGCCTGGGACTACAGCGAACTGGCGGCAAGCCTTCGCAGGTCGGCCCGCGCCGGCAGCACCACGACCGGCGATCGCGATCAGACGGCGGAAAGCCAGGAGATTGCCGACGTGATCTCGATCGAGCTGCGCCGCCGGCAGGCCAACTGAGGCGACCGACTCAGCCCAGCACTGCCGACAGGTAACCGGCGGCATCGCCCAACGACGACAGTTCGTCCTGCGGAACCTGAAAACCGTTGGCGGAGAACGCTTGCTCGGTCGTTCGAATGTCGACCCGCCAACCGTGCTCGCCGAGATACTCACCGGCGCTATTGCGATCACCGGTGTAGAACAACTCGGCCAGATTGATCTTTGAGCCGATGCGCCGCGACCTTTCGGTGAGCCTTTCCGCCCAATCTGACGGAATCCTGCTGAAATCCATGTGCTCGCTGGCGATCCGGCTGCCCGGCGCCGAGAGCCGGGTGACGTTGTCGAACAGCCGGTCCTGCGCCTCCGGCGGCAGGTAGACCAGCAGGCCCTCGGCGCTCCACGCGGTCGGCTTTGAGGTGTCGAGTCCGGCGCCGACGAGCGCCGCGGGCCAATCCTCGCGCAAGTCGATCGCGACCGTGCGACGTTACGCGGGCAGCTTCGCGCCCAGATCAGCCAGCGTGCGGGTCTTGAACTCGATCACCTCGGGTTGGTCGATCTCGTAGATCACCATGTCCGCCGGCCACGGCAGTCGGTAGGCCCTGGTGTCCAGGCCGGACGCCAGAATCACGGCCTGTCGTACGCCCGCCTCGGTGGCTTGCCGGAAGAAGTCGTCGAAGTACCGGGTGCGCACGGTGATCTGCTCGATCACGGCCTGCCGGTTCATGACGGGATCGTCAGTGTCGCCGAGCTTTCCGTCGATCAGCTTGATGAAGGTGTCGCTGCCCACCGCGCGCACGAGGGGGTCGGCCCACGGGTCATTCAGCAGCCGATGTGGCTCTTGCGAAGCCATCGCACGCTGGGTCGCGACCGCCGTCGCGGTCGCGCCCACGCTGGACGCCAAATCCCAGGTGTCGTTCTCGGTGCGCGCCATGCCGGCTCCTGGTGTCTCCGCGTTAGTTAGCTGACTTAACCACCGCTACTGTACGCGGAGACCGGCGAGGTCGCCGCCTAGATGCGCAGTACCGGGCCGAGCGCCGTGAGCGGGATGTGTGCCGAGACGGTGCCGCCGTCCATGTACCACTGCGGCAGCCCGGGTGAGAAGTTGATCGGCTCGTCGTGGCCGACCGGATAGTCCGGCATGTAAATGATCAACTCGTCGGGAGTCAGCGCCCACGCCTTGTACGCGCCGGAGTACACTTTGTCGGGCGTCCAGCGGTCGACGACAAACGGGTACGTCCCCGGGTCATGTGGCGGCGGAGCCTGATTCAACGCGGTTTCGATGTAGGGCTGCGCCAGCGGCGGGATGGCGGTCAGCGGATTGCCGTTAACGATATCGGTCAGCTGCAGCCGCCGGCCGCTGGCCATGTCGAACGTGAAGGTGCGGTAGGCGTTGTTGGGTTTGGGCCCGTTGGCGTGGTAGTCCTCGTGGAACACCACGCTCAGCAGGTTGCCGTGCCGGAAGATCTCGTAGTTCTCCTCGCCATAGCTGTCGGCGGCCATGCTCGTGTTGGCGTTGCGCCAGTTGTTGACCAAGGTGTGCAGGTAGTCGCGCAGCACGCCGCTGGTGGCCGGGTTGTCGATGAGCTCACTCGGTAGTGCGACCTTGATGTCGCGGACGGCGTTGCGTTCTGACGTCACCGAGGTGTGGCAGTACTGGCCGTCCCAGTCGCCGCCGAGCTCGCCGCAGAACGACGAGGCAGACGCTCGTGCGTAGGCGGCGTTGGGAATCGTTGCAGCGGAGGCTAATACGAGCGCCGCGAGGACTCTTGCGATCACAGCAGCTGAACCTTGCTGGCCCGCCAACGGCCATCGACCTTCTCCATGGTCATCTTGATCCTGCTGCGGTCGATGCGCGGATCGGGTGACTGCGAGTTGGCCACGGTCTGATCGATAAAGACAAGTACCACAACCTTATTCGTGGATTCGGATTGAATGGCCGAGTCCACCACCACCCCGTGTGCACTCGCCTTGTTGTCGATCAACAGCTGTCGAAGCTGCACGCTGGACTGGGTGTACATGTCCTTGAACTCGCCGGTCGCGCCGTCGAGCACCTGCCTGAAATTCTCGTCGACCTTGTTCGCGTCGATGCTCGTCAGCACCTGCGCGTAGGCGATCGCCGCCTGCTGGGCCTGCTGGCCGGCCACCTTCACCTGATGCTCTTGCCATAACTTCCATCCGAGGAAGCCGGAAACGGAAAGTGAGGCGACCAGTAACAGCGGGACCAGGCTGCGACGCAGATATCTCCCCCAGGGCCGCTCGCGAAGCGCGACCTTCTCGCGCTTCGGTTTCTTGGCCTGACGCCCGAACGGAATATCCTCGTCGTCCTCGGCTGTCGCTTCAGTGCTCTCGGATTCGGCCTCGGTGGATTCCTCGGCGTCAACGTCCTTGACGTCGGCGTCGGAGTCTTTGGCGTCGGAATTGTCGACGTCTTCGGGTTCGGCTTCTGAGCCTGGCGCTTCGGGCATTTCGGCCTCGGCAACTTTCTCGGATGTAGCGGTCACAATCTTCTCCTAGCCTCGAGCTTAGGTTGGTCGTCAGTGCGGCGGTTCGATCGGTAGCGGGGGACCGCCGTATGGCGTGGGAATCGTGAAGCGGCCCTTCGGTGTCGGGTCGGTTCTTCGTCCCAGGTCCGCTCCCAGCGGCGGGCCGGCGGTGTCGTCGCCGCCCGGGCGCGGCGCGTTCTTGGCTCCGCGGATCGACACGGCGGGGTCGGTGTCGCGGCAGTAGGTGTACATGAACGGCTCGTAATAGTCCGCGGCCGACGAGGCATGCGCGGGCGTCCCGTAATCGCACACGTAGCGGGGATAGAGATCGGCGATCGCCCAGACTCCATGGTCATGAAAGGCGCTTGCCACGGCGTCCAGCACCGAGCCGCGGTAGTCGGGGAACAGCGCGTTTAGCGCCGGCACTCGCTGGTAGAGCAATTGCGACATGGTGGCCATGCTGCCCAGCAACTGCACCATCGTGTCGGAATTGTCGGAGAACAGATTGTCGACCGCCGACAGCGCGCGTGGTGTCTGCGTGGTCAGCCTCCGGTAGCCGGCTTGCATTCGGGCAACCCCGGACAGCGTGCGGTTGAGTTCGGTTGCGGTGGCGGCCAAGCCGGCGTTCTTGTCGTTCGCCAGGGTGAGCACCACGCGACTGGTCTTGATGATGCTGGTCGTTTGGGGCAGCACCGAATCGAGCGTCGACAACAGGAACGTGCCGCCGTCGACGATCGCCGCCAGTTTCGCCGGACCCTCCTTACTCAGGCTCAGTTCCTTCTTGATCAGCTCGACCTTGCGCGGGTCGACCTGTGCCAGCAGACCGTCGGCGTCACCGAGCAACCGCGCCAGGCTGACCGGGACGGTCGCGTGGTCCGGGCTGATGTGGCTGCCGTCGTGCAGATACGGCCCGGCATCGGATTCGGCTTCGAAGTTGATGTACTGCTCCCCGGCCGGTGACAGCGCCGACACGTGCACGACGCTGTTGGCCGGGATCCGCACCGTCGACGAGATGCTGGCGACGGCGTTGACTCCGGTGTCGGTGATCTGTAGTGACTCGACCCGCCCGATGCGCACCCCCCGCAACGCGACATCCTGGTTGGGCAGCAAGCCGCCGGATTCCGGCAACTGCACGGTGACCCGATACGACGATGCGAACGGCGTCACCCGCAGGGCGCCGATCAGCAGATACGCGGTCGCGACGACCAAGGTCAGCACCAGTCCCAGCACCGACAACCAGACCTGTTGGCGGTGGCCGGCCCGCACCACCCGAACCACGGCATTGGCGATGGCGGCGATCATGGCTGAGGTCCGGGTGGCGGTGGGCCCGGTGCCGGCGGGGGAGGGTCGGGGGCGATATCGATTTGTCCCGGAACAGTCGGGTCGGGAACGACTGGAACCTGCGGAGAATTCGGCCCCCGCCCGACCACGCGTTCCTGCAGCCGCCACAGGGTGTACTTCAGAGTGCCGACGAGCAGGTTCACGTTGTAGTGGTGTGGTCCGTGCAGCCCGATGTCGCCCGGAAAGCCGATGTCGGGAATCGATCCGAGGATCAGTTTGTCGACCCCCACATGCACTGAAATCGCGCTTCCCGCAGTCGATTTGACCAACGGGGGAATCATCCTGTTCAACGCGTAAAAGCTGGTGTCCGGGCTTACCGCGACGTCATTGGCTGCCCCGGCGATGGTGTTGAGGTCGCGGATGATGCTTCGGCCGCTGGTGTCGGTTCCGCCGATCGAAGGGAACCTGGCCAGCAACCGGGAGGTGTCACCCACCTGCACGGCGAGGCTGGAAAGCTCGGCGGTATTGTCGGCCAGGGTCGCGGTGGCGGGCCTGGCCGCGGTCATCAGATCGGTGATGGCGGCGTCTTTGGCATCGAGTTGGTCGGCCAGACGGGACAATTGGGTCAACGCGGTTGAAATCTGGTCGGACCGCGTGTCGAGTGTGCCGACCAGCTGGTTGGACTTGCTGATCAGTTGTCCGAAAGCCTGGCCTTGATCGCCGGTCGCCTTGCCGAAACCATTGATGATGTTGGTGAAATTGCGCACGGCCCCGCCGTTCACCAGGATCGCCGCCGAACTCAGCACCGACTCGACGGTCGCGGCGGCCGCCGTCGAATCCAGGCCAATGGTGTCGCCGTTGTGCAGCATCGGATCGCTGGCGGGATCATCGGCGGGAGGCTTCAGCGCCACGAATACGTCGCCGAGTGGTGTGGCGGTGCGTAATTCGGCGGTGCTGCCCCGCGGCAGCTGCACGTCGTTTCTGATCCGTAGCGTGGTGACCGCGGTGTAGTTGCGCGCGCTCATCGCTTCGACCTGCCCGACATCGGCGCCGGCGAGTTTTACCTTCGCGTTCATTGGGAGGTTGAGCGCGTTGGAGAACACCACGGTCAGGGTGTATCCCCCCGAACCCAGCCCCGGAGCCGGAAGAGGAAGGCTGGCAAGGCCATTCGTGGCACATCCCGAGCTGATCAGTACCGCGGCCGCGATGGCCAGCATGCTTCGGGCGCGGGCGGTGATCATTTCTGCCCCATCGCGGCCATGCCGTCGAGCACATAGGTCAATCCGAAATCCGGGCCGAAGTCCTGGATTGTGCCGGTGCTGCATCCGAGTTGCCGTAAGCCCATCAGGTTGCAGATCTCTTTGGTGTACTGGCTGTCGAAGGCCAGCCGGTCGGTCAGGAAGCGCGCGCGCACGGCACCGTTGGCCCGGTCAATCATGTTGTAGGCGTTGTCGGCAAGCATCGGCGCTACATCGAGGAGTTCGGCGAGGTCGCGCCGCTGGTCGGTAACTCTTTTCAGCGTGGAGTTCCCATTGAGCAGGCTCTGCTTGATGGTGTCCCGGTTGGCGTCGAGCAGGTCGCCGGCCCGTTGGACCAGCTGGTCGAATCGTCTTCCGGTACTGCCGCTACCGATCTCCTCGTCGGCCATGATCTGGCTGACTTGGTGGATGGTGGAGGCGAATTCGCGCAGTTTGCCGTCATTGGCCGCCACCGCATCGAACAACGTGCTGATGTTCTTGATAATCGTGGTGATTTGCTCGCGAGTCTGAGCGCCGCCGTCGCTGGAAAGGCGCAGTGCGTGGGACAGTTCGTCGAGCGTCGATTTGATCTGCCCGCCGTTGCCCTCAACAATTTTGGTTCCGTTGTTGAGCACGTCGGCGACGGGCCCGCCGCCGTGACCATCTCCCTCCAGTGACTTGGTCACCTTGTCGAGGACGTTGAGCACGCGGCTGAATTCGACCGGTGTCTTTGTCCGGGTCAACCCGATGGTGTCGTGGTTTTCCAGGATCGGGCCGCCACGGTAGGGCGGCGTGAGCTCAATCTGCCGGTCGGTGAGGATGGAGGTGGACACCGTGACGGCTTGGGCGCCAGCGGGAACCTTGACGTTGCGGTCGACGGTGAATTCGACTTCGACGTAGCCGCCCTTGGGGGTGATCTTGATGATCTTGCCCACCGGCATACCCAGTACCGCGACCACATTGCCCTGGTAAAGACCTGAGGCGCTGTCGAATTGGGCTGTCACCGTGATGGTGTCCTGGTCAGATCCCAGATACCACCAGCCGATACCGGCGGTTGCGGCCAGCACCACCAGGGCGGCGCCGATGGCCAGCGCCTTAGACCTGAGTTTCGATGTCGTCACTTGCAGTCCTTGAAGTATTCGATCATGCCGAACTGCTTGGCGCGGCCGCTGATTGCGCACATCCACGAGTCGATCAGCGGGACGTTGTTGGCGTTGAAATTCACCGCATTGCCCTCGCCGGTCAGGTTGGCGGCCTCCCGGAAGAAGATCGGGCTGATCTGCAGCAGGCTGCCCAGCAGGTCGTCGTGTTTGGCCATCATGCCGGTGAAGTCGCGCATGTCGGCGATCAGCGAGTCCAGACCTGATCGATCGTTGACGACGATCTGGCTCATGGTGTCGACAAGGTTGGTCAGTGATTGCATCATGGCGTGGAAAACGGCTCGCCGCGCGACGAATTGGCCGAGCAGGTCCTGCCCCTGGTTGATGAGATTGCCGAGGCCGGCTTGTTGGCGGCGCAACGTGTTGGTCACCCGTTCGGTGCTTTCCAGCAACTGGCCCAATTGGTCACGGCGCACCGCGATGATGGATGACAGCGATCCGATGTTCTTCATGGCCTGCGGTACCACCGCGGGCAGGCCCGCGAGTTGCTTGCCCAGCACCGCGAGCGACTCAGCGAATCTGTCGGAGTCGACCTGTTCGAACGTCGTGGTGGCGTCCTTCAGTGCTGATTGCAGATCGTAGGGAACCTCGGTGTGCGACAGGTCAAAAGTGTTGTGTGGCAGCGCCGCCGGGCCGTCGGGCTGCACCGACAGATAGCGTGAGCCCAGGATGGTGGTGACCTTGATCTTGGCGCGAGAATCCTTGCCCAGCACCACGTTTTCGCGAATCTTCAGGCCCGCCTCGACGTGATCGCCGGCGAGTTTCATGCTCGTCACCTCGCCCACCGGGATACCCGCGACCGCGATCGGGTTCCCGGGCCGCAGCGAGGCGGCCTGCAAAAACTCCGCGGTGTAATGCCGGTATCCGGCACCGAGTGCGTGCACCGCCAGCATGGCGCCGATCAGCACCGCCACCACCGCGACGGCGATAAACCCGAGCCACGTCTTGTGATAGCTCTCCAACGGACGCTTCTTCATCGCCGAAAGTCGAAGCCGCACGGATGAATCAGCCACTAGCCGTGCTCCTGCATCTCGGCGTGTGCCACATCTTGTTTCCCGGGGTGGCGGCGGCGACGATGATCGGCACCACATCGTTGAGGCCGGGGAAGAACCCCATGAAGTTCACGTCACACACGTAGGCGTTGCCGTAGGCGCCCTGGTTGCCGACTCGGACCAGCCCTTTGAGCAGCAGCGGGATGTTGTCGCCGAAGAAAGCCACCTGCGGTTCGACATCCATCAGGTGCCTGGCGACACCGGGTTTGCGGTCGACGAATTCGCGCAGTGCCGGGTATACGTCGGTTGCCGAGGCCGACAGACGGCCCATTACCCGAGACAGTGACCCCAACGAGGAGACCAGCTCCGGACGCCGTCGGTCGAGTTGGTCAACGACCTCGCGGGTTTGGGTGATGACCCCGTCTAGATTGTCGTTCTGCTGGGCAAGATTACCGACCACCTTGTTGAGGTTGGTGATCACGGCGCCGAGAGCCTGGTCTCGACCAGCGAAAGTTTGTGTCAGCGTTGATGTTTGGCTGATCAGCGTGGTCAAGGACGAGCTGTCGCCCTGGAGCGACGTGATGATGCCCTTGGTGAGGTTGTCGGCGTCCTGCGGGTTCAGCAGGCTGAACAGCGGCTCGTAGCCGTTGAGTAGCGCGGTGACATCAAAGGATGGCTCGGTGCGTGCCAGCGGCAGAACACTGTTGGGCGCCAACAGCTCTTGGCTGCCCTCGGAGCCCAAAGCCAGCCCAAGGTAGCGCTGTCCGACGATGTTCTGGTACGTCACCGAGGCGACGGTGTTCCCGTACAGGTGTTGTTCGGTCTGCACCACGAACGAGACTCTCGCGAGTTTCCCGTCCAGCTCGACGCTTTCCACTCGGCCCACCCGCACCCCGGCCATGCGGACGTCGTCGCCTTCCCGTAGCCCGTAGACATCGGTGAACAACGCCGAGTACTTGGCGGTATTGCCGGCAACGTCACGGCGCAGGCTCACGTAGACCAGCCAGGTGAGGGTCAACGCGACGACCATGAACAAGGTGAGGCCGATCAGCGTGCCACGAAATCTCATTTGCATGTCAGTTCGGACCTCCGGGTGGAGGTTTCAGACCCTGCTTCAAGGACACGGTGGTGCCGCGGGCGACCGGGCCGAGCAGCAACTCAGTTGCCGACGTCGCCGGCTGGCCGGTGATGACGCTCAACATGTTTCGCTCGTACTGGCTACCGATGGGCCCCACGTTTCCGCCGAAGGACGATTGCGGTATCCACGGAGCTTTCGGTGCCACCGGGGCCACCCATGGAGCGTCCGGCGGCGGTGATGCCGGCGCTGGTGCCCCCGGTGCCGGGTTGTTGGGATTCGCACTGCCCGGTACCGGCGGCGACGGCGGAAGCCAGTCCGGCAGCGGGGGATTGGGATCGGTCAGGTTGGGGCTCGGATTGATCAGCGGCGGTCCGACCGCGACGAGGTTCCCGTCCGGACCGATGACCGTGCCCGGCGGTGGCGCCAGATCTATGGGCGGCTGATAGTTCTGCGGCAACAGCACTTCCGGCAGGTCCGGGCGCACCGGAATGAGCGGTGCGGTGAAACAGCTGTGCCCCTTGAGTTCTCCGTAATGTGGACAGTCCGCGCGGGTGTAGCTGGAACTAGGGGTAAATGTGAGCATCGCGCGCATGTTGCCGACGTCTCTTCCCGGCACCCAGACCTCTTCCATGAACCTGTTGGCCAGGTTGTCCAACTTGGCCACCGCGGGCACGAAGTTATTGGACTTCATCGCCAGGATGCCCAGCACCGGCGTGAAATCGCCGGTGATCCTGATGAGCTGGTCGATGTGGTTACCAAACGATTCGCGTGTGGTTCCGACCGTGTTTTCGGCGCCGGAGAGCAACGAGGCCAACTGCCCGCGCGTCTCGGCGAAGGTCTGCATCGGCTCGACGGCCTGGTGCAGGGCGTCGAGCAGGTCGGGAGCCGTCTGCGCAAGGCCGTGCGCCGCATCGACGAGCGCGGACACGGTCGAGGGACCGGAGTCAGTACTGACAATCGAATTGAGTTGATCGAGAAGGCGATTCAGTTGCCCCCCGGCAGTCAACAGGGCGCCGCGGCGGTGGTCGGTGGCGGCACCCAGCGCGGCGAGGATCCCCACGGATCTATCGTCGCGGCCTCGTCCGGCGGCGGCCAGCAGGTCGCGCAGCTTGCTGACAGTCGTCTGGAACAGCACGGTCGGAAGCCGGGTGTCTTCCGGAATGTGGGCGCCCGCCCTGATCGTCGAGCCGGGGCTCTCCTGGTTTCGGGTGCCTACCAATTGCACCGACGACACGGCGAACACATTGCTGGGCACCACTCGGGCGGTTACGGACGCCGGAACCGACTTGGCGAACTCTTCTTTGAGATCGATGTGGACGTAGTTGGGTTTTCCGTTGGACGCGGGAACCACGTCGTCGACCATCCCGACGAGCACGCCGTGATACTTGACGTCCGACTTCTGCGGCAGACCGTCGCCGACGTTGACCAGATCGGCGACCACCCGAACGTAGTCGTTGAGCCGGCCGGTGGACTTGAGCAACATCGCGATGGTGAGCAAGGCCGTGACCACTACGACCGCTGTGCCGGTGGCAAGCAATTGCCGGTCCGAGGGGCCGCGCCCATCCAGCTCAAAGGAGTTCGGCACTAGCCACCGAACCTTGCTCCGGCGTCGACGCCCCACAGCGCCATGGTGAGCAGCATGTTCACCATGATCACGACGGTGATGCTGGCCCGCATGCCGTGTCCGGCCGCCACCCCGACTCCTTCGGGCCCGCCGGTCGCGTAATACCCGTAGTAGCACTGAATCGTCGACGCGATCCACACGAAGATGACGGCCTTGAACAACGAATACACGATGTCTTGGCCGGCCAGCATCAGTGTGAAGTAGTGCAAATAGGAGCCGGTCGAGCCGCCGCTGCTGATCCCGACGACGACCTGCGTCGTCAGATAGCCGATCGCCAGACATGCCGCGTACAGCGGGACTATCGCCACCACGGACGCGATCAGCCGGGTGGTCACCAGATACGGGATCGGTCGGATCGCGATCGATTCCAGCGCGTCGATTTCCTCGGCGATACGCATCGATCCCAGCTGCGCGGTGAAGCGACAACCGGCTTGCATGGCGAAAGACAGCGACGCCATCAGCGGTGCCAGCTCGCGGGTGTTGACCAACGAGGAGACGAATCCGGTGGCGGGGCCAAGGCCCAGTAGGTCCAGAAAGTTGTAGCCCTCGATGCCGACGAGTGCGCCGACGGTCATTCCGAGAACAACGGCCACGCCGGCGGTGCCGCCGCCCACCACGATCGAGCCGTTACCCCAGGTGATGTTCGACAGCAGTCGCAGGAACTCGCCCCGGTAGTGGCGCAAGGCGAGGGGGACGGCGACTAGCGCTCGGATGAAAAAGACAAGTAGATGCCCGAGCCGGATGATCGGGACGGTGCCCCGGCGGTAAAGCCGAACCACCTGATTCGACAGCGGAGCAAACGGGAGAAAAGTAGAGGCCGCCACGTCACAGCCCCGTCCTGGGCACCAACAAGATGTAGAGCTGGCTGATCGCGACGTTGACGATCATCAGCAGCAGGATCGCCTCGACGACGGCCGCGTTCACCGAGTTCGCCACACCGGTCGGGCCGCCGACGGTGGATAGGCCTTTCTGTGCCGACACCACTGCCACGATGGCGCCGAAGATGACCGCCTTTACCAGCGCCAAAATCATGTCGTCGATGGTCGCGAATGACGCGAAGGTCGACACGAAGCTGCCGGGCGCCCCGTTCTGGAAGTACACGTTGAACATGTAGCTCGCGAAGAATCCGACGAAGCACACGACGCCGGTGAGCCCGACGCCGATCATGATGGCGGCGGCGAAGCGTGGAACTACCAGTCGACGGATCACCGATACGCCCATGACCTCCATCGCGTCGGTTTCTTCGCGCATGGTTCGCGAACCCAGGTCGGCGGTGATCGCCGACCCGACGGCCGAGGCCATCAGAACGGCGGCCACCAACGATGCGCCCTGACGAATGACCGCGAGTCCGCTGGCCGCGCCGGCCAGCGAGGTGGCTCCCACTTGCCCGGCCAGCAGGGCGAACTGGATGGACAGGGTGACGCTGATCGGCAGTGAGACCAGAATCGTCGGCAGTACTGCGGTGCCGGCCATGAATGCGCCCTGGCGGACAAATTCCTGCCATTGGAATCGGCCGGTCACCAGGTCGAAAAAGAAGTACTGAATGGTGCGCACACCAAGGACGAACTGTTCGCCGACCGTCGTCAGCGAAGCGAGCGGATGACGTTTGATGTATCCGACCGACCAGTCCCCGATGGCGACGACGCCGTCTTGTTGCGCCGTCATCGATGCGCAGCCGGTAGTCCGTCTAGCAAACCCACGCTACCGGTCATTGCGCACCAGCTACCGCCTCCATTGGCGTTCCCCCCACCAATAAGTGCACGAGTGCAGAACATGAAGGAGCCGGGTGCCGTCCAACGCATCTTGATAAAGGTAGTGTCACGAGGCTCCGTGAACTGCGGTTCTCGGTATGTGCTGAGTCACACTAGCCTAGTTGATAGGGACTTTCAATAGTGTAGAGTGACTCACCTGAGATCGTCACTGGACGGTACCGACGCGTTGGAATGTCAGCTCGACGAAGGTAACGACATGTCCGCAGCAAACACCGGCTCTCTACGGGACCGTCGCCGCGCCGAACTGCTCTCCCAGATCCAGCTCAACGCATATGAGCTTTTCGCCGCGCGCGGATTCGATGCCGTAACGACCGAGGATATTGCCGCCGCCGCCGGAATCTCCATCAGCACCTATTTCCGGCACGCACCCACGAAGGAAGGCCTGCTGGTCGATCCCGTCCGAGAGGCGATCGGCGAAATCGTTGGCTCCTACAGCGCGAGACCGCACGACGAGTCGGCCGTTGAGGCATTGATTCAGGTATTCGTCACGCGGGCCCGCGACGCCGACGAACTCGACAATCTAGATACCTGGCGTCACGCAATCGCCACCGCGCCCCACCTGTTGAGTAAGACGGCGCTGGTTAGCGAGGCCGATCACGATAAGTTCCTACAGCAGGTCGCTTTCCGGATGGGCGTCGACGCGTCGGACGACGTGCGGCCGGCTCTGTTGGTTCACACCAGTTTGGCCACAATCAGATTCGTTCTCGACCGCTGGCTAAGCCCGGATGTCGAGATGAGCGAGCTGTTCCACGTCCAGCTGGAACAGGCGCTTCGGATCACGCTGTGCAGCTTCGACTGAGAAGTTCATCCGTTCCCTGGATGTGTTCAAGGCTTTTCACTGGCATCCCAGGTGTGCGGCAGCATCGGGTGCAGCGGTGTCTTGTCGAACTCACCACCGGCGAAGTGGGTAAGCCCTCGGGCGTGTGCGGCAGTGGCTTTCGGGATGGTGCCTGCGAACCCGAGTGGCGTCGCACCGGCGCCGGCGACATACTGGGCTTCCGCCGAGTCGTCAGGTGGCGCCACGTCGAGATCTTCGTTCAGATACGCGAACTGATGCTTGCGCCCGTGCTGACGCAGCCTGGTCCGCCGCCGTTTTGCCCCGGCCTCGCTGCTGCCGGCAACGGCGCTGGCATCCGGCAATGATGCGGTTGTGTTCGCGGCGGCTTTGCCGCCGAACGTCGGAGTGAACCCTTCGCCGCCCGGATCGCCTCCGACGGCGTAGAGGACCTCACCGGCCCCCGTCGCCGGGACCGCGCCGGTGGCCGTCGCGGTAGAACTCGTCGGGGAGCCGGGGGCCGCGGAGTTCGACGCCGCGGGGCCAGCGCTAACGTGTGCGACCCCGGCCGCGACCGGTGACAGCTGCTGGCCTTCGCGCGGTAGAGCCGTCTGGGGCTGGTCGGCGAGCGCCATTGGGTTGTCCAGCCCTGCCGCGCCGGCGAGTCCGATCAGCGCGATGGGTGCAAGAAGGCCCAGTGCCGCTACAAACGGCCCGAAATAGATCAATGAATCCAATATTGAGTACGCGGGAATCAAGAACGCTTGGGTGGACGTGAAGGCGATCACCCACTCCAGCGCGTGGCTGATGAGCGCGCCGAGCGGTCCCGGCAGGAAGTGGGTGATCAGGTTGTCGAGGTACTTCAGGAATTTCCGTAGCGCTTGCAGGATCAACGTGGTTGGGTCGGGAAACCTGTGGTGGGTGTGGGCCGCCAGGGAAGTGGCTTCGGTCGTGACAATGTGGGGCGCGGCTGATGTGACGGGGGTTCCCGACAGGATCGCCTGCGACACCGCTTGGTAGACGCCCATGACGGCGGCGGCCTGAACCCACATGCGGCTGTAGTCGCCCTCGTTTACTGCGATCGGGATGGTGTTGACGCCAAAGAAGTTGGTTGCTACCAACGCGGCGTGCAGCGCATGGTTTCCGGAGAGCTCAGCAGGAGTGGGCATGGCGCCCAGAGCTGACGCATACGCAGCGGCCATGGTTTCGTACTTGGTCGCGGTCGCGGTGGCAACCGCGCTGGTGTGATCCAGCCAGAGCACATATGACTGGTGTCCTGCGACGAACTGCGCAGCGGTCGGACCTTCCCACGCGGCGGCCTGCGTTGTGGCGAGGATCGCAGTGAGTTCCGTTGCCGTGTCGGTGTATTGGACCGCCAGGGTTCGCCATGCTTCGGCCGCGGCTATAAGCCCACCGGGGCCCGCGCCGGTCGACAGCAAGGCCGAATGAATCTCGGGTGGAAACGCCCCCCAGATCGGGTATGTCATCGATTGTTTCCTTAAAAATATATATACGGAGTGTATGAATATATAGGTTAGCCTAACCTATATATGTACGCATCGGCTCCGGAAGGGGATGGTCCGAGGCCGGCTGATCCCGGACTCGGTCCGGGTGTGCACTGTTGCTGGCGAAACCGCCGTGACTTTGCTTGTGGCCTCGTGAAACAATCGCTGGCCGTGAAGACTTTCGAGGATCTGTTCGCCGAACTCGGCGATCGTGCCCGCACCCGACCGGCCGGCAGTGCCACGGTCGCTGCGCTCGACGGCGGGGTTCATGGGCTGGGCAAGAAGATCCTGGAGGAGGCCGGCGAGGTGTGGCTGGCCGCCGAGCACGAATCCAACGAAGCTTTGGCCGAGGAGATCAGTCAGTTGCTGTACTGGGCGCAGGTGTTGATGATCGCGCGTGGACTGTCCCTCGACGACGTCTATCGGAAGCTGTGAGCATGTTGCGAGTCGCGGTTCCCAACAAGGGCACGCTGAGCGAGCCGGCCAGCGAGATTCTGTCGGAGGCGGGCTATCGGCGGCGCACCGACACCAAAGACCTCACCGTCATCGACCGCGTCAACCACGTGGAGTTCTTCTTTCTGCGGCCTAAAGACATTGCCATCTATGTCGGTTCGGGGCAGCTCGATTTCGGCATCACCGGGCGAGACCTGGTACTCGACTCGGATGCGCCGGTGCGTGAATGCCTGGCGCTGGGTTTCGGTTCGTCCAGCTTCCGTTATGCCGGGCCCGCCGGGCGCAACTGGACGACAGCCGATCTGGCCGGCAAGCGGATCGCCACCGCCTACCCCAATCTAGTGCGAAAAGATCTGGCGGACAGAGGGATTGAGGCCACGGTCATCCGGCTTGATGGCGCGGTGGAGATTTCGGTCCAACTCGGGGTGGCCGATGCGATTGCTGACGTGGTGGGATCGGGCCGCACTCTGAGCCTGCACGATCTGGTGGCCATCGGTGAGCCGCTGTGTGATTCGGAGGCGGTACTGATCGAGCGCGCCAACCACGACGGTCAGGACGCGGCGAAGGCGGCGCGCGACCAGCTGGTCGCGCGGATCCAGGGTGTGGTGTTCGGGCAGCAGTATTTGATGCTCGACTACGACTGCCCGCGCTCGGTACTGGACCAGGCCACGGTGATCACGCCGGGGCTGGAGTCGCCGACCATCGCTCCGCTCGCCGACCCGGACTGGGTCGCGATCCGCGCGCTGGTGCCGCGCCGGGGCGTCAACGAGATCATGGACGAGCTCGCGGCCATCGGAGCCAAAGCGATTCTGGCTTCCGATATCAGATTCTGCCGGTTCTGATCACGCCTGCCTGGCTCCGGCTGTGTTAGCGTCCGGCTAGGGGAGGGGGCCCGCCGGGCCGCCCCTCTTATCGTTGCCGCGCTGTCATTCCCAGGAGGGTCGCCGTGACACACGTCCTTATTCTCTTGCTGGCTTTGCTGATTGGTGTTATCGCCGGGTTGCGTTCCTTGACGGCACCCGCCGTCGTCGCGTGGGCCGCGTACCTGGGTTGGATCGACCTGCATGGCACGTGGGCATCGTGGATGGCCAACATCATTACGGTGGTTGTCTTCACCGTTCTCGCCGTCGGCGAAGTGGTCAACGACAAGCTGCCCAAGACCCCGCCCCGCACTGCGCCACCGGTCTTCGCTGCCCGGCTGCTGATGGGTGGGTTTGCGGGCGCGGTGCTGGGCGCCTGGCCGCACTGGACGTTCAGCGCGCTGGGGGCAGGGATCATCGGCGCGGTGCTCGGCACCCTCGGCGGCTATCAGGCGCGCAAGCGGCTGGTCGCGGTCAGCGGCGGGCGTGACCTGCCGATCGCGCTGCTCGAGGACGCGGTCGCGATCTTGGGTGGGTTCGCCATCGTTGCCGCCACGGGTCACGAGCTGACGCAATACCTGCTCACGGCGGTTAAGTGAGCCGGCATTTCGATGCGATTATCGTTGGTGCCGGCCAGGCAGGCCCCCCACTCGCGGGGCGGCTGACAGCCGCCGGCCAGCGCGTCGCGGTCGTCGAGCGCAAACTGATCGGCGGTACCTGCGTCAACAACGGGTGCATCCCGACCAAGACGCTGGTCGCCAGTGCGCACGCCGCCCACTCGGCCCGTCGTGGCGCCGAATACGGCGTCGGGACCGGTTCGGTCAGTGTGGACATGGCGAAAGTCAAGGCGCGCAAGGACGGCATCATGCTCGCCGACCGCAAGGGTGTGGAGGACTGGCTGGACGGCATGGACGGCTGCACGGTCGTTCGCGGACACGCCCGCTTCATCGATCCGCACACCTTGCGCGTCGGTGACGACGAGCTGCACGCCGATCGCATCTTCCTCAACGTCGGCGGCCGCGCGGTCGTGCCCACCATCCCGGGCCTGGACGATGTCCAGTTCCTCACCAACGTTTCCATCCTCGAACTCGACGAACTGCCAACACATCTCGTGATCGTCGGCGGCAGCTACATCGCACTCGAGTTCGCCCAGATGTACCGGCGCTTCGGGGCGAAGGTCACCGTCGTGGAGCGGGGACCGCGGCTGGCCTCCCGCGAAGACGAGGACGTCTCGGCCACCATCAAGGAAATCCTGGAGGCCGAAGACATCGACGTCGTCCTCGGTGCCGACGACGTGCGGATCAGTAAGAGTGACAGCGGATTCGAACTCACACCTCGCGCCGGTGCCGACCCCATCGGCGGCAGCCACTTGTTGATGGCGGTGGGCCGGCAGCCCAACACCGACGACCTGGGGCTGGAGGCTGCCGGGGTGCAGACCGACGCCCACGGCTATATCGCGGTCGACGACCAGCTCAAGACGAACGTCGATCACATTTGGGCGATGGGCGATTGCAACGGCAAGGGCGCGTTCACCCATACCTCGTACAACGATTTCGAGATTGTCGCCGCCAACCTGCTCGACGACGATCCACGCCGGGTGAGCGACCGCATCACCACCTACGCGCTCTACATCGATCCGCCGCTGGGGCGCGCCGGCATGACGGTCGACGAGGTCCGCAAATCGGGGCGCAACGCGCTGCTCGGTAAGCGGCCGATGACAAGGGTGGGCAGGGCTGTGGAAAAGGGTGAGACGCAAGGCTTTATGCAAGTCATCGTCGACGCCGACACCCAACAGATCCTTGGGGCGGCCATCCTCGGCGTCGGCGGCGATGAGGCGATTCACGCCATTCTGGACGTCATGTCCGCCAAGGCGCCATACACCACACTGTCGCGCACGATGCATATCCATCCCACCGTCAGCGAGCTCATTCCCACGATGCTGCAAGAAATGTCGGCGCTCGATTAGCCGATTACGCCGCCGGCTCGGTCGTATGCGAAATGGCCTGTGTCCGAGCGTGATCCGGCCAGCCAGGGTAGGGCGGTGGGGTGCCCCCGAAAACCGGACAGTATTCGTGGTGCGGGCACCAATCGCACAATCGCGACTGGTGAGGACGGAAATCGCCTGTCGCACCCGCGGATTGGATCGCACGCCAGATCGCCATCAGTGTCTTCTCGAAGCGCAGCAACTCGTCGAGCTCGGGCGAATAGTCCAGCACCTGGCCGTCGGCCAGGTAGATGAGGCGCAGCCGGGTGGGCGGCACGCCGCGGGTGCGCAGCAGCGCCACCGCGTAGAACTTCATCTGGAACATCGCCTTGAATTCGGCCAGCGCGCGCGCCTCGGGTGGCGCCTTACCGGTCTTGTAGTCGACCACCCGCAGCTCGCCGGTCGCCGCGACGTCGATTCGGTCGATGAATCCACGCAGCAGAGTGCCGTCGGCGAGTTCGACCTCCACTCGCTGCTCGCAGCATTGCGGGTCGAATCGAGTGGGGTCCTCCAGCCGGTAGTAGCCGGACAGCAACGCGCGGGCTTCCGCCAGCACCTGGGTCCGCTGCACGGAGTCCAGCTCGCCGATCCGGTCGGGTTCGGCGGCGACCACGTGCTCCCAGGCGGGTTCCACCAGCGATATCGCCGTATCTAGCCCGCGCGATGCCGCGGGCAGGCCATAGAGCTGTTCCAGCGCGGCGTGCACCACCGACCCGCGGATCTGCGCCGTCGACGGCGGCTCGGGCAGCCGGTCGATCGCCCGGAACCGGTACAGCAACGGGCACTGCTTGAAGTCCGCCGCTCGCGACGGTGATAGTGCCGGTCTGGAAGCCGGCCGCGCCTGGTCTTGCGGCTGGTCGGTCATATTCGCAGCCTAGAACTGCAGGCCGACAACCCCGAGCATCGGTACCGGCGAGTCGGCTGGCACGCTGAACGGCGTGTCCAACACCGGTCCATTCACCGTCGGCGAGCGTGTCCAGCTGACCGACGCCAAGGGCCGTCACTACACGGTGGAGCTCGTGGCAGGCGCCGAGTTCCACACCCATCGCGGTGCCATCCCGCACGACATGATCATCGGTCTGGAACAGGGCAGCGTGGTCAAATCCAGCAACGGCAACCCCTACCTGGTGCTGCGCCCGCTGCTGGTCGACTACATCATGTCGATGCCACGGGGGCCTCAAGTCATCTATCCGAAGGACGCCGCCCAGATCGTGCACGAGGGCGACATCTTTCCCGGCGCCCGCGTGCTGGAGGCCGGCGCCGGGTCGGGCGCGTTGACCTGTTCGCTGTTGCGCGCCGTGGGACCCGAGGGGCGGGTGGTCTCCTACGAGGTGCGGCCGGATCACGCCGAACATGCGCGGCGCAACGTGACCGTCTTTTTCGACGGGGCACCCGCCAACTGGGAGCTGGTCGTCGGCGACGTCATCGACTCCGGGCTGCCCGACGACTCCTTCGACCGGGCCGTGCTGGACATGCTGTCTCCGTGGGAGGTGCTCGACGCCGTGTCGCGGCTCGTGGTCGCCGGCGGGGTGCTGGTGATCTACGTGGCCACGGTCACCCAGCTGTCCAAGGTGGTGGAGGCGCTGCGGGCCCAGCAGTGCTGGACCGAACCGCGGGCCTGGGAGACGATCCAGCGCGGGTGGCATGTTGTCGGCCTGGCCGTCCGTCCGCAGCACTCGATGCGCGGCCACACCGCGTTCCTGGTGGCGTCGCGACGTCTCGCGCCGGGCACGATCGCCCCGGTGCCGTTGGGTCGCAAGCGTCCGGGCAGGGACGGCTAGGCGTAGTCCTCGCTGCGCACCAGCGAGCGTTGCACCGACAGCACTTCGAACTCGGGATGCGCGGCGACCAGACGTTCGGCCGCGTCGAGGACTTCGACGGCATGGCTACGGTCGCCGGACACGACGCCCACCCCGATGCCCGCTCGCCGATGCAGATCCTGCGATCCGGTCTCCGCGGCCGACACGCTGAACTTGCGGCGCAGCTCGGCGACAACGGGACGGATCACCGATCGCTTCTGCTTGAGCGATCGCACGTCACCCAGCAACACGTCGAACTCGAGCCAGGCGATCCACATCAGCCAGGCGGACGTTGCGCAGGAGCGGACTCGGGTGGCGGGGGCGGCGCGGGTGGTGGAGGCGGCGCGGGTGGCTGGACG
>NZ_BFCH01000015.1 GCF_003112775.1 Mycobacterium montefiorense | reverse complement strand
TAGGCGTTGACCATCACCCGGCCAGGCGCCCACCGATCCACCACCTCAGGCGGGCAGGCTTCACCAGCGATCACCAACGCCACCGATTCCAAACCCTGCGCCGACAACGCCGCGACCGCCGACGGTGTCTGAGTGAGCACACTGACTCGCTCATCGACCAACAACGCGTGGAAATCCTGCGGTGAACGCGTCACCTCATCGGGCACCACCACTACCCGCCCACCATGGAGTAGGGCCCCCCAGATCTCCCACACCGAGGAGTCGAAGCTATAGGAATGGCACTGCGACCACACCTGCCCAGGTCCTGTTGGTAGACCGACGTGCAGTGATTCCAGCAGTTGAAGCACGTTGTGGTGGGTGACAGCAACACCTTTAGGGGTGCCGGTGGTGCCCGAGGTGTAAATGATGTACGCAATATCGTCAGGATCAGGACCGGGCACCACCGCGGTGGTGGGTTGGGTCGTGATCGCCGGGTCCTCAACATCAATGACCCACAGATCACGGCCAGCCAGACCAGTAAGGCGCTCGGTGAGCGCTGTGGT
>NZ_BFCH01000014.1 GCF_003112775.1 Mycobacterium montefiorense | reverse complement strand
CCGAAGCCCCCCTTGCCCCTGCCTGCCGAGGGCGACGAGGTACAGGTGCTGCGCGGCGCCGCCGCAGCCGTCGTCAAGAACATGTCCGCATCGCTGGACGTGCCGACGGCGACCAGCGTCCGTGCCGTCCCGGCGAAGCTGATGATCGACAACCGGATCGTCATCAACAACCAACTCAAGCGCACTCGCGGCGGCAAGATTTCCTTCACGCATCTGCTGGGCTATGCGCTGGTGCAGGGGGTCAAGAAGTTCCCCAACATGAACCGGCACTACGCCGAGGTCGACGGAAAACCCAACGCGGTCACCCCGGCGCACACCAATCTCGGTCTGGCCATTGACCTTCAGGGCAACTACGGCAAACGCTCCCTGGTGGTAGCCGGCATCAGGGGCTGCGAAACAATGCGGTTCGCCGAATTCGTCTCCGCCTACGAAGACATCGTGCGCCGCGCCCGCGATGGCAAGCTGACCGCCGAAGACTTTGGTGGAGTCACGATTTCGTTGACCAACCCGGGCACCATCGGCACCGTGCACTCGGTGCCGCGGCTGATGGCCGGCCAGGGCGCAATCATCGGTGTGGGCGCGATGGAATACCCCGCCGAGTTCCAGGGCGCCAGCGAGGAACGCATCGCCGAGCTGGGCATCGGCAAGCTGATAACCCTGACCTCGACCTACGACCACCGCATCATCCAGGGCGCGGAGTCCGGCGACTTCCTGCGCACCATCCACGAGATGCTGCTCTCGGATGCGTTCTGGGACGACATCTTCCGCGAGCTGGGTAACCCGTACCTGCCGGTGCGGTGGAGCACCGACAACCCGGACTCGATCGTCGACAAGAACGCCCGCGTGATGGAACTGATCGCGGCCTACCGCAACCGCGGACATCTGATGGCCGACATCGATCCACTGCGGTTGGACACCAGCCGATTCCGCAGCCATCCCGACCTCGAAATCCTCAATCATGGCCTGACACTGTGGGATCTCGATCGGGTGTTCAAGGTCAACGGGTTCGCCGGTTGCGAATACAAGAAACTGCGCGACGTGCTGGGCCTGCTGCGCGACGCGTACTGCCGGCACATCGGCGTGGAATACACCCACATCCTCGAGCCCGAACAACAGCGATGGCTCGAAGAGCGAGTCGAGACAAAGCACGTCAAACCGACGGTGGGTGAACAGAAGTACATCCTGTCCAAGCTCAACGCCGCCGAGGCCTTCGAAACCTTCCTGCAGACCAAATACGTTGGGCAGAAGCGCTTCTCGCTGGAAGGCGCCGAAAGTCAGATCCCCCTGATGGATGCGGCGATCGACCAGTGTGCCGAGCACGGCCTGGACGAAGTGGTCATCGCGATGCCGCACCGCGGCCGGCTCAACGTACTAGCCAACATCGTGGGCAAGCCCTACTCGCAGATTTTCAGCGAGTTCGAGGGCAACCTCAACCCGTCACAGGCGCACGGGTCCGGCGACGTCAAGTATCACCTCGGCGCCACCGGCGTGTATCTGCAGATGTTCGGCGACAACGACATTGCGGTCTCGCTGACCGCCAACCCGTCGCACCTGGAAGCCGTCGACCCGGTGCTGGAGGGATTGGTCCGGGCCAAGCAGGACCTGCTGGACAAGGGCGACAGCGACGACGGCTTCTCGGTCGTGCCGCTGATGTTGCACGGCGACGCCGCATTCGCCGGCCAGGGTGTGGTCGCCGAGACGCTGAACCTGGCCCTGCTGCCCGGTTATCGCGTGGGCGGCACCATTCACGTGATCGTGAACAACCAGATCGGCTTCACCACCGCGCCGGAGTACTCCCGATCCAGCAAGTACTGCACGGACGTCGCCAAGATGATCGGCGCCCCGATCTTCCACGTCAACGGCGACGACCCGGAAGCGTGCGTGTGGGTGGCTCGGCTGGCCGTGGACTTCCGCCAGACATTCCGCAAGGACGTGGTCATCGATATGCTCTGCTACCGCCGTCGCGGGCACAACGAAGGCGACGACCCGTCGATGACCAACCCCTACATGTACGACGTCGTCGACACCAAGCGCGGGGCCCGTAAGAGCTACACCGAAGCCTTGATCGGCCGCGGTGACATCTCGATGAAGGAAGCCGAGGACGCGCTGCGCGACTACCAGGGCCAACTCGAGCAGGTGTTCAACGAAGTCCGCGAGGTGGAAAAGCACGGCGCGCTGCCAAGCGAATCGGTGGAGGCCGACCAGCTGGTGCCCGCGGGGCTTGCCACCGCTGTCGACAAGTCGCTGCTGGCCCGGATCGGCGACGCATTCCTTTCCGCCCCAGAAGGTTTCACCGTGCACCCACGCGTGCAGCCGGTGCTCGAGAAGCGCCGTGAGATGGCCTACGAGGGCAAGATCGACTGGGCGTTCGGCGAGCTGCTGGCACTGGGAACCCTGGTCGCCGAGGGCAAGCTGATCCGGCTGTCGGGACAAGACACCCGCCGCGGCACCTTCTCGCAACGGCATTCGGTGATCATCGATCGCCGCAACTGCGAGGAGTTCACGCCGCTGCAGCTGCTGGCGACCAACAAAGACGGCACCCCGACCGGGGGCAAGTTCCTGGTCTACGACTCACCGCTGTCCGAGTACGCCGCGGTGGGCTTCGAGTACGGCTACACCGTGGGCAACCCGGACGCACTTGTGTTGTGGGAGGGGCAGTTCGGCGACTTCGTCAACGGCGCGCAGTCGATCATCGACGAATTCATCAGCTCCGGCGAGGCCAAGTGGGGGCAGTTGTCCAACGTGGTGCTGTTACTGCCGCACGGCCATGAAGGCCAGGGTCCCGACCACACCTCCGGCCGGATCGAACGCTTCCTGCAGCTGTGGGCCGAGGGTTCGATGACGATCGCGGTGCCGTCTACCCCGTCCAACTATTTCCACCTGCTGCGCCGGCACGCGCTAGACGGCATCCAGCGCCCGCTGATCGTCTTCACTCCGAAGTCGATGCTGCGCAACAAGGCAGCGGTCAGCGACATCAGGGATTTCACCGAGATCAAGTTCCGCTCGGTGCTGGAGGAACCCACCTACGAAGACGGCATCGGCGATCGCAGCAAGGTCCGCAGAGTCCTGCTGACCAGCGGCAAGATCTACTACGAGCTGGTAGCCCGCAAGGCCAAGGACAACCGCGACGATGTCGCGATTGTGCGCATCGAGCAGCTGGCGCCGCTGCCCAAACGCCGATTGGCCGAGACGCTGGACCGCTACCCGGAGGCCAACGAGTTCTTCTGGGTGCAAGAAGAGCCGGCCAACCAGGGCGCCTGGCCCCGCTTCGGCCTGGAGCTGCCCGAGTTGCTGCCGGAAAAGTTGACCGGGATCAAGCGCATCTCCCGACGCGCCATGTCGGCCCCCTCCTCGGGATCGTCGAAGGTGCACGCCGTCGAGCAACAGGAAATACTCGACACCGCGTTCGGCTGAGGTTCGTCAGTCCGCCCGCTGGACCTTTGCTGGCACCGGCTAACCTCGACGCACGGGGCGGACTTGAGGAAGGTTGTCTATGAAGAAGTTCGCCGGCAAGGTCGCGGTGGTCACGGGCGCGGGTTCGGGAATCGGCCAGGCGCTGGCCGTCGAACTCGCCCGCTCGGGTGCCAGCGTCGCGATCAGCGACGTTGACGCCGAGGGCCTGGCCCAGACCGAGCAACAGCTCAAGGCCATCGGGGTGCCGGTCAAGGCCGATCGGCTCGACGTGACCGAGCGCGAAGCCTTCCAGGCCTACGCCGACGCGGTCAACGAGCACTTCGGCAAGGTCAATCAGATCTACAACAACGCGGGGCTGACCCACATCGGCACCCTCGAGTTCAGCGACTTCAAGGACGTTGAACGGGTGATGGACGTCGACTTCTGGGGAGTCGTCAACGGCACCAAGGCCTTTCTCCCCCACCTGATTGCCTCCGGGGACGGCCACGTCATCAATATCTCCAGCGTGCTCGGTGTGATCGCCTTGCCGGGTCAGGTCGGCTATGTCTCGGCGAAATTCGCCGTCCGCGGCTTCACCGAGGCGCTGCACCAGGAGATGGTGGTGGCCGGACACCCAGTCGGGGTGACCGTGGTGCACCCGGGCGGCGTCAAGACGTCTTTCGGGACCAACGCCGAGATCGCCGAGGGCATGGGACTCTCCCAGGACGAGATCTTGGAAAACTTCGACCAGCAGATTGCCAAGACCACTGCCGAACAGGCCGCCCGCATCATCTTGGCTGCGGTGGGCAAGAACAGGGCCCGGGTGCTGATCGGCTCGGATGCCAAATCCGCAGACCTGATGGTCCGGGTGTTCGGTGGGCGATATCCCGAACTGATGTTCGGTGGGTCCACGCTGCTGGCCCGGTTGGCGACCTGGGTGCGGCGGTTGCTGACGCCCAAGAGCTGATCGACCGGGCACCCTGCCGCTATCCGAGACCGCCGGTACCGGTAACCTTGAGGCAATTGTGGACACGAGGGAGAGTGCACATGCAGGGGTTCGCTGGCAAGGTCGCGGTGGTCACGGGCGCGGGTTCGGGAATCGGCCAGGCGCTGGCCGTCGAACTCGCCCGCTCGGGTGCCAGCGTCGCAATCAGTGACGTCAACACCGAGGGACTGGCACAGACCGAGGAACAGCTGAAAGCAATCGGGGCGCCGTACCTATGCGACCGACTCGACGTGACCGAACGCGAGGCCTTCCTGGCCTACGCTGACGCGGTCAACGCCCACTTCGGCAAGGTGAACCAGATCTACAACAACGCCGGCATCGCGTTCACCGGCGACATCGAGGTCAGCCAATTCAAGGACATCGAACGGGTGATGGACGTCGACTTCTGGGGAGTCGTCAACGGCACCAAGGCATTTCTGCCGCACCTGATCGCTTCCGGTGACGGCCACGTCGTCAACGTGTCGAGTGTGTTCGGGCTGTTCGCCGTGCCGAGTCAGGCGGCGTACAACGCGGCCAAGTTCGCGGTCCGCGGCTTCACCGAAGCGCTGCGCCAGGAGATGTTCGTGGCCGGCCACCCGGTGAAGGTGACCACGGTGCACCCGGGCGGCGTCAAGACCGGGATCGCGCGCAACGCCACCGTCGCCGAAGGACTCGATGCGGCCGAACTGGCCAAGGTATTCGACAAGCGGATGGCCAGCACCACTGCAGAGAAGGCCGCGCGCGTCATCTTGGAGGGGGTTCGCAAGAACAAGGCCCGGGTGCTGGTCGGCACGGACGCCAAGGTGCTGGATGCGCTGGTGCGGCTGATGGGCCCGGCTTATCAGCGGCTGTTTGGAACCGTCACACACCGGCTCACTTCGTTCAGCAACCGCTAGGTCCCTCAGCGGCCCAGCGGGTGTTCGGCGAGCCACCCGCCGGCGACCGCCAATGCATCGGCGCCTGCCGCGACTTGGCGGCGCATGTCAGCTAACGCCGCGGTGTCCAGCACACCCGCTACTTCGTTGATCGCCAGCACCTGCCGATCGCTCAGCACATTGCGGCGGTAGAGCGGCACCACATTCTCCGCCCGGATCAGCGCGGGTGTGCCGTCGGCCAGTGGCACCAGATCACCCGGCATCGCGGGGTCGGCCGTGGTAGTCCATCCCGCCGTCAGCTGTCCGGCCCGCACTGCCGCGAACATCGTTGTGCTATCCGGGAATTCGCGCGGGGCGGGCAGCCGGCAGGTGCCCACCAGCGACGGCGCTTGACGGCCGGTAACGATACCGACGGTCAGCCCGCCGCAGTGTTTTCCCAGCGTGGAAAGATCCGCGCTGCGATCCTGACCACCCCAGGCCTTGGCGGTGGGTTGCGCGACCAGCAGGACGGGTTTGTCCTCGGCGGCCGTCGTGTAGTCGCCGGCGGCGATACCTTCGGGCAGTGCCGACACCATCGCACGGTAGACCGGCGCATCGGAGGTCGCCGTCGCGCCGGGCTGCAAGGTCTGCAAGGTCTGGCCGGTAAAAGCCGGCGTGACGGTGAAGGCGCCGGAGTCCAGTTGCGCCATCGGGTCGTCGCCGCTCTGAGCTTGCGCGGCGAAACCGTACGATCGCAGCGCCGCGAGGTACACGCCGGTCAGCAGCCTCGACATGGCGTCATCGCGGGAACCGACCACCAGGGCGGGGGCGCCACGATGGTCGCCGGTGCCGGCCGCACAGCCGGCGCACAACGGGGCAGCGAGCAGAAACGCCGCGAGCCTGCCGATTTTCACTCCGTGCTGTTCGCAGCCCGCGCCACGGCTTGCGCCACTGCCTCACCGACGCCTGGGTCCAGTGGGCTGGGCACGATCCGGTCGGGTGCCAGGTCGTCGCTCACGACGGAGAAGATCGCCTCGGCCGCGGCCACCATCATCTTTTCGGTGATCCGCCGCGCCCCGGCATCCAGCGCGCCGCGGAACACCCCGGGGAACGCCAGGACATTGTTGATCTGGTTGGGGAAGTCGCTGCGGCCGGTGGCCACCACTGCGGCGTACTTGGCCGCGACGTCGGGCGCGATCTCCGGGTCCGGGTTGGACAGCGCGAACACAACGCAATCGGACGCCATCGTGGCGATGAGCTCCTCGGGGACCACGCCGGCCGACACCCCGAGAAAGACGTCGGCTTCCTTCAGCGCTTCCACCATGCCGCCGGTCAGACCGCGCGGATTACTGCTGCGCGCCAGATCGGTCTTGACGATGTTCATGTCGTTGCGGCCGGTGTGCAGGATGCCCTGCGAGTCGAGCACCGTGATGTCCGAAACGCCCATTGCGAGAAGAAGTTTCGAGCAGGCAACGCCCGCTGCCCCGGCACCCGAGACCACTACTCGCATCGAGCCCATGTCGCGGCCCAGCAGCTTGCTGGCGCCCATCAGCGCGGCCAGCACGACAATCGCGGTGCCGTGCTGGTCGTCGTGCATCACCGGGCAGTCCAGCGCCTCGATGACCCGCCGTTCGATCTCGAAGCAGCGGGGCGCCGAGATGTCTTCGAGGTTTACCGCGCCGAACGTCGGCCGCAGCCGCACCAGCGTCTCGACGATCTCGTCGGGCTCCTTGGTGTCCAGCACGATCGGGATCGCGTCTAGATCGGCGAACTGCTTGAACAGCGCGCTCTTGCCCTCCATCACCGGCAGCGCCGCGGCCGGTCCGATGTCACCCAGGCCCAGGACGGCGCTGCCGTCGCTGACGACGGCCACCAGCCGGTTCGCCCACGTATAGCGGTCGGCCAGAGTGTGGTCCGCGGCGATCGCCCGACTGACCTGTGCGACACCCGGCGTATAGGCAATCGACAATGCGCGCTGCGTGTCCAGCGGAGCCTTCATCTCGACCGAAAGCTTCCCGCCTACATGGGCCTCGAAGATCTCGTCGTCCCCGATGACGATCTGTGACGGCACGATTTCGGACACGGGCCCAGGGTACTTACTACCCATTAGTAGCCCTAATCGACTGCCTCAGATCAGCTTCAGTTCCGTGACGGCGGCGCGCTCGTCGACCAGCTCGGCGGTGGTCTTGTCGATGCGGCCGCGGGAGAACTCGTCGATCTCCAGCCCCTGCACGATCGACCAGTTGCCATCCTTGGTGGTCACCGGGAACGACGACACGATTCCCTCCGGGACGCCGTAGGAGCCGTCGGAGAGGACCGCCATCGACACCCAGTCATCCTTCGGGCTGCCCAGCAGCCAGGAGCGGGCGGCATCGACGGTCGCCGACGCGGCCGACGCGGCCGAGGAGGCGCCGCGTGCGTCGATGATCGCCGCACCGCGCTTGGCGACCGTGGGGATGAAGTCGTTCTCGATCCAGTTCTGGTCGTTGACGACCTCGACCGCGTTCTTGCCGCCGACCTCAGCATGGAAGATGTCGGGGTACTGCGTGGCCGAGTGGTTGCCCCAGATCGTCACCTTCTTGATGTCGGTGACGTCGGCGCCGGTCTTGCGGGCCAGCTGCGAGATCGCCCGGTTGTGGTCCAGGCGGGTCAGCGCGGAGAACCGCTCCGTGGGGATGTCGGGGGCGTTGCTCAGCGCGATCAGCGCGTTCGTGTTGGCCGGGTTGCCGGTCACTCCGATGCGGACGTCGTCGGCGGCGACCGAGTTCAGCGCCTTGCCCTGCGCGGTGAAGATCGCGCCGTTGGCCTCCAGCAGGTCACCGCGTTCCATGCCCGGGCCACGCGGCCGCGCACCGACCAGCAGGGCCAGGTTGACGCCGTCGAAGATCTTGTTCGCGTCCGCGCCGATCTCGACACCCGACAGCAGCGGGAACGCGCAGTCATCGAGCTCCATCACGACGCCCTCGAGCGCCTTGAGCGCGGGCTCGATCTCGAGCAGCCGCAGCTCGATCGGGCGGTCGGGCCCCAGCAGCGAGCCGGATGCCAGGCGGAACAGCAGGCTGTAGCCGATCTGGCCGGCAGCGCCGGTGACGGCCACCTTGAGTGGACTTGCGCTCACGTCGGTTTACTCCTTATGGAGAAGGTCAAGCGGTCGCCCACGAAACTAGCGCACCGCTGGCCGCGCGAAATCTCCGGTCCGAATTCGCCGCGGCGCACCGGGCAACCGTTGCCGGCCGCTGGCCGCGCCATTTCACGCCGTGTTTTACCTGCACGCGTAGCATGAGCACCGCTCTGCGGTGACCTGCGGTGCGATAGGAGGTTGAGGTGTTCGAGGGTTTCGACGCATTGCCGGAAGCGCTTCGGACGATCGCGCACGAGCCGCAACCACAACCCGCTCCCGAACCCCCCGCACCCCACGAGGCCCTGGTCGACTGCGCCGTCTACGTCGGAGGTAACCGGCTGCCCGGCAAGTTCAGCTACCCGGCCGCATGCAGCAAAGTGCACCAGATCGAGATGCTGGGGCACGACGCCTTCGTTTGGGTCGGCTTGCACGAGCCGAACGAGGCCCAGATGAAAGAGGTGGCGGACGTTTTCGGCTTGCACCCGCTGGCCGTTGAAGACGCGGTGTGCGCACATCAGCGACCCAAGCTGGAGCGCTACGACGACACGCTGGTGCTGGTGCTCAAGACGGTCAAATACGTCCCACACGAGTCGGTCGCGCTGGCGCGAGAGATTGTGGAAAGCGGCGAGGTGATGGTCTTCGTCGGCAAGGACTTCGTGGTCACCGTCCGCCACGGCGAGCACAGTGGGCTGGCCGAAGTGCGCAAGAGCATGGAAGCCGATGGTGAGCAGCTGCGACTGGGGCCGTTCGCGGTGATGCACGCGATCGCCGACTACGTCGTGGACCACTACCTCGAGGTGACCCGGCTGATGGAGGGCGATATCGACAGCATCGAGGAGGTGGCGTTCGCCCCGGGCCGCAAGCTCGACGTCGAACCGATCTACCTGCTCAAACGTGAGGTCGTCGAGCTACGCCGCTGCGTCAACCCGCTGTCTGCGGCATTCCATCGAATGCAGATGGAGAACAAGGATCTGATCTCCAAGGAGGTGCGGCGCTACCTGCGCGATGTCGGCGACCACCAGTCCGAGGCCGCGGACCAGATCGCCAGCTACGACGACATGCTCAACTCGCTGATCCAGGCGGCGTTGGCGCGCGTCGGCATGCAGCAGAACAATGACATGCGCAAGATGGCGGCCTGGGCCGGTATCGCGGCGTTGCCCACCGCGGTCGCCGCGATCTACGGGATGAACTTTCATTTCATGCCCGAGCTGGACTGGACGTGGGGCTACCCGGGGGTCATGGCCCTGATGACCCTGGCTTGTTTGGTCCTGTACTTCCAATTCCGCAGGAACAACTGGCTTTAGCCACATTGAGTGTGCGGCCTTGGCTCAGTTAGGTTGTGCCGCACGACGGTTCGGATCCAGCACGTCGACACCGTCGCTCTCCCAGGCCTGCCGCATCGCGTCGGCGCCTTTGAGCCGCACCCACGCCGCCTCGGTCGCGGTGATCGGAGTCGCCGAGAGAAACACCACCGGGTCGCACGGCGGCTGTAGCGACAGGTCCGGAATATCGCTGTCGCTCAACAGAACAGCGGTGAACGGCACTCGTCGCGACGGCCAGGACCACAGTGGCGACCCGAGGTCTACCAGCGCGCCGGGGGCAAGCACCACACCGTCGACAGCCGGCGAGGCCGCCAGCATCGCCAGGCTGCGGGCGATTCCGGTGGCCGGGCCGGGATCTCGCAGGCACAGCGCGACTTCGGCACGCGGGCCGCGCAACGGGTCGACGATGATTTCGCTGGGATCACCCATCGGATGCCGCGAGCACCCCAGCGACACGTACTGCACCACTGAGTCGGTGGCACGGAATCTCAGCATCTCGATCGGTTCGGTACCCAGAAATGTCACGCTCGCCGAATCGGGCTCACCCCACGCCCCCTCACCCGCCTTGGCGAAGTAGTCGCGCAGGTGTGCCCTTACCTGGTCCAGGATTTGTGTCACTGCGCGGCTTGCGCCCCGGCGATGGTCAGGTTCACCCCGGAGTCGGCGTCGAAGACCGCGAGTTTCCCGGTGTCGAAAGCCAATTCGACGGACTCGCCGATGACGGCTTTCGACTCGGCGGGAACCCTTGCCACGAACTGGTTTTCGGCCACCTCCGACTCGGCGGCCAGCTCGTCGAGCTGGACGGAATGGACGTCGCATCCCGCGGTGGTGAAGTACACGTACTTGTCGGCCCCGAGCGATTCGACCAGGTCGACCTTCACCTGGAAGGTTGTCGCCGCGATGCGCTGGAAGCCGTCGATCAAACCGGCATCCAGCAGATGTTCGGGCCGCACCCCGACGATGACGCTCTCGGGCTTCGGATGCGCGGCGATCACCTCCTGGACATCCGGGCTCAGCATCACCTCGCCGAACGGCAGCGTCAGACCGTTCGGCGTCAGTGTGCCGGGGAAGAAGTTCATTGGAGGCGAGCCGATGAACCCCGCCACGAAGAGATTCGCCGGACGCGCGTAGAGCTCCGCGGGGGTTCCGATCTGCTGGGCGACGCCGCCGTGCATCACCACCACGCGATCACCCAGCGTCATCGCCTCGGTCTGGTCGTGGGTGACGTAGACCGTGGTGGTGCCCAACCGGCGCTGCAGCCGGGCGATCTCGCCGCGCATCTGCACGCGCAGCTTGGCGTCCAGGTTGGATAGCGGCTCGTCCATCAAGAACGCCTTGGGATGACGCACGATGGCGCGGCCCATCGCGACCCGCTGACGCTGCCCACCGGACAACTGAGAGGGTTTGCGGTCCAGGAGTTCGCTGAGGTCAAGGATTTTGGCGGTTTCGGCGACCTTCTGCGCGATGTCGGCCTTCGGCATCTTCGCCAGGGTCAGCGGGAAGGCGATGTTCTGCCGAACCGTCATGTGCGGATACAGCGCGTAGGACTGGAACACCATCGCGATGTCGCGGTCCTTGGGCGCCTTCTCGTTGACTCGTTCACCGTCGATTCGCAATTCGCCCGACGAGATATCTTCAAGTCCGGCAATCATATTCAGCGTGGTGGTCTTGCCGCAGCCGGACGGGCCGACCAGGATCAGGAATTCACCGTCGGCGATGGTGAGGTTCAGGTCCTGCACCGCCGTATGACCGTTGGGGTAACTCTTGTTCACGTGTTCCAGCACAATATCGGCCATCGCGCTATCCCTTCACGGCGCCTGAGGTCAACCCGGCGACAATCCGTCGTTGAAAGATTAGAACAAACACGATGATCGGAACCGTAATCACGATGGCACCGGCCGCGATCGATCCGGTTGGTTCCTCGAATTGCGAACTGCCTCCGAAATTCGCAATCGCCACCGGCGCCGTGATCGCCGCCTTGGTGGCAGTCAGCGACAACGCCAGCAGCAGGTCGTTCCAGGCGAATATGAATACCAGGATCGCCGCAGTGACCAATCCGGGCGCCGCCAGCGGGACGACGATCTTTCGGAAGGCCTGCGCCGGGGTGGCGCCGTCCATCTTGGCCGCCTTCTCCAGATCCCACGGGATCTCCCGGAAGAAAGCCGACAACGTGTAAATGGCAAGGGGCAAAGCAAAGGTGATGTAGGGCAGAATCAGCCCGGGCCAGGTATCGAAAAGCCCAATCCAGCGTTCGATTTCGAACAACGGCGTCACCAAAGAGATCGCCGGGAACATGGTAATCAGCAGGGTCGAACCAATCAGCAGTCGCTTGCCGGGAAAGTTCAGCCGGGCGATCGCATAGGCCGCCATCGCGCCCAGCAGCACCGCGATACCGGTGGCGATCAACGCGATCCCGATGGAGTTGATCAGCGCCGAGGCAAACAAGTCGCCACGGAAGATACCGCGATAGTTTTCCAGTGTCACCGCCGACGGAATCAGCTTGCCGTCCTTGACAGTTGACGTCGGCTTGAGCGACAGGCTGAGAATCCAGAGCACCGGCAGCAGGGCGTACACCACGACCGAGGTATTGATGACGGCCCACATCGCCGTGCGCCGTGCGCCCGTCAACTCAGCGTCCATCTACGTCACCACCCGGTGCCGCGGCACCGAATACCTTGATGAAGATCAGCGCGATGATGCCGACGCAGAGAAAGATCAGCACGCTGATCGCCGAGCCCAGCCCAACGTCGAAGCCTTCGAAAAGGTTGTCGTAGCCCAGGATCGACACCGACCCGGTGTTGTTGTTGCCCTCGGTCAGCACGTAGATGTTGTCGAAGATGCGGAAGGCGTCCAGGGTCCGGAATAGCAGCGCGACCACGACCGCCGGCTTGATGATCGGCAACATGATTCTGGTCAGCCGCCGCCAGGCACTGGCCCCGTCGACCTGCGCAGCTTTCAGCAAATCCTCTGGGACCAGCGCTAATCCGGCGAGCAACAACAGGGACATGAACGGCGTCGTCTTCCAGACTTCGGCGATGACGACAATGCCCAACGACGGAATCTGCTCGGTGAGCGGCGCGCTGCCTTGTGGCAGCAGGTTGGCCAGATAGCCGGTGCCCGGCGTCCAGGCGTAGTACCAACTGTAGGAAGCGACCACCGTCACGATGCCGTACGGCACCAGCACCGCGGTGCGAACCAGGCCCCTGCCGAACAGGGTGTGGTGCATCGCCAGCGCCAGCGTCAGGCCCAGCACGAACTCGATCGACACCGAAACCACCGTGATGGCCAGCGTCACCGCCAGCGCCGTCCACCAATACCGGTCGGTCAGGACCGTTTGGTAATTGCCCAGTCCAATGAACCTGGTGTCGTTCGGGGTGGCTAAGTTGTTGTGCTGCAGACTCAGCCAGATGGAGTAGGCGATCGGATAAGCCGTCACCGCCACCATGAGCGTTGCCGCCGGCGCGACGAGGATGAAGGCCAGTCGCTGCTCGGGCGGACGGTTCCAGAATCGGGGCACCGTGGTACTCACGGCAATAGCCCTTTACCGTCGATGGCCTTGCGCACCTGCGTGGTCAGTTCGTCGGCCGTGCGCTCGGGGTCGATGTCGGTGATGGGGCTCAATGTGGTCGCCAGCCGGATCCCCACCGCCTGGTAGGCCGGCGTCACGGGACGCACCGCGGCATCGGTCAGCTGCTGGCGAATGATGGTGTACATCGGATACTTCGCCTGGAATTGCGGGTCGGAGTAGAGCGACGTCCGCACCGCGGGCAGACCGCCGTCGATCGAAATGTACTTCTGATTCTGCAGGCTGCGCAGGCATCTGATCGCTTCGAACGCTTCAGCTTTATGACGGCTCGTGCTGGCCACCGCCAGGTTCAGTCCCCCGATCGTCACCTTGGCCGGCCGGCCCGGCACCACAGGGGGGTAAGGCGCGAAGCCGAACACCGACAGGGCGGCCTGATACGCGATGCGGAACTGCTCGTCGTTGGGCACGAAAGTCCCGAACTGGTTGACGCTGCCGGCCAGCGCCGGATTGCGGTTGAGCGGAAGGAAGTTCACACCACCCTTGACCGCGTTCTGAAGCATCGACGCCAGCACATACGGCCAGTTGACTTCCAGTGCGGCTCTGCCCTGTTCGACCGCCAGCCGCGCCGTGCTCTCGTCGGTGCGGGTGATCGACGGGTCGGCTCCCGGCGCGGTGGCCACCGACTTGAGGATTCGCAGCGCGTTGACGGTGGCGGCCCGGTGCGCGGGAGTGTCGGTCAGGGTGACGTGCTGGCCGTCTTCGGAGAGCACCTGGCCACCGGCGCTGACCAGCAGCGTGTTGAACCACACCACCAAACCCTCGCCCTGATTGGCCTGCACGGCGATCCAGCTGGGCTGTCCGGCGGCGTGCAAGCGGGCCGCCTCGGCGACCATGTCATTCCAGTCGTGCGGCGGTTGATGCACCAAATCTGATCGATACCAAAGCAATTGGGTGTTGGTGGTGAGGGGCGCGCCGTAGAGTTTGTGCTTCCAGCCGGCGGTCGCAAGCGGACCCGGCAAAGTGTCGACGGCCACGTCGGCCTCCGCCCGTCCGGCCGGATCGTCGGAGAGCGGTAGCACCCAGCCCGCTTCGGCGAACTCCGCGGTCCAGATGACGTCCAGCGACATCACGTCCAGCGTGCGGTCATGACCGGCGAGCCGGCGGGCGTATTGCAGCCGTTGCGCACCAGGGGCTCTGGGAAGACTGACGTGTGCGACGGTGTACCGGCCACCGGAGTTTTGACTGCAGCGCCGGGCAACTTCGGCGAACGTCGCCCCATCGGCCGCCGGGGAGTAGAAGGTGATCACCAGCCCGGTGTTCACCGCCCCGCAAGCCGGCAGCATCGACACGACAGTCAGAATCGCCAGCACGACGGCGCCCACTCGGCGCACGCGTGCCCGGCGACTCACCACCAATTCATCCGGCCGTCAGATCGCCAGGCGCGCAAGTAAATCCCGGGCCTTCTCCGCGTTCTGCGGATCGCAGAGTACGTCGTAACGGCCGGCGACCAACTGCATGGTCGAACTGAAATCCCTGGTGCCACGTGCCATTGCATACGGAACAGCGGATGTGATCAAGCCAAAGAACACCCCGGCGACCAACCCGGTCGCCAGCGCACCCCACGGGTTCGGGCTGAAGAAGCCGAGCACCAACCCGATGAACAGCCCGAGCCAGGCCCCGCTGAGCACACCGCCGCCGAGCACCTTGGGCCATGACAGCCGGCCGGTAACCCGTTCAACCTGCATCAGGTCGACGCCGACTATGGTCACCTGCTGCACCGGGAACTGCTGCTCGGATAGGTAGTCCACGGAGCGTTGCGCCTCGGCATAGGTGGGATAAGAGCCCACCGGCCAGCCCTTGGGCGGAGTCGGCAACTGCGGCACCCCGCGGCGCCCGGAGGCCGCGCCCGTGGGCGTCGCGCCGGGGACTTGGCCAGGCTGGAACGGACTAGTCATTTCGGCTCATTCTCCTCTGCCGAGACCATAGTTTCACCTCGGCCCTCCCACCCTATCGAGGCAGCCTGCAGGCTAGGTTGAACACCATGACAGCTCCCGGCGGTGCCAGCGGCGAGGATGCCGCTGAGCCGCACCCGGCCGGCGGGCAGCACCCGCAACAGCCGGGTTGGGCAGGGCCCTGGGATTACCCGGCATCACCGCCACCAGCCGACCATCCGCCCCCGCCGTACTCGCCCGGCGTTCCACTCGACTACCCACCGGGCACCCCGCCCTTCGGATACCAGCAGCCCGGCCATGGCGGCCCGGCCTACCCGCCGGGCCCGCCGCAATTCGGTGGCCCGCCACCCGGCTACGGCGCTGCGCCCTATCCCGGCGGCTATTACCCGGCGCCGGGATATCAGGGCGATTACTGGTCCGCGGAGGTCGCGGCGCCCGGGACGAACGGGATGGCGATCGCGTCGCTGATCGCGTCGTTTACCGGCCTGTTCTGCTGCATCGGCGGAATCGCGGCCATCGTGCTGGGCATTATCGCGATCGACCAGATCAAGCGGACGCGCCAGGACGGCTACGGCACGGCCGTCGCCGGCATTGTGATCGGCGTCGCAACCCTGATCGTGGGTCTGATCGTCATGATTTTTGCGGTGCATTCGCATTAGCGGGGCTCACCAGAGCGGGTTCGCTGCCGTCACGCGCCTAGCTGCCTAGGCTCTTTCCCATGGCATCGGTCAACAGGGTGTACATCGCGCGGCTGGCGCGGATGTTGGTGTTGGGGCCAACGGGCGAGAACTTCGGGCGTATCCGCGATGTCGTGATCAGCATCAGCATTGTTCGCCAGCAACCGCGGGTGTTGGGGCTGGTTGTCGACTTGGCGACCCGCCGCAGCATCTTCATCCCGATTTTGCGGGTCGCCGCGATCGAGCCCAACGCGGTGACGCTCAACACAGGAAGCGTGTCCCTGCGTCACTTCGAACAGCGTCCGGGCGAGGTCCTGGCGATCGGACAGATTCTCGACACCCCGGTCGCGGTCAACGACCCGCAACTACCGGAGCTGGTCGGCCGCGATGTCGTGATCACCGACCTGGGCATCGAGCAATCCCGGACCCGTGACTGGCTGGTGACCAGGATCGCCGTGCGCAGTCACCGTCGACTCCGACGGCGCGGGCCGGCCCACGTGGTCGACTGGCAGAGCGTGCACGGATTGACGCCGTCGGCATTGGCGATGCCCGGTCAGGCGGTGGCCCAGCTGCTCAACCAATTCGAGGGACGCCGCGCCGTCGACGTAGCGGACGCTATCCGTGGGCTGCCGGCCAAGCGGCGCACCGAGGTGTTCCGGGCCCTGACCGACGAGCGGCTGGCCGACATCCTGCAGGAGTTGCCGGAGTCGGACCAGGCCGATGCGCTGTCGCAGCTGGGCACCGAACGCGCCGCCGACGTGCTCGAGGAGATGGACCCCGACGACGCCGCCGACCTGCTCGGCGAGCTGAATCCCACGGATGCCGAGCTGTTGTTGGCCCGGATGGACCCCGACGAATCCGCCCCGGTGCGAAGGCTTTTGAAGCACTCCCCCGACACCGCTGGCGGCTTGATGACGTCGGATCCGGTGGTGCTGACCGCGGACACCACGGTCGCCGAGGCCCTTGCGCTGGTCCGCAATCCCGACCTCACGCCGGCACTGTCGTCGATGGTGTTCGTGGCGCGACCGCCGACGGCCACGCCCACCGGGCGGTACCTGGGCTGCGTTCCGCTTCAGCGGCTGCTTCGCGAACCGCCGAGCGAGCTGATCGGCGGGATCGTCGACAGTGACCTGCTCACCCTGAGCCCGGAGACCACACTGGCAGCTGTGACCCGCTACTTCGCCGCCTACAACCTGGTATGCGGACCCGTCGTGGATGCCGCGAGCCACCTGCTGGGCGCGGTCACCGTGGATGACCTGCTGGATCACCTACTGCCGCACGACTGGCGCGCGGCGGCCCAAGAGGTGAGCGCCGGCATCGCGCGCGCCGAAGCAACTGAGGGGACCTCGTGAGCAAACCGGCGGCACCGCGGCGGCTGTACACCCCGCGGACATCGCGTGGGATCTCACTGCGCTTTGATCCCGAGACGGTCGGGCAGAGCACCGAGGCCATCGCGCGGTTCTTCGGTACCGGCCGTTATCTGCTGATACAGACGCTCATCGTGATCGTGTGGATCGCGATCAACCTGATCGCGGCCGAATGGCGGTTCGACCCGTACCCGTTCATTCTGCTGAATCTGGCCTTCTCGACACAGGCCGCCTATGCCGCGCCGCTGATCCTGCTGGCCCAGAACCGTCAAGAGAACCGGGACCGGGTCACACTAGAAGAAGATCTTCGTCGCGCCGCACAGACCAAGGCCGACACCGAATACCTGTCCCGTGAGCTGGCCGCCCTGCGGCTGGCCATCGGCGAAGTCGTCACCCGTGAATACCTGCGCGATGAGCTGGAGGAACTGCGCGCCTTGCTGACCGGTCTGGACGTGCAGATCCCGGCGGACGAACGCCCGGCGCGCCGGTGAGGGCGTACTGCTGACCAGTAAGAGATCCACGTGAATACCGGATCCACCATTGCGCCACTCCCGTCACAAGAGTTATGTATGGTGATCTAGTTCACGATGCTAAGAAGAGGTTTCCGGCAGCTCACAGGGTTTCTGACGGCGCAAATACTTAGGACGGTGGAGTGCGCATAGGGGGTCGCTCGGGTGCACACCCGGTCGTCGCGTCAGTGCGGAAGCGGAGGCTTCCGGTAAGTCGGGCACAGGCATTCAGCGTGGCGGTGATCAGTCCGTTGGTGTTCGCGGGTGCCGTCGGCGCCACGCCCGAGCCGATACGCGGACACGGAAAGAGCCCCATCCCGTCGGTGCACGCCGTGATCACCCCGGTCGCCGCCGTGTCCCCGACCGTCCCCGACCTGTCCGGACCGGTAGTCATCGCCATCGACCGGGCACCGACCGCCTTCCACGTCGCGGCGGGCGCCGCGTCCGCACCACCACCGCCGAGAGTGGTGAGTGCACCTGGCGCGCTCGGCATTCCGATGATGGCGCTGTCCGCCTATCGCAACGCGGAACAGAAGATGGCCTTCTCCGACCCAGCCTGCGGCGTCAGCTGGAACCTGCTGGCCGGCATCGGGCGCATCGAGTCCGGCCACGCCGGCGGCGGCGCCGTCGACGCCCGCGGCACCGCTGTCAACCCGATCTACGGTCCTGCGCTGGACGGCACGCTGCCCGGCAACGAGGTGATCATCTCCAGCAGCGCCGGCAACCGCGTCACCTACGCCCGCGCGATGGGGCCGATGCAGTTCTTGCCCGGCACCTGGGCCCGCTACGCCGCCGACGGCGATGGCGATGGCATTGCCGACCCACAGAACCTGTTCGACTCCACGCTGACGGCGGCCCGCTACCTGTGCAGCGGCGGGCTGAATCTGCGCGACCCGGCACAGGTCATGGCCGCGATCCTGCGCTACAACAACTCGGCTGCCTACGCACAGAACGTGCTGGGTTGGGCCGCGGCCTACGCCACCGGCGTGGTCCCGGTCGACCTGCCCCCAATCACCGGACCACCGCCGCCGCTCGGCAATGCACACGACGAGCATCCAGAGGGACTCGGACCCGGCCTGCCGATCAACATGATCGGCTTGCCCCAGGACGACCCGATGGCACGGATGCCGCTGATCGACCTGACCGGCCAGCCTGCCCAGGTCAGCCCGACGCAGCCGATGTTCCCCTGGATGACGCCGCCCAGCCCGCCGGTGTCACAGGGGCACATGCCCGGGTGCACGGTGATCTGCATCAGCTCGCAAACCCCGCCGCAGGGCGCACCCGGCATGCCGCCGCAGCCGTTTGGGCCGTTGGCTCCGCCGCCACAGCCGTTCGGACCGCCGGCCCCGCCGCCACAGCCGTTCGGACCGCCGGCCCCGCCGCCACAGCCGTTCGGACCGCTCGCCCCGCCACAGCAGCCGTTTGGGCCGCCGGCGCCGGCGCCGGCTCCGCCCGGCTGACGCCTGCCAGTCGCTCGGTTGCCGAGCCGCCTACACTCGGCGGTGATGTCTCGTCATGACTCCGCTGGTTCGCAAGCCGACCTCAACGCTGCTATCCGCACCGCACTGGGCAAGGTGATCGACCCCGAATTGCGGCGTCCCATCACCGAACTCGGGATGGTCAAGGGCATCGACGTGGAGCCCGACGGCGGCGTACACGTCGGGATCTACCTGACCACCGAGGCCTGCCCGAAGAAGGCCGAAATCAGTGAGCGCGTCCGCGAGGCCGTCGCCGACGTGCCCGGCACCGGGGCGGTGAAAGTCAGCCTGGACGTGATGAACGACGAGCAGCGCACCGAGCTGCGCAAGCAGCTGCGCGGCGACGCTCGCGAGCCCGTCATCCCGTTCGCCCAGCCCAGCTCGCTGACCCGGGTCTATGCGGTTGCGTCCGGCAAGGGCGGCGTCGGCAAGTCCAGCGTCACCGTCAACCTGGCTGCGGCGATGGCGACCCGTGGCCTGTCGGTCGGCGTGCTCGATGCCGACATCCACGGCCACTCCATCCCCCGGATGATGGGCACCACCGACCGGCCCACCCAGGTGGAGTCGATGATCCTGCCGCCGATCGCGCATGAGGTGAAGGTCATTTCGATCGCCCAGTTCACCGAGGGCAACACCCCGGTGGTGTGGCGCGGACCGATGCTGCACCGGGCGTTGCAGCAGTTCCTGGCCGACGTCTACTGGGGCGATCTGGATGTGCTGCTGCTCGATCTGCCACCCGGGACCGGTGATATCGCCATCTCGGTGGCTCAGCTGATTCCCAACGCGGAAATCCTGGTCGTGACCACGCCGCAGCTGGCCGCCGCCGAGGTCGCCGAGCGGGCCGGCAGCATCGCGCTGCAAACCCGCCAGCGCATCGTCGGCGTCGTCGAGAACATGTCGGGGCTCGTCCTGCCGGACGGCTCGACCATGCAGGTATTCGGCGAGGGAGGCGGCGAGCAGGTCGCCGAGCGACTGTCCCGGGCGGTCGGCGCCGATGTGCCGCTGCTGGGGCAGATCCCACTGGACCCGGCGCTGGTCGCGGCCGGCGATTCGGGCGTACCGATCGTGCTGAGCGCACCCGATTCGCCGGTGGGCAAGGAGCTGCGCGGTGTCGCCGACAAGCTGTCGTCGCGAAAGCGTGGGTTGGCAGGCGTGTCGCTCGGGCTCGACCCGACCCGACACTGAGATTCAGGTCGCGTCGGAGTCGAACGGCGCCGGGCCGTGCTGGGGGGTCCCTAGCGCAGGGCTGCCATTCGGCCCCACCGCCGGCCCGGCCGACGACTGCGGCGGCGTTCCATTGACCGGCCGCTCGAAATTGCCGGTGAGGAACGAATCGTCGCCGTCGAGCAGGTGCTTGGTCAGCGCCGCGCGCGGCGTCATCCCGCGCAGTTTCTGCAGCTCGCTGAGCGGGGCACGCAGGTCGTCGAACTCGGGCCCGAGGTCCTGGCGCAGCTGGCTGCTCATCCCACTGAGGTAGTCACGTGCCTGCCGAAGCGAGGTCGACGTCCAACGGATCGCACCCGGAAGCCGCTCGGGCCCGAGGATCACCAGCCCGACCACCACGAGGACCAGGATGTGCTCCCAGCTCAGGTTCCCGAACATCTACCCGCTATCGGGGTCGGGTTTGACGGTCAAAGTGACGTTGCGACCATCGCGGACCACCTGTATCGGCGAGTCCTGCCCGATCGTCAGCTGCCGCACGGCGACGACGAACTCGTCGGAGTCGGCGACCTTACGGCTACCGACCTTGACGATGACGTCGTTCTCCAGGATTCCGCCCTTCTGCGCGGGACTGCCTGCCTTGACGTCGGCGACCTGAGCGCCGGCGGCAATCGAGTTGCTCACCGACCGGGTGCTGACGCCCAGCGTCGGGTGCACGATCTTTCCGTCTTTGATCAGCGTCTGCGCCACCGACTTGACCTCGTTGACCGGGATCGCGAAACCTAGCCCACTTGCACTGTCGGACAACGACTTTCCTGCGGTGTCGATGCCGATCACCTGAGAATCCATGTCGATCAACGGACCACCGGAGTTACCGTGGTTGATCGAGGCGTCCGTCTGCAGGGCGTCGATGACGGTGTCGGTGTCGGACCCCTCCCCCGACAGCGGGACCGGGCGGTGCAGCGCGCTGATGATGCCGTGCGTCACGGTGCTGCGCAGGCCCAGCGGCGCACCCGCCGCGATCACCTCGTCGCCGACGCGCACCTTGTCGGAGTCGCCGAGCCGCGCCACGCTCAGGTTGTCGACGTTGTCGACCTTGAGCACGGCCAGGTCGGTCTTGGGGTCGCGGCCAACCAGGTTGGCGGGCACTTCCTTACCGTCGTTGAACACCACGGTCGTCTTGAACTGACTGGGGTTGTTGGCGGCCTCGGAGATCACGTGGTTGTTGGTGACGATGTAGCCGCGGCCGTCGATGACGACGCCGGAACCCTGCATGCCTTCCTGGTCACTCTTCGATTCGATGGTCACCACCGAATTGGCAGTCGCGGCAGCCACTTTGGCGAAGCGGCCGGCCGGTTCTTCAGTATTGCCGTTGGTCGACAGCGTCACCTTCGAGGTGGTGAACGCGTCGACGACCTCGGCCGTCTTGCGACCGATCAGCCCGCCGATGGCACCGACGGCCAGCGCGATGGCGAGCAGTACCGCCAGCGCGCGGTAGGAGACCTTCCTGCCGAACAGGACGTCACGCACACCGAGCTTGCCGCCATATCCCGACGGGGCGTGCGACGCGGCCCGGGCGACGGCCGGAGTCCCCAGCGCCGCCGCGGCACCGGGGTCCCGCCACGGGTCGTCGGGCTCGTCTTCGCCGAAGCCGTTCTGCTCGGCGGCCAGCGCACTGGCGTCGACGGGATGGCGCTGCAGTGACTCGCCGCCGCCGACCGGCTTGCTGAACGCCTCTTCTAACACCGGGTCGCGGCGTTGATCGTGCGGACTGAACTCGGTCTGTTCCTGGTATTTCGAGGGACGCACTCGCTCGGCGACAAAGGATCCCTGCAGCCCGTCCGGGCGACTGAACGCTTGACGCGAGGCGGGGTCGACCGGTGGCCGGGAAATCGGGCGCGGCGCCAGGCGGTTGCCTCCGTTGTTGCCGCTGTCGTTGCCTTGGTCGGAGGTCACGTTACCCCTTTTGAATCCTCTACTTGAATGCTCGAAACAGGCCTCGCACAGGGCCCCTGTCCAGGGCAAGCACCAGGCACGGCGTTATTCGTGTCCACCCTAGTATCCACGGTTGCTGATCGGCCGCCCTGAACGCACGAACTGGGGCACCCCGGGTGCTACCGGCGCTTGCGCTGGTCGCGGATATTGCGCTCAGCGAAACCGTCGGGTGCCTGCGATGGCGTGTCGTCGGGCGGGTAGTGCGGAATCTCCGACAGCATTCCGAGCAGCGTGCTGGGGATGCGGATCGGATGGGAGTCACGCAGCGCGCTGCGCGCCCGGCTCTGGTCCTCGACTTCGGCCGCGCATTGCGGGCACAGCGAGAGGTGGTGGGCAGCCCGCAAGTGCGCGTTCATCCGCAGCTCACCGTCTACAAACGCGGCGATCGCCTCGACGGACAGATGCTCGGTCGAACCGAATTGGCGGGGAGCGCCGACCGGGGCATCACTCTGGGAGGCGAACTGCGCGGGGAGCCAGGAGAACGCACGACGGAACACATGTCCCCGGTCGGCCATCACCAGTTCCTTTCGCTGCCACGTACCCCTCGAATGTAGCGCGGCAACGTGCCGAGCACCGCTATGCATCCCGCGAAATCGCATGATTATCGGCCCGTGAGCCGCGGTGCAAAACCGGCCTAAGCCGATTTGGCGTGAACTTCCAGCTCGGAGTGTGCAGCCAGGTAGTCGCGCAGCGCCTGACGTCCGCGGTGTATCCGGCTGCGGACGGTGCCCAGCTTGACGCCCAGCGTGGCGCCGATCTCCTCGTAGGACAGGCCTTCGATGTCGCACAGCACCACCGCGGCACGAAACTCCGGCGGCAGCGAATCGAGCGCGGCCTGCAGGTCAGGCCCCAGGCGCGCGTCGTGGTAGATCTGCTCGGGGTTGGGCTCGTCGGCCGGCACCCGGTCGTAGTCGTCCGGCAGCGCTTCCATCCGGATGCGTGCGCGCCGGCGCACCATGTCAAGGAACAGATTCGTGGTGATGCGGTGTAGCCAGCCCTCGAAGGTGCCGGGCTGGTAGTTCTGCACCGACCGAAAGACCCGGATGAAGGTCTCCTGGGTCAGGTCCTCGGCGTCTTGCTGGTTACCCGACAGCCGGTAGGCCAACCGGTAGACCCGGTCGGCGTGCTGACGCACCAACTCGTCCCAGGACGGCATCGTCGTCTTGTCCCCGGTCGCGTCGAATACGGCCGTCCCCTGCGGCCCTTCCGCCGGCTCGACCCATTCGTCGTCGCGACATTCCTGAGCGTGAGACATAGTGCTCGGGCTTAAGAGAGTGGTGTTGATCGAATCCTCCGAAGTATTTGCCCTGCCGAGTAGCGGCAGTTCGTCATCGCCGGCAACGCGAAGTTGCCAATCCGTATTCCCCGTCCAACGTCCTCCACGTTCCATACCGACACCGTCGCGTATCGGCGTATGCGCGGTATAGGAGCAATCTGAGGTTTGGCTGAGAAACCATATCGTTACCTGGCATACGCAGGGCGGATCGGTAGTGGAGTGACTTAGGCCGCGCCGGCCTTCCCGGGCGTGTCGGAAACGGGCCGGCTCAGGCGCGCCTGCCGGACCGCGCCCCGGCATGGAATACGCTGCGGGCATGGACGGCAGCGACGAAGAAACCCCCGGCCAGGCGGCCCCCAGTCGGGCCGAATCGCTCTCCGCGCATGCGGAGGGATCGATATCAGAGGACGCAATCCTGGCGGCTGCCCGCGAACGCTCCGTCGACATCGGCGCCCGGGCGGTCACACCCGCAGTCGGCGCGCTGCTGAGTCTGCTGACCAAGCTCAGCGGCGGCAAAGCGGTCGCGGAGGTCGGAACCGGTGCCGGGGTCAGCGGCCTGTGGTTGCTGTCGGGGATGAGTGACGACGGCGTACTGACCACGATCGACATCGAGCCCGAATATCTGCGGATGGCCAAGCAAGCCTTTTCCGAGGCCGGCATCGGCCCGTCACGCACCCGGCTGATCAGCGGGCGCGCTCAAGAAGTGCTCACCCGCCTCGCCGACGAGTCCTATGACCTGGTGTTCGTCGACGCCGACCCGATCGACCAGCCCGATTACGTCGTCGAGGGCGTGCGGCTGCTTCGATCCGGCGGGATCATCGTCGTGCACGGCTCGGCGCTGGGCGGTCGGGCCGGTGATCCAGCGGCGCGCGACACCGAGGTGGTCGCGGTCCGCGAGGCCGCCCGTCTGATCGCCGAGGATGAGCGCCTAACCCCCGCGCTGGTGCCGCTCGGCGACGGCGTGTTGGCCGCGGTGCGCGACTAGCCGACCAGGCACGCTCGGCGACGGCGTGTTGGCCGCGGTGCGCGACTAGCCGACCAGGCACGCTCGGCGCCGCCGTGCGGTGCTGGCGTGGCCGGACGCGCCAACTGATCCCTCGCGCTGATTTCATTTCCGTATCCGCTCCGGGGTGTCCCCTTGACCTTCGGCTGAACGCGCGTTTAGTCTCCTAAACATGCGTTCAGCCGACCTCACCGCCGCAGCCCGGATCCGGGACGCGGCCATCGAGCAATTCGGCCAGCACGGCTTCGGCGTCGGGCTGCGCACCATCGCGGAGGCCGCTGGTGTGAGCGCCGCACTGGTGATTCACCACTTCGGCTCCAAGGAAGGCCTGCGCAAGGCCTGCGAGGACTACATCGCCGAAGAGATCTACAGCAGCAAGTCGGAGGCGCTGCGGTCCAACGATCCGGCGACCTGGTTCGCGCAGATGGCCGAGATCGAGGAATACGCCCCACTGATGGCGTACCTGGTGCGCAGCATGCAGGCCGGCGGCGAGCTGGCGAACATGTTGTGGCGCAGGATGATCGACAACGCCTTCGATTACATGGAAGAAGGCGTGCGCGCCGGGACGATCAAGCCCAGCCGCGATCCGCAGGCCAGGGCGAGATATCTGGGTATCACCGGCGGTGGAGGCTTCCTGCTCTACATCCAAATGCATGAAACCCCAACAGATCTGCGGGCAGTCCTGCGCGACTACGCCCGAGAGATGGTGCTGCCCGCCCTAGAGATCTACACCGAAGGCCTGATGACGGACCGCACGATGTACGACGCATTCCTGGCCGCCGACGATCAAGGAGAATCCCATGGCAGTTGACAACGCGACGCCCATCGAAATCCGTAACCTCACCAAGAACTTCGGTGCGGTGCGGGCGCTGGATGGCCTCGAGCTGTCGGTACGGCAAGGCGAGGTGCACGGCTTTCTGGGCCCCAACGGCGCCGGCAAGTCCACCACCATCCGCATCCTGTTGGGCCTGGTGAAAGCCGACAGCGGAAGTGTACAGCTGCTGGGCGGCGACCCATGGATCGATGCCGTCGAATTGCACCGCCAAATCGCTTATGTGCCAGGCGATGTGACACTCTGGCCGTCACTGTCAGGCGGCGAGACCATTGATCTGCTGGCGCGCATGCGCGGCGGGATCGACGCCGCACGCCGCGCGGAGCTGATCGAGCGCTTCGACCTCGACCCGACCAAGAAGTCGCGGACCTACTCCAAGGGCAACCGGCAAAAGGTCTCGCTGATCTCCGCCTTCTCGTCGCAAGCCAGTCTGTTGTTGCTGGACGAGCCCAGCAGCGGCCTGGACCCGTTGATGGAGAACATTTTTCAGCAGTGCGTCGCCGAAGCACGCGACCGTGGCGTGACGGTGCTGCTGTCCAGCCACATCCTGGCCGAGACCGAAGCGCTGTGCCAAACGGTGACGATCATCCGGGCCGGCAAGACCATCGAGAGCGGTTCGCTGGACTCGATACGGCATCTCAGCCGCACCTCGATCAAGGCCGAAATGACCGGTGATCCCGGCGATCTCACCCGGATCAAGGGTGTCGAGGACGTCAGCGTCGAGGGCAACACGCTGCGGGCCCAGGTCGACAGCGACAGCCTCGGGGAACTCATCCGGGTGCTCGGCGACGCGGGCGTACGCAGCCTGATCAGCCAGCCGCCGACGCTCGAGGAGCTTTTCCTGCGCCACTACGACACCAGCCGCACCGAGAAGAAGGTCTCAGCGTAATGAGCACCGCAACCATGGATCGACCGAGATACTTTGCCCCGCAACGTAGTTCGAATTTCACCGGAACACTGGGAATGCTGCGCCTCTATCTGCGCCGCGACCGGGTCTCGCTGCCGTTGTGGGTTCTGCTGCTTTCGCTGCCGTTGGCGACGGTGTATGTCGGAAGCATCGAGAAGGTCTACCCCACCCAAGCCGCCCGCGCCGGGTTCGCGGCGTCGATCATGGCCAGCCCGGCCCAACGCGCGCTCTACGGACAGGTCTACAACGACAGCCTTGGCGCGGTGGGCATTTGGAAAGCCGGGATGTTTCACGTGCTGATCGCGGTCGCCGTCATTCTCACGGTGATCCGGTACACCCGCGCCGACGAGGAAAGCGGTCGGACCGAGCTGGTGGACTCGACCGGGGTCGGACGGTACGCCAGCCTCACCGCGGCGCTGATCCTCTCGTTCGGGGCCTCGATTGCCACCGGGGCGATCGGCGCGGCGGGATTGCTGACCACCAAGGTCCCCACCGGCGGATCGCTGGCGTTCGGCGCCGCGCTGGCCGGCTCCGGTGTGGTGTTCACGGCGGTGGCCGCGGTGACCGCGCAGCTGTCGGCGAGCGCGCGGTTCGCCCGCGGCGCTGCCTTCTCGGTGCTGGGGGCCGCGTTCACGCTGCGCGCCATCGGTGATGCCAGCTCGGGCACGCTGTCGTGGTTTTCGCCGCTGGGATGGTCGCTGCAGGTGCGGCCGTACGCGGGTGATCACTTTTGGGTGCTGCTGCTGCACCTGGTCACCGCCGCCGTACTCACCGCCGCGGCGTATCGGCTGCTGGCCGGGCGCGACGTCGGCGCGGGACTCGTCGCCGAGCGTGCCGGCCCGGCCGCCGCCGCACCGGGTTTGAGCAACGTCTTCGGGCTGGCATGGCGGCTGGACCGCGGCGCGCTGCTGCTGTGGACCGTGGGCATGTGCCTGTATGGCCTCGTGATGGGCAGCGTCGCGCAGGGCATCGGTGACGAGATCGGCGACGGCGTGGCACGCGACATCGTCGCGCGGATGGGCGGCACCACCGCTTTGGAGGAGGCCTTCCTCGCGGTGGCGTTCGCGATGATGGGCATGGTGGCTTCCGCCTTCGCCATCTCGCTGACGCTGCGACTGCATCAGGAAGAAGCCGGCCTGCGAGCCGAGACGGCATTGGCCGGCGCTGTCTCTCGGACACGTTGGCTGGCAAGCCATTTGGTGGCTGCGCTGGTTGGCTCCGCGGTGGCGATGCTGCTCGCCGGGGTGACGGGCGGGCTCGTCTACGGCGTCGCGGCCGGGGACGTCGGCGGCAAGTTGGCGATGGTCGTCGGCACCGCGGCCGTACAGTTACCGGCGGTCTGGCTGGCGACGGCCGTGACGGTCGGACTGTTCGGCCTCGCGCCACGGTTCGCCCCGGTGGCGTGGGGCGTGCTGATCGGGTTCATCGCCTTGTATCTGATCGGTTCGTTGGCGGGTTTCCCGCAGTGGGTACTTGATCTCGAGCCCTTCGCGCATGTTCCGCGGGTCGGCGGCAGCTTCACCGCAGTGCCCCTGCTGTGGCTGCTGGCCGTCGATGCGGCATTGATCACGTTGGGCGCCATGGCATTCCGGCGGCGGGATCTGCGCTCATGAACACCGCTGTTCGCGCGACCGCGTCATCGGTCATCGGGATGGCCGTAATATGCTTGCTGCTGTTCCTCCCGGCCGGCACGCTCGACTGTTGGCAGGCATGGCTTTTCGTCGCCACTTTCGTCGCGGTGACGGTCTTCCCGACTGTCTACCTGGCCCGGACGAACCCCGCTGCGCTGCAGCGCCGCATGCACGGTGGTCCACTCGCCGAAGGCAGGGCCCTGCAGAAGGTGGTGATCACTGGCGCGTTTGCGAGTCTGACCGCGATGCTGGTGTTCAGTGCCTACGACCACCGGATGGACTGGTCGTCGGTGCCCGGCTGGGTGTCGGTGCTCGGTGATGTCCTGGTCGCGATCGGCCTCGGTATCGCCATGGTGGTGGTCATCCAGAATTCCTACGCGGCAGCCACGGTCACGGTGGAATCGGGCCAGACGCTGGTATCCGCCGGGGTCTACAAGCTGGTGCGACACCCGATGTACGCCGGCAACTTCGTCATGATGATCGGCATCCCGCTTGCGCTCGGCTCGTATTGGGGACTTTTATTCGTCATCCCGGGGCAGGCGGTGATCGTCTTGCGCATCCTCGACGAAGAGAAACTGCTGACCGAACAATTGCCCGGCTACCGCGAGTATGCGCAGCAGGTGCGATACCGGCTGCTGCCCTACGTCTGGTAGCGCGATTACAACCAGACGCCCTTGCCCACCGCGACCACGCCGCCCGCACTGATCGCGAAGCGTTCCCGGTCCTTTTCCAGATCCACCCCGACCATTTCGCCGGGTCCGATCACGACGTTTTTGTCCAGGATCGCGTGGCGTACCACGGCGCCTCGGCCGACCCGGGTGCCCGGCATGATCACGCTGCCCTCGACGATCGCCCCGTCGTCGACCACCACGTTCGACGACAGCACCGAGTTGCGCACCGAGGCCGCCGAGATGATGCTGCCCGCGCCGACCACCGACTCCTGGGCCGAGCCGCCGTTGACGAACTTCGCCGGCGCCAGGTTCTCGGTCGCGCCGCGAATCGGCCAGCGCCGGTTGTACAGGTTGAAGACCGGGTGCACCGACACCAGGTCCATGTGCGCGTCGTAGAACGCGTCCAGCGTCCCGACGTCGCGCCAGTAGGCCCGGTCGCGGTCGGTGGCACCGGGCACCTCGTTGTCGTTGAAGTCGTAGACAGCGGCCAGCCCGTCGTCCACCAAACGCGGAATGATGTCGCCACCCATGTCATGATCGGAGTGGTCGTCGTCGGCGTCGGCACGAATCGCGTCGACGAGCACCTTGGTGGTGAAGATGTAGTTGCCCATCGAGACGAATGTGGTATCCGGGTCGTCGGGCGTGCCCGGCGGCTCCAGCGGCTTCTCGACGAAGCTGTGGATCTGGCCGGACTCGTCGCAGTCGATACAGCCGAATGCGGAGGCCTCGGCCCGCGGAACCCGGATGCCGGCCACCGTCGCGCCGGCTCCGCTGTCGATGTGGAAGCGGACCATCTGCTCGGGGTCCATCCGGTACACGTGGTCGGCGCCGAAAACCACTATGTAGTCGGGATCTTCGTCGTAGATCAGGTTGAGGGACTGATAAATCGCGTCGGCGGAGCCGGTGTACCAGCGCGGGCCGAGGCGCTGCTGCGCGGGCACCGGGGTGATGTACTCCCCGGCCAGACCCGACAACCGCCAGTTCTGCGAAATGTGACGGTCGAGTGAATGCGACTTGTATTGCGTGAGAACGCAGATCCGCAGATAGCGGGCGTTGACCAGGTTGGAAAGCACAAAGTCGATCAGCCGATAGGCGCCGCCGAAGGGAACTGCGGGCTTGGCCCGGTCCGCGGTCAGCGGATACAGCCGCTTGCCCTCACCGCCGGCCAGGACGATGCCCAGCACGTGTGGTGCTTCCCTCATGGCTCCAAACCTATCGGCCGTCGCGAACCGCTGCCAGGGGGAATCCCCCCGGCCGGTGTTCTGACGGGCTGTCCGTCAAGGTATTTGGCAAACTTGATGCGTCGCTCACCGTAATCGATCTTGGTGCCCGGCGCGCGGCGGCGTCGCCGAATCACCAGCCGCTTTCCCATCCGACTCGCGGGCGGTGTCACGCGCGAACTACGGTGCGGTATATGCGGTTGGCGATGATGACTCGGGAGTATCCACCAGACGTGTACGGGGGAGCAGGCGTCCACGTCACCGAGCTCGTCGCCCAACTGCGCCGACTATGCATGGTCGACGTGCACTGCATGGGTGCACCCCGCCCGGGCGCCATTGCGCACGAGCCCGACCCCCGCTTGCTCGATGCCAACGCCGCGCTGTCCACCCTGTCCGCGGACCTGGTGATGGCCGAAGCCGCGGCGCAGGCCACGGTCGTGCATTCGCACACCTGGTACTCCGGCATGGCCGGGCACCTGACCGCGATGCTCTACGACATTCCCCACATTCTGACCGCGCACTCGCTGGAACCGCTGCGGCCGTGGAAGGCCGAACAACTCGGCGGTGGCTACCGGGTGTCGACGTGGGTGGAGCGCACCGCGGTGCTGGCGGCCGACGCCGTCATCGCGGTGAGCGCCGGAATGCGCGAGGACGTGCTGCGGGTCTACCCCACTCTGGATCCAAGCCAGGTGCACGTCGTCCGCAATGGCGTCGACAGCGACGTCTGGTTCCCGGCCGGGCCGGCGCAGACCGGCTCGGTGCTCGCCGAGCTCGGCGTCGACCCGAATCGGCCGATGGTGGCATTCGTCGGGCGGATCACCCGGCAGAAGGGCGTTGGCCACCTGGTGGCCGCCGCACACCAGTTCAGCCCGGATGTGCAACTGGTGCTGTGCGCGGGCGCCCCCGACACCCCGGAGATCGCCGACGAAGTACGTACCGCGGTCGAAGAACTCGCCCGTACCCGCACCGGAGTGTTCTGGATCCGGGAAATGCTTCCCGTCGGGGAGCTACGCGAAATACTCTCGGCGGCGACAGTTTTCGTGTGCTCGTCGGTATACGAGCCGCTGGGAATCGTGAACCTGGAGGCGATGGCCTGTGCCACCGCGGTGGTGGCCTCCGATGTCGGCGGGATACCGGAGGTGGTCGTCGACGGAGTCACCGGCTCGCTGGTGCACTACGACGCCGACGACCCGATCGGATATCAGACGGGATTGGCAAAAGCAGTCAATGAACTCGTCGCGGACCCGGCGAAAGCCGAGCGCTACGGGGGCGCCGGACGCGGGCGGTGCATAGAGGAATTCTCCTGGGCGCACGTCGCCGAGCAGACCCTGGAGATCTACCGGAAGGTGTGTTCGTAGTTGCCGACACCTTCGGTGTGACGGACTTAGCTGGTGACGCCCTTGAGTTCGTCGCCCAGAGCAGCGGCTTCGTCGGGTGTTAACTCGACGACGAGACGGCCACCACCTTCAAGTGGTACCCGCATTACGATGCCGCGCCCCTCCTTAGTTGCTTCCAGAGGACCGTCTCCGGTCCGGGGCTTCATCGCCGCCATCGAGTGCTCCCTCCAGATTCGAGTTGGCTCGTCCACGCGAGCCTGGACGGCGGCGAGCTAGCCCCGCCAGCAGACTTCCAGCCATACCCGACATTGAACTGCCAATTCACCCCTCCATTGTTCACTATTAGGGTCACTAAATGCACAAGACCCGTCCCTAGCACCTTCTCGAGCGCTGCCGCCCTGGTTTGCCGGGCCGGATCGCCCGGGCCCTCACCTGGGCGAGGGGACCCAGCAATCGCGGATGTGGTCGTCGACCATTCCGGTCGCCTGCATCAGTGCGTAGGCGGTGGTCGGGCCGACGAAGCGGAATCCGCACTGTTTGAGTTCCTTGGCCATGGCCTTGGATTCGGCTGTGGTGGAAGGAATTTGGGACAGGTCGGCTGGACGGGGCCGCGCCGGCGGCGCGAACGACCACAGCAGGTCGGACAGGTCTTCCGATGTTCCCAACTCGGCCACCGCGCGTGCGTTGGCTATCGTCGCGTCAATCTTCGCCCGGTTGCGGACGATGCCTGCGTCGGCCATCAGCCGTTGCACATCAGCGTCGCTAAAGCGAGCAACTTTCTCGATGTCGAACCCGCAGAAGGCGCTGCGGAAATTCTCCCTTTTGCGCAGGATCGTTAACCACGACAGGCCGCTCTGAAACGCCTCCAGGCTCATCCGCTCGAACAGCGCCACCCGGCCGCGCAACGGGCGGCCCCACTCCTCATCGTGATAGTCGCGGTACAGGTCGAAGTCGGGTCCGGGCTTACCCACCGCCCAGCTGCAGCGAATCCGCCCGTCATCGGTCACGCCAGATCCTCGCTGTGGGCCGCATCCTCGCTTTTCAGCGCGTCGACGACATCGCCTGCTTCGTTGGCGGCCGGGGCGGCGTCGACCGCCGCAAGCTGACCCCGCAGCGCCTCGAGCTCGCGGGCCAGCCGGTCCAGCACCCAGTCCACCTCGCTGGTCTTGTAGCCGCGCAGCACCTGGGTGAACTTGACCGCGTCGACGTCGGTGCCCGTGACGCCGTATGCGGGCAGCACTGTCGCCGTCGTCCCCCGCGGCAGGGGCGGTAACTGCTCGCCGCGTCCGAACAGCAGGCTTGCCGCACCGAACAGCACGATCGCCACCAGCACCAACACCACGAGGTAGAGCAAAACCAACGCCACGGAATCGATAGTGCCCTATGCCGCCGACAGGACAGCGAGCGTGGGTCCTATCGGGGCCTAACCCCGTTCATCGGCGGCCGGTCGGCCAGCGACACCGGAGAGGTGTGCGGTGTGTACCCGTCGGCATCGGCGACGAACTGGGTCAGTCCGACGCCGGAGTCGGGAATTCCGCACCGCGACAGCAGGGTCGCGATGACCTGGCGGCTCATCGCGCCCAGCTCGCCCAGCGGCCGGTTGCGGTGCGCCCGCACGCCGAGATTGACCTGGGCGATCGCGTCCAGGCCCAACCGGTCAAAGGTGTCGACCAGCAGCCCGATCTCCACGCCGTAGCCCGGCGCGAACGGCAGCGAGGTCAGCAGTTCCCGGCTGGCCGCGTATTCGCCGCCCAGTGGCTGCAGCACGCAGCCGAGTTCCGGTCGCAGCGCCGCCAGCAACGGCCGGGCCACCAGCTCGGTGACCCGCCCGCCGCCGGTCGGTGCCACGCCGCTGCCCGCATCGCAGCCGTCGCCGACCTCGCTGACCTTCAGGGGCCGCCGGTAGAAGCTCTTGACGAGGTGAATGCCGTCGCCAAGCAGCAGCGGGCCGACCAGCCAGGGCACGAACATCGGGTGCGGGTCAACCAGGTCGGAGTCGACGAACACCACGATGTCGCCGCTGGTAACCGCCAGCGAGCGCCACAGCGCCTCGCCCTTGCCGGGCCGGGTCGGCACCTCGGGCAGGGCCTGTTCCCGGCTGACCACCCGGGCCCCGGCCGCGATGGCCCGGATCTCGGTGTCGTCGGTGGAGCCAGAGTCCAGCACGACCAGCTCGTCGACCAATCCGTCAACCAGCGGTGAAATGCTGTTCACCACCGACGCGACGGTCTCTTCCTCGTCGAGTGCCGGCAGCACCACCGAAATGGTGCGACCCGCCTTGGCTTCCGCTAGCTGTGCCAGGGTCGCGCCGGGACGACTCGAGCTGCAGGCTGATAGCCAAATGTCACCGGGCCGGGCCGCGATGGCACCGCGGGCGAGATCGCGGGCGACCAGCTCCGACGCCGTCATGCGAGTCCTCTCACGGTGCGCGTCGGCGGGCGGGTGCCCTGGATCGAGGCCACCATCTCCAGCACCCGCCGGGTGGCCGCGACCTGGTGTACCCGGAACATCCGCACGCCGGCGGCGGCCGCCAGCGCGGTGGCAGCCAGGGTTCCCTCGAGACGTTCGGTCAATTCCACCCCCAGAGTCTCCCCGACGAAGTCCTTGTTGCTCAAAGCCATCAGCACGGGCCACCCGGTATTAACAAGTTCGCTCACGTGGCGCAACAGGACCAGCCCGTGAAAGGTGTTCTTGCCGAAATCGTGCGCCGGGTCGATCAGTATCCCCTCGGCTGCCACCCCGGCCGCGACCGCCCGCTCGGCAGCACCGGTGACCTGGCGAATCACGTCGTCAACCACGCCGCGGGTGGTGGTGCCGAAGCTCACCCGGAACGGGCGCGTGCGCGGCTGCGCGCCGCCGGTGTGCGAACACACCAGGCCGACGCCCAGCTCCGCGGCGACCTCCGGCAAGGCCGGGTCGACGCCGGCCCAGGTGTCGTTGATCAAGTCGGCGCCGGCCGCGCAGGCCAGTCTGGCCACCTCGGAGCGCCACGTGTCGACGCTGATCAGCTGGTCCGGATAGGCGCCGCGCAGCCATTCGATGAATGGCACCAGCCGGGCAATCTCCATGTTCGCGTCAACATTGTCGCCCGGGCCCGCCTTGACGCCGCCCACGTCGATGACGTCGGCGCCATCCTCGACGGCCTTATGCACCGCGGCCCGGGCGGCGTCATCGCTGAAGGTCGCGCCCTTGTCGTAGAACGAGTCGGGTGTGCGGTTGACGATCGCCATGACCAACGCGCGATCCGCGGCGACGGGTCGGCCGCACAGAGTTGACTGCACCCGTCCATAGTGCCCGGTCACCGCGGGGGCTTCAGCCTTGCGGTCGCTTACCGGCCGCCACCTCTTCGGGGTATCCGTCGTAGAACGGCACATAGCCCTCGTCACGCCCGGCCAGCACGTACAACGGGTCCTTCACGTCCGGGCTGTAGGCCTGCTCGCGCAGCTCCACCTTGCGGCTCTTGAACGTCGTGGTGTGCTCCAGCGTCTTGACCACCCGCACGAACAGCGGCAGCGCGTAGCCGGGCAGCTGGGAGTACACCGCGCGGCCCAGCGCCTTGCCGTCGAACTGAGCGCCTTCGCGCAACTGAACCGCGGCCATCCCGGCGCGTCCGCCGGTGCGGGGCACCTCGACGCCGAACACCGTGCACTCCTCGACGGCCTTGTCCGACGCCAGCGCCGCCTCGACCTGGGTGGTGGCGACGTTCTCCCCCTTCCACCGGAAGGTGTCGCCGAGCCGGTCGACGAACGCGGCGTGCCGCATGCCCTGCGGACTCATCACGTCGCCGGAATTGAAATAGCAGTCGCCGTCACGAAAAGCGTTGCGCACCAACTTCTTTTCGCTCGACGATTTGTCGGTGTAGCCGTCGAACGGCTGCAGCCGGTTGACCGGGCTGAGCAGCAGACCGGGTTGATCGGCCGGCACCCGGCGCACCCGGCCGTTGTCGTCGCGCCGCGGAGCACCGGTGTCGGGGTCGTATTCCACGTACACCAGCGGCATCGGCGCGATACCCGTCGACCCGGGCACGTTGAAGATGTTGATAAAGGCCGTGTTGCCCTCGCTGGAGGCATAGAACTCGCACACCCGCGTGATGCCGAACCGCTTGGTGAATTCCTTCCAGATCTCCGGACGCAATCCGTTGCCGGCGATCACACGCACCTGGTGCTTGCGGTCGGTGTCCTTGGCCGGCTGGTTGAGCAGATAGCGGCAGATCTCGCCGATGTAGATGAAGGCCGTGGCCCGGCTCTCGATGACTTCGTCCCAGAACCGGGACGCCGAAAACGACTTGCCCAGCGCCAGCGTCGCCCCGGAGTTGATCACCGACGACAGCGCGACCGTCAGCGCGTTGTTGTGGTAAAGCGGCAGGCAGCTGTACAGGGTGTCGGAGCTCTTCAGCCGCAGCCCCAGCCCGCCGAACGCCGCGAGCGCTTTGAGCCAGCGCAGATGCGTCATCACGCTGGCCTTGGGGAAGCCGGTGGTGCCCGACGTGAAGATATAGAAGGCAGTGTCTCGGGCCTGGACGGCCGCCACCGAATCCGGGTTGGTGGCCGGCGCGCCCGCCGCGAAGCGCTCCAGATCTTCGATGGTCAGGGTGCTGGCGGTGCCCACCGAACCAGACTCGGCGACGGCGCTGACCAAGTCGGTCTCCGCGATCAGCACCTTGGCGTCGAGCAGGCCCAGGCTGTGCGCCAGCACCTCGCCGCGCTGGTGGTAATTGAGCATGCCGGCGACAGCGCCACACTTGACGGTGGCCAGCATCGCCAGCACGGTCTGGGGCGAGTTGCGCAGCATGATCGCGACGACGTCGCCGTGGCCGACGCCGCGCGCGGCCAGCACGGCGGCGTACCGGTTGGCGGCTGCGTTGGCCTCGCGATAGGTCAGCTGCTGGTCGCCGAACTTGAGGAAAGCCTTGTCGCCGTAGCGAGCAGCCCGCTCCTGGAAGACGCTGCCGATCGACTTGTTGGAGTTGGGCTGGGCGAACAGCCCGGTCAGCGTGCCACGCACTATCACCGGCAGGTCGGCCAGTACGCCCGGCAGCCCCGACGCAATATCGGTCAGGCCGATCCGTCTACGTGTTCCCCTGGCGTGGTCGGACACGTGCTCCCTCGATTCCCCTAGACGCTGCCAACCTCAGTCAGGGGCGCACGCCTCGATTGCGGCACCCACCTTATCGACCAGCACCAGCCGGTCCATCGCTACCTGCGAGATGTAGCCGCTGTCGAGCAATCCGTTCAACCACAGCCACAGGCCCTCGTAATGCCCCCACGAGTCCAGCATCACCACGGGCTTGTCGTGCATACCCAGATAGCCCGTCGTCCACGCCTCGAACAGCTCGTCGAGGGTGCCGATACCGCCTGGCAGCACGATGAACGCGTCGGCGCGGTCCTCCATGATCCGCTTCCGTTCGCGCATCGTGTCAGTGACGATCAGCTCGTCGGCATTTTTGTCGGCGAGCTCGCGACGGACCAACTGTTCGGGGATCGCGCCGACGGTCCGGCCGCCGCGTGCGCGCGCCGCACTGGCCACCGCTCCCATCGCCGAAACGTGGCCGCCACCCCACACCAAAGTCCAGCCCCGCTCGGCTATCGCTTCGCCGAGTTCGCCAGCCAGGTCAAGCAATTCGGGATGCGTCGGTCCCGACGCGCAGTACACACAAACCGCCCATTCGGTCGGGGACTTGCCTTGCCGCCGCATAACCGCCAAAGGTAGACCAAAGCCCCCCGGATCGTGCACGTATGGGGCATTCGTGCTAGCTAGTCACCAGCGGGACACCGCGCCGCAATAAAATTCGGCGATGCCGATTCGATGGAACGTCCCGCAGCACGCGTCCACCCTGGAACAGCTGGATGCAGCCCTGGGTGACGGGACGCTGCGCGGTGCCGTAGTGCTCGGTCCCGACGGTGTCGGTAAGTCCACGCTGGCGCGGTTGGCCGCCGAGCATTTCGGTAGCCGGAACCCGGACACTTTCATCCGATGGGTCACCGGAACCCCAACCGAACGAGTGGTCCCGTTCGGTGCCTTCAGCCACGTCGTCGATATCGCCGACATCGGAAAGCCGGCCGCGTTGTTACGGGCGGCCCGGGCGTCGCTGAGCCGTGACCGACAGGGCGATCTGCTGCTGATCGTGGACGACGCCCACGATCTGGACATCCTGTCGGCAACGCTCGTCTACCAGCTGGCGCTGGCCGGCACCGCCCGGATGATCGTCACCGCCCGTGCGGACGCGGCACCCGAAGCCATCGCCGCGCTGTGGACCGACGGTCTGCTCGACCGCATCGACGTCGACGCGCCCGGCGAGGCCACCAGCCCCGCGGAGGTGGACACCTTCATCACCGAGTTGCCTGCCGCGGCGCGGGCGGTGCTCGACTACCTCGCCGTCGAGGAGCCGCTGTCGCTGGCCGATCTCACCGTGCTGGCCGGCGACGGCGCGGTCGCCGAGGCCCAGGAGTGGGGCGCGGCGGAAACCCGGGTGCGCGATGAGCGCGCAGACGATCCGGTGGTGTACACCGCTCACCCGCTGTTCTCCGAACGCGCGCGTACCGCGCTGGGCGCCGACGGTGCCCGACAGCGGCGTACCGAGTTGGTCACGCTGCAGTCCCAGCAGCCAATGGATCACCTCAGCGACCGGCTGCGGCTGGCGTCCCTGGCCCTGGACAGCGATGCCCCGCAGCCGGTGGCCGACGTCGTCGACGCGGCACAACAGGCGCTGCGGCTCGGCGATCTCACGCTCGGCGAGCGACTGGCGCGCTCCGCGACGGATCGCTCCGACGCACTGGCGGCGCGGCTGCCGCTGGCGAATTCCCTGGCGTTCCAGGGCCGCGGCAGGGAGGCGGAGGCGCTGCTGGCCGCGGTCGACTCCGCGGCGTTGTCCGACGCAGAGCTGATGACCTGGACGCTGCTGCGGGCAGCCAATCAGTTCTTCATGCTCAGCGAGCCGGAGCGGGCCACCGCGTTCCTGCAGACCATCCGCAATCGCGTCCCCGATGTCGGCCCGCGCCTCACGCTCGACGCGCTGAGCTCAACCTTCGCGATGAACGCGGGCAACATCGAGCGGGCGGTCGAGATCGCGCATGCAGTGCTGGCCTCGCCGGCCGCCGACGACCAGGCGGTGGCCTGGGCGGCCAGCGCCGCCACGCTGTGCTCGGCACGCCAGGGCCGGTTCGCCGACGTCGAGCCGGCCGCGCAGCGCGCGCTGGGCGCTGAGCACCCGGGGCTGCTGCGGTTCACGGTCGGCCTGGGCGAGACCACGACCCTGCTGATGGCGGGTCGGCTCGACACCGCGACCGAACTCGCCCAGCAGTTCACCGATTTCGCCGAATTGCAGCAGCCGGGCCGCGCGATCGGCGAGGTGCTGCTGGCGCACGTGCTGATCGCCGCCGGCAGATTCGGTGAAGCCACCGCCCTGCTGGGCCCGGCGGCGACCGCGCTAGAACGCACCGGCTACTCGTGGGGTCCGCTGTCGCTGATGCTGCTGGCCACCGCGCTGGCCCAGCAGGGCGATATCGCCGGTGCGGCAAAAGCCTTGAGCAGGGCGGAATCTCGGCATGGAACCAAGTCGGCGCTGTTCAGTCCCGAGCTGGGTGTGGCGCGGGCCTGGCGGCTGGCCGCCGAGCGCGACTCGCACGGGGCGATCGCCGCGGCCCGCGACGCGGCGCGGATGGCCGAACGCCGCGGGCAGTCGGCGGTGGCGCTGCGCGTCTGGCACGAGGCCGTCCGCCTGGGCGACATCCGCGCGGTGGATCCGCTGGCCCGGCTCTGCGACGAGGTGGACTGCGAGCTGGGACGGCTTGCCCTGGCTCATGCGAAAGCATTGGCGACCAGCGACGGGGCGGCACTGGGCGCGGTGGCCGAGGAGCTGACGGCGGCGGGTTTGCATGCCGCGGCCGCCACTGCAGCCGCGCAGGCGCAGCAGGGCGGTTAGCCGCCCAGGTAGGGCCGCAGCATGTCCACCGCGGCGGTGATCGCGGCGACGGGTACCCGCTCGTCGCGGGTGTGGGCCAGGTTGGGGTCACCGGGTCCGAAGTTGACCGCCGGGATGCCCAATGCGGCGAACCGGGCTACGTCGGTCCAGCCGTATTTCGCCCGAACCTGTCCACCGGCCGCCTCGACCAGAGCCTTGGCGGCGGGCTGCGACAGGCCGGGTAGCGCGCCGGCCGCGCCGTCGGTCTGCTCGATGCGCACGTCGATCCCGTCGAACACCTCGTGCACGTGCCGCAGCGCCTGGGCCGGCGACCGGTCGGGCGCAAACCGGTAGTTGACCGTGAGGCAGGCGGCGTCGGGAATGACGTTGCCCGCGACCCCGCCGTCGATGCGCACTGCCGACAGGCCTTCGCGGTACTCACAGCCGTCGATGTCGACGGTGCGAGCCTGGTATCGGGCCAACCGGTCGAGCACCTCACCCAGTTTGTGAATTGCGTTGTCGCCCAACCAGGCCCGCGCCGAGTGTGCGCGAGTTCCACTGGCGCTGAGCATGACTCGCAGCGTGCCCTGGCAGCCCGCCTCGATGTAACCCGCGGTGGGCTCGCCCAGGATCGCGACGTCGGCGGACAACCAATCCGGCAGCTCACGCTCGATGCGGCCTAAACCGTTTGCGGCAGCGTCGATTTCCTCGCAGTCGTAGAGCACCAGCGTCAGGTCGTGCACCGGTGCGGTCACCGTGGCGGCCAGATGCAGAAAGACGGCGTCGCCGGATTTCATGTCCGCGGTGCCGCAGCCGTACAGCACGTCGCCCTCGGGGCCGTTCGAGCGGCGGCTGGGCAGGTTTTCGGCTACCGGGACGGTGTCGAGATGACCCGCCAGCAGCACCCGCGACGGCAGGTTCCGCCGGGTACGCGCCAGCACGGCGTCGCCGTTGCGGATGATCTCGAAACCGGATGTCTGGGCCCGCAGCGCGGCCTCCACCTCGTCGGCGATGCGCGCTTCGTGCCTCGACTCGCTAGGGATGTCGACCAACGACGCGGTCAACTCGATCGGATCCCCATGCAAGTCCAGCACGCAACCAGCGTAGTGGTCGGCGAGCTGGGGGCACCTCCCGCTTGCCGGGGGAACGCAGAATCACGCTTGCGGCCACCTTGGGGTGCGATTCTGCGTCTGCTCGGCATAGGAAGTAACCTGACCGCCGTGACTGGAGCTGCAGGTATCGGGTTGGCGACGCTGGCCTCCGACGGATCGATCCTCGACACTTGGTTTCCCTCACCGGAACTGACGGAATCGGACGCCAGCGCCACGTCGCGCCTGGCGCTGTCCGACGTTCCGCCGGAACTGGCCGCACTGGTGGGACGAGACGACGATCGCAACACCGAGACCGTCGCCGTTCGCACGGTCATCGGCTCACTCGACGAGGTGGCCGCCGACGCCTACGACGCCTACCTGCGGCTGCACTTACTGTCTCACCGACTGGTCGCGCCGCAGGGGCTGAACGCCGGCGGCTTGTTCGGGGTATTGACCAATGTGGTGTGGACTAATCACGGACCGTGCGCGGTCGAGGGCTTCGAGGCGGTTCGGGCACGGCTGCGCCGCAAGGGACAGGTGAGTGTTTACGGCGTCGACAAGTTCCCGCGGATGGTCGACTACGTGATGCCGACCGGGGTCCGCATCGCCGACGCCGACCGGGTGCGCCTCGGCGCGCACCTGGCGGCCGGCACCACCGTGATGCATGAGGGTTTCGTCAACTACAACGCCGGCACCTTGGGCACCTCGATGGTGGAAGGGCGCATCTCGGCCGGGGTGGTCGTCGGCGACGGCTCCGACATCGGCGGCGGTGCCTCGATCATGGGCACGCTGTCCGGCGGCGGCACCGAAGTCATATCGATCGGCAAGCGGTGTCTGCTCGGCGCCAATGCCGGCTTGGGCATCTCGCTGGGTGACGACTGCGTCGTCGAGGCCGGCCTGTATATCACCGCGGGTACCAAAGTCCTCACGCCCGAGAGCAAAACGATGAAGGCACTCGAACTCTCCGGCGGCAATAACCTGTTGTTCCGCCGCAATTCGGTGAGCGGGGCCGTGGAAGTGGTGGCCCGCGGCGGTCAGGGCATCGCCCTCAACGAGGAGCTGCACGCCAACTGAGCCAGTGCCTACAGCTGGGTGCCGTGGGTTTCGGGCAGCAGGTAGGTGCAGACCAGGCTGGTCAGCGCGAGCGCGCCGAGCATTGCACCGATCGACCAACTGCCGTAGGTCGTCAGCAGGGTTCCGGCGATCAGCGGCGGCAGGGCCCCACCGAGGACGCCAGCCAGGTTGATCGAAAGCGCCGAGCCGCTGTAGCGGTAGCGGGTGGCGAAAAGCTCCGGGATGAAGGCTGCCGTCGGCCCGCTGCCGAACCCGGTGACCGCGAAGGTGCCGGCGATCGCGACCGCGTACAGCGAGCGATTGCCGGTGTCGATCAGCGGAATCACCACGAACGCCCACGGCACCGAGGCCGCCCAGCCCATCAACATGATCCGGCGCCGGCCGAGCCGATCGCACATGCTGGCCGAGATCACCACGGACACGATGCTCATCACGCCGCTGAGCACGCCGACCGACCAGATGAAGCTGCGGGTGTAGCCCAAGTGGGTGTGGGCGTACATCGCCAGATAGGTGTTGCCCATATAGCAGAACGCCATGGTGCCCAGCACGCTGCCCGCAGCGAGAAAAATCTCCCGCCCCTGCAGGCGAAACACCTCGGTCAGCGGCGCTTTGGGCACCAGGTTGCGGGATTTCTCCTCGGCGAACACCGGAGTCTCGTCGATGTTGAGTCGCACGTACAGGGCCAGCGCGATCAAGACCGAGCTGATCAGAAACGGCACCCGCCATCCCCACTGCAGGAACTCGGGGCTGTATTCGCCGATGGTGACGTTCACGCCCAGAAAGGTCAGGCTGCTCAGCACTCCGGCGATGCCGCCGCCCAGCAGGGTGAACATGCCGTACAGGCCACGGCGGCCACCGGGTGCGTACTCGGCGCTCAGCAACGCCGACCCGGCCCATTCGCCGCCCACCGCGAACCCCTGCAGCAGCCGCAGTCCCATTAGGAGCAACGGCGCGGCCATCCCGATGGATGCGGTGGTGGGAACCAGGCCCACGCCCACAGTGGCCACGGCCATGATCATCAGCGTGGAAACCAGCGTCTTCTTGCGGCCCAGCCGGTCACCGAAGTAGCCGAAAACGGCCGCACCGATGGGCCGGGACAAAAACGCTGTGGCGAATGTCCCCATCGAGGCGACCATCGCGACGCCGGGAGTGAGGCTCGGGAAGAACACGGCGGGAAACACCAGCGCTGCCGCGGTGCCGTAGATCAGGAAGTCGTAGAACTCGATTGCCGAGCCGACCAGGCACGAGACCGCAACACGCGTCATCGGTGTGGCGCGCGGTTTGTCCGCGATCGTCGTCACAAGGTCCGCTGGGCGGATCGACTCACCCATGGCACATTCCTAACTGTCCCCTTGGTGTGTTTGCCTGCATGTCACAAACGAAATTAGGCGAAGGGGTGGGCTCTTGCTCGTCCGAAAGCCTGTCAATATCCTGCGTGTCACTCAAAGTTCCAGCTGACAAGCCATTCTGTGACCGGTTTGTTACCCGGCCGGTATGACGCCCCCTAAACCTGCTTACCAGAAATGGCTCGGCGTCTCATCCCTCGGACAGCAGCTGCTTTTTGACGACCTTGCCCATCGCATTGCGTGGCAACGCCTCCACCAGGCGGACCTCACGCGGTCGCTTGTGTATCGAAAGGTCTTGGGCGACAAAGTTAATCAGTTCGTCGGTGTTGAGATCGGACGAGCCGACCACGAATGCGACGATCCGTTGGCCCAGGTCGTCGTCGGGCATGCCGACAACGGCCGCTTCCTGCACACCCGGATGCCCGAGCAGCGACGTTTCGATTTCGCCCGCGCCTATCCGATATCCGCCCGACTTGATCAGGTCAACCGATTCGCGGCCCACGATGCGATGCATGCCGTCGGCACCGATGACCGCGACGTCGCCGGTGCGGTACCAACCATCGGCATCGAAGGACTCGGCGGTGGCGTCCGGCCGATTCAGGTAGCCGTCGAACATCGTCGCGCCACGAACCTGAAGCTTTCCAACGGTTTCCCCGTCGTGCGCGACGAGTTCGCCGGCGTCGTCGAGCAATCTGGTCTCGATGCCGGCCAGTGGCAGGCCGACCCAGCCGGGGCGGCGCTCGCCGTCGGCTCGCGTCGACACCGTGATCAACGACTCCGAGGCGCCGTAGCGCTCGATGGGCCGGTGCCCGGTGAGTTGTTCCAGCCGGTCGAACACCGGCACCGGCAGCGCCGCGCTCCCGGACACCAATAGCCGCGCTCCTCGTAGCGTCTCGGCGGCCGCCTGATCGGCCACCACGCGCGACCACACCGTCGGCACCGCGAAATAAAGCGTGCCACCGAATTCCGAACGGGCCTGGGCGTAGCCCGCCGGTGTCGGTTTTCCGGTGTGCACGAAGCGATTTCCGACCCGCAACGACCCGAGCAGGCCGAGCACCAACCCGTGGATGTGGAACAGCGGCAAGCCGTGCACCAGCACGTCGTCTGGTGTCCACTGCCACGCCTGCGCCAGTGCGTCCAGATCGGCGGCGATCGCGGAGCGGCTCACCACCACACCCTTGGGCAGACCCGTGGTGCCCGAGGTGTAGATGACCATGGCGGTGGCCTCGGGCGGCGGCTCGGGATAGCGGTGCCAGGAGCGGGCGTGCAATCGGACCGGGATGTGCGGCAGACCCTCTAGGTCGTCCGGCTCCGGTCCCAACCAGGCGTGCGCGCCGGAGTCAGTCAGCATGTGCCGGCGTTCGGCCACCCCGACGTCGGAGGGCACCGGGACGAACGGGACGCCGGCGATCAAGCAGCCGGTGACCGCCAGCACGGTCGAGACGGTTGGGGTGGCCAGGATCGCAACCAGGCCCGCGCCGCCGACGCGTTCCGCCACCGACGTCGCACCACCGACCAGGTCGCTGCGACTCAATACAGCGCCGTCGATCCTGACCGCATCAGGGATGTCGGTCGCGGTAACAGCGGCGGGGTCCAGCGATGCCAGCAGCACGTCAGCACACTACCTAGACAATCCGGCAACGCGGCGTCAGGCCTGCTCGTCCCAGATTTTCGTCAGTGTGGAGAGGATCTCTTCGCCGCGGCCCAACCCGGCGAGATGGCTTTCACCCGGCAGCACGAACAGCTCGCAGTCGGGCAGCAGGGACACCACGTGCTCGCCGTGCGCGAAGGGCACGATGTGGTCGTGGTCGCCGTGCCACCAGCGGACCGGGACCGCGACCTCGTCGAGCCGGAATCCCCAGTCGCGGGTGAACAGGATGACGTCGTTGAAGGGGGCCGCCAGCTGCTTGCGGCTGCCGTTGAGCAGGTCGTCGAGGAACATGGCGCCGAACTCGGGCCGGGTGAGCAGGCGCCGATCAGCTTCGGGCGAGATCGCGGCATACAGAGACAGGGCGGTGTTCGCGACCGGGCGGATCGAGCGGACCAGCAGGCTGGCGCCGATCCGCAACGGATCACCGCCCAGCTGCAGCAGCGGTGCCACCCGCTTGCCCAGGTTCATCAGGCCGCTGGTGATGCCTTCGTCACCGAGGAACGGCGCGACGCCGCCAAGAATCCCGGCCGCCACCACCCGATCGGGCAGCCGCGCGGCTGACGCGAGGGCGTACGGACCGCCGCCGGACAGGCCGATGACGGCCATTTTGTCGATGCCCAGAATGTCCGCAATCGTGCGCAGGTCGTCGGCGAAGGCGGCGATGTTCTGGTACCGGTGCGGCGTCGACGAGCCGATCCCGGGGCGGTCCAGGCCGATCAGCCGGATGCCGTGCTCTTCGGCGTAGACGCGGGCCTCGGTCGGAATCTGCCGGCGGGCGCCCGGTGTGCCGTGCAGCCAGAACACCGCCCGCCCCTGCGGGTCACCGAATTCGGCGAACCCGATTTGGCGGTCTACGCCGACCGCGACGTTTCCTTCTAGTTTGGGGCGGGCGATTTCGAAGACCATGTCAGCAGCTTGGCACGTCAGGTGTCGCCCACGGAAGGCGCACCGGCCCGGGCGGGCTAGGCGCCCAGCACCCGCTCACCGATCACCCGTTCGTTCCGCAGGGTCGCCAGCTCGTCGTCGGAAAGGCCGAGACCGCGCAGCACCTCGTCGTTGTGCTGCCCGAGGGTGGGCGGGGCGCTGCGGTGGTGGCGGTCCGGCCCGGGGGTGATGCGAAACGGCCAGCCGGGATAGCGGTGGCCGCCGGTGATCGGGTGTTCGAACTCTTCGTAGTATCCGCGCGCGTCGAGCTGGCCACCGATCAGCCCGGGGTCATACATCTGCTCGCCGGTGATCACCTGCTCAGCCGGAATGCCTTGCGCTCGAAAGGTTTCGACGATAGCGTCCGGCTGCTGGGTCCTGGTCCAGCCGGCGACCAGCTCGTCGAAGACGTCGTGGTCGAGCGTCGAATCGTCGGGGACGGACAATGCGACCCACACACCGTCCTCGGCGGTCGGATACACCCCCTGCAGGTAACCGCGCCGGCGATTCCCTTCCCGTTGCTGCACAACACCATTCATCGAATACTCGATCACCGGCTCGGCGGTCACGCACGCGGCGACCTCGATCTGGGCGACCTCGACCAGCTGACCCTCACCGGTACGGCGCCGGTGCTCGAGTGCGGCCAACAGCGCGACGCCGGCGTGCACACCGACGACGGGATCGGCGGGTCCTTGCGGGTTGCAGGGCGGCCCGTCGGGGTATCCGGTGACCGCCGACATCCCGGCTGTCTGCTCGAAGTTCAACGCCCACCCGACGTAGTCGCGCCAAGGGCCGTGCAAGCCGAAACCCGGCATACGGACGAAGATCACGTCGGGCTTCAGCGCCGCCAGGGATTCGTAGTCCAGACCGAACTGCTCCACCACTCGCGGTGAGAAGTTCTCCAAGACGACGTCAGCCTGCGCGGCCAGCCGCTTGGCGATCTCTAGGCCGCGCACCGACGTCAGGTCCAGGGTCAGGTCTTTCTTATTGAGGTTGGTGGCCTGCCATAGCCCGCTGCGCTCGTACCAGTCGTCGCCCTCGAAGGGAAACGCGCCCGAATAGCGGAATCCGTCGGGCCGCTGCATGGACTCCACCTTGACGATGTCGGCCCCGAACGCACCCAGGTAACAGGTCAGATAGGCTCCCGCCCAGAAGGTGGTCAGGTCAAGGACTTTCAGTCCCGCGAACGGAAGGGTTCCCGACGTTCGAGGGGGCACCGGATGCTGCCGTACCACCGGGCCTTTAGTGAACCGGAACGGCGCCCCGGGGCGTTGGAATCCCCCGCCATCAACGAAGAACTCGCGCTTGGCGTATTGCGGACATTCCAGCACGGTGGCGCCGTCGTTGACCGGAGCGGCCGGAATGCGTAACGCCTGGCTCAGGTCGACGATCTGCGCGACGGTTTGCTGCGCGAGCAACGGCTCTGCGCGAGCGTAGAATTCGGCGCGCTCGGGGCCGCCCATCATGATCGCGATCTGCTGCTCGGCGAACTCCGACAGGCCGAGCATCGCGCACACGTCGAGCCAATGCTGGCCCGTCAGACAGTTGATCCCCACCCAGCCGTCGGCGGCGCGAACGACGCCCAGCATCGGGGCCCCGCGAGCGTTGGTGGGCAAGCCGAGACTTCCCATCTTCTGCGCCATCAGCATTGGATACGGCAGCGTCGACAGCAGCGACTCGAGTTCGGAAACGTCGACTTCCCGCACGTGGCCCGCAGGTGGTAGGCGCAGCGCGGTCAACGCGCCCAACGCGCCATAGGCGCCCGCAACGTATTCGGCGATGCGGGCGCCCACCTGCACCGGTGGCCGGTCGGGATCTCGGGCGCTGACCCAGCCCGACGCCGCCTGCAGGGTCAGCGACGTGGCCGGCCGGCCCCGCCACGGCCCAGACTGCCCGAACGCGGATATGCGGAGCAACAACAGGTTCGGGTTGATCTTGCCCAGGGTGTCGTTGTCGAATCCCCAACCTTCCAGCGTTCCGGGTCCGAGATTCTCGACCAGCAGGTCCGCATGCGCGATCAGCTCACTGGCATCGTCCAGAGTCGTGACGCGCTTGCCGGCATTCAGGTACTCGAACAAGCCGCCGCATTGTCGGTCGGCATTCCCGGCCGAAAAGGGGCCCCAACGCCGCAGCGGATCCCCTTCAGGCGGCTCGATTTTGGTGACCTCGGCGCCCAGGTCGGCAAGTTGCTTGGCGGCGTAGGGGCCTGAGATTTCGGTTGCGATTTCGACGACGGACAGCCCCGCGAGGGGTCCCGTCACCCGGGAACCCCGATGGCCATCGGTTCCATGTACTGGTGTAACCCGACGATGCCACCGCCCTCACGCCCCAGCCCGCTGAGTTTGAAGCCGCCGAACGGCGCGCCGCCCGGACTGATGCCGTTGACCGCGACCTGGCCGCTACGGATGCGGCGCGCGATCCCGACAGCACGGTCCACGTCGCCGCCCCACACCGCACCGGAAAGCCCGTACTGCGAGTTGTTCGCGATCGCGACCGCGTCGTCGTCGTCGCGGTAGCGCAGCACCGTCAACACCGGACCGAATACTTCTTCCTGGGCGATGGCCGAATCCTGTTGCACGTCAGTCAGAATCGTCGGCTCGAAGTAGAAGCCGGCATCGAGGTCGGGCGGGCGGCGGCCACCGGTCGCCAGTTTCGCTCCGTCGCCCAGCGCCCGCGAGACGTGGTCCTCGACGCGATTGCGCTGCGCCCAACTGATCAGCGGTCCCATCTGCACGTCCGGATCAGTGGGGTCGCCGACTTTGACCTTGCGGGCCAGCGCCACCAGCCGGTCGACGACATCGTCGTGCAGCGAATCGGGAAGCAGCAGCCGGCTGTGCAGGATGCACGCCTGACCAGCGTGCAGCGAACAGCAGTCGAACAGCATCTTTTCCAGCATTTCGTCGGTGACCTGCGTGTCGTCGAGGACGATGCTCGCCGACTTGCCGCCCAACTCCAGCAGGATCCGCTTCATCGTGTCCGCGGCGGCGGACATCACCTCGCGACCGACGACCGAGCTGCCGGTGAAGCTCACCATGTCGATGCGCTGGTCGGTGGTCAGCAACTTGGCCGCCTCGACGCCCGACGGCGTGACCACGTTGACCACCCCGGGCGGGATGTCGGTGTGCTCGTCGATGAGTCGCGCCAGCGCCAAACCGGCCAGCGGTGTCAACGGCGAGGGCTTGAGTACGACGGTATTGCCTGCTGCCAGAGCATGATTGAGCTTCATCACGTTCAAACAGTGCGGGAAGTTCCACGGTGTCAACACCGATACCACACCCAACGGCGCGTGCCGCAGCAACGTGGTTCCGGCGCTGATACCAGTGACCTCTTGGTCGGTGAGCTGGGTAGCGAGCTGGGCGGCATGCATGGACATGAACCCGGCGCCGTCGATCTGCATCATCCGCTCATTGGCGATGCAGCCCCATTCCAGCTGGGATAGCGCGAAGAACTCGTCGGCATGCTTGGTCAGCGCCTCGCCCAACTGGTTCAGGCACCCGGCGCGCTGCTCGGCGCTCATCGTGCCCCACGGTCCGCTGTCGAAAGCCCGGCGCGCGGCCGCGATCGCGTCGCCAACCTGGCTGACGCTCGCGTCGGGAGCGGTAGCGATGGTCTGCTCACTGGCCGGCGAGATGTCGTCGAAGCGACCATCGTCCGGCGCTACCCTCTGGCCATCGATGTAGAGCTGGTAAGTGTCGACAAGAGTTCCCGGAGTTGGTAGCTCGGTCATCTGCATCCTCACCCGAAAGTCGGTCACCTAAACACCTGGTGTACACCCCAGCACCTATGGCGTCAATCACCGATCCCCTGAATTCCGGGCTATTGCACCGCGTTGCGGGCGTATTGACAGGGTTGGGCAGCCCAGAGTAGACACGACCTCGCAGGACACATTAAGGCAATCTGTCCGATGGTGATCCTGCCGGAGCCCTAGGGAGGCATGGCCGTGCAGACCACCTTTGAACTGCACTCCCCCGACTTCTATGCGGGCGATCCCTACCCGGCGTACCGGGAACTGCGTGCGGCGTCGCCGGTGTGCTGGAACGACGTCACCAAGTTCTGGGCGCTGCTCAAGTACGAGGACATCCGCTTCGTGTCGAGTAACCCGGCCCTGTTCACCTCCACGCAGGGCGTCACCATCCCCGATCCGCATCTGCCCAACCCGGTGCAGCAGGGCAGTCTCATCTTCACCGATCCGCCGCGCCACCGGCAGATGCGCAAGCTGATCAACTCGGGATTCACCAGGCGCCGGGTATCGGTGCTCGAGCCGAAGATCCGCGAGATCGTGGCGGGCATCCTCGACGGCATCGAGCCGGGTTCGGTGCACGAGTTCGCCGAACAGATCGCGGCTCCGCTGCCCACCCGCCTGATCGCCGAACTCATCGGCGCCCCGCCGGACGACTGGGAGCAATTCCGGGCCTGGTCGGATGCGGCCACCGGAACGGCCGATCCGGAGATCGAGCTCGACCCGTTGGTCGCGGCCGGGCAGCTCTACGAGTACTTCCAGCAGCTGATCGCCGCGCGGCGCATCCAACCACGCGACGACTTGCTGTCGGTGCTGGCCGGCGCCGAGATCGATGACCAGCGGCTCACCGACGAAGACCTGCTCAACTTCGCGTTCCTGCTGCTGGTCGCCGGAAACGAAACCACCCGCAATCTGATCGCGCTGGGCACGCTGGCGCTGATCGCACATCCCGACCAGCGCCGGTTACTCGTCGAGGACCCGGCGCTGATCCCACTCGCCGTCGAAGAGATGCTGCGGTGGAACAGTCCGGTGGTCCACATGGCCCGCACCGCCACTGCCGACGTCGAGATTCGTGGTCGGCCGATCGCCGCAGGCGAGGTGGTGGTGATGTTGTACGGATCGGCCAACCGGGACGAGGACGTATTCGGTGCCGACTCAGAGGAATTCAAAGTGACCCGGCATCCGAATCCGCACATCGCGTTCGGCTGCGGCGAACATTCGTGCATCGGTGCGCAATTGGCGCGCCTGGAGGCGACGGTGATGTTCGACGAGTTGCTGCGGCGCTTCCCCGCCATCGAGCTGGCGGGTGAGGTCGACCGAATGCGCGCCACGATGGTGCCCGGAGTGAAACGCATGCCGGTGCGGCTCGGAACGGGCGGCTGAGCAATGCAACTCGAGTACACCCCCGAGCAGGAGCAGTTGCGCGCCGAGTTCCGCAGCAAGCTGGAACAGGTGATGACACCCGAGCGCACCGACGCGATCAAGGACCGCATCGAGGGCGGTCCCCAGGTGCGGGAGTGCGTCCGCGCTCTGGCCGCGGCCGACCTGCTCGGCGTCGGCTGGCCCAAAGAATATGGCGGACGCGGTTTCTCGGCGATCGAACAATTCATCTTCTCCGAAGAGGCGCGCCGGGTCGACGCTCCGATCCCGCTGGTGACGCTCGGCACCGTCGGGCCGACCCTGATGCAGTGCGGCACCGAGGAGCAGAAGCAGAAGTTTCTACCGTCGATTCTCGACGGCAGCGTCGAGTTCGCGATCGGCTATTCCGAGCCCGGCGCCGGAAGCGACCTGGCGTCGGTACGCACCACCGCGGTTCGCGACGGCGACGAGTACGTGATCAACGGGCAGAAGATGTTCACCAGCGGCGCCGCCTACGCCGACTACATCTGGCTCGCCGCACGTACCGATCCGAATGCCAAGAAGCACAAGGGGATTTCCATCCTCATCGTCCCCACCTCGTCGCCCGGCTTCTCCTGGCAGCCGCTGCACACCATGCCGGGCATCTCCACCTTCTACACGTTCTACGACGACGTGCGAGTCCCGGCGAGCGCCCTGGTGGGCGGCGAGAATCAGGGCTGGCAACTGATCACCACGCAGCTGAACTTCGAACGCGCGGCGCTGGGCAATCTCGGAGCGCTCGAGCCGCTGTTCGAAAAGACACTGGAGTGGGCACGTAGCACTCCGCTCGACGACGGGCGCGTCATCGACCAGCCGTGGGTTCAGCAGGTGCTGGCCCGGGTCGAGGCGCAGGTCGCCGCGTACAAGCTGATCAATCTGCGGGTCAATGCGGCGATGACCAAGGGCGTGCTCAATATGGGCGAAGCCTCGGCCGCGAAGGTGTTCGGGACCGAACTCACCCAGCAGGTCGCCCGTCAATTGCTGGAAGTGCTCGACCACAACGGATTACGCCGCGGCAACGACGCGCCACTGCGGGGGGCGTGCGAATCCGCGTACCGGTTCGCGGTCATCAATACGTTCGGCGGGGGCGCCAACGAAATTCAACGTGACATCATCGCCATGGCGGGATTGGGCATGCCACGGGCACCTCGTGACCTTCGGGCCACGGAAAAGTCAGGAGGATCCATCCAGTGACCGACCAAGATCCCGAGTTCCGCACCAAGTTGCGGGGGCTCGTCAATCAGCCCACCGGCGGCAGCGGAAAGCCAACCCTTGCACCGGATCCGGTGAACCAGCCGATGATCCGGCATTGGGCTTACGCGCTCGACGACATGAACCCGGTCTACCTCGACCCGGAGTTCGCGGCCGCGTCGCGGTTCGGCGGCATCGTGTCACCGCCGGTCATGCTGCAAACGTGGACGATGCCGTCACCTAAGCTGGAGGGCATCGGCGAGCGCGGCGGCGCCCCGATGGAGATCAAGGACAACCCCACGGCGTTCCTGGACGAAGCCGGCTACAGCAGCACGGTGGCGACCAACTCGGAATTCGAGATCGAACGCTATCCCGCACTCGGCGACGTGATCAGCGCGACGTCGGTGTTCGAGGAAGTCTCCGACGAGAAGAAGACGGCGAAGGGATCCGGATTCTTCTTGACCTGGGTGATCACCTACACCGACCAGAACGGCGAAGTGCTGGGCCGCCAGCGATTCCGGGTGCTGCGCTTCAAGCCGGAGAACTCATGACCGCCAGACTGGCACCGGCGATCAGTCCGGACACCGAGTTCTTCTGGAACGGGCTGCGCGAGCACAAGCTGCTGATCCAGCGCTGTAAGGGGTGCGCAACGCTGCGCAATCCGGCGCGGCCGATGTGTCCGGGCTGCCGTTCCCTGGATTGGGAGCCCATCGAGTCCTGCGGCCGCGGCACCGTCTACAGCTACGTAATGCCGCACGAACCCAAGTTTCCGTTCTTCGAGTATCCCTACATCGTGGTGCTGGTGGAGCTCGCCGAGGGGGTGCGGTTGGTGTCGAACCTGTGCGAAATCGACCCGGCGGACGTCACGGTCGGGATGCCGGTCGAGGTTTTTTACCAAGCCTTCGACAACGACCTTGTGCTGCATCAGTTCCGGCCGAGCAGCTAGGTAATGCCGCATGGACTTCACCTTCACCGAAGAGCAAGAGACCATCAGCAAGCTGGCCCGCGATCTCTTTGACCGCCGCGCCACCCCTGAGCGGCGCACCGAACTCGAAGCCGGCCAGACCCGTTACGACGCCGCACTCTGGAAAGAACTCGCGTCCGTCGACCTGCTCGGCACCGGGTTGCCGGAATCGTTGGGCGGCAACGGCGGCGGCTTCGTGGAACTCGGCGTGCTGCTGGCCGAGGTCGGATGGAGCGTCGCGCCGGTGCCGGCCTACGCGACCCTGGTGCTGGGCGCGGATCCCATTGCCCGGCACGGAACTCGCGAGCAGCAACAACGGTTCCTGCCCGACGTCGTCGCCGGAACCCGCATCCTGACCGCGGGGCTACAAGAACCCGGCCGGTCCAACCCGATGAGCCCCGTCACCAAGGCCCGCCGAGACGGCCAGAACTGGCGGCTCGAGGGGATCAAGGAACTGGTGCCGGCCGCCCAGCTCGCCGATACCGTCGTGGTGCCCGCCAGCACCGACGACGGCCAGGTGAGCCTGTTCCTGCTGCCATGTGGCGCATCCGGTGTTGAGGTCCGGCCGGTGGCGACCACCAACCGCGAACCGCACGCCGACGTATTCCTCGATGGTGCAACTGTTTCCGCGGCCGACCGGCTCGACGGCGGAATAGAATCGCTCTACACCCGCGCGTTGGTCGGGCTGTGCGCGATCCAGCTCGGTGTCGCCGAGCGGGCTTTGCGAATCGCCGCGGAATACACCAGCGGACGTGAGCAATTCGGCCGTCCGATCGGCAGCTTCCAGGCCGTGCAACAGCGACTGGCCGACGCCTTTATCGACGTCGAAGCGATCCGATGGACCACCTGGCATGCGGCCTGGCTGATCGCCAACGGACGTCCCGCGCAGCGGGCTGCGCGCATCGCGAAGTTCTGGGCCGCCGACGCCGGCGCGCGCGTCGCCTCCACTACTCAGCATGTGCACGGCGGGATCGGGATCGACGTCACCTATCCCCTGCACCGCTATTTCCTCTGGGCCAAGCACAACGAGCTCACTCAAGGCTGCGCCACCGCGCAGCTGGCCGCTATCGGCAGCACCTATCAAGAAGGAAACCGATGACGACGACCGCAAACCGCACCACCACGCTGAAGTGGGCCGACATCAATGTCGGTGACGAGGCCACCCCGCTCGAAATCCCGATCACCACAACGATGATCGTTGCCGGCGCGATCGCGTCGCGTGACTTCATGCCGGTGCACCACGATGTTGAATACGCCAAGAAGCAGGGATCGCCCAACCTGTTCATGAACATCCTGACCACCAACGGATATTGCGTGCGCTTCCTGACCGACTGGGCCGGCCCCGAAGCGATGGTCAAGAATCTCTCGATCCGGCTTGGCGTGCCGTGTTTTCCCGACGATCCGCTGCGCTTCACCGGGAGCGTGACCGGCAAGACCGAAGGGACGGGCGGCGAGAACTTCGTCGAGGTCACCTTCAGGGGTTCCAACAGCCTTGGTGACCATGTCTCGGGTACCGCGATCCTCAGCCTGCTCGACGGAGCCTTAATAAGGGGTGGAGCATGAGCGCCCTACCCGGCAGCTGCGCGATCGCCGGAATCGGTCAAACCGAGTTCTCCAAGGAATCCGGGCGCAGTGAACTGCAATTGGCGTGCGAAGCGGTCAGCGCCGCGCTCGACGATGCCGGCTTGGCCCCCAGTGACGTCGACGGCATGGTCACCTTCACGATGGACTCCAGCGACGAGATCGACATCGCCCGCAACGTGGGCATCGGCGATCTCAGCTTCTTCTCCCGGGTGCATCACGGCGGCGGCGCGGCGTCCGGCACGGTCGTGCACGCGGCCATGGCCGTCGCGAGTGGCGTCGCCGATGTGGTGGTGTGCTGGCGGGCCTTCAACGAACGCTCCGGGTTCCGGTTCGGCGGCAGCGGACGCACCAGTGCGGAGACCCCGTTGTTCATGGCGCACTACGCGCCATTCGGATTGCTCACTCCCGCAGCGTGGGTCGCGATGCACGCGCAGCGCTACATGTCGACCTATGGCGTCACCAACGAGGACTTCGGCCGCATCGCGGTCGTCGACCGCAAGCACGCCGCTACCAACCCCGACGCGTGGTTCTACCAGCGGCCGATCACGCTGGAAGACCATCAGAATTCCCGCTGGATCGTCGAACCCGTACTGCGACTGCTGGATTGCTGTCAGGAGAGCGACGGCGGAGTCGCGCTGGTGGTGACCAGCGCCGAACGCGCTCGCGACCTGAGGCAGCCGCCGGCGATCATCAGCGCGGCCGCCCAGGGCGCGGCGGCCAACGGCGAAATGATGACCAGCTATTACCGCAACGACATCACCGGGCTCCCGGAGATGGGCGTGGTCGCCGACCGGCTGTGGCGTGACTCCGGCCTCAAGCCCCAAGACATCCAAACCGCGTTCATCTATGACCATTTCACGCCTTTCGTGTTCACCCAGCTCGAAGAACTCGGGTTCTGCGGACGTGGCGAAGCCAAAGACTTCGCCACCGTCGAACGGCTCTCGCTAGGCGGGCAATTCCCGATCAACACCAATGGCGGACTGCTCGGCGAGGCCTACATCCACGGGATGAACGGCATCACCGAAGGCGTGCGCCAGATTCGCGGAACGTCACATAACCAGGTCGACAATGTCGAACACGTGTTGGTCACCTCCGGAACCGGAGTGCCGACCAGTGGCCTGATTCTCGCGCCGGCCGGGTAAGCGCGTCGTAGAGGGGAGGACACCATGACGGCTTCCGAGTTGACTCAGACGGCCGATACCCGCGAGCTCATCGTCGAGTCCGCGTTCTGGTGTTTCGGCAAGCAGGGTTTGCAGAAGGCGACGATCGTCGACATCGCCAAGCGGGCCGGGGTGTCACGCAGCACCATCTACGAGTACTTTTCCGACAAGGCCGCCATCGTCGAGGCGTGCGCCGAGCATGCGTCCGAGTGGTTCTATCGCGAGATGTCCATGGCGATGGATGGGGGCGGCACGCTTGAGGACAAGCTTTGTGCGGCAGCGGTATTCGTGATGCAGGCGCGACGGGTGATGGCCTCCGAGGAGTACTTCGACGAAGACGCGATCAGTCTGCTGCTGACCAAGGATGCGGCCGTACTGCTGCGCGAATGCGTGGACTTCCTGGCGCCCTACCTGTCCGCCGCCAAGCTGACCGGTGAGGTCCGCAAGGACCTGGACGTCGAAGCCGCGGGTGAATGGTTCGCGCGAATCCTGTTCTCGCTGTTCAGCACACCGTCGCCGATCCGGGACATGGACAACCCCGACGTCGTCACCGAATTCGTCTGCGCGCACGTGGTGCGCGGGTTCGCCAGCGAACGCCCGCGGCCGCGACGCGCTCAGTAGCGTTGGGCCGGTCGCCGTTCACCCGCCGCGTCCAGTGTGCGTTGACGGCTTTTAGTGTGCGTCTACGGCGGCGACACGCCGACAATCGGCACCCTGAACGCACACTCAACGCCAACGACGCATACTCAGTGGCCCGCTAGCGCCCGCAGGAAGAACGTCAGGTTGGCGGGGCGTTCGGCCAGCCTGCGCATAAAGTATCCGTACCACTGCGTGCCGAAGGGCACATACGTCCGGACCTGATTGCCGGCGTCGGCCAGTCGGCGCTGTTCGTCGTCGCGGATGCCGTACAGCATTTGGTACTCGAAACCGTCAGTGTGACGCCCTGATTGACTGACCATGGCCGGTACCGCCTCGATGATCACGGGGTCGTGCGAGGCGATCATCGGATAACCCGACCCTGCCATCAACGCCCGAAGGCAGGTCAGATATGACTCGGTGACCTCGTCGCGGTCCCGGTAGGCCACTGAGGCCGGCTCGTCGTACGCACCTTTGCACAGCCGGATCCGGGCTCCCGAGGCGGCGAATTCCTCGCAGTCGCCCAGCGTGCGCCTCAGATAGGCCTGCAAAACGGTTCCTAGCCAAGGAAATTCGGCCTGCAGATCGCGCACGATGGACAGCGTCGAATCGGTCGTGGTGTGGTTCTCGGCGTCCACCGTTACCCACACGCCGGCCCGCCCGGCGGCATCGCAGATGGACCACGCGTTTTCCCGGGCGATCTTCTCGCCGTCGCGCTCCAGCGATTGGCCCAGCGCCGACAACTTGACCGACACCTCCAGCGGCCGGACATCTCCGCCGACGGCATCGCCGAGACGGCCCAGGTTCTCGATCAGTTCCAGGTAGGTCTGCGCGGCAGCATCGGCGTCGTCGGCATCACAGACGTCCTCGCCCAGATAGTCCACGCTGACCAGGCGGCTCGACGCACGCAGGGCCACAACACTATTGAGCGCGGAATCGATCGTCTCGCCCGGGACGAAGCGGTGCACCACCCTACGGGTGACCGGCAGCCCTTCGGCGGCGCGGCGCAATCCGTGGCGCCGGCTGGCGGCCATGATGGCCGGCCGAAGCGTGTTGGCGAACACGCCGGCCATCAGTCGGACCCCATGTGCGGATAGGTGTACTGCGTGGCCGGGACGAACGTCTCCTTGATGGTGCGTGCCGAGGTCCAGCGAAGCAGATTCAGCACCGAACCGGCCTTGTCGTTGGTCCCCGAACCGCGGGAACCGCCGAACGGCTGGCGCCCGACGACCGCCCCGGTCGGCTTGTCGTTGACGTAGAAGTTCCCGGCCGCGAATCGCAACCGGTCCTGCGCGGTGAGTACGGCCTGGCGGTCGTCGGCGATCACCGCGCCGGTCAGCGCGTAACGCGACCCGGTGTCGATCACGTCGAGGATGCGCTCGTAGGAATCGTCGGGGTAGACGTGCACCGACAGCAGCGGGCCGAAGTACTCGGTCGAGAAAGACTCGTCGGTAGGGTCGTCGGACAGCAGAACGGTTGGGCGGACGAAATAGCCGACGCTGTCGTCGTATTCGCCGCCGGCCGCGATGGTGACGCCGCGTGCGCCCTTGGCCCGCTCGATGGCGTTGACGTTCTTGGTGAACGCCCGGCGGTCGATCAGTGCGCCGCCGTAGTTGGTCAGGTCAGTGATGTCGCCGTAGCTCAGCGCGGCCGCCGCGCCCAGGAAGTCGTCACCCATGTGCTGCCACACCGAATGCGGGATGAATGCCCGCGAAGCCGCCGAGCACTTCTGGCCCTGGTAGTCGAACGCCCCGCGAATCAGCGCCGTGCACAACACATCCGGGCGCGCCGAGGCGTGTGCGACCACGAAGTCCTTGCCACCGGTCTCGCCGACCAGCCGCGGATAGCTATGGTAGTGGCCGATGTTGGTGCCCACCTGCTGCCACAGATGCTGGAAGGTGGCCGTCGATCCGGTGAAGTGGATGCCGGCCAGCCGCGGATCGGCCAGTGCCACATCGGAAACCGCGAGGCCGTCGCCGGTGACCAGGTTGATCACGCCGGGCGGAAGGCCGGCGGCCTCGAGCAGCTGCAGGGTCAGGTATGCCGACAGGGTCTGGGTGATCGACGGCTTCCACACCACGGTGTTGCCCATCAGCGCGGGTGCCGTCGGCAGGTTGCCGGCGATCGAGGTGAAGTTGAACGGCGTGATCGCGTAGACGAAGCCGTCCAGCGGGCGGTACTCGCTGCGGTTCCATTCGCCCGGCCCGCTGACTGGCTGTTGCGCCATGATCTGACGGGCGAAGGCCACGTTGAACCGCCAGAAATCGATCTGCTCGCACGGGGAATCGATCTCGGCCTGGTATACGGACTTGGACTGGCCGAGCATCGTCGCGGCGGCGATCTTCTCCCGCCACGGACCCGCCAGCAGGTCGGCGGCCCGCAGGAACACGGCGGCGCGCTCGTCGAAAGGCATTGCCGACCAGTCCTTCTTCGCGGCCATCGCCGCTTCGATGGCCGCGACCGCGTCGGCGTGGCCGGCGTTGGTCAGGGTGCCCAGCGTGGCGGCGTGCCGGTGCGGCTGGACGACATCGATGCGTTCACCGTCCCCCATCCGGTGCGAACCGGCGATGACATGCGGGAGGTCGATCGGATGATCCGCCAGCTCGGCCAGTTCGACGTGCAGGCGGGCGCGTTCGGGAGAGTGCGGGGCGTAGTCGTGGACCGGCTCGTTGACCGGTGTCGGCACCTGGGTGATCGCATCCATGCTGCCAGGATCCTCGGCGCGGCCCCGCATACTGTTAGCTGATCAGACAAGATCATCCAGACTTTGTAGTAAAATCGGACAACATGCGGGTGCCTGGGGTTGGACTGGGCCAGCTGCTGTTGGCGCTGGATGCGACGCTGGTCAGCCTGGTCGACGCCCCGCGCGGCCTGGACCTGTCGGTGGGGTCGGCGGCGCTGATCGATTCCGACGACGTCCGTCTGGGCCTGGCGGCGGCCGCCGGGTCGGCCGACGTGTTCTTTCTGCTCGGCGTCAGCGACGACGAGGCGCTGCGATGGATCGACAAGCAGGCTCGCGAGCGCGCCCCGGTGGCGATCTTCGCCAAGGAGCCGTCGAACGCACTGGTGATCAAGGCCGTCGCGGTGGGGTCGGCGGTGGCGGCCGTGGAACCGCAGGCCCGCTGGGAGCGGATCTATCAATTGGTCAACCACGTCTTGGAGCACCACGGCGATCGGGCCGATCCGATGGACGACTCCGGCACCGACCTGTTCGGCTTGGCGCAGTCACTGGCCGACCGCATCCACGGCATGGTCAGCATCGAAAACGCGCAGTCGCAAGTGCTCGCCTACTCGGCCTCCAACGACGAAGCCGACGAGCTGCGCCGGCTGTCCATCCTGGGCCGGGCCGGGCCGCCCGAACATCTCGAGTGGATCGGCCAGTGGGGCATCTTCGACGCGCTGCGGGCCAGCGGCGAGGTGGTCCGCGTCGACGAACGTCCGGAGTTGCGCCTGCGGCCGCGGCTGGCGATCGGCATCTATCAGCCGCCGGCCGGGCCGCGGCGACCGCCGGTGTTCGCCGGGACTATCTGGGTGCAGCAGGGGTCGGCGCCGCTGGCCGACGACGCCGAGGAGATATTGCGCGGCGCGGCGGTGCTGGCCGCCCGGATCATGTTCCGGCTGGCGGCCCGGCCATCGACGCATGCGCGACGGGTGCAACAACTGCTCGGCCTCACCGACGGCGAACCGCCCGATGTGGCGGGGATCGCCCGCGAACTGGGCCTGGCCACTGACGGTACCGCCGCGCTGATCGCCTGGGACGCGACGGACGCCGGTCCCCGTCACCCGCGGCTGACCGACGTTTTGGCGTTGAGCGCCAGCGCTTTTCGCCGAGACTCCCAGGTAGCCTCGGATGGCGCGCGCATCTATGTGTTGCTGCCCCAGACCTCGGCGGCCCGGTCGGTCACCTCGTGGGTCCGCGGCACGATCAACGCATTGCGCACCGAACTCGGAGTTGAGCTGCGGGCCGCCATCGCCGCGCCGGTCGCCGGTTTGGCCGGCGTTGCCGCGGCGCGCAGCGAGGTCGATCGCGTGCTCGATAGCGCTGAGCGACACCCGATTTCGATCGGACAAGTGACCTCGCTGGCCGAGGCACGCACTACCGTCCTGCTCGACGAGATCGTCACGTTGGTCGGATCCGACGAGCGGTTGGTCGATCCCCGGATACGCGACCTGCGGACCCACGACCCGGTGCTGGCCGAGACTCTTCGGGTCTACCTGGATAGCTTCGGCGACTTCGCGGCGGCCGCGCAGTGGCTGCAGGTCCATCCCAACACGGTTCGCTATCGCGTGCGCCGGATCGAGAAGCGGCTGTCGACCTCACTGGGCGATCCCGAGGTGCGGCTGCTGTTTTCCCTGGGGCTGCGGCTGCTGGAACGCTCGGCGTGATCCGCGCTTCCTCTCGCCCGATTCGGCCCTCGTCCGCTTGGGCGCAACGGATGCGACAATGTCACCCGTAAGGTGATGACGATGTAGGAAGCCGGTGCGAATCCGGCGCGGTCCCGCCACTGTCATCGGGGAGCGACCCTCAACTGCCACGACCAGCAGGCCGGAAGGCGAGGCGAGCAGCGATCCGAGAGCCAGGACACTCGCGTCATTGCGTCCTGCGACCCGGGGCGGAGTACCCCGAGAGAGCTGTCAAACGTAGATGTCACGTTCTGCATGGGTGGACTTTGTCGTCCCCACCCGCCATTTGATCATTCCCGCAAGGGTTTTCGTTATAGCGCAGGGCGCCGATCGATGACCGCGCCGATCTGGATGGCCGAACCTCCGGAGGTGCATTCGGCGCTGCTCAGCAGCGGGCCAGGGCCCGGCCCCTTGCTGGCCGTCGCGTTGACGTGGGGCGCATTGAGCGTCGAATATGCGCAGACGGCGGCCGAGCTGACCGCACTGTTGGGCGCCGTGCAGGCCGGAACCTGGGACGGCCCGACCGCCGCGACATACGTGGACGCGCACGCGCCGTATCTGGCCTGGCTGGAACAGGCCAGCGCCGTCAGCGCGGCAATCGCGGCCGAGCACGAACTCACGGCCACCGCCTACACGGCGGCATTGGCGACGATGCCGTCCCTGCCGGAGCTGGCCGCCAACCACGCCACCCACGGCGCCTTGACGGCAACCAACTTCTTCGGCCTCAACACCATTCCGATCGCGCTGAACGAAGCCGACTATGCGCGCAAGTGGGTCCAGGCCGCCACCGTGATGAGCACCTACCAGGGTGTTGCGACAGCAGCGGTGGCCGCCGCACCGGAAATCGAACCGGCGCCACAGGTCATGGCAGCCGACACGCCGGCGGCCGCGTCGTCCCTACCGCCCAATCGGCAGAGCCAGATCCTGGAATGGTTGGACCGGATCGGGTTCGGCGACTTCTACAGGAAGTACATCCAGCCGCTCATAGATTTGCTGAAGGACAACCCGTTCTTTCGGGCCCTGTTCTCCGGATTCAACCCGTGGCGGCCCGTCCTCGGTAATCCGCTGAGCTTCCTCAGCCCATTCAACATCGCGTTTGCGCTCGGCTATCCGATGGATTTCGGATCGTATTTCGCCTTTCTGGCGCAGACCTTTTCGTTCATCGCGGCCGACCTGGCGGCGGCGTTCGCGTCGGGCAATCCGGCGACCATCTTCTGGACTCTGTTGTTCGCCGCCATCGAAGCCATCGGCACGATCATCACCGACACCATCGCATTGCTCAAGACGTTGCTCGAACAGACGCTGGTGCTGATCCCGATCATCCTGCCGCTCCTGACCGTGTCCATGGTGCCGCTGGCGGTCCCCGCGCTGGCGGGCGGCTTGGCAGCCTTGACGGGTTTGGCAGGGCTGCCCGCCATCCCGGTGGTGCCGATCGTCGTGGCCCCCGCATTCGTCCCGGCGGCATTGGCACCCACCCCGCCTC
>NZ_BFCH01000013.1 GCF_003112775.1 Mycobacterium montefiorense | reverse complement strand
GCCCCCGGCACCGATACCCATCCGCCCACCCGGCACGAAACGGTTTCGATCTGGAGTCGCCGACGGGTGCTGCTGCTGAATTCCACCTACGAACCCCTGACCGCGCTGCCGATGCGGCGAGCGATCGTGATGGTGATCTGCGGCAAGGCTGACGTGGTGCACGCCGATCCCACCGGGCCGATCATCCACTCGGCGAGCGAGTCGATCGTGGTGCCGTCGGTGATCCAACTGCGGACCTACGTCCGGGTTCCGTACCGGGCCCGGGTACCGATGACCCGCGCCGCGCTGATGCACCGCGACCGGTTCTGCTGTGCCTACTGCGGCGCGAAAGCCGACACCGTCGACCACGTCGTGCCACGCAGCCGCGGCGGCGAGCACTCGTGGGAGAACTGCGTCGCCTGCTGCTCAACCTGCAACCATCGCAAGGGCGACAAGCTGCTGGTCGAACTCGGCTGGGCACTGCGCCGGACGCCGCTGCCGCCGACGGGACAGCACTGGCGACTGCTGTCCACGGTCAAGGAGATGGATCCCACCTGGGTCCGGTACCTCGGTGAGGGCGCGGCCTAACCGCCAATCTGGTGTCCAAGCGCGCCGCTGGATCACCGCGTGGGATACGGTTTGCGTCGTGAGCGCTATGGAGATTCACCTGTACTTGCTTGGAATACCGGCGTTGCTGGTGATCGTGCTGGCGGCGCTGATCTGGTCGCGCAAGGGGCCGCACCCCGCGACCTACAAGATGTCCGAGCCGTGGACGCATCCGCCGGTGCTGTGGGCAGCCACCGACGAATTCGTCGGGCACTCGCACGGACATCACGCATCGGAGTTCTCAGTCGGAGGTGGCGCCAGTGGCACATGGTGAGGTAGCGACGAAAGCACCCGCGGCACTGCCCATGGGTTTTGCGATGACCACCAGCGGTCGGGTGTCCGGCGTCACCGAGCCCGGTGAGCTATCGGTGCACTACCCGTTCCCCACCAAGGACCTGGTCGCCATCGACGACGCCCTGAAATACGGTTCACGACAGTCGATGACGCGATTCGCCGTCTACATCGGCGACTTGGGCAGCGACACCGCGGCGCGGGCCCGCGAGATCCTGGCTGACGTGCAGACCCCGAACAACGCGGTGCTGCTTGCCGTCTCGCCCGACCAAGCCATCATCGAGGTGGTCTACGGCGCGGAGGTTCGCGGCCGCGGTGCCGAGACGGCCGCCCCGCTGGGCGTGGCCGCCGCATCGTCGGCGTTCGAGCAGGGTCACCTGGTCGACGGCCTCGTCAGCGCGATCCGCGTGCTCAGCGCGGGGATCTCCCCGGCCTGACGGCGCTAGCTAAGCACCGTCGAACGTGCGGGCCCGCAACGCCCGCTTCACCCCGGACTGCCCCTCGAGTACCAGGCGGCGCAAGGCCGGTGGTACCTCGGACTCCGGCCCGGTCAGGAATTTGTCGGCGGCGGCGACGCCGTCCTCGCTGATGTCGTAGGACGGGTACAGCCCGATCACCACCGTCTGGGCGACCTCGCTGGAGCGTCGCGCCCAGACGCCGGGGATGGCCTGGAAATAGCGTGCGGCGAACAGTTTGAGCAACTCACCCTGCCCGGGCGCCGCGAAGCCCGCGATGATCGCCCGGGCCGAGGTGTTGGCCACGGTGTCGTCCTCGACCACCGTGATGAACGCCTTCTCCTTGACGTCGAGCTGCGGGCGGGCCGCGGCCGCCGAGGCACCGTGGCGCTTGCCGGTGGCCGGTGGCCGTCGGGTCGCGCCGCACCTCGGCATCGATGAACGGAGTCTCGAGCCCGTCGGCATCGACATCGCCGGCGGCGGACAGGGCGGTCACGATGCGCCAGCGCAGGTCGGTGTCGATCTCGAGGCCCGCCAGGCCCAACTCCGCGGGGTCGTTGTCGAGCAGGTCGGCCAGTGTCGCGATGTGCCGGCTGGACAGCACCGACGAGCACAGCGTGTTGACGAAGGCGAGTTGGTGATCCGACCCCGGCTGCGCCGCGCGGGCCAGTTGCAGCACCCGGTCGGCGAACTGCGGCCAGCCGTGCTCACGGGCCCAGCCGGGTTCGGCGTAGGAGCTCAGCGCCGTCTGCGCCTGCATCAGCAGCCGTTGCGCGACCCCGACTTCCGTCTCGGCCTGTACACCGCCGGACACCAGTGCCACGAAGTCGCGGGCTCGCAGTTCGGCCTCGCGGGTCATCTCCCACGCCGCCGACCACACCAGCGAGCGGGGCAGCGGCTCGGCGATGTCGGCGATGCGCTCCAGTGCGGATCGCAACGACTGGGTGTCCAGGCGCAGTGAGCAATACGTCAGGTCGTCATCGTTGACCAGGATCAGCTTGCCGGACGAAACACCAACCAGCGCAGGTACTTCCGTCTCCGGTCCGTCGACGTCGAGTTCCTCCCGGTGCACCCGCACCAGCTTGCCCGCGTCGTCTTCGTCGTAGATCCCGACGGCCAGCCGGTGCACCCGGGTCTCGCCGGCCCCCGGCGCGGCGCCGCTTTGTGTCACCACGAACCGGGTGAACTTCCCGTCGGCGTCGGTGTCGAATTCCGGGCGCAGTGTGTTCAGGCCGGTGGTCTTCAACCACTGCTGACCCCAGTTCGACAGGTCACGGCCCGACGCCTGCTCCAGCGCGGACAGCAGATCGTCGAAGGTGGCGTTGCCGAATGCATGCGTGCGGAAGTAGTCGCGCAGCCCGGCCAGGAAGTGCTCCAGCCCGACGTAGGCGACCAGCTGCTTGAGCACCGAAGCGCCCTTGGCGTAGGTGATGCCGTCGAAGTTCACCTCGACAGCGGCCAGGTCGGGGATGTCGGCGGCGATGGGGTGCGTCGACGGCAACTGGTCCTGGCGGTACGCCCACGACTTCTCGACGGTGGCGAACGTCGTCCAGGCCTCGGTGAATTCCGTTGCCTCGCTTTGGCACAGCACCGACGCGAACGTCGCGAACGACTCGTTCAGCCACAGGTCGTCCCACCAGGTCATGGTCACCAGGTTGCCGAACCACATGTGTGCCATCTCGTGCAGCACCGTCTCGGCGCGCCGCTCGTAGGAGGCGCGGGTGACCTTGCTACGGAAGACATAGTCCTCCAGGAACGTCACCGCCCCGGCGTTTTCCATTGCGCCGGCGTTGAATTCGGGGACGAACAGCTGATCGTACTTGCCGAACGCGTAGGGCAAGCCAAAGTTGCTGTGGTAGAAGCCAAAACCCTGCTTGGTCTGGGTGAACAATCGGTCGGCGTCCATGTGCTGCGCCAGTGAGGCCCGGCAGTAGATGCCCAGCGGGATCTCACCGTGCTCGTCGCTGTAGGAGTCCTTCCACTCCGAGTATGGGCCCGCGATCAACGCCACCAGATAGGTGCTCATTCGTGGCGTGATCGCAAAACTGTGCACCCCGTTCTCGATCGAGACGGTTGCGCCGTTGGAGATCACCTTCCAGTGCGCCGGCGCGGCCACCCGCAAATCGAAGGTCGCCTTGAGGTCGGGTTGGTCGAAGCAGGCGAACATGCGCTTGGCGTCGGCGGTTTCGAACTGCGAGTACAGGTAGGTCTCGTCGTCCACCGGGTCGACGAAGCGATGCAGTCCCTCGCCGGTGTTGGAGTACTGGCAGTCGGCGTCGATGACGACGACGTTGCGATCGGCCAGGCCGCGCAACGGGATGCCGGTCGATTCGTCGTATCCCGAGACGTCCAAGTCGCGCCCGTTGAGGGTGGCGCTGCGAACGGTCTTGGCGGCGAGGTCGATAACCGTGTCTGCGCCGGCGAGTGCGTCGAACACCACGGTGGTGGTGGAGCGGAAAGTGCCTTCGCCGGGCCCGCCAGCAACGCCGGAGCCGTCGGTGACGTCAAGGCTGATCTGGTAGCTGTCGACGGTGATCAGCGCCGCGCGCTCGACGGCTTGGTCTCGGGTGAGGTTAGGAAGGGCCACGCGTCCAACTTAGTGGCGCCGCGGGCCGGCAGTGCGGAACGGGAACATGCGCGCGGCGACTACGGTTGACCAAAGCGGTGCTCTGACCGCCCCCAAACTGTTTCCGAGAGGACTGCACAATGTCCGAGAAAGCCCCTGCTAAAGACGAAGCCGGCTTCTGGTTCGACCCGCTGTGCCCGTGGGCATGGATCACGTCGCGTTGGATCCTCGAAGTCGAAAAGGTTCGCGACATCGACGTGAACTTCCACGTGATGAGTTTGGCGATACTCAACGAGAACCGGGAAGACCTGCCCGAGGAATACCGGGATCGGATGAAGCTGGCCTGGGGCCCGGTCCGGGTGGCCATCGCCGCCGAACAGGCCCACGGCGCTGAGGTTTTGGCCCCGCTGTACACCGCGATGGGCACCCAGATTCACAACAAGGGGAACAAGGAACTCGAAGACGTCATCAAGCTAGCGCTGGACGAGGTCGGTCTGCCCGCCGAGTTGGCCGCGGCCGCAACCAGCGAGGAATACGACGAGGCGCTGCGCAAGAGCCACCACGCCGGCATGGACGCAGTCGGCGAGGACGTCGGCACACCGACCATCCACGTCAACGGTGTGGCGTTCTTCGGCCCGGTGCTGTCGCGCATTCCGCGCGGTGAAGAGGCCGGCAAGCTCTGGGACGCCTCGGTCACCTTCGCCGCGTATCCGCACTTCTTCGAGCTCAAGCGCTCGCGTCACGAGCGCCCTGAGTTCGACTGACCTCCCCGCGCACCGCGACGCGACACCCCGCGCGTTGCGTCGCGCAGGCGTGCGGGTAAACATTGCGGTCATGCGCGTCTACCTGGGTTCTGACCACGCTGGATTCGAGCTCAAGCAAGCGATCATTGAGCACCTGAAAAAGACCGGGCACGAGCCGATCGATTGCGGCGCGTTCACTTATGACGCTGAAGACGACTACCCCGCGTTCTGCATCGACGCCGCAGCGCGCACGGTGGCCGACCCGGAAAGCCTCGGCATCGTCATCGGGGGATCGGGCAACGGCGAGCAGATCGCGGCCAACAAGGTTCCGGGTGCACGCTGCGCGCTGGCGTGGAGCGTCGAGACCGCGTCGCTGGCGCGCGAGCACAACAACGCGCAGCTGATCGGCATCGGCGGCCGGATGCACACCGTGGCCGACGCATTGACCTTCGTCGACGCCTTTCTCACCACGCCATGGTCGAAAGCGCAGCGCCACCAACGGCGTATCGACATTCTCGACGAGTACGAGCGCACCCACCAGGCGCCGCCGGTGCCCGGCGCGCAGGCTTAAGGACTGCGTTGCCCGAAGGCCATACGCTGCACCGGCTGGCCCGGCTGCACCAACGGCGATTCGGTGGTGCACCGGTCGCCGTGTCCAGCCCGCAGGGTCGCTTCGCCGGTGCGGCGGCCGCGGTCGACGGTCAGGTGCTGCGGAAGTCCAGCGCCTGGGGCAAGCATCTTTTCCACCACTACGCCGGCGGCCCGATCGTGCACGTACATCTCGGCCTCTACGGCACTTTCACCGATTGGGAGCTCCCTCCGCTTCCGGAACCGGTCGGGCAGGTGCGGATGCGGATGGTCGGCGCCGAGTACGGAGCCGACTTGCGCGGCCCGACGGTGTGCGAGGTGATCGACGAGGCTCAGGTCAGCGAGGTCGTGGCCAGGCTCGGTCCCGACCCGTTGCGCAGCGACGCAGACCCCGCCTCGGCGTGGGCCCGTATCACGAAGTCCCGCAGGCCTATTGGCGGCTTGCTGATGGACCAGACGATCATCGCCGGGGTGGGCAACGTCTACCGCAGCGAGTTGTTGTTCCGCCATCACATCGACCCGTACCGGCCCGGCCGGGCGGTCGGCGAAGCGGAGTTCGATGCCGCATGGACCGACCTGGTGGCGTTGATGAAGGTCGGCCTGCGGCGCGGCAAGATCGTCGTGGTGCTGCCCGAACACGATCACGGTCCGCCGTCCTACCGGCCGGACCGCCCGCGCACCTATGTGTATCGGCGCGCCGGCGATCCGTGCCGAGTGTGCGGCAGCGCGATCCGCACGGCCGTGCTGGAGGGCCGCAACGTGTTCTGGTGCCCGACCTGCCAGAAGTGAGCGTCGTGACGCGAATCGGACTGGCAGGAAACTGACAGGAAGAAACGCTGGCGTCTATAGTTTTCGATTTCGGCGCGGCGGGTAACAGTCACGCTTGTGAAAACGATTCCGCGTTTAGCTGCAACGATTTTCGCCGGAGCCGCCATCGCGGGTCTGGCGGGTGTGGGCGTCGCCGCCGACGCTTACGCGCAGCCTGGGCCGTTCCCGCAATGGTGCCCAGGGGAGTTCTGGGATCCGGGCTGGGGCAACAACTGGGACTGGAACAACTGTCATGACTGGCGCGGCGGGCCCGGGGGACCGGGTGGTCCCGGAAATCCTTGGGACCGTGGGCCCGGTTGGGGCCCAGGTGGTCCCGGAGGGCCTGGCGGTCCTGGCGGTCCTTGGGGACCAGGGGGTCCGGGCGGACCGCCGCCCCCGCCCGGATGGCACCCCTGACCCAAGCCCAACTCACCGATCGCGTCCTGCCGGCATCGTTCGGCAGGGCGCGATCATGTCGAGTGGGTCAGGAGACGTCGACGCCCAGCACGGCGTAGACCTCGTTGCTCAACGCCAGGCTGCGTGGGTCCGCGTTGGACTTGGTGGCGTCGAAGCGATTCGCCACGTACGCGTAGCCGATGCGGTGTTCCAGGTCGACGAACCCGAACGAGCCGCCCAGCCCGCCGTGGCCGAAGATCCGCGGGTTGGGTCCGTTGACGTGACGCTGGTTGAGCATGTAGCCCAGCCCCCAGCCATGGTCGGCGACGCGCGGGCCGAGCACCAGGTCAGGCTCGAAGCCGCCCTGCGACACCCGAATCAGGTCCATGTGCTCGCGGCTGAGCAGCTTCTCCTGAGCGAGCGCGTTGTAGAACGTGGCCAATCCCAGGGCGGACACCTGACCGTTGGTGCCGGGGAATTCAAGCCGGCGCCACAGTTCGAGGTCATAGGAGCTGACCTCGTCGTCCGGGGTGAACCCCATCGACACTGCGAGCCCGGCCTTGGGGTGTTCGTCCAGGCTGGTCGGGTTGCTGGGGATATGCGTGAGCAGGTCGCGCATGTGCGGCTTGTTGACGCGCTCGGCGCAGCGGAGCTGGTCGGCGTCGGACAGGCCGATGTGGACGTCGGCGCCCAACGGTTCGGCGATCTCGGTGCGCAGATACTGGCCGATCGTGCGGCCCGTCACCCGGCGAAACACCTCGCCGACGATGAAGCCGAAGGTGGTCATGTGATAGCCCTGGGCGGTGCCCGGCTCCCACCATGGTTCGGCGACTATCAGTTGTTCGCAGACGTAATCCCAGTCGCAGACCTGTTGCCAGCTCATCGGGGTGCGTGGCCCGATCACGCCGGACCGGTGACTGATCACCATGGCCAGCGTGATGTCTTCCTTGCCGGCCTGCCCGAATTCGGGCCAGTAACGCGCGATCGGGGTGTGCAGGTCCACCTCACCGCGATCGGCGAGTTGATGGAGGCAGGTGGCCGACAGCCCCTTGGTGCCGGACAGCACAGTGGTCAGGGTGTCTTGCTGCCAGGCTCGAGTGCCGGCCGCGTCGGCCGAGCCGCCCCAGAGATTGACGACCAGGTCCCCGTCGACCCATACGGCGACGGCCGCGCCCGTCTCGCTGAGCTGGGCAAAGTTACGCTCGAACGCGTCACGTACTCCGGTGAAGTCCGACGCGCATGAGCCTTGAATGTCCACGTCTGTTTTCAGGTCGCTCATGGCGCCTTTCTGTGGAGCACTACCTACCCCGAGCGGGCGACGGGAATCGAACCCGCGTAGCTAGTTTGGAAGACTAGGGCTCTACCATTGAGCTACGCCCGCATGCATTAGTCGAGCGAGACTGTATCTGGCGGCGGAGATCAAATCTAATCGAGGCAGATTTGTGATGGCTTTGTGAGGTCCCGAGGTCGCTTCGAAGCCGGTGCGGTCGGGCCGTAGGATCGCGAGGTCAGCGCGGGGTGTAGCGCAGCTTGGTAGCGCATCCGCTTTGGGAGCGGAAGGCCGCAGGTTCAAATCCTGTCACCCCGACCAGCACCGCGCCGCAACCCAAGGCCACCGAGAAACAAAGAACGAGGAGCACACCCGTGAAGAGCAGCGTCGAGCAGTTGACCCCCACCCGGGTGCGCATCAACGTGGAGGTGCCTTTCACCGAACTTGAGCCCGACTTCCAGCGCGCCTACAAGGAGCTCGCCAAGCAGGTCCGGATGCCCGGGTTCCGGCCCGGCAAGGTGCCGATGAAGTTGCTGGAGGCCCGCTTCGGCCGGGAAGAGATGCTCGAGCAGGTCGTCAACGAGGCGCTGCCCACCCGGTATGGACAAGCGGTCACCGAGGTCGAAGTGCACCCGATCGGCCGGCCCGAAATCGAGGTGACCAAGAAGGAGTACGGCGAGGACCTGGCATTCACGGCCGAGGTTGACGTCCGACCCACGATTACCCTGCCCGACCTCAGCGCGCTGAAGGTTTCGGTGGACCCGATCGAGGTTGGCGACGACGACGTCGACGCCGAGCTGGAGTCCTTGCGTGCCCGGTTCGGCACCCTCACCGGAGTAGATCGTCCGGTAGCCGACGGCGACTTCGTGTCGATCGACTTGTCGGCGACCATCGACGGCGAGGAGATCCCGGGCGCCGCCGCGGAGGGTTTGTCGCACGAGGTTGGCTCCGGCCGGCTCATCGAGGGTCTCGACGATGCGCTGGTCGGTCTGTCCGTCGACGAGTCCAAGGAATTCACCGCCAAGCTGGCGACGGGCGAACATGTCGGCCAGGACGCGCAGGTCACCGTCACGGTCAAGACGATCAAACAACGCGAACTGCCGGAGCCCGACGACGAATTTGCGCAATTGGCAAGCGAATTCGACACCATCGACGAACTGCGCAACAGCCTGCGCGACCAGGTCGGCAACGTCAAGCGTGCCGAGCAAGCGGGCAAGATCCAGGAAGCCGCGATGGATGCCCTGCTCGAGCAGGTCGATGTGCCACTGCCGGAGGGCATCGTCACCGAACAGTTCGACAGGGCCATCCACGGCGCCATCGACAGCGTCAACCACGACGAAGCCAAGTTCGAAGAGGTGCTGGCCCAGCAGGGCAAGACGCGCGAGGAATTCGAAACCGAGACGCGCGGCGCGGTGGAGAAGGACGTGCAACGGCAGCTGTTGTTCGATGCGCTGGCCGACGAACTGGAGGTTCAGGTCGGCCAGGACGACCTGACCGAGCGCCTGGTGGCGACGTCGCGGCAATACGGCATCGAGCCGCAGCAGTTGTTCGCCTACCTGCAGGAAAACAACCAGCTGCCGGCCATGTTCGCCGACGTGCGGCGTGGTCTGGCGATCGCCGCGGTGGTCTCGAAGGCGACGGTCACCGATACCGCCGGCAACACCATCGACACGAGCGAGTTCTTCCCGGACCGCTCGAAGGGTGACGCTGCCGCCGAGGATGCTGACGATCCGGACGAAGGCGACGACGCGGCCGATGAGTCCAGCGAGGAATGACCCAGCCTTGACGCTGTGAGCGAACGCGCCGACTTCAGGGGTGCGTGGCCGCGAAACCGCGGGCTCGGTTGGTTAGTGTCGTGAGTACAGATCTGAAAGAAAGCAGGTAACCCGGTCGTGACTGACATGCGTTCGAATTCGGTGGGTCTCAACCTCACGGACTCGGTCTATGAGCGCTTGCTCTCCGAGCGCATCATCTTCCTGGGTTCGGAGGTGAACGATGAGGTCGCCAACCGGTTGTGCGCGCAGATTCTGCTGCTCGCCGCCGAGGACGGTGACAAGGACATCAACCTCTACATCAACTCCCCAGGCGGATCGATCAGCGCCGGGATGGCGATCTACGACACGATGGTGTTGGCGCCCTGCGACATCGCCACTTACGCGATGGGCATGGCCGCCTCGATGGGTGAGTTCCTGCTGGCGGCGGGGACCAAGGGCAAGCGCTACGCGCTGCCGCACGCCCGCATCCTGATGCACCAGCCGCTGGGCGGGGTGACCGGTAGCGCGGCCGACATCGCCATCCAGGCCGAGCAGTTCGCCGTCATTAAGAAGGAGATGTTCCGGCTCAACGCGGAATTCACCGGCCAGCCGATCGAGCGCATCGAGGCCGACTCGGACCGCGACCGCTGGTTCACCGCTCCGGAGGCCCTGGAGTACGGCTTCGTCGACCACATCATCACCCGCGCCGCCCACATCACCAATGGAGAAGCCCAGTGAACCCCGAAACTCAACCCCAGGCGCGCTATATCCTCCCGTCGTTCATCGAGCACTCCAGCTTCGGTGTCAAGGAGTCGAACCCCTACAACAAGCTGTTCGAGGAACGCATCATCTTCCTCGGCGTTCAGGTCGACGACGCGTCGGCGAACGACATCATGGCGCAGTTGCTGGTGCTCGAGTCGCTGGATCCCGACCGCGACATCACCATGTACATCAACTCGCCCGGTGGCGGGTTCACTTCACTGATGGCGATCTACGACACGATGCAATACGTGCGGGCCGACATTCAGACGGTGTGTCTGGGTCAGGCCGCCTCGGCCGCGGCGGTGCTGCTGGCCGCCGGTACGCCGGGTAAGCGGATGGCGTTGCCGAATGCGCGCGTGTTGATCCACCAGCCGTCGCTGTCCGGCGTGATCCAGGGTCAGTTCTCCGACCTGGAGATCCAGGCCGCCGAGATCGAGCGGATGCGCACACTGATGGAGACCACGCTGGCCCGGCACACAAACAAGGATGCCGCGGTGATCCGCAAGGACACCGACCGGGACAAGATCCTGACTGCCGAAGACGCGAAGGACTACGGGATCATTGACACCGTTCTCGAGTACCGGAAGCTCTCCGCGCAGAACGCCTAACACCTGTCTTCTGGCGTCGCTCAACGTGCACTCGCGGCGAGAAATCGACCGCCCCGAGAATTCACGCAGCCAATCCCACCTAGTCGCTGTAAGGTGGTGGCCTGGCCACCAGCCCGTTTGGCGAAAGCAGCCTCGGTCGGGTAACGACCGCGACACGCCAAAGACACGGAAAGCGCGTCTGCGCCAGCTACGGGGGGTGTCGGGCTATATGTTTTCGGACAGGCATGAATACCACCGACGCGATTCGTCGCTAATGGTCGCGGGGGGCCCGATCCACCGGGTAGCGTCGGAGGGAATGCATGCGGCACGTTAAGGCGTACAGGGAAGTAGGCACTGAGGCACCATGGCGCGCATCGGAGACGGCGGCGATCTGCTGAAGTGCTCATTCTGCGGGAAGAGCCAGAAGCAGGTTAAGAAACTTATTGCGGGCCCGGGCGTCTACATCTGCGATGAGTGCATTGATCTCTGCAACGAGATCATCGAAGAGGAGCTGGCCGACGCCGACGACGTCAAGCTCGACGAACTGCCCAAGCCTGCCGAGATCCGCGAGTTCCTCGAGGGCTACGTCATCGGGCAGGACACGGCAAAGCGGACGTTGGCGGTCGCGGTCTATAACCACTACAAGCGGATTCAGGCCGGCGAGAAGGGTCGTGACTCCCGCTGTGAGCCGGTTGAGCTGACCAAGTCCAACATTCTGATGCTCGGCCCCACCGGCTGCGGCAAGACCTACCTGGCCCAGACCCTGGCAAAAATGCTCAACGTGCCGTTCGCCATCGCGGACGCCACCGCACTGACCGAAGCCGGCTACGTCGGTGAAGACGTCGAGAACATTCTGCTCAAGCTGATCCAGGCTGCCGACTACGACGTCAAGCGCGCCGAGACCGGCATCATCTACATCGACGAGGTCGACAAGATCGCCCGCAAGAGCGAGAACCCGTCGATCACCCGCGACGTCTCCGGTGAAGGCGTGCAGCAGGCCCTGCTGAAAATTCTGGAGGGCACCCAGGCGTCGGTTCCCCCGCAGGGCGGCCGCAAGCACCCGCACCAGGAATTCATCCAGATCGACACCACCAACGTGCTGTTCATCGTCGCGGGTGCGTTCGCCGGGCTGGAGAAGATCATCTACGAGCGCGTCGGCAAGCGCGGTCTGGGCTTCGGCGCCGAGGTTCGCTCGAAGGCCGAGATCGACACCACCGACCACTTCGCCGACGTGATGCCCGAGGACCTGATCAAGTTCGGTCTGATCCCCGAGTTCATCGGCCGCCTCCCGGTGGTTGCCTCGGTCACCAACCTCGATATGGAGTCGTTGGTCAAGATCCTGTCCGAGCCCAAGAACGCGCTCGTCAACCAGTACACCCGGCTGTTCGAGATGGACGGCGTGGAGCTGGAGTTCAGCGACGACGCACTTGAGGCGATCGCCGACCAGGCGATCCACCGCGGCACCGGTGCACGTGGTCTGCGCGCCATCATGGAAGAGGTGCTGCTGCCGGTGATGTACGACATCCCGAGCCGCGACGACGTCGCCAAGGTGGTCGTGACCAAGGAGACGGTGCAGGACAACGTGCTGCCGACGATCGTGCCGCGCAAGGCGTCGCGCAGCGAGCGCCGCGACAAGAGCGCGTAGCCAGCACCCTTCACGGTCGGACCTGACGACCGCAGCAGTGCCGTTCCGAAGAGCAGTTTCTCGTGGCCTTTGTGCTTACCGAACAATGCCCGGGTGATCGCCCGATTCCGGGATGCGAAATACGCCCGTCGGCAACGTGACCAATACCACAGTTTTGTGTCGTACTCACCAGTAGGACCGCGTTGATCTCGTGTTTTGCCTAAGATATTGGTAAGTACGCGCCGCCAGAGACGTTCTTAAGAAACGAAAACGAGTGCAATAATTGGTACTACCAGTCTCATACAAACGTACGAGCCTGGGACCCCTTTGACGGCGCGTAACCTGAAGCTTCGGCAGAGTGCCTGTCCGGTAACAAATGGAAGGCGGAGACGTGGACCCGAACGGCAGCGGAGCCGGGTCAGATTCTCATGGTGGGTCGTCGGACCGTCAGCGCCTGGAACAGGTTGTCATCCGATTCGCCGGTGACTCCGGTGACGGAATGCAGCTGACCGGTGACCGGTTCACCTCGGAGGCCGCGCTCTTCGGCAACGACCTCGCGACTCAGCCGAACTATCCCGCCGAGATCCGTGCCCCCGCAGGCACATTGCCCGGAGTCTCGTCCTTCCAGATTCAAATCGCCGACTACGACATCCTGACCGCCGGCGACCGGCCGGACGTGCTGGTCGCGATGAATCCGGCCGCGTTGAAAGCCAACCTCGGCGATCTGCCGCGCGGCGGAATGGTGATCGCGAATTCCGACGAATTCACCAAGCGCAACCTGACCAAGGTGGGTTATGTAGCAAACCCGCTGGAGACCGACGAGTTGTCCGACTATGTCGTGCATTCCGTCGCGATGACCACGCTGACGCTGGGTGCCGTCGAGACGATCGGCGCGTCCAAGAAGGACGGGCAGCGCGCCAAGAACATGTTCGCGCTGGGCCTGCTGTCGTGGATGTACGGACGACCGATCCAGACCAGCGAGAACTTCATCCGGGAGAAGTTCGCCCGCAAGCCCGACATTGCTGAGGCCAACGTGCTCGCCCTCAAGGCGGGCTGGAACTACGGCGAAACCACCGAGGCTTTCGGCACTACCTACGAGGTCTCCCGGGCGACCCTGCCCACCGGTGAATACCGTCAGATCTCCGGCAACACCGCGCTGGCCTACGGCATCGTGGCCGCCGGTCAGCTGTCCGGCATTCAGGTCATGCTCGGCAGTTACCCGATCACGCCGGCGTCGGACATCCTGCACGAGCTGTCCAAGCACAAGAACTTCAATGTGATCACCTTCCAGGCCGAGGACGAGATCGGCGGCATCTGCGCCGCGATCGGCGCCTCCTACGGCGGTGCACTGGGCGTCACCAGCACTTCCGGACCGGGTATCTCGCTGAAGTCCGAAGCGCTCGGCCTGGCCGTGATGACCGAACTGCCGCTGCTGGTTGTCGACGTGCAGCGGGGCGGGCCTTCGACCGGGCTGCCCACCAAGACCGAGCAGGCTGACCTGCTGCAGGCGCTGTATGGCCGCAACGGAGAGTCGCCGGTGGCGGTGCTGGCGCCGCGGTCGCCGTCCGATTGCTTTGAAACCGCTCTGGAGGCGGTGCGCATCGCGCTGTCCTACCACACGCCGGTGATCCTGTTGTCCGACGGCGCAATTGCCAACGGCTCGGAGCCGTGGCAAATCCCAGACGTCGGTTCGCTGCAGCCGATCACGCACACCTTCGCCAAGCCGGACGAGCCCTTCCAGCCGTATGCCCGCGACCCGGAGACGCTGGCCCGCCAGTTCGCCATTCCGGGCACTCCCGGGCTGGAACACCGGATCGGCGGCCTGGAAGCCGCGAACGGTTCGGGCGCGATCTCTTACGAGCCGGTCAACCACGACCTCATGGTCCGGTTGCGCCAGGCCAAGATTGACGGCATCACGGTGCCCGACCTGGAAGTCGACGACCCGACCGGTGATGCCGAGCTGCTGCTGATCGGCTGGGGCAGCTCCTACGGCCCGATCGGTGAGGCCTGCCGGCGTGCCCGGCGCAAGGGCATCAAGGTCGCCCATGCACACCTGCGTTATCTCAACCCCTTCCCCGCCAACCTCGGCGACGTGCTTCGGCGCTACCCGATGGTGGTGGCACCCGAGATGAACCTGGGTCAGCTGGCGATGCTGCTGCGCGCCAAGTACCTGATCGACGTGCAATCCGTCACCAAGGTGCACGGCCTTGCGTTCCTCGCCGACGAGATCGGACGGGTCATCCGCGCCGCGCTGGCCGGGACGCTGGCCGAAATCGAGCAGGACAAAGCGATGGTCGCCAGAATGGCGGCAGCAACGGTTGGAGCTAACGCATGACAAGCGGGATCGCTGGCGACCTGGCAGGCACAGACCTCGGCTTGACCCCAAGGTTGAAGAAGAACGACGGCGTGCCCACCACGGATCAGCCGCAGAAGGGCAAGGACTTCACCAGTGACCAAGAGGTCCGCTGGTGCCCGGGCTGCGGCGATTACGTCATCCTCAACACGATCCGCAACTTCCTGCCCGACCTCGGGTTGCGCCGCGAGAACATCGTGTTCATTAGTGGCATCGGCTGCTCCAGCCGCTTCCCCTATTACTTGGAGACCTACGGCTTCCACTCGATCCACGGCCGCGCGCCGGCGATCGCGACCGGCCTGGCGCTGTCCCGCGAGGACCTGTCGGTCTGGGTGGTCACCGGCGACGGCGACGCCTTGTCGATTGGCGGCAACCACCTGATCCACGCGCTGCGCCGCAACGTCAACATCACGATCCTGCTGTTCAACAACCGGATCTACGGGCTGACCAAGGGCCAGTATTCGCCGACGTCAGAGGTCGGCAAGGTCACCAAGTCGACGCCGATGGGTTCGCTGGATCACCCGTTCAACCCGGTGTCGCTGGCGCTGGGAGCCGAGGCGACCTTCGTCGGTCGCGCGCTGGACTCCGAACGCGCCGGCCTGACCGAGGTGCTGCGTGGTGCGGCGGAGCACCGTGGCGCCTCGGTGGTTGAAATCCTGCAGGACTGCCCGATTTTCAACGACGGCTCGTTCGACGCACTACGCAAAGAGGGCGCCGAGGACCGGGTGATCAACGTCCGTGACGGCGAGCCGATTGTGTTCGGCGCCAACGGCGAATACTGCGTGGTGAAGTCTGGCTTCAGCCTGGAAGTCGCCAAGACCGCCGACGTTGCAGTACAGGAGATCGTCAAGCACGACGCGCACGCCGACGACCCAGCCTACGCATTTGCGCTGTCGCGGCTGTCGGATCAAAACCTGGATCACACCGTGCTGGGCATATTCCGGGATATCTCCCGGCCCACCTACGACGACGCTGCCCGTGCTCAGGTCGCCGCGGCCCGAGCCGCAACACCGTTCGACGCGGCCGCGCTGCAGTCACTCTTGCGCGGGCGTGACACCTGGACAGTCGACTAGGGGGCTGGCGCTCGTGTCCGATGCAGTGTCATTGGCCGCAGTGGTACTCGCCGGAGGCGAATCGCGGCGCATGGGCCGCGACAAGGCCACCCTGCCGGGCCCTGGGGGAGCCGGCACCCTGGCCGAGTATGTCGTCGGCGTCGTCGCACAGCGCTGCGATCCGGTATTCGTCGCCGCCCCGGGCCAACCGCTGCCCCCGCTGGACGCGCGCGTTATCCGTGACGAGATACAGGGGCTGGGACCGCTGCCCGCAACTGGGCGAGGACTGCGCGCGGCCGCGGAAGCGGGCGCACGGTACGCGTTTGTCTGCGCGGTCGACATGCCGCTGCTGGCAGCCGAATTGATCGACGAACTCACGGCGCTCGCCACCAAGACAGACGCCGAAGTGGTGTTGCCGTGGGACGGCCGCAGCCACTACCTGGCCGCGGTGTACCGCACCGACCTGGCCGACCGGATCGACGCGCTGGTGGCCGCCGGTGAGCGCAAGATGAGCGCCCTGATCGACGCGTCCGACGCCCAGCAGATCGTGCTGCCGGATTCGCGCGCGCTGACCAACGTCAATACCGACTCCGAGTTCCGCGCCCTGGTGCAGCCCGGAGCCTGAAGGGGTGCCGGCTACTTTCGGCGCAATTGGCATTAAAAGCTTCCGTCTTTTGCATTTCTCGGTATACACACTTCGCTTAAATGCGTGACGAGTTAACTGCGTTTTATCCCATTCCGTTATTGGCGTGTCGAGGATAGCCCCTCCATTGTGTACTCCTCTAGCAATAATTTCGCGCACTGGTCGCTGCTGCGGAACGGATCACCTTGGGACAGAAGGGATTTCGAGCGTCTGACCGGCTAGCGCGGGCCACCCCGGCGATCGAAACCAGGTCGCCGCTCAGGACAGTAGCTACGGGAATTTCCTCAGCAAATTGTTTTGTGCAAATGCTGGTGATGCAGCGTGCGCGGTTGCGTGAGCGGCGGTGGGCTGCGCCGCATCGGCGGCCCAGCGGGGTAGTTCGATGCATGAGTCCGGCTAAAGCCTTTGAAGCACTGCGCAACTCGCCCGAAACGGCGGCGGGGACATGTTTACCAGATGCCAATGAGCGCTTGGTCCGGATGTCCCTCGTCGACATGAGTGAATGGCGTTGCTGCGAGGCATGTTTGGACTGATAGGCGCAGGCTTCTACGAGTCGATCCGGCTCCAGGTGAACCGATCAAGAAGCCGACGTTATCGGGCGCTGGATCGCCGCTGATCGGGCTTCAACGGCAGCGAACCGGGTCGGTGCTTGACCGCATGGCAAATGCGTGGCCCAGCTCACAAAATGGACGTGATTCGAGTCACGATTGCACTCTGATCTTGACCTGGGAGTTTTCACGGAAACGGCGCAGTTGACCTGCAAGAATATTTCTCAGTTGGCACCGTAATCTACTTGTTATTGTTCCGAGATATCGGCGTGTCGGATATGACGAATGCTGCCCGGTCCCCTACGGTCCCATTTAGCCCGAAAGGGGTTAAAGAAAATTTAATCCACGGACCCGTGCGTGAGCGGGGCTGCGGACGGCGATGGCCGCCCGACAGCCAGCGGTTTTTGAACCGCTGGGCAGATCATGCCCTCGCTGCCGTGCCGAATCGAGACGGCACGTCCCAGAGCACCCATTTCCACATCACGAAGTACCTAAACCCGCCTCGGTGGGTTTGCTTTGGCGCGCGCGCACCGCGAAAGGAACACTTTGAATAACGTCCGTAAGACGCTCGTCCTCGCTGTGATCACAGGATCGCTGGTGACGCTTTCGTCCGCCACCGCCAGCGCGGATGTGCCCCCGCCGCCTCCGGCTCCTGACGCGCCCGCGCCCGCGGGCTTTGACGCGCCGCCGCCTCCGGCACCGGACGCTCCGCCGCCTGCACCGGTGGGCTTTGACGCACCGCCGCCGCCTCCGGCACCGGATGCACCGCCGCCGCCCGCTCCGGTGGGCTTTGACGCGCCGCCGCCTCCGGGCCCGGACGCTCCGCCCCCGCCGATCAGGGCGTACAGCGTGAACTGGGATGCCATCGCGCAATGCGAGTCGGGTGGCAACTGGGCGATCAGCACCGGCAACGGCTACGGCGGTGGCTTGCAGTTCACCCCGAGCACATGGCGCGCCAACGGCGGGTCGGGTTCCGCGGCCGGCGCCAGCCGTGAGGAGCAGATCCGGGTGGCCGAGAACGTGCTGCACTCGCAGGGGATCGGCGCGTGGCCGGTCTGCGGTCGGCGCGGCTAACCGTCAGGCGGCCTTGCTGCTATAGCTAAGACAGAAAATGCCGGGCCTCGTGCCCGGCATTTTCTGTTGATCACCACTGGGTGCGCCGACAGGTTAGGTTGACGACGAACGAGACAAGACGTGGAAAGGGTTCTGTATATGTCCAACCACTTCACCGGCCTCAGTCTCGGACCGCCGCTCGGCGACCAGCGCCTCGACCTGTGCGACCTGTACGCGTTCCAATCGCCGACCGACAGCTCGCGGACCGTTCTGATCCTCAACGCCAATCCGGAGGCCAACGCGCTGCATCCGGATGCCATCTATCGGGTGGCGATCGACACCGACGGCGACCTGATCAACGACATCGCGTTCAGTTTCGTGTTCTCCACGCCGGTGGACGGCACACAGACGGTCGATGTGTTCATGGCCCGCGGTGAACAGTCCCGTTCGCCCGAGCCGGTCGGCGAGCAGATCTTCACCAGGGTGGAGGTGTCGTTCGGAACGCAGCCGAACGTCGCCGTCGCCGGCGACATCACGTTCGCCGCCGGTGCTCGCAGCGATGCCTTCTTCTTCGACTACGACGGCATCAAGAACTTGTTCGACATCAGCGGCAAGCGGAACTTCACGGCTCTTCATCTGGCCGCACTCGCCGGCAAATCGCCATGGACCGGTCAGGACTCGAATACCGCGGCCAATGTCTGCTCGATGGCGATCGAGCTGCCGACCAGCGCGCTCGGCGCGGCGGGGCCGATCCGGATCTGGGGGCGGTGCAGCTTGCGCGAGAACGGCTCGCTGAACCATGTGGACCGAGCCGGACACCCGTCGGTAAGCAGTTTCTTCAACACCGACGACACCAAACTCGAGTACAACGCGAGCGAACCCCCGAACGACTGGAACCGCTGGCTGGACCAGTTCGTCCATCTCATGGGCCACACCGGCGGCTACGACCGCGAGGAGGCCATCGCCGCGATCGAGAAGGAAGGCACGCTGCCAGACATGCTGACCTTCGATCCGGCCAAACCGGCCCGATACCCGAACGGTCGGGTGTTCACCGACGACGTCATCGACTACCGGTTGGCGTTCCTCACCAAGGGCGAGTGCCCGCCGTCGGGCCTGTCGCCTCATACGGACACCCTGACCGAGTTCCCGTACCTGGGTCCGCCTCACGCCCGGTAGCCGAAGGCCCGATCTGGACCGGGTACCGTCGCGACGATGACCGCATCGGGGCGTGAATTCGACATCGTGCTGTACGGGGCGACCGGCTTCGTAGGCAAACTCACCGCCCAATACCTCGCACGCGCCGGAGCCGGTGCGCGGATCGCCCTGGCCGGCCGGTCAACAGACCGATTGCGCGCCGTTCGCGACAGCCTGGGGGAGGCCGCGCAGTCCTGGCCTGTTGTGAGCGCCGATGCGGCGTCGCCGTCGACGCTGAATGAGATGGCTGCTCGCACCCAGGTCGTCGTCACCACCGTCGGGCCCTACGCCCAATATGGGATGCCGTTGGTAGCGGCGTGCGCCGCGGCCGGCACCGACTACGCGGACTTGACCGGTGAGGCGATGTTCATCCGCGAGGCAATCGACCTTTATCACAAGCAAGCCGCCGACTCCGGAGCCCGCATTGTGCACTGCTGCGGGTTCGACTCCGTTCCTTCCGACATGACGGTGTACGCGCTGTACCGGGCGGCACAAGACGACGGCGCCGGCGAACTCGGCGATACCAGCTTTGTGATGCGCAAGTTGGTGGGCGGGCTCTCCGGCGGGACGGTCGCGTCGATCATGGGCGTGCTGCGAGCCGCGTCCAGTGACCCCGAAATACGCCGTCAGCTTGCCGACCCGTACACGTTGAGCACCGATCGCGTCGCCGAACCCGAACTCGGCCGGCAGCCCGATCTGCCCTGGGGGCGGGGTCGCTACATTGCGCCGGAGCTGTCCGGTGTCTGGACGGCAGGATTCTTGATGTCGTCGATCAATACCCGAATCGTGCGACGCAGCAACGGATTACTGGATTGGTCGTACGGTCGGCGATTCCGCTACAGCGAACACATGAGCCTGGGTTCGTCCCCGTTGGCGCCGGTGGCGTCCGCCATCATGGCCGGTATCGGCAACGCGTCGTTTGAGCTAGGCAGCCGCTACTTCCGGCTGCTGCCGCGCCCGCTGGTGGACCGCATCACACCCAAATCCGGCACCGGCCCGGGCGAGCGCACCCGCGACCGCGGTTACTACCGCCTGGAGACCTATACCACCACGACCAGCGGCGCGCGCTACGTCGCGAGGCTCGAGCAGCGGGGAGACCCCGGCTACAAGGCGACCTCGGTGTTGCTGGGGGAGTGCGGCCTTGCGCTCGCTCTGGATCGTGCCAAGCTTTCGGGTCTGCGTGGTGTGCTCACTCCGGCGGCCGCAATGGGCGACGTTTTGCTGGCCCGACTGCCTGCCGCCGGCGCGACTCTGCGCACCGAACGGCTGGATTAGCTCGCTGCCACAACGGTTTTCACCTCGATTCCCGAGGGTTTCGATCGCGCCCAGCGAGGTATGCCAAAGCGGACGAAATGCAGAGGGACGACGAGAGGGGAATGTCATGTCGGACACGCTTACCGAAGGACAGCAGCTGCAGAAGGGACAATCGCTGGCCTCCGCCAACGGGGCCTATACCCTCGCGCTGCAAGACGACGGCAACCTCGTGCTGGCAGCCCGGGGCGAGGCGGTCTGGGCGACGGCGACCAACGGCCAGGAGGTGGTGCGCGCCGAAGTGCAGCGCGACGGCAACTTCGTCCTGTACGCGTCGGACAAACCGGTGTGGCACACCGATACCCAAGGCAAGAAGGACGTCCGGCTCGTTCTTCAGGATGACTGCAATCTGGTGCTGTCTGCCGCCGATGGCCCGGCGTGGTCCACCCACACCGAGACCGACGGACCCCCGCCCCCCGCGCCGGCGCCCGAGCCGGGCGCCGCGGATGTGACGATCGCCACGGTCGAGCCGATCGCCGAGCCCGCACAAGAGCCCGTCGCGGACGCTGCCGCCGGACCCGTGCACCGCAAGTACACCGTCGTCTCCGGCGACACGATGTGGGCCATCGCGGAGCGCTTCTACGGGGACGGCAGTAAGTATCGGGTGATCGCCGACGCCAGTGGCGTCACCGATCCCGACCTGGTCCACCCAGGCCAGGTGCTCACCATTCCCTGATCGGGACGGCCAAACCGAGAGTGACCGAGCACTCGCGTGTTCGGGCGCTTACACGCGGCTCTATCGCGGTTCCTAGAATTGACCGAGTGACCGCCAGCCCCAGCTCTGCCGCCGACCTACCCAAGTCGTGGGATCCAGGTGCGGTGGAGACCGCGATCTACCAGAAGTGGGTGGACGCCGGCTACTTCAAGGCGGACTCGACGAGCGGCAAGCCCGGCTACTCGATTGTGCTGCCGCCGCCGAACGTCACGGGCAGCCTGCACATGGGCCACGCGCTGGAACACACGATGATGGATGCCCTGACCCGCCGCAAGCGGATGCAGGGATACGAGGTGCTGTGGCAGCCGGGGATGGACCACGCCGGTATTGCTACTCAGAGCGTGGTGGAAAAGCAGCTCGCGATCGACGGCAAGACCAAAGAGGACTTCGGTCGCGAACTCTTCGTCGACAAGGTCTGGGACTGGAAGCGTGAGTCCGGCGGCGCCATCGGGGGCCAAATGCGGCGCCTCGGCGACGGAGTCGACTGGGACCGCGACCGGTTCACGATGGACGAGGGCCTATCGCGTGCGGTGCGCACAATCTTCAAACGGCTCTACGACGCAGGGCTGATCTATCAAGCCGAGCGGCTGGTCAACTGGTCGCCGGTGCTGCAGACGGCGATCTCTGACCTCGAGGTCAACTATGTCGACGTCGAAGGCGAACTGGTGTCGTTCCGGTACGGCTCGCTGGACGACTCGCAACCGCACATCGTGGTCGCCACCACCCGGGTCGAGACGATGCTGGGCGACACCGCGGTGGCGGTGCATCCGGACGACGAGCGTTACCGCCACCTGGTCGGCACCACGTTGCCGCACCCGTTCATCGATCGGCAGCTCATCATCGTCGCCGACGAGCACGTGGACCCCGAATTCGGTACCGGCGCAGTCAAAGTCACGCCCGCTCACGATCCGAACGACTTCGAGATCGGGCTGCGCCACGAGTTGCCGATGATCTCGATTCTCGACACCAAGGGCCGGATCGTGGACACCGGAACGCAATTCGACGGCATGGACCGCTTCGAGGCCCGCGTCGCGGTTCGTGAGGCGCTGGCGGCCCAGAGCCGGGTGGTCGAGGAGAAGCGGCCCTACCTGCACAGCGTCGGGCACTCGGAACGCAGCGGCGAGGCGATCGAACCCCGGCTGTCGCTGCAGTGGTGGGTCCGGGTGGAATCGCTGGCCAAAGCCGCCGGCGACGCAGTGCGTAACGGGGACACCGTGATTCACCCCGCCAGCCTGGAGCCTCGTTGGTTCGCCTGGGTGGACGACATGCACGACTGGTGCATTTCGAGACAGCTGTGGTGGGGCCACCGCATCCCGATCTGGTACGGGCCCGACGGCGAACAGGTGTGTATCGGCCCGGACGAGACCCCGCCGGAGGGCTGGGAGCAAGACCCCGACGTGCTGGACACTTGGTTCTCGTCGGCGCTGTGGCCGTTTTCGACTCTGGGCTGGCCGTCGCAAACTCCGGAGCTGGAAAAGTTTTACCCGACAAGCGTTTTGGTGACCGGGTACGACATCCTGTTCTTCTGGGTGGCGCGGATGATGATGTTCGGCACGTTCGTCGGCGCCGACGAAGCGATCACGCTCGGCGGCGCCCGCGGCCCGCAGGTGCCGTTTACCGATGTCTTCCTGCACGGGCTGATCCGCGACGAATTCGGTCGCAAGATGAGTAAGTCCAAGGGCAACGTGATCGACCCGCTGGACTGGCTGGAGTTGTTCGGGGCCGACGCGTTGCGGTTCACGCTTGCCCGCGGCGCCAGTCCCGGCGGCGACCTGTCCGTCGGTGAGGATGCCGTCCGAGCCTCGCGCAACTTCGTCACCAAGCTGTTCAATGCCACCCGGTTCGCCTTGCTGAACGGGGCGCGGCTGGCTCCGGTGCCGCCGGTCGCCGAGCTGACCGACGCCGATCGGTGGATCTTGGGGCGGCTGGAAGAGGTTCGCGCTGAGGTTGATTCGGCTTTCGACAGCTACGAGTTCAGCCGGGCCTGCGAAGCGCTCTATCACTTCGCGTGGGACGAATTCTGCGACTGGTACCTCGAAGTGGCGAAGGTGCAACTTGCCGACGGGCTCACCCAGACCACCGCGGTGCTGGCCGCGGTGCTCGACACGCTGCTGCGGTTGCTGCAGCCGGTCATCCCGTTCGTCACCGAGGAACTGTGGCAAGCGTTGACTGGCGAGGAGTCCCTGGTGATCGCCGAGTGGCCGCGGCCGTCCGGCATCAGCCTGGATGCTGTTGCCGTGCAGCGTGTCAGCGATATGCAACGACTGGTGACCGAAGTTCGTAGGTTTCGCAGTGACCAGGGTCTGGCCGACCGGCAGAAAGTGCCGGCCCGGCTGGCTGGTGTCCAGGACAGCGATCTGAGCACTCAGGTGGCTGCCGTCACGTCGCTGGCGTGGCTCACCGCGCTGGGCCCGGATTTCCGCGCGTCGGTGTCCCTGGAAGTGCGCCTGCGCGGCGGCACCGTCGTCGTCGAGCTCGACACGTCGGGCGCCATCGACGTCGCGGCCGAACGTCGTCGCCTCGAAAAGGATCTGGCAGCGGCGCAGAAGGAATTGGCTTCCACCGCAGCAAAATTAGCCAATGCTGACTTCCTGGCCAAGGCGCCAGATCAGGTCGTCACCAAGATCCGCGACCGTCAGCGATTGGCTCAAGAGGAGACCGGCCGCATCAACACCAGGCTGGCCGGGCTGCAATGACCGACCAACCCGACTGGAGCCCGGCCACCAGCGTGGCTCCGACGCCGGATGAGATCGCCTCCCTGTTGCAGGTCGAGCATCTGCTGGATCAGCGCTGGCCCGAGACGAAGATCGAACCGAGCCTGACCCGGATCAGCGCCCTGATGGACCTGCTCGGTTCGCCGCAGCTCGGCTATCCGTCGATCCACGTCGCGGGCACCAACGGCAAAACCTCGGTGGTGCGAATGATCGACGCGCTGCTGACCGCGCTGCACCGGCGCACCGGCCGAACCACCAGCCCGCATTTACAGTCGGCGGTCGAACGCATCGCGATCGACGGAAAGCCAATCAGTCCAGCAGAATACGTCGCGACCTACCGCGAGATCGAGCCGTTCGTGCAGATGGTCGACGCGCAGTCGCAGGCCGCCGGTGGTCCGGCGATGAGCAAGTTCGAGGTGCTGGTCGCGATGGCGTTCGCGGCCTTCGCCGATGCGCCCGTCGAGGTCGCGGTCGTCGAGGTGGGTTTGGGTGGTCGTTGGGACGCCACGAACGTGATCAATGCACCCGTCGCGGTGATCACCCCGATCGGCATCGATCACGTGGAATACCTCGGCGCGGACATCGCCGGGATCGCCGGTGAGAAGGCGGGCATCATCACGAAAGCCCCGGACGGCGCTCCTGACACCGTCGCGGTCATCGCGCGACAGGTGCCCGAGGCGATGGAAGTACTTCTGGCGCAATCTGTTCCGGCCGACGCAGCAGTAGCTCGTGAGGATTCCGAGTTCGCGGTGATGGGCCGTCAGGTCGCGATCGGCGGGCAGGTGCTGCAGCTGCAGGGTCTTGGCGGGGTGTACTCCGATGTGTACCTGCCGCTGCATGGTGAGCACCAGGCGCACAACGCGGCGGTGGCTCTCGCGGCGGTCGAGGCCTTTTTCGGCGCCGGCGCGCAGCGGCAACTCGACATCGACTCGGTCCGGGCCGGCTTTGCCGCCGTCACCAGCCCCGGCCGGCTGGAGCGCATGCGCAGCGCACCCACGGTTTTCATCGACGCCGCGCACAATCCGGCTGGAGCGGCCGCGCTGGCGCAGACTCTGGACAGTGAATTCGACTTCCGATATCTGGTCGGGGTCCTCAGCGTCATGGCTGACAAGGACGTCGACGGCATCCTTGCCGCGCTGGAGCCGGCGTTCGATTCCGTGGTCGTGACCCACAACGGATCGCCGCGGGCACTCGATGTCGAGTCACTGGCGCTGGTAGCCCAGCAGCGCTTCGGGCCTGACCGGGTGCTGACCGCCGAGAACCTGCGCGACGCGATCGATGTTGCGACCGCGCTGGTCGACGAGGCCGCCGCAGACGGAGAGGGCGGGGAGTTTTCCGGTACGGGGATGGTGATCACCGGTTCGGTTGTCACCGCCGGGGCCGCGCGGAGCTTGTTCGGGCGTGACCCGGAATGACCGATAGCGACCAGCAACCGCCGCCCGCGGACCCTTGGAAGAGCTTTCGGGGCGTGATGGCCGCGACGCTGATCTTGGAGGCGATCGTGGTACTGCTGGCAATACCGGTAGTCGGCGCGGTGGGCGGTGGCCTGAACGGGGCCTCGCTGGGCTACCTGGTCGGGCTCGCCGCGTTGCTGATCCTGCTGTGCGGGGTGCAGGGCAGACCGTGGGCGATCTGGGTGAATCTGGCTGTTCAACTGCTGGTTCTCGCCGGATTCGCCGTCTACCCGGGGGTGGGATTCATCGGTCTGCTGTTTAGCGGGCTGTGGCTGCTGATCGCATACTTCCGCGCCGAGGTCCGCCGGCGCCAGGAGCAAGGGCAAATACCGCCGGGCTGAGCGCCGATTGATTCTGTACGCTGTGCGCCGTGACCGAACGGACCCTGGTACTGATCAAGCCCGACGGCGTCGAGCGCCGGCTGATCGGCGAGATCATCGACCGCATCGAGCGCAAGGGCCTCAACATCGTGGCGCTCGAGCTGCGCTGCGTAAGCAAGGAGCTGGCCACCCAGCATTACGCCGAGCATGAGGGCAAGCCGTTCTTCGGGTCGTTGCTCGACTTCATTACTTCGGGCCGTGTCGTGGCGGCAATCGTGGAGGGCCCGCGGGCGATTGCGGCGTTTCGCCAGATCGCGGGGGGTACCGACCCGGTGGACAAGGCCACGCCCGGCACCATCCGCGGCGATTTCGGGCTGGAAACGCAGTTCAATCTGGTGCACGGATCCGATTCGATCGATTCGGCCAAGCGCGAAATCGCGCTATGGTTTCCCGGCGCTTAGGCCCCTGGACTTCCGACCGCATTGCCGGGTTCCAGGTCAGGCTCGTTTGGGCCTGCGGCGTGATGTGGGATACTGACAAAGGGTGAACGTCGCCGGACCGGCGGCAGACACCCGAATGAAGACTTAGACAAGCGCGACCATTGCCAGCTCGCAATGTAGCGCCGCATGTCAGGCCGACATTCAGCACGGCGCCGGGTTGGTTCTAGCCGAGCCGCTCGGGGCGAGACCATCACAAGTCCGGGAGAAGTGACCCGGGTACATAGCGAAGCCCTCGCGTGGCCGCGTCGACATGACGCGCCCGGGGGCTTGAGGAGAATACGTGATAGACGGTGACCAAACTTCAGACCCTTCAGCAACGCCTGCCCAGGAAGACCTCCCAGACAAACTGAGAGTCCATTCGCTGGCACGAGCGCTGGGAACCACCAGTAAGCGTGTGCTGGACGCGCTGAGCGCACTGGATGGACGAGTCCGCAGCGCGCATTCCGGTGTGGACTACGAGGACGCCGTCCGGGTGCGTGATCTGCTGTCGCCCCGGCCGCCGGAGAACTTGGTGGCCTTCAGTAACGCCGAAGCACCCACGTCCGGCGAACCCGAGTCCCGGCTGATGCTCGAGACCGCGATCGAGCGCCCGGCGTACATGCCGCTGTTCGTCGCGCCGCAGCCTGTTGAGCCCAAGAACGACACCAGGGCTGACACGAGCGCCGACACCGACGACACCGACGATTCCGACGGTGATGACGACGATGACGATGACCAGGGCGATCGGCCGGCCAACCGGCGGCGACGCCGGGGCCGGCGGGGACGTGGCCGCGGCCGCGGTGAACAGGGCGGATCTGACCAGGACGACGACGGTGACGGCGAACCGCGCGGTTCGAAATTCGCCGATTCGGATGACTCTGACGATGCCGACGACCAGGACTCGGATGACTCCGACGACGGTGACGGCCCCGATGACGGTTCCTCGGACGGCGGCAATCGGCGTCGTCGCAGGCGCCGTCGGCGCAAGTCGGGTTCCGGTGACGACAACGAGGAAGGCTCGTCAACCGACGATCCGCCGAACACCGTGGTGCACGAGCGGGCGCCGCGCGGCAAGGGCGGCTCCTCCGACAGCGGCGGCAGGGGCAACAACGGTTCGAGTAATGCCGAGATCAAGGGCATCGACGGGTCGACACGGCTGGAGGCCAAGCGGCAACGGCGCCGCGACGGGCGCGACGCCGGACGGCGTCGCCCGCCGGTATTGACCGAGGCCGAATTCCTGGCGCGTCGTGAGGCCGTCGAACGGGTCATGGTGGTGCGCGACCGGGTTCGCACCGAGCCGCCGCACCCGGGTGCGCGCTACACCCAGATCGCGGTGCTCGAGGACGGCATCGTCGTCGAGCATTTCGTGACGTCGGCGGCGTCTGCGTCGCTGGTCGGCAACATCTACCTCGGCATCGTGCAGAACGTGCTGCCCTCGATGGAGGCGGCCTTCGTCGATATCGGTCGGGGTCGCAACGGCGTGCTGTACGCCGGCGAAGTCAACTGGGAAGCCGCGGGTCTGGGCGGGGCCGAACGCAAGATCGAAAAGGCCCTCAAGCCAGGCGACTACGTCCTCGTCCAGGTCAGCAAGGATCCGGTCGGACACAAGGGTGCGCGGCTGACCACGCAGGTGTCGTTGGCCGGCCGCTACCTGGTCTACGTGCCGGGTGCGTCGTCGACCGGGATCAGCCGCAAGCTGCCCGACACCGAACGCCAGCGTCTCAAGGAGATCCTGCGCGAGGTGGTGCCGTCGAACGCCGGGGTGATCATCCGGACCGCGTCCGAGGGCGTCAAAGAGGACGACATCCGCGGGGACGTCACTCGCCTGCAGGAACGCTGGGGAGAGATCGAGGCCAAGGCGGGCGAGATCAAGAAGAAGGCGGCCGGTGCGGCGGTAGCGCTCTACGAAGAGCCCGACGTGTTGGTCAAGGTCATCCGCGACTTGTTCAACGAGGACTTCGCCGGTCTGATCGTCTCCGGCGACGAGGCGTGGACCACCATCAATGAGTACGTGAATTCTGTCGCGCCCGATCTGGTTTCGAAGCTGACGAAGTACGACCCCCCCGCCGGAGCGGAAGGCCAGCCCGGGCCGGACGTGTTCGCCGTGCATCGCATCGACGAGCAGCTGGCCAAGGCGATGGACCGCAAGGTCTGGTTGCCGTCCGGCGGCACCCTGGTGATCGACCGCACCGAGGCGATGACGATTGTCGACGTCAACACCGGCAAGTTCACCGGGTCCGGGGGCAACCTCGAGCAGACGGTCACCAAGAACAACCTCGAGGCGGCCGAGGAGACCGTGCGCCAATTGCGGCTGCGGGATATCGGCGGCATCGTGGTCATCGACTTCATCGACATGGTGCTGGAATCCAACCGCGATCTGGTGCTGCGCCGGCTGACTGAGGCGCTGGCCCGTGATCGCACCCGTCATCAGGTCTCCGAAGTAACGTCGCTGGGTCTGGTGCAGTTGACTCGCAAGCGGCTGGGAACCGGTCTGATCGAGGCGTTTTCGACATCGTGCCCCAACTGCGGCGGCCGCGGCCTGCTGCTGCACGGCGACCCGGTCGATTCGAGTTCGGCGCCCGCGCGCAAGTCGGAACCCGGCGGCCGGCGAGGTAAGCGGTCGAAGAAGAACCGATCCGAAGAGCCCGCCGACCAACCCGCCGTGGCGAAGGTGCCCGTGCACGCGCCGGGCGAGCATCCAATGTTCAAGGCGATGGCCACTCGCGAAAACGGCGACTCCGACGAGACCGACGAGACCGGCGAGGAAATTGCCACCGAGGTCGACGAGCAGACCACGACGCAGCGTCCCACTGGCCTCGACGACACCGACCAGGATGACTTCGAGGACAGCGAAGACGACGCCGACGAAGAGGACACCGAGGACGACGCCGACGAAGAGGACACCGACGACGACGCCGACGAAGAGGAGTCGGTAGACGAGGATCTCGACGAAGACGAGGAGGATCTCGTCGACGATGACGAGGACCTTGACGACGATGACGAGGACCTCGACGACGACGATGACGACGAGGACTTTGACGACGACGATGACGAGGACCTTGACGAAGACGAGAACGGCGACGCGGACGGGGCCGACGGCGGATCAGGCTTCGGACGTCATCGCCGCCGCCGCGCTGCGGGTCGGCCGGCTGGCCCGCCCGTCCACGCGGACTGACCGGATCTGTAAGTGCCAGGACAGGGCGCTTCTTTCCGTTGCCATAAAGCGCCCGCGCGGGCGGGCTGCCCAGGCCTTGGGGCGCGTCACTGTTCGCCGAGGCGGGCCGGCGGCTCGCCAGGGTGCTGGTTTGACCCTGTAGCCGCTGGTCACGTACCCTTGGACAGTTGTCGTCACGCCGGGCAGCTGACTTCGGCCGACGACAGCGGGACTCCCGAGCAATCGGCGCAGATCCGCAACCCAGACCCACCACGCGCATTTCAGCTTGCACGCGCGCGGAAGACGCGAGGAAGAGGCAGGAGCAACGATGGCGACCTACGCAATCGTCAAGACCGGTGGCAAGCAGTACAAGGTCGCCGTCGGTGATGTGGTCAAGGTCGAGAAGCTCGAATCCGAGCCCGGCGCCAAGGTGTCGCTGCCGGTCGCGCTGGTTGTCGACGGTGCCACCGTCACTTCCGACGCCGCCGCGCTGGCGAAGGTCGCGGTGACCGGCGAGGTGCTCGAGCACACCAAGGGCCCGAAGATCCGTATCCACAAGTTCAAGAACAAGACCGGCTACCACAAGCGTCAGGGCCACCGTCAGCGGCTGACGGTCCTGAAGGTCACCGGAATCAAGTAGCGGAGGCGACAGACATGGCACACAAGAAGGGCGCTTCCAGCTCGCGCAACGGTCGCGACTCCGCCGCCCAGCGGCTCGGCGTCAAGCGGTTCGGCGGCCAGATCGTCAAGGCCGGCGAGATCATCGTCCGCCAGCGTGGCACCCATTTCCACCCCGGCGTGAACGTCGGCCGTGGCGGCGACGACACGTTGTTCGCCAAGGAAGCCGGCGCCGTCGAGTTCGGCGTCAAGCGCGGGCGGAAGACCATCAGCATCGTCGCGGCCGCGCAGAGCGCCGACTAAGCATCGTGAGTGTGTGCCTGGCTCGCTAGGCACACACTGAGAGGACCCCCGATGCCTAGGTTTGTCGATCGAGTCGTCATCCACGCGCGGGCAGGTTCCGGCGGTAACGGCTGCGCCTCTGTTCATCGCGAGAAGTTCAAGCCGCTCGGCGGCCCCGATGGTGGCAACGGCGGCCGCGGCGGCAGCATCGTCTTTGTTGTGGACCCCGCGGTGCACACCTTGCTGGACTTCCATTTCCGTCCGCATGTCACCGCCCCTGCGGGCAAGCAGGGGATGGGCAGCAATCGCGACGGAGCCACCGGTGCGGATTTGGAAGTCAAGGTTCCCGACGGCACCGTCGTGCTGGACGAAAACGGCCGTCTGCTGGCCGATTTGGTCGGTGCGGGCACGCGCTTCGATGCCGCCGCCGGCGGCCGCGGCGGGTTGGGTAACGCGGCGCTCGCGTCGCGCGCCCGCAAGGCGCCCGGCTTCGCGCTGCTGGGTGAGCCCGGCCAGGCCCGCGATCTCACCCTGGAACTCAAGACTGTTGCCGATGCCGGGCTGGTCGGTTTTCCCTCGGCGGGCAAGTCGTCGCTGGTATCGGTGATCTCGGCGGCCAAACCCAAGGTCGCCGATTACCCGTTCACCACACTGGTTCCCAATCTCGGTGTCGTCTCGGCCGGCGAGCAGTCTTTCACCGTCGCCGACGTGCCCGGCTTGATCCCGGGCGCGTCCGAGGGCCGCGGCCTGGGCCTGGATTTCCTGCGGCACATCGAGCGGTGCGCGGTGCTGGTGCATGTCGTCGACTGCGCCACCGCGGATCCGGGTCGCGACCCGATCTCCGACATCGATGCGCTGGAAGCCGAACTCGCTGCGTACACGCCCACACTGCAAGGTGATGTGGCATTGGTCGACCTGGCCGAGCGGCCGCGGGCGGTGGTGCTCAACAAGATTGACGTGCCCGAGGCGCGCGAGCTCGCCGAGTTCGTCCACGACGAGATCGCCGAGCGCGGCTGGCCAATATTCTTAGTGTCGACGGCAACCCGGGAAGGGCTGCAGCCGTTTATTTTTGGGCTCTGGAAGATGATTTCGGAGTACAACGCATCGCGCCCGGCGCCGGTGGCGCGTCGCCCGGTGATCCGCCCGGTGCCCGTCGACGAAAGCGGTTTCACCGTCGAGCCCGATGGCGAAGGCGGCTTCGTGGTCACCGGCGCACGTCCCCAGCGCTGGATCGGCCAGACCAATTTCGACAACGACGAAGCGGTGGGCTATCTCGCCGACCGCTTGGCGCGCCTGGGCGTCGAGGAGGAACTGCTGCGGTTGGGCGCACAACCCGGCTGCGCAGTGACCATCGGCGACATGACATTCGACTGGGAGCCGCAGACCCCTGCGGGACAACAGGTTCCGCTGACGGGCCGCGGCACCGATGCGAGGCTGGAACGTACCGAGCGCGTCGGCGCCGACGAGCGTAAGGCCGCGCGGCGTCGGCGTCGCGAACGCGGTGAAGAATTGTGAGCGCCCACCGCGAAGCGGTCCGCACCGCTCGCAGCCTGGTCGTCAAGATCGGGACCAACGCGCTGACCACACCGTCCGGGGTGTTCGACGGGGGCCGCTTGGCCGGGCTGGCAGATGCGATCGAGGCGCGGATGAAAGCCGGCACCGATGTCGTCATCGTTTCCTCGGGTGCCATCGCCGCCGGCATCGAGCCACTCGGATTATCGCGTCGTCCAAAGGATCTGGCGACCAAGCAGGCCGCGGCCAGCGTGGGTCAGGTCGCGCTGGTCAACGCGTGGAGTGCCGCGTTCGCCCGGTATGGCCGCACGGTCGGACAAGTGCTGCTGAGCGCCCACGACATTTCGATGCGGGCCCAGCACACCAATGCCCAACGCACCCTGGACCGGCTGCGCGCGCTGCATGCGGTCGCGATCGTCAACGAAAACGACACCGTGGCCACCAACGAGATCCGGTTCGGCGACAACGACCGGCTGTCGGCGCTGGTGGCCCATCTGGTCGGAGCCGAGGCCCTGGTGCTGCTCTCCGACATTGACGGGCTCTATGACACCGATCCGCGAAAGACCAAGGGGGCGCGCTTCATTCCTGAAGTCGCCGCGTCCTCGGATCTTGACGGTGTGGTGGCAGGCCCGGGTAGCGCATTGGGCACCGGGGGAATGGCGTCGAAGATGTCCTCGGCACTGCTCGCCGCCGACGCCGGGGTGCCGGTACTGCTGGCCGCGGCGTCGGATGCCGCGACGGCGCTCACTGACGCCTCGTCGGGCACGGTGTTTGCGGCTCGACCACAACGGATGTCGGCCCGCCGTTTCTGGCTGCGTTATGCCGCGGATTCGGCTGGGTCACTGACTCTCGACGAGGGTGCCGTGCGGGCCGTGGTGGGGCAACGGCGCTCGCTGCTCGCCGCGGGCGTCACCGCGGTGTCCGGGCGATTCCACGGCGGCGACGTCGTCGAATTGCACGGACCGGACGCGACCGTGGTGGCCCGTGGTGTGGTTGCCTACGATGCGGCCGAGCTCACCGCCATCATGGGCAAGTCCACCTCCGAGCTGCCCGAAGAACTACGCCGGCCCGCGGTGCATGCCGACGACCTCGTTGCGGTCTGAGGTTAGTACGCGGTTTTGAGATACAAAGTAGCCCAGATTATTTCGGCCAAAGTGGTGGCTAGCTCTGCGTCGTAGGAGTCCGGCGCGCTCGGAAGATTCTGCTGGCATGCTCGCTCCACCATCCAGGTCAGTGCGCTGGCCGTGCTGCCCGCCGGTAACTCCGGGCGGATCGAGCCGTCGGCCTGGCCGTCTTCGATGACCCGAGTCAAGCGCCCGGTAATCGCGGTCAACAGATTGCGATAGGTCGCGCCCACGACCGCGTCGTAGGCGGCCATCTCGTTCAGCGCGACGAGTACCGGCTGATGCCGCCGATAGCTGGCGACGAGGCCCGCCATCGCCGCGCGGACGTCGGCGGGATCGCGCCGCTCGGCCACGCTCCACCACCGATTCGCGCTCTCGGCCAGATCGGCGAACACCTGGCCGGCGAGCCGGCGCAGCAGGTGTCCCTTGTCCTCGAAGTAGATGTAGAAGCTGGCCCGTGAGATACCGGCCTCGGTCGACAGCCGGTCCACGCTGAGTTCGGTGAAGCTGGCTCCGCCGCGCATCAGCCGCTCCGTGGCGTCGAGCAGCCGGCGCTCCATCTCTTCGCGCCGCTGCTGGCGCGTGTGCTCACGCTTGGGCTGCGCCTTGCGGGTGACCGACGGCATTTGCCGAGCATAACCGACCATTCAACATATTGACTAGACATAGTGTCTAGGCATATTGTTCGACGAAGTTCACGACGGGCGGAGGATCAACGATGGCAGTGCTGACCGGACGGTCCAGCCGTCCCCGTGCCTACGACGCGATTGATCTGTCGTCGCGGGAGTTCTGGTCGACGACGGCCGCCGACCGGGAGCGCTCGTTTGCGGTGCTACGGGCCGAGCGGCCGGTCAGCTTGCATCCGCCGGTCGAGGACGCCCTGATGCCGGACCCCGATGATCCCGGTTATTGGGCGGTCACCCGGCACGCGGACATCGTCACGGTCAGCCGCGACAGCGAGGTGTTTCTGTCCGGCAAGGGGGTGATGTTCGAGAGCATTCCGGTGGAGCTGCTCGAGGCATCGCAATCCTTCCTGGCGATGGACCCGCCCCGGCACACCAAGTTGCGCAAGCTCGCCCACGCCGCATTCACGCCACGGCAGGTGCGCCGCATCGAGGAATCGATCCAGGCGAACGCCAAGACCATCGTCGAGGAGCTTCGCGACGCGGGAAGCGGTGCGGATTTCGTCGATCTCTGCGCCAAGGAGCTGCCCATCCGCACGCTCTCGGACATGGTGGGCATTCCGGATTCCGAGCGCGAGCGCATGGCACATGCCACCGACGCGCTGGTGTCCTGGGCCGACCCCGAGTTCCTCGACGGCCGCCCCGCACTGGAAGTCATCTTCGAGCAGCAGATGTACCTGCATCAGGTTGTCGGCACACTCGCCGCCGAGCGGCGCGAGAACCCGGGCGAAGACCTGATCAGCAGTCTGGTGCATGCCGAGGTGGACGGCGACCGGCTGACCGACACCGAGGTGGCGGCTTTTTTCGTGCTGCTCTCGGTCGCGGGCAACGACACCACGCGCCAGACTATGAGTCACAGCCTGAAGGCGCTCACCGATTTCCCGGATCAAAGGACTTGGCTGCTAGCGGATTACGAGAACAGGATCGGCGTGGCGGTCGAGGAGTTCGTTCGCTGGGCGACGCCGGTCATGACGTTCCGCCGCACGGCGGCAACCGATTTCGAGCTCGCAGGCCAGAAGATCGCCGCGGGAGACAAGGTGGTGATGTTCTACTCGTCCGGCAACTGGGACACCGAGGCATTCACCCGCCCGGACCACTTCGACCTCAGCCGCAGTCCTAACCCACATGTCGGGTTCGGCGGTGGCGGACTGCATTTCTGCCTCGGCGCCCACGTGGCACGCGCGCAGCTGCGCGCGATCTTCGGTGAGCTGCTGCGCCAGTTGCCCGAAATTCAGGCAAGCGATGCGACGTACGTGGCGGGCAATTTTGTACACGCCGTGCGCAGCCTGCCGTGTGAGTTCTAGCGCAACGCCAGCGGCGCCAGCTCATCGGCAAGCAGCACCAGCAGTTCTGAGCACCACCCGTCGAGCTTGAGGGTAGCCAGTTCATCTCCACGGGTAGGGCCGCGGTTGACGATGGCGACCGGGATGCCGAGCGCGGCTGCGTGCCGCACAAATCGGTAGCCGGAGAAAACGGTCAGCGACGAGCCCGCGACCAGCAGCGCCTCGGCATCGTCGACCAGTGAAAAGGCATGTGCAACAGTATCTTTAGCCACACTTTCGCCGAAGTAGACGATATCTGGCTTGAGCATGCCGGCGCAGCGTGGACAGTCGAGATACTGGAACGACGTGGTATCGGCGACGACAGCGTCGGCATCGGGCGCCACGGCCAGCCCACCGATCGCCTCGGCGCGCTCGATGAACCCGGGGTTGAGCGCCTCGAGCTCCGCGGCGAGCGCGGCCCGGCTCATGGTGTGGCCGCAACTCAGGCAGATCATCTGCGCGTAGGTGCCGTGCAGGTTGATCACGTTTTCGCTGCCGGCCTTGGTGTGCAGCAGGTCGACGTTCTGGGTGATCACGCCGGTCACCACCCCGGCCTGCTCCAGCGCGGCCAGCGCACGATGCCCCGCGTTGGGTTGGGTGTCGTCCATGTGCCGCCAGCCGACATGGTTGCGCGCCCAGTACCGCTGTCGGAACACCGGATCCGAGGTGAACTGCTGGATGGTCATCGGATTGCTCGGCGGCGAATCAGGCCCGCGATAGTCGGGAATGCCCGAGTCGGTGGAAATCCCCGCGCCGGTCAGCACCGCGATCCGGCGTCCGGCCAACAGCGCGACCAGTTCCGGAGCTTCGGGGCGGCTAGGCACGTATTCGAGAGTACGGACTCGGCTTCGTGCAGACCGTCGATCGCCTCGCCGAGCGCACTATGGAACGAATCTGCAATGTTGGCAACCGAGTTGCCAACCGAAGCCGAGATTCCAGCGCCGACGAGATGCTGGGAGAAGCGCAGCGCGGTGTAGTGGCCGAAACAATGCCGGCGATTCAGCTATCGGTGTTGCTATTTCGAGCCCGAAATTCCTTTTATGATTATTTCGAGGAGCTTCGAGTACGTCCCGCGCCGTTTCGCTATCGGGATATTGGGGATACGGACAGGGGGCGGGACAAAGGGCTTCGGCGTGGGTTCGGATTTTGGCTCATCGCGCGTGCCGTCTGGTCCGTTTTTACCCTTCGCCCCGGCAGTGCCCGAGTCGCCGGCGGTTCCACCGGTGTTGGCTTCTCCGCCCGCTCCGGCTTTACCCCCAGCGCCACCGGTTCCGCCCTTTCCGCCAGGGCGGCCGGTGCCTGTGCCGCCGGCACCGCCGTCGCCGCCGTCGCCGCCGTCGCCGCCTGTGGCACTGGCCGTGCTGCTCTCCTGGTCGGAATTGAGCCCGCCGACGCCGCCGACGCCGCCGGCCCCGCCTTTGCCGCCATTGCCACCGGGGGTGTTGGCAGGTCCGTTGCCGCCGTTACCGCCTTTACCGCCTTTGCCGCCGACACCGGCTTCGCCACCGGCAGCGGCCTCGCCGTCGCCGTCGCCTGCGTTCCCGCCGGCGCCGCCAGCGCCGCCGGTCCCGCCGCTGCCGCCCGCTAGGCCCTTACCGTTAGCGCCGTCGGTGCCGGTCCCTCCGGCGCCACCTGCACCGCCAGCCCCTCCGGCGCCGTTGGTGCCGCCATCACCCGCAGCACCGCCGGCCCCGCCGACTCCGCCGGCCCCGCCCGCGTTGCCGGGCTGACCTGCCCCGGCTGCACCGCCAGAACCCTTGCCGCCAGCGCCGCCGCTCCCGCCGGCGGCACCGGCACCACCAGCACCGGCAGCGCCGTCCTCACCACCCGTACCACCGGTGCCCGCTTCGCCACCCGCGCCGGCCGCACCACCCGCACCGCCGGCGCCGCCAGCACCACCGGTACCGGTCAGGTTGCGTGCACCGTTGCCGCCGGCACCACCGTCTCCACCAACGCCGCCTTTACCGCCGGATCCGTTCACGCCGCCCGGACTGTCACCACCAGCCCCGCCGGCGCCACCGGCACCACCAGGGATTCCCGCTCCGCCGGCACGCCCGGAGTCTGCTGCAGCATGGATACCGGCGATACCTCTGCCGCCGTTGCCCCCATCTGCGCCCGCACCGCCGGCGCCGGGGGCACCGGCTTCACCACCAGAACCCCCAGTACCCGCAGCGCCACCGACACCGCCAGCACCCGCGGCGCCACCAGTACCGGCCGCGCCGGCCAAACCACCGCCGTTGCCGCCGCGGCCCGAGGCGCCGCCGGCCCCACCGTCACCACCATTGCCGTTGACGCCCCCCACGCCACTGTCGCCACCAGCACCCCCGGCGCCTCCCGCACCGCCGCGATACCCCGGACCACCCGAGTTGCTGGTGCACGCAGGACCGACCGCGCCGGCACCGCCGGAACCCCCGGTGCCTCCGGCGCCGCCGGTGCCGCCGGCGCCGGCAGCACCGGCCACACCACCAGAACCCCCGGTGCCCGCCGCACCACCGGCACCCGCTTTCCCGCCGACTCCGCCAGCACTACCCGCGCCACCATCACCGACGGGATTGTTGAAGCCCGCCGCACCCGCGCCCCCTTTACCACCAGCCCCACC
>NZ_BFCH01000012.1 GCF_003112775.1 Mycobacterium montefiorense | reverse complement strand
GTATCGGTGCCGGGGGCGGGGCGGTGGGAAACGCTATGCAGGGATGACACGGATGGGGGCCCGGTTAACCCTGCCGCGGCCCCAGAACTTCGGTGACTGCGGCGTCTCTTGCCCTGCGCCATAGATCCTCCGCCGATAGTCCACCATGATTCGGCGCCAATCGCACGCCTAATTGCAGGTGCACGCCGTGTCGAGCCGGTGAACAGCAAGGGGAGTCCGGCCCGTTTTACTTCGCCAGACGACCAATGCACCACAATGGGACGTGATGGATCAGGTGCAACAGTCCTTCTACGACGCTGTCGGCGGTGCCGAGACCTTCAAGACGATCGTGGGGCGCTTCTATGCGCAGGTCCCCGAAGACGAGATCCTGCGTGAGCTGTATCCCTTGGACGACCTAGAGGGTGCCGAAGAGCGGTTGCGCATGTTTCTCGAGCAGTACTGGGGCGGCCCACGAACCTACTCCGACCAGCGTGGTCATCCCCGGCTGCGGATGCGTCACGTGCCGTTCCGGATCACCCCCATCGAGCGCGACGCGTGGCTGCGGTGCATGCACACCGCGGTCGCGTCGGTCGACTCGCAGACTCTCGACGACGAACACCGTCGCGAGCTGCTCAACTATTTGGAAATGGCGGCAAACTCACTCGTCAATTCCCCTTTCTGATCTCTAGCCTTAAACGCCCAGCGAACTGAACGGAGCAGCATGAGCCCCGGAGCATGGTGGTCGAACGCGGCTTTTTACCAGGTGTATCCCCGATCGTTCGCCGACAGCAACGGCGACGGCGTCGGCGACATCGACGGGCTGGTAGCTCATCTGGATCACCTGGTAGCGCTGGGAATCGACGCGATTTGGCTCAGCCCGGTCACTGTCTCGCCGATGGCCGACCACGGCTACGACGTGGCCGATCCCCGCGACATCGATCCGCTGTTCGGCGGGATGCCCGCGATCGAACGGCTGATTGCGGCCGCGCACGAGCTGGACATCAAGATCACGATGGACGTGGTCCCCAACCACACCAGCTCGCAGCACCCGTGGTTCCAGGCGGCGCTGGCCGCCGGCCCGGGCACCGATGCGCGGGAGCGCTACTGGTTTCGCGACGGCAAGGGGCCCGACGGGGTACTGCCGCCGAACAATTGGACTTCGGTGTTCGGCGGCTCGGCGTGGACCCGGGTGGTGGAGCCTGACGGCAATCCCGGCCAGTACTACCTGCACCTTTTCGACACCGAACAACCGGACCTCAACTGGGAGAACCCCGAGGTTTTCGACGACTTCGCGACGTCGCTGCGCTTCTGGCTGGACCGCAGGGTGGACGGCTTCCGCATCGACGTGGCACATGGCATGGCCAAGCCGCCCGGCCTGCCCGACGCGAAGGAAGGCGTCAAGGTGTTGTCGCACAGCGACGACGACCCGCGCTTCAACAACCCGAGCGTGCACGAGATTCACCGCGGGATCCGAAAGATCGTCGACGACTATCCCGACGCGGTCACCATCGGCGAGGTGTGGGTGATGGACAACCTGTTGTGGGCCGAGTATCTACGGCCCGACGAACTGCATCTCGGCTTCAATTTCCGGCTGACCAAGATCGCCTTCGACGCGGGCGAAATCCACGACGCGATCGAGAATTCGCTGAAGGCCATCGCGATCTACGACGCCGTCCCGACCTGGACGCTGTCCAACCACGACGTGGACCGCGATGTCACCCGCTACGGCGGCGGCAAAATCGGGTTACGCCGTGCGCGTGCCATGGCCATGGCCATGGTGATGCTGGCCCTGCCGGGCACGGTATTCATCTACAACGGCGAGGAGCTGGGCCTGCCCGACGTGTTGGACCTGCCCGAGGAGGTGTTGCAGGACCCGACGTGGGAACGCTCGGGCCACACCGAACGGGGCCGCGACAAATGCCGGGTTCCGCTGCCGTGGTCGGGCGACGCTCCCCCGTTCGGGTTCTCCAGCTCTCCCGACACCTGGTTGCCGATGCCCGCGGATTGGGCACCGCTAACGGTGGAAAAGCAGGACGCCGATCCCAACTCGACGTTGTCATTTTTCCGCACAGCGCTCGAATTACGTAGGGACCGTGCAGAATTCGACGGCGTCGAGCTTCAGTGGCTGGCAGCAACACCCGAAACCCTGGTATTCCGGCGCAGCACCGGCGGTCTGGTGTGCGCGCTGAACACCGGAAAGCGCCCGATGGCACTACCCGCCGGCGAACTCATTTTCGCCAGTGCGCCGCTGGTCGACGGGCAGCTGCCGACCGACACGGTGGCCTGGTTGGTCTAGCCTCCCACCGACGACCGATTCGCGTCGCGGGCCGCACTGGCCTATATGTGTTACATGACATCGTATGCGTGGGCAGTCGTCGGAGCTGGCCCCGCCGGAATTGCCGCGGTGGGAAGGCTTTTAGATCAGGGCATCGAGGCAGGCAAAATCGCCTGGATTGATCCGGCTTTTGCGGCAGGCGATCTCGGCCAGAAGTGGCGGGCGGTGTCGAGCAACACCATCGCTGAAACCTTCCTGAGCTTCCTGAATGGCTCCTCGGCGTTCCGGTTCGCGCAGGCACCGGCATTGCCGCTGCACAAAGCCGACCCGAACGACACGTGCGCCCTTGACCTGGTCGCGGATCCGCTGGTGTGGATTACCCAGCACCTGCGTGAGCGGGTAGACGTCTTTCAAACGACGGCAACGTCGCTGCATATGGAAAACAGGCAATGGCGAATTCACGCCGGGCAACAAGAAGTCGTCTCCGACAATGTGATTCTCGCCGTTGGCGCGGTGCCCAAGAAGCTTGCTTACCCCGGCCTGGACGAGATCCCCGTAGAGGTCGCGCTGGACCCGGACCGGCTCGCCGAGCAGTCGCTCGACGGTGCGACAGTGGCCGTGTTCGGCTCGTCACACTCATCGATGATCGTATTGCCCAATCTGCTGAGCCATCCCGTCAAGCGGGTGATCAATTTCTATCAAAGCCCGCTGAAATACGCTGTGTATCTGGATGATTGGATTCTGTTCGACGATACGGGCCTCAAAGGGCGGGCGGCGACGTGGGCTCGGGAGAACATCGACGGCAAGTATCCGGATCGACTGGACCGGTGCTGGGTATCAAGCCCGGAATTCGACGACAAACTCGCGCTGTGCGATCGCGTGGTCTACACCGTCGGCTTCGAGCGCAGAAAGCTGCCCGAGACGCCGCAGTGGGGCCAGCTGGACTACAACCGAAGGAACGGAATTCTTGCGCCCGGGCTGTTCGGGCTGGGCGTCGCGTTTCCGGAATATGCCGAAGATCCATACGGATTCGGCCAATACCGGGTGGGACTCAAGAAGTTCATGGACTACCTGAATTCGGTGTTGCCGTTGTGGTTGCAGTACGGGGCCTGACGCAGCGCTTAGCGCAGCACCATTGCCGCCTCGCCGCGACGGCGATAGACCGAACCGAACCTGGCATCCAGCCGCAACCACGCGGGAAGTGTTCGAACCCGGATAATTTCGCTCGCGTCGATTGCATCCCTTGACTGCGGCAGGAAACCCATTGCGGTCAAGGCGAACACGCAACGCATCGGCAGCCCCACGCTGGTGTCGGCCGAACTGACCCGGATCACCTCCTGATCCAGCAGCGATGCCGGCGGACCATGCGAGCTGCTGTGCTCCTTGGCGAGCTGCGCCCCGCGCGAAGCGAGGTCCAGCATCACCTGGGCCGGCACGTCGTCGAGGTGGGTGAAGCCGGAATCGGGGGGCAACGCGCTGCGCCACGACGAGTCCATGGCGAAGCCCGGATCGACGTAACCCGTGTCGTCCATCGCAGACAGCCCGCGCGCCAACCCATCCGCAGCGACCGTCATGTCAACGGGGCGCACAGTGCCCACCACTACGCGGCTGGCCAGCACGTCGAAACCGGTTGCGCTCCAAGCCGTTAGCAACTCGGAGGTTCGGGTGCGCAGACGAATGACCGCGGCGTCGTCGAGGCGTGTCGCATGATCGACGAACGCAGCCAGATCCGTGCGGTGGGCCTCCATCGATTCGGGGCCCAGCCATAATCCGCGATCTGCTAACGCAGCCACCGTTGCAAATACCCCCGATGATCTGGCGAGAGTCGCACCAGCCGCTGCTCCTCGATATGAACCGCGGCCAACTGCGACTCGGCGATGACGGCAGGTTTGGACTCCGGATCGGCGTTGACCGAACGCACTTCGTAGCCCAGCGTGAAGTCGACCGCCCGCAGTCGCTTGGTCCAAATAGTCACCTGCAGAGGCGAATCCACTAACCGCAGCTGATCCTTGTAGGTCACGCGCACATCGGCGATCAGCAGCCCGATCTCCAAAATGTCGGTCTCGAACACCGGTTTGAGAAAAGGTACCCGCGCCTCTTCTAGAAGCGTGACCATGGTGGCGTGGTTGACGTGCTGGTACATGTCGATGTCCGACCAGCGCACCGGCACTGGTGCGACGTACCCGATACTCACCCCGAGGGCCCCCGTCCGCTGGTTTGGGTCATGCGGCGAATCTGACGCACGGCCACCGACAGCGTCGCGAGATCCTTTGCGCCGCTTTCATAAATTTCGGTGAGCGTGCGCTGCGCCCGTTCCACCCGAGAGGCGCTGATGTGTTCCCACTCGGCGATCTTCTCCTGCCCACTTTCGTCCGGCTCCCCCGCGGCCAGCACGTCCAGACATAGCGACCGCAGCGAGGCGTAGATGTCGTCACGAATTGCCAGGCGCGCCAACGAATGCCAACGGTCGTATCGCGGCAGCGCGGATATCGCGGTGAGCAGGCCGTCGGTGCCCAGCCGGTCCATCAGCGCGAAATACGTGTCGGCGACGTCTGCGGTGTCCGTCTCGGTGATGTCGGCGATGTCGATAACGTCGAGCAGGCTGAAGCGGTACAGGCCGGCGGCCACCTGATAAGCCAGGTCATCGGGCGCGCCCTCGGCGGCGAACGCCGCGGCTTCCTGTTCGACGATGGCCTTGTCGTCACCGCGCAGCCACTCCGACATCCGCGGCGTCAGCGCTTTGACCTCGGCGGCGAACCGGTTGATCTCGGCGCCCACGGCCAAGGGTTGCGGACGGTAGTTGAGCAGCCACCGTCCGGCACGGTCGATCAGCCGTCGGGTATCCAGGGTCATTCGGTCCGACAGTGCGACGGGGATGTCCGCCGCACGGATGCCCCGCCAGATGTGGTCAATGCCGAAGATGGCGTCGGTGGCGACCCAGGTGCGTACCGCGTCGATCGGCCCGACGCCAACGTCCTGGGCGATCCGGTAGGCGTAGCTGATGCCGGCGGTGTCCACCAAGTCGTTGATCAACATCGTCGTGACGATCTCGCGGCGCAGCTGGTGGGTGCGGATCTCCGGAGTAAACCGTTCCTGCAACGGCGTCGGGAAGTAACGGGGCAACCGGGACCTGAAGACGTCCTGCTCGGGCAGTTCCGTGGTCAGCATCTCCTCTTTGAGGAGCAGCTTGACGTGGGCCATCAGCGTGCAGAGTTCGGGCGAGGTGAGACCGATGCCGGCTTCGGTGCGCCGCAGGATCTCCTTCTCCGACGGCAGCGCTTCCAGTTCGCGATCGATACCGTGTTCTTCCAGGTACTTGATCTGCATCGAGTGCACCGGCAGCAGGCTGGCGGCGTTGGCGCGGCTGGTGCCGATCAGATCGTTTTGGTCCTCGTTGTCGGTGAGCACCAGTTGGGCGACCTCGTCGGTCATCGATTCCAGCAGCTGGCTGCGCTCGTCGGCGTTGACCTTGCCGGCGGTGACCAGCGAATCGATCAGGATCTTGATGTTGACCTCGTGGTCCGAGCAGTCCACGCCGGCGGAGTTGTCCATCGCGTCGGTATTGATCCGTCCGCCCGACAGGTCGAATTCGACGCGGCCCAGGGCCGTCACGCCAAGGTTACCGCCCTCGCCAATAACCTTGGCGCGCAACTGATTTCCGTCGACCCGCAGCGCATCGTTGGCGCGGTCGCCCACGTCGGCGTCGGATTCAGACTCGGCTTTGATGTAGGTGCCGATGCCGCCGTTGAACAGCAGGTCCACCGGCGCGAGCAGGATCGCCTTCATCAGGTTGGGCGGGGCCATCTCGCTGACCTCGTCGTCGATGCCGAGGGCCTGGCGAACCTGCGGGCTGACCGGGATGGACTTCTGCTCGCGGCTGTACACGCCGCCACCCTCGCTGATCAGCGACTTGTCGTAGTCCTCCCAGCAGGAGCGCGGCAGGTCGAACATCCGCTGGCGTTCCGGCCACGACGTCGAGGCGTCGGGGTTGGGGTCCAGGAAGATATGCCGGTGATCAAAGGCGGCGATCAAGCGGATGTGCTTGCTCAGCAGCATGCCGTTGCCGAACACGTCGCCGCTCATGTCGCCGACGCCGACGACCGTGAAGTCCTCGGTCTGGGTGTCGACGCCCATTTCGCGGAAGTGCCGTTTGACGGCTTCCCAGGCTCCCTTTGCGGTGATGCCCATGGCCTTGTGGTCGTAGCCGACCGACCCGCCGGACGCGAAGGCATCGCCCAGCCAGAAGCCGTAGGACTTGGCGACGTCGTTGGCGATGTCGGAGAAGGTGGCGGTGCCCTTGTCCGCGGCCACCACCAGGTAGGCGTCGTCGCCGTCGCGACGTATCACCTGGGGTGGCGGGCTGACGTTTCCGGTGGAGTGGTCGACGTTGTCGGTGACGTCGAGCAACCCGGAGATGAACAGCTGATAGCAGGCGACGCCTTCGGTGCGGGTCGCGTCGCGGTCGGCCGCGGCATCGCCGGTGGGCAGTGGCGGCCGCTTGAGGACGAACCCACCCTTGGCCCCGACCGGCACGATGACGGCGTTCTTCACCGCCTGCGCCTTGACCAGACCCAGGATCTCGGTGCGGAAATCGTCCCGCCGGTCCGACCAGCGCAGCCCGCCGCGAGCCACCGGGCCGAACCGCAAGTGCACGCCCTCGATGCGAGGTGAATACACGAAGATCTCGTACTTTGGGCGCGGCAGCGGAAGCTCGTCGACCAGCTGGGCGTCCAGCTTGATCGCCAGCACATTGCGCGCCCGGGCCGAACCCTCGCGTGTCACAAAGTAATTGGTGCGCAACGTGGCTTGCACCAGTGACGCGAAGGCACGCAAGATGCGGTCGGTGTCCAGGCTTACCAGGGCGTCGATGTCCGCGGCGACCGCGGCGGCGGCCGTTTGCGCATCATTGCCGGGCGACCCCGACGTCGCGGGATCGAAGAGTGCCTCAAATAGCGTGACGAGTGATCGCGAGGTCGAGGGGTGCTCATTGAGCACCGATTCGATATAGGACTGGCTGTAGGGGAAGTTGGCCTGCCGCAGGTATTTTGCGTAGGCACGCAACAGCACGACCTGCTGCCAGGTCAGCCCCGCGCGCATCACCAGCTCGTTGAAGCGATCGATTTCGACGCGGCCATGCCAAATCGCGGTGACCGCCTCGGCGAATCGTTCCGCCATCGCGTCGCGCTCGGCTTGCGTCTCGGCCAGGCGGATGGTCGGATGCGGTGAGATCCGGAATTGGTAGATCCATACCGGCAATTCGTCCGGCCGGGTGACCGTGAACGGGCGCTCCTCGAGCACCACGACACCCATGCTCTGCAGCATCGGCAGCAGCTGGCTCAGCGAGGCGCTGCGTCCGCCCAGGAACCAGTTCAGGTGAGCCAGGCCATCCCCGTGGTCGGAGAACACCAACTTGACCGAATCATCGGTCAGCTCTTTGATGATGGCGATCTGGTCGATGGCATCGTCGGGAGTGATGGCCGACTTGTAAGCCTCGGAGAACGCGCCGGCGTAGTGCTCGGCGTCGGCGTGGGTGACCGTGCCGGTGGGCGCGGCGGCGATGAGCCGGTCGGACCAGGTACGAGCGGCCTCGCTGACCAGCGCCTGGATTCGGATCCGGTTGTTCTCGGAAACGTCGACCGGCCCGGCATCTTCGGGCAGTCTCACCATGAAATGCATGAGTGCCCAAGGTGATTCACTGACCCGCGCGGTGAATTCCAATCGCGTCCCGCCGAATTCGCGAACCAGGATGTCCTCGATCTGCAGCCGCACCGCCGTGGTATAGCGGTCGCGGGGCACATACACCAGGCAGGACACGAAGTAGCGCAACCGGTCGGCGCGCACGAACAATAACGCTCGCCGTTGCGATCCAAGATCCACCACGGCTTTGGCCATCGTGAAAAGCCGTTCGCCGCTGAGGGTGAACAGCTCCGAGCGCGGGACGGTCTGGATCACGTCGAGGATCAGCTGGGCCGGGTGGGCGGGGTCGTTGTCGGCCATCGCCAGCGCTTCGCGGACCCGGCGCGAGATCGACGGGATCTCTAGAACGTCAGCGTTCATAGCGGAGACGGTGAACAGCCCGACGAAGCGGTGCTCGATCACGCCGCCGTCGACGTATTCGCGAACCCCGATGGCATAGGGATATGCCCCATAGCGCAGATAGCTGCCGACGGTGGCCTGAGCCAGCACCAGCAACTTGTCGTCGTCGGTCAGCCGCGGGCGCGAACCGGTGCGGCTGCGCATCACGCCGAGATCGCTTGACCCGTCGCCGGAGACCAGACCGTCGTGTACCTGGCAACGCTGGTAGCCCAGCAGCAGGAAATTCCCGTTGCCCAGCCAGCGCAGCAGCGCCGCGACATCCTCGCGGTCGGGCGCCGAGAAGTGGCCGCCGAGATTGGTTTCGACGTCTGCGGCCAGGTTGCTCAGTGCGGCGATGATCGCTGCTGCGTCGGCGGCAACCTGCTGGACGTCGCTGAGGACTTTGGGCAGCACAGTTTCGACCTCGGCGAGCGCCTTGGTGTCGACGGACGGCACAAACTGGATGTGGATCCAGGCCTCGCCGACGTATTGCGGCGTGCCGGGTGCTTTCGGCTCGATGCTGAGCAGGTCCCCCGATGGGTTGCGCTGCACGTCGAACACCGGTGTCATCAAAGCTGTGTAGGAGACGCCGAGCCGGTGCAGCAGCACCGTGATGGAATCCATCAGCATGCCGCCGTGGTCGGTGACGACTTGTAGCGCGGGCCCGAAGCCCGCCGGATCCTCGGGTGGGTAGACGGCGACGCAGTTTTCGCCGTGCGCGCGGTGCTGGCCGAGCCGGTAGTGCGCGCTCAGCAACGCCGGGCTGACGATGGCGGCGGGGATCGTCAGGTCGATGATGCCGGTTTCGAGGGTGCCGGGTTCCTTATCGTGCGGGCCGCGATAGGTCTCGATGTACGCCTTCGAGATCCACTCGGGGATGTCCGACATCTTGGTGAACGCGGTCCACGGCGTAGTCGCCTGCTTCGGTCCGGAACCGATCGTCATCCCGCTAGCTCCCAACTCAAGTCGGATAGCACTACGCGCAGTCGCCCCACTTCTCGGCGACCGAATCGGGCGCGTCCTCGCGGGGCAGCTGGCAAACCTGACACTAGTCCCGAGTCAGCTTGCGGTGGGTCACTCGGTGCGGCCTGGCGGCATCGACTCCAAGTCGTTCCACTTTGTTTTCCTCATATGCACCGAAGTTGCCTTCGAACCAGTACCACTTGGCCTCGTTGTCGTCGTCGCCCTCCCACGCCAGGATGTGCGTGCAGGTGCGGTCGAGGAACCAGCGGTCGTGCGAAATCACCACCGCGCAGCCGGGGAATTGTTCGAGCGCGTTCTCCAGCGAACTCAGGGTTTCGACGTCGAGGTCGTTGGTGGGCTCGTCGAGCAGGATCAGGTTGCCGCCCTGCTTGAGTGTCAGCGCGAGGTTCAGCCGGTTGCGCTCACCACCGGACAGCACACCGGCCGGCTTCTGTTGATCCGGGCCCTTGAACCCGAACGCCGACACGTAAGCCCGCGACGGCACCTCGGTCTGGCCGACCACGATGTGATCCAGCCCGTCGGAGACGACCTGCCACACGGTCTTCTTCGGGTCGATGCCCGCGCGACTCTGGTCGACGTAGCTCAGTTTGACGGTCTCGCCGACCTTGACGATGCCGCTGTCCGGCTCCTCGAGCCCCACGATGGTCTTGAACAGCGTGGTCTTGCCGACGCCGTTGGGACCGATGACGCCGACGATGCCGTTGCGGGGCAGGGTGAAGGACAGGTCCTTGATCAGGGTGCGCCCTTCGAAGCCCTTGTCCAGGTGTTCGACCTCGACCACCACGTTGCCCAGCCGCGGCCCGACCGGGATCTGGATTTCCTCGAAATCGAGCTTCCTGGTTTTCTCCGCCTCGGTGGCCATCTCTTCGTAGCGCTGCAGGCGGGCCTTGCTCTTGGCTTGGCGCGCCTTGGCCCCGGACCGCACCCAGGCCAGTTCCTCTTGCAGCCGCTTCTGCAGCTTGGCGTCCTTGCGGCCCTGAACTGCGATCCGCTCTGCCTTTTTCTCGAGGTAGGTCGAGTAGTTGCCTTCGTAGGGATAGGCGCGGCCCCGGTCGAGTTCCAGGATCCATTCGGCGACGTTGTCCAGGAAATAGCGGTCATGGGTGACGGCCAGGATCGCACCTGCGTAGCTGGCGAGATGCTGTTCGAGCCACTGCACGCTTTCGGCGTCCAGGTGGTTGGTCGGCTCGTCGAGCAGTAGCAGGTCGGGTTTGGATAGCAGCAGCTTGCACAGCGCTACCCGCCGGCGCTCACCACCGGACAGGTTGGTCACCGGCTCGTCGGGCGGCGGGCAGCGCAGCGCGTCCATTGCCTGCTCCAGCTGCGAGTCGAGGTCCCACGCGTCGGCATGGTCCAGGTCCTCTTGCAGCCGGCCCATCTCCTCCATCAATTCGTCGGAGTAGTCGGTGGCCATCAACTCGGCAACCTCGTTGAAGCGGTCGAGCTTGACCTTGATCTCGCCCAAGCCCTCCTCCACGTTGCCGCGAACGGTCTTCTCTTCGTTGAGCGCCGGCTCCTGTTGCAGGATGCCGACAGTGGCGTCGTTGGCCAGGAACGCCTCGCCGTTGTTCGGCTTGTCCAGATCGGCCATGATCCGCAAGACGCTCGACTTACCGGCACCGTTAGGGCCGACGACACCGATCTTGGCGCCCGGGAAGAAGCTCAATGTGACGTCGTCCAGGATCACTTTGTCGCCGTGCGCCTTGCGGACCTTTTTCATCGTGTAGATGAACTCAGCCATGCCGCGGTTTTGCCTTTCTGGTCTTCGAGATTGATCTCGCGGACCATCCTAGGCATCACCCAACAGGTGGAACCGGACGCCCGACCATCAGCTAAGCCGACAGGGATAGCGGGGTGGGCTCCTCGGCGCCGTCGCTGGATTCCGCCGAGTCACCGTCGACGGCCGGCTCGTCCCCGGTGCCCTCGACAGCAGCCGGGGGTTGGGCGTCGGGACCGGCATAGCCGGGCTTCTCGATGCGCACGATCGTGCGCGACAGATCCGGGCCGACCGAGGTCGCCCGCATCTCCAGCGACGAACGGCGATTGCCGTCGCGGTCCTCGTATTCGCTGGTGTAGACGTGGCCCACCGCGATCACGGGTGCACCCTTGCCCAGCGCGGCACCGACGCCGGTGACCAGCTTTCCCCAGCAGTTAACGGTGATGAACAGCGAGTTTCCCGGCTCCCAACTGCCGTCACCGGTGCGGCGACGTGAATTGCTGGCCACCCGGAACTTGATGAGTTCCTGATTTCCGACCTTGCGGCGCTGCAGGTCGTTGACGATGTGACCGACGACGGTCAGCGAGGTTTCGAACATGGGCTCAATTTCCTTTCGCACTTTTCTCAGGTAGCGGTCTTGCTTGGTGCTCATTGAGCGCCGAGGCACCGACGAGTCGCAGGCAATCCGGTCCGTTCTCGGCGGTATCGCGGCGAGCTTGTGCGCAAAGACGCGACTGGGGATAAGCCGCGGGACGCGAATTACTCCCCGGCCGCAGGCCCCTGCGATGTCGGCTTGGGTCCGCCGCGGGCCAGTTCGGCCAGCATCGCGTTGTAGGCGGTGAGGTCGGCGTCGTCGTCGCGGTCGGCCGCCCGGTCAAGACGCCGCGCGGTGCGGGCGTCGCTGCGCGCCCACTGCACCAGCAACGCGAGCATCACGATCACGAGCGGCACTTCCCCTGCCGCCCAAGCGATTCCGCCACCCAAGCGCTGATCGCCCAGCAGGTCGGTATGCCAACTCAAACCTAGTGACCGGTAGTAAGCCTCGCCGAGCACAGTCGGGGTGCCCATCAGTTCCACACCGAAGAACGCGTGCATGGGCAGCGAGGCGAACACCACACCCACCTTGGCCAGCGGCGGGATCGGCCGTGGTGTGGGGTCCACGCCGATCACCACCCAATAGAACAGGTAACCGCTGACCAGGAAGTGCAGGTTCATCGCCAGATGCCCGGCATGACTGGCCACCGCGTCGTCGAAGATGCTGCTGAAGTACAGACCGTAGAAACCCGCGACGAACAGCACCGTGGCCACGATCGGATTGGTCAGGATGCGTGACACCCGGCTGTGCAGGGCGGCCAACAGCCATTCCCGCATGGCCGGCGGATCATCGCGACCGGCGGCGGGCAGCGCCCGCAACGCCAGGCTGACCGGCGCACCCAGCACCAGCAGGATCGGCACCAGCATCGACAAGCCCATGTGAGCGGCCATGTGCATGCTGAACATCGCCGGCATGTAGCGGCCGACTCCCGAGGACGTCACGAACAGCAGTGTCAGGCAGCCCAGCAGCCAGGCTGCGATGCGGCCGGGCGGCCAGTGATCGCCGCGGCGGCGCAGCCGCACCACGGCCGCTACGTACAGCGCCGCCAAAACGATTGCCGCCGTGCCGAAGACCAGATCGAAGCGCCAATCGATCAGGATGCGCGCCACGGTCGGCGGACCGTCGAAGTCGTAGCCGATCTCGGCCTCCGGAATCGACGGCAGCCGCAGCGGTGGCGGCGGCGGTGGTGTGCGGCCCAGCCCGACGGCGATACCGAACGTCACGCCGAACAGGGCCGCCTCGACCAGCGCCAGCCGGACCAGCACGCTGCGCTTTTGCGGATCATCTTGCAGCGCAACAACTCCGGCGCGTCGCTGACGCCAGCCCAGCACGCCCAGCGCACACAACGCGACGAACTTGGCCAGCACCAACCGTCCGTACGTGGTGGTCAGCAGGTCCGACGGCAACACCCGCACCAGGGCGTTCATCACACCGCTGAGCGCCATCGCGACCCAGCACCACAGGGCGATGGCCGAGAAACGCCGGGCCGCAAGCGCAAGGTGGTCAGCGCCGCGCAGTGCGTGGGCGAGCAGAGCCAGCAAGCCACCGGCCCACAAACTGGCGGCGACGAGGTGAATCAGGAGGCTGTTGGTAGCCAGGTCATGCGAGCCACCGGCCGACGAGTGGCCCGTCAGCCCCAACGGGATCAGGGTGGCCACCGACCCGGCGACCAGCAGTGGGGTCCACGACCAGCGCAGCACCGCCAAACTGGCCAGCGTCACCACCGCGGCCAGGATCGCCGTCCAGCGCCAGGCGGAAGCGGTGCCGATCAGGCTGGCCAAAGACCACAGCCGCAGCGGATTGAGGTGCTCGGACAGCCGATGACCGGAGACGTCGGAAATGGTCAGCGGGATCAGCAGGAACGCGCACACCGCCCACCCGCCCGACGCCACCGTCCCCACCCGCAGGGCGCGGTAGCCGGCGGCGTCGAGCACGCCCGACTTCTGCGGCGGCACCAAGAACGCGGCAAAGAGAAACGAACCCACCGCAAGCACCGCGGCGATCTCGCCCGCCGCCCGAACGAACGGCAGACCCAGCGTGGTCGCCGAGCCAGGATCGGGCAGGCCGGTGGCGGTCAGCGCGTCGGCCAGCGATAACGCCCCGATGCCCGCGGCCGTGCAGCCTGCCAGCACCGCAACGCCGGTAAGCAGCGGCCACACCAGGTCTCGGGCCTTGGCTGCGGACTGGCCAACCGTCATGCATTCAGGGTATGGGCGGCGGCCCGCAAAGACCGCGCTACCCGGCCTGGCGGGCGGTGCGCTCCTGACGCGCTTGATATTCGCGGGCGGCGAACTGGTTGCGCGCGATTTGCTCGACATACCCGAAATCCCGCAGAATCGCCCGCAATTCGCGCCGGAAGGCGGCCCGGCGCTCGGTCAGATCCGCGGCCGGCGCGATCAGATCCTGGTCGGCAACGACCTGGCGCGCGGTGGCGAAGAGCAACGTGGACACCGATTCGCTGCTGCGCACCCGGGTCTGTGCCACGTATTGCCGACCGACCCCGAGCGCCAACTCGGTGAGTTCGTTTTGTCCGATATCCGCGGGCGCATCCCGCAACACGTCGGCGACGATCTCGTAGGCCTCGAAGAACACCCGCAGCATCGCGTCGGACATCAACGGCCGCTTGGCAAACAGCATCGCGTCGATCTCCTCGCCGCCGGCGGCGACGTGTGCCTCCCAATCGTCATGCCATGCCATCTCTTCGGCGATGTTGTCGCGGAACGCCGCCGAATCGGCGAAGTAGAAGTCGAACTTCAGCAGATCGCGCAGCCGCATCGCCTGAGCCCAGAACGCTCCGATGCGATCGCCTTCGGCGTGTCTGGCGTGCGCCAGAGCCAGTTCGACGATCGAGGTCTCCAGGAAGGCGTGGATGACCGAGTTGCGGTAGAACGCCGCGGCGTGCTCCTGGTCGGGCTCGATGAGCCACACCGGCTCGCGGCCACTGTCGACGCGGGTGATCGGGTGTCCGTTGGACAGTGCGTCGACGGCCGCGCCCACCCCTTCGCTCGTGCGCAGCCGCAACGCACTCGTCGACACCGGGGTGTTCTTGCGGTCGAGATAGTCCAGTGCATCTTGCAACGTGTGGTGCAGTTGGTCCAGCGTGAGCGCGGCGCCGCGGGTGGTGAGCAGCAATCCGCACACCAAACCCGTCGCCGTCACCGGCGTCGCCCGCAGGATCCGCCACGCGACTTCGAACGACATCTTCTGCAGTGCAAGCCGTTTAGCGTCGTTGTCTTGGGCCAGCGCCCCATGCGGCGGGCCGAGGTGCTGCCGCATCGAGACGGCTTCGGGGAAACGGACATAGATCTTGCCGTAGTTGCGTTCGCCCTGAGCCTTGATGAAGTTGTACAGCCACAGCACGCCTTCGGGTGTCTTTTCTCCGCCGCGCGCGTAGGCGGCGTATTCGGCCGTCTCGTGCAACTGGTCGAAACCGATCGAGACCGGTTGCAGCAGAATGTCTTCGCTGCGGCCGTCAAGATAGGCATCGGCCACATACGACATCAGACCGAGCTTGGGCGGCAGCATCTTGCCGGTGCGCGACCGAGTGCCTTCGATGGACCAGCTCAGATTGAATCGCTTCTCGACGATGTAGCCGACGTATTCGCGCAGCACGTACTTGTAGAGCGGGTTGTTGGCGATGTCGCGGCGGATGAAGATGACGCCAGAGCGGCGCAGTAACGGGCCCATCAATCCGAAAGACAGGTTGATACCGGCGAAAACATGCACCGGCGGCAACCGGTTTTCCTGCATCGCGACCGGCACCACCGCACCGTCGATGTAGGACCGGTGCGAGAACAGCAGCACCGCCGGATGAACTTCCAGCCCGTTGCGCATCGCCGCGATCTGAAATGTGTCGTAGTCGATCTCCGGTTCGAAACCGCGGCAGATCAGCTTGGCTAGAACGGAAACCAGGTCGACGGACACCCGGCTCCATCCGGTGGCCAATTCGTCGAGCATCTTGCCCGCTTCGTCGACCTTTGCGTCCGGAATCTTCTTCAAGCCCGCGCGAAATCGGGTGGATGCCAAGATCTCTGGCTTCAGCAATCGCGGGGATTTGTACTGCGGTCCCAGGATTCGATACTCGGCACGTTCCAATGCCAAAAGGGCACGGCGCGCGATGAACTGAGCGAAATCTCGCTCGTCCTGACCGACGGTAGTGTCGCGCCATTGCTGGCGGAGTTCGGACACCTTGGCCGCCTCGCCGGCCACCACCCGCGCCCGGTGCCGATCCTTGCGCAGGATGTAACGCTGCCGACGTTGGTTGGGGTGGTAGGGATCCCAGCCGGGAAGCAGCCCGGCCAGCTTCGCGGCCCTGCCGCGATCCGGTGCCGGTAGCCAGAACACCCGCACCGGCACAATCGATCTGTCTTCTCCGGACTCAAGCTGATCCACAAGCAGATTCAGCGCCGTCTGCGGCGCATCACCCGGCGGCAGTTTGAGCACGTCGAACTTCACATCCGGATTCTGGGCGCGCTGCTGGCTCAGCCAATCCATCACCAGCTGCGTTTCGACGCCCGACTCCATGGACGCCAACACCAGCGAATCTTGCGCGGTCAGGACTGCGCTGGTATTTGCGGCCGGTTGTGTCACGTGCGCCCTCTGGGCCGAGACGTCGACCCGGCGCCGCCGGGCTGGTCCGCGTCGGGCCGCGGCGCTTCACCGTCTTTGAGAGCGACCTCGGACTCATTCGGATTCGGCTGGGCCGGTTGCGATTTGGCTGCGGGTTTGGCTGTCGCCTTTTTGGGCCTGGTCTTCTTGGCTGGGGCCTTGGTCCCGGCGGCTTTGGCAGCGGACCTGGCTCGGGCCTTCTTCGCCGCTTTCTTCTCGGCGTACAAGTCGACCTGGGGTAGTTCATCGACGGGCCAGTTGGCCAAAGTGTCCAGATACAGCTGACGTACCTCGGCGATGCGATCCGGCAGCGTCTCAACTGTCCAGTCCTGCACCGGAATCGGCGGGAACACCGCGACGTCAACCGTGCCGGGATTGATCGTGGTGGAATTTCGGGCCGCGACGATCTCCGCATTGCGAATCACGATCGGCACCACGGGGATACCCGCCGCCATCGCGAGACGGAAGGGTCCCTTTTTGAACGGCCCGACCTCGGTGGTGTCCAGTCGGGTGCCTTCCGGTGCCATCAGAATGGAGAGTCCATTTTTGGCTCGGTCTTCGACCGTCTGCATGGTCTCCAGAGCGGCGCCATGATCGTCGCGGTCGATGAATACACCGTCCAGCAGCTTCCCGAGCGTGCCCATGATCGGATCACGCTCAAGTTCCTTTTTACCCACGGCAACCCAGTTGTCACGTATCAGCGCACCGGAGATTATCGGGTCGACTTGGTTGCGATGGTTGAAGATGAAGACGGCCGGCCGCTGCGCGGTCAGATTGTCTTTTCCGATGACATTCAAATGCACTCCGGTAGCCGCCAAGACGGCCTGGGAAAAGTTGGAGGTGAAGAAGTTCACGCCACGCCGCCGGCTGCCCGTCAGCACGCCCACCGCCACCGCACCGGCCCCGACCGGGAACATCGACCCAAAGCCCGCGAGAGTCCGCAACTGTCGCCGCAGGCCCACCGGTCCGCGGCTGCTGAACCGCAGGATCGGCCAGCCACGTCGCTTGGCCACGGCGGCCATCTTGCCTTCGGGGTTGGTCGGCCGCGGATTGCCGACCAAATACATCAGCGCGACGTCCTCGTCGCCGTCGGCATAGAAGTAGCTGTCCTTGAGATCGATGCTGTTTTCGGCCGCAAACCGTTGCACCGCAGCGGCTTTGCCCGGACCCCATAAGATCGGCTCCACGACACTGCCGGTGAGCAAGCCGTCTTCGTTGGTCTCGAATCTGTTGGTCAAAGTGTTGACGATCCCGAGGAAGCGGGCCACCGGATTGACCTGAATGGTCAGCGCCGACGAACTGAGCACCACGGTGTGTCCGCGAGCCACGTGTGCGCGCACCAGCTCCCGCATCTCCGGGTAGATCCGCGACTCGATCCGCTGGGCGAAGAGCCGCTCGCCGATCTCGTCGAGATCGGTCAGCAGCCGACCGGCTAGCGCAGCGGAGGCCTTACCGATCAGGTCCTCGAACTCGATGCGTCCGAGCGTATGGTTGAGCCCGGCCTGCACCATGCTGAGCAGCTCGCCCACGCCCATGTCGCGTCGACGCAACCGCTCTTGGGTGAGGATCACCGCGGTGAAGCCCGCGACCAAAGTCCCGTCCAAGTCGAAGAAGGCGCCGATCTTGGGCCCTTCGGGACTGGCGAGGATCTCGGCGACCGAACCGGGCAGGCGCAAATCCTTTGCGGGCGCTGCCTTCTGGTCTTCTTCGGCGCGGCTCATGAGCCCGCCACCGATTGAGATGGCGCATCGGCTTGTTCGGTGAACGAAGCCGGCACCGCACGTGGCGGCGGATCACCGGCCAGCGCGAGTATCTCGTCGAAACCTTCCAGCAGACATTGGGCGAACAACGCCTCCTTCTGCACGGCTGCCCGGTCATAGCGCACGGTGATGGTGCACCACCCCCCTCGTGAAATCAGGACCACCATCATCGCTACACCAGGCAGTGGACCAATACCGTACTGCCGCAGGACCTTTGCGCCAGCAATGTAAGTATCGCCCGGGTACACCGGAACGTTGCTCGCCTGCACATCGGAGCCGACCACCGACCCAGTGATCCCCTCCAGCACCGCCGACGGCAAAACACTGAGCACCGGCGCCATCGAACCGATGATGTTCATCGCGGGCTCGTCGCGGCGCTGGGTCATCTGGGAACGGATCTTCTTCATCCGCGACACCGGATCGGCGGTGCCCAGCGGAGCCGCCAAATTGACTCCCGTGAACCGATTGCCGCCGGCGGTGTCGGCGTCGGCCCGCAAACTGACCGGCACCGCCATCGGCAACGTGCTGATCGGCACTCCCAATGCCTGGTGGTAGCGGCGTAAGGCGCCGGACAAACCCGCCAGATACGCGTCGTTGATCGACCCGCCGCCGGCTTTCGCGGCCCGGTGCAGATCCGAGAGCCGGATGTCGATCGCCTCGGTGCGCGAGGCCAGGCTGCGCCGGCGAGGGGTCCGCAGCACGGTTGACGACCCGCACACCCGAGACGGCGTAATCCACGATCCCTGACACCGTTGAGACAGGTTCCAGTAGCGCTCGCCCGGCCGCGGAAACCGCCCCGGCCACCGCGCCCGCCACGCTGCCGACGATGGCGAACGGCAACCGATTGAGGCCTTGCCGCATCAGATCGTTGGGTGACAGATCCTGCGGGATGGGCAGCGGCGGTATCGGCCTGGCTGGCGGATCGCGCTCGAGATCGTAGATCTCGGCGAACATCTCCACCCCGCCGACGCCGTCGGTGACCGCGTGGCTGATATGCAGCAGTGTCGCGGCCTGGCCGTCGGGCAGACCCTCGACCAGGGTGGCCGTCCACAGTGGGCGCGAGATGTCCAGCGGTGACTGCAGGATCAGCTCAGCGAGATCGAATACTTCGCGCAAGGTGCCGGGTTGGGACACGCGTATCCGCCGGACGTGGAAGTCCAGGTTGAAGTCGGGGTCCACCACCCAGCGCGGATTGGCCGTCGGCAGCGTCGGCACCACCACCTTCTGCCGCAGCCGCAGCACCTTTCGCGACGCGTTTTCGAATCGGGTGCGAAACCGGTCCCAGTCCGGGGTGGTGTCGAGCAGTTCCAGCGCCATGATGCCCGAGCGGGTCCGCGGATTCGCCTCGCCCCGGTGCAGCAGATAGTCGACCGGGCCGAGCTCGTCGGACGCCCCAACGCCCTCAACAGAGTCAGCCATGATCATTCACCCGACGCGTCAACCTCGTCACCGCCGATCAAGCCTCCTGCCTCAGCTCCGCCAACCGGAAAGACACACCAACGCTAGTCGGGTTGACGCGCTGGTGAAAGGCACGATTCGGTCGCTACGGCGAGCACATCGGCGCGGCGGACGAAAGGTTGTCGCAGGCAGTTGATCCGCGCAACTCAGCTGGCCGACGACGCCGAGAGCGGCCACGCATCGAGCGCCGAGCTCTGGTGCCGTCCATACACGATGCCCAGGAAGTCGGCGACAGCGTTGGCGGCTAGCCGCGATCGGGCCGTGGACAGGATGTCGAAAGCGTGGTGGGCGTTGGCGAGCTCGGCGTACGTCACGGTCACAGCTCCGGCGCCGCGCATCGCCGCGCAGAACGTCCGAGCCTGGGTGCAGGGAACCAACTCGTCTTTCGCACCGTGCAGCACGAAGAACGGGGGCGCCTCGTCGTGCACATAGGAAATCGGTGACGCCGCCTCGAACCGCTCGGGTGCCTCGGCGTACCGAGCCCGCATCACGAACTGCTCGAGGAACGGCAGTATCAGTTCGTGCATGACGTGGGCGTTGGTGAAGTCATAGACCCCGTAGTAGGGCACGGCCGCCTGGACCGTGGTGTCGGCGTCTTCGAATCCGGGCTGAAACCGCGGGTCATTGGGGGTCAGTGCGGCCAGCGAAGCCAGGTGCCCGCCCGCCGAGCCGCCGGTGATCGCGATGAAGCTGGGGTCGCCACCGTAGTCGGCGATGTTCTCGCGGACCCAGGCGATCGCCCGCTTCACGTCGACCAGGTGCGCCGGAAACGTGGAGCGCGGGCTCTTGCTGTAGTCGATCGACACGCAGATCCAGCCGAGTTCCACCATCCGGCTCATCAGCGTGTAGGCCTGGCCGCGCTTGCCATTGACGGCCCACGCCCCTCCCGGGACCTGGATCAGCACCGGGGCGCGGCGGCCCGGGGCCATGTCATGACGTCGCCAGATGTCGAGCAGATTGTCGCGACCACGAGGACCGTACGAAATGTCCGAGGTTTCAGCGGCATACCGGCGGTGTGGGCCGGGCCGGCTCAACAGCCCGCTGCGCGGCGCACACTCGGATTCCGCGCACGGCGGATGGGAAACCTCGTCGACGTAGCCCGACCCGAAAGACTCCTCGAGAGCCGCGGTGAGCGTTTGCTCAGCACGCTGACCGGCCCAGGTGGCGCCGACACGCCCGATGGACGGCGCCGAGACCCGGGACAACGCGTGCCCGGTCACCACGTGCGGGGGGAATTCCGTGGAAAGCCAGCCGGCGAACCAGCCCAGGGCGAACGGTGAGCCGCGCAGCAGCAGAGCAGCCGCCCGAGAGGCTCCCTTGGCATCAGCTACCAGGCGAAACGCTTGAGAACCCGCCCTCGCGTACCGCGCAGTCCTACTCATGGCCAGGCCCATTGAAACGACACTCCTCGACGTTATACACACGCCTCGTTGCGGTTAACAGCTGTTGACCAGCTGATGTTGTACGTGTGTCGAGGTTCAATACGATAACTGATTTCTATAGCGGTGCAAGGCATTTCGCGCGTGTCGCGTCGGCGAGTCGGGATGTCGTCCATAGTTGGATAGACTGACCTGCGCATTGCCTCCGTAGCTCAGGTGGATAGAGCAAGGGCCTTCTAATCCCTAGGTCGCACGTTCGAGTCGTGCCGGGGGCACAAACTGTTTCCACAGGTAGAAGCGGCACCTAGGCGGGCCTAACAGATTCGCTCAGGCGTTCGAGCACCCCCTTATCATCCGCTTGGCGCTGGCGAGATCTCGCCGCGTCGCCGTACGCACCCTATTGCGGCGGCAGCAATTCGACGACGCCGCGCGAATTCGCTGACGCGTGCAGTTCCAAAGCGCCCCCGGAAGGCACGCCCGTCGGCACGTCGAATGGCAGCGGCACCGTAGCAGTGCCCCCAGGGCTGACGATCGTTTCCAAGGTCAGCGTCCACAAGGCCGCTACGGGGTCGACGGCATAGACGACGCCGTTAATCCTGAGTTTCTGGTAGGACGCGATAAATACCTCGGGTTGCTTGCCGTTGTTGGTGATCGTCAACGCAACAGTGAGGAATGTGCCCTCGGCCATCGTCTGCAGGAAGGGGACATTGGGGTTGGCGACGGTCTTCGATCGGATCACCGACGTGACCGCGAACGTGAAATCGCCATCGGCAATTTGTTGGCCTATTCGTACCGGGGATACCGAGGGTTGGGCTGACGCAATTGCCGGCGCGGAGGGCGGCGCCGGAAAAACCGGAAAGAATGGAAGCGGAATATCAAGCGCCGGAGGGGGATTCATCGGACGTGGTATCGGTCTGCTCGCGGGGCGAGTCACCGTGACCGTCTGCGCCGAAACCGCGCGCGACGTCTGATCGGCCGATCGGGCGTTGACCGTGGCTATCACGGCGAAGACGATAAGACCCGTGACGACAGCAACTCCGGCCGTGAGGGATTGGCGAGCTGAGCGCCCAGGTTTCGGAAGAGACTCCACGAGGGGCTCGACGGCGGGCTTGATCCCGAACATTCCCCATTGATCGTCACCACTAAGCAACGCCTGGTGCTGATCGTCTGCACGCGCGCCGATCTCGGCCATTTCTCGGAGGCGTAGCCGCCCCGGGCCAATGGCCCTCTTGGCTAGCGCGATCAAACCAGCGGTCCAGCCCGTCCCGTCCCAATACCGCTTCCCCTGGGCGCCTGACGGGCCCGGGTGCCAGCCTGAGGAGGTAGGCCTTGCCATTTGACGTGGACGCTACGCCAACAGAACCCTGCGCGAAGGCCTATTCATCGTCGGCAGAAGTCGGCATTACCCCCCTGGTCCGGGCCCGGTCTCAGAACTCGTCCTTGAGGTTGTTAACGCGAGATAAGCGCAGCACCCCATATGCCTACGAACCCGATAATGCCGATGATTACGCCGGCAAGTGCGATAGCGCGGCCGCCTTCACCGGTGTGCTTGATCTGGTTCAGCGCAACGTAGCCGAGGACGGCCCCGACGGCACCCCCGAGACCGATACACAACCACCCAACCAAGGAAAACACCAGCGAATAGATGGCCAGCCGATTGGTGTTATTGAGGCGTGGCGGGCCTACCGCGGATGGCGGCGCCGGCAGATGACCGTAACCGGCCGGCGAAAAGGCACCCCCTGGGGAACCCGGGTTCGATGGCGGAAAGCTGAATTCGCCGGGCGGCGGGGGCGGAGCGCTACTGGGCTGATTGTATTGCTTGTTCGGATCGAAGTCGCCCATCGTCATTCTCATTCTCCTAACTTCCGGTATCGAGTCTCGGATCAAAGTTCTCGGGGCTTGAACTCACGGACTGGCTCAGGCTTCGAAAGCGCTGCGATGGCGACATCGGCTTGTTTAGTAAGGATCGTTTCCTGTGCGCTGACGCGCTCCGTCATCTGTTTTTTCTGTTCGTTCGGCGGATCATTTTTGATCCGCTCCTGAAAGAGCTTGTTGCTCTCCAGCAATTTCTCCGTCTCCGATTCGATCTTTTTAGCTTCGCTTTCCGCCTGCCGACCTATATCGTCAACCGTGCGATCAGAGCGATCGCCAAGTTGGTTGCTGGCCAACTTGCCGCCATCTCTGACCTTGTCCGCAAGCTGCCGTCCGGCCTCGGCAATCCGGATCTGTGATTCGGCGAACGGCCCTCCGATGTCATTAGCCAGGTCGATTTTCGAAGGGCCATCCGGCGGCGGCCGATCCGGTAGATCGACGGGGTTGTGCCCATCCGAGCGCCGGATTTCAGCTGACAAGTTGGCTTCATACGCCTTGCTTGCGATGCCCGCGTCCATCTCCTTCTGCTGCTCGTCACGTTTCTTAATCGCTTCGAGGGGCTGGGCAATCAATTCAGCAATTTCGTTGAGGCCGTCCGCAAGCTCTTTGTTTTCTGCTGCTCTGTCCTCTTTGACAACCTCGCCCTTGGTCACTTGCTGGATCTCCTCCAGCCGCTGGGCTTCTCGGGCTATGTCGTTTGTTTCGCATATGGCGAGGAGCGCCGTTTTGTCGTTCCCCCTGTACTGCTGAGTGTGTTGCATCGGATTGCCGTTCAGACGCACATCGGTTTCCAAAACATGTGCCGCAATGTCAGTGAAACCGGCGGCCAGGCACATCCCAAATTGGACGGCATCCCTCCAGCCGATCGTGGGTTTGCTCATTGCACCCCCTCAAGTTGGACGACTTCGTTCCGGACCAGCATTGGCAGTGCCGCTGTTAGCGTCTCAATACATCGCGGGTGTCCGGGATCGGGGCGAACCGCGTCCAGCGCGTCGCAGGTGATCGAGATGGGAGTGACGCCGTCGCATCGCAGCAGTACCTCGAAGAGGTAGGCGTTCACCTGTAATTTTGTATTGTTGCGGCCGAGCATTAGGAACGTCGGGCTGACTTCCGTGCCATTGCCCAGGCATTCGCCGATGAGCCGAAGGGCCAGCCGTCCCACCCGGCGCTGTATATCTGGTCCCTCATCGATGATCAGTTCGGCTTCTTGCAGCGCGCGAACGCGATCGTCGACATCCGGAATGCCTTGGGCGGTCCCCCAAGAAATCAACGTCTCGGCCTGAGGGGCTGCGGCTGTTGCGCGCCATATGCGGTATAGGTCCAAGTCGAGGTAGACCAACTTGCCGCCAAGTCGAACGATTCCTGAGCACGCAGGAATTCCGTCGAGGCCCGAATTGACGCCTCCCGGAGTGCCAACCGCTAGCAGCCAACCCATTGCTCAGTGTCCTTCGGTGGACTGGCTGTGGCGTCGTCTGCGGGTGCACGTCCTGCGGATTGGCTGGCGACGCTGCGTTGGTGTGCGCATAGCGGTCACTCCGACGACACAGCCATCCGGCGGGCGAACTCGGGGTTCTGGAAAGCGAAGTCTTTAGAAACCCGAGCCGGCCGAGACCCGTTTGCCAGCACAATCTGCACATCTCGGAACGCCGGACCTGCCAGCTCGTGTGGCTCCACGAGGCGCCGGCGCGAATTATCCTGCAGCGACTCGACATAGCCGATTTCGTCGGAGATCCGTTCCGCCAGTCCGTCAGCCCCGCTTGGGTTCATGTATATACGGATCGCACACGACCCCAGCATCCCATCGGCATTCTCGTAGGCGGACTTCAACTGGCCCACACTCTGGGCAAACATCCACAGACGAAGCCCGTATTTGCGACCGATGTTGAGCGCCTCGTCCACAGGAGGCATTGTGCGGAGGCGGGGCAGCTCGTCGAGCATGAACAGGATCGGTGGCGAACCACGTGGCGGAACCGGCCCGCCAGTGAGTGTGCGGATGTGCTGACCGATGAATACGCGCAACAACGAGAGGTAAGCCTCGACCTCGTTGGGCCGCATATAGATGTACACGGTCGGATTGGACCCATCCCGAAGGTCGAGCGGGTCCCAATCCGAGCGCTGGGTGGCACGCGAGACCCGCTCGCCGGTCCACGCCGTAAGACTCGAACGCGCGGTCTGCAACACACTGCTCAGCGTTTTCTCGTTCATCGACGACAACGCGGTCGCATGCTGGGTCATCACATGCATATCGGTGGCCATCCGCAGGCCATCGATCATCCTTTCCCAGGGCTCGCCACCGAACAGCACGTCAAGAACCTCGTGCATGGGCCGTTGATCGGGCGGGCTCAGGTAACACGCGTTGGCAATCGCCGCGGTCAGAGCGGTGCGCGCCTCGTTTTCCCAGAACGGGTCGGAAGCACCGAGCGACGGCACGATCATCATCTCGGCAAGCAGCCGGGAATCCTCCCACAGATAGTCACGATCGCTGCGCACGAACGTGAGTGGGTTGTATTTGTGACTGTCCTCGGGTTCCAACGGGCTGAACTTGAACACCGGACCGACGTTGGCGGCTCGCCACGCGGCGGTGTGCTCGTAAATGTCACCCGAGATGTCCAGCACTACGGCGGGCCCCGGCCACGACAGCAGGTTGGGGTAGACGTTGCAGGCGGTCTTACCTGACCCTGGCGGCGCAATCGTGACTATCGATCCCTCGCCCGAGTAGGTCAGTGGAGTCTTGTCCGACAGTGATCCGATATGGAGGGGGTAGGCGCCTTGCGGGGCGAACGGAGAACTCGCGATGTTACTGCCCCGAATCCAGTTCGCGTCCCCCGAGGACGATGTCTGAGTTGCGAACGGCTCCAGCTGCTGGCGAAGCGTCGGATGGAGGTCAGCGCGTTCGAGGATTTGTTTAAGCTGCTGCTGCAATTGGTTCGCCGTCTGGTCGACCGTCAACTGGTGGTTCTGTATCGCCCACGGGACCGCTGACTGCCCACTGGGTAGCGCACTGGACTGCACGTACCATGCTGTGCCGGGCTCCTCGGTGCCCTTGCCGTCGCCCCAGATGAGTGCGGTCCGGCACTTTCTGTAGAAATGCTCTCTGCCCTCATAGACGCTGTTCAGGATTTCTGCCAGCTTGAGATACGTGCGCTCCCGGAAGTCCATCGACGCCAAGCTTCTACTGACGGTGAAGGACACATAACCGGTGTGGGGGATGTCCTTCACCAGCGGGCCGATTTGGGCGTGAATCGTTTGGTGCCAAGATGCGTCCACGACCAATTTGGCCCACATCGTCGCCGTTCGCTCCGCGAACACCGCCTCGATCCGTTCCACACGGCTGTCGTGGTCAGGTCCGAGCCAAGCCAGCCAATTGGCCATGTAATAGTCGGCCTCCTGCTGGGCTCGTGCAAGATCTCGTCGGACTGAGGCTTCGTTCTGGACTCGCATCATCCGCTCCCGCAGGTTGGCGCTTAGAGGTTGATCGCCAGCACACGAGCTGGCGCAAACGCCAACTCGAATGTCGCGCATAGTGTACTGACAAACGGAGGTCGAGATCAGGCTTTATTTGAAATTGATTTGACGAATCTGGCGGTCGCGTCACGCTCGCTGAAACAATTGCTATCGCGCGACAGCGACGTCATATGCTCTGGTTCGTCAAGGCGCTGAATTGTGGTGCGGTGCAGCCACTCCAAGACGTTGGACCTCTGCACGGGGCACTGCTACCGCGGTACTGCGAAGGCCCCTCGTGTCGCCCCGTGGGTTCAATACAGGAAGTAGCCGCCCTTGTCGTTGTGATCGTCGTTGATTAGTTCGATCATCTTCTGCTGCAGCAGAGAGGTGTCCGGAAAGAACCATTTGTCGGATTGCGGGCAGCGCAACGCTGTCCGTTGGGTATCGCCCACCCGTGGCCAGTCTTCTTCCGCCCGGCCGGGAACCGCGATTCGAATTGGTTGATCCGCGGTCTGCTTTATCAGGGTGCCCACGCAGTTACCTTCCGGAGCGAACAGCTCAAGCACGCCAATGCCGGCGGCGGTGGGGGGCGGCTTTGTCATCGGCGTCCCTATCTGTTGTGGTAATCCGGACAGTAGGCGTCAACGGCAGCGCAAACCACTGTGGCCCTCCGCCAAGAGCGGCCGCATATCCTTGCTCCCGATAACACCGGGTTATTTACTGCGCAGTCGCCCGACGGGGTCGCGTTGTTCTATGCGTATCCGACCGACACCCGGGAACCACGGCCGTATCGATAGCGGGCGGCATTGACAACTGGGGTGGCCGATCGCACCCACAGCACCCCGGGGCACGGTGTGTCAGCATGGGGACGTGAACGCACGCCAGTTCGCTTGTTCGCTGGGTGCCGCAGTGATGACAACCTTGGCGACGCTGCTGAACGCACCGCTGCTCATCGCCCCCGCATCCGCTGCTGCATGCCCCGACATCGAGGTGACCTTCGCTCGCGGCACCAACGAGCCGCCCGGCGTTGGTACGGTCGGCCAGCAATTCATCGATGCACTGCGCTCGCAGGTTGGGGGTCGGTCCGTCGGGGTGTATCCCGTCAACTACCCCGCCGGCGAGGATTTCGCCCCGTCAGCATCCGCCGGCGGCAGCGACATCCACGCTCATGTTCAGTCCGTGGTCGCCAACTGTCCCAACACCAAGCTGGTGCTTGGCGGATATTCCTTGGGCGCCATGGCAATAGACCTGGCGACCATCGCCCGCATGCCGGTTGTCGGATTGGTCCCGGATCTACTGACGGCGGACGAGGCTAGTCACGTTGCCGCCGTCGCCACCTTCGGGAATCCGTCGGACAGATATCTGGGGGCTCCCATGAGCGAAGTCAGCCCGTGGTACGGCGCCAAAGCCATCGACCTGTGTGCACCCGGCGATCCGGTATGCACGCCGGGCGGGGCACTTGCACTGCCCTCGCATGACGAGCTGTTCTCTGCGGTGCACCTGTCTTATCCGCAGTCCGGGATGCCCGGCCAGGCCGCGAGTTTCGCAGCAAGCCATGTCTGACACCGCACGGATGACCAGACGTCTTCCACTACATGCGGCAGATGAGGCAAAATCGCGCTGGTGACGACTCCGCAAGGGCCCCCGGGCGGCGACCCGTCCGAAGGCGCTCGTCCGCCCCGGCCGGGCGGGCCCGCCAATCAGCCGGTCCCCCCAAGACCACAGGGTCCTGGGCGTCCGTCCGAATCGGAGACTCGCCGAATCCCCTTGCGTGACGTTCCGCAGCAGCCACCCGGCCGTAACGCCCCCCGGCAGCCACCGCCGCAGCCCAGCCAACC
>NZ_BFCH01000011.1:62082-325462 GCF_003112775.1 Mycobacterium montefiorense | reverse complement strand
TAGTCAAAACCGCCGCCCGAACCAGCACCGGAGAGGTACGAAACAAACGGGCCCTGCGCACCAGCGCAGGCACCTAAAACACAACACGAGTGTCAAGGATCAACCGAAACAGAAACGTCACCCATCAACCGACTCTGAACAGGGGCACAGACCAGTGGCTATTTTTTTGGATCGTATTGACCCAATCCATCGCTTATTCATCGTCAATGTTGCGATCCATGAGGTCCGCGACCACTACATGAAGCCTTGCCCCCGGTCATGTAGGGGTGGGGGATGAAAACATGTTTTGAGGCTGATCAAGCCAGACCGGCCAATTCCTCTAGCCCTTGTTCGTCGAACGCAACAATCTGGTACTCGGAACGTTCGCCCAACGTGCGTTCTCGCTGATCTCGTATCGCCTGCTCTCGACGCCAGCGTTGGGACCCGATACCGCTGTTCAGGAGCGCGCCGTGCTCGCGGATCACCCGCTTAACTACGTCCGTGCACTTCTGCCTCCTTTTGTTGTACTGCTTTAGCGCTGCTTCTAAGTCGGTAGATTGGGCGATTAGTTCCGCGAGATCTGCTGCGTGTGAGCACGCGAGGTTCATACCGAATCCAGCCCAGGGAGGGGCGCAACTTCCCGCGTCGCCCACCAAGACACCCCTCCGACCTATGCGCCAACTGTCGATAAAAGATTCGTAAAAATAATTAGGCCGCTTGTTAAGGATTTGCTCGTCGGGCAAGTCCTTTAGTACGTCTACAAGTTGAGGATTCTGGGCTTGCAGATATCTATCAGCATCCTCTCTCTTAGTGAAGGCAGAATGATACGGGCTGAACGGTGTTTGGCCCGTGAATGGGCAGATTTCTTCTCCTTTGTGGTTCGTGTGCACTTGCGCCTCAATGAGCAATGAAATAGTGCCGTTGAAGTTGGGCAAACCGATGCCAAGACTCTCATCGTCTGGCGCTGGGAAAAAATGGATTTTATTTAGCTCTAATTTTGATCGCTTGACCGCATCTTCGCTGACCGTCAAATTCAGGTAAGGCGTACGACTCTCACTGGTTGCGCTTACTCCGGGCTGACCCTTGGCTTTACGTTGGCCAAGGCCGTGCACTCCGTCGGCAAACACGATGAGATCCAACCCAGTCAACTCATGCTGGCTTTGATCTGCCATGCTTTTCCACCTCACAGTTCCTGTTGTCGGATCTGCGTCAACGACCTCGCAATCGAAATTCAATGTGCATTGCGGATGACCAAGAATTGTCCCGGTCAAGAGTGCAAGTAGGTCTCCCCTCGGCACAGAAACGAGAAGATCTGAGGGGCGATGACCGTAAGGATGAGTCCAGGACGCACCCGACAACGAGTGGATTGCTCTTCCGTCAACGATGGTTCCGGCACCATAGATTAGATTACCTAATCGACCGAATGATCGGAGTCCAAGCGCATCTGCTGTAACGTTATAGGAGCGTGCGTCGGTTGCCTGGTCAAGTTTATATGCTCCCCTCTTTTCGAAAATACTTACTATGGCGCCAGCATTTAAAAGCTTCCATGCTAATAGCAAACCAGAAGGGCCACCGCCAGTCACCGCGACCTTGAGTCTTTCTGATGACTTGACCTCGGCCGGACGAAATCGATTAAAGAGGTCTTGCGATACCTGGTTCATGATGTGACTCCGTTTGGACGTACCCGTTTGACGGGTTTGGAACCGAAGCAGCGACGTTGGTAAATTTGCCCGTGGTCATCTTCCGGTCACGATGGACGCGGCAGTACGGTGAGCACCCGCTGGATGTGGTCGCGGAATTCTTGCATGTAGGCGCGTAGGAATCGCTCGGTTGAGTCATTGGAGACCGACCCATCAGCACCGAAGATTTCCGGCTTGAACGTGATGTAGGCCTCGGGCGCCGTCATCTGCCGCGCATTGAGGTAATTCAGCACCGCGCGGAGGTTCTGCTGACCCATCGCCGTGCCAATCGCACCCGGAGAGGCGCCGATAATGGCCGCTGGCATGTGGTCAAAAGAATTCTGTCCATACGGCCGGGAGGCCCAATCGATCGCATTCTTCAAGACGCCAGGGATCGACCGGTTGTATTCCGGCGTGACGAACAAGATCGCGTCGGCCGCGGCGATCGCCTCTTTCAGCGCCTGACCTTCGGGCGGGTAGCTTGCGTCATAGTCTGGGCTGTAGAGCGGTAGATTGGCGATGGGGATCTCCAGGAACGACAGGTCGCTAGGCGCTAGGCGAACCAGAACTTTGGCCAAAATCCGGTTGACGGAGGTAGAAGACAAACTGCCGATGATATTTCCGACCTTATAGGTGCTCATTGGCGATCCCTTCGACGGGCAGACGGACATATTATCGTCGATTGCGTCGCCGAACTATGGGGCATTTCGCGGCAATTCTCACCGGAACTTCATCTACCAGCCGGTACGGGCGATGCTATGGTGTTCGCCCGCGCAGGCGGCCTGTCTGATATGAGAGGCAGCAATGTGCACGACTTGATATAGCCCGTAACAATGCTCGGTTGCGTTCGGTTCGACCTTGACCCACGCGAAGACCCGGCGGCACCACCCGCTGTCGGCGCATTCTGCGCTTCGGCCGCCGCCTGTTTCGGTTGAGTTGGTACCCACGAAGACCCAGGGCTACTTGGCTGGTGTCCATCCTTTCGCCGGCAAGAAGCACATCGCTCGCGCGCCACTGTTTCCGGGTAAGCGCACTCGTGCGGGAAGTCTGCGGTTCAGATTGAGGAATTCGATCGAGCCAAGCTGAGCGTGGTGGACAACGTGTGCCACAGCTACTTCCAACGTGTCCGCAAGGCACCTCCGCCACGTTGCCGCTCAGCACGGGGGGTACTACATGCAGGTGTCTACATCAGAGGACGACGCACAAGCGACCCTCGTCGACTACGTCAAAGCGCTCGGCCTAGGCCGGGGGCTGGAAAAGGTTAAGGTTTCGGGGTAGCGGGTGCAGCCGCATTTCCATACAGGCAGCCATTGTATTCCGGACTACCCGGGGCGAAGTCGAAGCCGCAGTTGCACTCGTGAGCTTGCTGGGGGGTGGCAAGCGAATCGCAAAAGGGGGTGCCAGCCGAGGCCGATGGTGCGGTCCACATCACGCCAATGGCCAAGGCTGCCGATGCAGCGCTGACCGTCGCCATCAATACTCTCGTCTTCATGTTGGGATTCCTTCTCCTTGAAGCTCTTTGACGACGACGGTACCTGTCGCCACTGGCCATGGCAGTGACAACATTCGTAGCACCGCGCTAGCCGAATAATAGGGGTCTCAAGGCCCGCCTGCGATGTGAACTGTATCCCAGCAATGGAGGGGGAACCCCTGCGACCTAGTCAGGGCCACGGTACAGAGTCGCAATTGATTCCCGCACGCTAGCGAATCACCCTGCAGGACAGTCTGGTAAACCGTTGGTCGCGGGTGGCCACGACGTCGAAGTTACGCCGTCGACGAGGGAGGCGGGTGCCGCCCGCCGTGGCGGTGTAGTTGCCGCCTCGTCTCGTGCTTGGTGTCTGGATGGTTGTGTGACGTTCAATCGCCAGCTATGCGGCCCTCCAATGTTCCTGCGGTTTAGATCAATTCCTCTTCGCATAAGTTGCAGCGGGGACTACGCCAATACAACTACGAGTTCGCTGCGGGGTCTGTCAATTTTGTGTGGCCCAGCGTTGTCCTGCACCACGCAGTCTTGGCCGACGACGAAGACCACCGCTTCGTTGGTGAACGCGAAGTTTACGTCCTCTCGTCGAGTGCTGCCGCCTGCCGGTTCGAACACGCCAGTGGCCACTTGTCGGCTGCGCTGGCCGAGTGGCGCGGGCCGGTGCTCGAGGATTTGCGTGACTTTCAATTCGTGGAAGCATTCGCCGCGGCACTGACCGAGGACAAGCTGGTGACACTGACCGTGCGAGCGGAATCCGAAATAGACTGCGGTCGAACATATTCCATGATCAGTGAGCTCGAAGCTCGGCTGAAGACTGCGCTCGCTGACGATCTGGGCATCGACCCCGGCCCCACGTTACAGCGTCTTCATCAGCGGATCCTTCGCCAAGAGCCGCTGGATACCCAACAGGTCGCGCGCGCAACAGCCAAACGTGTTGCCGTGACTCGTCGGCGGCCTACCGAAGGTGCCCGGGAGTCCGTCGTCGCACACCTACGCGATGCCGGCGGAAGCCGTCATCCGTTGCGAGGAACAGCGACCAGGATCGGCCGCCTGTCCGACAATGACATCGTTGTCGACGATGACACTGTCAGTCGCCACCACGCGGTGATCATCGACACCGGAAACAGCTTTGTCATCACCGATCTGCGCTCAGCCAACGGAGTTGACGTCGGAACGCAGCGGATTCGCACCAGCGCGACGCTGGCCGACAGCGACCGCATTTGCATCTGCGGCCACGAATTCACCTTCGAAATGTGACGCCTGACAGTGCACCCCGGCCGTTGTACAGTCTCGAAATGACCAACGGTCGCCTCGCTGATCCGGATTGCTGCCTCAAAACCGACCCTCGGTCGGACCCACGAATGGTCATGGCTCTTGCACCGGTGGGTCTCGACAACAATGCGCCAACGGTGCCGCTGACAATCGATGCGCCGCTGGCGGAACGGCTCGCCTATGCCGCGATGTGCGAGGAGGGGATGGGCGCAGTTCTAGGTCTATTCGCCGCGGGCATTCCCGACGCGAACGGTGTGACAACTACGACGACAACCATCACCGGCGAAGACGGAAACGACGTCACGTTGTACATCAGCCGCCCCGATGTCGGTGGTCCGCTGCCTGCCGTGGTGCATCTGCACGGTGGCGGCATGGCCATCGCCAGCGCCGCCGACGCCACCTACGCGCGGCTGCGCGAGTACTTGGCGGGCACCGGCCTGGTCGTCATCGGCGTCGAGTTCCGCAATTCCGGAGGAAAGCTCGGCCCGCACCCATTTCCCGCCGGATTGAACGACTGCGCGGCCGGCGCCCGTTGGGTGGCGGCGAATCGCGCGGAACTCGGCGTCAGCCATCTGATCGTCAACGGCGAGTCCGGCGGAGGCAATCTCACCCTGACCCTGGCGCACAAGGCGAAACGCGAAGGCTGGCTGAACGAAATCGCGGGCTTCTATGCGCAGTGCCCGTACATCTCAAACCGGTGGCACGAAGCTCCCGATGAGTTGCCGTCACTGCGGGAATGCGACGGCTACTTCATCAGCCTTCAGCAGGCGGAGCTACTGGGTTCGATTTACGACCCCGATAACCAGAACTCGAACGATCCCACGTGTTTCGCCGGCGTCGTGACCGACGAGGACCTGAATGGCCTACCGCCGCATGTGATCTCGGTGAACGAGCTCGACCCGATGCGTGACGAAGGGCTGCAGTACTACCGCCATCTGGTGCGTGCGGGTGTCCCGAGTGTGGGCAGGGTAGTCGCGGGCACCTGTCATGGGGGCGATCTGATATTCGCGGGCGCGATGCCCGACGTCTTCGCGGCCAGCGTGCGCGATCTCAGCGGGTTCGCGAAGAGTCTCGGCTAGTCCCACTTCAGAGACTGTTTCTGCGCTTACGGGCACTCGGGCGGACGCGCTATCGTCTGCAGGTGGCCATATCTACATCTGTGAGCGCAGGGCTTGCGACATTGCTGGCGATCGCTGCATGCACAACAGCACCGCACGGCATTGCCGATCCGACAACGCAACAGTCGCCGTTCCCGACCGGAAAGTCCGGAACCACAATCCATGTCACCGAGTACAGCACCGCGACCGCCGACGTCACGCTCAACAACGCGACCTGGGTTTCGTCCGGCTGCTCTGCAGGCGGGGGCTGCAACGTCATCGAGCTCACCATCGTCGGCAAATCCGATGCACCCTTCACCTACAGCGAGAGGTACGTGACGGCTGCCTCTTCCCCGTGGCGGCAAGATCCATACCGGGATATCCAGGGCGGCTCATCCACCGTCAATTACCAGCAGATCAACAAGACGCCGCCGCTGCGCCTGGGCAGCGTCACCAACGGCCAAACCGCGCACGGGTTCATCGGTTACGACGGCAACGTGAAACAAGGCGACATTTACATCGAGTTCAACGATCCCAATGCTCCGGCGGCGCCCACTCCCTTAGCGGGCTGGAAAGTCCACACCTAGCCGGCGGCCGGCGGCGGGCTAGATTACCCCTATGCGAATTGTTCGCGTGTTAGGTGCAGTCCTGACGATTCTCACAGCAGGGCTGCTGCTGGCAACCCACTCCGGCGCACAACCGCCGTCCAAGCTCACCGATCACATCACCGACAGTTCCGGGGTGTTGACGGATTCCGATCGGGCGACGATCAGCTCGGCAATCGACGGGCTTTACCACGATCAACGCGTTCAACTGTGGGTGGTCTACGTCGACAACTTCTCCCGATTCAAACCCGACAACTGGGCCGACCGAACCCGCAGCGCCAGCGGGATGGGCGACAACGACGTGCTGCTGGCCGTGGCTACCAACACCAAGGCGTACTCGTTCGTGGTGCCACCTAAGGTCCATGACCTCACAGCAACCGAGCTAAACAGCTTGCGGACTAACAAAATTGAACCCGCGGTGGGCGCCAAAGACTGGGCCGGTGCCGCGGTCGCTGCCGCTGACGGGCTCGACAAATCGGACGGGTTGACCGACTCGCCGGGTTCGTCAATGCGGATCTGGCTGATCATTGCGATCGGTGTCATCGTCGTGGTGGCGATCGTCGTGGTGGTCCTCGTGCTCTATCGCCTGCGCCGCCGCCGGCGTGCCGCACGGCAGGTCAGCCCCAGCGGCGCCCAGCGGGTTGACTCGCTGGGCCAGGCATTGTCCATCGCGGAAGCCAGATTGCGGCAAATCTCCGACTACGTCGCCAAACATCACGCGAGCGTCGGCGCCGAGGCCCAGACCCGGCTCGAAGAGGCGAAACGTCAATTAGCGGCGGCGCACAGCAAGGAAGCAAGCAACGAGCCCGAAGCAATTGGCCATGCCAACGGAGCCTCGACGCTGGCCGCTGCGGCACAGACTCTGGCAAACGCCGACGTGCTCGCGGCGCACCGTACACCGAAACGTCGAGGCACCACATCGACGCGATGATCACCCTGCGCGACCGCTGAGCGACGACCGATTCTGACCCGCACGCGGGCCGCCGCGTCGGACCTGTGCATCTTGTAAGTCAGTCATCCAGACGGAACCACACCGCCGTTGGCCTCGTTAGGCGATCAAGGGGAGGGGACTCGGCCGCCGATTGTGCAGTTGCCGATGAGATCCCGACATGCAGTTGCAAGTGGAGGAAACCTATGGCGATTACTGATGTTCCGGCATTCGCCCACTTAACTGATGCCGACATCGAGAGTCTCGCCGTCGAGCTGGACGCGATCCGCCTGGACATTGAGGATTCGCTGGGCGCCCGGGACGCCCGCTACATCCGCCGCACCATCGGTGCCCAACGTGTCCTCGACGTAGCCGGCCGGCTCATGCTGGCCGCCAGTTCGCGACGTTTCGCCTGGTGGGCAGGCACCGTGACACTGGGTGTGGCGAAGATTATCGAGAACATGGAGATCGGCCACAACGTCATACACGGTCAGTGGAACTGGATGAACGATCCCGAGATTCACTCCACAACCTGGGAATGGGACATGAGTGCGGCGTCAAAGCACTGGATTTCCGCCCACAATCATCAGCACCACAAGTACACCAACATCCTCGGCATGGACGACGATGTCGGCTACTTCATCCTGCGCGTCACCCGTGACCAGCCCTGGGAGCACTTCAACGTCGGCAACGTACTATTCAATGCCCTCCTCGCGCTTGGGTTCGAGTGGGGAATCGGCTTGCAGACAGTCGATTTGGAGAAACTCTTGAAGGCTGGCCCGGAACGCGACAAAGTGCTCGAGCAAACACGCGAGTTCTCGGTCAAGGCCGCACGCCAGGTGGTCAAGGATTATGTCGCGTTTCCGGCACTCACGTCGATATCACCGGCGGCCAGTTACAAATCGACGCTGAAAGCCAACATCGCGGCCAACGTGATCCGCAACATCTGGGCCAACGCGGTAATTTTCTGCGGGCATTTCCCCGATGGCGCAGAGAAATTCACAAAGACCGACATGATCGGCGAAACCAAGGGCGAGTGGTACCTGCGCCAGATGTTGGGTAGCGCCAACTTCGAGGCCGGCCCGATGCTGCGATTCATGAGCGGCAACCTGTGCCACCAGATCGAGCATCATCTGTTTCCCGATCTGCCAAGCAACCGGCTACACGAGGTCTCGGTGCGGGTGCGCGCGCTGTGCGACAAATACGACTTGCCTTACACCACAGGCTCTTTCCTGATGCAGTATGCCAAGACGTGGCGTACCATCGCCAAACTGTCGCTGCCGAACAGCTATCTGCGCGACACGGCCGACAACGCACCGGAAACCCGCAGTGAGCGGATGTTCGCTGAACTCAAGCCCGGTCTCGCCAAGACCGATCTAGCGACGGGGCGTCGCCGCGGGCTCAAGACCGCGATCGCGTCGGTCCGACCTTGGCGGGGAGCGCCGGACCGGCACGCTAGGTGGTGACGACCATCAGCCGTTGGCCGGCGTCCCAGGCTTGAATGAAGAGCGCCAAGGGGATCTGCTCGTCGCGACCCTGGCGGCTACCGCTGTCGTTGAGATGCACGACGTTGTTGCCGGTGTCGACGCCCGTCACGACCACGGTGTGGTCATGCGCCGGGTTGCCGTCTTTGTCTGTCTGGTCGACAGGCTGGTGCCAGATGAGTTCGCCGTTGACGGTGACGAGCACCTTGTGGCCGGCGCCAAGTTGCTGCTCGAGCCCCTCAATGCTTCCGTTGCTAATGGTGGCGCCGACGTTGTACAGCGCCAGCAGCGCGGGGATGTCCCTGAACCACATGCCCTCGCCCGAATCCGGATCGTCGGGGTGGGCGGGCCTGGTGTAGATCGGACCTGGGCCTTGCGTGCTAGGCGTCGCCTGCGCCCTGTCGATGATCTCGTCCTCCGAGGGCGCCACGCCGGTCACTTCACCGATCACATCAGCGGTCGACGCCACGGCGCAGTCATCCCAGTATTGCTGGTAGCGCCAGTACTTCGCGGCGGCCGCGGGATCGCCGTACATGGTGTCCGAGGTCGCGTAGGCCGGACCGGCCAATCCCAGCGCAACAGCACTGGCGACGACAGCAACGGAGGCCGTCTTGGCGATGGCGGCGATCGTGAAACCCTTCATGGTTTGTCCTTTTCTGCTCCCGCTCTAGCCGCGGAGTAGCTAAGAAAAGACTCGGACGTCGGCCTTCTCGAATTCTCAAAGAGTTCTTGGAAGCGATCGCGCGGACGAAAACGGGTCGGTGTCGTCCGCCGGACCGTAGGGTTGAGCGGGTGCTGGCAATCGGTTCGCTGGTATGCGGCTACCGCATCCAGGCGGTGCTGGGCAGCGGGGGCATGGGCACTGTGTATCTGGCCGCCGACCCGGCATTGCCTCGCCAAGTAGCGCTCAAAGTGCTTTCGGCCGAACTGTCACGCGATCGGGATTTTCGGGCGCGTTTTATCCGCGAAGCCGACACCGCGGCCGCCCTGGATCACCCCCAGATCGTGTCGGTGTACACGCGCGGACAAACCGACGACGGCCAACTGTGGATCGCGATGCAGTTTGTCGACGGCACCGACGCCGAGGACGCGCTCTGCGACGGAACCATGACCCCGCACCGTGCCGTCCACATCATCACGCACGTGGCCAGGGCGCTCGATTTCGCCCACGCCAACCACGTCATCCACCGCGACGTCAAACCGGGCAACTTCATGCTCTCCGGCGCTGTCGGCCCAAATGAGCGAGTCCTGCTCGGCGACTTCGGGATTGCTCGCGCGCTTGACGACGTGGGGCTGACCGCCACCGGGGCGGTACTGGCCACCGTCGGCTACGCGGCACCCGAGGTGCTTTCCAACGGACGCATCGACGGCCGGGTCGACATTTACTCGTTGGGCTGCACGCTGTATCGATTGCTGACAGGCAACACGCCCTTTGCGGCGACCAACGGGGCCGCAGCCGTGATGATGGCCCACATGTTCCAGCCCCCGCCCCGACCCAGCGACACGGTGCCGTCGCTGCCTCGCGGCCTCGATCATGTGATTGCGGTCGCGATGGCAAAAGATCCCGGCGCCCGCTTCGCGTCTGCGACCGCGCTCGCCGACGCCGCCGTCTCGGCGTTGCGCGATCCCACTCGGTACGCGCCGCTCCCGCCGATACCCAGCGGCGACGTCAGCTTCTACCCGCACACCTGGCAGCGACAGCCGCCCACGGTGTCGGCCTGGCCGGGCCCCCCGCTGCCCGGGCCGCCGCAGCGTCGGCGCCGGCGCGGCCTGATCGCCGCCGCGCTGGCCAGCGTCGTGCTGTTGGTTGTCACGGTCACCGTGTGGGCCTGGCCCGACACCGCTGGGCCTCGCGCTGACACCAGCCAACGCTCCGGATCACCGGTGGCATCGGCATCGGCTCAGGGGCCTGCGGCAACCAATGTCGCGGCCGCTGCGCTGCGCTCCATTTTGCTGTCCGCCGCCCAGCTTCCGGTCGCGGCCAATGGAGATCCGCTGGTTCTCGAGCAAGACAGTGCCAGCCTGCTCGACGATTCCGGGATCCTCGACAACCCGCAATGTTTGGCTGCCTGGGCGCCCGCGCAGCAATCCGTGTACCGGCAAAGCGGCTATACGGGTGTGGCCGCACAAACGTTGCGCGGCATGAACGAACAGGCCTGGCAAGACAGCGTCACCCAAGCGGTCATCGCCTTTCCCGGCGACAAGGCCAGCTCATCGCTGACCACGCAGCGCGGGCAGTTGGAATTATGCGGCGGCAAATCCGTGACTGTGACCCAACCGGGCGTCCCCGCTCAAACCTGGGACTTCGGTCAGCCCCTGACCACCGCCGGTGTGCTCACCCTGCCTGTGACCCTGCGCGGCGGCGGATCGTGCCAGCGAGGAATGTTGGTGCGCGGCAACGTCTTAGTCGACATCCGACAATGCCGCGCTGCCGGTGGCACCGATGTCGCCTCGTTGGTCACCGTCACTGCCAACAAGGTGCCTCGACAATGACGCAACGAGGGGGAGACCGATGACTGTCACCAGTCGCCTGTGCGCGCTCGGTGTGGCCGCCGCGCTGACCACCTCGTGCACGACCGTCACCGGCGGCTCGGCGCTGCCCCAACAGACCGGCACCTCCACCTCGGCCACGGCGGCGGCCCCGCCCGGCTCCTCGGTGTCACCGGCCCCCTCCGCAAAGCCTGCTGCCGAGGACCAGATCCGCGAGACCCTGATGGCGTTTCAGGACGCGTACAACACCCAAAACTGGGATGCCTATTTGGAATTGATGTGCACTGCGATGCGAAATAAATTCAGCGGCACCGCGATGAACTACGTCAAGAAGGGCCGGGCCCAAAATGGTGTCACCACGATCAAAGACATCACCTCGATCACAATCACGGGTGACACCGCCGACGCCAAGTTTGTCGGCCAGAACGAAACCATGGGCTCTCACAACGTCAGCTTGCCGCTGAAACTCGAGGACGGCTGGAAGATCTGCCAGACCAGCTACTGACTAAGATGAAAAGCAAACTATTGCAAGCTAATTCGGTGATTCTGACGGCACTGCTCGCGGTGGCGCTAGTGGCTTGTAACCACACCACCGCCGGTGAAGCCACCCGCGCGTCGCCCAGCCCCGCGGCGACGGTGAACGCTTCGCAGCTCGACTCCGGGAACTATCCGGTCACGCCGCAGCCGGCGCTGGGCAACGCCGACTCCCAAGACGCGGGGCGTCTGGTCGAAGGTTGGCGTATGGCCGCCTACGTCGTCGGGCCCTGGCAAACCGATCCCACACTGCTCGGCGCGAGCTCGGCCGGCGCGAACGTCATCGACAAGCCCCTTGGGCTGTCGAGCGCGGTGTGGCCGCCGATCGCCGGTGGCGCCTACAACTTGCCGTTGGTGGTCGGGTTCGTCTCCGAGCGACAAGCCGCTGGCCCGGATCCTCAGATGTCGCTGCGCAATACCGTGCTGCGATTCGTCAACCCCTCGGCAGCATCTCAGGCGGCCCAGAACATGACCACGGCGGCCAGGAACATGCCCCGCATAGCCAGCGCGATCCCGATCGTGACAGAACCCGAACGCCCTTTGGCTATTCCCGGTCATCCCGAGGCCAGCGGCACAGTGCTGACCTTCCAAGAGGGTGCTCAGATCGTGCGTGAACTGACTGCGCTTACTGCGCACGGCTCCTACGTTCTTGTCCAAGTGGCGCGGTGTGCGGCGGGCCCGGATTGCGAAGCCCAACTCGCCGGACACACACTCGATCGTCAGCTCCCGCTGATCGACACGTTTACTCCCACCGACCCCGTGCAATTCCCCACGCTTGCAATGGATCCCACCGGACTTGTCGCCCGCACCTTGCCGCCACCGGCCGGCCAAGCCACGTCAATGTCCGGGGCTGCCTATCCGCCCGCGGGTGCGCTCCACCTCGAAGACGACCCCGTCCAGATCGGGCCCCTGCTATCTGCGGCGGGCGTCGACGACGTTTCGGTCAACCTACCCACCGTCTACCGAACAAAAGATCCCTCGGCCGCGCAAGCCCTTACCGAAGACTACGGCGATCTTGTCGCTAAAACACCTGCCGCACAGCCGGCTTCGCCGGTTCCCGGCCTTCCGGACAGTCACTGCACCCGTGTCGCCGGATCTAACGGTCTGGTACCCAGATATTGGTGTCTGGCCCCCGCGGGCCGCTACACCATCAAAACCATTGCCCGCCAGCTCGACAACGCGCAGCATCAAATGGCGGCTCAATACCTCATCCTGACGGGACATTGATTCATGCGGCGTTGCCCTGCTGCGGCCGATGAGAAAGACTGGTGGACGCAATGACCCGTAACCACATGCTTGCGCTGCTCGTGACCGTGCTCGCAGTAGTCGGCTGCGCAGAGTCGTCCGCAACTGCCGCCGCGGAGTTCCCTTCCGCCACAACGGTATTCGCCGACGCGCCGAGCATTCCGCTGGGCGCACAGCCGCAGCTGGCTTCCGACCCCGCGCAGCTAGCCGATGATCTCGTCGCCGACGAGCAGGCGCTGCGCAATTCGGGTACGCCGGAGGCGGCGCTTTCGGCGGCTGCGCACCGCGAGCAAGTGGCCTACCGGGCCATTGGGCGGCATCCGGAATGGGATGCGACCATCCGGCCGCGGATTCCGGCGTCATTGACCGATGTCTACGACCGCAATGTCGACGCGCGCCGGCAGCTTCAGGCGATGGCACAGGTGCGGGACACCGTGCCTGCCTGGCGCATCGACCCCCCGACTCCGGCCGACGAGCTGATGGGTTACTACCATGCGGCGGAGGCGGACTCCGGTGTCGGCTGGAACTACCTGGCCGCGATCAACCTGGTCGAGACCCGCTTCGGCAGCATCCATGGCGTGAGCACTGCCGGCGCGCAAGGCCCGATGCAGTTCTTGCCGTCGACGTTCGCCTCTTACGGCCAAGGCGGAGACGTTAATTCGCCCCGCGACAGCATCATGGCGGCGGGCCGCTACCTCGCCGCCAACGGTTTCGCCAACGACCGCGATCACGCCATCTACGGCTACAACCACGCGCACCAATACGTCCAGGCGGTCGGCCAATATGCCGCGTTGATCGCCGCCGATCCCGCAACGTTTGCCACCTTCTACCGCTGGGACGTCTACTACGTGACGACCGCAGGCGACGTGTTGCTACCTATCGGTTATGCCGTGACGTCGCCGATCCCAGTCGCCGACTATCTGGCGGGCAACCCGCAGTAGCGCGCGAGGCTGGACTACAACCCTATGTAGACGGCTTTGGTGTTGAAGTAGGCCTCGATGCCCTTGCGGCCACGCTCGCCGCCCCAGCCCGACTGCTTGTGGCCGCTGATCGGCATCGACGGGTCTGCCGCCAGCGACGAGTTCACCCAAACCTGGCCAGCGCGAAGCTCATTGACGACACGGTGGGCGCGGGACAGGTTCTCGGTCCAGATGGATCCGGCGAGGCCATACTGGGTGTCGTTCGCGAGGGCGAGCACCTCGTCCTCGTCGTCGAACGGAACGACACAGCCGACCGGCCCGAAGATCTCTTCCTTGATGAGTCGCATGTCGGGCGTGGTGTTGGTGACGATCGTCGCTTCGTAGAAGTAGCCCTTGCGGTCCATCGGCTTGCCGCCGGTGATCACCTGCGCGCCGCCGGCCACGCCGTCGCTCACGATGCCTTCGACTCGTTTGCGCTGCTTGTCGCTGATCAGCGGCCCCAGCACCGAATCAGGATCGTCGCTGCCGCCCATCGGCAGCATCTGGGCGAACCCGGCGAGGCTCTCGACCACCTGGTCGTAGATGCCGCGCTGAACGTAGATACGCGAGGTGCACGAGCAGTTCTGCCCCGAGCCGGCGAGCAAGCCCATGCCGGCTCCCATGATCGCCTTGTCGAGGTTGGCGTCGTCGAACATGATCAGCGGTGACTTGCCACCGAGCTCGAGCGTCAGCCGCTTGAGGTTGCCCGCGGCCGCCTTGACGATCAGCCGTCCAACCTCCGTCGATCCGGTGAACGAAATCTTGTCGACGTCAGGATGTGCGGTCAGCGCGGCACCGGTGGTCTCGCCATAGCCGGTGATGACATTCAGGACGCCGTCGGGCAGACCCGCCTCGCGGAAGATCTCCTCGAGCTTGAGCGCGGTCAGCGGCGTTTCCTCGGCGGGCTTGAGAACGGCGCTGCAACCCGCCGCCAGTGCGGGGGCGACCTTGAGCATCGCCACGAAAAACGGTCCGTTCCAAGGGATGATCAGGCCGACGACGCCGACCGGCTCGAGCTGGGTGAAGGTGTGGTACGTCTCCCAGGTGCCGAGCAGACCGTCGGACACCAGATTGGCTGACTCGCCGTGGATCTTGCCGACCCAGCCGGCGTAGTACTTCAGCATGTCGACCGACACCGGGATGATGTGGCGTGCGGCGGTCAGGTTCATGCCGTTGTCTTGACCCTCGAGCGCGGCGAGCTCGTCGATACGTTCCTCGATGATGCGCGCGGCGCGGAAGAGGACGTTCGCTCGGTGCGACGCGGGCGCCTTGCGCCACACTCCAGACTCGAAGGTTTCACGGGCGCGGGCCACCGCCGCGTCGACGGCCGCCTGGTCGGAATCGGGGACCTCGATAATCAGCTCTTCGTTGGAGGGGTTGAACACCGCGATGGCGTCAGTCAATGTCCTTCATCCTTTCGACGAGCCGCTCCGAGACGCAGAATGCGCTCGCTGCCCGTCAGAGGTTACGCGCGTAACTAGTGAGTGTCCAGTGTCCGTCGGAAGGCGAGCACAAGATTCAGGTGGACTCTCGGATGACCAGCGTCGCGATGTCCCGGGCAGCCGAGCGTGCTTCGTCGGGAAGCTCCAGCTCTGCTAAAACCGCTGCTAGTGCCACTTCGGCGATCGCCGTGCGGTCGAACGTCACCGTCGTCAGCGCGGGGATGCTGAAGGGAGCCAGGGCCGTCGCGTCCACGCCGATGACCGCGAGATCGTCGGGGCAACGTAGTCCGGCGCGCCGCACGCCGTCGAGCACCACGAAGGCCACCTCATCGCTCTGCGCACAGACCGCGGAGACGCCGGCCGCGTGCAGTTCACCAACCACCGCGGCGCTGTCGTCCGGCGTGAACGCCGTCACGACGACATCGGGCAGCCCATGCTGGTGCGCTGCGTGCCGGACGCCGTCGATCCAGTAATCGCCGAGTGCGCGCCACCGGCGATCGCCCGAGTACGCGAACGCCACATTGCGGTGTCCCCGTGCGACGAGATGGTCCACGCGCATCTGTCCGACCGAATACTGCGGGTCGCCGAGGCCCGGCAGCGTGTGGACGCAGATGTGGGGAATGGCCGCGTCCTTCACGGCGCTTGATGCCTTGCGGCCCAAGGGAAACAAACTCGTCACCGCGATCGGCTGCAGCTGGTTGATGGCGTCGGCGACGGCGTCGTCGCGCTCGGTCTCGAAGAGCTGAACCTGCATGATTCCGCGTCGGGTCAACTCGGTGGTCATGTGAGTGCCGACCTGCATGGGCATCTCGCCGCCGGCGAGTTGCGGCACGATGTACAAGATGACGCCGCTCTTTCCGCGGGCCAGATTACGAGCGGCCAGGTTGGGCCGGTACCCCAGTTCAGTGGCCGCGCTGCGCACCGCGGCGCGCGTCTGCGCCGAAATGGTGCGCCCGACTGAGTTATTGAGCACGTAACTGACGGTCGCGGTCGAGACGTTGGCCATTCGCGCAACGTCGGCCTTCGTTGGCCTGCCTTTCACGCTCAGATCGTATGCCCCGACGCGCAGACCAGCCGGATTGCGCGTCGATGTGTCCATTCAGCGCATGTCACCACCAGCCGTCTAGCAGAGCAAAGCCGGAAAAGTTACTGTGGTCAGTACCCCGTGCTGAGGGGTATCTGCGGGATGGTGATCAAGGTCGAGTGACAAACCGATCGACAACAGACGCATCGGATCTGCACGCTTGGACGCGGTCCAAGAATTTCGATGACTGGTCCCTTACCTGCTGCCAGAAACCGCACCTCGATCTGCTGACCGATCCGGAGGAATTCCGGCTCACCCACCGGCTGGCCCGCGTCGGGCCGATCACACTCGCCGAAGTCATCGTCGACGCCGACGTGTCGATGGATCGCGCCGAGCTCTGCGATGCATTCCGGGTAGTGGTGCTGATCTCGGGGCACATGGAATGCGTACACCGGGGAGTGTCGGTGCGTCCCGGTCCGGGCAATGCCGCCGTCGCCGCGCCGGGCGGTATGACTGAGGCGCGATGGGGTGCCGGCGCCAGGATGCTCACCTTGCTCATGGACCGTTGGGTCGTCAACGACGCTCTCAGTGACGCGCTCGGTCGGCGGGTGACTTCGCAGGTCGACTTCACGCCCGTGATGGCGACCACGTCACTGCCGGCGCGCAACTGGATCAAGATGTTGGCGCTGCTCAGCGGACAGCTTTTCTCCCCCGACAGTCTGCTCAATCATCCGCTCGTCGGGTTGCCCTTTGTCGACAGTCTGGTGCACGGATTCCTACTCGCCGCCGACCATTCGCTCCGCGATGCTCTTACCGAAGGTGAAGGGCTGGCCGCACCCCGCGCGATTCGCACCGCCATCGAAATCATCGAGGAGGAAGCGCATCTGCCATTGACGCTGTCCTCGATCGCGGCTCGCAGCTGCGTCAGTGTCCGTTCGCTACAGCTAGGTTTCCGGCGGCACCTTGACACATCGCCGATGGCGTATCTGCGCGAGGTTCGGCTGCGCCGAGCACACCGAATGCTGCTGGAATCCGATCCGTCGATGACCACCGTTGCTGCGGTGGCACATCGTTGGGGCTTCAACCATCTCGGCAGGTTCGCGGCCGCGCATGCCGACCGTTACCGTGAGGCGCCAGGTGAGACATTGCGCCGCAGCATATTCCAACGTGGCCCGCAGCGACCGTCGTCGCATGCATGCTGATTTATCCTTTGACTCCGGCGATTAGTTTCTCGAGGGTAGGCCAGCGGAGGCCGCGGCCTTCACCGACGGAGAAGGTGAAGTAGCCGATGCCCAGCTCTTGCCGCATGCGCGAGATGCGCTCGGTGGCCGCTTCGATGGGACCGTCCAAACATGTCGCCATCGAGCGGAGTTGCGACTCAGGCATTTCGGGCGCCGCCCGTTTGAGGATCAGCAGGTCGTTGGGATCGTCGATGGCTACCTGGCCGAAGCTGAACGAAAGCTCGATCTGATCCAGGCGTGCGCCCGCGTGCTCCTTGACGTACTGAACACGTTGCACCAGTTCGCTTTCGGTGCCGAACGTCAATATCGAGACGATGTCGGCATGCGTGGCCGCCATCGCCAACATCTTGTCGCCCGTACCGCCAATCATGATCGGCGGCGCATGCTGGATCGGCGTAGGTGAATAGTCCGGATCGGCGAACGTCGCGCGGATCTGCTCGACATGTTCTCCGACCAGGCGCACGCGCTCTGCGGGCGTCGGGAAGCGCAGGCCCGCCGTCTCGAATTCCCCGGCAACATAGCCGGCACCCAACCCGATCTCGAGGCGGCCGTCGGTTGCGGAGTCCACCGCCGCCAGGTCGCGTGCCAACAGGGCAGGCCGGTACAAGCCGCAGTTGAGCACACAACTGCCCACGCGCACCGAGGGCGCCGCGGCGGCAACGGCTACCAGGGACGGAAGAGGTGCGCTATAGCCGAGGTGATCGGGCAACAGCACGACGTCACAACCACTGTCCGCAGCGTGGCGGGCCTGATCAATCAGGCCTGTGACCGAGCCCCGTGTGCACAGGACCGCGCCGAAGCGTGGCGGTTTGGTATTCATGCAAATCCTGTTGCTGCTATTGGCCCTGGCGCCGATTCAGTTGCGCCTGACGTTGCATCCTTTTGAGGATCGTCCAATTGACTTTTGGGTGCGCTAATCCCCGCGCGGCGAGGTATCGAGATGAGCTGCGCCGCATAGCCTTAGCCATCAGCCACCTCGATTTAAATCCTTCCGGCGATGGCGGCGTGAACGCGGTACTGACAAAAATCCAGCCCCCGTCGCGACTCTCCAGACGTCCCTTGATCCGCACGATTCGTAGGTTCCACAGGTCCTCGTCGTGGGAGTGCGCGAGCACGTTCGCCGGTCCGGCGGCAGGGGCGACGGATGCCGGCATCAGCACCGGCATTTCGCCCGTTTCCGCGTCGTAGCGCGGCGAACGCTGCCGGACGCTGACGGGATGTCCTCCGATGCCGACCGTCGTGATAACCACCTCCGGAAACGCGCTGAGCGACTCACTTGCCAGCTGCCACACGGCCAAGCTCCTTCAGATCGAGTGACTCTGGGGCTACACCGAAATCCCGTGTACGCCAGTGGAACCCATGTGCGGGTGTTACATATATCGCTAGCCGCCAGTAGTACGACGGAAATAGGACGCGCCCGAGGAACGAGCTCATGAACTTGCTGGCCGGTTGTCGATCGATCACCGTTTGACACAGGGCCGCCAAATCTGGCGAGGATGCCATGTCGGCGATCACCCGGTCCTCGGCTGTCGCGTGCCCGCAGATCAACACGGCGCCCGACCGGGACGATCCGCTACCGGTTGGCTCCGAGAACAGCAGGCTCACTTTGGGATTGCGTCGGATGTTGAAAGCCTTTTGCGGAAACCCGATGCTGGTGCAGACCAGAAATCGTCCATCGCGCAGGAGTAGCGCGCTGACTGGCCACGTCTGCGGTGTTCCATCACGGGACACTGTGGTGAACTCACAGGTCCGGTAATTCTCCACAATCGCGATCGCGTCGCGGATGGTCGAGGATGCCGTTTCACGCATACTTTGAGGCTAGGAAGATGTGCATTGGCCGAGCTATCCATCGCGCGCGTGACGTAAGTCAGAAAGCGAACCACGTGGACGAACTCCTCGGACCGTCGTGCCCCTGCGGCGCCGGCAAGAGCTATCGCGCTTGTTGCGGGCCGCTGCACGATGGCGAGTCGCTGGCTCGATCGGCCGAGGAATTGATGCGATCGAGATATTCGGCCTTCGTCTGCGGCGACGCGGACTATCTGTTCCGCACCTGGCACCCGCGAACACGACCGGCCGACGTGACCGTCGACCCCGGCGTCACCTGGATTGGCCTGGACGTGATCGACACTCTCGCGGGTGGCCCGGATGACGATTCCGGGGAAGTGGAATTCACGGCCAGGTTCGAGTCCGCGGGCCGCACCGACAGCCTGCATGAGCGCAGCCGCTTCGAGCGCCGCGCCAGCCGATGGTTTTACCTCGACCCCGTGCCGGAAGATCTGTAGCGGAGTTTGGCGTTAACTCGCTTGAAGCAGACCCCCAACAGGAACGAGGCACCGCCCATGACCGCAGACTTGCCCGATACAGCACTGGAGTTGCGTTCGTTGGTGACGTCGGATGGCACCCTCGAACTCTCGCTGCAAGAGGTTCGGGTTGCGGCCCCCGGCCCAAATGAAGTGCTGGTGCGGGTGGAAGCTTCGCCGATCAACCCGTCAGACCTGGGCCTTCTCATTGCCAGCGCCGACATGACCACTGCCACGGTCACGGGTACGCCCGAGCGTCCCACTGTCACCGCGTCTCTGGCAGAGGGGAGCCTCGGAGCGCTGTCGGCTCGACTCGACGAGTCGCTGCCGGTGGGCAATGAAGGTGCCGGAACCGTGGTGGCTGCGGGGTCATCCGAAGCGGCCCAAGCGCTGGTCGGTAAGACGGTGGCGATTGCTGGCGGCGCGATGTACTCGCAATACCGAGCGGTCGACGCATCCGGATGTCTAGTCCTGCCCGAGGGGGCTACGGCGAGGGACGGAGCTTCGTCTTTCGTTAATCCAATGACGGCACTCGGAATGACGGAAACGATTCGCCGCGAAGGACATTCGGGCCTGGTACACACCGCTGCGGCGTCGAACCTCGGTCAAATGCTGGTCAAGCTCTGCCACAAGGATGAGATACCGCTGGTCAACATCGTTCGCAAGCCCGAGCAAGAGGAGTTACTCAGGACGATCGGCGCAACCCATGTCCTCAACTCGTCATCACCGTCGTTTGCGACCGATTTGGTCGAGGCTCTCAAGGCGACATCCGCGACGATCGCTTTCGACGCCACGGGTGGTGGAACGCTGGCCAGCCAGATCCTCAACGGCATGGAGAAGGCGGCTAGCGCGACAGCCGGGCAGTACTCACGCTACGGGTCGAGCGTCCACAAGCAGGTGTACATCTACGGCGCACTTGACACCAGTCCGACGGTGCTCACCAGGAGCTTCGGCATGGCGTGGGGCGTAGGCGGGTGGCTACTCACTCCGTTCCTGCAGAACGCGGGGGCCGAGACTTTCGGTCGGCTGCGCGGTCGAGTGGCAGCGGAACTCACCACGACCTTCGCAAGTAGTTACACCCGGGAGGTTTCCCTTGCCGGCATGCTCACGCCCGAGGCGTTCAACACCTACGTCAAGCGAGCCACCGGCGAGAAGTTCCTCGTGACTCCGAACGCCTAGCTGCTCGTGGAGCGAGTGACGGGACTCGAACCCGTGTATACGGCTTTGCAGGCCGCTGCCTAGCCGCTCAGCCACACCCGCACGACCGCAACCATGCCAGCGCAGGTGGCCTGCAGCCAGTGTTTTCCTCGGCCCGATCATTTCGGGAAGTGCGGCCCACAATCCCGCTCCGACGCGCAGCATCCAGCTAGACCTTGGTGGCACCCATATCGACGGTCAACTGTGTTGCGGTGACAGCACGGGACAGATCCGAGGCCAGATAGATGACGGCATCGGAGATGTCATCGACCTGCGCGGGGAACAACGTGGGCAGCATGGCGCCGAAGGACATGATGTAGCTCGGGTGCGCAGTGAGCATCTCCACGACATTCGGGTCTTCAGCAGGCGCGGTGGCGACACCCCACGGATGGATCGAGTTGACCCGGATGTTGTATTCCCCGAGTTCGATCGCGGCCGACTTGGTCAGCCCTACCACGCCGTGTTTCGCGGCGCTGTAATGACTCTGGCACGGCAGCGCCTTAATCCCCGCGACCGAGCTGATATTGATGATCGAGCCACCATTACCCGCCGAAAGTATGTGAGGCACTGCGGCTTTCAGTGTGCGCCACACACCGGTCAGGTTGATGTCGATCATTGTCTGCCACTGCTCGTCCGACATTTCCCAGAAGCGGGCCCAGTTGCTGATACCTGCGTTGGCGACCACAACGTCCAGGCGTCCACCGAAGCGCTCGACGCCGTCTGCCAACACCGCGTCCAGCGCGTCGGAGTTCCGCACGTCAGCAATCTCCATCAAGCACGGCCGGCCCTCGGCCGCCACCAAACGAGCGGTTTCCTCGAGGTCGGCTTCGGTGGCGGCGGGGTACCCGTTATGGGGCGAAACGTCGGCTGCGACATCTACGCCGATGATCGAAGCGCCTTCGCGCGCGAGACGCAGCGCGTGGTTACGCCCCATGCCTCGTGCCGCGCCGGTCACGAAGGCAACCCTGTTGTCAAGCAGACCCACGGCAACCCTCCGATCTCGTCGCCAGTCGCTACGCGGTCTCAGTATGCAGTGCTGGCGCTGCCGCCGGGCTGTTCGACCGCCTCCAGGATTTTGTCGGCGTCTGCGCGGCACTCCAGAGTTGGTTATACTACCTAAGTAATCCTGCTAAGCCGACATTGGAGAACAGGCGCATGCCACGCACAGACAACGACACCTGGGACCTGGCCACCAGCGTGGGCGCGACAGCCACGATGGTGGCCGCCGCCCGCGCGATCGCCACCAAGGCCGACAACCCGGTGATCGAGGACCCGTTTGCCGAACCGCTTGTCCGTGCCGTCGGCGTGGAGTTCTTCACCCGCTGGGCCGACGGCGAGATCGATGCCGCGGACGTCGACTACCACGAGGCGAGCTGGAAGCTCGGCCACATGCCCGATGCGATGGCCGCCCGGACTCGCTTCTTTGACACCTTCTTTCGGGACGCGACTCAGTCCGGGATCCGTCAGGCCGTAATCCTGGCGTCCGGTCTCGACGCGCGTGCCTATCGACTGGCGTGGCCCGACGACATGACGGTGTTCGAAATCGACCAGCCTGAAGTGATCGAGTTCAAGACCACCACACTGGCCGGCTTGGGTGCCGCTCCGAAAGCCGACCTGCGCGCGGTTGCCATCGATCTGCGGCAGGACTGGCCGACGGCTCTACGTGATGCCGGTTTCGACACCAGCCGGCCCACCGCCTGGATCGCCGAGGGGCTTTTCGGATACCTGCCGCCAGCGGCCCAGGATGCCTTGCTGGACAACATCACCGCGCTCAGTGCCGAGGGCAGCCGGTTGGCCTGCGAAGCCACTCCGGAGCGGCCGCAGGTCGATAAGGAACGAGCGTGGGAGCTGATGCGCAAGGCCAGCGCCAAATGGCGTGAGCATGGCCTCGAACTGGACTTCACGGACCTCGGCTTCGAGGGCGAGCGCAGCGACGTCGCAGCTCATCTCGAGGATCTTGGCTGGAGCTCAGTCGGTACCCCCATGCGACAGCTGTTGGCCGACAACGGTCTTGCTGCGATCCAGGCGCACGACGACTCCGTGTCGGTCGCCGACACCGTTTACCACAGCTCTGTGCTGAGGCGACCGCAAACCGGATAAGTCATTTACCGAAGCCGCTTGCCCGCAATAACTTCACGATTCCGCGTTATCCAGCGAAAAGCTGGCGGCGCGAACGGGGTGAATGATTGTCTTGACGCAACCGCGACGGGCAGCGGCTAGGTAACGGTCGCTGGGCATGTCACATTTCGAGAGGGATGGCAGTGGTTTTCCGGGCAGACCAGGAGATCGGCCGCGATCTAGCCGCCGTCGACTGGACGTCCACTCCACTCGGACCAGTGCAGGGATGGCCACAAAGCCTTCGCACGGCGGTCAACATTCTGCTGTCGTCGCGGTTCTCGATGTGGATGGCCTGGGGCCCGGAACTGACGTTCTTCTGCAATGCCGCCTATCGCCGGGACACCCTGGGCCGCAAGTACCCGTGGGCGCTCGGCCGCCCGGCCAGCGACGTCTGGGCGGAAATCTGGAACGACATCGGTCCGCGAATCGAGAGCGTGCTGGCGACGGGGGAGGCGACCTGGGATGAGGCCTTGATGCTCATCCTGGAGCGCTCGGGCTACCCCGAGGAGTCGTATCACACCTTCTCCTACAGCGCGTTGCGCGACGAGGACGCGAGCGTCGTCGGGATGCTCTGCGTAGTCCGAGAAGACACCGATCGGGTGATCGCTCAGCGTCGGATAGCCACGCTGCGGGACCTGGGCTCAGATCCGAGCGTCGTGCGTACCGAGCGTCAGATATTGGACTACGCCGCCCACCAACTCGCGAACAACCCGTACGACCTCCCGTTCACGCTCACCTATCTGTTCGGTGATCACGGCGAAGCGCAGCTGGCCGGTGTCAGTGGAGTCGCGCCCGGGCATCCGGCGGCGCCGCAAATACTTCCAGGCGGCGCCCTTTCCGCGTGGCCGATCGACAAGTTGACGCAGGGCGAAACCGAGCTGATCGAGCTCGACGGCGACTCATTGGACCTGCCCACCGGCGCTTGGCCGGAGCCGCCTATTCAGGCACTCGTGGTGCCGCTGTTGCAGCAGGGTGGGGAACCAGTCGGATTCCTGGTGGCTGGTCTGAATCGGTACCGCCAGCTCGACGACGGCTACCGCGGCTTTGTGGAGCTCGTGGCGGGCTACATCGCCGCGGGCGTGGGCAGCGCGCGCAGCTATCAAGCTCAGCAGCAGCGCGCCGAGGGCCTGGCCGAACTCGACCGGGCGAAGACGGCGTTCTTCTCCAACATCAGCCACGAGTTCCGCACTCCGCTCAGCTTGATCCTCGGGCCGGTCGACGAGTTGCGGGCCCGGGTGGCCGGGTTCGATGAGCAGACACGCCAAGAGTTAGAACTCATTCATCGCAACGGCCTGCGGCTGGCGAAGTTGGTCAACACGCTGTTGGATTTTTCGCGCATCGAGGCGGGGCGAATGCGGGCCAGGTTCGAGCCCGTCGACCTATCAACCGTCACCGCCGATTTGGCCAGTGTCTTCCGCTCGGCGATCGACCGGGCCGGCCTGACTTTCACGGTCGACTGCCCGCCACTCGACGAACCGGTTTATCTGGATCACGAGATGTGGGAGAAGGTGATCCTCAACCTGTTGTCCAACGCGTTGAAGTTCACGTTCGAAGGGTCGGTCGTGGTCGCGGCGAGCCGCGACGAATCTAATGCCATCGTTACCGTGTCCGACACCGGAATCGGGGTACCCGCCACCGAAATGCCCCGGCTCTTCGAGCGCTTCCACCGCGTTGAGAATGTCCGGGCACGATCCACGGAGGGCAGTGGAATCGGGTTGGCTCTGGTCAAAGAGCTTGTCGGGTTGCACGGTGGCACCATCGCGGTCGAGAGCCAGGAAGGCACCGGCACCCGCTTCGTCATTCGATTGCCCTTCGGCGCGGCCCATCTTCCACCCGACGAGGTGTCGGCACCACCGAGAGAGCGTCCGGTACTCGGCGTGATCGCCGAACCGTACGTGCAGGAAGCCTTGCGCTGGCTGCCCGGCGTCACACCGCCCGACACCAGCACCACGGCGATGATGACGGCGGTCGCGCCGGCTCGAAAAGACGGTGAACCGACACGTGTCGTCGTCGCCGACGACAACGCCGACATGCGTGAATACCTGACGAACCTGCTGCAGACTTCCGGGTACCAGGTCACCGGGGTGACCGACGGGCGGCAGGCGCTGGACGCCGTCCGCGCGCAACTTCCCGACCTCATCATCAGCGACGTCATGATGCCCGAGCTGGACGGTCTGCAACTGCTCGCGGCGCTGCGCAGTGACCCGCGCACCGCTGCCTTACCCGTGCTGCTGCTGTCGGCGCGCGCGGGTCAGGAAGCCTCGATCGAAGGCTTGCTGGCCGGCGCGGACGACTATCTGGTCAAGCCGTTCGCCGCTGCCGAGCTGCTGGCGCGGGTGCGAGTCAACGTCGAACTGTCCCGGTTGCGCAGCCACCACACCCGCTGGCGCACCGCCCTGGTGGATTCGCTACAGGAAGGGTTCTTTGTCTGCGACGAAGAGGGTGCCGTCATCGAGGTCAACGCCGCGTTCACCGAGATCCTGGGCTACGGCTCCGAACAGCTGCCCTATGAAGTCCCCCACCCCTGGTGGCCGGAGGCCGAGGCCAACCCGGAGGCTTACCGGCAGGTCGAGGGGGTCTTCGAGCAGCTGGTTAACGAGGCCCACGGCGCTTTCAGCGCTCCGGTAGTCCACCGGGACGGCCACCGACTGTGGGTCGCGGCCAACTTCAACCACGTGGCCGACCCGGACACCGGTCGCCGGATTGTGGTCGGCACCCTGCGCGACATCACGACCGAGCACTACGTCGTGCAGAGCCAGCTTGCCCTGGCTGGATTGAATCAGCAACTGGCACAAGAGGATACGCTTGACGAAACCTTGCAAGGGGCCGTCGGTGTATTACGTCAGACCTGGAACGCTCGCCGCGTTCTGGCCGCGACGTTCGCCCGCGACGCTGCCCACGAGACCGCGCCGGCATTGGTCTTCGCCGGTGAGCCCTGCGGTTGGGCCGAACTGCCGCCCCGCCACCGGCAGCTGATCGAGTCGCTCCGCGATTCCGATCTGCTCACCACGGTCACCGGAGAGGCTGGTACGGCAGGCATTTCACTGCAGCATCCCCGAGGAGTGCTGGTCGTCTGGATCGACTTGTCAGAGCAACGGCCGTTCACCTCTGAGGATCACAACCTGCTGAAGGTCCTGGGCGGGCGGCTCAGCCAAGGTCTGCATCGCGTCTATCAGTTGGACGAGCAACGCGAAACCGCCCTGGCACTGCAGCACGCGATGCTCGGCCCGTCGAATCTGCCGGGAGGCTTTGCGGTCCGGTATCACCCCGCCAATCACCCGCTACAGGTTGGCGGCGATTGGTATGACGTCGTCGATCTCGACGACGGGCGCATCGCATTGATGGTCGGCGACTGTGTCGGTCACGGGTTGGCTGCTGCCACGGTGATGGGTCAGCTCCGAAGTGCCTGTCGTGCACTGCTGCTCGACCAGCCCAATCCCAGTGCGGCGCTGGCCGGGTTGGACCGCTTCGCCGCGCGCCTGCCCGGTGCCCGCTGCACCACTGCGTTCTGCGCGGTGCTCACCCTGACCACGGGTGAGATCGTGTACTCCAATGCCGGTCATCCGCCACCGATCATTGTGCACGCCAACGGAACCGCCGAGCAGCTGGATGGCGAACACGGGCTGCCCCTGGCGCTGCGACCGGATTGGATTCGACCGGAAAATCGCCTGACGGTGCCGCCGCGGTCGACGCTGCTGCTCTACACCGATGGTCTAGTCGAACGCCGCGGTCGTTCGATCGACGACGGCATCGCCAGTGCTACCGATCTCGTGAAGGAAGGTCGTTCGCAGTCGCTCGATGAGGTGGCAGACCATCTCATGGTCTGACTCGAGCCGCGGAGCGGCTACTTAGACGATGTGGCCATGCTGCTCTATAGGCAGCCCGCTCCACTGGCGATGAGATTCGACGCCGATGTCGATCACCTCGCCCCGAGCCGCGATGCGTTGCGCGGCTGGCTGGCCCAGGCGGGCATTGAGCCAGAACAAATTCAATACGTGCTCACCGCCGTAGGTGAAGCCGTCGCCAACGCCATCGAGCACGGTTACCGCGGCCAGAGCGCGGGCACCGTCTCATTGCGAGCGACCGCAGTCGTCGACTCGCTGCACGTGACGGTCATCGACAGCGGCACCTGGAAGACACCGCGCACAGCCCCCGGTGGCAATCGGGGCCGCGGCATCATCCTGATGCGAGGTCTGGTGGAGGACATCACAATTCGCTCCACCGAAGCCGGCACCACAGTTCACTTGTACGCGAGGATCGCCTAATGGCCGCAGAGCTCAGTCTGAACACCGACGACGGCCCCGACGGGGCGCCCCGGGTGACTGCGACAGGCGAGATCGATCTCAGCAACGTCGCCCAGCTGATCCAGGCACTCAACACGGCGAGCGCGGGAACTCGAAGGCCAATCACCATCGACCTCAGCACGGTCAGGTACCTGGACAGCGCGGGAATCAATGTGCTTTTCAATCATGCCGACAAAGTCGACGGTCTGCACATCATCGTCCACCCCTTGCTAATTCGGGTCCTCACCATCAGCGGTCTCGACAAGATCGCGACCCTCGAGGCCGCACCGGCCCAGCTGGGAGACAACGCGTAGTTCGCGTATTGCGTTGTCGTGCAGGTTATATCAGTTACACCTCTGTGGCGGGAAGCAGTGAGTGCATGACGTGTGCTCCGTCGAAACGGAATTGGTGCGCAGGGCGCCGCAGCGGCTCAATGCTGGCATCTGTATGCACGATGACTCCGCCGCCGGACGGGATTCCGAGCCCGGTGGCCGAGCCCTGCAATGACTGAATCGTGCGCGCCAGCCGCGCCCAGTCGGCTCGTTCGTCGTGCGTGTCGACGACCGCGGGGACGAGGTTGAACACGTCGAGCAACTCAGCGGATTCCGACGCCTCTACCGGTCCATACTGTCCGAGCTGGACCGCGCCGGCTGAAATGCCCACCAGGATTGCGCCTTGGGTATACCGGCCGAGGATCAGATCCTTCATTCCTGTTCTCTCGAACGTGGTCCAGCCGAGATGCACATCGCCGCCTGCGAGGACGATCAGCTGGGCGCCTTCTAGGAAGGTGCGGTCGTCAGGGCCGAACGACGAATTGATCATTCGACGGTTGGTGATTCCAACCGCATCCATCGCCGCTTCGAAGATCTCGTAGAACTCCAGACGATCCCCATTCGAGGCACCGACATAGGCCGCGCGCGGTTTTGTGTCCGGGCCCAACCCGTCGAGTGCCATCTCGAGCAGCAGTCGGTCCCGCAGCTTCCAGAACAGCAGCTGACTGTCCGCCAGCAGGTAGAGCGGTTGGCGTGAGCAGCCCGACATGGGGCCACCTTATCGGCGAGGAGTCCTCGGGTACTCGTCAACAGCCAGAGTCGTTGTGTACCAGCGAATGCGGAGTACGCCAACCCGCAGTAGCTCCGTTTGGCCCAGCAAGGGGTGACGAGGATGGTCCGGGTGCGGATCCGTGCTGCGAGGGCCGGCGACCGATGTCATAAACTTCTAATTCTGAAAACAACGCGAATGGCGTTGGCCGAGCAGAGGGGTTGTCGACCATCGGTGCACCGGTGATTCCAGACCAGCAGCGTGCCGACGGAGGGAAACCGTCTACGTGGGCGCCGTTGCGTAATCGCGTGTACCGGGGCCTATTTATCGCCCAGTTCATCTCCAACATGGGGACCTGGATGCAGGCCGTGGCGGCGCAGTGGTTCTTGGTGGAAAAGCACAGCCCTGACGTCATCGTGGCCCTGGTTCAGACCGCGAGTCTGGGTCCGACGCTGCTCTTGGGATTGTTCGCCGGCGTGCTTGCCGACCTGTTCGACCGGCGCCGACTGCTGATTTTTCTGCAGTCGTATGCCGTGCTGGTAGCGCTTGCCCTCGCGCTGCTGACGAACCTTGGTCGTCTCACCCCGACGGCACTCTTGCTGTTCACCTTGGCCATCGGATTCGCTGCTGCGCTAACCGGTCCGGCCTGGCAGGCAATTCAGCCCGAGGTTGTTCCGCGTGAGCAGATACCGGCCGTCTCGGTACTGGGCAGCGTCTCGGCCAATTCGACTCGGGCGTTGGGTCCGGCAATCGGCGGCATCGTGGTGGCCTGGCTTGGCCCCTCGGCAGTCTTCGCGATCAACGCCGTGTCGTTCTCGGCAATCATCATTGCACTGCGGCTGTGGAACCGGCCGAGGCAAGTCGCGCCACTCGAGCGAGAACACTTCGGCCAGGCCATCATCACCGGACTGCAATACATTGACAACAGCCCCATTTTTCGCAGGATCTTGTTACGCACAGCTCTTTTCCTTTTTCCTGCTTCGGCCATCCTGGCTCTGCTTCCGGTGGCGGCCGCACACACATGGAATCTGGGAGCCGGCGGCTACGGTGTAGCGCTGGGGGCCATCGGTTTTGGCGCCATACTCGGAGTCCTTGCCGCCGGGCCGTTGCACGAACGGATGTCGGACAACGTGCTGCTGGCGATGTCGGCCGTCGCGTACAGCCTTGCGCCACTGGCCGTGGTCTGGCTGCCGTTTACCGCGGCGCTTCCCTTCTTGATGCTGTCGGGGATGGCTTGGCTGATCACGTTGACGACGCTGAACGCTGCAGCGCAGCTGTCGCTGCCGCGATGGGTTCGGGCCCGCGGATTGTCGTTGTATCTGCTGGTCTCCACCGGGTCTCAGGCGCTTGGCGCCTATATCTGGGGCGTCCTTGCCACCCGGTGGGGACTTGACGTCGCGATGCTGTGGTCGGCGGCGGTGCTGGGCGTTGTCGCCCTCACCGTTGCCGTCCTTCCGCTGCGGCCGTGCACCGGGACGGAAAGTGTCGAGGTTTCCAGCGCCTGGCCGACACCGACGCTCGTGTTTGAACCGTGCCCTCAAGATGGACCGGTGCTGGTAGCCGTGCGCTACCACGTGCCGCCCGAGAATCTCGACGACTTCGTCGAAGCGATGCGGGAGGTCAGGCAGTCACGGCTGCGAACGGGCGGCCACAGTTGGCGGCTGTATCACAGTGTCGAAGAACCCAATTCATTCCTTGAGAGGTTCACCGTCGCATCGTGGAGCGAATTTGAACGCCAGCGCACCGAGCGCTGGGTGGAGGTCGATACTGACGGCGTGATGAAAGCGATCAGCTATACCGTCGACCAAACCCGACGGCACGAGTACTACGTTGCGTTGCGTACCCGCCGGTGAGAGCGGCGCTATGAGACAGCGGCGCAACATAATCGGCGTGCGTTAGCTGATTGGACCGGGCGGTCCTTCGCGGTCGGCTGTGCCTAGATCGAGTTGCATCCAGGCGACGTCGTGCCACCTGTCGTGCTTCCAATAGACGCGCCGGTATGCGCCAACATCTTCGAACCCGAAGGATCGGTGAAATGCGTTGCTGGCCTGGTTGGGTTGGGTGATGCCGGCGAATGCTCGGCGGTATCCGCGGTCGGCAAGCCGCTGCAGCACTTCGGTATAAAGTCTGCGGCCCCAGCCTGCGCGGTGATAGTCGCTGCCGATGTAGATGCCCGTCTCGGCTGACCATTTGAAAGACGGCAGGCTGATGATTGCGTGGCCGTAGGCGAAGCCGATGACCTGATCGTCATCCTCGAGAACCAGCCATTCGTGGGCTTTTTGGGCCGAGGCGATACGCGAAGCCATCTCGTCGGGGGTTGGTGCCTCGAGCTCCCAACTGATCGCCGTGTTCTCCACATACGGGCGGTAGATCGCTACGCAAGCGGCCGCGTCTTGTGGGGAAGCCGAACGCACGGTGCCGCTGATCGCTTGCATATCAGCAGTCTTCCAGTCGGGTGGCCAAGGTGCTAATCGCGGGTGCGGATCTTGTCGTGCTCTAGCGGGACATCCATATACGACAGCGAGTCCCGTTGAGGCATAGCTGCCTCAACGGGACTATCGCCGCGCACACTTCGGCGCCCACAACTATGCAATGAGAAGTCAAGGGGCGCAAAGGAAAAGGTATTTAGCTTTAGCGGCCACCGCCGGCACCGCCACCGCGGCCACCACCAGCGCCACCACCACGGCCACCGCCGGCGCCGCCGCCGTGGCCGATGAACATTGTCCCGATGCTGTTCTTGATCATGGCTTCACCCTATAGGCGAATCCGAATCGGCTGCAACATATTTCACGGCACATCCCACTATCGTCCGATAGGTGAACGACGGTGGTAATCCCGTTTAACAAAAGGGGTGCAAAGGGTGCCGTGACGGAGTCCGCGCCAACGAATCACCCGGCGTGCATCGTCGTTGACGCGATCCGCGGTCCCGTTGCTCAGGTGCGCTGCGGATTGCATACGGGTGAGATCGAAGTGGAGGACGGCGATGTGCATGGCATCGCGATACATACAGCGGCGCGAATCATGGGCATCGCCCGACCTGACGAAGTCCTGGTCTCCGGTGCGGTCCCGCCGCTTGTACTCGGATCCGGACTCGCGTTCGACGACCGCGGCCGTCATCGACTGAAATCTGTACCGGACCGGTGGCCCGTCCTCGCGGTACATCACGACACCGGCGGGGGTAGCCGCACATAGTGCGAACGCCCTGGTCACACGCGAGCTGCGGTACCGACGTCTCCTTTTCGTTTGGCCGCAGTTAGGGTCGAATATATGTGCGGAGCCACCGGTGAGGTGCGACTCGACGATCGCGTACCCGATGTAGCAGCGGTTTCGGCCATGGTTGCCGTGATGGCGCCACGGGGGCCGGACGGTGCCGGAGTCTGGTCACAGGGGCGCGTTGCGCTGGGACATCGTCGCCTGAAGATCATCGACCTGACCGAGCACGGAGCTCAACCGATGGTCGATTCGGACCTGGGTCTGACGATCGCCTGGAACGGCTGCATCTACAACTACCAGCAATTGCGTGACGAGCTCAAAGGTCACGGTTACCGGTTCTTTTCGACCAGCGACAGCGAAGTTCTGATCAAGGCCTACCACCGCTGGGGTGACGACTTCGTCAGCCGCCTGAAAGGCATGTTCGCATTCGCGATCGTCGAGCGCGACAGCGGCCGGGTATTGCTTGGCCGGGATCGGCTGGGTATCAAGCCTCTGTACCTGACTCAGGACAGCCACCGCATCCGATTCGCGTCGACGCTGCCGGCATTGCTGGCCGGCGGCGGTGTGGACACCCGGATCGATCCCGTCGCGCTGCACCACTACATGACATTTCACTCCGTGGTACCGGCACCGGCCACCATCCTGCGCGGCGTGCGCAAGGTGCCGCCCGCGACGCTCGTTGCCATCGAGCCCGACGGTCGGTCGACCACCACGACCTACTGGACGCCCGACTTCAGCAGGCACCCGGACCGCGCCGGGTGGTCCGAGCGGGACTGGGAAGACGCCGTGCTGTCGAGCCTGCGCCTCGCTGTTGAACGCCGACTCGTCGCCGACGTGCCGGTCGGTTGCCTGTTATCCGGCGGTGTCGACTCGAGCCTGATCGTCGGCCTGCTCGCCGAAGCCGGCCAGCATGGCCTGTCGACCTTCTCCATCGGCTTCGAGTCGGCAGGTGGCGTCAAGGGCGACGAGTTCCAGTATTCGGACATCATCGCCAAGCGCTTTGACACCGATCACCATCAGATTCGCATCGGAACCGACCGGATGCTTCCGGCTCTCGACGGGGCGATCGGCGCGATGAGTGAGCCGATGGTCAGCCATGACTGCGTCGCCTTCTACCTGCTCAGCCAGGAAGTGGCCCGGCACGTCAAGGTCGTTCAGTCGGGTCAAGGTGCCGACGAGGTGTTCGCCGGTTACCACTGGTACCCGCCGATGGGTTCGCAGGCCGCCGCGACCCTCGCGGGTGCCGTCACCGAATACCGCGGCGCCTTCTTCGACCGCGACGCGGCTGGCGTGGAAGCACTATTAGGGCCGGGAAAATTCGCGCCCGGAGATCCCAGCACGCATTTCGTCAGCGAGCATTTTGCTGCGGCCGGCGCCGAAACCGGTGTCGATCGTGCGCTGCGGCTCGACTCGATGGTGATGTTGGTGGATGACCCCGTGAAACGGGTAGACAACATGACTATGGCCTGGGGTTTGGAGGGCCGGGTTCCGTTTCTCGACCACGAGTTGGTCGAGTTGGCCGCGACCTGTCCGCCAGAATTGAAGATCGCGCACGAGGGCAAGGGCGTACTCAAACAGGCTGCGCGACGGGTGATCCCGTCGGAGGTCATCGATAGGCCCAAGGGCTACTTCCCGGTTCCCGCGCTGACCCACCTGGAAGGCCCTTATCTCGATCTGATCCGCGACGCGCTGTACGCGCCAATCGCGAAGGAGCGCGGGCTGTTTGATGCCGAGGCGGTCGACGCGTTGTTGGCCGACCCCAACGGCAAGCTGACACCTCTGCGTGGCAATGAACTCTGGCAGATTGGCTTGCTCGAGCTTTGGCTGCAGCGCCACGGCGTGACAGGGCCGGCCGCATGACCGTCATCGACCCGTCAGACGACCACCCCGAGGCGATCACACTCGGTCTGCACGACGCATCGCCGCCGCGCATGGTGGATGCGATGGCCAAGGACGTCGAGCTCGAATTAGGTTGGGGCCGACTTATCTTCGGTCAGACATTCGCAGATCCCGACACGCTGGCCGAAGCGCTGAGACGAGAAGCGCCCGGGCGGCGCGATATCTGCATTTACGCCCGCGAATCTCATGTGGTGATTGCCCGAGCCCCAACCGAGCTCTTCATCGATCCCAGCCATACCTATCGGCTGCGCTTTACTCCCGCGCACGACGAAGAGCTGGCGCCGTCACCGCTCGGTGTCACGGTGCGCACGCTGAATGACGCTACGGATGCGGACGCGATGAACCGCGTATTTGTGCGCTGCGGAATGGTTCCCGGGCCGGTGGAGACGATCTGGAACAACCATCTCGACGCGGACGCGGTGACCTACCTGGTTGCGGTGCGTGACGAGGACGGTGAAGTGGTGGCCACCGTGACCGGTGTCGACCACGAGTTGTTGTTCTCCGACCCGGAGCACGGGTCGAGCCTGTGGACTCTGGCGGTCGACCCGGCTGCCGGGTTGCCCGGCATAGGGGAAGCCTTGACCCGGGCGCTTGCCGAGCACTTCCGGACTGCGGGCCGCGCCTATATGGATCTTTCGGTCGGCCATGACAACGCCGCCGCCATTGCCCTCTACGAAAAGCTGGGCTTCCGTCGGGTTCCGGTGTTGGCGATCAAGCGGAAGAACGCGATCAATGAGCCGCTCTTCAGCCCGCCGCCGGAGACCGTCGATGATCTCAATCCGTATGCGCGGATCATTGCCGACGAGGCGCTGCGCCGAGGGATTCGGGTCGAGGTTCTCGATGCCGAGACCGGCGAGATGCGACTGTCTCTGGGTGGCCGGACCCTGATTACCCGCGAGTCGCTATCCGAGTTCACCTCGGCGATCGCGATGTGCCGGTGCGACGACAAGCGGCTGGCCCGGCGCCGGTTCTCCGAGGCAGGCATCACGGTGCCGCGTGCCCGCCTGGCCACCTTTAACGACGACGATTACGCATTCATGCACGAGGTCGGAGAGGTCGTCGTCAAACCGACTCGTGGAGAACAGGGCAAGGGCATCACCGTCGGCGTTGTCGCCGAAGATGACCTCGCTACGGCTCTGGGGCGGGCCCGGGAGCAATACCCGGAGGTGTTGATCGAGCAGCGGGTAACAGGCGATGACCTTCGGTTAGTGGTGATCAACGGCCGGGTCGTCGCCGCGGCGCTGCGGGTGCCCCCCGAGATCATCGGCACGGGGGAGCACAGCGTGCGGGACTTGATCGCAGCCGAGAGCCGGCGGCGCTCCGCGGCCACCGGCGGCGAGTCTCGCATACCGCTCGACGACCTGACCGAGGAGACTGTCCGCGAGGCAGGGTGGATGCTGGACGACGTTCTGCCCGAAGGAATTCGGCTTCGCGTTCGCCGCACCGCCAACCTCCACCAGGGCGCCACGATCCACGACGTCACCGCGCAGGTGCATCCGGATCTTTGTCGGGTCGGGGTCGCGGCGGCTGAGGCGATCGGCATCCCGGTGACGGGCATCGACTTGCTCGTGCCCGACATCACCGGCGTGGAGTACGCATTCATCGAGGCCAACGAACGGCCGGGCCTGGCCAACCACGAACCGCAACCTACGGCTTCGGCTTTCGTCGACTTCCTATTTCCCGGCCAGCAAGGCGTACCGACGGCCTGGACTCCCGAGGAGCCACAACCCCACCACGATTGACGGGTGACTTACCCGCGTACTGCGGCGGCGAAAATTCCTGGCAGCGCAGCCGGGTTGGGGTGTACGGCGAACTTAATCAATCGCTGCATTGTGGTCCGGGCTGTTTTATTCGTGATGAAGAACACCGGTTTTGGTGAAAGCGTCATCTCGCCGCCGAAGAACGAGCGTGGCGCCGGGCGGAACGGAACCTCGACCACGGCTTTCTGCAGGTGCGTCAGCATGAAAGGGTTGTGCACCATGCCAATACCGCTGCCGATGTCCTGCGGGGTGTTGCCGGGGTAGGCGCCCCAGGGTGCCAGGGCGAAAACCATGCCGCTCCAAATATTGATGCCGATGGCACCGTAGCGCAGGCGTGCGACAGCGTCATCGAGAGCTTTGGCGTTGTGCTTGCGGGTTTTGGGGTCAATGGCGATGACCGCGCCGAGAGACCCGGGGAGTACATCATTGGCGAATTCAACGGCGTTGTGCAGGAATTTCTTTGGTGTGTCGCCTGGGAGCCGCACGATCCCCAGGACACCCCCAAAGACTTCATCGGTCAGGATACTGGCTCCGCTGTCGGGGTCGACGTCCGTGATAAGGGCACGGGTCTTTTCGCTGCAGAGGAATTCGGTGCCGGGCATACCCTGACACGCTTGCGCTGTCTTCTCCTGCGAGCGTGGGTAGTACGGTGGACGGGGTTCGGCATCGCGGATGATCGTTCGGACTTCGGCGATGAGCTTGTCGGCCAATGGCCAGTTCTGCGGTATGACGAGCACCTGGGTGGCATTGCAATTGTGGCCGCAGTTGGCGAGTTTGGTTGTCGCGATGTGCTCGGCCTGGAATCTCAGGTCTGCATCGCTCCATTCACCGGGGACGACGATGAACGGGCTGATGCCGCCGAGTTCCGCGGTTATCGGTTTGTCGAGGAGCGGTGTGTTGATGGCTTTTCGGATTGCGGTGCGGTCGTCGGTGCCCCAAGTGACCGCGTCGTAGGTGGCCGCTGAGCCGGTAATGTGGATCGAATCGATCTTGGGGTGACCGGCTAGGTAACCACCAACGTCGGCGCCGCCGTACAGGATGCGAACCCAACCGCGGGAGATGAAGTCGCTGAAGATCTCTGCGTAGAACGGTCCGAGGTAGTCGTTCACCGGGTTCAACTTCAAGGCGCACACGTTGCCCCGCACGTACAGCTGGTCGATCACGTCCAGCATCGTGATGGCACTCATGTTGCCTGCACCCAGCACCAGGCAGACTTCGGGCCGGCCGGGGGTCTGGCCGCGGTAGATCCCGGCGGCCTCCCTACGTGTCTGCACAGCGCTCCTGCCCGGCTCGATCCACACGGTGGCGCGGTAGCCGTGGAATAAGAGGCGGTCGTACGCGGTAAGCGGAAAGATGTCGACGGTGACTTGTCCATCGGGCCGGGTGTGCACGGCGCCGGCGTCGACCGGTTCCTTACCGGCGAGGATCCGCTCGAGAACGCGCAGTTGCGTGTTGATGGCTTGGATGGGCACCCACACGCCGGTTGTCCATTCGTCGGTAGCCCAGCTGGATCTCGACGAAATGCCTTTGGCGTCAAGGGCAGCGGCTACCATCTGCGGAGCAACGTCAAAAAGTTTGCGGGGCAGCGCTTCCAGCAATGCCACCTTTTCGTCCAATGACGAAGCCGTCCAGCCGGGCGCGCCCCGAGATAGTTCTTCGAGTGCCTTTTCGAGTGCAGGTGTGTCCGTTGTTGTCCCTGCAGTCATTGACGGCCCTCCTCGGACGTAGACCGGACGTCGGCGCTCCCCTAAGTGCAACGTAGGCCCGGGTATGGGCGAAATCCACGGTCACAGTTGGTTGGCAAGGACGATTGTCAAGGAGAGTGACGGCGGTTGCTCAGCTCACTATCGAGCTCGTCGAACCTCGCGAGCGCGGCGTCGAGGTCTGATTCGTCGAACATCTCGCAGCGGTTAATCAGGTCGCCGTCGACCATAAAGACGTCGGTGATGCGCCACTCGGCGTAGAAGCCCTCTCGTGACGTCGCCTGCCCGGTGTGGGTGACGACCGCACCACGGTCGGTGAGCCGATGAACAGAAAGAGGGTAGACACGGCTGCTCACCAAGTCATCCCGCGCGGCAGCAAGGTATTTCATCAGGTCACCCGGGGCTAGCATCGCGCCGCGTCGATGGTCGACATCTTCGAAGTCTTGTGTCGCCGTGGGCAATTCACCTCGATTGAGCACTTCGAACACTCGCAGGATGGCTGACCACGTACGCGAGTGTGCGGTTGCCTCGCCGGCGAGGTACCGAGCCTCGAGTTCCGCGAAGGCGCCGTCGATGTCCTCGGAGTCGAAGTTCAAGGTGTCATGCAATAGGCCGCCGTCGCCGAGTTCGGTGACGTGCAACAGCTCGACGGCGATCGGTCGATCGGCGGCATCGACGTCGCGATAGCACGCGCGGGTCAGCGAAAGGCGGGAGCCCCTCACGGCGATGGGCTCCACCTCCAACCGCCAGCCGCTGGGCGCCGTCTCCATCACGGCCTGCACAGCCTTCCGCCGCTCTGGACCCTCGACGACATCACGTAGGCCTTTGCGCCGGTCTTCAAATCGTCCGTCCGCGGTGCCGAGGGCAAGGAGACCATCCGTGTCGCGTCGGTTGAATGCGTCGATGAGTGGTGTCCATACCCTGGTCGCGTCGTTCTCGAGGAGTGGTGCTGGCCGGGTGAGCTCGTCGAACCGCGCGAGCGCGGCGTCGAGGTCTGATTCGTCGAACATCTCGCAGCGGCTAAGCAGATCATCTTCGACGGTAAAGATGTCAGTTATCCGCCATTCGGCGTCGAACCCGTCTCGTGATGTTCCCTTCGCCACGTGGGTGACGACAGCCCCGAGGTCGGTCAGCTGGTGGACGGCCTCAACGTAGATGCGAGTCTGCGGGGCATCTTTTAGCGCAGCTCCGAGGTATGCCTTCAGGTCACCCGGCCCGACCGCTGCAAGCAGACGGTGGTCGACGTCCTCGAATTCGCCGGTAGTCGGCGGGATTTCATTTCGATTCAGCGCGTCAAAGGCCTGCGCGATGGCCGACCAGGTATGTGTGTGCGCGGCTGCCTCTCCGGCGAGATAGCGCGCATCGAGTTCCGCGAACGCAGCGTCGATGTCGTCGAAGTCGAAGACCACGACAGCCACGGTCCGGCCGTCGGTGTCGATCTCGACGACATGATAAATATCAAGCTGGTATGCGTCGGGATCCTGGGCTGCTGGCCCCGATGCGTGGACAAGCATGAGGGCAAGGTGCTCGCCACGGGTTGCAATCGCGGTCGAAGTCATGTTCTTGAAACCGACGTCCACAGCCGCCCGCATGTCCTGGATTGCGGTTTTCCGACCGCGTCGGATTCCGGCATTGGCACCGGGCCGGCGATCGTCGATGGAGATGTCGGCGGCCAGAATCTCCGTCATGCCATCCCAGTCGCTTGCCGTCATATACACCGGAAAACGCTTGGCCACTTGGGTTGCCGCGTTTTCGAGTCGCCGCGCCTGTGGGTGCAGCTCGTCGAACCGCGCGAGCGCTGCATCGAGGTCTGCCTCGTCGAAGATTTCGAAGCAGTTAAATAGGTCACCTTCGATCGTGAAAACGGCGATCATCCGAGCTTCGGCGTCAAAGCCCTCGTGCGAAGTTCCTACTAGCACCTGCGTGATGACGGCTCCGAGTTCGCTCAGTCGATGCACCGTCTCGATGTAGGCGACGGCATCCGGTATGAGATCCCACACGACACGCATGGACGCGGCCAGTTCAACGCCCTCGATCGATACGACCGATCGACGGTCAATGTAGACCGAATCCGTTGTCATCGGAGGAAGTTCGTGCCGAGCGAATCCGGTGTAGGCATTAGCAATCACCCACCACGTTTGCGCGCGGGCAGCTGCTTCTCCCGCGACGTAGCGGCTTTCGAGTTCAGTGAAGGCGCCGTCAAGTTCCTCGGGGGCGAACGCGATGAGCGCCGTGATTCTCGCGGTGGCGTCGATCTCGACTAGTTGCAGGAAGTCAACGTGGAATGCCTCGGGCCCGTCGCTGCTGCGCGAGTATCGGGCACGAGTGAGGGCAAGGCGGCTCCCGCGGGTGGCAATGGTGTCTGACGTTGCGTTGGTGACCTCGACGGCAGCTGTGGCCCGCAAGTCTTCTACCAAAGCATCTGGGCCGGGCCGGATCCCAGCCCCCACCAGAGGGCGGCGATCGTCGCTGAAGAGATCATCGGACAGAATTCCGGTGATAGCAGCCCAGTCGCGGGCCGTGTAATCAACCAGCAACTGCTCGTACACCCGCGTGGCAGCGGTTTCCAGCCGCGGTGTCTGCGGTTGCAACTCCTCGAACCGGGCGAGTGCTGCGTCGAGGTCCGCCTCGTCGAAGATCTCGCAGCGGCTGATCCGGTCGCCTTCGAACGTCAGAAGTTGGACCGTTCGCCACTCGGCGTCAAACCCCTCGTGTGAGATCCCGTCCGCCGCATGGCTCACGACAGCACCCAGGTCGCCCAAACGATGGACGGCCTCAACGTAAATGCGGTTGATCGCCATGTCTTCCAACGAGGCAGCGACGTATGCCGTCAGGTCGCCAGATCCGATCGCGGCCAGTGGCCGATGATCGATATCCACCAGATCCGGTGTCACCGGGGGGAGCTCACCTCCATTGAGGGAGGCGTAAACCTGCGTGATAAGCGACCATGTGTGCGCATGTACAGCGGCTTCGCCGGCGAGGTATCGCGCGTCGAGTTCGGCGAAGGCGGTGTCGATGTCGTCGGGGTCGAACATGACAACCGCCGCGATCTGCTCGTCGGCGTTGATCTCGGTGATGGTAAGGGCATCGATTTGGTACGCCCCTGGTCGCTGGTCTCGACCCATGTAGCTGCCACGGCAGAGAGCCAGGCGCTCGCCACGGGTCGCAATGACGACCGACGTCATGGTCACGGTTCCGAATTCGGCGGTTACCGCCCGCAATTCGTCCATCTGTACATCTCGGCCGCGGCGGATGCCGGCGCCGATTACGCGCCGACGATCATCGCTGTAGTGGTCGTCGGCCAGCATCACGCGGATCGCGTCCCAGTCGCGAGCTAGGAAGCTGGCCAAGAACCGATCTCGCACGTGGATTGCCGCGTTCTCCAGCTGGGGCGCCGGCTGGTGCAGTTCCTTTAACCGTGCGAGCGCGCCGTCGAGGTCGGTGTCGTCGAATAGCTCGCAGCGGTTGACCAGGTCGCCGTCGACCGTCGAAACAGCGATTGCCCGCCACTCGGCGTCGAAGCCCTCACGCGAGGTTCCATGCGTCGTGAAGGTGACGGCCGCACCGAAGTTGTTCAAATGACTTACGGACTCGACGCGAGTGATGTCTTCGTCGAGGTCTGATCCGGCGCGAACGAATGCGATCAGCTCACCAGAATCGAACGCTACCGTCTGGCGATGGTCGATGCTCACGAAGTCCGGCGTGGTCGGCAGCGGCTCGCGTCGATTGAGCGCGGCAAAGCATGCCGTGATCGCCGACCATGTGCGCGCATGAGCGGCCGCTTCACCGGAGAGATAGCGTGCATCGAGTTCGGCGAACGCGGCATCGGTGTCGTCGGGTTCGATCACGACTGTGGCTGCGATTTGGTTGTCGGCGTTGATCTCGACGATGGCGAGCGCTGTTACGTTGAACGCCTCGGATGGCTGACCTGGTCCGGCGAGGACCAGGCGAATGAGCGCGAGGCGATCCCCGCGGGTCGCGACCACGGTCGATCGCACATCCGTGCTCCAAACGTCGGCGGTGGCCCGCCAATTCGCGATCTCGACATCTCGGCCGTGCCGGATCCCGGCGTTCACAACTCGGCGGCGATCATCCGAGGTGGTATCGACGGCGAGCAGCTGCGTCATGGCGTTCCAGCTACCGCCCGCGAAATGCGCCAGAAATTGCTCCGCGACCCGGCTCGCCAAATTCTCCAACTGCGGCATCGGCGGCTGAAGTTCTTCAAAGCGTCCGAGGGCGGCGTCGAGGTCTGCCTCGTCGAAGATTTCGCAGCGATTGATCAGATCACCGTCGACGGCCATAACTTCGATTCCCCGCCACTCGGCATCGACGCCGTCTTGCGAAACGCCGTGGGCCACATGGCTGCAAACCGCTCCGAGGTCACTCAGGCGATGCACAGCCGTCGCCCGGAAGGTGACGTCCGGCACGAGCTTCCACAGCGAAAGCAGGGATGCGTTCAGGCCCCCCTCCTCGATGATCCCGGGCCGCCGGTGATCGATGTTCACCCAACCCGGTGTCGTCGGGAAGAGCTCGTGCCGGTTCATCGAGGCATAGCCAGCTGAGATCACCGACCATGCATCCGCATGGGGTTCCGCTTCGTCGGCGAGGTATCGCGCGTCGAGTTCGGCGAAGGCGTTGTCAACGTCGTCGGGGTCGAACGTCACGACTGCGATCATCCGACCGTCGCTGTCGATCTCGACAACGTCGATCACGTCGATGAGGAAGGTCTGCGACTGGACATCGACGTTCGAGCCATGAATGTGACTGAGAACAAGGCGTTCCCCGCGGATCGCTATGACGTCAGACGTCCCGTGCATTCCCATGTCGGCGAGCACCCGCATGTCTTCAACCTGAGCGTCGCGACCAAGTCGGACCCCTGCGCTCACGATCCGGCGGCGATCGTCATGGCACATGTCTTCGGCCACGATCGTGTTGATCGCATCCCAGTCACGGGTGTCGAAGCACCTCAGGAAGCGTTCATAGACGTGAGACGCCGCGTTTACCAGCCGCCGAGGATTCGGTTGCAATTCCACGAATTTCGTGAGGGCGGCGTCAAGGTCTGCCTCGTCGAAGACTTCAGTTCGGTTGATCATGTCGTCTTCGACTGTGAAAACCGCGATCCCTCGCCACTCGGCGTTCAGTCCCTCTTGCGAGGTCTCATGCGCCGCGTAAGTCACGACCGCTCCGACGTCGCTCAGCCGATGCACTTGCTCGACATAGACATTGATGTCTTGCTCTACGTCCCACCCGGCGTCGAAATACGCGGTCACGTCGGCGGGCCCGAATGCTGTCTCCCGTCGGTGGTCAATGTTGACGCAGTCCGGTGCCGTCAACGGGAGCTGATGCCGATTCAGTGCCGCGTAGCTAGCCGCAACGATCGACCACGTTTGCGCGTGGGCAGCCGCCTCGCCGGCGAGGTATCGCGCATCGAGTTCTTCGAAAGCAGCATCGATGTCGTCGGAGTCGAACGCGACGGCCGCTGTGAACCGGTCTGCTGCATTCATTTCGAAGACGATCAGCATCTCTGCTTCGAACGTCTCGTGCTCTTGTCCGCGACCTGAGTAGCGGGCCAAAGCGAGGGCGAGGCGCTCGCCGCGGACCGCAATGACGGTCGGCACTATCGCCGTTACGCCGAGGTCGGCTTGCACTTGCACGCTGGCGATCTCGGCATCTCGGCCGAAGATGCCGCCGCCAGTCACATGACGGCGATCGTCGGTAACGTAGTCATCGGCCAGCGCCTCCGCCACTGCGTCCCAGTCGTGGGCGACGACTCGTTCCAGATAGCGACCGGTTGCTCGGCTTACCGTGTTTTCTAGCCGACGCGCTGGCGGATGCAGTTCCTCGAACTGGGCAAGCGCGGCGTCGAGATCCGTTTCGTCGAATAGCTCGCAGCGGCTGATCGCGTTGCCCACCACGGTCAACAGGGCAACCTCGTGCCATTCGGCGTCGAAACCCTGCCGCGAGGTTCCATAAGCCGAGTGGGTGACGACCGCACCGAGTTCACTTAGGTGGTGCGCGGTCGAGACGAAAATACTGGTGCTTTGACTTTCATCGATCACTGCGCGGATGTACTGGCTCAGGTCACCAGGCGCGAAGGCGGCCGCCCGGCGATGGTCAATCGACACGCAATCCGGCGTCACCGTGGGGAGTTCGTGCCGGCTGAGCGCGGCATAGCCCTCCGTGATTGCCGACCAGGTGCGCGCGTGAGCAGCCGCTTCGCCTGCGAGATAACGGGAATCGAGTTCCGCGAAGGCGGCATCGACGTCCTCGAGGTCGAACGAGACAAGTGCGACGATCCGACCTTCGGCGTTGACCTCGACGATGGAAAACGACTCGGTGAAGAACGTCTCAGATCCTTGGTGGCCAGCCGAGAGGCGGCCCCGCGTCAGAACGAGGCGTTCTCCGCGGGTCGCGACCGGGGCCGACGTCACATGCGTGATCCCTACGTCGGCGATCGATCGCAGGTCCGCCACCTGGGCGTCGCGACCATGTCGGACTCCCGCGCCTACCACGCGCCGGCGATCGTCACTGGAGAAGTCATCGGCGAATGTCTCTGCGACGGTGGCCCAGTCGCGGGCTGCGAAGTGCGCGAGGAAGCGTTCGGCTGCTCGGCTAGCCGAATTCTCCAGCGGACGGACTTGCGATTGCAGTTGCTCAAAACGTGCAAGCGCGGAGTCGAGATCTGCTTCGTCGAAGAGCTCGAAGTGATTGACCACGTTGCCCGCTAGCGTGGAAACGATGACGTCTTGGAATTCGGCATCGAAGCCGTCGCTTGAGGTCACATACGCCGTATGAGTGATCACCGTGCCGAGTTCATTCAGTCGATGCACAACCGTGGGGTGGATGTTGGTGCTTTGGCTTTGATCGATGGCGGCACGGAGGTATTGGAGGAATTCACCGGGTGCGAACGCGGCCGCTCGACGGTGATCAAGTGTCACGGCGTCGGGTGTCATCGGTGGGAGTTCGTGTCGGCTGAGCGCGGCGTAGTTCTCAGTTGTTGCCGTCCACATGCGCGCGTACGGCGCCGCTTCGCCGGTGAGGTAGCGCGCGTCTAGATCGGTGAACGCCGCGTCCATGTCGTCCAGATCGAAGATTTCGACCGTGGTGATCCGCTCATCGGCGTCGATCTCGACAACGTTGAGAGCATCGTTTTGAATTGCCTCGGGGTCGCGGCCGGACGCGCGCACCCGTGCAAGGGCGAGCCGCTCGCCTCGGACTGCTATGACATCCACCATCGAAATCGTGAAGAGGTCGGCAGACACCTGCAGATCGTCGAACACGGCATCTCGACCACGTCGGGTCCCGGCGTTCACGACCCGTCGGTGATCCATGCCGGAAACGTTCTCGGCGAGCGTTTCAGCCACGGCATCCCAGTCGCGGGCCGCGTAATGCGTCCAGAGGCGGTCGAATACGAGCGTTGCCGTATTTTCCAGTCGTCGTGACGGTCCGCTGAGCTGATCGAACCGTGCGATTGCGGAGTCGAGATCGGCCTCGTCGAAGATTTCGCAGCGGTTGATCAGGTCGCCTTCGACCGTCAGAAGAGTGACCTCTAGCCATTCGGCGTCGAAGCCATCTGGCAACCGACCATGCGTCGTTTGGGTGACGAGCGCTCCGAGGTTGTTCAGCCGATGCACTGTCTCGACATAGATCCGGGCTTGCGGCGCGAGTTCCCATGTGGCATGGATGTATGGGACCAGTTCGCCGGGGGAGAACGCTCGTCCTCGGCGGTGGTCAATAGTCACCCAATCCGGTGTCGACGCGGGGAGTTGGTGTTCATTGAACGCGGCGAAACCCCGGAAAAGCAGCGACCAGGTGTCCGCGTGGGCGCTGGCTTCGCCGGCGAGGTAACGGGATTCGAGTTCTGCCATCGCAGCATCGAAGTCTTCGAGGTCGTATGTGACCACGGTCGCGATCCGGTCATCGGTGTCGATCTCAACGACGTTGAGGGCATCGTTTTGTACCGCGGCGGGGTCGTTGCCGGAGGCGCGAGTTCGCGCCAGCACGAGACGCTCCCCGCGAATCGCAACCGCGGTCACCATCGAGATCGTGAAGCCAACTTCTGCGGCCGCCTGCAGATCTCTGATCACGACGTCGCGACTGTATTGGGTCTCGGCGCTCACCACCCGCCGGTGATCGATGCCGATGTAGTCGTCGGCCACGGTTTGGGCCATCGCGTCCCAGTCACAAGTCGCCATGTACGACCAGACGTGCTCGAATACGAACGCAGCCGTGTTCTCTAGCCTGCGCACATCAAGATACTCTTCTTCGAACCGAGCATGCGCCGCGTCGAGCTCGGTCATTGCCGCGTCGATGTCGTCGACGTCGAACCACACTTGACGGACCACTTGACCGTTGTCGTCGATAGCGAATAGCTGAAGAAGCTCGTCTTGCGGCGCTCCCGGGCTCGTATCGGCAGTGCTTGTCACCAATCGAGACAGAGCCAGCCGCTCGCCTCGCGCGGCGACCATGACATGGTCGATCCGCATCGTGCCTGTCTCGACGCCGCGCCATATCTCCCGTCGCGCCGCAACCGATGGGAGCGTAAAGCCGACGATCTTCCGGCGACTCTCTATCGAAACATCGGGTGCGAACAGCCGCTCGAACTCATCCCAGTCCTCGCGATGAATTGCGGCCATCACACGTTCGCCCACCCGCACGCATTCGGTGTCCGGTACGACGGGAGAGGTTGCGGGTGGAGCTGGGGCGACGGCCAAGGTGCGCTCACTCAGAAGTCGCTGCGCCATCTCCGCCAGTGCCGCAGCGCCTTTGCGTTCGTACAGGCTTACTGCTTGCTCGGCGGCGACGCGCGACCCCGCGGTATTGCCGGCGGCCGCCAAAACCGTTGCCAGCGTCAGGCATGCGTCGCCGTGGTCGACCAGGGCGTCAGTCCGCTCGGCCAACGCAACCGCAGCTTCCGCGACGCTGCGGGCCGCCGCGTGGTCACCGCCGCGGGACAGCAGGTGTGCCCGAAGCGTGCGCCACCCCATCGATGCCTTCAACGCGTGCCCCGCGAGCCGCTCACTCTCGGTACACAATTCTTCTGCCTCGGCATCTCGGCCGAGCGCTAGGCAGCTGCGACCAAGCAGTGCCGCGGTCTCCGCGGTATCGGCGTCCAAACCCATGCGACGAAAGCCGTTGTAAGCCTTACGCAGATGTGATTCAGCCGCAGCCGGATCGTCGACGATCAGCTCGACGATGCCGGCGAATTGCTCAACTTCGAGCCGCGCATGGCGCAGGCCGAGCTCGGTGACGGTGCGGCGGGCAGAGTCGATCATCCGTCGGGACGCGGCGGCGCGTCCGCGGAAGGCCTCCAAGACGGCCTGGCAGCGCGTCGAGGTGGCCTCGACGGCGGGGGAGTCGGTCGTGATACGGAGCAGCCGGACCACGTCAAGACACCGTCCGCCCGCGCGTGGAACCGGGTTGGGCCCCCACAACGCCGCGAGCGGCGCGCCCGCCAAAACAGCGTTCACACTCCGGCTTTCGCGTGCCCGCCGCGCCGCGGTCAGGGCGTCGTCCAACGCGATCTCGCAGTCGGCGATTCGTCCAAGTCGGGCGAGACACCCTGCCCGGACGGTGTGCGCCTTGGCTTTTCCGGCGGCGTCGTCCAGTTGGGCGAGCTTGGCGGCGGCCGCGCTTAGCGCGGATTCGGCCTCGTCCAAGCGTTCGGGGTGAATCAACATCGAGAGTTGGCCGTCGAAGCATGTCGCCCATGCCGCCAGCCGGGCTGAATCGACTGTCGTTTCCTGTAATTGAGAGACCGCGCCCGCTGCCGAAGCCACATCACCCGCGGCGAGCAGGGCTTCGCAGCGCGCAATCAACAGCTCGGCTGTTAGATCGTCGCGGTCGGGCAGCTCGTCGTCAAGTTCCTCCAGCGCGTGCAGGGCCTGGTGGTACAGGTCGGCCGCACCTTCGTAGGCGAGCCGTGTCATCGCCTGGTCCGCGGCACGTCGGCAATAGAAGACTGCCTTGGCTGCGTTTCCGGCCCAAGCACATTCGAAGTAGTGGTGAGCCAGCTCAGCCAGCAGTTCGTCATCGGCGCCGGGCTGCGTCTCCAGGGTTGTGGCGATGCGCTGGTGCAATCTCATGCGCCGCACCGACGCCAGCTCGGCCAGCAGCGATTGACGGACGATCGCGTGATTGAATCGGTAGTTGCCGCCGGGCTCTTCGATGACGATGCCGGCCTGGCACGCCTCGTCGAATGCGTCGATCAGGTCGCTGCCGACCACGCTCTCGACCAGGTCCAAGGCGAACCGGCTACCGACGACCGCAGCCGCGGCGAGGGCCTTGTTGGTCTCGGCTGGAAGCCGAGAAAGTCTGCGGCTCACTGCTTCTCGTACGCCTTGCGGCAGGGTGCTCTGATCCCATACGCCGCCACTCTCATCGACATGGCGGAGAGCCTCGATCAGGAAGAAGGGGTTACCGCCCGTGACTGACGCCAACGCGTGGGCGAGCTCTTCGTCGTCGTAGCCGGCCTCGGCGACGTATGTGGTCACGTCGTCTTCGTCGAGGCCGGACAGGCTCAGCCGGTTGGCCGTGCCGTCGCGGTGTAGGTCGGCGACCAGCGGCCAAGGGATGGGAACGGTCCAGGTCGGTGCTGCGGTAGGTGCCGACGATCTGGACGCGAGCGTGGTCGCCGAAGCGCAGCAGATGCCGCAGCAGCAGCAGTGTCGGCTTAGCCGCCCAATGCAGGTCGTCAAGTATCAACAGCACCGGCGCACTCTTGGAGGCGATTTCCAGCAACGCGACCACGGCGTCGAATAGGGCATAGCGCTCGGTGTCGGGATCCGGGTGCGCCCGGGGAGCGAGATCGGGCACGACATCGGTCAACCCGGGCACCAGCGGTAGCAAGGATTCGACGCCGCGCAGTCCCCGCAGTCGGTCAGCGCCTATGCACGGCACGAGCGAACGCAGCGCTTCGGCGAACGGCTGATACGGCGCACCGAGGTCCTCGTCGCAGCGGCCGTACAGGACGACAGCTCCTTGCGCATAAGCGCGCTGCGACCACTCACCGGCCAGGCGTGTCTTGCCGACGCCCGGCTCGCCGGCGATCAGCACCGTGGGCACACCACCCGCGAGCGCGGTCTGCCACACCGAAAGCAGCCGTTCGAGTTCGCGGCCACGTCCGACGAACGGCCCGGGCCCTACGAGTACGGCGGGGAGGCCGGGACGTTCCATCGGCGGTTCGGTTGTCTCCGGTTGGGGCTGGGCCGGGGCGGTTTCCAGTCGCAGCTCGAAAACGTGCTCGGGGCGCGCGAGGTTCTTCAGCTGACGCATCCCCAGGTCGTCGAGCATGACGTCGTCGGCCAGCGAGTCGATGACGAGTTCGGCCGTCGCGCCGGAGCACAGGATCTGGCCGCCCTCGGCCAGCGATCGCAGGCGCGCAACCCGGTTGACCGCCCGACCGAAGTAATCGCCGTCGCGAAGCTCGACCTCCCCGGTGTGTAGCGCCATCCGCACACGGATGGGCTCCCGCGATGCCCACGGCTCGTGAGTGATCGCGTCTTGCAACTCAATTGCCGCGGCGGCGCCCGCCGATGGCCTATCGAAGACGGAGAACGTCGCGTCGCCCTCGCCGCGTGTCTTGATCAGCCGCCCGCCGCGCGAGGTGACGACCTGCTCGACCAGCTCGTCGTGACGCGCGAGTGCTATCGCCATGGCATCGGCGTCGGCCTCCCAGGCGGCCGTCGATCCCTCGATGTCGGTGAGCAGGAAAGTCACCGCGCGCGTCACCGACGGAAGGTGCTGTGTCACAGCAATATCCAGCGACGCGTCCTGGGCGACGATCGCGGTCTCGAGCCGCCGGAGCTCCGGCCCCGGATCGACTCCCAGCTCGTCGGCGAGTAGCGACCGTGCCCGTTGATACGCCCCAAGGGCTTCACCCTGTCGGCCGGCCCGGTAGAGGGCGAGCATCAGCTGGCCCCATCGTCTTTCGCGCAGCGGCGCCTCGGCCACCGCCGCCTCGAGATCGCCGATGACTTCGGCGACGCGACCCGTGGCAAGCAGCGCGTCGGCCCGATCCTCCACCAGCGCGGCATGACTTTCGATCCAGCGCGTCTTCTCCGATTGCCCCCGCTGGCCGTCGGGGAGTTCGGGGATTCCGCGCCAGAGCATCAGCGCCTCCTCGAAGCGCGCCGCCGCATCGCCGGTGTCGCCGGCCGCGGCCGCATCACGCCCCGCCTTGGCCGCCAGTTTGTACCGTGATGCATCCACATCGGTGCCCTTGAGCGTCCAGCCCGCTCCCTCGGTGACCACGACGCCGTCGCCCAGGGTCCGGCGCAGCGAGGAGACATGGGTTTGCAGGGCCTTGTCGGCGGTGCGCGGCGGATCGTCGCCCCACAGCAACTTGATCAACGCGTCGGCCGGCACGACTGATCCGTTGTGCAGCCCGAGCATCGTGAGGATGGCGCGCGGTTTCGCGCCCGGAATAGCGACGGGCGATCCGTCCTGTCGGACCTGGAGAGGTCCCAAAACCCCCAGTTCCACCGATGGAAGCGTACTCACGTCTGCCATCGTCGGTGGCGTAATTCAATACCTGGTCAAGATCGAGTAAAGGTGTCGCGCGCGATTCGCGGGGTTTCGTTGACTCTCGGCGCTAGCTAACGCCCCTACTCCGGCGGTGCAGGGGTCATGGATGCGATGTAATAAATCTCGTTGCCCTTGGGATATCCGCCGCCACCTGTGGCGATATGGACGTGGTCGTAGTGGTTGGCGGTTTCGTTTCCGAGGTCGGCCGTCCAGGCTCCCGAGTTGGGGCCCGGGTAGATTTTCTGCCGCCAGATCACGTGGTTGATGCCCCACCGCTTCGCATTCGCCAACGCATACCCGGCGATCTGATTGCCGAGTTCGATGCCCTGCGCGCTGTCATGGTTCGGGATCATCACGTCGATGGCCAACCCGTTGGGATGCCACGGCAACGCATCCTGCCGGTACCCGTAGATGGTCTTGATCTGGGGGAACAGCACGCTGATGACACGGGCTGCCCAGATGGTTTTGACCTGCAATCGGTCCTCTGACGCGATGCCGGCGGGTAGCGGGAATTGGAAGTTCTGTGCCCCGGTCGGCGCACTCACGGCCAGCGCCGCCAACGCTTCCGCCTCCGCGGGGGTGGCGACGTGGGCCCTGTTAGCGGGTGCAGATCCCGGGTCTTTCGGGGGCGGTGCGCCGGTCACCGTCGGGGTTGCCGTTGGCGGCTCAGTGACCGTGGACTTCGTGCCCTGGGCGTAGATCATGCCGCCAGAAACGACGAGCGAGGCCGCGATCGCCATCCAGCGACTGCGGCCGATGGCTAAAACGTTCCTGCTCACGGACAGCACTTTAGTGTCGCGTGCGACGCGTGTGGCGATCTTTGTCGTTTCTTGTCGATCCGCTACCTGCGGGTCGTGCCGATGTAGTCCAAGTTATGGTGGCTGAAATCGAATCTCTGCCCTTGCGGGCTGCTTTCAGGATGGGGGTAACGGTGTCATCGGATGGCGCGGCGCGTACCGAAGGAGACAGCTGGGACCTTGCCTCCAGTGTGGGCGCGACAGCAACAATGGTGGCGGCATCTCGGGCGCTGGCGTCACGCGAACCCGATCCGTTGCTCGATGATCGATTCGCCGAGCCGTTGGTCCGGGCCGTCGGGCACTCCTTCTTTACTCGCATGCTCGACGGCGATATCCCTCTGGACGATGAGGATGTGCCCCTGACGGCACAGCAGCGTTGCGAGCAGATAGCCATGCGCACAAGGTTTTTCGACAATTTCTTGGTCACCGCGACCTCGAGCGAGATCCGTCAGGTCGTCATCCTGGCCGCCGGGCTCGATGCGCGCGCCTACCGGTTGCCGTGGCCGGCGGGCACCGTCGTCTTCGAGGTGGACCAACCCGAGGTGATCGTGTTCAAGGGAACCACGCTGGCCCAGATCGGCGCTGAACCGACCGCGGAACGTCGAGCCGTCGGCGTCGATCTGCGTGACGATTGGCCTACGGCCCTGCGCGACAACTTCTTTGACACCACCGCGCCGACGGCGTGGATCGCTGAAGGCCTGCTGCCGTATCTGCCGCCGGATGCCCAGGACCGGCTTCTCGACAACATCACCGCGCTGAGCGCGCCCGGCAGCCGGCTGGCCACCGAAAACATCACCGACATGCGGGTGTTCACCGACGAACGTGCTCGAGCCTTGCGCAACGGGTGGCGCAAGCATGGGCTGGATTTCGATGTCGCCGATCTGGTGTGGGTCGGCGAGCGGCGCCAGGCCAGTGAGCACCTGACGGGTATCGGCTGGAGGGTCACGCAGCACCCCACCGAAGACCTGTACGCCGAAAACGGCTTCGTGCTGCCCGATCACGAATTGCTAAACGAGTTTCGGCGCACCATCACTTATTTGAGCGCAGAACTAGGCTGAACCGCCTCGGGGACCGAACGCTTCGGATCGGCAAGACCTTCGAGGAGATCGGCGGCGTTGGCAACGCTCGCGTCGGGTTTGCTCATCCGAGTGGCGAATTCGCGGGCCCGGGTCCCGCATTCCGGGTTGAGGATCCGGCGGAGATCGGCGACCAGCGATTCGCGGGTGGTGTTCGCAAACCGCCGTGCGGCGCCAACCTTCAGCCGGGTGACCTGAGCTCCCCAGATCGCCTGGACGAGGTCCATCGACAGCACCAGCGTGGGAACCCCGGCCCGCAGGCCCGCGGCGGTCGTGCCGGTGCCGCCGTGGTGCACCACCGCGCGGCAGGCCGGAAAGATTGCGGCGTAATTCACCTCGCTGACAACTTTGACGTTGTCGAAATGTGGCACCTCGCCGAAGTCGCTGCAAACGGAGCAGACCAATGCCCGCTCACCCAGTTGCGCGCACGCCGCACCGATCATTTCGACCGTGTCGCCGGGAGATTCGACGCGCGTGCTGCCGAAGCCGAAGCAAATCGGCGGTGTTCCCGCGGCAATCCACGACGCCACCTCCTCGTCGGCATCCGTCATCAATTCCATCGTCAGCGCGCCGACGAAGGGCCGCTGTTCTTTCCATTTCGTCCATTCGGTTTCAAGGCCGGGGAAGCAAGCCTGGTCGTAGGCCTGAATTTCCAGCGATCCGCGGTCAGCGATGCGTCGTGAGGCAGGACGAGTTGCCTTGGGCAGGCCTAGCTCGCGGCGTTGCGCATCTTCGAGGTGCTTCGTCATCCGCCACGTCAACCAGTTGGACATGCTCATCGCGGAGCGGGCCAACGGCGACGGCACAATCGGAATGAGCTGGCCGTTAGCCCGAATTGGGACGTAGTGCAGGGTGGCCAACGGCATGTCGTAGTACTCCGCGACGTTGGCCGCGGTCTCCATGAAGCTTTCGCCGGTGAAGAGCACGTCCGCCCCGTCCGCCAGCGGCGTCAGCGTCGCGCTCATCTCCACCCAGCTGCGGATGACGGAGTCGCGAAGTTCGCGCCACATCCTGATCAGATCGGGGACTTTCCAATAGTTATGGAAGGCAGACGCCCAGAAGTCGCGATAGGTGTCCAGCCATTCCCGCGTGTCCAGCCCGTAGCCGACCGCGTTGAGGCCCGCCGCTTCTGCGAAGCCGACGAGGTCGGGCGAGACGGCCATGTGCACGTCATGCCCTCTGCGTAGCAGTTCGCGGCCGACAGCGACTGACGGCTCGATATCCCCCCGAGTTCCATAACTTGCGAGCACAAATTTCATTGCGGATCCCGGAATCTTCAGTTGTCGTGCGTCTTGCCGACCTCAGGGGGCATCGGTGGGGTGGTGCCGGCTCAGCGTAGCGCGCTGGATAGCTGCAGGCAACGGAATCTGCTGTCTAACAGCCCATTTGTGAACTGAGTGGGATTGCTCCCGATCGTGATGCCGCTACCTGCAGGTCTGTGATCGAACAGGGTCTGCAGCCGCGCGGCGAAGCACCGCCTAGGGCTCGGAGCCGCGGGGAATGCGGTCGGCGCGCCAGCACCACGCGCGCATTGGGATATCGATCGTCTCGGAACCGGGAAAGCGCGCGTCGAGCGCGGCGCGCGCATCGGAGAATGTCTGGGCGCGGTCGTCGGGCGACGCAATGATGGCCCGGCTGTAGGTCCCCAACATTGCCACGGCGTCATCGACCGTCATCGTCTTCACGAAGCGGAAGACTTCGCGCTCGGTGTTATGGAAGATCTGCGGTTCGGGAAGGTCAAAGTGCAGGCGCTGCCGGAATCGCTCGGCCGACTGGACCTCCTCGAGGTCTTGGCCGGGCAGTTGGCCGAGTTGGCGTACCCAGTCCACCTCGCGGTCTCGGCTCGTCCAGATCAGACCGAAGCGACCACCGTCGCGCAACACCCGGCCGATCTCGGGCACGGCGCGTTCGTGATCCATCCAGTGCCACGCCGACGAGACGAACACCCCGTCCGCGCTGGCGTCGGGAAGGGGGATCGATTCGCCGTGCCCCTCGAGCGCACGGACTCCCGGTGATCGCTCGGTCAGTACCCTCCGCATTCGCGCGTCGGGTTCCACCGCGACGACTTGTGCCGCTTTGTCCACCAGGGTGCGGGTGAACAGTCCGGTTCCCGCCCCCACGTCGACGGCCACCTCGCAACCGGAAGGCACCAGCCAGCTCACCGCTTCCTGCGGAGCCTGTGGCCGCAGTCCGTCATAGTCTTCGGCAATCGATCCGAAGGACATTGCACGCTCTTGACGATCAGTCACGCCGCCACGCTAATCCGCTTACCTGTGCGGGAACTTTGCGAATTCGGTGCGCTGCAGGGATACCCGACGAATCTCCGGACGCGAATGGTGAGGCTGGAGCACAATGATGTGCGCTGGCTATCTTCTGGCCATCTCCGGGGAGGGGAACCGACATGACCAAGACACTCGCGGTGTTAACCCGCTCACCATCGCTACGGCGTTGTGCGGTAGGCGTGTTCGCTCTTGTGCTGACGGGATTGCCGACCGCCTGGATCGCTGCGCCGCCGGTCAGCCGGGCCGACCCGTATTGCGCCCCGGGCTGGGCCTGGAGCGTCGAGTTGAACCAATGCGTGTTCGTGCTGCCGGCCGCAAATGGTCCCGGTGGGCCGGGTGGGCCGGGTGGTCCCGGCGGTCCCGGAGGACCCGGTGCGCCCGGGCATCACTAGACATTTCATATGACTGCACCGCGTCGTCGGGGACTCAACAGCGCCATCACCCGGGTCTGGAGCTTCTTAGCCCCGGTTTACGACCAGCCGTTTCTGCAACAGCGGATTTACCGCCTGCCGCATGATGAGGTGATCGCGAGGCTCCGTGACCACCAATCGTGCAATATCGCCGATATTGCTTGTGGGACAGGTGTTCTCAGTGAACGAATCGAGCGGGAACTGCACCCCGAGGCGATCTACGGGGTGGACATGTCGGATGGGATGCTGGCCCAGGCGCGCGCCAAATCCGATGGGGTGCACTGGATGCGCGGCCCCGCCGAGCAACTGCCGTTTGACGACGGAGCCCTCGATGCGGTCGTGACGACCTCGGCGTTTCATTTCTTCGACCAGCCGGCTGCGCTCCGGGAGTTTCATCGCGTACTGACGCCCGGCGGAATGGCGGTCGTCTCGGCGCTGAGCAGCCGACAAACACTCCTGCAGGCGCCTTCGACGAGCAGGTGGAAACCGCAGCACAACGCGTCGCCGGACGAGGTGCGATCGATTTTCGAGGGTGCCGGGTTCACCGTTACCGATCAGCACCGGATCCCGCGTCCATGGTGGATCTGGTTCATATCCGACGTGGTAACCGTCGGCATCAAGAGCTGAAGCGCTGCTCAGGAAGTCAGCACGGCGGGGGATCGGCATCCCATTCGGTCAATGTCCAGCCGTCGGACGGATTTCCGGTCAGCACCACGTGGCCGACGTTCGGCAACGATTTGGTTTTCAGCAACGACAGGTCGGGATTGTGCACGTTCATCAGCACCCAGAACATGATCGCCGCGCTGTGTGAGAACGCGACCGGATTCTGCTCGCCGCTGTCGTAGATGCGCTGGACGGCTTCGGCGAACCGGGCGTTGAACTCGTTGCCATCCACCGAGCCGGGGATCCGCGCGCTGCGGTCACCCTGCAGCCACTTGGCCGGGGCGGCGAAGTAGGTCTGCGGGATGTCGGCCTCGGGGGTGCCCTCGAATTTGCCGGCCTCGATCTCCCGCAGACCGGGCAGCACGGTGATGGGTTCATCCAGCGCCTGCGACGTCGGGGTGGCCGTCTCCTGGGTGCGGATCATTGTCGAGGCGTAGATGCCGTCGTAGTGGTTGGGGGCCAGTTGCGGGACCACAAGCGTCGCCTGGCAGAACCCCCTGGGCGAGAGCTCCGGACCGGGGGTCGTGGTGTCGATCAGTCCCGACGCGTTGGCCGCCGACTGGGCATGGCGCACCAGCGTCAAGGTGATGTTGCGATTGCCGGCGGCCCGCGCCGGCACGCAGCCCGCGGCCAACATCGTGACGACAACGATGGCAACGAAACGTCGCATGGTCACGGCGATTTCACCCGCGCGCGCCGAGGCAGGCAGTCATCCGCAGTTTCACGCGAGAAGTGTAAAGCGTCCCGGACAACTGTGCGTCAGGAGAGTCAGCACGACGCCCGCCCCGCCAAGCGGCGAAACGGGCGCCGTGGTCAGTCGTGGTCAGCTATTTACAGCGGGATCCAGACTCCGAAGAAGTCGAAGCCCCACTGGTTGAAACCGGGATTCCACACGGGGGTTTCCTGGTAGCCCCAGTAGTTGATCGGGCCGTAGTTCCACGGACCCCCGGGCGGCGGGAGCGGCCTTCCCCAGTCCGGCCGGGGCGGCTCGCCGTAGCCCCAAGGCGCGGGTCCTTCTCCCCACGGGGCTCGGTTGAAGTAGCCACGCTGGGCGTCTCCATGCCAAGCACCGCCGGGTCCGCCCGGCCCACCCGGACCACCAGGCCCGCCGGGTCCGGGGCCACCGGGTCCGCCCGGCCCACCCGGACCGGGCCCACCCGGGCCGCCGGGCCCACCCGGGTCATTTGGCCCGGTCGGGGCGTGGATGCCGGCAGGCGCTGGCGCGCCGTGGCCGCCGGCTGGAGCTGGCGGTGGTGATCCTGGAGCGGCATTGGCCATACCGACGCCCATGCCCAGCGCTGCCGCGCTGAAGGCGCCGGCCAGTGTGGCTGCCGCAATCAGTTGCTTGAGATTCATGATTCCCCCACGTATTCACTAGCGGATCTATCGAACGCTGACCCCCATCCCGCTCGACGCTAGATAGGCTAGCTATGTGCCGGCTGTGACATGAGCATGCGAAGGCTTTGGGCGAACCCTAAGCCCGGCCCAACTTTGCCTGATGTGCCTGGCAAACCGCGCATGTCGAGAGGCCAATAGTTCTGTGCAGGTGGATTTTTGACACTAATGACAACCATGCATCCCGCGGCTGGGGAGCCGAACTGTAATATCTACTGTTGCGTACCTCAGAGGAGGAGTTTGGATGAAGGCCCTGTTCGCGTGGAGAGTCATGTGGTGACCGAGCCGAATATCCTGCCGGACGGCATCGATTGGGCGGCATCGACGCCGTACTTTACGCGCGACCAAAGCCGTTACGTGCCAACGGCAGTCGCGCGCGGCGGGTGGGGCCCATCAATGAGCGGACACGTGGTCGGCGGCATTCTTGCCTGCGCGCTCGAGGGTGCAATCGACGACCCCGAATTGCAACCCGCGCGGCTGACGGTTGATCTGCCCGCACCTGCCGCGCTGGAGCCTTTCGACGTGCACATCCAGGTGCAACACGAACGCCGTCGATTGCGGCTGGTCGAGGCACGTCTCATCCAGCGTGGCGAAGCGGTCGCGCGGGCGTGCGCGTTGTTCTTGCGGCGCGGCTCACAGCCCGACGGCCAAGTGTGGTCGCAACCGTTGCAGATGCCGCGGCTGCCCGTCGAGCAAAGCGGCGACAAGCCGACGCTGTTCCTGCAGACCTACGGTTGGGGAGGCGAGCTTCAGAATCCCGATCCCGATTGGGACATCACCGGACCGAAGTACACGTGGCTGCACGAAACGCGTCCGTTGATCGACGACGAGCCTCTCACTCCGTTCAGCCGCGCGGCGCTGTGTGCCGATGTGACCGCCGCGATCGCCAACTGGGGTAGCAATGCGTTGGAGTTCATCAACGTCGACTACACGCTTACCCTGAGCCGGTTGCCCGAAGGGCCGCATATCGGGCTCGCCGCACTTACGCATTACAGCGACGACGGGGTGGCCAATGGTTCAGCCGTCGTCGTAGACCATCTGGGCCCAGTCGGCAGCGCCGTGTCTGTGTCCATAGCGCACTCCGGATTTCGACCACCCACGGACTTACCGCCGGCCGGATGACGACCGGAACGGACGTCACCTACTGGACGTTGATCGTCGACGCGGCACAGCGCCACCCGGATCGACCGCTATTCGCCGACGACTACGGTCGGAGCCTGAGCGCACGCCAGCTGCATGATGCCGCATGCGCGACTGCTGCCGGGTTCGCTGAACGTGGGATCGGGGCGGACAGCATCGTGTCCTGGCAGCTGCCCACCACGCTCGAGACCGTGGTCGTCATGGCGGCGCTGACCCGACTCGGCGCGGTGCAGAATCCGATCATCCCGATACTGCGGGAGCGTGAGGTCGGTTTCATCACCGGCCACCTGTCGACCGAATTTCTTGTGGTGCCCGAAGTTTGGCGGGGATTCGATTACGGCGAGCTCGCTCGGGCGCTGGCCTCGGATCAGGGCTTCGAGGTCATCGCCGTCGACCTGGCGACACTTCCGCGGGCTGACGAGCTTCGGCTGCCACGCGCAGATGTCGACATCCTCACCGCACCGGCGACTCCCGGCGGTGACACCCAGTGGATCTACTACTCGTCGGGAACCACCGCGGCGCCCAAGGGGATTCGTCACAGCGACACTACGGTGATCGCCGGTTCGCGCGGAATGGTGCACGCGATGGGCTTCAGTGCCGGCGACGTGGATCCGATCGCGTTTCCCATCTCTCATATCGGCGGTGCCGCGATGGTGGCCGCAGCGTTGATGACCGGTATGCGCCTGGCGCTGTTCGAGGTGTTCGACCCGGCCGCGACGCCGCAGGCCATCGCGGCGCACCAGCCGACCTTTCTCGGCACGGCCACCCCGTTTTTCGTTGCCTTCTTGGAAGCTCAACGAGCCCAAGGTGATCGGCCGCTATTCGGCGCCCTGCGCGGTTGCATAGCCGGGGGCGCGCCGATCACAGCCGAGCTGGGACGGCAGGTTCGCGAGACCTTGGGAATAGCCGGCATCGCCAACGCGTGGGGGATGACCGAGTTTCCCGTGGCCACCTCACCGGCGCTTGACGCCGCGCCCGAGGTGCTCGACTACACCGTTGGCGCACCGGTAGCGGGGGTGAGCGTTCGCGTGGTCGACAACCACGAAACCGAATTGTCCGTCGGGCACGAGGGGGAGCTGCGGCTCAAGGGACCGCAATGCTTCCTGGGCTACGCGGACGCCACGCTCGACGTCGACGCGTTCGACGATGAAGGCTGGCTGCGCACCGGCGATCTCGGGCTGATCGACACCGACGGCAATGTGCGGGTCACCGGCCGAATCAAGGACGCGACTATCCGCAACGCGGAGAACATCTCGGCCCTCGAGATCGAAAATGTGCTCGCCACCCATCCTGGGGTCGCCGATGTCGCGGTCATCGGAGTGCCCGACCGCAGCGCAGGGGAGCGGGTATGCGCCGTCGTAGTACCCACGTCAGCTGAGGGTGTATCGCTGGAAGCCCTGGTGCAGCACTGTCATTCGCTAGGGCTCGGTCGCTACAAGCATCCCGAGCGCTTGGTCATCGTCGATTCCTTGCCGCGTAACCAATTCGGCAAAGTCATCAAGAAGGATCTGCGCGAGGCCTGCAGCCGCCCGTAATCCACCGGATCACCCGGACACATCAGTACCAGAAATGTTGATCCATAACCGATTTAGATGGCGGTATCGCATGCGATACCGCCTTCGCAAACCATGTCACCCGAAGCATTGCGGCTGATGCGGTGCGTGTGGTCGGGAGATGCACCAGTTTCGAGGGCCGACACGGGCGTCGAACCTTTGCTGCCGGGCCAGGTCCGAGTACCGTCGCAACGATGGCCTTGGGATTCATCGCCGACTCCTGCGTCCTGTGGACTGGCTTCGATATGTCGGTCGTGGCCAGGACTTACGCGCAATTCACCGGGATCCTCGCCGGTTTTGCCTTTGTCGTCATAAATCTCGTGCTTGACCGCGCCTATCGGCGCCGTGGCGAGGGGCGTGGGCCGCAGCCGCGCGAGGTCGACCATGAGACTCAAGTGGGAATTTCCCTGGTGTGTGCATTCCTGGGTCTTTTTCTGACGACCCTGCGGTATGGCTTGCTTGCCGGGGAGAGCGGATGCTCCCTCACCTATGGCCGAGCCGCCTCGGTGGAAGTGCTGGCCGCCGTATCGTTTGCGGCGTCCATTTACATATTGCTGTACGCCATTGTGCAGTTCTTTTCGGGAAACTCAGGCACGCTGGCCAGGCATTGCGTATTCGTCCTGGCGGTCTTCGTTCCCCCAATTTCGGTGTTCCTGGTGGAAGATACGCTCACACATCTGGCGCTCTCGCTGGGTGATCCGGAAACGCACCAGCCGCTCCAATCGTTGTGGGACTGGGCCAACCGGCTCGCGATTCCGATACCACTGGGGCTCATGGTCGTCTGTGCCGCCTTGTGGTACTTCGGAATTGGTAGACGTCGTTCGGTATCACCTGTCGGCCGCGTCGCGGGATTCATCCGGATGGCCGTTCCGTACGTCACGGTTGCCGTCGTTGCTGCCGTGATAGTGCGCTCCATCATGGCGTTGCGCTACACAAGTCCGGCGACACATATCAGTCCAACCGAAGCCTGGCTATGGGTAGGCGTGCTCACGGTCGCGTTGGCAGTTCAAAGTGGGGCGCTGTCGTTCCAAAAAGGCGTGGAGGTCCCCTTTGCCCAGGAGCCGGCAACGTCGGCCTAGCTGCGACCGCCTACAGCCCCTTGGGCGACTCGCGCACCGCCGTCACGGCATCGGCATCGCCGTCGAACTCGACCTGAGCCTGCCGCCCCACGGAGAACAGCAGCAGCTCCTCGGGCGCACCGGTCACAGTGACCGCCGCGCCACTGCCCGCGACCAGCACCGTCTTGCCTTCCGGCGTGCGCAACGCGATCCGCCCGGGAACCTTACCGAGGGTCATCCGGGCCATCAGCGGCAGTGTGCGACGCAGGCTTTTGGCCAGGGCCGGTTCCAGGGCGCGGGGCGTCCAGTTCGGCTGCGCACGGCGCACGTCCTCGTGGTGAATGAACATCTCGCCGATGTTGGCCACCGGGTCGAGCAGCTTCAGCGGAGAGTAGACCGGCGGGCCGGACGCGACTTTGTCCAGCAGCGCATCCCAGTCGGTCTGCCCGGCCACGTCGTTTTGCACCTTGGCGGTGTGGCCGGCGAAGAATGGGATCACGATGCCGGGGGCGGCGTCGGGACGGTATTCGCGAATCACCAGGTGGGCGGCCAAATCTCGTGTTGTCCAGCCGTCGCACAGGGTGGGCGCATCCGGCCCGACGCTACGCATGGTGTCAACGAGGGCGGCACGTTCGCGTTGAGCAACAGACACCTGAGCTCCCTTCACCGGCTGGCCTGCCCCCTCAGAGTAGGCAGGCCGGACCCCGCGATGTTAACGATTCTCGCCTCGGTAGATTCACATCTCATGAATGCAGGTGTTGAACAGTTGGAGTTTCAGGCCGAGGCGCGACAACTCCTGGATTTGATGGTCCACTCGGTCTACTCGAACAAGGACTCGTTTCTGCGGGAGTTGATCTCGAACGCTTCCGACGCACTGGACAAACTTCGGCTTGAGGCATTTCGCAACAAGGATCTCGACGTCGACACGTCTGACCTCCACGTCGAGATCGACGTGGACAAAGACGCGCGCACGCTGACCATCCGCGACAACGGCATCGGCATGGCGCGCGACGAGGTCATCGGTCTGATCGGCACGCTGGCCAAGTCGGGCACCGCCGAGCTGCGCCAGCAGCTTCGGGAGGCCAAGAACGAGGCGGCCTCGGAGGAGCTGATCGGTCAGTTCGGTATCGGCTTCTACTCGTCTTTCATGGTGGCCGACAAGGTCGAGCTGCTGACACACAAGGCCGGTGAGGGCGAAGCCATCAGGTGGGAATCCAGCGGCGAGGGCACCTACACCATCGAATCCGTCAAAGACGCCCCGCAGGGGACCGCCGTTACCCTGCACCTCAAACCAGAGGACGCCGAGGACGAGCTCCACGATTACACCTCGGAGTGGAAGATCAAGAGCCTCGTCAAGCAGTACTCCGACTTCATTGCATGGCCAATCCGGATGGAGGTCGTGCGACGACAACCTGCCTCCCAAGAAGGGGAGGAGGGCGGCGAAGAGGTCGTCACCATCGAGACCGAGACCTTGAACTCGATGAAGGCGCTGTGGGCTAGGCCCAAAGACGAAGTGTCCGACGAGGAGTACAAGGAGTTCTACAAGCACATCGCGCACGCCTGGGACGATCCGCTCGAGGTTATCGCGATGAAAGCCGAGGGCACCTTCGAGTACCAGGCCCTGCTCTTCATCCCGGCGCATGCCCCGTTTGACATGTTCAACCGGGACGCCAAGATCGGGGTCCAGCTGTACGTCAAGCGCGTATTCATCATGGGCGATTGCGACCAGCTGATGCCGGAGTATCTGCGGTTCGTCAAGGGCGTGGTCGACGCACAAGACCTGTCGCTCAACGTTTCTCGCGAAATCCTGCAACAGGATCGGCAGATCAACGCGATTCGTCGCCGGCTGACCAAGAAGGTGCTGTCCACGATCAAGGATCTGCAGTCCGAGCGGCCCGAGGACTATCGCACCTTGTGGACCCAGTTCGGCAGGGTTCTCAAGGAGGGCCTGCTGTCCGACGTCGACAACCAAGACACCTTGCTGCAAATCTCCTCGTTCGCGTCGACGCACAGCGAGGAGGACGCCACCACCCTCGCCGAATATGTCGCGCGCATGAAGGAGGGGCAGGAGCAGATCTTCTACGCCGCCGGTGAGACGCGGCAGCAAATCCTGAAGTCGCCGCACCTCGAGGCCTTCAAGGCCAAGGGTTATGAGGTCCTGGTCCTCACCGACCCCGTCGACGAGGTCTGGGTGGGCACCGTGACCGACTTCGACGGCAAACCGCTGCAGTCGGTGGCCAAGGGAGAGGTGGACCTCGGCTCCGGTGAGGACGAGAGCGACGCCGAACGCGAGGAGCGGGACAAAGAATTCGCCGACCTGCTGAGCTGGTTGCAGGAGACCTTGACCGAGCACGTCAAGGAAGTCCGGCTGTCTACCCGCCTGACCGATTCGCCGGCCTGCCTGATCACCGACGCGTTCGGGATGAGTCCGGCGCTCGCTCGCATCTACCAAGCGTCAGGGCAAAGTATCCCCATCGGGAAGCGGATTCTGGAACTCAATCCGGACCATCCGCTGATCACCGGGCTGCGCAAAGCTCACGAAGAGCGTGCCGACGATCCCACGGTCGCCGAGACCGCGGAATTGCTGTACGGCACCGCACTGCTGGCCGAAGGCGGCTCGCTCGAGGACCCGGCCAGATTCGCTGAGCTGCTCGCGAACCAGTTGGCTCGCACGCTGTAAGCAGCGCCGGCAGTCAGCTGTAGGTGGCCAGCATTGCCTTCATAGTCGCCGCAGAAGATTTGGGCGCCGGCCCGCCAAGGTGGCGATGACGAAGGTCGTCGGCGAGGTCTTGCCATACCTTCGGACCCTGATTGTGTACGTAGGGGAAGAAGGGGCCGGTGATCGGGCTGGCCGGCAGATGCTTGGTACCCCAGGTGCCGATCATGATCAGGGTGGGCAGCAGTTCGATCGCCGGCTCGGTGAGGCTGTAGCGAATCTTCTGTTTATGGGTGAGATCTCCGCTCGTGGTCAGCAGCCCTCCTTCAACAAGGTTTCGAAGCCGCGTGGCGAGAATGTTCGAGGCTATTTTCTCCTCCGATCGCTGAAGGAGCACACGAAAATAGCGCCGATCGGCGATCATGATGTCGCGCAACACGATAAGGCTCCACCGATCGCCGAGTAGCTCAGTGGTCAGATTGATCGGGCAGTCTGAGCGACCAGTTATTGCCACCGGATACCTTCATTCCCATCATTCTCGAACATTCTGGCACTGATTGCATGATACAACCGGTCTGTGTTGGTGATTCCCGAAGCGGCCGGCTGCGCATCAAAAGCGGTTAGGCGTCGATGCTGTGGTTAACCGGCTGTGTTCAACGAACCAGTCGCGTGCCGCAGATCCGGCGACTCCGAAATGTGTTGAGTAGGTGTCGAAGTGGCCTCCCGGATGCGCAACGAGCTTCTTGGGCTCCCCTGCGGTGGCGAAGACCTCACGCTGGACCTTGACGAACGTGCAGGTGTCCTGCTCGCCGACCACCATCAATAGTGGTTTGGGAGCCACGAATGGCACCCATCCGGCAGGTTCGAATTCCACGAGATGCTCTAATGAGCGCAGTGTGACGGTGTTGCGCCAGGTCCCCAAATCCTCGAGCTCCTGGAGGTAGGCGGCATCGACCGCGGGGGGCAGCGCGCAAAAGCCACCTGGTTCGGTTGTGAACACAGGAACCATCTCAGGGTCCCCACCGGCCAGTCGCACCGCGCGATCCTTGACGCTACGACGGCGGACTTCGGCGACGCCGTCCTCGCCGAGCAGCAGCGGCGCATTGCGATGTCCACTGACGTTGGGGACCTGAGCGACGACCGTACCCACCCGCGCATCGCAGGCCGCCAGCACCATCGCCAGTCCGCCGGCGTAACTGGACCCGAACACCCCCACCGTCACCGTGTCGTCGAACTCCGGTTGCGTCAGGCTGAACGTAATCGCGTCCTGCCAATCGCAGATCTGCTGATAGGGGTCCACCTCGTAGCGAGGCAGCCCCTCGGACGTGCCGAATGAGCGATGATCGTAGAGCAGCACGCTGAATCCGGACGCGGAAAACGAGGCCGCGTAGTGATCCAGCTGCTCCTTCACGCCGCTAAACCCATGTGCCATAACGATTCCCGGAGCACTGCATTGTTCAGGGGCGTGCAGTACGCCGCGCAGGACGATCCCGTCCTCGGTCGTGAACTCGACGTCTCGTTTCATGGGTCACTTCCTTTCAGGTCCGATGCCGCGTGGCGGGGGATGACAACGACGACTGCCATTATTTTACAACTAGTGGTCAAACACAATCGGATGGGCTACGTTGCAAGAGTCGAATGGTTGTTCAAGCCAACGCCGTCCCGGCCCGACCGTGACAACAAATCAAAGGAGAATCACATGCCGCTCTGGCACATCTACACTCCGGTTGGCGCCTACTCCGCCGAAGACAAAAAGGCCATGTCAGCTGCCCTGATGAGCGTCTACGTCGATGCGGGCCTGCCGAAGTTCTATGTCAACGTGCTCTTCCACGAGGTCGCCGAAGAGAACTTCTACATCGGCGCCGAGCCACGGAACAACTTCGTTCGCCTGGTCGCCGAGCACATCGCCCGTCACCTGCCGACCACCGAACATCGCAGGCACGCAATGGCGCTCTTCGAGGCACAGATCGCGCCCTTTGTGAGGGATCGAGGCTACGACTGGGAGATGCACGTCGACGAAACGCTGTTCGACTTCTGGCAGGTGCAGGGTTTGGTGCCGCCACTGGCCGAGTCGGAGGGGGAGAAGCAGTGGGTTCGAGAGAACCGGCCGGTTCCCCACGAGCGGGTTTAACGGGCCCAAAGAGACTGACCGACAGGCAACTTGGAGGCAACCCATGACTACCGAAACCCAGTCTACTGACACCGATCAGGCCGACCCGAAAGCATCTCCGCCGATCCGCGCGACTGTCTACGTGGGCCGCTGGCCCACTATCCCGGCAGTTGAAGTTCCGGGTTGGCCGAAGGGGAAGTTTTCGCCTACGACCTCCACCATCATCAGCGGTGCGACCGAGGCGGTGCTGGTTGACGCGCAATACCTCAAGGACGACGTCCGCGATCTGGGGGATCTGATTGAACGCACCGGCAAGAGGCTGACGACGATCTACATCACCCATGCTCACGCCGACCATTATCTGGGCCTAGGGCCCCTGCTGCAGCGATTCCCGGACGCCCGGTGTGTGGCGCTACCCAACGTGGTTGAAGCGATCAAGCAAACGATGGAGCTTCAGCAGACGCAGTGGGGGTTGTTGTTCGGTGACGCCACGGTCGAGGGCGGGCCGTTGCCCGAACCGATCGAGGGCGACACGCTCTACGTTGACGGTTCACCTCTGCACGTCATCGAGGTCAAACAGGCAGACATCAATCCGACCAGCATCGTCCATATCCCAGCAATCGGGGTGGTCGTCGCCGGCGACGCGATTTACAACGAGATTCACGCGATGCTAGGTCTTTCCACACCGGAGCAGTGGCAGGACTGGCTCGGGACCGTCGACCTCGTCGAGAATCTGCACCCGCGGATGATTGTCGCCGGTCACCGCCGGCCCGATGGCGATGACCACGCCGTCGACTCCATGATTGCCCAAACACGTTCGTATATCCGGGATTTCGCCGCGCAGTCCGAGGCTGCTGAGACCGTCGACGATCTGGTGTCAGCGATGACCGCTAGATATCCGCATCACGGCAACTTGTGGACTCTGCAGTTCTCGGCGTCGAACGTCATCGGCCGACGTGATGGCGGCAATTCGCTTACCGAGGCCAGCTAGCGAGGTCTCAACACTCGCGGGAGATATCAGTCGTGGATTAAAGACGCACCAAAAGGGATAATTAAGCCCCATGGCTGAGTTTCGAGCGATCGACCCACGCGGGAAGGTCGTCGCATCGAAAGACTTTGCCAGCGCCGAGGCAGCGCATTCCTGGTTCATCGCCCTTACCGCGGACAGCTCCGAGCTGGGTTGGCGCATGGAGGTCAGCGACGACGGGAATTGGGCACACTTCGACGACACCGGTGGCTTCACCGCCCCGGCGAGCCGCCATCCAGAAAGGCGCAGTTAGTCGGCGGTGGACAGCCGTTTCGCGGCATCGCCGCCGTGGGTCAGGTGGACAGGGAACTGGTCGCCGGGCTCGGGCCAGGGCTGGCGCGCCAGCATGTCGGCGACGGTGACGTAGCCTTCCTCGATCACACCTTTTTTGGCATCCGCGATGCGATACCACTGCCGTTGGGTCTGAATAGGTTGGCCTTCCAGGATGACCACCCTGACATCGCCCTCTTCGAAGTGACAGCGCCGCTGCAAGGCCTCCAGCAGTTGCTCGTTGTGCAGGTGACCCTCGCCGAAGTTCCAGCCGACCAGGGGGCCGGCGACGATTTCGCCCTCGCGCATCCGGTAGTCGGCTTCGTTGTCGACGGCGCGCGATAGGAGCCCGTTGAGCGCCCGGCCATGGGTGTGCATCGACCGAAAAGCGCCAGCTTTGTCGATTGTGATCTCGGCAGTCGCCGGGTCGTAGAGCTTGGCCAGTTGCTTGGCAGTAAGAGCAGAGCTTTTGACGACGTCGGCTTCGATCTTCTCTTCGGTGCCCGCGCGGAAGCACCAAACGCTGGTCGCCCAGTTGCCGGCGTAGTAGCGCATCGCCGGAAGAAACGAAAACTGCTGGGGGAAAAGGTTTCCCAGGATCGGCACCACGGCCAGCGCGACGACGAGGATGGTCAGCAACAACGGAGACTGCAGGTCCGTCACGTGAATCGTGTTGTAGTGCCCGAACAAATAGAACAGCGAGAAGATGAGGAACACGTTCCACTCCAACGGAACTCCCATCGGGAGGTTGGAAATGATATTGAGGTGGAAGATCACCATGAAGGCGATCAGGAACCACGCCCAGCCGTGGCCGTCGGCGAAGAAGACCAAAACCAAGGGCACCAGGAGTTCGGCCGTGGTGCCGCCGACATGTGCCATGACTTTCGGCACCCACGACGGACGCAGGTCATTGACCGGGTCGCGGTAGAGCCGGTGTTTCACCCAGTTGAACAATTTGCTCCGCAAGAGCGGGTGATTGCTCGTCATCACCGCCACGACGTACGGGAAATGATGGTTGAGCTTGGAGGTCGCCGCGCCCCACCACAGCGCGAGCATGATGATTTTGAATCCGGCGATCTGATCGGTGAACGCGAAGAAGAACACGAACAGCGTTAACCAGTAGTGTTCGCCGCGCGCCGCAAGGAAGACCGTCTTGTCGCGCAGGCCCAACAGCGCCAGCGCGATGATCGCCGGCACTAGCAACACCGGATCGAGCAGGCCGACGTCGCCGGCCGCAGTGACCGGGCCGCCGCCGGCCGACAGCAACGCCCAGATACCGGATGCCAGCACGATCACATAGAGGGCCACGTCGACGATCGTGCGAGTATCTCCCCGCGTGAAGGGAACCACACGCGGCCAGGGTGGCAGACGAATCGTGTTGGGCCGCAACCAAAACAGAAATCCGCCGATGGGGGGCCAGAATCTGGCGGTGAGCGGACCGGAGCCGCAGCCCAGGCCGAGGACCTCGAACAGCAGGGTGAAGACGACGACCTTCTGGTACACGATCGGCTGGGTCCACCACACTTCGATGCGGTCCAGCCCACCCAGGCCGGGGGTTAACGCGATGACCGCGGCGGCCCCGCCGGCATAAGCGGCCATCTTGAGCACGTACAGCAGATAGATCGCAGACGGGGTGCCGAAGCCGTGCTCCACCCAGTGCCGAGTCACCACTTGCATCCTGGTGGACCGGGGCAGCGTGGGCCAGGTGTCGTGATCGACATCTGGCAGGTCCGGCGTTATGAATCCCATGATGGCCTCGTTCCGCGTTGAACCCAGTGGCGAATATTCAATCTAGCGTCACCGCGCGATTTAGCCAGTACCTGACGAATTCCGGGTATCCAGTTCGCGCGCCGATGCAGACAAACCCCGCACGACGGTCGTTTTGACGATCACGCTGCGGCAGAATTGGCTGACGTGCAACGCGAGAGCCGTGGGTGGATGAACGACGAGAGCATTCGGGCCAAAATTAGTGCTAACGAATGTAATTGGAACGCTCGGGTGCCGATCCACGTGAATAGCGCGTTCTACGGAATCGGCGATCGCCACCCCACGACCTGGTTTGCCCCGTTCGAGTGGTACGACCTCGGTGAGCTGGCGGGCAAAGAGTTAGTACATCTGCAGTGTCACTTGGGCGTGGAGACGCTGGCCTTCGCGCTCAAAGGCGCTTACACCACCGGGCTGGATTTCTCGTCCGCGTCGGTGCGGGAGGCGCAGCGCATCGCGCACCAGGCCGGTCTGGCCATCGAGTATGTCCGCGCCGACGTCTACGACGCTGTTGACGTACTCGGCACGCAACGGTTCGACATCGTCTATACGGGAAAGGGCGCACTGTGCTACTTGCCTGATCTGGCAGAGTGGGCGCAGACGATTTCGCGCCTGCTTAAACCGGGCGGCTTCCTGTACCTGGTGGAATTCCACCCGCTGCTCAACGCACTCGGACCTACCCAGAAGCCAGGTTTCCCAAACGATTTGGTGATCCGCCACGACTATCTTGGTGGCCGCGGTGCCGTCGAACGCGATAGCACCCACAGCTATACCGATGGTCCAGCGCTGGCCGGCGACACGGTCCACTACGAGTGGCCGCACGGCCTAGGCGAAGTCGTCACCGCCATCACCCAAGCCGGTTTTGCAATCGAAAGACTCACGGAGACTGTCCTTTTGCCGTGGCAGCGCTGGCCGTTGATGGAGCCGGCGGCCGGCGGCTGGTGGGCAATGCCGGAAAGCGAACCGCGGTTCCCATTGATGTACGGGCTCAAGGCGTACCGAGAACGCTGACTCGAGAGGATTTACTCATGTCGACTACTGGAGAACCGCTTTCGTCGTGCGGCGACACCTGGCTTGCCGCGGCGCAGGGGGAACGGCAAGCGATCCGCGTCGACAGCCGGACCACGGGCGGTGCTTACGCAATTATCGAGTCTGCAGCACAACCCGGGTGCGCTGTACCGACCCATCTGCATCGCAACGAGGACGAACACTTCTTGGTGATCTCGGGGCGGTACCGAATCGCAGTCGGTAGCGAGCTCTTCGATGCGCCCCCGGGTGCACGCGTCACGGTGCCGCGCAATTCGCCGCACAGTTGGCGCAACATTGCTCAAGCGGAGAGTCGACTGCTGGCGATTCTCATCCCGGGAGGGTTTGAGCAAATCGCCTACCAGGTCGCGCGCACCCCTGCCGACCAGATTCGAGAACTAGCCGCCCGGTACGGGTGTGACATTCTCGGCCCGCCGGTGGCCTAACGCGGGGACGAATATTCGTCGGCGATCTCGGTGTCCTGGCAAAGGAACCGATAGAGCAGCTCCCCGGTTTCGAGGAGATGTTCGGTGACCAGCGACTGTGCGGTTTCAACGTCGCGCTGCCGAACCGCCCTGAGCAACGCAGTGTGTTCGCGGTCGGAGGATCGCTTGTGCACCGGCAGCCCGAACTTGAGCCGCAGATAGCGCTCACCCCGTCCATGCAGCATTTCGATCATTTCGAGGAGCTGCGGTCGCGCGGCGGGGACGTAGAGACTCAAGTGAAAGGCTTCGTTACGAGCGACGTAGAGCGACGGATCTTGCTCGGCCGACGCTGCTTTGCAGAGTGCGGCCGCATGCCGCAGTGAGGCCGGTGTGTGAGCAGGTATGGCCAGACCGATGGCGAGACTTTCGAGCGCGGCTCGGATTTCATAGATTTCTCGCGCTTCACCGGCAGACAGTGGCGCCACCGTCGCGCCCTTGTTGATCTCGACTTTGGCCCAGCCCTCGCTTTCGAGCTGGCGCAGGGCCTCGCGAACCGGGATCGCGCTGACGGAGAAGTGCCGTGCGATCGCGTCCTGGCGCAGCGGCGTGCCGGGCGCAAGGGTGCCGTCGACGATGGCCGCGCGCAGCGCGTTCGCGATCATCCGGGACGTGCTACCCCGCTCCGCTAACGACAGTGACGCGGGTAGTGCGGTTGCCGGACCGAGGAGGGCAGAACGATTCGTTGCGCGCGTCATCTTTATATTATATACAATTATGTACTCGCTTCGATCCCAAAATTCACCAGTCATGGTCGTTCAGCCGGAGGCGCTGTATGAGTTCAACGACAGACCGGGCGGTACCCGTACGTCATCGCACACCGCTGAATCGTTCGCAGATTGCCGGATTCTGGGGGGCATGGACGGGTTGGATGCTCGATGGTATGGATTCGTTCATCTACGCATTGGTGCTCACGCCCGCGCTGACTGAACTGTTGCCGCGGGCGGGCTTCGCCCCAACGCCGGCCAACGTCGGCCTCGCGGGATCGATCCTTTTCGCGCTATTCCTGGTGGGCTGGGGTCTCTCATTCATCTGGGGGCCGCTCGCCGACCGCTTCGGGCGAACGAAGGTGCTGGCGGCGACCATCTTCACCTTCGCGATCTTCACCGGGCTTTCGGCGATCGCTCAAAACGTCTGGGAGCTTGCCAGCTTCCGTTTCATCGCGGGTGTGGGGATCGGTGGCGAATGGGCGCTCGCCGGAACTTATGTGGCTGAGGCATGGCCAGAGGACCGGCGCAAAATGGGCGCAGGCTATTTGCAGACCGGCTACTACGCCGGCTTCTTCCTGGCGGCGGCGCTCAACTACACGATCGGCGTGCAATTTGGTTGGCGTGCAATGTTTCTGACTGGCGCGGTGCCGATCGTCGTGGCGATTCTGATCCTGACCCGAGTCAAGGAGACCGAGAAGTGGCAGCGGGCTGAGGTGGGCACCTCGGTTCGCGTGAACCCATTGCGCGAAATTCTCAGCGCGCGCTATCGGCGCCGCACCTGGGTGGCGTGTGCGCTGCTGACGATTGCGATCGTGGGCTTATGGGCAGGGACGGTTTACGAACCGACCGCCGTGATACAGCTGGCACACCAAGCGGGTTTGGGCAAGAACGACGCGACAAAAACCGCTTCGTTGGCCACGGGCTTGTTGTCGATCGGGACCATCCTGGGTTGTCTCGTCTTGCCGCTGATTGCGGAACGGGTCGGACGCAGGAAGACCGCCGCGATCTATTTTGCGGGGATGGCCGTCGCGATTACCGGCAGCTTTGGCTGGGCGTTCTATCTGCCCAACGGCCTCGCGCCGTTTATCGCGTGGCTGTTCGTGCTCGGCTTCTTCGGCGGAAACTTCGCGTTGTTCAGCCTCTGGTTGCCCGAACAGTTCGAAACACGAGTGCGCGCAACGGCATTTGCGTTCTGCACATCTTTCGGCCGATTCGTCGGCGCCGGCGTGAACTTCGTACTCGGCGCGGCAGTGCTGCACACACATACCTTGGGGCTGCCCGTTGCCCTGACGGCGATCGTATTTGTGATCGGGCTCTTCATCATTCCGCTGGCGCCCGAGACGCACGGCGAGGTGCTGCCGCCGTAGGGGAGTCGTCGTCGTACCGCGCGGGCAAGCCGGGAGTAAATGCATGAGTTGGCACCGTGGCTCCGGTGGCCGGCGTGACGCCGGTCCATTCCGTGAGAGCATCTTCGGCCCAGCGGGCCCAGCGGATGACGGCCTCGTGTTGGCCCATCAGCAGCTTGCCGGCAATTGCCGCGACGGGCAGCCGGTCCGGGAAGGGCCCGCCCGTGGCGTCGTAGTCTTTCGATCTGTCCATTATTTCGGTGAGTCGCGCCTCGGCGTCGGCCCGGATTTCCCGCACGGTCGCACGGAACTGACTTACGTCGCCGGCGTCGGCGAAGGCGACCTTGATCATGGCTTCGAATTCCATCCGCATCCCTGCGGCGGGCGCATCCAGGTAGTCGCGGAGCGCGGCGCGTCCGGCGTCAGTGATCTGGTAGACCGTGCTACGCCGTTTGCCGGTGAAAGTAACCTGCGAGTCGGCCAGGCCGGCGGACGCCAGTTTTTTCGGCTCCTCATAGATCATGCTGGCGGCCCGAGGCCAGAACCAGCACAGTGTCCGCTCCATCTGTTGAGCGAGTTCATAAGTCGTGAACGGCTGGATCGAGAGCAGCCCGAGGATCGCGAATGACGTCGGGCTCAGCTGCTTGCGAGGCATGGGTTGACAATACTCCAGATCGGACTAACGTGATAGATACTCCGGTATGGAGTATTTGGAAGGAGGGCCATGCCTGACTCGCCCAGTGATTCGGCGGCCGACGACGACCATCCGGGCGCGTCCGGTCTGCAGACGCGGTTGACCCGCGAATACCACGTTCGCCATCCCTTCGTCGGCGCGGGCATGGGGTTCATCGCACACGAACAGCTCGCCGCGGCGGTTACCAACGCCGGCGGATTGGGCGTGCTCGGCGCATCTCCGGATCCGGCTGAAAGTCTGGCCGTAATGGTAGAACGATTGCGCGCCTTGACTTCTGGGCCGTTCGGGGTGGACCTGATCTGCGCCGACACCGGGTTCGGCCCGGCCAGCACCGACGCGCACATCGACGAATGTATCCGGCTGAACGTACCGCTGGTGGTGTTTCACCATGACCCACCGCCGGCCCGCTGGGTCGGTGCACTGCGCGCGGCGGGAATACGCGTCTGGATGCAGGCCTCATCGTCGGAGATCGCCTCGACCGCGATCGGCCTCGGCGTCGATGGAATAGTCGCCCAGGGCAGCGAAGCCGGCGGCCATGCCCGCGGACGCACACCCTTGCATGCGTTGTTGCGGACGATTCGTCAGAACTGGCCCGACATGCTGGTGCTTGCAGCCGGTGGGATATCCGACGGGACAGCCGCAGCCGCGGCTTTGCGGGCAGGCGCGGATGGAGTGTGGGTGGGCACGGCTTTGGTCGTGGCCGTGGAAGCCAATGCTCATCAAGAGTACAAGCGCCGCCTGATCGATTCGCCCGGCAAGACGTTGCGCACTAATGCCTTCGGACCGGAATGGCCCGACCAGCCTTACCGCCTTCTCGCGACCCCCGCAGCGCACAACGCCGAGGTAAGTGCTGGTGGTGCCGCGCCGCAGCAGGGCGACAGCATCGGCAGTACGCGACTGTTTCCGCATTCCGCCAACATGCCGTACGACTTGCCGATTCAGTCGGCGTTGCCCCCCACGCCCGAGACCGGCGGCGATTGGGAGTTGATGGTCTACCCGGCCGGACAAGGGGTGAGCGCGGTTCGACGCGTAGCGCCGGCCGCCGAAATCATCGAGCAGATGATGAGCCAGGCGTACAACGTTCTCGAAAGCTGACACTCATCGCGGGCGTGCTGCGCGCCGGCTATTGACGGCTTGAGCCCAAGACCGGAGGGTTTACTATGCCAACTTTTAGTAGGGTGTCGCATATTTCGTTCTCCGCTCGTGATGCCGAGGCCAGCGCCCGATGGTGGGCTGCGTTGCTTGACCTGACCGAAATCGACCGGGTAGCCGGCGACGGATGGCGTGGCATCTTGCTGATGCATCCGAACACGCGGACGATCATCGAATTCCAGCAGCACGATGCGAATCAGGGCGAGGGCTTCGATCCGCGGCGTACCGGGTTGGACCACATGGCATTCAAAGTCGACACCCGCGGCGAACTTGATGAGTGGCTGGCACGTTTCGAGCAGCTCGGCGTCGATCACACCCCGATCGCTGATCGCGAATACGGTGCGGTGCTCACGTTCAAGGACCCCGACGGCATTCAGTTCGAAATGTTCTTCAAGGCTGATCACCCGTAACCAGATGTGCGGCACTCAGCAGCGGACACCGCGCAGCGGGTGCCGCAACTTCTTGATCTGATCGGCGCCCTTTTCGGCGATCATGACCGTCGCTGCGTTGGTGTTCCCACTGACGATCGCGGGCATCACCGATGCGTCGACAACCCGAAGTCCTTCGATACCACGGACTTTGAGATCGGGATCGACGACCGCTCGATCGTCGACACCCATCGCGCAGGTACCGACCGCGTGGTACTCGGTCTGCGACCAGTTCCTCGCGTGAACGACCAGGGTGGCCTGGTCGAGGTTCGCCTCGGTGGGCAGGTTCACTCCCTTGACGAACTTCGCGAACGACGGCTGGTGTGCGATCTCGATAGCCCCCCGCAGGCCGGCGACGACGTCGTGGACATCTGCCGGATCCGTGAAGTAGGCGGGATCGATGCGCGGAGGTGCCAGTGGATCGGCAGAATCCAGCCACAGCCGACCTCGGCTGCGCGGGTGGGTCACGGCGGCATTCATCGTGAAATTGGGTAGCGGTGGGCTGAAGCGACCGTGGTCAACGAATGAGGTTGGTCCGCCGATGAATTGGACGTTCGCTGCGGCGTCGCCGTTGGTGGATATGAATCCGCCCACCTCGCTGCCGTTGGAGGTAAATGGGCCGCCGCGTCGGTCCTGCCAGAGTGCAAGGTTTTCCGGGCTGGCCATCTCCAGCAGATCAGTAGACCCTTGAGTCGCCCATACAATCGGGGTCATCGTGTGGTCGTGCAGGTTCTCCCCGACACCGGGCAGATCGACTCTGACGTCGATGCCGAGTGCACGTAACTGGTCGGCCGGGCCGATGCCCGACAACAGCAGCAGTTGCGGGGAGTTGATGGTGCCTCCGGACAAAATGACCTCGGCGCCGGCATAAGCGGTCACCTCGGCGCCGTCGTGCAGGTAGGACACGCCGGTCGCACGGGCTCCATCCACCAGAATCCGGGTTGCGTGGGCATTGACCTGCACGGTCAGGTTAGAGCGGCCGAGTGCCGGTCTCAGATAGCCATCGGCGCCCGACCACCGCCAGCCTTGATGGCAGCTGACTTGGTAAGCACCCGAACCGATTTGGGATAGCCCGTTGAAGTCATCGGTGTTAACCAGGCCCCATTCATGCGCCGCGTTGATCCAGTTGTGCGAGAGCTCATGGGTGAAGATCCTGTCCTCGACGTGTAGCGGACCGCTCTGACCATGGAACGGTTGACCGAGACGGCTGTTGTTCTCGGCTTTGATGAAGTAGGGCAGCACGCTGTCGTAATCCCAACCGGCGCAGCCACGGTCGCTCCACCCGTCGAAGTCGGCTCGGTCTCCACGGATGTAGACCATCAGGTTGATCGAGGACGAACCGCCAAGTGTCTTGCCGCGCGGGTAGGCCATCGAACCCTGATAGTGCGTCTGTTGCTCGAGGCGATAGTCCCAGTCGACTTCCGTGCCGAATAGAGAGCCGAAGATGGCCGGTACCCGAATTGCGTCATGCGTGTCCTCGGGACCCGCCTCGAGCAAGAGCACCTGAGTCGACGGGTTCTCGGACAGGCGATTGGCCAGCACGCATCCGGCGCTACCAGCGCCGACGATGACGTAGTCGAAGGAATTGTGTGGTGAGAGTTGCGGTGAGGAGGTCATGCGCTGAACGCTACCTATATCTGAGATCAAATGCAATCAGATGGTGATTGACCTCACATTGTTGAGACTCAAGTGCGCAGGTTGGCCTAGGATTCAAGATCATGGGACGGGCGCAATCAGAAGGCATTGAATGAGGGACTACGACGGGAAGACCGGAGCCGAGCGGGTCGCCGGACGCCGGGCGCGATTGGTCGACGCCGGCATCGAGTTGTTTGGCGAACATGGCTACGCCGGCACTTCCATTCGCGCGGTACTTCGCCAAGCCGGACTGCGCGATCGGTATTTCGGCGAGAGCTTCGCCGACCTGGACGCGCTACTGGCGGCTGCCTACGACCAACTCATCGACGAGGAGGTCAGTGAATGCCGTGTTGCGATCGACGCCACCATCGGCGCCTCGGAAGGGGCGCGGGCGATGATCGACGCCATCAGCCGCGGGCTTCAGGGCAATCCCGGCCATGCGCGCATCAAGCTTCGTGAGGTGTTCTCGGGCGGGCCAATGGTTCAAGTCCAGCGTCGAGAAGGGCTTCGCAAGCTGGCCCAGCTTGTCGCCGACCTGTTGCCGGCGGCGGACGGCGTCGACGACCGTGAACGGCTGCTGCTCGGCGTCGGTGTAGTGGCCGCCGCCGACGCTTACTTACTCGCTTGGCTGGACGGTGAATTGGGTATGTCGCGCGAAGGCGTGGTCGACCTCGTGGCGCAGGTATTCGACTCGATTGCCGGGCGATTCGCCAGCCGTCAATAGCCGATCGATGGCAAGAAGGAACCGCGTGGTTCTTGGTAGTACCCCAGTGCCATCAGGTTCAGCATGTAGACGATCCGCAGGCCTTGGTCGAAGCACCACCGCATCAGTTCGGCATTACGCAACGGTATGAGAAATCCATTCCAAGTGAACTGGTCTGCGTTAGCGATCAAGGCGATGATGTCTTCATTGCTCACGGCAACCGAGTGGCCCGCGAAGCCGACATCGGTTGTGTATCCGGTTATTCGGCCGTCGCGTTCGACAACCTTGGCCGATCCGTGTGCGATCGCGTCGCGCAGTTCGCCACTTCGGTCGTGGCCATGCACCTGCAAACACAATTTGTCGCAGTCGGCCAGATCCTCTTCGTGCGCTGCGCGAACGTCAAATCCGTTGATTTGCATCGCTAATGGTGTGCCTTGGATTACGGCAAGCGGCTCACGCGTCTGAAAGCCGAGTTTGGTGTACAGGCTCATCGAACGGTTGTTATAGGCGACCTGTACCAGCCGCACTCCCATCGCCTGCTGCTGGGCACTTCGGTCTAACACGGCCTGCATCAAGGCGCGACCGGCGCGGCTGTCCTGTGCATCGGTAGCGACGCTGACCGGGCCCACGCTCGAGATCGCCGAACGTTCGTCGAGAAAGTTGCTGCCGATCAGCCCGTCGTCGGATTCTGCTACGACGCTGAAATATTCGGGGTGAGACTGTAATGCAGTGACGAGATCGTGGGCATGTTGTACCGAGGGGAAATCCGACGGAAAGTTGTGCCGAGCGGCGATCGCGTTGAAGGCTTTGTAGCAGATGCAAGCGCACTCGGTGGTGTCCGCCTGCGTCATGGTGCGTATGCGGGTCATCTGGTGTTCCTATCCGTCGCCTGCCTTAACGCCGTAGCCTACCTAGCTGGCCGGCAGCTAAACACCCAGCGGCTGAAAGGCTTCCCCTTCCAGGAAGGAGTTAGCCCCTTACAGCGCTGAGATCCATGCAGCGAAAATGCAAGGGGGAGAGGCGGGTACGTGCCAAAACGTCGCTAGCTGCCGGGCCCGATCACGAAACAGCGGCCGCTGTTAGTAGCGAGCAGGACCTCTTGAACCGAGGCCTTGTCGATCGTCGGGAATTCGAAGCGGTGTGTTTGTTGACCGGCGTCGATCGCGGCGTCCTGGGACTCGTTGGTGCCGTCCTTTTTACGCACTATCGCCGTGACCTTGTCGGGTTTCGACAGGTTCTGCGGCTCGTGGAAATACCAGATTTCGATCCCGGCGCCACCCGAATTAGCTTGCCAGCCATCGGAGTAGAAGCACGCGGGGTTGCCCTCAGCGTCGGGCGGGGGTGGCGTGCAGATCGAAAGCCCGACGCAGTCGGGTGGGCTGCTTGTCGCGGCGGGCGAAACGGTGGTGCTGGAGGGCAGGCTGGGAGAAGCGCTGCTGGTGGATGGTTTCGCCGAGCTCGAGCTGGACGCTTTTGGCGGCGATGCCTGTTGTGACCCGCAGGCAGACACTCCCGCAACCCCTAGCGCAATTGCTCCCAGAGCGAATAGCCGGCGAAGCATCGTGAAAGCCTCCCAGTAGCAGAACAGTGTTGCTCGCTGACGAATACAGAGCTAACACCTCGACGCGCTCGCATGGCAAGGGGGAGGCCCGGATGGCCGGTCAGGGGTGGTCGGCGATCCAGCTGGTGGTGAAGCGCTGCACCGCAGGAATGCTCTCGGCCAGGCCCGCTCCGAGGGTCTTCTCGAGTTTGCGGCCCACCAACGGGATTTTGACCTCCACTTTGACGGCGAATCTCAGCTGCGAGCCGTTGCCGGTCGGCTCCAGCCTCGCTTCCGCGCGGCCCCCTCCCACCCGGGGTGCAGCCGTGACGTTGACCTGCCCGAGAACATGTCCGTCCCCGGCCGGCGTCCATGTCTCGTCATGAATGAGTTTCAACTCGCCGGGCGCGAATTTAGCAACCGGCCCGGGTAGTAGCTGGCGACCCACGTGCTGTGTCACGCGTACTGTCACCCTGCCGTCGGAGTCGACATTCAGTGAATCCAGTGTGGTGGTCGCGCCGTCCCCAAGGGCGATTCTGGCCAGCCAATAGTCCTCGCGGCTGAACGCCGAATAAATCTGGTCAACGCTGGCAGGCGATTCGGTCAGGACGTCGAATGAGCGCGGCATAGCACCCCATTCTTACCAAAGTCCCGGCCGCGTGTTCGCGCCGACCCGAATGGGCTGGACGCCAGCGGAACTGACCGCGGGCTTCTCCGGTGGCGCTGCTTACTGTTTGTCGACCTTGCCGGCGATCTGTTTGGCGACGTTGATGCCGGCGTCCCCCGGATCCTTGCGGCATGCCTCGGTGTCGATCACGACGTTGTTGCGGACGGTCAGCGCCCGTTGGCAGCTTTGAGACATCGTGTCGCCGCCCTTGCCCAGCGTCACGTTGACGGTCGTGCTCAACACGCCGTTGGCGTTGGCAACCGGACCGACCTTCCACTGAATGTCGGGAGCGTCGGCGTCACCGCCGGGAACGGTCTCCTGGCGGTTGGCACAGGCCGGCCATTTCTGTGTCGACGCGTCGAAGAAGGCGCTCGCTTGCTGGGCGGACGGAAACAACACCACAAACTGGCTGACATCTGGGTTCGGATCACTCGACCCCGAGGGAATCGGGGCGAGGTCACGCTCGCCGTGCACCGCGGTGTTGCCGCTGCCGCTATACAGGGGCGTCAAGGCTTCACCGGTGATGAACAGGCACTCGGCGGGGAACTTGTATCCCTTGGGAAAGACGTCGGTGCTTTTGTCCTCTTGCAGGGTGTCGAACGATTTGTCGGTCTTCGAGCCGGTAACCCCGAGCACGCTGTCGACCTCGGCCGGAGTGAGCAGCAGATTCGGCAGCGCGGCCTGCGCGATAGGAGGCTTCGACGTAGTCGTGGTAGTCGTCGACGACGTGCCGCCACCGTGACCACCTCCGCAGGCGGCGACCGCTATTCCCGCAGCGACAACGGTGACGACGGCTGGTAGCTGACGCATGGCTGAGTGCCCTCCTGTTGAAGTTGACTCGACAAGCGTTCCGCGGACCCACGCGTTTGCTATGCGAGGTGTTTGCGGGTGGAGCATACGACAGCAACGCAGGTCGTGTGAGGTTTCTGGACAGCGGGTGCTGACACAGCTGACAAACTGTGGTGTGCCCGAAATTGATTTCGCCTCGGTATCACCGATCGTCCCCGTCCGAAATCTGGACATTGCCCTGGATCGTTACCGCCGTCTAGGGTTCGAAGCCCGCGGCTACCAGGGTGCGGCGCGTTACGGCTTTGTCGACCGCGGCTCGGTGTCGATGCATCTCAGCGAGTGGGCCGAACACGATCCGCTGCGTACCGCGGCCAGTGTGTACCTCTACGTCAGCGACGCCGACGCCCTTTACGCGGAATGGACGGCGCTGAAAGATCTCGACGGCCGATTCGTGGAGCCGGTCGATACCGACTACGGCTTAAGGGAATTCGCCTACGTGGATCCCGACGGCACCGCGCACCGGGTCGGCTCGCGGCTGCGACGATGATGACAGCGGGCTAGCTGTTGCGCCTGATCTTCAACGCCGTGGTGATCATCGGAATCTGAAGCGGTAGCCGGGCGAAGGCGGCGATGCGCATCGGCCATGGCTTGCTCCACCACAACCGGCACATGTTCACGTTCGCCGGGAAGACGCCGAGGAACAGCACGACGGCCGCCAGCGCGGCTGTGCGCCGAGTGCGTCGCGGCACCAGCAAGGCCCCGGTGGCAATCTCGACGACACCCGACGCGTAGGTGTAGAAGCGTGGATCTCCGGGCAGCTCGACGGGGACGATCGTGTCGAACGGTTTTGGGGCAAGGAAATGCACGGCGCCGATACCCATCAACATGGCTGCGACTCGGTATGCGGCGGTCTGGGCCTCGCGCTGGGCCAGTGATGTGGTGGTCATGGACCCATTGTGCTCACGTCCGGTGAATGTCGAGGTCTCCGGGGCTCGCGAGCTGGGGGCACGTCCCGCTCGCGGCAAAAGAGGGCCGAGGTCAACCGCGGTCGGCGTCGGTGAATCGGATGACGCCGCGGACGTTACGTCCCTCGAGCATGTCGCGGTAGCCATCGTTGATCTCCTCGAGGCTGTACTCGCGGGTGACCATGTCGTCGAGATTGATCTGGCCCAGCTTGTACAGCGCAAGGATTTCGGGAATGTCGTGCTGCGGGTTTCCGCCGCCGAACAAGCTGCCCTGCAAGCTTTTCTGCATCAGCGACACCGGCGAGGTTGAGCGTGACGTCGGTGGCCAGCACGCTTCCCATCGCCGTGACGACACATATGCCGCCCTTCGCCGTCAGCCCCATCCATGCCTCGACGTCGCGTCCTTCGCTGCGACCGACGGTGACGATCACCTTGTGACACATCAGGCCCGACGTGGCGTCGGCGATGCGGGCGGCGGCGCCGGCAGTATCGGCGAAAGTTTCTGTGGCGCCGAACTTCACCGCCTGTTCACGTTTCCATTCGAAAGGATCGATAGCGAATATCCTTCGGGCCCCTGAGATTCGGGCGCCCTGCACCGCGGCGACGCCGACACCGCCGATGCCGATGACCGCGACGTCGTCGCCGGGCTTGACCGCGGCGCTGCGTACCGCCGAGCCAAAACCGGTGGTGACTCCGCAGCCCACCAGACACGCAACTTCGAAGGGGATCGAGGGGTCGACCTTGACTACCGAGGTTTGATGCACCACCACATACGGCGCAAAAGTGCCCAGCAGCGACATCGGCAGCACGTTCTGTCCTTTCGCGGTCACCCGGAACGATCCGTCGGACACCGACTGGCCCGACAGCAGGCCCATGCCGAGGTCGCACAGATTGCGCAGCCCGGTCTGGCACGGCTTGCACGTCCCGCAGGACGGGATGAACGACATCACCACGTGATCGCCGACGGCCAGGTTCTCGACGCCTTCGCCGACATCGGTGATGATCCCGGCGCCTTCATGACCGCCCAGCACCGGAAAGCTCGGGATCGGGAAGTCGCCAGTCAATAAATGTTGGTCGGAGTGGCACAGGCCGGCCGTCTCCAGCTGGACGGTCACCTCACCGCGACGAGGATCGCCGATGTCGATCTCGTCGATCGACCACGGCTCGTTCAATTCCCAGACCAGCGCACCTTTGGTCTTCAACGGTAGGCCTCCGTGTTTACCCGAACCGCTTAATTGTTAGCGCCGTCACACACCCCGGCGTACCGAATTTAGACCATTACTATTGCCTATACAGTATTTGATACGATTCGCGTCGTCTGACCGCCCACCGCAGCGAGGTTGAGAACATGGGTACACCCGTCATCGTCGGAGCAGTCCGGACGGCAATTGGCCGCTCGTTCAAAGGGACGTTGGTCAACACGCCGCCGGAGACACTGATCACCGCGGTGCTCCCGGAGGTGGTCCGCCGTTCCGGTGTCGACCCGTCCGTCATCGATGACATCATCTTTGCCGAATCGCATTACGGTGGAGGTGATTTGGCTCGCTATGCCGCCAGTGCCACTGGTCTCGAGCACGTTCCCGGCCAGTCGGTGAATCGCCATTGCGCCGGCAGCCTCACCGCCATCGGCAATGCCTCCGCCCAGATCGGCTCGGGTATGGAGCGGGTACTGATCGCCGGCGGTGTGCAGTCGCTGTCGATGACGCCGCTGACGAATTGGCGCATCCCCGGCCCGGAGCTGAAGTTCGAAGAGAGGTGGATGCCGCCGACGCACGTCGAAACCCCGGATGCGCCCGCCAAGGACATGTCGATCACGGTGGGCTGGAACACCGCGCAGTCCGTCGGGATCAGTCGCGAGGAGATGGACGCCTGGGCGGCCCGTTCGCATCAGCGCGCCGTCGCGGCCCAGGACGCCGGCAAGTTCGCCGCCGAGATCCTGCCGTTGAAGATCACCCAGTTTGACGGCTCGGTGACCGAGTTCGCCGTCGACGAGCACCCCCGCCGCGACACGACGGTCGAGAAGCTGGCCGGCCTCAAAGTCTTGCACCCCGAGATCGAGGGCTTCTCGATCACGGCGGGCAACAGCAGCGGCACCAATGACGCCGCGGCAGCCGTCGCGCTCGTCGATAGCGACTACGCCCAAGCCGAGCAGCTCAATGTGATGGGCACGGTCAAGGCGTGGGCCGCCGCGGGCGTAGCGCCGCGGGACTGCGGTCTGGGCGCGGTGAAGGTGATCGGAAAGGTGCTGCAGCGGGCCGGTTTGTCGCCGTCGGACGTGGCGCTGTGGGAGATCAACGAGGCATTCGCATCGGTGCCGATCGCGGCCTGTCGCGAGTACGGCCTTGATGAGGAGAAGGTGAACTTCTCCGGTAGCGGCTGCAGCCTGGGCCACCCCATTGCGGCTTCGGGCGCCCGGATGGTCACCACGCTGGTCTACGAGCTGGCCCGCCGCGGCGGAGGTATCGGCGTTGCGGCAATGTGTGCTGGCGGCGGCCAGGGCGGCGCCGTCGTCGTCGAGGTCTAAGCGCTCAGTTGCAGAACGTGTAGCCGATGAATTCGGTTTCGTGGGTGTCGCTGGGTGAGTAGTTCACGTAGTGCACCGCCGGCATCCCGTTGTACTGGGCGTCGATCGGCTGCGCGTTGGGCGGCGGGACGTCTTTGGGGAACGCCAAGATCATGTCGCCGAAGATCTTGAGGTTGAGCTGGCAGATCGCATCCGTACGCGGCTTCTGCGCATTCCACGCGTGAACAACGACCGGTTCGGTGAGTTGGGAGCCGGCGGCGCAATTCGGATCGCACAACTTGAAAACTGCTGTGCCGCTGCCATCGGCGCCCTGCGGGCCCCACGAACTCCATGACATGTCTTGCAGCGCAACCGCAACACTCGCACAGCCCAGGACATTGAGCTTTTTTGGACGCGCGCTCGGTTGGACCGCCGGGTTGTAGCAACCCGGAATGGCGTAGCTGTCGGGCGGAGCTGGTGGTTGGCTGGTGGATTGGGCGGTCGTGCTGTGCTGACCGCCGGTCAGTTTCACGCCGACGAAGATCAGCGCACCGACCACGATAAGGGCCACGACGATGACGATCACTGTAAGGCGCCCCCGCCGCGGCCCGCTCGACGAGGAGACGTTGCCGCTCACGATTTCCAGGCTATGCCAGAAGTCGCCTGCAGGGTGCCGGGTCGACGAAAATCCTGGCACGGTAAATTTGGTCAACGCTACCAACATAAGGAAGTATCGAGACCCTCGCGACGGGTTAGGAGTAACCGATGAATGACCATGCACTAGCCGCGCGCCTGGCCACCGAGGCGGGGCAGCTGTTGCTCGGGGTGCGGGAGGAGTTCGCCGACGCCGATGCGAGCGATCGGAAAGCGGCGGGGGACAAGAGATCCCACGATTTTCTGATGCAATCGCTTTCGGCTGAGCGACCCCAGGACGCGGTGCTTTCCGAGGAAGGCGCCGACGACCCGGTGCGACTGCGCTCCGAGCGGGTGTGGATCGTCGATCCGCTGGACGGTACGCGGGAATTCTCCGAGCTCGGGCGCGACGACTGGGCGGTGCACGTCGCGCTCTGGCAGGCCGGTGAACTCGTCGCCGGCGCCGTCGCGCTGCCGGCGCAGGGAATCACGCTGGCGACGCCTCAGCTTGCTGCGCCACCGGCAGCACCGGCCAAGCCACGCATTGTCGTATCGCGTACCCGGCCACCGGCTATCGCGTTAGCGGTTCGCGACGCGTTGGATGGCACGCTGGTGGAAATGGGTTCCGCCGGAGCCAAGGTCGCGTCAATCGTTCAGGGTCTGTCCGACGTCTACGTCCACGCCGGCGGGCAGTTCGAGTGGGACTCGGCTGCCCCCGTGGCGGTGGCTCGCGCCGCCGGTTTGCACACCTCGCGCATCGACGGATCGGCATTGCTTTACAACCAGGCCGACCCGAAATTGCCGGACGTGGTGGTGTGCCGTCCCGAGCTAGCGGAAGCCGTACTCGCCGTCACAAGCTGACACACTCGCGGGTCCCGCCGTAACTGACTCAGCGCCAGGTGATTCCGCCGTACCGGCACCTGGTGGCTGATGATTGCGCCCCATCAGGCCTTGACTCATCCTGATGAGGCCGCAACAATCAGATCTTACATTAGATGTAACTCTGTATAATCAAGTTCCGCGGGAATGAACTGTGACTGATCTCGAGGTACGGCGGCCGAAGTTCGACTTCACCGGCGACGTTCCGTGGGTTTGGCATCCCGAGAACCCGGCGTTCTCGTTCTTCATGAACGCCACGTCGATCATTGCCATCTGTTTCGAGCAGATGATCGTGGCCGCGGTGCAGGAAGCCAAGCCGCTGATGGCCGACGCCGATGTGGCAGCGGAGGCGATCGCGTTCCTGCGTCAGGAAGCGCAGCATTCCAGTTCGCACCGCAAGCATGTCAGCGCACTGATCAAGCGGTACCCGGGCCTGCAGCAGACCTTCGACGATGCGATGGCATGCTTCGACACGCTCACCGCGACGAAATCGCTGGAATTCCGCTTGGCCTACATCGCCGATTTGGAGGCTACCTTCACGCCCTCGTTCAAGCTGATGCTCGACAACGAGGCGACGTTGTTCCGGCCGGGAGACGACCGGGTGGCGTCACTGTTCTTGTGGCACTTCGTCGAAGAGGTCGAGCATCGCAGCTCGGCACTGTTGATCTATGACGCGGTGGTAGGCGACAACTGGTATCGCATCCGCGCCCTGCCGGGGGTGGTCAAGCATCTGCTTGGGGTCCTGTCGGTTATCGGCGACGGCGTCAACGCGCACGTGCCTTTCGGCGATCGCAAGGTCGATGCGCGAACATTGCTACCAGCGTATGGGGCATGGGAGAACCTCAAGAGCAAGTTGCCGCTGGCCGCGGCGAATCAATCAGTGCCGTCGGCATTCGGCAGTGTGCCGCGCAAGCAGATACTCGTCGCCGCGGGCCGCGTGCTGATGAGTCAAACCCCTTATCACAAACCGGAACACGAGCCCTTGCCGCAATTCGCCGATCAGTGGTTCGCGCGCTGGAAACGGGGCGAGGACGTCGCCCGCTGGTACAGCGCCGCCGCGAACGGCTAAGGGCGGGTTAGGCAATGTCTCAGTGTAATGCGCGATTCAACGAGATCGCAGCAACGCTAGGGCATTTCACGTGCACGGACGCTCCGGCCATCGTTCACATTCGCAACCCGTTCGCGTTGTCCAATCCGACGCTGCCGGTGCTGGAACTGATGATGGTCGTTGGCGCCCTACTCGCACTGTGGTGGTCGATTCGGCGGATTCGGCGGGACAACGACCCGACCAATCTGGCGCTGTGGTTTGCGTCCATCGTCTATCTACTTGTCACCGAGATTCCGCTGTATTTTCCCCACCTGTTTATGGTCGAAGATCAGATCGGTGTGGTCTTCGACCACAACGTCTTCACCGTTCAGTTCATGTATGAACGGCTGCCGCTCTACATCGTCGCGCTGCATCCCGCGGTGACGACCCTGGCATTCGAAATCGTCCGCACGCTAGGAATTTTCCGATCACGTGGCATTCTGGTCGGCTCGGTATGCGTCGGCCTGGTACACCAGTGCTGCTACGAAGTCTTCGACCAGTTGGGTCCGCAGCTGCGTTGGTGGGCATGGAACACGCAGAACCCGCTCAACCGTCCGATGTTCGCCTCGGTGCCGATGACGAGTGTCTTCATCTTTGCCACACTCGGCCCCGCCGTGCTAGCGCTGCTGGTGATGCTCTTCGTCGGCCGCGAGGCCGGAAGCCGGCTCAGCGCGGCAAGCCTGTTGTGGCGCACGATCGTTGCCGGCGCGCTGGTCCCGGTCGGGGTGGCGATCCTGAGCATTCCGTCGTCGATTTTCGGTGGCAGTCATCCGAACATTACCGCCCAGGCCGTTGTCTTCGTCGTCGAACTCGTGGCGTTCGCGGCGGTCGCGATTCCTGTGTTGATCAGCGCCCGCCGCGCTGCCCTGCCGAATCTATTCGTTCGGATCTTCGGGCCGATCTATCTGTTGGTCCTCGGAATCCTCTGGTTCACCGCACTTCCCGATTACCTCTCGGCTAAGGACGGCATCACCAGCGACGAAACGCCCACCGGCAATCTGATTTACGCCGGTGGGTGTTTCGTGGTCGCGGTGCTGCTGGTGGGTGTGACGAACCGGTCCACGTACGGCGCGAACCGTGTCCGCAACCCGGCCTTGTCCAGTCCAAGATCCGCGGCGTGATACTCGACGCGACCTAGCCGGCTCCGCTGATGGCCGGCCATGTACTGTGCCACAGCCTTTCTCGAGTCCTCGGATGGTGAGTAGCCGGCTGTGTCCCAGACACGCTGTGCCATCGCCAGGTCGTCGGCCATGAACTCGTCGAAGCGGACGTCGATGGTGCGCTGCGCCGGCAATCGATCATGGTCGCGCATGCAAGCGCTGAGCAGCTCGTCGATCCGCGTAATCCAGTATTCGGCCACCGTGTTCACGTCGACCTCGTCGACGCTCATCCGCATGGTGTAGGTCATCATCGTGGCCATCGACACCGCGACGTCCACGGGGTCGCGGTGGGTGACGATGAATGTTGCGTCGGGAAATACGTTGAGGATTGGGATGAACTGCTCGAGGTGCTGTGGCGACTTGAGCACCCATCGTCGGTCGTAGCCGTCTTGATGCTGCAGCACTTGCAGCATCATCCGCAGAAACTGGTAGCCCGGGGTCTGGTCATGGTCGCTCAGGTAGTCGGACCAGCGCGGCAGATGGGTGAGCGTGGTGAAGAAGCCGCTCGAAAAGTCCTGCACCATAAGCCCGATGTCTTCGTGGATGTGATCGATCGTCATCTCGTGCATCAGCGTGAAGTACGGCATAAGCGTGTTGGAAATGTTGAGTGCGTCGCCGGTGCGCTGGCGGCGAGGCTCGATGGTGCCTTCTTCTCCGGGCGCGGGCAGTGGCTCCTGGGCTTCCCAATACGGCAGTGAACGCAGCGCGGGGTCCGCGGCCAACAAACTGTGCAGATGCGTGGTGCCGGTACGCGGCAGCCCGGCGATCACCAGGGGCGCTTGGATGCTGACGTCGAAGATCTCGGGGTGGCGCTTGAGATGATCGATGACACGCAGCCTGCCCTTGAGGAAGGTCAGCATCAGTGAGAACGCGTAGGTGCGGCCGAACGCGGTTAGGCGCGGCAACTCGTGAAAAGCTTCGAGCAGCACCGCCATCCGCTCGCGATAATCCTGCTCACCGAAGTCGGTCAAGCCGGTCTGCGCAGTGGCCTGGTCGTGCAGGGCGTCGGTGGTCAGCGGACAGTAGTCGGCCATCGCGGCCATGCCGTCGACGATCGCCTGAGCTTGGGGTGTGAAGGTCGGCTTGGCGAGGTCGGTGATGCGGATGGCGTCGGTCACATCCGGACCCTACAGTCGCCATTACACATTTTACAACCTACGTTGTGCTGTATCTTGACCCGAGTTTATGATACCACCCATGGCCAATCCTCAGAGTTCAGCCGCATGGCGCGAACTGCTCACCGCCTTCGCAGATTTCGAGAATCTGTTCCTCGACGGACCGAAGGCGGTGCGGGGCGAGCTGGCCGTCGCCGAGGGCTACGAGTTTCTCGCCACGATGCTCGGGCTGTCGTTGGACGTGACGCTGTTCGCGGACCCGGTGGCACCCCGCTTCCACGATGTGCTGACGCCGTTTCGCCGCGACCGTCGCTGGGGTGGTGACAACACGGATGCTTACTACAGCTACGTCGTCATCGACCCAATGCGGACGTATCGCGTCAGCGGCGCGGTCAACGGCAGCTCGTTGTACTCCATTGCGGTGTACAACGAACCCGAGCCGGGCGCCTGGCCGAACCGCACCATCGGGGTGCTCTACGACGAAGACATGCCGCTCGACGACGACGGGCGGTTCAGCTGCGTGCTGGGTCCGCAATGCCCGGCGGGGTATGACGGTGCGTTCATCGCGCTGGACGACGACGCGCACGGCGTGCTCACCCGCGACTACCACGAGGATCCCGCCCGAACGCGCAGGGTGGACTGGGAGATCCAGGTCATCGACCACGGCGGCCAGCCCGCGACGCCGACGAAAACTGATGCAGCGGTGGCTAAGTCGCTGCGGGCGGCGCTGCGCTACACCCAGGACATGCTCGCACTCGTGCCGTTGATACTGCAGGAGCGCAACCCGACTGAGCTTGCGGACGGACAAAACCTGTCCCACAACGTCCTTGCGCCGCCCTACCGGGCGGGCGCGGCCACGCACGGTTACTCCATGCAGAACGCCGTGTACAGCCTGGGCGCGTACGCCCTGGAACCCGGCGAGGCGCTGGTGATTACCTCGCGCCATCCCACCTGCCGGTTCTGGAATCTGACGCTGTGGAACCAGTACATGGCTGCGCCAGACCTCGAATACGGCCGTGGCAGTATCAATTCGGGCACCGCGGTCCCCAATCGGGACGGCAGCATCACTATCGTGATCAGCCGCGACAAGCTCGACCACCCCAATGCCATCTCGACCAAAGACCACCCGGAAGGGTTGATGTCGTTTCGCTGGTTCCACGCCGACGATTTGCCCGAGCAGCCGGCTACCGAGGTTGTGCCGGCCGGCGAGGCGCCGTGCGCGCTGTCCTAGCGCCTCTTGCGGGCCGGGGGAGTCTGCACCACCGGCCCGATCCAATGCCGCAGCACGGCTCGCAACTCTGCCGCAGACCGCGGCGGGTCCGGTGGCACCAAGACCATCGACTGGATGATGCGTAGCAGGTACTCGACCAGGTCGTCGAAACTCTTACCGCGATAACCCAAAGCAGCCCAGTCGATTTCAGTGCGCTCCAGCAGCACGCGCGATCGCCTGACTGATTCGCCCAAGACCATCTGGCGGCTCATCGAGCGGCTTTGATCGGTTTCCAGCAGCATCATCAGCACGGGCTCTTCCGGCAATCGCTCGACGAGGTAGGCGACGGCTTCGACGAGGAGATCGACCGGATCGCCATTGCCCGCGGTGAGCTCGGCGATCCGGGAGGTCCAGCCTCCGAGGGCGACGTCGCTTGCGGCCGTGACCAGTTCGTCGAGCGTCGCGAAGTAGCGGTACACGGTCGGGCGGGTAACGCCGAGGTCGCCCGCGATCACCGACAGGCTGGTGTGTTGCGGGCCCCGCCGTTCGATACTTCGCAGGGCCGCGTCGATGATGCGCTTGCGCGCTTCCTCATCGTCGGCCGGTGGTGCTCCGCCCCAACCTTTTCGGCCCATTGCGGACTAACGAAGTCCGGCAGGGGAATGGGTGATCATACAAAGAGTCTAGTGCTGTCAAATGAATCTGGCCAACTGCGGCCGCGGCTATTGATCCCGATTTCGCCTCCGGCGCCGACGGCCTTTCGCCTCTTCGGTCCACTCCTTTTCGACCCGTCCGATCTGCAGCGACAGCTGCATCAGGGTCGGATTGTCGCAGTGGACTTCGTGCGCGGTGCGAAACTTAGCCGCTTCGCCGGTGCTGGGTAGGTGGGGCCGCAAACCTTCGAACCACTCGTCGCCCACGACGTTGGGCGGGTCATCGACGCGAGGTCCGCAGGACCACTGCCGGTAGGCATCGCGTGCCCCGGCCAAGCCGCACCGCCACTGTTGGATCGCTTCGCATCGCTGCGAATGTATTTGGCTCCTCATCTGATGCTTGTTGGTGCCGTTTAGCGCCATCCCGGGAAGCAGGTTATCGGCGGCCGACTTTGCGATGCCCGCGATGCCCATGGCCGATGCGCCCACGACCGTGCCCATCAGGCCCATCGTCATCATGTCCATCTGCCGATCGTTGCACTCGGGGCCGCGCGACAAAAGAAAACTGTGGCATTTGCATGTGTCGGGGTGGCGCCGAGGATTACTGCTCGGCAACCATGCGGGTAGCGAGGTCGTAGAGCGCGGTCGCGTGCATTTCGAATAGTGCGGGGAGGTCGACGGAGTCCCCGCCGAGTTCCTTGGCGACAAAGAGCCCGTCGGCGCCGGCGATCGCGTAGGTAATGAATTGTTGCAGTTGCACATCGGTGAGGCCGGGGACGATCTCGCGGGTGGTGGTCGCGAGCGTGGCTCGCATCTGCGTCCGGACATCGATGAACATCTCCCGCGCGCGGGGCTCGACGGGCCGGCGCTCCAGGGCAAGCATCAAACCGAGCCGGAGGAAATCGGGGGAGTCCAAGAACGCCTTGGCCTGCTGCAGCGCCATTGTTATCAGCCGCTCGCGACCGGTGCCTTCGTCGGGCACCTCCCAGGCCGCTCGCCAACGCTCGAAGTTGCGTTCGATGACGGCGGCTAGCAGGTCGTCCTTGTCCTTGAAGTGCCAATAGATCGAGCTGGCAGGCAGCCCCGATTTGGTGCTGACCAGCGCGATACTGGTGCCCTCGTAACCCCGCTCACCGGCGATCTGGGTTGCCGCATCCAGGATGCGGACCCGGGACGCTTCACCGTCGACGCGGCGGCGTCGCTGGGATGGCTGCCGCTTGGTGTCGGCCATCGAAACTCCTTGCGCTCGGGTCTTGACTTCGACTCAATCCCATCTTACTGTAGTGAACACTACATTACTGTAGCGATCACTACAGATTCCACCCCCGATTACGGGGCGATACGAATGAGGGACAGCGATGATCTCCAGCTACGACGTCGCAGTCATCGGTTACGGGCCGACGGGCGCTACCGCCGCCAATATGCTTGGGGCCCTTGGCCTCAATGTGATCGTCATCGAGCGGGATCCGGACGTGTACGGGCGAGCGCGCGCCATTTCCACCGATGACGAGGTCATGCGTATTTGGCAGTCAATCGGCCTGGCCGATCGACTGCAACGGGACATGTTGCCGGATCGGCCGATCGCGTGGGTCGACGCCGACGGGGTTCCGTTTCTCGAGACCACCTTTCCGCCGCGCGGCTGCGGGTATCCGGCGCAGCAGTTCCTCTACCAACCGGCGGTCGACCAGGTGCTCCGCGAGGGCGTCGCGCGCTTCGACAACGTCGAGGTCCTCCTCGAACACGAATGTTTTCGGGTATTGAATGTTGTTGACGCACAGTCTGAGTGGGTTGATCTCCTGCTCGCTGACTTGCGGACCGACACCCTCAAGCGGATTCGCGCGTCCTACGTGATCGCCGCCGACGGCGGTTCCTCTCCTACCCGCGGCCTGCTCGGAGTCGGATACTCCGGGCGCACCTACCGGGAGCGCTGGGTGGTCATCGACACCAAGATGATTCGCGAGTGGGACGGTCACGACCGGATGCGGTTTCACTGCAATCCGAAGCGCCCGACCGTGGATTGTCCGACACCGTTGGGGCATCACCGGTGGGAGTACCCGGCCCGTGCCGGTGAGGACGAGAAGAATCTTGTGAGTGAGGCGGCCGTGTGGAAGGTTCTGCACGAACAGGGCATCACTGAGGACCAGGTGAAGATCTTGCGGGCCGTCGTCTACAGCCACCACGTGCGGGTGGCCGACCGATGGCGCGTCGGCCGCGTCTTCCTGGCCGGCGATGCCGCGCACGCCATGCCGCCCTGGATCGGCCAAGGGATGTCCGCCGGTGTGCGTGATGCGGCCAACCTGTGCTGGAAACTCGCGGCGGTGATCCGCGGCCAAGCGCCCGAATCACTGCTCGACAGCTACCAGGTCGAACGTAAACCCCATGTCACCGAGGTCACCCGCCGCACGGTACGTAACGGGCGGCTCATCACTGAACGACGAAAGGCTTTGGTCTTTCTGCGGAATCACTTGCTGCGCACGCTGACTCGCATACCCGGTGTGATCGAGGCCGGGCGGAAACTGATATGGATCCCCGATGCGCATTTCCGCGACGGGTTTTTCACGCGCGTTGCTCATCCCGCAGTTGGCTGGCAGCTGCCGCAACCGTGGGTGACCGACTGCGGCGGAGACAGACGACGGCTGGATGATGTCATCGGTGGACGTTGGGCTGTCGTGTATTTCGGTGTCCGGCCAGTCGGCATGGATTTCTGGGCGAGGCTGGGTGCATTGCCGGTGGCCGTCACCAAGAACCACCCTTATCCGGGTGCGATCTGGGACCAGGACGGTGTGCTGACCCGTTGGGTTCGTGACAAGAACGCCGCCGCGATGGTGGTTCGCCCGGATGGATTCATATTCGCTGCAGCCGGTACCGGATACCGACTGCCGCCACCCCCGGCAGGCGTCGCCAACCTGTCGGTGAGCGCACCGATCCCGGCCGGAGCCATTGCATGACCGCCGCCCAGCTGATCGAGCGCACTATCAACGTCGCGGGAAAGCCGATCTTCCTGGCCGAAGCCGGGAGCGGGCGGCCCGTCGTCCTGCTGCACGGCGGAGGTCCGGGCGCTTCGGGCCTGTCCAACTACTCCCGCAATATCGATGCCCTCGCGACGCATTTCCGGGTCATCGTGCCCGACATGCCTGGCTACGGCAGGTCGGCCAAGGGCGTCGACCAGCACGACCCGTTCGGTTATCTGGCCGACATAATGCGCGGCCTCATCGACGAACTCGGCATCGACACAGCCCATTTCGTGGGCAACTCCTACGGCGGTGCGGCGGCACTACGGCTTGCGCTGGACACCCCACACCGCGTCGGCAGGCTGGTGCTGATGGGGCCGGGCGGGATCGGTACCACCAGAAGCTTGCCTGGTGCCGGGATCAAAAGTCTGCTGTCGTACTACACCGGAGACGGTCCAAGCCGAGACAAGCTCGCCACGTTCATCCGCCGCTACCTGGTTTACGACGGCGCGTCGGTGCCCGACGACCTGATCGACGTGCGTTACCAGGCATCGATCGACCCGCAGGTGGTGGCGGATCCGCCGCTGCGCCGTCCGTCCGGTTTGCGCACGCTGTGGCGGATGGATCTCACCCGTGACCGCCGGCTGGGGCAACTCACGACGCCGACGCTGATCCTCTGGGGTCGGGACGACAAGGTGAATCGCCCCACCGGCGGTCCGATGTTGCTGAACCTGCTGCCGAATGCAGAGCTGGTCATGACGTCGCGCACCGGGCACTGGATGCAGTGGGAGCGAGCGGATTTGTTCAATCGGCTGGCCATCGATTTCCTGGGAGGTGCGCCATGAGTCCCTCGGTGTTCGGAAGCGTTCATTTGGGCTACGTGGTGATAGAAAGCCAAAAGTTCGGCGACTGGCGGCGTTTCGGCCGCGACGCCATGGGCATGCATCTGGACGACGCGCTGACGGACACAATGCGATTTCGCCTCGATGACCACGAGTGCCGGTTCCTAATCGAACGCGGCGACGCCGAGGATGTCACCGCACTCGGTTGGCAACTGGATGACCACAAGTCATTCGATGCGGTTCTCGCCCGTGTCACCCAGCACGGCGTGCCGTTCACCGATGGCACCGACGACCAGGCCGCTCTGCGAGGGGTGGAGCGACTGGTGCGGTTCCCCGGACCCAATGGCCTGACCCAGGAGGTGTTCACCCGCGCCCGGTCTGCGGGTACCCCGCCGCGGCTAGCAGCGCGCAGCGGATTCATCACCGGGGCGGCCGGTATGGGCCACGTCGCGGTTACCACCACCCGACCGCACCAGGTGCGTGGTTACTACACCACCGTGTTCGACGCGCGGCTCTCCGATTACATCGATGAGACGATCAGCGGTCTGAAGCTGAAGATCCGGTTCCTGCGAGTCAACGAGCGCCACCACTCCATCGCGATCGCAGCGGTCAATCGCATGCCTCTCAACCCAATTCGCACCCGGGTGCAGCACGTCAACATCCAGGTCGCCGACCTCGATGACATGACTGAGGCCTACCAACGGGTCAAGGAACTCGGCTTCCGTATGGCGCTGGGGATCGGCCAGCACACCAACGACAAGGAACTGTCGTTCTATGCCGTCACGCCCTCCGGGTTCGAATGGGAACTCGGCTGGAATCCCATCGTCGTCGACGAGACGACCTGGAAACCCAGCACTTACCAGGGCATCAGCATCTGGGGCCACACGCCGGAGGGCCAGACGATTGTCGACAAGCTCGCTCAGTTCAAGGCCGGCGCCGCTTCGCTGCTGCACAGCGAGGACGTTGTTCCCGCGCTCGCCGGTGCGGGTATCCCAGACTGCTGAAAAACCACGCAAGGAGCAACGCTGATGCGGATCGACACCCACCATCACGCCGTCCCCTCCTTTTTCCGAGAGTTGTTGCAAAAAGCCGGTATTGACGATGCTGGTGGTCGTGCTGTGCCGGAATGGAGTCCGGACGGCTCACTGCAGGCGATGTCCGAACTCGGCGTGGGGACGGCGATTCTGTCGGTGTCCGCGCCGGGCACCACGTTCCTGCCGAATCCGGCCGACGCTGCCGCGCTTGCCCGCGACCTCAACGAGTACCTGGCCACTGTGGTCGCTGCTCAGCCGGATCGGTTCGGATTCTTCGCGACCATCCCCATGCCGCATGTCGACGAGTCAGTCAGCGAGGTTGTTAGGTCGCTCGACGAATTGCACGCTGACGGCGTCATCTTGCTGGCCAACGCGGCCGGAGTCTACCTGGGCCAGGACGGCCAGGACGACCTGTTCGCGGCGCTGAACGCGCGTTCGGCGGTGGTCTTCATCCACCCGGCCGACCTGCCGGGGCCCGCCATCGACGGTGTTCTGCCATTCGCGACCGATTTCCTGCTCGACACCACCCGCGCGGCATATCTGCTGGTTCGCAACGAGATTCGTCGCAAGTATCCCAACATTAAATTCATCCTGAGCCATGCGGGCGGCTTTGTGCCCTATGCCTCGCACCGAATGGCGATCGGCATCATGAGCGAAACCGGAGGCAGCCTGACGGACACCCTGGACGACTTCGCGGGCTTCTACTTCGACACCGCGTTGTCTTCGACCGCCGCCGCATTGCCGAGCCTGCTCGCCTTCGCCAAACCCGGGCACGTCACTTTCGGTTCCGACTTTCCCTTCGGGCCGGTCGAGGTTGGAAAGTTGTTCGCCGCCGGCCTGGAAACCTACCCTGGACTCGACACGGACGCCCGCAGCGCGATCGATCGCACGAATGCGCTCGCGCTGTTCCCGCGTTTTAGAGCGGCGCCTTCTGCCAGGACAGAACGCGTTCGGCCAGTTCAGGTCCGCTGTCTTCTTGAATGAAATGACTGGCTCTGATGCGGGCGTGCGGCTGGCCGGCCGCCCCCGGGACGTGTTTGATCAGCGGTCGGTCGGCTTGGCCCAGGATCGGGTCGCGAGCTCCGAAGATGGCGAGGAAGGGCTTCTCCCACCGGCCCAGCGCGTCCCAGGCCGCTCGATTGGCCGGAATGGCAGGATCCTGGGGCGTGGTCGGTACCAACTGCGGGAACGCGCGGGCTCCGGCTTGATAGGTCTTGTCGGGGAATGGCGCGTCGTAACCGGCTCGCACCTTCGGAGGAACCCGGCGGACGGTGCCGCCGGCGACGATGCGACCCGCGGGCAGTACGGGGGAGTAGCGCGCGAAAGTTCGCCACGCGTGGAAGGCGGCAGGGGTACGCCGCTGGGCTGTCGGCAGAAAGCCGTTCGCCACGACGATGCGCGCGATCCGCTCGCCCTGCTCGGCGGCGATGCGCAAACCGATCAGCGAGCCCCAATCCTGGACGAACAGCGTGACTTCCTTCAGCCTGAGGCGTTCGAACCACGCCGTGATCCACTCGACGTGCCGCAGGTAGGTGTAATCCTCGATCCGGCTGGGCTTGTCGGAGCGGCCAAAGCCGATCAGATCGGGTGCGAGTACGCGGTTTCCCGCTTCGACCAGCGGCGGAATCATCGTGCGGTACAGGTAGCTCCAGGTGGGTTCGCCGTGCAGCAGCACGATCGGCGGCCCGTCGGAAGGTCCCTCGTCGAGGAAGTGCATGCGCACCGGAGGGCAGTCGCTTGCCGCCACGTCAATGTAGTTCGCTACGAACGGATAGCCTTCCAAGTTTTCGAATCGGGAGTCTGGGGTTCGCAGCACATCCATATTCAGCTCCTCCGGTGGACGGGCACCCCTGCAAGCCTCTCTCCGCAGAGCGCGTTTCGTCCAGTACGAGATTTCATTGGGGAAGAAGCCGGCAGGCCACTAAAATAGCGAACTTATGGCCATCCGTCGCGCCGTTCTGCTGATTGCCGATATCGGCGGCTACACGCAGTACATGGCTTGGAACCGGACGCACCTCGCGCACGCGCAGCAGACGGTGGCGCAGCTGCTCGAGTCGGTTATCGACGCAGGTAAAGGCCTAAAGTTGGCTAAGTTGGAGGGCGACGCCGCATTCTTCTGGGCGCCGGACGGTAACGCCAAAGCGTTGGTGTGCGATCGGCTCTGGCACATGCGACAGTCGTTCCTGGCGCGGCGGCAGCGGATCAAAGCCGACATCGCCTGCGAGTGTGCGAGCTGCTCCCAACTCGACAGCCTGTCGCTGAAGTTCGTCGCGCACGAAGGCGAGGTGGCCGAACAAAAGGTCAAACGCCACGTCGAACTGGCCGGCGTCGACGTCATCCTGGTGCACCGGATGCTGAAAAATCAGGTGCCAGTGCCGGAGTACGTGCTGATGACCGATCCGGTAGCGGCGTGCCTCGACGAGTCGATGCGGGGGCTTTCGATGCCGCTGACGCACGATTTCGAGGGCATCGGTGCAACGTCGACGCATTACATCGACCTCGCCACCTCGGAGGTGCCACCGGCACCCCCACAGCGCGGCTTTTTTGGCCGGCTGGGTATGACGGCGAAGTTCGAGTTGAGCACAGTGCCGTTCCTGTTGGGCCTCAAGAAGCCTGCCGAAGGCTTCCGGAACCTGGGCCGCGGCACCGAGGAAATCCCCGCATAACGCAAACATTATGTCGTACAGCGTTATTGGGCATCGACGAGCGCACGACCCATACGTGATACGGCCTCGGTCAGAATGGCTTGTGAGGTAGCGAAATTCAGCCGCACGTGTCCGGCGCCGCCGGTGCCGAAGACATGGCCGGAGCTAAGCGCGACGCGTGCATGGTCGAGAAACCAGCGAGCAGGCCCGGATAGGTCGGCCACCACCGCAAGGCCATCCGCGGCATCTTCGGCAAAACCGAGCTCTCGGCAATCGAGCCAAGCGAGGTAAGTACCTTGCGGGCGTTGGTATTTCACGCCGGGCAGATGCTCGGCGACCAGCTCGCCGAGCAACGTCCGGTTTGCGTCCAGGCCTTCCAGTAGCGCGTCGAGCCAGTCGTCGGCGCTGCGGAACGCTTCGGCGTGCGCGATGATGCCGAGGTGGCTCGGCCCGTGGCTGACCTCCTCGGGCATCCGGTGCAGATCCGCCGCCGCCGCGGGTCCGGCGATGGCCAGGGCCGCCTTCAGCCCGGAAAGATTCCACGCCTTTGAGGCGGAGATCAGGGCGAACGCGTCCTCGGCGCCCGGGACGCTCAGGTAGGGAGTGAACTGCGAGCCCGGCAGAATGACCGGCGCGTGGATCTCGTCGGACACCACTCGGACCCGAGAGCGCTGGGCACATTCGGCCACGCTGCGCAATTCGTTGAAGGTGTGCACCGTCCCGGTCGGATTGTGCGGATTGCACAACAGGTATGCGATCTTTCGGCCCGAGGCTCGCGCATGCGTGAACGCTTCCTCCAAGGCGTCCAACGCAATTCGTCCCTCGTGATCGAGTGGTGCCTCGATCACCCGACGGCCCGAGTGCGTGACGAAAGCGTAGAACGGCGCATAGACCGGCGGGTTGACGATCACCGCGTCGCCCGGATCGGTGATAAGTCGCAGTGTCTCAACGATTCCGAGCATCACGTCTGGAACGATCGTGGTGCGGCCGACCTCGAAATCGTGCCATTCCCAACGCCGCGAAGCGAATTCACCGACCGCCTCGGCCAGCGCGGTGCCCGACGGATAGCCGGTGTCACCGTTGTCGATAGCCCTACGCAGCACGTCGGCCACGGTGGGCGGCAGCTGCACGTCCATCTCGGCAACCCACAACGGCAGCACGTCAGCGGGATGCGCGCGCCACTTCATGCTGGTGCGCTGCTGCAGGTGCTGCAGGGTGAGTTCCTCGAACGGATTAAGCGTCACTCTCGCAGACTAAGCTGCGGATGCCGCACGCGGACTCACCCGGTGACAAACGCGCCCCGGGGGATCGTCAGCGGCAGGTCAACCGAACTCAACAGGCCCGGCTCCGCGGCAACGACGTACGGCACGGCATTCACCACGCGCATTGCCGTGGCGACCATGGCGCCCGCACCCGACGTCATGCCCCCGACTCCGGCCTTGCGCGGATCCTTCAGCGTTGCTGCCAGCGAGCAGTCGATGTCGGGATCGCCACTGATCACGACCCGGTAAGACAGGTCGCCGATCCCTTCCGGCCAGTCCGGGGCAACGTCGTGCGCGAGCCGGGTGATGTGCTCGATGACGATGGCTTCGCGGCCGTCGACCACGCCGGTCGCCCGCATGCGCAGGGCGCCGCAGGTTCCGGCCTCGACGGTGCCCATGGCGACCTCCAGCGTCCGGTTGGTGACTGCGCGGTCGAAAAACTCGCGGACTTCCTGGACTTCGACTCCCAGCGCGTCACCGATCAACCGGATCTGGCCCTGCCACTCGCCGGCAATCGCACCCGCAAAGCCGATCCACGGTTCGTAGTCGAGCGGTCGGCCAAAACCCAGTGCGTCACTCATGATGTCGGGGACGCCGTAGTCGTCGTACAGGCCGATCTCGTATGCATGAATCTTGTCGATGGACGACGATTGCGTGGACAGCACCAACGGCAGGTAATCGGCGGCGAAGCCCGGCTCGATCCCGGACGCGTAGAGCGATACCTGGCCTTGTTTGGCCGCGGCGACGAGTTGATCGCGCCATTGGGCGGGTTCGTACGCATGCGGATTGACCAGTCGCGTGGTGCTGGTCGTGACGACGTTGATTCCGGCTTCGAGCAGCCGGACGTAGTCCGGGATGGCCAGGGCGTCGCGTTCCGGGCCGCTGGCCGCATAGATCACGCAGTCCGGCTTGAGAGCGATCAGTGCGTCGGCATCGTTGGTGGCCTTCAGGCCGATCGGCTCGCCATTGGCGAGTTCGCCGGCGTCCCTGCCGTCCTTTTCCGGGGAGTGCACCCATACGCCGACTAGATCCAGATCGGGGCGCCGATGGATGGCGCGGATGGCGATTGAACCGATTCCACCCGTCGCCCACACAACTACACGCTGAGCCGTCATCTGGTTCTCCTCAGTTGAATACGCGATGAAACCTGTGGTGGCCGTTGCCCTTACGGCAGCAGTTACCCACGTCCGCTTCGGAAGCTAACAGCAGCGAGCCCGCACGGTCAAGAGGTTAAGAGAGCAAGTACTATCCTAATGAACAAATCTTAGGTTAATGTGCGGGGTGTGAGGTACGAGCGGGCAATTGTTCACGCTTAGATTCGACATGCGCGCCCCGGCGTGGGCCGGGCCGGCGGCCGATCTGTACGTCGCGGCCATCGACATGTGCGCGTGGGCGGAGACGCGCGGCGCCGCGCTGGCCGTGCTATCTGAGCACCATGGTGCCGACGACGGGCACCTACCGGCACCGCTCACGTTGGCTTCGGCGATCGCGGCCCGGACGAACAGTTTGCCGATTCTGCTGGCGGCCGTGCCGATTCCGCTGTGGGATCCTGTCCGGCTCGCCGAGGAGATGTGCGTGCTGGACCTGATCAGTCGTGGGCGGGTGTCCTATGCCTTCGGCGTGGGACATCGACGTGAGGAATACGACCACTTCGGCGTCGACATGAGCACGCGCGGTCGAGTCGCCGACGAGACGCTCGCCGTGCTGGGCCCGCTGGTGCGGGGCGAAACCGTCGAGTACCGGGGCCGCGAGGTCCGCGTCACTCCACCGGGTGCGTCGCCCAACGGGCCGATGCTGTTGATCGCCGGCGGCAGCTTGGCCGCGGCGCGCCGCGCCGGCAGCCACGGCCTGGGGTTCATCTCCCAGACCGCCTCGCCGGGTTTGAAGGAGTACTACGAGGAGCAGTGCCGCGCGCACGGACACCAACCCGGAACAATCCAGCTTCCCCAACCAGATACTCCGACAGCGGTTTTCGTGGCCGACAATGTCGACGAGGCATGGGACGAGCTGGGGCCGCACCTACTGCACGACGCGCAGACAGCGGCGTCCTATCGGCCGCACGACGATTCGGTAGCCAGCATCACCCGGGCCGATAGCGTGGCGGCGCTTCGCGAGGACAACGGCCCCTACCGCATCTTCACGTCCGACGAGGCGACCGACTACGTGCGCGGCGGGCAACTGCTGCCGCTGGCTCCGCTTTGTGGCGGCATCGCGCCCGACATCGCCTGGCCCTATCTCGAGCGCGCCGCGGCCGCCAGCGCGCGGGCCTAGTCAAAGGAGACTCATCATGCGGGTTGTCGTGTGGTCGACCGGGGGAGTCGGTTCCATCGCGATCGATGCCATTGGCCGCCGACCGGATCTGGAACTTGTTGGGGTGTGGGTGCATTCGCCCGACAAGGTCGGCAAGGATGCCGGCGTGCTGGCAGGCGGTGAGCCGATGGGCGTCGCGGCCACCAACGATGCCGACGCGTTGATCGCGCTGGCGCCTGACTGCGTGGTCTACGCGGCCAGCGGACCCGACCGCGACGGAGCGGCGGTGCCCGACTACCTGCGTCTGCTGGCGGCGGGCATCAACGTGGTGTCGACGTCGTCGACCAGTTTGGTCTATCCGCCCTCTTATTTCGCGCCCAACTGGCGCGACGAGCTGGACGCGGCGGCCAAAGCCGGCCGGGCGTCGTTCTACGCATCGGGCATCTTTCCCGGCTTCGCTTCCGATCAGCTCGCGTTGCTGATGACGACACAATCCAAGAGCATCCGTCGCATCACGGCCAGCGAGGTTGCGCTCAACGACCACTATCCGGTGGCCGACGTGATGATGGACGGGATGGGTTTTGGCCGGCCGCTGGAATTCGAGCCGATGCTCAAGACACCCGGGTTCATCGAAATGGCTTGGAAGGCACCGATCTATCTGATGGCAGTGGGTCTCGGTGTCGAGGTGGAGGAAATTCGCGGTTCACTCGACCGTGAGCTGACCGACCGCGACATCGAGGTCGCATTCGGCACCGTCAAGGCCGGCACCTGCGGCGCGGTCCGCACCCGGGCGGCAGGGGTCGTCAACGGAGACGAAGCCATCGTCATCGAGCACATCATCCGGATGGCGCGCGACGTCGCCCCGGCCTGGCCGACGTCGGAGTCTGACGCCACCTACCGGGTCGATATCGAGGGCGATCCCGACATCCACTGCGAGCTGACGCTCGGGGCGGCCGAAGGTCATGCCGCCGGGCACGCCGCGATGGCATCGACGGCCATGCGGGTGGTCAACGCGATCCCGTATGTCGTGGACGCGTCCCCGGGATTGCTGAGCTCGCTCGACCTCCCGACCACTCTGCCGCTTTACGCCTTCGACTGAACGTGTAACGTGCATCACAAAGATTAGGCCACCTAGGAGTTTGCCGTGTACACACTGCGCTTCGACATGCGCGATCCCGAATGGGCCGCGGCCCCAGCCGATCTGTACGCCGCGGCACCCGAAATGTGCGCCTGGGCCGAAGAACACGGTGGTCTGGCCGCCGTTATCTGCGAGCACCACGGCTCCGAGGACGGCTACCTGCCGTCGCCGTTTCTGCTGGCCTCGGCGGTCGCGGCGCGGACGCAGCGGCTGGGGTTGAGCCTGATCCTGATCCTTCCGTTCTACGAAACCGTGCGCCTCGCCGAGGACATGGCCGTCCTCGACATCATCAGCAGTGGGCGGGCGTCCTACATCCTGGCCTTGGGCTACCGGCCCGAGGAGTTCGAGCACTTCGGGGTGTCGATCAAGAAACGCGGTCGCGTCTGCGACGAGAAACTCGCGCTGTTGCGGCGACTACTTGCCGGTGAAACCGTCGTCGAGGACGGACGGCAGATCACCGTGACACCCCGCCCGCTGACCGCCGGCGGGCCCGCAATGATGTGGGGTGGCGGGACGGTCGCCGCGGCCCGCCGTGCCGGCACGTACGGCCTGGGCATGCTGGGCAACGCCAACGAGCCGGGCATGCAGGAGGCCTACGAAGAGGCATGCCGCGAGCACGGCCACACGCCGGGGCCGACGATGTTTCCCGACCGCAACACTCCCTCGGTCGTATTCGTCGCCGACGATGTGGACCAGGCGTGGAAAGAGATCGGCGAGCACCTGCTGCACGACGTGCGAACCTATGCCGCCTGGAATCCCGGGGACCAGACGACGGCGGGATTCAGCCACGTCAACACCGTCGACGAGCTGCGCGAGACGGGGACGTCGCACATCATTATCTGTGTGCCAGAGGCGATTTCGCGGGTGAAGGCGGGCCAGGTGCTCAACCTGTCGCCGCTGTGTGGCGGCCTGCCACCGGAGATCGCGTGGCCGTATCTCCAGCGCGTGGGCGAAGTGGTGCTGCCGCAGGCTCTGGGCTAACGGCTACTCCTCGCCGAAGCGATCGACGAGATGGGAATTGACGCCGTCGGCATCGAGCCGGCGTGCCACTAGATAGCCCGCACCCATCCAGGCTCGACGCGTCCAGTTGCCGAACGACACTCGGGTTCCCGGGGCGCCGGATGCGGCCGGCATCATCTTGACGCGCTCGAGTGCCTCCTTCACGCCCCGCGGGCTTAACGGGTGAGCGTCGGCGAGCGCGCGCAGCAGCGTGTACGCGACATCCCTATTGACCACGGGCACACACCATTCCGGTCGCCGTCCGTAGGCCGCGTTGTACTCGTCGAGGAAATCCTGCCCGACCGTATTGCCCTCGTCGTACTGGTCGACGCCGGTCCAGCCCATGAACGCGCTCCACATGATCGGGTTGAGCCAGGCATTCTGGAAGGCGGTGCCGCAGAACCGGGGCGGATCCCACCCCAGCGCCTCGAGCGCCGGATTGATGAACACCACCCCGAAGCCGAAGCCGCAGTGCACGATGGCTTGTACCTTGGCGTCGTGCAGCGCGGTGACGGCGGCCGTGACGTCTCCGGCTGTCTGCGCGATGGACGCTTCAGCGATAACGCGAATTCCCCTGCGCTTAGCGGCTTCCCGGAAGTTCTTGAGATATGTCTCGCCCACCAGGGACTGCTCCACCAGCACGCCGACTTCGGTGTGCCCGCCCTTGGCCAGTAGGTCGGACCAGAAGATCGGCTCGTCGGTGTGTGAGCCCATCGGAAACGCGAAGACCCATTCACCCAGCGCCACGTCGGATCCCGTCACGCTGATGCAGGGAACCTTGAAGCGCTCCTCGATGGCCTCCCGGGCCGGGATCACGTTGTCGCCGATGTTGGGGCCGAAAACGGCCAAACACCCCTCGTCACACAGTTCGCCATAGGCGTCGATGACCGCTTTGACCGATCCCTTGGGCAGGCCTTCGACTTCGCGGTAGATGATCTCGATCGGCCGATCGATCAGCCCCTGCTCGACACCTTTTTGGAAGACGAGGTCGAAAGGCTTTGTCAGATCTTCGAAGTACGTCTTGGGGAAGCCCTCGGGCAGCAGAAAGTCCATCAGGTAGCCGATTTTGATGGGCTCGGCTTTGCTCTCGTAACTCACTCGGTCTCCCGCTGCCTTTACTTGGGTTGGTTCGGTACGCCTGGGTACAGCTGCTCGGTCGGGCCCGCGGTCACAAAGCCGCCCAGCTTCGTAATGAGATGGGGCGCAAACACCGCGCCGTACACCAGGTGCCCGACGACGACGGCGGCCGCGATGGAGAGCACCGACGACTGCAGCCGAGTTTTCGATCTCTTGTCGGCCCACGTATCGATGACATTTCGTCCTTGCGCATCGGTGCGTCCGAGCAGATAGGTGAAGACCATCATCTGGATGCCCATCGCCAGCGAGTCGTAGAGCGGGTACTGGTGTTTGGTCCCCTCAAAGATCGCGAGGCCAGGGATCACGTAACCGTAGTAGAAGTTGCCGAGCTGGGCCCCCGTGTAGGCGTTGAAAAACAATGCCCAGCAGAAACCGACGACGAGGCCGACCACGAGCAAGGTAATCGGCCTGCGCCAGTTGAACTTTGCGCTCAACCAGCGTCCGAGGGCGGCCCCGGTGATGGCAGGAATGATGAAGTAGGAGACGTAGCCGATCGGCACCGCTAGAGGCAACCCGCCCCACGTCACGTTCAACGGCCACCAGGACGGCATGCGGGGCAGAGCGGGCGGAAACTGTGCGTACATCGCCCAGTCGTAGGGTGACTCGATCCACGAGAACGAGATCGCCGAGATGCCAAGAAGCAGCAGCGGGTGGATGCGGCGGCGACGGTAGCTCAGATAGATCCCGACAATCAGGAACGCGATGCTCGCGACGTAGGAAAAGTACTGAGCCCCGGCCATCACCGGCGTCATCTCGGTGTTCACTGGCGTCCCTCGTCGCCCGGCGCGCGCCGAGCCTCGGGATCGAAGCGAAGTACCAGCCCGAATATCAAGATGATCAGCCCGAACAGCGTGCCGAGCATGATGACAGCGCCCATGGTGTCACCCTTCCGATGGTTTCGCCTTTAAGGTAGTGGATACTATCTTATCTGGATAGCGGATACTATCCCGACAACGAGCCGTTGCGACAGGAGTGGACGTCGGTGCCCCAGCGAGCAACTAAGCAGCAGATACCGGCCACGGCGGTGCGACGGCCCCGCGGGGAGCCGCGCCGGCTGCTGCTCGACGCCGCCCGAGAGCTTTTCGCCGGCCAGGACTATCGCAGCACCACGACACGCGAAATCGCCCAGGCCGCCGGCGTCACCGAACACCTGCTGTTCCGCAACTTCGGTTCGAAGGCCGCGTTGTTCCGCGAGGCACTCGTTTTGCCCTTCGTGAGCTTCGTCGACGAATTCGGCCGAACCTGGCAGTCGCTGGTGCCCGAGGAGACCGACGAACAGGAGCTCACTCGGCTTTTCGTCTCGCGGCTCTACGACGTGTTCGTCGAACATCAGGGTCTGTTGTTGACCCTGATGGCGGCCGAGAGTCTCAGCGACGAGGAAAAGGCGGACGCCGGCATCGCCGAGATCCGCCGGGCGGTCACGGTGCTGGGCCAAATCAGCGTCGAGGGAATGCAATTACGGGGATTACGGTCCGACCACCCAGACCTACCGGCCCACTCAACGGTGTCGATGATCGCGGGAATGGCTGCTCTGCGTTCGACTTACTTCGGGGACAAACCACCGCCGCGAGAGGTGATCGTCGAGGAACTCGTTCAAGCCCTCTTGCACGGCTTCTTACACCGCAACGACTGAGTTAGGGATCCGACCATGACAAGCCCCAGTGCCGTTGAGTTGTACTACGACCCATTCGATGTCGACATCGACTCGAACCCGTATCCGGTATGGAAGCGGATGCGTGAAGAAGCGCCGCTGTACCACAACGACAAGTACAACTTCTACGCGCTGAGTCGATACGACGACGTGGTGCGCGAATTGCCGAACTGGGAGACCTACCGGTCCGGCCGCGGGACCACCGCCGACATCCTGTTCGCGAATATCGAAGTGCCGCCGGGCATTCTGCTCTTCGAAGATCCTCCGCTGCACGATCTGCACCGTAAACTGCTGTCCCGTGTCTTCACGCCGCGGCGCATGCTCGCGGTCGAGTCTATGGTGCGCGGGTTCTGTGTCGGCGAGCTCGATCCGTTGGTCGGCGCGAGTGGCTTCGATTTCATCGCCGACCTCGGCGCGATGATGCCGATGCGGACCATCGGGTATCTCCTAGGCATCCCCGAAGAGGATCAAGAAAAGATCCGGGACCGCAGCGTCGCCAACATCGAACTGCCCAAGGGCAGCGATCCCGCTGCGGTCGATGCGAATGTTTTCGCCAGCTCCATTGCCATGTTCGCCGAATACATCGAATGGCGCGCCAGTCATCCGTCCGATGACCTGATGACCGAACTGTTGCGTGCCGAGATCGACGAGCCGGACGGCACCCGGCGCCCCCTGTCGCGGACCGAGGTGCTGTCCTACACCGCAATGATCGCCGGTGCCGGTAACGAAACCACCGCTCGCTTAATCGGTTTCATGGGACAGTTGCTGTCCGATCACCCCGATCAACGCCGCGAACTTGCCGCGGACCCGTCGCTGATTCCCGGCGCGATCGAGGAGACACTGCGCTACGAGCCGCCGTCACCGGTGCAGGCCCGCTACGTCGCGCGCGATGCCGAGCTCTACGGCCGTCGCATTCCCGAAGGATCGTTCATGCTGCTGCTGAACGCCTCCGCCAACCGCGACGAAAGCCATTTCCCGGATCCGGACCGCTACGACATCCACCGCCGCGGCGCTCATCTCAGCTTCGGGCAGGGCCTGCATTTCTGCTTGGGCTCGGCGCTGGCCCGGTTGGAAGCCCGGGTGGCCTTCGAAGAAGTCCTCAAACGCTGGCCCGACTGGGAAGTCGACTATGCCAACGCCCAACGGGCGCACACTGCGAGCGTGCGTGGGTGGGCGCGCTTGCCTGTTCTCGTGGGGTGATGCCCCTGCTCGTTGCGTCAGGCGCTGGCCGGACGCAACATGCCCGAGGCGAGGGCCGCCAACGCCATCCACCCGGCCGCGTAGCCGAAGGCGATTGCCGGTGAGGCAACGGTATAGAGCACACCCGCGACGACGGTCGCTATCACGTCACCGGTTGCCTGGACCGCGCCCAGCACGCCGAACCCGCTACCACGCAGGCGATCTGGCAGCAGCTGGGACACGACGGCCGATTGGGTCGGCTCGGCGAGCCCGATGCCCGCCCCGGCCAGCGCGAAGCCCAGTGCGATGACGACCGCATTGTGTGTCCCGGCCGCGAATACCAAGTAGCCGATCACGTAGACGGCAGAGCCGGTGGCGAATACCGCGCGGGGTCCGGTCCGGTCGTACCAGCGGCCCGCGGCCAGCGACGCCACTGTCGCGACCGCGTTGTGGCCCGCATAGATCAGGATCGCCAGCGAAGTCGCCGCGGTCACTGTCCGCTCGGGCGAGGTGAGGAGCTGGGTGGAGCGCAGGATCAACAGCGTCGTTGCGATATTGCCGAATTCGAACAGCGCCACCGGGAGCAGGGCCCGCAGCATGCCGGCGTCGCGCAGCGCTGCGAACTCTAACCGCCGTCTGACCGCCGGGCCGCCGGCCAGGTGGTGGCGACGGGCTTCGCGGGCTGCTATCAGAATCGCCACGGCGGCGAAGAGACCCGGAATCACTGCCAGGCAGAGGGCGGGCCGAATGCCCACCCAGGCCACCAGCCCGGCCGCAAGCAGCGGGCCCACCACCGCGCCGAGATTGTCGCCGGCCCGTTCGAGCCCGAATGTCCTGCCGCGCGCCCACTCTGGGCTCAGGGACGACAGCAGGGCGTCGCGCGACGGCGACCGCACGCCCCGCGACATCCAAGCCAGCGCACGGAGCACGCCGACCTGCCAGACCGTTGCGGCTAGGCCGATCGATCCCGTCGCCGCTGCCGTAGCCAGGTAGCCGCCGGACGCGATCCGTCCACGACGTTCGGGGTCATTCGCGAGCGGTCCGCCGACCAGCTTCATCACACCGATCAGCGCGTCACTGACCCCGTCGACCACACCGAGGGCCGCGGCGGATGCTCCTAGCGTCCCGGTGAGAAACGTGGGCAAAACCGAGGTGGTCACCTCGTGGCTCGCGTCGGAGAAAAAGCTCGTCGCCCCAACCGCCCCGACGCCGCGAGTCAGCCACTTGCGGTTGCCATCCGATTCGACGGTCATGGCAGGGGGCTCACCACGGATTGTGCCCTTACGGTTCTACTGCTCGGGCTCGCCAGTGCTCTGATCGACGAGAACCGCGCCGTCGGGCTGGTTTCCGAGCGTCTGCAACGAAATGTCTTCGTCTTGCACGGTGAGACGAATGATCTGGGCTAATTGCCGGGGAGCGTCGCACTGAACGTAGTGATCGGCGTCCGGCACCACCCAGTAGCGGTTTCGGCCGGGCTTGCTTTTGAGGTAGGTCAGCCAGACGTGGTTAGGGACCCGCAGCGGCGCGACGTTGTCGTGCAGGCCCCAAACCATCGTGGTGTTCACCTGGCTGCTGGAAAGCGCTTCAAGCCAATTGGTTTCGTCCGCAGCGCGCTCGTGCAGATACTGGATGGTGTCCGGCAGTACCCGGATTCCGTCGTTGTGCGCAAAGCATTTGGCCAGCGCCGCGATTTCGGGATCGGTCAGTTTTCTTCTCGGCATGAAGGTGCTGGCTCCCATGCCGGCGGCCAGGGTCTCGGGCGTGGTCGCCGCGGCGGTGGCGCGCCCCGTTTCCGGGTCGAGCAGTGCGGTTTGGAACAGCGTGAGGTTCGCCAGCGGAAGGTAGATGTTCGCGTTCGTCAGGATGAGGTCGAGAGGTACCACCGGCGGATCCAGTGCCGCCAACATGTCGAGCGCGATCATGCCGACACTGCTGCCGCGATCGTGGGTGAGGATTCGAAATTCGCTCAGCTTCCACACGTCGGTGATGGCGTGCACGAGTAGCCGCGCATCGTCGTATAACGAATAGGCGTAGGGCTCCGGTGGTTTGTCGGACAATCCGTAGCCCGGAAAGTCCAACATGTACATGTCGAAATCGGAGCTCAGCTCATGTGCCAGATCGAAATAGTCCATGCTCGACGTCGGAAAGCCGTGGACGAGCACGAGCGGCGGGGCTCCGGGTATGCCGAAGCGGCGACTGAACACCCCCAGTTCCTGCCCACCGTTGGCAGCAGTGGTCGACCGCCAGCGAAGTTCGGTACCACCCTTTTGCCACTCCGCGAAGATGTCCAAGCTGCAAGCATCCCAGAGGGGATCGTGGTTAGACAACCGGTGCTTGGCCGACGGCGTGTTCAAGCGCAGGTCACGTGTATGCCGAATGTGACTTGTCGCATACCGGTTTGGCCCGGCATCGTCCCCTGGCCGCTGCCGGTGCTCGTGTAACTCTTGCCGTCTTTGGTTACCTGCACGTGGTTGGCGGGCTGGGTCGGTTGATAGGGCAACTGGTACTGGCCGTTTCCCACTTTGAGTGAAATCGAAATACCGTCAACGCTTGGCGGCGTTTCGTCCGACAACGTCAAAGACACCGCCGCCGAATCGTCGTGAACGCCGATGCGCGTAGTCAGATCTCCCGACTCCGGTGGAGTGGCGTGCGGTGCCGAGGCGGTGGTGGTGCAGTCGACTTTTGCGGTGATCGTATGGCTGTGCTGATCGAGCATGACGGTTGTGTGCGTGAGAGCCGGCGGTGAGCTGGCCGGAGACGCGGGTCCGCCGCCCTTGGTGGAACACGCCGACAAACCGACCAATACGACCACGCCGAACCCGGCAACACGGCGGCCGATTCCCCGCCGAGCGTCGGGATTCGTCATCGCAAGCCCTCCTCGAACGTCGCCAGTCGTTCCTACGCTACGGCCAGGCCTCCCAATTGATCATCGTTCGCAGCGGACCGGCGAATACGGGTCGCACCGCTCGCGATCGCCAGCGTTCTTCGACGAGCGGGGCCAGGGCGGCTGTCGTGGTGAGTGGGTCGCCGTCGAGGTAAACGACGGTGATGTATTGATGATCGTTTCGCCATCCGCGGGGTATGTGGCTCCAGCCGGCGCTCGAACCGAATGTCCATGCGCCCGCCGTGCCCGGGGTGGCGAGCAGGGCTGGGAAGTGTTCGGCGTGTAGCCATTGCAGCCAGTCGTTGGAGCGGCCGTCGGTGGGTTCTTCGACGATCAGCAGGATGCCGCGGTGCGGCCGAAACGGCACCACCTCAGGGGAAATGAGGGCGTGCGGTGAACAGTGCCACTGCAGCAGGCGCAGCCCCGCGATTTGCAGTAGCGGCCGCGCGACGGGAAAGCGACCGTTGTCCCGCAATGTGCGCCCTAATGCCACGAAGTCGTCGAAGGTCTCTTCAACGGGGTCGCCGACCAGATAGTGCACCACGTTGCCAACCTCGCTTAGCGGCCCGTGAGCCGCTAAACGGTGGTGGAGGTAGTCGCCGTCCGCGATCCAACGCAACCCGTGCACGATGCCCGCAAGTTGATATTGCTCTGGCATGTGATCGAGCAGGTGCCAACGCAGATAACCGCTTTCATCGTCGGCCGGTGTGGTGAGGCTGAAAATGCCTGCCCTGACGCGGGGCCGCCCGGGGGGTGAAGCTCGGCAAGAGCGTGCAGGTTCTCCAGGTATTGCTGCAGCGAGTCATGCCTGAACCAGGCGCTGACGATGGTGGCGCCGTGCGCGGCGGTATCGGCGAGCAGTTCGCGGGTGCGGTCGGGATTGTTGATCGGGTCCAGGGGCGCCGGCGGCGGCAACACCACCTCGAAGCCTGCCGGAAGTTCGAAGCGACCCAACCACTCTCGGGCCTGTTGCAGCGTCACGTTGAAAGGAGCCCAGCCGTCGGCCAGGGTTACGGCCCGGCGCAGCGATCGCTGCGTGCGTCCGCCGATCCAGATCGGGACGTGATCCTGGACGGCGCACGGATCGACGACCATGCCCTCGAACGAATAGAACTCGCCGTGGTAGGCGGGTTCGGGAACCGACAAGGATGCGCGCAACGCGCGCAGTGCATCGTCGCCGCGAGGTCCGCGGTCGTCGAAAGGAGCTCCGAGAAGGTCGAATTCTTCTTTGAGGCTGCCGACGCCGACGCCGAGAATCAGCCGCCCATTGCTGACTTTATCCAACGTGCCGTAGCGCTTGGCGATTTCCAGCGGGTGGTGGTACGCGAGCACTAACACGTTGGTAGCCAACCGTATTCGTTGTGTGCGCGCGGCAAGATAGCCCAACGTCGCGAGCGGGTCCCAGTAACTCATACCCCGTCGCTGGTGTTCTACTGCGGGCAGCGCGACGTGCTCGCTGCAGGTCAGGTGGTGGTAGCCGAGCCGGTCTGCGGCTTCGGCGATTTGAGTGAGCTCCTCGATCGAGGAGTCCCGCTCCCAGGCGGCACTGAGCTGGGGCATCGTGATCACTACCGGTGTGGACACCGACAACTTTGCGCGCGGCGTGCTCATCCCTGCATGTACCCTCCGGCGTCGACAGGGATCGATTGCCCTGTGATGGTTCGGCTCTCGTCGCTGGCCAAGAACAATGCCAATTTGGCCACGTCGTCGGGAGACGAAATATCACGCAACGCGACGTCTTTGAGGGACTTCGCGCGCACGGTCGCGACCTCGACACCCTGCTCGTCGGCGGTCCGCTGTAACCAATTGCGATATAGGTCAGTGTCGATGGCACCCGGCACGATGCAATTGCAACGGATGCCGTGCGGACCGACCTCGAGTGCGACGGACTTGGTGAAGGCACGCAGCGACGCCTTCGCGGTGACGTAGTGGGTTTTGCGGACGATGCCGTGGTAACCGGCCGTGGAGGAGAAGTTCAGGATGACACCGGAGCGGCGTTGCAGCATCGACTGGTTGAGCACTTCGCGGGTGCACAGCATCGCGGCGGTGAGGTCGATGGCGATTGTTGCGTTCCAGTTGTCGAGTGTCTGCTCCCAGATCCAGCGGTCCTGTCCTGGTGCGGCTGCGTTGTTGCACAGGATGTCGACGTGGCCGAACTCCGTGACCGCACGTGCCACCATGGCGGCGACGTCGTCCTCGTTGGTGACGTCGGCTCGCATCGCGATGGCGCCGGCCCCGGCCGCTGCCGCCGCGTCGTGGACTAGCTCCTCGCGCCGGGCCGCTAGTAGTACCCGCGCACCTTCGCGGACGAACACCGCGCCCAGAACCGGCCCCAGGCCGGTGCTGGCCCCGGTGATAATCGCCACCTTGCCCGCTAACCGGCCCGTCATTGGGCAAATATTACATAGCAAATTCTTTGATTTCGGCCGCCCGATAGCGGGTAGATTCTAACAATGCTCGAATCCATCTTTATCAACGCTCGAATCTGAATGGGGGAATGACATCTTGGTAGCCAAGGGGGATCAGGTCACAACGATGGCTGGAGCTCGCCGCACTTATGGCGAGCTCGATCGCGACGAGGTGGTAATCGCCTTGCGCAATCTGGCGCGCCGCGTGGGTGTGCAGCGCGTCACGATGCGCGAGCTCGCCGCCGAACTCGGCGCCGCCGTGCCCTCGGTGTATTACCACGTCCCCAGTAAGCAAGCGGCGCTTGAGCTGGTTGCCGAGTCAGTACTCGCGGAAGTCCCGATGCCGGACAATGGACCGTGGATGACCAGACTCATCGAGCTATATTGTGCTGCAAGGGAATTGATCCTCGGCGTGCCCGGTGTCGCTAGCATCCTGCAAACCAGTACCGGGAACGAACCCGCGCGCCGGCTCGATCGGCACAGCCGCTCGCTGCTCGCCGAGGCGGGACTCGCGAAAGCCACTGCGGCCGCGGCCCACACCGTCTTGTACACGTACCTACTGGGTTCGATAGCGCTGGAGGAAACACGCTCCGCTGAGGCCGCGCCCCGCGCCAGGCGCCAGATGGCGGCACACTTTCGCGCCGGGCTGGATGTGATCGTCGCCGGAATCACGGCGTCCTCGAAAGGGGGATGACTGAGGCGATGAGCATTCCCAAGGCCAATGTGCTGGGGTCGCTGATCGTCGAGAACCAGCAGACCGCATCCGATCGCGATGCGGCGGCGGTGCTGGACCCCGATACTTTTGTCACGGGCGCCCCGTTCGATGCGTTGACCCGGCTGCGGGCCGGCTCACCGGTGCATCCGGTGCAATTACCCGGCCTGCCCAGAGCATGGCTGCTGACCAAGCATGCCGACGTTCGGCTCGTCAGCCGTGACACCGACACCTTCACCAGTAGCCAGGGCAACACCTTGGTCGAGGTCGAGGCGGGACCGAATTCGGCACTGCTGCCCGGTATCGATCCACCACGTCACGTCCTCTACCGCAAGCTGATCAACCAAGGCTTCACCGTCCGCAATGTGCAGCGTCTGGAACCGCAAATGCGCAAAGTCGCCCGCGACATCGTCGCCGACATCACCACCAAGGGTGAATTCGACGCCGTGACAGACATTTCCGCGGAGATATCACTGCAGGTGATCGCCGATGTGCTCGGGGTGCCCGCCGAAGACCGAATGGACGTTTTCCGGTGGAGTAACGCCATCGGAAGCCTGGGCATCGAAGACCCCGACTACGCTCCGACCCCGGAAGCCCTCGGACAAGCCGCAGCTGAAATGTTCACCTACTGTGGCGAATTGGTGGCACACCGGCGCAAGTACGGGCTCACCGACGACATCTTATCGGCACTGCTGGCTGCAGAGGTGGACGGCGAAAAGCTCAACCGGGACCAATTGAACGAGTTCTTCCTGCTGCTGGCAATTGCTGGCAATGAAACCACCCGAAATACGCTGAGCCATGGCATTTTGGCGCTATCCGAGCACCCAGAGCAGCAGGCCCTGCTGAGCCGCGATCCAGAAACCGTCAAGCCCGCGGTCGAGGAACTGCTGCGGTGGGCAACTCCGGTCATGCATTTTCGTCGCACCGTCACCAGTGACGTCGAAATCCGTGGGCAGCACATCCCCGCAGGTGACTGGGTGCTGCTGCATTACTTGTCGGCCAATCGCGACGAGGAGGTGTTCGACCGGGCCGACGAATTCGACGTCACTCGCCCCGACGCAGGTCACGCCGCATTCGGCGGCGGGGGAGTGCACTTCTGTCTGGGTGCTCAGCTGGCCCGTCTGGAACTGCGGGTCATGCTCGAGGAGCTCTACTTAAACGTGCCGGCGCTGACGGTCACCGGGCCGCCCGACCGGCTGCGCTCATCGTTCTTTCATGGGATCAAACGCCTGCCCTGCAGCACCGGTTGACTTACGTTGCGCGGCAAGTGTTTCGAGCCAGACGAGAATTCGCTCGGCCACGGCGACCCAACCAGGATCGAGCATCACGTCATGGCTCATTTTGGGGAAGAACTCGGCCTCGGTCCGGTATGCCGCCGCGGTGGAAAGGACTTCCTTTTGGGTGAAGCAGGCGTCGTCCTCGGCTCCGAGAACTAACAGCGGGGTGGTGACGAGGTGCGGTTTGGGCAGGTTCACCCACAACATATCGATCGCGATTCTCGCGGCATACTCCTCGCACAGCAGCGCGGTGTAGCGCGACACATCGGCGTCGGAATTCGATGCGGAGAAGAAGGCTTCGCGAGCCAATTCGGGCGTACCGCCGATACCGCGCAGTGACCTCATTCTGGCCAGCGCCGATACGGTGAGCCACGGGTGCCGTTTGAACCTGCCCAGCAAGAATCCGGTAATCCCGCTCGGCGGCACGGAGGCGAGCAGCACGGCGGCGGGTGCGTCGTGCGTTTCCAGGTACTTCTGCACCACGAAGCCACCCATGGAGTGGCCGATCAGGACCGGCGGCTCGGGAAGTCTTCTTGCCACTGAATCGACGTCGTCAACGAAGTCCGCTGTCGAACACAACCGCGGGAACTTTGGTGCGGTGCTGTTTCCGTGGCCGCGAAGGCTCAACGCCAGCGCCCGATAGCCCTTTTCGGCGAAGAAGTCCAAGAAGTATTCGTCGTAGCACCAGGCTCCGTGCCAGGCACCGTGCACGAAGAGCAACGGTGCATTGCCGGACTCGCGTTGCGGTGCTCTCTCGATCACTTCGAGCATGGGGCCGACTCCTTTGTCGCGCTCCTAGACTAGCTTCTTGGCCACCGTCGACGAGGGAAAAGGACGATACTGTTGGGGCACCGCCGAACCCAAGGAAGTGTCGAACGTGCCGGTGGATTCATGCGAGCAGCGCACGCTGGTCTTGACGGCGTTTCCCGTCGAGGCTGAGGCGGTGCTGTCCGATACCGTGCTGGACTGCGACCCGGTAGTGGTCACTGACCGCCGGCATTTCTACCTTGGCTCGATCCGCGGCCAGAAGGTCATCGTGGCGATGACCGGTATCGGTGCGGTGAACGCGGCGGAAAGCACTGAGACCGCGTTGGCCCGTTTCTCGGGCGCCGTTGGCGCAGTGGTCTTTTCGGGTGTGGCCGGCGGCGCCGGGCGGACAGGCATTGCCGACGTGGCCGTGCCGGCGCGCTGGACGCTGGACAACGGTGCGGCATTCCATCCGGTCGATGCTGTCATGCTCGCGGTGGCCGAACAGCTCTCCGTCGCACTGGACCACGCCAGAGGGATGGTGCACCTGCCGTTGCTGCAGGTCGGCGGTGACGGCTGCACATACGACAACAACAACGGTCAGGCGTTCCCGTGCATCCCCAACGGCGGCGGGGTGTTCGGCTGCCAGCCTCGGACCGCTCCCGATCGCTCGCGTTTCTACACCGGCAACTTCTTTCGGGCAGCGTGGCCGTGGCTGCGACACGGGCTGATCAGTAACGCGAAGATCGTATCGGCGGCGGACCCGGCCTTCGTCGCGACGGACAACGAGACAGCGGCGGCGCAGGCCGTCGCCGATGCGCACGGCATTCCGTTCCTTGGTATCCGCGGCATCTCGGACGGCCCGGGGGATCCGCTTCGGCTGCCCGGCTTCCCGTTTCAGTTCTTCGTCTACAAGAAGGTCGCCGCTACCAACGCCGCGCGCGTGACGGCCGCCTTCCTGCAGAGCTGGCCCGCGGGCTGACTATTCGGGACCGCGCGCCACCGGGTGACTCGGATCCGAAGACCACTCCGACCACGACCCGGGATACAGCGCCGCCTCGCAACCCATCGCCGTGAGCGCCGCGATGTCGATGGCGGCGGTAACGCCGGAGCCGCAGTAGGCGCCCAACGGACCGGTGCGGTCGATGCCCCGGTCGGACAGCTGCTGGGCAAGAGCCAGTTCGCCGAGAAACGTGCCGTCGGCCGCCAACACCGAGCCACTCGGCAGATTCCGCGCGCCAGGGATGTGCCCGGCGACGGCGTCGACAGGTTCGGTGTCGCCGCTGTAGCGGTCGGGTGCGCGTGCATCGAGCAGCGTCACGGCGCCCGCGCCGGCTTGTTCGGCCGTTAGGGTGGGTCGAGCGCCGGCATACAAATCATCATGCGGCACAGTCACATTCCCCGCCTGCGGGGTGACCGGACCCGTCTCGAGGTCTCGCCCGGCCGACTGCCACGCACCCAGGCCGCCGTCCAGGATGCGGACGTTGGGAAGCCCGGCCGCGGTCAATACCCACCATGCTCGCGCGGACCCGGCCCGATTCCAGTCGTCGTAGACGACGACCGGCGAGTCCTGCTGGATGCCCCAGCGGTGTGCCGCGGCCTGAAGGCTTGGCCCCGAGGGCAATGGGTGACGGCCCCGCCCGGTGACGGTGTGATCGCTGAGTTCCTCGTCGAGTGACACGTATACCGCGCCCGGAAGGTGGCCCTGCTCGTAAGCCGCACGTCCGTCAGGCTTGTCGAGTCGCCAACGCACATCCAATACGGTCAGCGGGTCGCCGGCCTCGATAAGGTCGGCCAGCTCCGTAGCGGTGATCAGCACCTGGTCGCGGGCTTCCACGATCCACCTCCTTGTTGTCTGTCACGAGCCTAGCCGTCGGTCGAAAAGCATTTGCGCTCAGCAAAGTGCGGCGTAAGGTCCCGAACATCACCGGGGGCGACGGGAGCCGACATGGGCAACATCTATCGGGTTGCAGTCGCGGCGGGCCTCGCCCTCGCCGTCGTGACGGCGACGCCGGCCGGGGCGATGCCAAATACCCAGTGCCCGCTGGCGACACCCGTGCGGGAAGTGCGCAGCATCTCCGAATTGCCACCCGAGCTGGTCAAACTGTTGCCGCCGATCGCCGACATCGGCGCACCGTTCAACGCGACGGATTCGGTGAATGACCCGACGCTGCCGTTCCGGCGACTGATCCGTGCCGGGAATCGGGACGCCGACTGGTTCGTTTGGTACGAGCACGGCGGAGTGGGCTATTTCTGGCAAGCGGTGGTGGCGCGCGTCCTGCCCGGCAACCAGCCGAAGATGTTAGCAAACGCGGGAACCATCACCGACACGCTGTGCAGCCTGACCGATGGCGCCTTTGCCGGCCATGTTCCGCCCTATCCCGCGGGTTCCTGGGCGGCTTCGGACTTCTAAGCGCTATGCGGTGTGCTCGGAATCGTTGCCCGGGCCGGCGATTACCGGTCCCAACGTCGCCAGCATGCCGGCGGCGGCCCGCTGCCAGGTGAAGTTCTCGGCTCGGCGCCGCGCGCAGGTCCGGCGGTGATATTCGGGCAGGCTGATGACGGTGCCGACTGCCCGGGCGATCGCCTCCGGGTGGTTGTCCGCCGAGGCGCCGCTGTCCGGCGTGATGATCTCGGTCAGCGCCGAGGTGCGGGAGACCACCGCCGGCGTCCCGCAGGCCAGCGATTCCAGCGCGGCCAACCCGAATGTCTCGTGCGGCCCCGGCGCCAGCGTGACATCCGCGGAGGCCAGCAGGCCGGCGACGGTATCCCGGTTGGAGATGAAGCCGGTGAAATCGATCGGCAGCCCGGTGGCCTGTCGTTGCAGCTTGGCACGCATCGGTCCCTCGCCCATGACGACGAGTCGGGCGTCGACGCCGAAATCGCACAACGCGGCCAACGCGTCGATGCTGCGGTCGGCTCGCTTCTCCACCGACAACCGGCCGCAGTGCACCAGTAGGAGCTGCTTGGGTGTGGCCCATTCCCGGCGAAGCAGCGGAGAGTGCCGACTCGGGTGAAACGTCTTCAGGTCCACGCCCAGGGGCACCGTGACGACGTTGGTCGCGCCGATGCGGTCGAATTCCTCGCGCGCGAATCCGGTGGTACACACCACGGTGTCGTAGTCAGCGGCGGTGCGGCCGTTGGCGAAGTCGGCGAGGCTACGCGCCGGCCGGCGCGGAAGTACTTGGCCGGCAAGGCGATCCAGACGTTCGTGCGAGATCATCACTGTGGTGGCGCCGTGTTCGCGGCCCCACCGCCCTAGCGATCTCAGCGTGAGCCGGTCGGAAACCTCCAGCGCATCTGGTTGCAGTGCTTCCAGCAGCGCCTTGACGGGACCCGGCATCACTGCGCGGTAACCGCCGGTGAAGGGAATTAGCCAGGCGGGCATAGTGATTCGCACCACACCCGTCGGCAGCAGGGTACGCTCTGAGCGCGGACCGGGAACGATCAAAAACACTTCGTGCCCGTTGGCGCTGTATTCCGCGCCCAATCGATCCACCGCGGTACGAAGACCGCCGGACCGAGGGCCATAGAAGTTGGCGACCTGTACAACGCGCATACGCTGAGGACACGCGGCGCTTGTGTGCACTCAACAATGCAGGCCTGTCGCGTGCCTTAACACTCCATGAATTCCGCTGATTCTTGCCCGCCGAAGAGGCTGTGCGTTGAGGGATTTGAGCGTGCGGCTAGGGCGGCGACACGCCGGGCGCTGCCGCCCAGGACGCACGCTCAGCGCTTGCCCCAATCCCAGGGCGGCGTGGTCAGCAGGCCCTGGCCGGTGATACGGGTTTCGCCCCAATCCTTGTAGAGCTCGATCTCGACCGCACCGTCGGCATCGCCCTCGGCGACCGGCACGGTGTCGAGGAACTCCAGCAGCGACCGCGAGTGTGTGACGACCACAACCTGAGTCAGCGCGGCCGCGGTGCGGATCAGCGAGGCAAGCGGGCGTACCAAGTCCGGATGCAGCGAGGTCTCCGGCTCGTTGAGCACCATCAGCGACGGCACCTCCGGACTCAACAACGCGGCGGCCCACAGCAGGAATCGCAGTGTGCCATCAGATAATTCGGCCGCGCGCAATGGGCGCAGCATTCCGCGCTGGCGCAGCTGTAGGTCGAACAGCCCGTCATGAATGGCGACCGCGATGGTGGCGCCGTCGAAGGCATCGGCGACGACACGGCTCAAGTCGTCGGACCCGGACTCGAGGATCGTTTGAATCGCCGCGGCCAGATCGCTGCCGTCGTCGGAGAGCACCGGGGTGCGGGTGCCCACCTGCGGGTGCCGGGCCAGCGCCCCGCTGTCAACGCGGAAACCGTCGTAGAATCGCCATCCACGCAACCGATCCCGTACGGCCGCGAGTTCGGGAAGCGCGTGCGGGTTGGCGTACTCGGCCAGCACGCTGCGGTACAACGGCAACGACCGGCACAGCTCGTCAAAGCCGTTGCCCGAGCTGACGGCTTCGGCGAACACCCGCGACCGGCGCACCAGCGTCGCACTGCGCCGCAGCACCGGTCCGGCGAACAACACTTCCCGTTTGATCTCCGGATCCAGGACGAAGACCGACTTCCCGGCCGACTGCGGCATACCCAGGTCGACGAGATAGCCGAAATCATCAGCAGCAAAGCCCATTTCGAGTGATACCGGTCGGCTGCGAACGGTGCCCTCGGTTTTCCGCGTGCGGCGCGCGCCAGCCAGCTGCTCGGGCCCGGCCCACAGCACCGATTGCAGCCCTCCCTCACGGGCGAGCGAGCCGATGACCTCGCCGCGACCGCAACCTGCCAATAGCCGCAGCGCGCGATAGAGCGACGACTTTCCGGCACCGTTTGCGCCGGTGATGATCGACAGCCGGCCCAGCGGCAGGATGACCTCACGCAGTGACCGATACCCCCGAACAGCAATCGTCTGCAACATGCCGCCGACTGTACGGTCAGGCTCCGACGCGTTATCAGTTGTCGGCGGGGTCGAGCAGCTGCACCTCTTCGAGGTCCATCTCGGACTGCAACTCGCGCAGCACGATGTCGTCGATGACCTTTTGATTGCGCAGCGTGGTGATGGCCCGGCGCTTGTGCGAGAGCACCCCGAGGCGTACCCGCCGGACCAGGTCGTCGCGCTTGGTCAGAGCACCGGTCGAGGTGCCGTCCTCGCACTCCGTCACGAGCGCGGCGTGCTCGTCGTATTCCTTTTGCAGCCGGCTCAGCATTTTCGGGGTGGCGCCGAGTTCACCGGCGACCAGCGGCAGCGCGTCAAGAGCAGCCTTGGCGCCGACACTGCGGGCCAGTTGGAGCTCCTCTTCGTACGCGGTGTCTTCGGGCAGGTGCGCCCAGCGCACGACGGCGGGCAGTGTGATGCCCTGGACCAGAACGGTCGTGAGAATCACGACGACAACGATGAAAATAATCAGGCTACGGTCGGGGAACGGCGCTCCGCTCAGCGTTGCCGCCGGGACGGCGAGCGCCGCGGCGAGCGACACGGCGCCGCGGAATCCGGCCCAGGCGGTCACGAAGCGCTGACGCCACGAGATCCGGCGGGCCCGCTGTGCCTCACGACGGTCGATCAGGCGCAGCAGCAGCGTGGTGATTTCGCCCCAGAAAATCCGGGACACGATGACGACACCGGTGATGGCAGCAGCGATGAACAGCGCGTGCCGAATTCCGCCGTCGACGCCGTTGATGCCGCGTACCGCGCCCGGGATCTGCACCCCGACGAACACCCATAGTGACCCGTTGATCAGGAACGTCGCCATTTCCCAGAACCCATAGGTCATCAGCCGGGAGCGCGCCCGGATCACTACCGGCCCGGCATAAGCGAGCACCAAGGCACTCACCAGGACCGCGACCACACCGCTGCACCCCATCGCCTGGGCCAGCAAGAATGCCGCGAACGGCGTCAGCAGGCTCATGGCTGTTTCTTCTTGCGGTGCATCGATCCGCTTGCGCGCCAGGGTCGCCAATCCGCCGACCAGCAGCCCGGCGGCGATGCCGCCGAGGTAGGACGTGACGAACCGCAGCACCAGATCTCCCGGGCCGATTTCGGCTCCGCCTATCGCGACATGCACGGTCACGAAGAACAGCACCAGCGCCGTCCCGTCGTTGATGAGGCTCTCGGCGCGCAGCACGGTCAGCGTTCGGCGCGGCAACTTTTTCGCCAGGCCGGCCACGGCGGCGGCGTCGGTGGGGGACAGCACGGCACCCAACACCGCCGCGGCGTGGGGTTCCATGCCGAGCGCGCGTGCCGTCCACGACACGGCGACCGCGGTGACGATTACCAAGATGACGGACAGGAAGACGATGATGCGCAGGTTCGCCCGGATCTCGCGCAGGCTGGTGCCCAGGCCCTCCCAGTACAGGATCGCCGGCAAGAACAGCAGCAGGACGATCTCGCCATTGATGTGAACATGGCCGACGGCGGGGATCAGACCCAGCAGGGTGCCGAGAAATATGAGCAGCACCGGCGGGCCCACGCGGTAGCGCCGGCCGAGCACCGTTCCGACGATGACGGCCGAGACGAGCGCAACAATGACTTCGAGCCCAAACACGTGCCCATCCTGCCGTACCGGATCGCGACTAGTTATCTGGGCCGAAACACGTCACAAAGACGTAATGGCGCAACGAGTTCGATCAGCTGGTTATGAGCAGTCGCAGCAATCGCCGCAGTCACAGCAGTCGCCACAGTCGCAGCAGCAATCGCAACTATCGCAGCAGCAGATGCAGCTGCCGTCGGAACCGCCGCCCTTGCGCCCGGGCGCGGGGACTGGTTCTTGGCCCTCGGGGATGGGGCCGCCGGGGTAGCCGGCTCCGACGGCTTGGCCGCCGAAGTTGATGGGTTCCTGCTGGCCATGTGGTGTGCCGCAGCTGGGACGGCCGGAGTGGGTAAAGGTGCGCGAGATCGCGCGCCGCACCTCGCGGGTCAACAACCGCTGCGGCAGACGTCCGTCGGTGAACTCCACGTCGGCCAGGGCCAGTTCGATGCCCAGCGCCGCGTCGTCGCACAGGAGGCGAGCCTTACCGATCGGAGTTTCGGTGGCGGCCAACGGATTCCACTTACCGCGGGCCAGGTCGTCGTCGTAATCCTCGACCGCGTCCAGCAGGTGCGCCACCCGCCCGAACAGCTGCCCTATCTCGCGCAGCGGTGCTTGGTTAGCGGGGCGGCCGGCCAGCACTGCCGTGTACGCGAAGGCTTCCGCGACTGCGGTTTCGGTGGGCTCGGTCACCAGCAACAGCGAGCTGCCCGGTCCGGCCGTCGCCTCGAGCTGGGCTTGGCGGTCCATCGCGGCGACGAGCACGCCGGTGTCGAAACCCAGGGCATGACCGGTGTCGGTGCCCTGGCGCACCCAGCGTTCGGCGATGCGCCGTGCGGCCGGTCGTACGCCCGCGACGCCGACCATGCCATCGCGGTCGTCGACGTGATCGCGGACGCGCGCGGCGGCTAAGGCCAACGACACCACTGCGGCCAGTCGCGCGCAGTCACCGGTGGCCACCTCGGCGCGCCGCATCCCGCGCAGCGGACACGGTCCGGCCTTGCGGCGGGAGGGCCGCTCGGGCGACTGCGCCTCGACCAGAACCGAGACCACAAGGCCGTCATAGTTGGTGGCGATGCGGGCGGACTGGCCATAGTCGTCGCGCAGTGCCAGGCACAATCCGCACAATTGCGCGGTCCAGGCTGCTGCGAGCTCGTCGCCGAGTCGATGACGGCAGGGCCGGATGATGCCGAACATGCACTGAAGCTACCGGACGTCCAGCAAACCTGGGGACCGAAACGCTGGCTTACTTTGGCGCGGGGCAGGGCTTGGGAAAGGTGACCGGCTTACCCACCCGATCCATCGCCGTCCGGAGCTGCCGCATGCCGTCCTGATACATCTGCGGGCTCGCGGCCGACCAGGTCGTCGAGGTGCAGGTGGCGGTGTCGCAGCCGCCGCCGAACGTGATCGACGGGCCGGTTTTCACTGTCACGCACTGGCACTTGGCCCGGGCGGGGTTGACGGGATCGATCTCGCATTCCACGTCGAGGCAGTTCGCCCAGGGCACCCCGGACGGGCAGCTCAGCACAGCGAAGTTCGCGTTGATGTTGACCGTCGAGAAGGCAGACCGGATCTTGTTGCCGGACTGAGCCCGGTCGGTGCAGTTCTTGGATCCGATCGAGTTGCCGTTGACGACGACGCAGTCGCACACCGAGATGTTGGGGTCGGTCGGTGACGGCACACAGGGGGCGGTGGTGCACAGCGCGAAGGTTTGGTCGCACATCCAGATGTCTTCGACCTGGAGGGCTTTGGCGTCGCTCTTGCTGCCGGAATCGCAGGCGGCAGCGGTGGTTGCGACGACGGGAAGCAGGCTCACCGATGCTCGACGCAACAGTCCCCGCCGAGTCAATGCTGACTGCTCCGAGACTCGGACGGCTTTGTCGACGAGGTCGCTGATGGCCGTTGCGCCACGCGCTGTTTCGGGCCTTCGGCCTTCGTCGATGAGCACGGCACTTGGCGTGGCTGTGATGCCGTAGGCGGCAAATGCGGCCCGACGCTCATCGACGAGTTCGACCGGGACACGGTGGCTAGCAGGTCCGCCGTTGACGAGGGCAATGTTGACGCGACCGTTCAGGTCGCCCTGCCACCGAGCCACCGTGGGCAGCAACAGATCGCATGCCCCGCAACCGGGCTGGCTGAAGATCAGTACGAGCGGCCGCCTGCGCTCCAGCAGCTTGTCCAACGTCCAGATGTCGCCGGCTTGGTCCGGCAATGCCAGGCCGGCGGCCGCGGCCGCGCGTGCCCGCCAGCGCCGACGCGACGCCGGGCCGAGCCACAGGGCGAGCATCACAATCCCGAAAGCCGTTAAGGGCCAGCCAAAATGCGCGTCGAATGCCACGAACGCGGCGAGTGCCGCCAAACACGCGTTCCTGGCCAGCGTCGGCCACCCGAGCGGGCCCGAGGACAGCTGCCCGAAGCAGTGGCATTCCGGACGTCGGCCCCGCGCGAGATTCACCAGCACCACCGCTTCGAATCCGGCAAGCACGACCAACGCCGCCACGGCGCCGGCCCGGTTCCATGGTGCTGTCGTCAGCAGCGCCGCGATGCCGAACTCGGTCGCAATCATCGCGGTCCCTACGATCGGCGCGGCCGCCCGCGGCACGCCGAATGCCGCAACCGCCCGCCACGCGCCGCTGCGATCCGCCAGTTTCGCCAGCGCAGCAACGGCAAAGACTCCCGCGAGGAGCAGTCGCGCCGCCAACATGGTGATCATCACAAACCTCCGGTCGCCGGATGCCGAACGGGACCATTTTGCGCCCAGACATAATGGAGGTGATGACTTTCGTGAAGATCAGCCGCTTCGTGACCGTCGCGATTCTCGTCTCGTCGATGTTGGTGGGTTGCCACTTCGAGAGCAGGAACCCGCCGACGGGCAAGACCCTCGTGGTTCCGATGGAACAGGTGCTGAAGCAGAACAACATCACCCAGAACGTCACTCTCGCGGTCGGGTACACGCTGAAGCTGCAGCTGGGTGCGAATTACAGCACCCCGTTCCGGTGGCTGGCCGCGACGAAGATCGCCGATACCTCCATCATCGAGCAGACCAGTCACCAGTATGTGCAACCGAGCAGCGACGTGTTGGGAGCGCCCGGCACCGAAGTGTGGATGTTCACGGCGCTGAAGCCCGGGACGACGACGATTTCCACCAACTACTCCAGCTTCGTGGGCAAAAACTCCGCGCCGGTGTGCCAGTACACGGCGATCGTGACGGTGCAGTAAAGGCAACAAAGGTTGTCGCGTGATCCACTGCGGACTGGCCGCGGGGCGGCTAGCGTTCGGCTGTGCTTGGCTTCCGTCGCAACTGGTCGCAGCTGACCAACGTGCCTGCCGGGCTTCGCGACGAGCTCGAAGCCGAGGGGCTCATCTTTCTTGCCCACCGGGTCGGCGTGCTGCGGTATTTCAGTGGGCATGTCCCGGGTGTCTTTTCGGCGTCGGGTGTCTCGCGCTATATGGGCGCGTTCGCCTTCAGCCCCATGCGGATCGTCGCCACCTTTCCTACGCGTGGGGATAGCAATCTGCGGTCCGTCGACTGCTCGTGGGATACCGCCAAGGGTCCGGCGTCCGCGACGGTCACCAAGAAGGGTCTGCTGATCGATATCGACCTACGTGGCGTGGACCGTGCCTTCAGCGGTTCGATAAAGCTGCATTACAAGAGGGAAGTCCCCGACGACGTGCTGGAAAAGCTGCCGACCACCTCGCTGCGGTTCCCGGTTGACCCGGTCTTCGTTTATCGCGCCGCAGGAGTGCGTCCGAAGTCGTAGGGTCACGGGATGAGCACCGCCGTGGACTTTCACTTCGACCCGATGTGCCCCTTCGCGTTTCAGACCTCGGTGTGGATGCGCGACGTTCGCGCACAGCTCGGCATCACAGTTAGTTGGCGGTTCTTCAGCCTGGAAGAGATCAACCGGGTAGCGGGTAAGAAACACCCGTGGGAGCGGGACTGGTCCTATGGCTGGTCGTTGATGCGGATCGGCGCACTGCTGCGTCGCACCGACATGTCGTTGCTCGACCGGTGGTATGCCGCGATCGGCCACGAATTGCACACTTTAGGCGGCAAACCGCACGAACCCGCGGTGGCGCGACGCTTGTTGACTGACATCGGCATCGACGAAGCGACTTTGGATGCAGCACTTGATGATTTGACTACGCATGACGATGTTCGCGCCGACCATCAGCGAGTGGTGGATGCGGGCGGCTACGGTGTCCCGACGCTGTTCATGGATGGACAGTGCCTGTTCGGGCCGGTGTTGGTGAATCCACCGACCGGGCCGGCGGCCCTCAAACTGTGGGACGTCGTCACCGGCATGGCCGAGCTGCCGCATGTCTACGAACTTCAGCGGCCGAAATCACCGGCTGATGCCGAGCTGATCGGTCAAAGCCTGCGTCCCTATCTCGACGGTCGCGATTGGGTCAGCATCAATCGCGGCGAAGTGATCGACGTCGACCGGCTGGCCGGCGGACGCGGTTAACGCAGCTGGCGGGCGACTTCGCCGTATCGCGCGAAGCGCTCGTCGTCGCCCAGTGCGTTGTAAAGGGCGATGCGGGTGGCGATTCCGCCGTACTTTGTGGTCAGCGCGTCGGCAAAGCCGTCCCACGTCGACTCGATGGCGAACGCCGCAATGTGCTCGTCGGTGATCTGGGCGGCCATACCCTGGAAGTCGCCGGCCTTCTGCTTCTCGCGGATGCGCGCGGTGGTGCCCTCGAATCCGGCCTCGTCCCAAATGAACGCGTAGTTGGGGGTGCTGCCGTAGAACGCCATGCTGGCGCGCACCGTCTCGCGTTGGGTGTCGCGTTCCTCGTCGCTGTCGCCGACAATCGTCATCGCCGGCACGATGACGGTGACGTCCGACGCCGAGCGGCCCGCCTTCTCAGCACCCGCCGCAACATTGGGCAGCACATGGCGTTTCAGATAGCCGAGCTCGCCGAGCGGATGGACGTGCACCCCGTCGGCCACTTCGCCGGCCATCCGCAGCATCCACGGATTCACCGCTGCGATATCGACTTTGGGGTCGGGCGCGTCGATGGGGCCCGCGCTCCACTGCGGCGTGATGAAGTCCAGGTCGTAGAACTCGCCGTGGTGATCGAGCTTTCCCGTCCGGAACGCCGAGAAGCACGCCTTCACCGCCAGCACGTAATCGCGCAGCCGCGGGCCGGGGCGTTCGAACGGGACTCCGTAGCGGCGCACGACGTGCGTGCGCACCTGCGTGCCCAGACCCAACCGGAACTTGCCGCCGGTCGCCTCCTGCAGCTCCCACGCCTCGGCCGCGGTGACGAAAGGACTGCGGGGAAAGGCGACCGCGACACCGGTGGACAACTCGAGTCCGGGAGCGGCTTGCGAGGCCACGGCGGCGTTGAGGTAGGCCGTGCGCCCGGTCTCGGTGAACAGCAGACCGGAGAATCCCGCGGCCTGAGCGCGCTGGGCCAGGCCGCCGATCTCACCCAACGGTTGCGGAACCACCATCACGTCAATGTGCACGGCGCAACCCTATTCCGTCGCGTGACTAGAGCGCCGCGAGCGTGGTGTTATGGCGGACCTGGGGAATGTCGGCAGCCGGCAACGGCGGGCAGAAGAAGTTGCCCTGCACGGCGTCGCAACCGTATTCCTTGAGTCGCTGGGCTGTTTCCGCATCGCCGACGCCCTCGGCGATCGTGGCGATGCCGAACGTGGTGGTCAACTCGATCACCGTTCGTGCGATCGTGGCGGCGCGGTCGTCGTGCAGGATCGGCGCGATGAATTGACGGTCGAGTTTGACGTCGTCGATCGGCAGCTCACGCAGATAGGTGAGCGAGGCGTAACCGCTGCCGAAATCGTCGATCGCGACTCGAATGCCGGCCTCGCGGAGACGATTGAGCACCGCGCGCGCCTTTGCGAGGTCGCCAACCAACAGGTCCTCGGTGATCTCGATCGTGAGCGAACTGGCGGACATGCTGCGACGGTCGAGCACGGACATGATCCGGTCCGGCAAGGCATCCTCGTCGAGCGAAGGCGCCCACAAGTTGATCGCGACAGGAATAGCGGCCCCCGCGGCGTACCACTGCGACGCGTCCGCGACCGCCCGCGACAACACCAGGTCGGTGACGGCGTCCATCAGCCCGTGTTGACGGACCAACGGTAAGAATTCGGAGGGCGCCAACGTGCCGAGTTCGGGGTGCTGCCATCGCACGAGTGCCTCTGCGCCACAGACGGAACCGGTGAGCATGTCGAATTTCGGTTGATACAGCAGCGTTAGCAGGCGTTCGTCAATGGCATGTCGCAGTTCACCAAGCAGTTGCACCCGGGCCAAACGGTCGCCGTGCGTCGAGTGTTTGCCGAGCCGGACGTCCATGTCGGGGGTGAATGTCTGCACATCGGTTGAGCTGGCCTGCTGGGCCCAGCTCCGGGCCGCGTCGGCCTGCTCGAGGAGTTCGCCTGGGGTCAGGGCTGAGCCGAATTCCGCGGTGGCCGACGCCACGCCGATGTTGAGGTGCACATGCAGCCGGTGATCCTCGAGTTCGAGAGACTCGTCGAAGGACCGGGCGAGCTTCCTGGCGACCTGTGCGGCGACCTCGGGGCGGTCTTCCACCAGGACCGCGAATTGATCCCCGTTCATCCGCGCGACGGTGTCGCTAGTGCGGACATTGGCCTGCAGCCGCTCGCCGACGCTGCGCAATAGTTCGTCGGCGACGGGATAACCGAGCGTGTCATTGACCATGGCGAAGTCACTGATATTGAGCGCAATTACGCTGACCGGAACTGCGTGGTGAATGTGCAACCGGACCGCGTGCGAGAGCAGATCGTCAAATAGTCGCTGGTTCGCTAGCCCGGTTAACGGGTCGCGCAGGGCGGCGTCAGACAGCGCGGCAAGCAGATGTTGTTTGCGATCGAGCAGCAACAAGTGGCGGGCCAGTGTGGTGAGGAATAGCACCACGCAGACCGAGAAGACGAACGCATCGCCCGGGTCCGAGGGCCAAAAGTGCACACCGCCCACGGCGATCGCCAACAGCACAGGTCCATACGGCAGCCACAACGACGTTTTCGACAGTGGTTGAGAAAATCCGAGGTCGAGGTCCGGTCCGGGGCGAGACGCAATTCCCGACAGGGCGACGAAGTACATTCCGACGGCCCATCCGAAAATGACGACGTGACAAGGCACCTGTTCGGGGTGGTCCTCGAAGACGCGGACGATCCCGGCCACGGCGATCACGATCCACCCCAGCGTCATCAGCGTCGGTGAGAATTTGCGGCCCGGCTCGGCTTTCCGCACGGTGATGAACGACATGACGACAAGCCCGAGGTATACGGCCGTGGCGGTGGCCAACATCAGCTGCGGGAGGCTGACTATTTGTGCAGGTCGGCGGAAGTGGCCCAGCACCAGAATGGCCAACACAATCAACAAAGATGCGGCGACGAGCAGGCCGTCAAGCAGCAGGCCGACGCCGAATCGGGAGTCGTCGCGGCTGGGAATCGTCACCGCGGTGGCGAACGCGCACAGCGGTAAGACCACGTAGCCCAAGTTGGCCGCCGAGACTTCCGGCATCGGCGGAATACCGCCCAGACTCACGTACCACCACACCGCTTGGCCTGCAGTCCAGCCGGCCAGCCCGATGCTCAGCACCGTCCATGCCAGACGTTGGCGGCCGCGAGAGGCACGGGCGGCGACGACGGCGCAGCCGTTGGCAAACACGCTCAAAAGCCAGAGCCCCACCGGGCCGGTCAGCGCGCGATCCGACGAGCTATTTTCGGTGAACAGCAGCACGCCGTATACGAGCAACCCGACAGTCGCCAACACGGCCACCGCGGTTCGGCGTCGTGTCAGTGAGAACATTTCCTGCCCTGTCGGATGCGGTTTTCGCATGCAGGATAATCCACGGCGCGAGCTTCCGTCCTCCGTACAGCTAGCCTGTCTGGCAATTTCACCGAACCGTTTTGAGGCCGTATGGGCCGGGTCCCTCGGCGCTGCCAGCACTGCTCAGCTCATGTGATTGCAATCTGGGAAAGGAATCTGGATCGGTGATGCGGCGGGTGCCGGGGTCACTCAGACTTTTGCAGCAAAGACCACGTCGGGATTGAGGATTCCGGCCGGGTCGAAGCTCTGCTTGATCCGGCGCAGCAGGTCGACCTTGACCGGGTCTTCGAGCTCGCGCCAGTAGGGAGCCTTGGCGCGGCCGAGGCCGTGTTCGCCCGAGATCGCGCCGCCTAACTCCATTGCCAGCGCGAAGATGTCCGTCAGGAGTTTCTTGCGGGTGTCGGGGTCCGGGCAAAAGATCGCCAGGTGCACGTTGCCGTCGCCGGCGTGCCCGCAGCCCACCGCGCCACCGCCGACCGCGGCCGCCAGGCCGCGCACGGCGGCAAGGTACTTCGGCATCGCGCCGCGGGGCACGACCGTGTCGATCAGGTCGTCGGCGCCGATCGCCTTCAGCGTCCAAAACGCGTTCTCGCGCGCCTCGATCAGCTTGCGCGCCGAGCCGCCTTCGAGCACATAGGCGTCTAGGGCTCCCAGCTCGGCGACCAGCTCACCGGTCCGCTCGACATCCTCGTCCAGCCGATCCGCCGTGCGATTCTCAAGTCCCACAACGAGATACGCCTGACAGCTGTCGCGGATCTGGTCCGCAACGCCGAGCTCTAGGTTCTGGGTGTGCACGAGCGCGGCCATCGTCACGTTGTCGATGTACTCCAGGATGTAGGGGCCGAGGCCGCTGGCGATGACCTGCGGCACCGCCTCCATGACCTGGTCGAAGTCGGCGAACGGGGCGAGCACGGTGGCGCTGTGTCCGAGCCGCGGATGCAGTTTGACGATCACCTCGGTGGCCAAAGCTAGGGTGCCTTCGGAGCCGACGATCAGCTGGGTCAGGTCGTAGCCGGTGGACACCTTGGCGATCTTGCCGCCGGTGCGGATGATCTCGCCGGTCGGCAACACGGCCTGCAGGCCGAGCACGTTATTGCGGGCGATGCCGTATTTGACCGCGCGCATGCCGCCGGCGTTGGTGCCGACGTTGCCGCCGATGCTGGAGGACAGTTCGCCGGGTTGCACCATGTAGCGCAGGTTTGCCGAGGCGGTCGCGGCGTCCAGTTCGAGCAGCGTCACGCCCGGTTGGACGACGGCGACCTGGTTGGTGGTGTCGACCTCGAGGACGGCATTCATCCGCTCGAAGGAGATGACCAGCCCGTCCGCGCGCGGTATCGCCGCACCCGACAAGCCGGTCCCGGATCCGCGGGCCGTCACCGGAATATGTTGTTCCGTAGCCACTTTCAGCAGCTGCGCGACCTCCTCGGCGGTGGCCGGCTTCGCGACGTAGGCAGGCTGCTGCGGCGGATGCGTCAGCTCCTCGTCGTGCCAATAGTCGTCGGGGATCGCTTCGCCCTCTAGGAGGTTGTGGCTTCCGACGATGTCCGCGAGCTGCTCGGTGATGTCGCCCATGAACGCACACTGTAGGCGGTGTTACTGGGGCTGCTCCAACAACCGCAAGGGGTGCAGGCCGTCGACCGCGCCGACGAACGGCGGGTGGATGCTGTAGCCGATCATGCGCTGAATGTCCGGCGAGACCGTTCGCGCGGCGTCGCGCGGTATGGACAGGGTGAAGGCTTCCATCGGCCGCAGCCACGGTTGGCAGTACTGGGCGGTGACGGCTAGTCGTGCGCGGTCGGTGGTGTTGGTGCCGCCGCCGTGCCACGTCGTTCCGACGAAGAAGACGCAGGAGCCGGCGGGCATGACGACAGGTATTGACGGGTCATCCGGTCCGGGCGGGCGCGGGCCCCAGCGATGGCTGCCGGGGAATATCACCGTGGCGCCGTTGTCGGCGGTGAAGTCGTCGATAGCCCAGATCGTCGCGGCGGTCAACGGCGCTCGCGGTCGCGGAATCGGGTAGAACCCGTCGTCGTGATGGGGCAGCTGCGCGGACTCCGCGGGCTGAATGTTGATGGCCTGCAACGCCGAAAGCAGATAGTTGGGCATCAGCAGCCGATCGAGCGCCGCCAGCACCCGCGGATGATCGGCAAGCCGGTCGCACCCGCGCGTTCTGCTCAGCACGCTGTAGATGCGCTGGGTGCGCCGCCCTTCAAAGGCGTTGCGCCCGGTGTGGTCGAGCCAGGGTGTGACGGTGTCCCGGATCTGCTGGCACTCGTCGGCACTGAGCAGGTTTTCCCAGACGACGTAGCCATCGCGGTCCAGGGCCGCCATGTCGGCGTCGACGATCGCGGGGTCGACCAAGGAGCCGCCGCTCGGCGTCCACTTGTGCCGGCCCGCCAAGTCGTTCTTGAGGTCGTCCAGCGTCGTGACCGGGTCGTCATCGATGCTCATGTACCCGACAGTGGACCCAGATTGACCGCCGGTCAAGTTCGCGAGGGTGGCATGCTTCTTGCATGGCGGCCGTGCCCGAAACGGTCTATGCGCGAGACGGCGATGCCCATCTCGCGTATCAGGTCGTGGCCGACAACGGGCCGGACCTCCTGTTCGTCCCCACCGGCACGTTCCCGATCGACTTGCTGTGGGACGAGCCGACCGTCGCCGGGCACCTGCGTCGGCTGGCGTCGTTCAGCCGGCTGATCATGACCGACCTACTCGGGGTGGGCAGCTCGGATGCGGTGCCGATCCACGACCGCCCGGCGATGCAGGCGTGGACCGACGGGCTGGTCGCGGTGCTCGACGCCGTCGGGAGTGAGTGCGCGACGGTGTTCGGGATGTCCGAGTCGGCGCTTCCGGTCATGCTGCTGGCCGCGAGCCATCCGCACCGGGTGCGGTCGCTGGTGTTGTGCGTGCGTATGCGCGCTTTCAGCGCGCCGACGACTATCCGCACGGGATGCCCGAACCGACGTTCACCCGGTACGTCGACTCCTTTGGCGACACCGTCGGGCGTGGCGGTGTGACGGATAACTTGGGGCCCAGCTTTGCTCGCGATGCCGGTAAGCGGCGTTGGTGGTCGCGTGGCGAGCGGCTGTCCGGCGGCCCCGGATATTTCAAGGAGGTCTTCGACCTGTTCCTGCGCACCGATGTTCGGCCTGCGGTGGACAGCATCCAGGCGCCGACGCTGTTGATGCATCGCAGCGGTGACCGCCATGTGATCGACGGCCACGGTCGCTACCTTGCCGATCGCATCCCGCAGGCGCGGTTGGTGGAGCTCGACGGGGACGACGACGTGTGGTTCGCCGGCGACGCCGACCGGGTGGTCGACGAGATCGAATCGTTCGTCACCGGGGGGCGCGCGGCCGCGCCGACCAACCGGGTGCTGTCGACGGTGATGTTTACCGACATCGTCGGATCGACCGAACGCGCCGAATCTATCGGCGACGATGCGTGGGCGGTCGAGCTCGATGCACACAACGAGATCGTGAAAAAGCATGTCTTGAGTGCGCGCGGTGAAGTCGTCAAGTTCACTGGTGACGGCGCTTTGGCGACGTTCGACGGGCCGGCACGAGCGATCAACTGCGCGTGCGCGATTCGCGACTCGGTGCAAGACCTCGGACTCACGGTTCGCGCCGGGCTGCACACCGGTGAGGTGGAGATGGTGGACAACGACGTGTACGGGATCGCGGTTCATGTCGCGGCGCGCATCATGGCGATGGCGGGGCCCGGGGAAGTATTCGTGTCCGGCGTGGTTCCGCCGTTGGTGCTTGGGTCTCGGATCGCGTTCAAAAGCCAGGGCACGCACGAACTTCGGGGTGTGCGCGGTCGCTGGCCGGTGCTGGCGGTGGTCTAATCGCGTTTGGCTTTCGGCGTGAACGTGACCGGGAGTTTGCTCAGGCCTGTCATGCTCGGGTTGCTCATGTATTGGTATGTGTCGTTTTCTTCGACCTGGTAGTCCGGGATCCGATCGAGGACCGCCTTGACCAACACCTCGGACATCAGACGCGCCAGATGCGAGCCGATACATCTGTGGGGCCCGAGACCAAAGGCTAGGTGGCGGTTAGGCGTTCGATCCAGGATGACTTCGTCGGGTCGTTCGAATTCTTTTTCGTCGTGGTTGGCCGAGAGCCAGCTGATAATGAGCCGGTCGTTCTTCTTGAGGTGTTGGCCGTTGAGCTCGACGTCTTTGGTGACGGTGCGGCTGAGTGACCGGTTGACTGTGAAGTAGCGCAGAAATTCGTCGGTGGCGGTGCGGTAAAGCTCGGGGTGGTTTATCAGTTGCTGTCTGAGGTCTTGGTGTGTGCCCAGATGCCTTAGCGTGAGCGCGGTTTGGGAGGTGGTGGTGTCGACGCCGCCGGCGATCAGGTTCCACAGGATGTTGAGGAGCTGTGTGTCGTCGAGTTTTTCGCCTTCGAACTCGAATTGGATCAGGAAGCTGGTCAGGTCTTCTTTCTTGTCGGCCCGTCTGGCGGCCGCGTGTTGGAGGACTTCTTCCATCATGGCCGGGACTTTGGCGATGGCTTCGGCATATTCGGGGCTGTCCTGCGGGACGGCCATGACGTTGTGGAACATGCTGGCGTAAATGTGCCAGTTGTCGAGTGGGAGGCCCATCAGCTTCATCGTGAGGATGGCCGGGACCGGGCTGGCGTAGTCGAGCACCAAGTCCATCGCGCCGTTTTCGATGTGTTGGTCGAGGAACTCGTGGGCTTTCTCCTCCATGAGTGGCTTCATTTTGTCGACGGCGCCGGGGGAGAAAAACGGGGCCAGCGCGTGCCGTAGGGCCAAGTGGTAGTCGCCGTCGATCTCGCCAATGCCCAGGGCCGGTTGGCCTTCGGGGCGCGGGACACCCATCTCACCTTGATAGTTGACGCCGTTCTCGGCGTCGGGGTCGTATTTGTGGGAGAAGGTTGCGTCGTCTCGAGCGGTTTGGCTGACGGCGTCGTAGCTGCTGAGGTACCAAAAGCCGTCGTACTTCGTGTTCCAGGCGACGGGACATTTCTGTCTCAGGTCGGCGTTGGCCGCCTGCAGGTTGAGGTTGAACTCATCGGAGTGGTGGTCGAAGTCGACCACGGCGTCAGCGCTGACGCCGGGTGGGTTGGGCCTCGATTGCATTCTGGCTATCTTTGCATTATTAAGCTTCTGGGGCCGCAACTGAAGTAGGAGCGATGACTGATAATCGAACGGTTTTCAACCACGTTGGCTTATGTGTCAGGGATACCGAGCGGTCGCGACGGTTCTACGAGGAAGTGCTCGGTTTCCAGTACTGGTGGGAGCTCGAACCGCCGGACGCCATGACGGCGCAGGTTGTACAGCTTCCCGAGCCGCTCGGGGTGAAGGCGACCTATCTGGTGAAGGACGGCTTCGTGCTCGAACTCATCGACTATTCGAAGCGCGAAGTGCACGCCGGGGCGACGCGCGTCATGGATGAGGTTGGGCTGACACACATTTCGATGTCGGTGTCGGACCTCGCTGCTGTGTTGGCGAAGGTTCCGAAGTTCGGAGGATCGGTGGTCGAGGAGGCGGTGTCGGAAATGATGGGCATCATCCGCGACCCGGATGGGCAGATGATCGAGCTGGTTACGGATGGATGGCTGGCGGCGTTGCCACCGCGGCCGTAGGACTGTTCGAAGGGTGATGGTGCCAGACGTCGAGAGAGGGGTCCTGATGGATTGCGTTGACCCACTATTTTCTTGCGGCCGGTTATGGGTTGGCCACTGCGCGAACTTAGCCTCCCTCGCGGTCCGCTGGTTGATGGACTAGAGAGCCAAGCACCTGGGCAAGGGCCAATGCGAAGCACCCGTTGGCGCAGAGTGAGACGCTGTTGGAGGCACTCGAATCTGCTCGTTGCGGCCACGTTCGGCCTGTCGGCACAGATCGATGACCTGCTTTCTGGCGAGCGCTCCGACTCCAGCGTCCGCAACGTCGTCACCCATATCGAGGACCGCCTCAAAGAAAGCGAGACCCTGCGACAACAAGCTCAGAACAACTCGCTTGCGCAGTTCTCGGCCAGCTTTGACCTGCAGAACGAGTTCGCCACCGCGCTTATTGACGCGATGGCCTCTGCCGAGGGTCTGTCAACGCAGATTTTCAACAACCCTGAGCTGTCTCAATAGCTGCCTAGGAACTGAACTCGGTCGTCTACGAAGGGTTGAAGCCGTCTGCGTAGCTTCCTGCGGGTGCAAGGAAGCGGCAAGTCAGTCAGATCGCTGCGAGCTGAATTCTCGGCGTGCCTACTCCTACTACCACGGCCGAGTTGTGAAGATATCTCAGTTCGATGCAGGAAAGGTGGTGGGCGGTGTCTGCATTTAAAGCTGGCGTTTTCAAGCCGGTCGAAGTGATCATGCATGCAGTCCCGAAAGGAAAGGCGTCGTCAGGTGGAGCAGATGAGCTCCTCTATTCCGAGGCGCCCATCGCTCTGACAGCCGACGATCGCGCATTCATACAGCGACGACTGCGGCAGAGCCTTGGTGGATACGCACGGCCCGTAGATGAGGATGCTTCCATCGGCTCGGAAGTGCCAGATAAGTTGCGAGAGTTGCTGGCTTCGTCCGAGAATTTCGTCGGGCACAGTCGTGAGTTTGCTCGCTTGCTTCACCTTCATCAAAAGCCGGTCAGCCCAGGCGGGCTTGTCATGACCGTGATCGGCGATGTTGGTGGGGCGCGTTGTGTGGTTGTCGCAAAAATGGAACACCAAGAGGGCATGCGGGTTGAGCAGACAACTAACGAACAGGGACAACGAACATTTAAGGCCGAACACCTGCGAGACCTGATCCTTGGTGACGGAACCCGGGTGTTTAAGGTAGGGGTTTTCGTCGCGTCCGCTAAGGGCGATCTGGATGGTCATGTCGTGGATGATCAACAGAGATTTGGTGGGGTTGCCGACTACTTCATTGCGTTCCTAGGTTGCCGGTTCCGGCAGCAAGCAGACGTTCAGACTGAAACTTTTCTCAAATTGGCTCAACAATTCATTGCCGAGCGCAGCCGGGATGATCCGGAGAAGAATGCCGTCTATGAGATCGCACTATTGGCGGACCTACAAAGTTCATCTGACACAATCCAGCCGGAGAAGTTTGCGGCTGACCATCTGCGAGAAGATGACCAAGACCTGTTCCTAGAGCGGATTCAGGACGAAGGACTACCCATAAAGTCATTCGTAAAGGATACGACCTTGATTAAGAACAACATTCGCCGTATGAGGATACGCACTGAACGAGGTGCCGATGTCTTCGCGCCACCCGACATGTTCAGCGACGGATCACTGACTGTCCAAAATGGCGACGGGGTGGATTCGGTAATAACCCTTCGCGACAAGGTTAAGCAGATGGGTGGGGCGAGCGGGAAGCGAACTGGTTAGGTGGCTTCAACCGCCGCTCTGGAGGAGGCTCGGCTCAGATATATCGGCGAGTTTCCGACTTTCCAGAGAGCTGCTGAACTGCTTCGGCAACGGCTTGCGGATGTTCTGCGGAACTCTGGCATCCCGGACGCGCACGTGAAGGTGAGGGCAAAGGAAATCAGTAGCTTCGTTAAGAAGCTGCGCAAGTACGGTGACGACTGTTGGGATAAGACGACCGACAAGGTCGGAGCCCAGGTCGTGGTGCACAAGCTGAGCGAAGTGCGCGACCTCCGGAAGGTTCTGGAGGACGGGGTAGAAGGGTTGGGCTACCTAGGGACCACCGACAAGTCGATGTACACCGGAGATCCGCGAGAGGTTCGGTACACGGGCGTCCACGTCCAGATCGGGCTCCTGGATGTCCTAACCAGCGACGACTTGCCTGTCGAGTGTGAAATCCAACTTCGTACGCAGGCGCAGGACGTATGGGCGTACTTGGAACACGGCCTCATCTACAAGCCTCTGATCGATCCTTCTCCGGCGATCGCTCGAAAGATCGCGAGGTTGTCGGTCCTTGTTGAGATGTTTGACGAGGAGGTTGACACCGTGATCACCGAGTTGGAACAGGACCCGCGATACGGCAGTGCGCTCTTGCTACACGAGGCCGAGCGTTGGTTTCTCACGTTTGTCAGCGAGCCTGGCGAGCGAGATCTCTCCTTCGAAGTACTCAACCAGATCAAACCAAGCATCGACGTCGGCGAAGCAGCTTCCTATGGGCAAACGCTTGCAAGATTTGTTGCTGAGCGTCGGACACAGATTGAGGATGCGCTGCGAGACTACGGATCCGGGTCGGAGTACGAGGGAGATTTCAGTTACTTTTTGTTCTCACAACCCGAGGCGCTGATCGTTTGGGAACGGGTAGAGGCAAAGCCGCTCGCCCTGGCACGTATGGTGCGGAACACTGAGCTTGAGCCTGCCGTTGTCGCGCTTGCTGATGTGTGGGGCCGCCCGTTGCAACTTGGGTCGGGACAGTAGCCTCCGCTCAATGACGGCAATTTCACTACGAAGCCTGATAGGCGACCTCGACGCGGCCGAGTGCAAGCTGCACTGCGCGGTCTTCAATGGCACTGACCACCCGATCGATGTCCTGACACGCTCATGGGACGAGTGGGTCAAATGGAGCCGATGGCGGCCCGCCCGCAATGAGTTCAACCGCCGATTCATTTTCACGCTTGCACGGGACCGAAACGACCCGACTCTATGGCTCTTTGGCGGCATTTTCGAAGTCATGGCTCGGGGTGATAAGCCGAATGCCCACTCGTACAGGATTGCATTGCGCGACGACCTGATGGGGCCTTACGTCCAGCGCCTGTGGGTGAGGTTCCGACCGACAGGTCGGGCAATCCGACTAAACATGGACACCTACCTCGACGACATCGAGGTGGTGTCTATCTCCAAGCTGCCGTACACGGGTGAGCCATTTCGTGGGCACAACCGAATCAATCACACCATCGGTGTCTTGGAGACTGCGGTTGCACAGGAGTGGAACGATTGGCGCGGAGCCCTGCAATACATGAAGGGCGTGTACGTCATTCACGACATCGCTACCGGTAAGGCTTACGTCGGAGCTGCCTACGGGGACACCGGGATATGGGCCAGACTACGCCAGTATGTCGATGGCCTGCACGGCAACAACGTTGCGCTCAAGGAGCTGGTGGGTCAGAAGGGTTCTGACTACGCTCGGTCCAACCTCCGATTCGCGCTGCTGGAATTTTGGTCTATGCGCACCTCCGATGACGAAGTCCGCGACCGCGAATCGTATTGGAAAAACGTTCTCTTGACTCGACACTTCGGCCTCAACAAAAACTAGATGGTAACTGGCTCCAGGCCACATACAGCTCGCCGGAAGGGCAAGGCCATCTAAAGCCGTCACAACTCAGGACGCACCTTCGTAGTTCAACGCGCCGGTTCGTCACAACTCGCTTTCCGGCTTTCGTGCGTGCTGCAGGGGCCCCTCAACGGGCTTCGGACTGCAATCATGCGACTTTGAACTCCCGATAGCGAAAAGCCAACCGATCGGGGTCTGGCCGCTCGGTTCGCTTGGCGGGGAGTTTCATGAGCTGGCGTCCATGATGGTGCTGCAACCCGTGTTGCAGCATGGGGCCATCGATCTCGTCGAGAAGTTGGTACCGTATCTCGACGACGTGGTCGGGCCGGATACCAAGGATGTTCGAATCATAGGCTGCATGGTGAATCTTGCACAATGCCAAGCTATTTGCCACAACGGGTTCGCCCAAAGACCCAGCGACGCTATCTGGAACAATATGTGCGGCGTCGAGTAGTTCGCGATGCTGCAGGCTGCAAACCGCGCACCGACTTTCGTAGGCCAGCATGACTCGGCTCGCGAAGACGGGCTGGTGAAGTCGACGCTTCGTCTCGGCAAAAAGGTAGCGCCGCAAGGCAGATTCCACGGGCGAGTCGACATCGACTCCTAGTTGTCCGGTTGTCAGCGCCATGACGAATTGAGCTTCGCTCGCCTCCTCTGCAATCAAGAAAACGGGCGCGACCACGTTGAACAGGCCAGGCGCAACTCCAACCAACCAAATGAGTGGAGCTCTCAGACGGACCGCATCCCTCATGCTTTCGTTTTCGATAGTGCCCAGTTGATCTCGCCGGAGCTTGTACCGGTGTAAGCCGTCTGCTCCTGTTGCGTCTGCATATGGCCGTACGCCGCTCTTGGGGAAAACCGTCAGAATCGACAGTGCCGTTGACCAGCCCAAAGGCTTGCGAATCCCACGGCCTCGGTCGATGAGTGGAAACCGAACGTCTCCGATGTAGAAGTCGTTGGCAAGTGCATCACGACTGATCGGCACCGTGCCACCTAGTGATCGCTGCTGAACCCACTCGATAGCCATCGCGCGCACTGCATCCTGGTCCATTGCCCCAACCACTTCGCCATTCTGCAGCTTTGACGCCTTTCACACCGGCGAACACGCGTGACGATCAAACATCGCTTAGGTACATGACCGGCCCGGCCGATTGCGGGTGGTGACGCACCAGACATCAAACAGTGTGGGCAAATGCCCTAAAACCCCGCCGCCGCTCCCGGGGCCCCACCCGTTCGTGTGGCCGCACGGGGCACAATCGCAAACTAATCCAGTCGGCATTTGTGTGCTGTGATGTTGCTCAGAACAATCACGTGGGGAGCAGCAGGTGGCGCTATCTGAATACGAGCAGAAACAGCTCGAGAAGATCGCCGCACATAAGGCGCGCATCCTCGGTCGCGAGTCGCGCCGACTGATCCCCTTCGATATCAGCGGCATCGGCCCCGGGCTCATGAACAAGCTGATGAAGGCGCCGGGAGTCAAGACGGTGACCGAACCCGTCGTGGAACTGCTGGACACAACCGCCGAGGGTGCGGGCAAGGTCATGAGCCGGACGAGCCAACTCACTACGTCCGACTCGCGCGTCATCAGTGCCTACGCGAAAAAAGGTCATGCGGTACAAAACCTCGACGACATCAAGAAGCTCGACCTGAAGACGATCGACGACGTCGCGTCGTTCACGCTGCTGCATCATGCCTACTCGCTATCGGCAGCCGCAGAAGGTGCGGCAGCCGGCCTGGTGATCAGCGGGGGTGAGGCGGTGACAGCCGCGGGGGCGGCGGCAACTGCTGGAGCCGCGGCCGTTCCCGGATTGGGCGCGGTCGCCACGGCGATGGGTGTCGATGCCGCAGCGCTGTTGACCGCGTGCACTGGAGTGGTGGCTAAGCATGCACTCTACTACGGCTACGATCCACGTAACCCCGCCGAAGAGGTTTTCGTAATGCAAGTCATCGGATTGGGGCTGGCAGGCTCAACATCGGCGAAAGCCGCTGCCTACCAACAGCTTGCGATCTTGACCGAAAGCCTTGCTCGAGATGAGGCTTGGCACGAACTCGATCAACAAGCGTTCGCCAACGTGGTTCAGAAGTTCGCCGTCAACTTTGGCGAGTCGTTGGCGATCAAAAAGCTTGGTCAACTGGTGCCTATCATCGGAGTCGGCATTGGCGCCGCCTTGAACTGGAAGGCAGTCACGGCGATTGCCGACGCCGCCTACTGGGCGTACCGCGAGCGCTTCTTGTACGAGAAGGGCGGCGAAATCGAGCCCATCGCAATCGATGTCGACGTCGATGATCCATCGGCGATTGATGTTCTCGACATCCTGAAGTCGGAAGGCATCCGTCCCGACGACGACTGAAAGGAGGGCGCCCGTGGACCCCATAGCTACCGCAGACGCCATTGCAGCCGAGGCGCATGCGGGCCAGGTCGACAAGGCCGGCATGCCCTACGTGGGACACGTCCGCCGCGTGGCCTCCTACGTGGACCCCGCCAACACCGACGCCGTCGTCGCGGCCTTGCTGCACGACCTTATTGAGGACACCGGCATCGACGCGGCGGAACTGACCAATCGCGGAATCTCACAAGCGGCGATCGACGCGATCGAGTTACTCACCCGCCGCGACGACCAGCCGTCGGCCACTTACTACCAACGCATCAATGAGCACCCCACCGCGCGGGAAGTGAAGCTCGCGGATCTGGCCGACAACACCGATCCCGAGCGCCTGGCGAACTTGGCCGAGTCCGACCGTGCCCGACTCACGAACAAGTACGTGGGCGCCTACGCCGCATTAGGCGCCGACTTCGACGACGGAGACCGCCGCAGATCTCGCGCGGCACAATAAATTTCAGCCATCGACATAACGCGTGATCGTGACGGCGCCGCCGGTTTGGGACTGCGCGGAGGCCAGATACAGCGGCGGGCTGAGCGGTATGACCTGACTTGGCTGACGATTTGGGGATGGCGGTGGCTGCGACGAGCCACCGCCACCCATGGTCGATGGTCGGCAGAGTCTGTGGACAAACTCGTGACTGTGGATACGGACGCGAGGCGTGGCCGGCGTGGAATTGGGCGGTCGAGATTTGTCGTACCTGGCTGCGATGATGTCGTTATGTCTTGGACCGCATCGTCTCCCGTGGCGTTGAGCCCTACGGAGCGTCTGGAGGTGTTGTTTGAGGAGTTGGCGGAGTTGGCCGGTCAGCGCAACGCCATCGACGGGCGCATCGTGGAGATTGCCGCCGAGATGGAGCGCGACGAGCTATGCGGAATGACGGGGGCGCGGTCGGTGGCGGCGTTGATGTCGTGGAAGCTCGGCTCGTCATCGGCAAATGCCCACACGATCGCTACGGTCGCGCGCCGGTTTGAGGAATTTCCGCGCTGTGCGGCGGGCATGCGGGAGGGTCGGCTGTCGTTGGATCAGATCGGGGTGATCGCGGCGCGGGCGGGCGAGGGATCCGATGAGCACTATGCGGAGCTGGCCCCGGTGGCGACGGTCAGCCAGTTGCGTACCGCGGTCAATCTGGAACCGCGACCCGAACCTGAACCCGACTCGGCTCGGCCGGGTCCGCAGGCCTCGATCACCCAGTCCACTGACGAGGAGTTCACGTGTTGGCGGATCAAACTCCCGCACCTGGACGCCGCGAAATTCGATGCGGCACTGGCGTCTTATCGTGATGCGCTGATCGCCGAGTGGAAGCACGATCACGACAAGGATGACCGGGCCTGCGATCAGGTGCCGCCGTTGCCGGGCACTGTCGAGGCGTTTATGCGCCTGGTCGAGACGGGGTGGGACGCCGAGGCGGCCCGCCGCCCGCACGGGCAGCACACCACTGTGGTGGTGCACGTCGATGTTGAGCAGCGCGCCGCGGCGCTGCATCTGGGTCCGTTACTTACTGAGTCTGAACGCCAATATCTGACCTGTGATGCCACCTGTGAAGTCTGGTTCGAACGCGACGGCGAGGTCATCGGCGCCGGGCGAGCGACCCGGGTGATCAACCGGCGGCTTCGCCGCGCGCTGGAGTACCGCCACCGAACGTGTGCGGTTGCGGGCTGTGGGGCCACCCGCGGTTTGCACGCACATCACATCCGGCACTGGGAGGACGGCGGTTTGACCGAGTTGTTCAACCTAGTGCTGGTGTGCCCGTACCACCACCGGCTGCACCACCGAGGTGTCATCACCATCACCGGACCCGCCGGCGACCTGACGGTCGCCGACCGCTCCGGGCGACCACTCAGCGCAGAATCGCTTGCGCGCCCGCCCACCCATGCCCCGCCCGCCGTCCGGCCGTGCCCCGGCCCCACCGGCGAACGCGCGAACTGGTGGTGGTACCAACCCTTCCAACCCCAACCACCACCAACAACCAACTAGGTAGCTCACCGCCGCCGGTCATGACCAGCACCGGATCAAAGCCCAAACGGGTTGGGTATCAGGAAATTCGTTCGCGATACGCGCAGCAACTGCGTCGTGAAATTCAACGCTGACAACCAGACCCGCACCACCGGCCCGCCACCCCGACGACCTCGGCAACACCCTCACCGCGATCCGCGCCGACGCGCGCACTAACGTGAGCCAACTCGGGCCGACTTCTACGACGAGACCCCCCGGCGCAGATCTCATGCGACACAGTGAATTTCACCCCTCGATGTAACGGCTGATCGTGTCGACGAGTGCCGTCACGGCGCCGGTTCGCGACGCGGCGGATGCGAGATACAGCGTCCACGTCACCGGCGGGCTCAACGGGATACCGCGTAGGTCGGGGTATCGTTCGGCCGCGCTGACGGGCAGCACGGTCGCTGCCAGTCGGTGCCTGACGAGTTCGGCGGCGATCGCGTAGTCGGCGACTTCGTAGGCACTCGTCGGCTGCACCCCGACGGCGGCGAAACCCGCATCCAGGCGCTGACGAATCCCCCACCCGCGCGGGAATTGGATGAAGTCCTGCCCGTCCAGGTCGCCCAACTTCACGTGCCGGCGACCCGCCAGCTCATGGCCGGGCTTGCAGACGAAGACCATGGGCTCGTGGGTCAGTTCGCGCACCGCGACAAGCCGAGATGGCGAGGCGGACAGAGACACCAGGGCGAGGTCCATCTTCCCGTCGGCGATCGCCTCCAGATGGCCAGCCGACCCGGTGAGGCTTTGGCGCAGCTGAACCGTCACCAGCGGGTGCAGCCGCCGGAACTCTTCGAGTACGGTCGCCAGATTCAACCCACCCCAAGACATCAGGGTGCCGAGTGTGACGGTGCCGGTCAGCTGATCGCGATAATCCGCCATGGACGCCTGAGCCCGCTGCGCAGTGTGGATGACTTCGCGGGCATGCTGCAGAAAAACCTCGCCCGGCGCGGTGAGCACGATCTGGCGCTTTGACCGGTCGAACAGCTCGACGCCGAGTTCCTTTTCCAGTTTCGCTACCGACGCCGACAGCGCGGACTGCACGACGTGGATCCGCTGGGCCGCCCGAGAAAAGTTCAACTCTGAGGCCACCGTGACGAAGTACTCCAGCTGCCGCATCTCCATCCCAACAATCTATCGCGAACGGCGATCATTCTGATCGATTTTCAACGTTGGACGCGATCGATCCGAAGGTGTTTCCTTGGCTTGGCAGCTAAAGTGACCATCACCTCATTGGAGGAGCAGCCATGCGAGCCTTGCGTTTCGACACGTTCGGTGATCCGAGTGTCCTGCACGTCGCCGATCTGCCGGACCCGACGACGCAGGAAGCGATCGTTCGCGTCGAAGCGGCATCCGTCAACCCGTCCGACATGAAAAATGTTGCCGGACTGATGGACTGGACCGTGTTGCCGCGCATCCCCGGACGCGACTTCGCCGGTGTCGTCGTCAGCGGCCCGCCCGAATGGGAGGGCGCCGAAGTGTGGGGCACCGGCGGCGACGTCGGATTCACCCGCGACGGCTCGCACGCCGAGCTCATAGAAGTGCCTATCGAAGCACTGGCACGCAAACCCGAAGCGCTCAGCTTCGACGAAGCCGCCACCGTCGGCGTCAACTTCGTCACCGCCTGGGCCGGCGCCGTCGAGACGGCGCGACTGGTCAAAGGCGAAACGATCGCCATTTTCGGCGTCTCCGGGGGAGTGGGCGGCGCCGTCGCCCAGATCGCGCACGCGCTCGGCGCCACGGTGATCGGCGTGAGCCGTCGCAAACCCGAGCCGGATACACCCGCCGCCAAGGTGATCGACGAGTTCGTCGCCCTGGACACCGACGTCGCCGCCGAAATCAGACGGCTCACCAAAGGCAGCGGAGTCGGCGTCGTCTACGACGCGGTCGGCGGCGTGACGACGAACGCGGCGCTTGCGTCGCTGGCCCGGCGCGGCCGGCTGGTGGTCATCAGTGCGGCAGGCTCGCCAAAGGTCGACATCGATATAAGGGCGTTGTACCGCAACGAAACCCGCATCCTGGGCGTCGACAGCGGCAAACTCAGTGTCGTCGACTCCGCGCACATCCTGCAGAAGATGTTGCCCCACTTCGAATCCGGCGACTTTCGCCCGCTGCCCATCACCGCGCGCTATTCCCTCGACGACAGCGCGGCAGCCTATCAAGCGGTCGCCAGCCAAGTATCCGGCCGCGTCGTGATCAATCCCTAAGGAAGGCAACCACAATGGCGACCAATCTCACCGAAGAGACGATTACCGACGAAGTGCTGAAGACCTTCGACACATCGACCGACGATCGCTTCCGCCAACTTTTCCAAAGCCTGACCCAGCATCTGCACGACTTCGCCCGGGAGGTGCGGCTGACCGGCGACGAATGGTTCACCGCAATGGACTTCGTCGAACAGCTCGGAAAAATCTCCAGCCCCACCCGTCAAGAGGTGGTGCTGCTCTCTGACATCCTCGGGCTGTCGATGCTGCTGGACACCATGAACGAGAACCCCGGCGGGTCGGCCACCGACTCCGCGCTGCTGGGCCCGTTCTACGTCGAGGGCCGCCCGACCGTCCCCAACGGGGCCGACATCTCCAACGGCGTCGCGGGAACCCCGATGTTCGTGACTGCCCGCGTCGTCGACGAAAGCGGCGAGCCGATCGCCGGCGCGAAGGTCGACACCTGGCATAGCGACGGCACCGGGTTCTACGATGTTCAGCTGACCGAGCAGCTGCACGGCGAGTTCGCCATGCGCGCGCTGCTGACCACCAACGACGACGGTGAATTCTGGTATCGCTCGATCACGCCGCGCTATTACCCGGTGCCCACCGACGGCCCGTGCGGGGAGATCATGCGAGCCGCCAATCGATCCGTGATGCGCCCCCAGCATGTGCACTTCTGGTTCCAGGCCGACGGCTACCAGTCGCTGATCACGCAGCTATTCCTCAAAGACGACCCGTACATCGACTGCGACGCGGTGTTCTCGGCGCAGGATTCGTTGAAGGCCGACTTCACGCGCCACGAGCCGGGCATCGCGCCGGATGGAACCAAAGCCGACGAACCCTTCGTCACGCTGGACTGGACGTTCACCCTCGCGGCACAGTGATGCCATGACACGCATCGAGCTCGCCGACCTCGACCAGCAGCCCGAGTCCATTCGCGAGTGGGCAGACCGGCGCGGCAACCTCAACGTCTTCCGGCTACTGGCCAACGCGCCCAACGTGTTTCCCGGCTGGTCGCAGATGGTCGACGAGCTCTACGCCAGCCCGACGTTTAGCGCGCGCATGCGGGAAGTGATCGTGCTGCGGGTGGCCAACCTGCAGGGCTCGGCCTACGAGCTTGCCCAGCACCTGCTCTTGGGCCGCGCCGCCGGGCTCACCGAGCAACAGCTCGACGCGCTTGCTACCGGCGAACTCGACGGAGCCGGTTTCAGCCACACCGAACGCACGGCCGTCGAGGTCGTCACCGAGTTGTGCACCACCCACCACCTGCGCGACGAGTCGTTCGCGACCGCCCAGGCCGTCTTCGGCGACGAGGTGCTGACCGAATTGCTGATGATCGTCAGCTGCTACTACGGGCTGGCATTGGTCCTCAACGCCGTCGACTTGGATATCGAATGACGCGCATCCCGTATCGGCGGCCCGAAGACATGACCGAGCAGGCCCGCGAATTGACCGGGGAGCGCGGCAATCTCAACGTCTACCGCACGCTGGCGAACGCCGAGAACGCCTTCACCGGCTGGATGCTGGCCGGCCGCGACGCCCTGACCAGTCCGGTGCTGCCCCGGCGGTTGCGTGAACTGGTGACGCTGCGGACCGCTTCGCTGATGGACTGCGCCTACGAGCTCGGCCAGCACCGCGACGTCGCGCGCACGGCGGGGCTTAGCGCCGACGAGATCGGCGCCGTCATATCCGAGTCCGATTGGCAAACAGGCTATTTCGATGAGACCGAGCTCGCGGTGCTGACACTGACAACCGAACTTGTCAGCACCCGCTCAGTCGCGGCCGCACTATTCGAGGGCGTGCGCGAGGCACTGGGAGCCGAGGCCACCGTGGAGGTGCTGATGGTTATCAGCAGGTACGCGGGGCTTGCGTTGATGCTTAACGCACTCGATGTCGACCTGGACGAAACCGCGCGGCTGCCAACGATCCCAACCGACACGCGGCGTTAATTTCGCACAAGTCTCACGATGCGGTCTGATTGCCCGTAACGTTGCACGACGTGGCCGCGCGTAAGCCCTCGACGCGCCTGTCAGCCGACGACTGGTTGCAGGCTGGGTACACCTTGCTCGCCGAAGAGGGCGCACGCGCCCTGAAGATCGAACGGCTCTGCCGGCAAGTCGGCGCTACCCGCGGAAGCTTCTACTGGCACTTCGAGGATATGGATAGCTACCGCGCCGCACTCGTCGAATCGTGGAACACGTTCCGCGAGCAGGACCGGCAATCGCTGGACGAGATCGATGCGCTGCCGCCCCGGGAACGGCTGTCCACCATGATGATTGCCTTGGTTCGGCCGCAGCACTGGATGCTCGAACGCGCCATGCGAGAGTGGGCCCGCACCGACCAGGCCGCCGCCGCCAACATCCGCGACGCCGATCGCCGCCTGCTTCGTTCGGTCGCAAAGGCGTACGCGGACTGCGGTTTCAGTGTCGAGGACGCCCGATTGCGCGCGGAGTTGACGTTCGCGGCCGGGATCGGACTGCTGCACCTCACAGCCACGCCGGGCCAGGCGCAGAAGGCGGCTCAACACGAACGCTTCCTGGACATGATGCTCGCCGATCCGAAGTAGCGATCACACCATCGCGATCGGCGAGATCTTGGCTCCAATCGCCAACGCCCCGGCCAGCTCTCGGCTCACGTCGTAATCGAATACGACATGGCCCGCTGCAATATCGACATCGCGCTTGGCGCGCTGCAACGGGCTGGACAGGAAGTGTGCGCTGGCGCCGGCGGACTCCATCAGGTTGGAGATGATCGCGCGGCACTCGTGCACCGTGTACGCCGCCGCCAGCCGGGCGTTGGCGCGTACCGATCGCCGAACACGTTCACCGCTGACAACGAGCTCGTCGATCCCTGCGGCGGTCTCGGCGACCAGCGCGCGCAACGCGCGCAGCCGCACCGTCGCATCGCCGAGCCTGATCTGTGCGGCGGGCTGATCCTTTTGCGCCACACCGCTATACGCTAGGACGCGGCCGCCGAGCCGCTCGGCGAACAGCTCGGTGACCCGTTCGGCGGCGCCGAGCACCGGCATCGACGCCACCAGCGCGAGAGCCGGCACCAGCGGCCATCGGTAGGTGGCCGCCCCGTGCACATGCGCTCCCGGCGCGGTGCCGCCATAGATATCGGCCACGCTGGCGATGCGGTGTTCGGGGACAAAGACGTCCGTGACGATCACGTCGTGAGAACCGGTTCCGCGCATGCCCGCGGTGTGCCACACGTCGTCGACCTCGACCTGGTCGGCGGGCACCACCACGAGTGCCGGAACGATGCTGTCGTCTCGCTCGACCAGCGCGCCGACGATTACCCAATCGGCATCCATCGCGCCCGTCGACCACGACCACCGACCGGTCAGGCGCACGCCGCCATCGGCTGGAGTACCGCGGCCGGTCGGGGCCAGCGGAGCGGGCGCCAACACCGGGCCCGAGGCGAACACTTCGTCCTGAAGCTGCGGGTCGAACAGCGACAGCATCCAGTTGTGCAGTGCGTAGAACCCTAACGTCCATGCGCTCGAGGTGCAGCCGTGTGCCATCCGCCGAATCGGTTCCAGCAGTTCGGGAAACGATGCTTGGATTCCGCCGAACCGGGCCGGGAGCAGCAGCCGGAACAGGTCCGTCTCTTTGAACTCGCTGACCGTCGCCGCGGGCAGCCGCCGCAATCGCTCAGCTTCGTCGGCGCGCTGCGCTAACCGCGCGACGAATTCGTCGGTGATTCCGTGCAGCGAGCGGCTAGCAACCGCGGACATGCGGTCACCGTAACATACTTTTTAGTATGTAAAGCCGGTCAGTTGCCGAAGCCGCCGGTCGGTGCGTGCGGCACTGGTGCCGGTGCGCCGGGGGCCGCGTCCAGACGGCTGACGGCAAAGGAGACACCCTTGTCGATCATGCTGCCGTCGTCGGCGTAGGTGTCGTGGGCGGCGAAGTTCATGCCGTCCGAGCACACCGGGTCCTCGTTGGCGCACACCTTGATGGTCTTGCCCGCATAGGTTGGCCCGATGACCAACGGCGGCTGACCCAGGAAGTTCATCGCGCGCACGTTAGGTGTTCCGAAGAGCACCACCGCGGCCACGTGGTCGGCGATCTCGGGTGCCAGCGGTTTGGGAACCGTTGCGGGATCGACCCCGTCGGGCACTTGCGCGGAGGTGACGAAGCCCATCACGGCCGCGCCCTGAGAGAAGCCGCCGAGCACCATCTTGGTCTTGGGACAGCTGCCTGCCATCGATATGACATGGTTGCTGGCGTCCCTAATACCGTCCACGCCGGTCTCCCACTCATTGCTGGCGGGGTAGTTCACCGCGTAGACGTCGACGGACTTTCCGCCTTCGCGCCCGCGCAGGTTATCGACGAAGGCTTGTCCGGTGGGGCCGACACCTTCGGGCTCACCGGTACCGCGCGCGAATACCACTTGAGCGTCGGGGCACGGTTCGGCCGACGCCGACGGAGTAGGGGAGACAAGGAAAGTGGTGCCGAGGCCCACGGCTACTACGGCCATGGGGTTAGCGACTCGAATGATTTGACCGGCGATCATGCCGAAATAAGTGCCCATTGGTATCCATCCCAAACCTCTGAGTTCCAAGACCAGTTGACCACCGTTGGCGAAGACCACAAAAGCGACACGCACAAGATTTGTAGTCGTCTTATTTGGCCTGATATCCCGGTCGATAGCCGAAGGTCTGCTGGCGGGTCCCGATGTCGTGCCTTTACAAATCAATCGGCTTGGTGCTGACAATAGCAGGGGGATTGCTACCATCGCGCGGTGAACGAACCGCCTGCGCCACCAGGGTGCGGCCGGCCGAAATCTGCTTCTAGACGCGAAGTCTTGAAACTTGCCGGTGTCGCACCGGTGCTTTTCGCTGTCGCCACTCTCGACGCCCCAGTCGCGTCGGCTGGAGTTGCCGGATCATCGGTGTTCCTCGACGCGGGCCACAACGCCGTGAATGACGCCTCGATAAATCGGCAAGTCCCGAATGGCCGGGGCGGCACCAAACCGTGCCAAACTTCGGGCGCCGCGACTAACGACGGCTATCCCGAGCATGCGTTCAATTGGGCGGTCGTCGGCCTGATCAGTGAATCGCTGCGGCAAATGGGCGTGAACACCGTGCTGTCTCGCGACAACGACAGCTCCGTCGGACCCTGCGTCGACCAGCGTGCCGACCAGGCCAATGCGATGCATCCGGACGCGATCGTGAGCATCCACGCCGACGGTGGTCCGCCGTCCGGCAGTGGATTTCACGTCAATTCCAGCCCGCCGCGCAACACTGTCCAGTCCGGCCCGGCGATACAACTGGCGCACACCATGCGCGATGCCCTGGTCCAGGCGGGATTTCACCCGTCGACCTACGTCGGGTCCGACGGCCTCTACGGGCGCGACGACCTCGCCGGTCTGAACCTCGCTTTGTACCCGGCAGTGCTCGTCGAACTCGGCAACATGAGGAACGCGGACGAAGCCGCGCGGATGGAAAGCGCCGATGAACGGGCGAAGTACGCCGCGGCCGTCACGCAGGGGATCGTCGCGTTTCTGAACGCCAACGGCCGCTGAGCCGGAATTTTGTTCTGGGACAGTGCTTCTCGCGACGACCGCTGCCTATATTCCGTAGTCCGGCAGGTCGAAGTCGTCGCGGAGCTGCCGATGAATGATCCAGTCGCCGACGAACGGCAGCGATAGCAGGCTGGTGAGCTTGTCGCGTGCCCATAGTCCTCGCCGTGTCCGCGGGGCAAACGTCGCGGCGAACCTCTGAGCCGAGCGCTGCTTGCCGGTGATGAACGGCCGCAGTAGGCGCTGGTATTCGTGAAAAGCCGTCTTGTAATCGCCGCCGGCGCGGTGCAATTCACCGGCCAGCACATAGGCCTGCAGCATGGCCAGCCCGGTGCCCTCCCCGGCCAACAGCGACACGGCGGCTGCCGCATCGCCGATCAGCATCACCCGCCCGTCGGACCAACCGTTCATCGCGATCTGACTCACCCGATCGAAATAGATGTCCTCGCAGTCGTCCATCGCCTGCAGGATGCGCGGGCATTCCCAACCCGTCCCGCCGAACACCGCACCGAGCAGCCTCTTGACCTCATCGGTACCCCGGGGGTCGGCGCCACCGATCTGCTCCCTGGTGAAGACGAACAGAAACATGGTGCGGTCATCGCGCATGGCGAACCGGCTGACCATGCCTCCCGGGATGCCATAGGACACATAGATCAGCTCATCGCGCGGGCGGTAACCACGCGCCTCGAATGCGGCAACGCGATAACCGAGGTCGCGCTCGAAGCCCGCCTCGGGACCGAACACCAAACTCCGCACGGGCGAATGCAAACCACCAGTGCCGATCAGAAGATCGAATTCGCGCGATGCACCGCTGTGGAAGCCGACCCGTACCCCGGTGTCGTCCTGCTCGATGGTCGCGATGCTCTGCGCAAAGAGGCTCTCCACGTCGTCGGCGAGAGTGCCGTAGATCATGGCCGCCAAATCGCCGCGAGCCAGGCTGGTGAATCGCCCCGCGGCCATGCGCCGGAATCCGTCCGTGGGAAAGCCGCCCACCTTGTCGCCGCGCCGGTCGACCAGCCGCACCTCGCGCACGGCATATCCGGCTGTCTGCAACTGCGGGCCGAGGCCCATTCGTTCGGCGATCCGATAACCCGCGCCCCAGAAGTCGACGACGTAGCCTCCGGTTCGCAATGCCCGGGCTTTCTCGATCAGGGTGGCGTGGTGCCCGGTGCGGCCCAGCCAATACGCCAAGGTTGGGCCGGCGATCCCGGCGCCGCTGATCGCGATCTTCATCGCGTGCGACTATGCCGGGCGAGCATGTAATGCGACTAAGAGCGCGGTCATGAAGATGAGCAGCAACGCGGCCACCCCGACGGTATAGACCTGACGGCGCGGAGTGATTCGCGCCGGAAGCGGTCGCAGCTGCAGTGTTCGTTGGCGTTGTAAGGCGATTAGGTAGCTGGACAACGCCGCGGCCAGAGCCAGGCCCGCCGCGGTCAGCGCCGCCGCGCCCTTGACACCGTGCAAGTCCTTGACGGTCAGCAGGGCTCCGTTGACCAGGAACGCGAACGACGTCCGGGTCCACGCCAGTGTCGTGCGTTCGGCCTGCAGCCCGCCTCCCGGATAGTGCGCTGACGCCTGGGTCAACCCGAGACCGCCTTGAGGACGACCAAGCCGAGCGCGATCAGCCCGACCAGGCTGAGGCCGACCGCGAGATAGGCGGGCGAGGGATGACGGGGCAACGGGTCGCCGCGGCGCATCGCGCGATCCGCCTGTTCCCAGCGCAGCAGCCCCATCCCGCTGGTCAGGACCGCCAGCACCGCCAGACCAATACCGAGCAGGCGGCGTGCCCCGGGGATCGCGAGCTCGGGCACGAGTTGAACCAGGGCGACCGATGCGGCGAGCAATCCCAGCGCCGTGCGTTGCCAAGCCAGGAATGTGCGTTCGTTGGCCATGGTGAACCGGTAGTCGGGTTCGGATTCTTCCGCGCCGGCATCGTGACGTTCGCCGGCGGGCGTGATGGTGTTATCGGCCACTACCTACCTCGCATGGGATGTATGGACAAGCATTTCTATATCGCTGATTTTAACTAACCGTCTGGCCCGCCACGACGGGTGTTCACCGAACCGCTGCATGATGAAGCTTGTGGTTGAGGCGCTGTTGTTCGACGTGCAAGGCACCGCGACGGATTTCCATTCGACCGTCTGTGACGAGGCGCGGCGGATCAGCGCCGGGCGGCACGCCGAGGTCGATTGGCCGGACCTGGTGCGGCGTTGGCGCGCAGGTTACTTCGACGCGCTCCAGGCCGCGCGCAGTCGCCAGAGCGGATGGGTCTCGGTGCACTCGGTGTATCGGGCCGCTCTGGAGACGGTCCTAAACGAGTCCGCCATCGGCGGCTTTTCGGACGCCGAGCGCGAAGAGCTGACGTTCGCCTGGCAACGGCTGCGGCCGTGGCCGGACGTGGTGGCGGGGCTGTCCCGGCTGAAAAGCTCGTTCACGTTGGCCACGCTGTCCAACGCCGACGTGTCCGCGGTCGTCAACATCTCCAAGCGAGCCGGGCTGCCGTGGGATGCGATCTTTGCTGCGGAGATGGCCGGTGTGTTCAAGCCTGAGCCGGCGGTCTATCACATGGCCGCGACCTACCTGGGTCTGGATCCCGCCGACATCATGATGGTGGCAAGCCACAAATACGACATTCGGGCGGCGGCCGCGCTCGGCTTTCGTACCGCCTTCATCGCGCGCCCGTTGGAATTCGGGGTGGGCGGCGACGCCGATGTCGCCTATTGCGACGAGTTCGACGTGAACGCGTCGGACTTTTTCGACCTCGCCGATCAGCTCGGCTGCTAAGGCGTCAGCGGTGCGCGGATCCGGTCAGCGGTTGACCGTTGCCGGATTGCAGCAGGCAGATCAGGGTGCTGGGGGTGGGGTCGGCACCGGTGCGATCCTGGTTCGAGTCGATCAGATACGTGATCGAAAACGCGCCGCTGCCCAGCGGTTTGCCGGTGTAAGGGGCAAACCCGGCGGAGCAGTCCCGGTTGGCGACGTTGACGATGGCGGTGTCCACGGCCATCGGCGCGCGCAGATACACCTCGGCCAAATGCGCTGTGGCGCAATCGACGACCGTGATCGTCACCCGGCTGAGGTCCGCCGGCGGAAGGTCGGCGACGCAATCGCCGACTTGCAGGTTGATCCACTTTTCGGTGTGCGAGCCAAGCTCGGCGGCCGTCGTGGTGGACGGCTTCGCCGTCGCGTGCGGGGTGATGGTGTTTCTGGCTGGATCGCTGCCGCACCCGGCGAGCAGTGTGACGGCGGCCAGGCCGCACAACGCATGAGGGCTTCTGCGCCGCATCGCAGCCTCCTCGATTCCACCGGTTAGCGTTGCAGTTTAGGCATTTCCGACGTTCGGGAGAGGCGAATTCACCGAAGAGGTCAGTGCCGGGTCCGGCTTTTCCGACGACATCGACAACAGCCCCCGCACACAACGCGCGGCCAGCAGCCAGTTCGACGGCTTCTTCATGTCCAGCCCGCCGAGGAGCTGTTTGATCATGGTCAACGTGTCGAAGTAAATACGTTCGCAGACAAGCGTTTCGGTGTCGTCGAAGACGAAGTACGCGTTCATGCGGACCCGGAACCGGCTGCCGGTGGGCGGGACTTTGCCGAGGAAGCCGCGATGCGTGCCCATCAACCAGAACTCGACGATCACCGCGTCGGCGCTGTGCCGCAGCGCGATGATCTCGTGGTCCTGATCGGGAAACGCGGTGCGGGTGTAGTTGTAGTAGCCACGCACCGCCTCGTTTCCGTCGTGGATGATCATCTGCGGAATCAGCTCGTAGTGGGGGTGCGGGAACGTCGCCAGCACGTCGTCCCAGTCCTGGCGGACCTCGTCGTGAAAATGGTCGAGCACGAGTTTCTGGCGCGCGGCCAGCACCTCGGGAGCGGGAAACGCGGGGGCTGTCATCTGGTCAGCGTAATTCCGATATCGCATGCGATATCAGAACGCGCCGCTACCGAATTGCCTCGATGGCCCAGGCCGGCATGATCGGCGCGCGGGTGAGTCCGTGGTTGCCCTGGCCCATGCTGCGCAGCAACCACTGCACCCGCAGGATGCAACAGCCCATCCGCACCATGGCGAAGATTTCGTACCACCTCAAGTCGACCAGCGGACGCCCGATCAACTCCTCGAAGCGACGGACCACCTGTCCCTGGCTGTCGAAGCCGGGCAGCTCGGGGTCGGCGTCGATGCCGTTGACCTCCATGGTCTGCCGCCGCGTGGCCAACCACCAGGCGAAGTCGGTCTCCGCGGGGCACAGGCACGCCTGTTCCCAATCCAGGACGCCGACGATCTGGCCGGTGTCGTCGAAGATGGCGTTGGACAGCCGGGCATCGCCCCAGCAGATCGCGAGGTCCGGCTGCTCTGAAGGCTGGTGGCGGTACAGCCAGTCGAACGCATCGGTGATGACGGCGGGCACCTGCTTGTCGGTGGCCCACTCGATGTAGTCGCGCCACCAGCCGAGCTCACCGTCATTGCCCACACCTTGCGCGCGCTTGAGCCAAGGCGCCTCCTCGATCGGAACCCGTTGCAACGCAACAAGTGTGTCGAGAAACGAATCGTGCACCCGGCGCTGCACGTCGACGCCGGCCCCGTGCAGCCAGCCTTTCACCGCGTACGACGTGTCCGACGGCGTGTGCCCGACGATGCGTGGCATCACCAGAAAATTCGATCCGAGCCACGAGCTGTCGGCCTCGTAGCGGATCGGTGCGGGAGTGGCGATCCCGTAGTTGTGCAGCAGCTGCTGGGTTCGGGTCTGGCCGGCCAGATCGTATTCGGCGTAGATGCCACCGCCGGTCGGCGGGATTCGTGCGACGAACTCCCGAGCGCCATCGACACTGAACAGCAGGCTTTCGCTGGACCAGCCCGCCGCGCGGTTGGCCGGGCGCATTTCGCCGATGTCGACCGGGTCGCCGAACTTGTGCTCGAACCACCGGCCGAGTTGCAGACGAGTGGCGGCCAGGTCGCGTCGGCCCAGAGACAGTCCAGCCATGGACAAACATTTACATATGGACTATCAAATGTAAACAGATGTCGGGTTACATCTACGATGTCGCATGTCAAGCCAAAGGAGATCGCGATGGCCATACACTTGCCGCTGACGTTCGGGGATATCGCTGACACCGCCCGGCCGCTGGCCATCGCCGTGCACGGTTTCCCGGATACGCCGCACACCTGGCGGCATCTGGGTCCGGTGCTCGCCGACCACGGCTACCGGGTGGCGGCTCCGTGGCTGCCCGGCTACGAAGCGCCGGCGACCGGACCCGTCAGTGTCGGCACCTATGTGCGGCAGATCCGCGCGGTCCGTAAGGCGTTAAAGGCCGACGCCCGTGCGGTGTTGATCGGCCACGATTGGGGCGCCCACACCGCGTATGGACTGGTTGGCGCAGATCCGAGTGCCTTCAGCCGTTTAGTGACGCTGGCCGTGCCGCCGTCGGCCGCGCTGGTCAACTCCATGTTCAGCTACCCCCAGCTCAAGCGGTCGTTCTACATCTGGCTCATCCAGCAGGTCGGACTGGCCGAAAACCTGCTGATCGAGCCCGGCTTCTGGGAGTCGCTGTGGGCGGATTGGTCACCCGAATATGATGCTCACCAAGATATTTCGTGGCTGCGCGAATATGTCACCGCCGAGAACATCGCCGGGGTGATCGGCCCGTACCGCGCCATGTTCAACCCCGAGTTCGCCGACCCCGACGCCGAAGCAGAGGCCGCAGCCACACTGATACCGCCTCCGATACCGACCCTGTACCTGCATGGCACCGATGACGGTGGGCTCGGTGCAGAGGTGGTTGCCAACGCGGGCGAACACCTACCGGCACCCGGATCGTCATTCGAAATGATCGACGGTGTAGGCCATTTCCTGCATCTGGAGAAGCCCGATCTGATCGCCGAACGGATCTGCGGCTGGCTGGACGCTAACTCGCCGTCGCGGGCCGCGACGCCTGCCGCGGACTGATTCCGGCCGCATAGCGCAGCTCGGTGAGGAAACGCTCGCGGTCGTCGTCGCCAATGAGATAGTGGCACACCGTAACTCGCACCACCGTTGCTGCGGCTAGATCGGCGTTGTCGCCGTCGACGAGGCGCGCGATCCGCCCGTGCAGGATCGGTATCACTCGCTTCATCTGGAACAGCACGTGCTCGGGCTCGGTGTCGACCAGGAAACCCAGTGAATAGGTGCGCTGGAAGTCGACGACGAATTGCAAAGCCGCGTCTAGTCTTTCCTGGCCGCGCAGTCCCGCCATGGCCGACGAAATCCCGGCATCGAAATTGTCCTGCTCGTAGAGGCCGAACGCGTCGAGCAACGCCTCCTTGGAGGGGAAGTAACGGTACAGCGTCGGCCGCGATACCTTGGCCTCGGCGGCGACGTCAGAGAGCATCAACTTCTTGCGCCCGCTACGGGCGAGCACCACGAAAGTGGCGGCCAGGATGCGTCGCCGGGTCGACTGCTCGGCGGCGGGGGGTATGCGGGTAGCCACACCGAGCACTTTACATCTCGGGGTCGAAATGTCACACTGCCAATCGTTACAGCCGGACTTTGAACGTCAACACGAGGTAGTCACCGATGACAGACCTGGTCGTCCGCAAGATGGCATTCCAATTCGACGCTTCGGCGTCCAAGGTGCCGTTCCTGTGGCAACCGGCCAACCCGGAGTTCGCGATCTTTTGCAACGCGTTCACGTTCATCGCGGTGCCGTTCGAGAAATACATCATCGCCGCGCTTCGTCGGGCCCAGGACCGGCTGAGCACCGACACCGCCGTGGCGCAGGAAGCCGAGGCCTTCCTGCGGCAAGAGGCCCAGCACGCGGCCGCACACCGCAAGCACATGATCGCGCTGATCGAGCAATACCCGGGCCTCGAACAGTGCTACGACCAAACCGTGGCGTCCTACAACGACCTGATTGCCGCGCATCCGGTCGAGTTTCACGCCGCCTACATCGCCAACCTGGAGGCCACTTTCACGCCGATGTTCAAAGTGATCCTGGACCACCGGGATTCGCTGTTCGGCGGCGCCGACACCCGGGTGGCGTCGCTGATGATGTGGCATTTCGTGGAGGAGATCGAGCATCGCAGCTCGGGACTGAAGCTCTACCGGCATCTGATGCCGAACCCCTGGTATCGCGTCAAACACGTGCGCCAGACCTTCCGGCATGTCGGCACGATCGCGGCGGCGGTCGCCAAGGCCATCGACGAACACATTCCGTTCGCCGAGCGGGGTGCCTGCGCGCAGGACGTGATGGCCTCGGCGCTGCGTCGTGAATTCCGCTACCGGATGGGCAGACGGTCGGGTTCGCCGCCGGTATTTCACGCCGTGCCCTCCGCAGACCTGCTCAGGATGCTGTGGAGGTTGGCGCTGTCGCAGATGCCGCACCACGATCCGGCCGACCAACCGCTGCCCGCCTGGGCCGCAACATGGATGCGCGAATACGACCGCGGCACCGATATGACGACCTTCGTCGGGAAAGGGTGAATGCCTGTGCTGTCAACCAACTACGGCGGCCTAGTGCCCGAGGACGAACTCCTCACGCATCAGATCGTCGACACCTTCGCCACGGTGAGCCAATCGGATCCGTCCTGGACGGAGAAGATCTGGAGCACCGCGCACGCCCGCGACAACTCCCTGCAAGTCGCGCTCGGCATCGGAAAGTACACGAACAGAGGTGTTTTCGACGGTGCGGCGGGCGTGTGCCGGGGGACCGAACAGTGGACCGTGCGGGGTGGTCGACGGCTGTCGTCGGACCCATCGGGCACCGACGTCGGGCCCATCCACTACAGCGTGGTCGAGCCACTGAAATCGATTCGGATCAGGCTCGACAAGACCGAACATGCCCCAATCGCCTTCGACGTCGAGATGCGGGGCAGCTTTCCCGCGACATTGGAAGACCCGTGGCCCGACCGCAGCCCTGACGGCTACCGGGTCACGCATAATGTGTTGCGCTACCACCAGATTGGCGTCGCGTCGGGTTGGGTCGAGCTTGACGGCGAGCGCACCGAAATCGATCCCGGCGAATGGATCTCGATCCGCGACCACTCGTGGGGGCTGCGCCCCGGCGTGGGCAAGCCCATCCCCGGGCTGCCCCGCGGCGGTCGCCGCATCGACCAGATGTTCATGACCTGGTGCCCGATGACGATGGTCCGGCCCGACGGATCGGCCTACTCGCTGTTCGTGTTCCTTCAACACGAGAAAGGCGACGGATTCGAATCGACCCGCTACCAAGCCGAACAGCAGAACGGCGACGGCACCGCCGTCCGCTTCACCGCCGTCGACCAGGAGCTGCACTTCGAGGATTCCAACCGCCGGCTGACTCACGGAACCATCACGCTGACCGAAACCGATGGCACCAAGCGGCCTTTGACGATCACCGCCGCCGGGCCGACCGGGTTTCACCTCGGCACCGCGGGTTACTACGGCTGGAATGACTGGGTCTATGGGCAGTGGGTCGGGGACCTGAAGGTGGAGGGATACCACACACCGAACTGCGACCATCCCGAAATCGCCCGTAAGGTGCACCAATTGCGCGACCTGCTGGTGCGTGTCGAGGATCCGGTCGGTGGCGGGGTCGGGATGGGCAACGCCGAGACGTTCGCGTTCGGTGCGATGCCCGAACTTGGCCTCAGCGCCGAGAATTCGTTCCTATGAGCTCGGCGGAGTCCAGGAGACCGGCAGGGTCTTGATGCCGTGAATGAACTGCGACAGCAGCCGCGCCGGTTTACCGGTCACGGTGATGTCCGGGATTTCACGGCGCAATTCGTCGAAGGCGACCCGGATCTCGCGACGAGCCAGGTTGGCACCTAAACAGAAGTGCGCGCCTCCGCCGCCGAAGCCCAGATGCGGGTTGGGATTGCGCGCGACATCGAACGCCCACGGGTTGTCGAACCGTGATTCATCGCGGTTGGCCGAGTTGTAGTACAACGCGACCTTGTCACCGGCCGCCATCTTGACGCCGCTCAACTCGAAGTCACGGGTCAGCGTGCGGCGCATGTAGATAACCGGCGATGCCCACCGCACGATCTCCTCGACTGCCGTGGGTGTCAGCTCGTCGAAGTCGGCCCACCACTTCTGCCGTTGCTCGGGAAAACGGGACAACGCCAGCACGCCGTGGCTGATCGCGTTGCGGGTGGTTTCGTTGCCCGCCACCACCAGCAGGATGAAGAACGACGCGATCTCCTGGGAGGTGAGCCGGTCGCCGTCGACCTCGGCTTCGACCAGGCTGGTGGTCAGATCGTCGTGGTGGTTGGATCGGCGGTCTTCGGCCAGCGCGGTGGCATAGGTGCCGATGTCCATCGACACATGCATGAACTCTTCGAAGTCGGTGGTCAGATCGGGATCGCCGAAACCGAGAATCACGTTGGTCCAGTGGAAGATTCGCTGATGGTCCTCTTCCGGAATTCCCATCATGTCGCAGATCACCTGCAGCGGCAGCGGCCCGGCGAGCTCGGTGACCAGGTCGGCGTGGCCGTCGGGATGGTTGGCGATCAGCGAGGTGACCAGTCGGTGCGCGCGTTCTCGCACCGAAGCCTCAATGCGGGCAACCACTTTCGGGGTGAAGGCCCTGCTGACGATCGAGCGCAGCCGCTGGTGTCGTGGGTCGTCGGTCACGATCATCGAGCCGAAGTACTCGGCCAACTCGGCTGTCTGGTCGTTGACCGTGATGCCGCCGGCGGAGCTGAAGATCTCGGGATGACGGCTGGCGAAGTGGACGTCGTCGAGTTTGGTCAGCGCCCAATAGCCGGTGCCCGATTCAAACCCCTCCATCTCAATCACGGGCCAGAACGAGATCGGAGTTTCCCGGCGCAACGCGGCGAAAGCGGCGTCGCGGATGTCGTCGTTGTGTACCCAGAAGTCCAGCGACTCGAGATGGACATCGGCAAGCGGAATTTCGGGCGGTGGCGTCCCATTTGGGCGCGCCGCGATACCGGTCTCCAGGCTCACTTAACTCTCCTTCGCCGTTGAAGAAGTGACACGGCAGAGCTTAAACCCGGATCAGTGCGTACAGACGGTTCTCGCCGGAACTCCCGTCGTCGCCGTCGCAGCGCTGACCACGTTGCCGTCGAGCAGAATCTTGCAGGAAATGGGGCCCGGTCCCTGCGCGCTGAGAGTGAACACCTGCCCGCCGTACGCGGTGAACTCCGTGGACCAGGGCAGCGGCGCATTGATCTGGTGCAGCTGCCCGGTGTCGGTTTGGTAGTAGATGACCTGGGCCACCGCGGGCCCGTTGATCTCGTAGCGGACCTGGGGCATCTGGGGTATGGCGTGGGCGACGCCGCAGGCATTTGCGAACCCGAAACCGATGGCCAGCAGCATCGACGGTGCGGCGAGGTGCTTTGTCATGAAATGCATCGTGTCACTTAGCGGGACAGGGTGCTAGAGGTCACACTGTGCGCGCTTAATGTGAAGCCAAGCGGGGGCCGGCGAACGGAAGGTTTGGTATGTCGATAAGCGGCTCAAAGCGTGTGGTGGTGTTTGGCACGGGCTTCGTGGGCAGGATGGTGATCCCGGAGATCGTCAAGCACCCGCTGTTTGAGTTGGTCGGCGTGGGCGTCAGCAATCCGGACAAGGTTGGCCGCGACGTCGGGGAGATCTGCGGGATGCCCGAGCAGGTGGGTGTTGTGGCCACCGACGACATCGACGCCCTGATCGCCTTGAAGCCCGACGCTCTGGTGCATTACGGCCCGACGGCGATGCACGCCAAAGAGAACATCTCGCTGATCACCCGCTTCCTGCGGGCCGGCATCGACGTGTGTTCGACGGCGATGACGCCGTGGGTGTGGCCGACCATGCACCTGAACCTGCCGAACTGGATCGAGCCGATCACCGAAGCGTGCGAGCTGGGGCAGGCGTCCTGCTTCACCACGGGCATCGACCCGGGATTCGCCAACGACCTGTTCCCGATGACGCTGATGGGGCTGACATCGGAGATCCGCAAGGTCCGGGCGTCGGAGCTGCTGGACTACACCAACTACGAAGGCGACTACGAAGTCGAGATGGGCATCGGCCGCGAGCCCGAGTACAGCCCGATGCTGGAAAACCGCGACGTGTTGATCTTCGCCTGGGGTGCGACCATCCCGATGATCGCGCACGCCGCCGGGATCATGCTCGACGAGATCACCACCACCTGGGACAAGTGGGTGACCCCGACCGAGCGCAACTCCGCCCGGGGCGTGATCAAAGCCGGTCACGTCGCCGCCGTCCGGTTCACCATCAACGGCGTCTACCAGGGCGAAACGCGCATCCAGCTCGAACACGTCAACCGCATCGGGCTCGACGCCGCGCCCGACTGGCCGACGGGCAACGACAACGACGTCTATCGCGTTGACATCGAAGGAACCCCGAGCATCTTCCAGGAGACCGCGTTCCGGTTCACCGACGGCTCGGGCCGGGACGCGGCCGCCGCCGGGTGCCTGGCGACCGGGTTGCGCGCGTTGAATGCCGTGCCGGCAGTCAACGATTTGCGGCCCGGCTGGGTCACCCCGCTGGACCTTCCGCTGATCGCAGGAGCAGGCAACATACGCTGACCAGCGCGGATGCTGTGGCCGATTCGTTATACAGCTCACGCATAGCCAATGCAGAGATTGGCTATAGGTATAGGCGATAAAATCGGGCTTTGGCGGATGCGGGGGCATTCCGCTCGATATACGGGGATGGACCATGTCAGACGGAGCTGCGCCCGCGCTGGGGCTCTCGATTGGTGCGACTAATTTCGCCGCGGTCACCGCCGATCACGCCGTTACACGTAAGCCCGTCATGACGCTGTACCGCGAGCGTCTACCCGAGATCGGGGTGCCGGCCGAGAATCCCCGACTGGACCAGCCAGGCTTGGTGATCACCGGCTTCGTCGACCGGGTCGGCGATCCGATCGGCATCGTGGCGGCCGACGGCTCGGTGCACCAGAGCGAGGCGTTGGCCGCCGACGGATTGCGTGCCTTGGCCTACGCCGCCGCCGGGCGCGAGCTACCCGAAAACGTCGCGGTGACCCACCCCGCGCACTGGGGATCGAACGCGGTCAACGCGCTGGGTTCCGCGCTGAGCCGGGTGCCCGAATGGACAAACCGTGCCCAGCCGCTGACGTTGATCCCCGATGCCGCCGCGACGCTGTTCGCCGTGCGGGCCAACCCGGGCATCCCGGCGCGCGGGACCGTGGCCGTCTGCGACTTCGGCGGCAGCGGCACCAGCATCACGCTGATGGACGCCGCGGGTGACTACTACCCTCTTGCGCCGACCGTGCGGCACCTCGACTTCTCCGGCGACTTGATCGATCAGGCGCTGTTGACGACCGTTCTGGCCAACCTGCCCAGCGCCGCTTCCTTCGATCCGTCCGGCACCTCGGCGATCGGGCCGCTGGGCCGGCTGCGGACCGGTTGCCGAAACGCCAAAGAGCAGCTCTCGTCGAGCACGGTTGCCACGCTGTCCGAGCGGCTACCGGGGATACCGGGCGAGGTCCGGCTCACCCGCAACGAACTGGACGACGCGATCCGCACGTCGCTGACCAACTTTGTGACGGTCCTGGATGAAACCCTGGCGCGCAACGGGATTCGCGATCTGGTCGCGGTGGTCTCGGTCGGAGGTGGCGCCAACATCCCGGCGGTCACCACGATGCTCTCCGGTCACCTGCGAGTTCCGGTTGTGACGATGCCGCGGCCGCATCTGGCGCCGGCCATCGGTGGGGCGTTGCGCGCGACGCGTGGACCGGGCGAGACCAGCGCGACCCTGCTGACCCCGGCCGCCTCCCGAGCCACGGCAGCGGCCGTAGCGGCGGCGGTCGCCGCTCCCGTGGCGGTGGAGGAACACAAGTCCGTGCTGACCCAGGCGCCGCCCTCGGAGCCGGTATCGAGCCTGATGCCCGCGCTGGCTTGGTCTGAGGCGGCCGACGATTCGCGCGTCATGCCCGTCGGCGCCGCGACTCATGGTGGCGGGTCCGGCTATACGTCGGCGCGCCCCGCCATGAACTTCGACCAGCCCGAGCGGCCACAGCGGGAGAAAAAGACCTCAGTCATTCCCTGGCATCGGATGCCGGGGATGGTGATCATCAGCACGGCAGTGGCGGTGTTGCTGGTTGGCGTCGCGTTGGCGATCGGCCTCTCCGACAACAAACCGGCCACGACGCCGAGCCCCGGCGTGGGAACGAGTCCGGTTTCCGCGCCACCACCCAACAGTGGGGCGCCACAACCCGCCCCGGCGAGCCAGGCGCCGATCACCGGTCAGGCCGCGACTCCAGCAGAGCCCGCCGCGCCGCCACCGGCCGACGCGCCTGCTCCGGCTCCGGTGGCAGTGGACACTCCGCCGCCCGCGGCCGTCGATACGCCGGTCCCGGCGGCACCCTCGCCACCGGTCGAGGCTCCGGCTCCGCCGCCGGTGCCCCAAATACCGGCGCCCGCACCGCGGGTCCCGCCGATCCCGGCGATTCCGCCCATCCCACGTATTCCTGGATTTGGCATGCCAATTCCAGGACTTGGGGGTTCCTAGGACGGCCTGCCGCCGGCCGCAGGCCGCTTCTCGCCCTTGTTGTCCTCGGCGGCCAGTTTCTTGAGTTCTTCGTTCAAGGCCTTGTCTTTCTCGATTTGTTCTTTCTGGGCCTTGTCGTCGCCTGAACCCTTGCCGTCCGGGCTTTCGTTGTTCTTTGGGTTGCCGTCATCGTCCAGCCAGGCGCCGATCGCGGTCCCCGAGACTGCCCCGCCGGATCCCGGCAGCACCAAGGTGGGCCGGTCCTCGTAGGCCGTCATCATTTCGGCGGCTTTTTCTTTTTGTTCCTCGCCCGGCTTCGGCTTCTCCGTTAGCTGCTGATCGGCGTCCTGAGGCTGCTCAGCTGCCTGCTGGTCGGCTTCTTGGCCAGCTGTTTTGTCATCCTGCACGCTCATTTGACGTCCCCCTTGCGAGTTGCAGTTTCGACCCCCGATTCGCTGTCGGTTACCCGTTGCCGCGCGGTGCCGAAACTCTGGTCACCGCGATCTTTTTGCCTGACCAGCGGTCATAAGCAGGGTGAGGCTGAAAAGCCTTGTCTGAGTTGCTAATTGGTTGCTGGGTAGCTGACGCCGGTGAGCTTCTCGGAAATCTCCCACAGTCGCCGGCAGTCGTCGTCGTTGCGGGCACGCGCGGGCGTGCTGGCAACTTTCACCCCGCCACCTGCGAGTTCCATGAATCCGCGTGGTCTGTAGAATTCGCCGCCCTCGGCCGCCGGGGTGGCCGCGGCATACAGGGCGGGCAGAATCCCCTCGTCGATCTCCTGCCACAGGAAGGGCGTGAAACGCCACGACGCCTTGTACAGGCGCTCCATCAGCGCCGGCTTTTCGCGGCCATAGGACGGTCCGCTGACCTGCAGGTTGGTCTTGGTCAGGCCGGGGTGTGCGGCGTTGGAGACGATGCCCCAGCCGCCGGCGCGGCTGCGCTTGTCCAACTCGCGGGCGAACATCAGCACCGCGATCTTGGACTGGCCGTAAGCCGGCATCGGCGCGTACGACTTTTCGAACTGTAAGTCGTCGAAGTGGACCTTGCCGCTCTGGCTGGCCGCGAGGCTGCTCAACGAGACGACTCGGGCGCGCTCCGCGGCGCGCAGCAGCGGCAGCAGATGCGCGGTCAGCGCGAAGTGCCCGAGATGGTTACTGCCGAACTGCAATTCGAAGCCGTCGGCGGTGGCATCGCGTTCCGGTGGTGTCATCACCCCGGCGTTGTTGATCAGAATGTCGATCGGCCGGCCTTCGGCGTTGAGTTGCTCGCCCAGCGCGGCGACCGAGGCCAGCGACGACAGGTCGAGGGATTTGATCGTCAGCTTGGCATCCGGCACGCTGTCGCGGATCTGCTCGACTGCCGCCTCACCCTTGGCCCGGTTGCGGATCGCCATGACCACGTCGGCGCCGGCCGCCGAGAGTCGGCGGGCCAACCCGAAACCCAGACCGCTGTTGGCTCCGGTGATGACGGCCAGTTTCCCGGACAGGTCTGGCACGGTGGCGACGAGATCGTTGGACATGGCTATCAGTGTGCTCTTTCGCTGGCCCCGGGTCACTAGCAATGACACACTGCGTGGATGCGCAGCAGACGGATTGCCAAGATTTCGCTGGCCGCTGCCATCGCGATGATCATCGTGTCGATCGGCGGCTTTATCGTCACGCTGGTGCTGAACGCGTTTTTCCTGGACAAGTACAACGCCTACGGCGAGGTCCCGATCCCGGGTTCGGGCAGCGTGTACCTGCCCGCCGGCGAGGTCACCGTCAGCCTGCACGCCGTGGTGATCGGCGGCCCCAACGGCGGCGGCCTGCCGGTGCCGCCGCTGGGGGTAACGATCAGCCCGCCCGACGGGATGGCACAGCCGTCGATGACCGAAAATATCGGCAGCACAACAACAGTCAACAACGACGCACACGTGCGGGTGTGGGTGGCTCAGATTCCCGCCGCGGGCACGTACAACATCACCACCGACGGCCAGGTCAACGGATTCATCGCGCCCCGACTGGCCTTCGGCCACGCGAGTTCCTACGGCTTTTTGGTGTGGGTGTTTGTCGCGATGTTCGTTGTGGGCCTGGTTGATTCGATCGTGTCGGGACTGTGGCTGTCCCGCACCCGGCGCCGGGCGGCAGCGGCGGTGGTGCAGGCATCCCAGCTGTCCGGGCCCACCGAGTGGCCCGTCGTGCCGGTGTCAGCGCCCATGGTGCCGCCCGCCGTGGCGTACGAACCCACCGATGAGGGCGTTCGGCTGGAGCGGCTCAAAACGCTGGCGGCGCTGCGAGATTCCGGGGCGTTGACCGAAGAGGAGTTTCAGATCGAGAAGCAGCGAATCCTCGAAGGTCACTGAGTTACCGCCGGGTCAGTGGCCCCGCGCCACCCACTCCTGGTAGTGCACGATCTCGTCGCCGATGATGGTGCTGTCGCCGTGGCCGGTGTGCACGACGGTCTCGCCGGGCAGCTTGCCGAGCCGCTCGGAGATCGACTGCAGGATCGTCGGGAAATCGGAGTACGAGCGCCCGGTGGCGCCGGGGCCGCCGGCGAACAGGGTGTCGCCGCTGAACACGACACCGAGGTCGTGCACGTACCAGCACACCGATCCGGGGGAGTGGCCGGGGGTGTGCAGCGCGGTTAGCTCGGTGCCGGCGATGTTCAACTTTTGCCCATCGGAGATGGCACGAAAGTCTTTGTCCTGGTGGGTCATTCGCCATAGCTCTTCGTCGGCGGGATGCAGCAGCACCGGTGCGTCGAGTATCTTGCCGAGTTCGGGCGCCACCGTGACATGGTCATTGTGGCCATGCGTGCACACCACCGCCACCACATGGCGGCCTCCCACAGCGTCGACGATCGGCGTCGCATCGTGAGCCGCGTCGAACACCACCACGTTGGAGTTGTCGCCGATCAACCAGATGTTGTTGTCGACTTCCCAACTGCCGCCGTCGAGTTCGAAGGTGCCGTGCGTGACGACCCGATCGATGTCGACCATCTACAGCACCACTACCGAACGCAGCACCTTGCCGTCATGCATCTTCTCGAACGCCTCCTCGATGCCGTCTAGCCCGATTCGTTCCGAAACAAACTCTTCCAACGGAAGCCGGCCCTGCAGATACAGATCGATCAGGGTGGGGAAGTCGCGTTCGGGTAGGCAGTCGCCGTACCACGACGACTTCAACGACCCGCCGCGAGAGAAGAAGTCGACCAGCGGCATCTCCAGCTTCATATCCGGCGTCGGCACACCTACCAGCACCACGGTGCCGGCGAGATCACGAGCGTAGAAGGCCTGCTTCCACGTCTCGGGCCGGCCGACCGCGTCGATCACCACGTCGACGCCGAAGCCGTCGGTGAGGTCCTGGATGGTTTCGACCACGTCCTTTCCGGGGTCGAGTTCGCGGGCGTTGAGGGTGTGGGTGGCGCCGAACTTACGGGCCCAGTCCAGCTTGGTGTTGTCGGTGTCGACGGCGATGATCTTTTTCGCGCCGACCAGCGCGGCACCCGCGATCGCGGCATCGCCCACACCGCCGCAACCGATCACCGCGACGGTGTCGTCGCGGTCGACGGCGCCGGTGTTGATCGCGGCGCCGATGCCCGCCATCACGCCGCAGCCCAGCAGCCCGGCGACCGCGGGGTCGGCATCGGGATTGACCTTGGTGCACTGACCGGCCGCGACCAGCGTCTTGTCGGCGAAGGCCCCGATGCCCAGCGCGGGGGTCAGCTCGGTGCCGTCGGTCAGCGTCATCTTCTGGGTGGCATTGGAGGTGTCGAAGCACAGGTGTGGCTTGCCACGTTTGCAGGCTCGGCACTGGCCGCACACCGCGCGCCAGTTCAGGATCACGAAGTCGCCCGGCTCGACGGCGGTGACGCCCGGCCCGACCGCTTCGACCGTGCCCGCGGCTTCGTGGCCGAGCAGGAACGGATACTCGTCGTTGATGCCGCCCTCGCGATAAGTCAGATCGGTGTGGCACACCCCGCAGGCGATGATGTCGACCAAGGCCTCTCCGGGACCGGGGTCCGGGACGACGATGTCGACCAGTTCGACGGGCTGGCCCTTCTTGCGTGAAATCACTCCGCGCACTGTCTGACTCATGGCCTACAACCTACTGTCGAAGGCCATACACTGCGCGGCCGGGCGTCCACCCATCAGCCTTTGTCAACCGGCGCGACAGCGAGCGGGTGTAGCGTCCGTGAGCGTGACGGCCGTGGAAACCACCGAAGAATTCGCCGACCGGATGGTCGCAACCATCGATGGCGCAAGCCTCGCAATCCTGCTGAGTATTGGGCACCAGACCGGTCTGCTGGACAAGATGGCCGCACTCGGGGCGGCCACCAGCGCGCAGATCGCCGACGCCACGGGCCTCAACGAGCGTTACGTCCGAGAGTGGCTGGGCGGCATGACGACCGGACACGTCGTCGACTACGACGCCGGCGCCGGAACCTACGCACTGCCGGCCCACCGCGCGGCGGTGCTGACCCGTGCCGCCGGGCCGGACAACCTGGCGCTGGTGGCCTTGTTTCTCCCGCAGCTCGGCGAGGTCGAGCAGAAGATTGTCCGATGTTTCCGCGAGGGTCGCGGCCTGCCGTACAGCGAGTTCCCGCGCTTCCACGCGCTGATGGCCGAACAGAGCGCAACCGTGTTCGACCTGGCGCTGGTCGACGTCGTGCTGCCGTTGGTCGACGGCTTGCCGGAACGCTTGCGCTCCGGAGCCGATGTGGCCGATCTCGGCTGCGGCAGCGGTCATGCGATCAACGTGATGGCCCAGGCGTTTCCAAACAGTCGGTTCACCGGCATCGACTTTTCCGAGCAGGCCATCTCCACCGGCGTCCAGGAGGCGGCTCGTCTCGGCCTGACCAACGCGACCTTCGAGAGCCACAACCTGACCGCGCTGGACAAGACGGATGCCTACGACGTGATCACGGTCTTCGACGCCATCCACGATCAGGCCCAGCCGGCGCAGGTGCTGGAGAACATCTATCGCGCCCTGCGACCCGGCGGCGTGTTCCTGATGGCCGACATCAAGGCGTCCAGCCGGCTCGAGGAGAACGTCGACATCCCGATGAGCACCTACCTCTATACCGTCTCGCTGATGCACTGCATGACAGTGTCGCTGGCGCTGGACGGCGCCGGGCTGGGCACGGCCTGGGGATCTCAGTTGGCCATCTCGATGCTCGGCGACGCCGGATTCGGTGACGTGCAGGTCGCCGAGATCGAGTCCGACCCGATCAACAACTACTACATCGCCACGAAGTGACGCGCCGGACCTAATGGCCGCTCTCGATCTTCTCGATGACTGGCCGGTTCCGGCCGCCGCCGCCGCGGTGATCGGGCCCGCCGGGGTGCTGGCCACCCACGGCGACACCGAGCGGGTGTTCGAGCTGGCGTCGGTCACCAAGCCGCTGGTCGCCCGCGCCGCGCAGGTCGCGATCGAAGAGGGCGTCGTCGAGCTGGACAGCCCTGCCGGCCCGCCCGGCTCGACGGTCCGGCATCTGCTGGCGCACGCGTCGGGCCTGGCGATGCACTCCGATCGGGTGCAGGCCAAGCCCGGCACCCGGCGCATGTATTCCAACTACGGCTTTGCCGTGCTGGCCCAGACCGTGGAGCGAGAGTCGAGCATCGAGTTCGGCCGCTATCTCGCCGAGGCGGTGTCCGAGCCGTTGAACATGGCCGCGACCCGGCTGGATGGCGGCGCGCTGGAAGCCGGCTTCGGCGGCACCTCGACGGTGACGGACCTGGCGGCATTCGCCGGCGACCTGTTGCGCCCGTCGATCGTCTCGCCGCAGCTGCACGCCGACGCGACGACCGTGCAGTTTCCCGGCCTGGACGGCGTGTTGCCCGGCTATGGCGTGCAGCGGCCCAACGATTGGGGGCTGGGCTTCGAGCTCCGGGATGCCAAATCGCCGCATTGGACGGGGGCGCACAACTCGGCGCGGACCTACGGCCATTTCGGTCAAGCAGGCGGTTTCATCTGGGCAGATCCCGATGCGGACCTGGCGCTGGTGGCCCTGACAGACCGCGATTTCGGCGACTGGGCACTCGACCTGTGGCCGGCCGTCGCCGACGCGGTGCTGCTCCAATACATGAAATAACCATCGAGCACTAGCGCAACACGGGTATCACAGGGCACAATAGACACGTACGAAACAATCGCATCTAAATAATCCAGCTTGTCGGTTCGCCAGGTCGTTGGGGAAGACGTCCCTCGTGGAACCGAAGGAGCAGGTAGATGCGTGCGTCGAATCAATTCGCCGACGTGACGGCTGGTGTGGTGTACGTGCACGCCTCGCCCGCGGCGGTGTGCCCGCATGTTGAGTGGGCGTTGTCGTCGACCCTGCAGTCCAAAGCCAACTTGGTGTGGACACCGCAGCCGGCGATGCCGGGACAGCTGCGTGCCGTCACCAACTGGGTCGGTCCGGTGGGTACCGGTGCCCGGTTGGCCAACGCGCTGCGGTCCTGGTCGGTGCTGCGGTTCGAGGTGACCGAGGACCCAAGCCCCGGAGTCGACGGCCACCGCTTCAGCCACACCCCGCAACTGGGCTTGTGGACCGGCGCAATGAGCGCCAGTGGCGACATCATGGTCGGCGAGATGCGGCTGCGGGCGATGATGGCGCAGGGCGCCGACACGCTGGCCGCCGAGCTGGATTCCGTGCTGGGCACCGCGTGGGACGAGGCGCTCGAGGCCTACCGCGACGGCGGCGAGGCCGGCGAGGTGACCTGGCTCAGCCGGGGCGTCGGCTAGGCCACTCGCTACACGACGGGCGGATTCGCCGGCGCGGCGGACACTGGCATATCGACATTGCCCTGACAGGCACCGCTTTTGATATCAGTGTGAAAAACGCCGGTCAGGACGCCATTCGGCCCGGGCGTGTACGCCGTGATCGATTTCGCGGGGTCGGATTCGGTTGTCCCGTCGGGCAATAGGCAGTCCCATTGCCAGGTCATCTCGCGCACCCACTGGGACCCATTCCAGGTGAACTCGATCGTCGGTGGCATGGAGTCGTTTTTGGGCGGCGGTGGGTCGTTCACCGTGGCGGTGCAGGCACCGGCCGTGCACTTCGAGGTGATCGAGACGCTGGCCCGGTGAGCGTATTCGGGTTGGCGGGCGGCGATGCTGGTGCCGTTCTTCGCGTTGGCGGACAACGTCAGGATGTACTGCCCGTTCCAGAGCGGGTCGGCTGCGAACGCCGCGGGGGCAAGCGATAACGCCCCCGACGACACGAACGCCAAAGCGATAACCGCGGTTCTGCGACGACCCGACATCGTTCCTCCCAGGGCAGCGCTCCCACGGCGCCTATCTGCCCAGATGTCGCGTTTGTCGCCCGAGTTGTTACACGCCCGCGCGCAGGATCTGCAGCGCGCCAGGCACCGCGGAAATCTCGGCGGGCAGCGGACAGGCGAAGTCGCCGTCGGCGTAGACGTTGATGCCGGGACATTCGACGTGGATCGTCGTAGCGCGTGCCGTGGACACCTCGTCGAGCTCGACGTGGGTGCCCTTCAGCACGGTGGGAAACAGCCGGACGAATTTCGTCCGGGATGCGGTGTGCGCCATCGTGATGTCGAGCAGGCCGTCGGTGTAATCGGCGTTCGGACAGATCAGCAGCCCGCCGCCGTAGCTTCGGGTATTTCCGAAGGCTGCCAGCGTGATATCCGCGTCGATCTCCCTGGTGCCGTCGAGCACCAAGCGAAACGGCAACTTCCGCAGTTGGGTGAGTTCGGCGAGCATTGCGACGTAGTAGCGCAGCCGCCCGTGCGGCCAGCTCATTCGATTGGCGCGATCGGTCACCAGGGAATCGAATCCGGTGGCCGCCACGGTGCCGAACCATTTATCGACACCCTTGCTATCCCGGATGCGGCCCAAGTCGATGGTTTGGGTCCAGCCGTCCGCGACGATGTCCGCGGCGGCCTCGGGATCCTTTGTCGGAATGCCGAATTCGCGAGCGTGGTCGTTGCCGGTGCCGGCCGGGATGATGCCCAGCGGAATGTCGGTGCCCGCCAGCACTTGTAGCGCGTTGGAGATGACGCCGTCGCCGCCGGTGGCCACCACCGCGTCGGTGCCGCGCTCGATTGCGGCGGCCGCGAGATGACGGGCGTCTTCGGCGTCGTCGCCGATGATCTCGACGACCTCGACACCGCGAGCGTGCAGCCGCGCGATGGCGGCCTGCGCCGCCTGCACCGCGGTGCCATGCCCTGAAAGGGGATTGGTCAACGCGGTCACCTTGCTGATCTCGCGCCGGCGCAGGCCTGTCACGGAATCAGCTTGCCGGGATTGAGGATTCCCGCCGGATCCAGCGTCGCTTTGACCGCGCGCAACACCTGCACGCCCAGATCGCCGACCTCGTCGCGCATCCAGGGCCGGTGATCGGCACCGACCGCGTGGTGATGCGTGATGGTGCCGCCGGTGGCGATGATCGCGTCCGATGCGGCCGTCTTGGCGGCCTGCCACTGCTCGATCGGATTGCCGCGCTGCCCGGCGACGACGGTGAAGTACAACGATGCGCCGGTCGGGTACACGTGCGAAATGTGGCACATCACCAGCGCCGGTGTCCCGGTTTCGGCCAACGCGGTGGTGAGCGCTTCGGTGACGGCGGCCTTGAGCGCCGGGATGTTGGACCAATCGGTGGCGGTCTCCAGCGTCTCGCAGAGCGCACCCGCGGCCAGCAGTGAATCGCGCAGGTACGGTGCGCCGAACCGGCCGCGCTCCCACGCCTGGGCGGGACCTTCACCCAGCGACGTACCGCCTTGGGCGGTCAGCAGTTTGCGGGTCTCGGCATGCCGGCTCTCGACGTGTTCCCTGGTGCCCTCGAACACGGTGATTCCCAGGCAACCGCCGGTGATCTGGTTTTCGCCGATCGCCTCGGTGGTGGCCAGATTGACCCCGGTTTCGGCCTCATCGGAGAGCCGAACAACGGTGGGGCCGGTCGCGTTCTGGGTGACCGCGCGCAGCGCGGCCGCTCCGGTCGCGAAGTCGGGGAACGACCAGGCCTCGTAGCCGACGGCTTCCGGTGTCCGGTGCACCCGCAGCCGCACCTGGGTGATCACGCCGAAGGTGCCCTCCGACCCGATCAGCAGTTGACGTAGGTCGGGGCCGGCGGCCGATTCCGGTCCGCGGCCCAGCTCCAACGTTCCCGCGGGGGTGATCATCCGCAGCCCGCGCACCATGTCGTTGAACCGGCCGTAGCCGGCCGAGTCCTGACCCGAGGAGCGGGTCGCCGCGAAGCCGCCGATGGTGGCGTATTCGAAGCTCTGCGGGAAATGTCCGAGCGAGAAACCTCGCTCGCCGAGCAGGCGTTCGGCGTCCGGGCCGGTGAGGCCCGCCCCCAGGACAGCCTGCCCGGATACCTCGTCAAGCGAGATGAGCTGGTCAAACCGACGCAGGTCGACGGAGACGACGGCGCCGAAGTCGCCGCGGGTGGGATTGAGTCCGCCGGTCACGCTGGTGCCGCCGCCGAACGGGATGACGGCGATGGCGTGCTCGGAGCAGTAGCGCAGGATCGCGGCGACGGCGTCGTCATCGCCGGGCAGCAGGATGGCGTCGGGCGCATCCTGTACTCCGGTGTCCTTGCGCCGCAGCAGGTCCAGGGTGGACTTGCCACCGGCATGCAGCAGCCGATCGCGATCGTCGGTGCGGCAATAGTCGGCGCCGACGATCGCGGCGAGCGCATCGGAATCCGCCTTCGACAGCGCCGACGGGCGCAGCTGTACCTGGTCGGCGCCGAGTTGGGGCGCCTGGGACTCTTCGAGGCCGACGGCTTGTTTCAGCAGCGCCCGGATGCCGTCGGAGAGGGGTTTGGCGCTAGCGGGATCTCCCCACGCGTTCCAATTCATCGGCGGAAGGAGTTGCTCGGGATGCGTCATGCGTTACAGTATTACATATGCTGTCAATCAGTAACGCTGGATTGGATGTCGGCGAGCGGATCCTGGCGGCGGCCGCTAGCTGCGTGGCCGATTTCGGGATAGACCGGGTGACCCTCGCCGAAATTGCCCGGCGCGCGGGCGTGAGCCGGCCGACCGTGTACCGCCGCTGGCCGGACACACAGTCGATCGTGGCTGCGCTGCTGACCCAGCGCATCAAGGGGGTGATGCAGGACGCGCCATTGCGGGGAGACGACCGCGAATCGCTTGTGCGCCAGATCGTTTCGGTGGCCGACTTGCTGCGTCGCGACGAGCTGATCATGTCGGTGATGCATTCGCAGCTGGCGCCGGTCTACATCACCGACCGCCTGGGGGAGAGCCAGCAGATGCTGATCGGCGCGCTTGCCGACCGGTTGCGGGTGGCCCAGCGGCACGGCTCCGTGCGCGCGGGCGACCCACTGCAGCTGGCCACCATGGTGTTGCTGATCGCCCAGTCGACTATCCAGTCCGAGCAGATCGTGCGCCCGATCCTTGACGCCGACGCGCTAGCCACCGAACTCGCCCACTCGCTGAACGGATACCTGTCCTGATGACCGCCTTGAATGCTGCCCGCCGCACCGCCGACCTGCACGCGCTTGCCGACGGCGAGCCGCTGGACGTGGTGGTGATCGGCGGCGGGATCACCGGCGTCGGGATCGCGCTCGACGCCGCGTCGCGGGGCCTGCGCGTGGCGCTGGTCGAGAAACACGACTTGGCGTTCGGCACCAGCCGCTGGAGCTCCAAACTGGTCCATGGTGGTCTGCGCTACCTGGCGACTGGCAACGTGGGGATCGCCCGCCGTAGCGCCATCGAACGCGGAATCCTGATGACGCGCAACGCCCCTCACCTCGTGCATGCGATGCCGCAGCTGGTGCCGTTGCTGCCGTCGATGAGCCATCCTAAGCGCGCGTTGGTGCGCGCGGGATTCGTCGCCGGTGACGCGTTGCGGATGCTTGCGGGAACGCCGTCGTCGACCCTCCCCCGCTCGCGCTGGGTGTCGGCGCAACGCGTCGTCGAGATGGCGCCCACGGTGCGCCGCGACGGCCTCGACGGGGGACTGCTGGCCTACGACGGGCAGCTGATCGACGACGCCCGGCTGGTCACCGCCGTCGCCCGCACCGCGGCCCAGCACGGCGCCCGGATCCTCACCTACGTCGCGGCATCCGAGGCCACCGGCAGCTCGGTGCGCTTGACCGATCAGCGCACCGGGCAGTCGTTCGATGTGTCGGCCGGCGCGGTGATCAACGCTGCCGGGGTGTGGGCAGGCGATATCGACGGCTCGTTGCGGTTGCGGCCCAGCCGCGGGACCCATTTGGTCTTCGATGCCAACGCCCTGGGCAATCCGACTGCGGCACTGACGATTCCGATTCCCGGCGAGCTGAACCGCTTCGTGTTCGCCATGCCCGAGCAACTGGGCCGCGTGTACCTCGGGCTGACGGATGAAGCCGCCCCGGGTCCGATTCCCGATGTGCCGGAACCGTCCGACGCAGAGACCGCCTTCCTGCTGGACACGGTGAACACCGCGCTGGGAACCGCGCTGCGAACCACCGATGTCGTCGGCGCCTACGCCGGCCTGCGGCCGTTGATCGACACCGGTGCGGGCCGCACCGCCGACGTGTCACGTGAGCACGCGGTCGTCGAGTCGCAGTCCGGGGTGATCAGCATTATCGGCGGCAAGCTGACCGAGTACCGCTACATGGCGCAGGACGTGCTGGACCGTGCTGTCAGCCTGCGACACCTGCCGGCCGGGAGCTGCCGGACCCGCAATCTGCCGCTGATCGGCGCGCCGTCCAACCCCGGACCGGCCGCGGGTGCTGGGGCCGGTCCAGGGGCCGGACTGCCGGCGTCGCTGGTGGCGCGCTATGGCGCCGAGGCGCCCCACGTCATCGCCAGCGCCACCTGCGAGCGTCCCACCGAGCCGGTCGCCGAGGGCATCGACGTGACCCGCGCGGAGTTCGAGTACGCCGTCACTCACGAGTGCGCACTCGACGTCGACGACATCCTCGATCGCCGGACCCGGATCGGCCTGGTGACCCGCGATCGGGAGCGAGCGGTCGCCGCGGCGGCGGAGTTGCTCGCGGTCAAGGGTTAATCCTGTCTCCCTGCTTGGATCCGGCCGGGTGCGGGTAACTAGCACTGCGATGGACATCGATGGCGCTCAGCAGAAGTGGGCGCGCGACGAGATCACGGTCACCGATCCGCGTGCGATGTCCCAAGCCATTGCGGCCACCGCGATCGGCAATGTCATGGAGTGGTACGACTTCGGCGTCTACGGCTACATTGCCACCACCATCGCGCAGGTGTTTTATCCCGGGAACAGCGTGAGCGCTGTGCACTTGATTGCCACCTTTGGCACCGTGGCGGCGGCGTTTGTGGTGCGTCCGCTGGGCGGCATGATCTTTGGCCCGCTCGGTGATCGCATCGGCCGCAAGCGGGTGCTGGTGATCACGATCCTGATGATGACGGCCGGCACCACGATGAGCGGCCTGCTGCCTGGTTATGCCCAGATCGGCATCTGGGCGCCGATCCTGCTCGTCGTCGCCCGCGTGTTCCAGGGGTTGTCCACCGGCGGCGAATTCGTCGGTGCGATGACATACCTGGTGGAGCAGTCACCAGACCGCAAGCGCGGCATGCTGGTCGGGTTCCTGCCGTTGGGCAACCTGATCGGCTTTGTGGTTGTTGGCTTCCTGGTGACGGGGCTGCAGGCGTGGCTGCCACGTCACGACTGGCTGGCTTGGGGCTGGCGGGTGCCCTTGCTGTTGGCCGCACCGTTGGGGCTGATCGCGCTTTACATGCGACTGCGACTGCATGAGTCAGCGGCCTTCACCCAGATCAGTCAGAAATCCGATGCCGTCCAAGAGGGCGGCCGTCACCAGTTTCGGCACACCGTCATGGAGCAGTGGCGGCCGATGCTGATCTGCGCCGCCCTGGTGCTGACCTCCCAGGTCGCCGATTTCATGGTCACCGGCTACCTGCCGACATATCTGAAAACGGTTGTGCACCTTGGGGAAACCCCGGCGCTGGTACTGATCTTGGTCACCCTGGCCATCCTGATGGCCACGATCGTGTTCGTCGCGAAGTTATCCGACCGTATCGGCGTGAAGCCGATCATGCGGACGGGTTGTGTCCTGCTAATCGCGGCTTCGATCCCGGCGTTTCTGCTGATGCGCCACGGCGGTATCTATCCGGTGATCTTCCTTGGGGTGCTGCTGATCGGGCTGATGGAACTCTGTTTCGACAGCACGACACCGTCGGCGTTACCGGCACTGTTCCCGACCAGGGTGCGCTACGGAGCGTTGGCCATTTCCTACAACCTGTCGATCTCCAGCGTCGGCGGCACCACTCCGTTGATTGCTGAAGCGCTGGTATCGAGCACCGGCAATGAGATGATGCCGGCCTACATGCTGATGTTCGCGGGCCTGGTCGGCGTGATCACCCTACGGTTCACGCCAGAGGTGGCCGGCAAGCCGTTGCCCGGGTCCGGTCCCGCGGTCGAGACCGAGGCGGAAGCCGAAGAATTGGCGAGCGGCTCGCCAGCGTAAGCCCACTGCGAAATTCGGTGTGATATTTCGCAGTGGGCTTACGCTCGCGGGAAGAGATTTACAGCGGGATGTTCTTGTGGCGCCCGCGACGTGCAGGTGCCTCCGCCAGCGCCTCGGTGAGCTTGCTGCGGGTATGCGCCGGATCGATCTTCTCGTCGACCACGCCGATCTCGATGGCGCTGTCCACGCCGCCGGCGATCCGCTCGTGCTCCTCGGCCAACTCGTCGTGCAGCGCTTCGCGCTCGTGGTCGGGCGCGGCGGCCAGCTTCTTCTTGTGCAGGATGCCGACCGCGGCCTTGGCGCCCATCACCGCCACCTCGGCGTCCGGCCAGGCGTACACCTTGGTCGCGTTCAGCGAGCGCGAGTTCATCGCAATGTAGGCCCCGCCGTAGGTCTTTCGGGTGACCAGCGTGACCCGCGGAACGCTGGCCTCACCGAACGCGTGCAGCAGCTTGGCGCCGCGGCGAACCACGCCGCCCCACTCCTGGTCGACACCGGGCAGGTAACCCGGCACATCGACGACCACGATCAGTGGAATCCCGAACGCGTCGCACAGCCGCACGAAACGGGCTGCCTTCTCGGCGCTTTCGGAGTTCAGGCAACCACCTAGCCGCAGCGGGTTGTTGGCCAGCACGCCCACCGAACGGCCGGACAGCCGGCCCAGGCCGACCACCATCGACGGCGCCCAGTTGGCCTGGAACTCGTCGAACGGTGTGTCGTCGTCGAGGATCGCAGTCACGATCGGGTGGACGTCGTAGGCGCGCCGCGCCGAGTCCGGCAGCAGCGCGTGGATGTCGGTGTCACCGGCTTCGGCCTTGTTACGGTCGAAATGCCCCTGCTGGCAGAACAATCCAACCAGCCGGCGGCCACGCTCGTAAGCGTTGAGCTCGTCGTCGGCGACGATGTGGCACACCCCGGACTTCTTGTGGTGAGTTTCGGGGCCACCGAGCGAGCACATGTCCACGTTCTCGCCGGTGACGCTGCGCACCACGTCCGGCCCGGTGACGAACACCCGGCTTTCGGGCGCCATCACGATGACGTCGGTCAGCGCCGGTCCGTAGGCGGCACCGCCGGCCGCGAAGCCGACGACCACCGAGACCTGCGGGATATAGCCCGAAGCCCGAATCATGGCCTCGAACACCAGGCCAACCGCGTGCAGTGCCTTGACACCTTCGGCCAACCGGGCACCACCGGAGTGCCAGATGCCCACGATCGGGCTCTGCTCCTCGATGGCGGTGTCGTAGGCGTTGACGATGTGCGTGCAGCCTTCGATGCCCATCGCGCCGCCCATCACCGTTCCGTCGGTGCAGAAGGCAATGGTGCGAACACCATTCACGGTGCCCGATGCCGCAAGCACACCGGAACGGTCACGCTCGTGCAGTAAGGCAACGGTGCCGTCGTCGAAGAAATTGCTCAGACGCAGCAAGGGGTCGCGGGGGTCGAGCGACTCGCCAACTGCCTCGGGGGCCATGAGTGTCATCGCAGGTCTCCTGTTTCCGGTGAATCAATACCGCTGGGTTTAATACCGTCCAAAGGTGATCGCCGCGTTGTGACCGCCGAATCCGAACGAGTTGTTAATCGCGAACCGGTAGTTGCCCGGCCGCGGCTTACCCGCCACCACGTCCAAATCGATTTCTGGATCGAGGTTTACCAAATTCAGTGTCGGCGGGATCACCTGCTCCCGCAACGCGAGGACCGTCAAGATTGATTCCAACGCACCGACCGCACCCACCGAGTGGCCGAGCGCCGCCTTGGGCGCGTAGACCGCGGGGTGGTGGTTGCCCAAAGCCCGGTTGATGGCCTTGCTCTCGGCAAGGTCGCCGACCTGGGTGCCGGTGGCATGGGCGTTGACGTGGTCGATCTCGGTGGGGGTGATGCCCGCGAGCTGGATCGCCCGCGTCATCGCATGCCCGGCACGTTCGCCGTTGGGATCCGGTGCGACCATGTGGAATCCGTCCGAGGTCACGCTGGCTCCCATGATGCGGGCCAGGATATTGGCGCCGCGGGCTTTCGCATGCTCCTCGGTCTCGATGACCATGAGCGCGCCGGCCTCACCGAACACGAAGCCGTTCCGGTCCTTGTCGAACGGGCGGCACGCGCCGGCGGGGTCGTCGTTGGTGGTCGACATGACGACGCGCATCGCGGCGAACGCCGCGATCGGCACCGCCTCGATCTGGGTCTCGACGCCGCCGCAAATGGCGATGTCGGCTTCGCCCAGCACGATCTGCTGCCACGCCCGGGCGATGGCCTCGCAGCCGGATGCGCACGCCGAGACCGGCGTCATGACCCCGGCCTTGGCATGCCGTTCCAGGCCGACCGCCGCGGCGGCTCCGTTGGGCATGTACTTCTGCACGCCGAGTGGCGAGACAGCCTTCATGCCGCGCTCGCGCATGCCGTCGTAGCTGAACACCAGTTCCTCGGACGAGCCGAGGCCGGTGCCGATCGACACCGCCAACCGGTTGGTGTCGACTTCAGGCGAACCGGCGTTCTCCCACACCCGGCGGCCCACGACGGTGGACATTCTCTGCAGGTAGCCGGTGCGACGCAGCTCGATACGCGTGAGCTGACTGTCGAACTCCTCCACCAGATGCCCGCCGATGCGAACCGGCAGGTCGTACAGTTCGACGAACGGGTCGGTGAGCGTACGGATTCCACTCTGGCCGTCTAGCAGCAACTTCCAGGTGTTTTCCGCATCGGGTGCCAAAGCAGTCGTCGCGGCAATGCCGGTGACGACCACATTGGGGAAAGCTTTCCCCGTAACCAGTTCTGTCATGGGAGTGACGAACGTTCCTCTCGTGCTCAGTAACGCCCGAAGGCGAGGGCCACGTTGTGGCCGCCGAACCCGAATGAGTTGTTGATCGCATAACGGAAATCACCGGTGCGAGGTTCGCCCGCAACGACATCCAGCGCGATCTCGGGATCGGGGGTTTCGTAGTTCAGGGTCGGCGGAATGACCCCATCCCTTAGTGACAGCACCGTGAGCACCGACTCGAGCGCCCCGACCGCGCCGATAGAGTGCCCCAGCGCCGATTTCGGCGCGTACACGGCGGCCCGTTCGCATCCGGCAACCCGGATGGCATTGGCCTCTGCGGTGTCGCCGATCGGCGTCGCCGTCCCGTGTGCGTTCACATGGTCGATGTCCTTGGCGGACAAGCCCGCCAGCTCCAGCGCCCGGGTCATCGCCCGACCGGCGCGAACACCGTCCGCCGCGGGCGCCACCATGTGGAAGGCGTCCGAGGTGATGCCGGAACCCATCAACCGGGCCAACGGCTTGGCGCCGCGGGCCTTGGCGTGCTCCTCGGTCTCGATGAGCATGAGCGCCCCGGCCTCGCCGAACACGAAGCCGTCGCGGTCTTTGTCGAACGGCCGCGACGCCCGCTCGGGCTCGTCGTTGCGAGTCGACATGGCCCGCATCATCGAGAACGCCGCGATGGGCAGCGCCTCGATCGGCCCTTCGACACCGCCGCAGACGGCGACCTCAGCATCACCCATGACGATCTGGCGCCAGGCGTGGGCGATTGCCTCGGAGCCCGACGAACACGCCGACACCGGGGTGATGACCCCGGCCCGCGCTCCGAGCTCCAGACCGACGACCGCAGCGGCACCGTTGGGCATGATCATCTGAACGGCGAGCGGCGACACCTTGCGGGGGCCGCCCTCGTTCATCAGGTCATAGCTCTCGACGATCCGCTCGGCGCCACCTAGACCGGTGCCCACCACGACGGTGAACCGGTCCGGATCGAGCTCCGGGTTGCCCGCCGACTCCCACAGCTGGCCGCAGAGATACTTGGCCAAGCGCTGGACATACGACATGCGCCGCATGTCCAGCCTGCTCATGTGGTCATCGATCGGCTCTTTGAGGTGCCCACCGATCCTGACGGGCAGGTCCCATTTGGTGACGAACTCATCTTCGAGGACGCGGATGCCGCTCTCGCCAGCCAGCAAGCCCTTCCACGTGCTCTCGATGTCCGGCGCGATCGACGTCGTCGCCGCGACAGCGGTTACCACAACATTGGGGTAACCGCCGTTAGCAGTGGAAGGCTTGGTCACTTGCTGTCCGCTTCCAGCCTTGCCTGAACGTTGGCAGCAGCGTCGGGGTTCTCGGCGACGAGCTTGGTGCGCAGCGCCTCGGCGGCCTCGGGGTTCTCTTCTTCAAGCTTCTGGATGTAGGAGACGACGTCACCAACGGTGCGCAGGCCGGCAAGGTCCTCGTCCGGGATCTTCACGCCGTACTTGTCCTCGGTCTGGACGGCGATCTCAACCATCGACAGCGAGTCGATGTCCAGGTCGTCGACGAACGACTTTTCCGGGGTGACCTCGGAAGGCTCGATACCGGTGACCTCTTCGATGATCTCGGCGATACCGGCGATGATTTCTTCCTGGCTAACAGACACAGCCTTATTTCCCTTCGTAATGTGTTGTGTGCAAATCGGATTGATGTGCTCTTATGCGGTTGTACTGGCTACAACTGGCCGAGCTGGCGTTAGATGTCAGCCAGCGCGTCCAGGTCTGCGGGCGTTTTGACGGCACGGACCGTCACCCCCCGAAGTTCACGTTTGGCGATGCCGGCGAGCGTGCCCGCGGGCGGGAACTCGACGATCGCCTTGACACTGTGCTCGGCCATCGTTGCGGTGCACAGGTCCCACCGCACCGGCTGGGTCAACTGAGCGACCAGCGTTTCCATCGCCACCGCCGCCGTAGTGACGGGCTTTCCGTCGCGGTTGGACAGCAGGGTGGCAGTGGGCTCGGCGGTCGCGATAGCGGCCGCCGCAGCGGCGTAGCCGTCCAGCGCGGACGCCATGAACTTGGTGTGAAACGCTCCGGCCACACCGAGAGCGCGTACCCGGGCCTTGGCCGGCGGGTCTTCGGCGAGCTTTTCCAGCGCGGTCAGCGGGCCGGCGGCGACGATCTGGCCGGCAGCATTGCGGTTCGCGGGGATCAGATCGAGCTGCTCGAGGCGGGTCAGGACTTCGGTCTCGTCGCCGCCCAGCACTGCGGACATGCCGGTCGGCTCGGCGGCACACGCCTTGGCCATCTCGGCGCCACGGGTGGCGGCCAGCGCGACGGCGTCATCGGCCGCGATCACACCGGCGATCGCGTAGGCGGCGATCTCGCCGACCGAGTGGCCGGCCACGATGAAGTCCTCGCCGGCGAACACGCCGCGCTTGGTCAGCTCCTGATGCGCGAGCAGGGTGGCCGCGACGACCAGTGGCTGGGTGATCGCCGTGTCGGTGATCTCTTCGTTCGACGCGGTGGTGCCCAGACGGACCAGGTCCAGGCCGCTGGCCTTGGACCACAGAGTCATCTGCTCTGTCGCCCCTGGCAATTCCAGCCACGGCGAGAGCATCCCCTCCGTCTGCGAACCCTGTCCGGGCGCGAGTAATGCAATCACGTGTCTAAGAGAACACTGTGGAAACGGTTTTGGCGGGTGTAACAGATTATGAACCTCGTCTTAGGTTTTTGTGGAAACCCCACAAAACCGCTCGACAAGCTACGTATTTGATACCGCGCCGCGATCTGTTGCCTGAATCACTATCGCATGGAAGGCGTCGCAGAACCCCCTCTGACCGGCAGCGGGACCGCCGGCATCGCGCTGGTACCAACACTAGAGGGATGGGTGGGGTAGTTGAGTTGGCCGACCGTCGCGGCCACTCGCAACACGTACGCGTCGCGTGGTTGCGTGGGATCACGCCCGGTGAAGTCGGTGATGCGCTTGAGTCGATATCGCACGGTGTTTGGATGAACGAACAACTTGCGGGCGCAAGCCTCGATCGCGCCGCCGCAATCTAAGTAAGCATCAAGAGTTTCGATCAGCGTGGGCCCGGCGTCGGCCAGTGGCCCCATCACGTCGGTGTGCAACGCGACGATGGCCGACGCATCTCCCATCAGCGCACGTTCTGGCAGCAGCTCACGCGCCAGCACGGGCCGCGGTGCACCGCCCCAGCCGGCAACGGCGTTCATCCCCGAGATGGCTTCGCTTGCACTGTGATAGGCCGCGGTCAGCATCGGCGCGGTGGGCCCGATGACCACCGGGCCGTCGGCGAACGCCCTCAATAGATCGCCCAGAAACTTGTCCGTCGGCGACAACTGCCCCGACACAATGGCCACCAGCCAGGTGCCGTGCACATCGGTGAGGGCCGCGCGGCCGTGCAGAGCGGCCGTGTCGCGGACGATCTGGCTGGCCCGCTCGCTGGCACCCTCGCTGTTGGTGTTGTCACGGTTGGGAGCCGGCGTCCCGACCACCACCGTCGCCGGCGCGGTGGTGTCCCAGTTCAGCGCGGCCGCTCGGGACAACAGCTCGGGGCCGGTGTCGCCGCGCACCACGGCGTCGACCACGCTGGCCTCCATCCGGCTGTCCCAGCTGCCCCGTGCTTCGGCCGCGTCGGCGTACTCGCCGGCGAAGGTGAACGCGAGGTCGCGGCTGTACTTCAAGATCCCCACCGTCAGCGCGGTCAACTGCTCTTCGGAGCGGGCCAGCAGTGGCACGACTTCCTCGAAGAACTCCATCGTTACCCGCACCATGTCCACGCTGTGGCGCAGCGCGATCCGACGGGTCAGGTCCTGGGGCACCAGCTCAAAGGCTTGTGCGGTGTAGCTGACATTGCTGTGCGGGTCGTGCATCCACTCGACGAAGTTCACGACGGCCGTCTGCACGACCAGCGCCACGCTGGCGCGTTGGGAGGCTTCCAGTTCGGCGAAGAACGGCAGTCGGTCCTGCATGGCCGACACTGCTTCGGTGGCCAACCGGCCGGAATACTGCTTCAGCCGACGCAGCACGGATTCCGGGACCGTATCCAAGGTTTCGAGGGGTGACCTCGGATGCTTGGCAAATGGGCCAGCGAAGGGGTTGTCATTCACCCCTAAAAGCTACGCCTGATTTCTGGAACTTTCCCATAAAGCAGGCGGGGTCTTACCGGGGTGTCACGGGGTACGGGCAAGCACCCCCGGCCGAACGTGACGCTGCAGCCACGCTCGGTGCCCACCGTGACTGCAGTGTCACGTTCGGCGGAAGCCGACCTATGCGCCGGGCCCGGGATCGGACGTCTGCTTCGGGGCGGCCTGCACGTTGTCGATCTGGTACTGACGCGCCGCCGCGATCGGCACCGACGGGTCGATTTCGCCGTCGCGGGCCAGCGCTTCGAGCACCGCCACCACCTGCGACTCGGCGTCGGTGTTGAAGTACCGCCGGGCCGCCGGCCGGGTATCGGAGAAGCCGAACCCGTCGGTGCCCAGCGTGACGTAAGTGCCGGGCACCCACGGCCGGATCTGCTCGGGCACCGCCCGCATCCAGTCTGATACGGCGATCACCGGTCCGGTTGCGCCCTCGAGCGCCTTCGTGACGTAGGGGACGCCGGCCGTCTTCTCGGGGTGGCGCAGCTGCTCGCGCTGGATCGCCAGCCCGTCGCGGTTCAGTTCACCCCAGCTGGTCACCGACCACACGTCGGCGGCCACATCCCATTCGGCGGCGAGCAGCTCGGCGGCCTTGACCGCCGACGGCATCGCGACCCCTGAGGCCAGGATCTGCGCGGCGTTGGTGCGCTGCTCGGTGGCCGCTTGGTAGCGGTAGATCCCACGCAGCACGCCTTCGGGATCGAGGTTGTGCGGCTCCGGCGGCTGCACATACGGCTCGTTATAGATCGTGATGTAGAAGTAGACGTTCTCGGGGTTCTGGCCGAACATCCGCGCCAGCCCGCTCTCGATGATGTAGGCGATCTCGTAGGCGAACGCCGGGTCGTAGGACACCACCGCCGGATTGGTGGCGGCCAACAGCAGCGAATGTCCGTCGGCGTGCTGCAGGCCTTCACCGGTCAGGGTGGTGCGTCCAGCGGTGGCCCCGAGCAAGAAGCCGCGCGCCATCTGATCGGCCGCGGCCCACAAGCTGTCGCCGGTGCGCTGGAACCCGAACATCGAATAGAAGATGTAGATCGGGATCATCGGCTCGTTGTGCGTCGCATACGACGTGCCGGCCGCGGTGAACGAGGCCACCGACCCGGCTTCGTTGATGCCCTCGTGCAGGATCTGCCCGACTTCACTTTCCTTGTACGCCAACATCAGATCGGCGTCGACGGCCGTGTAGAGCTGGCCGTTGCGGTTGTAGATCTTCAGCGACGGGAACCACGAGTCCATCCCGAACGTGCGTGCCTCGTCCGGGATGATCGGCACGATACGCGGGCCAATCTCCTTGTCCCGCAACACTTCTTTGAAGGTTCGGACCGTCGCCATGGTGGTGGCGACCTCTTGGGTGCCCGAGCCCTTCTTCAGCGCGGCGTAGATGTCGCGGCTCGGAAGCTTGAACGCCTTGGCCTTGGTCGGGCGCTCTGGCAGGAAGCCGCCCAGCGTGCGGCGCCGGTCCAGCATGTAGCGGATCTCGGGGGCGTCGGGTCCCGGGTGGTAGTAGGGCGGCAGGTAGGGGTCTTCCTCCAGCTGAGCGTCGCTGATCGGAATCCGGATGGCGTCGCGGAAGTACTTAAGGTCTTCTATCGCAAGCTTTTTCATCTGGTGTGTGGCGTTGCGGCCCTGGAAGTGAGCACCCAGCGAATAACCCTTGATCGTCTTTGCCAGGATCACCGTCGGCTGTCCCTTATGGTCTACCGCGCCCCGATAGGCGGCATAGACCTTGCGGTAGTCGTGGCCACCACGCTTGAGGTTCCAGATCTCGGCGTCGGTCATCGGCTCGACCAGGGCCTTGGTGCGCGGGTCGCGGCCGAAGAAGTGGTCGCGGACGTAGGCGCCGTCGTTGGCCTTGTAGGTCTGGTAGTCGCCGTCGGGCGTGGTGTTCATCAAATTCACCAGCGCGCCGTCCTTGTCGGCGTGCAGCAGGGCGTCCCACTCGCGGCCCCAGACCACCTTGATGACGTTCCAGCCGGCGCCGCGGAAGAAGGACTCCAGCTCCTGGATGATCTTGCCGTTGCCGCGCACCGGACCGTCGAGCCGCTGCAGGTTGCAGTTGATGACGAAGGTCAGGTTGTCCAGCGCCTCGTTGGCGGCGACCTGGATCAGGCCGCGGCTCTCCGGCTCGTCCATCTCGCCGTCGCCGAGGAACGCCCACACATGCTGATCGGAGGTGTCCTTGATGCCGCGGTCGTGCAGGTAGTGGTTGAACCGGGCCTGGTAGATGGCGTTCATCGGGCCGAGGCCCATCGACACCGTCGGGAACTCCCAGAAATCGGGCATCAGCCGCGGGTGCGGGTAGGACGGCAGGCCGCCGCCCGGGTGGCTGTGCTCCTGCCGGAAGCCGTCGAGCCGGTCGGTGGTCAGCCGGCCCTCCAGGAAAGCGCGCGCGTAAATCCCCGGCGACGCGTGGCCCTGGATGAACACCTGGTCCCCGCCACCGGGATGCGTCTTGCCACGGAAGAAGTGGTTGAAACCGACCTCGTACAGCGCCGCCGACGAGGCGTACGTCGAAATGTGGCCGCCCACGCCGATTCCGGGACGCTGGGCGCGGTGCACCATGATGGCGGCATTCCACCGGATCCACGCGCGGAAGCGCCGCTCGACGTCCTCGTCGCCGGGGAACCACGGTTCCAGCTCGGTCGGAATGGTGTTGACGTAGTCGGTCGACGTCAGTGCCGGGATGGCCACCCGCTGTTCACTCGCTCGCTCCAGCAGCCGCAGCATCAGGTAGCGCGCCCGCGCCGGGCCCGAGCGCGCCAGCAGGTCGTCGAAGGACTCCAGCCACTCCGAGGTTTCCTCGGGGTCGATGTCGGGCAGATACGACGCCACGCCCTCGCGGATCACCCGGACGCGATCGGGTTCGCTTCCGTTGCTTGGGGTTTTGGCCAGATCGTGGCGTGCGAACTCGGTCGTCAACGCACTACTCCTGCTCTCGGCGGTTACCTGCATGCGTGTTCGTCTTCTATCGTGCCGTACCGGCGCTTCGGGCGGGTAGCCGCAATCGGTTCGCCTGCCAAGGGTCACCCGCCGACACCAAACCTCGGTGCGTCGGGGGCAACAGCAATCGCCCACCCGGTAACGTCAGAACCCGTGCTCACCGGATGGAAAGTCGTCCCGCGCACGCGTGGGGGAGAGTTCCCCAAGCGTGGCGTGCTGGCGCTTGGCTGCATCGCAACCGCGCTGATGGGCATCGTGGGGTGCACCACTGTCACCAACGGCACGGCGACACCCGACACGAAGGTCGCGCCGGCTTACCGGCAGTCGGTGTCGTCATCGGTGTCCGCTTCGATCGCGACGTCGAGCGTTCGGGAGTCCCAGCGGCAACAGTCGCTGACGACCAAGGCGGTGCGCAGCTCGTGCGACTCGCTGGCGACCACCAGCAAGGAAGCGATCGACAAGGTGAATGCCTATGTCGGGGCGTTCAACGGCGGCCGCGGTACCGGCCCGTTCGAAGGCCCGGCGATCGATGCGCTCAACAACAGCGCCTCGACGGTGGGCAACAATTTCAACGATGCCCTGTCGTCGCAGCTGAAGGACGCATTCAACTCTTATATCGACGCGGCGCACGGGGTGGCGAACGCGATCGGCACCCACGCGGGGACCGGTGAATTCAACCGGCGGGTCGATCAACTCAACGACACCAAGACCAAGGCGCTGAAACTCTGCCTGGCGTCCTTCTGAGGTGGAGTGTGAACCAGGTTCTGGCTGTGCGACGATAATCCCCAATCGCATGGCGCGCACGGTGTGTTGTTAAGGAGGATCCACGGTGGTCGCGGCGGATGACGCCTCGGACTTCGCTCGCAAACTGGGCGTGCAACGAGACCAGGTTGTCCAGGAGTTCGGTTGGGACGAGGACACCGACGACAACATCCGCGCGGCGGTCGAGGAAGCCTGCGGCTCCGAGCTGCTCGATGAGGACACCGACGAGGTCGTCGACGTCGTGCTGCTGTGGTGGCGCGATGGCGATGGCGACCTGGTGGACACCCTGATGGACGCCATCAGCCCGCTGGCCGAGGATGGCGTGATCTGGGTGTTGACCCCCAAGACCGGTAAGCCTGGCCACGTTCTGCCCGCGGAGATCGCCGAGGCTGCTCCGACCGCCGGCCTGATGCCGACGTCGTCGGTCAACCTGGGGGATTGGAGCGCCAGCCGGTTGGTGCAACCGAAGTCGCGCGCCGGGAAGCGTTAATGCTGCCGGTCGGGACGACAGCCCCCGATTTCACTCTGCGCGACCAAAACCAGCAGCGCATCACGCTGAGCGGCTATCGCGGCGACAAGGACGTTCTGCTGGTGTTCTTCCCGCTGGCGTTCACCGGGATCTGCCAGGGCGAACTGGACCTGCTGCGCGATCACCTGCCCCAATTCGAAAACAAAGACAGCGTGGCACTGGCGATCTCGGTGGGTCCGCCACCGACGCACAAGATCTGGGCCATCGAAAGCGGGTTCACGTTTCCGGTGCTATCGGATTTCTGGCCGCACGGCGAGGTCGCCCAGGCCTACGGCGTGTTCAACGACCAGGCCGGCTATTCGAATCGCGGCACGTTCGTCGTCGACCGATCCGGGATCATCCAATTCGCCGAGATGAAAGAGCCCGGCGAGGCTCGCGATCAGCGATTGTGGACCGATGCGCTGGCGGCCTTGCGGGTCTGAGAGTTTGAGGTCCGGGCGTCCAGGCGTGTAGCCTGCGGCGGGCATATAGGGCGCGTAGCTCAGTGGTAGAGCTCTGGTTTTACACACCAGCGGTCGGCGGTTCGATACCGTCCGCGCCCACCGAAGTGATCATGACCGGGTCGATGTGCTGGTCGTTGATCACCTGGCGCTAGGAGGGCACCCGAAGGTGTTGCCTCGCAAGGTGTTCGCAGTGCCCGGCGGCGCCTCTCGATGCGTAAGACCGTGAAACTGTGACGTGCAAACCGCTCGGGAACCTCAGTCCAGGTCGGCGAGGACTTTGCGAGCGGCTTCCAGTTCGGCTTCGAGGGCGACGACCCTGGCGGCTTGTTGGGACCGCGCCTCTTCGATTACCTCGTCGATTGGGGTGGCGAGCTCCTCATGCAGTTCCTTGGCGGCGCGCGAGACGGCGGCGGCCGCGACCGCGAGGTTGCGGGCCAGGTAGGTGGTGCCCTGCTTTAGCTCCGCGCGCCATTCGCCGTCGGCCGTGCCGGTGACAGTGAGGGTCAGCTCAAGAGACTTGACCTTCTTGCTGGTCGCCTTCTTGGCCGGGGCCTTCCTTGGCTTCTGGCCGGCGGAAGCTTCAGGGGTTGCCGCGTCGGACGCCGGCGTAGCGCCAACCGCGGTGGGCTCAACGAATGCAGCCGTGGCGGCGGGAGTGTCGGAGTCGGTGGACGGCGCTTCAGCTGACAGAGTGTCTACGGTCATCGTTCGGCGATCTCCTTCTGAACATCACCCGCAGCGAGCGGGCCGGGCAGGGGACTCCATTAGAACATATGTTCGACTAACAAACCAAGTTGGCCGCTGACGCACCATCACGGTATTCGGGCGCGAAACCAGAGGCACCGACCGTGGGGTTGCCGCCCGCTCATTGACAAGTTCGCGCTTCCTTCATCCTAGATGCCGCGCAATGTGGCGGTCGCGTCGCCAACCAACGCGCCGGCGCGTTTGAATAGGAGCTGCCTGCTGAAAGACTTCGAGGTAGTGCCATGCCAAATCGCGTGCTCGTGGCAGCGCTCGTCCCGTGCTTGGTCACGACAACGCTCGTCGGCTGTTCCGCGTCCCGACCTTGGTGGCAAGCACTCAAGCCGGCCGCGCCCGGCTCCTGCCCCACAACGACGCCGCCGGCGGGCGCAGCAGGCAGGGTCGGTTTCGACCCATCCGAGCTCGTCGCCGCGGATGCCTCGAACGCGGACGTTCGGGGCGTCATGGACACCATCGTGGCATTGCACCAGTCCTGGATCGGCGCTGATCCTGCCGCATACGTGGACCGAGTCACGCCGGACGTGACGCGCCTGACGTCGTGGTCTGCAGGTATCCAGTCCGGCCCGCAGGAGGTGGCGCGCGGCTTGCCCGACGAGTGGGGTTTCCTCGAGCTCGCCCCCGACGGTCACACGCGGTCGGCGAACATGACCATCCGCCGCGCCGAAGTGTCTGTCCAGGGCCAGACCGCCACCGCGCTTTATTGGGCAGATCTGGTGTCCGGAGAGATAACGAGCGTTGCCAACCATGTCAGCGACTGGGCCTACGGCAACCGCGGCCTGATCCTGCAGGCATTCGTGAAAGAGGGCGGCTGCTGGAAGCTCTCGCACGAGTCGGACTCGTGGTGGCTGTCCTACGACCCGGTGACCAAGATGCCGGCGAAGTCGGGCACGGCGAGCTTCCGCTACGACTTCACCTATCCGGTCACTGACCTAGCGCGCGCCGTCCGGTTCTACTCAAAGTTCGTTGGGGAACCAGAGGTCCAGACTCCGACATATGCCGCATTCGACATGGGCGGTCCGCGTCTGGTTCTCGACAACACCGGCCTCGACGGATTCGCACCGGTCCGGCCGGGCCTCCCGAATGGATACAATACGATAGATGTGGACGATCTCGTCAAAACCGTTGCGCGCCTTGAGGCCGCCGGCACCACATTCCTCACCGGCATACGACGTCGAGGTTCCGACCTTTACGCGGTGGGAAGCGACCCCGCCGCAAACGTCTTCGTACTGATGCAACGGGTCTACCCCGTTGGTGACCATCCCGCGCCGGATGTACCCTCCGTGCAGGCTCAGGACGGCACGCCCGCGGACGTCGTCGCCGCGGTCCAAGCGCTCGAGAACGCCTGGCTGCGAACCGATCCCCGCGCCGTCATGGCCGCGGGAATAGGGAACGACAGCCGGTGGTTCGATAGCAGCCGGATCAATGATCGCGGCATCGATTGCGGCCCAACCGGTATCCGAGACGGTCTTGCTGCGAACTGGAATCAGTACGACCGCTCGAAGTCCGGTCTGGCCGCAAGCATGACCATCCGAGCTCTGCGCGCCAAGCGCTTCGGCGCAGGTGCGATCGTCACCTACCAACGAGAGCTTTCGGGTCAGGGTGAGCATCCCTTCAAGCAGGTCGCCTTCGTGACGCACATCTTCGAAACGGGCGCCCAGGGCGGCATGCAACTCTTTGAAACCTTCATCACCAAAATGCACCAACCCACGGGCGAGGTGAAGAACTTGGACTACGTCGAGACACCAGAGCCGAATCTGGAAGCCGCAAGGAACTTCTACGGCGACACGATGAGCTTCGGGAAGCCGTACTCGGACGAATCCTGGTACGGCTTTTGGGGTATCAAGTCCGTATTCGGTATCTATGCCGCGGATCGCGCGGAGGGCGTTGCGCCGGGGCGCGCCAACAGCTCAGCCAGCTTGGTCGTCGACTCCCTGCAAGATACGCACGCCCAACTCGAGTCGATGGGATCGACTTTTCCGGTGATTCCGTCCATCAATTCGAGAGGCGGCACCGACGATGAGGGAAACTATTTGACGCTGCTCGCGACCGATAGCGAAGGCAACGCGGTTGTCTTCTCGGAATACAACAACTACTAGTGGAACAGCTGAATGTCGGCGCTCGAGTCGCTAGTTCCGCGCCGGAGCGGTGAAGTGCACCACGGCGAGTTCACGAAAAGCCGCCACCAGACGGCTGCGGTCCCCGGCGCGGCTCGCCACGATGATATGGCCGGGTTCGACGCCTTCCAAGGGGACGGTGGTGATGTCAGGTCGCAAGCGTTCGTGAAAACCGGTCGTGACGGCAACCGCCTGCCCGGCGGCAACGATTTCTAACCCGTCCTCGAGAGTATCGAAGAGTGGACCTTCGGGTGCCGCGCGCCCGTCAGGCCGAGGATCGATGCGCCAGAAGGCATTCCAGGCCGGGTCGCAGTCGCGAAATTTCGGTATGGGTTCGTCGGCGATGTCGTCGATGGTGACCGATTGCCTGCCCGCGAGGCGATGGTCGCGGGGCATGAGCACCACCCGGGGCACGTCGCAGAGGATCGTGACATGCAGCTGGTCGGTGGAAAAAGGCAGTGCGCAAACCGCCGCGTCCACCCGGTGGTCGAGCAGTGCATCGCGCGGCTGGTTCCAATTCAGGTGCAGGGCTTGTACATCCGCGTAGGGGTGCTCGCGACGCAACGCGCGCACCACCGGGGTGATGACCATACCTGTTGTGTAGCCGATGGTTATACGGCCGGGCTTGGCGGCGTCCCGGGCCTGCGCGGTGGCTTGGGCGGCCGAGCGCAGTAGCGTCTTCGCTCGAGGCAGGAATACCTCGCCTGCCTCGGTGAGCCTGGTGCTTTGCGGCGAGCGGTCAAACAGGCGGACGCCCATCTGCTGCTCCAGGCGACGGATCTGCCGGCTTAGCGAAGGCTGCGCAACGCGCAGCGCTGCCGCGGCGCGGCCGAAGTGCCGGTGCTCAGCCACCGCGACGAAGTATCCGACCAGTCGCAGATCGAGGTCTACCACCCGCGATGCCGAATCAGTCATGAGCTCACTGTAGTCCTCCGAGTGTCTCGGCATCTGGGACAGCAACGATGCCTGATTTGCATCGCGCATTGTTAAACAGGTCTTGGACACGCAACGCAATGCGGCATTGACTCGATGACATGAGTAGGACGCGATCAGAAAGATCGTCCATGGCGTTTGTTGCCAGCGTGACCGGGGGCAGCCAATGAAACTCGGCGTCGCCACCGCCATCACCGATGAAGGCATCCGCCCGGACGTACTCGCGAAAGCATTGGAAGACCGGGGCTTTGACTCCCTTGTCGTGGCTGAACATTCACACATCCCGGCAAGTCGGGCGACGCCGTTCCCGGCGGGTGGCGAGTTGCCTCGTGAGTACTATCGGTGCTACGACCCTTTCGTCGCGCTGACAGCGGCCGCTCTCGCGACATCCAAACTCCTGATTGGGCCTGGAGTACTTCTTCTGCCGCAACGGGACACGATTCAAACGGCGAAGGCGATTTCCAGCCTCGATCAGATATCCGCGGGTCGGGTGCTGCTCGGCCTGGGCCTGGGGTGGAATCTCGAAGAGGCTGCCGATCACGGCGTTCACGCCACACTGCGCGGCAAACTGCTTGACGAGAAATTGGCCGCCATGAAAGAACTGTGGGCCAACGACCAAGCCGAGTTTCATGGCCGGTACGTCGATTTCGATGCCACCTACTGCTGGCCCAAGCCCGTCCAGAAGCCGCATCCGAAGATTTACTTCGGCGGATTCACCAGGGCGACGGTATCTCGAGCGCGGCGGCATCACGGTGGATGGATGCCCATGAGCGTGCCGGCCGCGGAGATGGTCCCCGCGCAACTGAGCCTTCTTGAAGGTGCCACCGACATTCCAGTCAGCGTCATCGTCCCTGAAAGCGTCGAACCCGCTGTTCTGGACGCTTACCGTCAGCACGGCGTAGAACGAGCGTTCATCTTGCTTTCCATCAGGCCCGAATCGGAAACGCTCCGACTACTCGACAACATTGCGGCGCTCACCGAGACGAAGCAAAGCCGCTGCGAGATAGCAGATATGTTCTGGCGCAGCCAGTTTCGATGCCAGGCATTACGGCCGGTGCGGAAAGACAGGTAATCCCATGACCGACCTGGCGGAACCCGAAGACGGCGCCGTGATTGAGGGCTCGGCGCGATCATCACTCGAAACCTGTTGCTGTTCATTCGAAATGAAAGGATTCTGACCGCACATGTCCGTTCCTGTCGTGAATCTGGGCCGCTCAGTTGCCCATCGGATCGTCGGTCGGGTGGCTCTGACGCGACTGGGTGGTTGCTTCCTCCGCGACATCGGCTCCCGAGCCGATCCGATATTGCTCCGGTACACGCGAGGGCGGGTTTCCTGCGTTTGGCCTGTCGCCGCGATCGTTATGACGCACGTGGGCGCCAAGTCCGGCGCAACCCGCAACAGTGCGCTGGTGTACTTCACTGATCGAGGGCGCGTCATCCTCATTGCTTCGAACTTCGGTGGATCCCGAAATCCGGCTTGGTACCACAACGTTAAAGCGAATCCGATCGTGACGCTGTACGGCCGCGGTATCCGTGGCCAATTCAGGGCCGAGGAGATCGAGGGTGCCGAACGCAACCGCCTGTTACAGCGGGCAAAAGACGCTCCCGGGCCCTACGCCAAGTACGAGCAAGCCGCTGCCGCCAAATCCAGATACATTCCTGTCGTTGGGTTTACGCCGCAGCACGTGGGTACTGGGGTGGCCGGATGACAGCCCGGGCGAGATGACGATGGTCGATTCCGACGTTCCGGCTCGGTCATCCTCCCCACTAGCGTGCGAGACCGACGCTGAACTTACGGCGCGTTTCGAGCGCGAGGCTCTCCCACTGCTCGACCCGCTCTACCGGGGTGCGCTAGCGCTCACCGGAGATCGACTAGAGGCCGAGGATCTCCTGCAGGAGACGATGATGAACGCCTACCGGCGTTTCGCCTCATTTCCTGAAGGCGCCAGCCTGAGGATCGCGTTGTATCAAGCCTTGACCAACACCTACATCAGCAGTTGTCGCGGTCGACACCGCCAGCTGATCGAGGGCCAGACGGATTCGATTACCGATGTGCAATTGGTGACTGCTGGAGAGCATCCATGGACTCGGCTGAGCTGGGCGGAGGTGGCAGCGTTCGAGGCGTTGCCGGCTGCGGTGATCGCCGAAGCCCTGCAGGAATTGGGACGAGACACCCGCATGGTGGTGTATTACGCCGACGTGGAGGACTTCTCCTACCAGGAGATCGCCGAGATCATCAATCGGTCGGTCAGCGCGGTGATGTCACTGCTGCGCCGCGCCCGCGGTCAATTGCGATATCTGTTGCTCGCCATTTGCTACGGAGAGGTGGCATGCCAGTTCCATGAGGATCCGCCGAACAAGACGGCCTCGCGGCCGCACCGTACGCCGTCAAGATGCGCGCCGCGCCGTCGGTTGACCGAGAATTCCACTTGCGCAGATCAATTGGACTGGTTCGATCGTGAGATCGTTCGCTACATTCTGCTATCGGCGCCCCACGGTGAGATGCGGGAGGAGGATGTCTATCCCAGGTTCGGCATGACGGTCGACCAGTTGGTAGACAGATTCCGCTGGATCATCGCTACATCCGTGCCCCTGTTGGGTCGCCTCGCCAAGTCCGATCGCGAGCTCGTGGACAAGGCCTGCTGTCTCCCAGGGATCTCTGGGCCAGCGTGGTAGTCCGGATCCACGCGTTTGCTGCTCGGCGGTTGCGGCGCAATGCGCGGCGCGAACCGAACACTCACCCCTGACGCTGTTCGGTCTTGAAGTAGACGATTTGGTGCGATGTCGCCAGCAGTGCTCGGTCGCGAGTCCACAGAATTGGTTGGCGTGGGCGGTTCCTAAGACGAAGTCAGCGCCCAGGGCGTCAAGCTGCTGCTGATCGGCATGGAAATACGTCGTCAACGAGATGGTTCCGGACGGGACGAATCCGCCGCGACGCAAGAACACTCGCGGGTAGGAGATGTCGCACAGGGCGGCCAGGGCCGGGTAATCGACAGGGCGTTGTGCGTTGTCGCGCATCCACAGGGTGCTCGTCGACAATGCGTCGGGTTGCGTGTGTTCGCCCGGATAGGCGCCTGCAACGTACCGCACGTCGTATAGCCGTCCCCAGACGATGAAGTCGTCCGGACCGGGGCTACCGGCGATCAGCTGTTCTGGCGGCGGCGCGGTCGGTGGGTGCGCTTCGGTACTAGCCCAGGTATCGCGTCGGATGCCGAATACCGCGGTCGCGGTGGTTGTGATCGCGCCGTGCTGACTGAGTTCGGCGATCCAGTGTTGAGTGGTGCGATTGGTGCGCGCCGCCCGAAGCGCAATGTCGAAATCGCCGTCGGCGATGGGCGCCGTGAAGTTGACGGTCAGCGCCAGTGGCTCACCGATCCAGTCGGGCTGCGTTTGGATGGCACGCAGCATGACGGCGGCGGTGATCCCGCCGTACGGGCCGACCACGTTGGCCCACTCGGGATGGGTACGGCCGCGCCTGACGTTTCTGTCGATGGTGTCAAGGTGGATGGCATTGTCGAACGGGTGTAGTGGGGTCATACGATTCGGTGCCCAGACTCCCTCAGGCGGTTAGACGGACCGGTAGCAGTCGCAACATATTGGTCAGGTTGGACCGGGTTCTGACGGGTTCGCCATTGAGATCGATCGTGCGGAACGCGTCGAGCAGTTCCTCAAAGAAGACCCTGCCTTCAAGGCGTGCGAGGTGAACGCCCAGGCAGAAATGGCCGGCGATCCCGAAGGATAGATGCGGGTTGGGGCTGCGGTGGATGTCGAACGCCTGCGGATCGTCGAATACCTCCTCGTCGCGGTTGGCGGACGAGTAGTACATCGCCACCTTGTCGCCGGCAGCGATGCGGGTGCCCGAGAGTTCGGTGTCCGACAACGCGGTCCGCCGGAAGCAGTGGAACGGATTGTCATAGCGAATGATCTCTTCGACCGCCCCCGGTATCAGGGAGGGGTCCGCACGCAGCTCGGCCAGCTGCTTCGGGTGCCGGACCAGGCTAAGAAGCCCCGACGAGAGCATCCCCTTCGTCGTATCGTTGCCCGCGATTATCAGTTGCAGGAAGAAGCTGCCGAAGTCGATATCGCTCATCGGCTGGCCGCCGAAGTCCGTGTGCAGGATCACGCTAGCGAGGTCGTCGGTCCGGTCGTTTTGGCGGCGGACCGCTGCGAGTCCGATCCCGTACATGGCCATCTCGATGGTGGCGGCGCGAGCGTCGCCTTCTGCCCCAACGAATTCCGGCTCTTGGTTCGAGGTGATGCGCCCGGCCAACGCATGGATGTAGTCCCAGTCTTCAGGCGGCAAGCCGAACAACTCACCGATCACCTTCGACGGAAGTGGTGCCGCGACATCATGGACAAACTCCACCTCGCGAAGCTCCCGCGCTTCGGCCATTACGGTTCGGCAGATCTGTCGCACCTGGTCCTCGATCCCGGCCATCACACGCGCCCGGAAGTGCGGTAACAGCGCCGCGCGATGCACGGTGTGGACGGGGGGATCCATCGCCGACAGCATGTTGCGCATCATTGCCAGCTGTTCGGGTGGGAGATCCTCGAGGACGAAGCCGCCCTCGCTTGAGGAGAAGATCTCCGGGTGGCGGGCAACATGAGCCGCGTCGGCGTGGCGTAGTACCGCCCAAAATCCGGGCTCACCCGCCATGGGCTGCCAGTGCACCGGGTCAGTACGCCGCAGTTGCGTCAGCGCGTCGTGCGGTACGCCGTTGACGAAGGTATCGGGGTTGGCCAGGTCGACGTCGCCTGCCGCGGTGGCCGTCACGACTCAGCCCACCAGAACGTTGGGGGAGGAAACACACGTGCCGTTCGCCTCGGTGGTGAGTACAACTCGGAAGCGGGCCTGGTTGTCCAGCATTCGCTGGTAGCCGTCGGCGGCCTTCTCCAACGGCAGAACCTCCACCATCGGCTTAATGCCCTGCAGCGCAGCGAAATTGAGGGTGTCCTCAAGGTCGTTCGAGTCACCTACCGGATGGCCGCGAACCGTGCCCGAGGTATTGATCAGCTGGATCGGGTTTATCGGCACGGGTTCGGCCAAGAGAGCCAGCAGCAGCAGTTCGCCGTGCAGTCCCAGCCCGCCGATCGCGGCGGAGATCGCCTCGGCGTTGGTGGCGGTGGCCGCGATGACCCGCGCCCCACCCAGGCTCTGCAGTTCGCTGGCCACGTCGCTGGTGAGCGAGTCGATGTAGTGATGCGCGCCGAGTACGCGGGCGAAGGAACCTTTTTCTCGGCCGCGCGCGATCGCGACGGTGCAAAAACCCATCTTGACCGCGAACTGAACCCCGAGATGACCAAGGCCGCCAATCCCGAGGATGGCGACCAAGTCGCCGGGCCCAGCGGCGGTGCTGCGCAGCGAATTGAACATGGTCAGGCCCGCGCATGCGAGCGGCGCGGCGTCAACCGCCGATATTTCATCGGGAATACGGGCCAGTGCGTTCGCCGGCGCCACGACGTATTCGGCGAATCCGCCGGGAAACGTTGCGCCGGTGACCATGTGAGCCTCGCAGTGCACCAAATCGCCGCGCCGACAGCTACGGCAGTGCTCGCAATAGCCGCCCGACGCGCCGATCGCCACCCGGTCACCCTCGCGCCAACCCTGCACACCCTCGCCCAGCGCGTCGATGCGCCCGGCGATCTCGTGCCCCGGCGTGAGCGGGAACTGCAGACCCGGCCACTGGCCGTCGACGAAGATCGCATCGGAGTGACAGATGCCGCAAGCTTCCACGGCGACCCGCACAGTGCCGGGTACAGGATCGGTCAGTGTTCGATCGGTGACGGCCAATCGTCCTCGCGGCGAGGTCACTTGGGCCGCGCGAAACGTTGTCATGATGCGCCTTCCTTGGACTGCTTGGCCCGCACTAGATCGGCGCCCTTTTCGCCGATCACGATGGTGGTCGCGTTGGTGTTGCCGCCGATGATGGACGGCATTACCGAGGCGTCGATCACCCGAAGGTTGTCGACTCCGCGCACCTGGAGTTCGGGGTCGACGACGGAATCTTCATCGACGCCCATCGCGCAGGTCCCGACCGGGTGGTACTGGGTTTGTGACCAACGCCGGATGTGTTCGGCGAGCGCAGCGTCGTCGGGAACACTGTCGGGCAGCCGCAGCGCACCGAGGTTGTCCTTGAGCGGTTGACGGTCGGCTATTTCCAGTACTGCGCGCAGGCCTTGCATGACGACCTTGAGGTCGGCGGGCTCGCTGAAGTAGCCGGCGTCGATGCGGGGTGCGCCGAGCGGATCGCTGGAACGCAAGGTCAGTCGACCTCGGCTGCGCGGATGCGTGGCTGATACCAGCATGGTGAAGCTCTCCAGCGGCAGACTGAATCGGCCATGGTGCACCAATGCGGTTGGTCCACAGGTCAATTGAACATCGGGGACGTCATTGCCGTTGGTGCAGAGAAAACCGCCGACTTCGGCAGCGACGGAGCAGAACGGGCCACCACCGCGCTGCTGCCAGCGGGTCATGTTTTCCGGGGTGGCCAGTTGCAGCAGATCTGTCGAGTCTTTCGTCGCCCAGACAATGGGGGTCATGGTGTGGTCGTTGAGGTTGGCTCCAACGCCGGGCAGGTCGACCTTGACCGCGATGTCGTGTGCGCGCAACTGCGGGGCTCCACCGATGCCCGACAGCATCAACAGCTGCGGGGAGTTAATCGCTCCTGCGCTGAGGATCACCTCCGCATCGGCGCGCGCGGTGTTCTCGATGCCGGCATGCAGATAGGCCACCCCGCAGGCCCGCTGACCATCAAACAGGATCCGGGTGGCCGGCGAATTGCCCCGCACTGTCAGGTTGGGTCGATCGTGCACGGGTTTCAGATACGCGTCGGCTGCCGACCATCGCCACCCCTGATGACACGTCACTTGGTAGGCGCCCGAACCGATTTGGCTCGATCCGTTGAAGTCGTCGTTGAACGGCAGACCCCACCCGACGGCCGAGTCGATCCAGTTGTACGAGAGTTCGTGGGTGAACAGCATGTCCTCGACGTGCAGCGGGCCTTCTTTGCCGTGAAATGGTGCCGCGAGTCGGCTATTGCTCTCGGCCTTGACGAAGTAGGGCAATATCCCGTCGTAATCCCAACCCCGGCAACCTTTCTCGCTCCAGCAGTCGAAGTCGGTGCGGTGACCGCGAATGTAGATCATCGCGTTGATCGCGGACGAACCGCCCAGCGTCTTTCCCCGGGGGTACAGGTCAGATCCGGCGTAATGCGGTTGGGGTTCGAGGCGGTAATCCCAATCGACTTCCGAACCGAACAACCCGCTCCACAGCGCGGGCATCCGAATGGTGTCCAGGGTGTCGGGCGGGCCGGCCTCGAGCAACAACACTTGGACCGACGGATCCGCCGAGAGCCGATTGGCCAACACGCAGCCTGCGCTGCCGGCGCCGACGATGACGTAATCGAACGCGTCCCGCGACGAAGAGACGTTCTGGCTGTACCCGCTCACCTCGGCGATCTCGCTTCTCTCGTCGCTACCTGTGCTTCCGAGTCTTTGGCAGCCCGTCACGCGTGTCCAAGACCTGTTCCGCACCCCGCGATACCGAAATGACATCGACCCAGGCCGAACGGTGGCGCTGACCAGTCAGCAAATTAATTGCGCTGCACCCCTGCATATTTCGGTAGCAGATGGTCGGTATGGCTTCATCTTTCGTTCACCGCGGCCTTCGTCCGACGTCACAATTCCTCCATAGGAATACGAGTAGTTGATCTAGTCCTATATAGGAGTTAGCTGTGCTGGAACTGGCCGCGGTGAGCAAGACTTACGGCCGCGGTGTGCAAGCGCTGGCACCCACCTATTTGTCGATCGAACCCGGCCAGGTGACGGTGTTGCTCGGGCCATCGGGGGCGGGCAAGTCCACGCTGCTGCGCTGTATGAACCTGCTAGTCCAGCCCACGACGGGCATCGTGCGCGCTGACTCGCTGCCCGCGCTCGACTCGCGGCGAGCCCTGCGTGAGCACCGCCGCCGGACGGGCATGGTCTTTCAGCATCATCACCTGATCGCGCGCTGCACGGTCCTGCACAACGTGCTGCTCGGCCGAACGGGCTACCACGGCCTGGCCCGCGGACTATTGCCGGCGTCGCGCGCCGACCAATGCATTGCGATGGACGCGCTCACCCAAGTTGAGCTGCTCGACAAGGCCCTTGAGCGGGCGGGCAGTCTCAGCGGCGGGGAACAGCAGCGCGTCGGCATCGCTCGCGCGCTCGCCCAGCAGCCCCGTCTGATCCTTGCCGACGAACCCGTGGCCAGCCTCGACCCCGGCACCGCCCAGCGGGTGATGGCACTACTGCGCGGCGTCTGCGTTCAAAACGGGATCACGCTGGTAGCCAGCCTGCACCAGGTTGAACTCGCGCTCGAGCACGCCGACCGGATCATCGGACTCGCCCATGGCCAGATCGTCTACGACGGCCCGAGCACCGACGTCTCCGGCCGGGTGCTGCAGCAGATCTACGAAGGCGCGCCCAGCCACCCAAGGCTGACCGGCGCGCTCACCCCAACCATCAGCACCCCCAACATATCGACCATCGACTGAGTGAAGGAACGTCTATGTCCAAGTGGCTCAACCGAACCCACTGTGTCGCCGTCCTGGCGATGATCGTCACCCTGGTGCTGGCGCTGGCCGGATGCAGCTCGAGTTCCACCCCGGCCCGCGGCGCCGTGCCGGACACCCTGCGGGTGGCGCTGCTGCCCGACGAGAACGCCGGCGAGGTGTTGAAGAAGAACCAGCAGCTCAAGACCTACCTTGAGGGCAAGCTGGGGCGGAAGGTGGAGTTGGTCGTCACCACCGATTACTCCTCGATGATCGAGGCGATGGCGCACGACCGACTTGAGTTCGCCTACTTCGGACCGCTGTCTTACCTTCTGGCCAAACAGAAGTCGGATATCGAGCCCTTTGCGGCTCTGCAGGAAGTCAAGGGCCAGCCGCCCACCTATCAGTCGGTCTTGGTGGCCAACCCGGCGTCCGGCATCAAGACCCTCCACGATGTAGCCGGCAAAACGGTCGCCTGGGGCGATCCTGCCAGCACATCGAGCCACCTGATCCCCAAAGCGATGCTTGCGAAGGCAGGCTTGCGGGTTGACCACGGTGATTACCAGCAGCAGTTCGTAGGGGCCCACGACGCGGTCGCCCTGGCGGTGCAAAACGGCAATGCCCAAGCCGGAGGGCTGAGCAAACCCATCTACGAGCGGCTGATCGAAAGCGGGACGATCGACCGGAACAAAGTGGTGGTGATCGCTGAGTCGGTGCCCTATCCGAACTATCCGTGGACGATCCAGGCGAGCCTGCCTGCGGAATTCAAAGCCAAGGTGCGCGCGGCATTCCTTGATCTCGACGACCAGTCGGTGCTTAAGCCGTTCAAGGGAGCGGGATTTGCACCGGTTACCGATCAGGACTACAACGTCGTGCGTCAGCTAGCCCCGCTGCTCGGTATCAACCTTGCCGACTTGAGCAAATGAGCATCCTCGCGTCGCGCATCGGGGCGCAGCGACGGGAGACGCAGTTCAAGTCCATCTCGCGCACGGCTCGGCTCAGCTGGTGCCGAGCCTGCGCGGAGGTGGGCGCGGTCTTGGTCCTCATCGTCGTGTGCGCCCACGCTGTCGGGCTACTCGACGCCCAGCGGCTGGCCGCCGGGCTGGCTGACATCATCGACCTGCTGGACCACTCCATGCCGCCCGACTTCACCGAGCTCAATTCCTGGTGGCTTCCCCTATGGGACTCGCTGTCGATGAGCGTGACCGCGACCGCGATCACGGTCCTGCTGTCGGCGCCGCTGGCCCTGCTGGGCGCTCGCAACACCGCTCCACATCCGGGCGTGTACTGGGCAGCGCGCATGGTGCTCAACGGCCTGCGGTCGGTGCCCGAGCTGATCATGGCGATCGTGTTCGTCGCGGCGGTCGGATTCGGTGCCCTACCCGGGGCCCTCGCGCTCGGCATCCACTCGGCCGGTATGGTCGGCAAGTTTTTCGCTGAAGCCGTCGAACATGCCGATCCGGCCCCGATCGAAGCAGCGCGTGCGGTCGGATCAACGCCGCTTCAGGTGATTCTGCACGGGGTGCTGCCTCAGGTCCTGCCACAGATGGCCGACGTGACCATATATCGGTGGGAATACAACTTCCGCGCCTCGGTCGTGGTCGGCGTCGTCGGCGCCGGCGGCATCGGCTTTCAGTTGATCGTCGCGCTGCGCACCCTGCAATATCACGAAGTCGTTGCCATCCTGTTGGTCATCCTCGCCACTGTCACCGTGGTGGACATCCTCGGTGGCCTGCTACGGAAGCGGTTTGCATGAGCGCGCAGCAACGCCAGATCGTCGTGCTCAGCCATCGCGTCCATCCAGCGGTGCTCGAGCTGCTCGACCGAACCTGCGACGTGGTACCGAACCAAAATGAGGGCAGCCTCTCCGCCTCAGAGCTACAGCGGCGCACCGCGACCGCCGACGCGTTGATGGTGTTCATGCCCGATCGCATCGACGCGCAGTTCCTCGACGCATGCCCACGGCTGCGTGTGATCGCAGCGGCGCTGAAGGGCTACGACAATATCGACGTCGACGCGTGTACCGCCCGGGGCATCTGGCTGACTTGCGTCGAGGACCTCCTCACCGGTCCCACCGCCGAGCTCGCCGTCGGACTGCTAATCGGCTTGGCCCGCAACGTGATTGCCGGGGATCGCCGCGTCCGCGCTGGCTTCCCGGGCTGGCGTCCCGTGCTCTACGGGCGCTCCCTGATCGGCGCCAGCATCGGCATCGTCGGCGCCGGCGCCGTCGGTCAAGCCGTTGCCCGGCTGCTGCGCGGGTTCGATGCCCGCCTGCGCTACAGCGACCCCCAACCCGTGCCACACCAGACCGCCGACGCACTCGGGCTCGAGCGGGTGACGCTGACCGAGCTGCTGACATCCTGCGACGCCGTCATCGTCTGCGCCCCGCTGCTGAACAGCACCGCGCACCTGCTCGACCGCCAAGCCCTCGCCTCGACGCGCCCCGGCGCGTTGCTGGTCAACGTCGGCCGAGGCTCGGTGGTGTGCGAGCGCGCCGTCGCGGACTTGCTGCGCGCCGGCCACTTGGGTGGATACGCTGCCGACGTGTTCGAGTTCGAGGACGTCTCACGTCCGCAACGGCCGGGACACCCGCACCCAGACTTGATCGACCTGCTGGACGAGACGCTGTTCACTCCCCACCTGGGATCCGCCGTCGGCCCGGTGCGCTTGGCGATCGAACGCCGGGCAGCGACCTCGATCCTGCATGCCCTGGCCGGCGACGTGCCCGACGGGGCCGTCAACAACACCGGCGGCGCACGACCGTTCACCACAAGCCGCCCGATGCCATGAAACCGCTCGTCGGCGGCGCACAACTCGAGCAACCCACGTCGCGGCTACCGGTGTACTTGTGCGTGGCAGAAACGCTCGCGTCGCAGATAACCGGCATGCAGGTCGGCACCCGCCTTCCCGCGGAAGACAAACTCGCCCACGACCTGGGAGTCAGCCATCTGACCGTGCGCGCCGCGCTCGCCGAGCTGGAAAGCCGCTATCTGGTGCGCCGCCGGCAGGGAAGCGGGACCTTCGTTTCGCGGCGCATCGAATACACCATCGCCCGAAACACGCCACCCAGTTGGAGCGCCAGCGTGCGCCATGCCGGCCGCACACCGACCATCCGCACCACCGGGTGGCGGCTCGACAAGCCGCCGGCAGAAGTACGGCGCCGCATGGGAATCGGAGCGCGCCGCCAACTGCTCGCGGTCTCCCGCGACCGCTACGTCGACAACGAACTGGTCGGCTTCGCCGACACCTGGCTCGAGCCGCACCTGTTACCCGACCTACCGCAAGTGCTTGATCCGGCAGGATCGCTGCACGACGCGCTCGACCAGCACTACGGCCTGAAACCCGTGCGCGGCTGGTTCGGCGTCGCGATCGACCCAGCACCGCCCGAAGTCGCACGCCACCTGGGCCTGACTGGACACCCACCGGTCATCGCGATCCGAAGCCGCACCGACGCCGCCGCACACGACCACCGGCCGATAGAGCTCACCATCTCCTGGCTGCGTGCCGACGTTTTCCGGGTGGAAGTGGACTTCGACACCCGACCGTAAAGCACGGACCGGTTGGTCCCCGCCGACGGGATCAGTACATTTCGGCGACGGGCCGTGGGCCAGTCAGGCGCAGATATCGCCAACTGGGTGCGCACCCCGAGCGCGAGTGCAGGCTTGGGATCAAAAGGCAATCAACACCTAGGAATAACCTTCTCGAAAGCCTGTCGGTCGCCGACTACTGTCGGTCGCGGATGGACACCGCCCGGAACCCACGTGCTGTCCACCGACTCGGTCGATACGGTCGAACCGAGGCGCGAACGATCCAACACTCGAGCGGAGGACTGCCGTGCCCGCCTTTTTTCGGCTCCAACTGTGTTGGCTAGCCGCCTCGTTCGTCTTCCCGACCGTCGGCCTGGTTCTTGCCTCAGCCGGCGTCGGCGACCCGTTGCTGCTCAGCGATATTGCCCTGCCTGCAACACTGGCATGTTGGATCGGCGGCCTGCTGACACCGTGGGTACTCGGCGGCGACGCAAGTCGCCAAGCCCGCCGGACGGGCTTCGTATTGCTATGGTCGGCGATCGCCATCGCCTTTCCGCTCAGCTGGGACCTGCCTTGGGCGATACTGCATCACTGGGTTTACGGTGCCACCGCCGCGGATGCGTCGAAATGGTACTTCTGGGCTTACGCGGTCGCCGACACCCGCTTTCTGCGCAGCGAGCCGCTGATGGTCATCGTCGAGTACTGGTCCGGAGTTATCGGTGTGGTGGAGATCGTTTTCCTCGGACTGTTCTTGTCCAACAAGCTCAGCGCGGCCGTCCGGTTCTTCATCGCAGCCGGCTGTTTCCAGTTCTACGGGACTTCGGTTTTCTTCATCTCGGAGATCGCGCGCAACCTGGCCGACATCCGCCCGGATGCCATCAGTTATCTGAAGTTTTTCGGCCTCAACGGGATGTGGTTGGTGATGCCGGCCGCATCAGGCTTCGTGCTCATGCAACTGATGAAGGACCCCGGCTATGACGCCAGGGCGACCACCCGGCGGCTGTTCGGGCGGGCCAAACCGCCAATCCTCATGGATGGCCGGCTGTAGCGGCTGAATGCGGTGGTGCCAACCGGACAGCATGACCTTGTCTGGGTTCGTGAGCGCGCTAACCCCGGCGTCCGCGAAGTGTTGGCTTCAAAACTATCCGATGCATCCAATAGCGCTTTTTCAGTTGATATTTCGCGATGCGAAAGGCGCCTTTCGCTGCACGGATGACAGCTAACTAATACGGAATACCGGCGGTACGATTCCGACATGCCGTGGGCCAGCGGTCGTGCGTTTGCTGGGCATAGCATCCTGCGGTTGCTGGGATGTATTGGTATGGGCGAGGTTTACTTCACCCAGCATCCCCGTTTGCCCCATGGCGAAGCGCTCAAAATATTGAGCGCCGGTGTCTGCGCGGACGACGTCTACTGCCGACGTCTCATCAGAGAGGCCGGTCCAGCGGTCGCGCAGAGGCGTCTTAACGTGGTGCGAGTCAATGACTGTGGCGACTTCGAAACAAGGCTGCTGCAGCGACCGGCAATAGCCGCGATGTGCGCTCCACTAACGCCAGCGACACACCCGTCACGAGCTTGCGATGGGGCGTGCTGGTTCCGCAGGCGATCACAGCTGCGGCGTAGGTGACTATCCAAAGTCCGTGGGGCGACGGGCTCTTGCAGAACGGAAATCCTTAATGTTTACCGGCACCACTAGGTTCAACGGCATTACCAGCCACGCCGGCGTTCTGGTTACCACCATTGCGTTGCTGAGTGGCGGCGCAATTCTGCGCGGCCCAGCGGCAGCGGCGGACGCAAATCAAGACGATCAGTTTTTAGCATTGCTTGCCCAGCAAGGCATTCCAGCCCTCGAAGGCGTGCCGAGCCTAGTCGACACAGCTCATAAAGTTTGTCGCGCACTGGATGCCGGGGTTCCAGCGGACCGGATAAGGGATGCGCTGGTCGAGTACGCGGAGAGCAACGATCCGGCCGAGCGTCAATACGCACCCGGCCGTCTGGCGCGCACCGAAGGGCGATTCATCGTCGCGGCGGTGGGGGCCTACTGCCCATGGGAACGAAGCAAGCTCGGGTCCCTCGTCACTCATCATCCCGCGTCGAGTGCGAAGTCGAGTTGGAATGAGCCGACGGGCCCTGCGGCCCACCGCATTCACCCGTCGGATTTTGAGGTGCATGCCACAGCGCTGGCCTCGCTGATCGGAGCAATTCCTCCCGGAGGGATCACCGAGCCGAACCCGCCGCAGCTCCCGGTGCCGTCGCCGCCGGTGGAGCATCTTCAGACACCGCCCCGTCCGCAACCGCTGCCGCCTCGACCACAGCAGCCACCGCCCCGACCGCAGCAACCACCGCCACCCCAAGAGGCGCCGCCGCCTGCCGTGGCTCCGCAGCCGGGGGCCGCTCCCGGCGGCGGCAGTGGTAGCCCGGATGGCATTGGCGGGGGCCTTCCAGCAGAGCCGGCGCCCGCGCCACCCGCACCGCCACCGCCGTCACCGGCGGCGCCGCCGCCACCCACGGCGCCGGGCTTTGTCAGGCTCGCGCCCTGAGATAAGCGCCGGGCAGCACCGCGGGAGTGCAACCGCGGACGGGGCGGCTGTCGGCGGGTTCACCCGCGGCGGCACTATGAATGCGTGAAGCCGTTTCGAATCGACGTTCCCGACGACGTACTCGATGATCTGCGGTCGCGCTTAGCGCGCACTCGATGGCCGGAAGCCGAATGTGTGGACGACTGGAGCCAGGGCATGCCGCTGGCCTACACCCGTGAACTGGCCGACTATTGGGCCAACCAATACGACTGGCGGTCCCGGGAGGCCGCCCTCAACCGCTTCGACCAGTTCATCACCGACATCGACGGGCTGGACATTCATTTCATTCACCAGCGATCCCCGCACGAGAACGCTTTCCCGCTGGTGATCACGCACGGCTGGCCGGGCTCAATTGTGGAGTTCCACAAGGTGATTGAGCCGCTGACCAACCCGGCCTCGGGGCGCGCAGCAGACGCTTTTCATGTCGTGTGCCCGTCGCTGCCCGGATATGGCTTTTCCGGTAAGCCCACTCGTACCGGCTGGGGCGTGGAAAAGATCGCCGACGCCTGGGAGCAGCTGATGCTCGGCCTGGGCTACCACCGCTACGGCGCCCAGGGCGGCGACTGGGGTGCGGCGGTCACCACGCAGATCGGCCGAAACGGCGGCCACTGCGCGGCCATCCATCTGAATATGCCGATCGGCGCACCGGGCAATCTCGACAACCCGACCGACGACGAGAAGGCCGCCCTGGCCGGGCTGGCTAACCACCGCAAGTGGGGCACCGGTTATTCCAAGCAGCAGTCCACCCGGCCCCAGACACTGGGCTACGGTCTGGCCGACTCCCCGGTCGGACAGCTGGCCTGGATCGTCGAGAAGTTCTGGGACTGGGCCGATTGCGACGGGCACCCCGAGAACGCGGTCAGCAGAGACGAGCTCCTCGACAACGTGATGGTGTATTGGGTAACCGACACCGCCGCGTCGTCCGCCCGCCTGTACTGGGAGAGCTTCCGGGTCTGGCGGGGCGGCAGTCGCGTCGAATTGCCCACCGGCGTAGCCGCTTTCCCCGGTGAGCTGCTGAAGTCACCGCGGAAGTGGTGCGAGCCGAACTACAACATCACGCACTGGACCGACATGCCGCGCGGTGGTCACTTCGCGGCGTTCGAACAACCCGAGTTGTTCGTCGAGGACCTGCGCGCGTTTTTTGCGACAGTGCGCTAAGACCCCGGCGGCGCGAAGAACTCCAGCGCAATGCCGTCGGGGTCGCGAAAGCTCAACCCGGAGCCGTAAGGCTCGTCCACGATGCTGCCGTTCGGGATGCCCAGTTCGGCGAGCCGGTCGACCCAGCTCTGCAGCTCGTCGCGGCTGGCGCAGCCGAATCCCACGTGATCCAGGCCGACGCGATGCTCGCTGAACTTCTCGTCGGGCGCCTCGTGATCGTGCTGATGGATGCCGAACACCGTGCCACCCTCGAGCATCCACACCTGATGACGGAATCCGCCGTTGGTGTGTTCGTCGAGCATGGGATCGGTGCCGAGCAGGTTGCGGTACCAAGGGCCGCTGACGCTGATGTCACGCACCGTGACCGCGACGTGGTTGAGGGCAGGGAAGGTCATGATTTGACTTTACGGGCGGGGCCCAGCATCGGGCCGCTGGCCGAGTATCCACCGTCGACAGCCAGCGCAGCGCCGGTGACGAACGAGGCTTCGTCGCTGGCGAGAAACAATGCGGCGGCGGCCAGTTCCGCGGGTTCGCCCCAGCGGCCCATCGGTGTCGGCAGATAACCACCCGGCGGTACTTCGTCGTCGGGCTTTGCCCCGGCCAGGCCGGTGTAGGTCATGCCGGGGCAGATCGCGTTGATGCGCACGTTTGTCTTGGCGTAGTCCAGCGCCGCGGATTTCGTCAGCTGCACCACGGCGGCTTTGGCCGCGGCGTAGCAGGACAGCCCTTTCCAGCCGACGAGTCCGGACGCCGAGGCGGTGTTGACGATTGCACCACCACCGTTGTCGAGCATGGCGGGGATCGCGTATTTCATGCCGAGGAATACGCCTTTGAGATTGATCGCCAGGATCTTGTCGAACAACGCTTCGTCGGTGTCGGCCAACGCCGCGTGCGGCCCACCGAATCCGGCATTGTTCAGCAACACATCGAGGCGACCGAACCGGTCGACGGCGGTGGCGACCATGCGCCCGACATCGTCGGTGTCGGTGACGTCGACGCGCACCGGCACCGCGACATCGCCGAGCCGGTCGGCGATCTCATGCTCGCGCCCGCTGATGTCGGCGCAGACGACGCGGGCGCCTTCGTCGGCGAATCGGCTGGCCGCTGCCCACCCGATACCGGAGCCGGCACCGGTGATGATGGCGACCTTGCCGGCCAGCCGGCCCTGTCCCATCTAGACGATCCGCCGGCCGCGGCGCGCGCGAGATCGCATGTCCCACAGGTAAAGCTGATAGCCGAAGATCCAGACGCGATGCGGAATGAACAGATCGGCCAGCTGCAGCGCCGACACCAGCCACTCGAACCGGCGCTGCTGACGCTCCGACCAGTCCAGCTGCATCAGCGAGCGGAATTCCGGGGCCAAAAACCCCGTCGTCGCGAACAGGTTTAACGGACCCGCCAATGCTCGTAGCGGCCACGGCAAAAACGCCATTGCGGCCACACCGCGCAAATGCTCGCGCACCGGCGGGTCGATGCGCAGCTCGTCGAGTGAACGCTTCCAGTACTCGTCGAACGCCACCCGGTCCGGCGGCCACAGCCGGTCCGGCACCTGCAGCGTGGTGCCCAGCCGCTTGGCGTCCTGATACACCGCGTCGGCGCTGGCGTCATCGAGCGGGCCATGCAGAAACTCGTGCTGGTCGACGAAGTAGCGATACAGGCACGCAGCGACCCATAACTGCAACTTGGGGTCGAAGGCGTTGTAGGAGACCGGGCTGGTCGGCATCGACCGCACCTGGCGGTGGGCGGTGTCGACCGCGGCGCGGATCAGCGCCCGGTCGGATTCGGTCCCGATGGTCGCCACCGCGAGGTAGGTGCCGGTGGTGCGGGCCCGCTTGAACGGATGCTTGTAGACGTTGCCGCTATCCACCGGGCTTTCCAGCACGCCGTAACCGACGCCCGGCAAGGACAGCTGCATGATCACGTTTGCCGCGGGCAGCAGCAGCGCCGCCGCGTTGAGCAGGTCAGCGACCCGGGTGACGGGCTTCATGTAACCGAGTAGACCACGTCACACGGTGATGGTCGACGGCCCAGACGTCAGTTCCTTCGGAGAGCGGCGCGTGTGAGACGCTGCCGAAGTGCTAGCGACACGGACCCGGATCGTCGGTGTGCTGGTCGGTTGTCTGACCGACCTCGTGCTGAGCGACCCCAAACGCGGGCACCCCGTCGCGGTATTCGGCGAAGCCGCCGCCAAGCTGGAGCAATTCAGCTACCGCGACGCCAAGATCGCCGGTGTGCTGCACGTGGGCCTGGCTGTCGGCACGGTGGGGCTGCTCGGAACTGCTGTGCAGCAGGCCGCCACGCGCCGGAACCCGGTCTGGTCGATCGCCGCCACCGCCGCTGCCACCTGGGTCGCGCTGGGTGGAACGTCACTGGCGCGTACGGGTCTGGACATGGCGCAGCTGCTTGACCGCAACGACATCGCGGCCGCACGACGACTGCTGCCGTCGTTGTGTGGACGCGATCCGGCCCTACTGGACGGCGCGGGGCTGACCCGGGCGGCGCTGGAATCCGTCGCCGAGAACACCTCCGACGCCCAGGTGGCGCCGCTGTTGTGGTCGACCGCGGGCGGGGTGCCCGCTGTGCTCGTCTACCGCGCCGTCAACACCCTGGATGCGATGATCGGCCACCGCTCGCCGCGTTACATCCGATTCGGTTGGGCCGCAGCACGATTGGATGACCTGGCCAACTACTTGGCCGCCCGGGTGACCGCGACGCTGGTGGTGTTATGCGCGCCGCTCGTCGGCGGATCGCCGGCCGGTGCGGTCGGTGCCTGGCGTCGCGACGCGATCCGTCATCCCAGTCCCAACGCCGGGGTTGTCGAGGCGGCGTTCGCCGGGGCGCTGGGCGTGCGGCTGGGCGGGCCCACGCAATACCGCCACGAGCTGCAGATTCGGCCCAGCCTCGGCGTCGGGCGAGAGCCCACCGCGGCCGATTTGCGCCGCGCGGTGGGGCTGTCGCGGATTGTGCAGCTGGCGGCCGCCTTGTCGCTCGCCGCGTTATCGGCTGTGCATTGGCGGCGGTGAGTGTGCGGCTAGGGCGCCTTCAGCGCACACTCTCACCGCCGGCGGCCGTAGCGGTCGGCGAGTTTCTCCTCGACGGTCATCGGGGCTTCGGTGGCCTTCGCTTGCTTTTCTTGCCGCCGGATCCGGATCTCGGAATAGGCGAAATAGCCCAGCCCGATCGGCGCCAGGATGCCGAACGAAATCCACTGAATGCCGTAGGACAGGAACGGCCCGGCGTCGAGATGCGGCACACCGATCACGCCGAGCCCGCCGGGCTGGTCTTCGACCAGTTGCAGATAGGACCCGGCCAAGGGGACTTTGGTCAGCACCGACACCTGTTGGGTGCTGATCGAGTACACCTGTTGCACACCGTCTCTGGAGAACGGCTCCTTGTCCGCAAGCACTGGCTCGGAGTCTCGCAGCCGTGCCGTGATGGTCACCGTGTCTTGCGGCGGGCGGGGGATCGGCGGGACGTGTGAGCCGGGCTCGGGACGCACGTAGCCACGGTCGACGAGCACGGTCGGCCCGTCGTCGACGACAAACGGGACCAGCACCTCGAAGGCCTGATCTCCCTCGACGACACGTAGGCGGGCCAGCACCGCAACGTCGGGCAGGTAGTGCCCGGTTGCGGTAACCCGGCGCCACTGCGCGGCCGGCGCCGACGAATCCTGCTGCGGCAACAAGGTTTTCAACGGAACGGGAGCGGTATTGAGGGAGTTCTCGATCTGGTGGTTCTCCCGTGACGTGCGGGTGTTCTTTCCCAGCTGCCACGGCGCGAGCACCATGAAACACAGGTAGGTGAAGGCGATGACCACCAGGATCAACGCTATCCAGCCTGGTCGTAGCAGGAACGCCAGCCTTGCCAGGAAACGTGGCATCAACCGTGCCCGTTTTGCGCTAGTTGTTCGTCGACCCAGTCGTGCAGGCCCGGCAACGCGGCCTCGATGACGGTCAGAACCTCTTCGAAGTCGGCGTGGTTGCCGTAGTACGGATCCTCGACGTCGAGGGCATGGGCGCCCGAGCGGGGGTCGAACGAGCGCAGCATCCTGATCCGGTCGGTGTCGACACCGAGCTGCTGCAACATCCGAAGGTGGTTGCGGCCCAGGGCCACTACCAGGTCGGCGCCCAGGTGGTCGTCGTCTACCTGCGCGGCGCGGTGGTCGGTGGAATAGCCGTGGGCACGCAAAACCTTGGCCGCCCGCTGGTCGGCGCCACTGCCGACATGCCAGTTGCCGGTGCCCGCACTGGTCACGCGTACCGCGTCGGCAAGCCCGCGTTGCCGCAGCTGGTCGGCGAACATTTTCTCAGCCATCGGAGAGCGGCAGATGTTGCCGCTGCAGACGAAGGTGACGTGCAAAGGATTCGACTCAGACACCCAGCGCCCTCCGCAGCTCGGAGATGGTCGCGGCATGTGTCACGCCGGTCGCGGCGAAGCCGTCGGCGAAATCGGCCTTGCCGTAGCCCCAGCCGACGACGACGGTGTCGATGCCGTGCGCGGCCGCGCCATCGACGTCGTGGCTGCGGTCGCCAACCATCAGCACGCGCTCGGGTAGCGGCTGCAGCTGAGAAAGTGCGTGGGCCAGCACCTCCTCCTTGCTGCTGCGCGACCCGTCCGGGCATGCGCCGGCGATGACCTCGAAATACTGGTCGAGATCGAAGTGGGCGAGGATGCGACGGGCCGTCGGTTCCAGCTTGGAGGTGGCCACAGCCAGCCGCACCCCGGCAGCCCGCAGATCGGCCAGCAGAGTCTCGATCCCGTCGAACAGGCTGTTGATCGCCCAGCCCCGGGCGCCGTACTCGGCTCGGAATGCCAGGAACGCCGCGTCGGCATCCTCGCCAAGGCCCATCGTCTGGAACGTTTCGTCCATCGGCGGGCCGACGATCCAGGCGGCCAGATCGCCCTCGGGCACCGGCGCACCGACGTGGCTCAGTGCATGCAGGAAGCTGGTCACGATCCCTTCCGCGGAATCGGTCAGGGTGCCGTCGAGATCGAAGATCACCAGCTGAGCCAGCGAGGCTGTGCCTGTCACCTCACCATTGTCGGTTACGGGGTGATGGCGCCGCAGCGGGCTGGCTTTCTTCAGGCAATGTCAACGGAACCTTGAGCGTCACACCGACGACGATTCTCGGCATGAATGGCCAGCCCGGTGCGATGACCATCAGCTTTCAGCGGGCTCTGACGGTGCGCAACAACTCGCCGGCAAAATCGACAAGCAGCCGTAGTCGCCGCCCGCCCGATGATCCGCTGTCCGGCGGCGCACTAGTGTTTCTCGAATGGCGAGTCCGGACCCGAGCCCGCTGGTGACGGCGCGGTATCACGGTGATCAGGCCGCCGCGCCGGGAATGCTGGATTTCGCGGTCAACGTCCGTCATGCGCAGCCGCCGCAATGGCTGATCGAACAGCTGGCCGCACGGTTGCCGGACCTGGCGCGCTACCCCAGCGTCGAAGACCTGCACCGGGCGCAAGGCGCGGTCGCGCTGCGGCACGGGCGGGATCGCGACGAGGTACTGCCGCTGGCCGGGGCCGCGGAGGGGTTCGCCTTGCTGCCCAGCCTGCGGCCCCGGCGAGCGGCGGTCATCGCGCCCTCGTTCACCGAGCCGGCCGTCGCGCTGAGCGCGGCCGGAGTGCCGGTGCATCACGTCGTCCTCGAGCCGCCCTTCGTCCTCGATGGCGCTTTGCAGGCCGGGATGGTCCCCGACGATGCCGACCTCGTGGTGGTGGGCAATCCGACCAACCCCACCTCGGTGCTGCACCGCCGCGAGCAGCTTCTCGCGTTGCGCCGGCCCGGGCGGATCCTGGTGGTCGACGAGGCTTTCGCGGATTCGGCTCCAGGTGAGCTGGAGTCGCTCGCCGCTGACTCGTTGCCTGACGTGCTGGTGCTGCGCAGCCTGACCAAGACCTGGGCGCTAGCCGGTTTGCGGGTGGGCTACGCCCTTGGCGCGCCAGAGGTGTTGGCGCGGTTGACCGCTGCGCGCGCGCACTGGCCGGTGGGCACGCTGCAGTTGACGGCCATCGTCGCCTGCTCTGCCGCTGACGCGGTCGCCGACGCCCAAGCCGACGCGGTGCGGCTGGCTCAACTGCGCACCGAGATGGTGGCCGGTCTGATGTCGATGGGCGCCGACGTGGCCGACGGCCAGGCCCCGTTTGTGCTGTTCCGTTGCCCCGATGCCGTTCAGATACGAAAGAGTCTGCACGACAAAGGGATTGCGGTGCGCCGGTGTGACACCTTCGTCGGCCTGGACGAGCGGTATCTGCGGGCCGCGGTACGCCCGGAATGGCCGCTGCTGGTCCAAGCGATCTCGGAGTCCATGCCCGTCTCGAACAGCGGGAGGCAGCGGTGAGTGCACGGCTATCCGACGTGATCGAAGTGCTGGATGAGGCTTACCCGCCTCGGCTTGCCCAAGCGTGGGATTCGGTCGGACTGGTGTGCGGCGACCCCGACGACATGGTGGAGTCGGTCACGGTCGCCGTTGACGCGACACCGGCGGTCGTCGACGAAGTCCCCGAAGCGGGCTTACTGCTGGCTCATCACCCGCTGTTGCTGCGCGGGGTCGATACGGTTGCGGCCAGCACGCCCAAGGGTGCGCTTGTGCATCGGTTGATCCGAAATGGGCGTTCGCTGTTCACCGCGCACACCAATGCCGATTCGGCATCACCCGGCGTCTCCGACGCCCTGGCGCACGCCCTCGGCCTCACCGTCGAAGCAGTGCTCGAACCGCTGTCGGACACGGCTGATCTCGACAAGTGGGTCATCTATGTGCCGCGGAAAAACACAGAAGCGGTGCAGACGGCCATGTTTGAGGCCGGCGCCGGCCAGATCGGCGACTACTCGCACTGCAGCTGGAGCGTCAGCGGTATCGGGCAGTTCCTGCCGCACGACGGGGCGACACCCGCGGTGGGCACCGTCGGCACCGTCGAGCGCGTGGACGAGGACCGGGTCGAGGTCATCGCACCCGCGCGGGTCCGGGCAGCGGTGCTGGCGGCGATGCGCGCCGCACACCCGTATGAAGAGCCCGCGTTCGACGTCTTCGCTCTGGTGCCGTTGCCCGGCGACGCCGGGTTGGGCCGCATCGGCACGCTGTCCCAACCCGAATCGTTGCGCACCTTCGTCTCGCGCGTTGGCGCCGCGTTGCCGCAGACATCCGCTGGCGTGCGGGCCTCCGGCGACCCCGACAGCGTGGTGTCGCGGGTCGCGGTCTGCGGGGGCGCGGGGGATTCGCTGCTGAGCATTGCGGCCCGCGCCGATGTGCAGGCCTATCTGACAGCCGACCTGCGCCATCACCCCGCCGATGAGCATCGCCGGGCCTCGCAGGTTTCGCTGATCGACGTCGCGCACTGGGCCAGCGAATTCCCTTGGTGCGCACAAGCCGCCGAGGTGCTGCGGTCCCGCTTCGGGGAGGCGCTGCCGGTGCGCGTATCCACCACGCGCACCGACCCTTGGAACATGGAGCACCCAGGCCACCAGACATGTGGAGATCAATCATGAAAGCAGAAGTAGCACAGCAACTTTCGCTGTTAGAGTTGTCCGAGCTCGACGCCGAGCTGTCCCGGATCGCACACCGGGCGACTCGCTTGCCGCAGCGCGAGGCCATTGAGCGGATGCGTGCTGAACACGACGCCGCCAACGACCGGCTGGGCACGGTGGGAATCGCATTGGAGGACTTGGACGCGCAGGTGTCTCGGTACGAGTCGGAGATCGCGTCGGTGCGTCAGCGCGAAGACCGCGACCGGTCGTTGCTCACGTCGGGGGCAACCGATGCCAAGCAGTTGACGGATCTGCAGCACGAGCTGGAAACTCTGGTCCGCCGTCAGAGCAGCCTGGAAGATTCGCTGCTGGAAGTCATGGAACGCCGTGAGGAGTTGCAGGGCCAGCGGACCACCGAGCAGGGTGTCATCGAAACGCTGCAGTCCGACCTGGCCGGCGCGCAGCAGGCCCTCGACGCCGCTATGGCCGAAATCGATGAGACACGTGAGGACCACGCGTCGCGGCGTGACACGTTGGTCGCGGCACTGGACCCCGTTCTGTCTGCCCTTTACGAACGACAACGCGCCGGCGGAGGACCGGGTGCCGGGCCGCTGCTGGGGCACCGGTGCGGGGCCTGCCGGATCGAGATCGATCGGGGTGAACTGGCACGCATCTCAGCGGCCGCCGACGACGACGTGGTGCGTTGCCCGGAATGCGGGGCGATCTTGTTGCGCGTCAAGGGGCCCGCGCGGTGAAGGTAGTCATTGAAGCCGATGGCGGGTCTCGCGGTAATCCGGGGCCGGCCGGATACGGCGCGGTGGTGCACGCCGAGGACCGCGCGACGGTGCTGGCCGAAAGTAAGCAGGCCATCGGCCGGGCGACCAACAACGTCGCCGAATATCGTGGGCTGATAGCCGGTTTGGAAGACGCCGTGCGGCTGGGTGCCAGTGAAGCCGATGTCTTCATGGACTCCAAGTTGGTGGTGGAGCAGATGTCCGGGCGGTGGAAAGTCAAGCATCCCGACCTCATTGAGTTACACGCTCAGGCCCGAAAGCTGGCGGCGCGGTTCGACTGGATCCGCTACACGTGGATGCCGCGTGCACGCAACAAGCACGCCGATCGGCTGGCCAACGAGGCGATGGACGCCGCAGCCGAGGTCGCTGCCGACGATTCTGAGCCTGTGGTTGCCAAACCCGCGAAAGCCGAGGCCACCAAAAGCGCTGCGGCGCAGACCTCGTCGCCCGGCTGGACCGGTGCCCGCGGCGTGCCGACCAGGATGCTGTTGCTGCGCCATGGGCAAACCGCGCTGTCGGTGCAGCGCCGCTACTCCGGGCGCGGCAACCCGGAGCTGACGGACCTGGGACGTCAGCAGGCGCAAGCCGCGGCGCGGTATCTGGCCGAGCGTGGCGGCATCGCCGCGGTGGTCGCCTCGCCACTGCAACGCGCCTACGACACCGCGACGGCGGCGGCCAAGGCACTGGGCCTGGACGTGACCGTGGACGACGACTTGATCGAGACCGACTTCGGTGGCTGGGAGGGGCTGACGTTCGCCGAGGCCGCCGAACGCGATCCCGAACTACATACGCGCTGGCTGCGCGACACGGCCACGGAGCCGCCGGGTGGCGAGAGTTTCGATGCCGCGCTCGAGCGGGTGTGCCGGGCGCGGGAACGAATCATCGCCAGCTATCAGGGCGCCACCGTGCTCGTCGTATCGCATGTCACGCCGATCAAGATGTTGTTACGACTCGCGTTGGATGCCGGGCCCGAAATCCTGTACCGAATGCATCTCGACCTGGCATCCTTGAGTATTGCTGAGTTCTATTCGGACGGGGCCTCTTCGGTGCGACTCGTGAATCAGACAGGCTATCTTTAGCCGCTAGGAGCCACAGATGCCGCCGGATCAACAACCCGACGAATCGCCGGACGCCGTTCCGGCGGATGTCCGGGCGCAGGTAATGCCCGCGGTGCTCGACGAGTTGGCCCGCTGGGGCGTCGAACGCTTCAGTGTCGAGGCCCTGGCCGAGCGCCACCACCTTGATGCCGGGATGATTTACCGCCACTGGGGCGATCGTCAACGGCTGATCGTCGATGCGGCGCTGGCCGACCTCGAGTCCTGGGATGTGGCAACAAACACCGGCTCGTTGCGCGGAGACCTGGAGGCATTGGCCCAGAATGTCACCGCACGCATCAACACCGAGATCGGCCGCACCTTCCTGCGCGCGCTGGTGATGGGGCACGGTGGGCGTCACGACGAAGAGACCCGAATGATGTTCTGGAGGGCACGCTTCGCCGTAGTCCGCAGGCTGATAGATCGGGCCAGGGACCGCGGGGAATTGCGGGACGGGGTAAGCACGTTGGCAGCCGTGCAGATTGTGTTGGCGCCGATCAACATTCGCGCGCTGTACTCGGATGCTCGCATCGACGACGACTACTCCGCGGCCATCGCCGACATGGCATGGCACGCGATCGCCCGCAAATAGGCGCCCAAATTCCGCCGTCGCCTTGGCGGGGCAGTCAGCTGAGCTATTCAGCGCGACAGCGTGATTGCCTGCTCCGGGCAGTTTCGCTGCCCGGCAACGGCCTCCGTTTCGAGCTCACCCGAGACGTCCTCGACGAGCACCACGGAGTGGCCGACTTCGTCGGCGTCGAACACGTCGGGCGCCAGGCTGTAGCAGCGTCCGTGGCCGGTGCACAGGTCGGCGTCGACCTCCACGTGGGTCATGAGGGCACTCCGAAGATCAGCGGCAGCGACTCCACCGATCTCAGCGCCGCGGTGTAGGTCAGCTCGGTGCCGGGCTTGATCTCGTAATCCGGTATACGCCGATGGAATTCGCGCAATGCGACGCGCAGCTCCATCCGGGCTAGATGCGACCCAAGGCAGCGGTGTGGCCCGCCGCCGAACGCGCGGTGCCGGTTCGGGCTGCGGTTGAAATCCACCACCTCGGGGTCGGGGAACTCGGCGGGGTCGGTGTTGGCCGCGCCGAGCAGCGGGCTGACCCGTTCGCCCTTGCTGATCGGGCAGCCGCCGACCTCGACGTCTTGCATGGCGATCCGAACCACTCCGGGAACCGGTGTCTCCCAGCGCAATAACTCTTCGATGGCATGCGGCAGGACGTCGGGCTCGGAGACGAGCTGATGACGGTGGTCGGGGTGTTGCGCCAGGTAGACGAAGAAGCAGTCGAGTGAGTCGGTGACGGTGTCCAGGCCTGCGATCAGGAACAGGAAACAGATGTCGAGCAGCTCGTCGCGCGACAATGGTTCGCCGGCGACCTCGGCCGCGATCATCGACGACAGTACGTCGTCACGTGGGCTGGCGATGTGGTCGTCGATGGCGCGGTCGAAGTACTCGTAAATCTGTTGGGCTACCGGTGCCGTGGATTCATGGCGCCGGTCATACCCGGAGTCGCCCTCGGGGCGGATCACGCCGTCCTTCCACAGCAGAAACTGGTCGAGGTCTGCCAATGGCAGGCCGAGCAACTGCAGGAAAACGGTGCATGGCAGCGGTACCGCGAATTCCTCGTGGAAGTCGCATTCGCCCCGGCCGGCGAAGCGGTCGATCATCTGGTTCACCAGCTCGGCGACCAGTGGCTCGCGTCGGGCCATCTCGCGCGGAGTGAACAGCGGATCGAGGATGCGGCGGTACTTCGCGTGCTCGGGCGGATCGATTTGCAGCGGAATCAGCGGTCGAACGTTGCCCAGATCGACCGCATCCATGTTCGACGAGAACAGTTCGGTGTGTTTGAGCGCCATCTCGATATCGGCCAGGCGGCTGAGCACGACGGCCTGTGGCGATCGGAACACCGGGGTCGACTCGCGCAGCGCCTTGTACATCGGCTGGGGCTCCGCGATGCCCCGCACCGCCTGGTCGACGTAAGCATCGGCTTCGGTCATCTCGACAGCGTGACACCAACATTGTTATTGGGCAATGGTCGAATAGGCCCCGGGGTGGTCGCTGGCCAGGAGATTGACCAGCGAGTACCGTGTTCGTGCGGACGAGTTGGCTGGGCGGCCGCGGCTCGTGCTCATGCGGCAACGAGTCGAGGAAAGTCCGGACTTCACAGAGCAGGGTGATTGCCAACAGCAATCCGAGGCGACTCGCGGGAAAGTGCCACAGAAAACAAACCGCCACCCTCGCGGTGGTAAGGGTGAAACGGTGCGGTAAGAGCGCACCAGCATCCCGGGTGACCGGGGTGGCTAGGCAAACCCCACCCGGAGCAAGGTCAAGAAGGCCGCACCGAAAGGTGCGGCCGCGCAGGCGATCGAGGGTTGCTCGCCCGAGCCTGCGGGTAGGCCGCTTGAGGCACCCGGCAACGGTGTGTCCAGATGGATGGTCGCCGCCGTGCCGCCGTTGCTTACGCCGCGGCGGTGGGGAACAGAATCCGGCTTACAGGCCAACTCGTCCGCCCCGCCGCGGTTCAGCGCGCTTTTTTCACCGACTTGTCGAGCTTGTGCAAGGCCGCGTCGAGCTGCTGACGGCAGCTCTCGGCTAGGTCGGACTCCTGCTGGTAGAGCAGACCGTAGGTGAAGGTGTCTTCACCCGCGGCGTAGGCGGCGTCGGCCTGCACAGTGAGGTGGTCACGGCTGACCACGCTGTCTTGATGATCGCCGAGCAACGACTGGATGGCCTTTGCCTGCTTGGACACGTCGTCCGCGCCGGTCGCTGCCGCGGTATAACGAAGTCGCTTGGCGCGCTTGCGAATTACGTGCAGCGCCTCGTCGCGATCGTGCTCTTCGTCGTCCTGATCGTCCTCGTCGGCGGACGGCTCGACGTGATCCTGGAGGGCGGCCTGCTCAGCTTCGGCGGCCGCCTTTGCGGCTTTACGCACCTTTTTGTAGGCGGCGTCGATGGTGACCGGCGCCGGTTGTTCGCCAGACGCGGTGGCCGGGCTTTGGGCCACTATCGAATCGAGTGCGTCGAGCAGCCGGAAGTAGCGCTGTGTCCGCATCGCCATCAACGACCGGCGCAACCCCGCCTGATAGCGGCGTTTGGCGCCCTCGACCAGGCGTTCGGACACCGGTCCACGCACCAACTCCGGCGACAGCCGGTCCAGCTCTTGCTCATAACGCTGCTCGAGCACCTCCGCGTCGCGTGCCACGCCTAAAACGCCGGCGAGCTCGCGCAGTTCGTCGAGCACCCAGGCGTGGGTGTCCTCAGACAGTCGCGAAGACGCTTGCGCGTCCTTCAGCAGGCTGCGGATCTTGCGGGTGGTGACCCGCATTTGGTGCACCGAGTCGTCGACGTCGGCGCGCACCGCGCGATCCCACACCACCAGCTCGTCGATCTGTTCGGCCACCGCGCGCTGCACCGGGTCTTCGGGTGGCCGGGTGCCGTTGGACGGCAACGTCGTCCCGAGCACCCGCGCGAGCTTGGATGCGTGGCCGGCGGGTTCGCCGCCAGCATCCAGAAGCCGGTTACTCAACCGGTTCAGCAGCTCGGCGTCGGGCGCCCCAAGTGATTCGTCGAGCTCTAATTCCCACTCGCGCCACTCCTGCACGACGGGCTCCGAGTCGGGACTATCGGTGCCGGCGGCCGACCATGCGCGGACGTGGTCGTTGCTGAACTCCGCGAACGGTGCGCCCTGGACGCTGTACAGCACCTGACTTTCGCGTTGGGTGGTGATTCGGGCGACCGGTTTGAGCGGCCTGTCACGAACGATCGCCAGCACCACGTCCAACAACTGACTGGGGACGGTGTCGTCGTCCGCGGACCCCAGGGGTGTGCGGATCTCGGTGCGGGCGTCGGGGCCGGCCGGCAATTTGAGGTGCCAACCCGCGTCGTGGCCACCGGTGCGGCGCCGCAGTGTGATCTTGTTTCGTGCGAGGTCTTGTGTCTGGGTGTCGAAGTACATCGCGTCCAGCGATTGCGTCGGCAACTGCTCCACCCGGCCCACCGCCGCGATGCCTTCAAACGACGGTGAGACCGTGGATTCGAGGACGTCGAACTTGCGCTCCACCTCCAGGTGGCGCGAGGGTTCTGGCATTTTTATTCGGCTCCGTAGGGGGTTCATCGCCGCGGTATTTGCCGGTCACGAGGGGTCGTAAAGGGTTATCCATAGGGTGCCACACCGCGGTTGAACGGCAGGTAGCGAACCTCTGCGCGGCGTGTCCGTCGGCCGCCTGGGAGAGCGGATTTGGCTGACCGGGTGATTACGGGGGAGGGGGCGGCGGCGGTGGAGGGTCTTCCGGCATCGGCGCGTAATCCGCCGGCGGCGGGACGTAGCGCTGGATCGCGTCGGCGACATTGGCGCAACCACTGACTGACACACGTCGGCCCGCGCCGACGCACACGCTGGCCTCGGCCTGCCCGGCAGATCCCGTCGCGGCCACGATTCCGGCAATCGGGGCTATCGCCAGCACTGCCAGCAGTGCTCCGATCCAGCGGCGCCAATTCATCTCACAACTCCTGTGCGCTGGGCGGATAGAGATTTGGAGTATATCGACCCCGGTACCTGCCGGGGCGGGCTTTTGCCCCTTTGCCACATGAGTGGATTTGTTGCATGGGCCGCGCCAAAACCGCTTATGGTTTGCGTGCGGGTTTTCGAATACCTGATGGAGGAGTGACCGATGGTGTTTTTCGCAATCGCTACTTCGCGCGCAGTCGTCGGCGGAATTGCGGCCGGCGCGATCAGCGCCGCCATGCTGTTCACCGCCGTCGGCTCAGCCGCAGCGGACCCCGAACCGGCGCCGCCACCGAACTGCACGGCAGCCGATCTCGCTCAGGTGTCCTCTGGCGTCGCCGCGGCGACGTCGGTGTATTTGTTCAGCCATCCGGACGTCAACGACTACTTCACCAGCTTGAAAGGACAGCCGCGCAGCGAGATTGGCGATCAGCTCAAGCAGTACATGGATGCCAACCCGCAGGCGCACGCCGACCTCGAAGGGATTCGCCAGCCGCTGACCGATTTCAAAAATCGGTGCCAAATGCAGTAACTCAGAAGCAGTGTTCGTCGGCGGGGAAAACGCCGCCGGCCACTTCTTCCGCATATTGGGCAGCGGCCCGGCGTAATTCGTCGCCGACGTTCGCGAATCGCTTGACGAATCGCGCCGCCTTGCCACTGCTCATCCCGGCCATGTCCTGCCAGACCAAGACCTGCGCGTCGCAGTCCGGGCCGGCACCGATTCCGACGGTCGGGATGGTCAGCTTGCCGGTGATCTGGGTGGCCAATTCGGCGGGCACCATCTCCATGACGACGGAGAACGCGCCGGCTTCGGCGACGGCGATCGCGTCGTGCACGGTCTGCTCGGCGGCGTCGCCGCGGCCCTGCACCCTGAAGCCGCCCAGGCTGTTGACACTTTGCGGCGTGAAGCCGATGTGTGCCATCACCGGGATGCCGGCTGCGCTCAGGCAGGCGATCTGCTCGGCCACCCGCTCACCGCCCTCGAGCTTGATGGCGTGCGCGCCACCTTCCTTCATGAACCGGGTGGCGGCGGCCAGCGCGGCGGCGGGTCCGGCCTCGTAGCTGCCGAACGGCAGGTCGGCGACGACCAGGGCGTGCGGAGCGCCGCGGACAACGCCGCGGACCAGCGGGATCAGCTCGTCGATGGAGACTGGCACCGTGGTGTCGTAGCCGTACACGACGTTCGCGGCCGAGTCGCCGACCAGCAACACCGGGATACCGGCCTCGTCGAAGACGCGGGCAGTCGAATAGTCGTAGGCCGTGAGCATGGCCCACTTGTGGCCTTCGGCCTTCATCTTTTGTAGGTGGTGGGTGCGGATCTTGGTCCTGGGCGCCGAAGGCGCCGCCGCGTTTGCACCGTAAACGTTCTGCTCAGACATCATTGTCCCTCAAGGTGGTCGGGTCGATCCTCGTGGCCATTCAGGTCCCCGGGTTCGTCTGACTTCCGCTATTTTGCCATCTCTGCTATGCGTTTGCACCGTCGCGGCAGTGTGAGACGCGCCATTCAATTTCGCGGGCGGCGCGGAAGAACTACTGGTAGCGACCCGGTAGCCGGTCGGCGGTGGCCGCTCACGCAAGTCTCAGGTTGTCTCTGGCAGCATGTGTTGGCATGGGTCTGACTCGCCGCGACAAGTTCGCGCGCATGCTTGTTGTCTCGACAGCGATCGCTGCCGTGGCGCTGCTTCTGGGGGGCTGCGTGCGCGTTGTCGTCGGACACCCGCTGATGGCGGGGCCCAAATTGGGGCAGCCGGTGGAGTGGACACCGTGCCGGGTGGCCAGCGGGTCGGTGAAGCTTCCGGGCGGCGCCATGTGCGGCAAGCTCGCCGTGCCCGTCGACTACGACAACCCGGGCGGCGACGTCGCGACGCTGGCGATGATTCGTTTCCCCGCGACGGGAGACAAGCTCGGCTCGCTGGTGATCAACCCCGGCGGCCCCGGCGAATCCGGTATCGAAGCCGCCCTGGGCGTCGTGCAGACGCTGCCCAAGCGGGTCCGCGAGCGGTTCGACTTGGTCGGCTTCGACCCACGCGGTGTGGCGTCGTCGCGGCCGGCGATCTGGTGTAACTCCGACGCCGACAACGACCGGCTGCGCACCGAGCCGAACGTCGACTACAGCCCGGCCGGTGTCGCCCACATGGAGGACGAGACCAAGCAGTTCATTGGCCGCTGCACGGACAAGATGGGCAAGGACTTTCTGGCCAACGTCGGGACGGTCAGTGTCGCCAAGGATCTGGACACCATTCGCGCGGCCCTCGGCGACGACAAGCTGACCTACCTGGGCTACTCATACGGCACCCGGATCGGCGCGGCCTACGCCGAGGCGTTCCCGCACAACGTGCGGGCGATGATCCTTGACGGCGCGGTCGATCCCAACGCCGATCCGATCGAGGCTGACCTGCGTCAGGCCAAGGGATTTCAGGACGCGTTCAACGACTACGCCGCCGACTGCGCCAAGCAGTCGAGCTGTCCGCTGGGCACCGATCCGTCCAAAGCCGTCGACGTCTACCACAGCCTGATCGACCCGATGGTCGACCCGAACAACCAATTGGTCGGCAGGCCGGTGCCCACCAGGGACCCGCGCGGGCTGGGCTACAGCGACGCGATCATCGGCACGATCATGGCGCTGTACTCGCCGACGCTGTGGCATCACCTCACCGATGGCCTCAGTGAACTGGTCAACCACCATGGCGACACCCTGCTCGCCCTGGCCGATATGTATATGCGCCGCGACCCGCACGGCCACTACACCAACGCCACCGACGCGCGGGTTGCGATCAACTGCGTTGACCAGCCGCCAATTACCGAGCGCGCCAAAGTGATTGACGAAGACCGCCGCTCCCGCGAGATCGCCCCGTTCATGAGCTACGGGAAGTTCACCGGTGACGCGCCGCTGGGCACCTGCGCGTTCTGGCCGGTGCCGCCCACCAGCAAGCCGCATGCCGTCTCGGCGCCCGGCCTGGCCCCGACCGTCGTGGTGTCGACCACGCATGACCCGGCGACGCCGTACAAGGCCGGGGTGGATCTGGCCAACCAGCTGCGCGGTTCGCTGCTGACCTTCGACGGCACCCAGCACACGGTCGTCTTCCAGGGCGACAGCTGTGTCGACGACTACGTCACGGCATATCTGATCGGCGGCACCACGCCGCCGAGCGGCGCCAAATGCTAGCTGCCGCCGCGCGCTGATGCGTCGGGCCCGAGATCAAGGCGTGACCGATTCGCGCCGTGACAGGTATTCGAAGCTGCCACGATTGACATCCATGTCGCGCCTGAGATCGTTGAGCTCGGCGCTGCTGTCGTTAGGCCTGTTGCTCGCAGTGCAACCGGTGCTGCCAAAGGCCGGTGCAACTCCGGAACCCGGCGCCGGTCAGACCCCGAACCCGGCGCCGCCGGCCGCGGCGTCGACGCTGAACTGGGGCAGCTGCAACCAAATTCTCACCGACAGCAGCGACGTCCCCACCGCACAGTGCACCACCGTGTCGGTCCCGATTGACTACAACGATCCCACTGGGGCACAAGCGAAGTTGGCGGTGATCCGGGTGCCGGCCACCGGCCATCGGATCGGGTCGCTGTTGATCAACCCGGGCGGTCCCGGCGGGTCGGCCGTCGACATGGTGGCAGGGATAGCCCCGGACTTGCAGAACACCGACATCGCCCGTGGCTTCGACCTAGTCGGCTTCGACCCGCGGGGCGTGGGCCACTCCACCCCGTCGCTGCGCTGCCGCACCGATGCCGAGTTCGACGCGTACCGAACCGAACCGATGGTCGACTACAGCCCGGCGGGTGTGGCGCACATCGAGCAGATCAACCGGCAATTGGCCGCCGAATGCGTGAACAAGATGGGCAAGGGGTTCTTGGCCAACGCCGGCACCGCGTCCGTTGCGCGCGATATGGACATGGTGCGTCAGGCGCTGGGTGACGATCAGCTCAACTACCTCGGCTACAGCTATGGCACCGAGCTGGGCACCACCTACCTGGAACACTTCGCCGATCACGTCCGGACGATGGTGCTCGACGGCGCGATCGACCCGACCATCGACCCGGTCCAGGAAAACATCAGCCAGACGGCAGGATTTCAAACAGCTTTCAACGATTACGCCGCGGATTGTGCCCGCTCGCCGGCCTGCCCGTTGGGCACTGACCCGGCCCAGTTCGTCAACCGCTACCACGCGCTGATCGACCCGCTCGTCGCAAAGCCTGGGCGCACGTCGGATCCGCGCGGTCTGAGTTACGCGGACGCCACCACCGGCACCATCAACGCGCTTTACACGCCGCAGCACTGGAAGTATCTGACGAGCGGTCTGCTCGGGTTGCAGCGCGGCACCGACGCGGGCGACCTGCTGCTGCTCGCGGACAATTACCAAGGCCGCGACAAGCAAGGGCACTACGACAACGATCAGGACGCGTTCAACGCCATTCGGTGCGTCGATGCGCCGGCGCCGACGGATCCGGCGGTCTGGGTGGCTGCCGATCAACAGATCCGTGCGGCCGCGCCGTTCTTGAGCTACGGGCAGTTCACCGGCAACGCCCCCCGCGATCTGTGCGCGCTGTGGCCGGTGCCGGCGACGTCGGCTCCGCACACCACGCCACCGGAGGCGCTCGGCAAGGTCGTCGTGGTGTCCACGACGCACGATCCTGCGACGCCGTATCAGGCAGGGGTCAGCCTGGCTCGCCAGCTAGGTGCTCCACTGATCACGTTCGACGGAACCCAGCACACCGCGGTGTTCGGCGGCAACGAGTGCGTCGATAACGCGGTAATTCACTACTTCGTCACCGGGGCGGTGCCGCCGGCGTCGCTGCATTGCCAGCCCTGAGCCACACGATGAGTCACCGGGTGAACGCGTCGTGCAGACCCTGATTGATCCGGTCTTCGCTGGTCTGGCCGGGGACCGGGGGCGGCGTCTGGCAGGTGCAGCCGAGGTCGTTGAACGCGGGGTCCGCGACGACGGGAGCGGCCTGACCGGTCGCTTGTCCCATCACGACACCGATACCAATAGCTCCAACGGCTAGAAGTTTGGTGATCATTTGGTCCTACCTCCTGCGCATCCGACGTGCTTGTGTAACTACTTTAGCAGGTTACATATTTCGAACCGAGAACGGTAACCGCACATGTCGGTTACAGGGTTGGCGGCGCGAGACGTAACCCGGTGTTGCTCACTGCGCCCGACGGTAGGGATTCGTCGTTGAATCAGCGCTGAGAAATCATCGGAATTCGGCCTGTAGCGTTCCGCGACCGCGTCCGCGCGATGGTGTTCGACGGGGCATCGACCCGATGGTCGGTCCCGCGTTCAACGATTACGCCCGGGACTGCGCCTGCTCGCCGGCCTGCCCGCTGGAAGATTGGCGTCCGGCGCTGCGGATGACCTTTTGCGCCAACGCAGAGCCGACAGTAAGTCCGGCCTGTGCGACCAGACGGGCCATCTGGCGGGGGAGCTTGAGGTAGTTGATGCTGCGGCAACGCCACCAGTAGTTGATCGATATGTTCTGGTCGATGCCGCAGACCGCGTGCCACCAGCAGGCGGGGATGAAGAGCATGTCACCCGGGCCGAGCTCGACGAGAGCGCGATCGGCGTCGGCCCAGGCCGGGAACCGGGTCAGATCGGGGTCGGCGACATTGACCTGCGAGATGTGGTTGCCCAGGTAACCGAACGGAAAAGGGTAGACGCGGGCGATCTCCCGGGGCGGGCAGAGGACCACTTGTTTTCGGCCGCGGACTTGGGTGAGCAGATTGTTGGGGAGGTCGTAATGCAGCGGTGTGACGTTGTTGCCCGGGCCGAACCACAAATTGACGGCGGAGTACTTCTGCTCATCCACGAAGGGCGGAAAACGAATATCGGGCCAGAGCTCGGGCAGGCCTGTCTTGATGGGCAACTGGACGACGTAGAGCTGGCCATCGGAGAGGTCGCCGCCTGCAACCAGCTCGATGTAGTCGGCGAGTTTCATCGACGACGTGGTGACGACGATCGACTTCTTCGGGCTCGCATGGAGGTGCCTGCCCTCGTTGTTAGCTGTTGAGGGCTGAATGGTGCGGGCGCCCACTTTCTCCGTGAGGTAGTCGTTGGTCCATTGCTTGCGCGCGGGCCAATCCTCCATAGCGCCGCAAACGACCACCGGGCGCTGCGGCAACAGGAAACGCTCCTCGAACTCACGGCGGCTTGGACGCTCCAGCCTCGGAATCTCGAACGTGCCTTCGATCTCGAACATGGCTGGCTCCTCCCATGGGTGACGGTAGCAAGGAAAGTTCGCTGGAGCGCCAGCGCCGATGGCAAATACCGAAAGACCGGCATCGCCGCCAGCGAACGACGTCTGCCGCTTCCACCCGGTCAGGATGCCTTGCGCAGTTGTGTCGGTGGGCCGGGTGCCCATTGCTGACCTGCGTGTTTTTAATCCGGGTGGACGCTAATCAGCACTCCTGTAACACAGAAGTAACAGCCGTTGCCTAGTGTTCGGGGTATGGATCGACAGAAGGAATTCGTCCTCCGCACATTGGAGGAGCGGGACATTCGCTTCGTGCGGCTTTGGTTCACGGACGTGCTCGGCTACCTCAAGTCGGTCGCCATCGCCCCGGCCGAACTCGAAGGCGCCTTCGAAGAGGGCATCGGCTTCGACGGGTCCTCAATTGAGGGCTTCTCGCGGGTCTCGGAATCCGACACCGTGGCCAACCCCGACCCGTCGACCTTCCAAGTGCTGCCCTGGGCCTCGCCCAGTGGCCACCACCACTCGGCGCGGATGTTCTGCGACATCACCATGCCCGACGGCTCGCCGTCCTGGGCGGACCCGCGGCACGTGCTGCGCCGCCAGCTGCAGAAGGCCAACGACCTGGGCTTCTCCTGCTATGTGCACCCCGAAATCGAATTCTTCCTGCTGAAGCCCGGCCCCAACGACGGAACACCGCCCATCCCGGTCGATAACGCCGGTTACTTCGACCAAGCCGTGCACGATTCGGCGTCGAACTTCCGCCGGCACGCGATCGAGGCTCTCGAATTCATGGGAATCTCAGTGGAGTTCAGCCACCACGAGGGTGCACCCGGCCAGCAGGAGATCGACCTGCGTTTCGCCGACGCGCTGTCGATGGCCGACAACGTCATGACGTTCCGCTACGTCATCAAGGAAGTCGCGATCGAAAACGGTGCGCGAGCGTCCTTCATGCCCAAGCCATTCGGCGAACACCCGGGCTCGGCCATGCACACCCACATGAGCCTGTTCGAGGGCGACGTCAACGCCTTCCACAGCCCCGACGATCCACTGCAGCTCTCGGATGTCGGCAAGTCGTTCATCGCGGGGATTCTCGAGCACGCCTCCGAGATCAGCGCGGTCACCAATCAATGGGTCAACTCCTATAAGCGCCTGGTGCACGGCGGCGAGGCGCCGACCGCGGCGTCATGGGGCGCAGCCAACCGGTCCGCCCTGGTGCGGGTGCCGATGTACACGCCGCACAAGACGTCGTCGCGGCGGGTCGAAGTCCGCAGCCCCGACTCGGCGTGCAACCCCTACCTGGCATTCGCCGTGCTGCTGGCGGCCGGACTGCGTGGGGTGGAGAAGGGCTACGTGCTGGGGCCGCAGGCTGAGGACAACGTCTGGGACCTCACCCCCGAAGAGCGCCGCACGATGGGCTACCGCGAGCTGCCCACCAGCCTTGACAGCGCGCTGCACGCCATGGAGGCTTCGGAGCTTGTCGCGGAAACGTTGGGGGAGCACGTCTTTGACTTCTTCCTTCGGAACAAGCGCGCGGAATGGGCGAACTACCGCAGCCACGTCACGCCTTACGAGCTGAACACCTACCTGTCGCTCTAGCTCACAGGGGCTCCCGGATGGTCTGACAGATCGGCGGGTTGCGCTACCGTTCAGGTCGTGACCAAACCCACCACCGAGCGCCCCCGGCTGCCCAGCGTCGGCCGGCTCGGTTTGGTCGATCCGCCCGCCGGTGAGCGCCTGGCGCAACTGGGCTGGACTCACGACGACAAGGCACACGTCGACCTGTTGTGGGCGTTGTCGCGAGCCCCCGACCCGGACGCCGCGCTGCGCGCCCTGGTTCGGCTCGCGGAGAATCCGGATACCGGGTGGAACGAGCTCAACACCGCGCTGCTCAGTGAGCCCGCCCTGCGCGGGCGCCTGTTCTCGGTGCTGGGTTCGTCGCTGGCCCTCGGCGACCATCTGGTTGCCAATCCGCAGTCATGGAAGCTACTGCGGGGCAAGGTCAAACTGCCCACTCGTGACGAACTGCAGCAAGCATTCAGCGGTTGCGTCGACGACGCGTTGGCCGAGCCGAATTCGGTGGTGCCCCGATTGGGCGCCCTGTACCGCGACCACCTGTTGGTGCTGGCGGCGCTCGACCTGGCCGCGACGGTCGAGGACGAGCCGGTGCTGCCGTTCACCGTGGTTGGCGCCCAGCTGTCGGACACCGCCGACGCAGTGCTGGCGGCCTCGCTGCGCGCGGCCGAGGCAACCGTGTGCGGCGACCGCACACCGCCCCGGCTGGCGGTCATCGCGATGGGCAAATGCGGTGCCCGCGAACTGAACTACGTCAGCGACGTCGACATCATCTTCGTCGCCGAGCAGGCCGACGCGCTGTCCACCCGGATCGCAACCGAGATGATGCGAGTGGCGTCGACGGCATGCTTCGAAGTGGATGCCGGGCTGCGGCCCGAAGGGCGCAGCGGCGAGTTGGTCCGCACGGTCGAATCGTACGTCGCCTACTACAAGCGCTGGGCAAAAACCTGGGAGTTCCAGGCGTTGCTCAAAGCCCGCGCCGCCGCCGGAGATGCCGAACTCGGCGCACGCTACCTGGCCGAGTTGATGCCCATGGTCTGGATCGCTTGCGAGCGTGAGGACTTCGTGGTCGAAGTGCAGGCGATGCGGCGCCGGGTGGAACAGCTGGTGCCTTCCGATGTTCGCAACCGCGAGCTCAAGCTCGGCAGTGGCGGATTACGTGACGTCGAGTTCGCCGTGCAGCTGCTGCAGTTGGTGCACGGCCGCAGCGACGAATCGCTGCATGTGGCTTCCACGGTCGATGCGCTGGCCGCGCTGGGCGCGGGTGGCTACGTCGGCCGCGAGGACACCGCGAACCTGACTGCCTCCTATGAGTTTCTGCGATTGCTCGAGCACCGGCTGCAGCTGCACCGGCTCAAGCGCACCCATCTGCTGCCGGAGGCCGACGACGACGAGGCGGTGCGCTGGCTGGCGCGCGCGGCCCACATCCGCCCGGACGGCCGGCACGACGCGGCCGGCGTGCTGCGCGAGGAACTCAAGCACCAGAACGTGCGGGTGTCCCAGCTGCACGCCAAGCTCTTCTATCAGCCGCTGCTGGAATCGATCGGGCCTGCCGGCTTGGAGATCTCGCACGGCATGACGTCGGAAGCCGCGGAGCGGCAGCTGGCTGCGCTCGGCTACGAGGGGCCGCAAACCGCGCTGAAGCACATGTCGGCGTTGGTCAACCAGAGCGGCCGCCGCGGTCGCGTGCAGTCCGTGCTGCTGCCCCGGCTACTGAACTGGATGTCGTACACCCCGGACCCCGACGCCGGGTTGCTGGCCTACCGGCGCCTGTCCGAGGCGCTGGGCTCGGAAAACTGGTACCTGTCCACGTTGCGCGACAAACCCGCGGTGGCCAGACGGCTGATGCACGTACTGGGGACTTCCACGTACGTGCCGGACCTATTGATGCGGGCCCCCAGGGTGATTCAGGACTATGGCGATGGGCCGGCCGGCCCGAAACTGATCGAGACCGAGCCCGAGGTCGTCGCCCGGGCGCTGATCGCCTCGGCGGCCCGCCATCCGGACCCGGTGCGGGCAATCGCCGCCGCCCGCACCCAGCGTCGCCGAGAGCTGGCCCGCATCGGTTCCGCGGATCTGCTCGGCATGCTCGAAGTACGGGACGTGTGCAAGGCGCTCACGTCGGTATGGGTCGCGGTGCTGCAGGCGGCGCTGGACGCGCTGATCCGGGCCAATTTGCCCGAAGACGGAAAAGCACCCGCGGCCATCGCGGTCATCGGCATGGGCCGGTTGGGCGGCGCCGAACTGGGCTACGGATCCGACGCCGACGTGATGTTCGTCTGCGAGCCGGCCGCTGGCGTCGAAGATTCGGCCGCGGTCAAATGGTCGACGACGGTCGCCGAGCAGGTTCGTACCCTGCTGGGGACACCCAGCGTCGACCCGCCACTGGAAGTCGACGCGAACCTGCGCCCCGAGGGCCGCAGCGGCGCGCTGGTCCGCACCCTGGGGTCCTACACCGCCTACTACGAGCAGTGGGCGCAGCCCTGGGAGATCCAGGCGCTGTTGCGCGCGCATGCGGTCGCCGGTGACACCGAATTGGGTCAGCGGTTCATGCTGATGGCCGACACGACGCGTTATCCGTCCGACGGTGTGTCCGCGGAAGCGGTGCACGAGATCCGCCGGATCAAGGCCCGCGTGGAATCCGAACGGTTGCCGCGCGGTGCCGACCCCAACACGCACACCAAGCTGGGGCGCGGGGGACTGGCCGACATCGAATGGACGGTGCAGTTGCTGCAACTGCAGCATGCGCACGAGATCCCGGCGCTGCACAACACCTCGACCCTGGAGTCGCTCGACGTGATCGCCGAGCAGGGGTTGGTCCCCGCGGACGAGGTGGACCTGCTGCGCGAGGCCTGGCTGACCGCCACGGCCGCTCGCAACGCTCTGGTGCTGGTCCGGGGCAAGCCCACCGACCAGCTGCCGGGGCCCGGACGTCAGCTCAATGCGGTGGCAGTGGCCGCGGGCTGGCACAACGATGATGGAAGTGAGTTCTTGGACAACTATCTGCGAGTGACGCGACGTGCAAAAGCGGTGGTGCGCAAGGTGTTCGGGAGTTGAGTCAGGGAGCCGGCGCGTTCGACGCGATGTTCGAGGTGCTCAGCGCGACAGAGGCTGACCGAGTGACGGCGCTCTACGCTCCGTTGGCCGATGCGGTCCGGGAACTCGTCGACGCCACCATCCGAACCGAGGCCGACGACGACGTCGTCGCGCACGCGCGCACCGAGATCGAGGCCATCACCGCGCTGCTGCGCCAGCGGACCCGGCCGATCGGAGTGAGCTTTCGCGTCGACGAGCGTCCGCTGCCGTTGGGTAATGCCGTGGTCGGCGTGTGCAACCCGATCGCCCCGCCGATCGTCGTCCACCACGACGGCAACGGGCGCTGCCATAGCGAGTTCGTCCTCGGGTCAGCCTACGAAGGACCGCCGGGCCGCGTGCACGGTGGCGTCAGCGCACTGGTGCTCGACCACATGCTCGGAGAGGCGGCCAGCGACGGATTGTCCAAGGCACGTTTCACCGGAACCATCAGCGTGAAGTACCTGCGCGGAATACCCTTGGGCCCGCTGCGTTGCGATGCTTGGATTGATCGCAGCGAGGGCGTCAAAGTGTTTGCACGGGGCACTATTTCGGATGCGGAAGGGGTGACCGTGGAGGCAGAAGGCGTCTTCATCGAACCGGCATGAGCGCGGGAAAGCTCGTGAAGTTCTACATCAGCAGCGCCTTCCTGAACACCCGGGAGATCGTCGAGATCGCCAAGGCCGCAGACGAGCTCGGCTACGACGGCATGGGCATCCCCGATCACGTGGTGAACCTGGAGACCCTGGATACGCCGTACCCGTACACCAAAGACGGGGAACGACGCTGGCAGCCGTTTACCGATTGGCCCGACCCCTGGGTACTGGCCGGCGCGCTCGCCCAGGTCACCACCCGGCTCCGGTTCGTCACCACGGTCTACATTCCCGCGATGCGCAACCCCTATTCGGCGGCCAAAGCCATTGGCACCGCGGCAGTTCTGGCGTCGGGGCGGATCGAACTCGGCATCGGAGTCGGCTGGTGCCGTGAGGAATTCGCGCTGATGGGCGAACAATTCGACGCCCGGGGCAAACGCACCGACGAGATGATCGAGTTGATGCGGGAGCTGTGGGCGCCGGGCTGGACGGAGTTCGACGGCCAGTTCTACAAGACGCCACGGCTGGAGATGCAACCGACTCCGCCGCCGATACCGGTCTACGCCGGTGGGCTCAGCGACGCCGCATTGCGCCGCGCCGCTCGCAACGACGGCTGGATCGGCGACCTGATCAAGACCGAACACGCCATCGAGGCGGTGGGCAAGCTGCGCGACCTGCGCCTCGAAAACGGTTTGACCATGGATGATTTCACCATCCTGACGCCGCTCACCGATGCGTTCACCACCGCCGACTATCAGCGCGTCGCCGATGCCGGAATCACCGGCATCATCACGATGCCGTGGATGTTCTACACCGGACCCGACGCCACCTTGGACGACAAGATCGACGGCATGCAGCGCTTCCGCAAGGATCTCGCGCTCGACGGCTAGACGACGGGTTGCCTCGCGGCCATACTCGACGCATGCCCTTCACGGTTGTGTTCAGCAACGGCGAACCGCGCGATTACGGCGTATTCGACAAGTACGAGGTCACGGATGCGGGCGTGTTGGTCATCGACATGCATCGCGAAGATGTGAGCCGCCACTACATCGCTCCGGGCAGTTGGCTAGAGCTTGTCGAAATGGCCGAGGGGCAGCCCGCCAACGCGTCGCGAGGGGTCCTGGCCGTTAGACCTTCTCGTTAGGCGCGGCCCTCGCCGCAGGCCCGTAACTCGTGCACAGGGAGAGAACATGAGACATCAACCGTTCGTCTCGGCGGCCGTGGCGTTGACCATCGGTGTGGTCGCGGCAGCCTGCACCAGTTCGCCCCATCCGGGCGCGGCGTCGGGCACCAGTACGACGAGTGCCAAGACGGTCACGACCACGGTGTCGCAAGCCACGACGACGTCGAACGCCCCGACGGATCTGCGGTCGCTGATTCCCACGCCGGCGAACGCCCAACGCACCGACGGCCCCGATTCCATCGCGGACAACGGCATCCATCTGCACTTCCTGGTCAACGGGTCGCCGAGCGACGCCATGGGCGGCTATAAATCCGCTTTGGAGGGCGCGAGCTGGGTGGTGACCGTGGTGAGTTCGGGTGGCGGCGGGGAAGGCGGCGGCGCCACCTACACCGGGACCAATGGCAACTCCTACGGAGTGTTCTCCGGCGGCGGCTACGGCGGCACCACCGATATCGACGCGTGCGCGTGGCCGGCCAAGCCGGCCAATCCGGACTGCGGCCACCACCGGTAGAGGCGGCCGGGGACGTTGCCCGGCGCCGCAGCGCATACCTCTGTGATTTTGCCCATATTCGTGCCCAAATAATCGGTATTTCCATACCATATAAACATACCGATCAATCTTCTGATCAGACCGAGGGGTACCGGCTATGGAATCGTGGCGTGACAAACTTTCGGAGCTTCGGGGCGTTGTGCACGGACCTGTCATAACGGCGGACGACCCGGGCTATGACGAGGAAGTGGCGGTGTTCAACATGGCGGTGCGGCACCGCCCCGCGGTCGTGGTCGGCGCTGCCAACGCCACGGACGTGTCCGAGGCAGTCCGGTTCGCCGGCAGCCACAATCTGAACATCGCCGTCCTCAACACCGGCCACGGGCCGACCGTCGCTGCGGATGCGGACACGTTGATGATCACGACTGGGCGGATGTCCGGCCTTACGATTGACGCCGAAAACCTTTGTGCGAAAGTCGATGCCGGAGTTCGCTTCGGTCGTCTGGTGGATGCCGCCGCGATGTACGGGCTGGCTCCGCTGCCCGGTTCCTCGCCCGGGGTTGGCGTTGTCGGCTACACCCTCGGCGGTGGGGCGAGCTCGACGATGGGACGCAAGTACGGCTGGGCTTCCGATCATGTCACGGGCATCGACGTGGTGACCGCGGATGGCCAATTACGTTATGTATCAGCCGAATATGAAGCGGATCTCTTCAGTGCGCTACTGGGCGGGAAGAGTAACTTCGGTGTCGTGGTGGCGATGAAGTTCGCGCTCTTCCCGGTGACGTGGTTGTACGCCGGTGCGCTCTTCTACTCCGGCGAGCACACCCGGCAAGTGCTGGACGCCTACCGAGAACTCACCGCGTCGGCGCCCGACGAATTGACAACCGGATTCGCGCTGCTGAACTTTCCGCCGCTGCCCGGCCTTCCGCCATTCATGCAGGGGAAGTTGACCGTATCGGTCCGGGTCTCCTATGTCGGTGACGCCCACGTAGGCGCCCAATTGATCGACCCACTGCGCACCGCGGCTCCGATGCTGGCCGACAGCGTCGCCAGCATCCCGTACACCCAGTTCGCGACCATCAGCAACGATCCCACCGATCCCGCGCCGGCCGTCGAGCATTTCGGGTTGCTACGCGAATTGAACGAAGACACCGCGAAGGCAATCGTCGACACAGTCGGCCCCGATTCCGGCAGCACGATCAACATCGTCGACACAGTCGGCCCCGATTCCGGCAGCACGATCAACATCGTCGACATCCGCCATCTGCAAGGAGCTTTCAGCAAGCCCGCGCCTTTCCCGAACGCGGTGGGCGCGCGCGATGCCGCCTATGCCATGTTCGGCCTGACCGTCGTGCCGCCCGGGCAAGATGTCGCGACCTACCGCGACTCCGGGCGGGAACTTCTTGCGGCACTGAGCCCTTGGCTGCATGACAGGTCCAATCCAAGCTTTGTCGGCCCCGCCGACACGCCGGAGGATCGCACCAGGCAGGCCTATGATCCCACCGTCTACGAGAAATTGCGGACGGCCAAGGCGATCTACGACCCGTACAACAGATTTCGGCTCAACCACAACATCCCGCCGATCGTCGCCGCGTAAGGCCGCGGGTCGATTCCTGGCGTGAGGAGGTTGCTCGATGTCAGTATCTGCGTACCATACAAAAATGCCTGTTGAACGTCGAACGCGTCGCGCCGGGGGTACGCGGCGGGCTGCGGTTGTCGAAGCGGCCGCCGGGGTGCTGGCCGAGCGGGGTTACGAAAACTCCCGTTTTGCCGATGTAGCACGAGCCAGCGGGACGGCCATCAGCACGCTGCAGAACTACTTCGGCTCGCGCGAGGACATGCTGATCGAGGCGATGCAGCACGCGACCGAGGTGGAGGTTGCCGCTTTCGAGGCGGTGGCCGATGCCGAGGGTGACCCGTGGAATCGCCTGGTAGCGATGGTTGACCGCAACCTGAACACCTCCGTTCGCAACCACCAGTTGCTGATCGAGTTCTGGCGCTCCGGCATCCGTGACGCGGAGTTGCGTGACGGCGGCGAAGAAGGCTGGTTTCGCTACCGGGCGCCGTTTGTGCGAACAGTGATCGAGGGCCGGGACGCCGGCGTCTTCACGCCGGTGGTGTCGCCCGAGGACGTCGTCGATCTGCTGTTCGCCACGCTCGTCGGCGCCATGATTCCCCGGGTGTTGCGCTTTCCCAGCCCGTCGGCGGATCGCTTCCGGACCGCGCTGCTCCGGCAGCTCGCCGCGATGCTGGGCAGGACCGGATACCAATAGGCCACCCGGTGAGCGATCGTGGGCCTGATCGCCGACCGGGTGGCCGTTAGTGGTTTTCGACGTGGTTACACGTCGTAGTACAGCGCGAACTCGTACGGGTGCGGCCGGATCTGGACCGGCAGGATCTCGCTCTCACGCTTGAAGTTGATCCACGTCTCGATCAGGTCGGGCGTGAAAACGCCTCCCTCAGTGAGGTATTCGTGGTCCTCTTCCAGCCGGTCGATCACCGCGGACAGCTGGGTGGGTGCCTGCGGGATGTTGGCGGCCTCTTCGGGCGGCAGCTCGTAGAGGTCCTTGTCGACCGGAGACTGCGGCTCGATCTTGTTCTTGATGCCGTCCAGGCCGGCCATCAGCATGGCCGCGAACGCCAGATACGGGTTGCCCGACGAGTCCGGGCAGCGGAACTCCAGCCGCTTGGCCTTCGGGTTGCTGCCGGTGATCGGAATACGCACACATGCCGATCGGTTGCGCTGGCTGTAGACCAGGTTGATCGGGGCCTCGAAGCCGGGCACCAGGCGCTTGTACGAGTTCGTCGTCGGGTTGGTGAACGCCAGCAGCGACGGCGCGTGGTGCAGCAGGCCGCCGATGTAGTGGCGAGCCGTGTCCGACAGGCCGGCGTATCCGGTCTCGTCGTACATCAACGGGCTGCCGTCTTTCCACAGCGACTGGTGGCAGTGCATGCCGGAGCCGTTGTCACCGAACAGCGGCTTGGGCATGAAGGTGACGGTCTTGCCGTTCTGCCAGGCCGTGTTCTTGACGATGTACTTGTACAGCTGCATGTCGTCGGCCGCGTGCAGCAGCGTGTTGAACTTGTAGTTGATCTCGGCTTGACCGCCGGTGCCCACCTCATGGTGGCCCTTCTCCAGGCTGAAGCCCGCAGTGATCAGGTTCTGCAACATCTTGTCGCGCAGGTCGACGTAGTGGTCGACGGGGGCAACCGGGAAGTAGCCACCCTTCGGACGGACCTTGTAGCCGCGGTTGGGGGTGCCGTCGTTCTCGGTCGGCTCGCCGGTGTTCCACCAACCCGAGATCGCATCCACCTCGTAGAACGAGCCGTTGGTGCGAGAGTCGAAGCTCACCGAGTCGAAGATGTAGAACTCGGCCTCGGCGCCGAAGTACGCCGTGTCGGCAACACCGGTGCTGATCAGGTAGTTCTCCGCCTTGCGCGCGACGTTGCGGGGGTCGCGCGAGTAGGCCTCCAGGGTGAACGGGTCGTGCACGAAGAAGTTCAGGTTCAGCGTCTTGGCTTCACGGAAAAGGTCGATCTGCGCGGTGGCAGGGTCGGGGAGGAGCAGCATGTCCGACTCGTGGATTGACTGGAATCCGCGAATCGACGAGCCATCGAAGGCCAAACCGTCGTCGAAAACGCTTTGGTCGAAGAACGAAATCGGAATCGTGAAGTGCTGCATGATGCCGGGCAGGTCACAGAACCGGACGTCGACGAATTCGACGTTCTCGTCCTTAGCCAGCTTGAAGACGTCGTCGGGCGTCTTTTCCGTCACTGAATTGCTCCTTTGCTTGATAATCCGCGGCCTGACGCTATGGAGATGATGTTGCCCGCCCGTCAACCCCGTGTTGCGCGGAGGTTACGTGACCACGCGTCCCACAGATCTCAAGTGGAGCAACGGCGGGTTCTATTGTGAGGCCCATGGATCGCAAGATCGTATCTGGTCTGCCATATGGGCGCAGCAGACAGTCCCGGCCCCCGATGCAGGTGGGCTTCATGGCTGCCGACATGGCTCCCGACCCGGCGAAAGGCCGCTGATGGCCCAGTCGCGTCCGACATACCCCGGTGAGCCGCTCGGCCTGCCGCAAAGCGGGCCGGGATCGTTGGCGTCGATGGGCCGCCGCCTGGCGGCACTGTCGATCGACTGGCTGATCGCCTACGGCCTGGCGGCGCTGGCCATGGTGTTCGGCTTGTTCTCCGAGCGGGTGTTGTCGACGGCGGTGTTGGTGATCTGGTTTCTGCTCGGCCTGGTGGCGGTGCGGCTGTTCGCATTCACACCGGGCCAGCTGGCGCTCGGCCTTGGGGTCGTGGCGCTGGACGGGCACCTCGGCATTGGCCGGGCAATCGCGCGCGGGCTGCTGGTTGCCCTGGTGATCCCGGCGTTGTTCACCGACTGGGACGGGCGAGGAATCCAAGACCGGGTGACCAATACGGCCGTGGTGCGCCGCTGATCCCGGCCGCTAAAGCGGCTACTTGCGGCGGACGGTGCGCTGCACGCCCTTCATCTTGCCGGCGTTAGGCAGCGGGCCCTTCGGCATGATGGCGGCCCCGGCCCGTGACCCCAGCGCGGCCAGCCGCGACTCCAGGGTGTCCATCTGCTTGACGCTGATGTTGGCCGGAAGCCGGGTCAGATGCCGCTCGAGCTTGCTCAGCGGAACCTCGCCGTCGCCGTTGCCGACGACGATGTCGTAGATCGGGATGTCGCCGACCAGCCGCGCGGTTCGCTTCTTCTCCTGGGCCAGAAGCGGTTTCACCCGGCCCGTCGATCCCTCACCGACGAAGATGACGCCCGGGCGGCCGATCACCCGATGCACCGCGTCGAAGTGGCCGGTGGCCGCAACACCTGGAGTGACACGCCACTTGCCGCGCAGGTTGTCCAACACCCAGGCCGCCGCGCCGGTTTGCCCCTCGGCCTGGCGGTAGACGGATTTCTGGGCACGGCGGCCGAAGATGATGAACGCCACCAGCAAGCCCAGCACCACGCCGAGCGGAATCAGCATGATCATGGTGAACCCGCCGACCAGCACGCCAACCGTCACCGAGACGGCCACGATCGCGACGAAGGCGCCGATCATGTAGGGGAGCAGGCGCTTGTCCTGCTTGCGCTGCATGTTGAACGCCTGCCACAGCTGGCCGCGGCGCTCCTTGGCCGCGGCCTTGCGGGCGGCGGTCGCCGCTGCCCGGGCGGCCTTGTTCTCGGCGGTGGTGCGGGGTTTAGCCATAATCACTAAGAATACGTACGCGCCGGGCCGGCAATGGCCCGAGTTACCCCAGGGCGTCCGAGGCGCGGCTGCGCACGGCCTGCGCATACAGTCGGCCCGCGCGGTACGACGAGCGCACCAGCGGCCCGGCCAGCACGCCCGCGAAGCCCAGCGCCTCGGCGTGCTGCGCGAATTCGTCGAACTCCTCGGGCCGCACCCAGCGTTCCACCGGGTGATGGCGCGCCGACGGACGCAGGTACTGGGTGATGGTGACGAGGTCGCAGCCGGCGTCGTGCAGGTCGGCCAGCGCGGTGCGCACCTCGTCCGGGGTCTCACCCAGGCCGAGAATCAGGTTGCTCTTGGTGACCAGGCCGGCGTCGCGCGCCGCGGTGAGCACGCCCAGGCTTCGCTGGTAGGTGAACGCCGGCCGGATCCGCTTGAAGATGCGCGGCACCGTTTCGACGTTGTGCGCCAACACTTCCGGGCGTGACTCGAAGACTTCCGAAAGACGCGCGGGCTCGCCGTTGAAGTCGGGGACCAACAGTTCGACACCGGTCGACGGGTTGAGCTCTTTGATGGCACGCACGGTCTCCGCGTACAACCACGCCCCGCCGTCGGGCAGGTCGTCGCGGGCGACGCCGGTGACGGTGGCATAGCGCAACCCCATCGTCTGCACGCTCTGGGCCACCCGCCGTGGCTCGTCACGGTCCAGCTCGGCGGGCTTACCGGTATCGATCTGGCAGAAGTCGCAGCGGCGGGTGCACTGGTCGCCGCCGATCAGGAAGGTGGCTTCCCGGTCCTCCCAGCATTCGAAGATGTTGGGGCAGCCGGCTTCTTCGCAGACGGTGTGCAGACCCTCGCGCTTGACCAGGCTCTTGAGCTCGGTGTACTCCGGTCCCATTCGGACCCGCGTCTTGATCCACGGTGGCTTGCGCTCGATCGGGGTCTGCGCGTTGCGCACTTCCAGCCGCAGCAGTTTGCGGCCTTCGGGTACGACAGTCACATCGCTGATGCTACGCGGGCGGCGTCGTGCTCCCGCACCGGCAAGACGCCGTCGAGGGCATCGCACACCGCCTCGGCGACGGCCGCGCGGACCTCGTCGACGGTGACGGTGCGCCGCAATTCGGCGGAGCACGACGTCACTCCGGCATCGGTGATGCCGCAGGGCACGATCGAGGAGTACGCGGCCAAGTCGCAGTCACAGTTCAGTGCGAAGCCGTGCAGCGTGGTGGCCCGCGACACCCGTACTCCGATCGCGGCGATCTTGCGCGCCGGCCGGCCGGGTAGCCAAACACCGGAGCGGCCGTCGATCCGGCCCGCGTCCAGGCCCAGATCGCGACACACCTTGATCAGCGATTCCTCAAGGCGCCGGACATAATTGAGCACATCGAGGGGTTCGCCCAGGCCGATGATCGGGTAGCCGACCAGCTGTCCGGGACCGTGCCAGGTGATTTTGCCGCCGCGGTCGGTGTCGACGACTGGAGTGCCGTCCACCGGTCGTTCGTGCGGCTCAGTGCGCCGTCCGGCGGTATAGACCGCGGGGTGCTCCAGCAGGAGCAGCGTGTCGTTGCCGCCGGCCACCCTGGTGTCGGCCAGATCACGCTGGAGTTCCCAGGCGGTGCGGTATTCGACGGTTCCCAGCTGACGGACGTCGATCGCGGTGGTCTGCGACCGGATGGAGCTCATCACGCTGGTCAACGCTACGCGAACAGCTGTGGATTCGCCGCGACGTACTGCTCGACGCTCAACGCGGGTTGGCCGGTGATCTGCCGGACGTCGTCGGTGGACCGGTCGTAGCGGCCCGCGCGGTGCAACTTCGCCATTGTCGCGAGGTGTTGTGCGACGTGTGCGGGAAGGCCCAGGGGTTGCAGAACCTCCTTGACCCAGGTGTCGTGCGCGACGTCGGCGCCGGTGATCGGGCGGTGCAAAGCGCGGGCGTACTGGGCGGCCAGCTCGTCGATGTCCAGACTTGCCGGGCCGGTCAACTCGTAGACAGCGCCGATGCGATCCGCCGGATTCAGCAGCACCGCGGCAACCACGCGGGCCACGTCGCTGGCGGCGATCGGCGAGGTCCGGCCGGTCCCGAACGGCAGCTGCAAGACATTCCGTTCCCGCAAGGCGGGCGCGGCCAGGGCGGTGAAGATCGGGTTGTCCAAAAACGTCGTCGGCCGGATGTGCACTGCCGGCACGCCCGACCAATTCGTCACCCGCTCAGCGAGCCAGTGCAGGCGATGCTGACGAGATTCGTCGGTGCTCGTCAGCGTCATCTGCGACACCGTCATTTGCGACATGTTCACAATCACTTCGAGCCGACCAGATTCCAGCGCCGCCGCGCACACCACCGCCGTCGCCTGCAGGTAGTCGGGCGAGACGCTCATCGAGAAGAACATCCGGTCGACTCCGGCCATCGCGTCGACGACGTCGCGCGGTTCGGTCAGGTCGCCGACCACCACCTCGGCGCCCAACGCGCGCAGCGCGTCGGCTCGTTCGTCATCGCGGTGCACCATGGCGCGCACCTGCTCACCGCGCGAGCGCAACTCTTCGACCACCATGCGACTTACGCCGCCAATGCCGCCGCCCGCACCGGTAATCAAATACATGTCTAGTCCTGATCTCGCCGGGCGGTGGCGTAGCCGAGCGCCTCGCCAATTGTGTTGTGGTGGAACTGAAAACCGGCGCGCTCCAGCGCGGACGGGATGGCCCGCTGACCGGTCAGCAGCCCCTCGTCGGCGAATTCGCCGAACGCGGCCCGCACCGCGAAGGCAGGCAGCATCATCGGGGTCGGACGGTTGATCGCGCTGCCTAAGGCCGTGGTGAACTCGGCGTTGGTGACGGGCGCGGGTCCGGTCATATTCACCGGGCCGGACAGCGTCGGGTGCGCGATCGCGAACAGCAAGGCCCGCACCTCGTCTTCCAGGCTGATCCACGACATGTACTGACGGCCACTGCCCAGCCGGGCACCGAGGCCCACCGAGAACAACGGTCGCATCCGGCGCAACGCGCCGCCGGCCGCGGCCATCACCAGGCCGGTGCGGGCCAGCACCACCCGGGTACCGCCGAATTGAGCCGGCAGCGTCGCAGCCTCCCAGTCCTCGCAGAGTCGGGCTAGGAAACCCGTTCCGGCCCCATCATTTTCGTCGACCACGCGGTCTCTGGTGTTCCCGTAGAAACCGACCGCGCTGGCGTTGATCAGCGTCTGGACGCCGGCGTCGGCGACCGCGCTGGCCAGCACCTCCGTCGGAGCGATGCGGCTGTCGCGCAGGCTCTGCTTGAAGGCTCCCGACCACCGGCGCCGGCCGACGTTGACGCCGCACAGGTTGACGACGGTGTCGACCTCGGTGAGTGCCTCGGCATCGAAATCGCCGCTTTCTGGATTCCAGTGCAGTTCATCTGAGTTCGACGGTGTCCGACGCACGATGCGCAGCACCCGATGGTCGGCGGCGCGCAGGGCGGCAGCCACGGCGGAGCCGATCAGGCCCGACGAGCCCGCGATCGCGATGACGGGCTTGGCCAATTTGCTCAAGCCCCTTCTAAAGCCCTAAGTCGGCCTCGAACGCTCCCTCTTCAAGCCGATGCTTGACCGTGGTGAGGAATCGTCCGGCGTCGGCCCCGTCGATCAGCCGATGGTCGTAGGTCAGCGGTAGGTAGCAAATCGAGCGCACCCCGATCGACTCGTTGCCGCTGTCGTCAACCACCACGCGCGGCCGCTTGACGATCGCGCCGGTGCCCAGCATGGCGGCCTGCGGCGGAACCAGGATCGGGGTGTCGAACAAGGCGCCCTGGCTGCCGATGTTGGTGATGGTGAAGGTGCCACCGGACAACTCGTCGGGCTTCAGGTTGCCCGACCGGGCGCGCTCGGCGATGTCGGCGATCGCGCGGGCCAGCCCGGCCAGCGACAGGTCGCCGGCATTGTGGATCACGGGGGAGAGCAGGCCCTGATCGGTGTCGACGGCGAAGCCGAGGTGCTCGGCGTCGTAGTAGGTGATCTCTTTCGAGTCCTCGTTGTAGCTGGCGTTGACGTTGGGGTGCGTCTTCAGCGCGTCGATCACCGCCTTGGCGATGAACGGCAGGTAGGTCAGATTCACGCCCTCGCGCTCAGCGAACGCCGTCTTGGCTCGGGCCCGCAGCCCCACGATCTTGGTCATGTCGACCTCGTGGGTCTGAGTGAGCTGCGCGGTGGCCTGCAAGGATTCGCGCGTCTTCTTCGCGGTGATCTGGCGGATGCGGTTGGCCTTCTGCGTGGTGCCGCGCAGGTGGGCCAGGGCGGGAGCCTGCGTCGGTGCCGCCGCGGCCTTGGCAGCCGGCGCGGCGGTACCCGGTGCGGCGGCAGCGGGCGCCTTCGCGGCTTCCTGCTTCTGCTGCGCGGCGGCCAGCACGTCCTGCTTGCGGATGCGGCCACCGACACCGGTGCCCTTCAACTGGGAAAGGTCGATGTTGTTTTCGGTGGCGAGCTTGCGCACCAGCGGGGTCACGTACGGAGCGCCGTCACCCTGGGCTGCCGCCGGCGGTGCCGGTTCGGCTTTCGGCGCCGGTGCCGCAGCAGCCGGTGCGGCACCGGCCTTGGGTTGCGGCGCGGGCTCGGGTGCAGGAGCGGGTTTGGCGGCGGGCGCCGGTGAAGCCTCGACCCTGGGCTGAGGTGCCGGTTCGGGCGTGGGCTCCGGTTTCGGCGCGGGCGGCGGCGGAGCGGACGGAGCGGCGGAACCGGAGCCGATCCGGGCCAGTTCGCCGCCGACCGCCACGATGTCGTCCTCGTCGGCGGTGATGCTGAGAAGCACGCCGGCCACCGGTGACGGAATCTCGGTGTCGACCTTGTCGGTGGACACCTCCACCAACGCTTCGTCGACCTGAACCGAATCGCCGACCTTCTTGAGCCAGCGAGTCACGGTGCCCTCGGTGACCGACTCGCCGAGTTCGGGCATCAGCACCGGCGTCGCACTGCCCGCGCCGGAACTCGCCGGTGCGGCCTGCGCCGCGGGCTCGGGCTGACGCTCGGGCTCCGGTTGGGCCGGTGCGGCGGGAGCGGGCTCGGGCTCCGGCGGCGGTGCGGATTCGGCCGCCGGCTGGCTGGGCGTCTGGGCGGGCGCCGCGGGGGCGCCGTCCGCGGCGGAGTCGCCGATGACGGCCAGCTCACCGCCGACCTCGACGGTGTCGTCCTCCTGGGCGACGATCTTTGTCAGCACACCGGCCGCAGGCGACGGGATTTCGGTATCGACCTTGTCGGTCGACACCTCGACGAGCGGTTCGTCGAGTTCGACCGTGTCACCTTCCTGCTTGAGCCAGCGGGTGACCGTCCCCTCGGTGACGCTCTCACCGAGTGCCGGCATCTGGACAGAGAAGGCCATCTCTTTTGACTCCTCGATTGCTCGTGGGCCGGCGCAGGTCGACATCTGACTTACCACACCGCGGTGTACTGGAAGTTGACGTCAAAACTATCCTGTCATTGCCTCTGCGTCGGCACACAGCCAGGGCTGACCCGGCTCGCCATAGTGTGGCCGCTGGTAGTCAGAGCGAAACCGCGGGGAGGCGGAGGTTCAATGCCGACAACACAGGCACCCCAGAAGTTCGTCGACAGTGCGGACGGTGTCCGGATCGCGGTCTACGAAGAAGGCAACCCCGACGGCCCCACGGTCGTGCTGGTACACGGGTGGCCGGACTCGCACGTGCTGTGGGACGGCGTCGTGCCGCAGCTGGAGCAGCGGTTCCGGATCCTGCGCTACGACAACCGCGGAGTCGGGCTGTCGGGGGCGCCCAAGGCGGTCTCGGCGTACACGATGGCGCACTTCGCCGACGACTTCGCGGCGGTGACAAGCGAACTGAGCTCCGGCCAGCCGGTGCACGTGCTGGCCCACGACTGGGGTTCGGTGGGCATCTGGGAGTACCTGAAACGGCCTGGTGCCGGCGACCGGGTTGCCTCGTTCACGTCGGTGTCCGGGCCGAGCCAGCAGCAACTGGTCGAATACATCTTCAGTGGTCTGCGTCAACCGTGGCGCCCGCGCAGGTTTGCCCGCTCGATCAGTCAGGCGCTGCGGCTGACCTACATGGTCTTCTTCTCGATCCCGGTGCTGGCTCCGCTGCTGATTCGGGCCGCATTCTCGGCGCGCGCGGTGCGGCGCAGCGTCGTCGATAATATTCCCGATGAGCAGATCCATCACTCCGCGAGCATCGCCGCGGATGCGGCCAGCTCGGTTAAAACCTATCCCGCCAACTACTTTCGTTCGTTCTCCGAGCGGGGCCAGGCTATCCACGTCGTCGATGTGCCGGTGCAGCTGATCGTCAACACCCGCGACAAATACGTCCGGCCGTACGGCTACGACGAGACGGCACGGTGGGTGCCGCGGCTGTGGCGGCGCGACATCAGGGCCGGTCATTTTTCGCCGATGTCGCACCCGCAGGTGATGGCGGCCGCGGTGCACGAGTTCGCCGACCTGGCCGACGGCAAACCGCCCAGCCGGGCGCTGCTGCGCGCGCAGATAGGCCGTCCCCGCGGGGCGTTCGGCGACACCCTGGTGTCGGTCACCGGCGCCGGCAGCGGAATCGGGCGCGAGACCGCCTACGCCTTCGCCCGGGAGGGCGCCGAGCTGGTCGTCAGCGATATCGACGAAGCCGCGGTCAAGGAGACTGCTGCCGCGATCACCGCGCGGGGCGGCGTCGCGCACGCTTACGTCCTCGACGTGTCGGACACCGCCGCAGTCGAAACGTTCGCCGAACGGGTCAGCACCGAACACGGCGTGCCCGACATCGTGGTCAACAACGCGGGCATTGGGCAGGCGGGGCAGTTCTTCGACACCCCTGCCGAACAGTTCGACCGGGTGCTCGACGTCAATCTCGGCGGCGTCGTCAACGGCAGCCGGGCGTTCGGGCGGCGCCTGGTCGAGCGGGGCACCGGCGGGCACATCGTCAACGTGTCGTCGATGGCTGCCTACGCCCCGCTGCAGTCGCTGAACGCCTACTGCACGTCCAAGGCGGCGACCTACATGTTCTCCGACTGCCTGCGCGCCGAACTCGACGCCGCCAACGTGGGGCTGACCACGATCTGCCCCGGCGTCATCGATACGAACATCATCAACGCCACCCGGTTCGACGCGCCCTCCGGCAAACAGGACGGGCAGGTCGACGGTCGGCGAGGTCAGCTGGGCAAGATGTTCGCACTGCGTCGGTACGGGCCCGAAAAGGTCGCCGACGCAATCTTGTCGGCGGTCCAGAAAAACAAGCCGATTCGCCCGGTGGCGCCGGAAGCCTATGCGCTCTATGGTGTTTCGCGGCTGCTGCCGCAGGCACTGCGCAGCACAGCGCGGTTCCGGGTGATCTAGGCAGGCTCAGCCGTTCTCGGCGATGTCTTCGAGCACCGCGAACATTGTCCGGGTCGGCACACCGGTGGACCCCTTCGGCGAGTACCCCCACGGGCCGCCGGTGTTGTAGGCCGGGCCGGCCACGTCGATGTGCGCCCAGTCCACCCCGTCGGCGACGAACTCGCGCAGGAACACCCCGGCCACCAGCATGCCGGCGAAGCGCTGCCCGCTGATGTTGGACAGGTCGGCCACCGTCGACTTCAGGTCGTCCTTGAGCTCATCGGGCAGCGGCATCGGCCAGCCGTTCTCGCCGACCCGCTGCGAGATCGCGGCGACCCGGTCGCGGAACTCGTCGCTGCCCATCACCCCGGGGATGCGGGCGCCCAGCGCCACCGTCTGGGCGCCGGTCAGCGTCGACGTCTCGATCAGATAGTCGGGGTTGTCCTCGCACGCCCGCACGATGGCGTCGGCCAGGATGAGTCGGCCCTCGGCGTCGGTGTTCTGCACCTCGACGGTGATTCCGCCGTACTGCGTCAGCACGTCGCCCGGCCGCTGCGCAGTCCCCGACGGCATGTTCTCGGCCATCGGCACCGTGGCGATCACGTCGATCGGCAGCCCGAGCTGCGCGGCCAGCGTGACGGTGGCGACCACCGCGGCGGCACCGCCCATGTCCGAGGTCATGTTGTGCATCGAGGCAGCCGGTTTGATCGAGATGCCGCCGGTGTCGAACGTGACGCCCTTGCCGACCAGCGCAACCTTGCGGGCCTGCTTGGGTTTCTTGGCCAGCTTCGAACCGTGATGGATCAACCGCACCAGCCGCGGTGGCCGCGACGAGCCCTGCCCGACGCCGACGATCCCGCCGTAGCCACCCTTTTGCAGTGCCTTATCGTCGAGCACTTCCACCTCGAGGCCAACGGATTCGCCCAAAGCCCTTGCCCGCTTGGCGAATTCGGCGGGGAAGAGGTGACTGGGTGGGGTGTTGACGAAGTCGCGCGCGGTGGCGACGGCGGTGGCGACGGCCGCACCGTGCGCGCTCTGCTTCTTGGCTTCCTTAGCCCCGACTTTTTCCGAGGCCAGCACGGTGATCTTGCTCAGCCCTTTGTCTTTGGGCGCGGTCTTGCCGCTGCGGAAAGCGGTGAACCGGTAGCTGCCCAGGATCAGTCCCTCGACCGCGGCGGCGGCGACATCTTCACCGGGCAGCTCGCCCAGGGTGGTGATCACGGTTTCGGCTCCGCTCAGCGAGCGTGCGGCCACCCCGGCGGCACGCCGGATGGTGTCGGCGGGCCATTCGGATCGCGACTTGCCCAGGCCGATCGTGAGCACGCTGGCGACCGGAAGTGACGGCACCACCAGGCGGTGCGCCTGCTCGCTGCCGCCGGTCGCGTCCAGCGCCCGCAGGCCGGCTTCTATCTCGGCGACCGCCTCGGCGGACAGGAAGGGCTCTGCGGCCAGCAGCGTCGCGCCCGGCCGGTCTTCGTCACCGGTCGAGACGACCGGCACGAGTAACACCGACGATCCCGCAGCACGTTTCGGCAGCGACGCGGCGACAGTGACGGAAGGAGCCTGGTATCCCGGTTCGGTACTCACGCGTAGTCACCCTAGTCACCGGGAGTGGTCCTTAGCTCGGCAGCGTCCGGGCGTGTAGGTCGAACGCGGTCACCGGGTCCTCAAACCCTTTGAGGGTCAACGGGCCATAGGCGACGGCGGGCCAGTCGGGCAGCTCGTCACGCAGTGCGGGTGTGGCCAGGATCTGTTCCGGCGTCGCCGCCGCCACGAGTCGGGCGGCCAGGTTGACCGGGTTGCCGAAGTAGTCGCCGTTGATGGCCACGACCGTGCCGTAGGCGAGGCCGGCGCGCACCTGGAGTCCTTCCTCGCGCGCCTTGGGGTGCTCGACGAGATCAACCGCCGCCCGCACCAGTTGCCGGGGCGACGAGCTCACCCACATCACCTCGTCGCCGATGAACTTGATCACCCGGCCGCCGTCCGCATGCACCACGTCGGAGACGGTGCCGGCAAATTCGTTGAGCAAATGCGACAACTGCGCCGGCGTCAGTGCCTGAGTCAACGCGGTGAAGCCGGAAAGATCCGCAAAACCGACACCGCACACCACGGAGGCCGAGGTGTCGCGAAGGACACCCTCGAAGTGGGTGCGAGCACTGGACAGATGGTGGCGGTGCACGATGTCGATCAGCGCCCCGATCCGGGGGACGAACTCGGCGACCGAGCGATATGCCTGCGCAGTGGCGAGTTCGTCACGGGTGTGGGTCATCTGGATGTCCGGCGTTCCGGCACGGATCATCGTCGACTCGGCTTCAGCCAGCCTGGCCATCGCGGCCCCCAGCACCCGCAACAGTCCCAATGCGCCGTCCTGGCCGACCACCACCTTGATCGCGAGCCAGGTGGCCAGGGCGTCGACGTCGGCCTGGCTCAGCGCCGGAACTTCGGGACCGGCGACGGTGAGGCCGAGCAAAGCCCAGGCGCGTGCGACCTCGTCGGCTGTGATCCCGAGCTCCTCGGCCGCGGTCTGCAACGTGTAGATCGGCCGGCCCGACCACGACAGAACGTCCCCGGCCAGTCCGAACAGCCGGCCGCGGAGTTCGGCTTCGGCCATCTCCTCGACGGTGAACCCGAGGTCGTCCAGATACTTGATCAGGTCGGCCCGTTCGCGCGGATCCGCGATTCCGGCGGCCGCAAGCGCTTCGAAGTCGGGCGAATCGGACACCTACAGAAGTCTGCCAGGTGCGGAGCCGATTAGGGTTGGTCGTCGTGAGCGCAGCGACGGAGCCACTCAAGGGACCGCTGGAAGATCGTCATCGCGAGTTGGGTGCCAATTTCGCCGAGTTCGGCGGCTGGCTGATGCCGGTGTCGTATGCCGGCACCGTCAGCGAGCACAACGCGACGCGCAATGCGGTGGGTCTGTTCGACGTCAGTCACCTCGGTAAGGCGCTGATCCGCGGGCCGGGCGCCGCGCAGTTCGTCAACTCCGCGCTGACCAACGACCTGGGCCGGATCGCGCCGGGCAAGGCGCAATACACGTTGTGCTGCACCGAATCCGGTGGCGTTATCGACGACCTGATCGCCTACTACGTCGACGACGACGAGATTTTTCTGGTGCCCAATGCCGCCAACACCACCGCAGTGGTCGAGGCGCTGGCGGCCGCCGCCCCCGCCGGCCTGACGATCACCAACGAGCATCGCTCCTACGCGGTGCTTGCGGTGCAGGGGCCGCGATCGACCGATGTGCTCGGCGAGCTGGGCCTGCCGACCGACATGGATTACATGGCCTACGCCGACGCCTCCTTCTCGGGAGTTCCGGTGCGGGTCTGCCGCACCGGGTACACCGGCGAGCACGGCTACGAACTGCTGCCGCCCTGGGACACCGCGGGCGTAGTGTTCGACGCGCTGGTGACGGCGGTGTCGAACGCGGGCGGCGAACCGGCCGGCCTGGGTGCCCGCGACACCCTGCGCACCGAGATGGGTTACCCGCTGCACGGCCACGAACTGTCGCTCGACATCTCGCCGCTGCAGGCCCGCTGCGGCTGGGCAATCGGCTGGAAGAAGGACGCGTTCTTCGGTCGCAATGCGCTGCTGTCCGAGAAGTCGGCGGGGCCGCGACGGCTGCTGCGGGGCTTGCGGATGCAGGGCCGTGGTGTCTTGCGGCCCGGGCTGACGGTGCTCGCTGGGAACAAGCCGGTCGGGATCACCACGTCCGGGACGTTTTCGCCGACCGTGCAGGCCGGCATCGCACTCGCGTTGATCGACACCGACGCGGGCGTGGAAGACGGTCAGCAAATCACCGTCGACGTGCGTGGCCGTGCTGCGGAATGCGAAGTGGTGCGTCCGCCGTTCGTCGAGCTGAAAACCCGCTAGCCGCCGCGCGTTCACGCGGCAAAAAGCCATTGGCACGCGCATATACAATCTCCGCATGACGAGCGGCCTTCTCGAGTTCACCGTTCAACGCGCGTCTAATCCCGCTAGTGGCGTAGAACGTGACTCCATCCTGGCCGACCCCGGCTTTGGCAAATTCTTCACCGACCACATGGTTTCGGTCGATTACGACGAGGGCCAGGGCTGGCACGACGCACGGGTCATTCCATATGGCCCGATTCAGCTCGACCCGTCGGCGATCGTGCTGCACTACGCGCAAGAAGTGTTCGAGGGGCTCAAGGCATACCGCTGGGCCGACGGCTCGGTGGTGTCATTTCGCCCGGACGCCAACGCCGCCCGGATGCGCTCGTCGGCCCGGCGGATCGCGATCCCCAAGCTGCCCGACGAGCTCTTCCTCGAATCCCTGCGTCAGCTCATCGCTGTCGACAACGCATGGGTGCCGCGGGCGGGCGGCGAAGAGGCGCTGTATCTGCGGCCGTTCATCTTCGCGACGGAGCCGGGATTGGGGGTACGGCCGGCCAAGCACTACCGGTACCTGCTGATCGGTTCACCGGCGGGCGCATACTTCAAAAACGGCATCAACCCCGTCGACGTCTACGTGTCAACGGATTACGTGCGAGCCTGCCCCGGCGGTACCGGCGCGGCCAAGTTCGGCGGCAACTACGCCGCGTCGCTGGTGGCTCAGGCCGAAGCCGCGGAAAACGGTTGCGACCAAGTGGTTTGGCTGGATGCCGTCGAGCGTCGCTTCGTCGAAGAGATGGGTGGCATGAACCTGTTCTTCGTGCTCGGCAGCGGCGGCACCTCGCGGCTGGTCACCCCGGAACTGTCCGGCTCACTGCTGCCGGGCATCACGCGGGATTCGTTGCTGCAGTTGGCGCTCGATGCCGGATTCACCATAGAAGAGCGCAAGATCGATATCCACGAGTGGCAGAAGAAGGCCGCCTCGGGGGAGATCACCGAGGTATTCGCCTGTGGCACTGCCGCCGTCATCACACCGGTCGCGCGGGTGAAGTACGCCGACAGCGAGTTCACCATCGCCGACGGTCAGCCCGGTGAAGTCACGATGGCGTTGCGCGACACGCTGACCGGTATTCAGCGTGGCACCTTCGCCGACACTCACGGCTGGATGTCCCGGCTGGGTTAGAAGCGGCCCAGCGCTGCAAGCGTCACGGCGCTGACTGTCGTGGTGAGTTCGATTGCGGCGCCCAGCACGTCGCCGCTGATCCCGCCGAAGCGGCGCACGCAGTGCGCCACCAACACCGAGCCGCAGCACAGCGCCAGCACCACCGCGGCCGGGCCCTGCCACGGTCGCGGACCCGCCAGCAGCGAAACCCCAAGCAGCACGGCGATCCAGCCCGCCACCACGCCGATGGGTTGGCTGCCGGCGACCTGGACACCCAGGGCGCTGCCGTCGGCCGCCGGCACGGAGCGGCGGCAGGCCAGCACGGCGGCCACCCGCCCGATGACGACCGCCACGATGATCGCGACGACCCCGTGCTGCCAGGTCACGCCGAGCGCCGAAAATGCCAACCCCTGCAACAGGATCACCAGCACGACGGCCGCGACACCGAAAGGTCCGGTCGACCCGTCGCGCATCACCGCCAGTGCACGCGGTGGCGGCCCGTAGCAACCCAGCCCGTCGGCCGTGTCTGCGACGCCGTCGATGTGCAGTCCCCGGGTCGCGAGCAAAAGCGCTGCCACCGCAAGAAATCCCGGCACCGGGCTGGACATCCCGAATGCCAGCGAGCCGCCCCAGGTGATGCCCGCGGCCAGTGCTCCCAGGGTTGCGCCGACTACCGGCAGCGCGGTCATGGCGCCGCGGCCCATCGGCACGTTACCGGAAGCCGGCACCGGCCACACCGTTCCGAATACGAAAGCCGTTGCCAGCGAACGGATCACGGGGACGGTGCAACGTCGTCGAGCCGATCGGAGACACCGGCCTCGGTGAACGTCGCCATCGACGACAATGTGGCCACCGCGGCGCGCAGCACCGGCAGCGCCAGCGTCGCGCCACTGCCCTCGCCCAGCCGCATGCGCAGGTCCAGAATCGGATCCAGGTCCAGAGCGGTCAGGGCCAGCGTATGGGCGGGTTCGGTGGAGCGATGGCCCGCTTGCCACCACTGCCGCGCACCTGGTGCGAGGCGTTCGGCGACCAGAGCGGCGGCCGTCACCACCACGCCGTCGAGCAGCAGCGGGGTGCGCCGCACCGCGGCTTGTGCGCAAAAGCCGGCCATCGCGGCCAGATCCGCCCCACCGCAACAGCGCAGCAATGCCAGCGGGTCGGGCAGCACCGGCCGCGTCCGGAACAGGGCGTCGCGGACTGCGGCTGTCTTGCGCGCCCAACCCGCGTCGTCGATTCCGGATCCGAAACCGACCACCGCGACCGGCTCGGCGTTCGTCAGCGCAGCCACCAAAACCGCTGCTGCCGTGGTATTTCCGATGCCTATGTCGCCTGCGATGAGCAGGTCGGCGCCGGCGTCGACCTCTTCGTCGGCGATCCGCTGGCCCGCCGCGATCGCGCTAGCGGTCTCTTCGTCGGTCAGCGCGTCCTGCACGGCGATATCGCCGCTGGAACGCCGCACCTTGTGGGCGCCGATCTGCTCGGATAGCGGCTCGGCGTCCACCGCCAAATCGGCGATCCGTACCGTCGCGTCGGCGATCCCGGCCAGGGTGTTGATCGCCGCCCCGCCGCCGTCGATGTTGGCGACCATCTGGGCCGTCACCTCAGGCGGGTACGCCGACACCCCGGAGTGGGCCACGCCGTGGTCACCGGCGAACACCACCACCCGGGCCCGTTCGAACTGCCGTGGCGGGCAGTGCCCCTGGCAGGACGCGATCCAGACGGCCAGATCCTCGAGACGGCCCAGTGCGCCGCGCGGCTTGGTCAGGGTGTCCTGGCGCGCGCGGGCGGCCGCGGCGGCGGCAGGATCAGGCGGCGAGACCGGCGTGAATTCCATCACGTCCCTGGCGATTTGATCGATACCGGCTGACCGGCCACCACCAGCACGACCCGCTCGCACAGTGCCGCGACGCGCTGGTTGAGCGAACCAAGCTCGTCGGCAAAGCGGCGGCCGGACGCGGTGGCGGGCACCACGGTCAACCCGACCTCGGGGCTGACCAGCACCAGCGTGGCTTCAAACGCGCCGACCGCGCCGATCATCGCTTCGACCGGAGTGGCTATCGATCCGTCCTCCCAGGCCTGGTGGCGATCCAGCGTGCCGGTTAGCCAGGCGCCGAGGTCATCGACGAGGGTCGGGGTATCCGGTGATTGCCGCAATTCGGTTGTGAGGTCCTGGGTTTCGACCGTTGACCAGTGCGTGGGCCGGCGGTCGCGATGTTTCGCGATGCGCTGTGACCAGTCCGTATCGGCCTGGTAGCTGCGCCCGGAGGCCAGGTAGCGGACCGGCTGGCCGGGTAGCAGTGACGTGGCGATCGCTTCCTCGGCCCATCGGGATTTGCCCGACCTAATCCCGCCGAGCACCAGGGTACGCACTGGGGTCAGATGGCTTTCCGGCGACGGTCAGTCGACACTGGCGCCGCGATCGACTTGAGGCTTCGGCGCCCGCATCCGGCGGATCTGGGAAGCCCGTCCGGCAGCGTAAAGGCCCAGCTTCCACCGGCTTTCGGTGTTGCTCGGGAACTTCGCGTCGACCAGCCTGCTGATTTTGCGGCCCAGGATCACGCCGTCGACGCCCATGATTGCGGTGATCACCAGCATCGCGGGAGAGATGTAGAGCTGCAGCTGCGGAACCGCGAACATGACGAACATCAGAGCCAGCGTCGAGGGCATGAACATGCCGAGCATGTTGCGCCGGGAATCCACCACGTCGCGCACGTAACGGCGTATCGGCCCCTGGTCGCGGGGTAGCAGGTATGCGTCTTCGCCGGCCATCATGCGTTCCCGGCGGTCGGTCATCCGGGCTCGGCTGGCGGTGCGTTCGGCCTTGCGCTCTTCGCGGCTGAGTTTCGGGCCGGCCAGAGTCTTGCGGCGTGCCCGCGCCTCGGCGGCGGTCTTGGGTGCCGGCGCGACGGGGCCCTTCTTCGCATTTCGTCGGGCGGCTTCGCGCTTGGGTGTGGGCCGGCCCTTGGGGTCGGTCCTGCGCGTCGCGCGAGTCTCTGCATCCGGGGCGGCATCGGCGGCAGCCGGTGTCACCAGATCCCCGTCCAGGAACTCCGCTTGGGTTTTCTTACGGCCCAACAACTTCACATGGGCCAGGTTACTTCGCGACCGGCCCGTTTCCCGAATGGGCCCGTCAGGCATCGCGATAGCTCTGCGGCCGCGCGATACTTGGACCTACCCTTAACGGTGATGAACGGCTACGGGTGATGGACGACGGCTCGATGGCCTCGGACGAAGGTGCCGTTGGCGTTTCTCCGGGTCGTCTGCAGTTGCCGGCCATGCGCGTCCTGGTGGCCCCGGATTGCTACGGCGACAGCCTCTCGGCGGTAGAAGCTGCCGCCGCAATCGCCACCGGCTGGGTCCGGTCACGCCCTGGCGACCAATTCCTGGTGGCGCCGCAGTCCGACGGCGGCCCCGGTTTCCTCGACGTGCTGATCAATCGGCTGGGGGAGAAGCGGTCCATCGAGGTGGCCGGGCCATTGGACGAGACCGTGGAAGCCGAGTGGGTGTGGGACCCGGAGTCCGCGACCGCCTACCTGGAATGTGCGCAGGCGTGTGGCCTGGGGCGGCTTGGCCGTCCGCCCGACCCGGAGACCGCGCTGGCGGCGCACAGCCGGGGAGTCGGACAGCTGATCGTCGAGGCGCTGCGGTCCGGGCCGAAGCGAATCGTGGTCGGGCTGGGCGGCAGCGCGTGCACCGACGGCGGGCAAGGCATGATCGCCGAGCTCGGCGGCCTGGAAGTGGCGCGCCGGCAACTGGCCGCTGTGCAGCTGATCGCCGCTTCGGACACGGAATATCCGCTGGTGGGGCCCTGGGGTGCGGCCAGGGTGTTCGGGCCGCAGAAGGGCGCGGACACCGTCACGGTCGCCGCGCTGGAAGTCCGACTTGAGGCGTGGGCGCTGCAACTGGAGGCGGCAGCCGGACGAGACGTGAGCTCCGAGCCCGGGGCCGGCGCCGCGGGCGGTATCGGCGCGGGATTGCTGGCGCTTGGGGGCCGCTGCGAGTCCGGCGCGGCGATCATCGCCGAGCACACCCACTTGGAGGACGCCCTCGAGATTGCCGAGCTGATCATCACCGGGGAAGGGAAATTCGACGAGCAGTCTCTGCACGGAAAAGTCGTCGGCTCGCTCGCAGCTGCGGCCAGCCCGCTGGGGATTCCGATAATCGTGCTGGCCGGGCAGGTTGGTCTGGAGAAAACCTCGGTGCGCACGGCGGGCATCATGTCGGCGCTGTCGATGGCCGACTATGCCGGCTCGGTCGGATTGGCGCTGGCCGACGCGGCGAACCAGCTGATGGGATTAGCGTCACAGGTGGCGGCGCGACTCGGGAATAGCGGTCCTGCGAGGTACCGTTGAGGCATTGGGTTCTACCCGAGTAGTTCGGGTGCCCGGGCACCTACCCAACAACAGGCATGTAGGAGAAGTAATGACGGTGCAAAACGAGCCGACCGCCACGACTCATGGCGTAATCCTGACCGAGGCCGCCGCTACCAAGGCGAAGTCTCTGCTGGACCAAGAGGGCCGCGACGACCTGGCACTGCGTATCGCGGTTCAGCCGGGCGGATGCGCCGGCCTGCGCTACAACCTGTTCTTCGACGACCGCGCGCTGGACGGTGACCTGACTGTCGACTTTGCCGGTGTGACGCTGACGGTGGACCGGATGAGTGCGCCCTACGTCGAAGGCGCGTCGATCGACTTCGTGGACACCATCGAGAAGCAGGGTTTCACCATCGACAACCCCAACGCCACTGGTTCTTGCGCTTGCGGGGATTCCTTCAACTGAGCCTCAGCGGCTAGTGCCGGGGGCTAGTACGAGCCCCCGGCACGCAGCACGTACGAGCACACCAATACATCACCGCGCTGGAATAGCAGCTGCGCCACGCCCTGGACTTGCCCGCGCATCGCTCCGCCGGTGGCCGGCGACACCTGCATCGTGAACAGCGCCTGAGCCTGGTACTGCGACAGGTACACGATTTTGTCGATCGAGGTCAGCTCGACCTGCGAGAACTGCTTACGGAAGGCGTCGCTGCTCAATTTGGCCAGCGCAAGGTCGGACCGCTTGTCGCGCACGCCGTCGTACAGGCCGCAGAGCGCGTTGCGGGAGACCTCGTCGGTGTTGCGGTTCTCGAGTGCGTTCAGGTAGCCCTGAATCGCCGTTCTCGCCGATGCTTCGGAGAACGCGGCCCCGGTGTTGGCTCCATTGGTGCGAACGCCATAGACAATCGCCGCTGTCATCGCGGCCACTAACCCGATGGCCAACAGAACCCCGATGATCGTCCGCCGCGGTGATCGCCGCTTCGGATAACCCGGTGGCGTCGGCCCGGGGTATGCGCCTGGCGGCCGTTCGTTGGCTGACCTGGGCGCGAAGGCTGCATCGCCGGGCGGAGGGTCGTGCGGGAAGTCCACCGGTTCGGTATAGGGCACGGGTCCGTCGCCGCCGACAGTGTGGTTCGGCATGTGCGGACCGCCCATAGTGGTTCTCCTACAGTGGTAGACGCCGACCACGAGCGGGTACCGCCCGCGTCTTCGGTCCCGGCGACTTGAGTGAGTTCCCTAGGCAGGCTAGCGCACAACCTTTCGGCGGCTGCGGACGCTGGCGGTGTCGGCTGCACGGCCGAAACGCGTGGGTAGGCTGGACGGGCTTACCGATGAAGGGTGGAGATTTCGTGACGATCGCGGTGACTGGTTCGATTGCGACCGATAACTTGATGCGTTTTCCTGGCCGGTTTTCCGAGCATCTGCTCGCCGAGCACTTGCAGAAGGTTTCGCTCAGCTTCCTCGTTGACGACCTGGTGATTCATCGTGGTGGCGTCGCGGGCAACATCGCCTTCGCGATCGGCGTGCTGGGCGGCGACGTCGCGCTGGTAGGCGCGGCCGGCGACGACTTCGGCGAATACCGCGAATGGCTCGAGCGGCACGGCGTCAACTGCGAGAACGTGCTGATCTCCAAGACCGCGCACACGGCCCGTTTCACCTGCACGACCGACGAGGACATGGCCCAGATCGCGTCGTTCTACCCCGGCGCCATGTCGGAAGCCCGCAACATCAAGCTCGCCGACGTCGTCTCGTCGGTGGGTAAGCCGGATCTGGTCATCATCGGGGCCAGCGACCCCGACGCCATGGTGGTGCACACCGAGGAGTGCCGAAAGCTCGGCTTGGACTTTGCCGCCGACCCGTCCCAGCAGCTGCCCCGCCTGTCCGGGGAAGAGATAGACAAGCTGGTCGACGGCGCGGCCTACTTGTTCACCAACGACTACGAGTGGGAGCTGCTGCTCAACAAGACCGGCTGGTCAGAGTCCGACGTGCTGCAAAAGGTCGGCCTGCGGGTGACCACGCTCGGCGCCAAGGGCGTCGACATCGTCGATCGCGACGGCACCACCACGCACGTCGGCGTGGTGCCGGAGAACAGCCTCACCGACCCGACCGGCGTCGGCGACGCGTTCCGCGCCGGTTTCCTCACCGGCCGCAGCGCCGGGCTGAGCCTGGAGCGTGCGGCGCAGCTGGGCTCCCTGGTGGCCGTGCTGGTGCTGGAGTCGACCGGCACGCAGGAGTGGAATTGGGACAGCGCCGTCGCCAAGACGCGGCTGGCCGATGCCTACGGTGACGAGGCCGCCGCCGAGATCGCCGCGGTGTTCGCCTAACAGGCGCACGGCCGGCCGCGGACTGATTCGCTACAGCTGCACCGGATACACCGGCTCGCTGATCTGCGGCTCCACGCTGTGCTCGACGAAGATCGCGTGCCAGAGCATGAAGATCAGCACCGTCCACAGCCGGCGGCTGTGATCGCTGGTGCCGCTGCGGTGTTCGTCGAGCATTCGGCGTACCGCGGCGAGGTCGACCAGATGACCGGCTTGCGAGGCGTCCACCGTCGCATACGCCCACTCCAGCAGCTCGCCGGCGCGCAACCAATGCCGAATCGGCACCGGGAACCCGAGTTTGGGCCGGTGCAGCACATGCGCGGGGACGATAGGTTCCAGTGCGCGCCGCAGCGCGTACTTGGTGGTGGTGCGGGTGATCTTCGCCTCGACGGGTAACCGGGACGCGACGGCGAACACCTCCGGGTCCAGAAACGGCACCCGAAGCTCCAGCGAGTTGGCCATCGTCATCTTGTCGGCCTTGACCAGAATGTCGCCGCGCAGCCAGGTGAACAGGTCGACATGCTGCATGCGGGCCACCGGGTCCCAGCCCGCGGATCCGGCGTACACCGGAGCCGTCACATCGGTATGCGTCCATTCCTCGCGGAATCCGGGCAGTACGTCGCGCAGCTGGGAATCCGAGAAGCTGCGGGCATTGCCGTAGTAACGCTCCTCGAGCGTCAGCGAACCGCGATGCAGCAGGCTCTTACCGCGCATGCCGTCGGGCAGTGGTCTGCTCATCTGGCCCACCGAACGCCGCAGCGGCCGCGGTAAGTAGTCAAAGGGCCTCAGCGACAACGGTTCTCGATAGATCGTGTACCCGCCGAACAGCTCGTCGGCGCCCTCCCCGGACAGCACCACCTTGACGTGCTTGCGGGCCTCGCGCGCGACGAAGAACAGCGGGACCAGCGCCGGGTCGGCAACCGGCTCGTCGAGATACCAGACGATCTCGGGCAGGGCGGTGACGAACTCGCCCGCGCTGACCACCTTCGCGATATGGCGGGCACCGATGGCTTCGGCCGAGGCCACCGCGACGTCGATCTCGGAGAATCCTTCACGCTCAAAACCGGTGGTGAAGGTGATCAGCCGCGGGTTGTGCCGGATGGCCAGCGCCGCGATCGCGGTGGAGTCGATGCCGCCGGACAGGAACGACCCGACGGTGACGTCGGCGCGCATGTGTTTGGCCACCGAGTCCTCGAGCACCGCGGTGATCTCGTCGTAGCGAGCCTGCTCGGTGCCGCGGCTGATCGGCACCGCGGCGAACCTCGGCACGAAATAGCGGGTGATCTGCGGCGCCAGCCCGGGCCGGATCCGCGCGTAGCAGCCCGATTCCAACCGGCGCACCCCGCGGTGCAGCGTCTCGGGTTCCGGCACGTACTGCAGGACGGTGTAGTGCTGCACGGCGCGCTCGTCGATCGCGGTGTCAAACCTCACCAGATCGACCAGGTCCAGCAGGCATTTCTTCTCGCTGGCCACCGCCGTGCCGCCGGTACCGGTCGCCATGAACAGCGGCTTGATACCGAAAGGGTCTCGGGCGCAGAACAATTCGCGGGTAACGGTGTCCCACAGTGCGAAGGCGAACATGCCGCGCAGCCTGGTCAACACCGCGGTGCCCCAGTGGTGGTAGCCGGCGACGATGGCCTCGCCGTCGCCATCGGTGGCGAAGGCGACGCCGTGCTGGGCGGTCAGTTCGGCGCGCAGCTCCAGGTAGTTGTAGATCTCGCCGTTGAACACCAGGACGTAGCGATCCGGCGCCTCGGGCGGCCCCCAGCGCAGCGGCTGATGTGAGTGCTCGATGTCGATGATGGACAGCCGGTTGAAACCGAACACGACCGACCCGTCGGCGCCCGGATCCGTCCAGGTGCCCGGCTCGTCGGGCCCGCGGTGGCGCATCTGATGCGAAGCGCGGGTGATTGCGGTGTCGGCTCGGGCGGCATGCGCCGCGGCAGCGGCGTGGTCGTCCCCGTTTGCGCCGGGGCCGGCCGCCTGGTCGTCCAGGCCGGCCGGGTCCGCGACAAAGGCCAGCAGTCCACACACGGCGCCTCAGTATGCCGCACTTCGCCAATGCTTGGGCGCGCCGCACCGCGCCGGTCGGGGTTTCGTCGCCGGGCTGAGCGGCGTGGTCTACGCTGCGTAGTATTCGACATTCGAGCAGGGAGGCGCCAACGTGACACCCGGCGGGCAGTTCCGTTCGCAGCGTTTGTCGCAGGGCATGTTTCAGCGCCGTTCGTCAGATGCATCGCGGGGTCTTTCGCGTCGTCTTCGACCGCTGGCGCTGGCCGGGACGCTGGCAGTATTGGCGCTCGCTTTGAGCGGCTGCAGCTGGCAAACGGTGTTTGCCCTGGGTTGGCCTGAGGGCATCACCCCGCAGGCCCACCTCAACCGGGAGCTGTGGATCGGCGCGGTGATCGCTTCGCTGGTCGTCGGGGTCATCGTGTGGGGCCTGATCTTCTGGTCGGCGGTTTTCCACCGGAAGAAGGCGACCGACACCGAACTGCCCCGGCAGTTCGGCTACAACATGCCGCTGGAGCTGGTGCTCACCGTCACGCCGTTCCTGATCATTTCGGTGCTCTTCTACTTCACCGTCGTGGTCCAGGAGAGAATGCTGCACCTGGACAAGAACCCTGAGGTTGTGATCGACGTCACGGCTTTTCAGTGGAACTGGAAATTCGGCTATCAGCGCGTCAACTTCAAGGACGGCACGCTGAGCTACGACGGAGCCGACGAGGCCCGTAAGAAGGCGATGGTCTCCAAGCCGGAGGGCAAAGACGAACACGGCGAGGAGCGCGTGGGGCCGGTGCACGGGCTCAACACCGAGGACCGGACCTACCTGAACTTCGACAAGGTCGAAACCCTGGGAACGCCCACCGAAATCCCGGTGCTGGTGCTGCCCGCCGGCAAGCGCATCGAATTCCAATTGAATTCAGCCGATGTCATCCATGCATTCTGGGTGCCGGAATTCCTCTTCAAGCGTGACGTGATGGCCTGGCCGAAGCAAAACAACTCGGTCAATGTGTTCCAGGTGGAAGAGATCACCAAGACCGGGGCGTTTGTCGGCCACTGCGCGGAGATGTGCGGCACCTATCACTCGATGATGAACTTCGAGGTTCGGGTGGTCGAGCCCAACGACTTCAAGGCGTATTTGCAGCAGCGGATCGACGGAAAGACGAACGCCCAAGCGTTGCAGGCGATTGCCCAGTCCCCGCTAGCGGTGACCACTCATCCGTTCGAGACCCGCCGCGGCGAACTGACGCAGCCAGTAGGTTAGGACACGCAATGCATATCGAGGCGAGGCTGTTCGAGTTCATCGCAGCGTTCTTCGTCGTCACCGCGGTGCTCTACGGGGTACTGACAGCGATGTTCGCCACCGGCGGCGAAGAGTGGGCCGGCACCACGGCGTTGGCGCTCACCGGCGGTTTGGCGTTGATCACGGCCACCTTCTTCCGGTTCGTCGCGCGTCGTCTCGATACTCGGCCCGAGGACTACGAGGGTGCTGAAATCAGCGATGGTGCAGGCGAATTGGGATTCTTCGCCCCGCACAGCTGGTGGCCGCTGCTGGTCGCGTTGTCGGGCTCGGTGGCCGCGGTCGGTATCGCGCTATGGCTGCCGTGGCTGATCGTCGCCGGCGTGGTGTTCATCCTGGCTTCGGCCGCCGGATTGGTCTTTGAGTACTACGTGGGCCCGGAGAAGCACTGAATTGCGTCTCGAAGGTAACAATCCGGGCATCAGTTGAGCCGCCGCCCGTTTGCCAAGACTTCTTTGCGTCACTCGGTTCGGTAGGGTTTGCGCAGGCACATGAGAATCTCCCGAGCACGCGCGACACGAGGTACGCCTGAAGCCCCGTGCGCAGGTAATGCAGTTGAACAGGGCAGGCAGACATGAGCGGGCCGAAACCCCCGGGATCCGATCCTGACGAATCCGATTCCGCCAGTGAGCTCAGCCGCGAACCGAATTCGAGCAGCGAGCCCGGCGATGAATTGGGGCCCGTCGACGAGCACGACGGCGAATTGCATTCCCATCACGAACTCGAACCCTTCGCCGACAGCGGCGCAATAGGTGCAGCCGACCAGACCGGTGAGACGGACGCGTATTCGCAGGCCTACTCCGCACCCGAGTCCGAGCATTTCCTCAGCGGCCCGTATGTGCCGGCCGATCTGAGGCTCTACGACTACGAGAACTACGAGACACCCGACGACGACGATGACGATGACGACGACGGCACCCCGCGCTGGCCCTGGGTGGTCGGGGTTGCGGCCATCGTGGCGGCGATTGCGCTCGTGGTTTCGGTGTCACTGCTGTTTGCGCGCACCGACGCCAATAAACTCGCCAACCCGGGCACCAGCACGCCGTCCACGCAGCCGGTGCAGGACGAAATCACCACGACCAAGCCGCCGCCCCCGCC
>NZ_BFCH01000011.1:0-62037 GCF_003112775.1 Mycobacterium montefiorense | reverse complement strand
CCCCGCACCACCGCCGGGCACAACCTCGGCAACCGCGGCCCCGCCCGCGCCGCCGCCGACGACAACGCCGGCCGGTCCACGGCAGGTCACCTATTCGGTGACCGGGACCAAAGCACCGGGCGACATCATCTCGGTGACCTACGTCGACGCCTCCGGCCGGTCGCGCACGCAGCACAACGTGTACATCCCGTGGTCGATGACGGTGACGCCGATCTCGCAATCCGACGTCGGCTCCGTCCAGGCGTCCAGCCTTTTCCGGGTCAGCAGGCTCAATTGCTCGATCACCACCAGCGACGGGACGGTGCTGTCGTCGAACAACACCGACCAACCGCAGACGAGCTGCTGATGGTCAGCAGATATTCCGCGTACCGGCGCGGGTCCGATACCGTTCCGCCGGACGTCATCGATCGGCTCCTGCTGGGCACCTGCGCCGCGATCTGGTTGCTGTTGCTGGGCGTCAGTGTGGCTGCTGCCGTCGCACTGGCCGATCTGGGCGGGGGCTTGCACAGCGCGGCCAGGAACACCCACAGCACGCCGTGGGTGTTGTATGCCGTCATCATCGTGTCCGCGTTGATCATCGCCGGGGCCGTTCCGGTGCTGCTGCGAGCACGCCGAATGACCAGGGGCGAGCCGCCGGTGGTTCGGTCGACTGCTCTGCAGGGGCGCCCGCAGACCAAACAACCCGCAACGCGCACCGTCGTCGAGCGAGTCCGCCAGCAGCGGGGCCAGGCGGTCGGCTCGGCAGGGGACTGGTCCGGCGAGGCCGTGGACCGAATCTGGTTGCGCGGCACCGTTGTTTTGACGGGCGCGATGGGCATCGCGCTGATTGCCGTTGCCGCGGCGACCTATTCGATGGCCGTCGGGCACGACGGCCCATCGTGGGTCTTCTACGGGCTGGCCGGTGTGGTCACCGCGGCGATGCCTGCGGTCGAGTGGTTTTTCGTTCGGCAGCTGCGGCGCGAGGTCGCCGCCGGCTAGTTGGCTTCCGCACGGCAGGCGCGCAATTCGGCGACCCGTGGCTGTCACCGATGGGGCAGGTCGTTAGCCGTCCACCTGTCGCGTAGCGTCAAGTGGTCGACAGCGAAGGGAATGCCCGTGAATTGTGCAGCCCCGCCCATCGTGGGCCGGCGACGTCTGCGATGACCCGTCCGTCCGGCGGTCGAGGCAGAGCCGGTGCCGTCCGGCTGTCGGTAGCCAGTGAGCTTGGCCGCGTCATCGACGGCGCCTGGTGGCCACACGCAGATCGCATGACCAATGAATTGCCTGACCTGATTGCAATCCTGACTCCCATGCTGGGGGACATCACGGCCATCAACGTCAATTGGCAACCGCTGCAACGACCGCCCGACTTCAACTGGCCGGGATGGGAACAAAAGCGCCAGCACGTGATGACTATCAGCGGCGGCGACAAACAGATCAACCTGCTGATCATTCCGTATGCGACCTACAGCACGCTCGCCCTGATGGTGTTGCGTTGCGCCGCCAATCTCCCGGTTGGCGCCGCCGACCGGGATAAGCCCGCCTTTGCGACCGCGGGCTCCATCCTGCGGGCCGCTCAACAGCAGCGCGCCGCCAGCTGTAGCTAGTGCTCGCCGTTCGTGGATCCGTTGGTGCTGCCTTGACGCTCGCGCAGCGCGGTCAGGGCGCGTTGCTCAGCGGAGTGGGCTGCCTCGCGTAGCGCGGTGTCCTCGGACACCGGGTCGGCGAACAAGAAGCTGCCGCTACCCGGCGAACCGGCCGAGCCCAGCTTGTTCATCTTGTTGGGCACCGGCGCCCCCTGGTACTCCAGGGGTAGCGGGTGGCCGTGGTCATCGACCGGGCCGAGTGGCTGGTGCAGCTCGATGTAGGCACCGTGCGGCAGCCGCTTGATGATGCCGGTCTCGACACCGTGCTCGAGCAGCGCGCGGTCGCTGCGCTGCAGACCAATGCACCACCGGTAGGTGATGAAGAAGACGAACGGCGGCAGGATCACCATTCCGATGCGCCCGATCCACGTCGTCGCGTTCAACGAGATATGGAAGGTGAACGCGATGATGTCGTTCATCGCGCACAGCGTCAGCAGCATGTAGAAGGCGATCGCCATCGCACCGATCGAGGTGCGCACCGGGACATCCCGCGGCCGCTGCAGCAGGTTGTGGTGCGCATAGTCGCCGCTGAACCGCTTCTCCAGGAACGGGTAGATGATCAGCAGGATGAAGACCCCACCCATGATCAGCGCCACCCAAACCACGGCGGGAATCGTGTGGTGCCAGAAGTAGAACTCCCACGGCGGCCAGATACGCGCCAGGCCTTCCGTCCACATCATGTAGAAGTCAGGCTGCGATCCGGCCGACACCTGAGATGGCTTGTAGGGGCCCAGGTTCCAGATCGGGTTGATCTGTAGCAGGCCGCCCATCAGGCCGAGCACGCCAACGATCGCGGCGAAGAACGCGCCGGACTTGACCGCGAACACCGGCATCACGCGGACGCTGACAACGTTGTGCTCGGTGCGACCCGGGCCGGGGAACTGAGTGTGCTTCTGGAACCACACCATGGCCAGGTGCATCCCGATCAAGGCCAGGATGATGCCCGGAATCAACAGGATGTGCAGGGCGTACATCCGGGGTATCAGGATGGTGCCGGGGAAGTCACCGCCGAACAGTGCCCAGTGCAGCCAGGTTCCCATCACCGGCATTCCCAGCGTGATCGACGAGAGCGCGGCCCGCAGACCGATACCCGACAGCAGGTCGTCGGGCAGCGAGTAGCCGAAGTAGCCCTCGAACATCGACAGGATCAGCAGCAGCGAGCCGATCACCCAGTTCGCCTCGCGGGGCCGGCGGAACGCGCCGGTGAAGAAGATGCGCGCCAGGTGCACCATGATCGACGCGGAGAACATCAACGCCGCCCAGTGGTGGATCTGACGGACGAACAAACCGCCACGGATCTCGAAAGAGATGTCGAGTGCCGACTGGTAGGCCCGCGACATCTCGACGCCGCGCAGTGGTTGGTAGACGCCGTTGTAGGTGACGTCGACCATCGACGGGTCGAAGAACAGCGTCAGGTACACGCCGGTGATCAGCAGCACGAAGAAGCTGTACATCGCGATCTCGCCGAGCAGGAACGACCAGTGCGTCGGGAAGACCTTGTTGAGCTGTCTGCGCACCGCCGCCGACGGGTGATAGCGGGAGTCGACTGCCTCGCCCTGGCCGGCCAGGACGTCACCGATGTTCGGGGGACTCAGTTTCGGACTCATGTTGTCGTCCTCTCCCAGAATGCAGGACCGACGGGCTCGATGAAGTCACCGTTGGCAACCAGATACCCGTTTGAGTCGATGGTGATCGGCAGCTGCGCCAACGCACGGGCGGCCGGGCCGAAGATCGGCTTGGCGAAATGCAATGCGTCGAACTGCGATTGGTGGCAAGGGCACAGGATTCGGTACGACTGCTGTTCGTACAGCGACGACGGGCAGCCCAGGTGCGAGCAGACCTTGGTGTAGGCGAAGAACTCGCCGAAGTTGAAGCTCTCCTGGCCCTGACGTTTGACCATCCTCGGCATGTCGGTGGGCCGGATCCGGATCAGCATCACCGGGTTGCGCACGCCCATCTTGATGGTGATCAGTTTTTCGTGCGACTCGGTCGTGGTGCCGTCACCGTCGGACTCCCGCCACGGGAACACGGTCTCCATCCCCCCGGCGTCCATGTCCTCGGGGCGCATTTTGACGAACGGCGCCCCGGAGGTGGCCCCCGTCGCGCGCGCCAGATAGATCGTCTCGCCGTGGAAGCGCGGGGTCCAGCCCGATGTCCACAGCACCGCTTTGAGGCCGTCGGCGGTGGGCACAACCGGCTTCCACGGGTTCTTGATCAGGCCGCCGGCAAACGCCACCAGGGTGCCGAGACCGAACGCGCCCATGCCTAGGCCGAACGATGCCCCGATCAGCTTCCGGCGCCCGATCGTCGACGTCTGGTAGGCGTCGGTCAGGTTGGCCACGACGGTCTTGCGGTCGATGTCGCGGGACGCCCCGTCATGGCGGTCCTGAATCGAAATCTCTTCCGGGATAAACCGTTTCTGATACAGGATCGCACCGATAGCGATCGACAGAACCGACGCCCCAAAGGTCAGGCCGTATAGCGGAGTGGCCAGCGAGTACAGGAAGTTGCCGGCTTCTTCATTCGCCTTGTACTGCCACGGCCAGAACAGGAAAATCAGTAGCAGCGCCAGCCCGAAACCGCCGCCCAGCAAAAGCCACAGGGCCACGCCGCGCTCGGCGCGCTTCTCGGCCTTGGTGCCCTCGACCGGCCAGCGAGGCTCCTTGAAGACGGTCTCGACGCCGTCGATCTTGCCGCCGAGCTCGAGCAGTTCTTGGTTGGACATCGCGGCCAGTGCGGCCTGGTCCGGCTCTGGGCCTTTACCGACCCCGGTGCTTTCCGAGCTCATGCTCGCGCCCCAATCCACAGTGCCAGCCCGATGGCGGCGACCATCCCGATGATCCACATCGCCATGCCCTCGGGCGCGGGTCCGAAGCCGCCGAGGCCATAGCCGCCTTGCGAACGCTCCTCGGAGACGCCCTTGACGTAGCCGATGATGTCCTTCTTGGCCTCGAAGGACAGCTGCCGGTCGGAGAACTTCGGCATGTTCTGCGGGCCGGTCATCATCGCGGTGAGGATCTGCTGCTCATTGGCCTCGCCCAGATCGGGCGCGAACTTGCCTGACGACAGGGCACCGCCCTTACCGGTGAAGTTGTGGCACGAGGCGCAGTTCAGCCGGAACAGGTCGCCGCCGCGGCCCAGGTCGGTGCCGCGCAGCGAGTGCATCGCGAGACTGCCATCCGGGTTGCGCACCACAGTGGGGCCACCACCGTTGGCCTGGACGAATGCGCCCAGCGCATCGATCTGACCCTCGTCGAAGATCGGTTCCTTACGCGGTGCTTGCGCCTCGCCGCGCATGGCCGGCATCCGGCCGCTGGACACCTGGAAGTAGACGGCCGCCTCGCCGACGCCGACCAGGCTGGGCCCGTGGTCGGGCACACCCTGCAGGTTGGCGCCGTGGCAGGACACGCATGAGGTGTCGAACAGCTGCTTGCCGGTGCGCAGCAGCGCCGACGACGACTCGTCGGCGACGGCCACCTGGGGGGTGGGGGTCAGCACAGCGGCCAGTCCGCCGGAGATGGTCAGCGCGATCATCAACAGCAGGCCACCGGACAGCCGGCGGCGAAGACGCCGCCGCGACTGCTCTTGCTTGCGGGGCTGACTCTGCGGCTTGCGGCCGCGGGATCGGGTGAATCCCAACTTCTTCAACCGAGCACTCCTGTTCGTCTAGCGCCGGCTCAACGGATGAAATAGATCACGGTGAACAGCGCGATCCACACGATGTCGACGAAATGCCAGTAGTAGGAAACGACGATGCTGGCCGTCGCCTGGGCCGGCGTGAACTTACTCATCCCGGTGCGCGCCAGCAGGAATATGAAGGCGATCAGTCCACCGGTGACGTGCAGGCCGTGGAACCCAGTGGCCAGATAGAACACGCTGCCGTAGGCGCTGCCGTGAATGGTCGTCCCGTGGGTGGCGAGGTGGAAGTACTCGTAGGCCTGCCCGAGGACGAAGAACAGTCCCATCAGGAAGGTGATCACATACCAGCGGCGCAGGCCGAAGACGTCGCCGCGCTCGGCGGCGAACACGCCCATCTGGCAGGTGAACGACGACGCGATCAACACCAATGTCACCGGCACGGCTTGGTACAGATTCAGCTCGGTCGGCGGCGGCGGCCAGTTTCCGCCGGCCTGCGCCCGCGCTGTGAAATAGAACGCAAACAGGCCAGCAAAGAACATGAGCTCGCTCGACAGCCACACTATGGTGCCAACACTGACCATGTTGGGCCGATTCAACGAATGAACTCGCGACGTGATCGCGGTCCCCGAGGTCCCTACAGCACTCGTCACATCCGCAAGTATGACGCTTTGTAGTTGTTGAACACTACCCGGGGCGGAAATTCGCCTCCGCGCGTCGCATTCCACCGACCGGAAACGACGGTTGGGCAGCGGTTGGTCCTCGTGGGACCATCGGCGCGTGGCTCTGTCATCTGAGGTTCCTTCGCCCCGGGCGTTTTCCGCGACGTCCCCGGGCGCAAAAGCCGGGATCGCGCCGACGTGGCCGCGGCTTTTGGGCCGTTTGACCGACGGGGAGAACCTGGCGCGGGGGCAGGCCGCGTGGGCGATGGACCAGATCATGACCGGTAACGCGCGCCCGGCCCAGATCGCCGCGTTCGCCGTCGCGATGAAGATGAAGGTGCCCACCGCGGCCGAGGTCAGTGAGCTCGCCGACGTGATGCTGAGCCATGCGCGCCAGATCCCTGGTGACGCGATCGGCGACGACGCCGTCGATGTCGTCGGTACCGGCGGCGACGGCGTCAACACCGTCAACCTGTCCACGATGGCCGCGATCGTGGTGGCCGCCGCGGGGGTGCCGGTCGTCAAGCACGGCAACCGGGCCGCGTCCTCGCTGTCCGGTGGCGCCGACACGCTCGAGGCCCTCGGTGTGCGCATCGATCTGGGACCCGACCAGGTCGCGCGCAGTCTCGCCGAAGTCGGGATCGGGTTCTGCTTCGCGCCGGTGTTCCATCCGTCCTACCGGCACGCGTCAGCGGTGCGCCGCGAGATCGGGATACCGACGGTCTTCAATCTGCTTGGGCCACTTACGAACCCGGCTCGGCCGCGAGCCGGGTTGATCGGCTGCGCGTTCGCGAACCTCGCCGAGGTGATGGCCGGGGTGTTCGCGGCGCGGCGCGCCAGCGTGCTGGTCGTGCACGGCGACGACGGCCTGGACGAATTGACCACGACCACCACGAGCACGATCTGGCGGGTGCAAGCGGGCACGGTCGACAAGCTGACCCTTGATCCTGCGGGATTCGGGTTCGCCCGCGCCGATCTCGACGAACTGGTGGGCGGTGACGCTGCGGCTAACGCTGAGGAGGTGCGGGCCGTGCTGGGCGGTGCCAAGGGCGCGGTCCGCGATGCCGTCGTGCTCAACGCCGCCGGTGCGATCGTCGCGCATGCGGGCCTATCCAGTCGCGCCGAATGGCTGCCGGCGTGGGAGGACGGGCTGGAGCGCGCCGGTGCCGCCATCGACTCCGGGGCGGCCGAGCAGCTGCTCGCGCGTTGGGTGCGATTCGGCCAGCAGGTCGCCTAGGCATCTGGGAGTCAAGCGCAACTTGGTGTTTCGGAAGCCGTCTCGGCGAGAGCGTCCATCGGGGATCACCAGCAGAATGAACCTAATCAGGCGGTCGCTGAGCGTCTGATCGTCCGAGGTGTGCTGCGGCTCTACCTCGAACTCGATGGGCGCTTGCGCTGGCCGCGAACGCACTGCTTACTGCAGAGAGTGCGCAATTTCGTCTCGGCCCAACCGAGCCGCAACATGCACGATGACCGAAAGGACGGCGGGTGTCACCGCCGCGATGACGAACACCCCGGCAACACCCATCAGCTGCGCCGCCGGAACGGCTAACGCGTATGAGGCCGGCATCATCACCAGTCCGACGAAGAAGTTGAGACTGGATGCCCGACCCAGCATTTCCGGCGGCATTCGCCGCTGCAACAGCGTGCCCCAGATCACCTGAGCGGCCTGACCGGTAGCGCCGACCACCACACTGGACGCCACAATGATCCAGATCGAGTGGGTCTGCCCCACCACGATGAGCGGTAACGAACCCAACCCCCACATGGCCAGCATCACCGTCAGGTAGCGCCGCGCGAGAAACAGCGAGGACACCGTGATCGCCCCGACCGCCCCGGCGATGCCGAAGATCGCCAGCACCATAGCCTGGGTGCCAGGACCACCGCCCAGGTCGCGAAGTATGAAGGGCACCAGCACCTCAATGGGTCCGATCACGACCAACACGTAACCATTGGCGAAAAGCAGGGTGGCGAAGAACCAGCTGGTGCGCACCATGTAGCGCGCGCCTTCCAGCAGGTCCGCCACCGCCGTTCCGCGATTTTCACCATCGAGAATCGGCTTCGAGGAACCGGTGCGCATCAACGACAGCATCAGCACCGCGACGACCATCAACACGCCTTGTGTCAGGAAGGCGCTGCCGGTCGACCAGAGCTTCACTACGAAAGCACCAAGCGCTGGCCCGGCGGCGAGCTGTAGCCCCGGTCGTAATACGCCCCCAGTCCCATTGGCCGATAACAGGTCCTCGGCTGGGAGCAGCGATGGCAGCAGGGCTGTGTACGAAGGGAAGTACATGCCTTCGGCGATCCCAAGGATCAGACCGGCCAACCCAAAGTGCCAGATCTGGACCCGATCGGTCACCGTTAGCCAGCCGAGCACCAGTAGTAGAATCGCTTGCGCCACAAGCGAAACCCGCATCACCCACAGCCGGGGCAGCCGATCGGCAGCGACACCGGCCGGCAGCAGTGTGGCCAAAAGCCCAAGACCGCACACGGTCATCACGAGGGAGACCTGCGCCGGCCCACCTCCCATGGCGATGATCTGCCAGAACAGCGCCACCGTCGACATCCCGGCGCCCAGCAGTGTAACCGCGAGCCCCACAGTCAGCAGCAGATAGTCACGGTGCCGCAATGGGCGCAGTACCCTAGGCAGACGTATCCCTTGATTGTCGACGGTTGTCACGTAGCACCGCGACCCAGTTGGTAAAATTGAAAAATTCCTGCTGAGCGGGGTTCTACACCAATTTGGCTTTCAATCTGCAAATTAGCTGCGTGAGCCGCCGAGGAAACGTCCAGCAGCAGCGGAGTGTGGCCGAACATAAATATACGGCCCCTCGGAGACACGAGGTTCGATAGCTGGATAAATAGGTCACCGGCAATCGTCCTAGGCATTACTTCCGCGTTAAGAAATCTCAGAATAAGCAAATCGATACTACCGTTCGCGATAGGGGCATTGCCAGCATCGGCAACGAATACACGTGGAATTTTCTCCGCAGCACGCTGCGTCATCGCAAACGATCGATCTGACCCAATGAAATTACAGTTAGGGAAGTATCGACTAAGCGAGCCCAGGTAGGTACCTGTCGAGCAGGCCGGATCATAAATAACCGAACCCGGAACGAGGAACTTCTCGGCTAGATTAAAACCATGCTCGCGCAAATGCAGTTCATCGGCGTCTAAACCGTTTATAAGAGTAAGATTTTCGTCCCATTCGCCCGAAGGGCTAACGTATTCGTTTCCGGCATTGTCGAGGAGCGGATAAGGAAAAATAATCTCGGTCGCGAGAGGATCTGCGCCCCTAAATATATTCAAGCGTTCCGCTTTATGGGCTGCGCGATAGTGGAAAGTGACACCACAGTTGTCAACCTGACTTCCAAGGTATATTCCAGCGATCATATGGGGAGCTAGAATGCTAGAAATCCTATAGCCTCTCGAATCGTGAGTGAGTATCTTCCTTCCCAACCACGTTTCATCTCGATGACGAAGCAGGAAATATTGATTTAGACACGCAGGGGTGGACTCAAGCCACGAACATACCTTACCGGCCGCACCGAACCCGGTAGTATGCACTTGGTTATACGTGTCGACCTCGATTTGACGCGAATTCGAATGAGCGATCATAAACAGTCCATTGTTAAACGGACATATTCAGTGCTGTCAAATACAGCGGAAGTCAGTTTCGGGTTTAAGACCGAATGTCCCGCCAAAACCCAGGTCAATTTGATGGTCCGCGCCATGTTCAGTGCGATAGCACTCTCGCGGCACGCGCTATCATTCAACCCCTGTGCTACATGGATCTGCATAGCAGTAGGTATCGATTTAATGAGCGGAATAACTCCGTCAACTGGTAAAAAAAAGTCGTGGGCCACGTAATGTGCTTCGATCGACAGCGATTCGCCCATTCCTGGTTCTACAACGATGGTATCGGGTGCGTAGGGCAATCCGCTGACCGCGCCATCAAGTGCGATCCAGCGTCGGATGGCACCACGGTGGTCTGGGTGAGTACGGTCCCGGAATCTGGATAAATAAGCAGCTGCCACCCGATTCCGCTCATTCTCGGCGATGTTGGCCACTACATCTTTCCATGCGGCGAAGGGCACCTGGGGATGCGGACGCCCTATTGCTAGGTCGCATCTACGACCGAGATAGACTCCACTCAGTATTAGCGCGTGACCAGAACTACCGTATCGAGATGCCCATGCCAAGGCAATCGTTGTCCCCCACGAAAAGCCTAAGACAACCCAACTTCGTACCCGCAGATGTAGGCGAAGCCGTTCAAGGTCATCAACCAGATCGTCGAAAGTATTGTGGCTGTACTGACCGCGAGGAGTCGAGTTGCCACATCCACGCTGGTCGTATTGAATTACACGCCATCGCGTTAAGTCGACCAGATTGCGATGTCGAGGCCCACTACGCCCTCCCGGACCTCCATGCACGATTACCATAGTTGGTCCGTCGCCGATTCCGCTATCCCACCATCTAATCCTATGCTGATTACCGACATCTAGCCAACCGGAACTACGACTGACGGCGCACAACACATCTAGATTACTCATTTTTTAGCCCATCAAATCGCGGGTACGAACCCTTCGATCTTGGTGCTGTTACGACGGCGTTCACGCCACACCTAAACATTACCATTAGCTACGGATACACATTTACCAATATCGCAGGGATGTTCATAGCGGTAGTACGGTCTGACAAATTTGATCGTCATGTGTAGAACGCTGTCAGTATCTGCTAAATGGAGCGTTCTTGAGGTGTGAGGGGCTTCCGCGCCCCTTGGGCACTCCACATCTGTAATTTCGCTTGAATCCGAATATTCTCGCCGGGTGCTGGCGGTCCACCAAACCGACTCCAGGCTAAAGCCGAAAATCACGAACGTAACCGACGCCCTGGACAATTAAAGGACTTTCTTAACCGATTGGCTCGTTGACCAGGAATTGTGACGTGACCGTTGGTTACCAGGTGGAACCTTTCCAAGCCTGGGCACTGCACTTGGACAATGGTGGTGCCATGATGCAGTGTTGCCAGTCGCCGAATAAGGATGTCGTGACCGGCGGCGGCGATGCGCTTGGTTACTTGATGACGCTGTGCTTTTATGGCTCGGGGATCTTCTCGCGCCGAGAATCGGCGCGCAGTGCTCGGCAGGTCGACGACACTCTCAGGGATTTGCATACGTGCGCACGCCAGTAACTGGGGGTGACCACGAAAGATTTGGCTAAGATCAATCGGTGGTGTTTCTTGAGCTGCTAAAGGCGCTAGAAGAACCGCCTGTACGACCTCGGTGACCGCACGTTCCAATGCATGATCGGCTGAAATCGACACCCCAAGTCCGTAGTGAGGACTGTTGAGATCAGATTCTCCAGATACCGTCGCAAGAACTGCAGGTACCTCTATATCTGTTGTGATATCAAATAAATCGATAGCCTTTCCGATCGTTTTCTCGGCACGAGTCAACAACTTGACACTTGACGGGCTCAGAATCTGACGGCTAATGCGCCGTGGCGGGGTAGTGGAATCGTAAATACTGGTAAGTAGAAACACCGAAAGTGCGTCCCGCTCGACCCACTCGTTTAGTGCATGCAGTACTGCCTCATCTTCGCTGGCGCCGATCGCGCAACCAGTATTCACTGAATATGATTTGATTCGCGAGTAATCGACCCCGTCTCCAATACTTTGACGCCACAGATCGGCCGCTACCGATGTGAACCACGGTGCCCAAAGAAATATTGTAACACTGATCGCACTGCCACCGTGTATGTGGGCGAAGCAGTATTTCAAGCACGCGATCGGAGTATCGGCAGCGATCCCCGCTGCCAGTTCAATGATAGCCGGGTCATGAGCGAGTGGCCCAGCAGCCAATTTGGAGACGTCAATGGTATGAGTGTCTAGATGTCCCGTAAGAATCGGCCCAGAATATACATGTTCCAGCGCTTCGAATATCGCACCGATTCTCGAATTCAAAGGCATTCCTTTACCTGCGCCGCGCCCATCTTGTACCTTTCGGCCAGATCTATCGGTGAGCACTGCAGTTGCAGCAGAAAGCGCATCGTTTAGCGCACCGCCTACCTCAACTCTCCATCCCAGCTCCGCAAGCTCCAAATCTATTCGATGTTGCGCTTCGGACAGGGATAATTCCCGCTCGTATGGCTGGCAAAGAGGTCCGAACAGAGGTGCCTTCTTTCTTTGCAGTGCCTTCTTCGATGGATTTCCGCGAGGACCAGTATCGCGCTGAAAATATGTGAAATCTGACAAACTCGATCGTATCTGTAGAACGCTATCAGGCATCTACTAAATGGAGCGTTCTTGAGGTGTGAGGGATCAACGCAGCCCCCGGTATTCAAATCTGCAGTGTTGGTCCGATGCGAATTGACCCGGTCGCCGGGCCACAATTGTGGTTGATTACGGCCCGGCGACCAGTAGTTTAGGATTAGACGGAATCCTCAGCGGCGGTGTCAATTCGGTCGATTGTAGCGGCTATCTCTGCAGAGATAGCCGAATCGTCGACATCCGCGGCGTTGAAAACAGCTAAATATCCCATGGGTAAATCCTCCTGATTGATCTTGCGAGATGAATCGGAAATTTCCAAAGAGCACCATAATTCGCTCTGACGTAACCATGTGAATGGATACCTAACGTAGGGTAGTCAGGCGGCATGTATGCCGTCAACCGCTCGTAATTTTGAGTCTCATTTGTCTATATTTTTTGAGTTTCACTTGTCTATATTTAGAGTTTCATTTATCTAGTGAGGAAACATATCGTTTACACCTGTGTCCATTGAGGAAACATCTCGTTTGTCCCGGCCCGGCGATTGACGAACTCTGATCTGGGTGCGTCGATTAATGAAAGTTGTTGCGGTATAGGTTGATCCGCGATCTGTTCGGCTTCGGCTGGTAGTACGCGGCCGAAGCGGATGGGTATCGGTCAGGCTCCCTTCGGGGAGCATTGGATCTCAGCGTTAGGGCGCCCGGTGCTCCGTTGCGTAATCGTGTAGTGCACTGCCGGCAGGTCCGAGTCCGGGACCGGCGCTGGATCCTGTGTGCGGGCCAGCCGCGCCGAGCGCGCCGCGGCCGCCCACCCCGCCCAGGCGCCGGCGGATCGCACCGGTGAGGCCCACCCGACGCCGTCGGCGACCCGCACGATGCGCACTCCCGGGGTCAGCAGCCAGCGCGCGACCAGGGCGGTCTCTTCGACCAGCGCACCGCCCAGCGGGGCACTGGCCGTCAAAATCGTTTGTGCGCCAGCATGGATGGCGTCGACCACCGGCATCGGCGGCACCCCGCGCCTGGCGTTGCCGGCCGCGGCGAGCTGGCCGTAGCGGATCACGGCGAGGTGGTAGCCCCCACTGCCGTCGGGGGCCGCGGCGATCAGCTCGGGCAGTGCGGCCAGCGCCCGCAGCCGCTGGCCCCGCCACAGCATCTCGACGGCGGTGGCGGTGCGGTCGCGCAGCCGTGCTGCGCTCTCGTAGTGCCGATGCTCGGCCAGCACGGTGATCTGATCGACGGCCGCGATTAACGCGCTGTTGTCCGCGCCGTCGATCAGCGCCGCGGCCCGCTGTGTCGCCGCGGCGTATTGCACCGCGGTCACGTCGCGGGCGGCGGGACAGGGCGACACTTCGACTTCCGGGCAGGCCGGTCCGTGCAGCGCCGAACGTCCGAGTCGTGTTGTGCACGTTCGGATTCCGGTGAAACGTGCCAGCAGCCTCGCGGTGTCGGCCGCATCGGCGCTGGACCGAAACGGCCCGATGGCGCGGTCGTGTCGCGGGGCGCGCACCACCGACAGCCGGGGGAAGGCCTCGTCGCTCAGCGCCACCCACCACCAGCGCTGCGGGAACCTCGACCGGCGGTTGTACGGCGGCGCGTGCGCGGCCAGCATCCGCAGCTCGCGCACCCCGGCCTCGAGCGCGTGCGCGCACTCGACGTGGTCGACCGCGCCGGCCAGTGTGACCATCTCCTTCATCCGGCCGCGAGGGTCGGCGCCGGTGAAGTACTGGCTCACCCTCCGGCGCAGGTCAACAGCGGTGCCGACGTAGAGCACCTCGCCCGAGGGGCCGCGAAACAGGTAGACCCCGGGACGGTGCGGCAGCTGATCGGCGAGCACACGCTTGCGGCGCTGGGTCGGCGTCACGTTGGGCAGATACGAGCGCAGGTCGGCATAGGTGTGCACGCCCTGATTGCCGACGCGCTCGACCAGTGTGTGCAGCACCTCGACGGTGGCGCGGGCGTCGTCGAGGGCCCGGTGGGTGGGCTGGGTGGCGACGGCGAACAGCCGGGCCAGGGCCGCCAGCCGCACACTGGGGGATTCCTCACGGCTCAGCACGCGGCGCGCCAGTCGTACGGTGCACAGCACTCGTGCCTGGGGCCAACGAATTTCGCAGTGCTCGGCGGCGGCCCGCAGAAACCCGACGTCGAACCCCGCGTTGTGGGCGACGAGCACCGCCCCGCAGTCCAAGCCGGCGAACTCCAGAAACATCGGCAGCACCGCGTCGATCGTCGGGGCGTCACACACCATGGCCGTGGTGATGCCGGTGAGCTGGATGATCTGAGGCGGGATGCTGCGCTGCGGGTCCACCAGGGTGCCGAATTCTCCGAGCACGACGCCGCCGCGAACCTTGACCGCGCCGATCTCGGTGATCGCGTCGGCACGTGTCCCGTCGCCGCCGCGGGCGCGCCCGCCGGTCGTCTCCAGGTCCACCACGACGAAGGTGGTCTCGCGCAGCGGGGTTTCTTCGAGTGGCGTCCAGCTCGATTCCGCGCTGGATCCCAGGTCGGCGAAATTCAGTTGAGTCCCACCAGTCACACCCATGGGCGTGACGTTAAGCATCGCGACCGACACCGGCGGCGTTCCCACGCCGGTTCGCGCTCGCCAAAAACTGTCGGTGCCCACGGTTAGCGTTCGGGTCAGCACGACCAAGTGCGGATGAGAGGACCGATTCCGATGGCCTACAGCAGCGGACCCGACAGCAAAGGCGTCGCGGCGTCAGTACCGGGCGCCCCGGTGGTGATCGACTGCGACGATTGTGCGGCTCGCGGCCCGGGGTGCCGGGATTGCGTGATCAGCGTGCTACTCGGGGTACCGGATACCTTGTTGCACGACGAACGTGCCGCACTCGAAGTGCTCGCGGAGGTGGGATTGGCGCCGCGCTTGCGTTTGGTGCCCATTCATCGCAATCATGGGTCCGGCGTCGCCTAGAGGGGTTGAGTGTCAAAACCCCTGGACCGCCTCAGTTACCCCGTGTCGTTCACATACTTATGACAGAAATCTATCTATTTTCTTAACGATCTGGTTTGGACAAACGCCGATATCGTTTCGTAACCTATTTGAGACCTAAACCCAGATCGATCTCGAACGTCGACGGCAGTTTAAGGAAGCAATACTTTGAGTTCCGGCTCCGCGCATTCGATCTCGCGTGTCATCACGCGGTCAGTCGTCGGAACGCTGGCATGCCTCACCGTTTTGTCCGGTGTCTGTGCGGCCAACGTGATGGCCGATCCCGCCGACGACGCACTGGCAAAGCTCACCGAGCTATCTCGGCAGGCCGAGCAGACCACCGAGGCCATGCACAGCGCGCAGCTCGACCTCAACGACAAACTCGCCGCCCAGCGGGCCGCCGACAAGAAGCACACCGACGACCACGCCGCGGTGGATGGGGCGAAGGTTCGCCTGGCCACCTTCCAGATCGCCGTCAACAAGCTCGCGGCCGCGACCTACATGGGTGGACGCATCGACGGCATGGAAGCCATGCTGACCGCGCAGTCGCCGCAGGGGCTAATCGACAAGATCGCCGTCCAGCGCGTGATGGCGGCCCAAATGTCCACGCAAATGGCAAGTTTCCGGGTTGCCGGTGAGCAGGCCGCCAAGGCCGAACAGGCTTCGGCCCGCTCCGCCGCTGATGCCAAGACCGCGGCCGAGCAGGCCGCCGCGGTGCGGGCCAGCCTGCAGTCCAAGCAGAGCCAGCTGCAGGTTCAGATTGCCGTCGTGAAGTCGCAGTACGTGTCCCTGTCGCCACAGCAGCGCACCGCGCTGGCCGACCCCGGGCAGCTGCCCGCGGCGGCTCCGGCGCCAGGCGCACCCGCGCCGGACGCATTGCCGCCCGGCGCCCCGCCGGCGCCCGGTGCGCCACCGCCGGGTGAGGCTCCGCCGCCGGGTGGAATGCCCGGTATGCCGGGGATGATTCCTGGCGGTCCCGGTGGTGACCGTGCCAACGTCGTGCAAGCGGCGTTGACCCAGGTCGGATCGCCTTACGTGTGGGGCGGCTCGGCACCGGGCGGGTTTGACTGCTCCGGATTGGTGATGTGGGCCTTCCAGCAGGCCGGCATCTCGTTGCCGCACTCAAGCCAGGCGCTCGCTCATGGCGGTCAGCCGATTTCCCTGTCGGATCTGCAGCCCGGCGACGTGCTGACCTTCTATTCGGACGCGTCGCACGCCGGCATATACGTCGGTGACGGCATGATGATCCACTCGTCCACCTACGGCGTGCCGGTGCGGGTGGTGCCGATGAACTCCTCCGGCCCGATTTACGACGCCCGCCGTTACTGATCGTTCGGCGCCCGGCCATTTCCGTCGGCATCGCCGGTGGCTCCCGATTCTTTTGGCGTGGGTCTTTGTTGTCGAGTTCGTCGCGGCAGCGGCCGTGCCGTTGGACGCACGCAATGGCCGGCTAAGAGGCGCGCAGCTGGTTGCGCCCGCCCATAGCCACCCGATCGGCGCGCGAGCACCCCTGATCGTCGGCGACCGCGAGATCCGATTGCTCAGCCTCGGCGGCCCGGCCGCCGACCAGCTGCTGACCCGGGTCGGGTCGGACATGGGCACCGCGGTCGACAAGGTGGAGGCGTTCTGGGGGGTCGGCTGGTCGCGGGATATCTCGGTGGTGGCCACCGGCTCCGACGACCAGTTTCGCGCCGCCGCCGGCGGCGGCGCACCCGAGCAATGGGCGGACATCGCCGCGGTGACCGTCGCCGATCAGATTGATCCCGCCCATCGGGTGGTGGTCGGTCAGCGGATCGTATTCGCCCCGGGCGCGGCAGGAATGAGTGCGTCGGCATTTCGAATTGTGTTGACTCATGAACTTTTTCATTACGCATCGCGCGCCGACACCGCGCTCGACGCGCCGCGATGGCTAGCCGAAGGCGTCGCCGATTTCGTGGCCCGGCCCAATACCCCGGTGCCGCCGCAGGCTCGCTCGCCGAACCCGTCGTTGCCGTCGGATCTCGAGCTGGACACCCCGGGGCCGCAGCGTTCGCTAGCCTACGACCGCGCCTGGTGGTTCGCCCGCTTCGTCGCCGACACGTTCGGAACGCCCAAGCTGCGCGACTACTACCTGGCCGTCTGCGGCGTAGCGCACGTCGACCCGTTCACCGCCGCCCGCGACGTGCTGGGCATCGACTCGGCAGGCCTGCTCGCGCGCTGGCGGCAATGGATGGTCGGCTAGCCTGACGCAGGTGAGCCGGGTCCTGCTGGTAACCAACGACTTTCCGCCGCGACGCGGCGGTATCCAGTCCTACCTGGGCGAGTTCGTCGGGCGGCTGGTGGACGCCGGGTCACATTCGGTGCTGGTGTACGCGCCGCAATGGAAGGGCGCCGACGCTTTTGACGCCGACGCGGCCGGCTATCGGGTGGTGCGCCATCCGGGCACGCTGATGTTGCCGGTGCCGACGGTCGACGCGCGGATGCGCCGGCTGATCGGCGACCACGGCATCGACACCGTGTGGTTCGGCGCGGCCGCACCGCTGGCGCTGCTGGCGGCGCGTGCCAGGCGCGCCGGGGCGAGTCGGGTGCTGGCCAGCACGCACGGCCACGAGGTGGGCTGGTCGATGCTTCCGGTGGCGCGTTCGGTGCTGCGGCGCATCGGTGACGACACCGACGTCGTCACCTTCGTCAGCCGCTACACACGGGGCCGGTTCGCGACGGCGTTCGGGCCGGCCGCGTCGTTGGAGTACCTGCCGTCCGGCGTCGACACCGATCGGTTTCAGCCCGACCCGGCCGGCCGCGACGAGCTACGCAAGCGCTACGGGCTGGGGGAGCGGCCGACCGCCGTGTGCCTTTCCCGGCTGGTGCCCCGCAAGGGGCAGGACATGCTGATCAAGGCGTTGCCGTCGATCCGGCAGCGCGTCGACGGCGCCGCCCTGGTGATCGTCGGCAGCGGCCCCTACCTCGACACGCTGCGCAAGCTCGCGCAGGACTGCGGCGTGGCCGACCACGTGACATTCACCGGCGGCGTGCCATCCGACGAGTTGCCCGCCCACTATGCGCTGGCCGACGTGTTCGCGATGCCGTGCCGCACTCGCGGCGCGGGCATGGACGTCGAAGGCCTTGGGATCGTGTTCCTGGAAGCCTCGGCGGCCGGCGTGCCGGTGATCGCCGGCGACTCGGGTGGCGCGCCAGAAGCTGTGCAGCACAACAAGACTGGGCTCGTCGTCGACGGAAACTCGGTACAAGAAGTGGGCGATGCCGTCGCCGAATTGCTGGGCGATCGTGACCGGGCCACCGCGATGGGTGCGGCCGGACGCGACTGGGTGACGTCGCAGTGGCGCTGGGATATTCTGGCCGCCCGCCTGGCCAATCTGCTGCGGGGCAAGCCCTCGTCGGCCACGCTGGCCTGACCCGGGCGGCTACTCCCTGTCGTAGAGCGCCTCGATGTCGGAGGCGAACTTCTCGGCCACCACGTTGCGCTTGACCTTCATCGTCGGGGTCAGCTCGCCGGTGTCCTCGGTGAAGTCGACCGGCAGAATGCGGAACTTGCGGATCGACTCGGCATGCGAAACCGACAAGTTGGCCTGCTTGACCGCGGCGTCGACCTCGGCGACCAGATCCGGGTCGGTGGCCAGATCGCCCACCGACGAGCCGGACGACTTGCTGTTGCGCTGCTTCCAGCCGTCGAAGGCTTCCGGGTCGATCGTGATCAGTGCGCCGACAAACGGCTTCGCGTCCCCGACCACCAACGCCTGGCTGATCAGCGGGTGTGCCCGCAGTTGGTCCTCCAGCACGGCGGGGGCGACGTTCTTGCCGCCGGCGGTCACGATGATCTCCTTCTTGCGGCCGGTGATCTTCAGGAAGCCGTCCTCGTCGAGCGCGCCGAGATCGCCGGTCTTGAACCAGCCGTCGGCGAACGCCTCCTCGGTGGCCTGTTCGTTGCGCCAGTACCCGCTGAACACCACGCCGCCGCGCACCAACAGCTCACCGTCGTCGGCGATGCGCATGCTGTTGCCCGGCAACAACGTTCCGACCGTCCCGATCTTGACCTTGCCGACCTGGTTGACCGTGATCGCCGAGCTGGTCTCGGTCAGGCCGTAGCCCTCGTGGATGGTCAGGCCGACGCCGCGGTAGAAGTGGCCCAGCCGGGCGCCCAGCGGTGCGCCGCCGGACAACGACGCGTGGCAGTCGCCGCCCAGCGCCGCGCGCAGCTTGTGGTAGACCAGCCGGTCGAACAACGCGTGCTTGGCGCGCAGCAGCAGCCCGGGGCCGCCGTTGTCGTGGGCTTCGCTCCAGTCGACCGCGGTCTGCACAGCCCTGGCGAAGATCGGTCCCTTGCCGTCGTTGGCGGCGTTCTGCTCGGCGGTGTTGTAAACCTTTTCGAACACCCGCGGTACCGACACCACGACCGTCGGCTTGAACACCGCCAACATGGGCAGCAGGTTCTTGATGTCGCTGGTGAAGCCGACGGTCACCTTGTTGGCGAACGCGGACAGCGTGAGCGAGCGGGCCAGCACATGCGCCAGCGGCAGGAATACCAGCAGCCGCTGGCCCTCGTGCAGCAGCGTCGGCAGGCACTCCTTGGCTCCCCGCGTCTCGTAGAGCAGGTTGGCATGAGTGAGCTGGCAGCCTTTGGGACGTCCGGTGGTTCCCGACGTGTAGATCAGCGTCGCGGGGTCTTCCGGGCGCAACGCCGACAGCCGGGCGGTCAGCTCTTGCGCGTCGACCGACGCGCCGGCCTCGACGAGCTGATCGAGCGCCTTGGGGCCCGAACCGTCGATGTGCAGCACCCGGCGCAGGGCCGGAAGTTCGCCGGTGAGCTCGGTGACCATCGCGGCGTGCGCATCGGTCTCGGCGAACGCCACGACGGTTTCCGAGTTCTGCAACACCCAGCGCACCTGCTCGGCCGACGAGGTCTCGTAGATCGGGACGGTGACGGCGCCGACCGACAGGATGGCCAGGTCGAAGATTGCCCACTCGTAGCGGGTGGCCGAAAAAATGGCCACCCGGTCGCCGGCTTGCACGCCCAGCGAGATCAGGCCCAATGCCGCGGCGCGAATCTGCCCGGCTGCCTCGGCGCAGGTGACGTCGGTCCACACCCCGTCGACCTGACGTTGATAGATGACAAAGCTGGGGTCGTCGCGCTCGTGCTCGAAGACCATGGCTGCGATGTTGTCGTGCTCGCCGAGGGAAAAGCGGGCAGGGACACTGTATTCACGCACTCTTTGACCTCGATTGACCTAGTGACCGGTGGCCGGCTTGCTGTAGCCCAGACTAATCGCGGGATTCACGCGGCCGCAGGCTGTCGGTCGAGCAGCATCGCGATCGCCGCGAGCCGCGTTCGGACGGGGCGTGCCCTCGGCGGCATGCGGCGGATATTGATATGTGAAGCTGACACCATGCACAGCATCCAGATCGCGGACCAGACGTACGTCGCCGCCGACGGCGCGCGGGTCGGGGTCGCGGTCGCCGACGAATCGAGCTGGCAACGCTGGTGGCCAGATCTGCGGCTGCAGGTCGTCGAGGCCCGTGCGGAGAAAGGAATTCGCTGGGCCGTGACCGGGGCGCTGACCGGCACCATGGAGATCTGGCTGGAGCCATCGCTGGACGGCGTGGTGTTGCACTATTTCTTACACGCCGAACCCACTGGCGTGGCGGCCTGGCAGCTGGCGAAACTGAACCTCGCGAAAATGACACACCGCCGTCGGGTGGCGGGCAAGAAAATGGCTTTTGAGGTCAAGACGACTCTGGAGCAGTCACGTCCTGTCGGTGTTTCTCCGGTAGTTTAACTCCGGTCAAGGTTCGCACGGAGAGTTCCGTTCCGGTCCGAAGGCGGGGTACTGCCGGAGATGATCGGGTGGACCCGCGTGCGGGAGAGAGGGTAGCGGCCAGGTGGCGGAGAAGACGACCCAGACCATTCACATCGAGGCAGATCCGGGCACGGTGCTGCAGGTGATCGCCGACATCGACTCGTATCCGGACTGGATCTCGGAGTACAAGGAAGCCGAGGTGCAGGAGCGTGGCGCCGACGGCTACCCGAAGACCGTGCGATTCGTGATGGACGCCGGCGTCATCAAGGACACAATGGTCATGTCCTACACCTGGCCGGCCGACCACGAGTCGCTGAGCTGGACCCTGGTGTCCAGCTCGCTGCTGCGCTCCCTTGAAGGGTCATATCGGTTGGCGGCCAAGGATTCTGGAACCGATGTCACCTACGAACTCTCGGTCGACCTGGCCATCCCGATGATCGGGTTGCTCAAGCGCAAGGCCGAGCGCAGGCTGACTGACACCGCTTTGAAGGATCTGAAGAAACGAGTCGAGGCTGAGTGAGTCCGGTTCACCCACCCCTCCCTCTTCCAAGGCCCGGATCAGTCTTTTCGTTGGCAAGGGCGGGGTAGGAAAATCCACCCTCGCTGCTGCCACCGCGGTCTGTGACGCGATCGAGGGGCAGCGCGTGCTGGTGGTCTCAACCGACCAGGCGCACTCGCTGGGCGACGTGCTCGGCATCCCCGTCCCGCCTAGCGGCAGCGGCGAACCGGTCCGGGTGCTTGCCGACGATGCCGAGACGAGCAGCGGCTCGCTGGACGCGATGGCGTTGGACACCCTGGCCCTGCTCGAGGCCCGGTGGCATGAGGTGGTCACCACATTGGATCGCCGGTTTCCTGACTCGGAGCTGAGTAGCATTGCCCCCGAAGAACTTTCGGCTTTGCCGGGCATTCAGGAAGTGCTCGGGCTGCACGCCGTCGGCGAACTCGCGGCTTCCGGTCGATGGGATCGCGTCGTCGTCGACTGCGCCTCGACCGCCGACGCGTTGCGCATGCTGACCCTGCCCGCCACCTTCGGGCTGTACGTCGAGCGCGCCTGGCCGCGTCATCGCCGGCTGTCCATCACCGCCGACGACGCTCGCTCGGCCGCGGTGGTGGAGCTGATCGAACGCATCAGTACCAGCGTCGAGCAGCTCAGCGAACTGCTCACCGACGGCGACCTGGTCAGTGCGCACCTGGTGCTGACGCCTGAGCGGGTGGTGGCCGCCGAGGCGGCCCGAACGCTGGGTTCGCTGGCACTGATGGGTGTGCGCGTCGAGGAGCTGATCATCAATCAGGTTCTGGTGGAAGACGAGTCCTACGAGTACCGCAACCTGCCCGAGCATCCGGCGTTCTACTGGTACGGCGAGCGCATCTCGGAGCAGCGCGCGGTGCTCGAGGAACTCGATGCCACCATCGGTGACGTGGCGCTCGTGATGACCCCGCACCTGGCGGGCGAGCCGATAGGCCCCAAGGCCCTGGGCGGATTGCTCGACGGTGCACGCCTTCGGCGTGGAACGGCACCACCAGGACCGTTGCGTCCTATTGTGGACCTCGAATCCGGGTCGGGACTTGGGTCGATATACCGTATGCGGCTAACGTTGCCCCAGCTCGACCCCGGATCGCTGTCGCTGGGCCGGGTGGACGACGACCTGATCATCAGCGCCGGCGGGTTGCGGCGCCGGGTTCGGTTGGTGTCCGTACTACGGCGGTGCACGGTGCTCGACGCGCATCTACGAGGCGGTGAGCTGACAGTTCGTTTTCGACCAGATCCGGAGGTGTGGCCTAAGTGAGTAAGGCTCACTCCGATCTCGGTCCTGAACTGCGCAGGCTCGCCGAGGCGATTCTGGACGGTATCGACCCCGCCGTGCGGATGGCCGCCGCAATGACGGCGGGCAACGGCCCCGGGACCGGCAAGTGCCAGCAGATCTGGTGCCCGGTGTGCGCGCTGGCCGCATTGGCGACCGGCGACCAGCACCCACTGCTCACGGTGATCGCGGATCACAGCATTGCCCTGTTGGAGGTGATCCGCGCGATCGTCGACGACATCGACAGGTCTGCTAAACCCGCACCGCAACCGCCTCCGGACGGTCCCGGCGGCGGCGGCGCGCACGCCGAGGACGCCCCCGCCGACGATGCCAACGGACGGACGCGTTACCAGCCCATCCCCGTCACTATCGAAGAGTGATCCGCGGGGTTTGAATGTGGTCCCTTGGGTCGCGGGTGGGTACAGTTGGCGCAGAACACCGGCGGTTTCGGGCGAGAGGGGAGGGCCATGGCGTACTGGCTTTTGAAGTACATCTTTCTGGGCCCGTTACTGCAATTGCTCGGACGGCCGAAAGTCGAAGGGCTGCAACACGTTCCGAGTTCAGGCCCGGTGATCCTGGCCAGTAATCACCTGGCGGTGATGGACAGCTTCTTCTTGCCGCTGGTGGTGCGGCGCCGGATCACCTTCCTGGCGAAGTCCGAATATTTCACCGGTACCGGAATCAAAGGCTGGTTCAGTCGCTGGTTCTTCACCGCCGTTGGCCAGGTTCCCATCGACCGCAGCAGTGCCGACGCCGCCCAGGCCGCGCTGGACACCGCACAGCGGGTGCTGGGCCAAGGCAAGCTGCTCGGCATGTACCCCGAGGGCACCCGCTCGCCCGACGGGCGGCTGTACAAGGGCAAGACCGGCCTGGCCCGCCTCGCGCTGGAGACCGGCGTGCCGGTGATCCCGGTCGCGATGATCGGCACCAACGTCGTCAACCCGCCGGGCACCTCGATGCTGCGCTTCGGCAAGGTGACGGTCCGGTTCGGCAAGCCGATGGACTTCTCCCGATTCGAGGGCCTGGCCGGCAATCGCTTCATCGAGCGGGCCGTCGCCGACGAAGTCATCTACGAGCTGATGGGGCTCTCCGGTCAGGAGTACGTCGACGTCTACGCCGCGACCGTGAAGAACCGCGATAACGACTCGACCGACCAGGGGCCGACGGACGATCCCGCGCGGATCCCCGAAACAGCTGTCGGCTAGCCGACGACGTTCACGTCGCGGATGAGTTGACGGCCGGCATCGGGGTCGGCGCGTCCCGGCGAATACCGACTTGCCACCCGGGTGGTGACGGTGAGTCCGGCCGCGACGATCACCGCCAGGGCCCACCACACGTAGGACATGCCGAGAAGTTGACGCCACCAGTTGGCCGTCTCCTCATGGTGCTTGGGCATCAGCTCCAGCGGGGTCCAGTCCATCAGCGCCACTCCGACGACCGTCAGCACGCCCAGCGCGACGTTGCGGCGCCGCCAGCCCAAGACCGCCGTCACCAGCAGCGCCGGCAGCACCCACACCCAATGGTGTGACCATGACACCGGCGAAACCATCAATCCGAACAGGGCGACGCAGATGATCGCCAGCGTCGTCTCGCCGGCGCGTAGCACCCGTCGCATCGCCCACACGGTCAACGCCAGTACGGCCAGGCACAGGCTCGCCCAGAGCACGAAGCTCAGCTGCTCGGAAAGCCCGATCCGCGCCAGCGCGCCGGCGATGTTCTGGTCGGTGTTCAGCGCCGCCGAGCCGATCCGGTCGGTGTGGTGCACGGTATGGGTCCAGTACTCCCACGAGTCGCTCCAGGCCAGCATGAACCCGACCAGAGTCGCAACCGCAAAAGACGTCAGCGCCGTCAATGCCGTCCGGAAGTCGCGACGCACCAGGAAATACAGCAAAAACACCGCCGGGGTGAGCTTGAGCGCGATGCCCAACCCGAGCAGCAGCCCACGGGGCCAGGGCGTGCGGCGTGGCACACAATCGGCGATCACCAGCGTCATCAGCACGACGTTGATCTGACCGAAGGCGAAGTTCGAGGCGATGGGCTCCAGCCAGATCGAGGCCGGCGCCACCACGATCACGGCCAACCACCACTGGCGCAGCCAGGCCGGCCCGCCCAGCACCGCTGAGGTGTTCCAGACGTCGAGGCGGGTCAGCACGATCACTGTCGAGACGATCAGTAGCACCAGCGTCAACACCGTGATCGCGACGCTGGCCGCCGGCATGTGCAGCCAGGCGAACGGGCAGAACACGATCGCTGCCAGCGGGGGATAGGTGAACGGAAGATTCAGCCCGATCGGTGTGTGGAACAGCACATCACCTCGGTACAGCGGACGTCCGTCCAGCCAGGTCTGGCCGCCCATTTGATAGATATCGATGTCGATGCGGTATGGCGTGTGCGCGAACAGGCCCCAGGCCGTGTAGCCCAGCGCTGCCGCGGCCAACAGCCACAACAGACACCACAACAAAGCCCGCCCCCGACGGCTGCCCATACCGGGCGCCTGCGAATTACTCATCTCGCAGAACAGCGTAATCGGTGTCCATGGCTGTCATGTTCCGCAGCGCGGCTCCCGCGCCGTGGGGATGCGCGGGCGTAGGTTGCAAAACGTGTTCCAGTGGTTCGTGCACAGAGTGGCCCACTGGTTCTCGCATGACATCGTTCACGGGGGCCGGCTTCCCCTGCTGTGCTGCCTGGTCGCCTTCATCCTGACCTTTTTCGTCACACGAACTTTCGTCCGCTTCATCCGCCACCGTGTCGACTCCGGCCTTCCCGCCCGATGGTGGCAACCGCGCAATGTCCACATCGGCGGACTGCACATCCACCACGTGACGTTTGGGGTGGTTCTGGTGATGATCTCCGGGCTGACGTTGGTGACGCTGTCGGACAACGGGCAAGAACCCGAAAACACAGTATCCGCAATATTTTTCGGCATCGGTGCGGCGTTGGTGCTCGACGAATACGCGTTGATCCTGCACCTGTCCGACGTCTACTGGGAAGAGGACGGTCGCAGTTCGGTGGACGCGGTGTTCGCCGCTGTGGCGGTGGCCGGATTGCTGATCATGGGGCTGCACCCGTTGATGTTTTTCTTCCCGTTCACCCATGGCACGGATACGTTCGCATGGCGCGTCGCGGTGATCGGCGCGATGGTGATGACGCTGCCGCTAGCGGTGGTGGTGCTGCTCAAGGGCAAGGTGTGGACCGGTCTGCTCGGGATGTTCCTCGTCGTGTTGCTGGTTATCGGCGCGATTCGGCTGTCGCGCCCGCACGCCCCGTGGGCGCGCTGGCGATACACCGCCCAGCCGGACAAGATGCGGCGCGCGTTACAGCGGGAACGCAAATGGCGCCGGCCCGTCGTGCGGGCCAAGCTGTGGTTGCAGTGCGCGATCGCCGGCACGCCGCGCCTGCCCGACGATCGGATGGTCGATGCTCAGCTTGACCAGGACGTACATCCCGCGCCGCCACCGGAGGGAACCGAGCCCATCCTGGTCGGCAGATACCTCGCCCCCTAGGCTTTCTGCGTGCGGTATTTCTACGACACCGAATTCATCGAGGACGGCCGCACCATCGAGCTGATCTCGATCGGGGTGGCCGCCGAAGACGGCCGCGAGTATTACGCCGTGTCCACGGAATTCGATCCCGGGCGCGCCGGCGCCTGGGTGCGCGCCAACGTGCTGCCCAAGCTGCCGCCACCGGCCTCGCAGTTGTGGCGCTCACGCAAGCAGATTCGTCACGACCTGGAAGAGTTTTTCGGTGTGTCGGGCGCCGAGCCGATCGAGCTGTGGGCCTGGGTGGGGGCCTACGATCACGTGGCGTTGTGCCAGCTGTGGGGTCCGATGCCGGGCCTGCCGAAAGCGATACCCCGCTACACCCGGGAGCTGCGCCAGCTGTGGGAGGACCGGGGGTCGCCCCGGTTGCCGCCGCGGCACCGCGACGTGCACGATGCACTGGTCGATGCCCGCGATCAGTTGCGCCGGTACCGGCTGATAGTGTCCGGCGACGATGCGGGCGCGCGAGCGACCCGTTAAGCAGCCCCCGGCCGAGCCGGGGCCCCGGTTAGAGCGCGTGCGCAATGGCATTAGCCCTGGCTGGCCACAGATATCATGGACCGATGAACTGGACCGTCGACATACCGATCGACCAGCTGCCCTCGCTGCCGCCGCTGCCCGCCGATCTGCGGACCCGGCTGGACGCTGCCCTGACTAAGCCCGCCGCCCAGCAACCGGCGTGGCCCGACGACCAGGCCGCGGCGATGCGCACGGTCCTGGAAAGCGTCCCGCCGGTGACGGTACCGTCCGAAATCGTCCGGCTGCAGGAGCAACTCGCCCAGGTCGCCAAGGGCGAGGCCTTTCTGCTGCAGGGCGGCGACTGCGCCGAGACGTTCGTCGACAACACCGAACCCCACATCCGCGGCAACGTGCGCACCCTGCTGCAGATGGCGGTAGTGCTGACCTACGGCGCCAGCCTGCCGGTGGTCAAGGTTGCCCGCATTGCCGGTCAGTACGCCAAGCCCCGATCGGCTGATATCGACGCGCTTGGCCTGAAGTCCTACCGCGGCGACATGATCAACGGCTTCGCCCCGGATGGGGCCGCGCGTGAGCACGACCCGTCGCGGTTGGTGCGCGCCTACGCCAACGCCAGCGCGGCGATGAACCTGATGCGCGCGCTGACCTCGTCGGGGCTGGCTTCGCTGCACCTGGTCCACGACTGGAACCGGGAATTCGTCCGGACCTCGCCCGCCGGTGCCCGTTACGAGGCGCTGGCCACCGAGATCGACCGCGGGTTGCGGTTCATGAACGCCTGCGGCGTGGTCGACCCCAATCTGCAAACCGCCGAGATCTACGCCAGCCACGAGGCTCTGGTGCTCGACTACGAGCGCGCGATGCTGCGGCTGTCGGAAAGTGAAGGCGGCGAGCCGCAGCTGTACGACCTGTCGGCGCACACCGTGTGGATCGGCGAGCGGACCAGGCAACTCGACGGCGCGCACATCGCGTTCGCTGAGGTGATCGCGAATCCGATCGGCGTCAAACTCGGCCCGACGATGACGCCCGAGCTGGCGATGGAGTACGTCGAGCGCCTCGACCCGCACAACAAGCCGGGCCGGCTCACGCTGGTCAGCCGGATGGGCAACAACAAGGTTCGCGACCTGCTGCCGCCGATCATCGAGAAGGTGCAGGCCACCGGTCACCCGGTGATCTGGCAGTGCGACCCGATGCACGGCAACACCCACGAGTCGTCCACCGGGTACAAGACCCGCCACTTCGACCGCATCGTCGACGAGGTGCAGGGCTTCTTCGAGGTGCATCGCGCGCTGGGCACCCATCCGGGTGGCATCCACGTCGAGATCACGGGCGAGAATGTGACGGAGTGTTTGGGTGGCGCGCAAGACATTTCGGACCACGACCTGGCCGGCCGCTACGAGACCGCGTGCGACCCGCGGCTGAACACCCAGCAGTCGCTGGAGCTGGCGTTCCTGGTCGCCGAGATGCTGCGCGACTAGCTCGCCCACCGGCGCATCACGGTTTCGGCGAATCGCCGATGCGTGGTGTTTTGAGATGCGGCGAACAGTCACTGGCCCTCGACTCGCACGGCGACGCTGGTGTTCACCCGCGTGTTGCGACGAGCCCGTCTTCGTTTGACGGCGGCGTTCGACATGACCAGCGCGACGTCGGGGGTCAGAAACCGCATCTGAAGGATCTCGATCTCAAGTTTGGATCCCCGGAGAAGCTTCTTGAACAGAGGAACGTAGGACGCGGCGATCGTTTTGCGCCCTTTGTAGTAGCTGCCCAAAAAGGTCACGTAGTCGGCATCGGAACTGAATACGCCGGAATACGCCTCCGGATCTGCTGCGGCCCAGGCACTTGCCTGACGGTCAACCAGATTGCGGATCGCATCCTCGTCCGTACTGCGGTCACTGTTCATCGCGGCGCCGCCATTTTTATCCGCCGAGGGTCGATGGTGGTGTCTGTCGGCGACGAAGGGTCTGGCTGAGCCAGCGGCCGTGCCCGCGAAAATCGGGCCCGCAGGTTTCCCCAGACGATGCGTGGTAGTAGGGCGGGATCCTGGAGCCGCGACGGCGGGTCGATGAAGTTTGAGACCCGAAAGAAGCGTTCGGTCAACACAGCGTCGTGCGCGGCGGCGTTCAGTGCCGCTCTAGTCACCCAGCCTTGCAGCCGCGCCCGCCCCGAACTCCGGTCGCGAACCGGGGAAGTGGCCCGCGACCTGGCTCTATTTGCCGCCCACATCGCGCCGATGTAGCGCGCCGTTGCACCGAAATAGCGTTGTGCCAGTGCGGCATCGCCAGACAGCAGACAATCGCGCAGAGTCAGCGCTTCCAGCGCGGCGATTGTCATGCCCTGGCCGTAGGTCGGGTCGGGGGCGCACAATGCGTCACCGAGAACCACCAAACCCGATGGGAATCGAGACAACTGGTCGTAGCGGCGCCACACGGCGGCGGTGTGCTGATATGTCACGGCTTCCCCGATGGGGTGTGCCTGGCGTAGTCCGTCCATCAAGTCTGCGGGCAGGAAGGGCGCGGCCAGCGCGAGCATCGCGTCGTAATCGGTTGGCGGTTCGCCGGTTTCGGTCAGCTGTCCGATCGCCAGCATCCAGGTGTCGTGTTCGTTGGCCAGTAGCAGGCCTCCCGGCCTGCCGTCGCCTGGGTTGAACATCACGAGCCGCTGGGAGATCGATCCCATGGGCATGCTCAGCTGTTGGCTCGCGTAGCTATACCTCGCGGTCATGCGGTTCTCGGTGGGCCGTTGGAAGCCCAGCCTCGACAACAGCGCCGGGGTGCGTGCGGCCCGGCCCATCGCATCGACCACCAGGTCGGCGTCTATTGTCGTCAGAAAACCGTTGTAGCGCCGAATGATTCGAACGCCGTTGACGATATCGCCGGTGGTGAGGAGTTCGGAGACGTCATGCCCGTCGAGGATGTTCACGTTGGGTAGAGCCTTGACGCGGCGGCGTAGCTGATACTCCATGAACGGCCTGCTCGCCATGTGCAGCGTCAGCGCGGCCGGATCGGCGAATGTGCCCGCACTTTTCAGCTCGTAACGCCCGAGGCGTACGTAGAAGTGCGACAGGTCACCGTCGTCGACAACGACCGCCCCGGCTCTGGCCAGGTCGTCCAGCAGTCCGGGAAACAATTCACCCAGTACCTGCAGGCCGCGGCTGTAGAAGTTGTGCGCATGGCGCCCTTGGGGGAGGCCCCGCCGATGACACGGATAGTCAGGCAACCTGTCGCGTTCGACCACGCTGACCGAATCGTAGAACTCCGAAAGCACGCGGGCGGCAAGCAAACCCGCGATTCCGGCACCCAGGACTACTGCGTGCTCGCCGAGCCGGCTCGGCGAGTCGGCGCGATGCGTTGTCGAACCCATGCATCAGCACGCTACCCCAAAATTAAGAAAAATAAGAGAACTGTGAGAATTTATTAAGATTCGTGTCGCGAACGTGACGTTCCCGCACCACGCGGCAGCCCAAGTCGTCGTCTTTCTCGGCGAGCTCAGTCGTCAGCAGGTCAGACGGCAGCACCAATTTCATCGACTCGCGAAACAAGCAGCCTTCGAGCCGAAGAGATACAGGAGCATCGCCGGATCCACTCGCGCATCATCCGCGATCGCCTGCAGTGTCGTCTTGTCATAGCCGCGCATAGTAAGGCCTACTTCACAGCAGGCCGGTCAGATTGCTGCCGACTGTCCACGCTGCCGTCGCGACCAGACCGGTGAGTGCCAGTATGAGTGCCACCCAGATCAGCACCATGCGGCGGTTTTGCTGACGCGCGAGGGCGAATTCAGTGATCGCGATGCCGGCGAATTCGCCTGAGGCCGGACCGTATTCGTAGTCGTCGGGTTCGTCGGGTTCGTCGGTCTCGGTGTCGGGAGCCGCCTGAGCCCAGTCCTCGGGGCCGCGCGCCAGCTGGCGGGTGGGCTGATGGACCGGGGCCGGTGGGGGCGGCGCGGCGGACCGCTGCTCAGTCATCCGGCTGCGCTGCAGTGCCGCCGAGCGATGCTGGGCGGAGTTGCGCGGCGCCGGGACCCGGAAGTCGGGCAGTCCCAGTTCCTCGGCGATCGCGTCGACGTCGGCGAGCATCTCGATCGCGTCGGCGTACCGCTGCGCGGGGTCACGGCCAGTTGCGCACGACACGAAATCGTCGAATTGCGTTGGCACACCTTCGATTAGGCTGCTTGGACACGGCACGTCGTGATCCAATCGCTGGTAGGCGATCGATAGCGGGGAGTCGCCGCTGAACGGTGTACCGCCGGTCAGCAGTTCGTAGGTGAGGATCCCCGCGGAGTAGACATCGCTGCGCGGACCGGCGTTTCCGTCCCGCACCTGCTCGGGTGACAGATAGGCCACGGTGCCCAAAATGACACTGGTTGACGTGATTCCGGCCGCCGCGACCGCACGCACCAACCCGAAATCGGCGATTTTGACCTCGCCGTCGTCGGAAATCAGCACGTTTTCCGGTTTGACGTCGCGATGCACCAGCCCGGCGCGATGCGCGGCGGACAGCCCGCCCAGCACCGGGCGCAGCACAGCCACCACGGCATGCGGGGGCATCGGGCCACGTTCTGCCAGCAGCTCGCGCAGGGTGCCGCCCTCGATGAGCTCCATCACCAAAAACGGATGGCGACCGTCCCGGCCCTGGTCGTAGACCGCGACCAGCCCCGGGTTCTTCAGTCGGGCGACCGTACGGGCCTCGAGCTGGAAGCGGGTCAGGAACTGACTGTCGCCGGCATAACGGGAGTCCATCACCTTCAGCGCCACCGGCCGGTCAAGCCGGACGTCGAGGCCGCGGTACACCGTCGAGGTGCCGCCGCTGGCGATCTTGCCCTGGACCAGATAGCGGCCGTCCAGCAACGTGCCGTCCAACGGGTCTGTCGTCCCGGGTCTGGTCACCGGGCCATCGTAGGTGCGGGCTTGCGATTGGCGATGCAACATAAGCTCAACGTGCCTACGCACCCGGGCGCCACGGCCTACACTTGCGCGGTGGGCAGTATTCCGGCCGGCGATGATCTGTTGGATCCCGACGAGCCAATCTATGACCTGGCCCGGGTCGCCGAATTGCTCGGCGTGCCGGTGAGCAAGGTGCAGCAGCAGTTGCGAGAAGGTCATCTGCTTGCGGTGCGCCGAGCCGGGGGTGTGGTGATACCGCAGGTGTTTTTCACCAATTCCGGTGAGATCGTCAAAAGCCTGCCGGGTTTGTTGACCATCCTGCACGACGGCGGCTACCACGAAACCGAGATCGTGCGCTGGCTGTTCACCCCGGACGCGTCGCTGACGGTGACCCGCGACGGCAGCAGGGATGCGCTCAATAACGCCCGTCCGGTCGACGCGTTGCATGCCCACCAGGCGCGTGAGGTGGTACGCCGGGCTCAGGCCATGGCGTACTAGGCCGCCAGCGGCTCTTCGGCCCGCCGAACCTCCGGTTCCGGGGCCCGGTACAGCGAGTACCAGGCGACCAGCGCGGCCGTCGTGGCCATCGAAAAGTGCAGCCACGAATACATGCCGTGCGATCCGTCTGGCTTGAAAATCACCATGGCCCAGGTCGATAGCGCGCCGATGACGGCGATCGCCCGTCGTGACTGGGCTAGCGGAGAAGCCACCGCCAGTGGCCAGGAGTAGTACCACGGCAGGGCGGCCGGCACGAACAGCACCACGATCAGCATCGACCACGCCATCCCGGTCAGCGCGCCCCGATCGTCGCGCCGGAATCGCCACCACAACAGCGGCAGTGACACCGCGATGACCGCGATTCCGATGTAGCGGGTGATCCGCAGCGTGGCGTAGAAGTCGACCGGGACAAGGCCGTTGAACAGGAAGTGAATCACGTTCGCCGCCGCGGTCGGCACGGTCAGCCAGTTGATGATCTTGACCGATCCCGCCAGCGCGGTCAGCCAGCCCAGGCCGACGCCGGCGGCCACGGACAAGATGGCAAACACCACGACGAAGATCAGCAGGCCCATCACAGTGGCCGTCGCGAACGCGCGGGCCGGGCGGTATCCGCGTTGGTCACGCAGATGTCGCATCCACACCCAGACCAGAAACGGCAACGACAACCCGGCGGTCGCCTTGACCGCGACCGCGACCGTGACCAGGGTGACGCCCAGGGCGTGGCGGCGTGCGAAGGTCAACGCGATGCCGGCGGTCATCAGACCCACCATCAGCATCTCGTTGTGCACTCCACCCATCAGATGGATCAGCACCAGCGGGTTCAGCACGCAGATCCACAATGCCGTGGCGCCACTGGTGCCGATGTGATGAGCCAGTCGGGGAGCGGCCCAGATCAACAGCGCCAATCCGGGCAGCATGCACAACCGCAGCAGCATGGTCCCGGCGATCACATGGTTGCCGACCACCATCGTGACGAGCTTCGCAATCAGAATGAATACCGGGCCATACGGCGCGGTGGTGATCGTCCAAATGGGGCTTACGTTGTCCAGCAACACATTCGGGTTAGCCACCGGGCCCACGGCATAGGGGTCGAAGCCGTCGCGCAGCAGCGCGCCCTGGGCCAGGTAGGAATAGGTGTCGCGGCTGAACACCGGCACGGACAGCAGCAACGGCGCCAACCAGAAGCCGGTGGTGGCTCGCATCATGAATTCGGTGGTTTCGCCGGTGACGACGCGGCGACCCAGCGCCAGCCATGCGACGAGCATTAGCGCCACACCCGCCCACAACAGAATCGACGACAGCACCAGCCCGTGGCCAAAACGCAGCCAGGACATGTGGATTGACTCCAGCACGGGGTCGTGCGGCTTGGTGCTTCCGGCACCGAGACCGCCGACGGTGATCAGCACCGAACCCAGGAAGCCCAGCTTGGCCGGGCGAGCGTCCGGCGTGGAGGCGAACGCCTTCACCTCCGAAAGACGTTGGGCAACAGACCGTCTCGCTGTCGACGAGCTGTCCGCGGATATCGGTATGGCCATGGCTCAGGCGGACCGGTTGGTGGCCATCCTGGCCAGTTCGGAGATCCCCGCCTTGGCCGGCGTGCTGATGTTTGCGGCCGCCAGCGCGGCCAGCGCCCGCTCGTTCAGCGTGGCGATGCGCCGCTCGACGGCGGCCAGCGCGCCCACCGACTCGATGACGTCGCGCAGTTCGTCCACTTGCGCGTCGGTCAACGGCGCGCCGATCGAGCTGCGTAACAGGTTGGCCGCCAACGGATCTGACCTATCCGCCAACTCTATGGCCTCGGCCAGCAGCACGGTGCGCTTGCCGGAGCGCAAATCATCACCGGATGGCTTGCCCGTCACCGCAGGATCCCCGAACACGCCCAGCACGTCGTCACGCAACTGGAACACCACCCCGAGGTCGGTGCCGAGCTGACCGAACACGTCTTGCACATCCGGGCGGTCGGCGGCGGCGGCCGCCCCGAGCTGCAGCGGTCGGGTCACGGTGTAGCAGGCGGTCTTGTAGGTGTCGACGGTCATCGCCGACGCGATCGACTCGGCGGCGCTGGCCTCAGCGACGATGTCGAGGTACTGCCCACCGAGCACCTCGGTGCGGATATCGGCCCAGACGCGCTGGACCCGTCGCTGCGCCTCGGGTGCCAGGTCCGCCCCGAATACGATGTCGTCGGCCCAGGCCAGGGCCAGGTCACCGAGCAGGATGGCCGCCGAAACCCCGAACCGGTCCGGACAGCCCTGCCAATCCCGGTCGCGGTGCAGCGCGGCGAAGCGGACGTGAACCGTCGGTTTGCCGCGGCGGGTGGAGGAGTCGTCGATGACGTCGTCATGCACCAGCGCGCAGGCCTGCAGCAGCTCCAGCGCGGAAAACAGCAGCAGCACTTGCGCGTCGGGCTCCGCGTCGGCCACCGCACGCCATCCCCAATACGCGAAGGCGGGCCGCAGCCGTTTACCCCCACCCAGCACAAAGTCTTCGAGTGCGGAGATCAATGCGGCGTAGTCGCCGCCGATGTAAGCGGTCTCGCCCCGCCGCTGATGCAAGTACCGGCGAAGTTGCTCGGCAACCGCGCCGGTCAACTCGACGGTTGCTGCGGCCGCTGGGGTTTCTAGGCTCAGCGCGGCGCCCCTTTCTTCCTCGGCATGCCCTGGTGTTCTCTAGGCCCGAACAGTGTATTCGCTGCTACGGCGGTGGCTGTTTGCACATGACCCGGGTGCCGGCGTGACTCGGGTTCCTCGATTTGCTCGGCAGCCCGCCAGGGCGGGCGGTAACCCCGCGCCCCTATGCTGGCGAGGTGCAAATCGTCCGAGGGAGAGGAGCCGCGTGACTCTCAACACCGTGGCGCTGGAGCTAGTGCCACCGAATGTGGACGAGGGTCGGGAGCGGGCACTTGACGAGGCGCACAAGGTAGTGCGGTTCTCGGCGGAATCCGGTCTGGGTGGCCGCATCCGTCACGTGATGATTCCGGGCATCATCGCCGAGGACGACGACCGTCCGGTGCCGATGAAGCCCAAGTTCGACGTGCTGGACTTCTGGTCCGTCATCAAGCCTGAATTGCCGGGCATCAGCGGCCTGTGCACGCAGGTGACCGCCTTCATGGATGAGCCGTCGCTGCGCCAGCGGCTCACTCGCCTGATCGACGACGGCATGGAAGGTGTGGTGTTCGTCGGCGTTCCGCGCACGATGAGCGACGGCGAGGGCTCCGGCGTTGCACCGACCGACGCCCTGTCGATCTATCGCGACCTGGTACCCAACCGCGGCGTGATCCTGATCCCCACCCGCGAGGGCGAACACGACCGCTTCAACTTCAAATGCGACCAGGGCGCCACCTACGGCATGACCCAGTTGCTGTACTCCGACGCGATCGTCGGCTTTTTGACCGACTTCGCCAAGACCACCGATCATCGTCCCGAGATCCTGTTGTCGTTCGGGTTCGTACCGAAGATGGAAACCAACACCGGCCTGATCAACTGGCTCATCCAGGATCCGGGCAACGCCGCGGTGGCCGCCGAGCAGGAGTTCGTCAAAAAGCTGGCCGGCAGCGAACCGCCCGAGAAGCGGCAGTTGATGCTCGACCTGTACAAGCGGGTGGTGGACGGCGTCGCCGAGCTCGGCTTTCCGCTGAGCATCCACCTGGAGGCGACTTACGGTCTTTCCGGACCGGCCTTTGCCACCTTCGCCGAGATGATCGACTACTGGTCGCCGGCCCAGCGCGTCTAGCTGGGCGGCTGATTGCGGGGTGTGGTGAATCGCTCGGAGCGGTCCCGGCTCATCCACGCCAGCAGCGCGACCACGCCGGCCGCCGCAAACGACGCGATGCCGAGCCAGACGCCCGCGCCGGTGAAGGAACGGGTGTTGGGATCTGTGTAGCGGGCCTGGGCGGTCATCGTGCTCACCACGCCTGGCTTGAGCTTCCACGACACCGCGTCGGGGTCGACGCGGTCACCGTTGGTCGAGGTCACGACGCCGGGGAAGGCGACGGTCAGCTCGACGTCGGCATCCGGGTCGGTCAGCGACGTCAGATCCGCCCGCCCTTCCAGGATCACCACGTTGCCGTTGCGGCGCAGCGACAGATTTACGCCGGTCGCGTCGGGGTTCATGTTGGCCAGCTGCGGCAACTCGGCGAACGTCAGATCGGAGAACACCGCCTGCGATCCGACGTAGCCGTCGCTGTCGTAATTGGACACCGCGACTTTCTGGTTGAACGCCAGGTTGTTGGTCTCGAGCTGCGGGCCGGTGTCCTTAGACGTCTTCGGCTTGGCCGCCGCGATAATCTCCCCGGATACCAGGTCGTCGGGCGAAACGGTGAGCGAGGCTCTGGCCCGCAGGCACCCGGTCGCCAGGGGAACCAGCAGGAGCAGCATGACGATCGCTAGCACGCGGCTCCTGCGGGCGGTGAACCCTCGGGCTCGGCGTGGGGGAGAGCTGGCGCGCACCAGGTAATCGTGCCAGATCCGGGGTGTCGCCACGGCACGTCGTCCGCTCGCGAGTCCGGCGGGTACGTCGGCGACCACCGGTGTCGTCAGTCGGCTAGAGCGGCAGGGGGCGGCCCAGGATCGCGAATGCCCGTGGGTCACCGGCGAAGTGGTAACGGCGGATGACGTCGGTGAAGCCCAGTCGCCGGTACAACCGCCACGCGCGATTGGCCTCGCCCGTGGTTTCGGGCGTGGACAGCAGGACGTTGCTCTCGCAACGACCGGCGAGCAGCCGGCGGGCCAGCGCCTCGCCGACGCCGCGGCCTTGGGCGCGCGGATGAATGTGCAGTTCGGTCAGCTCGAAATAGCTCTTCATCAGCTGCGCGATCTCCGTCGGTGGCAGGCCGCCGCGTTGCAAACCCAAGACAACCTGTTGCTGCCACCACTGGCCGGGCGCGCCGGGGTAGCCGTAGGCCACGCCGAGCAGCGGTGCATCGCTCAGCTCCGAAGCCGACGGCACGCCGTCGCCTTCGAGCGCGTCCGCCTCTACCGCGGCAGCCGCCTGCCAGCCACGTCGGCGGATGTGCTCGAGCCACATGGCGGCGCGCTGGTGCTCGGTGCCTCGTGGGTACCGCATCGCGTCGACGTACACGCCCAGGGCGTCGGAGAGGCGGCGCTCCATATCTTTCGGAGGCATATCGATGAGGAATATCGCCAACTCGCGGTGTCCTCCTCGTCCCAGTGATCCGGGCCTCGTGCGCCTATCGGCTTCAGCGGTGCGCCGGCGCGGCGCCCGTATCGCCATTATCGGGTCCGAGGCGGATCGGGTGACGGGCGGTGGCGGCAACCGGCCGGCGACCGCGCACGTTTCGGCAAGGGTGTTGTAACGCATCGTCGTTACGGCCCGATGATCGTCGGGAAGCAACGGAGATAGAATCGCGGTCGAACCAGTGGTACGGGTCAGATTGACCTCGTATCATTTGACTTAGTTGCCCATACAATGGGCATCCGCGTGCTATCGATAGTTACGTGTCAGACTGTCGGCAAGGAGGGACGTATGCCACTCTCCGACCATGAGCAGCGGATGCTCGACCAGATTGAGAGCGCCCTCTACGCCGAGGACCCGAAGTTCGCGTCGAGTGTCCGTGGTGGGGGGTTCCGCGCGCCGACCGCTCGTCGTCGTCTGCAGGGTGCAGCGCTGTTTGTCATCGGACTGGCGATGCTGGTTTCCGGTGTGGCGTTCAAGGCCACGATGATCGGCAGCTTCCCGGTTCTCAGCGTCGTTGGGTTCATCGCGATGTTCGGTGGAGTGGTGTTCGCCATCACTGGTCCCCGAATGGCCGGCAGGACAGACCATTCCGGCCCGGCGCCGGGAACGCGCCAACGTCGCAACAAGGGTGGCGGCTCGTTCACCAGCCGCATGGAAGACCGCTTCCGCCGCCGCTTCGACGAATAGTCAGAACTACTAAAGACACAGACCATAAGGGGTAGCCGGAACGGCTGCCCCTTATTTTTGTGCTGGAGCCCGATTCGAGGCCCGATCGTGGCCAATCTGAGCCCCACTGCGCCCCACCGGGATGCCCCACTTCCCCCCACGTACCGACTTTAGGGTCCTGAAATGCGGTTTCTTAGTGCTAGGTGCGGGTCCCGAGATGGCGGTGTGCGGGCGCTGGGCGACGTCGGGTGGCAAACGATCTGCGAAACACCCCGACGACACCTCTTTTATGGGGCAAAGTGGGGGACTGTGGGGTATGGTGGCTGAAGTGTTTGGGCGAGGCGCGAGCCGGTCTCCGCAGGAGGTGAGCAGGTGTTTCTCGGCACCTACACGCCCAAACTCGATGACAAAGGGCGACTGACGTTGCCCGCCAAGTTCCGCGACGCGCTGGCAGGGGGGTTGATGGTCACCAAGAGCCAAGATCACAGCCTCGCCGTCTACCCGCGGGCGGAATTCGAGCAGCTGGCCCGCCGGGCCAGCAAGACGTCTCGAAGCAACCCGGAAGCCAGGGCGTTCCTGCGTAATCTGGCCGCCGGAACCGATGAGCAGCATCCCGATGCCCAGGGCCGCATCACCTTGTCGGCCGATCACCGTCGCTACGCGGACCTATCCAAGGACTGCGTGGTGATCGGAGCGGTCGACTACCTCGAAATTTGGGATGCCCAAGCCTGGCAGGACTACCAGCAGACGCACGAAGAGAACTTCTCCGCGGCCAGCGATGAAGCACTCGGCGACATCATCTGAGGCGCATGCCCGTGCATCGTGGCCTCTGCCCGAACCGACCCTGGCGTACTTCCCCAACGCCAGGTTCGTAGCTTCGGACAGGGACCTCGGTGCAGGGGCGGCCTTCCTCAGGGCCGTCCCTCGTTCCGACGTGTCCCTCGAGACCCGGGGAGGTGTTGCGGTGGCTGACAAGCCAAATGATCTCGGGCCGAATGGCTTCGGGCATGTGCCTGTGCTGCTGGAGCGCTGCGTCGAACTGCTCACCCCGGCACTGACCCGCCAGTACGCCGACGGATCCGGCGCCGTACTCGTCGATGCCACCCTCGGCGCGGGCGGGCACGCGGAACGCTTCTTGACCGAATTGCCGGGCCTGCGGCTGATCGGGCTCGACCGCGATCCCAGCGCCCTGGACATCGCCGGCGCCCGGCTGGCGCCATTCGCCGACCGAATCACGCTGGTGCATACACGGTATGACGGCATCCAGGATGCCCTAGCTGAGTCCGGTTATGCCGCAAACGAATCAATCGATGGGGCGCTGTTCGATCTGGGTGTTTCTTCGATGCAACTAGACCGCGCCGAGCGGGGCTTCGCCTATGCCCAGGACGCGCCGCTGGACATGCGGATGGATCCGTCGTCGCCGCTCACCGCGGCCGACATCGTCAACACCTACGACGAGGCCGAGCTGGCGAACATCCTGCACCGTTACGGCGAGGAGCGGTTCGCCCGCCGCATCGCCACTCACATCGTCCGCCAGCGAGCCCGCACGCCGCTGCGTTCGACGGCCGAGTTGGTGGCTCTGCTCTACCAGGCGATTCCGGCTCCGGCCCGGCGTACCGGCGGGCATCCGGCCAAGCGCACCTTCCAGGCGCTGCGGATCGCGGTCAACGACGAGCTGGGCTCGCTGCGCAGCGCCATTCCGGCCGCGATGGACGCCCTGACCGTCGCCGGGCGCATCGCGGTGATGGCCTACCAATCGCTGGAAGACCGGATCGTCAAACGTGTGTTCGCCGACGCGGTCGCCTCCGGCACGCCGGTGGATCTCCCTTTCGAGCTGCCCGGCCGCGGCCCCCGATTCCGGTCGCTGACCCGCGGTGCCGAGCGTGCCGATGAAGACGAAATCGAACGTAACCCTCGCAGTGCCGCCGTGCGACTACGGGCCTTGCAACGGCTGGAACACGAGGGACAAGCACAGCGGCGCGTGACCAAGAGGGGCGACTCATGAGAGCGAAAGCCAAGCGCGAGACGCCAAAGCGCCGGGGCGGCAGTGACCGTCGCGGCGGGCGTGACGTTGCTGCCCGTAAGGCCAGGCGCAGCGCGGCGGACTCGACGGCGCGTCGCACCCGGCCGACGAAGGGCTCGACGACCGGCCGCGAGGCGCGGGCAGCGAAATCGGGACCGCAGACCAGTCCTAATGCGCGCCCGGTCGAGCGATCGGCACGCCCCAAGAACAGCGGCCAGGCCAAGGCGCGTGCCAAAGCGCGGAAGGCCAAGGCGCCCAAAGTTATTCGGCCTCGGCTGACTGAGCGGATAGCCATCCGGTTGTCCTCGATCGACCTGCGCCCGCAGACACTGCTGGCCAAGGTTCCGTTCGTCGTGCTGATCATCGGTGCGCTCGGACTTGGGCTGGCACTGACGCTGTGGTTGTCCACCGACTCCGCCGAGCGCTCCTACCAGTTGAGCCACGCTCGCGAGAAGACCCGAATGCTGCAGCAGCAGAAGGAGGCGCTGGAACGCGATGTGCGCGAGGCGGAGGCCGCGCCGGCGCTGGCCGAGGCGGCCCGCAAGCAGGGCATGATCCCGACGCGGGACACCGCGCACCTGATCCAGGATCCGTCCGGTAACTGGGTGGTCGTCGGTACGCCCAAGCCGGCCGATGGCGTTCCGCCGCCGCCGCTGAACACCAAGCTGCCCGATGAAGGCCCTGCGGCGCCCCCGAAGCCGGCGGCGTTGCCGCCGGAAGTCCCGGTTCGAGTGCAACCGGATCTGGGTGCTGTTCTGGTGCCGGGCCGGCCCGGTGGGCCCGAGGCGCTACTACGCGCTCCGGATGGCTCGACGACGGTAGGAGGCCAGCACCTGCCGCCGGCCGCGCCCCCGGTGCCCGGTGCACCCGGTGGGCCGTTCGCCGGGCAATTCCCGGGGGTGCCCGCGCCAGGGCTGCCCACTCAAGGGCTGCCCACTCAAGGGCTGCCGGCGCAGGGGTTGCCGGCGCAGGGGTTGCCGACTCCTGGCCTGCCGATGCCGGCACAGGCAGGCCAGGCGATCGCTCCGGTGCCCGCCGAAGTGCCGATCCCGGTCGGGGGGCTGCCGCTGGCGGTACCGGCGGCACCCGTACCCGCGGAAATACCAGTTCCCGTGCAACCGGGTATGGCGCCGCAGAGCTCCCAGGCCGGTGTCCCGGTCCTGCCCAGTCTCACCGGGCCGCAGGCCGCACCGGTGCTCGCGCCGAATAACGGCCTACAGTTCGCGCCACCGGCGGCCGCCATGCCAGGCGCGGCCCGGTGAGCCGCGGCGAGGACGGCCGGACCCGACGGTCGCGGTCGTCGCGCGGTCCGGGTAAACCGCGAGAAGCCAGGGAGATGCGGCAGCCGAACCGCAGTCGCAAACCGGAAAAGGCGCAAAGAGGCCGGGATGCGCAGGAGTCCAAGGGATTTGGTAAGGCCAAGAAATCCGCCGCCCCGGGCCGGGCGGAGGCGGCGCTGGGCCACTCGGCACGTGAGCGACGCACCCGGCCAGCCGTCGAGGCCGGAACGCGCGGCGCATCTTTCGTCTTTCGGCATCGAGCCGGCTACGCAGTCATCCTGGTGCTGATGCTGGTGGCCGGGGCGCAGTTGTTCGTCCTACAGGTAACCAGCGCGCCGAAACTGCGAGCCCAGGCCGCCAGCCAGCTCAAGGTCACCGACGTCTCAAAAGCCATCCGCGGCAGCATCGTTGACCGCAACAACCAACAGCTGGCCTTCACCATCGAGTCGCGTGCGTTGACGTTCCAGCCGAAGAAGATCCGCCAGCAATTGGAGGATGCCAAAAAGAAGAACCCGGCGGCGCCCGATCCGCAGCAGCGGCTGCGTGACATCGCCAAAGAGGTTTCCAGTCGGCTGAACAACAGGCCGGACTATGCGACCGTGCTGAAGAAGCTGCAAACAGAGGACAACTTCGCCTATTTGGCGCGTGCCGTCGACCCGGCCGTCGCCAGCGCGATCTCGGACAAGTATCCCGAGGTCGGTTCCGAGCGACAGGATCTGCGTCAGTATCCGGGCGGATCGCTGGCGGCCAACATCGTCGGCGGCATCGACTGGGACGGTCACGGCTTGCTCGGACTCGAGGACAGTATGGACTCGGTGCTGTCGGGAACCGACGGTTCGCTCACCTACGACCGCGGGTCCGACGGCGTGGTCATCCCCGGCAGTTACCGCAACCGGCACAAGGCGGTCAACGGTTCGACCGTCCAGCTCACCATCGACGACGACATCCAGTTCTACGTGCAGCAGCAGGTTCAGCAAGCCAGGAACCTATCTGGGGCGCACAATGTTTCGGCTGTCGTCCTGGATTCCAAGACCGGTGAAGTGTTGGCCATGGCCAACGACAACACCTTTGACCCGTCCCAGGACATCGGCCGGCAGGCCGACCGGCAACTGGGCAACCTGTCGGTGTCCTCGCCGTTCGAGCCGGGCTCGGTGAACAAGATCATCACCGCCTCCTCGGTCATCGAGTACGGCCTGACCAACCCCGACGAGGTGCTCCAGGTCCCGGGCTCCATCAACATGGGTGGTGTCACCATCCATGACGCGTGGGACCACGGCGTGATGCCCTACACCACCACCGGTGTGTTCGGGAAGTCGTCCAACGTCGGAACGCTGATGCTGGCCCAACGCGTTGGCCCGGAACGCTTTTACGATATGGTCCGCAAGTTCGGGCTCGGGCAGCGCACCAACGTGGGGCTGCCCGGTGAGAGCGCCGGGCTGGTGCCGCCCATCGACCAGTGGTCGGGCAGCACCTTCTCCAACCTGCCTATCGGCCAAGGTCTTTCGATGACTCTGCTGCAGATGACGGACATGTACCAGACGATCGCCAACGACGGGGTGCGGATGCCGCCGCGAATCATCAAAGCCACCGTCGCCCCCGACGGCAGCCGGACCGAAGAAGCGCGCCCCGAGGGCGTTCGGGTGGTGTCGTCACAGACCGCGCAGACGGTGCGCCAAATGCTGCGAGCCGTCGTGCAACGCGACCCGATGGGCTACCAACAGGGCACCGGTACCGCGGCGGCGGTGCCCGGTTACCAGATGGCCGGCAAGACGGGCACCGCCCAGCAGATCAACCCGGGCTGCGGCTGCTACTTCGACAACGTCTACTGGATCACCTTCGCCGGGATGGCCACCGTCGACAATCCCCGCTACGTGATCGGCATCATGATGGACAACCCCGAGCGCAACGCGGACGGTACGCCCGGCCACTCGGCAGCCCCGCTGTTCCACAACATCGCCGGCTGGCTGATGCAGCGGGAGAACGTCCCGCTCTCACCCGACCCGGGGCCGCCGCTGACCCTGCAGGCCACCTAGGAGCCCCACGCGGGTGCCGGGTCCCCGGCATTGCCCTGAACGCACACTGGACGGGAGCGCGGACGTGCCTCCGGCTGGGCCGCGCCTAGGTAGGGTGTCATGGCTGGTCATGGCGATCACGCGGCGTCGGCGGGAGGTGTGACCGGAAGTGCAGGTATCGGATGAGCTGCGCCCCAGCAAGGGCGCGGGCGTGCGGCTGCCTGCGCTGGCGGAGCAAGTGGGCGCGGTGCTGGCCGGCGGGGGCGCCGTCCCGGACGTGTCGATCACCGGGGTGACACTGCGTGCCCAGGACGTGTTGCCCGGCGACCTGTTCGCCGCACTGGCCGGCTCGGCCACCCACGGTGCCCGCTACGCCGGCGACGCGATCGAACGCGGTGCCGTCGCGGTGCTCACCGACGCGGCCGGGGCCGCCGAGATGGGCACGCTGGCCGGCGCCGTGCCTACCTTGGTGCAGCCGGCGCCCCGCAGCATCCTCGGCGCGCTGGCCGCCACCGTGTACGACAATCCGTCGGACCGGGTGACGGTGGTCGGGATCACCGGCACCTCCGGTAAAACCACCACGACCTATCTGGTCGAGTCTGGTCTGCGCGCCGGCGGCCATACCGCGGGGTTGATCGGCACCATCGGCATCCGCATCGACGGCGCCGACATCCCCAGCGCGCTGACCACTCCGGAGGCGCCCGCGCTGCAGGCGATGCTGGCGGCGATGGCCGAGCGCGGGGTGGACACCGTCGTCATGGAGGTCTCCAGCCACGCGTTGACGTTGGGCCGGGTCGACGGAACCCGTTTCGCGGTAGGCGGATTCACCAACCTATCCCGCGACCACCTCGACTTTCATCCCACCATGGCCGACTACTTCGAAGCCAAGGCGATGCTGTTCGATCCGAACTCGCCGCTGCACGCTCGCCGGGCCGTGGTCTGCGTCGACGACGATGCCGGTCGGGCGATGGCCGCGCGTGCCACCGACGCGATCACGGTCAGTGTCACCGGCCAACCGGCGCATTGGCGCGCAACGGACCTGGCGTCGACGAGCGCCGGGGGACAAGAGTTCACCGTCGTCGACCCCGCCGGTGGTAAACACCGTATTGGTATTCGGCTCACGGGCGGCTACAACATCGCCAATTGTCTTGTAGCACTGGCAATTCTGGACGCGGTCGGGGTCTCGCCGGAGCAGGCGGCGGCGGGGCTGCTGGACACCCGTGTTCCGGGACGATTGGAAGACATCGATCGCGACCAGGATTTCCTGGCCCTCGTCGATTACGCCCACAAGCCCGGCGCGCTACGGGCGGTATTGACCACCCTGCTGCAGCCGGGTCGGCGGCTCGCGGTGGTGTTCGGCGCCGGCGGCGATCGCGACCCGGGCAAGCGCGGGCCGATGGGCGGCGTCGCCGCCGAGCTGGCCGACCTCGTTGTCGTCACCGACGACAACCCGCGCAGTGAGGACCCCGCGGCGATTCGGCGCGAGATCGTCACCGGCGCAACGGAAGTCGGCTCACTAGCGCAGGTGGTCGAGATCGCCGACCGGTGTGACGCGATCCGGTACGCGGTCGGCTGGGCCGGCCCCGGCGACGTGGTGCTGATCGCCGGGAAAGGCCACGAAACCGGGCAGCGCACCGGCGACGTGGTCCGCCCGTTCGACGACCGGGTGGAGCTGGCGGCAGCGCTGGAAGACCTCCGCAAGGCACGCCGATGATCGACCTGACCGTCGCGCAGATCGCCGATATCGTCGGCGGCACCCTGGCCGACATCTCGCCGCGCGACGCCGCGGAACTCCACGTCACCGGGACCGTTGAGTTCGACTCGCGCGCCGCCGGTCCGGGCGGGCTATTTCTGGCGCTGCCGGGCGCGCGCTCGGACGGCCATGACTACGCGGCCTCGGCGGTAGCCGCCGGCGCGGTGGCGGTGCTGGCCGCGCGGCCGGTCGGGGTTCCCGCCATCGTGGTTGCCCCCCAGGGGGCTTCCGGGTCGCGGGCCGGGGTGCTCGAGCACGATCCCGACGGTTCGGGTGCCGCGGTGCTGGGCGCGCTGGCCAAGCTGGCGAAAGTGGTGGCCGAGGAGCTGGTGGCCGGTGGCCTGACGATCATCGGGATCACCGGCTCGTCGGGAAAGACGTCGACCAAAGACCTGGTGGCCGCGGTGCTCGAACCGCTGGGTGAGGTGGTGGCGCCGCCGGGATCGTTCAACAACGAGCTGGGGCATCCCTGGACGGTGCTGCGCGCGACGCGCAGCACCGACTACCTGGTTTTGGAGATGTCAGCGCGTCATCCCGGCAATATCGCCGCCCTGGCGCAGATCGCCCCGCCCGCGATCGGCGTCGTGCTCAACGTCGGCACCGCGCACCTAGGCGAGTTTGGTTCGCGCGAGGCCATCGCTCGAACGAAATCTGAACTGCCACAATCTGTTCCAGCTTCCGGAGTGGTCGTTCTCAATGTCGACGACCCGTCGGTGGCGGCCATGGCGCACGTCAGCTCTGGCTGGGTGGTGCGGGTCAGCGGAGCCAGCCACACCGATTCGGGACCCAGCGACGTCTGGGCCGAAGGCGTGTCGCTGGACGAATTGGCCAGGCCGCGATTTACCCTGCACGCGATGGACGCGCGAGGCGCCGTGGAAGCCGAGGTTGCGCTCGGTGTCTACGGCGAACACCAGGTCACCAATGCGTTATGCGCCGCTGCGGTCGCGCTGCAGTGTGGCGCCAGCGTCGAGCAGATCGCGGCGTCGCTGGCCGCGGCCGGCCCGGTGTCGCGGCACCGCATGCACGTGACGAACCGTTCCGACGGGGTGACCGTCATCGACGACGCCTACAACGCCAACCCCGACTCGATGCGGGCCGGAATGCAGGCACTGGCCTGGATCGCCGCCGGCGGGGAAGTTCCGGCGGGGAAAAAGAGGCGCAGCTGGGCGGTGTTGGGCGAGATGGCCGAGCTCGGCGAGGACGCGATAACCGAGCACGATGCCATCGGACGGCTGGCGGTGCGCTTAGATGTGTCTCGACTTGTTGTCGTGGGAACGGGGAGGTCGGTCACCGCGATGCATCACGCTGCGGTCATGGAGGGCTCGTGGGGCGCCGAGGCGGTGAACGTGGCCGACGGCGACGCCGCCCTGGCGTTGTTGCGGGCCGAACTGCAATCCGGTGACGTCGTCCTGGTGAAGGCGTCGAAGGCCGCTGGCCTGCGTGCGCTGGCAGAGGCGCTGGCCGCAGACGGCGAGGCTCGCCCGTGAGACAGATTCTCGTCGCCCTCGCGATCGCCTTGACCGTGTCAATTCTGTTGACCCCGGCGCTAATCCGGCTGTTCAGCAAGCAGGGTTTCGGTCACCAGATTCGTGAGGACGGCCCGCCGAGCCATCACACCAAGCGCGGCACGCCGTCGATGGGCGGCGTGGCGATCTTGGCGGGCATCTGGGCCGGCTACCTGGGCACCCACCTCGTCGGGCTGGCGTTCGACGGCGAGGGGGTCTCCGCGTCGGGACTGTTGGTGTTGGGCCTGGCCACGATGCTGGGCGGGGTCGGCTTCCTCGACGACTTGATCAAAATCCGCAGGTCACGCAACCTGGGGCTGAACAAGACCGCCAAGACGGTCGGGCAGATTCTGGCGGCGGTGCTGTTCGGTGTGCTGGTGCTGGGATTCCACAACGCCAACGGCCTGACGCCGGCCAGCTCGGATCTGTCCTATGTGCGCGAGATTGCCACCGTCGCACTGACTCCCGGACTTTTCGTGCTGTTCTGCGTGGTCGTTGTCAGCGCCTGGTCCAACGCGGTCAACTTCACCGACGGCCTGGACGGGCTGGCTGCCGGCTGCATGGCGATGGTCACCGGTGCCTACGTGTTGATCACCTTCTGGCAGTACCGCAACGCCTGTGCCACCGCGCCCGGGCTGGCCTGCTACAACGTGCGCGACCCGCTGGATCTGGCGATCGTCGCGGCCGCGACCGCCGGCGCGTGCATCGGGTTCCTGTGGTGGAATGCCGCGCCCGCCAAGATCTTCATGGGCGACACCGGTTCGCTGGCGCTGGGCGGCATCATCGCGGGTTTGTCCGTCACCAGCCGCACCGAGATCCTTGCGGTGGTGCTGGGTTCGCTGTTCGTCGCTGAGGTCATCTCGGTGGTGCTGCAGATCCTGACCTTCCGGACCACCGGGCGCCGGGTGTTCCGGATGGCGCCCTTCCACCACCATTTCGAGTTGAGCGGGTGGGCCGAAACGACGGTGATCATCCGCTTCTGGCTGCTCACCGCGATCGCCTGCGGCCTGGGCGTCGCGCTGTTCTACGGTGAGTGGCTCGCCACGATCGGCGCATGACATGCCTGGGCTCGAACCCTCCCCCGCAAGCGGGCGGTACCCCCAGCTGGCGGGTGCGCCCGTCCTGATCGCCGGTGCCCGGGTGACCGGCCGGGCAATTCTGGGTGCGCTGACCCGATTCGGCGCCGCGGCGACGCTGTGCGACGACGATCCGGTGATGCTGCGTCCTTACACCGAAAGCGGTGTTGCGACAGTCGATCCGGCGACGGCGGTTGCGCACATCGCCGACTATGCGCTGGTGGTCACCAGTCCCGGCTTCCAGCCGACGGCGCCGGTGCTGGCCGCCGCGGCGGCCGCGGGCGTGCCGATCTGGGGTGACGTGGAGCTGGCCTGGCGGCTGGACGCAGCGGGCTGTTACGGCACACCACGCCGCTGGCTGGTCGTGACCGGCACCAACGGCAAGACCACGACGACGTCGATGCTGCATGCCATGTTGATCGCCGGGGGACGGCGCAGCCTGCTCTGTGGCAACATCGGCGACCCCGTCCTCGACGTGCTGGACCAGCCGGCCGACCTGCTGGCCGTCGAGTTGTCGAGCTTTCAGCTGTTCTGGGCCCCCTCGCTGCAGCCGGAGGCGGGCGTGGTGCTCAACATCGCCGAAGACCATCTGGATTGGCATGCGTCGATGGGCGAGTACACCGCGGCGAAGGCCCGCGTTCTGGGCGGCCGGGTCGCGGTCGTCGGGCTGGACGACAGCCGGGCCGCCGCATTACTGAGCACCGCGGCGGCCCCGGTGCGAGCCGGGTTCCGGCTTGGCGAGCCGGCCCCCGGCGAGCTCGGCGTACGGGACGGACAGCTGATCGATCGCGCCTTTGCCGACGACCTGGCCCTGCTGCCGGCCGCGTCCATCCCGGTGCCGGGCCCCGTCGGCGTGCTCGACACCCTGGCCGCGGCGGCGCTGGCCCGCAGCGTCGACGTGCCTGCCGCCGCGATCGCCGAAGCCGTGTCGACGTTTCAGTTGGGCCGGCATCGTTGCGAAGTCGTTGCTGTGGCCGACGGGATCCGCTACGTCGACGACTCGAAGGCCACCAACCCGCACGCCGCCGAGGCGTCGATCATGGCTTACCCGCGGGTGGTGTGGGTGGCCGGCGGTTTGCTCAAGGGCGCATCGCTGGACGCAGAGGTCGCCAGAATCGCATCCCGGCTGGTCGGTGCGGTGCTCATCGGCCGCGATCGCCAAGAGGTTGCCGATGCGTTATCGCGACACGCGCCCGATGTCCCGGTCGTCCAGGTTGTGACAGGCGAGGATGCTGGTATGCATGCGACTGCTGATACTGATGTGACAAAAGTTGACAGTGTGGGGGATGGTCTCGGCGTTCGCGTGATGACGGCGGCGGTGGCCGCGGCTCGTGATTTGGCACAGTCGGGAGACACGGTGCTGCTGGCGCCGGCGGGGGCATCGTTTGACCAGTTCAGCGGCTACGCAGACCGTGGTGACGCATTCGCGGCCGCGGTACGTGCGGCGCTGCGGTAGGCGGGTTGTGGGTAACGCGCTGACCCGGCGCTTACGTCGGGGCAACAAGAAGAACGAGACCGCGCCGGCCGAGGCGGCGGAGGCCGTCGCCGACGACACGACCGAGGACGCCGAAGCCGTAACCGACGCGCTGGAAACCGCCGACGTAACAGATGCTGCCGGGTCGGACGAGGCACCCGACGAACGGACCCCGGCGGCCGCGAAAACTAAGGTCAAAGACCCGGAGCACAGTCCACGCGCCCGGTTCGGCGCCTGGCTGGGCCGTCCCATGACCTCGTTTCACCTGATCGTCGCCATCACCGCATTGCTGACCACACTGGGCCTGACCATGGTGCTGTCGGCGTCGGGTGTGCGGTCCTACGGCGACGACGGGTCGGCGTGGGTGATCTTCGGCAAACAGGTGTTGTGGACGGTCATCGGGGTCATCGGGGCCTACGTCGCGATGCGGATGCCGGTGCGGTTTCTGCGGCGGGTGGCCTTCCCGGGATACCTGGTCACCATCATTTTGCTGGTGCTGGTGCTCGTTCCCGGAATCGGGAACCTCGCCAACGGTTCGCGGAAGTGGTTCGTCGTCGCCGGCTTGTCGATGCAGCCCTCCGAGCTGGCCAAAATCGCCTTCGCGATCTGGGGTGCCCACCTGCTGGCCGCGCGCCGCCTGGAGCGAGCCTCGCTGCGCGAGATGCTGATCCCGCTGGTACCGGCCGCGGTCATCGCGCTGGGGCTGATCGTGGCCCAGCCCGACCTCGGGCAGACGGTGTCGCTGGGCATCATCCTGCTGGCCCTGCTGTGGTACGCGGGGTTGCCGCTGCGAGTCTTCGGCACGTCGCTGCTGGCGGTGATCATGGCCGGCGCGGTTCTGGCAATGTCGGCCGGATACCGGTCGGACCGGGTGCGCTCGTGGATCAACCCCGAGAACGACCCGCAGGACACCGGCTACCAGGCACGACAGGCGAAGTTCGCGCTGGCCCACGGCGGCATCTTCGGCGACGGTCTCGGCCAGGGCACCGCCAAATGGAACTACCTGCCCAACGCGCACAACGACTTCATCTTCGCGATCATCGGCGAGGAGCTCGGCTTCATCGGCGCGTTCGGGCTGCTGGCGCTGTTCGGGTTGTTCGCCTACACCGGGATGCGGATCGCGCGGCGGTCGGCCGACCCGTTTCTGCGGCTGCTGAGCGCCACCACGACGATGTGGATCCTCGGGCAGGCCTTCATCAACATCGGCTACGTGATCGGCGTGCTGCCGGTGACCGGCCTGCAGCTCCCATTGATATCTGCTGGTGGAACATCCACGGCTGCAACGCTTTTCATGATTGGAATCATGTGTAACGCGGCACGGCATGAGCCCGAGGCGGTGGCCGCGCTGCGTGCCGGGCGGGACGACAAGATGAACCGGTTGCTGCGGCTGCCGCCGCCGGAGCCGTATGTGCCCAGCCGTATCGAGTCGTTTCGCGATCGCAAGCGAGCGCAGCCGCAAAAGCCGCGACCGCCCGCCCCGGGGCGGGCCCGCAAGGCCCCTGCCCGGAAAGCAGAGCCGCCCGCCCGCAAGAGTGCCCGCAAGCCCGAGCCGCCATTGCGGCCGGTTTTCGGTCGGACGGCTGCCCGGACGGACCGTTCAGGGCATCATGGATCTGGCCAGCGCAACCCGAGGCAGGGAGCCGGCCAGCGTCAAGCACGGCGCGCACGCGCATTGGAAGGTCAGCGTTACGGGTGAACCACACGGTCAAGGAGCCGGCCGGCGGGCAGGGGGTAAGTCCCTCGCCCGCCGGTGCCGCTTCGTCGTCACTTAATTCCCTGTCGGTCGTGCTGGCCGGCGGCGGCACCGCCGGTCATGTGGAGCCCGCGATGGCCGTCGCCGATGCTCTGAGCGCACTGGATCCGCACGTCCGGATCACCGCGTTGGGCACCGCGCGTGGCCTCGAGACCAGGCTGGTCCCCGAACGCGGCTACCACCTCGAACTGATCACTCCGGTGCCGCTGCCACGTAAGCCCAGTGGTGACCTGGCCCGGCTGCCACCGCGGGTATGGCGTGCCGTCCGGGAGACCCGTTCGGTGCTCGACGTGGTCGACGCCGACGTGGTGGTGGGTTTCGGCGGCTACGTGGCCCTGCCGGCCTACCTGGCCGCCCGCGGTTTTCCCAGGTTCCGCCGTCGTATCCCGGTGGTGATCCACGAGGCCAACGCCCGCGCCGGGCTGGCGAACCGGGTGGGCGCCCGGACCGCGCAGCGGGTGCTGTCCGCGGTGCCGGATTCCGGGCTACGACACGCCGAGGTGGTCGGGGTCCCGGTCCGGTCCACCATCACCACGCTGGACCGCACGGCGCTGCGGGCCGAAGCGCGCCGGCACTTCGGCTTTGCCGCTGACGCGAGAGTGTTGCTGGTGTTCGGCGGTTCGCAGGGCGCGGTCTCACTCAACCGCGCGGTCTCGGCGGCCGCCGCTGACCTGGCCGCCGCGTGCGTGTCCGTGCTGCATGCGCACGGCCCGAAGAACACCCTCGAGCTGTGCGAACCCCAAGACGGCGATCCGCCTTACCGGCCGGTGCCCTATCTGGACCGGATGGATCTGGCCTATGCAGCTGCCGACCTGGCCATCTGCCGCTCCGGCGCCATGACGGTCGCGGAGGTGTCCGCCGTCGGCCTGCCGGCGATCTACGTCCCGCTGCCGATCGGCAACGGCGAGCAGCGCCTCAACGCGCTGCCGGTGGTCAACGCCGGCGGCGGCATGGTGATCCCCGACGCTGTCCTGACGCCGGAGCTGGTGGCCCGCGAGGTGACCGGGCTGCTCACCGACCCGCCGCGGCTGGCGGCGATGACCGCGGCCGCCGCGCGGGTGGGGCATCGGGATGCTGCGCGCCAGGTCGCCGAGGCGGCGCTGGACATCGCGCGGCAAGCACGTGATGGGGGGCCTGCAGCCAGGGGGAGACGGTGACCGCCAATCCGTTGCCGCCCGAGCTGCAGCGGGTGCACATGGTGGGCATCGGGGGAGCCGGAATGTCGGGCATCGCCCGCATCCTGCTGGACCGGGGCGGGCTGGTGTCGGGGTCGGACGCAAAGGAGTCCCGCGGTGTGCACGCGCTGCGAGCCCGTGGCGCGCTGATCCGCATCGGGCACGACCCGTCGTCGCTGGACCTGCTGCCCGGCGGTGCGACCGCGGTCATCACCACTCACGCTGCCATCCCGAAGACCAACCCCGAGCTGGTCGAGGCCCGGCGCCGCGGCATTCCGGTGGTGTTGCGGCCGGCGGTGCTGGCCAAGCTGATGGATGGGCTGACCACGCTGATGGTCACCGGCACCCACGGCAAGACCACGACGACGTCGATGCTGATCGTGGCCCTGCAGCAGTGCGGGCGCGACCCGTCGTTCGCGGTGGGAGGGGATCTCGGTGAGGCCGGCACCAACGCGCACCACGGCAGCGGCGACTGCTTCGTCGCCGAGGCCGACGAAAGCGACGGCTCGCTGCTGGAATACACGCCCAACGTCGCGGTGGTCACCAACATCGAGATCGATCACCTGGATTTCTACGGCAGCCCAGACGCCTACGTCGCCGTCTTCGACGCTTTTGTCGAGCGGCTGGCCCCGGGCGGCGCGCTGGTGGTGTGCACCGACGACCCCGGGGCCGCGGCGCTGGCCCAGCGCAGCAGCGAACTGGGAGTCCGGGTGCTGCGCTACGGGTCCGGGTCGCCAGGGGAGCCGGACCAGAAGTTAGCCGGCACCCTGCTGTCGTGGGAGCAGCAGGGCACCGGAGCTGTCGCACACATCCAATTGGGCGACCAAGCCGTGCGCACCATGCGGCTGTCGGTGCCGGGTCGGCATATGGCGCTCAACGCACTCGGCGCGTTGCTGGCCGCGATCGAGGTAGGCGCCCCGGCCGATCAGGTGCTCGACGGACTCGGCGGTTTCGAGGGCGTGCGACGCCGTTTCGAATTGGTCGCAGCGGTGGGATCGGTGCGGGTATTCGACGATTACGCCCACCACCCGACCGAGATCGCCGCGACGCTGGCGGCCGTCCGCACGGTCGTCGAGCAGGGCGGCGAGGGTCGCGCGCTGGTAGTCTTCCAACCCCACTTATATTCGCGGACAAAGGCTTTCGCTGCTGACTTCGGTCACGCACTCAACGCCGCCGACGAGGTGTTCGTCCTCGACGTCTACGGCGCCCGAGAACAGCCGCTGGCCGGTGTCAGCGGGGCCAGCGTCGCCGAGCACATCAGCGTGCCGGCGCGCTACCTGCCGGATTTCTCCGCGGTCGCCGAGCAGGTGGCCGCCGCCGCCGGTCCCGGTGATGTCATCGTGACGATGGGGGCCGGCGACGTGACGCTGCTGGGGCCCGAGATCGTGACGGCGCTGCGGGTGCGGGCTAGCCGCGGCGCGCCCGGTGCGCCCGGGGTGTTGCGATGACCGAGCCCAACGAGCCCACACCCACCGACCTGGTCGCCGACTCCGGCGAGGCCACCGAGCCGCCCGACGCCGCCGACGATTCGGTGGACAACGCGGTCACCGAACCGATCCCCGTCGAAGAGGTTCAACCGGAAAACGATCACACCGAGCCCGAGCAAGCCGAATTCGAGGGACCACGCCGTCGGGAGCGGCGCGAACGGGCCGAGCGTCGCGCCGCGCAGGCCCGCGCCACCGCGATCGAGGAAGCGCGCCGCGAAGCCAAGCGCCGGGCCAGCGGCCGCATCGTCAACCAACCCAAACCCGTTGGGCGCGGCGTCGTCCGGGGCTTGAAGCTGTTCCTCGCGACGGTGCTGGTGGTGATCGTCGGAGTCGGCCTGGCGCTGATCCTCTACTTCACGCCGGTGATGTCGGCGCGCAACATCGTCGTCACCGGCAACGGTGCGGTGAGCCGCGAGGAGGTCCTCGACGCGGCCGGGGTGCGGATCAGCACGCCGTTGCTGCAGGTCAATACCAATCAGGTCGCCGACCGGGTGGCGGCGATTCGCCGGGTGGCCAGCGCCCGGGTGCAGCGTCAATACCCTTCGGCGCTGCGGATCACGATCGTCGAGCGAGTTCCCGTGGTAGTGAAGGACTTTCCCGACGGGCCGCACTTATTCGACCGCGACGGTGTCGACTTCGCGACCGGCCCGCCACCGCCGGCGCTGCCGTATATCGACGTCACCAACCCCGGACCGACCGACCCGACGACCATGGCCGCGTTACAGGTGCTGCTGGCGCTGCGGCCGGAGGTTGCGGATCAGGTGGGCCGGATCGCGGCGCCGTCGCTGGCCTCGATCACCCTCACGCTCGGTGATGGGCGAGTGGTGATCTGGGGTACGACGGACCGGACGGATGAAAAGGCCGAGAAGCTGGCCGCGCTGCTGACGCAGCCGGGCAAGACCTACGACGTGTCCAGTCCTGATTTGCCAACCGTCAAGTAGCGGCCCGCACTCCGGGCACGCCAAACACCAAAAAATTGACCGAAATTTGCGTGCGGCGCCTCGGCGCGCCTGCAGGGTTAGCGCGCATCGTGCCCATACCGTTCTGGTTGCGCGGAACTACTTGACATAACTCTAACTCTATGGTTGAGGTTGAGAGTTTGCGAGGGGGACCGCCACCGTTCCGGTAGAACCGAATCCCACCAGGGAGGAAGACGAGATGATGACCCCCCCGCATAACTACCTGGCCGTCATCAAGGTTGTGGGTATCGGTGGCGGCGGCGTCAACGCCGTCAACCGGATGATCGAACAGGGCCTCAAGGGCGTCGAGTTCATCGCGATCAACACCGATGCGCAGGCACTGTTGATGAGCGATGCCGACGTCAAGCTCGACGTGGGCCGCGACTCCACCCGTGGATTGGGCGCCGGCGCCGATCCCGAGGTCGGGCGCAAGGCCGCCGAGGACGCCAAGGACGAGATTGAAGAGCTGCTGCGCGGTGCGGACATGGTGTTCGTCACCGCCGGCGAAGGTGGCGGAACCGGCACCGGCGGTGCACCCGTCGTCGCTAGCATCGCCCGCAAGTTGGGCGCGCTGACCGTCGGCGTGGTCACCCGGCCGTTCTCGTTCGAAGGCAAACGACGCAGCAACCAGGCCGAAAATGGCATCGGGTCGCTGCGCGAGAGCTGCGACACCCTGATCGTGATCCCGAACGACCGACTGCTGCAGATGGGCGATGCCGCGGTGTCGCTGATGGATGCGTTCCGCAGCGCCGACGAGGTGCTGCTCAACGGTGTCCAGGGCATCACCGACCTGATCACCACGCCCGGCCTGATCAATGTCGACTTCGCCGACGTCAAGGGCATCATGTCCGGCGCGGGCACCGCGCTGATGGGCATCGGCTCGGCCCGCGGTGAAGGCCGCTCGCTCAAGGCCGCCGAGATCGCCATCAACTCGCCGCTGCTAGAGGCGTCGATGGAGGGCGCCCAGGGCGTGCTGATGTCGATCGCCGGCGGTAGCGACCTGGGCCTGTTCGAAATCAACGAGGCAGCTTCGTTGGTCCAGGACGCGGCGCACCAAGACGCCAACATCATCTTCGGAACCGTCATCGACGACTCGCTGGGCGACGAGGTGCGTGTCACCGTCATCGCGGCCGGCTTCGACGCGGCCGGGCCCGGGCGTAAACCCGTGGTCGGTGCCGACAAGGCAGAGAAGGCCGGCGGTGCACACCGGATCGAGTCGGCGAAGGCGGGCAAGCTCACCTCGACGCTATTCGAGCCGGTCGACGCCGTCAGCGTCCCGGTGCACACCAACGGCTCGACCTTGAATATCGGTGGCGATGACGACGACGTCGATGTGCCGCCCTTCATGCGCCGCTGAGAACGGACATGCACCCGACCCCCGGCCCCGGCCACACGTCGGGGACGGTTGGCCGGCGCGGAATCTCGGATACTGGTCACGTGACCGTTCGCATCCGGCGAGTGACGACCACCCGCGCGGGCGGCGTCTCGAAGCCACCGTTCGACAGCTTCAACCTCGGCGACCATGTGGGTGACGACCCCGCCGCGGTGGTCGCCAACCGTGCCCGGCTGGCCCGCGCCATCGGCCTGGGTGCCGACCGGGTGGTGTGGATGAACCAGGTCCACGGCGATCGGGTCGAGGTCGTCGACCAGCCGCGGGATGGCGCGTTCGATGACACCGACGCGTTGGTGACACGTACACCCCGACTGGCGTTGGCCGTGGTGACGGCCGACTGTGTGCCGGTATTGCTGGCCGATGCGCGGGCCGGTGTGGCCGCGGCGGTGCACGCCGGACGCGTCGGCGCGCAGCGGGGAGTGGTAACTCGCACGGTGGAGGCGATGCTGAAGCTGGGCGCGCAAGCCGACGACATATCGGTGCTGCTGGGCCCAGCGGTCAGCGGACGCAACTACGAAGTGCCCGCGGCGATGGCCGACGAGGTCGAGGCGGTACTGCCGGGCAGTCGCGCCACCACCGCGAACGGAACGCCGGGTCTCGATCTTCGGGCCGGAATCGCTTGCCAGCTAAAGGGTTTGGGCGTCAACTCGATCGACATCGATCCGCGCTGCACGGTGGCCGACCGTGCTCTGTTCAGCCATCGCCGGGACGCGCCGACTGGGCGACTGGCGTCGCTGATATGGATGGAGTGACCGCTATGGCGGTTGGAATATCAGACGCGGGATCGAGTCAGGGCAACCGCGAAACTGAATTGACTCATGCGTTGGCGGCAGTGCGTTCGCGACTAGCGATGGCCGCGGAAGCAGCGGGTCGCAATGTCGGCGAAATTGAACTTCTCCCTATTACCAAATTCTTTCCGGCAACCGATGTTGCGATTTTGTCCCGATTGGGTTGTCGATCGGTCGGTGAATCGAGGGAACAAGAAGCAACGGCAAAAGTGGCGGAACTCACTCGGTTGGCGGCGGCTTCTGCGCGACCGGATTCTCGCGAGCTGCACTGGCACATGGTGGGACAGATTCAGCGTAAGAAGGCGCGGTCGCTGGCCCGCTGGGCGCACACCGCGCATTCAGTCGACAGCACCCAACTGGTGACGGCGCTGGACCGGGCGGTGATGGCGACGCTGGCCGAGGGTGGACGGGAGCACCCGCTGCGCGTCTACGTTCAGGTGAGCCTGGATGGCGATGTCTCGCGCGGCGGCATCGACATCGCCACGCCGGGAACCCTCGACGAGGTGTGCGCGCAGGTCGAGGAATCGCAAGGTCTGGAACTCGTCGGGTTGATGGGCCTTCCGCCGCTGGACGCCGACGCCGCCGCGGCCTTTGAGCGGTTGCAATCCGCACACCGCCGGGTGCTCGAAGTGCACCCGAATGCGGTCGGTTTGTCCGCCGGCATGTCCAACGATTTAGAAATCGCGGTAAAACACGGTTCGACGTGTGTGCGTGTCGGTACCGCGCTAATGGGTCCACGGCGGCTACCGTCACCGTGAATAGTCACTGTAGTCACACCTTCATCACAGACAACAGAAATCCCAGGGGCTAGAAGGGGTCGTACGCAATGAGCACACTGCACAAGGTCAAGGCCTATTTCGGTATGGCCCCAATGGACGACTACGAAGACGAGTATTACGACGACCGCGCACCTTCCCGCGGTTTCCCGCGTGCTCGTTTCGACGAGGGTTACGGCCGCGGCTATGACGGTCCCGACTACGACGATCCACGTGGCGAGCCGGGCGACTATGCGCCCGCCGGCTACCGGGGCGGTTACGCGGACGAGCCGCCGCCGTTCCGCGGCCGCGACTTCGACCGCCCGGACATGGGCCGCCCGCGCCTGGGGTCGTGGCTGCGCAACGGGTCCACCCGCGGCGCGCTGGCCATGGACCCGCGCCGGATGGCGATGATGTTCGAAGAGGGCCACCCGCTGTCGAAGATCACGACACTGCGGCCCAAGGACTACAGCGAGGCCCGCACGATCGGCGAGCGATTCCGCGACGGAACCCCGGTGATCATGGACCTGGTATCGATGGACAACGCCGACGCGAAACGGCTGGTCGACTTCGCGGCCGGTCTGGCCTTTGCGTTGCGGGGCTCGTTCGACAAGGTCGCGACCAAGGTGTTCCTGCTGTCGCCCGCCGACGTCGACGTCTCGCCGGAGGAGCGCCGCCGGATCGCCGAAACTGGCTTCTACGCTTACCAATAACCACATCTACACCGCTAGGCAGCGGCGTTAGGCATCAGCGGTCCAGCTGCCGATACGGCGTGTATGAGATGTCGGCCCAGAGGTGAGTCGGTACTCTTGCGATTGCCGCGCTACCGCGCGGGGATTGACATCTCATCGGTAAGGTCGGGCTCTCGTTGGTGCTGTTCTTTCAGATCCTTGGGTTTGCGCTGTTCATCTTTTGGCTGCTGCTCATCGCTCGGGTCGTCGTCGAGTTCATTCGCTCGTTCAGCCGTGACTGGCATCCCACCGGCATCACCGTGGTGGTCCTCGAGATCATCATGTCGATTACTGATCCGCCGGTGAAGCTGCTGCGTCGGCTGATCCCTCAACTCACCATCGGTGCGATCCGCTTCGATCTGTCCATCATGGTGCTACTGCTGGTCGCGTTTATCGGCATGCAGCTCGCCTTCGGCGCCGCGGCGTAAGCCGCATTGGATGCCGACGGCTCTGAGCGACGGTTTGGCCACGGTTCGGCCTCGGTTTGATGCGCGCGATTTGCAAATTCTAAGGATTGGGATTTTATGGCTCTTAGTGTTTGAAATTGGGTCTTAATTTATTGGGCAATCGGCAACCGCCGGGTCTGGTGTGACAGGATGGGCGGCAGTTGCACAACCGCTGCCACTCCGTTCTACACTTTCGGGAACGTTTGACAGGAACTTGAGGGGACGAAACAATGCCGCTTACACCAGCCGACGTCCACAATGTGGCGTTCAGTAAGCCGCCTATCGGCAAGCGCGGTTACAACGAGGACGAGGTTGACGCATTCCTCGACCTGGTGGAAAACGAGCTGACGCGGCTCATTGAAGAGAACTCCGATCTGCGCCAGCGGATCGAGGAACTCGACCGCGAACTGGCCATCGGTGGCGGTGCCGCCGCCGCTGCCCCCGCTGCTGCCGTCGCACCCGCGCCCACCCCGCCTGCCCCTGTCTTCGAGCCCGAGCCCGAACCCGTCAGGGCGGCTCCGGCGCCGGCCGCGACGGGGACCAACGAGGAGCAGGCCCTGAAGGCGGCCCGCGTCTTGAGCCTGGCCCAGGACACCGCCGATCGGCTGACCAGCACCGCAAAGGCCGAATCGGACAAGATGCTGTCCGACGCCCGCAACAACGCCGACCAGATCATGACCGAGGCCCGTCAGACCGCCGAGACCACGGTCACCGAGGCCCGTCAGCGCGCCGACTCGATGCTGGCCGACGCCCAAACCCGCTCCGAGACGCAGTTGCGTCAAGCCCAGGAGAAGGCCGACGCCCTGCAGGCCGACGCCGAGCGCAAGCACACCGAGATCATGGGGACCATCAACCAGCAGCGCACCGTGCTGGAAGGCCGTCTTGAGCAGCTCCGCACCTTCGAACGCGAATACCGCACCCGGCTCAAGACCTACCTCGAGTCCCAGCTTGAGGAACTCGGTCAGCGCGGATCGGCGGCTCCCGTCGATTCGAGCGCTGATACCGGTGGGTTCGACCAATTCAATCGGGGCAACAACTAGCCGGGAGCAGTGCCGGACGCCACGTTCGGCACACTTATGTGCACTGGACCTGGCAGTCCCGCCCTTCGGCTTGAGGATGACCGATGCTGATCATTGCGCTGGTACTAGCCCTGATTGGGCTTGTGGCCTTGGTGTTCGCCGTCGTGACCAGCAACGAGCTGGTGGCCTGGGTGTGTATCGGCGCGAGCGTCCTGGGTGTGGTGCTGCTGATCGTCGACGCGCTGCGTGAACGCCAGCAGCGTTTCGAAGGCGACGACGAACAGCCGGCTGCTGACGACGCGGTCGACTACCCCGAAGAAGTCGCGGATGAGAGCGCGCAGGACACCGCCGCTGCTGACGGCGCGACCGAGGAGTCGACGGTTTCGGCCGAAGCCGGCGACGACTCGACCAAGTAACCGATCTCGCTCAGCGCGTCGGCGTATTCAGCAGCTGGCGCACCTCGTCGTCGCTGACCTGGCGAAAGTCGGCATAGACCTGCCCCACAGCCTCGAACGCGGGCGGCATCGTCGTGCACACGACCTCGTTGGCCACCTGGGCGAGTTCGCGGCAGACTGATTCCGGGCCCACCGGGACTGCGACGACGATCGATTCCGGTCCACCGGCCCGGACCGCCCGAACTGCAGCCAGCATGCTCGCACCGGTCGCTATGCCGTCGTCGACCAGGATCACAATCTTGCCCCGTGGGTCGATGACCGGGCGCCCACCCCGATACGCGTGCTCGCGTCGCGCCAGCTCGGCCGTCTCGCTGTCGATCACCTCGCGGACCTGCTCGTCGGTGATGTGCAGGCTGGAAACCACGTTGTCGTTCATCACCACGCCGCCGCCGCTGGCCAGTGCGCCCATCGCGAGTTCCGAGGCGCGGGGCACCCCGAGCTTGCGGACCAGGAATACATCCAGCGCCGCGTGCAGCGCCGAGGCGATCTCCCAGGCGACCGGAAGGCCGCCACGCGCTAGCCCGAGCGTAAGCACGTTGTCCTTGCCGCGGTAGGCCGTTAGCTGCTCGGCCAGCGCACGACCGGCATCGCGGCGGTCGTGGAAGGTTCGCGTCACCGTTCGGCGCAGGAAGCCGTTCCGTGGGTTCATGGGTCCACCCCAGTCTAGGTGCCTGCGACCACCCTACGCCGCAACCAAGGATCTCCAGTCAAATTGCCCACGGCAAATTCAATAACCTTGTACAGCTTGCGAATTGGCGAGACTTGTTCCACTCAAAACTGATCGTGGATAGGGACGTCCCATTGGGGATGAACTCGACGCGAACGGTCGCGGCGGTGTCGATCGGGTGAATATCTGGCCTCAATTCTTTACGGAGTCGCTACGAAAGATGTTGCACGGCAACTAAACCCGCATCCAGCCTGCGTGGCGGTATCGGGTTTGCCCACACCGAATATCGTGTTGCCAGGCGCGGGCGACGCGGATAATGAACTGTGTCGGATCGAGCGACCCTCTCGGGCGATTGCACCAGTCGCTCAATTTGGGCGATCGGCGAAGCCTATGGCGCCTTCCCCGGTGGTCAATCCCTTTGTTATTGAAGACAATACGATTCGTCGATACCCGTATCGGGCGCTGGTGTTTTTCGATGATCGTGAGTCGGACCTCAATCTCGACCGATGCAATCTCCCGGAGGGAGTTCCCGTGATGGTTCTCCAGTCCTTGCTGCCAATGTATGTCGATTGGTGCATATGTTGCTACTGTTTCTTAGAAGCTGAAAATTCTTCTAGGTTTCTAAGGAATTATTTAGCTGGAGGTTGTTAGCTTGTCGCTACTTGGCGGTGGTGACGGTTTGCTGTCGAGGTTGTGTCCGGTGGTTGGGGTGGGTGTTTGGTGAGAAGGGTTGGGCTTCATGTCGTTTGTAGTCGCGGCGCCGGAGATAATGACGGACGCGGCAACATCTTTGGCGAGCCTGGGATCAGTGGTCCGTGCGGCCAACGCAGCGGCCGCAGCGCCCACGACGGGATTGTTACCCCCTGGTGGAGATGGAGTCTCGGCGGCCATTGCAACGCTGTTTTCCCAGCACGGTTCGACGTATCAGACAGTCGGCGCGCGGGCCACGGAGTTTCATGATCAAGTGGGGCAGGGTCTTACCGGGGCCGCGAGCAGGTATGCCGTCGCCGATGCCGCCGATGCCGCCGATGCCGCCGATGCCGCCGATGCCGCCGATGCCGCCGATGCGAGCGTGGTGGGGAATCTCGACCAGCAAGTGCTGCAAGTGATCAATGCGCCCACCGAGTTGTTATTGGGGCGTCCGTTGATCGGCGACGGCGCCGACGGTGTCACCAACGCGCAAGGGATAGGCACGGCCGGGGGACCCGGCGGGATCTTGTGGGGCAATGGCGGTAGGGGCGGCAACAGCACCGCCATCGGCATGCCCGGGGGTACCGGCGGCGCGGCCGGGCTGCTCGGCGGCGGTGGGG
>NZ_BFCH01000010.1 GCF_003112775.1 Mycobacterium montefiorense | reverse complement strand
GTTCCCGCCCCTGCTGCCGCTCTTCCCGCGCAGGCACCGGTTGGAGCGCCGACCCGGCTTCCCGCACAGATGGCAGTGCCCAATCAGCTGCCCGCCCCGCAGCCCATGCCCAACTTGTTGACCCTGGTGCCCGGGCTGCCGCCGCTGCCGAACTTCAGCAACCTCGGCCGCTAATTCGGCGCCGACACAAGCGCTGCGGAGCCCGGCGCGCGGATCGGTGACCGGGCTCGTATTGTGAGGCAATGCTGATCGCTGGGGTGGTGTGTGTTTGTGCGGCGGTCGCTTCCGCCGGGTTCGGGACGTGGTCGCTCTCCCACAACCACGCCGTCGACGCCACTGCGCTCGCGCTACGCGCGATGGCGCCGACGCAGTTGGCGGCCGCGGTGATGCTGACCGCGGGCGGAGTGGTGGCGCTGGCCGCATCCGCGCACACCGCGTTTGTGGTGTTGATCGTCTGCGTTGCGGGTGCCCTCGGCACGCTGGCCACCGGCTCGTGGCAGAGCGCCCGCTTCGCGCTGCGCCGCGAGGCAGCGGCGCCAAGTTGTGCCGGCGAATGCAGCGCCTGCACGCAGTCCTGCTCCTGAGGAATTCCCGCCGGCGCTGCGCCATGCGGTAAGTCACCATGCTGAGGCGCCTGTCGACGATCCTCGATGCATTTTTGCTGGCCTTAGCGGCCACGGTGGCTCTTGCCGCCGTCCTGCCCGCCCACGGCGACGCCGCCGACGCCGCGGAGGCAGCCGCTACGTCCGCGATAGCGCTGCTGTTCTTCCTGTACGGCGCGCGGTTGTCGCCGCAGCAGGCCTGGCACGGTGTCCGGCAATGGCGATTGCACCTAATGGTGCTGGCTACCACGTTTGTGCTGTTCCCGCTGCTGGGCCTGGCCGCCCGGGCGTTGGTGCCCTCGATACTGACGATCGACCTGTATCACGGCGTGCTGTTCATGTGCCTCGTCCCGTCGACCGTGCAGTCGTCGATCGCGTTCACTTCGATTGCGCGCGGCCACGTTTCCGCCGCCATCGTCAGCGCGTCGTTGTCGAACATCCTCGGCATCGTGGCGACCCCGCTGCTGGTCGTGCTGCTGATGAACACCAGCGGCGCAATCCGGGTGGACGGCAGTTCAATCCGCGCCATCGTGCTGCAACTCCTGCTGCCGTTCGCCGCCGGCCAGCTGGTGCGGCCCTGGATCGCGGGGTTCATCAGCCGTTATGCCGCGATGCTCAAGGTCGTCGACCGGGGGTCCATCCTGCTAGTGGTGTACACGGCCTTTTCTATGGGCGTGGTGCAGGGCATCTGGGTCAGCGTCGACGTGTGGCAATTGATCTTGGTTTCGCTGGTCGCCGCCGCAATGCTGGCCATCGTGTTGGCTGCCACCACGGTGATCGGCCGACTGGCGCAGCTGGACCGCGGCGATGCGATCGTGCTGCTGTTCTGCGGTTCGAAGAAGAGCCTGGCATCAGGGCTGCCGATGGCGCTGGTGTTTTTCCCTGCCGCCACCGTCGGCCTGACCATGCTGCCGCTGATGATCTTCCACCAGATCCAACTTGTGGTCTGCGCGATGATTGCCAGCAGGCTGGCACGCGAGGCTGACAAAACATCGGCGCAGTCAGCGGCGCCGGAGGTGGGGGAGGAGACCTAGTTGCGGCTGACGTCGATCGGGTGGGTGGCAAGCAGCGAAAGCGGCAACGGCTGCCGGCGCAGGACCTGCCCCCACAGGTCTTCCTTCGACCCAATGAGAACGTCAGATGGCAACGCCGACAACACAATCCAGTCGTCGCGCTCAATCTCGCCTTCGAGCTGACCGATTGTCCAGCCCGAGTATCCCGCGTAAATCCGAACTCCCTCGATCAGCGGCGCGATCACGTCGGGCTCCGCGTCGAGGTCGACCATCACGATCCGCCCGGACACATGCCGCAAGCCCGGCACGCCCTGCGGATCGGCGCCGATCCGCAACGCCGCCAGGCACAGCGCCGCATCACGCTTCACCGGCCCGCCGATGAACATCGTCTTCGGCTTGGCGGCGAGCTTTGCCCACTGCGGCAATACGTTGTAGACCGCCGTCTCGCTGGAACGGTTGAGCACCACACCCAGGGTGCCGCCATCGTTGTGCTCCACGATGTAGATGACACTGCGCCGAAACGTCGGTTCGAGAAGGTCGGTATTGGCCAGCAGCAAAGTACCCGCACGCACCCGCTGGGCAGCGGGTGCGATGTAGTCTTCGGGGTCTTCCGGCTGCGGCATCAGTCCATCATCGCACTCCCGTACCATCGCTCGGCACAAACAAACGCCGCCCGTAAATATTTGTACTGTTATTACAGCGACGTCGAGTGTGACCATCTCTATCCAGCCCAATCGTGGAAGTCGGTTCTGTGTTCCAAACCCGGATGCCCTCGCGCGCAACCGTCGAACTCTGGCGGTCGGTGCGCGCTATGCCGGACTTCTGGCGGCTAATTCAGCTGCGCATGGCGAGTCAATTCGGTGATGGCCTCTTTCAGGCGACGGTGGCCGGAGCGCTGCTCTTCAATCCGGATCGGGCGGCCGACCCGCTGTCGATTGCGCGCGCTTTCGCGGTGCTGTTTTTGCCCTATTCACTACTGGGACCGTTCGCCGGCGCCCTGATGGACCGTTGGGACCGACGGTGGGTGCTGGTCGGCGCCAACCTGTGCCGGCTGGCGCTGATCGTCACGATCGGGGCGATTCTGGCGGTGAGGGCCGGCGAGTTGCCGCTGCTGCTGGGAGCGCTTCTCTTCAACGGCTTTTCACGATTCGTGGCCTCCGGCCTGTCGGCGTCATTGCCGCACGTTGTGCCGCGTGAGCAGGTGGTGACGATGAATTCGATCGCCACCGCCTCGGGCGCCGTCGCGGCCTTCTTCGGTGCGAACTTCATGCTCATACCCCGCTGGTTCGTCGGCGGTAGCGATCGCGGCGCGGCCGTCATCATTCTCACGGCGTTGATTCCGGTGTCCGTCGCGTTGTTGCTGTCCCTGCGGTTCGGGCCCCGGGTACTGGGGCCCGACGACACCAAGCGGGCGATCCACGGATCGGCCGTCTATGCGGTGGTCACCGGGTGGCTGCACGGCGCGCGCACGGTGGCGTCCACGCCGACGGTTGCTGCCGCCCTGTCCGGGTTGGCGTCACACCGGATGGTGGTGGGCATCAACTCGCTGGTGATCCTGTTGCTGGTCCATCACACCGAGAATTCGGCGGTCGGCGGACTCGGTATCGCGCTGGTGTTCTTCGGCGCTTCGGGGCTGGGGGCCTTCCTGGCCACCCTGCTGACCCCGCCCACGGTCCGCCGATGGGGACGCTATACGGCGGTGAACGGTGCGTTGGTCGCGGCCGCGTTGATCGAGTTGGCCGGGGCGAGCCTGCTGCTGCCGGTCATGGTGGCGTGCAGCTTCTGCCTGGGTGTTACCGGCCAGGTAGTCAAGCTGTGCGCCGACTCGGCGATGCAGATGGACGTCGACGACGCGCTGCGCGGCCATGTGTTCGCGGTGCAGGACGCGCTGTTCTGGGTCTCGTTCGTTGTCTCGATCACGGTGGCCGCGATATTGATCCCCGCGAACGGGCATGCGCCCATGTTCGTGATCTTCGGGTCGGCGCTGTACCTGGTCGGGCTCGTCGTGCACAGTCTCCTAGGCCGGCGCGGTCAGCCGGTGACCAGTCGCTAAGGAGGTCATGCTGGCGGATCCCGGGCCGATGGTGGCTGACCTGCGTGCCGAGAGCGATGACCTCGACACGCTGGTCACGCCGCTCACCGCGGAGCGCTGGGCCGACCCGACACCGTCGCCGGGCTGGACCGTCGCACACCAGATCGGGCACCTGTTGTGGACCGATCGGGTCGCCCTGATCTCGGTCACCGACGAGGCGGGGTTCGGCGCGGTGCTGGGCGAAGCGATGCAGGACCCTGTCGGCTTCGTCGACGCGGGCGCGGCGGAATTGGCCGCGACCCCGCCGGCAGAGCTGCTGAGCGATTGGCGAACCACCCGGCTTCGATTGCACGATGCGCTGCTGACGGTGGAGCCGAGCCGGAAGTTGCCGTGGTTCGGGCCGCCGATGAGCCCGGCGTCGATGGCGACCGCACGGTTGATGGAGACCTGGGCGCACGGCCTGGACGTCGCCGACGCCCTCGGCGTCAAGCGGACACCGAGCGAGCGGCCGCACTCGATCGCCCATCTGGGCGTTCGCACCCGCGACTACGCGTTCGTGGTCAACGAGTTGGTGCCGCCGGGCGAGCCGTTCCTGGTCGAGCTGCGCTCACCCGGCGGCGACACCTGGACCTGGGGTCCGGCGGATGCCACCCAGCGGGTCACCGGCGCCGCGGAGGACTTCTGCTTTTTGGTGACGCAGCGGCGGCCGCTGAGCGCCCTCGACCTCACCGCACACGGTCCCGATGCGCAGCGCTGGCTAGAGATCGCCCAAGCCTTCGCCGGCCCACCCGGCCCCGGGCGGTAAGCGACCGGCGATTGCCTACGTCTCGTCGGTGGGGTCGCCGCCGACGACGACACGAGCGCGGGTGACGTCCTTATCCGCTTGACCCTCTTTGCCGTGCCCCAGCATGCCGGCCGGCGACATCGGCATCGCCGAGCCACCCATCCCGGTACTGGTCGGTGAGGTGGGGCCGCGTAACTCGGAGGCGTTGAGCACGCCGGCGCGCAGGCTGGTCGGTCGACCTCCGACCTCGGGCTCAAAGCTGCTGGTCGGGCGGGTGTAGCTGGTCAGTCCGGCACCCGGGAAGCCCCCGCCACCCACGCC
>NZ_BFCH01000009.1 GCF_003112775.1 Mycobacterium montefiorense | reverse complement strand
CCACCCCGGCCGAGCGCCCCGCCAACGCTGCTGCCCCCGGCGCATCGAAGGACGACCTGATCTACCGGCGGATGCTCTCCGAGATGCTGGGCGACCCGCACGACCTGGTCAACAGCCCGGACTTGGATTGGCAATCGGTGTGGGACCGCGGCTGGTCGATCGCCGCGGAGGCCGAGGACAAGCCCGTCGAGGAACACACCGCCGATCACGGCCTGCCGGTGCGCACGCCGGGGGCTCGGCTGGTGCCGGGAGCGGCCAACGGTGTCAGTGCCCGCGACCAGCAGCACCGAAGCCAGGATGACGAAGAATTTCTCGTAGGATCGAACGGCGGGCTCCATGCGGCCCGCGATCCCGAGGCGGTTCGCGCCTCGTTCAGCAGCCATTTCGGCGGTGTGCGCAGCGGACGGTCGCACGCCCGCCACTCGAGCCAAGGACCCGATAAGCAATGACGTCTCCTGGCAGCCCACTGGACTGGCTGGTGACGAAGTTCGCCCGCGAAGTCCCCGGGGTGGCGCACGCGCTGCTGGTGTCCGTCGACGGTCTGCCGATCGCCGCCAGCGAGCGGCTGCCCCGCGAACGAGCCGATCAACTGGCCGCGGTGGCGTCCGGGCTGGCCAGCCTCGCGACGGGTGCCGCGCAGCTGTTCGAGGGTGGGCAGGTGCTGCAGTCGGTGGTCGAGATGCAGAACGGGTATCTGTTGTTGATGCGCGTCGGCGACGGGTCGCACCTGGCGACGCTTGCCGAGACGTCGTGCGATATTGGCCAGATCGGATACGAGATGGCCATCCTCGTCGAACGCGTGGGCGGCGTCGTGCAGTCCACCCGCCGTTCTGCTCGGCACTCGTGAGCCGCGATGGACAAACGCGATTCCGGGCCGTCCTCTGGTGAGGCGAGCCTGGTCCGCCCGTACACCCTGACGGCCGGGCGGACCGACACAGGCGTCGACCTTCCGCTGGAAGCGCCGATTCAGACTTTGCCGGCCGCCCGCGCCCCGAGATGGCCGGCTGACGATCCGAGAGGAAAGATCATCGCGTTGTGCGTCAAAAGCCCGTCCGTCGCCGAGATCTCGGCCCGGCTGGACCTGCCGGTCGGCGTCACGCGCGTGCTGGTCGGTGATCTGGTCCTGTCCGGTCACCTCAGGGTGCATCGGACGTTGACCGAGCAGTCGACCCGTGACGAGCGCCATGAACTCATAGGAAGGACGCTGCGTGGCCTTAAAGCACTCTGACTCCGGCGCTACCGCCTCGACGAAGATCGTCGTCGCGGGCGGGTTCGGCGCCGGCAAGACCACATTCGTCGGGGCGGTCTCGGAGATCATGCCGCTGCGCACCGAGGAGATCGTTACCGACGCATCGGCCGGCGTCGACATGCTCGAGGCCACGCCGCATAAGCGGACGACCACCGTGGCGATGGACTTCGGCCGGCTCACGCTGGACCGGGACCTGGTGCTCTACCTGTTCGGCACTCCGGGCCAGCGGCGGTTCTGGTTCATGTGGGACGACTTGGTACGGGGCGCGATCGGCGCGATCGTGCTGGTCGACTGCCGTCGATTGCAGGACAGCTTTGCCGCGGTCGACTTCTTCGAGCACCGCAACCTGCCGTTTCTGGTCGCGGTCAACCAATTCGACGGTGCGCCAAGCTATCCCGCCAGTGCGGTGCGCGAAGCGCTGGCGCTGGCCCCGCACATTCCGGTGATCAACGTCGATGCGCGGGATCGCAGGTCGGCGACCGATGCGCTGATCGCGGTGAGCGAATACGCGCTGCAGAGACTGACGGCCTGACCGCGTTGCAGCATTGGATCGATAGCGAGTTCACGGGCCGTGATTTCACCGACGATGACCTCGGCGCTTTGCGCACCGAACGGGTTGTGTTCGACGATTGCAATTTCAGCGGCGCCAATCTGGCCGAGTCGGGGCACCGCGGATCCGCTTTCCGTAACTGCAAATTTGAACGAACAACACTGTGGCACAGTACATTTGCGCAGTGCAGCATGCTGGGGTCGGTGTTCGTGCAATGCCGGCTGCGGCCGATTACGTTCGACGAGGTCGACTTCACGCTCGCGGTGCTCGGCGGCAACGACCTGCGGGGTGTCGACCTGAGCGGCTGCCGGCTGCGGGAAGCCAGCCTGGTGGAGACCGACTTGCGCAAGGCCGTGCTGCGCGGCGCCGACCTCACCGGTGCGCGGACCACCGGCACCCGGCTAGACGACGCCGACTTACGCGGCGCGACAACCGATCCGGCGCTGTGGCGCACCGCGACGCTGGCGGGCGCGCGGGTGGACATCGGCCAGGCCATGGCCTTCACACTGGCGCACGGGCTGCGCCTGGACGCTAAATCCGATTAGCGCCGCAGCCTGATGCGCCACCACACGATGGCGGAGTAGATCACCGACAGCACGCCGAGCATGCCCATGTCGAGCAGCCACGCGCTGTCCTTGTGCACCCAATGGCTGTCCTTCGGGCCGATCGGTACCAGTACCCGCAGATTGACCGTGGACGCCGACGCCGCATAGCCCCACCGTGAGGGCATCAGCCAGGAAATCTGGTCGAGGAAGAGCCGTCCGGTCACCGGGACCATGCCACCGGCGAGCACCAGCTGCAGCATCAGCGACACCACCAGCAACGGCATGATCTGTTCGTTGGAGCGTGCGATCGACGACAACACCAAGCCCAGAATCGCCGAGGCCACGCATGTTGCGGCGACGGTGACGAACAGCTCCAGGCTGGCATTGCCGAGCAGCAGCGCCGGCTGCTTGGGAGCGCCCTTGCCCAGCAGCACGATGCCCGTGGCAATCGCCGCCTGGATGATGGCGAACGCGCAGAAGACGGTGACCTTGGCGCTCAGGTAGGCCCCGGTGGACAAGCCGACCGCCTGCTCGCGCTGGAAGATGGCGCGCTCGCCGATCAGATCTCGGATCGTCAGCGCGGTACCCATGAAGACGGCAGCGATCGACAGCAGCGTCAGGATCTGGGCGGCTTCGTCGGGCGTCTCACTGGCCGGGTCGGCGACCCCGAACCCGGTGTTACCGGGAACGGTCAGCGACAGCGCACCCAGGATGAACGGCAACAACGCCAGGAACGCGAAGTAGGCGCGGTCGGAGACGATCAACCGGATCTGGCGCCGCGCGATCGTGGAGAACTGATGCAGCATGCTCGAGCGCGACGGGGCGCCCAGATCGGCCGGCGTCTCCGCCCGGGTGGGTAGCGCGTGTTCCTGCCGTTCCAGGAAACGGCGATTGGCCTCGTCGGGGTCGGCGCCGACCTTCGCGAAGATCTCGGCCCAGTTCGAGGTGCCCATCGCATCCCCGATCTGGCCGGGTGCGCCCAGGAACGCGATCTTGCCGCCTGGTGCCATCAGCAGCACCTGATCGCAGACATCGAGATAGGTCAGCGAGTGCGTGACGACCAGTACCACCCGGCCGGCGTCGGCGAGCTGACGCAGCATCGTCATGACCTGCAGGTCCAGCGCCGGGTCCAGCCCGGAGGTCGGCTCGTCGAGGATCAGCAGCGACGGCCCGGTCAGCAACTCGAGGGCCACCGAGGCGCGCTTGCGCTGACCGCCGGACAGCTTGTCGACCCGGGTCTGCGCATGCGCGGTCAGTCCCAGCTCGTCGAGGACCTGAGCCACCACCTGGTCGCGGTCGGCCTTGCTGGTGTCGGGCGGCAGTCGCAGTTCTGCCGCATAGCCCAGCGCCTGGTTGACGGTCAGCTGCCGGTGTACGACGTCGTCCTGCGGGACCATCCCGATCCTGCTGCGCAGCGACGCGTAGGCGGTGTGGATGTTGTGGCCCTCGAAGGTGACCGCACCGGCGGTGGGGGTGGTGTACCCGGCGACCAACCGCGACAGCGTCGACTTCCCGGCGCCGGACCCGCCGATGATGGCGGTCAGCGTGCCGGGCCTGGCCGTCATCGAGATCTGCTGCAGCAGATCCTTGCCGTTGATCGCGAAGCCGACCTCGCGTACCTCCAGGCCGCCGGTGCTCGTCGCCGCGTCCTGTCGGCGGGCCAGCATGCCGGCGGTGAACACCAGGTCGACGTTGCCGATCGTGACCACGTCGCCCTCGGCGAGCAGCGCTGAGCCGACCCGCAGCCCGTTGACGAACGTTCCGTTGATGCTGCTGGCGTCGCGGATCTCGATGCCGGCTGGTGTCGGCTCCAAGAACGCATGATGGCGCGACGCCAACACATCGTGGATGACGATGTCGTTGTCGAGCGCGCGACCGATCGAGGTGGTGCCCCCGGCCGCTGCCTTCTGGGCGGATTCGGGCCCGACGACCTTGCGGACCCTGGTCGGCGACTTCGATACGTCGCCGCCCCCGGGTCGCGCTACCTGGGTCGCATCCATCGGAACGGCCCGGGTTGTGGCAGTCGGCTGGACGATCGGCACGGCGGTGGCGTGCAGCGCGTCGGTGGGCCGATCCTGGTATCCGTGGGGCGGCCGAACGGTCGGGACCGTAAGCGACGTGGGTGGCAGCACACCGACCGCTCCCCGGTGACGTCCGACTGAGAAGACGATCCGCGGGCCATCGGGGGCGCCGAGGTTGACGGCTTGCCCGTCACGGATGTCGAGCATCGGCACCCGCCGGCCGTCGACGAAGATGCCGTTGCGCGAATTGTTGTCGACCCCAACCCATTTGCCTTGATCGAAGCGCAGCAACAGGTGCGCGCGGGTGACCAAGGGATGTGCCACACGTAGGTCGGCGCGCACGTCGCTGCCGACGATGACGTCGCCGCCGGGGGCGAAACTGAGCTCCGATCGGTTGGACCGAACGGTCAGTACCGATTGCGCAGGGCTGTTCATCAGTTCAGCGTCGTTTCAGCCGGATCTTCCACCACACGATCGCGCTATAGCTTATGCACAGCAGGCCGAGCATGGCCATGTCGAAAAGCATGATGTGCTTCGAGTGCTGCCATACCGGGTCGTTCGTCGGGATCTGTTTGACCTTCACCAGCGCCGGAAAGTCGATCGACGACGCGGCCGCCGCATAACCCCAGCGTGCCGGCGTTAGCCACGCCAGTTGCTCAAGGCCCGGGCGCTGGTAGACCGGGATCATGCCGCCGGCCAGCACCAGTTGGCTCATGATCGAGACCACCAGCAGCGGCATGATCTGTTCGTTCGACTGCGCGAGGGCGGACAGCATCAGCCCGAAAATGGCCGACGCGACGCACGCGGCCGCCACGGTGACGAACAACGACACGGTCGGATCACCGAAGAACAGCGCCGGCTGGGTGGGCGCGCCTTTGCCGAGTCGCACGATGAAAACCGCGATCGCGGCCTGCAGGGTCGCGAAGATGCAGAACACCATGACCTTGGCCAACAGGTAAGCCCCGGTGGACAGGCCCACCGCCTGTTCGCGGCGGAAGATCGCGCGCTCCCCGATCAGGTCGCGGATAGTCAGCGCCGTGCCCATGAAGATGGCGCCGATATTCAGGAGCACCATGATGTACTGCGGTTGGGTTGGCGCTAGGCCGAGCGGATCGGCGGGGCCGAGACCGGGTTTGGGGCCCTTGACGGTCAGGGACAGCGCGCCGATGAGGAACGGCAACACCGCCAGGAAGATGGTGTAGCCGCGGTCCGAGATGACCAGCCGCACCTGACGCCGGGCGATCGTCGATATCTGCCGCAGTAGGTTGGTCGGCGGCGGCTCGCCCAGGTCTGCCGGGCTTTCGGGAGCCGGCGGTTCCAACGACTGCTGGTTGCGCTCCTTGAATCGGCGGTTTGCCTCGTCGGGATCGGCGCCGACGCTGGCGAAGATGTCGGCCCAGTTGCGGGTGCCCATGGCAGCCTCGACCTGGTCGGGCGAGCCCTGGAACGCGGTCTTGCCGCCCGGCGCCATCAGCAGGATTTGGTCGCAGACATCCAGATAGGACACCGAGTGCGTGACGACCAGCACCACGCGGCCGGCGTCGGCGAGCAGGCGCAGCATCAGCATCACCTGACGGTCCAGCGCCGGGTCCAGACCCGAGGTCGGCTCGTCGAGCAGCAGCAGCGAAGGTTCGGTCAGCAGTTCCAGCGCGACCGAGGCGCGTTTGCGCTGCCCGCCCGACAACTTGTCGACCCGGGTGTCGGCGTGCTTGGTCATCTCCAGCTCTTCGAGCACTTGAGCGACCACCTGGGCGCGCTCGGCCTCGCTGGTGTCGGGTGGCAGCCGCAGCTCGGCTGCGTAACCCAGCGCCTGGTTGACCGTCAGCTGCCGGTGCACCACGTCGTCCTGCGGGACCATCCCGATCCGGCTGCGCAGCGAGGCGTACTCGGTGTGAATGTTGTGGCCCTCGAAAGTCACCGTGCCGGAGCTGGGGCTGGTGTATCCCGCGATCAACCGTGACAGCGTGGTCTTGCCGGCGCCGGACCCGCCGATGATGGCGGTCAGCGTGCCGGGCCGGGCGGTCAGCGAGATGTGGTCGAGCAGTTGCTTTCCGTGCTCGACGGTGTAGCAGACCGAGTTCACCTCGAGGCCGCCGGTGCGGGTGGCCGCTTCGGTGCGCCGCACCAGGGTGTCGCGGCTGAAGACGAGGTCGACGTTTCCGATCGTGACGACGTCGCCCTCGGTCAGCACCGCGGAGCCGACGCGGACGCCGTTGACGAAGGTTCCGTTGATGCTGTGCGCGTCGCGGATCTCGGTGCCGAGCGGCGTCTGGATCAAGAACGCGTGATGGCGCGATGCCAAGACGTCCTGGATGACGATGTCGTTGTCGGTGGCCCGGCCGATCGTTTGCGCGCCGGCCGGCTTTTGGATCGCGCCCGACCGGGACGGCAGCAACGCCTGAAACATCTTGGTCGCCAGATTCCCCACCTCTGGCGATTTGGCTTCGGCCACGGGCGCCATCTGGGTCTTCGGTGCGGCGGGCATCGGCGCCACACCGGATATCTGCGGCGGGGGATAGTGCGGCGGGGCGCTCGGGGGATAGGCGGGCGGTCGTGCCACCGAGGTCGGATACACGGGCTGTCCCGGCGGTGCCGGCCGCTGGATCGGCGCGCCGGGATGCGGTCGCGGCGGGGGTGGCACGCCCCAGTTCGTTTGGCGGCCGGGCGGTCCGGGCGGCGGTCCGGGTGGCGCGGCAAGCGGAGGACCCGGCTGCCCCGAAGCCTGTGACGACGGCCACGCCGTTCCGGCCGCCTGAGCCGCGACCGGGATTCCCATCGACTCGGTCCGCGGCGGGCGCCCGGCCATGCCTTGGTGGCGCCCGACCTCGAACGTCAGCAATGGTCCGTCCGGGTTTCCGATGTTGACGCTCTGCCCGTCATGGATATCGACGACCGGGACTTTTCTACCGTTGGCGAAAGTGCCGTTGAGTGAACCGTTGTCAATCGCCAGCCACCGGCCCTGGTCGAAGCGCAGCAACAGGTGGGCGCGCGAAATCAGGGGGTGCGTGATGCGCATGTCGGCCCGGAGATCGCGCCCGACCACCACGTCATGACCTGCTGCGAAGGTGCGTTCAGACCCGTCATACCGGACGGTCAACACCGGCGGGGCTGGGGCATTCATCGCCACAACTGTAGCTGGTGGGGCTGTTTCGCCATTTGTACGATCGCGGCACGTCGGGCCCGTTATGCCCGCGTGTTCACACTCTGTCGGGTGCTCCGGTGACCACGCAGTGAGTGCGGGTGTAGATCGTCGGCATGCAGCGATTGCAGTGCGTGCACGCCGAATGAACGCTGTGTCGGGCGCCGTCGGCCGCGAGCCGGTTGATCAGATCCGGCTCGGCCAGCAGCGCCCGGGCCATCGCGACGAACTCGAATCCCTCGGCCATCGCAAGGTCCATCGTTTCCCGGTTGGAAATGCCGCCGAGCAGGATCAGTGGCATCGACAGCTCGGCGCGGAACAGCTTGGCATCACGCAGCAGATAGGCTTCGCGGTACGGGTATTCGCGCAGGAACTTGGTGCCCGTCATGCGCATGCCCCAGCGCAGCGGCGGCTTGAACGCACCGGCGAACTCCTTGAGCGGTGCGTCGCCTCGGAACAGGTACATCGGGTTGACCAGCGAGCTGCCGGCGGTGAGTTCGATCGCATCCAGCCCGCCGTCGTCTTGCAGCCACTTCGCGGTTCGCAGCGACTCCTCGGTGCTGATGCCACCGCGCACGCCGTCGGCCATGTTGAGCTTGGCGGTGACCGCGATCGGCGTTCCTTCTTTGTCCACCGCGCGCCGAACGGCCATCACCATCCCACGGGCCACTTTGGCCCGGTTCTCCAGTGATCCGCCGAACTCGTCGTCGCGCCGGTTGATCAACGGCGACAGGAACGAACTCGCCAAATAGTTGTGGCCCAAATGAATTTCGACGGCGTCGAAGCCGGCTTCCATGGCGAACCGGGCCGCGTTGGCGTGCCCGGCGATCACGTCTTCGATATCGTCGCGGGTCGCCTTGCGGGCGAAGCGCATTCCGATCGGGTTGAAGAACCGCACCGGCGCCAGGGCCTTGGCCTTGTTGGACTTGGCATTGGCGACCGGACCCGCGTGGCCGATCTGCGCGCTCACCGCCGCGCCTTCGGCGTGAATCGCGTCGGTGAGCCGGCGCAGCCCGGGCACCGCTTCGGGGCGCATCCAGAGTCCGTTGCCCTCGGTGCGTCCGCCGGGGGAGACGGCGCAATAGGCAACGGTCGTCATGCCGACGCCGCCGGCAGCCGGCGCCCGGTGGTATTCGATCAAGTCGTCGCTCACCAGCGCGCCGGGCGTGCGGGCTTCGAATGTCGCGGACTTGATGGTCCGGTTACGCAGCGTTATCGGTCCGAGCTTGGCCGGACTGAACACATCGGGAACAGTGGGCTGGTCAGAGGGCATGTCAGGAGACTAGACCTCCGGCATGGAACACTGGGCGCCGTGGGCGCAATCACACTGGACGGCAAGGCCACCCGCGACGAGCTCTTCGTCGACCTCTCCCAACGAGTTGCGGCACTGACCGCGGCGGGCCGTACGCCCGGCCTGGCCACCATCCTGGTCGGCGACGATCCGGGATCACAGGCCTACGTGCGCGGTAAGCATTCCGACTGCGCCAAGGTGGGCATCACCTCGATACGCCGCGATCTGCCTGCCGACATCTCGACGGCCAAGCTGAACGAGACAATCGACGAGCTGAACGCCAACCCCGAGTGCACCGGCTACATCGTGCAGTTGCCGCTGCCCAGGCATCTCGACGAGAACGCGGCGCTGGAGCGCATCGACCCGGCCAAGGACGCCGACGGGCTGCACCCGACGAACCTGGGCCGGCTGGTGCTCAACAACCCGGCCCCGCTGCCGTGCACGCCGCGCGGCATCGTGCACCTGCTGCGCCGCTATGACGTCGAGATCGCCGGCGCGCACGTGGTCGTCATCGGCCGCGGCGTCACGGTCGGTCGGCCGTTGGGTCTGCTGCTGACGCGTCGTTCCGAGAACGCGACGGTGACGTTGTGCCATACCGGAACTCGTGATCTACCGGCGCTGACCAAGCAGGCCGACATCATCATCGCGGCCGTCGGTGTGCCGCACCTATTGACCGCCGACATGGTGCGCCCGGGCGCCGCGGTGCTCGACGTCGGTGTCAGCCGGGTGGACGACAAGCTCACCGGCGACGTGCATCCCGACGTGTGGGAGGTCGCCGGGCACGTGTCGCCGAACCCCGGCGGCATCGGCCCGCTGACCCGGGCGTTCCTGCTGACGAACGTGGTCGAGCTGGCCGAGCGGCAATGAGTTCGGCGAAGACCGCAGCGAAAGCTCAGTGGCCGATCCTGCTGGTCGGGCTGATTTTCGTGACGGCCTTCGCGTTGGTGGGCGCCAACTTCTGGCGTCGCGGCTCTCTGCTTATCGGGATCGCCGTCGGCGTCGGTGCGGCGTTGCGGTTGGTGCTGTCCGATGACCGCGCCGGCCTTTTGGTGGTGCGCAGCAAGGGCATTGACTTTATGACGACCGCGACGGTCGGCGCGACGATGGTCTATATCGCCTGGACGATCGATCCGCTTGGTACGGGCTAAATCCCCGGGCCGGTAATTTGGGGCAGGTTCGCCACGGCGCCACCGTTCGGCATACCGCCGGCCATGTTGGGCAGCACGCCGCCCGGCAGGTTCTGGATGGCGCCGCCGGGCATGTTTGGCATACCGCCGGGCATGTTGGGCATATTGCCGCTGGCCAAGTTGGCCATCGCTTGCGGGCAGTACGACTGAATTGCGATCGTGGTGAACATCTGAGCCATCGCCGGCGACATGCCCTGGCGTCTGACGCTCGAAACGGCCCCGGCGAAGCTACCGCCGGGCGCGGCGAGCATCGGGCAGATGGATTCGCCCACCGCCATCGCGTTTCCGGGTTGGCCGAAGTCGATGCCGGCGTGGTTCAACGCGTCGATGAAGCCATCGTCGGCGTTCGCGTCTGCCTCGGCCGGCGGTGAGCCGAAGGCGGCGGCGACGGTGAGCAGCCCGGCCACCGCGGTCAGCACGCGAATGGTCAGGGGTTGCTGGCGAAACGGCCAGACCCAACCCTGCACAGCAGCAACTGCTTTCATGACAGCTTCCCCATCTGTCGCGGAGTGCTCTGAAGGCACTCAAATCACACTACGAAGACTGATCCATGGCAGTCACGTTTGCGACACGGGGAGATCAAGGTTTGCACACTATGCGTTTCATGAGCGGGACGTACCTGAGACATCGGTTATTGCTCGGAAATCGTTACAGGCCAGCAAAGCTCGCGAACTGGACAATCGACGCCACACTGTGATCCGACACGGGTGGTATGGCCGGATTTTGAGTGAGAGATGGATAAGAATCTGCGCGCATGACGACTAACTGCGGCCGTCCGACCGAGCATGGCATCTCGCGCCAGACGTTTCTCCGTGGGGCCGCTTCAATGTTGGCGACGGGTGCGATGTTCGGGACCACTCGTGCTGCCGCGGACCCCGGTGCTGCCAGTTGGAATGGCTTGGCTTCCACCATCGGTGGCAGTGTCGTGCTGCCGGCCAACGGTGCCCAATTCACTTCCAGCAAGCAGATATTCAACTCGTTCTACAACAACTCCAACCCGGTGGCGGTCGTCACGGTTTCCTCGCAGGCCGACGTACAGAAGGCGGTCGCATTCGCGACGGCGAACAAACTCAAAATCGCGCCGCGTGGCGGTGGGCATTCCTACATCGGTGCGTCGAGCGCCAACGGCACGATGGTGCTCGACCTACGCGGACTTCCGGGTGGGGCGAACCTTGACGGCGGCAATGTCACGGTCACACCGGCGGCGAACCTGTGGGCGGTACACCAGGCATCCGCCAGCGCCGGTCGCGGTGTCCCGACGGGCAGTTGCCCAACGGTCGGTATCGCGGGACTGACGCTAGGCGGCGGGATAGGAGCCGATTCCCGGCACGCCGGCCTGACCTGTGACGTGCTCCAGTCGGCCACGGTGGTGCTCCCCAGCGGCGATGTGGTCACCGCGTCCCCCAACGATCATCCGGATCTTTTCTGGGCCTTGCGGGGTGGTGGTGGTGGCAATTTCGGGGTGACGACGTCGATGACATTCGGGACGTTCGCGACCGGCGACACCGACGTCGTGCGGCTCGAGTTCGCCCCGTCGGCGGCTGTGCAGGCGCTGGCGGGCTGGCAGACCTGGCTAGATGGGGCCGACCGAAATGCTTGGGCCATGGTCGATCTCGCAGTCGGCGGCAGCGAGCCCAACTGCCATATCCTGGCGACCTGCCCTGCCGGCGGTGCCGCGGGAATGGCTGACGCGATCAAGTCCGCGGTCGGCTTGCAGCCCGGCGCGGTGACCAACAAGACGATGAACCGAATGGACTTGGTGACTTATCTGGCCGGGGGCAGCTCGACGTCATCGCCCCGCGGCTTCGTGGCCGGGTCCGATATGGTTACGACGATCAATTCGGCAGCGGCCCATGCCATTGCTACCGCGATCGGCCAATGGCCGGCGTCGGCCGGGCGGGCTTGGCTGCTGGTCGATCCGCTCGGCGGAGCCATCGCCGATGTGGCGCCCGGGGATTCGGCCTTCCCGTGGCGCAAGCAGTCCGCGTTGTTGCAGTGGTATGTCGAGCCCGCCGCCAACCAGGTGTCGGCGGCCACGCAGTGGCTGAGCTCTGCTCACCAGGCGGTACAACAGTTTTCGGTCGGCGGCTACGTCAACTATCTGAAGCCCAACAGCGCGGCGTCGCGTTACTTTGGGTCGAATCTGTCGCAACTGAACAGTGTGCGGCAGAAGTACGACCCCAACCAGACCATGTTCTCCGGCCTGAAATTCTAGAGGCTGACTGCTTTGCGACTTGGACGCGTAGTCGTCAGCACCTCAGAAGCCATGGCGGTCGCGACATCTCGTGGGTAGGTGCGGCGAGCCACGCATAACAGCAGCCCGGCCGCGACGACCAGCGTGGCCAGCATGATCAGGAAGGTGTCGCTCAACGCGCTTGCCGTGCTTCCCAGTGCGGTGGACATGGCGCCGAACACCATCGGCGCCATACCCGTGGAAATCGACACCAGCGTGCTGCGCACTGCTTCGGCGGTGCCCCATAGCCGGGAATGCACGATGTCCAGCCTCGCCGCATTGAGCGGCGGGTTGATGCCGCCCACGGCGATCCCGGCGAGAAACGCGAATGTCAGCGCCAGTAGCAGGTTATCGGCGAGCAGCGTCGGCAGGATGAACACCGCCGCCGCCAGAAAAGCCGTCCCGCCCACCACAATCCGTGCGCTGAGGTAACCCCGGTCGGTCAGCCAGTCGGCGATGCGTCCGGTGCTGAGCACCCCGATCAGCGCGCCGACTCCGAGGACGGCGATCAGCATGGTCGCCACCGCCTGGTCGACCTGAAACCGGCAACACAGCAGCGCTACCCCGAACGTGCTCAGCCCGGTGGAGAAGAAGTAGCCGAACGACGAAGCCGCAATCAGAACGACATTGGTACGGATCGAGAGCACCCAGCGCAGCTCCCGCCAGATCGAGCAACGCCGCAGCTGCTGGCTGTGGCTTTTACGCAGCGGCTCGCGCAGCATCGTCGCCACGGCGAGAGCAAGGCCGAACCCCACCATGGCCAGCCAGCCGAAGCCCAACCGCCAGCTGACCGCGCCGAGTTCGCCTGCTACCAGCAGCCCGACCGCCGTGCAGCTGCCCTCGCCGGCGAGCACCAGGCCGTACACGCGGCCGCGCTCGCCTGGCTTGAAGTAGTCGCCGACCAGCGAGGCGACCACCGGCCCGGAGACCGCGATGCCCGCGCCAAGGCTTACCCGGCAAGCCAGCAACCAGCCGTAGTTCGGGCTGGCCGCGCTCAACGCCATTGCCGCCGAACACACCAGCAGCGCTATCCACAGCAGCCGAACCCGCACGGTGCGATCGGCGAGCGGCCCGGCCAGCAGGGTGGCCAGCGCGCCGACGCCCGTCGACACGGTGACCAGCAGCCCAACCTGAATGTTGTTGATGTGAAACGACTGCGTCAGCGGGACAACCAGCGCTCCCACCGTGCCGGCATCCGCGCTTTGCAGCCCGACCACCAAGGCGAGCAGCACGATTGGCTTCAGCCGCTGCGGAGTTACCGCGGAGGCGCCCTGCGCACCAGTCGGCACGAGCCCAAGATACCCTGCGGGACAGCATGTTTAGCTCTGATATCGGCGTGATTCGCAGTGCCAGTACAACGTTAAGAATCAGTTCTACTGTTCGATGGCGGCGGTCGGTGATGTATTAACAATGGCATCAACGGCCGAGCAGGTGATTGCGCTGCTCGATGAATTCCTGGTCGCTTATCAGACCCTCGTCGCGCAGCCGGGCGAAGTCACGAATCTCCGCCGCGACCCCGGTCACCACGACACGCGGCTCGGCCTGGGTGTTCGCATCTTCGTCGATCGCGCTGGTGGCGTCGCTCGTTGCCCGCAGTCGAGCCGGCGCCGGCTTGCGCGCATTCGAGCCCCGACCGGCGACGCCATCGCCCACGACGCGACCGATGGTATTGGCCAGGGCCATCTCGCCGAACCCGCTCCCGAGGCTGGCTGCCATCGCTTGTCCGCCGGTGCCGACGCCGGCTGCCGGCAATGCCAGCGCCACCGGTTCCACCGCCGGGGTCGCCGCGATCCAGGTCGGCGGTACCGAAACCCCGCCGACGACATCGGCCTCGCGCAATGCTGCCGCCACGGGCGTTGAAACGACGTTCGGGGTTGCCGCGACCTGTGCCGGGGTCGCCACGATCTCCGGTGCCGACCCCGCCTCCTGCCAGCCACTGACGATGCCATCGGTGTGTAAACCGGTCTCGGCACCGATGAGGTCGATCGGCAAAGATATTGCTCCCAGTGGTGCCATCGGGGCGTCCAAACCGAAAGCAATGACGTCGGCGCCCAGGTCGAGGATGTCCAGGGGCGACAACGAGTCGGCTGTACCGCCGGTGAGAAAGCTGCTCAACTGTTGCGGCACCGTCGAAAAGGCTTGTGAGACTTTCGAGAGCCTGCCGTGCCTGCCTGCGCCCGACGTCTCGCCGGGTGCGCTTGGGTGGCTGGCCGGTGCCGCCGAACCCGCGTAGCCATACATTGCGCCGGCATCCTGAGCCCACATCTCGCTGTATTCGGCTTCGGTTGCCGCGATCGCGGCGGTGTTCTGCCCCAACACATTGGTGGCGACCAGCGACATCAGCAGGCTCCGATTGGCCGCGACCACCGGCACGGGCACCGTCGCCGCGAATGCCGCTTCGTAGGCGGCTACTGCCACTCGGGCTTGGCCGGCCGTCTCCTCGGCTTGCGCCGCCGTGCGGCTCAACCACGCCACGTAGGAGGTGGCGGCAGCCACCATCATCACCGACGAAGGGCCGAGCCACGGTCCGGCGGTGAGCCCCGATACCACATATTGGTAGGAGTGGGATGCCGAATGTAGTTCTGCGGCAATAGTTTCCCATGCCTGTGCGGCGACAAGCAGCGGCCCCGAGCCGGGGCCGGCATACATACGACCGGAGTTGACTTCCGGCGGTAGCATCGCGAAGTCCATACCTATGCGGACTGGCGTTTCATCTCGTAGTTCCCATCCGGGTGCTGATCGTCGGCCACTTCGTCGCCCGCGGGCGGATCCTGGGATGGCTGTCCTTTGCGCAGCGTTGCCAGCAGTTCCCGGTACGGGCCAACGAGATACACGGTGTCTCCGGCGCTGAGCCGCGCATCGCGACGCGGATGCAGACAGGTCGGAGCGTCCTCCCGGGTGATTGCGATGACACGGGTTTGCGTTGACAGCTCGAACATCTGCATCCCGTCGAGTTCGCTGCCGGCCTGCACATGCATTCCGCCGACCAAGAAGGATCGGTTCTGCACCGAAAACGTGCCCAGCACTTGCAGACCCATAGCGGCCCCGATGAAATACGGCGCGGCTAGCTCGACGGTGGAACGGACGTTTTCGAAACCGAATCGCTGCGCGACCGCGGATCCGAGGTCATGGTCGTACACGCGCAGCACCACCGGGACCGCACCCCATCGGTTGCCGGCGGGTCCCTCGTGTGAGCTCAACATCTCGCGAAGCACGATGCCGGTCTCGATGTTGACCATGTCATCACGGGTCAATACCGCTACCGCACGGGCGGTTTCGACGCGTGCTGCTTCTAGCGTCTGTCGTAGAGTGGCGTCCCCGAAGATCACCGGTACGTCGAGTTCGGCCATTGTCGATAGGAATGGGTTGCCCTGATCGCGCTCGATCACCGCCACGTCGTACCCCTCCGCGGTCAGATCGGTGACGACCCGGATGCCAAGCGCGCTGAGCCCGACGACGATGACGTGGTTGCGCAGGTGCCGTGCCCGTGGGCGTCCGGATGACCAGACGAAGCGGCGGGACAGCATCACATCGGCGACGAAGGCGACCAGCAGCGCGGTGGTGGTCACGCCGCCCAACATCAACAGCGCGGCGTACATCCGCAGCCACGTCGGCTGCTTGGCGAAGCTGAAGTCGCCGTAACCTGTCGTGCTGATCGTTTCGTTGGTGAAGTAGAATGCGTCGACCCAGGACATCCCGGGATTCGTGTAGGAGAAGTGCAGCAACGTCGTCGAACCGACGACCAGAATTCCGAGGGCGGCGATCATCGGATAGAACGCCGGGTTGACTTCATTGGACAGCGCGCGCGCCGCGACCAGGATCCGGCGCGGCCGCGACTGGCGTGAACGCGTTCCGGTCTGACGCGGGGCCTCGATACCGCAGGCGGCCAGCTCCTCGGTAGTGCCGATCATCGCCGTCCAGTCACCCGCATTGACCCGCATATCACGCCCGGGACATACCACTACCCCGCCAGAGTTAAAGGAATTGTCGCCCTTGACAATTGCAACCGGGGCAAGGTCACCATGGATTTCACGCAGGGTCGCGTCGTATGGCGCCGCGGAGCCGAAGACAACGAACTGCAGGCCTGCTGCCTCGAAGGGATGCGTGGTGCGCGCCAGGCACGCCTCGACAACCGCCGGCGCCGCGAGGTCCGCGACACCGAGGATCGCGCTGGGCTCATCATCTGCGGCGACTGCTTCCCGCAGCACGTCGTTGGCTTTTCGTGCCAATAATGCGATCTCGAGGTTTGTCGCGTCGTCAATTCCGGCGCAGACAACGGCCGCTGCGTGGGCCACTCCGGCTCTGGCAAGCTCGGTCTTTACGCGGGCGCCGGCGAGTTCAGAATCGAGGAGCCTGGCAACCCTTGCGCCTGCCCTTTTCAACTCCTCGATGATCGTCGTCGCCAGCGCGTCATCACCGCTGACGATGACGCACTGGTGCATGGTAATCGACACCTCCGCGTAATGTAGGTCTGGACCGACTTGTCCAGGAGATTTGGGCGATCGTAGCAGCCAATGAATAGCTGTGAGCCGCAGTAGAACTCGCTGAAGTTTTGCTGAGACTCCCAATGCGATCGCTAAAGTAGTTGCTGCGCAATAGATATAATCGAAATTGGGCTAATCGAAATGGCCGATCGCGGCGGGAAGCGTCCCCGCCACAGCCTCCTGCGAGGTAGGTGGCTCATCTCACAATAACTTTGGAAAACGACCCTTTGTCTCCGAAATGGCCTGCTGATTCTGGGCTTTTGGCCCCCTGGGGAGGCTCGTTTGTTACGGCGAGATGACTATCTGCGAATGTCCTGCCAGTATGCCTGGCAACATTCTGTGTCTTTGTCGAATTTCGTGTTCTCTGTCGCCAAACGAGGAGGAGACACGGCATGTTTGAGTCGCTAGGCTTTCGGCGGGATCAATCAATTGGGGTTAGGAATATGGTCTGTGGCAACACCTTTGGCTGAAGAACAGCAGGCGTGGTCTTCGTTCTCCGACGTGTGTAAGCGTGGATTGCTCGGAAAGCCATTGATCAATGATCAGCTCCAGCACGAGAGATTGTCGAATCCCGTCGCACTGGGCGTGCTCTCACCGGACGCCATTTCCTCTACGGCTTACGGTTCTGAGCAGATCATGATCGAGCTGTTGCCGGCCGCCGGAATGGCGGCGTTTGCGTTATTGCTACCGATCACCGGCGTGATCCTGTTGATCCTGGTGCTGGTGTCAGCATCGTACCGGCAGGTCGTGATGGTTTATACACGATCCGGTGGATCATATGTGGTCGCTCGCGAGAACTTCGGTCCGCGGGTGGCGCAAGTTGCCGCCGCGGCGCTGTTGATCGACTACGTGGTTACCGTCGCGGTGCAGTGCGCCGCCGGGACGGTTGCGGTTGTCTCGGCGATACCGGCACTGGGTCCCTTCAGCCTGGAGATCACGGTGGGCGTGGTGCTGATCATGTGCTTCGCGAACCTGCGCGGACTGCGGGAAGCCGGTGCTCGTTTCGCGGTGCCGACCTACGCCTTCACGGCCATGGTCTCGCTCACGATCGTCGTCGGGATCGTCCGAGAACTGCTCGGCAGCCTTCCGACATACGATCCGCAACACATGGCCGGAGTGGTTCCGGTTCACCAGGGCAGCGGACTGGTCATGGGTGCAACGATTCTGATTGTGTTGCGCGCGTTCGCTAATGGCGGGTCTTCGTTGACTGGTGTGGAGGCGATCTCCAACACCGTCAACAGCTTGCGCAAACCCGAGGGCAGCAATGCGCGTCGGGTAATGACCGTGATGGCATGCCTGCTCGGTTTTCTGCTGGCCGGTGTGGCGTGGCTGACCCACGTTACGCACGCCGCACCGTATGTCGACGGCTACCCGTCAATGTTGTCCGAGATCGCCCGCGCCGTCTTCGGCGACGGCGTGATCGGCCACATCTTGTATTTTCTGCTGCAGGCGTCGACCGCGGCGATCCTCTACACCGGAGGTAATACCAGTTTCAACGGATTCCCCGCGTTGGCCAATTTCGTGGCCGAGGACCGATTTATGCCCCGCCCGCTGATGAAACGCGGTCATCGCCTGGTTTTCTCTAATGGCATCCTCACCTTGACGGCATTGGCTGTGGCATTGCTCGTCATCACCGGCGGCTCGGTGGACGCCCTGGTGCCGTTCTATGCGATCGGCGTGTTCACCGGGTTCGCGATGGCCGGCTTCGGCATGGCCAAGCATTATCTGACTGATCGTGGGCCGGGTTGGCGACGCAATCTGATCGTGAACTTGTCGGCGGGGTCCTTGTCGACGGTCGTGGTGGGAATCTTCGCGGTGGCCAAGTTCACCGAAGGTGCGTGGCTCATCGTCATCGTCTTTCCGCTGCTGGTGATCGCGTTGATGCGGCTCAACCAGAAGTACCGCGCCGAGGCTTCCGTGCTGGAGATGTCGCACACGGAAAGTCCCGTGCTGGCCCGGTACGCGCGGCATCGAGTTCTGGTCTTCGTTGATGCCGTCGACCTTGCCGAGGTCGAGGCACTGCGCTACGGCAACGGGTTGCACGCCGACGAGCTGACCGCGGTGCACTTCATGCTGGACACTGTCAGTGCCGAGCGGCTGCGGCAGCGCTGGGAGCGCTTCGAACACCATTCCCCGCTGCGGATGGTCGACTGCCCGGACCGTCACTTGGCCCGGGCCGCATACGAATTGGTTGTCCGGGTGCTCGACGACCACCCGGACACCAAGGTGACGGTACTGTTGCCGCGCCGAACGTATTCTCCGCTGGTAGGACGGCTGCTGCACGACCGCACCGCGGACAAGATCGCGCGCGCCGTCAGCCGCATTCCGGGCGCCACCGCGCAGATCGTGCCCTACGACATCGAGTCCCGGATCGCGGAGGTGACTCGAGCATGACGACACCGATCGCCGGAATACCGCTCTCATTTGTCGACAAATGTAAGCGGATCTTTCTCGGGAAGCCGCTGACCACCGACCAGTTGGACTCGGAGCGACTGTCGATTCCTGTTGCACTTGGCGCACTTTCACCGGATGCTATTTCCTCTACGGCTTACGGTCCTGAGCAGATCATGATCGAGCTGTTGCCGGCCGCCGGAATGGCCGCGTTTGCGTTGTTGCTTCCGATCACCGGCGTGATTCTGGTGATTCTGGTGCTGGTGTCCGCGTCCTATCGCCAGGTGGTGATGACCTACACGCGGTCCGGCGGCTCCTACACCGTCGCGCGGGAGAACTTCGGTCCCCGGGTGGCACAGGTCGCCGCCTCAGCGCTGCTGATCGACTACGTGGTCACCGTGGCCGTGCAACCCGCTGCCGCGACCGTGGCGGTGGTCTCGGCCATTCCGCTGCTGCGTCCCTATCACCTGGAAATCACGCTGGCCGCGGTGGCGCTCATCTGTCTCATTAACCTGCGCGGACTGCGGCGGTCGGGCCGGGCGTTTGCGATGACCACCTTCGCGTTCGTCACCATGATCACGGTGACGATCGTGACCGGTTTCGTTCGTGAAATTATCTGGGGCTTACCGAAATACGATCCAGGGCACCTCGCCGGGGCAGTGCCGGTACATCAGGGCGGTGGCATCGTGATGGGTGCGACCGTGCTGATTGTGTTGCGGGCGTTCGCCAATGGTGGCACCTCATTGACCGGTCTCGAGGCAGTCTCCAATACGGTCGATGTTTTCCAGAAGCCCGAAGGCGTCAACGCCCGTCGAGTCATCACGTTGATGGCGTGCATCCTCGGGTTCTTGCTGGCGGGGGTGGCCTGGCTGGCGCATGTCACGCACGCCGTACCGTATCTGGACGAATATCCGTCGATGTTGTCCGAGATCGCCCACGCGGTCTTCGGCAACGGCATGATCGGCCACATCTTGTATTTTCTGCTGCAGGCGTCGACCGCGGCGATCCTGTTCACGGGCTGTAACACCAGCTTCAACGGATTCCCCAGGTTGGCCAGTTTCGTGGCCGAGGATCGTTTTTTGCCCCGGCCGCTGACGAAGCGCGGTCATCGTCTGGTGTTCTCCAATGGCATCCTTACCCTCACCGCGCTGGCCCTGACACTGCTGGTGATCACCGAGGCAAAGGTCAGCGCGTTGGTGCCGTTCTATGCGATCGGCGTGTTCACCGGATTCGCGATGGCCGGCTTCGGCATGGCCAAACACCATCTGGGCCACCGTGAGCCGGGCTGGCGACGCAAGGTCATCGTGAATTTGTCGGCGGGGGTGTTGTCGACGATCGTGGTGGGAATCTTCGCGGTGGCCAAGTTCACCGAAGGTGCGTGGCTCATCGTCATTGTCTTTCCGGTGCTGGTGTTGACCTTGATGCGGCTCAACCACAAGTACCGCGCCGAGGCGTCTGTGCTGGAGATGTCGCATGGCGAAGACATCGACCTGACTCGGCATCCGCGACTTCAGGTGCTGGTGTTCGTGGATTCGGTTGACCTCGCCGAGGTCGAGGCATTGCGCCTCGGGTACGGGCTGCATGCCGACGAGCTCACTGCGGTGCATTTCGTCATCGATGTGGATCGTGCGAAGCGGCTGCGCGCGCTCTGGGACCGCTTCGAGCACGACACCCCGCTGTGGCTGATCAACTGCCCGGATCGTCACCTGAATCGAGCTGCGCACGACTTGGTCTGGCGGGTGCTCAACGATCATCCGGGCAGCAAGGTGACCGTGCTATTGCCGCGCCGCACCTTTTCGCCGCTGCTGGGCCGGCTGTTGCACGACCGCACCGCGGACAAGATGGCTCGCGCGGTCAGCCGCATCCGGGGTGCGACCGCGATCATCGTGCCGTATGACATCGAGTCGCGGATAGCCGCGTCGGTGCCTCAGTCGGACAGCGTCGCCGCGATGCACACGGTGACGTAGGGCATCGCCAACCCGGTCGAATTCGCCAGCGCCGGATGAGTGGCCAGCAACTCGCGTACCTGTTCGAGGGTTTGGGTGCGCACCTCGGCCGGCGAGGTGATGCAGTAGCTGCGCGACGCCACCAGGTCGATCAATGCTTGTGGCGTAAGGTAATTCGTCCACTCGACTTGATGACGCTCGCGCTCGGAGAACGGAGCCGGCAGCGTCACGTCGAATCGGCCGACGTCGCCGTCGCTACCGATGATCCGGCCGAGCTCCCGCACCCAGCCGAGCCGCTCGTCGCGGGTGTTCCACACCAGGCCCAGCCGTCCGCCGGGCCGCAGTACCCGGGCGATTTCGGGAATCGCTCGTTCCGGATCCACCCAGTGCCACGCCTGGGCGACCAGCACGGCGTCAACGCTGTTGTCCTCCAACGGAATCTCTTCGGCGGTGCCGAGTACCGCGCGAGTCTCCGGTAGCGAGGCGCTCAGCACCTCGAGCATGTCCGGAATCGGGTCCACCGCCACGACCTCGAGGCCACGTTCCACCAGCCGAGTGGTCAGCTTGCCGGTGCCGGCACCCAGATCGAGCACCTGACGCGCCCCGCGTGGTAACAGCCAGTCGATCGCCTCGGGCGGATACGACGGGCGTCCACGCTCATAGGCTGCGGCCGCGGAACCGAACGATAGGGAGCGGTCGTGCCTAGACCGGGTCACCGTTGACACGCGCCTTCGGCAGGGCCGGTCTCGGAGGCCAAATCCAGTGTCTTGCGGATTAATTCGCCCACTGCCTCGGTTTCCACCAAGAAGCCGTCATGTCCGAAGATGGAGTCGACAACCTGTAACTCGGCGCAGCCCGGCAGCAGCTCGGCCATCTCCTGCTGCAAGCGCAGCGGATAGAGCCGGTCGGAGGTGATCCCGCCGACCACGGCCGGTACCGGGCACCCGCGCAGCGCTTTGGCGACCCCGCCGCGGCCGCGGCCGACGTCGTGGCTGTTCAGCGTCTCGGTCAGGGTTACGTAGCTGCCGGCGTCAAAACGGGCCAAGATCTTGGCGCCCTGGTGTTCCAGATAGCTCTGCACCGCGTAGCGCCCGCCGTTGGACGGGTCCTCTCCGCGTTGGCCGTCGTTGGCGAACCTGTCGTCCAACTCGACCTCGCTGCGATAGGTCAGGTGCGCGAAACGGCGGGCGATGGCCACCCCGGCATCCGGGGCACGCCCGGTGCCGTGGTAATCACCATCCTGCCAGTCCGGGTCGGTCTTGATCGCCGCGATCTGGGTGGTCTGGGTGCCGATCTGGTCGGCAGTGGCACGCGCGCCGACGGCCAGTAGCAATCCGGCCCGGACCCGTTCGGGGTGGCCGACCATCCATTCCAAAGCCCTTGCGCCGCCCATGGATCCGCCGACTACGGCGGCAACCTGACTGATGCCCAGCGCGTCCAGCGCGGCGATGTCCGCCTGCACCTGGTCGCGCACGGTGATCAACGGAAACCGGGAACCCCACGGCTTTCCGTCTCGGGCAAGCGAACTCGGCCCGGTGGAGCCACGGCAGCCGCCCAGCACATTGGTAGCCACCGCACACCACCGGTTGGTGTCGATCGGTGCGCCCGGCGCCGCGATGCCGTCCCACCAGCCGGGCGTGGGGTGCCCGGGCCCGGCCGGACCGTTGATGTGGGAGTCGCCGGTGAGGGCGTGCAGTACCACCACCACGTTGTCGCGCGTCGGTGACAGCTCACCCCAGCGCTGTACCGCGATACAGACATCGTCGATCACCGCGCCGCTCTCGGTAGTCAGCGAGCCGATATCGACCAGGCCGACTTCGCCTTCGGCGGGCAACGTTTGGGTGGGGACGTCGGAGATGGTCATGTCAGAGTCCTCAGAAGGCCGCCACGGCCTGTGGGTCGCCGCTGGCGCCCGCGGGTGTGCCGAATTTCCGTGCCGCGGCGAAGCCGAGCTCGAGGTCGGCCAGGATGTCGTCAATGCCTTCGATGCCGACCGCCAGCCGCACCAATCCGGGGCTTACGCCGGTGGTCAGCTGCTCGGCGGGACTCAGCTGGGCGTGGGTGGTGGACGCCGGATGAATCACCAGCGAGCGCACGTCGCCGATGTTGGCGACGTGGCTGTGTAGTTGCAGGGCGTTGACGAACGCCTTGCCGGCCTCGATGCCACCGGCCAGCTCGAACGCCAACACGGCGCCGGTTCCCTTGGGCGCCAGCTTCTTTGCCCGCTCGTGCCACGGCGAGCTGGGCAGCCCGGCGTAGTTGACCGACTGCACGCCGTCGTGGCTCTCGAGGAACTCGGCGACCCGCTGCGCGTTCGCGACGTGGCGCTCGATCCGCAGGCTCAGCGTCTCAAGGCCTTGGGCCACCAGGAACGCGTTGAACGGTGCGGCCGCGGAGCCGAAGTCGCGCAGCAACTGCACGCGCGCCTTGAGGGCGAATGCCGGCGGTCCCAGCTCGGCGAACACCACGCCGTGGTAGCTGGGGTCGGGCGTGGTGAACCCGGGGAAGCGGCCCTGCGTCCAGTCGAAGGTGCCGCCGTCGACGATGACTCCGGCGATCGCGGAGCCGTGACCGCCCAGGTACTTGGTGGCGGAGTGCACCACGATGTCGGCGCCCTGCGTGAACGGCTGGATCAGGTATGGCGTGGCGATGGTGTTGTCGACGATCAGCGGCACGCCGTTGGCGTGAGCCACGCCGGCGACGCCCGGGGTGTCCAGGATGTCGATCTGCGGGTTGGAGATCGTCTCGGCGAAGAAGGCCTTGGTGTTGGGCCGTACCGCCGCCTGCCACGAGTCCAGATCGTCGGGATCCTCGACGAAGCTGACGTCGATACCGACCTTCGCCAGCGAATAGTGGAACAGGTTGTACGTGCCACCGTAGAGGCGCGGGCTGGACACGATGTGATCACCGGCACATGCGAGGTTCAATATGGCGAATGTCTCAGCGGCCTGTCCGGAGCTCAAAAACAGGGCTGCGACGCCGCCTTCGAGTGCGGCGATGCGCTGTTCGACGACGTCGGTAGTGGGGTTGCCGATCCGGGTGTAGATGTTGCCTGGGACCTCGAGCCCGAACAGCGCCGCGGCATGAGTGGTGTCGTCGAACACGTACGAGGTGGTCTGGTAGATCGGCAGGGCGCGGGCGTGGGTGGCCGGGTCGGGCTGCTGGCCGGCGTGAACCTGCTTGGTTTCGAAGGACCAGTTCGCAGTTGGGTCGCTGTCGCTATCGGCGCTCATGAGCCGGGGCTTTCTGCTGGAAGGGGGCGTATCGAGGTGCTGGTAGCCGCCCGGGACGCCACCATCTATGACGTCAGCCGGCGGTCGGTGGTTCAGCACCGACGCACAATTGAGACGCGGATAAGTGGGATGACTGCCCATCACGTTCCCTGTCTAGTCAGGGGCCCGTCATGGCGGACCCGCGCTTGCCGGATAGCCGGTGCTATGGCTACTCAACCTGGTCATCACCCGGGGCACCCCACCGCGGTTGGAGGGTTGCCGGCCAGCAAGCCGGGGCTTGATGCTGGCGCTCATGACCACTACGAAGACTATCTTACCGAGCCGACTGGATGCCAATGCCAGGTCGACACCTGCTCAAACGCCCTTGATAACGTGGCAACCATAACGCTGAGCCCCCCAAAATCTGACCGGGAGAGGGACGTCCGTGAGCGCCGAACAACCGACCGTCATCTACACGCTGACCGACGAGGCGCCTTTGCTGGCGACCTACGCCTTCCTGCCGATCGTGCGAGCCTTCGCCGAGCCGGCGGGCATCGAGATCAAGACCAGCGACATCTCCGTCGCGGCCCGGATCCTCGCCGAGTTCCCGGAGCACCTGACCGAAGAGCAGCGGGTTCCGGACAACCTGGCAGAACTCGGCCGGCTGGCGAAGCTGGCCGACACCAACATCATCAAGCTCCCGAACGTCAGTGCCTCGGTGCCCCAGCTGGTGGCCGCCGTCAAGGAACTGCAAGGCAAGGGATACAAGATTCCGGACTTTCCGCAGAGCCCGAAGACGGACGAGGACAAAGAAGTTCGCGATCGCTATTCGAAATGCCTTGGTAGCGCTGTCAACCCGGTGTTGCGCCAAGGGAACTCGGACCGCCGGGCACCCAACGCGGTCAAGGAGTACGCGCGCAAGCACCCGCACAGCATGGGGAAGTGGTCACAGGCGTCGCGCACGCATGTCGCGACCATGAAGCACGGCGACTTCTATCACGGCGAGAAGTCGATCACGCTGGACCGTGCACGCAGCGTGAAGATGGAGCTGGAGACCAAGAGCGGCAAGACGATCGTGCTCAAGGCCACGGTGTCACTGCGTGAGGGCGACATCATCGACAGCATGTTCATGAGCCGCAAGGCGCTCTGCGAGTTCTATGAAGCAGAGATCGAGGACGCTTACAAGACCGGCGTGATGTTCTCATTGCACGTCAAGGCGACGATGATGAAGATCTCCCACCCGATCGTCTTCGGACACGCCGTCAAGGTCTTCTACAAAGACGCCTTCGCCAAGCATCAGGCGCTCTTCGACGAGCTCGGCGTCAATGTCAACAACGGATTGGTCGACCTGTACGACAAGATCGAGTCGCTGCCCGCGTCGCAGCACGACGAAATCATCCGCGACCTGCATGCCTGTCACGAACACCGTCCCGAGTTGGCCATGGTCGACTCGGCCAAGGGCATCAGCAACTTTCACTCGCCCAGCGACGTGATCGTGGACGCGTCAATGCCGGCGATGATCCGCGCCGCCGGCAAGATGTACGGCGCCGACGGGCGGCAAAAGGACACCAAGGCCGTCAATCCCGAGTCGACTTTCGCCCGCATTTACCAAGAGATCATCAACTTCTGCAAGACACACGGGGCCTTCGATCCGACCACGATGGGCACCGTGCCCAACGTCGGCCTGATGGCGCAGCAGGCCGAAGAGTATGGCTCGCACGACAAGACGTTCGAGATCCCCGAAGACGGTGTCGCCAAGATCGTCGACCTCGACACCGGCGAGGTCTTGCTGACACAAGACGTGGAAGTTGACGACATCTGGCGGATGCCCATCGTCAGGGACGAGCCGATCCGCGACTGGGTCAAGCTGGCCGTCACCCGGGCGCGAAACTCGGGCATGCCGGTGGTGTTCTGGCTCGACCAGGAGCGTCCGCACGAGAGCGAATTGCGCAAGAAGGTCGACACTTACCTGGCCGACCACGACACCGAGGGCCTCGACATCTCGACGATGTCGCAGGAACGGGCCATGCGGCACACCATCGAACGCGCGATGCGCGGGCAGGACACCATTGCCGCGACGGGCAACATCTTGCGCGACTACCTCACTGACCTGTTCCCGATCCTCGAGCTGGGCACCAGCGCCAAGATGCTGTCCATCGTGCCGTTGATGGCCGGCGGCGGAATGTATGAAACCGGCGCGGGCGGTTCAGCGCCCAAGCACGTCCACCAACTCGTCGAGGAGAATCACCTGCGTTGGGACTCTCTGGGTGAATTCCTTGCGCTGGGAGCGTGTTTCGAAGATGTCGGCATCAAGACCGATAACGAGCGCGCGAAGATCCTGGGCAAGACGCTGGATGCCGCGATCGGCAAGCTGTTGGACAACAACAAGAGTCCGTCGCGCAAGACCGGCGAACTCGACAATCGGGGCAGCCAGTTCTACCTGGCGCTGTACTGGGCCCAGGAACTTGCCGCGCAATCCGACGACGAAGAGTTGCGCAACCACTTCGCCAAGCTCGCCGATTCGTTGGGCCGCAAAGAGGAAGCCATCGTGGCCGAACTCGCGAAGGTGCAGGGCGAAACGGTCGACATCGGCGGTTACTATCAGCCGGACGACGAGAAGACGACTGCGATCATGCGGCCGAGCAAGACGTTCAATGAGGCGCTGGCGGCTGCGCAAGCCTGACGCCGCGAGGGAGGATTCGGACAACGATGTCGGATGAACCCAAGATCAAACGCATCAAAGTTCAAGGGCCCGTAGTCGAACTCGACGGTGACGAGATGACCCGTGTCATCTGGAAACTGATCAAGGACATGCTGATCCTTCCGCACCTCGACGTCAACTTGGACTATTACGACCTGGGTATCGAGCACCGCGACCGCACCGACGATCAGGTGACGATCGACGCGGCGTACGCCATCAAGAAACACGGCGTGGGCGTCAAGTGCGCGACGATCACCCCGGACGAGTCGCGCGTTGCCGAGTTCAACCTGAAGAAGATGTGGCTCTCGCCGAACGGGACGATCCGAAATATCCTGGGCGGCACAATCTTCCGTGAGCCGATTGTGATCTCGAACGTGCCTCGGCTGGTTCCCGGCTGGACTAAACCGATTGTCATCGGCCGTCATGCATTCGGCGACCAGTACCGTTCGACGAACTTCAAAGTCGAGAAACCCGGCACTGTCGCAATAACTTTCACGCCCGCGGACGGCAGCGAGCCGATCGTGCACGAGATGGTCTCCATCCCCGCCGACGGCGGCGTCGTGATGGGGATGTACAACTTCAAGGACTCGATCCGTGACTTCGCGCGGGCCTCGTTCGCCTACGGGCTCAACGCCAAATGGCCGGTCTACCTATCGACGAAGAACACCATCCTCAAGGCCTACGACGGCATGTTCAAAGACGAATTCCAGCGCATCTACGACGAGGAGTTCAAGGAGCAGTTTGAAGCCGAAGGCCTCACTTACGAGCACCGGTTGATCGACGACATGGTGGCCGCCTGCCTGAAGTGGGACGGCGGCTACGTCTGGGCCTGTAAGAACTACGACGGTGACGTCCAATCGGACACCGTCGCGCAGGGCTACGGCTCACTGGGGTTGATGACCTCGGTGCTGATGACGGCCGACGGCAAGACCGTCGAGGCCGAGGCCGCCCACGGCACCGTCACCCGGCACTATCGGCAGTACCAGGCCGGCAAGCCGACGTCGACCAACCCGATCGCCTCGATCTTCGCCTGGACGCGGGGGCTGCAGCACCGCGGCAAACTGGACAACACGCCCGAGGTCATCGACTTTGCCCAGAAGCTGGAATCCGTCGTCATCGCCACCGTCGAAAGCGGAAAGATGACCAAGGATCTGGCCATCCTGATCGGTCCCGACCAGGAGTGGCAGCAGAGTGAGGAATTTCTGCACTCGATCGCGGACAACCTGGAAAAGGCGCTCGCCTAAGCCCCCGCGAGGGGGTGCTGCCCCCAGGCCGCCGGGTCGATCGCCGGCGCCGGCTGGGTGCAGTCGTCGATGAACCCGGAGATGACTTCGGTCACTCGGCCGGGTGCCTCGAACATCGGAACGTGCCCGACGCCGTCGAGCCTGGTGATTTTCGTTTCGGCGGGCAGGAAGTCGGTGAAATGACGGCTGAACCGGCTTGGCGGCACGACGCGGTCCTTTTCGCACAACACCAGGTGGGCGGGCACCGCGGTCTGCGCCAACTCGATCAATCCGGGCGCCACCAGCGCCTTGGCCAGCAGTTGGAAGTAGGCCGGGCAGTGCGCGGCGTCGTCGACGATGCCGGACAGCTGGCGCTCGCTGATCCCGTCCGGCGATCCGCTCAGCGGCAGGGTGGCCAGCCGGCGGCTGAACGGCACCTGCAGCGACCGCTGGCCGAACAAGCGAGCCAATGCCAGCACCGGCAGGCCGGCCAGGAACTTGCCGATGACCTCGAATTTGATCGGGCTCCACCGCGTCCAGCCGCCCGCCGCCGCGACGCCGGTGACGCTGCGGGCCCGGCCGCGCCGCTCGAGTTCGAACGCGACCCAGCCGCCCAGCGAATTGCCCACGATGTGGGCGGTATCCCACCCCAGCTCGTCGAGTTGGCGTTCGACGTGGTCGGCCAGCACCGCCGAACTCAGCAGCCAGGTTCGGGCATACGGTCCACCGTTGTGCCCGGCCATCGTCGGGGCGAACACCTCGTAGCGGCCGGTATCGGCCAGCTGTTGAGCCACTGAATCCCACACCGTCTGAGACATCAGAAATGGGTGCAGCAGCAGGACCGGCTCTCCAGTGCCCAGGTGGATCGGCGCGCGAGTCGTCATATAGCCGACGTTATATGCGGTACCGCCGGTACCGCAAGCGACGGCGCGCTGGGACAAGCGCGCGTGAAAAGATCGGGACATCATGAGCACCGCTAGGAGACCCAGCCGGATTTTCTCCGGCGTGCAGCCCACGTCTGATTCGCTTCACCTCGGCAACGCGCTGGGCGCGATCACCCAGTGGGTGGCGCTGCAGGATGACCACGACGCGTTCTTCTGCGTGGTGGACTTGCACGCGATCACCATTCCGCAGGACCCCGCGGCGCTGCGACGCCGGACCCTGGTCACCGCCGCCCAGTACCTGGCGCTGGGCATCGACCCGGCCCGCAGCACCGTCTTCGTGCAGAGCCACGTACCCGCCCACACTCAGTTGGCATGGGTGCTGGGTTGCTTCACCGGCTTCGGGCAGGCGTCGCGGATGACCCAGTTCAAGGACAAGTCACAACGTCAGGGCAGCGACTCCACCACCGTCGGCCTATTCACCTACCCGGTGCTGCAGGCCGCCGACGTGCTGGCCTACGACACCGATCTGGTCCCCGTGGGTGAGGACCAGCGCCAGCACCTCGAACTGGCGCGCGACATCGCCGAGCGATTCAACAGCCGCTTCCCGCAGACCTTCGTCGTCCCCGACATGCTCATTCCGAAGGTCACCGCCAAGATCTACGACCTAGGGGACCCGACGTCGAAGATGAGCAAGTCGGCGGCCGTCGATACCGGTTTGATCAATCTGCTCGACGATCCGGCTGTGTCCGCCAAGAAGATTCGCTCGGCCGTGACCGACAGTGAGCGCGAGATCCGCTTCGACACCGAGGCCAAGCCCGGCGTATCGAACCTGTTGACCATCCAATCGGCGGTCACCGGAACCGATATCGCCAAGCTCGTGGACGGCTATTCCGGGCGTGGTTACGGCGATCTGAAGAAGGAGACCGCCGAGGCTGTCGTCGAGTTCGTCGCTCCGATCAAGGCCCGCGTCGACGAATTGATGACGGACCTGGCCGAATTGGAGGCCGTGTTGGCGGCGGGGGCGCAGCGCGCGCAGGAAGTGGCCGGAAAAACGGTCGAGCGGGTTTACGATCGGCTGGGGTTCCTTCCGCAACAAAGTTAGGACCCGTTTTTAAATAGGAGCCGCACCATGAGCGAGCCGGCCAAGCCAGGAATCTTTGACCGGTTGCGGGCTCGATTCGGATGGCTAGACCACGTGATACGCGCCTACAGCCATTTCGACGAGCGCAACGGTGGCTTCTTGGCCGCCGGTCTCACCTACTACACAATCTTCGCGCTATTTCCTTTGCTGATGGTCAGTTTCGCGGTCGTGGGTTTCATGCTGGCGCAGGACCCTAAGCTGCTCACTAGCATCGACGGCCATATCCGCGACGCCGTCTCCGGTGCGCTCGGACAGCAATTGGTCGACTTGATGAACTCGGCGATCAATGCGCGCGCGTCGGTCGGCATCATCGGTCTGGCCACCGCGGCCTGGGCGGGCCTCGGCTGGATGTCGCATCTGCGCGGAGCGGTGACCGACATGTGGTGGGATGAGGAGTTCGACTCGCCGGGCTTCGTGCGCAACAAAATGTCTGATCTGGTCGCGATGGTGGGAACGTTCGTGGTCATCATCGCCACCCTCGCGCTCACCGCGCTCGGGCATGCCGCGCCGATGCGTGCGGCCCTGAAATGGCTTGGAATACCGGATTTCTCGGTGTTCGGCGAGATCTTTAGGGGCATCTCGATATTGGTGTCGCTGCTGGTCTCGTGGATGCTGTTCGCCTGGATGATCGGCCGGCTGCCGCGACACCGGGTCAACCTGGCCGACGCGGCTCGGGCGGGCTTGCTCGCGGCGATCGGCTTCGAACTGTTCAAGCAGGTGGGCTCGGTCTACCTGCGGGTCGTGTTGCGCAGCCCGGCGGGAGCAACATTCGGTCCGGTGCTGGGCCTGATGCTGTTCTCCTACGTCACTGCGTATCTCGTGCTTTTTGCCACCGCCTGGGCCGCGACCCTTTCCGGTGATCAGCGCAGCAGGTACGCACGCCCGCCGGCACCCGCGATCATCGCACCACGGGTGCTACTGGACGAGGGGATCAGTACGCGACAGACACTGACCGCGATGGCAATGGGAGCTGTTGGCGCGCTGGCGTTTTCTCGGCTGACCCGCCGGCTGCGTTAACGCCAGGCGCCCTGGGTCATGACGGCGCTGACCCGTAAATCGCGATCCAGCACAACAAGATTCGCGTCGTATCCGACCTGCAGGGCGCCCACCCGCTCGAGGTGCAGCGCCCGCGCCGGCGTGGTCGAAGTCATCTGCACCGCGGCGGCCAGCGCGGCATCGTCGTCGGAGCCCAGCCGCGAGACGGTGCGGAACAGCTGATCCATCGTCGCGGTGCTGCCGGCGATCGTCGATGTCGCGTGCACCCGGGCTATGCCGGACTGCACGTCGATCGGTATGGCGCCAAGCTGATACTTTCCATCCTCGGATCCGGCCGCGGCGATCGCGTCGGTGATGACGGCCACCCGGTCGGGCCCGGCGGCCCGGGCAACCGCTTGCACCGTGGCGGGGTGCAGGTGCACGCCGTCGGCGTTCAGCTCGACGGTCACGTCCGGGTGCTCCAGTAGCGCGAGGCCCGGCCCGGGCTGGCGATGGTGCAGGGGCGCCATCGCGTTGAACAGGTGCGTGCCGACGGTGGCTCCCAGTGCGATCGCCTGGTGGGTGCGCTCATAGGTTGCATCGGTATGTCCCAGGGCGACAACAACACCCGCGTCGAGAAGACGCCGGATCGCCTCGCTGCTGCCGGGCCGCTCCGGGGCCAGGGTGACCATCCGGATCGCGCCCTCGCCGGCGGCCAGGAGACCGTTGATCTCGGCGGGCTCGGGGTCGCGCATCTGGGTGGGGTCGTGTGCGCCGCAGCGTGCCACGGACAGCCAGGGTCCCTCCAGATGGATACCCGCGATGGTGCCTTCCCGGGTGGCGCCGGCCAGCGCACGCACACCAGCGATCAGCACGTCGGGTGCGGCGGTGACCAGGCTGGCCATTGTCGTGGTGGTGCCGTGCCCCTGGTGGAATTGCGCGGCCTTGGCGATGTGCTCGGCGTCCAGGTAGGAGGCTCCGCCACCGCCGTGCACATGCATGTCGACAAATCCGGGCACCACAAGGCAATCCGGGAAATCCCGGTCGGGTTGCCCGGGCGCTGCACCGGCGCCGCAGGCGAGGATCTGTCCGCCCGATATCTGCAGCCAACCCGGCCGGCAGATCTGACCGTCGAGGACGACGGTGTCCGCGCGGATCAGGGGCACTGGTCTTCCCAGCGGCCTCCGTTTTCCCAGAAGTGCCTGATCTCCTCGAGCTGGCGCCCCTTGGTTTCCGGCGCGTACCGGTAGACGAAGCCGAACGCGATGATGGCGAGCACCCCGAACACCGCGAAAGTGCCCGCGCCGCCGAGGGAATGCAGCATGGTCAGGAACACCGCCGCGATGATCGCGTTGGCGATCAGGTTGGAGGCGAGCATGGTGCTCGACCCGATGGAACGCAGCCGGGTGGGGAAGCTCTCGCTGGCGTAGACCCAGCCCAGCGAGCCGAAACCCAGGGTGTAGCCGATGATGTACAACAGTATGCCGGCAAACCCGAGAGCAGCGCCGCCGATGCCCTGGGCGAACACGGCTGTCAGCAGAATGTCGGCGGCGATCATCATGGCGATGCCGCACAACAGGATTGGGCGCCGGCCCACCCGGTCGACGAGTGTCAGCGCGGCGCCCACCGCTGCCAAACCGGCGACCTGGACCAGTGCCGGCAAGGCGAGCAGCGCGAAATTGCCGGTGAATCCCATGGCTTCGAATATTCGCGGGCTGTAGTAGACGATCGCGTTGATGCCGGTGATCTGGATCAGGAAGCCGAGCGCAATCACGAACAGGGTGGCCCGTAAATACGGCGGTCGCAGCATCTCGGAGATGCCCCCACTACCTTCGCTGACCGCGCGGGCGATCTCGGCGAGCTCTTCGTCGGCGTTCGCGGCGGGCTCCACCTGCAGCAGCGCGCGGCGGGCGTCATCGGCTCGCCCTTTGAGCAGATACCACCGGGCGGTTTCGGGCAGCCGGATCACCAACGGCAGCAATAGCATCACCGGCACGACGGCCAGCCCCAACATCAATCGCCAGCTTTGGGTACCGGCCAACAGGTAACCGGCGAGATACCCGAGGATAAGCCCGCTGACGATCGTCAGTTGATAGGTCGTTAGCAGCGCGCCGCGCACCGATGCCGGAGCCGATTCCGCGACGTATACCGGGACGACCACCACCATCACACCGATGGTCAGACCCAGCAGTAGTCGTGCCGCCAGCAGCATTGGCAGTGCGACCGAGAACGCACCCAGCAACGCGAACGCGGCATACGCCACCAGGATCAGCACGACCGACTTTTTTCGGCCGATCGCATTGGCGAGCACGCCGGCACCGAGTGCTCCGGCAATCTGCCCGATCACCGCCATCGCCGACAACAGTTCTTGTTGGGATGTGGTGAGTCCGAAATCGTCGGTGATGAACAGTTGCGCGCCGGCGATGATGGACAGGTCGTAGCCGTAAATTACGCCGACACTGGCACAGGTCAGCCCAACGCGCGTAGAACTGCTCAACCGACTGGCTTGCGCTTGAGTCATCTCGGTGAGCTTAGTGTCGCGCCATCGTGGCCTGGTGGCCTTGTCCCCCGAACGGCGGACACGCGATTCCACCCACCGCATCCGATCGGGGGATGTTATTAACTGTTGACCAGGCCTAGATTCATTTGTTATGTCCGTCACACTCGTGCCCGCCGCCCCGGCACCAACGAGCGTGTTCGGGCGCCTGCTTTCCCAGGGCACCTTCTACACCGCCGGCATGCAGCTCAGCAATGGCGCCGTGGTGCTCCCGTTGATTTGCGCACACCAGGGCCTCACCTGGCTGGCCGCTTTACTCTTTCCGGCCTTCAGCCTCGGCGACATCGTCGGAAATTCGCTGTCGCCGGCGGTGCTACAGCGAGTGGGTCCGCGGCGCCACCAGCTGCTGGCCGCCATAGCCGCGAGCGTGGCCGCACTGACCTTGTGCGACGCAATGATTCCCTGGAACGGCACCCTCGTCGCGGCGGTGTTCCTGCTGACCTGCGCGGCGGTTGGCGTTCTGCTCGGGATTTCCGGCGTCGCCTACCCCGACCTGATCTCCAGCAAGCTATCCGCCGCACGGCGCGGCGAGCTGGTCCTGTTCCAGGGGGCCATTGGATCGGTGCTGGCCACCGTTGTCACGGTGTTCGTGCTGCCCGCGCTGGCCCACGGCAACGAGATGACCTATCGCCGCGATCTGCTGTGGCTGGGTGCGGCCGGACTGGCCGCCTCCGCCGTCGCGGCATTGTCTGTGGGCCCGGTGCAGTCCAACTCGAACACCACCCGGATGTCGACGCGGGATACCTACCGGCAGGGCTTCGCGATTGCCCGCACTCAGCCGTGGTTTCGCCGGTATGTCATCGCGTGCCTGCTGTTCGCTCCGGTCACTCTGGGTACCACCTTCTATGCCTTGCGCACCGCCCACCAGAGCGGCAGCTTGCACGTGTTGGTGATTCTGTCGAGCATCGGACTGGTTATCGGGTCGCCGCTGTGGCGCAAGGTCTACCGGCTGTTCGGAGTGCGCGGGATGATGCTGGGCAGTGCGCTGCTCAGCATCACAGCCGCCACGCTGACCATCGCGGCCGAGTCGTCGGGCCAATGGGTTCACATCTGGGCGTACGGCACGGTTTTCCTACTGGCGACGGTGGCCGGCCAGGCCGTCTTCGCCGCGGCCATTTCGTGGATCAGCGTGGTCGCTGACGAGTCGCACCGCGGGACATTGATCGCGTTCAGCTCGACGCTGGTAGCCATCGAATCCACGGCGTTGGCAGGTGTGCTCGGCAGCCTCGCACAGAACCACTCCACGATCTTGCCGGACGTGGTGGTGCTGGTCCTGGCCATCGGCGCCGGCCTTGCCTCGCTGGGCGCTCCGCCGGCGAAGACACGGCTGGCAGTCGACCGTCCCGTCCGGTCCTTCTCGGTAATGTCACCGGCGGTGAGCCTGCAGGCGGCCTAGCGCCGTGCCGAGTCCGGCGATTTATCGGCGGGCGTCAGCAGCAGAGCGCGCACCAACCGGCGGGGTCCGGAGGATCTGAGCATCCGGCTGGCCGGGCGCGGGCGTACTTGTTGCGGCCACCAGAACCAGCGTCCGAGCAACGCGGCGATCGATGGCGTCATGAACGCGCGCACGATCAGCGTGTCGAACAGCAAGCCCAGGCCGATCGTGGTGCCGATCTGGCCAATTACCCGTAGATCGCTGAAGATGAACAGCGACATGGTGACAGCGAAGACCATGCCGGCAGCGGTCACCACCCCGCCGGTGCCGGCCATCGCACGGATGATTCCGGTATTCAGACCGGCGCCGATTTCCTCTTTGAGCCGCGAGATCAGCAGCAGGTTGTAGTCCGAGCCGACGGCCAACAGCAGGATCACCGACATCGCCAACACCAGCCAGTACAGATCGATGCCCAGAATGTCCTGCCAGAGGAGCACGGACAGGCCAAAGGAGGAGCCCAGTGAGAGCAGCACCGTCCCCACGATGACGGCGGCGGCGATCAGACTTCGGGTGACGATCATCATGATGATCAAGATGAGACTGATCGCGGCGACCCCGGCGATCAGCAGATCGTAGAAGGCGCCCTCTTGGATGTCCCGGTACGTCGAAGCCGTGCCACCCATCGAGATCGCGGCGCCCTGCAACGGGGTTCCCTTGATCGCCTCTTTGGCTGCCAGCTGGATCGGTTCGACCCGGGCGATGCCCTCGGGCGTCGACGGATCGCCGTCCAGGGAAATGATGAAGCGCGCGGCCTTGCCGTCCTGCGACAAGAACATCTTGAGGCCTCGCTTGAATGCCGGGTTTTCGAAAGCCGACTGCGGCAGATAGAACGAATCGTCAACCTGCGCGGCGTCAAAGACCCGGCCCATCGCGCCGGGATCCTTGGTATTCATCTCCTGCTCTTTTATAGAGGGACAAGAGCGTGCCGTGCCAGACGACCATCATGTCGCGCATGATGGTCATCGTCGAAATCATCGGTAGCATCTGCGCGCGCATCTCGGGCAACAGCCGGATGAGGACGTCCATATCCTTGACGAGATCCTCCAATTTCTCGCTCAGCTGATCGACGTTGTCGAACGTTTCGAATATCGCTCGCACCGCCCAGCAGGCGGGGATATCGAAGCAGTGCTTTTCCCAGTAGAAGTAACTGCCAATCGGTCGGAGGAAATCCGATAGGTCCGACAGGTGATCCCTGATGGTGTCGGTGGTGCTCGACATGTCATGCGTGAGGTGATCCATATCAACGGTGTTGTCGACGATTTCGCCCATCAGCGCATACATGTGTTTCATCGTTTCGATGGATACGGTCATCGCTGCCACTTGCACATTCATGTCGTCCAATCGCGCCTTCATGAACTGCATATTTTCGGCGTTCGTGACGCCCTGCATGCTGATGATGAATGGAATCGAAGTGTGCTTGATGGACGTTCCCAGGGGCCGAGTTATCGATTTCACCTGTGCGATGCCGGGGCTGTGAAAGATAGATTTTGCAATCTTGTCCAGGATGAGCATGTCGACTGGAGTACGCATGTCATGGTCGGTCTCGACTAGCAGCACATCCGGGTTCAGCAGAGCTTGCGAAAAGTGTCGCCCCGCGGCCGTATCGCCGACAACGGCCGGCATGCTGGGCGGCACGAATCTGCGCAGATCGTAAGTCGTCCGGTAACTCGGCAGGGCCAGCAGTCCGACGAACGCCACCGCGCAGGTCGCCGCGAGCACCGGGCCGGGCCAGCGAACGATCGCGGTTCCGATCCGCCGCCACCGCCGAGTGGACATCCTGCGCTTGGGGTCGAACATCTTGAAGGAGCTGCCAACCGTCAGGATCGCCGGGGCGAGGGTGATCGCGGCGAACACCGCAACCAACATGCCTACCGCGCAGGGCGGACCCATCGACTTGAAGTAGGGCAGCCGCGCGAAGCTGAGGCAATACATCGCGCCGGCAATGGTCAAGCCGGAGCCCAAAATCACATGGACGGTGCCGTGAAACATGGCGAAGAACGCGGTTTCTCGATCCATGCCCGCGTAGCGGGCCTCGTGATAGCGGCCGAGCATGAATATCGCGTAGTCGGTGCTAGCGGCAATGGCCAGCAGCGTGAGCAGATTGACCGCGAAGGTCGAAAGGCCGAAAACGTTGTAATGAACCAGAAAACTGACGACGCCGCGAATGGCCCCCAATTCGATGCCCACCGTGACGAGGACAAGCAGCGTGGTGACCACAGACCGGTAGATGAAGAGCAACATCGCCGCGATCACCACCCCGGTGATCATGGTGACCCTTGCGATACTTTCGTCACCGGCTTGCGATTGATCGGCGATGAGCGCCATCGAGCCCGTCACATATGCCTTGAGCCCGCGCGGCGCCGGCGTGGTGTCCACGATATGCCGTACGGCGTAAACCGAGTTGTATGCCTGCGTTTCGGTTTTGCCGGCGAGGTAGACCACGACATACGCGGCTTTGTCGTCCGGGCTTTGCGAGCCCCCCGCGGTGAGCGGATCACTCCAGAAGTCCTGAATGTGCGCGACGTGCTGGGGATCGGCCCGAAGCCGCCGCAGCAGCTCGTTATAGAAACGATGGGCTTCATCGCCCAGTGGTTTGTTGTCTTCCAGCACAATCGTGGCCGCATTGTCGGAATCGAACTCCCCGAACACCTGGCCCACGCGCTTTATCGCGTGAATCGATGCGCCACCCGTCGGGCTCATCGACACCGAGTGCGCTTTTCCAACCGCTTCCAGCTGCGGGATGGCGATATTGAGGATGGCCGTCAGTCCTAGCCATACCAGGACGATCGGCACAGCAAGCGAGCGGATCATTCGTGGCAAAAACGGTCGACTGGAACCGGCGGCTGTTTCGCTCATCCGGCGTTCACCTGGCAGAACGTCAAGGCTTTCGGCCCGGTCTCGGATCTCTCGTCCTCAGTCTTTCCGTTCACCTGGATCCGGCAGCCGATCACGCCGCCGCTGCTCTGCGCCAAAAGGTTGACGGTGACCGAAGTCAGCGTCGTGGTCAGCGTTTGCGACCACGGCAGCGGAATATCTTCCAGCCTCTGCACGCGCGCATCGGGATCCAAATAGGCGATCCTTGCCGTCGCGGCTGGGCCGAAGACTTCATAGGTCACGCGTTTCGCGTCGAACAAAGGATCTTCAAGATCGGCCTTGACCCTCACCACGGGATGTCCGTGAACGCCGAACATACTATGCAGCCGATAGATGCCGAGACCTGCGACGACGGCAATGGAGATGACGGCTAACAGCAACCACATTCGTTTCACGACTCGGGCAATCGAAACCATCTTTACCCCCGTGCGTTGTCACCGGGTCGCAAAACAATTTGACCTTTCCTTGCGTTAGCGAGTTAGACGCTACGCCGATGCGATAAAAGCATCGAGTCTTTCGGCTAATCGTTATGTGGCTTCATAGCGAGGCCGGCGCCGGTCGGCCCGACACGCGACCGTCTCAAGTGATTTGCACTCGATCGCGCAGCAACTCGATGACACGGTCAGGATCCTCGGGGGTGATGCACGGGCGCACACGGTGTCCGAGCTCGAGCACCAGCAGGGTTTGCTTAGCCGCCCGGCGGATGTCCAGCGGGAACCAGTAGCGCGGGTCGCCCGCGCCCCAGACCCTGCCTTTGCCGGAATTCCAGGTCATCTCTTCGGTTTTGACGCCCTGGATGTCGCTGTACGCGATTCGTTTCGGGCTGGCCATCGGAAAGTAGTACCGGCGGATGGTGATTCCGTCCTCGTCGAGCCGGAGGCCGGAGTCCTCGTACAGGGGTTCAGTCATCCGCCGACGGTGCCACAGCAAACTTTCGCGGTCAACGGCGTACGCCGTAATCCAACAGGTGCGCCGGCTGTTCCCCCAACCGGGGGACAGGCGATTCGTCCGGGCGTATCCGATCGGAGGATAGTTTTGCCTGCTCAGGATGCATAAAGTCGACGTTATGGCCGTAATACCGGCGGAGGTTTCAGCACAGACGAATCCGTTCCCGCGCTTGCCTTCGCAGGGTGCGTTCTACACCGCCGGTATGCAGTTCAGCAATGGCGCTGTGGTGTTGCCGTTCATCTGCGCACACCTGGGCCTCACCTGGCTGGCCGCGCTGCTGTTTCCGGCGTACGGCCTCGGCTCCATCGTCGGAAATTCGTTGTCGCCGGCCGTGCTGCGGCGAGTGGGCCAGATGCGGCACCTGCTGCTGGCGGCGATGGCGGCGGGTGCCGCCGCGTTGATCTTGTGTGGCTCGGTGATCCCCTGGAGTGGCCTCCTTGCGGCGGCGGTATTTCTGCTGATGAGTGTCGGGGGCGGAATCGTCGTCGCGGTCTCCAACGTCGCCTACCCCGACATGCCCTCCTGCAAGCTGTCCGCGCTGCGGCTGCTGCTGGTCCAGGGGACCATCGCGTCGGTGGTCGCCACCATTGCCGCTCTGTTCGTCGTGCCGGTGCTGGTCACCGGCGACAAGGCGGCGTTGCACCGCGATCTGCTCTGCCTGGGCGCATTCGGACTGGCCGCCTCCGGCTTCGCGGCGCTGTTTGTCGGCCCGGCGCGGTCCACTCCGATCGCACCAAGGATGTCCGTGCGCGACACCTGTCGGCGGGGCTTCGGGGTCGCCCGCACCCAGCTGTGGTTTCGCCGGTACGTGATCACCTGCCTGTTGTTCGCCCCGCTCGCGCTGGGCACCACCTTCTATGCCCTGCGTACCGCGCACCAGAGCGGCACTTTGCGTGTGCTGGTGGCCCTGTCCAGCATCGGACTGGTCATCGGTTCCGCGTTGTGGCGCAAGGTTTACCAACTCTTCGGGGTGTGCGGCATGCTGCTGGGCAGTGCCCTGCTCAGCGCCGCGGCCGGCGTGCTGTGCATTGCGGCCGAGTCGTGCGGTCAGTGGCTTCACATCTGGGCCTACGGCACCGTGTTCTTACTAGCGACGGTGGCCGCCCTGGCCGTCTTCGCCGCGGCGATTGCGTGGATCGGCGTGGTCGCCGCCGAGCCCCACCGCGGGATACTGATCGGGTTTTGCTCGACCCTGCTTGCCATCGAAACCACTGCGCTGGGCGGGGCCCTCGGCGGCATCGCACAAAACCACTCCGCGATCTGGCCGGTCGCGGTCGTCCTGGCCCTGGCCGTCGCCGCCGCCATTGCGGCGCTGGGCGCCCCTGCCTCGGAGGCGCGCCGCGCGGCGGTGCCCGCCTAGGACCGGGTCGTCTGTGCCGGTTTTTCGGTGGGCGTCTGCAACAGGGCGCGCACCAACCGGCGGGGTCCGGAGGATCTGAGCATCCGGCTGGCCGGGCGCGGGCGTACTTGTTGCGGCCACCAGAACCAGCGTCCGAGCAACGCGGCGATCGATGGCGTCATGAACGCGCGCACGATCAGCGTGTCGAACAGCAAGCCCAGGCCGATCGTGGTGCCGATCTGACCGATGATCCGCAAATCGCTGAAGATGAACAGCGACATGGTGACAGCGAAGACCATGCCGGCAGCGGTCACCACCCCGCCGGTGCCGGCCATCGCACGGATGATTCCGGTATTCAGACCGGCGCCGATTTCCTCTTTGAGCCGCGAGATCAGCAGCAGGTTGTAGTCCGAGCCGACGGCCAACAGCAGCATCACCGACATCGCCAACACCAGCCAGTACAAATCGATGCCGAGGAGGTCTTGCCAGACGAGCACGGACAGGCCAAAGGAGGAGCCCAGTGAGAGCAGCACCGTCCCCACGATGACGGCGGCGGCGATCAGACTTCGGGTGACGATCATCATGATGATCAAGATGAGACTGATCGCGGCGACCACGGCGATCAGCAGATCGTAGAAGGCAGCCTCTTGGAGGTCTTTGAACGTCGCGGCGACCCCGCCCATCGAGATCGCGGCGCCCTGCAACGGGGTTCCCTTGATCGCCTCTTTGGCTGCGAGCTGGATCGGCTCGACCCGGGCGATGCCCTCGGGCGTCGCGGGATCTCCTTCCAGCGCAATGATGAAGCGCGCCGCCTTGCCGTCCGGTGACAAGAACATGTTCAGGACCCGCTTGAAGGCCGGGGTGTCGAAGGCCGACTGGGGTAGATAGAACGAATCGTCAACCTGCGCGGCGTCAAAGACCCGGCCCATCGCGCCGGGATCCTTGGTATTCATCTCCTGCTCCTCGTTCAAAGACGCAAGGGTGCTGTGCCAGACGGCCAGCATGTCCCGCATTATCGTCATCGTGGAAATCATTGGCAGGAGCTGCGCCCGCATCTGCGGTAATAGGACGGTCAGCACGCCCATGTCTTTGGCGAGATCCTTTAATTTCTCGCTCAGCTGGTCGACGTTGTCGAACACATCGAATACTGACCTTATCGCCCAGCAGATGGGGATATCGAAGCAATGTTTTTCCCAGTAGAAATAGCTGCCAATCGGTCGAAAGAAATCGTCGAAATCGGCGAAGTGATCTCGCAAATCTCCGGTGATATTCGAGATGTCGTGTGTCAGGTGATCCATATCGATGGTGTTGTCAACAAGCTGGCCCATCAGGTCGTACATGTGGCGCATCGCTTCGATCGATACATCCATCGCGTGTTCTTGGATCACCATGTCGTCCACCCGGGCCTTCGTGAATTCCATGTTTTCGGCATTCATCACGCCCTGCATGCTCATGATGAACGGAATCGACGTATGGTCGATGGACCTTCCCAGGGGTCGGGTTATCGATTTCACCTGAACGATTCCGGGGCTGTGAAAGATAGCCTTTGCGGCCTTGTCCAACACCAGTGTGTCCACCGGGTTGCGCATGTCGTGATCGGATTCGAGCAACAGCACCTCGGGGGTTAGGCTAGATCGCGAAAAGTGCCTGCCCGCGGCCGCGTCCCCCATATTGGACGGCATGCTGGCGGACATGAATTTGCGCAGATCGTAGGTTGTCTTGTAGTTAGGCAAGGCCAGCAGGCCAATGGACGCCACCGCGCACGTTGCGGCGAGTACCGGGCCGGGCCAGCGAACGATTGCGGTCCCCACTCGGCGCCAGCGCCGGGTGGCCATTCGCCGCTTGGGCTCGAACAGGTTGAACGAGCTGGCCACGGTCAGCACCGCCGGCCCGAGCGTGAGCGCGGCGAACACCGCGACCAACATGCCGATGGCGCAGGGAGCGCCGAGCGTCTTGAAATACGGAAGACGGGCAAGGCTCAGGCAATACATGGCGCCGGCGATGGTCAGGCCCGAGCCCAGAATCACATGGGCGGTCCCGTGAAACATTGTGTAGAAGGCAATTTCGCGATCTTCGCCGGCATCGCGCGCCTCGTGATAGCGCCCGAGCATGAATATCACGTAGTCCGTGCTGGCGGCGATGGCCAGCAGGGTAAGCAAGTTCGTCGCGAAGGTCGAAAGACCGAAAACGTTGTGATAGGCGAGAAAGGCGACGACGCCGCGCATCGCCCCCAAGTCGATCCCGACGATGGCCAGGACGAGAACCGTGGTGACGACGGATCGGTAGATGAAGAGCAACATCGCCGCGACCACCAAGCCGGTGATCAGGGTGACCTTGACGACACTGCGGTCGCCGGCCTCGGTTTGGTCGGCGATCAGCGCGTACGGGCCGGTGACATATGCCTTGACTCCGGGCGGCGCCGGCGTGGTATTCACGACGTGCTCGACGGCATGAACCGAGTTGTATGCCTGCGTTTCGTTGTTGCCGACGAGGTACACCACGACGAAAGCGGCCTTGTCGTCCAGGCTTTGTGATCCCCCCGCGGTCACCGGATCACTCCAGAAGTCCTGGATGTGTGCGATGTGCTGGGTGTCCGCCGAAAGCTTGCGCATCAGCTCGTTGTAGAACTGGTGCGCATCGTTATCGAGCGGCTTGTCGGCTTCCAGCACAATCGTCAGCGAGCTGTTGGAAGCAAACTCGTGGAATACCTGACCCACGTGCTTAATCGCCTGAACCGCGGCCGCGTCTTTCGGGCTCAGCGATACCGAGTGGGTTTTGCCGACCACTTCTAGCTGCGGAATAGCGAGATTCACGACGGCGGTCAGGCCCACCCATAACAGGACGATCAGCACCGCAAAGCGGACGATTATCCGCGGCAGAAATGGCGGACTGGAAGCCGGTACGTCGGCCTTTTCGCTCATTCCGCGTTCACCCGATGTCTTGTCGCGTCAGGGGGGTTAGACGCTACCGCCGATGCACTGCGGCATCCGGCAGTTCAGCTAATCGTTATATCGTCCGGCGATTCATCGACCGCGCGACCATGATCAACGTGAAGACGACGATGGCGCCGATGATGCCCACACCCACCCGCACCGGCAACGCGTCGGCCGACGACAAATACCCCGCCGCCTGGGAGCCGGCGCCGGTCCGCTCGGCGGCGCTGTCCTGTTTGGGTGCCAACGAGGGGTCGGGCCCGACCAGCGTGCCGACCTGGGTGCCCTGCGCGGTGGCGAAGCCGTAGTCCAGCAGGTGCGCCGCCTGTTCCCAGGGTGCGATGGGTTGCCGGGTGCCGTGCATCAATACGGCCATCAGCCGACGACCGTCGTGGTTTGCCGCGCCCACAAAAGTCTGGCCGGCGTCGTCGGTGTATCCGGTCTTACCCCCCAGGGCGCCCGGGTACTTGTAGAGCAGCTGGTTGTCGTTCTCCAGCTCGTAGCCCGGGTGGTCGGCGTGGCCGGGGAAGTCGAACGTGCGGGTCGCGACGATGTCGGCGAAAGTCGGGTTCTGCCAGGCGTATCGGTAGAAGAGGCCGATGTCGTAGGCCGAGGTGCTCATGCCTGGCCCGTCCAGCCCGGACGGCGTCGCCGCCCGGGTGTCTTGGCCGCCGAGCTTGGCGGCCAGCACGTTGATCTTCTCCAGTGCCTGCTGCATCCCACCCAGCTGCATGGCCAGCGCGTGCGCCGCATCGTTACCTGAGTGCATCAGCAACCCATGCAGCAGCTGATTGACGGTGTAGACGCCGCCGTCGTCCACGCCCACCTTGGTACCCTCGGCGGCCGCATCGTCGGCCGTACCGACCACCGATTTGTTGAGCGGCAACGCGTTCAGGGCTGCCATCGCGACGAGCACCTTGATGACGCTGGCCGGGCGATGCCGGCCGTGCGGATCCTTGGCCGCGATCACCGCACCACTATCCAGATCCGCGACGATCCAGGCATCCGCGGAGACGTCAGTCGGTAGCGCCGGTGTATCGGGCGCGGCGACGATGCCACAGCTGGACAGTGCCTCGCCGCCCACCGGCTTGGCGGGCACCGCCAGCGGGATCGGCGGGTCACCTGCTTGGGGTACCTCCGACGAGTCCACCGCGGGCGGGGTGTTCACCTTGAACGGGCAATTGGGCACCCCGGCGTTGGGCCCGGGGCTCGGTTCCGCGAGCGCGGCCGGTATACCCGGCGCGGCCGGAGCGGCAATCACAAAAATGGCCGCTGCCAGGCATGATGCAGAACGTAAGAAGCTCATCGTGTGTGCAGACTAGGCGATTGGCCCCGCAATTCGCGGGAGCCGCGCTGTGACTGTTGAGGCGGATGTGACGAGTTCATCCGCGGGGCGGCGGCCGTACCGACGCACTACGCTGGCAGGAGCCAACAGCCGTCAACGTCGAAAAGGGTGTGCCATTCCAAACGAGCGATTGTGGTCGAAGTGGCGGCGCCGCGACGGCACAAATGGGTCTGGCACCTCGCCGCGATCGTTGGAACAGCTGCTCAAGCAGGTGGAGAAATCGACCCAGGTGCGGCGCACCGGACTCGAACAGGTGTTGGCCGAGCTGGAGATGCATCGCGACACCACACCCGATCCCGATGCGCGGTCCGCGCTCGCCTGGTTGTGCAACTCGCTATCGCGATTCGTGAGTAACCCGAGCGCGGCGCATGCCCGCCAGCTGATGATGGCCACCGGCACCGCTAAATCCGCGTGTACGCCTCGCTGAGCACCCCGCGCAGGATCGACTCGATCGTGTCGAACTCGGCCTGACCGCTGATCAGCGGCGGGGCCAGTTGGACGACGGAATCGCCGCGGTCGTCGGTGCGGCAGTACAACCCGGCTTCGAACAGCGCCGAGGACACGTGACCGAGTAGCGATCGGCGTTCGGTGTCGGTGAACGTTTGTTTGGTCGCCTTGTCCTTGACCAGCTCTACGCCGTAGAAGAACCCTTCGCCGCGGATGTCGCCGACGATCGGCAAGTCGTACAGCTTCTCCACGGTGGCGCGGAAGACGGGCGCATTGGTCTTGACGTGATCGTTGAGGCCCTCACGCTCGAAGATGTCGAGATTGGCCAGCCCGACGGCAGCCGAAACCGGATGGCCGCCAAAGGTATACCCGTGCGGGAACATAGTCGCGCCGTCGTTGAACGGCTCGAACAACTTCTCGCTGGCGATCATCGCGCCGATCGGTGAGTAGCCCGACGTCATGCCTTTGGCGCAGGTGATCATGTCGGGTAGGTAGCCGATGTCGTCGCAGGCGAACATCGAACCGATCCGGCCGAACGCACAGATCACCTCGTCGGAGACCAACAGCACGTCGTAGGAGTCGCAGATCTCCCGGACTCGCTCGAAATAGCCTGGGGGAGAGGGGATGCTGCCGCCGGCGTTCTGCACCGGCTCCAGGAATACCGCGGCCACGGTATCGGGCCCCTCGAACTCGATCGCCTCGGCGATCCGGTCGGCGGCCCACTGCCCGAAGGCTTTTGCGTCATTCTGAAACGGTCTGGGTGCCCGGTAGAAGTTCGTGTTCGGCACCCGGAACCCGCCCGGTGTGACCGGCTCGAACGGCGCCTTGAAACGGGGCAGCCCGGTGATCGCGAGCGCGCCCTGCGTGGTGCCGTGATAGGCGATCGCACGCGAAATCACTTTGTATTTACCGGGTTTGCCGGTCAGCTTGAAGTATTGCTTGGCCACTTTCCACGCGGTCTCGACGGCCTCGGTGCCGCCGGTGGTGAAAAAGACCCGGTTCAGGTCGCCCGGGGCGTACTGCGCGAGGCGTTCGGCGAGCTCGATGGCGGTCGGGGTGGCATATCCCCACAGCGGGAAGAACGCCAGTGTGCTCGCCTGGCGCGCCGCGACTTCGGCAAGCTCGGTGCGACCGTGGCCGACCTGCACGGTGAACAGCCCGGACAGCCCGTCCAGGTAGCTCTTGCCGCGGTCGTCGAAGATCATCACACCCTCGCCGCGAGTGATGATCGGCGGCCTGATACCCGTGCCGTGCCGGGCGAAGTGCAGCCAAAGATTGTCAGTCATCCTGTCCGTGAGCGTAACGCCACGGAGGGGGATCACTTGAGCAATATTCCGGCATCCACAGACAGCGTCGTGCCGGTGATGTAGCGACCGGACTTGGCGCACAGGTAGATCATCGCCTCGGTGACGTCGCGCGCATCGATCACCGAGACGGGCAGCAGATTCGTCATGGCCGCCCCGAACGAGGGATGCTTCTCCATGAAGTCATCCATTACGTCGTTTTGAATCATCGGCGTGGCTACCCCGGTCGGATGCACGGAGTTCACTCGAATCTCCTTCTCCGCCAACGTAGTCGCGTAGTAGCGCATCAACCCGATGACCCCGTGCTTGGCCGCGGTGTAGCCGGCCAGACCCGGGTTGCGCATCTCGAAATCGCGGACCGGGGACTTGAAACCTGCCGCCGAACTGGTGATGACAATCGCCCCGCCGTCGCCGTGCTCGAGGAGATGAGGCAGGGCCGCTTCGACCGTGGCGTAGACGCCGTGGAGCATGACGTCGATCGCGTCGACATACGCCTTCACCGGCGGCTCGGCGAGGCCGATGCCCGGCGCCACGCCGGCGTTCGCCAGCACAAAGTCGACGCGGCCGAGCTCGCCCACCGCGTTGGCCAGGACCGACTCCAGACGAGTGAAGTCACGGACATCGGCGTGCCGGGCGACGATACGACGCCCGGTCTTCTCCACCAGGTTCACGGTTTCGTCCAGATCCTCTGGACAGGCCATCGGGTAGGCGACGGAGTCGATCTGCTGACAGATGTCCACGGCAATGATGTCCGCGCCCTCTTCGGCGAACCGCACGGCGTGCGCGCGGCCCTGCCCGCGTGCGGCGCCGGTGATGAACGCCACTTTGCCCTGCAACCGCCCAGCCATGTGTCCCCTCAACGTTCGACTGTTTGCTGTCTCCCCCTACTGTCGGGTCAGGCAGCACGTAGTTGCGAGCCATCGTGCGCACAGAACTTGCCAAGATGCGCATAGGCTCGGGATATGACCGCGACGCAGGTCACCGATTTCGAAGCATTGCGGCCGCATCTGATGGCAGTCGCTTACCGGGTGACGGGCACCGTGGCCGACGCGGAGGACATCGTCCAGGAAGCCTGGCTGCGCTGGGACAAACAAGATAACGCGATCACCGACTTGCGGGCCTGGCTGACCACCGTGGTGAGCCGGCTCGGGCTGGATCGGCTGCGCTCGGCCGCACACCGTCGCGAGACCTACACCGGCAACTGGCTACCCGAGCCGGTGGTGACCGGCTTTGACGGTGCCGATCCGCTGTCGGCGGTGGTGGCCCGCGAGGACGCCCGGTTCGCGGCGATGGTGGTGCTGGAGCGGCTGTCGCCCGATCAGCGGATCGCGTTCGTGCTGCACGACGGGTTCTCGATGCCGTTCTCCGAGGTGGCCGAGGTGCTGGGAACCAACGAGCCCGCCGCCCGGCAGCTGGCGTCGCGAGCCCGCAAGGCGGTCGCGGGTCAGGCGCCGCCGAAGCCCGATCCGTCGCACAACGAGGTGGTCGGCAAGTTGATGGCCGCGATGGCCGCCGGCGACCTGGAATCCGTGGTGGCGCTGCTGCATCCGGATGTGACGATGACCGGCGATTCGAATGGCAAGGCGCCCACGGCAATCAACGTCATCCATGGTGCGGACAAGGTGGCCCGGTTCTTCTTCGGCCTGGCCAACCGCTACGGCCCGGCGATGTTCACCTCGTATCAGCTGGGGCTGGTCAACGGCGAGTTGGGCGGCTACACGGTGGGCGTCCCCGCCAGCGGCGGTTATCGCGAGATGATGCCGCGGATCATGGCCATGACGGTGCGCGACGGAAAAGTCTGCGCCCTATGGGATGTGGCCAACCCCGAGAAGTTCACCGGGTCCCCGCTTTCCTCGCGACGAAACGCATGACGTGGCCGAGCAGCCGCGAGCTCACGCTGACCGTCAGGCCCTGTCGCGCGCATTCGGCCTGAAACTCCGCGGGCACGATCAGCCGGTGCGGCGAGCCGTCCAACCGGTGAAACGCGCTGGCCAACGGGGTTCGGACCAGGTCGTAGCCCACGAAGTTTCCGCCCGGGCGCAACACGCGTGCCACCTCGGCGAGCGCGCGCTCCCAGTCGATGATGTGGTGCAGCATCAGGCAGCTGACGACGGAGTCGAAGGAGTTGTCGGGGAATTCCATCGCGGTGGCGTCGCCGGTTCGCGCCGATGCGTTGGGGAATTCGAGCAGCCGGGCGGCGGCGGCCTGCGTCATGTGCGGGTCGAGATCCGTTGCCACCCAGGCGAGCTGTGGATCTGCCGAAAGAATTTGGCGGGCAACCGATCCGCTGCCCGAGCCGATTTCCAGAACATCGCGGCCCAGTCGTTGACCGCGCAGTTCGCGGGCGATCGTCGCACTGCTGGAACGCCACAGGGCGCCACAGCAGAAGGCACGTTCGGAGCGTGACATCACAGGCATGCCAACAAGCCTGACCCATCGCCTGGCGCAGCTGTGGGTGCCCCGATTCCCGCCCCTCTTGCGGCCCGCAGAGCCGCTCGACGAGGAACTTGGCCGCGGCCTCCGGACCGGCGTCGGCCAGCGCCGCGGCCGTCGCATCCGAGCGCACCGCATGCCGTGCGCCGCTGCCGACGACCACCAGGCGACACATCTGATATGCATTGCCGTCGCGGGTGATTTCCAACGGGCCCTGCGCGCCGAGCGTGATCTGAACCGCGGCGTGATGGTGGATGGCGAGGTCGGAGAACGCGCCGGAGACCATCAGCCGACCCGGCTCCAGCTCCCAGACACGCATAAGCCACTTTAGCGCCGCTAGGCGGTCGCCCACGGAATGCGGCAGCTGTCACCGGAATTGAAGCCCTGCTCGGTGATGCCCAGCGCAGAGTTCATCCGGGCCCGCATGTTCTCCACGCCGATCTGGTAGGTCAGCTCGATCACGCCGGCGTCGCCGAATCGGGTCCGCAGGTCGGCGACCTGTTCGTCGGTGACGGTGTGCGGATCGGCGGTCATCGCGTCGGCGTAAGCGATCGCGGCGCGGTCGTCGTCGGTGAAAGCCGTTGAGGTGGCGTAGTTGTCGATCTCCTTGAGCCGCTGGATGTCCAGGCCGTCCAGGCGCTGCAGCATCGACCCGAAGTCGACGCACCACGAGCAGCCGATCGCGCGTGCGGTCCAGAACACCGCTAGCTCGCGCACGCTGACCGGCAGCGTGCGCGACGCCCGGTCGATCATCGTCTCGTGCACGGCGCCGGCGACCATCAGCCGGCGATGATGCGCGGCCACCGCGAACGGTTCGGGAACCTGGCCGTAGCGGCGCTTGGCGACCCGGTACATGGCGCGGGTAATCAGGCCGGCGCGCTTGGGTGGTAGGGGCTCGATGCGGGTTTTCTGTGTCATACCGTGCAAGACGAGACAGCTCAGCCAAATGTGACCAAGGTTCTTCCAATAATCCTCTGAGGCTCCCCGGCAAGTCTGTGCTGATGACTTACTGCTACTTCGACGAGCCGCCCCGACTGGAAGACATCGAGCCCGCCACCCACACCGAGGTGCTGGTCGCCGAACCGCGGCTGGACCAGGCGCGGGTCCGCGCCGCGGTCGACGCGGTTTTCGCCGCTCACCCCGACCTTGGCACCGTGTTCGAATCCAAATTGAAGATCTGGATGACTCGCCCAGGCGGCGGATGGGCGTGGGGAGTCGAACCCCCCGGCGGTGCGGTCACCGACGTCGTGGCGCGCCATCTGGCCAGCTTCGATATGCACACCGGCCGGTTGTTCGCGGTCTCGCTGCTGCCCGGAGAACCCGACCGCCTGGTGCTCACCGCCAGCCAGCTCTGCATCGACGATGCGTCGTGGCAGGCCGTGGTCGACGACCTGGTGGCCGAGTGCGGCACCGCTGGTCTCAGCGTGAGAACAGCAGCGCGCGCTTGACCTCTTGAATCGCCTTCGTGACCTGAATGCCACGCGGGCAGGACTCGGTGCAGTTGAACGTCGTGCGGCAGCGCCACACACCGTCGACCTCGTTGAGGATGTCAAGGCGCTCACCGGCGGCCTCATCGCGACTGTCGAAGATGAACCGGTGCGCGTTGACGATGGCGGCCGGGCCGAAGTAGGTGCCCTCGCTCCAGAACACCGGGCAGCTGGTGGTGCAGCACGCGCACAGGATGCACTTGGTGGTGTCGTCGTAACGGGCTCTGTCGGTGGGGCTTTGGATCCGCTCGCGGGTCGGCGGGTTGCCGGAGGTGATCAGGTACGGCTTCACGGCGCGGTAGGCGTCGAAGAAGGGCTCCATGTCGACCACCAGGTCCTTTTCCACCGGCAGCCCGCGGATCGGTTCGACCGTGATGGTCAGCGACTTGCCCGATTTTTTCGGCAGCAAGTCGCGCATCAGCACCTTGCAGGCCAACCGGTTGACGCCGTTGATCCGCATCGCGTCTGACCCGCACACGCCGTGCGCGCAGGAGCGCCGGAAGGTGAGCGTGCCGTCCAGGTAGCCCTTGATGTAGATCAGCAGGTTGAGCAACCGGTCGCTGGGCAGACACGGCACCCGAAAGCTTTGCCAGCCACCGGTTTCCGCGAACGCATCGGCGTCGTCCGGGTTGAACCGGGCGATCTTGAGAGTCACCATCACCGCGCCGTCCGGCACCGCCGGCAGCGGCGGTTCCCCGGGCAAGGCCTCGGGTGCCTCTGCTTCTTCGACAGACATCAGTACTTCCGCTCCTTGGGTTCGTAGCGCGTCTGCACGACGGGTTTGAAGTCGAGCACGATGTCGCTCAACAGCTCGCTGCCCTGCTTGTAAGCCATCGTGTGGCGCATGTAGTTGACGTCGTCACGGTTCGGGTAATCCTCGCGGGCGTGGCCGCCGCGCGACTCCTTGCGGTTCAGTGCGCCGACCACGGTAACCTCGGCCAGCTCCAGTAAAACGCCCAGCTCGATGGCTTCCAGTAGGTCGCTGTTGAAGCGTTTCCCCTTGTCGTGCACGGTGATTCGGGAGTAACGCTCCTTGAGCGCGTGGATGTCGGTGAGCGCCTGCTTCAGCGTCTCCTCGGTGCGGAACACCGCGGCGTTGTTGTCCATCGTCTGCTGCAGGGCGCTACGAATGTCGGCGACGCGTTCGTTGCCGTGTTCGGACAGAATGTCGGCCACCCAGCCGAGGACCATCGCCTCCGGATTCGCCGGCATCTCGACGAAGTCGTGGCCCTGGGCGTAACTGGCTGCGGCGATCCCGGCGCGGCGGCCGAACACGTTGATGTCCAGTAACGAGTTGGTGCCCAGCCGGTTGGCGCCGTGCACCGACACGCACGCGCACTCACCGGCCGCGTACAAGCCCGGGACGGTAGAGGTGTTGTCTTGCAACACTTGTCCGGTGACGGTGGTGGGGATGCCACCCATCACGTAGTGGCATGTCGGGTAGACCGGCACTAGTTCTTTGACCGGGTCCACACCCAGGTAGGTGCGGGCGAACTCGGTGATGTCGGGCAGTTTGGCCTCCAGCACGTCGGCACCCAAGTGGCGGACGTCGATGTACACGTAATCCTTGTGCGGCCCGGCGCCGCGGCCCTCGAGGACCTCCAGCACCATCGAGCGGGCCACGATGTCGCGGGGGGCCAGGTCGACGATCGTCGGGGCGTAGCGCTCCATGAAGCGCTCGCCCTCGCCGTTGAGCAACCGGCCGCCCTCACCGCGCACCGCTTCGGAGATCAAGATGCCCAGACCGGCCAAGCCCGTCGGGTGGAACTGGTGAAACTCCACGTCCTCCAACGGAAGTCCCTTGCGGAAGACGATGCCGATGCCGTCGCCGGTCAGCGTGTGCGCGTTGGAGGTGGTCTTGTACATGCGGCCCGAGCCGCCGGTCGCGAGCACCACGGCCTTGGCGTGGAAGACGTGGATGCTTCCGGTGGCCAGCTCGTAGGCAACCACGCCGGTCGCCACCGGGCCGCTCGGCGTCTGGGTCAGCACCAGGTCCAGTGCGTAGAACTCGTTGAAGAACTGCACGTCGTGCTTGACGCAGTTTTGGTAGAGCGTCTGCAGGATCATGTGGCCGGTGCGGTCCGCGGCGTAGCAGGCGCGGCGCACCGGGGCCTTGCCGTGGTCGCGGGTGTGACCGCCGAAGCGGCGCTGGTCGATACGGCCCTCGGGGGTGCGGTTGAACGGCATCCCCATTTTCTCCAGGTCGAGCACCGCGTCGATGGCTTCCTTGCACATGATCTCCACGGCGTCCTGGTCCGCGAGGTAGTCGCCACCCTTGACGGTGTCGAAGGTGTGCCATTCCCAGTTGTCGTCTTCGACGTTGGCCAGCGCGGCGCACATGCCGCCCTGGGCGGCGCCGGTGTGGCTACGGGTGGGGTAGAGCTTGGTCAGCACCGCGGTGCGTACGCGGGGTCCGGCCTCGACGGCGGCCCGCATTCCGGCACCGCCCGCGCCGACGATCACCACGTCGTATCGGTGTTGCTGGATCAACGGGGCTCCTTAATCAAGAAATGTTCGCGTCGAACGTCATCAACACGTAGGTACCCAGCACCAACGTGAACCCCATCGACAACAGCAGCAGGCTGTTCAGCCAGAACCGGGTGCTGTCTTTGCGGCTGTAGTCGTCGATGATGGTGCGCAGGCCATTACCGCCGTGCAATTGCGCCAGCCACAACAGGGCCAGATCCCAGAATTGCCAGAACGGCGACGCCCAGCGCTGCGCCACATAGTTGAAGTCGATTCGGTACACGCCGTTTTCCCACATCAGCATGATGAACAGGTGCCCGATCGCCAAGCACACCAGCGCGACGCCGGAAAACCGCATGAACAGCCAGGCGAATTTCTCGAAGTTGGGGATGCCGGCGCGACGACGTGGTGAGCGCGGATTGTCCAGGCTGGGTGGCCGATCGTGGCTGCGCTGGGCGACCGGCGCCACCTCGCCGCGGCCGAGCTGAAGGTCGGGGCTGCTCATCGGAAGTGCTCCATCATATGAACGCCGATGGCCACCACCGCCGCCACCATGACCAACAGGTAGATCACCGCGATGACCCACAACATCGTCTTCTGATGGCGCGGCCCTTCCGACCAGAAGTCGATCAAGATGATGCGGATGCCGTTGAGTGCATGGAAAAGCACTGCGGCGACCAAGCCGAGCTCCATCAGGCCCACGATCGGGGTCTTGTAGGTCGCGATCACTTCGTTGTAGGCCTGCGGGCTCACCCTGACCAGGGCGGTGTCCAGGACGTGCACGAACAGGAAGAAGAAGATCGTCGCGCCGGTGATGCGATGCAGCACCCACGACCACATGCCCGGATCCCCGCGATACAGGGTCCGGGGTGGCCGCCGCTTGTGTGATGACTCCGTCGCCTGCGTGCTCAAACCAGTTCCTATATCTTCCGCGAAACCTTTTTGCCGGGGAAACGAGCTTAGCCCCGTAACGATGCGTCCGGAACCAAGCAACACCATTCGCGAAAGGTGTTTTCGTGCCAGAGTTAAGGTTGGCCTTCTCGAGTAAGCCCATCGGTGATTGGGGTTGCGGTATGCCTGAAGTTGATTGGAATTTGCTGCGGGACAAAGCAATACAGGCCGCATCAGGGGCTTACGCCCCGTATTCGCAATTCCCGGTGGGTGCTGCCTCGCTGGTCGACGACGGCCGCGTGGTGACTGGCTGCAATGTGGAAAATGTCTCATATGGCCTGGGTCTCTGTGCCGAATGCGGTGTGGTGTCTGCCCTGCATACGACTGGTGGCGGCCGGTTGATTGCCCTGGTGTGCGTTGACTCACAAGGTGCGCTGCTGATGCCGTGCGGGCGGTGTCGCCAAGTGCTGCTGGAGCACGGTGGACGCGAGCTGCTAATCGCGCATCCGGCCGGCCCTCGCCGCCTCGAAGAGCTGTTGCCCGATCCGTTCGATGCCGACGATCTGGCCCGGGAACGTCGTTGACCGACTTCGCATTCGACGCTCCGACGGTCATCAGGACCAAGCGCGACGGCGGCCGGCTGTCCGATGCCGCGATCGACTGGATCGTCGACGCCTACACCGGTGGCCGCGTGGCTGACGAGCAGATGGCGGCGCTATTGATGGCGATCTTCTGGCGCGGCATGGACAGCGGCGAGATCGCCAGCTGGACGGCGGCGATGCTGGCGTCGGGCGACCGGCTGGATTTCAGCGATCTGCGCCGGCGTTCGACACCGTTGACCACCGTGGACAAGCATTCGACCGGCGGGGTCGGGGACAAGACCACGCTGGTGTTGGTGCCGGTCGTGGCGGCCTGCGGCGCTGCGATACCCAAGGTCTCCGGCCGCGGACTCGGCCATACCGGCGGCACCCTGGACAAGCTGGAATCGATCGCCGGATTCACCGCGGGAATCACCGTTGCGCAAGTGCACCAACAACTTTGCGACATCGGTGCGGCGATATTCGCCGCCGGTGAGCTGGCGCCGGCCGACAAGTTGCTGTACGCGCTGCGCGACATCACCGCCACGGTCGATTCGTTGCCGCTGATTGCCAGCTCGATCATGAGCAAGAAGCTGGCCGAGGGAGTCGGCGCGCTGGTGCTCGACGTCAAGACCGGTGCCGGTGCGCTAATGGCGACCGAGGCGCAGTGTCGCGAACTTGCCCACACGATGGTCGACTTGGGCGCGGCGCACGGCGTGCCCACGCGGGCGCTGTTGACGGACATGGACTGCCCGCTGGGAGCGACCGTCGGCAATGCGCTCGAGGTTGCCGAGGCACTCGACGTGCTGGCCGGCGGCGGGCCGCCCGACGTCGTGGAGCTGACGATCGCGCTGGCCGCCGAGATGCTCGAGCTGGCCGGGATCGACGGCCAGGACCCCGGCCAGACGCTGCGCGACGGCACCGCGATGGACCGCTTCCGGCAGCTGGTCGCGGCCCAGGGCGGCGACTTGTCGGTTCCGTTGCCAATCGGTTCACATTCGGAGACCGTGATCGCCGCGCGGAGCGGCACAATGGGAAACATCGACGCGATGGCAGTGGGGCTAACAGCTTGGCGACTCGGTGCGGGCAGATCCCGTCCGGGTGGGCAGGTGCAATTCGGATCCGGCGTTCGGATTCATCGGCGCCCGGGCTCACCGGTTGCCGCCGGTGAGCCGTTGTTCACCCTCTATACCGATACCCCCGAACGCTTCGTGGCCGCGATGGCCGAACTGGACGGCGCGTGGACCGTCAGCGACGCGGTACCGCCGTCGCGGCCGCTGATCATCGATCGGATCGTCGGGTGAGCGCCCCGCTGGATCTACGGCAGATCCAGCAGGCGCCCAAGGCCCTGCTGCACGATCACCTCGACGGGGGTTTGCGCCCGTCGACCGTGCTCGACATTGCCGGTCAGATCGGTTACGACGAGCTGCCCGCCACCGACGCCGAAGAGCTGGCGACGTGGTTTCGCACCCGGTCGCACAGCGGCTCGCTGGAGCGCTACCTGGAGCCGTTCTCGCACACCGTGGCGGTGATGCAGACGCCCGAGGCCCTGTACCGCGTCGGCTACGAGTGCGTGGAGGATCTGGCCGCCGACTCCGTGGTTTACGCCGAGGTGCGGTTCGCCCCGGAGCTGCATATCAACCGCGGCTTGTCCTTCGACGAGATCGTCGACGCCGTCGTGCAGGGTTTCGCCGCCGGCGAGAAGGCCACCGCCGCGGCCGGACGGCCAATCGTGGTCCGTCTGTTGGTCACCGCGATGCGTCACGCCGCGCTATCCCGTGAGATCGCTGAGTTGGCTATTCGGTTCCGGGACAAAGGTGTTGTCGGCTTCGACATCGCCGGCGCCGAGGCGGGCAACCCGCCCACGCGGCACCTGGACGCATTTGAATACATGCGAGATCACAATGCGCGCTTCACTATTCACGCCGGTGAAGCATTCGGCCTGCCCTCGATCCACGACGCGATCGCGTTCTGCGGCGCCGACCGGCTTGGTCATGGGGTGCGCATCGTCGACGATATCGAGATCGTCGAGGGTGGCGGCGTCCAGCTGGGCAGGCTGGCATCGATCCTGCGCGACAAGCGGATTCCGCTGGAGCTGTGCCCGAGCTCGAATGTGCAGACCGGCGCGGTCAACAGTATCGCGGATCACCCGTTCGACCTGTTGGCCCGTGCACGATTCCGGGTCACCGTCAACACAGACAACCGGCTGATGAGCGACACCACGATGAGCCTCGAAATGCACCGACTGGTCCAGGCTTTCGGCTACGGGTGGAGCGACCTCGAACGGTTCACCATCAATGCGATGAAATCGGCCTTCATTCCGTTCGGCGAGCGCCTCGCGCTGATCGACGGGGTGATCAAGCCGCGGTATGCGGTGCTGATCGGTTAGAACGGCGCGGGATCGTCGTCGTCGGATGATCCGACATGGGTGTATTCCCAACGCTTTTTGCGCGCTTGGCGGGACTTTCGGTTGTGCTGGCGCTCGGCGGCGATGCGAGCAGCGCGGTTCTGCGCGCGGGTGTGGGTCCGGGTCGGCATCATCGCGTCGCGGTCGCTGCACTGCATGTCCGGCATCGCAACGACCGGCGGCGGGTCGGCGCCGGCGCACAAGGCGGGGAAGAGCAAAGCGCTGCCGGGTGTGGTGACGCGGGTGTGCCCGTCGGGCAGTGTCCAGACAATGGTGCCGTCGGGCAGCTGCTGGTCACGCCATCCCCAGAAAGTCTTGAGCAGGTGATGTTTTCGGCACAGGCATTTGAGGTTGCACGGATGGGTAGCACCGCCGTCGCCATAGGGCACGGTGTGGTCGATATCGCACTCGGTCGCGGGCCGGTCGTAGCCCGGTGCCCGGCAGGTCAGGTCGCGGGCCCGCACGTAGTCCGTCAGCGCCCGAGACGGCAGGTATCCGGATTCCGCGGCCGCCGGCGGGGTAATCGATTGCAGCTTGGCCGATCTGGACAACTCGCGGACGATTTCGGCGGGGACGATGCCGTCGCCGTAGAGAAATCCCGGAGCCGCACCGGACCCGTCCACGGTGGCGCTGTCAGCGACCACGTGAATCACGACGGAGTTGTGTTGTCGCGGCGCGGAACCGGTCGGGCAATCGACCCGGTCGCATCCGCACGCCAACCGGTCCCGGCCGGCCGCCAGTGCGCCCAGTGCGTCGGCGCGCAGCTGCCCGACGGTGCGGGGATCGGCATCGCACACGGTCTTGGCGAGTTCGTCGAGCCGGCGATCGAGCGTTTGCCCCGTCGTCGCGAAGACCGTGCCGCTGAGCAGCGCCATGCCTGGGTCCATCGGCGTGACCTCCAGATAGCGGTCCGCCGCATACTCGCGCGACCTGCGCACCGCGTCGGGATCGGTCTTGGCGACCAAGCGATCGATCTCTGTCGCGAGCTTCCAGTTGGTCATCGACGGCCAGCGTGGCGCTTTGATCGCCAGCCGGGCATCCACAGCGGCCAGCGCATCGGCATCGACGATCAGGTCGGTGCGAAACACGATGGTGCGAAACAGCCGGAAGTCGATGTCGCCGGCCCGAAAGACGGCGGCCACATCCGGCAGCCGTTCGTGCATGGCCCGGGCGTAACGCAGGTTGCTGTGGCCCATCGCCACGCTGATGTCGAGTGCGGCGGCGATTTCGGCAGCCACCGCATCGCTGGTGTCGGCCGCCCACTGTGCGTGTTCGCCGTGCTGGGCCAACCGCAACCTGAACAGGTCGCCGATCGCGAGCAGGCGAGCCGCCGCGGCCTGGGCTTCCACCCGCGCCGCGCCGGTGATGCGATCAAGCATGACCAATGCATCGAACATGTGTTCGAGTATATGGAACTGGTCCGACAGCCCTCAGCCGTCGATGTGCGGGTCGAAGCCCCCAGGGCCCATTACGTTGCAGGTCCGTTCGGGCACGAAGAAAGAACTGGCGCCGTTGGCCACCAGGTTGTGGGTCACCACGCAACGTTCCCAGCTGCCGTCGGGCTGGATGGGTCCGTCGCACTTGCTGATCACGGGTCCGCCGTACTGGCAGCCGGCGCCGGCCGGCGGCGCGGCGGCGATCAGCCCGATGCCCATCAGCACGGCGGCCAGCCCTGAAACGATGCAGCGCTTCATGGTTTTCTCCCGTCGCATCGCGGCAGCTGCGTTGCCGAGCATTAACCACTGACGCTACCGCGTAGGTAACCGCGCGAAGGACGCTCTGAGCACCATTCGGGTACTTGCTTCCACGAATCGCCTTCGAGATCCTAAATCTTGGACCGACTACCTCTTGGAGGTGCAATGACACCCTCGTCCAGCTACAAACTTCTTCAGATCGCGCTCGTTGCCTTTGGCGCGGTGATGGTTCTGCTCTATCCGATTGCCGTGGTGTGGCCGTCCGGGTGGGCATGGCATCCCGGTGCCCCTTACCAGTCCGACTACTTCATGATGATCGTTGGCGTGTACGCAACGCTGGGCCTTTTCCTCTGGAACGCCGCGCGTCGCCCCGAGGCCAATATCAGCCTGATCTGGTTCACCGTGTGCTCGAGTGCCGTCCATGCCGCAATAATGGCGGCGCAATCCTTCGGGAACGACCACCACGTCCGACATCTGTGGGGAGACGTCCCGGCGCTACTTCTGGTAGCCATCGTGCTGTCAGTCCTTGTCCGGGCAGCTGGCCTCAAACAACCTCCTTCCGACCGAGGTACCGAGCAGGAGGCCCATGGTCAGACCGGGGCTGGTTAGGGCCTTCCGGTAGGTCAGAGCAACGACGCATCGAGGCCGATGGCGCGCACGGTGCTGGCCAGGTGGGTCTGCACGGCCTGCAGTGCCCGCGGCAGATCGCCATCGCGCAGCGCTTCGGCAATGGCGAGGTGTTCGTGCTGGATGGTCGCCACCCGATCCGGTTCGCGCATCGCCGATTCGCCGATCATCCGCATCTGCCGGTCGCGCAGCGACGAGTAGAAGCCGCACAAAATCCCGTTCCCCGCCTCTTCCAGGGTGATGGCGTGGAAGCTCCGATCGGAGTCGAGGAATCCCCGCCAGTCGCTCGCCGCCGCCGCGTCGCGCTGCCTTTGCAGCTCACCCGATAGCCGCTCGAACACGGCGGCGCACGCGGCCGCTCCGCGTCCGACCACCTTCCTGGCGGCGTACTGCTCCATCACCAACCGGGCCTCGATGACCGCGCGGACCTCGTCGGGCGAGACCGGGATGACGAGAGCCCCGCGCTGCGGATACAGCCGCAGCAGGCCCTCGGCCTCCATACGCAAGAAGGCCTCGCGCACCGGGGTTCGCGACATGCCCAGCGCGGTGGCAATATCGCCCTCGCTGATCAGTTCGCCGCCCGGAAAGGCGCCGGTGAGCACTTGGGTCTTGACGTACTCCAGGGCACGGTCTTTGGCCGTGCCGGAACGTGGGCCGGTCGGCTTCGCTGCCACGGCACCCCTTCTTGTAGCTAAGTCGTATCTCACACGCGTTTATGACGGTACACCGGCGCCCGCGGTTGACACTGAGATACAAGATAGATACGATTCAAACACAAGATGTACTTAAGTATGAAGGAGATGTGCAATGTCCACTGCGAAACCAGCCCAGACAGTGGCCGTGAACCTGGACCCGACGATTCCCGCGCCGATGACCAACGTTGCCGAGTACGGATTCGAGGGCCGCTTCGCCGACTGGGCCGACGAAGCCTGCTACTTCGAGTACTCCAAGGCCGCCAATCCGGTCGGCTCCGGATATGCGCCGCAGGTTCCGATTACCCAGTTCGGACCCGACCTCTACCTGGACCAGCCCACCGGTGTGGTGCCCCTGGATCTCTCCGCCGACCTGGGCATCGCAGGTGCGGCGACCAGTCCCGCGCTGCTGGCCAACTTCCTGCGCATCCGCGCCGGCGAGCAGATCGGCACCAGCCCGAACGCCACCTCGCAGCTGTACTACGTGCTGTTCGGGCACGGCTTCGCCGCAGTCAACGGCCAGCTGGTCAAGTGGGAGAAGGGTGACTTCCTGACCCTGCCCGCCGGTGCCCGCTCGGTCTTCTACGCCGACTCCGAGGCGGCCATGTATTGGGTGCACGACGAGCCGTTGCTGCGCTACCTGGGCGCCGAGGCGCGCGAGCCGAGATTCGCCGCGACCAAGTTCTGCCGCACGGACGCGGTGGCCAAGCTGGACGAGATCGCTTCCCGCCCCGGCGCGAACGACAAGAGCCGGGTGAGCGTGCTGCTGGCCAACGAGAACCAGGAGCAGACGCTGACCATCACCCACGTCTTGTGGGCAATGTTCGGCGTGCTGCCGCCCAACCAGGAGCAGCGCCCGCACCGGCATCAGTCGGTCGCCTTGGATCTGATCCTCGACGCACCGCCGGCCGGCTGCTACTCGTTGCTGGGCACCCGCCTCGACGAGCGCGGCGACATCGTTGACCCGATCAGGGTGGACTGGCAGGCCGGTGGTGCGTTCACGACTCCGCCCGGCATGTGGCACGCCCACTTCAACGAGACCGACCAGCCCGCCCACCTGATCCCGGTTCAGGATGCGGGACTGCAGACCCACTTGCGCAGTCTCGACATCAAATTCACTCAGCGTCGCGACCTTGTCGCTGGCTAAGGCGGGCGCTGTGCGGCGTGAATAGTTGACGAATACCCTCTTGGCATGAAGTTGCCCCTCCTAGGCCCGGTGTCGCTCACGGGTTTTCAGAACGGCTGGTTCTTTCTTTTGCTGCTGGCCGTGCTGTTGGTGATAGGGCTCTACGTCGTCCAGCAATTCGCGCGACGCCGGCGAGTGCTGCGATTCGCCAACATGGAGGTGCTGGAACGCGTTGCGCCGGCCCGGCTGTCGCGGTGGCGCCATGTCCCGACAATGCTGCTCGCGGTGTCGCTGGTGCTGCTGACGACGGCCATGGCCGGACCGACCACCAGCGTCCGGATTCCGCTCAACCGCGCGGTGGTAATGCTGGTCATCGACATCTCGGAGTCGATGGCTTCCACGGACGTGGCTCCGAACCGGTTGGCCGCCGCGCAGGAGGCCGGTAAGAAATTCACCGATGAGTTGATGCCGGCCATCAACCTCGGGTTGGTGGCTTTCGCGGCCAACGCCACCCTGCTGGTTTCGCCGACGACCAACCGTGGCGCCGTCAAATCCGCTATCGATGGCCTGCAGGCGGCGCCGAAAACCGCTACCGGGGAAGGCATTTTCACCGCGCTGCAGGCCATCGCCACGGTCGGTGCGGTGATGGGCGGCGGCGACGGCCCGCCACCGGCGCGCATCGTGCTGGAGTCCGACGGCGCCGAGAATGTGCCGCTGGATCCCAACGCCCCGCAGGGAGCGTTCACCGCGGCGCGGGCGGCCAAAGACCAAGGGGTGCAGATATCGACGATCTCCTTCGGCACCCCCGATGGCACCGTCGAGTATCAAGGCGCCACAATTCCGGTGCCGGTCGACGATCAGACCCTGCAGGAAATCTGCAAGATCACCAACGGCCAGGCGTTCCATGCCAACAGCCTCGGTTCGCTCGAGGACGTCTACTCGACGCTGCAGCGCCAGATCGGCTACGAGACCGTCAAGGGCGATGCGAGCCTGGCCTGGCTGTTGCTCGGCTCATTCGTGATGGCCGGCGCCGTATTGGCCGGGCTGTTCCTGAACCGCAGGCTGCCCGCCTGAGCGATCGCCTGCGCTGCTAAGTCGGCAGCCTGCGGTTGATCAGCAGCGCCAGCACCGTGGCGATCAGGGCGGTGAGCACTCCGAGGCGCAGCCACCCGGCACCACCGGGCCCGGCCACGATGCGATACCCGATCTCGTTCTGGATGGCGTTGTAGTCCTTGTTGAGCTCGTCGAGATTGCTCGCGGTGTAGGACTGTCCACCGGCCAGCTGCGCGATTTTCTTCATCTGATCCGTCGAAACGGGGACCTTCACCGTCGCCCCGTCCAGGCTGATGGTTCCGTTCGGGGTGCCGAACGAGATCGTCGAGATGGGCACGCCCTGATCCTTGGCCAGGCGCGCGGCGGTGTACGCGCCGTCATGCGGATCACCGGGATCGGTGGGCCGATTCTCGCCGCCGTCGGACAACAGCACGATCCGCGCCGGCGGGGGAGTGTCGCCGCCGGTCGTGTTCGTTGCGTCGATCGCGTGCAATGCGGTGAAGATGGCTTCACCGGTCGCCGTGCCATCGCCGAACTGCAGCTTGGGCAGCGCATCGATGGTGGCCTGGTGCACCGGGGTCGGCGGCACCAGCAGGTAGGGCGTTCCCGCGAATCCGACGAGTCCGAGGTTGATGCCCGGCGTCAGCTGGGCGGCGAACTTGCTGGCGGCTTGCTCGGCGGCCTTGAGCCGATTGGGCTCGACGTCGGTCGCTCGCATGGACTGCGACATGTCGACCACCAGCATGATGACGGCGCGGTTGCGCGGTATGCGCATGTCGTGCGTCGGGGTGCCCAGCGCGACGGTCAGCAGCGCCAAGCTGAGCAGTGATACGGCTATCGGCAGGTGCCGCCAGAAAGACTGCGGCACCTGCGCCTCGGTGTAGCGGCGCAGGCGGTGCCGGCGCCGGACCTGGACCAGCACATAGACGGCGAGCAGAGCCAGCGGAATCAGCCCGAACAGCAACAGCGCCGGACGTTGGAATCCATACAGCGGCAGTGGGCCGATGACGGGAAGCGACATCAGTTCACCTCGGCACTATTCGCGCCTGAGCCGCGAATCGACGAACTTTTCCAGGTCCTCCCATTCCCGCACCGCCGCCGAATACGGCGACGCAGGCTTGCCAACCGAGCCGGGCTCCAGCACGTAGGCCACCAGCTTGCCCAGCGGCTTGCCCGTTTCCAGGGCCTTGTCGACGGTGCTCTCCTCGGAGTAGTCACCGATATCGCGGAGCAGCTCGACGGCCAGGTCGAGTTGTTCACGATCTACGGCGTCGGGTCCGTCGGCGAAATCGTCGGCCAGCCCGCTGAGCACGTAGATGTTCTCGTCGGTGATCTCCACGGCCAGCGATCCGTCGGTGGCGGCGGTACGGATGTCGTCGTAGGTGCTCAGGTCGGACAGGTCGTGGTCGTGCTCGTCGGCCAGGTAGCGGGCCAACGAGCGCTCGGAGGTGAACACGCTGATCCGTCCGTTGCGGCCCAGGAAGATCGGGCGATCGTCCAGATAGCAGCGCAGCGTGAAGAAGGTGCCCGAACTCGTCATGATCCGGACCGGGTCGATGCCCACCTGCAGCCAGAAGTCCTCGTCGCCGCCGAGCACGGCGGTGTCGCCGGGCGCACGCTCCTCCTCCTCGGCGTCTTCGTCCTCTTCGGCGTCTTCGTCCTCTTCGTCGTCATCGGCCTCGTCGTCGCCTTCGGCTTCGGTGTCCTCGTCGTCGACGGGGGCTTCGCCGTCGACGTCGGTCTCGTCTTCTTCGGGCTCTTCGCGTTCTTCGGCCAGTTCGTCCGCGGCCTTCTCCGATGCCGCCGCGTCGACCTCGGGAGTGCTGATGATGTCGTCGATCGCGCTGAGCACGTCGTCCCAGCTGCGCCCGATGATCTCGGCGATCGCATTCCAGCGTTTGGCGCCTGCCTTGCCGGTGAAGTGGTCGATCCCGCCGGATACCGTGCCCAGGCTGGGGTTGCCGTTGAAGAATTTCGACACCGCCGCCAGCTCGCACACCGATCCGATGGACGACACGATCGCCAGCGCGCCGGCCAGCGCGGTCACCGACTGTTCGGTCGGCTTCTCGGCCACCAGCTCCTCCACCGCGACCAGGTCAAAATGTTTGTCTTCGGCGGGATCGAAACCGTGCGCGTGGGCCGTACTCAGGTCTTTCCACGCCGGGTGGTCGACCAGGTCGTTGTCGGTGTTCGCGCGCGCGAACGCGACGAGATCGGCAACGGTCTCGAACGCGAACAGGTCGTCGTCGCGGCCCAGGAACGCCTCCCACTCGTCGCCTGAGTCGCGCCAGCGCGGTGCCCACACGGTGTAGCGGTCGCCGTCGGACAGGCTCAGACGGATCGGGACAAGGTCAGCGGCCATGCGGCACAGAATAGCGACGACTGAGCAATGAGCCGGGTCCGGTGCCGGGCCGGGACACCTATCCCGCCCAAATGCTGGCGATCGCGGGAGCGTTGGCTGCGTTGCCGGTCTTGGGTAGCCCGTACATCTGCTCGATGGTGGACAGCAGGTTGTAGTGGCTCATCTGCTCGCTGTAGGTGCCCGGCGCGACGTGCGCGCCGTAGATGATCGTCGGGATCTGGTTGCGGCTGCCTGGCGACGCGGATCCGTCGTCCTCGTCCCAGGTCACGATCAGCAGGCTGTTGTTAGCCACCGCCCAGTTGGCATATCCGGACAGCTGCCGATTCAGCCAGGCGTCGCCCTGCGCGATGGAGCCGTCGTGCATGTTGTTGTCGTTGTTCGGAATGACGAACGAGACCGTCGGAAGGCTGTCGAAGTTCCCTTGCGGAAACGCGGAGAACGGCATCGAACTCGCCGGCGGCACGTTGGTGAAATTGGCCCACGGCACATGCTTGCGCGCGTACTTGCCCGAGGTGCATACCGCAGAGCCGACGGCGGGCAGGTCCTCGGCATAACCGATGAATGTGTAGCCGGCGCCCAGCAATTCGGAAGCCATGTTGGGTGCGTTGCCGGCGTTGATCGGGCACGAGTCCTTCGTCACCCCAAATGTGTTGCCGGCGAAGAGCGCTAAGTAATTCGGTTCGCTGGGGTGTGTCTCGGCAAACGACTGGGCCATGTTGGCGCCATGGGAGGCAAGGGCGTTGATGAACGGGTTTTGCGGACTGCCGATGATGTGGCCCTCAGAACGGTTCTCTTCCACCACGATTACGATGTGCGCGGGGCGGGGCAGCGCAGCCGCGGCGGTCACGCGGGGAGCCAACGGGGTGGCCGCCAGCCACGTCAATGCCACCGCTGCGCACAGCGCTAGGGCGCGATACGCCCAGCTGATCCGCCTTCTGGGACTTGGAATCTCGCGAAACACCCGGGCAGCATATGAGCGGTTGTGCGTGGCGGGTGGCAGGCGTGCGTGCGTGTCAGCTGCACTTTAGGTAACCGACGTCGGATCGTTATATACCCTCGGACAGATGGACGTATGCGTGATCGACCACCCGTTGGCCGCGGCCCGGCTGACGGTGCTGCGCGACGAACGTACCGATGCCTCCGGCTTTCGGGCCGCGCTGCGCGAGCTGACGCTGATGCTCGTCTACGAGGCCACCCGCGACACGGACACCGCGCCGGTCAGGATCCGCACGCCGCTGGCCGACACGGTTGGGACGAAACTGATCAATCCGCCGCTGCTGGTCCCGGTGTTGCGGGCTGGGCTCGGGATGATCGACGAGGCACATGCTGCGATCCCGGAGGCCCAGGTCGGCTTCGTCGGTGTCGCGCGCGACGAGGAAACCCATCAGCCATTCCCGTACATGGAGTCGCTGCCCAAGAAGCTCAAACGCCGGCCGATCATGGTGCTTGATCCGATGCTGGCCACCGGCGGGTCGATGACGTACACGATCGAACTGCTACAGCGCCGGGGCGCAACCGATATCAGCGTGCTCTGCGTGGTGACCGTGCCGGAAGGCCTTGCGGCGGTTGAGAAAATTGCGCCGGACGCGCGAGTGTTCACCGCGGCGGTCGACAAGGGACTCAACAAGTCGGCGTTCATCGTGCCGGGCCTGGGCGACGCGGGCGATCGTCAGTTCGGGCCCCGTATCTTCACCAGTGTTCCACCGAGGAAACCAACTGAGCGCGCAGCGCGGCGGCGTAAGTCCGGGAAGAAGTCAGGTCATTGGAAGGCGCACAGCGAATCTCCAAGTAGCACTTGAGCTTCGGCTCGGTCCCGGAAGGCCGCACCACCACCCTGATCGAGGTGTTGTCGTCACCCGCGGTGAAGATCAGCGCGTCGGTGAGGTCGGTGATGGCCGCCGCGAACCCGGCCAATTGGTTTGGCGGGGCGGTACGCAGCCGCGCCATGAGCTCGGCGGCCTGGGCGCTGTCGGCGACCCGGCGGGAGACCGCCGCAACGTCGTGTACGCCGTATTGGCGGGCGAGTTCGTCGAGCGCGTCTGACACCGAACGGCCCTGCTGTTGCAGAGCGGCGACCATGTCGCACACCAGCACCGCGGCGCTGATGCCGTCCTTGTCGCGCACCGCGGCGGGGTCGACGCAATGGCCGATCGCCTCCTCGTAGGCGTAGACCAAGGTGGCGCCGGGAACTTTCGAATCGGCGCGTGCCAGCCACTTGAACCCGGTGAGGGTCTCGACGTGCGCCGCGCCGTGGTGGGCAGCGATCGCGGCCAGCATGCGGGAGGACACCAAGGTGCTAGCCACCACGGCGGTGTCCGACTGCTCGCGAGAAAGAATGTAATCACCTAGCAGCCAACCGGTTTCGTCTCCGGAGAGCATCCGCCACCCCGCGGCCGTGGGGATGCCCACCGCGCATCGGTCGGCATCGGGGTCCAGGGCGATCGCGACGTCGGCCCCGGTGTCTGCGGCCAGGGCCAGCAGTGCGTCGGCAGCGCCGGGTTCCTCCGGGTTCGGAAACGCGACGGTGGGGAAGTCGGGGTCCGGGGCAAACTGGGCGCCGACGGTGTGGACCTGGTGGAAGCCGGCTCGGTGCAGCGTCTCGACGGCCACCGCGCCGCCGACGCCGTGCAGCGCGGTCAGCGCCACTCGCACCGAACCGGCGCCGCGCCGCACCCCGGCCGCCCGCCCGATGTAGCGCCCGACCAGGTCGGTGTCCGCCGGCGCTACCGGTTTACGCGCGATCTTCTCGGCGGGAGGCGCTGTGGCCATTGCGGTTTCGATCTGGGTGTCGGTGGGGGAGATGATCTGGATGCCGCCGTCGAAGTACACCTTGTAGCCGTTGTCGGTCGGTGGATTGTGCGAGGCAGTGATCTGGATCCCGGCGGCGGCGCCGGTGTGACGCACCGCGTACGCGACCACTGGCGTGGGCACCGACCCGGGTAGCAGCAATACCGAAAAGCCCTGGGCAGCAAGCACTTCGGCGGTTACCGTGGCGAAGATCGCCGAGCCGTGCCGGGCGTCGCGCCCGACTATCACCCTTGCGGAGGCCAGGCCGCGTTCCGTGAGCACCTGCGCCAGCGCCCACGTGACCCGCGATACCACCGCGACGTTCATGCCGTCCGGACCGTCGCGGACCGGGCCGCGCAATCCGGCGGTGCCGAACCGCAGTGGTTGTGTCACAAGACCATTGTGCTAAATCCGGGCGATCACGTCGGCCAAAAGCGCGCCGATCCGGGACGCCGACGCGGCCCCGGCGGCCACTACCTCGGCATGGCTCAGCGGAGCGCCGGTGATACCGGCCGCCAGGTTGGTCACCAGCGAAATGCCGAGCACCTCGGCGCCGGCCGCGCGGGCGGCGATCGTTTCGTGCACCGTCGACATGCCGACCAGGTCGGCGCCCAGCGTCCGCAGCATCCGGATTTCGGCCGGCGTTTCGTAGTGCGGCCCGGGCAGGCCCGCGTACACGCCTTCGGTCAGCTCGGGGTCGGCCTGGCGGGCGAGCTCGCGCAGCCGCGGCGCGTAGGCATCGGTCAGATCCACGAACTGCGCGCCCACCAATGGCGAACGCGCGGTCAGGTTCAGGTGGTCGCTGATCAGCACGGGCGCACCGACTCGCATGCCGGTACGCAGTCCGCCCGCCGCGTTGGTCAGCACGACGATGCCGGCCCCGGCCGCGCAGGCCGCCCGGACCGGGTGCACGACGTGGCTCAGGTCATGGCCCTCATAGGCGTGCACGCGCCCGGCCAGCACCAGTACCCGGTGGGAACCGATGCGCATCGACAACAGCTCACCGGGATGGCCGACCGCGCGGGGCGGTGCGAAACCGGGCAGGTCGGCCTGGGGCACCACGGCGTCGGCCGAGCCCAGCGCAGCTAACGCCGGCGACCATCCCGAGCCGAGAACGATCGCGATGTCGTGCTCGGCTACCCCGGTGCGCTCGCGGATGGAATTTGCCGCGCGCTGCGCGAGTTGAGAGTCCTCGGATGCAACGTCGACCACACGCGCGAGCATAGCTTCGCTATATATGTCAGGATTTGCCGCATGAGATTTGGTAGGGGGCCGGTTACCGGCCTGGTCATTGCAATCGCTGCCTCGGTGGCCATGGTCGCCGGTGGTCCGGCGCCGACGGCACGGGCCGACTGTCCCGACGTCCAACTCATTTTTGCCCGCGGTACCAACGAGCCGCCCGGGCTGGGCGCCGTGGGTGATGCGTTGTTCGCCGCCCTGCAGCCCGCCCTGGGCGGACGCAACTTCGATAACTACGCGGTGAACTATCCGGCCAGCTACAACTTTCTGCAGACCGGCGACGGCGCCAACGACGCCCGCGATCACATCGCGGCGATGGTCGACCAGTGCCCGGGCACCCACCTGATCCTCGGCGGCTTCTCGCAGGGCGCCGGCGCGGTCTCGATGCTCGCGGGAGTGCCGCCGCTGGGCAACACCATCGGCGAGTTCGGGTCGGCTCCCGCGCTGGACCCGGGCCTGGCCAGCAAGATCAGGGCGGTCGCCGTGTTCGGCAATCCCGGCAACCGGTTCAACACCCCGCTCTCGACCGCGGGGCAGTTCGCCGGCCGCGCCATCGACCTGTGCAGCCCCGGTGACCCGGTCTGCGTCGTCGGCGGTCGCGACCGCGAGGCCCACCACGACTATTCGGTACCGCCTTACCCGGGCCAGGCGGCGAGCTTCATCGCCGGACGGGTGTAGCCCCTGCCGGGGCGGTCGGCCGCGGCTTCGGTCGATGAGATACTGCGAGGATGCCCACAAACACCGCATTGGACAGCGTCGAGGACGCGGTGCGGCGTCGTGGCGTCGATCTAGTCGAGCTGTCGCACGCAATCCACGCCGAGCCTGAGCTGGCCTTCGCCGAGCATCGCAGCTGTGCCAAAACGCAGGCTCTGGTTGCCGAGCGTGGCTTCGAGCTAACCGGAGCCGCGGGCGGTCTGGACACCGCCTTTCGCGCCGACTTCGGCAGCGGACCGCTGGTCATCGGGGTCTGCGCCGAATACGACGCGCTGCCCGGAATCGGACATGCCTGCGGCCACAACATCATCGCGGCGTCGGCGGTCGGAACCGCGCTGGCGCTCGCCGAGGTGGCCGACGAGCTCGGTCTGACCGTGGCCCTGATCGGTACCCCCGCCGAGGAGGCCGGCGGCGGCAAGGCGCTGCTGCTGGAGGCCGGGATCTTCGACGACGTCGCGGCCGCCGTGATGCTGCATCCCGGGCCCACCGACATCGCCGCCGCTCGCTCGCTGGCCTTGTCCGAAGTGACCGTCGACTATCGCGGCAAGGAATCGCATGCCGCGGTCGCCCCGTATCTGGGTGTCAACGCCGCCGACGCCGTCACCGTCGCGCAGGTCGCCATCGGCTTACTGCGCCAGCAACTGGCGCCGGGGCAGCTGGTCCACGGGATCGTCACCAACGGCGGGCAGGCGGTCAACGTGATCCCCGGTAACGCGGCGCTGCAGTACGCGATGCGCGCGGTCGAGCTGGATTCGCTGCGAGAGCTGGAGGGCAGGATGTTTGCGTGTTTTGCCGCAGGCGCGTTGGCCACCGGCTGCGAATACGAAATCGCGACGCCGTCACCGGCATACGCGGAGCTGATGCCGGACGAATGGCTGGCTGAAGCTTGTCGGGCGGAGATGCGCCGACTCGGGCGTGAGCCGGTGGCGCCCGAACACGAGAAGGCGCTGCCGATGGGCAGCACCGATATGGGCAACGTCACGCACGTGCTGCCGGGCATCCACCCGGTGATCGGTGTCGACGCCGGTGGCGCCACCGTGCATCAGCGCGCCTTTGCCGCAGCCGCCGCCGGACCGAGTGCCGACCGCGCAGTGGTCGAGGGCGCGGTCATGCTGGCGCGCACGGTTGTCCAGCTCGCCCAGGACGGTGCCGAACGGGACCGGGTGCTGGCCGGGGTGCAACGTCGGGCCGGCAGATGAGCCTGATCGACACGGCTGAATCGTGGCTGGCCGCCCACTACGACGACATGGTCGAGTGGCGCCGGCACATCCACCGCTATCCGGAGTTGGGCCGTCAGGAATACGCCACCACACAGTTCGTCGCCGAGCGGCTGGCCGATGCGGGCCTGAACCCCAAGGTGCTGCCCGGCGGTACCGGGCTGACTTGCGATTTCGGCCCCGAGCACCAGCCCAGGATCGCGCTGCGGGCCGACATGGACGCGCTGCCGATGGCCGAGCGAACCGATGCGCCCTATGCCTCGACCATGCCGAACGTCGCGCACGCCTGCGGACATGACGCGCACACCGCGATCCTGCTGGGCGCCGCTCAGGTGTTGGCATCGGTGCCCGAACTGCCGGTCGGGGTGCGACTGATTTTTCAGGCCGCCGAAGAGCTGATGCCCGGCGGCGCGATCGACGCCATCGCCGCCGGGGCGCTGACCGGGGTGTCCCGGATCTTCGCGCTGCATTGCGACCCCCGGCTGGAGGTCGGCAAGGTCGCGGTCCGGCAGGGCCCGATCACGTCGGCGGCCGACCACATTCACATCACGCTGTATTCGCCGGGCGGGCACACGTCGCGGCCACACCTGACCAGCGACCTGGTCTACGGCCTCGGCACGCTGATCACCGGGGTGCCCGGAGTGCTGTCCCGGCGCCTGGACCCACGCAACGGCACCGTTCTGGTGTGGGGTGCGGTCAACGCCGGCGTGGCCGCCAACGCGATCCCGCAGAGCGGCCAGTTGTCGGGCACGGTGCGTACCGCCAGTCGGCACACCTGGCTCGAGCTCGAGGAGATCATTCGTCAGGCCACCGAAGCGCTGCTGTCGCCGCTGGGCATCGAACACACGATGCAATACCGGCGCGGCGTGCCCCCGGTGGTCAACGAGGAGGTCTCCACCCGCATCCTGACCCACGCGATCGAGGGCGTCGGCCCCGATGCGCTGGCTGACACCCGGCAGTCCGGTGGCGGCGAGGACTTCTCCTGGTACCTGGAGGAGGTTCCCGGCGCGATGGCACGGTTAGGGGTGTGGCCGGGCGAAGGCCCGCAGCTGGACCTGCACCAGCCGAATTTCGATCTCGACGAGCGCGCGCTGGGTGTCGGACTGCGGGTGATGGTCAACATCATCGAGCAGTCGGCTGTCTTCTCTTAAGACTCAGTTCGTGGCGCGTGCCACGTGCTCGGCGATGTGGGCATAGCTCCGGCGCGTCACGTCGGCGGCTTCGCTGATGATGTTGTAGCCGTGGTCGACACCGGCCACCTCGTAGTACTCCGCCAATGCCGCAGCGGCGTCGAGCTTTTCGGCGTATCCGCGGGCTTCGTCGCGAAGTCGATCGTGTTCGGCCGCTACGACCAGTGCGGGCGCGATGCCGGCGATTCGGTCGGCGTTATCGCCCCACGCAGGAGAGGCCAGGCGGTCGCGACGCTGTGCCGGGTCGGGTATGTAGGCGGTGTCGAAGACCTCGCTCATCCACGGCTTCATGACCGCTCGCGAGCCTGCCGTGGACGATTTGTCGCGGGCGGGCGTGACGAGGTCCAGGGGCGGGTAGTGCAGCATCTGCAGCGCGATGCGGGGGCCGCGATTCTCCAACGAGAGCCGGGCCGCCGCGGCGCTGAGATAGCCGCCCGCGCTTTGGCCACCGACGCACAGCCGCCGGCCGTCCCAATCGCGGTCAGGGTCGGCCGCCCAGCACACGATGTCGTAGATCTGATGTGCTGCCGCGGGAAAGCGGTGACGCGGCGCCAGCACATAGTCGGGGTTGATCACCACCACGTTCGCGTGCGCGGCCAGGTAACGGCACCACGGATCGTCTTGCTCTGGGTGTCCGACCACGAATCCGCCGCCGTGCACATTGACGTAGACGGCCGGGCGCGGCGTGTCGGCCGCCGGGCGGTAGACGGTTGCGGATACCGCGCCGTGCCGGGTGGGGATGCTGGCTCTCGAGGTTCGTCCCTGCACTTCGGGGAAGCGCACGGCAGCGCTGGGAGCCGGGTTGACCACGACGTCGAACAAACGCGCCACCATGTCGGCGACCACCGGGTGGGACAGAATCGACACTTAGGCTGTCGTCCCGGGTCCGATGTTGCTGGCCGGCCGTGTCCGCAGGTCGTGCACGTATTCTCCTGGCGCGCCGGCGATTTCGGCGGCATCGGCCATGACGCCCAGGTAGCGCGCCGACGGCAGCCCGCCCTCCCAGGCGTCGAGCACGTAGAGCCACGCCAGCGCCGGGTCGGTGGTGGTGTCCGAGGACAGGCGCTCCACCCGGCATCTGATCTTTTTATGGATGCCGAACTCGGAGCCCTCCCACCGATCCAGGCTCATCTCGTCGGCCGATGTCATGTCGTAGAGCACGACGAACACCTTGGAATCGGGATCCTCGACGACGGTGGCCAGCGCGCCTTCCCAGCTGATGTCTTCGCCGCCGAAGGTCAGCCGCCACCCGTGCAACCAGCCCGTTCCGGCCATCGGCGAGTGGGGTGCACGCTGCTGCATCTGCTCGGGATGCATGTTCGACCCGTAGGCGGCGTAGAGCGGCACGGGTGAAAGCTTAAACGGCCGACGCGCACTCGGTATTCATCCGACCGTCTGGCGGGTTCTTGGACAGGTTTGGATAGGTTAGGGCTGTGGTGACCCGCATCGTGATCCTCGGTGGAGGCCCGGCCGGTTACGAAGCCGCGCTGGTGGCCGCCACGTCGCACCCCAATTCCACCGACGTCACCGTCATCGACTCCGAAGGCATCGGCGGGGCGGCTGTGCTGAACGATTGCGTGCCGTCCAAAACGTTCATCGCCTCGACCTGGCTGCGCACCGAACTGCGCCGCGCACCGCGGCTGGGCTTCGACATCGACATCGACGACGCCAAAATCTCGCTGCCGCAGATCCACAAACGGGTCAAGGCGCTGGCTGCCGAGCAGTCGGCCGATATCACCGCTCAGCTGCTGGCTGAGGGCGTGCGGGTGGTCGCGGGCCGGGGCGAGTTGGTCGACTCCACACCCGGCCTGGCCCGGCACCGCATCAGGGCGACCGCCGCGGACGGGACGGTCACCGAGCACGACGCCGACGTGGTGCTGGTCGCCACCGGCGCGAGCCCGCGGGTGCTGCCGTCGGCCCAGCCCGACGGCGAGCGGATCCTGACCTGGCGGCAGCTCTACGACCTGCAGGCCCTGCCCGAGCACCTGATCGTGGTGGGTTCCGGCGTCACCGGCGCCGAATTCGTCCACGCCTACACCGAGCTCGGTGTGCCGGTGACGGTGGTCGCCAGCCGTGACCGGGTGCTGCCCTACGAGGACGCCGACGCGGCGCTGGTGCTGGAAGAGGCTTTCGCCGAACGCGGCGTCCAGCTGGTCAAGAACGCCCGCGCGCAATCGGTCACCCGCACCCAGGACGGTGTCCTGGTCACACTGGCCGACGGCCGCACCGTCGAGGGCAGCCACGCGCTGATGACCATCGGATCGGTGCCCAACACCGGCGGCCTCGGCCTGGAACGCGTCGGCATCGAGCTGGGGCGCGGCGGCTACCTGACCGTCGACCGGGTGTCGCGGACATCGGTGGCCGGCATCTACGCCGCCGGCGACTGCACCGGCTTGCTGCTTTTGGCGTCCGTCGCCGCCATGCAAGGCCGGATCGCGATGTATCACGCGCTGGGCGAGGGTGTCAGCCCGATCCGGCTACGCACGGTGGCGGCGACGGTGTTCACCCGGCCCGAGATCGCCGCCGTCGGCGTGCCGCAAACGATGATCGACGACGGCTCGGTGCCGGCCCGGACCATCATGTTGCCGTTGCGGACCAACGCGCGCGCCAAGATGTCCGGACTGCAGCAGGGCTTCGTCAAGGTCTTCTGCCGCAAATCCACCGGCGTGGTCATCGGTGGCGTGGTGGTGGCGCCGATCGCGTCGGAGCTGATATTGCCGATCGCCGTGGCCGTGCAAAACCGCATCACCGTCAACGAGCTGGCCCAGACGCTGGCCGTCTACCCGTCGTTGTCGGGTTCGATCACCGAGGCTGCCCGCCGGCTGATGGCACACGACGATCTGGACTGACCGCAACCCGGAACCGACCGACGAACTAGCCTTGGTGAAGCACCTCTACTGACGAGTAACCGACAGGAGTCCGTTCCCGTGAGTGACCCGTTGTCCATGTTGGGCCCGCAGCAACGCGCGGCGGCCTGGCAGCAACTCGGAGCCGAACAGTTCGACGTCGTCGTCATCGGCGGCGGCGTGGTGGGCTCCGGGTGCGCGCTTGACGCCGCCACCCGCGGGCTCAAGGTCGCGCTGATCGAGGCGCGTGACTTCGCCTCGGGGACGTCTAGCCGCTCGTCGAAGATGTTCCACGGCGGGCTGCGCTACCTCGAGCAGCTCGAGTTCGGTTTGGTGCGTGAAGCGCTCTATGAGCGCGAGCTGTCGCTGACCACGCTGGCGCCGCATCTGGTCAAGCCGCTGCCGTTCCTGTTCCCGCTGACGCATCGGTGGTGGGAGCGTCCCTACATGGCGGCGGGCATCTTCCTCTACGACAGCCTTGGCGGCGCGAAATCGGTTCCCGCGCAGAAACATTTGACTCGCGCCGGTGCGCTGCGGCTGAGCCCGGGCCTCAAGCGCAGCTCGCTGATCGGTGGGATCCGCTACTATGACACCGTCGTGGACGACGCCAGGCACACGATGACGGTCGCGCGCACCGCCGCGCACTACGGCGCGGTCGTGCGGTGCTCCACCCAGGCGGTCGCGCTGCTGCGCGAAGGCGACCGGGTGATCGGGGTGCGCGTCCGTGACTCCGAGGACGGCTCGGTCACCGAGGTTCGCGGTCATGTCGTGGTCAACGCGACCGGGGTGTGGACCGACGAGATCCAGGCGCTGTCCAAGCAGCGCGGGCGATTTCAGGTGCGCGCGTCCAAGGGCGTACACGTGGTGGTGCCGCGCGACCGGATCGTCAGCGACGCCGCCATCATCCTGCGGACCGAGCAGTCGGTGATGTTCATCATTCCGTGGGGCAGCCACTGGATCATCGGAACCACCGACACGGACTGGAATCTGGACCTGGCCCACCCGGCCGCCACCAAGGCCGACATCGACTACATCCTGTCCACCGTCAACACCGTGCTGGCCACTCCGTTGACGCATGCCGACATCGATGGGGTGTACGCGGGGTTGCGTCCGCTGCTGGCCGGGGAGAGTGAGGAGACTTCCAAGCTCTCTCGCGAGCACGCCGTCGCAGTGCCCGCACCCGGCCTGGTCGCTATCGCCGGCGGCAAATACACCACCTATCGGGTGATGGCCGCCGACGCGATCGACACCGCGGTGCAGTTCGTGCCGGCCCGGGTCGCGCCGTCGATCACCGAGAAGGTGAGCCTGCTCGGCGCCGACGGCTACTTCGCCCTGATCAATCAGATTGAACATGTCGGCGAACTCGTGGGCCTGCATCCGTACCGGGTGCGTCACCTGCTGGATCGGTATGGCTCGCAGATGGACGAGGTGCTGGCGCTGGCTGCCGATCATCCCGAGCTGCTCAGCCCGATCAAGGAGGCGCCGGGCTACTTGTTGGTGGAAGCCCTCTACGCCGCGACCGCCGAGGGTGCCCTGCACCTCGAGGACATCCTGGCCCGCCGGATGCGGATCTCCATCGAATACCCGCACCGAGGCGTGGACTGTGCCCGCGAGGTCGCCGAGCTGGTCGCTTCCGTGCTCGGGTGGAGCGCCGCGGACGTCAACCGTGAGGTCGCCAACTACAACGCACGGGTGGAGGCCGAGATCCTGTCGCAGGCCCAGCCCGACGACGTGTCGGCCGACGAGTTGCGGGCCAGCGCGCCCGAAGCGCGCGCCGAGATCCTCGAGCCGGTCCCGCTCAATTGAGACCCGCCCCGCTGCCGGTGCGCGACGGATTGGGACCCGCGCGGGTCCGGCTGCATGGCGGGGCAGTGCTGGCCGAGCTGACTGCACGGTTTGGCGAACAGGCCCGCGCCAAGGTGCTGGCCGGGGAGGTCGTCGACTCCGACGGTGCGGTGATCGACGCGGCGACCGTGCTGCCCGCCGGCGCCAGCGTCTACCTCTACCGCGACCTGCCGAATGAAGTTCCGGTGCCGTTCGATATCCCGGTGCTGTACCGCGACGACGACATCGTGGTGGTCGACAAGCCGCACTTTCTGGCGACCATGCCCAGGGGCAGCCACGTCGCGCAGACCGCGCTGGTGCGGCTGCGCAACGAGCTGGGGTTGCCCGAGCTGAGCCCGGCCCACCGGCTGGACCGGCTGACCGCGGGGGTGTTGCTGTTCACCGCCCGGCGCGAGCTCCGCGGCGCATATCAGATGCTGTTTGCCCGTGGTTTGGTACACAAGACCTACCTGGCCCATGCGGCGGTCGACCCGGCGTGCCAGTTGCCGCGCGTGGTTACAAGCCGAATCATCAAGCGCCGCGGCCACTTACAGGCTGGTTGCGAGCCCGGAGAGCCCAATGCGGAGACGCTGGTGGAATTGTTGTCGCCGCACGGCTACTACCGGCTCACCCCGCGCACCGGGCGCACCCACCAATTGCGGGTGCAGATGGCATCACTGGGGCTGCCGATCATCGGAGATCCGTTATACCCCAACATTATTGATGTGCCAGCCGGTGACTTCAGCACTCCGCTGCGATTGCTTGCCCAGCGCCTCGAGTTCGACGACCCGCTCACCGGGTCGCGTCGCGAGTTCGTCAGCCGCCGAGAAATTGAGGGAGTCTGGTTATAGCGAAGAGCCTGCCCTGGTCATCGTCGCCGGCTATCAAGGTCTCGATGCTGATCGTCAGGGCAGCTGGCGGGTTTCCGCGTCGAATATGCCCTGATTTATCCGATCCGCTACCACCGGGCTGGCGAACGGGGGCGGTGCCCCGCAGGCACAGGAAAATTGGTTGAACACCACGTCGGCGCTCGCCGGTGCCGCAAGCCCAACAGTGGCCCCGAGAATGACTGCACCGCCGATAATTATCTTCGCGATCATTTGTACGCCTCCATTTGTTCACCTGATGTTAAACATTACACTCAGGCGGAGGTTAAGGATTGACGGCTCGCCGTCCGACTGTTTAGATCTGCGGCGGCGCAGGTGGCGGCATGTATTGCGGGCAGTAGGCGCGGATGGCCGCGCCGACGAAATAGCCGGCATCGTAGTCGGGCAGGCTGCTGCTGTTCATCACGTCGGTAACCACCTCGTTGGGCGTCATGCCTTGTGAGAGGTACTCGCAGACCTTGCGGGCCGCGCCGATCGCTGCCGGGACCGATTCGTGGGTGATGCCGTCGGATACCAGGAGTTGGATGAATTTGTCGTCGTTCGCGTCGGCGCGGGCGGCAGGGGCTAAGCCTGCGCCGAGCACACCAAGCGACACGGCCATCGCAACTACGATTCGGGTGCCCGACGACACGTACCGGGGGCCGGGCTTGCCAATTTTCACGCCCCTAATCATTGCTCATATAGCGATCGTTGCCAACGCGATGGAATCTGACCAACAGTTGAACATGTGCGTTTTCAACGCGAGTGAGGGTATGAACAGCCCGACCTGGTCGACCCGGGCGCGTGGTCGGTAATTTGACGGCATGCCGTACGGACGGTGGTTATCGCTGGCACTGCTGGCGATCTGTCTTGCCGGCTGCGGTGTGCAACATGTTTCCGCGGCCACCGCGCGCGATCGGTCCGGGACGTTCCGTTCTGGCGGGATGAACCGGACCTACATATTGCATCTGCCGCCCGGCGATCCCTCGGGCCTGGTACTCAGCCTGCACGGAGGCGGCGGCACCGGAAAAGGGCAGCGAGGTCTGACCGACTTCGATGCCGTCGCCGACGCCAACAACCTGCTGGTGGTCTATCCCGACGGCTACGACAAGAGCTGGGCCGACGGAAGGGGGGCGTCGCCCGCCGATCGGCGTCACATCAATGACGTTGAGTTCCTGGTCGGGCTCGCTGAAAAGCTGCGCAACGACTACAACATCGCCCCCGGGCATGTCTTCGCCACCGGCATGTCCAACGGCGGCTTCATGTCCAACCGGCTGGCTTGCGATCGCGCTGACGTTTTTTCCGCGATCGCGCCGGTGGCGGGAACGCTGGGCACGGGTGTGGCATGTAACCCGTCGCAGCCGGTCTCGGTGTGGGAGGCGCACGGAACGTCGGATCCCCTGGTGCATTTCAACGGCGGGGATGTGCGCGGTCGCGGCGGGCTGAGTCACTCCATCTCGGTCAAGACCATGGTGGACAAGTGGCGCGCTGCCGACGGCTGCCAGGGGGACCCGGTGGCACAGGTGCTGCCCAACGTCGGGGACGGCACCGTCGTGCACCGCTTCGACTCGACGCAGTGTGCGGCGGCGACCGAGGTGGTCTTCTATCAGATCGACAACGGCGGGCACACCTGGCCGGGCGGTAAGCAGTACCTGCCCAAGGCGGTTATCGGTCCGACCACGCGCGCGCTGGACGGATCGGAAGCGATTGCCCAGTTTTTCGTGGCGCACGCCCGCGACTAGCCGACGTCGATTCGCGAGATTCAGCGCTGACAGGACGGGCACCAGTAGGCCACCCGCGGGGCGCTGTCGTCGACGATGATCGAAGTGCCGCAGCGACGGCAGCTTTGCCCGGCGCGGCCGTAGACCCACAGCTGCTTGCCCGCCCGGGTATTACCGGTGGTGCAGCGGTTCCAACGGAAGCGGTTGGCCCACAGCATTTCCCGGGCTCGTGAGACCAAACGTCGCGGATCGGCGATCGCGCTGACCGGCGCGCCGGGCAGATGTCCGCCGACAAAACACAGCTCGTTGCAGTAGACGTTGCCCACCCCGGCCATCACCCGCTGGTCTAGCAGTGCCTCGGCAATCGGCCGCCCCGGGCATGCAACGAGGTTGCTGGCGGCGACCTGGGGATCCCAATCCGGGCCCAGCAGGTCGGGCCCCAAATGCGCGACCACTTCCTGGTCGTGGTCGCGGTCGAGGATCTCGAGCACCCCGAGGTCGACACCGACGGCACGAATATCGTTGGCTTCCAGCACGATACGGGCCCGGTGATCCACCCGGACCGGTCGATTTCCGACTCGCCAGCTGCCGTCCATCTTCAAATGCGAGTGAATGCTGGCCCGCCCCACCCGGATGAACAGGTGCTTGCCCCGGCTGAGCACTTCATCCACCACGTTGCCGGCGAGGTCGACGGTGGCGAATTGCGGCACCCGGACGTCGCAGCGGATCAGCGTCTGCCCGACCAGATGCTCACGCAGCAGGGCGGCGGTATGCCAGACCGTGTCACCCTCGGGCATGGCTCACCGCAGCCGCATTCCGCGTGGGGTGCGGGCGAACCCGGCTGCTGAGAGTGCCTCGGCGACCGGACTCGGCCCGCCGCTCAGCGGCTGCAGAGCGGGCACCCCGTTGATGCGTTCGACCAGGATCGATTCGACGCGACGCGCGGAGACCAGTTCGGCCAGGCCCTGAGCGGCGGCGTGGTTGGAGCCGGGATCGTCGGTGAACGTCAGCAATGACCGTCCGCCGCGTTCGAGGAACCAGGCCAGGTCGCCGTCGACCAGTACGACGAGCGCGCCAGCCTTGCGACCGGGGCGTGCCCCCTCCGACGTGGGCCAGGGCAACGCGGCGCCGTACGGGTTCGCCGGGTCGGCGGCGGCCAGCACGACCGCTCGATATTCGGGTCGCTTCCGGTCCACACCGTCGAGGTAACTGCGCAGCCGGTCGACGGTCGAGGCGACGGCGAATTGCGCGCCGCCCAGCGACTCGACGAAGTACCCGCGCTGACATCTACCGGCCTCTTCGAATGTGCTCAGAACCTTGTACAGGGTGGCGAATCCCCCCGGCACATTTTCCGACGCGACCGCGCCTCTGGTCAGCACGCCATGGCGGTTCAGCAGCAACTCGGCTTGGTAATGGGCGCGCAGTGTGGAATCGGGCTCGGGGGTCGGCAGCGCCGACCAGCGGCCGGCCACGGTGGGGTCGGTGGTCCGAGCGTGCGGATGCGCGACGCTGTAGCGGCTCAGCCGCGGTGGCCGGCGGGTGCGGTGCGCGGGCGTCGAGCGGTTGCGGGCTCCGGTGCCCGTCAGCAGTGCGCGCACCGGGGCGAACGTGTCGCCGGTGATCCAGCCCGCCCAGATCAGCTCCCACAGTGCATCTTTGAGCGCAGTTTCGCCGATCCCGTCCTGGGCCAGTTGGCGGAAGAAGTAGGCGCCACTGCCGGCCAGCGTTGCCAGGATCGCGCGGTGGGTGTCGGTGAAGTCGATTTCGTCAGGCGTGGTCAAGGTCAACGGAGCGGAATCGCTGGCGTGCAACGCGATCCACCCGTCACTGCCCGAGATCGACCCGGCGCCCGACCAGGTGACCTCCCCGGCCGCCAGCAGCTCATCGAGCATCGCCGGTGAATAGTCGGCCAGCCGCGGCGTCAACACCAGCGGTTCTAGCGCCGATGCGGGTATCCGGACACCGGCCAGCTGATCGATCACGGACATCAGCCCGTCGGTGCCGCTTGCGGTGCCCAGGTGATGCCAGGCGGGCAGGAACCGCCCGTAGGCGGCGGTGCTGACCGGCTCGACCTGGGCACGCAGCGCGGCCAGCGACCGGCGCCGCAGAATCCGCAGCACCTCGGCGTCACACCACTGCTCGCCGCCGATGCCGCCGGACCCGCCGCGGGTGACTTCGGGCGTGACAAAGTCGCCGCGCACCAGCCGGCCTCCCGAAGACCCCGAGCCGGCCAGCCGGTTCAGCACGTCGGCCGTGACCCGCAGCCCCAGGCCGAACCGGGCTGCGGCATCGGCCGTGGTGAACGGGGTCTGGGTGCGCGCGTAGCGGCCCAGCAGCTCGCCCAGCGGGTCGGCCACCTGCTCGGTGAACGAGGTCGGGACGCCCAGCGGGACGGCGGCGCCGACGCCGTCGCGCAGCCGGCCGATGTCCTCGATGGCTACCCACCAGCTGCGGTCCGCGAACGACACCGTCAGCGCGCGCCGGGCGGCGCGCAGGCCTTCCAGCCAGCCGCCGATATCGATGCCGTCGGCGGCCGTAGTCCGCGCGGCGACCTCATCTTCGGTCAGCGGCCCCAGCAGTCGCAGCAGATCCGCGACCGCCTCGGCATCGCGGGCGGCCCGATCGGCGGTCAGATGCTGCAACTGGCGACCGGTCGCGGCAACAACCTCGGGATCGAGCAATTCGCGCAGTTCTACCCGACCGAGCAGCTCGGCGAGCAGCGTGCTGTCCAGCGACAAGGCCGCGGCGCGGCGCTCGGCCAGCGGGGAATCGCCCTCGTACATAAACGCGCCGACGTAGCCGAACAACAGCGACGCCGCGAACGGTGAGGGCTTGGCGGTTTCGGCCTCGAGCACCCGCACCCGCCGCGCTGCGATGCCGGTCATCAAATCGACCAGCGCCGGGACGTCGTAGACGTCCTGCAGGCATTCCCGGACGGTCTCCAGCACGATCGGGAAGTCGGGGTATTTACGGGCCACATCCAGCAATTGGGCCGCCCGCTGGCGCTGATGCCACAGCGGCGAGCGGCGGCCGGGGTGCCGGCGGGGTAGCAGCAGCGCACGCGCCGCGCATTCGCGGAACCGGGATGCGAACAGCGCCGAGCCGCCCACTTCGGCGGTGACGATCGGGTCGATCTCGTCGGCGTCGAAGACGAAAAGCTCTGCACCTGCCGGGGTTTCCGCCAAAGTGTCGGGCAAATGCACGACGATGCCGTCGTCGGAGGCGGTCGGCTTCTCGTCGATGCCGTAGCGTTCGGCCAGCCGCCGGCCCACCGCGAGCGCGAGCGGTCCATGCACCCGTAGCCCGTACGGCGAATGCAGGATCACCCGCCAGTCGCCCAGCTCGTCGCGGAATCGCTCGACCAACAGGGTGGTATCGGTGGGCACCGTCGAAGTAGCGGTCCGTTGGTCGTCGAGCAGCACCCACAGGTTGTCGGTTGCATATTCGTTGAAACCCAATGCGGTGCAACGTGTTCCGAATGCATCGCGGTCCAGTCCGGCCAGCTCGCCGGTGAACGCGCCGAGCGCGGCGCCCAGCTCGGCGGGCCGGCCCACGCCGTCGCCGTGCCAGAACGGCAACCGGGCCGGCAGCCCCGGCGCGGGAATCACCAGCACCCGGTCATGGGTGATCTCGGTGATCCGCCAGCTGGTGGCCCCCAGTGAGATGACGTCACCGGGGCGCGACTCGTAGACCATTTCCTCGTCAAGTTCGCCTACCCGCGAAGGTTTTTCGGATTCGCTGGCCAGGTAGACGGTGAACATCCCGCGGTCGGGGATCGCGCCGCCGGAGGTGACGGCCAGCCGTTGCGCGCCGGGCCGGGCGGTCAGCGTGCCGGCGTCGCGGTCGTAGACCAGCCGCGGTCGCAGCTCGGCGAATTCGGTGGACGGATATTTGCCGCTCAAAAGGTCCAGGGTGGCCTCGAACACGCTGCGCGGCAGGGTCGCGAACGGCGCGGCCCGCCGCACTGTCTCGAACCAACGGTCGGCATCCAGCGGCTCCAGCGCGGCCGCCGCAATGGTTTGCTGGGCGAGGATGTCGAGCGGGTTGGCGGGCATCCGCATCGTCTCGATCTGCCCGGCCAGCATCCGTTGCACGCTGACCGCGCAGCTGATCAGGTCGGTGCGGTGTTTGGGGAACAGCACACCTCGGGAGACCTCACCTACCTGGTGGCCGGCCCGGCCGATGCGCTGCAGGCCGCTGGCCACCGACGGCGGCGCCTCCACCTGGATCACCAGGTCGACCGCGCCCATATCGATGCCCAGCTCCAGGCTCGAGGTGGCCACCACCGCCTTGAGCAGTCCGCGCTTGAGGTCCTCTTCGACCAGAGCGCGTTGCTCCTTGCTGACCGAACCGTGGTGTGCGCGGGCCAGCACGGTATCCGCGCCGTAGGTCTGGCCGCTGCCCATGATGTGCGCCGGCGCCCCGCCGGGCACCTTGCGATTGGCCTCGGTCGAGAGGTCGACACCGTTACGCTCGGCGTGAATCTCGTTGAGCCGTGCGGTAAGTCGCTCGGCCAACCGTCGTGAGTTGGCGAACACGATGGTCGAGCTGTGGGCTTCGATCAGGTCGACCAGGCGGGCCTCGATATCGGGCCAGATGGAGGGCGTACCACCCGCTTGCGGGGGAGTGTCGGTCAGGTTGGCCATGTCGGGCACGGGCACCTGCACGGTGAGCTGGAAGGACTTGGCCGACGGTGGAGCCACGATCGTGGTCGGGGCGTTGCCGGACAAAAATCGCGCCAGCTCCTCGGGTGGACGCACCGTCGCCGACAGTCCGATGCGCTGGGCGGGCCGGCCTTCCCGGAGGTCGTCGAGGCGCTCCAGCGATACCGCCAGGTGCGCACCGCGTTTGCCGGCGGCGATGGCGTGTACCTCGTCGACGATCACCGTCGCGACGCCGGCCAGGGTCTCGCGCGCGGCCGAGGTCAGCATCAAGAACAGCGACTCGGGGGTGGTGATCAGCACATCGGGCGGGGAGGCGATGAGCTGGCGGCGGCGCGCCGGCGGGGTGTCACCCGAGCGGACGCCGACGCTGATGTCGGGGGCGGGCAGACCGTGCCGGTCGGCGATTCTGGTCAGACCGGCCAACGGAGTGCGCAGGTTGCGTTCCACGTCGACCGCCAGCGCCTTGAGCGGTGACACGTACAGCACGCGCGTGCCGCGCGGCCGTTCGGCCGCGTCGGTGGGGCGGGCCAGGGAGTCCAGGGCCCACAGGAACGCGGCCAGCGTCTTGCCGGATCCGGTCGGTGCGATGACGAGCGTGTTGTTGCCATCGGCGATGGCGTCCCAAGCCGCCGACTGTGCGGCGGTCGGGGCGGGGAAGGTGCTGCCGAACCACTCGCGCGTGATCGCGCTAAACCGCTCGAGTGCTTCGGTGCTCACCTAGCCATGGTGCCAACAGACACCGACAAAAGCGTCCGCTACTGCGGTTGAAGACGAGAGGTGGCCATCGCGTGGGCCAGTTCCTCGGGGATCTCGGGCACCCGGGTAATCGAGTCCAGCAGCGTGTGCGCGCACGAGTCGGCAAGGCGTTCGGCGCTGGTCGTGGGGTCCATGATGCGCTGCCGGCACAGCTCGAAGGTGAACGCGATCCAGCCGTTGAGGATGACCCGCAGGTCCCGTTCGATATCGGGTTCCAGCTTCGCGCCGGGAACCGCGGCCACCACCTCGGTGATGCGGTCCATGATGTGTTCGAGCTGGCGGTTCTTGGCGTCGTCCTCGACGCCCAGCAGAACCGGGTCGGATCGGCCCAGGCCGACGTAGGCCGCCCAGGCCGCCTCTGGGTTCTGCTCGTGGTAGGCCATGTAGGCCAGCACACCCATCCGGGCTTCTTCGAACATCGTCAGGCCGACCATGGGCTCTCTGTTGGTGGTCTCGTAGAGCCGGTCTGCCTCGCCCTTGACGACCGCGGCGAAAAACGCTCGCTTGTCGGGAAAGTAGTGGTACATCAGGGCGCGCGACACCCCGGCCCGCTCGGCGATCTCGTCGATGCGGACTTCGTCGTAGGGCCGTTTCCCGAAGACTTCCGCACCTAAAGCGAGCAGTTCGGCGCGCCGATCCTCGGGGGACAGCCGCCTCCTAGCCGTTGGCATGTGTCAGATAGTACTCACGAAGGGCACTACATAATTCAGACTGCGTTTATCCGAACTCCACACCTTGTGCCAGCGGTAGCTCGCTGGAGTAGTTGACGGTGTTGGTGGCGCGCCGCATGTACGCCTTCCACGCGTCCGACCCGGACTCCCGTCCGCCACCGGTCTGCTTCTCGCCGCCGAACGCACCACCGATTTCGGCGCCCGACGTGCCGATATTGACGTTGGCGATACCGCAGTCGGAGCCGTCCAGGAAGCGCTCAGCCTCGCGCAGGTCGGTGGTGAAGATGGCCGACGAGAGTCCTTGCGGCACGCCGTTGTTGAGGGCGATCGCCTCGTTCAGGTCGTCGTAGGTCAGCACATAGAGGATCGGCGCGAACGTTTCCGCCGTGACGATGTCGCTTTGCGCGGGCATTCGCACCACGGCCGGCGCGACGTAGTAGGCGCTGGGATACTCGTCGGTGCGGACGTCGCGGCGCTCGCCGCCGATCACCTCGCCGCCCTCGGCGCGGGCTTGCTCCAGCGCCCCGACCATGTCGCGGTAGGCGGTTTCGTGAATGAGCGGGCCGATCAGCGCGCCGGGCACCGACGGATCGCCGATCGGCAGCTGCGCACACGCGGACGCCACCCGTGCTACCACCACGTCCGCCACCGAGCGATGCACGATCAGCCGGCGCAGGCTGGTGCACCGCTGACCGGCGGTGCCGGCGGCGGCGAAGACGATCGCGCGCACCGCCAGGTCCAGGTCGGCCGACGGCGTGACGATCGCGGCGTTGTTGCCGCCCAACTCCAGCAGCACCCGCCCGAAGCGCGCGGCCCCTCGCGGGCCGACCTGCTGGCCCATCCGCACCGAACCGGTCGCGGACAACAACGCGACCCGCGGGTCGTCGACCAGCTGCTCGCCCAGCTCGCGATCGCCCAGCACCAGCCCGCTCACCGCGGGCGGCGCGCCGACGTCGGCCGCGGCCCGGCTGATCAGCGCCTGACACGCCAGCGCCGTCAACGGCGTCAGCTCCGAGGGTTTCCACACCACCGTGTCCCCGCACACCAGTGCCACCGCGGTGTTCCACGCCCAGACCGCGATCGGGAAGTTGAACGCGGTGATCACCCCAACCACGCCCAGCGGATGCCAGGTCTCGGCCAGCCGGTGGCCGGGCCGCTCCGAGGCGATGGTCCGGCCGTAGAGCTGGCGCGACAGGCCGACGGCGAACTGGCAGATGTCGATCATTTCCTGCACTTCGCCCAGGGCTTCGGAACCGATCTTGCCGACTTCGAGGGTCACCAGCGTGGCGAGGTCGTTGCGGTGTTCGGCGAGCAGCTCGCCGAGGCGGGCCACCAGCGCGCCGCGCACCGGGGGCGGGGTGTTTCGCCACACCGTGAACGCCTCGGCGGCGGCCGTCAGCACGCGGTCGGCCTGCTCAACGGACGTGGGCGCGACGGTGAAAAGCACCTCGCCGATGATCGGCGTGCTGGCCGGCAGGCCGTGCCCGCCGGGCTCGCCGAGGCCGCCGTCGGCGCCAATTGCCTGTAGGGCCTGACGTGCCCGATCGCGTAAGTCGTCAGCGGTCGTCATGCCGATGCCTCCTGGTAGAGAGCGTAGGGGTCGTGGATATGGTGGCCGATCGCCCCGGCGAGCCACTCGACGCCGTATCCAGAGTCGTCGGTGCCACGCCCGGCCCGGGTGTCGCGGTCCAGATTGGAGCGGAAGATGCCCGCCGCCGAAGCCGGCAAGAAATCTTCGTAGACGATGGGTGCCGCCGGGTCGCCGCCGCGATAATAGGCCAATCGCTGCGCGGCCATCTCGGTGTCGGTCGACGGGAAGTAGTCGCGCCACACCCGGGCCGGATCACCGGAAGCCATCGCCGCGTCGTAACGCTGGCGCCCGCGCGGGGTCAGTGCCACACCGCGCGCCTCTACTTCGCCGAAGCGGACCCGCAGATGCCCGGAGCTCACCGTGCCGTCCCTGCCGCGAAACAGGCAGGGTTCGGCCAGCGCGCGAAACGACGTCTGGCGCAATAACACCGCGGGTCCATCGCTGCGGGGCGGGCCCTGGATCGCGTCGATCATGGTGATGCCGCGGCGGCTCATCCGCTGGTACAAGGCGTCGATGTCGAGGACGCGCGGCGTCAGGTGGTTGATGTGGGTGGAACACACTCCCGCGATGTCGGCGGCCACCGCGGACACCCGCGACAGCTCGTCGTACCAGGACTTGTTGATCGGCTCGCGTGACAGCGCGAATGCGCAAACCGCGGCGGCGACGAACGCCTCGGCCTCCTCGGCGTCGCAGGCGCCCTCGGCGGCGACGATCCGGGCCCGATCGAGCAGTGCGGGGTCGAATAGCTGGCGGCGTGCGACGAACGTCTCGACGCGGGTGCGCAGGTCAGGATCGAAGTATCGGGGGTCGCGGGTGGCCAGCATCGACGTGAACACACGAAACGGATTACGCGCCAACTCGTTTGTGTCGATGGGCCGAAAAGCCGTCGACACCACCGGAATCGGGGAGGCCGCCGAACGCAGGTCGTAGTAGCCGACCGGCAGCATGCCGAATGCGGCGAACAACTCGGCGACCGCGCTCAGTTCGGCGGGGCTGCCCACCCGGATCGCGCCGTGTCGCTCGGCGGTGACCCGCCGCAACGAACCAAGTCGTTCGGCGCCCGGATTGCGGGCCACGTAATCGGAGTTGACCTGCTCGGTTACCTCGACCAGCGTGCCGTAGGCGGGCACCTCGCCGGCGTACATGGCCGACAGCCCGGCCGCGAATCGCTCGCGCAGCTGCCAGGTGAGGAGTCTTTTGGTGTGGCTCACGGCTAATCTCTGGCCATGAGTGAGTCGCTGGACGAGATCGACCGGATCCTGGTACGCCAGCTGGTCGCCGACGGACGCGCGACGCTGGCGGAGCTTGCCGCGAGCGCCGGGCTATCGATCTCGGCGGTCCAGTCCCGGGTGCGCCGATTGGAGGCCCGCGGCGTTGTCGCCGGGTATTCCGCGCGGATTAACCCGGAGGCGGTCGGGCACCTGCTATCGGCGTTCGTGGCCATCACTCCTCTTGATCCTTCCCAACCCGATGATGCGCCCGCCCGCCTGGCCCACATCGAGGAGATAGAAGCGTGTCACTCGGTGGCAGGCGAGGAGAGCTATGTCTTGCTGGTGCGCGTCGGGTCCGCGCGGGCGCTTGAGGATCTGCTGCAGCGAATCCGGACCGCGGCGAATGTCCAGACCCGAAGCACCGTCATCCTCAATACTTTTTACAGTGATCGCCAACACGTACCATAATATTTACGATAGTAGCGTCATGATTCCGTAAAAACTCAGCTACTATGGCTGGCATGACTGCCGTCCTGAACTCCCTTGCGCTGACCGGCGTGCAGCCCGAACCCGACCGGGTCCACGAGGTGCTGTCGCGCAGCATGCTGGTCGATGGTTTCGATTTCGTGCTCGACCTGACCCGGTCATCCGGGTCGTATCTGGTCGACGCTCGCGACGGCCGGCGCTATCTGGACATGTTCACCTTCTTCGCCTCGTCCGCGCTCGGGATGAACCACCCGGCGCTGGCCGACGACGAGGAATTCCGTGACGCACTCGTCGAGGCCGCGCTGAACAAGCCGAGCAATGCCGACGTGTACACGCCGGCGATGGCCGGCTTCGTCGAAACCTTCGCACGGGTGCTGGGCGACCCGGCGCTGCCGCACTTATTCTTCGTCGATGGCGGCGCCCTGGCGGTGGAGAACGCGCTCAAGGTCGCCTTCGACTGGAAAAGCCGGCACAACGAACGCCGCGGCATCGCTCCCGAGCTCGGCACCCGGGTGCTGCACCTGCGCGGCGCCTTCCACGGCCGCAGCGGCTACACGCTGTCGCTGACCAACACCAAGCCGGTCACTGTGGCCCGGTTCCCGAAGTTCGACTGGCCACGCATCGACGCGCCTTTTATCCGGCCGGGCTTAGATCAACGGGCCATGGGCGCGGCCGAAGCCGAGTCGCTGCGCCAGGCCCGCGCGGCCTTCGAGGCGTATCCGCACGACATCGCGTGCTTCATCGCCGAACCGATCCAGGGCGAGGGCGGCGACCGGCACTTCCGGCCCGAGTACTTCGCCGCGATGCGCGACCTGTGCGACGAATTCGACGCGCTGCTGATCTTCGACGAGGTGCAGACGGGCTGCGGGTTGACCGGAACCCCTTGGGCCTACCAGCAATTGGGTGTGCACCCCGATGTGGTGGCGTTCGGCAAGAAGACACAGGTGTGCGGGGTGATGGCCGGCCGCCGGGTCGACGAGGTCGCCGACAACGTCTTCGCGGTCAGCTCCCGGATCAACTCGACGTGGGGCGGCAATCTGACCGACATGGTGCGAGCACGCCGCATCCTGGAGGTGATCGAGGCCGACGGACTGTTTGACCGCGCCGCCGCGCAGGGCCGCTACCTGCGCGACCGGTTGTGCGAACTTGCCGACGAGTTCCCGGCATTGGTGTTCGATCCGCGCGGTCGCGGACTGATGCGTGCGTTCAGCCTGCCGACCACCGCCGATCGTGACGAGTTGATCCGCCGGCTGTGGCACCGCGGCGTGATCGTGTTGCCCTCCGGGACCGACGGCGTTCGATTCCGTCCCGCGCTGACGGTGTCGCGGTCAGAAATCGACGTGGCCATTGCGGCGGTTCGTGAATGTCTTGAATAACGGGTAACTAATCCTTCGTCGTGGACGAAATGCCACGCGGGAGGTTCTCAAATGCCGAAAGCAGATGAGCGATCACCGGGTGATCGCCTCGGGCAGGACGACGGCGAGGTGCGCGCCGCCATCCGTTTCGCCGTCCTGGCCACGGCCGCGGCGGTCGGATTTGTCGTGATGGCGGCCCTATGGGTCAGCACCTGCCCGGGAACGGGCGTGGACACGGTGGCGTGCGGTGCGCCGCAGCGGACCCTGCTGGCATTCGGGGGACCGCTGATCCTGCTGGCCGCCGGCCTGTGGGCGTTTGTGCGGACCTACCGGGTGTGGCGCAGCGAAGGCACCTGGTGGGGATGGCACGGCGCGGGCTGGTTTTTGTTGACGCTGATGATCGTCACGGTCTCGATGGGCGTCCCGGCAATCGCCGGTCCGGTGCTGGCCGGGTAAAAGGCCTGGCAAACACATTCCGGGAGATCTACCGTTAATGGGGCGACCCTAGGAGCAGCCATGGGAGACACCTACCGCGACCCCGTCGACCATTTGCGCACGACGCGGCCACTTGCCGGCGAATCACTGATCGACGTCTTGCACTGGCCCGGATACCTGATGGTGGTGGCCGGCGTCATCGCGGTGTGCGGAAGCCTTGCGGCCTTCGGCACCGGACATCAGCACGAGGGCATGACCGCGGGCGTGACAGCGATCGTCCTCACGGTGGCGGGCCTGGTGTGGCTGGCCGTCGAGCACCGGCGGGTGCGCCGGATCTTCGATCGGTGGTACCTCGAACATCCCGAGGCGGCCAGGCAGTCCCCCGACAGCTAATCGACGGAATAGGCCGCCCGAAATTCGTAGGTTACGGGCCTCGTTGAGCGGGTATCAGGTCTGAACCATGATGAGTGCCTGCAATGATTTGCGCGCGGCGCTCACCCCATCATGGGGGACAGAATCATGAAAGCACCGACGTAGATGGGCCAGTGTGATTCCGGCAATCAAAGCGATGCGCCCGAGCGCGTGTCCGGGGTGTGCCGGGGCTGTAGCGTCCAATGGCGCGCTCCAATGCGAGGGGTAGTGTGAGTCAAACGTTGCCGGGAGACCAAATGACCGATGTTGGTTTACGCGCTGACAAGCGTCAACGCGGCCACAGAGCCGTCGAATTGCATGTTGCTGCGCGCCTGGAAAATCTAGCGATGCTGCGCACGTTGGTGGGTGCGATCGGCACCTACGAGGACCTGGATTTCGACGCTGTCGCGGATCTACGGCTCGCGGTCGATGAGGTGTGCACCCGGTTGATCCGGTCGGCCACGCCGGACGCGACGCTGGTTGTGGTGGTCGACCCGCGAGAAGACGAATTAGTCGTCGAGGCATCCGCGGCGTGCGAAACCCACGACGTGGTGTCGCCGGGCAGCTTCAGCTGGCATGTGCTGACATCGCTGGCCGACGACGTCCAGACTTTCCATGATGGTCGCGAGCCCAATGAAACCGGCAGCGTATTCGGTATCACGCTGACGGCGCGACGGGCGGCCGCTAGCCGGTGACAGCGAAAGCTGACGGCGGTTCGGGCTCGAAGCGCCCAAACGAATACGCCGATGTTCCGGACATGTTCCGTGAGCTGGCGACCGTCGCCGAGGACTCGGCGGAGTTCCAGCGCCAGCGGGACAAGATTGTCGAGCGGTGCCTGCCGCTGGCCGATCACATCGCCCGCAGGTTCGAGGGCCGCGGCGAACCACGCGACGACTTGGTTCAGGTCGCGCGGGTCGGATTGGTCAACGCCGTGGTGCGCTTCGACGTCGAGGCCGGGTCGGACTTCGTGTCTTTCGCGGTGCCCACGATCATGGGCGAGGTTCGCCGCCACTTTCGCGACAACAGCTGGTCGGTCAAGGTTCCGCGGCGTCTCAAGGAGCTGCACCTGCGGCTCGGCAGCGCCACCGCCGACCTGTCGCAACGGCTCGGGAGGGCGCCTACCGCAACCGAACTCGCGGCGGAGCTGGAGATGGACCGCGCCGAGGTCGTCGAGGGCCTGGTGGCGGGCAGTTCGTACAACACCCTGTCCATCGACAGCGGCGGCGGTGGTGGCGGCGATGACGAGGACGCCCGCGCCATCGCGGACACCCTGGGCGACGTGGATGCCAGCATCAACCGCATCGAGGACCGCGAGTCGCTACGCCCATTGCTGGAAGGCCTGCCCGAGCGCGAGCGAACGGTGTTGGTGCTCAGGTTCTTTGAGTCGATGACGCAGACACAGATTGCCGAGCGCGTCGGCATCTCGCAGATGCACGTGTCGCGACTGTTGGCTAAATCGCTAACGCGCCTGCGCGACCAGTTGGAGTAGCGGCCGCGCGTGCGGGCCAGCGGTCCACGCGGCCGGTTCCAGTAGCGGTTCCTCGATCGGCGTCGTCACCGGCAGGGTGCCGTCGGGATCGCAGACGCGCAACAATCGCAGTACCGCCGGGCTCGGCACCATCGCCCAGCTCAACTGGGCGCCCGAGCACGCCACATTGATGCGGTGCAGCGCTGAAAAGCCTGCTGTACCAATGAAATCCAGCTCGCGCAGGTCCAGGATCACCCGCCTGGCACGCCGGGCGTTGCGCTGAACGTAGACCGCGAGCTGATCTGCGTTGGCGGCGTCCAGCTCGCCATCGATCGCGATGACCGTGCCGGACGCACTCCAGGTGGCACTGAATTGAGCCGTTCGGCATTGTTGCCAAGATTGAGCCACAGTCATTGCTTCACTCCCTCAACCGGGGATTGGTGACTACGCCGACGGTGAAATAACGCTGAAGGTAGGGAATTCGCCTTCCGCGCGGCGCTGACGTGGTCCGGGCGGCTGTGAACTCAACCTGACCTGAACCCTACCCCGGTTATGGGGAGACCGACAACGTTTACCTAGCTGATTCCCAGGAAGCCCGGTCAACAGCTATTTGATCTCGGCGAGCACCGTGCCTTGAGTGATGGCAGCTCCCGGCTCGACCGCGAGACCGGTGATGGTGCCCTCCTTGTGCGCGGTGACCGGGTTCTCCATCTTCATCGCCTCGAGGACCACGACCAGGTCACCGACGGCGACCTGCTGACCCTCGGAGACCGCGACCTTGACGACGGTGCCCTGCATCGGCGCGGTGACTGCGTCACCGGAGGCCGCCGCGCCGCCGTGGCCGCCGCGCTTGCGGGGCTTCGGCTTCTTGCGCACGACACCGGCCGGATCGGCGGCGCCGCCCGACAGCGCCAGATCACCGGGCAGCGACACCTCGAGCCGACGGCCGTCGACCTCGACGACCACCTTCTGCCGGGGCTGGGTGTCTTCCTCGTCCAGGGGCTCGCCCGCGGTGAACGGCTCGACGGTGTTGTCCCATTCCGTCTCGATCCAGCGGGTGTGCACCGTGAAGCCGTTGTCATCACCGATGAACGCGGGGTCCGAGACGACGGCGCGGTGGAACGGAATGACCGTGGCCAGGCCCTCGACGTGGAATTCGTCCAGCGCCCGGCGCGAGCGCGCCAGCGCCTCCTCGCGGGTGGCGCCGTACACGATCAGCTTGGACAGCATCGAGTCGAACTGGCCGCCGATCACCGAGCCGGCCTCCACGCCGGAGTCCAGCCGGACACCGGGCCCGGTGGGGATGTCGTAGCGGGTGACCGGGCCGGGAGCGGGCAAAAAGCCTCGTCCGGCGTCCTCGCCGTTGATCCGGAACTCGATCGCGTGACCGCGCGGCGTCGGGTCTTCGGTGATGTCGAGCTTCTCGCCGTTGGCGATCTTGAACTGTTGTCGCACCAGGTCAATGCCGGCGGTCTCCTCGGTGACCGGGTGCTCGACCTGTAGACGGGTGTTGACCTCCAGGAACGAGATCAGGCCGTCCTGGCCGACCAGGTACTCGACGGTGCCCGCGCCGTAGTAGTGGGCTTCCTTGCAGATTCGCTTGGCCGACTCGTGGATCTCCTTGCGCTGTGCGTCGGTGAGGAACGGCGCCGGCGCCTCTTCGACCAGCTTCTGGAAGCGGCGCTGCAGTGAGCAGTCGCGGGTGCCGGCGACGACGACGTTGCCGTGCTGATCGGCGATCACCTGGGCCTCGACGTGGCGCGGCTTGTCCAGGTAGCGCTCGACGAAGCACTCGCCGCGACCGAACGCGGCGACGGCCTCACGGGTGGCCGACTCGAACAGCTCGGGGATCTCTTCGATGCTGCGGGCCACCTTCATGCCGCGGCCACCGCCACCGAAAGCCGCCTTGATGGCGATCGGCACGCCGTACTCCTTGGCGAAGGCCACCACCTCGTCGGCGTCCTTGACCGGGTCGGGGGTGCCGGGCACCAGCGGGGCTTGCGCGCGGGCGGCGATGTGGCGGGCGGTGACCTTGTCACCGAGGTCACGGATCGACTGTGGGCTGGGCCCGATCCAGATCAGGTTCGCGTCGAGCACCGCCTGGGCGAATTCGGCGTTCTCTGACAGGAATCCGTAACCGGGGTGAATCGCGTTGGCGCCGGATTTGGCTGCCGCGTCGAGAAGTTTGCCAAAGTCCAAGTAGGACTCTGCGGAGGTCTGGCCACCCAAGGCGAAGGCCTCATCCGCCAGACGCACATGGGGTGCGTCGGCGTCGGGCTCGGCGTACACCGCCACGCTGGACAGGCCCGCGTCGCGGGCTGCGCGGATCACCCGGACAGCGATTTCGCTGCGGTTTGCGACGAGCACCTTGGAGATCCTCGAGCTGGCGTGACTGGGCACCTGCGCCTCCTGTGTTCCGTCTTCGTCGTCTCTAAGAGAATTTCTTACAAGTCTTATCGGGGGAAGTTTAGGCGGCGCGCCGGGGGCGCCGGTAACCGGTCTCCGCTCAGCGAGTTTCGGGACCGGACTCGCGCAGCCGCCGCTTGATCCGGGCCAGCATCGCCGACATGCCGCGCAACCGCAGCGGGCTGATCAGAGCCGCCAGGCCCAGCTCGCTGTAAAAATCTTCGGGCACCGCCAGGATGTCGGCGGCGGGTTGCTCGTCGAGGCCGGCGGCCAGAATCGCGGCAAATCCGCGGGTGGTCGGCGCTTCGGCGGGAGCGCTGAAATACAACCGCACCCGATTCGGGTCGTCCGCGTCGACATGCAGGAACAGTGGCGATTGGCACTCGGGAACCGGCTCCATCGCCGCCTCGGCGAGGTCGTCGGGCAGCTCCGGCAGGTCGTCGGCGAACTCCAGCAGCAGCTTCAGCTTGTCGGAGCCCTGAACTTCGGCGAAGTCGGACACCACCTCGGCCAGCGGTGCGGGCAGAGTCATCAGGCCGGTACTACTCCCGGGCTCTCGCCCGCGACGATCGGCACCCGCACGGTGTTACCCCACTCGGTCCACGACCCGTCGTAGTTGCGGACCCCGGCCTTGCCCAGCAGGTGGGTGAGCACGAACCAGGTGTGGCTGGATCGCTCGCCGATGCGGCAGTAGACGACGGTCTTGTCGTCCGGCGCCAGGAAGCCGTAGAGCTCTTCGAGCTCTTCGCGACTGCGGAACCGGCCGCTCTCGTCGACCGCCTTGCCCCACGGGATGGACCGGGCGGTGGGGATGTGGCCGGCGCGCAGCGCGCCCTCCTCGGGGTAGTCGGGCATGTGCGTGCGCTTGCCGGTGTACTCGTCGGGCGAGCGCACGTCGATCAGCGGCTGGCTGCCGAGGATGTCCAGCACGTCGTCCTTGTAGGCGCGGATCGGTGCGTCATTGCGCGCGACGACCGGATAGCCGGTCGAGGTGTTGGTCGGCACCTCCAGGCTGGTGTCGCGGCGGTCCGACAGCCACAGGTCACGCCCGCCGTTGAGCAGCCGCACATCGGGGTGGCCGAACAACGTGAACACCCACAGCGCGTAGGCCGCCCACCAGTTGCTTTTGTCGCCGTAGATCACCACGGTGTCGTCGCGGGCGATGCCCTTGCGGTCCATCAGTTCCGCGAACTGCTCACCGGAGATGTAGTCGCGGACTCGCGGGTCGTTGAGGTCGGTGTGCCAGTCAATCTTGACCGCGCCGGGGATATGCCCGACGTCGTAGAGCAGCACGTCCTCGTCGGATTCGACGATTGCCAGACCGGGCGAACCCATGTGGCCGGACAACCAGTCGGCGGTGACTAGTCGTTCGGGGTGGGCGTAAGCCGACAGCGTCGGGCTTGAATCGGGAGGAAGTGGCACGTCGTAGACCCTACCGGTGGCGTCGAGATCGGACTGTTCACCCACTCGCTGCGGCTCAGTGGACGGATGGCCGTCGCGTACCATGCACGCTCGATGAGCGACGACGGTTACTTCGGCGCGGAGATCGCGGCAACCTATGACACCGATGTCTCCGAGATGTTCGACGAGGGCGTCGTCGAACCCACGGTCGACTTCCTCGGCCAGCTCGCAGGCGGTGGCAGAGCACTCGAATTCGGTGTTGGCACAGGGCGCGTCGCAGTTCCGCTGGTGGCGCGCGGTGTCGAAGTCCACGGTATCGATATGTCCGCGGCGATGGTGGCTCGTTTACGGATCAAGCCGGGCGGCGTAGCCGTCGGCACCACCATCGGCGACTTCGCCACCGCTGGTGCGCCTGGCGAGTTCAGTCTCGTCTACCTCGTCTTCAACACGATCTCTAACCTCACAACCCAAGACGCACAGGTCGCTTGCTTCAACAATGCGGCCCGACACCTGAAGCCGGGCGGCAGTTTTGTCATCGAGGTCGGTGTCCCTGCCTTGAGGCTGTTACCCCCGGGCCAACAGGCCGTCCCGTTTGCGGTCGAAAACGACCGTTGGGCCTACGACTGGTATGACTGCGCAACACAGGCGATGAGTTCCAACTATGTCCGCCAAGACGGCCGTTTCCGGTCGATTCCCTTTCGCTATGTCTGGCCCGCTGAGCTCGACCTGATGGCCCGGATAGCCGGTCTAACGCTCACCCAGCGTTGGGCGGACTGGCAACGCCGACCGTTCGAACACGAAAGCACTCGCCATGTCTCGGTTTGGCAGAAGCCAAGCCTGCGCGACACATAACCGGCTGCGACGATCCGCCGCGTTGGGTCGCAATGGATTACGTGTCGAGGCTTTGGTCGACGTTTCCCGCCCACAACGTCGCGATGGACAGGCCCGCACGGCGCAGCAGCGAGCGGGTCAGCGGCAGCCCGATTCCCACCACGGCCGACGGGTCGCCGTCGACACCGTCGATGAACCATCCGCCCAGGCCGTCCAGGGTGAAGCCGCCGGCCACCCGCAATGATTCCCCGTCGGCCAGGTAGGCCTCTAGGTCATCGTCTTCCGGTCTTCCGAAATGCACTGTGGTGATTGATGTTTGCGCCTCGGAATACACAATTGCGTTGTCCAACAACCGGATTACGCAGTGGCCGGTGTATAATTGGCCGCAGCGTCCGGCCATCGACTGCCAGAGTTGGCGCGCGGCGGCGATGGACTCCGGCTTGCCGCACAGTTGGTCATCGAGGTAGAGCATCGAATCACAGCCGATGACAACACAATCTGCCGCGACAGAGCGGTCCAGCTCGCTTGCCACCTGCTCGGCCTTGGCCCGGGCTAGCGCACAAACCACGTCGCCGGGTGGGGCTTTCGGTCCCAGATCGGCGATCAGGCGATCTTCATCGACACCGGAGACGAGGACCAGTGGTTCGATGCCCGCCTGGCGCAGCACTTTGAGACGGCCGGCCGACGCCGACCCGAGCACAACTCGGGTCAATGCTTCAGATGGGCTATTTGCTGCATCGTGAGTCGCTGGTAGTTGGACATCGAGAAGCGCAACTTGTCGACCGGAAGGCCCCAGCGGGTGCTCTCGGTCGGCGGCTGCGCGGGCGTGCCCTCGGAGCTGCTGAGCACCGCGATCAGCGCGGCGATCTCCGCGTCGGTGGGGCGGCCCCGCAGGATCTTGATGTGCGGCTCGTGCGGCTGCGCGGTGTCGGTAGCTTCGGCGTCGCTCACCGGGGCTGAACCATTCGTCTCGTTCCCGTCACTCACTTCGTCGTTCCGCTCACTCGACTCACAATGGAATGTTCCCGTGCTTCTTGGGCGGCAGGTGCGAGATCTTGCGTTCCATCAGGCGCAGCGCCGTGGCGATGTAACCGCGGGTGTGCGATGGCGGGATAACCGAGTCGACGTATCCGCGTTCGGCGGCGACGTACGGGTTGACCAACGTGTCCTCGTACTCCTGCTGCAACTGCAGCCGCAGCTCATCGACGTCCTTGCCTTCGGAAGCGGCCTGCTTGAGCTGCTGGCGGTACACGAAGCCGACGGCACCGGAGGCTCCCATCACCGCGATCTGCGCGGTAGGCCAGGCCAGGTTGACGTCGCAGCCCATGTCCTTGGAACCCATCACGCAGTAGGCGCCGCCGTAGGCCTTGCGGGTGATGACGGTGATCTTGGGGACGGTGGCTTCGCCGTAGGCGTACAGCAGCTTGGCGCCACGCCGGATGATGCCGTTGTATTCCTGGCCGGTGCCCGGTAGGAAGCCTGGGACGTCCACCAGCATGATGATCGGGATGTTGAAGCAGTCGCAGGTCCGCACGAACCGGGCGGCTTTCTCCGAGGCGTTGATGTCCAGGCAGCCCGCGAATTGGGTGGGCTGGTTGGCCACGATCCCGACCGGCCGGCCGTCGATGCGACCGAACCCGACAACGATGTTCTGCGCGTAACCGCCCTGGACTTCCAGAAATTCGTCGTCGTCGAGGATCCGGGTGATGACCTCGTGCATGTCGTAGGGCTGGTTGGGTGAGTCCGGGATCAGGGTGTCCAGCTCGAGGTCCTCGTCGGTGAGGTTCTCTTCGATTGGACCTTGCGGCGCCGCGACCGCGTAGCGCGGCGGGTCGGTGAAGTTGTTGGGCGGCAGGTAGCCGAGCAGGTCGCGGACCCAGTCGAAGGCGTCCTGCTCACCGGAGGCGACGTAGTGCAACGTGCCCGATTTGGCCATGTGGGTGTGGGCGCCACCGAGCTCCTCCATCGTGACGTCCTCGCCGGTGACCGTCTTGATGACGTCGGTTCCGGTGATGAACATCTGGCTGGTCTGGTCGACCATCACCACGAAGTCGGTCAGGGCCGGGGAGTACACGTGCCCGCCGGCGGCGGCACCCATGATCAGCGAAATCTGCGGGATGACACCCGACGCCAGGATGTTGTTGCGGAAGATGCGGCTGTACAGGCCGAGCGAGACGACGCCCTCCTGGATCCGGGCGCCGGCGCCGTCGTTGATGCCGATCAGCGGACGACCGGTTTTGATGGCCAGCTCCTGGACCTTGACGATCTTCTCGCCGTACACCTCGCCGAGGCTGCCGCCGAACACGGTGGCGTCCTGGCTGAAGATGCACACGTCGCGGCCGTCGATGGTGCCGTAGCCGGTGATCACGCCGTCGCCCAGCGGGCGGTTGGCTTCCAGGCCGAAGTTGGTGCTGCGATGCTTGGCCAGGGCGTCGAGCTCCACGAACGAATCCTCGTCGAGCAGGGCCAGGATGCGCTCGCGGGCGGTCAGCTTGCCCTTGGCGTGCACCTTCTCGACGGCCTCTTCGCCGACCGGGTGCAGCGACTCTTCCCTGCGCTTGTGCAGTTCGGCCAGCTTGCCCGCGGTGGTGTGGATGTCGATGGTGTGCTCGGCAGCGGGTTCCGCAGTGTGGTCGGTAACGCTCGTCATGGGAGTCGAGCTTAGCGGCGCGGTAGTCTCCGCTGATGGACGCCCGCCCGTTGGGAACCGCTGGCTGGGCGCGCGAGTGCGACGTACTGGTTGCGGGGTCGGGAGGCGGCGGGGTCACCGGCGCGTACACCGCGGCGCGCGAGGGTCTCGAGGTGCTGCTGGTCGAGGCGACCGGCAAATTCGGTGGCACGACTGCTTACTCCGGCGGCGGCGGCGTCTGGTTTCCCTGCAATCCGGTGCTTGTTCGGGCCGGCACCGACGACAGCATCGAGGACGCGCTCACCTATTACCAGGCGGTGGTTGGCGACCGCACCCCCCGCGAACTCCAAGAGACGTTCGTCCGCGGCGGCGCGCCGCTGATCGAGTACCTGGAACAAGACCCAATCCTGAAGTTCGTGCCGTTGCCGTGGCCCGACTACTACGGCAAGGCACCGAAGGCGCGCCTGGACGGTCAGCGCCACATCGCCGCGAAACCCTGGAAGGTGGCCGCCGCTCCCGAGCTGCGCGACGCGATCCGCGGGCCGCTGGACACCGATTGGCTCGGTGCCGAAACGCCGTCCGACTACTACGTCGGTGGCCGAGCCCTGATCGCGCGATTCCTCAAGGCCATCGAGCAGTACCCGACCGCGTCGCTGCAGCGTGACACCGCGCTGGTCGAGCTGGTGGTGTCCGACGGGGCCGTCACGGGAGTGATCGTCGAGACCGCCGGCGAGCGCCGCGCGATCCGCACCCGGCGCGGCGTGTTGCTGGCCGCCGGCGGCTTCGAAGCCAACGAGGAGTTGCGCCGCGAATACGGCGTGCCGGGCGTGGCACGAGACACCATGGGCGGCCCGGGAAGTCGCGGTCTGGCGCTGCAGGCCGGCGTCGCGGCCGGCGCGGACACCGACCTGCTGGATCAGGCGTGGTGGTCACCGGGTATGACCCATCCCGACGGTCGCTCCGCGTTCGCGCTGTGGTTCACCGGCGGCATCTTCGTGAACCAGTCCGGCAACCGGTTCGTCAACGAGTCCCAGGCGTACGACCGGGCCGGTCGCGAGATCATCGCGCAGCTGCAAGACGGTTCAATCACGTTGCCGTACTGGATGATCTACGACGACAGGGAAGGCGAGGTGCCGCCGGTGAAGGCGGCCAACGTCAGCATCGTCGAGACGGAGAAGTACGTCGCCGCCGGCTTGTGGCACACCGCGGACACGCTCGAAGAGCTGGCCGCCAAGATCGGGGTGTCGGGCGCTGCGCTGGCGGCAACCGTGGCCCGGTTCAACGGTTTTGCCGCCCGCGGCGTCGACGAAGACTTCGGCCGGGGCGACGAAGCATTCGATCGTGCGTTCTCCGCCGGTGCGTCTCCGCTGGTCCCCATCGACTCACCGCCATATCACGCCGCGGCGTTCGGCCTGTCTGATCTAGGCACCAAGGGCGGCTTGCGCACCGACCCCGCGGCGCGGGTGCTGGACACCTCGGGCAATCCCATCCCCGGCCTGTACGCGGCGGGCAACACGATGGCCGCACCCAGCGGGCTGGCGTATCCGGGCGGGGGCAACCCGATCGGGACGAGCATGCTGTTCAGCCACCTGGCCGTGATGGACATGCGAGACCGGCGCCTTTGACGCATCCCGGCGCTCTAGGGTGGACGGTGATGGATCGAGACTCATTGAGGCCGGCACTGGATGCGGCCGCACTGCGCAACGAGCTTGTGGGGACCGGATTGGGTTGGCGGCACCTCGATGTCGTCGAGCAGACCGGTTCCACGAACGCTGATCTGCTGGCCCGTGCGGCGGCCGGCGAGGACATCGCCGGGGCGGTGCTGATCACCGAGCATCAGACCGCCGGCCGCGGACGCCACAACCGCGCGTGGTCGGCTTCCCCGCGGGCGCAGATCACCATGTCGGTCGCGGTGAGCGTCGTCGACGTCCCGGTCACCGGGTGGGGCTGGCTGCCGCTGGCCACCGGTGTGGCGGTGGTCGATGCGGTGGCTCCACTGCTGGGATCCACCGGTGTGGAACTGGGCCTCAAGTGGCCCAACGATGTGCTGGCCGGCTCCCGGGATTCCCAAGGCAAGCTGGCCGGTATCCTCGCCGAGGTCTCGCGGCCGGTGGTGGTAATTGGCTTGGGGCTCAACGTAACTCAGGAGCCCGAAAAGGTGGACGGGCCGGGGGCGACCTCGCTGCTCGACCTGGGCGTGGCCGCGCCCGACCGCGGCGCCTTGGTCAGCGCGGTGTTGCGCGAGCTCAGCGGGCGGATCGTCGCATGGCAGGCCGCGCGCGGGGCCGATTGGCAATTGGCGGCCGACTACCGTGCGCGCAGCCTGACCATCGGGACCCGGGTACGCGCTGCGTTGCCCGGCGGCAGGGAGATCGTCGGGACCGCCAGCGCTGTCGACGATCACGGCCGGCTCTGTCTGGAGACCGGTAACGAGACCGTCGTCGTTTCCGCCGGTGACGTCGTGCATTTGCGGAGCTAATGTCACCACATGAGCTATCCCGATAACGCCCTGGCCGCCGGCGAACAGGTCGTCATACACCGCCATCCGCATTGGAAGCGATTAATTTGGCCCGTCGTGACTTTCATCCTGGTGACCGGGCTGGCGGCGTTCGGTTCCGGCTACGTCAACTCCACGCATTGGGAGCAGGCCACCAAGAACATCATCCACGGCGTGATCTGGGGAATCTGGTTGGTGATCGTCGGCTGGCTGACGCTGTGGCCGTTCTTGACTTGGCTCACCACACATTTCGTCGTCACCAATCGCCGGGTGATGTATCGGCACGGATTGTTGACCCGCAGCGGCATCGATATCCCGTTGGCGCGGATCAATAGCGTCGAATTCCGGGACAGGATTTGGGAGCGTCCGTTTCGCACCGGGACGCTGATTATCGAGTCGGCGTCACAAGATCCGTTGGAGTTCTACAACATTCCGCGGCTGCGCGAGGTGCACGCGCTGCTATATCACGAAGTTTTCGACACCCTGGGTTCCGAAGAGTCACCGAGCTGAGCAGTCCGGCTCGCCCGGTTGCGCCACGCGCGCAACAGCGTGACGTTGCCCGACTCGACCTCGTCCTCGAATACCTCGGCGATCCCGCCCGCGGTGAGCGCGGATTCCAGCACCCTGTCGGGGGTGCGGGCGAACTGGTCGGGGAACACCCAGCGCCGGAACGCCCAGAAGCGAAATGCCATCTGCAGCAGGTTGCCGATGATGTAGGCGGAGATGAAGTCGGCGATGTTTTCCACGGTCAGCGACACCATCGGCTCGCGCAGCTGCAGGACGTAGCTGGAGACCCACAGCGGCGCCATGCTGAGCAGTACTCCCACGCCACTGAACGCGAAGAACAGCAGCGCCTCGTGGTGGCGTTCGCGGCCGCCCCGGTTACGGAAGCTCCACTCCCGGTTCAGCACATAGGACGCGATGACCGCGACGATGCCGCCGATAACCTTGGCCGTGACCGGCTTGGTCTCCAGAATCGTCAGCTTGAGGGTGTAGAAAATTGCCGAGTCGATGATGAATGTGGTGCCCCCGACGATGGCAAATTTGATGAATTCATGATGGCGCTGTGCGTAGGGCTGAAAGGCCGCAGGCAGGCGCGCGATCGTGGCATCGGCAAAGGACACAAGACGTGAGTGTACGGACGGACTCGAAAACGGCGCAAAATGGAACCTGACGATTTCGCGTTGCAGCCGGTCAACACGCTTTGGTCAGCACACTGTCTGCCGTGACACCATGATGCCCGTGCCGAGTAAACCCATCCCGTTGGTCGCCATGGTCGGCGGCGGCCAACTAGCCCGGATGACGCACCAAGCCGCCATCGCACTCGGCCAGAGCCTGCGAGTGCTGGCCACCTCCGCCGACGAGCCTGCGGCCCAGGTCAGTCCGGATGTGGTGATCGGTTCGCATACCGATCTGGAAGACCTGCGCCGGGTCGCCGCCGGCGCCGATGCCCTGACTTTCGACCATGAGCACGTCCCGACCGAACTGCTGGAGAAGCTGGTCGCCGAGGGCGTCAACGTGGCGCCGCCGCCGCAGGCTTTGGTGCACGCCCAGGACAAGCTCGTGATGCGCCGCAAGCTTGAGGCGCTGGGCGCCGCAGTGCCGCGTTATGTGGGGCTGGATTCCGTCGAGGCACTCGATGAAGTGGACGACTTCGCGCGCCGCATTGGCGGTCCGCTCGTAGTGAAGGCGGCCCGCGGCGGTTACGACGGGCGCGGCGTGCAGCTCGCGCGCGACCTGACGCAGGCCCGCGAGATCACCCGCGCCTACCTGGCGGACGGCGTGCCGGTGGTGCTCGAGGAAAAGGTGGAACTGCGCCGCGAGTTGTCGGCGCTGGTGGCCCGCTCCCCATTCGGTCAGGGCGCGGCGTGGCCGGTGGTCCAGACAGTGCAAGACGACGGCATCTGCGTGCTGGTGATCGCGCCCGCCCCGGAACTGCCCGGGGACATGGCCGCCGCTGCACAGCAGCTGGCGCTGCGGCTGGCCGCCGAACTGGGCGTGGTCGGTGTGCTCGCCGTCGAGTTGTTCGAGACCATCGAGGGAGCGCTGCTGGTCAACGAACTCGCGATGCGGCCGCACAACTCCGGGCACTGGACCATGGACGGGGCGCGCACCAGCCAGTTCGAACAGCATTTGCGCGCGGTGCTGGATTACCCGCTCGGCGATACCGATGCGATCGCGCCGGTGACGGTTATGGCCAACGTGCTGGGTGCCGCGCAGCTGCCGGAGATGACCGTCGACGAACGGTTGCACCACCTTTACGCGCGGATGCCCGACGCGCGGGTGCACCTGTACGGCAAGGCCGAGCGCCCGGGCCGCAAGGTTGGGCACATCAATTTCCTGGGCGCCGCCGTAGCGGACTTGCCGAAGCTGCGTGAACGCGCCGAGCTGGCGGCACACTGGATGTCAGTTGGGCAGTGGGCGGACGGATGGGATCCACATGAGGAGCGGCGCCAATGAGTGAAGACCCCCGCGTCGGGGTGATCATGGGCAGCGACAGCGACTGGTCGGTGATGCAGGATGCTGTCGAGGCGCTGGCTGAGTTCGGTATTCCCGCCGAGGTGCGGGTGGTCTCGGCGCATCGCACCCCGGGCGTGATGTTCGACTACGCCCGGGGCGCGGCCGACCGCGGTATCGAGGTGATCATCGCGGGCGCCGGGGGAGCCGCCCACCTGCCGGGCATGGTCGCGTCCGTGACGCCGCTGCCGGTGATCGGGGTGCCGGTACCGCTGTCCCGGCTGGACGGCATGGACTCGCTGCTGTCGATCGTGCAGATGCCCGCCGGTGTTCCGGTGGCCACCGTCTCCATCGGCGGTGCCCGTAACGCCGGCTTGCTGGCGGTGCGGATTCTCGGATCGTCCGACCCGGCGCTGCAGGCCCGGATCGTCGCGTTCGCCGAACAGCTGGCCGACAGCGTGCGGGCCAAGGATGCGGCGCTTCAGGAGCTCCAGGGTAAAGTTACCGGCGAGTAGCAAGAGGGCTAGGAGATCTCACGATGGCTGGATGGGCCGGACACCCCGACTTCGATTTGTTCCAATTACCGGAGGAACACCAGGAATTACGGGCCGCGATTCGGGCGCTGGCGGAAAAGGAAATCGCTCCGCACGCCGCCGATGTGGACGAAAACGCCCGCTTCCCGCAGGAGGCGCTGGACGCGCTGAACGCCTCGGGTTTCAACGCGGTGCACGTGCCCGAGGAGTACGGCGGCCAGGGCGCAGACTCGGTCGCGGCCTGCATCGTCATCGAGGAGGTCGCCCGGGTCGACACGTCGGCTTCGCTGATCCCGGCGGTCAACAAGCTCGGCACCATGGGCCTGATCCTGCGCGGCTCCGACGAACTGAAGAAACAGGTTTTGCCGTCGATCGCCGACGGCTCCGCGATGGCGTCCTACGCCCTGAGCGAGCGCGAAGCCGGCAGTGACGCGGCGGCGATGCGCACCCGCGCCAAGGCCGACGGGGGCGACTGGATCCTCAACGGCACCAAAGCCTGGATCACCAACGGCGGCAAGTCGACTTGGTACACCGTGATGGCGGTGACCGATCCCGACAAGGGCGCCAACGGCATCTCGTCGTTCATGGTGCACAAGGACGACGAGGGCTTCACCGCCGGTCCGAAGGAACGCAAGCTGGGCATCAAGGGCTCACCGACCACCGAGTTGTACTTCGAGAACTGCCGGATCCCCGGTGACCGCATCATCGGCGATCCCGGTACCGGTTTCAAGACGGCGCTGGCCACGTTGGACCACACCCGTCCCACCATCGGTGCGCAGGCCGTGGGCATCGCGCAGGGTGCGGTGGACGCCGCGATCGCCTATACCAAGGACCGCAAGCAGTTCGGTTCGTCGATCAGCACCTTCCAGGGCGTCCAGTTCATGCTGGCCGACATGGCGATGAAGGTCGAAGCCGCCCGGCTGATGGTCTACAGCGCCGCCGCCCGGGCCGAACGCGGTGAGTCGAATCTGGGATTCATCTCGGCGGCGTCGAAATGCTTTGCCTCCGATGTCGCGATGGAGGTCACTACCGACGCCGTGCAGCTGTTCGGCGGCGCCGGCTACACCATCGACTTCCCCGTCGAGCGGATGATGCGGGACGCCAAAATCACCCAGATCTACGAGGGCACCAATCAGATTCAGCGCGTGGTGATGTCGCGCGCGTTGCTGCGCTGACCTTTCTCCGGTACCCGTTGGCCTGAAAATCAGCCCGCCTAATAGGATCGAGCGCTACAACTAAGCTCACGTAGCGCAGGCCGTTCGGGGATGTAGCGGCCACGCGCAACGCCGAGTGAGCGAGGGCACGACGGCGGCAAGGGGTGCGAGATGCTTAGCCCAGTCACCCCCGCGGCGACCTGGCAGACACTGTCTTTGCTTTTGGTCGAGGACGACCGGGCTGACGCGATACTGGTCGAAGATCTGATTGCCGACGCGGTCGACGACACCCGCGTGACCTGGGCACAGTCGATGGCACATGCCGAGCGCGAGCTGGCTTCCGCACGGCCGGACTGCGTGCTACTGGACCTGCACCTGCCCGACGCCAGCGGCATCGAGGCGCTGGACCGCATCACCCAACGCGACGCGACGGTGCCGATCGTGGTGCTGACCGGTTTGAACGACGAGTACTTCGGCGCCTCCGCGGTCGCGGCCGGGGCACAGGATTACCTGGTCAAGGGCCGAGTCGAACCCGACATGCTGCGCCGCGCGCTCCTTTACGCCATCGAGCGCAAGCGCGTCGAGATCATCGCCGCGGATCTGCACGCGACTCAGCTGCGAGCCCGCGAGAACGCGTTGCTGGAACGTGGCCTGCTGCCCTCGCCGATGCTGCTGGACAACCCGGGTGTCAAGATCGTGACCCGGTACCGGCCGAGCCGTGCCGACGCGCTGCTGTGCGGCGACTTCTACGACGTCGTGCAGACCCCGGACCGAGTCGCGCATGTGTTGATCGGAGATGTCGCCGGGCACGGACCCAACGAGGCCGCGCTGGGCGCGGCGTTGCGGATCGCTTGGCGCGCACTCACATTCGCCGGCGTACGCGCCACCGAATTGATGCACCAACTCGACCGGGTGCTGCGCGCCGAACGAACCGACACCGGGATCTTCGCGACGGTCCTGTCCCTCGAGATTGCGCCCGACACCGGCCACATCAGCTCGATCCGGGCCGGCCATCCGGGTATGTTGCGCCAAGGCGGCGGAACGGTGGACTGGATCGAGCCGCCGGCCGGGCCGGCGCTGGGCCTGCGTGCCGACGACTGGCCGCAGCACGAACTGGAACTGCGGGTGGGCCAGGGGCTGTTGCTGCTCACCGACGGACTCTTCGAGGGATACTGCGGAACCGGCAACAAGCGACTTGGGGAGGACGGCTTGCTCGCACTGGCGCGTACCCACAACGGTTTGCAGGGTCCGGCGTTCGTCGACGCGCTGATCGACGGCGCCGAGGAACTCGCCGGGCCGCGCGGCGGACTTACCGATGACATCGCCGTGGTCCGGGTAGAGCTGACGGCGACATGTTGACCGACTCGCACTGGCGAGCTCAGCTCACCGTTCGGGGCTGGCTGTTTGTGGTGCTGCTCAGCATGGGCTTGCTGGTGCTCGCCGGTGCGGTCGCGGGCGGGGTGTTGCTGCATCGCACCGACGACGTGGCGCGCAGCCTCAGCGAGCAGATTCAGCCGGCGCGGCGGGCCGCGTTCCAGCTGCAGGCATCGTTGCGGGACCAGGAGACCGGTGTGCGAGGCTACGTAATCGCCGCCGATAGGCAGTTCCTCACGCCGTACTACGACGGGCAGCACGCCGAACACGCAGCGGCCGAAGATATCCGGCGATTGCTCGGTCAGCGCATGGACCTGGTCAATGACCTGGAAGCGATCGAGAGGGCGGCCGCCATCTGGCGGGCCAGCTCTGCCGAGCCACTGATCGCGAACGTGACACCAAACTCTCCGGGCGTCGCGAACGCTAGGGTCGCCGATCGCGCGAAGGCCGAATTCGACCATTTGCGTGGACTTTTCGATACCCAGAATGCCGATTTCGCCGCGGCGTCCGCGCAGGCGACTGACGAATTGAGGGACATCACCGCATGGCGGGACTGGGTGCTGGGCGCCGTGGTGCTGGTGTTCTTCGGTCTCGCCGTCACGCTGGGCCTGCTGACCCGCGCCGCCATCACCCTTCCGCTCGCGGCGCTGGCCGCATCCTGCCGGCGGATCACCGAGGGTAGTTTCACCGAATCCATCTTGCCGCCGCCGCGGCCCAAGGACATTCGGGACATGGCGATCGACGTCGAGAACATGCGGCAGCGGATCGTTTCGGCGCTCGACAACTCGCGGGCGGCGGAGGCGCGATTGGACGAGCAGGCAATCGAATTGAAGCGCTCCAACGCCGAACTCGAGCAGTTCGCCTATGTCGCTTCACACGATCTGCAGGAGCCGCTGCGCAAGGTCGCTTCGTTCTGTCAGTTGCTGGAGAAACGATACGGCGACCAGCTCGACGAGCGCGGCATCGAATACATCAACTATGCGGTCGACGGCGCCAAACGGATGCAGGTACTGATCAACGACCTGCTGAGTTTCTCGAGGGTCGGCCGGGTGGGCGCCAAGCAGACCGAGGTCGATCTGGACGCGACGCTGGATGCGGCCTTGGCCAACCTCGGTGTCGCGATCGAGGAGTCCAACACCGAGATCGTGCGCCCTGGCCAGCCACTACCGCGGATCGTCGGGGATCCGACACTGCTGACGATGTTGTGGCAGAACCTGATTGGCAATGCGATCAAGTTCCGGCACATTGATCGATCGCCCCGGGTCGTCATCGATTGCGAACTGCGCCCCGATACTCACCAGTGGTTACTTACCGTGTCGGACAACGGAATCGGCATTGCCGAGGAGTTCACCGAAAAGGTCTTCGTCATCTTCCAGCGGCTGCACGGCCGCGAGGTCTACCCGGGAACGGGTGTTGGCCTGGCGCTGGTGAAAAAGATCGTCGAATATCACGACGGCAACGTCGCGATCGACACGACCTATGTTGACGGAACCCGGTTCGAGTTCACGCTTTCCGTTCCCGTGGATGCAGAACGCTCAACCGCCCTGGAAGGAGCGTGCCAATGACACCAGCTGGTCGAGCGATCGAGATCCTGCTTGTCGAGGACGACCCCGGAGACGAGCTCATCACGAAAGAAGCGTTGGATCACAACAAGTTCCAGAATCGGCTGCATGTCGCGCACGACGGGGAAGAGGGCCTGGACTTTCTCTACCGGCGCGGTCAGTTCGAGGGCGCGCCGCGGCCGGATCTGATCCTGCTGGATCTGAACCTGCCGAAGTACGACGGTCGCCAGCTGCTGGAAAAGGTGAAGTCCGACGCCGACCTTGCTGGCATCCCGATCGTGGTGCTCACCACCTCCTCGGCAGAGGAAGACATCCTGCGCAGCTACAAGCTGCACGCCAATGCCTACGTCACCAAGCCCGTCGACCTCGACCAATTCATCAACGCGGTGCGCCAGATCGACGAATTCTTCCTTCAGGTCGTCCGCCTTCCGGGTGTGGACGGCTAGGTCTCGGTCAAGCTGGTGGCCTGACTGGCTCCTCGGGGCACACGATGCCGCGGGGTGTCGCTTCGTACACCCTGGTGGTTCCGATGTCGAAGAAGATGCCGACCACCTGCACATCGCCGGAAGCGATCGCGGGTGCCAGGACCGGGTGGCCGGTCAGCCTTTCCAGCTGGATGGCGACGTTCACGATGCTCAGCTGGTCGACCTCCGGGTAGGCGACGGATTCCGCGGTCCTGCGTGCCGGATGGTGATTCTGGAAGGCGTCGCGACCCTCGTTCGCATATTCGAGCCACTGGCCCATCGGTGTGGTGGCTGGTTCGGAGCTCTGGTCGAGAAGCACCTTCATGGCGGCGCATGACGAATGTCCGCAGATGACAACCGAACGCACGCCGAGTTGGTCGACGGCGAATTCGAGTGCGGCGTCCACCGATCGGTCGCCCCCGCCGGTCGGCACCAGATTGCCGAAGTTGCGCACGGTGTAGAGGTCGCCGGGGCCGCTCGCGGTGATGACGTTGGGGAGGATACGTGAGTCGGCGCAGGTCAGGAATAGCGCATACGGGTCGTGTGAACCCTTGAGCCCGGAAATGTGCTGATGTAACACCGCGGATCCGTTGCGATGGTACTCATCGACACGATCGAGAATGGAAGCGTCGCCATTGTTTTGGTGATGTGCGCGGGCCGACCGCCACGGCACCAGTCCAATCGGGTCCGAGGCGAAGTGACGCTTCGGTGGACTGGCGTGCGCGTTGTGCAGCGTCGCGGGCGTCGTCTCGAGGATGGCCACGACTCCTCCCCGCGCCTGGTAGCCGCGCTGCCAATCCTCGATCGTTTCGGAAACGGAGTCGTCGATGTAGTCCGCGTTGAGGTTCAGGGTTACCTCGGATCCCTGGGGCACCGAGGCGAGCGCTTTGGTCAATCGGGGCAGCAGCAAAAAGCTCAGCGTGCCGTCAATATCGATCCGCCACTGCTTGGACTCCTCGCCGCCAACCGGCTGCACCGAGACGGGGGCGCGCGTCACCCGGATCAGCAGGAAGCCGATCGCGACCGCCAGTCCAATGGCTAGACCTTCGAGCAGGTTGAGGAAGACCACTGACAAGATCGTGATGGCGTAGACCGCGAAATTGCCTGTCCGCCAGGCGAGTTTGATGTGAGCCAGCTTGATCAGCTGGGCGCCGATCACAATCAGCAGTCCGGCCAGGGCGGCCTTGGGGATGAGTTCGACGAGTTCGGTGAACAGCGAGGCAAACAGCAGAATCCATACACCGTGCAGCACCGCTGACATCCGGGTGCGCCCGCCGGCGGCCACGTTGGCCGAACTGCGCACGATGACACCGGTGATGGGCAGCCCGCCCAGCAATCCGGACACCACGTTTGCGGTGCCCTGACCGATGATCTCCTTGTCGAAGTTGGTACGGGGGCCATCGTGCAGCTTGTCGACACCGACTGCGCACAACAGGGATTCGACGCTGGCGATCAGCGCGATCGTGAGGATGCCGACGACGATGTCGTTGGTCTCGTCGATCCATGGCCTGCCCTTCGGGGTTGCTCCAGCGATATGGGGCAGGTTGAGGGCGTCGAAGAAGTTGCCCGACAAGGAGATTCGATCGGCATCCAGTCCTGCCGCGGTGGCCAGGACAGTCGCCGCTACGATGGCGACCAGCGGGGCGGGAATCATCCGGACCTTGGCGGGTAGCCGTGACCACAGCAGCAAGATGACGATGACCGTTCCGCCGGTGATCACTTCGTGCAGTTCGTGATGAAGGATGCCATTGGGCAGTGCAACGAGGTTTTGCCATGCCGAACTATGTGACGATCCACCCATCAGAACGTGAACCTGCTGCAACATGATGGTGATACCGATACCCGCCAGCATCGCGTGCACGACCACTGGAGCAATTGCCAACGCGGCGCGGGCCATCCGGCTCAGACCGAACCCGATCTGCAGTGCACCCGCGGCAATGGTCATCAGGCACAACATCGGAAAGCCCAGATCGTCGATCAGCCCGGCGACCACGACCGTAAGACCGGCAGCCGGGCCACTGACCTGAACCGAGGACCCGCCGAGTGCGCCGGCGACGATGCCGCCAACCACGGCGGCGATCAAACCGGCGGCCAGTGGGGCCCCGGAGGCGATCGCGATGCCCAGCGAAAGTGGCAGCGCCACAAGGAATACGACAAGCGAGGCGGGAACGTCGTGGCGCAGATTCTGCAGAAACGACCCGGATTTGGCCGTTTCCCCGATATTGCTGCTAGGCGCGTTCATAAGTCGACTCCTCCGGCTTGACGACTCTTTATGACCGGTAGAACGTCGTGTGTCAATGCGAGCGTACGCGGTGCTGGCGCCAAGACAGCTCAAATCAGCGAACGGCAGGACATTGCGCCGCCTGCGGGTAGTTCGTGTGAGGAACCTTTCTCCGGTTGCCCAATTGCCTCGATATACGGCCACTAACTCATCGACAACTCAAAGAAAGCCAGCTACACCGGCGTTGACAACCGCCTCTTTCATGGGCAATTCAAAGAATGCCCATGCAATAAATCAGGACTTGGCCAGGAACGTGTCGTTGTGCTGGCCGGGAGCCGGCGGCGGATCGGCGGCCGCCGCGTCGAAGCTGGAGTAGCGCGCCGGCGTGCGGATCACCGTGATTTCATCGGCACCACTGCCGACCGTGAGAGCGAGTTCGTTCTCGGTGAACAGCGGGGTGCCGACCACCTGCTTCCAGGTGTAGGCAAGGCAAGCCATCAAGCCACCTTCTTGCAGCAGCCCAACCCATTCGGCGGCGGTCTTGGCGGCCAGCGCCGACTCGAGTTCCTCGGTCAACTCGTGGTAATTCACCGCGCGGGAACGCTGGTCGATGAACCGTTCGTCGTCGCGCATGTCGGGCCGGCCGATGATCTCGCACAGCTTGGCCCAGTGCTTGGGCACGTACGCGCTGATCACCAGGTACCCGTCGGCGGCCTTGAAGGCATCCGATGGCTGGGTGGCAAAGCCAACACCCTTGCGCTTCTTGGTAGTTGGTGCCGCGTCCGGCTTCGGCTTGGGCTGCTCGCTGGGCTTGTTCAGATGAATGGTGAGTTGGCTGGCCTGCAGGCCCACCGCTACGTCGTACATCGCGACGCGCACCACGTCGGCCACGCCGTGGCGCTCGCGGTGCAGCAGCGCGGCCAGCACCGCCTGGGCCAGCACGTGGCCGCTGGCGGCGTCGACGAGCTGGAACGGAATGATCTGCGGCTTGCCGCTCGGTGTGGGCATTCCGGTGGTCATGCCCGACTCGGCGGCAACCATCAGGTCGACGCCCGGCCTGCTGCCTTCCGGACCGTTGCCGCCGTACGCGGACAGGCGCGCGTAGATCAGCTTGGGGTTGCGGGCGCGTAACTCGTTGGGGCCCAGTCCCATACGTTCCATTACTCCGGGGCGAAAGCCCTCCAGCACGACGTCTGCGGTGTCGACCAGGCGCAGTATCTGCTGTTTGGCTTCGTCGTCGGTCAGGTCCACCGCCACCGATTTCTTGCCCCGGTTGTGCGGCCAGAACAGCGTAGGCAGCGGTGGTCGCCCGGGCAGCACCGCGACGATGTGCCGGGCCGCCTCGCCACCGGGTGCCTCGACCTTGATGACTTCGGCGCCGAGGTCGGCCATGATCTGTCCAGCCAGCGGCCCGGCGATGTTCTGCGTGAAATCGAGAACCCGGTAACCGTCAAGTGGCTTGGCCGGCTGGCTGTTTGGCATCGTGGAGCCTTCCTTTTACCCTGCCTTGTGCAAAACTGCGGTGCAGTAATAGTTCTTGGCGAACGCAGCGTCTTCGCCGTCGGGCTGCAGCGGTAATCCGTTGTCCGCCAACAACTGATTCAGCTCAGTGTTTACCGGCTGCCAGCCAAGATTGCCTAGGTGGGTGGCCGCATCGTTGCGCTCCCCGGGAAAGCCCAGATCGACGAGTGCGACGTCGAGTCCGTTTTCCCGCCACCGCTGGGTGGCGCCGTCCAGGGCGTTCTGGTTGCAGCCGGTATTGATAAAGATTTCGGCCACCAGCCGGCTGCCGTCGGCGGACAGCGCGGTGGGCTTGGCGCCGAGCGCTTCGATCGTCGCGGTCTTGAACTCGATGACTTCGGGCTGGTCGATCTCGAACACCGTGGTCCCCGGCGCCCACGGGAGTCGATAGCCGCGTGCGTCCAGGCCGGCGGCCAGGATGACGACCTGGCGAATGCCCGCGGTCGCGGTGTCGGCGAAGAACGCGTCGATATAGCGAGTGCGCGCCGCCAGCAGGTCGGTCATGCGTTGCATGCCCCACGGCGCTCCGGGCTCGTCGACGTCGGCCGCGCTGATTTCGCCGTTGGCCCACCGGGTGAAGAAGTCGACGCCCACGGCGCGGACCAGTGGCTCGGCGAACGGGTCGTCGATCAGCTTGTCCTTGGTGGCGCGGGCTCGTCCCGCGGCCACCATGGTGGCGGTGGCTCCGACGCTGGTGGCCAGGTCCCAGGTGTCGTTCTCGCTGCGTGCCATGGTTAGACAGAATAACGATACGGTCTTGCCCCGTTCGGCACCCCGGCCCCGTGGCCGGGCCGCTTTGGTTGCCGAGCCAAAGTCGGTCGCGGGGCCTGCTGCCATGGGCACGATCGGCGCGAGCTATTTAGCCGCCCCTGCGCCAGCCCGGATCCTGAACCGGCTCAACGTGATTCGGAATGCCGCCGAGCGAACCAGGTGATCATCCTGCCGACGATGATTAGCAGTAGCACGAATACGATCAACAGGAACGCCGCGTCGTAGGACAGGTCGCGGGCCGCCTTTGACGGCAGGTTGTAGAACGTCCAGATCGGGTAGGTCAGATAGCCGACCGGTGAGTCGGTGAGCTTTCCGGTCGGCGCGGAATTCGACCAGCCGGCCGTGTACAGCATCGGCGCCGTCTCGCCGACCGCCAGCGCGAGTGCTACCAGCAGACCGGTGACGATTCCGGGGATTGCCGACTTGAGCACGATCTTGCGCAGCGTCCAACCGAGCGGCAACCCGAGCGCTTCGGCCCCCTCCCGGTAGGACGTCGGCACCTGAGAGAGTGCGGACTCGGTGGCTTTGGCGATGTAGGGAATGCTCATTGCCGACAGCGTCAGCACCCCGGCCGCCAGGGAAAATCCCCAGTGGAACGTCACCACGAGCGCTAGATAGCCGACGTAGCCAAGCACGATGGACGGGACGCCGGACAGCATCTCGTAGGCGCCGCGCAGAATCGATCGCGTTCTGCCGCGGGCGAATTCAGACAGATAGATCCCGGTCAACACGCTGACCGAGCCGCCGACCAGCATCACGCCGACACCGACCACCACGGTGCCGATGATCGCGTTGCGCAGGCCGCCGCCGTTGCCGCGGGTGTTCGTCACCAGCACCCGCCAGTGGAACACCGGCAAGGCACGGCCGACGACTTCGATCAGCATCCACAGCGTGGGCACGACGACCACCGCCAAACAGCACACGCAGGCGATCCAGAACAGCGCGTTGGCGACCTTGCGCCTGGTTGCGTTCACCTCACACCCCCCGTCCCACGGGTAGCGCGGTACCCGACACCCTGCGCACCAGTGCGCGGGCCGCCACGTTTGTCAGCAGGGTGATCACCATCAGCACCAGGGAGGCCTCGGCGAGGGTCTTCACCGCGAAGTCCGTGAAGTCGGTCATCGCCGAATCCAGTTGTGATACAACGGTTGCGGCGATGGTTGTCATCGTCGAATAGATGTTGGTGGGCATAGCGCCCAACACCGCACCCGACACCATGGCCACGGCCATCGTCTCTCCCAGCGCGCGGCCCAGGCCGAGCACCACGGCGCCGACGATGCCACTGGACACCCACGGCAGCGTGACCCGGCGCGCGCACTCCCAATCGGTCATGCCCAGGGCGATTGCACCCTCGCGCGGCAGCACCGGTACCTGTCGGATCAAATCCCGGGTGGTGCTGGCGATGATGGGAATGACCATCACCGCCAGCACCAGGCCGGACACCAACAGGCCCTCGCCGTTACCGGTATTTCCGCGGAAGTAGTCGAGCACCGGTACGTCGGGCGCGTTGCGGGCGATCACTGGGGCGACGTGGTGGGTAATGAACGGCCCGAATGTCATTGCGCCCCAAAGGCCGACGATGACGCTGGGAATTCCGGCGAGCAGTTCGAGCACCATTCCGATGGCCGACGCGAGATGCCTGGGTAACCGCTCGACGATCACCAGCGCCGCGCCGATGGAGACTGGCACGGCGATGACCAAGGCGATCGCCGAGCTCGCCAGGGTCCCGACGATCAGCGGCAGCGCGCCGTAGTAGGCGCCGGCGGGATGCGCGACACCGTGCGTGACGACGGCGTCGCTATACGTGTTGCCCGGATTCCAATCGGTTGCGGTGAAAAAATGCCAACCGTTGACCCTGATCGCGGGCAGCGCCTCGAGGAGCAGTGTCGCCAGCACGAAGGCGAGCAGCAGCAGCGGTATCACCGCACCCGCCGCGCCGAGCGAACGAACCGCAAGACCCGCGCGGCTCGCGCCGCGAATCCGGTCCAGCGCGCGCCGCACGTCTACTGGGCGCTGATCTTGGCGATCAGGGCGTCCGACAACTTCACCACCGGGGCTGGCAGTGGCTGGAAGTGAACCTTGTCCAGGAAGGAGGCGTCGTTGCCATCGGTGATCGCCCAGTGCAGGAAGGCCTGCAGGGTCTGGGCGGTGGCGGCGTCCTTCTGGCCGCTGTTGACGATGGCGTACTCGTAATTGACGATCGGGTACCCGTCGGCGGCCGGCCCGTTGATCAGCGAGATCGCCTGGTTCGCCGGTGTTGTCGACGCGAAGCCGGCGGCCGCGGCTTGGATGCTCTGCGCGTCGGGCATCAGGTACTTACCCGAGGCGTTGGCCAGTTGCGCCTCGCCGAGACCCTTTTGCTGGGCCTGGTCGAGGAAGCTGATGCCGATGTAGGCCACGCAGCCGGGGGTGTCCGCACAGCCCGTCACCATGCCGCCGTTACCGTTTTCACCGAGCGCGCCGGGCACGGCCGGGAAGTCGACGGTGGTGCCGAAGGCAGGTGATTTGCCCCAGCCGTCGGGGTCCTGCTTGGACAGGTACTGGGTGAACAAGAAGGTGTCACCGGAACCGTCGGACCGGTGCAGCGGAACGACGGGGGTGGCGGGCAGATTCACCCCTGGGTTGAGGCCGGCGATCTGTGGGTCGTTCCACGTCTTGACGGAGCCGTTGTACATGCCGGCCAGCACCTTGCCGTTGAGCTTGATGTGTTCCGTGACGCCGGGGAGGTTGTAGTTGATCTGCTGGGCCGAGATGGCCAACGCGATGTTCATCAGCCCCTTGTGCTGGGCCATGTCCCCCTCGGACAGGTAGGCATCGGAGGCGCCGATGTTGACCGCTCCCGCGGCGGACTGGGAGATCCCGGTTCCCGAACCGGTGCCCTGCGTGGTGATCGTGACGTTCGAGTACTTGTCGTGATAGGCTGGGCCCCACAGGTTGAACAACGGATACAGCAGCGTGCTACCGGTTTCCGACAGTGTCACCGGCGATGTCGCCGGTGTCGTGGCGACCGGGCCCGCGCTGGCGCCGGGGGCCGACGAACCAGACGAACTAGTCGACGAGTTCGAACCGCAGGCAGCGGCGGCCAGCACCAGTGGCGCGGTGGCCGCCAGGGCCAACAATTTCTTCAAACGAAATTTTTTCACGGTCTCACCTTTTCCTTAGCGTTACTCACGGTGTGGCCCCCGACGAGGACACCTGGCTGTTCACCCGCTGATATTGGCGATCTGGGCGACCGACATCTGCACCACCGAATCCGGCAGGGGCTGGAAGTGCATGTTGTCCAGGAATGTGAGGGCACTGCCCTCGGTCACGGCCCAGCGCAGAAACGCCCGCAGCGTCTGGGCGGTGGCGCCGTCGGTCTGGGTGCTGTTGACGATGGCGTACTCGTAGTTGATGATCGGGTACCCATCCGCGGCCGGCCCGTTGATCAGCGAGATCGCCTGGTTCGCCGGTGTCGTCGACGCGAAGTCGGTGGCCGCGGCCCGGATGGTCTTGGCCTTGGGCAGCAGGTACTGGCCGGAGGCGTTGCCCAGCTTGGCCTCGCCGAGGCCCTGCTGGTCGGCGGCGTCGAGCGAGCCGACGCTGGTGTAGGCGACACAGCCGGGGTTCGCCGCGCAGCCGGTCACCATGGCGCCATCGCCATTCTCGCCGAGCGCGCCGGGGACCGCCGGGAAGTCGACCGTGGTGCCGAAACCGGGCGAGCGGCCCCAGCCGTCGGGGTCCTGCTTGGACAGGTACTGGGTGAACTGAAACGTGCTGCCCGACCCGTCGGAGCGGTGCAGCGGAACCACCGGGGTGTCCGGTAGTTGCAAGCCGGGATTGATGGCGGCGATCCGCGGGTCGTGCCAGGTCTTGATCGTGCCCCGATACATGGCGGCCAGCACCTTGCCGTTGAGCCGCAGGTGTTGGTGCACGCCGGGGAGGTTGTAGTTGACCTGCTGCGCGGAAATGGCCAGCGCGATGTTCATCAGCCCCCGGTGTGCGGCCATGTCGCCCGGGGACAGGTAGGCATCGGAGGCGCCGATGTTCACCGCTCCGGTTGCGGCCTGGGAGATTCCGGCCCCCGAACCACTGCCCTGGGTGGTGACGGTGACGTTGGGGAACTTCTGGTGATACGCCGGACCCCACTCGCTGAACAGCGGGTAGAGCAGCGTGCTGCCGGTCTCGGAAAGTTCGACCTTGGACGGCGCAGGGGCGACACTGCCTGCGGTCGACGCTGGACTCGGCGAACCGCAGGCTGCGGCCACAAGGGCCAGCGGTGCCGCGGCCATCAGGGCCAGCAGGATCGCCGAGCGGGACTTGGTGTCCCCGCTTGGCGGTGCCCCCTTCATTCGGCGGGCCGTCCTTGCGCCCCTAGCCGTCGGTCGCCCCTACCTTGTCGGTCCCGGCCGCCATCGAGGAGTCGTTGGCGGGGCGAAACGGGGCGAAGTAGCGGACGGTTTCTTCGTGCTGAGGCGCGAGGAACAGCTGCTCGGTGGGGCCCTCCTCGACGAGTCTGCCCTCGAAGAAGAAGGCGGTCCGGTCGCTGGTGCGGGCGGCCTGGGCGAGATCGTGGGTCACCATGATCACGGTCAGCCGGTCGGCGAGTGATCGAATGAGTTCCTCGACCTTTTCGGTCGTGGTCGGGTCCAGCGAGGACGTGGGCTCGTCGAGCAGCAGCACCTGCGGGTCGACCGCGAGCGCACGGGCCAGGCACAGCAACTGTTGCTGGCCGCCGGAGAGCCGGAACGGCGAATCACCCAGCCGGTCCTTGACTGCGTCCCAGAGGCCGACCTCGGTGAGGCGAGCCTCGGCGACGCTTTTGAACTCCTTGCGCGGCGCCATCTTGTGGGCACGCACGCCCGCGACCACGTTGTCCATGATCGACATCGGGAACGGGTTGGGACGCTGGAACAGCATGCCGACACTGCGGCGGAGTTCCATCAAATCGCGGTACTTGAATACGCTGCGACCGCCCAGCAGCACCTCGCCGGCGTGCCGGAAACCGGACACTTTGTCGTTCATCCGATTCAGGGTCCGCAGGAAGGTCGTCTTATCAGAACCGGTCGGTCCCAGCAGCGACGTGACGGCGTGCGCCGGAAAGTCGAGGCTCACCCTCTCGAGAACGGTTTTGGCGCCGAAGCCTAAGGTCAGGTCCACGGCTGCCATCGTGGAACCGGCATCACCGGTGTCGGCGTTGAGTTGCTGGTGGCCGATCACGGCACGATGCTACTGCCGCATTCTGTGCTGTCTGTGAGGAAAATCGCTCCCAGTCTCAGCCGGCTCCAAGGCATTGTTAATTAGCCGCCCATCTTTGCGCGGTTTTGTATATTCACGATTAGTTCATGTGCACGTAGTCGACGCTCTCGCGTTGAGCGCGCGCGTGGCCCGACTGAACTGAGGTAGCTCCTTGAGGTTGACCCGAGCTGGCGCGGCACTGAGCCTGCTGGCCGCCGGCGGGCTGGTGCTATCGGGGTGCGGCGGCCACGACAACAACTCGGCTCCGTCGAGTGCCAAGACGGCGCCGGTGAACTGCGGCGGCAAGAAGGTGCTGCACGCCAGCGGTTCAACCGCGCAAGAGAACGCCATGGAGCAGTTCGTCTACGCATACGTTCGCGCGTGCCAGGGCTACACGCTGGACTACAACGCGAATGGGTCCGGTAGCGGGGTCGAGGAGTTTTCGAACAACGTCACCGACCTGGCCGGCTCCGACGTTCCGTTGGACCCATCGACGGGTCAGCCCGACCGGGCGGCGGCCCGGTGCGGTTCCCCGGCCTGGGACCTGCCGACGGTCTTCGGTCCGATCGCCGTCACCTACAACGTCAACGGCATCGACTCGTTGAACCTGGATGGGCCCACCGCGGCGAAGATCTTCAACGGCACCATCACCAGGTGGGATGACCCGGCGATCAAGGCGATCAACGGCGGCGCCGCCTTCCCGTCGACGCCCATCCATGTCGTGTTCCGCAGCGACAAGTCCGGGACAACGGCCAACTTCCAGAAGTATCTCGACGGCGCGAGCAACGGCGCCTGGGGCAAGGGGACCGACGAGAAGTTCAGCGGCGGCGTCGGAGACGGCGCCAGCGGCAACAACGGCACGTCGGCGTTGCTGCAGAACACCGACGGGTCGATCACCTACAACGAGTGGTCATTCGCGGTGGGCAAGCAGCTGCACATGGCTCAGATCATCACGTCGGCGGATCCGACCCCGGTGTCGATCACTGCGGACTCGGTCGGCAAGACGATTGCGGGCGCCAGAGTCCAGGGGCAGGGCAACGACCTGGTCCTGGACACGTCGTCGTTCTACAAGCCGACCCAGGCCGGCGCGTATCCGATAGTGCTGGCGACCTACGAGATCGTCTGCTCGAAGTACCCGGATGCCGCGACTGGGACGGCGGTGAAGGCGTTTATGCAGGCCGCAATCGGCCCGGGCCAAGATGGGCTGGTGCAGTACGGATCGATTCCGCTACCCGGCTCGTTCCAGGCAAAGCTGGCGGCGGCCGTAGATGCAATCGCGTGAGCAGGCGAAAGGAGTGCCGACGGTGAGCGGCCCAACTTCGTGGGTGGGGTCCCAGTTCGGACCCTATCGCCTGCTGCGGCTGCTGGGCCGCGGCGGGATGGGCGAGGTCTACGAGGCCGAAGACACGCGCAAGCACCGGGTCGTGGCGTTGAAGCTGATCTCCAATCAGTACTCCGGCGACCCGCTCTTTCGCGCGCGGATGCAACGCGAGGCCGACGCCGCGGGTCGGCTGACCGAGCCGCACGTGGTGCCGATCCACGACTACGGCGAGATCGACGGCCGCCTGTATCTGGACATGCGCCTGATCGAGGGCAGCGACCTGGCCACCCTGTTGAAGCGCTACGGGCCCCTGTCCCCGCCGCGGGCGGTGGCCATCGTGAGTCAGATCGCGGCCGCGCTGGACGCCGCGCACGCCGGCGGCGTGACGCACCGCGATGTCAAGCCGGAAAACATCCTGATCGCCAACAACGACTTCGCCTATCTGGTGGACTTCGGGATCGCCCGCGCCGCAAGCGATCCCGGCCTTACCGCGACCGGGACGGCGATCGGGACCTACAAGTACATGGCCCCGGAGCGGTTCACCAGCGATGAGGTCACCTACCGCGCCGACATCTACTCCCTGGCCTGCGTTTTGGGTGAGTGCCTGACGGGGGTGCCGCCGTATCAGTCCGACAGCGTCGAACGGTTGATCGCCTCACACCTGCTCGAGCCCGTGCCTCGGCCCAGCCAGCAGCTACCCGGGCGGGTGCCGGTGTCGTTGGATCAGGTGATCGCCCGCGGCATGGCCAAGAACCCCCAGGAGCGCTATCGCAGCGCCGGAGATCTGGCCGCCGACGCCCACAACGCTTTGACCGCGTCCGATCAGCACCAGGCCTTCGCGATTTTGGAGCACGGCAAGCACGCCTCCGGCGCAAGCGATTACGCCGAGACGATGGTGCGTCCGATGATCGCCGACGGCGGCGGTGCCGGCGGGCGTCGCCAACCCGAGCAGTGGTCGTCCGTCGGCCCCGCGGTCCAGCCGCCGTACCACCAGCCGCCCGCTGCGCCCCCGGCGGACCACTGGCGCGCCGGGGGCGCGGCCAACCGAAAGCGCAAGCTATTGATCATCGCCGCCGCCGTCGCGGCCGTGTTGGTGGCCGCGGTTGTCATCGTCACCGTCGAAGTACGCGGATCCCACAGCTCGCCGTCGAAGGAGGCGTCCGGGCAGACCACCTTGCCGTTCGCCGGTATCGATTTCCGGCTCTCGCCGGGCGGGGTCGCGGTTGATCAGGCCGGCAACGTGTACGTCACCAGTGAGGGCATGTACGGGCGGGTGGTGGAGTTGCCGGCGGGGTCGAGTACTTCGACGGTGCTGCCGTTCAACGGCCTTTACCAGCCGCAGGGGCTGGCGGTGGACGATACCGGCACGGTGTACGTCGCTGACTTCAACAACCGGGTGGTGAAGCTGACAGCCGGGTCGGACAACCAGGTGGTGCTGCCGTTCACCGGCCTCAACTACCCCGAAGGGGTGGCGGTGGACCCGCAGGGCGGTGTGTACGTCGTCGACCGGGGCAACAGCAGGGTGCTGAAGTTGGCGGCCGGGTCCAACGCCCAGACCGTGCTGCCGTTCACCGGTCTCAAGAACCCGGATGGGGTGGCGGTCGACACCTCGGGCAACGTCTACGTCACCGACACCGACAACAGCAGGGTGGTGAAGTTGGCGGCCGGGTCGAATGCCCAGACTGTGCTGCCGTTCACCGGCGTCAGCGTGCCCTGGGGTGTCGCGGTGAACAACGCCGGCGACGTGTTCGTTACCGAGCACGACAGCAATCAGGTGATGAAGTTGGCGGCCGGGTCGAACATCCCGACGGTGCTGCCGTTCACCGGACTCAACACCCCGCTGGGGGTGGCGGTCGACAAGACCGGGAACGTCTACGTCGCCGATCGCGGCAACGACCGGGCCGTCAAACTGGTGCCCTGAGTCGCTCAGGCGAGGATGGCATTGTGCGCTGACCCGGTCTCTCTCAGTCCAGCCGGTAGCGGATCAGCCGCGAGCTGTTGGCCACCACCGCAACCGACGACGCGTTGTGCAGGATCGCGGCCAGCACGGGGGACAGGGCCCCTCCCGCGCCGATGATCAGCCCGGCGGCGTTGACGGCGATCGACATGCCGTAGTTCTCCCGGATCACCTCGACCGCCCGGGCGCCCAGGTCGCGGACGTCGAGCAGGCGATGCAGATCGTCGTTGGCCAGCGCGACGTCGGCGGTTTCGACGGCGACGTCGGTACCGGCCAACCCCATCGCGATCCCGATGTCGGCGGCCGCCAGTGCCGGGGCGTCGTTGATGCCGTCGCCGACCATGCCGACGATGTAGCCCTCACCCTGCAGCTCGCGCACCACCTCGAGCTTGTCCTCAGGCATCACCTCGGCGCGCCACTCGTCGATCCCCAGCTCGTCGGCAACCACCTGGGCGATGTCCGGATGGTCGCCGGTCAGCATCACGATGCGACGAATCCCGTTGGCGCGCAACTTCGTCAACACCTGGGGGGCCTCGGGCCGAACCTCGTCGCGCAGACTGATCAGCCCCACCAGCTTGCCGTCCACCGCCAGTAGCAGCGGGGTCTCGGCCTGGCGTCGCAGCTTCTCAACCCACTCCGTCGCCTTCTTCGACACCCTGACCTTTTCGGCCTTCAGCAGCGACGGGCTGCCCAGCAGCAGGGTGCGCCCGTCCGCCCAGGTCCGCATGCCCAGGCCTACCAGCACCTCACACTCCTCGTGCGGTGGAATACTGATGTGGCGTTCTTCGGTGGACCGGATCACTGCTTCGGCCAGCGGATGCCGGGAGTGAATCTCCGAGCTGGCCGCATACGCCAGCACTTGCTCGGGCTGCCAATCCTTATGCATGGCAACGATATTCGTGACTACCGGCCGTCCAACCGTGAGTGTGCCGGTCTTGTCGAACACGATCGCGTCGACCCGGCCCGCCTGCTCGAGGTGGGAGCCGCCCTTGATCAGGATGCCGCGGCGCGCGCCGTTGCCGATCGCGGCGCTGATCGCGGTCGGGGTGGCCAAACCCACTGCGCAAGGGCAGGCGATCAGCAGCATGGTCATCGCACGCCGGACGTCGCCGGTGACCGCCAGCGTGAGCGCCGAAACGATGAACGACGTGGGAACGAAACGGCGAGAGAAGTTTTCGCCGACCGTCTGGATAGGTGCCCGGTCGTACTGAGCCTCCTCGACGCGGGTGATGATGCGGCCGATGGTGGTCTGGTTGCCGACAGCCTCGGCGCGCACCACGACGCGTCCGCGCACCACGACCGAACCGGCATGCACGTGGGTGCCCACGCCGACGCTGACCGGGAGGTTTTCACCGGTGATCGCGGACTGGTTGACGACGGCCTCGCCGTCGACGACTTCGCCGTCCACCGGGATGGCGACGTGGTCGTGCACCACCACCTCGTCACCGATCTCGACGCTGTCGATCTGCACCTGGATTTCCGTCCAGGGGCTAGGGCTCCCAGCAGGCGCCGCGAGCCGAATCCACGCCGTGTCCTGGCTGCCGCGCAGCAGCTCCGAGATGGCCCGCCGAGTCCGTCGCAGCGTCAGATCTTGTAGATACTCACCGATGTTGAGCAGCCACAGCACGGTGAGCGCAACCACATTCTCGCGCAGTATCAAACTCGCCACCGTCGCGGCCGAGACCAGCGCGTCGGTGCCGGCCTTGCCGGACCGCAGCGAACTCAAGGCGCCGCGCAAAAACGGGTATCCGGTGAAGATCGTGACGCCGGTGGCAACCATTCGGCCGCTCGGGCCCAGCAGTGGTGGTCGGCCGAACACGTAACGGCGCACGCCGAGCAGGCTCAGGGCAACCCCGCCGATGACCATGCGCAGCACCTCGGAGTTGCGGATCTCCGACGAATGTGGCGCACGCACCGGAATCAGTTCTGCGGCAACGTATTCGGCACCGTTGATTGCCGCCATTACCTCGGAGCGTTCACAGCGGCGCGGTGAATACCAAACGACAACCGATCCGGTACGCGGGTAGGCGTGCACGGCGCGCACGCCGTTCTGCTTGGCCACGGCCTCCTCGACCGCGACGGCGCGGCGAGAGTCAGAGCGAACCCAGGGGACCGCGACCCGCATGCGGCCGGCCGCATCCGAAAGTACTTCCAGGGCAGGGTCTTCGGCAGGCGCGATGTCTTCAACGATCGCGAGGCTCATGTTCGGGCGATCAGTGCTCGTGATCGTGGGCGTCGCCGACGGTTGGGGTGGGCGCCTCCTCGCCGATGCGCTCGCGGGCCTCGGCCATTACGTCGGCGATTTTGAGTCGTGCCGACTCCGCGGCCGTCTCGGCCTTGCGCGTCCCGCGCAATCCGAGCTCCGCGGTCACCACCGCGGTCTGATGCAGCGGCGCCTTCGCCGCGGCTTTGCGGACTACCTCGTAGGCCGTCACGCCGACCAGGCCGGTGAATACCGTGCCCGCCGCCTTTACCAATAACCCGTATGCCGCCATTGCTTGAACCTTTCTCCCCGTTCGCCGTAGCGTCAACCAAGTACGTTAATGGCAATCATTATCAGTAGGCTATCTAGCGGCTACCGAAGCGAGCCAGGTGACCTGCTTGTTGTCGCCGTGTTCAGCCCATGCTTGTTCGACGTTAACATCGAAGTATTGCTATATCAATATGTATTGTCAGAGGACGCGGGAGACCTTCTCGGTCTCGACTCGGCGCTGCAGCGCCGCCGGATCCGGATTCGCCACCTGCACCAGCGACGCACCGACGGCCATGATTGCCAGCAGGCCGTCGACCAACTCGGCGGGGCCGGGCCACGAGGCGCTGGAAAGCACGCGATCTTTGGACGTCAAACCCTGCGCCGCCGCCGAGTTTGCACAGTCGGTCAGGATCTCGTCGACGGAGCGGCCGGCCAGCGCCGCACCGGGGTGGCGTTCGGGGACTATCTGGTCTGCGTGCACCCGCACCGCGGTGGCGTAATCGGTCACGCCGATCGGTAGGTCGGGCACCGGGCGGCCGAACGGATCCAGCGACAACACCGCGACCTCGCCACCGGGCTCGACGATCGCGTCGGCCTCATCCATCCGTTCGGCGGTGCACAGCGCGAGGTCGGCCGGTCCGGCCTCGTCCAGTACGGCTTGCGCGCCGATCCACCACACCCCGAACAAGACCGCGGCGGTCTGCCAGTGCGCCGGCAGCAGAATCGCCACCCGGCTGGTCGGACCCGCACCCAGTTCGTCGCGTAATAGATTGCCGGTCTTGGCAGCCCAATTGGCCAGCGTCACCGCGGACAATTCGATCCGCTCGCCGGTGGCGTCGTCGTAGTAGGTAATGCGCGGACCGACCGGGTCGGCCCGCAACATCGGATCGAGGATCGCCGCACTCACGGTGGTCAGTTGATGCACTCCGGCTTGTCGCCGCCAGCCGTCAGGATCGGCGAGGGCGCAGGAACATTCGGATCGGTGGCCGACTGATTGGTCACCCGGGCCGGTGCCACGGTGGTGCCGGACAGGCCGGAGCCCGGCCCGGTGTAGTCGTTGGCCAGCACCACCCGGACCGCTCCCGGTGCCAGCGACGCGTCGGAGACGACAGGCAACCCGCCCAGTTCCTTGGACACTTCCTGTGCGCCGACATCGTCGGGTTTATTGGCGCGAATCTGGCTGGATTTGACGTGACTGCCGTCGTTGTTGCCGACGGTCCCGGCGGTAAATCCTTTGGAGCTCAACACGTCTGACACTGCGGCGGCCAATCCGTTGATGTCGGTGTCGTTGACGACGGTGGCGGTGGTCTTGGCGGGGGTGTAGGCCAGTTGCTCGGTCTTGCCCTGATCCTGGTCGTGCAGCAGGCCGGCGACCCAGTCCTGCACCTGATGCGGGTCCACCCGGACCACGCTTTGCATGCCGTCGTCGCTCCAGCCGGCTCCGTCGAGCACCGGGACGGTGGCAAACGCGACGTTGCCGCCGGCCAGCTTTTGCAGCTGCTGGACGAAATCCATGACGTCCCAACCCTGGGAGATCACCACCGAACGCTGCACGGCGGACTCCAGCCGCTTGAGCGTGCCGGGGCTGGACAGCGTCTGGCCGGAGATCACCCGGTGGGCCAGTGAGGCCATCACTACTTGCTGGCGCACCACCCGGTCCAGGTCGCCGCGCGGCAGGTCGTGGCGCTGGCGCACAAAGCTGAGCGCGTCCGAGCCGTCCAGCTTCTGCGGGCCGGCTGGGAAGTCGGCACCCGAAAGCGGTTCGTACACAGCGTCTTTGAGGCACACATTGACGCCGCCGAGCGCATCGGTGATCAGCGCGAAACCGAGCAGCCCAATTTCGGCGTAGTGGTCGACGGTGACGCCGGTGAGGTCGGCGACGGTCTTGATCAAGGCCTCGCGACCGGCTTCGGTTCCCTGGACGGCGGCGTCCTCGGCCGAATCACCGGCCTTGACCAGGTTGGCTCGCTTGGCCTCGCGGGTTTGTCCGTACACGCCGTTGATCTTCGTCTTGCCCAGGCCGGGGGCTGTGACATACGAGTCGCGCGGAATCGAGATCGCGGTGGCCGACTTCCCGTTGTTCGGGATCCGGACCAGGATGATGGTGTCGGTATTGGTGGCTTCCTCGTCACCAGCCTTCAGCGTGGCCAGTTCCTCGGGTGTCAACGCATTGCCATGGGCGTCCGTGCGACTGTCCAGGCCGACCAGCAGGATGTCGATCGCGCCGTCGTCGCCGCCCTTGCCCAGCGATGGCGCGGACATGTGGAAGATGCCGTCTTCAAATGCCCGGACGTTGTTCCAGGCCACGCCGGTGCCGAGCACGACGGCGACAGCTAGCACAGTGGCAACAACACGAACCACACGTTGCACAGGCATCACATTAGGTTACTTGCGGAACAGCTGCTTCTCGGGTAGCCAGCAGCGGCGTGGCCCGAGCTTTCCGGGACATGCCAGACTCGAACCATGTCAGCCAGGATCGTCGTCACCGGAGCCGGTGGGCAGTTGGGCGGCTGCCTGGCGGCGCAGGCCGTTGACCAGGGGCGCAGTGTCCTCGCGTTGACGTCCGCGCAGTGGGACATCACCGACCCGGCCGCCGCCGAGGCGATTGTGACAAGCGGCGATGTCGTTATTAACTGCGGCGCGTACACCAATGTCGACGGCGCCGAGAGCGACGAAGCGAGGGCGTACGCGGTCAACGAAGCGGCGCCCGAACACATTGCGCGGGCATGCGCGCGGGCCGGCGCCAGGCTGATCCACGTCTCGACGGACTTCGTATTCGCCGGCGATTTCGGTGGCGCGCAGCCTCGTCCCTATGAACCCAGCGACGAGACCTCGCCGCGCGGCGTTTACGCGTGCAGCAAGCGAGCCGGCGAGGTGGCCGTGCTGGCGGCGCTGCCCGAGGCCGTCGTCGTCCGGACCGCCTGGGTCTATACCGGCGGCACCGGCAGCGACTTCGTCGCGATCATGCGCAAGCTCGCGGCCGGCGACGGTCCGATCAAGGTCGTCGACGACCAGGTCGGCTCGCCGACCTACGTCGCCGACTTGGCCGAGGCCCTGCTGCAGGTGGCCGATGACGGCGTGCCCGGACCGATCCTGCACGCCGCCAACGAGGGCGTCGTCTCCCGATTCGGGCTGGCCCGCGCGGTCTTCGAGGAGTGCGGCGCCGACCCCGAGCGGGTGAACCCGGTCGGCACCGACGAATTTCCCCGCCCCGCACCCCGGCCGACCTACTCCGCGCTGTCCGGCCGGCAATCGGCGGCGGCGGGCATGGCGCCGCTAAGGCCGTGGCGCCCTGCACTTGTCGCCGCGCTGGCCGCGTCGCAGGGTCCAGTCCCGGCCGAACGACCGATAATCTCTACGCGTGACTGACGTCCTGCCGGTCGTGACGGTGACCTACTCGCCGGGCCACCACCTCGAACGTTTTCTGGCTTCGCTGTCGCTGGCGACCGAGCGCCCGGTCAGCGTTCTGATGGCTGACAACGGTTCCACCGACGGCACCCCACAGGCGGCGGTGGAGCGCTATCCGAACGTGCGGTTGTTCAACATCGGAGCCAACCTCGGGTACGGAACCGCGGTCAATCGTGCAATCGAGCACCTCTCCGACCGCGGCGAGATCGACGACTGGGTGCTGGTGGCCAACCCGGACATCCAGTGGGGCCCGAACAGCATCGACGCGCTGCTGGAGGCGGCCACCCGCTGGCCGCAGGCCGGCGCGCTGGGCCCGCTGATCCACGACCCCGACGGATCGGTGTATCCGTCGGCACGTCACCTGCCCAGCCTGATCCGCGGCGGCATGCACGCGGTGCTCGGGCCGTTCTGGAAACGCAATCCCTGGACCGCGGCTTACCGCCAGGAGCGGCTCGAGCCCAGCGAGCGGCCGGTGGGCTGGCTATCGGGCTCATGTCTACTGCTGCGCCGCTCGGCGTTCGGTCAGATCGGCGGATTCGACGAGCGCTACTTCATGTATATGGAAGACGTCGACCTCGGCGACCGGCTCGGCAAAGCCGGCTGGCTCAACGTCTACGTGCCGTCGGCAGAAGTGCTGCACCACAAGGGCCACTCCACCGGGCGCGATCCGGCAGGCCATCTGGCCGCGCACCACCGGAGCACCTATATCTTCCTGGCCGATCGGCATTCCGGATGGTGGCTGGCTCCGCTGCGCTGGACGCTGCGGGCATCGCTGGCGCTGCGGTCGGCTCTGATGGTGCGCAACTCGCGCCGGGAGCGAACCGAGAAGCTGGCAGAAGGGCGGCACTGAATTGGCGACTCTTCCAGTGGATGCGGTGATCCTGGTCGGCGGTAAAGGCACTCGGCTGCGGCCGCTGACGCTGTCGGCGCCCAAGCCGATGCTGCCGACGGCCGGGGTGCCGTTTCTGACGCATATGTTGTCGCGGGTCGCCGCTGCGGGCGTCGACCACGTGATCCTGAGCACCTCATACAAGGCCGGGGTGTTCGAAGCGGAGTTCGGTGACGGGTCCGCGCTTGGTCTTCAGATCGATTACGTCACCGAATCCGAACCGCTGGGGACCGGCGGCGGCATCGCCAACATCGCCGACAAGCTGCGCCATGACACCGCGTTGGTGTTCAACGGTGACGTGCTCTCGGGTGCTGACCTCGGTCAGCTGGTCCAGGCGCACCGGGCCAACCAAGCCGACGTCACGCTGCACCTGGTTCGGGTTGGCGATCCGCGCGCGTTCGGTTGCGTGCCGACCGACGAGAACAACCGGGTGATGGCTTTTCTGGAGAAGACCGAGGATCCGCCGACCGATCAGATCAACGCCGGTACCTACGTCTTCGAGCGCGAGATCATCGACCGGATTCCGCGTGGCCGGCCGGTGTCGGTCGAGCGCGAGGTGTTCCCGTCGCTGCTGTCGGACCCCGACGTCAAGTTCTGCGGCTACGTCGACGCCACCTATTGGCGCGACATGGGCACCCCGGACGACTTTGTCCGCGGATCGTCGGACCTGGTGCGCGGCATCGTCACGTCCCCGGCGCTGCAGGGACATCGGGGCGAGCAGCTGGTGCACGACGGCGCGGCGGTGTCGCCTGGCGCGGTGGTGATCGGCGGCACTGTCGTCGGGCGCGGCGCCGAGATCGGTCCCGGGGTGCGGCTGGACGGCGCGGTGATTTTCGAGGGCGCCAAGATCGAGGCCGGCAGCGTGATCGAACGCTCGATCATCGGCTTCGGGGCCCGCATCGGGCCGCGCGCCCTGATCCGCGACGGTGTGATCGGCGATGGCGCCGATATCGGTGCCCGCTGTGAGCTGCTGCGCGGCGCCCGGGTGTGGCCCGGCGTCTCCATTCCCGACGGTGGGATCCGCTACTCGTCGGATGTGTGACCCTCTTTTCGCCGAACGTGACGCTGCAGTCACGTTGGGCGCCGAACGTGACGCTGCAGTCACGCCGCGCGGGTCAGGAAGACGTCGCCCGCGAAACCAGGTGGGCGAGCGCGTAATCGGTCCCGGGCGGCAACGTGTCGGCCGGCCACCAGCGCAAGTCCTCGGATTCGTCGCTGATCGCGATCTGCGCGCCCGTCGGCGCGTGCGCCACGAATTGCAGGTCGAGATGGCGGGTCGGGACGCCCAGCGAGCAGGTGAGCGGATGGACGTGAATCGCGGCCAGATCCGGTGCGATGCGCAGATCGGCGATACCGGATTCCTCGACGGCCTCGCGCAGCGCCGCGGCCACGATGTCTGAGTCGTCATCGTCGCAATGGCCGCCGAGCTGCACCCAGCGGCGCAGCCGGCGATGCAGCGTCAGCAGCACCCGGGTACCGGTGTGATCGAGCACGATCGCCGACGCCGTGACGTGGCCGGCTTCGCACTCGCGCAGGCACGCGTCGGGGCGGCCGTGCACGAAGGCCAGCACGGCATGCCGCAGCGAGTCCTGCGCCGGGTCGGGCGCCTGCCAGTCGGTGAGGAGCGAGATCGCCGAGTCGCGGATGCTCATCGCGCGCTGCGCCGGGTTCGGCGATCGCGCAGCGTCTGCCATGCCGCTCGGCACTGCGCGACGACATCCGGCGACCAGCCGAGCCCGTCGATCAGGACATGACGGTCGACGGTGTCGAGTGCCTTCTCGATTTCGTTGGCTTTCAACAGGAGATCGACATCTTCGGCGAGTCCCGCGCCGGCATGCGCCGGTGCGGGAATGGGCAGCTGCTCGGCTTCGCGCGGCTCCAGTTCCAAGATTCCTCCACCGTAACTACGGCCCATCACCTCGGCGAAGGCGAACGTCGCGCTGTTGTGGAACACCGCGGCAAACGCCGCCGGGTCGACCCGGCTTTCGCGGGAGCCGATGAGCCGCACCCGATGCACGGTGTCGGTGCTCGTCGCGCCGGCGGCGTTGACCGTCAGGCGCGGGGCCAGGTGAATCTGGCGCAGCAGGAACAGGTCGGGGACCCATAGCGACGGAGTACGCCACCACGGCGTCCGGATCGAGCACTTGTAGCCGCGGTGGACGCCGTCGGCCTCACCCGCATCGATGTGGGCGGCCAGAGCGGAATCGGCCGGGGTGTCCGGGGCGTTGAGCAGCCAGGTCCGGTGCCCGGCCGCGACATCGCTTGCCCGGCAATCGGTGTCGTAGACCAGGCCGCTCAGCTGTCTGCTGCGCGAGACGAGCGGGACGCAGTGCGGCCGCAGTCCCAGCTCGTGGGCTTGTGCGTTGGTGAAGGTGAAGAAGCTGTTGCGGCCTGTCACGATGCCGACGTCGACATCGGCGATGGACCCGAGCCGCGTCATCGTGTCGGATCCCTTGAGGGTGCGCAGCAGTCCGATCGCGGCAGGGTCCAAAAAGTATTTGGTCCACTTCTCCTGTTCGTGCAGCAGCGCGGGAGCGGAATCCACATCGAGGTCAGCGTCCTCGAGTGCATCGGCGTCGGTGAGATTGACTGTGCGAATCCGCGCGGGGCCCGCACCGGTCACCCCGCAGAACAACACGACTTCCTGCAGGATGCCGTCGAACACCAGACGTTCAAATGTGATCAGGGTGATTTCGCGATAGCGGGTGAGCAGAAATTCGCGCAATTGCGCGGCATAACCGACTTGCAGCAATTCGGCGGGCAATACCAAACCCACTCGTCCACCATCGCGCACCAATGCGGTGCTTGCTACGACGAAAGGAACCCAGGCATTGGTCAACCTGCTGGGGCGCAGACCTTCGCGTCGCATCAGGTCGAGCGCCGGCTCTCGTTGCTCGGATGCCCAGTTGCCGAATCGAATGTAGGGCGGGTTGCCCGCGACCCCGTCGCGGTCGACGGACGGGATCTCGGTCAGCCAGACGAACAGGTTCGCCGCGTCCACCGGAGCGAACGCTCGCGACTTCGCCGCCTCGCTGTCGACGAGTTCCACGCCGTGTGCCTGGTTGCTCAGCTCGGCCAGCTCACGCAGGATTGCGCCGTCGCCGCAGGAGGGTTCGACAATCCGGGGGCCGGCCTCGCGGACCCAGCGGGCCAGAAATCGCGCCACCGATGTCGGTGTGTAGTAGCCGCCGCGGACCTTGTCGGCCGATACGGCCGCCTTGCCCGCGAACGTCTTCACCGGCTCAGTATCACTTGTCGATCAGGAGATCCCCGGGATTCACGGGATCGCGCAACCCGGCGGCCCGTGCTTCTTCGGATTCGTAACCGATCGCGATGGCGCCCAACGGCTCCCAATCGGGCGGCAATTCCAGCTCGGCCCGCACCAAATCGGCGGCAAAGATCGTCGAGCCGATCCAGCAGCTGCCCACCCCCCGAACGGCCAGCGCGACCAGCAGAGCCTGCACGGCCGCGCCGACGGCGACAGTGAACATCGTGTGCTCGGCATCGGTGCGCTCGGCGTCGGTATAAGTGTGTGCCCCGTCGAGCACCAGCATCGGGATGACCACCTCGGGTGCGTCGTAGAGGATCTGGCCGCGTGCCACCCGCCGGTCGATCGAGGCGGCGGCCCTGCCGTCACCGGCGAGGTCGGCGCGCCACTTGTCCTGCATGCGGTCGAGCAGTCGGGTCCGGGTGGCCGCAGTGCGCAGCCACACGAACCGCACCGGGCGGGTGTGATGCGGGGCCGGTGCGGTCAGGGCCTCGGCGACGGCGGCCTCGATCAAATCCGGCGGCACCGGCTCGTCAGAGAACCGGCGCACCGATCTGCGCAACAGCTGGGCCTGTTGGCGGCCCATCTCGATGGCTTCGGCGGTGCCGAGCCAGAACAGATCGTCGGGACCGGATCGCAGCAAATGCCGTGCCGTGGTGCCGTCATCGACGACGCGCAGGCCGCGGACGACGGCCACCGGCATGGCGGTCAGCTTGCCCTTGACCAGATCGGCAGCCGCGGCGACTTCGTCGGCCACCGCGATCTCGGTGACCACCAGCTCGTTGCCATGCTCGTCGACCGCACCGGAATAGCCGTGCAGCACAGCCAAACCCGCTGCACCGACCGCGGCGTCGATCTGGCCGTTGCGCCAGGCCCGGCCCATGGTGTCGGTGATCACCACCGCGACGCCGACACCGAGCTTGTCGCGCAATGCGGTCCGCAGCGCCGCCGCGCTGGCGTCGGGGTCGATGGGCAGCAGCGCGAGTTCGGTTCGGCCGACATTGGATCCGTCGACACCGGCGGCGGCCTGGACCAGCCCGAGCCGGTTCTCGGTGATCAGCGTCCGGCCCTTGCGGGCCAGCACCCGCACCGCCTCGTCGTCGACCAGCTTGCGCCGGAGCTCATCGCGCTCCTCGGGATTCTCGGGCGCGGCGACCAACCGGCCCTCGCACTTGGACACCACCTTGCTGGTGACCACCACGACGTCGTTGTCTCGCAGCCATGGCACGGCGGCGGCGATCGCGGCACCGAGATCGTCGCCGGGGCGGAATTCGGGAAGCCCGGTGACGGGCAGGATCTCGATCGCCGCGGCGGTGCCATGCTCTTTCGGCGTAGGGGTCATGGCAGCACGCCCGCAATGTCGAATCCGGCGGAGACCATTTCGGCGGTCGCCTTGGGGTCGCTCATCAGCAGCGGCACCGAGCGCACCGCGACGCCTTCGATTTCCGCGTGATCGCCTTCGTGTACGAGCCAGCAATCCAATATCCCGGTGGCCGCGCGCGCGCCGTAGTACCTACCGACGGCTTCGGCGGTGGAATCGACCCCGATCACCTCGAGGCAGGCATCGGCCATGCCACGCAATGGCTTTCCGCCGATGATCGGCGAGTAGCCGACGACCGGTGCGGAAGCCGCCCGCAGTGCGCCGCGAATGCCCGGGACGGCCAGGATCGCGCCGACGCTCACCACCGGATTTGACGGAGCCAGCAAGATAATGTCGGCGTCGCCGATGGCCTGGACCGCTTCAGTTGTCGCGCTGGCCGTTTCGGCGCCGACGAACGCGAAGCTGTGGGTGCTCACGTTGGCCCGATAGCGCACCCACCATTCCTGGAAGTGGATCGCGCGCCGGCTGCTGTCGGCGGGATCGGTGATCACCACGTGTGTTTCGCAGCGGTTGTCGCTGGCGGGTACCAGTTGCGCGCCCGGTTGCCACCGGTCGCAGAGCGCCGTGGTGACCGCTGACAGCGGGTAGCCGGCGATGAGCATCTGGGTGCGTACGAGATGGGTTCCCAGATCGCGGTCACCCAGTTGGAACCAATCCGGCTGAACACCATAACGCGCCAATTCCTCTTTGGCATGCCAGGTCTCGTCCCGGTGACCCCATCCCCGCTCGGGGTCGACGCCTCCACCTAAGGTATACATGCAGGTGTCCAAATCAGGACAAATCCGGACCCCATGGATCCAGGCATCGTCGCCAATGTTGACGACGGCAGTCAGCTCGTGGCCGGTTGCTCGTCCCTCGGCGCTGAACTGACCCAGCCCGAGTAACTGTTGAACACCCAGCAGGAATCGGGCGCCGCCGACCCCGCCGACCAGAACGGTGACCTTCACATCGCACGACAGTACCGGCCACCGAAGGTCCGAAATCGACGACCACATCCAACAGTTGGGAGCGGTTGTGATGGACACGCCGAAGGGCCGGAATAACAGAAACGCCGGAATTTGATCACGAGATGGTATGGAAATACGCCGAAACGCTTGACCCGGCAGATTAACCCGTGTCTAATCACATCAGTGTCATTTCCCGGTTGGCCGGCCGGTTCCGGTGTCGCAGACCGAGATTCGATCACTTGTTCGAATTGTCTGTTACATCAGAACAGCGGGAAACAACCACTCTCTCAAACACGAAGCTGAGGAGGCGTACGACGCATGTCTTACGAGCACCTACGGGGCGTCATGCCAAGCACTGAGCACGCCGCGATCAGCTCCTCGCCGGCGCCGATTTTCCGGCCGCACTTGACTGTGGTTCCCGATGCGCCAGTCGCATTCGAGCCCGAGCCGTTGCCGTTGCCGGAATCCGAACTCACTCCGGACCAGTGGCAGGACCGCGCGCTGTGCGCGCAGACCGACCCGGAGGCCTTCTTCCCGGAGAAGGGGGGGTCGACCCGCGAGGCCAAGAAGATCTGCCTGGGCTGCGAGGTACGTCACGAGTGCCTCGAGTACGCCCTGGCGCATGACGAGCGCTTCGGCATCTGGGGTGGTCTCTCCGAGCGCGAGCGCCGCCGCCTCAAGCGCGGCATCATCTGAGGCGACAAACCCTTATCGGTTTTATTCGTCCTCGATCGTCGGGTCGATAACCGTTGGTTCAACGTCGAGATAAATGGCGACCTGAGCCACCAGAATCTCATGCAATAATTCGCCAAGTTCGACGGTGTCTTTAGCGCGCCGTTCGATCGGTTTGCGAAACAGCACAATTCGCGCCCTTGTCGAATTGCCTCGGACATCCACCCCGGCCGGGATCAACCGGGCCAGTGCGATGGGTCCGTCGGCGACGACCTCGGGCGGCCACTGCACGCTTTCCGGATCCTTGGCCGCGATGCGGGGAATTTCATCGACTGCCACATCAAGTTCGGCCACTCGCGATTGCCAGCGCCGCTCGATGGGTTCGTAAGCCTCCAGCACCGCCATGTCGAATCGCTCGGCCCGACTGCGCCATCCGGGCACCGTCGTCGGCAGCAAAGGGCCGCGCATATCGCGCCCCCGCCGAGTTGCCCGGTGCCCAGACGTTCGGCCTGACGGCCGCCCGTTGCGCGGGAAACTGCGCCAATCACCCACGCGCCGATGGTAACGGTTGAACATCGTGCGACGAACGGATGCGCGTGTCCGGCGCTTCGGGGGCGTTTCCGCACGATAGCCTTTGCGACGTGAACGTTCCCCGTCGCTGCTGCCGGCCCGGGTGCCCGCATTACGCCGTGGCGACCCTGACGTTCGTCTACTCGGACTCGACGGCAGTTGTAGGACCACTCGCGACCGCGCGCGAGCCGCATTCGTGGGATTTGTGCGTCGGCCACGCCGGCCGGATCACCGCGCCCCGCGGATGGGAGCTGGTGCGGCACGCCGGACCCCTGAATTCGGAGCCCACGAATCCCGACGAAGACGATTTGGTCGCCCTTGCCGATGCCGTGCGCGAAGGCGGTCAGGGGGAGACGGCGGTGTCGTACGCCGGCGGAACCGGCATGCCGCTGAACGGCTTTTCCGATCAACACGTCCAGCACGCCGGAGCTCAGGCCACCGCGCCCAGCAGCCATCTGCTCGCGCCGTCCGAAAAACGCTCCGGACGCCGTCGCGGGCATCTGCGGGTGCTGCCCGATCCGTCCGACTAGCGCGGCGGGGTTTCTTCTAAACCGTTTGGAACCGTAACTTCTGCGGGCCGATAGGCTGACGCCAAGAGGCAAATCAATCTATGGCGTCAAGGAGGCCCCGCATGTCTCGGCCCGCCGCGACTGTCCACCGTGTCATCAAGGCTTATGACATCCGGGGGCTGGTTGGCGAAGAGATCGACGAGTCGCTGGTCGCCGACATCGGGGCCGCGTTCGCCGCGTTGATGCGCGGCGAGGGTGCCCAACGTGTGGCGATCGGATACGACATGCGCGACAGTTCGCCGTCGCTTGCCGCTGCCTTCGCGACCGGGGTGACCAACCAGGGCCTGGACGTGGTGCGCATCGGGTTAGCGTCCACCGATCAGCTGTATTTCGCCTCGGGGTTGCTGGACTGCCCCGGCGCGATGTTCACCGCCAGCCACAACCCCGCCGCCTACAACGGCATCAAGCTCTGCCGGGCCGCCGCCTTGCCGGTCGGCGCGGACAGCGGGCTGAAAGTGATCACCGAAGACCTGATCGCCGGGGTCGGGGCTTACGACGGGAAGCCCGGGACCATCGGCGATCGTGACGTGCTCGCCGACTACGGCGAGTTCCTGCGTTCGCTGGTCCAGACCTCCGGATTGCGCCCGCTGCGGGTGGCGGTGGACGCGGGCAACGGCATGGCCGGGCACACGGCACCGGCGGTGCTTGGCGCGATCGGCTCAATCACGTTGCTGCCGTTGTACTTTGAGCTTGACGGTTCGTTTCCCAATCACGAAGCCAACCCGCTGGACGCGGCCAACCTGCTGGATCTGCAGTTTTATGTGCGCGAAACCGGCGCCGATATCGGGCTGGCCTTCGACGGCGACGCCGACCGGTGCTTCGTGGTCGACGAGCGCGGGATGCCGGTCTCGCCGTCGACGGTGACCAGCCTGGTGGCCGCCCGCGAACTCGGCCGGGAGATCGGCGCCACCGTCATCCACAATCTGATCACGTCTCGCGCGGTGCCCGAACTGGTCGCCGAGCGCGGCGGCACACCGCTGCGCTCGCGCGTCGGACACTCCTATATCAAGACGCTGATGGCCGAAACCGGTGCGATCTTCGGCGGTGAACATTCGGCGCACTACTACTTCCGTGATTTCTGGGGCGCCGACTCGGGCATGCTGGCCGCGCTGTACGTGCTGGCCGCCCTCGGTGAGCAGGACCGGCCGCTCTCGGAGCTGACCGCGGACTACCACCGCTACGAATCCTCCGGCGAGATCAATTTCAAGGTGGACGACGCCGCATTGTGCGTGGACGCCGTGTTGAAGTCGTTCGGCAGCCGGATTCACTCCATCGATCACCTGGACGGGGTGACGGTGGATTTGGGCGACGGCAGCTGGTTCAACCTGCGCACCTCGAACACCGAGCCGTTGCTGCGGCTCAACGCCGAGGGGCGCACCGCCGAGGATGTCGAAGCGATGATTGCCGAGATCAGCACCGAGATAATCGGCCAGGTGCAGCGCAACGAGGGTGTGCCGTGAACGCCACCCGCGCGATCGATCTAGAAGACATCGACGGTCTGCTCGCCGCCGACGGACAGGGCTTGTTGCGGTCCGTTTCGTCGGCGGGAGCGCAGGTGCGCGCCGTCGCCGCGGCGGTCGATGAAGGCGAACTGAACTCCCTGCGCACCGGCGACCGCCCGCGCAGCGTCATCTGGGTGGCCGGCCGGGGGACCGCCGAGACGGCCGGGGCGATGCTGGCCGCGACGCAGGGCGGCGCGGCGTCGGCGCCGATCGCGGTCGTCAGCGAGGCCCCGCCGTGGGCGGGTCCGCTCGACGTGCTGATCGTCGCGGGCGACGACCCAGGCGATCCAGCCCTGGTCAGTGCCGCCGCGACCGGGGTGCGCCGCGGTGCCCGGGTGGTCGTCGTCGCGCCGTACGAGGGTCCGCTGCGCGACGCCACCGCTGGCCGCGCCGCGGTGCTGGCGCCGCGGCTGTGGGTTCCCGACGAGTTCGGATTGTGCCGGTATCTGGCCGCCGGATTGGCCACGTTGCAAACGGTGGATCCCCGACTGGATATCGATGTGCCGGCGCTCGCCGATGAGCTGGACGCCGAGGCACTGCGCAACAGTGCGTCCCGCGAGCTATTCACCAACCCAGCCAAGACAATTGCCGCACGCCTGTCCGATCACCGGGTTGCGCTGGCCGGTGACTGTGCGGCGACGCTCGCGCTGGCCCGGCACGGCAGTTCGGCCCTGCTGCGGATCGCGCGCCAGGTGGTCGCCGCCACCGGGCTGGCGGACGCGGTTGTGGCACTGCGCGAGCCCGCCGAGGTCGGCTCCGGGTTGGCCGGATCCCCGTCGTCGGTCGATGCGCTTTTCCACGACGAAGAGCTCGACGGACCGTTGCCGCAGCGACTACGGGTGCTGGTGCTGACGTTGTCCGGCGACCGCACGGTGGCGGCCGCTCGGATTGCCGGGCTCGACGACGTCTACTTGGTCGCGGCCGAGGATGTGCCCGATGTGTCCAACACGTCCGACGCCGTGACCGCCCCTGCTGCTCCGCGCGAACCGACCGGTGCCGGGCGCGCCGAGCAGCAACTGGCAGTATTGGCCGTTCGGCTGGAGATGGCCGCCGTTTACTTGCGACTGGTGCGGGGATAGATAGACAAGTGGATGTGCTTCGCGGTGCCGTACGGACCTACGCATGGGGGTCGCGTACCGCTATCGCCGAATTCACCGGGCGCCCGGTGCCCGCGGCTCACCCCGAGGCCGAGCTCTGGTTCGGCGCGCATCCGGGCGACCCGGCCTGGCTGGAAACCGACAAGGGCGAACTTTCGCTGTTGGAGGCGGTGGCCGCCGATCCGGAGGGACAGCTCGGCACCGCGTCGCGCGACCGGTTCGGCGACGTGCTGCCGTTCCTGGTGAAGGTGCTCGCTGCCGACGAACCGCTCTCGCTACAGGCGCACCCGAGTGCCGAACAGGCCATCGAGGGTTATCTGCGCGAGGAAAAATTGGGCATCCCGGTCGCCTCGCCGGTCCGCAACTACCGCGATACCTCGCACAAGCCCGAGTTGTTGGTGGCGTTGCACTCGTTCGAGGCGCTCGCCGGTTTTCGTCAGGCGTCCCGAACGATCGAGCTGCTGCGGGCGCTGGCGGTCACCGACCTCGACCCCTACATCGAATTACTGAACGACCAGTCCGACGCCGACGGTCTGCGTGCGTTGTTCACCACCTGGATTACCGCGCCGCAGCCCGACGTCGATGTGCTGGTGTCCTCGGTGATCGACGGGGCCATCCAGTACGTCAGCTCCGGCGCAACGGAATTCGCGGCCGAAGCCAGGACGGTGCTCGAACTCGGCGAACGCTACCCCGGAGACGCCGGAGTGCTGGCGTCGTTGTTGCTCAACCGGATCAGCCTGGCCGCGGGCGAGGCGCTCTTCATTCCGGCCGGCAACCTGCACACCTATTTGCGTGGGTTCGCGATCGAGGTTATGGCCAACTCCGACAACGTGTTACGCGGTGGCATGACCCCCAAGCACGTCGATGTGCCCGAGTTATTGCGGGTGCTGGACTTCGCGCCCACCGCCGAGGCGCAGCTGCGGCCGCAGCTGCACCGCGAGGGGCTCGGGCTGATCTACGACACCCCGGCCGACGAGTTCGCGGTCGCGCTGCTGACCCTGGAAGGCGAGCATCTGGGCCACGAGGTCGACGCGTCGCCGAGTCACGGTGACGTTCAAGGCCCCCAGATCTTGTTGTGCGTAGAGGGTTCGGCGACGGTGCACGGGAAGTCCGGGTCGCTGGAGCTCAAGCGCGGGATGGCCGCCTGGGTCGCGGCCGACGACGGCCCGGTGGGGCTGGTCGCACACGAGCCCGCCAAGTTGTTCAGGGCGACCGTAGGTTTGTGACGGCCTTGCCCGCCCGCCGCGACTCCCGGCGGTCGCGCAGCCACAGCCGCAGGTTGTGGGCCATGGTCCGGCCGATGATCCGCGGCGGCGGCACCATATAGAGGCTGTCGAGCAGTGAGAAACGGCGCAAAAACCATTCGGCGAGAACGGGTTCGGTCTCGGCGGCGCCGAGGAATTGGTCGAACAGCGCACCCGACGGCCGCCACCACCAGGGGATCGGCCCGGGCGTGCCGGCGTGGTGAAAGGCGACGTCGCCGATGGCATTCATGATCCACACCGGCCAGGTGGTCTTGGCGGTCGCCCGATTGAGTTCGCCGGCGATGTCGGCATTCGCGGATCGCAATGCCCGCCGCAGATGACCGGCCTGCAGCGACGTCATCGTCATGCCCTGCCCGAAGGTGGGATTGAAGCTGGCGACGGCATCGCCGAACGGGATGATCCCGGCCGGGAAGCGGTCCAGCTTGTCGTAGCGGCGCCATCTGCTGGCCGGGAAGGCGTGAAATGCCGGCGCGCCAACGGGTTCGGCCTGCGCTAGGGCGTCGGCGAAATGCGCCGGGAGCAACGTACCCGTCAGCGCAAGCATCTCGGGAAACGTCGTTGGCGGCTTGGCGCCGGCCACGCCGAAGGTGGTCAGCACCCAGGTGCCGCCTTCGTAGCACAGCATGCCCATTCCCAGCGACTGGTCGTGAGAGGCGCCGGCTACCACCACCCTCTCCGGTACCAGTCCCTCCGGCATGCGGAACTCGTGACTGGCGTAGTTGATGCGGATGTCCAATGTTTCCTCGGTGGGACGCTGATATCCCCACTGCGTCAACCACACTGGCAGCCGAGTGCCGCGGCCCGCCGCGTCGACAACGAGGTCTGCGCTGACGAATTCTGGCTCCCCGTCGTCGGGGTCTAGCAGCACGCCCGTCACCCGCTGGCGCGCGCGGTCGAATCGTGGTTCGGCGACAGCGCGCCGCACGATCGTGACATTGTCGATTTCCTGGACGCGGCTGCGTAGCTGCCATTCCAGATGCGGTCGGCTGGGCACGTAAGCGGTGAACTCGTCGCGCAGCGTGTGTCCCGTCCCAAGCACATGGCCCGCGGCACCCAAGTGGATGCAGTCCGGCCGGTTTTCCAGGATAGGGACGCCGGCGGCCACCATGTCGTTGAGCAGGCCGGGGAACAGGGTGTCGAATTCCGCCGCCCCGCGCGCCATCAACAAATGCAAATGCCGATCCTGCGGGATTGTCGCGCGGTTTGCCGGCGTGCTCGGCAGTTCGTCGCGCTCATAGATGCTGACCTGGGAATACCAATCCGAGAGCACCTTCGCGGCGCACAAGCCAGCGATGCTGGCGCCGATCACTACCGCATGACCCTGCATGTTGTCTCCGCCATCTGACATCCCGGGGGAGTACCCAGTAACGTGCGCTCCAACGACGTTCCCACGATTCAGGAGAGAGCGGCAGATGGCCAACCGATGGCGCACCAAGTCGGTCGAACAGTCGATCGACGACACCGACGAGCCGGACACCCGGCTGCGCAAAGACCTCACCTGGTGGGACTTGACGGTGTTCGGCGTCGCCGTGGTGATTGGGGCCGGCATTTTCACGGTGACCGCATCGACCGCCGGTGATATCACCGGCCCGGCGATCTGGATTTCGTTCGTGTTCGCCGCGGTCACCTGTGCGCTGGCGGCGCTGTGCTACGCCGAATTCGCCTCGACGCTGCCGGTCGCCGGCAGCGCGTATACCTTCTCCTACGCCACGTTCGGTGAGTTCCTGGCCTGGATCATCGGCTGGAATCTGTTGCTGGAATTGGTAATCGGTGCCGCCGTGGTGTCCAAAGGCTGGTCGAGTTACCTGGGGACGGTCTTTGGATTCGCCGGTGGCACAGTCAACTTGGGCTCGATCAACTTCGATTGGGGTGCGCTGCTGATCGTCGCGGTGGTGGCGACGTTCGTCGCCATGGGCACCAAGGTGTCGTCGAGGATCTCGGCGGTGATTACCGCCATCAAGGTTTCGGTGGTGCTGTTCGTCGTGGTGGTCGGCATCTTCTACATCAAGGGTTCCAACTACTCACCATTCATCCCCAAGCCGGAAGCCGGGCACGAAGCCACTGGCATCAACCAGTCGGTGCTGTCGCTGTTGACCGGGGCGCAAAGCAGCCATTACGGGTGGTACGGCGTGCTGGCCGGCGCCTCGATCGTGTTCTTCGCGTTCGTCGGGTTCGACATCGTCGCGACGATGGCCGAGGAGACCAAAGGACCGCAACGTGACGTGCCACGAGGGATCCTGACGTCGCTGGCGGTCGTGACCGTCCTTTACATCGCGGTCTCTGTCGTGTTGTCCGGCATGGTTTCCTACACCCAGCTCAAGACCATGCCCGGCGGCAAGCCGGCGAACCTGGCCACCGCGTTCACCGCGAATGGGCTTGATTGGGCGAGCAAGATCATCGCGATCGGCGCACTGGCGGGGCTGACCACCGTGGTGATGGTTCTCGTTCTCGGGGGCTGCCGGGTCCTGTTCGCGATGGCGCGCGACGGGTTGTTGCCGCGGTCGTTGGCCAAGACGAGTTCGCGCGGGACGCCGGTGCGGATCACCGTGCTCGTCGCGCTGGTGGTCGCGGCGACCGCGTCGATCTTCCCGATCAGCAAGCTCGAGGAGATGGTCAACGTCGGGACGTTGTTCGCGTTCGTGCTGGTGTCCGCCGGAGTGATCGTGCTGCGCCGGACCCGGCCGGATCTGGAGCGCGGATTCCGTGCGCCCTGGGTGCCGGCGCTTCCGATGGCCTCGATCTGCGCGTGTGCCTGGCTGATGGTGAACCTGACCGCGTTGACCTGGGTGCGCTTCGGGGTGTGGCTGCTGGCGGGGGCCGCGATTTATGCCGGTTACGGATACCGCCACTCGGTGCAGGGCCGCCGGCAGGCGGAGCAGCTGGTGTAACCATTGTCTTTACAAAGATACCATCCGTGTCTAGACACAAGACGCAGATAGCAGTATTGTCAACTTCAGCGTGGTATGACTCACAAGGAGGTTTGGCATATGACCATCCAGATCCAGGCGGCCCAAGAGCCCGGGGTAACCGAATGGCGCGACAAGAAGCGTTACCTGTGGTTGATGGGCCTGATCCCGCCGACGGCGTTGTTCGTGATGCTGCCGATCGTCTGGGGACTGAACCAGGGCGGCTGGCATGGCGCGGCCCAGGTGCCGCTGTGGATCGGGCCGATCCTGCTGTACGTCCTGCTGCCGATCCTGGATCTGCGTTTCGGCCCCGACGGGCAGAACCCTCCCGATGAGGTGATGGAGCGGCTGGAGAACGACAAGTACTACCGCTACTGCACTTACATCTACATCCCGTTCCAGTACCTGTCCGTGGTGGTGGGCGCCTACCTGTTCACCGCTTCGGACCTGGGATGGCTGGGTTTTGACGGCGGCTTGGGCTGGATCGGCAAGGTCGGCGTCGCGCTCTCGGTCGGTGTGCTCGGCGGCGTCGGCATCAACACCGCGCACGAGATGGGGCATAAGAAGGACTCGCTGGAGCGCTGGCTGTCCAAGATCACCCTGGCGCAGACGGCCTACGGTCACTTCTACATCGAGCACAACCGCGGTCACCACGTGCGCGTCTCCACCCCCGAGGACCCGGCGTCGGCCCGCTTCGGCGAGACCTTCTGGGAGTTCCTACCCCGCAGCGTGTTCGGCAGCCTGCGCTCGTCGGTTCACCTCGAGGCGCAGCGGATTCGCCGGCTCGGCCGCAGCCCGTGGGACCCCAGGACGTACGCGTCCAACGACGTGCTCAATGCCTGGGCCATGTCGGTGCTGCTGTTCGGCGCGCTGATCGCCGGCTTCGGCGTGGGGGTGATTCCGTTCATCGTCATTCAGGCGATCTTCGGCTTCTCCCTGCTGGAAACCGTCAACTACCTCGAGCATTACGGCCTGCTACGACAGAAGAACGCGAACGGCCGCTACGAGCGTTGTGCCCCGGTGCACAGCTGGAACTCCGACCACATCGTCACCAACCTGTTCCTGTACCACCTACAGCGGCACAGCGATCACCACGCCAACCCCACCCGGCGTTACCAGACGTTGCGCAGCATGGCGGGCTCGCCTAACCTGCCCAGCGGGTACGCGTCGATGATCGGGCTGACCTACTTCCCGCCGGTGTGGCGCAAGGTGATGGACCACCGGGTGCTGGCGCACTACGACGGCGACATCACCAAGGTCAACATCCACCCGCGCAAGCGCGAGCGAGTGCTCGCGAAGTACGGCGTGCCGGCATGACCGCCTACCGCTGCCCCTGCTGCGACTACACCTACGACGAAGCGAAAGGCTGCCCCCGCGAAGGCTTTTCCGCGGGCACGCCCTTCGGTGACATTCCCGACGACTGGTGCTGCCCCGATTGTGCGGTGCTCGAGAAGGTTGATTTCGAAACCATAGGAGTGAACCAGTGAACGACTTCAAGCTCTTTATCTGCGTGCAGTGCGGATTCGAGTACGACGAGGCCAAGGGCTGGCCCGAAGACGGCATCGCCCCCGGCACCCGCTGGGACGACATCCCCGACGACTGGAGCTGCCCGGACTGCGGCGCCGCAAAATCCGACTTCGAGATGGTGGAAGTGGCGCGGCCGTAGCCGCCAGCGACGATGCAGAACTAAGTGATGAGGAGGAGCGGCGCAGTGATAGGAGCTATTGTCGCGCCTGTGAAGCGGATTCCTTACGCCGAGGCGTCGCGCGTGCTGCTGCGCGACTCGGTGCTGGACGCGATGCGCGACTTGCTGCTGACCCGGGACTGGTCCGCCATCACGCTTTCCGACGTGGCCAAGGCGGCCGGCATCAGTCGGCAGACCATCTACAACGAGTTCGGTTCACGGCAAGGTCTGGCGCACGGATACGCCCTGCGCCTGGCTGATCGTTTGGTCGACGCGGTGCACTCCGCTATCGAGGCCAACGTCGGCCAGATCTACGAAGCGTTTCTGCAGGGGTTTCGGTCCTTCTTCACCGAGTCTGCGGCCGACCCGCTGGTGATCTCGCTGCTCAGCGGAGTCGCCAAGCCCGATCTGCTGCAGATCATCACCACCGACAGCGGGCCGATCATCACCCGGGCCTCGGAGCGGTTGAGCTCGGCCTTCACCCACAGCTGGGTGGCCACTAGCGACGAGGATGCCGGTGTGCTGGCGCGTGCGATCGTGCGGCTGGCGTTGAGTTATGTGTCAATGCCGCCCGAGGCCGACCATGATGTCGCCCGCGACTTGGCCCGTTTGATGACGCCTTTTGCGGAGCGTCACGGCGTCATCAACATCCCCTGACCTGGCGGGCTTTCTGACGCCGACTACAGTGGCGGAAGAGCGTACCCATGCTAACTAAAGCCACCTGGTCGTCGCTCATACCTTTGAGCCCCCTTGAACCGCAGTAAGGAACAGACACGCCATGACTCTGACGCCCGACGTTCGTAACGGCATCGACTTCAAGATCGCCGATCTGTCGCTTGCGGAATTCGGCCGCAAGGAGCTCGACCTTGCCGAGTACGAGATGCCCGGCCTGATGGAGCTACGCCGCGAGTACGCCGAGGTGCAACCGCTGAAGGGCGCTCGTATCTCGGGCTCGCTGCACATGACCGTGCAGACCGCGGTGCTGATCGAAACGCTGACCTCGCTGGGCGCCGAGGTGCGCTGGGCTTCGTGCAACATCTTCTCGACCCAGGACCACGCGGCCGCGGCGATCGTCGTCGGCAAGCACGGCACGCCCGAAGAGCCCAAGGGTGTCCCGGTGTTCGCCTGGAAGGGCGAGTCGCTCGAGGAGTACTGGTGGTGCGCCGAGCAGATGCTTACCTGGGAGGGCGAGCCCGCCAACATGATCCTGGACGACGGTGGTGACGCCACCATGATGGTGCTGCGCGGTGCGCAGTACGAGAAGGCCGGCGTGGTCCCGCCCGCCGAGGACGACGACTCCGCCGAATGGAAAGTCTTCCTGGGCGTGCTGCGGAGCCGCTTCGAGTCCGACAAGACCAAGTGGACCAAGATTTCCGAGTCGGTCAAGGGCGTGACCGAAGAGACCACCACCGGTGTGCTGCGCCTCTACCAGTTCGCGGCGGCCGGCGATCTGGCGTTCCCGGCGATCAACGTCAACGACTCGGTGACCAAGTCCAAGTTCGACAACAAGTACGGCACCCGGCACTCGCTGCTCGACGGCATCAACCGCGGCACCGACGCGCTGATCGGCGGCAAAGCCGTGCTGATCTGCGGTTACGGCGACGTCGGCAAGGGCTGCGCCGAGGCTGCCAAGGGCCAGGGCGCGCGGGTGTCCGTCACCGAGATCGACCCGATCAACGCGCTGCAGGCGCTGATGGAGGGCTTCGATGTGGTGACCGTCGAGCAGGCCATCGGCGACGCGGACATCGTCATCACCTCGACCGGCAACAAGGACATCATCTCGCTGGATCACATGAAGGCGATGAAAGACCACGCCATCCTGGGCAACATCGGTCACTTCGACAACGAGATCGACATGGCCGCGCTGGAGCGCTCGGGAGCGACGAGGCTCAACATCAAGCCGCAGGTCGACCTGTGGACCTTCGGGGATTCCGGCAAGTCGATCATCGTGCTCTCCGAGGGCCGGCTGCTGAACCTGGGCAACGCCACCGGACACCCGTCGTTCGTGATGAGCAACAGCTTCGCCAACCAGACGATCGCCCAGATCGAGCTGTGGACAAAGAACGACGAGTACGACAACGAGGTGTACCGACTGCCCAAGCACCTCGACGAGAAGGTGGCCCGCATCCACGTCGAGGCGCTCGGCGGTCAGCTGACCAAGCTGACCAAGGACCAGGCCGAATACCTCGGCGTCGACGTCGAGGGCCCGTTCAAGCCGGACCACTACCGCTACTGATTCGCGACCTCGCGGCGTGCTGATCGCGATCGAGGGTGTCGACGGCTCCGGCAAGCGGACGCTGACCGAAGGGCTGCGTCAGGCCTTTGAAGCTGCCGGCAAGACGGTCGCCACCATGGCTTTCCCGCGCTACGGGCGGTCGGTGACCGCTGACGTCGCGGCCGAAGCGCTACATGGTGAGCACGGGGACCTCTCGTCGTCGGTGTATGCGATGGCGATGCTCTTCGCGCTGGACCGCGCCGCCGCGATCGCGGACATCGAAGCCTTGTCGGGCAACCATGACGTGCTGATTCTCGATCGCTACGTCGCCTCCAACGCGGCCTATAGCGCCGCGCGCCTGCACCAGGACGCGGCGGGAGACGCGGCGGCCTGGGTGCACGCCCTCGAGTATCGGCGGCTTGGGCTGCCCGCGCCGGATCGGCAGGTGCTGCTCGCGGTACCCGCGGAGCTGGCGGGGGAACGGGCCAAACGCCGGGCCGAGTCCGATCCGGGCCGGCCGCGCGACAGCTACGAACGTGACGATGGACTGCAGCAGCGCACCCGCGCGGTGTACGCCGGACTGGCCGACGCGGGCTGGGGCGGGCGATGGCTGGTGGTCGACGCGGACGTCGATCCGGGTCGCCTGGCCGCCGATTTGGTGGCCGATTAGCACAAAATTGTCACGATTTGGCCCTATCGATTAAGAAACGCCCGTGTGGCGCCCGAGTTTTGTCCCGATCTGGTGACACCATGGACTCCATGAGGCAAAGGATTTTGGTCGTCGACGACGACGCTTCGCTTGCGGAGATGTTGACCATCGTTCTTCGTGGGGAGGGCTTCGACACTGCGGTCATCGGTGATGGCACGCAGGCTCTGACCGCGGTGCGTGAGCTGCGACCCGATTTGGTGCTGCTGGACCTGATGTTGCCCGGCATGAATGGCATCGACGTGTGCCGGGTATTGCGCGCCGATTCCGGCGTTCCGATTGTGATGTTGACGGCCAAGACCGACACCGTGGATGTGGTGCTGGGCTTGGAGTCGGGTGCCGACGACTACATCATGAAGCCGTTCAAGCCCAAGGAGCTGGTCGCCCGGGTGCGGGCGCGGCTGCGGCGCAACGACGACGAGCCCGCCGAGATGCTCTCCATCGCCGATGTCGAGATCGACGTGCCCGCGCACAAGGTGACTCGCAACGGCGAGCAGATCTCCCTGACACCGCTCGAGTTCGACCTGCTGGTAGCGCTGGCACGCAAACCGCGCCAGGTGTTTACTCGTGATGTGCTGCTCGAACAGGTGTGGGGATACCGGCACCCGGCGGATACCCGCTTGGTGAATGTGCACGTTCAGCGTCTGCGGGCCAAGGTCGAGAAAGACCCTGAGAACCCGACCGTGGTGTTGACCGTTCGAGGAGTGGGTTACAAGGCCGGACCTCCGTGATCCGCGCCGGCGACGATGCAGAGCGCAGCGATCAGGAGAAGCGGCGCGTAGGCAGAGCCGGCGAGCGTCACGATCCGGAGCGCCGCCATTGATCTGGGGGTCGCGGCGACGCATTCACGGTCACCGCTGGGGACGCACCGGCCCCATGACTCGGGGCATGAGTGCGTTGAGTCGAACCGTCGGCATTGCCTGGCGCCGTTCGTTGCAGCTGCGGGTCGTGGCGTTGACTCTGGGTCTGTCTTTGGCGGTGATTTTGGCGCTCGGCTTCGTGTTGACCAGCCAGGTCACCAACCGGGTTCTTGACGTCAAGGTCAAGGCGGGCATCGAGCAGATCGAACGGGCGCGCAACACTGTCGGCGGAATCGTCAATGGTGAGGAATCGCGCTCGCTGGACAGCAGCCTGCAGCTCGCCCGCAACACGTTGACCTCGAAAACCGATCCGTCTTCCGGTCCCGGTCTTGCCGGCGCGTTCGATGTGGTGTTGATGGTGCCGGGCGACGGCCCGCGCGCCGCGACTACCGCCGGACCGGTGGATCAGGTGCCTGCCTCGCTGCGGGGCTTCGTCAAGGCCGGGCAGGCGGCTTACCAGTACGCCACGGTGCACACCGAAGGCTTTTCGGGGCCGGCGCTGATCGTCGGCACACCGGCGTCGTCGCAGGTGGCCAACCTGGAGCTGTACCTGATCTTCCCGCTTACCAGCGAGCAAGCCACGATCACACTGGTGCGCGGCACGATGATCACCGGCGGCGCGGTGCTGCTGGTGTTGCTGGCCGGGATCGCGCTGCTGGTGTCGCGGCAGGTGGTGGTGCCGGTGCGGTCGGCGTCGCGGATCGCCGAACGTTTCTCCGAGGGGCATCTGTCCGAACGCATGCCGGTGCGTGGTGAAGACGACATGGCCCGGCTCGCCCTGTCGTTCAACGACATGGCGGAGAGCTTGTCCCGGCAGATCACCCAGCTTGAGGAATTCGGCAACTTGCAGCGCCGATTCACGTCCGATGTCAGCCACGAGCTGCGCACCCCGCTGACTACGGTGCGGATGGCCGCAGACCTGATCTACGACCACAGCGACGACCTGGACCCGACGCTGCGGCGATCGACCGAGCTGATGGTCAGCGAGCTGGACCGCTTCGAGACGCTGCTCAACGACCTGCTGGAGATCTCCCGGCACGACGCCGGTGTCGCCGAGCTGTCCGTGGAGGCAGTCGATTTGCGCACCACGGTGGGCAGCGCGCTCGGCAACGTCGGCCACCTGGCCGAGGACGCCGGCATAGAGCTGCAGGTAGACATGCCCGCCGAAGGGGTGATCGCCGAGGTCGATCCGCGGCGGGTGGAACGGATCCTGCGCAACCTGATCGCCAACGCCATCGACCACGCCGAGCACAAACCGGTGCGGATCCGGATGGGTGCCGACGAGGACACCGTCGCCGTCACGGTTCGCGACTACGGCGTGGGGCTGCGGCCCGGCGAGGAGAAGCTGGTGTTCAGCCGGTTCTGGCGGTCGGACCCGTCACGGGTGCGGCGGTCCGGCGGGACCGGGCTGGGTCTGGCGATCAGCGTCGAGGATGCACGCCTGCACCAGGGCCGACTGGAGGCGTGGGGCGAGCCCGGTCAGGGCGCCTGCTTCCGGCTGACGCTTCCGCTGATCCGCGGCCATAAGGTCACCACCAGCCCGTTGCCGATGAAGCCGATCCCACAGCCGACGCCGCCGCCCGGTGCGCCCGGCCAGCAATCGGGCATCCAGCGTCCGCGCCAGCACGAACACGCCGACAGGAGCGTGTGATGAGGCGCCTATTCATCGCGCTGCTGGCGGTACTGCTCGCCGGCTGTGCGGGCGTACCCAGGTCGTCGGCGCCGCAAGCCATCGGCACCGTCGAGCGACCCGCCCCGTCGAATCTGCCCAAGCCGACCCCGGGCATGGATCCCGACGTGTTGCTGCGCGAATTCCTCAAGGCCACGGCCGATCCGGCCAACCGGCATTTGGCGGCGCGGCAGTTCCTCACTCAGTCGGCATCCAACGCCTGGGACGATGCCGGTAGCGCACTGCTGATCGACCACGTCGTGTTTGTCGAAACCCGTGGTGCCGAACGGGTTTCGGCGACCATGCGGGCAGACATTCTGGGTTCGCTGTCCGATATCGGGGTGTTCGAAACTGCCGAGGGCGTGCTGCCGGACCCGGGCCCAATCGAGTTGGTCAAGACATCCGGCGGCTGGCGAATCGACAAGCTGCCCAACGGAGTTTTCCTGGACTGGCAACAGTTTCAGGCGACCTACAAGCGCAACACGTTGTATTTCGCGGACCCGACCGGTAAGACGGTGGTGCCCGACCCGCGCTATGTCGCGGTCGCCGACCACGATCAGCTGGCCACCGAACTGATGTCCAAGCTGGTGGCCGGGCCGCGCCCGGAGATGGCGCATACGGTCCGCAACCTGCTCGCCCCGCCGCTGCGGCTGCGCGGGCCGGTGACCCGGGCTGACGGCGGCAAGAACGGCATCGGGCGCGGTTACGGCGGTGCGCGCATCGATTTGCAGAAGCTCTCGACCACCGATCCACACAGTAGGCAATTGCTTGCCGCGCAGATCATTTGGACGCTGGCCCGAGCCGACATCCGGGGTCCGTACGTGATCAACGCCGACGGGGCACCGCTGGATGACAGGTTCGCCGAAGGGTGGACCACCTCCGACGTCGCGGCCACCGACCCCGGCGTGGCCGACGGCGCCGGCGCGGGGATGCACGCCCTGATCAATGGTTCGCTGGTGGGCCTGGACGGACAGCGGTCCGCCACAGTGCCCGGTGCGTTCGGCCGGATGGGCGATCAGACGCTGGCCGCGCTGTCTCGCAGCGGGCGGCAGGTGGCGTCCGTCGTGACCTTGCACCGTGGCGCCCCGGACATGGCGGAATCACTGTGGATCGGTGATCTGGGCGGCGAGGCGGTGCAATCCGCCGACGGGCACAGCCTGTCGAGACCCAGCTGGTCGCTGGACGACGCGGTCTGGGTGGTGGTGGACGGCAATAACGTGCTGCGGGCCATTCAGGAACCGGCATCCGGGCAACCCGCACGCATCCCGGTGGATTCCGGGGCGGTGGGGAGCAAATTCCCGGGGCCGATCACCGACCTTCAACTGTCCCGGGACGGCACGCGCGCCGCGATGGTGATCGGGGGCGAGGTCATCCTCGCCGGTATCGAGCAGACACAGGCCGGGCAGTATGCGCTGACCTACCCGCGGCGGTTGGGTTTTGGACTCGGCAACACGGTGGTGTCCCTGTACTGGCGAACCGGCGACGACATGGTGGTGACTCGCAATGACGTCGCTCATCCGGTCTCCTACGTGAACCTCGACGGGGTCAACTCCGATGCACCGGCGCACGGTTTGCAGATTCCGCTGACCGCGATCGCGGCCAACCCGTCGACCGTCTACGTTGCCGCTCCGCAAGGCGTGCTGCAGTATTCGGCGTCTGCCGCCGAAAGCCAGCAGACGTGGTCGGACGTGCCGGGCTTGATGGTGGGCGGCGCCGTTCCGGTGCTGCCGGGCTAGACGTTAGATCTTCGTCGCGATCTGCAAGCCGACATCGCCACCGCTGAGCATGACCGGTTCGGCCGCGGGCCGCAGTCCCGCGTCCCGCTGCCATTGCGCGGTATCCTGCGCGGTCCAGGTCCCAGAGTGGCTGGTCACGCCAAAGTACAGCTCGTTCAGTGCTGCGAATTGACTCGCACCATGACCACTTTCGAGTCGGATGGGTTCGATCACCGCAAAGACACCGTGCGGCCGCAGCGCCTTTCCCAGCCGCTGAAACAACAGCGCGTTCTCTGCCGCACTGAGGTGGTGTGCAAGATTGCACAGCAGCACCACGTCGTAGGACTCGGCTCCGAAATCATGCGTCAGCGCGTCGGCCTCGAGGTGGACGACGCGAGCACCCATCTTCTCGGTGGCTAACAGCGGCGCCGAAACACGGACGGCGGGGGTCAAGTCCAGGACCACCGAACGCAGCCGGGAATGACGCCGGCACAGCGCAACCGAGTAGCGGCCGTGCGATCCGCCGACGTCGATCATGTCGGTAGCGCCGCCCGGCACCGGGATGAGCTGCGCGACTTCGTGCGCCGTCAGGCCGGCTAGTGCCCGCATGGATCGCTGGTAATGGTCCCACTGCACGCCGGTCATGGTCTGGTGCAGCTCGAGGGGGATGCCGGTGCGCACATACTCGTCGACGTGCGTCATGAGCTCCCATTCATCGAATGCGAAGAGCACCGCGTCGACGATCGAGGAGGGACTCCCCGTCAGCAGCCAGGTGCGCGCGTTCGGCGTCAACGCGTACCGGCCATCGCGGTAGAGCAGGTAGTCAGCCCCGGTCAGGGCAACCAGCAGCTTCTGGGTTGCGACGGTGTCGGTGGCGCACCGTTCGGCGATTTCGGCTGGTGTGGCTGCCTGCCGGCTCAGCGACTCGAACACTCCGAGCTTGGTTGCCGCCATGATCGCGCGCGCAAGCCCCAGTGCGAAGTGGGTTTCGAAGAATGGCAACGGTAGTTGTCGTGAGGCCAGCGCCTTCCATTCCGCCGGGTCATCCGGAATCATGCCCAAGTGCATGTCAGCTATTCCGTTCAATCACGTTGGCGGGAGGTATGTTTGGGTTGCTGTTGAAGATATTACCCGGGTCGTACTTGGCCTTGATCGTGGCCAGCCGCTCGTACTTCCCGTTGCGGTAGGCCTCGGGCACCCGCGCCTCGTCGTCATAGGCCAGAAAATTCGAATAGATCCCGCCGCTGTGCCAGGCGGATGTCGTTTCGAAAGTCCTTCGTGCCCAATCGATATAAGGCCCGCGTTCGTCATCCGGATGCCATCGGGTGAGCACATTGAGGAAATGGTCGGCATGGCGATCCGGAAACGCGGTGTCGTCCTCGGCTAGCCGGCCCTGGGCGCCGTGTTGGTAAGAGATCTCCAGCACCGAAATCGCCGAAGGCAGCCGGCGCGCCGATTCGACCAACGAATCGATGCAGTCATCGGTCATCGCACCGAGATAGCCACCCTTTGTGTAGTTGCACGCGCCAGGGCCGAACAAGGCATCGTTGGCCGACTGCAGCTCGATGAAAGGCATTGCCTGGATGCCCGAGAACACCGGCGGCGCACCGCGCAGAAGTTCCTGGTTGACCGATCGCGCATCCTCGGCATCGCCGGTCCACACGCTTACCATCACGCACACCGGGGCGTCGACCAGCTCGTCTGGCACTCCCGGCTCGGCGAATGCGCGCCGTAGATAGACCACAACCTTCAGGTCGTCGGGAGCGCGGCGCATCAGCTGGTCGTAGTGTGCGATGGCATCGGCCGCATTGTCCAGGCGATACATTGCGGTGCCAACTGGAAGGTGTTGGGCGACAACGTGTGTTGTGAATTCGAACTCGGTTACGACACCGAAGTTGGTTCCCGCGCCGCGCAGACTCCAAAACAGGTCCGCATTCTCGTTCGCGCTGGCGTTGACCACACTGCCATCGGCCAACGCCACCCGAGCGGAAAGCAGATTATCGCAGGTGAGGCCATATTTACGAGTGAGCCACCCGACGCCGCCGCCCAGTGCCAGTCCCGCGACCCCGGTTTCTGACATCACGCCGGCCGGTGTTGCCAGGCCGTGGATCTGCGTCGCCCGATCCATATCGGCTAGCAGGCAGCCCCCACCCACCCGTACCGTGCGTGCCTCGGGGTCGACGCTGACCCGGCGCATCGGGCCGAGATCGATGACCACGCCGCCGTCGATCATGGAGTGGCCGGCGACGCTGTGGCCGCCGCCCTTGACGGTCAGCGCAGCGCCGTGCTCACGCGCGAATTCGATTGCGGTCACGACATCGTCATCGGTTTGACAGCGGACGATCACCGCGGGGTGACGGTCGATCATGGCGTTCCAGATGCGGCGCGCTCGCTGATAGTCCGGATGCTGACAGTGCACGATGTCACCGTCGAGTCGAGCATCCAACGCGGTCAGCTGATGATTCGAAAAGCGCTGAACAGGAACAGATTCGGCACAGATCATCGGCACGCTTCCAGTCTCGGCAAGGGGGTCGATCGGCATGCTCCCACGCTAGACCGCAAAGATCTGCCTTTGGCTCGGCTAGCCTAATTGCGCAGTGGTTTAGCCGGTTTGCGCACGGCCACCAGCACGGAATGGCGAGACGACGCTGCACAACGTTAGCTTGTTGTTGCGCGGGGGCGTAAGGGGTGTCAGTGGATTGGAGGAGGAAGGCGACCGAGTGACGGAATCACCGACGGCGGACCCTTCGGATACGCACATCTGGAAGTCGGCGAAGAGTTTTGACGACTTTGCCACGGTGTGCTGCGGCCGGCGTCACATGAGCATGTTGACCGATCCCGAGTCGTTCGCAATGTCTCATCGGGAGGCGCGAATCGGTGCAGCGACGGTGTCCGAAATCGCGATCGGGTCCGAACTGTCGATGGATGCGGGCGAGCTGTGCGGCTCCTATCGAATCATCGTGCTGTGCTCGGGACGCTCCGAGGGCGCGTACCGGGGTCTTTCTTTCTTGGGCGGGCCCGGCGCTGTCGCCGTATACCCCCCACAGGGTCGGGCCGCGGCGCGATGGAGCGCTGGAAGCCGATTGATCTCTTTCAAGATCTATGGTTGCGCCGTCGACGACGCGCTCAGCGATGCACTCGGCTGGCAGGTGATGTCCCAGCCCGATTTCACGCCCGTCATGCCAACCGGTGCTTCAGCGACCCGAAGCTGGATCAACATGGTGGCGCTGTTCAAAGATCAAGTCTTTCAGCCCGACAGCGTGCTGTATCAGCCGTTGGTGGGACTTCCGTTCGTCGACAGCTTGGTGCGTGGCTTTCTGCTTGCCGCTGATCACCCGCATCGCGAAGCCCTCGCCAAGGACGTACGGCTGTTTGCACCCCGTGCGATTCGGTCCGCGATCGAAATCATCGAAGAAGAAGCGCATTTGCCCTTGACGTTGACCTCGATCGCCACCCGTGCGCACATCAGCGTCCGCACGCTTCAGCAAGGATTTCAGCGTCACCTGGACACCTCGCCGATGGCATATCTGCGCGAGGTCCGGCTGCGCAGAGCACACCAGTCGCTGCTGAGGTCGGATCCCTCGACGGTGACCGTTGCGTCGGTTGCGTACCGATGGGGCTTCACCAACCTCGGCAGGTTCGCCGCGGCCCACTCCGCGCGCTACCGCGAGACGCCGACGGAGACCCTGCGCCGCAGGGCATTCCAACGCTTCACCGCCGATGAACGGGTCAACGTCAGAATCGTTCGTCGGCGATAGGTCTTGTTACCCAGCTAGTAGGAATTTCGACACAGCGTTTCAGTAGTGAGTAGGAGGTACCACGGTGACGGCAGACAACAGGGCCTGGATCGCCGTGCGCTCATTGGACGAGTTCGCCGAGCTGCGCAAAAACCAGCCGGAGTCATCGCCCTGCTGGTGGCCCGACATCGGACCGATCGAGGACGCAGACTCGTTTTCATTCACACACCGAGTGCGTCGACTCGGTCCGATTACCTTGCTGGACGTAGTTTTTCACAATGACGTGTGGGTGAATGGCGGTGATATTCGTCCGCACTATCACGTCACCCTGCCGGTTGCGACATCCTTGTCCGCAAGAGGTAGCGCACTTTCCTTCGTCTCGAAACCGGATTCGGTGGTGGTGTATCGGCCTGAGGGCAAAGCCGCCATCTCTCGCTACACCGGCCGGCTGCTGGCCGTGATGATCGATCGGCATGCCGTAGAGGATGCTCTCGCGGCCGCGCTGGGGCGCTCCGTCACTACGCAGATCGACTGCGACCCCATCATGGTGACCTCGACTCAAGCCGTGCGCAGCTGGATCAGCATGGTGTCGCTGTTTGCCGAACTGCTGTTCCAGCCCGGCAGCCCGGTGCACCAGCCGATGGTTGGCATGCCCTTCGTCGAGAGCTTGGTCCATGGTCTGCTGCTGGCCACCGACCACTCCTACCGCGCGGCGTTGGAAGGCGAGGCGGCCGAGCCCGAGCCGCGGGCGATCCGAGCCGCGATCGACGTCATCGAGGCCGAAGCCGATCAGCCGTTGACGGTCTCGCTCCTGGCCGAGCGCAGTTGCGTCAGCGTCCGCACGCTGCAGCAAGGGTTCCGCCATCACCTCGGTGTCACACCGATGGCGTATCTGCGTGAGGTCCGGCTGCGGCGTGCGCACCAGGCCTTGGTCGAGTCCGACCCGTCCAGGGTGACCGTTGCCTCGGTCGCGTGCAGGTGGGGTTTCACCAATCTCGGCAGGTTCGCCGCCGCCCACACGGCTCGCTATCGGGAATCGCCGTCCGAGGCGCTGCGCCGCAGTGCTTAGCGACGGCCGGGCGCACGGTCAATACCGGTCTCTGGACGCGCGGAACTCTCTGCGGCGCAGTGTTTCTGAAGGCGGCTCGCCGTAACGCTCGGCATGCGCAGTCGCAAATCGGCCCGGATTGGTGAAGCCCCAGCGGAATGCTATTGAGGAGACGGTGACCGACGAGGGATCCGAGTCGAGCAGGGCCTGGTGTGCCCGGCGCAGCCGGACCTCACGCAGATACGCCATCGGAGAAACATCCAGATGGTCGCGAAAGCCCTGTTGCAGGGAGCGAACGCTGACGTGGGTACGCGTCGCAAGCGCGGATATCGTCAGCGGCAGATGCGCCTCCGCCTCGATGATGTCGAGGGCGGCGCGAATTGTGCGAGGCGCCGGTCGCGGTGCAGCTGCCGCGACGGCCTCGCGATCGGGGTGGTCGGCAGCGAGCAGGAATCCACGGATCAAGCCGTCCGCGAACGGCAATCCGACCAGCGGTTGATTGAACAGGCTGTCGGGGCGGGAGATTTGTTCGTAGAAGAGCAACAGCATGCTGATCCAGCCGCGGCCGGCCGGGGTCGTCATCGCCACATTGGGTGCGAAGTCGACTTGCGACGTCACCTGCCGGCCCAGCGCATCGCTCAGCGCATTGTCGACAGCGTTGCGGTCGAGCTTCACCCCCAACATCTGGGTGCCGGCCGCCCATCGTGCTGCGGTGTGGCCTTCCGGCCGGTACACGGCGACGGTGCCCCGACCCGCGTGCTGGGCCGAACCCCGGTGCGTCGACTCAAAACGTCCCGATCGCATCACATTCACGCGGTAACCGCTGCAGTGCTCACCGCAATCCAAGGCCACGTCGGACCTGACCACAAGTTCGGAAAGGGTGACCGGACCGACGCCACCCGCGCGCTGGGTCAGCGCAAACGAATCCGGGTTGCTCAACAGTGTGAGGTGGGGGTGTTCTTTGCAACACAGGATGGCGAACTCGTCGAGCGTTTTCGCAGTCATCCATGCGGCGCTATCCGGTACGACAGCTCTCGGTGAATCGGTCATCCGATTGCCAGGCTACGCTCGCCAATAGCAGAGGTCACGTGCACAATTCTCACTTTTGCGTATTTTGGCCTAAATCCTGCGTGTGATGGCTCGGACCTGTCCGCGGCTGCCGCGGGGCACGGCTGATGCCCGGGTGTGTGCCTGAGCTGGGTTCGGTACGCAATCTGTCCAGCACGTCGCGTGCGGTGGCTACCCGATTTACCCTGGCCTACATAGCGTTAACGGTGTGACGAGTCCGGCTGCGATTGCTCTTACGCCCATGTTGATGGCGGTGGCGCTGTTGGGGTGGGAGACGGCAAGCCCGATCGGGCTGACGCTGGACAGAAAGCGGGACAACGGAAGTGCGTTCGGTGCCGCCGCGTCGGCCGAAGCCGAGACAGCACCAGCGCTGCAACTCTCGGAGCATGACGAGGTGCACCGGGCACTGGCCGCATCCGGAATATTCAGCAGAACCAGTCCCGAAGTGGTCACCGAATTATCCACGCAGCTGAAGCCCGCGCGCTTCCCACCGGGACAGAATTTGGAGAGCCAAAGCAGCTTCGGGCGTTACGTTTACGTGATCGTCTCCGGAAAAGTCAAAGTTTTCTACCAGCGACCCGACGGTCGCGGGATCGTGCTGAAGCTACTGGGCCCGTCCGAAATATTGGGAACTGACTCACTTTTCGATGCGGGTCCGCAAGAGATGAGCATGATCACCCTTACCGATGTTGTGGCGGTGCCGATTGACCGCGATCGACTTCTGCAGTGGATGGTCGAACAGCCGGAGGTTTGCGATCAGGTGCTACGCCTGTTCGCCCGCCGGCTAAAGGCAATGACCGACAGTTTGTTCGACCTCGCGTTCGCCGACGCACAGAGCCGTGTCGCAAGTCGGCTGTTGTTGTTGAAGAAACAATTTGGCCAACAGGACGGCGATGTCGTGCGGGTGGTGCACGATCTCACGGCGGGCGATCTCTCTGATCTTGCCGGCGTCGATCCGGAGACGATCTGCGCGACGTTGCGTGGATTCGAGGCCAACGGGTGGATCCGTCTGGATGACAGCAGCATCGTCATTGTCGACGGTCACGCTCTTAGTCAGGTGCGGCAGGTAAGTATGGGGGAGGTTTGTGGTGTTTGACCGATTTGCGCTGGGGGATTTGAGTGTTCGTGTACTCGGTGCGCCGATGGCGGGTGGAGTTTCGACACCCGCATTGGCCGCCGCGGTGTCCAACGGCGGCGGCCTGGGCTTTCTTGCGGGGGGCATGCTGTCCGCCGAAGAATTGGCCGATTCGATCCTGGCGGCTCGCAGGCTGACCTCAGGCCCACTGGGAGTGAATTTGTTTGTGCCCCATGCGCCGGTGGCGACCATCGGGGAGCTGGGTGCGTTCGCGGCCATGCTCGAGGACGAGGCTGAACATTACGGTGTGGCGCTAGGTGAACCGCATGATGATGACGACGAGTATGCGGCGAAGCTCGATGTGGTGTGCGATCTGCGACCAGAAGTGGTCTCCTTCACCTTTGGTTCGCCGACCGAAGCGGCATGCCGTCGACTCACTGATGCCGGCATCCTGACGCTGGCCACGGTGACAACCGTGCGAGAAGCGTTGATTGCGGTCAGCTTTGGTGTGGACGCAGTGGTAGCGCAGGGTCCCGATGCGGGCGGGCATCGGGCCACGTTTGATCCGCTCGCCACGCCGCCTGGCGATACTCTCGATGACCTGGTGTCGGCGCTGGTCGCCTGCTTTGACTGTCCTGTCGTCGCGGCCGGGGGACTGGGGACTGCCGCGGCCGTGCGGCGGGTGCGCGGTATCGGCGCCGCCGCGGTCCAGCTCGGCACCGCGTTTTTGCTGGCGGACGAAGCCGGAACCAACCCGGTGCACCGCGCGGCATTGCGCGACGCGGAATTCACCGAAACCGTGGTGACGCGAGCGTTCACCGGACGGTATGCACGTGCGTTGCGCAATGGCTTCATCGACAGGCATGACGCTCATGCGGTATTCGGGTTTCCTCAGGCCGCCATGATTACCGGCCCCATCCAGGCGGCCGCGGTCAAGCTGGGCGACCCACATGGCGTCGGCATGTGGACGGGCGCGGAATTCCGCAATGTGCGAACGGGTTCGGCCACCGACATTGTGCAAGAGCTGGCGGGCTGACCGCCGGATACTTCGGGCGCTGCGCAGAAAGGTACTGACTATGGGTTCCGGTGACCAGAACGTCGAGATCAGCACGGGCGCCTCACGCGGAACCGGCGCCGTCGACGACATCGTGCACGGTGCGCTGTATCTGGAGATAATCTCCTTTGTCACCGGCGAAATCCTCCACATCGACGGCGGCATGAGCGCCGGCCACTGAGGGATCGGAGCCGAGGTGATCGTTCCTGAGGACAACGAATTCGACGTGGTAATTGTGGGATTCGGCGCGGCCGGCGCATGCGCGGCAATCGCGGCGGCCGAGCGCGGTGCCCGGGTACTTGTCGTAGACCGGTCGCTGGGCGGGGGAGCCACGGCTTTGTCTGGGGGAGTGGTGTATTCGGGCGGCGGTACTCGCTACCAGCGAGCCGCCGGTTTCGAAGATACCCCCGTCAACATGTTCAATTATCTCCGGCAGGAGGTGGCCGGCGCGGTTGACGACGAAACTTTGCGCACGTTCTGTGACGGGAGTGTGCAACGGCTTTCGTGGCTCGAGCGTCACGGTGCGCGGTTCGCCGCCTCGTTGTGTGACTACAAGACGTCCTATCCCACCGATCGGCACTATCTTTACTTCTCCGGCAATGAACGGGCCTTTCCCTACCGTCTGAACGCCGCACCGGCTCCACGCGGGCACCGGCAGGTTGCCAAAGGCATGGGTTCTGGTCGCGCTCTGTATCGGGCGCTGCGCCGATCCGCCGAGGGGTTGGGCGTGGAGTTCTTGCCCATGACTCGCGCCGAGGAACTGGTGATGGCCGACGGTCGGGTAGCGGGGCTGCGTTGTCATACCGTCACTGATTGCAATCCGCTTTTACTGCAGCACTATTGGCGCACCACTCGGCTGCGCGACTGGCTGACGAACTGGGCACCCAGTGTTGCCCGCGCGCTTCCCACGGGCGCGGCGCGATTGTGGCAGCGCACCAGTGAGCTGATACTAGTGGCGCCGAACGTGATCTTGGCTGCCGGTGGATTCACATTCAACCGCGACATGTTGCTTCGCTATGCGCCATCCTTCGCCGGCATATCGCCCCTGGGGACAGAAACCGACGACGGCAGCGGCATCATGCTCGGGACGGGGGTCGGCGGTGCGACCGGGTATCTGCACAGCGTGGCCGCCTGGCGATTCCTGAGCCCGCCCGCGGCGATGCAGGAGGGCATCATCGTCGGACTCAGCGGCGAACGCATCGCCAGCGAAGACCTGTACGGTGCCACCCACGCCGGCATCATGGTGCAAAAGTTCGGTGGGCGCGGATATCTGATTCTCGATTCGGTCATGTTCAAGCGGGCGCGTGCCCAGTTGTCGACGCAGACGTCGCCGTTGCAACGAATCCAGATGAGCACTGTCTTCGCTACCGCATTCCGTAAGGCAGCCACGCTGCCTGAACTTGCTGCCGCGCTGGGAATTTCGGCGACAGGGCTGACGGGCACCGTGGCTGCCTACAATGATGCGGCGGACTCCGGCCGCGAAGACCCGGCGCGCAAGACACCCTCAATGTGCCGTCCGCTGAGATGCGGGCCCTATTACGGCCTCGACATCTCGGTTCGACCCTCGCTGGCGTATTTCGTCCCGGGAATGACCTTGGGCGGCTTGCGGGTGGATGGCGCCAGCGGCCAGGTATTGAACGAGTCGGGGTCTCCGATTCGCGGGCTCTATGCCGCCGGCCGCACCGCGGTAGGTATCTGTGCCAACTCCTACGTCAGCGGGCTGTCGCTGGCCGACTGCGTGTTTTCCGGAATCCGTGCCGGCGAACACGCTGCCGTCGACTGTCTCACTGGGTCGCGTGAATTAGACAGGGGGGCAACGGGTGTCGATTGAGTCAGCCACCGACGTCGACAATGACCTGGACCGGCGGATCCGGGAGAACCAGCGGCGACTGACCGCCGACCTCGCGCCGCACTACGACTTCGTGGTATGCGGTGCGGGATCTTCGGGATCCGTCGTTGCTCGGCGTTTGGCCGAAGACCCGGCGGCCAGTGTGCTGCTGGTGGAGGCGGGCGGCAGTGACGACGTGCCCGGCGTCACCGAGGTCAGCCTGTGGCAGACGAACCTCGGCAGCGAGACGGATTGGGCCTTTCCGGCCGAGTCGAACCACCATCTCAATGGGCGCTCGCTGTTGCTGTCCATGGGCAAAGTACTGGGTGGGGGCTCGAGCATCAACGCGATGACGTGGGCACGCGGCCACAAGGCGGATTGGGACTTCTTCGCCGATGCGTCGGGTTGCAGCGCTTGGGGCTACGAGTCGGTCCTGGACATCTACCGGCACATAGAAGATTGGCAGGGCACCCCCGATGATCGCCGGGGCAGCGGCGGCCCCGTCCACGTGGAACCGAAACGCGATCCACACCCCGTCGGTCCGGCAGTGCTGGAAGCCGCCAGATCGGTGGGTGTGGTCACTTTTGACAATCCGAACGGAAAGATGATGGAGGGCAGGGGCGGTGCGGCGATCATGGATCTTCGTACTCGCGGGAACAAGCGCGCATCGGTCTTTAAGTCTTACACCTATCCGTATATGGACCGGCCGAATCTGACCGTCTTGACGCATGCGTGCGTCCGGCGCGTGATCATCCAACACCAGCGAGCCATCGGCGTCGAGGTCCGTTATGAAGACGAACTGCGCCAATTCCTCGCAGGCACAGAGGTAGTCCTGTCAATGGGCGCAATCCACACGCCGAAGACTCTGATGCTTTCGGGGGTAGGAGACCAACACCAACTCCGGCCCTGGGGGATCCCGGTCGAACAGCATCTGCCGGGTGTGGGCCGCAACTTTCACGACCATGTCGCGATCAGCTGCCTGTGGCAACGGTCGGACGGTGGCCCTGCCCACCACACCGGCGACACGGTGCTGTTCTGGCCGAGTGAGGCCGGCGGCGAGGAGCCCGATCTCTTTGCGTGCCAAGGCGCGCTGACGATCGGTAGTCCGGAGAGTGTCGCGCGATTCGGCCTGCCCGACGCCGGCTGGGGATTTTTCGGTGGGCCTACTCACCCCCAAAGCCGTGGCAGGGTCCAATTGATCAGCCCGGATCCCGACTGTGCCGTCAAGGTCGTGCACAACGCGCTGTCGGACTCCGACGACCTGCGGCTTATCGTGAGATGCGTTGAGCAGCTGCGGGAAATCGGAAACTCAGCGCCGCTGCGGCCCCACACGAAGCGTGAGGTGATGCCCGGCGACCTGGCGGGCGACGATTTGCTGACATATCTGCGCGACGGCGCACTGTCCTACTGGCACTACGTCGGCTCTGCCAAGATGGGACGCGACGCGTTCTCTGTGGTCGACGGCACCCTGAAGGTCTACGGCGTGGAAAACCTGCGCGTCGCCGACGCATCCGTGATGCCCAGAATCACCGCGAGCAACACCATGGCGCCGTGCGTGGTCATCGGCGAGCGCGCTGCGCAGGAGATCAAGTCCGAACACCGTCTGGCGAATTGCGCAGGGTTGGGGGATAGAGCATGACCAAAGTCTTAGATATCGATCTGGCCGATGGTTGCTTCTATGCGGGTGGATTCGCACGTCAGGCCTATCGCTGGATGCGCGAGCACCAGCCTATCTTCCGTGACCGCAATGGCTTGGCGGCCGCGGCGACGTATCAGGCTGTTGTCGATGCCGAACGTAATCCGGCCCTGTTTTCCAATAGCGGCGGAATCCGGCCCAACCTTGCGCCAATGCCTTACATGATCGACATGGATGATCCCGAACATCTGCTGCGCCGCAAGCTCGTCAACGCAGGCTTCACCCGTAAACGACTACAGGAGAAGGGATCAGCGATCATTCGGCTATGCGACAAGTTGATCGATGTGATCTGCGAGTCGGGCCAGTGTGACTTCGTACGTGATATCGCCGCGCCGCTCCCAATGGCGGTAATCGGCGACATGCTGGGCGTGTTACCCGAGGACCACGAGACGCTGCTGAAGTGGTCCGAGGATATGGTCGGTCGGCCGAGTGCGGACGGCAGCGAGGCGGCACTACAAACGGTGGCGGACGCATTCGCCGGATACGCGGCCTACGCATTGGACACCGTCGCCAAGCGCAGGACACGCCCAACGGATGACCTGTTAAGTGTCCTAGTGAATGCCGAAGTCGACGGGCACAAGCTGTCCGACGACGAGATCGTTTACGAGTCATTGCTGATTCTGATCGGCGGCGACGAGACCACCCGGCACACTTTGTCCGGCGGAACCGAGCAGCTGTTGCGGCATCGCGACCAGTGGGAGAAGCTGTGCGCGGGCCCACAACTGTTGCCCGGCGCGATAGAGGAAATGTTGCGCTGGACCACGCCGATAAAGAACATGTGCCGCACGATGGCTGTGGATACCGAGTTTCATGGCACTTCGTTGCATGCTGGCGAAAAAATCATGCTGTTGTTCGAGTCGGCTAACTTCGACGAGACCACCTTCGGCGATCCGGAGAACTTCCGCATCGACCGTAAACCCAACAATCACTTGGCATTCGGATTCGGCACGCACTTTTGTCTGGGCAATCAACTGGCGCGCCTGGAACTGTCCCTCATGCTCGGCCGGGTGTTGCAACGTCTGCCCGACCTGCGCTTGGCCAGTGCGGACGAATTGCCCTTGCGGCCGACAAATTTCATTTCTGGTCCGGAGTCAATGCCGGTGATATTCACCCCATCGAAACCTGTTGGCTAACAATGTTGGTCGAGATATCAATCCCTAAACACGTGGTGTGGATGTCGGTCACCCGGCGGCCATCCTGCGTGACGGAAAGAAGAATATTATGCGCAGCCCTGATGTTCACCAGACGGCATTCGGCACAACCGATCCCTTGGTGATCGATGATTTCTGCGAAGGAATATTTCGGGTTCATCGTTCAGTATTCACCTCCCCGGAGATAGTTGAGCTCGAACAGGATCGGATCTTCAATCGCTGCTGGCTTTATGTCGGACATGAGTCAGAAGTGCCTCATCCCAACGATTTTCAGACCCGCAGGGTTGGGGGCAGGGAGGTAATCTACAGCCGCGACCGACACGGTCAGATCCGCGTCATGCTCAACACCTGTCGACATCGCGGCGCCGAAGTGTGTCGCGAACCTCGGGGCAACCGGAAGGTCTTCACCTGCTTCTACCACGGGTGGGCCTACGACGACACCGGTGCACTGATCAGCGTGCCCGGCGACGATGCCTACAGTGCGGGCTTTCGCAAGGCGGACCATGGACTGTGCCGCCCCCGTTGCGAAAGTTACCGTGGTTTTACGTTCGTCACCTATGGCCCGGACGCTCCCGAGCTGCAGACCTATCTTGCCGACGCGCGTTACGTGTTCGATCTGGTGGCAGACCAGTCTTTGGCCGGTATGCAGATCGTGTCGGGGACCCACTATTATTCGATGAACGCCAACTGGAAGCTCCTGATGGAAAACAGTTGCGACGGCTATCACGCGTTCAGTGTTCACCAGACATATTTCGAAATGATGCTCAGCATGGGGGTCACCCCGGGATTGGCGGCCGAACAGGGCAACGGCCGGGCGGTGTCGCTGGGGAATGGCCACGCCGTGATCGAAGGCCCCGAACTCGGCATGCCGATCGCGTCCGAGAAGATTCTGTCCGCCATCTCGCAACGACGCGCCGATTTTGTCGCCCGGCTGGGCGAATCTCACACGAAGCGGATGCTCAATACCAGCCGAAACCTGATCGTGTTTCCGAACATGGCCGTGATCGACCTAAACTTCGGCATCCAGGTGCGCACCATGTTCCCCACTGCGTCCGACCGAACCGAAATCACCGGCTGGCAATTGATTCCCGCCGATGTACCCGCCGATGTGTTGTCCTACCGCTTAGACAACGCAATGAGTTTCTGGGGGCCTGCGGGCCTGGCGACTCCGGACGATGTCGAAGGACTCGAGCAGTGTCAGCGCGGATTCTCTGCGGTGAAAGAGGTTCAGTGGTCCGATGTTTCGCGGGGAATGGGCGCCGCTGAGCCCACCGTCGTCGACGAATTGCAGATGCGAGCCTTTTGGCGGCAGTGGAATACCGCGCTAACCGGTCAACCCGCACGCCCCGAAGGGCCGCGGTATGACACCTCCTACCTCGGCGTAGAGCAGCGATCCGCGGCAAGCGGTGTGCGATGACCAGCGTGGCGCTTGCGCTGGTCTCCCGCGCAGATGTCGAGGACTTCCTGTATCACGAAGCAGCGCTGCTCGACGAATGGCGCTTGGGGGAGTGGCTGGATCTGTTCACGATGGACTGTGTGTATGAGGTGCCGGCAACCGACCGCCCCGACGAGGCGCTCGAGGAAAGCTTTGCGCTGATCCGTGATCTACGCCCGATGCTCGAGCAAAGGGTGATCCGCTTACGAAAGCCGACCGCGCACGCCGAGTTCCCGCATTCCAGGACACGACGACTGATCACCAACGTGCGCATCATTTCTCGTACTGACGACGAGCTGAGCGTCGCTGCCAATTTCGTCGTCTTTCGGATACAGCGTGGCGTTGAGGTGAGCTATGTGGGTCGATATCACTACGTCTTGGCCGCTACCGCTGAAGGTTTCAAGATCCAGCGCCGCAAAGCCACGCTGGATCACGACGTGTTGGACCCCCACGGCAAGATCAGCATCATCCTCTGAAGGCGCGGTACAGACGGAGGATTGGCGCAAAGCATGCTTGTATTAGCCTGCAGCACAGATGAACTCGCTGATGGTGACGGCCGACCGGCGCTTGGTGCGCGGAATGTCGCGATCTTTCGCGTTGCAGGTGAGTTCTACGCCACTCAGGACTCCTGCAGTCACGAACAGTGGTCGTTGGGCGAGGATGGCGAACTCGAGGGCTACCAGGTAGTCTGCCCACTTCACCAGGCGCGCTTCGATATTCGCGACGGCCGTCCGCTGTGCCTTCCCGCCCTCACCGCGCTCAGAACCTACCCTGTAGTGGTGCGCGACGGTCAGGTGATGATCGACATCCCCGACGATCACGACAGCGCCGCTGTAGATGCCGCCGCAGATTTGTCATCGCCCGAGTAGGGCAAGGTGAGCCCCCCGGCGGCCGGGCCAACAGGGGCTCCTGAAAGTAACTAGTGCACCAGATACCCTGCGTACCAGGGGATTGGATACCAGGCAATGTGGCGTGGAACACCGTCGCAGAAGCCTTGGCTACGAGTCACTCGAATCCCTAGTGACTTTGGCTAGAATGTGCAGCTATGAACGCCGCACCATCGCCCAAGACCGACGAGGTACGGCTCAACGACATGGTCTGCTTCGCGTTGCACGCGGCATCGCGGGCGATCACCGCCACGTACCGCCCGCTGCTCGAGCCTCTTGGCTTGACGTATCCGCAATACCTTGTGCTGGCGGCATTGTGGGAGCAGGACGACCGGACCGTCGGCGAGCTGGTCGAACTCCTGCAACTCGACTACGGGACGATGACCCCGTTGCTGAAGCGACTCGAAAAGCGCGGGTTCCTCCGGCGGACCCGTAGCCCCGACGACGAGCGCAGTGTCATCGTCGGTCTGACCCGTGAAGGCGAGCGGCTGCGCGCGAGCGCCAACGGGATCTATCAGGCGATCAGCGAGAAGTTCGACTTGTCGGCGAATCGCGCCCGGTCCACGCACAAGATGCTGCAGTCCATCATCGAGAAGGCGAACCACTAGCGGGTCAGCTGTCAGCCCCGGTGGCGACAATGGCGGCGTGCTTGATTTGATCCTGCCGACCGAATGCGGCGGCTGCGGGGCTCCGTCGACCCGCTGGTGCGGCGCGTGCGCCATGGAGTTCGTCGTCAAGCCCGACGAACCGCACCTGGTCAGTCCGCGAGTCGACGCGCAAGCACCGGTGTTCGCGCTCGGGCGCTACGCCGGTGCCCGTCGTCAGGCGATCCTCGGGATGAAGGAGCACGGGCGCGGCGACCTGGTCGCGCCGCTGGCCCAAGCGCTGGCAGTCGGCGTACATCGGTTGCTGGCCTGGGGGATCGTCGCAACGCCGTTGACGATCGTGCCCGCGCCGACCCGGCGTTCGGTGGCACGCCGGCGCGGCGGCGATCCCGTCACCCGGTTGGCAACGCTCGCGATGGCCCGGCACCCGGACGTCGCCGTGGTGTCGGCCCTACGCATGCGGGCGCTCACTCGTGACTCGGTGGGTCTGGGGACCGCCGAGCGCGAGCGCAACGTCGCGGGCCGGGTGCTGCTGCGGGGCCGGCGGCCGCTCACCGAGGTCCTGCTCGTTGACGACATCGTCACGACCGGCGCCACGGCGCGCGAATCGGTCCGGGTGCTGTCCGCCGCCGGGGTCCGGGTGACCGCGGTGCTGGCGATCGCCGTCGCCTGAATCGCCGATCTCGCCGTAAACCAGTGAAATAGCCAAGAAGACGTGAAGAACTCGCTACGGGTTCATCAAATTGGTGGCACGGCAGGGCGAACACGAGCTAACGTCGAGGACAATGTTCAAGAACTCTTCGGGACTCACCGGTTCCGACTCACGGGTCGTGATTTCCCAGGTTGAGACGCCAAGTGCGGAGGGGGTGAGCATTCGACACCTTGCACCGGCGGGCTGCCTGCGGCCGCAACCGCGCTAACCCCGTCGGCGCTCATTCAAATGATCCGGCACGCAGGCGCGTGCGACGTGAAAAGAGAAATGAGTTGTCACGTATGTCAAGACTCACCGTGGATTCCACTCAGCTACTGGACGAACCGCCGGTAGGCATCGACGCGCAGGAACCGACAGCCACCGCCGAGGTCGTCTTCAAAGGCCGCAATGTCGAGATTCCCGATCACTTCCGCATCTACGTCTCGCAGAAACTCGCCCGTGCGGAACGATTCGACAAGACCATCTACCTCTTCGACGTCGAACTCAAGCATGAACGCAACCGTCGCCAACGTAAGTCCTGTCAGCGCGTGGAGATCACCGCGCGGGGCCGTGGGCCGGTAGTTCGTGGCGAGGCGTGCGCCGACAGCTTCTATGCCGCACTCGAATCCGCGGTGGTCCGGCTGGAGAGCCGGCTGCGCCGCGGCAAGGATCGCCGCAAGGTCCATTACGGCGAAAAGACCCCTGTGTCACTGGCCGAGGCCACCGCGGTGGTCCCACCGCGCGAGAAGACTTTCGGTAACACCGCGTCCGCCGACGCACACCAACACGACACCGGCGACGACGACCACCAGCCGGGGCGGGTGGTGCGCACCAAAGAACACCAGGCCACCCCGATGTCGGTTGACGACGCGCTCTACGAGATGGAACTTGTCGGACATGACTTCTTCTTGTTCTACGACAAGCAGAGCGAGCGACCGTCGGTGGTCTACCGCCGCCACGCATATGACTACGGACTGATCCGGCTGTCCTGACGGGTCCTCGGACGGCGACCCGCTGCACCCGGCGGTGCCGCGCTGGCGATCGCCGCTACGGCGGTCACCACGGCGTCGTCCCCTACCATGGGAGTCGCTTTAACGAAGACGACTCCTACCAACAGGGGACATAGCTGTGCTGGAAAAGCTGCTGCGCCTCGGTGAAGGTCGCATGGTCAAGCGCCTCAAGCGGGTGGCCGACTATGTCAACACCTTGTCCGACGACGTCGAAAAACTCACCGACGCCGAGCTGCGAGCCAAGACCGACGAGTTCCGCAGGCGCCTCGAGGACGGCGAAGTCCTCGATGACCTGCTGCCCGAGGCGTTCGCGGTGGCCCGCGAGGCCGCCTGGCGGGTGCTGGACCAGCGCCCCTTCGACGTGCAGGTGATGGGTGCCGCGGCCCTGCACCTGGGCAACGTCGCCGAGATGAAGACCGGTGAGGGAAAGACCCTGACCTGTGTGTTGCCCGCCTACCTCAATGCGCTGGCCGGCAACGGCGTGCACGTCGTCACGGTCAACGATTACCTGGCCAAACGTGACAGCGAGTGGATGGGCCGGGTGCACCGCTTCCTCGGTCTGCAGGTCGGGGTGATCCTGGCCAACATGACACCCGACGAGCGTCGGGTGGCCTACAACGCCGACGTCACCTACGGCACCAACAACGAGTTCGGCTTCGACTACCTGCGCGACAACATGGCGCACTCGCTGGACGACCTGGTGCAGCGTGGGCACACCTTCGCCATCGTCGACGAGGTGGACTCCATCCTGATCGACGAGGCCCGCACGCCGCTGATCATTTCCGGGCCCGCCGACGGTGCGTCCAACTGGTACCTCGAGTTCGCCCGGTTGGCCCCGTTGATGGACAAGGACACCCACTACGAGGTTGACCTGCGTAAGCGCACTGTCGGTGTGCACGAGCTCGGGGTGGAGTTCGTCGAGGACCAGCTCGGCATCGACAACCTCTACGAGGCCGCGAACTCGCCGCTGGTCAGCTACCTGAACAACGCGCTGAAGGCCAAAGAGCTGTTCAACCGCGACAAGGACTACATCGTCCGCGACGGCGAAGTGCTGATCGTCGACGAGTTCACCGGTCGCGTCCTGGTCGGCCGTCGTTACAACGAAGGCATGCACCAGGCCATCGAGGCCAAGGAGCACGTCGAGATCAAGGCCGAGAACCAGACGCTGGCCACGATCACGCTGCAGAACTACTTCCGGCTCTACGACAAGCTCGCGGGCATGACCGGTACCGCCCAGACCGAGGCCGCCGAGCTGCACGAGATCTATAAGCTGGGCGTGGTCGGCATCCCGACCAACAAGGAGATGATCCGCGAGGATCAGTCCGACCTGATCTACAAGACCGAGGAAGCCAAGTACATCGCGGTCGTCGACGACGTTTCGGAACGTTACGAGAAGGGCCAGCCGGTCCTGATCGGTACTACCAGCGTCGAGCGCTCGGAGTACCTGTCGCGTCAGTTCACCAAGCGCCGCATCCCGCACAACGTGCTCAATGCGAAGTACCACGAGCAGGAAGCCGGCATCATCGCGGTGGCCGGCCGCCGGGGCGGCATCACCGTCGCCACCAACATGGCCGGCCGCGGTACCGACATCGTGCTGGGCGGCAACGTCGACTTCCTCGCCGACCAGCGACTGCGTGAGCAGGGCCTCGATCCGGTGGAGACGCCCGAGGAGTACGACGCGGCCTGGCACGAGGAGCTGCCCCGGGTCAAGGAAGAGGCCAGCAAAGAGGCCGAGGAAGTGATCGAAGCCGGCGGCCTGTACGTGCTGGGCACCGAGCGTCACGAGTCGCGGCGTATCGACAACCAGTTGCGCGGCCGCTCCGGCCGGCAGGGCGACCCTGGCGAATCCCGCTTCTATCTGTCGCTGGGCGACGAGCTGATGCGACGGTTCAACGGTGCGGCGCTGGAGTCCCTGCTGACCCGGCTGAACCTGCCTGACGATGTGCCGATCGAAGCCAAGATGGTCACCCGCGCCATCAAGAGCGCCCAGACACAGGTCGAGCAGCAGAACTTCGAGGTCCGCAAGAACGTTCTGAAGTACGACGAGGTAATGAACCAGCAGCGGATGGTGATCTACGCCGAACGCCGGCGGATTCTCGAAGGCGAGAATCTGCAGGAGCAGGCGTTCGACATGGTCCGCGATGTGATCACCGCGTATGTCGACGGCGCGACCGCCGAAGGCTACGCCGAGGATTGGGACCTTGACGCGTTGTGGTCGGCGCTCAAGACGCTGTACCCGGTCGGGATCGCGCACGAGAGCCTGACCCGTCGAGACGCCGACTCCGAGCATGACGATCTCACCCGTGACGAGCTGTTCGATGCGCTGGTTAAAGACGCCGAACAGGCTTATGCCACAAGGGAAGCCGAGCTGGAGGAAATCGCCGGCGAGGGTGCGATGCGGCAGCTGGAACGCAATGTCTTGCTGAATGTCATCGACCGCAAGTGGCGTGAGCACCTCTACGAGATGGACTACCTCAAGGAGGGCATCGGGCTGCGCGCGATGGCGCAGCGCGACCCGCTGGTCGAATACCAGCGCGAGGGCTATGACATGTTCATGGCGATGCTCGACGGCATGAAGGAGGAGTCGGTCGGCTTCTTGTTCAACGTGACCGTGGAGGCGGTGCCTTCTCCCCAGGTCGCTCCGGTGGAAACCCCGTCCGGGCTAGCGGAATTGGGGACGTCGACGGCCGCTGCCGATGAACAGCGGGAGGAAGCTGCGCCCACCGCGCCGCGCGAGCAGGCTGCAAGTACGTTGCGTGCCAAAGGCATTGACAACGATGCGCCTGCTCTGACGTATTCCGGTCCGGCAGAAGACGGTTCGGCGGAAGTCCAGCGCAACGGCGGCGGCACGCAGAAGACTCCGGCCGGAGTGCCTGCCGGCGCCAGCCGGCGCGAGCGCCGCGCTGCCGCACGCCAACAAGGCCGGGGCGCCAAGCCGCCGAAGTCGGTCAAGAAGCGCTAGCTCGCCGTTGATTTGAGGCATAAGCCTCATGCGCCGGCGTGGCCCCGCCACGCAACATCGCTGCATGACCACGTTGCACACTCCCGCCGATGCTGCTTCGGCCGTCCTGCATGATCCCGCGTTGCCCCCCGGCGACGACGAAAGATTCGCCGGCTTCGGAGTTTTGGGGCTTCCCTTTGCCAGCGGGCACTACCTCGCGCTGCGCTGTATACCCACGGCGTCGTTCGCGCCGGGCTACCGGTCGGTGTGGCATCGCGACCCCGCCGGGGTGTGGACGTTTTACGCGACAAGCCCCGGAGAGCTCAGTTGCTCCCGCTACTTCAGCTCTGCCACGCCAAGCCACGCGGTGCAGTGCGACATCGACGTCGCGTGGGTTAGCCCGTGGTTGCTGTACGTCGGCATTGAGGGCTTGCTCGAATGGCATCTCGATCTCGGGACCGCCGCGTCAACACGGTTGATCAGCGGGATCGCGTCCCGGCTACCCGAACGGACATGGACCAACCGGGCGACCCTGCGCGCTCTGTCGCGGGTCGCCGGACCGATGCTGGGCGCCGGGCGGGTTCGGCTATCCGGCAGAGCCCCGAACGGACAGCGATTCATGATCGCCCCCAAACGATTCTGGGCCGTCACCCGGTCGCGCGCGGTGTGGCGCGGCGAGGGCCTCGGCCCAGTCGAGCCGCTGGGCATGCAAGCCCGCCTGGGCGACTTCTGGGCCCCGCAACGCGGGTTTTTCGTCGTCGGGGGTGGTCGTCTGGACACTTTCGACCCGCGCCGCCATCGCGCCGTGGAACGCACAATTTCGATTTGCTGACCCGGACGCAACTGAAGGGGACAATGAGCCGATGGCGTCGCACATCACCGAGTCGGCGGCGGGCGAGGCGCCCAGCCGGGCGGAGCTGCTGGCGGCGCTGTCGGTGGCAATCGACCTTGGCCTGGGGCAGCCCGCCGAGCACATGTTGCGCTCGGCAATGATCGCGACCCGGCTCGCTAATCGACTGGGACTTAGCGACGCGCAACGGGATTGCGTCTACTACACGACGTTGATCATGTGGATCGGGTGTCATGCCGACTCCCATGAATATGCGCGGTGGTTCGGCGACGACATCGCGGTGCGGCATGACTCGTACCTGGTGGACTGGTCGGGGCTGCCGTACTGGCGGTTCCTGATGGGCAACATCGGTCGCGGTCAGCCGTTGACGCAGCGGCTGGTCATGATGGCAACACTGTTCGCCGACGCGCGCGGCCAGTTGTCCCGGTTGATCCATTCGCACTGCACCTCCGCGGCGCTGCTGGCGGATCGAATCGGGCTGGGCCCCGACGTCCAGGCGTCGCTGGCGTTCGCTTTCGAGCGTTACGACGGTGGCGGGCTGCCCACCGGCGCGCACGGCGGCGACATCCCGATACAGATGCGGGTCGCTCAGCTCGCCGAGATGATCGAGGTGCACCACCGCGCATACGGGGTCGAGGGTGCCGTGGCCATGGCTCGCAGCCGCCGGGCCGGCCAGTTCGACCCGAAGGTCGTCGACACGTTCGTCCAATCTGCCGAGGCGATCTTGGCCGGCCCGGCCCCCGGCGATGCATGGGCGGCCGCATTGCAGGAGGCACCCGATCGCCGCCAGCGGCTTGACGACAAGGCGCTGGACGCACTCCTAGTTGCGTTCGGAGACTTCGTCGACCTCAAATGCCCATTCACCCTTGGGCATTCACGTGCGGTGGCCGCGCTTGCCGGCGACGCGGCTCTCGCGGCCGGCCTCGATGACGGCTCGGCGGCCCTGACCCGACGCGCGGGCCACGTCCATGACTTGGGTCGCATCGGTGTGTCGAATCAAATCTGGTCCAAACCGGGGTCGTTGACCGCGGGCGAATTCGAGCGGGTGCGGCTGCATCCCTATCTCACCGTGCGGATCCTCAACCAGGTCCGCGGCCTCGGGCGGCTGGCGGAAGTCGCCGGCAACCACCATGAATGCCTGAACGGTTCGGGATACCCACGCGGGCTTGCCGGGACCGCGCTGAGCCTGCCCGACCGCATCCTGGCAGCGGCGGTCTGCTACCAATCTGGTTGCGAGCCAAGACCCTACCGAGGCGAGCTAACACCCGGCGCGGCGACGCAGCGGCTGCACGAGCGGGTCCGTGCCGGTGACCTCGACCCCGTCGCCGTCGAAGCGGTGCTGCATGCGGCGGGACAGTCGGCGCAAAGGCCGAAGTCGCGGCCGGACGGGCTCACCCCACGCGAGATCGAGGTGCTCTGCCTGGTCGCTCGCGGGGCGTCCAACAAGGAGATCGCGGCGACGCTGGTGATCAGCGAGAAGACCGCCCGCAACCATGTCGAGCGAACGTACGCGAAGATCGGCGTCTCAAATCGCATCGGCGCCAGCATGTATGCGTTACAACAGGGGTTGTCGATCACATGACCGCTCTCGACGGGAATTGAGGCAATCGCCCCATTCCCTTACCCGGAATTCGGCGGACAATCGATCCCATGAGTCGATATTTGACGGTCTGTTATGGCGCAGTAGCCTATCTGCTGTTCTTGGTGTCGTTCGGGTACGCGATCGGATTCGTGGGCAACATCTGGGTGCCACGCAGTGTCGACCACGCGCTCTCGTCGCCGGTGGGCCTGGCGGTGCTGATCGACGTTGCGCTGCTTGGTGTCTTCGCAATTCAGCACAGCGTCATGGCACGGCCCGCGTTCAAGAAATTGTGGACCCGGATTGTGCCCGTCTCGATCGAGCGCAGCACCTACGTGGCGCTGGCAAGTGCGGCGCTGCTGCTGCTCTACTGGCAGTGGCGGATGCTGCCTGGCATCGTTTGGGACGTAAGCCTGCCGGCGGCACGGGTGTTGGGATGGGTGTTGTTCTGGCTCGGTTGGGTCACAGTGTTCTTCTCGTCTTTCATGGTCAGCCACTTCGACCTGTTCGGGCTGCGCCAGGTGTACCTGGCCTGGCGTGGAAAGCCGTACCGCAACTTGGACTTTCGTGTTAGGTACCTGTACCGGTTGGTGCGCCACCCGCTGATGCTGGGTTTCCTGATCGGGTTCTGGGCGACACCGGTGATGACGGTCGGGCACCTGCTGTTCAGCGTCGCCACAACGGGTTACATCCTGATCGCTTTGCGGCTGGAAGAGCACGACCTGGTCGAGGCACTCGGCGATCAATACCGTGCCTACCGCGCCGAGGTGCCGGCGCTGGTGCCGGGGACGCGCAGGCACCCGAATGCGGCCGCGGGTCAGCACTAACCCTCGAGCAGCGTCGCGATCCGTTCCAGATGCGGCCACCCGCTTGCGGGGGCATATGAGATCGGTCTGTATCGCCGCGATCCGTGCGGATTTTCGTTGCGCATTCCCGGTATGTTGCGGATATGGATGTCAAGGAGGTGTTGCTGCCGGGCGTCGGTCTGCGATACGAGTTCGTCAGCCACCAGGGCGACCGGATTGGCATCGTCGCGCGGCGCGGCGGCGACTTCGACTTCGTTCTGTATGGTTCCGATGATCCCGACCAGGCCCGGCCGCTGTTCCACCTCACCGACGAAGAGGCCGATACCGTGGCCCAGATCCTGGGCGCTCCCCGCATTGCCGAGCGATTCACCGAGCTGACCCGCGAAGTGCCCGGCCTCGAGGCCGGGCAGGTGGACATCGAGCCGGGCAGCCCGTTCGTCGACCGGCCTCTGGGTGACACCCAGGCTCGCACCCGGACCGGGGCGTCGATCGTCGCGATCGTGCGCGACGAAGACGTGCTTGCCTCACCGGGTCCCGCCGAGATGCTGCGGGAGCGCGACGTTTTGATTGTCATTGGCACCGACGAAGGCATCGCCGCAGTCGAGCAGATCATCGACAAAGGCTGAGCCAGTGCAGGTTTCGGGGGCGCTGCTGTTTCAGCTCGGCGCTCTCCTGGCCGCGCTGGCGATCATGGGCGCCGTCTCGCGACGATTCGCATTGTCGCCGATCCCCGTCTACCTGATGGCGGGTCTTTCGCTGGGCAAAGGCGGCATCTGGCCGGTGGCCGCCGCCGGCGACTTCATCATGACGGGCGCACCGCTGGGCGTCGTGCTGCTGCTGCTGACCCTGGGACTGGAGTTCTCCGCGACCGAATTCGCCGCCAGCTTGCGCCACCATCTGCCGTCGGCCGGCGTCGATGTGGTGCTCAACGCCACGCCCGGGGCGGTGGTGGGATGGCTGCTCGGGTTCAACGGCGTCGCGATCCTGGCGCTGGCCGGCGTCACCTACATCTCCTCCTCGGGTGTGATCGCGCGCCTGCTCGAGGACCTGCACCGGCTGGGTAACCGCGAAACGCCGGCCGTGCTCTCGGTGCTGGTACTCGAGGACTTCGCGATGGCCGCGTACCTGCCGCTGTTCGCCGTGCTCGCAGCCGGCGGCACCGGGCTGGAGGCGGTAGCCGGAATGGTCGTCGCGATCGGTGCTCTCTTCGCTGCGTTCTTCGCGTCGTATTACTGGGGTCATCACATGGGCCGGCTGATGGCACACGCCGACTCCGAGCAGCTGCTGCTGCGGGTGCTGGGAATCACGCTGATGGTGGCGGCGCTGGCGGAGTCGCTGCACGCCTCGGCGGCCGTCGGCGCATTCCTGGTCGGGCTCACCCTGACCGGTGACACCGCGAAGCGGGCGCGCAAGGTGCTGGGGCCGCTCCGTGACCTTTTCGCCGCGATTTTCTTCGTGGCGATCGGTCTGCAGGTGGACCCGAAAGAACTACTTCCGATGCTTCCGGCGGCACTGGTCCTCGCCGTCGTCACCGCTGCGACGAAGGTAGCCACCGGAATGGTCGCCGCCCGGCGCGACGGCGTGGCCTGGCGCGGGCAGTTGCGAGCCGGCACCGCGCTCGTCGCGCGGGGTGAATTCTCCTTGATCATCATCGGATTGGTCGGCACCGCGCTCCCCACGGTGGCCGCGCTGGCAACGGCGTACGTGTTCGTGATGGCGATCCTGGGTCCGGTACTGGCCCGATTCTCCGGCGGCCCGCCGCGGGTGGGAGCCGGATCGCTGGCTTAGCGCTCAACCGATGTGCAGGGCCACCACCTGCCAGCGGGTACCGCCGCTAAGCGGCAGCTTCTCCACCCGCGCGGCGATGGCATGGCTGCGATCCCCGCGGCTGTACGAGCCGAACACCTCTGCCGCGTTCTCCGGAACCCGGTGCCCGGCGGGTTGCAGCCGCATCCTGCGCAGCACCGCGGCACCCTGGCGTCCGGACGCACAGTGGCTGACCGACAGCACTGAGTCGACCAGGCCGGGTACCAGCAGTCCCCGGAGCTGGGTGACCGGACGGCGGTGGTCGATGACTTCCAGCACCCGGCGCAGCGCGGCGTCGGCGAAGATCGCGGCCTGGCGCATTGCGGCGGACCGGGCCGCCGCCGTCGGCTCGCCTGGCCTGACCGCTCGCCCGCTATAGGGGCGGCGCGGCGTGGCGCCGGTTCGGCGCGACACGGTCGACTGCTGGCACCCGGAGACGCTGGGTGGCGGTTCGTACTCGACGACGGGCACGACGGCGAAAGCATCACGGGCGGGCGGGCTTTCGGGGCTGATAGTCGACACGCACTCTCCAAGTCGTCGATGAACGAGCAGTCTGCAGGAGAGTGACAGACAATTGATCTTCAATTGCCAATCATCATCGCATAATTCGACATCGCGTGTACCCGCGCCGTGTTGCGCCCTAGCGGACGATTACCGTGGGCGAGAGCATGGGGAACGCGAAGGATTGACCTAGGAGGCCAGGCCCGCAATGGTGACCCGGTTGTCCCCATCGGACGCTTCCTTCTATCGGCTGGAGAACAGCGCCACCCCAATGTACGTCGGATCGCTGTCCATCCTGCAGCGTCCGCGCGCCGGGCTGAGCCACGAGACACTGCTAGCCGCCGTCGAACAGCGGCTGCCGCAAATTCCGCGTTACCGCCAGAAGGTCCGCGAAGTGCGGGTCGGCATGGCCAGGCCGGGGTGGATCGACGACGGCGATTTCGACATCACCTACCACGTGCGGCGCTCGGCGCTGCCGTCGCCGGGCAGCGATGAGCAGCTGCACGAGCTGATTGCCCGGCTGGCCGCACGGCCGCTGGACAAGACGCGGCCGCTGTGGGAGATGTACCTGGTCGAGGGCCTCGCCGGGAACCGCGTCGCCCTGTACACCAAGTCGCACCAGGCACTGATCAACGGGATGACCGCGCTGGAGATCGGCCACGTGATCGCCGACCGGACGCGGCAGCCGGCGCCCTTTCCCGAAGACATCTGGATCCCCGAACGGGAACCCGGCTCGACCCGGCTGCTGGTCGGGGCGGTCACCGACTGGGTGGTAGGGCCTGGCGCGCAGATGCAGGCCGTCGGATCCGCGATGGCCGGATTGGCGACGAACTACGGCGAATTGGTCAACGTGGGTCGCCGGGTCTACGACATCGCCCGCACGGTCGCGCGTGGGACCGCGCCCAGTAGCCCACTCAACGCCACCGTTTCGCGCCATCGACGGTTTACCGTCGCCCGCGGGAGACTCGAGGACTACCGCGCGGTGCGCGCGCGCTACGACTGCGACATCAACGATGTGGTGCTGGCCGTCGTGACCGGCGCCTTGGGTAACTGGCTGATGTCGCGCGGGGAAGCGGTGTCGTCGAGCGCGACTATCCGGGCGATGGCGCCGCTTTCGATCTATGCCGAGGGTCAACACGACTCGACTGGCCCGGGCCAGATGATCAGCCAGGTCAGCCCGTTCCTGGTCGACCTGCCGGTGGGCGAGGGAAACGCCGTGGTGCGGCTGTCGCAGATCGCGCACGCCACCGAATCGAATCCGTCCGCCTCCCGCCTGGTCGACGCCAGGACCATCGTCACGTTGTCGGGCTTTGCGCCTCCCACCCTGCATGCCATGGGCATCCGGGTCGCCACCAGCTTCTCGGCGCGCTTGTTCAATTTGCTGATCACGAATGCGCCCGGCGCTCAGTCGCAGATGTACGTCGCCGGCACCAAACTGCTGGAGACGTACGCGGTGCCGCCGCTGCTGCACAATCAGGCGGTGGCCATCGGTGTGACGTCCTACAACGGCACGCTGTATTTCGGAATCAACGCCGACCGCGATGCGATGAGCGACGTCAACCTGCTGCCGGCGTTGTTGAACCAAGCACTTGAGGAACTTCTCGAAGCGTCCCGGTAGCTGCCGGCGATGAAAATTGCCGTATGTGGATCTACCATTCGTTGATGTGAGCACCTCGAAAGACGGCACGCCGGCAAAGGCGAAGAAAAAGAAATCGTCCGCACAAGGCGCAGCCAAGATCTCCGATGCCGTCTATGAGGCCGAATTGTTCCGGCTACAAACAGAATTGGTGAAGTTACAGGAGTGGGTACGGCATTCCGGCGCGCGAATCGTGATCCTCTTCGAAGGCCGGGACGCCGCGGGCAAGGGTGGCGCGATCAAGCGGATCACCGAATACCTCAGCCCCCGCACCGCCCACATCGCCGCGTTGCCCGTTCCCACCGATCGGGAACGCGGACAGTGGTACTACCAGCGGTACATCGCCCATTTGCCCACCAAGGGCGAGATCGTGCTGTTCGACCGATCGTGGTACAACCGCGCCGGCATCGAGAAGGTGATGGGATTCTGCACGCCGCAAGAGCATGCGCTGTTTTTGCGGCAGACGCCGATATTCGAGCAAATGCTGATCGACGAGGGGATTCTGCTGCGTAAGTACTGGTTTTCGGTTTCCGAGGCCGAGCAGCTGCGCCGTTTCAGGGCGCGCCGCAACGACCCTGTCCGGCGCTGGAAACTGTCCACGATGGACCTGGAATCGGTATATCGATGGGAGGACTATTCGCGCGCCAAAGACGAGATGATGGTGCACACCGATACTCCGGTAAGTCCTTGGTACGTAGTGGAATCCGATATCAAGAAACATGCGCGGCTGAACATGATCCACCACCTGCTTTCCAGCATCTCCTACCACGACGTCGAAGAGCCGAAGGTCGACTTGCCGCAACGGCCGGTGATAACCGGTAACTACCAGCGTCCGGCGCGCGAGCTGTCGAAGTACGTCGACGACTACGCGGCCACCTTGGTCGAGCGCTAGCGATGGACGCTGCCTCGATCCAGGTTTACATTCCGGCCACGCTGGCGATGTTGCAGCAGCTCGTCGCCGATGGCTCGCTGCTACCCGTCAACGGCACCGCGTTCGCGGTGACCCCGACGCTGCGGGAGGCCTATGCCCAGGGCGATGACGATGAGCTCGCCGACGTGGCGCTGCGTGAGGCGGCGCTGGCCTCGCTGCGCCTGCTGGCCGCTGGCGAGGACCAGACGGTAAGGCCGCGGCGCGCGGTGCTGGCGGCCGAAGTCGACGGAGCTACGTTCCGTCCCGATCTCGACGATGCGGTGGTCAGACTCGCCGGGCCCGTCCCGCTGGACCGGGTGATCGCCGCCTATGTCGACAACGATGCCGCCGAGGAGGCCGTCGCACAGGCGATTGAGGCCATTGATGCCGCCGACCTGGGGGATGAGGATGCCGACTTGATCGTCGGCGACGCACAAGACCACGAATTGGCCTGGTACGCGAACCAGGAGCTGCCGTTTCTGCTGGACCTGTTGTGAGCACCACGACGCGTCGACGGTGTGACGCAGTCCGGTGCCGCGAGCCTGGATAGGATACCGTAACTTACGGTACCGTAGCCTTGTGTGACGGGCGCGAATGCCCTCCGAGAAGTCGAGCGGAAGCTAAGCGCCCGCAGCCTGAGCAGGAGCTTCCTATGGGTCGGAAATACCAATCGATCACCGCGCATGTCGTCGATACCAAGCGCCCCATGGTGGTGGGGGCCGAGCGGCATCCCGGCTGGCACGCGCTGCGCAAGATCGCCGCGCGCATCACGACGCCGCTGCTGCCCGACGACTATCTACATCTGGCCAACCCGCTGTGGTCGGCGCGGGAGTTGCGGGGCCGCATTCTGCAGGTCCGCCGGGAGACGGAGGACTCGGCGACCCTGGTGATCAAACCCGGCTGGGGCTTCAGCTTCGACTATGAGCCTGGCCAGTACATCGGGATCGGATTGCTGGTGGACGGGCGCTGGCGCTGGCGGTCGTACTCGCTGACGTCGAGCCCTGTCGCGCAGTCCGGGTCGGGGCCCGAGCGCACGGTCACGATCAGCGTGAAGGCGATGCCGGAGGGCTTCTTGTCCACTCACCTGGTGGCCGGCGTCGAGGCAGGGACGATCGTGCGGCTGGCCGCACCGCAGGGCAACTTCGTGCTGCCCGACCCTGCCCCGCCGTCGATTCTTTTCCTCACCGCCGGATCGGGAATCACTCCGGTGATGTCGATGTTGCGAACATTGGTGCGCCGCAACCAAATTAGCGACATCCAACACGTTCATTCGGCGCCGACAGAATCGGATGTGATGTTCGGCGCCGAATTGACAGACCTGGCGTCCACCCATCCCAGCTACCGGTTGCGGGTACGCGAGACCCGGGCGCAGGGCAGGCTCGACCTCGCCTTGCTCGACGACGAGGTGCCGGACTGGCGCGAACGTCAAACCTGGGCCTGCGGGCCGGAGGGCATGCTCACCCAGGCCGAGAAGGTCTGGGCAGCCGCGGGCATTAGCGACCGGCTGCACCTCGAACGATTCGCCGTGTCCAGGGCTGCACCCGCCGGAGCCGGCGGAACGGTGACCTTCGCCCGAGCCGGTCGGACGGTGGCCGCCGATGCCGCGACATCGCTGATGGATGCGGGAGAGGGCGCAGGAATCCAGATGCCCTTCGGCTGCCGGATGGGTATCTGCCAGTCGTGCGTGGTGCCGCTGCTGGAAGGTCACGTGCGTGATCTGCGGACCGGGCAGGAACACGAACCCGGTAGTCGGGTGCAGACCTGCATTTCCGCCGCGTCCGGCGATTGCGTGCTCGACATTTAGATGCTACTCATTGGTAACCTACGCAGTCGTAGGTTACGATAGCGTAGGTACGGACCATGAATCGACCGCCGGGAGGTGAGAACGATGGCGATCACAGACGTCGACGTATTCGCACATCTGTCGGACTCTGATATCGAAGCCCTGGGCGTTGAGCTGGATGCTATCCGCCAGGACGTTGAAGACTCACGCGGCGCGCAGGACGCCCGCTACATCCGTCGCACCATCGCAGCCCAGCGCGCGCTGGAGGTAACCGGCCGTGTGCTGCTGGCCGCGGGTTCGCGGCGCTCTGCGTGGTGGGCCGGCACCGTGACCCTGGGCGTGGCCAAGATCATCGAGAACATGGAGATCGGCCACAACGTCATGCACGGCCAGTGGGACTGGATGAACGACCCGGAGATTCACTCCTCGACGTGGGAGTGGGACATGAGCGGGTCGTCCAAGCACTGGCGCTACACCCACAACTTCGTGCACCACAAGTACACCAACATCCTCGGGATGGATGACGATGTCGGCTACGGCCTGTTGCGCGTCACCCGCGATCAGCGCTGGAAGCGCTTCAACCTCTTCAACGTGTTCTACAACGCGATGCTGGCGATCGGCTTCGAATGGGGCGTCGGCTTGCAGCACGTCGAGATCGGCAAGATCTTCAAGAAGCGGATGGATCAGGACGAAGCTCGGGAGCGAACCGAGGAGTTCTTCGCCAAGGCCAGCAGGCAGCTGCTGAAGGACTACGTGGCGTTCCCGGCGCTGACCTCGTTGTCACCCGGCGCGACGTACAAGTCCACGTTGAAGGCCAACGCGGTTGCCAACGTAATCCGCAATGTGTGGGCCAACGCCGTGATCTTCTGCGGCCATTTCCCTGATGGCGCAGAGAAATTCACCAAGACCGACATGATCGGCGAGACGAAGGGCCAGTGGTACCTGCGCCAGATGCTGGGCAGTGCCAACTTCGAAGGCGGGTGGCTGCTGCGCTTCATGAGCGGCAACCTGTGCCACCAGATCGAGCACCACCTGTACCCCGATCTGCCGAGCAACCGGCTGCACGAGATCTCGGTGCGGGTGCGCCAGGTCTGCGACAAGTACGACTTGCCTTACACCACAGGCTCATTCCTGGTGCAATACGGCAAGACGTGGCGCACGATAGCCAAACTGTCGCTGCCCGACAAGTACTTGCGCGACAACGCCGACGACGCGCCGGAGACCCGCAGCGAGCGGATGTTCGCCGAACTGGACGTCGATTTCGCCGGTACTGATCCGGAGACCGGTCGCCGCCGCGGCCTCAAGACCGCGATCGCGACCGTTCGGGGTTGGCGCCACAACAAGCGCGCCATGAAGAAAATCGAGCAGCTACTCAAGGACGCCGACGACCTGGCGGCCTGAGCCCTTACGCCTACAACTGCGCAAAGAGCATCATCGCGGTGCCGGCGGCAGCGCACGCTTGATAGAGCGGTTCCAAATGCGTGGACTTCCGCCGGGCTGCGCAACGGCATGACCAAAACAGCGCCACGACCGCGAACCCGAGGGCCGCGATCCAGTTGACGGTGGTGATCCACCCGGATCCGGCTGGTGCGCTGGATAGTTCGTGTCCGGGCATTTCCATCTCGGGCATGTTCATGGCCAGCGAATCCGATGGTGGGTGAGTGGTCTGGCGTGGTAGGTAGCCGCTCATCACCGCGTACATCCACACCATCGCCGCCGTCATCACGGCGTAGTAGGAGTTGGTCAATCGCACGCCGACCGTTGAGGAGATTTGTCCGGCGGCGCGCACAAACCAGGCACCCGTTAAAACGAAGAAGATCATCGGCACGATTACCGGGACGGCCATGTCGATGCTCCAGGCCATCAGGATCATGGCCGTCGCCATCGCCAGGTGCAATACGTGGCTGACGGTGCTCGTTGATCGGTCACGTTGCGCGACAAGGGTATAGATGTAGGTCGCAACACTGACGCCGAAGAGTACGGTAACGATCCACCGCAGCGTGGGGTCGCCGTTCAAGAGCGGGCTGCACCTTTGAGCATGCGGCGAACGGTACCCCCGTAGGGTACCAAGGTCAAGCAACGCGGCCGCACCGCGCGTCGAATCCCGGGACCGCGACGCTGCCGGGTTCATACCGAGTTGGTCGGCGGTGCCAGGCAATTCGGTCGCTGGTTTCGGCGCGAGTCGTCGCCCCACTCTGTCTATGTCCCGGACACCGGGGCGACGATTGGCCGGTCCCGGCTGGCGACGGAATAGGTGTACCCTTTGAGGAGGTACGAAGAAAGGTGCGCGATGCTCGCGGTGTTCGGATTCGAATCCATGGGTGTAGTCGTCGAGGACATGTTTTTCGTCGACCCGACCTCCAACGAAGGTCAAGAAACCCCGGAACGGGGAGTCAGGCTGGAACTCCGCCTGGTCGATAAGGCCGAGCCGCACGGGTCGATCTATGCGGGCATCCCGATTGCGTTCAACCGCCCGGTGTGGCGGGTGGATCTATTCGGGTCCACCGGGAGCCCGCCCGGGACGCTCGACCAGGCCCATCACCACCCTCGGTTCAACGGCTGGGAGCCCGGACGCCGAAACTTCGTTCCCGAGTTGTCGGCCGACCCGGTCGCCTGGCTGGCGGGTGAGCTGGCCGACCCGGCCGCCGTGCTGGCCCGGGCGGGTGTCGACACCGATGAAGTCACCGAAGCCGATCTCACGGGACTCGCTGCGGCGGCACCGGAGATCGTCGCCGCGGTCAAACGGATGCTCGACGGCGTGCGGGACGGCAAGCTAGCTCCCGCTCCTGCTGAGCCGGCCGCCGCCCGCACCGGCTGGCTCTGATTCGACTCGGCGCTGATCCGCGCCAGCGCCAAAGAGGTTGCCGGGCACCAATATTGTTAGGGGTGCGGCACTAGTGGACCGCGGTGCCGAAAAGACATCCGATGCCGTAGGTGAACCCCAGTCCCACTGCGCCGCCGAGCACGACGCGCAGGACCGCCCGCCATGCGTTGCCGCCACCGATCCGGACGCTGAGCACCCCGGTGAGCGCCAGCGCGGCGAGCACGGCGATAAAGGTCACCGGAACCCGCCATGCGTTGGGAGGCAATAGGATAGCGACGAGTGGCAGCAGCGCACCGACGATGAACGAGGCCGCTGAGGCAGCCGCAGCCTGCCAAGGATTGGCCAAATCGTCGGGATCAATGTTGAGCTCGGCGTGAGCGTGGGCGGTCAGCGGATCGTGCGCGGTGAGCTCTTCGGCTACCCGCGCCGCGGTTCGAGCTGATAAACCTCGGCTTTGGTAGATAGCGGCTAGCTCAGCCAATTCGGCGTCGGGTACCTGTTGCAATTCGTTGCGTTCGATGAGCAGCTGGGCCGTTTCGCTGTCGCGCTGGCTTGAGACCGAAACAAATTCGCCCAGTGCCATCGAGACTGCGCCGCCTACCAGGGCCGCCAGTCCGGCAGTGAAGATCGGGCCCCGTTGTGAGGTGGTACCGGCCACGCCGATCACGAGGGCGGCAACCGAGACGATGCCGTCATTGGCACCCAGCACTGCAGCGCGCAGCTTATTCAGGCGGCTGGAGCTGTGGTCGGCGTGCGGCTCGTCGGTGTGTGTCGGTTCCCCGGCCGCCGCCGCGTCTACTTCGCCGTGAGTCGGCTTCACCGGGCGTTGTCGGTCGTCGCTCATGCCGCCCAGCCAAGCGCATATTTGTCGGGTGCGCCAGCAAGCGAAGCCTCATCAAACTCGCAGGCCAGGGCTGTAGTTAGCCTTGCCTCGGCCGGTTAGGAGGACGTTATGATCGCGGCCTCCCGGTCGCACGATGCCGGTTCCAGCTGGTGCAACAGAGAAGCGCAAGCCCCTCGGGGCTCGCGGTGTTGCACCCTCAGAAAAGGATTTCTATGACGGTGATTCATGGCCTGCCAGCGCATTTGCTATTCGTGCATTTTCTCGTCGTGCTTGCGCCGTTGACGGCACTCCTGGAGATCATCTGCGCTCTGTGGCCCGCCGCTAGACGCGGACACCTGGTCTGGTTCACCGGCATCCTCGCCGCTGCGACAGTGGTCCTGACGCCGATCACAACGAATGCCGGCGGATGGCTCTATGACTTGAGACACAACCCCTCCGCGGTCCTGCGTCAGCACGCCGAACTGGGTTCCACCATGATCTATTTCACAGTTGCCTTATTGATCGTTGCGGCGGGCCTACTCGCGCTGCGTCGTGTTGAGCGGCGATCCGGACCGCGTCACCGAGTTATCAACGTGTCCATCGCAATTCTTAGCATCACCGTGGGCATCGCAACGATGATCCAGACCTATCGGATTGGCGATGCGGGTGCACAATCGGTGTGGGGCAACGAGATAGCGCATCTCGAGCAGAAGTCAGCCAAATAGGCTGGTACCCATAGCCAATGCAAGTCTTGGCGGCAAAGATGCTAGCCCAGTCGCTCGATGATGGTGGCGTTGGCCATGCCGCCGCCCTCACACATCGTCTGCAGACCGTAGCGACCGCCGCGCTGTTCCAAGGCGTTGACCATCGTGGTCATGATGCGGGCACCGCTGGCGCCCAACGGGTGTCCGATCGCGATGGCCCCACCGTTGACGTTCGTCTTGGCCAGATCGGCCCCGGTGTTATGAGCCCAGGCGAGAACCACGGGCGCAAAGGCCTCGTTGACCTCGAACAGGTCGATGTCGGCCAACGTCAGGCCGGCCCGCTGTAGTACGTTCTGGGTCGCCGGGATGACGCCCGTCAGCATGTAGAGCGGGTCGTCGCCTACCACAGTCGTGGTGTGGATGCGGGCCAGCGGACGCAGGCCTAGCTTCTTGGCGACCTCACTGGTGGTGATCAGCACCGCGGCGCTGCCGTCGGACAACGGCGATGAGTTACCCGGCGTGATCTCCCAATTGATTTGCGGGAAGCGCGTTTCCATCTTCTCGCTGTAGAACGCCGGCTTCAGCGTCGCCAGCGTTTCCACGGTGGTGGCGGGGCGGATGATCTCGTCGGTGTGCAGCCCGGCGACCGGAGTCAGCTCGTTCTCGAACAGCCCGTCTTTGGTGGCGCGGGCGGCCTTGTCGTGGCTGCCGGCGGAGAACTCGTCGAGCTGAGTGCGCGAGAAACCCCACTTCGCGGCGATCAGCTCGGCGCTGATGCCCTGCGGCACAAGGCCTTCTGGGTAGCGGGCACCCATACCCTCGCCAAACGGGTCGCTGCCCGGCAATACCTGGGTGCCCATCGGTACGCGGCTCATCGATTCCACGCCCGCGGCGATCACGATGTCGTAGGCACCCGCGATCACGCCCTGGGCCGCGAAGCTAATGGCCTGCTGACTGCTGCCGCACTGGCGGTCGATCGTGACGCCGGGAACCGACTCGGGGAAACCCGCGCCCAGCAACGCGTTGCGCGCGATGTTGACCGCCTGATCGCCGACCTGCGTGACTGCACCGGCGATGACGTCGTCGATCTGTGCCGGGTCCACACCGGTGCGGGCCACGAGTTCGCGCAGGCTGTGCGCCAACAGGTCAACGGGCAGCACGCCGTGCAGCGCGCCGCTGGCCTTGCCCTTGCCGATGGGGGTGCGGACGGCGCCGACGATCACCGCGTCGCGGCCTTGGAATGCGGTCATGACTCCTCCTTGAGTCCTGGGTACGTCTCGGTATACCCAGCAAAACGCCTAGGTATACTAAAATCAACCCAGATGGGAGGTGATTTAGATGACATTTCTGCAGGGTGCCCTTAGGGACCGGGAGAAATGGTCGGCGGTCGGTGAGTGTGCGATCGAGAAGGCGATGGCGGTGGTCGGCACCAAATCCGCGATGCTGATCATGCGCGAGGCGTACTACGGCACCACCCGGTTCGACGACTTCGCCCGCCGGGTCGGCATCACCAAGGCGGCCACGTCCGCACGACTGGTCGAGCTGGTCGACCTAGGCCTATTGGCGCGCCAGCCCTATCAGGAGCCGGGACAGCGCAGCCGCGAGGAATACGTGCTGACCGAAGCCGGCAAAGGCTTCATGCCGGTAGTCTGGGCGCTTTTCGAGTGGGGAAGGCACCATTTGCCGGGCCACAATAGGCTGCGGCTGACACATCTGGACTGCGGCGCCGAGGCCAGCGTCGAAGTCCGGTGCACCGAGGGCCATCTGGTGCCGCCCGACGAACTCGGAATGCGGCTGACTAAGTCTCCCTGAGCGCTGCCAGCAACCGCCGGGCCGCTTCGACGCGGCGGACGGCGGGGCCCGAGAGTGTGTCCAGCGCGCACTCCGGGTCCGCCGGTGGTCCCATGTGGCCGCAGCCGCGCGGGCAATCCTGCACCGTCTCAGCCAGATCCGAGAAGGCCAGCATCACGTCATCGGGCCGGATGTGCGCCAGTCCGAACGAGCGGATGCCCGGTGTGTCGATCACCCAGCCCGAACCCGCGGCCCTCGGCGTCAGGGGCAGCGCCACCGACTGCGTCGAGGTGTGCCGGCCCCTGCCGATATCGGTGACCTCTCCGACGGCCCGGCCAGCCTCTGGCACAAGACGATTCACCAATGTCGACTTGCCGACACCGGAATGTCCCAGCAGAACGGTGATCTTGCCGGCGAGCAGGTCCGCCACCGCCAGCAGGGGATCGTCACGGCCCGCGGTGACCACCGTCAAGTCCAGATCCGCGAACTGCTTGGCGAACGGCTCGGGCGGGGCGAGGTCGGTCTTGGTCAGGCACAGAATCGGCGTCAACCCGCCGGCGTAAGCGGCGATCAGCGCCCGGTCGACCAGACCGGTCCGTGGCGGCGGGTCGGCAAGTGCCACCACGATGAGCAGTTGATCGGCGTTGGCGACAACCACCCGCTCGGTGGGATCGGTGTCATCGGCGGTGCGCCGCAACACTGTTCGCCGTGGTCCACGCCGCACGATGCGGGCCAAGGTGTCCGGCCGGCCGGACAGATCGCCCACCACGTCGACTTCGTCGCCGACCACGATCGGGGTGCGGCCCAGCTCTCGGGCCCGCATGGCGGTGACCCGGCAATCGGGTTGGCCACCCAGCACGCACCCCCAGCGGCCCCGGTCGACGCTGACCACCATGGCGGCCTCGGCGTCGGCGTGCTCGGGACGGGTTTTGGTCCGGGGTCGTGAACCCCGGCCGGATCGGACTTTGACGTCGGACTCGTCGTAGTCGCCAGGCCTCAAACGCTGGACTCCAGCATGCGTGCCCACAGCTGCGGGAACTCCGGCAGCGTCTTGGAGGTAGCGCCGATGTCGTCGATCTGAACTCCGGCGACCCGCAACCCGACGATCGCGCCGGCCATCGCCATCCGATGGTCGGCATATGCGCGCCAGATCCCGGCATGCAGTGGCGTCGAGGTGATCTCCAGGCCGTCGGCCGTCTCGGAGCAGTTGCCCCCGAGCCGGTTGATCTCGGCGCTCAACGCGGCGAGCCGGTCGGTCTCGTGTCCGCGCAGATGGGCGACGCCGGACAGGCGTGACACCGACCCCGGGGTCGCCAGTGCCGCCAGCGCCGCCATCGACGGCGTCAGCTCGCCGACGGCCCGTAGGTCGACATCAAAGCCGTCGTAACCCGCCGAGCCCTGTACTTCCAGCGATGAATCCATTTGGGTGACAACGGCATTCAGCTTTCCCAAGACGTCGAGGATGTCACCCGCGGGTTGCACGCTGGTCGCCGGCCAGCCGGTGATGCGCACGCTGCCGCCGCTGACGACGGCGGCCGCCAGGAACGGAACGGCGTTGGTTAGATCGGGTTCGACGTCCCAGTGCCGGGCCGCGACGGTGCCGGGGTGCACCTGCCAACGGTTGGGCACCGAATCATCGATGTCGACACCGGCTTGGCGCAGCATCACGGTCGTCATCGCGATATGCGGCGCCGACGGTAGCGACGTGCCGGTGTGTTGCACGGTCAGGCCATTGCTGAACGACGCGCCGCACAACAGCAGGCCGGACACGAACTGCGACGACGCCGAAGCGTCGATGGCCACGGTGCCGCCCGCGACCGATCCACCGCCCCGCACCCGGAACGGCAGGCCCGTTCCCTCGATCGGAACGCCCAGGTCTCGCAGTGCGTCCAGCAGCGGCGCGATCGGCCGGGCGCGGGCCTGTTCGTCGCCGTCAAACTCCACCGCGGCGTCGGCCAACGCCGCCAACGACGGCACGAATCGCAAGACGGTGCCGGCCAGACCACAATCCACACGTGCGTCGGGGCCGGGGTCGAGGCGGCCGCTGACCGTCAGTTCGGAGCCGTCCCCGTCCACCCGCAATCCCAGCGCGGTGAGCGCGCCGATCATCAGGTCGGTATCGCGGCTGCGCAGCGCGCCGCTGATCGTCGAGGGTTCTTGGCCCTGCGCGCTGGACAGGCCCGCGAGCACCAGGGCCCGGTTGGTCTGCGACTTCGAGCCCGCAACGGTCACGGTCGCGTGCACCGGTGTCGGCGCGACGGGGGCCGTCCAGGGCTCGGTGGTCACGGCTTCATCCTGCCGTGTCGGCGGGTGTCGTGGGTACCGGGCACCATGGAAGTCATGTGTGGACGGTTTGCGGTCACGACGGATCCAGCCCTGCTGGCCGAGAAGATCAAGGCGATCGACGAAGCTACCGGTACCTCGGAGCGTGCGGCGGAACCCAACTACAACGTGGCCCCCACGACCACGGTCGCGACGGTGGTGACCCGCCACAGCGAGCCGGACGACGAGGCGACTCGCCGGGTGCGGATGATGCGCTGGGGACTGATCCCGCCTTGGGTCAAAGCCGACGCGGACGGTGCTCCGGACAAAAAGGGTCCGCTGCTGATCAACGCCCGCGCCGACAAGGTGGCTACCTCACCGGCTTTCCGCGGTTCGGCGAAAAGCAAGCGCTGCCTGGTGCCGATGGACGGCTGGTACGAATGGCGGCCCAATCCGGACAACGCCGCGGGCAAGAAGACCGCCAAGACACCGTTCTTCATGCACCGCGACGACGGCGACATGCTGTTCATGGCCGGGCTGTGGTCGGTATGGAAGCCCGGTAAAGAAGAAGATCCGCTGCTGAGTTGCACGATCATCACCACCGACGCCGTCGGCGAGCTGGCCGAGGTGCACGACCGTATGCCGTTGATCCTGTCCGAGCGCGACTGGGACACCTGGTTGAATCCCGACGCCCCGCTGGACGCCGAGCTGCTGGCCCAGGTTCCGGATGTGCGCGGCATCGAGTTGCGTGAGGTGTCGCGGCTGGTGAACAGCGTGCGCAATAACGGACCCCAACTGCTCGAGTCGGCCGAGCCGGAGCCCGAACATATCACCCTGCTGTAGTCGTTATGCCGGCTTGTCGTTGTCGGGGTTGAGGAGGAGTTTGGTGGGGTGGTGGTAGGTGTTGGTGCGGGGTTGGCCGTGGTCGAGGTGTGGGGGTGGGATCCATTCGGTGTCGCCGTTGGGGTGTTTTCGGGTGGTCCAGCCTTGGGGTTGGAGC
>NZ_BFCH01000008.1:16827-169550 GCF_003112775.1 Mycobacterium montefiorense | reverse complement strand
CAGCCACACGCCGCTGGGCGACGTCACCCTGTTCATCGACGACGAGGTGGTCGGCACGCTCGCGGGCGTCGTCACCCACCCGGGTACGTTCGGGCTGGCCGGTGCCGGCATCACCGTCGGCCGAAACGGCGGATCGGCAGTATCCAGCCACTACACAGCCCCATTCACCTTCACCGGCGGCACCATCGCTGCGGTCACTATCGACTTGTCCGGGCGGCCCTATCAGGACGTGGAAAGAGAACTTGCACTGGCATTCTCGCGAGACTGAACGCTGCCTGCGAGCGACGCCTGGCGCGCTTGCCGTGGCGGGGGTGATCTGTGTGCTGGCATGCATCGTCACAGGGTGTGGCAGAACCACGGGGGGCAACGCCGTTCGAGCCAGCGCCACCACCTCGGTGACGACGTATAAGTCGCCACGCCGATCCGATCCTGCAGAGCCCGTGCCCGGCGTCGAGACCACACTGCCCGAACACATTCCGCCCAATGCCCTGGTATGCTTGCCTGTGGCGACCGGCGACGGCCTGATGGCTTCGGCTTCGGTTTCGGATCCGGTGGCGCCTCGGCTCACTGTGCCGTTACCCCCGGGCTGGGACTCGGCGGCGGGCACCGGTGATGTGGCGCTGACCGCGAGTGGGCCGCAAGGTTTGTCGGCGAAGGTGACCATCACCGGAACCGACCTCGAGCCTGGTGGGGCGTTCTTGCACTACGGTGCCGACCTGCGCACCGCCAAGCTGGGCGTCCAAGTCAGCGTGGACGCCGCTCAGTTCTGCGGCTACAGCAGCCAGTTGCTCAGCGGCAGCCTGGCAGGAGCCGGTGGGATCGCCTTCGCCGACCGCATTACCCACATCTGGACGAATACCAAGGCATTTCTCGTCGTCATCCATCTGGAGGGGCCCGCGGCTGCGCCCGGTTTCAGCGCGGCGAAATCCACGGTGATGCAGCAATTTGCCGTCGTTATCCCCTGAAATGCAGCGCCCGACTGCTAGCATCTGACCCCGTGCCTGCCGGGAAGGCGTCAAATTGCTCGTCGAATTCGTGGTGGTGATGTTGTATGACCGTTGAGACCCCTTTGCCACCGTCGAGGCCCGATTCGCGGGGACGCCAAATCGCGATCGCTTTCGGGATTCTTGTAGCGCTCATCAGTGTCTACGTCTTGTCCCTGATTGCGGTGCATCTGTTGGCCAAATCGGCACCGCCGCTTGCTGCTGTGGATTTCAGCAAGGTCGAGGCCGAGGACAGTGTCGTGCAGGTGAACCTGAGCGAGCTGAAACCGTGGCGAATCGCCTGACGGTCAATGTGCTTGTCTACCCGAAAGATTCGCTGTACGACAAGAACTTCGGGGTACTGACCACCGACGCCGCCGTGCGACTGTATCCCGACAACGACCTAGGCGACCTGCAGTACCCGGTAGGTAAAGCGCCGGCGCAAGTCACCACCACCATCGAGGCGCGTGGCGATCCGGGTAACTGGCCGTTCGACTCCTACAAAACGGATGTCATCGCCGCCGACGTGTTCACCGGAACCGGTCCGAGCCGCGAAAAGGCGCCAGCCCGTGTGGAAGTGACCGGAAGGCTGGACGGTTGGGACGCCAGTGTCACCCGAATTCACGACCGTGACGAGGCGGATCCCAATGTCATGGACAACGTGATCATCACGCTGCACCGGGCTAAGGGCCCGCTGATTTTCGATGTCGGTGTGTGCCTGGTGCTCATTGCCCTGCCGATCTTGGCGTTGTGGGTGGCCATTCCGATGGCTTTGGGTAGGACATCGTTCATCCCGCCGTTTATCACCTGGTATGGCGCGATGCTGTTCGCCATCGTTCCGCTGCGCAACATCCTGCCCGGCAATCCACCGTACGGATCCTGGATCGACCAGGCCGTCGTGCTGTGGGTGTTGATAGGCCTGGTCGTCGCGATGACGATATTCGTTTCCGCCTGGTGGAGGCACCGAGATCGAAAGACGCCGAAACAAACCTAGAACTCGAAAAGCCTCAGCCCGAATTCGCTATCGGCGCAGAGGTAATGGCGTCGACTGCGCTGAAGACTCGTGACTGGAAATCGGCCGGCAGCGGGATGTAGCCGTTTTTGTCGAGGTCGGCCTGGCCGGGGCCGACGGCCGCCTGCAGGAACGCCTTGACCGCCTGGCCCTCGTCGGTGTTGGGGTACTTCGAGCAGACGATCTCGTAGGTGACCATCACGATCGGGTAGACGTCCGGCTGAGTGGGGTTATAGAAGGACGTGGTGTCCAACACGAGGTCGTTACCCTTGCCGATGATCTTGGCGTTGGTGATGGTTTTACCGACGCTGTCGGTGCCGATGCGTACCGGGCGCAACGACTTCCGGCTCGCCGGGGTTTTAATCTGGGCGGCGAACAGTCCCTCCTGCATAGCGAACGACAACTCGTTGTAGGAGATCGCGCCCTCGGTGTTCTTCACCTCCGCCGAAGTGCCGATATTGCCATGGGCGCCGCTGCCGACGCCCCCGTTGAATATCTTGCCGGTGCCCTTGTCCCAGGCTCCGCCGGACGCGGCCTGCAGGTAGGCCTGGAAGTGGGCGGTGGTGCCGGATGGGTCGGCGCGGTAGACGACGTGGATATTCTCCGGCGGCATCGAGGCGTTGAGCGCGGTGATGGCCGGATCGTCCCAGCGCGTGATGCTGCCATTGAAGATCCGGGCGAGCGTGGGCGCGTCGAGCACCAGCGAGTCAATAGCGTTGAGGTTGTAAGTGATACCGATCGGGCCGAACACCACGGGCAGGTTCCAGGCGTCAGCCCCGCCGCAACGCTGCTTGGCAACCGCGTACTGGTCACCGGACAGCGGCAAGTCGGACCCGGCGAAATCGGTCCTACCCGCCAGGAAGTCGGCGACTCCCGCGCCCGAAGCATTTGCGGTGTAGGAGAGGTTTTGCCCGTTGCAGGCCTTCGTAAACGCGTCGATGAATTGCTTCACCGCATTTGCCTGTGCGGTCGAACCGCTGGCGGTGATCTCTTGTTTACCGCCGCAGTCCACCCTCGATCCATTGGCGTAGGACAGGGATGTGTGAGGCTTGCCGCATCCCGAGAGCACCAATGCGGCCGCGGTCAGCACGCTTATGGCGGCAGCCGGTTTGTTGTGCTTCACGTTGATTGCCTCCTCTGTATCGGCAGATGGTGAAACAGCCGTGGGCTGTCACCGACGTCTCGCGACGCGGTGTGCTGCACGGCAGCGGTGACCTGGGATGACCGCATAAATCGGATCGGGGGCTGGCAGATGTGCACTCAGTCTCCGGCAGCATAGATATCGGGCGGGTTGGTACGCGTGGCCTGGATGACCACGACGGCGCCCGGCGTCGGCGGCGAGCCCGGTTTCGGGGTGCATCTCCACCCCGCTTTCGACACACGTCGACATTTACAGTTATCGAAGCGACGCGCAAACAAATATCAGGTGAATTGACGATTGCGCCGCCGACCGCGGGTACCGGCGGCCTATGGCAGTTTGCGAAAAATCGCATTTCACCCATGATCGGCACGAGTTGATTACCATCTGACTTTGTGTCGCCTTCGGTTAGCTGTAATGGCCCGGCGATGTTGAATCTGTTGCCAATCGTCCCCCGCGGAGGTGACCGATGACCGCCCAATCCCCGCCAACGCACGCCGCTCCGCCACCCAAGCAGAAACGCCACTTGCTGCTCAGTGTGGGCATTCTGGTGGCGTTCCTCGCGGTGTACGGTCTGTCGTTGTTCGGCTTCCACCTGTTGGCCAGATCGGGCGCCCCGATCAAGGCGCCGGACCTCAATGCGACCGACGACACCGTGGTGCTGGTCCGGCTCGAGGAGCTCAAGACCGTCGCCAACCGCCTCACGGTGAAGGTTCTTGTGATCCCGCAGGATTCGATGTTCGACAAACGGCTCGACGTTCTCAAGACCGACACCGCCGTACGAATGGATCCGGCGAACGATCTGGGCGACCTGCAATACCCGGCCGGAAAGTCGCCGGCGCAGGTTGCCACCACGGTCGAGGCACATGGCGATCCGAATAACTGGCCTTTCGACGCCTATACCACCGACACCCTTTCGGCCGAGGTGCTCGTCGGGACCGGCGATGCCCGTCAATACGTTCCGGCGCGAGTGGAAGTGACCGGTGCGCTGGACGGCTGGGACGTCAGCGTCGAGCACGTGGGTGAAGCCAGCCAAGACTCGGAGCGCCCCGACAGCGCGATCATCACGTTGCACCGCGCGAAGGGCCCGCTGATCTTCGACCTGGGAATCTGCCTGGTTCTTTTCAGCCTGCCGGCCTTGGCATTCGCAGTGGCCATCCAAATCGCGTTGGGCAAGCGGAAGTTCGTGCCGCCGTTCGTGACCTGGTTCGCCGCGATGCTGTTCGCCGTCATCCCGATACGCAACTTCCTTCCCGGGGCTCCACCGCCGGGTGCGTGGATCGACCAAGCCTTGGTGATCTGGGTGCTGATCGCGCTCGTCGGGGCGATGGGCATGTACATGCTGACGTGGTATCGGCAATCGGAGTAGCGCGCGGGGCATGACGTGGGCGGGCGCCGCCTACCCTGAGGTGGTGCTCACCGAGTTGGTCGACCTCCCCGGCGGTACCTTCCGTATGGGCTCGACGAGCTTCTACCCCGAAGAGGCGCCGGTCCACACCGTGACCGTGAGCCCGTTCGCAGTGGAGCGGCACCCCGTGACCAATGTGCAATTTGCCGAATTCATCGACGCCACAGGCTATGTCACGATCGCGGAGCAGGAGATCGACCCGGCGCTGTACCCTGGCGCCGATCCCGGCGAGCTAGCTGCGGGCGCGATGGTCTTCCGACCCACGCCGGGCCCGGTAGACCTGCGGGACTGGCGGCAGTGGTGGGACTGGATGCCGGGGGCGAGTTGGCGCCATCCGTTCGGACCGGACAGCGGTGTCGCGGACCGGGCCGATCATCCGGTCGTGCAGGTCGCGTATCCGGACGCCGCCGCCTACGCGCGCTGGGCCGGGCGCCGGCTGCCCACCGAAGCCGAGTGGGAGTACGCGGCCCGCGGTGGGAGCACGACGACCTATGCCTGGGGCGACGAATGCAATCCCGACGGGCAGCTGATGGCCAACACCTGGCAGGGCAGCTTCCCGTACCGCAACGACGGCGCGCTCGGCTGGGTGGGAACGTCGCCGGTGGGCGAGTTTGCGCCCAACGCGTTTGGGCTGCACGACATGATCGGCAATGTGTGGGAGTGGACCGACACGGAGTTTTCCGCACACCATCGCCTCGATCAGCCGCCGAAAGCCTGTTGCGCGCCGGCGGGACCCGCAGATCCGGCGGTCAGCCAGACGTTGAAGGGCGGTTCGCATCTGTGCGCGCCGGAGTACTGCCACCGCTACCGTCCGGCGGCCCGTTCGCCGCAATCGCAGGACACCGCCACCACCCATATCGGGTTTCGCTGCGTGGCCGATCGTGAACCGGGCGCCGCACGTTAACGGCGGCTAACGCGCAGATGACAAAACCCGTTCTGGCATGCGATTTCGCTGCGCGGTGACCCCGGATGTTCGCTACCATCTGCCCGTGTCGCCCCTGAATGTCAGACTTCGCCGGCGAGTTGCTGGCCGGGATCAATGACCACCGAAACTCCGCAGGCTCCGGCGCCCCCACAGCCGGATCAGCGAAAATCAGCGGGCCTGTTCGGCTATCTCGGCCGGCACCGGCCGCGCATCTCGCTCGGCGCGTTCATTCTGGCGATAGTCATCGGTGCCTACGGCTTTTCGCTGTTCGGTGTGCACTACCTGCAGCGATCGGCCGGCCCGCTGCCGCCGCTGGACCTGAGCCAGGGAGGGGGCAATGACACGATCGTGCAGTTGCGCCTCGACGATTTCAAAACCACCGCGAATCGGCTCAAGGTCGATGTGCTGGTTTATCCCCCGGATTCGTTGTACGACAAGCGATTCGACGTGCTGAACACCGACGTCGCGGTGCGCCTGTATCCGACAAACGACCTGGGCGATCTGCAATTCCCGAAAGGGAAGGCGCCGGCGCAGGTCGAGACCACCATCGAGGCCCACGGTGATCCTGCCAACTGGCCGTTCGACACGTACAGGACCGAAAAGATCTCGGCGGACACCTTCATCGGCTCCGGCGATGATCGCAAGAAAATACCGGCCCGTGTCGAAGTAACCGGCGGGCTGGATGGCTGGGACGTCGACGTCAACCGCGTCGATGAAACCAGTGACGTGAACTCGCGCGGTCTCGACGACGCGCAGCTGGTGATCACCATGAAGCGGGCCAAGGGGCCGTTGGTCTTCGACATGTTCATCTGCATCGTGCTGATCACCCTGCCGACCCTGGCGCTGCTGGTGGCCATCCCGATGGCGATGGGCAAGAGAAAATTCGTGCCGCCGTTCGGCACCTGGTACGCCGCGATGCTGTTCGCGATCGTCCCGCTGCGCAACATCCTGCCCGGATCGCCGCCACCGGGGTCCTGGATTGACCAGGCCGTCGTGCAATGGGTGCTGATCGCCTTGGTGGTGGCGATGAGCCTCTACATCTTCTCTTGGGTCCGGCAAGGGGACTGATTGCGCTGGTCACGGCGTCGGCGCTGTAGGTGGCGGTACGCCGGTGCCCCGGTTCGGGGCGGCCGGGATTGGCTTCGGCCGGAATTTGGCGCTGAGCAGGTCTTCACCTAAACTCTAGGGGTTGCCTTGGGCAGACCTCGGCCGGTGCGTGCAAGCGTCACAGGCTCTGCGTGCCCTTCAGTAACAAAGACCGCGCATGTCAGGTTTGTGGTGTTTCCTGTCGTGCACACGTGAACTCAGTCAGGAGATCGAGTGATTCAGCAGGAATCGCGGCTGAAGGTCGCCGACAACACGGGCGCCAAGGAGATCTTGTGCATCCGGGTGCTCGGTGGCTCGTCGCGACGCTACGCCGGCATCGGTGATGTCATCGTCGCCACCGTCAAGGACGCAATCCCCGGCGGCAACGTCAAGCGTGGTGACGTCGTCAAGGCCGTCGTCGTGCGCACCGTCAAGGAGCGTCGGCGTGCCGACGGCAGTTACATCAAGTTCGACGAGAACGCTGCGGTAATCATCAAGCCCGATAACGACCCACGCGGAACCCGCATCTTCGGGCCCGTCGGGCGTGAATTGCGCGAGAAGCGATTCATGAAGATCATCTCGCTGGCCCCGGAGGTTTTGTAGATGAAGGTCAAAAAGGACGACACCGTCCTGGTGATCGCGGGCAAGGACAAGGGCGCTAAAGGCAAAGTGCTGAAGGTTTACCCGGAGCGCAACCGGGTGCTGGTCCAGGGTGTCAACGCGATCAAGAAGCACACCGCGGTTTCGACCAACCAGCGCGGAGCCCAGTCGGGCGGAATCGTCACTCAGGAAGCACCGATCGCCATCTCCAACGTGATGGTGGTCGACTCCGACGGTAAGCCGACCCGCGTCGGTTACCGGGTCGACGAGGAGACAGGTAAGCGCGTCCGTATCTCCAAGCGCAACGGCAAGGACATCTGATGACCACTGCAGAGAAAGTGCAGCCGCGCCTGAAAGAGCGCTACCGCAGCGAAATTCGCGATGCGCTGCACAAGGAATTCGGCTATGGCAACGTCATGCAGATCCCGACCGTCACCAAGGTTGTGGTGAACATGGGCGTGGGCGACGCAGCCCGGGATGCCAAATTGATCAACGGCGCGGTCAGCGACCTCGCGCTGATCACTGGCCAGCGGCCCGAAATCCGCAAGGCCCGCAAGTCCATCGCGCAGTTCAAGTTGCGCGAGGGCATGCCGATCGGTGCCCGGGTCACCCTGCGGGGCGACCGGATGTGGGAATTCCTCGACCGGCTCACTTCCATTGCGTTGCCGCGTATTCGTGACTTCCGCGGGCTTTCGCCCAAGCAGTTCGACGGTGTCGGTAACTACACCTTCGGTCTGGCCGAGCAGTCGGTGTTCCACGAGATCGACGTGGACCAGATCGACCGGGTCCGCGGCATGGACATCAACGTCGTCACCTCGGCGACGAATGACGACGAAGGACGAGCGCTGCTGCGGGCCCTCGGCTTTCCGTTCAAGGAGAACTGAGTAGATGGCTAAGAAGGCACTCGTTAACAAGGCCAACGCCAAACCGAAATTCGCGGTGCGCGGCTACACGCGCTGCAACAGGTGCGGTCGCCCGCGCGCGGTCTTCCGCAAGTTCGGGCTGTGCAGGATCTGCCTGCGCGAAATGGCGCACGCGGGCGAGTTGCCCGGCGTGCAAAAGAGCAGCTGGTAACAGGCACAGGACGAAAGACCACCCCAGAACAGGTGCGCGACAGGCCCCTAACGGGAACCATCGCGAGGAAGGTACCAACGCTGTCATGACAATGACGGATCCGATCGCAGACTTTTTGACACGTCTGCGCAACGCCAATTCGGCATACCACGACGAGGTGACCCTGCCTCATTCGAAGATCAAGGCGAACATCGCCCAGATCCTCAAGAGCGAGGGGTACATCACTGATTTCCGGACCGAAGATGCTCGGGTCGGCAAATCGCTGGTAGTGCAGCTCAAGTACGGGCCCAGCCGGGAGCGCAGCATCGCGGGGCTGCGCCGGGTCTCCAAGCCCGGTCTGCGGGTGTACGCGAAGTCCACCGGCCTGCCACGCGTGCTGGGCGGGCTGGGCGTCGCGATCATCTCGACATCCTCGGGCCTGCTGACTGACCGTCAGGCCGCCAGACAGGGCGTGGGCGGCGAAGTCCTCGCGTACGTGTGGTGAGGGGGTAACCATGTCGCGCATTGGTAAGAAGCCGATTCCGGTTCCCGCCGGAGTCGATGTAACGATCGACGGCCAGAAGGTCTCGGTCAAGGGCCCCAAGGGTTCCCTGGACATGACCGTCGCCGAGCCGATCACGGTGATACGCAGCGAAGACGGTGCCATTGTGGTCAACCGTCCGGACGACGAGCGGGAAAACCGTTCGCTGCATGGGCTTTCGCGCACCCTGGTGTCCAACCTGGTCACCGGCGTCACGCAGGGCTACACCACGAAGATGGAGATCTTCGGCGTCGGCTACCGGGTGCAGCTCAAGGGCTCCAACCTCGAATTCGCTCTGGGCTACAGCCACCCCGTGTTGATCGAGGCGCCCGAGGGCATCACGTTCGCGGTCGAGACGCCGACGAAGTTCAGCGTCACCGGCATTGACAAGCAGAAGGTCGGCCAGATCTCGGCGAACATCCGCCGCCTGCGTCGCCCCGACCCGTACAAGGGCAAGGGCGTGCGCTACGAGGGTGAGCAGGTCCGCCGCAAGGTCGGAAAGACAGGTAAGTAGTCATGGCGCAGAAACAAGCTACTACCGAGCGGAAGCCGGTGGGGCAGAGCATTTCCGCAACTCGCCGGGTTTCCCGGCTGCGCCGGCACGCCCGGTTGCGCAAGAAGATCGAGGGCACCCAGCAGCGTCCGCGGCTGGTGGTGAACCGGTCCGCACGCCATATTCACGTGCAACTGGTCAACGACGAGAACGGCACCACGGTGGCTGCCGCGTCGTCCATCGAGTCCGACGTGCGTGGAGTGGACGGGGACAAGAAATCCCGCAGCGTGCGGGTCGGCCAACTGATCGCCGAGCGTGCCAAGGCTGCCGGCATCGACAACGTGGTGTTCGACCGTGGCGGATACAGCTACGGCGGACGGATCGCGGCGCTGGCCGACGCCGCCCGCGAGAACGGATTGAAATTCTGATGACAACTGGAAGGACCGCATAATGGCGGAGCAGTCCGCTGGGGGGCAAGGCGCCCCGAACAGCCGTGACGGCCGCGACTCCCGCGACGGTCGGGGTCGGCGCGATGGCGGTGGTGGCGGCCGAGGCCGCGATCGGGACGGCGACAAGAGCAACTACCTGGAACGGGTCGTCGCCATCAACCGTGTTTCCAAGGTGGTCAAGGGTGGTCGGCGCTTCAGCTTCACCGCTCTGGTCATCGTGGGTGACGGCGCCGGCATGGTCGGTGTCGGCTACGGCAAGGCCAAGGAAGTTCCGGCCGCGATCGCCAAGGGTGTGGAAGAGGCGCGCAAGGGCTTCTTCCGGGTCCCGCTGATCGGCGGCACCATCACGCACCCGGTGCAGGGTGAGGCGGCCGCTGGTGTGGTGCTGCTGCGCCCGGCCAGCCCGGGTACCGGTGTGATCGCCGGTGGCGCGGCACGAGCGGTGCTGGAATGCGCTGGGGTGCACGACATTCTGGCCAAGTCGCTGGGAAGTGACAACGCGATCAACGTGGTGCACGCCACCGTTGCCGCGCTCAAGCTGCTGCAGCGTCCGGAGGAGGTGGCCGCGCGTCGCGGTCTGCCGATCGAGGATGTCGCCCCCGCCGGGATGCTCAAGGCGCGACGGGAAAGTGAAGCGCTGGCCGCTAGTGCCGCGCGAGAGGGAACGGCACAGCAATGAGCCAGCTGAAGATCACCCAGGTGCGCGGCACGATTGGGTCGCGCTGGAAGCAGCGCGAGTCCCTGCGCACCCTGGGGCTGCGAAAGATTCGCCAATCGGTGGTCCGTGAGGACAACCCTCAGACCCGCGGATTGATCGCGGTGGTGAGCCACCTGGTTGAGGTGGAGGAGACCAAATGACCATCAAGTTGCACGACCTGAAGCCGGCCCCCGGGTCGAAGACGGCGCGCACCCGCGTCGGTCGCGGTGAGGGCTCCAAGGGTAAGACTGCCGGCCGTGGTACCAAGGGCACCAAGGCGCGCAAGAACGTGCCGGCCACCTTTGAAGGTGGCCAGATGCCGATCCACATGCGGCTGCCCAAGCTCAAGGGATTCAAGAACCGGTTCCGCACCGAATACGAGATCGTCAACGTCGGTGACATCGGCCGGCTGTTCCCCGAGGGCGGTGCCATCGGCGTCGCCGAGCTGGTCGCCAAGGGCGCGGTTCGCAAGAACTCGCTGGTGAAGGTCCTCGGCGACGGCGATTTGACCGTCAAGGTCGACGTGTCCGCGCACAAGTTCAGCGGCAGCGCCCGCGAGAAGATCACCGCCGCGGGCGGCTCGGCCACCGAGCTCTCCTAGCCTTTCGCCTCGGGCCCCCGCGCCCATCAGCGCGGGACGCCCTTCGGCGCTGGCAACTGAGCTAACCCAGCTGTGGGATCACTTCCGCGGCAAGGCGTTCCATCTGCTCACGGTTCTCCGCAACGTCGAGGCCGAGGGGATTGAGCAGCAGGATCTCGGCGCCGGCGTCGATCACCTCTTTGAGGCCGCGGGCGACGTCGTCGGGTGTGCCCGACACCGGAAACGATTCGATGCCGGGCATCTCGCCGTAGAGCCGGCCCAGCCCGTCGAGCACCCGCTCGCGAGCGCGGGCCGCGTCGTCGTCGATCATCAAGTAGACCCGTTTGCCGATCGGGAAGTGTGCCGGGTCCTTTCCCTGCTCGGCGAGTTCGCGGCGGACGATCGGGACGGCTCCGGCGAAGGCTTCGGTGCCCGACGCGCCGGCGCCCATGAAGGCGTCACCGAGGCGCACCGCGCGGGCCAGGGCCTTGGGGGCCATGCCGCCGAACCAGATCGGCGGGTGTGGGCGCTGCACCGGCTTGGGCGCAAACGGGAGGTCGTCGAAGTGGCGGAACCGGCCGTGAAAGCTCAGGGTCGGTTCGTCGGACCAGGCCGTCTTCATCAGTTTCAGGCCCTCGGTGAAATACGAGATGAAGGTGTCCTTTTCGACGCCGAATGCGGCGAGCGTGGGGCCGCCTCGGCCCGGTGCGACACCGATGTCGAGCCGGCCGCGGCTGATTCGGTCGACCGTCGTTACCGCCGAGGCCAACTGAAGTGGCTCGTGCTGCGAGGTCACCAGTACGGCCACTCCCAGCCGCAGTCGCTTCGTGTACGCCGCGCAAAAAGAAAGCAGCTCCAACGGCGCCAGCAGTGGCGCCCGGCCGATGGTCTGCTCGAGCGTCCAGATTCCTTCGAATCCGAGTTCCTCGGCGCGCTCCACGTAGGAGCGCAGCCCGGCCGCGTCGAAGTCGCCGTAGTCGAATTGCGGGATAGCGATCGAGAACCTCACGACCTCACCCTACGGCCGTCAATCGGTACGCTGCAGAGCATGTTCGCCTTTCTGCCTTCGGTGCCCGGTGTCGACGACGTGCGTGCCCTGGCCGGCCGCGTCGATACGGTCCGCCACCACGGTGTGCCCAACGGCTGCGTGCTCGAATTCAACCTGCGGTCGGTGCCGCCCGAGACCGCGGGCTTCGACCCGATGGCGCTGGTCACCGGGGCGGAGCGACCGATGCGCCTGCGCGAGGCCGTTGCCGCGATCCACCGCGCCGCCGAGGACCCCAGGGTCGCCGGGCTGATCGCTCGCGTGCAGCTCGCGGCCTCGCCGCCGGCGGCCGTTCAGGAGCTGCGCGAGGCGATCGCGGCGTTCAGCGCGGTCAAGCCGTCACTAGCCTGGGCCGAGACCGATCCGGGCACGCTGTCCTACTACCTGGCTTCGGCGTTCAGCGAGGTCTGGATGCAGCCCTCAGGAAGCGTCGGGCTGATCGGCTTCGCGAGCAACGCGACCTTCTTGCGCACCGCGCTGGACAAGGCGGGAATCGACGCCGAGTTCGTCGCCAGAGGCGAGTACAAGTCCGCGGCAAACACTTTCACCGAAGAGGGCTTCACCGAAGCCCATCGCGAAGCCGTCACCCGGATGTTGGAAAGCCTGCAAGACCAGGTGTGGCACGCGATCGCGGGATCGCGCAACATCGATTCCGCTGCGCTCGACGCGCTGGCCGACCGGGCTCCGCTGCTGCGTGACGATGCCGTGGCCGCCGGCCTGGTCGACCGCATCGGCTTTCGGGACCAAGCCCACACCCGGATCGCGGAATTGATTGGTGTGGAAGGTGTTTCGGTAGACGATGGCGACGGCGAGGCCGACCCGGAAAAGCTTGCGCCGCGACTCAATTTGACGCGCTACGCCGCGGCGGCCCGATCGCGGCTGGTGCCGTCGGCGCCGCCGATTCCCGGTCGCCGCTCCAAGCCCACCTTCGCGGTGGTCACCCTGCAGGGCCCGATTGTCAGCGGGCGCGGCGGACCCCAGTTCCTGCCGTTCGGCAATTCGAGCGTCGGCGGTGACACGATCGCGGCGGCCCTGCGGGAGGCGGCGGCCGACGAGTCGGTGTCGGCGATCGTGCTGCGGATCGACAGCCCTGGCGGCTCGGTCACGGCGTCGGAGACCATCTGGCGCGAGGTGGCGCGGGCCCGCGAACGCGGCAAGCCCGTGGTGGCATCGATGGGCTCGGTGGCCGCCTCCGGCGGTTACTATGCCGCGATCGCCGCCGACGTGATCGTCGCCAACCCGGCGACTATCACCGGCTCGATCGGTGTGATCACCGGGAAGCTGGTGTTCCGGGATCTCAAGGAACGCTTCGGGGTCGTGTCAGATGTGGTGTGCACCAACGCCAATGCCGACGCGTGGTCGAACGATGTGCCGTTCACGGCGCAGCAGCGCGCCGATCGTGAGGCCGAGGCGGACTTGATCTACGCCGACTTCGTGCAGCGGGTGGCGCAAGGCCGCAACCTGAGTACCGAAGCCGTGGACGCCGTTGCGCAGGGAAGGGTGTGGACCGGTGCCGACGCTCTCGAGCGTGGCCTGGTCGACGAGCTCGGGGGCTTTCGGACCGCGGTGCGCCGGGCCAAAGTCCTGGCCGGCTTGGACGAGGACGCCGAAGTCCGGGTCGCCAGCTATCCGGGATCATCGTTGCTTGCGCTGGTGCGCCCACGGGCGTCCTCGCAACCGGCCGCCGCGTCGCTGCCGGATGCGCTGGGCGCACTGCTCGGCCGTTCGGTTGCTGCGATCGTGCAAAACCTCGAGCAGGCGGTCAGCGGTGCCAGTGTGTTGTGGCTGGGGGAGTCGCGCTTCTAATCGTTAGCCGGTGAGCCGGCCGCTGATGAAGATGATCTCGCCGAGTGGGTCGTCGTTTTCCGGCGGTGGGACATCCATGTTGTGCTGCTTGAACAGTTCGGTGCGCGTGATGCCCTCGACGGTCCAGCCCTTGGTGTGAAGATAGTCGACGACGTGGTTGCGTTGCCCGGCGTAGACCAGCGATGCCATATCGATGTCGACGCCGTAATCCTTGAAGGAGCCCGACATCTCCCGCACCCGGTCGGCGTCGAAATCCACTATGCCCGGCACGAATTCGGTGGCGATCGTGCTGCCCGGTGCGGATAGTGCGGTGATGTTGTCGAACAACCCGTCTTGAGCTTTCGGTGGCAGGTAGATCAGCAGACCTTCGGCCAACCAGGCGGTCGGCGTGCCGGTGTCGAATTCGGCGGACTGCAGGGCCGCCGGCCAGTCCTGGCGCAGGTCGATCGGGATGGTGCGCCGGGTGGCGGTGGGTTGGGCCCCGATACCGGCCAAAGTGGTTGTCTTGAAATCGATTACCTGCGGCTGGTCGATTTCGTACACCACCGTCTCGACGGGCCACGGCAACCGGTAGGCGCGTGAGTCCAATCCGGACGCCAGGATCACGACCTGGCGCACCCCGCCGGCGGTGGCGCTGTGGAAATAGTCGTCGAAATACTTGGTGCGCACCGCCATTCCGTCGATCATCTCCCGCATGCGGATCGGCGTGGCGTTTTCGATGGTCGAGAGGTCGAGTTCGCCGTCCATCATCTTGGTGAAGAAATCCACCCCGACCGCGCGCACCAGTGGTTCGGCGAACGGGTCGTTGATCAAACCGCGGGGGTCCTTCGTCGCCATGGCGCGTCCGGTCGCGACCATCGTTGCGGTCGCGCCCACGCTGGACGCCAGATCCCAATTATCGTCGTGCGCGCGAGGCATGTGACGACCCTAGCCAAGCCCTATTTGAGCGTCGCGGCGACATAGCTTATGTCGCCGAAGGCTTCGGTCAGTTCGTTCTCAGGGAACTCGAACCCGTTGCGTGCGTATAGCTCCTTGGCGGAGTGGGCGGCGACTTCCCAGTTGTGGGTTCTCAGGTAGTCGACCACGATGTTGCGCTCGCCGCGGTAGAACAGGTCGGCGGCGTTGAGGTTGAACCCGAAGCTCTGCCACCGCTCGCTGATGCGCTGCAAACGCTCGTCGGAGAAAGCGTTGGGGTCCGGGACGTGTTCGGTGGCCAGCCGGCTGCCCGGCGCGGACAGCGCGGTGACGTTGTCGAACAGCCGGTCCTGAGCCTCGGGCGGCAGATAGGGCAGCAGCCCTTCGGCACTCCACGCGGTGGGCGCGGTGACGTCAAAACCGGCCTCCCGCAACGCCGCGGGCCAGTCGTCCCGCAGGTCGATGCTGATCGTGCGGCGGTCGGCGGTCGGAGCGGCGCCGATGCCGGCCAGCGTGTCGGTTTTGAAGGCAATGACCTGCGGCTGGTCGATCTCGTAGACCACGGTGCCCGCCGGCCATGGCAATCGGTATGCCCGGGTGTCCAGGCCGGATGCCAGGATCACCGCCTGCTTGATGCCCGTCTTCGTCGCGCCGGTGAAGAACTCGTCGAAAAACCTGGTCCGCACGGCGATCTGATGTGTCCGGGCCGTGCGGTTCAGCAGCGCGTCGTCCTCGAGGTCGATCTCCCCGTCGATGATGCGGATGAAGGGGTCCAGCCCGACGGCCCGGACAAGCGGATCGGCCAGTGGGTCGTCAAGCAGCGGATTGGGTCCCTGTGATGCCACGGCGCGGGATGCGGCGACCATGGTGGCCGTCGCTCCCACGCTGTTGGCCAGGTCCCAGCTGTCGCCTTCGGTGCGTCCTGTCTCGGCGGCCATCTATTTCGCTTTCTTGTCCAGGGTGCCGCTGGTGTAGAGCATCTCGCCCATCCGTATGTCGTCATCCTCGAACGGGTCAAGTCCGTTGTCCGCGAACAACTCCCGGATGCTGCTGCTGGCCAGGCGCCACCCGCGATCGGCCAGATATCCAACCGCCTCGTTGCGGTCGCCGAGGTAGATCAGCCCCGCCATGTCGAGATCGAAGCCGTGTGCACGCCAGCGTTCGGTGATGGCCTGCATGCGCTCCCTGAGCTTGTCCTCTTCGCCGGGCTCGGGATTGGGCGCGCTCTCGGTGGCCAGCCGGCTGCCCGGCGCGGACAGGGCGGTGATGGTGTCCAGCAGACGGTCCTGGGCTTCTGGCGGCAGGTAGCCGAGCAGCCCCTCGGCGCTGAATGCCGCGGGCTGGGTCGGGTCGAAGCCGGCGGCGCGCAGTGCGGTGGGCCAGTCGTCGCGCAGATCGATGGCCACCACGCGTCGGTCGGCGGTCGGTGCGGCACCCAGGTCGGACAGGGCTCGGGTCTTGAATTCGATGACCTGCGGCTGGTCGACTTCGTAGACCACGGTGCCCGCGGGCCATGCCAACCGGTAGGCGCGAGAGTCGAGCCCGGACGCCAGGATCACTGCCTGTTTGATGCCGGCGTTCGTCGCGTCGGTGAAGAACTCGTCGAAGAACTCGGTCCGCACCGCCATGTTGTCGGCCATGCGTGACATCGCCCCGGCCGAGCCCGATGTGCCGTCGTGGACGTCATTGAGCTCGGCAGGGTCCAGTTCGCCGCTGGCAAGACGGGAGAGCAGGTCCACGCCGACGGCTTTGACCAGCGGTTCGGCGAATGGATCGTTGATCAGCGGGCGATCGGTTCGGGATGCGATCGCGCGGGCGGCCGCGACCATGGTGGCGGTCACCCCGACGCTGGATGCCAGATCCCAGGTGTCGCCCTCGTATCTGGTGGAGCTGGTGGAAGTCATATGAGGGTCCCCCTAATCGGATCTATTTAGCGTGCCTTCGTTAATACTTAGCCAATATAACAAGCTCTCACCACTGTACGCTTCCCCCGATTGGGGGCAACCTTGACGGATGGCGTAGGTGGCGGCCGGGAAACGGGTGCTTATCACGGGCGCTTCCGCCGGGCTGGGAGCCGCTCTGGCCAGGCCATTGGCCGCGCGACGCCAACAACGCGATGGGCGGCTTCTGCGCTTTTCCGCGGATGATGGGTCAAGAGGTGGTCGCCGACGTGTCCCGCGTGTGAAAGCGGCGATTGCAGCGTGCGCTGGAGCTTCACCGACGGCGAGACCAACCCGGGCATTGCAATGCGTTGCGCTGCAGCCGTTCTCAGGATTCAGGAGAGCGTTGACGAATGGGTAGCGCGTGTCAGAGCGCGAACATCAGAAACTGAGTGACCTGGTGGGCCAAGAAGTTGTCGTCGCTAACGAGGATGACCGACTGACGTCCGTCAGGAAGTATCGGCCCCAGCGTAATGCCTTCGATATTATCCAGTGGCGTCAGTCGAGGGATCGCATTGAGGTCGGCGACCAGCGATTTGGAGATAGGGGTCGGTGGGTCAGCGACGAAGGACGGGCGGGCCAGCACCTGTGTTGCTTCGCCGATTTCCGCTCGGTAGAGGCGAACCGTAATTTGCTTGCCTGGCTTGTCGACTCCAGCGCGCTCGATAACGAGAAATGAAGAGTCCGAAAGTGCTACTAGGCCTGAGAGCCCGTTCGTCTCCGCGGGTGGGGTAGCCGGCTCGAGTTGGTACGCCCACTCGGCGACAGGGGTTTTGGTCTCTATATCGAATTGGGTAATTCGAGTCAGCGCCCCGTGTTTGTGATTCGGGGGATCGCCATCGGCGTAGCCCGGCCCCTCCATCGCCGCAAAGAGGAACTGGCCACTGGGCGATACTGTCAGACCTTCGAGAGTAAGGTTTCGGCGCGGCCCGATGCCCGGCGACGTTGACATCGACAACCCGGGCGGAAGGTCAAATTCACCGAGGAAGCAGCCGTCGAGACTAGCCACCCATATCCACGGGTCAAGAGCAACGGGGGCTGACCCTCGGCGATTGGATTGCAATCGGCTCCCCTCTGAGGACCAGTACAGTCGTTGGCGCCTACGATCGAATGCGATCCCTTCAGGATCGGGTGCAATGACCGGCGGCTCCGCATCGATGTTCGACGGAGCTAAAGTCCGACCGGACCGATCGCGAAGCAGGTGCACGCCAACGAATTTCGGTTCGCCGAAACCATTTTCGGTCAACGGAATCCGGACGGTATAGAAGCGGGCAGGACTCAGCACGGATCTGTCGTCGCTGATCGCGTAGTAGATATGGCGACCAGGATCGTAGCTGATCGATGAGAGGCCGCCTATGACTGTGCCGGCAAATTTCGCTCGGTGCGGCACAATCCTCTGTCCTAAGTACTCCAAGATATCGCTCCCTTTCGACCATTCCTCGACGCCGACCCAGCTACAGCCCGAGCGATTACCCGTGCGTACTGATCTGGAACAGCGTTGGAGCAGTGGACTATTGGCCCTCGCGCCAGGCAAGTGCCTTGCTGAGCTCGGTCAAGTCGTAGCCAACGGCTGTGGACCGGATGTCGACGATAAAGCTGGTGGCACCGGCATCACGGTAAGCGTCCGCGCTGGCCGGCCCCGCCCATGCGACGCAGCGTTCGATATCTGTGCCGTCGCGACCAAACTGTGTTGCCAGGCCGTCAACAGTGGCGCTCGCCTGACGAAATAGCTCGATAGGCAGATACGTGTGCCAGAGGTCGGCGTGACGGGCGACGGCCGGGAGGGTGCGTGTACTGCCTGAGCCGCCAATGAGGATGGGAATCCTGCGCAGCGGCGGCGGCATCAACAAGTCCAGGCGTCTCGCGATCCGCAGCAGGCTCTCATCAAAAAGGTCGAAACGGGACTTAAGGCTACCGAAATCGTATCCATAGGTGGCGAAATCCTTTTCGTACCATCCTGATCCAACGCCGAGTATCAGGCGGCCCTCGCTAATGTGATCGACAGTGCGGGCCATGTCGGCAAGCAGGTCGGGGTTACGATATCCGATGCCTGTCACGAGCAGGCCGATTTCCGCACGGTGGGTAATCTCGCCCCAACTGGCCAGCGCAGTCCAACCTTCGAAGTGATTGACATCGGGCTGGCGGTCATCAAGTACCGGTCTGGCGTTAATAGCAGTACTGAAGGAAGGCGAGTGGAAATGGTCGTAACCGAAGATTAGGTCAGCGCCGACATCCTCTGCGAGAAGTACTGCGGCGCGCCATGATTGATAACTCGGAGTACCGCAGGGCGGTACTTGCACGCCGATGCGAATCGGAAAGGTCACTATGCCCGCTCTCTTTCTTGATGGCATTGAGGGACGGCACGTCTCGCGGGCGGTCATTGGATCCTCGTGCAATCGGGTGCCCGTTTCTCACTCGGTGTCGACGAGCCCGCAGCCAGGGTCGCGGGTGCCCACAGACAGCGGGCTACCGATTGGGTTGATGTAGACGACCTGCATCAGCACCGGGGTGAGCCCGAGATTGCGCCCGATGTGAACGTTTTCGGGTCCGCTGGGTTCGGTGATCGCATCGCCGGGACCATAGATTCCATCAATCCTGCAGTCAGCCCGGTAGTGCGTGAGCTGGCCGCGCCGGATGGCACCGAATAAAGTCCCGTTGTGCCAATGCCAACCAGTAGTGGCCCCTGGCTGGAGAGTCAGCTCGACGAGGATGTAGTCGCGGTTATCCAGTGTGGTACGCGCCAGTGTCACCGCGTTAATCCCATAGCCGGGAGTGGCTGACGCGACAGGGGCCAGTGTCGTCACCGCCGCCGAAACCAGCACCGCCGCCAGTGCTCGTTGAAGGAGCTGACCCGGCTGCTCAGGCTTCGGTTTGCCTCGCACGAGCGTCTTGACGGAGCGAGAGCAGCTGGCGAGCAATTGATTTCGTCGACCGCCTACACGCCAAGGTTGTCGAATAGTGGTGTCAGATGGTGGCGGATTGCCGATACAACCGAAGGTTGGTTCCGCGTCGGGGTCTGGATCGGGTACAGCCACCGGTGCCAAGCGTTGCCTCCATTCGGGTGAGTCGACCTGACACGTCGATGTCCATCACTCGGCGAGCCCCGGCGATGCGCATGGGTGTCAATGATGGGCCGACTGTCAGCGGCATAACGATCGAAATAGTAAGACTACATTGGATCAAATGCAACTTAATCGTATCATTTCAAGCGTGTGCGGAGCGGGGCTGGCCGCTGATCAGACGGCTAAAGGGGTTGGTCGGTGATAGCGGAGGTAGAAACCGGCCAACATTCGGTTCATCTCTGGATGGCTGAGGTTGCTTGATGATGGACGAAGATCAGCCCTGCGAGCGCCGTGCCCCTCAATCGCAGCGGCGCGAACCCGCCGGCTACCAGATGCCCACAGAAGGGGCCAGGCAAGAGCGGGTCTGGATGGCTTTTCCTGTTGGGTGCTTGGCACTGGGGAGTACCGAAAAGTCAAGGCATGAAGCGCGACTCACCTGGGCGGCGGTAGCTCACGCCGTCGCCGAATTCGAACCGGTGATCATGCTGGTCAACCCGACCCAGATGCGCGCCGCGCGCCGTTACCTGTCCCGAGACATCGACATCATCCAAGCCCCAGTCACCAACCCTTGGATGCGAGACATCGGGCCGACATTCGTGCGCACCAGCGACCGCGCTGTGGCCGCTGTCGATTGGGCGGTCAACTGTTGGGGGGACCGAGACTGGGCGCATTGGCACAGCGAAAGGCGCACAGGCCGATTCGTCGCAGAGATTGCCGGCACTCCTACAGTGAGTTCATCTCTGGTAAATGAGGGTGGCGGGATCCACGTTGATGGTGAGGGCACCGTCCTGGTCACCGAGACCGTGCAGCTCGATCCCCGCCGCAACCCGGGCTTCACGCGCGCCCACATCGAGGCTGAACTGGCCGCCACGATCGGTGCAACCCACGCCGTCTGGCTGCCCCGGGGCCTGACCCTAGACTCCGAACTCGGCGGCACTGGGGGGCACGTCGACTTCGTCGCTGCGGTTACCTCACCCGGCCGATTGCTGTTGCACACCCAGCGCAACGAAGCACACCCAGATCATCGAGTTTGCCGGGAGATTCGGGAAGCGCTGGAAGCCAGTCACGACGCTGCCGGCCGGCGGTGGGAGATCACCGATATGCCCGCGCCCGCGACGACAAATGATGCCGAGGGAATCGTGGCCTACAGCTACATGAATCATCTGCTCGTCAACGGTGGCGTGATCGCCTGCAGCTTCGATGATGTCAACGACGCAAACGCCGCGGCGATCCTCGCCGAGCAATACCCCGGAAGGAAGGTCGTGACGGTCGACTCCCGGCCACTATTCGAGCGTGGCGGCGGTATTCACAGCATCACTTTGCAGCAACCTTCTGCGGACCCAGGCTGAATCAACTGTCCACGGCCGCCGATGCTCACCCGCACTATGCGGGGCGGGTGGCGCGGTAGTAGGTGAGTTGGCCGACGATTCGTCGCCGCTCGGTGCCGAGTTCGATGTAGTCGAACCCTGCGGCACCCAGCAGCTGGGGAATCGCGTCGCCGAGGTTGCCGGCCACGTGGTGATTGTGCCGGATGAGCCGCGCCGTCAAGCCGCCGTTTGTCGTGTCGCCGGAGATGTCGACCAGGTGCAGCCTGCCGCCGGGGCGCAGCACCCGGAATATCTCTGCCGCGGCTGACGGCTTCGCGTCGGCGCTGATGTGGTGCAACATCATCGACGACAGGACCCGGTCGAATTCGCCGTCCGTGTAGGGAAGTCGCTCGGCGTACCCCTGTTCGAAGCGGATGCCGGTCAATCGTGCGGCCTTTCGCCTCGCAACCGCCAAAATTCGCGGGTCCGGGTCGCAACCGACCGCGTCCGCGCGGGGATGGGTGCGCTTGGCACGAATCGTGAGATTCCCGGTGCCGCAGCCGATGTCCAGGATTCGATGACCGTCGGCGATATCAGCTTGGGCGACCAGCTGTCGATAGACGCTGTCGAAGCCCATCATGCGTGCGATCAAGTCGTATGCGGGTAGGAACGCATCGTGACCGGTCGCCGGTAAGTAGTCATGTGGATGATATTTCGTCACAACATCAATAGTGGATCACTGGCTCGCTATAGAATTGGCTGATTCTTGCTAGAAATAGGACTATCTTTTGCAATGATGACGCAGGCAGCCCGGCTGATCAGCCTCCGCGGCGGTGTGCCGATCTATCAATATCGGACCGGCCCGGACACACCTCCGGTGTCGGTGCACCGCCACCTGGGCGACCTCGGCGAGCGGGGTCGTCATATCCACGACTTCCCCGCGCTGTGGTACGTGCCCGCGGCGGGTGTGGTGTATGTGGCCGCTCCCGGTGAGGTGCTCGACCCGAACCAGCTGGAAAACCTGGAGGCCGGTGTCGCGGTGTTCTTCGATCCCGCCGCGCTGGGCGAGGACGCTCGATCGCCATGGCCGGCGTGGCGGGGACATCCGCTGCTCTTTCCGTTCCTGCACGGGCATTCCGGTGGGGTGCTGCGGCTGGAGGTGCCCGCGGCGCGGCAATCCATGTGGAACAACGCGATCGAGTCGATCGAAAACGAACTCACTGCCCGGCGCCAGGGTCACCGGCAGGCGGCGCTGGCGCACCTGACCCTGCTGCTGATCGAGCTCGCGCGGCTGGCTTGCGACGTGGTCGCCGATCTGAGGCGTAGCGGGGAGCCGTTGCTGGCCGATGTGTTCGCGGTGATCGACCGCCGTCACGCCGAAGCCCTGTCGCTGCGCGATGTTGCCGACGAAATTGGGATGACGCCAGGGCATCTCACCACGGTGGTGCGTCGGCGCACCGGGCGCACCGTGCAGGAGTGGATCATCGAATGCCGCATGGCCGAAGCTCGCACCATGCTGGAAGAAACCGATCTCCCGGTCGCCGAGATCGCCCGCCGGGTCGGGGTTTTCGATCCCGGCTATTTCAGCCGATTATTCAACCGGGAGCACGGCATGCCGCCGCGCGACTGGCGACTGCGAGCCACCTAGACCAACGCGCCCTGAGATCCGATGATCCGGAGCGCAGCATCCTGGTCACCAGGTCGTAGTCGATGGCGCGGGGCGTGTAGTTCACACAATCCGGCGCAAGCTCGATCAGCGCGTCGACATCGTCGGTCGCGGCAACGTCGATCGAGGGACTATCAGCGAGAACCCCACCACCCGATAAGTCATAGCCTTTCAATCTCCAACCATTCGTCGATTTCGAATTGGTCGCCGGCGGCGCGGATCGACGCACCACCGTGGCCGGGGTAATGCGCGGGTATCACGGTGGCGTGTGCTGCTGCGGCCTCGGTGAAGATCCGGCGGCGGGTGGCGGCGGCGGCGCCGGCATTCACGTCGAACGCGCAGGGGTCGGCGGGCCGGCGCAGTTGTAGCGGACTGTGCGTGAGATCGCCGACGAACACCGCGGACTGCCCCGCATCTAGCCACAGCACCGAGGAGCCGGGAGTATGTCCGGGAGCGGGCCGCAGCCGCAGCGACGGGCTGATCTGATAGTCATCCGACCATCCGACGAGCTGTCCGGCGTCGTCGACGGGCAACACGCTGTCGGCGAACACCAGCTGATCACCATGCTGCTGGGCCGCCTCGGCCTCGGTGCGCGGCGTTTGCCGCGCCGCCGGTCCATCGGGAGCGAAATAGCGGTAATCGGCTGTGGGCGCGAGATATCGGGCGTTGGGAAAGGTCGGCACCCAGGCGCCGTCATCAAGCATGGTGTTCCAACCGACGTGGTCGGAGTGGATGTGAGTGTTGATCACCACGTCCACGGCGGCGCGGTCGATGCCGGCCGAGTCCCACGCGCTGAGGAAACCGGTATTCAGGTGATCCAGCGGCGGCATGTGCGGTCGCTGACGGTCGTTGCCGACGCCGGTGTCCACGACGACGGTCAGTCCGTCGACCTCGACGACCCAGCTTTGCACCGCGATGCGCCACTTATCGGTGTCCGGGTCGAAGAAGTCCGGCACCAGCAGGTCGGAGTTGTCGAGCCAACCCGACGGCGGGGTCTTGGCGAAAGCCTGTGTGCCCAGCTCGAACTGAAACTCCAGGATCCGTGTCACGCGGGCGCGCCCCACCTGTGTACGGCTCATAAAGGATTGGTGCGCAGGTAGCCGTAGACGCTGGCGAAGTTGCGGTTCACGTCTTCGGGAATCGGTACCGGACCACCGAGAGCCCGTGCACCCCAGACAATTTGCGCGGTGCGTTCGACAAGTGCGGTGATGTGCAGGACCTTGTCGGGGCGCGGCCCCACCGCGACCAAGCCGTGGTTGGCGATCAGCGCGGCGCCTCGGCCTTCCAGCGCCTTGACCGCGTTGATCCCGACATCCGGTGTGCCGGACGCGGCGTAGTCGGCGCACCGAACGTCGCCGCCGACGTAGACCGCGAATTCGTCGATGCAGGCCGGAATCGCCTCGTGAGCGATGGCGAACATGGTCGCCCACACCGGATGGCTGTGAATGACGCTGCCGATGTCGTCGAACGCCTGGTAGCACGCCAGGTGCAGCTGCATCTCCGACGACGGCGCCCGCCCCTCCTTGCCATGCTGCACAGCGCCTTCCGCGTCGACCAGCACCAGGTCATCGAGCTCCATGTCGCGGTAGTCGACCGACGACGGCGTGATGACGATGTTGCCGTCGGGGCGCCGCGCCGAAATGTTGCCGGCGGTTCCCTCGACGAGACCGCGGCGCAGCATGTCCTTGGCCGCATCCAGAACCGCGGTTTCCGCGTTGCCAACGGATTTCACCGACGTCATGGGCCGAGCACCTCCGGGTTGACGATATGGGCGGGCGTGTTGCCGGACAGCAACGCTTCCAGATCATCGGCGACCATCTGCGCCTGCCGGGCCTCAGTGTTCCACGTGGCTCCGCCGATGTGCGGGGTCAGCACGACATTGGGCATGCCCACCAAAGGGTGATCGGTCGGCAACCATTCGCCCACGAAGTGGTCCAGGCCCGCCGCGGCCACCTTGCCGCTGCGCAGCGCGTCGACCAGCGCATCGGTGTCGTGCAGCTGCGCGCGGGCGGTGTTGACGAAGACCACGCCGTCGCGCATGGCCGCGAACTGGTCGGCGCCGATCATTCCGGTGGTGTCGTCGGTGACCGGTGCGTGCAGCGAGATGACGTCGGCCTCGCTCAGTAGTTCGTCGAGGCTGTGGTGGGCTTCGTCGTGGTACGGGTCGTGGGCGATGACCCGCATGCCCAGCCCGGACAGCCGCCAGCGCAACGCGCGCCCGACGGCACCCAGGCCGACCAGCCCGGCGGTGCGCCCGGCGATCTCCCAACCCCGAAACCGCTGATAGGGGATGACGCCATCGCGAAAGATGTTGCCGCTGCGGACATCCGAGTCTGCGGCCAACAGATGGCGGGTGGCGGCCAGCAGCAGCGCCACCGCCATCTCGGCGACCGCATCGGCGTTGCGTGCCGGCGTGTTCAGCACCGGGATGCCCGCCGCGGTGGCGCCGGCGACGTCGACGTTGTTGGGGTCGCCGCGGGTGGAGGCGATAGCGCGCAGACTCACGTCGAACACGGGGCCGCGCACCGAGTCGCTCTCCACCACAACGACGTCGGCGGATTCGGCGGCGATCCGTTCGGCCAACTGCTCGGGGCTGTAGATCCGCAGCGGGGTCTGATCGATCCAAGGGTCATAGATCACATCGGTCAGCTGCCGGAGTTTGGCGAACCCCGGACCTCGCAGCGGCGCCGTCACCAGGGCGCGCGGTCTTGATGTCACGAATGCCAATGCTGGCGTACGGTGACGCCCGTGTCACGTAACGGCGTCACGGTCGGCATCGACATCGGCACCACGGCGGTCAAAGCGGTCGCCGCCGACGCCGACGGCCGGGTGACGGCGCGAGTGCGCATCCCGCATCAAGTGCGGGTGCCGTCCCCCGGCCGGCTGGAGCATGACGCCGACGAGGCGTGGCGGCGCGGTCCGGTGGCTGCCCTGGATCAGGTGCGGCGGCATACTCCCGGTCTCGACGTCCGCGCGGTGGCTGTCTCGGCGATGGTTCCCTCGCTGGCCGCCGTCGACGCCGCGGGACGGCCAATCACTTCGGGACTGCTGTACGGCGACGAGCGCGGCCGGCCGGTGGAGGCCGGGAAAGAACGGGTTCAGCCGCTCCCCGCGTTGGGGGAGGCCGCCGAATTTCTGCGCTGGATGGCTGCCGAGGTCCCCGGGGCGGCCGGATACTGGCCGGCGCCGGCGGTTGCCAACCACGCCCTGGCGGGCGAGGCGGTGATCGACTTCGCGACCGCGGCCACCTCCTACCCGCTGTTCGACGGGACTGGCTGGAATCCGCAGGCCTGCGCCGAACGAGGGGCGAGTGCCGGACAGATGCCACGGGTCGAAACGATCGGAGCCGCGGTCGGGCAGGTCCACGGGTCGGCTGCCGTGCTGGCGATCGGTGCCGTCGACGCGCTGTGCGAGCAGATGGTGGCCGGCGCCGATCGCGACGGCGAAGTGCTGGTGATGTGCGGCACCACGCTGATCGTGTGGGTCACCGTCCCCGAGTCCCGCCAGGTGCCGGGGTTGTGGACCATTCCGCACACCAAACCCGGCAAGAGCCTGATCGGTGGCGCCAGCAATGCCGGTGGCCTGTTCCTGGGCTGGGTGGATCGCGTGATCGGCCCGGGCGACCCCGGGTCGGTCGATCCGCGCCGCGTCCCGGTGTGGTCGCCTTACATTCGCGGGGAACGCACGCCGTTCCACGACCCGGACCGCCGGGCCGTGCTGGATGGTGTTGATCTCACCCACGGTCCTGCCGCGCTGCGCAGAGCCGCCTACGAGGCGTCTGGCTTCGTTGTCCGTCAGCTCATCGAGCTCAGCGGAGCGCCGGTGTCGCGGATCGTGGCCACCGGCGGCGGGACGCGACTGCAGCCGTGGATGCAGGCCATCGCTGACGCCACCGGCCGGCCGGTGGAGGTATCCGGGGTGGCCGAGGGTGCCGCGCTGGGCGCGGCCTTCCTGGGCCGGATGGCGGCCGGGCTGGAGACGTCGATCGCCGACGCCGATCGCTGGGTTTCCACCGATCGCGTTGTCCACCCCGATCGCGCCTGGGCGGCCGCGGTGCAGGACCGCTACCGGCGGTTCCTGGAACTGGGCGACCAGCCGTCGCGGGCGTCGGACTCGAGGATCTAGCGCGGTAGACGGCTCGGCGTTCTAGTCTGGTGCCATGACTGACCAGGACCGCAAAGCCGCCCGGAGAGAGATCGCAGACGCCCTGTTGAAAGCTCTTGAACGCCGGCATGAAATTGCCGACGTCGTAGTGGAGTCGGAAAACAAGGCAGCCGCGGTCGAGTCGATCGTCAAATTGCTCGACACCTCCCACCTCGCGGCCGAAGCGGTGATGGGCATGTGCTTCGAGCAGCTCACCATCGATTCGCGCCGGAAGATCCTGGCCGAACTCGAGGACCTGAACAAGCAGCTGAGCTTCACCCTCGGGGAGCGCCCGGCGAGTTCGGGGGAGAGTGTGGAGCTGCGGCCGTTCTCCGCCGACCAGGACCGCGACCTGTTCGCCACCCGCACTGAAGAAATCGGCGCTGCCGGCGACGGATCCGGCGGACCGGCGGGCGATCTCGACGACGAGATCCGGGCGGCGCTGCGCAGGGTGGACGACGAAGAGGCCGCCTGGTTCGTCGCCATCGATTCCGGCGAGAAGGTCGGGATGGTCTTCGGCGAGCTGCTCCGTGGCGAAGTAAACGTGCGGATCTGGATCCACCCCGACCACCGCAAACGCGGTTACGGCACCGCCGTGCTGCGCAAGTCGCGCTCAGAGCTGGCGTGGTGTTTTCCCGCCGTACCGTTGGTGGTCCGCGCACCGGCAGCCAAACCGGCCTAGGCGGCTACTCCCGCACCGCGGTGACGGCGATGCTGTTCTGCAGCGATTGCACGCTGTCGCCGGCCGGCACGGACAGCCCGGCCTCGGCGAACATGTCGGCGCGGGTGCGCGTCGAAACCGACCAGCGATGCGCGGTCAGGTAATCCGCGGCCGGGGTGCGTTCGCCGTCATAGACCAGGGTGGACACGTCGATGTCGAAGCCGAACTTCCCCCAGCGGTTGGCCATCGCCTTGGCACGCCGTTCGAGCAGCGGCATGCCGCCATCGCGGTGGTATTCGGTCGCCAGCCAGCTGCCCGGGGCGCTCAGCGTCGTGATGGCGTCGAACAGCCGGTCCTGGGCGTCGGGCGGCAGGTACATCAGCAGCCCCTCGGCGCTCCACGCCGTGGGCTTGGTTTCGTCGAAACCGCTGCGCCGCAACGCGTTTAGCCAGTCGTCGCGCAAGTCAACGGCGACGGTCCGGCGCTGCGCGGTGGGCTCGGCGCCCAGGTTCGACAATGTGGTGGACTTGAACTCGACGACGGTCGGCTGATCGACCTCGTAAACGACGGTGCCCGCCGGCCAATCCAATCGGTACGCACGCGAGTCCAGGCCCGCGGCCAGGATCACCGCTTGGCGAACACCCGCGGCGGTCGCGTCGGTGAAGAAGTCATCGAAGTACCTGGTGCGCACGGCCATCATGTCGACCATCCGCTGCAAGTTGAACTCCGCCTCGAGGTCGGCGTCGGCAGCGATACCGCCGCTCTCATCGGTGATCTCACCGTCGAGCACGCCGGTAAAGAAGTCCACGCCCACCGCGCGCACCAGTGGATCGGCGAACGGGTCGTCGATCAGAGCGTCGGGTTTCTTGCTGGCTATTGCCCGGGCTGCGGCCACCCAGGTCGCAGTCGCCCCTACGCTCGAGGCCAGATCCCAGGTGTCTTGCTCGGTGCGTGTCATGACAAGGACCCCTTATGCTAGCGTCGCCGAGACGTATTTGATGTCGCCGAACGCGACCACCGACGGTTCGTTAGGAAACTCGAAACCGTTGTGCGCGTACATCTCCGGCGTGCTGTTCACTGTGGTCTGCCAACCCCGCTGGTTGAGGTAAGTCACCACGTCGTTACGTTCGCCGTCGTAGACCAACTCCGACCAGTTCAGATCCAGCCCCATGCGGCGCCAGCGTTCACTGAGCTCGCGACCGCGTTTCTGGACACGGTCGCGAATGTCGGGGACGTAGCCGGTGCCGATGCGGCTGCCGGGCGCGGACAGCGCGGTGATGTTGTCGAACAGGCGGTCCTGGGCGTCCGGCGGCAAGTATCCAAGCAGTCCTTCGGCGATCCAGGCCGTCGGCTGCGATGAGTCGAATCCGTTGCCGCGCAACGCGGCCGGCCAGTCATCACGCAGATCCACCGCTACCGCCCGGCGATCGGTAGCCGGGGCCGCGCCAAGGTCGGCCAGGGTGCGGGTCTTGAATTCGATCACCTGGGGCTGATCGATCTCGTAAAGCACGGTTCCAGCTGGCCAGGGCAACCGGTACGCGCGGGTGTCGAGCCCGGACGCGAGGATGACCGCTTGACGCACACCGGCCTCGGCGGCCTGGAGAAAGAAGGTGTCGAAGTACCGGGTGCGCACGGCCATGCCCTCGCTGAGCCGCTGCGGGGTGAACGCGGGATCGTCCTGCGAGAGCTCGACCTCGCCGTTCATCATCCGGATGAATGCGTCGACACCGACGGCGTTGACCAGCGCCTCGGCGAAGGGATCGTCGATCAACGGGTTGGGGCCCTTGGAAGCCATGGCCCGGCGGGCCGCCACCGCGGTGGCGGTGGCTCCCACACTGGACGCCAAATCCCAGCTGTCTCCGTCGAATCGCTTGCTGTCGGTGCTCGTCATGGCGTGCGCTCCTAGCTCAGAGTTGCGGTAACGGCGACGATGTTGCGCAGTTGGGACAGCGACTCACTGTCGTGGAAGTCGCGGCCGTAATCGGCGAACAGTTCGCGCCGTGGCCGCGAGTTCACTTGCCAGCCATGGCCGCTCAGATACTCGACCACGTCGTTGCGGTCGCCATCGAAGAACAATCCCGACAGGTCGATGTCGCAGCCCAAATTGAGCCATCGCTGGTTGAATTCCTGAGCACGCTGCGACATCGTCGTCTCCGACGGCGGATGAAACTCGGTGGCCAGCACGCTTGCCGGCGCCGACAGCGAGGTGATGTTGTCGAAGAGCCGGTCCTGGGCTTCGGGAGGCAGATACATCAGCAACCCCTCAGCGCTCCAGGACGTCGGCTGGGTCACGTCGAAGCCGCTGCTGCGCAATGCCGCCGGCCAGTCGTCCCGAAGATCGATGCTGACGGTGCGCCGCTCGGTGGCCGGTGCGGCGCCCAGGCTCGACATCGTGGTGGTCTTGAATTCGATGACCTGGGGCTGATCGACTTCGTACACCATGCTGCCGTTCGGCCAGGAGAGCCGGTAGGCGCGCGCGTCGAGTCCCGCGGCCAGAATCACCGCCTGGCGGATCCCGTCGCGTGCGGCGCCCTGGAAGAAATCGTCGAAGAAGCGGGTGCGCACCGCGATCGAGTCGGTCTCGACCTGCAGGTCTCCCAGGCCGCCCTCGGGCGTTTCCTCGGTGGTGAGTTCGCCGTCGACCATCCGGCGGAAGAAATCCAGCCCGACCGCCCGCACCAGGGGCCCGGCGAACGGGTCGTTGATGATCGGGTTGTCCTCGTTGCTGGCCACCGCACGGGCTGCGGCGACCATGGTTGCCGTGGCGCCTACGCTGGAGGCCAAATCCCAACTGTCTTGGTCAGTGCGTGTCATGGTGCTCCTCGATCCTCGGCAGCCAACTTTGATACTTAGCAAATGCAACGAGCTGACAAAACTCTACGCCTTGTGGCTGTCGGCTTCCTTAATTTTTTGGACCCTATTGATACGGCTCCATGACGCCCTTTTGAGGATTCGGTCCGACCAGCTGTTAGTCTCGAACACGATTTGACGCGTGACGCCGTACGTCCTGGCCTGCGGGTGTTGAGCGCGCGTAACGCAGGATTACCCCCCGGCCGCGCAGGAGGATAAGAGTGCTTTCGGCTTTCATCTCGTCGCTGCGATCAGTTGACTTGAGACGGAAGATCCTCTTCACGCTCAGCATTGTCGTGCTGCATCGCGTCGGTGCAGCGTTGCCGTCGCCCGGTGTGAACTTCCCGAACGTGCAGCAGTGCATTAAAGAGGCCAGTGGTGGCGAGGCCGGACAGATCTACTCGCTGATCAACCTGTTCTCCGGTGGAGCGCTGCTCAAGCTCACGGTGTTCGCGGTCGGCGTAATGCCCTACATCACCGCCAGCATCATCGTGCAGCTGCTCACCGTGGTCATCCCGCGGTTCGAGGAATTGCGGAAGGAAGGCCAGTCCGGCCAGGCCAAGATGACGCAGTACACGCGTTATCTGGCCATCGCGCTGGCTGTTCTGCAGGCCACCAGCATCGTGGCGCTAGCGGCCAACGGCGGCCTGCTGCAGGGCTGCTCGCTGGACATCATCTCCGACCAGAGCATCTTCACCCTGGTCGTCATCGTGCTGGTCATGACGAGTGGCGCGGCGCTGGTGATGTGGATGGGCGAGCTGATCACCGAACGCGGCATCGGTAACGGCATGTCGCTGCTGATCTTCGTCGGTATCGCCGCGCGCATTCCCTCTGAAGGCAAGACGATCCTGGACAGCCGCGGCGGCATGATCTTCACCGCCGTCCTGGTGGCCGCGCTGATCATCATCGTCGGCGTGGTGTTCGTCGAGCAGGGCCAGCGCCGGATTCCGGTGCAGTACGCCAAGCGCATGGTGGGCCGGCGCATGTATGGCGGAACGTCAACGTATCTGCCGCTCAAGGTCAACCAGGCCGGTGTTATCCCAGTGATCTTCGCGTCGTCGCTGATCTACATTCCGCACCTGGTCACGCAGCTGATCCGCAGCGGCAGCGGCGGCGTGGGCAACAGCTGGTGGGACAAGTTCGTCGGCACTTATCTGTCCGATCCGAGCGACCCGGTCTACATCGGCATCTACTTCGGGCTCATCATCTTCTTCACGTACTTCTACGTGTCCATCACCTTCAATCCCGACGAGCGTGCTGACGAAATGAAGAAGTTCGGCGGCTTCATCCCCGGCATCCGGCCGGGCAAGCCCACCGCCGACTATCTGCGTTTCGTGCTGAGCAGAATTACCCTCCCGGGCTCGATCTACCTAGGTGCGATCGCGGTGCTGCCCAACCTGTTCCTGCAGATCGGCAATGCCGGAGCGGTGCAGAATCTGCCATTCGGCGGAACGGCGGTTCTGATCATGATTGGCGTCGGGTTGGATACCGTCAAACAGATCGAGAGTCAGCTGATGCAGCGCAACTACGAAGGGTTCCTCAAGTGAGAGTCGTTTTGCTGGGGCCACCGGGGGCAGGTAAGGGCACGCAGTCAGAAAAGCTCAGCGAGAAGCTCGGGGTGCCGCAGATCTCGACCGGGGATCTTTTTCGGAGCAACATCGGGCAGGGCACCAAGCTCGGCCTGGAGGCCAAGCGCTACCTGGATGCCGGCGACTTGGTGCCCTCGGAGTTGACCAACCAGCTCGTCGACAGCCGGCTGGATGAACCGGACGCGGCGAACGGCTTCATCCTGGACGGGTATCCCCGCTCGATCGAGCAGGCCAAGGCGCTGCACGACATGCTCGGACGCCGGGGCACCGACATCGACGCGGTGCTGGAATTCCGGGTGTCGGAGGACGAGTTGCTGCAGCGACTCAAGGGCCGCGGCCGCGCCGACGACACCGATGAGGTCATCATCAACCGGATGAAGGTCTACCGCGACGAAACCGCGCCGCTGCTCGAGTACTACCGCGACGAACTGAAGACCGTGGACGCCATCGGAGCGATGGATGAGGTATTCGCCCGCGCGCTGCGGGCGCTGGGCAAGTAACGATGAACCCGCTGGCGCGGTTGCGGAGTCGCAAGGTAGTGCCGCAGCGCAGCGCCGGCGAGCTCGACGCGATGGCTGCGGCCGGTGCGGTGGTTGCCCTCGCACTGCGCGCGGTTCATGCGGCTGCTGTCTGCGGCGCGTCGACGCTGAGTCTCGACGAAATCGCCGAGTCGGTGATCCGGGAGGCCGGCGCGACACCGTCGTTCCTGGGCTATCACGGCTACCCGGCGTCGATCTGCGCATCCGTGAACGACCGGGTGGTGCACGGCATCCCCTCCGCGGCCGAGATCCTCGCCCCCGGTGACCTGGTCTCCATCGACTGCGGCGCCGTGCTGAACGGCTGGCATGGTGATGCCGCGATCACGTTCGGGGTTGGGGCACTCGATCCCGCCGACGAGGCGCTCTGTTCGGCCACCCGAGAGTCGCTGGAAGCCGGAATAGCGGCAATGATCCCCGGTAACCGGCTGACGGACGTCGCGCATGCCATCGAAATGGGCACGCGGGCGGCCGAGGTTCGCCACGGGCGCGCGTTCGGGATCGTTGAGGGCTACGGCGGCCACGGCATCGGGCGGCAGATGCATATGGACCCGTTCCTGCCCAACGAGGGGTCTCCGGGCCGCGGACCGCTGCTGGCGCTGGGTTCGGTGCTCGCCATCGAACCGATGCTGACGCTTGGAACAGGCAAAACGCTGGTGCTTGACGACGACTGGACGGTCACTACCACCGATGGGTCGCGCGCGGCACACTGGGAGCACACTGTGGCGGTCACGGGCGACGGGCCCCGCATTCTCACCCTGAGCTGAATCTCGAACTAAACACCTACTCGACTCGTGTCAATGGGCAGGAGGTGATCGAGTGGCTCGGGGTGCTGGTACCGCGGCTGCGGAAGCCGCGTTGATGAAGGCGCTCTACGACGAGCACGCCGCCGTGCTGTGGCGCTATGCGCTGCGGCTGACCGGCGACGCCGCCCACGCCGAGGATGTCGTCCAGGAAACGCTGCTGCGCGCATGGCAGCATCCGGAAGTCGTCGGCGACACCGAGCGCTCAGCGCGTGCCTGGCTGTTCACTGTCGCCCGGAACATGATTATCGACGATCGGCGCAGCGCACGGTATCGCAACGTGGTCGGCTCCCTCGATGAAGACGGAGCGCCCGAGCAGGCCACGCCCGACGAGGTCAATGCGGCGCTGGACCGGTTGCTGATCGCCGAAGCGATGACGCAGCTCTCCGTCGAGCACCGGGCCGTCATCGAACGGTCTTACTACCGCGGATGGACCACCGCACAGATTGCTGGGGACCTCGAGATTGCCGAGGGAACCGTGAAGTCGCGACTACACTATGCCGTGCGGGCTTTGCGGCTCACTCTGCAGGAACTCGGAGTTACTCGATGACAGCCCCACCACCAATCCGTGTGGTCATCGGCTCCGAATGCTTGAAGGGTGACAGGAGATGGATGAAATGAAGACGCCGCTACGAGGTGTAGGTCCGCCCGGCGACAACGAGGTTTTTGGTCTGATCATGGGTGACGATCACCGCTACGCGATGTGGGATGCCGCATACGTGCTTGGGTCGTTGTCGTCCGTCGACCGCCGCGAGTTCGAGGGCCACATGGCCCAGTGCCCGGCATGCCGGAACGCCGTCGCCGAGCTCAGTGGAGTGCCGGCCCTGCTTTCGCAGCTTGATCGTGAAGAATTTGCCGCGATCGCCGAGTCGGGAGATCTCCCGCCGGCGACACCTGAGATGTCACCCGAGTTGTTGCCGTCGTTGCTGGCGAAGGTGGCCTGGCGCCGCCGCCGCGCACGCGCGATCACCTGGGTGGCCTCGTCCGCCGCGGCCGCGGTGCTGGCGGTCGGCGTCTTCGTCGGCATTCAGGGGCATTCCCCGTCGGTGCCGCCCGCCCAGTCGGTGGCTGCCTCATCGGAGATGGCGCAGGTGGGTACCAACCTGCTGACGTCCACCGTGCAGTTGTCCAGCCAGCATTGGGGGACGGCCATCAACTTGAAGTGCGTCTGCTTGGCTCCGCCGTATGCGCACCATGACACCCTGGCGATGGTTGTGGTCGGTCGCGACGGCAGCCAGACTCGGCTGGCGACCTGGGTGGCCGAACCCGGTCACACCGCGACGCCCGCCGCGAGCATCTCGACGCCGATTGAGCAGATCGCCGCGGTGCAAGTGGTCGCCGCCGACAGCGGCCAGGTTCTGTTGCAGCGTTCGCTGTAATGCCCGTCAGGTGAACCGTCGGCTCACCTGACTCGTGCCATAGGCATCGTCTCAATCGAACTTAGGTGAGTAGATGCCTTCCAAGCACCGGGTGGTTGACCACATAGTCGGATGCCTCGCGTCAATCGGCGTCGACCACATCTTTGGTGTCGATGGCGCCAACATCGAAGATCTCTACGACGCCGCACATTTCCGGCCCGGCATCACCGCAGTACTGGCCAAGCATGAGTTCTCCGCTGCCACGATGGCCGACGGGTACAGCCGCAGCGGGGCTGGTCTGGGTGTGGTGGCCGCGACCTCAGGCGGCGGTGCACTGAATCTCGTTGCAGGCCTGGGGGAGTCGCTGACAAGCCGGGTTCCGGTATTGGCGTTGGTGGGTCAGACCCCCACTACCTTGGACGGCCGCGGTAGCTTTCAGGACACCAGTGGCAACAACGGATCGCTGGATGCCGAGGCGGTGTTCTCCGCGGTATCGGTGCATTGCGAGCGGGTGCTGCGCCCGGCAGAGATCGGCGCCGCGTTGTCCCGGGCCGTCGCCGCTGCGCGCACCGGAGGACCTGCAGTCTTATTGTTGCCCAAGGATATTCAGAGATCGTATGTGTATGCCGATGCCCGGCAGCTGACCACCGATCCGCGGCCGATCGGCAACCCTGCTCCGATCATCCCGTTGCTGCGCAACGCCGATGGACCCATCACCATGATCGTGGGTGAGCAGGTGGCCCGCGACGACGCCCGGACCGAGCTCGAAGAGTTGCGCGCGTTGCTGCGCGCCCGGGTGGCGACGGTGCCCGACGCCAAAGACGTTTCCGGCACACCGGGATTCGGCTGTTCGTCCGCACTGGGGGTAACCGGCGTGATGGGTCACCTTGGTGTGGCGGAAGCGGTGGCTGCCAGCGCCGTGTGCCTGGTGGTCGGTACCCGACTGTCGGTCACCGCTCGCACCGGCCTCGATGACGCGCTGGCCAGGGTGCGTACCGTCTCGATCGGCTCTGCGCGGCCGTACGTTCCGTGTGCGCACGTGCACACCGACGACCTGCGCACCTCGCTGCGGATGCTGACCGAGGCCCTGTCCGGCAGCGGGCGCCCAACGGGCGTGCGGGTTCCCGACACCGTGCGTCGCTGCGAACTGACGCCTCCGTCGTGGGTCGGCGAAGGTGTGCGCTACCGCGACGCGATGAGGGTGCTCGAAGGCGTGTTGCCCGACGGGGCCGACATCGTGGTCGACGCGGGCAACACCGGTGCGTCCGCCGTGCACTACCTGTCGGCGCGCCGCGGCGGCAGGTATGCGGTCGCACTCGGTATGGGCGGTATGGGCTACAGCTTCGGCGCCGGCATTGGAATGGCTTTCGGGCGGCCCAACAGTGGACGGTCGCAGGGGCGCACCGTGGTGATCGCCGGCGACGGCGCATTCTTCATGCACGGCATGGAAGTTCACACCGCGGTGCAGTATCAGCTTCCGGTGACGTTCGTGTTGTTCAACAACAACGCGCACGCCATGTGCGTGACCCGCGAGCAGCTGTTCTACGACAACCTGTACAGCTATAACCGATTCCGGCCCAGCCGGCTCGGTGCCGGGCTAGCGGCGATGTTCCCGGGCCTGACGTCGATGGACGTCAGCGACACCGACGGACTCGCCGCCGCGATGGTCGCGGCGCTCGACATCGACGGTCCGGCGGTGGTCACCGTCGAGTGCGCCGCCGACGAGATCCCGCCATTCGCCCCCTTCCTCTTCGCGGGGAAGACCGAACCTATTGCCCTTGAAGAGATTCCCACGGCTAAGGAGACGTGCACCAATGTCGCTGCCAGCACTTGTTGATATTCCTGACGTCATCGATGGGGTCACTCGCATCGAAACCAGCCCTAGAGAGCAGGCCACGCCGATCATCATGGACATGATGCGGTCGGTCTACCCGCACGATCAGGTGTTCGGCGAATACTGCACCGTGAACAACTACATCGACTGCCCGCCCGACGAGCTGTACGAGTACCTGTCGGACACCCGCAGCCTGGAAGAGTGGACCTACAGTCTGCGCGGGTTCACCCGGACCGACGAACCCGGTCTGTGGCTGGCCTACGACCGGCTCGGCTCGGAGACCGAGATCTACACGCGCACCGTCGCGAACAAGCAGGCCCGCACCGTCGACTACCACTGTGCGTGGGATCAGGGCAAGCACCTGTGGATGGTCTACCTGATGCGCGTCATCGACGCCCAGGTGGTCCTCGACAAGCCGGGTTCTGTTGTGCTGTGGACGAATTGCCACCACCCGTTCTACGACCGCAACCCGTATCCGGAGACCGCACCCGCCCAGCGCCCGGTGTGGGTCGGCGACTTCTGGGACATGTTCGGCGCGGGCCATCTGCTGGAAATGAACAACCTCAAAGCAATCGCCGAATACCGCCACCGTAACGGCCTCCCGGTGACCCCCGAATGGATGAGATGAGCGCGCCATGAATAAGCCCAACGTCAGCCTGATCGACGTCTCCGGCTACCTGCCCGGCGCGCCGATCCCCGCCGACTACTACGCACAGTTCGCCGAATCCGACGAGCTCCGCGAGAACGTCATGTTCCGGGCCCCGAAGTTTCGCCATCACGTCGCGCCGGACGAGAGTTCGATCGACATGATCGAGCGTGCGGTGCAGGGACTGATCGAGCGGCATGGTCACGACGTCGTCGAGGGCGCGGACGTGCTGATCACCCACACCCAGGTACCCGACATGGCGTTCTACGGGCAGGGCGGCGGCATCGCGCACCGGCTAGGGTTGCGACCGTCCTGGGTGCTCGACCTGAACAACGGCGGGTGTGCCGCGTTTGTGTTGGCGCTCAACGTGGCCCGCAAGCTGCTGTCGTCGGGTGAGGGGCGCACCGCGCTGATCGCGATCGCGCAGAACGCGGCCGGTCAATTCTTCGATCAGCCCACGATTCGCCGCAAGGCGCAGTCGGCGGTGCCCGGCGACGGCGCCGCGGTCGGACTGGTCACGGTGAGCGATCAGTCGCCGATTTTGGATGTCGAGTGCCGTACCTACGGCGAATTTGCGGGTGAGATGACGCTTTCCTACGACCCGCCGCGTAAGTGGTGGGAGGCGGGGCCGGGCGAGGGGAGCATCGGCTTCACCGAAAGCAAGATCACCAAGGTGCTGGCCCGTGGCAACCGGCAGGTTCCCGAGGTGGCATTCGCGGTATGCGACCGAATCGGCCTGCCCGCCAAGAACATCGATCTGATGGTGACCAACCAGCCCAACCGGGCGTTCCTGCGCAACTGGCGCGACGCGCTCGAGCTGCCGCCGGAACGACATCGGGACACCTTCGAAGAGTGTGGAAACCTGTTCGGCGCCGGGATCCCGATCAACCTGGATCGTGCGATATCCGACGGGCAGCTCAAGTCCGGTGATGTGGTGCTGATGGCGGGCTTCGCCCATGCCGGTGACTTCGCCGGTGCGGCGGCGGTGCGCTGGGGCGGGCGAGGCTGATGCAACCTTTGGTAACTTCTGTGGCGGCGGAGGTCGACGAGGCGATCGCGCCCGGGATCGACCCATTCGCCCTGTCGCTCAACGAGAATCCGTTTCCTCCGCTTCCGGCGGTGCGGTCGGTGTTGGTCAAGTCGATCGATGCGGCCAACAGGTACCCGGAGTTCCTGCCCGAGCGGTTGCGCAACCTGATCGCGAGTCGGATCGGGGTCGGCGCGGGTCAGGTGGTGCTCGGTGCCGGTGCGACGGGTGTGGTGCTGCAGACCCTGCAGGCACTGACGGTTCCGGGTGACACGATGGTGATGGCAACACCGACCTTCGACGGTTACCCGATCATCGCGCAGATGGCACGGCTGAATTCGGTGACGGTGCCCCTGGACACGGGCGGTCACAACGACCTCGACCGGCTGGCCGACGCGGCGGCGAGCGCCCGCGTCGTGGTGGTGTGCCGGCCGCACAACCCCACCGGCACCCTGGAGCCGGCGACGCACCTGTTTCGGTTCCTGCGCCGGGTGCGGCGCGAAACCATCGTGCTGCTCGACGAGGCCTACATCGAATTCGCCGCACCCGAACATCAGATTGACGTCTCGGCGCTGGCGCGGCGATTCCCCAACGTGGTGGTGGTGCGGACGTTTTCCAAGGCGTACGGGCTTGCCGGGCTGCGGATCGGTTACGGGGTGGCAGCCGACGAGTTGGCCGCGACGATGTGGTCTCACCAGTTGCCGTTCGGCGTCGCGATGACCAGTTTGCCCGCCGTTGCGGCGTCCTACAACGCTGAAGACGAACTGCTACAACGGATCCGAATGATCACCTCCGAGCGGCGCTATCTCCGGATGCGATTGAGCGCGCTCGGGGTATACACCACCGATGCGCACGCAAACTTCATGTACCTGCCGTCAAGGGATGGGCAGGATCGCCAGTGGAGTGAGATGTTCGCCGACAGCGGGCTTCGAGTGCGCTGCTATCCGGGTGGCGGCGCGCGGATTACCGTGGGCAGCCGCGCATCCACGCTGGCGGTGCTGGCCGCAGTGGGTAAATGATCACACGCTGAATCGGGCTGGGTTGACGCGTTTTGACCGCAAGTGCGGTATGAAAAGGCGTGGCCCCGGATGACAAGCGTGACCCGATCGCCGCGGCACGGACCAACTGGGACCGTGCGGGCTGGGGTGATGTCTCGCAGGGCATGGTCGCTGTGACCTCGGTGATGCGTGCGCATCAGATCCTGCTGGGCCGCGTGGAGGCGGCGCTGCGACCCTACGACCTGAGCTTCTCGCGCTACGAATTGCTGCGGCTGCTGGCGTTCAGCCGGACCGGAGCGCTGCCCATCGCCAAGGCGTCCGACCGGCTGCAGGTTCACGTCACCAGCGTGACCCACGCGATCCGCCGATTAGAGGCCGACGGGCTGGTCCAGCGGGTGCCGCACCCCACCGATGGGCGCACGACGCTGGTGCAGATCACCGACCTCGGCCGCTCCACGGTCGAGGACGCCACCGTCACGCTCAACGAGCAGGTGTTCGCCGATGTCGGCATGGGCAGCGCCGAATCGGAGGCACTGGTGGAGTCGATTGAAACGTTGCGCCGCAACGCCGGTGACTTCTGACTTAGCTGTTGCGCAGCATCTCGATGACGGCGCTGAAATCCTTGTCCGCGTGGGAGGCATCGGACGCGACGAACTCGGCGTAGATTTCGGCGGCGTGGCTGCCCAGCGGCGCGGTCGAACCGGTTGACGTGACCGCATCCATCGCCAGACCCAGATCCTTGTTCATCAGCGCGGTGGCGAAACCAGGCTTGAAGTCATTGTTGGCCGGCGATGTCGGAACCGGTCCGGGCACTGGGCAATTGGTGTGCACTGCCCAACAGTTGCCGGTCGCGCCGGTGATCACGTCGAACAGCGATTGCGCCGACAGGCCCAGCTTCTCGGCCAGCACGAACGCCTCGCCAATCGCGATCTGTTGCACCGCCAGCACCATGTTGTTGCACACCTTGGCGGCCTGGCCGGATCCGGCGTCGCCACAGTGAATGATCTTGCCCGCCATGGGTTCCAGCACCGGCCGCGCTCGTTGCACCGCGGACTCGTCGCCACCGACCATGAATGCCAGCGTGCCGGCGACGGCACCCTTGACCCCGCCGGAGACCGGTGCGTCCAACTGTGAAACTCCGTGCGACTGCGCCAGCGCATGCACCTCGCGGGCGTCGTTGACCGAGATTGTGGAACTGTCGATGAACAGCGCACCGGCGTGCGCGGCCGGCAGCACCTCGGCGTAACAGCGTTTGACGATATCCCCGTTGGGCAGCATGGTGATCACCACGTCGGCCTGTGCCACCGCGTCGGCAGCGCTGTCGAAGACCTCGACGCCGCCTTCGGCCGCGGCTGCCGCCGCCGCGGGCACCGGATCGAACCCGCGAACGGTGTGGCCCGCGTTTCCCAGATTCGCCGACATCGGCCCGCCCATGTGCCCCAGCCCTAAGAAGGCGATCTTAAAAGGCTCTGTCATTGCTGCCCTTCTAAGCGGTGACTCGAAATCGTCCGGCCTCGGCGCGACCGACCACGACCCGCATGATTTCGTTGGTCCCCTCGAGGATTCGGTGCACCCGAAGATCGCGGACGATCTTTTCCAGACCATACTCGCGCAGGTAGCCGTAGCCCCCGTGTAACTGCAAAGCCTTGTCCGCGACCTCGAAGCAGGTGTCGGTGACATAGCGTTTGGCCATCGCGCACAGCTCGACCTTGTCGGGGTCGTTAGCGTCCAACGCACTTGCCGCCCGCCACAACATCATTCGCGAGGTCTCCAGGCCGGTCGCCATGTCGGCCAGGGTGAAGCGGATGGTCGGTTCGTCGAGCAGTGCGGAGCCGAACGCCTGCCGATCCCGCACATACGCCCCCGCCTTGTCGAAGGCCGACTGCGCACCGCCGAGCGAGCACGCCGCGATGTTGAGCCGGCCGCCGTTGAGGCCGTTCATCGCGATGCCGAAGCCGGTGCCCTCGCCGTCGGCGCCGCCCAGCATCGCCCCGGCGGGAACCCGGACGCCCTCCAGAATCACCTGTGCGGTGGGTTGGGCGTGCCAGCCCATCTTGTCCTCGAGCGCGCCGAAACTCAGTCCTGCAGTGTCCTTCTCGATGATGAAGGCCGAAATCCCGCGCGGGCCCTCACCGCCGGTGCGGGCCATCACCACGTACACGTCCGAGGCGCCCGCGCCGGAGATGAACTGCTTGACGCCGTCGAGCACGTAGTCGCCGCCCTGCTTGACAGCGCGGGTGCTCAATGCGCTGGCGTCGGATCCGGCGCCGGGCTCGGTCAGGCAGTAGCTGGCGATGACATCCATTGGCGCCAGCCGCGGTATCCACTCTTTGCGCTGTTCGTCGGTGCCGAAGCTGTCGATCATCCACGCGCACATGTTGTGGATCGATAGGAAAGCGGCGGTGGTGGGATCGGCGATGGCGAGCTGCTCGAAGATCCGAACCCCGTCGAGCCGGCGCAGGCCACTGCCGCCGACGTCATCGCGGCAATAGATCGCCGCCATCCCGAGTTCGGCGGCCTCGCGCAACACCTCGGTGGGGAAGTGCTTGGCCGCCTCCCATTCCAGCGCATACGGAGCAATCCGCTTGGCGGCGAATGCGGCTGCCGTCTCGGTGATGACGCGCTCGTCGTCGTTCAGGGCGAACATGAACCTAATCCATTGTCGGGATGGAGAATTCGGCGCCATCCTTGATGCCGGACGGCCATCGCGACGTCACGGTCTTGACCTTGGTGTAGAACTGGATCGATGCCGGGCCGTGCTGGTTGAGGTCGCCGAAGCCGGAGCGCTTCCAGCCGCCGAAGGTGTGATAGGCCACCGGGACCGGGATCGGCACGTTGACGCCGACCATGCCCACCTCCACGCGCGACACGAAGTCGCGCGCGGCGTCGCCGTCGCGGGTGAACACCGCGACGCCGTTGCCGTATTCGTGCTCGGACGGCAGTCGCAACGCTTCTTCGTAGTCGTGGGCCCGCACAATGCACAACACCGGGCCGAAGATCTCTTCGGTGTAGATCGTCATGTCGGTAGTCACGTGGTCGAACAAGGTCGGCCCGATGAAGAAGCCGCCTTCGAGGTTGGCGTCACCGAATGTCAGGTCGTCGCTGCGCCGCTCGCGACCGTCGACCACGATCTCGGCGCCCGCCGCCACACCCTGGTCGATGTAATTGCGCACCCGCGCCAGTGCTGCCTCGGTGACCAGTGGGCCGTAGTCGGCCTTGGGATCCAGGCTGTGGCCGACCCGCAGCTGGTTGATCCGCTCAACCAGCCTGGCGCGCAACCGGTCCGCGGTCTGTTCACCGACGGGCACCGCGACGCTGATCGCCATGCAGCGCTCGCCGGCGCTGCCGTACCCGGCACCGATCAGCGCGTCGACGGCCTGGTCGAGATCCGCGTCGGGCATCACGATCATGTGGTTCTTGGCGCCGCCGAAGCACTGCGACCGCTTGTCGTGGGCCGCGGCCGTCGAATAGATGTAGTGCGCGATGTCCGAGCTGCCGACGAAGCCGACCGCCTTGATGTCGGGGTGGTGCAGGATCGCGTCCACGGCTTCTTTGTCACCATGGACGACCTGGAATACCCCGGGCGGCAGACCGGCTTCGAGAAAGAGCTCGGCCAGGCGCACCGGCACCGACGGGTCGCGCTCACTTGGCTTGAGTACGAATGCGTTTCCACAAGCCAGGGCGGGACCGGCCTTCCACAACGGAATCATCGCCGGGAAGTTGAACGGGGTGATTCCCGCGACCACGCCCAGCGGCTGGCGCAGCGAGTAGACGTCGATACCCGGGCCGGCACCCTCGCTGTATTCGCCCTTGAGCAGGTGCGGGATGCCGATAGCGAACTCGATCACCTCGATGCCGCGCTGAATGTCGCCGCGGGCGTCGGGAACGGTCTTGCCGTGCTCCAGGGACAGCAGCTCGGCCAGCTCGTCCATGTTCTTGTTGACCAGCTCGATGAACTTCATCATCACCCGCGCGCGGCGCTGCGGATTCGTTGCGGCCCAGCCCTTTTGGGCCTCAACCGCCGATGACACCGCGGCATCGATGTCGGCCGCCGACGCCATCGGTACCTTTGCCTGCACCTCGCCGGTGCTGGGGTTGAAGACGTCGGCCGTGCGAGTTGACTGGCCGGCGACGCGCTTCCCGTCGATGAAGTGCGGGATCTGTGTGGTCATGGGTGCCCTTGGGTGTCGTCGCGTATGAAAGCGGATACTTGCATATCCTAGTAACCGGGCTCTGACCTTGGCAAGGTGGGTTACCTGTCGCTACCGCGCGGGCTAGCGTTGAGGCTGGTATGCACATTATCGAAGCCGATTACCTGGTCATCGGCGCGGGTGCCATGGGCATGGCGTTCGTCGACACGCTGGTCTCTGAGACAGAGGCCAGCGTCGTCGTGGTGGACCGCAACGACGCGCCAGGTGGCCATTGGACCGCCGCTTACCCGTTCGTCCGGTTGCATCAGCCTTCGGTGTTCTACGGCGTCAACTCGCTTCGGCTCGGCCGCGACACCGTCGACCAGGCCGGTTGGAACGAAGGGCTTTACGAGTTGGCGACCGCCGGGGAAGTCTGCGCCTATTACGACCACGTGATGCGCCAGCAGCTGGTGCCGACCGGGCGGGTCCGCTATTTCCCGATGAGCGAATACCGCGGCGCGGGCCGATTCGTCACGCTGGCGGGTGGCGACTACACCGTTGACGTGGCACACCGGGTCGTCGATGCCACCTACATGCGGGTGACGGTGCCCGCGATGCGGCCGCCGCCCTACCCGGTCGCGCCGGGTATCGCCTGCGTCCCACCCAATGACCTGCCCAGCCGCACCGCCCACAAGCGCTATGTCGTGGTCGGGGCCGGCAAGACCGGCATCGACACCTGTCTATGGCTGCTGGGCCATGGCATCGCGCCGGAACGGCTGACCTGGGTCATGCCCCGCGACTCCTGGTTGCTGGATCGCGCGACAATGCAGCCCGGCTCGATGTTCGCCGATCGGATCAAAGCCGGCTTCATCGCACAGCTGCGCGCGATCAGGGACGCCACGTCATCCGACGATCTGTTCGCCCGGCTCGAGGACGCCGGCACCCTGCTGCGGATCGACCCGGCGGTCCGGCCCACCATGTACCGCTGCGCGACGGTCACCCAGGCCGAGCTCGACCAGCTGCGTCGCATCGACGACGTCGTCCGGATGGGTCACCTGTGCAAGGTCGAGAGCGACCAGATGATTCTCGAGGGCGGCGTACGGGCAATGGACAGGGACGCTCTCTACGTCGACTGCACCGCCGACGGAGCCGAAAAGCGCCCTGCTGCTCCGATTTTCGATACCGGCCACATCACGCTGCAAAGCGTGCGCGGATGCCAACAGATATTCAGCGCATCGCTGATCGCCCACGTGGAGGCGACGTACTCGGATGACCTCACCCGCAACCAACTGTGCGTGCCGTTGCCGCACCCCGACACCGACCTGGACTGGCTGCGCCTGGCCCTGGCCGACTACGGCAATCAACTGCGCTGGTTCCACGACCCCGGCTTGACGGCCTGGCTGTCCGCCTCGCGCCTGGATCTGTTCGGTCATCTGGTGGGCCAGCTGCTTCCGCCGGCCTCGGCCAAGCCCCGGGTGCGCGATCGGATACTAGGGGTCGCCAAAACCGTCCTGTCCGCCACCGCGGCGAAGCTCGACGAGCTGGTCGTCGACGAAGCATCCGTGTCGCACTAAAGCCGGCGCTTGCAAAGATAACTCGCGAGGTCTAACTAGCCGGACCCCGGAACTTTTGAAACTGGCTGACCGGCGACGCGGATCGCCACATCGCGGTCATCGGTGGCCCACTTGTGCTTGAGGTGAGACTTGCACAATAGCGCCGGCTTCTCCACCAAGAACCAGCTCAGCGCGGCTAGCGGCAGGGTAGTGATCACGCCAAGGACAAAGAACGCCAACGTATTCAAGCCGGCAAGCCCGCAGACGGCCAGCATCTGTTGAGCGGGATATGAGTAGATGTACATGCCATAGGACAGATCCGTACGCAGACTCAAGCGCCTGTTGTGGATGAGCGATCCCGAAACGACGATGGCGTACGCCAGCGGAATGGCAGCGGCTACCCGGTAATTGGGCAGCAGGCTCGACACCAAAACGATGAGCACGCTCACCGCGACGAGACACCACCGTGCGGGAATCAAGTCTTTCCACTGATACATGATTGCCCCGGCCGAAAACGTGATGGCGGAGCGCGCAATGAGCTGCGGGATGCTCCATTCCCCGGGGAATGCGAGAGGTGCCACCAATGTCGACCCGACCAGCGCGAGCACAAAGACTGCCGGAGAGATCCACCGGCGACTCGCGAGTCCGACGATGCCCAGGACGGCAACGGCGAGGTAGCACATCACCTCCCAGATGAGCGACCACAGGGCGCCATCCCAGATGCCCGGTTCCGGGACTCCGTGCGGTGTTCCGTCGACGCCACGCTGAAATATCGACACCAGGGTGGCGTTTTTCAGGACGTATTCGAACGGTGCGCTGGACAGCAGTAGTTTCGCGGGCGAACCGCCCTGAATGGCCACACTGACCGGGGCGAAGACGAACGCGATGAGGAGCAGGCAGACGTAGAGCCCGGGGAGGATGCGAAGCGCGCGAGCGACCAGATAGTCACGCAGTCGAGGGTCGCGCAGCCAACTCGAGGCGATGAGAAATCCGGAGATCGCGAAGAATCCGTCGACCCCGACGCACAAGAGGAGTTGTAGAACCGCCTCGGACGACACGGTGCGACCGGGGATCAGGTAGGAGTGAAACACGATGACTTCGATCGCCAGCGCGAGCCGAAACGCGTTCAACGCATTTCGTCGTGGATCGAACACCTCACCCAATTTCATCCGATTGCACACTCCTCGTGCGTCGTCCGCGTCGGCGCCAGGTCAAGCTAAGTCGATTAACTTTGCGGTGCAACACAATTGGCCAATCTCTAAGGGAGTGCCGGGGTCGACCCTGAACAGTTTTTGAGTTTGCTGTGTGCCGGATTCGTTCGGGTGACCCGCCGCCGGACACGCTCGACCCAGTGATGGTCGACGACGCCGCGAACTGTAAGCCGCCGCCTCGGTCGTCCGCGCCACATGGTCGACGGTCTTCACGTAGGCCTCCCGGCGTCGTGCGGTTGAGCACGCACGATAGGCCTGCCGCCGGGTTCGCGCAGCCGTAAGACCCTTTTGCTAGTCCAATGCATAGAGGACGCCGACGACGTTCGCTTGCCAGACCCCGACCCCGGGTGTAACCCAAGGGGATATTGATCGGTGAGGAGGCACGTGACGCCACACCACGAACCCGCGGACCCGCGCCCGCTGCGCGCGGTGCCCAACGACGGCTACACCGACTGGGAGGCCGTGTACCAGGACAACGCCGACTGGGTGTATCGGACGTTGTTCGCCCGGGTCGGTAATCGGGCGGACGCCGAGGACCTCACCGCCGAGGTGTTCCTCGCCGCGTTGCGGCCGTTGCGGCTGACCGCGAGCGTCGGCGAGGTGCGGTCATACCTGCGCGCCACAGCGCGAACCGTGCTGGCCGCGCACTGGCGTGAGACCCTGGGGCGGGAGATAACCTCGATTGAGGACGACATCGAGCAACCACCCGATTGCGAGGCGGCGATCAGCACCGCTCCAGCGCGTGTCGCCGAGGTTCTCGACAATCTGCCGGACCGCTATCGTCACATTTTGGAACTTCGTTTCCTGCAAGGTAATTCGATCAAAGAGTCTGCCGCGGAACTCGGAATCAGCGTCGCCAATGCCAAAGTGCTCCAGCATCGGGCTCTGCGATTGGCGGCGCAGGTCAATGATGGGGGTCAGTCATGAACGCGCGAGGGTTGCGCCGCTACGTCGACGATCTGTTGCGAGGCCGCCGGCCAAAACCGTTTGCGCCCGACGACTTTGAGGCCGCCCAGATCCGCACGGCGATCGAGCTACGCGCGGCCGGGCAGGGTGACGACGCCCCGCGCCAGGAATTCCTTGACGACCTGCACCGCCGTCTCGCCGAACAAATGGCCGGCGCACCCCCGCAACCGGAGCCCAAGCCGAACACAACGCGCCGCCAGGTCATCCTCGGCACGTCGGCTGCCGCGGCGGCCGCGGTCACCGCAGTGGCCGTCGATCGCGCCGTGACGAGAAGCGTCACCGAAGGCCCCGCCGTCGCAGGAGAATTGAAGCCCAATAACGGAAGCTGGCAGCGGGTCGCGGCCAGTTCGGACGTGCCGGACGGGCGCATGCATGCGTTCGATCTGGGGTCAGTCAGCGGATTCATTCGCCGTGTCGAAGGCAAGCCGCAGGCCGTCTCCGGCGTGTGCACTCATCAGGGATGCCGGTTGTGGTTCGACGCGCCCGATGACAGGTTGCGTTGCCCCTGTCACTCGACATCGTTCTCTCCCGCGGGGGAAGTACTTACCCATCAACTGCCGATCGCGCCAAAGCCGTTGCCCGCATTGATGGTTCGCGAGGTCGACGGGGTCATCGAGGTGTTCGCTCCGCCGAACCCTGAACGGTCTGCCTAAGCGGTCTCCGTGATGCCGTGGACACTAGGGCATCAGGTTCGGCCGGCCTCGGCGGTAGCCCACTTCTTCTTGAGTCGAGATTTGAGAGACATTGCGGGCTTTTCGATGACGAACCAGCTCAGTGCGGCCAACGGCAGGGTAGCTATCGTCGAAATGACAGCGAATGCAAACGGATTGAGATTGATCAGCCCGCTGATCACCAATACCTGCTGGACTGGGAATCCGTAAATGTAGAAGCCATACGACAGATCCGTTGGCAACCTCAAGTGCTTGTTGCGGATGAGCGCGCCAGGAACGACGACGGCATACGCCAGCGGAAGAGCGCCGACAAGACGATAGTCGGGCAGCAGGCTGGCCGCGAGAACGATAATCACACTTACTGCGACGAGCGACCATCGGGCGGGAATGATGTGTTTCCACTGGTACATCACGGCACCGGCGGCGAACATGAGGGCGAAGCGTGTCAGGACTTGGTAACCGTTGATAGCCCCGGGCGGGGTCGGCGGTAAGAGTTGCAAGAACGGAACGCATAACGTTGCTACTGCCACTATTGCCGCAGAAGTCCATCGGCGACTAGCCAGTCGCGCTATTCCGAGAGCGGCCACAGCGAGGTAGCACAGCACCTCAAAGAAGAGGGTCCACAGATTTCCGTTCCAATACCCCGACATCGGGATCCCTGTGGGCGTTCCACCGACGTCCAACTTCGTAATGAACACTGCGCTGTTCGCCGCCACGAAGTCGAATGGCGCGCTGGATCGGAGCAGCTGTCCGGCGGGTCCGCCCTGAATCGCCACGCCGATCGGGGCGAACACGAATGCGGTGACGACTAGGCAAACGTAGAACGCGGGGAGGATGCGCAGAGCCCGAGCTATGAGATAGTCACGGACTCGTGGGTGGTTGAGCCAACTTGCGGTGATGAGGAAGCCCGACAGCGCAAAGAATCCGTCGACGCCGACGTCAGACATGAGTTGTAGTAGTGGCGCGGGCGGAAGGACGTGACCGGGAAGCACGAAGGAATGACAGAAGATCACTTCGGAGGCCATGATCAACCGCATCGCATTCAATGCATTGCGGTGTGAATCAAATATCTGCCCAAGCTTCATCCGTCGTTACCAGCCTTCATTCGTTGTTACTGGCCGTCCCTGCCACCCGGGTAATCGTGCCCGCACCCATCCTCCGCCACCAGGTCAGTTCCCGAGTGCCTCAGACAGTCGATTCCGGCTTCGACGGTAAAAGCGGGTAGAGAGGCTTACCAGCTGCCCCGCTGGTGTCGGGTTCGGCGGCTTCGGAGAGCTGGGCCTCAGACCACCTCCTCGTGAGTCGAGATTTGAGAGAGAGTGCGGGCTTTTCGATCAGAAACCAGCTCAGTGCGGCCATCGGCATGGTCGCGATCGTCGCAATGATCGTGAATACGAATGGATTCAGACTGGCAAGACCGCAGATAGCCAGCAGCTGTTGGATCGGGAATGCGTAGATGTAGGTGCCATAGGACAGATCCGTCGGCAACCTCAAGTACTTGTTGTGGATGAGCGCGCCGGAAACGATGAGGGCGTACGCCAGCGGTATAGCGCCGATTAGACGGTAGTCGGGCAGTAGGCCGGCCGCGAGAACAACAACAACCACACTCACCGCGACGAGTGACCATCGAGCGGGAATCACGTCTTTCCACTGATACATGACAGCGCCGGCGGCAAACATGATGGCGAAGCGCGCAAGGCACTGCGGCATGCTCCAAGTTCCGGGGAATGTCATGGGCGGCAAACACGCAGCCAGTACCAGTGCCAGTGCCAATACCACCGCAGAAGTCCATCGGCGATGAGCCAGCCCCGCAATTCCCAGGAGTGCGACGCCGACGTAGCAAAGCACCTCGAAGATGAGGGTCCACAGAGATCCGTTCCACATGCCCGGATATGGGATTCCGGCCGGCGTTCCGCCCACGTCGAACTTGAGCACCACTATTGCGCTGTTTTCCAAGACGAATTCTAACGGCGCGCCGGACGATAGCAGCTTTGCGGCTGAACCGCCCTGAATCGCCACACCGATCGGCGCGAATACGAAGGCGACGACGATCAGGCAAACGTAGAACCCGGGAAGGATGCGCAGACACCGAGCTATGAGATAGTCACGGACTCGTGGATGGTTGATCCAGCTGGCGGTGATGAGGAAGCCCGAGATCACAAAGAACCCATCGACGCCTAACGTGAACAGCATTTGCCGTACCTGCACCGGCGCCACGACGTTACCTGTGATGCCGAAGGAGTGCCAGAAGATCACTTCGGCGGCTAGCATCAGCCGCAATGCATTCAGTGCATTTTTTCGTGGATCGAATATCCGCCCGAGTTTCATATGCCGGCACCAGCCATTTTGGCTCTCGGATTCAGCGCCGTGAATCTAGGCCTTGTCTTCAGTGCATCAATTCGGACATCGAAAACTTGAGCCCTTATCATCCACCCCGCCTCTATCCGTCGTCCCCCGCCGGATGAGTTTCGGCGCCGATCGTCGATCATATACGATCCGATCATCGTATACGGTCCTTGTCCCGGGGATCAACCACCGATCCCCAGAAGCGTTGCCCCTCCGGCCTAACGGTGTAACCACTCCTCCTATCTGTTGGCGACAGTTCCACAGCCCCCGGGAGGGTCGTTATGCCTATCTCCATGTTGCGAAAATGCCGGGCGTTGCTCGCGACCGGCCTGCTATTGCTGGCCGGCTGCTCGGTGACGAAGCCCGAGGCGCATCCGTCGGTCATGATGGCCCCGGATGCCGGTGCAACGCCGTTGATCACGGCACCGCCGTCAGCGGCGAATGGTGACGAGGTCGCTATCGATGGTTTCGCGTTTGCACCCGCGACCCTGACGGTCAGCGCGGGCACCACGGTCACGTGGACCAATCGCGACGAAGAACCCCACACGGTGGCTGCAAGCGACGGCTCGTTTCATTCGCCCGGCATGGGGACAGGGGCCACCTTCGCCCACGTCTTCTCCACCGCAGGAACTTTCGACTATGTCTGCTCGATTCACCCGATGATGCACGGCACCGTGGTGGTGACCCAATGAACCACGGCCCGAACGCGATGAATCGCCGCCAGTTGATCCGGCACACGGCATGGTTCGGCGCGGCGGTTGGGTTCGCCGTGGCCGCCGGTGAGGTGATCTCGCAGGTCGCCGGTGCCGAGGCGGCCGAGCGCGCAAAAGTCCTGCCCGCCTTGCGGTTCGCTCAGATCAGCGACAGTCACATCGGCTTCACCGGCGCACCCAACCCGGACGTGTCCGACACGTTCGGCCACGCAATCGACCAGGTCAACAACCTCGGCTACACACCGGATTTCGTGATTCACACCGGCGACCTCACCCACTTGTCCAGTCCCGGCCAGTTCGATCAGGTCAAGCAGATGATGAGCGGCCTGAGGACGCCGCACGTCTTCACCGTGCCGGGCGAGCACGACTCGGTCGACGATGCGGGGCAGAAGTACCGAAGCGCCTTCGGTGCGGGATCGGTGGGGGATGGTTGGTACAGCTTCGACACTGCCGGCGTTCACGTGATCGCGCTGGTCAATACGTTGAACCTGCGCAAGCTCGGGCACCTTGGGGTCGATCAGCTGGAGTTTGTCGAAAAGGATGTCGCGCGGCTGTCGAGCGATACACCGATCATCGTGTTCAGCCACATCCCGTTGTTCGCGATGTACCCGGATTGGGGCTGGGGTACCGACGACGCCACCCAGGTGCTTAGTTATCTGCGCCGATTCGCCTCGGTGACGTGTATCAACGGGCATGTCCACCAATTGTTTTCCAAGACCGAAGGCAACGTCTCGTTCTACAGCGGGACGACAACCGCCTATCCGCTGCCCCATCCCGGCGACGGGCCAGCACCCAAGCCGATCACGCTGCCGGCCGGAAAGCTGTACGACGCGCTGGGTATTCGCGAGGTCAGCTACACCAAGGGTGAGACCGCATTGGCTTTGAAAGAACGGCGGCTGCAATGAATCTCCCGCTCCGGATCGGCTTCGCCGTGTCTTTGCTCGGCAGCGCCGAAAGTCACGCGTACCTCTATGTCCATGGTTACCGGCACATTCCAATGATCGGCATGGGCTTTCTGGTCCAGGCCAGTGTCTCTTTCGCGGTTGCCGTGCTTATCGCGCTCGGCGGTCCGTGGTGGCTGCGCTGGGCTGCGGCGGCGGTGGCCGGCGGATCTCTGGTGGCCTTCGCTGCGTCGAGAACCGCCGGACTGTTCGGATTTACCGAGCATGGTTGGGACCCAACGCCCTACGCGACGATCAGCGTGGGAGCCGAAGTGCTGACCGTGCTGCTCTGGATGCTGGCCGATTACCCCTGGGGCGTCAGGTTCGGAAGGTTTCGGAGAGCTCGGGAGCCGACCACTTCGGCTTCGATGTGAGCCGGGATTTGAAAGACTGTGCGCGCTTCTCGATCAGGAACCAGCTCAGCGCGGCCAGCGGCAGCGTCGCGGTGGTGGCAATGACGAAGAACAGCAAGGGGTTCAAACCGGCAAGGCCACTTACGGCGAGCAACTGCTGAGTCGGTGATGCATATATGTAGGTGCCGTAAGACAGGTCCGTGCGTAATCTCAACCGCTCATTGCGGATCAGCGACCCCGAAACGATGATGGTGTACGCCAGCGGAAGAGCACCGACCACCCGATAGTCGGGCAGCAGGCTCGACACCAAAACGATGAGCACGCTCACCGCGACGAGTGACCATCGAGCGGGAATCACGTCTTTCCACTGATACAGCAGCGCCCCAGCCGAAAACATGATCGCAAAGCGCACGGCCAGCTGTAAGTTGGTCCATTCCCCGGGGAATGTGAGTGGCGGTAACAATGTCGCCCCAAGCACTGCGAAGGCGAAGACTGCAAGGGAAACCCAACGGCGATTTGCAAGTCCGATCAGCCCGATTCCCGCAACGGCGAGATAGCACAGCACCTCCCAGATCAGGGTCCAGACCGAGGCGTTCCAGACGCCGGCGTCGGCAACGCCCCTCGGTGTGCCGGCGACACCCAGCGCAAGCGCCGACAACAGTGTGCTGTTTTTCAAGACGTACTCGACTGGCGCACTGGACAATAGAAGCTTGGTCACCGGGCGACCCTGAATCGCCAGACTGAGCGGGGCGAACACGAACGCCGTTACCACCAGGCAGACATATAGCCCGGGCAGGATGCGCCGAGCTCGAGCCAGCAGATAGTCACGCAGTTGCGGGTTCCGAAGCCAACTCGATGTGATCAAGAATCCGGAAAGCGCAAAGAAGCCGTCAACCCCGACCGAGAAGAGAAGCTGGAGAACCGGCTTGGACGACACGCTATGGCCCGTGACGGGGAAGGAATGCCACAGGATCACCTCGGCCGCCAACGCCAATCGGAAAGCGTTCAGCGCGTTGCGTCTTGGATCGAATACCTGCGCCAGTTTCGTCTGCGGTCGCGCCACGGTCCCAGCCCCCATGTGACGCCATCATAACGTCACTTTAGGGATGGGTTCGGCGACCGCACAGAGGCTTTGGCACAGCAACGACAGCGACTAGGCGGGGCGCCTGACTTCGGTGAGCTCAGCGCCGGACCGCTTGCGCTTGAGTCGCGCTTTCAGCGACTGCGACGGCTTCTCTATCAGGAACCAGCTCAGTGCGGCCATCGGCATGGTAGCGATCGTCGCGACGATCGCGAACACGAATGGATTCAGACTGGCAAGACCGCAGATAACCAGCAGCTGTTGGATCGGGAATGCGTAAATGTAGGTGCCATAGGACAGATCCGTCGGCAACCTCAAGTACTTGTTGCGGATGAGCGCGCCGGAAACGATGAGGGCGTACGCCAGCGGAATAGCGCCAAGCAGACGGTAGTCGGGCAGTAGGCCGGCCGCGAGAACCATGACCATGCTCACCGCGACGAGCGACCAGCGGGCGGGAATCACGTCTTTCCATTGATACAGCAGTGCGCCGGCCGCGAACATGATGGCGAAGCGGGCAATGCACTGCTGATTGGTCCACGTCCCCGGGAATGTCATGGGCGGAAGCGACGCAGCCAAACACAACGCTAGTACGAACACCACCGCAGAGGTCCAGCGGCGACGAGCCAGTCCCGCAAGTCCGAGAAGCAGAACCGCGACATAGCACAGCACCTCATAGATGAGGGTCCACAGCGAACCGTTCCACAAACCCGGATACGGGATTCCGGTCGGCGTTCCACCGACATCGAACTTGAGCACCACTACCGCGCTGTTTTCCAACACGAACTCGAATGGCGCGCGGGACATGAGTAACTTTGCGGCCGAACCACCTTGAATCGCCACGCCAATCGGTGCGATGACAAACGCGGTCACCACCAGGCAGACGTAGAGCCCGGGCAGGATGCGAAGAATCCGAGCTATGAGATAGTCACGGACGTTGGGGTTGTTGACCCAACTCCGGGTGATGAGGAACCCCGAGATCGCAAAGAATCCGTCGACCCCCACCCCGAACAGTAATTGGCGTACCGGCGCGGACGGCGGGATGCGACCCGTGACGGCGAAGGAGTGCCAGAGGATCACCTCGGCGGCCATGGCTAGCCGCAACGCATTCAACGCATTTCTTCGCGGATCAAGTACTTGCCCGAGTTTCAAAGGCTGTCACCAGTCGTCCGTGTTCCCGGCGCTATTCGTCTTTGCATCTAAGCGTATTCGCCCCTTGTTTGCACTCGCGTCACCGGAGTGGCGCCGCCGTTTTCTACCGCGGCACCACCAGGATCGGCCGGACTTGGACTGTTCAGAGCCGAACCGGTTTCGTTTGAGTGCAGGCCGGCCGGGCTACCGTGTGCCATGGCTACCTGGAGTCGACTGCCCGGCAGTGGGGTCCGCCACCGAGGGGGCGTCAGCTTGGGGGCGGGCTCGAGCAGACCACTTCTGTTTAAGACGAGACTTCAGCGCCATCGAGGGCTTTTCGATGCTGAACCAGCTCATCGCGGCCAGCGGCAGGGTAGTGCAAAGTGCGACGACGAAGAACACGGCCGGGTGCAGGCCACCGAGCCCAAGCACGACCAGCAGCTGCTGAGTCGGAAATGCGTAGATGTAGACGCCGTAGGACAGGTCCGTACGCAATGTCGTGCGTGTGTTGCGGATCAGCGAACCCGAAACGATGACGGTATATGCCAGCGGAAGGGCGGCGACCACGCGGTAATCGGGCAACAGGACGCTCGCGGCGACGACGACGACCACGCTCGCAGCGACGAGGGACCAGCGGGCGGGAATCACGTCTTTCCACTGATACATCAGGGCGCCGGCGGAAAACATGATGGCCGAGCGCACCGCGAGCTGAGGGATGGTCCATGACCCGGGGAAGGTAAGCGGCGGCAAGAACATCGCTGCAACGACCGCGAGCGCCAGGATCGCCGGTGTAACCCATCGGTGATTGGCGAGGCCGAGGATGCCGATAACGGCAACCATGAAGTAACACAGGACTTCCCAGATGAGGGACCACAGCGAAGCGTTCCAGACTCCCGGCGATGCGACCTGCAGCGGCGTCCCGGCGACATCGAACTGAAGCACCGACACCAGAGTGGCGTTTTTCAAGACATATTCGAACGGCGCGGTGGACAGCAGTAGTTTCGCGGGCGAACCACCCTGAACCGCGACGCTGAGAGGGGCGAACACGAACGCGGTGATGATCAGGCAGACGTAGAGCCCGGGCAGGATGCGTAGAGCTCGGGCGGTGAGATAGTCGCGGACGCGCGGGTCGCGGAGCCAACTTGCGGTGATCAGGAATCCCGAGATCGCAAAGAACCCGTCAACACCGACCGCGAACATCAGCTGGAGCAGTGCGTGCGGCGGCATGTGGCCCGTGATCGGCCAGGAGTGAAACAGCATGACCTCGGAGGCCAGCCCCAACCGAAAAAGGTTCAGCGCGTTACATCGGGGATTGAAGACCTCCGCAAGCTTCATCTGCACTATCCGTATCTGTTGTCGACCCCCCGCGCAGTCGGGCAGATTTTCCGCACGGAATGCCCAAGGTAGCCGATGAACCCCCGACAATCTCGGGTTTAATACCAACCCGATGTCGCTGTTTCGCTAAGGGCGGGTGGCGACAACGTGGAAAGCCTGATGGCCGGTTGTCTTGCGTTATTCGTAGCGCTGCTGCCTCAGGCGTGACCGCGCAGGTCCGCGACAAACTTCTGCGTCTCGTCCCAGCTGGGCAGTAGACCCGCCGCGCGCACTTCGTCGAAGCTGGGGGCGGCGGCATCGCGGTCCGAAAAGCTGGGTGCGGCTCCATCGACCAGCGGCCAGTCGATGCCCAGCGCCGGGTCGGTGGCAAGGATGGTGTGTTCGCGTTGTGGGGTGTATTCCGCCGAGCACAAATACATCACCGTCGAATTATCCTGCAGAACAAGGAAACCGTGCCCAAGACCTTCCGAGACGTAGATCGTTCTGTGATCCTTGTCGTCGAGCAGCACCGCGTCCCACTGGAGGAACGTCGGAGAGCCCACCCGAATATCGACCACCACGTCGAATACCGCGCCGCTCACACAGGTCACATATTTGGCCTGGCTAGGGGGCACCTGGGCGAAGTGAATACCCCGCAGGACGCCGGCGGACGACACCGAGCAATTGGCCTGCTGCACATTCAACCCATGACCGGTGACGGAGCTGAAATCGCTGTCTTTGAGCCATTCGAAGAAGATGCCGCGGGAATCGCCGTGAACTTTCGGAGTGATCTCCCAAGCCCCGGGCACTTTGAGTTCGCGAACATCCATCTCACTGCCCTCGTTCTTCGTAACGGGCTTCCGAAGCGTCTTTGAGCGGACGCCACCAGGATTCGTTGGCCCGATACCAGTCAATAGTCTCGCGCAATCCCTCTTCGAAGTCGGTATGCTTTGGCGCCCAGTGCAATTCGTCATACAACAGGGACGGGTCGATGGCGTAGCGCAGGTCGTGACCGACGCGGTCGGTGACATGGTCGAAGTCGTCGGGTTCGCGACCCATCAGCGCAAGCACCGTGCGCAGCACGGTCAGGTTGTCGCGCTCGCCCTCGGCGGAGATCAGGTAGGTCTTTCCGATCTGACCCTTGTCCAGGATCTGCCAGACCGCACTGTTGTGGTCGTCGACGTGGATCCAGTCGCGGACGTTGGCGCCGGCGCCGTACAGCTTGCACCGTCTGTCGGTCAACACATTGGTGATCTGCCGCGGGATGAACTTCTCGATGTGCTGATACGGCCCGTAGTTGTTGGAGCAGTTGGACAAGGTTGCGCGCACGCCGTACGACCGTACCCAGGCCCGGACCAGCATGTCGGCGGCGGCCTTGGTGGCCGAGTAGGGGCTCGACGGGTTATAGGGCGTCGACTCGGTGAACCGCTGGGGGTCGTCGAGTTCCAGGTCGCCGTAGACCTCGTCGGTCGAGATGTGGTGCAGCCGCACCCCACGGCGCCGCACCGCCTCCAGGATTGTGTACGTCCCGACCACATTGGTGTGCAGAAACGGCTCGGGGTTGTCCAGCGCGTTGTCGACGTGGCTCTCGGCGGCGAAATGCACGACCGCGTCCGATTCGGCGATCAGCTGGGACACCAGCTCGGCGTCGGTGATGTCGCCCTCGACCAGCCTGATGGCATCGTCGACGTCGGCCAGCGACTCGCGCCGTCCTGCATATGTCAGGGCGTCGAGCACCGTCACAGAAACGTCGGGACGCTCGCGCACGGTGCTGTGCACGAAATTGGCGCCGATGAAACCGGCGCCACCGGTGACCAGCAGTTGCATGGTCAAACCCTATCCGAGGGTCGCGATCAGCTTGCGGGGGTCAGCCCAAGCGGCTTGGCAAGTTCACTCAGCGCAGGCAGCAGTGTCTCTTCGTTGTAGCCGCCCAGCACCTGGATCGCGACGTGGTCGGCGCCGGCCTCGAGGTGCTCGTTGAGTCGTTTCACGATGGTCTCCGGGGTGCCGTAGGCCACCACCGCCTCGATCAGCCGGTCGCTGCCCGGCTTGCGCACGTCGTCCTCGGTGAACCCCAGTCGCAGCCAGTTGTTGACGTAGTTACTCAGCCCCAGATAGTGCTCGACGAGCCCGCGGCCGGCGGCAAGCGCTTCGTCGCGGTCGGTCGTCAGCACCACCTTGTGTTCCGGGGCCAAGAACACCGAATTGCCCAGCTGTTTGCGCGCCTTGGCGGTGTGTTCCGGTGTGGTCAGGTACGGGTGAGCCCCGGCGCTGCGCTCCGCGGACAGCGCCAACACCTTGGGCCCGAGCGCGGCGAGCACCCGCCGGCTGGTCGGCACCAGCGCCTCGTCGAGAGCATCGAGGTAACCGACCAGCGCGGCGTAAGGCTTGACGTACTCCTGGGTGTGTTCGGGGTGGCCAACTCCGAGGCCAAGCAAAAACCTTCCGGGGTAAGCACTTTCGATGCGCTTGAAGGATTCGGCGACGGGTTTGGCGGCCGCCGTCCAGATGTTGACGATGCCGGTGGCCAGCTGCAGCGAGCTGGTCTGCGCCAAAGCCGGTTCCACCCAAGCCAGTTCGGCGTCCGGCGATCCGCCGATCCAAGCGCTCGGGTACCCGAGCGCTTCGATCTTGGCCGCCAGCTCGGGTGTCACCGAACGAGTGGGCAGCCACGCACCATAGCGGCCGAGGTTGGGCTTCAGTGCTGCGGCGTCGTTCATCGAGGTTCCCCTCCGCGGTTGGTTACGAGCGGTTCAGTCCAAGCGGCCCCGCCAATTCGGCAAGTGCCGAGACCAGGTTTTCATCTTTGGTCAGGACCTGCACAGGCACATGGTCGGCACCGGCCGCGACGTGCTCGTTAAGCCGTGCGGCGATCGCGTCGGGGGTGCCGTAGGCCACCACCGCATCGACCAGCCGGTCGCTGCCCGGCCGCACGACCTCGTCGTCGGCAAAGCCCGACCGCTTCCAGTTGTTGCGGTAGTTGACCAGGTTGAAGTACATGTCCAGGGCCTTGCGCCCGACTGCGCGGGCCGCGTCGGCGTCGGTCGTCAGCACCACCTTGTGCTCGGGCGCCAGAAACGCCGACGGGCCGATCAGCTCACGTGCGTGCGCGGTGTGCTCCGGAGTGGTCAGATACGGGTGCGCGCCCGCACTGCGTTGCGCCGAGACTCCCAGCACGCGCGGGCCCAGGGCGGCCACCACCCGGCGATGGGCGGGCACCCCGTAGTCGTCAAGGCGGTCCAAGTACTCCACCAGCGCGTCGTAGGGCTTCTGGTATTCGCTGATCACCTCGCGGTGGCCGACACCGATACCGAGCAGAAAGCGGTCCGGGTACGCCTTGTCGATCCGGTGGAACGACTCGGCTACCTCCTTGGCGGGCGCGGTCCAGATGTTCACGATTCCGGTGGCCACCTGCAACGTGGTCGTCGCTTTCAGGATGGGCTCCACCCACGCCAGCTCAGCGGGCGGGGAACCCCCTACCCAGACGGCTCCGTAGCCAAGGGACTCGATTTCTTTGGCCTGCTGGGGCGTTACGCCCCGTCCGAACGATCCGAACCGGCCGAGATTGGGTTTGCTTGCAGCTGCATCGGTCATGACGTCTCAAACCGCGCCGATCGTGACGCTATTCCTCGCTATTGCGAGTCGGCTTCCTCGATGTCGTCGTCCGTGGCGGCGACATCCGCAGCGGCCGGGCGCTGCAGCGGCAGCAGCACGATGAACCGGGTATCGCCGGGCTTCGATTCCACCCGCAGATCCCCGTGATGTTTCTTCACGACGATGTTGAAGGCGAGGTCAAGCCCGAGGCCGGTGCCTTCGCCGAACGGTTTGGTGGTGAAGAACGGCTCGAAGATGTGCTCGCGGATTTCTGCGGGGATTCCCGGCCCGGTGTCACAGATCTCGACCCGGGCCATGTTCTCGCCGTAGCGGCAGGTGCGGACGGTCAGCGTGCCACCCGTGTCACGCATCGCGGCGATCGCGTTGTCGATGATGTTGGTCCACACCTGGTTGAGATCTGCTGGATAGCAAGGGATTTCGGGAAGTGATTTGTCGATATCCTTGACGACGTTGATCGCCTTGGAGTCCTTGTCCGTGTCCTTGGTCAACCGGTCGGCGAACATCACCAGCGTGCTGTACAGCAGGTCGTGCACGTTGGTCACCTGGAATGGCGCCCTATCCATTTGCGAATACTGCTTGGCATCGGCGACCAGCGCCGAAATCCGCTTGCTGGCTTCCAGAATCTGGTTCATCAGCAGTTCGCCTTCGATGGTGTAGTTGATCCATCGGATCGCCTGCTCCAGCGATGTCGACGCGAGTTCCTCGGTAACCGTGGAAATCCGCTCCAGCCAATCGGTGTCGATGCCACCCTCGACGAACGTCGGCGCGATGTCCCAGCCGCCGTCGATGCCGTGGTCGTCCAGCCAGTCGCCGACGGCGTCTTCACGGTCGGAGGTCTCGATCGCGCTCAAGTGCTGCGACGCGACTTTGGCGACCTGCTCGGCGACCCGATCTTGCAGGCGCACCAGGGCGCTGAGCGCCTCGGGTGAGACGGTGCCGTCGGCAAGCATGGCCAGCTTGTGCCGCATATTGGCCACTCGCTCGCGCAGATCCGACGCGGCCCTAGAGATCGCCGCGGCCGGGTTGTTGAGCTGATGGGTCAGCCCGGCCGAGAGCCGGCCCAGCGCCAGGAGCTTCTCCCGGTTGTCGATGATCCGGCGGGTCCGGTCGGTGCCGACGGCGATGCCGTCGAGCAGGTGGACTGCCATCGGGAACTGGTCGCGCATGAACTGGGCGAAGACGGGCGCGTCCATCACGAAGAAGCGCGACGGCTTGGTCACGTGGACCGAGGCGTCGTAGTTCTTCTGCTTCCCGCCGGTGAACGCCCGCCACGCGCCGCAGTAGACGCCGCGCTGCGAGGTGCGATTGGTTTCGATGTCCTGCCCGCCGGAGAGCTTGGACATCATCAGCTCGCCGGAGATCATTACGTAAAAGCACGTCGCCGGTTCGCCTTCGACGCAGATCGGGCCCGGCTGGTAGTCCTCGATGTGGCCCTGGCTGCACAACACCGCGAGCTGTTCGTCGGTCAGGGCCTCGAACAGGAACAGGCTGCGCAGCTCGTCGGGCTGACACGGCATGTTGGCGGTCATGATTCCGCCAAGTAGCGGTGGACCAGCATCACGGCCATCGACCCTTCACCGACGGCGGCCGCCACCCGTTTGGCAGACGTGGAGCGGACGTCGCCGGTGGCGAACACGCCCGGCACGCTGGTTTCCAGGTGATGCGGTGGGCGATCCAATGTCCAGCCGCACACGTTGCGCAGATCCGGGCCGGTCAGGATGAAGCCGTGGTCGTCGCGGGCGAGCACCCCGTCCAGCCAGTCGGTGCGCGGGGCGGCGCCGATGAAGATGAACATCCGGGCGCAGGAGACTTCCTCGATTTCCTCGGTCCGGTTGTTGACCAGCGTCAGCTTCTCCAGGTGGCCGTCGCCGGTGGCGCGCTGCACCTCGGTGCAGGTCAGCACATTGATCTTGGGGTTCGCCTCGATCTGCTGGATTAAGTAGTACGACATCGACGCCTGCAACGACGGGGCGCGCACCACGATGTTGACCGACTTGGCCGTCCGCGACAGGTACATCGCGGCCTGACCCGCGGAGTTGGCCCCGCCGATCACGTAGACCTCTTCCTCCTCGCAGTCCGACGCGATGGAGATGGCCGCACCGTAGTAGACGCCGCAGCCGGTCAGCTCGTTGCACCCCTCGGCGTCGAGATTTCGGTAGGCGACGCCGGTGGCGAGGATGACCGCGTGCGCGTCGACGAAGCCGCCGTCGGCGAACCGCACGGTGCGCTTGGGTCCGTTCACCTCCAGGGCGATCGCCTTACGGGCGGTGATGAGCTCGGCGCCGAACTTCTCGGCCTGCCGGCGCGCCCGCTCGGCCAGCTGGCCACCCGAGACCCCGTCCGGAAAGCCCAAGTAGTTCTCGATCCGCGAGCTCTGTCCGGCCTGGCCGCCGGTCGCGGTGCGCTCGATGAGCACCGTGCGCAGGCCTTCCGACGCGCCGTAGACCGCGGCGGCCAGTCCCGCGGGACCGCCGCCGATGACGATTAGGTCGTAGAACTCCTGCGACGGCGTGGTGGTCAACCCCAGCTTGTCGGCCAGTTCCGCATCGGACGGTTCCACCAGCGGGTCGCCGTGTTCGGTGACCACGACGGGCAGCCGCAGGCTGTCGGCGCCGGCGGCGTTGAGCAGCCGCTCGCCCTCGGGTTCGTCGGCCATGAACCAGGAGTAGTGCAGCCCATTGCGCGCTAGGAAGTCGCGGACCTCCCAGGACCGCGCCGACCACCGATGCCCGATCACCTTGGTGTGCGGGATGGGGTGGTCGGGCGCCGCGCGCCAGGCTTCCAGCAGCGCGTCGATGACGGGGTAGAGCTTTTCCTCCGGCGGATCCCATGGTTTGAGCAAGTAATGGTCGAGATCGACGACGTTGATCGCATCGATCGCGGCGTGGGTGTCGGCGTAGGCGGTCAACAGGATGCGCCGCGCCGACGGGTACAGGTCCATCGCATGCTCGAGGAACTCGATACCCGTCATCTGCGGCATCCGGTAGTCAGCGACGAGTGCCGCGACCGTTTCCCCGCGCAGTTTGAGCTGCTTGAGGGAGTCGAGCGCCTCGGCGCCCGACTCCGCGCGCACGATGCGGTGATCCTCGCCGTATTTGCGCCGCAAGTCCCGGGCCACGGCGCGGGATACCGCGGGATCGTCGTCGACGGTAAGGATCACCGGTTTACGCGACTGCGCGGCGCCATCAAAGGGACGTGTCATCGGGGTCAAGTATGCGCTTGTCAGGCCCGGTATGGTGGGCCGAGGTGGGGCGCGCGAGCGCTCTGATCGCGGATTTTGGCCACACCGTTCCAGCGGGTAACATGGACCGACGGTGCGTCATTCCGCGCCGGCTTTTTTGTGTGTCCGTTCCCGAGGAATTTCCTGTCACCGGCTCACGTTCCAAAGTCGGTGTGAATGCTGTGCCGTTGTTGGCGCAGACGAACACGAAACTAAACGACGAGGATTTGACGAGAAGTTATGGCCAAGAAGGACGGCGCCATCGAGGTCGAGGGCCGGGTGGTCGAGCCGCTGCCCAATGCGATGTTCCGCATTGAGCTGGAAAACGGTCACAAGGTGCTTGCCCACATCAGCGGCAAGATGCGGCAGCACTACATCCGCATCCTGCCCGAGGACCGGGTGGTGGTGGAGTTGTCTCCCTACGACCTGTCCCGGGGCCGCATCGTGTACCGGTACAAGTAACCAACCAACAGACGAGAACAGGATCGAAAAGCCGTGAAGGTCAACCCCAGCGTGAAGCCGATTTGCGATAAGTGCAGGGTGATCCGTCGGCACGGGCGGGTCATGGTGATCTGCTCCGATCCGCGCCACAAGCAGCGCCAGGGCTAACAGCCAGGCTGAGCAATACCCACAACTGAATGCAGACCTCCCAGTACCACTGAGCGGCTGGCATCTATAGAGATGGACCGCTCACCCACGCCCGGTCGGAGGCCGGGCCCCGACACATCGGGAACGGACTGGGATAAGACCTCCGCCTAGAAAAAGAGGAAACGCCACCTATGGCTCGACTAGTAGGCGTCGATCTGCCGCGTGATAAGCGGATGGAGATCGCGCTGACTTACATCTTCGGTGTCGGCCGCACCCGTTCCAACGAGATTCTGGAAGCAACGGGGATCGACAAGGACCTGCGTACCAGGGACCTCAGCGACGACCAGCTGACCCATCTGCGTGACTACATCGAAGCCAACCTCAAAGTGGAGGGTGACCTGCGCCGCGAGGTGCAGGCAGACATCCGCCGCAAGATCGAGATTGGCTGCTACCAGGGTCTGCGGCACCGTCGCGGCCTGCCGGTGCGTGGCCAGCGGACCAAGACCAACGCGCGTACCCGCAAGGGCCCCAAGCGCACCATCGCCGGCAAGAAGAAGGCCAGGTAACCGACCATGCCACCAGCCAAGAAGGCAGCAGCGTCGGCCCCTAAGAAGGGGCAGAAGACCCGCAAGCGGGAAAAGAAGAACATCCCGCACGGCGCGGCGCACATCAAGAGCACGTTCAACAACACGATCGTGACGATCACCGACCCACAGGGCAACGTCATCGCGTGGGCGTCGTCGGGCCACGTCGGCTTCAAGGGCTCGCGGAAATCGACTCCGTTCGCGGCGCAGCTGGCTGCCGAGAACGCCGCTCGCAAGGCCCAGGAGCACGGAGTGAAGAAGGTCGACGTGTTCGTGAAGGGCCCGGGTTCGGGCCGCGAGACCGCCATCCGTTCGCTGCAGGCCGCGGGCCTGGAGGTCGGCGCGATCTCCGATGTCACCCCGCAGCCGCACAACGGCTGCCGCCCGCCCAAGCGACGCAGGGTCTAGGAGGAGAATCATGGCTCGTTACACCGGACCCATCACTCGCAAGTCGCGCCGGCTGCGCACCGACCTCGTCGGTGGCGACCAGGCGTTCGAGAAGCGTCCCTACCCGCCCGGCCAGCACGGCCGCGCGCGGATCAAGGAAAGCGAATACCTGCTGCAGATGCAGGAGAAGCAGAAGGCCCGCTTCACCTATGGCGTGATGGAAAAGCAGTTCCGCCGCTATTACGAAGAGGCCAACCGCGTCTCCGGCAAGACAGGTGAGAACCTGCTGCAGATCCTCGAGAGCCGGCTGGATAACGTCGTGTACCGCGCCGGGCTGGCGCGTACCCGCCGGATGGCCCGCCAGCTGGTCAGCCACGGCCACTTCAGCGTCAACGGCGTGCACGTCGACGTGCCCAGCTACCGGGTGTCGCAGTACGACATCATCGACGTGCGGGAGGGGTCGCTGAACACCGTGCCGTTCCAGATCGCGCGGGAGACGGCGGGCGACCGTCCGCTCCCGAGCTGGCTGCAGGTGGTGGGGGAGCGTCAGCGCATCCTCATCCACCAATTGCCCGAGCGGGCACAGATCGACGTGCCACTCACTGAGCAGCTCATCGTCGAGTACTACTCGAAGTAACACGACTTCCGCCACTGCACCCGCAGTGGCGGAACACCTAACGGCATCAAATAGCGGGTGCCGAGAAGGAGAAAAGAAACACCATGCTGATTTCTCAGCGACCCACACTGGCCGAGGAAATCCTCACCGACAGCCGGTCCCAGTTCGTCATCGAGCCGCTGGAGCCGGGATTCGGTTACACCCTTGGCAATTCGCTGCGGCGGACGCTGCTGTCGTCGATCCCCGGCGCGGCCGTCACCAGCATTCGCATCGACGGCGTGCTGCACGAGTTCACCACCGTGCCCGGCGTCAAAGAGGATGTCACTGACATCATCCTGAACCTCAAGGGTCTGGTCGTGTCGTCCGAGGAGGACGAGCCGGTCACCATGTACCTGCGCAAGCAGGGCCCGGGTGAGGTCACCGCGGGTGACATCGTGCCGCCGGCCGGCGTCACGGTGCACAACCCCGGCATGCACATCGCGACGCTGAACGACAAGGGCAAGCTCGAGGTCGAGCTCGTCGTCGAGCGTGGTCGTGGTTACGTGCCGGCCGTGCAGAACCGCGCTTCCGGTGCCGAAATCGGCCGCATCCCAGTCGATTCCATCTACTCGCCGGTGCTCAAGGTCACCTACAAGGTGGACGCGACCCGGGTCGAGCAGCGCACCGACTTCGACAAGCTGATCCTGGACGTCGAGACCAAGAATTCGATCACCCCCCGTGACGCCCTGGCGTCGGCGGGTAAGACCCTGGTCGAATTGTTCGGTCTGGCACGCGAACTCAACGTCGAGGCCGAGGGCATCGAGATCGGGCCGTCGCCGGCCGAGGCCGACCACATCGCCTCGTTCGCGCTGCCGATCGACGACCTGGACCTGACCGTGCGGTCCTACAACTGCCTCAAGCGCGAGGGTGTGCACACCGTCGGAGAGCTGGTGAGCCGCACCGAGTCCGACCTGCTCGACATCCGCAATTTCGGCCAGAAGTCCATCGACGAGGTGAAGGTCAAGCTGCATCAGCTGGGCCTGTCGCTCAAGGACAGCCCGCCGAGCTTCGACCCGTCGGAGGTCGCGGGTTACGACGTCGCCACCGGCACCTGGTCCACCGAGGGTGCTTATGACGACCAGGACTACGCCGAAACCGAACAACTCTAGAGAATTCCGTCCCGGCCCTACCTGATACGGGGGCCGGCCCCAATTAGGAGATAGCGCAATGCCCAAGCCCACCAAGGGCCCTCGCCTCGGCGGGTCGTCTTCGCACCAGAAGGCTCTGCTGGCCAACCTGGCCACGTCGCTGTTCGAGCACGGTCGCATCAAAACGACCGAGCCGAAGGCACGTGCGCTGCGGCCGTACGCGGAGAAGCTGATCACGCACGCGAAAAAGGGCACGCTGCACAATCGCCGAGAGGTGATGAAGAAGATCCGCGACAAGGACATCATGCACGCCCTTTTCGCGGAGATCGGACCATTCTTCGCCGATCGTAACGGCGGCTACACCCGCATCATCAAGGTCGAGGCGCGCAAGGGCGACAACGCCCCGATGGCCGTGATCGAGCTGGTGCAGGAAAAGACCGTGACGTCGGAGGCCGACCGCGCGCGTCGGGTGAAGTCTTCGAAGAAGACTGAAGCACCTGCCGCGGCGGCGGTACCGGCCGAAGAGGCTGAGGCCGAAGAGGCCGAGGTCGTGGAGGCCGAGGTAACCGAAGCCGAGTCCGAAGAGACGACCACCGAGGCAGCTGAGCCTGCCGCCGAGGCCGAAGCGGCCGAGGAGCCCGAGGCTGAGGCCGCCGACGAGGGTGACGAGTCCACCGACAAGTAGCGAAGACGTCCGTCTTAGGCTCGACATTGCCTACGACGGAACCGATTTCGCGGGCTGGGCAACTCAAGCCGGACAGCGCACTGTCGCCGGCGTTATCGACGATGCGCTGACGACGGTTTTCCGCACGCCGGTACGGCTGTGGGCGGCCGGGCGCACCGACACCGGAGTGCACGCCACCGGACAGGTGGCCCACGTCGATGTGCCCGCCGCCGCCTTGCCGAATGCCTATCCACGCTCCCCGCGCGCCGGCGATCCGGAATTCCTGCCGCTGCTGCGCCGCCTGAGCCGCCTTTTGCCCACCGACGTTCGGGTGCTCGGAATTGCGTGCGCCCCATCGGGTTTCGACGCGCGATTCTCGGCACTGCGGCGTCATTACGAGTACCGGTTGTCGACAGCGGCTTACGGCGTGCAGCCGCAGCAGGCGCGCTACATCACCGCCTGGCCCCGTGATCTGGACGTGGACGCGATGAGCGTCGCGTCACAAGACCTGCTGGGGCTGCACGACTTTGCCGCCTTCTGCCGTCATCGCCCCGGTGCCACCACGATTCGCGACCTGCAGCGACTGGACTGGACGCGCGAGGGCGATCTGATCACCGCTCACGTCAGCGCTGATGCGTTCTGCTGGCAGATGGTGCGCTCACTGGTTGGGGCGCTGCTGGCCGTCGGTGAGCGTCGGCGCACGCCACAGTGGTGTGGTGAATTGCTCAGCGCGACAAACCGATCCAGCGATTTCGCGGCCGCGCCGGCGCAGGGCCTGACGTTGGTGGGGGTGGATTATCCGCCCGACGACCAGCTCGCATCGCGCATCCTGATCACCCGGGATCTGCGCACCCGCTAGTCTCGGGCGTCCAGCAGGTGCTCGGCGTGCTTGTCGGTGGACAGGCACAGCGAACAGATGTATGCGTCGTGGGCCTGGCAAGCCAGCATGTCGGGGCGTTCGAAGTCGTGATTGCAGACGTGGCAAGTCAATTGATCGGCCGTCGGGTTACCGTGCTCGTCGTACATCGGCAGCTCGATGCCGTCGTGGGTGCGCCGCAGGTAGTAGCGGCCCCGGGTCGCGATCGCCAGGATCGGCGGCATCACCAACGCGACGATGATGGCCACCAACGGCGAATACGGTCGCAACGCCTCACCCAGGCCGCCGAAGAACGCGACGATCGAGAGCCCCGCGGCCAGCAGCATCGAGCCGAAGCCGACCGGGTTGACCGGGTACAACATGCCGCGGCGGAACTCGGGTGCCTTCGGCGAGAGCCCCAGCAAGTACTTGTTGAAGACGATGTCGGAAGCCACCGCCACCACCCACGCCATGCCGCAGTTCGCGTAGAAACCCAGGATCGTGTTCAGGAAGTCAAACATGTTGGCTTCCATCAGGATCAGCGCAATCGTCAGGTTCACGCCGAGGAAGACGACGCGGCCCGGATAGTGCTTGGTGATCCGGGTGAACGAGTTGGTCCACGCCAGCGAACCCGAATACGCGTTCGTCACATTGATTTTGATCTGGCTGAGCACCACCAGGATCACCGCCAGCGTCAGAGCCAGCCAGTCCGGCATGAAATTACCGTAGATCTCGTCGAATTGGTGCACCGGCTGATTCGCGATCGAAATCGAACCCGCCAAATGAAAGACCAGATACACGGCCAGGAACAGCCCGACGATCTGCTTGATCGCGCCGAACAACACCCAACCGGGGCCGGCCAACAGCACCCACGTCCACCAGCTGCGCGAGTTCTTTCGCGTGCGCGGCGGCATGAACCGTAGGTAGTCGATCTGTTCGGCGATCTGGGCGATCAGCGCCAGGCAGACACCGGCGGCCAGCAAGGCCGACCCGGCGTCCACGCCGCCGTGGCCTTGCTTACCGGTGTAGGAGAAGAACTCGCCGACGGATTCCGGATGGCTGGTGACCAGATAGATGAACGGGGCGACCATCAGCAGCAGCCACAGCGGAGTTGTCCAAAGCTGCAGCTGCGAAAGGACTTTCATGCCGTAGATCACCAGCGGGAAGATGACCAGCGTGGAGCAGGCGTAACCGAGCCACAGCGGAACATGCAAACCCAGCCGCAGACCTTGCGCCATGATCGAGCCTTCGAGTGCGAAGAAGATGAACGTGAACGTCGCAAATATCACGTTGGTCACCACGGAGCCGTAATAGCCGAAACCGCTGCCGCGGGTGATCAGATCCAGGTCGATGTTGTAGCGCGCGGCGTAGTAGGCCAGGGGGAGTCCGGTCGCGATGATCACCACCGCGAAGATCCCAATCCCGCACAACGCATTTGAGGTGCCATAGGTGATGCCGAGATTGGCGCCGATCGCGAAGTCGGCCAGATACGCGATGCCGCCCAGCGCCGAGATCCCGACCACCGCCGTAGACCACCGGCGGTAGCTACGCGGAGCGAAGCGAAGTGTGTAGTCTTCGAGCGTTTCCCGGGTGGCCGGCAATGTGTCGCGATCGGTCGCGGCGGTGGTCGTCACGACAGTATTCTGCGGTCACGCGACCGCCACCGCCACTTGGGGCGTCTTAGAATTGCCTGTGCGCCTGTGGATCACGGCTACAGCTTGCCGGCAGCGAAGGCCGCCGCCTGATCCACCAGCCCGGAGTCGATGTAGGAGGGCTGCAGATGCGAGGCCCATACCGCCTTGCCGGTGCCCGAACAGATCGGGTCGCCGGGCGCGCACTCCTCGATCGTCTTACCGGCGAAGGCGGGGCTGAAGCTGGGGACCGGGCCGAGTACGCGCTGAGTGCCGTTGCCGAACAGCGCGACGGCCGCGACGTGTTGATCCATGCCCGGCGGCAGCGGGTTCTTGAACCCGAACGAGGGCTGCGTCACCGCGACCACCAGGTCGGCCGACACGGCCCCGAGCGAATAGCCGCCGAGCACCTCGCGGGTGTTGGGGCAGTGTTTCGCCATGTACTGAACATGAGAGCTCATGTCGATGGCGCCCTTGGCGGGATCGACGTCGGCGGGGTAGTTGACCCCGTAGACGCCGACCGGCAGCTGCGTCTTGGAGCGCAGCGAATTGGCGAACGCGTCGCCCACCAACCCGGCGCCGGGCGGTTCCTCACGGCCCCGGGCGAACACCACTTCGGCGCCCGGACACGCCGGCCCGGCCGATGCGACCGGAGCCAAAGCCACGGTCGGGGCAATCATCAACGTCCCGGTGAGCGCAGCGGCACCCGCTACTCCGGCAAACTTGCTACCCATCTGTCCAACCCCCATCAGCCGATGGTACGCATTTTCGTCGGGCGCTAGTGAACGGCTGTGACCACTGTGCGACCCCGATGTGACCGGATCTTTGCGTCGCTACATCTTGCCGGCGACGAAATGTGCGGCTTGGTTGGTCAATCCGGGCACGTAGCCGAGGTGGGCTTGCCATGAGTTGCCGTCGGAGCAGATCGGGTCGCCCCGGTTGCACAGGTTGATGATCTTGCCGCCGAAATCCGGGCTCAGCGCGCTCATCAGACCGCCGGCCCGCCCCGACGGGTTCCCGAACAGGGCGACCGCGGCGACGTGATCGGCGGCGTTGGCCGGCAGCGGCTCGTGAAAGCCGAGGGCGGGCAGCGGGGCGGCGGTGACGATGTCCATCACCGCGGCGCCCTGGGAGTAGCCGCCGAGCACCAGCGTGGTGTTGGGGCAGGCGTCGGCCATGTGCTGGATGTGGCCGCTGGCGTCGTTCGCGCCGTCGGTGGCGGCCAGGAAGTCGTCGTTGGCGGGGTAGTTGACCCCGTATGCCCCCACATTTCGGCTGGTCTGCTGGCGCAGGGAGTTGATGAAGGCTCCGCCCACCTTCCCGACGCCGGGCGGCTCGTTGGTGCCCCGGGCAAATACCACCTCGACGTCCGGGCACGATGCGGACGCCCGCGGGATCAGCGGGGCTGCGAACAGCATGGTGGCCGCCGCGAGCAGTGCGATGGCCGCCAAGCTGGGGTATCTGTGCGCCCGCGGTCTTTTTGCGGCAAGGCTCATGCCGCGATGGTACGTGTTACTGACTGTGCGTCAGTGAACTGCAGCAACCACGTCGGTCTGCGGCGAGGTCGGGCCGGGTACCGACGGGGTGGGCGTCTGCGGGCCGTATCCCGGGGTCAGCGGGCCAGGAGTCTGCGGGACGGGGCCGGGCGCTTGCCCGGGCGTCTGCGGGCCGTAGCCGGGGGTCTGCGGGCCAGCGCCCGGGACCGACGGCCCGTATCCGGGCACCGATTGTCCGGTGCCGACCAGTTTGGATGCGACGAACGCCGCGGCCTGAGTGGTGTAGACGGGGACGTAGCCCTCGGTGTGCCCACTCCACTCGTTGCCGGGGCCGGAGTGGCAGATCGGGTCGTTGGGGTTGCACAGGTCGATCGCTTTGGAGCCCAGCATCGCGCTCTGGCTGGGCAGCGTCCCGCCGGCGCGGTCGGCCACGTCACCAAAGGTGGCGACGGCGACGATGTTGTTGGCGTACTGCGCCGGGAGCGCGCTGCCCCAGCTGATGCCGCCGATCGGGACGCCGGCCACGATGTCCATCACCGACGCGCCCTGGGAGTAGCCGCCCAGCACGATCTTGGTGTTCGGGCAGGTCTCCACGCTCTTCTTGACGCGGTCGATGGTGTCGTTGGCGCCGTCGCCGCCGTGCAGCTGCAGCTTGCTGGCGGCATAGTTCACGCCGTAGGGCAGGATGTTCAATCCGCCGGTCTGCTGGCGCAGCGAGTCGACGAAGGCGTCGCCGACGCGGCCCAGGCCGGCCGGCTCATTGGTGCCGCGGGCGAAGATGGCCTCGACGTCGGGGCAATCGAAGGCGTGCGCGGTCGGGGGACTCGGCGTGGCGAGCAGGCCCGAGGCCGCGACCAGGGCGGCAGCGCCCAGGCCGAGCCAGCGACCGGCTAACCGCACGCTGCCCGCCCGACGGGTACGAATGCGGTGAAAAATCACGCGGTAATTTTACTGCGGTGAAAAATCACGCGGTAATTTTACCCATTTTGAGACCTTCCGAAACGTGTGCGCCTGTGAATAACCGGCGACGGGGGTGCCGATTAGCGGTTTAACGTGGCACAACGATTCGCGGATCTTGGGAGGTCAGTGCCCCACCAACCGACGACTTGGGTGCACGTCAGCGGTTACCGATTCCTGCTGCGTCGCATCGCGCGCGCATTACTTAGCGGGGATACCTGCGCGTCCAGCGAACCCCTTCGGTCGCGAACCGGGCCCCTGAATGTTGGCTGCGTGCTGGCGGCCATCGGGCTGGCGGGATGTGCGTTTGTTGGGGTGCTGCGGCCCCAGGTACAGCTGGATCACGCTCAGATCGTCGTCGGCAGGGCAACCGGAGCGCTGTATGTGCGAGTCGGCGATATCTGGCACCCGGCGATGAATCTGGCCTCGGCGCGGTTGATCGCGGCGACTGATGCCAATCCGCAGCCAGTGTCCGAGTCAGAACTGAGCCACACCAAACGCGGTCCGCTGCTGGGCATTCCGGGCGCACCGCAGCTTCTCGGCCCGCTGCTATCGGGCGACGAAGCGGCCTGGACGATCTGTGATACTGACGGCGGAGCGGCCACGACCGTCGTCGTCGGGTCGACTCGGGGGTCGTCGGCCCATCGTCTAGGCCGCGATCAAGCCCTCCTGGTCACATCCGGGACAGGTCCGCCGGCCTACCTTCTCTACAACGGGCTGCGCGCCGTGGTGGACCTTGCGGACACCGCCGTGCTGCGTGCCCTACGACTGGAGGGTCGCGGGCCGACCGTCGTCTCCCAGTCATTGCTGAACGCGGTTCCGGAGGCGCCGCCAATCACGGCTCCACGGATTCGCGGCGCGGGCGGCAAGGCGGCTGGACTTCCCGCCTTTCCGGTCGGCAGTGTGCTGCGCGTCACACGCGCAGATGGTGACGAGTATTACGCCGTCCTGAGCACCGGGGTGCAGCGGGTGGGCCAGGTAGCCGCGGATCTAATGCGTTTCAGTGACTCAAGGGGCGTCGCCAACGTCATCGCGGTGGCGCCAGACGTGCTCCGGGGCGCGCAGATCTCGAACACGCTTCCGGTGCAGACGTTTCCCGAGCGCGCTCCCGGGGATGGCAGTTCGAACGGCACTACTACCACCGTGTGCGCGAGTTCGGCGCCCACGGCGTCCGGCCCGGCCGGAGTCGCGTTCGTTGTCGGGAGTGGTCTGCCGCTGCGGGCCGACCAAACGCCGGTGGTTCTATCGCAAGCCGACGGTCGCGGTCCTGCACTCGACGGCGTCTACGTGCCGCCCGGCCACGGCGCCTACGTGCGGGGGAATAGCGGGGCCGGCGCGCGCTATCTCGTCACTGACACCGGTGTGCGGTTCGCGATTCACGACAACGACTCCGCACATGACCTCGGTCTGCGGACGGAAGCAGTACCGGTGCCATGGCCGATGCTCGCGGTGTTGCCATCCGGACCGGAACTCAGCAGGGCGAATGCGTCAGTTGCCCGCGACGTTGTCCCTTGACTTCCGTAGCTGCCGCTTGGCTGCACCGGCGACTAGCGCGCACATCAGGACGACCAGACACAGGGCTGCGCCGCGCAACGCGGTGTCGCGCGCACCAGAACTCGTGGGCGTGCGGGGCGGCGGTGCGCCGATCGGCACATGTGCCGGCGGTGGCTTGGCGATGTTGCCGGGAGCACTCGAGTCGGTGCTTACCGCCGCTAGGGCATCGACTGTGCCGTTGCCGACCAACGAATTCCATCCCGCGGGTGGGTGATGGGCAGTCGACTCGATGCGCTGCATCACCTGCCGCGCCGTCAGCACCGGAAACCGGGCCCGGATCAGGGCGGCGAGCCCGCTGACGACTGGCGCGGCGTAACTGGTGCCGGACAACGATGTAGAACTCAGTGACATCACCGCCTCGCCGGTCGCCGCGACGTCGACCCACGGGCCGGCCAGAGTGAACGCCGACGGTGCCCCTTCGGCGTTTACCGAGCCGACGGTCAGCACGTAGTCGTCATACCAGGCCGGACTGACCGCGACCGAGATGGTCTGCCAAGTCGCATCCGGGCGCTGCGGCGGGCATTGCCCGCCGCCACCGGTATTTCCGGCCGCGGCAACGACAACGGCATTCTTGACGTCCACCGCGTAGGCCAGCGCGGCGCCTAGCGCCCGGTCGTCGAGCGCTGAGGTAGCCAAAACGCAGGCCACCGACGAAATATTGATGACCGACGCGCCCAGGTCCGCGGCGGTGCGGACCGCTCTCGCCATGGTGTCGACATCACCGATCCCCGGCCTTGACGGGTCGGTTGCGGGTGCAAATTTCCCGCTGGACTGGCGGATGCTGATCAACGTGACATCGGGCGCCACACCACTGAAGGTATCGGCTTTGGAATCGGCTGCGGCGGCGATGATTCCGGCGACCAAGGTCCCGTGCCCGTCGCAATCCTGGGTGCCGTCGCCGGTGAACACATAGTCGCCTCCCGCCACTACATCGGGCAGCCGGCGGTTTCGCGACACACCGGTGTCGATGACCGCGACCCGTTGGCCCGCGCCGCGGGTGAGCTGCCAGATGCGCGGAAGGTCGAAAGCTGCGAGCTGGTTACGGCCGGGGCCCGGGTCTCCTGTCACCATCGTGCAGACCTCGCGTTGCGCCGTCGGCCACGGAGGTGCCGGCAACGCCGGCTTGGGCAGCAACCTATCGTCGATCTCTGGCGGCGAAACCGCTTGTGCCCAGGGAGTTCCGAATTGTGACAGCACAGTCAGCGCCAATACCGCGACCAGCCGCACCACACGCGAAGTGCTCAACTCCATGTCGGATGCAGACCGCGAGCGGTGTCATAGAAGCCGCATATCCAACAAGTCAACGGAACCATCGCGATCAGGACCAAACACTCCAACAGCTCGGCACTCTTTCGCGCGATGGGTGAGAAAGATATGCCAGGAGCCACGAACCCCAAGTAGACGGTTGTAGCGACCAATAGCGTGGTCGCTGCAGCAATCCACGGGCCGTGCTCTGGGGCTCTGATCGCGGCGAAGCCGACCGTCGTGCCGATAGTCACCACCGCGCCGATGAAGCACACCAACGTTCCATTTCTATCAACCGCATTGGCGCGCAGCAGCAGTAGCACGCCGGTGGCCGCCGAAAAGGTGCTGCAACCAGACCGCGGTATGCCCGCCAATACGGTGACGATCGCTCCGACGGCTCCCGAGGACGAGAATGCGGCCAGCAGAATCGACAGCCAGGCATCCGCGCGGAGCGCATTGGCGGTGAGGTCTTCGACAGCGTTATCGCAGTTGGACTTTGGTGACAATCCGGCCAGGACAACGGCAGCGGGTGCAGATACGCCCAGCAGGCCAAGCGAAACCACCGCCGATACCGCGCCGATCACATACGGCGGGACGCCGGTGAGCACGCCTCCGAACGCGGCGACGGCGACGACCGCCGCGAAGCACGACACCGCAGTCAACGTGATTTCCCCACAGCCTGATACGCGCATCGTCAGCGTCGCCGTGACCGCCGCCGAGCTAGCAGCCAGAAGCACGTTGGGCAGACCCGGGGCGCCCGGCACCGCCAGAAATCCCGCGGTCGCGGCGAACGCCGTGCTAGTCAGGCCCAGCGTGAGCCCCGCCATCGCGTCACGATATGCGCGCTGCGCCAGCGCCGACATCATCGCGGCGGCAAATGCGACACTTACCGCGATTCCTGCGGTCGCGCCACGGTGTCCCTCCGCACCGGCCATGAAAGTGTTTCGAATGAGGGCGAGGCTCCCGATGCCGGCAAGGTAGCCCGCCGCCAGCGAGGCACTAAGCCGCATTACCCTGCGAATCTGGGATGGACTCGAGGTCCGCTCGTTCAGGATCTGTGACACGGCTTGGGCTACATCGTCGTGACGAAAAGCCGGTGGCGGTGCTGCGGACCTGCTCACCACGAGGACATCGCCGTCACGGATACCGTTTTGTACCAATGTCATTGATGAATCCAGTGCGGCAGCGCCGGGGATCGATAGCTGGTAGGAAACCCCGGTCAGATCGCTGACGCCGTGGGCTTTGAGGATGTCGACGATCGGTGGGAGCAACGCCGCGACAGGCATCCTGCAAGGCAGAGCCAAGTCGGCGACGGCAGTGCCGGCGTGCACGGACACGCGGCGTAACCCCTGATCGGATACAGACAACGTCACCCTCTTCAGATTCGGATGAGCGGGACGCTAACGCGATTTCAATCCATCTGTATTCGCCTGTCCACAGGTGAGTTGCGGACGATTACGTCGCCGTTTAACGTCGTCGCACGCTGGGAGGGCCCGGGATGACTCAGAGGTTCGTGCCTGCCGTGCGGCAGCTGCCATTGCAAGTCGCGACCGCAGACATCATCGTTGCCGCGCCGCCTCAGCTGCCGGATTCCCCTCCAAATCTGTTGGTGCGCATGCTGCCAGTTGGCATGTCGATCGCGACCTTGGGCGCCACGGCCGTGATCTTCCTGTCCGGCTCGGCCGTGACCCGCAACCCCGCATTCTTAGTGTTCCCGATGATGATGCTGGTTTCGATGGTGCTGACCGCGATCACCCAAGGTGGCCGCCGGCGCAGCGGCGAGATCAGTGCCGACCGAGCCGACTACTTGGGCTACCTGGGTCGCCTGCGTGTGCTGGTTACTGAAACCGCTGTGGCACAGCGTGCATCACTTGACTGGACGCACCCCGATCCCGCTGCCCTGTGGACATTGATAGGCGGCCCGCGGATGTGGGAGCGACGAACGACCGACGCCGACTTCTGTCGGGTTCGTATCGGGGTCGGCAGTCAGGAACTTTCGACCCGGTTGGTGGGACCCGAAATCTGCACCGAGGAGCGTTCGGATCCAGTCACCGTCGCGGCTGCGTATCGGTTTATCCACACACACGCGACGATCGCGGATGTGCCAATTGCGATTGATCTCAGTGCAACGCTATCCGTGACAGTCAATGGCGATGCTGCCGAGGTCCGCGGACTGTTGCGCGCGATGATTTGCCAGCTGGCCGTGCTACACCCTCCGGATCAATTGCTGATCGTCGGCGTGATCGAGAGCCAGAATCGGGCACACTGGGATTGGTTGAAGTGGTTGCCGCACAATCAACATCCGGCTGCCAGTGACTCGTTAGGGTCCGCCCGCATGGTGTATCACAGCGCGGGGGAGGCGCAGACCGCACTGGCCGGTGGCGGACTGCCGCCGCGGGTGGTGGTGGTATGCGACCTACCGGGGCGCGTCGACTTTGATAGCGCCGGCGCGCTCACGGATGCGACGGTGCTCGAGGCCGTCCCGTGCCGCAGCGGCTCCCCGATGACGATCACGCACGGCGACACGGTTCGCGAGTTGGCGCACCCCGACAAGATGGATCGGCTGGACGCCCAGATATGCGCACGCCGGCTTGCCGGTTACCGGGCCGGCGCGGCGTCTGAATCGGATGGCGGTAAAGGCTGGCTGGGCCTAGTCGGACTCGGTGCTGCCCATTCTAGCCCAATCGCGGTGTGGCGCAGTCAAGACCGTCGCGGTCGACTTTGTGCGCCGATTGGGCACACGGTCGACGGAATGCCTCTCGAGCTGGATATCAAGGAGGCCGCCGAAAATGGCATGGGGCCACACGGGCTTTGTGTGGGCGCAACCGGGTCGGGCAAGTCGGAGCTGCTGCGCACCGTCGCACTTGGCATGATGGCGCGAAACTCCCCGGAAGTACTGAACCTACTCCTCATTGACTTCAAAGGCGGGGCAACATTTCTCGATTTGACGCACGCGCCGCATGTCTGCGCGGTCATCACCAACCTCTCGGAGGAAGCGCCGCTGGTAGCGCGGATGCGAGACTCACTGGCCGGTGAGATGAACCGTCGGCAACAGTTGTTGCGGACGGCGCGCTGCGCCAGCGTGGCCGCATACGAGCAAGCTCGCACGGCCGGCACGCAATTGACCGCCTTGCCAGCGCTGTTCATCATCGTCGACGAGTTTTCCGAACTTCTCAGCCAGCATCCCGATTTCGCAGACATGTTCGTCGCGATCGGTCGACTGGGCAGATCACTGGGCATGCATCTATTGCTCGCTAGCCAGCGGCTCGACGAGGGCCGGCTGCGCGGACTGGAAGCACACCTGTCTTATCGGATGAGCTTGAAGACTTTGTCCGCGAGCGAATCGCGAATCGTCCTGGGAACGCCCGACGCCTACGAGCTGCCGAACACGCCCGGGGCGGGCCTGCTGCGTTCCGGTAGCGGCGAGTTGATTCGGTTCCAAACCGCGTTCGTGTCGGGACCGCTTGAGGCAGAAAGGGCGGCTCCTGCCGGCGTACCAGCACACCACAACACGCCGGCAGCGGTGCGGATGTTCACCGCACAGGCCGTCGGACCGATCACGCGCGCCGACGAGCCAGATGGGTCGGCCGCCCCGACGATTTTGCGGACCGTGCTGGACCGCCTGTCCGGACACGGGCCGCCTGCGCACCGCGTCTGGCTGCCCCCGCTGGGCCTGGCCCCACCACTGCAGAGTCTGTTGCGCGATGCGGTACCGGCTCCGCTGGCGGTACCCATCGGAATTGTTGATCGCCCGTTCGAGCAATGCCGGACACCGTTGGTGGTCGACGTATCCGGCGCTGCAGGCAATGTCGCGATCGTGGGTGCACCTCAAACGGGCAAGTCGACAGCGCTGCGGACGTTGATCACCGCGTTGGCTGCCGCTCATGGTCCGGACCGGGTGCAGATCTACTGTCTGGACTTCGGTGGCGGAACGCTGGCGTCGCTACGCGAATTGCCGCACGTGGGTGCGGTCGCGGGCAGGGCCGAGCCGCAGCTCGTCGGCCGCATGATCACCGAGATCGATTCCATCGTGCACTCCCGGGAGGCCCTCGGTTGCGAACTGGGCGACGGAAGCCAGATCGGTGACGTCTTTCTGGTCATCGACGGCTGGGCGAGCCTACGCCACGAGTTCGGGGAGGTTGAGGAAGCGATTGCTGCCATTGCGGCCCAAGGGCTTTCGTTCGGAGTGCACGTGGTGCTTTCGGCTTCGCGCTGGGCAGAGATCAGACCGTCACTAAAGGATCAGATCGGCACCCGCATCGAGTTGCGGTTGGGCGATCCCGCTGATTCAGAGCTTGACCGCAAACGTGCCAACGAGGTCCCCCGCGACCGACCCGGCCGCGGTCTATCCCGCGACGGACTGCAGATGGCCATCTCCCTGCCTATTGACGTAAGCGAGCTGCGATGGCGTGCCGATGAGTTAGCCGCCCCGCCCATACTGCTGCTGCCCACGCATATCGACCACCGGGTCGTCGTCGACCAGGCGGGCGGCCAAGGCGAGCCACAAATGCTCCTCGGCCTCGAGGAGCGTCGACTGCATCCGGTCAAAGTCGATTTCGAGCGGAATTCGCATCTGTTGGTTCTCGGCGACAACGAATGCGGGAAGACCACCGCGTTGCGCACCTTGTGCCGCGAAATTGCTCGGACGAAGACGGCTGCGCAGGCGCAAATACTGATCGTCGACTATCGGCGCACCCTGCTCGGTGTCGTGGAGTCAGAACATCTCGGCGGCTACGCCATGTCACCGACTGCGCTCAGGTCGCTGATGCCGGATCTGCACGATCTGCTGCAACGGCGGATGCCCCCCTCGGACGTGACTCAGGCACAGCTGCTGGCCAGGTCTTGGTGGTCAGGTCCAGACGTTTACCTGGTGGTCGACGACTACGACCTGGTCGCTACGCCGTCGGGAAACCCGCTGCTATCCGTGCTCGAATACTTGCCGTATGCCCGCGATCTGGGTTTGCACCTAGTCGTGGCGCGGCGCAGCGGGGGCGCGGCCCGCGGCCTCTTCGAGCCAGTGCTGGCGGGCCTGCGTGAGATCGGCTGCCTAGGACTGATGATGAGTGCGCGTCCGGATGACGGCTGCCTGGTGGGTTCGGGCCGTCCGGAGCGGTTGCCCGCGGGGCGTGGCGTATTGGTCAGTCAGGCCGGCGACGAACAGGTAATTCAGGTGGGCTGGAGCCCCGCGCCGTGAGCGCGCATCGCACCATCATTGGGACCGGTCCGGGGACGATCCGTCGGTTATGTTGCGGTACCGGAAAAGTTGCGGACGACATGTCCGAGGTATTTCGCGCGGCACTAGAGGCAATCGACGATCAAGTGGCGTTGGTGGATGGGCGACCGGTAGATGTCGATTCGTTGTGGCCCGTTGTGCTGCGGTCGTTGGACTGCGGGAAATCACACGTGCACAGGGCAATTCAGGTGGTCTACCCGTCGTGGTGGCCGTCGTCGCGGGTCGGCGTAGTTGCCGCGGCGGCAGCAACCCTGCCCGGAGATATTCAGCTGCGCCCGCGGTCGTGGTTGCTCAGGCAGGTAGCCAATGCACAGCCGGAAGCGCCGGTTGTGGAGATCGCTGAGCGGTTGGTGGCGATCTCGATTGACGATGTCGTTGCGGTGCCGCGCGCAGCAGACCCGGACGCTCTTGCCGAGAATATTTCGCGCCTGATCGGCGAAATAGAAAGTGGTACAGCGTCTTCCATTTTGATCGATGCCTCCGGCGCGGTTGGCGGAGCGCGAGCGCTTGCGCAGTTGATCGCCGGTCGAGTCCGCCGAAACGGTCATTCTGTAGTGGCGATCGATGACGCCGGGCTGTCACGGCTAACGGCCTCGATGCTTGCCAAGCCCAAGGGTGCGGCGCGATTGCCGCCATCCGTTGTCGATGCTTCTCACGTGCGATCACGCGTCCGGATACGTGCTGGGTTGGTAGCCGCTGCCATCGTGCTGGCCGCGACGGGGCCGGCGGTGGCCGCGGGTGGTCGGCGTGCGATCCCGCCCCTGGAGGCGGCGCCGACGACCTTTCTCGTGGAAGGCCGAGTTGCGCTGACGGTGCCGGCGAATTGGCGGACAGAGCGCGTGGTCGTGGGGCCGGGTTCGGCGCGGGTGCAGGTGAGTTCGCCGTCAGATCCTGAAGTGGCGCTGCACATCACACAGTCGCGGATTCCCGATGAGACGCTCAGCGCCACCGCCGAGCGATTGAAACGTGCGATCAATACCGAACCCGGCGGTGTGTTCGTGGACTTCAATCCGTCCGGAGTAAGCGCCGGCCGGCCCGCGGTGACTTATCGCGAAGTCCGCAGCAGTCATCAGGTGCGATGGACGGTGGTGGTTGATGGATCGGTTCGGATCAGCGTCGGATGCCAGAGCCGGCCTGCTGGTGAGGAGGCCGTCCGTGTCCCGTGTGAGCAGGCGGTGCGGTCCGCCCACGCGATCGGATGAGTATCGGGTACGCACCGAAAATCGGACGGAACCGAATGGGGTCGGGCGTGGTCGTACTTGGTATCAGGAAGGAAGGAGAAGGGTGACTACGCCGCAAGGTGCGAACACGCTGAGCACCGACTTTGATCCGATGCGTTCGGTCGCAGGCACCACGGACGCCCGCAACGAAGAGATCCGGGCGATGTTGCAGGCATTCATGGGCCGCATGAGCAGTGTGCCGCCGTCGGTGTGGGGTGGGCTTGCCGCTGCCCGGTTCAAGGATGTGGTGGATCGCTGGAACGCCGAGTCGTTGCGGCTCTACCACGTGCTGCACCAGATCGCCGACACGATTCGGCACAACGAGGCCACGCTTCAGGAGGCCGGCCACAACCATGCACACCACATCGGCGCCGCCGGCGCAGATCTGTGAGAGGACGTTCCTGTGGACCCCGTGCTGTCCTATAACTTCGGCGAAATCGAACATTCGGTGCGCCAAGAGATCCACACCACGTCGGTTCGTCTCAACGCCGCGCTTGATGAGTTGAGGTCTCAGATCGCCCCGTTGCAGCAGCTCTGGACCCGCGAAGCGGCAGCCGCGTACCAGGCCGAACAGCTCAAGTGGCACCAGGCGGCGACCGCGTTGAACGAGATCCTGATGGATTTGGGACATGCGGTCCGCGATGGCGCCGACGAGGTGGCGAGCGCCGATCGCCGGGCAGCCGGTGTCTGGGCAAGGTCGCCGCAACCATGAGCCCCTGTGTGGTCCCGGCGGAAGGAGAGCCGGCGGGACCACACAGTCATTTTGACCTGCGGGGATATGGGTCGGTAAGCTGCTCGGTTGGCGTGCGGTACGCCGGGGACTCGGGTCAATGTCGGTCGCCGAGACCAAACCCCAACCGTGGACGCCTGACCGGCACCCGGCTCGAACCGGGATCCACCCGAGAGAAAAGAAGGTAAGCGCTGTGCCCACCTACGCGCCAAAGGCGGGTGACACCACGAGGTCGTGGTACGTCATCGACGCCACGGACGTAGTGCTTGGCCGCCTTGCCGTCGCGGCAGCCACCCTGTTGCGCGGCAAGCACAAGCCGACGTTCGCACCCAATGTCGATGGCGGCGATTTCGTCATCGTCATCAACGCCGAAAAGGTCGCCCTGTCCGGCGACAAACTGAAGAACAAGCTGGCCTACAGCCACTCGGGGTATCCCGGCGGTCTGCGTAAGCGCACGATCGGCGAGCTGCTGGAAAAGCACCCCACCCGCGTCGTCGAGAACGCGATCGTCGGCATGCTTCCGCACAACAAGCTCAGCCGTCAGATCCAGAAAAAACTCCACGTCTACGCCGGCCCGCAGCACCCGCATGCCGCGCAACAGCCGGCTCCGTTCGAGATCAAGCAGGTGGCCCAGTGACCGAAACCAACGACGAAACGACCGAAGCGGTCGCCGAAGTGGTCGTCGAGGTGACCACCGAGGAGGCTCCGGCCGAGACCCCGGCTGAGGCCGCTGTCGAGACTGCGGCCGAGCCCACTGCGGAGGCAGCTGCGGCCCAGCCCAGCGCGCCGGTCGTGCTCGATCGGCCCATCCAGACCGTCGGCCGCCGCAAGGAGGCCGTGGTGCGGGTGCGCCTGGTGCCCGGCACCGGCAAGTTCGACCTCAACGGCCGCAGCTTGGAGGCCTATTTCCCCAACAAGGTGCACCAGCAGCTGATCAAGGCTCCGCTGGTCACCGTCGACCGGGTGGAGACCTTCGACGTCTACGCGCTGCTGCACGGCGGTGGCCCGTCGGGGCAGGCCGGTGCGCTGCGTCTGGGCATCGCCCGGGCGCTGATCCTGGTCCAGCCCGAGGACCGGCCTCCGCTGAAGAAGGCCGGATTCCTCACCCGTGACCCGCGTGCCACCGAGCGCAAGAAGTACGGCCTCAAGAAGGCCCGTAAGGCACCTCAGTACAGCAAGCGCTGATCAGCGATCACTTTCTGGCCGCGACCGCGTATCTTTGTGCGACTTATGTCCGCCGTCTTCGGCGTGTCGTCGCGTAAACGTGCGCGGTTGCGGTCACAAAAGTAAGTGCGCTTTGTGCGCATGACATCACTGTGAGAGGTTTGTGCGATGGGTCGACTATTCGGCACCGACGGTGTGCGTGGGGTCGCGAATCGCGAGTTGACCGCCGAGCTGGCCCTGGCCTTGGGCACCGCCGCGGCGCGGCGCCTGGCCGGGCCGGGAAAGCTGGGGCGACACGTTGCCGTGATTGGCCGCGATCCGCGGGCCAGCGGCGAGATGCTGGAAGCCGCGGTGATCGCCGGCCTGACCAGCCAGGGTGTTGACGCGCTGCGGGTCGGGATCCTGCCCACCCCCGCGGTGGCCTATCTGACCGGCGCTTATGACGCCGACTTCGGCGTGATGATCTCCGCGTCGCACAATCCGATGCCCGATAACGGCATCAAAATCTTCGGGCCCGGCGGCCGCAAGCTGGACGACGACACCGAGGATCAGATCGAACAACTCGTCGCGGCCGGTCCGGGATTGCGTCCCGTCGGCGCCGGGCTCGGTCGCGTTATCGACGCCGAGGACGCCGCCGATCGCTACCTGCGCCACGTCGGCAAGGCCAGCACCCAGCCGCTCGACGGCCTGACCGTGGTCGTCGACTGCGCCCACGGTGCGGCATCGTCGGCCGCACCGCGCGCCTACCGGGCCGCCGGCGCCCGGGTTATCGCGATCAACGCCGAGCCCAACGGCCTCAACATCAACGACGGCTGCGGATCGACGCACCTGGGCCCGCTGCGCTCGGCGGTGCTCGCGAACCGTGCCGACCTGGGCCTCGCGCACGACGGCGACGCCGACCGGTGCCTGGCCATCGACGCCGGCGGCGAGCTCGTCGACGGCGACGCCATCATGGTCGTGCTCGCGCTGGCGATGCAGGAAGCCGGCGACCTGGCTTCCAACACGTTGGTCACCACCGTGATGAGCAACCTCGGGCTGCATCAGGCCATGCGCGAGGCGGGGGTCACGGTCCGCACCACCGGGGTCGGCGACCGCTACGTCTTAGAGGAGCTGCGCTCCGGCGAGTACAGCCTGGGCGGTGAGCAATCCGGCCACATCGTGATGCCCGCGCATGGTTCCACCGGCGACGGCATCGTCACCGGGCTCTGCTTGATGACCCGCATGGTGCAGACCGGCTCGTCGCTGGCCGACCTGGCCGCGCCGATGCAGTCGTTCCCACAAGTGCTGATCAACGTCGAGGTCGCCGACAAGGCCACCGCGGCCGCCGCGCCCTCGGTACGCAGCGCGGTCGACGAGGCAGCGGCCGAACTCGGCGATACCGGTCGAATCCTGTTGCGCCCCTCGGGAACTGAGCCGATGATTCGGGTCATGGTGGAAGCGCCCGAAGAAGACATCGCGCAGCGGGTGGCGACTCGCGTCGCCGAAGCGGTCAGCGCGGCGCGCTAATCCATTCGGGCGGGAACCCCGGCGGGGTGTCCGGCGTCGGATTAGGCATGGGAGTACCACACGCTTCTTTTGACCGCACCGGAATCGACGTCGCGGCGGTGCATCGGGTTGCCGACCAATTGCGGGCCGCCGCCGAACTGATCGACAGCGCTGTCTGTGATCACCTGGCGGCGTTGGCTTTTTGCGGAACCACGGCCGGGCGGGCTTATACCGCACGCGGCGATGCGTTACGCGCCGAGCTGGAGCGACTGACGGCGCAGTTGTCGCAGTGGTCGCGGGCTTCGGTCGCGATCGCCGTCGCGCTGCGGTCCGGCGCGCAGCGTTATGCCGATGCCGAGCTGTATGCCGCGGCGCGAATCGCCTGAGCTGTGGCTGACCGGCTGGACGTCGCCGAGCGCCTCGCCGAGGGCAGGGTTGCCGTCGAGCACACCCAGGCCTACGTACGGGCTTGCCACACAATGGGATACGAGCATCCGGACCTGACGTCACACCCGAGCCAGATTCGTGACTGGTTCGACAGTGAGGACGGCCTGGACCTTCACGTCCTCGACCGCGACTGCGCGCAACTGCGGGCGGCGGCCGCCGTGGCCTCAGAAGGCCTGCGGATTCAGCATGCCCAGGTTTCCGATCTGACTGCAGCATGGACCGGGATGGGCAGCGACGCCGCGGTCGCGTTCTTGCAACGCCATTGCGATGCCGCCAACCTCGTCGCCACCGAGGTGCGGGCGGCCGCGCAGCGGTGCGAATCGCTACGCGACAACCTGTGGCATCTGCTCGACTCGAAGGTCGGTACCGCCATCGCGATCGACGATCGCAACCAGGCGCAGCGGTCGACGTGGTTGGCCGCCGCGGCGGCGGTGACGGCCGGGGCGGGTGAGCGGTCGACGGCCGATCAGATCGTCCAGGAGCAGATAAAACCTCACGTGAACAATGACATTCGCAACGATTGGTTGGCGGCCATGCGCTCATCGCTCGCCGCGTTCGGGACTGCCTACGACATGGTGAACGACCGGATGGCTGCCGCTCCCGCGGCGTACTTCGACATGCCCGGCGACCTCGGACCGGGTTGGCAACCGTCCCCGCCTGGGGCGCCGTCAGTTGCTTGGGCGCCGTCGACGGCTTCGGCGGCGACGCAGCCGGCCGCTGCGCTTCCCGGCGTCGCGGCGGGCCCGGCGCCCGCGCCGCCGGCTTCCATCCCGGCTGCGCCGTCGACACCCGGTGCGCCACTGCTGTCCGACTTGGCGTACGCGCCCGGAGATGCTTCTGCCTTGCCGACGGGAGCCGGCGGCCTGGGCGGGCTCGGCGGACTCGGCGGGCTGGCCAGCCAGATTGTCGATGCAATGAGCGGTCTGCTGGGTTCGGTGACCGACGGGTTTGGCGATTCGGCGGGGCTTGACGATCCGGCGGGCAAAGATCCCTTCGGCGAAGACAGCTCCGATGACGATCCGTTTCACCCCGACGACCGCCATGACGGCGCCGATGATGAGCGTGATGCTGCCGACGCTGAAAAGACTGATGAGCCAAAGGAAGCCGTGCAGGCTCAGCCTGTCGGCGCTGCGCCGCCTGCCGACACGCCACCCCTGCCGGTTGACGGTCCGCCGCCCGCCAACGCTGCACCGCCCGCCGACGCTGCACCGCCCGCCGACGCGGCTGCCCCGGCGGTCACGCCCGCTCCCGCCGCCGCGCCGGCGCTGGCGGCCGAGGGGTCAACGCCGTGTGAGATTGCCGCAGACCAGGTTCCGCAGGCGGGGCAGTGACGTCTTAGGCGCCGCGCAGCTCGAGTACTTCTTCGACGAAGCGCACGGCCTCTTTCGGGTCGGCCGCCGCGGGGCTGACCAACAGCGTCGTGACGCCCGCCTCGGCGAAGGCGGCGATGCGTTCTTTGATGAAACCGCGTGGGCCGATCAGCGACATCCCGCGCACCAGCTCGTCGGGCACCAGGTCGATGGCCTCACTCTTGCGGCCAGACAGGTACAGCTCCTGGATCTTGTCCGCAACCCCTCCGTAGCCGTAGCGCGTCGCGAGGTTGTGATAGAAATTGCGTCCCTTGGCGCCCATGCCACCGATGTAGAGGCCCAGCTGCGGCTTAACCCAGGCCAGCCGATCCTCGACGTTGTCACCGATCGCCGTCGACGCGTGCACCATGATGTCCAGCGGCCCCAACGCCGGATCCCGTTTGGCGGTCCCGGCGGCCAGCGCCTCGCCCCAGACGGTGCTGGCCTTCTCCGGAAGGTAGAAGACCGGCTGCCAGCCCTCGGCGATCTCGGCGGTGAGCTCGACGTTCTTCGGGCCAAGCGATGCGATCGTTATCGGAATACGTTCGCGCACAGGGTGATTGATCAGCTGCAGCGGTTTACCCAAACCGGTACCGCGATCCGCGGGTAGTGGCAGCTGGTAGTACTTGCCGTCGTATTGGACCCGCTCGCGGCGCCACACCTTCCGGCAGATCTCCACGATCTCGCGGGTGCGGCCTATCGGGGCGTCGAACTCGACGCCGTGGAAACCCTCCATCACCTGCGGCCCGGACGTTCCGATGCCCAGGTGGAATCGGCCGTCGGACACGAAGTCCAAACCCGCGGCCGTCATCGCCAGCAGCGACGGCGTGCGGATGTAGATGGGGAACACCCCCGAGGCCAATTCGACGGTGTTTGTCTTGGCGGCCAGATAGCCGAGCTGGCTGACAGCGTCGAACGAATACGCCTCGGCCACTACGGCGATGTCGATGCCGGACTTCTCGAGTTCGACGATGCGGTCGACGGCTTCGTGGAAGCCGCCCGAATAATCCAGGGCGATACCGATTCGCATGAACGCCACTTAATCACGGCGAGTGTGACGCGTGGCTGTGTGGTGCCCTGTCTGGAGTTCAGGGCCGTACGTAGCGTTTTGCTACACTTGTTACATATTGCTACAGATGGAGGAGAAATGGCTGACAGCGCTGGTCGGGTGACCCGCTTCGCCGCTGACCTGGTCGACAGCGCCGCGGCTGAGGGGGCGCGGCAGAGCCGTTCGGCCAAGCAGCAACTCGACCACTGGGCCCGGGTCGGGCGCTCAGTGTCGAGCCAGCACTCCGCTGCACGTCGCCGGGTTGAGGCGGCACTGGCCGGGGACCTGGAACTGGGCGAGCTGAGTGTCGAAGAAGGCGTCGTCTTCAACGCCGAAATCTCCGCGGCGATCCAAGAAAACCTCAACGAATCCCACTACGGGGAGCTCTTGGCCAACCGTGGTGTCACCACTGTGGCCCTTAACCAGGCCGGCGAGATCGTCGAATACCGGCCCGATGGTGAGTCGGTGGTATTGAGTTCCAAGCCGCGACCCAAACGACGCAAGAAGGTGAACGCCGGGGCCCGATGAACCGGCTTGACCTGGTCGTCGGCCCGAACGGAGCGGGCAAATCGACCTTCGTCGAACTCACCCTCGCTCGGCTGCTGCCGAAAAGCGTTTTTGTCAATGCCGACGAGATAGCCAGGCAACGGTGGCCCAGCGACTCGGCGGCGCATTCCTATGAGGCCGCCCGGGTAGCCGCCGACACCAGGGCGAGGCTCATTGAGCTGCACCGATCGTTCATCGCCGAAACGGTGTTCTCCCACCCGTCCAAACTCGAGCTGATCGACAGCGCACACGCGGCGTCCTACACCATCGTTCTGCACGTACTGCTCGTTCCCGAAGAGCTGGCCGTCGAGCGGGTGAAGCACCGAGTCGCGGCGGGCGGGCACCTGGTGCCCGAGGACAAGATTCGTCAGCGGTACCAACGCCTTTGGCCATTGGTCGCCACCGCGATCACCCGGTGCGACTCCGCGACCCTCTATGACAACAGTGCACTCAAAGGACCTCGCATCGTCGCTGAGATGAGCGTTGGCCAGCTTGTCGGCGCGCCTACTTGGCCAGCGTGGACGCCAAGCACTTTGACGTCGCGCTGGCCCGCATAGGCGCGCTACTTCAGCAGCGCGACGATCTTCTCTTCGAGCGCGACGGGTGGATCCTCGAGATCGACCGGAATCGTCTTGGGCAGCACTACATCTGGATCGGCGAAGTCGCGATACGTTTTGTCGCCGGCCAGCGTAGCGAGCAGATATCCAGTCAGCAGGGCACGAACCGACCGCTGGGTACGGCGGTCGGAGCCGGGTAACCCGAACACCGATGCCAGTCGCCGGCCCTCGCCCAACCCCCTGGGTTCGGCCTTGCTAACGATGCGCAGCGTGGCCGAAGTCCACGCGAAGGAGAGCGCCAGCGCGTTGGCGTTCAACGTCTTTGAGTCTCCCGGTGCGGCGAGGATCAAGCCGGGCACCTTCAGCGACGTTGCCGGCTGTTCGGCCGGGGGAGCGGTGACGGTCGGGAACACCGCGGCCACCGCCGCCAGTGTGGTCGGCATTCCAGCCGCCGCGAATACGGCGGCCGAGGCCCCGAAACCATGGCCCACCACCCCGAGCTTGGCGGGGTGCACGCTGATGTTGCCCGGCCCAAGGCGTACACCGGCCACGATGTCGAGGGCGGTGCCGAGATCGGAAGCCGCATTGAGCACCGAAGGCGCCAGGCCCCGCTCGGTGTCGGGAGCGCCGGCCACGATGCCCCACGACGCGAGATGCTCAAGCAGACCCGCATAACGGGCCGTGCCGGTGAGCCAATCGTGACCGAAGGCGATGCCGGGAAGGTTCAGCCCCGATTCGGGGGTGTAGACCACGCCTGGCAAACCGGCAAAAGCCAGGTCACCACGCAAAACCCGGTGCGGGCCACGGCGGCTGAGGGCGGCGACGAGCTTGCGGGTGCGGGCCACCCGTTGACGTTAGCGGGGATGGGTCCGATGCGTCCATGTGACGCCGTCCCAGCACCGCTGCCGCAGGCCGACCGGCCTGTCGGGGCGTTGGGGTTCCCAGACAAGGCCGGCAGGTCCGGCCTTGCGCCGGCGGGTCAAAAACCGCCTAGAGCGCACGCTCGATGCGGTTTGACCAGGGGTTTAGCGCCTGATCGCCTCGCCACAGGCCGGGCTGAACCTCCATCTGCACTACCCTGGTCATGATGTGCGGAATTGTCGGCTACGTGGGGCAGGCCCCTGCCTGCCAAGTCGTCATGGACGCACTGCGCCGCATGGAGTACCGCGGCTACGACTCGTCGGGCATCGCGCTCGTCGATGGCGACGGCAAACTGACCGTGCGCCGTCGCGCCGGCCGGCTGGAAAACCTGGACAAAGCGGTAGCCGAGATGTCGCCGGAGCACCTGCGCGGCACCACCGGCCTGGGCCACACCCGCTGGGCCACCCACGGCCGTCCGACCGACCGCAACGCCCACCCGCACCGCGATGCCGCCGGCAAGATCGCCGTCGTCCACAACGGCATCATCGAGAACTTCGCCACCCTGCGTCAAGAGCTGGAATCGGCCGGCGTCGAATTCGCCAGTGACACCGACACCGAAGTCGCCGTGCACATGGTCGCCCGCGCGTATCGCGAGGGTGAGACGGCCGGCGACTTCGCCGCGTCGGTGCTGGCGGCGCTGCGCCGACTCGAGGGCCACTTCACTCTGGTGTTCGCCAACGCCGACGAGCCGGGCACCATCGTGGCGGCCCGACGGTCGACCCCGCTGGTGGTCGGTGTCGGTGACGGCGAGATGTTCGTCGGCTCCGACGTCGCCGCGTTCATTCCGCACACCCGCAACGCCGTCGAGCTCGGCCAGGACCAATGCGTGGTGCTCACCGCAGACGGCTACCGGATCACCGACTTCGACGGTAACGAAGACGTCGAATATCGCGAGTTCCATATCGATTGGGACTTGGCCGCCGCCGAAAAGGGTGGCTACGAGTACTTCATGCTCAAGGAGATCGCCGAGCAACCTGTCGCGGTCGCTGACACTCTGCTCGGCCATTTCGTGAACGGCCGCATCGTGCTCGATGAGCAACGGCTCTCCGATCAGGAACTGCGCGAGGTCGACAAGGTATTCGTGGTCGCCTGCGGCACCGCATATCACTCCGGGCTGCTGGCGAAGTATGCGATCGAGCACTGGACGCGCTTGCCGGTGGAAGTCGAGCTGGCCAGCGAATTCCGGTACCGGGACCCGGTTTTGGACCGCAGCACGCTGGTGGTGGCCATCTCGCAGTCCGGTGAAACCGCGGACACGCTGGAAGCGGTCCGGCACGCCAAGGCGCAGAAGGCCAAGGTGCTGGCGATCTGCAACACCAACGGCTCGCAGATCCCGCGCGAGTGCGATGCGGTGCTCTACACCCGCGCCGGGCCGGAGATCGGTGTGGCCTCGACGAAGACCTTCCTGGCTCAGATCACCGCCAACTACCTGGTCGGCCTGGCGCTGGCGCAGGCCCGCGGCACCAAGTACCCCGACGAGGTCGAGCGCGAATACCGTGAGCTGGAAGCGATGCCGGACTTGGTGTCCCGGGTGCTCGCGACGATCGGGCCGGTATCCGCGCTGGCTCATCGCTTCGCCCAATCCTCGACGGTGCTGTTCCTGGGTCGCCATGTCGGCTACCCAGTGGCGCTGGAAGGCGCGCTGAAACTCAAGGAACTGGCCTATATGCACGCCGAGGGTTTTGCCGCCGGCGAGCTCAAGCACGGCCCGATCGCCCTGATCGAGGACGACCTGCCGGTCATCGTCGTCATGCCCTCGCCCAAGGGATCGGCCACGCTGCACGCCAAGCTGATGTCCAACATCCGCGAGATTCAGACCCGCGGTGCGGTGACCATCGTGATCGCCGAAGAGGGTGACGACACGGTGCGGCCCTACGCAGACTACTTGATCGAAATCCCTTCGGTGTCAACACTTCTGCAGCCTCTACTGTCGACTATCCCGCTTCAGGTGTTCGCCGCGGCGGTGGCCCAGGCGCGCGGCTACGACGTCGACAAACCGCGAAACCTGGCGAAGTCGGTCACGGTTGAGTAGCCGGCGCTCGAGACTCGGCATCGCCGGTGTCGTGCTGCTCGTTGCGGCCTATGTCGTCTCGATCGCGCTCTACATCGGCAGCGGTATGGGCCACCGCAATGTGGCGGTTCGCGGTTTCACGGCGCCCGATGTTCCCAAGGTGACCATCGATGTGCAAGAAGTTCAGACGAACAACAGTCTGCTTATCGCCGACGTCAGTGTTGCGCCTGGACCCTCGATGCTGGACCCGCAAACCCACAGCCTCAAGGAAGACCTCACCATCGCGGTCACCTCCGCGGTGACGGCCAGCAAGCGCACATGGCCGAAAGGCACACTGCCCGACGTATTTCGCGTATCGCTGGCGGTGGCCGGCGAAGTCGCGGAATGGCCCTTCGACGAATACCATTCGGGGCCCATCGTCGCCGAACTCTTGTCCGGCTCGTCGAACCTGCGGCTGGCGGCGACGGTCACCTTGGTCGACCGCATCCTGGGCTGGGATATCGAGGTGAATCGCCTCGACGAAGCCGATCTGGTCAGCCCCTATCAAGTGGACGTGATGCGGGCGCCGAGCACCGTGGCGTTCGGGGTCGTCATCCTCGCGGTGCTGATCGCACTTGCAGCCTTCGGCGCGTTCGTCGCGGTGCAGACGGTGCGGGATCGACGGCAATTCCAGCCACCGATGACGACGTGGTACGCGGCCATGCTGTTCGCGGTGGTGCCGCTGCGAAATGCGCTGCCCGACGCGCCTCCATTCGGAAGCTGGATCGACATCACGATCGTGCTCTGGGTGATCGTCGTCTTGGTGATCTCGATGGGGCTCTATATCTCGTGCTGGTGGCGGCATCTGCGGCCCGAACCCGAACAGCCCGCCGCTCTCGAGTAGCAGGGCCGCGATCGGACTGCTGGTGGCGAACCGTGAGAGAACACGCGCACAAGCCGACTTAGCTTCTGGCAATGGTGTGTAGCACGGGTTTACTATCTGTGGCCGGGCTCGCATCTCAGACGACCCAGTCAACGGGGAGGCAATCTTGTCGTCGCGCGGCGTCGCTAGGGGCAATCGTCTGACGAAAGTTTCGATGCTTGGCCTGGTGGTCTTTTTCGTTGCCACGTACATCACCACGATCGCGCTCTACGCCAGATCCGGTTGCGGCTGCCCGCTTCAACTCACCCAGGGCGCACCGGCGGCCGACGGGACCACGGTGACGATCGACTTCCTCGAACTTCAATCGATGCAGGGCGCGCTGCACGCCAACGTCACTATCACCCCCGGGCCCGGGCTGGTGGATCCGGTAACCCGCGGTCTGAACGCAGACCTCGCTGTCGTGGTCCACTCCGCCGTCACACCGAGCAAGCGCTCCTGGACAAAAGGAATGCTGCCCGGCGAGTACCCCGTCCCGCTGACCATCAGTGGTGACCCCTCGCAGTGGCCGTTCGATACTTTTCAGTCCGGGCCAATCACGGTTGACCTGATCTATGGCTCCCAGCGACCCGAACAGGTGCCGGTCAAATTCGTCGACCGCGTTTCCGGCTGGGCACTTGCCGTGGCCGGCGCCGGCAGCCCGCAGTCGCCGTACCGAGTGGAACTGCGGCGAGCGCCCAGCATTGCGGCGTTCGCGGCCGTCGTCATCGTGGTGATGCTCGCGCTCGCCGGGGCTGCTTCCTTCGTCGCCATTCAGACGGCGCGCAACCGTCGAAAATTCCAGCCGCCGATGACAACGTGGTATGCGGCAATGCTGTTCGCGGTGATACCGCTGCGAAATGCGCTGCCCGACGCACCCCCGATCGGATCGTGGGTTGACGTCACAATCACGCTGTGGGTCATCGTCACCTTGGTGATGTCGATGCTGCTCTACGTCTATTGCTGGTGGCGGCACCTAAGACCTGAACCGGAAAATTCGGCATAAAGTCTGCCGAAACGACCGGGCATGCGAAAGTTGACGCCGTGGCGGATGGATCGGTGCGGGGGAGACTGCGGAGCCTGGCGCTCGCGGTCTGGCATTTTGTCAGCGGTGCGCCGTTAACCTACGGCTGGCTGTTGGTCCTGATGGCTACGACGATCGTCCAAAACCAGCTGTCCGGGCGGCAATTGCACTCGGTTTTACTGCACCGCTCCACCAACATTCACGAGTTGGGAACTGATCCGCTCGCCGTGCTGTTTTCCAGCCTGCTGTGGATCGACGGCAAAAGCCTGGAGCCCTATCTGCTGCTGTTCACCCTGTTTCTCGCGCCGGTTGAACACTGGCTCGGCCACCTCAATTGGCTCATCGTCGGATTGACCAGTCACATCCTTGCGACGTATATCAGCGAAGGCATCCTGTACTTCGCGATCGAGGAACACGACGCATCCGAACGGCTGGTGCTCTCGCGCGATATCGGGGTCAGCTATTTCCTTGCCGGCATTATGGCCGTGCTGACTTATCGCATCGTGCGACCATGGCGCTGGCTTTATCTCGGCGTGCTGCTCGTCATCTTCGGCTTCCCGCTGATCACGATGAGCCGGCACGGCATCAACTTCACCGCGATAGGTCACTTCACGTCGATCCTCATCGGACTCTGCTTCTATCCGATGGCCCGCGCCAAGCAGGACAAGCCATGGAGTCCGGCGCGGGTCAGGGCCGCTTTCCGGCGATACCGTTACGGGTAATTTGCACGGCGAAGTGCTCGGTGGCACGCGACGCGCTGACCGGTGACGCGACTCGGAAGGCTGAAACGATGGGACAGGTGCGCGAGGTCTACGGCGCGTCACTGTCCCCGGATGCAACCGCGTTCGCCCACATCGTCGACGACGGCGGCTATCCCCGCGCGGTGCAACGCTTTTTGCGCGGTTGGCGGGCCAGCTCTTCGCGCAATGTTGAGCTCCCGGTCGAGGGTCCGGTCTCTCGCGTCATCCACTCCGCGGACGGCCAGTGGCTGGCATGTGAGGTGACGCCGGACGGGAGCGGATCTCGCAGCCAAATCTGGTTGGTCACCACCGATCCCGATGATCGAATGGCCCGGCGCATCGACGACCAAGAGGCCGGGACGGCTGAGCTGATCGCGTGGGACGGCACCCTGGTGGCGGCGATCCTGACCGGTGAGGACGGGGTCGGGCGGTCTTGCCTGATCGATCCGGCAGACGGTCGCCACATCGTGCTGGACAGCCGATCAGGCGGCCGGCTGGTCGACGCCTGGGCCGGGGCGGCACTGATTCGGGTCGGCCCGCGTGGCTACCACGAAATGATCATGCTGTTCGGAGAGACCGAAATCGCCTTGCTGCCTTCCGATCCCGGATCCACGACCGCGGACGGGATCATTCTGGACGACCACCAGCCCCGTCGGCTGCGCTACGGACTCACCGGCGAGCAGACGAAGCTGTACAACCCGGGTGTCGGCGCGGACGGATACGTACGGGCACTGATCCGCAGTGACCATGGCTGCGAGCACGCCCGCCTGCTGGAAGTGGCCGTCACGCTGGACGGCGTCAAATACTCCGTAGTGGCCGAGCGTCCGGACTGCGATCTCGCCGAGTTCGCCGTCAGCGACGACCTGTCCACCGTCGCGCTACTGTGGAACCTGCAGGGCCGCAGCGAATTACAGATTCTGGAATACTCCGATTACACGCTGACAGCGCCCATTGGATTGCCCGGGCCGGTCGCGCGCGAGCTGTCGATCAGTGCCGGTGGCTCGATGGTCGCGATGACCGTCGAGGGACCCGCCCTGCCGCGAATCGTTGAATTGGTGGACCCGCGTTCGCGCGAATGGGAAGTCGTCGACACCGAACGCGACCGCGGCGCGGAGATCCCCGGTATCTTCGCCCAGTCGCAATCGATTACGGCGCGCGACGGGCTGAGCCTGAACGCCTGGCTGTATCGCCCGATGGAAGCCAGCGCTCCGGCGGGCGCGGTCGTGTTTCTGCACGGCGGTCCCGAGGGTCAGGCCCGGCCCGGTTACAACGACATCTTTGCGCAACTGGTCAACGACGGGTTCAGCGTGCTTGCACCGAATGTCCGCGGCTCCGGGGGTTTTGGAAGGACTTTCGTCCACGCCGACGATAAGGAAAAGCGGTTCGCCGCCATCGATGACGTCGCCGACTGCGTGCAATTCCTGGTGGACAGCGGCCTCGCCGACCCGCGCCGCGTTGCCTGCGCGGGCTGGTCATACGGCGGCTACCTGACGCAGGCGGCGCTGACGTTTCATCCCGCATTGTTCGCAGCAGGAATCAGCATCTGCGGAATGAGTGACCTGAGCACGTTCTATCGCAACACCGAACCGTGGATCGCGGACTCCTCTTATCCCGAGTACGGCCACCCCATTGGCGACCGCGAACTACTTGAGCAGTTGTCGCCGTTGCGGCGGGTCGATGCGTTGGTGGCCCCGTTGTTGGTGGTGCACGGGGCCCATGACACCAATGTGCCGGTCAGCGAATCGGAACAGATCGTCGAGGCGCTGCGCAACGTTGGTCGCCGCGTTCACTACCTGCTGTTCAGCGACGACGGACATGAGATCGTCAAGCGCGAGAACCGTGCGGCGCTGGCCACGGCGATGAGCGAGTGGCTGACCGTGGCATTCGACGCCAGCGCCGTTTCGCCGCCGTCTCGCGCGGTGGGCGAAGTCGGCAGCGCTTAGCTTCGCGTGGCGGTGATGTAATGCATCGCCGACAGCGTCTCTTCCTTGTCGACCGGCTCGGCCGGCCCGGGCGGCAGCGAAAGACCGTAATTCACAGCCAATTCCGGCACCGTGGCGGCGGATGTCGTCCAGCCGAGCGAGCTCAGGTACTCGACCACGTCGTTGCGGTCGCCGGCATACCAGAGATCCGTCATCTCGATGTCGAAGCCGTGCTCGCGCCACTGCTCGGTGACTACCCGGATCCGGTCGGCCATCGTTGCTACGGCATCGCTGGCGCCCTGCAGGTTTTCGGTGGCCAACTGACTTCCCGGCGCACTGAGCTCAGTGATGTTGTCCAGCAGCCGATCCTGGGCCTCAGGCGGCAGGAACGGCATCAGACCCTCGGCGCTCCAGGCGGTGGGCTTGCCGGGGTCCAGGCCCGCGGCGCGCAGCGCGGCGGGCCAGTCGTGGCGAAGATCGACGGGTACCGCCCGGCGATCGGCGGTCGGGGTGGCGCCCAGCTCGGCCAGGGTCGCGCTTTTGAACTCGATCACCTGCGACTGGTCGATCTCGAACACCGTGGTTCCGCCCGGCCAGGGCAGCCGATAGGCGCGAGCGTCCAGCCCCGACGCCAGGATCACCGCCTGGCGGATCCCCGCCGCGCCCGCGGCCACGAAGAAGTCGTCGAAGAACCGGGTGCGCAGGCCCATCATGGCGCCCAGGCCCACCATCCCGAAGTCGCCGTTGTCGTCGACCGTGGCGGGATCCAGCTCGCCGCTGGCCAGCCGGGTGAAGAAGTTCACGCCGACCGCGCGCACCAGCGGTTCGGCAAACGGGTCGTGGATCAGTGGGTTGGGCGCACGGCCGGCCAGCGCGCGTCCCACCGCGACGCCGGTTGCGGTGGCTCCCACGCCATTTGCCAGGTCCCAGGTGTCGTCGTCCGTCCGCGTCATCGTCCCTCCATTCGCCGCTACAGCCGAATGTACGGACGGCTCCTTGACGCGTGCTGTGCGCAAACACAGATGAGCATGGAATGCTGAATTCGATGCGGCATTACTACTCCGTAGATGCGATCCGCGACGCCGAAGCACCGCTGCTGGCCAGCCTGCCCGATGGCGCCCTGATGAAGCGTGCCGCCTTCGGGCTGGCCACCGAGATCATCGGTGAGCTGAGGACCCGCACCGGCGGGGTCGCGGGCCGTCGGGTGTGTGCGGTCGTCGGGTCGGGCGACAACGGTGGTGACGCACTGTGGGCGGCCGCTTTCCTGCTACGCCGCGGCGCGGCGGCGGACGCGATATTACTCAGTCCGGACCGCACCCACCCCAAGGGACTGGCAGCCTTCCGGAAGGGCGGCGGCCGCATCGTGGAGAGTGTCTCGCCGACAACCGATCTCGTCATCGACGGCGTGGTCGGCATCTCCGGCTCCGGTCCGCTGCGGCCGGCGGCGGCTGAGGTATTCGCGGCTGTCGATGCGCAGGGAATCCCGGTGGTCGCCGTCGACCTCCCCAGCGGTATCGACGCGGCGACCGGTGCGATCAGCGGCCCCGCGGTGCACGCCGTGTCGACCGTCACGTTCGGCGGCCTCAAGCCCGTACACGCGCTCGCCGACTGCGGCGACATCACGATGGTCGATATCGGGCTGGATCTCGCCGAAACCGACGTGCTGGGTTTCCAGGCCGGCGACGTCGCGGCCCGCTGGCCGGTGCCGGGTGCACGCGACGACAAGTACACGCAGGGGGTGACCGGCATCCTGGCCGGCTCGTCGACGTATCCGGGCGCCGCCGTGCTGTGCACCGGCGCCGCGGTAGCGGCCACCTCGGGCATGGTCCGTTACGCGGGCAGCGCGCACAGCCAGGTGCTCGCGGTATGGCCCGAGGTCATCGCGACGCCCACCCCTGCGGCGGCCGGCCGGGTGCAGGCGTGGGTTGTCGGTCCGGGGCTGGGCACCGATGAGGCGGGTGCCGCCGCGTTGTGGTTCGCGCTGGGCACCGACCTGCCCGTGCTGGTGGACGCCGACGGGCTGACCATCCTGGCCGCGCACCCCGACCTGGTGGCCAACCGCCGGGCGCCGACACTGCTGACACCGCACGCCGGTGAATTCGCCCGGCTGGCGGGCGCCGCGCCCGGCGACGACCGGATCTCAGTCTGCCGCAAGCTCGCCGACACGTTCGGCGCCACCGTGCTGCTCAAGGGAAATGTCACCGTCATCGCGGACCCCGGTGGCCCGGTCTACCTGAATCCGGCCGGGCAGTCCTGGGCGGCGACCGCCGGGTCGGGCGACGTGCTGTCGGGAATGATCGGCGCGCTGCTGGCGGCGGGACTACCGCCGGCCGAGGCCGCCGCTGTCGGCGCGTTCGTTCACGCCCACGCCGCCGCGCTCTCGGCCGCCGACCCGGGCCCGGGCGAGGCACCCACCTCGGCGTCACGAATCGCCGGCCACATCCGCGCCGCCCTAGCCGCCCTTTAACAGCTCACGAGAGGATCCGCCATGACCGGCAGCCATCCATCCGTTCCCGGGCACTCGATCGCCCCGGCTTACACCGGCCGGCTGTTCACCGCACCGATCCCCGCGCTGCGGCTGCCGGAGGAATCGATGGATCCGGATGCCGCCTACCGCTTCATCCACGACGAGCTGATGCTGGACGGCAGTTCGCGGCTGAACCTGGCCACCTTCGTCACCACCTGGATGGATCCCCAGGCCGGGCGACTGATGGCCGAGACCTTCGACAAGAACATGATCGACAAGGACGAATACCCCGCGACCGCGGCTATCGAGCAGCGCTGCGTGTGCATGGTGGCCGACCTCTTTCACGCCGAGGGCCTGCGCGACGACGACCCGTCTAGCGCGACCGGGGTATCCACCATCGGGTCCAGCGAAGCGGTGATGCTGGGCGGGCTCGCGATGAAATGGCGCTGGCGCGAGAAGGTCGGCAAAGACTGGAAGGGCCGCACCCCGAACTTGGTGATGGGCTCCAACGTCCAGGTTGTCTGGGAGAAGTTCTGCCGCTACTTCGACGTCGAACCGCGCTACCTGCCGATGGAGGAGGGGCGCTACGTGATCACGCCCGAGCAGGTCCTCGACGCCGTCGACGAGGACACCATCGGCGTGGTGGCGATCCTGGGCACCACCTACACCGGCGAGCTCGAACCCGTCGCCGAGATCTGCGCGGCGTTGGACAAGCTGGCGGCCGGCGGCGGCGTGGACGTTCCGGTGCACGTCGACGCGGCCAGCGGCGGATTCGTGGTGCCGTTCCTGCACCCCGAGCTCAAATGGGATTTCCGGCTGCCGCGGGTGGTGTCGATCAATGTCAGCGGCCACAAGTACGGGCTGACCTACCCGGGTGTCGGGTTCGTCGTCTGGCGCAGCACCGAGTACCTGCCCGAGGACCTGGTGTTCCACGTGAACTACCTGGGCGGCGACATGCCGACGTTCACGCTGAACTTCTCCCGCCCCGGCAACCAAGTGGTCGGCCAGTACTACAACTTCCTGCGGCTGGGCCGCGAGGGCTACACCCAGGTCATGCAGACGCTGTCGTCGACCGCGCGCTGGCTGGGGGAGCAGCTGCGCGTCGGCGACCATTGCGAGCTGATCTCGGACGGTTCGTCGATCCCGGTGGTCAGCTTCCGGCTCGCTCGCGACCGCGGATACACCGAGTTCGACGTCTCCCACGAGCTGCGCGGCTACGGCTGGCAGGTGCCCGCCTACACGATGCCCGACAACGCGACGGACGTATCGGTGCTGCGCATCGTGGTGCGCGAGGGTCTGTCCGCCGACTTGGCCCGAGCGCTGCACGACGACGCCCGCACCGCCCTGGCCTCGCTGGACAAGCTGAAACCGGGCGGGCACTACAGCAACGAACATTTCGCGCACTAGCTTTGTGAGCGCAGACTCTTGGGTATATCCAGTTCCGTACTGCGGGACGACAGGAGGCGGGCGTGAGCGGCGAGGTCAGCGAAGGCAAGGACGCGGTCCAGCGGGTTAATTGGCCGGGGACGGCCGCGACTGGGGCGGAATCCACCGAACTCAGAGAGTTGGACCTTGTCGAGCTGGCGCTGGAGTCCTATAGCGCCGAGATACATCCGGCCCACGACCAGATCGATCTGGAGACTTATGGTGGCGGATTCGATCTCACCAGGCGCGCCACCGCACCGAGGCTACGGGTGGGCGCGGACAAGTGGTTCAACCTGCTTTGGCTGATCCCGATCGGCTTCGCGCTACTGGTTGCGGCGGTGGCGATCGGCAAGGGCCTGCACAACATGCCGGCGGTGCAGGCATTCATCCAGCGGTACCCCGGCACAGATAGTCGCGGTGTCAGCCCTGGCATGCATGCCTGGGAAGGGTGGACACACTTTTTCAATCTGTTCCTGATGACCTTCATCATTCGGTCCGGGATTCAGATTCTGTGTGACCATCCGCGGCTGTACTTCAGCCGCAACTGCACCCCAGGTAAGGACGAGTGGCTGCGAGTGGGGCCGCCGGTGCCGGAGGGATATTGGACCGCCAACGATGACACCGTCGCCTTGCCGGGACAGTTCGGCCTGCCCGGCTTCCGGCACTCCATCGGGCTGGCGCGCTGGTGGCATCTCGGAGCTGACGTGCTGTGGCTGCTCAACGGGCTGGTTTTCTACGTGTTGCTGTTCACCACCGGGCAGTGGCGTCACCTCGTGCCGACGAGCTGGGACGTCTTCCCCAACGCCGCGTCGGTGGCGATCCAGTACCTGTCGCTGGACTGGCCGACCACCGACAACGGTTGGGTTGCCTACAACGGTTTGCAATTGCTGGCCTATTTCACGGTGGTCTTCGTCGCGGCGCCGGCAGCGCTGATCACCGGGTTGGGGATGTCTCCGGCGCTGTCGATGCGTCTGACGGTCATCAGCAAGCGATTGAGCATCCAGGCCGCGCGCTCGCTGCACTTCCTGGTGCTGTTGTTTTTCATCTTCTTCATCGTCGTGCACGTCACGTTGGTGTTCGCCACGGAGGCATTGCGCAACCTCAACCACATGTTTGCCGCGAGTGACGACAACGGTTGGGTGGGCTTTGGCGTGTTCGTCATCGCCATGGTGGTGACGGCCGTGGGCTGGGTGGCGGCCACCCCGTTCACCATTCGCCACCCCCGGGTAGTGCAGCGGGTCGGAGACGCGCTGATCGGACCCCTGCAGCGAGTGCTGGAAAGGATGAATCCGGAACCCGGCGCCTTCACCGAGAAGGACATCTCGTCCTACTTCTGGCACAACGGCCGCTTACCCGACACCGTCGAGTACAAGGACCTTGAGGCGAACGGCTTCCGTGATTGGCGACTGCGGGTATACGGCCTCGTCGAAAACCCCAGGCAGTTCTCGCTCGACGAGCTAAAGGCGCTGAACTACCACGACCAGATCACGCAACACTTCTGTATCCAGGCCTGGTCGGGCGTCGCCAAATGGGGCGGTATCTCGATGCAGGCGATCATGGACATCGTCAAGCCACGACCAGAAGCGAAATGGGTGGCGTTCTACTCGATGGGCCTCGGTGCCACCGGCGGCATCTACTACAACGTGCATCCGATCGAGCAGATGAGCCATCATCTGACGATGCTGGCCTACAGCATGAACGACGAACCACTGAGCTATGGTCACGGCGCACCCTTGCGGCTGCGCAACGAATTGCAGCACGGCTTCAAGCAAGTCAAGTGGATCAAAGGGATCGAGTTTCTCGCTCATTACTCCGAAATCGGGAGCGGGTATGGCGGTTACAGCGAGGACCACAAGTACTTCGGACGCCACCAGACGATCTGAGCGGCCACGGGATCAGTGTGCTCGGGAGGTTCTGGGACAATGGCGTCCGTGGCAGCTACGCCGATATCCCTGACACCGGGCATCCTCGCCGAGGCCCTGGTGGACCTGGGGGCAATCGCGCACAACGTCCGAGTGCTGCGTGAACACGCCGGTTCTGCGCAGGTGATGGCTGTTGTCAAGGCCGACGGCTATGGCCACGGCGCCATCCGTGTTGCCCACACCGCATTGGCGGCCGGCGCCGCCGAGCTGGGTGTGGCCACCGTCGACGAAGCCTTGGCGCTGCGCGCGGACGGAATCACCGCGCCGGTGCTGGCCTGGCTACATCCGCCCGGCATCGACTTCGGGCCCGCGGTGATGGCCAACGTGGAGATCGCCGTGTCCTCGGCGCGCCAGCTCGACGAGCTGCTGGATGCCGTGCACCGAACCGGCCGCACCGCAACGGTGAGCATCAAGGTCGACACCGGGCTGAATCGCAACGGTGTGGCCCCGGGCCAGTACGCAGCGATGCTGACCGCGGTGCGCCAGGCTGTCGCCGACGAGACGATCCGGGTGCGGGGACTGATGTCGCACATGGTGTTCGCTGACCAGCCGGACAACTCCGTCAATGACGTTCAAGCGCAACGGTTCAGCGAGATGCTTGCCCAGGCGCGCGAGCAGGGGGTGCAATTCGAGATTGCCCACCTGTCGAATTCGTCCGCCACGATGTCTCGTCCCGACCTGGCCTTTGACATGGTGCGGCCCGGGATCGCGGTGTACGGGCTGAGCCCCGTTCCTGAGCTCGGCGATATGGGCCTGATACCGGCGATGACGGTGAAATGTGCTGTCGCATTGGTGAAGTCGATTCGTGTCGGCGAAGGCGTGTCTTACGGACACACCTGGATCGCGAAACGCGACACCACCGTGGCGTTGCTGCCCATTGGATACGCCGACGGTGTCTTCCGATCCCTCGGTGGACGCCTCGACGTGCTGATCAACGGCAGACGACGCCCCGGCGTGGGGCGGATCTGCATGGATCAATTCCTCGTCGACCTCGGTCCCGGCCCCCTCGATGTGGCAGAAGGCGACGAGGCGATTCTGTTCGGTCCCGGCACCAGTGGCGAGCCCACCGCTCAGGACTTGGCCGATCTGCTCGGCAGCATCCACTACGAAGTGGTCACCAGTCCGCGGGGGCGGATCGTCAGGACCTATCGCGAGGCCGGAACCGTTGAGCGATGAGGAAACTCGCCGGCGCCAGCGGGGGAGGGTCTGGCTTGCTGGAGGTGCGGGGCTGACCGCGGTTGCCACCATCGTGGGCGCCTCGGTCCGCCGGTCGATGACGCAACGCGTCACCCTGACCGAAGATCCTTACGCCGATGAGGATTTCGAGCAGTTGGACTGCGACCGCAGCTATGTGGTGACCACGCCCGACGGCGTGCCGCTGGCGGTCCGCGAAGTCGGCCCGCTGGACGCCCCGCTGACCATGGTCTTCGTGCACGGATTCTGTCTGCGGATGGGGTCGTTCTATTTTCAGCGCAAGCGGCTCGCCGAGAAATGGGGTCCGCGAGTGCGCATGGTGTTCTATGACCAGCGCGGGCACGGGCGTTCCGGGGAGGCCTCGCCGGAGACTTACACGTTGACCCAGCTGGGCCAGGATCTGCAAAGCGTGCTGACCGAGGTCGCGCCGCGCGGGGTGATCGTGTTGGTCGGCCACTCGATGGGTGGGATGACGGTGTTGTCGCACGCCCGGCAGTACCCCGCCCAGTACGGCGGCCGGATCGTCGGCGCGGCGCTGATTTCCTCCGCGGCCGAAGGCGTTACCCGATCACCGCTGGGTGAGATACTGAAAAACCCTGCGGTGGAGGCACTTCGATTCACCGCACGGTCGGCCCCTAAGCTGATGCACCGCGGCCGCAATGTGTCCCGGTCGCTGATCGGCCCGATTCTGCGGGCCGCCTCCTACAGCGATCTACATGTCAGCCGCAGCCTGGACGCGTTCTCCCAGCGGATGATGAACGGCACCCCGATTCCCACCCTGGTGGGCTTCCTGCGCGCCCTGGAAACCCACGACGAAACCGCCGGGCTGTGGACGCTGCTGCGGGTCCCGACCCTGATCGCTTGCGGCGACCACGATCTGATCACGCCGGACGAGTACTCGAGAAAGATGGCGGCCTCGCTGCCGCGATCGGAGCTGGTCATCGTCGGCGGGGCCAGCCACCTGGCCCTGCTGGACAAGCCCGAGGCCATAAATGAGGGCCTGGTACGGCTGATCAATCGGGCCATTCCAGGCAAAATGACCCTGTGGTACCAGCGGACCCGAGTACGGTTGCGGCGCCGTGGCTGAGCTGAGACTGGGACCGGGCACGGCCAGCTGCGAGCGCGTCCAGGACACCATTGCGCTCGGCTCGCAGTTGGGGCAGCAGCTGCGCGCCGGCGACGTCGTGGTGCTCTCCGGTCCGCTCGGAGCCGGAAAGACCGTACTGGTCAAGGGGATTGCTGCGGCGATGGATGTCGACGGTCCAGTCACCTCGCCGACGTACGTGTTGGCCCGGGTGCACCCGCCGCGACAGGCGGGTACACCGGCGATGATTCACGTCGACGTATACCGGCTGCTAGACCACCAGGGCACCGACCTGCTGGGCGAACTCGACTCGCTGGACCTCGACACCGATCTCGAGGACGCTGTCGTGGTGGTGGAATGGGGCGAGGGCCTTGCCGAACGCCTTTCCGAACGTCACCTCGACATCCGGCTGGAGCGGGTCAGCGGATCCGACGTGCGGATCGCAACCTGGGAATGGGGCCGCTCGTGAGCCTGATCCTGACGCTGGATACTTCCACGCCGGCGGTGACGGCGGGCATTGTGCGGCTGCCCGATCACGACGTCCTGGCCCAGCAGGTCACCGTCGACGCTCGGGCGCACGCCGAACGGCTCACTCCCAACGTGCTCGGCGCGCTCGCCGAAGCCGCAGCGACGATGGGTGACCTCGATGCCGTCGTGGTCGGCTGCGGCCCCGGGCCGTTCACGGGTTTGCGGGCCGGGATGGCTAGCGCCGCGGCGTACGGGCATGCGCTGGGCATCCCGGTGCACGGCGTGTGCAGCCTGGACGCCATTGGCGTGCTGACCACTGGGGAGGTGCTGGCGGTCACCGACGCCCGCCGTCGCGAGGTCTATTGGGCGCGCTACCGCGACGGAGTCCGCACCGACGGCCCGGCCGTTAACGCGCCCGCCGACGTCGACCCCGGAGCGGCCGAAGCAGTCGCCGGCTCACCCGAGCATGCCGCGCTGTTCGGCCTGCCGCTGCGCGAGCCCGTGCACCCGACACCGGCTGGACTAGCGGCCGCGGTGTCCGACTGGTCCGCCGACCCGGCGCCGCTGGTGGCGCTGTATCTGCGCCGGCCCGACGCCAAGCCGCTGGCGACCCGCCAATGACCGCCGGCAGCGAGCCGGTGACGATCGGTGATTTGAACCGCGCCGACGCGCAGCGGTGCGCGCAGCTGGAAGCTGCGCTATTCGACGGCGACGACCCCTGGCCTGCGGTAGCGTTCTGCCGCGAATTGGCCAGTGCCCACAACCATTACGTCGGCGCGCGCACCGCGAGCACGCTCGTCGGCTACGCGGGCATCTCCAGGCTGGGCCGCAAACCGCCGTTCGAGTACGAGGTACACACCATCGGCGTCGACCCGGCCTACCAGGGCCAGGGCATCGGCCGCCGGCTGCTCGCCGACTTGCTCGAGTTCGCCGAAGGCGGTGTCGTCTACTTGGAAGTGCGCACCGACAACGAGGCGGCTCTTGCGCTGTACCGCAGCATGGGTTTCGAGCAGATCGGTCTGCGCAAGCGCTATTACCGAATCAGCGGTGCGGATGCGTACACGATGCGGAGGCTGGCCTTGTGAACCACATTTTGGCCATCGAAACCTCTTGCGACGAAACAGGAGTCGGCATCGCGCGGCTCGACTCCGATGGCACCGTCACGCTGCTGGCCGACGAGGTGGCGTCCAGCGTCGACGAGCATGTGCGGTTCGGTGGCGTGGTTCCCGAAATCGCGTCCCGCGCACACCTGGAGGCCCTCGGCCCGGCCATGCGCCGCGCGCTGTCGACCGCAGGCCTGGCGCGACCGGACATCGTCGCGGCCACCATCGGACCCGGGCTGGCCGGCGCCTTGTTGGTAGGAGTGGCTGCGGCCAAAGCGTATTCGGCCGCGTGGGGCGTGCCGTTCTATGCGGTGAACCATCTGGGCGGGCACCTGGCCGCCGATGTGTACGAACACGGGCCGCTGCCCGAGTCGGTGGCACTGCTGGTGTCCGGCGGACACACGCACCTGCTGCACGTGCGTTCGCTCGGTGAGCCGATCGTCGAGCTGGGCAGCACGGTCGACGACGCCGCGGGCGAGGCCTACGACAAGGTGGCGCGGCTGCTGGGTCTGGGCTATCCGGGCGGCAAGGTGCTCGACGACCTGGCCCGCACCTGCGGCCGGGACGCCGCGGAGATCCCTGTGTTCCCGCGCGGCATGACCGGCCCGCGAGATGACCCGTTCGCGTTCAGCTTCTCCGGGCTCAAGACCGCCGTCGCGCGGTATGTGGAGGGCAATCCGGACGCGCAGTCGGCCGACATCGCCGCCGGGTTTCAGGAGGCCGTCGCCGACGTGCTGACGCGCAAGGCGGTGCGCGCGGCCACCGGGCTCGGCGTGCAGACCTTGCTGATTGCCGGGGGAGTGGCCGCCAACTCGCGGCTGCGGGAGCTGGCGACGCAGCGCTGTGCCGAAGCGGGCCTGACGCTGCGTATCCCCAGGCCACGGCTCTGCACCGACAATGGGGCGATGATCGCGTCGCTCGCCGCGCACCTGGTTGCCGCGGGTGCGGCGCCGTCGCCGCTGGACGTGCCCAGCGACCCGGGGCTGCCGGTGGTAAAAGCCCAGGTGAGCTGAGCTCAGAGCGTAAATACGCGGGAAGCAGCAGGGCGGTCTTGAGTGCTAGCACTCTCGTGTATAGAGTGCTAGGTGGCAATCGGACGATCCCCTGTGTCGGCTCCCGCGACGACGGCTCAAGGGCCCGGCCGAATGCCGAATCATCTGGTAATTGGACGGTTCGGGCAACCCCTGGATCGACCGCCAACTCCAGTCCGGGCGAGCGTCCCGGACCCGATCCAAATAGTGGAGGGCTCCAATCGTGGCGAAGGTGAAGATCAAGCCACTCGAGGACAAGATTCTCGTGCAGGCCAACGAGGCCGAAACCACGACCGCGTCCGGTCTGGTTATTCCTGACACCGCCAAGGAGAAGCCGCAAGAAGGCACCGTCGTCGCAGTCGGCCCCGGCCGGTGGGACGAGGACGGCGACAAGCGGATCCCGCTGGACGTGTCGGAAGGTGACACCGTCATCTACAGCAAGTACGGCGGCACCGAGATCAAGTACAACGGCGAGGAGTACCTGATCCTGTCGGCACGCGACGTGCTGGCTGTCGTATCCAAGTAAAGAACCGTGTCCCGCCCCGGCGATCCCCGTGTGCAAGCACGGGTGATTTCCGGGGCGGCATGCGTTTAAAGGAGCCTGATGAGCAAGCTGATTGAGTACGACGAAACCGCGCGCCGCGCGATGGAGGCGGGCGTGAACAAGCTCGCCGACACGGTGCGCGTCACGCTGGGCCCCCGCGGCCGGCATGTGGTGCTGGCCAAGGCGTTTGGCGGTCCCACTGTGACGAACGACGGCGTGACCGTCGCGCGGGAGATCGACCTGGAAGACCCGTTCGAGAACTTGGGTGCCCAGTTGGTGAAGTCGGTGGCCACCAAGACCAACGACGTCGCCGGCGACGGCACCACCACCGCGACTGTGCTGGCGCAGGCGCTGATCAAGGGCGGCCTGCGTATGGTCGCCGCCGGAGCCAACCCGATCGCCCTGGGCGTGGGCCTGAGCAAGGCCGCCGACGCGGTGTCCGAGGCGCTGTTGGCCGCGGCCAAGCCGGTGTCCGGCAAGGACGCCATTGGGCAGGTGGCGACGGTCTCTTCGCGTGACGAGCAGATCGGTGCGCTGGTCGGCGAGGGCATGAACAAGGTCGGCACCGACGGCGTCGTCAGCGTCGAGGAATCTTCGACGCTGAACACCGAGCTGGAGTTCACCGAGGGTGTCGGGTTCGACAAGGGCTTCCTGTCGGCATACTTCGTCAACGACTTCGACTCCCAAGAGGCCGTGCTCGACGAGCCGCTGATCCTGCTGCACCAGGACAAGATCAGCTCGCTGCCGGACTTGTTGCCGATGCTCGAGAAGATCGCCGAATCGGGTAAGCCGCTGCTGATCGTCGCCGAGGACGTCGAGGGCGAGGCGTTGGCGACGCTGGTGGTCAACTCGATCCGCAAGACGCTCAAAGCGGTTGCGGTCAAGGCGCCGTTCTTCGGCGACCGTCGCAAGGCCTTCCTGGAGGATCTGGCGATCGTCACGGGCGGCCAGGTGATCAATCCCGACGCCGGCCTGGTGTTGCGTGAGGTGGGCGCCGACGTGCTGGGCTCGGCCCGCCGCGTGGTGGTCAGCAAGGACGACACCATCATTGTCGACGGCGGCGGCTCCAAGGATGCGGTGGAAAAGCGCGTCAAGCAGCTGCGTGCCGAGATCGAGGGCAGCGATTCGGAGTGGGATCGCGAAAAGCTGCAGGAGCGGGTGGCCAAGCTGGCCGGCGGCGTGGCCGTCATCAAGGTGGGGGCCGCCACCGAGACGGCGCTCAAGGAGCGCAAGGAAAGCGTCGAGGACGCCGTCGCGGCTGCCAAAGCGGCCGTCGAGGAGGGCATCGTCGCGGGCGGTGGATCGTCGCTCATCCAGGCCGGTAAGTCGCTGGCGAAGCTGCGTAAGTCGCTGTCCGGCGACGAGGCCTCGGGTGTCGACGTGTTCGCCGACGCCCTTTCCGCGCCGCTGTACTGGATCGCCGTCAACGCCGGGCTCGACGGCGCGGTCGCGGTCCACAAGGTCAGCGATTTGCCGGCCGGGCACGGCCTGAACGCCAGCACGCTGACCTACGGCGACCTGATCAAGGACGGTGTCATCGACCCGGTCAAGGTCACTCGGTCGGCGGTCCTGAACGCGGCGTCGGTGGCCCGCATGGTGCTGACCACCGAGACAGCGATCGTCGAGAAAGTAAGCCAGGACGATGATGACGACGGCCACGGCCACGGCCATCATCACCATCACTAGAAACGCGCAGCCACGGAACGCCCCGGATCTATGGTCTGGGGCGTTTCGTATCTACTGACCGGCCGACGCGGGCGCGTCGGGGCGCCATTCCCAGGCCCGGCAGAACGTGGAGGCGGGCGGAAGGCAATCCTGCCCGTCTCGTAGGGCCCGATGTCACGCAAACCGCGACGTGCCAGGCGTGGCGGCGCCGGGTGGCGGAGAACGCTCCGGACGGCCGGAGGCCAAGCTTGTCGCTAGTGCCTTAGGGCGATCATCTTCGACGGATTCCGACACCTGGGCGATACTCTTCATCGTGAGAAGGTCAGGCGCAAAGTGTTGGTAATCGTATCGGTTTTTGACTGCACGTACAAAATGAGATGGCGATAGGTGCTGGACTATAGGAAGACTAGTATTATCGCGTTGCTTCGCGCTAAGTCGTGTCCGAGACCGCCTGTATACGGAGGCGTCTTAAAAAATAGTCACGGAATCTGCTGATGGAAGAATTCCAAAATGAATTTACCCCGCTGGAGTTTCGGGGAAGTTCGATGAATATACATAAGCATGAAAGCTTGACTAAAGTCGAAGTAGTGGTGGTCTTCGTCCATGGGTTGATGGGTTCCGGATATGATACATGGGTCGACTTTCCGAAGTTTATCTTTGAGAGTAGCATAAAGCCAATATGTGACGTTGCAGTATTCGACTACTGCAGCGGCTACCGAAAATGGATCGGCGTTCGACCAAGTCTCCGAAAAGTGTCCGAATCGTTGGCGGAGCGGCTTGGGTATTTAGCTGAGAAGAATTACGAGCATATCTATATCGTGGCACACAGCATGGGAGGTCTGATATCGCTTCACGCCGTGAAGCATTATCTCGATCACCGTGATCGAGCCACAAAGAGGCTTAAACAAATAGCGGGGATTATGCTTTTTGGTTCTCCCTTGGATGGGTCTCGATGGTCTCTTGCGGCACTCGTGATACTGTTTCGTGAGGCGGGTTATCTGTGGGTTCACGCTCCACATTAGCGCAGGCTGCGTAGATATTTCGATAATCGTGTCGAAACCAGGAATCTTGACATTTATGGCCAGTCTGACTATCGGATTGCTTTGTATGCGGGCACCGGCGATCATGACGTATTTGTGACGAGTGAAAGTGCCACGTTCGGTATAAATGATGAACAGCACCGGCCCTTCGTTGAGGATCATTTGAGCCTAGTGAAACCGGGTTCAGCAGATGCGGATCAAGTTTCTTGGGTGGAGAAAATGGTCCGAGATGTAACCCGTAATCGAGGTGCCATTCTCATCAGTATTAATGAAACTCTCGATGCAGCTCGACCTCGTTTACCGAAGACGGCAATTGGCAACGACAACGATTCAACACTGGTTACGGATTTGCTCTGTGAAGTCGATGGTCACGAATGGTGGGCGATCTATAACACAGTAGTGGCAAGCGCATCGACAGGGATCGTCACGGTTTGCGATCGCTCCGATTCTCGGTCGCGGTAAAAAAATTCAGAGTTGCTATTTTGTGTGGGTGATTCCGTTCATTTGATCAGACAGCGTCCGTCGACGATTGAAATGCTCGCGACAGCAAGGAACGCATATATCGAGAACGATGTCGATGTTCGCATAGTCGCCGTCGGCGACGAAACTGCCGCCGCCCGTGATGCACTTATGGCAGTTATCGATCCAGGCTCTTTGTCAAGGAAGACGCGCGCGTTGTTCGTAAACGCGGTAGTAGATGGCATTGGCCTGTCTCAGCAATTGCAAAGATATATCGCGGTTCTTATCGCACAGATGGAAGACCGCCTACGCGATCGTTCGGATATCAGCAGTGATGTGCGAATAGAAGGGCTCGAACATTGAACCTAGCTTGGCTTGCTGCGGTGTTAAGTCCATTCGAGATAGCCGCCCATCCAAATTTCGGGTCGTCCGGTGGCTTTCGGCCCGAAGAGGATCTTGCAGCTATAGTGCTCGGACGAATTCCGTCCTGGGAGCAGTTTGAGAGGCGCATCGCTCCTCCGGAAGAGGAGGGTCCACCCGTCGATGAGGCTGTTCGGCTTGTGTATGACGCGATATACAAGGGTGGATCCGCTATCGAGCAATTCTTCGAGACCGTCCTAATCATTGATGGTGGGGATGTCGCCCGCTCGACTGCGCTGACCCTTCTGGCATGTGTTCTAGCAGGGATGGACGATAACCATGATCTGTGCGAGCGTCTCGTATCAAATGCGTTGCAGATGCTTGCAGTCGAGGACGGCGAATCGGTTCTCTGTCGAGCCGCTCTCCTCCAGCAGCGCGCGTTGAGACGTCGCGATGTAGGTCAACAGTCAGAGGACGACTCAATTGAAGTGGCGTCGACGCTCGAAGCGCTCGATGTGAAGAACTTTGAGACATTCTCGACGAACGGAGTGACGACGAGATCGTGTAGCGCGGTGCTAGACGATATCAGAAAGACTTTGATAAGGGCCTCATGGAGCACTGTATCGAGCAGCTTCTTTAGTGAAGGTGAGGCCGTAGGGCCAATACCATCTAGGAGAGATCAGCTTTTCGTTGAACCCACAGAACGTCTAACAAAATTAGAGTCTTACGAGTTGGAGGAATATTACCGATACGTAGAGCGTGCTTATGACAGGCTTCTACGGCAAATCCCGCAAACTGTGTGGGGAGGTAGGCCTCCGGACATTTTTTTGAAGTTCTTGCTTACGAGCTTTATGGTTATGCTGGCGTCGCCCATAATCGTAAACAATTAGCCATGATGAGAGTGGCTCAGGCGTTTCCAGCGCTTGAAAGCATAAACGGTGCGGACTGTCTACGGCTGCTGCGTCAGGCAGGTGCCGAATCCGAACTTCGTCAGTTGATCGGACAATTGGTTCAGAACGGTCCGTTGGACTTCATTTTGATAGATGCGCGTCGTATCCTTAAGCGCCGCCGCCACCCCAGCTCAATGCGAGTTCTGGAATTAGCGGTGTTGGAGGCCGCAGCTGACGTCTTGCCATCTTCCGAGGCCTCCGAGGTGCTTGATTTAGTGCTCGAGGTGCTAGATGCCGGTGGACCAGAAGATCCGCCCGGGCGATGGCAAGCTTTACCAAAGCGACTAGAGAGTACTTGGGAAGCTGCTGCGGCGGTCGCCAACGCGGCCGGCGCGGCTGGCCGATTCGCTGACTATCTATTGAACTCACTCGACAGCACAAATATAGATGACGAGTTGTGGGATAGAGCATACGCCCGTGCTATCGGAAAGATTGAGTGGGAATCGGTTCCTGATCCAGTAGCGTCTGCGTGGCGTCGCACGCTGCAAGAATTAGAACCGGCTGCCAAGATTTCTCGTTCAGTTTTCATCGATGAAATTGGCGGCGGAGTCAGTGAATTGCCGGCGTCGGGATCATTGGCTGAGCATGCTGAGGCCATTAACTGGTATCTGCGAAACGGGAGAAAAATTCCTGATGAGCTCGTTAGTACGGCATCAGGACTGGCAATTGAAGGCGTTGGTAAAGTCAGAGCGGAGGCGCAAGGACGTAGGTATTCCAGAAGTTTGACGGATCCAGGTGAGATCCTGGCAGTGTTGCTCATCGAGGCCGGTAGACCGGAAATGTCGCGTCCGATGCTTGAGTTGTTGGCGGATTCCGAAGTGGCCCACGCTGCACGTGCCCGGGCCTTCGATTTGTTATCGGAAAACAAAGTGTCGCTCGTGGCCGATAAGATTGACGAGTTTCGTCGCTCTTTTCAGCGAGCGGTGTTGCAGCCAGACCGTTTCGCTTGGGACAGTTCACGGCGCTCGGAACTATTCGCTTCTGCGATGCGCTTTGGCGCCGTTTACGGAATACTGAACGAGTATGAGGCATTTAGCTATGTTGCTACCTTAGCCGCGTCAAATGATCGCTTTTTTAAGCTTGAAGCCAGTAAAAGTATGCGGGCTTTCGTGAAATCTACGAAGTTTGACTGGCTGTTGCCGATGGCGCTTCAGCTGAGTTTTGAAGTATTTCCGGATGTCAAGATTGTGGCAGTTCAGTCTCTTGCTGAATTAGCCAAAAATGGCGGCCGGCAAGCAAACGCAGCGACTGATCGCTTGAGCCAACTGCTTAACGATGGGGGAATTACAGTTCCCATGGCGGTTCTTCGCGCAATCAAGACTTTGAAAGTAGTGCCAACGCCGCTTCGAGATCAGGCAATCGCCATGACATCAAACCATCTCTCAAGACGTGTTCGGCAAGAGGCCGCCGGTATCGCCCTATAAAGGGTGGTCTGACGTTATTCTGTTGGCCCGGCGGGACCGAGTTGGTGTCGTTCCCAATGTCCGATTCCGCTGCTGATATCAACCCTTGCAAGAAGCGCGCTGCACGACTGATTTCGGCCTTGGAAACCAATGCCTTCTTGCTCTGGAACTCCACAACGGTGGGGTGCGGGTTTCGAAGCTGACGGGGAATGTCGAACGAGCGCATGGCGGTCAAGGCCTCGAAGTCTGGCTCCAGATAGACGGCCACTCCCAAGACGGGATCCATGCGCGTTGATTCCTGGGCAAGCCGCTGACCGTCGGGCAGGTGACCCGATTTTTCGAGACTGACCCGCATCCGCTGGATGTCGTCACTATCAGCATCAGGCCCGAGGTCGAGGCGACCACCTGCTGCGATGACATCGTGCAGCAACTCTTCGGCGCGGTCGCGGAGTTGCTGTTGTTCGCGTTCGCGCGCCGCCCTGGCTTGTTCCTCTCGGCGGGTGCGTTCTCGTTCTGCATCGATGCGTTTGGCTTCTTCTTGAAGGCGTCGGGTTCCTTCGGATGTGATTTGGGCAGCCCAAGTCTTTCCGCTGCCTGTGACGTGAAGGAAGCCACGGTTGTGGAGCGCACGCGCAGAGACGCGATGCGAGCTACCTTCGTATGCACCGTCTTTGCATCCGGTAGCGACCCACCGCAAGAGATCGAATTGGGCCACGCTCAGATAATTAGTGGCTCGTCCCACCCGCCATTCCCCTCGTTCAAAGCCAGGAGATCATCCTCGCCGAGGACCGTCCTGACGATCTCTGAGGCCGTCAGGCGTGACGGTACCGCCGCCAGGCGAAGACTCTAGGCCAACAATTTCCCCGGCTGAGTGCCACGTCCGCTCCCCACCCTTGCGACTGCGGCGCGAAGACTTGGCATGATGCGGTTCGTGGAGTTACACCCGTCGCGCAGCGACGCGCAGCAAGAGGTCTCGAACGACGAACAATCGACTTAGGCAGCGGCGTACGAGTCCAAATCGATGGTGTATCGGACGACTTCTCCGTCCTGGTGGAGGTATACGCCCACGTAGGTGTATTGAAGGCGGCGCATAAGAAGAAGCTAGCCACAGATGCATTCAAGCTTGCCTGACTCGGCTCGCGCCTCAACTCATCGCGGCTTGTGCTCGCGGTCCTTGATGTTCCTGCGGAAGCGTACTGCCGTAGTCCAAAGACTTGGTTGAGTGCCGCGCTGCTCGATCGCCATGTCGAGATTGTTCGCGTCGAGCTCACAAGCGCAGACTTCGCCAAGATTGCCGCCGCTCAAGTGCGCCAATATCGATAAAGAGCCGCTCCGTCTCAAAACTAAAGCGGGCGACCACAAACGAAGCGTGGCAAGAACTGCTGAACGCTAGTGGTTTGTGAGGAGTACGCGATTCCTTGATGAAATCGCCAGAACTCCTCAAGCGTGCTCCCACAGAACTCCATGGTCAGCAGGTCTGCTGCGCCCCCACGCCCCTATGTGATTCCGGGCTTGCGGGCAAGTCAGAGACGTGACACCCAGCCTGGACGGCTTAAGCTTGCCTGAGGTAATTCTTTGGGGGGTGAGCGTGCCGAACTCTACGGTCAAATGTCTGGACTGCGCCGTCCGATTTGACCCCAGGCCAAGTGGTCACGGGAAGGCGCGAAGCCGCTGCAAAGAGCACTCGCGCCAGCACCTAGCCCTAATGAAACGCGCCAGGAGAATGCTGCGGCGGGCGCAAGAATTCGGCGTAGAAGCTGAACTGGTCATTCCAGAAGAGGTCTTTGCGCGTGACAACTGGACCTGCAAGGTGTGCGGAAAGAAGATTCCGCCGCGGTCGCGATCTTTGAAAAATCGAACCTACTCGCACGAATACGACCCGTTGTCCCCTTCAATAGACCACGTCATTCCGCACAGTGCAGGCGGACCACACACCTACGACAACTGCACCACCGTCCACCGTCGATGCAATTCGTTCAAGAGTTCCGCACAGGACTATGTTCACGACGATCCCAATCGGACACGCAGGATAACGCGCGAACTTCCTCTGGATGTCGAGGCCGTAAGGGCGCGGTTGAAGTCCCAAACCGTCCGGCAAGAGGTGTCAGAACGTGGCCGCCAGCTTTATGGACTGAAGGACGACTGCCTGCTCTGGTCCGGGACCAAACCAAATGCCAGGGGCTATGCCGCTATGTACTTGGTTGGCGGGAAGGTGCGACTTGTCCACCGGGTGGCCTACGAAGTCGCCCACGGTGAGGGATCGATCGAAGGTCTCACAGTCGACCATCTCTGTGGTGTCCCCCTGTGCTGCAATGTCAAACACTTGGAAGCGGTGTCGAACGAGGAGAACGTCCGGCGAAGATCGTTATGGATCACTCATTGCGTCAATGGTCACGAATTCACCGAGGAGAATACTTACTACTTCCACACGGACGGGCATCGACGTTGTCGCCAATGCAACCGAGACGCCTACCATCTCCAAACGCTCGGCCACGAATTCGTACTGGACCAGGAAAACGCCCCCTCCAAGCGTGCACGCTGCCTTACCTGCCGGCTGGAAAAGGAATCCACGCCGCAGTTCTGCCCCTATGGTCATGAATACACGGCAGACAACGACAACGACAAGCGCGACAAACAAGGCAAGCGGATGTGCAGTCAGTGCCGACGCGACGACTACCACCTTAAAGTTCTCAATCACGAATTCGTACTTGACCGATCAAATCCGAGCTTGAAGCGCCAGCGATGCTTGATCTGCTACGAGGCTGCCGAGAATGCCACACACTGTCCCCGCAGCCACGAATACACCGAATTCACGATGGAGTACTCCGTGGATGGTTATCGCAAATGCGCGCAGTGTCGACTCGACCTTTTGCATTTTCCCAGGTATGGGCACAATTTCGAGATTGATACCGGCTACACCGGAAAGAAGCGCCGGTGTCTCGAATGCATGAGACAAAAAGAGGCATCGATTCCGTCTCACTGCAAGAATGGTCATGAATTCACCGCTGAAACAACGACTTATCACCGAACACGAGGCTCTCGAATTTGCGTTCTATGCGAACTCAACCGTAGTCACGTGCCCGCAACCGGTCACGAGTTTGTGATTGACCCCAACCACACCGGGGAGCTGCGGCGCTGCTTGACGTGCAAACAACAAAAGGCCGCGAGTCGGACGCACTGCGCTAATGGACATAAATTCTCTCCAGAAACGACCTTCTATCACACCTACACCGGCGAACCGCGCTGCGTCATATGTAAAATGAACTACCGGCATGTACCGACTTTCGGACACGAGTACGTTATCTACCCCACCGCCAACGGCAGGCGCTGCCTAACTTGCATTGAGAACAAGCAAAAGGAGAGCGAAAGCCGCGGACCTCTTAGCGCGAACACGCGAGGCTACTGATTCCGGTTCAGCGAGAGTGCGGGCGCGATGCCCGCACACTTTCATTGAAGAAGGTCCGCCCGGTGCCATCGTGCCGATCGGGCGAATACCCCGGCTGCCCCGCCACTCGGAGTACGCCACACGGGTTTGCACACACCGCCGCCCCAGGCGCCGCACGGCGCATTCCTACGTCACCGGCCCGGCCTTAAAGACGGCCAGCATCCACGCTGCCGAACGAATCTCCATCTGGGGTACACCCCCATGCTGGGCAACGGCCGCTAGTTCCTCACGTGTCCATCTAGGGTAGATTGCCGGATTGTTTGACAACTGCCCATCGACTTTTCAAAGTCTATCTGGACAGATGGGATCGGAGATAATGGGCCAGCGGATCGGTTATCAGCGTGTCAGCACAGTCGACCAGAACGCGGATCGGCAGCTCGACGGGGTCGAGTTGGACAAGATGTTCGTTGACAAGGCCAGCGGCAAGGACACGCAACGTCCTCAGTTGGCCGCCTGTCTCGATTACATCCGCGAAGGTGACATCTTGGTGGTCCACTCGATGGACCGACTGGCACGCAACCTCGAAGATCTGCGCCGGATCGTTCGGGAACTCACCTGCCAGGGCGTTAAAGTCCAGTTCGTCAAAGAAAACCTGACCTTTGCCGGCGACGACTCGCCCATGAACACGCTGCTGCTGTCGATGCTTGGAGCAGTCGCGGAATTTGAGCGTTCGATGATCTTGGAGCGTCAACGCGAGGGAATTGCCCTCGCCAAAGCTGCCGGGAAGTACAAGGGCCGGAAGGCGGCCCTCACCGATAAGCAGGCAGACGAGCTTCGCGCTCGCCTGGCTGCGGGGGAGCCTGTGACAGCACTCGCCAAGGCTTTCGGCATCAGCAGACAAACGGTTTACAACTATGCGGCTTGATCTCTCAAATGATGCCTAGCTGGCGCATCAGTTCTTCGTCTTCGTAGCGGCGACGGTCCTCGTCGTAAGCATCATTGACGCCGTCACGAGCGGTATCTCCTCGTGGACGAGCACGCTCCTCGCCGATGCGGTCCTCAAGTCTTACCCGCCTTCCCAGGCCACCGCGCTCCATGGCCAGTATCTGTGCGGTGTCGACGACGTCGGCGGGCACGGAGTACGCCGTGCCTTCCTTGTCCAGCAACCTGACCTCGACCAGAGTTCTCAGAGCATCGCGCGCTGCGTCACGTCCCATCCCACCCGCGGCGGCGACTTGGGATGCCTTGCGGAAACCTACATCGACCAGATCGAAGACGTGAGACGCACGGCCCGTCAGGCCGTCGCTTAACCAGACATCATGAAGTGGATCAACCTGCAGCCCCTTAAGGGGGGCTGCTTCCTTACTTATATCTGTAGGCATTTCCCCCACTTTGGGGGTGTACTCGCGGGTGCCCTCGTCGGTGCTTCTCAAGACATGCAGATGGGCAGATTCGATCAATCTCCGCAGGGCGCTACGGACGGTCTTCGTCTCAAGTCCGGTTTCGAGGACGAAGTCCCGGAAGCTGACGGCGGGCGTCGTCACCGAGCCCAGTGATGAGCAAATGGACACCACCGCGAACATCACCTTGCGGTCGGACGCCTTACTCCAGTGGCCGTACCGTACGTCGTGCTTAGCCAAACGCAGGCACTCGTCCACATACCGCGACCGAGGCCGATGCATTGGCGCAGACGAAGTCGCAGCCTTCCTCGCCGCGCTGGCGATCATCTGCTCGAGCTCCTCGGTGTCGTCGCCCGAATACGCGCACCTGAGCATGTCCGCGCCGTCGTTGCCTGCGCCTCGCAGAATTGGAATGGCGACCTCGGTGAACACAGCATTGCGTTCACTCGGCCCAGCAGCAGCCCACTTTTGCACTAACGCCGCGACGGCTCCGGCAGCCTCGTCGGGGTCCACCGATGGGGATTTTTGGGACGGTTGACCCTTATCGATGGCGGCGATCAAGGCCAGCGGTGCAGATGCCGGCTCGATGTCGTTTGCCAACGTGTATTTGCGGTCTATCCCATCGTCGCAGCGGACGATGCTGCCTGGGAGCATCACGGCGTCGGGAATGTCGATTCCGGTGCCGAGCGGCCGGTTTGTAGCAACGACAACGTCACTCGGAATGGTGAAGATCAGGTGTGCGCCAGGTCCAGCGGGGTGTTGGGTGACTGTGTGGACGGTCCTCGTGTCGGGCAGGGCAGCAAATCGCTGCCGCAGTGACTCCACGGACCCGCCGTTCTTCGGGTCGACGTCTACAATCAGAAGCCCGCCGGTGCCATTCCGCACCTTGGCGTTCCCCTTGAGCATGTCGGTGTTCCGTTCGGTGTCCCGCCACGTCCAACTGCCGCACCCCTTGCGGGTGTTCTTCGTCTTACCCCAGCCGGGAATGACGACGCATTTCCGGTCTAGGTAGAACTGGAGGTACTTCATCGCGGGCATATGGCCTCACCCAATCACGATTCGGCCCCAGGTGATGCATGAGGTCCACCTCATGTTGACGCATCTGCCTTACCACCGAAAAGGGTTGTCATCGTGTAGTGCTGTATTGCACGCGGGGCATGCTGTGGGCTTGGGTCCCCACTCGTCGGTCCAATTGAGATAACACAAGCGATATTTCGCCTTATTGTGCGCGAGGTTTTGGTTCACGCGGTCCGCATTCGCGTGCCAGTCGTGGACACGGGCGGCATAGACATCGGCATCGGTGAGTCCTTGCTCGGGGTGGTAGTAGGACGCTTCAAACAACGGTCGGTGGCGATGCCGAAGATTGTCTGTGTCCCAGCTGTCCGATGGCCGCACGCAGACCCGGCGGATCGCGGATGTCGCGCCGGCCCCACGCATCTCATGGACCCAGGCAGTCGCATGCTGGACCGCTTCCTCGAGGTCATCGAATCTCTCATGCGAGCTCAGCATCGCCATGTTGTCGCCCCAAGCTAAGGCGTATCGGGCGGTTGCCAGGTAGCTGTTCTTATTGCTTCTTCCCACGGCTGCGGACTCTAATGATCTTTGCGTCGTTCCGTGTCAAGGCTGTGAGCTCGAGCTATTCGACTGGTGTGAGCGCGATTTCCCCGTCCGATCCGATGGTCATGCCCTGGATGCCCCGCTCGCGCATCGCTGCGAATAGCTGCTGCCAGTTGGCAACAGCCCCTCTGGGTTGCATATGTTCAGTCAGCTGGTGAATATCTCCGAGATCGAGGCGCAACTGGTCTCGGGTGACATCAAGCCGCACGTTCATTGACCTCAGCCATATGTTGCGCCCTTCAACGTCTTGCCGATCCCACCAATCGCCGAATGTCCCACCCGTCGGCTTCCACATCCACCCAGCGGGTTTGACTGCTCTCTCTGACAACTCCGCTTGGCGGGCAGAGAGATTCGCGATTCGCTCATCTAACGCGGCACGTTGCGGCGTTCCGGTGCGGAACGCGACGGTCCCTAGTTGGCTGGCGAGATCCACCAACGTCGCGTCGATGTCTGCGAGCTCAACCGAATGATCGGTGCCCATGTCCCAAACACGTTCTTGCCGTTCGGATTTGCCGAGGAGTGTTGGGACCAGGCGCAAAACAATTTCGTCGGCAGTGTCGAGCCTGACGGTTCGGTTCCCACAGGACCTGCGTTTCTGGATTGATCGGCATCGGTAACGGGGAAACTGACTGTGACTACCGCCGTTGAATCGGTAGAAAGGTTCCCCGCAAGTTCCGCAATAGATGACACGCAGCAGTAGCGACGTCGAGCGCTTGGTGGGCTCTCCGCGATTACTTCGGTTCAACAGCTCGACCGCGAGCCGCTCGAAGACCTCACGAGTCAGGATTGGCTCAGCACGGATCACCGGGGAGCCATCGTCATTCCGTACTGACGCTCCGTTAGAGACTGCGTGCCCGAGCATGGCTGGTGATATCAGCGATCTCTTGAGTTGTGTTGAACTCCAAGGAAAGTCCTTCACATCTCGCCTCTGCGCTTTGGCGAAACTGTCCTTTGGTGTGAGGACGCGACGACTGGTCAGGTCCTCGGCTACCCGCTGTAGCGGCTCTCCGTCGAGGACACGCCTTACAACCTCTCGAATTGTGCCGACTTGCTCTCCGTCCTGGACCAACCGCCATGTTCCCGACGCGTCGTCAGGCAGGTAACCCCAAGGCGGCACGCCACCGCGCCAGCGGCCGGCCTTGATGTTGTGCCTCGCCGCCGATGCGTTGCGCTCGGAAATAGCAGCCAGTTCCATCTCGGCCACTTTGGCCACCAAGAGCGCGATGATGTCGCCAAATTGAGTCGACAGATCGAAGTGTTGTTCGGTGGCCGACACCAGTGTGACGGAATGTTCTCGTGACCAGCGGATTAGATCGGACAGGTCGAACAGTCGTCTAACGATCCGGTCGACACGGTAGAAGACGATCACCTCGTACTCGCCACTGCGTCCTGGGTCGACCTTGCCGTCTCCGATCCACTGCCGCAAAGCCGGCCGCTCGAACGGACTGGTCTTGCCTGCCGATACATCCAAATCCTCGGCTATCCCCACGACGTTGTAGCCCCGTTGGCGGCATAGTTCCTGGCAGATCTCCAGTTGCAGCTCAGGCGAATTCGTGACCTCGGTGACTCTGGAGAGCCGGATCACGATCAGCGCACGCATGGCTGCAATCTAACACTACCGAGACGGCGGTTGTCGACAAGCCCGCCAATGAAGACGACGACCACGGCCACGGTCACGGTCATGGTCATGGCCACCATCATCACTGAGTGAGTTTGTGCAAAACGCCCCCGGTCATTCGGCCGGGGGCGTTTTGTTTGCCTCGACCGCGACGATTGTTAGGCTGGCGCACCACGGCGTTGGGGGGCACGAGCATGAGCTATCCGCAGCAGTGGCCGCCGCCGCAGCCACCGCAGCAATGGCCCCCGCCGTACCCACCGCCGGGACCGTATCCGCCTTATTCGCCAGCGCCGCGCAAGACCAATCGCGTGTTGATAGTTGTGCTCGCGCTCGCAGCGACGGTCGTTCTGGTACCGGTGGCGTTGGTCGGGCTTTTCGTGATCCGCGACATTGTCCACGACGGTCTCGACGGGCGCGGAGGCGCTAAGAAGGCAACCTCCCTCTCGGACTTCGATGTGGTCTGCGATGGCGGGTCAATCACTAACGCCGCCGCGTACGGGAAGCCGTACAAGATCGCCGCGTTCGCTCCCTACGACGAGCCCAACCCGATGCGCGAAATGACAAACGCCCGCTGGAGCGAAGTCATGCTCGACTCCCGTGCCGACTACCGGGCGAACCCCGGCGACTTCCTGTCGACGAATGTCGTTGCCTGCCTTACCCGCAAACCCGGAACCGAGGTGAAGTCACTCACCTGCAGCCTCAGGACCGACACGGGTGAACACGTGACTGTCGACTATTACGCCGTCCAATACAACATCGAACTTCGCGAGGCGAGGACCGGCAAGCACATCGCACAACTCGGAACGGTGGACGGCCCCGCGGTCAGCTGCCCATTCCTCGTATGGGTCAACAAGCGCGACCCCAAGACGTACGCGGGACCGGATACTGCGGCAGTCGATGCCAAGCTCGCTGAATTCGCGCACAGCTGATACATGGTCAATTCGGGCGGCTACTGGGCCACCGGCTGGATCGACACCAGCCGAAAGCCATCGGCATTGGCGTCATCGGGCACGAACCGGACGACTGTGGTGTTGGGGGGAAATTGGGTGGCCAGTCCATTCAGCTCTCTTGGCAGGAAGGCTCGGGACTTGGCTTGCCCGTACCAATCCGGACCGGACGGGATGGCGTCGTTCACGCGGTCAATCGCGGCATCCCAGCGTTGGACTGGGTCCGGTGGCGAATTCCCAAACCCGGCTGACCGAAGGTACGCATCCAGTTGTCCCGCGAGGGTAATTGGAGCCACGCCGCCGACTGGGACCCCGGTGATCGTCCCGTCGATGGTGTTCGCGGTCACCGAGGTCAGCCTGACGCTGCATACGTTGTCGGCGCCGGTGGTGGCCGAGTTGCAGACGTCGGGCAGCGGGGCGGCGTGAGCCGAGGCAATGCCGACGACGGCAGGAATCAGGACGGCAGATATCGCGGCAATCACGCTAGTCCGATCGTCAGGCATCGAGTCCCCTCGACGGCGAGAGCGACACCAATAGAAAGCTGATGAACCCTTCTTGTGCCGCCGAGGCCTCGTGATCGGCCGCCGCGATCGGAGCGAGTTTGCGGCCGGCACTCCACGCTGCGGCCAGAGCAGGTCGAGCAGAAACGGGACCAACCCCAGCCTGAACAACACCGTCTGCATCTCCGAACACTATGGGCGTGCGGCCGCGTGCGCCTGGGAATGCTCTCAAGTCGTGATCGCTAGCCGGAAGCGCTCCCTACGGCACGACGGCGCGCACGAAGTTCTCGGCGAATACGTCGCAGGTGGTGTCGATGTCGGGCAGCTGCAAGCCGGGGACATTCGGCAGCAGCGGCCGGGTGAGCATGTGAATCAGGATGGGGCCCAACAGTTGTTGGGCCAGTAGCGGTAGGGGCATGTCGCGGATATGTCCAGCATGAATTTCGGTGTCGAACCAGCGACCGAGTGTGCCCAGTAAGCGCGGTGGGCCGTAGGCCGCCAGCGACTGCACGGCGGGACTGCTAGGTCGTGCGAAGGCCTCGGCGAATATAGCCGGCGCAACGCGGGGTTCGCGGCTCAGGGCATTCGCCACCGTTCGGTAGAAGCCGCGCACCATCTCGAGCAGGTCATCGCTGGGACGCGCCAGGTATTCCTCGATATCCAGGATGGGGCTGTAACGCTCGAAGACCGCCCGCATCATTTCGTCGCGCCCGCCGAAAACCGCGTGCAGGCTGTAAACCGAGCAATCGGCGCGGGCGGCGACGGCTTGCAATGTTGCCGCGGCAAGGCCGGATTCGCTGATCAGGGTCGCGGCGGCAGCCACTGCCCGGTCGCGGACGGGGGGCAGGCCGCCGGGGTCGACGCCGGCCGCGCGGACGGCGTCGTTCAGGGCGGTGCGCGATCCGTCGAAGCGCCGCAGCAGGGTGCTGCGCGAGATGCCGGCCTCCGCGGCGATCAATGCGACCGGAACGTCGGCGACGTCCTTGCCCAATTTCTCCGCGGCGCGCAGTGCGGCCTCCACCACCTGTGGCGTCGACACCGGTCGGGCCATACCGTCTCCTTCCAACATGTGATACATTACCTTATGTATGCTGCAATTGTATTCCACAACTGCACGAGGAGCACACCATGACACAAGTTCTGCAGACCCAGGTCTGCGTTGTCGGGGGCGGGCCCGCCGGCCTGGTTCACGCCCTGCTGCTCGCTCGCGCCGGAATCCGGGTCGTCGTCCTGGAAAAGCACAACGACTTCCTGCGCGACTTCCGCGGCGACACCGTGCACCCAAGCACCCTGCGGATCATGGACGAGCTCGGATTCATCGACGAGTTCCTGAAGCTGCCGCACACCAAGATCGACCGACTTGCCTTCGACACCGGTGGCTCGATTCGCACCCTCGGCAACTTCAAGGTGCTCAAACGGCTGGGCTTCAAGCAGCCCTATATCGCGATGATGCCGCAGTGGGACTTCCTGGACTTCCTCGCCGAAAAGGCTTCCGCCTACCCGGAATTCACCTTGATCCGCAATGCCGAGGTGACCGACCTGATCTGCGACGGCGATCGGGTGGTTGGGGTGCGCACGCCGGATCTAGAGGTGCGGGCCGAGTTGGTGGTGGCCGCCGACGGGCGAAAGTCGGTGGTGCGCGCGGCGGCGGGATTGCGGACCGCCGCGGCGCACTCCCCGATGGACGTGCTGTGGTTTCGGCTGAAATGGCGGCCAGGGGACCCCGAAGAACTGTTCGGGGTGGTCCGCAAAGGCCTGCTGATGGCGATGATCTACCGGGGCGACTACTGGCAGGTCGCCTATCTGATGCCGAAGGGCGCCAGCCCCCTGGGCGGATCGCCGGAGGAGTTCAAGGAGCGAATCGTCACCGCACAACCGCGGCTGCGTGAGCACGTCAACGATCTGACGTCGTGGGACGACACCAGCGAGCTCGACGTGCGGGTCGACCGGCTGCAGACGTGGTGGCGCACCGGCCTGCTGTGCATCGGCGATGCCGCACATGCGATGTCGCCGGCCGGTGGGGTCGGTATCAACCTCGCGGTCGCCGATGCCGTGGCCGCGGCCAATATCTTGTGCGCCCCGCTGCGCGAAGGCCGGCTGACCGACGCCGACCTGGCCAAAGTGCAGCGCCGCCGCGAGCTGCCGACTCGGATCATCCAGGCGGGTCAGGTGCTGGTGCAGGACAAGGCGGTCGCGCCCAACTTGAGCGGTGACCTGTCGCCGATCCAGATTCCGAAGATCATCGGTTGGGGCCCGCTGCAAGCGCTTCCGCCGATCTTCGTCGGGCGCGGTTTCCGCCCAGAGCACGTACGGACTCCTGACATACACGCCTGGGCTGATTCGCGGTAACTCGGCTAGGGTGAATTGCCATGTCGCCGAGTGACAGTGATTCCCTGGTAACGGCTCACAGCGCGATCCGCGCCTTCTGGGAGCAGGAGGGTGCGCGGTATGACCAGAAGGACGCGCACGGCATCTTCTCCGATGCCGAACGGCAGCTGTGGACAACGACTTTGGGCGCGATCCCGCCCCGCTCCCGGGTGCTCGACATCGCCACCGGCACGGGATTTCTCGCGCTGCTATTGGCCGAACTTGGTCACCAGGTGACCGGATTCGACGCGTCGCAGGCAATGCTGGGCAATGCTCGCGCTAAGGCCGCCGAGCGCGGGATGTCCATCACCTTTGTGGAGGGTGTCACCGAACGGCTGCCGTTTCCCGATGCCAGTTTCGATGCCGTGACGGCCCGGCACTTTATCTGGACCCTGCTCGAACCCGACAAGGCTTTCGCGCAATGGCGCCGCGTCTTGACTCCAGGTGGGACGCTGATCGCCGACTCCTCACTCAATACCCAAGTGGCAGCGCATCATTACTCCGATGACGTTGCGGCGGCGTTGCCGTTCAGCGGAGTCGGTGACCCCGCTCCGATTGTCGACGCCCTTCGGTCCGCGGGCTTCGGGGAGGTTGACGTCGATATCCACGATGACGAGGGTGAGCGCCGGCGTGCGGTGCTGCTGGCTCGGGCGACTGTTGGACGGTGAGGACATTTTGGTCAGTCGGCTCGAGGAAAACCGATCCCTGTATCTGGCGTATCTGAAGTGCTGTAACGAGCACGATTTCGATGCAATGACGTCGTTCTATACCCCGACCATCAAGGTCAACGACGCCCCAATGGATCCCGCTGCCGTTGCGGCGCAATTCGCGCCGATCGTCTTCGCCTTCCCGGACTGGCATTGGGAGATGCGGCACATCGTCGTCGATGACGACTACATCGCGGTGCACTTCACCGTCACCGGAACCCATCGCGGCGTCTTCGGGGGCATAGCGGCGACCGATCGCCGGGTGAGCATCTCGGAATTCACTCTTTATCGCGTCGAAGGGGGCAAGTTCGCCGAGGTTTGGGACCTCGCCGACATGGGCGCGGTGCTGGCGCAGATCGGCCGGGGCTAGCCGCCCGCCCAGGTGTGTGGAAGCATCGGCGTCGTCGGGCCTCCGCCGAATTCGTTGCCGGCCAACGTGGTCAACCCTGCCGCATCGCTCACCGTCTTTCTGGTAACTGTGTCGGCGAACCCCAGGTTCCCGGCGGAGGACACGATAATTTCTTCGCCGGGTGCAGCGCCCCAGTCCGGTGCGACCTCGATATTCATGTCCATGAATTCATCGCGGTATCCGCGCGTACCTGCGCGTCGCCGTCGGCGCAGCATGGCCTGCTCTCGGGCGGCCGCTGCGGTGACCGCGGACGCCGGTGCCGAGGCGACAGCGGACTTCGGCTCGCGCGCTTTGGCTTCGATGACTGCCCCGGCCCTTATGTTCAGCCCGCCCACAATGTAGGGGAAACCGCCTGGACCCGTAGTCGGGGGCGGACCCCCCACCACGGGGGCCGCGGCGGGCCCGGACACGTGAACCGGACCTGACGCCGGCGCGGTGACCGGCGCGGCGGCCGGGGCAGGTACTGGGCTTGCGGAAGTGGGAGCCGTCGATATCGGCACGGTGGTTGGCATCGCGACGGGTGCGGCTCCGGTGGGTATCCCGGCCAGCCCGGCCAGTCCCGGCAGGCCACCGGCAGCTCCGAGGCCGGCCACTGCGCCGACGCTAGCGGCCATTACCGGAAGCGCGACCGTCAGCAACTGTGGAAGCAATTGAGGAAGGAACTGAATAAGTTCGAAAAGTTCGACTAGCCGCCAGAAAATGAATTGGCTGAGTTCGGACAGTAGGACCGCGAAGATCTGCGCTGGTGTGTGCGCATTCGCGAGGGCCTGCGGCAGGTAAACAAAGAGCCCGAGGTAGGTCTGGTACAGCCACGTCGACGGAGGGCCGCCGAAGTTAAACCCGGCATCCCTCCACGCCCCGATCAGGAAGTACCACAAGTCGTAAAAGAACGACGTACTCGGATCGGGAGGGCTGCTTGCCGCGAAGCTCGTGGCATCGGCAGTCGCAGCAGCACGTAGCACAGTTGGGGCGGTAGTTGTGACAGGCGTCGCCGCCAGCGCGGTGCTCGACACCGTCTGATAGACGGTCATCGTGGTCGCGGCCTGGACCCACATCCTGGCATAATCGGCTTCGTTGACTGCAATCGGAATGGTGTTAATACCAAAGAAATTCGTTGCCAGTAACGCTGCGTGGATGGTGTGGTTGGCGGCAAGTTCGCCCAACGTCGGCATCGCCGCCAACGCACTGACATACGCCGCTGCCGCCGTCTCGTGCTGAGCCGATGCGCTGGCACTGTCAGCGCTGGCCTGCATCAGCCACATCAGGTACGGCACATGCGCGTCGACGTACTGTTGCGCGCTCGGGCCGTCCCACGTCCCCGCTCGCATCTGTCCCAACAGCGCGCCGAGCTCGTCGGCGGCCGAAGCATATTCGGCGCTCAGCGATGACCACGCACCTGCCGCGGCTAGCAGCGAACCTGATCCCGGACCGACAGACAACAGCGCGGAATGCACCTCCGGAGGGAAGGCGATCCAGATGGGTACCGTCACCGTCGACCGCCCTCAGCAGGATGCGAAGTTGCCAGCTGATCGATCACAGGCGAAATCGGCAGGGCCGCATGGTCTTCCGTATTCGTCGTCAAGCCTGCGCTTGCATACAGTGAACCCCACACGTTGGTACTAGTCGGCGGATTGCCAAGACAAGTTCCTCGAGAAAGGACTGGCATCACGCGATAGCGACTCGAATCTAACGAATATCCTTGTAGCATAACATATTTCATGTTCCGACCTATCGGGACAACACATGATGTCAGCGGCTTGTGTCAAACGCTGGTGAGTGCTTAGGGTGCCGCGCTCAGGTTCCGGGCGGCAGGCTGGGTGGAGTCGTTCCGGTCGTCGTCGGTATCGACGCGACGGCCGGCGTGCTGGTGACCGTGCTGGTACTGACCGAGGGCGGGGGCACGATAGCAGTGGTGGTCGCCGTCGTGACGCTGCTCGTCGTCGCGGTGGACGACTTTCGCAGTTCAGCCGCGGTCAGCAAGTTGGTGGTGGTGACGGGTCTAGCCGATCCATCGGAGCGCACCTGCAAAGCGGTCAGGTCGCCACTGGCGGGAAAACCCGAGTGTTCCGCGGCAGGGTAGACGCTCCCGGCCGATTCGAAGCCTGGCGCCGCGCAGTTGCCCACTGGCGCATGCGTCGGACCGGCGGACCGGGGATCATTCCGTTGGAGCTGGCCGGCAACGCGGTCGAGGGCGTCTCGCTGCTGAGGTTCTCAATGGCACCCGCGTCGCCGAGAATGCGCGGCGCGCACGAATCGCGGCTGTCACCGCAACGATGTGGCGACCCGGACCTCCGAGGTGAGGGTCTGATGGACGGGGCAGCGTTCGGCGATGAGCAATAACCGATCCCGTTGCGCGTCGTCGAGGGCGCCGGTCAACTCGATTTTCCGATCGATGTGATCGACCCATCCGGTTTTGGTTTCGCAGTCGGCGCAGTCTTGAGCGTGAATCCGCGAGTGCCGCAACGTGACTCGAATACTCTCGAGTGGCCAGCCCTTGCGGTTTGCGTACATCCGCACTGTCATCGAGGTGCATGCACCGAGGCGGCAAGCAGCAGATCGTAGGGATTGGGCCCGGCGTCGTCGCCGACCGGTCGTGGCTCATCGGCGATGAATTGGTGGTGGCCGGCGGTGATCTGCTGCGTATACGTTCCCGCGCCCGTCTCCGCGACGGTCACCGTGCCCTCGGCCGGCACCGCGTCCTGGCCAGTCTCCTGTGTGGTCATGCGACCGATCGTCGCACGACTGTGGGTAGCGCTTGGTCAGCTCCCGAGGCCGGCGGCGGACGCAAATGCCGTGAGTTCGCGCTCGATGTCGGATCCGGCTGGCTGGTAGACGATCTCGGTGACTCCTTGAGCGGCGAGTCCGGCAATCTTCTCTGTCAATTGCTCGGCGGTACCGGTCAACGCCATCGAGCTCGCGAACGGGATCAGGTCGGCAACATGCGGCTCGTCACACGGATTGGCTTTGACCAGATGTCCTTGGTGGATCGCGAAATGCCGCTCGTCTTCGGGGTAGGCCTCGATCTTCTCCCGCCAGCCCTGCCCACCCGGCAGAGCGTCGACCGCCGCGGCGCCGCCGCCACGCTCGTAGACGGCGTGGTAGAGCACCGCCGCGGCCGGCCGCGCGGCATCGGTGACGCGCGGCGACGTCAGGTCCTCTGCTTCGTCGAGCACCGTACCGAAGCACAGCAGCGCCCGCCAGTCCGCCGCTTTCGCGGCATCGGGCTGTGGCACGGCCGCGGAGAAGACGCCGTCGCCGAGCTCCGCCGCAACGGCGAGGCCCTTGGGGCCGTCGGCGCCGATCAGGATCGGCACTTCGATCGGCCGCGGCGCCCCGAAACCGGGCAGCTGCAGCATCCGGATCTTCGCCCCTTCCCATTCCGCGGCTTCGCCGGCTAGCAGAGCCTTCAAGCACCGCACGTATTCGGCGACCTGCCGCCACGGCATGGCTCGTTGGCCCAGGGCGTTTCGGCCGGTAAAGCCTGAACCGATTGCCACCGTGACGCGCCCCGGCGCCTGGCTCACCAGTTCGGCGATCGCAGCGGCGTTGACAATCGGATGCCGCAAGCTGGGAACGAGTACACCGGGACCGAGGCCGATGCGCGACGTGCGCTCCGCGCAGCGGGTGAGAACCATCCACACGTCGGGATACAGGGCCGGAGAGTCGTAGAGCCACGCCCGCTTGTAGTGCAGAGTCTCGGCCAGCTCCACGTGGGCCGGGGTGTTCGACGACGTTGCGAACGCGCACGAGAAGTCCATGCTCGAACTCTAGTGAGGATGTCGCAGTTTTCCGTGTAGTTGATCACCGATAGCCGAAAGCCAACGAGGTCAGGCGAATTGACAACGTGCGATATCAATGCGGCCTTGCAGTGCGGGCTCGTTCGAGGGCCGGCCGTCCGTCCGGGAATAGTAGCGTTCAATACAGTATTATATGATACGAATAGCAAAGTTCCGGATGGTAGGTAGGCGATCATGGACGTATACGAGGCAGTCACAAGTCGGCGGGCAGTGCGCGGATACACCGACCAGCCAGTGCCGAGAGAGGTGCTTGAGCGGGTGCTGTCCGCCGCGGCGCGGGCACCGTCGGGCTCCAACATTCAGCCGTGGAACATCTACGTGGTGACCGGTGCGCCGTTGGCCGCGCTGAAAAAGCGCGCGGTCGAGCGGGTGGCCGCGGGCGTCGCGTGGGACGAGCGGGAGTACGAGATGTACCCGCAAGCGCTGAAGTCCCCGTATCGCGACCGGCGGTCCGCGTTCGGCAAGGAGCGCTACAGCGCACTCGGTATTGCGCGCGAAGATTGGGAGGCACGGCAGCGGGCGGCCATTGCCAACTGGGATTGTTTCGGCGCCCCCGCAGCCCTGTTCTGCTACATCGATCGCGACATGGGCCCGGCCCAATGGGTCGACCTTGGAATGTATTTGCAGACGGTCATGCTGCTCCTACGCGCCGAGGGCCTGGACAGCTGCCCGCAGATGGCGTGGTCGCAGGTTCGCGAGACAGTCGCGGAGACACTTTGCCCCCCGGGCCGGCTGATGCTCTTCTGCGGCATGTCAATTGGCTACGAGGACCCGGCGGTCAGTTACGTCCGTACCGGGCGGGCGCCGCTGGACGAAACGGTGACATTCGTCGACGACGAGTCGCCCGAATTCCAAGAGACCGGACCCGACCCGGTTTTGGGTCTCGCTGAAACTCTCCGAGCGTCATGACTGGTGACGCCCGCAGGCGCGGGGCCGCCGCGCGTGCGACCGACCGCCCCGGCGATCCGTCGCCATTCGCGCTCGGTTTGTTGCTGCGCCGGGCGCACTGGCATGCGGCCGCGGTGATGTCAGAAGCGCTGCGGCCGCTGGGCATCGAGTTGCGACATTTCGCCGTGCTGCTCGTACTCGTCAACCGCGGGCCCACGGAGCAGCGGGATTTGGTCGATGCGACGGGCTCGGACAAGGCGGGAATCATGCGGGTCGTGGACGACCTGGAGCGCAAGAAGCTCGCGGTGCGCAAATCGGTGCCCGGGGATCGGCGGGTGCGTGCTGTGGAGATCACCGCCAAGGGAATTGAGCTTTTCGACGCCGCTCACCTCGCCGCGGAGCCACTGGCTGAGCGACTAGTGTCGGCAATGCGGCCGGGCGAGGCGGCGCAATTGTCCGATCTGCTCACGCGATTCGCTGCTGCCGCCGAGCGGTAGGCGAGATTTCTTCGATGCTGACTAGGCCGAGCGGCGGATACCGCGGTTGCGGCCGATGTCGCCCTTCAGCAGCATGTCGCGTTCCGATTCGGACAGGCCGCCCCACACTCCGTAGGGCTCAGCGACATCCAGTGCGTGCGACCGGCACTGCTGGATCACCGGGCATTGCCGGCACATCTCCTTGGCGCGCTGCTCACGCTGCATGCGGGCACGGCCACGCTCGCCGTCGGGATGAAAGAACATCGACGAGTCAACACCGCGGCACAGTCCCTGCAGTTGCCAGTTCCAGATGTCCGCGTTGGGCCCGGGTAGCTGCTCCGGCTGTGGCATGGCTAGTTCCCTCTCTGCACGGCACGCCCAAGTGAGGTTAGGTTCGCAAAGTGAGTGTGCAACTGATTTAAGGGTGGTGTCACCGATGACTACCCGTCATTGCTAGAACTTAGGTGGGTTGATGAATTTCCGTCAATAGGCGTTTAGTGTGACAAAATATGTAGCGGTTTGAAGAGAATTAACTCTACGTTCATCTGCAACGCATTTCGGGTAGGAGAACGGTGCTACCAGGCACTTGACCGAAGTAAGATTTCCCAGCTCAGAGTACAAGGACTAGTAGAAGCCATTTATTACACAGATGATTGTGATTAACATTTCGGTAACATCATCACCATGAACTGTTTACTTCTATCACCGTGATTGAAACTCCCCATACTTCGATGATTGAGTCGGCCCTGGCTGCGGCCGCGTTCGGCGATCAGCCCGCACGCTGGCCTCTGCCGACGGCGACCACAGCAAACGAGTTGTGGCTGCGAGCTGTTGCGGCCGGCGGGCAGGGCCGTTACGGCAGCGCCTACCGAGACCTGGCGGCGCTGCGCCGCGGCAATGCCTCGGGTCGGCTCGTCTCACTGGCCCACAGCACGCACGGATCGTTTCTGCGCCAACTCGGTTGGCACGCGCGCGCCCGCGGCTGGGACGGCCGTGCCCTCGCGCTCGCCGGCACCGACCCCGAAGCTCGCGCCGACGCCCTGATTGGATTGGCGGCCGACGCTTTGGGCATCGGCCGCTTCGCTGCTGCGGCGGCGTTGTTGGCGTGGGCGGACTCGGCGTTGGCGGCCGCCTCTGTGCCGGATCGGTTGCCGGTGCGCCGGCGATGGGTCGGTGCCGAGTTGGCGATGGCTCGCGGTGATGGCGCGGTCGCGGTCCGTGAAGCCGAGCAGGCCGTCGAGCTAGCGCAGGCCATCGGGCCAGCATCGGAGCGGCACCGGGTGAAGAGCGAAGTGGTGCTCGCCGCCGCGCTATGCAGCGCCGGCGACACCGAGCGGGCCCGCGCCGTGGCCGATGCCGCGCTGGACGGCACCGAACGATCGGGGCTGATACCCCTGCGCTGGGCGGTGGCTTGCTTGCTGATCGATATCCGAAGCGTCACATTTTCGGCACAAAAGCTGGCCGAAATTCGGGATGTCTGCGCAGGCCAGGTGCGGCGCGCCGGTGGAACCTGGCCTGCCGCCTGAAACGGCTTGCGGCCGTTATGGTCATTGCGAGAGTTAGCCCGCGATGTGTCCGGTTTGTAACGTTGGAGATACCGCCGTCGATGACAATTCAAGGTGAACGTCTCGACGCTGTGGTTGCAGAAGCCGTAGCGGGAGATGGGAACGCCCTACGGGAGGTGCTGGAGACCATCCGTCCGATTGTGGTGCGATATTGCCGGGCGCGAGTCGGCACAGTCGAGCGGGGGGGCCTGACAGCCGACGATGTGGCTCAGGAGGTGTGCTTGGCGACTTTGACGGCACTGCCGCGTTATCGGGATCGAGGACGCCCGTTTCTGGCCTTCCTGTACGGCATTGCGGCACACAAGGTGGCCGATGCCCATCGCGCCGCTGGCCGCGATCTCGCCTACCCCTCCGATTCCGTTCCCGAGCGCTGGTCGTCCGAGGCAGGCCCTGAACAGCGAGCCCTCGAAGCCGATTCGGTCAGTCGCATGAACGAATTACTCGACATCCTTCCCGCCAAGCAGCGCGAGATTCTGATCCTTCGCGTCGTCGTCGGCCTGTCTGCCGAAGAGACTGCCGCCGCCGTTGGCGCAACGCCAGGAGCCGTCCGGGTAGCTCAGCACCGAGCTTTGTCGCGGCTCAAATCCGAGATGGTTGCAGCAGGTGACTATGCCTGAATTTGGTTTCTCAGACCGACCAGGGCTCGACGAGTTGAGCCGGACCGATCTGCTCCTGGATGCGCTCGCCGAACGCCAACGGATCGACGTCGACGATCCCAACGACGATGCGTTGGCCGCCCTGCTGGGGGATTGGCGCGACGACTTGCGGTGGCCGCCGGCCAGCGCACTGGTTTCGCCGGAGGAGGCCGTGGGGGCGCTGCGCGCCGGGATGGCCGAGCAGCGGCGTGGCAGGCGCGGACTGGCGGCGATCGGCTCGGTGGCGGCGACATTGTTGGCCCTCAGCGGGTTCGGCGCCATGGTGGTCGAGGCCCGACCCGGGGGGACCCTGTACGGGCTGCACTCGATGTTCTTCGACGAGTCGCGGGTCAACCAGAACCAGACCATGTTGTCCGCCAAGGCCGACCTGGCGAAAGTCAAGCAACTGATCGACAAGGGGCAGTGGACCCAGGCCGAGAATCAGCTGGCGGAAGTCAGCAGCACCGTGCAGTCGTTGAACGACAGCGCCGGTCGAAAAGAATTGCTGGACGAGATCGATCTGCTGAACGCGAAAGTCGATTCACGCGACCCGAATGCGACGCTCCCGCCGGCCGCGCCGCCGCCAAGCTCGGTGGTGCTTCCGGCTCCGCAGTCGCAAATTTCCGCGACACCAAAGGCAATCAGCCCGAGCGCAACCCTATTGGTGCCCAGTCAAAACCCGAGTCTTGCTGCGAGCCACAGCCACCATCGACACCAGTCATCGGTCGCGCCAAGCAATACGCCCTAGAAAGCGGGCCGCTCAAACACTCAGTGTCGCCGGTGAAATCCGTCGGCGTCTGACGTCGCTTCGTTGAGCGAGGCGTCGGCGTATCCCCGGCAGTAATCCCACGTGACGTAGGCATCGGGCTCCGGGTCGTAAGCAGGCTCATGGGGGCGGACGGTGCCGTCGATCAGCAATTGCAGCAGGTTGGACCGCAGCATGTCCCAGTCGTGATAGTGGTCTTGCTGACACTCGTCGCAGCACACCACAAGTCCGCGAATTCCCTTGTGCGCCAACAGTGCTTCGTAAACGGCCAGATCGGCCAGGTCCGCTTCGACCGCCATCCGTTCTTGCTGATCCAGAGGCTGTCCAGGCTCGACAGCGTCCAGCGCCGCCGACGGGTCACACGGGTCGTCCGCGAACGGGTCGGGTGGCAAACCCGGGGGGAGGTGGTCACGCACGCCCCTAGCCTACGCAGGCGGGCCGTGCTAACGCCAGCAGGTAGACGCGCGTCGCCCGCGGTCCGATTTGGGGCGGGCGGCACGCCAGCAGGTGCAACTCCTCGACGGTCGGGACCGATAGGATGGGGTGGTCGCTCCGCGCGCGTATGGAGGGTTTCACCGATGTCCCGTGGCACGTCCCATCTCGAAGACAGCTCCGACCTGGTCGCAAGTCCCTACCTGCGCGTCGGCGGTTTGACCGACGATCCGGTGCCGACCGGGGGAGATAACCCGAACAAGGTGGCGATGCTAGGCCTGACCTACGACGATGTGCTGCTGCTGCCGGCGGCGTCCGATGTGGTTCCCGCGACTGCCGACACCTCCAGTCAGCTAACCAAGAAGATCCGGCTGCGAGTGCCGCTGGTGAGCTCGGCGATGGACACCGTCACCGAGTCGCGGATGGCCATCGCGATGGCCCGCGCCGGCGGCATGGGTGTGCTGCACCGCAACCTGCCGGTCGCCGAACAGGCCGGCCAGGTCGAGATGGTCAAGCGCTCCGAAGCCGGCATGGTCACCGACCCGGTCACCTGCCGCCCGGACAACACGCTGGCCCAGGTTGACGCGCTGTGCGCCCGGTTCCGAATCTCCGGCCTGCCCGTCGTCGACGACTCCGGCGCGCTCGTCGGGATCATCACCAACCGCGACATGCGGTTTGAGGTCGACCAGACCAGGCCGGTCTCCGAGGTGATGACCAAGGCCCCGCTGATCACCGCCCGCGAGGGCGTCAGTGCGGACGCGGCACTGGGCCTGTTGCGCCGCAACAAGATCGAGAAGCTGCCTATCGTCGACGGCCACGGCCGGCTGACCGGGCTGATCACCGTCAAAGACTTCGTCAAGACCGAACAACACCCGCTGGCCACCAAGGACAGCGATGGCCGGCTGCTGGTGGGCGCCGCCGTCGGTGTCGGCGGTGACGCCTGGGTGCGCGCGATGATGCTGGTCGACGCCGGCTCCGACGTGCTGATCGTGGATACCGCGCACGCGCACAACCGCACCGTGCTCGACATGGTCGGCAAGCTCAAGGCCGAAGTCGGCGAGAAGGTCGAGGTGATCGGCGGCAACGTCGCCACCCGCTCGGCCGCCTTGGCACTCGTCGAGGCCGGGGCCGACGCCGTGAAGGTCGGGGTGGGGCCGGGTTCGATCTGCACCACCCGCGTGGTTGCCGGGGTAGGTGCACCTCAAATCACCGCGATCCTGGAAGCCGTCGCGGCCTGCGGACCGCACGGTGTGCCGGTCATCGCAGACGGCGGACTGCAGTATTCCGGCGACATCGCCAAGGCGCTGGCGGCCGGCGCATCGACGGCCATGCTGGGCTCGCTGCTGGCCGGCACCGCCGAGGCGCCCGGCGAGCTGATCTTCGTCAACGGCAAGCAGTTCAAGAGCTACCGCGGCATGGGGTCGCTCGGCGCGATGGCAGGCCGCAGCGGCGGCAAGTCGTACTCCAAGGACCGCTACTTCGCCGACGATGCGCTCTCCGAGGACAAGCTGGTGCCCGAGGGCATCGAGGGCCGGGTGCCGTTCCGCGGCCCGCTCTCGTCGGTGATACATCAGCTGACCGGCGGTCTGCGCGCCGCGATGGGCTACACCGGCTCGCCGACCATCGAGGTGCTGCAGCAGGCGCAGTTCGTCCGGATCACCTCGGCCGGACTCAAAGAGAGCCACCCCCACGACGTCACCATGACCGTCGAAGCGCCGAACTATTACGCGCGGTGAGCAGCGAACTGAACATGGTCGAGATCGGGATGGGCCGCGTCGCCCGTCGCACCTACGAACTCAGCGAAGTCAGCATCGTGCCGTCCCGGCGCACCCGCTCGTCGCAGGACGTCTCGACGACCTGGCAGTTGGACGCCTACCGATTCGAGATCCCCGTGGTGGCGCACCCGACCGACGCGTTGGTGTCGCCGGAGTTCGCGATCGAGCTGGGCCGGCTCGGTGGACTGGGCGTGCTCAACGGCGAGGGGCTGATCGGCCGGCATGCGGACGTGGAGGCCAAGATCGCGCAGCTGATCGAGGCCGCCTCCAAGGAGCCCGAACCCTCGGCGTCGATCCGGCTGCTGCAGGAGCTGCACGCCGCGCCGCTGAACCCGGACCTGCTCGCCGCCGCGGTGGCTCGCATCCGCGAGGCCGGTGTGACCACCGCGGTACGAATCAGCCCGCAGAACGCCCAGTCGTTGACGCCGGTATTGCTGCAGGCCGGCATCGACCTGCTGGTCATCGGGGGGACCATCGTCTCGGCGGAGCGGGTCGCCTCCAACGGCGAGCCGCTGAACCTGAAGAGTTTCATCTCCGAGCTCGACGTGCCGGTGGTGGTGGGCGGCGTGCTCGATCACCGCACCGCGCTGCACCTGATGCGTACCGGCGCCGCGGGTGTCATCGTCGGCTACGGCTCTACCCGGGGCGTGACCACCAGCGACGAGGTGCTGGGCATCAGCGTGCCGATGGCCACCGCGATCGCTGACGCCGCGGCGGCGCGCCGCGAATACCTCGACGAGACCGGCGGCCGCTACGTGCACGTGCTCGCCGACGGTGACATTCACACCTCCGGTGAGCTGGCCAAGGCCATCGCCTGCGGTGCCGACGCGGTGGTGCTGGGCACGCCGCTGGCCGAAAGCGACGAGGCGCTCGGCGGCGGGTGGTTCTGGCCGTCCGCCGCGGCACACCCGTCGCTGCCGCGCGGGGCGCTGCTGCAGATCGCCGTCGGTGAGCGACCGCCGCTCGAGCAGGTGCTCAACGGGCCGTCCGACGATCCGTTCGGCAGCCTCAACCTGGTCGGCGGTTTGCGCCGGTCGATGGCCAAGGCCGGCTACTGCGACCTCAAGGAATTCCAGAAGGTCGGCTTGACCGTCGGCATCTAGGGCTTTGGGGGCATTAACGGACCCCTAGCTCATTACTGGCCGGTAAGTTCATACTGGTGGGGATGAAGCCAGATTTCGATGTCCTGATCATTGGTTCGGGTTTCGGCGGCAGTGTCAGCGCGCTGCGGTTGACCGAAAAGGGTTACCGTGTAGGCGTATTGGAGGCTGGCCGCCGCTATTCTGACGCGGAATTCGCCAAAACGTCGTGGGATCTGCGCAAGTTCCTCTGGGCTCCCAGGCTGGGCTGCTACGGCATCCAGCGGATTCACCCGCTGAAAAACGTGATGATCCTGGCCGGCGCCGGAGTGGGCGGCGGGTCGCTGAACTACGCCAACACGCTGTATGTGCCGCCGGACCCGTTCTTCAACGATCAGCAGTGGTCGCACATCACCGATTGGCGCGGCGAGCTGATGCCGCACTACCTGCAGGCGCAGCGGATGCTGGGTGTGGTCGAGAATCCGACGTTCACCGATGCCGACCGGATCGTCAAGGAAGTGGCCGACGACATGGGGTGCGGGGACACGTTTGTGCCGACCCCGGTCGGAGTGTTCTTCGGCCCCGACGGAACCAAGACGCCCGGAAAGACGGTGCCCGACCCGTTCTTCGGCGGCGCGGGCCCCGACCGCACCGGTTGCTTGGAATGCGGCTGCTGCATGACGGGCTGCCGCTACGGTGCCAAGAACACGCTGCTCAAGAACTACCTGGGGCTCGCGGAATCGGCTGGGGCACAAGTCATTCCGATGACAACGGTAAAGAGCTTCGAGCAGGGGTCCGACGGGTTGTGGAAGGTCCGCACCGTCCGCACCGGAAGCTGGCTGCGCCGGGATCGGCGCACCTATACCGCAAGCCATGTGATCCTGGCCGCGGGCACTTGGGGGACTCAGCATCTGCTGTTCAAGATGCGCGACAAGGGCCGGTTGCCGCGTCTTTCAACGCGTTTGGGTGTTTTAACCCGGACCAATTCGGAATCGATCGTCGGCGCCGGACGGTTGAAGGTCTCCCCGGATCTGGACTTGACGCATGGGGTGGCGATCACGTCGTCGATTCACCCGACGTCGGACACTCATGTCGAACCCGTCCGTTACGGCAAGGGCTCCAACGCGATGGGGCTGCTGCAGACCTTGATGACCGACGGCCCCGGCCCGCAAGGTACCGACGTGCCGCGCTGGAGGCAGTTGCTCGACACCGCGGGTGCGGACCCGCGCACGATGTTGCGGTTGCTCAATCCCCGTCAGTGGAGCGAACGCACGGTGATCGCACTGGTCATGCAGCACCTGGACAACTCGATCACCACGTTCACCAAGCGCGGAAAGCTGGGCATCCGCTGGTACTCCAGCAAGCAGGGGCACGGCGAGCCGAACCCGTCGTGGATCCCGGCCGGCAACGAGGTCACCCGCCGCATCGCCGCCAAGATCGACGGCGTTGCCGGCGGTACCTGGGGCGAGCTGTTCAACATTCCGCTGACCGCGCACTTCCTCGGCGGTGCCGTGATCGGCGACGGCCCCGAGCACGGCGTCATCGACCCGTATCACCGCGTCTACGGCTATCCGTCGCTGCTGGTGGTGGATGGCGCGGCGATTTCGGCGAATCTGGGCGTCAACCCGTCGCTGTCGATCACCGCGCAAGCCGAGCGGGCCGCCTCGCTGTGGCCGAATAAGGGCGAGATCGATCAGCGGCCGCTGCAGGGCGATGCCTACCGCCGGCTGGACCCGATTGCACCGCAGCACCCGGTGGTGCCGGCGGACGCGCCCGGCGCGCTGCGCTGGTTGCCGATCGACCCCGTCACCTCGGCGAGCTGACCCCTCGCTAGCTCGCGATCACCTCGAGCGGTGCGCCCTTGACCACCCGGCTGCGCTCGCCGTGCACGTTGACCGGCACGTCGCCCATCAGCGTGACTCGGTGCATCAGCCGCGGCTGGTCATCGTAGTCGTCGACCGCCCGGTGCTGGGTCGCCCGGTTATCCCAGATGGCCACATCGCCGGCTTCCCAGTTCCAGCGAATAGTGTTCTCGGGCTTAGTGATTCGCTGCTGTAGTAGTTCGAGCAGAACGTTCGACTCGTGGCTGTCCAGGCCGACGAAGTTGCGCACGAAATTGCCGGCGATCAGTGTGCGCTCGCCGGTCTCGGGGTGCACGCGGACCACCGGGTGCTCGGTCTGGAAGTCCTGTCTCTCGAACGCCTGGCGGAACGCTTGCTGCGCGTCGCTCATCGCCAAGGTCGCCTCGGCGCTCACGTAGTCGTGACGGTTGGTGTGCAGCGCCCACAGGTTCTCGACGAGGCGTTGAAGTGGCGCGGGGAGATCCAGATAGGCCGCGGCCGTCGAGGCCCACAGCGTCGATCCGCCGTAGCTGGGCAGGGTGACGGCGCGCAGGATCGACGCCGCCGGGTAGTTCGCGGCGAAGGTGACGTCGGTGTGCCAGCGGTTGGCTTTGCTGTACTCCGAGTCGATCGGCGTGATGACCGGGGCGCCTTTAGCCGCGAGCGCACCTGCCGCCGGGTGCCCGACGGGCGTGCCCAGCAGTCCGCCGAATGCGAGCTGCTTTTGGTCATCGAGGTGGTGCTGGCCGCGGAAGAAGATGACCTTGTGGGTCAGCAGCGCCCCGCGGATCTCCTCGACGGCGGCGCGGTCGAGGTCGCCGTCGAGTTGCACCCCGTCGACCCGAGCGCCGATCCGGCTGCCCAACTTGGTGACGGTCATCTGGTCTGTCATGGCTGTAGTCCCCTTGCTTGAACATCGCGTGTAGTCAATTGACTAAGCCCGAGTGTAGTCGCTTGGCTACAGTTTCGGCAACCCCGTTTGACCTGGCCTTACTGGCCTCCGAGCTGATGGGCCTGGGCGCGTCGGTGAGTGGGCTCGCATCCTGGCGGCTGCGGCGGCGGCGGCAACAGTGCCTTGCGCTGACGGACCGCGATGGTCGTCGGTGAATCCGTCTTGAGCAGGACTTCCTCGCCGGCGTGCCGGATGGCCAGTTCACCGGTGTCCCCGTCGCTGAGGGTGTAGGTCACGTCGGCGTGGTTGGCGTCGACCATCAGCCGGAACTTGCGCCACCGCACCCGAAACCGCAGCCGGGTGATGCCGTCGGGCAGCGCGGGATCGATTTCCAGGATGCCGTCGTCGTCGCGCAGGCCGCCGAAGCCCGCGACGATCGCCATCCAGGCGCCGGCCAGCGATGCCATATGTAACCCGTCACGGGTGTTGGAGTGCAGATCGCGCAGATCGATCAGCGCGGCCTCATACGCGTAGTCGTGCGCGAGCTCTAGATGTCCGACCTCCGCACACATCACGGCCTGACAGCAGGCCGACAGCGACGAGTCGCGCACCGTGCGACGCTCGTAGTAGTCGACGTTGCGGGCCTTCTGTTCGGCAGTGAACGCGTGGCTCTGCCACTGCATGGCAAGCACCAGGTCGGCCTGCTTGATCACCTGCGCCGGGTAGAGCCGCACATACGGCTCATGCAGCAGCAGCGGGTATTTGTGCCGGTTCTCGAAATCCCACTCGGCGAACTTGGTGAAGCCTTCGCACTGCTGGTGGACACCCAGCTCCTCGTCATAAGGAATGTTGACGGAATCGGCCGCGTCGCGCCAGGAGGCCGTCTCCTCGTGGGTGACACCCATCGCCTCGGCTGCCTCGGGGTGGCGGTTGCAGGCGTCGGCGGCGACGACCAGGTTGTGCGCGGCCATCAGATTCGTGAAGACGTTGTCGCGCACGATCGCCGTGTACTCGTCGGGGCCCGTGACGCCCTCCAGGTGCCAGACGCCGTGGCGGTCATGGTGTCCGAGCGACATCCACAGCCGGGCCGTCTCGATCAGCACCGTCAGGCCGCAGTCGGCCTCCAGCGACTGGTCGCCGGTGACGACGCGATAGCGCTCGAAGGCCATCGCGATGTCGGCATTGATGTGGAAGGCCGCGGTGCCGGCCGGCCAGTAGCCGGAACACTCTTGGCCACGGATGGTCCGCCACGGGAAGCTCACGCCCTCGAGGCCGAGTTCTTTCGCGCGGTCCCTGGCCATGTCCATCGTCGACGCCCGCCATCGCAGCGAATCGGCGACCGCGTGCGGCAGCGTGTAGGTCAGCACCGGAAGCACGAAACCCTCGGTGTCCCAGAAGGCGTGGCCGTCGTAGCCTGTTCCGGTCAGCCCCTTGCTGGGGATGGCGCGGCGCTCGGCCCGCGCGCTGGCCTGCACCAGGTGAAACAGCCCGAACCGCACCGCTTGCTGGGATTCGGAGTCGCCTTCGACCTCCACGTCCGCGTTGTCCCAGAAGTCGTCGAGGAACTCCCGCTGGGCTTTCACCAGCCCGTCCCACCCGCTGTACCGGGCGCCGTGCAGCGCGGCGGCGACCTGGTCGCGCAGCGCGGGCCGGGAGCGCTGGCTGGACCAGCCGTACGCCAGATATTTGACGATGCGCAGCGTCTGCCCGGGGCGCAGCCCGCAGATCACGGTGGTTCGCGCCAGGTCGGGCCCTGCGTCGTTGGTGACCTCGACCCGCCCGGGAACTTCGACGATGTGATCCATCCCCGCGGCCATCATCAGCTGGCTGGCCCGGGTCCGGTGCATCAGCAGCGCCCCGCAGTCGGTCTCGTCGTGTTCGACGGCCTCCAGCGGCTTTTCCAGAATGGCCGCCACCCGGGGGTCCGCCGACGTCGTCGGCTGGTCCTCGTTGGTGACGAGTTCGGATTGCACCGTGACGCGGACGAACTCGTTGACCGCCTCGACGCAGTACTCGATGGCGGCCACACTGCGGTGGGCCAGCGACACCAGCCGGGTGGAGGTGACCTTGATTTCCTTGCCCACCGGCGAACGCCAGTGCGCGTTGCGGGTCAGCGTCCCGGCCTTCAGGTCGAGGACACGTTCGTGCGAGATGAGCTCGCCGTACCGGACGTCGAAGGGCTCGTCCTCGACGAACAGGCGAATGATCTTGCCGTTGGTCACGTCGACGACGGTCTGGCCGGCCTCCGGGTAGCCGTAGCCGGCCTCGGCGTAGGGCAGCGGCCGGATCTCGTAGAAGGAGTTCAGGTAGGTGCCCGGCAGGCCGTACGGTTCGCCCTCATCGAGGTTGCCGCGCAGCCCAATGTGCCCATTAGACAAGGCGAATAGCGATTCGGACTGGGCGATCAGGTTCAGGTCGAGCCGCGTCTCGCGGATCACCCACGGTTCGACGGGGAAGGCCTCCTGGGTGATCATGCCTGGACCCCGGTTGAATTCCCTAGCAACTCGGCGAGGTCGGTCACCACGACGTCGGCGCCGTTTTTGCGAAGATCTTCGGCCTGGCCCACTCTGTCGACACCCACCACGTAGCCGAAATTACCGGCACGGCCGGCCGCCACTCCCGACAGCGCGTCCTCGAACACCGCGGCCGCGTCGGGGGCGACGTCGAGCAGTTGCGCCCCCCGCAGATAGGAGTCGGGCGCCGGTTTGCCTTTGATGTGTTCCTCGCGCAGCGTCACCCCGTCCACCCGCTTCTGGACGAACCGGTCCAGCCCGGTGATCTCGAGCACCTCCCGGGTGTTCGCGCTCGACGACACGACGGCGATGCCCAGCCCCGCGTCCGTGGCGGCCTCCAGGTACCGGCGCGACCCGTCGAACACCTCGACGCCGTCGCGGTCGAGGACCTTTTGGAACATGTCGTTCTTGCGGTTGCCCAGGCCGTAAACCGTTTCGGCGTCGCCGGAGTCGTCGGGACTGCCGTCGGGCAGCTCGATTCCCCGGCTCTGCAGAAACGACCGGACCCCGTCTTCCCGCTTCTTGCCGTCGACGTATTTGCGATAGTCCGCGGCGGCGTCGAAGGGGACGAACTTCTCCCCGGTGCGCTCGGCTCGCTGGGACAGATAAGCGTCGAACATGGCCTTCCAGGCCTTGGTATGCACGCTCGCGGTATCGGTGAGCACACCGTCGAGGTCGAACAAGCAGGCGCGCACCTTCTCTGGCAGACCCAGCACAGAGCATCCCCACTGTAGGAGTGGTCGGGCGATAACCACTTCATCATGCTTGCCTGTATGCCGCCAGCGAACGCTCATGTTGTTCAACTCGCCCGCGCGACTCCTTGGATGACCCGCAGCCGTCCGTCCGACAACGCAGCGGTCAGGTTTTCGGCCTTGCGAGCGAAATCGGCCACGAATGTCTGCAGACCCAGCGGGTTGGCCGGCTGTGCCAGGAGTGTTTGCATCAGCGCGCTCGCCGGTTCGGTGAGGTCGTTCCAGTGTTCGACGGTGAAGCCGGCGGACTCGAGGACGGCGCGCAAGTCGTCGGGGCTGACCAGATGGCTGTGTGCCGACCGATCGGCCCACGGCAGGGGATAGGAGAGTTCGCGATTGTCGCCAATGGTGATGTCCCACAAGGCAAGGCGGCCCCCGTTTACCAGCACCCGGCGAGCCTCGGAGTACAGGCGGACCTTGTCGGCCACGTTCATCTGAACATGCTGGCTGATGGCGATGTCGAAGCCGGCGTCGGCGAAGGGGAGTGCGGTGACGTCGCCCTGATGAACCGATATCCGGTGGTTTAGGCCGACGAGTCGATTGAGCCAACGGTGTGTTTCGCAGTATTCGTCGGTGAGGTCGACGGCGGTGACGGTGCAGCCGAAGCGGTCGGCGATGTAGCGCGCGGTGCCGCCGACTCCGCTGCCCGCGTCCAGCACCGAACTGTCGCTGGTGATTCCAGCCAGGTCGACCAGTTGAGCGGTCGCCATGCGGCCCATGGTGTGGAAGTCCTCCACCAGGTCCAGGTCGGCGGGTACCAGGTGCTCGAGGTCCTTTCCGGCGGTGAGCAACGCCTGCTCGATGTTGTGCCGCGAGAGGCCGGTCGAATACTGGGTTCCGATCGCAGTCATGCCCTTTCCCTTTCTAAGTGACGTGCTTTTTCCAATTCACGAGCCGGCAACAGCCCCGCGACGACGATTGCGGCAGTCAGTGCGATGCCCGCGCACACCAGTGAGCCCACTTGCAGGCCGTCCAGGAACGCGTGGTTGACGGCGTCGCGCACCGGACCGGCGTGCTGCGCGGGTAGCTGTTCGATCACCTTGTACGCCACAGCCATTGAGTTGCGCATCGCTGAGCGCACCTCGGCCGGCAATGCGGCCAGCGACGGTGCCGAGCCGATCTGAGCGGAGTAGACCGAGGCGAAGACGCTGCCCACGATCGCCACGCCCAGGGTGCCGCCGAGCTCGCGCGTGGTGTCGTTGACGGCGGAGCCGATGCCGGCCTTGTCGGCCGGCAGCGACCCCATGATCGCCTCGGTGGCCGGCGCAAACGTCAGGCCCAGGCCACCGCCGAGAAACAGCATCTGCGTGGCGATTTCGACGTAGCTCGTCGCGGCATCGGCGGTGGACGCCCAGGCCAGGCCGGCCGCGAACACGGTCAGGCCCCCGGCCACGACGGCGGTGGTGCCTATTCGCTCCACCAACCGCGGCCCCAGGATGCTGGCCAGCGCGATCGATATGGCGACCGGCAGCAATCGCACACCACTCTGAAATGCGTTGTATTCCTTGATGAATTGGAAGTACTGGGTGATCACGAAGATGAAGCCGAACAGCGTCAGGAAGCCGGCGGTCACCGCCAGGCTGCCCCCGGAGAACCGGCGGTTGGAGAACACCGTGATGTCCAGCATGGGATGCGTGCTGCGCTGCTCGGCCAACGCGAACCCGATCAGCAGGGCGGTGGCCACAGCGAAGCCGATCGCGGCCCGGGTGCTGGTCCAACCCCACGACGGCGCCTCGATGACGGTATAGACCAGCGCGGTGACGCCGGCGGCCGACAGCAGCAGCCCGGGGACGTCGACGCGTGGTGCGGCGGGATCGCGGGAGGTCGGGACGAACAACACACCGCCGATGATGGCGACCGCCGCGATCGGGATGTTGACCATGAAGATGGCGCCCCACCAGAAGTGTTCGAGTAACCAGCCGCCGCTGATCGGTCCCACCGCCACCCCGACACCGACCATGGCTGCCCATAGTCCGATCGCCTTGGCGCGGGGGGCCGGGTCGGTGAAGATGTTGGTGATCAGGCCCAGCGTGGTCGGGAAGATCACCGCCGCGCCGACACCCATCGCGGCACGTGCCGCGATCAGCTGATCCGCGGAATTCGCCTGTGCCGCAAGCCCTGACGTGATCGCAAACAGCGCGAGCCCGGCATTGAGCCAGCCGCGTCTGCCGAATCGGTCGCTGAAGCTGCCGGCCGACAACAGCAGTCCGGACATGACCAGTGTGTACGCGTCGACGATCCATTGCAGCTGGGCGGTATCGGCATTGAGTTCGCGCGACAGCGTAGGCAGAGCGACGTTGACGATGGTGGCGTCGACGCTGATGACGAAGACGCCTAGGCAGATGACGGCGAGCGCCAGGATCCTTCGCATGGACAAGACGGTAAATCTGATAGACAAGGAAATCAAGTAATAGATGGAAAAATATGTCTTCCGCGGTAAGGTGGGGTGGTGCGGACTCGCAACTACAACCAGAACTGCCCGATCGCGCGTGGACTTGACGTCCTCGGTGAGCGGTGGACGCTGCTGATCCTGCGCGAGTTGGTCGGTGGAGCCCACCGCTATTCGGACCTGCGCGCGCAACTGCCCGGCATCGCAACCAATTTGCTCGCCGAGCGACTCACCGAGCTGCAAGACGCCGGGCTGGTTGACCGGGCGGACTTGCCGGCGCCGATCGGGCGCACCGTCTACACCCTCAGCGACCTGGGCTGGCAGCGGGTGCTGCCCATCCTGCAGACCCTCGCATGGTTCGGCCTGGATCGGCTGGATCCGATCGACGACGGGCCGGCATCGCCGCTGAACGGGTTTCTTGCCGGCGTCCTGCTCGGCTTCGACTCGGGTAGGGCGGCGGGGTTAGAGGCGACCTGCCGGGCCGAGATCGACGGCCGGCGTTTCGACTTCGCGGTCACGCAGGGGCGCCTGGCCGGCGCTCAGGGCGAACCATTGGTGACGATCACCGCCGCCGCGGCGGATCTGGTGACCGCCCGTCTGGGCCGAAGCGATGCCAAACGGAAGGCGGCGCTGCGGCGCATCACCGTGACGGGCGACCCGGCCGCCGTCGACGCGGTGCGCGCGAGCTTTTCGCTATAGCGGGTCCCCGGTCAGCCCCGGGATTCGACCAGGGCATCGATGAGTGCCTGGGCGATGAACTTGCCGTAGCGGCTGGCCGACCAACCGCGTTCGAGGACGAGAAGCTCGTAGAGCTCGGGTGCGTGATAGGTCCACAGGACATCGCGGGCTTCTTTGGCGCTGACTCGTAGCTGTCCCGTCCCGGCGAGACCGGATGCGAACATCGTCATGCCAGCCAGCGTTTCCTGCCGGATCTGCTTCCAGACCTCACCGGCGTCTGGCGACGACGCGGCACCATCGCGCGCGAGTAGCTGGACCGGCGCGCTGTGCGGCATGGTGGCGGCCAGGTGCTCGGCATACATCTCCAGCTTGCGAGTCGCTTCGGCCTCATCGGCCACGTTTTTTATCACGTCTCTTTGGACCATCGGAATCGGCTCGTCGTCGCCGGCGACCGCCACATCGAAGACCGCTTTCAGCACGCCCGCCTTCGTCGCGAAGGCCTTGTACACCGTTTCGACCGACACGGTGGCGTCCCGCGCGATTTCGGCGATCGTCGTCGCCGCATAGCCCTGGGCCAGGAATCGCTGCCGGGCCGCCGCGAGCACCGCGTGCCGGTTCTGCTGGGCCTGTTGGCGCCGACGGGTCGAGTCGTAGCGGCGCGGAGGCAGGCTATTGACAGATCCCATAATTAAGTACAATCTCCTGTATTGAATATAAGCTACTGTATTAGAGTAGGAAACGTGACATGACAAGTGCAACATGCTCCGCCGCCAGCCTGTCGGACGGCGACCCCATCGCGGTAGCGCGTGCCCTGGTGCCCGAGATCGCGCGGCGCGCCGACGAGGCCGAGGCGCTCGGAACATTGCCGCTGGATCTGGTCGAGCGCCTGCGCGCGGCCGGCATCTTCCGCGCGGTACAACCGCGCTCGCTGGGCGGATTTGAAGTGCCCCCGGTCGAGTACATCCAGATGATCGAGGAATTGGCGCATGCCGACGGTTCGACGGGTTGGATCGCTGCCATCGGCGGCGGTGCGCCGACGTTCAGCGCCTGGCTCGAACCGACTGTCGCCACGGAATTGTTTGGTTCGGACGCCGACTTTTTGTCGGCCACGGTGTTCTCGCCCACCGGGCATGCCGTCCCGGACGGTGGCGGCCGGTTCGACATCGACGGGCGGTGGCCGTTTGCCAGCGGTTCCCGGCATGCCGAGTGGATGCTGGGCGGGATGTTCGTCTTCGACGATGGCACGCCGCGAATGCTCCCCGAGCAGGGCCCCGACTGGCGCCTCGCGTTCTTCCCGCGCGCTGACGCCGAGATCGACGACAACTGGGATGTCCTGGGGCTGCGCGCCACTGGCAGCAACGACGTGGTCGCCCGAGGCCTCAAAGTCCCCGAAGAACACACCATCAGCCCGTTCTTCCAGCCGGCCCGCCAGGACGGCCCGTTGTGGAGGATTCCGTTCTTCACGCTCGTCGGGATCGGGATGGTCGGTGCCCCGCTCGGGATCGCGCGACGCGCACTCGACGAATTCGCCGGTCTCGCGCCGACGAAGACACGTGCCGGCACGGTCCAGCTGCTGGCCGAGGACTCCGCCGTCCAGGTCGAGTTCGCCAGGGCTGAAGCCGGTTTGGCCTCGGCGCGAGCCTTCGTTCTCGATGAGGCCAATGCACTGACCGAAACCGCCTGCGCCGGCGATCCACCATCGCTGCAGCAGCGCGCCCGCTTCCAGCTTGCCGCCCAACAGGCGATGCGTGCGGCACGTCAAGCGGTCGATACGACGTTCGACTTGACCGGTGGGAGCGCGGTGCGCGCGGGTCACCCGCTGCAACGCTGCTTTAGGGATCTGCACACCGCCAGCCAGCACGTGTACTTCAGCCCGTCGGCCCTGAAGCGCTACGCCAACACCCGATTCGGCATTGCGCAACCGACCCACCTGATGTAACACCGGCGAAGGTACGGCCCCACCCGGGCAGTCGTGCCAGCCACTAAGCTGGCTGCCGTGCAAGCACCCTCGCCGCGGCCCGTATTGGTGGTCGACTTCGGCGCGCAGTATGCGCAGCTGATCGCCCGTCGTGTTCGCGAAGCGCGAGTCTTTTCCGAGGTCATCCCGCACACCGCCTCGATCGACGAGATCAAAGCCAAGGACCCGGTGGCGCTGGTGCTGTCCGGCGGGCCGGCCAGTGTGTACGCCGAAGGCGCCCCGCAACTGGATCCCGCGGTGTTCGACCTTGGCGTGCCGGTGTTCGGCATCTGCTACGGGTTCCAGGCGATGGCGCAGGCGCTGGGCGGGACCGTCGCGCACACCGGCACTAGCGAATACGGTCGCACCGAACTGAAAGTGATTGGTGGCGAGCTACATTCGGGACTGCCCGCGGTGCAGCCGGTCTGGATGAGTCACGGTGACGCGGTCACGGCGGCGCCCGCGGGTTTCGACGTGGTGGCCAGCAGCTCCGGCGCGGCGGTCGCCGGCTTCGAGAACCGGGCCCGGCGGTTGGCCGGCGTGCAGTACCACCCGGAGGTGATGCACAGCCCGCACGGACAGCAGGTGCTCAGCCGGTTTCTGCACGACTTCGCCGGTCTCGGAGCCCAGTGGACTGCCGCCAACATCGCCGAGGCGCTGACCGAACAGGTGCGCGCCCAGATCGGCGACGGCCATGCGATCTGCGGGCTGTCCGGCGGGGTGGACTCCGCGGTGGCCGCGGCGCTGGTGCAGCGCGCCATCGGAGACCGGCTGACGTGTGTCTTCGTCGACCACGGGCTGTTGCGCGCCGGTGAGCGCGCCCAGGTGCAGCGCGACTTCGTCGCCGCCACCGGCGCCAACCTGGTCACCGTCGACGCCGCCGATACCTTCCTCGAGGCGCTGGCGGGTGTGACCAACCCCGAGGGCAAGCGCAAGATCATCGGCCGCCAGTTCATCCGGGCGTTCGAGGGTGCGGTTCGAGACATCGTGGCCGCCGACGGCTCGGGTGTCGACTTCCTGGTACAGGGCACGCTGTATCCGGACGTGGTGGAGTCCGGCGGGGGCAGCGGGACCGCGAACATCAAGAGCCACCACAACGTCGGTGGTCTGCCCGACGACCTGAAGTTCAAGCTCGTCGAGCCGTTGCGGCTGCTGTTCAAAGACGAGGTGCGCGCCGTTGGACGGGAGCTGGGGCTGCCCGAGGAAATCGTTGGGCGCCAGCCCTTTCCGGGCCCGGGACTGGGTATCCGGATCGTCGGCGAGGTCACCGCTAAGCGGCTGGACACGCTGCGGCGCGCCGACTCGATCGCCCGCGAGGAGCTGACCGCCGCCGGCTTGGACAACCTGATCTGGCAGTGCCCGGTGGTGCTGCTGGGCGAGGTGCGCTCGGTCGGCGTGCAGGGCGACGGCCGCACCTACGGGCACCCGATCGTGCTGCGGCCGGTGTCCAGCGAGGATGCCATGACGGCCGACTGGACCCGGGTGCCCTATGAGGTGCTCGAACGCATCTCGACCCGGATCACCAACGAGGTGGCCGAGGTCAACCGAGTGGTGCTGGACATCACCAGCAAGCCGCCCGGCACCATCGAATGGGAATAGCGGCGGCGTTCGGATAGCTACTCCACGAATTCGCTTCTGCCATAAGCAATGCCGGCCGCGTTCCAGTCGCCGCCGGATTCGACGACCAGTCGTCGGGCCACATCGCGATCGCCGTTTACAGCGACCAGGATCAGGGTGTGGTCGGTCGCGGTGACGGATGCGCCCCGCAGCCGATTGCGGGCCGCCGGGTCGGCCGCCAGCGCGGTGCCAATGCGCTCGATGTCGACGCCCAGCACGGTGATGAGGATCGCGTTCTGCTCCGCCGCATGCTGCGGCAGGTAGTCGAAGGACAGCACCGATTCCTGGTCGAACTGACGGCGCACGGCCTCGGCGGCGGTGTGCAGGGCGGGCTCGTCGGCGCCGCACAGATGAAATTCGCGGGACCGTTCAAAGATGACCCGCTGCTGCGCGTCCGACCAGTACACCCCGTCGAGCGGGGTCGACCCCGTTACCGCGACGCCGCCCTGGGTGATCGTCATGTCGGCCTGCGGCTCGAACAGCGGATCGGCGTTGTCGGTGACGAAGAACTCTGCCGGTTGGCAGGGCGCGGCCTGGCTCGGCGCCGGAAAAGCGACACCAAAAAGCACCAGGAGCCACAGCAGCACCGAGCGCATAAAGCAGCCTCTTACGTTTCTTGACGCTGTCGGAGGGTGGGTGTTTACTCTCGAACATACATTCCAAAAAGATTGAAGATATGCTGGTAGGAGGCTTGTATGACGGCGGCTGTCGCCTCCAACCAGGATCGCACCGAACAGCTCGAATCGCTACGCCGGCAGATCGCGGTGTTGTCCGGAAAGTCGCCCGAGAAGGCGCCTGTCGCCCGCCTCGATGACCTGCTGCCGGAATCGGAATCCCAACTGCCGGTCCCGCAGTGGCTGGCCGACGCGCTGCCCACGCAGTTGCCCCGGGGGACGGTGGCGGTGCTATCGGGGGCGCGGTCACTGCTACTGAGCATGGTCGCCGCGGTGACGGCGGCCGGAGGAAACGCGGCCATCGTCGGCCAGCCGGATATCGGACTGCTGGCCGCGGTGGAGATGGGGGCGGACCTGAGCCGGCTCGCGGTGATACCGGATCCCGGAACCGATCCGGTGGAGGTGGCCGCGGTGCTCGTCGACGGCATGGATTTGGTGGTGCTCGGTCTGGGCGGGCGCCGGGTGCCACTGAGCCGGGCGCGGGCAGTGGTGGCTCGCGCCCGGCTCAAGGGCTGCACCCTGCTGGTCACCGACGGCGACTGGCAAGGAGCGCCGACGCGGCTTGTCGCCCGGGTCTGCGGCTATGAGATCACTGCGGGTGACCGGGGTACCCCCGTCTGCGGATTCGGACGAATCAGCGGAGTGCGGCTGCAGGTCAGTGGGGTGTGCGCGGGCAGACGGGTGATCGGCCGAACGCGAACCGGGTGAATTCGGATGTCTTCCCGGGTGCTGGCCATCTGGTGCATGGATTGGCCTGCCGTCGCGGCGGCAGCAGCGGCGGGCCAATCCGTGACGACCCCGATCGCGGTCACTTTGGCCAACCGGGTGATCGCCTGCTCGTCGGCCGCGCGTGCAGCCGGTGTGCGGCGGGGGTTGCGACGCCGGGAGGCCGCGGCCCGCTGTCCCCACTTGCACGTCGCCACCGCCGACGCGGACCGCGACGCCCGCTTTTTCGAAGGGGTGGTTGCGGCGGTCGACGATTTGGTGCCCCGGGCCGAGGTGCTGCGGCCCGGGCTCCTGGTGTTGCCGGTGCGCGGAGCGGCCCGTTATTTCGGGTCCGAGGCCACCGCCGCCGAGCGGCTGATCGACGCGGTGGCCGCGGCCGGCGCCGAGTGCCAGGTCGGGGTCGCCGACCAGTTGTCCACCGCGGTCTTCGCCGCAAGGGCCGGTCGCATCGTCGCGGTGGGCGGCGATGCGAAATTTCTGTCGGTGCTGTCGATCCGGCAGCTGGCCACCGAGCCGAGTTTGTCCGGTCCGGGGCGAGAAGAGCTCACGGATCTGTTGTGGCGGTTGGGGATTCGAACCATCGGGCAGTTCGCTGCGTTGTCTGCTACCGACGTGACTTCCAGGTTCGGCATCGACGGGCGCAGCGCACACCGGTTCGCCCGCGGCGAACCAGAGCGGGGACCGTCCGGGCGGGAGCCACCGGCCGAGCTCGAGGCCGTGCTGGACTGCGATCCGCCGATCGACCGGGTCGACGCCGCGGCATTCGCCGGGCGTTCGCTGGCCGGCGCGCTGCACCAGATGCTGATGTCCGCCGGACTGGGCTGTACCCGGTTGTCCATTCATGCCGTCACCGCCAACGGCGAGGAATTGACCCGGGTGTGGCGGTGCGCCGAGCCGTTGACCGAGGACGCCACCGCCGATCGAGTGCGCTGGCAACTGGACGGGTGGTTGAGCAGCCGGGCCGCCCGCAACCCCCGCCCGACGGCGCCGGTGACATTGCTGCGGCTGCAGGCGGTGGAGGTGGTGTCGGCCGGGGCGCTGCAGCTGCCGTTATGGGGTGGCCTCGGCGACGAGGGCAGGCTGCGGGCACGCCGGGCGCTGGTACGAGTGCAGGGCCTGCTCGGCCCGGAGGCGGTACGGGTGCCGGTGCTGTCCGGAGGCCGCGGGCCGGCCGAACGCATCACCTTGACCCCGCTGGGCCTAATAGATCCTGAGCCGGGGCCGCACGCTGACCCGGGACTGCCGTGGCCCGGCCAGCTGCCGGATCCGTCGCCGGCGGTACTGCTCGATGACCCGGTGGAATTACTTGACGCCCAAGGTAACTCGATACGGGTAACCGGCCGGGGGATGTTCTCCGCCGCCCCCGCGCGCCTGGTCGCCCGCGGCCAGGACGACCCACTGCGCTGGTGGGCCGGGCCTTGGCCGGTCGACGAGCGGTGGTGGGATACCGACCGATCGGCAGGCCGCACGGCCCGCGCCCAGGTATTGCTGGAAAGCGAACGCGCGTTGCTGCTGTGCTATCGCCAGCGGCGGTGGTACCTCGAAGGGATCTACGAGTAAGGCGGTGTCAGTACCGGCCGAAAGCCACGGCCACGTTGTGGCCTCCGAATCCGAACGAGTTGTTGATCGCATACCGGTAGTTGCCCGGCCACGGCTTGCCCGACACCACGTCCAAGTCGATCTCAGGGTCGAGATTCTCCAGGTTCAGTGTCGGCGGAACCACCTGATCCCGCAGCGCAAGCACGGTCAGGATCGACTCCACCGCGCCAACCGCGCCCACCGAGTGACCCAGCGCGGCCTTGGGTGCATACAC
>NZ_BFCH01000008.1:0-16629 GCF_003112775.1 Mycobacterium montefiorense | reverse complement strand
GGTTTCGATGACCATCAGCGCGCCGGCCTCGCCGAACACGAAACCGGTCCGGTCCCGGTCGAACGGGCGGCATGCCCCGGCCGGGTCATCGTTGCGGGTGGACATCACGATGCGCATCTGGGCAAACGCCGCGATCGCCACCGCTTCGATCTTGACCTCGACGCCGCCGCAAATCGCGATGTCGGCCTCGCCCAGGACGATGCTGCGCCAGGCCTGGGCGATGCCTTCCGAGCCGGACGCGCATGCCGAAATCGGGCTGATCACCCCGGCCCTGGCGTGGCGTTCCAGCCCTATTGCCGCGGCGGGGCCATTGGGCATGTACTTCTGCACCGCCAGCGGTGACACAGCCTTGCGGCCTCGCGCGCGCATATCGTCGTAGCTGAACACGATTTGCTCGGCCGAGCCCAGGCCGGTGCCGACGGACACCAGCAACCGGTTGGGGTCGACCTCGGGCGAACCGGCGTTCTCCCACACTCGGCGGCTCACGATGGCGGCCATCTTCTGCAGCCAACCCATCCGGTGTCGCTCGGCGCGCGTCAACCCCTGATCGAAATCCTCCAGCAGGTGCCCGCCGATGCGTACTGGCAAGTCGTAGTGTTCGATAAACGAGTCTTCGAGAGTGCGGATTCCGCTTTGGCTGTCCAACAACAGCTTCCAAGTGCTCTCGGCATCGGCGGCAAGCGCGGTTGTCATGGCAATGCCAGTGACCACGACATTCGGAAGCGCTTTTCCGGTAACCAGCTCTGTCATTGCGAAGGTCCTCCCATGCTGACTAACGCAACCCCACGCAGATACGCAACTATTCCATCGTTGCTGGCCGGGTTCTGTCAACGGAAGGTGACCGGCAAAGCCCCCTTTAGCGGGCGAGCCGACGCGCGAATGGCGCCACGCGTTGGATGAACCGGTCGAAGAAAAATGCCGGATCGACGCCAACACCGATGTGCGCGTTGGGTTCCCGGCGCCAGTCGGTCACCGTCATGCCGCGGGTCAGGGTCCCGGCGAGCTCGACATCCACTCGGCCCGAACGGGTCGTGATGAGTTCGGGATCCAGCGCGACCGCGGCGGCCAACGGGTCGTGCAGATGCGCCAGATATCCGTGCCCGTTGTCGAAGTAGCCCTCGAGGTAGAACCGCAGCGCGTCCTCGATCACCCGGATCACCGGGTTGGACGCCGTCGACCGGGTGCCCCGTTCGTCCTCCACACTCATCGGCGTCGAGGTCGAATCCGCGGCAGCCGCCAACTTCGCCAGGGTTTGCGGAGTGATCGCGACGTTGCGGGTCAGATCCAAGCCGCACAATATCGGAAGCCGCTGCGGGCCAAGGCCTTCGGCGGACCACGCCACGAACACCTCGTGTGCTGCTTCGGGGTCCACGCTGATGTTCCATTCCGCGACGGCGGTGGTATTGCCGATGTGGTCGTAGGAGCCGCCCATGATGACCAGCCGGCGCAACAGGTTTGGCAGTGCGGGCTCGGCGCGCAGCGCCAGCGCCAGATTGGTCAACGGCCCGGTCGCCACGCCGATCAGCTCGCCGGGAAAGGCCTGCGCTGCGCGCACCCAGGCCGTCGCGGAGTCGTACTCGGTCAGCGCGGCGCCGCCGGGGGGCAGGTCAGCATAGCCCAGGCCCCGTGGGCCATGGACCTTGGAGGGGGTCCGCAGCGGGCCGGTCAGCGTTTCGTCGGCGCCCTTCGACACCGGAATGCCGGTGACACCGCACAGCTCGAGCAGGCCCAGATTGTTGGCGCAAACCTGTTGTACGCCAACATTTCCACCGGTCGAGGCGATGCCGACCAGGTCGGCGTCCGGACTGGCCAGCAGGTAGATCAGGGCCAGCGCGTCATCGACGCCGGTGTCGACATCGATGAAGACCGGCGATGGGTCCGTCACCAATGAACTCCGGGCACCAGCCGGATCGCCTTGCGGACCGGCCTGGGGACCCCGATGCGGCCGACGGCACGAACCGGGCGTTTGGGCCGCCTTCTTACCGGGGCGTGGTCGCGCTTGGTTTCACCGCTGGGCGGCGGAACTCCCAGCGCGGCAGCAGAATCGGGATACCCCAGGTAGACCTGATGCAGGATTCGACGCGAGGTTTTGGGCAGCAGGTAGTTGCCGGCTTCGGCGAGCGTGCCCAGCGGGGTGTCGATGCGGGCCGGCTTGTCGACCAGGCCGCGCACCACCATCGCCGCCGCCCGTTCGGGACTGATCGGCGCCACCGGGTTGAGCCGCTGCGACGGCGCGATCATCGGCGTCTTGACCAGCGGCATATGGATGTTGGTGAACGTGATGTGGTCGGACAGTGTTTCCGAGGCGACCACGTCGGAAAACGCGTCCAGCGCCGCCTTGGTCGGCAGATACGAGCTGTACTTGGGGTTGCGAGCCAGCACGCCGGCGCTGGAGACATTGACGACGTGACCGAATCGGCGCTCGCGCCAGTGCGGCAGCAGCGCCAGCACCATTCGCACCGCACCGAAGTAGTTGACCGCCATAACCCGCTCGTAGTCGTGCAGCCGGTCGGTGGAGTTGACCACCGACCGGCGAATCGAACGCCCGGCGTTGTTCACCAGATAGTCGACATGGCCGAAGCGGCCCAGGATGTCTTTGATGGTGTGCTCCACCGAAACAGAATCGGTGACATCACAGGTAAAGGCGTGTGCCTGGCCGCCGTTCGCGCGGATCTCGGCCACCAGCTCGTCGAGCGCGGAGCCGTTGCGGGCCAGCGCGAACACGCATCCGCCCCGTTCGGCGACCGCGATCGCCGACGCCCGTCCGATACCGCTGGATGCGCCGGTGATGATCACGTGCCGGCCCTGCAGCGCACCATCCGGCGCGTCGCGGCGGGCGCGATCGGGATCGAGATGCTCGGCCCAGTACCGCCACAGCTTGGGTGCATAGCTGGCGAACTCGGGGACTTCAATGCCGCTGCCGTGCAACGCGTTTTGGGTCGTGTCGCTGACGAAGGTGGGGGCCAGGTCGACAAGGTCCAACACCTCGGCGGGAATTCCCAGCTGGGTGGCCGCCATATTCCGCAGCAGCTTGGCGCGCCCGCTGACTTTCAGCACCGGTGCGGCCACCGCGCGAGGCAGCGACCCGCGCAGTGGGGGTAATCCGGCGGCCCTGGCGACTCCACGGTAAATTCCGCGCAGTCCAATGGTTTTCGGTGAGGTCAGGTGGAAGGTCCGCCCGTCGGTGCCGTCGCTGTGCATCAGCGCGACCAGCGCGTCGACGACATAGTCGACCGGGACGATGTTGGTGCGCCCGGTGTCGGGCAGCAGGATCGGCGTCAGCGACGGCAAAATGGCCAGCTTGGCCAGTACACCGAAGAAGTAGTACGGGCCGTCGATCTTGTCCATCTCGCCGGTGCGTGAGTCGCCGACCACCACGGCCGGGCGGTAGATGCGGTAGCGCAACCCGGGTTGCGACCGCACCAACAGTTCGGCTTCGAACTTCGTCTGGTGGTAGGCAGTGGGCAGCTGCTGGCCCACGTCGAAGTCGTCCTCGGTGTACTCGCCGGCGAAGTCTCCCGCGACCGCGATCGACGACACGTGATGCAAGGTGGCGTCCAGCCGCTGCGCCAGCCCGATGACGGCGCGGGTGCCTTCGACGTTGGCGGCGCGCTGTTCGGCCTCGCCGGCGGTGACGTCGTAGATGGCCGCGCAGTGCACCAGCTGGTCGACCCGGCCCAGCTCGGCCAACCGCTCGTCGGTCAGCCCCAGCTCCGTCAGGTCGCCGACCAGCGGTTTGGCGCGTTCACCCCACTCGGTGGCGAGATGTTCGAACCGTCCCAGCGACTCACGCCGGACCAGAATCCACACTTCGGCGTCGGGTCGAGTGTCCAACAATCGAGCTACGACGCGGCGGCCAATAAACCCGGTACCGCCGGTAACGACATACCGCATTCAGCCATGGTAGCGGGGATCAGCTGAAGTTGCGGATGCCGTCCCATTCGACCAGCGTCCACCCGTCCGACGGGTTGCCGGTGATCACCACGCGGCCGATGTTCGGCAGGGGGTGGCTGGTCAGCAGGCTGCTCTTGCCGTTGCGGGCATTCATCAGCGTCCAGGCCATGATCGCCGCGCCCTGGGAGAACACCACCGGCTTGTTGTGGCCGCTGTTGTAGACCTTGTTGACCGCGGCGGTGAACTGCTCGTTGAACTGCTTCCCGCTCAGCCCTCCCGGGATGCTGTTCTGGACGTCCCCGTTGATCCAGTCCGTCGGGGCCAGCAGGTACGTCGCACCCGCGATCGATTCGGGTTTGCCGTTGTACCAGCCGGCACCCAGTGACTGCACGCCACTGAGGATCTCGACCTGCTTGCCGAGTTCGCCCGCCAGCGGGCTGGCGGTCTGCTGCGCTTCGGCCATGGCCGAGGCGTAGACGGCGTCGAAGTCGTTGCGACCGCTCTGGTGCGCTACCTGTTGCGCCTGACCCTTGCCCTCGGCGGTGAGGCCGGGGCCCGGCGGATCGGTGTTGATGATTCCGTCGGCGTCGGCTTGGGTCTGCGCGTTTCGGACGAACGTCAGCGTGATGGCACGGGCCTGCGCCGATCCGCCGCAAGCGCCGACAAGGAGCGTTGCGGCGAGTACGGCCATTAACTTGGCGGTCTTTCCGATCATGCTGCGCGTGGCCATGTCGAATAGCCTGCCCTGCCGACAGCCCCAGGGGGAAGGGTTTGCAATGGTTGGGTGCAGAAAAGCTTGAATTTGCAGATCCGGAGGAGACGCGCATGGCGATTGACCCGAGTGCTATCGGTGCAGTGACCGAGCCGATGTTGTTCGAATGGACCGACCGGGACACGCTGCTGTACGCCCTTGGCGTCGGCGCGGGGCTCGACGACCTGTCGTTCACCACCGAGAACAGCCACGAGATCACCCAGCAGGTGCTGCCCACCTACGCGGTGATCTGCTGTCCCGCGTTCGGTGCGGCGGGCAAGATCGGAAAGTTCAACTGGGCCATGCTGCTACACGGCTCGCAAGGCATCCGGCTGCACGCGCCGCTGCCGGCGGCGGGCAAGCTGTCGGTCGTCACCGAGGTCACAGACATTCAGGACAAGGGCGAGGGCAAGAACGCGGTCGTGATGCTGCGCGGCCGCGGCACCGACCCGGATTCGCAAGCGCTGATCGCCGAGACATCGACCACCTTTGTCGTCCGGGGCGCCGGCGGTTTCGGCGGGCAGCCGGGTCAACGCCCGATAGCCCCGGAATTTCCGGACCGTGAGCCCGACATCAAGGTTGCCTTGTCCACCCGCGAGGATCAGGCGCTGATCTACCGGCTGTCCGGTGACCGCAACCCGCTGCACAGCGACCCGTGGTTCGCCCGGGAGCTGGCCGGGTTCCCCAAGCCGATCCTGCACGGGCTGTGCAGCTATGGGGTGGCGGGCCGCGCGCTGGTCACGGAGCTCGGCAAGGGCCTCGCGGCCAACATCACTTCGATCGATTCGCGCTTCAGCTCGCCGGTGTTCCCGGGCGAGACGTTGACGACGCTGATCTGGCGCACCGATCCGGGCAAGGCGGTCTTCCGTACCGAGGCTTCTGGCGCCGAAGGCGCCGAGGCCGGGCGGATCGTGCTCGACGACGGCGCGGTCGAATACGCGGCGGACTAGTTCCCGGCGTCAGCTAGCCGGCGGGCCAGACGCCCGACGAACTCGGTCGTGCTGACCGGACTATCCAGCGCGAATAGCGCGGCGGTGGCCCGGTCGCCATCGTCGTTGTGCCGCACAATGATTGGTATCCCGTCATCGCGCACCGCGTCGAACGCATCCTCGTCGGTGATGTCGTCGCCGAGATAGACCGGTGTCAAAGGTGTCGACCCGGGCAAGTGATTGAGCACCCAGCGCAGGGTTGCCCCCTTGTCCCAATCGACATCCGGACGCAGCTCGATGACTTCGCGGCCGGTGGTCACCCGCAGTGCGTCGCGCTGACCCGCTGCGCGCACCGCTGCCGTTACCTCGCCGACGCGGTCTCGTGCGGCGTTGCGATAGTGCACCGATACGCCAAACCGTTTGTGCTCCACCCTGACACCGGGAATCGACCCGAGTCGTTCGCCTAGCTGGGCGGCCGCGGATTCCAGCATCGGAATGGCCGCGGCCGCGGCGTCGTTTTGGTGGTGGATGCCATCGGGTGCGGTCAACTCGAATCCGTGGCTGCCGGCATACCAGATGCCCGGCAGGCCGACGCGTGCCGTGACGTCGGCAAGGTCGCGGCCGGACAGTACCGCGACCGGGCAGCGCGCGGCCAACTGCTGCAGCGCCGTGGCGGCACCGGCGACAAGGCACGCCGAGTCCGGATCGTTGACGATGTCGGATAGCGTGCCGTCGAAGTCGAAGAACACCGCCGGCTGCCGCGCATCCAGGCCCTCGTCGAGGAGCTGCGATGCGTCGGGCAGCTGCGACATTCGCCGGTCCCCGGTGCGCACGGCGATGTCACTGCCGTCCTTGGCGTCGATCACCAACGCGAACCCGGCCTCGCGCGCGGCCTTGGCCACCGCCGCGCTCGCCGCGACGACGACGCAGCGTCCCGCCAGTACGCCCAGCCGCCCGGCGGCCGCGGCCGGGTCCTCGGCATGCACGGTGACGTCGACACCGGCCTCACGCAGCTGCTTCACCAGCGCCGAGTCGGCGTCTTGGTCAAACAGCACCGCGTCATGGCGGCGCGGGTCGATGGTGACCGATGGCATTGATCAACCCTCTCACGGTCATCAACGCCGCTCGGCTTGGGTCAGTGGCGTGCTCGCGCCCACGGGTGGCTGGGCGGTACCCGTGGGGCAGCGCCGGGGGCCCGGCGTTTGCGGCGATCCTTGGTGAACAGCAGGACGGAGTCTTGGCTGAGCGCCGTCAGGTGCGCCATCTCCCGTTCGATCCCGGCGGCGAGCTGCCCGAGCTCGGGGGCGGCGTCGTAGCCGGCGGTGATACCGAAGATCAGCTCATCGCCGTAGCTCAACACCGCGACCCCGCTGGACAGCTGCGAAGCCGTCGGGGGAATGGGTAGCAGGCGTTCGACGGTGGCGTCCATCAGCCTCAACCGATGACGTGGCCCGGCTGCGTTGGTGGCCAGCGTGACGATGCCCGGTTGCGGAAGCCGGCTCAGTGTCAGTTGAAGCGCCTTGGCGCACAATGTAAATGGCATGAAGCTGGTTGCCAGTTCTGCAATGTTGAGGCTCTGCTTTATCGGCCTGGGTTTGTTCAAGCTGTTGTGCACGATCCGCAGCCGCCGCACCGGATCGTCGTGCTCGACGGGCAGATACCTGTTCTCCAGAGTGCGCAGCGAGCCCGCGCGCGGTTGTTCGCCACGGTGCAGCAGTACGGCCCGGAAGCCCTCGGTGATGGCGGCGAGCGCGACGTCGTTGGTGGTCACCCGGAACTTGGCGCACACCGCGTCGACGGCGGCGAGGGGAACGCGCACCGTGCCGTAGCGACGCCTGGTGACTGCCGGTTCGTTCGACGACATCCGTGCCACCGACCAGGCCGTATCGGCCAGGGTGTTCGTGACGGTGCCGGCGACGGCCGAAGCATGCCAGAGCGCATCGGCCCAGCCCCGCTTCTGGGCTTGTATCGAATTCTGTTTGGGCTCAGCTTGATTGGCAAATATATCGCTGTCGGCGCCGTCGCAGAGTCTGGTGAGAAGGTGGGCGGCAGGGACGGCTTCGGAGAGGTAGTGATGGACCTTCATCAAGATTGCCCACTTGCCCTTGAGGCCCTCGATAACCCAGCACTCCCACAGCGGGCGGTCCAATTCGAGGGGACGCTCGCACGCGTGAGCGATCGCCCCTGACAGGTCTGCTTCATCGCCCGGGCGCCCAACCGCGACGCGGCGCAGGTGATAGGTGAGGTCGAATCCCGGATCGTCGATCCATTGCCGGGCACCGCGCAGCGAGTGGGTCCGCAACACCTGGCGGCACCGCGGGATGGACTGAATACGTTCTGCAAGAAGGGATTTCAGCTGCCCAAGGTCGGGGACGGCGCCTTCGATGATGGCGACCGCGCCGGTCGCCAGGCTCGCTTGCCGGCCGGAGTCCGCCGCGGTGCGCAAACCCGCGTCAAATGCCGTTATCAGCTGTCCCATTTTGATTCCCGCCCGTGGTTGCCCCGTACCAGTATCTGTCGCCGCGCCCCATCGCGATAGATCTCTGTCCGTTAACTCTCTGTTTAGAAGTTGAAGACCTGTTTAACAACCGCTTTAACAACCGAGCATGAAATCGAACATATATTCGATAGACTGTTCGGGTGGGTTTCAGCAATGAGCCGCGAAGCTGGGCGGAAATGGAGCGGCTGCTCGACGGCAAGCCGCGGCACGCCGGCACGCCGATTGCGCAGGAACCTCCGACAGAGGCGCCCTGGTCGCGCAAGCGCGGGATGTACGAGCCGCCGAACCAGCGGCGGGGTTGCTCGTCCGTCGCCTATGCCGAGCTGCACGCGCATTCGGCGTACAGCTTCCTGGACGGGGCCAGCACGCCCGAGGAGATGGTCGAGGAGGCCGCCCGGTTGGGCTTGCGTGCGCTGGCGCTGACCGACCACAACGGTCTGTACGGGGCGGTGCGGTTCGCCGAGGCGGCCGTTGAACTCGACATGCGTACCGTGTTCGGCGCCGAGCTGTCGCTGGGCGCCGCGTCGGTTTCGCAGGCTCGTACCGAGAACCCGGACCCGCCCGGACCGCATCTGCTGGTGCTGGCCCGCGGTCCGGAGGGCTACCGGCGGCTGTCGCGGCAGCTGGCCGCCGCGCATCTGGCCGGCGGTGAGAAGGGCAAGCCGCGCTTCGACATCGACACGCTGACCGAGGCCGCCGATGGGCACTGGCACATCCTGACGGGATGCCGTAAAGGCCATGTACGCCAAGCACTTTCCGATGGCGGGCCACAAGCCGCAGAGCGGGCGCTGGCCGATCTGGTGGACCGCTTCGGGGCGCGGCGGGTCAGTGTCGAGCTGACCCACCATGGCCAGCCGCTCGACGACGAACGCAATGGGGCACTGGCCGGGATCGCGCCGCGGTTCGGGGTCGGCACCGTCGCTACCACCGGAGCGCATTTCGCGGGCCCGTCGCGACGCCGGCTGGCCATGGCGATGGGTGCCATCCGGGCCCGGCAGTCGTTGGACTCGGCTGCGGGATGGCTGGCCCCGCTGGCGGGTTCGCATCTGCGATCCGGTGAGGAGATGGCCCGGCTGTTCGCGCAGCACCCCGAGGCGGTGACTGCCGCTGCCGAACTCGGCGAGCAGTGCGCGTTCGGGCTGGCGCTCATCGCGCCGCAGCTGCCGCCGTTCGACGTGCCCGAACCGCACACCGAGGACAGCTGGTTGCGGCAGTTGACGATGGCGGGGGCGCGGGATCGCTACGGGCTCCCCGAGGGCGCGCCGCGAGCGTACGCCCAGATCGAGTATGAGCTGAAAGTTATTGCCCAACTGGCATTTCCGGGCTACTTCCTGGTGGTGCACGATATCGTCCAGTTCTGCCGGCGCAACAACATCCTGTGCCAGGGCAGGGGATCGGCGGCCAACTCCGCGGTCTGTTACGCCCTTGGGGTCACCGCGGTTGATCCGGTGGTCAACGAGCTGTTGTTCGAGCGCTTCCTGTCTCCCGCCCGCGACGGGCCGCCCGATATCGACATGGACATCGAGTCGGATCAGCGCGAGAAGGTCATCCAGTACGTCTACGACAAATACGGCCGGGATTACGCCGCTCAGGTTGCCAACGTCATCACCTACCGCGGGCGAATCGCGGTGCGCGACATGGCCCGTGCCCTGGGATTCTCGCAGGGTCAGCAGGACGCTTGGAGTAAGCAGATCAGCCACTGGAACGGGTTAGCGGACTCGCCGGATATCGAGGACATCCCGCCACAGGTGATCGAGCTTGCCAACCAGATCCGGAACCTGCCGCGGCATATGGGCATTCATTCCGGCGGCATGGTGATCTGTGATCGCCCGATCGCCGACGTCTGCCCGGTGGAGTGGGCGCGGATGGAGAACCGCAGTGTCCTGCAATGGGACAAAGACGACTGTGCGGCCATCGGGTTGGTGAAGTTCGACCTACTCGGGCTGGGCATGCTCTCGGCGCTGCACTACGCGAAAGACCTGGTGGCCGAGCACAAAGACATCGAGGTCGACCTGGCCCGCCTCGACCTCTCCGAATCCGCGGTATACGAGATGCTGCAGCGCGCCGATTCCGTCGGCGTGTTCCAGGTGGAGTCGCGCGCACAGATGGCCACCCTGCCCAGGCTGAAGCCGCGGGTGTTCTACGACCTGGTGGTCGAGGTCGCGCTGATCCGCCCCGGACCCATCCAGGGCGGTTCGGTGCATCCCTACATCCGGCGGCGCAACGGCATCGACCCGGTCGTCTACGACCATCCGTCCATGGAATCGGCGCTGCGAAAGACACTGGGAGTGCCGCTCTTTCAGGAGCAGCTGATGCAGCTCGCGGTCGACTGCGCCGGGTTTTCCGCCGCCGAGGCCGACCAGCTGCGGCGCGCCATGGGATCCAAACGCTCCACCGAACGCATGCAACGGCTGCGCGGCCGGTTCTACGACGGCATGCGCAGATTGCACGGCGCCACCGACCAGGTGATCGACCGGACTTACGAAAAGCTGGAGGCGTTCGCCAATTTCGGCTTCCCGGAAAGCCATGCGCTGTCCTTTGCGTCGCTGGTGTTCTACTCGTCGTGGTTCAAGCTGCACCACCCGGCCGCGTTCTGCGCCGCGCTGCTGCGTGCGCAGCCGATGGGTTTCTATTCACCGCAGTCGCTGGTGGCCGACGCGCGCCGGCACGGCGTGCTGGTGCACGGCCCGGACGTCAACGCCAGCCTGGCGCATGCCACCCTCGAGAACGCGGGGACGGAGGTTCGCCTCGGGCTGGGCGCAGTCCGTTATATCGGTGACGACCTTGCCGAGCAGCTGGTCGATGAGCGAAAGGCCAACGGCGCGTTTGCTTCTCTGCTTGATCTGACCACCCGGCTGCAGCTTTCCGTGCCGCAGACCGAGGCGTTGGCGACGGCCGGGGCGCTGGGCTGCTTCGGGACGTCGCGGCGCGAGGCGCTGTGGGCGGCCGGGGCCGCGGCAGCGGGGCGGCCGGATCGGCTGCCCGGGGTGGGCTCGTCGTCGCACATCCCGGCGCTGCCCGGGATGACTGCGCTGGAACTGGCTGCCGCCGACGTGTGGGCCACCGGTATCTCCCCGGACAGCTATCCGACCCAGTTCCTGCGGGCCGACCTGGACGCGATGGGGGTGGTACCCGCCGACGCGCTGGGGTCGGTGCCCGACGGCGATCGGGTGCTGATCGCCGGTGCGGTGACCCATCGGCAGCGACCCGCCACGGCGCAGGGCGTCACGTTCGTCAACCTCGAAGACGAGACCGGGATGGTCAACGTGCTCTGCACACCGGGGGTGTGGGCGCGACACCGCAAGCTGGCGAACACCGCACCGGCGCTGCTGATCCGCGGTCAGGTCCAAAACGCCAGCGGCGCAATCACCGTGGTGGCCGAGCGGCTGGGCCGCATCACCTTGGCGGTCGGCTCCAAGTCCCGCGATTTCCGCTAAACACGCAATATGTACTGGTGTGTATTGATTCAATGTTTTATGAGCGTCGAAATTAAATGCAAGTTTGCTCGCCATGGCGCTGCAATATTGGGTTGCGCTGCGGCGTTATTACTTCCTAACGCGGTCGCCAGCGCTGATCCGCCCGACCCGCACCAGCCGGACATGACCAAAGGTTTCTGCCCGGGCGGTCGCTGGGGCTGGGGCAATTTGGCCGTGTGTGATGGCGAAAAGTACCCCGACGGGTCGTATTGGCACCAGTGGATGAAAACCTGGGCGGTCGGTCCTCAGTTCTACTACGACTGCGTCAGCGGCGACGAGCCTCTCCCCGGGCCGCCACCGCCTGGCGGCTGTGGCGGAGCGATTGCGCCCGATGCGCCGCCCCCACCCCCGAGCTGATGCCTTCGCGCGCGAACGAATGGCGAAAATCTCGCCCTGAGTGCACGTTCGGCGCGCAGAGCCCACGTAACCTCCACACATGACCCTCAACTTGTCCGTCGACGAACTGCTTTCCACCACCCGCTCGGTGCGCAAACGCCTCGACTTCGACAAGCCGGTGCCTCGCGAAGTCCTGATGGACTGCCTCGAGCTGGCGCTGCAGGCGCCCACCGGCTCCAACACGCAGGGCTGGCAGTGGGTGTTCGTCGAAGACGCTGACAAGAAGAAGGCGATCGCCGACATCTACCTGGGCCATGCCCGCGACTACCTCACCTCGCCGATGCGCGAATACGCCGAGGGTGACACCCGCGGTGAGCGGATGCCGAAGGTCAAGGATTCCGCGATGTACCTCGCCGAGCACATGCATGAGGCGCCGGTGCTGATGATCCCGTGCCTGGAAGGCCGCGAAGACAAGTCGGCGATCGGTGGGGTCTCGTTCTGGGCGTCGCTGTTCCCGGCGGTCTGGAGCTTCTGCCTGGCGCTGCGCTCCCGCGGTCTGGGTTCCTGCTGGACGACGCTGCACCTGCTCGGTGACGGCGAACGCAAGGCCGCCGAGGTGCTCGGCATTCCCCACGAGCGGTTCAGCCAGGGTGGGCTGTTCCCGATCGCCTACACCAAGGGCACCGACTTCCGGCCGGCCAGGCGGCTACCGGCCGAAACTCTGACGCACTGGAACACCTGGTAACTCAGGGCTGCAGCGGCCATACCTCGACGACCCCGTGCGCGACCGCACACGGGGTCTGGCTCACCCGCTCGATCGCCGCGTCGATGTTCTCGGCCTCGATCACCGCGAACCCCGCGATCGGCAACGGCGATCGAAGGAACGCGCCCGGCTCGATCGACACCCCCGCGCCGTCCGGATTGCGCACCTGGACGGGGTTGCCGGCGCGGCCGACGAGCGCGCCGGACGAGCTGAGTTCGTCGTCGCGGGCGTGCGCGGCCCGTCGGCGGTCGTCGCTCAATCGGCGGTATCCGGCCTCGTCGCCGTAGCCGATCGTGATGAAGGTGGGCATATCAATGCTGACTCGCGGCGGGGCCAGGATTCATCGCTACGTCGCCCCGGAGTAGCCGTGCTGGCGCCAGGCCTCGTAGATCGCGATCGCCGCGGCGTTGGACAGGTTCAGTGAACGCCGGCCTGACAGCATCGGGATGCGCACCCGCGCGGTGATGTGACTGTCGGCCAGGGTTTGCGCGTCCAGCCCATCGGGTTCGGGACCGAACATCAACACGTCGCCGGGCCGGTAGGCGATGTCGGCGTACGACGTCGACGCATGCGCGGTGAACGCGATCACCCGCGCCGGCATCAGCACGTCCCACGCGGCGGCCAGCGTCGGGTGCACCGTCACCGACGCCAGGTCGTGATAGTCCAATCCGGCGCGGCGCACCTTGGGTTCGGACAAGTCGAAGCCCATCGGCTCAATCAGATGCAATTCGGCGCCGGTGGCGGCGGCCGTCCGGATGGCGTTACCCGTATTCGGCGCGATGCGTGGCGAGTAGAACATCAGCCGGAACACCACGCCATCCTCACACGGGCGATAATGCAGGCATGGTCGAGCAGAGCATCTGGATGCAGAAGGTCGCTGCCGATCCGGGGCATTCGGACTGGTACATCGAGCGCTTCCGTGCCATGTCCCGCGCCGGTGACGATCTGGCCGGCGAGGCTCGCTTCGTGGACGCGATGGTGCCGCGCGGCGCCCGCATCCTCGATGCCGGCTGCGGCCCCGGCCGGTTGGGCGGCTACCTGGCCACGGCCGGTCATCATGTGGTCGGAGTCGACGTCGACCCGGCGCTCATCGCAGCGGCCGAGCAGGATTATCCGGGTCCGCAGTGGCTCGTCGGTGACCTCGCCGAGCTGGATTTGCCCGCGCGCGGCATCGCCGAACCGTTCGACGTCATCGTGTCCGCCGGCAATGTCATGGCGTTCCTGGCCCCGAGTACCCGGGGTCAGGTGCTGCGCCGGCTGCGTGCCCACGTCGCCGACGACGGTCGAGCCGCGATCGGCTTCGGTGCCGGCCGCGACTATGAGTTCGCCGACTTTCTCGGCGACGCCGAAGCCGCGGGATTCGCGCCCGATCTGTTGCTATCCACTTGGGATCTGCGGCCGTTCGCCGACGATTCCGACTTCCTGGTCGCAATTCTTCGGCCCGCGTAGGCCCCTAGCTCTCTGCTCAGTAACGATTCTGGTGACCCAGGCCGCGGGCTGTCATACTCGTCGAATTGCCACGCGTTTACCGCTCGCGCGTCTCGGCGCGGGGGGAGCGGAATAAAAGCAGGAAGTTCATGAGCCTCTCGTTTCATTCGACGCGCAGTGTGAGCGCAGCGGTCAATCGCGCCGTTGTGACCACATGACCATGTTCAACCGCCCGGCCACCCCGGCCGAGGCGGCGCCCACCGAGTTCGCCGAGGTCTCCGCCGCTGGGGGGGCTCCGGCCAAACGCCCGCCCGCCTGGTCGCTGAGCAACTGGCCGGTCCGGTGGAAGGTGCTGGCGATCGTGCTGGTTCCGCTGATCCTGGCGGCGGTTTTCGGCGGGCTGCGGGTGAACACCGCGATGTCGAGCTCCAGCGGTCTACGGTTGGCCGCCGCCCACGCCGACTTGCTGCCGGCGCTCACCAAATACATGTCGGCCTTGGATGTCGCCTTGTTGGCGAACTCCACCGGTCGCGACGTCGACGGCGCGAAGAAGAACTACGACGCCCGCAAAGGCGAACTGCTACAGCGGCTGTCCGACACTGACGTGACCCAAGACGTTCGGTCCGGAGTGAGCACCCTGCTGAGCGGCGGCCAATCGTTACTGGACAAGGCGGCCGACAACAGCCTTGGTTTGCGGGACCGGGTGACCACCTATGCGCCGCTGCTGTTGACGGCGGAGGACGTCATCAACGCGTCGGTACGCGTGGACGATCAGCAGATCCGCGCGCAGGCACAGGGTTTGAGCCGCGCGGTCGGGGCCCGCGGCCAGATGACGATGCAGGAGATCCTGGTGACGCGCGGCGCAGACCTGCCCGAGCCGCAGTTGCGCACCTCGATGATCACCCTGGCCGGCACCGAACCGTCGACGCTGTTCGGGATCAGCCAGGTGCTAGGCGTGGGTTCGCCCGACGCCAAGACGTTGCAGCAGCAGATGGTGACCCGGATGGCGATCATGTCCGATCCGGCCAGCCTGCTCGTCGACAATCCGGACCTGCTGCGCTCGATCCAGACCACCGACACGATCGCCGAGCAGGTCATCACGGACGCGACCGCGTCGGTGACGAAGTCGGTGCAGGCTCAGGCCACTGATCGGCGCAACGCCGCGATCAGCGACGGCGTCCTGGTGCTGGCCGCCATCGTGATCGCGCTGATCGTCGTCTTGCTGATGGCGCGCGCGTTGGTTGTGCCGCTGCGCGTGCTGCGCGACGGTGCGCTCAAGGTCGCCCACACCGACCTCGAGGACGAGATCGCTCACGTCAAAGCCGGTGGCGCCGAACCGATTCCGGTGCCGCTGCCGGTGTACACCACCGAGGAGATCGGTCAGGTCGCCCATGCGGTGGACGAACTGCACACCCAGGCCCTGCTGCTGGCCGGTGACGAAGCGCGGTTGCGATTGCTGGTCAACGACATGTTCGAGACCATGTCACGGCGCAGCCGGTCACTGGTCGATCAGCAGTTGTCGCTGATCGACCGGCTGGAGCGCAACGAAGAGGACCCCGAACGCCTCGACAGCCTGTTCCGGCTGGATCACCTGGCGGCGCGGCTGCGCCGCAACAGTGCCAACCTGCTGGTGCTCGCCGGCGCCCAGCTCGCCCGCGACCAGCGTGAGCCGGTCGGACTGTCGACGGTGATCAGCGCGGCCGTTTCCGAGGTCGAGGACTACCGCCGGGTCGAAATGGCCGAGCTGCCCGACTGCATGTTGGTCGGTGCGGCCGCCGGCGGGGCCATCCATCTGTTCGCCGAGCTGATCGACAACGCCCTGCGTTACTCGCCGCCATCGACCTACGCCCGGGTTTGGGCGGCGCGTGGCGGCGACGGAGGTGTGGTGCTGCGGATCGCCGATTCCGGCTTGGGCATGAACGACGCCGACCGTCGGATGGCCAACATGCGGCTACAGGACGGCGGCGAGGTCACCCCCGACAATGCCCGCCACATGGGGCTTTTCGTGGTGGGCCGGATCGCCGCCCGGCACGGCATCCGGGTTGGGCTGCGTGGTCCGGCGCCGGATGAGGCGGGCACCGGTATGACCGCCGAGGTCTACCTGCCACCGGCGGTGCTGGAGGGCTTCAACGGCGGCCCGGCCGAAATCTCGGAGGCCCCGCGAGAGCGGATCCGCGCGGTCTCGTCGCCGAGCGCCAAGCTAGCCAGCGCGATGCCCGCGCCCGACGGTGTCCACGGCGCGGCGCGGCAGCCTCCCGTCGCGACCAGCAACGGCTCCGATCAGCCGCCACCGATCTCGTTGCTGCCCCGGCGCAGCCCCGGCTCCAGCGGCATCACCGATGTTCCCGCTGCGCCCGCCGCGCCGCGGCCACCCCAGCGCCGGCGGGAGCTGATCACGCCCCGGTGGGAGAACGAGAACCGGCAACCGCCAGAGCCGGTGCGCCCACTTCCCCCGAAACCAACACCGGCGGTCTCGGACACATCGGCATTCTTCGCCGCGCGCTCGCGGGGGACCGGCCCGGCGCCAACTGCGCCAACCACCCCGGCGACCC
>NZ_BFCH01000007.1:362875-452360 GCF_003112775.1 Mycobacterium montefiorense | reverse complement strand
CTCCGGGTTGCACAGCATCTGCGTATCGGCGCCCAGGACGGTTTCCAGCGCAGTGTCGAGCACATCGAAAGCCGCCGAAAGCGTCTCCCCGTCCGCGATGACACCCGTACCCATACCCCCGAAACTAAACCGACCCACCGACAAAACACCCCGCCGGGAAACCACTGAAACACGTGTGACACAAGAGGTTTCACAAAGCGGTAGCGGGCAGAGCTAACATGCACTTGTGACTGGTTCCTACACCTACGCCTTCGACGACATCCGAAACCGTCCGGTCGCGGTGATCGGGGCGGGCACTCTGGGCCGCCGCATCGCCCTGATGTTCGCGACCCGCGGCGGAACCGTGCGCATCTATGCGCGCCGCGCCGAACAGCGTGACGAAGCGACGCAGTTCGTGACTCAGGCACTACCCAAGCTGGTGGCCGACCGAGGATTTGGCGATGTCGGCGTCGTAACCGCCACCGGGTCGCTCGACGAGGCGTTGGACAGAACCTGGCTAGCCGTGGAGTCGGTCCCGGAGAAGCTCGACATCAAGATTGCGCTGTGGGGACAGATCGACCAAGTGGCCCCAGCGGGCACCATTTTCGGAACCAACTCGTCGTCCCTGCCCTCGCGCCTGATGGCCGAAAACGTGCACGACAAAACACGTTTGTGCAACATGCACTTCTACATGCCACCGGACATCAACGCGCTCGAGTTGATGTCGAACGGACAGACCGACCGCGGTCTGCTCGAGACGCTGCTAACCGTGCTGCCCGAATTCGGCGTGCATCCCTTCGAAGTGCGCAAGGAGAGCACCGGTTTCATCTTCAATCGCGTCTGGGCCGCCATTAAGCGCGAGTCGCTGGCCGTGGTTGCCGAGGGCGTGGCCCGACCCGAGGATATCGACGGGATGTTCAAGCTCGCCTTGGGTGTGTCGGTCGGCCCGTTTCAGATGATGGACCTGGTCGGCCTCGATGTCGTGCTCGACATCGAAAACCATTACGCCGCAGAGTTTCCGCACCTGCCGCTCAACGTGCGCGAGCTGCTGGCGTCCTATATCGACGCGGGCAAGCTCGGCATCAAGACCGGCGAGGGCTTCTACACGTACTAGTTGCTGAGAACCAGGCGCCAGTTGCCCTGAGCATCACGGTCCGGAACACACCAGAAGTTGTTCCAGCCACCCGGCGTCGTCGCCTTCACGCCCGGTCCGGCATCCTGGCATGCCTGCCGAGACGGATAGCTGCCCTCGGTCTGAATCGTGTCGGCGTTGCTGATGCCCAGCCCGGCAGTCATCAACCCCGCAACGGCCAGCGCACCGGCGGCAAAGAGTCGCTTCATGTTCATGGGCATCACGCTAAGCCTTGTCAGACGTCTGCACAGGGCTTTTGGCCATCATGGCTATGCGCGCTGCAGCGACACCGCGGTCGCGACGGCCTCGAGCAGCCGGGCGAGTTGCTCGGCGTTGCTGATCGTGCGGTCCCCGCCGGCAAGCCGGGTGAACACGCCCGCGATAAACGTCATGACGGCCGTCGTCTGCGCGTCGAGCAGCGCGGGATCGTCGGTGCCGGGTTGCAGGTGCGCGATCGCCTGACGAGTCATCGCGTTCATCCGGGCGACGAACGCCTGTGACGTCTCTGCGAGACCGGGATCGCGCACCGCTGCCATCAGCAATTCGTGCCGCGCGCGGTTCAGCATCAGTCCGGGTCCGTCGGCCTGCATCATGGTCAGCTCCGCCAGGTGCGCGAACGGCGAAAGCGGTTCCAGCGGCGCGTCGATCACCGATTGCAGATTGGCGACATCGATCTCGGCGACCCGCTTGCCGACGCCCCGCAACAACGCCGCTCGGGTGCGGTAGTAGTACGAGGTGGTGCCATCCGGTACTTCCGCGCAGCGATCGACCTGCCCGTGCGTCAACCCGCGCGACCCGTGCTCGGCCAGCACCTGGATCGCGGCGTCACACAGTTCGCGCCGGCGTTCGTCGCCGTTGCGCTTGCGGGATCGTGAGCTGGCTGCCATGGGTCACCGAAGGACGGTGCCGCCGTCGATGTTGACGACCTGACCGTTGATCCATTCGCCTTCCTCGGACAGCAGGAAGGCGACCAGCGCGGCGATGTCCTCGGGATCGCCGACCCGCGTCCCGCGAATGCGCTTGAGCGCCCCGGACTGCAGCTCCTGCCATTGCGTAACGGAGCGGATGGCCTCGGTCGCGGTGAATCCCGGTGCCACCGCGTTGCAGCGGATGCCTTGCTTGCCCCACCGGGAGGCGACATGGCGGGTCAGCGCGCCGATTCCGGCTTTCGCGGTGGCGTAGGCCGGTCGCGCGGGCTCGCCCTGAAACGCCGCCGCCGACGACATGTTGACGATTGCCCCGCCGCCGCTGGCGAGCATGCGCGGGATGGCGTATTTCATCGCGGCGACGTACCCGCGCAGGTTGACCGTCATCACGCGATCCCATACGTCGAAGTCGATATCGACCACATCGGAGTCGGCACGGATCGTGCTCATGTCGGCGCCGACATTGAACAGCAGGTCGACCCCGCCGTAAGTCGTTGCCGCAGTGTCGATCAGGTCGGAGACCGACGCGGGATCCGCGAGGTCGAACGCGACGTGCGATGCCGTGCCGCCGGCTGCGACGATGCGTGCGGCGGTCTGCTCCGCGGCGCCGGCCGCGACGTCGCCCACGACGACCCGGCAGCCTTCGGCCCCGAGCCGGGCGGCGGTCGCGGCACCGATGCCGGTGGCGCCGCCGACTACCACCGCAACTCGTTCGGCCAGACCGCGCAGTCCCATCAATCACCTTTTCCCGCGTCGAGGATATTGACTTTACCTCTAGAACTGTAGAGGATCGCAAGTCATGGCCGGAATTCACCGGGAGCGTCCCGGGGCCGCCGATCTGGCGGCGGCAACCGACACTCCTGCGACGCCGCTGGGCAACGACATCTGGATGTCGCCCGGCGTCTCCAACTCCTACGCCGTCGCCACCGATGAGGGTCGGGTCATCGTCAACGCCGGACTGGTGTTCGAAGGCCCGTTGCACCGCAAGGCTTTTGCCGACATTGCGGGCCTGGTGCGGGCCATCGTGGTCACCCAGGGGCATGCCGACCATTGGGGCGGGGTGACCACGCTGCGCGACGACGGCACCGAGCTGGTGATGCATCGCAACTACCGGTATTGGCGCGACGACAACAATCTGCTGATGGGCTATCGCGTGCCCAAGACGTCGTTCGCCTTCCAGAAGTTCTCCGACGCGGTCCTCGAGCACTTCAAGACCATCGATCCTGCGACGATTGACTTCTCCTTTCCCGAGCCGACAACGACGTTCGACCGCCACCATGAATTCACGGTCGGCGGAAGGGCTTTCGAGCTGTCCTGGACGCCGGGCGGCGAGACCACCGACGCGCTGGTGGTGTGGCTGCCCGAAGACCGAATCTTATTCAGCGGCAATCTGTTCGGGCCGCTGTTCGGCCACGTGCCGAATCTGATGACCATCCGCGGCGACCGGTATCGCGACCCGATTCTCTACATCGAATCGCTGAACACCGTGCTGGACTTCTCCCCGCAGCGCCTGATTACCGGACACTTCGCTCCGATCGAGGGTGCCGATCGCATCGCCGAGGAGGTCACCGCGATGCGCGACGCCATGCAGGCCGTACACGATCGCACCGCGGAGCTGATGAACTCCGGCGCCGACATCCACACCGCTATGCGCGACGTCAAGGTGCCCGAGCAGTTCGACATCGGCGAGGGCTACGGCAAGACGTCGTGGAACGTGCGCGCCATCTGGGAGATGTACACCGGATGGTTCCGGCATCGCTCCACCACCGAGCTCTTCGGTGTGCCAGCTGATTCCGTTGCGGCCGATGTGGTCAACGCCGCCGGCGCCGACGCGCTGGCCGAGGCGGCCCGCGGCCACGTCGACGACGGGCGGCCGCTGCAGGCGATTCACCTGACCGACCTTGTCCTCACCGCCCAACCCGCGCACCCCGGAGCGCGTGCCGTCGCCGCCGACGCCCATGAGGCCCTGCTCGGCGACAGCGAAAACTTCTGGGAAAGGGCCTGGCTCACCAAATCCATCAACGAATTAAGGACCTCGAAAGGACCCGCATGAACTCCATCAGGTTCGACTTCACCGGCGCCAATGTGCTGGTGACCGGTGGCACCAGCGGCATCGGTAATGCGATTGCCGCCGAGTTCGCCAAGGCGGGCGCTGACGTGACGGTGACCGGTACGCACGGGTCGACCGCCGACTATCCCGAGACGGACCTGAGCGCATTCACCTACCGTCAGTGCCAGATCCAGGATCCCGATGCCGTCGACGCTTTGGCCGACTCGCTAGGTGAACTCGACGTCCTGATCAACAACGCCGGCGGCCCGTACCCCGCCGGCGACGAATACGACCCGGATGGCTACGTCGCGTCGGTGACGCAGAACATGTTGGGCCCCATGAGGTTGACGATGCGCTGTCATGAACGCCTGAAGGCGAGCAAGGCGTCCGGCGGCGCAAGCGTCGTCAGCGTGGTCTCGATGTCCGCATTCCGCTCTGCCGTCTTCGTTCCGGGCTATGCGTCGTCGAAGATGGGTCTGGTCGCGTTGACGATGAACCTCTCCCGTCGGTGGGCCAACGACGGGATCCGGGTCAACACCATCGCGCCCGGGCTGATCGACACCCGAATGACGCACCCGGCCATGGCCGTGCCGGAAATCATGGACGTCGAGATCGGCTTCCACACCCCGCTGGGCCGACCCGGTACGCCGCAGGACTGCGCCGGCGCGGCGCTGTTCTTGTGTACCGATGCCGCGTCGTACATCACCGGCAGCACCATCGCCGTCGACGGCGGATACCTGACGGTCTAGCGCCATGAGCGATCAAAAAGACTACGACAACATCGCGACCACCGACGACGTCTTCAAGCTGGCGTCACAACGCACCGGGCTCAGCGAAATCGATTCCGACTCTTGGCGGGACGGACTGCAGCTGATCCTCGACGACCTCAACAATTCGCCGGCGTTCACGCAGTTCGGCCGGGAACGCATCCTCGACGACTCCACCAATGCGTTGGGACGTCGGATGCAGGTGCACGGCTACATCCAGCAGCACCCGGAGGTGCTCGACGCGCCCGTCGAGCGGCCACTGATCGTGCTTGGCATGCCGCGCACCGGCACCACGGTCATCAGCTACCTGCTCGACCGGGACCCGGGCCGCCGCTCGCTGCTGCACTGGCAGTGCGTGGACCCGATACCGCCGGCGCCCACCGAGTCGCTGCGCACCGACCCTCGCTGCCTGGCGCTGCTGGAGGAGCAGGCCAAGATCCTGGAGATGGTCACGCAGGCGAAAGTGGCTCTCCCACACTGGGAAGACGCCGACGGCCCGACCGAGGACATGTTCATTCACAACCAGGACTTCAAGGGCCTGTCCTGGGATTCGTTCCTGTCGACCTCGCGCTACTCCGAATGGCTCTTCGACGAGACCGACATGACGAGCACCTACGAGTACCAGAAGCGCTATCTGCAGGTGCTGCAGTCCACCGCGCCGGGCGCCTGGAGCCTGAAGATGCCCTCGCATTCGGTGCACATCGAGGCGCTGCTGAAGGTCTTCCCGGACGCCCGGCTGGTGTGGGCGCATCGCGACCCCTACAAGGCGACCGGGTCGCTGGCCAACCTGTGGAAGCTGCCCAAGGGGATGACACACAATCCCGAGGCCATCGACTCCGAAGCCATGGGGCGCAACGCGATGTGGCAGATGCGCTATCACGTGGACCGGCCGCTGCGGGCCCGTGAGCGCATCGGCGACGACCGCTTCTTCCACATGTACTACCACGAGATGATGCGCGACCCGATGGATGTGATGCGCCGCATCTACGCGTGGGCCGGCGATCCGCTGACAACCGAAGCCGAAGCGAGCATGCGCAATTGGCTCGCCGAACATCCGCAGGACAGGTTCGCGCTCAACTCCTACAGCCTGGACCAATACGGCCTGAGCGTCGAACAACTCGAGCCGGTTTTCGCCGAATACCTTGACACCTTCGACATCGAACTCGAGGCAGCGCCATGAAAATGTCAATCGTCACCGGACCGGGCCAGGCAGAGGTCATCGACGCCGACCGCCCGCAAGCCGGCCCGAACGACGTCCTGGTCCGGATGCGCGCCTGCGGCATCTGCGGTTCCGACGCCTTCTACATCACGATCGGCGGCATCCCGCCACGCCAGGGACACACACCGCTCGGGCACGAGCCGGCCGGTGAAGTCGTCGAGGTCGGCGATCAGGTGTCGGGTATCGCCGTCGGCGATCACGTCGTGATCAATCCGATGGTTGCGCCGGGCGGCATCATCGGCAACGGGGGAGCGGCCGGAGCGCTGGCGGATTACCTGCTGATCGAAAACGCGGTTCGCGGAACCAGTCTCGAGGTCATCCCCAGCCACATCCCCTGGGAGGTGGCCGCGCTGAACGAGCCGATGGCCGTCGCCCGCCACGGTGCCAACCAGTGCAAGCCCAAGCCGACCGACAAGGTTGTCGTGTTCGGAGCCGGGCCGGTCGGGCTGGGCGCCACGCTGGCCTTCAAATCCCTTGGCGTAAGCCATGTGGTGGTCGTGGACCTGATCCCCGCCCGACTGGAGAAGGCGCTACAGATCGGCGCCGACGCCGTGATCAACTCCGCCGAAGAGAGCGTCGTGCACCGCCTCATCGAATTGCACGGTGAGGGCGAATCGATGTTCCCCGGCAAGGCCGGCACCGATATCTACCTCGACGCCGCCGGGGCATCCGCGGTCGTCGATACCGCGCTGCTCGCCGCCAAGAAGGGCGCAACCCTGGGAATCGTTGGCGTCCACAAAGAGCCGGTACCCGTCGAGTTCGTCAACATCATGAGCAACGAGATCACCATCGTCGGATCGATGGGATATCCCGACGAAATCTTCGAGGTGACCAAGGACATCGTGGCGAACTGGGAGAAATACGCGCTGATCGTCAGCCACACCATCCCGTTCGACAGCGTCGGCGAGGCGCTCGAACTGGCCAGCACGCCCGGCTCCGCCGACAAGGTCGTGGTGACTTTCCCCTAACCCCGCCCGGTCAGGTAGTCGAGGGCGAGCCGCGCGGCGTTGGCGCCGCACATGCCGTGCGCGCCCGGTCCGGGTGGAGTGGCCGCCGAGCAGATGTACATGCCTGGTACACCAATGGTATAGGGCGACAGCGTGATTCGCGGTCCGAAAGTCAGCTGGCGAATGTCCTTCGAGCCGGTCATGATGTCGCCACCGGCGTAGTTGGCGTTGAAGGTGGCCATCTGCGTCGTCGTGCGAACGGTGTGGCCGACGATGCGGTCGCGGAAGCCCGGCGCGAACCGCTCGATCTGGGCGATGATCGCCGCCGTCGCGTCGCCGGTGTAGCCGTTGGGGACGTGCGCGTAGCTCCACACCGGGTGGGTATTGCCGACCGACCGTTGTGGATCGGCCAGGTACTGCTGACCTATCAGCACGAAGGGCCGCTCGGGCATTCTTCCGGCGTGAACGTCTCGCTCGTTGGCGGCGAGTTCCGCGTAGGTGCCGACCAGATGCACGGTCCCGGCCCGATGCGCGTCGGGGTTCGTCCACGGCACGCCGCCCTCGACGGCGAAGTCGACCTTGAACGCGCCGGGGCCCCGCCGGAACTTGGTGAAGGCGGCCGAGATTCGGCGCGGGAGACGATCCCCGAGGATACCCGCGACCGCGCTCGGCGCCAGGTCGAACATCGTGACGTCCGTCGGCGGCAGCTGCGACGAATTCTGCACCCGGACAGCGGTTTCGATCTTGCCGCCCAAGTCGGTCAGCAGCGTGGCCATCGCGTTGGCGATCGACTGCGATCCGCCCTCGGCCACCGCCCAGCCGTGCCGGTGCCCGGCCGCGAGCAGGCCCATTCCGATGGCCGAGGTCATCGGGTAGTGCAGCGGCCGGAAGGCATGGGCCGCAACACCTCCGAACAACCCCCGGCCTTCTTCGGTGCGGAACGCCCGCGCGAACGTCGATCCGGGAAGCAGAGTGGGCGCACCGAACCGGGCCAGCATCAGCGGATGATGCGGGATCCGCAGCAGCGGCCCCATGATGTCGTCGCTGAGTGAGTCGAAATGGGCGGCCGGGTAACCGAACGCGAGGCGCCATAGCGCCCCGTCGCGGCCCAGGCCGGCCGCCGTCTGCTCCACCGAGCGGTGCAGCACGCCGGCGCTGCCGCCGTCGAGTGGGTGCACGCAATCGATCTCCGGCCAGCGCCATACCAATCCGTACCGCTGCAGGTTGAAGCTGCTCAGGAAGGGCGAGCCGACGGCCATCGGGTGGATCGCCGAGCACTGGTCGTGCAGCAGGCCCAGAATGATCGCTTCGGCGCTGCGCATGCCACCGCCGATTTCGTCGGCGGCCTCGAGCACGGTTACCTGCACGCCCTTGGCGGCCATGCAGATGGCGGCCGCAAGCCCGTTGGGGCCACTACCCACCACCACTGCGGTACTCATCGTTACTGTGCACGTTACCGCGAGCACACTTCTGGCCCAGGGGGTTGCGTCCGGCATTGCTGGCAATGCCCGTGCGCGATGCTGAATTGTGTCGCCGCGGACATCTCATTTTCACCAATTGTGGCTAATGATATTGACATGGCTATTCGCGACGACACCGTTTTCGAAGGTCCTCTTGGACGGCTTGCCCGCAGTGCGTGGCAAGTGCTCCTCCTCACCGGCATCCTGGCGGTTGCGCTGGGTGTCATCGTCCTGGCCTGGCCAGGACAGACGCTGTTCGTGGCAGGTGTGCTGTTCGGCATCTACCTGGTGGTTTCCGGAATCGGCTACGTGTTCGCCGCCTTCGGCTCGCACGCCGGCGCGGCGATGAGAGTGTTGACATTTATCACCGGCATCGTGTCGCTGATTCTGGGATTCTTCTGCTTCCGCGAAGAATTCGAAGCCGTCACGCTTTTGGCGATCTGGATCGGTATCAGCTGGCTGTTCCGCGGGATGACGCTGCTCGGCGCGGCGTTGGCCCTGGATCACATGCCCGGCCGCGGTTGGCAGATCCTGTCCGGCTTAATCATTGTGATCGGTGGTGCCGTGCTGATCGTCTCGCCGCTCCGCTCGATCGCCGTGCTGACGCTGGTCGCCGGCTGCTGGCTGATCGCCATCGGCATCGTCGACGTGATCAGTGCCCTGCAGGTTCGCAGCCGGACGAAAGCTGCCTAGCAACGAAATCTTTTGGAACACAACGCCGGTCGCTTTGCGGCCGGCGTTGTGTGTTGACGGCTCAACCGCGGGATGCGGTCGCCCAGGCGACGCGCGTCGTCCGCAAAGCTCCATTTGTTTGCTGAATGCCAGTTTCCTCGTGGTGATAGGTATCGTTTCAGTTAGCTGAAGGCGGGCCGGTCAGTTCGCGGTAACCGGCTCTATAGACTGAGGCAACCGGAAAGTCGATCTATTTCGATCGCATACCGCAAAGCCCAATTAAGCCCCGATATCAAAGGTTGTGCCTTGTCCTCAAAGGAAAGCGAAACTCCTGGTCTGAAGCCGCATTTCGAGGACGTGCAGGTACACTACGACCTGTCCGACGAATTCTTCGCGCTCTTCCTGGATCCGACGCGCACCTATAGCTGCGCCTATTTCGAGCGCGACGACATGACGCTCGAAGAGGCGCAGTTCGCCAAGGTCGACCTATCGCTGGGAAAGCTCGGGCTGCAACCCGGCATGACGTTGCTCGACGTCGGTTGTGGGTGGGGCACCACGATCGTCCGGGCGCTCGAGCGTTACGACGTCAACGTCGTCGGCCTGACGCTGAGCCGCAATCAGCAGGCGCACGTCCAGCGGCGTCTTGATGAGCATCCCTGCGCGCGGAGCAAGCGAGTGCTGCTGCAGGGGTGGGAACAGTTCGACGAGAAAATCGACCGAATCGTGTCAATCGGCGCCTTCGAGCACTTCGGACGCGACCGGTACGACGACTTCTTCAAAACCGCCTACGAGGCGCTCCCCGCCGACGGGGTGATGATGTTGCACACCATCATCAAGCCCAGCGATGAGGAATTCGCCGAGCGCGGACTGCCCATCACCATGACCAAGCTTCGGTTCATGAAATTCATCATGGACGAGATCTTCCCTGGTGGAGACCTGCCCAACGTCAAGTCCGTCGAGGAGCATGCGACGCGCGCCGGTTTCGCCGTCAAGCTCGTCCAGCCGCTGCGCCTGCACTACGCCCGCACCCTCGACACCTGGTCGGCCGCGCTCGAGGCCCAGCGTGACGAGGCCATCGCGATCCAGTCGCAAGAGGTCTACGACCGGTACATGAAGTACCTGACCGGTTGCGCGGAGCTTTTCCGCGAGGGCTACACCGACGTCGCGCAGTTCACGCTGACCAAAGGCTGACAGCTAGGCCGCAATGTTCGCGGTGACCGCGCCGGTAACCCGGATTAGGTCTCGCGGGGCGACTGCCACGTCCCAGCCGCGGCGCCCGGCGCTGCAGAACACCCGTTCCCAGCAGAGCGCACCGGAATCGATGACCGTCGGAAGCGGCTTGCGCTGGCCGAACGGCGACACCGCGCCGAGAACGTAGCCGGTGGCCCGCTCGGCGGCGGTGGGTTCGGCCATGGCCGCTTTGGTCGCCCCCAGCGCTGCGGCGGCCGCCTTCAGTGAGAGCCGGGCGGACGCCTGCACGATCGCGACGGCCAGCCCACCGGGTACCGCGATGACCAGCGTCTTGTAGATCTGCTCGGGCGAAATGCCACCGGCCTGGGTCAGCGCGTTGACCGCTTCGGAACCGAACGAACGCTCCCGCGGGTCGTGGTCGAACTTCACGACCTGGTGCGCCACCCCGGCCTTGGTCAGCGCCGCGATGGCAGGCGTCGCAGCGCCGGCCATCCGGCTAGGGACCCGAGTACCCCGGCGGGTTGACGCCTTCCACCCAGAAGTCCTCGCCGAGCTTCGAACCGGGGATGCAGTCGTACGCGGACAAGTCGGTGACACCCGATTCGAGCAGCACGTCCTCGCACAGCAGCGAGTTGCCGGTGTATTCCTTGGACGGCTTGTTGAGGATGACGTAGGCCGCGTCGGAGTAGATCTCGGGTTTACGGGCCCGCCCCATCGCCTCGTCACCGCCGAGCAGGTTCTGCACCGCGGCGGTGGCCACCAGCGTGCGTGGCCACAGCGTGTTGGACGCGATGCCCTCGCTGCGCATCTCCTCGGCGATCCCCAGCGCGCACAGCGTCATGCCGAATTTGGCCATCATGTAAGCCGTCGGCTTCAGCCATTTGCTCTCCAGCAGCACCGGCGGCGACAGCGTCAGGATGTGTGGGTTTTCCCTGCCCTTCATGTGCGGCAGACACGCCTGGGATACCGCATACGTGCCGCGCACCTGGATGCCGTTCATCAGGTCGAATCGCTTCATCGGCACCTCGGCGATGGAGCCCAGGTTGATCGCGGACGCGTTGTTCACGCAGATGTCGATGCCGCCGAACTGCTCGACGGTCTTGGCCACCGCGGATTCGACGGAATCCGGGTCGCGGACATCCCCAACGATCGGCAGTGCCTGGCCGCCGGCCTCCTCGAGTTCCTTGGCCGCGGTGTACACCGTTCCCGGCAACTTCGGGTGCGGCTCGGCGGTTTTGGCGATCAGCGCGATGTTGGCGCCGTCCTGGGCGGCGCGTTTGGCGATTGCCAGGCCGATACCGCGACTAGCGCCGGAGATGAACATGGTCTTGCCATTCAGGGACATGGCGTCACACTAACGCCATCGGGGTCCGGCCGGATCGGGGGACCGCGCCGATTGTGCCGGAACAGGAAATAGCACGTCGGCTCGCGCTGTTGATCCAATCGGTCTCGAGAAACGCGTGTGAGCGACCCGGGCAAACATTGTCGGTTGCAGCCTTTAGATTGGGAGGAGGATCTGGTGTCAACGGCGACGAGCTTGTTAGGCAGTTCAACAGGCGAGGAGCAGTTTGCTCGCTTATTTGCGAGTCCGGGGTCGCTAGCGGTGCCTCCCGGCGACGCCGCAACAGAAGGGACCGTGTTAATCGAGATGGCCGACATCGCAGATGGCCCAGACGCAGTGACCGGTTCTGACACTGTCGAGCCCACCCCGGTTGAGGAAACCGATGCGGAGCTGACGGCGCGCTTCGAGCGAGACGCGATTCCGCTGCTCGATCAGCTCTATGGTGGCGCGCTGCGCATGACGCGCAACCCCGCGGACGCCGAGGACCTACTTCAGGAAACGATGGTCAAGGCCTACGCCGGATTTCGGTCGTTCCGAGCCGGCACCAACCTCAAGGCGTGGTTGTACCGGATTCTGACCAACACCTACATCAACAGCTACCGCAAGATGCAGCGCCAGCCCGCGGAGTATCCGACCGAGGAGATCACCGACTGGCAGTTGGCGGCCAATGCCGAACATTCCTCAACGGGGCTGCGTTCGGCCGAGGTCGAGGCCTTGGAAGCATTGCCGGACACCGAGATCAAAGCCGCCTTGCAGGCGCTGCCGGAAGAGTTCCGGATGGCGGTGTACTACGCCGATGTGGAGGGTTTCCCGTACAAGGAGATCGCCGAAATCATGGACACTCCCATTGGGACGGTAATGTCTCGGCTGCATCGGGGTCGCCGTCAGTTGCGCTCGTTGCTGGCTGATGTGGCCAAGGAGCGCGGTTTCACCCGGGGTCAGCAGACGCACGAGGAGGTGTCGTCATGAGCGAGTTTCCGCCCGATGTCCCCTCGGCAGGTGCAGATCCGCGGACTAAGGCCGAGTGCGCCGAATTGATCGCCGAGGTATGGACGCTGCTCGACGGTGAATGCACGCCCGAAACGCGGCAAAAGCTGAAGCAGCACCTCGATGAATGCCCGCCATGTCTGCGGCTTTTCGGGATTGAGGAGCAATTCAAGGCGCTGATCTCGACCAAGTGCAGCGGCGAAAAGGCGCCAGCGACCTTGCGGGAGCGGCTGCGGCTCGAGATTCGCCGCACCACGATCATCCGGGACGTGTAGCAGCGCCTCGCGCAAGCGCGACTACCAGGGGTTATGCGTTGGGACGCTTGCCGTGGTTGGCTTTGCTGTGTTTGCGGTCACGCTTCTTGCGGCCACGCTTGGCCATGGGGAGAACCTCCGTCGTTCGTTCATGATCTCGGCGCTGAGCGCCAGTCAGGTTGCCGTCCATTCTCTCACGGCGACGCCCGTGGCATTTCACCCCTCCGGCGCGAGCACGCGCGCCGCTGTGCCCGATGATGTTGTGGTTCGATATACATGAGCTTGATAGAAGCCCGGACCAGCAGTCAGCATGCGGAATGGCCCAAACGAGTGGGGTGAAGATGGCCGAGGATGTTCGAGCCGAGATCGTGGCCAGCGTGCTCGAGGTCGTTGTCAACGAGGGCGACCAGATCGGCAAGGGCGACATCGTGGTGCTGCTGGAGTCGATGAAGATGGAGATTCCGGTCTTGGCCGAAATCGACGGCACGGTCAGCAAGGTGAGTGTGTCGGTCGGCGATGTCATACAGGCAGGCGACCTTATCGCCGTGATCAGCTAGCCGCTCGGCGCTTCGTACCTACCGCCGTGGGACGACACGGGAGTATTTGATGTCCACGCTAGGTGATCTTCTTGCCGAACACACGATGCTGCCCGGCAACGCCGTAGACCATTTGCATGCGGTGGTCGGGGAGTGGCAGCTGCTGGCCGACCTGTCGTTCGGCGATTACCTGATGTGGGTTCGCCGCGACGACGGCGTGCTGGTGTGTGTGGCGCAATGCCGGCCGAACACCGCGCCCACCCTTCTGCAGACCGATTCGGTGGGCAGCGTCGTGGCCGGCGAGCGGCTACCGCTGGTCGCCCAAACCTTCGCGTCGGGCGCCGCTGCGCGGAAAGCCGGTGCGAGCCAACAAGACTCGTGGCAGCTGCCCGGGCCGCACGTCGCGGCCTCCCCGGTGCGCTACGCCGACCAGGTGGTGGCGGTGCTCACCCAGCACCAAACCTCGCTGGCGGATCATCAGAACTCCGGGCAGCTGGAGACTGCCTACCGCGAATGCGCCGCTGATCTCGTTCACATGCTGTCGGAGGGCACGTTTCCCGACGTGCGCGATGTCGCGATGTCGCGTTCGACGCCACGAGTCGGCGACGGATTCATCCGCCTCGACGTCGACGGCGTGGTCGCCTATGCCAGCCCCAATGCCCTGTCGGCGTATCACCGCATGGGACTGACGAGTGAGTTGGAGGGCCACAACCTCATTCGGATCACGCGGCCGTTGATCTCCGACTCATTCGAAGCACAAGAAATGGCCGAGCACGTGCAGGCCTTGCTGGCCGGCGGCAAAAGCATGCGGATGGAGGTCGACGCCGGCGGCGCCACGGTGCTGCTGCGGACCTTGCCGCTGGTGGTACACGGCGCCAGCACCGGCGCCGCGCTGCTGATTCGCGACGTGACCGAGGTCAAACGCCGCGACCGGGCCCTGATATCCAAGGACGCGACGATCCGCGAGATCCACCATCGGGTGAAGAACAACCTGCAAACGGTTGCCGCGCTGCTGCGCCTGCAGGCCCGCCGGACGGTCAACGCCGAAGGCCGGGAGGCCCTGATCGAATCCGTGCGCCGGGTGTCGTCGATCGCCCTGATCCACGACGCGTTGTCGATGTCGGTCGACGAGCAGGTGAATCTCGACGAGGTGATCGACCGGATCCTGCCGATCATGAACGACGTGGCCTCGGTGGACAGGCCGATTCGGATCAACCGGGTCGGCGATCTGGGTGTGCTGGACTCCGACCGGGCAACGGCACTGATCATGGTGATCACCGAACTGGTGCAGAACGCGATCGAGCATGCGTTTGACGCGGCCGCTCAGGAAGGTTCGGTGGCGATCCGCGCCGAGCGCTCGGCGCGCTGGCTGGACGTGGTGGTGCACGACGACGGACGGGGACTGCCCGAAGGGTTCAGCCTGGAGAAGTCCGACAGCCTGGGCCTGCAGATCGTGCGCACCCTGGTAGCGGCGGAGCTGGACGGCACCCTGGGAATGCGTCAAGCGCCCCGCGGCGGCACCGATGTGGTGCTGCGGGTGCCGATCGGTCGGCGGTCCAGACTGCTGCTGTAGCTGCCCGCGCTGTCTAGAGACTGGGTCAGACTCCGCTGCGGGCCTTCGTCCGGGCGTTGCGGCGCTTGAGTGCGCGCCGCTCGTCTTCGCTCATGCCGCCCCACACGCCGGAGTCCTGACCGGTGTTCAAGGCCCACCCGAGGCACTCTGTGGTCACCGAACACCGATTGCAGACCAGTTTCGCGTCAGCGATCTGCGCGAGAGCCGGCCCGCTGTTCCCTACCGGGAAAAACAGCTCCGGGTCCTCGTCACGACAGACCGCCTTGTGGCGCCAATCCATAAGTAGTTACTCCTCACTATGTGCGCAGCATCGCGCACGGGCGTTATTTCTTCGGCTCTTAACGCTTGCATCGGCAAGGGTCCGTTCGGTACCCCCACAAAATCTCTGCATGCAACCTTTCGATCGTTTCACAGGGACAACAGATGTCAATAGCGTGAGTTAGTGCGTGGGCTATCTCACTTTGATTAAGGCTTAGCCAGGCCCTTACTCCGTTGTACTACACTCGCCGGTTACTCTGGCGACGATTTCCGGCCGATCCGGCCGATTCCCACAGTTCAGCGGGCTTTGCTTTGGGGCGGCGCCGCCACGGGCAGCGCATCGCGCACCGCTCGGAACGTCATCGAATCGCGCAGCCCGACGTACTCGCCGTCGTATTGACTGGCGACTGGCTCGCCGCTGCAAGTGATCCGCAGGCAAGCCGTGTCGTCGTCGCGGACAAGTTGTTTCGCTTCCGGGTTCGGCTGCTTCGAGAGAATCTGGCGCAGTAATCGAAGCGTGGGAATCACCTTCATGCTGGTGACTGCGAACACGCCAAGGCCCGACTCGAAGCTGCAACCCGGGTTGGTCACCATTGGCCTGCTGTTGCTGTAGGTCCAGGGAGTCGTGTTGGACACCCAGGCGAACTGCACACCCGAAACCGGATCGCGGCCAGGCAACTCCAGTGTCATCTCGGGTGCGCGGCGGCTGTAGCGCAGCGTGGCCGGCACCGCCACCCGCCAATACCGCAACGGCGTGACCTTCACGCCCTTGTTCCGTTGGGCTTCCACCGCGGCGACCACCTCGGCGTCGACGCCCATTCCGGCGTTGATCACGGCCCACTGCTCGCCGCAGTCGATCAGGCTGATGCGTCGCCAGATCTGGTGGTGTTGGTAGTCGTCGATCAGCTGGATGAGCTGGTTGGTGGCGGCGACCGGATCGCGGGAGATTCCGAGTGATCTCGCCAGCACATTCGCCGAACCGCCGGGCACCACCGCGACCGCGGGAACGTGCCCCGACCGCGTCGCACCGGGACGGCCCAGCATGCCGTTGACGACGCCACTCACCGTGCCGTCGCCGCCGTGTACGACGACCAAGTCCACCCCGTCCTCGGCAGCCGCGCGGCCGAGTTCGGTGCCGTGACCGTGATGATTGGTGTGCTCGACGGTGAGCACGAGGCGGCTCTTGAGTGCGTGCGCCAGCAGATCGCGGGCGGCCGATGTGGTGGACGTTGCTGCTGGGTTCACGATCAGCACGGCGCGCATGACGCACGAGCTTATGCCGGACGGTTAAGGCCCCGCTGTGGGGGAACCGCCGCTCCGAGGGGGATGCGTCAGCGTGGCTACGCTGACGCTGTGAATCGCGGTTCCCGAAACCAGGAGATACCACCGCCCCCTTCCGCCGTTCGTCGCGCGGGATTCATCGTCGCGGCCCAAGGTCTGGCCGCGTTGGCGATGGCCGTGGTCCTGGTGGTGCGCGCCGTCGCCGGAGCCGACCAGCGGGTGGTCAACGGTTTAGGCACCGCGGTCTGGTTCCTGCTGCTCGGCGGGGCGGTGCTGGCGGCCGGACGCGCACTGGTGATCGGTAAGCGCTGGGGGCGCGGGCTGGCGGTGTTCACTCAGCTGTTGTTGTTGCCGGTGGCCTGGTATGTCGTGGTGGGCTCACATCGGCCGGGCTTCGGCATCCCGGTGGCCGCGGTGGCGCTCGCCGCGCTGATCTTGCTCTTCAGCCCCTCGGCGCTGCGCTGGGTCACCGCTGGCGATCAGCGCGGGCCGGCCAACTCGCCCAGTGCCGGCCCGGACAGCCGATAGGTGGTCCACTGGGTCTGCGGTTGCCCGCCGACCTCGTCGTAGAGCGCGATCGCGTCGGTGTTCCAGTTCAGCACCGCCCAGGACAACCGGGTGTAGCCGTTGTCGACGCATTCGGCCGCCAGGGCCGCTAGCAGTCCGCGGGCCAGGCCGCGGCGGCGAAACCTGTTGCGTACGAACAAGTCTTCGAGGTAGATGCCCGAGACGCCGTCCCACGTAGAGAAGTTGACGAACCACAGCGCCATCGCGGCGATCTCGCCGTCAACTTCGGCGACATGTGCGTACGCGGTCGCTGAATTACCGAAAAGCGCTGCAGAGATCTGCTTTTCGGTGACAGTGCAATCATCGGCGGCGTGCTCGAATTCGGCCAGCGTGTGGATCATGTCAGTGATGTCGGCGGTGTCCTTGGGTGTGGCTCGGCGGATTTGCTCGGTCACTGCTCGACTCCCAGCGCGTTGAGTATCGTGGCGAATTTTGTTGTGGTCTCGTCAACTTCGTCGTCGGGATCCGACTCCGCGACTATGCCGCCGCCGGCGCGGGCCAGCGCGCTGCGCCGGTCCGCGGACAGCTGCGCGCAGCGGATGGACACCACCCAACAGCCGTCGCCGTTGGCGTCGCACCAGCCCACTGCCCCGGCATAGAAGCCGCGGTCGCCTTCGAGTTCGGCGATGAGTTCGGACGCGGCCTTGGCCGGCACCCCTCCGACCGCCGGGGTGGGATGCAGGGCCAGCGCCAGATCGATTGCGGTGGTTGACTTATCGCGCAGTGTGCCGCTGATCGGCGTGCACAGGTGCCATACCGCCGCCGTGCGGCTCAACTGCGGTTCGGGCGCTATGAGCAGCTCGTCACAGAGCGGCTCCAGGGCCACCCGCATCGTGTCGATGACCAGCTGATGCTCGTGACGATCCTTGGCGGATGCGGCCAGCGCGGCGCCGTTGGCGGTGTCGATTTCTGGATCCGCGGCGCGTGGGGCCGAACCGGCGAACGGCTTGCAGATCACCCGGTCGCCGTCGCGCGCGACCAGCAGTTCCGGGCTGGCACCCACCAGCGCCGCGCCCGCGTAGTCCGTGCCGGCGGCGGTCAGGTCGACCAGATAGCAGTACGCCGTCGGGTCGTTGGCGATCAGCCGGCTCAGGATGACGCGCGCGTCCAGCCTGCTATCGGCGGCCAGTTGCAATGCCCGGGCCAGCACCACCTTGCTCAGCGAGGTGTCGGGTGCCCTCAGCTCATCCCGTGCGCGGCTGATCCGGGCGCGGTAGTCGGCCGGCGGCGGGATGGTCGCGGCGATGCGCATGCGAGGCAGTGGACCCGTCGGCCAGTCGGGTGGCGCGTCGTTGCGGCATACCGCATCCGGCACCAGCAACGCGGCGGGTCGCTCTACGTCGAAGGGTAACGCGCCCAACACTATTGGGACCGATCCCGACGTCAGAGCGGCTTGGGCGACGCCCACGTCGCTGTAGCGCGTCCGCACCCCTTCGCCGATCAGGGTGCCCCGCGGGCCGCATAGCGCGAACGGCGGCTGGACCGAACTCACCCTGCCGCGATCGGCGCAGCGGTCAGCCCGAGCGCAAGGAGTTGTTGTATTCCGTGCTCGAAGCCGCACATCGCGACCGACGCGGTCCGCATGCCGAATCGGCGGCCCTCCACGAGCGGCAGCTCGACCCAGCGCGTGATCACCGCGCGGGAAAAGTGACCGTGGCTGACGAACACCACGTCGTGCGATTCCAGGTGCTCATAGGCCATCGCGATGGCCCGGTCCGCGCGCTCGCAGACCTCTGCGACGCTTTCCCCGCCGGGACACCCGTGCGTCCACACCAGCCAATCGGGGACGGTTTCGCGGATCTTTTCGGTTGTGACGCCTTCGTATTCGCCGTAATCCCACTCCGCGAGCAGCGGCGAGATCTCGTCGACGGTCAGGCCGGCCAGCTCGGCGGTAACCAGGGTGCGCTGACGCGGGCTGCTGATCACCACGGGGTCCTCGAGGCTCAACCCACTCAGCACGCCGCCGGACAGCTTGGCCTGCGTTCGGCCGTTTTCGGTCAGCTCGATCTCGGTGCTACCGGTGTGCTGGCCCGATAACGACCACTCGGTTTCGCCGTGACGCAGCAAGACTAGTCGGTGGTTGTGCAAGCCCATATCGACTGATTCTGCCCGAGACTTGCGGGCCCGTCGCACTTAGCTCCCGGCCTTGAACATGCCAGGATGGCAGAGTGAGTGAGATGCGTGTATTGGCGGTTGCCAACCAGAAGGGCGGAGTCGCCAAGACGACAACGGTTGCCTCGCTGGGCGCGGCGATGGTGGATAAGGGCCGGCGCGTGTTGCTTGTCGATCTGGATCCACAGGGTTGTCTGACGTTCTCGCTTGGGCAGGATCCCGACAAGTTGCCCCTGTCCGTGCACGAAGTGCTGCTCGGTGAGATCGAGCCGAGCGCCGCGCTGGTCACCACGATGGAGGGAATGACGCTGCTGCCGGCCAACATTGACTTGGCGGGCGCCGAGGCGATGCTGTTGATGCGGGCCGGGCGCGAATACGCGCTCAAGCGTGCGCTGGCCAAAGTCTCCGATCAATTCGACGTCGTCGTCATCGATTGCCCGCCGTCGCTGGGGGTGCTGACCCTCAACGGGTTGACCGCCGCCGATGAGGTGATCGTGCCGCTGCAGTGCGAGACGCTGGCGCATCGCGGTGTGGGTCAATTCCTGCGCACCGTCGCCGATGTCCAGCAGATCACCAATCCGAATCTGCGGCTGCTGGGCGCGCTGCCGACGTTGTACGACTCGCGCACCACCCACACCCGCGATGTGCTGCTCGACGTCGCGGACCGCTACGAGTTGCCGGTGCTCGCGCCGCCGATCCCGCGTACCGTGCGCTTCGCCGAAGCCAGCGCGTCGGGCTCATCGGTGATGGCGGGGCGCAAAAACAAAGGCGCGGTGGCCTACTCCACGCTGGCGCAGGCCTTGCTCAAACACTGGAAGTCCGGCAAACCGCTGCCGACGTTCGCCATCGACGCGTAAGCATCAGCCCGGGCCACCGCATTTTGGGTGGGCGTCGACGGCGTCTAGCCCAGGGCCACCACGGTGTTGCCCCGCTGCTCGAACACGTGCGAGCCGGACACGGCCGGAACGACCGCCTGGTTGCTCGGCGCCCGATCCACGGCAATGTTGCGCTCATTGACTCCCGTCACCGGGTCGTAGACACCGATCGCGCCGGTGACCGGGATGAGCAGCTTGCCGGCCATCATGGTGCCGGGGCCTAACGGGACCGTCCGCTCGCCCGCGGCGACGGTGTAGCGCAGGGTCAGGTTGCTCGCCTCGAAGACCAGCACGGAATCGCCGGTCCACCAGGTCACCAGGTTGCCCGCCTGCGAGACCGCCGAGTTCGACGGCGGCTTGGGCAGCAGCGTGCTCGCCACCGTGGTACCCATTTCATCGACGACGTCGACCCTGGGCTGCGGCAGCGGCAGATACACCGCCGCGTTGCTCTGCCAAACCGTCAGCACGCGAGCGCCCGAGTTCGCCGTGATCCCGGGTTCGGCGACGAAATGCTGCTGCGGCTCGTCGTCTTCCTTGCCCGGGCGCAACAACGCGAGTCGCAGGTTGGCTTGATTCGCGCAGCTCTCCAGCACCGCGACCTCCAGCGAGCTGGCTGCTCCCGACGCCAGCTTGCATCCAGAGTGCAGCCCGCGCGAGGACGGCTTCACCCGGGCGTCGGTCTCGCCATAGGCAAGCATCCGGACCATGTCGGAACGCCACAGCTCCAGTCGGGTGTCGCCGACCGACAACACCGTCGTGCCGTCCGACGACAGGCGCACCTGCGGGTCGGCGTAGCTGCTGCGGGCGGCCCCGCGGCGGCCGGTGGATCCGTCGATGGTGCTGACCTGGCCGCAACCGCGGTCGTCGCGGTAGACCGCGACCGCGTAGTGGTAGACCCAGGACAGGCCGCACAGGTCGGTGTCGCGGGAGTAGCTCCAGCGCGTCTGGCCGGTGCCGGCGTCGCGCCCGTCCACCTCGCGACCGTCGCCGGTGGTCACCGTTCCGCCGACAATCACCGGTGCCGTGGTGGCGGAGCTGGCGGCGGTCCACAGCTGCTTCAGGCTGGCCGGCACCTCGCGGGCCAAACTCGGGTTGGGTGCCGGTGTCGCGGCGGGGCGGCTGATCGTGGCTCGGGCGTCGCTGGTCCACCAGATCAGCGAGGCGATTGCGGCGACAACGACCGCGATTGCCGCGGCGGCCAACAGATCGCCCTTGGTGCGGCGTTCGGGTTTGACCATGCCTGGGCCGTCGATTCAGCTGGTTCAGTTGGCGTTGGTGGCGGCTTCCGCCGGCTTGTGGCGGCGACGGCGACGACGGTTGTTCGCGCCGTTACTGCCATTGCTGGACGCCGAACCCGTCTCCGTCGCGGCTTCGCCGTCGGTGCCATTGCCGGCTGGGCGGCCGTTCACGGGCTCGCCAGCGCGGGTTCGCCGCCGCCGGTTACCCGAGCGGGCCCGGGCCGGTTTTTCCGACGTGGTGCTGCGTTCGGTGTCGCGGCGCTTGACCGGCGACTTGCGCGGCGTACCGATTGTGCCGCCAGCCTCGCCCGGAATGCCCAGCTCGGTATACAGGTGCGGCGAGTTGGAGTAGGTCTCGGCCGGATCGGGGGAGCCCAGGTTCAGCGCCTTGTCGATCGCCGTCCAGCGGGGCAGTTCGTCCCAGTCCACCAAAGTGACGGCGATTCCGGTCTTTCCGGCGCGACCGGTACGGCCGATTCGGTGCACGTAAGCCTGTTCGTCCTCGGGGATCTGGTAGTTGATGACGTGGGTGATGTCATCGATATCGATACCGCGGGCTGCCACGTCGGTGGCCACCAGCACGTCGACGTCGCCGGCCCGAAAGGCCTTGAGTGCCTTCTCGCGGGCGATCTGCCCGAGGTCGCCGTGCACGGCACCGACCTTGAAGCCGCGCTCGGCCAGCTCGTCGGCCACCTTCTGGGCGGTGCGCTTGGTGCGGGTGAAGATCATCGTCGCGCCGCGGCCGTCGGCCTGCAGTATCCGGCTGACCATCTCCACCTTGTCCAGCGCGTGGGCGCGGTAGACGAACTGCTCGGTGGTGTCGTGGGTGGCCGCCGAGTGCGGCGCCTCCGCCCGGATATGAGTGGGCTGAACCATGAAGGTGCGGGCAAGCGTGATGATCGGGTCCGGCATGGTGGCCGAGAACAGCATCGATTGCCGGTCGGCCGGTATCTGGCGCAGAATGCGCTCGATGTCCGGCAAGAAGCCCAGGTCGAGCATCTCGTCGGCTTCATCGAGAACCAGTACCGAGAGCCCGCCGAGCTGCAGGTGACCTTGCTGCGAAAGGTCGAGCAGCCGGCCCGGCGTGCCCACCACGACGTCGGCGCCGGCGCGCAGCGCGTCGATCTGCGGTTCGTAGGCCCGTCCGCCGTAGATGGAGACCACCGACAGCCGGCGGTCCTCGTCGGCGAGCAGATGTTTGGCCGCGGCGGCCAGGTCCTCGGTGACCTGAAGGCACAGCTCGCGGGTCGGCACTACGACCAGGGCGCGCGGCGTGCCATTGAGCGGCCGCACCCCGACGCCATTGGTGACGCGCTGCAGCAGCGGGACGCCGAAGGCGAGGGTTTTACCCATCCCGGTGCGGGCCTGGCCGATGACGTCGTCTCCGGCCAGCGCCATCGGCAGAGTCAGTTCCTGGATGGCGAAGGCGTGCTCGATGCCCTTCTCGGCCAGTGCTCGGACGATCTCGTCGCGGACGCCGAGTTCGGCAAAAGTGGGTTCAGTTTTGCTTGTCAGTGCAGTCATGCGTGGGTGATGTACCTTTCGGTGACTTATTCGTTTGGGTCGGTTCTCTGTCGCGGTCACGGTCGCGGTCACGCGCGCACGAATTCCGACTCCAAGTCGCCGAGTCGCCGAGCCCTGCTGAGATGGGGGGCCAGCGGTGCACGCACATTTCGCCGACAGCAGCATTTGAAGAAATACAGCCGCTATCTATCTGCATGATAGCTGGTCGACAGCGCAGACCCATCTTCTTCCAAGTCCGCCTACTAGAGTGATGGCCATGACTTCGGCCTCCTCTGCCGACCAAGTAGACGATTCGCCTTCCTCGGCACCGAGCGCGGACCACCCGGGTGTCAACGAGCTGTTCGCAGTGCTCGCCTATGGCGAGGTGGCCGCGTTTTATCGGCTGACTGACGAGGCTCGCATGGCGCCTGACCTGCGGGGCCGGATCTCGATGGCGAGCATGGCCGCCGCCGAGATGATGCACTACGAGCTGCTGCGCGACGCCCTGGAAAAGCGCGGCGTCGACGTCGTTTCGGCTATGTCGAGGTACGTCTCGGCGCTCGAGAACTACCACCGGTTGACGATGCCCAGCACGTGGCTGGAAGCACTGGTGAAGACGTATGTCGGTGACGCGCTGGCCGCCGATCTGTACCTCGAGATCGCGGACGTGCTGCCCGACGAGGTCGCCGACGTGGTGCGCGAGGCCCTGTCCGAAACCGGGCACTCGCAGTTCGTCGTCGCCGAGGTGCGCGCCGCGGTGACCGCGAGCGGCAAACAGCGCAGCCGATTGGCGCTATGGGCTCGCCGGCTGTACGGCGAAGCGTTCACCCAGGCGCAATACCTGCTGGCCGACCATGACGAGCTGGTCGATTTGGTGGTAGCCGGAACCGGGGGCCTGGGCCACCTCGGCGCGTTCTTCGAACGTCTGCAGCAAACACATGACCGGCGGATGCGCGAGCTCGGTCTGAGCTGACCCCTACTTCGTGCAGGTCGCCAGGTTCGAGTTGTTGGCCGACGCCACCTCGACCTGACCCTGGGCATTGACGATCGCGCAGCTGATCCGGCTCACGATGCTGGTCGCGACGACGGATCGGGTCGTCACGCCGGGATTCAGCACGATCACCTTCGTCCACGGCAGCGACACGTTGAACTCGGTTTGCGGATAGCCACGGGCATCGGTGTAGACGACGTTCACCAAATCCAGCAGCTGCTTCGTCCCGCTCACGCTGTAGTAGACGGTGCTCGGATTCACTGTGGCACTTGGTGGTACGAGTGCGGGAGGCGATGCGACCAGCGGCGGAGTCGTTAGCGCCACACTCGGCGGTGTCAGCGTGGTGACCGTCTCCGGTGGCAGCTGTGGCGAGGCGCTCGGCGAGGGGCGTTGCGACGCGCTCGGCGGGCTGGTGGTCCGCGGCGCGGACGTCACGGAGCTGGGAGCCGGCGCCCCCACCGTGGCTTTCGTCGACGCGCTGTCGCCGCTGTTGATGATGACGGCCGTCGCGATCGCGCCGATCGCCACCACCGCGCCGAGCACCGCGACGGCCGGGCGCCAGCCGCCGACTGGCCACAGCAGTTCGTTGTACTCGTCGTACTCGTCGCCGGGGTACTTGTCGTCGGCGTACTCGTCATCGTCGTAGCCGTCGTAGCCGTCGTAGTCGGCTCCGTCATAAGTCGCGTCGCCGGGGTAGTCGTGGACAAGGCCACGATCTAGGCCGGCACGGTCATCGAGCGTGTTTCTGATGATGCCGATGTTACGGACGTGAAAGTGCCTGACCCCCCGCCGCGCGCCACCTTGATCTAGCTGGGAGCCAATCGTTATCTGCCGTTAGACAGTGTTTCGCTTACGGCGAACTGGCGCCGGTCACCCTCTGCTCGGGACACACCGGCCGCGTCCACTAACCTGCTGCTGACACGCCTGCGACGGAATATCAAACGGAAGGGGCCATCGTGGAGGTCAAGGTCGGTATCACGGACAGTCCGCGCGAGCTGGTCTTCTCCAGCGCGCAGACGCCTGCGGAGGTCGAAGAAGCCGTGAGCGCCGCGCTGCGTGACGGTTCGGGTCTGCTGGGCCTCAATGACGAGAAGGGCCGCCGCTACCTGATCCACCCCGCCAAGATCGCCTACGTCGAGATCGGTGCCGCCGACGGCCGTCGGGTCGGCTTCGGAATCGGGGCGGACGCCGGCGCGAAGTCCGGTGGGAAGGCCGCTAAGAGCGAGTAAGCGGGTTGGCGGCCGCCACCGGCCGGGCCGTTTTGCCGGCGATGTCCTGCCCGGCTCTGTATACGGCCCCCTCCCGGAGGTTCACACCGCGGACACTACGCAGCGCCACCGACAAGCTCCGAAAAGCCCGAGGTCGCGACCGCTAAGCAGGTGCGGAAATTCCGGACCTGCCGCCGGCGGTGAGCAGAAGGCGTGGGATTTCGTCGCGCTCACTCGGATGCGTCCAGAAAGTCGAGAACCATCCGGAGGAGTTCAAAGTGGACGGCGCTCAACTCTGTTGGTGTTGGGCGCTTTTCTTTCTTACGCCGCTTGCGGTGAAGTAGCCGGCTTCGCATGTCGTAGACCCGCCGAAAAAAGGTATCCACCGTCTTACCGTCGTACGTGTCAGTCAGTACCGCTAACAATTGATCGCAGGCAGCGCGCGATATCGATTCCTCAAGGTCTTCCCTCAGGATGTCGAGCAGCCTCTTTTTAATGTCACCTTCGTCACCCTGTTCAACGTCATTTATAAACTGGCTCAACACATCAAAGACATCTTGAGGTCGATCTTGTTGTTGCAGTAGCACTTCGACGGCCGTGGTCAGTTGGATGTGCTGGGTCTCTGGGTTGGTATCACGTAGCGCAGAGGCTACGACCCGATGGGCAAGCGCTTTCTCGGGAGACCAATTTTGACCACTTCGCTCACGAGCATTATTGAGATTCGCAACGAATTGCTCGTCGCCTCTGGCGACAGCGCCGTGGGCTTGCATGAAGAAGAACTTTGGCCGCGGCTCGGAAGTGACCACCAGCAACCCGTGCTCGTCCGACACAATTCGGTCTCCGGGATCAATTCCCATCTGCGCGAACAGATCTGGAGGGTTCGGGACGATCATGTCTGTGCTGGGAGTTACCGAATCATCAGGCCCGAAATCAGCACCGGCATGTGAGCGGGCAAAAGCGACCGTCAAAGCCCGCCGCCATTCCCGCCCTGCCGCGACGGCGGATCCTTCATCCGGGTACCGGCTACCCTCTACCACCAGATCGCCGGTGTCTTTGATCATCGTTCCAGACGTGCCGGCCCGCAAAACCACGTGTTCAACGCCGGTGTCAGCGAGCTCATGAATATGGGCATCGATGTTCAATCGATCGTCAAAGATCGTGAACCGGTTACGGAATGAGTACGTCATTGATCCAAACCGCTCGCTCCCCGAGGTTCATGCCACGCACGGTACGCAGCACCACCGACAACTTCGTGCACCACCGGCAGACCCGCTGTCAGGTCAGGCCGCTGAGCGCACGATCTAGCAAGACAGCGAATCCGAAGTACAGGTGGCTTAGCCCGACGATAGACAGTAAGGCGATTCGTCGAGCCAAATACTCGGCACTGTTACCCATGCCCGTGATGCTAACTATGAGCACGTCAGGGTTAGCCCTCTCCTTCGTGGTGAGGGGGCTTCTCCCGCGGTTGGTGGCCTTGCCGTCAAGTGCTGCTGCGCGGTGGGCGCGTCAATCCGCGGGCGTGTAGCCGTAGCTCGCGTACGGATTTAGGATCTGCCTGTGCCACAGTAGGTTTCGCTGTGCTCGTCTCAGCTTTGCGAGGTCAGCGACGTCCGTCCACTCGCGCTGGATCAGGTCGATCTGCGCGTCGATGATGTCACGCGCCTGGCCGATGCTCAGGCCGTACACGGGTGCGGCGCGCAGGCATGCGGCGAACGAGCTGTCGCGGGTGCCGTCACGATCGAAAGCCATGGCCTGCGCCGAGGTCTCGCCGGAGCGGGTCTGGGGGCACAGGTCGTAGGCGGGGGTTAGTTCAAGGGTGTGTCCGTCCCAGAACGCGGCGTGGTTGCGCGCGTGGTCGTCGTTGTTGCCGATGGCCACGTTGAACACGATCCGTTCGAACAATCGCTTGCCGACATCGGCATCGATCCCGTTCTGGCGCAACACGTCTAAAAGATCTGGATACGTCGCATACCGCCCCTCCATCTCGTCGAGCCCGAGCATCGTGAGTCCAGACACGACGATGCGCCGGCCACCGGCGGCCGGCCGGTCGAACCGCTCGATCATGAGAACATCGCGGCCAAGTGAGCTGGTGAGGAATGACGCCGTTGTCGCGATCCCGATCCGCCGGGCGAACTCAAGTGCCAGCGCCTCGGCGTTGACCACGGGGTACGTGTCTGACGTCGAAGAGAACTTGGCGATATGGCTCACGCCTTCGACCTCGATGAGCGCCTTAGGCCGTGCACCACCAATGGAAGTGCCCCGCACCAGCGCGGCGGCGAGTTCATCGGAAAGCGGGCGCCCCTCCTGCAGGGCATCAGCAGCCGCATGCAGCTCATCAATCGTCGCGGAGCTACCACGCGGCACGTAGACATCCGGACCCGTCTGAAAGTCCAGGCCGCCGATCCGGTTCGATCCCGATTCCAGGAAGTAGGTGATCTGGTCCAGGTCACCGGGGTCGGCGTCGCGCCCCTTGGCCCCGAGGAGTCGTTCGAGGATCACGCGCTGCCCCCAAGAATCGGGGCCGGCGTCGCGCAGCGCGGAGGCGATCGGCATGTTGGGGCTGGCAATCTGCCACCCGGCCCTCAGCGGCAACTCCGGTGTGTAGAGGCTGATGGCGTCGGGGCGGCTGAGGTAACTGCGTCCATAACCGAATACGTACCGGCGTCCGTTACGTTGGCGTTGCACTCTTCCGGCCACCACTGGCTCGACGCGCCCAGGCAGCCATACCCACACGAAAGCATCACGCTGGGCGGCGATGCCGCCATCAGAAGTTGAGGTCATGGTCACCGTCGGTTGCTATCGATCGTGGCTGGTCTTCGCGGGACGGGAGCAGCGCTAGTCGCTCTTCGCCGCGGCGGCGAAGCCTCGCCAGTTCGTGGTTATCGGCACCAAATAGCGCAACGCCGAGCACGGACGCCGCGTTCAAAACCGTGCCGATGGCGACACCAGGCTCTCCCCGCTCGATGGCGGTGACGGTGTGCCGGCCGACGCCGATGCGCATGCCCAGCTCAGCGGCCGTCCAGTTCTTCTCGTGCCGCGCGAGGCGGATCTGCGCACCGAGCACGGCAAGAGCGTCCGCGGCGGTGCGAGTCGGGGCGATCACCTTCTTCGACATAGTATCGAATGTACTATAAAATTACCCTAATTGCGCTTTATGGTTGTTTTATCGACCCCAATAGGTCGATCTGCGTCTTTAGTGCGGTAGCGTCCGTGCCCAACGGAGTCAGCGGCATTGCGAGCAGCGGGGCATGCCGACAAGTCGTCGGCTCCCAGCCGCCCCGTCATCCGCAAGCCGGCCGGCCGCCGATCATCTGGCGGCGGTCGAGCAGTCAGCCGCCGGATTGCGGGCAGTACGCAGTCACGGAGGCGTCTCACTATCGCGGCGGACTGGGCCGGTGTGAACAAGCTGTCGTTTGCGAGCACGGTGGCGACGGCACCGTCCCGCGTGTGCGCAACCCGGAGATAGCTCCGGCCGCCACGGTTTACCAAGTGGCATGTGACGAGAATGCACGATGTACGAGCCGCCGCCTCCGAGTGCTTTCTGCGCAGCAGCTACTGCTTCGGCTTGACCAAGGTCTCGTGGCTCATGCGATTGGCTCCTTCGGGTTTGCCCGCAGTTATAGCCCACCGGTGCGACAACTGGTCGCCGGTGCCACTGCATCACTACCTCAAGGGGCTGAAGCGCCGGCTTCGTCACCGAGACGAATGTCTCGGAGGGCCAGCAGCGACGCTTTCTCTGTGCGCCAAGGAACCACCCATTCTGGGGTGTCGATGGGGTGATCGTCAGGGAGGTCTGGACTGTCTTTCAAGGTATGCACTATGCGTCCTAGTGCGTGGCACCAATCGATGAGCTCTTTTAGCTCGGCGAGTGTGTCCCGAAGCTCCTGTTCGGTGATCCAGTCTTCGTGGCGGGATTGCCGAACCAACCCCTCATCGAGCCACTCCAGTCCAAGTGAGTTGCGTTCTGCCTTGAAGGAAGCGGCGGGCGTTCCCAGGCTGGTGAAATACAGCGTGCGGTTCGGCGGTTCGACGCCGACAATTGCGCTGACGAAAAGGAAGTGGGCGAACTTCTGGCGGACCTGATTGCAGCGGTGGACTTTGGCCGCGAAGCGGTCGTGGGGCCAGCGGAGCCGGAATTTCTTCGCCAGCTTGTTCATCGCGGCGGGAAGGTCTTCCTGGCCGAGCGGGTCGCCGTCGGGACCGGCGTCCAAGAACCGGTACGCGTTGACGGTCGCCTTGAGCTGCTCCCAGCCGCCGATGATTTTCAGCACCATAGCTTCGATGTTCGATGTTCGATGTTGGGGTGAATGCCATCTCTTGCTTAAACCGTGCCTGCTGTAGCGCCTCGGCCTCCGTGAGCCGCGGCAAGGTCGCCGATTCTCGGCCAGCGTCATCCCCAGTCATTAACACAATCGTAGTAGTCGCAGCCGTGGTCCGTTTTTCCCAGACAGGGCTCGGGGGATCCGACGGGCGACGAGGCGGCATACTATCGAGGTTGCTTTGCTCGACTAGATACCCAACTTTAAGTGCGCGAACGCTCTTGGTTGCCGCTAAGAGCGAGTAAGCGGCACGTGGGACAGCCCACCCCACGCGAACGCAACCGTGCCGTCGACCGCGTCCGACTTGGAGATCGGGCGGTCGGAGTCCAGCCAGTATCTGGCGCAGTCGACGCTGATGCCGACCAGCCCCACCGCGATCATCCGGGCGCGGTGCGGGTCCAGGCCGGAATCGGCGCTGATCAGTGCGAAAACGGCGTCGGTGCAGGATTCGGTAGCCGCCCGCACCTGCGTGGCGACCTCGGGCTCGGTGACGTAGTCGTTCTCGAAAATCAGCCGGTAGCCCTGGCTGTCGTGCTCGATGAAATCGAAGAACGCCTGGATCGCCGCACGCAACCGCTGCCGGTTGTCGGTGGTGGTGCTCAGTGCACTCTGCACCCCCGAGACCAGGTTTTCGACGTGCCGATCGAGCACCGCCAGATACAGCTCCAGCTTGCTCGAAAAGTGTTGATACAGAACGGGTTTGCTGACACCCGCGCGGTCGGCGATCTCATCCATGCCGGCCGCGTGGTAGCCGTGGTCGACGAAGACATCGCTAGCCACGATCAGCAGCTGGCCACGACGCTCGTCGCGCGGCAGCCGATTACCCCGCCGGTTCGAGGTCGCAATGCCGTCACTCGGCCGACCGCGGTCACCCGATCTGACCGCACGCCGTGCCGCCGGCTTGGCGAGATCGCTCACTTGGTCCTCATTTGAATTGTGGCGACTGGCCATTCGCTATAGACGGGCCAGTCGCGCGCCGCTCGTCGCACAGACATTACTACCCATGGTGTACCCGGTACCGGCATCGGCGCCGTAGGCGCAGGCTGAACCGGTGCGGTGGGGTGCGCTCGGGCGCGCCAGGGACTCCGTCGGTCCCAGCTGTGCCATCCTGGGGCAATGACGTCCGAGCCGCCAGTGCCCGGCACCGGTCGAGTGCCTGTGCTGCGTGACGAGTGGCGCGAACCACTTCGGGCGCTGCGTGACCCGATCGGGCGTGGCACCGGACGGTCCCGGGGCGACCGTGAACGTCCTCGGCAGTGGCGGAAACAATCGTGGCTGGGCCGTTTTATCTCCACCTACGGCTGGCGCGCGTATGCGCTGCCGGTGCTGGTAGCGCTGACCGCCGTCGTTATCTACCAGACGGTGACCGGCGTCGGCGCACCGAAACCGACCGCGAGCAAGCCGTCCATCCAAGACCCACCGGCGATCGGGGCGGTGGGCACGGCCATCCTCGACGCACCGCCTCGTGGCCTGGCCACCTTCGACGCCAACCTCCCGGCCGGGACGCTGCCCGACGGTGGTCCGTTCACCGAAGCCGGCGAAAAGACCTGGCGTGTCGTGCCCGGCACCACGCCGCAGATCGGTCAGGGCACCGCCAAGGTGTTCAAGTACAGCGTCGAGGTCGAGAACGGTCTGGACCCCGCGATGTTCGGCGGCGACGACGCATTCGCCACGATGGTCGATCAGACGCTCGCCAATCCCAAGGGCTGGACGCACAACCCGCAATTCGCCTTCGTCAGGATCGACAACGGGAAGCCGGACTTCCGGATCTCGCTGGTGTCTCCGGTGACGGTGCGCGAGGGGTGCGGCTACGAATTCCGGCTGGAGACCTCCTGCTACAACCCGGTGTTCGGACCGGACCGGGACGCGCGGGTGTTCATCAACGAGGCACGCTGGGTCCGCGGGGCCGTGCCCTTCGAAGGAGACATCGGTTCGTACCGGCAGTACGTGATCGATCACGAGGTGGGCCACGCCATCGGCTATGTGCGCCATGAGCCGTGCGACAAGCAGGGCGGGTTGGCGCCGGTGATGATGCAGCAGACGTTCTCCACCTCCAACGACGACGCCGCGAAGTTCGACCCCGAGTATGTCAAGGCCGACGGCAAAACCTGCCGCTTCAACCCCTGGCCGTATCCGATCGCCTAGCGGCCGGGGAAGCATTGCCGGCGGCCGAGGCGTTCACTAGGGGTAGTGCATCGCGAAGTTGACCGAGGAGATATTCGGTGTCCACATCGTTGCCGCCACTAGTTGAGCCAGCCGGCGAGCTGAGTCGCGATGAAGTGGCGCGCTACAGCCGCCATCTGATCATTCCCGACCTGGGTGTCGACGGGCAGAAGCGGCTTAAGAATTCGCGAGTGCTGGTGATCGGCGCCGGCGGGCTCGGAGCCCCGGCGTTGCTGTATCTGGCCGCGGCCGGCGTCGGGACGATCGGCATCGTCGAATTCGACGTCGTCGACGAGTCGAACCTGCAGCGCCAGATCATCCACGGCGTGGCCGACGTCGGACGCGCCAAGGCCCAGTCGGCCCGCGACTCGATCCTGGCCATCAACCCGCTGGTGGAAGTGCGACTCCATGAGTTCCGGCTACAGGCGAGCAACGCGGTGAGCCTGTTCAGGCAATACGACCTGATCGTCGACGGCACCGACAACTTCGCCACCCGGTATCTGGTCAACGATGCCGCGGTGTTGGCCGGCAAGCCCTACGTCTGGGGGTCGATCTACCGCTTCGAGGGTCAGGTTTCGGTGTTCTGGGAGGACGCCCCTGACGGCCTGGGCCTGAACTATCGCGATCTCTACCCCGAGCCGCCGCCGCCCGGCATGGTGCCGTCGTGCGCCGAAGGAGGCGTGCTGGGCATTATCTGCGCTTCCATTGCGTCGGTGATGGGCACCGAGGCGATCAAACTGATCACCGGCATTGGAGAGCCGCTGCTGGGCCGGTTGATGATCTACGACGCGCTGGAGATGAGCTATCGCACGATCAAGATCCGCAAGGACCCGGCGACGCCGAAGATTACCGAGCTGATCGACTACGAGGAATTCTGTGGTGCGGTGTCCGAGGATGCGGTCGAGGCCGTTTCAGGCTCGACGATCACCCCGAAGGAGCTGCGCGCGTTGCTGGACTCCGGCAAAAAGCTGGCCCTGATCGACGTCCGCGAGCCGGTCGAATGGAACATCAATCACATCGACGGCGCGGAGCTGATTCCTCAGTCGTTGATCACTTCCGGTGAGGGTCTGGCAAAGCTGCCGCACGACCGCAAGGCGGTGCTGTACTGCAAGACGGGCGTGCGCTCGGCCGAGGCGCTGGCCGCGGTGAAGAGAGCCGGTTTCTCCGATGCTGTCCACTTGCAGGGTGGAATCGTGGCGTGGGCCCAGCAGATGCAGCCCGACATGGTGATGTATTAACCGCCCAGCAGTGCGTCGCGTTGCTCCTCAGCGCGTCGTAACGACGCGCATCGCTGCCCGGCTAGGCTAACCCCCGTGACTGTCGAACCACCGCCGGAGCACGTGCTTTCGGCGTTTGGTTTGGCCGGCGTCAAACCCATCGCGCTAGGCGTCAGCTGGGAAGGCGGCTGGCGATGCGGCGAAGTCGTTCTCTCGGTCGTGGCCGACCATGCGCGCGCGGCCTGGTCTGCGCGAGTGCGGGAAACGCTGTTCGTGGACGGGGTGCGGCTGGCTCGGCCGGTCCGCTCGACCGACGGGCGCTATGTGGTGTCGGGCTGGCGGGCTGACACGTTTGTCGCCGGCACGCCGGAGCCCCGGCATGACGAAGTCGTCTCGGCGGCGGTGCGGCTGCACGAAGCCACCGGCAAACTGGAACGGCCGCGCTTCCTGACCCAGGGACCGACCACGCCGTGGTCAGACATCGACGTGTTCATCGCCGCCGACCGCTCGGCGTGGGAAGAACGCCCGCTGCAGTCGATTCCGCCCGGCGCGCGGACGGCCCCACCGCCCGCGGACGGCCAGCGTTCGGTAGAGCTGATCAGTCAGCTCGCCACGTTACGTAAGCCGACCAAGAGTCCCAACCAGCTGGTGCACGGGGATCTCTACGGCACCGTGCTGTTTGTCGGCACCGCCGCGCCTGGGATCACCGACGTCACGCCGTACTGGCGTCCCGCGTCGTGGGCGGCCGGTGTGGTCGTCGTCGACGCGCTGTCCTGGGGCGAGGCCGACGACGGACTGATCGAACGCTGGAACGCCCTGCCGGAATGGCCGCAGATGTTGTTGCGTGCGTTGATGTTTCGTCTGGCGGTACATGCGCTGCATCCGCGGTCCACCGCCGAGGCTTTCCCGGGTCTGGCGCGTACGGCGGCCCTGATCCGGCTGGTGCTCTAGTCGGCCATGCCGACATCGACGCTACCGTGACGACACGCCGAAAACCCGCACGGTAACGTCGATCTCGACGGGCATGTGTCACTCAGGAAACGCGTAGCGCACTTCATTCAGCGCGATTTTGCCGTCGACCGAAAGAACTCCTTCGGCGCGCAGTAGTTCCAGTTGCCGGGTGGTCAGATGCCGTGCCGGGCGCCCGGATGCGGTGATCACCCGATGCCAGGGCAGGTCAGAGGAGTCGGTGCGCATAATCCATCCGACGATCCGTGGGCTGGAAAGCCCTGTGACGGCGGCAATGTCGCCATAGGTACAGACTCGGCCAGGCGGGATGGCAGCCACCAGTGCACGCACCCGCTCGACTTGCTCGTCGGTCACCGGCGCCACGGTCAGCGGACCTGCAACTGCTTGCGGATCAGTGTGGCGACCTCCGTCGGCTTGGCGCCGGGCACCATGTGGTTGCACTCGAAATCGAGCAGCTCGAAATCGGATCCCAGGCGTTCTCGAAGTCCGTCGATGAGTTGGTCGGTGACGTAGGGCGGCGACGTCCACTTCGCCCGCACCAGCGTCGTTGCCGTTCCTGCCGGCGGAAGCACGGTGGGACGGGCCAACTCGCTCCAATACGACATCATCGCCGGCACGCTGACCCGCCAGCCGTAGCGTCCGCTGGGCAGCGCGACCAGATGCTCGTCCAGCTCGGCATCGAGCACATCCGCATCGACGTCCGACCATGAGCCTGTGGCCTTTTCCATGCGAGCTTCGGATGGATCCGGGTAGTCGGGCGAGGAAAACATCGCCTCGGCGATGTCGCGCATCCACCCGCCGTCCAAACCGACCGCGGGGTCTAGCAGCAGCAGCGCTGCCACCAAGTCCGGCCGGACCGCTGCCAAATGCATCGCCAGGCCGCCACCGAACGAGTGCCCGACAATCAGCACCGGGGCCTGAGCCACTTCATCGAGCAGCGCGCCCAGCGCCCTGACATTGGCGTCAATGGTCCACGGCGCGGCCCACGACGACCTGCCATGGCCCAGCAGATCAGGCGCGGCGATGGAGATTTCGGGCACATAGTCGCCCACCTGTTGCCAGCGCTGGCCGTGTCCGGTCAGTCCGTGCAGGGCGAGCAATTGCACCGGGCCAGCCGGACCGAAGCGGTGCACGTGAAGGTCGGTGGTCACGCGTCGATGATGCCAGGCTCCGCAGACACCGCCGGTCGTAGCCGGATGGACTTGTCAGACCCTCGTGATGTCATGCCGGTATGTCATTGACCTGGGGTGCCGAGGCGGATGCCGTGCTGGCGCCGGGTACCCGCGGGCTGATCCGTATCCTGGGCGGCCCGGGAACCGGGAAGAGCAGCCTGCTGGTCGATGCCGCGGTCGCTGCGGTCGACGGCGGGGTCGACCCCGAATCGGTTCTGCTGCTTACCGGTTCGGGTCGGATCGGAATGCGGCAGCGCAGCGCATTGACGATGGCATTGCTGCGTGCCCGCGGCGCCGGCTCGTGCCGGTCCGCGATCCGTGAGCCGGTGGTCCGCAGCGTGCACAGCTACGCCTATGCCGTCCTGCGGCGAGCCGCCGAGCGCGCCGGTGACGCACCGCCGCGGCTGGTCACCAGCGCCGAACAGGACGCCATCATCCGCGAACTGCTGGCCGGCGACCTCGAAGGCGCGGGAACCGGCGCGTGGCCTGCGCATCTGTGGCCCGCCCTGAGTACCGCGGGCTTTGCCACTGAACTGCGAAACCTGTTGGCACGCTGCGCAGAACGCGGTGTGGATCCCCACGAGCTGCAGCGCCTTGGACGTCGGTGCCGGCGACCGGAATGGTCCGCGGCGGGCCGGTTCGCCCAACAGTACGAGCAGGTGATGTTGCTGCGCGCGGCGGTGGGGACCGCGGCGCCGCAGGCGACGACGCCGGCGCTGGGCGCCGCCGAACTCGTGGGTGCCGCGCTGGAGGCTTTCGCGGTCGATGCCGAGCTGCTGGCCGCCGAGCGTGCCCGGCTCCGCGTCTTGTTGATCGACGACGCCCAGCAGCTAGACCCGCAGGCGGCCCGCCTGATCCGGGTACTGGCCGCCGGCAGCGAACTGGCCTTGATCGCCGGGGATCCCAACCAGGCCGTGTTCGGCTTCCGGGGCGGCGAGCCGGCCGGGCTGTTGGACGGTGAAACGCCCTCGGTGACCCTGACGGACTCGCATCGGTGTGCGCCCGCGGTCGCGCGCGCCGTCAGCGGCATCGCACGACGACTGCCGGGCAGCAGCGGCGGCAGGCAGATCGACGGCACCGGCGCCGAGGAGGGATCGGTCACCGTGCGGCTGGCGGCCTCGGCGCATGCGGAGGCCGCGATGATCGCGGACGCGCTGCGGCGTGCGCACCTGGTCGATAAGGTGCCGTGGTCGCAGATGGCGGTGATCGTGCGGTCGGTGCCGCGCGCCGGGGCCCGATTGCCGCGGGCGCTGTCGGCCGCCGGGGTCCCGGTGGCCGCAGCCGCGGTCGGCGGGTCGCTGGTCGAGGAGCCCGCGGTGCGCGCTCTGCTCACGGTGCTGGCAGCGACCGCCGACGGTCTGGACGGCGACCAGGCGCTGGCGCTGCTGACCGGGCCCATCGGTCGAGTCGACCCGATTTCGCTGCGGCAGCTGCGCCGCACCCTGATGCGCGGCAAAACAGCCGACGCGGCAAGCGGTTTCGGTGATGTGGTGGTCGCCGCGCTGAGTGCCCGGACGCCGGCTTCGGCGTCTCGCCCATTGCAACGGGTGCGTGCGGTTCTGGACGCCGCTGCGCGTTGCGACCGCGACGGCCAAGATCCGCGCTACACGCTGTGGGCGGCGTGGAGCCGGTCTGGTCTGCAGCGTCGCTGGTTGGCGGCCAGCGAGCGAGGCGGCACCGCCGGGGCCCAGGCCACCAGGGACCTCGAGGCAGTGACCGCGTTGTTCGACGTCACCGATCAGTACGTGTCGCGCACTCCGGGTGCGTCGCTGCGTGGCCTCATCGAGCACGTCGCGGCGCTGCAGCTGCCGGGGGGCAAGACCGAGCCGGCGTCGACGGCCGAACAGGTCCGGGTGCTCAGCGCACATGCCGCGCTGGGACATGAATGGGATGTGGTGGTGATCGCAGGATTGCAGGATGGATTGTGGCCCAACACCGTTCCGCGCGGGGGAGTGTTGGCCACGCAGCGACTGCTCGACGTCATGGACGGCGTCGGCGAGGACGCCGCGGTGCGTGCACCGCTGTTGGCCGAGGAACGCAGGCTGCTGGTGGCTGCGATGGGCCGGGCCCGGCGCAGGCTGCTGGTGACCGCAGTCGACAGCGAAACCGGCGGGGCGGACCAAGGGGCCGCGCTGCCATCGCCTTTCTTCTTCGAGGTTGCCCAATGGGCCGACGATGATGCCGGCCCCGTTGCGGTGCCGCCGGTTTCATCCCCACGCGTGCTGTCGACAGCGGCGCTGGTCGGCCGGTTGCGTGGGGTCGTCTGTGCCCCGGACGGTGCCGTCGACGATGCCGCTCGCCATTGCGCGGCAACGCAATTGGCCCGACTGGCCAGCGCCGGCGTGCCCGGCGCCGACCCGTCCAGTTGGCACGGGCTGACCGCGGTCAGCACCAGCGATCCGCTCTGCGCAGGCAGTGATCGCGTCACCTTGACGCCATCGACCCTGCAAACCCTCAACGACTGCCCGCTGCGCTGGCTGGTCGAACGGCACGGCGGAACCAACCCGCGTGAGCTGCGGTCAACGATTGGCTCGGTGCTGCACGCGCTGATCGCCGAATCGGACAAGAGCGAAGCGCAGCTGCTGTCCGAGCTGGAACGTGCCTGGCAGCACCTGCCTTTTGACGCTCGATGGCATTCGGCTAACGAGCTGACGCGGCACCGCGCCATGATCGAGGCATTCGTCGAGTGGCGTGCGCAGACGCGAGGCGAGCTGACAGAGGTCGGCGTCGAGATCGACGTCGACGGAGTCCTCGCCACCTCACGCGATGGCGGCGGCGATGTCCGATTGCGCGGCCGGGTCGATCGGCTGGAACGCGACGGGGCCGGCCGGCTGGTGATCGTCGACATCAAGACCGGCAAGACGCCGGTCAGCAAGGACGATGCCCAACAGCACGCTCAGCTGGCGATGTACCAGCTGGCCGTGGCCGAAGGCCTGATACCCGACGGCGACGAGCCCGGCGGCGCGCGGCTGGTCTACATCGGCAAGAGCGGGGCAGCGGGCGCCACCGTGCGTGAGCAGGACCCGCTGACACCGGCGGTCCGCGACGAATGGCGCGACCTCGTCATGCGGGCGGCCGACGCGACGGCCGGCCCGCAGTTCGTCGCGCGGCGCAACGACGGCTGCTCGCACTGCCCGATTCGGCCGTCGTGCCCTGCCTACGGCGAAGGGTCCGCGCTGTGACGGCGTGCTACAGCCCGGACGAATTAGCCGATGCACTAGGGCTTTTCCCGCCCACCGCCGAGCAGGCCGCCGTGATCGCCGCGCCGCCGGGTCCGCTCGTCGTCATCGCGGGGGCGGGCGCGGGTAAAACCGAGACGATGGCTGCGCGGGTGGTGTGGCTGATCGCCAACGGGTACGCGGACCCAAGCCAGGTGCTGGGATTGACGTTCACCCGCAAGGCTGCCGGGCAGCTGCTGCGCCGGGTCCGCTCCCGGCTGGCCAGGTTGGCCGGCATCGGGTTGGGCGCGACCAGCCCGGGGGCCCCCGAATCGGCAGGCACCCCGACGGTCAGCACCTATCACGCGTTCGCCGGCTCACTGCTGCGCGACTACGGGCTGCTGTTGCCGGTCGAGCCCGATACCCGGTTACTCAGCGAGACCGAGCTGTGGCAGTTGGCTTTCGACGTGGTGAACCGGCATGGCGGGCAGCTGCGCACCGACAAGACCCCGGCCGCGGTCACCTCGATGGTGCTGCGACTGTGGGGCCAGCTCACCGAGCACCTGGTCGACACCGGCCAGCTCCGCGACACCCACCTGGAGCTGGAGCGGCTGGTCCACGCCCTGCCCGCCGGCCCTTACCAGCGCGACCGCGGACCGAGTCAATGGTTGCTGCGGCTGCTGGCCGCCCAGACCGAGCGCACCGAACTGGTGCCGCTGCTCGACGCCCTGCAAGACCGCATGCGCACCGACAAGGTCATGGACTTCGGCGTGCAGATGGCTTCGGCGGCACGGCTTGCCGCGAACTTCCCGCAGGTTGCCGACGACCTGCGCAACCGCTACCGGGTGGTGTTGCTCGACGAGTACCAGGACACCGGCCATGCCCAGCGAGTCGCCTTGTCGGCGTTGTTCGGCGGCGGCGTCGACGACGGGCTGGCCCTGACTGCTGTAGGCGACCCGATTCAGTCGATCTACGGCTGGCGCGGCGCCTCGGCAACCAACTTGCCGCGGTTCACCACCGACTTCCCGCGATCCGACGGCACGCCGGCGCCGGTGCTGGAGCTGCGGACCAGCTGGCGCAACCCGCCCAGCACACTGCATATCGCCAACGCGATCTCGGCGGAGGCACGACGCCGGTCCGTGGCCGTGCACGCGTTGCGACCTCGCCCGGACGCCCCGCCGGGCAACGTCCGCGCAGCGCTGCTCGCCGACGCCGCCGCCGAACGCGAGTGGATCGCCGACCACCTACACGGGCATTACCAGCGCGCGCACGCTGACGGCGTCAGCCCGCCGACCGCCGCGGTGTTGGTGCGCCGCAACGCCGATGCCGCACCGATCGCCGATGCGCTTCGCGCGCGCGGCATTCCGGTCGAGGTCGTCGGGCTGGCCGGCCTGTTGTCCATCGGAGAGGTGGCCGAACTGGTGGCCATGCTGCGCCTGGTCGCCGACCCAACGGCCGGCGCGGGCGCGATGCGGGTATTGACCGGCCCGCGCTGGCGGCTCGGTGGCCGGGACATCGCCGCGCTCTGGCAGCGCGCGCTGGCTCTTGGTGCGGGACGCTGTGCTGACGCGGCCTGCGCCCAGGCGATCGCGATGACAGCCGGTCCGGATGCCGACACCGCATGCCTGGCCGACGCGATCGGTGATCCCGGCCCGGCCGCCGCGTATTCGGTTGCGGGGTATCAACGCATCGCCGCGCTGGCCGCCGAGCTGAGCGCGCTGCGCGGCCATCTCGGTCATTCACTGCCCGACTTGGTTGCCGAGGTGCGACGGCTGCTGGGTGTCGACTGCGAAGTCCGCGCCGCCGCGGGCCACGGCGGCTGGGCCGGCGCCGAACACCTCGACGCCTTCGCCGATGTGGTCGCCGGCTACGCGGAACGAACCAGCGCAACGGACGTGTCGGCAGCGGCGTCGGTCACGGGGCTGCTGGCCTACCTGGACGCGGCCGAGGTTGTCGAAAATGGCTTGGCACCAGCACCGTTGGCGGTCGCGCGGGATCGAGTTCAGGTGCTCACCGTGCACTCCGCCAAGGGCCTGGAGTGGGAAGTGGTCGCGGTGGCGCACCTGTGCGGCGGAATATTCCCGTCGACCGCGTCGCGCAGCAGCTGGCTAACCGATGCCGCCGAGCTGCCGCCGTTGCTACGCGGCGACCGTGCTTCGGAAGGTGCACTGGGCATCCCGGTGTTGGACCTTTCGGACGTCACTAATCGAAAGCAGCTGTCGGACAAGATATCCGAACATCGTCGCCAGCTGGATCAGCGTCGCGTCGACGAAGAGCGCCGGCTGCTGTACGTCGGCATCACCCGGGCCGAGGACACGCTGCTGGTCTCTGGCCATCACTGGGGCCCCACCGGGATCAAACCGCGCGGCCCGTCGGAGTTCTTGTGCGAGCTCAAGGACGTCATCGAAAGGTCCACCGCGGCCGGTGATCCCTGCGGAGTGGTCGAAGAGTGGGCTCCCGCGCCCGCGGATGGTGAGCGAAATCCACTGCGCAACAGCACTATCGAAGCTATCTGGCCTGCAGATCCGCTGGCCGGGCGTCGTGCCGAGGTCGAATATGGGGCGGCGCTGGTGGCCGGGGCGATGAGGGCGGACGCGGTGGCAGACTGCGTCGACGTCGACGGCTGGTCGGCCGATGTCGACGCGCTACTGGCCGAGCGCGCGCGCTCGCAGCGACGGGTCGCCCGTGCGCTGCCCAGCCAGCTGTCGGTCAGCGGTCTGGTGGACCTGGCCCGCGACCCCGAGGGCGCGGTGCAGCGGCTGGTGCATCGTCTACCGACTCGACCCGATCCACATACACTGCGGGGCAATGCCTTTCACTCCTGGGTGCAACAGTTCTACGGAACCGAATGGTTATTCGACCTTGGCGATCTGCCGGGTGCGGCGGACTCTGATCTCGGCCACACCGAAGAATTGGCCGCGCTACAAGAGGCGTTCACCCGATCGCAGTGGGCGGCCCGCACGCCCGTCGCCGTCGAGGTCCCCTTCGAGATGCCGATCGGCGACACCGTGGTGCGCGGGCGCATCGACGCGGTCTTCGCCGAACCCGACGGCGGAGCCACCGTGGTGGACTGGAAGACGGGCGAGCCCCCGCGCGAGCCCGAGGCGATGCGTCAGGCCGCCGTCCAGCTCGCCGTCTACCGCCTGGCGTGGGCGGCGTTGTCCGGATGCCCGGAATCCTCCGTGCGGACCGCGTTCCATTACGTGCGCGCCGGCGTCACCGTTGTCCCCGGCGAGCTGCCCGATCCCACCGAGCTGGCCGGGCTGCTAACTGATCGCGCTGGCGAGCGCGATGTCGCTGTCTGAGGCGATCAAGTGTCTGAGAACCGGCGATCGTGGTTACATGTGAGTCGTGGGTGCGGTGTGCGGTGGTGTTTTCCCGATGACGGGCCGCTGTGGCCGAGGGTAGGTTGCGACGGCTGAGGGGTCTCGACGAGAGACTGACCGCGCAGCCCGGACATCTGCTGGTCGGCGTGCTGCGCATCCCCGAAGACCATGGCAGCCCGGGCCGTGTCATCGCCCGCAGGCTGCTCATTGCGCTGGTGTTGTTGTTCGGGGCCGCCGTCACTGTGTACGCGGACCGCACCGGTTATCGCGACGTACGCGGCGAACCGCTGAGCTTCCTGGACTGCCTCTACTTCTCGGTCGTCTCGCTCTCGGCGACCGGATACGGCGACATCACGCCGTACAGCGAGGTGGCGCGCCTGGTCAACACCGTGGTCTTTACGCCGTTGCGGATCGCGTTCCTGGTCCTGTTGGTCGGCACCACGCTCGAGCTGCTCTCCGAGCGGTCCCGGCAAGGATGGAAGATCCAGCGTTGGAGGAACAGAGTGCGTAATCACACCGTAGTGATCGGGTATGGCACCAAGGGCAAACGGGCCGTCGATGCCCGCGTCAGCGATGAGGCCGCGCAGGGCGAGATCGTGGTCGTCGATACCGATCGCGGCGCCCTCGAGCATGCCGCGACCGCCGGTCTGGTCACCGTGCACGGCGACGCCACCAAATCCGACGTGTTGCGGCTGGCCGGCACTCAACACGCGTCGTCGATCATCGTCGCCACCAATCGTGACGACACCGCTGTGTTGGTGACCCTGACGGCGCGGGAGATCGCGCCCAAGGCCAGAATCGTGGCCGCCATCCGGGAGGCCGAGAATTCGCACCTGCTGCAGCAATCGGGTGCTGACTCGGTGGTGGTCTCCTCGGACACTGCGGGGCGGCTGCTCGGTCTTGCCACCACCACGCCCAGCGTCGTGGAGATGATCGAGGATCTGCTCACTCCGGACGCCGGCCTGGCCATCGCCGAACGCGAAGTGGAGCTGAGCGAAGTCGGCGGATCCACGCGACACCTGCGCGACATCGTGCTCGGCGTGGTGCGCGACGGACACCTCGTTCGCATCGGCGCCCCCGAAGTGGACGCCATCGAGGCCACCGACCGGCTGCTCTACATCAAAAACGCGGGACATTAGCGGCGATCACGAGCGCGGCGAAGCCGGGCCCGGCTCGGCACCAGGAGGAATAGCGTGGACTTTCAGCTGCGGAGTGTTCCGTTGCTTTCGCGCGTCGGCGCCGACCGAGCCGATCAATTGCGCACCGATGTCGACGCGGCCACCGCCGGATGGGCGGACGCGGCGCTGCTGCGGGTGGATTCGCGCAACCAGGTGCTGGTCGCAAACGGCCGCGTCGTGCTCGGCTCGGCGGCCGGACTGGGCGATAAGCCACCGCACGACGCGGTGTTTCTCGGCCGCATCGAGAACGGTCAGCATGTCTGGGCCATCCGGGGCGCGTTGCAAGCACCCGAGGACCCCGACGTTGCGACCGAAGTGGTGAACCTGCGCAGTCTCGGCCCGATCTTCGACGACACCAGCAGCCAACTGGTGTCGTCGGCAGTCGCACTATTGAATTGGCATGAGCGCGCACGGTTTAGCGCCGTGGACGGCTCCCCGACGAAACCGGCCCGGGCCGGCTGGTCGCGCGTCAACCCGGTCACCGGTCACGAGGAGTTCCCGCGCATCGACCCAGCGGTCATCTGTCTGGTGCACGATGGCGGTGACCGTGCGGTGCTGGCCCGCCAGGCGGTGTGGCCCGAGCGAATGTTCTCGCTGCTGGCCGGATTCGTCGAAGCCGGTGAGTCTTTCGAGGTCTGCGTGGTTCGCGAGATCCGTGAGGAGATCGGCCTGACCGTGCGCGACGTTCGCTATCTGGGCAGCCAGCCCTGGCCTTTTCCGCGTTCGCTGATGGTTGGCTTCCATGCCCTGGGCGACCCCGACGAGGCCTTCTCGTTCAACGACGGGGAGATCGCCGAGGCGGCGTGGTTCACTCGCGACGAGGTGCGCACAGCGCTGGAAGCGGGCGATTGGAGCAGCTCTACGGATTCCAAACTGCTTCTGCCGGGCTCGATTTCGATTGCGCGGGTCATTATCGAATCGTGGGCTGCGCTCGACTGAGACGTCAACTGATGCGATCGGTGATGATTTGCATGACCGAGTTCGCGATCTCATCGGCCGATTCAAGACCTACCACGCCGACCGAAACGATTACCGCGGATTTGAGGCGGTACAGATGGCTCCACTTGTGGGCGCCGATCCTCAGCGTCGATGGCGCCGGCCTGTCCAGGGCGAAGTCGTAGTTGGGATCGTGCAGATCCGTACAGGCCTGCAGCGACGATTCCAGCTGGCGGAATGCGCCCTGCGCCGCATCGGGGTTCGCATATCGCGCCGCCGCTTGAGTGACTCCGTTGATCATATCCCGGCCCAGCGGCTTGACGTCGTCGGTGACGCCGTGATAGCCCGCACTGCGAAACTCGGTCCAGTTGCTACCGAAGGTGAGGTCGTTGTGACCCACCGCCCGGCACGGCCCCGGAGCGTTGGCTTCCGACGGCACCGGCCTGTGCGAGGTGTCCTCGTCGCGTGGGATGAGGTCGTCCGCTTTGGCGATGCGCCGGACAGTGTCAAGGCCGACGATCATGTCGTCGACATGTGTGACGGTGCTCGGCGACTTAGCCGGAGAGCTCGAATGCGAGCAACCCGAGATAAGCATCACCGCGCAGCAAGCGAAAGCCAATACGGTGCTACAAATTGCGCCGCCTTTTCCCCACCGCAACTTCGACGCCATAGTCCGTATCGTAAAACGATTGAGACGCATTGCGCCGTAAAACGATTGAGAAGCATCGCGCAGTACCAGACTTTGCCGCTCTCAGCCGGCGACCTCAGCCAGCTTCGCCTTTACCTCGGCGGCACTCGGGTTGGTCAGCGTCGATCCGTCGGCAAACTTCACCGTCGGCACCGTTTTATTGCCACCGTTGACCGAACCCACGAATTCCGCGGCCGCCGAATCGTGTTCGATATCGACGGTTTCGTAGGGGATTCCGTTGGACTTCAGCACCGTCATGAGCCGGTGGCAATAGCCGCACCATGATGTCGTGTAAACGGTGATCGCAGCGTTGCTCATAACTCGATAACGTAGCCCTGCCGCGCTGCGTTGTGCACCGGGGGCGCCAGGTTCGGGCGTGGCGAAACACCCGGTTTGTCGGCGACCGCTGCCAAGATGGACGTCATGCCGATGGTCGCCGACCCACTGACCGCCGGACTGGACGACGAACAGCGCGAGGCCGTGCTGGCACCGCGCGGACCGGTCTGTGTGCTTGCGGGAGCCGGAACAGGCAAGACCCGCACCATCACTCACCGCATCGCCCAGCTGGTGGCGAGTGGGCATGTCGCCGCCGGGCAGGTGCTTGCGGTCACGTTCACCCAGCGTGCCGCGGGTGAGATGCGGTCGCGATTGCGGACGCTGGACGCGGCCGCGCGGTCCGGATCTGGCGTCGCCGCCGTGCAGGCCCTGACCTTTCACTCGGCCGCACACCGCCAATTGCGGTATTTCTGGCCGCGGGTGGTCGGTGGCACCGGCTGGCAACTGCTGGACACCAAATTCGCCGTCGTGGCCAGGGCCGCCAGCCGCATCAGGCTCAACTCCGGCACCGACGACGTGCGCGACCTGGCCGGCGAGATCGAATGGGCCAAGGCGTCGCTGATCAGCCCCGAGGCGTACCCGGGCGCGGTGGCCGGCTCGGGCCGCGACATCCCGCTGGACGCCGGCAAGATCGCCGAGGTCTACGCCGCCTACGAGGCTCTCAAGGTTCGCGACGAATCGGTGACGCTGCTCGACTTCGACGACCTGCTGCTGCACACCGCGGCGGCGATCGAGAACGACGCCGCGGTTGCCGAGGAATTCCGCGACCGCTACCGCTGCTTCGTGGTCGACGAGTACCAGGACGTCACCCCGCTGCAGCAGCGGGTGCTGTCGGCGTGGCTGGGCGATCGAGACGACCTGACGGTCGTCGGCGATGCCAACCAGACCATCTACTCGTTCACCGGGGCCTCCCCGCGCTTCCTGCTCGACTTCTCGCGGCAGTTCCCGGACGCCACCGTGGTGCGCCTGGAGCGCGACTACCGCTCCACCCCGCAGGTTGTCTCGCTGGCCAACCAGGTGATCGCCGCGGCGCGCGGCCGGGTCGCCGGCAGCAAGCTGCAACTGTCCGGCCAGCGTGCGCCGGGTCCGGTTCCGACGTTTCGCGAGCACCCCGACGAAACCGTCGAGGCGGCCGCGGTCGCGAAGGCGATCGCCGGGCTGATCGAATCCGGCACCGCGCCATCCGAAATCGCGGTGCTCTACCGCGTCAATGCGCAGTCCGAGATTTACGAGGAGGCCTTGACCGAGGCGGGCATCGCCTACCAGGTTCGCGGCGGCGAGGGCTTCTTTAATCGCCAGGAGATCAAACAGGCGATGGTGGCCCTGCATCGGGCCGCCGAGCGCGGCCTGGCAGGCCCATTGCCCGAGGTGGTGCGCGCGGTCCTGGAACCGCTGGGTCTGACGGCTGACGAACCCATCGGTACTCGTGCCCGGGAGCGCTGGGAGGCGCTGACCGCGTTGGCCGAATTGGTGGACGACGAGGCAGCCCAGCGTCCGCAGCTGGAACTGCCCGGCCTGGTGGCCGAGTTGCGGATTCGGGCCGACGCGCGGCACCCACCGGTGGTGCAGGGCGTGACGCTGGCGTCGTTGCACGCCGCCAAGGGGCTGGAATGGGATGCGGTGTTCCTGGTCGGATTGGCCGACGGCACGCTGCCCATCTCGCACGCATTGGCGCACGGCGCCGAGAGCGAGCCGGTCGAAGAAGAGCGTCGCCTGCTCTACGTCGGAATCACAAGGGCCCGAGTGTATTTGGCGCTCAGCTGGGCACTGTCGCGCAGCCCGGGCGGTCGGCAGAGCCGCAAGCCGTCGCGGTTTCTCAACGGTATTGCGCCACAGACACGGGCCGACACTGCGCCGGGCAAATCCCGGCGCAGGCAAGGCGCGACCCGCTGCCGGATCTGCAACAAGAACCTGAGCACGCCGGCGGCCGTCATGCTGCGGCGTTGTGAGACGTGTGCCGCCGACGTCGACGAGGAGTTGTTGTTGCGGCTCAGACAGTGGCGCCTCGACGTCGCCAAGGAGCAGAAGGTGCCCGCGTATGTGGTGTTCACCGACAACACGCTGATCGCGATCGCCGAACTGCTGCCCGACGACGAAGCCGCGTTGATCGCGATCCCGGGTATCGGCGCACGCAAACTCGAGCAGTACGGGTCCGACGTGTTGGAGCTCGTCCGCGGCCGGTCTTGATCGGCGACGACGCGATCCCGCGGACAAATGTGCAGGTCAGAAAATCGTTTGTCAGTGCCGTCGGCTAACATCTATCCTCAGAAACGCATTCCGCTGCCGGCTGCAGGCCGGCGCACGTCTAGGCGAGAGGAGGTGGCCACGATGATCAACGACTCGTTCGCGGTAGTAGTGGCCGGCGCGGCGCTGATCGCGGGGACCTCCCATGCCACCCACGCCGCCGTACCGGCGGCCGGTGTAAAGCATCGCGCCGCCGCGACTGACGCGTCCGTGGATCGGGGAACTACGTAATCAGCCCGAATTTCAAATGGCCACGGACCCGAAGTCACAAGGATCCGTGGCCATAGTTTTTGGGACCTGAATTTTTTCAAAGCCCGCAACCTGGTCCGGATCACCGAAAAGGACACCCAACCAGGAAGTAGGTGAGCAGGACATGTCGGCATTGACAGTCCCCAGACAGCCGCAGCCGGCGGTGCCATGTCACGCCGGCAATCCCGATCTATGGTTCGCTGAGACCCCGGCCGACCTGGAGCGCGCCAAGACGCTCTGCACGGATTGCCCGGTCCGGCGGCAATGCTTGACGGCTGCACTGGACCGTGCCGAACCGTGGGGCGTCTGGGGCGGCGAGATATTCGAGCGGGGCTCGGTCGTGGGCTACAAACGTCCGCGCGGACGCCCCCGCAAGGGTGCGGTTGCCGCCTAGATGGCGGCTGTGTCGGGCTCGACGAACCCGGGGATCAGGTCTTCCGACAGCGCCTTGATCGGCACGTGGGCGTCGAGCTGGCACAGAATCGCGGCCACCGACATGATCACCCGCATCGGGATCACCAGCTTGGGCGGGAGGTCCATCTGCCGGGCCGTCCGGATCTGCGACACCGACCGGTCGAACTCGATGGTGGACATCTTCTGCAGCCATTTACGGGTGTAGTGGAATACCTCCACCTCGACCGGCTCGACGTACTGGCGCAGCATGTCGTCGATGTCGCGCACCGACACCTGCTGGCCTTTCTGGATGAAGCCGGCCTTTTCCATCGTCGGCAGCAGCAGGTCGTAGTTCTTGTCGCGGGCCAACCGAATGGTCATTCCGAGTTCGATCGGAAAGCCACCGGGCATGGGCGCGACGGCGCCGAAGTCGATGACGGCCATCCGGCCGTCATCGAGCAGCATGAAGTTGCCCGGGTGGGCATCGCCGTGCAGCATCTGCAGCCGTCGTGGCGCATCGAAAGTGAGCTCGAGGAGGCGGGTGCCGATCAGATCGCGTTGTTCGCGGGTCCCGTCGCGGATGATCTCGGCCATCGGCACGCCCTGGATCCATTCCTGGACCACCACCTTGGGCGCGCTGGCCACCACGTGTGGCACCGCGAAGTCCGGGTGGTCCTGATACGCCTTGGCGAATGCGCGCTGGTTGTCGGCCTCTAGCCGGTAGTCGAGCTCCATCTCGGTGCGCTCGATCAGCTCGTCGACCACGCCTTTGACGTCGGCGCCGGGTGCGAGCTGTTTGGCCACTCCGACCAACCGCTGCATGGTCTTGAGGTCGGCCCGCAGTGCCTCGTCGGCGCCCGGGTACTGGATCTTGACGGCCACCTCACGACCGTCAGACCACACCGCCTTGTGCACCTGGCCGATGCTGGCCGAGGCCACCGGGGTGTCGTCGAACGAGCTGAACCTGTCGCGCCACTTGGTGCCCAGCTGCGCGTCGAGCACGCGGTGCACCTTCTCGGCGGGTAACGGCGGGGCGTCCTTCTGCAGCTTCGTCAGCGCTTCGCGGTAGGGCTCGCCGAATTCCTCGGGAATGGCGGCTTCCAGCACCGACAAGGCCTGGCCGACCTTCATCGCCCCGCCCTTGAGCTCACCGAGCACGGTGAACAGCTGGTTGGCCGCCTTCTCCAACAATTCGGCCTGGACCTCGTCTTTTGACTTACCGGTCAGCCGTTTACCGAAGCCCAGCGCCGACCGCGCGGCGAACCCGACAGGAATGCTGGCCAGCTTCGCATTGCGCGCAGCGCGCCCCCGTTTGATCTCAGACACAACACCCATCATCCATGACGGCAGGGGGGTGCCGGGGTTGATCTAGGCAACAGTGGGGTGTCAGGGCGACCGGTGGTCACGTTGCGGCGGGCTTTTCTGACCGCTCGGATACCGGCTCCATCAGCACGAACACAACGGATGCCTGGCCCACTGCCGGGTGACGATGGCGCCGGCGTTGAGGTCGAATTCCAGGGTGGCATTCAAAGCCTGCGGGGGCCCGGGATCAGGCCCCGCGTCGTGCCCGCGCACCGCGGCGATCACGCGATTCACCTGACTGAGCGCCAGCGCCGCGGTCGCCAGCAGGGTGGCTCGATCGGCCACCCCGACGGTCTCGCGCAACTGGGCGGCGACCGCCGGCCACGCGGCGTCGCGGTCGCTGCGGTGTAGGTCGGCGCAGCCCAGGCAGCTGGTGACGCCGGGGATGACGAGCGGCCCGACCAGCCCGGTGCCATCTCGGACCCGGACCGCTAGGTGCGCAACGCCCTGGGTGTGCAGGTCGCGCACCATACGTGGGTCGGCGACCAGGTAGTCGGCCAGCACCACCAGATCGACGGCGGCTCGCGACACCGCGGCATGCGGCTGGCTACTGTGCGCGATCCGGGCGCCCGAGCAGCGCAACGACTCCATCAGCAGGTCCGACAGCGGCCCGCGGCCGTGGACGCGGATCGATGCCGCCCGCCCGCCGGTCTGCCGGCAGCCGCGGGTCACCACGCCGGCGCCGATCAGCTGCGTGACGAGGTGCGCCAGGCCGTCGGCGTCGGACAACCCGCGCTCGACCGCTTGGCGCTGCAGCTCGGTGATCGCCACGGGTGATCGCATCGAGCGCAGTAGCGCCGCCAGCGCCGAGGCGGCCAACCCACGTGGCGGACGAACCAGCACTGCACGCCGCGGATCCCAGCCCACTTGCACGGCGCCGTCGGGGCGCAGTAGCACCGGCATCGCCGGGTCCAGTGCGTAGACAGCGGCCCTCGGCATGGATCCAGACTGTGCCACGGCCGTGGCAGCTGCCTCGATCAGTTATCCACAGAGCCGCCGGGGGTCAGCTGGTCGGCGCGGTGACGATGACCGTTTGCTGCCCGGTTTTCCAAGCGGTCATGAATCTCGCGATGCTGACCTTCGTGTCGCCGGAGTCGGCGTAGGGGTCGTTGAGGTGAACGGTCTCGTTGTTGGTGTCGATCCCGGTGACAACGAGCAAGTGATCGGCCGTTTTACGCTGATCGTTGCTGTCCAAGATGGTTCCCCCATTGACCCAGGCAATGAGCTTACGGTTGGCGCCGAGGTACCCCTCTAGCGCGGGCAGAGTCACCTCGTCGGGGTTTTTGTCCCAGGTCATGCGCGATTTCACGCCGTAGTGCTCGAGCAGCACGACGGTGTCGGCCGCATCGATGCCACCCTTCTCGGTTTCGTGGCCGGGGTCGCCGGTGGGCAGGTAGATCGGGCCGTCGCGGATCGACGAGGGAGTGTTCTGTGCCACCTTGATGATCTGCTGCTCCGTCGGAGCGTTGCCGGTGACCTCACCGACGACGTCGGCCACCGAAGCCAGCCCACAAGTGTCCTCGGTCGACTGCTGCACCCAATACTTGGCGGCCGCCGCCGGGTCGCCGTATACACCGCTGGCGCTCGCCTTGGCCGTCGCGGGCGGGTTGCCCGATGTGCTGCCGGCGGGGGGAGCAGGTGACGTCGTCGCGTGCACCGATGGCGGCGCCGTACCGCACGCCGAGACCAACGAAATGTTGGCCACGCCGACAGACGCGCAAACCAAAGCAGTGCGCAGCGCGGTTGCAATCCGGGAGTTGAACATGTTGCCGCCAAGGCCAGTCGGACAATTGGTTGGTCGACAAACTAGCACCGCTCAGCAAACAGCGGGGGCTGAATTTAACACAATTCCAATAAGGCGGCAGCCGGCCTGATCAGTTATCCGCGGAGCCGCCGTCAGAACCCGAGTCGTCCTGCTCGAGTCGCGCGATCGCTTCGTCGATACCGGAGGTGTCACCGCCGATGACCCCGTCGATGAAGCCGGCCGGCTCGTCGAGATCCTCGGCGCCCGGCAACAGATCGGGGTGTTGCCACACGCGGTCACGGACGTCGGCTCCCGCGGCTTCGGTCAGGCGCTCCCACAATGCGGCGGCCTCCCGCAGCTTGCGCGGCCGCAGCTCCAGGCCGACCAGCGTGGCGAACGTCTGCTCGGCCGGGCCTGCGCTGGCGCGACGTCGGCGCAGCGTTTCACTGAGTGCGGCCGCGCCCGGAATCCGGTCGCCCAGGGCCGCGGTCACGACGACCTGCACCCAGCCTTCGATCAGCGCGAGCAGCGTCTCCAGCCGTTCCAGCGCCTGGGTCTGCGCGGGCGTTGCTTTGGGCTCGAAAACGCCTTGGCCGAGCAGGTTTTCGATCGCGGCCGGATCGGACAGCGAGGCGGGGTTGAAGTCGCGCGCCAGCTCCTCGATCCCGCTCATGTCGATCTTCATGCCCATCGCGTAGGCCTCGACGGCGCCCAGCAGCTGGCTGGCCAACCAGGGAACGTGGCTGAACAGCCGGTGGTGGGCGGCCTCACGGGCGGCCAGGAACGTCATGATCTCGCTGCGGGGCTGCTCGAGTCCGGCGGCGAACGCTTCGACAGCTTCCGGCATGATCGCCGCCACGCCCTTGGGGCCCAGGGGCAGACCGATGTCGGTTGACGTCAACACCTCCCGGGACAACCGGCCCAGGGCCTGGCCCAGCTGCGAGCCGAACGCCATGCCGCCCATCTGCGACATCATCGCCATCAGCGGGCCTGCCATGCCCTTGGCCTCTTCGGGCAGCGAAGACGCCCACACCGTCGAGATCTGTTGAGCCATCGGGTCGCACAGCCGCTTCCAGGTCTCCAGAGTGTTGTCCACCCAGTCGCTGGGACTCCAGCCGATCGCCTTGGTGGTGCCGGCGGGCAGCGCGGTGACGCCGTCGAGCCAAGTGTCGGCGAGGTGTACCGCGTCGGCGATCGCCGAGTTCGTCGCGGCGGGGATCGGAGCGACGAATCCAATCGAGCTGGACGCGACCTGCCGGGCCAGTTCGTAGTTGACGGGTCCCGACGGGGTGCCACCGCCGGGCATCGTGCCCGCGTTGGAAAACATCTGACCCAGCTGCGTGAAGATCTGGCCCAGGTCACCCATGTTGAAATCCCCGCCCATGCCGAATGCGCCGAGCGGGTCTGACGCGCCCGAGCCGGACTCGGGATCGTTCTTCCCGTGCTTGTCGCGCTCGGGGTCCTCTCCGGAATTGAAGCCGAAAGGCAGGTCAGCCATAACCCCAACGGTACCCACCGCGGGAACAGAAGGATCCATCCGCCGTCACGCTTGTAGCTGAACGAGCCGCAGCGGTGTCCGGTTAGGGTAAGCGGCGTGAACAGGCGGATTCTCACCTTGATGGTCGCGCTGGTGCCGATTCTGGTCTTCGGCGTGTTGCTCGCGGTGGTGACGGTGCCGTTTGTCTCGCTGGGCCCCGGACCCACTTTCGACACGCTTGGTGAGGTAGACGGCAAGCAGGTGGTCGCGATCGAAGGCACCCAGACCCACCCGACCACTGGCCATCTGAACATGACGACGGTGTCCCAGCGCGACGATCTGACCCTGGGCGAAGCCCTCACGCTGTGGTTCTCCGGCCAGGAACAGCTGGTACCGCGCGATCTGATCTACCCGCCCGGCAAGTCCCGCGACGACGTCGACAAGGCCAACACCGCCGACTTCAAAGATTCCGAGGACAGCGCTGCCTATGCCGCCCTGGGCTATCTGAAATTCGCACCCGCGGTCACCGTCGCGACCGTCACCGACACCGGTCCATCGACGGGCAAGCTGAAGGCCGGTGATGCGATCGACGCGGTCAACGGCACCCCGGTGGTCAATGTCGAGCAGTTCACCGGATTGCTGAAGAACACCAAGCCCGGCCAGGAGGTGACGATCGACTTCCGTCGCAAGAACGAACCGGCCGGCGTCGCGCAGATCACGCTGGGCACAAACAAGGACCGCGACTACGGCTTCCTGGGTGTCGCGGTGCTCGATGCGCCGTGGGCGCCGTTCTCGGTGGACTTCAACCTCGCCAACGTGGGCGGGCCGTCGGCCGGCCTGATGTTCAGCCTGGCGGTCGTCGACAAGCTGACCACCGGCGATCTGGCCGGCTCGACGTTTATCGCGGGGACCGGAACGATCACGTCCGACGGCAAGGTCGGCCAGATCGGTGGCATCACGCACAAAATGGTGGCCGCCCAGGAAGCGGGCGCCACGGTATTCCTGGTGCCCGCTAAGAATTGCTATGAAGCGACCTCGGACAACCCGCACGGTTTGCGCTTGATCAAGGTAGAGACTCTCGGTCAAGCCGTGGACGCGCTACACGCGATCCAACAAGGAGGTCAGGCACCGAGTTGTTAGCCTGCGATTCCGCGTGTTGCGGTGCGTACAGTTGTGACCGTCCCGGCCACATTGATCAGGGAGCGTAGCCAGTGGGGATGCGGCCCACCGCAAGGATGCCGAAGCTGACCCGGCGCAGCCGGATTCTGATCTTGATCGCGCTTGGTGTGATCGCGTTGCTGCTTGCCGGCCCGCGACTCATCGACGCCTACGTCGACTGGTTGTGGTTCGGGGAGCTCGGGTACCGCTCGGTGTTCACTACCGTCCTGGTGACCCGCATCGTGGTGTTCCTGATCGCCGGCCTGCTGGTCGGCGGCATCGTGTTCGCCGGGCTTGCGGTGGCCTACCGCACCCGCCCGGTGTTCGTCCCGAGCAACGACAACGATCCGGTGGCCAGATATCGCACCGCGGTCATGTCGCGGCTGCGGTTGGTCGCCATCGGTGTCCCGGCGACGATCGGGCTGCTGGCCGGCATCATCGCGCAGAGCTACTGGGTGCGCATTCAGCTGTTCTTGCACGGCCAAGACTTTGGGATCAGGGATCCGCAGTTCGGTAAGGACCTGGGCTTCTACGCATTCGAGCTGCCGTTCTATCGGCTGGCGCTCAGCTACCTGTTTGTGTCGGTGTTCCTGGCGTTCGTGGCGAACCTGCTGGCGCACTACATCTTTGGCGGCATCCGGCTGTCCGGCCGTACCGGCGCGCTGAGTCGCTCGGCGCGGATTCAGCTGGTCAGCCTGATCGGCACCCTGGTGTTACTCAAGGCCCTTGCCTATTGGCTGGACCGCTTCGAGCTGTTGTCGCACACGCGCGGCGGCAAGCCGTTCACCGGTGCCGGATACACCGATATCAACGCGGTGTTGCCGGCGAAGCTGATCCTGATGGCGATCGCGGTGATTTGTGCCGCCGCGGTCTTTTCCGCGGTCGTGCTGCGCGACTTGCGGATTCCGGCGATCGGCCTGGTTCTGTTGTTGCTGTCGTCGTTGATCGTGGGCGCCGGCTGGCCGTTGATCGTCGAGCAGATCAGCGTGAGACCTAATGCCGCGCAAAAGGAAAGCGAATACATCGGCCGAAGTATCACCGCGACGCGGGAAGCGTATGGGCTGACGTCCGATCAGGTGACGTATCGCAACTACAGCGGCGACGGCCAGGCCACCGCCCAGCAGGTCGCGGCCGACCGCGCGACGACCTCGAACATCCGGTTGCTCGACCCGACGATCATCAGCCCGGCCTTCACCCAGTTCCAGCAGGGCAAGAACTTCTACTACTTCCCCGACCAGCTGTCCATCGACCGCTACCTGGATCGCAACGGCTCGTTGCGTGATTACGTGGTCGCGGCCCGAGAACTCAACCCGGACAGGCTTATCGACAATCAGCGCGACTGGATCAACCGGCATACCGTCTACACCCACGGCAACGGATTCATCGCGTCTCCGGCCAACACGGTGCGTGGCATCGCCAACGATCCCACCCAAAACGGCGGTTACCCGGAGTTTCTCGCCAACGTCGTCGGCGCCAACGGCAGCGTCGTGTCCGACGGACCGGCACCGCTCGATCAACCGCGTATCTACTTCGGACCCGTAATCTCCAACACCTCGGCCGACTACGCGATCGTCGGGAAAAGCGGCGCCGACCGCGAATACGACTACGAGACCAACACCGAAACCAAGAATTACACCTACACCGGGATCGGGGGAGTCCCGATCGGCGATTGGCTATCCCGCAGCGTGTTCGCCGCCAAGTTCGCCGAGCGAAACTTCCTGTTTTCCAGCGTGATCGGCTCCAACAGCAAGATTCTGTTCAACCGCGATCCGGCAGCGCGGGTGGAGGCGGTGGCGCCGTGGCTCACGACCGACAGCTCGGTGTACCCGGCGATCGTCAACAAGCGCCTGGTGTGGATCATCGACGGCTACACCACGTTGGACAACTACCCGTATTCCGAGCTGACTTCCTTGGAATCCGCGACCGCCGACTCGACCGAGGTGGCGTTCAACAAGCTGGGTCCCGACAAGCAGGTCTCCTACATCCGCAACTCGGTGAAGGCCACGGTGGACGCCTACGACGGGACCGTGACGCTTTACCAGCAAGACGAGCAGGATCCGGTGCTGAAGGCCTGGATGCAGGTCTTTCCGGGGACGGTCAAGCCCAAGAGTGACATCAGCCCCGAGCTCGCCGAGCACTTGCGGTATCCCGAGGACCTGTTCAAGGTGCAGCGGATGCTGCTGGCGAAGTATCACGTCAACGACCCCGTGACGTTCTTCTCCACTTCGGATTTCTGGGATGTGCCGCTGGACCCGAACCCGACAGCCAGCAGCTATCAGCCGCCGTATTACATCGTCGCGAAAAACATTGCGAAGAACGACAATACGTCTTCGTATCAGCTGACGAGCGCGATGAACAGGTTCAAGCGTGATTATCTCGCCGCCTACATCAGCGCCAGCTCCGATCCGGCGACCTACGGCAAGATCACGGTGCTGACGATCCCGGGTCAGGTCAACGGTCCGAAGCTGGCCAATAACGCGATCACCACCGACCCGGCGGTGTCCCAGGATCTCGGTGTGATCGGGCGAGACAACCAGAACCGAATACGGTGGGGCAACTTGCTGACGCTGCCGGTTGCTCAGGGTGGGCTGCTGTACGTCGAACCGGTTTACGCCTCTCCGGGGGCCAGCGATGCCGCCTCGTCGTACCCGCGGTTGATCCGTGTTGCGATGATGTACAACGACAAGATCGGCTACGGCCCGACCGTCGGCGACGCGCTCACCGGGTTGTTCGGGCCCGGTGCGGGTGCGGCCGCGACGGGGATCGTTCCTACCGACGGGGGTGCGCCGCAGAGCCCGCCTGCCGGTCCACCCACGCCACAGGCCGGGCCACCGGGATCGCCGCCGCCGCCGACGGCGGTGCCGCCCGCTCCGGACGGATCGTCGACCTTATCGCCGGCCAAAGCCGCTGCCCTACAGGACATTCAGACCCAGATCAACGCGGCCCGGGACGCCCAGAAGAAGGGTGATTTCGCCGGCTACGGCGCCGCGCTGCAGCGGCTCGACGACGCCATCACCAAGTACAACAACACCAAGTAGCGCGCCATGGGTCACGTCATCGTGGTTACCGGCGCATCGAGCGGTTTTGGCCGGCTGAGCGCCGAAGCGTTGGCGCGCGCCGGCCACACGGTCTACGCGTCAATGCGTGACATCAAGGGCCGCAACGCATCCCAGGTTCAGGCTGCCGGCAACTTCGCCAAGGAGAACGGCGTCGACCTGCGGACCGTGGAAATGGATGTGCAGTCGCAGCCTTCGATTGATACCGCGATCCAAGAAGTTGTCAGCGCCAATGGCCGCATCGATGTGCTGGTGCACAACGCGGGCCACATGGTGTTCGGCCCGGCCGAGGCGTTTACGCCCGAACAGATCGCGCAGCTCTACGACATCAATGTGGTCAGCACACAACGGGTCAACAAGGCTGTGCTGCCGCACATGCGACGCCAGCAGCGAGGTCTGCTGGTGTGGGTGTCCAGCAGCAGCTCCGCCGGGGGCACGCCGCCGTATCTGGCGCCGTACTTCGCAGCCAAGGCCGCGATGGATTCGCTGGCCGTGTCCTATGCACGCGAGCTGACCCGGTGGGGCATCGAGACTTCGATCATCGTGCCCGGCGCATTTACCAGTGGTACCAACCACTTTGCCAATGCCGGCACGCCCGGTGACCAGGCCGTGGTGGACGAATACGAACAGGGCCCCTATCCGGACTTCGGAACCCGAGTGCAGCAGGCCTTCAACGCCATCGTGCCCGCCGACGCCGATGTGGCCGAGGTTGCGGACGCGTTGGTCGACGTGGTCGACACGCCATTCGGCAAGCGCCCGTTCCGGGTTACCATCGATCCGTCCCAGGACGGCGCCGACGTCGGCTTCGCCGTACTCGATCGGCTCAAGGCCGAGATGCTGCATCGCGTCGGACTCTCGGATCTGCTGATACCAACCGATTTTAGTTGAGCTACAGCAACTTTCACGCGCAGGCCGTGCGGAACCGATCCCGGTAGGCCTTCGGGCTGATACCCAGGTGGCTGGCGAATACCCGCCGCAACGTTTCGCTGCTGCCGAAGCCGGCCAGGTGCGCGGCCTCGGTCACGGTGCGGCCGGATTCCAGGCCGGCACGGGCGAAATCGACGCGCACCAACTCGACGTAGCGAGCCGGCGTCATCCCCAGTTCGGCCTGAAACAACCGGGTGAGCTGACGGGTACTCAACGATGCCCGCGCCGCGAGCTTCTTGACGCTGTGGTCGCGAGCGGGATCGGCGGTGATCGCATCGGTGACCGTACGTAGCGGCGAACCCGGCGGCGGATCGGCCTCGACCAGCACCGAGAATTGCGATTGCCCACCGGCGCGTTTGAGGTAGACGACCAACCACCGGGCCACGTCGCGCACCAGCTCGGTGCCGTAATCCATTTCGACCAGCGCCAGCGCCAGGTCGATGCCCGACGAAATACCGGCCGAGGTGAAGACATCGCCGTCGCGGACGAAGATCGCGTCCGGCTCGACGGCGGTGTCGGGGAAGGCCCGGGCCAGTAGCCGGGTGTCGTGCCAGTGGGTGGTGGCGCGGCGGCCGCGGAGCAAGCCGGCCTGCGCGAGGAGGAACGACCCCGTGCAAATGGAGGCCAGGCGCCGGGTCCGCGCCGACAGAGCCCTGATGGCCTCGACGAGCGCGGGATCGATCGCCCGCCCGGGCAGGCTGTCGCTGCCGGCGACCAGAACGGTGTCGGCGGAATCGATCGACGAGATGCTGTCGGTGACACCCAACGGGGTGCCGATCGAGGTCTTCACGTCGCTGCCGTCCAGCGACGCGATTTTGAGCTGATAGTCGGCGCCGAACCGGTTGGCCTCGACGAACACTTCTCCCGCTCCCGCGACGTCTAACAGCGTCACCTCGTCGAAGACGACGATTACTACCACTCGCGAACGCGCTCCGGCTTCGGCCACGAAGTCATTGTGTCCCTTTCTGTGGAAAAGACGGCTGGAACGACATAGGCCGGTTGGCTCGCGACGTCGCACACTCGCTAGCAAGACCACACCAGGAGGCAACTCATGGATATTCAGTTGATGGACACCATTGCCGGCATCGCGATACCCGACACTGCACTGGTACGCGAGATCACCGAGGTCATCCGCGAGGCCGAAGACGACTTGCTCTTTGACCACTCCCGCCGGGTATTCCTCTTCGCTGCGTTGCAGGGGCGCCGCCGGGGGCTGGAGCCAAACCTGGAGTTGCTTTACGCCGGAGCGATGTTCCACGACCTGGGTCTCACCGAGCGATACCGGACTTCGCAGCTGCGCTTCGAGGTGGACAGCGCCAATGCGGCACGGAAGTTCCTGTTGGAGCGCGACGTTGATCAGGCCGACGCCGACAAGGTGTGGCTGAGCATCGCGTTGCACACCACTCCCGGCATCCCCGAGTTCCTGGCACCCGAAGTCGCTCTGGTCACTGCCGGTGTCGAAACCGACGTGCTGGGCATCGACCGCGACGAGCTTTCACCCGAGGCTCTTGCCGCAGTCACCGCTGTCCATCCGCGCCCGAATTTCAAGCAGCGCATCCTGACGGCGTTCAACGACGGGATGAAGCACCGCCCGCACAGCACCTTCGGCACGGTCAACGACGACGTACTTGCGCACTTCGACCCCGCATTCATCCGCGACAACTTCGTCGACATCATCGTGGGCAACAGCTGGCCCGAATAGGAGCAGCGAAATGGACATCTATGAAGGTCTTTACACCACCAGGATGATGCGCCGGTTGCGGCCGGATCCGATTCCGCTGGATACGCAGGCCCGCATTCTCGACGCGGCCGTTCGCGCTCCCAACGGGGGTAATACCCAACGCTGGCACTTCCTGGCCGTTGACGATCGCGAACTCATCCGCGAGTTCGCCCAGCTGTTCCGCCAGGCCCGCGCCCTGGAATACGACAAGTTCAAAACGGGCACGGGACCGATGGTTGCGACAGCGCCCGGGGCGGACCCGGCCGCTCACGCCGACACGATGCGTCGAATGAAAGGCTCGGGGGATTACCTGGCTGACCATTTCGAAGAAATCCCCCTGTTGCTATTCGTCTTCGCCATCGACGACCTCGGCGGTGCCAACATCTACCCGGCGATCTGGAGTGTGTTGCTCGCCGCCCGAGCCGAGGGCGTCGGCGGTGTCATGACGATGGTGCTCCGCAATTTCGAGGACAGGGTGAACGAGTTACTGGGCGTGCCGGTTGCCGAAGGCTGGAAGATGTCGGCCATGCTGACCCTGGGTTATCCGTCGGGCAAGTGGGGCGTCGCGGCCAATCGCCATCCGGTGCACGAGGTTTCATCTCGAAACGGTTGGGGCAAGCCGTTCGGAATCGAAGTGCCGCAGCCACTCTGGCCGCCTCGGAACACCCTGTCAGCCATGGTGGGATGAACGAGGCATTGCAGCGCAAGGGATTTCCGAGGAAGGTGGATCAGATGGACCAAATCGGGGTCACCGTCGTGCAGCCGGGGGAGGGCGACGTCGTCGCGCTCCCGGGCTTCGGGGCGGTGTTCAAGCTCTCCGGCCAGACCAACGGCGGGGAGGTGTCCATTGTTGAGCACCCGTTTGGGGTCGGCTTGCTGACCGCGGCGCATCGGCACACCCGCGAGGACGAGCATTCGATTGTGCTGGCGGGCGAGATCGGCTTCCGCTCCGATGACAGCGAAGTGGTGCTCGGTCCCGGCGGCTACATCACCAAGCCGCGCGGGCAGATGCACGCGATGTGGAACGCCGGCAACGAGCCCGGGCGCATCGTCGAGATCATCACCCCGGGTGGATTCGAGAACTATTTCCGGGAGCTCGGCGAGCTGCTCGTCGAACACGCGGACGGCCCGGTGGGCACGCCGCTGCATGAGTTGCCCGAGTTCGGCGAACTGGCCGACAAGTACGGGCTGACCTACGGGTCGCCGGCCTGGATGGAGGACATCGCGCAGCGGTATGGGCTGAACCCGCCTTCGCACTGACCCTTCCGTTACCCCCGCTGAGCCCGCGATTTGGTCGGCTCGACACCGGGCCGGTAACCTTGCATTCACCGACGCGGGGTGGAGCAGCTCGGTAGCTCGCTGGGCTCATAACCCAGAGGTCGCAGGTTCGAATCCTGTCCCCGCTACTAGCGAGTGGCCCCCGGGATCCTCCGGGGGCCACGTCCATGTTTGGCCGACAATCATGAGCTCTTTGCCGCCATCAAGGTCGCCTTGTTGCCCTGCACCCGGACGACGTGCGTCGTATGCAGTTCGACGACGTGCTCGATCGTCCTGACGTGCTCGGGCAGTTCGAGTTCATGGATCTGCTGCCCATCGAGTGCGTTGAAGCCGTACATCACGTGGCTGTTCGGCTTTTCGTCTGGATGCGGACCGGTCGCGATGATGTGTCCGCTTTTGTCGCTCACAACGAGTCGCTTCATGGATCCTCCTCAGCTCAATTGACCAATTTGGACTCGGAAAGCGGCCGGGCTACCCGTGCCGTTGCCCTCCGCATGCAGATTCACCGTGTACACGATTCCGCTGGGACCCGCGCCGCGAGACCAGTCCATCGAGTGACTGTCGGCTACGACGCGGCTCGACTGAGTCCATACCGCCGATGGGAACGGAAACCCGATGTTGTAGGCATCGACGCCGGTCCACCACACCTGAACGCCCGCGCCCGGATTCAAGGTGAAGTTCACCAAGGGGTTGTGGTCACCAATGATTTGAGACATTCGTCCTCCCTGAAACCGGTTGCGGATTCGATGTGGCCGCACCTTTTAAACGTAGGCAGCTGCCCGACATCAAGCATGCGTAGTCGACTACTCGAATTCGCTACTAACAAGTTGACGTTTGCGGCACCAGAGAACGATCGGACGGATCGGCTTGGACGGGCACGGTCGACCTCCGGGCCGGTCGTGAGCGCACCCTGATCGGCCACCAGAACCAGCGACCCAGCAGCGCAGCGATGGACGGCGTCATGAACGCCCGGACGATCAAGGTGTCGAACAGCAGACCCAGACCAATGGTGGTGCCGAGCTGACCGATCATCTTCACGTCGCTGACTATCATCGACGCCATCGTGAATGCGAACACTAAGCCGGCGTTCGTCACGACTTTGCCGGTGCCGCCCATGGACCGGATGATTCCGGTATTGAGGCCGGCGTGTATCTCTTGTCGGAACCGGGAAACCAGCAGCAGGTTGTAGTCCGAGCCCACCGCCAACAAGACGATGACGGACATCGCAAGCACCAGCCAGTGCAACGGGGTGCCGAGAATGTACTGCCAGACCAACACCGACAACCCAAACGAAGCGCCGAGCGACATCGCGACCGTCCCCACAATCACCCCAGCAGGCACCAGGGCTCGGGTGAAGACCAGCATGATGATGAAAATCAGGCACAGCGAGGAAATGCCCGCGATCACGAGATCCCATTTGGCGCCCTGGGAAATGTCTTTGAAGACGGCGCCGATTCCGGCGACGTAGATCTTGCTGCTCTCCAGCGGAGTTCCCTTGAGCGACTCCTCGGCCGCCGTGCGTATCGTGTCGATACTCGCGATCCCCTCATCAGACGCAGGGTCACCCCGATGCAGAATGATGAAGCGTGCCGCGTGGCCGTCCGGCGACAGGAAGTTACTCATAGCCCGCCGGAAGTCGGCATTTTCAAAGACTTCCGGCGGAAGGTAGAACGAGTCGTCGTTCTTGGAACCGTCAAAAGCACGACCCATGGCCGACGCATGTTTGGTCATGTCGTCCATCTGATTGAAAATGCCGGACATGGTGCTGTGCAGCGTCAGCATCATGGTCCGCATGTTCGCCATGGTCTCGATCATGGGTGGCAGCTGGGCGATCATCTCGGGCATCAGCCGATCGAACCCTTTGACGTCAGCCACCAATGTGTTCAGTTTCTCGTCGATCCGGTCCACGCCGTCAACCGCGTCGAACATCGATCGGACCGACCAGCAGATCGCAACGTCGTAACAGTGCCTCTCCCAGTAGAAGTAGGACCGGATGGGCCGCCAAAAGTCGTCGAAGTCGGCAATGCGATCACGCAGGTCGTCCGTGATTTGTTGCATTTCTTCGGTATCGGCCACCACCCGATGCGTGTTGGCCGCAAGTTGCATCATCAAGTCATACATCCGCTGCATCGTGGCGACCGTCTTGCCCATCTCGTCAGCCTGCTTGCGCATGTCGTCCATCCGATCGCGCTGAAACTTCATGTCCTGTGCGATCCCGGCGTTTTGCATGCTGAGTTGGAACGGTATCGATGTGTGGTCCATCGTCGCCCCGTCGGGTCGGGTGATGGCTTGAACGCGCGAGATCCCCTGAACGTGAAAGATGCCCTTGGCCAACTTATCCAAGATCAGAAAGTCCGTCGGATTGCGTAAATCGTGGTCGGACTCCAGCATCAATACCTCCGGCTTCATCCGTGCCTGGGGAAAGTGGCGATCCGCGATCGCCAAGCCTTGATTGGCCGGGATGAAGCTGGGTAGGTAGGCCCGATCGTCGTAGCTGGGACGGTAGCCGGGCAGGCTGATCAGGCCGACCAGGGCGACCGCGCAGGTAAGGGCAAGAACGGGCAGCGGCCAGCGCACTACCACCGTGCCGACTCGTCGCCAGCCACGGACGTCAAGCCGCCGCTTCGGGTCGCAGAGACCGAATCGGCTGCCGACGGCCAGGACGGCCGGTCCGAGTGTCAGCGCGACGAGAACCGCGACCAGCATCCCCACCGCGCACGGAATTCCCAGGGTTTGGAAGTACGGCATCCGGGCGAAACTGAGGCACAACGTCGCAGCGGCGATCGTGATGCCCGAGCCCAAGATGACATGGGCCGTTCCCCGATACATGGTGTGGAAAGCCGCTTCCCGGTCCTCGCCGGCCTGACGGGCCTCCTGGTAGCGACCGAACAGGAATATCCCGTAGTCCGTTCCGGCGGCAATCGCCAGCGAAGTGAGCAAGCTGACCGCGAAGGCCGACAGCCCGACCAGCCCGCCGTGCGCGAGCAGCGCGACAACTCCTCGTGCCGTAGACAATTCGACGCCGACCGTCAGCAGTAGCAGAATCACCGTGGGAAGCGACCGATAGACCAGGAGCAACATAGCGAAGATTGCCACGACGGAGACGAGGGTGATTTTCGCGATGGACTTGTCGCTGCTGTGATGCAGATCCGAGGCCAGCGCCGACGGCCCGGTGACGTAGGCCTTGACCCCGGGCGGCGCCGGCGTGCTGTCCACGGTGCTACGGACCGCGTCAACCGAATCGTTGGCGAGCTGCTCGCCTTGGTTACCGGCGAGGTTCACTTGCAGGTATGCGGCCTTGCCGTCGTTGCTCTGCGAACCCGCCGCCAACAGCGGATCTCCCCACAAGTCCTGAACACCGACCACGTGCTGCTTGTCTGCACGCAACTTGCGAACCACGGCGTCATAGAACTTGTGGGCGTCAACGCCCAGGGTCTTGTCACCCTCCAGCAGGATGAGCGCCACACTGTCGGTCTCTCCCTCGTTGAAGACGTGGCCGATACGTTTCAGAGCCACCAACGACGGTGCTGCCGTTGGGCTTAGCGCCACCGACCGCTCTTGTCCGACCACCTCCAGCGGGGGGACGAATACGGTGAGGATGACAACGACTGCCAGCCAGAAGAGGATGATCGGCACGGCGAAGGTGTGGATCGTCCTGGCGATGAATGACCGGTTGGTATGGATGGCACCGGACGGTTCGGAATGGGTGATGCTCACGCGATATTTCCGTGTGCCACAGTGCTTTCCATGCTAGACACCTTCCTGGTGGTGAGATACAGCGCCTACGCCGAGTGCGTCGATAGACGCCCGAACCGACAGAGGCTTCGCATCGAGTTCGGCGACTGACGCCACGTCGAGGGCGATCGTGGGGTAGTCCGCGAGGTACTCCGCGTAGGACCGGGTACCCAATCTCATCCCCAGCGTGACCCACGCATCGAGCACCGACCACCTGCCCGGACTTCGCTTCGCCCAGTCGCTTTGATCCAGCCGGTGCTTCCACTCGAGGGGATCGACCTCTTCGAGTTCGTATTGGCGCAGAAAATCCGCGTATGCCACCGCTGCACCGCGCACCACGGTGATCCCACGTCCCAGCCGGGGTGGTCCGGCCACGTCTGCCAGCACACCCAATATGGCATTCGCGACGGCTCGGGCCGTGGTGACTTCCTCCGTCAATGTCACGGAAGGGTAGGCCCGCAATGCGATACAGGCATCGACGACCGAAACCAGAATGTCGGCAGAGTCGCGCAATTGGTAGTCGTCGCCGAGCACTCGGGGCAGACGTGCGATCGTGAAGTCCAGTTCCGGCGGTGAGGTGGTCAGTGCCAGCTCGGCAAGTGACTTGGATGCCGCATACGGGTAGGGCGCGCTGCGGGGGTCGGTGACTCGCGGCACCGTGACCTGGCCGTTCACAACGAACGTCGACAGATGCACCAGTCGCGTCCCGCGGGTCGCGCACGCCGCGGCGATCGTCGAAACCATTTCCACATTCGCCGACCGAAGCGTGCGGTATCCCACCAGCACATTGGTGTTGCCGATGCAGTTCACCACGGCTCCGGCGTCAGCCTCGCGAAGCAGGGCTTCTAGTTCTGCCGCGCCGAACTCGGGCGGGAGTTGTTCAATCCGCACTCCTGCGACATCGCGCAGCGTCGTCCACGGATCATGTTCGGGCAGCGTCGATCTGGTAGCCAGAACTACCTTGGGAGAAGGCGCCCCAAGCCGTCGCAGGTCCAGGACCGCCTGGGCGAACCCAGTGCCGAGAATTCCGGACGCGCCCAGCACAACGATCGCGCGCCGGTCTGGCGGGCCGTTTGTGGGGGGTGCCAGGGTCGCCGCGAGAGAAGGGGGTTGCACCGACAGCGCGGCGAGATCGTGTTCTATCTCGGCAGCGGTGTCGGCGTCCATCCAGGTATCTGTCGGAGCGCCAATGCCGATGTCGGAGACCAAGTTGGTGGCCGTGTCGGCACTGATCAGATCAAAGATCGAGAGGTGCCGGCCCAGATACCTGCGTGTATCGGGCAGGATCCTGATGAGATCCAACGAGCCGATTCCCTCGCCGAGCAGCGATGTTTCAGGCGCTACCGCCCTGCCGAGATGCTGACTCCACAGCTGCGCCAAGCCAGTCGCTCGTTCACCCCCCGCGGTCTGGGCCGGCAGAGCGTCGACGACCTCGGGCATTGCCCGTAGGGTTTCGCTGTCGACCTTCCCGTTTGCCTTCCGGGGGATAGCCGGCACATCGAGCACGAAAAACGATGAACCCCAAGACTTACGAGAACGAGCCTGATTCGCGCCGCTGTCGCCGCGTCCTCGATGCCGTTGCGGGTCCGGTGCGATTCGAACCACACCGCCAGGCTGCCGTTGTGTGGCTCGACGGCAACATCGACGATCGCGGGGTCACCAGAGATGCGTCTTGTCACCTCGGCGGTGTCGACTCGCTTGCCGGAGATTTTGACGATGGCGTCTTTACGCCCGGCGAAGACGGGAAAGCCTTCGTCGTCGATGGCTACCCGATCGGCAGTGGCAAAAGCACGGTATCGCAGGCCGTTTGCGGTGGTCACCGTTCCGAAGCCGTGACCATCGATCCCCAGATAACCGGAGGCGACCAGATCTCCGACGATGACGACTTCACCGAAGGCGATGAACACGGTGCCGGCAACCATCGGCCGGCCCAGCCTCAGTCGAGCATCGCCGGCGACGGTTGCGTTGTGGCCGGCGATCCGAAGATGGGTGACGACAACGGTGGCCTCTGTCGGTCCGTATGTCGAGACTAGCGAGATTCCTTGTGAACAACCGGAATCGATCCACTTGTCGACCGCGCTCGGGCGGACGGCTTCACCGCCGATGACGATCTGGCGCAGGCGCGAGCGGCGGATCGCGCCCATCGCGTCGCAGTCCTCGCACAGGAGATGCCAGAGGGCGGTCGGTAGGTCGAGGAGAGTTGCTTGGCTGGCGACCAGGTCTCGCGCGAGGGCGGCCAGGTCACCGGCTCTCGTCGCGGCGGATCGGATCAGCGCGGACCCGCACAGCGCAGCACCGAAGATTTCCTCGACGCTGACGTCCGATGTCAACGGTGCGCATTGCAGGACGGTGTCGCGGGGTCCCCATCCATAGGCCTGTCTGACCGCATCACAGAAAAGTGCGAGTGAGCCGTGTGAGACTCGGACGAGCTTGGGCTGCCCGGTCGACCCTGAGGTCGGCATGATGTACGCCGTTTTGGTGGCGAGCGCGTCGTCGGCAGCCACCTGTTCGATGCGGGCGTCGACCAAGTCTCGTAGTTCGCTTTCCGGAATCACCGCGAGACTGGTGGCAGCGGTGTCGGCCACCCGCACCGAGATTCCATCACCCGAGTTGGCAATCGCGTTCGCGCGTAAGGAAACGTCGTCGGCGTCGTCGCAGACGCTGTAACCGCACCCCGCAAGGTGGCACGCGATCAGCAGGTCGATGGTCTTGTCCGTGTCGTCGTCGCTGAACACCACGACGTCACCCGGTGCCACGCCGCTGCGCACCAGCCAGGCAACCCACGGAAAAATGTGGCGGCGCCTTTCGAGAAACTGCTGGCTTGCCGGCTCGAGAAACCAGGCGGGTGTGGCTTTTCGGTGCGTTCCGACTGCCGCACCGGGTGGGTGGCAGGCCCCGTCCGGGCCGACGTCGGACCACTCGTTGACGATCATGGCGACAGGTTGGTTCCACAGCGCGGGCATCGATTCCAACGCCGCGGCGATCCGCTTCGCGACGCCGCGGTGGATCTTCGGTTCGGGCAGGTCGGCCCGGTTCCAGATGGCGACGCTCAGTATGCGTTGGCTTTCGTCTAGAACCGAGGCCACGGTCATGCCCTCGACCGGACCGATGTCGGTCGCAACCGGGGCTTCCGACAAGAACGGCCGCAGCCCGGGCGCGCATGCCTCGCGGATGAAGTTGAGCGTCAATGCCTCTACGTGGGGTGTGTGGTTGACCGCCAAATACATTCGGCGGTAGTGCTCTTCACGAAGCCACCGGCGTCTGACGGCCTTGACATAGTCACGGTCAAGCGCTCGTGCGACATCCTCCACCGAAGCGTATGGCGGAAACCGGACCGAGTGTGCCACCGAATTGACCAGACACGTCGCGACGTTCAGATCGGGATCACCGAAGCGGTTGTCCACCGCGTGAACCAATACGCTCTCGGTGCTCTGACGCAGGCTCGCATCCACGGCCACCGCCGCGGCGGCCACCAGCACATTGAGTGGGATCTGCTCGGTCTCGGAGAGAGCGAGGATCGCATCGAATGTGCGGCCGGATATCAGCGCGGATTCGGAAAGTACGCCCTTGGCTGTGGTCCCGGGAGCGTCGTACGAATGCCGGCCGTGCCCGCCGTGGCGCGCCTCGTCGGCAAGCTCACGCCGGACGCGGCCCGCGAGACGCTGCTGTGATTCCTCGACCTTCGTCGTCTCAAGCAGGTTCGCCGCCGCTACCTTGCGCAGAGAGTTTGTCACGCAAGGGAGTTCAGTTGGGCCGTTTGTGGTGAGATGTCGAGCCAGATCGGCCTCGATGATTGCCGTTGCGCCGCCGTCAAGCAGGATGTGATGGGTGCGGACGTCGAGGCCCGAAACCCAACCGCATTCGTCGGTCCGCACGGTGTAGCGCACAAGTGGCTTGGCGAAGATATTGGGAGACCAGGTGCGTTCGAGCTCATCGTCGCAGTGCTCTGTCTGGTGCTGATTGTCTCGCCGCACCCGCACTATGTCGCTGGGCTGCAGGCGTGGCACCAGATCTGGATAGTCGACCCCCGCCGGTGGTGGCTCGAGAACGCAGAGTTGCACCGGGTTTTCGAGAATCGTCGTTTCCAGGGCGGCCAGTAACTTCGGCAACTCCAAAGGGTGGAATCGATAGCTCTTGCGAATCAGATACAAAGCGGGGTCGTTATCGTGCTGCACCCCGTTATAGAGGTTCTGCTGAGACTTACTTAAGGCAACTCGATCCACCGAAGCTTCTGCAGGCACGGTCACGAGGACTTTTCCAGCTCGGGTTGCCCGAGTTCCGCAACCCAGCCGCTGATCGACAGGTTCTTCGCCAGTCGGGCCGGTAACTCGGATTCTTGGTTCACGCCGAGTTGCTTCATCAGGAGAACGAATCGAACGGAGTCCAGACCGAGGTCGCGGAGATCGGTTGCGTCGCCGTCGATGAGATCTGCTTCGTCGATGTACAGCACCTCACGGAGTGCATCGAAGATCCGTTCCCGCACCGCCTCAGCCACCTACCATCACTGCGGCATCGTCGCCGTTGATTGTCGCGGCCAGCGATGTCCGCATGACCTTGCCGGATTGAGTTCGCGGAATATCGGCGACAAGAACGATTTCCGACGGCCGCGCCATCGATTCGGACTCACGCCGATATCGGGCCGCGATCGTCTGCTTGAGCTTGCGGGCTCCGGACTCGTCGATAGCCGTATCGGGGACTACGGCCAGACCGACGAGCGCTCCGAATACATCATCGAGAATTTCGTAACACGCGGCCTCGCGAACCCCAGTGACGCTTTGCGCGATGCGGTCGACCTCGTCGGGCACTACGTTGACGCCACCGGAGATGATCAGCTCCGACGATCTTCCCTTGATGTAGAAGAACCCGTCCTCGCGACGCTCGAGGAGGTCGCCGGTATTCACCCATCCGTCAACCAGTACTTCCCGGGTGCGTTCGGGATTGTTCCAGTAGCCCAACATGTTCGCCGGTGATTTGATCCACAGTGTGCCGAACGAGGCGGAAGGCGGTGCGCCGGCCGCGGCGGGTCCGTGGCCGTCGGGACCTGCCAGATAGACGTCCACGCCGGGGTACGGGCGGCCCACCGCACCCTCCTCGATCTTGGAGATCGAGCCATCTTCGGTCGGCAGACACATGGCGGTGCAACCGGTCTCGCTCAAACCGTAGACCTGAACGGTGTGGATACCGGCGGCTTCGATGAAGCGTAGATCGGCCGCGATTGCGCGCGAGCCACCGTATCCCAATTCTCGCAGCGACTGAACTGTCGTGTCACCGGACTTCAGCTCGGAAACGAGCTTCGAAATAAGAAACGGCACCAGGCATGTCGTCGTCACCGCATTGGTGTTGAGAATCTCCAGCAGTGACGTCGTGTTCTCTGCGCCGGTGATGCACAGCATGCCATGCGACAAACAGGTGAGGATCCACCACAGCCCACCGATGTGCGTAGCGGGCAGCGGCGAGTAGGTGGTTTCGCCGACGACCCAGGTGATCCAGTCCAAACCTTCGTCCCGCAAGATATCCGGGATCGCGAAGAAGGTGCGATTGGCCAGCAACACGGCCTTGGGCTCGCCCGTGGTGCCACTGGTGAATACCATCGCCAGGGGATCATCGGGACCCAATGCCGGCGTTCCGGCAAGCCAATCCGCCTGTACGCTTACGTCGGTGTCGTCCATGCCGACCGCCATGTCTACCGTGATCGCCGGTATCGAGGCGAGTGTCTGCGGCAGCGAAACCCTGCTCCCCGGCGCGATGAGAATTGCACTGGGGGCGGTGATCTCACAGAAACGTTCGATCGTTGCGGACGGGAGATAGCCGTCGGACATCACCGCGATGGCCCCGAGCTTCGCGCATGCCAGCACCGAAAGATACGTCTCGGGCCCGTTGTCCGAAACGACGAGCACCCGGCAGCCCTGAGAAACAGACCGCTCCCGTAACGCCGCAGCGAACCTGTCCACTTCGGCGACGAGTTCCCCGTACCGGATTACGCTCGTCTGATCGCAGCGACGCATGGCTATTGCCCCCGGCCGCTGCCTCGCCTGCTCGAAGACTCGTTCCAGCACCGTGCGCGCTGGGTAGTGAGACTTAGCCATAAGTGGTTCCCTCCAATGATTTAGGGGATGTTGAGGGCGGCGAGTTCGACCTCGCCGGATGCCGCCCCGCCGTTGTCGTCCCAAAACTCGATGACGCACGGGATCAGCAGGTAGCGCAACGCTCGTTCGACGACTCTGAAGTTTTGGCACATCAGGCGTGCGGAAAATTTTTGGGCGTTGATCGGCTTCCTGAATCGAGACGACGTCCTCTTGATCAGCATGGCGGGAAGCTGATTGTCGAAGAAATCTTCGATGGAATAGCCTGGGACTGCGGGGATCTGCTTGTTGATGACGGCAGGAGCGAAAGCGCAGTAGGCGAGTTGGTTGAAGCAAATCATCAGTTCGGCCGCATTGAAGTGTCCCGTGCTCCGAATGTAGGCGGACTCGGCGATGCTGAAGTTCCCGTACGCCATCACGTGTGTGGGGCCAGCGCCGTACTGCGCGTCCAGCAGATAGCGGCATCCCTTGTGGGAGTAGGGTTCCAGCACTTCGCTGATCAGCTCCTCGGTGATCGGAACCGTGGTCTTGAGTTCCATTTCGGTCTGGGTGGACGGCGCGGGCGCGCTCAACTCGGTGCTCATGCCGCGTATCCGGGTGTCTCGAGGCCGTCGAGCATCGTCAGACGGTGGGTTGTCAGCGTGCCCTCGGCGGTACCGTGCTTGGCCCGATGGATGAGGACCCGGTTATCCCACAGAATTATGTCCCCGACCTGGTAATGCTGAGTGTGGATGAACGGTGATCTGTACTCGGGATCGAGTTGCCCCGTTGCGATCATGAGTTCTTGCAGCACCGTCGGGTCGAGGACATTGCCGTCCCTGTCCTGGATCTTGGTGGTTGCTTTCGCGCAGATGTAGAGGATCTCTTGATCCGTCTTCGGGTGCCTGATCACTGTGGGCCACGTTCTGGGTGGCGTGGTTCGAGTGATGTCGTCCCAAATGTCTCCAATGGGTTTGTGGACGTCGCTCGGGCGGATCTTGATGAAACTCCGCGGGTCGTGTGTGCTGAATGTCCCGCGGACCGGGTTTTGCGTCCCAGCGGGCAGGGACTCCCACACCTTGTTGAGATCGATGAAATATGTACCGCGATCAGCCCCGGGGACAGCGAGCGGCACAACCATAGTGAACGCGATGGGTTTTGGCATGAAGCCATAGTCGACGTGCCAGAATGCGCCGGTGCGCGGAACGCCCTGGCCCTCCTCCGTGGACGAAACAAAAATCTCCGGATGCTGTTTGTGGTGGTACATGGGCTCGTAATACGGCACGATGTCGCCGATTATTCTGCCCAATTTGACGAACTGCTCCGGCGATGGATGGACGTCTTTGAGGATGACAAGCTTGTTCTCGTAAACTATTTCGCGTATCTCACCGGTGGACATCTTGTCCAAGTCTTCGGCGTCGAGCCCAGTGATTTGTGCACCGAGTCCCTCGCCTTTCACATTCAGCGTCATCGGAATCTTCTCCTCGTGAAGTTTGTCTTGTTCCGTCCAACCTTGGGTCGTCCCGTCGCACGCATGGAGTTAAGGGCTCCTCCCGTTCGCCCCCGGTACTTTGTCGGTTGTCCAAGTGGCGGGAAGCAACGGCGCGGTGGCGGTAGCGCTGTCCGACGACAGCTGTACCAGTCCGTCGGGAGTGCCGCCGGTGGCTCTGGCCGCGGTCCCGCTAAACCCGAGGGTTCCGGAGCCTTGGCTGCTCGTCGAACGGGCAGTGGGTTCAGCGTCAACGAGGGGATCGATATCGCCGAAAGTGACTGTTCCATCAAGAAATGCATCGCGATAGCCGCGCGCGCCGGCCGTGGCCTTGCGACGCCTCTTGCGTCGGGCTGCGGCGGGGATGCCGCTGCGTGCTGCCACGGCGGCGGCGATGTTGTCAGTGGTTGGGTCGGGCAACTTGGCGTCAGATTTGGGGCCGGAACCAACCCCGGGGGGAGCCAGACCGGAGACTGCGTAGTTGACGGCGGGTGAGGGTGCGGGCGCGCTAGCCGCAGCGGAGTTCGGCGCGGGGCTCGTTGGGTGCGGGCTTGCGCTGGGCGTGGTCAGGCTCACGGGCGCGGCAGCCACCGCGCTTGGGCCAATGTCGTCGGCACGGTCAGGTTCTGCGAAACCCGCAGGCAGGTCATCTATGTCAAGATCGAACGGGTCCGTGCCGAACAACAGCAGCAAGGCGCTCAGTGCGCTCAGTGCGGGAGCGAAGAAGGGAAGTAGCAGCAGTGCGTAGGAAGCGTAGTACGGGTACCAAAGCACGTCGTAGGCCAATAGCGCGATGAATGCCAAGATGATGGCGGTGGCGGGATGAAATCCGAGTCGTTGGAAAAACTCGCGAAAGTACTTAAGCGGGTCGGCGAGAAAATCCAGGATGTCCTGCAAAAGTTGACCGATTGAATTCCATGCGTTGGCCCGACTGTTCGCGGCATCGCCAGCGACGGCAAGGATGCGTGGCGCCGGCTGGATGGGTGGTGTCGCTGAGCTTGCTGCCTCGGCGACTGCCTGGTAGGCGGTCATCGTGTCGGCGGCTTGAATCCACATCCGGACGTAGTCGGCTTCGTTGAGCGCGATCGGAATCGTGTTGATACCGAAGAAGTTTGTGGCCGTGAGGATGCCATGAGCGGCATGGTTGGCGGCCAGTTCTGGCAGGGTGGGCATGGCGGTCAGGGCGCTGCTGTACGCGACTGCGGCCGTTTGGTGTTGTGCGGCGGTGAGTTCGCTGTCGACTGAGGCTTGTTCGAGCCATGCCAAGTATGGAGTGTGCGCAGCGACATACTGGGTGGCAGTCGTTCCCTGCCAGCTGGCGGCTAGTGCGTCCGCCAGCACTTGAGCCAGTTCTGCGGCGGTGTGAGCATATTGACTGCTGAGCTCCTGCCATTGCGCGGCCGCGGCAAGTAATGAACCCGGACCGGGCCCGGCGCTCAACAGAGCGGAGTGCACCTCTGGAGGCACAGCCATCCATAGGGGGACCGTCAAATGCCTAACCTCCTTACCCAAGCGTCAAGTGCGCGATCGGACGGTCCCCCAACCGCTTCGTGTCTCACTGAGTTGTTAGTCGGCCGGAGCAAACAAAAAGTTCCCGCTGCATCTGGCCTGGGTTTGGATGTCTGCTCCACCCGCTCTTCGGGACGGTCGGCGCTGATACTCGTCCTCAGCGCAGGGCGGCGACCTGCGCTGAGGGCAGCGGTCGCCGCGGATCGTGGTTAGATCATTGTCGGCCAATGCATTTCCGTGCGGCCTCGAAAACTCATTGCCAGGCGCCGCCTCGATGAGGGCCGGCTCTGAATGCCGGGTTCATCGGCTCCCGTGTCACTCGGCCAGGTGTGACTATCGCTCCGAAGTGGTGATGAGCTGTCGCGCAGCAACGTTGCGATGGGTCAGAACTTTCGTCGTGAATCAAGCCCGCCGCCGTTTTTCAGGCCAAATTCCTACGAGGTGAATGCGTAAGCTACGCACAAAGTATGCGGAATTGCCTGAATCCCAATTATTCTCGCGCACGCATCGCGAGCCCTCAACTAGTACAGTCTGATTCATGCCAGCGACCGACGCTCGTCATCTGGGCGGGATTTCCGAAACCGCACTCCTGACACTGCATCAACGAGCGGTCGAGGCGGCTCGGACCGACGGTGTCATCGAGGACCCGGAGGCGATCGTCCTGCATGACAGCATCGATTACGACTACCATCACTTCGGTCGTACGCATCAGACGACTGCCCTACGGGCCATGGCATTTGATCATGCATCCCGTGAGTACCTGGATACACATCCGCGCGCAACGGTGGTCGCGCTGGCGGAGGGACTGCAGACCAGCTTCTGGCGCCTCGACAACGGTGCGCTGAACTGGCTTTCGGTCGACCTGGCGCCGATCGTCCAACTGCGCGAGCAGCTTCTCCCAGCGTCGGAGCGGCTGCGCTCGTGTGCTCAGTCCGCACTCGACTATTCCTGGATGGACGAAGTCGACGACAGCAATGGGGTGCTGATAACGGCAGAGGGGCTGCTGCAGTATCTGGAACGCGACGTGGTGTTCGATCTGATTGCGGCGTGTGCCCAACGCTTTTCAAACGGCCAGCTTATTTTCGACAGCGTTCCGTGGTATCTGAGCTTCTATTCGCGGCGGCGCGGCGGGTTCAAGCTCAGCCAGTACTACACGGCACCCTCGATGCCTTTCTGGTTCACCGCCAACCAGTACGACGAACTCCGCGCTATCGCCGGTATCCGCGCGGTGCGTGAACTGCCGGCGCCGCCGGGCCGAGGCATGTTATTGCGGTGGGCGATCCCTTTCGTCTACCGGCTAGCACCGCTGCGTCGCTTCCGGGGTCCCGTGACGCTGGTCGAATTCGGTTGATTCGCAATGGGTGGCTCCGAAGTTGCGCAATCGCAGGCTGTTTGAAACCACGAAGAACGACGAGAACGCCATGGCCGCGCCGGCGATCACGGGGTTGAGCAACCCCGCCGCAGCAACGGGGATCGCGGCGATGTTGTAGCCGAATGCCCAGACCATGTTGAGTTTGATGGTGCGCATCGTTGCCGCAGCAAGATCAAGGGCCAGCGGCACGACGTTGAGGTCATCTCGGACGAGGATGATGTCGGCGGCGCCGATGGCTACGTCGGTGCCGTGTCCGATGGCCATACCCAGATCAGCACACGCGAGTGCGGGTCCGTCGTTGATGCCGTCTCCGACCATGGCGACTATCCGCCCGCGGTCGCGTAGCTGCTCGATGACGTCGACCTTGCCTTCAGGAAGAATGTCGGCGACTACCTCGTCGATGCCCACGTTGGTGGCCACCGCGGCTGCCGATGCGGGGTTGTCGCCGGTCAACAAGATGGTTCGCAGGCCACGGCGATGTAGTGCCGCCACGGCGGCAGCCGCCGAGCTCTTCACCGCATCGGCCACCGAGATGACGCCGCACGCTTCACCATCGATCTCGACGAATACTGCCGTCTCGCCTCGTGATTCGGCGGCACGCCGAGCGGTGACCAACTCTGTAGAGCTGCACGCCGGCGCAATCCATGACGGCTTGCCAACCCGGATTTCTCGTCCCGCCACGGTGCCACTGACTCCGCGTCCGGGTACGGCGCAAAAGTTGACGACCGGTTCTCGCTGTGCTGTTGACGACGCGATCACAAGCCCGATGGCGTGCTCGGACGCAGCTTCCACCGACGCGGCCAGTTCGAGAATCTCTTCGGTGCTCCAGCCGGGCGCGGCTCGCAGGGCGCTGACCGTCAACCGACCCGTGGTCAAAGTGCCGGTCTTGTCAAAGACCACGGTGTCGACTGCGCGAGTGGCTTCCAGCGAGCTATGGCCCTTGAGGAATATTCCGAGTTGGGCTCCGCGGCCCGACGCCACCATCATCGCAGTCGGGGTCGCGAGTCCCAGCGCGCACGGGCAGGCGATGACAAGGACCGCGAGGGCAGCCGAGAATGCCCGGTCCAGCCCGCCGCCGGCCACGAGCCATCCCGTGGCGGTCAGGACCGCGACGGCGAAGACGCAGGGCACGAAGACCGAGGCGACGCGGTCAGCGAGTCGCTGCGCGTTGGCTTTCTGCTCCTGTGCTCGTTCGACCAGGCGGACCATGCCCGCGAACTGGGTGTCGGCACCGACCGCGGCGGCTTCCACGATCAGCCTGCCATCGAGCACCACGGTGCCGCCGATGACGTTGGTGCCGGGCGCCACCCGGACCGGCTTGGCCTCGCCGGTCATGGCGCTCATATCGATCGCGGCGGACCCGTCGATGACAAGACCGTCGGCGGCGATCGTCTGCCCGGGCCGCACCACAAACCGGTGCTGCTCTTTGAGTTCCGCGGCCGGAATGACCATTTCGGATCCGTCGGGCCGCAGGACAGTGACATCTTTGGCGCTCAGCGCTGCCAGGGCCCGCAACGCCCCGGTTGCCTTCGACTTGGCGCGGGCCTCGAAATATCGTCCCGCTAATACGAATACCGTGACACCTGCGGCCACCTCGAAGTAGATGGCGTCACTTCCCAGTAGCGCTTGCCAGATCCCCTTGCGATCGGTGGATTGATGATTGCCGAAGACGGTGTAGAGCGACCACACCGTGGCCGCGGTGATACCGGTCGAGATCAGCGTTTCCATGGAGGCGCCATGGTGGCGCGCATTGCGTAATGCAACCCGGTGGAATGGCCACGCCGCCCACGTCACCACGGGGATCGCCAGCCCGGTGAGTACCCACCCCCAGCCGGCGAAGCGGGTGCTGGGTACCACCGCGAACATCACCGACAAGTCGGCCAACGGAACGAAAAGTACTGCGGCGACCGCTAACCGGATCAGGAGATACCGCGCGTGATCGCTATCGGGATCGCTGTCGCTTTGACTGCCGGCCGCCGCTGGTTCGGCGTCATAGCCCGCCTGGCGAACCGCCTCGCACAGCGCGTCGGACGCTACGTCCTCGGTGGTGTCGATGGTCGCGAGTCGGGTGGCGAAATTCACTGATGCCCGAACGTCCGGCAACTTGTTGAGCGCGGACTCGAGTCGTCCGGCGCAGGCGCCGCATGACATCCCGGTGATCTCGAGTTGTACTCGCTGCCCAGGCACGAGCCGTGCCTCAGGTGCCGTCGCTGACGACATCGTGATTTCTCACATCCTCTCGCAAACCCCCGTGCTACCCAGAGCAAGTCGTCGCTGGTAGGCAAAAAGTTCCACGCAACTTTCGCCGAGGCGCAGCATTTGCGGGCAGTGGCGCTGGCGACGACCAGTGGGTCACAGGGAACATTCCAACGCCTTTGCACGACTATAGGGACATGGATTGCGAAGTAGCTCGCGAGGCGCTTTCTGCCCGGATCGACGCCGAGCGAGAGCCCGTGCCCTCGGCCCGGGTCGATGAGCACCTGAACCAGTGTGCCGTGTGCCGCGCATGGTTTGACCAGGTGGCGACCCAAGCGGCCGGGCTCCACCAGCTGATCCAGTCCCGGGCGGTCATCGCGGCTGTTGGCCGGTACGCGGAATGCCCGGCGCCGTGCCGTTCAGCTATGCCTTGGCGGCGTTGCACCCTGCCCGGCGTGGGCGCGGCGCTGCGTCCGCGCGCGGTGCTGCGGCTGGCGGGCGTTTTGACGGTGTTCGTGACTGTTCTCACTGTTGGTGTCGTCATCGCCGCAGAGCCCGGCACTCTCAAGGGCGTGATAATGGTCACTCACCTGCCAGTGGTGATCGGTACGGTCCTGGCAATTTCGTTGTGGCGAAAAAGCTCTCGCTCCCGGTCGGCACCGGACGCGGTGGGGGAACTCGATATCGTATTGCCCGAGAACGCATCACGTGGGCGTCGTCGCGGCCATCTGTTTCCCACCGACGGCTCGGCGGCCTAGTCCGGCGATACGACGGCCAGTCGTAGACTGCTGACGAGATCGCATTGGCTGAGTGAAAGGGCGCAGCGACGGTGCAACTGAGCCAGACCGTTCGGCCGGAGCCGGCGAACCGACGCGGGTTCCTACTGTCGTTGGCCGTCGGCTGTGTCACGGTGTTGGGCGGCCTGGCCTATTACGCACTCGCCGCCGGCCAGCGGGTCTACACCGCCAAGGGTGACTCGTACCCAGGTGCCCCAACGGCGATGGCGGAGCCGTTGGGCTTCTTCGTCGCAACTTTGGCCGGCTGCGTTTGTTTAGGCGGGCTGCTCTACGTGGTGGTTGTCGCGCGCCCCGACGTACATCTGGTGATCGACGAAAGGGTATTCCGGACACATCTGATCGTCGAGCGGTCGGCAGTGCTATGGACGCTTACCGCAATGGCAATGGTGGTGATACAGGCAGCTAATGACGCGGGTGTGTCGGCGGCCCGGCTGATTCGGAGTGCCGCATTGGCGGACGCCATTGCTGCCTCCGAGATGTCGCGGGCGTGGATCGCGGTTGCGGTCGCCGGCGTCATTGTGGCGATTTGCATTCGGCTGTCCTTGAGTTGGCTGACGCATTTCGTTTTAATCGTGCCCGCGCTGCTCGGCATCGTCGCTGTGCCGGTGAATGGCAACGCAGGGCAGGGACCTGATCACGACTACGCGACGAGCACCGTCATCGTGTTCGCCGTTGCGCTGGCAGTGCTTACCGGCACCAAGGTGGCCTCGGTGATCAGTCCACCCGCCGCGGCGCTTGTGCGCCGCGCGCTTGTCCTGGAAACCGTTTGCGGTGCAACCGCTCTCGGTTACGGCACGGTGCTGCTGTGCTTGCTGATGGGTTCAGCGCATCCGGGCGAAACTACGTACGGGCGGGCAGCCATCACAGCCGCCGCTCTGCTGTTGCTGGTTTGGCTCGGCGACGTCACGTCGTTGGCATTCCCGCGGACCCGCAGTCTGCCCGCGTCCGGGTCTCGTAGCGCCGTGGGTGCCCTCGTGATGATCGCGGTGGTTGCGTTGACCTCATCGATGGCGACGCAGACGGCACCGCGGCTGCTTGCGCACCGATTCACGACGTGGGATGTCTTCCTGGGGTTTACGTTGCCAGAACCGCCGAGCGTGCTGGGGATACTGACAGTCTGGAGGTTCGACACCTTTATCGGTGTCGCGGCTGCGGCGTTGGCCGCGGGGTATGTGTGGGGCTTTGTCCGCCTGCGCCGCCGTGGCGACAGTTGGCCGTCCGGGCGTCTCGTCAGCTGGCTTCTAGGGTGCCTGATCTTGTTGTTTACCACTAGTTCCGGGGTGAAGGCCTACGGTTCGGCGATGTTCAGCGTCCACATGGCCGAACACATGACCCTGAACATGTTTGTTCCGGCATTGCTGGTGTTAGGGGGGCCGGTGACATTGGCGTTGCGTGCGTTGCGGCCGGCTCGGGACAATCAGCCCGCGGGCCCGAGGGAATGGCTTCGGTGGCTGATTCACTCCAACGTGGTTGCGTTTTTGGCGCACCCCGTCACGGCCTTCCTTCTTTTTGTGTCCTCGTTGTACGTCGTGTATTTCACTCCGCTGTTCGACACCCTGGGCCGCTACCACTGGGGTCACGAGTTGATGAGTCTGCATTTCTTGCTGGTCGGGTACCTGTTCTACTGGGGCATCATCGGTATCGATGCGGGGCCGCGGAAGCTGCCATTCTTGGGCCGGCTCGGGCTGCTTTTCGCCGTAATGCCCTTCCATGCTTTTTTCGGCATTGCCACCATGGCGATGACGACAATCATCGGTGGCCGGTTCTACCGCGAGGTCGCGCTGCCCTGGCTGTCCAGCCTCCGTGGTGACCAGCACTTGGGTGGAGCGATCGCCTGGGGGGCCAGCGAACTGCCGGTCATCTTAGTGGTGATTGCGCTTGTCACACAGTGGGCGCGCGAGGATCGTCGAACCGCAACTCGAGCGGATCGGCATGCCGATTCCGGCTACGTCGACGACGAACTTGACGCCTACAACGCCATGTTGCGCGAGCTCTCGCGTAATCGGCGGTGATGGCCAGACCGTTCCTCGAGCACCGACGTCTCGTCGCTGGGGACCTGCATAGAGGAGAATGTGGATGACCGATCAGCGGTGCCCCTCCGGCCAACGGCGCATGCTGCGAAGAATCGAAAACCGGGTCCTCGAACAAGTTTGGATTGCACGCGCCCGGCGGGGCGTGGGCGGTGCCTTGGTAGTAGTGCTGGCAATCGCGGCGTGGGCGTGGTGGCTTGAGGCTGTAGCCCGGGGATTGTCGGGTGCGGCTATCGCCTTGCCTGCGGCGGCTGTCGTGTTCTTTGTCGCGGCGTCAGCCCTCTCGGCATTGGCACTTGCGCTGCGACGCTTTCGCTGGTGCTGCGCCGCGGCGTATTGCTGCGGATTGGCCGCGGTGATCGGGATCGGCGCCTTCTGGTGGGCGCGTACCGGAACCTTGGCGATCGGGGTTTCGTGGCTGGTGCTCGCCGATCTGACGACCCTGGTGTTGTGCGCGGGATGGCTCGCGGTGATCCTTACTCCGATCGAACGTTCCCAGCCGGACATGCGGAACCGGTTGGCGGTTCGGGCCGGTTGGCGCAGGCGGCACCCCACATCGCGCTGACGTCTGCGTGGTCGACACAGCCGTGCTCGTGGCGGTTGTGGCTATCGGGGCAGCACGGCCTCGATAGCCGTGATTACCTCGGGGGCATCGGGCTCAGTGCGCGGCCGGAATCGGTTGGTCACCGCACCGTCGGGCGCTAGCAGGAACTTCTCGAAGTTCCACTGGATGTCGCCTGCCCCACCGTCGGCATCGGCGGCCTTGGTCAACTCGTCATACAGCGGGTGGCGGTCACCGCCGTTGACGTCCGCCTTCGCCAGCAGCGGGAAGGTCACTCCGTAGGTCGTCGAGCAGAACTCCTGGATCTCATCGGCGGTGCCCGGTTCCTGGCCCATGAACTGGTTGCACGGGACGCCGACGACCGTCAGGCCACGGTCGCCGTAGTCCTTTGCCAGTTTCTCCAGCGCTGTGTATTGCGGAGTAAGTCCGCATTTGGAGGCTACGTTCACGACCAGCGTTGCGCCGTCGGACAATTCGGCCAGCGTGGTCGGTGTGCCGTCGAGGGTGGTCAGGGCGATGTTTTTGAGGGTCACGCCGACGACGCTAATGCAACGTGGTTCTCGCGGCCAGGCCGAGTAAATACCCAAGAATCTAAGCCCGTTCCGGCATCGCGGAAGTGGGTAAACGACTCAGTAGCGCGCGGGACGTGAGCTCAGAAGACAGGTTGTTACTCGGGAAGGCGGGATCAAATGGCTAGTCAAGAGGGGAGCCGGTGGGACGTCAGTATCAAGAGCAACGCGATTTGCCTTGAGCGCATCTCTGCCGACGAAGACCAGGTGTCCGAAGATTCGCTGGCGGCAGAGGAGGCCCGCGAACTTGCTGGCCTGTTGACGAAGTTCGCCGACAAACTCGACGAGTCGGGGGACTCCGATAATTCCGACGGCTCGGACGACAAGGACGAATCCGCCGATAAGTCCGACAACTCCGAGGATTAATCCGCGCGGGTCGCACAGCCCGGTTGGGAGCAATCGGTCGCCGCTATATGCTCGGCAACGCTATGAACGACGCGTCGTCCGCAACCATCGGGCAATCGGGCGTGGATGACAGCGACCACCCCGACAAGCTAGACGCCAGGCTGCTCCGCATCGGTGCGGTATGCGGGCTGGCGACCCTGATGGGGTTTCTGGACGCCACCGCGGTCGCCGTTGCCCAGCGCACCTTCGTCGCACAATTCGGTTCCACGCCGGCCGTGGTCTCATGGACGATCGCCGGCTACCTACTCGCGTTCGCGGCCGTTGTCCCGGTGACTGGCTGGGCAGTCGACCGGTTCGGCACCAAGCGACTCTTCATGGCCGCGGTCGCGGTGTTCACGGTGGCGTCGCTGCTGTGCACGATCGCGCCAAACATCTTGCTGCTCATAATCTTCCGGGTGCTTCAGGGGGCCGGTGGTGGCATTTTGTCACCACTGAGCTTTGTGATCGTGACGCGTGAGGCCGGCCCCAAGCGACTCGGCCGCTTAATTGCGGTGGGGGCGGTTCCCTTCTTGCTCGGCCCTATTGGTGGACCGATCCTGGGCGGGTGGTTGATCGGCAACTACGGCTGGAAGTGGATATTCCTGATCAACCTGCCCATCGGGCTGATGACGCTCGCGCTCGCGGCAATCCTGTTCCCGAAGGATCGTCCGGCGCCATCGGAGGCACTCGACGTCGTCGGTGTGCTGCTGCTATCACCCGGCGTGGCGACATTGCTGGCCGGGGTGTCATCGATACCCGAGCATCACACGGTCGCTGATCCGCATGTGTCGCTACCTATCCTGATCGGCCTGACATTGATCGTTGCCTTTGTCGTTCATGCCTGGCGTCGCACCGATCACCCACTCGTCGACTTGCGACTGTTTGGCAACCGTGTGGTCGCATTGGCCAACGTGACGCTGCTGCTCTTCGCCGCCACCTACGTCGGCGTCTTGCTGCTTATTCCAAGCTATTTCCAGGTCGCGCTGCACCAGACACCAATGCAGTCGGGGCTGCACTTGATTGCGATGGGAGTCGGCGTCATCGTGACCACGCCGCTGTCGGGGGCAGTCATGGATAAATTCGGGCCCGGCAGGATGGTGCTGATCGGATTCCCGCTGATGGCAGCGGGCTTGGGCATTTTCACCGTCGGAGTCGCCCGACAAGCCGACTATTCGCCGACACTGCTGGTAGGCCTGCTGATCATGGGCCTGGGAATCGGCTGCGCGGCGACGCCACTTTCCGCGGGGTGTGTGCAGTCGTTGGCACCGAATCAGATTGCGCGGGCGACAACACTGCTGGGCATCAACGATCAACTCGGTGGCGCCATCGGCGCCGCGTTGATGGCGGTGCTGCTGACCAATCAGCTCAGCCGCCATGACGACATGGGTACCTCCCCCCACCTCGCGCATGCCTACACGACGGTGTTTGTGGTGGCTGCCGCTCTGGCCACCTGCACGATCGTCCCCGCGGCATTTCTGCCGAGGAAAAAAACAGCAGAGCCCACGCCAGCAGTCGAGGGCTGATTCTTCGCGTTCACGCAGCCGCGGGCGGGTCGCTAAGTTAGGGGAGCCTAAGGTAAACTTCCACGCTTGTAGGCGGTGCTCGCTAAGCGCCGTCGTTGCCGGGGCGAAGAGAGTGAGTGGGTTTCGCGTAATGCGCATTGTGTTTTTCGGATTTCAGACGTGGGGATACAAGACGCTTCGGGCGTTGATAGATCTCGAGCACGAAGTCGTACTCGCCGTCACCCACCCGGCCAGCAGCGAATCCTACAAGGCGATCTGGTCGGCGCCGGTCGACGAACTCGCTCGCGAGCACGGCATCCCAGTCCACTTCGCCGAGCGGGTCGACGCCGAGACCATCGATTTGGTCAATCACTTTGAGCCCGATGTCATCGTCGTCAATAGCTGGTATCACCGGATGCCGGCCGAGTTGTACGACCTGCCGCGACACTGCACCTTGAACTTTCACGATTCGCTGCTGCCGAAATTCACCGGGTTTTCGCCTGTGCTGTGGGCGTTGATCAGTGGCGAGTCCGAGTTCGGATTGACCGTGCACCGGATGGATGGCGGTCTGGACACCGGGGACATCCTGGTGCAGCGCTCGCTGCCGATAGGTCCGACCGATACCGGCACCGAATTGGTAATGCGGGGCATGGGTTTGATTCCGGGCGCGCTGGACGAAGCGCTGAGTGCTTTGGAGTCCGGCGATGCGGTCTTTCGGCCGCAAGAAAAGGCTGAGCGGAGCTACTTCCACAAGCGTTCGGAGCGCGACAGTTTGATCGACTGGAGTTGGCCGGCCGAGGACCTGGCGCGGTTTGTCCGCGCACTGTCCGAACCCTATCCGCGTGCGTACTCCTTCTATCGGGGTGAGCGGATCGAGATCCTCGAGGCGAGTGTTTCCGATGCCCGTTACGGCGGGACGCCGGGCCGGGTGATGGTGCAGGAAGAAGGCGGAGTCGTGGTGTGCGGGTCCGACACACGCCGGGGCTCTAATCGAGGATTGCTGATCACTCGGGTCCGTTCGTCGGACGGAGTCGAATGCTCTGGGGAGAAGTACTTTCGGCACGGGGGCTACCTGGATAGCCACGCATAGTGCGACGATCGACTGGAAATTCTTGCGCGGCTGATGATTTCGGCCCGTCGTAGATGCTGAATTACGGTACGCAACCCGAAGTGTTGGGGCCGCTGACCCCCGCGCAGCGTTCGATGTGGGTTGCCCAGGAACTCCTGCCCGAAGTCCCCTACAACTTCGCCGGTTACGTCGCGATCGATCACGATGTCGATGCCGAGAGGCTGATGGACGCGTGCAGATCGGCGGCGACGCGGTTCGGCACACCATGTGCTCGGCTGTCCCTCGACGATGGCGAACCGGTGTTCATGCTCGACCATTCGGTTCCGCAGACCCTGCAGTGTATCGATCTGCGGGCCGAGTCCGACCCGGTAGCCGCTGCTCGCGCCTGGATGGACCACGACTACCGCCGGCCGGTCGATATGGTTCGCGACCGGCTCACCGATTTCGTGCTGCTTCGAATTACCGACAACTTGGCCTACTTTTACCTGCGGGTGCACCACGTCCTTCTGGACGGCTACGGCTCCTACAGTTTCATGCGGCACGTGGCGGAGGTCTACTCCGGAGCGGCTGCCACTACGGGTGAGGTTGATTTCTCGGAGTTCGACCTATTCCGTGTCGCGGACGAGAAATATCGGAGCTCTTCACGCAGTCAAGCCGATGCCGAGTACTGGCAGAACGTGCTGCGCGGGTCCCCGGAAGTCACCGACTTGTCGGGAAGACAGCGGACAGTGGCCCCGCGCCACCCGCTGGTGCGCGAATTGGCCTGCCCACATCGGTTCGACGTCGCGAGGGTTGTCGCGGCCATGGCGGTGTTCCTCGCGAAAACGACAGGGCAACAGACCGTTTCGCTGTCGCTGCCGGTTTCGGCGCGCACCACCGCTGCGCTGAAAAAGTGTGCGGGCATGGTGTCCAACATGGTGTCGCTGGTCATCGATGTTCTCGATGGAGACACCATTGGCGCACTCACCGATCGGGTTGGCACGGCCGTGGTGGGCGCACTGCGGCATCAACAGTTCAGGGGTTTCCCGGACATCGCCGGCGATGGAAACCGTCGCGACATGAACCTCGAGTTCGGCCCGACGGTCAACGTGCTCGACTTTGCGGCCCCGCTCTATTTCGGCTCGTCCGAAGCCATCGTCAACATACTGAGCAACTTCCCCATCCAAGACATCGCGGTCAACATCTATCCACAGCTGGGTGACGGCGCACCGCAGGTTCACTTCGCCTGGAATCCGGACCGGTACGCCGCCGACGAGATCGCCGGGCACATCACGCGTCTGGAATCGCTCTTTGACCGTCTGCTGTCGGCGGATCCGTCCGTGGTGGTGGGCGAGGTGCCGTTGCTCGGCGACGATGAGCGGGCGCGGTTGGACCTGTTGGGCAATCGTGCGGTGCTGGACCGGCCGGTGGCCGGGGAGTCGATACCGGAATTGTTTGCCGCCCAAGTCGCTCGCACGGCGGATGCGGTGGCGATTAGTTGTGCGGCCCGCTCGATGAGTTATCGAGAGCTTGACGAGGCGTCTAATCGGTTGGCGCACTTGCTGGTTGGTCTGGGTGCGGGTCCGGGCCGGTGTGTGGCGGTGATGTTTTCGCGCTCGGCCGAGGCGATCGTGGCGATATTGGCGGTGCTCAAGTCGGGGGCGGCCTACCTGCCGATCGATTCCGCGGTGCCCGATTCTCGCGTCGAGTTCATGCTCGCCGATGCCGCGCCGATCGCGGCGCTGACCACCGCTGAGTTAGCCGGGCGGTTCGAAAGTCACGGCGTCGTGGTGATTGATGTCGAGAATCCCGACATTGGCGCGCAGCCCGGTGTGGCGTTGCCGTTGCCGGTCGCCGATGATGTCGCCCACATTGTCTACACCTCGGGCACCACCGGCGTGCCCAAGGGGGTGGCGACGACTCACCACAACGTGACTCAGCTGTTGAGCCCACTGCATATGGGTCTGCCGTCGGGGCCGGGGGAGGTCTGGTCGCAGTGGTACTCCTATGCGTTTGACGCCTCGGTCGAAGAGATCTGGGGGGCGTTGCTGCACGGGTCTCGGCTCCTGATCGTGCCCGAGTCGGTGGCCGCGGTGCCAGATGACTTCCAGAACTTGCTGATCGACGAACGCGTCACCGTGTTGCACCAAACTCCGTCGGCGGTGTCGGCGCTGTCGCCCGAAGGCTTGCAGTCGGCGGCGTTGGTAGTCGCGGCTGAGCCGTGTGCAGTGGAGTTGGTCGATCGTTGGGCGCCGGGGCGAGTGATGACCAACGCCTATGGTCCCACCGAGACCACGCTATGCGTCACCGTCAGTGTGCCGCTGCAGGCGGGAACTGGGGTGGTGCCCATCGGGGTGCCGATTCCGGGGGCGGCGTTGTTTGTGCTCGACGCGCGATTGCGGCCGGTGCCGCCCGGCGTGGTGGGCGAGTTGTATGTGGCCGGTGCAGGTGTGGGGGTGGGCTATCTACACCGGGCCGGGTTGACCGCCTCGCGGTTTGTGGCCTGTCCGTTCGCCGGCGCGGCAGCGCCAGGGCAACGTATGTATCGCACCGGGGATCTGGTGAGCTGGGGTACCGACGGGCAGCTGCGCTATGTCGGGCGGGCTGATGAGCAGGTCAAGGTCCGCGGTTATCGGATCGAGCTGGGCGAAATCCAGGCGGCGCTAAGCGGTTTGGATGGAGTCGAGGCAGCGGTTGTGGTGGTTCGTGAGGACCGTCCCGGCGATAAGCGGCTGGTGGGTTATGTCACCGAGGCGGTTCCCGGGTTCGTCGATGTCGATGGTGTACGCGCCCGGTTGGCCGAGCGGTTGCCGGCCTACATGGTCCCGGCGGCGGTCGTGGTGGTGGCCGCATTGCCGTTGACGGTCAACGGCAAACTCGACACCCGCGCATTACCCGCACCAGAGTACCGTGACGCCGACTACCGGGCTCCGTCCAACGCCATCGAGGAAATCCTGGTCGCTATCTACGCCCAGGTCCTCGGCCTGGACCGGGTCGGAATCGACGACTCCTTCTTCGACCTCGGCGGCGACAGCATCTTGTCGATGCGGGTCGTGGCCCGGGCCCGCGCCGCCGGGGTGCTGTGTCGCCCGCGCGACATTTTCGTCGAACAAACCGTGGCCGGTCTGGCGCGAGTGGCCACGATCGCCACCGGCGACGATGATGCGGTCGACGAGGGTATCGGCTCAGTCGTCGCGACCCCGATCATGCGCTGGCTGCACGGAGTGGACGGCCCGATCGACCAGTTCAACCAGACGATGGTGGTCCAAGCCCCTTCCGGCGTCACCGATGCCGATGTCAGCGTCGTGCTGCAGGCCCTGCTGGACCGGCATGCCGTGCTGCGCCTCTACGTCGACGACGACGGGGCCGGGGTTTGGTCACTGCAGGTGCCCGAACCAGGCTCGGTGCGCGCGCAAGACTGCCTGCACATCGCCGAAGAGTTGTCCGATCGGGCGCTGGTCGAAGCGCGGTCGCGGCTGAATCCGGCTGCCGGGGTAATGGTGAGCGCGTTGTGGATTACCTCGACCAGTCAGCTGGTGTTGATCATCCATCACCTGGCCGTCGACGCGGTGTCGTGGCGAATCCTGTTGGAAGACATCAACGTTGCCTGGGCGCTGCACCACACCGGCCGACCCGTCGCGTTGCCGGCGGGCGGCACATCGTTTGCCCGCTGGTCCTCGCTGATCGATGAGCACGCGCGCCGGCCCGACGTCGTGGAGCACGCCGGCGTGTGGCGCAACGTGATGGCGACCCCGGCGGCGTTGCCGGCGATGCAACCCGGCGCAGACACCCACGCCAACGCCGGGAAGCTGTCGCTATCGCTGGATATCGAGACGACACGCATGCTGCTCGGTGAGGTACCCACGGCGTTTCACGCTGGTGTGCAAGACATTCTGTTGATTGCCTTCGGGCTGGCATTCGCCGAGTTCTTGGGCACCGCAGATGTACCGGTCGGTATCGACGTGGAAGGCCATGGTCGCCAGGAGCAGCTGGACGCCCGCGTCGATTTGTCGCGCACAGTGGGCTGGTTTACCGCCAAGTATCCGGTGGCGCTCAACGTCGGCGGGCTGGACTGGCACCTGGTAACCGCTGGGGAGGTCGGGCTCGGGGGAGTGATCAAAGCTGCCAAAGAACAACTGCGCGGCTTACCCGAAGGCTTGACCTACGGATTGTTGCGCTACCTCAACAACGAGGTGGATCTGAGTGGGCCAGACCCGGCGATCGCGTTCAATTACCTTGGCCGCCTGGGCGGTGCCGCCGATCTGACCGAGGATCTGTGGCGACCCAGCGTCGACGCTTTGTCGGCCACCACGACGGCGACAGCGGTACCGATACCGCTGAGTTACACCGTGACACTTGACGCCGGCACCATCGACAGCGAGGCCGGCCCGCACCTGCATGCCAACTGGACATGGGCACCGTCAGTTCTGAATCAATCCCAGATAAATCGGTTGAGCCAGTTGTGGTTTGAGGCCCTGTCCGGTATCTGCGCGCACGTGCGGCGCGGTGGGGGCGGGTTGACCCCGTCGGATGTGCTTCCCGCCCGTCTTACCCAAAGCGAGCTCGACGAACTCGAGCGGCACCATCAGATTGCCGATGTGTTGCCGTTGACGCCGCTGCAACAAGGACTGTTCTTTCACGCCACCATCGCGCAGAGCAGTGGTGTCGATCCGTACGAGCCACAGCTGGACATCACCATGACCGGCTCGCTCGACGAGGTTCGACTGCGTGAGGCGGTGCACGCCGTCGTGACCCGTCATCCCAACCTGGCGGCACACTTCTGCCCGCAATTCGACCCGCCGGTGCAAATCATTCCCGCCGACGCCGCCCCCGCGTGGCAATACATCGACCTGAATGGCGGCGACTTCAATGTCGACGAGCAGGTGCAGCGATTGTGTGTCGACGAACGTGCTGCGGTCTGCGACCTGGCCAACCCGCCGGTCTTTCGCGCGGCGCTGATTCGCACCGCGCCAGACCAATACCGGTTCGTGCTCACCAACCATCACATCGTGCTCGACGGCTGGTCGCTGCCCATCCTGCTGCAGGAGATATTCGCGAGCTACGACAGGCAGCGGTTGCCAGCACCGGTGCCGTATCGCAGATTCGTTGCCTGGCTTGCCGATCGAGACCTCGACGCTGCCCAGGCAGCCTGGCGGGAAGTGTTCGACGGCTTCGAGACGCCGACGTTGATCGGCGCGCGGCACACGCAGCAACTCGGACCGCGCGGTCTGAGATCGTTGCGGCTACCCGAGCAGACCACGCAGGCTTTGGCCCAACTCGCCCGCGCACACCGCACCACCGTCAATACCGTGCTGCAGGCCGGCTGGGCTCAGCTGCTCATGTGGCTGACCGGTCAGCACGATGTGGCCTTCGGCGCCACCGTCTCCGGACGTCCAGCCGAGGTGGCTGGGTTGGAATCGCTTGTGGGCCTGGCGATCAACACGGTGCCGGTGCGGGCACGCGCCACCGCGCTCACCACCGCGGCCGAGCTACTCGACCAGCTGCACGACGTCCATCAACAGACGCTGGATCACGAGTATGTGGCGCTCAGCGATATCCACCGCCTCATCGGTCACGAACAGCTGTTTGACACCTTGTTCGTCTACGAGAACTACCCGATCGACGCCGCGGCATCATCGGGACTCGGTGAGCTGGCGATCACCCAGTTCACCAGTCACGAATCCACGCACTACCCGCTGACACTGCAAGCTACGCCAGGCTCAGAACTGGCGCTACGCGTCGAATACGACGCCGATCTATTCGACGCTGAAAGCGTTGAGGTGCTTACCGATCGGCTGTGCCGGGTGTTGTTGGCCATGGTGGAGGATCCGTCGCGGCGGTTGTCGTCGGTGGATTTGCTCGATGCCGATGAACATGCCCGTCTGGACGAGATCGGCAATCGCGCGATGTTGGTTCGGCCGGTGGCCGGGGAGTCGATACCGGAATTGTTTGCCGCCCAAGTCGCTCGCACGGCGGATGCGGTGGCGATTAGTTGTGCGGCCCGCTCGATGAGTTATCGAGAGCTTGACGAGGCGTCTAATCGGTTGGCGCACTTGCTGGTTGGTCTGGGTGCGGGTCCGGGCCGGTGTGTG
>NZ_BFCH01000007.1:118412-362612 GCF_003112775.1 Mycobacterium montefiorense | reverse complement strand
GGCGGTGATGTTTTCGCGCTCGGCCGAGGCGATCGTGGCGATATTGGCGGTGCTCAAGTCGGGGGCGGCCTACCTGCCGATCGATTCCGCGGTGCCCGATTCTCGCGTCGAGTTCATGCTCGCCGATGCCGCGCCGATCGCGGCGCTGACCACCGCTGAGTTAGCCGGGCGGTTCGATAGTCACGGGGTGCCGGTCTTCGGCGTCAATGAGCCGGCGGTACAGGCCCAGCCGAGCATCGCGTTGGCGGCGCCCGCGCCCGGGGACCTCGCCCACGTCGTTTACACGTCGGGAACTACCGGTGTGCCCAAGGGGGTGGCGACGACTCACCACAACGTGACTCAGCTGTTGGAGTCGCTGCATGTGGGTCTGCCGTCGGGGCCGGGGGAGGTGTGGTCGCAGTGGTACTCCTATGCGTTTGACGCCTCGGTCGAAGAGATCTGGGGGGCGTTGCTGCACGGGTCTCGGCTCCTGATCGTGCCCGAGTCGGTGGCCGCGGTGCCAGATGACTTGCAGAACTTGCTGATTGACGAACACGTCACCGTGTTGCACCAGACCCCGTCGGCGGTGTCGGCGCTGTCGCCCGAAGGCTTGGAGTCCGCGGCACTGGTGGTGGCCGCCGAGGCCTGCTCGGCGGAGCTGGTGGATCGATGGGCGCCGGGGCGAGTGATGACCAACGCCTATGGTCCCACCGAGTCCACGCTGTGCGCGACGGTCAGTCCACCGCTGACTGCCGGATCAGGGGCACCTCCGATCGGTGGGCCGATTCCGGGGGCGGCGCTGCTTGTGCTCGACCCCTGGTTGCGTCCGGTGCCACCGGGTGCGGTGGGCGAGTTGTACGTGGCCGGGCGTGGGTTGGCGGCCGGATATCTGCGCCGCGCGGGATTGACGGCATCGCGGTTTGTGGCCTGCCCGTTCGCGCCAGGGCAACGCATGTATCGCACCGGCGATTTGGTGTCATGGCGTGCTGATGGGCAGCTGCAGTATTTGGGTCGGGCCGATGAGCAGGTCAAGATTCGCGGCTATCGGATCGAGCTCGGCGAAATCCAGTTGGCGCTAAGCGGTTTGGATGGGGTCGAGGCCGCGGTTGTGGTGGTTCGCGAGGACCGCCCCGGCGACAAGCGTTTGGTGGGTTATGTCACCGAAGTGTCAACCGGGGCGGTCGACACCGCCGGTGCCCGAGCCGCGCTGGCCCAGCGGCTGGCACCCTACATGGTCCCCGCCGCCATCGCGGTCCTCGACGCACTGCCGTTGACGGTCAACGGCAAGCTTGACACCCGCGCCTTGCCGGCACCGCAGTACCACAGCAGTGAGTACCGTGCTCCGAGTAACGCAGTCGAGGAAGCCCTGGCCGGTGTCTACGCCGAGATCCTCGGCCTCGAGCGGGTCGGGGTTGACGATTCGTTCTTCGACCTCGGTGGAAACAGCATCTCGGCAATGCGTTTGATCGCCGCGATCAACACAACTCTCGACACCCACCTCACTGTCCGCGTTCTGTTCGACGCACCGTCGGTGAGCGCATTGAGCCATCAGGTTGACCGGCACGTTGTCGATCCGCGTTTTGTGGCCGCGCACGGCGCGCAGCCCGGCGAAATCCATGCCGCCGATCTCACCCTGGACAAGTTCATGGACGCCGCAACGCTATCGGCGGCCGCCACGCTGCCGGGCCCGAGCGCGGAGCTACGTACGGTTCTGTTGACCGGCGCGACCGGGTTCCTCGGGCGTTACCTGGTGCTGAAATGGCTTGAGCAACTGGAATTGGTCGACGGCACACTGATCTGTCTGGTGCGTGGATCCTCCGACGCGGATGCTCTGCGTCGTCTGGAGAAGGTCTTCGACACCGGGGATCCGCAACTGCTGGCGCACTTTGAGGAGCTTGCGGCGGATCGTCTTCAGGTCATCGCCGGAGACAAGGCGCAAGCGGACCTCGGCCTCGACGGCCAGACGTGGCAGCGACTGGCCGAAACCGTTGATTTGATCGTTGATTCGGCCGCATTGGTCAACGGTGTATTGCCCTACAGCGAACTGTTCGGCCCCAACGTCGGCGGCACCGCGGAACTGATCCGGCTGGCGTTGACTACGAAACTCAAGCCCTACACATATGTGTCGACTGCCAACGTCGGTGACCCGATTGAGCGCTCGGCGTTCACCGAGGACGCCGACATCCGGATCATCAGCCCGACGCGCGTCAACGACGGCGGCTCGGTGAGCGGCTACGCCAACAGCAAGTGGGCCGGTGAGGTGTTGCTACGGGAAGCCCATGAATTGTTCGGGCTGCCGGTTCTGGTGTTCCGCAGCGGCATGATCTTGGCCGACACCAGTTACCTGGGTCAGCTCAACGTCTCGGACCTGGTGACGCGGATGGTGTTGAGCCTGGTGGCCACGGGCATCGCGCCCGGTTCGTTCTATCAGCGCGACGCGAACGGCAACCGGCAACGGGCGCACTACGACGGGCTGCCGGTCGAATTCGTTGCCGAGGCGATCGCCACGCTCGGAGCCGAGGTGGTCGACGGGTTTGAGACCTATCACGTGATGAACCCGCACGACGACGGTGTCGGGCTCGACGAGTACGTCGATTGGCTGATCGATGCCGGCCATTCCATCGAGCGCATCGACGATTTCGACGAATGGTTGCAACGGTTTGAGTGCGGCCTGCGGGGTCTGCCCCATCGACAGCGGCAGCACAGCGTGCTGCAGATACTGCAGTCGGCCGGCCCCAGGTATGTGCGGCCCGCACTGCCGATGCGCGGCGCCTCAGCGTCGACGGACAGATTCCGCGCCGCGGTGCAGGAGGCCAAAATCGGGCCCGACAATGACATCCCGCACGTCTCGCCGCCGGTCATCGTCAAATACGTCACCGACCTACAATTGCTTGGGCTGCTTTAGCCGTTGGTATAGCAATCCTTTCGCTGGCCAGAACGCCGTCGTACGCTCAATGCGATGCTGGCAAAGTCCGAGATTCGGTTCCTGCGCGTCGGCGACCGCCGCGTGGCGTACGAAGTACGCGGCGATGGTCCAGCTCTGGTCGCTCCGGCGTGGTGGGTGAGCCATCTCGAACTCGACTGGGAGAGCTCCGGCTTCCGGCAATTCTGGGAAAGCGTCGCCGACGGATACACGCTGATCCGCTACGACCGGCTCGGCGTCGGCATGTCGGACCGCGCGTTGCGAGATTCGGACCTGACCCTGGACGCGGAAGTGGCGATGCTGCGGGCGCTGCTCGACGAGCTCGATCTCGAGCGTGTGTCTGTGTTGGGCGGATCCTGCGGGAGCTGCACCGCAATCGCCTTTGCTGCAACGTATCCCGAAAGAGTCGAGCGGCTGGTGCTGTACGGGTCCTACGCCGATGGCTCGGTGATCACCGCACCGGGAGTGGGCGACGCGATCATCGCGGCGGTTCGCGCGCATTGGGGACTCGGCTCGCGTTTGCTCAGCAACATGTTCCTCGGTGCCGCCGAATCCGCGGAGCACGAACGCTTCGCACGGTTGCAGCGAGGGGCGGCGACCGCCGAGGCCGCCGCCGCATTGTTGGGTCTGGTCTATCGCCTCGATGTCCGTGGGTACCTTCCCAACGTCTACTCGCCGACGCTGGTCGTGCATCGTCGCGACGACCGTGCCGTGCCTTACCGGCTCGGGCGTGAGGTTGCGGCGGCGATCCCCGGCGCCGCGCTGATCTCGCTGCCCGGCAGTGCGCACTTTCCCTGGCATGGTGACGCGGATTCCGTCGCGCGCGCATGCCGCGAGTCGCTGGGGCCGTCGACGCCGTCGCCGCAGCAGCACGCACACGAGCCAGAGCCGGTCGCGCTCTCCGCTCGTGAACGCGAGATTCTCGCCTGCCTTGCGCGCGGTCTGCACGATCGCGAGATCGCCGAGCATCTGGTGCTGAGCCCGCATACCGTGCACCGCCATGTGGCGAACATCCGCCGCAAGCTGGGACGCACCTCGCGGACCGCTGCCGTTGCGGAGGCCGCGCGCCTCGGACTGCTGTGACCTAGCCCAAACGGGCCATCGGCCGAAGATGGCCGCCCTGGGCGATGCGCGCACCCGGTGGCCTCTTCTACGTTTGCGCCATGACCGACACTGGTATCGAACTAGAAGTGCGCCCGCGCTCCGCGTCGTGGCTGCGGATTATGGCCCTGGTGTATGACCCGTTTGTGTGGCTCGGTGAGCTCGCGGGCATGCGTAGCCGGAGGCGGACGCTGGTGAGCGGCGCCCGCGGGCGTGTCGTCGAGATCGGCGCGGGGACCGGACTGAACATCGAGCACTATCCCGACGGCGTCGACGATCTGCTGCTGTTGGAGCCCGAGCCCGCGATGCGCCGAAAGCTCGCGCTTCGGCTGCAGCGGCATCCCCGTCCCGCACAGATCATCGACGCGCCCGCGGAGCGTCTACCGCTGCCCGACGAGTCCGTGGACACCGTCGTCTCGACGCTCGTCCTTTGCACCGTCGAGGATCCCGAACGCGCGCTGTTCGAGATCGCACGCGTGCTGCGCCCCGGTGGGCAGTTGTTGTTCGTAGAACATGTGCGCGCGAGTTCGCGGTTGCTCGCAGCCTGGCAGGACTACCTGTTTCGTCCGTGGCGTGCCTTCGCCGGCGGATGCTGCTGTAACCGGCCGACCGGGGAGTTGATGCGCGCCTGCGGATTTGCTGTTACGGCCGATCATGTCGTCTGGCGCGGGATGCCACGTATTGTCCACCCACTGATACTGGGACACGCGACTCGGTAGTCGCCCTTGACTACAACCGTTTTCATCACAGTTCCTCGACTTCATCGTGTGACCCGGGTCGCTAGCATCGGGTGAACTTGCCGAAAATCATCGGCAATAAATCATAGTGAAGTAGCCGCCGAATGTTTCTGTCTTGCTTGCCAATTGGTCGCTGACGTGAAACTCCCGGGCGCCCTCAAGCAACAGGGCGCTCGCCGTGTGGAAAGAGGACAATGATGTCTGCTGCAGCTCTGTCGCGCGATCGAATCGTCGCCGGGCCCGGGTGGAGTAGATGGCTCGTTCCCCCCGCTGCGCTGTCGATACACCTAGCGATCGGCAGCGTTTACTCGTGGAGTGTTTTCAAACTGCCCCTACATGAAACACTTGGGGCATCAGGTCTTTTAAGTGCTATGCCGTTCACGCTGGGCATTGTCATGCTGGGTGCGTCGGCCGCCGTCTTCGGCACGGCGGTGGACAGACGCGGCCCTCGCTGGGCGATGTTCGTGGCGTTGTCCTGCTTTTGCGGTGGGTTGCTTGTCGCGGCGGCCGCGGCCGAGCTGGGACAGATGTGGCTGATCATCGTCGGTTACGGTGTCATCGGCGGTATCGGTCTTGGAATCGGTTACATCTCACCGGTTTCCACGTTGATGAAATGGTTTCCCGACCAGCCGGGCATGGCGACCGGCTTTGCCATCATGGGGTTTGGCGGCGGTGCGCTGATCGCCTCTCCGTGGTCGTCGCAGTTGATGAAATGGTTCGGCTCCGACCGGCACGGACTTGCTGCGACGTTCTTGGTCATGGGGCTGGTGTACGCCGTCTTCATGTCGGTGGGAGTGTTGCTGATTCGGGTGCCGCCGCACGAATGGGAACCACCCATCGTCAGAGTCGCCTCGTCGAAGTTGCCGCATGCCGCTGGCCCCGATCGCACCGCGAACGAGGCGATCAGGATGCCCCAGTTCTGGCTGCTGTGGATAGTGTTGTGCTTCAACGTCACTGCGGGAATAGGCATCCTGGAGCGGGCCGCGCCCATTTACCGGGATTACTTTCCACGCGCGGCTTCTCCCGCGGCGTTGACCGCGGCGGCGGCGGGATTCGTAGCGATACTCTCGCTGGCAAATTCGTTGGGACGCATACTGTGGTCTTCGGCGTCGGATGGGGCCGGTCGCAAAAACATGTACCGGCTGTACCTCGGTCTGGGCGCGGCGCTCTATGTCGTTTTGATCGTCGCGCAAAATACAAGCAAGCCATTATTCCTTGTGGTGTGCATCTTGCTGCTGTCGTTCTATGGCGCGGGCTTCTCGACGGCGCCTGCCTACCTGCGTGACCTGTTCGGCTACCTCGAAGTCGGGGCGATCCACGGCAGGCTGCTGACAGCGTGGTCGACAGCGGGTGTGCTCGGGCCGGTGATTGTCAACGCGATTGCCGACAACCGCATTGCTGCCCATGTGGCGGGACCCGAGCGGTACCGATGGTCATTCATGATCATGGTGATCCTGTTGCTGATCGGCGTGGTGTGCAACGAGCTGATTCGTACGCCACGGCCGCCCAGCTTCGTTGTGGCGGGCATGGATACGCGAAAGCCGGCCAGCGTGATCTCCGGAGAGGGTGGACGATGACCGACCGATCGATCGAGACGAGATCGCCACGCGACAAGCTGCTGGGCGCCGGCACCTGGGTTTGGGTGGGGGTGCCATTCACCTATGGCCTCTACGAGTTGCTGGTGAAGATCCCCGCGTTGTTCTTGAACTGATCCAAGGCTCTCGGGAATAGCCTGGCGCGGGTGGTACGTTCACCCGACCATGGGTTCTTTCACCGAGAGCGAACGTCAGGATTTCCTCGAAGCCAAGCACGTCGGAGTGTTGTCCGTGGCCGCCGACGACGGGCGTCCGCCGGCCAGCGTCCCGATTTGGTACGACTACGCCCCGGGCGGGAACATCCGGGTCAACACCGGCGCGAGGTCTCGTAAGGCCAAACTCATCGAGCGGGCCGGCGTCGTCACGCTGGTGGTACAGCGCGAAGAGCCGCCGTACCAATATGTGGTCGTCGAGGGCACCGTGGTCGAGACCACCAACCCGACCCCGTTAGACGTGCGCGAAGCCATCGCCATCCGTTACCTCGGCGAAGAGGGCGGGCGCGAATTTGTCCGCAGCATCGAGAACCAGGACAGCGTGTTGTTCACCGTGCGCCCGGACCGCTGGATCACCGCCGATTTCTCGGATGAACTCTGAGCCTTCTTCCGGGCCTCGGTAAAACGGATCGCAGCGACAAAAGTCGTTATTCGGCCGGCAACGGGAATTGCGGTTTGGGGTGCAGTCGTGAGGGTATTCGTTAGCCACTTCTGACGAGAAAAGGACCCGACATGTTGCACTCGGTAATTCTGGCTAGTTCGGATCCGCTTGCGGCAGGGCTCATTCTGCGCGGGATCAAGGGGATCTTCGTGGCCATTGGCAGCGTCATCGCCGCAATCGTGTGCGGCCTGATTGCCGCGACGAAGGGCCGTAACCCGCTGGGATGGGGAATTCTCGGGCTGTTCTTCTCCATCCTTACGCTGATCGTTGTCATCGTCATTCCGAGCAAGAAGTAACGTTACGAAAGCGCCGGGTCGACGCGCTCGTGCGCGGTGAGCAGCAGGTGATCGAAGTCCGATTGTGAGCTAACGCGCGGACCCAACGCGCGAAAATCTTCGCAGATCTGTTCTGCCAGTGGCCGAAGCTTGATGTTGGCTTCCTGGGACAGCCATTTGAGCAAATCAAACGCCGGGCCTTCGCCAATGCCGTAGATAAGCATCAACATCCCTTTGGCTTGCTCGATACTGGCGCGCTGTTCGGTGATCTCGGCCAGTTTTGCGGTGACGAGATCTTCCCGTTCCTGATCGGGCGGTGAGGAGACGTCGACGTAGAACCCGTGTGTACCGATCACCTCACCCTGGTCGTCGTGCAGGTGGTTGCCGACGACCACCACGTGGCGCACCTGTCCGCAGGTGTCGATGATCCGATGACGGGTGCTGAACGCCTGGTGGGTGTTGAGGATCTCGTCGATGGTGGCCGCGACTTGCCCACGGTCATCCGGATGTTTGTGTGACAGCACCAATTCGGTGGTCGGGGCAACGCTGCCGGGCTCATAGCCGTGCAATCGTTGAACCTGTTCGGACCACTCCCAGCGCTGGTCGGAGAAATAGAACCGGAACCAGCCTGCCCACTGGGGCGCGCCGCCGGCCAGGGCTTGTTCGACATCGGCAGATTGGCCGTTGAGGTCCCAATTCATGGCGGACTTCGTCTCCTCGGGATCAGATCACCGGACACGACCGACCGCTGCTACGCGTACACCACCGAACCCCGTTAGGGACAAGGAAAGGTGCAAGAAGGCGCGAAGCCACGGCGTCGGCATTTATGGCGCTGGCTGTTCAACGCGAGGGCGTTCATATCATGTCATAACAGCCAGCGCAGCTGCGCTATCGGCGGCAGGCGGTTGCGGCGACGGAGGCTGCCGGGGTTCGCCGACGATCAGCGCGGCCGTCCACCGCGGCCACGGCCTTCGCCCAGCATTGGTCGGTACACATCAGCCTTGCGGTCATCTCTCGCTCCAATCTGTCGCCGTGAGACGTGATTTATCTATGCCATCAGGCATAGGTTTTATATAGCATCGTCGACACTTTAGTGCAAGTGTGATAAACAGGTTTTCTGCGTGTGCAAGCAAGGAGGTGCTTGATGGCCGATTTCTCGGACCGGGCCGATGCGCCTGCGTCTGATCACGGCGTGTACGGAATCTCCGTCGCTGCCGAGCTTTCCGGCGTCGCGGTGCAATCGCTGCGCCTCTACGAGCGCGCTGGCCTTCTCACGCCTTCTCGAAGCGAAGGCGGAACCCGGCGGTACAGTTCTGATGACTTGGCCCGGTTGCGGCGCATCAGCGAGTTGGTTGACGCCGGGATCAACCTGGCCGGCATCGCACGCATCCTGAACCTCGAAGATGACAACGCGGATCTTTCCGCGACGAACAGCGATCTGCGCTCCAGTAATCGCACCTTGCGCAGCGCCGGCAAGTCCACCAGACCCAGACGCGGGGATGCCACCTAGGTAGGGCGACCAGGCGCCGGTGATTGTGTCCGAACTTCGAAATAGCAACTCCACAAGGGCGTTTCGCACAGTTGTTTGATCGCTGCAGCTGTCGGGTATCAAGTGCGCCATGACCAGAGCAGACGCGCTTGCGCCGACGCCTACCGGTGAACTGTGGCCGGGCAAGGCATACCCGCTGGGCGCCACCTACGACGGCGCCGGCACCAACTTCGCGTTGTTCAGTGAAGTGGCCGAGGGGGTGGAGCTGTGCCTGTTCGACGCCGACGGTGCCGAGACGCGCATAACCCTGCCAGAGGTCGACTATTTCGTCTGGCACGGTTACATACCGGCCATCGAACCCGGCCAGCGTTATGGCTATCGGGTCTATGGCCCATACCAGCCCGCCGAGGGGCTGCGGTGCAACCCGAACAAGCTGCTGCTGGACCCGTATTCGAAAGCCATCGATGGCACATTCGATTGGGGCCAATCGCTGTTCAGCTACAACTTCGGCGACCCCGATAGCCGCAATGACGACGACTCCGCGGCGAGCATGCCCAAGTCCGTGGTGATCAATCCGTACTTCGACTGGGGTAACGACCGGCCGCCGAGTCACGAGTACGCGGACACGGTCATCTACGAGGCGCACGTCAAGGGTCTGACGCAGACCCATCCAGACATCCCCGAGCAGATACGCGGCACTTACAGCGCCGTGGCGCATCCGGTCATCATCGACCACCTCAAGAGTCTGGGCGTCACCGCGATCGAGCTGATGCCGGTGCACCACTTCGCCAATGACTCCACCCTGGTTGAGCGGGGGCTGTCGAATTACTGGGGCTACAACACAATTGGATTTCTTGCGCCCGACTTCAAGTACTCGACCGGCACTTCCCCGGGGGTGCAGGTGCAGGAGTTCAAGGCGATGGTGCGCGCCCTGCACGAAGCGAATATCGAGGTGATCCTTGATGTCGTCTACAACCACACCGCGGAGGGCAACCATTTGGGTCCCACGTTGTCGATGCGCGGTATCGACAACGCGGCGTACTACCGGCTGGTCGACGACGACAAGCAGTACTACATGGACTACACGGGCACGGGAAACAGCCTCAATGTCGGCCATCCGCATTCGCTGCAGCTGATCATGGATTCGCTGCGTTACTGGGTGACCGAAATGCACGTCGACGGCTTTCGGTTCGACCTGGCTTCCACACTGGCCCGCGAGTTCTACGACGTGGACAAACTGTCGACGTTTTTCGAACTCGTGCAACAGGATCCGACCGTCAGCCAGGTCAAGCTGATCGCTGAACCATGGGACGTCGGGCCGGGCGGCTACCAGGTGGGCAATTTCCCGCCGCAATGGACGGAATGGAACGGCAAGTACCGCGATGCCGTGCGCGACTTCTGGCGTGGCGAACCGTCGACCCTCGACGAGTTCGCCTACCGGCTGTCCGGTTCGGCCGACCTTTACGAGCACACCGGGCGCCGGCCGGTGGCCTCGATCAACTTCGTCATCGCCCACGACGGGTTCACGCTGCGTGATCTGGTGTCCTACAACGAAAAACACAATGAGGCCAACGGCGAGGACAACAACGACGGCGAGAGTCACAACCGATCGTGGAACTGCGGCGCCGAAGGGCCGACCGACGACACTGGAATCAACGAACTGCGGGCCCGCCAGCATCGCAACTTCATCACCACGCTGCTGCTGTCACAGGGTGTCCCGATGCTCTGCCACGGCGACGAGCTCGGTCGCACCCAGAGCGGCAACAACAACGGCTACTGCCAGGACAGCGAGCTCACCTGGATCGATTGGGCCACCGCCGACACCGGGCTGCTGGAGTTCACCCGTACCGTGTCGGCGCTGCGTGCGAACCATCCCGTGTTTCGCAGGCGGCGATTCTTTTCCGGCAAGCCGGTGGGCCGGCGCGGCCAGGACGGCCTGCCCGACATCGCCTGGTTCGGCCCCGACGGGGACGAGATGACCGACGAGGACTGGGGTGCGAGCTTTGCGAAATCGGTCGCGGTATTCCTCAATGGACATGGCATTCCCGATCGCGACCCACGGGGCCAGCGGGTCCTCGACGACTCTTTCCTGCTGTGTTTCAACGCCCATTACGAGTCGCTCGAATTTACCCTTCCGCCAAAGAATTTCGGCGCGGCGTGGAAGCTCGTGGTGTACACGGGTCCCGAAGAGACGACGCCCGCGGACGAAGTGCCCGGGGGAGGCAAGTTCATCGTGGAGCCACACACCGCCGTGGTGCTGCAAGTTCTACCCGATAACCAGACGTGATAGCCCGCGCACAGCGGCCAGCGAAAGCGACTCGCCCTCGGCGCGGTTTTTCCCGCCGAGACTGCCTCATGGGCTAGGTTTCCTGGACAGGGCACCCACGGCCGCCGAATCCCCGCGGGATAACCCTGTCAGACGCCACCCCGGGAGGAAGGTGCCGCTGATGAACGGGCCGGAACCCGCTGCGCGTCCGCGAGCAGCGCTGTCGCGGTACGGCTCGGTGGCCGCGGTGGTCGTGCTCTGCGTTGCAGGGTTGACCTGGGTGGGCTGGACGGCGGGTATCGAGCCGTTGACACGGGTCCTTCCGACCTGGCCGGTGATGACGCCGTGGGGCGCCTTGCTCCTGGCAGCCCTAGGTGCGGCGACCTTGCTTCAATCGGGGCTTCCGTCGCGCGGGCGCGGGTGGGCCGGTCGTGGCTTGGCGCTAGCCGTGGCAGTCAGCGCCGTCACGTTCCTCGTGGAGTACGTCACCGGCGCGTCGTTCGGCTTCGACCAGCTGTGGTTTGGGGACGCGGTCCGAATGCGACAAGATTCGTCGCCGGGGCGCCCGAGCCTGCAGACGGCAACGTCGGTCCTGCTGCTGGCCGGTGCCGTTGCGCTGATGAGGCTGGAGCGTGGGACACGCGTCCTTTGGGCGGTATGCCTGGCCGTCGGCGGGGCGATCCCGCTGGTGGTTTTCGGGGCCTATTTGTTCGACGCTCTGGCGCTGGCGGGCCTCTCTGCCCTGACCGGCCAGGCGATCTCGACGGCCTTGGCACTGCTGTTGCTGGCCACCGCGTTGTCGCTGGCACGCCCGGATCGGTTTCCGCTCGCCTGGCTGCTGGCGCGACCCGACCGGCGCTCATTGGTGCGGTTGGCGGGAATCCTGGCGGCTTTCCCGATCGTGGTGGCGCTGTCGAGGGCGATCTTTTTGACGCTGGGCCTTCGCGGCAATCACACGGAGTGGAGCCTGTCGATCGTGGTGGGGACGGCCATCATCGGGGTGGTCACGCTCTACTTGAGTCAGCGCGAACAGCGACTGCTGATGGAGAAGGAGGCGGTCAGCAATCTGCGCGCCGACGCCGAGATGCGCTACCGCATCCTTGCCGACAACGCCGTAGACGTCATTGTTCACTTGCGCGGCCGGGAGACCGCGTGGGTCTCGCCGTCTGTTGTGGGCGCGCTGGGCGGCCCGCCGCAGCAGTGGCTTGGCTCGGGCTTCAGTAGCCGTATTCATCCCGACGATTTCGATGCGGTCGTCACCGCGCTGCAGGGGATTACCGACGGCGACTCGGTTATCCAGCGATTCCGGGTCCGCTCCGTCGATTCCGGGTACCGCTGGGTCGACGGCCACGCGAAGCGTTATGTTGACGCCGAGGGCAAGGTCGATGGGCTGATCGCCGCGCTGCGCCTCGCCGACGATCAGGTCGAGACGGAGCAACGGCTCGAACGGTTGGCGCGCTTCGACACGCTCACCGGGTTGGCGAACCGGGCCGAGACCATGGGGCGTCTCGAGTCCGAGCTACAGCAACAGCGACCCGTCGGAATATATGTCGGCATCCTGTTCTGCGACGTCGACCACTTCAAGGACATCAACGACACCTGGGGGCACGGCGTCGGCGACGTCGTGCTGGCAACCATGGCGGCGAGGATCCGCGACAGCGTACGACGGGGGGACACGGTTGGGCGCACCGGCGGCGACGAAATGCTTGTCCTGCTGCCGGGCGTCCATGGCATCGACGAGGTCGGCGAGATCGCCGAGAAGATTCGCCGTCATGCCGCCGAACCAATCGACGTCGCCGGTAATGCGATCCGCGCGACCCTGAGCATCGGTGCCACGATTGCACTTGCCGGCGAGCCTATTTCCTCTGTCACGGCCCGTGCGGACGCCGCGATGTACCAGGAGAAATTGGGTGACAGCCAGACCGTCACCCGATTTTCGGCGGAGCGATCGCTGCGTCGGTCACGTCGAGCGTGACGCGCACGAATTCCGCCCGCAGTTACATGTCCACCCCCTGCTAGATACGCTGTGCCTGCAGCGGGCTCGTTACAGGAGAGGGCAAATATGTCAAGGACAGTGGTTGTCGGCGCATCGAGCGGGCTGGGGCGCTGCATCGGTGTGGGGCTCGGCCAGCGCGGAGAGAATGTTGCGCTTCTCGCCCGGCGCCGGGAGCGCATCGATGCCGCGGCGAAGGACGCGGGGCCGAACGCGGTCGCTATCGAATGCGATGTCACCGACCAGGCATCCTGTCGCGCCGCTATCGAACGTGCCGCGGACGCGCTTGGCGGCATCGACAACATCGTCTACACGCCGGCCGTCGGGCCGCTGGTCCGCATGGTCGATACCGATGCCGACACTTGGCGGCGCATCTTCGACACCAACGTCATCGGCGCGTCGCTGGTGACGGCCGCCGCGATACCGCACTTGACCGCGTCGGCCGGCAAGGCGGTCTATCTGTCGTCCGATGCCGGCACCTTCGGGCCACCGTGGCCGGGTCTGGGCGCGTATGGCGTCAGCAAGGCGGCCCTGGAACGGCTCGTGGAAGCGTGGCGGGCCGAACACTCCGACATCGGCTTCACCAACCTGATCGTCGGGGAGTGCGCTGGCGGCGAGGGCGACGGCGCAACCGGAATGAACGAAGGCTGGGATATGGATCTCGCGATGAAAGCGGTTCCGCTGTGGTCGTCGCGCGGCTGCATGCCCGGCAAGTTGATGCCCATCGAGGACTTGATCGACGTGGTCCACACGATCCTGCGCACCAACGCCTCGACGTCGATGCCGCTGGTGGTTGCCCGCGGCGCGCCCGCCAGCCCTGCCGCGTTTGTCGAGGCCAATCAGTCTTAGATCAGCGGCGGGTCAGCTTTTCTCGCGCCAGATCGGTGAGGAAGCGAACCGGGGACACCGGCCGGAACGCCAGAGCCGCCTCGGTGAGCGCGTCGCGGGATGCGGTGGGCAGCTCGATGTCGCCAGCGGCCACGTTGAACTCGAGCTGTTCGACGCTGGATGCGCCGGGAATGGCGACCACGCCCGGATAGCTGATCAACCAGGCCAGCGCCACCTGGGCCGGCTTGGCGTCGACTTCCTTCGCGACGTCGCGCAACAGCTGCAGCAGCGGCTCAAGGCGGCGCAGGTTTTCTGTACCGAACAGCGAGTTGATCGCGCGGACGCCGCCCGGCCGATTGTCGACTCCGTACTTGCCGCCCAGCAGCCCTTGCTCCAGCGGGCTGTAGGCGATCACGACGCGATTCTCCCGCTCGGCGAACGGCACCAGATTTTTCAGCGCCTTCGGGAAGGCGAGCGAGAAATGGACTTGATTGCTGATAACGGGACGCCCCAACGCGGCATCGGCTTTCTGCCAACGCTGCAGCGAATAGTTCGAGACGCCGGCCGCGCCGATGTCGCCGCTATCGAGGAGATCACGCATTCCCGGCATGATCACCGAATCGGGCACCACCGGGTTGGACTGATGGATTTGGTAGAGCGGGATGCGATCCAGTTGCAGCCTTCGTGCGCTGGCGCGCTCGCGCTGTTTGACCACCGCGGGGAAGGGCGCGACCGGCATGATCTTGCTGGCCACCGCAACCTCGGCGCGCTCGTCGCCGAGCGCCTCGCCGAGGATCCGCTCGCTTTTGCCCAGCCCGTACACCTCGGCGGTATCGAACAGCGTCACTCCCATCGCACGAGCGCGTTGCACGATGTCGCGGGCGGCGCCGGCGGCGTACTCGTCGCCGTAGCCCCATTCGCGTGAGCCGAACTGCCAGGTGCCCAACCCGATCCGGCTGACCTGGCCCACTCCGTCGACCTCGAGATATTTCATGTGCCCACCGTACTGGGCTGGGTGAGCGCCGCCGGGGTCAGTCAGGGATCTTGGTGAGGATGTAGTTGGCGATGCTCACTGCAGTTTGCCGGGGGCCGCTGGCATCGGTTGTGCCGAGGCTGACGACGTACAGGTCGACCACGACATTGGCCTTGGCCGCGGCCGCCCGGACAAAACGCACCTTCAGGCCCTTGGGTGCCAGGTCCATCGTGGTGATGCCGTTGCCGGCATCGGCTGGAGGGCTGAGCGACAACGTGTAAGTGGGCCCGCCCCGGGCGCTCAGTGTCACGGGCGCCCCGCCGCATTCGCGCCACCCGTCGACTAGGGTGCTCACTTGCGATTGGGCGGTCGGCGAGTCCCGAAATGCGATGACCGCTTGGATGAGCTGGATCGACTTCAGCAAGGTTTGCGTGTCAGAGAATTCCTCCGCGCGGTACCGCAGAATCGCGTCGAGGGTGTAGGCCTCGGGTGCCCCGGGGGTCATGCTTCCCCAGCATTGGGGGCGGTCGATGGTCGCGTCCTTGTCGCTTTTGCCGGGACGATCCCACGTTTCGCCGGGCTCCAGATTCTGATCGTTGGTGATGCTTTTGAGGGCATCCAGCTTGGGCAGCAGCTTGATGACGTCGTCCGGCGCCACCTTGGGCGCCGGTGGTGACTCGCTGGTGGTGGCCGGCGCGGTGGTCACGGGAGCCGCCGTCTGGTGCGGCCGCGAGACGGCCAGGGTGAGCGTCGCCCATCCGGTCAGCGCGACGACGGTGAGCAGGATGAACGCATACGACAGTGATAGCCCGACGAGCGCGCGATCACGGCCGAGCTCACCGGTGCGGCGGATCTGCGCGAGGCCGAGATGCCCGAGAATTGCGCCGACGGGGGCGAACACGAACGCGAACACCAGGGACAACGTCGCAAAGGCATTGACGGGCGGGGGTTGCGACGGCGGGGGCGGCGCCATGTTGAACTTCGGTGCCGTCGGTGGCTCGGAATAGGGGACACGGCCGAGCGGATCGTAGCTAAAGGGATTGTGTCCGAACGGATCCTGAGGGTTCGTCACCGGCCTCCTTAGTCTGGGATCCTGCCCAGACTGTAGTACCGGTACCTAGGCCATCGGTAGTTCTGACCTCAGGTGCGGCGCCAGACCAGCTTGGCATTACGGGGCACGCCGTTGAGCATGATCGGTTCGGCCGGCCCGAGCTCCAAGCAGCATTCCCGTAACTGGGCCTTGCGGTACTGGATTCCGCCGATCCAGTTGGGCAACAAGCTGACTTCGACATGGTGAGCGATCAGGCCGTCTTCGACGACGGAGAACGGTCCGCCATAGCTCATATACCCGCCGGCCGCGGCGACGAGCTCGTTGTCGGGCGCATGATGCGGATCGTCGTGGTCGAACGGCGTCCGGTCGGCGCGCATCAGCTGGGCCGACATGTAGCCGTCCGGGGTGTACATGATGATGCCGCGGGCATCCACGCCCAGCGGGTAGGTCACTTCGGAGCCGTCCAGCGCGCTGCTCTGGTACGACTGCAGTGTCCAGGCGCCAATCAGGTTGACGCGCAATTCATTTGCCGTTGTTAGCGTCATCGCACGTACGTTCCTTCGGTAGCCCGCGCGCTGGCAGTGAGTTCGGCGATCGCCGCGTCGAAAGGTTCGGGGCTGCGCAGCGCCCGGCTGAGGATGAGTGCGCCTTCCATGGCGGTGACGGCATTGAGGGCGAGTTGCCTGGCCCGGTTCTCGGGAATGTCTCTTTCGGTCAGTCGTGCGGCCAGCGTGGCGATGAGGTCTGCGAAGCCACGCCGGGTGGTCTCGGTGAGCCGCGCCGACGCCGGCGTCGAATCGATGACGATCGGGGCGACGGCGCAGCCTTCGCGGTAGCCGCTGGCAATGAGCTCGTCGCGGGGACGGCCGATGAAAGCCGCGATCAGTTCGGCGGCGGTGTTGGTGGTGCCCGCCGCCCGGTTGATGTTTGCGATGGCGTCGGCGGAGTGCAACAGCGCTACCTCGGTCGCGAGTTCTTCCTTGCCGCCGGGGAAGTGGAAGTACAGCGACCCCCGCGGTGCCGAGCTCTCCGCGACGACGTCGGACAGCGCGGTACCGAAATAGCCATGCTCGCGAAACAGCCGGCGGGCTGCCGCGATCATTCGATCCTTGCTGTCGGTTCGCCTTGGCATGTCGCCCATCATACATAGTTCTTAACAGTGAGTCGGAATAAGTCCTATGTTAATCGTTGTCATTGGTATGACGTTCAGCATAGTAAAGAGTTAGGGGATTTCCATGAGCGAGCAGACTCTGGATCAGCCGGCCGGCGCGATACCGCCGGTTAACTCCCCGGACCGCGATTCATCGCCGGTGGCCCGCGAGCTGGACGGCCACGTTGCCGTACTGACCATGCAGCACGCTCCACACAACTTCTTGGGGACCGCCTTGTTCGACGCGTTGCTCGACGGCATTCGCTGGGCGGCCGAGCAGCGGGCCCGCGCGGTACTGCTGCGCAGCAGCCTGCGCAATTTCTGCGCCGGTGCCGACGTCACGCTGTTCGATACTGCCGAGCGCGGCGAGGCGCCGGCCATTGGAGTCGTTGAGCTGCTACGCGAATTCGACTCGTTACCGATTCCGATCGTTGCCGCCGTGCAGGGTGTATGCCTCGGTGGCGGTCTGGAATTGGCGCTGGCCTGTGATCTGATCGTCGCCGGCGAGTCGGCCAAGATCGGCAACATCGAGGCATCGATTGGGCTGAACCCGTTGATGGGGGGCATTCAACGCGTCACCGAGCGTGCCGGGGCCGCGCGCGCCAAGGAGATAGCAATGCTCGCCCGCCGCTACGACGCCCGAACCCTGGAACGTCATCAACCGCGTTGTCGCAGACGATCAACTCGCCGCCGTAACGACTGCGCTTGCCCATGAGCTCGCAAACGGGCCGACTGTGGCGCACGCATCTACCAAAGCCATTGTTTCCCATGCGGTCTCGCATGGGGTCTCGGCCACCGACGATGCGATGCAGGAATTGCAGAAGGGCATCTGGAAGTCCGAAGACCTGAAGACCGGGCTGGCCTCACTTGCCTCGGCAGGTCCCGGTGCCGCGCGTTTCGAGGGAAGATAATCATGACGCTGCCACTCGAGGGCGTCCGGGTCATCGATTTCACCCGGGTGCTAGCCGGCCCGCACTGCACCAAGCATCTGCTCGACCTCGGTGCCGAAGTGATCAAAATCGAACCGCCCCAAGGGGATATCAGTCGCTTTGCGTTTCCGCGTCAGGACGAGATCAGCGGTTACTACGCGCAACAGAACGCGGGCAAACGCAACTTGAGCATCGACCTCAACGTGCCGCAGGCCCGCGAAGCGGTGCTGCGACTGTGCGACACCGCGGACATCATCGTCGAGAACTTCCGCCCCGGCGCGCTGGCGTCGTTCGGGTTGGACTATGACTCGGTGGCAGCGCGCAACCCCGCCGTCGTCTACGCCTCCATCAGTGGCTACGGCCAGACGGGGCCGTGGCGAAGCCGCATGGCGTATGCGCCCACGGTCCAGGCCGAAGTTGGGTTCACGCATAATACATTGCAGCAGTTCGGAGTTGACGGCGCAGACCGCCGGTCGGACGCACTGTCGCACGGCGACATCTACGCCGGGCTGCACGGCACCATCGCGGTCCTGGCGGCTCTACAGAGTCGCCGCGTCACCGGCGAAGGGCAATACATCGACGTGGCAATGGCGGCGGTGCTGACCTCGCTCAACGAACGTGTGCACTATGACCTTTCGGATGCCGAGCTGGGCGCGGAGACGCCGATCCTGGGCGCCACCGACTGCGCGTTCTTCACCAGTCCCGAAGGCCACCAGTTCGTTACGCCGATGAGCCTGGTCGGGAGCATGAGCTTCCCGTTCTATCTGCACGCGATGCGGCGAACCGACCTCGCCGAAGACCCGCGGTTCCGCACGGCGGAGCTGCGCCGCCAGAATTTCGAGACGCTGCATGCGATCGTGCAGACCTGGATTTACACGTTTGATTCCATGGACTCGCTCGACGCCCAGCTCGACGAGGCCAAGATCGCCACTGGTCAACTGCACGACATCGTAGAGTTCAGCGAAACCGAGTGGGCCAAGGGCTGGGGCGTCACCCGCGAGGTCTCCGACCGTCACGGCGGCACCATCACTATCCCCGCGCCGCCCTGGCACTTCAGCGGCCACGGCGGCACGCTGGCCGCCCAGCTGCCCGCCCGCCAGGGCGAGCACAACGATGAGATCCTCAAAGAGATCGGCCTGACCGCCGACGAGATCCAAGCTCTGGTGAAAACCGGTGCGCTGATTGAACCTGCGCGCGAAAGCATCGACAACCCGGTATGAGCGCGCCCGCCCCGAACTGGCGAATGTTTGGTGACTGCAGCGACGGGTAGCCGCTTGCATGCGCGTCAAACAGTCCGGCGCGCTACTTCACGGTTCTATCTTGGGGAGGACTTCATGGCTCAGTCCGCCATCACGTCGCCCACCGATGTGGTCGACTTTCTTTCCGGTCAGCACGAGCAGATCAAGTCTCTGTTCGCCAAAACGCTTTCGGCGTCGGGTGAAGCGCGCGAGAAGGGCTTCATCGACCTTCGGCGATTGCTCGCCGTGCACGAAACCATCGAAGAGGAAATAGTTCACCCGCGGGCCAAGCGCAAGATCGCCAATGGTGAGGCCGTGGTTGGACAGCGATTGGAGGAAGAGCACGAAGCCAAAGTGGTGCTGCAGAAGCTGGAGAAGCTCGACGTCGACAGCGGCGACTTCACCCGGCTGCTGACGGAGCTGCGCGACGACGTTCTCGCCCACGCCAAACAGGAGGAGAAGGACGAGTTCGCCAGGCTGGGAAAGGAATTAAGCGACCACGAGCTCGAAAGCATGGGCCGCGCCGCCAAGCTCGCCGAAGCGATCGCGCCCACCCGGCCGCACGCCGGTGTCGAGTCGCAACTGGCCAACCTGGTCGCTGGTCCGTTCGCGGCGATGCTGGACCGGGCTCGCGACGCCATCATCGGCAAGGGGTAGCCCACTGCGGGGTGCGGTCCTCGTTTGAGACCGCCGCGGATGCGTTCCAGGCGCGTAACGAAATTGGGTATTCGCTTGCGGTGCAAGGCAGCACCTACTGAAATGGCGAGGCGATGCAGACCACCGACTACCAAGATCTGGACAAGGTGCCCGACGCGGTTTTCTCCGCGGCGGCGGCGCGCAGCGCGGTGCACCTGGCCGGCGGTCTGCGCGTCGGCACGTATCCGTCTTACGAGTGAGGGAGGCGTCACGATGACCGGGAAACACCGCGCTAAGGCAGAGAAGGCGGAAGAAGACATCGAATCCGACTCGAACGTCGCCGGCTCGCGCGCTAGCCGCAACGGCGATGGTAGCTATGTGGGCCGCGCTTCGGCGGACGACGACTTCGGCAGCGGAGAGACAGGGGCCGAGGCGCGCAGTCAGGACGGCTGACGCTATTCAAAATACCTGCAGAACAATCCTTCTCAAGGCCAGACGGTCGTCACGATGACGGCGGCGGTCGTGGTGAACTCGCTGAGGTTGTTTGACGGATCGTAGCGGGGGAAGCCCCCTATAGGCGAACGAGTTGAGCAGCCCGGCAGGTGACCAGGGCTGCGGCAGGATAAGCCGATTCGCACCCCAAATGGGCGCAAGCTCAGCAAGACCGACAGAGAGGTATATCTATGGGCGATCAGAAGAGCGGACCAGAAGAAGCGATCAAGGGCGCCGTTGAGGGCATCAAAGGCAAGGCCAAAGAGGTGGGCGGCACGATAGCCGGTCGCGACGACCTCGTCGAAGAAGGCAAGGCTCAGCAGGACAAGGGCGACGCCGAGCGCGACGCGGCCAAGAAGGAAGCCGAGGCCGAAGCCGCGCGCGGCGGCGCTAAGGCTGCCGAAGAGCGCCAGAAGGCGAATCAGTAGTTAGATTCCCGAGAAGCAGGTCCGGTCCCGGATGTCGGGCCGGATCTGCTTCATCCTGTTCTGGTGTCGGATAGGTAAAATCCGCCGCCATTCACCGACAGAGGTTTCAAGTCGTCGTGCGCGGCTATACCTGGCGGTGACTGCCGGTAATGGAGGATGACGATGGGATTCGGCGATCGGGTATCGAGCCTGGTGACCTTTCTGCGCTCCCGTTACCCCGCCGGCGCGCCCGCCGTCGGTTACGCGCCGTTGTTGGCTCTGTTGCCGCGCCGGATTTCCGAAGAGGAGATTTCGGTGATCGTGGGCAAGCTCCGGATGTTGCGGCGTCGCTCGATCGATCGCGCCGATGCCGGGGTTGAGATCACTCGAGTCACCGACGAGATGCCATTGCCGGATGACATCGATCGGGTCCAGAGTCGATTCGTCCCCTTCGAGTAGCCGCGGTCAGTTGCGCTCACGCGCGGTCGAGATCGACAACCAATGGCCGATGGTCAGAGATCGGCATCGGCTCCGCCACGGGTACCCCACCACGCAAGTCGCGATCATCGGTCAGGATATGGTCCAGCTGGCGGTCGGGGGCGTTCGCCGGAAACGTCTCGGCTACCGCCAGCGGCCGCATGCCCGACCAACGGCGCACCGCGGAGGGCGTCATGTTGAGGTCGCCGGTGAGCAGTCGCGGGCCGGGAAAGCCACGCAAGTCGTGGCTCAGACGGCGCAACTGACGCCGATTCCATCCGGGCACAAAGGACAGATGCGTGTTGGCCACGGTCACTGGGCCCAGTGGTGTGTCCAGCCGGGCAATGACGGCCGCCCGCGGTTCTTCGTCGACGATCATCACCCGGTTGGGCCCGGGTAGGAACATCGGAAACCGCATCGGGATGCGGGGCAGTCGCACCACTTGCCAACTGCATACCGGGAATCGGGACAGCAGCGCGATCCCGTATCCCGCGGTCCCAGGTTGTTCGTCGCCGGTGGCGGCCATCCATGTCGCGCCGGGAGTGCCAGAGATCGCGGCCACAAACCGATGCTCCACAGCTCCCATCGCTTCGGCCGCCAACGCAGTGAGGTCGGCACGAGAGGACCGTGCCTGGTCGCAGTCGACTTCTTGCAGGGCCAGCACGTCGGGATCCAGGCGCCGAACGCATTCTCGGAGCCGCTGTGGGTGCACGCCGTCGCCGACCGTGCGGCCGTGCAGGATGTTGAAGGTCGCGACACGCATAGGTCTTCGATACCCACTTTCCGCTAGCGGGCTCCGGGTACCTGTTCGCGGGCTGCCACCGACCGGCCGTCACCCGTGTCGAACACCTCGATAACGACGTCGCGATCCTGGTAGCGGCCCAGCGATGTCAGTCCCGGCGTTCGCGCGATGATGGTGTGGGCCGCGTCGCCGGTGAGCGGATAGTCGGCGACGGGGTGGCGCCAATGCGCGGCAACCACATTCGCACCCGGCTGCAACCGAGCGCATTCACGCGCCAGCACCTGGGCCAGCGCATCGGCTTGCAGGTAATAAGCGACTTCACTGAGCACGAGCAGGTCGAACGGTCCGTGCGGCCACGTCGCATCGAGAGACGACCGGAGCAGTGTCACGCGGTCGCGGCACCCGGCTTGCCGGAGCCGCAAACCCGCGCTGCGCACCGCCGCGTCAACCACGTCCACCGCGGTGACGTGATCGCAGCGCAACGCCAGCTGCGCGGTCAGAGTGCCAATCGAACAGCCCGGCTCGAAAGCATGCCGATAACGTCGGTCGGGCAGCATGCCCAGGGTGATCGCGTACTTGCGCTGCTCGTACCACCGGGTCGACAGCTGCCACGGATCTTCGGCGTCGGCATACATCTGGTCGAAATACGCGTCGGATAGTCGTGTGCTCAGCGGAACACCACCTCTCCCACCGCCATCATGCGCGGCAGCACGAACGGCGGCAGCACGGGCGGCGAACCGGCGTTCGGTTCGAATTGGCTGCGAAAGCACTGGGCGGCATGGCGTTTCCGTAGCGCCGCCCAGTGGGGCGTAGGCACGGAATACGCGCGGTCCCATGGCACGACCGAATCAGCGGGAGTGGCCCAGTGCCACATCCAGATTGGAAATTCCAACAGCGTGGCGTTCGTGCGTGCGCAAGCGGTGGCCGCGGCGCGTCCGACGACCTCGTGATCGGGGTGCCCGTCGCCTCGCCAGGTAGCGGCACACCAAGGCGGCTCGGCGGTACCGTCGAGGATCTCGACGAGCGAATCGGTGATCCTGTCCTCGTAGTCGGTCAGTTGACCGTCGGGCAAGCTCAGCGACATCGGTGAAGTAACTCCTAAAATACCGGTCGCTCTGCGCAATTCATGTTGTCGCGTGGCCGCCATTCGGATGCGGCCCGTGGAAGTCGCGTTGGGTAGCGCGGCGCCGCCGTCACTGACCGACACGACCTTGACGTCGACGCCCGATGCGACGAGTTGGGCGATCGTGCCTCCCAGGCCTAGAGTCTCGTCGTCGGGGTGGGCTGCGACAACGACCAGACCCGGGCAGCCAGTTAAGTCCAGCGGTGGCAGGGGTTCGTGGTTGAAGCTTGCCAGCCATACCGGCGCCGGTGTGCCGCTGTGGGTCAGCGGCTTGGCCGCGAACCTGGCGCAGTTGCCCGTCGATAGTGCTTCCACGTCGCCCTCAGCTCCCGTGCCCCGCGAGCCCCCCGAGCGCGGCCAGATCGCGCTCGGCATGGCTTTGCCGTATGTAGATGCTCAAGTCGGCCACCCGCTGGGCATGCCGGCCGTCTTGACACAGGGGGCCGGGCCCCAGCGCGCGGCCGGTGCGGGTGATTGCTTCGTCGGCAGCGTGTTCCACGATCGCACGAACACGGCGGGCGAGCAGTTCAGCACTGTTGGATCGGTCGAACGGATCGGCATCGACCTGGGCTGCGGCGGTGGTGAGCATCGCGTCGCCGGCCGCCAGCGCGGCGTCGACGGCGCCGAGATGCGCCAATGAGTATGCGTCTGCCGATTCGCCTGCGGCACAGCGATACAGCGGTTCGGCCACTCGGCGTGCGCCGCCAAGCCAGCACGCGGCAACGCCGATCGCGCCGTGCCAGAATCCGGGCCGGCTCAAGTAGTCACCTGGGTCGCCGACCGCGACGGCTTGCGCGTGGGTGAACTGCACCGGCCGCGTATCGCTGCCGGCCATCCCGGCGTTCCACCAGGTGGACGGCAGCGCCTTGACAGCAGGGTCGATCACCGCGACCGCGAACAGGCCTCGTTCGCCGTTGTCCAGCCGAGCGGTCACCAGGGCATGGGTGCAGAACCCGGCGCCCGAGCACCACACCTTGGTGCCATTGAGGGTGAACGCGCCCTTGACGTCGGTGGCTGTCACCACCGCATCGGGTGATTCGGCCGCCCATACGCCCCACAGCTGACCGAGTTCGGGCGGTTTACCGCCCAATTCGTCGATGATCGCGACGGCATCGACGTGGGCCTCGACGATGCGGGCCGCGACGATGTCTTCTTCGGCCAGCTGGGCCACCTGCTGCCAGCGTTCCAACGTGCGTCCCGATGCGGGCAGCGGCAATTCGAGTCGTCCCGAATCCAGCCAGTGCTTGATCAATCCGGCCGTCACGCGCGATCTCCCGCCGCCGATCTTCCCAACCTTCGGAGGTAGTGTGCGAATCCGCGAGGCGCCCGAGCCTGGGTTCGCGCTGAAGTGATAACAGACAGTTCGGTGTCGCGGTGAATGCGGTAGCCGGCGGCTTCGAATCGCTCGACCAGATCGACATCCTCGCCGGAAGGCAGCGGGTGAAAGCCACCAACTCGCCAATAGGCGCGCGCGCTGAAGCCCATGTTCGCGCCGTGAATGTGTTGGTGCTGACCGTCGTCCGATGGGCCGGTGTTGTAGGCCCGTATGAAGCGGTCGACGGTGTCGGCGCAATGGTGTTGCCAGTTGGTAATTCGGACCACGCCCAGCACCATGTCCGCGCCGACTTCCAACTGATGAATTATCCAACCGGGGTCGACCCGACTGTCGGCATCCGTGGTCGCATACCAACACTCGTCGTCGTCGCGACACGGCGAGCGGCCGTAGCCGAAACCGGCGGCCCGCGCCGCGCCGACGTTGTGGGCGTCGACACTGACGAAGTGCACATCCGGCCCGTACCGGCCGGCCAGCACCGCGCTGTCGTCGTCGCTCGCGTCCAGGACTACCACGACCGTGACGGGAATCGGTACGCACAGGGCGGCGGTCAGCACGGCGCGTAGACACGCCGGGAGATCGGCTTTTTCGTTGTGGGCCGGGATCACCACGACAACCCGGTCGTAGGTACGGAGTGCAGGCGCTGGCATATCTGGCCGATTGCCCAATCCGCCTTTTCTTAAACAGATGACAAACGGTGCAGGCGGGTTGCGCGCCCCGTCGGCCGGGTATGACCTACTCACAATGGCACCAACGGAACCGCCAACACCTTCGCCAGCCTGCTCGGCGCAACTGCGCGAGGCGCTGCGCCGTGCCGCGTCCGCACTCAAGGAAAACGGACCGCGCTTCGCATTGGCTGGTAGCTATGCGTTATGGGCTTATGGCGCACCCGAACCCAGCCATGACGTCGATCTGGTGGTCGCCGAACCCGACGTGACGACCGCCGCCACCGACATTGCGGAACGCCGGGTTTGCCATCGAAAATCCCCCTGAGGACTGGCTCTTCAAAGCGCGAATCGGAGGGACGCTCGTCGATGTGCTCCATCGGGTCAACGGCGAGCCGGTGGAGCATGCCACCCTGGATCGCGCCGAGCAGTGCGACGTGCTGGCGATCACGATGCCGGTGCTGCCACCGACGATGGTGCTCATCCAGAAGCTGCGCTCCCTCAACGAGCATCACTGCGATTTCGCGAGACTGTTACCCGCCGTGCGCGCGGTTCGCGAACGACTCGACTGGGGCCCGATCAGGTCGCAGACCGCCGAGAATGATTATGCGGTCGCCTTTTTGGTGTTGGCCGATCGGCTCGGCCTCACCGGCTGAACGCTGGTGCAGGGTCAGTGGCTGCGCAGTTTGGCGACCAATTTTTCCTTGGTCAGACCCGAGTACCCAGACATGCCAAGCTCTTTGGCGCGCTTCTTGAGCTCAGGAACGGTCCAATCGGTGTACGAGCCGGACTTGCCGCCCTGGCGGGCGACCGCGGATTTACCCCGAGCCGCGGCGGCGTTGGAGATGCGCGCAGCCTTTTCCTCGGAGTTACCCTGCTTGCGCAGCTCGCGGTACATTTTCTCGTTCTTGATCGACGGGTTCGGCACGATCGTCCACCCTCCTGTGATCGATGGGACGTCTTGGCAAGGATTCCCCGCTCGATCGCGGTGAAACCCGCACTTCCGGAATCGCGCGGTTACCTACCGTGCAGCGGGGTAGTCGAAAATGGTGGCTCGAACAACCCCGCAACGGCCTTCGCGAGGTCGTCGCAACCGGTGCATCGATAGGTGATGTCGGTGGGTGAATCGTCGGTTGGAGTTGACACGGAATGCCGCCGGGATGTCGTGGTCCTGACGGCCACCGGGGTGCTGGACAGCACTTCCTATCGGGCGCTGCGTGACGTCGTCATCAAGGCGGCTCTCGACGAGCCGCGAGCGGTGATCGTCGATGTCGACGATCTGTTCGTGCCTTCCGAATCCGCGTGGTCGGTGTTCACCAGCGCTCGTTGGCATGTCAGCACGTGGCCGGGCGTGCCGATCCTGCTGGTGTGTGGAAACCGTCTGTCTCAGCGCGCCCTCACGGCGAACGGCGTATCCCGGTACGTGCCGGTACATGGCGACCGCGGGTCAGCGTTGGGTGACGCCCTGGTCCGGTCGGTGGATGGCCGCCGACGGGAGCGAACACGGCTTCCCGCAAGGGCGGTCAGTACCGGCCTGGCTCGCGCATTGATCGCCGAGTCGCTGCATGCCTGGGCTCAGAACCGTCTGATTGTGAACGCGGGCACGGTGGCGTCGGTCTTCGTCCAGAACGTCCTCGATCACACCGACAGCGCGCCAGTGCTGATCGTTGAGAGTTGCCGCGACACCGTCACCGTCGCGGTGGAGGACGAGAGTTTCCAGCCGGCGGGCCGGCTTGAAAGCGAAAATGGCGCGGTGACGTTGTCGGGGCTGTCCATCGTGTCCGCCCTGTGTCGCGCCTGGGGCAGTACGCCGATGCCGTCCGGTAAAACGGTCTGGGCCCAGGTTGGTCGCGAAAACCAGCTGTAGTGCCAACGCGACCGAACTATGCGGTCTTGGCCAGGGTGTGAGTCTGAGATACGCTGTTGCCCTTGGCTACTCGCCGGATCAGCAAACGAGTAGCCTTCTCTAGTATTTCCTGCGCCGCATCGGGACGACGGATACGGCCTGCTCGATGCGCGGCTGCGGCGATAGTGAGTTCTTGCTCGTAGCCGGCGATAACACGCGGATCCACGTACGAGCCGCGCGCCACCGCGGGTGTATTGCCCAGCTCCTCGGCGACCTCCCGCATGACCGCGGCCTCAACGCGTTTGACGACACGCTGGGACACCGGGGGGTCCGCGTCCACGAATGCCGCGGCGGCCAGCACGGTCCCGTGCCATGTCCGCAGGTCTTTGACGGTGTAGTCGTAGCCGACGAGCTGCTTGAAGCGGTCATTGAGATCGTCGGCGCGAACATCCATCCAGCCCGATGCGTTGCGACACGAGAGCAACCGCTCGGTGCGTCCGGGGCGGCGTATCAACGCACGCACCGCGCGAATCACCTCGGCATCTTCGATTTCCACGGTGCGCCGCACTCCGCTCTTGGCGGGGAAGTCGAATGCGACCGCGTCGCCGCGCAGCGTCACGTGCTCACATAGCAGGGTGGAGAGTCCGTACGACTCGTGCTCGTCGGCGTACTGTTCGCCGCCCGCGCGGAAATAGCCACGATCGAGCAGGCGTAACGCCAAGGCCAGGACCCGTCTCCGCGTCAGGCCGCGCCGCTTGAGGTCGTCAGCGAGATGTGCCCGGAAATCTGGCAATCGCGTGGACATTTCCAGGACGCGGTCGAACTTCTCCTCGGCCCGGTCCTGCTGCCAGGCAACGTGGTAGAGATACTGGCGGCGTCCGGCCACGTCGGTACCGACGGCCTGAATGTGGCCATTCGGGTGCGGCGAGATCCACACTTTCTTCCATGCTGGAGGAATCACCAAGTCCTTGATCCGCTGCAGTGCGTCCTCGTCGACGAGCACGTCGCCATCCGTCCCGTAGTAGGCGAAACCCTTGCCTCGCCGTTTACGTTCGAATCCCGGCGTGCTGAGCACGCTGCGCCGCAGCCGCATCTTCACCTTCCAGTTCCGTTGGTTCACTGGGAATTACCCGCTGATGGCGCAATTCACACCGGCTCGCCGCTGACCGATTCGTTGCGTGTGCCGACGCCACCGAAGAGGGTTGTTCTGCGCTGGCATGTCGCGTGGGCGGCCGCTAAGGCTGAGACAATAATGTATTATATAACTTATTGATGATCACTATCGGCTAGCGTTGTCGCATATGCATCGTTAGATCGTGGCCGGCCTCTGTCGATGGCGTCGCCGAACGGGACTGTGAGCCCCCGCACGCGTGCTCGGCGCGCATCAGATCTCGAGTGGAAGTGGGAAGGCGCGGATGTCCCTGATCGTGCGCGTTAGCTATAGGCCGCGCTGCGATCACTCGTCCGCCTGGGTGTGTGGAAGACACGAGGCGCCAGGGTTCGGCCACCAGCCGGTCGAATGACACCGGGACATACTTTGACCTATCTGTTCCTGCTCGGTGCGGTCTTCGCGGATGTGGCGGCGACCAGTCTGCTGTCGAAGAGCCGGGGATTCACCCGAGCAATTCCAACTCTGACATGCGTGGCGGGCTACGCTCTCTCATTCGCGCTTATGGCACAGGCGATCTCCCGCGGCATTCCGACCGAGGTCGCCTACGCCCTGTTCGAAGCGATCGGCACGACCACTATTACGATCATTGCGGTTCGATTCCTCGGTGGACCGGTCTCAGCCGTGAAGATCACCGGTATTGCGCTAATCGTTGTGGGCGTTGTGGTGGTGAACCTTGCCGGTAGTCACTAACGGCACCTGACTGACGAGTATTGCCGTCCCCGCTGAAGGATCCCCATCCGCTGTGCGACAGGTCATTTCGCTGACGGCAGCGCGGCTGTCTCGGCAATGCGCGGCAATTAGCCGATAGCGCAACGTGTTTCGGATGTGCGCCACACCATTAGATGACCGATGATCCGGCTGCAACGAGAAGGCGTCACTTGCAGATCCCGCGACTCGCGGCAATCTGCGCCGAGTGGGTCGACTCGCGTGTGTCGTCGCGTCAGCAGTGGACCGATGGCACCGGCGGAAGCGCGTGCTATGTGATGCATATACGTTGCAAATGAAACGTTAACGTCTTAATCTATCGATGGCTGAGGCGTGGGAGACGCCGTAGGAAGCGTTGATCTCGAGAGATAGGGAGCGGTCACGGTGGTTCGGTTAGGGACGCGGAAGATGCCTGCAGTAATCCTCGGGTTGGTGTTGGTGTTGGTGTTGGTGGCGGTGAGTTCAGTGGCATGCGCGGCCCGTCCGTCAAGAGCCTTCGCGCTTTGGCAGAGATCGGCGATCGTTTTGCCGTCCGACAGTGATGGGGCCTATCAGGTTCCTACTCCGCTTCCCCCGGGGCAGCGTGGCGACCTGATCACTTCCATAGACCAAGGCCGGTACTCACGGCTGGGCGCTGCCCATCGCATCACCTTGCTCTATCACTCCGTGAACTCACGAGGTCAAGATGTCGCGGTCAGCGGCGTTTTGCTGGTTCCGGAAGGACGGCCGCGCACCAATTGGCCGCTGATCTCCTGGGCCCACGGCACTGTGGGTATCGCCGACCCATGTGCTCCGTCGCATATGGCTAACCTGGGTTTCGACTTTTGGGCCGACCACCTGCACGCGTTCCTCGAGGCCGGATTCGCTGTGGCGGCAACTGATTACATCGGCTTAGGCACCCCCGGCGACCACACGTACATGAGCGCGGTGGACCAAGGAAACGCGGTTGCCGACATCGTGCCCGCCGTCCGGCGCCTCAACCCGTATCTGTCTGAGACCTGGTTCGCAGTGGGCCACTCGCAAGGCGGAGCCGCGGTCCTGTCGACGACTCGGGCCGGCGCTAACGGCAGCTTGCCCGCAGGGCTTGCGGCCACAGTGGCCATCGCGCCCGGCAACTCCGTTGAGAACGCGCCCAAAACAGTGATCGACGGGACCGACACGGACCCGTATGCACCCTTGCTCGACATGTATGTCCTGATCGGCGCCGCCGCTGCTGACCCCGCCGTGCGCATCGAATCAGTACTGTCTACTGAGGGCCGGCAAGCGGTGGACGTCTTAAGGCGCGACAAGTGCTTGGTTGACTACTTCGCCGAAAATTCGCATAAGCCTGGTGCCAACGCGTTCATCGACAATTCCGGGGCTCTTGCCGACCTAGTGCCCCGCCTCCGGGCATACGGCAATCCCGACAACCAACCCACTAACGGTCCCGTACTCGTCGTGACCGGCGATGCCGACACCGTTGTGCCCACCCCGGGCACGCTCTCACTCATCGAACACCTGCGCCAACAGGGATCCCACATCGATGTGCTCATCCTCAAGGGCCAAGACCACATCGAGCCCGTAGCGAACAGTCTTTGCCGGCAACTGGAATACCTTACCCAACACGGAGCGCCTTCTTTTTCGCCGCGGACGTACGCCAAATGCCCTTAGCAGCAATAACTTCGAGGGCAACTTCACACAATGGACTTCGCCGCTATGCCACCAGAAATCAATTCCACACGACTTCACGCCGGTCCTGGGGCTGGGTCTTTGTTGGCTGCCGCAGCAGCGTGGGACGGGCTGGCTGCTGACTTGGATTCAGCGGCCGGTGGCTATCGCTGCGTGGTCGAGCACCTTGCTGGCGATTACTGGTCAGGGGAGGCGTCAGCGTTAATGTTGGCCGCCTTCGAGCCATTCGTGGACTGGTTTCGAACGACCGCCGCACAAGCTCGGGAATCGGCAAGCCAAGCCAGGGTCGCCGTAAACGCATTTGATCAGGCGCGCGTGATGGCGGTGCACCCAGCGACGGTCTATGCCAACCGCTCTCAGATGAGAAAACACGCCGCAACAAATTACTTCGGCCAAAATTCACCGGCAATTGCAGCTGATGAGGCCGCCTACTCAGAAATGTGGGCTCAGGATGCTGCTGCGATGTTTCTGTACGCAGACACCTCGGGAACAGCGGCAACATTGACGGCATACGTTCCGCCACGTCAAACCACAAGATCGGCCAACACGGCGACTCCTAGCGCAAGCACCGTTAACGACACTCAGGCAATGCTCGATTACCTGCATCGCGCCATCCCGCAGGCACTCCGCAGCGCCGCAGGCCAGGAAAGGGGCTCGCAACTGTCTGTTGTGGATGCTGCCAAATTCTTGTCGTCACTGACGGGCACCCAGCACAACGCGACAGCGATGCCTATCGGTGCCATTTCGATGGCAAGTTCAGTGGTAATGGCCGTCGCCATGGCAGCGGAAATTCCACTTGCAGGGGGTACGACGGCTGCGCCCCAACCAGAGATCTCCCCATTGAAATTAATCGCGGCCACCCCCGCGACCGCTGTCTGCACTCCGGGCTCGAAGGCAAATCCTCGATTTGGGGAGGCATTCACGGTTGGGCACTTATCGGTGCCTTCGCGCTGGCCGGCCGTGCTAAACGCCCACGTGTCAACGGTTGCGGCTCACGGCCTCACTAACCCCTCAACCGGCGCAGATAGCGGATTTGCGGCTTCCGCTAATGTGCCATTCCCCTTGCGGCAGGTTCATAAGCCAGATCTCCGTGAAGAGCTGTCGCGTCCGGTCATACCGCGCCCACCTCGGGCCAGGGACTAAGGCGGGCCTTCTGGTTGCCGACATCAGGCGCAGAAAGGATGCCTCCAGCTGAAGACAAATTTATCTCGAATGAGATGCTAATATATCAAATGCACAAGAATCGCACTATATCGGCGGGGAGCCTATGACGATGAATCGGGACAAGATGCTTCGGAAGGCGGCCGAATTTCTTGGCCAGCGACCTGCGGCGTCCCTCGATGAAATAGCGACCGCGTTGACGGTAAGCCGCGCAACCCTACATAGGCATTTCGCGGGTCGGCCCGCGTTGATTGCGGCGTTGCGTGACGTAGCGGTTACTGAACTCGAGGCGGCGTTGACGTCGGCGCGGCTAACCGAAGGTTCGGCAATTGAGGCGCTGCAAAGACTCGTGATTGCCTGCGAGCCGGTTGCGGGATATCTGGTGCTGATGTACAGCCAGTCGCGCGATCTTGATGTAGAAGAAACGCTAAGCGTTTTCAACCCGCTGGATGATGCAATTACCACTCTATTCGCCCGTGGCCAACAGGCAGGCGAATTTCGTACTGATCTCACAGCAGTGTGGCTAACCGAGGCTTTCTATAGCCTGGTCACAGGTGGCGCCTGGGCAATTCAAATTGGTCGCGTGGCTGGACGCGATTTCACCCATATGATCACAAGTCTGCTGCTGCAGGGAATAACTGTCGCGGCAGACTTGAAAAGGTCCCCCTGAGACCTATCGGGCAAATAATGTTATCGGTGCATTCAGAGCGGCAGCGTCCTGGCCGTATCGTCAAACGCAAAACGACCCGCCACGGCTTTGTGGCGGGTCGCTGCGACGGAATCAGCCGGCCATGAACTCGTGGTAGGCGGACTCCAGATTCCCCGGCAGCGCCGACACGTTGCACTGACGCTCGGTGTCGCCGATCGGCGAAAGAATCCCACGCAGGTCGTTGTACTCCTGCGGGTGCGCGGTGAAGTAGCCGCGCAGGCTGGATGCAGCCTCCGGGCGCGGCTGTCCGTAGGCAGCCATGACGACCTGGTTAGCGCCGGGGTGAGCGGCGAGATACTGCTCAGCTGCGCCCTGCGCTGAGGAGACCGTGGCATTCACGCCTGCCGGGCTGCAGTCGGGTGTGGCGGCCGCCGATGGCGCACCGACGATACCCAAGGCCATTGCCCCGAGTAGACATCCGGCACTGATGCCGGCGACTCGTCGGCGCGCGACGATACTGCTGAAATTCATGATTGATTTTGCCCTTCGAATCGATCCAGAGTTGATTCGCGAGGATTCCCGATTCCCCGAGATCCAAGGTAGCTGAGCCGAATATCGGCAACGACTCACTGACGTGCGCAGCTAATCGCAGAGTTCGCCGCAGTTCTTGCCGCCACCAGGCCCATCCAGTAAATATCCGCACGTCGTGATCGAATCGTGACCAACTGAGGCGGGTACCAGCAAAATCTCTTTAGGGGACTTGGGGAGCATCGATTGCGGCCTTGCGGATCGCCGCAAAGATATCCATCGTTGCCAGCGATCTCACCCTGACGGCAGTCACCTCCGGCGGCTAGCATGTGCGTGGCGTCAATGCTGTTACTGCCAGGCGGGAGTTCTGATGGTCGAGATCCACTTGGAACGGACGATCGCAGCACCTGTGGAACAGGTCTTCGATTGGCTGGCCGACCCGGTCAATCTGGCCGCCTCGCCGTTGGCCCTCAGGGGCAAATGGGCCAAGGGCACATCCGGCCCGGGCCCCGGTGCGTTGCGCGAGGTTATCGCGGTCGGCAGCTGGTTCCGCGAAGAGCTCACGGTCTACGACCGGCCACACAGCTACAGCTACCTGATCGTCCGGTCGATCCCGCCGTTCAATCACGACGGCGGCACTCTGACATTCACTGCCGCGGGCGATGGGACGCACGTCGACTGGCTGACCAACTACACCCACCCGGCCGCAGCGGGAGGCAAGGTGCTGGAGGCGCTCACCCGCCGACTGTTGCGATCAAGTTTCCTCGCAATCCTGAACGCGTGCGCGAAGGCGCTCGAGAAGTAGCGCCGACTTCTGCGGTAGCCCAACGCTTTGGCGTGGCTGTCAATGACGCGGGACGACGGAGTCGGCCAGTTGTGCGCCAATCATGACTGCGACGAGGATCAGCACCAGCGCGATGGTTGGCCACACCCACATGAGTCGTTTGCGCGATGCCGCGATGATGATGCCGCCGACGGCGATTAGCGCCGCGACTCCGACACCGCCCCACGTCACCGCGTAGGCCCAATCGAGCGCCGAGGTGTCGCAGTTGTTGTTTGAGCACGGATCGGTCGCCATCACGAAAAAGAAGGAAAACGAAATCGACAGAACTCCGGCGATCGCGGCGAGCACGAACATGATGACCGTGGCGATGGTGTCGCCCGTCGAGCGCTGCTTGTGTTGGGGAGGCTGGGGGACATGCGGATCCTGCGATGCCGTCATGCATCAGTTATGCCCAATCCCCGCCTCAGTAATCACGCGGTAATGCCGCGACCATGATTTCGACCTGGGCGCGGCTGAGCGCGGTGACGCTTCCGTCCGGCAGCCCGAGAACCCGGTCGACGGCCAATCCGTGCAGCTTGAACCTGTTGGCTAAGATCTCGATGGCTTTTTCCCTGCCGGGCTCGTCGGTGGCGTCGATGATCTGGACCACGTTGGAGTTGATGCGCGCGGCCAGGCCTTGAATCATGTCGGCGACACCTTCGGGGTCGAACGTGTGGAAGACGCCCTCGGCTACTCCATCGGCGATCAGGCGGGTGAGCAGCGGCCGGGTCAGTCCTTCGCTCACCGCGATGATGCGCCCGTACAGGTGTGCGTTTCCGGGTCGCAACAGCGAGACCATCGCCGCTAATTGCTCGGGCGTCCCCATCTGCATCTTGACGTCAAAACCGGCCTGCAACAGCGCATTCAGCCGATCCAAGGCATTGCCGTCACAGCCGGCAGCAGCCCGTTCGATCGCCGCGAGTTGGCTGCGGGCGCTGCGTTCGGCCAGCGTCGTGATGAGCGCGTCCTTCGACGGAAACCAATGATAAAAGGCGCCTTTGGAGACACCGGCATCCGCGATCAGGTCGTTGAGGCTGACATTGTCGTAACCGCGTGCAACGAACAGCGCGACGGCGCGATCCAGAATCTCGGCACGGCGGACGTCGGGATGCTTAACTACCCGCGGCATCCGCCCGATCCTGCTCGACCGGTTTCGCGACCCATCCCACGTAGGTCAGGTACAAGCCGACCAGCGCGATTCCGGCGAAGATGGCCCGCACCAGCGGAATCGCATTTTGTTCCATGCTCTTGCCGGCCTCGTCGTAGACATCAGGTATCGCCAGGATGAGGATGCCGCGGATGGCGAGAAACCATCCGAGCAGCGACACTAAAACTGCTGCGACACTTCGCCAATACTGGTGAAAGGCGATGATGACGCTGCCCCACAGCAGCAGCAGCGCCCCAAGCTCCCACTGCCACATCGGATCACTGCTGAACTCCCGCAGCAGCACCGGCATCTGCGATGTCGCCCGCACGGCGATGATGGACGGCACGATCAAAAAGAACGGCCCGAAGGCGCGCGCGAACATCCGGGTACGGATCTGCGATGGATCTGGCTCGCTCATTGCTACCTCCACTGACGGATGCCCGAAACGATAACCGACCAGTGGTCGGTATACAAGACCATCGGTCGGTCAGCCAGATACGGGTGTTTGCCCGCTGGCGGGGTATTCGGGGGAGATGGACATTGCCAAGGACATCAAGGACTTCTTGATGTCCCGACGGGCCAGAATCCGCCCTGAGCAGGTGGGCCTGCCGCCGGGTCGGCGGCGGCGGGTGCCCGGATTGCGGCGTGCGGAAGTCGCCCAACTGGCCGGGGTGAGCATCGAGTACTACACGCAGGTCGAGCGGGGGAACGTGGCCGGCGTCTCCGACGACGTCCTGTATGCCGTTGCCCGGGCACTGCAACTCGGTGAGGCGGAGGAAACTCATCTGTTCGATCTTGTTCGTGCCGCCACCGGCAAGGGTGATCGAACCCGACCGGCACGCCCGGCCGGCCAGACCATGCCCGACGGTGTTCAGGCATTGCTGGACAGCATGGTCACCGCGCCGGCAATCGTGATCAACGGCCACCTCGATCTCGTGGCCGCCAACGCGCTCGGACACGCGCTCTACGCACCAGTCTTTTCCGGCGCGAAGGCGACGCCGAACCTGGCACGCTTCATGTTTTTCGATGCCGCCGCCGATCAGTTCTTTCCCGATTGGGCCCGTGAAGCCGACGACGTCGTTGCGCTGCTGAGAGCCGAAGCGGCACGTTCGCCAGACTCGCCCCAGGTCACCAGCCTTATCGCCGAGCTCAAGACCCGCAGCGACAAGTTCCGCACTAGTTGGGCGGCCCACAATGTCAAAGCACATCGCCACGGCGTTAAGCGATTCCGGCATTCCGACGTCGGAGAACTGTCGTTGACCTACAACGTCTTCGATATCACCGGCGTGGGCGGATTGTCGTTGATCGGCCATACCGCGCAACCGCATTCACGGTCTGACGAGGCGTTGACGCTGCTCGCCAGTTGGACCGCGACCGACCACGAGTTCAATTCGGACATCCGCAACGACAACGCGTCCAGGTAGCTACGATCGCCGGATGTCGGTTGCGCTGCTTCGTGAGATGTTCGACCGGATGGTCGTCGCGAAAAATGCCGGGCTCATCGAGCACTACTACCATCCCGACTTCGTCATGTCGTCCGACGGATTGACGCAGAACTTCGGCGAATTCCGCGACAGTCACCGCGAGATCTACACCACGCCAATCAGCTACGCGATCGAGTACGACGAGCAGGCGTGGGTGGAAGCCGCGGACAAAGTCGCCGGCCGGGTGTGGATCACCACGTCACGTCCGGGTGAGACGCCGACCCGCATCGAGGTCGTGCTCATCGCCGCGTTCCGCGACGGGCGGATCCACCGGGTCTGAGAGACAACGTGGCCAAGTTGGCGCAACGTGGCCGCACTCGAAAAGTACTGAACGCTATGGTATTTCGCGCTAATCCTTCAGGCGCTGCGCCAACTGCTCGGCGGCGTACCGGCCGCTGAGCACCGCACCAATGACGGTGGACGGATTGTTGACACCGATCGCCTCGCCCGCCAGGTAAAGCCTGTCGCCAATGGGTTCCTGCAGGCGGCGCCGGTCGTCCGGCCCGGAACCGGGCGCATGGAATGAATAGCTGCCCCGCGCATATGGGTCGGTGGTCCAGCTCGAGGTCAGGACTTGCACCGGCGAGATCTCGTCGCCAAAAAGCTGACGAGCGATCGGCAGCGCCCGGGCCGTCACGTCAGCCGGAGAAGATGACTCCACCAATCGGCCGCGGTCGCCGGCGTTGAACGCCACCACGATCGGACCGGCGGCGCCCGACAAGGCGAACCACTGCGCCCATGCGCCCGGGTCGGTCCCCATGAAGAGATAAAAGGCGTTGTCGGTCTTCCACGTTCGCCGGTTGAAGCGGAAAAAGGTCTTGGACAGCGCGCCGAATCCCAGCGCATTCACCGCGCGGGTGTATCCCTCGGGAAGCGGCGGGTCGAAGGCTATCGACCCTGCTTTGAGGACGCCGAGAGGAACCGTGACGATCGCGGCGGGCCCTTCGAACGATTGGTTCCCGGCGTGCACGATGACGGAGTTGTCGCGCCGAGTGACTGCGGTGACCGGTGTCTTCAGGACGATCTGAAGTCCGTCGGCGAGCAGCTTCGGCAGGGCGTCGTAGCCGTTGGTGATGACGGCTTGGTCGCCATCGGCGTAGTCACCGTCGTCAAATGTTGTGGCGGAGAGCTGATCTGCACCAGCCGCGAATTCGTCCTCGACCTCGGTGGCGACGAAGAACGCCAGCTGGGCGCGATCCGAGGCGGAAAGCTCTTCGCGTTTCGCTGCGGCGTCGACGGCGGCCCCGAGACTCCCGCCGGTGACACGGTCACAAGCCTGCTCGACGAACCGGCGCCAAGGGTCAGGGTCGTAGTCCACCGGTGGTAACCGGCGATCCACCGCGAGCTTTGCCCACCCGTAATAGTCGGTCGGGATGACCTGAACCTGTGCCTTGCGCGCCAGCTTCATCATCGGACCGTCGGCAGTGCCGTGGATCCAGGACGCACCCATCTCGATCGGCACACCCCAGTCGCGGTTGGTGTAGACGCGGCCGCCGACGCGATCGCGGGCTTCGATCAGCCGCACCGGCCACCCCGCGTCGACGAGACTGCGCGCTGCGGCCAAGCCCGCCATGCCCGCGCCGACGATCAGGACCGACTGGGTATCCGGTTTGATCTCCGGCGGCGGGGGCGGCAAGGACTCGGAATGTTCACGCGGTGTGCAGGCGGCCGCCAGCCCACCAGTGACCGTGCTCATCGTTGCTGTGAGCACCGCCCGACGGGGCATCGGGGACATGACGGTTAGCCTCTCACATGGAAAACGGCGCCGTACCGCAGTTTGCTCGTTGCCGAGACATTGTGTGCTGTAATTCGGCGCGCGGGTTCGAAGAAATTGCATAGTTGGACGCCCGTGCCGATATAAGATTGTTGAATCCGGGGGTGCGGCAACGGGGCCGTGTTCGAGGGGGGAGCTGGCGATGAGTGCTCGGCGATCAATCCGTGTGGCCGACCCGCTTCCCGACGTACTGCCGCCGAGTCGCACCCTGACCGTCCGCGCGGTCGACGGCACTCCGTTGCACGCGGAGGTTTTCGGGCCGCCCGACGGCTATCCGATCGTGTTGAGCCACGGCATCACCTGCGCGATCAGAGCGTGGGCGTACCAGATCGCCGACCTGTCGGCCGATTACCGGGTGATCGCGTTCGACCACCGCGGCCACGGCCGCAGCGGTGTCCCGCGCCGCTGCGGGTACAGCCTCAACCACCTTGCCTCCGACTTGGATTGCGTGTTGGAGGCGACGGTGGCACCGCACGAGCGTGCGGTACTGGCCGGCCACTCGATGGGCGGCATCACGATCGCCGCGTGGTCGGCGCGCTACCGCCACAAAGTCCATCGGCGCGTCGATGCCGTTGCGCTGATCAACACGACCACCGGTGACCTGGTGCGCCAGGTGAAGCTCTTCTCGGTGCCGGGCCAATTGTCGCCGGCACGCGTGATGGCCGCGCGCAGCCTGATCAACGTGTTCGGTGGATTCCCGATCCCCAGTGCGGCGCTGCTGGCCAGTCGCTCATTTGTCGCGATGCTGGCAGTCGGCAAGGATGCCGACCCAAGCGCTGCCCGACTCATCCACGAGTTGTTCGCACGGACATCGCCCGCCGGGCGCGGTGGTTGCGCGAGGACGCTGGTCGAATCGCTGGGCTCGCGGTACCTCGACCTGTCCGGGTTGACGGTGCCGACCCTGGTCATCGGCAGCGAACAGGACCGGCTGACGCCGATCGGAGCCTCCCGCGAGATCGCACGGACCGCGCCCAACGTCGTCGGCCTCGTCGAGCTGCCCGGCGGCCACTGCTCGATGCTGGAACACCACCGTGAGGTCACCGGCCAGCTGCGGTTGCTCGCTGAGTCCGTTGCCCTGCCGGTCGCGCAGATCAGCTCATAGCAGGGCACTGACCGCGGCGGCCGCTCGCCGGCCGGACCGCACGGCGCCGTCGAAGAACCCGGTCCACTCGTCTGCGGTCTCGGTGCCCGCCCAGTGAATCGGCCCGACCGGTTCCCGCAGCCACGACCCGAATCGCGTCCACGAGCCCGGCGGCACCGCCGCGGTCGGACCGCCCGGAGCGAAATCCTCAGTACCCCAACGATGGTCCACATAATCGAGAGGTTTGAGTGCCTCGTCGCCGAACAGCGACGCAAAGCAACGCAACGCGTCACGGCGGCGCTGGTCGGTGGGCAGCGAGTCGAACGCCCGGGCGTCGACAAATCCCATCAGGATGCCCGGCCCGTCGGCCTGCGGACTGACATCGAAGGTGATGAACACCGGCCCCCGGTCGGAGAGCGCTTGTCCGGAGAATCCGTTGGCCCGCCAGAACGGGGTCGAATACGCGGCGAAGGCCTTGCTGAGCCGGCCCTGCGGCCATTGCCCGGCCAGTTGCTGGTACTCGACGGGCAGCGGGGGAGTGAACTCGATGGACGCACGATGAGCCGGCGGGATTGCGACGATGACGAACCCGGCGTCGGCCTGGCCGCGCTCGGTTGTGACCGTGACGCCCGAACCGTGCCGCTCGATGCGGCGGACCGGGGCGTTCAGCACGACACGCTCGCCCAGTTCGTCCGCCGCTGCCTGCGCGATCCGCTGCGTGCCCCCCTGGAAATGGTCCTGCTGGGCACCGTCCTCGACGTCGAGCAGCCGATCCAGGCCACCCGCGGCGCGTACGTAGCGCACCGCATGCAGCATCGACACGTCGTCGAGTTCGCATCCCCAGGTCACCCGGGCCATAATGGCCATCAGGTCGCGAGACGAGGCGGTGGCCCGCACCGAGCGCAACCACTGCCCGAAAGACACGTCGTCAAGCTCACGGGCGCGGTGCGCATGCCACGGCGCGTCCACCGGAATGCCGCGGGCAATTCTTTCGAATTGCCAACGCAGCCTGCCGATGTCGAGCAACCCGGTCAACGAAAGTTTGGGGATGGTGCCCCGGTAGGACCGCGTCCAGCCACGCCAGTGGATGACGTTCTTGCCGTCGTGGTGCGTAGGCATGGTCGGGATCTGCAGCTCGGCCGCCAGCTTCAGCACGGCGTCCTGAGTCGGACCGACAAACGCGCCGCCCATGTCCACCGGCAATCCTGCGACGCTACCGGTGAACGATCGCCCGCCGACCCGGTCGCGGCCTTCGAAGACCACCACGTCGTGGCCCTCTTGAGTCAGCTCTCGCGCCGCCGTGAGGCCGGCAAAGCCGGCGCCGATCACAACAACATCGACAGTCCACGACGGCATCGTCACATCCTCTAGTGAACCCCATTGTGCTGTGCCAGCGGTACCCAGCTCCTGGGCTACCGTCGGCTTGCTGCGGGGATTCACCCCCGAACGTGCCGACAAGGTCGACTTTCGGCGCGAAAAGGCTACGGCGCAACCGTTAGCCAGTCGGCGAAACCGGACGGGTCGTGGCGGCCCAGCGCGCCATGCTCGTAGAGGCCCCAACCCTCGACCGGAGCCTTGGCGCCCTCGGTGCAGACCGCGCGACCGACATGGTCGATCACCCCGAAGCCGGAGCGTCCGATGATCGCCGGGTCGGTCATGTCGTAGGTCAGGCGTTCGGCGAACTTCTCGCCCTTCCACATGCCGTGTATCCAGTCCGAATCGCCACCGTAGCCGCCACCGACGTGAATGGGCACCGGTAATTTGGACTCGACGTCGAAGTGGATGGGGCCGCCGTCCGGAGTGGTTGCGTCGATCGTGGCGCCGGTCGGAATGCGGGTGCCGGAGCGGTAGTGGATCTTGACCCGGGGCCAGCCCAGCTGCTCGACACGGCCGTCGCGCCAGATCCGGGTACAGTCGTTGAGCGAGCGGAACCCGTTGGGTTCTTCCTGGATGATCAGCACGATGGCGAAGTCGTCGAAAGCCATTGGTACGTATAGCCACCACATGCCCTCGAACGGCGGGTCGGCTGGCCGGCCCGCGGGCTCCGCCTCACCGATCGGCCGGATGCCCCACGACCGGTCGCGGCTGCCCAGCCAGGTGTTGGGGTCGACTGTGATTTCCTCGCCGTCGACAACGATGTGCCCACTCCAGCTGCCGAGCTGGGCGAAACGCTGCGCGTCCAGCGTGACCCGGTTGCCGGAGCGCAGGACGTGTGGCTGTTCCTGGACTACGTCGAATAGACCCTTCCAGGTGAGATCGGCTGCAATGCCCTCGGTTTCGTCGAGGACAATCCGCAGCTGGTGTAGCGGATCGATGACCTCGACGCGGTAACCGTTGACGTGCTGGTTGAGCCGGTCTTGATCGATGGCGTCCGAAAGGTGCACCGCGGTTTGCGTGTCCCCGCGCCTGATGAGCACGAACGCATCCTTGACGCCGAGGTTGGGGTAGTAGCCAATGCCGCTGATCAAGAAGATGTTTCCGGTGCGGTCGTGGGCGTTGTAGTAGGACCGATCATAGAAGTTGCGGTCCGAGGAGCCGGGCCACGCGATCGGCTGGGGGATCTGGTGTACCGGGTACTCGTCGAGCGGTCCGAGCATTACTGGTCCTCTCCGATAAGACGTTTCATCAATCCGGCGTGATAGAACAGCGACTCGACGTCGTCGGGCTTTTCGGTTTCGCCGAAGTGCACCCGCCGCGCACCCGTGCGCATGAACACACACGCCCACATCACGCCGGAGTACACGTAGAACCAGCGCAGGTCGCCCACGTCGACGCCGGTAAGTCGCTGGTAGGTGGCGCGCACGTCCTCCTCACGCATCACATCGGGCAATCCCGGCAGCCCCGCAAGCCCGGTGAGCTCCTGGAACACCATGTGCGCGTAGATCATCCACGCGACATCGAGCTCGCGCGGACCCAGCGTCACCATCTCCCAGTCCAGCACGGCCACCGGCGCGAAGTCGCGGTACAAGACATTGCCCACTCGTGCGTCGCCCCACAACAACACGGGCTCGCGAGCGTCCACTTCCGTTGGCCAGTTGTCGTCCAGCCAGGCGAATGTGCGTTCCAGCAGCGATGATCGGCCGATGTCCGGCACTGCGAAGTCGTACCAGTCCCGCACCCAGTTGTAGTGCCGACGCAACGCGGTATCGCCCTGCTGCCCTTCGGATAGGAATCCGAATGTGTTCTGGGCGTTGGGAATTGAATGCAGCTTCGCCAGGACCCCAACTGTGGCATCCTGAAGTTCGCGCTGTTGCTCGACGGGAGCATCGGCGAACCAGTTGTTGCCGAAGGTGTAGGGCATGACGTCGGGCGGTACCACGCCGGCGACGTAGTCCATCACGAAGAAGGGTGTGCCCAGGACGTCGCCGGTGGACTCGAGCCAGCGCACCGGCGGGACCGGCACCTCGGTGATTTCGCCGACCTTGCGGATCACCTCGAATTGGTGGTCAAGGCGATAGGTGGGGAAGACCTGCACGTCCTCGGCGCTGGGCGCGACCCGCGTAACCAGCTTCTGCTCGATCGACTGCCCACCGTCGGTCCAGCGGGCGGTCAGGATGATCGTTTCCGACGACATGCCGGTCGAGTCGACGCCGCTTTCGACGGTGACGTCGGGTGTCGCGCCGTCGGGTAGGACGGTGGACAGCCATTTCGACATCACCGCCGGCAGCGTCGTGACGTCTCGGCTGGAGCGCTGAAGCCGGTCGACGTTGTCGAGCACAGGTTCATTGGCCACGGGGTGCCTCCATTCGTTGAGACCTTTCGCGGCAATTACGATACGGTAGGTAGCGTTATGAAAGCAGACCCGTCCGACCTTGACAAGGCCCCAGGTGCGGGGCGCCCCCGGGATCCGCGTATTGACTCTGCCATCCTGGCGGCGACCGCGGAACTGCTCGTGGAAATCGGCTATTCGAACCTCACCCTGGCCGCCGTCGCTGAGCGGGCCGGCACCACAAAATCGGCGCTGTATCGCCGGTGGTCGAGTAAGGCGGAGCTGGTGCACGAAACGGCGTTTCCAACGGCGCCCAGCGCGCTGGAGACGCCGGCCGGTGATTTTGCCGCCGACCTGCGGATGATGATCGAGGCGGCGCGGGATGTGTTCACCACCCCGGTGGTGCGGGCGGCGGCGCCGGGGCTGGTAGCCGACATGACGGCCGATTCCGAGCTCAATGCACGGGTGATGTCGCGCTTCAACGACTTGTTCGCCGCGGTGCGGGTGCGGCTACGTGAGGCCGTCGACCGAGGTGAGGCGCATCCCGATGCGGATCCGGACCGATTGATCGAGCTGATCGGGGGAGCGACGATGCTTCGGATGCTGCTGCGCCCGGACGAAAAGCTGGACGAGCTGTGGGTGGAGCAGACCACCGCCATCGTCGTACACGGGGTGACGCGATGACCCAGCGACTTGCCGGGCGTGCCGCGATAGTCACCGGCGGTAGCCGCGGTTTGGGCCGCGCCATCGCGCTGGCGTTCGCCGCCGAGGGCGCGGCCGTGGCGGTGGCCGGACGCACCGAGCAGGTGTGGGATGACCGGCTGCCGGGAACCATCGGCGAGACGGTCGGCGCCATCGAGGCGGCGGGTGGGCGCGCGGTAGCGGTGCGCGCCGATCTGACCGACCGAGACGACGTCGCCCGGTTGGTGGGTGAGGCCCGAGATGCGTTGGGTCCCATCACCGTTCTGATCAATAATGCGGCGTTCACCGCGCCAGGCCGTCCGCCGGTCCCCGGTGGACAGCCGCGCGCGAAGCTCGCCAAGCCCGCCGGTGCCGCCAAACCCGGCTGGCCGGGGTTCGTCAGCACGCCGTTGTCGGCGTTCCGCCGCCACTTCGACATCGCGGTGTTCGCGGCCTACGAGTTGATGCAGATGGTGTCCCCGGACATGATCGATGCCGGCGGCGGCTCGATCATCAACATCACCTCGGTGGCGTCGCGGCTGCCCGGCGACGGACCGTATCCGCAGCGAAACGGCGCTGTGCTGCCTGGCTACGGCGGATCCAAGGCGGCGCTTGAGCATCTCACCCAATGTGCGGCGTTCGACCTGGCCGATCACAACATCGCCGTCAACGCGCTGGCGCCGTCGAAGCCGATCATGACGCCCGGCTTGTCTTACTACGCAACGGCGTTCAATGACACCGCGCCGGAGGATGAATTCGCCCGGGCAGCAGCGCAATTGGCGTTGGTAGATCCCGCCACCGTCACCGGGCGCACCATCGGTCACCACGAGGTTCTCGACGGCAGTTTTCGGCCCTTTGCCGTCGGCTAGCGGTCGGCCCGCCCGATGCCGTCGATCCCTGGCCACACGACCGCCTGACGTGCAAGGATGAATCAAGCCTGTGCCGCAACGGCATAGGAAAAACGGCGAGTGGTGCCAAATGCCCGATAAGCCGACGGGGCGCGTCGTTGCGCTCATCGTGCTGTTGATCGTCGTTGCTGCTGCCCTGCGCGGATATCTTCCGGCTCGCGATCATGCAACGCGTGCCGAATCTGGTGGTGGCCGGGCGGCGCTGGTGTTCGTCGTCGTCCTGCTCAGTGCGTCGCTTGCGATGTTGGCAGTCGCGGTGATCGCGCGATTGCGGGATCCCCGTGCGGTGGCGCCGAAAACGGCGGATCTCTCCGAAATGCTCGGCACCGGTGGAGGGCGACCGAGCTGGCGGGTGTTGTTGATCGGGCTCGCGGTGATTGTCGCGTGGCTGTTGATTGCGATGCTGCTGGCCCGATTGTCACTGCACTACGGTGCTCCTCCCGCCGACCATGCACCAGGAGCCGGCACGCAGCCGCACACCGCCGCACCCTCGCCGCAGCACCGGCCCCCGCACGACGACAACGGCAACATGCTGGGAATTCTGTTGGCCACCACGGTTCCGATGATGCTGATCCTCGTCGCCGGGACGCTGATCATGTCCCGGCGCAGATTGGCCGCCACCACCCTGCACACCCTTACCGATGACGTCGACTATCGGCCGCCGGTGCGGCAGTCGGAATCCCTGGTGCGCGCGGCCGAAGTCGGGCTGGCCGAGATGTCGGACCGCACGCGTGAACCGCGAGAGGCCATCATCGCGTGCTATGCCGCGATGGAACGCGAGCTCGCGAATGTCCCTGGAGCTGCTCCGCAGGAGTTCGATACACCGACCGAGGTGCTGGCTCGCGCCGTCGAACGCCATGCGCTGCATATCGATAACGCCATTCAATTGGTGAACCTGTTCGAGGAAGCACGATTCAGTCCGCACGTGATGAATGAGGGGCACCGGGACATCGCGGTCGACGTACTGCGGCTGGTTCTCGCCGAGCTTCGGAGCCCGGTATGAAAAGGCTGATAGCTCTGGGTGTTTGCTTCATCATCGGAGCGGAACTCTTGGTGCTGATCGTGCACGATCGCCCATTCGTATTGGTGGCCTCCGGTGTCGCGCTGGCCCTGGTATTGCTCGACGTTCGCCGGCTGCTGGGGCACGGGACCGAACCCGGGCGCGATCTGAACGCCGACGAAATTGGGGATTCGCTGCGTCGCTGGCTGGCCACCACCGAAACGACGATTCGCTGGGCTGAGTCCACCCGTGCGGACTGGGACCGGCATCTGCGTCCGATGCTGGCCCGCCGGTACGAAATCGCTACCGGTCAACGCCTTGCCAAGGATCCGAAGGCCTTTCAGTCGACCGGCCGCATGCTGTTCGGCACCGAACTGTGGGAGTGGGTCAATCCCAACGACATCAGCCGCACCGGCGACCGTCAGCCCGGTCCCGGCCGGGCCGCGTTCGAAGAGATCCTGAGGAGGCTGGAGCAGGTATGACAGAAGGTGCCACGATGCCGGCCGCGACCACCACCGCGCACTGCGAGGCGGTGCTCGACGAAATAGAACGTGTGGTGGTGGGGAAGCGCTCCGCGTTGACGCTGATCCTCACCGCGGTGCTTGCGCGCGGCCATGTACTCATCGAAGATCTCCCCGGACTGGGCAAGACACTGATCGCGCGATCCTTCGCCGCCGCGCTAGGTCTGCGATTCACCCGAGTGCAGTTCACCCCGGACCTACTGCCGGCCGACCTGCTCGGCTCGACGATCTACGACATGCAGTCGGGCCGCTTCGAGTTTCGCGCCGGACCCATCTTCACCAACCTGCTGCTCGCCGACGAGATCAACCGCACCCCGCCCAAGACCCAGGCGGCGCTGCTCGAGGCGATGGCCGAAGGACAGGTCAGCATCGACGGCGAAACCCACAAGCTGCCCACCCCATTCATCGTCTTGGCCACTGACAACCCGATCGAGTACGAGGGCACCTACCCGTTACCTGAGGCGCAGCTGGATCGATTCGCGATGCGGCTAGAACTGCGATACCTCTCCGAGCGAGACGAAACCTCGATGCTGCGCAGGCGTCTCGACCGCGGCTCGGCCGAGCCGACGGTCAATCAGGTGGTGGATATCCACGATCTGCTGGCGATGCGCGAATCGGTCGAGCAGGTGACGGTGCATGAGGACGTCTTGAATTACGTGGTGTCACTGGCCACCGCTAGCCGGCGCCATCCGCAGGTCGCGGTCGGTGCCAGCCCGCGTGCCGAACTCGACCTGGTTCAGCTCGCCCGTGCGCGCGCGCTTTTGCTTGGTCGCGACTATGTGATCCCCGAAGACGTCAAGGCGCTCGCCGTCCCGACGGTCGCGCACCGGATCACCCTGCGCCCGGAGATGTGGGTGCGCAAGATCCAGGGCGCCGACGTCGTCGGAGAACTGTTGCGGCGCTTGCCGGTACCTCGCACCAGCGCGGAGCCCGGGTAGCTCGCGGTGAACGGTAGCGAGGTCGAGTTCCGCTGGCGTGCATCGCCATTGACACGGGCGATCGCGACCTGTGCGGGCGCTGCGCTCGCCGCCGCCGTGATCGGCGCGCATTGGCAGCTCATCGCGTTCGCGGCGCCCCTGCTCGGTGTGCTGTGCTCGATCAGCTGGCAGCACCCGGTGCCGAAGATCCACGTGCATGGGGAGCCGGAGTCGCAGCGATGCTTCGAGGGCGAGTGAGCAAGGGTGACGTTATTGGCGGCCCAGGAATCCGGGGCGCCGGTCCCGTGGGCTGTCGAGCTCACAGTTCCCGCCGTCGACGGCATGGAACTCGAAGTCGTCGCTTCGGAGCCCCCGTACGCGAAAACGGTTGCGGCAGTGGCGCAGCGCTGGGGACGGTACGCGGTCGGAGCGCGGGTGGACGCGGTCGCGCGCGGCGGTCTGTTGACGGGCACGGCCACCGTCGACGCCGCCGATGTCATCGTGTTTCCGTTGACGCCGCCGCAGTCGACACCCATCCCGCGAACCGAGCTGCTCGACCGCCTCGGCGCCCACCTGACTCGCCATATCGGCCCGGGTGTCGAGTATGCCGATATTCGCCCCTACGTTCCGGGTGACCAACTGCGGGCAGTCAATTGGCCGGTTAGCGCGCGTCGCGGTCGGCTGCATGTGACGGAGCGACTGACCGATCGCGCCGCTGATGTCGTGGTGCTGATCGACGGATATCGGCAGCCTGCGGGTCCGGCAACCGACGCCACCGAACGAGTTGTGCGCGGCGCCGCTCAGGTAGTGCAGACCGCGTTGCGCTACAGCGATCGCGCGGGAATCGTCGCGCTCGGAGGTAATCGTCCGCGGTGGCTTGGCGCCGACATCGGTCAGCGGCAGTTCTATCGCGTGCTCGATACCGTGCTCGGCGCGGGCGGACGATTCGAAAACACCACCGGCACACTGGCTCCGCGCGCGGCGGTCCCGGCCGGGGCGATCGTCATCGCGTTCTCCACACTGCTGGACACGGAATTCGCACTGGCGCTGATCGATTTGCGTAAACGCGGTCACGTCGTGATAGCCGTCGACACGCTCGACAGTTCTCCATTTGAAGACGAACAGGATCCGCTGGTGGACCGGCTGTGGGCGTTGCAACGCTCCTCCATGTACCGCGACATGGCAACCATCGGTGTCGACATCGTCTCTTGGCAGACAGGCCACACTTTGGAGCAGTCGATGGGCGTGATGCCGGATCGTCGCCACCGGGTGCGCGGACGGCTTCGGGGGTAGCGATGCCATCGGTCGCGCGATTCGGGGTCCATGCTCTGGCAACGGCATTCGGCTTTCTGATGGTTGGCTTGGCCGCGGCGGGAACCCATGGGCCGGCATTAGCCGCCGGGATAGCCGCGGTGGTTACGGTGGGCGCCGGGATGGTGTTTCGCCCGGCCGCGACGGTTGCCGTGCTGCTATCGGTGACCACGATCGTGATGTCCGAGCCGCCATATATCTACATCGGACTGTCGGGGCTTTGCGCGGCCGCCTACCTAATCTGTCGCCACGCAGCCGGAATGCCGGACGCGGCCGTGATGGCAAGCTGGCCGACAATTATTGCCGCAGTGGGATTTACATTCGTCGGCGTGGTTGCGATGTCGTTCCCGCTGCACCTGCCGTGGGTGCCGTTGGCGGCGCCGCTGGCAGTGCTGGCCATCTACGTGTTGGCTACTCGCCCGTTCCTGGGTTGACCGCGTTGTTGCCTGACAACGCGGCGAGTCATCTTCAGTTTTCCCTGCAGTTTGTTGTTTTCGTAGGTCTGTCGAAGTACCTGGAAGGATTTTAGTCCTGGCCGCCCGGTTCGGGTGTGAGGAGTATGTGGTGGCACGCGGTGTTGACGACGCCGTGGCACAGGGGGGAACCACAGTGAGCCAGGAATCACACACGACCGACTTCATCGTGGTGGGCGCAGGTGCATCGGGCAGTGTTGTCGCCCGCCGATTGTTGGACCGCGGTTACTCGGTGCATGTGCTGGAAGCCGGTCCTCCCGACACCAATCCCGATATCCACACCAGCTCCGGCTGGCCGGCGTTACTGCACAGCGGTCAGGACTGGGTATTCATGACCGCCCCGCAACGGCACGCCAACAATCGGCGCCTGTACTGGCCGCGGGGAAAAGTGTTGGGTGGAAGCAGCTCGCTCAACGGACAGATTTACATGCGGGGCCATTGCAGTGATTACGATGGTTGGGCCCAACTCGGCTGTGCGGGATGGGATTTCGGTAGTATCTTCGGTCTATTCTTGCGTTCGGAGGATCACGTCGACGGCGCGAGCGGGTGGCATGGCGCGGGCGGACCGTTGCCGGTCGAGCGGATCACTCGACCGAACCCGACATCGGTTGCGTTCGTCGAAGCCGCGAACGACCTTGGCCACCGGTTCATCGACGATTTCAACGGTCCGCACCAGGCTGGGGTCGGGTACAGCCAGGTGACGACCCGCAATGGCCGCCGGGCCAGCGCATGGCAGAGCTTCATGGCTCCGGTGCTGGGCGATCCGCGGCTGACGGTGACCACCGGCGCACTGGTGCAGCACGTCGTAATCCGTAGCGGGCGCACCGTTGGGGTGCAATACGCCGTCGGCGGACAGATCCGTCGAGCCTGCGCCGAGCGTGAAGTGATACTCAGCGCGGGCACCCTAGGGTCGCCAAAACTACTGCTACTCAGTGGTATTGGGCCAGCCGAACATCTCGCCGAAGTGGGTGTCAAGGTCGTGGTCGATCTGCCCGGGGTAGGGGAGAATCTGCACGACCATCTCCTGGTGAGCAATATCTACGAAGCATCCCGGCCGATGGAGCCGGCGCACCACAACCTGCTCGAGTGCCAACTATTCACCTCCAGCGCATATTGGCGGGGTCCGGGCCCTGACCTGCAGCCGGTGTTCATGCACGTGGTGTATCCGGCCGAGGGTTACCCGGTGCCGCGCAACGGGTACACGATTGCTCCCGGCATCATCCGCCCCCGGTCGCGGGGCACACTTCGGCTGGCTTCATCTGATCCGGCCACTGCGCCCTGGTGTGATCCCAATGTCCTAGCCGAACCCTACGACCTCGAAGCGCTGGTCGACGCCGTGGAGATCTGCCGCGAGATAGGTGCCAGTTCGGCTTTCGACGACTGGCGGTATGCCGAGGTGGCGCCGGGGCCACGGGTGCGCACCCGTGACCATCTCCGCGAATACGTGCGACGGGCGCTCGGCACTTACCACCATCAGGTCGGAACGTGCCGAATGGGCGTCGACGATGATGCCGTCGTGGCACCAGATCTCAGGGTGCGCGGCGTCGAGGGACTGAGAGTCGTCGATGCGTCGGTGATGCCGTCGGTCACGGCCGGCAACACCAACGCGCCCGCGATCATGATTGGCGAGAAAGCATCCGATCTGATCGCGGGAATGCCCGCGAGTCAGCGCATTACTGCAATAACCGCGCGGCGTGATCGGCGAGATCGAGCAGCGGTTGCGGGAAGATTCCCAGAATCACGGTGATCGCGGCGCAGATCGCGATCGCGATCTTGCTGAGGATTCCGGGTGCGACGACCTGTGGGGTGTCGTCGGTTGGCTCGGTGAAGAACATCAACACGATCACCCGGACATAGAAGTAGGCGGCGACGCCGCTGGCGATCACACCGATGATGACCAACGGCACGGCGCCGCCTTGCGCGGCGGCCTTGAACACGGTGAGCTTGCTGATGAATCCACTAGTCAATGGGATACCGGCGAAGGCCAGCAAAAACATCGAAAGCATCACGCCCACAATGGGAGAGCGCTGTCCGAGCCCCGCCCAATGCGACAGCTTGGCGTCCTCGACACCGTCGGAGTTGCGAATCAGACCGACGATGGCGAACGCGCCGACCGTGCTGAAGCTGTACGCGACCAGGTAGAACAATGTCGCCGCAAGGCCGGCCTTGTTGTCGGCAATCACACCGGTGAGGATGAAACCGACGTGGGCGACCGACGAATAGGCCAGCATGCGCTTGACGTCGGCCTGGGTCACCGCGGTGACGGTGCCGACGGCCAAGGTCAGGATCGAAATCGCCCACAGCACCGGGCGCCACTCCTCGTGCAGCGGCGGCAACGCGACGTAGACCACGCGTAGCAACGCGCCGAATGCCGCGACCTTGGTCGCCGCCGCCATGAACCCGGTGATCGGGGTCGGCGCACCCTGGTACACGTCTGGAATCCACGAGTGGAAGGGCACCGCACCAACTTTGAACAACAGGCCGACCGACAACAGTGCGACGCCGACCAACGCCATCGAGCTATCGCCATGGGCCGCAAGCGAATCCCGGATACCGGTCAGCAGCAGCGTGCCAGTCGCGCCGTAGACCAACGCCACGCCGTAGAGAAAGAACGCCGACGAGAAGGCGCCCAGCAGGAAGTATTTCATTGCCGCTTCCTGCGACAGCAGCCGCCGGTGACGCGCCAGCCCGCACATCAGGTACAGCGGCAGTGACAGCACTTCTAGCGCAACGAACATCGTCAACAGGTCGTTGGCCGCCGGGAACACCATCATGCCGCCGACGGACAGCATCAGCAGCGGGAAGAGCTCGGTCTGGGCGGCTCCGGCACGTTCGGCCTCACGTTCGGCGTCACTGCCGGGGACCGCGGAAGCCTGCGGGGTAAAGGCATCCAGCCCCCAAGCACGCGCAGACACCCCCGCAGCGACTGCCACCCTGCTGGCGGTCTGGGCCATGTTGCTGCGTTCGGCGATGAAGATGACGGCCATCACGGCCACCAGCACCACGGTGCCCTGCAGGTACAGCGTGGGCCGATCGATGGCCACCGCGCCCAGGACCGCGCTGCGACCGGACGCGGGAAGCGAGCGGCTGACCGCGATGTCGGCGACGAACGCCGCGACCAAACCACCGAGAGCCAGCGTTACCTGGGAGATGTAGCGAAAGTTTCTGGGCAGGAACGCTTCAGCCAGTACGCCGAGCACCGCGATGCCGAAGACGATGAACATCGGGCTTAGCAAGAAGTACTCGATGCTGGGGGTGGGAAGGGTCATTGGTGCGGTCCTTCGGCTGTCCTGGGTACGCCCACTTGGACGGTCGGCGGGGGATCATGCTGGCCGATGGTGATCATTGTGTGGTCCACCGCGGGGTTGATGATGTCGAGCACCGGCTTGGGATAGACGCCCAGCACAAATAGCAGAGCCAGCAACGGTGCGACGACGATCAGCTCGCGCAGCCGTAAATCACTGATTTTCTCGTTGCCTTCGGCCACCGGTCCGGTCATGACGCGCTGGTAGAGCCACAGCATGTAGATCGCCGCCAGGACCAGCGCGGTCACCCCGAATGCGCCGGCCAGCCAGTACCGGTTGAAAGTGCCCAGTAGAACCAGGAATTCGCTGATGAACGGGGCCAGGCCGGGTAGCGACAGGGTGGCCATGGCGGAGACCAGGAAGGTGCCGGCCAGGATCGGCGCCACCTTCTGTACTCCGCCGTAGTCCGCGATCAGCCGGCTGCCCCGTCGGGTGACCAGGAATCCCGCGATCAGGAACACTGCCGCCGTGGACAGGCCGTGGTTGAGCATGTACAGCGTCGAACCGCTCTGCCCCTGGCTCGTCATCACGAAAATACCGGCGATGATGAACCCGAAGTGCGAGATCGAGGTGTAGGCGATCAGGCGCATCATGTCTTTTTGCCCGATCGCGACGACCGCGCCGTAGATCACCCCAATGATGGCCAGCGTCACGATCAGCGGGCGGAAATACGTTGACGCATCGGGGAACAGCTGCAGGCAGTAGCGCAACATCCCGAAGGTGCCGACCTTGTCCATCACCGCTGTGATCAACACAGCCGTCGCTGGCGTGGCCTCGACCGCGGCGTCGGGCAGCCAACGGTGGAACGGCCACAGCGGAGCCTTAACGGCGAATGCGAACATGAAGCCCAGGAACAACGCCTTGAACACCGCGGGGTCCACGCCCGCGAAGCGGCCCGAGGAGACACCGGTCACGATCTCCCGGAAGTCGAAGGTGCCCGAACCATGTTGCGCGGTCACCACATACAGCCCGATCACCGCCGCCAGCATGATCAGGCCGCCGAACAGGTTGTACAGCAAGAACTTCACCGCGGCGCGTGAACGTCCGGCGCCCTTACCGAAGCCGCCGATCAGGAAGTACATCGGGATCAGCATCGCTTCGAAGAACACGTAGAACAGCAGCACATCCAGTGCGGTCACCGAGATCAGCACCATCGACTCGATGGCTAGCGTCAAGGCGACGTAGGCGTGCACGCCTCGGGTGCCCTCGCCGCCGTCGTTCCAGCCCGCCACCAGCAGCAGCGGAATCAGGATGGCGGTCAGCAGCACCAGCACCACCGCGATGCCGTCCACGCCGAGGTTGTAGCCGGCGCCGAAGGTGGGAATCCAGGAATGCTTTTCCAGGAATTGGTAAGGGGCGCCACCGGTCTTGAAGCCGAGCGCGACGACGAGCGCGACTGCCAGCGTCAGGATGCTGACGACCACGCCGGTCCACTTGGCCAGCTGCCGCAGCCCGGGCGGCATCAGGATGATGATGATGGAACCCGCCAGCGGCACCAGCCACAGCACCGACAGCCATGGAATGTTCGAGCTCACCACAGTTGCACCGCCAGGATCGCCGCGACCAGCAGGGTGGCGCCAGCCAACATCGACAGCGCGTAGGAGCGGGCGAAGCCGGTCTGCATCCCCCGCAAGCGATTCGAGGTCCGGCCGACCAGTGCAGCCAGGGCGTTGACCGACCCGTCCACGCCCGCGTCGTCGAATTCGACCAGCGCGTCGGTCAACTGCGCGCCAGGGCGCATGAATACCTCCTCGTTGAAGGCATCGCCGTACAGGTCTCTACGTGCGGCCGTGGTGAGCACCGATACCTGAACGGGAGCGACTCTGGGGATCTCAGACCTGCCGTACTTCTGATAAGCCACCAGGATTCCCACCGCGACCACCGCCAGCGCCAGCGTTGTGCTGATCCAAGCCGGTAGGGCGTGCGTGCTTTCTTCATGGGCACCCACGACCGGTTCCAGCCAGTGCGGCAGGGTGCCGCCGATGGCGAACAGGCCGCCGGACAACACCGACCCGAAGGCGAGCAGGATCATCGGCCCGGACATCAGGGCCGGCGCCTCGTGCGGGTGGCTGCCAGGGGCCCAACGCTTTTCGCCGAAGAAGGTCATCAGCATCACCCGTGTCATGTAGAACGCGGTGATGCCCGCACCCAGCAGCGCGGCTCCGCCCAGCGTGTAGCCGCGGATACCGCCGGCGCCCAGTGCCGCTTCAATGATGGCGTCCTTGGAGTAGAAGCCCGCGAACGGAGGCACGCCGATGATCGCCAGGTAGCCCAACCCGAACGTGACGAACGTGACGGGCAAGGCGGCGCGCAGGCCGCCGTAGCGGCGCATGTCTTGCTCCTCGTGCATCGCGTGAATGATCGAGCCCGACCCGAGGAACAACCCGGCCTTGAAGAAACCGTGGGTGAGCAGATGCATGATCGCGAACGCGTAACCGGCGGGACCGAGTCCCGCGGCCAGCACCATGTAGCCGATCTGGCTCATCGTCGATGCCGCCAGCGCGCGCTTGATGTCGTCCTTCGCGCAGCCGATGAACGCCCCGAACAGCAGGGTCACGGCGCCGACGAGGACCACGCCGAGTTGGGCGCCGGGAGCGAGGTTGTACAGCGGGTTGGACCGCACGATCAGATACACACCGGCGGTCACCATCGTGGCGGCGTGGATCAGCGCGGACACCGGAGTCGGGCCCTCCATCGCGTCACCCAGCCAGGCCTGTAGCGGAACCTGCGCGGACTTGGCGCAGGCACCCAGTAGCAGCAGCAACCCCATCGCCGTCAGCACGCCGCGACTGGCGGCCGGCGCGCCGGCGAAAACACCGGCATACGAGAGGGTTCCGAACGTGCTGAACATCAAGAACATGCCCAGCGCCAGGCCGGCGTCGCCGACCCGGTTCATCACGAACGCCTTTTTGGCCGCCGTGGCCGCCGACGGCTTGTGATACCAGAAGCCGATCAGCAGATAGGACGCCAGGCCGACGCCTTCCCAGCCGACGTAGAGCACCAGGTAGTTGTCGGCGACGACTAACAGCAGCATCGAGGCCAAAAACAGGTTGAGGTATCCGAAAAACCTTCGGCGGTCCGGATCTTCGGCCATGTAGGCGACCGAGTAGATGTGGATCAACGAACCCACGCCGGAGATCAGCAGCACGAAGCAGATTGACAACTGATCGATCTGCAGCCCGAAGTCGACTTGGAATTGTTCGACGGGGATCCAGGTGAACACCGTCTGATGGATAGCGCGGTGCTCACTGTCGCGGCTCAGTAATTCCGACAGCAGACCGGCGCCCACTCCGAATGCCCCCAGTGCGGCGAACACACCCAGCCAATGTCCCCAGCCGTCGGTGCGTCTGCCGCCGAACAGCAAGATTGCGGCGCCCGCCAGCGGTAGTGCTACGAGCAGCCAGGTCAAGTGTGCGATGTCTGTCACAGCGGCGCTCTTTTAGCCTTTGAGTAGGTTCGCGTCGTCGACCGACGCCGATTTGCGGGCACGGAAAATCGTCATGATGATGGCCAGGCCGATGACGACCTCGCACGCGGCAACCACCATCGTGAAGAACGCGATCATCTGCCCGTCCAGGTGGCCGTGCATGCGCGTGAACGTGACGAACGCCAGGTTGACGGCGTTGAGCATCAGCTCGACGCACATGAACATCACGATGGCGTTGCGGCGCAACAGCACACCTGAGGCCCCGATGGTGAACAGCAGTGCCGAAAGGTAAAGGTAGTTAGCCGGATTCACGATGCACCGCCTTTGATGGCCTGCCGGCGGGGAGTCTCCTTGCCGTCCGCGCCCCGGGTTCGCAGCATCCTCGACACCGAATCGTCCGCGTAGGAGCCGTCGGGCAGCAACGCGGCCACGTCAACCGCGTTGTGACGTGCATAGACGCCGGGGTTGGGTAGCGGGGTCGGGCGACCGCCGGAGCGGAACCGCTCCTCGGACAGTTCACGTTGTGTCTTGCGGCGTTCGAAACGCTCACGGTGCGCCAGCACCATCGCTCCGACCGCGGCGGTGATCAGCAGCGCGCTGGTCAGCTCGAACGCCCACAGGTAACGCGAAAAGATCAGCGCCGCCAGGCCTTCGACATTGCCGTTGGCGTTCGCGGTGGTCAGTCCGACGAAGCCCCCGGTCGTCACCTTGCCGATAGCGGCAACCAGCAGAATGCCGAACCCGACTCCGGTGATCACCGCGGCGACGCGCTGCCCGCGCAGCGTTTCCTTCAGCGATTCCGCGGAGTCCACGCCGATCAGCATCAGCACGAACAAGAACAGCATCATCACCGCGCCGGTGTAGACCACGACCTGAACTACCCCCAGGAACAGTGCGTCCTGGATCATGTAGAAGATCGCCAGGATGATCATCGTCATCGCCAGGAACATCGCCGAGTACACGGCGTTGACGGCGGTGACCACTCCGATCGCGCCGATCACGGCGAGAGCGCCCAGCAGCCAGAAGGCCACCGCTTCGCCGGTGGAGGTGGAAGCGATGACGTCGGTCGCCAGGTTGCTGGCAACCGCGCCAGTCATCGGGCTTCTCCGGCAGTATCTTTCGCGTGGTTTCCCACGTTTAAGCCATCCGCGGTGACGTTGCCCTGGTAGTAGTCCTTGTCCGTGGCGCCCTCGGCCCTGGGGTGCGGCGGCGCGAGCATGTCTTGCAGCAGCGGCGCCAGCAGCCGGTTCTTTTCGTAGATCAGGTCGGCGCGGTTGTCGTCGGCCATCTCGTAGTCGTTGGTCATCGTCAGCGCGCGGGTCGGGCAGGCCTCGATGCACAGGCCGCAGCCGATGCAACGCAGATAGTTGATCTGATAGACCCGGCCGTAGCGCTCGCCCGGCGAAAACCTTGCCTCGTCGGTATTGTCGGCGCCCTCGACGTAGATCGCGTCGGCCGGGCAGGCCCAGGCGCACAGCTCGCAGCCGATGCACTTCTCCAGGCCGTCGGGGTACCGGTTGAGTTGATGGCGGCCGTGGTAGCGCGGGGCGACCGGGCCTGGCTTCTCCGGATACTCCTCGGTGACAGTCTTTTTGAACATCGCCGCGAATGTCACGCCGAATCCGGCCACGGCGTCGAGGAATTTAGCCATGTGCTTTCTCCTTGGTCGCACCGACTGACGACGTCAGAACTTTGCCCGGCATCGGTGGTGTGGGGAAGGCCGGTGGTGGCGGTAGGGCGTCGCCACGCTTGCGAAGCTCTCGCGCCAGTGCGCGATTGGCCGGTGTCGTGCTGAATGGCTTGCGCAGCAACAGCACCAGCGCTACGGCGAAGACGATGCTGCAGACCACCAGCAGGGGAGTCCAATGCGCGTAGCCCTGGTTGCGCAGCGTGCGGATGACCGCCGCGATCAGCACCCAAACGAGCGAGGCGGGGATGAGTAGTTTCCAGCCCAGCGCCATGAACTGGTCGTAACGCAGCCGGGGCAGGCTGGCTCGCAGCCACATGTAGATGAACAGGAAAACCCACATCTTGGCGGTGAACCAGAGCACCGGCCACCAGCCGCTGTTGGCGCCGTCCCACATATTGAGCGGCCACGGGGCATGCCAGCCGCCGAAGAACATCAGCGTGGCCAGCGACGAAACCGTCATCATGTTCACGTATTCGGCCAGCATGAACATCGCGAACTTCAGCGACGAGTACTCGGTGTGGAAGCCGGCGACGAGTTCACCCTCGGCCTCCGGCAGGTCGAACGGGGCGCGGTTGGTTTCGCCGACCATCGAGATCAGATAGATGATGAACGACGGCAGCAACAGGAAGATGTACCAGACGCCGTCCTGCGCCTTGACGATTCCAGACGTCGACATCGTCCCGGCGAACAGGAAGACGGCCGCGAACGACAGCCCCATCGACACCTCGTAGGAGATGACCTGCGCGGTGGATCGCACCCCGCCCAGCAGTGGATAGGTCGAGCCGGATGCCCAGCCGCCCAACACGATCCCGTAGACGCCGATCGCCGATAGCCCGAGGATGAACAGCACCGCCACCGGCATGTCGGTCAGCTGCAGCGGGGTGCGGTGACCGAACACCGACACCTCGGGGCCGAACGGGATGAACGCGAACGCGGTAAACGCGGGGATCGTCGAGATGACCGGCGCCGCCATGTAGACAAACCAGTCGACGCCGCGCGGGGTGATGCTCTCCTTGAGCGCGAGCTTGATCCCGTCGGCCAGGCTCTGCAGGGCGCCCCACGGGCCGGCCCGGTTCGGGCCGGGCCGCAACTGCATCCAGCCGAGAATCTTGCGCTCCAGCAGGATCGCCAGCAGCACGTTCAGCATCAGGAACACGAAGATGGCCAGCGCTTTACCGAGCACCAGCCACCAGGTGTCGTGCCCGAAGGCGGTCATGAGCCCACTCCGATTCGCACGATGTTGCCGACTGTGACACCCAGGTCCCGCTGCACCGCCGAGCCCGGCGAGTTCAGTGGCAGCCACACCACCCGATCGGGCATGTCAGTGATGTTCAGCGGCAGGCTGATTGACCCGCGCGACGTGCTGACCGTGACCGTGTCGCCCTGCACCGCGCCGATCTCGGTCGCGGTGCCGGCCGACAGGCGTGCCACGGGTTTGCGTGCCGTTCCCGCCAAATGCGGTTCGCCGTCTTGGCCGCGGCCGTTGTCGAGCATCATCCGCCAGCCGGTGAGCACGGCCTCGCCCTGGCCGGGCTGCGGCGGTTTCGGTGCCTGAACCGTTGCCCCGCTTGCGCGTTCGCCCTCCCAGTTGCCCAGCGCCGAGACTTGCTCGCGGGCCGCCTGGACGCCTGTCATACCCAGGTAAACACCCATTTCGTCGGCCAGCGTGTCGAGTACCTGATGGTCGGACTGGGTGGCCCGCTGGGTGCTGCCGTGCAGGGCCGGCTCGAAGGGCCGGAATCGGCCTTCCCAGTTGACGAATGCGCCCGCCTTCTGCGTCGTCGGCGCGACCGGGAACACCACGTCGGCGCGCTCGGTGACTTCGCTGTGCCGCAGTTCGAGGCTGACCACGAAATTCGCGGCATCCAGCGCGGCCAGCACCGCATCCGGGTCGGCGAAGTCGGCGGGCTCGATACCGCCCACCAGCAACGCGCCCAGGCTCCCATCCGTCGCCGCGGCCAGGATGCCGTCGACGTCACGCCCAGCGGCAGCGGGCAATTCGTCGACGTTCCACGCCGCGGCCACCTCGGCGCGCGCGGTCTCGTCGGCGACCAGACGACCACCTGGCAGCAACCCGGGCAGTGCGCCGGCTTCCAGCGCGCCACGTTCTCCGGCGCGCCGCGGCACCCAGGCCAACCGGGCCCCGGTGGCATCGGCGAGCCGGGCCGCCGCGGACAATCCGCCGGGCACCGTGGCCAGGCGCTCGCCGACCATGATGACCGCTCCGGCCTTCGACAACAGGTCGCCCACCTCGCCGGTGGCCAGGCCGTCCAGTGTGGACGGTTCGGCGCCCGGCACGGTCTGCAGCAGCCGGCCCGACATCTTCGTCAGCGCCCGAGTGGTGAACGGGGCGACCGCGTAGATCGGCACGCCGCGCTTGCGGGCGGCCTTGCGTAGCCGTAGGAACACGATCGGTGCCTCGTCCTCGGGCTCGAACCCGACCAGCACGACCACCGGCGCCGATTCCAGATCGGCGAAGCTGACCGTCAGCGGCTGACCCGCGACGCGGGCCGCCAGGAACTCTGCCTCTTCGGCCGAGCAGGGGCGAGCCCGGAAGTCGATATCGTTGGTGTCCAACACAATTCGCGCGAACTTGGAATAGGCGTAAGAGTCTTCCCAGGTGCCGCGGCCGCCGACCAGCACGCCGGTGCGCCCGCGGGCGGCTTCGAATCCCTGCGTTGCGGCCACGATCGCGTGTGCCCACGAGGCAGGCTGCAGGGTGCCGTCAGCGTCTCGGACCAGGGGAGTGGTGAGCACGTCGGGCTGGGTGTCGTAGCGGAAAGCCCAGCGGCCCTTGTCGCAGTTCCACTCCTCGTTGACCTCGGGGTCGTCGCCGGCCAGCCGGCGCAATACCTTGCCGCGGCGGTGATCGGTGCGCTCGGCGCAGCCGCCGGCACAGTGCTCGCACACGCTGGGGCTGGAGACCAGATCGAAAGGGCGGGCCCGGAATCGATATGCGGTGCCGGTCAAGGCGCCCACCGGGCAGATCTGCACGGTGTTGCCGGAGAAGTACGAGTCGAACGGCTCGCTGGCGTATATGCCCACCTGCTGCAGGGCGCCGCGCTCCTGCATGTCGATGAACGGGTCGCCGGCGATCTGCTCGGAGAATCGCGTGCAGCGAGCGCATAGGATGCACCGCTCGCGGTCCAGCAGCACCTGCGAGGAGATGTTGATCGGCTTGGCGAAGGTGCGCTTGACATCCTCGAAGCGAGAATCGGCGCGGCCGTTCGACATTGCCTGGTTCTGCAGCGGGCACTCGCCGCCCTTGTCGCACATCGGGCAGTCCAGCGGGTGATTGATCAGCAGCAGCTCCATCACGCCGTGCTGGGCCTTGTCCGCGGCCTCGGAGGTGAGTTGGGTACGTACCGCCATGTCGCCGGTGCACACGATCGTGCACGACGCCATCGGCTTGCGCTGGCCCTCCACCTCGACCATGCACTGCCGGCACGCACCGACCGGGTCGAGCAGCGGGTGATCGCAGAACCGCGGAATCTGGATGCCCATCAACTCGGCCGCACGAATCACCAGCGTTCCCTTGGGAACCGAGATTTGATTGCCGTCGATGGTCAGCGTCACCATGTCCGGCGGCGTCACCTCGTCGCCTGTCTGGGTCTTGGCCGCACTAGTCATGGGGCTGTCAAGCCTTTCCGTTCGTGCTCAACATGGAGTCTCGTGGGTCGAATGGGCAGCCGCCTCCTTCGACGTGGGTGATGTACTCGTCGCGGAAGTGCTTGATCGACGACATCACCGGGCTGGCCGCGCCATCGCCCAACGCGCAGAACGACTTTCCGAGAATTGCGTCGGAGATGTCGAGCAGCTTGTCGAGATCCTCGTGGGTGCCTTCGCCGGACTCGAGCCGGGTGTAGATCTGGTCCAGCCAGAACGTGCCCTCGCGACACGGCGTGCACTTCCCGCACGACTCGTGCTTGTAGAAGTATGTCCAGCGCTGCACAGCGCGCACCACGCAGGTCGTCTCGTCAAAGATCTCCAGCGCCTTGGTGCCCAGCATCGAGCCGGCCGCACCCACGCCCTCGTAATCCAGTGGCACGTCGAGGTGTTCGTCGGTCAGCAGTGGTGTCGACGACCCGCCCGGTGTCCAGAACTTCAGGCGGTGCCCGGCGCGGACCCCGCCGGCGTAGTCGAGCAACTCGCGCAGCGTGATGCCCAGCGGGGCCTCGTATTGGCCGGGACGAGTGACGTGCCCGGACAGCGAATACAGCGTGAAGCCAGGCGATTTCTCGCTGCCCATCGACCGGAACCACTCGACGCCGTTGAGAATGATCGACGGCACGCTGGCGATGGTCTCGACGTTGTTGATCACCGTGGGGCAGCCGTAAAGCCCGGCCACGGCGGGGAACGGCGGGCGCAGCCGGGGCTGGCCGCGCCGGCCCTCCAGACCCTCCAGCAGCGCGGTTTCCTCGCCACAGATGTAGGCGCCCGCACCGGCGTGCACCACCAGCTCCAGGTCGTAGCCCGAACCCGCGATGTCGCGGCCCAAAAAGCCTGCAGCGTAAGCCTCGGCGACCGCGTTCTGCAGCCGGCGCAGCACCGGCACCACTTCGCCGCGCACGTAGATGAAGGCGTGGCTGGCCCGGATGGCGTAGGAGGCGATGATGGCGCCCTCCACCAGCAGGTGGGGTGTCGCCAGCATCAGCGGAATGTCTTTGCACGTACCGGGTTCTGATTCGTCGGCGTTGACGACCAGGTAGTGCGGCTTGGCGGCCGCGCCGGAGTCGCCTTGCGGGATGAACGACCACTTCGTACCGGTCGAGAAGCCGGCGCCGCCGCGACCGCGCAGGCCCGAGTCCTTCACGGCCCCAATCACCGCGTCGGGCTCCATCTTCAGGGCCTTCTTCAGCGCCTGGTAGCCGTCGTGGCGCTGGTAGGTCTGTAGCGTGAACGACTTCGGATCGTCCCAGTAGCGGCTGATGACCGGGGTCAGCGGGGTCGTCATGACTTCTCTCCGGGAGCCGGCGGGGGTTCCATGCCCTTTTCCTTCGCCACCTGCAGCCCGGCTAAAGTGGCTGCGCCAGCGCCACCTTGGCCCTCGTCCGGGCGCTCGTCGGGCAGGCCGGCCAAGATGCGCGACGTCTCGCGGAACTTGCACAGCGGCGCACCGCGGGTGGGCGCGTTGGGCTTTCCGGCCCGCAGCGAGTCGACGAGTTCGCGCGCCGATTCCGGTGTCTGGTTGTCGTAGAACTCCCAGTTGACCAACACCACGGGCGCGAAGTCGCACGCGGCGTTGCATTCGATGTGCTGCAGGGTGACCGATCCGTCGGGGGTTGTCTGGTCGTTGCCGATGCCGAGATGCTCTTTGAGTGAGTCGAATACCGCGTCACCGCCCATCACCGCACACAGCGTGTTGGTGCAGACGCCGACCAGGTAATCGCCGGTGGGGCCGCGGCGGTACATCGTGTAGAAGCTGCCCACCGCCGACACCTCGGCGCCGGTCAGTCCAATCTGCTCGCCGCAGAACTCCAGGCCCGCCGGTGTCAGGTAGGAATCCTCCGACTGGACCAGGTGCAGCAATGGCAACAACGCGGAGCGCTTGTTGGGGTAGCGGCTGATGATCTCCTTGGCGTCGACCTCCAGTCGTGCCCGGATCTCCGGCGAATACGACTGTGGCGCACCCTCAACCACGAACTGGTTGGGTTCTTCGGGCGGTGGCCCCAGCCGGATGAACACCCGCTCGCCGCTGCCTCCCACCGGTGCGGTCATCGGTCGACTCCGCCCATGACCGGGTCGATGCTGGCGACCGCGGTGATCAAGTCGGCGACCATGCCGCCCTCGCACATCGCGGCGACCGACTGCAAATTGGTGAAGGACGGATCCCGATAATGCACGCGGTAGGGCCGGGTTCCGCCGTCGCTGACCATGTGCACGCCGAGTTCTCCCCGGGGTGATTCCACCGCGCTGTAGACCTGGCCGGCCGGCACCCGGATGCCCTCGGTGACCAACTTGAAGTGGTGGATCAACGCTTCCATCGAGCCGCCCATGATCTTGGCGATGTGCTCGGGCGAATTACCCATGCCGTCGGGGCCTACCTTCAGGTCGGCGGGCCAGGCGATCTTGCGATCCTCGACCATGTGCGGTCCCGGCCTCAGTTTGTCCAGGCACTGCTCGACGATCTTGATCGACTCCCACATCTCCTTGACGCGAATAATGTAGCGCCCGTAGGAATCACACGTGTCGGCGGTGATCACGTCGAATTCGTAGTTCTGGTACCCGCAGTAGGGCTCGCTCTTGCGCAGGTCGTGCGGCAAGCCGGTGGCACGCAGGATCGGGCCGGTGATGCCCAGCGCCATGCATCCGGCCAAGTCGAGGTAGCCGACGTCTTGAGTGCGCGCTTTCCAGATCGCGTTTTCGTTGAGCAGGTCGCCCATTTCGCGCAGCACTTGCCGCAAGCCCTTGAGGCCTTCGACGATGTCGGCCTCGGCGCCCGGCGGTAAGTCCTGTGCCACGCCGCCCGGGCGAACGTAGGCGCTGTTCATCCGCAGACCGCTGATCTTTTCGAACAGGGTGAGCACGATCTCGCGTCCCCGGAAGCCGACGAACATCGGCGTCATCGCGCCCAGTTCCATGCCGCCGGTGGCCAGCGCCACCAGGTGCGAGGAGATCCGGTTGAGCTCCATCATCAGGACGCGAATGACGTTGACCCGCTCCGGGATTTCATCGGTGATGCCGAGCAGCTTCTCGACCCCGAGGCAGTATGCGGTCTCGTTGAAAAACGGTGACAGGTAATCCATCCGGGTCACGAAGGTGACACCCTGCGTCCAGTACCGGTATTCGAGGTTCTTCTCGATCCCGGTGTGCAGGTAGCCGATTCCGCACCGGACCTCGGTGACGGTTTCGCCTTCGATCTCGAGGATCAGGCGCAACACCCCATGCGTGGACGGGTGCTGGGGCCCCATGTTGACGACGATGCGCTCACCGGGATCCGCGGCACGGGCCGCTTCGACGACCTGCCCCCAGTCCTGTCCGCCAGCGACAACAACAGTTTCGGCGCCGCCATCGTGCGTCGAGTCAGTGATTGTGCTCATTAGTTGTACGCTCTCCGCTCGTCGGGCGGGGGTATCTCTGCTCCCTTGTACTCGACGGGAATACCGCCGAGCGGGTAGTCCTTGCGTTGCGGATGGCCGTGCCAGTCGTCGGGCATCTCGATGCGGGTCAGCGACGGGTGCCCGTCGAAGATGATGCCGAAGAAGTCGTACGTCTCGCGCTCGTGCCAGTCGTTGGTCGGGTAGATCCCATATAGCGACGGGATGTGCGGATCACCGTCCGGTGCAGACACTTCCAGCCGGACTCGACGATTGTGCGTGATCGACAGCAACGGGTACACGGCGTGCAACTCGCGGCCCGTTTCGTGCGGGTAATGCACACCGTTGACGCCCAGGCACATCTCGAAGCGCAGCTCGGGATCGTCGCGCAGACGTTGGGCCACGTGCGGCAGTGCCTCGCGGCGCACGTGCAACGTCAGCTCGTTGCGGTCGACGACGACTTTCTCTATGGCGTTTTCGAATTCGACGTCGCCGGACTTCAGTGAGTCGGCCAGCCGGTCGACGACGTCGTCGAAATAACCGCCGTAGGGCCGGGGGCTGCTGCCCGGCAGCGTGACCTCCCGTACCAGTCGCCCGTATCCCGACGTGTCACCCGATCCCGAAATGCCGAACATGCCACGGCGCACGTTGATCACTTCTTCGTCGGGCGCGGGCAGCGCGCCACCCACTTCGCTGGCGGCTACCTTGGGGTCGTGTTCGGGTGAGCTCATCGCAGCAGTCCACGCATCTCGATGGTGGGCCGGGCGCCCAGTGCGGCCTGCTCGGCTTCCGCGATGGCCTGCTCGCGGTTCACGCCGAGCGGCATTTCCTGAATCTTCTCGTGCAGCTTGAGGATTGCGTATAAGAGCATCTCCGGACGGGGCGGGCAGCCGGGGAGGTAGATGTCCACCGGAACCACGTGGTCCACGCCCTGAACGATCGCATAGTTGTTGAACATCCCGCCGGACGACGCGCAGACGCCCATGGCCAGTACCCATTTCGGTTCTGCCATCTGGTCATAGATCTGGCGCAGCACCGGGGCCATCTTCTGGCTCACCCGCCCGGCCACGATCATCAGGTCGGCCTGGCGCGGTGTTGCCGAAAACCGCTCCATCCCAAACCGTGCGATGTCGAACCGTGGTCCGGCAGTCGCCATCATCTCGATCGCGCAGCAGGCCAAGCCGAATGTTGCCGGCCACAGCGAGTTCTTGCGGACATAGCCGGCGATCTTCTCGACAGTCCCGAGCAGGATGCCGGCGGGTAGCTGTTCTTCCAAGCCCACGGTTTACCTCAATCCCATGTCAGGCCGCCGCGGCGCCACACGTAGGCGTAGGCCACGAAAACGGTGAGCATGAACACCACCATCTCGACCAGAGCAAAGAATCCCAACGCGTCATAACTGACCGCCCAGGGATACAAGAAGACGATCTCGATGTCGAAGACGATGAAGAGCATTGCGGTCAGGTAATACTTCACCGGAAATCGCTGCCCGGGCGTTGCATGCGGGCCACTCACCGACGTTTCGGTCGGCTCGATTCCACACTCGTAGGCCGCCAGCTTCGACTTGTTGTAGCGCGACGGGCCGGCCAGGCTCGCGATCACGACCGAGCCCACAGCAAAGGCGGTGGCGATTCCGCCTAGGACCAGGATGGGTATGTAGACGTTCAACTCGCTCCAAGATCCGTCGTGGGCCGCCTATAAAGCGACCAGGCGGCGACCGGGCTGCTGTGACGAGCCGGGTCTGTAGCCCGTCACAGTGATCTTCAACATAGCGTTGAGGCGGCTGGGGCACGTGCTCGGGGTGGTGCTAATGCTGTGAGATCCGGCACGTTTTTGGGGTACGTCCAACGCGGCGCCGGGACGGCGCCGGGAAGCAGCAGGTCGTTGGCTTCAGATGGCGGGAGTGCGGAGCAACCCGAGCACGGTTCGACCCAGCACGATGGGGTCGATCGGATGCGGCACGGAGGCTTCCGCGCGTGACCAGTTCGCCAGCCACGCGTCATCGGGGCGCCCGGTGAGCACCAGGATCGGTGGACAGGTTTCGAGTTCGTCTTTGAGCTGTTTGGCGATTCCCATGCCACCGGTCGGCGTCGCTTCGCCATCGAGGATGGCAAGGTCGATGCCGCCCTCGTCCATGGTGCGGACCACCATCGGGCCGGTCGCCACCTCGACGTAGTTCAGCTCGGGCAGATCCGGGTGCAGGCGCTTACCCAGGGCCCGCTTCACTTCGTCGCGGGTGTTGGGATTGTCGCTGTAGACGAGGATCCGCAGAGCGATGGTGGCGTCGGGCACGGTGCAGATGCTACTGGTGCGCGGCCGGCTTTATTGGCCAGACCGCACGAAAACGGCCTGCACCGCTGCCTTGGCCGCCGGCGCGATCATGCCGAACTTGTTCCAGCCGATGTCGAACTGGGATCGATCGATCGTGGTTTCGCCCGAGATCTGGATCGAACCGTCGCCGGCCTCGGTGACGGTGACGGGCAGTTGGAGCCCGGCGGTGACTCCCTTGATGGTGAAGCTGGCGCGCAGCTCCGCGGTCTTGCCTTCGATCGGGTGCACCGCGGTGACGACGACGCTGATCTCGGGAAAACGCTCGACGTCGAAGAAGTCGGCCGCGCGCAGGTGGTCGTCGCGACGGCCGATGCCGGTGTGCAGCGACGCGGTGTCGATGTCGAGGCGGCCGAAGGCCGCGCCGTTGCCGGTGAGCTGTCCGTCGCCGGTGAACTCGGCGAAGCGGCCTTTGACGTTCACCAGGCCCCACATGTTCCTGATCTTGAAGGTGACGGCCGACCGGTCCGCAACGATGGTCCACACCCCGGCCAGGTCGGGATCATTCAGCAGTGTTTCCAGCGTCGTCATTGTCCGTCTCACCTCATCAGCGGCGCGATTTCGGCGGGGTCGAAGTACTCGTCAATCCGGTCGATCAGACCGTTTGTGCCCACCCTGATCACGATACAAACACGCATGGAGATCGATTGCCCCTGATGGCCGGTGGCGTGCAGGACGTGCTGCTGGACGAAGCCGCTGACCGATCCGTCGTCGAAGAGCCGACGATCGAGGATTTCGTAGCGGCGCTCGGTGGTGGCACCGATGAACCAGTCGATGACTCGCAGCGCCCGGGGCTTGTCGTTGTCCCGGCTGGCGCCCACCCGCCACACCGCGATGTCGTCGCTCCACAGCCGGTCGACTGCGGCCTTGTCGCCGTTGGCGATCGATGTGAACAGCTGGTCGGCCGTGTCGACGACGACCTCAGCAGTAGCAGCGGGCATGTCAGGCTCCTATTCGCTGTCGTATCCGGGATGCGCAACCGCCAACCGATTGCGCACCAGGGTCCTTAGGCCGGCGAGGACCTCGGCGGCACGCTCGTCGAGCTCGCCGGCCCGGATGGCGGCGGCGAGTTGTTCTTCGTCGTCGAAACCCAAGACGGCCAGCGCGGCTCGCGACTGCGCCTGCCTCTCGTCGAGCAACTCGCGCTCGACGATGCGCAAGGCGTTGGCGGCCACCCGGGAGTGGAAGTTGACCTGTCCGTCGGTCGCAGCCCGAACGTCGGTCTCCAGGAATTCGGCCACCGCGGCCACCAGCTCGGCTGCCAGCGGGCGGCCGTACGCGCCGATCACGTCCGGACCTCCTCGAGCAGGTTGAGAATGTCCCACTCGGTCTCGCTGACCCGGCGACCGATTGTCGCCAGTTCGACCGAACGGGATTGACCGCTCAAGTGCCGCTCCGCCTGGAAGCGGCAGATCACACCCCAGCGCAGGGTGGCCAGCACCAGCCACCAGTGCAGTGCCACTCGGTCGACGGTGGTTTCGCTGGCCTGTTCGTAGTCGCGCACGAAGCTCTCGATGCTGCCGAGGCCGCCGGCGCCAAGGCTGGCTGGAGCGCCGAATCGCCAGGCGCGAATGCAGAACCAAGCCAGGTCTTCGTAGGCCTCGCCGAGGTGTACCAACTCCCAGTCGAGGACCGCGGCGAGGTCGGATCCGTCGACGATGAGGTTGCCCATCCGGTAGTCACCGTGCACCAGGACCGTCGCCGACGCGTGCGGTCGGTGGGCGGCCAGCCAGTGAAACGCCCATTCGAACGTCGCGGTGGTGTCGTTCATCGCGTCGAGCCGCCCGCGGTATTCAACGAGCTGGTCCTGGTAGGCCAGCCCGGGGATTTGCGGGTCGGCGCGGTGAATGGCCGCCAGTGCCCGTGCGCATTGCCGCAGCAGCTCGGTTCGGCGGGTTTGCCCGCCGGCGGCGTCGAGCTGGCGCTGGATACGCCGGACGATGGTCTCGCCCTTGATCTCATCGCAGACGAGATACGGATTACCCAGTGCGGCAATCGAATCGTCGGCGACCAGGATGTGGGGGACCGGTGCCCCGGCCGCCGCGGCGGCCGCCTGCGAGCGGGCTTCGAGCTCCATGCCGGCGTGCACGTCGCCGGGTGGCCCGGTGCGCAAGATCAGCGCGTGCCGTTGGGTGCCGGTGATTGCGTCGAACGCCCACGTGGTGCGGCTGGCGCCTCCGGTCAGCGCCCGCAGATTCTCGATCGTGGTGCCGGCGCCGAGTGCCGGCTCTAGTACCCCGGCGAGTCTTGGGGCCAGCTCGTGAGCGTCGGTCACTGCTTGCCAAACTTGAACAGCCGCTGCGCCACTCGGCGAATCTGGATTTCCTCGGCCCCTTCGGTAATGCGGTAGCGGCGGTGATGGCGGTAGATGTGCTCGAACTGCTCATGGCGGGTGTACCCGAGGCCGCCGTAGACCTGCATGGCGCGGTCGGCAGCGTCGCAGACAAGTCGGTTGGCGCGATAGTTCGCCATCGACACTTTGTCCGACACCTCCATGTGGTGGTCGCGATCCAAGTGCCAAGCGGCGAATTGCACCAACAGCCGCACCATCTGCGCTTCGGTCTGCAGCTCGGCCAGCGGCCATTGCACGGCCTGGTTGACCGATAACGGTTTGCCGAACACCGTGCGCTTGGCGGCGTATTCGGCGGCGCGGTCGATGCAGTACTGTGCCGCGCCCAGGCTGCTCGCGGCTTGGCGGATCCGGTTCTCGTGCAAGAACGTTTGCGCGACTTCGAGGCCGCGGTCGACCTCGCCCAGCACCGCGTCGGCGGGGATGCGGACATCGGTCAACTCGACCTCGCCGTGATCGGTGGGCATGTTGAACGTCCACCAGTAGTAGGGGACCGAGAAGCCGGGCGTGTCGGTTGGGACCAGAAACGCGGTGATACCCCGGGCTTGCCCCGGCTCTCCGGACGTCCGGGCGAAGACCAAGTCATGCGTGGCGCGGTGCACACCGGTGTTGAACCGCTTGGAGCCGTTGATCACCCAGCTGTCACCATCGCGTTGGGTGTGAGTCTCCAGCCAGGTCGCGTCGGATCCGTGCTGCGGCTCGGTCAGTCCGAACGCCATGGACCGCTCCCCGGTGATCAACGCCTCGGACCATGCGCGACGCTGCTCGTCGGTGCCGAATCGCTCCATCATGATCACCTGGGGAAAGTTCCCGACGATCGACGACTCGTTCTGCAAATCATTGTGCAGCCCAAGTCCCTGGTGCGCCAGGTGTTCCCGGATCACCGCCATGTCGACGTTGGAACCGTCGCGGCCGCCGAGCGCGGCCGGCAATCCGTATCGCAGCCAGCCCGCCTTGTCGGCGCGCCGCCGCATCTCGGAGAGCAGCTCCTCCCACGCTAGAGTCGGAATGCCGTCGTTATCCCAATCGGTGCGAGCATGCTCTCGGCGCTGGTCGAAATACTGGATGTTGTCGCGTTCCAGCGGCTTGATCTCCGCCTCGATGAACGCATCCATCTCGGCTAGCAGGCCCGGAAGATGCTCTGGCAGGGTGAAATCCATAGTCAACTCCTCGCGATTCTCGCGTTACGCGCCATAGAGGGTCTTCTTCCAAATCGTCGACAGGGTAACGATGGCGTCTTCGTCGCTGATCTCCATTCCCAGACCAGACTGTCCGACGAAGACGGTGGTGAAGTTCTCGAATAGCAGCGCGATGGCCGCCGCAGTGTGCTGCGGGTTGAGCTCGCCGCCATACCCCTGCTGCTGAGCGCGCCGCACCGATGCGGCCACGATGTCCATCCCGAAACGCCGAAACTCGTTCTGCACAACGGCGAACCGCTGCTGAGTGGTGGCCAGCTGGGCGACGGCGATCATGATGCCGATGTTCTGCTTGAAGATGTTCCAGTATCCGGTGACCACCGAAGTGAAGAAGGCGTCATCTTCCGGTGAATCCGGTAGGTGCACACTCAACCCGGACGGGGCGACGACCTCGTGCAGGAAAGATTCCGCCAGGGCGGCCAGCAGATCTTCCTTGTCGGCGAAGTACCGGTAGAAGACTGCCGGTGATTTTCCCGCGGCCGAGGTGATGTCGGCCAGCGTGGTGCCGTGAAAGCCTCTTTCGGCAAACAGTTTTCGCGCCGCAAGTTCGATGGCCTGCCTGGTCTGGCGGCCCTTAGATGTCAGTGGCCGCGTCGATTCGGGGGCGGGCGTGGGCATCAGTTCCTGATCCGGTCGCCGGCCCGCAGCAGCGCGCTTGGCAGGTCATGGCGGACAGCCGTTTTCGCGACATCGGCGGCGGCGATCGCGGCCTGCAGGTCGACGTCGACGTCGATATCGCTGTCGGTCAGCAGGTAAACCAGATCCTCGGTGGCGATGTTGCCGGTGGCGCCCGGTGCGAACGGGCAACCGCCGAGCCCGCCGACCGAGGCGTCCAGCCGGGTGACTCCGGCACTGACGGCCGCATACGCACTGGCCAAACCGGCACCGCGGGTGTTGTGGAAGTGCGCGCCCAGCGGCAGCTCGCCGATCACCGGATGCAGTTGGGCGATCAGCGAACTCACCCGGCCCGGGGTGGTGGTGCCGATGGTGTCGGCGATCGACAACCGGTCGGCCCCGCGGTCGCGCGCGGCCGCGGCGATCTCCAGCACCCGCTGCGGCGGGGTGGGGCCTTCGAACGGCGAGTCCCACGCGGTGGCGATGACAACCTCGACGGTGACGTCGCTGCCATGCGCGATTGCGACGATCTCGTCAATCTGGTCGGTGGCCTGCGCGCTGGTGCGCCCGACGTTGGCCGTGCTGAACGTGTCGTCGGCGGCCACCACGTACTCGATCGACCGCAGGCCGGCGGCAACGGCGCGCTTGGCGCCGTTGGGGCTGGCGACCAGCGCAGAGAACTCGATGTCGGGGTACAGGTGCAGTTGCGCCGCGAGTTCGGCGGCGTCGGCCATCGACGGCACCTTCGTGGGGGACACAAAAGCCGTCACTTCCACCTCGCGTACACCGGTGACAGCCACCGCCGCGAGCAGCTCCAGCTTGGCCGACAACGGGATTGGCGTTTCGATCTGCAGCCCGTCGCGCAGCGCCACCTCACGGATATCGACGTGTTGGCTCACAGCACCCCCTCGGTGCGCAACTCCTCGAGCTTTGCGGCGGTCTTGCCCAGCAGCCCCACATAGACGTCGTTGTTGTGTTGGCCCGGGCAGGATGATCCGGCATGGCGTATCGTGCCCGGCGATTCCGACAGCACCGGAATGACGCCGGGCCCTAAGACATTGCGCTCGATGCGTTCGTCGTAGTGCTCGACCAACATGCCGCGTGCCCGCAGCTGAGGATCTTCGACCACCTCCGCGACGGTGTTGATGGGGCCGGCGATCACGCCTGCGGCGCTGAGGGTTTCGACGATGTCTGCGGGCTGTCGCTCCGCGGCCCAGGCGCCGATGATCTTGTCGATTTCGTCCTGGTTGCGGCCGCGTGCGGTGTGGGTGGCGAACCGGTCGTCGCTGGCCAGCTCCGGGCGCCCCATCGCGGTGCACAGCCGGGCGAACACGGTGTCCTGGTTGGCGGCGATCACCATCCAGGAATCGTCGGCGCTGCGATAGATGTTGGACGGCGCGATGCCCTCCAGGCGGGTCCCCGACGGTCCGCGCACCACCCCGCCCACGTCGTAATCGGGAATCGTGGATTCCTGGATAGCTAAACATGATTCGGTCAGTGCGACGTCGACGACCTGGCCCCGCCCGGTCACGCTGCGGCGATACAGTGCGGCCATCGCGCCCTGCGCCCCAAACATGCCGGCCAGGCTGTCGCCGAGGGAGAGTGCAAGCCGGGGCGGCGGCCCGCCGGGAAAGCCGTTGAGGTGCCGCAGTCCACTGGACGCCTCGGCCACCGAGGCGTAGCCCGCCTTGTATGCGTCGGGCCCGGTCTGTCCGTAACCCGACACCCGGACCAGGATGATGCCCGCGTTGCGTGCGCTGAGCACGTCGTAGCCCAGGTCCCACTTCTCCAGCGTTCCCGGACGGAAGTTCTCGACCACGATGTCGGACTTCTCGACGAGTTCGAGGAACAGTTCGCGGCCAGCTGGCCGGCGCAGGTCGAGCGTGATGGCTTTCTTGTTGCGCGCGGCCACAGTCCAGTAGACATGGTGCCCGTCCTGTTCGGTTTGGCCCCAGTTGCGCAGCGGGTCCGGGACGCCCGGCGGCTCCACCTTGATGACCTCTGCGCCCATGTCCCCGAGTAAGCGGCCGGCGAACGGACCCGCGATCAAGGTGCCCAGTTCGAGCACCCGGATGCCGTCCAGCGGGCCGCTGACAGTCATTCGGCGCTCGCGAATTCGTGCCTGATCAGCCAGTCGGTGACGATGTCGACGGCCTTGCGCAGCTTGTCGCGTTGGTCAGGGCCGGCGTAATAGTGTGTGGCGCCGGGGATTTCGTGCATCTCCTTGTCGGGATGCCCGATCGCTTCGAACAGCCGCCGGGTGTGGCTGGGTGTGCAGGCGTCGTCGGCCAGGTTGCCGATCACCAGCGCGGGGATCGCGATGTCTCGCCCGCAGTCCACGCCGTCGCCGCGGGCCTCGTCGTAGCTCCATTGCGACAACCAGCCGCGCAGCGTCGAGAAGCGGGCCAGCCCGACCGGGCTCATGTTGACCACCTGCGGGTCACCCAGGTAGCAGGTTCCCGGCGTGCGCTCATTGGGATCCACGGCGGGATCCAGCCATCGGGGGTCGGCCATGGTGCCGTGCACGACGAATCCGAATTCGTCGTCGGGGCGGCCCTGAGCGCTCAATTCTGCCAGCTTCTCTTTGACCCATGCGGTGATGCGGCGGTTGCGATCGATCTGCGCTTGACGGTACCGGTCCAGGAACTCCTGGGTGTAGGGCGGCTGGTTGGGGTTGTCGGGGTTGTAGATATCCAGCTCGGGATCCCGCTTGGTGGGATCGGATTCGTCGAGGATCGACGCGTCGAGCCATTCGGTCAGCGTGCCGTGCCGGCTGATGTGCGCAGCCAGCAGCATGATTGCGTCGGCGGGGGGCAGCTCCAACGCGGTCAGGTCCGGGCCGTCCCCGGTCAGGCTCGACGTGATCGTCGCGTGCTGGGCCTGCTGCTGGTAGAACACGGACAACGAGCCGCCGCCACTCCACCCGGCGAGCACCACTCGGGAGTAACCCAGCCGGTTTTTCGCATCCTTGATGCACTCGCCGAGATCCTCGACGACCTTCTCCATCAGCAGCGCCGAATCCGTGCCGCGGAACCGGCTGTTGCAGTAGATGACGTGATGGCCGGCCCGGGCCAGCGCGTTGATCATCGGCAGGTAGGCGCCACCGCCGATCGGATGCATGAACACCAGCACGGTGTCCGACGCCTTGTCTTTCGGCTTGAGCAGGTAGCTCTCCAGCACGGTGATCTCGGCCAGCCCGCCGTAGACATCGCGGACGCTGGAATTGTTCTGGAAGGCAACCAGATACGGAATTCGTTCGTAGTCGTGCTTGACGGCTTGTTTCACAGTTTGCGCGCTCCCCATGTCAGTGTTGTCCCAAGTCGTGTGCCAATACTTCGGGTGACGGTGTCAGGCGCCGACGGCGATGACTTGCCAGTCGACGCGTGAGTGCTCGTCGAACTTGCGGCGTGCTCGTTCACGCGCCTTCTCCGGCGCGCCGTGGTGAACCCCTTGCGGCGCATGGCTAATCAGACCCGGGGGCATCGGGATGCCGTAGAGCGAGCCGCCGTGGAAGAACGCGATCTCGTCATAGTCGACATTGCGGTGATACCAGGGCGTGCGTTCGGTGCCGGCAACGCCCTCGGCAGGCTTGGGCAGGAAGTTCATCACGTAGACGCCGGTGGCCTGCATGAACAGATGCACGGTCGGCGGCAGGTGGACGCTGTCGGAGGTGATGACGTTGTAGTCGTCGATATTGAAGGTGAAGGCGAAGTTGTCGCCACGCCATCCTTCGACATCGAGCGGATTGTGTTGGTAGAAAAGTGTTGTCGGACCGCCCTCGTGGACGAGCCGGACCTGGTACTCGTCGCGGCCGTCGTCGTCGATCGGCGCCGGCTCGGGGATGGTGGCCTGCGACGGATCGAACGGGAAGTGCCGGCCCAGCGGGCCAGGCGGTGGCACCCGGAACTCGTCGGTGGCCTCGATCATCAGCAGCGTGGTCTCGCGATCCGGTACCTGGCGCCAGGTGCAGGCCTTCGGGATGTAGACCCAGTCGCCCTCCGAGTAGCGCAGCGGACCGAACTCGGTCTCCAGCAGCCCGGTGCCTTGGTGAACGAAGGACAGCAGATCGCCGTCGACGTGGCGGGCGAAGTAGGGTATCTCGTCGGCGCGACGGCTCAGCAGGATGCGGCAGTCGTCGTTGCTGAACATCAGCAGCGGTCCGCCGTTGGCGTCGGAGGCGTCGCTGGGCTTGAGCTCGCTGGACAGCACGTCGACCGGGCGCAGCGGTCCGGCCGACCGATACGCGGTGGGGTCGTGGCGGCGGTAGATGTTGGCCGTCCGTCCGGTGAATCCGCCGCGGCCCAGCTCGTCGTCCTTGAGGCCGTCTAGATCGGCGTGCAAGCGATGCGGGGTCTTGCCTTTACGCAGGTGAACGAACGATTCCATGGTGACTCCCGAGTGGTGGGCGGCCCGTCAGGCGATCAAAACTGAAAGTGACATTACTTTCTCTTTTGGACGCGCACAAGGGCCTCCCGTCCGCGGTTGCCGGGTTCAGCGGACGCGAAGGACGACCTTTCCTTTAGCGGTGCGGTTCTCCATGGACGCGACGGCGGCGGCGGCTTGGTCCAGCGGGAAGACCTGCGGCTGCGGGGCGGCCAGCTGGCCGGAGCGCAGCAGGCGCTCGAGTCCGGCCCACTGCTCGTCGAGCGCGTTGGGGTGCGTCGCGGTCCAGGCGCCCCAGCCGACGCCGACCACGTCAATGTTGTTGAGCAGCAGCCGATTTACCTTAACGGTCGGAATCTCGCCACCGGTGAAACCGATGACCAGCAACCGTCCGCCCGGGACGAGCGAGCGCAGGGAATCGGTGAATCGGTCACCGCCGACCGGGTCCACGACCATGTCGACGCCGCGGCCGCCGGTCAATTCCTTCACCGCGTCCTTGAAGCCGTCGGCCAGCACCACATCGGTTGCGCCCGCCGCGGTCGCGACCTGGGCCTTCTCCTCGCTGCTGACCACCGCGATGGTGCGCGACGCCCCGAGCGCGGGCGCCAGGCGCAGCGTCGAGGTTCCGATCCCGCCGGCCGCGCCGTGCACCAGCACCGTCTCGCCCTGTTGCAGGCGGCCGCGCACCGTCAGCGCGAAGTACATCGTCAGGTCGTTGAACAGTAGGCCGGCGCCCGCCTCGAAACTCACGTTGTCCGGCAGCTTGAACGCTCGGCCCGGGGAGAGCACCGCGACTTCGGCCATGCCGCCGGTCAGCATCGTCAGGCCGACAACCCGGTCGTCGGGACGGAAGTCAGAGTTGTCCGGTGCCGATCGAACGACCCCGGCGATCTCGGCTCCGAGCACGAACGGTGGGTCGGGCCGGTACTGATAGAGGCCGCGGGTGAGCAACGCGTCCGGGAACGCGGCGCCCGCCGCGTGCACCTCGACGACGATCCCGTCGCTGGTGGGTTCGTCGACCTCGCCGACCTCGATCGCGTCTGGACCATCTAGCCGCGTCACCCGTGCTGCACGCATGCTGCCTCCGTTGTCGATGGGGCCGAAACCTTCCGGCGAGCGCTCGAATAGCCTACTGCCAGCTCAGAATCCGCCGGCGACGCGTACCACCGCGCGACCGGAGAAGGTGCCCGCGCGCAGTTGATCCAGCACGCCGACGACGTCTTTGACGTCAACATCGCTGGTGACTGTGTCCAGATGCCGCGGCCGCAAGGAGTCGCCGAGCAGCGCCCACAGCTCGCGGCGTCGGGCGATCGGCATCAGCACCGAGTCCATCCCGAGCAGGGAGACGCCGCGCAGGATGAACGGCATCACCGTGGTGTGCAGCGCCGGTCCGCCGGTGAGGCCGCTGGCTGCCACGGCCCCGCCGTATTCGATGGTACTGAGCACATCGGCCAGCGTCGCACCCCCGACGCAGTCCACCGCGCCTGCCCAACGCGCCTTGGCCAGCGGTCGCGGCTTGGCGTCGGGATCGGCGGGTAGCCGACCGATAACCTCCGCGGCACCAAGGTCTTTCAGCATTCCGGCGGCTTTCTCCTTACCGCTGGAGGCGACCACCTGGTAGCCGGCGGCCGACAGCAGGTCCACGCTGACCGACCCGACGCCGCCGGAGGCGCCGGTGACGACGATGGGACCGTCGTCGGGCGTGATGCCCCAATCGATCAGCGCTTGCACACTCATCGCGGCGGTGAAACCGGCGGTTCCGATGGCGGCACCCTGGTGCGGGCTCAGCGCGCCCAATGCCACCAGCTGGTCGGCAGGCAGCCGCGCATACTCGGCGTAGCCGCCGTGGTGGCCGGTGCCGATCTGATACCCGTGGGCCAACACCTTGGCGCCCACGCTAAAGTCCGGTGACTGCGATTCGACGACTTCGCCGGTGATGTCGATGCCGGGCACGATCGGATAGTCGCGGACCACGCCGCCCTTAGGCGTCAGCGCCAGCGCGTCCTTGTAGTTGACGCTGGAAAACAGCACCCGGATCGTCACTTCACCGGGCGGCAGGTCAGACAAGCTGAGCGTCTCGACCGACGCGGAAACTTGGTCACCATCTTGGCGGGCTACCAGCGCGTGAAAAGTGTCCATACGACGACGCTAACCTCACCCTATGGATCGCTTTCCACTCGGTCGCTTCTCGGTAGCCCGGATTGGCTTCGGCGCCATGCAACTGCCTGGTCCTGGTGTGCTGGGGCCGCCGCGCGATCGCGACGAGGCGCTGGCCGTGCTGCGCAGGGCCGTCGAACGCGGCGTCGACCATATTGACACCGCACAGTTCTACGGCCCGGATGTCGCCAATGAGCTCATCCGCGAGGCGCTGCACCCGTACCCGGAGAACCTGGCTTTGGTGAGCAAGGTCGGCGGGCGTCGCGATGACGCGGGCGGCTGGCTGCCGGTCAGCGAGCCGGCCGACCTACGCCGCGACATCGAAGCGAATTTGCGGACGCTCGGCGTCGATCGATTGGCCGCGGTCAATCTGCGGCTCTTCGAGAGCGACGGGCCCAACCAGCAGTTCGACGATCAGCTCTCGGTCATGATTGATGCTCGCGACGAGGGGTTGATCGACGGAATCGGGTTGAGCAACATTAACCGTGAACACCTGCTGCATGCCGTGGAGCGCACCGAGATCGCTTGTGTGCAAAACGCTTTCAATCTGGTCCAGCGGGACTCGGCCGCAGTGCTGGACGAGTGCACCAGGCAGGGGATCGCGTTCGTTCCGTTCTTCCCACTGGGGGCGGCTTTCATGCGGCCGAACCCGGTGCTCAATCACGAGCTGGTAGGCAAGGCCGCCGAACGACTCGGGCGCACCCCAGCGCAGGTCGCGTTGGCATGGACGCTGAGCGTGGCGCCCAATGTGCTGCTGATTCCGGGCACCTCCACGGTGGCGCACCTCGAGGAGAACCTGGACGTCGCTTCGATCGAGCTCGACTCGGACACCCGCGAGCAGCTGAACGCAGTCGCTGCCTGATGCCGCCACGCGTTCGACGCGCGACCGCAGCCGACGCCGCGGCGTGCGTGGACATCTACCGGCCCTACGTGCTGGACACTGCGATCACGTTCGAGACCGACGTGCCCACGGCGGGGCAGATGGCCGAGCGCATCGACAAAGCGCTCGCAACGCACGAATGGCTGGTGCTCGAGGCGGATGACAACGTCATCGGTTATGCCTATGCGCAGCAGTTCAATCCACGTGCCGCCTACCTATGGTCGGTCGAGACGAGCGTCTATCTCACTCAGCACAGGCGTGGCGCCGGCGGTGGCCGGATGCTCTATGCCGAACTGCTACATCGGCTGGGCGAACGCGGCTTCCGGCGAGCGTTCGCCGGTATCGCGCAACCCAACGAGGCTAGCAATGCGCTGCATGCGGCGTTCGGCTTTCACCCCGCGGGTCACTACCAGCGCGTCGGATGGAAACTCGGCGCGTGGCATGACGTCGCCTGGTGGCAGCTTGACCTGCTCGGGCCCGACGACGAGGTCGACCCGCCGCGTCCGATCGCTACTTGAGTTCGGCGGACGAGAGACCCAGCAGGCGGCGGGCCACGACCAGCTGCTGAATTTGTTGGGTACCTTCGAAGATATCCATGATCTTCGAATCGCGTGCCCACTTCTCCAACAGCGTCTGCTCTGAATAGCCTGCAGTACCAGCCAATTCGACGGCCTTCAGGGTGATGTCGGTGCCCACCCGGCCGGCCTTGGCTTTGGCCATCGATGCTTCTTTGGAGTTGGGGATCTTGTTGTCGGCTTGCCAGGCGGCGCGCAGGGTCAGCTGGTAGGCCGCCTCCCAGTCGGCCTCCATCCGCAGAAACTCGGCGGCGGCAGCGCTTTGGGCGTGCGCCGGCCTGTCGTAGGAAATCTCCACCCCGGCCTCGGTCAGGATCGTTCGCAGCTCTTCCAGCGAGGCGCGGGCAATGCCCAGGGCCATGGCGGCCACCGCCGGCCGGGTGCTGTCGAAGGTCTCCATCACACCGGAAAACCCTTTGCCGGACTCGATTTCCGGCTTACCCAGCAGGTTGTCTTTCGGTATCCGCGCGTTGTCGAACCGGAGAACGGCGGTGTCGGAGCCCTTGATGCCGAGCTTGTTCTCCAGCCGCTCGACGCTGACACCCGGATGTTCGCGCGGCACGACGAATGATTTGATCGCCGCCCGGCCCTGTGATTTGTCCAGCGTCGCCCACACCACGATATGGGTGGCTCTCGAACCCGCGGTGACGAAGATCTTTTCGCCGTTGATCACATACTCGTCGCCGTCCAGTTTTGCGGTGGTGGATACCGCCGCCGAGTCGGACCCGAACGCGGGTTCGGTGATGGCCATCGCGGCCCAGACTCTGCCTAGCCGCTGCAATTGCTCGTCGGTTGCCACACCCGAGATCGCCGCATTGCCCAGACCTTGGTAGGGGATGGACAGCATCAATGCCGCGTCGCCCCAACAGGCTTCCAGGGTTTGCAGCACCGCAGCCATGTTGGCGCCATTGCGGTTTTCTTCCTTGCCTTCGGCGCTACGGAGCGCTTCGGCTCCCGCCAGGCCCAGGGCGTTGGATTCAGCGGCCCCGGAGAACAGATTGGCCAACGTGTCCAGCTCCACCGGATACGCGTGTTCCTTGAGGTCGTATTTGCGGGCGATCGGGCGCATCATTTCGGCGCCGGCCTGGTGTGCCTTGTCGACCACCGCTTGCATCTTGCGGGGCAGTTCCAGATTGATTGCCATGAAAGGTCTTTCGCTAGATGACGACTTAGATAAGGACTACGCCTTCGGCGACGCCGACGGCCCGCAGGTCGCGGTACCAGCGTTCGACCGGGTGTTCTTTCGTGTAGCCATGGCCGCCGAGCAGTTGCACGCCGTCCAGGCCGATCTGCATGGCCTTGTCGGCGCCCAGTCGCTTGGCCAGTGCCGCCTCGCGAATGAACGGGAGTCCTTGTTCGGCCCGCGCGGCGCCGCGCCAGGTGATCAGCCGCAGTCCGTCCAGCTCGATGGCGATGTTGGCGCACATGAACGCGACGGCCTGCCGATGGGCGACGGGTTCGCCGAATGCCTCGCGTTCTTTCACATACGGGATGACGTAGTCCAGGACCGCGTGCGAGGTCCCGACGGCCAGTGCCGCCCAGCCCAGCCGGGACAGCGCGATCGCCTCGGAATAGTCGTCATCGGTGGCTTCGTCTTCACCCAGCCGGGCATTCAGCGGCACCGACACCCCAGAGAGCTCGAGCTGGCCCAGGGCCGCGGCACGGATACCCATGCTCGGATCCGCCTTGACGGTAAGGCCTTTGGCGGCGGACTCGACGATGAACAACGCGGGCCTGCCATTCAGTTGCGCGCCGACGATGAACAGCTCAACGTCGGCCGCGGCCGGGACCAAAGACTTCACGCCGTCGAGCCGGTATCCGCTGGGTGTACGCACCGCGGTGGTCTTCAGGCGGGTGGGGTCGAACAGTGGCCGCGGTTCTGCAATGGCCACGCAGGCCTGCGGAACATTCTCGCCCGCAAACTCTTTCAGATATGTTGCCTGCTGGTCCGCGCTGCCCCAATGGGTCAGCGCGGACGCCACGCCGCCCGGCGCCAGGATCGGCAGTGCCAGCCCCATATCGCCATAGGCCAGCGCCTCGGCCACCAGCACGTTGGTCACGCTTGAGCGGTGTGCGGCAATGCCGTCGAAATCCTCGGGGATGTTGATCGCGGTGATACCCAGATCGGCGGCCTTCGCGATCAGCTCCGGTGGGTAGCTCGCGGCGGCGTCAGCGTCGGGCGCCGCGGGCCGCAGCACTTCTTCGGCGAATTCCTCTAGGGTCTCGACGATCATCTTCTGCTCGTCGTCGGGCGTCAGGTCGTAGAAATCCTTGCCGCTGGATTTGAGGCGGGTCGGGCCACCGCGGAGGTTCTGCACGCGTTTGAACTGCCGGGAAGCGGCGCCGGCGGTTGAGAAGATCGTTTTTGTGCCGTAGCGCAGGCCCCGGTTTATCGGGTCGCGCAGATGGTATTTGTCCAGGAACTCCTGGCCGACAATCGGCGTGAGCAGCGCCATGGTGATGTCGATCCCGGTGCGTTTGTGCGGTTGCAATCCGACGCCGGTGTTGCGGCCGCGCCGTTTGGCGCGCGGGCGGGAGGTATTTGAGCCGGAAGCAGAGTCCGTCATGTCAGCAGCCTCGGTAGTTGGGGCGATGCAGTCGGAAGACTATCTTACTCCGGAGTAAGATAAAGAGAGCTTGTTAACTAATTCACACCAAGGCTGCGCAGTACACGCTCGTGTAGCAGGCCGTTTGTCGCCACGACGTCGCCGCCGTGTGGGCCCGCGGCGCCGTCCAGGCCGGTGAATGTGCCGCCCGCCTCGCGGACCAGGATGTCGAGCGCGGCCAGGTCCCACACCGAGACTTCCGGTTCTGCCGCGATATCGACGGCCCCCTCGGCAAGCAGGCAATACGAGAAGAAGTCGCCGTAGGCGCGTACCCGCCACACCGCATCGGTCAGCTCGATGAGGCGTTCCCGCAGGCCGCGCTGCGCCCACCCCGACAGGCTGGAGAACGAGAGGCTCGCCGAATCCAGTTGTGCCACCGACGATACCGACAGCGGGCGCGGCGGCGCACCGTTGACCGACACGAAGGCCCCCCGGCCGCTGGCCGCCCACCACCGACGTTGCAGCGCGGGCGCACTCACGACGCCTACCACTGGGACGCCGTCTTCGAGCAGGGCGATCAAACTCGCCCACACCGGTACTCCGCGAACGAAGTTCTTGGTGCCGTCGATCGGGTCGATGACCCATTGACGCCCGGTGAACGTGGTGGTCCCGCCGAATTCCTCGCCGACGACGCTGTCGCCGGGCCGCTCGCGCCCGAGCACCTCACGCAGGTCGGCTTCGACCGCCCGGTCGGCGTCGGTGACCGGAGTCAGGTCCGGTTTGGTGTCGACGTGCAGGTCCAGCGCGCCGAACCGGTCGCGGGTCAGCGCATCGGCGCGGTCGGCAAGCGTTGTCGCCAACGCGAGATCATCCTGACTCATGCCAGCAGTCCTACCACGGCGGTCAGTGGCCGTGTGCGGCGTCTGTCATCCCCGGTGGTTGAAGTTGTCGACGACGCCCCGCAGCGCCTCGGGGTTGCGCAGGAACGGCGTGATGATGTCGACGGGGAGGGGAAACACCACCGTCGAATTCTGGTCGGCGCCCAACTCCAACAGCGTTTGCAGATATCGCAATTGCAGTGACGCGGGGCTCTTCGACAGGGTCTCGGCCGCTTGGCGCAGCTCGTCGGAGGCCTGCAGTTCTCCGCGGGCGTTGATGACCTTGGCGCGGCGCTCGCGCTCGGCTTCGGCCTCGCGGGCCATCGCCCGTTGCATCGACTCGGGTATCTCGACGTCCTTGATCTCGACCACCCGAACCTCGATGCCCCACGGCTCGGTCATCTTCTCGATGATGGTGCGCAGATCGCTGTTGAGGTCTTCGCGATGTGCCAGCAGCGTGTCGAGATCGGCGCGGCCCAAAAGCGACCGCAGTGTCGTTTGGGCGATCTGCGAGGTGGCGACCGCATAATTCTCGACCGCCAGAATCGCCTTCAGCGGGTCGGTCACCTGGAACATGACGACGGCATTCACCCGGGCCGGGACATTGTCGCGGGTGATCACCTCCTGCGGCGGAATGGTCAATGTAACCAGCCGCTGGTCAACCCGAATCATCTTGTCCACCAGAGGAATTAGTAGCCGCAGCCCTGGACGATAGAGCGGGCGGACATGACCCATCCGGAACACCACGCCACGTTCGTACTCGCGCAGTACCGACAACGACCGCCACGCAAGGACGACCAGGACAACGATCAGCGCGGCGATCATCGCGATTGCTACTCCGGTCATGTCGTTCTCTCCTTGTTGGCATCCCGGCTGCCCCAGCGAGTCGAATACCGGTCGATGGTGGCGGCGATTTGGTCCTCGATCGCGGTACGGTGCGGTAGGTGCTCGGGCGCGTTGGACGGCGTGTTCCACAGGTGGCGCACAAGGGGCAGGCCCAGCACAACCACGACCAGGATTGTTCCCGTCAGCACCAGCAGATCGCTCACGGAATGATTGGCAACCGAGGTGGCCAGCGGCAGGATCACCCCCAATGAAGCCACGCAGCAAGCGATTCCACGGTGGAACCGCCCGGCATCCGAATGCGGCCAAGGGTCGATGTCACGGCTGATCTCCCGGCCGTGATCCGACGTCGTGCAAGTGGCTTTGATCGGACAGCTATTGCACACCACGGGTAGCGCGCGATAACGCATCACCCGGTGCTGCGGATCGAACGAGCTCGGCCACAACCAGTGTTCCTGTGGGCACACCCAGGCGTCATGGTCGGGCCGGTAGGCGAATTGCCCGGTGCGCCACTGGGCGGCGCGGGCCGACGCGTGCCGCGCCATCGCGTCGAAACCCCATCCGATGGCCACCAGCGCCACCGAATATCCGGCGATCAGCCACACCGATGTGGTCGGAGGCGGCATCGGTCAGCCTTTCGCCGACGCGGTAGCACCGGCGGCGGTCTCGGTGTAGAGCGGGTGCTCCGGCAACTCCTCAACGGTCGTACCGGAGCGGAAATTGCGCAGCGCGGTCCATGCGATCCAGACGAAGGGCACCACACCGCCGACGATCATGATGGCATCGCCGGGGAGCCGCAGCCATTCCAGTAGCGAGTTTCCGGGTTTGGTGATGTAACCCAATGATCGAGCTTCGAAGTAGCCTTCGCCGACCGAGTGATAGAGCTGCATCACACCGAGCGGCAAGAGGGTGGCGAACACCATCCACGCCAAGCCGATGTTCATGCACCAGAACGAGATTCGGGCAAGTCTATCGGGCCACTTCTGCGGTGGAATCACGTAGCGGAACGCGAACATAGCCAGACCCACGGCGAGCATGCCGTAGACACCCATCATCGCCCCGTGCGCATGGTTGGCGGTCAGGGCGGTGCCTATCTCGTAGTAGGACACCACCGGCAGGTTGATCAGGAAACCAAAGATGCCTGCTCCCAAGAAGTTCTAGAAGCCGACCGCGACGAGGAACATCACCGCCCATCGATGCGGGAACGGTTTTGCGTCGCCCGACTGCTGGCGCGCACCCAGCTGCAGGAACGCCCAGGCCTCGACGGTCAGGAAGGTCAGCGGGATGACCTCGCCCGCCGAGAAGAACGCGCCCAGCGCCATGTGCTCGACCGGGGTACCGGAGAAGTACAGATGATGCATGGTGCCGATCACGCCGCCGGCCGAATACAAGATGACGTCGAGGAAGATCACGCCCAACGCAATCCGCTCACGCACCACTCCCAGTAGCACGAATATGTAGGCCACCATCACCGTGGTGAACAGCTCGAGGAAGTCCTCGACCCACAGGTGCACCACCCAGAACCGCCAGAAGTCGGCGACACTGAAATGGGTGTCGCTACCGGCCAGCAGTCCAACGGCGTAGAACGCGGGGATCGCCAGCCCCGCGAAGAAGAACATCCACGGCATGTTCATCTTCGACTCGCCTTTGAGCCGGGCGCGCATGCCGCGCCAGATGATCGCGATCCAGACGAACAACCCGACGACCAGCAGGATCTGCCACAGCCGCGGCAGGTCAAGATATGCCCACTGCTGCGAGAGCAGACCGCCCTGCGGAATGACGCCGTAGATGGACAGCGCCTCACAGATCATCGATCCGAACACCACCGCCGCGACCGCGCCAAGCAACACGTAGGTGAGCAGTCCCTGACGTTTCGGCTCGCGGCCCGCGATGAACGGCACCAGGAAGATGCCGCCGGCGAGAAAGGCCGCCGCGGTCCAGAACAGCGACAGCTGGACATGCCAGGTGCGGGCCAGGTTGTAGGGCAGCACTCGGGCCAGGTCCAGACCGAAGAATGTCGACAAATCGGCCCGGTAATGCTCGACGGCCCCACCCAGCACGGTTTGCGCCAGGAACAACACCGACACCACGGCGAAGATCCAGATGCAGGCCCGCTGCGCCGACGTCAGGCTGACCTCGCCGGGCTGGCGAAACGACAGGTTCGAGGCCTCGGCGCTGTGCCAGCCGACGTTCTGACTCCATCGCCCGTAGACCGCGAACATGATCCCGATCCCGCCCAGCAGTGCGATCAGCGACAGGCCCGACCACACGATCAACGCGGCGGTGGGACCGTTGTCGACTCGCGTCTCGGCCGGCCAGTTGTTCGTGTAGCTGTACTTGTGGCCGGGCCGTTCGGCGGCGGCGGCCCATGCGGTCCAGGCGTAGAACGCCGTCAAGTCGCGGATCTGCGTCTTGTCGGTGATGAACTTTGGCTTTAGCCCGTACTTGGTTGAATCCTCGCCGAAGTAGGTCGCGTAATAGTTTTGGATGTGGTCAAACGCCTCGGCTTGGCGGTCGGTGAACACCAGCGTTTTGGTGTTGGCGTTGTAGCGGTTGGTCCGGAATTCGGTGACCAACCGGTCATGCGTATCGGCCACGCCCTGCGCGCGCAGTTGATTGGACACGTCGTCGGTTGCCATCCGCAGGTACTCGGCGGTGTAGTCGGGGCCCAGGTAGGCGCCATGCCCCAGGATCGAGCCGTACTGCATCAGGCCGCGGGATTGAAAGAGTTCCTGCCCGCGGGTGATGTCTGCACCCGTGAACAGTGTTTGGCCTGATTCGCTGACCACCTTGTCCGGCATGGGCATTGACGCCGTGTAGGTGCGATAGGCCAGGATGCCCATCACGAGAAACCCGAAGATCATCACCAGGGCAACGCCCTGGAGCCAGCCCTTTCCGATGAGGGGTTGCGACGTTGGCTGATGAACGCTCTGGTCGGTGGTGATTTTGACGACCTTCCTGTCGGGCGGTGGGTTCTAGCGGCGTCGACCAGGGGCGACGCCAGCTGAACATCCACGGCGGGCTGGGCTGCGGTGGCAACAGTATTGGCCGCAGAATTTGACCGATAGGGACCAATGGCCTTGATTCGGTGACCAATACCATTGGGGGACAGAGGCTTCGGGGCCCAAACCGTAGCCAATCAGGGCGCGGCGGAGAAGGGACTTTTGGCCCTAACGTGCAACACCTCGGGGCGGGATGATGTTACTGCGGGTTGCAGATAAGCCGCACGTAGCTCGGAAGGTCGCTGATCATGAACCGCCTGACGACACTGGACGCCGGTTTCCTCAAGGCCGAAGACGCCGATCCACGGGTCAGCCTGGCCATTGGTGGTGTGGCGGTCATCGAAGGTCCGGCACCGGACCAAAGCGCGTTGACGTCGGCATTCGCCGACCGGATGCGCGCCTGTCCCCGGTTCGGTCAGCGGTTGCGGTTGCGCCCGTTCGACCTCGGCGCTCCGCAGTGGGTGGAGGATCTAGGCTTCGACATCGGCCGTCATGTTCGGCGGGTGGCGCTGCCACAGCCAGGAGACGACCAGCAGCTGTTTGCGGTGGTCGCCGATTTGATGGCGCGGCGTTTGGACCGGGATCGACCGTTGTGGGAGATCTGGGTCATCGAAGGTCTCGCCGACGGCCGATGGGCGATGCTGACCAAGATCCACCACTGCATGGCCGACGGAATCGCGGCCACACACATGCTCGCCGGGCTGTGCGATGACGGCGTCAGTGACAGTTTCGCCCATCACATCAGGGCCGCAAACGAAGTGAAAAAGCCTGCACCCGAGGTCAATCCGCTGGCCATGTTGGGCGGGCTATGGAACATGTCTACCGCCGTGGTTGCGGGTGCCGCTCGAGCGGCCCAGGGCGCAGCCGAAATTGCCCTCGGTCTGCTGCGTGCGGCACCGTCGCCGCTGAACGGGCGCATCGGCGATCTGCGTCGATACAGCGGGGCGCGGGTGCCATTGGCCGACGTCGAGCAGGTATGCCGGGCTTTCGATGTAACGATCAACGATGTTGCGCTGGCAGCGATTACGGAAAGCTACCGCAAGGTGTTGGTCAAGCGCGGCGAGCGACTGCAGCCGGGTTCGCTGCGCACGCTGGTGCCGGTGTCGATGCGATCCAGCCAAGCCTTCGACAAGACCGACAACCGCGTTACGGTGATGCTTCCGCAGTTGCCGATCGACGAAGAGAACGCGGTGCAGCGGTTGCGAATAGTGCACGCGCGGCTGCACCGGACGAAGGTGGGCGGGCAACGGCAAGCCGGAAATACGTTCGTGTCCATGGCAAATCACGTTCCGTTCGCGTTCAGTGCGTGGGCCCTCGGGTTGCTCACGCGGCTGCCGCAACGTGGCGTCATGACGTTGGCCACGAACGTGCCCGGTCCGCGCCGGCCCCTGCGAGTGATGGGCAAAAAGGTGCTGGGTGTGTTCCCGGTCCCGCCGATTGCGATGCAATTGCGAACCGGCGTCGCGATGCTCAGCTATGCCGATGATCTGTTCATCGGCATCCTCGCCGACTACGACGGTATCGCCGACATCGACGAGCTGGCTCGTGGAATCGAAGCCGCGGTGGCTCGTCTGGTGACCATCAGCAAGCGGCGCGAGGCGCACTACGCGCGCGGACCGTTGTCCCTGGTCGTGTGACGATGAGCAAAAGCCATGCGGATCTGGTCGACCGCGCCGACATCGAGGATCTGCTGCGTCGCTTCTATGACCAGGTGCTGACCGACGAGGTGCTGGCCGAGCCGTTCGCGCAGCTGCGGTCGGAGGGATTGGATGCGCACATCCCCGTGATGTGCGACTTCTGGGAGACGGTGCTGTTCCGCGCGGGCCGCTACCGCGGCAGCGCGCTCACCGTGCATCGGGTGGTTCACCAGCGGACTCCGCTATCCGGCAAGCATTTCGTGCGTTGGTTGACCGTCTGGCGCGACACTGTCGACGAGATGTACCGGGGGGCGGCGGCCGAGCGGGCCAAGGTACAGGCCGCCAGGATTGCGTGGGCGATGCACCGGCGGCTGACGGGTGTTGACGCACAGGAACTCGACGCGCTGCTTGCGGGCTGACCGGCTCAGGCGAAAGAGGCGTTGGGATCGGGTTCTGGACCGAAGGTGAAGTGGCGTCCGGTGATTTCGGTCGGGGTCACCCGGACGTAATGCTTCTTGATGGTTGCGGTCCACGGCATCAGCTGAACGCGTTCGGCTTCCTCGATCTCCGCCGCGGTGCGCAGCACCCGGGCGCGGCCGCGGACAATCACACTCCAGCCCTCGGCGACGTCGTGATCGTCGGCCTCGAACACCACCACGCTGTTCGCGACGGCGGAAAACAACTTGGTGCCCTCGGCGGTGCGGAACAGCACGGTCCGGTCTTGCACCGCATAGTTCACTGGGAAGATCTCGGGTTCACCGGCGAAACTCGTCACGAGTCGGCCCAGGGCGGCGCCGCCCAGCCTGCGCCAACTCTCGCCTTCGGATAAAACGACCGCGGGCTCATCAGTCATCGACCTCACCTTTCCTCGGCGCAGCAGTGCCCACGACGCTACGGTGAATCCGCGTGCGACAGTAGGGCCCTAGGTCAACTCCGCCGAACGCCGCCATCGGCCGGGGACCATCCTGGCCGCGGCCGTCCTACCATGGCGATGTGTGGGAATTCGGTCTGCTGCTTTTGCTCGTCGCGGTCTTGGGCTTATTTCTTGCCCAGCGGTTCGTCCCGCGCGGCCCGCGCGGCGAGCTCCTCAACGGGACATTGCTGGTGACCGGGGTGAGCCCGCGACCCGATGTCAGCGGGGAGCAGTACGTCACGCTCGCCGGCGTGATCAACGGGCCCACCGTCAACGAGCATCCCGTCTACTGGCGGTTGGTGGTCGACGTCGACCAATGGCCGGCCATGGGTGAACTGCACCCGGTGGTGTATTCCCCGAAGAATCCGGACAACTGGAAGTTCGCCCCGCCCGAATCACCCGCGGGCTAGCTCGACGATCACTGCTTGCATTGTGGGTGTCAGGTGGCATTCTGATGTCATGGCGGGCAAAGACATCGAGCGGATGCGGGCAAAGAGTGCTCTCGAAGTGATCAGGCAGCACCCGGTCCTGGTGCTCTTCGCGGTGTCGCCCGCGATCGCGGTGCTGGGCGTCATCTGGTGGGTCGCCGGGGCGGGGTGGGCCATCGCCGCGGCCACCGCCCTGCTGCTCGCCAGTGCGGGCTTCATCGTTTTTAGGAGCTGAATCGCACTCAGCCCCAACATAATTGGGCCATCGCGGGACGGTCTGCGATCAGCCGTGGCTGATGCGCAACAGCTCGGTGAGGTTCGGCAGCTTGACGCGCGGGCGCCCGTGCGGCTCGCCGGCCGCACGTTCGTGGGCATCGATGATGTCCCAATGCGCCGAGGTAACCAGCTTCGGCTGACGCGACGCCAGCCAGTCCGCCAGCTTGTCGGCGTGGTCGTTCGGGAACTCGGATAGCTCTGCAGCGCCGGTCAGATCGTTGATCAGGGTATCGACGGTGTCCTGGGAGTCCTTTTTGTTGGTGCCGATCACACCGGTCGGCCCACGCTTGATCCACCCGACGACGTACTCGTTGCGGCGGCCCTGGACCCGGCCGTCGGTGTTAGGGATGGTCGCGCTCTTGTCGTCGAACGGCAGGCCGGGAGTGGGCACGCCGCGGTAGCCTACCGAGCGCACCACCAATTGTGCCGAGAGCTCCTCGCGTTCCCCGGTGTCCTTGGCCGATACCCGCCCACTCTCGTCGGCGACCAACTCGTTGCGGCCCAGCACGATTCCCTCGACCCTGTCGTCGCCTTTGATCTCGATCGGAGACGTCAGGAACCGGAAAACCATGCGGCGGTGTCCCGGACGGGGCTCGCGGCTGGCGTAGTCGCGCAGCACCTTGATGTTGGTCTTGGTGGTCTTGCCGGCGGCTTCCGCTTCCTCGTCACTGATGCCCTCCAGCTGCGCGGGATCGACGATGACGTCGACGCCTTCGAGGTCGACGAGCTCACGCAGCTCCAGCGTGGTGAACGCGGTCTGCAGCGGCCCGCGCCGGCCGACGACCACCACTTCTTCCACGCCGCGTGGGCGCAGCGATTCCAGCGCGTGATCGGCGATATCGGTTTCCGCCAGCGCGTCGGGGTCGGTGATCAGAATGCGTGCCACGTCGAGCGCGACATTGCCGTTGCCGATGACGATGGCCCGGGCGCCCGACAGGTCGGGCGAGATCTGCTCGAAGTTCGGGTGCGCGTTGTACCAGCCGACGAAGTCGACGGCGGCGACACTGCCGGGCAGCTCCTCGCCCGGGATGTTCAGGGAACGATCGGACTGCGCACCGACCGCGTAGATCACGGCGTCGTACTGCTCGGCGAGTTCGGCGGCCTCGACGTGCTCGCCGACCACCACATTGCCGAAGAAGCGGAAGCGTGGATCACCGGCGGTTTTTTCAAACTGCTTGCTGATCGACTTGATCTTGGGGTGGTCGGGCGCGACGCCGGAGCGCACCAGGCCCCACGGCGTCGGCAACATTTCGAGCATGTCGACGGCGACGTCAATCTCATCGGAGGAATCGGCGGCCTTCAGCAAAGACGCCGCGGCGAAGAATCCCGACGGTCCGGAGCCGACGATGGCGACATGGAATGGACGCATATACAAGCCTTCTGTTCATGCCCGGCTGCGACGCAAGGGGCTGAGAACGGGCTGGGCGTCGCAGTCGCGGGCGCACATGATGGTGATTCGATGCTAGACGCTGAACCCCGGCAGTTGGTCAAAGTGCCGCACGTCGTGACCTGAGCATTCGCCTCCGACCAGCGCGCCGGTAACGTGGTCGGCTGTGGAACCCGACCGTCAAGCCGATATCGCCGCCCTCGACTCCGCCCTGACCACGGTGGAGCGGGTGCTCGATGTGGATGGTCTGCGCAGCCGCATCGAGAAGCTCGAGCAGGAGGCGTCCGATCCCAAACTGTGGGACGACCAAGCCAACGCGCAGCGCGTGACCAGCGAGTTGTCACACACTCAGGGGGAGCTGCGCCGTATCGAGCAGCTGCGGCAGCGGGTCGACGACCTGCCGGTGCTCTACGAGCTGGCCGCTGAGGAGGGCGCCGCCGACGAGCTGGCCGAGGCGGACGTCGAGCTGAAGGCTTTGCGTGCCGACATCGAAGCCGCCGAGGTGCGCACCCTGCTGTCGGGCGAGTACGACGAGCGCGAGGCGCTGCTCACTATTCGCTCCGGCGCCGGCGGCGTGGATGCCGCGGACTGGGCCGAGATGCTGATGCGGATGTACGTCCGATGGGCCGAAGCGCACAAATATCCGGTCGAGGTGTTCGACACGTCTTACGCCGAAGAAGCCGGCATTAAAAGCGCCACTTTCGCGGTGCACGCACCGTTTGCCTACGGCACGTTGTCGGTGGAACAGGGCACGCATCGGCTGGTCCGAATCAGCCCGTTCGACAACCAAAGTCGGCGTCAGACATCGTTCGCCGAAGTCGAGGTGCTGCCGGTGGTGGATACCACCGATCACATCGACATTCCGGAAGGCGATGTGCGCGTTGACGTCTACCGTTCCAGCGGCCCGGGTGGCCAGTCGGTGAACACCACCGACTCCGCGGTTCGTTTAACCCATGTCCCGACGGGTATCGTCGTAACTTGCCAGAACGAAAAGTCGCAACTGCAGAACAAAGTTTCGGCAATGCGAGTGCTTCAAGCAAAGTTGTTGGAGCGCAAGCGTTTAGAAGAGCGCGCTGAGCTGGACGCGCTGAAAGGGGAGGGCGGCAGCTCCTGGGGTAACCAGATGCGCTCCTACGTACTGCACCCGTATCAGATGGTCAAGGACCTGCGGACCGAGTACGAGGTTGGCAATCCTGCGGCCGTTCTGGACGGGGACATCGACGGGTTCCTGGAAGCGGGCATCCGGTGGCGCAATCGAAAAGATGACGACTAATACAACTTTTCTTTCTATGGCGATGACGCAGCAGTGGCATAACTTTTGGCACGGCCACATCGGGGGATGGATTCTCGACCAGGGTCTGCGCATCGTCATGTTGCTGATCGCGGCCGTGCTGGCGGTCCGATTTGTCACCTGGGTAGCCCAGCAGGTCACCCGGCAGCTTGACGTCGGATTTGCCACTAGCGACGCGTTGGTGCGCTCGGAGGCGAACAAGCACCGCCAGGCCGTGGCGTCGGTGATCCAGTGGGTGTCGATCGTCCTGATCGCGATCTGGGGCGTCGTCGAGATCGGCGAGGTGCTGAACTTTTCCGTCGGCGGTTTGGTCGCCCCCGCCACCGTCATCGGCGCGGCGCTGGGTTTCGGTGCTCAGCAGCTGGTCAAAGACCTGCTCTCGGGTTTTTTCATCATTGTCGAGAAGCAGTACGGCTTCGGTGACCTTGTCTCGCTGACCGTCAGTGGGATCAACGCCGAGGCGCGCGGCACGGTCGAGAATGTGACGTTGCGGGTGACCCGACTGCGCTCGTCGGACGGTGAGTTGTTCACCATCCCCAATGGCCTGATCGTCAAGACCATCAACCTCTCCAAAGACTGGGCACGCGCGGTGGTGGACATCCCCGTCTCGACCAGCGCCGACCTCAACCGGGTCAACGAGGTCTTGCATGAGGCCTGCGACCACGCCATGGACAACCCGCTGCTTGGTGAGTTGTTGCTGGACGCGCCCACTCTGATGGGCCTGGAGAAGATCGAAGTCGACACCGTCACGCTGCGCATGGTGGCCCGCACACTGCCCGGCAAACAGTTCGAGGCGGGCCGGCAGTTGCGCGTGGTGGTCATGCGCGCACTCGCGCGCGCCGGCATCGTCACCATGGCCGAGGCAACGGTGAGCCTGATCGACGACGACCCGGGGGCCAGCGCCGCGCAGGCCGCCGAGGCGTCGCGTGAAAGCGAGCACGAGTCGGTGAAAAAGTGAAGCTGACTCTCAACGTCCTCGAGAAGCACCGCGACGACGAGGAACGCCGTTGGCCGCGCTATGTGTTCGGTGGCCGGATGCGCACCTCGACGGTGGCATTGATACTCGCCTTCCTCGCCATCTGGTGGGTCTATGACGTGAACCGTCCGCAGCCGGCTCCCAAGCAGGCGCCGTCGCAGGTGGTGCCGCCGGGCTTCGTCCCCGACCCGAACTACACCTGGGTGCCGCGCACCAGGGTGCAGATGCCGGCACCGACCAACACGTTCGTGCCGACTCCGACCAGCACGGTGCCGCCGCCCCTGCCCACCACGTCGACGCCGCCGCCACCGCCTACGACCCCTTCACCGCCGCCGTTCCAGCTGCCCTGCTTGCTGCCGCCGCCCTTCTGTCCGCCCAGCCCGAGTCCCTCTCCACCCGCCCCACAGCAACCGCTGCCGGAGCCCGGTCCGGCGCCCACATCGGCGCCACCGGCGAGCTGACCTTCGCGTTGCAGCGAAGTTCACCGCTACACTGGCGTGCCGTGATGATCACCCTTGACCATGTCAGTAAGAAGTACAAAGCGTCGGCACGCCCGGCGTTGGACGACGTCAACGTCAAAATCGACAAGGGTGAATTCGTCTTCCTGATCGGCCCTTCGGGTTCGGGGAAATCGACATTCATGCGGTTGCTGCTGGCTGCGGAGTCGCCGACCAGCGGGGACGTGCGGGTCTCGAAATTCCACGTCAACAAGCTGCCCGGCCGGCATGTGCCGAAGCTGCGCCAGGTGATTGGCTGCGTCTTCCAGGACTTTCGTCTACTACAACAAAAGACGGTGTATGAAAACGTCGCCTTCGCGCTGGAAGTCATCGGCAAGCGCGCCGATCAGATCAACCGGGTGGTGCCCGATGTGCTCGAGACAGTTGGTTTGTCCGGCAAAGCCAACCGGCTGCCCACCGAGCTGTCGGGTGGTGAGCAGCAGCGGGTTGCGATCGCGCGCGCGTTCGTCAACCGGCCGCTGGTTCTGCTGGCCGACGAGCCGACCGGCAACCTCGACCCCGACACCAGCAACGACATCATGGATCTGCTGGAGCGGATCAACCGCACCGGGACGACGGTGCTGATGGCGACGCACGACCACCACATCGTCGACGCGATGCGGCAGCGCGTCGTGGAGTTGTCGCTCGGCAGGCTGGTCCGCGACGAACAGCGTGGCGTCTACGGGATGGATCGCTAGTGCGCTTCGGCTTCCTACTCAACGAGGTCCTGACCGGGCTTCGCCGCAATGTGACGATGACGGTCGCGATGATCCTGACGACCGCGATTTCGGTCGGCCTGTTCGGCGGCGGGCTGCTGGTAGTTCGGTTGGCCGAGCACTCGCGCGCCATCTATCTCGACCGCGTCGAGACGCAGGTCTTTTTGACCGAAGACGTGTCCGCGAACGATCCGGCCTGCAGCACCAATCCGTGTAAGGCGTTGCGGACCAAAATCGAGGGCCGCGATGACGTCAAATCGGTTCGCTTCCTTAATCGTCAGGACGCCTACGACGACGCGATCCGAAAGTTCCCGCAGTACAAGGACGTTGCGGGCAAGGATTCCTTCCCCGCGTCGTTCATCGTCAAGTTGAACAATCCCGAGCAACACAAGGATTTCGACGTTGCGATGCAAGGCCAGCCGGGAGTGTTGTCCGTACTCAACCAGAAAGACCTGATCGACCGGCTGTTCGCGGTGCTGGATGGCTTGGGCAGTGTCGCGTTCGCCGTCGCATTGGTGCAGGCAGTCGGTGCGATCCTGTTGATTGCCAACATGGTTCAGGTTGCCGCATATACGCGGCGCACCGAAATCGGGATCATGCGACTCGTGGGCGCCAGTCGCTGGTACACCCAGCTGCCCTTCCTGGTGGAGGCGATGCTCGCTGCCGCTCTTGGTGTGGCGATCGCGGTAGGCGGTTTGCTCGTGGTGCGGGCATTTTTCCTGGACAACGCGTTAAATCAGTTCTACCAAGCCAATTTGATCGCTCGGGTTGACTACGCCGACATCCTTTACATCTCACCGATTCTGTGCCTGCTCGGCGTGTCGATGGCCGGGTTGACGGCATACGCGACGCTGCGCCTATACGTACGGCGTTAGCTGTGGCCGATAAGTCCGGTGGGCGCAAGGCGAGTGGCGGCAAGCGGGACAGCAAAAAGGTTGTCGCCACCAATCGCAAAGCCAGGCACGACTACGCCATCGTCGAATTATTCGAGGCTGGAGTGGCTTTAGTCGGCACCGAGGTGAAAAGCCTGCGGCTGGGCCAAGCTTCGCTCGCCGACGCGTTCGCAACTGTCGATGACGGCGAAGTGTGGTTGCGTAATTTGCACATTCCCGAGTACGAGCACGGTAGCTGGACAAACCATGATCCTCGCCGCAATCGCAAGCTGTTGTTGCACAGGGCACAGATCGACACGCTGATCGGAAAAATCCGCGATGGTAATCTCGCCTTGGTGCCGCTTTCGCTGTATTTTTCCGAGGGCAAGGTCAAGGTCGAACTCGCACTGGCACGAGGCAAGCGAGCGTACGACAAACGTCAGGACCTAGCCCGCCGTGACGCCCAGCGCGAAGTTGTTCGTGAGCTGGGGCGACGAGCAAAGGGTATGAACTGATCGGAGCCGCTTACGCTCAGCTGTCCGCCGTTTCGTACGGGGTCAGCGATTTTATGGGCGGCGTAGCAGCACGGCGGGTTGCCGCGCTGCGCGTGATGTTGGCCGCGTACCCGGTCGAGGCAGTGTTGCTGGGCCTGCTGGCACTGAGCGTGGGCGGGCCCATTCATTCCGGTGCCATCTTGTGGGGCTGCCTGTACGGCGTCGGCCAGGCGTTCGGAATGTGGGCGTTCTACGCAGCACTGGGCTCCGGCCCGATCTCGGTGGTGGCGCCGTTAGCGGGCGTACTCAATGCCGCCGTACCCGTGGCGGTAGGTGTCGCTCTGGGGGAGAGACCCGGCTCAGCGGCGTCGGCCGGCGTCGTGCTGGCAATCGTCGCGGTCACGTTAGTCAGCCGCGAGGCCACGGTCGAGGGCAAGACACAATTCCGGTTCACTCCAAAAGTGGCCTGGCTCACAATATTTGCCGGCTGCGCGTTCGGGCTGGACTTGGTGTTCTTGCACCAGTCGCCGCACGACTCCAAACTGTGGCCGCTGATGTTCGCCCGGCTGTCGGCCACCGTGGTGATCACGATTCTGGCGGCCTCGAGACGTAACCTGCGGCTGCCGCGGGGGCAATCGATGAAGCTGGCTCTGGCCGTTGCGGTGCTGGATATCTGTGCGCTGGTGACCCAACTGATAGCGATACAGTCGTGGCTGCTGTCGTTGGCCAGCATCATGATTTCTCTGTATCCCGCCGCCACCGTCGTACTGGCGATGATGGTGTTACGCGAGCGGGTGAGTCGCTGGCAGGGCATAGGCATGGTGATGGCCATGGGATCTGTGGCCATGATCGCCGCCAACTAACTTCTGCGCCGCGACCTACTATGGACCCGGCGGGACTATGTCGGGAGAAGACGTTGCGTGAAGACCCGGTAATTCGGGAGTTGTCTGTTGCCGTCGAACGCACCCCTGATGTGGTCGAGCTGCGGTTGCATCTGGCCGGCCTACTGGCCGACCGGGGACGCTACGCCGAAGCCGTGGGTCACTGCAGCGCGGCGCTGGGTCAAGATGCCGGGAACGCCAACGCGTTAAGCCTGTTGCAGCGATGCAGCACGGCGCTCGCGGCGCCCGCTGCGGCGGCAGCAGCCGAAGAAGCACCCGCGGCGGGGCGACCTGCCGCGAACGACCAGTTCGACTGGTCTAGCGCCGAACGGCAAGTCGCCGACATCATCGAGCCGGCATTCGTCGAGGTGCCCGCCGACGTCATCAATGAAGGTGACTTCGACGTTTTGAAGCGCAGCAGCGTGGGGCTCGACGATGTAGCGGGCATGGCCGATGTGAAACGGCAAATTGAGCTTTCGCTACTCGGTCCGATCCGAAATCCCGAGCTGATGAAGGCATACAAGGTCTCTGCACGCGGTGGCTTGTTGCTCTACGGGCCGCCCGGTTGTGGCAAAACCTATATCGCCAAAGCTATTTCGGGTGCGCTCGGGGCGAATTTCTATCAGGTGGGAATCGCCGACGTTCTGCACCATTGGTTCGGCGAGAGCGAACGCAGCATCCGTTCGGTCTTCGACAGCGCTCGCCGCAACGCTCCCTGTGTGCTGTTCTTCGATGAACTGGACGCCCTAGGGCATCGGCGATCGGCGCTGAGTGGAACCTCCGGGATGCGTCCGATTGTCAATACGTTGTTGGAAGAAATGGACTCGGCCACTTCGACCAACGACGGGGTGTATGTGCTCGGTGCCACGAATGCACCCTGGGATGTCGACCCGGCTCTGCGTCGGCCCGGCCGGTTCGATCGCATGATCTTTGTGGGATTGCCCGACGCCGAGGCCAGGACGGGGATTCTGCGCTCGCACATGGTGGATCGGCCGGTGGCGGGCATTGATTTGAAGTCGATCGCGAAGCGTACCGATGGGTTTTCCGGTGCTGACCTTGCGCATGTGTGCGACAGCGCAACGCAATTGGCGATGTCGGCGTCCATGCGCAGCGGGCAGGTTCGTCCAGTGACGATGGCCGACGTGGATGAAGCCGCGGCGCAGATCCGTCCGAGCACCGGGCCGTGGTTCGAGGTCGCACGCAACATCGTCGAATTCGGCAACAACGATGGAACTTACGACGATCTAGCAAAGTATCTGCGGCGCAGGAAAATTCGGTAGCCGCCGATGACATCGCAGCCCGGTGTCGATCAAGCCGACCAAGCGATTCGCATTGCTGAGGCGTACTTCGACACCGAGAATTACGAACGCGCGCGTGAAGTTCTGCGCAGTTCGTTGTCGCAACACCCGGACGATCCGGGCCTGTTGGCCCAGCACGCTCGCGCCGAATATCTGCTCGAAAACTATGATGGCGCGGCGCGCAGCGCACACGCCTCGTTGTCCGTCTCGCCGCAGCACGAATTGGCTATGCGGATCTACGCCTTGTCCCTCGATGGTCTCGCTCGGCACGGTGAGGCGCTGTGGATGGCTTGGCAGGGAGTAAGGTCCCATCCGAATGAGACTCTGCAACACCGGGTTTACGCTCGACTACTGCAGAAATCTTTGCAACTGCAATCGGCGCTCGTGGTCGTCGACGAGGCGTTACGGCTCGACCCGGCGAGTCCTGACGGGCTGGTCTTGCGGGGCTCGATCCTGCATGACATGGGCCGCATCAGCGAATCGACTGAGTCGTATCGACAAGCGTTGGCTTTGGATGCGAACCATGCTGCGGCGCTGAACAATCTGGCTGTCAATCGGCTTCAGCGCGGCAAGTTCGGCCACGCTATGCGCGGGTTTCTCGGTGCCGCCGGTAGCGACCCGGCGCTCGGCGAGCTGGTGCGCAGGAATATCGGCGCGGTGCTGGCAAAGATGTTGCGGCGGCTGACTGTCGTTGCCACTGTTCTGGCGGTCCTGATCCAGATTGTCGGGATTGCCCGCGGCGACGGTCATCCGACCGGGACACTGCGCGTGGTCACCGGCTTGGTCACGGCGGCACTGATCGTCATTCTTGGCTGGCTGCTACACACCATCCCACGCTCGGTGCTGTCGTCTGTCTTACGGCAGCGGGGCTTTGTCGTTGCCCGTCTCGTCCATGCGCTGCTGGTAATCGGTCTCGGAGCGTGGGTTACCGCCTTCGGTGGATCGACCTGGACGATCGCGGCAGCCGGCATTCTGACGATCATCGGTCTGATTCTGGCGCGCGTGGGGCTAACGTTGGATCGGTAATAGGCCTAGCATCCGACCATGGCCACGCGTGCTGTCACCACACTCGACAAACCGGATGTGCTGAACGGTCTGTTCGCGGTGTGGGACTCGATCGATGCGCTGCTCGCCGCGCTGCCCGAGGCGCAGTGGCGGGCGGTGACCCCACTGCCAGGCTGGGACGTGCAAGGCGTGGTGTCGCACATCATCGGCACCGAGTCGTTCCTGGAGGGGGTTTCCGCACCCGAACCGGACATCGACGTCAAGGCCCTCGACCATGTGCGCAACGACATCGGGGCAATGAACGAGTGCTGGGTGCGCCACCTCGGCGGGCAATCCGGCAGCAGCGTTCTGGCGAAATACCGCGCGGTGACCGAAGGTCGTCGCGATGCCTTGCGGGCGATGTCCGAGCAGGACTGGAACGCCGAGACGTTCACGCCCGCGGGTCCAGACAGTTACGGGCGATTCATGCGGATCCGCGTCTTCGACTGCTGGATGCACGAGCAAGATATCCGCATGGCGATCCAGCGGCCGTCGACCGACGCGGAACTGCAAGGATCCGCCTCTCAACTGTCCCTGGATGAGGTCGCCGCCACATTAGGCTTCGTCGTCGGCAAACGCGCCAAAGCGCCCGACGGCTCACGCATCCATTTCGATCTGACCGGACCGCTGACGCGCAGCATCCGCATCAACGTCGACGGGCGCGCTCAGTTGGTCGAGGACTTCGACGGGCGCGAGCCCACCGCGACGGTCCGCGCGGACGCGCTGCAGTTCACCAGGCTCGCCGGCGGGCGACCGATGTGCCCGGCGCGACCGCAGGATGTCGAACTCGCTGGTGACGCCGACGTCGCCGCCCGGATCGTCGAACGACTGAACTTCGTGATCTAGGACCAGCCTGCCCAGGGTGTCGGGCAGATAATTCCGTTGCCGCTGGTTGCAGCTGCCGTAGAATGGGTTGTCCTGCCGAAAAGCGGTAGGTGCGAAAAGTGCTAGAGCGCGAAAACACAAGACAAGGGGCTGAACGGTTTCGACTTCGCGCATCGAATCAAGGGAAGCGTGCCGGTGCAGGCAAGAGACCACCGTAAGCGTCGCTGCAACCATATAAGCGCCGATTCACATCAGCGCGACTACGCACTCGCTGCCTAAGCGACTGCGTGTCCGTCAGACCGGGAAAGCCCTCGACCCGGACCCTGGCGTCAGCTAGAGGGATCCACCGGTGAGTTCGGTCGCGGGACTCATCGGGACACCAACAGCGACTGGGATCGTCATCCTGGCTAGTTCGCGTGAACAGGAGATCCGAGTAGAGGCATAGCGGACTGCGCACGGAGAAGTCTTGAGGGAATGCCGTAGGACCCGGGTTCGATTCCCGGCAGCTCCACCAAAGGGCCGCAGCGATGCGGCCCTTTCGTTTGACTGGATCATGAGCAGTAATTTCGACGCACAGGTGGGTTACGTACGACAGCGAGGAGCGCCTGTGGGCGGCAAACGATTGCTTGTACTGATCGGTATCGCCGGTGTCGCGGGGTTGGCGGCATGTAGCAACACGACCACCACACCCGCAGAGCCGCCGTCGATCGCCAGCGAGCCGTTCGGTCAGGTGGATGGGACCCCGGTGACCCGCTACACGCTCACCAACGGGCACGGCATGCGTGTGCGAATCCTGACCTACGGCGGCATCATTCAGTCGATCGAGGTCCCCGATCGCAGCGGGCATGTCGACAATGTGGTGCTGGGCTTTGCGACCCTGGCCGATTACCTGAACAACACCGGATCCGCCAAGACCTATTTCGGCGCGATCGTCGGCCGCTATGGCAACCGGATCGCCAAGGGAGCTTTCTCGTTGAACGGCAACGAGTATCACTTGCCGATCAACAACAACGGCAACAGCCTGCATGGCGGCACTACGGGTTTCGATGCAAAGGTGTGGCAGGCCAGTCAACGCAACGCTAGCGACAGCGTGAGCCTGAAGCTCCAATATGTCAGTCCCGCAGGCGAAATGGGCTACCCCGGAACACTGACGACCACTGTCACCTACACCCTGAACCAGAAGAGTGAACTGCGCATCAACTACCACGCGACCACCGATGCGCCGACCGTGATCAACCTGACCAATCACAGCTACTTCAACCTGGCAGGTGAGGACACCGTAGACATCTACGGCCAGAGGGTCACCATCCATGCCGATAACTACACGCCAACTGACCCCACGCAGATCCCTACCGGCCAGATTGCCCGGGTGCAGGGCACACCTTTCGATTTCACCTCACCGACCGCGATCGGCGCGCATATCACCGCGAATGACCCGCAACTGTTGTCGGCCCACGGTTACGACCACAACTGGGTGATCAACCGCGGCGACAACACGGGGCTGGTGGAGGCGGCCAAGGTCGAGGATCCGCAGACGGGGCGCACCCTGACTGTGTCCACGACCGAGCCCGGGGTGCAGTTCTATACGTCTAACTTCCTCGACGGGGCGTTCACGGGCACCAGCGGGCATATCTACCGGCAGGGCGCGGGATTCGCGATGGAGACCCAGCATTACCCGGATTCGCCGAATCACCCGAACTTTCCGACCACCACGCTCAACCCGGGCCAGACCTACGATTCGACAACGGTTTTTGCCTTCGGCGCGCAATGAGCGCCGGTGTCAGCGCGCAAGCCAGTTCGCGCGCTTTCGCATTGTTTCAAGCAGATCAAGAGACCTACGGGTTGGCCTATGCCTGGGGTGAGCCGCTTTAATCGTCAATGACGCCGATGGCACGTTGTGCACGCCCGACACTGCAGCACGAGAACGTGAGGAGCCCTGATGACCTATCGCCGTCTTGCGTGGGCGCTCGGCGCCGTGGTGGCGGCGGCGGCCGTCATTCCCGTCACGGCCCACGGCGAGCCGCCGACGAAGTGCCTGACCAACACCCCCAAGGGCAAGCAGGTCTACGTGCCCTGCGATCTGCTCAACGCCGGCGCCAATTTCCCGCCGGGGCAGCGTTGTCCTCCACCGCTCGAGCAGTACCCGAAAGATGTGGCGGACTGGTGTGGCGAAGGGCCAGGCCTCGCCAGCACCACGCCGACGAGTCCCACGACTCCGACGAGTCCTACCACTGCGACGAGTCGTCCCACCCCGACGAGTCCCGCGCCCACTACGAGTACTACGAGTACTACGACTACTACGAGATAGCATCGCGCTGCCACCAGCGCATTGGCGTCCGTAAATCCCGAGATCGACGTTAGCGTGCAGTTCACCGGCGTTTCTTCGCGCCAGCGTCGATCTCGAGGAAGAGTCGCAGATAGCACCGCGCCGCCAGGCTGAGGCCGGGCATTACAACAGGCCGAGTTCTCGCCCCCGGCTGACTGCCGCGCTGCGGTGCTCAACGCGCAGCTTGCGGTACACGGCGCGCTGGTGGGTCTTCACGGTATTGAGAGAGACGTAAAGCCGCTCACCGATTTCACGTCGCGATAACCGGGTGGCGAGCAGACGGAGAACCTCAAACTCCTTGGGGGTCAGCTCCTCACCTACCGCGACCCGCTCGTTGCGCGAAGTCACCGCGACGCCCGCGCTCCGCTCGGCCGAAGCGAGCAGCGTCGAGGCGATGCCGGCGTCCGGGCAGCCGCGCACCATGGTGGCGACCTCTTGGAGGATGCTCTTCGCGGTCTGGCGGTCGCCGAGATGTTCGGCGATCTCCGCTCTGACCAACAGCGTCTTGGCCACCTCGAGGACGGCTCCACCTTGGCGGGCCGACATGACCGCGATGACGGCGGCGGCCTCCGCGGCAGCCGTGTCACCGTGCACACGCAGGAGTTCGGCCGTGGCAAGCGACACCATCACGTCCACGAGGTGTTCCGCGTCCGCCAGGTCCCGGGAGCTGCCGGAAGCCTGACGGATCTGACGTTCGGCGTCTACGAGCTGCCCATCTTCGGCCGAAATCAGTGCCAGATGGCCCAACGCGTAGATGCGGGCGCGACGATCACCGGCCTTTTCGGACAGCTCGACGGCCCGTCGGAAGGCGGCTTGCGCCTCCTGGGTGTTACCCGAAAAGTACAGCGCGGATCCATAGATGCAGTAGGCGCTTGATCGGCCTGGCGGCGTTTCGCCGAGGTCGAGGGTGATCGCCCGGCGAGCCGTCTCGAGTGCCACGGTGACTTCAGCCGTCTTGAACGAGTGAACCGCGCGCAACAGGACGACTTGAGCGCTGAAGACGCCACCATCGGTGGCTGAGCGAGTGTCGACAGCCTCGATCCACTCGGCGGCGTCATCGAGTTGGCCAACGCTCAGGGCGATCCAGGCGCGGGCCACGCCCAGCTGCGGATCCTGTAGCACGGTCTCCTCGGGAAGCAGGTCAAGCATGCCGGAGACGGTCGACAGGCCACCCCCGTTGAATTCATCGACCCAGTCCGCGGCGATCAGGTCAGCACCGCGAGCGAGGTCGTCGCCAGCGACCAGATGGCGCACCGCCTCATCGATGAGGCCCTCGCTCTCGAACCAGGCCGCGGCTCGTCGGTGCAGATCGGCGACGAGATCGGGTTCGGTGCGACGCAACTCGGTGCGCAACAACTCTCCGAACAGGTGGTGATAGCGGTACCAGTGACGTGACATGTCCAGCGGCACCACAAACAGGTTTTCGCGCTCGATCTCCTCCAGGACCGAGGCCGAGTCAGATGTTTGCAGCATCTCGTCGCATAGCGGGCCGCTGAGTCGTCCCAAGATCGAGGTGCGCAGCAGAAAGCTGCGCAGCTCGGCGGGCTGACCGCCGAGCACCTCGGCCATCAAGTAGTCGACGATGTGACGGTTATCGCCGGCGAACGTCCTGATGAACGTGGCGCTATCGGCACGCCCGGCAAGTGAGAGGGCGGCAAGGTAGAGGCCGGCCGCCCACCCTTTGGTGCGTTGGTGCAACAGTTGAATATCTGCGTGGGCCAAATCCAGCCCAAGGACATCGTTCAGCAGATGGCCCGCCTCAATGGCCCCGAAACGCAAATCGTCTGCTCGAACCTCGGTGAGCTCGCCGCTGGCCCGCAGCCGGGCCAACGGCAGCGTCGGATCCGATCGGGTGGCCAATACCAAGTGAAGATTCGCCGGCATCCGGCTGACAAAGAATGCGAATTGCTGATGGACCGCTTGACTTACCACCAGGTGGTAGTCATCAACAATGAGCACCATCGGGCTCGCGATCGTGTCCAGCTCATTCAGCAGGGTAGGCAGAACGACCTGTACGGGGTCCGCGCCCATCGCCAGGAGGTCGACCGCGCGCATCCCCACCCCGGGATTGATCTGCTGCAGCGCGGCGATCGTGTACATCCAAAACCACACCGGGTCGTTGTCGGAGGGATCAAGCGACAGCCAGCCGCACCGCCGGTCCTCCCCGGCCCCCAGAGTCCACTGCGCCAGCAATGTCGTCTTGCCCCAGCCCGCCGGCGCACTCAGTAGGGTCAGCTTGCCGTGGCTCCCCGCCGACAGCGCGTCGAGCAGGGCGGCGCGGTGAACGAGCTGGGCCCCGATGGTCGGGACGTGCAGCTTGGTGGCGAGCAGGACTGCGCGCGCGGCGGCTTCTCCGGCGCCGCTATCGCTACGCCCAGCTGAGCCGACCATGTCCGAACCCCCCGCACTCCGCGAATCGGTTGAACCGAGCGTCCGGGCGGCAACACTCGGTGTCGACCCATCCTGGGCGGGTGCCGACTTCTGCGCATCCCAGTTGTTGCCCGTTGGGCCGGATGGGCTCGTGCTGCGTGGCGATCGCGGTGACCCTATTGAATCAGGTGCGTTCTCCGCGAATACCTCTGGTGCACGCGGTCGGTGCCCGTTTGGGCTGGTCGGCCTGCGTACCTCCAATGGTCCGATGATGTTCTCGTGAGCCGCGCTCACGCTGTGCCCGCTCACCGAATTTCGCCTCTTTCCAATCGATGCGATGGCTGGTCGCGGCGATCCAGAACTCACTGAACACGTTGGCAGCGCGGGCACCGCCGCCGCAATCGCCCAGCGGCTGATCTTTAGGGCCGGGTCGGTGTATGGCTAGTGGCCTGGATTTTTGACGGACCGGTCAATCCGGGCGGCGCATGAGTTGCGTCAGTTGAGCTCGAGACGTGATGCCGAGCTTGGCAAACGCATTGTGCGCGTGGGTCTTCACCGTGTGAGGGGACAGGTGCAGTTGTTGCGCGACGGAGCGGTTGGTCGCGCCTTCGGCGATCAGATGGACCACGGTGAGTTCCGATTCGGTGAGGCTGTCCCAGCCCGTTTTTGCCCGCGGGTGGTTGACGATGCGTCGTTCCACGCCCAACCCGCGCAACGCGCGGCCGACCCGGCGGGCATCGGCGGTCGCCCCGCACTCGATGTAGGTGTCGAACGCCGCATTGAGCTGGCCAAGCGCCTCAGCGTCGCGCTGTGCGCGACTCAGCTCGGCTCCGGCGTCCTCGGCAGCGCTGGCATAAAGCAGCGGCCTTGAAGACGCGCGAAGCAACTCCGCAACTGCCACCAGCGCCTTTGCATCGTGTTCGAGGATCCCGCGGGCATACCGAGCCACCGTCGCCAACAGCGGCACCGCAGGTCGTTCACGCTCAAGCACCTCGGCGGCCTGCAGGACCCGCGCGCGCAAGCCGGCATCACCGGCGGCCGAGGCCACCCGCGCAGCCAAGATCAGCCGCACCAACGCATGGGGGAAAAAGGGGTGTCCCCAGCAGGCTGATGTCGCCAAGCCAGCGCGCTGCCTCATGAACGTCGTCGCGATACCACGCCGCCCGCGTCAGCACATACGCTGATGCTCGATGTTGGCCAGGTGAACCCACGGAGTGGGCATCGCGTGCATCATTGGCCGTCTGCTGCAGCAAGCTCCGGTTGTCGGTGTGCGCCGCCACCTCAGCGAGGGTCAGCATACGATGTACGTCCTGCTCAGTCGCGCCTGTCGGCTGTGGGGGCGGCAGAGAATCAGCCGCGTCGCGAGCGGCCGACAGCCGCCCCGCAGCGAGGTGGACCCAGCCACTGAAGACGGTCCAGGTAGTAAGGGCCAACGAGTTGCCTTCCCGGCTGGCTTGCCCTATGCCTTCGGCGACCCGGGCGGTCGCGTCGTCCAATCGGCCGACGACTGCCAGCAGGTTTGCGTGGAACATCCCGGCATAGGCATGTGCCAAGGCCGTTTCATTCGTGTAGGCGATGGGGCGAAGCTGTTCGAGGCGGGCTAGGGCGCGGGCCGCATACCCCTCGCCAGAATCGAGCAAAGCGTGGGTGACCTCGGCCATGATGGTGGCCTCGAGATCACCGGTGGCGGCTGCAGCGGCGGCGGCTTCGTCGGCTGCGGTGCGCCATTGCCCGCTTTTGTCCTGCAACGCCAGGTTGAAGGCCAGCCACGCCAGATGCCGTGTCCGGGTGACCTCGCTGATGCCGCTCAACTGCAGCGCTCGGCGGTTCTCCGCTACCCGACGCGGCGAGCTGTGCTTGGTATGCGTCGGAAGCCGGAGGCGGATCTCAGCCTCGACTTCGGGCGAAGCCGCCTCCGCGATGGCCACGGCGGCCAATTCTTCCGCCTCGCCATAGCGGCTGGCCCGGTTAAGCCACTCCGCCGTTTCCGCGACCAGGGATCCACGCTCAGCGTCGTCGGCGGGCAACAGCTGCAACGCGCGTTTGCTCAAGTCCGCGGCCGCGCTCGCATCGCCGCGGCCGACGGATTGCGCGGCTTGGCGCAGTGCATTGATCGCCTCCCGGTCTCCCGGCTCGGCGCTGCGTGCCAGCTGGGTGGCCACTTCGGCTGGCGCGGCGCCCATCCCCAGCATGACCGACGCCGACTGGCGCTCCATCGCTCGCCGCAACGACTGCGGCAGCGACTGCCGGGTGGCCTCGCGCAACAGGTCGTGCCGAAACCTCAACTGCTCGCCGTCTTCGACGAAAAGATCCGCGCGCACCGCCTCCTCGAGCGCCGACAGCAACGACGTCGGCGAGCGTTCCAGCATCGCGGCCAGCAAGCCGGCCGAGAACCGGTCCGGCAGCACCGCGGCCACCCACACCACCTCGGAAGCACTATTGGAGAGCAGGTCCAGCCGCTGCTGCATACCGGCGCCCAGCCGTCGCGGCAGCCCGTCACCGGCTGCCACGGCCAGGCCGCCGCTGACATTCAGACGGCCCTCCTCGCCCAGACCCCCGACAAGCTCGCTCACCAGGAACGGATTTCCGTGCGCCTTGGCGGCCAGATTCAGGAGTGAGGGATCCGGCCGCGCCCGCACCGCGTCTTGGACCATATCGGCGACCGCGTCCGGCGTCATGGCCGCCAATTGCAAGAAAGTGGCGTTCTGGCGGTGCAACGCCGACAAGGTCTCGTGCGCCGCCGGTCCGCCGGTCCCGGTGCGCGCGGTCAACACCCATAACACCGCCACATCCGGCCGCGCGGTGGCCAACGACCGCATCGCCAACAGCGTGCCCTTGTCCGCCCAGTGCAGGTCCTCTAACACAATCACCAGCGGGGTCACCGCAGCCGCCGCGTTGATCGCATTGTGCAGATCGTTGACTACCCAATAGCTCAGGTCCGTTGAGCCGCCCAGCCGGCGCAGCGCCTCGGCGTCTCCAACCGGGGGATCGGCGCGCAGCGTCGCCATGAACAGCGAGAAAAACGGCACCGTCTGCTGATACTCGAACGCTTCGCCGAACAGTGTTCGCACACTTGCCTTTTCGGCGAGCGCCAAGACCTCGGTCAATAACCGGCTCTTCCCGATGCCCGGCGGGCCCTCGATGACCAGTACGCCCCCGCGCCCCTGCGCGACCGCCGCGATCAGCCGGCTGATCACCTTCAGCTCGCCCGCCCGCCCGCGAATCGGCGGTATCCGCATTTTCCCTGACGCCCTCGCGGTGCTCACGCGAACTACCGCCCTCCGACGTGAAGTCGGTGGGCGTAAACCCTCCCGGTTGTGTCGTCCACAGTCCTCGCCACCGCTAGCGCTGGTAGTCAGTGTAGGAGGAGGCGTGTTTGCTGCGCCATCCGCGGTGCTGGCGACGGCGGAACGCTGGCGGGCCACCCTGATTCCATTCGTCTGCCCAGTGCTGCCGTTGCACTCACCCGGGTGAATTAGCTCTCCGGGTGATGACGAATCACCCCGCCGCGATGAACGCTGGATCAGCAGTTGGCGAGCGGAGGGTTACATGCAGTCGACGATGTACCGGATCTGCATTCGCGGCCGCGTGACTGAGCGACTCGGGTCCGCATTAGAAGGGATGCGGCTCGAAGCCGCCGGGACCGAAACCGTGTTCACCGGCGAAATTCGCGACCAGTCGCAGCTTTACGGACTGCTCGATCGGGTCCGTGATCTAGGCCTTGAGCTCATCAGCGTGCAACCGCAGCTCGCGGCCGACCCGACAACAAATGCCCACATCAGGAGGGACCCGTAATGCAAGCCATCGCTGTTCCAGATCATGTAATGCAAGCCATCACGGTTTCAGATCGCGACGCCGGTGTCGCCGGCCTGTCGCTGACGGAGCTGCCCTATCCCGAGGCGGCCGACAACGAAGTCATCGTGCGCGTACACGCCGCGGGCTTCACACCCGGCGAACTTGACTGGCCGCACACCTGGATCGATCGTGCGGGCCGTGACCGGACACCGAGCGTGCCCGGCCACGAGCTGTCCGGGGTGGTGGTTGAGTTGGGTTACGGCACTACCCTTTTGAGTGTCGGTCAGCGAGTGTTCGGACTCACTGACTGGGCCCGCAACGGCTCGCTAGCCCAGTACACCGCTATGGAAGCCCGGAATCTCGCACCGCTGCCGATGGACATCGACCATACGGTGGCCGCGGCGCTGCCGATCTCTGGATTGGCCGCCTGGCAGGGCCTGTTCGACCACGGCCGCCTGGCCGCTGGCAAACGGTTCTGGTCCATGGTGCCGCGGGTGGGGTTGGGTCGATCGCGGTGCAGCTCGCTGGCGAGGTCGGTGCGCGTGTCATAGGTACCGGCCGCACCGCAGACCGAGACCGGGCAGCGGAGCTCGGCGTCCACACCTTCCTGGACCTGGAGACCGAAAAGCTGGAAGACGCAGGCGAAGTCGACGTGGTGTTCGATGTGATCGGTGGAGACATTCTGACCCGTTCGGCGGCTCTGGTGCGGGCTGGCGGAACGCTCGTCACCATCGCCGAGCCGCCAAAGACCCTGCCGCGCGACGGCCGGGCGATTTTCTTCCTTGTCGAAGCCGATCGCGGCCAACTCGCCGACCTCGCAACACGAGTGCGGGATGGGCGCCTCAAGCCGGTGGTGGGTGCCGTGCTACCGCTGGCCGAAGCTGCCGCCGCATTTGCTCCCGGCAAGCGCACCCCTGGCAAGACGATCCTGCGTGTAGCCGAAGACTGAAGGTAGCCAAAATGGCCTTAAAGATCCCATTGGCGGCATTGGCAGTCGCAGTGATACTCGCGCCCGCGGCTCACACCGAGCCGACGCCACAGAATTCAGGTCAAAACCCGGTTGTCCGGCCAGTTTTCAATCAACCTGCCAATGTTGCGGGCAAGTCACTCGAGGCAGTGACCGTCAGCTATCCGCCCGGAGCCAAAAGCGGTGCTCACCACCACGCGAAATCGGCGTTCATCATGGCCTACGTGATTTCCGGAGCGATCCGCAGCCAAGTTGAAGGTGAGCCTGCACGCGTCTACCAGGCCGGTGAGACGTGGAGCGAAGCTCCGGGCGCGCACCACACGATCAGTGAGAATGCCAGTGCCACCGAACCCGCTGAATTGCTCGCAGTCTTCCTGGTCGACACCGGAGACGGTCCGCTCACCACCGCTGACGACGCGAAAGTCACTGGCTCGTAACAGCTGTACGCACCGAGCCGCGTCAACGATTCCACACCAGCAAGGAGTCGAGAGATGACCATCGTTACCCCGATCTACACCGGAGTGGCCGCTCAGATCGGCACCGCCATCCCGCCGACATGAGCGATTACGCGAAAGTCGACTTGACCATCGACGCACTGCTGACCACGACCCGTTCAGCGTCGTGCGATCGGCGATGTGTACAGCCGCACATGGGACCGGATCGTCCGACAGTGCGGCATTTATCGCCGAGCATTTCGGCGTGGAGCTACCTGCTCGCCGCGCGTTCTCAGGGCTTGGGAACCACGTGGCTGCATTTCGACCGATGGTGAGCTCGCGATGACGCTGCGCGACACGGCACCGACCAGGCGCGCGATGGTGGTCGCGGTGATGGTGTCGATGGTTGCGTTTCTCGACTCCACCGTGATCAACCTGGCTTTGCCGGCCACCGAGCACGACCTCGGCGGCGGTCTGGCGATGCAGCAGTGGGTCATCGACGGCTACCTGTTGGCGATGGCGGCCGCGATTCTGCCCGGCGGGTCCATCTCGGATCTGTTCGGGCGCGTTCCAGTAATGCGGTTCGGGCTGTTGGCTTTTGGGGCAGGCTCTGTGCTGGCGGCCGTTGCCAGCTCACCGGCGTTGCTGATCTCCGCGCGCCTTATCCAGGGCCTGGGTGCGGCGTTTCTCGTGCCTGGCTCGCTGGCGCTGATCAACACGGTATTCGACAAAGCGCACCAGTCTGCTGCGATCGGTGTCTGGACGGGGTGGACGGGAACCGCCTTCGCGTTGGGTCCCTTGCTTGGCGGGATGTGCGTCGATTTCCTCGGCTGGCGTTGGATTTTCGTGTTGTCAGCGATCCCCATGGGGATCGGATATGCGCTGACGTTCTGGCTGTGCCCAATGTCGGGGCGGGTTGAAGGCGCCCGCGTCGACACCGCCGGGGTGGGCCTTTCGACGGTAGGGCTGTCCGCGACCGTGTATGCGTTGATCGAATCACAACGCAATGGCTGGACCGATCCGATGGTCAGCACACCATTGGTCATCGGGATTGCTGCTCTCGGCGGGTTCGTAAGCTGGCAGCGCCGCAGCAAGTCGCCGATGCTTCCGTTGCCGTTGTTCACCTTTCGCAACTTCGCTGCCGCCAACCTCGTCACCGCGTTCGTCTACGGCGCGTTGACACTGGGATCGCTGGCCATCGCCCTCTACACCCAAGAAATCGGCGGATACTCCGCCACCGCGGCCGGACTGGCCACCCTGCCGATCCCGGTGGTGTCGTTCGTGTTCGCCCGTCATGTCGGCCGCATCGCCGCGCGGGTGGGACCACGAGCATTCCTGATCGCGGGCCCCGCCCTAGCGGGGATCGGGCTGCTGCTGATTCGCCCGAAACCCAATGGATTCCACGCAATCGCCGACCTGGTCCCCGGGATGACCGTGTTGGCCATCGGGCTGGTCGCGACTATTACACCGCTGACGTCGGTGACGCTGGCCTCGGTGCCGATCGAACGCAGCGGCCTGGCGTCGGCAATCAACAACGCCGTCTCGCGGCTCGCCGCGCTGATGTCGATCGGGTCCATAGGCCTGATCAGCGTTGGCACGCCGAGCGCCACCGGTTTCGCCCACGTGCTAGAAGTGAGCGCGGCACTATTCGTGTTGGGCGCGTTGTGCGCCGCGCTGTTGATAACCAACCCGCCCGCCGGGTGCCAACCCGTTCCCTGCGACATCGCGGCGCTGTGCCGCGACCGGCCCGGTGTGCAACCCGCCCTGGCCAGCAGCGCTTCGGCTGCGAGATGAACGCTGCTGCCACGGCGCGCCGGTATGGTGGCCACGGCGGGAATCAGCGCGACCACTATGGCGTTTGCCCTGCGGTGGCGTGGTCAACGATCTGTCCTAATGTCAGCCCATCGAGTATTCCGGAGTGGGAGGCACTCGGTTGCTGACACTTCTTAAGCGAGCTTGGGTTCCGCTGGTCGTAGTCGCGGCTCTGATTATCGGCGGCGTTGCAGTGGACCGACTCAACGGCGTCTTCCCGGGACCGGGCTTGCCCAAGCCTGATCCCCGCGATGCCACCCCGCCGTATGCGGCCAAGACCGCCGTATACGAAATATTTGGACCACCCGGTACGACCGGCGTCGTCAACTGGATGGACGCGGAGTCACTACCGCAGAAGGCCAACTTCACCGCGTTGCCATGGTCGACGACGATCGTCGCCGAGATGCCCGGCATCTTCGCCTACGTCGTCGCCCAAGGTGACAGCTCCTCCATCGGATGCCGGATCACCGTCGACGGCAAATTGGTCGACCAACAACAGGTCGTCAACACCCGCGACGCGCAGGTTTCCTGCTTGGACAAATCCGCATGACGAGCGACGCGCGCGACGCTGAGGACACCGACGAAATCCCGGTCCCGCAGCGCACCGTAGTCGAGCGCAAACCACGTGTGGCCCGCACCCTCCGCGTCCTGGCGCTGCCGATCATCGTGGTCTGGCTGCTGATCGCGGTCGGCGTAAACGTCTTTGTCCCACAGTTGGAGAAGGTTGCCGAGGACGTCTCGGTGCCGCTTTCGCCGTCCGACGCGCCTTCGGTAACCGGGATGAAGCACATCGGGGAGAAATTCAAGGAGTACGACTCCGACAACCTCGTCCTGGTGACCCTGGTCGGTGACAAACCTCTGGGCGAGGAGGCTCACCGGTATTACGACGATCTGGTCACAAAGCTGCAGCAGGACCACGAATACGTTGAGCATGCGCTGAATTTCTGGGGGCAGCGATTCACGTCCTCGGGTGTCGAGAGCTACGACCACAAAGCCGCCTACGTCCAGGTCAACCTGCGCGGTGACCAAGGCGGAGCCGTCGGCGACAAATCGGTTGCCGCGGTTCGCAAAATCGTCGCGGACTCGAAGCCGCCGCCAGGGGTGAAGGCTTACGTCGCCGGCCAGGGAGCCCTGACCGCCGACACGATCGTTGTCGGCGACGCGAGCCTGGCCAAGATGACGATCATCACCATCATCATCATCGCGATCATGCTGATATTCGTCTACCGATCCATCGGCACCGTGCTGCTGACGATGGTCATCCTGTTCGTCGGACTGGCCACCGGCCGAGGCGTGGTAGCGCTGCTGGGCGAAACCGGCATCATGGGGCTGTCGACTTTCGCCGTCAACTTGCTGACGGCGTTAGCCATCGCGGCGGGTACCGACTACGCGATATTCATGGTCGGCCGCTATCAAGAGGGCCGCGCACGGGGCTGGACCGCGAAGCCGCCTACTACGACACCTTCGCCGGGGTCACCAAGGTGGTGCTGGGTTCGGGTTTGACGATCGTCGGGGCGCTGGCCTGTTTGCATTTCACTCGGCTGCCGTACTTCAGTTCGCTGGCGTTTCCGTGCGCCGTGGGTCTGCTGGTGGTGGTGGCCGCCGGGGTGACCCTGACGCCGGCGCTGATCGCGTTCGCAAGCGGGTTCGGCCTCTTCGACCCGAAGCGCGAGTTCAACTACACCCGGTGGCGCCGTCTGGCGACGGCTATCGTGCGGTGGCCGGCGCCGATCCTCGCCATCTCCGTCATCCTGGCGATCGTCGGCGCCCTGGGCTTGGCGGGCTTCACCCCGCGCTACAACGACCTGTATTACCTGCCGCAGAGCGCGTCGTCGGTGAAGGCATACACCGCGGCCGATCAACACTTCACCCAGGCCCGTTTGAACCCGGACCTGCTGATGATCGAATCGGACCACGATCTGCGCAACACCACCGACATGCTGGTCCTGGACAAGATTGCCGGCGCGATCTTCCGGGTGCCCGGCATCGAACGGGTGCAGAGCATCACCAGACCACTCGGGCCGCCAATCCAAGACGGATCGATTCCGTTCCAACTCAGTGTGCAAAGCGCGCCGATCCGCGACAACCTCAATTACCTGAAGTCCCGTGTCGGCGACATCAAGAAGATCACCGGCTTCCTCGACACCCAGATCGCGCCCTGTTAGAGCGCCAGTACGCGGTGACCCAGAAGCTCGCGAGTGCCGCGGACGACAGCTCGAAAACCACGGGGGAGACGGCTGCCATCACGGACGAGATCCGGGACCATATCGCGGATTTCGACGACTTCTGGAGACCGATTCGCAGTTACTTCTACTGGGAGAAGCACTGCTACGACATCCCGATTTGCTGGTCGCTACGATCGCTCTTTGACGCGCTGGATGGGTTCGATCGGCTGGCCGAGAAGTTCCACGCCCTCACCAGCGACCTCACCGACACGGCTGCAGCCACCCGCGAATTGTTGGCGATCATTCCCGAGAATATCGCCGTCACGAAGGCGATCCGTGACACGACGCTGACCATCTACAGCTCGTTCGACAGCCTGATCGATCAGTTCGACCGGCTGACCGACACTAACGCCGTGATGGGCAAGTCTTTCAACGACTCTCGCACAGAAAGCCTGTTCTACCTGCCACCCGAGATCTTCCAGAACCCTGACTTCCAGTTGGGGTTGCGATTGATGGTATCGCCGGACGGAAAAGCCGCTCGCTTCATCATCACCCACGCGGTGGACCCGGCGACGACGAAGGGAATCGCGTCCGTCGATCAGGAGCGCCAAGCGGCCAAGGAGGCGCTGAAACTCACGTCGCTGGAGAACGCCGATATCTATCTCGGCGGCACGGCCGCGACGTTTTACGACATCGCCAACGGCGCTAAGTACGACCTGATGATCGCCGGGGTGGCCTCGATCGTGCTCATCTTCATCATCATGGTGATCGTCACCCGCGCTTTGGTCGCAGCGGGCGTCATCGTCGGCACCATTGTGATGTCGCTAGGGGCGGCCTTCGGATTCTCGACACTGATCTGGCAGCACCTTGGCAATTTCCAGTTGCACTGGGTAGCAACCGAATTCGCGTTGATCGTGCTCTTGGCGGTGGGATCCGATTACAACTTGATGCTGGTGTCGCGGATAGAGGAGGAGATCGGTGCCGGCCTGAAAACGGGACTCATCCGTGGTATGGGTGTGACCGGCCCGGTGGTGACTGCTGCCGGTGTGGTGTTCGCCGTCACCATGGGCACGATGATCACCAGCGATCTGCGGGCGATCGGCCAATTCGGCACGACGATCGGAATCGGCCTGTTGTTCGATACCTTCGTCGTCCGATCGCTCATCACGCCGTCGATCATGACGGTGATGGGACGCTGGTTCTGGTGGCCGAAACGGGTGCGGGTCCGCCCGGCCAGCCAGATGCTTCGGTCCGTCGGGCCGCGCCCGCTGGTTCGTGCTCTATTACACCAGCCGCGGCACGGGGTCCCGCCGACATAGCACCCGATATTGTCCGCGCTGCCGATTGCGGATTGGGCTGCACCGACAACACGTCTTGTCCATAGCTTGTTTAACGAATTTGCGAATGGCGCCAACGAATTTGGTTGATTTCACGCCACCGAGATGGGGTCAACGCGCGTAGTCTGACCTTTATGGTCAAGACCAAGACCTGCGTACACTGCGGCCATACCTTCCATCCGGACGCCCGGCCGCGTGACCTTTCTGATCCGGAATGGCTTCCGGTGGCATCTGTCTATTGTTCGCGTGAATGTAGTGACCGGTTCCATTGCGATATGGGGCATCGCTGCTCCACCCATGTGAAAGAAAAGGCGCAGCGCGAGGCCGCCAAGACGGCGCACTCCAAAACGTAGACCGATCGACACCGCGTTTAACATCGCCGCACGCCGGCTCCACCGCGCGACCTTCTCGGTATCCGTGACCTCGCAGTCCGCCTCATCTGCCGCACAGGCTTTTCGGCTTTCTGGCTCTCAGCCACCCACACGTCGGTTCACCTCGCGCCGCCAAAACTCGCCCGGGTGAAACAACTCCTGGGGTGATGACGGCTCACCCCGCCGGGCAGCAGTCTCGGTATGACGGCGTGGTCGATACGAAGAACGGCGGTTCGGTCGGAGCCGTCAGGAGAGCCTGAAGGGACCCGAATATGCATTTTGACGCCAAGAAGGTCATTGTCGTCGGAGGTAGCGCCGGCATGGGCCGGCAGGTCGCCGTTGATATCGTGCGCCACGGCGGCCGTGCGGTGATCGTCGGACGCTCGCAAGACCGTGTCGACGACACCGTGACCGACCTGACGAGCGGGGGTGGCCAAGCCTGGGGGATCACCGCCGACTTGACCGATCGCAGCGCGGTCGCCGATGTGCAGCGTGCGATTTCTGAGCAGCACGGCGATGCGACACTGTTGGTCAATGCGGCCGGATTCTTTATCCCCAGACCGTTTCTCGAGTACGACGCGCAGTTCTACGACTCGTACCTGGATCTCAACTATGCCTTGTTCTTCCTGACGCAGACCGTCGTCGCGGGCATGATCGCGCGCGGGGAGGGCGGTGCGATCGTCAACATCGGCAGCATGTGGGCACATCAGGCCATTGGTCTGACCCCATCGTCGGGATACTCGATGCAAAAGGCCGGCTTGCATGCGCTGACCCATAACCTGGCCATCGAGCTTGCCGGGCACAAGATTCGGGTCAACGCGGTGGCGCCGGCTGTCGTCAAGACCCCGCTCTACGAGGGCTTCATCCCCAAAGACGAGATTGACGCCACCTTAGATACTTTCGCGCCATTGCATCCGTTGGGACGTGTTGGCACTCCCGCCGACGTCGCCAACGCCGTCATGTATCTGCTGTCTGATGAGGCGAGCTGGGTGACCGGCGCGATTCTCAACGTCGACGGTGGCATCATGGCCGGCCGCAACTAACCCGATGGAGGAGTATCCGTGCCACACGAATATAACAAGAACCCTGCCGCTGTTGATGCGTTGAGCCCCGAGCAGTACCACGTCACCCAGGAGAACGGCACCGAGCTTCCGTTCACCGGCGATTATCACAACAACCATGAACCCGGCATCTATGTTGACATTGTTTCTGGTGAACCGCTTTTCGCTTCGGTGAACAAATTCGACAGCGGTACCGGTTGGCCCAGCTTCACCGAGCCTATCGACGCGGATAACGTCGTCGAGAGGCGAGACCGGAGCCATTTAATGGACCGCGTCGAGGTGCGTTCCGCCCACGCCGACAGCCATCTGGGACACGTATTCCCGGATGGCCCAACAGAAGCCGGAGGATTGCGCTACTGCATTAACTCGGCATCGCTGCGGTTTATCCACCGCGACAACCTTGACGCCGAAGGCTACGGCCAGTACCAGAGTCTGTTCACGAACGCGGTACCGGCGCACAGGGAAGGAACAGGAAAATGAACGACACCAAGCAGTTGACCGAAGATCTGGCGATCCTCGAGCAACTCAACAATGACTACGTCCACTCCGACCAGTTCAACGACGTCAAGCGTTTCAGCGAGTTCCTCGCTGAAGACTTCATCGTGCAGACTCCTGGCGTCACCCGCAACCGTGAAGAGTTCCTCGACTACATCGGTAAGCCGCGCCCCTTCAGGGATCTTGCTGTGCACGACGTCAACATCCGCATCCTCAGCGACGTTGCTCTGATCCACGCCCGCGCCACATACACCACGCTCTCCGATGGAGTGGACCAGGAAGCTCTGTACACGGACACATATCAGAAGCGTGCGGGCACCTGGGTCTGTGTCGCAGCCTGTGCGATCGCTCCGGGCGCTTAGGCGACAGCCAATTCTCAGTCGATACGAAGAACGGCGGTCCAGTCGCGGTCGCCAAGAGAATCGGGAAGGAGCCCCGCACATGCATTTTGACGCCAAGAAGGTCATTGTTGTCGGCGGCAGTGCCGGCATGGGCCGCCACGTCGCGATCGACGTCGTCGATCACGGCGGGAGCGCGGTGATCGTCGGACACTCGAAAGCGCGTGTCGACGACACCGTCGCTGAACTAAAGGGCCGGCGTGGCGAGGCCTGGGGCATCGCCGCCGACTTGACCGATCGCACCGCCGTTGCCGATGTGCAGCGTGCGATTTCTGAGCAGCACGGCGATGCGACACTGTTGGTCAATGCGGCCGGATTCTTCATCCCCAAGCCGTTTCTCGAGTACGACGCGCAGTTCTACGACTCGTACCTGGATCTCAACTATGCCTTGTTCTTCCTGACGCAGACCGTCGTCGCGGGCATGATCGCGCGCGGGGAGGGCGGTGCGATCGTCAACATCGGCAGCATGTGGGCACATCAGGCCATTGGTCTGACCCCATCGTGTGGGCACTCGATGCAAAAGGCTGGCTTGCATGCGCTGACCCACAACCTGGCCATCGAGCTTGCTGTGCACGAGATCCGGGTCACCGCGGTGGCACCTGCCGCCGTCAAGACCCCCGCTCTCGAGCGGTGGGTCCCCAAGGGCGAGATCGACGAGACGCTTGACGCTTTCGCGCCACTGCATCCGCTGCGGCGAGTCGGCACCCCCGCCGACGTCGCCAACGCGGTCACCTATCTGCTCTCCGAACAATCCAGCTGGGTCACGGGCGCGATTCTCAACGTCGACGGAGGCTTCATGGCCGGCCGCAACTAACCCGATGGAGGTCCTGGCACGGTAGGGAACTGGGCCGAAACATTTTGGGGCGCTGGACAATCGACCGCGGACCCAGCTGAGGCGCATCGTTGAGAAGGGATTCCAGTGACAAATGACATCCTGAGGCCGGGTGGCCCGCCGGCTAAGTCCGTTGGCCGCACCGAGGGCAAGTCGGTGTTCCTGGGGACGGTCGGTGTTCGCCACATCGTCGATAAGGTTGCGGCGGAAGGGCGGTTTTCCGTCCTCGAGCATCCGATGTCACCGCGAGCGCTAGCCTCGGCGCTGCATCGTCACCATAACGAAGATGAGTACAGCTGGATCATCGAGGGACGGGTAGGCGCTTTGCTTGGCGACGAGGTGCTCTACGGCGGACCCGGCGACTTCATCTTCAAGCCACGAGGCCAATGGCATACCTTCTGGAATGCGGGCGATGAGCCCGCCCGCATCCTTGAGATCATCTCCCCCGCGGGATTCGAGCAGTTCTTCGATGAACTTTCTGACCTCGGCGGTGTGGACCAGATATCGACAGAGAACCTAGATGAACTCTGTGCGCGGTATGAACTGGAGATGGATGTCGACAGTATCCCCGAACTATGCAAACGCTTCGGCCTAGAATTTCCCGGTGTGCCTATTTGGCAATGAACCGTAGGGTGTCGAAATCTCGCTATGCCCAAGCAATGTCGGCGGTAACTAGTCAAACCCGAGCCTGAAAGGTTCATCATGAAGATCGTAGTCATTGGCGGTGGTGGGCTTATCGGCTCGAAAGTAGCGACCAAGCTGCGCGCGCAGGGACACGACGTGATCGCGCCTCTCGCCGATCGGGTGTCGATTCACTTACCGGTGCGGGCCTAGCCAACGCCGTCGACGGCACAGATGTCCTGGTCGACGTCGCCGACTCGCCATTGTTCGACGATGAACCCGTGATGCATTTCTTCACGACCACGACCACGAATCTTCTTGCTGCTGAACAGGAAGCTGGAGTCAGTCACCATGTGGCGTTGTCGGTGGTGGGCGCGCAGGTCATGCCAGATAGCGGCTACAACACGGCTAAAGCAGCTCAGGAAAACCTGATCAAGAATTCTGGCCGGCCGTATTCGATCGTGCGAGCAACTCCGTTCTACGAATTCGCGCTTGGCTTGGCAGATTCCGCCACAGACGGAGACGTTGTCAGGTTGCCACCTGCATTGTTCCGTCCTATCGCCGCCGACGATGTCGCCACCGCCGTGGCCCGCGCGGCTGTGGCGCGCCCGACCAACGCAGTACTGGAGATCGCTGGACCCGAAGCAATGGGGATGGACGACTTTGTCCGCTTGGGCCTTGCCGCCAATGGTGATCAACGTCGGGTTGTGACTGACGCCCAGGCGCCGTACTTCGGTGCGGTGATCGACGATCACACCCTCGCACCAGACGAGACCGCCACTATCTTCGCTACTCGATACTCCGACTGGATCGACGCAGACTCCAGCCGCCGCATTTAGGGAAAAATGTTGGATACGACGGGCTCCAAATCGAAATCGACAATCAAGGTAGTGCAGGAAGTACAGTCACCGTTGATACCTGAGGATGCCCACGTCTTGACTGTCCTCATCAACCATCCACCGGGCGCACCCGGTTACCCGCCACATCGCCTTCCTGGCGGCCCGGGATTCGGTTACATGATTGCCGGTGAAATGTTGTTCGAGCTCGAGGGTGCAGCACCACGGGTCCTTCGCGCCGGCGACGCGTTCTGGGGACCCGGCGGCGACGTGATCCACTATCAGGACGCCAACAATCGCACTGACATCGTTTGCAGCTTCGTCCTCACATTGTTGTGCCGGCCCGGGCAACCGATGCTCGAACCGGTTACCGAAGAGGAGCTTGAGGAGCGAAAGGGACTGCGCGTCGTGCGAGGCTAGCGACCCGGCAACATCAGCGGGTTCGGAGCCGCGCCGGCACCTGGAGACTGGAATGGGAAGGACGGAAAGGGATGGGCGCCGGGCGCTTGCATCGGGAACGGCATGTTCCCGTGGGCGAGCGACGTCATCACGCCCGGGCATTGCGTCTGTATCGCCATGCTGGCGACCATCCCGGCGATCGTCGGCGAAAGTCCGGTGTTCCCAGATAGTTGCGATGTGATCGACGCGAGGGTCGCACCTGGTTTCACCAGCGACGGGCAGATCGACTGACCGATGCTGGCAATCCTGTCGCTGAATGAGCCGCTGTTGGCAATTCCTGCGCCGTTCAGTGCGGTGGTTATTGGGTCGTTCGACGGGTCGGCTTGCGCGAGAGCAGGCAACGTCGATCCAGCCGCGATAATGCCCGCCGCAACCGCTACTGGACGAAGCCCTGCTAAAGCAGCAGTGATGATATCTGCCCATCGCGCCGACAGGCGAACCGCCGAGGCGCGACGAACCGTCTGCCGGTTCCGTGCGCGGGACATCATCAATGCCGTCATGCATTGCTCCTCAGTGCTTTGGGGGAAGTGCACAGCTGCGCACTCCTGACACTTCGGTTCGGTTGACCGATTCGTTACATCCATCTCCCGCTCGCGGCGGCAAGGCCACGCGAACGAGCAGGGCTAAACCGTGTCGACGTGGAACGAATCGGCAGTTCAGATGTCCTGGCAGAGTATCGGTTTCAATTCCCGGCAGCTCCGTTGGCCGCAGACGTCGTTGACTTGGATGACGACTTTGTCGTTGCCCGTATTTCGCTGTAGCGATCCGGCCAGCCATGGCACTTCGTATGGTGTTCCCCATGGACGCCGTCACGTCTGGCCATCGCGAGGTCGGCCGTGTGCCCGTCAACCGTCGCCGATTGCTGCAGCTGGCGGGCGGCGCGGGGGCGCTGGCGATCGCGAGCGGGTGCGGGCAATCCGTGACTGAGCCCGCGACGGCGTCCGCGGTTCCGCTTAGTGCAGCTTCAGCTGCCATGTTGTGTCGAGATGCTTGGGGCGCTCGTCCCGCCCGTGCCGGCGGCAGGCCTCACACCATCACCCGCATGACTCTTTACCACGAAGCCGTCGTCCTGGGAGACAACCGGAACGCCCCGGGTCGCCTCCGGCAGGACCAGCGCTACCACCAAGACAAGCTGGGATGGGTCGACATCGCCTATCACGTCGGCATTGACCGCGACGGCAACATCTACGAACTGCGAGCGCCGCAGATCGCGGGCGATACAGCGACGGACTACGACACGACAGGGCACTTCCTGGTTCTGTGTGAAGGAGACTTCGACAAAGAAGTCGTCTCCGAAACCCAACTTCACGGAGCCGCTCTCGCCTTCGCCTGGGCCACCCAAACCTTTCACGTCGCCACCGGCACTCTGGCCGGCCACCGCGACCTGGCCCAAACCTCATGCCCGGGCACGAACCTGTACGCGCATCTTTCGTCGGGAGACCTCAAGCACCGCATCGACGATTTACTGGCCGCTGGACCGGTAAACCTCGAACGCATCTGTGGGACCGATGCGGCGGCAACTGTCGCGGCAATAGAGGCGGGCTAATCCTCAGGTCCCGCAAGGACAAATTTGTCGCGCACTCAGGTCTTCGCTGGCGCTGGGAAGCACAGCCCGCGATGCATCGCAGCGCTGGCGTCGTCCAGCGGCACTCTCGATGGGTCGCGCAGTACCAGCGTCGCGGCCCCCGCGAGCAGGAAGCAGACGCCGGCCAGCAGAGTCGTCATGCGCAGCCCCATTCCGCTAAGCACCAAGGGGGTGACGAGAGCTCCGATGAAACCGCCCACCTTGCCCAGACACGACGACAGCCCGTGTCCAGTACTGCGCACTGTGGTGGGGTAGCACTCCGCGCCGAGCAGTATCAGCCCATAGTTCGGCCCGAAAGTGGTGCCGAATAGCGACAGTCCGAACACCGCCGCGAACAGTGTGACGGTTTGGGTCAGCCCCGGAATGGCCGTGATGAGCAGCATCGACACCGCGCATAACACCAGCCCGCAGATTTGCAGAGTGGTGCGGCGCATCCGGTCCACCACGGCCAACCCTGCGAGCGCGCCGCCTAGTCCAAAGCAGATCATCAGCACGGCGTTGATCGCCACATTGGTGATGGTCTCGGTGGACGGTGAGATGCTCTTGATCAAAAGCGGTTGGCTCACCGCATTGCCGTAGGTGGCGATGTTGAAGAAGAACCAGCTGCCGCCGGTCCCGATGAGTGTGATCACAAAGGTGCGGTTGGTCAGCATCTCGGAGAGCCGGACCCTTACCCGGGCCTTGCCGGTGGCGGCGACTGGTTGTGATGTCGCGGAGAACACCGACAGGTCGCGTTCGGCGCGCTCGCGGTCCTGGGCGACCCGCAACGTCCAACGCGGCGACTCCGGCATATGTCTGCGGTTCCACAGCACCAGCAGTGCAGGCAGCGCACCGAGACCCAGGATGAGCCGCCAGGCCAGATCATGCGGCGTTCCCACGGCCAGAATCAGCAGTGCCGCCAGATACGCGGCGACCTGACCGAGCGCAAAGAACAGGAAGGCGAAACCGACCAGCCGGCCCCGGTTGGAGCGGTTGGCGTACTCCGTGGTGATCACACTGGACGCCGGGTAGTCGCCGCCGATACCGATGCCGAGGACAAACCGTGCGACCAGCAACCAGGTGAAGTTCGGCGCGAACGCGGACAGCAGTGCACCCACCACCATGATGGCCGCCTCGAGGCCATACACCCTGCGCCGGCCGAGGAGATCGCCAAGCCTGCCGAACACAAACGCGCCGACGGCCACGGCTAGCAGGGCCGAGCTGGTCAGCAGCGCCACCTGTCCCGAGCTCAGCCCAAACTCCGGCTTGACCAGCAGGATGACGGTGCCAATGACGTTGAGGTCGTAGGCGTCAGTGAAAAAGCCGGCGCCCGCAGTCGCGGCGGCCTTGAAGTGGAACAAGCTCAGCGGGGCATTGTCGAGGGCTTCTTCGACCGGATCCGGCGGTGTCTGGGCGGCTGGCTTATTGGCATCCAGGGTCTGCGTCATCTACTTCTCCCTGATGGTGAGGAAAGATCAAATACCTCCTCAGTTTCGGGATCTATGCGAAGGTCAAATCGAACGCCGTTGACGCGCGAATTAACAACGGGAGAATGTGCTCGCCCGTCTTCCGGATAAGTGAGGCACGTCTCAGGAGCAGGTCACACCCGTATTTCTCGGCGAACGCGTAGCCGAATACACCGCTTTGCGTAACCGCGTCTTTTTCCGATGGCTACCCGCGATGCGTACACCGGATAGCCGACGCCCGGATTGCGCCGGGTCAGCCGACGAATGGGGAGCGGTCAGGACATGAGACGCGTGCTATTTCTCGGGGATGTCGTCGGTCCCGCTGCGGTGGACCATGTCTGCGAGCGGATGCCCGCGCTGCGTTCGCAATACAACGTTGACTTGGTCGTGGTGAACGCGGAGAACGCGGAGCGCAGCGGACCGCACATCCGGACCGGGTTCGGGCTCAGCATCGAAGTGGCAGAGCGCCTGCTGGAGTCAGGCGTCGACGTCATCACCGGTGGAAACCATTCCTGGGACGGGGAGATGGCCGAGGTGGACAAGGTGCTCGCGCACCCCAAGGTGCTGCGTCCGTTCAACATGCCCGATGGCGTGCCGGGTTCCGGGGTGCTCCAATTGAGCGTCTCCGGAACGGATTTCACCGTGATCAACCTGATGAGCAGAACCGCCGTGGTCGAGCCGGACCCGCTGTTCGGCAGGTGGCTGACCGAACGACAACACGTGGCGCCGCCGTGGCCAGCGTGGCAGTCGATCGACCGACGCGGCGCGGTGATCGTGGATTTCCATGGGTTGAGCATCAACGAAAAGCAATCGTTCGCCCACGCTGTCGACGGCACTGCCGCCGCAGTGCTGGGTACCCACACCCACGAGGCGACGCTGCCGCTGCATTTGCTGCCCGGGGGTACTGCTTTGGTCACCGATGTCGGAATGACCGGCGCCACCGGTGGTGTCATCGGTATCGATCCGGAGCATTGGGTGGCCAGGATGCGCGGAGAAGACCATGTCACATTGGCGCCCTACCGGCTGGCCTCAGGGCCGATGACGATGGGCGCGGTGCTGCTGACCATCGACGGCACCCGGTGTACCGCGATGGAGCGGGTGCACTGACTACGGCCTAGCGGATCGGTACCTCGGACCTTCCACGGTCACAAGAAGGTAACGCTTGGTTGCCAACGACCGAAAAGCAATACATGGCAACCGGCAACATGACGATGAAAGTCAAGGTTACCGCCGTGTTCGCGCTCGGCGCCTTGTTCGTCACGGCTCCCGCGACCGTTGATTTTGCTGCCCGCGCCGAGGGTCCGGGGACCGCGCTGTACAGCGGCGTCAGCCGGATTCGCGAGGCATGCGGGGTGATCGGCAACGACCCGCGGTTGACCGAAGCGGCGCAGCGGCACGCCGACGACATGCTGCGCAACGGTGTGAACGGTCATATCGGTTCGGACGGATCTTCACCGCAGGTGCGTATCACCGACGCGGGCTACCGGACCCCCTACAGCGGTGAGGTCGTCTTCTGGGGCACCGGATCCGCCGCGAATCCGGGCGAAGCGCTCGACTTGTGGATGCAAAGTCCTCCACACCGGGCGATCATCCTGAACTGCGCATACTCCGCGGCTGGCTTCGCGACCGCCTCAGACGGCAACAAGATGACTATCGTCGGCGACTTCGCCGCCTGACGCCATCACGCCGTAGTCTTCCCACGTGAACGCGATCGACCCCGACAAGCTCGACATTTGCCTACAGGTGCTGGCAGACATCGAGTCGTTGCCTCCCGAGCATCCTGATGCCATTACGGTGCGCCGGGCCACCGCCGGCATATTCAAGTCAGTCAAGAAGGCCCGCCGCAATGCCAAGCGCGACGAAATCGCGGCCGCCGACCGCGCCGTGGTCGCCGCTACCGCGACCGGCGCCCCCGGCCGCATCGACGACGAGACACAGGGCCTGCCGTTGGTATACACGGCGGTGGGCGCCTCCGCGGGCACGTTGCGTCGGTCACGCGCCTGCTATATCTGCAAGAACCATTACACGGTGGTCGACGCCTTCTACCACCAGCTCTGCCCGGGCTGCGCCGCCCTCAACCGCGCCAAGCGCGACGCGCGCACCGACCTCACCGGTAGGCGCGCTCTGCTCACCGGTGGCCGCGCCAAGATCGGCATGTACATCGCACTGCGCCTGCTCCGCGACGGCGCCGACACGACCATCACCACCCGCTTTCCGAACGACGCCGTGCGCCGCTTTGCCACGATGCCCGATAGTGCCGACTGGCTGGATCGGCTACACGTCGTGGGCATCGATCTACGTGACCCGGCTCAGGCCGTCGCGCTCGCGGACACCGTGGCTGCGCAGGGCCCGCTGGACATCCTGATCAACAACGCCGCCCAGACGGTGCGCCGAGCCCCCGGTTCCTACGCGGCGCTCGTCGAGGCCGAGCGCACGCCGGCGCCGGAACTAGTCGACGTGATCACGTTCGACCGCGTCAGCGACGCCCATCCCAAGGCACTTGCCGGAAGTCTGGCAGAACACCAAACTCCGCACGCCATAACCGAATTGGCTCTCGCCGCTCGAAGCGCCTCGCCGGACCGGATCGCTGCGGGCATCGCAATCGACGCCGGTGGCCTGCTGCCTGACACCGCGCCCATCAACAGTTGGACCCAGCGCGTGCACGAAGTCGACCCGATGGAACTGCTCGAAGTTCAGCTCTGCAACCAGACCGCGCCATTCATTCTGGTGAGCCGGCTGCGCCCGGTGCTGGCCGCTTCACCCGCGCGCCGTAAGTACGTCGTGAACGTGTCCGCGATGGAGGGGCAGTTCAGTCGCCAATACAAGGGCCCGGGGCATCCGCACACCAACATGGCGAAGGCCGCACTGAACATGCTCACTCGCACCAGCGCCGGCGAGATGCTAGAGCAGGATCGCATTCTGATGACCGCCGTCGATACGGGCTGGATCACCGATGAGCGTCCACACCCGACCAAGTTGCGGCTTGCCGACGAGGGTTTTCATGCCCCGCTCGATCTCGTCGACGGCGCCGCCCGGGTGTATGACCCAATCGTGCGCGGGGAGTCCGGCGAAGATCTGCGCGGCTGCTTCCTCAAGGATTACTCGCCGAGCAATTGGTAGCTGCCTTCTCGTTGACAAAAGCTGCGGTGAAATCGCCGAGCCGATGGCGCAGCCGCCGCTAGCGGGAGAGCTGGAGGTAGCGATGGACGTGGGCGACCGCCATGCCGCCTTCGCCTACGGACGCCGCCACGCGCTTGACCGATCCGGAGCGAATATCGCCGACCGCGAAGATCCCCGGGGCGGTTGTCTCGAGAGCGAAGGGCTCGCGGTCGGCCTTCCATTGGCCCGCTTTCAACGCGTCGGTCCCGGTGAGGATGAACCCGTGCTGGTCGCGCGCGATCGCCGGGGGGAGCCAATCAGTCGTTGCTTTGGCACCGATGAGAACGAAGAGCACCCGCGCATCCCGTCGAGATGTCGTGCCGGTCTCGCGATCGATGACCTCGATCGCCTCGAGTTGTTCGTCTCCGTGCACGGCGACAACCTCGGATCGCGTTTGAACCCGGACGTTCGCTTTTGTTGCGATCTGCTCGATGAGGTAGTGGGACATGCTCGCCGCGAGCGACTCTCCCCGGACCAGCAGCGTCACCGATCGCGCGTGATTGGAGAAGAAGATGGCGGCTTGCCCGGCCGAGTTGCCGGCGCCGATCAGATAGACATCGTTTCCCTGTGCCAGACCGGCGTCGCTGCGTGCCGCACCGTAGTAGACACCGGAGCCGACGAATCGCTCGATCGAGTCGACATCGAGGCGTCGCCACTCCACGCCCATCGCGAGCACGATCGACTCCGTTCGGAGAACGTCGCCTCCGTCCAGTGTCACGGTCAGCTCGGCGGGGTCGATGCCTTCGACCCGACGGGTGACGACGATCTCGGCGCCCAGCCGCTTCGCCTGCCGCAGTGCCCGGCTCGCGAGCTCGTCACCGGAGACGCCGTATGGGAACCCCGTGTAGTTCTCGATCCGCGTCGAGGTACCGGCCTGTCCGCCGGGGGCGAAGGACTCGATTAACGCCGTTTGCAGGCCCTCGGACGCGCTGTTGACCGCCGCCGTCAGACCTGCCGGCCCGCCGCCCACGATCACGACGTCGTAGTGCGCCCGGCCGGGCGTGGCCGTTAGTCCAGCGACAGTGGCAACGGCACGCATCGTCGGGTTGATCAGCCGGGTGCCGTCGCGCACTACCACCACCGGATAGCCGGTGGTTTCGCCTGCGATGAAGGCGTGAGCTGCAGGATCGTCCGGGTCCAGGCGTTCATAAGGAATCTGATTGCGATGCAGGAAGCTGTCGCAGCTGTGCACGCCCGGGTCGACGCGCGGGCCGATCACGAACATTGCTGGCTCGTGTGGGTGCCCATTCGCGTTTTTGAGCATCTCGATGCGTTCCAACGCGGCCGCACCGACCGCTTCGGAGATCTGGGGGGCCATGGCGGCGAGCGTGTGGAACACCTCGACCGTCAGTTTTAGTACGCGCGATGGTTCGACGGCTCGCATGCTGGCGGGCAAAGGGGTACCGAGCGTCATCGGGATCTCGCCTCCGACTTCGCCCGGAAGTCGGACGCCAATCACCTGCTCGACTCCGTTAACCAATTTCGTCAGCTCGGCCTTGCCTTCGACCATGATCGCCAGGGATCGGCCTTCGCCCTCATGGCCTACATACTCGCCGGGGATGAGGTGGATGTCCTCGACGGTGCCAGCAAGGTACTCGAGTTCTTTTTCCCCGAGCGTCGAGAAGAGCGGAATCGTGGACAGCTCCTCGATAGTGAAAAGGATTGCCTCCCAAGAGCTTTCGGGGATCCGCTGGTTCACAGAAGCGGCTTCGCATTCGGTGTCGAATCTTCGATGCGGTAATCGTCCGCCACGTACTCACGGCGGCACATGAGGCATCCGCCCCAAAGTTGGGGATCGAGCTCGGTTGGCGCATGTTCAGCTCGTGCATCGGTTTCGTTTCCCGGCAGCTCCGGGAAAACGTTGTTGCCGCTGTCGCCAACGCAGCGCAGCCCAATAACGCATTACCAATGCGAGTCAGTTTCGACGTCATCTTCGACTCCTTCAGCTGAAGGTCCGTCGCCGCCACTCTGCTTGGTCAGGCTGGCGGCGGTGGCGGACCGCCCGGAATTGCCCCGTCGCAGCCGCCAGGTGGAGGCGGGGCCGGGAAAGGTTCGTCGCCGCTGACGCAGTCGAAGTGGTAGGTGTAACTGTCTTCCCACTGATGCCAGTACGACCCGTCGGCGTACTTTGCGCCGTCGCAGATATATCCCCACATTCGCGCACCTTCGCACCAGTTCCGCGTGATGTTGGGCAGATGCGGGTCTGGTGGGCTAGCGGTAGCAACGCCAGCGGAAAACACAGTCGCCGCAGCACAGCCCATCAGCGCAGCACCGATTCGACTAAATTTCGACTTCATTTCGACTCCTATTCAAAGTGTGTGGGTTGAGGTCAGGCGGGCGGGATCGCCCCGTCGCAGCCACCAGGCGGGGGGAGGGCCGGGAAAGGCTCATTGCCGCTGACGCAGTCGAAGTGCCAAATACGAGGACCCTCGCCGTACTCGCCGGTCGACTGGGACCACTGATGCCAGAACGATCCGTCGGGATACTTGGTGCCGTCGCAGACATTTCCCATAAATCGCTGGCCCTCGCAGTAGTTCGACGGGAGGTCCGGCTGGTGTGGGTCTGGCGGGTCGGCGTTGGCGACGCCAGCGGAAAACATAATCGTCGCAGCACAGCCCAGTAGGGCAGCGCCGACGCGAGCGAGTTTCGACTTCATTTCGACTCCTATTTCAGAACTTGTGGATGAGCCTCGGCAACGTAGCGTGAGCGGCCACACCTCTGGTTGCTTGGCGGCAATCCTTACTATAGCTAACAATATATATTGCAGGGTAAAACATATACAACTGACTGAAAAATATGCGGTTGGTGAGTTACGGCACAGGCGACGAAGGGCTCGGCGCGTTGCTCGCCCACCCCCTTAGGGATTGGGACCCGTCGCGGCCGCCCTTTTGAACGCCGGGCTGCTTTGAGCTGAAGCCCAATGCGTCAGTTGCGCAACGTCTTTCTGATGGGAGCAGGGACCCAGCTGTCCAGCGCCTTGCGCCCAATCAATTGACAGCCGTGCGTGTAGGCCAATTGCTTTGCAGCAGAGGTAAACTCCTGGTTGCTCACCACGATGCTGCGTGTGCACCCGTGATGACGCGCACCCGCTACCACCTGCTGAACCGCTGCGACGCCGACCGCTTTACCGTGTCGTTTGCACTGAACGGCCGCATATTGGCCATCTTTTTGCGCGATCAGGTCGACGCCGTAGTCGCCGACGGCAGGGGTGAAGCTGACCTCCCATCCCGCGCGCTGCATGCGTGCGGCGACGTAGTCCTCGAACTCCACGCCGTCCATTGCGTCGATCTCCCCGATGCCCGCGTTGGCCCGCAGCCGCCGCGACCGACGGTAGGCCGGCTGTATCAACGCGGCGAAAAGTAGGCCACAACATGCCCCGGCTAGGCCTAGCGAGACGCGGTGCCCCAGGAAGCCAAGCAGAAGCCCGAAGTAAATCGGGAGAAAGACGAATGCCGTCTTCATGTCGAAGACACCGTATGCATGCGCCGATGATAGGGATCAGCAGCGACAAGGTCGTGAATATGGGGCCTGCTTGTCGTCATGCTCGTCACCGCAAGCCCGAGCGCTTGAGGTGAAGGGCGCCGTCTGGTGATTCTGGCTAAGCTTCACCGCACAGCGCCGGCGAAGCAATGGGGGGCATCGTGGCTGATGAGTTGGATGTAGATGTCGTCGCGCTACACCTCGGTAGCAACCGTGTGCTCAATGGCATTGGTGACGCCGCCATGGACTTCGTCGGTCATGAAGACGGGCTGGCCGACGCTGTGCCGGGTTGGGTCGGGTCCTCGCAGCTGGCGTTGGGCGAGCTCGCGGCCCGTTGGGAGGCCCGGCACAACCAACACAAAGTCCGGGTGGGCGGTTTGGGTACGCATGTCGCCGAGGCCATGGTCGGTTACTCCACGAACGAAGACCGTTCGGCCAGTGCGCTCAGGTCGGTGCGGGAATAGGGGTAGCGGGTGGGTTCGCTGACTCCGGCATACGTCAAACGCTGGGATCTGAACGCGATTCACGCGGTGTTCCAGACGGCCACCGGACGCGCTAATACCTTGCAGCGCTTGGGCGACAGCCTGCAACAGGCACACAATGTACTTGCCGAGTGGCAAGGTGAGGCAGGCGACGCTTTTCGCGTCGACGTCGGCTTGATTCGCCGCGACATCGAGGCGGACGGCGCGGAATCTCGGCAGGTAGCGGCGGCGGTCTCGCGCACCGAGGCGGATGTGAGCGCCTGAAAGCGCGAGCTGGATGACATAGAACAGGCCGCCCAGGCTAACGGCTGGGCCATCACGCCGGACTGGCGAATCGACATCGGTCCCAAGGGGATTCCACCGAATCGAATTGACCTCGCCAACAAACTGCAGACTTTGCAGGGCGAACTCAACGTCTGTAAGGTCCGTGCCCACACCGCCGATCACGAGCTTGCCACCGCGATCGGCGCCGCCGTCGGCGCAGTCTCGCTGGATGCTGCTGGATCGGCGCCAGATGGTGCCCCGGCGCCACAAGGGCCGCCGAACCCTGGCCCGGGAGGCAAGCCGAAGACGTGGCAAGAAATGTTGCTGCCCCCTGGCGCCGCGGACGCTTCACCTGGCGGTGCCCCGCCGAAGGATCCGTCGGTGCCTGCGGGCCAGCCGCGTTCGTTGGAAGGCATGCTATTGCCCGAGGGCGCCGTTGCGTTCCCTGCGCCGAGCCCGGCGGAGATGGAAAGCGCCAAGGCTTTGCTACGCAAAGTGATGCTCGGTGACGGCGTCCCGCCGGATCAGATCGAAGCGCGCGTGAACGAGATGGTGGCCGGTGCTCAGAAGTGGATCGACCAGGGAGGAATTCCTCCTTACCGTCCGCCCGAACCAAAGCCCTTGCCGCCGCCGGGATTCGGCGAAGGTTTCGGTGATCGTTGGCGTGCAACTGAAGAGAGCATCCATAACCTTCTCGGGGTAGGACAAGGCGGGGCGCCGGGCGCGCTGCAGGCGTGGAAGCAAATGCTCGAGGGCACGCTCGAGACGGTCCAAAACCCGGCGGCCGCCGCGGCGGGCGAAGTCAAAAACATGTTGGACTCGCCCAGCGCGGCCTACTACCTGGGCGGTAAAGCCTCCGATGGCGCCTTCGCCTTGCCCGGAATGCTCTTCGGGCCGGAAGTTGCCGGCGTTTCACGCGCAGCCGAACTGGCAGACCTCGACGCCGCCGCCGGACTGCCACACGATATGCCTGGCGGGCACCCGTCGGTAGGTGCTGGTGATCACCTGCCTACTGGCATTGGTGATCACCACATCCCTGCGGCGGGGGACCACACCGTCGCGGATGGGAACCACAGTCTTGGCGGCTACCCCATGGACGCGGCGGGTCACTACCTACCCGGCAGCTTGCCGTCATATGAACAGCTTCAAGGAATCACGTCGACAGCGCCGAATAGCGCATACTACTGGTCGGGGCGAACCGCCGATGGAATCGGAGTTGGCCCCGATGGCGCAGGAGTAGCGGAACTTATTGCTCACGGATTTGGGGGCAATACCTTGGAAATGACGCTTGCGGAGAACGGCGTAGATCCGCTCCCAGCCTGGAATCGCCATGATCCGGTATCGGTCAAGTTCTGGGAGGATGCTTCGGCGGCTTACGCGGGAAGCGCACGCGGTGAAGTTACCGCAATCGTGGGCAGCAATTTGCGTCCGGGCAACATTTGGCAATCTGTTGAGATACCTCGCTTGATGGAAAATCCAAATGTGACTCGCATTGTGCAGATAGATCCCGATGACGGTCATTCAACCATAATATTTGAGAGAGGTAAGTGAGGTTACACTACGTGACATCCGGAAATAACTTCAATGCAAATGATGCCGTTGTGCTATACCTGAGGCGCTATCCGGGAAAGAACGAAGAAGAATTCAATCTACACTATGGCTCGGCGAGAGAATACGCGCATGAACAGGTGCAACTATTACTCAAAGAAGCGATGCGGATCGAGCCTGACTGGAATCGCCTTACTCTAAATGAAGCCGGCGATTACATCGAATCTGTGATGCAGGAACGGCATCCAGATCTCACATCGGAAGCGCTGGAAGCAATCGGTAACTACTACACCTTCCTGATGCGCTGAGCTTGAGGCCTGGGGCGGTAGGCGAAAGGTTCCGTTGTGTTCTTCCGTTCGGTTGACCAATCGAGAAAGTCGCACTACTTCAACGACTTGCAGATCAATCCAGACTGTCGCTGGAAGAGATGGTGCAGAAGCTTCGGGGAGAGCGCGTAAATCTCGAAAATACCCCACGAGTCATCCCGATACTGCGCCCCGCCCGGGTCCTCCCCAGCGACGAGCCACGCGCTAGCTGCAGTGTGGCTAGTGTGACGACGGCAGACCAGCGGTTGGCCCGTCGCAGGAATTTGCGTTGCACTCGCGGGCGTTGGTTGTCGGCAGACCAAAGATCAACGGCGGCAGATAGGGAAGAGCATGAAATTCGGGATCGCGACGTTCGTCAACGACCACACCATCGACACGGTATCGCTGGCACGAGCGATCGAAGAGCGGGGTTTCGCATCGCTGGTCATCGCCGAACACACCCACATTCCGGCGAGTCGGGAGTCCGCCTATCCAATGGGTGGCGAGCTGCCGTCGATCTACTACCGCACCCTCGACCCCTTCGTGACGCTGGCCGCGGCGGCAGCGGTGACCTCATCCATCGAGTTGTTCACCGGGATCGCCCTGCTGATCGAGCGCGATCCGATCATCACCGCGAAAGAGGCTGCCAGCATCGACCTGATCTCCGGTGGCCGCTTCGTGTTCGGCGTGGGCGCCGGCTGGAACATCGAGGAATTGCGCAATCACGGCACCGATCCGAAGACGCGCGGCGCGCTGCTCGACGAACGCATTGAGGCCATCAAGGCGCTATGGACCACCGAGCCGGCGGAGTACCACGGCAAGTACGTCGACTTCGACCCTGCCTACCTTCGCCCCAAGCCGGTTCAAAAACCGCACCCGCCGATCTTCATCGGCGGCGATTCGGATGCCACCGTCAAACGGGTGATTCGCCACGACGCCGGGTGGATATCCAACCCGCTCCCGGTTGAGCGGCTCACCAAACGCGTTGATCAACTGCGTGAGGGCAGCGGACGCGATGTTCCACTGGCAATGTTCGGCACGCCGGCCGACCCCGGCTATTGGGACGCTGCCCGGGACTTGGGTTTCAGTCGACTCGCACTGATGCTGCCCACCAACCCACTGGACGAATCGCTTCGGTTGCTCGATGAGTACGCCGCAAAGGTAGGCAGCTACTCCGATTGAGGTGGTTCGACCCGTTCGATCGCGGCGGACGCTGAAACTGCGATCCCAATAATCCGTCGGCAGGCCTGGCCGATGGCCTTTGGGCCGTCCCACAAACCTTCGACAGGACAGCGTCGTCGATCTGTAGGAGGATGGTCTGATGCGGGGAATTCTTCTTTTGCTTGCAAGCTTTACTGCAGTAGTTGCCCTGGCCGTGCCGGCTCAGGCCGACCCCAGCCCGGATGCGAAATTTCTGGCCGCGCTGACCAAAGCCGGCATCACCTATCAGACCCCGAGCGTCGCGATCAGCGTCGGCAAGAGGGAATGCGCACTGATGGACCAGGGCATGCCCGAGGGGGACGTCATCAGGACGGTGTCGGAGAGCAACCCGGCATTCAAGGGGAACGCCGCCGTCGAGTTCACGACGATCGCAGAAGACGCCTACTGCCCTCAGCACGAAGGCGAATCAGCTGCCCAGCCGGCACCGCCTCCTGCATAGCTGAAGCCGATAGCCCTGTGCGGCAAACTATTTCGTAACTTATTGCTGGGTGCGGCTGATGTGGCCCGTCGGCCGCGTCCGCAATTGCGCTGGTAGGCTTTTGAATCCGTGCAAGGTCACCAACTCGAGTGGTTCGGGCTGCTCGCGCAGGCTCAAGCCGGGGAACCGTTCGAATAAGGTGCGAAGGGCGATGACGCCCTCTATTCGCGCCAGGGCCGCGCCGAGACAACCGTGTATGCCGGAACCGAACGCCAAATGTTCTCGCGCGTTGGGTCTGGTGATGTCGAACCGCCCAGGGTCAGTAAAGACGCCTGGGTCGCGGTTCGCGCCGCCCATCAGTAGCACCAACATCGCGCCGGTGCGGATGTGTTCGCCAGCGATCTCAACGTCGCGGCGAGCGGTGCGTACGAGCATCTGCACGGGGCTTTCGAACCTTAAGATCTCTTCGATGGCAGCCGGCCAGAGTCCCGGATCATCGCGCAACAGCGCCAACTGCTGAGGATGTTTGAGCAGCAGAACGATCCCGTTGCCGATCAGGTTCACTGTCGTCTCGAACCCGGCGCCGACCAGAAGCGCTGCATTCGCAGCGAATTCGCGGTGGGTCAGCTCGCCGCCGGCGGCCACCCGGCCGAACGGATCGTCGCCCGAGTCAGCCGCACGCGCCCGTTCGATGAACTCGGCGGCGTAGCGGTCGACCTCGCGCAGATGCTCGATGGCGTGCCGAAACGTCTTCCAGTTGGTACCGAAATCCAGCAGCGGCGCCAAGCTATAGCCCCATTCGCGCACTTGTGGGCGTGCATCGGTTGGTAGACCGAGGATCTCGGCGATGACGGCCACCGGTAGTTCCGTCGCGAAGTCGGCGACCAGGTCGGGTTGCGACTTCCGCTCCAAATCGTCGAGCAGTTGCGCCGTGATCTCTTCGACTCGAGTGTTGAGCCTGTCGATGGCTCGAGGTGTGAAGCTCTGCGCGAACAGGCGTCGATAACGGGTGTGATCGGGCGGATTCGTCATCACCATCGCCGGCCGCTCGACGGGATTGGGCAGGCCCGGATCACTTCGGGCGAGCAATGCCGGAATTGGCTGGGGGAGAGGCGCGTTGACGAGATTGGTGGCCCCGAACGCGCCGTCGCGCAGTACCGTGCGGCAGATTTCGTGGTCGGCGCTCACCCACACGAATGGCCGTTGTACCAGCCGCCCCTGAGTCCTGATGTCTTCGACGAGCCGATACATCTCGTCTCCGCCGGCACGGCCCAGCAGAAACCGGGCCAACGGTTGTCCGCGGCGAGCCTGCACCGTCAGGAATGCGCGCGGCGCACCGTACCTCGCCACCCAGCGAGCCCAGATGCTCGTCCGCACAGCGATTCCCCTTCGGCGGCCGCGATGTCGTTTGCGGGAACATATCACCGGCGTCCGTCGTCCGCCGCTCGGGCTGGACCATGCCAGCTGGTCAAGATTGGCCGGGGGCCAGGAATTTCCGGACTAATTCGGTTGCTCAGTACGAGCCGACCAATAACGGACGCACGCACTTTCAGTGAGTGTCGCTCCAGCGATCCAGCGACGGCTGTACGTCGGGGCAGAATGTCGCGACGGCGGCCCCCATGATCATGCCCGTCTGTCCGGCCGCATAGCCATTGCTCGCCTCCGTCGGGTAGATGGTGTCCTGGTCGCGAAGTGGTCTATATCTTGGCGGGCACGTAGCTCGTCCGCCCGCCGTCGACAACGAACTCCGCTCCGGTGGCGTATGCCGACTCGTCGCTGACCAGGAACACCACAAAGGTGGAAACCTCGCCCGGCGCGGCACCGCGCCGCAGCGGAATGGGTTGCATGAATTCTTCGGTGACGCCCTGGCTTAACGGGGTGTGCACCAGGCCCGGGTGGATGGAGTTGACCCGGATGTTGTGTTGGGCCAATTCCACCGCGGCCGATTTGGTAATGCCGCGCAGGCCGAACTTGGCGGCCACATAGCTATGCAGGTGGGCGCTTCCAGCCAATCCCTCTACCGACGAGATGTTGACGATCGATCCGCCGCCGACGGCGATCATTGGTTCGATCGCCGCTCGCATACCCAGGTAGGCGCCGGTGAGATTGACATCGAGGACTCGCTGCCAGTCGGACAGCGAGGAGCCGCGCAACGAACCGAGCTTGACGATCCCGGCGTTGTTCACCAGCGCGTCCAATCGCCCGAAGCGGCTCACCGCCGCATCAACGGCCTGGTCCCACTGATCCGGGTCCGCCACGTCCAGATGGACGAAATGAGCTGATTTCCCGAGCTTTTCGGCGACTGCGCAGCCAACGTCGTCGAGGACGTCGGTGATCAGAACGCAGGCGCCCTCGGCCACCAGCGCATCCGCATGGGAAGCACCCATGCCGCGGGCACCGCCGGTGACCAGCACTACCTTGCCTTCAACGCGTCCCGCTCGTCCCATGGCGGGTTACCGTACACCCGATCGAACTGCGCAGCGGGTACCCTCCAACGCCATGGCGGGGACACGATGAGCGCAGGTCTCTTCGGGCTCCTCGACGACGTCGCGGTTCTGGCACGCCTGGCGGCGGCCAGCGGCCGCGCGACAGCCAAGGCGGCCGGCGTGATCATCGACGACACCGCCGTGACGCCGCAGTACGTGCACGGCATCGCCGCCGAGCGCGAGCTGCCGATTATCAGGCGGATCGCGATTGGATCCCTACGCAACAAGCTCTTGTTGATCCTGCCCGTCGCGATGTTGCTCAGTCAGTTCGCGCCCCGGCTGGTGACCCCGATCCTGATGCTCGGCGCCGTCTATTTGTGCTACGAAGGCGCGGAGAAGGTGTGGGGGAGTTTCCGCGGTCATCACGCCCACGCAGCGCCGGCGGCCGAGAATGTCCTGGTGGCCGGGGCAGTCCGGACCGACTTGGTGCTGTCCGCCGAGATCATGGTGATCGCCCTGAATGAGGTCGCCGACCAGGTGTTCCTGCCGCGGTTGATCATCCTGACCGTGGTTGCCCTGATCCTCACCGTGGCGGTCTACGGCATCGTGGCCGTCATCGTCAAAATGGACGACGTCGGCTTGCATCTCACGTCGACCGGATCCCGAATCGGCCAGCGACTCGGCCGGGGCTTGGTCGCGGCGATGCCCCGACTGCTTTCAGCGCTCTCGGCCACCGGGATGGTGGCGATGCTCTGGGTAGGCGGACACATCTTGCTCGACGGCGTCGATCACTTGGGCTGGCACGCACCGCGGGGCCTGGTTCACCACGGCGAGCATCAGGTTGGCCATGCCGTCGATTCCGTTGGTGGCGCGCTGGCCTGGCTGCTCAATGCCGGGGTGTCCACGGCGATCGGGTTGATCGTCGGATTCGCTGGTTTCGCGGTCGTTCAGCTGCCGTCACGGGTCCGGCGAGGTCGTTAGGGCCCGCTACCGACCAGGTTGTTGTGCTGCGGGCAATAGGCGTGTACCGAGATGGTCACGTACGCCTCGGCGTCGCTGGCAAGTGCGGGGTTGCTCGTCCGGAAATCTGCGATTATCTGCTGCACCGTCATGCCCAGACGGATGTTCTCGCACACCATCTTGCCGTTGTAGATGGCGGCGTCGGGATTGGCGAAGGAGATTCCCCGGTCGTTGAGGGACTGAACGTACTTGTTGTCCTGATCCGGCGTCGACACGATCGATGACGGCGCAGCCGTCGATGCCGTCCTGGGTGTCGTGGGGGCTGCCGTTGATGTCGGCGCCGCGGTCGGTGGGGGCGCCGCGACTTTCGGAGGCGGGGTCAACAGCGAACGCCCCAAGACAATCGCGCCAGCGATCACGAGCCCGGCCGCGAGCAGAGCGGCGGCGGTGCGCCAGGTCGACCGCCACGATTGGCGCTGATTCGCCTTTTCGGGCGGCGTTTCGACGTCGTCGTCGCGGGACCACGCCAGGCCGGCCGAATTCGCCGAAGTGGCGGCCTCGGGCTCCGCGGAAGTGGGCGCGGCAGCTGTCTCGTCCCCGCCCAGCCCGGCAGTCTTGTCGGTAGCTGGTACCGGCTCGGACATGACGGCCATGGTAGCGGCCGTCAACGACGACTTGGGGAGCTAGTCGGGCGCCCGGGTGCCGAGCAGCTCACGGACCTGCGGACGCGTGCCCTCAGACCGAAGCAGGAAACTCGCCGGCCGCGGTCGCACCCGCAGTGGCCACCAGAACCAGCGTCCGAGCAGCGCGGCGATGGATGGCGTCATGAATGCGCGCACGATCAAGGTGTCGAACAGCAAGCCCAGACCGATCGTGGTGCCGATTTGGCCGATCACCATCAGGTCGCTGACGACCATCGAGGCCATCGTGACGGCGAATACCAAGCCCGCGGCCGTGACGACCTTGCCGGTACCGCCCATCGCCCGAATGATGCCGGTGCTTATACCGGCGGCGAGTTCTTCTTTCATTCGTGAGACGAGAAGCAAATTGTAGTCAGATCCGACGGCCAACAGAATGATGACGGACATCGGCAATACGAGCCATTCCAGCCCGAGCCCGATAATGTGCTGCCACAGCAGCACGGACAATCCGATGGATGCCCCCAGCGACGTTACGACGGTACCCACGATCACCATGGCCGCCACAAAACTCCGCGTGATCATCAGCATGATGGCAAAGATGAGGCAGAGCGACGCAATCCCGGCGATCATGAGGTCATACTCGGAGCCATCTTGCAGGTCTTTGTACGTCGCCGAGACGCCTCCGACGTAAATATTGGTGTTCTCCAGCGGCGTCGACTTAAGTGATTCCTCGGCCGCATTCTTTATCGCTTCGACGCGCGCGATACCTTCGGTGGTTGCGGGATCGCCCCGATCCGAAATGGTCATGCGCGCCGCTTTCCCATCCGGCGACATGAACAGTCCCATAACCCGCTGGAAGCTTGGGTTCTGGAAAACCTCCGGCGGCAGGTAGAACGAATCATCATTTTTCGCGGCGTCGAACGCTTCGCCCATCTGCGTCGAGATGTTGCCCTGCGAGTCGGCCTGGCCGATGATTCCGCTCATGGTGGAGTGCATCGTCAGCATCATGGTGCGCATGCTCTTCATGGTTTCAATCTGAATCGGGAGCTCTGCGGCCAGTTTCGGCATCAAGATGTCGATCTTGTCGACGTCTACGACTAGTTCGCCCAGTTTGTCGTTGATCTCGTCGATGCCGTCGAACGAATCGAAAAGAGATCTGATCGCAAAGCAGACCGGAATGTCGTAGCAGTGCTTTTCCCAGTAGAAGTAGCTACGGATCGGCCTCAAAAAATCCTCGAAATTCGAAATCTGATCTCGGATCTCACCGGTGATTGCCTGAATGTCGTGCGTCCTGCCGGCCAGGTCATGGGTCACGGCGTTCAGCTGCAGGATTAGGTGGTACAGCGTTGTTGTGATTCCGATCGTTTTGTTCAGCTCTTCGGCCTGCGTGAGCATGTCGTTCATGCGGGCTTTTTGATATTCGAGATTGACCAGCTGACTCGCGTTCATAACGCCGAACCGGAACGGGATGGTCGTATGTGCCATCGCGGTGCCCGCCGGCCGAGTGACAGATTGCACTCGAGAAACACCAGGAACCGCGAGGACACCCTTGGCCAATCGCTCCAACACCAGAAAATCGGAGGGATTACGCATGTCGTGATTGGCCTCGATCAACACGAACTCGGGCAACATCCGGCCCAGGGGAAAGTGCCGACTTGCGGCCGCATATCCCTGATTCGTCGGGAGGTCGTCGGGGAGGTACACGCGGTCGTGGTAGTTGGTGGTGTATCCCGGCAGTGCCAGCAGGCCGACCAGAGTGACCGCGCACGCCGCGGCGAAAATTGGTCCCGGCCAGCGCACTACTGCCGTGCCGATCCGTCGCCAGCGCCGCACCGTGATCCTTCGCGCGGGCTCGAACAGGCCGAATCGGCCACCGACGGCCAGCACGGCAGGAACCAGCGTCAGCGCAATCGCGACGGCAACCAGCATGCCCACCGCGCAGGGGACACCGATCGTCTGGAAATACGGCATCCGGGTGAAACTGAGGCAGAAGACCGATCCGGCAATCGTCAAGCCGGAAGCCAAGACGACCTTCGCCGTGCTCCGGTACGTCGTGTAGTAGGCCGTTACCGGATCTTCGCCGGCCTGGCGTGCCTCTTGATAGCGGCCGACGAAAAAGATCCCGTAGTCGGTCCCCGCCGCGATCCCGAGAGTGATCAGCAAATTGACGGCGAAGGTGGAAAGGCTGATGGCGCCGACATTTCCGAGGAATGCGACGATTTGGCGCGCGACTTGCAGCTCTATTCCGACCATCAGCAACAGCAGGACGACGGTGCCAATAGATCGGTAGACGAGGAGCAACATCGCGAAGATCACCACGAGGCTCACCACGGTGACCTTGAGGATCGTCCTCTGGCCGCTGTGATTCAGGTCCGAGATGAGCGGAGCGGGGCCGGTGACGTAGACCTTGACTCCCGCCGGTGCGGGCGTGCGCTCCACGATCTTGCGGACGGCGTCAGCTGATTGGTTCGCCGTGCTGGTGCCTTGGTTGCCGGCGAGCTTCAGTTGCACGTACGCGGCTTTACCGTCCTCGCTTTGGGCGCCACCCGCCGTGACTGGGTTGCCCCATAAATCCTGGATGTGCTGCACATGCCGCGGGTCGTTTCCCAATTGACGGAGCAACTGGTTGTAGTAGTGGTGAGCGTCGTCGCCCAGCGGCTGCTCGCTCTCCAGGACGATCATCGCTAAGGCGTCCGAATCGGATTCGTTGAAGTCCTGGCCCATCCGCTGCATGGCCTTGATCGACGGCGCATCTTTGGGGCTCAGCGATACCGAGCGCTCCTGCTCCACTCGCTCGAGCGAGGGCACGCCGATGGTCACGATGACGGTGAGAGCCAGCCACGCCAGGATGATGGGCACCGACAACAGATGGATCGTCCGCGCGACGCGGGGCGTACGACGTCCGCCGTTCACGCGTTGATCGGTCATGCGGCCCTCAGGCGGCAGAAGTTGTCGACGTTCACGTCGGATGTGGTCACGGTCGACCACGCCCTCCACCCCGGTGCGCCAGCAGCTGCTGTCACTATTGCTCGTCTCCTCTGGTGATGCAGTCGCCCCGCCCCGAGAGCAGGTGATATCCACGCAAGGCTTCCAAAGTCTCTCATTGATGCATCGGTGGCGACAGGAAACCTATTACACCTGACCGTAGCGGCCCGGTTTCGCGCGCGCCCGACAGGGCTGTGACCTGCGGTAACCATTTGTGTCTATCAGTTGCATGGCGGCACCTCTGATGGACCAGTAAGTTCGCGGGCAGGCTAATCGGGGCTTGTTTGCGCGCGGAGTTCGCGCGAGGACGGGATGTCAATGCATTGGGCGATCACCGGCGCGACCGGGTTTCTCGGGGTTCACATCCTGAGCGAACTCCTCCGTGAGGACGATACGTTCACCTTGCTGACTAGGCCGCAGTCCGACCCGGTGCTGCGCATCCATAAGGCTCTCCCGCTCGCGGTCACCGACGGGCTGGTGTGGACCGAGGGCGAGCTGCGCGAAAGATTCACCGTCGTGCCGGTGGATCTCGCCGCGCCCAAGCTCGGGTTATCGGATCAACAGTTCCAGAACCTTGCCGACAGCGTTGACGCGATCCTACATTGCGCCGGAATCATCGAGCTGGACGCCGATCTCGCCGACCTTCGATGTACGAATGTCGGCGGTACCACGCGCATCCTTGAACTGGCCGAGGCCGGGTCGCGGGAGCCGGATCTGTTCCATGTGTCGACCGCCTTCGTCGCCGGCCGGCGCCGGACGGGTCTCATCTACGAGACCGAGCTGCGCGACGACCAAGGATTCGAGAACAACTACGAACAGTCCAAATTCGAGTCCGAAACGCTGGTGCGGGAGTGGGCGCGGCGCACCGGGCGCCGGGTCGTGGTGTTTCGGCCGAGCGCCCTGATCGTCGAGCGGCCGCCGCATCCGGACTTCCCGTTGCACCCGCTTTCGTTTCTTTCGACGTCGGCAGACAGCGGGATGCGCCTGTTCTCGGTTTCCGGACGACCGTTGCGCACCAATTTGTCGATGCGCCTGCGAGGTGATCTCAACGGCCACTTGAACTACATGCCGGCCGACGAGGCTGCCGACGAGATGGTTCGGCTGATGCGGCTGGCACCCGATGGCCTGAGTAGCTTCCACGTCGTTCACCATCACGACGTCGCGGTGCAAACTCTGGTCGAACTTTTCAACGCCGTGTCTCCGATCCCCTTGACGCTGGTCGAGGGACCGATTGAGAACCCCAATCTGCTGGAACGCCGCCTGCGGTGGGCCAGCGGATTCATGCCCTACCTGGAGCACAGCCGGACCTACGACACGACCGATGCCCGAGCGGTGATCGGAGAGCCGCACCGCCGGACGGTTGTCGACTTCGACTACCTGCTGGGAAGCGTGGGGCGGTACAAGCGCTACTTCACGGTGAAATCCGAACCGCGCCAGCCCCGCGAGTCGGCGCCGGCGGTTGAACCCCTGGTATCGATTGGGCGTCCCTTCGATGTGACTGCCCACAGCGCCGACGAGGTTCGTCCCACGCGAGGGTTGACATTCATCGTCACGGTCGGACGAAGCGGATCCACCGCACTGTCGCGAATCCTCAGCGCGCACCCGGATGTGCTCAGCCTCAACGAGTTCTACCTGTCGGTGCGTGCTTCGTCGGCGGCCGATCACGTCCTGTCGGGTGAGCAGTTCTGGCGGATGCTGGCTGAGCCGCACCCGATCTTCGATTCGATGGTCCGGGGCGGTTCGGCCATGCCGGAGTTCATCTATCCACGACTGCAGGGGACCCGGTTCGATGCGAGCACGACCGGGATTCCCGCGATCTCCATGATGACGCTGCCGCATCTGACGTCGGACCCCGACGCCGTGTTCGATGCCCTTTCCGCGGAGGTTCCGTCGTGGCCGGAACAGAACTCGCGGCTGCACTACGAGCGTCTCTTCGCTTGGCTGGCAACATATTTCGGCGGTACTGTCGTCGTCGAGCGGTCGGCCATGTCGCTGAGCAGTGTCCCGTGGTTACGCGAGACGTTTCCGGACGCGAAGTTCGTGCACCTATTCCGGGATGGTCCGGACACGGCGGTTTCGATGAGCGACCACACCGGATTTCGCTTGATGGCGCTCATTCAAGACGCGCTGGAGCTGCTTGATCTCGATCCGGAGCGTCGCCATCCCGGGCTGCGGCTGGATCCGACGGCGATACCGATCGAGCTTGCCTCTTTGGTCGGCAACACCTGCGAGGTCGAATACCTGATGGGTCAGAACATGCCCGTCAGCCGATTCGCTCGTATGTGGAGCGAGCTGATCGTCACCGGCGAAGCCGAACTCGCCGATCTGAATGCAGACCGTTATCTCCCGCTGTCGTACGCCGACCTGGTGGCCGATACCCGGTCATCGCTGGCGCGGCTGGCGCGTTTCCTCGACGTCGACGCGGACCCGAAGTGGCTGGAATTCGGCGCTAGCGTCATCGACCCGAGGTTTACCGGCGCCTCTAATCGGTTGTCCGCGCAGGAACTACAGGCAGTCATCGAAAGCTGCGCTCCCGCCGTGACCCGTCTCGCGGAACATGCCGTTGCCGCAGCAGCCAACGAAATTGGGGCGGCCCGGTAGACGGCGCAGTAGGCTGCGGCCATGGCGATCGACCGTGCCGCGCTTATCGCGGGCAGTATCCGACTTGCTTCAGGTGTCCACTTTCTCGTCGATCCGCTGGGTGCGAACCGGCTCTGGGGCGACCCTGGGGAGCCGACGCCGACGGCGCGACTGCTGTTGCGATCGATGGGCTACCGCGACGCATTGATCGGCGGGCTGCTCGCGACGGCGGCGCTGCGCGGCAAGAACACCCGCGGCTGGTTCCTGGCGTCCGGCGGAGCCGATGCGGCCGATCTGCTGGGCGGACTCAGTGTGCATCAAGAACTCAAACGCTCACAGCAGCTGATCGGCCTGGGCGGCGCCGTCATCGGAATCGGCGTTGGATTGTGGGGCGCGGCGCGGCCCGCACCTAGAGCGGCGGAGACGTTGGAGGACTGAGGCCCGCCGCGAGCCCGGATGGGGTTGACTGGTGACCGTCAATCGGGGAAGGGAGCAGACGTGGGTATCGGTGTCCTGACTTTTGCGACCGACGAGGGGATCGGCCCCGTCGAGCTGGGTAGAGCAGTTGAGGAGCGTGGGTTTGGGGCGCTGTTCCTTGCCGAGCACACGCACATTCCGGTAGACGCGAAGACTGCCTACCCGCTGGGCGGCCCGATCCCGCGCAAGTATTACCGGACTCTGGATCCGTTCGTGGCGTTGACCGCGGCGGCGGGGGCCACCGAGAATTTGGTCCTGGGCACCGGTATCGCCTTGATCCCCCAGCGCGACCCGATCCTGACGGCCAAGGAAGTGGTGTCGCTGGATCTGGTGTCACAGGGGCGTTTCCGCTTCGGCGTCGGCGTGGGCTGGCTACGCGAAGAGATCGCCAACCATGGTGTCGATCCCGCTGTTCGCGGACGCGTGGCTGACGAGCGGCTGCGCGCGATGATCGAGATCTGGACACAGGAAAAAGCGGAATTCCATGGTGATTTCGTGAATTTCGACCCGATCTACGGGTGGCCGAAACCGTTGACGAAGCCGCATCCGCCGCTTTACATCGGCGGCGGGCCGGCCGGTTTCAAGCGCATCGCCCGGTTGAAGGCGGGCTGGATCGCGATGGCTCCCTCACCGAACGCGCTTTCGGGTCAGCTCGAAGAATTGCGCGCGGTGGCCGGGCACGACGTGCCGCTGATCAACATGCATATGGGGGAATCGACAGCGAAAGCCGTTGAGGGCTACCGTGATATCGGTGTTGAGCACGTCCTGGTAGAGCTGGAGACCGAGCCCCGAGACGAGACGCTCCGACGCTTGGACCAGTTGCGGGCCGAATTCGCAGAGGTTATGTAAGGCTAAGTGCCGCAAAACGTTTGGTAGGTCCCAAAGTCTTCAGGGGCCGGGCTGGTGTAGCGCTCGAGGCCTGGCCGCTCGTCGTAGGGAGCGGTCACGGCGTCGAGGAGCTGCTCGACTGGACCGAGATCGCCCGTCGTCGCCGCGGCCAGTGCCTCTTCGACCAAGTGGTTTCGCGGAATGTAGATCGGGTTCGTGCGATCCATCAATTCGGCGTCGGGACCCAACCCGCGCCAGCCCGACATCCAGTCGTCGAAGCCGGCGAGGTCGATGAACACACCGCGCGCTGGCTCGGCGTCGCCCCGGGCCGCATGGCCGAGGTGGCGGAAGAACGAGGTGTAGTCGACGTGGCTTTCCTTGAGTAGCCGCAGCAACTGATCGGCCAGCGCCGTTACGGCCCCGGCCGCGACACTCGCTGGTAGGCCGAGTTTGGCGCGCATGCCAGACGCCCACGTGGCGTCGTATTCGGTTTGGAATTCCCCGAACGTCTCCTCGGCGAACGCGACTCCCTCCTCGATTTCGTCGGATAGCAACGGAAGCAACGCCTCTGCAAACCGGGCCAGATTCCACCCGGCGATGGCGGGCTGATTGCCGTACGCGTAGCGCCCCCAATGGTCGATCGAGCTGAAAACGGTGTCGGGGTCGTAGGCCTCCATGAAGGCGCACGGACCGTAATCGATCGTTTCGCCGGAGATCGTGGTGTTGTCGGTGTTCATCACGCCGTGGACGAATCCGGTCAGCATCCACCGAGCGATCAACGAGGCCTGGACACCGACCACCGATTCGAACAGCGCGCGATACGGGTTTTCGGCCTCTGCCGCGCCGGGGTAGTGGCGCGCGATCGCATGGTCGGCCAGGCGTCGCAGCAGGCCGGCGTCGCGGGTGAGGGCCGCGTATTGGAAGCTCCCGACCCGCAGGTGGCTGCTGGCGACGCGGACGAGCACGGCCCCCGGCAGCAGTGAGTCGCGCTGCACCGGCCGCCCGGTGGCGACCACGGCCAACGAGCGCGTCGTCGGGACACCGAGGGCGTGCATCGCTTCACTGACCACGTATTCGCGCAGCATCGGGCCGACCGCCGCGAGCCCGTCGCCACCACGGGCGAACGGTGTCGCCCCGGACCCTTTGAGGTGGATGTCGCGAACGCGGCCGCGCTCGTCGGCCAGCTCGCCCAGCAGCAGTGCGCGTCCGTCACCCAATCGCGGGACAAGGCCGCCGAATTGATGCCCGGCGTAGGCCTGCGCGACCGGGACCGCGCCGCTGGGCAGCAGATTGCCGGCGAGAAAGCGCAGCCCGTAGGGACCCCGCAGCCAGGCGGCGTCCAGACCGAGCCCGGTGGCCAGCGACTCGTTGAGCACAAGCAGCTGCGGGGCCGGAGTCGTCTCGGCCTGCCAGCGCACCCCCATCTCGGGCAGCTCGCGGGCGAAGCGGTCTTGCAGGGGGACGCTGATCTCCGAAGCAACACTCACCCCATCGAGACTACGAGCATCGACACACCCGGTCCTTTGGGTGCGGTGGCTACGCTGGCGGGATGAGCGCCAAAAGCCGTATTCGGGTCGGGCGTCTCTACGACGACATCGACCCCGACGACGGCCAGCGCGTCCTGGTTGATCGAATCTGGCCGCGGGGGATCCGTAAGGACGACCCACGAGTAGGCATCTGGTGCAAGGACGTTGCGCCGTCGAAGGAATTACGCGACTGGTACCACCATCAGCCGGAACGTTTCGACGAATTCGCGTCGCACTACCAAGCCGAACTGACCGGCAACACCGCGCTCGACGAGCTGCGCGAGCTGGCCAAACGAGAGGTCGTGACCCTGGTTACCGCCACCCGGGAAGTGGAGGCAAGCCATGCGGCGGTGTTGGCGAAGTTGCTCAAAGGCCGCTGAATCCACGCGTGAGACGATCGTGCGATGCAGATTGGATTGCACGCTCTGGGAATCGGCGCCGGTGCCGATCGGGCGGTGATCGATGCCGTCGCCTCCTCGGCCGACGAATGCGGTTTCGCCACCTTGTGGGCGGGTGAGCACGTTGTCATGGTTGATCGATCTGCCTCGCGCTACCCGTACTCCGATGACGGCACCATTGCCGTTCCGGTGCAGGCAGATTGGCTTGACCCGATGATCGCGCTGGCGTTCGCCGCGGCGGCATCGTCACGAATCACCGTGGCGACGGGCGTCTTGCTGCTGCCCGAGCACAACCCGGTGGTGGTGGCTAAGCAGGCGGCGAGCTTGGACCGGTTGAGTGGCGGGCGGCTGACGCTGGGCGTGGGCGTCGGGTGGTCCAGGGAGGAATTCGCTGCCCTTGGAGTGCCTTTCGAGCAGCGCGCGGCGCGCACCGCCGAGTACGTAGCGGCGATGCGCACGTTGTGGCGCGACGACATCGCCTCGTTCGGCGGGAAGTTCGTCGGCTTCGAGTCGATTCGGGTGAATCCCAAGCCTGTTCGCGATCATCGCATCCCGATTATGTTGGGCGGCAACAGTGATCCAGCGCTGCGTCGTGTGGCAAGCTGGGGCGACGGTTGGTACGGATTCAACCTCGACGATGTGGCCGCGGTGCGCGATTGCGTTGGCAGGCTGGACCGGTTTTGCGTCGAGTCGGGACGCGACCGTGCCGGGCTGCGGTTGGCAGTGGCACTTCGCAATCCGCGCGATAGCGACGTCGGCGCGTTAGCCGAATTGGGGGTCGACGAACTGGTCTTGGTGGCGACCCCGCCTGACCGTGTGGACGCGGCCGCCGGCTGGGTGGCCGCGCTCGCCGAACGGTGGATCAAGAACCGCAGGTAGGCCCCGGGGGGAGGGGGTAATCTCGCCGGAAGACATGAGTAACTCCGAAGCGATCCTGCCCCGCCAACTGACCGGCATCAGCGCCGAGATCCGAAAGATCGCGCCGCCGCCGATACCGCAACTGCCGGCGCCGTACGGCTTGCGTCTTGCCGATCCCGATGTCGATGCCGAGTTGATCTCTGACTGGATGCACCGACCCCATTTGGCCGAATCGTGGGAGTATCCCTGGCCACCGGAGCGCTGGCATCGTTATCTGCGTGCGCAACTCGACAGTGACTTCTCCCGCCCCTTCGTGGCCAGCCTGGACGGGGTAGACCACGGATACCTCGAACTCTACAGAGCAGCAAAGGATTCCATCGCGGCGAGATATGACTACGATCCCTACGATTTAGGGTTACACGTCGCAGTCGCCGATCTGGATTATCTGAGTCAGGGGCACGTCAGCTACTTGCTGCCGTACTTGTTGATCAGCATCTTCGAGCTTGAACCGGAGTGTCGCCGGATCATGTTTGATCCCGACCACCGCAACGTGTTGGCGCGCAAGTTCTGTGAGCGTGGTGGCTGCGTGTTTCTCGGCGAGCACGATATGTCCAACCGGCGGATGGCGCTGTACGTGCTGCCCCGGACGCCCGATGACGTGCCCCGGCCTCGCGAGAGCTGATCTGTCTCTGCGAAAGTGAACAGCCATGTGGGCTCGACTTGTGGTGGCGCCATGGTGGGTGCTGTGGCTGGTGAATGCGGCAACCTTCACCGTCACGCTCGGCGCGATTTGTGTGCTCGGATTCTCCGGCTTTGCCGCCTGCGGCTGGACGTGGCCACTGCTGTCGGTCCTGGGCTTCAGCGTGATCGCGACCGCGCTGATAACCCTTTCCCGGCGCCCGGTACAGCAGAGCTATGCGCGGACCGTGGCCGGATTGAGCCGGGCGCAACGCTCGCAAGCGGTCGGGGCGCTGCGGCGTGGTGAGGCCCCCTCCGATCCGGCGGTCTTGGCGGCCGCCATCCGCATCGGCAACCTCTCGATGGCGTACCGGCGGCGGGTGCCGCGGTGGCAGAAGAGGCTGGCTTGGTGCGTGCCGCTGCTGTGGGTGGTGGCCGGAGTGCTGGAATTCATCGGCAACAATGCGCGCGGCGCGCTGACCTGGAGCGCGCTGGCGCTGCTGGTGTCGGCTCGAATGGCCTGGGCATCGCAGCGAGCACGCCGATTGCCGCAACGCCTTGAGCTGCTGCGTTCGGCGGCCGCCTTGAGCCCGCCTGCACTGTCGGCGCTGGCTGATACCCAGGACTCCGCCGCGCCGCCGCCGAGCCGGCGTTTTCGTCTGGCCTTTGCGGCCGTGGTCGCCGTTGCAGTCGCCGGAGCAATCGTCGCGGTGTACCAGCAGGGACAGCCCAGCCGGGACTGTCGTACCGCCAACGCGGTCGTTGGCTTCATCCACGCCCACCCCGACATGCTCGATTCCACGCTGATCAACCCCGGCGGGCCCGGCCTGGACAAGTACCAGGACTGGTCGGATCAACTGATCGCCTACTCGCAGCAGGTGTCCGCGCCCGATCTCGCGCCGCACCTGCGCCGCATCGCCAAGATCTCCACAGAGGCACTCAAGCTGGTGACTGAGGCGCGACAAGACTCCTTTGCAACCCAGCCCGGCAGCGAAGTAGTCGCTCGGCAAGTCACCTACCACGCGATCATCGGCCAGCTGATCGACGACGACAAAGCCCTCATCCCGCCGTGCCACCCACACCGCTAAGCAGTTGTAGGCGAACAGGTTTAGCGTCAGTAGTCGAGCTGTGCCAGCGAGATGTCGCCGAGGCGTTGCGCGTCGTCCAGTGACAAAACGGCCGGCACCATTTCGCTGGTGACCAGCCCGTGGCTGCCGGTCAACTCGTCGACGATGTCGAAACTTCGCGCGATCGACTCTGGGGTGTCGACGATGATGGTTGTCACCGGAACCCGCCGCGCGACCTGAAACATCTTGTCCCCGTGCGGTTTATGGTCGCCGTGGAATCCCCAGATGCCACGCAATACCGTCGCCCCGCGGGCTGTTCCGGAGTGCAGCAGTCGCTGTACGAGTGCGCGGTGGATCGGCAGCGCCTCGTGCCGGGTGGTTTCGGCCGTGTACACCATCAGCTTTTGCCACAGGGTGCGTCCCTGGCTGTCCGTCATCGGTAGCTGCTGCGGGCGTGCGAACGTCTCGCCGTCGCGCTTGCACAATCGCACCCGTTCGACCGTCATCAGCGGGTCGGTCAGAATGTCGGCCAATTCCGTTGCGGCATCAGATGCCTGAGCAGTTGTTCCGATGCCGATGATCATCATCGGAACATTGACGTTGCGGCCGAAAAAGTGTGCCCGGTGGCGCTGTCCGTGTGCTGTGCCGTCGACGCCGAGAAGCACGATGGCGCCGGCGAATCCGTGTCGATACAGCAGGTCGCAGACCGCGTAGTGGGCCGCCTTCGCGCCGACGCGCTCTTGACGGCCGACATACACGGTCAGTTTTGTGGCATCTCCGTTGTGCGCCTCGAAGCCGCCGAGCGCGTCGGTGCCTCGTCGCCGGGTGAACAGCCGCGCCCGCTCCAGAGTCAGCAGCCCGCGGCCGGTCATCGCGGCCACATCGTCGACCAGGGAGCGGATCTTGGGCTCAATGTCGACCGCGGCGATCGCCACCGCGGGATCCTCGGACAAGCTCAACGACACGTCGGTGCGCAGCTCGTGGCTCGACCCGAAACTTGCGATACCGCGCAGCATCACGCTGGTCGCGACGTCGTTGGCGCCGAACACGTCGAACATCGCATCGGCCAGAAAGCGCCCACCGTCACCGACGGCGCGTTGGCGCTCACCGAAGTACGCGGTCAACTTCAAGCAGGGCTGGTTCATAGCTGCTCCGCCAGCCATTGTCCAAGTAATGCCGCGGCCACGCCGAGCACGACGCTGACCACGATGTTGGCGGTCGCCGCCCACCTCCGACGCTCCTCGCCGAGGCGTTGGGTCTCCAGCATCCAGGTGGAGAACGTGGTGTAGGCGCCGACGAACGCGGTGCCCGTCAGCATCGCTGCGTCCTTGCTCAATGCGAGGCCGCTGAGAAATCCGAGCGCCAAGGCGCCGGTGATGTTCACCGCCAGCGTGCCGACCGGAAATGGCCGTGCCACCCGGCGGGTGACCGTGCGATCCACCAGAAAACGCAGCACCGATCCGATGCCGCCAATGACAACGACACCGGTCCAGACCAACATGGTCGTCGCGGTCATGAGCGAACCCGTACCCGGCGGACCAAAGCGGTGGCCAGATGCACTGCCAACAATCCCAGCACGATGCTGACGACCGTGTAGGACACCGCCAGCATCCAGTGGCCGTGTTCAAGCATCTTCAGGGTTTCGACCTGCATCGTGGAGAAAGTGGTTAAGCCGCCACACAATCCGGTGCCCAGCACCGGCCGTCGATAGCTCGACAACGGCAGCCGCTCCAGCAGACGGGTGGTGAAATAGCCGACCAGGAACGCGCCGACGATGTTGACGGCAAATGTCGGCCATGGCCACGTCGCGGGGTCAGGGGCCGCAAGGGTGCTCAGGGCGGCGCGCGCCAGCGTGCCCAGCGCACCGCCGACGAAAACCGCGGCCAACTCGCGATAGTCGGGTTGTGCCACTGGTTTGTTCCCTTTCGTTTGGCAATGCGCTACGCAGCATAGAGCGACGTGAACGTCCGACGCGGGCACAATCTGTAGATATGGCCAACCCGCGAGCCGGTCAGCCGGCCCAGCCCGAAGACCTCGTCGATCTATCCCATTTAGTCACGGCGTATTACTCCATCCAACCCGACCCCGACGACGTTGCGCAGCAGGTGGCCTTCGGCACGTCGGGCCACCGCGGCTCGGCCCTGGTCGGTGCGTTCAACGAAGCCCATATCTTGGCGATCACCCAGGCGATCGTCGAGTACCGGGCCGCGCACGGCACGAGGGGTCCGTTGTTCATCGGCCGGGATACCCACGGTCTCTCCGAGCCGGCGTGGGTGAGCGCGCTGGAGGTGCTGGCCGCCAACGATGTGGTCGCCATGATCGACTCGGCCGACCGCTACACGCCGACTCCGGCAGTCAGCCACGCCATCCTCACCTATAACCGCGGCCGCACCGACGCGCTGGCCGACGGGATCGTCGTGACGCCGTCGCACAACCCGCCGGCCGACGGCGGCTTCAAGTACAACCCGCCCAACGGCGGCCCGGCCGATACCGACGCGACCAACGCAATCGCCAAGCGCGCCAACGAGATCCTGCGCGCCCGTGGTGCGGAGGTGAAGCGGGTCCCGCTGGCCCGCGCGCTGCAGACCGCCCAGCGCCACGACTACCTAAACGCCTACGTCGCCGATCTGCCGAACGTCGTCGACGTCGACGTGATCGGTAAGGCCGGGGTCCGGATCGGCGCCGACCCGCTGGGTGGGGCCAGCGTGGATTACTGGGCCGCGATCGCCGAACGGCACAGCCTGGAGCTGACCGTGGTCAATCCGCTGGTCGACGCGACCTGGCGGTTCATGGCGCTTGACCATGACGGCAAGATCCGGATGGACTGCAGCTCCCCGAATGCGATGGCCTCGCTGATCGCCAACCGCGATCACTACCAGATCGCCACCGGCAACGACGCGGACTCAGACCGCCACGGCATCGTCACTCCCGACGCGGGGCTGATGAATCCCAATCACTACCTGGCGGCGGCTATCGACTACCTCTATACGCATCGACCGTCCTGGCCGGCTGGCATCGCGGTCGGCAAGACCGCGGTCAGTTCGTCGATCATCGACCGGGTGGTCGCGGGCATCGACCGCAAACTCGTCGAGGTGCCCGTCGGGTTCAAGTGGTTCGTCGACGGCCTGATTGGCGGCACCATTGGCTTCGGCGGCGAGGAGTCGGCAGGCGCGTCGTTCCTGCGGCGCGACGGATCGGTGTGGACCACCGACAAGGACGGCATCATCCTGGCGCTGTTGGCTTCCGAGATCCTCGCCGTCACCGGCGCCACACCCTCGCAGCAATATCAGGCGCTGGCCGACAAGTACGGCACACCGTTCTACGCCCGGGTCGACGAACCCGCCGATCGCGAGCAGAAGGCCCGGCTGGCCAAGCTGTCGGCCGACCAGGTGACCGCGACGGTGTTGGCGGGGGAGCCGATCACGGCAAAGCTGACCGCCGCGCCGGGCAACGGCGCCGCACTGGGCGGATTGAAGGTGACGACCGCCAATGCATGGTTTGCTGCGCGGCCTTCCGGTACCGAGGACGTGTACAAGATCTACGCTGAATCCTTCAACGGGCCCGAGCATTTGGCCGAGGTGCAAGAAACCGCGCGCGAGGTAGTTAATAAAGTCATTGGGTGACTTGTTCCCTCCGTCTTGCCCGCCCGGGGGGGCGCGGGTTGTCTTCAGTTCGGTTGCCGCGCGAAGTTTGGATTCTGAGCTGGGCAAATATCATGATCGCGCTCGGCTACGGCGTCGTCTCACCGGCGCTACCGACCTTTGCGCGCACTTTCGGGGTCAGCATCAAGGCGGTGACCTTCTTGGTTACCGTCTTTTCATTGGCCCGATTGTGTTTCGCACCGGTAAGCGGGTTACTGGCCCAACGGTTGGGTGAGCGGCGTATCTATATCGGTGGTTTGCTGATCGTGGCGGTATCCACAGCCGCGTGCGCGTTTTCGCAGACTTACTGGCAATTGCTGCTTTTCCGTGCGCTCAGCGGCATCGGGTCGACAATGTTTTACGTTTCGGCGCTGGGTCTGATGATTCACATCAGCCCGCCCGACGCGCGTGGGCGAATCGCTGGCCTGTTCACCACCTCATTCATGGTGGGCGCGGTCGGTGGGCCAGCGGTCGGCGGCCTGGCGGCGGGGTGGGGCCTGACCGCCCCCTTTGTCGTGTACGGCGTCGCACTGCTCGGTGTGGCGGTGGTGCTGTTCTATAGCCTGCGGAATTCGGAGCTGGCCGCGTCCCCGCCCCCGACACGAGCGACGGTGACGATGCGCGAGGCGCTGCGGGTCCGCGCGTATCGATCGGCGCTGCTGTCCAATTTCGCGACGGGCTGGGCGGCATTTGGGCTGCGCGTCGCGCTGGTCCCGCTGTTCATCGCCGACATCATGCACGGGAGCGTCGGCGTCATCGGTTGGGTGCTCGCGGCGTTCGCGGGCGGGAATGCTCTGGCCGTCGTGCCCAGTGGCTACTTGTCTGACCGGATGGGACGGCGCACGTTGTTGATCGTCGGCCTGGCGGCGTCCGGGGTGGCGACCGCCTGGCTTGGCCTCGTGTCGACATTGCCGGCGTTTGTGGTCGCGGCGGTGGTGAGCGGTGCGGCGACCGGCGTCTTCATGTCACCGCTGCAGGCCGCGGTCGCCGACATCCTGGGCGGTGAGGCTCGCGCGGGCCTACCCGTAGCGGCGGTCCAGATGGTGACGGATCTGGGCGCGATCGTCGGGTCCATGGTGGTCGGCTGGGCTGCCGAGCAGCTCAGCTACACCTGGGGCTTCGCGATCAGCGGGGCCGTGCTGCTGATCGCCGCGGTCGGCTGGGTGGTGGCACCGGAGACCAGGACGATCATCGATCCGGCACCGGATCTCTTACCGTCTGAAGCGGACCTGGATGCCGTCTGAGCAGCAACTTTGAAGGACCGTTGCCGGTGGTGTAGCTTCGATGGGCACGACATCTTGGGGCTATGGCGCAGTTGGTAGCGCACCACACTGGCAGTGTGGGGGTCAGGGGTTCGAATCCCCTTAGCTCCACCAAGATCAATGGCATTTTGAGCGACCTCGTTTGAGGCTTCTGACGACAACGGCAGGCTCCTCGGCGACCGCGACTGAAAAGCGGGGTGGCGCAGGAATGCGGCAAATCACGGACTCGTAGCTGTCGCAAGCCGGCCGTCTCGCACAGCTGATGGAACATCCGATTGACGCTGCACGGTTCGACGTAGCTGCCGGTCGCGGTTGTCTGAGGCTACTTTCCCAAACGGGAAAGGCGTTGTGTCGCAACCATAGTCAGACGCGTCCATTAGACGGCACGACTTTAGTCGATGTCATTGCGCCTAATGGTCGATCACCGCGCGAGCCACTGCGGTCACTTGTGGAACGCACAGATATCCAAGGCGGTTAGGAGAGCGTTGCGGTGAAGTGGTAGCTGGTACCGACCGCGGATTGGCTCACTCGATCGCCGTAGGCGTCGGCCAGTGCGTGTAGCGCTCGCCAGCCCGTGCAGTGGCCGCAGATGATGTACCGAATATCAAAGGGTTCCAGGCCGTCGACTGTTTCGGGGATGATCCGTTCCATGACCCCACCAAGATGTAAACCGCCCATTACGGCGTGGATCGGGATATCGGGAAACAGGCGGCGCACTTCGGTGCACACATTGACGATGCCGGCGTGAGAGCAGGCACTAAAGACAATGAGGCCGAGATCGCGAACGTGGACAACCAGCATCCGCTCGTCTAGAAGCAACGGATCCGGTTGCCAGTCCGCGGATCCGCCGGCGGGTCGGCACACGTGATCATCACGGCCCTTCTCAAAGGCCGTAACCCGCGGGATCTCGCCGCTGTAGTACGCGTGCCCGTCGCCCAGCAAGCGAGCCTCGTCGTCGTTGACCACCGTCGCGCCGTGGCTTCGAAGCTCGTCTGGTGTGGGTACCATCTCGACCGGTATTACCGCGCCACGCGACAGTCGCACCGCGCGCTCGTTGAACATCTGGGAATTGACGTGCACGGTCACCGATCCCCGTTGTGCGACGATCGCATCGACGGCCGCTGTCAGCGCCCCCATGTGGTCCCAATGTCCGTGGGTGATCGCGATTTCCTCGACGGCTCCCAAATCGAGGTCCAGGGAGTCGCAATTCCGAAGGAACGCAGCGGGTTCGGTACCGGTGTCGAACAGAAACGCGTGCTCGGCGGCGGCTAACCGGGTACGGAGCAGTAGGCCATAGCCAAGGTTGGCCACAAGCAGCGAATGGCCTGAGATAATCCTGGCGCCGCCGTTGATGACGTTGTCAATTTCGGAGCGGGCGAACGGCGTCTTGCTCACATAGGTGTCGCTGACGTTGTCGCTGATGACATCGACCTGCAACGAATCCAACGCAACCAGTGCTTCAACGGCGAGGCTCACCTCTTCACCCACCCGCCTGACCCAGAGACGGCAACCAGAGAGCATGGCATCTGCACGATGGTACGCAGGCACCGTCAAGTCAGGAGGCTGCGATCACAGCGCGGCTCATCGCAGCGCGCAGGAAAACTTCCCCTGCCCACCGCGCCGAGAGTCTCGGTGGGCTCGCCGTCGATGACGACGGCTGGCCACTGATCAACACCGCCTTCACCGCCTTCGCCAGGCCGCCGGCGGCAACGCGACAACAGAGCCGACCGTGAATGCGACTCGGCGTCCGACACCACCGTCGTCACCGTCCGCGCCGGGGCTGGTCCACTCCACCTGAGCCGTACCGGACAGCTGAAGGCTGGCGCCGGTGACAAAGTCGACGAACAACAGGGCAGCCTCATCGTCGACCGCCAGGTTGCCGAAGCTGTTGAACATGTTGTTGCCCGGGTAATCTGGCCACCACAGCCGTGTGGGGGAGTCGACCCGGACAAATCCGGCCGGACCTCCGCGGTGCGACGCATCACTGCCCCGGGTGGGATGCGTCGTACCCAGGAAGAAGGTATCCGCGGCTTCGATCATCGCCCGATCATCGGCGATCAAAGATGTTGTGTGCCTTGATTGTTCCACGGGAGAGGTGTCCGCGGGCACGAAGATGTCGCGCCGGTGGATGTACTGCGGGCAGTTCCCGTATGCCTGGTCGACGCGCACCGTCATGCCCGCGTTGTTCCGATCGACGAGGCTGCCGTTGATGCGCATTCTACGTCGGGCAGCGAACTCGAGGGCGATCAACCCAATCTGTTGTCCGACGGGCATTCCATGCAGGGGATCGCCTTCGCGCGCAGCGGCCGCGATCTGCAACGTGTCGTTGCAGCCGCGCAGGAATCCCGGCTGTCCCGACAGGGGGGAAATCCACAGCACCCCGTCGCCGTCGCGTCCGGTCAACGCGGCAAACCGCTGCCTTGTCAAGAACTGGGTAGCACCTGCGGATAATTGGTTCGCGCCGAGCATGTTCTCCAGCCGTTTTGCGGCGGCTTCGACGCCGGCTCGGCGTTGGGTGGCTATCTCACCCTCGTGAAAACCCGTTACGGCCACAGGCTGAGCAACGCCGCCGGTGGTGCAAAACTTCCCGTTGCCTGACCCGTACCGTCGTCAGCGAAATCTTGCGTCCTGGTACGCGTTGCTCGCGTGCTTCAGCTTCGCAACGCTGCCCGGCCTGCGGCACGGTGACAACAGCTCGAGGACCGCGTCAGCCATATCGCGGGCCTTCGACACCACCGGGTCGATGTTGTGTGGCTCCTTCGAGAAGCGCAGCGCCGCGGCTCTCAACTCGGCCTTCTCTTCGTCGGTGGGTGCGTGGTGGCCGAGCCAGTGGTCGCCAAGAAACCAAAAGACCCGCACCGCCAGGTCGTCGGCGTGCTCGAGTTGACTCATATTTCAGAATTCGAAGCTGTGCACCCTACGGATGGGTGTTTCACATCACCAAGGCGCGGAGCGGGCGTCCCGGGACGCTAATCCGGTCAAGACGCAGCGGCGGCTCAGTGCCTCCGGGGCTTATGAGTGCTCACCAGGTCGCGGATCAGCAGCCCCACCAAGGCCGCCACGCATAGTGGCACGTACAGCCTGAAGTTGTTTGAGGCGTGCTCATACAGCGCGATGTAGGCGATCGTTACGAGCGCCATGATGGTGAGCAGAATGTCGCGGATAACCTTGTCCGTGCTCATGCTTCGACCTAACTTTTCGGTCGGCAGTTTGCCGCGAACATCAGCATAAACCTCTCAACCTCATTTCTCACCGACCTATTTCGCGCGCCGCTGAAACGACGCGAATTGTGCGACACAATCGTGGCGATTCTGCGACACACGGATCATCGCTTTGCCGTCCGGCGATCCCGCGGAAAGCGGCTACCACTCTGGACGAGCGAGGCGCAAGCTCTACTCTGGCCCCATGGCACCGACGCCGCGCCCGCGCCGATCCGCTCTCTATCTCCCCGGCAATAAAGATCGAGCACTCGAGAAGGGGAAATCGCTACCCGCGGATGTGTTGATTTTCGATCTCGAGGATGCGGTAGGCCCCGACGCCAAAGCCGATTCCAGAATCAGGGTGTGTGACGCGGTCTCGTCAACGGGCTATCGGCCGCGCGAGATTGTGGTGCGCATCAATGGTGCAGGCACCGACTGGCATGACGACGATCTGGCCGCCGTGGCCGGTTCGGCCGCCGACGGTGTGCTGGTGCCGAAGGTCGAGACGGGAAAAGAGGTCCAAGCGCTGGCCGACGCGCTCGACGCGCTCGATGCGCCGCCGTCGTTGCAGCTGTGGGCGATGATCGAAACGCCGCGGGCCATTTTGCGGGCCGAGGAAATCGCCTCGGCCAGCGATCGATTGACTGTGCTGGTCGTCGGCACCAACGACCTGGTGAACGATCTCCATGGCTTGCACGTACCCGGGCGTGCGCCCGTCGCCCCGGCGTTGTCGCTTGCGGTATTGGGTGCGAGGGCTGCGGGGAAAGCCATCTTGGACGGCGTGTTCAACACCATCGCCGACGAGGCCGGCTTCCGGGCCGAGGCTCAGCAAGGCCGCGAGCTGGGTTTCGACGGCAAGACGCTGATCCATCCGTCCCAGGTTGGTCCGGCGAACGAACTGTTCGGCCCCTCGGAAAAGGAATTGGCCGACGCACGCAAGATCGTCTCGGCCTACCAGGAAGCCCGGGCAGCGGGAACCAGCGTTATCACCGTCGAGGGCCGCATGATCGAAAGCCTGCACGTGCGCGATGCTCAGCGGATCCTCGCGCTGGCTGACCTCATTTCCGAGCTGCAATCCCAATGACGGTCCGCCCGAGCCCATTTCGGGCCGATCTCCTGAAAGGGAAGGTCGCGCTGGTGACCGGTGGGGCTACCGGACTCGGTCTGGAGATCGCGCGGGTATTGGGCACTCACGGCGCGCGTGTGGCCATCTGCAGCCGAAAAGAACCCAATCTCCAAGCCGCGGTTGCGGCGTTGCGGGAACAGGGCATTGAGGCCAGCTACGGCGTGTGCGATGTTCGTCGTGGCGACGAGGTGACGGCCGTCGTCGAGGAAGTGTTGGCCACCTTCGGCCGACTCGATGTGGTGGTCAACAATGCCGCCGGAAACTTCCCGGTGCCGATCAGTGAACTCAGTCCCAACGGATTCAAAGCAGTGGTCGACATCGACCTGCTGGGAACGTTCAACGTATCCAAAGCGGCATACGACCTTTGGCTGCGCGATCACGGTGGTGCAGTGGTCAACATCAGCGCGGCGATCCAGTACCGCGGCATGGCCCTGCAAGCGCACGTCGTTGCGGCCAAGGCCGGTGTTGACGCGTTCAGCCGCGCCTGTGCGATCGAATGGGGGCCCAACGGTGTTCGGGTCAATGTCGTTGCCCCCGGGGCGATGTCGGGAACCGAGGGGGTCCGCAGAATCGCCGGCGACGACCAGCACCGGGCCATCCAGAATCCGCTGCGACGTCCCGGCTCGACCACCGAGGTCGCCGAGACGGTGCTGTTCCTGGCCGGCGACGCCGCGTCCTATGTGACCGGAGCAGTGCTGGTGGTCGACGGCGGTGGCTGGTTGACCGCCAGCGGCGTACCGGATCTACCGGGCTATCACTGACAACGATCACGCAACGGCGAGATCACGGCCGAGGCTCGGAGTCTCCTGGCCGATTAGGTGTTTTGCCCCGATCCGCATTATTCTTGCCCGCGGCTCATTGTCGACTCAGGAAAAGCAGATGCTTATTCAGCCCACTCTGCGACGGGCACAATCGCCGCGCAGCGCTCAACGTGTGATCTTCCCGAAGATCGGTCAGTGCTTCGACGTCGAAGTTACCCGGGAGACCGACGGGTGGCTCGTCCAGATCCCCGAGATCGCCGCGATGGCTCGTACCGGCCGCCGCTCGACCATCGAGTTGGTGGCGCGCGAGTGCATCGCCGCTCGCACCGGCATCCCGATGGGTTACATCAGCGTCTACGTGACGAAAGAGACCCGCTAGCGCCGCAACTGCGGTGCGTCGCCAGCGGTCGAGCCGACCGCTGGCTCAGATTTTCACGGTCAGCGGCCAGACCTTCCAAATGTCGTCGCAATACTCCGCGATCGCGCGATCGGATGAGAACTTACCGCTGCGCGCGGTGTTCAGGATCGACATCTTGGTCCACGACTCCCCATCCAGCCACGCGGCGCTCACCCGGCCCTGGCACTCCACGTAGGAGGCGTAGTCGGCGCACACCAGGAAGGGGTCGTCGTAACGCAGGTTGTCCACCAACGGCTTGAACACCTCGGTGTCGCCGTGCGAGAACGTCCCGTCGGCAATCAGATTCAGCACCGCGCCCAGCTCGTCGTTGCTGTCGATGTACTCCGCCGGGCGGTATCCGCGTGCCTTGAGCGCCTCAACCTCGTCGACGGTCAGGCCGAATAGGAAGAAGTTCTCTGCTCCGGCCTCTTCGCGAATCTCTACGTTGGCGCCATCGAGCGTGCCGACCGTCAGGGCGCCGTTGATCATGAACTTCATATTGCCGGTGCCCGAAGCTTCCTTGCCGGCGGTCGAGATCTGCTCGGAGACATTGGCGGCAGGATAGATCAGGTGCGCGTTCTGCACATTGAAGTTCGGTATGAATGCGACCTTTAGGAACTTGTTGACCATCGGATCGTTGTTGATCGTGTCGCCGACCGCGTTGATCAACTTGATGATCCGCTTGGCCAAGAAGTAACCAGGCGCTGCCTTACCGCCGAAGATGAAGGCGCGCGGCGGAATTGAGAGCTCCGGATTTTGCTTCAGCCGATAGTAGAGCGCGATGATGTGCAACACGTTGAGGTGCTGACGCTTGTATTCGTGAATCCGCTTGACTTGGATGTCGAAGATCCATTGCGGGTTCAGTTCGACGCCGGTCGTCTCGTGGATGAAGTTGGCCAGCCGCGCCTTGTTGTTGCGTTTGATGTCGCGCCACTGTTCCCGGAAGGACGAATCGTCGATGAACGGTTCCAGCCCACGCAGCATGCCCAGGTCCGTCAGCCAGCCATCCCCGACGGTGCGGTCCAGCAGCTCGCGTAGGCCGGGATTGGACAACGCAAGGAACCGCCGTGGTGTCACGCCATTCGTCTTGTTGCTGAAGCGCTCCGGCCACATCTCATAGAAATCTTTAAGCACACTGGATTTCAGTAGCTCCGAGTGCAGGGCGGCGACACCGTTGATGGCGTGGCTGCCGACGGTTGCCAGGTGTGCCATCCGGACGAACTTGGCGCCGTCCTCGCCGATCAGCGACATCCGGCGCACCCGGTCCGCGTCGCCGAGAAATCGGGTGCGCACCTCGTTGAGGAAGCGCCGGTTGATCTCGTAAATGATCTCCAGGTGTCGCGGCAGCGAGTCGCCGAACATCTCCAGCGGCCACGTCTCGAGCGCTTCGGGCAGCAGGGTGTGGTTGGTGTAGGCGAATGTGGCGACGGTGATGTCCCACGCCTTCTCCCACGCCAGTCCTCGCTCGTCGATCAGCAAGCGCATCAACTCGGCGACTCCGATAGACGGATGAGTGTCGTTGAGCTGCAAGGCGAATCGCTGGGGGAGTTCCCGGACGCCCGCGTCGGCGAGATCGTCCATGATGTGCAGCACGTGCTGTAGCGAGCAGGACACAAAGAAATGCTGCTGCAGCAGACGGAGCCGCTTGCCGGCTTCGGGTTCATCGTTGGGGTAGAACACCTTGGTGACCGTCTCCGAGGTCACCTCATCTTCGACCGCTTTGTAGTAATCGCCGGTGTTGAAGGCGTCCAGTGCAAACGACTTGACCGCCCGCGCGCTCCACAACGTCAACACGTTGCAGGTGTTGACGCCATAGCCCTGGATGGGCGTGTCGTACGCAACGCCTTTCAGTAGCAACCCCGGCACCCATCGGGAGCGCTCGCGCCCGGCCTCGTCGGTATAGCGCTCGACGTAGCCGCCCCATTTGACGAGATAGTTGACGTCGGGTTTAGCTATTTCCCAAGGATTTCCGCGATCCAGCCAGTTGTCGGTCTGTTCGACCTGCCAACCATCGTGGATCTCCTGGTCGAAAATGCCGAATTCGTAGCGGATTCCATAACCGATTGCCGGGCGCTCCAGAGTGGCCAGCGAGTCCAGATAGCAGGCCGCGAGCCGGCCGAGGCCGCCGTTGCCCAGTCCGGGTTCTTCTTCGCAGGCCAGCACCTCGTCAAGCCGCTGTCCCATCGCGGCCAGTGCGGACTTCGCTGCGCCCTCCAAGCCCAGGTTCAGCAGGTTGTTGCCCAGCTGCGGGCCCATCAGGAATTCGGCCGACAGATAACAGGTCACCTTGCGTCCGAGGTCGAGCGAGGTCTGCGTCGATGCCACCCGACGGTCCTGCATGCGGTCCCGCACGGCCAGCGCCAGGGCCCGGTAGTAATGCTCGGGCCGCAGCGCCGCGGCCGGACGGCCGATCGAATACCGCAAGTGATCGGTGATCGCACGTTGCAATGCGGGAGCGCCCATCCCGGTACGGGAGTGCTCGGTCAGGTCGGCCGGCCGGGATCCGGCGGCCGACATACCGTCGGAGGGGGTCTGATCGAGATCGGTCATGTGAATCCTACTCCCTAGATGTGGTGGCAGTATCGCACCGATCTGGTCGGCTTGGCGCAGTTCGTCAGTCTGACAGCGGTGTTTGCATTCCTGGCGCGAAACGGACGACGGCCACGTGAACGCAACCTCACGCACTGGCGACAAACCGGCGTTGCCGGGGCAGACGAAGGCCGGGCAAAATCTCCTGCTGTGAAGCAGGTGCCGTTGGCGTCGGCGGGGGCGCGCTGGTTGATCGCGGCGGCCGTGCTCGGCTCGGGGATCGCCTTGCTGGACGCCACCGTGATTAATGTCGCGCTGCCGGCCATCGGGCGAGAGCTGGGCGCGGACCTGACCGGCCAGCAGTGGGTGCTCGACGGCTACCTGCTGACCCTGAGCGCGTTGCTCCTCTCCTGCGGCGCGGCGGGCGACCGCTATGGCCGCCGCCGGGTATTCCTAGTCGGGTTGGCCGTCTTCACCGTGGCATCACTGGCCTGCGGTGTCGCCCCGACCATTGGCTGGCTGATCGGCGCCCGGCTGGGGCAAGGTGTCGGCGCGGCCGCACTGGTTCCCGGCAGCCTCGCGTTGATCGATGCCGGAATCACCGACGACGACCGGGGCCGCGCGGTGGGAATCTGGGCGGGCATGTCGGGGGTGACGACGGCGCTGGGCCCGTTCATCGGCGGGTGGCTGGTCGACTCGGCGTCGTGGCGCTGGGTGTTCTTCTTGAACGTTCCACTCGCCGTCGCGGTGGCGTGGATCGCGGCCCGCCACGTTCCCGAATCACGAAATCCGGCCGCCTCTGGCCCTCCGGATATCTTCGGAACGTCCTCTGTCGCAGTCGGTTTGGGCGGAGTGGTATACGCGCTGATCGAGATTCCGGCACGGGGTGCGACGCTGAGCACCGTCGCCGCCGCCATTGTCGGCGTCGCCGGGCTGGCTGCCTTCCCGCTGATCGAAGAGCGGGTGCAGTCACCGTTCTTGCCTCTCAAGCTCTTTCGTTCCCGGCAGTTCACCGGTGCCAACCTGACTATCCTAGCCGTGTACACCGCGGTCGGTGGTGCGCTGTTCCTGTTGGTCCTGCAGCTGCAACAAAGCATGCACTACTCGGCGCTGCGGGGTGGGCTGGCGACGCTGCCGATGACGATCATCATGCTGGTCGGTTCCCCATGGATAGGCGCGGTCGCACAGCGAACCGGTCCGCGGATCCCGATGACGGTCGGGCCGCTGATTGCCGCGGCAGGCGTGGCTCTGATGGCGCGCGTCGTGCCCGGGGCGACTTATCTGGGTGCGGTTCTGCCTGCCGTAGTCGTGTTCGGCCTCGGCTTGGCGATCACCGTGGCGCCGCTGACTTCGGCAGTCCTGTCCGCAGTCCCCGACAGCCATTCCGGCACCGCATCCGGTGTCAACAACGCGATTTCGCGCGTCGCGGGACTGCTCGCCGTCGCCGTGCTGCCGGTCGCAGCCGGGATCCGTGCGGGCCCCGGGCAACCACTGGGCCCCGGCTTCTCACTGGCGATGCTGATTACCGCCGGCATCTGCCTGATAGGTGGGATCACGGCGTGGGTGACCATCCGCACCGGCGCCGTCGTCGCACACCAGGTGCTGCCGGGAATCAACCACGCCTGCCAAGACCCATCCACCCGACGAGCCCGCGATGTTGCCTAGTCGAAGATGACGACCGCGCGTCCGACCACGTCGCCGCGCCCCAACGCATCCAAGTGCTCGTTGATGTCGTCCAAGTTGACTCCGATGACGTGGTGTCTGATCAGCCCACCGCAGACGTGTTGTGATACAGCCGCTTTGACCCTGACAATGCCAGCAAACAATCAAGCTGGCAACAGCGAGCTCGCTCGACTACCCGGTGACCGTCATCTGGTCGTCACCGCTGTCCCACGATCGCATGAAGACGTCGATCGGGACCTGCTCGTCGCGGCCCTGCTCGCTGCCGCTGTCGTTGAGGTGCACGATTCCGGCCGCGGTGTCGACACCGGTCACCACCACGGCGTGGTTCGCCATGGGCTCACCGTCCGAGTTTTTGTCCTCGACGGGCTCGCCCCAGATGATTTCGGCGTTGACCCCGGCAATGACCTTGTGGCCCTTGGCCAGATCCTGCTCGAGCGCCACCAGGCCGGTTGGGACGTGTGTCGTCGCGGCACTTTGCTTGTCGGTGCTTTCGGCACGGATTCCGTAGTGCGCCAACAGCGTCGGTTCGTCGTCGAATGAAGTGCCCTCGCCGCTCTTGTGTTTCTTCGGCTTGGTGTAGATCGGCCCGGGGTGAACGCTGCTGGGAGTCGTTTGGGCCAGTTTGACGATCTCGGGCTCGGAGGGCTGCTTGCCGGTCAGTTCGCCGACCACGTCGGCGACCGCCATCTCCACGCAGTCGTCGTCGTATTGCTGGTAGCGCCAGAACGGGGCGGCTGCGGTGGGGTCGCCGTAGAGCGTGCCCGCGCCGCTGGGTAGGCCGGGGCCGCCCGGAGCGGCGTGGGCTGTGCCCACCGCCAACCCGAGGGCGGCCGCGCCGGTCAGCACCGCAACGGCAGCGCTGCGGGCCACGGTCGCAATCCTGATCATTCGGTGTCCTGTTCCAGAGCTTCGCGTCGGTGCGGCGACTGTCCAGGAAAGGGTCTCTTGCCGACCTCCACGAATTCTTGAAGTCCTGGTCCGGATAGGTGGAGGCGCGCGTTAGGGTCATGCTCCATGACTTCTGCCCACGTCCGAACGCCGATGCGTTTCGACGTCAGCGACGTGGTCGGGGAGCAGGCCTCGCTGGCCGCGACTTACTACCCGGCACGCAACGGCATCGCAGCCCGCGCGCTGCTCGTCTGCCTGCCCGGCGGCACCTACAGCCGCGAATACTGGGACCTGCGCGTTGTCGGCCACAGCGGATACAGTTTCGCCGACTTCGTCACCGAGAACGGCTATGCCGTCCTGACGGTCGACCCGTTGGGCACCGGCGAAAGCTCAAAGCCGGCACGCGATTTCGGCTTCACCGATATCGCCACCGCGCTCGCCCGCGCCGTCGCCGTGCTGCCCGCCGCAACCGGTAACCACGCGCCGCCCATCGCGGTAGCGCATTCGCTGGGCGGTTATCTAGCGATCACCCAGCAAGCGCTGTTCTCCAGCTACGCAGGGCTCGCGAATTTCGGATGCACCAATCAGCACGTCGCACCGCTGAACTTGGACCCGGCATTCATTGCCCGCGCCGCCACTGCGGACGGCCGCGCGGCGCTTGCGCAAGAGATCCTTTCGGCTCTTCCCGAAGCGTATTTCGAAGGCCCGCGCGAACACTTACAGGGTTGGTTTCACCTCGACGATGTTCCCGCCGATGTGGTGGAAGCCGACATCGTAACCGCGAAATCGGTGGTGCCGCGGGTATTTGGCACGGCCATGATTCCCGGCGTTGTCGCCCAGCACGCCGCGCTGATCGATGTCCCGGTCCTGCTCGGCTATGGCGTGGTGGACGTCTCGCCGAACCCGCGCGCCGAGGCCGCCCTGTATTGCAGTAGCCCCGACATCACCACGTTGGTGGTGGCCGGCAGCGCACACTGTCACAACATGGCATCGAGCCGGCACCGGCTGTGGCGGCGACTGCTCGCGTGGACGGAAGGCGTCGTCGCTCTCAGTGGGCGCCGGACAAGTTCAACATAATCACGCCCACGATGATCAGCCCGACGCCGACGACTTTCGCCACGGAGATCGGCGAGCCCAGGAACAGCACGGCGATCAGCACGATCACCGCCGTACCGATCGCCGACCACAACGCGTAGGCGACGTCTGTCTGCATACCGCGCTGGATCGACCAGGCCAGCAGCGCGAAAGAGGCGCCGTAGCCGAGCAGGCAAATCACGGTCGGCCATAAACGGCTGAAGCCTTCGGTGCTCTTGAGCAGGCTCGTCGACACCACCTCCGCGGCGATCGCGCCGAACAGGAGCAGGTATGTCAGTGCGCCTCCTTGCATACGGACGTGTTTACACCACCCGCACGACCTCGTGGTCGCGACGCTCACTGGGCCGTCGGCCGTAACGTGGCGCTATGACGACGAGTCTCAACGACCGCCTGACGCGCTACACGCCAGCCGCGGTGAGCCTGTTCCGGTTGGTCTACGGGTTCCTGTTCGCCTGCTACGGCTCGATGCTCCTGTTCGGCTGGCCCGTCCGGCCACCCGCGCCCGTGCCGTTGGGAGCATGGCCCAGCTGGTATGCGGGACTCATCGAATTCGTTGCTGGGCTACTGATCTGCGCCGGATTATTCACTCGCCCAGCCGCATTCATCGCCTCCGGTCACATGGCGGTCGCGTACTTCTGGATGCATCAACCGCGTTCGGTGTGGCCGATCGGTGACCCACCGGCCGGCAATGCCGGAACCCCGGCGATCCTGTTCAGCTTTGGTTTCTTGCTGTTGGTGTTCGTCGGCGGGGGCCGCTACTCGGTTGACGCCTGGCGCAAACGCTGATCAGATCAGTTGCCCCACCGACCCTGCGAGGCCGCTAATTCCAGCAGGGTGACGCCGTCGGTCTGGCGCTCCTGCAGCACCTGGCTGGGAAATGTGTAGGGCGGCGCCGCCTCGGGGCTGCGCTCTGCCTGCGCGGCGATCGCGTCCATCAGCGTGCGCGCCATCGCTAACCGTGGATAGCGGGCGTGGATCGTGGCCGCGATTTCGTCGTCGATGAATTCGGCGTCGCGGCCGAAATCCGCACCCACACCGCTGCGCACCAGGTGGCACAGCGCGCCCCGCCGGTCGGCGATGCCCATCGAGGTGTGTAGGGCAATGGCCTCCCACACGCCGTCCACCAGCGCGCGCTCGCAGCCGTGTTCGGTCAGCAGCGCGGCCGCGAGGTCGGCGCCTTCGACTTCGAACCGCTGCTTGCCGAGCGCCGCGGAGCCAGCGCCCAGGTCGTGCAGGACGCATCCCAAAAACAGGGTGTCCCCGTCGTAGTCCGCGCGAGGGCGCATTCCCTCGCGTGCGGCGATCAGTTCGCCGAACAGATAACTGCGCACGCTGTGGTTGAACACTGACGGCGACTCGGTCGACTGCGCCAACCGGATGGCGGCCTGTGCGACGGCGGTGTCGGCGAGAGCGGAAATGACCTGCATAGCGAGAACATTAGGGTCGCCGCCGCCATCTGGTGAGTGGCTGAAACGACACGATCCCCACGATTTGAGCCACGATGCCGGGGGGCGGTGCCTGCGCTTCGCATCGATCAGTGATAATGGCGTTCTCTAGTTTGGAGAAGGCATTTCCGTTTAGCGGACCGTCCCGAGGAGGTCGACGATGAGCGCCAACCAACGATGCGACGGGATGGTGGCCCTGGTCACCGGCAGCAGCCGCGGATTGGGTAAGGCAATCGCCGCGCGGCTTGCCGCGCAGGGTGCCGCGGTCGCGCTGACCGCCCGAACGATGGACCCCGATCCCAAATACCACGGGTCACTGCGCGAGACCGTCGATGAGATCGTCGCCGCGGGCGGGCGGGCTGTTGCCGTCCAAGCGGATCTGTCCCAACCCGAGGAACGCGAACGGCTGTTCGTCGAGGTGGTGGATGCCGCTGGCGCCCCGGACATCCTGGTGAACAACGCCGCGGTCACCTTCCTGCGGCCGCTCGACGGGTTTCCCGAGCGGCGTGCCCGGCTGATGATGGAGATGCACGTCCTTGGGCCATTGCATCTGTGCCAGTTGGCAATTCCCGCGATGCGCGAGCGCGGTCGGGGCTGGATTCTGAACCTGACCTCGGTCGGCGGCGACTTACCGCCCGGGCCACCGTTCTCCGAATTCGACCGAACCGCCGGCTTCGGGATTTACGGCACAGCCAAGGCCGCGCTCAACCGACTGACGAAAAGCCTTGCCGCGGAATTGTACGACGATGGTATCGCCGTCAATGCCGCCGCTCCTTCCCATCCCGTGGCGACCCCGGGCGCGGGCACCCTCGATCTCGCCAAAGTCGACACCGAGGATATCGAGCTGATCACCGAGACCGCGTACCGGTTGTGCACGGGAAATCCGAAAACCCTTACCGGTCGTGTCGCCCATACCCAGGCCTTCCTCGCCGAGGTCGGCTGGTTTGCGTCCGCCGGCTGATGGTCGAGGTCGACCTCGACGAGCTGCGAAACCGGCTCGCGGCTGCCGACATCACCGACGTCACCGCGTTGGCCGGCGGTGCCTCCGGCTTGACCTTTCGCGGCGCGCGATCCGGCAGGCCAGTGGTGATCAAGCTCGCCCCGCCAGGCGTTGAGCCGATCGCGCACCGGGATGTGCTGCGGCAGGCCCGCATCCTCAAAGCGCTTGCCGGGACTCGGGTTCCGGTTCCTGAGGTGCTATGGGAGGAGCCGGGGGATCCGCCCGCCATCCCTCCGCTGTTCGTGATGTCACACGTCGACGGCGACTCCGCCGAGCCGCTGTTCGACGGTTGCGCACCGGCACCCGAGGTGGTCGAGCGCTACCGCAACGCATGCCGAGCGATGGCCGCATTGCACAGTTTGTCACCGGGCGACCTCGGGCTGCGCGGGGAACCGGTCGTCGAGCCGGTCTCGGAAGTCGAGCGCTGGTGCCAGACGTTGCAGACCGTCGATGCGGCGCTGGTTCCCGGCTGGCAGAGCGTACGCGACGCATTATTGCATTGTGCGCCAACGGCTATCGGGTCGAGCGTGGTGCACGGTGACTTCCGGCTGGGCAACCTGATGGCCGTCGGAGCCAGCGTCAACGCGGTAATCGATTGGGAGATCTGGTCGATCGGTGATCCGCGCATCGATGCGGGCTGGTTTCTGATCAACTGCGACCCCGAGACGTACCGACGCGTTGCGGCCCCGGCCGGTATCGCACCGCCGATTGCCGAACTCGCCGAGATCTACCAACGCGAACTGGGGTACGAGGTCGCCGACCTCGCCTGGTTCAGCGCGCTGGCATGTTTCAAGTCGGCGGCCACCTGGTCGCTGATCGTCAAGCACAACCGCCGAAGGCGTGCCCCGCGCGAAGAATGGGAAGCCATGGCATCAACGTTGCCGAGGCTGTTGACCCGTGCCCGGTCGATTGTGGACTAAGCCGACGGGAGGTCGGTTACCCGCACCGAATGAAAATATTCTGGCAATACATTCCGACACCGTCCCAGTTCTTCTCTATTGGGCGGCCACGGTCCGCCGGATTCGTGAATATCGAGGGCGCGTCAATCGTGTCGAATTGACCGAGTTCTGGGATAACTGGAATCGGGGTAGGGCCGTCGGGATCCGCCTGTGCCAGCCCGGTACCGCTGCAGAGGGCAACGACGCTGATCGCACCGGCTACCAGTCCGCGAGCACACGCACGAGCTTTCATAGCGCCCTCTCTGTCGTTGCCTTGTGTCAGCCTCCTGCAATTTTAGCCGGTGGCTGGCTATAGGGGCCAATGCCAGCGTGCCGAGGCCGCATCGCATATCAATTACGAACGCGCAACAACTCTGCCGGATCGGCCAGCAAATTCCCCGGCTCGAATGTCACGGCGCATACGTTGGTGCCCGTGAGGGGGAAAGCCCTGGTCTTGCGTCGCGCCGGCGTATTTGCCGTGTGCGTGGCCATGTCCGTGATCATGGCTCCCACGGCGGGAGGGGATCCCGACACCGAGTCCGTCGCTGCCGCTGCGGCACCGGCCGGCGGGCCGGTGGCCTCGAATCCTCCGGCAACGATCACGACACCCGATGGCTGGAGCCTGGGCCTCGGCGCCAAGGACGAGGCCCAGGTGCCCGTCTCACCGCTGACGACCGCGATCTCGTCCCGGGAGTACCTCTCGAGCGGAGTATTCGTCGGTTCGCTAAGGGGGCCCGAACAAGCCCAGGGCATCCTCGAAGTGGGTTACGAGATCGGTTGTGGAATCGACATGAGCACGTCCAATGGTGTCGAGGTGGGCGGCAACGCCGGGCTTACCCCGTCGCTGGGTTTCACGGGCGCGTTTCCCATACCGGGAACCCTCCTGCCGGTGATTTCCGCCCCGATGGGCGGTTCGATCAATGTGGGGCTCAAGCCCGGCTTCGTGATCGTCGTACCGGTAGTCAAAAAGCAGTTCCGGGGCGCGAATCCGTGGGTGATGATCAGCAACTTCCACGTCAAGATCGACGGCTGCGTGGGCCAGTCGTTCATTCGCTCCTACGCCACGCTGACCCGGGTGACCGATCTTTCCGACGTGGTGCTGTCCTACGTAGGTGTCACCACAGCCGTCTGAGGGCTAGCCGCGGGGGATGGCGGCCAGCTTGTCGGCGAACTTGGCCTCGGCGGCCGCACGCAGCCGCAGCAGGTGTTCGGAGGGAAACAGATCCGGCGCGGGCTCGCGGTCTTTGAGTAGTAGGCGGGCCAGCGTCACCTTGTGCACTTCGGTCGGGCCGTCGGCGAGGCCGAGTACAAAAGACTCCACCAGATACTGCACGAACGGCATCTCATGCGTGGTACCCAAGGATCCGTGGAGTTGCAGTGCCCGCGCCGACACGTCGTGCAGCACCTTCTGCATCATCGCCTTGACCGCGGAGATGTCGGCGCGCACCGCCTTGTAGTCGTTGAATTGGTCAATCTTCCAAGCGGTTTGAAGGGTGAGTAGCCGAAACGCCTCGATCTCCATCCACGAGTCGGCGATCATCTCCTGCACGAGTTGCTTGTTGGACAGCGCCTCGCCCTGGGTGTGGCGCGACACGGCCCGTTCACAGATCATGTCGAAGATCCGTCGCACCAAGCCGACGGTGCGCATCGCGTGATGAATGCGCCCGCCGCCCAGGCGGGTTTGCGCCACGACAAATGCTCCGCCCCGCGGGCCCAGCATGTGATCGGCCGGCACCCGCACGTTCTCGTAACGGACGTATCCCTCGCGCCCGCCGCCGAGTGGCTGGTAGCCGAGTCCGACGTCGCGCATCACGTTGATGCCGGGTGTGTCGCCCGGGACGACGAACATCGAGTAGCGCTGGTAGGGAGCTGCATCGGGGTCCGTCATCGCCATCACGATGAGGAACGACGCCATCGAGGCAAACGACGAGAACCACTTCTCGCCGTTGATGATCCAGTGATCACCGTCGGGCACCGCGGACGTGGTGAACACCTTCGGGTCCGCACCGCCTTGTGGTTCGGTCATCGAGAAGCAGGACACGATGCGGTTGTCCAGCAGCGGCTCGAGGTAACGCGACTTCAGTTCGGGCGTGCCGTAGTGCGCGAGGATTTCGCTGTTCCCGGAATCGGGAGCTTGGGAACCGAACACGATCGGCGCGCACTCCGAACGACCCAGAATCTCGTTGAGCAGAGCCAGTTTCACCTGACCGTAGCCCGGGCCACCCAGATGCGGGCCGAGGTGGGTGGCCCACAGTCCGCGGTCCTTCACGATCTCCTGCAGTGGTGGGATCAGCGCTTGGCGCACCGGATCGCCCAGATCGTGCGACTCCTTGACGATCAGGTCGATGGGCTCGCACTCGGTGCGCACGAAATCCTCGACCCATTCGAGTTGTTGCGCCCAGTCTGGATCAGTGGAGAAATCCCACGACATCTTTCATTCCCTTCATTTCGTCAGTGCGAGTTGCTTTGCGCCACCACTCCGGCGTTCACGAGCTCGGTGACGGCGTGTTCATCGAATCCCATTTCGTGCAGTAGGGCGTTCGTGTGATCGCCCGGCAACGACGGCGACGAGGGCGTCTCGGGCGGGGTACGTGAGAAGCGTGGCGACGGCGCGGGCTGGGTGATTCCATCCACCTCGATGAAGGTGTCCCGGGCTACCAGGTGTGGATGCCGCGGCGCCTCTGACAACGAAAGAACCGGTGTTGCACAACATCCCGGTGAGTCGAGGAGTTGTTCCCACTCGGCGCGCGACTTCTCGGCGAAGCGTGTAGCCAGCGCCGTGCGGTGTGCGGCCCAGCCGGCCGGTTCGTCGTCGTCGTGAGGAACGTCGACGCCAAGGCGATCGCAGAGTTCGGCATAGAACTTGGGTTCCATTGCGCCTACGGCGATATGGCGGCCGTCCGCGGTGGCATACGTGCCGTAGAAATGTGCGGCACCGTCGAGCAGGTTGTCCTGGCGACGGTCGCGCCAGGTGCCGGCGGGCACCATCCCGAAGTAAGGGGCCAGCAGCGTGGCGACGCCATCGACCATGGCGACGTCGAGTACCTGACCTTCACCGGAGTCGCGGGCCTCGAGAATGGCGCTGAGCAGGCCGACCGCCAGGAGCATTCCGCCGCCGCCGTAGTCCCCGACCAAATTAAGTGGCGGAATCGGTGATTCGGCGGTGCCGATGCCGCGCAGCGCACCGGCCAGTGCGAGGTAATTGATGTCGTGGCCGGCGTGACCGGACAGCGGTCCGTCCTGCCCATAGCCAGTCATCCGGGCGTAGACAAGACGCGGATTTCGGGTTCGCAGCGCGTCCGGGCCGATGCCCAGCCGCTCGGCCACACCCGGGCGGTAGACGTCGACGAATGCGTCGGCGTCGGCGACCAGCCGGTGCACGATATCCCTGCCGCGGGGATCCTTCACGTCGGCGGCAAGGGACCGCTGGCTGCGGCGGACCGTGTAGTCGATGGGGAGTGGACCGTCCACGCCCGCAACGGGGTCGACGCGGATGACGTTTGCGCCCAAGTCGCCCAACAACATCCCGCAAAATGGTGCTGGCCCCAGGCCTCCCATCATCACGATGCGGACGCCGCCCAGCGGACCGCTCACTTCGACCACTTCTGCCGGCGCGCGGCCGCTTCCTCGGTGGCGTGCGAGATCACCTGATTGCGGTTCTCCAACTCCAGCGCCGAGGAGAGATTCGCCGCGTCGGTGTTGACCTGCAGCGCGCGCTTGGTCAGCTGCACCCCCAGCGGGGAAAGATCTGCGATCGACGATGCCAACTCGACCGCACGGTCGGTCAGCCGATCCGGCTCGACGAGCTCGCTGACCAGACCGCGCCGTTCGGCCTCCGGGGCCGACACTGTGCGACCGGTGAGCATCCAGTCCGCCGCGACGCTGGTCCCGACGATGCGGGGGAGGTGATAGCTCATGCCCATCTCGGCGCCCGACAACCCGAGCAGGATCGCAGCATTACCGAATGATGCTGCCGCCGAACAGATACGGATGTCGCAGGCGAGGCAGAGCGCGAATCCCGCGCCGACGCACGGGCCGTTGACGGCGGCGACGACGGGCGCGGGCAACGCGCGCAGAGCCTCGGCCAATGCTGCCATCCTCTCCTGAAACCGCATCCGGTCCAGTGCGGGCGCCGTGGCCTCGAGCATGCCGGGCCCGAAGTCGCGCATATCGATTCCGGCGCAAAAGCCCCGCCCGGTGCCCGTGAGAACGACAGCGCGCGCCGAGCCGTCGTCGGCTAAATCGCCGAAGACCTGGATCAATTCGGATTGCATCACCGCGTTGATCGCGTTGAGCCGCTCGGGCCGGTTCAAGCGCAGGATGACGACGCCGTCACGGGGCCGGTCGAGGTTGAGCATGCTCGGCATGGTCACAGCCGCTCGACGATCGTCGCGGTACCCATGCCGCCACCGGTGCACATGGTCACCAGTCCAGTTGTCAGGTCACGACGTTCGAGCTCGTCGAGGATCGTTCCGATCAGCATCGCGCCGGTGGCACCGATCGGGTGGCCCAGGGCAATCGCGCCGCCGTTGACATTGACCCGGTCGGGATCGATGTCGAGGTCGCGGATCGTCTTGAGCGGCACCGCGGCGAAGGCCTCGTTGATCTCCCACAGGTCGATGTCCGCCACCGTCATGCCGGCTCGCTCCAGGCAGCGCTGCGCCGCCGGACCCGGGGCGGTCAGCATGATGATGGGCTCGCTGCCGATCGCGGCAGCGGCCCGGATCTGGGCGCGCGGTTTCACTCCGTTGGTCTGTGCCCAATTCGGTGAGGCGAGCAACACCGCCGCCGCACCGTCGACAACCCCGGAGGAATTGCCGGCGTGATGAACGTGGTCGATCTGATCGATGCTGGGATAACGCTCGAGGCAGATCTCGTCGAAGGTGCGGTGTTCGCCGCCGGCGCATGCCGCACCCATCGCCGCGAACGCCGGCCGCAGTCGCGCCAGCGTCTGGGCCGACGACCCGGGGCGGGGGTGCTCGTCACGGGCGAAGGTGCCGTCGGGCGTAGCCACCTCGACCAAGGAGCGATCGAATCTGCCCTCGTCGATGGCGGCGGCGGCGCGGTCCTGGCTAAGTGCGGCATAGCTGTCGACAACCTCGCGGGTGAAGCCCTCGAGTGTCGCGATCAGATCGGCCGAAATACCCTGCGGCACCGTCGGATAAGCCGCACGGAAGTCTGTGTTGTTGCCGTCGATGGTCGGCACTCCGGCCGTGACGTCCCAGCGGGACATCGATTCGACGCCGCCGGCGATCACCAGATCTTCGCTGCCCGCGGCGATCGAGGACGCCGCGACGGTGACGGCTTGCTGACCCGATCCGCAGAACCGGTTCAGTGTCATCCCCGGCACGGTCTCGGGCCAGCCGGCCAACAGAACGGATAGGCGCGCGATGTCGTCGCCGTGGTCACCGGAGAGGATGCCGTTGCCGGCGATCACGTCACCGACGTGCGCTGGGTCGAAGCCGGTGCGCCTGGCCAGCGCCGCGAGGCAAGTGGCGAACAGCGTCTGCGGATGCACGTCGTGTAGTCCGCCGTCCGGGCGGCCCCGGCCTCGCGGCGTGCGTACCGCATCGAGAATCCAGGCGTCGATGGTGGGCTCCGATCGTTGTACGAGGGTTTCGATACGGCCCCGTTGATTCGTTTCCGATCGTAATGGGTCTCGCTATTTTGGAGAATAATCCTCTCCAAAATAGCGAAGCTATTCTCGGTCGCGCTGGGACACCGGCGCGGGTTTGGGTAGGTCGAAAGAACATGGCCCAGTGAGCGGCGCCTACTTGATCGCAATCGGTGTGGTCGGGGAGCCAACGGCCCCGCTGATGCGAAGCGGTGGGGCGACAAACATGAAGCTCCACTTGCCATCGGCCGCGCAGTCTTGCGATAGCGCATCCAGATCGAGAATCTCGGCCAGCGGCATGCCCATGTCGCGGATCAAGATGCAATGCAGCGGTAGCAGGGTCGCCGTTTGACTTGGCACGACTTCGACGGCCCAGTTATCCGCGCCGATAGCGGCGACGCGCCGGTCACGCAGCCAGCGTGGACAGTCGATACCCAGTCCGGGCTCGGCCTCCATCCACCCGTCCTTTCCTTCTCTTGCTAAGCGCTGCCGCCAACCGGTGCGAACCAGGAGAAAGTCGCCATCACCGACGGTCACGCCTTGTGCGCGCTCGGCCTCCTCGAGGTCGCCGACGGTGACCGCGGTACCGGGCCTCAACCAATCGGCACCATGCAGTCGAGCGATGTCGAGTAGTACGCCTCGGCCGACGATTCGATCGCTGAAAGCATCAACCGCCAATTGCTGGGCGCCATGGAGGGCACTGACTTGGTCGATGCCATAGCCGTTATACAGTTTGCCGTCGTAAGCGATGTGCGACAGGGCGTCCCACTGAGTGCCGGACTGCAACGGCATGACGATCCAATCGTCGGCCACCTGCGGGCCGTCAGGATCCCAGTTGCCGGGTTGCATGGACATTAGGTGAACGGGATTGACCCGACCGATAAACCCGTTTTGCGGCCCGTCCTTCCCGACCGGAATGCTCAACTGGAATACCTTGCCGGTGACGATTTCGCCGGCGGCAGCTTGAATGTGACTGGCAGTAACCAGGTTTAGCGTGCCGATCTGATCGGCCGCACCCCAGCGTCCCCAGTTGGACAGCTCTTGGCCCAGGGCTTTGAAGTCGATACTCATGATTGCAATTTAATGCGGTGGTGCGCCTTCACATTGCCTACGCCCTGGTGGTACGTGCTGTGGTGTCGCGCTGCGGGACGGGGATTGCCCGGCCCGACCCGCGCAGCGTGGCCGCCGGCGTTTCGCCGTACCGGGCGGCGTGTGCCGCGGCGAAGCGTCCGGGGTTCGTGTATCCCCAGCGCTTGGCGATCGATGCCACGGTTTCGACCGAAGGATCGGCGTTGATGAGCTCCTCATGCGCGCGCCTCAACCGCACCTGCCGCAGGTAAGTCATCGGCGACATACCCATATGGCGGACGAAGCTCTGCTGCAGGGCGCGCGAACTGACATGGCATTCAGCTGCTAGGGAGGTGATCGTCAGCGGCAGATGCGGCTCCGATTCGATGATGTCCACTGCTGGCCGAATACTATGGGGTGCAACAAGTTTGGTCCGTTCTGCGAGCACATCGCGGTATGGGTGGTCCGCGGCAAGTAGCAGCGCATGCAGCAAGCTGTCCACGAATGGAGTCGCCACCAGCGGTTGTGACAGGGCACTGTCAGTTCGAAAGAGCTCCTGGGCGAACACGGTGAACATGTGCATCCAGCTGCGCGCCGGTCCTTTGGTGGTGACCATGGACGGCTTGAATTCGATCTGTGTGGTCAACGGGCGCCCGAGCGCTTCGCCGAGAGTGTCCTCGAGCGCATTTCGGCCTACCCGCAACGCAATCATTCGGCAGCCCGCTTGCCACCGAGGGACCATCAGTTCACCCTCGGGCAGGCAAATAGTCGCCAGACCGGGCGCATAGGTAATCGAAGAGCCACGCTGGAATAGCTCCATTTGGCCGGACGCAAGAATATTGACTTGGTAAAACGGCCGATCATGGGAGCACCGAATGCAGGCATCGACATTCAATGCCAGGTCAAGGACTGTGATGGGGCCGACACTGCCGGCGCGTTGGGTCAGCGAAACCGGTTTCCGGCGGTCCAGCGGGCCAAGCGCTTGGATACACGGAAAGAATTTGGCGACTTGCTTGAAGGTGTCGGTTGTCTTGAGTTCCGCGACGATTGCCGATCCGCTTTTCTCGCCCATTTCGAACTCCGCTTCTGCTGCTTTGTAGTCCGCTGACCGGACTAGTCGGGCATTCGCGGCAAGTGCCTGTACGGATCGCTTAATGTGGCGGACGTCACACCGTCCCATTCGCGATTGCGGGACGTTCGCAATTGGGCGTTTGCGGATTTCCACAACCGTTGAGAGCTCGAACCTCGGCATGCGTAGCAAAGTGTCTCAAACGTTGCGCGAACTGTACTGATAAGAGGTATCGCGGGCCTAGCGGCTCTAGCCTCGCTGTGAAAGCGTTACCCGACAACGGATTTCGTACGCGTGATCGGAGTGAGATGACATCAACGTCAGCGCAGTGTCCCACAGCACATGAGGAGCTGTTGGCCAGTGCGGTGCGATTGCAGCCGCTGCTTCGTGAAAGCACGTTGGCGAGCGAGGCCACGCGCAGGCTGCCGAACGAGGCGATCGATGCCCTGGCCGAGGCCGGCTTCTTCCGCTTGCTCAAGCCAGCTCGGTTCGGCGGTTTGGAAGCCCAGCAACGGACGGTGCTCGAGATCGCCGAAACTCTCGGCCACGCAAACGCATCGGCTGCGTGGCTGGTGATCATCGGGGCCGGGGCCGCAATCGTGGCCAGGCATGGGTCGGAGCAGGCTCAATCCGAAATCTTCAGTGCGCCCGACGCCCGGATCGCCGGCGGACTGGCCCCGGGCAGGGCGCGACGCGTGGCGGGCGGGTTCTCGATCAGCGGAAGCTGGTCATACGCATCGGGCGCTCCGCACGCCGACTGGGCATCCATCGGCGTCCTGGTGCCCGATCAGGACGAACGCGACATGGAGACTTTTCTGTGCTTCGTGCCGGCCTCCGAGGTGCGACTGCGCGACACCTGGCACACCGTTGGTATGCGCGGTACCGCGAGCCAAACATTGTTGGCTGAAGACGTTTTCGTCCCGGAGCACCGCGCGATCGCATTCGGCACATTGCTGAACGGGCGGACGCCCGCAGATGAATCCGAACATCAGCTTCCGTTGGCTCCGGCCGCAGCTCTTCTTCTGGTCGGGCCACTGCTCGGCATCGGCCAAGCCGCCGCGGACCTGGTGCTTTCGACAGCGACGTCAAAACCGCTGACCAACACGTCTTTTACCCACCAAAGTGACTCGGCAGGTGTGCAGATACAGGTCGCGGAGGCCGAGCTAAAGCTGCGGACCGCCAGACTGCATGCGTTTGAGGTCGCCGATGCCTTGGACGCGGGTGAGATCGTCAACGGTGAGGCGGGATACCCACTGCGCGCCCAAGCGCGCGCGCAGTGCGCTTACGCCGCCAGTCAAGTGCTCGAGGCGATACAGACGCTGATAAATGTCCACGGCGCAGGAAGCTTCGCTGATTCCAGTGCCATGCAGCAATATTGGCGCGACGCCAACGTCGCAGCCCGACATGCCGCGCTGAATTCGTATGTCGGATATGAGATTTACGGTAAATCGCTGCTGGGTGTGCTCGAACGCATCGCCCCGCTCGTATAACGGGGGTAGGCGGTGTCGACTTTTGTCTTGGTTCACGGGGCGTGGCATGACGGCTCGTCATGGGATCGGGTCGTCGAACGGTTGAATGCCCGGGGGCACAATGCATGTGGTCCCACCGTTGCCGGTCATGGCCGGGATATTGGCTGCCCCGTGACCCACGCCGAGACGACGCGTTCCATCGTGGATTTCGTCATTGACAATGAGCTGACCGATATCGTGCTGGTCGGTCACGGATACGGTGGCGTCGTCGTCAGCAAGGTGGCCGAAGCGATTTCGGAACACATCCAACGCCTGGTATTCGTGAGCGGCTTTGTGCTCAACGACGGCGAATGTCTGCTTGATGCTATTCCGCTCGAGGATCGAACGGTCCTGACACAGTTAGCCTCCGAGTCGGCAGACGACACCGTGACGATGCCATTCGAGTATTGGCGACAGAGATTCGTCAACGGCACGGACTTGGCGACGGCATGCTGGACCTACGATCAGCTGTCGCCTCAGCCCTTCGGGCCGATGAGCGAACCATTGGACCTGAAGAAGTTCCACGCACTCGACACGCCGAAAAGCTACTTGGTGTGCACCGACGACATAGCGATGCCGCCCGGTGAGTGGGGCTGGCATCCCCGGCTATCCAGCCGGCTCGGGACGCACCGGCTCGTTCAAATGCCGGGAAATCACGAGACCATCTTCACCGACCCAATTAGTTTGGCCGACAGAATCATCGAAGCCGCCAGCGACTGAATCACCTGGAGTAGTCATGAATTTCGTAAGTCCGTTTCCCCACGTCGTCATCCCGGAGACCGGTGTGTACGAGTACGTGTTCGGCGACCTTGACGAGGCCGACGGCGATCGCGTCGCACTGGTCGAGACCGCAACCCAAACCGAAGTCAGTTACCGCGCGCTGGTCACCCGCATCGAGTCCTTCGCCGCCATGCTGGCCCACCGCGGAATCGGTGTCGGCGATGTAGTGGGTCTGCTGTCGCCCAACAGTTCGGCGTTCGCGGCTGCCCTGCACGGCATCCTGCGGGTAGGCGCAACGGCCACGCCGATCAATGTCTTGTTCACCGTGGACGAGATCGTCCGCCAGCTACGGGATTCGGGCGCACGACTGCTGATAACGGCCCCACGATTGCGAGCGCAGGCCGAGGAGGCGGCGTCCGCGGCGGGCATATCCGGCAGTGATGTCGTGCTGCTCGATATTGACGAACACGCAAGTCCAACGGGCAGCTGCAGTCCGGACGTCGACTTTGATCCCGCGACACATGTGGCGGTGTTGCCCTACAGCTCGGGGACGACCGGAAAACCGAAGGGGGTGATGCTGACCCATCGGAATCTGGTCGCGAACGTAGCCCAATTGCACCCAGTGTCAGGAGTGGGTCCCGATGAGACACTGATCGCGGTGGTTCCTTTCTTTCACAGCTACGGATTGACTGGGCTCCTGTGTGCCGCCCTGCGGGACAGAGCCCGGCTGATCGTCATGCCGGCCTTTGACCTCGGCGAATTCCTGACCGCCATACAGGATTACCGTTGTACGCAGGCTTATATCGCGCCGCCGGTGGCCGTGGCACTGGCCAAAGACCCGATGGTTGATTCGTTTGATCTATCGTCCCTGCACACCCTGACATCGGCGGCCGCGCCGCTGGACGAAGAACTCGCCAAGGCGGTGATGCAACGGCTCGGGTGCTGCGTCGTGCAGGCCTACGGGATGACCGAACTAAGCCCCGCCAGCCACGTGATCCCGCTCGAAGGCCGGCATCCGGCGGGCACGGTAGCTCCCGTGAGCTCATGCGGGTGGACGGTGCCGAACTCGGAGAGCAAGCTCGTCGACATCGAGACTGGGGACGAAATACCCGTTCCCTCTTCAGGATTCAGTGAATCGGGTGAGTTGTGCTTCCGTGGGCCCAACGTAATGGCGGGCTATTTGGGAAATGCTGCCGCGACGGCGGAGATCATCGACGCCGACGGGTTTCTGCACACCGGTGATTTGGCGCGGGTGGATGCGCAGGGCTGCGTGTATATCGTGGATCGGCTCAAGGAGCTGATCAAATACAAGGGTTATCAGGTCGCACCCGCCGAACTCGAGGCGCTCCTGTTAACCCATCCAGGGATCGCTGACGTCGCGGTTGTCGGTGTCATCCATAACTCCTCGGGTGAAGAAATTCCGAAGGCGTTCGTGGTAAGGCAGGATGGCGTCGCGCTGTCGAAGGGTCAGGTCATCGACTTCGTTGCGGAAAAAGTGGCTCCCTTCAAGAAGATTCGCCAGGTCGAGTTCGTCGACAAGATCCCGAAATCGCCGACCGGCAAGATTTTGCGCAAGGATCTGCGCGCGGGCTGACCGCCGAAAGCCAGGGGGACATGTCCACCACCCAACTCGGACGTCCCTTAACACATTGAAATGGATGCTGATGATTGATACACAACAGCACGCGCGTGATGGCGGTGTCGTAATCATCGGTGCCGGCCCGGCGGGAATCTCTGCGGCACTGAGCCTTAACGATCTGGGCATCCGGCCGCTGGTCGTCGAACGGGCTGGTGAAGTCGCCGCAGCATGGCGCGGTCGGTATGACCGGCTCAAACTCAACACCGGCAGGCAGTTCTCGCATCTACCCGGAAGACGTTATCCGAAAGGGACTCCGGTCTATCCGAGTCGCGACCAGGTCGTCGAACACTTCGAAAAGCACGCTCGCGAAGAGGGTGTCGAACTAAAGGTCAACACAGAGGTCAAGCGGATCGACCGGCAGCCGTCGGGATGGCTGATGAGCACATCCGACGGCGACATCGAGGCTCGACATGTCGTGGTGGCCACCGGCTATCTGCACACGCCGGTCCTACCCAACTGGCCGGGCAGCTTCGCCGGTGAGTTGTCGCATTCACATGGCTACCGCAATCCGGCGCCGTATGCCGGCAAGCGAGTACTTGTCGTCGGCTCGGGATCCTCGGGTATGGAAATCGCCCATGACCTGAGCACCGGTGCCGCCGCTAAAGTCTGGCTGTCCGTGCGCACGCCGCCGAACATCATGCCGCGCAACGGTCCTGCCGGTCTGCCCAACGACGTGCTATCGATCCCCTTCTACCATCTGCCTGCGCGGCTATCGGACCGGATCGCCACCGTCGCGCGCCTCAAGGCATTCGGGGATCTCACCGAGTTCGGCTTGCCGGTGCCGGCGGAAGGCCCATTCGCCAGAGCGCATCGGTTAGATGTCGCGCCGACGATCGTCGATCCCGAGGTCGTCGACGCGGTCCGCGATGGATCCGTCGAGGTGGTGCCCGCGGTCGCCGGATTCGAGGATAGCGACGTCGTCCTCGGCGACGGCAGCAGAATCAACCCCGATGCGGTCATCGCGGCGACGGGTTACCGGGCCGGATTAGAGCCGCTGGTCGGACATCTGGGCGTGCTCGCGCCCGATGGCGTACCGATTTATTTGTCGCCGTCACCCGCCGCTGATGGACTGTATTTCCACGGGATGCTGACCCGGCCCGGGTTGATCGGCCATGTGGCCAAACAGTCGCGAGCGCTAGCGAAAAGCATCGCCCGCGGCTGACGCCGCCGCTCAGTCCAGGTTGGTGCTACCGGTCAGCTGTTCCCATTTCGCGATCAGGCTGGCGCGGGCGTCCGCGGTGTAGCGATACAGGGCCAGGGCGTCGGGGCCCAGCAGCAAGAAGGCGGGTGGCTCGCTGGATTCAACAGCGGTGACGATCGCGGCGCCGGCTTTAGCCGGGTCGCCGGCCTGATTGCCGTCCATGGTGTCGTTTTCCTTGCGTCGTCGGCCAGCTGTGTCGGCGTAATCATCTATGGCAGTAGCTGATTGGACCAGTGAACGTCCGGCGAAGTCGGTGCGAAATGCGCCCGGCTCAACAACTGTCACCGATATGCCGAGCGGAGCCAGCTCGCCGCGCAGCGCCCCACTCATGCCTTCGAGTGCCGCCTTGGCCGCGGAGTAGTAGCCCGATCCTACCGGCGTCACCTGAGCGCCGATCGAGGAGACGTTCACGATCGTGCCGCTGCGGCGCTCCCGCATGCCGGGCAGGACGGCCTTGATCATGGCGACGGCGCCAAAGAAGTTCGTCTCGAACAGGGTGCGGACTTCTGCGTCGTCACCCTCTTCGACTGCGGCGCGATAGCCGTAGCCGGCATTGTTGACCAGCACGTCGACACCGCCGAACCGCTGTTGAGCCTGTCGGATGGCCGCATCGATCTGATCTGGCTTGGTGACGTCGAGCGCCACAGCCAGCACCCGGTCGGGTGCGGCGTCGGCGATATCCGCGACGTTCGTGACGTCGCGCGCGGTGACGACGGCATTGTGGCCGGCCCCGATCACCGCGTCGGCGAGCGCGCGACCGAGTCCGGTTGAGCAGCCAGTGATGAGCCAGGTGGGCATGAGCGGTCCTCTTCGGTTCGTGGCGCAGTCTGTGCCAGCATCGTTTCTAGCTCAGTCGGTCAGCGCGCGGCCCACAATCAACGGATCCGGCTCGCCCACCACCTCGTCGTCCTTGTCGTCGTAGTCGGATTTGGCGAGGACGTAGCGCATGGCATTGATGCGGGCCCGCTTCTTGTCATTGCTGCGCACCACGATCCACGGCGCAACGTCGGTATCGGTCGCTTCGAACATTTTCTCTTTAGCCGCGGTGTAGTCGCCCCATCGATCTATCGACTTCATGTCCATCGGCGAAAACTTCCAGTGCCGGACGGGATCGACCAGACGGATGGCGAAACGGGTGCGTTGTTCGGCGGGGGAAACAGAGAACCACAGTTTGGTCAGGTTTATCCCGTTGGCAACCAACATCTCTTCGAACAGCGGTGCTTGCTGCATGAACTCGGCGTATTCGTCGGGGGTGCAGAAGCCCATCACCTTCTCGACGCCGGCCCGGTTGTACCAGGACCGGTCGAACAGCACTATTTCGCCGCCCGATGGCAAGTGGTTGATGTAGCGCTGGAAATACCACTGCGTCTTTTCGCGATCAGTCGGCTTCTCGAGCGCCGCGACCCGCGCCCCGCGCGGATTGAGGTGCTCCATAAATCGCTGAATGGTTCCGCCTTTGCCGGCCGCGTCGCGACCCTCGAACACAATGACGTGCCTGGCCGCGGTCCGCTTGCTGTGTTTCTGTAGCTTCAGCAGCTCGATCTGCAGTCGCCGCTTCAAATGCTCATATTCGTCGCGCGGCATCCGGTGATCGTAGGGATATCGCTCGCGCCAAGTCTGGATGTGATTGCCCTCCCGGTCCAGCAAGACCGGGTCGTCGTCATCGTCGTCGATGACGGTGTAGCCGTGTTCGGGAGTGGACAGGGCTTCGAGATCGATCTCTGCCATGCAATCTGACGCTACTGCCATGTGACAAGGCCGTACTACAACCCCACAGAGGCGTGCCGCTCCAGGCGGAAGGTGCGCATGAAACCGCCCGGTTGCGTCGTCAGCGTCACCTCTACGGCCCCGCTGGGCGCGACGATGTAGCGCTCTTCGACATCCGGTCCGTCCGTCCACCGACCGACCGGCTGGCGCCCGAGGTCGTCGCGGTCGTACAGGGCGGGGTCGAACGGGAACAGGACAGGATCGTAGGGGGTCACGTCGCCGTCGGGGCGGCCGTTGACGAGGCGGCTGCACTCCACGAAGCGGAAATGCCCGATATTGTGTGCGGCTCGGTACGTCCGCCGGACGATCAACGGAGTGTCCGCGCCGGTCGACAGTGAGACGTCTTTGGGCACGATCGGGTCGGCGTACAGAACTTCGTCAGTCCGAAGCAGTTCAAAACGAACATCTTGTGCGAGAAGCACAACAACGATCTGCACGTGGCCGACGATGCGGCTCTCCAATTCGCAACTTTCATCCGAACAATCGCTTTGCGATTTCTCAACGGCGCGGGCGAATGGGGCGCACACGAAGAGATCACCATTTCGGGCGAAGACTTCCAGAATTGGGTTCTCAAACTGATTGTGAATCATGCTGTCGGAAAAGCTTTTAACGGCAACAAAGCCAAGTTTCCGCGAGAGGCGGTTGACCTGTTGTTGGGCCGCGCGATGTGGCCGCGAAACTGGGGGTTGTGCGTCGCCGGAGACCTATCCCACGACGAACTTCGGTACCGCCCGTTTGACCGCGTGGAAGACTCCACGACCGACTGGTGGTCTGTCCAACCCTTGGTGCACCGAGATGGATGGGTGGGCGGTGGAATCGTCAATCTGAACGGGATAGGACTTGGCTTAACCGTGTTCGATCCAAGCCGCGACAACCCCGACGCTTTCGACAACAACCCGCAAAACCCGTTGCGGGGCTTGTCTACCGAGGTTGGACCTCGCCTCATATCCGAGACTTTCGCCTACTTCTCGGAGGGCATCGAACATCGGCCCGATGCCGTCGGCGGTGGCTCGGACGTAGTCGAGGTCTTCGCTATATCGATATGGGCGGTCCGTGTGCAGCTTGTGCAGTGCGGTGCCACCCCGGAATGCCAGTTCCTCGCCGAGGTACGGGTGATTGGCGATTTCGCATATTGCACGTGAGAGCAGCAAGTCCTGCTCGACCTGGCGCCGTTCCGGCCACGGATGATCGACCGACCAGCCGGTGATGACGTTGCCTGGCAGCATTAGATGTCTGCCTCCACCTCGGCGTTGAGTCGCAGCGCCCAGCGATGGTCAGTGTTGCCCGTCGTCGGTCCGGTCGGGCTGAGCTGCGATGCCGCCGCAGGCCGAGCAGCGACGACGGCGTGCAGTGGTTCGAGGCCGTCGCGCTTACCGACGTTCTTCAGAATCCATCCGATGCGTCGGCCCGCCGCGGCAGGAAACAGCGCCGACAGTTCGACGAGCGCTGCGCTGTCGAAACCTTCGTCTGCCAACTCGACCAGGACCGTTGCTGCGTTGTTCAGCCCGCCCGCCCTGGTGATATCCGTCGCGATGTCGAGCATCGTCACTTCCCGCGTCGACACCACAAGTGAGCCTGACCGCGTGGTGCGGCGCTCTGTAGGCACCACGGTCACGTTGTCCCGCATAGCAAACCTGAACTTGGTCCGCCCGACGGCGCGGTCACGGACATGCCGGTGAACGGCGACCTGGAACACCTGCGGCGCCTGATGCGCCGCTCCGTGCACCGCAGCCGCTGACAGCCAGCTGTGCGCGCCGCCGATACTTCACCGCACGGCGCTGCGATCCGGGTTCTCAGAACTAACGTTCTGCGTTTCTCGAAAGCCGCAGTGAAAAGTATCGGGGTCGAGCGTGGTCGCCCAACTAGAACTGAGCTACCTACCGCGGCGTGACTTGATGATCTCGAGGCGTTCCTCGAGCAGTTCCTCGAGTTGCTCGATCGAGCGGCGTTCCCGCAGCATGTCCCAGGGTGTGCGCAGCACTTTGACCTTCTTGGGCTCGGCCAGCTCACCACCCTCGATCAGCCTGCCCTCCATGCCGTTGCGACACCACCAGGTGCCGGGCATCTCCGCGTCGTCGGCGAAGGGGACCGCGAACTCCTCGCCGTTCGCGGTGCGGTAGCGCGCTATCTGGCGCGGCGCCAAGTCATGGCTGCGCTCGACCTCGTAGCTCACGGCTCCGAGGCGACTACCCCTCATGTGGTGGCGGTCCGCCATCATCAACACCCCAAATCGAACAATCGCCCCGCATCTGTTCAGGCTACGCCCGGCCCGACGAGGGGCTTAATGACGCCTGGCGCCAGCAGGGCTACGGTTCGGGGCATGCCCGACAACCCTGCACAACCTGTCGACTTGTCGTGGTTCTACACGCTGGACCCCAAAGACCGGGTTGAAGTGCTAACCCGTGCCCAATCCCCGCAGCTTGCCGACCAACTCAAAACCACCCTGCGTGGGCGATCGCCGCTGGATGACCGCGATGTCGTAGCACGGCTAGACGAGATCCGCTACGAACTCAACTTCTGGTGGCAGGAGGATCGGCTCACCGACCACCTGCGCGACGACCTCATCGAACACCGCGCCGACGACACCTACCGCGACTTGATGCAACTCGAAGCCGCCGCACTTGGCGTTGAACTGCCTTTGTTGCGCACCTATCTTGACCTGCAGGCCAGGCAACCGAGCTAACGGGTGGCGGCATACCGCCACCACCGCAGTGGCGCTTGCGGCGAATGGGGCGTTATCCCGCACAAGACACCGGGCTCAGCGACTCCGGTGATCCGCCCGATCGGCGTGGCGAACCATGCGCTCCGACAATTCAACGAACGGGTTCTCATTCACCGCAGACGAGTAACCCAGCTTCCGCACCTCGGTCGCGAACCCCCGCACCTCGAAGACCAACTGCTCCAACTCGTTCATCGCGTTTCACCCCTCGAGCGACGCCGCACGCACCGCTGCGCGCGGGGTACCCGCTCCGACAAGATGTAAACGGCCCAGACGTTTACACCTCGGGGCGCCCCCGGTAGCCGCCATCATGACTACCAGGGACTAGCAACGCGGCGGCTCCGGATTCGCCCCGCCACCTAGCACCATGCTCTACCCATCAGCACACCCGTCAAACGCAGGAGCTCGCAGCTCACGAATTGCCTTGAGACCCTTAACTGTTGGTGGGCCCAGGATCAGGTTCGCAGGGACCGGCCACAAATTTCACACCCTGGTACGTCCTCCACGGATCGGTCACGCTTTCGCCGACACCCGTCACGCGCTCACTGAGCAGTAACACCAACCGCTCACCTGTCTTGGCGAGTTCCGCATCGACCGCTTTAGCCACACTCGCCAGGAGCGCAGCACCGCGGACGCCCTGCTCGTACAAGACACGGACGTCCATCCTCCCCTCGCGTAGCACCATCCCCCGCAGCGTACACACGCCACGAGCATCATCTGGTGGCGCTCAGCCGAACTCCGGTGGATTTCGCGATCGACTCGGCGACGTTCTGCTGCCCCGCAGACCGGGCACCGATACGACTGCGAAACGAACGTGGGACGCGCTGGCGATGATGAGTTACCGAATATTCGCCGACAATGAATAGGAATCGATGGAAATGCTTGAGTTCCCGATGGAGCCGACTGCCAGCGAATCATATTGTGGCACAGGAATATATCGTAAACATCTGGTTCGGTCGCGAAGTCGGTTTTGCGAATCGCGTCGTCGAAATCATCACCACCCAGGCGCTGGATGCCCTCGCTGATCACCACCTCGTTCGAGTGTCCGGCCATCTTGAGCAGCGACGCGTCGAGGGTGCCGCCGCCGAGGTCGTAAATGAGGACGTACTCACGTTTGGCGGTGATAGTGGGGCGGTACCGATGGGCGTATTCGAGGCTGGCGGCGGACCGCTCGTTTGAGCAGCGCGACGACGTGAAAACCGGCCGCCACGAAGGCATCCAGTGTCAGCAGGCGCTGCGCGCTGGAGGCGTTGGCGGGCACGCTGATGGCTGCCTCGATGGTTTCGCCCGGCGTCAGACAACCATTCGAGCGCAGCAGAAGATCGTTTTTCAGCTGCGCCAGAAAGCCGGCGAGAAGTTCGCTCAACCGATAGCTGCGGCCGGCCAGGGTTACCTCGGTTTGCGGTCCGGCGTCGTTGAGCAGACGTTTGATCGATCGCAGCACCGACCAGTGGCGATCGTGGCGGACGGCGGCGGCGTCCACTCCGAACCGCAGCTCCCCGGCCGCATTGGCGGCGATCAGCGACGGCCAGGCATCGACGCCGTCGAACGATACGACCGGGTAGTTACCCCGGTCGACGAGTGCGACGACAGTGTGGGTGGTGCCGAAGTCGATACCGACTCTCATTCCGCACAATCTTAGGGCGGTGCAGCCAAATTCGGGACTCTAGACTTGTCCGGCGTGGTGCTCGCCGGACAGTGCCGCCTGCGGCTCGTCCCATTGCCGTTGCACTTCGCGCTCCGCGGCGGTGGCCAGCAGGCCAGAGGGCGCGAACATCTTCGACGGTATCGGGTCATCCTCGGTCAGTGGCCTCCCGCCACCACGAATTGCCTTGAATGCGACCGCAATTCCGGCAGCCAACACGATGATCACCACGAGCGCGAAAAGAATCGACAGGGCGCCCTGAATGAAAGTGTTCCGGATGACCTCATCGAGCTGGTGTGCATTCTTGGCCGAGCCGAAGGTGGTCTTGCCCGCCTGTTTAGCGGCCGAATACTGGAAATGTTGTGACCAGTAGCCGATGGCCGGATCCGCCGAGAAGATTTTCTGCCACGACGCGGTCAGCGTGACCGTCAGATCCCATAGCAGCGGGACGCCCGGAATCCACACCCACCTCAGCAGCCCCTTCTTGACGACGATCACGGTGATCACGGTCAGCGCGATCGCCGCGAGCAGCTGGTTGGCGATACCGAACAGCGGGAACAGCGTGTTGATGCCGCCGAGCGGATCGGTCACGCCCATCAGCAGGATGCCGCCCCACGCCGCGACCACGGCAAGGCTGCAGCCCCAGACGCCTGGACGCCAGCTCGGATTTTGCAGCTTGGCCAGCGGACCGCCCAGGTTGCCCAGGGCGTCGGAGAGCATGAAGCGCGCGACCCGGGTGCCCGCGTCGACGGCGGTCAAGATGAACAGCGCCTCGAACATGATCGCGAAGTGGTACCAGAACGCCTTGAGGCCCGCGCCGCCGAAGGCCCGGTTCAACACCTCGGACATGCCTACCGCGAGCGTCGGGGCTCCGCCGGTGCGCGACACGATCGACTTCTCGCCGACGCTCGCGGCGGCCTGGTTGAGCTGGTCGGTCGTCGTCGGCGCACCCGACAACCCGAGCCCGTTGACGTAGTGCGCGGCGGTGGCCGCGGTGCCGCCGGTCTGTGCGGCCGGCGCGTTGAGCGCGAAATACACGTGCTGGTCGAGGATCGCCGCGCTGATCAATGCCATCACGGCGACGAACGACTCGGTGAGCATGCCGCCGTAGCCGATGAAGCGCATCTGGCTTTCCTTCTCCAGCAACTTCGGGGTCGTCCCCGACGAGATCAACGCATGGAATCCGGACAGCGCACCGCACGCGATCGTGATGAACAGAAAGGGGAACAGCGAGCCGGGGAACACCGGGCCGTCGCCGTTGTGGGCGAACTGTGACACGGCGGGCGCCTGGATGAATGGGCGCGCGATGAAGATGCCGAGCGCCAGCAACGCGATGGCGCCGACCTTCATGAACGTCGACAGGTAATCGCGTGGTGCCAGCAACAACCACACCGGCAGCACCGAGGCCACGAAGCCATAGATGATGATCAACCACGAGACCGTGACCGCGGACAGATTCAACCAGGATGTGCCCCAAGAGGTTTCGCTGACCCAATTGCCGGACGCCACGGCGAGCATCAGCAACGCGAAACCGATCAGTGAAACTTCTCCTACCCGCCCGGGACGCAGGAACCGCAAATAGCAGCCCATGAAGATGGCAATCGGGATGGTCATCGCGATCGAGAACACACCCCACGGACTCTGGGCCAGGCCCCGGACCACCACCAGTGCCAGCACCGCGATGATGATCACCATGATCACGAGGACGCCGACAATCGCGGCGGCGCCGCCGGCGGCACCGAGCTCGTCGCGGGTCATCTGGCCCAGCGAACGGCCGCGGCGCCGGGTAGAGATCCACAGCACCAGGTAGTCCTGGACGGCGCCGGCGAATACCGCGCCGAAGATGATCCAGATGCTGCAGGGCAGATAGCCCATCTGGGTGGCCAGCACCGGACCGACCAGCGGCCCGGCGCCGGCGATCGCGGCGAAATGATGGCCGAACAGCACCCGCCGGTCGGTCGGCACGTAATCGGCGCCGTCGTCCAGAATTTCGGCCGGGGTGGCGTGGTCGTCGCGCGGTCGGACGACCTTCATCTCGATCAGCCGGGCATAGAAACGAAACCCGATGATGTACGTGCAGATCGCGGCGACCACCAACCAGACGGCGTTCACCGTCTCGCCGCGCACGAACGCGATGATCGCCCAGGAAATCGCACCGAGCACCGCGATGATCCCGAAGACGATCTTGTGCCGGACGCTGATCGGGGAGCGGTCGATGATCGCGACGGGCGGCAAGTCCTCGTCAGTGCGGATGTAGCTGACAGCGTTGTCATGCACAGTCACGGACAAACCCTACGACGACGAGGGGTTTAGTGCTCGGGTGAATTAGTACAGCGAACGGACGTTGTCGATGGTGTCCGCTTCGGCCGGACTCTTGTCATCGCGATAGCGCACCACCCTGGCAAACCGCAGGGCCAGGCCGCCGGGGTAGCGCGTCGACTTCTGCACACCGTCGAGCGCGATTTCGACGACCTGTTCGGGGCGCAACTGCACGACATAGCCGTCCGTCGATTCGACGGCCAGTTCGCTGAAGCGCGCGGTCTGCCATTCCAGCATGGCATCGGTCATGCCCTTGAAAGTCTTTCCCACCATGATGAATTCGCCGGTGACCGGATCGCGTGCGCCCAGGTGAATGTTGGACAGTTTGCCGCGCCGGCGTCCCGACCCCCATTCGACGGCCAGCACCACGAGGTCGAGCGTGTGGACCGGCTTGACCTTGAGCCAGCCCGCCCCGCGGCGCCCGGCCTGGTAGGGGGAGCCTGGCGCCTTTGCCATCACTCCCTCGTGGCCGGCGGCCAGCGTCGCCTTCAGGAAGGCCGCGGCGGCGCCGGGGTCGGACGTGGTCAACCGATCGACCCGGTGCCGCGGTCCCACCAGCACGTCCAGGGCGGTCAACCGCTCGGTGGTCGGCGCGTCCAGCAGGTCGACGCCGCAGCAGTGCAAGATGTCGAAGAAGAACACCGAAAGCGGTTGCGCCGCTTGGGCTGCAGTCACGTCGGCCGATCGGCCGAAGCGGGAGGCGGTGACCTGAAAGCGGTGCGGCCGGTTGTCGGGCCGTAACGCGATCGCCTCGCCGTCCGCGATGAGGTCGTTGACGGGCAGCGCCAGCGTTGCCTCCACCACCTCGGGCAGCCGGGCCGTAACGTCGTCCAGGCTTCGCGTGTAGACCTTTACTGTGTCCCCGGCGCGGTGGATCTGCACTCGCGCGCCGTCCAGCTTTGCCTCGAAGATCGTTGTGCCGCCATGACGTTCGAGCGCTTCGGCCACGCTGGTCGCGGTTTGTGCCAGCATCGGGCCGACGGGCTGGCCCACCCGCAGCATGAATGCCTGCACCGCCACCGCTCCACCGGACAGGGCGGCCGCGGCGACCGCGGGCAGGTCGCCGCCCAGCATCGCCGCGCGCTGCACCGCGGTGGTGGGGATGTCGGCGGCCTTGGCCACCGCGTCGGCCATGATCCCGGCCAGCGCGCCCTGGCGCAGCTCGCCGCCGAGCAGCCGCACCAGGAACGTCTGCTCGGCTTCGGTTGCGGCGGCGAACAGCGTCGCGAGCAGTGCGGCGCGGCGCGCCTGCGACCCCTTGCCCGCGAGCCCGCCGATCTCGGTGAAGCTGGCGTGCACACCGGTCACCGTGAGCTCTGGCTCCGAAGCCGCCGGCGGTCGCGACCGCAACGACGCCCAGCCCACGCCGATCTGGCGCTGCGGCAGCTCACCGGAGAGCCACGACACGACGATCGCGACCAATTCCGGGTCTGGTGCGGCCTTCGTGAGAAGGTCGGCAATGCGCGCGACCTTGGTCAGCCGTGACGACGTGGCACCGACGTCAACCGACGTGGCTACCACCTCGAGAAGGAGCACGGTCGCCAGCTTGGCATGGCTCGGTGACAACCGTGCAGAACGGACACGCTAGCGTTCCTACGTAACGTTACAGATTGCACAGGATCTGACAACCCAAAAAGGAGACGTCCGGATGGAGATCAACGGGAAGAAGGCCGTCATCATCGGCGGCGCATCGGGGATGGGTCGCGCCACCGCCGAGCTGCTGCACGAACGCGGAGCGGATGTCGCCATCTTCGACCGCGAGGGCTCCGACGGCAAAGCTGTTGCCGAAGGCATCGGCGGCACGTTCTACCCGGTCGACGTCACCGACTTCACCGGCACCGAGCAGACCTTGCAGACTGCGGTCGACAAGCTCGGCGGGCTGCACGTCATCGTCACCACCGCCGGCGGCGGAATCGCCAAGCGCACGCTGACCAAGTCGGGCCCCCACGATCTCGAATCCTTCCAATCCGTGATCGATCTCAACCTCATCGCGACTTTCAACATCAGCCGGCTGGCGGCCGCGCACATGGCCAAGAACGAGTCCGAAGACGACGAGCGCGGCGTCATCATCAACACCGCTTCGATTGCCGCCTTCGAGGGCCAGATCGGCCAGGTCGCCTACACCGCTGCCAAGGCGGCGATCGCGGGTATGTGCCTGACGATGGCTCGTGACTTGGGGTCGATGGGCATCCGCGTGCTGGCAATCGCCCCGAGCCTGTTCCTCACCGGCCTGACATCGATGGTTCCCGATGAGATGGCGGCGACGCTGACCCGCGACGCGGCTTTCCCCAAGCGGATGGGCCGGCCGGAGGAGTACGCCAAGCTGGCGGCGGCCATCGTCGACAACCCGATGCTCAACGGCCAGTGCCTGCGACTGGACGCCGGGCAGCGCTTCGCGCCCAAGTAGAGACCCCCGGTAGGGGCCTGTCCGCAATAAGTACACTCTTTAGGCAGCCACCCCGCTCCCCCTCGGAGCGGGGTGGCCAACCACCCGACGACGGTGCGGGGAGGGTACTGGCGCGAGGAGGTCTCCATGGGTATCGCACTTACCGACGACCATCGCGAGCTTGCCGAGGTCGCTCGGTCTTTCCTGACTTCGCAGAAGGCGCGCTTGGCGGCGCGTGCGCTGCTCGACAGCCCCGAAGAGGGTCGGCCGACATTCTGGTCCGACATCGCCGAGCTCGGCTGGCTCGGACTGCACGTCGACGAGGAACACGGCGGCTCCGGCTACGGGTTGCCCGAACTCGTGGTGGTGATCGAAGAGCTTGGCCGTGCGGTCGCTCCGGGTCCGTTCGTCCCGACCGTGATCACCTCCGCGGTAATCGCCAAAGACGGTACAGCCGAACAGAAGTCGCGATTGCTACCCGGTCTGATCGACGGCACTGTCACCGCGGGTATCGGCTTGGACAGCAGCGTGCAGGTCAAAGACGGCGTTGCGAACGGCGAGGCCGGAGTCGTATTGGGGGCCGGGCTCGCCGAGCTGCTGCTGATCGCGGCCGGCGACGACGTTCTGCTGCTGGACCGCGGCCGCGCCGGTGTGTCGGTCGACGTGCCCGAGAACCTCGATCCAACTCGGCGTTCCGGACGGGTTCGCCTGGATAACGTCAGCGTCGATTCCGACGACATCGTTACCGGGGCGCGGGAAACGGCGCTGGCCCGGGCGCGAACGTTGCTGGCCGCCGAGGCGGTGGGCGGATCGTCGGACTGCGTCGATGCCGCCGTCGACTACGCGAAGGTGCGCCAGCAATTCGGCCGGACCATCGCCACATTCCAAGCGGTGAAACACCATTGCGCGAACATGCTTGTCGCCGTCGAGTCGGCGACGGCCGCGGTATGGGACGCCTCGCGTGCAGCGGGAGAGGATGAGGAACAGTTCCGTCTCGTCGCCGCAGTCGCTGCGGCGCTGGCACTTCCGGCGTATGCCCGCAATGCCGAACTCAACATTCAGGTACACGGCGGTATCGGCTTCACCTGGGAGCACGACGCGCATCTGCACTTGCGACGGGCGTTGGTGACCTCGGCACTGTTCGGAGGTGACACGCCGGCGCGCGATGTCTTCGATCGCACCGCGGCGGGCGCTGTCCGGGAAAACAGCCTGGACTTGCCGCCCGAGGCCGAGGAACTGCGCACGCGCATCCAGGCCGATGCCGCCGAGCTGGCCGGTCTGGACAAGCAGGCGCAACGCGACAAGCTGATCGCGACCGGCTACGTGATGCCGCACTGGCCCAAGCCCTGGGGGCTGGCCGCCGATGCGGTGGAGCAGCTGGTGATCGAGGAGGAGTTCAAGGCGGCCGGCATCAAGCGCCCGGACTACGGCATCACCGGCTGGGTGATCCTGACCCTGATCCAGCACGGAACCGAGTGGCAGATCGAAAGATTCGTCGAGAAGGCGTTGCGCAAAGACGAGATCTGGTGCCAGCTGTTCTCCGAACCCGAGGCGGGGTCGGATGCGGCATCCATCAAGACCAAGGCCACTCGGGTCGACGGCGGCTGGAAGATCAACGGCCAAAAGGTGTGGACCAGTGGAGCCCACTACTGTGCGCGTGGCCTGGCCACCGTGCGCACCGATCCCGACGCGCCCAAGCATGCCGGCATCACCACGGTGATCGTCGATATGAAGGCGCCCGAAGTCGAGGTGCGTCCGCTGCGGCAGATCACCGGCGGCTCGGACTTCAACGAGGTGTTCTTCAACGATCTGTTCGTTCCCGACGAGGATGTCGTCGGGACGCCGAACTCGGGATGGACGGTCGCGCGGGCGACGCTGGGCAACGAGCGGGTCAGCATCGGTGGTAGCGGATCTTTCTATGAGGGATTGGCGACCGCGCTGGTAGAACTGGCCCGACAGCACGCAGATCGATTGGCGGGCGCGGATATTCGGGTCGGCTCCTACCTTGCCAACGAAACCGCGCTGCGGCTGCTCAACCTGCGGCGGGTCGCCCGCAGCGTCGAAGGCGCGGGCCCGGGGCCCGAAGGCAACGTCACCAAACTGAAGCTGGCCGACCACATGGTGGAGGGCGCCGCCATCATGGCCGCCCTGACCGGGCCCGAGGTGGCGCTGGTCGACGGCGCTGGTGCCGCGCCGGGCCGGCTGATCATGGGTGCGCGCGGCATGGCCATTGCCGGTGGTACCTCGGAAGTCACCCGCAACCAGATTGCCGAGCGCATCCTCGGCATGCCGCGTGACCCGCTGATCAATTAGCTCTAGGCCGGTGCGAACAATGGCGCACCGCCGGCGCCCTGCTCGGGCCGGATGCTGACCGGCATCCCGCACGTCACCGAATCCGGTTCGCAGTCAACGATATTGGCTGCCACTCGCAGGCCGCTTTGTTCGGCGAGCTCGACGATGGCGATCACATAAGGGACGGGGATCTCCGGGTTATACGGATGGTGGTTGACCGTGAAGGTGAACACCGTGCCCTGTCCCGAAATCGGGCGCGCCACCAGTGCGGCGCCGCACTCCCGGCATTCGCCGGTTGCGGGATGCACCCAGCGTGAGCAATCGTCGCAATGCTCGATGAGCAGCGGTGATGTCGACTCGGCTGACACGGGCAATACAGTACACTCTATTGATTCCAGTGGTTGCGACGGGTTCTCCTCTGACTGGCGGTGCAGATGACGTATTTCGAAAAAGACGCGATTGTGTCCGGTATCGGCATTTCCCGGATCGGCCGCCGGACCGGAATCCCGGGGCGGGAGCTGACGATGGAAGCGGTGCGCGGCGCGATCGCCGACGCCGGCTTGGTGCCCGCCGACATCGACGGCATCGCGACGTTGGGTGATACCCCCGCCGAAGAGGTCAATGCCGAACTGCAGATCGAGGCGGCCGACTGCGGCAGCGGCTTCGGTACCGGCGGGCTGCTGAGCCCGGTGATGTCGGCATGTCGTGCGGTGTCCGAGAGACGCGCCCGGCATGTGGTGGTGTACCGGACCATCCAAATGCTCGGCGGCACAGTGCCCGTCAAGCAGGAGGAGAACGCGCCCGCCCCGCCGCTGGCGCGGATGTTCGAAACACCCGAGGGCGCAAAGCGGCCCGCGGTCGGCCCGATGGATGACGTCAACGATCTGGTTGCGGCCCAAGCATATTCCGCCGCGAACTGGTTGGCACTGAACTGCCGTCGTCATATGGAACTGTACGGGACCACCAAGGAGCAGCTGGGTTGGCTGGCACTCAATGGCCGGCGTAATGCCGCGCTGAATCCGCTTGCCGTGTACCGCGAGCCGATGACGATGGCCGACTACCTGGGGGCGCGGCTGGTTTCGACGCCGTTCGGGCTGCTGGACTGCGACGTGCCCATCGACGGCTCGATCGCCGTGGTGGTGTCGAACGCGGAGTACGGCCCCGATTGCCCGCACCGGCCGGTGCGGTTGGAGGCGATCGGCGGGTCGGACGGCGCTGGTGGCTGGTTCCACCGCGACGACTACCCGAGGATGGCGATGTCGGATGCGACCGCGCAGATGTGGTCGCGCACCGACTTGAAACCCGCCGACCTCGCGCTTGCCGAGCTGTACGACGGCTTCACCTATCTCACCATCGCCTGGCTGGAGGCCCTGGGGATTTGTGGCGACGGCGAAGCCGGCCCGTTCGTCGAGGGCGGCGCTCGGATCGCCCGCGACGGGCAACTGCCGTTGAACACCTACGGCGGCCAGCTGTCGGCGGGGCGCATGCACGGCTACTGGGCACTGCACGAAGGGTGTCTGCAGTTGCGCGGGGAAGCGGGGGAGCGACAGGTGTCGCGGCGTCCCGAGGTCGGCGTGGTTTCCGTGGGCGGGGGTCCGGTCGCGGGTTGCATGCTGCTTAGCTGTTGAGACAGCTTGTGGGAGTGCAGTATTGAGATTCAGCTAAGCCCCGCGCCGGCCGCGGGAGGGACAAAGAAACTGGCTGCGACGATTGCCCGTCAGATCGAGGCGGACATCGTTCGCCGTGGCTGGCCCGTCGGAGAGTCGCTGGGTTCAGAACACGCTCTACAAGAACGCTTCGGCGTGAGTCGTTCGGTGCTGCGGGAGGCCGTTCGCCTCGTCGAGCACCATCAGGTGGCCCGGATGCGCCGCGGGCCGGGCGGCGGGTTGCTGATCAGTCAGCCCGATGCGGGACCCGCGACTCGCGCGGTCGTCATCTATCTCGAATACCTGGGCACCACGCTCGCTGATCTGCTCAACGCACGGCTGGTGCTCGAGCCGCTGGCGGCCTCGCTTGCGGCGGAGCGGATCGACGAAGCGGGCATCGAGCGGTTACGCGAGGTGTTGCGCGCACAGGAACAGTGGCGGCCGGGACTGCCGGCGCCCCGGGACGAATTCCACATCGCGTTGGCCGAACAGTCGAAAAACCCGGTCCTGCAACTCTTTATCGATGTGTTGATGAGGCTTACCACTCGATACGCCCTGCGGTCGCGAACCGACTCGGCAAGTGAGGCCATCGAGGCGCTCGACTATATGCACAGCGACCACGCCGAAATCGTTGCCGCGGTCACCGCCGGCGATCCCGGCCGGGCCAAGTCGCTGTCCGAGCGACACGTCGCGACGGTGACCGGCTGGTTGCAAGAGCATCACCAGGGCGACCCGGGGCGCCGCAGAGCGCGGAAGGGACGCAAACGCGAGACGCCCGAGACGGAAGTTCCGCGCGGCAAGTTGGCGGAGGTGCTCGCGGCCACCATCGGCGACGAGATCGGTTCTGGCGGCTGGCGGATCGGGTCGGTCTTCGGCACCGAGAGTGCCTTGTTGGAACGCTATCGAGTGAGCCGTGCGGTGTTGCGCGAAGCGGTGCGACTACTCGAATATCACTCCGTCGCGCAGATGCGACGCGGACCCGGCGGCGGGCTGGTGGTCACACAACCCCATGCGCAAGCCAGCATCGACACGATCGCCCTGTATCTACAATTCCGGAAGCCGCGGCGCGAAGACCTGCGTTGTGTGCGGGACGCCATCGAGATCGACAACGTCGCTAAGGTCGTCAAGCGACGGGCCGACCCCGAGGTGGCGGCTTTCCTGCAGGCCCACCGGTCCGCACTCGAGCACACCCTGCACACCGCCGATGACGTGCGCCAGGCGACCTTCGAGGAATCACGGTTCCATATCGGACTGGCGCAGCTGGCCGGCAACGCGCTGCTGGACCTGTTCCTGCGGATCATCGTCGAGCTGTTCCGTCGGCATTGGTCCAGCACCGGACAGGAGCCGCCGGCCCGGGATGACGCCGTCGCCGTCGAGCACGCGCATTTGCGGATTCTCGACGCGATCACGGCCGGCGACGACAGCTTGGCGCGCTATCGCGTCCGTCGTCATCTCGACGCCGCGGCCTCTTGGTGGCTGTGACGAACGTCCTTCTACCCGAGGCGGGTTTGTGATCAGTTTCCTGCATAGGGAACGCGCGTGCGGGGTATTGGGAGGGGTAATGGGGCGCGGGGATAGGTACAGGAGAGCCGGTCCGGCTGGGGGTTGGCATTGGTGATGATGGAAAGCGGGAGTGCCGAAATGATCAGGGGCACGGAGAGCGGGCATCAAGGCTTCGTTCATTCCGCGCTCCTCTACCACTCGCAGCGGGAGTACCTGGACGCAGTGGTGCCCTTCGTGCTCGAAGGTTTGGCGATGGACGAGCCGGTGCTCGTCGCGGTTCCCGGCGAATATTTGGCCTCGCTCCGTGACGCGCTCGGCGGTGAGGGCACGACATCCGGACTGCAGCTGGTCGACATCGCCGAGGCTGCCCGCAACCCGAGCCGGCTTCTGGCGCTAGAAGGCTCCTTTGTCGAGGAGAACGCCAACCGGCGGGCCCGGATTGTCAGCCAAGTTTTCTGGCCGGAGCGCAGCGCGGACGAGTCTTTGGCCTGCATGCAGCATGAGGCGCTGGTCAATAGCGCGTTTGAAGGTCGTCGGGTGACCGCGCTGTGTCTCTACGACGCGAAGCGGCTGGACAACGACGTGCTGGCAAGCGCCGGCATGACGCATCCGCTGTTGTGGAAATCCGGTTCGCTGCAACACAGCGACGAGTACGCGCCGGATGAGGTGCTGGCGCAGTGCAATCGGCCACTGCCCGTCAATCCGGGCGCGGTGACGTACATGGTTCGCAAATCCGCGGACCTGCGGCCGGCTCGATCGTTCGCCGTCAACTACGCCGGGTGGGTTGGGCTGTCACAGGACGGAATCGAAGATCTGCAACTGGTCGCCACTGAGCTGGCCACCAACAGCTTGATGTACACCGACGGCGCTTGCCGGCTGGCGTTCTGGCGCGACGATGACCATTTGGTGTGCGAGGCGCGTGACAGCGGACGACTCGATGATCCGTTGGTAGGACGGCTGGACCCCGGCCCGACCGGACCGGCCAGCCGGGGACTTTTTCTGGTCAACGCCATCTCGGATCTGGTGCGTACTCACACTGCCAGCACCGGAACGACGATTCAGGCATATCTGCGGCTGGATTCTCCGGCCGGCCCGATCAGTTGAACAGGAAGGCGGCCCACCAGGAACCGAAGTTCCCGGCAGGCCGTCTTCTCCTGCGGCGGTCAGATGCAGAGGGGCCCGACGCAGATTGGCGGGACGGCGACGCCGCCCACTACGGGTGCCCCGGTGCCACCCGCGGCTGTTGAGCAGCCCGGCAAGAGCAACACCGCGGCCACGCCCGCAGCAGCTGCAGCAGCTTTAACAGCTTTCTTCGTGTTGTTTGCCTTCATGATCGTCTTCTTTCTAAACGATTAAACACATGTTGAATAACAAAAAACGGCGTGTGCCACCGACCGGATTCCGGTGAGTTGAGCGTGCGAAGAGGTGACACGGAGTCGAGAGGACCTGGGGCCATCCCGCAGCGAGCGGGCGCTTATCCCGTTTGGCTAGAGGCAAATGGTGGAGCAGCCCGTGCCGCCGGCGGCTGTGGAGCATCCCGTCGGGACTAGCAACACCGCGACGACACCCGTCGCTGCTGCCACTGCTCTTAGGGTTTTCCTGGTGCGTTTCGACTTCATTGTCGTGCCTTTCCGAGTGAGGGGACAATCTAGCCGTTGATGGCCAATGCGACGGGGCGCATACCCTCTGTTAAACACGTGTAAACCAGATTTTTTGAGGTTTTTCATGGCGCCTGCTAAAAGCCGTGTTTTGTCACATCGGTACTGGCGCAACGCAATAAAGTTTTGTCATATCTGCACTGGCACAACACATAAAGATTTGTCATATCTGCACTGGCATAACGCGGTAAAGAATGAGTTCTGTCACGTCTGTACTGGCGCCGCGCAGTAGGGATCAGCCTTTATCAAATCCTCACTGGCACAATGCAATTGAGTATGATCATACCGGGACTGGCGCAATGCACTCGGGCAATTGCGCCGCAGGACGGGCGGTCTGAATCGATGAAGTTAATGCACGAACTTGGCGATCAGTTCTCTGCTGCTGCTATTCGCTCCCACGCGGATGACAATCTCGTCGGCACCAACAGAATTTCGATCAGGCCTATCGCAACTGTCGCCGCTTCACGCGCCTTCTCGAGGGTTGTCGACTTCATTGCCGTTGCCTTTCATCTGAGGGGGCGGGTAGCCGCTTGAGGCTAAGGCGACGACGGGATAACCACTATTTAACCAAGGTAAACCTAATTTGGTGAATTTGTTTCAAACGTCGTCTAGCGGTCGCGAAAATGAAGTTGCACTCTCGACGGACGGCGCCTACTGTCGCGTTCGTGCGTCTTCTCCAGAGTGCCGTAGTAGCCAGCACCCGCAGCGGGGTCTGATCCAGACCGACCCCCCGCTGTGGGTCGGAAGCTACTACCGTCGGTCGCTCCTGTTGACCAGAGAAGACCGACGCAATGCCTCTTACGCAGCCCCTTTCCAGACCTCAGTCCCTTCGCGAGCTGGACTCAGCCAGTGTGGTGGCGCACCCGTGCGACGCCAATGCGTGGTTCGGCGATCGCTTCGGGGTCGCCTTGCCGCGCGGCCTGCGGGAACAAGCCGGCGCGATGCCCTGGGAGAGTTTCCTGGCCAGCTATGGCCAGGCCGCCGGCCCACTACGGATAGGGCACTGGAAGTGCGCGGACATCGAGCGACCCACTGGGCGGCTCGGTGCGCAAGCCCGCAACTTCCGGGCGATGATCGCCATCGGCGATTGCATCAGCACCTCGACCGCTGCCGCCAGCGGGCCGATCGCCGCACTCACCGCAATGTTGCACGAGCGCGGAATCGCGATCGAAACACTGAATTTCCATCAGATGGCTTCTGACGGATGCACCGCAACGTTCATCTGCGGCAGCGACGGCATCCGCGCCGAGTGGGCAATGGGTCTGTCCGAAGATCCGATTCAGTCGGCGCTGCGCGCGCTGATCACGTGCGCCAATCGGCTGATGGCCTGAGCTCGCGGGTACTCGAGTTCAGATCGGGCGCAACATAATCGGCATGCCGTCTTTCTGCACCGGCATCCCGCCGTAGTCCCACTCGCACTTGTAGCCCGGGCGGGGTTGCTCCAACCGGTAGCGGCGCAGCAGGCGGTGCAGGATCGTCTTGATCTCCAACTGCCCGAACGTCATGCCGATGCACTTGTGGGCGCCCCCGCCGAACGGTGTGAACGCATAGCGGTGCCGTTTGTGCTCGTTGCGTGGCTCGGTGAACCGCTCCGGGTCGAATTTCAGTGGGTCCGTCCATAATTCGGGGAGCCGGTGATTCATGCCCGGGTAGGCGATGACGTTGGTGCCCTTGGGAATGTAGTAGCCCAGCAGTTCGGTGTCGCGCACCGTCTGCCGCATGGCCCACTGCACCGGGGTCACCAGCCGGATCGACTCGTTCATTACCAGGTCGAGTGACTCCAACTTCTCCAGCGACTCGATGTCGACGGGCCCGTCGCCGAGCCGGTCGGATTCTTCGCGGCAGCGCTGCTGCCATTCCGGGTGGGCGGCAAGGTTATAGGCCATCGTCGTCACCGTCGATGTCGACGTGTCGTGTGCGGCCATCATCAGGAAGATCATGTGGTTGACGATGTCCTCGTCGGAGAACTTGTTGCCGTCCTCGTCCTCGGTGCGGCACAACACCGACAGCAGGTCGTCGCCTTGGGTGGCCCGCTGTTCCTTGACTCGGTCGCGGAAGTAGTTCTCCAGCAATTCGCGGGCCTTGAGTCCACGCCACCAGGTGAACGGCGGCACGGGAGTGCGGATGATCGCGTTGCCCGCGCGCGTGGTGATCGCAAACGCGTTGTTGACCTTGGTCACCAGTTCGTGGTCGGTGCCCGGCTCGTGGCCCATGAACACCATCGACGCGATGTCGAGCGTCAGTTCCTTCATTGCCGGGTAGAGCAGGAAGCGCGCGTCATTGGCCACCCAGTCGCTGGCGATCGTCTGCGAGACCACCTTGTCCATCTGCTCGACGTAGCTGACCAGCCGGGAGCGGACGAAGGCCTCCTGCATGATCCGCCGGTGGAACATGTGCTCTTCGAAGTCGAGCAGCATCAGGCCGCGGTGGAAGAAGGGACCGATCACCGGAACCCAGCCCTGCTGCGAGAAGTCCTTGTTGCGGTTGGAGTAGACGACCTGCGCGGCATCTGGGCCCAGGGCGGCGATGCCCGGCAGCACGGGTGAATCTCCGAAGACCACGGGCCCCTTGGTTTGGTAGAGGTGCATCAGATAGTCGGGTCCGCCCCGCAGCATCTCGATGATGTGCCCGATGACCGGAAGTCCCGCGTCGCCGACGGCCGCCTTGAGGCCGCTGCCCGGCGGTGGGTCGGCGAGTTTGCGCTCCTCGAACTGAGTATTCAGCAGCTTGCGCTCGACCATCCCCATACCGGGAAAGTTGTTGATCGACGGGGTGAACCGGCGCCGTGCCTGGTCAAGCAGGTAATGCGGCGTGCTGATGGTGGCGGGCATGGACGCTCCTTTGCGGACCCGGGGCTGGTGACATCCGTCACTTGCCACTATCCTTCGATACAAAGTTGACGGCTGTCAAGTTTGTATTTGGAGTGGTGTGGTGCAAGGTCAGGGGATGAGCAGCCACGCGGAGCCGGGTGAGTCGGCCACTCGACGACGTGGCGACAAGCACCGGCAGGCGATCATGGCCGCGGTACGTGAACTGCTCCAGGAGCGGCCCTTCGCGGAGCTGTCGGTCAGCACCATCAGCCTTCGCGCCGGGGTGGGCCGGTCCGGCTTCTACTTCTACTTCGACTCCAAGTACGCGGTGCTCGCGCAGATCGTGGCCGAAGCCACCCAGGAGCTCGAAGAACTCACGCAGTTTTTCGCTCCCCGCCGTCCCGACGAGTCACCGGAGCAGTTCGCCAAGCGGATGGTGGGTAGCGCCGCCGCCGTCTACGCGCACAACGACCCGGTGATGGCGGCCTGTAATGCGGCCCGCTACACCGATATCGAGATCCGGGGCATTCTCGATCAGCAGTTCGACGAGGTCGTGCGCGAGATCGTTGCCATCGTCGACGCCGAGATGAAGGCCGGGACCGCGAGTCCGATCAGCGACGACATCACGACCCTGGTGCGCACCCTGACCGGTACCACCGCGCTGATGCTCAGCGGTGACCCGGCGTTTATCGGCGGAGCGGACGACGACATCGACCGTCGCATTCGCCTGCTCGAGCAGTTGTGGCTCAACTCCTTGTGGGGTGGCGGCCGGGGATAACGCGGCCCAGCCGGTACCGGCGGTATCGTCACCCTCATGGCGCAACGGGGATCCGCGCGGTACTTCGCAGGGAAGCGCTGTCTTGTCACCGGCGCGGCCAGCGGCATCGGCCGGGCTACCGCGTTGCGGCTGGCGGCGCACGGGGCCGAGCTGTTTCTGACGGATCGCGACGCGGACGGGCTGGCGCAGACCGTGGCCGATGCCCGTGCGCTGGGGTCTCAGGTGCCGGCGCACCGGGTGCTGGATATCGCCGACTATCACGAGGTCGCGGCGTTCGCCGCCGACGTCCACGCCACGCACCCGAGCATGGACGTCGTGATGAACATCGCCGGCGTATCGGCCTGGGGCACCGTCGATCGGCTGAGCCACGAGCAGTGGACCAAGATGGTCGAGATCAATCTGATGGGCCCGATCCACGTCATCGAATCGTTTGTTCCCCCAATGGTCGTGGCGCGCCGCGGTGGGCATGTTGTCAATGTGTCGTCGGCGGCCGGGCTGGTCGCGCTGCCGTGGCATGCGGCCTACAGCGCCAGCAAGTTCGGACTCCGTGGCCTGTCCGAGGTGCTGCGCTTCGACCTGGCCCGGCACCGCATCGGGGTCTCTGTCGTGGTACCCGGGGCGGTAAGGACGCCGCTGGTCAATACCGTCGAAATCGCCGGCGTCGACCGTGAGGACCCCAAGGTCAGCCGGTGGATCGACCGCTTTAGCGGTCATGCGGTGTCACCGGAAAAGGCTGCCGACAAGATCATGGCGGGCGTCGCGAAGAACAGATACCTGATCTACACGTCTCAGGACATTCGGGCGCTCTACGCATTCAAGCGGCTGGCGTGGTGGCCTTACAGCGTGGCGATGCGGCAGGTTAACGTCATCTTCACGCGGGCGCTTCGGCCCAGCCCGGCCCAGCTAGGCCGGCAGCACCAATTCGAGCCGGACCCCGAGTAGCCGGACCGGACGGTCGAGTTCGAACAGATCCAGGACGCCCAGCGCCGCTGCGACGATGACGTCAGGATCGGTAGTTGGCGCCGGCAGCTTGCGAATCTTGGTGCGGGTGTAGAACGTCGCTGTACGCACGGTGACCGCGACCCGGGTAACAGTGCGGGCCGATGCCACAACTTCATCCAGCGCGCGCCTCGCCAATTGTGTGACAGCCGAGTCCATTTCGGAGCGGTCGGTGAGGTCGCGCGGGAAGGTGACGACATGGCTGCGAGAGCGCGGGACCCACGGTTTGGCGCTGACCTCCGCGTCGCCGCCGCCCTTGGCGAGCAGCAGCAGCCACAGGCCGGTGCGTGGTCCGAAGGTGGACGTCAGGACCTCGGCGTCACTGTTGGCCAACTCTCGTACCGTGGTGATATCCAGGGCCGCAAGCCTTTTCGCCGCCTTAGGGCCGACGCCCCACAGCGCGTCGACCGGCTGATCGGCCATTACGTCCATCCAGTTCGCGTCGGCGAGCACAAATACTCCGCCCGGCTTCCCAAAGCCGGTGGCCACCTTCGCGCGCTGTTTGTTGTCGCTGATGCCGACCGAACAAGACAGTCCGGTTTCTGAAAAGACAACGGCGCGAATCTCTTCCGCGACTTCAGTGGGATCGGCATGCGTCACCGACAGGTAGGCTTCGTCCCAGCCCCATACCTCGACCGGGTGCCCTAGGTCGCGTAGCAGCCCCATCACCTGGTCGGACGCCTCGTCGTAGGTGGCCGGATCCGACGGCAAGAAGGTGGCGCCTGAGTTTGGCGGGCAGCGCCGAGCGGCGGTGCGCAACGGCATGCCCGCGTGTACCCCGAACTCACGAGCCTCGTACGACGCGCAGGTGACGACCTTTCGCGGCTCGGTGGGATCACCGCTGCCGCCCACGATGACGGGTAGCCCAGCCAGTTCGGGATGACGGCGCAGTTCGACCGAGGCCAGAAATTGATCGAGATCAACGTGCAGGACCCAACTGGATGGCGGTGCGACCATGTCGGTCAGGTCACTGTCCGCATAGCTTGCGCGCCAGACTCTCCCAGGCATCGCCCAGCGTCTCAAGAGTGTGGCCGCCGTAATTCAGTTGGTGCTCAACGTAATCCACGTCTAGCAAGGCCAGCAACGCGTCGGTCTGCACATCGAGATCGCCGCTGGTGTTGGCCGCTTGCAGCAGCACCCGCACATGCGTGCGCTGCACCGCTGCGGCCCCGACGTGGCGGGTGAGCGGCTCGCCTTTGGCCGCCGACAGCAGTGCGTGATGGGTGTGGACAAAGCGCAGGCGATCGCGGCCGAATGCCTCCAGTCGATCCATCGGCGGCGCGTCGGGCCCCAGCGGTGGCGGCCCGAACAGGAAGGCCTGCTGACTGCTGCGCTCGTCCTCGTCGAGCAGCACCATCATCAGCCCGGCCCGACTGCCGAACCGGCGGAACAGCGTGCCCTTGCCGACGCCGGCAGCCGCGGCGACGTCGTCCATCGTGACCGCTTCGGCGCCGCGTTTGGCGACCAAACGGCGGGCCGCCTGCAGCAGCAGCTCCCGGTTGCGCGCGGCGTCGCCCCGTTCCTGGGGTAGCTCGCGCGGAGCCGACACACGCAACTCGCCCAATCGCTCGACACCGCTCACCCCTGCACTTTAACGCGGCTGGAATAAAACGGACTATAGTCCGCTTAACCCGTGCGAAGATGTAGACCAACAACCGGAGGGAAACGAAACAGTGGCAGAGATCAAGGTCCTGGCGTTGGTGGGCAGCCTGCGCGCGGCATCGATAAATCGCAAGATCGCCGAACTGGCGGTTGACGTGGCGCCCGACGATGTCATCGTCACCGTGTTCGAAGGTCTGGCCGAGCTTCCGTTCTACAACGAGGAGATCGATGACTCGATGAACCCCGAGGCTGCTGCGCTGGCTCCGGTGGATGCACTACGCGCCGCGGCGGCTGCGGCAGACGCCGCGCTGGTGGTCACCCCCGAGTACAACGGCAGCATTCCGGCCGTCGTCAAGAACGCGATCGACTGGCTGTCTCGCCCATTTGGCAACGGCGCGTTGAAGGACAAGCCGCTGGCGGTCGTCGGCGGGGCCTTCGGCCGATATGGCGGAGTTTGGGCGCACGACGAGACCCGCAAGTCGTTCGGCATCGCCGGCGCCCGGGTCGTCGAGGCGGTCAAACTGTCGGTGCCGTTCGCAACTTTGGAGGGCAAGGCCCCCGCCGAGCACGCCGAGTTAGTGGCCAATGTGCGCGACGCCGTCGGCAAGCTCGCGGCCGAAGTCGGCTGAATTTGGCTGCCTGAAATTGGTAGAAGCCAACAAGGCGTTCGCTGGGTGACCAGCAGCGTTCCGGAAAGTTAATAGTTAAAGCCGCCAGCTAGTGCTGGCGGCTTTGCTAGCTGCGGGCAAGCACGACGGCGGCACCCGGGTTGTCGGTGGCCGCTGCTATACCAGTACGCATGAGCGTTCTGGGCCGGGTTTGTGATCTGCGACACGCCGGGGCGTGGCTGCGCGACAGCGCTTACGACCAGGGAATTTCAGAATTGTTATTCAGAACATGTTGTATCTCGACATCTTGTCAGCCACTAGGTGTAGTGTTTCGGGAGCCGGCAGATCCCAGGTTCACGAAGCTCGCAAGGCCCACTGAACCTCCCGAAATCGGCTTAGCCAGGTCGTTCAGCCTGACAGCCGCAAGACGGGAATCCGGGGGCTTGACGGATCGCTGAACATAGCGGCGATGTAGTGCCCCAAGCAGTTGCCAGTCCGTAATAAAACTCCCGACCTTCCTTCCCCGCAGAGGAGCGGCTTCCATGAGCATCACCGTGTACACCAAGCCGGCATGTGTGCAGTGCAGCGCCACCTACAAGGCTCTCGACAAGCAGGGTCTTGCTTACGAGAAGGTCGACATCAGCCTGGACGCCGAGGCGCGCGACTTCGTGATGGCACTGGGTTATCTGCAGGCCCCCGTCGTGGTGGCAGGAGATGCCCACTGGTCGGGCTTCCGGCCCGATCGCATCAAGGCGCTTGCCGGAGCCGCGCTGAGCGCGTAGTGCAGTAGATGAGCAAGTAAGGAGGTTGCGGTGCCATGGACATCACGCAGCGCAACCTGGTCTATTTTTCCTCGGTGTCGGAGAACACCCACCGTTTCGTGCAGAAGCTGGGTGTCCCCGCCACCCGAATCCCGCTGCGTGGCCGTATCGAGGTCGACGAACCGTACGTATTGATATTGCCCACGTATGGCGGCGGTCGGGCTACGCCGGACATCGACAACGGTGGCTACGTCCCCAAGCAAGTCATCGCCTTTTTGAACAACGAGCACAACAGGTCGTTGATCCGCGGCGTCATCGCCGCGGGCAACAACAACTTCGGTGCAGAATTCGCCTACGCGGGCAACGTGGTTTCCCGCAAATGTGGCGTGCCCTACCTCTACCGCTTTGAACTGATGGGAACCCCGGACGACGTGGAAGCCGTTCGCGTGGGCCTTATTGAATTCTGGAAGGAACAGACGTGCCACCAACCGTCGCTGCAGAGCCTATAACCGCTGGCACGCATGTGTTGCCCGAAGAGACGGACTACCACGCGCTGAACGCCATGCTGAATCTGTACGACAAGGACGGCAAGATTCAGTTCGAGAAAGACGTTCTCGCGGCGCGTCAGTACTTCCTGGAGCACGTCAACCAGAACACGGTCTTCTTCCACAATCAGGACGAGAAGATCGACTACCTGATCCGCGAGAACTATTACGAGCGTGAGGTTCTTGACCAGTACTCGCGCAACTTCGTCAAGACGCTGCTGGACCGTGCCTACGCCAAGAAGTTCCGGTTCCCGACGTTCCTGGGCGCGTTCAAGTACTACACCTCCTACACGCTCAAGACGTTCGACGGAAAGCGCTACCTGGAGCGCTTCGAGGACCGGGTCGTCATGGTGGCGCTGACCCTGGCCGCCGGCGACACGGTGCTGGCAGAGAAGCTGGTCGACGAGATCATCGAAGGGCGGTTCCAGCCGGCCACCCCGACGTTCTTGAACTCGGGCAAAAAGCAGCGCGGGGAACCGGTGAGCTGCTTCCTGCTGCGCATCGAGGACAACATGGAGTCGATCGGGCGTTCGATCAACTCCGCACTGCAGCTATCCAAGCGCGGTGGGGGAGTTGCGTTGCTGCTGACCAACATTCGTGAGCAAGGCGCGCCGATCAAGAACATCGAGAACCAGTCTTCGGGTGTCATCCCGATCATGAAGCTGCTCGAGGATTCGTTCTCCTACGCCAATCAGCTGGGCGCGCGCCAGGGTGCGGGTGCGGTGTACCTCAACGCGCATCACCCTGACATCTACCGCTTCTTGGACACCAAGCGCGAGAACGCCGACGAGAAGATCCGGATCAAGACCCTGAGCCTGGGGGTGGTGATTCCCGACATCACCTTCGAGCTGGCCAAGAACAACGAGGACATGTATCTGTTCTCGCCCTACGACGTCGAGCGGGTCTACGGCACGGCGTTCGCCGACATCTCGGTGACCGAGAAGTACTACGAGATGGTCGATGACGCGCGCATCCGCAAGACCAAGATCAAGGCGCGGGAGTTCTTCCAGACGCTGGCCGAGCTGCAGTTCGAGTCCGGCTACCCGTACATCATGTACGAGGACACGGTGAACCGGGCCAACCCGATCGAGGGCAAGATCACCCACTCCAACCTGTGCTCGGAGATCCTGCAGGTGTCCACACCGTCGTTGTTCAACGACGACCTGTCCTATGCCAAGGTGGGCAAGGACATTTCGTGCAACCTCGGGTCGCTGAACATCGCCAAGACGATGGACTCGCCGGACTTCGCGCAGACAATCGAGGTGTCCATCCGTGCGCTGACTGCGGTGAGCGACCAGACTCACATCACCTCGGTACCGTCAATCGAACAGGGCAACAACGACTCTCACGCGATCGGGCTCGGGCAGATGAACCTGCACGGCTACCTGGCTCGCGAGGGCATCTTCTACGGTTCCGAAGAAGGCGTTGATTTCACCAACATGTACTTCTACTCCGTGCTGTATCACGCGCTGCGGGCATCGAATCGCATTGCGATCGAACGAGGTAGGGCATTCGGTGGTTTCGAGCAGTCGAAGTACAAGTCGGGAGAGTTCTTCGACAAATACACCGAACAGGTGTGGGAGCCCGCGACCGACAAGGTCCGTCAGCTGTTCGCCGATGCCGAGATTCGCATCCCGACGCAGGACGACTGGAAGCGGTTGAAGGAGTCGGTGCAAACGCACGGCATCTACAACCAGAACCTGCAGGCAGTCCCGCCGACGGGGTCGATCTCCTACATCAACCACTCGACGAGCTCGATTCACCCGGTCGCGTCGAGGGTCGAGATCCGCAAGGAAGGCAAGATTGGGCGGGTTTACTACCCGGCGCCGTACATGACCAACGAGAACCTGGAGTACTACCAGGACGCGTATGAGATCGGCTACGAGAAGATCATCGACACCTACGCCGCGGCCACCCAGCACGTCGATCAGGGGCTGAGCCTAACGCTGTTCTTCAAGGACACCGCCACCACCCGCGACGTCAACAAGGCGCAGATTTACGCCTGGCGCAAGGGAATCAAGACGCTCTACTACATCCGACTGCGGCAGATGGCCTTGGAAGGAACCGAGGTCGAGGGCTGCGTGTCCTGCATGCTGTAAGTCACAGCGCTGGTTCGACGGCGCGTCGCGTTGGGCAGTTCACACTCGGTCACTGCGAGTTGGCGCCCCGTGGCGCGCCGAGCGCGTTTTTCGGCCATCACCGCGCGATTCGGGTAGACCCGCGGCGGCCATAGCCCTACCTTTGCGGCAGAAAGCGGCCTGAACGATCGAGACTCGTTCAGCCGCCAGATGATCCAAAGGGGCTAGCAATGACACGGACCCGTGACGATAGTTGGGACCTCAAGACCGGCGTAGGCACGACGGCCACGATGGTGGCCGCGGCGCGGGCCGTCGCCAGCAGGCAAACCGATCCGCTGATCTGTGATCCGTTCGCCGAGATCTTGGTGCGAGCGGTCGGATTGAAACTGTTCACCCAGTTAGTGGACGGCACAATCGGATTCGAGGACCTCGAGGTCGACTGGATGCCAGCGTACTTCGGCATGCGCACCAGGAGTCTCGATGGCTTCGTCCTCGATGCATGCCGGTCCGGCATTCGGCAAGCGGTGATCCTGGCCTCTGGATTGGATTGCCGTGCCCATCGTTTGGTTTGGCCAGCGGCGATGTCCATCTACGAAGTGGACCAATCGCAGGTAATTGAGTGGAAGCGCAGTGTCCTGACTCACCTGGGCTGGCCCCCGGCGCAGGGGCACCACCACGTGGGTATCGATCTGCGCCAAGACTGGCCAACGGCGTTGCGGCAAGCGGGTTTCGATGACACTCAGCCGACCGTATGGATCATCGAGGGGCTGCTCATCGGGTTTCTGCCACCCGAGGCACACAACGAGATATTCGATGCGATTACCACATTGAGTGCTTCTGGCAGTCAACTCGAAGCCGATTACGTGGACAGCCCCAGAGCCGACGCGCTCGGAGAAAGCCTTAGCAAGCATCATGCGACATGGAACGCCCGGGACCCCGAAATAGATCTGCGCAGCCTGACTTTCGCCGGCCAGTACGCAGATCCTGTCGCGTATCTGTCCGAGCGTGGCTGGCGGACGCGTAGTGCGGACCTCGCCGGTGTCTTCCGCGCGGCCGGACGGAGCGCTCCCACCGCGGATGGCTTCGTCGAGCTGGCAAGTTTTACGCGGATGCTGAACGGGTTGCGCACCTAACGCGCTGTGACGGCCGGCTTTCTCAGTATCCCTATACCAATCACTCGCGCGGTTCCGGGCTGGCGCGAGTTGGATTTTCATTGAAAATGCCCGGAGGAGGGGCATTCTCATGACCGATTCCATACGTCGGCGACTGGTCAGCAGGCTGTGGCTGCCCGCGCTTGTGGTCGTCGTTGCCGTCCTGGCGGGAATTGTCATCGACTCCGCTCACGGGATCTTCGGCTCCCAGGACCGCACCCGAAGCCCGGGCGGCAAATTCTCGATAGCTCAGTTCAATCCCAAACGCATCGAATACGACCTCTTCGGTGATTTAGCGGGGTGGGGCAGGGTCAGCTACTGGGACGTGAACTCTCGCGCGATCGCGGTCGACCTCGCGGTGTTGCCCTGGACGCATACGGAAATAACTGTATTGACTACGGCTACAGCCGATATCACCGCGCAGGTGGCGGGAGGAAACATTGGCTGCCGCATCACCGTTGACGGGCAGGTGCGCTCCGAACACACGGCAACGGGCGAGCATGCCGGCGTCTGGTGCCAGGTGCTGTCCGCATGAACCACGACAGCGCCACCGATGTGCACAAACCGTTCGTCGCGCGGACCATCCGCAAGTTCGCCGTGCCCGTGGTCCTCGCGTGGATCGCGCTCATGGTTGTACTCAACGTGGCCGTTCCGCAGCTAGAGCCCGTCACCGAGGCAGGCCGGGGTCCTCTGGTCCCGATCGACGCCCCGTCATCCCAGGCACTCATCCACATCGGGGAAGTGTTCAAGGAGTCGGACAGCAACAGCCTGGTGATGGTCGTCTTAGAGGGTGCGCACAAGCTGGACGACGCCGACCACTTGTTCTACAACGACTTGGTCGCAAAACTGCAGCAGGACAAGCACGTTCAATATGTCATGAACCTGTGGGGCCAAGGAACGACCGCCGCGGGAGTGCAGAGCAACGACGGAAAAGCGTCCTACACGCTGGTACGGACCGCCGGCAATCTCGGCTCCGCGGTATCGGACGAATCGATCAAGGCCGTGCGAGATTTGGTCTCGCAGAACAAAACTCCGCCCGGGCTGAAGGTTTACGTCTCGGGTTCGGCACCGCTGTCGGCGGACATGCTCCAAGCCGGCAACGAGAGCCTGATCATGATCATGTTCGTCACCATCGTTCTCATTACCGTGATGCTGCTGGTCGTTTATCGCTCGATCAAAACCGCGCTGCTCGTCCTGTTCATGGTGATGCTGGAATTGAACTGCGGGCGGGGCATCGTCTCCTTCCTGGTCTTTCACAAGTTCATTGGGATCTCCGAGTTCGCGTCGAACCTTCTGGTGTCCCTGATCCTCGGCGCGGGTACCGATTACGCGATCTTTTTGATCGGCCGCTACCACGAAGCGCGCCACGCGGGCGAAGACCGGGAAACCGCGTACTACTCGGCCGTCAACGGCGTCTCCCACGTCATCCTCGGATCTGGTCTCGCCGTTGCCGGCGCAACCTTCTGCCTCAAGTTCACCCGGCTCAACTACTTCAATACCTGTGGGATTCCCTGCGCCGTGGCTGTGCTCACCGCAGTTGCGGCTGCCCTGACCTTCGGTCCCGCTGTGTTGGCGCTGGGCAGCCGCTTCGGGATCTTCGAGCCGAAACATAAAGCCGGAACCGCAATTTGGCGCAAAGTCGGCACGGTAACGGTCCGGTGGCCCGGCCGGGTCCTGCTGGCAAGTTGCTTGGTGGTGCTGGTGGGATCGCTGACGCTTCCCACCTATCGCCCCAATTACGACGACCGCATCTACATCGCCGATGACAGCCCGTCGAAGCTCGGATATGCCGCGAGCGACCGGCATTTCCCGGTCAGCAGGCTGAACGGCGACATGCTCATGGTCGAATCCGATCACGACATGCGCAACAGCACGGACATGATCGCGCTGGACCGGGTGGCACGCACTCACCGGGTGTGGGATTGATTCAGAGTGTCACCAGGCCGCTAGGAACGCCGCTAGAGCATTCGTCGTTCACTTACACGATGGGCTCGATGGGCACGAAGATCAAAGAGATCCTGCCGTTCCTCACCGACCTCAACACCCGGCTCACCGACATGGCCGACATCACGGACCGCATGACGAGTCTGATGCGTCATCAGCAGGAGTTGACGTCGCAACAGGCCGGCGCGGCTCACATCGCCGCCGAAGCCGCTCAAGGCATGAAAGACGTCACTGATTCGATGCGGGACAACATCGCCGACTTTGACGATGTCTGGCGCCCGATCCGAAGTTACTTCTACTGGGAGAAACACTGTTTCGACATCCCGCTTTGCTGGTCACTGCGTTCTCTGTTCGACGCGACCGACAAGATCGATCAGTTGGACGAGCAGATGGACAAGAATCTGAAAGCTGCACTGATTCAGGACTCGGTGATGCCGCAACTGGTCGAACTTCTCGGCCACAACGTTGACCAGCTCAACCAATTCCACCAGGTGGTCCTGGCCGAGCACAGCACGATAGAACCCCAGTTGGCTCAACTGGACGAGCTGAGCCGTCAGATGATTGATCTGGGCTATGCGTTCGACAGTTCGAAGAACGACGAGTTCTTCTATTTGCCACCAGATGCGTTCGCAAATCCCTCTTTTCGTATCGACCTGAAATTTTTCATGTCCCCGGACGGCAAAGCTGCCCGATACATGATCTACCACGACGGTGAAGCGCTCACGGCCCAAGGTATCCATCACGACCAGACCTATCTGCCGGCCGCCGAGGAGGCGTTGAAAGGGACCACGCTCGGCGGAGCACGCGTATATCTCGGCGGCGCCGCGACGACGTACTGGGATATTCAGGACGCGGCCAAAACAGACCTGATCATTGCGGCCACAGCAGCATTCACGTTGATCTTCCTGGTGATGCTGCTCATCACCAGGAGCATGATCGCGGCGTTGGTCATCATTGGAACGGTGGCGTTCTCCTATTCGGGAGCGTTTGGCCTGTCGGTCCTGATCTGGCAGCACCTGCTCGGCATCCCCATGAGCTGGCTGGGCCTGCCGCTCACCTTCATCATCCTGGTGGCAGTCGGTTCGGACTACAACCTGCTGCTCATTGCCCGCTACCTCGAAGAAAGCAAAGCAGGTTTGAACACCGGTCTGATCAGAGCGATCGCTAACTCCGGCAAAGTGGTCACCACCGCCGGTCTGGTCTTCGCCGTCACCATGATGGCAATGGTCTCAGGCGAATTGGTGTCGGTCGGCGAAATGGGATCCACGATCGGCATTGGCCTGCTGCTCGATACACTCATCGTGCGTTCGTTCATCACACCCGCCATTGCCCGTCTGCTCGGACCATTCTTCTGGTGGCCCAGACTGATTCGCTCCAGGCCAGTGCGCACGAGCAGCCGACGACGGGTGGTGCCGGTCGAATACGCGGATATCCCTTGACGCCAACGATGTTGCCAATGCCGGTGGCCGCGAGAATGCTTCTGCTCGGCAGCACGAGCCAGCTCGAACGGCGCACCGTGTCGCATTTTGTGGACAGAACGGCCTAATACCCATAGGTGAATTGCGCAGCACCCGCGCAGACTCGATTGAAGTTGTCCCCGCCATCAGTGGGAGGGCCTCATGCTCGATGGTCTGCGTCTCCGGATCGATACCTCAGATCCGGAAGACGCGCGAGCCCAAATCGCGTCTGTCTACTGTCCGCACAGCCTCACCGTCAAAGGCAGCTTGTCGGCGTTCCGTGCGCGGCACGCCGAGGGAGGCAACAGGGGGTTAGGCGTTTACTCCCTGTCGTATGGGTCGGGTACGACGTTGATGGATTCGTCTACGTTCGACGACTTCGTCCTGGTGTCGCAGCAGATTAGCGGCCAGTTCGCGGTCCGTGCCGAGACTGGGGAACGGCTCGTGTTGCCCGGTGAACACGTGGTGGTGGACGCGCACACGGCCTATCGGCTGCGCTGGGAAGAAAACTGCAATCTTTTCCACGCGCGAATTCGCCGTACCGAGTTCGAGAACGCTGTTGCCGAGTTCACCGGCGCGAGTGAGCCCGCCGCGGTCCGATTTCCGTTGAGCTGGCGCCCGAGCAAGCCGCGAACAGCGACCGTCGCGAAGGTGATGCAATTTCTGCTCCGGAATGCCGGACCGAACGGGTTGCTGGCGTCCAGGGCGCTACTGTCCGCCCAGATGCGTCGGATATTGGTCGCGAGCATCGTCGAGGCCTATCCCGGGATTGTGCACGCGGTCGATGCGGGTTCGAGCGGTGGCGTCAGGCCGCCGGCCGTTCGTCGTGCGGTCGCCTATCTGGAGGTCGCCGCGGCCGAGGATGTCCGGATCAGTGACGTCGCGGCCGCGGCACGGTTGAGCACTCGAGCTCTGCAGGACGCCTTTCGCAAGCACCTGGATACGACACCCATGTCGTATCTGAAGTCCATCCGCCTCGCTCGGGCGCACGCCGACCTGCGGCAGGCGTCCGTCGAGGACGGGGTTACGGTGGCGGCCGTCGCCTACCAGTGGGGGTTCGGTAATCTCGGCCGGTTCTCTGCCGACTACCGGCGAGAGTTCGGCCGCTTGCCCAGCGAGGTACTGCGCGCGCCGCGCTGATGCCGCCGAGCAGCGACATTTGGCGAAACTGGGCCGGGTCGTTAGGGCATGCCGAAAAACAGATACGTACATGCATAGCAGTCTGCGCAGGTCAGCGGGCACAACGGGGTAAGGTGCGTGATTGTGGTGAGAATTCCTCGACCCCACCCGAGCGTGAAGCCGGGGGCCAAGGTCGACGCGCGCAGCGAACGTTGGCGTGAACACCGCAAGAAAGTGCGCAGCGAAATCGTCGAGGCGGCGTTTCGCGCTATCGACCGGCTGGGGCCCGAGCTCAGCGTGCGTGAGATCGCCGAAGAGGCCGGCACCGCCAAGCCGAAGATCTACCGCCACTTCCACGACAAGTCCGATCTGTTCCAGGCGATCGGTGAGCAGCTGCGCGACATGCTGTGGGCGGCGATCTTCCCGTCGATCAATTTGGCCACCGACTCGGCCCGCGAAATCGTCCGGCGCAGCGTCGACGAATACGTCACTCTCGTCGACAAGCACCCCAACGTGCTGCGTGTTTTCATCTCGGCGCGTTCCGGAGCGACCACCGAATCGACGGTGCGCACGCTCGACGAGGGTCGTCAGATCATGTTGACCATGGCCGACATGTTCGACAACGAGCTCAGGGACATGAAGCTGGATCACGCGGCCTTCGAGCTGGCCGCACATGCGGCCTTCGGATCGGCCGCGTCGTCCACCGAGTGGTGGTTGGGCGAACTCGACAGCCCGCGCCGGATGCCGCGCGAACAGTTCGTCGCCCATCTGACCACGATCATGATGGGGGTCATCGTCGGCACCGCCGAGGCGCTGGGCATCGTGGTGGACCCCGACCAGCCGATCCACAGCGCCGTGCGAAGCAATCCTGCCGCGAGCTGAGCTGCGGCGACGGCGTTGACATCGCCTCGGGCATCGATAACACTCGTCGTATCCGATACCTTGGGTACTGGGTATTTACGTTAGCTAGGCGGGGGTCTCTAATTAGCTGCGCCAGCCGACGTACGAGCTGACCGGCCGATAGAAAGACCGATCCACTGTGACCGATGCATTGACACAAGCCGAAGCAAACCCGGCTCCGGGGCCCGAGGCCCCGACGCCGGTGCACACCCGCGCGCTGATCATTGGGACCGGATTCTCCGGTCTGGGTATGGCAATCAAGCTGCAACAGCAGGGTGTGGACTTCGTCATTCTGGAGAAAGCCGACGATGTCGGCGGCACCTGGCGCGACAACAGCTACCCCGGGTGCGCCTGCGACATCCCGTCGCACCTGTACTCGTTCTCGTTTGAGCCCAAGCCGGACTGGAAGAACCCCTTCTCGTATCAGCCCGAGATCTGGGACTACCTCAAGGGAGTCACCGAGAAATACGGGCTGCGCCGCTACGTCGAGTTCAATTCACTCGTCGACCGCGGACATTGGGACGACGAAGAAAACCGCTGGCATATTTTCACCGCCGACGGACGTGAATACATCGCCCAATTCCTGATTTCGGGCGCGGGCGCGCTGCATATCCCGTCGATCCCCGAGATCGAGGGTCGCGACGAATTCCGTGGTCCCGCTTTCCATTCCGCGCAGTGGGATCACAGTGTCGACCTCACCGGCAAGCGGGTGGCGATGATCGGCACCGGCGCCAGTGCGATCCAGATCGTGCCGGAAATCGTCGGACAGGTCGGCGAACTGCAGCTCTACCAACGCACTCCGCCGTGGGTGGTCCCCAGGTCGAATCCTGATCTCCCGATAGCGGTGCGCCGGGCCATGGCGAACGTCCCCGGGCTGCGGGCACTGGTGCGGCTGGTGATTTATTGGGGGCAGGAGGCGCTGGCCGTCGGGATGACCAAGCGGCCGAACCTGCTGAAATTCATTGAGGCGTACTGCAAATACAACATTCGCCGCGCCGTGAAGGACCGCGCGCTGCGCCGCAAGCTGATCCCGAACTACCGCATCGGCTGCAAGCGGATCCTGAACTCCTCCACCTACTACCAGGCCGTGGCGGACCCGAAGACCGAACTGATCACCGACGGCATCGGCCGGATCACGCCCGACGGGATCGTCACCGCCGACGGCACCGAGCACCAGGCCGACGTGATCGTCTACGGCACCGGCTTCCACGTCACCGACTCCTACACCTATGTCCAGATCAAGGGACGCCACGGTGAGGACCTGGTCGACCGCTGGAATCGGGAGGGCATCGGTGCGCACCGCGGCATCACCGTGGCCGAGATGCCCAACCTGTTCTTCCTGCTCGGCCCCAACACTGGGCTGGGGCACAACTCGGTGGTGTTCATGATCGAGTCCCAGATCCGTTACGTCGCCGATGCGATCAAGACCTGCGACAAATACGGTGCCCAGGGTCTGGCACCGAGCCGCGTTGCGCAGGACAAATTCAACGACGAGCTTCAGGAGATGCTGAAGGACTCGGTGTGGAGCCGCGGCGGATGCAGCAGCTGGTATCTCGATGCGCACGGTAAGAACACCGTGCTGTGGGGTGGCTACACCTGGCAGTACTGGCGGGGGACCCGGTCGATCAAACCCGACGAGTACCAATTCTTTGGGGTTCGCACCGATTCACACGGAAAGGGTTCGGCGGTGGCTGCTGTGAGCTCTACACTAGGGGACTTATGAGCGCCTATCAGACCGTCGTGGTCGGCACCGATGGCTCGGACTCGTCGCTGCGTGCGGTAGACCGCGCGGCCGCTATCGCGGCGGATCACGGCGCGAAATTGGTCGTTGCGACGGCACATCCGCAGTCCCCGAGGAACGCGGACGCTACGCCATCCCGCCGGGGAGCGACCACGGTCAGGATTACCGGACGGTGGGCGAGGCCCCTTACTACGCGATCCTGCACAACGCCAGGGAGCGGGCGCACCAAGCCGGGGCCAAGAACGTGGAGGAGAAGGCGATCGTCGGTGCCCCCATCACCGCGCTGGTGCAACTCGCAGAGGAGCTCGACGCCGACCTGATGGTCGTCGGCAACGTCGGGCTCGCCAGCGTCGCCGGACGGCTGCTGGGATCGGTCCCCTCCGAAGTCTCCCGCAGGGCCAAGATGGACGTCCTGATCGTCCACACCGCCGGCTGAAGCATCGTTAAGAATTGTTCGGCCTCATCGAGGTCGATACGTGTCACCGCCCTTGCCGCGCAGCAGAGAAACGAAAGCCTCTGCGGCAGCGTCCACACCGGCATCGTCGTTGGTGGCGACCAGGTCCAGCAGCAGCCCGCGGGTGACGGCCAGCCCGAGCCTCGTCATCGCGGGGTCGGTCGAGCCGGGCGCTGCCGCCTCGACCGCGCTGAGCCAGCCGTTGACCGCGTCCGGAGTCATTCGGGCGAAGGGCTTTTCGCCCTGGGCGGCGCGTGCGTAACACTCGAAGAACAGGCTTTCGAGCCGGCGTAGCTCGGGCCGACGCAGGTCGGCCCACATGGCTGCGAAACCAATCGCTGGGTTCGTGGGCAGCTCACCGAGTAGGCCCATCTGCCGGCGCTCGACCTCCTCGACGACGGCCAGCAATAGATCCTCACGAGAGCCGAAGTGGTGCAGCAACATTCGATGGCTGGTGCCGACGGCGCCGGCCACTTCGCGCAGTGAGCGGTCGCCGATGCCGCCGTCGGCGAACTCGTCGATCAGCGCATCGAGAAGCTGTCGGCGCCGCTGCAGGTCAGGAGTGCGGACCATTGGCCCGGCGCAGCTGCTCCGAGCGGGCCTTGAGGCCCTGGGCCTCCAGCTCGAGAAAGCGCTTGGTCTTCTGGGCCATCAGCCGCCCGACGAGAGCTCCCAGGACACCGCGTTGGTCAAGTTGCTGGCGTACCAAGGTGCGGCCGCCGGGCCCGGCGGTGACATCGTGGCGCGCGGTCACGAGTACGCCGGGGGAGCGTTGCACCCAGGTCCAGGACGAGCCGGGATGGAGCTCGGTGACCTGCCAGACCAGCTTCTGCATGCCGGGCTGTTTGATCGCAAACCGTTTGCCTACAGCGAGTTCGGGTCCATCGAGCCCGACTAGTGAGGTCACCGAGGCGGTCCAGTCGGGCCAGTGCTCGACGTCGGTGAAGACATCCCATACCAGTTCCGGTGCGGCGTCGATCTCGATGCCGTCTTCGCTAAACATGTACCAAATGGTACATGAACGATGGCGCTTTGCCTACGCCGGGGCTACGCGCACGTCGAGATGCTTGAGCGCGGCTTCGGCGCCGTTCCATCCGGGGATGCCGGTGACTCCCGGGCCGGGGTGGGTGCACTGGCCGCACAGGTAGAGGCCGTCGACCGGGGTGGCGAACTTGTCGGCCCCTTCGACGACGCGGCCGGTCCACAGTTGATTGGGCTGCAGCAGGCCGTGCGAGTAGTCACCGGCGTGCGCGCTGAAGGTGCTGCCGAAGTAGCGGTTGGAGAACACGACGCGGTTGGTGACGGAGTCGGCGAATCCGGGCGCGTACGTGTCGAAGATTTGTACGCAGGTGTCGGCGTATTGCTCTTTCCAGCTGCGATTTTCGTCGGCGTCGAGACCGGTGGGGAAGTAGGGCGTGAAGATCGTTGCGCTGTGCTTGCCTTCGGGCGCCAGCGACGAGTCGACCATGCTGGGGATGTAGAGATAGGTGGGCGGTGCGTCGGGCAGCTAGCCCTTGCGGTATTGCTCCCAGGCATCGCTGATGTATTCCGCTGACGGCGCATAGGCGACGGTCGGACACCACTGCCCGTTGTCCTGCATGTAGGGCTGTAGGCGCTCGATCCATTGCGGCGCTTGGTCGATGGTGAGATGCGCCTGGATGTATCCCAGGTTGAAGTTGATCTCCTTGATCTTGCGGATGTAGTCGGGTGGAAAGTTCTGCGCGCCGGCCAGATTCACGAAAGTGGTGAACGGGTCAAGCGACGAGACCACGACGTCGGCGGAAATTGTTGTGCCGTCCCGCAACTGGACACCGGTGGCACGTCCGCCCTCGACCAGGATTTCCTTGACGTGCTGCTTCATCTGTACTTCGGCACCCAGCGATTCCGCGCGCCGGCACAGCGCGGTGCTCAGCGAGCCGATGCCCCCGCGCGGCATGATGTATTCCACGTTGCCGCCGCCGATCAGGTAGTGATACAGCGTCAAGGCGTTCGAGCCCGGCGTCCACGGACCGCCGTCGAACGCGTCGATGGACATCGCGGCCAGCGAGCCCTGGATGCAGCGGCCCTGATCCGGCGCCAGGAAACGGCGAACGGTGTCCATCGTGCTGCCGTACCACATTTGGGCGAAGTCATGGCGAGCCTCGGGCGTGGGCTGTGACGCGATCACCTCGATGATGTCCAGCGGCGGCCCGAACGCCGAGTCGACGAAATACGGTGCGAACCGGCCGATGTGGGCGAATAGGCCGCCCAGGCTAGCCGCCACGTCGGCTCCGTGATCCTCGAACAGATGACGACCCATCCGCTCCAGGTCGTTGTACATCACGAACGGGGTATCGGCGGCGTCGCCGAACGTGCACGTCGAGGTCCACTGATCCATCAACTCGAAGCCCCACTTGGTGAGCTCCAGGCGTTCGGTCATCTCCTGGCGCCAGATCAACACGGCCCAGGCGCCGACGCTGTGCTTGTAGCCGTCGAAGAGTTCGCGGGTCGCGGCCATGCCGCCGAGGAAGTGCGCGCGCTCGAGCACAAGCACTTTCGCGCCGCCCTTGGCCAGCACATTCGCCGCTACCAGACCGTTGTGACCTGCTCCGATGACGATCGCGTCATAGTCCGCCATGCTGACTCCTCCGGTGATAATCCCTCGACAGAAGGCACAATGTCACATCTGACATATTTGCGTCAATGGTGACATTTGGTGTCTGCTAATGGCGTGGAATCTCGTAGTCAGCGCACTCGGCAGGCCCTGTTGCAGGCGGCAATGAAACGCTTCGTCGCCGACGGCGTGCACCAAACCAGCGTGTCCGACATCGTGACCGATGTCGGGGTCACCGAGCGGACCTTCTATCGGCACTTCCCGTCCAAGCACGCGGTGATCTTCGCCGACTACGACATCGGCTTCGAATGGTTCGCTCGCGCGCTGGCACTGCGACCGCACGGCGAACCCATCACCGCGTCGGTGCGAAAAGCCGTAGACGCCTTCCCTTTTGATTTCGCGATGGTTCGCGAAGCCGCCACCATCCGGTCGCGCGACCTGGACCAGGACATCATCAACACGCACATTCGACGGATGACCGATCAGGTCGCTGCCGAGATCAGCCGCTTCATCCACGAACGGTCCAAGCCCACTGCCGACGGAGCCATGATCGCCGACATTGCCGCGCACAGCCTGGCGACCGCGGTGTTCGTCTCGCTGGAAGCGTGGATGAGCAAGGGCGGCGAGGACATCGACGAACTGAGCCGGCTCACCGACATCGCGCTGAGCGCGCTCGAAGACGGCCTCACGCGCACATTGCGCGACGCCGGATTGGATTGACGGCCAAACAACCAACCCGAGCAGCAGGCACAATTGATCTTGGAGGCGATGTGAGTGCTTTTGGCTCGGCCCGGCTCGCGACACGCAAACACAAGTTCTTGTGTTGCCACGGGTTGTCGTACCCCAGGGGTAGTGTTTGCAGCCTGACGTCCCTCGGGCAAAAATCGTGTGTGAAGTGGGGTTCTGGTGACTGAAAACATGAAGCTGATCGATCGCGCCTCGGCGATCAACTGGAACCGGGTGCAAGACGAGAAGGACGCCGAGGTCTGGGACCGGCTGACCGGAAACTTCTGGTTACCCGAGAAGGTGCCAGTCTCCAATGACCTCCCGTCCTGGGGAACGCTGACCGCCAACGAGAAGCAGCTCACGATGCGCGTCTTCACCGGTCTGACGTTGCTGGACACCATCCAGGGCACCGTCGGTGCGGTCAGCCTGATTCCCGATTCGCTGACGCCGCACGAGCAGGCCGTCTACACCAACATCGCGTTCATGGAGTCGGTGCACGCCAAGAGCTACAGCTCGATCTTCTCCACGCTGTGCTCGACGGCCGAGATCGACGACGCGTTCCGCTGGTCGGAGGAGAACCCCAACCTGCAGCGCAAGGCCGAGATCGTCATGCAGTACTACCGGGGCGACGAGCCGCTCAAGCGCAAGGTCGCCTCCACGCTGCTGGAAAGCTTCCTGTTCTACTCCGGCTTCTACCTGCCCATGTACTGGTCGAGCCGGGCCAAGCTGACCAACACCGCAGATATGATCCGGCTGATCATCCGCGACGAGGCCGTGCACGGTTACTACATCGGCTACAAGTTCCAGCGTGGCCTGGCGATGGTCGATGAGGCCAAGCGCGCCGAGCTCAAGGACTACACCTACGAGCTGCTGTTCGAGCTCTACGACAACGAGGTGGAGTACACCCAGGACCTCTACGACGAGGTTGGGCTGACCGAGGACGTCAAGAAGTTCTTGCGCTACAACGCAAACAAGGCGCTGATGAACCTCGGGTACGAGGCGTTGTTCCCGCGTGACGAGACCGATGTGAACCCGGCGATCCTGTCGGCCCTGTCGCCCAACGCCGACGAGAACCACGACTTCTTCTCCGGCTCGGGCTCGTCGTACGTGATCGGCAAGGCCGTCGTCACCGAAGACGAGGACTGGGACTTCTAACGCCGTAGCGAACGGCCTGGAATCTGGTTTCCTGCAGGCGGATTGGCGCTGCCCGTGCGCTGCTCGGGCAGGATGGGCGAGATGAGCAGTGAGAACCCCGTGGGCGCGGCGGACTTTCGTCGCGCACTGGCGCTAATTCAGCACGGTGAACGCGGTGACGAAGCGGGCATGCGCGTCATCGTCGACGACGAAGTGATTCCCGCTGAGCGGTTGCCACAGCTAATCCGCGCCACCGTGTCGATCTTCTGGCAATTGGTCGCTCAGCTCTGCGAACCGAACGAGATCGCCGAGATCGGCGAGACGCTGACCATGGCAGCCGCCGCTGACGACGTCGAACTCGACCGCGACAACCGGCTGGTGGCCCGCATCGCGATGGCACAGCATTCTCAAGATCTCAACGCCGAGTACGAGGTGGTCCGCGACGCGGACACGGCGCCCGACGGACTGGTGTGCCTCGCGCTCACCGCCGCCGGTGTCGTCTCCGCGATGCTGCCCCAGCTACGCACCGAGGTGGGACGCCAGCTGCTCAACAACTTGGCGATGCAAGCCCTACGCGACGAGAACGGCTGACGGGAGGCGTCAGCTGATGCCGCACACGCCCATGCCGTCCGGGCAGTCGATTGTGCATCCCGAGGTGGCGGCGGCGGCGAAGGCGAGAACCAGGGCGACGATGAGTTTGCTCGTGAGACCAGACATGACCACTCCGTTCTTCCGGGCTGAGCCCGGGCCCCCTTATCGGCTCGCTCATCGTAATTCGCGTCCGCGGCAAGCAGAGCGGATTTCTAGAGGATGACCCGCTGCACCCTTCGATCGATGCGGCGCAGCGATTCCAAGCAGCAGATGTTCGGGTCGTGAACGGCATGTGAATTGTCGCCGTGGTGTGCCGCCATGGCAGCGTCCCTACCGTGAGACTGGGTGGGTGTCTGAAACTCACAAGCACGCGAAATTTCTCAAATCGGTGATCCGCTGGCTGGACGTCGGCTACCCCCAAGGCGTCCCGGGCCCGGACCAGGTGGCGTTATTTGCCCTGCTGCGGAGCACACCGCTGACCCCCGAGCAGCTCGAAGAGGTGGCTCACAAGATCGCGGTGAAAGAATCGCAGCCAGGAGCCGACGGCGTAGTCAGCCGCGAGGAGATTGCCGACTTCATCACCCAGACCACCAACCGCGACGCCGGGCGGGAGAACATTCAGCGCGTGGCCGCGACACTGGCCGCCGCCGGCTGGCCGCTGGCCGGCATCGACGTCAGCGAGGTGATTCCCGGTGACGAGCACGGCGAGGCGGCCGAAGAGATCGCCTGGCGCCGTGACGATCTCGCCGAGGGCGTCTCACAGGGTTGAGATGTCGATGACGAAGCGGTAGCGCACGTCGCTGGCGAGCACCCGCTCGTAGGCCTCGTTGACGTAATCCGCTTCGATGACTTCGATTTCGGGGGTCACGTCGTGTTCGGCGCAGAAGTCGAGCATCTCCTGGGTTTCCGCAATGCCGCCGATGTTCGACCCGGACAGGCTGCGGCGCGCCAGCGCCAGCGGGAACGCTCCCACCTCCATCGGGTGCTCGGGGATGCCCAATTCGACGAGCGTGCCGTCCACGTCGAGCAGGTTCACGTAGTCGTTGAGGGGCAGGTTCGCCGAGACGGTGTTCAGGATCAGGTCGAAGCTGCTGCGCAGCGTGCGGAAGGTCTCGCGGTCGGAGGTCGCGTAGTAGTTGCTGGCTCCCAGCCGCAGCCCGTCCTCCATCTTCTTCAGTGACTGCGACAGCACGCTGACCTCGGCGCCCAACGCCTTGCCCAGCTTGACGCCCATGTGGCCCAGTCCACCCAGGCCGATGATGGCCAGGCGGGTGTCCTTGCCGGCTTTCCAGTGGCGCAGCGGCGAGTAGAGCGTGACGCCCGCACACAGCAGCGGTGCCGCTTTGTCCAGCGGCAGCGAGTCGGGGATGCGCAGGACGAAGTTCTCGTTGACGACGATGGCCTGGCTGTAGCCGCCCAGGGTCGGGGTGCCGTCCTTGTCGACGGAGTTGTAGGTGAAGGTCGCGCCCTGCTTGCAGTACTGCTCGACCCCGGCCTTACAGCTGCTGCACTGACCGCAGGAGTTCACCATGCAGCCGACGCCGACGTGCTGGCCCACCTTGTGTCTGGTCACCTCGGCGCCGACGGCGCTCACCACGCCGGCGATCTCGTGGCCGACGACGACGGGGTAGTTCGGCACGCCCCATTCGGATTTGGCGGTGTGGATATCGGAGTGGCAGATGCCCGCGAACTTGATGTCGATCGCCACGTCGTGCGGGCCAGGCTCCCGGCGGGTGATCGTCGTCTTGGTCAACGGTTCCGTCGCCGAAGTGGCGGCGTACGCGAAAACAGTGCTCATGGCAATTCCTCTTCGGTTCGAGTGCGTCCTGGAAAAGCTTAGCTAAGGTAAAGGTTTCAAGCCAATCGTGCCCGAATCCGAATATCAGCCTATGACGATTGTGCGTACCGGACCTGCGGCGCTAATTGATCGCGGCGTTGACCAGGCGCAGGTCATCGACGATGCCGCGGGCGGCGATCACACCCTCACCGGTCTGCCATACCTCGTCGTTGACGATGTAAACGCGATTGTCCCGGTTGGCGGAGAGCTTGCGCCATCCGGCGCTGTCCAGGATCACCGCAGCGCGGTCGGCGTCGGCACGGGTGGCGCACGACATGTAGATGACGTCGGCCTCGGCCGCCGAGAAATCCGGTGTCTTCGCCAGATCGGCGTCGGTGGTGCCGATCTCGATGTACGGCTTGTCGGTGAACCGCTGGGAAGCTGGCCGGTCCACCCCGACCGCACTGAGCACAGCGGCGGGGAAGTTGTTGGCGCCGTAGATCCGCAGGCTGTTGGTGGTCAGCTGGACAACCGACGCCTGGAAGTGGGCGGCGTCGTGGCTGGCCCCGATCTGGTTGGCCCGTTGGGTGAAGCTACCGATCAACCCGTCGGCGGCGCCGTTGCGCGCTGTCGCGGCGCCGACGATCCGCAGGTTGTCCTCCCACGCGGCGCCGGGTGCGCCGGTGAACACCGTCGGGGCGATCGCCGCCAGCTTCGGATACATCCGCGGCGTCAGCGCGACCGAGCCTAGGATCAGATCCGGGTGCAATGCGGCAATCCCGTGCAAGTCGGGATTGTTCCGGGGACCGACGCCCGGCAGCGCGTGCACGGCGTCGCCCAGATAGGACGGCTGACTTGACGAGTCGTCCGGCAGTGCCGCGGCGACCACTCGCGATTGCAGGCCAAGCGCGCACAGCGCGTCGAGCTGATCACCGGAAAGCACCACGATGCGTTGCGCCTCCGCGGGCACCTGGACCGAGTCCGGCGTGAGTCCCACGGCGTTGTGGGCCTGGTGGGTCGACCCCGAATCGGCCGGCGCCGCGTCGCGCGCGCACGACTCGTCGGGCTTGCGGTCGTTGCCCAGCACCCCGGCGCCCGCGATTTGCGTGGTGGGCGTCACCAGGGGCCGAGTCGAGGGCGCCTTGGAACCGGAATGCCCGGACCCGCAACCGCTGCATGTCAGCACGGCGGCTGCCGCGATCGCGGCGACGGCCACCAGTCGTCGGCTGATGGGTCCTTCGATGGGGCTCAGGGTGGGTCGCCTATCGCCGGATTGCACGCGTTCGACGCTAACATCTGGCCAGCTTGGAACCGGTCTACCGACCCGGCCGCCCGCCTGTGATGAACCAAATACGACAGTTTGTAGGACCAGCACTGCCCGCGGCTAGATCGGGGGCTAAGATTTGGGGGAACCCTGTCTGGGATGGATGTTTGGAGGAGCTGTTGAAAGCCGAAGCGCCCCCGTTGGGAGAACTCGAGGCCGTTCGGCCGTACCCGGCCCGCACCGGTCCCAAAGGGAACCTGATCTACAAACTGATCACGACTACCGATCACAAGCTGATCGGCATCATGTACTGCGTCACCTGCTTCATCTTCTTCTTCATCGGTGGGCTGCTGGCGCTGTTGATGCGCACCGAGCTGGCCGCGCCAGGTCTGCAGTTCTTGTCGAATGAACAGTTCAACCAGCTGTTCACCATGCACGGCACGATCATGCTGCTGTTCTATGCCACCCCGATCGTGTTCGGTTTCGCGAACCTGGTGCTGCCGCTGCAGATTGGCGCGCCCGATGTGGCCTTCCCGCGGCTGAACGCCTTCTCGTTCTGGCTGTTTCTGTTCGGCGCCACGATGGGTATGGCCGGTTTCATCACGCCGGGCGGCGCGGCCGACTTCGGCTGGACCGCCTACACGCCGCTGACCGACGCGATCCACTCACCCGGCGCCGGCGGCGACCTGTGGATCATGGGACTGATCGTCGCGGGTCTGGGCACCATCCTGGGTGCAGTCAACATGATCACCACCGTGGTCTGCATGCGCGCACCCGGGATGACGATGTTCCGGATGCCGATCTTCACCTGGAACATCCTGGTGACCTCGATCCTGGTGCTGATCGCCTTCCCGTTGCTGACCGCAGCGCTGTTCGGCTTGGCCGCCGACCGCCACCTGGGCGCCCACATCTATGACTCGGCCAACGGCGGAGTTCTGTTGTGGCAGCACCTGTTCTGGTTCTTCGGCCACCCCGAGGTGTACATCATCGCGCTGCCGTTCTTCGGCATCGTCTCGGAGATCTTCCCGGTCTTCTCCCGCAAGCCGATCTTCGGTTACACCACGCTGGTGTACGCGACGCTGTCGATCGCCGCGCTGTCGGTCGCGGTGTGGGCGCACCACATGTTCGCCACCGGAGCCGTTCTGCTGCCGTTCTTTTCGTTCATGACGTATCTGATCGCGGTGCCGACCGGGATCAAGTTCTTCAACTGGGTCGGCACAATGTGGAAGGGGCAGTTGACCTTTGAGACGCCGATGCTGTTCTCGATCGGCTTCGTGGTCACCTTCTTGCTCGGTGGACTGACCGGTGTGCTGCTGGCCAGCCCGCCGCTGGACTTCCACGTCACCGACAGCTACTTCGTGGTCGCGCACTTCCACTACGTGCTGTTCGGCACCATCGTGTTCTCCACCTTCGCCGGGATCTACTTCTGGTTCCCGAAGATGACCGGCCGGCTGCTCGACGAGCGACTGGGCAAGCTGCACTTCTGGCTGACCTTCATCGGTTTCCACACCACGTTCCTGGTGCAGCACTGGCTGGGCGACGAGGGTATGCCGCGCCGCTACGCCGACTACCTGCCTACCGACGGCTTCCAGGGCCTCAACATCGTGTCGACGGTCGGGGCCTTCATCCTGGGCGCCTCGATGTTCCCGTTCGTCTGGAACGTGTTCAAGAGCTGGCGCTACGGCGAAGTGGTCACCGTCGACGACCCCTGGGGTTACAGCAACTCGCTGGAGTGGGCAACCAGTTGTCCGCCGCCGCGGCACAACTTCACCGAGCTGCCCCGAATCCGTTCGGAGCGACCGGCTTTCGAGCTGCACTACCCGCACATGGTCGAGCGTATGCGCGCGGAGTCGCACGTCGGCCGTAGCCATGGCAAAGAGGGCAACGACGTGACGCGGCTCGACGACGTCGACGTCCGCAGCTAATGGCCTTTTCCGGCCGCAGTCGCGAGTGAACGCACCACCCAAGGTGTCGGTGCTGATCACCGTCACCGGCGTGGATCAACCGGGTGTGACGTCGGCGCTTTTTGACGCGCTGTCCGGGCACGGAATCGACCTGCTCAACGTCGAGCAGGTGGTCATCCGAGGCCGGCTGACGCTGGGCGTGCTGCTGTGCTGTCCACCGGAGGTCGCCGACTCCATCGTGCTGGGCGACGATGTCGCCGACGCCATCCATGCCGTCGGCCTCGAGGTCACGATCGAGCGCAGCGAGGCCGTGCCGATCATCCGCGACCCCTCTACCCACACCATCTTCGTGCTGGGCCGGCCGATCACCGCCGGGGCATTCGGCGCGGTGGCCCGGGAAGTGGCGGCGCTTCGCGTCAACATCGATTTGATCTGCGGTGTCTCCGACTATCCGGTGACCGGCCTGGAGTTGCGGGTTTCGGTGCCGCCGGGAGCCGACGGGGAGCTGCGGACCGCGCTGAACAAGGTGTCCTCCAACGAGGGTGTCGACGTGGCGGTCGAGGACTACAGCCTGGAAAGGCGAGCCAAGCGGCTCATCGTGTTCGACGTCGACTCGACGCTGGTTCAGGGCGAGGTCATCGAGATGCTGGCGGCCAAGGCCGGTGCCGAGGGCAAGGTCGCCGCGATCACCGAGGCCGCGATGCGCGGCGAGCTGGATTTCGCGGAGTCGCTCGAGCAGCGGGTGGCGACGCTGGCGGGCCTGCCCGCCACAGTGATCGACGAGGTCGCCAGCCAGCTGGAGTTGATGGCCGGCGCTAGGACCACGCTGCGGACACTGCGCCGCCTGGGCTACCACTGCGGCGTGGTCTCCGGCGGATTCCGGCGGATCATCGAACCGTTGGCCGAGGAGCTGATGCTGGACTTCGTCGCCGCCAACGAGCTCGAGGTTGTCGACGGCAAACTCACCGGCCGGGTGGTCGGCCCGATTATCGACCGGCCGGGTAAAGCCAAGGCGCTGCGCGACTTCGCGCAGCAGGCCGGCGTACCGATGGCGCAGACCGTCGCCGTCGGAGACGGCGCCAACGACATCGACATGCTGGCCGCGGCCGGGCTGGGAGTGGCGTTCAACGCCAAACCGGCGCTGCGTGCGGTCGCCGACGCGTCGCTGAGCAGCCCCTACCTGGACACGGTGTTGTTTCTGCTCGGCGTGACCCGCGGCGAGATCGAGGCCGCCGATGCCGTCGACGGCGAAGTGCGCCGCGTCGAGATTCCGCCCGCGTAGATGAGCTCTGAGCCGACCCGGCAGCCGTCGCACTCTCGCGGTACGGCACGATAATCGGGTGCTGCAAACCGGTCCCGAAACTGGCTCCGAAACCGGCACTGCCGCAGCCGACCCCGATCTGCTGATTGACTTCAGAAACGTCTCGCTGCGACGCGGCGAGCGGGTCTTGGTCGGGCCGCTGGATTGGGCAGTCGAACTCGACGAGCGCTGGGTGATCATCGGACCCAACGGGGCCGGCAAGACGTCACTGCTGCGCATCGCCGCGGCCACCGAGCACCCGTCGTCCGGCGTCGCGTTCGTGCTCGGCGAGCAGCTGGGCCGGGTCGACGTGTCGGAATTGCGGGCCCGTATCGGGCTCAGCTCATCGGCTTTGGCGCAGCGGATCCCCACCGATGAAATCGTGCGCGACTTGGTCATCTCGGCCGGCTATTCGGTGCTGGGCCGCTGGCGGGAGCGCTACGAGGACATCGACCACCAACGCGCCGTCGACATGCTGGAGAGCCTGGGCGCCGAGCACCTCGCCGACCGCAGCTACGGCACGCTGTCGGAAGGGGAACGCAAGCGGGTGCTGATCGCCCGGGCGATGATGACCGACCCCGAGCTGCTGCTGCTCGACGAACCCGCCGCCGGCCTGGATCTGGGCGGCCGCGAGGAATTGGTGTCCCGGCTGACCGACCTGGCCGCCGACCCCGACGCGCCCGCTCTGGTGCTGGTCACCCACCACGTCGAGGAGGTTCCGCCCGGCTTCAGCCACTGCCTGCTGCTGTCGGAGGCACGGGTGGTGGCGGCGGGATTGCTGCCGGACGTGCTGACCGCCGAGAACCTCTCGGCCGCATTCGGTCAGTCGATCGCCCTCGATGTGATCGACGGGCGGTACTTCGCGCGGCGCATCCGTACTCGCGCGGCTCACCGGAGGAGGCAGCAATGAACACCACCCCCGAGCCGCTCCCGACCCGGCCGGCGGCCACCGTGATGCTGGTCCGCGATGTACCCGGTGGCTTGAAGATCTTCCTGATGCGGCGCCATTCGAAGATGGAGTTCGCCCCGGGCACGATGGTTTTTCCCGGCGGTGGGGTCGACGACCGCGACCGCAATGCCGATATCGCGTGGGCCGGTCCGTCGTCGGACTGGTGGGCACAGCGGTTCGGCATCGAGACCGACCTGGCCGTGGCGCTGGTATGCGCGGCGGCCAGGGAGACCTTCGAGGAGTCCGGGGTATTGTTCGCCGGCCCGGCCGATGACCCGGACGGGATCGTCCGTGACGCCTCGGTTTACGCCGAGGCCCGCCGCGCCCTGGACGACCGGACGCTGTCGTTCGCGGACTTCCTGCGCACCGAAAACCTGGTGCTGCGCTCCGACCTGCTGCGGCCGTGGGCCAACTGGGTCACCCCGGAGGCCGAGCGCACCCGCCGTTATGACACCTACTTCTTTGTGGCGGCCCTGCCCGAGGGGCAGCGTGCCGACGGCGAGAACACCGAATCCGACCGGTCCGGCTGGGCGTTGCCGCAGGATGCCGTCGACGACTTCGAGGCTGGTCGCAATATCCTGTTGCCGCCGACCTGGACCCAGCTGGACTCGCTGGCCGGCCGCAGCGTCGCCGACGTGCTGGCCGTCGAACGCCAGATCGTCACCGTGCAGCCCCTGCTCGAGAAGCGCGGCGACAACTGGGTCTTTGAGTTCTTCGACTCCGACCGTTACCACCAGGCGCGCAAAGCGGGCGGCTCCATGGAGTGGCCGCTTTGAGCGAGTTCGTCCACGTCGTGGTCAGCGACGGCACGCAGGACGCCGGCCTGGCCGTGCTGCTGCTGTCGCGGCCGCCCACCAACACGATGACCCGGCAGGTCTATCGGGAGATCGCGGCCGCGGCCGCCGAGGTGGGGCAACGTGACGACGTCGCCGCGGTGATCCTGTTCGGCGGCCACCAGATCTTCTCGGCCGGTGACGATATGCCCGAGCTGCGGACACTGACCGCGGCCGAGGCCGGTATCGCGGACCGGGTGCGCGCCGAGGCCGTTGACGCCGTCGCGGCCATCCCGAAGCCCACCGTCGCCGCGGTGACCGGCTACGCGTTGGGTGCCGGCCTGACGCTGGCGCTGGCCGCCGATTGGCGGATCAGCGGCGACAACGCGAAGTTCGGGGCGACCGAGATCCTGTCCGGCCTGATCCCCGGTGGCGGCGGCATGGCACGCCTGACCCGTGCGGCCGGGGCGAGCAGAGCCAAGGAGCTGGTGTTCAGCGGGCGCTTCGTCGACGCCGAGGAGGCCTTAGAGCTGAGCCTGGTCGACGAGTTGGTGGCTCCCGATGACGTGTATGACGCCGCCGCGAATTGGGCACGGCGCTTCCTGGATGGCCCACATCGCGCGCTGGCCGCCGCCAAAGCCGGGATCAACGCCGTTTTCGATCCGCAGTCGCACGGCAGTTAGGCTGCCCTGCATGACCGACGCAACTCCGGCGGCCCACGTGACGGCCGATCAGGTCGAAGCCGCCCGGCACGACACCAAGCTCGCCCAGGTGCTCTACCACGACTGGGAAGCCGAGACCTATGACGAGAAATGGTCCATCTCGTATGACCAGCGCTGCGTGGAGTACGCCCGGGGCCGGTTCGACGCGATCGTGCCCGACGAGGTCATCGCCGAGCTGCCCTACGACCGTGCACTCGAATTAGGTTGCGGCACAGGATTTTTCCTGCTCAACCTGATCCAGTCCGGCGTCGCGCGGCGGGGGTCGGTCACCGACTTGTCGCCCGGCATGGTCAAGGTCGCCACCCGTAACGGGCAGTCGCTGGGTCTAGACATCGACGGTCGGGTCGCCGATGCCGAGGGCATTCCCTATGACGACAACACCTTCGACCTGGTGGTGGGCCATGCCGTGCTGCATCACATTCCCGACGTCGAGCTGTCGCTGCGCGAGGTCATCCGGGTGCTCAAGCCCGGCGGCCGATTCGTGTTCGCCGGCGAGCCGACCAATGTCGGCGAGGTCTATGCCCGTTCGTTGTCGACGCTGACCTGGCGGGTGGCCACCAATGTCACCAAGTTGCCCGGCTTGGCGAGCTGGCGGCGCCCGCAGGTCGAGCTCGACGAGTCCTCCCGGGTCGCCGCGCTGGAAGCCATCGTCGACCTGCATACCTTCGCGCCAGAGGACTTGGAGCGGATGGCTACCGACGCCAGCGCGGTCGACGTCGAGACCGCCAGCGAGGAGTTCACCGCGGCGATGTTCGGCTGGCCGGTTCGCACCTTTGAGGCGTCGGTGCCACCGGGGCGGCTGGGCTGGGGCTGGGCGAATTTCGCTTTCAACGGCTGGAAGACGCTGAGCTGGGTCGATGCCAACATCTGGCGGCACCTGGCGCCGAAGGGCTGGTTCTACAACGTGATGGTCACCGGGGTCAAACCCTGCTGAGCGCTGGCCTGCGCTTTACCACCGACGACGTCGCCTACCTGCGGTCGGAACCGGGTGTCGCGGCGCTTGCCGCGGTCGCGGAATTCGCGTTGACCGACGCCACCCGGATCGCCGATATCGCCGCGGCGCGTGCCCGCTTCGGGGACCGGTCGCCGGTGCTGGTGGAAACCACGCTGCTGCGCCGGCGCGCCACCGACAAGCTCGGTGACGTGTCGAGCTGGCTCCTTACCGACGAGGCTCTGCAGCAGGCCACCGCGGCCCCGGTGGCGGCGCATCGGGCGCGACGGCTGGCGGCGGGCGGCGCTGTCGTGCACGACGCGACGTGTTCGATCGGCACCGAAGTGGCCGCGCTGCGCGACGCGGGCGCCGCCGTGGTGGGCAGCGACATCGACCCGGTACGGCTGGCGATGGCGGCCCACAATCTGGGCCCCGGCGCCGTGCTGTGCCGCGCCGACGCGCTGCACCCGGTGACCCGCGACACGGTGGTTGTCGTCGACCCGGCACGCCGCCGCGGCGGGCAGCGCCGGTTCAACCCCGCCGACTACCAACCCGGTCTGGGTGAGCTGATCGACTGCTACCGGGGTCGCGATCTGGTCGTAAAGTGTGCTCCCGGAATTGATTTCGATCACGTGCGACGCCTCGGTTTCGGCGGCGAGATCGAGGTGACGTCGTATCACGGCTCGGTGCGCGAAGCGTGCCTATGGTCGGATCGGCTGGCCGAGCCCCGGGTTCGGCGGCGGGCGAGTGTCCTCGACAGCGGCGAACAGCTCACCGACACCGAGCCCGACGACTGCGCAGTGCAGCCGGCCGGTTGCTGGATCGTCGACCCGGACGGCGCCGTGGTGCGGGCCGGCCTGGTGCGTCACTACGGCGCGCGGCACGGTCTGTGGCAACTCGATCCCGACATCGCCTACCTGTCCGGAGACCGGTTGCCGGACGGCGTCCGCGGCTTCGAGGTGCTCGAGCAGTTGGAGTTCGATGAGCGACGGCTCCGCCACGCGTTGTCGGCGCGCGATTGCGGGGCGCTGGAGATTTTGGTGCGCGGGGTGCAGGTCGACCCCGACGCATTGCGGCGACGGCTGCGGCCCCGCGGCAGCCAATCGATGTCCGTGGTCATCACCCGCATCGGCACTCGACCCGCCGCCCGCGCGATGGCCTATGTCTGCCGTCCGTCGCGGTAACGCCCTGTACGCTGTCGGCGGTCACTTTCCGGGGGACCTCGCCATTTGAAACCGACGAGGACAATTCGACTTATGCGTTTTCTGATCGCAGCCGCGGCGCTGATCGCCGCGGCACTGGCGGCCTGGCCGGCTGCTGCCGAGCCACCAACCTGTGCCGGCCTGGGCGGAACCGTCGAGGCCGGGCAGCTGTGCCACGTGCGTGCCACCGGCCCGACGTACACGCTGACCATGACGTTTCCCGCCGACTACCCCGACCCGCAGCCGCTGGACGACTACATCACGCAAAACCGGGACGGGTTCATCGCCGTCGCGCAGACCTCCGGGCCGCGCGATCAGCCCTATCAATTGGAGGCGACGACCGAGCAACACGGCGCCGGTCAGCCGCCGCACAACACCCGCAGTGTGGTGCTCAAGTTCTTCCAGGACGTCGGCGGATCGCACACGTCCACCTGGTACAAGGCGTTCAACTACAACCTTGGGACCAAACAGCCCATCACGTTCGACAACCTGTTCGCCCCGAATACGTCGCCGCTGGACGCGATCTTCCCGCTGGTTCAGCGCGACCTGGCACGGCAGAACGCGCTGGGTGCCGCGATATTGCCGTCGTCGGGCCGCGACCCGTCGCACTATCAGAACTTCGCGATCACCGACGACCAGTTGATCTTCTACTTCGCTCCGGGGGAGATGTTGCCCGCGTTCGCCGGCCCGTGCCAAGCCACCGTGGCGCGCAACGCGATCCCGCCGCTGGCAATCTGACCGTCTTAGGCCGGGGCGAAGCCGTAGACCTGACCGTCACTGGTGGTGGCCACCACCCGACGGTCGCTGCCTATCGCTAGTCCGAGCGGGTAGCCGGTGGCTGCGGGAAGTGGGTAGCTGTTGATCGTGTGGCCGTTGCCCGGGTCGAACACCAGTAGCGACATCCCGGCAGCGTCGTCGCGGGGCGGGCCGCCGGTCACGGCATAGCCGACGCTGCCAGCGGCCAGGCCCGGTGACGACAACGGGGTGACGTCGTCGCGGCGCCAGACCTGATCGGCATGATCGCCGCCGTCCTTGAAGGCCACCAGCCGGGTGTCGGGCCCACCGCCGGACACGATCAGGCCGCCGGGGGTGACCGCGGGCGGCGTCTGGGCCAGGAACCCCAACGGCATGGACCACTTCGGTTTCCCGTCGGCGGCATTGAGCGCCCACAGACGCTGGTCGCGGCCGTTGACGTAGACGGTCGATCCGTTGGCCGACAGCACCGGGCTGGCAATCACACCGGCGCCCACGGCGTCGCTGGTCCACTCCCGGGTCACCAGGGGAGTCTGGCCGCGGTGGTATTTGAGCCCGACCAGCCCGGCCGCCGCAGCGCCCGGCTGCCACACACCGAGCACCGCCATCCCGCTGGCCGCGGAGAAGGCGGGAGCCGCCGCGACCGGGCAGCCTTGGCGCGCCGGGGCGCAATCGGCCAGCCCATGCGTCGCATCCGTCGGGTCGATCCCATCCACCAGGTCCAGCGGACTGCCGACCACCATGCCGCGATGCGCGTCGAAAACCAGCACCTGTCCCAGATGCGTAGTGACCAGCAGTTGACCATCGCCGAGAAACCTTGGCGTGGACGGCATTCCGATCACGGGTTGACGCCAGCGCGTCCACTGTGTCACCGGGAAGGACAGAAAGGCGCCCGGCTGGCCGACGTAGAGATTGTCGAAGCCGTCGAACAGGGGACCGCCGAAGCCGCCGCCCTGGAACAGCCGCACGCACCAGCGTTGCCGGCCGTTGTCGTTGTTCTCCCACTCCATCAGCGAACACCCGGCGGGGGTTTGTGCGTTCAGGGCGAGGTAATTGCTCGAGCTCAGCGCGGGTCCGGCGCCCAGGTTGCCCTTGACCGACCGGGTCCATTGCAGTGACAGCTTGTCGGCGCCGCCGGTCGTCGTGTAGCTGCTGTTGGCCGCGTCGCCATACTGCGCGGACCAGCCGGGTGCGGCCGCGGCCTGCACCCATGCGTCGGTATTTCCGCAACCGCCGAGCCCGGCCGTGAGCCCAGCCGCCAACACCACGGATGAGCAACGCCGAAGGCCACTGACGAGTTGTCGGGCAAGCACCTTGGGTTTCCCAAATCCTTCTTTCAACGCGGGCCGCTCGTGGGCGGGCCGGGCTGTTCGGCAGCGATTGAGTACAGGTGAGGGTAACCCGTGGCGGTTCGCGGGCTGGTGATTGACCGGGCTAGGCTTTCCGGCTGTGACAAGCATGTGGGGTGCCCCGGTCCATCGCCGCTGGCGGGGTCACCGGCTGCGAGACCCACGCCAGGCCAAGTTCTTGACGCTGGCCTCGCTGAAGTGGGTGCTGCGCAATCGTGCCTACACGCCGTGGTACCTGGTGCGCTATTGGCGGCTATTGAAATTCAAGCTGGCCAACCCGCACATCATCACCCGCGGAATGGTGTTCATCGGCAAGGGCGTCGAGATTCACGCGACGCCCGAGCTGGCACAGCTGGAGATCGGCCGTTGGGTGCACATCGGCGACAAGAACACGATCCGCGCGCACGAGGGCTCGCTGCGGTTCGGCGACAAGGTCGTGCTGGGCCGCGACAACGTGATCAACTGCTACCTCGACATCGAGCTCGGCGATTCGATGCTGATGGCCGACTGGTGCTACGTCTGCGATTTCGACCACCGGATGGACGACATCACGCTGCCCATCAAGGATCAGGGCATCGTCAAGTCCCCGGTGCGGATCGGGCCGGACACCTGGGTCGGGGTGAAGGCGACCGTGCTTCGCGGCACGTCGATCGGGCGGGGCTGCGTGCTCGGTTCACACGCGGTGGTTCGCGGTGTTGTTCCCGACTATTCGATCGCGGTCGGCGCGCCGGCCAAGGTGGTCAAGAACCGGCAGCTGTCCTGGGAGAGCTCGGCCGCGCAGCGCGCCGAATTGGCCGCCGCCCTGGCCGATATCGAACGTAAAAAGGCGGCCCACTGACCCCGCCGGTCCCGGGCACCACACCGGCGCGTCCCGGATGGGATGTGGCGCTATCCATCGTGCTGATGGTTGTTGCCGTCGTCGGCTGGGTCGTGGCAGCCGGCATGGAGTTCATGTTCCTGGCCTTCACGGACTACTGTCCCCCCGAGCATTGCAGCGCGGACAATGCCGCCACGTCCGTGTTGGTGTCCGTATCGGTGGCGGCCGCCCTGACCGTCATCGGGTGTGTCGTGACGATCATCCGACTGGTTCGCCGACGGTGGGGCTGGCCGTATGCCGCCGCGACGCTAGGCGCGTCCGCCCTGGCCGAACTGCTTGGCATCGTGGGTTACTTTGCGGCTGTTGGCCATTGATCGTTCGGGTAGGGCGTTAGGACGATGACGGCTGGTCGTCGACGACGAAGTGATAATCGACGGTGCCGGCGTCGACGCCTGTGACGGACACAGTCACCCCGTAGGTTTTGCCGTCAGTGATCAGCTTGCAGCGCAGCGTGGCGCCCTGCACGCCCTTCAGATTGTCGGGGCACGTCACCGATTCCGGTTTGGTCCCCACCTGCTGCGTGATGTTGTCGCTGATCGATGCGGCGACCTGGCTCTTGTCGACCGTTTCCACCATGTCGAACTTGACATTGCTGCCGTCGACGCTGGTCACCGTCACATTGACGTTGTAGGTGGCGCCTTTGACCTTCATCGAACAGTTCAGCTGCGCGCCCACGTTCGCCGGCAGATCACCCGGGCAGTCGACGGAGTCGGGCTTGTTGCCCTGGGCGTCGGTCATCTTCTGGATGATCTGGCTCGCGACATCGCCCTTGGCGACCGCGTGCGACGACGATCCGATCGAACACGAGCAGGCGCCAGCGCTGGCCATCAGCCCCGCGGCGGCACCGGAAACCAGCAACGTCCGAACGATCGAGTGAGCCATATCGCCTCCCTGCGCCTTGACAACTGTGAGTTGGCTGATAATTACATGCCAAACAGCGTCGGCAGGCGATTTCGGCAAAAGATGGTTGCGTGCCCCGCAACGCTGTGTGGGAAGGCGGCGCCGGACCGGGCTACGAGCCTAGGCCCTGATAACGGTTGAGCGCTTCGGCCCGCTCGGTGCCGTGGTCGACGATCGGCGCCGGATAGCCGTGCGGGCGTTCGCCTTTACGCAGATGGACATCGCCGGCGGCACTCAGTTCGGGGACCCAGCGCCGGATGTAATCGCCTGCTGGGTCGAACTTTTCACCCTGAGTGACCGGGTTGAACACCCGGAAATATGGAGCGGCGTCGGTGCCACACCCCGCGCTCCACTGCCAGCCGTGCTGGTTGCTGGCCATATCGCCATCGGTGAGTTGATCCAGGAACCATTCGGCGCCCCACTGCCAGGGTAGGTGAAGGTCCTTGACCAGAAACGATGCGACGATCATCCGCACCCGGTTGTGCATGAAGCCGGTCTCGCGCAGTTGGCGCATGCCCGCGTCGACGATCGGATAACCCGTTTCGCCCGCCTTCCACGCCTCGAAGCGACGTTTGGCCTGCGCGCCGGTGTCGGTCAAGATGGCGTCGAAGTCGCTGTTCCAGTTACGCCAGGCGCTGGCCGGCCAGAAATGCAGCACCCCGGCGTAGAAGTCACGAAAGGCCAACTCTCGCAAGTACGTTTGCGCGCCGGCGCTACGCAGGTCCATCGCCGCGAGCATGGTGCGAGGATGGATGGTGCCGAACTTCAGGTGCGCTGACATCCGGCTGGTGCCCGCGATGTCCGGCCGGTCGCGGGCTTGTGCGTAGCGGTCCAGTCCGCCGTCGACAAACTCTTCCCATTGCGAAAGCGCTGCTGCCTCACCGGCATCGACGCCAAGCTCGATGCCGGGGTCGGGGATCTCGCACTGCTTGACCAGATGGGCCGGGTCGAGCCAGCGTGCGGAATCGGCACTCGATTGCGCGGGCTTGCGCCATCCGACTTCACGCCACTTCCGCAGAAACGGCGTGAACACCTTGTAGGGCTCCCCGTCGTCCTTTCTGACGCGGCCGGGTGTGACCAGATACGGCGAACCGGTCGCCACCAATGGAATCGAGCCCAGTGCTGCGCGCACCTTTTCGTCGCGGCGCTTTCCGTACGGTGCGAAGTCTTCGGAGATGTGCACCGTCGACGCGTTGATCTTCTTGGCAATGCGGGGAATCTGTTCTTCGGCGGCCCCACGGGTCACCAACAACCGGCCATCCAGGTCGTCGCGCAGGTGTCGCAGCGTGTCGCCCAGGAATTGCAGGCGGCGCTGGCCGGACGACTTCTCGAGACGTGGATCGACGACGAAGCAGGCGAGCACATCTTCGCTTTCGGCGGCGGCGAGCAGTGCGGGATGATCGCGCAATCGCAGGTCGCGGCGAAACCACAAGAGCGCAGGCATTATTGGGTGCGACGGTTGAGTCGCCAGATATGGGTGGACAGGACGGTGGCGAAGGCGCACCACAGCGGGTAGGGCGAGAGCGCTTTGCCGGCGCGCGGATCCGCCGCGGCGGCCCGGCGGGCGAGGTCGGCGCTGCTGACCGTCAGTGCGGCCGCGCCCAGCGCGGATGCGCCGAGTTTGTGAAAGCGGAAGAAAAGCCAACTCCACCCGGCGTTGAGGAGCAGATTGACGCTCAGTGCGGCGGCATAGCGGCGCGCCTTAGCGTGCTGTCCGGTCGCGCGAAACTTGTCGATTGTCACTGCGGAAGTGGTGGCGATGTCGCCGTAGAGGGCGGTCCAGACGATCGGGAAGGCGGCACCCGGTGGCTGGTAGGAGGGTTTGGGTAGCCGGGAGTACCAGGCTCCCACGTTACGTGGGCTGGCGATGCTTCCGGTGCCTGCGGCCACCGCGACGGCGAGTGTGGTCGCGACCAGGGTCGAGGGTTTCATAGCCTGCTCCGTTCGTCTTGTAGGGAATCCGTTTGCCGGTCAACGACTTTGGTGTCGGTCGGGTCCGCAGGCCACCAGATGCGATCGCCGATCAGGGCGAACAGCGCGGGGATGACGAGCGTGCGTACCACGAAGGTGTCGAGCAGGATCCCCAGGCCCACGATGATGCCGAGCTGGGTCAGCACGAGCAGCGGCAATACTGCCAGCACGCAGAAGACCGCCGCCAAAACGATTCCCGCGCTGGTGATGACGCCGCCGGTAGCCGACACCGCGCGGACCATGCCTTCGCGCGCTCCGTGGGATGCGGCCTCTTCGCGGGCGCGGGTGACCAGGAAGATGGTGTAGTCCACGCCGAGGGCGGCCAGGAACAGGAACGCGAACAGCGGGGTGCTGTTGTCCAGTGCCGGAAATCCGAAGACGTGCATGCTCGTCCAGCCGCCGAGACCGAGGGCGGCCAGCGCGCCGAGAATCGTGGCGGACAGCAGGTTGGGCGGCGCGAGTGCCGAGCGCAGCAGTACGAACAGGACAATCGCAATGACGGCCAGGATCGCCGGGATCAGCATCAGCCGGTCGTGCACGGCCGCATCTCGGATATCAAGCGCCTGGGCGTCGGGACCGCCGACCAGCGCGCCGGGGGCGGCGGCCTTCGTCGAATTACGCAGTGCGGCAATGGTTGTGAATGCGCGATCCGATGACGGCGGAGAGTCGGTCACCACCGACCATTTTGTCAAGCCGGAAGCCGACTGGCCCGCGTCGGTCGCCGAGACCACGCCCGGGGTAGCGACGATCGCGGCCCGCACCTGCGATGCCTGGGCACTGCGGGCCACGACGAGTGTGGGGTTGGCCAGTCCGGCGGGAAAGTGCGCAGCCACCACGTCGTAGCCGGACACCGAGTCCGCCTGCACCCGGAACTGCTGGGTCTGCGACAAGCCGATTCGGGTTCCCAGCAGGCCGCCGGCCAGGGCCGCCAGCGCCGCGACCGAGACCGCGGCGACGACGGCGGGACGGCGGGCCACCTGTTCGGCAATCCGGTGCCAGGCCCCGGACTCGAGGGTGGCGGTGCCGTCGGGCGCAGGGATCAGCGGCCAGAACAGTCGCCGGCCGCACAACGCGAGCAGCGGCGGCAGCATCACCAACACCGACACCGCGGCGACCACCAGTCCGCAGGCCGCCAGCGCTCCCAAGCTGCGGGTGCTGGGCGTCGACGCGAACAGCAGGGTGAGTAGCGCCAGCACCACGGTGGCATTGCTGGCGACAATGGCCGGCCCGGCCATGCGCACCGCGCGGCGCAACGCGTCACGGTGCTCGGTGTGGCTCCGAAGTTCTTGCCGATAGCGGGAAATCAGCAGCAGTGCGTAATTGGTGCCCGCGCCGAACACCAGCACGCTGGTGATGCCGGAGGTCGCGCCGTCGAAACTCAAGCCGGTCAGCGAAGCCACTGCGGTGCCCACCGCGGCCGCGACCCGGTCGGCGAATCCGACCACCAGCAGCGGCGCCAGCCACAGCACCGGCGAGCGGTAGGTGACGATCAGCAACAGCGCGACCACGGAGGCCGTCACCGCCAGCAAGGTGATGTTGGCGTCGGTGAACGCGTTGGCGATATCGGCGCCGAAGGCCGGGCCCCCGGTGACATGGGCTCGCAGGTCCGCGGGCAAGCCGGCGTCGGCGGCGCCGCGCAGCGCGGTGACTCCCTCGGTGAGGACCAGGCCGGACAAATCGGCGCGGATGGGCACCACGGCGACGGCCGCCATGGCGTCCGACGACACGATCGGCGGCGCCGCGTCGGTGGCGCCAAAGGGAGCCACGACGGCTTGCATCCGGTCGCGGGCCGCCCCGGCCGCGGTCACGTCGGCGGCGGTCAGCGGCGCGCCATCGGCGCGGTTGACGACCAGCAGCAGCGGAACCCGATCGCCACCGGGAAACTGCCGAGCCAACGCGTCGACCTGTGCGGAGTCCGAGTCGGTGGGCACCGATAGCGGCGCCCGGCCGGCCGCCGCATTACCGCCGATCACCACCATCAAGCCGATACCCAGCAGCACCGCGGCTAATCCGGGCCGCCAGCAACGCCGGCCCGTCACGGCCGCGGCCAGAGACTCCCACATCACGACACCAGCGTTTCCATCATTTCATTCAATTAAACATTAAAAGACTGAAATGACCGGCCACTGACGACTATGCTGCCCACGGGTATGAACGCTGACGAGAGTCCGCCGGGCCGCGAGGCCCTGGAGTCGCTGATGTCGGCCGATCTGCGCGAGATGTCGTCAGAATCCGACCAGATCGGCCGACTGTTCGCGGCGTCTCAAGACGTGCGCCCCACCGATTTCCGCGCGCTGCTGCACATCATGGTGGCCGAAACCAGCGGCCGGCCGATGACGTCCGGGGACCTCAGCCAGCGGATGGGTTTGTCGGGCGCGGCGATCACCTACCTGGTGGACCGGCTGATCGAGTCCGGCCATATCTGGCGCGACTCGCATCCCAACGACCGGCGCAAGGTCATCCTGCGTTTTTCCGAGCCCGGCCTCGACACCGCCCGGTCGTTCTTCACCCCACTGGGCGCACACACCCGCGACACACTAGAAGGCCTGCCCGACGCCGATCTCGCGACCGCCCACCGCGTCTTTGGGGCGCTGATTGCGGCGATGCAACGCTTCCGGGCTGAATTGGGCGCTCCCCGCCCCTGATTCGCCGCACCGTAATCGGCCGCTTCACTGCGGGGCGCGCCCGAGCAGGTGACGCAAGGCGCTGTCCAGGTCGGGTTGGCGGAACCGGTGCCCGGCCTGGCCGAGCCGTTGCGGAACGACCTGCTGGCTGGCGCAGGCCAATTCGCGGGCGCCCTGCCCGCCGAGCAACAGCCGGGGCCCCAGCGAGGGAACGGGCAGGACCGCGGGCCGATTTAGCACGCGAGCCAGGGTGCGGGTGTATTCGGTATTGCGAACCGGTTGCGGGGCAACAGCATTCACCGGCCCGGACAGTTCGGTGTCCCAGAGGGCCCGGTGGTACACGTCGACCAGGTCGTCAATCCCTATCCAGGACAACCACTGCCGGCCGTCGCCGAGCCGGCCACCCAGCCCGGCGCTGAACAGCGGACGCATCAGCCTCAGTGTGCCGCCGCGCGGGGATTGCACGATGCCGGTGCGCACCTGCACCACCCGCGCTCCGGCCTGTGTGGCCGGCGCGGTCGCGTCTTCCCAGTCGGCGACGACGTCGGCCAGGAAGCCGTCGCCACGCTCGCTTGCCTCGGTGAGTTCGTCGTCGCCGCGGTTGTATCCGTAATAGCCGATCGCCGAGGCCGAGATCAGAACCGACGGGCCCTCGGCGGTGTGCGCCAGCAGTTCGGCCAGTCGGCGAGTTGGGCCAATCCGGCTGTTGCGCACCGCTTCCCGGTGCTTGTCGGTGAACCGGCCGGCGATCGAGGCGCCGGCCAGATGAATGACGGCGTCGACCCCGGCCAGTAGGTCCGGGGCGGGGTCGTCTGGATTCCACTGGCGTTCGTCGCCGGCGCCCGCGAAGCGGCGAACCAGGTGGACAACGCGGTGCCCGCCGGTACGCAAGAACGCGGACACCGCCGAACCGACCAGTCCCGACGACCCGGTGATCGCGACGGTCAGCGGAGTCAAACCGTGCTCGGCCGCCAACTTGTGGGCGGCCAGATCGTCGGCTAGCTGCCGGTGCCGATAGATGAACATCGGACGCAACGCGGCGCCGGGTACCGGCGTTTGGACCCGGTCGATCACCCGGGTGCGCAAGGCGCCGAGGTCGTCGAATTCGTGGATGTGCCGCCACCGCACGGCGATGCGGGCCGGTAGCGAGGCCAACCCGTCGCTACCGATCGTGTCGACGAAGCGCCGCGGCGGATCGTAACCCTGGGCCTGGTGCTCGGCTAT
>NZ_BFCH01000007.1:109462-118192 GCF_003112775.1 Mycobacterium montefiorense | reverse complement strand
GGGATTGCATGAGTATTCACGCCCGCTGGCGGTCCCTGCTCGACACCGCCCTCGATCGGACGATCGTCGGCGGCTACACCCGCATCGGCTACCACCTGCGCCAGTGGGGATGGCCCGACGACCCGCGGCCGCATGCGCTGAAGGGCAAGACCGCGCTCGTCACCGGCGCGAATCGTGGCATCGGCAAAGCGATCGCCACCGGCCTGGCGCAGCTCGGTGCGAACGTGCTGTTGACCGTCCGCGACGAGACGAGCGGTGCGCAGGCGCGAAAAGAGATCGTCGACGCCAACCCCGATGCCGACGTGCAGGTCGAGGTCTGCGACGTGTCCGACCTGTCCGACGTCCGTGCCTTCGCGGCCGACTTGTCGGCCAGGGAGTGGGAATTGGATGTGCTGATCCACAACGCCGGGGTGTTGCCGCCCGAGCGGACCGAGACCGTCGACCGCCACGAGCTCACCCTGGCCACGCACGTGCTGGGTCCGGTACTGCTGACCGAGTGCTTGGCTCCGGTTCTGAGCGCCGCCGAGGACCCGCGGGTGATCCTGATGTCGTCGGGCGGGATGTACACCCAGTCACTGCCGGCCGACGACCCCGAATACTTCGACGAGCCCTACAGCGGCGTCACCGCCTATGCGCGCACCAAACGGATGCAGGTGGCGCTGACCCCGATCCTGGCCCGGCATTGGGCCGACGACAACATCCGCGTCTACGCCATGCACCCCGGCTGGGCCGATACCCCGGGGGTGGCCACGTCGCTTCCGGCCTTCCGCTCGCTCACGGCACCGCTGTTGCGCACGCCCGAACAGGCGGCCGACACCGCGATCTGGCTGGCCGCGACCGATCCCGCGCCACCGACCGGCGGCTTCTGGCACGATCGGCGGCCCCGCCCCGAGCACTACCTGCCGTTGACCTGGCACGGCGAGCGCGAGCGGGAACGGTTGTGGCGATACTGTGCCTATTCGATCGGCATCGACAACGCGTGAGGCTCAGCGGTCGGGTAGCGCGTGCTCGATGATCGGCAGGCGGGGCAGCTGCTGACGCTCGCCACGCTTGGCCGCTACATACACCTGCGCGGTCTGGCCGGCCACCGTCTGCCAATCGAAATCCGAGGTGAGCCGCTCGCGGGCGGCGTCGGCACGCCGCTGCGCGGCGTCCGGATCGTCGAGCACGGTGCGCACCGCCGCGGCCAGCCCGGCCACGTCGCGGGGCGGACACGACACCCCGGTCTGCCCGTCGATCACCGCCTCGCCCAGACCACCGATGTTGGAGGTCACCAGCGGGGTACCGGCCGCGGCGGCCTCCAGCGCGACGAGACCGAACGGCTCGTAATGGCTGGGGAACACCGCGGCGTCCGCCCGATGCAGCGCCGCCAGCAGTTCGTCGTGGTGTAGATGTCCGACGAACCGAGTTGCCTTGAGTACCCGGTATTTACGGGCCTGTTCGTAAAGCCAGTTCTGCTGGGTTCCATCACCGGCGATGGTCAACGTGGTGCCCGGGTTGGTGCGCCTGATCCGCGGCAGTGCGGCGATGAGGTCGTGTACACCCTTCTCGTACTCCAGGCGCCCGACATAGAGCAGTTCGGCGGGCCCGGTGCGCGGGTGACGGGGCGCGAACGGCCAGCGCGCCGCGTCGATCCCGTTGCGGATCACCGTCGTTTCGGCCAGTCCCGGACCGAACAATTCGGTGATCTCGTCGCTCATCGACGCCGAACATGTGATCAGTGAATCGGATTCGCGCACCAGCCACGACTCGACCGCGTGCACCTGGCGGCTGATCGCTCCGGAAACCCAGCCCGAATGCCTGCCGGCCTCGGTCGCGTGGATCGTGGAAACCATTGGCACGTCATAGTATTGGGCGAGCGCAATGGCGGGGTGGGCGACCAGCCAATCGTGTGCATGCACCACATCGGGACGCCACAGTCGCCCAGTGCCCGGTTTCTTCAGAGTGAGCCCGGCGCGGATCATCGCGTGACCCATCGCCATCGTCCAGGCCATCATGTCTGTGCCGAAGGCGAATTCGTGCGGATCCTGGGCGGCCGCGATCACCCGGACACCCTCGCTGATCTCGTCGGATGACGGGTGCGTGCTCGGGTCGGTGCCCGACGGGCGCCGCGACAGCACGACGACGTCGTGGCCGGCGTCGGCCAGGGCGGTCGACAGGTGATGCACGTGGCGTCCCAGCCCGCCGATCACCACCGGCGGGTACTCCCACGACACCATCAGGATTTTCATCGGGGCAGCCTTCGGGCATCCAGGGCGCCGAACATGCCGTCGGCGCGGTTCCAGCCGTCGGCCAGCCGCTGCGCGGTGTCGCGCCGGCCCGAGGCCAGTGCCCCGGCGATCTCGCGGGTGGCGTGCGCGTGCAGGTGCGCGCGGTAGCGGGCGTAGTCGGCGGCCGAGTCCTTGCTGACCATGAACGGCCAGTCGCTGGACACGGTCAACAGTGTCTCGCGCAGGATCTGGTCGGCGACGCGATCGCGGGGGGTTGGCCCGCCTAGTGACGCGGTGGTCTGTGACAGCGCCTTATCGACGGTGCTCAGCGCTGTGTCGACGACCTCCGTGTTGAGCTGGACCAGGTCGGCTACCTTGTCGCCGTCCCACACCTGCCAGTCCTTACCCGAGCCCCACGAACTGGGCGGCAGCGCGACCGACTCTCCGACGAACCCACCGGCGAGCGCATCGCTGAGCGTGCCGACCCGCACACCGGCGGCGGGCAACGCCCGCAGCACCCGCGCCAGCCACGTCGGACCCTCATACCACCAGTGGCCGAACAGTTCGGTGTCGAAGGCGGCGACCACGTGTGCCGGGCGCCCGATGCGCTCGGATTCGCTGCGCAGCCGGTCACGGACCACGTCGACGAAGTCGGCGACATGGACGTCGACGGCGCGGTCGGCGCGCTCGGGGTCATACGGCGCCTTGGCTTCCGAGGACACGTTGCGGCCGGTGACCCGCGCCGGCTTGAGCCCGGTCAGGTGGTCGTAAGTGTGGAAGTCGCGGTAGGCGGCATGCCCGGGGTAGCCGGATTTCGGCGACCACACCCGGTAGCTGACCTGCAGGTCGCGCCCAAAGGCCACCACGCCGCTGTCGCCGACGGGCCGGCCCAGCGCGGTGTCGCCGTGCAACGACGGGCCGTCGACCATGAAATGGGTGACTCCCGCAGCGGCATAGTCGTTTTCCATGCCCGGGGCGTAGGCGCATTCGGGTGCCCAGATGCCGCCGGGGCCTTGCCCTTTTCCTGCCCCTAGGCGGTGCCCGGCGTCGGCCAGGCCTTCGCGCAGCGCGAATTCGCGCAGCCTCGGCGCGAGCAGCGGCTGGAACGGGTGGGCCAGCGGGCCGCCGAGCAACTCCACCGTGCCGGCGTCGATCAGACTGCGCAGCAGCGGGCTGCCGCCGTGCTGCCACAGGGTGGCGAAGTCGTCCAGCGCCTGGTCCGCCTCCGCGCATTCACGAACCCCGAACGCCCGCAACGCTTCCGGTGTGCAGGATTGGTAGCCGGTCGACTTCGATCGGGGAACCGACCGCACGCTGGCGGCTTCGGCCGCCCGCAGCCGCCAGTTGGCCAGCCACTGATACATGGCGTCCAGGCAGTACGGGTCGTCGAGCTGCGCGTTGACCACCGGGGTGACGCCGAGCGTGAGCAACCGGTGCCGGTCCTCGCCGGCCAGCGTGCGCAGCACCCGCACCAGCGGAAGATAGGAGGCGGCCCAGGACTGGTAGAGCCATTCCTCGCCGACCGGCCAGCGGCCGTGGTGGGCCAGCCACGGCAGGTGCGTGTGCAGCACCAGCGTGAACATGCCGGGCACCGGTGTCGCGGATGTACTCACGGCCGCACCGCGATCGCGATCAGATCCAGGCTGTCATCGATGTCGCGGTCACCCGCCGCCACCAGGTCGAAGTCGTCAATGGTGACCGCGGCGACGTCGGCAGCCAGCTGCGGCGGCCACGGAGCATCGGCGACGGCCCGCGCGATCTGGGCGTCGATGATCGAACCGCCGTGACGCAAATCCATCTCCCGCAGGCGCGCGCCGTGGAACAGCCCGCTAACCGACACCCGGGAGAAACCCGCGTCGACCAGCAACTCGGTCAGCTCGCCGGCGTTGAGTTCTCTGGTGTGAAACGGGTTGATCGGGGTGTCGCGGCCCGGGGAAAAGGTGACGCGATTGGGCGTGGACATCATCAGCAATCCCGAAGGGCGCAGCACCCGGGCGCATTCCTTCACGAATTGGGTCTGGTCCCACAGGTGCTCGATGACCTGGAAATTCACCACCACATCCATCGACGCGTCCGGCAGCGGCAGCTCGGCCAGGTTGGCCTGCATGACTTCGACCCGGGGATAGCGGCTGCGGACGTGGGCCACCGCCGCCTCGTCGTAATCCACCGCGACGACCCGCCGAGCGTGCTGCGCGATCAAATCGGCACCGTAACCTTCGCCACATCCAGCCTCGAGCACGTCGCGGCCCACACAGTGCATTGCCAGTCGCCGATATACGACTTGATGGCGGCGGAACCAGTAGTTCTCGATGTCCAGGTCAGGGATGGTGCGCTCACCGGTCAGCGTCAACACCGCATCGACCGCCGGTGAAGTGCCGTCGGGGATGCCCGGGGGAACGTCGGGGACGAATGCGCTCATTGCATAGGGAGGCTAACGCGAAGTATCGGATTCGCGAACCGCCCCGCGGGTAGTCGCCCGTTGGCGGGGGAGGCAGGGCGCAAGAACCTGCAGTATGACCCGCTATGGTGTGATGGCAGGCCGCACAAAGTTACCGAGTAGTAACACGACCGTGCGCTGCAAAACGCGTACTGAAAGTCCCGTGGCTGACTGCTGCGAGACTCCTTCAAGGAGGACAAACCACACTCATGACGAACATCGTGGTCCTGATCAAGCAGGTCCCAGACACCTGGTCGGAGCGCAAGCTGACTGACGGCGATTACACGCTGGACCGTGAGGCCGCCGACGCGGTGCTGGATGAGATCAATGAGCGCGCCGTCGAAGAGGCCCTGCAGATTCGTGAGCGGGAAGGCGGCGAGGGCTCGGTGACCGTGCTGACGGCCGGTCCCGAGCGCGCCACCGAGGCCATCCGCAAGGCGCTGTCGATGGGAGCCGACAAGGCCGTTCATCTCAAGGACGAGGGCCTGCACGGCTCGGACGTGGTCCAGACCGGATGGGCGCTGGCCCGTGCACTGGGCACCATCGAGGGCACTGAGCTGGTCATCGCCGGTAACGAGGCCACCGACGGCACCGGCGGTGCGGTCCCGGCGATCATCGCCGAGTACCTGGGCCTGCCGCAGCTGACCCACCTGCGCAAGCTGTCGATCGAGGGCGACAAGGTCACCGGCGAGCGCGAGACCGACGACGGCCTGTTCACCCTGGAGGCCACGCTGCCCGCGGTGGTCAGCGTCACCGAGAAGATCAACGAGCCGCGCTTCCCGTCCTTCAAGGGCATCATGGCCGCCAAGAAGAAAGAGGTCACGGTGCTGAGCCTGGCCGAGATCGGCGTCGAGAGCGACGAGGTCGGGCTGGCCAACGCCGGGTCGACGGTGCTGGAGTCGACACCGAAACCTGCGAAGACCGCGGGTGAGAAGGTCACTGACGAAGGTGAAGGCGGGAACGAAATCGCCAAGTACCTGGTCGGCCAGAAGATCATCTAAGACGAGCACCAACCACATACACGAGAAGAGCGATATAACCCATGGCTGAAGTATTGGTGCTCGTCGAGCACGCTGAAGGCGCGGTGAAAAAGGTCACTGCCGAATTAATCACCGCCGCACGCGTTTTGGGCGAGCCGTCCGCCGTCGTCGTCGGCGCGCCGGGCACGGCCGCTCCGCTGGCTGACGGACTGAAGGAAGCCGGCGCCGCCAAGATCTACGTCGCCGAATCCGAGGACGTCGACAACTACCTGGTTACCCCGGTCGTCGACGTGCTGGCCTCGCTGGTCGAATCTGCTTCTCCGGCAGCGGTTCTGCTGGCCGCCAACGCCGACGGCAAGGAGGTCGCCGGCCGTCTCGCGGCCCGGCTCGGTTCCGGCCTGCTGGTCGACGTGGTCGACGTCAAAGAGGGCAACAAGGCCATCCACTCCATCTTCGGTGGCGCGTTCACCGTCGAGGCGCAGGCCAATGGCGACACCCCGGTGATCACCGTGCGGGCCGGTGCGGTCGACGCGGAGCCGTCGGCGGGTGCGGGTGAGCAGGTCACCGTGGAGGTGCCGGCCGCCGGCGAGAACGCCACCAAGATCACCGCTCGCGAGCCCGCGGTCGCGGGCGACCGCCCCGAGCTCACCGAGGCCACCGTCGTGGTCGCCGGTGGCCGTGGCGTCGGCAGCGCGGAGAACTTCAACGTGGTCGAGGCGCTGGCCGACTCGCTGGGCGCGGCCGTCGGTGCCTCGCGTGCCGCCGTCGACTCCGGCTACTACCCGGGCCAGTTCCAGGTCGGCCAGACCGGTAAGACGGTGTCGCCCCAGCTCTACATCGCGCTGGGCATCTCCGGGGCGATCCAGCACCGGGCGGGCATGCAGACCTCGAAGACCATTGTCGCGGTCAACAAGGACGAAGAGGCGCCGATTTTCGAGATCGCCGACTACGGCGTGGTGGGCGACCTGTTCAAGGTTGCTCCTCAGCTGACCGACGCGATCAAGACCCGCAAGGGCTAGTCCGTCTCCGCTTTACGCAAAAGCCCCCGCGCGCATGTCGCGTCGGGGGCTTTTGCGTTATGCGCCCGCCCGGACCGTCACTAATCGAAAGTCGCCTATCGGTTCCCCGGGCGGCATGTCGAATAGTGAGAATCCTTGGCCCCGAACATAATTCGGGATTACCCGGCCGCGACGGCCCGTGTCGCCAATTTGGCGAGAACGTTAACTACGAGGAACGTGCGGGTGTTTATCACGTTGCCGCTCTTACAGATACGACGTATCACGCATGGATCAGCGTTGGCGTTAGATTCGCCGCACTTCATCCCCGCAACACATTTCGTCATCTTGCGTGCACCGACACGTCATAGCGCCGATGCCGATTAGCTCCTCGATTGCGTCACGTTGTTCCCCATGAGCATTGCTTCTGTCCTGATACCGAGCGACAAACCGGACGGAGCGGCGAGAGGCTCTGCTGGTCCGCGTTACTCGCTGTTGTTGTCCACCGACCCCAGCCTGATCGAGGCGGCGCAGCGGCTGCGATACGACGTATTCACCAGCACCCCCGGCTTCGCGTTGCCGGCATCGGGTGCCAGAGAGCGCGATGTGGACCGCTTCGACGAGTTCTGCGACCACCTACTGGTCCGTGACGACGACACCGGCGAGCTGGTGGGTTGCTACCGGATGTTGGCGCCGGCGGGCGCGATCGCGGCCGGGGGCCTCTACACCGCGACGGAATTCGACCTGCGCGCGCTCGACCCACTGCGGCCGTCGCTGGTGGAGATGGGCCGCGCCGTGGTCCGCGACGGCCACCGCAACGGCGGCGTCGTGCTGCTGATGTGGGCGGGGATCCTGGCCTACCTGGACCGCTACGGGTACGACTACGTCACCGGGTGTGTATCGGTGCCGATCGGCAGTGACTGCGGTGACCAGGCGCCGGGCAGCCAGCTTCGGGGCGTGCGTGACTTCGTCCGGGGCCGCCACGCGGCGCCGCCGCAGTACCAGGTCTACCCGCACCAGCCGGTGGTCGTGGGCGGCCGGACCCTCGACGAGATCGCGCCGCCGTCGCGACCCTCGGTTCCGGCGCTGATGCGCGGCTACCTGCGGCTGGGCGCCAAGTCCTGCGGCGAGCCCGCCCTGGACCTGGACTTCGGTGTCGGCGACTTCTGCGTTCTGCTGGACAAAGGCCAGGCCGATACCCGGTATCTGCGAAGACTGAGGTCGGTATCGGCGGTCTCCGAGATGAGCCGCGAGACGGTGGGCGGCGCCCGATGACCGCTCCCGCAGCCGCCACCGACCACGCCTGGCTGCCGCGCGCGACGTGCGACAGCACCTGCGTGGGTGTCGGCCCCGCGTCGCCGCGGTGGCTGGTGGTGCTGCGGGTCACGCTTCGCGTCATGCTGGCGCTGCTGCTACTGCTGGTGGCGCCGTTGGCGCTGGTGCCAGGGCCAAGTCAGATGCGGGTGCGACGGTTCTGCTGCGGGATGGTGCTGCGGGTATTCGGGGTCCGGATCAGCGTGTCGGGCGCCCCGATCCGCAACCTGCGCGGGGTCCTGGTGGTCGGCCCGCACATGTCCTGGCTGGACGTCTTCGCCGTCGGGGCGGTGTTGCCCGGGTGGTACGTCGCCCGGGCCGACATGTTCGGCGAACTCACGGCGCGCCTGCTCAAAATCATTCCCATCGACCGCGCCAGCCTGCGCCGGCTGCCCGCAGTGGTGGATTCCGTGGCTGAGCGGCTGAGCGCGGGGGAGACCGTGGTGGCCTTCCCCGAGGGCACCACCTGGTGCGGCGTGGCCTGCGGCTCGTTCTATCCGGCGATGTTCCAGGCCGCGATCGACGCGGGACGCCCGGTGCAGCCCCTGCGATTGACGTATCACCACGTCGACGGCCTTATTTCAACCGCTCCGGCCTTCGTCGGGGACGACACCCTGGGCGCGGCGATGGGCCGGATGCTCGCCCAGCGGCGCACCCTGGCGCATGTTCACGTGGAATCCCTGCAGCTGCCGGGCAGCGATCGCCGTGCCCTGGCCCGCCGCAGCCAGTTGGCGGTGGGCGTGGGAGTGGCGCAGCGCCCAGGTCAGCGCCACGTGCTGGTCGCTTAGCGGAAC
>NZ_BFCH01000007.1:4899-109302 GCF_003112775.1 Mycobacterium montefiorense | reverse complement strand
AGCTGATCGCGGACAAGCTGGGCGCACGACCGTCCGAGGTGATTTTCACCGCGGGTGGCACCGAGAGCGACAACCTGGCCGTCAAGGGGATCTACCGCGCCCGGCGCGACGCCGATCCGCGCCACCGCCGCATCATCACCAGTCAGGTGGAACACCACGCGGTGCTGGACTCGGTGGACTGGCTCGTCGAGCACGAGGGCGCCCAGGTGACCTGGCTGCCCACCGCCGCCGACGGATCGGTGTTGGCCGCCGGGCTGCGCGAGGCGCTGCAGAGCCAGGACGACGTCGCACTCGTGTCGGTGATGTGGGCCAACAACGAGGTCGGCACCGTCATGCCCATCGCTGAACTCGCCGCCATCGCCCTCGAATTCGGCGTCCCGATGCATAGCGACGCCGTTCAGGCGGTCGGGCAGCTGCCCGTCGACTTCGCCGCCAGCGGGCTGTCCGCGATGAGCGTCGCGGCGCACAAGTTCGGCGGCCCTCCGGCGGTGGGTGCCCTGCTGCTGCGCCGTGACGTGACCTGTGTTCCGCTGCTGCACGGCGGCGGCCAGGAGCGCGATATCCGTTCCGGCACTCCCGATGTCGCGGGCGCGGTCGCAATGGCCGCGGCGCTTCGGCTCGCCGTGGACGGGCTGGAGGTCAACGGCGCACGGCTGCGTGCATTGCGCGATCGTCTGGTCGAGGGCGTGTTGGCCGGGGTCGACGACGTCCGATTCAACGGGTCTGCTGAATCGCGGCTTCCGGGCAATGCCCACTTCACTTTTCGCGGCTGCGAAGGCGACGCGCTGTTGATGCTGCTGGATGCCAACGGAATCGAATGCTCGACCGGGTCGGCGTGCACCGCCGGTGTCCCGCAGGCCTCGCACGTGCTTATCGCGATGGGCGACGATGCCGCCACCGCCCGCGGGTCGCTGCGGCTGTCGCTGGGGCACACCAGTGTTGACGCCGACATCGACGAGGTGCTGCGGGTGCTTCCCGCGGCGGTGGACCGGGCCAGGCGAGCGGCTCTGGCCGCGGCGGGGGCGTCCGGGTGAAAGTTCTTGCCGCAATGAGCGGCGGCGTCGATTCGTCGGTCGCCGCCGCTCGGATGGTCGATGCCGGCCACGATGTGGTCGGCGTGCATCTGGCGCTGTCGTCGGCACCCGGCACGCTGCGCACCGGTTCGCGGGGGTGTTGTTCGAAAGAAGATGCCTCTGACGCGCGACGCGTTGCCGATGTGCTCGGAATACCGTTCTACATTTGGGATTTCGCGGAGAAGTTCGCCGAAGATGTGATCGACGATTTCGTGTCGTCGTATGCACGCGGCGAAACACCGAATCCGTGCGTGCGCTGCAATCAGCGCATCAAGTTCGCGGCGCTGTCCACGCGTGCCGTGGCACTGGGTTTCGACACGGTGGTCACCGGCCACTATGCCCGGCTGTCGCAGGGGCGGCTGCGCCGCGCCGTCGACCGCGACAAGGATCAGTCCTACGTGCTGGCGGTGCTGACCGCAGAGCAGTTGCGCCACGCCGCTTTTCCGGTCGGGGACACTCCCAAGCCGCAAATTCGTGCGGAGGCGGCTCGTCGCGGCCTGGCCGTCGCAGACAAGCCCGACAGCTATGACATCTGCTTCATTCCATCGGGGGATACCCGGGCATTTCTGGGGGAGCGCATCGCCGTTCGCCAGAGCAACGTGGTCAACGACGACGGCGCGGTGTTGGCCACCCACGACGGCGTGCACGGTTTCACGATCGGTCAGCGCAAGGGTCTGGGCATCGCCGGTCCCGGACCGGACGGTAGCCCGCGGTACGTGACGGCCATCGATGCTGATACGGCGACGGTGCACGTGGGCAGCGCCGCGGACCTCGAAGTGCGTTCGCTGACGGGACGGGAGCCGGTGTTCACCGCCGGCGCCGCGCCGGAAGGCCCAATTGAGTGCGTTGTTCAGGTGCGAGCCCACGGTGAAACCGAGAGTGCGGTGGTCGAATTGATCGGCGACCAGCTTTGCGTGCGATTGCGTGCCCCGCTGCGCGGTGTGGCCTGCGGCCAGACAGTCGTGCTGTATCGCCCGGATTCGGCCGGCGACGAAGTGCTCGGCAGCGCCACCATCGCCAATACGTCGCGCTAGTTTTCCCAGCTCGGCGCCGATCGCCGTCGCATTCCAAGAATTTTCCAAGCGTTCTCGGAGACTATTCGTGTCGACAGTCGGGTGGTCCCAGAGTGAGAAGGAACGAAAGACGATGAGCGAAAACCAGGTCGCGGCACCGGCAATGCAGACCAACGGCCTTGCCGTTGCGGCATTCGTGCTGAGCATCATGGGCATGTACGCCAGCCCGATCCTGAGCAGCGTTCTCGCGCTGGCCGGAATGCGGCAGGTCAAACAGCGTGGCCAGCAAGGCTTCGCGTTTGCGGTCGCCGCCCTGGCGGTCTCCGCGGCCGTCACCGGCCTGCATATCGCGATGTGGATCCAATGCGGCCACCCGAACTTCGAGTTGATGACCACAGCGCACTGGTGACGACGATAGCGGTTGTGCCACAAACACTTCCGTGAGCGCCGCTATCGCGGGATGTTGGCGGTGATATTCGTCATCACGATGTCGGACACCGACTGCGGGAAGCCGCAGAAGGTGACTTCCACCAAGGCCACCGACAGCACCCGGTAGTCGCGGCCGCAGCCGCCGGGTCCCAGGTGCAGCGAATTGGCATCGGCCTTCCAGTCACCGACGATCAGCTGGCCGGCCGAGCCGTCGGCGCAGTCGGTAACGGTCGAGACCAGAGCGGCGAACGCGTGCTGCGCGGTCACGACATCGCGATAGGCCGCGGCGCCCTCGGAGATCAGCGCGCCGTCGGGCGGATCCTGAAACGTGGTCTTGTGGAACTCTTCGATGTCGGGCCCGAATGTCGCGGTCTCGGCAAAGATGAATCGGCATGCCCGCGGCGTGGTGTTGGCGAGCGTTTCGATGTCGACCGGAGCGCTGCCGTCCATCGACGGGACGATCGTCAGATGCTCGCCGGCGCCGGTGATCGCGCGCATCCGCGGCTGATCCAGCAGGATCGTGTCGACGTTGACCCCGTTGATGCCCCGGGCGCCGCCGGTGAAACCCGGCAGTGCCGTACCGTCCACCACCCGGGTGCATGCGGCAGTCAGCACCACCGCGCCACACATCAGCAGCGGCCACGCGAATCTTGCCTTGCGCCACACCGTTTTGCACCCCTCCAAACCTTCGAGAGTAGTCGCGCCGACCGGCGGCAAAACACCCCTGGCCACCGGGGCGCAATTTGACGTCGAATACGGTTGCCCGGTGAGTGTTTTCGCGACCGGCAGCGGCGTGGGTTCGTGGCCCGGCACCGCGGCACGGCCGTCGGCGGAGGTTGTCGTCGGCGAGTTGGCAGCAGCGCTGGCACACCTCGTCGAGCTGCCCGCCAGGGGAGTGGGCGCCGACCTACTGGGGCGGGCCGGCGCGCTGCTGATCGACGTGCCGATCGACACCGTGCCGCGCGGATACCGCATCGCCGCTCGTCCCGGCGCCGTGACCCGGCGGGCCGTCAGCTTCCTCGACGAGGATATGGACGCCCTCGAGGAAGCCTGGGAGACGGCGGGCCTGCGCGGCGGCGGACGGGTGGTCAAGGTCCAGGCTCCCGGCCCGATCACGCTTGCCGCCGGGCTCGAGCTGGCCAACGGCCATCGGGCGATCACTGACCCCGGGGCGGTGCGCGATCTGACGGCGTCGCTGGCTGAAGGTGTTGCCACCCACCGCGCGGCGCTGTCCCGCCGGCTCGACACCCCGGTGGTGGTGCAGTTCGACGAGCCGTCGTTGCCGGCGGCGCTGGGTGGGCGGCTGAGCGGGGTCACCTCGCTGAGTCCGGTTGCGGCGCTCGACGAGTCGGTGGCCGGGTCGCTGCTCGACACTTGCGCCGAGACGGCAGGCGCCGAGGTGGTGCTGCACAGTTGTGCCGCTGAATTGCCGTGGGACCTGTTGGTACGCAGCGCAATTAGTGCCATATCGGTCGACACGGGCACGCTCAAGGCAGCGGACCTGGACGGTATCGCGGCGTTCATCGAATCGGGTCGCGCGGTTATGCTGGGCGTCGTCGCCGCGACTGCGCCGGACAAGAGGCCCGTCGCGGAGCAGGTGGCCGCCGCGGTCGTCGCGGTGACCGATCGGCTCGGATTCGGCCGCTCGGCGCTGCGCGAGCGTATCGGCGTCACCCCGGCATGTGGTCTGGCCGCGGCGACGCCGCAGTGGGCCCGCACCGCGATCGAGCTGGCCCGTAAGGCTGCCGAGGCGTTCGCTTCGGACCCCGACGCCATCTAGGTGTCGTCGGGGTCCTTCGATAGCCTGCCAAGGTGAGTTCGCCAGAAGTCGACCCCGTCGCTCCCGAGGTTCGGCGTCTTTGGCGTGAACTCGCCGACGAGGTGCGCGAACACCAGTTCCGCTACTACGTGCGCGACGCGCCGATCGTCTCCGACGCGGATTTCGACGATCTGCTGCGGCGGCTGGGCGCGCTCGAGCAGCAGCATCCCGAGCTGCGCACCCCCGATTCGCCGACTCAGCTGGTCGGCGGTGCCGGCTTTGCCACCGACTTCACCTCGGCCGAACACCTGGAACGGATGCTGTCGCTGGACAACGTGTTCAGCGGCGAGGAATTCGACGGGTGGGCCGCACGTATCCATGCCGAGGTCGGCCCCCCTGGTTCTCAAGACGTGCCGTTTCTGTGTGAGCTCAAGATCGACGGCGTCGCGCTGGCGCTGGTCTACCGTGACGGCCGGCTGGTGCGTGCCGCGACGCGGGGGGACGGCCGCACCGGCGAGGACGTCACGCTGAACGCGCGCACGATCGACGACGTGCCCGAACGGCTGACGGCCAGTGACGGCTATCCGATCCCCAAAGTCCTCGAGGTACGCGGCGAGGTGTTCTTCCGGCTCGCCGACTTCGAAGCACTCAACGCCGCGCTTGTCGAGGACGGCAAGACGCCGTTCGCCAATCCGCGCAACAGCGCCGCGGGTTCGCTTCGGCAGAAGGATCCCGCGGTGACGGCTCGCCGCAAGCTGCGGATGATCTGCCACGGTGTGGGACACACGGAGGGATTTCGGCCGGCCTCGCTGCACGACGCCTACCTGGCGCTGGGCGCCTGGGGTCTGCCGGTTTCCGAACACACCACCCGCGTGGCCAACGCCGCCGGCGCGCTGGAGCGGATCGCCTATTGGGGCGAGCACCGCCACGACGTCGATCACGAAATCGACGGTGTCGTCGTCAAAATCGACGATGTATCGCTGCAGCGCAGGCTGGGGTCGACCTCTCGGGCGCCGCGCTGGGCGATCGCCTACAAGTACCCGCCTCAAGAGGTGCAGACCAAGCTGCTCGACATCAACGTCAACGTCGGCCGGACCGGACGCGTCACGCCGTTCGCGGTCATGACCCCGGTCAAGGTGACCGGGTCGACAGTCGAAATGGCGACCTTGCACAACGCCGCCGAGGTCAAGCGCAAGGGCGTGCTGATCGGTGACACCGTGGTGATCCGCAAGGCCGGCGACGTGATTCCCGAAGTACTGGGTCCGGTGGCCGATCTGCGTGACGGCACCGAACGCGAATTCGTCATGCCCACCCACTGTCCCGAGTGCGGCACCCGGCTGGCTCCGGCCAAGGAGGGCGACGCCGACATCCGTTGCCCAAACTCCCGGTCGTGCCCAGCGCAGTTGCGGGAGAGGGTGTTTCACGTCGCCGGCCGCGGCGCGTTCGACATCGAAGGTCTGGGCTACGAGGCCGCCACCGCACTGCTGGCGGCCGCGGTGATCACCGACGAGGGAGACCTGTTCACCCCCACCGAAGACGACCTGCTGCGCACCGAGCTGTTCACCACCAAGGCCGGGACCCTGTCGGCCAACGGTAAACGGTTGCTGGCCAACCTGGATAAGGCCAAGGCGCAGCCGCTGTGGCGGGTGCTGGTCGCGCTGTCGATCCGGCACGTCGGGCCGACGGCCGCGCGTGCCCTGGCAACCGAGTTCGGCAGTCTCGACGCGATCACGTCGGCGTCGACCGAGGAGCTGGCCGCGGTCGAGGGCGTCGGGCCCACCATCGCCGCGGCGGTCACCGAATGGTTCACCGTCGACTGGCACCGCGCGATCGTCGACAAGTGGCAAGCGGCCGGCGTGCGGATGGCCGACGAGCGGGACGCCAGCGTGCCGCGCACACTGGCCGGGCTCAGCATTGTCGTCACCGGTTCGCTGACCGTGTTTTCCCGCGACGACGCCAAGGAAGCCATCGTGTCCCGCGGCGGCAAGGCCGCCGGTTCGGTGTCGAAGAACACCGCCTACGTTGTCGCCGGTGATTCGCCGGGTTCCAAGTACGACAAAGCGGTGGAACTGGGCGTGCCGATCCTCGACGAGGACGGGTTTCGCAAGCTGCTCGACGAGGGGCCTGCCACCGACACCACAGCCGATTAACAGCGCAGTACTGGTCCGTACTGCCGTTGCGGCTCTATCGTGGGCGCTATGACCCAGACGGCAGATCAGTGCATCCCGGCATCGCCGTGGTCTGCGCGTGAAGCCGAACTGCTGGCGGTCACCCTGCGGTTGCTGCAAGTACACGGCTACGACCAGTTGACGGTGGACGCGGTCGCCAGTGCCGCCCACGCCAGCAAGGCCACGGTGTACCGGCGCTGGCCCTCCAAAGCCGAACTGGTGCTGGCTGCCTTCATCGAAGGCGTTCGCCTGGTCGCGGTCGCGCCCAACACCGGCACGCTACGCGGCGATTTGATCAGTCTCGGCGAAGTCTGCGGCGAACACGGACGCCAGCACGCCAGCACCATCCGCGCGGTGATGGTCGAGGTGTCCCGGCATCCCGCTCTCAATGACGCCCTGCAGGAGCAATTCCTCAAGCAACGCAAAGCCTTGATTCAGCACGTCCTGCAACAGGCCGTCGACCGTGGCGAGATCAGCCAAGATGCCCTCGCCGACGAACTTTGGGACCTGCTACCCGGTTACCTGATCTTCCGGTCCATCATCCCCGACCGGCCGCCCACTCGTCACACCGTGCAGCTTCTCGTCGACCAATTCCTGATCCCGGGCCTGACCCGATCCGGCAACTAAAGCCAAAGCCCGCGCCACGACAAATGTGTACGGTCGCGTCTCTTGTACAGTACGGTCCAGTACCGTACTGTGAAGTCTGTCGAGCGCGCTGGCGTGAGACAACCGCGATAGTCATAGAGTGATCGAAACCGCCCAACCATCGAAAGGCCGACGGGTGAAGGCGATTTCAATGTCCACCGTGCTGAGACAAGGGTGGATGGTGTTGGTCGCGGTACTCGTCGTCGCCGTCGCGGGGTTCGGTATCTACCGGTTGCACGGAATTTTCGGCTCGCACGACACCACCAGGGCCAATAGCGGTCTGGCGGCAGAAATCGTGCCGTTCAACCCCAAGCAGGTAGTGCTCGAGGTCTTCGGCGCACCGGGCGCGACGGCCACCATCAACTACCTGGACGTCAACGCACAGCCGCAGCAAGTCAAAGACGCGCCGCTGTCCTGGTCGTTCACGATCACCACCACCGAGCCCGCGGTCGTCGCCAATGTCGTGGCCCAAGGCAACGGGGACACCCTCGGGTGCCGCATCACCATCAACGGCGAGGTCAAAGACCAACGCACCGTCAACAAAGTCGACGCCTACACCTTCTGTCTGGATAAGTCGGGATGAGCAACCAAACCAACGAACAGCAGACGCGGCCCTTTGTGCCGCGGAACATCCGCCGGCTCGCACTGCCGATCCTGCTCTTCTGGGTGGCGCTGGCCGCCGTTACCAACATTGCGGTGCCGCAGCTCGAGGAGGTAGGCAAGACCCACAACGTGGCGCTGAACTCGCCAGATGCGCCGTCGCTCAAGGCGATCAAGCGCATCGGCCAAGCGTTTCACGAGTTCGACACCGACAGTTCGGCGATGATCGTGCTGGAAGGCGACAAGCCGCTCGGCGCGGACGCGCACCGCTTCTACGACGAGATGATCCGCAAGCTCGAGCAGGACAAGAAGCACGTCGAACACGTCCAGGACTACTGGGGCGACACCCTGACCGCGGCGGGATCGCAAAGCAGCGACGGCAAGGCCGCCTATGTTCAGGTCAACCTGACCGGTAATCAAGGCTCGGCGTTGGCCAACGAGGGTGTCGGCGCAATCCGCGACATCATCGAGCGGATGAAGCCGCCACCGGGTGTCAAGGCCTACGTGACCGGTGCGGCGCCGCTGATCTCCGACCAGTTCGACGTCGGCAGCAAGGGCACCGCGAAGGTCACCGCGATCACCATCGGGATGATCGCGTTGATGCTCTTTTTCGTTTACCGCTCGGTGCTCACCACACTGCTGGTGCTGGCCACTGTCCTCATCGAAATGTCGGCCGCCCGAGGTCTTGTCGCCGTTCTCGGAAACGCCGGTATCATCGGGCTGTCGACCTACGCGACGAACATCCTGACGCTGTTGGTGATCGCCGCCGGAACGGACTACGCGATATTTTTCGTCGGCCGCTATCAAGAAGCGCGCGGCACCGGTGAGAGCCGCGAAAAAGCCTTCTACACCATGTATCACGGCACCACTCATATCGTGTTGGGTTCGGGTCTCACGGTGGCGGGCGCGGTGGCCTGTCTGAGCTTCACCCGATTGCCTTACTTCCAAAGTCTCGGCATTCCAGCCGCTTTGGGCGTCCTGATCGCACTGTTCGCCGCACTGACGCTGGGGCCCGCGATCCTCACCCTGGGCGCCAAGGCGGGCATCTTCGACCCCAAACGGGCGTTGAGAACCCGCGGCTGGCGGCGGATCGGCACCGCCATCGTCCGTTGGCCCGGCGCCGTTCTCGCGGCCGCGTGCGCGCTGGCGCTGGTCGGCATCATCGCCTTGCCCGGCTACCGGACCAGTTACGACACTCGCCCCTACATGCCCGCCAGCGCGCCGGCCAATATCGGCTACACCGAAGCCGAAAAGCACTTCTCCCGGGCCCGGCTGGAGCCCGAATTGCTGATGGTCGAAACCGATCACGACATGCGTAACCCCGAAAGCATGCTCATCCTGGACAAGGTAGCCAAGGCGGTATTCCACGTTCCCGGGGTCGCGCAGGTACAGACCATCACTCGGCCGTTGGGAACCCCGCTGGTCCACAGCTCGCTTGCGTTCGTGGTCAGCAATCAGGCCGCGGCGCAGCAGCAAAACCTGACCTATCAACGAGATCGGGCCGACGATGCCCTCAAGCAGGCCAATGAACTGAACAAGACCATCAACATCTTGAAGCAGCAGTATGTATTGCAGCAGCAGCTTGCCGGCACCACCCACGACGAGACCGAAAGCTTTCACGACACGCTCGCCACGATCCAGGATCTGCGCGACAAGATCGCGAATTTCGACGATTTCTTCCGGCCGGTTCGCAGCTATTTCTATTGGGAGAAGCATTGTTACGACATTCCCGCCTGCTTCGCGTTCAGGTCGCTCTTCGACGCGCTCGACGGCATTGACCAGCTAACCGAGAAATTCGAAAACCTGACGGCTTCGCTGGACAAGCTTGACGCGCTGCAGCCGAAACTGGTTGCGCTGATCCCGCCGCAGATCGACAGTCAGCAGACCAATCACGATCTGACTTTGGCGAATTACGCGACGCTGTCCGGTATTTATGCGCAGACCGCGGCCGCGATCGACAACGCCACGGCGTTGGGGCGGGCCTTCGACGCGGCCAAAAACGACGACACGTTCTACCTGCCGCCCGAGGTTTTCGACAACCCTGACTTCAAACGCGGGCTGAAACTGTTCCTCTCGCCGGATGGCAAGGCCGCTCGCATGATCGTCACGCATGAGGGCGATCCCGCTACCACAGAGGGTATTTCGCATATCGATCCGATCGCCAAGGCCGCGCACGAGGCGTTGAAAGGCACGCCGATGGCGGCCGCGGGGATCTATCTCGGCGGCACGGCCGCGACGTACAAGGACATCCAGGACGGCGCCAAGTACGACCTGATGATCGTGGCATTCGCGGCGCTGAGCCTCATCCTGCTGATCATGATGATCATCACCCGCAGCCTGATCGCCGCGCTCGTCATCGTGGGCACGGTGGCCCTCTCGCTGGGTGCTTCGTTCGGGCTGTCAGTTCTGGTGTGGCAGTATATGTTCGGCATTCAGCTGTACTGGGTGGTGCTGGCGCTGGCCGTGATCCTGCTGCTGGCGGTCGGATCCGACTACAACCTGCTGTTGATCTCCAGATTCAAGGAAGAAATCCATGCCGGGTTGAATACCGGCATCATCCGGGCGATGGCCGGCTCCGGCTCGGTCGTCACGTCGGCCGGCATCGTTTTCGCCGTCACCATGTGCGCGTTTGTTTTCAGCGGTTTTCAGGTTCTCGGTCAGATCGGGACGACGATCGGCCTTGGGCTGTTGTTCGACACGCTGATTGTGCGCTCATTCATGACGCCTTCTATCGCAAGGCTTCTCGGGCGCTGGTTCTGGTGGCCGCAACGGGTGCGTCCGCGTCCGGCCAGCACCATGCTTCGGCCGTATGGCCCGCGTCCGGCGGTGCGTCAACTGCTGCTGTGGGATGACGACGACGCGGTGCTGGCCGGATCGAAGTCCGGGTCGCACTAGGCGTGGCGGGTCAGCGCAGCATCGTGGCCACGATCCCGGCCAGGTAACCCAGGCGGGCCACCTCCGACGGCCGGAATTCGGGACCGGGACGGCCCAGCACCACCGCGGTGTGCGGGTCACCCAGCGGGGCGGCGACCAGCGTGATGTCCATGTCGCGCCAGGCTTCCGGCACCCACTCGGCGGCGCCGTCCAGCGTCGCGGCCTCCCGGATCGGCAGCCACGGCGCCGAGACCGCGCGGGTCTCCGGTGCACCCGTGCTGGCGGCCAGGCGGTGCAGTTCACCGTCCGAACCGTGCAACACCGTGCACCAGCTCACCCGCAGCACTCGGGGCGCTTCGTCGGCCAGCACCTGCAGCCGCGCCGCTTTGTTTTTGGCGGCGGCAACGTGGTCGAGAAGTTCGAGCTCGCGGTGCGCTTCCAGCAGGCCGGTGTGCGGGCGCACGCTGTCTACTCGTACGCCGTTGAGCGACTCGGCCGCGGTGATCAGCGTGTCGGGCATCGCACCGGCCGGCAGCTCGATCACCAGGTCGTCGGTCGCGTACCCGGAGATGCGCTCGACGACGTCGAGCGACAGGATGTCGGCGCCCACCGAACCGAGCGCCACCGCCAGCGCGCCCAGGCTTCCTGGGCGGTCGACGAGCTCGATGCGCAACAGATAGGACGGCACGCGCCCACTGTTGCACAGAGCGGAGCACGCGGCATTTCCGCAGGGCGGGGCGTCGGCAACCGCCCGAGGGCTGTCGCGTTAGGCTTTTCGCTCGTGTCCCAGATCTCCCGCGACGAGGTAGCGCACCTGGCCAAGCTGGCCAGGCTGGCGTTGACCGATACCGAGTTGGATGGCTTCGCCGGCCAACTCGACGCCATCCTGACCCACGTCAGCCAGATCCAGGCGGTCGATGTCACCGGCGTCGAGCCGACCGACAACCCGCTCAAGGACGTCAACGTCACCCGCCCGGACGAGACCAGGCCGTGTCTGACGCAGCAGGAGGCGCTGGCCGGGGCGCCGGAAGTCGTTGACGGCCGCTTCGCCGTGCCGCAGATCCTCGGGGACAGCGAGTGAACGAGATCATCCGATCCGACGCGGCGACGCTGGCCGCCAAGGTCGCCGCCAAAGAGCTGTCATCGGTCGAGATCACCCAGGCCTGCCTGGATCAGATCGCGGCGACCGACGACCGGTACGGCGCGTTTCTGCACGTCGCAGCCGACGAGGCGCTGGCGGCGGCGGCCGCTGTCGACGCGGCGGTGGCCGCCGGAGAGCAGCTGCCCTCGGCCCTGGCCGGTGTTCCGTTGGCGCTCAAAGACGTGTTCACGACCGTCGACATGCCCACCACCTGCGGATCCAAAATCCTGCAGGGCTGGCGTTCGCCGTACGACGCCACCGTCACTGCCCGGCTGCGCGCCGCCGGCATCCCGATCCTGGGCAAGACCAACATGGACGAGTTCGCGATGGGCAGCTCGACAGAGAACTCGGCCTACGGCCCCACCCGTAACCCGTGGGACCTCGAGCGGGTGCCCGGCGGCTCGGGCGGTGGCAGCGCTGCGGCGCTGGCCTCCTTCCAGGCCCCGCTGGCCATCGGCACCGACACCGGGGGCTCGATTCGCCAGCCCGCGGCGCTGACCGCGACCGTCGGGGTCAAACCCACCTACGGCACGGTCTCCCGCTACGGCCTGGTGGCCTGCGCATCGTCGCTGGATCAGGGCGGCCCGTGCGCGCGCAGCGTGCTGGACACCGCGCTGCTGCATCAAGTGATCGCCGGGCACGACCCAGTGGACTCCACCTCCATCGATGCCGCGGTGCCCGACGTGCTGGGCGCCGCCAGGGCGGGCGCGCAAGGCGATCTGAGCGGCGTGCGGATCGGTGTGGTCTCCCAGCTGCGGGGCGAGGGCTACCAGCCCGGGGTGCTGGCGTCGTTCGAGGCCGCGGTGGAGCAGTTGACCGCGCTGGGTGCCGAGGTGAGCGAAGTCGACTGCCCGCACTTCGATTACGCGCTGCCGGCCTACTACCTGATCCTGCCGTCGGAGGTGTCCAGCAACCTGGCGCGTTTCGATGCGATGCGCTACGGGCTGCGGGTCGGTGACGACGGCAGCCACAGCGCCGAGGAAGTGATGGCGCTGACGCGGGCCGCGGGCTTCGGGCCGGAAGTCAAGCGCCGCATCATGATTGGCGCCTACGCGCTCTCCGCGGGCTACTACGATGCCTATTACAACCAAGCGCAGAAAGTGCGCACCCTGATCGCCCGGGATCTGGACCGGGCCTACCAATCCGTCGACGTTCTGGTGTCGCCGGCGACCCCGACCACCGCGTTCCGGCTGGGGGAGAAGGTCGACGATCCGCTGGCCATGTACCTGTTCGACCTGTGCACGCTGCCGCTGAACCTGGCCGGGCATTGCGGGATGTCGGTGCCGTCGGGGCTGTCTCCGGACGACCAGCTGCCGGTGGGGCTGCAGATCATGGCGCCCGCGCTGGCCGACGACCGTCTTTATCGCGTCGGTGCCGCCTACGAGGCCGCGCGCGGACCGCTGCCGGTGGCGCCGACCGTCTAGCCGCGCGGTGCCCCAGCTTGCCCTGCCGCCGGTCGGCACGGGCAAGATAAGGGAATGCGGATCGGAATTCTCACTGGAGGCGGCGACTGTCCGGGGCTCAACGCTGTTATCCGGGCGGTGGTACGCACCTGCGACGCCCGCTACGGCTCGTCGGTGGTCGGCTTCGAAGACGGGTGGCGCGGGTTGCTGGAAAACCGGCGCATCCAGCTGCAGAACGACGACCGCAATGACCGGCTGCTGGCCAAGGGTGGAACGGTGCTGGGCACCGCCCGCGTACACCCCGACAAGCTGCGGGCCGGGCTGGATCAGATCAAGCAGACCCTGGACGACAACGGCATCGATGTGCTGATCCCGATCGGCGGTGAAGGCACGCTGACGGCCGCGCACTGGTTGTCGGACGAGAACGTTCCCGTTGTCGGCGTGCCGAAGACGATCGACAACGACATCGACTGCACCGATGTGACTTTCGGTCACGACACGGCTCTGACCGTCGCGACCGACGCGATCGACCGCTTACACAGCACCGCGGAGTCCCACCAGCGGGTGATGCTGGTGGAGGTGATGGGCCGCCACGCGGGCTGGATCGCGCTGAACGCGGGGCTGGCTTCCGGTGCGCACATGACGCTGATCCCCGAACAGCCCTTCGACATCGAGGATGTGTGCCGGCTGGTCAAACGCCGCTTCCAGCGCGGTGATTCGCACTTCATCTGCGTGGTGGCCGAGGGGGCCAAGCCGATCCCCGGCTCGATCCCGTTGCGCGAGGGCGGGATTGACGAGTTCGGCCACGAGAAGTTCACCGGCGTGGCACAGCAGTTGGGTATCGCGGTGGAGAGGCGGATCAACAAGGAGGTCCGGGTGACCGTGTTGGGCCACGTCCAGCGCGGCGGTATCCCGACGGCGTACGACCGGGTGCTGGCCACCCGGTTCGGGGTCAACGCGGCCGACGCCGCGCATGCGGGCGAGTACGGCCAGATGGTGTCGCTGCGCGGACAAGACATCGGCCGCGTTCCACTGGCCGACGCCGTGCGCCAGCTCAAGCTGGTGCCCGACGCCCGCCACGACGAGGCCGCCGCCTTCTTCGGCTGACACCGCAGCGGTGCGCAGACAGCCGGTGCCACGAGCCTGACGACCATCCGCATTTGCCGCCCGACCGGGGCCGCGCCCATTTTCCTGGTTTAACCACCAGGTCAAAACGGCTACACCAGCGGGTATGAGTAACCGCGAGGGGGTTCGCGGAGTCAATGCCCTATCTGCTGCTCCGGTGCATCCGTCGAATTCGGCGAAACCAGCACCTTTGGTGCCACGCTGGCGCGCCGACGCCGACCCGAGCGCGGCCACGGTGCCGGAGCCGCGCTACCCACCGCCAGGTCGTCCGTCGCGGCTGGCCGGCCCGCCGACCCCGTCCCGGCTGATCCGGGCACGGCGGGCCGCAGCGCCGTATCGCCGCGATCTGACCCTGGGCGGGACGGCTCTCGACGGACTGAGCCACCGGGAAAACGCGGAGTCGGGCCGGCGCGGCTGGCGAGAGGTGCTGCACCGGGTGACCGGGATCGATCTCGGTCCGGGCAAGTCCGCCGCATACGAACAGGCACTGCGCGAACGGATCGGCACCGGCATCGGCGGCACATTCCCGATCGCCGTGCTCAACTTCAAGGGCGGCGTCGGCAAGACCGCGGTTGTCGAGGCGCTCGGCTCGACCCTCGCCGAGGCACGCGGCGACCGGGTCATCGCCGTCGACATCGACGCCGGCGACCTGGCGCATCGACACGGCCGCCGCAACCCGCTGAGCCTGGCCGACCTGCTCGCACGCGACTCGGTCACTCACTATGCCGAGATCCGGGCGCACACCCACATGAACAGCTTCGGCCTGGAAGTGCTTGGGCTGCCCGACTACGGCCGCACCGACTGGCGGTTGGAGCGCCCGGACATCGCCAAGGCATTCTCGATTCTGCGCAAACACTATTCGGTGGTGCTGGTGGATTGCGTCAAGGCGATCAACTCTCATGTGATGGACGCGGTCTTGCCCGAGGCGCGAGCCCTGGTGGTGGTCAGCGGCACCTCCATCGATGCGGTACGAAAGACCAGAACAACGCTGGAGTGGTTGTCCAACAACGGGTATCGGCGACTGATGGCATCGACGGTACTGGCCATGAACTACACCGAACCGGCCAAGCTGGACGGCGTGGTCAGCAAGGAATTCGAGGAGCTGTCGGCTCGCGTCGGCGCCACTGTGGTCTTGCCGTTCGATCGCCACGTGCACGAGGGCAAGGAACTCGGGCTGGACCGGTTGAGTAAGGAGAGCCGGCGCGGCTATCTCGAGATCGCGGCGGCGCTGGGCGACATCGCTGCCGGCCGGGCCGTAGGCCACGATGCCCCGCTGGGGTCCTGGCGGGAACCCCGGTTGTCCTGATCGCCGGCTGTTGTGCCGGGCCCCGCGGACCGCTGCGCCACCACTAGGATCGATCCCATGACTGTGACTTCCGGGGCGGCTGAGCTGCTGGATTACGACGACGTCCTGGCGCGTTTCGACCCGGTGCTCGGGCTGGAAGTACACGTCGAGCTGTCGACCGCGACCAAGATGTTCTGCGGCTGCTCCACCACATTCGGTGCCGAACCCAACACCCAGGTGTGCCCGGTGTGCCTGGGGTTGCCGGGCTCACTGCCGGTGCTCAACCGAACCGCCGTCGAGTCGGCGATCCGCATCGGGCTGGCCCTGAATTGCGAGATCGTGCCGTGGTGCCGCTTCGCCCGGAAGAACTACTTCTACCCGGACATGCCGAAGAACTACCAGATTTCGCAGTACGACGAGCCGATAGCGATCAACGGTTACCTGGAAGCGCCGCTGGAAGACAGCACCACCTGGCGGGTCGAGATCGAGCGTGCTCACATGGAAGAGGACACCGGCAAGCTCACTCACCTGGGTAGCGAGACGGGCCGCATTCACGGCGCGACGACGTCGCTGATCGACTACAACCGTGCCGGCGTGCCCCTGATCGAAATCGTCACCAAGCCCATCGAGGGAGCCGGAGCCCGGGCGCCGCAGATCGCTCGCGCTTACGTGACGGCACTGCGAGACCTGCTGCGCGCGTTGGAAGTATCCGACGTACGCATGGACCAAGGTTCGATGCGTTGTGATTCCAACGTGTCACTGAAGCCGACCGGTGCCACCGAGTTCGGCACCCGCACCGAGACCAAGAACGTCAACTCGCTGAAAAGCGTTGAAGTCGCGGTGCGTTACGAAATGCAGCGCCAGGCTGCCGTTCTGGTGTCCGGCGGTTCAATTCGGCAGGAAACCAGGCATTTTCAGGAGGCGGGTGGTACCACCAGCGCGGGCCGCGCGAAGGAAACTGCGCAGGATTACCGCTATTTTCCCGAGCCCGACCTGGAACCCGTCGCACCCAGCCGCGAGCAGGTCGAGCAATTGCGCCAGACTATTCCAGAGCTTCCGTGGTTGAGCCGCAAGCGGATTCAGGACGAGTGGGGTGTTTCCGACGAGGTGATGCGTGACCTTGTCAACGCCGGCGCGGTCGAATTGGTCACCGCGACAATCAAGCACGGCGCCTCCAGCAAGGACGCGCGTTCCTGGTGGGGAAATTTCCTGGTGCAGAAGGCCAACGAGGCGAACATCGAGTTGGACGAGCTGGCCATCACGCCCGCCCAGGTCGCCGCGGTGATCGCACTGGTCGACGAGGGCAAGCTGTCCAACAAGCTGGCCCGCCAGGTCGTCGAAGGTGTGCTGGCCGGAGAGGGTGAACCCGAGCAGGTGATGACCGCCCGTGGTCTGGTGCTGGTCCGTGACGACTCGGTCACCCAAGCCGCGGTCGACGAGGCCCTGGCCGCCAATCCCGATGTGGCGGAAAAGATCCGTGGCGGCAAGGTGGCCGCGGCCGGCGCGATCGTGGGTGCGGTCATGAAGGCCACCCGCGGGCAAGCCGACGCGGCTCGGGTGCGTGAGTTGGTGCTGGCCGCCTGCGGGCAGGCCTAGCGCAAGTCGGCGCGCGAGGCGCGGGCCGGCCTCAGGCCTTGTCGTCGTTGTTGCGCGGGAAGCCGCCACCCTGTGGGAACAACGGGAAGACCACGTCGTCAAGCTTTTCGGCGTCACCGGCGGTCTTGTTGATGGTGGCGCCCCAGACGTTTCCGTCCGGCGACATCCGCAGCGCCCACGCGTGGGCGTGGGTGTCTTTGCGGACCACGTCGGGTTCACCGGTGACCGCGCCCGTTTTCGGCGCAAGTCGCACGGCCACCGTCGATTTGGTGTTGACCAGGTTGACCATTACGGTCCCGTCCATCGCCGCGCATCCGGCAACGCCCGGCTTGTCCGGCCACGTCCACACCGTCGAAACCTCAGACGCCTTGGTGATGCGCTGCAACCGATCCGCGGTCGGGGTGCGATCGGCGACATACAGTGAGCCGTCGACCGGATCGACGCACAGGCCGCCGCCCGAGCCGACGCCGGACAGCGCCGTCGTCGGCGGTGCCTGGCCGACGGTGGTCGGCTGCTCGATGCGCAGCACCTTGCCCGCCAACGATTTAGGGTCGGCGGCCATCGCCGGGTTACCCGCATCGCCGGTCAGCACCAGCAGCGTGGTCGGGCTGGTGAACAGCAGCGCTCCGGTGTTTCCCATGGCGCCCTTGGGAATACCGATCAGGATGTCCTTGGGGATATCGCCGTCGGCGATGCGGATGACCCGGTTATCGGTGGGCGTGCTGATATAGGCGTACATCAGGCGGTCCTGCGAGTAGGTCGGCGACAGCACGATATCCATCAAGCCGCCATCCCCGGACGGGTCGACCGGGATGACCAGTTTCACCTTCGGCTCGGCGCTTACCGAGATGTCCTTGACCGCTCCGGTGGTGCGTTCGGCTACCAACGCGGTTTTGCTGTCGGGGCCCATGATCAGGCCGCTGGTGCTCTCCAGGCATCCCTGCATCACGCCGGGAGCGGGGCAGGCCTTCGGGAAAGGCGTGGGAGGCAGCGGCGGCGGCGGGGGAGGCGTCGAGCTGGGCTGCGGCTTGAGTTCCGGGGCGGTGGTGAAGGGCGCGGACGCGGCGTCGTTGAACCGCGCGCAGCCCGTCGCGACCAGCATGGCCGCGCAGAGCGCAGCGAGCCCGCATCGAACCGGCCACCCCAGACGCATGACCGACAGGCTACGGATAGTGCGACCACCGGCGCCACAGGCGTCCCTGTGTGCGCGCCCGAAGCCGGTGCTGCCGGTCGGGACGGCGGGCGGACGGTTTTCGCCATCCGTTCACCGTTTCGGAACGACGAAAAGCGCAACTGGCGCCAATCCAGACCGGTTTAGCGGTCTAGGCATCGATTGCCTGGCGAAAGCGCCGCTCAAATCCCCGATTCACGCCTAAATGCCCTTACCCTGACACCCGTGACCGGTCAATCGAATGACGCACCATGGCAGCGGCCCGGCGAAGCGCCGGAGCCCGGCCCGGCCCGTCCCGCCGCAGCGCGCTTGGTCGACCCCGAAGATGACCTGACCCCCGTGGGGTATCCGGGCGACTTCGGACCTACCTCCGTCATCCCGTACCAAGACCCCAACCAGGTGGCCAGCCCGGCCCCACCGCCGTACAACGTCCTCGACCAGCACGAGCCGCTGCCGTACGTGCAGCCGCAGCAGCCGCAGCAGGCGCCGCGGCATTTAGCGGCCGAGCCCGCCGAGATCGACGCGAGCGAGGACTTCGAACGGGAACGCGCCATCGGCCGGCGCGGCACCCAGAATCTCGGTTTGCTGGTCTTGCGGGTCGGCCTCGGGGTGGTGCTCGGTGCGCACGGCCTGCAGAAGCTTTTCGGCTGGTGGGGCGGTCAGGGCATCGGCAGCTTCAAGAACTCGCTGTCCGATGTCGGCTACCAGCACGCCGACATCCTGTCCTACGTGAGCGCGGGCGGTGAGATCGTCTCGGGCGCGCTGCTGGTCCTGGGGTTGTTCACCCCGGTGGCCGCGGCAGGTGCGCTGGCGTTCCTGATCAACGGTCTGCTGGCCAGCATCTCGGCGCGGCCGCACACCTTCGCGTTTTTCCTGCCACAGGGGCACGAATACCAGATCATGCTGATCGTGATTGCTGTCGCGGTCGTCCTGGCCGGACCCGGCCGTTATGGTCTGGACGCCAACAGGGGATGGGCGCATCGGCCCTTCATCGGGTCGTTCGTGGGGCTGCTCGCCGGCATCGCCGCCGGTATCGCCGTGTGGGTGCTGCTCAACGGCGTTAATCCGGTCGCCTGAACTGCCTGCGCTGGGCCGGCCGTCAGCGGTAGGGATTGGGTACGCGCCCGGAACTGACCGCCGTCAGCTGCGGGAGGGTCGCGAAAGTCACCGCCGGCAAACGCAGCTCCGCTCCGCTTTTCAGCTTGGCCCGCCCCCACGAACCCCGGTGGAAGCGCAGTCCGTCGATGTCGTCCCAGCCCGCCGTCTGGCTCCCCAGCAGGTTTCGCACCGTCACACCCTTGTCGTCGGCAACCGTGCGCAGCCGGATGATCAAAGCCGACAACAGCACCGGGAGTGCGAGCAGCGGCGTCGATAACGGCCACGCCAGCACGGGAATCAGCAAGCCAAGAGCCAAAAATCCCACGGCGAGGTGCGCGATCGGTGAGATCTTGATCACTACGGGCGCGGGTGTCGGTGCGGTAGAACCAGAAGCCACCCGAGCATCATTTCACCCTGGTTTGCATCACGATTACGCGCCGAGGCCGGTGCGGAGGATATTGGTCAACGCCGCAGCGGATTTGACGGTTGAGCAGTGCGAAGGCTACCGTCGAACGTTATGAATACCACCGGAAAGCCCGGGATGCTCGTAGTAATTAGTCGGCGCGTTGGCGGCTGACTAGCTCCTTGCAGCATGTGAAGCTATCCGGCACCGACGCGCAACCCTCGATCAGCGGCAGCTGACGGGGGTTTTTTCTTGCGTATCAACGAAACTTCCACAGCCAGATCAGGACTAAGAGGACAATCACCAGAGTGAGCGCACCCACCAGGTCACAGACACCCGAGTCGCAGAATGGCGACGACTGGGCGCCGGACGCCGCCGAAGCCGCCGCAAAAGTTCCGGCCAAGCAATCCAGACACGTTGCACCGCATCAACTTACCGGCGCTCAGTCGGTAATCCGATCGTTGGAGGAACTCGACGTCGAGGTCATCTTCGGGATCCCGGGCGGCGCGGTGCTGCCGGTCTACGACCCGCTGTTCGACTCGAAAAAGCTGCGGCACGTGCTGGTTCGCCACGAACAGGGCGCAGGCCACGCGGCCAGCGGCTACGCGCACGTCACCGGCAAGGTCGGCGTCATGATGGCTACCTCGGGTCCCGGAGCCACCAATCTGGTGACCCCACTGGCAGATGCGCAGATGGACTCGATACCCGTGGTCGCCGTCACCGGCCAGGTGGGGCGGTCGCTGATCGGGACCGATGCCTTCCAAGAGGCCGACATCTCGGGCATCACCATGCCGATCACCAAGCACAACTTCCTCGTTCGCAACGGCGACGACATTCCCCGGGTGCTGGCCGAGGCTTTCCACATCGCCTCGTCGGGGCGTCCCGGCGCGGTGCTGGTCGACATCCCCAAGGATGTGCTGCAGGGCCAGTGCACGTTCAGCTGGCCGCCGGGGATGGACCTGCCCGGCTACAAGCCGAACCTCAAGCCGCACAACCGGCAGATCCGCGAGGCCGCCAAGCTGATTGCGCGTGCGCGCAAACCAGTGCTCTACGTCGGTGGCGGCGTCATCCGTGGCGAGGCGACCGAGCAGCTGCGGGATTTGGCTGAGCTGACCGGGATCCCGGTGGTCACCACGCTGATGGCACGGGGCGCGTTCCCGGACAGCCACCGGCAGAACCTGGGCATGCCGGGCATGCACGGCACCGTTGCCGCGGTGGCGGCGCTGCAGCGCAGTGATCTGCTGATCGCGCTGGGCACCCGTTTCGACGACCGGGTGACCGGACAGCTCGATTCCTTTGCGCCCGAAGCCAAGGTCATCCACGCCGATATCGACCCGGCCGAGATCGGCAAGAACCGGGTGGCCGATGTGCCGATCGTCGGCGACGTCAAAGCCGTCATCACCGACCTCATCGCGATGCTGCGCCAGTACGAAACACCGGGCAAGATCGACACGACGGCCTGGTGGACATATCTGGACGAGGTTCAGTCGACCTATCCGCTGAGCTACGGCCCGCAGAGCGACGGCAGCCTGAGCCCGGAGTATGTGATCGAGCAGCTCGGCAAGATCGCTGGGCCCGATGCCGTCTACGTCGCCGGCGTGGGTCAGCACCAGATGTGGGCTGCACAGTTCATCTCGTACGAGAATCCACGCACCTGGCTTAACTCCGGCGGGCTGGGCACCATGGGGTTCGCCATCCCGGCGGCCATGGGCGCCAAGGTCGCTCGCCCCGATGCGGAGGTCTGGGCGATCGATGGCGATGGCTGCTTCCAGATGACCAACCAGGAGTTGGCCACCTGCGCGATCGAGGGTGTGCCGATCAAGGTGGCGCTGATCAACAACGGCAACTTGGGCATGGTGCGGCAATGGCAGAGCCTGTTCTACGAGGAGCGTTACTCGCAGACCGATCTGGCCACGCATTCCCACCGTATCCCGGACTTCGTGAAGCTGGCCGAGGCGCTGGGCTGTGTCGGAATACGTTGCGAGCGTGAAGAAGACGTCATCGACGTGATCAATCAGGCGCGCGCGATCAACGACCGCCCGGTCGTGATCGACTTCATCGTCGGCGCCGATGCGCAGGTGTGGCCGATGGTGGCCGCCGGGACAAGCAATGACGAGATTCAGCATGCCCGCGGAATTCGTCCGTTGTTCGACGACGAAACCGAAGGACATGCCTGATGTACGCGAAGACGCACACGCTTTCGGTGTTGGTCGAGGACAAGCCGGGTGTGCTTGCGCGCATCGCGGCGCTGTTCTCGCGGCGCGGCTTCAACATCGAGTCGCTAGCGGTGGGTGCCACCGAGCAGAAGGACATGTCGCGGATGACAATCGTCGTTTCCGCCGAGGAAACTCCGCTCGAACAGGTCACCAAGCAGCTCAACAAGTTGATCAATGTCATTAAGATTGTCGAGCAGGACGAGGACAACTCGGTGGCTCGCGAGTTGGCATTGGTCAAGGTGCGGGCCGATGCCGGTACCCGCGCTCAGGTAATCGAAGCGGCAAACCTGTTCCGCGCCAAGGTCGTCGACGTTTCCCTGGATTCGCTGACCGTCGAGGCGACGGGTACTCGTGGCAAGCTTGAGGCGCTGCTGCGAGTGCTGGAACCGTTCGGTATCCGCGAAATCGTCCAATCGGGAGTCGTATCGCTGTCCCGCGGGCCGCGTGGTATCGGCACCGCCAAGTAGCGTCACGAACTCGCAAAATTACAACGAGAAAGAGAGATTCACCGTGCCTGAGGCATTAGAGATGTTCTACGACGACGACGCAGACCTGTCGATCATTCAGGGCCGCAAGGTCGGCGTCATCGGCTACGGCAGTCAAGGGCACGCGCACTCGCTGAGCCTGCGCGACTCCGGCGTCGAGGTTCGGGTCGGCTTGAAGGAGGGTTCGAAGTCGCGAGCCAAGGTCTCCGAGCAGGGCCTGACTGTCGACACGCCTGCCGAGGTGGCCAAGTGGGCCGATGTGATCATGTTGCTGGCGCCCGACACCGCCCAGGCCGAAATTTTCAAGAACGACATCGAGCCGAACCTCAACGAGGGTGACGCGCTGTTCTTCGGCCACGGCCTCAACATCCACTTCGACTTGATCAAGCCGCCCGGCAACGTCACGATCGCGATGGTCGCCCCGAAGGGGCCCGGGCACCTGGTGCGCCGGCAGTTCGTCGACGGCAAGGGCGTTCCCGCGCTGATCGCCGTCGACCAGGACCCGACTGGCAAGGGCGAGGCGCTCGCGCTGTCTTACGCCAAGGCCATCGGCGGTACCCGGGCCGGCGTCATCAAGACCACCTTCAAGGACGAGACCGAAACCGACTTGTTCGGTGAGCAGGCCGTGTTGTGTGGTGGCACAGAGGAATTGGTGAAGGTCGGCTTCGACGTGATGGTCGAGGCGGGCTACCCGCCGGAGATGGCCTACTTCGAGGTGCTGCACGAGCTCAAGCTGATCGTCGACCTGATGTATGAGGGTGGCATCGCCCGGATGAACTACTCGGTGTCCGACACCGCGGAGTTCGGCGGATACCTGTCGGGCCCGCGGGTCATCGATGCCGGCACCAAGGACCGGATGCGGGAGATCCTGCGCGACATCCAAAACGGCGACTTCACCAAGAAGCTGGTCGCCAACGTCGAGGGTGGCAACAAGCAGCTCGAGGCGCTGCGCAAGGAGAACGCCGAGCACCCGATCGAGATCACCGGCAAGAAGCTGCGCGACCTGATGAGCTGGGTGGACCGCCCGATCACCGAGACGGCCTAGCCGCTCTCGTCGAACGTGCACTCAGGGCGACTTTTCGGCGATTTTCCCGCCATGAGTGCACGTTCGGTGGCGGAGGAAGGCAGGTGGCCGGGTGAACCTTGATGCGGTCGCCTTCGGCAAACAGTGGGTCGACGCGTGGAACGCGCACGACGTGGAGGCAGTCCTCGAGCACTTTCACGACGAGGTGGTGTTCACATCGCCAGTGGCCGCCAAGGTCGTGCCGGAAACCGCTGGAGTCGTTCGCGGTAAGTCGGAGCTGCGACGCTACTGGGCCCTGGCGTTACACCATGTCCCCAACCTGCACTTCGAAGTCGAGGACCTTTATCTCGGCGTCGACACCATCGTCATTGCCTACCGCAACCAAGATGGCGGCCGGGTCAGTGAAGTGCTCCGGTTCAGCGGCGGCCTGGTAATCGAAGGCCACGGAACGTATTTGGTGAGATAGCTACGAAGTCAGCCGGTCGGCGACCGTGACGACCCGGCGGGCCAGGTGTTCCAGCGCATTGCCGGTGACGTCGCCGATGTCCTCGACGTTGTCGTGCGTGGTGACCAGGCTGGCGCCGTAGGGGTTGCCGTCGACGAACTTGGACGGATCGGTGTACCCGGGCGGCACCAGGATGCCGCCGAAGTGCATCAGCGTGAAGTAGAGCGCGACGAGCGTGGTCTCCTGGCCGCCGTGCACGGTGTTCGAGGACGTGAAGCCCGCGTACACCTTGTCGGCCAGCTTGCCGTCGGCCCACAATCCGCCGAGCGAGTCGAGGAAGTCGCGCAATTGCGCCGCCGGTGAGCCGAACCGGGTGGGCGAGCCGAAGATCACGGCGTCGGCCCACACGATGTCGTCCCCGGTGGCCGCGGGCAGATCCTTGGTGGCGTTGTAGTTCGCCGTCCACGCCGGGTTCTGCGCGAAGGATTCCGGGTCGCGCGTCTCCGCGACGTGGCGAACCCGGACCTCGGCGCCGGCGGCTTCGGCCGCCGCGGCGACGCGGTTGGCCATCGTGGTGCCGTGGCCGGTGGCCGAGTAATAGATGATCGCGAGTTTGGTCACGCAGCTAGCTTGGGCCCAGCGCGGGGAGTTTGTCGATGCCGAATTCCCGGAGCAACAGGGTGCGCGCGGCGAAGTAGCCGGCCATGCCGTGCACGCCGCCGCCGGGCGGGGTGGCCGCCGAACACAGATACGCCTTGGGAATCGGTGTGCGCCAAGGGTTTAGCCGCGGCGTGGGCCCGGCGATCGCGCGCCACGCGGAGTTTCCGCCCATCCCGATGTCGCCGCCGACGTAGTTGGCGTTGTGGTCGCTCAGGTGGGCTGCGGGTATCGCGCGGGCCGCGAGCACGACGTCGCGGAAGCCCGGGGCGAACCGCTCGATCGTCGCGGTGACGGCCTCGGTCGCATCGAGGGTCGATCCCGACGGCACGTGGGCATACGTCCAGAACGGACGGCGGCCCGCGGCATCGATGCGCCCAGGATCGGCGACGTGCGAGGCGGCGGCCAGCACCATCGGCCACTGCGCGTGACGTCCGGCCGCGATCTCCTTCTCGGCGAGCGCCATCTGTTCCCGGCTGCCGCCGAGGTGCAGGGTGGGAGCGTGGCTCAGGCGCGGATCCGACCAGGGAATCTCGTCGCTGAGCACGAAGTCCACTTTGGCGACGCCCGGGCCGAAGCGGTAGCGGCGCAACGCCTTTGCGTAGCGATCCGGCAATGCGTCGCCGTAGATGCGCAGCAGCGCGGTCGGTGCCGTGTCGAACACGACGACTGAGGCCGGCGGCCCAGGAGGGGAAGTGATTTCGACGCCGGCGGTCACCTCGCCGCCGTGCGCGCGCAGGTCGGCGATCAGTGCCTCGGTGATCGCCTGGCTGCCGCCGACCGGAATCGGCCAGCCGACCGAATGGGCCAGGGTCGCCAGCATCAAGCCGGCGCCGGCGGCCGTCAACGACGGCATGCGTGAAAGCACATGGGCGGCAACGCCGGTGAACAGGGCGCGGCCGTCCTCGCCCGCGAGCGTTCCCCACGCCGGCGTGCCCTGCGCCAGCATCCGCAGTCCCAGGCGCAGCGCCGACGGCAACGAACCGGGCACCGACCGTTTGTCGCCGAGCAGCAATTCCACGACGGCCTGCCAGTCCGTCACCAGTGGGCCCAGCAGCCGCCGCCAGGATGCGCCGTCGGACAGCTCGGCGCAGGTGCGCTCGAGGTCGCGGTAGGCGATCGCGGCGGGCCGGCCCGGCAGCGGGTTGCCGTAGGCGATGTCCGGGACCGCCAGCCGCACGCCGCGGGCGGGCAGATCAAACTCCGCGAAGAACGGCGACGCCAGCGCCAGCGGGTGCACCGCCGAGCAGATGTCGTGTTGGACTCCGGGAAATTCTGGGTCGGCCGCGGTGCGGGCACCGCCGCCCAACGTGGGTTGCGCCTCGACGACCTGCACTTTGAGGCCCGCGCGGGCGCAGATCACGGCTGTGGAGAGTCCGTTGGGTCCGCTGCCGACGACGGTGACGTCCATCGGTCAATTACAGCCGATAGGCTGGCCGCGTGAACTTGCCTGTTGTGTTAATCGCCGACAAACTCGCCGAATCAACTGTCGCCGCCCTGGGCGACCAGGTCGAGGTGCGCTGGGTAGACGGTCCGGACCGGGAGAAGCTGCTGGCCGCGGTGCCCGAGGCCGACGCGCTGCTGGTGCGTTCGGCCACCACGGTCGACGCCGAGGTGCTGGCCGCCGCCCCCAAGCTCAAGATCGTCGCCCGCGCCGGAGTCGGCCTGGACAACGTCGACGTCGATGCCGCCACCGAACGCGGCGTGCTGGTCGTCAACGCGCCCACGTCGAACATCCACAGCGCCGCCGAGCACGCGCTGGCGCTGCTGCTGTCCGCGGCGCGCCAGGTCCCCGCGGCCGACGCCACCCTGCGCGACCACACCTGGAAGCGGTCAAAGTTCAACGGCACCGAAATCTTCGGCAAGACGGTCGGCATCGTCGGGCTGGGCCGCATCGGCCAGCTGGTCGCCGCGCGCATCGAGGCCTTCGGCACGCACGTCGTCGCCTACGACCCGTACGTGTCGCCGGCTCGCGCCGCCCAGCTCGGCATCGAACTGCTGGCGCTGGACGACCTGCTGGCTCGCGCCGACTTCATCTCGGTGCACCTGCCCAAGACGCCCGAGACGGCCGGTTTGATCGACAAGGAAGCGCTGGCCAAGACCAAGCCCGGCGTCATCATCGTCAACGCCGCCCGCGGCGGCCTGGTGGACGAGGCGGCGCTGGCCGAGGCGATCGGCAGTGGCCACGTGCGCGCGGCCGGCCTGGACGTCTTCTCCGCCGAACCCTGCACGGACAGCCCGCTTTTCGAGCTGCCGGAAGTGGTGGTGACGCCGCACTTGGGGGCGTCCACCTCCGAGGCGCAGGATCGGGCCGGCACCGACGTCGCCGAGAGCGTGCGACTCGCGCTGGCCGGGGAATTCGTGCCCGACGCGGTCAACGTCGGCGGCGGCGTGGTCAACGAAGAGGTGGCGCCCTGGCTGGACCTGGCGCGCAAGCTCGGGCTGCTGGCGGCGGCGCTCACCGATGGCGCTCCCACCTCGCTGTCGGTGCAGGCGCGCGGCGAGCTGGCCTCCGAAGATGTTGAGGTGCTGAAGCTTTCGGCGCTGCGCGGTTTGTTCTCGGCGGTCGTCGAGGATCCGGTTACGTTCGTCAACGCGCCGGCGCTGGCCGCCGAGCGCGGTGTGACGGCCGAAATCAGCACGGCCTCGGAAAGCCCCAACCACCGCAGCGTCCTCGACGTGCGGGTGGCCGGTCACGACGGGTCGCGGGTCAACGTCGCGGGCACCTTGTCGGGTCCGCAGTTGGTCGAGAAGATCGTGCAAATCAACGGCCGAAACTTCGATCTGCGGGCCCAGGGCGCCAACCTGGTGATCAACTACGCCGACCAGCCCGGGGCGCTGGGCAAGATCGGCACCCTGTTGGGTGCGGCCGGGGTGAACATCCAAGCCGCGCAGCTCTCCGAGGACGCCGAAGGCTCCAGCGCGACGATTCTGCTGCGGCTCGACCGCGACGTGCCCGCCGACGTGCGGACCGAGATCGCGACGGCGGTCGGCGCCAACAAGCTGGAAGTGGTTGACCTGTCATGAGATTGGCGATCATCGGCGGCGACGGGATCGGGCCGGAGGTAGTCGCTGAGGCCGTCAAGGTTCTCGACGCGGTCAAGCCGGGTGTGCAGAAGACCGAATACGACCTGGGCGCACGGCGTTTCCACGCCACCGGCGAGTTGCTACCGGAGTCGGCGCTGGCCGAGCTGCGCGAGCACGACGCGATCCTGCTCGGGGCGATCGGCGACCCATCGGTGCCCAGCGGCGTGCTGGAGCGAGGGCTGTTGCTGCGCCTGCGTTTTGAGCTCGACCACCACGTGAATCTGCGACCGGCCAAGCTGTACAAGGGCGTCAGCAGCCCGCTGGCTGGAGATCCCGCCATCGATTTCGTGGTGGTCCGCGAGGGGACCGAAGGCCCCTACACCGGCAACGGTGGCGCGATCCGGACGGGAACCGTCCACGAGGTGGCCACCGAGGTCAGCGTCAACACCGCGTTCGGGGTACGTCGCGTCGTGGTCGACGCATTCGAGCGGGCCCGGCAGCGGCGCAAGCATCTGACGTTGGTGCACAAGAACAACGTGCTGGCCTTCGCCGGGAAGCTGTGGACGCGAGTCTTCGCCGAGGTCGGTGCGGAGTATCCCGACGTCGAGGTGGCCTATCAGCACGTCGACGCCGCCACCATCTTCCTGGTCACCGACCCCGGACGGTTCGACGTGATCGTCACCGACAACCTGTTCGGCGACATCATCACCGACATCGCCGCCGCGGTATCGGGCGGAATTGGCTTGGCCGCGAGTGGAAATATCGATGCCACCCGGACCAATCCGTCGATGTTCGAGCCGGTACATGGCAGCGCCCCCGACATCGCCGGCAAGGGCATCGCCGATCCGACCGCGGCCATCCTGTCGGTGGGGCTGCTGCTTGCCCACCTCGGCGACACCGCGGCCGCTAGCCGGGTGGACCGGGCCGTCGAGACGTATCTGGCCTCTCGCGGGGACGAACGGCTTTCCACCACCGAAGTCGGCGAACGGATTGCAGCCGGGCTGTAGCTTCCAGACCCGGTGGCAGCAGCTTGGCCGGCACGAACGGGATCGCCGCCAGCGGGAACAGCCCGCACAATGCCCACGCCGGCGGATATTTCGCGGCGGTGATCAACGCACCGAACAACGGCGGTCCGGCGGCCGCCATCACTCGCTGAGCGGTGTTCTGGATGCCCAGTGCGCGTCCGCTCCAAAACGGTCCGGCGACCTCGGTGATGGCCGTGGCCTGAAGTCCGTTGTCGAGCACCGCGATCACCGAGATAGCAGCCATCAGAGGCGCCTGATACTGCGAGTCCAGATGGTCGGCCCACGCGAGTAAGAAGAGGGTCGCAGCGGCGCAGGCCGCGATGATGCGAACAGGCCGCATGCGCGAGCCGATTCGGTCGGACCAGCGGCCGACTGCGACGCGCCCGAGCGCGCCGAGCAATTGGGAGAGGGTGACCAGACTGCCCGCTGCCGCCACCGACCAGTGCAGATTCTTGATCAGCCACACCAGCATGAATGTCACGGTTACAGTCTGCGGCATCATCATCAGGCCCGATGTCGTGTGAATTCGCCACAGCGCCAGCGAGCTTCGGTAAGGACTGGCCAGTTCTTGATCGCTCGCCTTCTCCCGGGATTTCCGCGGCGGGTCAACGATCCCCACCGCGCTTGCCGCCGCCCCCAACGTGCAGACCACCGCCGGGAACAGCAGCCCCGCGGTCGGCCCGTGCTCCGCAATCTCGGGAATTACCAAGGCGCCCAACGCGATTCCCAGGGGTTGCGCGGTCTGGCGGATACCCATGGCCAGGCCGCGCTGGTGCGGTGGAAACCAGGCCGAAACCAGCCGGCCGCCGGCGGCGTTGCAACCCGCGGCGGCCATGCCACCCAGAAACAGATAGACGCCGACCGACAACATGGAATGCACCGAGGCCGCCCCGTATGCCGCCGCCGCGGTGAGCGCCGAGCCCAGCGTCAGCACGACCCGCTCGCCGACGCGATCGAGCAGATAGCCCCAGAGGACCAGGGTTACGACCATGCCCCAGCTGGGCATCGACGACAGCAGGGCGGCTTCGTCGAGCGGGATCCCGCGTGCGGCTTGCAATGAGGGGATCAGGAACGCGATGCCGTTGATGAAAAGGAACGAACCGGCCGTGGCCACCAGGGAAACGGCCAAGACCGACCAGCGTGCGCCGGTGCTCAGTTGGCCCGTAACCTCCGGGTCCGTGGGCATTCGCTCATGCTTGCACACGCCTGCGCGAATTGTCGGTAGCTCGCTGGACAGGCAGCCAGCGCCCGGCTGCCGCCGGGCTCGCGACCTTCACTAGGCTCGACGAAATGCGCCTAGGTCGAATCGCCAGTCCGGATGGTGTCTCGTTCGTCAGCATCGAGGGTCCGCTGGAGGATCCCAGCGCGATGACTGCCCGTGAGATCGCCGAGCACCCGTTCGGCACGCCGACCTTCACCGGTCGCTCGTGGCCGGTCGCCGACGTCCGGCTGTTGGCCCCGATGCTGGCCGGCAAGGTGGTCTGCATCGGCAAGAACTACAGCGACCACATCGCCGAGATGGCAAGCTTCGGAACAGGGCCGGTCGCAGCGGATCCCATCATCTTCCTCAAACCCAACACCGCCATCATCGGCCCGAACGTGCCGATTCGGTTGCCCGCCAACGCATCACCCGTGCATTTCGAGGGTGAGCTGGCGGCGGTGATCGGCCGCCCCTGCAAGGACGTCTCCGCCGCCCAGGCCGCCGATAACATCCTGGGCTACACCATCGCCAACGACGTGTCGGCGCGCGATCAACAAAAGGCCGACGGCCAGTGGACTCGCGCCAAGGGGCACGACACCTTCTGCCCGGTCGGACCGTGGGTCGTCACCGATACCGACCCGGCCGACATCGCGTTGCGCACCGAGGTCAACGGTCAAGTCAAACAAGACAGCCGCACCTCGCTGATGATCCACGACGTAGCCGCCATCGTGGAATGGATCTCGGCGGTGATGACCCTGCTGCCGGGCGATCTGATTCTGACCGGGACCCCGGCGGGCGTCGGCCCCATCGAGGACGGCGATGTCGTCTCCATCTCGATCGAGGGCATCGGCACTCTCTCCAATCCCGTGGTCCGCAAAGGGAAGTCGTGACCGCCCCCGGGGATGTTCGGGTCCGGTTCTGCCCTTCGCCGACCGGCACCCCGCACGTCGGGATGGTCCGCACCGCGCTGTTCAACTGGGCCTACGCCCGGCACACCGGGGGCACCTTCGTCTTTCGCATCGAGGACACCGACGCCGAGCGCGACAGCGAGGAAAGCTATCTGGCCCTACTCGACGCGTTGCGCTGGCTCGGGCTGGATTGGGACGAGGGGCCCGAAGTCGGGGGACCCTATGGCCCGTACCGGCAATCGGAGCGCGGCGACATCTACCGCGAGGTGGTCGACAAGCTACTCGCCGCGGGTGAGGCCTACCATGCGTTTTCGACGCCGGAGGAGGTCGAGGCCCGCCACGTCGCCGCCGGCCGCAATCCCAAATTGGGCTACGACAACTTCGACCGCGAGCTGACCGAGGAGCAGCGCGCGGTGTTCCTGGCGCAGGGCCGTAAGCCGGTGGTGCGGTTGCGGATGCCCGACGAAGACCTCGCGTGGGACGACCTGGTGCGCGGGAGGACTACCTTCGCGGCGGGCTCGGTGCCCGATTTCGCGCTGACCCGCGCCAGCGGAGATCCCTTGTATACCTTGGTCAACCCGTGCGACGACGCGCTGATGAAGATCACCCACGTGCTGCGCGGCGAGGACCTGCTGCCCTCGACGCCACGTCAGCTGGCGTTGTACCAGGCGTTGATCCGGATCGAGGTGGCCGAGCGTATTCCGGAATTCGCTCACCTGCCAACGGTATTGGGGGAGGGCACCAAAAAGCTGTCCAAGCGAGACCCGCAGTCCAATTTGTTCGCCCACCGCGACCGGGGCTTCATCCCCGAGGGGCTGCTGAATTACCTTGCGTTGCTGGGCTGGGCGATCGCCGACGATCACGATCTATTCAGTCTCGACGAAATGGTGGCCGCGTTCGACGTGGTCGACGTCAACTCCAACCCGGCCCGATTCGATCAGAAGAAGGCCGACGCTCTCAACGCCGAACACATCCGGATGCTCGACGTGCACGATTTCACCGATCGGCTGCGCGACTACTTCAACGTGCACGGTTATCGCTTGGGGGTTCAGGACGCGGCTTTCGCCATCGCCGCCGAGCTGGTGCAGACCCGCATCGTGGTGCTCGGCGATGCCTGGGAGCTGCTGAAGTTCCTCAACGACGACGAGTACGTGATCGATCCCAAGGCCGCCGCCAAGGAACTCGGTCCCGACGGGGCGGGGGTGCTGGACGCCGCCCTGACGGCGCTGGACGGCGTGACGGACTGGACCGTGGCCCAGATCGAGGAGGCGCTCAAAGCCGCACTGATCGACGGTCTGGCGCTTAAACCACGCAAAGCCTTTGGCCCGATCCGGGTGGCCGCAACCGGGACGACAATCAGCCCGCCGCTGTTCGAGTCTCTCGAGCTGCTCGGCCGCGACCGCAGCGTGGGGCGGTTGCGGGCTGCGCGCGACGGGGCGGTCTAAATCTTTGGTAATCTGCACAGCGGTTTGCAAAGGCCGACGACGGCTGGCAGCGGCGGTCTTCGAGGTTGGTAACAGCCAGCGAAACCCGCTCTGAGCAGCGGTTTTAGGCAGCCAATGGGGTATGGTGTAACTGGCAACACAGCTGATTCTGGTTCAGCCATTCTAGGTTCGAGTCCTGGTACCCCAGCAAAATCCGTCAAGCTGCAAGCGATTAGGCGGCCCCCGTCGGGTGAGCTATGCTGGCAGCTCGGATCGGTTCTGGCCCCGTCGTCTAGCGGCCTAGGACGCCGCCCTCTCACGGCGGTAGCGTGGGTTCGAATCCCATCGGGGCTACAAATATTTACTGGCCGGTCCCCTGCACGGCCGGTGCGGTGGATCCACCCACCGGCATCGGCGGCATCCCAAGTTTGCGGTGATCCCACGAGCGCGAGCGCCGGGCGACGATGCGCACGCACACCCTCTTATTCATCATCTGCTCGACGAAGGGCAACATGTCGTCGGTGTAGGGACCGGTGTAGCGCTCCCACACGCTGACCCCGACGCGGTGCGAGACCTCGGGGTCGTCGACGATCTCGGCAACGCCCTCAAAGGACACCCCACGCAGCGTGTCGTAGGTGTCGCCGTCCTCGATCAAAAAAGTCACTCGCGGATCGCGGGTCAGATTGACGGCTTTCTGAGACTTGGCTTTGGTCTCTATCCAGATTTCGCCATCGACGACGGCGTACCACATGGCGGTCAGGTGCGGCTGGCCGTCGCGCCCAATGGTGGCCATTGTTCCGGTGCGGCTCTTGACGACGAAATCGGCGATCTCATCGTCGGACATGACGATGCTCGCGCGCTGATTGGTTCCCATCGCGTCAGTTTGTCAGGCGGTCTGCGGCGAGTGTGCACTGGTGGCGTTGAGTTTGCGCCGACGGCGAGAGATCCGGGATCTCGCCGCCCCGGACGCACACTCGACTCGAATTACAGACGCCGAGCCATTGCGTCGGCCGCCGACAAGAGGTCGGCGGCCCAGCGCGATCCCGGACGCCGACCGATCCGGTCAATGGGTCCCGACACAGAGATGGCGGCAACGACCACACCACGGCCGTCGCGCACCGGCGCGGACACACTCGCCACCCCCGGCTCGCGCTCGGCAACGCTTTGCGCCCAACCGCGCCGGCGTACTTCGGCCAGCGTCCGGTCGGTGAACTTCGCGGTCGGGAGCACGGCGTTTTGCGTGGCGGCATCGCTGTGGGCGAGCAGAACTTTGGCCCCCGAGCCCGCCGTCATCGGCAACCGTGCGCCGATCGGGACCGTATCGCGAAGGCCCGCAGACGGTTCCAGGGCGGCCACACACACCCGCGACGTGCCCTCGCGGCGGTACAGCTGCACGCTTTCGCCGGTGGTCTCGCGCAACTGGGGGAGCACGGCTGCTCCGGCCGCCAGCAATGGGTCGTTGACGTGCGCGGCGAGTTCGGTCATCGCGGGCCCCAGCTGCCAACGTCCTTCGTCGTCGCGCGCGAGCAGGCGATGTACTTCAAGCGCGGCCGCCAGCCGGTACGTGGTGGCCCGCGGCAAGCCGGTCCGTTCGCACAGTTCGGCCAACCCGCAGGAGGATTCCGCGATCGTGTGCAGCACATCCACGGCTTTATCCAGGACGCCGATGCCGCTATGCTGTCTCATAGAGAGATACTAGCGTCTCGCATTCTGAGATCACAGCCCAGATTGATCAGCGAGCCGCGAATGAGGCGAATCGAGGCGAGTTTCACGATGGCATCCGAAACACCTGGTGCAAAGCCGCGCACCCTGGCCGAAAAGGTCTGGGACGACCACGTTGTGGTGTCCGGCTCGTCGGGCGAGGGGGCCGGCGCGCCCGACTTGATTTACATCGACCTGCATTTGGTGCACGAGGTCACCAGCCCGCAGGCGTTCGACGGTTTGCGGCTGGCCGGCCGCCCGGTGCGCCGGACCGATCTGACGCTGGCCACCGAGGACCACAACGTGCCCACCGTCGACATCGACAAGCCGATCGCTGACCCGGTATCGCGCACTCAGGTCGAGACATTGCGGCATAACTGCGCCGAATTCGGTGTCCGGCTACATCCGATGGGCGATATCGAACAGGGCATCGTGCATGTCGTCGGACCGCAATTGGGGCTGACCCAACCGGGAATGACAATCGTTTGTGGGGACAGTCACACCTCCACCCACGGGGCATTCGGTGCGCTGGCAATAGGAATCGGAACCTCGGAGGTCGAGCATGTGTTGGCCACCCAGACATTGCCGTTGCGGCCCTTCAAGACAATGGCGGTCAATGTCGACGGCCAATTGGCGCCCGGAGTCTCGGCCAAGGACATAATCCTCGCGCTGATCGCAAAGATCGGCACGGGTGGCGGACAGGGCCACGTCATCGAATATCGGGGCAGCGCGATCGAATCGCTGTCGATGGAAGGCCGGATGACGGTCTGCAACATGAGTATCGAGGCCGGTGCCCGGGCCGGAATGGTGGCCCCAGACGAGACCACCTATGAATTCCTGCGTGGCCGTTCGCACGCGCCGACCGGCGCGCAGTGGGATGCCGCGCTGCAGTATTGGCAACAGCTACGCACTGACGACGGCGCAGTTTTCGACACCGATGTCTATCTCGATGCCCAGGCGTTGACCCCGTTCGTCACCTGGGGGACCAATCCCGGCCAGGGAGTGGCATTGGGTGCGACGGTGCCCGATCCCGATCTGATGACCGACGACGGCGAACGGCAGGCCGCGGAGAAAGCCTTGGCCTATATGGACCTTCGGCCGGGTATGCCGATGCGCGAGATCGCCGTCGACGCGGTGTTCGTCGGGTCTTGTACCAACGGTCGTATCGAGGATCTGCGGGTGGTGGCCGACATCTTGCGCCGTCGCAAGGTAGCTCAAGGTGTGCGAATGCTGGTCGTTCCGGGCTCGATGCGGGTGCGTGCGCAGGCCGAAGCCGAAGGCCTCGGTGAGGTATTCACCGCCGCCGGTGCCGAATGGCGGCAGGCCGGCTGCTCGATGTGCCTGGGCATGAACCCCGATCAGCTTGCGCCAGGTGAGCGCTGTGCCGCGACGTCCAACCGCAACTTCGAAGGGCGGCAGGGCAAAGGCGGCCGTACACATTTGGTATCACCGGCCGTCGCCGCGGCAACCGCGGTCCGCGGCACATTGTCCGCTCCGGCCGACTTGAACTGAAAACGAAATCGAGGACGAAGATGGAAGCCTTTCACACTCACACCGGGATTGGCGTGCCGCTGCGGCGCTCCAATGTCGATACCGATCAGATCATTCCTGCGGTGTATTTGAAGCGCGTCACCCGAACTGGGTTCGAGGACGGCTTGTTCGCGACGTGGCGCTCAGATCCGTCATTCGTGCTCAATCTCAGTCCATTTGACCGAGGCTCGGTCTTGGTCGCCGGACCCGACTTCGGGATCGGTTCGTCGCGTGAGCATGCGGTGTGGTCACTGATGGACTACGGGTTCCGGGTCGTCATCTCGTCTCGATTCGGTGACATTTTTCGGGGCAACGCGGGCAAGGCGGGGCTGCTGGCCGCCGAAGTCGGCCAGGACGGAGTGGAACTGCTTTGGAAGCTCATCGAGCAGAGTCCGGGACTGGAAATCACTGCCAATCTTCAAGATCGAAATATCACCGCGGGAACGACGGTGCTGCCGTTCACGATTGACGACCACACCGCATGGCGACTGCTCGAAGGTCTTGACGATATAGCCCTTACGCTGCGGAAACTCGACGAGATTGAATCTTTCGAGACGGCTCGTCCGGACTGGAAACCGCGCACTCTGCCCGCCCCTTGATCGGTCGATCGGGATGACATTTTGCCCGGATCCTCTTAGATAGCAAGGCTTATTTTTCGCCTGCGTCACTAGCCAAGGGCGGCAAGCAGATTGCGGAAATTCTTGTCGCTTGGCCGTGAAATTGCGCGTGGCGCTTGGAAATTTGCTAGGTAAGGGTTTACCGTGTTCGCTAGTCGGTTCCCAAAAAAGGAACCACTGGCTTCGGAGGGTTTGGATGAACAAAGCAGAGCTCATAGATGTGCTCACACAGAAATTGGGCTCGGACCGTCGGCAGGCGACCGCCGCCGTCGAGAATGTTGTCGACACCATTGTGCGTGCGGTGCACAAGGGCGACAGCGTAACCATCACTGGGTTCGGTGTGTTCGAACAACGGCGCCGCGCAGCGCGTGTGGCCCGTAACCCGCGTACCGGTGAGACGGTGAAGGTAAAGCCGACGTCCGTCCCCGCGTTTCGTCCGGGTGCTCAATTCAAAGCGGTTGTCGCTGGCGCACAGCGCCTCCCGTCGGAAGGACCGGCCGTGAAACGTGGAGTTGTAGCAGGCGCAGCCAAGAAGGTTGCGAAGAAGGCGCCCGCCAAAAAGGCTGCCGCCAAGAAGGCGCCCGCCAAGAAGGCGCCCGCCAAGAAGGCTCCGGCCAAGAAGGCCGCAGTGAAGAAGGCGCCCGCTAAGAAGGCGCCAGTGCGCAAGGCCGCAACCAAGGCTCCTGCCAAAAAAGTTGTGAAGAGGGCTCCGGCCAAGAAGGCGCCCGCTAAGAAGGCGCCAGTGCGCAAGGCCGCAACCAAGGCTCCTGCCAAGAAGGCTGTGAAGAAGGCTCCGGCCAAGAAGGCCGCAGTCAAGCGCGGCCGCAAGTAAGGCAGTAACCGAGTTCAGACGCGAATACCCTTCGGGCGGCAAGTCTGCCCCCGGAGGGTATTTCGTGTGTCAGGCTCGGACGTTGGCGGCCAGCGCGCCGCCGATGTGATCGGCTCCCACCAGTCGGCCGTCGGACAGCGACAGCACCCAGGTGCTGCCTTTGTGGTTGCGGGATTTGTCGGGGTCCACCCCGTCGCGCTGGCACCACCATTCGATCAGATCCGGAATCACCTTGCCCTGCGAGCAGATCACCGGTGTGCCCTTGTGTTCGGCGATGCGCAGCATCCGGTGTCGGCCGCGTTTGGGGCTCTTGGCGTATGACTCCTCGGTGAGGGTGGGCTCGTTCTCGATCGGCACACCCAGCTCCTCGGCGAGCGGTTCGACCGTCTGGTGGCAACGCACCCGATCGGCGGCGAACACGTCGGTGGCACCGAACGCCATCAGCTGTGCGACCAACGCCTCGGCCTGTGCGCGCCCTCGTTTGTCCAATGGCCGCTTGGTGTCGTCTCCCACAAAGCGTGACTTCCGGCCGGCGGTGCCGTGCCGGACCACCAATACCGTTCGGGTATCTGCTGGTTGTTTAGTGAAGCGCTGCAACACGTTTCGGTCTTGGGCGTAGTCGAGTTTCTTCATCGCGTCGGCGACGGGCAACCAGATCAACTCGTCGACCTCTTTGCCCGGTTCGAATTCGCCACCGGTGCTGCGGGCCGCCCAGTAGTACACCTTTTTGACGCCCTGATCGATCGGATAGCTCACCTTGTTCAGGCGCCTGCCGAGCACACAGTGTTGTCCGGTCTCCTCGAGCACTTCGCGCACGGCGGCCACCGGTGCTGTTTCGCCGGGGTCCACTTTGCCTTTGGGCAGTGACCAGTCGTCGTAGCGGGGGCGATGGATGACGGCGATCTCGAGCTCGGGGTTGGCCGAATCGGCGCAGGCTTGCCGCCACAGCACCGCGCCTGCGGCGTAGACGATGCGCTTCCCGGAGCGCCGACCGCCTGACGAGTTCTGGTCCGACACCTCACTCCTGCAGGTCAATTCGGCCAGCGCCACGCCGGCCTGGGGTGGCCTGGAAAACTACCACACCGCGTCAGGCGCTGCGGTGCCGCTCCATCAATGACTCCTGGTGGTCGCGCACAGAATGACCTTCGCGCGGCGACGCGATCCACTGCCCGTCCGACTCGAGCTCCCAGCACCGGGTGGACGGATCCAGCGCGGACTCGAACAAGTCGTTCAGATATGCGGTCAGCTTCGAATCCTTGACCTGAACCAGCGCCTCGACCCGCCGGTCGAGGTTGCGGTGCATCATGTCGGCGCTGCCGATCCAGAACTCGTTGATGCAATTGAAATGCATGATCCGCGAGTGCTCCAGGAACCGGCCGAGGATGGAACGGACCGAAATGTTCTCCGAGAAACCTTCGGTGCCCGGGCGCAGCGCGCAGATACCCCGCACCACCACCTCGACCCGCACGCCGGCCCGCGACGCGCGATACAGCGCGTCGATCACCTGCTCGTCGACCAGAGCGTTCATCTTCATCCGGATCCGGCCGCCGCCACGTTCGCGGTGGGCGGCAATCTCGCGCTCGACGCGCTCGACGATGCCGGTGCGAATGCTGTGTGGAGCAACCAGCAGGTTGCGGTAGGAGACCTTGCGCGAGTAGCCGGTCAGCGAATTGAATAAGTCCGTCAGGTCGGCCCCGATCTCCGGGGAGGCCGTGAGCAGACCGACATCCTCGTACAGTCGCGCGGTCTTCCCGTTGTAATTGCCGGTCCCGATGTGGCAGTAGCGCCGGATGGTTGAGCCTTCGCGGCGCACCACCAGGCAGGTCTTGCAGTGCGTCTTGAGTCCGACGTACCCGTAGACTACGTGCACGCCCGATTGCTCAAGGGTGCGCGCCCAGCGGATGTTGGCCTGCTCGTCGAAGCGAGCCTTGATCTCCACCATTGCCACGACTTGTTTTCCGGCCTCGGCGGCTTGGATCAGTGCCCGAACGATCGGCGAGTCACCGGAGGTGCGGTAGAGCGTCTGCTTGATCGCCAGCACGTTGGGGTCGGCGGCGGCCTGCTCGATGAATCGTTGCACGCTCGTGGAGAACGACTCGTACGGATGGTGAAGCAGCACATCGCCTTCGCGCAGCGTCGCGAAGATGCTCTTGGGTGTCTCCCGGTCGGCGAAGGCGGGACTGGTGGCCGGAATCCAGGTGCGGTCTTTCAGTGCGGGCCGATCCACTCCGTAGATCTGCCACAGCCTGGAGAGGTCGAGAAGTCCGGGGACTTCAATGACGTCACCGGGATTCACGTCGAGTTCGCGCAGCAGCAGCTCCAACATGCTCTCGGTCATGTCGTCGGCGACCTCGAGCCGCACCGGCGAACCGAACCGCCGGCGCGCCAATTCCCGCTCCAGTGCCTGCAGCAGGTCCTCGTCGCGGTCCTCTTCGACCTCGTAGTCGGCGTTGCGGGTAATGCGGAACGCGTGGTGCTCGACGATCTCCATGCCCGGGAACAGCATCGGAAGGAACGCCGCGATCAGCTCTTCGGTTGGCAGGTAGCGGACGACGGCTTGGCCCTCGTCCCCGTCGCCGCGGCCTTGCAGCTCGACGAAGCGATTGACGTTGTCGGGCACCTTGACTCGGGCGAAGTGCTGACCGCCGTCATCCTTGACCGTGACAGCCAGGTTCAGGCTCAGGCCGCTCACGAACGGGAACGGGTGCGCCGGGTCGACGGCGAGCGGGGTCAGGACCGGGAAGACCTGCTCGTTGAAATAGGTCTGCAGTTGGTCGCGCTCGGACTGATCCAGATCGGCCCACGCGACGATATAGATGCCTTCTTGCGCGAGCGCCGGTCGCACCGAGTCGAGGAACTCCCGGGCGTGCCGGGTGGCGATCCGCTGTGTCTGCTCGCCGATGCGGGCCAGTTGCTCACGCGGTGTCAGGCCGTCGGCCGAGCGGACAGACAGTCCCATCTCGTCGCGGCGCTTGAGGCCGGCCACCCGGACCATGTAGAACTCGTCGAGGTTGGACGCGAAGATCGCCAGGAACTTGGCTCGCTCCAGCAACGGCAAAGAGGTGTCGGCGGCCAAGGCCAGCACACGGGCGTTGAAGTCCAGCCAGCTCAGTTCCCGGTTGAGGTACCGGTCCTCGGGCAGCGCATCGTCGATCGCGGCGGGGGTGGTGGCCGGCGGTGCTCCCACGGAGCTCTCTGCGGATTGCCACGCGGTTTCGTCGAGACGTGCTTGCGCTTCGATATCGGTCACGATGGAATCATTGCTCATCACCCGCTGGTGCTGCTAGCGCTCGGTAGAGATCCACATGTCGTTGGCGAGTCGTTCATCCGCCAGACAGGTTTGCCAGGCGCCTTTTCTCAGTGCTGAGCGATCGCGCGGGCGGTTGCCGGTCCGACACCGAGACGGCGGGCGGCCACCAGGTCAGCGGGAGTGTCGACATCGCAGCGCAAGCCGGGCCACGCGCCCGTCAGCTCGATCGCGCCCGAACGACGGTGCCGCGCGGCCGAATCCGAACCAAAGTGTGGATCCAATGTGGCACCGAATGCGCATAGTGCCGCGGTCCCGGTTGCCAGCCGGTCGGCAACGAAGGAGCGTCGATGCTGGCGTGCGGCCGCGATCGCGTCGGCCAGCTCTTGTGTCTGCAAGGCAGGCAAATCACCTTGCAGAGCAATAACATTGGAGAAGGATTGGGCGACTGAGCTTTCGGCGGCGGCGATGGCGTGATTCAGGGGATCTTCATGGTCTTCGGGTGTCGGGTCGGCGAGCACCTGTGCTCCGAGCCCCACTGCCGTGGCCGCCGCGGCCTCGTCGGGTGTGATGACGGTGATCGAGCCCACCGATCCGACCCCCGCCGCGGCTGTCACGGTATCCACCAACATCGCCAGCACCACGGTCTCCCGGGTCCGCGCCGAGAACACCGGAGCCAGCCTGGTCTTGGCGGCGGCCAGCCGCTTGACGGCGATGATCAACGCGATATCGCCGGCACCATCACGCCGTGTGCCGCTCATGGCTCAATCCTGCCAGCGCGGCGTTTCGCCCCGGTCGCGAGCATCATGGTGACGGTCGCTCATCCTGTTCTAGGGTGTATCGGCTGCAGATGCCGCGTTGATGACAGATCGGGATGAGAAATGGCGAGCACATCGGGCGCCGTCGCGGTAATGGGCGCCGGAGCATGGGGAACCGCGCTGGCCAAGGTGCTGGCCGAGGCCTCCGAAGGAGCCGGCGCGCCGGATGCCGAGATCGCCCTGTGGGCCCGGCGATCCGATGTCGCCGAGCAGATCAACGCCACCCGATACAACCCCGCCTACCTGCCCGGCACCGCGCTGCCGCCGGGCATCCGGGCCACCGCCGATGCGGCCGACGCGCTGCGCGGCGCGACGACGGTGTTGCTGGGCGTGCCGGCGCAGAACCTGCGGAGCAACCTCGAGCAATGGGCTCCGCTGATCGCCGACGGTGCGACGCTGGTCAGCCTGGCCAAAGGTATCGAGTTGGGCACCCTGATGCGGATGAGCCAGGTCATCGTTTCGGTGACCGGCGTCGACCCGTCGCAGGTCGCGGTGATTTCCGGGCCGAACCTGGCCAGTGAAATCGCCGAATGTCAACCCACCGCCACCGTCGTCGCGTGCAGTGACTCCGGCCGGGCGGTCGCCTTGCAGCGCATGCTGAACACCGGGTACTTCCGCCCGTATACCAACAGCGACGTGGTCGGCACCGAAATCGGCGGGGCCTGCAAGAACGTCATCGCGCTCGCGTGCGGGATGGCGGCCGGCGTCGGCCTGGGCGAAAACACCGCCGCGGCGATCATCACCCGCGGTCTGGCCGAGATCATGCGGCTGGGCATCGCGCTGGGCGCCAAGGGTGCGACGCTGGCCGGCCTGGCGGGTGTGGGTGACCTGGTGGCCACCTGCACGTCGCCGCATTCGCGCAACCGCTCAATGGGTGAGCGCCTGGGGCGGGGCGCGACGATGCAGTTAGCGCTGGAAGGAAAGGAAGGGCACGTTGTCGAGGGCGTGACCTCCAGCGAATCCGTGCTCGCGCTGGCGTCCAGCTACGACGTCGAGATGCCGCTGACCGACGCGGTGCACCGGGTCTGTCACAAGGGACTGTCGGTCGACGAGGCGATGGCGCTGCTGTTGGGCCGCACCACCAAGCCGGAGTGACGCCGTCGAGGCGGTGGCCAGCAAAAACTCAGTCAAGGACCGGCCACCCGACCCGTTGGCGGCCCAGGCGGTAGCCTCTCCAGGTTGTGAACGCCAGCGACGGGACGGGCCGGGCACCCGGGTCACGGGGTAGCCGGGTGCGGGTAGCCGTCATCTTCGGTGGGCGCAGCAACGAGCACGCCATTTCGTGTGTGTCCGCGGGCAGCATCCTGCGCAACCTCGACCCGCAGCGATTCGATGTGGTCGCGATCGGGATCACCCCGGCAGGGTCGTGGGTGCTGACCGACGGCGACCCGGACGCGCTGGCGATCTCAAACCGGCAGTTGCCCGAGGTGACCACCGAGTCGGGCACCGAGCTGGCGCTGCCGGCGGATCCGCAGCGCGGTGGCCAGTTGGTATCACTACCGCCCGGCGCCGGTGAAGTTCTCGGCTCGGTGGACGTGGTGTTCCCGGTGCTGCACGGCCCCTACGGCGAGGACGGCACGATCCAGGGTCTGCTCGAACTCGCTGGGGTGCCGTACGTCGGAGCCGGTGTGCTGTCCAGCGCCGTCGGGATGGACAAGGAATTCACCAAGAAGCTGCTTGTCGCCGAGGGTCTTCCGGTCGGCGCGTACGCGGTGCTGCGCCCATCGCAGCAGACGCTGCCCCGCCAGGAACAGGAGCGGCTGGGGTTGCCGGTGTTCGTCAAGCCCGCACGCGGCGGTTCGTCGATCGGTGTCACCCGGGTGGCACGCACCGACGAGCTGGCGGCCGCGGTGGCCGAAGCTCGCCGGCACGATCCGAAGGTGATCGTCGAGGCTGCGATCAACGGTCGCGAGCTGGAATGCGGCGTCCTCGAAATGCCAGACGGCGCAATAGAAGCCAGCACGGTAGGGGAGATCCGGGTGGCCGGCGTGCGCGGCCGCGAGGACAGCTTCTATGACTTCGCGACCAAATACCTTGACGACGCAGCCGAATTGGATGTGCCCGCCAAGGTCGACGACGACATCGCCGATGTCGTGCGCCAATTGGCGATCCGGGCGTTCAAAGCCATTGACTGCCAGGGCCTGGCCCGGGTCGACTTCTTCCTCACCGACGACGGACCGGTGATCAACGAGGTCAACACGATGCCGGGGTTCACCACGATCTCGATGTACCCGAGGATGTGGGCGGCCAGCGGCGTCGACTATCAGACTCTGCTGTCGACCATGGTCGAGACGGCCTTGGCCCGGGGTACGGGTCTGCGCTAACGCTCGCCGGGCCGAGCGGGATCGATCGGCACCGCGGTGATGATGCGATCGATGACCTCGGACAGCTGCTGGATCGGTGTCGGCCCTGATCCCGACGGCAGGGTCAGTGCGAGATACACCGGCCGATCGACCGTGTACCAGGTGGATCTGCCTGCGTCACCGGCGGATTGCTGTTCGGCGGCCACTTCGAACCACTGCACCCGGTCGACGATCTGGATCGCAGATCCCACCACGAAGCCGGTCGGGCGGTCCAGCCCGCAGCGCAATACCACCGGCTCGCTGCCGGTTCCGGCGCGCCAGGCGGTCGCACCCTGCGGCGCGGGCTGCGCCAGCGCCGCGCGCTGGTAGTCCCCGAGCCGCTGCGGCAGCGCCGCCGACAGTGCGTGGCATGCGGAACTGTCGGCCTGGGGCGCCGGCACCGAGGGAAGGGCGACAGGCTGCGGCGGTGCTTGACGGGTTGCCGCGATGACAAGGACGATTCCGATCGCGACGACCGCCACCGCAACCGCGGCGATCAGCAGGGCCCGTGGCGGTCCGCCTGGGTCGTCTGTGTCCGAACTTGCCATCACCGCCCGGACATCGACGCAACAGCATCGACCACCCGGGCACCTCCCATCTCATACACTGGCGCCGTCCGCTTGCGCGGGCAGGGACCAAACTTACCGCAGGTCGGACCATGGTACGAGGGCCTTAGGTCCCCGAGCCGCCCGAGGAGGTGACATGCGCGAAGAAGTAGCCGGGGAGTCGCCCACCTTAGGGCAGCTCGGTGAATTCGCCGTCATCGACCGGCTGGTCCGCGGGCGCGCGCAGCCCGATGCCGTGCTGCTGGGGCCCGGCGACGACGCGGCGGTGGTGTCGTTCGACGACGGCCGCACCGTGGTGTCGACCGACATGCTGGTGGCCGGCCGGCATTTCCGGTTGGACTGGTCGGCGCCCCGCGACGTCGGCCGCAAGGCGATTGCGCAGAACGCCGCGGACATCGAGGCGATGGGCGCACAGGCCACCGCATTCGTGGTCGGCTTCGGCGCACCGGCCGATACGCCGACGGCGGACGCGGACGCTTTGGTCGACGGAATGTGGTATGAGGCAGCGCGACTCGGCGCCGGCATCGTCGGCGGCGACCTGGTCAGCTCCCCGCTATGGGTGTTGTCGGTGGCGGTGCTGGGCGACTTGGGCGGTAGGGCGCCGGTGTTGCGTTCCGGCGCGAAAGCCGGCGCAGTGCTTGCCGTCGCCGGCGAACTGGGCCGCTCTGCTGCCGGATACTCGCTGTGGGACAAGGGGATTGGCGGGTTCGACGAACTGCGCGCCCGCCATCTGGTGCCCGAGCCGCCCTACGGTCAGGGTGCGGTGGCCGCGGGGGCGGGTGCTCAGGCGATGATCGACATCTCCGACGGTCTGGTCGCCGACCTGCGGCACGTCGCCGAGGCGTCCGGTGTCGGTATCGACCTGTCCACCGCGGCGCTGGCTCCCGATCGCGACGCGCTGGGCGCGGCCGCGGCGGCGGTCGGTGCCGATCCGTGGTCGTGGGTGCTGGGCGGTGGTGAAGACCACGCGCTGGTGGCCTGTTTCACCGGCCCGGTGCCATCCGGGTGGCGCGTCATAGGTCAAGTGCTCGACGGGCCGGCCCGGGTGCTCGTCGACGGCGCCGACTGGCAGGGGTACGCGGGCTGGCAGTCGTTCGAGGGTTAGGGTTGCGCGGTGACCGCACGTCCGTTGGGTGAACTCGTCGAGCAGGGCTGGGCGGCTGCGCTGGAGCCGGTGGCCGAACAGGTGACCCAGATGGGGGAGTTTCTGCGAGCCGAGATCGCGGCGGGCCGCAAATACCTACCGGCCGGGCAGAACGTGTTGCGCGCCTTCACTTTTCCATTCGACCAGGTGCGGGTGCTGATCGTCGGGCAAGACCCCTACCCGACACCGGGGCATGCTGTGGGCCTGAGCTTCTCGGTGGCTCCCGAGGTGCGTCCGCTGCCGCGCAGTCTGTCCAATATCTTCGACGAATACTCCGCCGACCTGGGGCACCCGCAGCCGTCGTGCGGCGATCTGACGCCCTGGGCGCAACGCGGCGTGCTGCTGTTGAACAGGGTCCTGACGGTTCGTCCGAGCAACCCGGCGTCGCATCGCGGCAAGGGCTGGGAAGCGATCACCGAGTGTGCCATCCGTGCGCTGGTGGGGCGGTCGCGGCCGATGGTGGCGATCCTGTGGGGTCGCGACGCGTCGACGCTCAAACCGGTGCTGGCGGAGGGCAACTGCGTGGCGATCGAGTCGCCGCACCCCTCGCCGCTGTCTGCGTCGCGGGGATTCTTCGGCTCGCGCCCGTTCAGCCGCGCCAACGAACTACTCGCCGGGATGGGAGCCGACCCGGTCGACTGGCAGCTGCCGTAGGCCGGCGCTCACGACTCCGGGAAGTTCACGTCCTTGGTGACGGCCTTCCACTCCTCGATCGAGGCCGACATCGCTGTGATCTTGTCGCGCATGGCCTTCAGCACGTCGCGGCCCAGCAGTAGCCGCAGCGGTGGGTCGTGGAGCGTGGTCACCATCAGCACCGCCTCGGCCACCTTGCGTGGGTCGCCCGGCAGGTGATCGGCGAATTGCTTGATCAGGTCCTTGCGTGCTGCCACGTCGGCGTAGGCGGCAATCGGGCTGCCCGATTCCTTCATCGACCGGGTTGCCCAATCGGTACGAAAGGCTCCCGGCTCGATGGCGGTCACCTTGATGCCCAGGGGTCGCACCTCGGTGGCCAGCGCCTCGGTCACCGCTTCGAGCGCGAACTTGGTCGACGAGTAATAGGCGTTGGGCGGGTTTGCCACCAGACCGGTCATCGAGGAGATATTGATGATGTGCCCCGATCCGCGCGCCCGCATCGCGGGCAGCACCGCCTTGATCATGTCGACGGACCCGAAGTAGTTGACGTCGAACAACTTTCGAACCTCGGCGTCCTCGCCCTCTTCCACCGAAGACAGGTAACCGTGACCGGCGTTGTTGACCAGGACGTCGATACCGCCGAACGCCTGGTCAGCCACCGTCACCGCCGCCGCGATCTGGTCGGCATCGGTCACGTCGAGGGCCACGGCCACGGCTCGTTCCCCGAATTCGTCGGTGAGATCGGTCACCGCTTCGGCCCGCCGCGCGGTCACCACCACGCTGTGGCCGGCTGTTAAGGCGACGCGGGCGATTTCGCGGCCGAAGCCGGTGGAACAGCCGGTGATCAGCCAGCGCGACATCAACAGATCGTCCCTTCCGGTAGCCGGCGCAGATAGGCTTTGCGCCGGTCGGCCAGTTGTGCGGCGCGCTCCTGGGCGCTCACCCGCGGCAGGTGCGGCACCTCGGCGTCGAGCCGGTCGAGTTTGATCACCCGGCCGCGCGCGCCAAGGTCTGCACGCGGACCGGTCTCGCCGAACTCCGCCATGCGCAGGGTCAAGATGGCCTCCCGCAGGCCATCGGAGTCGATCCAGTTCGCCACGCCGGGATCGACGGGCGAGATCACGTAGGTGTACGTGCCGTCCTCGCCGGCGACCGACTGCGCCTTGTTGAGGCTGCCGGTGCGGTCGACGAGATCGAGTGTGGTGCCCCAGATATTGCTCAGCGGAACGGTGAAGTATTCGGCGCCGCCGTCGCTGAGGTCGACCACGAACGCTTCGTCGGGCTCGAGCTCGAAGCGGCCCATCACATAGACCTGGTTGCGCATCGCGCCGACTTTGTCGGCCGACCACGCCAGGTTGAACTGGTTGGCGGGCATCTTGTACACGCCGTGGCTGAGCTTGCCGGTGAAGTTGGCGAAGTAATCCATCATCGCGGCGGTGGCCTCGGCCTGCTCGTCGAGGGTGCGCGCGGGCGTTGCGGGATGGCCGCCAAGCCGTTGCGCCTCAATATGATTGGGGTCGTCGCGGCCCCAGTCCAGCAGCACGTCACGGATGTAGAACTCGTGGGCCGCCGCAGAAGCCTGCACGTGATTGGGTCGCCCGTTGGCGGGCTCGGCGTCGACGGTGATGGTGTAGCTGCCGTCGGAGTCGACCACCATGGTGCGACCGTTGAGCACGTTGACGGTGCCCATGTTCGCATCCCACAGCGTGAAGTAGTTCTCGGTCATGCGGTGCTCGCCGACCCGGCCGTGGATCTCGTAGCGCTCGTCTCCCGAGATCGGGATCACCCGGTACACGCTGTCGGGATTGTCAATGCCCCAACGTGATCCGGGAATGTTTCGGCCTTCCACCGGGTGGGCGAGCCGGGTGATGCAGCTGACCTTGGGCCGCAGCTTGTCCTGATTGGACGACCACACCGCCGCGGAGAACATCACCTCGGCGAATGAATCGTCGAACCGCTCGCGCATCGCATCGGATGCCTTGGCGCGGCCCAGCCAGGTCTGCGCCACGCTGCGGTAGGCGGCTTTGACGGTCGGATGCTCGATCAGGTCGAGGGCGGCCAGCTCTTGTTCGCGCTGGGATGCGGTCGAGACTGGATCGTCAGGCATGTGCTGTTCCTCCGATGTGCTGTTCAAAGCGCTTGTTGTACAAAGCGAATCGCTCGTCGACCTGTTCGGGAAGCAGACCGTAGTTGTCCAGTCCGTAGGGCGGGCGGGCCGCCTCGCGGGGACGCTCGTGCAGCCAGCGCCGCATCGCGTCCTCGGCGGCATCTATCAGCGGCAGGCCAATGGCGTCGTAGACGCGGGCCACCTGCCCGATCGGATCGGCCACCGCCTCGTCGTATCCGATGTCGGTGACCACTGTGGCCTCGCCACCGGTTTGGCGGGCCCACCCGTCGCGAGCCGACATGGCCCGGTCGTTGGTCCAGCCCATCCGCGCCAGCCACTGCGCGCCGACCCGGTGTACGTCGACGGTGTCGGCGTGCATCGCGTGCAGCGTGGCGTTCAGACTGGCGCCCGAGGCGATCGTGGTGCGCGGGTCGCGATGCATGTGCACCACGTGCAGGCCGGGAAACCGTGCTGCCAGCTTGTCCAGATAGCCCAGGTGCGCAGGCGATTTCAGCACCCAGCGCGGTGCTTGGAGTCCGCCCCCCGAACAACGTTGCCGCTTTTGCCACTGAACGAATTGCAACATGCGGTGCAGGTGTTCGTAGGCGGGGGAGAAGTCCTGCTCGTCGAGCCAGGACCGGTAATGCGGAAGGTGGGCTCCTGATTCGGGGACATGGGACAAAAACGCGTCAGCCAGGAAAACGATTTCTTCCTCGGCTTCTCCTGCGTACATCGGGTGGATGGCGAACAGATCCGGCGCCAGCTCACGGGTTTTCGTTTCGCGCGCTCGGCTGATCGGGATGCGCGGATCGACGACATCGCTGAACCGATAGTCGAGCTTGGGCGCGACCTCGACGACCTCCCACCCGTAGGCGCAGATGAAGCGCGGGTCGGCGGCCAGCAGTCGTTGCAGCAGCGTGGTGCCGCTGCGCATCATCCCGACGACGACGATTGGCGCGGCGACCCGCTCCTCGAGGATCTCCGGGTGGCGGCGGATCCACTCCTGGGTGCGAAGCCGCATGCGCAGGCTGTGCACGATGCCCGAGCTCAGGATGTGCAGCCCGATGGCGTTCAGGTCGGCCCGCGCGTAGTCGTCCAGCAACACCTGCAGTGGACCCTCGAATTCGCCGGGGCCCCAATCGGTCAGGGTCTCCTTGCGCTGCGCGTCGGCCTGCACCGCGGCTAAGTCAAAAGCGCTCGAGGCTGCCACGCGTTCAGAACTTCAGGTGCTGGCTGACATCGCCGAGCTGGTCGACGAACATGATGCGGCTGTCGAACCACCAGGCGCCGTCCACCCGGTGAAAAGTGTCTTTGTAATGCCCAGTGACGATCACTTGCAGCGGAAGATCCGGGGTGGCCTGCGTGACGCAGTAGTAGGACGTGCTGCGTGCGGTCCCCGCGCCGTCGTCGATGTGGAGCTGCACATTGCTGGTGTTGTGCTTGGTCTTCGGGGTGCCGTCGTCGTAGATGCGGGTGGCCATGTCGTACATCTGCCGCACCCGGGCGGATCCCTCGAACACCGTCTCCGGCGGACCATCTTCCATGCCGCAGATGCGGCCATGTTCGAAAAGCCCGGCAACCCCGTCCAGGTCACCACCGTCGAGGAGCTCGGCGTAGGTGTAGATCAGGTTGGTGATTTCTCGCGCGCTGTCACTCATGCCAAGCCACTCCTGTGCCGTTTGCAGACCATGTTGGCAGAACTGACCCAACTTACATAGAACCGCCCATTACTCTTAGTCGCCGTGACGTTACCTTGGACGCCGAGCCGCCTCGGCAACTTGACCGGCAAGCGGGTCATCGTGACCGGAGCCACCAACGGCGTTGGGCTGGGCACCGCGCAAGCGCTGGTCAAAGCCGGCGCCCAGGTGATCCTGGCTGTACGCAACACCGACCTTGGCAAGCAACGGGCCGAACAGATGGGTGGCTCGACATCGGTGGTCAAACTCGATCTCGCCGACCAGTCGTCGGTGCGAGCCTTTCCCGATCAGGTGGACGGCGATATCGACATCCTGATCAATAACGCCGGCACGCTCACCGATCGACGCACCGACACCGTAGACGGCTTCGAGATGACGCTGGGCACCAACCTGCTGGGACCGTTCGCGCTGACCAATCTGCTGTTGCCGCGGGTGCGTTCGCAGATCATCAACGTCGGCTCCGATGCGCACAAGTCGGCCACCCTGCGACTCGACGACCTGCACCTGCGCCGCAACAAGTGGACGAGGCTCGGTAGCTATGCCATGTCGAAGCTCGCGGTGATGCTGTGGGGGCTCGAGCTGGACCGCCGGCTGCGCGCCGCGGGATCGCCGATCGTCAGCCAACTCACCTACCCGGGGTGGGTGGCCTCGAACCTGTCCAATCTCTCGGACGCACCGCTGATGTCGCTGGCCCACAAAGCCGTCACGGTGGTGGCCGACCGGCTGGCCAACGACATCGACGAAGGTGCGGCGCCGACCTTGTACTGCATCAGCGAGCCGGTTCCGCCGGGCAGCTTCGTAGGCGTCAGCGGCAGGCTTGGCCTGCGCGGCGAGCCGGCCATGATCGGTCGCACACCGCTGGCGTGCGACTATGACGCGGCCGCCCGGCTGGTGGCCTTCGCCGAAGAACAGACCGGGACAACGCTGGAGGTATAGCCATGGGTGAACTCGACAACTCGGTCGCCGTCATCACCGGTGCAGCGCGCGGCCAGGGCCGCAGCCACGCCGTGGCGCTCGCCGAACAGGGCGCCGACATCATCGCCGTGGACATCTGCGCCGACATCGACGCGATTCCCTACCCGCTGGGGAGCAAGTCGGATCTCGACGAGACCGCACGGCTGGTCGAAGCCGCAGGTCGCAAGGCCGTGACCGTCGTCGCCGACGTCCGCGACCTGCCCCAATTGGAAGCGGCGGTGCAAAGCGGCATCGACGATCTCGGGGAGGTCGATATCGTCATCGCGAACGCCGGAGTGGTGGCGATCGGCGACCCGGAAATCCATTCCGAGCCGGTGTTCAACTCGATCGTCGACACCAATCTCAAGGGGGTCTGGCACACGCTGCTGGCGACGGTGCCGTCGATCGTCCGCAAGGGCCGGGGCGGGTCGATCGTGCTGGTCAGTTCGTCGCAGGGCCTGACCGGTCGGGGCGGCGACGGCAGCGCCGCAATGTTCGCCTACGCCGCATCCAAGCACGGCGTGGTGGGGCTAATGCGTTCGGCCGCCAATGCGTATGCGCCACACAAGATTCGGGTCAACTCGGTGCACCCGAGCGGTGTCGCCACACCGATGATCATCAACGACTTCGTGGTGAACCGGATGCTGGAGAATCCGAACCCCGCGGTCGCCCAGATGCTGTTGCCCGACGTGCCGTTGGTCGAACCGCAGGACGTGACGGAAGCGGTGCTGTGGCTGGTCGGTCCCCGGGCGCGCTACGTGACCGGTGTGTCGATACCTGTCGACGCCGGGCACATCGTGATGTAGCCGCGGCCGCTGGCCCCGGACTAGCCCCGGACGACCTTGCCGGCCTTGATGCAGGACGCGCAGGCGTTGACGCGCTTCTTGTTGCCGCCGGGACGAGACACGACGTGCACAACCTGAACGTTGGGGTCCCAGCGCCGGCTGGTGCGGCGGTGGGAGTGCGACACCGACTTACCGAAGCCGGGGCCTTTCCCGCAGATATCGCACACAGCGGCCATCGTTGTAGCTCCTCAAATGTTCGGGGGTCCGGCACGGATAAGGTCGAGACGCGCCGCGACAGTTTAGGATACCGACTGAGGTGGGCAACCACCAAAACGATCCACAACTGACGGCGGCGCACCTCTGATCCTGTCGCTGTCGCTGGCTAGGCTCAATAGGCCGGTCAGCCCTTGCCGGCAAGGGGTGGCTCGCGGGCAGCCGCCACGTGCGTCATCGCCGCGCTACGCTGGCGCCCGCCGGCCGCTGGCTGCGAGGAGGTGGGTCAAGTGGGCAATCCGGAACGTCTGCTCGACGCGCCGGCCCTGCGGGACTGGGCGCACGCCGCCGTCAGCGACCTGATCACTCACATCGACGAGATCAACCGCCTCAACGTGTTCCCGGTCGCAGACTCCGACACCGGCGCAAACATGCTGTTCACGATGCGTTCCGCGCTGGCCGAGGCCAACGCCGGGATCGGTGCCGACAGCGGCCCCGGATGCGTTGCCCGGGTCGCCTCGGCGCTGTCGGTGGGCGCGCTGAACGGTGCGCGTGGCAACTCCGGGGTGATCCTGTCGCAGATCCTGCGCGGCATCGCCGACGTCACCGCGACCGCGGCCGCCGATTCCGGCGGTGAACTGCCGCAGCTGGACGCGGTGCTGCTCGGGGCCGCGTTGCATCGCGGCGTCGAGCTGGTGATCAGCTCGATGGGCGGCCAGGAAGTCTCGGGAACCATCGTCTCGGTGCTGCGGGCCGCTGCCGACGCCGTCGACGGCAGCGCGCGCGACGGGCTGGCCTCGGCGATCACCGCGGCCGGCGACGCGGCCGTTGTCGCGCTGGAGAAAACCCCTGAACAGCTGGACGTTCTTGCGGACGCCGGTGCCGTGGACGCCGGCGGGCGGGGTCTGCTGGTGCTGCTGGACGCGCTGCATTCGACCGTCATCGGGCAGGCGCCGGCCCGCACCATCTATGAGCTCTCGCCGCGGGCGCAGCCCGCAACGGATGTGACCAAGCGGCCGGCGCCGCAGTTCGAGGTGATGTATCGGCTGGACGGGTGCAATCCGCCCGCCGCGAACGCCCTGCGGAACCGGCTGATGAAGTTGGGTGACTCCGTGGCCATCGCCGCCGCGCCGTTCACCAACCAGGCCAGCTACTCGGTGCACGTGCACACCGATGACGCCGGGGCCGCGGTCGAAGCGGGCGTGGCGGCCGGACGGCTGAGCAAGATCGTGATCTCGGCGCTGAGTTCTGGGATCACCGGGCTGCCCGCGGGCAGTTGGACCAAGGAACGGGCGGTGCTGGCGGTCGTCGACGGGGACGGCGCCGCGGAGCTGTTCGCCGGCGAGGGCGCCCAGGTCCTGCAGCCCGCCCCGGAGGCAGGCGACCCGACCACCGCCATCAGCGCTCACCAGCTGATGCGGGCCGTCGTCGACGCCGGTGCCGCGCAGGTGATGGTGCTGCCGAACGGCTACGTGGCCGCCGAGGAACTGGTCGCCGGCTGCACCGCGGCCATCGGCTGGGGCATCGAGGTGGTGCCGATACCGACGGGGTCGATGGTGCAGGGGCTGGCCGCGCTGGCCGTGCACGAAACCGACCGGCAGGCGGTCGACGACGGCTACACGATGGCGCGCGCCGCCGGCAGCGCGCGATACGGATCGGTACGCATCGCCACCGAGAGCGCGTTGACCTGGGCGGGTCGCTGCCAGCCGGGCGACGGTCTGGGCATCGCGGGTGACGAGGTGCTGATCGTGGCCGCCGACGCGGCGGGGGCGGCGATCGGCCTGCTCGACCTGCTGTTGGCTTCGGGCGGCGATCTGGTGACGGTGCTGGTCGGTGTCGGCATCGACGACGGCGCCGCTGCGGTGACCGCCGTCCTGCACAAGCACGTGCACGACCATCATCCGGGCACCGAGCTGGTGACTTACCGCACCGGCCACCGCGGCGACGCCCTGCTGATCGGGGTCGAGTAATCGTGGCGTCGCTAAGCGACCGGCTGGACTACGTGCTGGGCGCCAAGGCCGCGGATTCCCTCGATGAGGTGTTCGGCATCCGGACGGTTGACGACCTGCTGCGCCACTACCCGCGCAGCTACACCGAGGGCGCGGCGGTCCGGGGTGCCGACGACGAGCGGCCCGAAGAAGGCCAGCACATCACCGTCGTCGACACCATCACGCAGGTTTCCGAGCGCCCGATGCGCAAGCGCCCCAATAACAAGATCCTGCTCGTCACCGTCGGGTCGGGACGCAACAAGCTCACCGCCACCTTCTTCAATGCGCGCTTCCTCAAGAAGGGGCTCACCGAGGGCACCCGGGTGATGCTCTCCGGTGAGGTCGGATACTTCCGGGGCGCGATGCAGCTGACACACCCCGCATTCCTGATCCTCGACTCGCCGGACGGTAAAAACCGGGGCAGCACCTCGCTGCGTGGCATCGCCGACGCTTCGCAGGCGGTCAGCGGCGAGGTGTTGATGTCGGCATTCGAGCGCCGCTTCTTCCCGATCTATCCGGCCAGCACCAAGCTGCAGAGCTGGGACATCTTCGCGTGCGTGCGCCAAGTGCTCGAGGTTCTCGATCCGGTGGCTGATCCGCTGCCCGGGGAGTTGGTCGCCGCTCATGAGTTGATGTCCGAGGACGAGGCACTGCGCGCGATTCACCTTGCCGAAGACGAGGGGGAGCGGGACCGGGCGCGCGAGCGGCTGACCTTCGACGAGGCCGTCGGCCTGCAATGGGCGCTGGTGTCGCGCCGGCACGGTGAGCTTTCGCAATCGGGGCCATCGGCGCCCCGGCAGTCGGCCGGACTGGCCGCGGAACTGTTGGGCCGCTTGCCCTTCGAGCTGACAGCCGGGCAGCGCGAAACGCTCGACGTGCTGTCCGAGGGGCTGGCGGCCAATCGCCCGATGAACCGGCTGCTGCAAGGTGAGGTCGGCTCCGGCAAGACGATCATCGCGGTGCTGGCGATGTTGCAGATGGTCGATGCGGGCTACCAATGCGCGCTGTTGGCCCCCACCGAAGTCCTTGCTGCGCAACATCTTCAGTCGATCAACGATGTGCTGGGCCCGCTGGCGATGGGCGGTCAGCTGGGCGGGGCCGACGACGCCACCCGGGCGGCGCTGCTGACCGGATCGATGTCGGCCGCGCAGAAGAAACAAGTCCGGGCCGAGATCGCCGGCGGCCAGGTCGGCATCGTCATCGGCACGCACGCATTGCTGCAGGACGCTGTTGAATTCGCCAACCTGGGCATGGTCGTCGTCGACGAGCAACACCGGTTCGGCGTGGAGCAACGAGATCAGTTGCGCGCCAAGGCTGCTGCGGGCATCACGCCGCACCTGCTGGTGATGACCGCAACGCCGATTCCGCGGACCGTCGCGCTGACCGTCTACGGAGATCTGGAAACCTCGACATTGCGTGAGCTGCCACGCGGACGTCAGCCGATTACCAGCAACGTTATTTTCGTGCGCGACAAGCCCGCCTGGTTGGACCGCGCCTGGCAGCGCATCGTCGAGGAGGTCGCCGCCGGACGGCAGGCCTACGTGGTGGCGCCCCGCATCGACGAGACCGAAGAGTCGGGGAAAGGGGAAGACGACGCGCGCCCTACGGAAACCGCCGTGGGGCTTTTCGCCCGTTTGCGCTCCGGCGAGCTGGCGAATCTGCGACTGGGCTTGATGCATGGTCGGTTGCCTGCCGACGAGAAGGACGCCGCGATGGCCGCTTTTCGCAACGGTGAGACCGATGTGCTGGTGTGCACCACCGTGATCGAGGTCGGCGTCGACGTCCCTAACGCCACGGTGATGCTGGTGATCGACGCCGACCGGTTCGGAATCAGCCAATTGCATCAGCTACGTGGCCGCATCGGTCGCGGCCAGCATCCAAGCCTGTGTCTGCTGGCCACCTGGAGTTCACCAGGTTCCCCGGCCGGCCGGCGGCTGAGTGCCGTCGCCGCAACCCTGGACGGTTTTGCGCTTTCCGAGCTGGATCTGCGAGAGCGCCGGGAGGGAGATGTGCTGGGCCGCAACCAATCCGGTAGGGCGATCACGCTGCGGCTGCTGTCGCTTGTCGACCATCTGGTGTTCATCGAAGCCGCCCGGGAGTTCTGTACCGACGCGTATCAGGACGCCAGCCTGCATGCCGGATTAGCGCTACTGGCAGCGCAATTCACCGACACCGACCGCATCGAATACCTGGACAAGTCGTGAACCGCAAAGTGCTGCTGTGGTTGTCGGCGGCCGCGGTGGTCGCGGTGCTGGTCGCCTATCAGACCCTGGGGTCGACGTCGGCCAAGCACGCGCAAGTTGCCGCGCGCGCCGATGTGCCCACCGTGGCACCCGGCGCCGATGTGCTGGCCGGTATTGCGGTGGTAGCCCTTCGGGTGCACCGCTACGACTACCTCAGGGCGGCTTACGGCGACGCCTGGGACGACGACAACGGTGCCCCGGGCGGGCACAACGGATGTGACACCCGCGACGATATTCTCGACCGCGATCTCGTCGACAAGACGTTCGTGGCGATCAAGCGGTGCCCCAGCGCGGTGGCCACCGGCGTACTGCACGACCCGTATACCAACACCACGATCGCCTTCCAACGGGGCGCCAAGGTCGGCGAATCGGTGCAGATCGACCACATCGTGCCACTCGCGTACGCCTGGGACATGGGAGCGTTCGGCTGGCCGGATCCCGAGCGGCTGCGCTTCGCCAACGACCCGGCCAACTTGCTGGCCGTCCAGGGTCAGGCCAATCAGGACAAGGGCGACCTGCCGCCGGGTTTGTGGATGCCGCCGAACAAGGCGTTCGCCTGTCAGTACGCGATGCAGTTCATCGCGGTGCTGCGGGGTTACCAGCTGCCGGTGGATCGGGCGTCGGCGAGTGCGCTGCGTCAGGCTGCGTCCACCTGCCCGACGGGCTAGCGACCGGCCGGCTGTCTAGGTGCCCTCGTAGGTGTCCGGGTCCGGGCGCAGCCGAGTTCCGTCATTGAGCGCGTTGATCGCGTCCACGTGCTCGGCGGCCAACTCGAAATCGAACACGTCGAAGTCGCTGGCGATGTGCTCGGGGTTGGCCGACCGGAACACGACCGCGTTGCCCAGTTGCAGGTTCCACCGCAGCAGCACCTGCGAGGGCGTCTTGCCGTACTCGCCCGCAACGGAGTTCACGGTCGGGTTCTCGTTCAGCTTGCCGAGAGCCAGCGGTGTGTAGGACTGCGTCACGACGTTGTGCTGCGCGTTGGTCTTGCGCATGTCGTCCTGGTTGAGCAGTGGATGCAGCTCGATCTGGTTGACCGCCGGGGTCGTGAAGACCAGGTCGATGACCATCTCCAGGTGTTCGGCGGTGAAGTTGGCGACACCGATCGATCGGGCGTGTCCGTCGCCGCGGAGTTGCAGCAGCCCGCCGAAGGAGTCCACGTACATGCCCAGCGCGGCGGCCGGCCAATGAACCAGGTAGAGGTCGAGGTAATCCAGGCCCAATCGTTCCAGGCTGGCGTTGCAGGCATCTCGGGCACCGGTAAGCCCCTGGTCGGCCGTGGCCAGTTTGGTGGTGACGAACAGTTCCGCGCGGGGAATCCCGGAGGCGGCAATCGCGCGACCGACCGCGGCTTCATTGCCGTATGCCGTGGCGGTGTCGATCAGTCGGCAGCCGACCTCCAGCGCCGCCGAAACGGCACGTTCGGTCTCGTCCTCCGACAAATCCGCGACGCCAAGGCCGAGCACCGGCATCGTGTTTTCGTCATTGAGGGTGATCGAGGGCACGGCGAGGCGTGCGTCGCCAGTCAACGTATTCACCTACCTGTGAAACTGAAAGTTCGTGGATCAGGACCAAGCCGCGTTCCGTCGTCGAGCGAGGAAATCGCCGCCATGTCATTGGCGCTGAGTTCGAAATCGAACACGTCGAAGTTGCTCGCAATCCGTGCAGGGTTCACCGACTTGGGGATCACGATATTACCGAGCTGGATATGCCACCTAATCAACACCTGGGCGGGTGTCCGCCCAGTTTCGTCGGCGACGGCGGTAACCGTCGGGTGTGTCAGCAGCGCTCCTTGGCCCAGCGGAGCCCACGCCTCGGTCGCGATACCGCGCTGCGCGTGGACTTTCCGCAATTCCGTCTGGGGAAAACGAGGATGCAGCTCGACCTGATTGACGGCGGGAATGATGCCGGTGGAATCGATGAGAACCATCAGGTGCTCGGGCTCGAAATTGCTGACTCCGATGGACCGGATCCGGCCCTGGTCGCGCAGGTGGGCGAAGGCCTTGAAGATTTCGACGAACTTACCCACCGCGGGCTGCGGCCAATGGACCAGATAGAGGTCGAGATACTCGAGGCCGAGCCGGTCCATGCTGGCGTCGAAGGCGACCAGCGTGCTGTCGTAGCCCTGGTCCGCGTTCCACAATTTGGTCACCACGTAGAGTTGATCGCGCGGCACGTCGGAGTCGGCAATTGCACGCCCGGTTTCCCGTTCATTGCGGTAGGCGGCGGCGGTGTCGATATGCCGGTACCCGGCTTGCAGCGCACTACTCACCGCCTGCTGGGTTTCCGCCGGAGGGACTTGGAAAACTCCGAGCCCGATGGCGGGGATCGCATGACCGTCATTAAGGGTGACCAAGGGGGCTGCCATGACACAGAGTCTGCCAGGCGCACCGGAGCGGCATCTGGAAGCCAGGCGCGGATCGGGCCGTTGGACCGACCGGGTGCAGGACGTCGTCACCAACGTTGGCGTCAAGGCCATTCCGTGGATTCCGACGCCGGCGAAGCGGGTGATGTTCGGCGGTCGGTCGATCATCATCGATGGCAACACGCTGGACCCCACCCTGCAGCTGATGCTGTCCGGTCTGCGGCTGGGCGGTATCGACGGCTTGGCGGTCAACGGCGACCCGGTGGCCTCGCGTGCGCAGATGCGCCAGTCGATCCTGTCCATGCCCGGACCCCAGATTCACGTCACGGTCGACGACCTGACGATCCCCGGTCCCGCCGGCCAGATCCCGGTGCGGCACTACCGTCCGGCCAGCGGTCCGGCCTCGGACTTGCTGGTCTTCTACCACGGCGGGGGCTGGGTGCTCGGCGATCTGGACACCGCCGACCCGCTGTGCCGGCTGACCTGCCGTGACGCCGGAGTGCACGTGTTGTCGATCGACTACCGGCTGGCCCCCGAGCATCCGGCGCCGGCCGCCATCGACGACGCGTATGCGGCGTTCAAGTGGGCCTGCGAGCACGCCGGCGAACTCGGCGCGACCCCCGGGCGTGTCGCTGTCGGCGGGGACAGCGCGGGCGGCAACCTGGCCGCGATCGTGTGCCAGCGCACGCGCGACGAGGGTGGTCCCTCGCCGCTGCTGCAGTGGCTGCTCTACCCGCCGACCGACTTCACCGCACAGACCCGGTCACTGAGCCTGTTCGCCCGCGGCTTCTTGCTGACCAAGCGGGACATCGACTGGTTCACCGCGCAGTACCTGAGCGGCACCGGCATCGACCCGGCGGACCCGCGGGTATCGCCGCTGTGCGCCGAGTCGATGTCCGGGCTGGCGCCCGCGCTGGTCGCCGTCGCCGGGTTCGACCCGTTGCGCGACGAAGGCGAGCGTTACGCGGCGGCGCTGCGGGCCGCGGGCACCGCGGTGGATCTGCGGAGCCTGGGTTCGCTGACGCACGGGTTCGCCAGCCTGTTTCAGCTCGGCGGCGGCAGCGCGGCCGCCACCAGCGACCTGATTTCGGCCCTGCGCGCTCACCTGAGCCGGGCCTGATTTGCCGAGAGGCGCGCGCCGGTAATCTATGAGGCGCCGTCTGAAACCGCGGTCGAGACGCCCGCAAACCGACCTAAACACCGAAGGATCAGGGAACCCTGTGGCCGACAAATCGAAACGTCCCCCCCGATTCGACCTGAAGTCCACCGAAGGCAAGTCCGGCCGCCTGATTCAGATCGGCGGTACCGCGTTCATCGTCATCTTCGCGGTCGCGCTCGTCTTCTACATCGTGACGTCGCATCACGACAAGAAGGGCGCCGCCACCGGACCGGGCGACACGGTCCGCGTGACGTCGAGCAAGGTGGTGAACCTGCCCGGGACGAACAACCCGAAGGCCGTCGTGACCTTCTATGAGGACTTCTTGTGCCCCGCCTGCGGCAATTTCGAGCGCACCTTCGGGCCGACGGTCTCCAAGCTGATCGACTCCGGTGCCATCGCGGCCGACTACTCGGTGGTGTCCATTCTCGACAGCTCCAAGAACCAGAACTATCCGTCGCGAGCGGGGGCCGCCGCCCTCTGCGTCGCCGACGAGAGCATGGACGCGTTCCGCCGCTTTCACACCGCGCTGTTCAGCACCGGTATCCAGCCCGACGAGCGGGGTCCCAATTTCCCCGACAACGCGAAACTGATCGAACTCGCCCGGGAAGCCGGCGTCGTCGGCAAGGTGCCGGATTGCATCAACAGTGGGAAGTATCTCTCCAAGGTCACCGGCGAAGCGTCGGCCGCGAATATCACCGCCACTCCGACGATCAAGATCAACGGCGAAAACTACGACCCGTCGACACCCGATGCGCTGGTCGGCAAGATCAAGACCATCGTGGGTGATGTGCCGGGCATCGACGCACCTGTCGCCCCGCCGGCTTCGTGACGGTTGCGGTGTCGGTCGAACCCGCCGAGCGATCCGGCGACCCGACACCGGCTTCGACGCGTGACCCATCCGTGCCGACGCTGCGCGCATGGTGGGTGCTGATCGCCGGTGCCGTCGGCCTGGTCTCCTCCATAACCCTGATGGTGGAGAAGATCGACATCCTGCTCAACCCGTCCTACGTGCCGTCGTGCAACGTCGATCCGATCATCTCGTGCGGCTCGGTGATGATTACGCCGCAGGCGTCGGTGCTGGGCTACCCGAACCCACTGGCCGGCATCGTCGCGTTCACCGTCGTGCTGGTCGTCGGGGTCCTTGCGGTAGCGAAAGTATCGATACCCCAATGGTTTTGGTCGGTGCTAGCGGCTGGGTTGCTGGTCGGTACGGGGTTCGTGCACTGGCTGATCTTCCAGAGCCTGTACCGGATCGGGGCGTTGTGCCCCTACTGCATGGTGGTGTGGGCGATGACGATCACGCTGCTGGTGGTGGTGGCGTCGATCGCGCTTTCGCCGGTCCTCGACAGCCGCGACAGCACCGTGGCACGGCTGCTTTACCAATGGCGATGGTCGCTCACCGCGTTATGGTTTACCGCGGTGTTTCTGCTGATCATGGTTCGTTTCTGGGACTATTGGTCGACACTTCTGTGAGGAGCCGAAGGTGATCTCCAAGGTACTGGTGGCCAATCGCGGCGAGATCGCGATACGTGCGTTCCGCGCGGCCTATGAACTCGGCGTCGGCACGGTGGCCGTGTACGCCTACGAGGACCGCAATTCGCAACACCGGCTCAAGGCCGACGAGTCCTATCAGATCGGTGAGGTCGGTCATCCCGTGCGGGCCTACCTGTCCGTCGACGAGATCGTCGAAACCGCCCGCCGGGCCGGCGCCGACGCCGTCTACCCCGGGTACGGCTTCCTTTCGGAGAACCCGGACCTGGCCGCTGCTTGTGCGGCCGCCGGCATCACGTTCGTCGGTCCCAGCGCCGAAATCCTTGAGCTGACCGGAAATAAGGCGCGGGCAATCGCTGCCGCCCGCGAAGCCGGACTGCCCGTTCTCACGTCCTCGGCGCCGTCGGCCTCGGTCGACGAGCTGGTGTCGGCGGCGCAAGACATGCGGTTTCCGTTGTTCGTCAAGGCTGTTGCCGGTGGCGGGGGACGTGGCATGCGCCGCGTCACCGACATCGCCGCGCTGCCCGAAGCGATCGAGGCGGCCAGCCGTGAGGCCGAGTCGGCCTTCGGCGACTCGACGGTCTATCTCGAGCAGGCGGTGATCAAGCCGCGCCACATCGAGGTGCAGATCCTGGCCGACAACGCCGGCAACGTGATCCACCTGCACGAGCGCGACTGCAGCGTGCAGCGTCGTCATCAGAAGGTTGTCGAATTAGCGCCCGCGCCAAACCTTTCCGCCGAGCTGCGGGACAAGATCTGCGCTGATGCCGTCGCTTTCGCCCGGCACATCGGGTACCGCCTTGCGGGCACCGTGGAGTTTCTGCTGGACGAGAGCGGCCACTACGTCTTCATCGAGATGAATCCGCGGATTCAGGTGGAGCACACCGTGACCGAGGAGATCACCGACGTCGATCTGGTGTCCAGCCAGTTGCGCATCGCGTCCGGCGAGACGCTGGACGATCTGGGTCTGCGGCAGGAGGACATCCGGCCACACGGCGCCGCGTTGCAGTGCCGGATCACGACCGAGGATCCGGCCAACGGGTTCCGGCCCGACACCGGCCGGATCAGCACGTACCGCAGCCCCGGTGGCGCCGGCATCCGCCTGGACGGCAGCACCAACCTGGGCGCGGAGATTGGTGCCCACTTCGATTCGATGCTGGTCAAGTTGACCTGCCGGGGCCGCGACTTCCATACGGCGGTGTCCCGCGCCCGCCGCGCAATCGCCGAGTTCCGCATTCGCGGTGTGTCGACGAATATTCCATTCCTGCAAGCAGTTCTGGAGGATCCGGACTTCCAAGCCGGCCGAATCACCACGTCGTTCATCGACGAGCGGCCGCAGCTGCTGACCGCACGCGCATCGGCCGACCGCGGCACCAAGATCCTGAACTATCTGGCCGACGTCACCGTCAACCACCCGCACGGCACCCATCCGTCGAAGGTGTACCCGCACGACAAGTTGCCCGAGGTCGATCTCGAGGTGGCGCCGCCGGCCGGATCCAAGCAGCGGCTGGTCGAGTTGGGGCCCGACGGTTTCGCGCGCTGGCTGCGCGAGTCGCCCGCGGTGGGCGTGACCGACACGACGTTCCGCGACGCGCACCAGTCGCTGCTGGCGACACGGGTGCGCACCAGCGGGCTGATGATGGTGGCGCCGTATCTGGCCCGCACGATGCCGCAGTTGCTGTCGGTGGAGTGCTGGGGCGGTGCGACTTACGATGTGGCGCTTCGCTTCCTCAAGGAGGATCCCTGGGAGCGGCTGGCCACGCTGCGCGAGGCGATGCCCAACATCTGCCTGCAGATGCTGCTGCGGGGCCGAAACACGGTGGGGTACACCCCATATCCCGAACTGGTCACGTCGGCTTTCGTCGAGGAGGCGACCGCCACCGGCATCGACATCTTCCGCATCTTCGACGCACTCAACAACCTTGACTCGATGCGGCCGGCTATCGACGCTGTCCGCGTAACAGGTTCGGCAATAGCAGAAGTCGCGATGTGCTACACCGGAGACCTGTCCGACCCGGGCGAGCAGCTCTACACGCTCGATTACTATCTCAACCTGGCCGAGCGGATCGTGCAGGCCGGCGCGCACGTGTTGGCCATCAAGGACATGGCCGGACTGTTGCGGCCACAGGCCGCCCACCAATTGGTCAGCGCGCTGCGCAGTCACTTCGACTTGCCGATCCACGTGCACACCCATGACACACCGGGTGGCCAGCTGGCCAGCTATATGGCTGCGTGGCAGGCGGGAGCCGACGCCGTCGACGGAGCTGCCGCGCCGATGGCGGGAACCACCAGCCAGCCCGCGCTGAGTTCGATCGTCGCCGCCACCGCGCACAGCGAGCATGACACCGGCCTGTCGCTCTCGGCGGTATGCGCGCTAGAGCCGTACTGGGAGTCACTGCGAAAGGTCTACGCCCCCTTCGAATCCGGACTACCGGGGCCGACGGGGCGGGTCTACCACCACGAAATCCCGGGCGGCCAGTTGTCGAACCTGCGGCAGCAGGCGATTGCGCTGGGGCTGGGGGATCGATTCGAACAGGTGGAAGAGGCCTACGCCGGTGCCGACCGCGTGCTGGGCAGGCTGATCAAAGTCACGCCGTCGTCCAAGGTGGTCGGCGACCTGGCGCTAGCTCTGGTGGGCGCCGGGGTGAGCGCTGACGAATTTGCCTCTGAACCAGCGAGATTCGACATCCCGGAATCGGTGCTGGGATTTTTGCGCGGCGAGCTGGGCGATCCGGCCGGTGGCTGGCCGGAGCCGCTGCGCAGCGCCGCGCTGGCCGGCCGTGCGCCCGCCAAGCCGATCCCGCAGCTCAGCGGAGAGGACGAGGCCGTGCTTGCGCTGACCGGGCCCAAACGTCAGGCAACCCTCAACCGGCTGCTATTTCCTGGTCCGACAAAGGAATTCGAGGATCACCGAGAGACCTACGGCGATACGTCGCATCTGTCGGCCAACCAGTTCTTCTATGGACTGCGCCAAGGCGAAGAACATCAGGTGAAACTGGAACGCGGTGTCGATCTGTTGATCGGACTCGAGGCCATCTCCGAACCCGACGAGCGCGGCATGCGCACGGTGATGTGCATCATGAACGGCCAGCTGCGGCCGGTGCTGGTGCGCGATCGCAGCATTGCCAGCACGATCCCGACCGCCGAGAAGGCCGAGCGGGCCAATCCCGACCACATCGCGGCACCATTCGCCGGCGTCGTCACGGTTTCGGTGGCCGAGGGCGATCGGGTGAGCTCCGGCCAGACGATCGCCACCATCGAGGCGATGAAGATGGAAGCTCCGATCACGGCTCCAAAAGATGCCACCGTGGCGCGGGTAGCGGTGTCGAGCACCGCGCAGGTGGAGGGCGGAGATCTGCTGGTGGTGCTGAGCTGACCCGCATTATCGGCGGGGTCGCCGGAGGCCGGCGCATCGCGGTGCCGGCACGGGGAACCCGGCCGACCACCGATCGGGTGCGCGAGTCGCTTTTCAACATCATCTCGTCGCGGCTGGATCTGACCGGATTGGCGGTGCTGGACCTCTACGCGGGTTCGGGGGCGCTGGGTTTGGAGGCGCTATCCAGAGGCGCGGGGTCCGCCTTGTTCGTCGAGTCCGATCAGCGCACCGCGGCCGTCATCGCGCGCAACATCGAGACCTTGGGCCTGCCGGGGGCGACGCTGCGCCGGGGCGCGGTGGCCATGGTGCTGGCGGGCGGCGCCGCGGCCCCGGTCGATCTGGTGCTGGCCGACCCGCCCTACGACGTCGAGACAGCCGAGGTTCAGGCGGTCTTGGCAGCGCTCAGCGTGCACGGCTGGGTGGGTGAGACGACCGTCGCGGTGATCGAGCGTGCCGCCGCCGGGCCGCCGCTGAACTGGCCGGACGGCTGGATCAGCTGGCCGGAGCGAGTTTACGGCGACACCCGATTGGAGCTGGCCGAATTTGGCTGACGTGCCCTGCTACCTTGGTCGCTTATGAGCGGCGCCGTATGCCCGGGCTCGTTTGACCCGGTGACGTTGGGCCACATCGACGTGTTCGAACGCGCCGCGGCCCAGTTCGACGAGGTGATCGTCGCGATCCTGACCAACCCCGCCAAAAAGGGGATGTTCGACATCGACGAACGCGTCGCGATGATCGAAGAGGCGACGACTCATTTGCCGAACTTGCGTGTCGAGGTCGGGCAGGGCCTGGTGGTGGATTTCGTCACGTCGCGCGGCATGACCGCGATCGTCAAGGGGCTGCGCACCGGCACCGACTTCGAATACGAGTTGCAGATGGCGCAGATGAACAAGCACGTCGCCAACGTGGACACATTTTTCGTGGCCACCGCGCCGCAGTATTCGTTCGTGTCGTCGTCGTTGGCTAAAGAGGTAGCGATGCTGGGCGGTGACGTCACGGCGCTGTTGCCGGAGTCGGTGAACCGCCGATTGCGCCAGAGGCGTTCCCGTGAGCGGTGACCCCGGGCCGACGGCTGTCGCGGGGGACTAGCACCAATGAGCTCTGCCGAGCGCGAGTTCGACATCATGGTTTACGGCGCCACGGGTTACTCGGGCAAGTTGACGGCGCAATACCTGGCACGGGTTGCCGGCGATGCCCGCATCGCGCTGGCCGGGCGCTCACGTGAGCGGTTGCTCGCCGCGCGCGAAAGCCTTGGCCGCAGCGCCCACGATTGGCCGCTGATCGTGGCCGATGCAGCACAGCCGGCGCCGGTGCAGGATATGGCGGCCCGCGCCAGGGTGGTCGTGACGACGGTAGGTCCCTACACCACTTACGGCTTGCCGGTGGTGGCGGCGTGCGCGAAGGCTGGGACGGACTACGTCGACCTGACCGGTGAGGTGATGTTCGTCCGGAACAGCATCGACCGGTATCACGAACAGGCCGTCGACACCGGTGCCCGGATCGTCGTCTCGTGCGGATTCGCTTCGATCCCTTCAGATCTCAATGTGTATCAACTCTACCGACGGGCACGCGGCGACGGCGCCGGTGAGCTGTGCGACACCACGCTGGTGTTTCGTTCGTTCTTTCAGGGCGGGGGATCGGGAGGCACCGTCGCCTCGGAGTTCGAGTCGATGCGCACCGCGTCCAGCGATCCCGAGGCCCGCCACCAGATGGACGACCCGTATACGCTGACCCCCGACCGAGGTGCCGAACCCGATCTCGGCCCCCAGCATGACTTTGCCTGGCGCCGGGGCAGTCGGATCGCGCCCGAGCTTGCCGGCTTCTGGCTGGGTGGCCTGATGTGGGCGCCGCACAACACTCGAGTGGTACGGCGCAGCAACGCATTACAGAACTGGCCTTACGGCAGGAGGTTTCGTTACTCGGAGACCATGAGCCTGGGGAAGTCCTTCGCCGCACCGGTCGCCTCCGGGGTGGTTACCGGGACACTGGCGGGTGCGTTTGCGTTGGGCACCAGGCACTTCCGCCGAGTGCCGCAGCGATGGTTAGCGCCCTTGGCAAGGCCAGGGACCGGACCGGGCGAGAAGATGCGCGAACGCGGCCACTACACGGCTCAGACGTACACCACCACGACGTCCGGTGCTCGGTACCTGGGGACCTTCGCGCAGCAGCTGGACGCGTACAGCGGGACCGGGGTGCTGCTCGCCGAGTGTGGTCTGGCGCTGGCGTTCGATCGCGGTCGGCTCTCCGACTTGCGGGGCGTGCTCACGCCCGCCGCGGCGATGGGCGACGCTTTGCTGACCCGGCTACCGGCCGCCGGGGTATCGATGAACACGGTCCGGCTGAGCTGAACCGCGCCGCTCTCAGCGCGGCGCCGGCTGCATGAGCAAGCGATCCGCGAGTTCAACGGCGAAGTGCCGGGTCTGCTCGAGCTGATAGGGCTGGACGTTGGTTGCCGGAATCGGCACGCCGAAGTATCGGTCACGGTATCGGCCGGACCGCAGGTAGCTGATCATCGAGAGCCCGGAGGCGAACTGTCCGCCGAGGTATTCGAAGTGGATGCCGCCCAAATACTGTCCGCCGCGCTTTTCCCCGAGTTTGCGCGCCTGCGCGAAATTCCCGCGCCAGTAGCGACGGCACACGCAGAACGCGGCGAAGGGTGTGCCGGCGAGCAGCTTGCCTGCGTCGTCGGATTTCAAGAAGGTGCGCACCGGCATGTTCATGGTGAACCACCATGTCGATGATCCGATGCAGACCAGGTCGTAGTTCCCGTTTCGCACCTCGTCCGGGGTTCGGATTTCCCCGGCGGCGCGGCGGGCTTGGGCGGGAAGCATGCTGAGTAGATCGAGCATCGCGTGGCGTAGCGGGACGCGCGAGAAGCGCTGTGCCCAACGATGATCGGTGAACTCGATCCGGGCTTTGTCTACCTGGAAGCCACGCTCACTGAAAACCTCTCCCGCGGCTTCCAGCACCCGCAGCGCCTGCCCGGTGAACGTGTAGTAGAGGAGCAGCACCCGAGGCCGGCGGCCGGCGGCTTCATCGGAAGTCATCGCGTTAACGTAACTAAAAATTAGTCGCGGAGCTGTGTTTTCATTCCGTGACCGGAATACGCTGATCAGCCAGTCTTACCGAGTCCGATCCTTCGGCTTCCGAAGGCCGCTGAGGGCCTTGCCCGCGGTGACCACACTTGTTGCCTCGAATCACTTTTCGACGCGTATCCCAGGTCAGTACCGTACATTCCTTAATGAAAACCATTATCACCAAGGACACGCCCGCCATCCGGATCGCCGGCCAGAGCTGCGCCCGGCGGGGGTGAGGGCGTTGTTGCGCGCTGCACGAATGCCGCGGTCTAAGCGCTGAGGGGGAATGATGCTGGATTTTGCGTTGCTGCCGCCGGAGGTGAATTCGGCCAGGTTGTACGCCGGTCCTGGGTCGAGGCCATTGTTGGCGGCCGCTGTCGCCTGGAGGTCGATTGCGGCTGAAATGCGTTCTGCAGCAATCGATTATGATTCCGTGATCAGGGAGCTGATCACGGTGGGCTGGCACGGCCCGTCGTCAGCGTCGATGTTGGCCGCGGCCGTACCCTTTATGACTTGGCTGAACGCTACGGCGGCTCAGGCCGAGCAGGCCGGTGCGCAGGCCGATGCGGCGGCGATGGCTTTTGAGGCCGCGTATGCGATGACGGTGCCCCCGCCGGTCGTCGTGGCCAACCGCACGCTGCTGGCGAACCTGGTGGCCGGCAACGTTGTTGGGCAGAACTCCCCGGCGATCGCGGCGACTGACGCCGAATACGCCGACATGTGGGCTCGGGATGCCGAGGCGATGGGCGACTATGCCACCGCCTCGAACTCCGCGGCACAGATGACGCCGTTCACGTCTCCGCGCACGAACACCACCCCCGACGCGGTGGCCGGACAAAATCAGACGGTCAATCAGGCCGCTAATTCGGCGGCCGACGCGGATGCCGCGCCCACGTCGGGATCGTCTATCGGCTATCTGACCGGCTGGTTGGACGGGTCGAACAACACCGCGCTGGGCAGCTTCCTGGGAAGCAACTTCTTCAGCAACGACATCCTCAACGGCATCATCGCCGGTGGTCCGTTCAACCCGCAGTCCATCATTGGGACGGCAGTGGGTTCGATGGCGACACGCGCCACGACGTTGTCGGGTCTAGAGGACTTCGCTTTTGGCGCCGAGGGCGGCGGGAATGCCGCGCTGGCGTCGAGCACGGCCGGTTCGGCGGGCCTTACTTCCGCTTCTGCCGGCGTGGGCAACGCACATCTGGTGGGTTCCATGTCGGTGCCGCAGAGCTGGGACTCGGCCGCCAATATCACCCCCGGCCAAGCCGCGGCACCAGTCAGCGGCCTTGGCGATATTGGGTCCGCCGGGGCGCCGGCGGCGGGCGGGCCGGGAGGCGTGGCAGGGCCGCTGGGCGGCAACGGCCGCAGACTGCGCCGCGCTATCCCGCGCTATGGGGTTCGTCCCGTCGTCATGCCCCGTCCGCCGGCCGCCGGTTAAGAGATTTCAGGAGAAGATGTCATGCTGAATTTTGGAGCATTGCCGCCGGAGATCAACTCGGCCAAAATGTATGCCGGCCCCGGGCCGGGATCATTGTTGGCCGCCGCGGCCGCGTGGAATGTCATGGCTGCTGAGATACGTTCCGCAGCAACCAATTACGACGCGGTGATCAAGTCGCTCGTCAGTGAGGGCTGGCTGGGTCCGGCGTCGGCGAAGATGGCGGCGGCGATCGGCCCGTATCTGGCCTGGTTGGACACCACCGCAATCCAGGCTGAGCAGGCCGGCGCGCAAGCCAACGCGGCCGCGGCCGCTTTCGAGGCCGCATTCGCCGCGACGGTGCCCCCACCGCTCGTCGCGGCCAACCGCGCCCTGCAAGCAAAGCTGTTGGCGGGAAACATCTTCGGCCAGAACACTCCAGCGATCGCGGCCACCGACTCCCAATACGGCGAGATGTGGGCGCAAGATACCTCCGCGATGACCAGCTACACCAGCGCCTCACGCGCGGCCAGCCAAATGACGCCGTTCAGCCAACCGCGGTCCGACACCACTGCGGACGCAACGGCCCTGCAGGCCAACGCGGTTCTCGACGCCAGCAACGACGCGGGTGCTAACGCCGCCGCGGCTCCTCAGCCGACCAGCATCTGGGACTGGCTCGGTCTGTCGCCCAATTCGAACACGTCGACCACCGGACTTGCCGGCATCATGAACTTCTTCAGCAACTCCAATCCGAATCTGATCGGAGCCTTCGTCAACAACGCCTCGGTCTCCGGCGTGTCCAACGGGTTCACCACCAACGGAATTCTGAACCCGACGACTTTCGTCGATTCGCAGGTGTCGCTGAATTCCCTGGGCGCGGTTGGGGCAACCACGTCGGGACTGGAGGATCTGGCGGCCGGTCTTGGTGGTAGCGCGTCGCTGGCCTCAGCGGTGAGCGTGCCCGGCGCCGCGGCGACAGCGGGGCTGGGGCAGGCGAGCCTGCTAGGCGCCCTATCGGTGCCTCCGACTTGGGCCGGCAGCGGCGCAACGGTCAGCACAGTCGCGGCGACGACTCAGGTGGGCGCCGGGGCATACCACAGCTTTGGCGCCGCAACCCCGATGGTGATGGAAGAGGCTGGGGCAGTGGGCATGCCGGGGGTGCCCCTGGTAGGTCTGCCCGGTTCGCACGAGGACGAGTTCGCCGATCCGATCTATGGGTTCCGCCCCCGCGTCGTCGGGCGCCCACCTGCGGCCGGGTGACGACAGCTATGAAAGTCTCACCGCTGCTGGCCGGCGTCCTGGTGGTAATCGCTGTGGCCGCACCGGCACACGCCGACCCCGATGACGACGCCTTCCTGGCCGCGCTCAACCAGGCGGGCATCACCTTCCGCGACCCCGACCACGCCATCAAAGCGGGCCAGAAGGTATGCGACTTGGCCAGCTCGGGAACCTCACAACTCGACATCGTCCGAGACATCCGCGACCTCAACCCCGCATTCACGATGGCCAGCGCCGCCAAATTCGCCAAAGCTGCCGCCGGCATCTATTGCCCCGAACTCCTGTCCACCGACAGCGCAGCCACCGACCCCAGCGCCGGAAGTTAGCCGTGGAAGCGCCAATTCGTCGTGCCCGCCCGCGACTATGCACGTTGTCAATCGCACGCCGAGCGGTTGGATGCGAACGCCACAATCGCGTGCTAGCGTCGCGCATATTAATGAAAATGATTGCCAATAAGCTGGAATGGAGAACGGTGCGATGGCAGGTCGACCTGGTCAACGCCGGTTAGCGGCATTGGTAGCGATGCACCTAGTCGCGATACTGGGCGCGGTTGCGTGTAGCAGCGGCAACGTGTCGCAATCCGGACCTACCAGCACGGGCAGCGCCGGTGCCAGGCTTGTGGTTGTTGCCACGATAAACGCGTGGGGCAGCATCGCCGCGCAGCTGGGGGGTGACCGGGTGAAGGAGACCAGCATCATCACCAACCCCAACACTGACCCGCACAGCTATGACCCGTTGGCTGCGGATGCACGCATGGTTGCCGACGCGAAGGTGGTAGTCGAAAACGGTATCGGGTACGACACCTGGGTCGACAAAATGCTTGTGTCCGACCCGAATCCGAACCGCGCCGTGGTCAACGTCGGCGACACCGTTGGAGTCGCCGCGGGCGGAAACCCGCATCAGTGGTATTCGCCTGGCTCGGTAACCAAGGTTGCCGATGCGATCACCGCCGCCTACAAGAAGGCCGACCCGAGCGACTCGGGATATTTCGATCAGCGCAACCAGCAGTTCCTCAACCAGGGCCTGTCCAACTACCGCAGCTTAATCGCCAGCATCAGAGCCAAATACGCTGGGACACCCGTCGGCGCCAGCGAGTCGATCTTTTCCCCACTCTCGGATGCGTTGGGGCTCAACCTGATTACGCCGCCGGAGTTTCTCAAGGCAATCAGTGAAGGCACCGATCCCTCGCCGGCGGACAAGGCGACCATCGACCACCAGATCGCCGCCAAGTCGCTCAAGGTGTACGTGTTGAACACCCAAAACAACACCCCGGATGTGCAGGCCCAAGTCGACGCGGCCACGAAACAGGGAATTCCCGTCACTACGGTGACCGAGACACTGTCGCCGATAAACGTGTCGTTTCAGGATTGGCAATCCGCACAGTTGTCTGGCCTGGCCGATGCTCTGCATAGCGCAACAGGAAAGTAGATGACCGGCGCGGGCCCTGTCGACGCCAGCCAGCACGTTGCCCCCGCGCCGGTGGCCCGCGAGATCAGCGTCCGGATGCGCGGCGCGTCAGCCGTGGTGGGTGGCAAGACGGTGTGGTCGGACGTCTCCCTCGATCTCGCCGCCGGGGAATTCGTCGCGGTACTCGGACCGAATGGCTGCGGGAAGTCAACGCTACTCAAGGTCCTATTGGGGCTAACACCTTCGCACGGCATGGTTGAGGTGCTAGGAGCGCGCCCCGGCCGACGCAACAAGCTGATCGGTAATCTGCCGCAACGACGCGCGTTCGACGCCAGCGTACGCATCCGCGGCGTCGACGTGGTTTCCCTGGGATTGGATGGCGCGCGCTGGGGAACGCCCGTGCCGGGACTGGCCCGCGTGCTGGCCCCGCGCCGGTCTGCGCAGCGGCGAAGACGGCTTGAGCATGTGATCGAAGTGGTCGGCGCCGCTGACTATGCCCGGCGCCCGATCGGTCGCTGCTCCGGTGGCGAACAGCAGCGGTTGCTGATCGCGCAGGCTCTGATCCGCCAGCCGGAACTGCTGTTGCTCGACGAGCCGCTCGACAGTCTCGACGTACCCAGCCAGGCCGGGATCAGCGCTTTGGTGGGCGACATCTGCCGCCGAGAGGGTGTGACCGTTCTGATGGTGGCCCACGACGTGAATCCGGTCCTGCCATACCTCGATCGCGTTATCTACATCGCCCGCGGGTCGGCCGTGATCGGAACGCCCGAGGAGGTGATCACCGCCGATCAGCTCAGCGCGCTCTACGGCGTCCCGATCGAAGTGCTCCACGACCGGGCGGGTCACCTGTTCGTCGTCGGGCAACCCGGCGTTCGTCCCACCCAGATCGCCGGAGCGCGTGCATGAATCCGCAGCTGACCTGGAATCTGATCGCCGACGTGCAGCAGATGTTGGTGTACCCGTTCATGGTCACCGCGTTGCGCGCCGGCACCGTCGTCGCCGTTCTAGCCGGTGTCGTTGGATGGGTGATGGTGCTACGCAAGGAAAGCTTCGCCGGGCATACCCTGGCCGTCGTCGGCTTCCCCGGCGCCGCCGCGGCGGCCTGGCTGGGCGTAGCCACCGGCTACGGTTACTTCGCGGCCAGCATCGGTGCTGCCGCGGCAATTACATTGCTGCCCAAGTCAACTCAGACGGGCAGGCCGAGCCTCGGCGAGGAGTCCGCTGGGATCGGCACGATTCAAGCTTTCGCGATGGCGACGGGGTTTATGTTCGTCAGCCTCTATCACGGATTCCTGTCGGGTTTAACGAATCTACTGTTCGGCACCATCGCCGGGGTCAGCTCCCAGCAGCTTGACGTACTGCTGCTCGCAGCGCTGGTGTGCCTGATCGTGCTGGCCGCGATCGGGCGGCCACTGCTGTGGACGTCGATCGACCCCGATGCCGCCACTGCCAACGGAGTCCCGACCCGATTCGTCGCCGGGCTGTTCCTCCTGGTGCTCGGTGCTGCCGCGGCCGGCGCCAGTCAGATCACGGGCAGCCTATTGGTATTCGCGCTGCTGGTGGCCCCGTCTGCGGCCGCCTTCCACTTCACCGCCCGTCCCGCGATGGGCATCGCGTTGTCCGTCTTCTTCGCGGTCACCGTGACCTGGCTGGGCATCGGCTGCGCGTTCTATTCTCCGTTTCCGATCGGGTTCTGGGTTAGCAGTTTCGCGTTCGGCGTCTACTTGCTGGCCGTTTGCTACCGCGCGAGCGTCGAACGGAGCCAGCAGCGATTCGATCGACGGCGCTCCCCGGCCTGCACCACGGTGGCCGCATGACCGTCAGCGACAAGCAGGCCAGCGCGTCGGGCCCACTTACCGGCCTCGCGAACATGCTGTCCCACCCCTTCATCAATCACGCGCTGGTGGCCGGGACCGCGGTGGCGATCGTGTGCGGGTTGGTCGGCTACTTCCTGGTGCTGCGCGGCCAGGTATTCGCCGGCGACGCCCAAGGGCACATCGCGTACACCGGGGCGATGGCCGCTCTGGTGGCCGGCTTGGATCCCCGAATCGGATTGTTTGCCGCCACGATCGTGGCCGGAGTCGCGCTGGGCATGATCAACCGTCGCGGCGCGGACGACGTCGCGATCGGCTCGTTCTTCTCCTGGATACTCGGGTTGGGCGCGCTGTTCTTGACCTACTACACCACTCACGGCAGCGGCAACAACGGCACTGCCAACGTGAATGTCTTGTTCGGCAGCATCTTTGGGATCAATGACCAGGCTCGAACCCTTGCAGTGGTCGTCGCCGCCGGATTAGGCGCCGTGCTGATCTCGATTGCGCGCCCGCTGCTGTTCGCCACGATCGATGCGGGCATCGCCCAGACCGCCGGCGTGCCCACCAGGCTGCTAAGCACGCTTTTTTTGGTCATCGTCGGGGTCACGGTCGCCGAGGCGACTCAGATCATCGGCGCGCTTGTCGTGCTCGGCCTGCTCGCGGCACCGGGAGCCGCCGCCGCGCGGCTGACCACTCGACCCTGGCGCGGGTTCTGGCTGTCCGCGGTATTGGCCACCGCCGCGATCTGGATTGGCGTCACCATCGCCTACGCCGTTCCCGCGGCGCCGGCGACCTTCACCATCATGAGCACGGCCACCACGATCTACCTGGTTGCCGAAGTAATCGGTGCCCGAGACCGCCAGCCGCGGCATACACCGGCGGCCCAGTAACGCAACAAATCGGCAGGAGTGCAACGATGCCCGCGCCGCGGGTGCTACACCGGACCCGAATGACCGCCCAGCAACGAGCCGTGCTCGACCTGCTGCAGCGCAGCGACCGCTTCCGGGGTGCCCAACAACTCCATCTCGATCTCCGTCAACGGCACGGCGTCCAGATCGGGCTGGTCACCGTGTATCGAATTCTGCACCTGTTCGCCGACATGGAAATCACCGAGACCCAGCGCGCCGAAGATGGCGAGATGCTTTATCGGCTGCGCACCACACCCGGGCACTGCCACTACCTGCTGTGCCGACGGTGCGGGCGTGCGATCGCGTTCACCACCGACGAAATTGAAGATTTTACAAGTCAACTCGCTCAGCGACACCGCTACACCGACATCGCCCACCAGATCGACTTCTACGGAACCTGCCCACGATGCACCGAAAGTTGATCGGGGGCTTCGCACTTGGCTGCCGCCCGTTGTGATGCGTAGCGGTCACGGGTTGGGGTCTAGTGATGGTGTTGCTGATCGGGTTTCGGGTCGGGGGCACCGCCCATCATCCGCAGCATCGGCATGCCGCCAGAAGTGACGAACCGGACGATTAGCACCGCCGCGAAAACCAGGAACGCGATGTTGAGCCAGGTGGTGTAGTTCCAGGAGATCGACGCCTCCATGACAGTGGCGTTGCGCTGGTGGGGGATGAGATCGGTTGTCCCGAATATCAATTCGACCAGGTATCCGGCGACGACCATGGCCAGGTAGAAGGTGCCCAGGATGGTCAGCATCATCTTGGTGCCATAGTACTTTCGGTAGATGTTCAGGATCGGCAGGATGATCAGGTCGGCGAAGATGAAGGCGACGACACCGCCGAAGCTGATACCGCCGTTCCAAAGCACCGCTGCCAGCGGCACGTTGCCGATCGAGCAGACGAAGGACACGATCGCCACGACAGGGCCGACGATCGGTCCCCACACCGTCGCAAGGTCGGGGTGATTGGCTAGAAAGAAACTCTGCCAAAAGGTCTCGGGAACCCAGGCCGCGATGGCGCCCGCGATCAACAAGCCCAGCACCAGGTCGCGCAGGATCGCCAGCCATTCCATCACGAACACATGCGAAACCGAGGTGAAACCGTCGGGTGAGAACACCCGCTGCCAAAACGACCCGTCCCGTTGGATCGACATGTCCATGGCGGCATGGCCTTCCATCGAGCCGGCGATTCCCCGCTCGGCTTGCTCGCGTGCGGCGTCGACGAGTCGGGAGCGCACGAACAGCCGGAACAGGACGGCCAACACGACGATCATGATCGGGCCGCCGACGAACTCCGCGGCGGTGAACTGCCAACCCATCAACAGGGCCAGGATGATGCCCAGCTCCACCACGAGGTTGGTGGAGCCGATCTCGAATGCCATCGCGGCGGTGAAGTTGGCGCCCTTGCGGAATAGCGACCGGGCCAACGCCACCGCGGCGTACGAACATGAGGACGACGCCGCACCGAGCCCGGCCGCCACCGCCAGGGTGCGCGGCCGGTCGTCGCCCATCAGGCTCACGATCGTCGAGCGACGCACCACCGCCTGCACCACCGCCGACAGGATGAAGCCCAGAATCAGCGCCCAGGTGATCTCCCACGTCATCGACCCCGCCAGCGCTAAGGCATGGCCGACTGCCGCGAGCACTTTGCCTGTCACTGGGGCCTCCGCAGGGGTTGCGTGATGGGAGTGATTATCGCGTATCGGTCCCGGTGGCGCCCGCATCTCGGCCAGGCCGAGATGCGTCGAGGCGGTTGATGAAGTGCCTGTTCAGCGCCTCGAGTGAGGTCGCGACCAGGCAATTGCGCCCATTCCCGCGCCGGTCTTGGGCCGGGCGTTTAAGCTTGGGCGGTTCGTATATTTCCGTGTCGATACCCGGATTAGTGGTTCTGCGAGCGCTGCTACGGGGGTTCCGTTGCGCGTATCGACATTCTGGTGATGCTTGGGGAGGCATCGCCGGATGAACTGAGACGAGGTATGAACGGCGATGCAGTCGCGTGTCACGCCCATTGCGGTGATCGGAATGGGCTGCCGGCTCCCCGGCGGTATCGACTCACCTGACGCGTTCTGGCAAGCGCTGCTGCGCGGCGAGGACTTGGTCACCGACATACCGCCCGACCGGTGGGACGTCGAGGACCACTACGACCCCGAACGCGGCGTCCAGGATCGGTCGGTGTCGCGGTGGGGCGGCTTCATCGACGACGTCGGCGGATTCGACGCCGCGTTCTTCGGCTTCGGGGAACGCGAGGCGACGGCCATCGACCCGCAGCACCGGCTGCTGCTGGAGACGTCCTGGGAAGCGATCGAGCATGCCGGAATCGTTCCGGCCGCACTGAGCGGCTCGCGAACCGGAGTGTTCGTGGGGCTGTGTCAACAGGACTACACGCTGATGACCGGGGACGCCGGAGTGCTCGGCGATGCCTACGGCTACACCTGCACGCCGTTCAGCATGGCTTCGGGGCGAATCGCCTACGGGCTGGGGCTGCTGGGGCCGGCCATCACGATGGACACCTCGTGCTCGTCGGGTCTGCTCGCCGTGCACCTGGCCTGCCAGAGCCTGGATAGCGGCGAGAGCGATCTCGCCCTGGCCGGCGGCGCGATGCTGGTGCTGGACCCGCGGGTGTCCACCTCGGCATCCGGGCAGGGCATGCTCTCGCCCACCGGCCGCTGCCACACGTTCGACGTCGCCGCCGACGGTTTCGTCCGTTCCGACGGTTGCGCGGTGGTGATGCTCAAGCGCCTGTCCGACGCGCAGCGCGATGGCGACCGGATCCTGGCGGTGGTACGCGGCTCGGCAGCCAACCAGGACGGACGTTCCGAAACGATCACGACGCCGTCGTCGGATGCCCAGGCCGCCGTCTACCGGGCGGCATTGGACTGTGCCGGAGTGGACCCGAAGACCGTCGGCATGGTGGAAGCGCACGGCACCGGAACCCCGAAGGGCGACCCACTCGAATTCACGAGCCTCACTGAGGTTTACGGTGCCGCGGGAAACCGCGTCGCGCTGGGATCGGCCAAGGCCAATGTGGGCCACACCGAGGCGGCCGCCGGCGCCGTCGGGTTGGTCAAGGCGGTGCTCGGATTGCGGCACGGGGTGGTGCCGCCGATGGCGCACTTCAGCCGACTGCCCGACGAGCTGAAGCAGATCGACACCGGATTGTTTGTGCCACAAGAGGTCACGCCGTGGCCAGACAAGGGCGACGGTCCGCGCCGGGCCGGCGTGACGTCATTCGGAATGTCGGGCACCAATGTGCACGCCGTTCTCGAGCAGGCGCCCGAGACGCCATCCGGCGCAACGGAAACCCCCGGGGCCGGACCGCTGTTCTTCGGATTGTCCTCGACGTCTGCCGACGAGTTGCGCCGCACCGCCCGGCGGCTGGGCGACTGGCTGGACGCCAACAAAGCGGGACTTTCCGCTGCCGACTTGGCCTATACCTTGGCGCGACGGCGTGGGCACCGGACCGTGCGCACCGCGGTGACGGCGGACAACCTCGACGGTTTGCGTGCCGGGCTGCGTGAAATCGCGGACGGTGCAACGCCTTACCTGCCGACCGCGGGGCACGACGATCGCGGGCCGGTGTGGATCTTCTCCGGTCAGGGCTCGCAGTGGGCGGCGATGGGCGCGGAACTGCTGGCCAACGAGCCGGCGTTCGCCGCAACCGTCGCGCAAGCCGAGCCGTTGATCGCGGCGGAGTCCGGCTTTTCGGTCACCGAGGCGATGTCGGCACCCGAGACGGTGACCGGTATCGGACGGGTGCAGCCCACCCTGTTCACCTTCCAGGTGGCGATGGCCAACGCCATGTTGGCCTACGGTGTGGCGCCCGGCGCGGTCATTGGGCATTCGATGGGGGAGATCGCGGCAGCCGTCGTCGCCGGCGCTCTGTCGCTGGAGGACGGCGTCAAGGTGATCTGCCGGCGCTCCGCGTTGATGTCGCGGGTCGCGGGTGCCGGAGCGATGGCCTCGGTGGAGTTGCCTGCCCAGCAGGTGCGAGACGAATTGGCCGCCCGTGGCATCACCGACGTCGTGGTAGCGGTAATCGCCTCGCCGAACTCGACCGTGATCGGCGGAGCCGGCCAACCGGTGCGGGATCTGGTCGCCGAATGGGAAGCCCGCGAGGTGATGGCCCGCGAGGTGGCCGTGGACGTCGCGTCGCACACGACTGCGGTCGACCCGATCCTCGCCGACTTGGCCGAAGGGCTCGCGGATCTCACACCGATGACGCCTAGCGTGGCGTATTACTCTGCGACACTGGATGATCCGCGTAGTCAGCCGGCTTTTGACGCCGACTACTGGGTAAGCAACCTGCGGCAGTCGGTGAAGTTCGCGGCCGCGGTGCAGGCTGCCCTGGACGACGGTCACCGGGTGTTCGGCGAACCGTCGCCGCATCCGCTGCTGACCCGTGCGGTGGAACAGACGGCCGGCGCTGCCGACATCACCGCGGCGGCCCTGGCCGGTATGCGGCGTGAGCAGCCGATGCCGCACGGACTGCTCGGCTTCCTGACGGATCTCTACAGTGCCGGCGCCGCAATCGATTTCTCCGTGCGGTATCCGGCCGGGCGGCTGGTGGACGCCCCGCTGCCGACCTGGACCCGCCAACGGCTGCTCGTCGAATCCAGCGGATCGGCAGCGCGGGATCAGTCCGCGATCGCGGCGCACCCGCTGCTGGGCGCGCATGTCCGGTTGCCGGAGGAGCCCGAACGCCATGCCTGGCAAGGCGAGATCGGCACCGCGACATTGCCGTGGCTGGCGGATCATCAGGTGAACGGCGTCGCGGTGTTCCCGGGCGCCGGCTTCTGCGAGATGGCGCTGGCGTCTGCTGCCGAGATACTAGGGACCGACGCCGAGGTGCGTGATGTCCGGTTCGAGCAGATGTTGCTGATGGATGACGAAACCCCGGTCAGCGGCGTGGCTTCGGTGAAGGACGCCGGCGTCGCCGACTTCATCGTGGAGACCGAGCGCGACGGCGAACGCACCCGGCGGGCGACCGCGGTGCTGCGCACGGCGCAGGACGAACCACCACCGCGGCGCGACATCGCCGCCCTGCTGGCCACCCATCCGCACCGGACCGAGGGCGCCGCGGTGCGACGCCTGTTCGCCGAACGCGGCGTCGATTACGGCCCGGCCTTCACCGGTTTGGTGTCGGCGCACAATGCGGAAGGCAAGAGCCGCAGCGTTGTCGTCGAAGTCGAGTTGCCCCGGGCGGTCCGGACGCAACAGGGGAGTTACGGCGTTCATCCCGCGCTGCTGGATGCCTGCTTCCAGGCGGTGCTGGCGCACCCGGCCGTCAAGGATGCTTCGCAAGTGGGACTGTTGTTGCCGCTGAGCGTGGGCCGGCTGCGCCGGTATGCCCCGATGCGCGCTACCCGCTACTGCCAGCTGCGCATCGTCTCGGCCAGTGAGTCGGCCCTCGAGGTCGATCTGGATCTGCTGGACGAGACCGGCGAGGTTCTGCTGGCCGCCCACGACCTGCGAATGGCGGCCAGTGGCGGCGGCGCCGACCACCTGATGGCCGAGCGGCTGCTTACCGTCGAGTGGCAGCAGCAGACGCTGCCGGCGGTACCCGAGCGGGCGGTGGGAAGTTGGTTGCTGATCAACACCGCCGAGACCGACCTGCTGGAGTCCAGGCTCACGGACGCACTGAAATCCCTTGGTGCACAACCCACGACCCTGAGCTGGACGGAGCAGTCCGACCACTGCGCCAACACCGCACAGCTGTCCGCCGCGGTGCGTGGCGGTCTCGAAGGCGTGGTGATCGTGTGCCCGCCGCCCGCCGGCCAGCCCGACGAGCAGGGTCTGGTGGCCGGCCGCGAGCAGGTACGCCATGTGGTCCGGATGATTCGGGAGTTGCCGGAACTGTCGGCCGAACCGCCGCGGCTGTTCGTCCTGTCCCGGCGGGCCCAGATCGTCTCGGCGGACGACGACCCCAACCTGGTGCAGGCCGGACTGCGTGGCCTGTTGCGAGTGGTCGGCGCGGAGAACCCGCAGCTGCAAACCACCCAGATCGATCTGCAGGACGACGGTGACATCGAACAGGTGGCCCAGGAGCTGCTGTCCGGTTCGCCCGAGGACGAGACCGCCTGGCGTGGCGGCCAGCGATACACGGCACGGCTGCGCTGCACACCGCTGGGAGCCGAAGAACGCCGAACCACCACGGTCAACCACGAATCCGGCCAGCTGCGCGCGGTGGTCCGCCACCCCGGCGACCTGCAGACGATGGAATTCGTCGCCTTCGACCGCACGACACCGGAGCCGGGCCAGGTCGAGATCGCGGTCGACGCGTCCAGCGTCAACTTCGCCGAAGTCCTTGCGGCCCTTGGCCGTTACCCTGACCTGGAGGGCGAGCCACACCAGTTGGGATTTGACCTCGGTGGTGTGGTGACCCGAGTCGGTGACGGCGTCACTGATCTGGTGGTCGGCGACCGGGTGGGCGGCTTCTCCGGATTCGCCAACGGCAGCTGGGGCACGTTCGTCACCTGCGATGCCCGGCTCGTCGCCGCGCTGCCGCCGGCCGTCACCACGGTCGCGGCCGCCGCCGCGGCAACCGCGTACGGCACCGCGTGGTACGGGCTGTGCGAACTGGCCCGAATCTCGGCCGAGGACAAGGTGCTGATCCACTCGGGCTCGGGCGGCGTCGGTCAGGCCGCGATCGCAATCGCGAAGATGGTGGGCGCGCAAATCTTCGCCACCGCGGGCAGCCCGGATCGGCGGGCCCTGTTGCGGGACATGGGCATTGACCACGTCTACGACTCGCGTAGCACCGCGTTCGCCGATGAGATCCGCCGCGACACCGACGGCTATGGCGTGGACATCGTGCTCAACTCATTGACCGGTGCGGCCCAGCACGCCGGAATCGAGCTGCTGGCCTACGGTGGGCGGTTCGTCGAGATCGGCAAGCGCGATATCTATGCCGACGCCCGGCTGGGGCTGTTCCCGTTCCGCCGCAACCTCACCTTCTATGCCGTCGACTTGGCGTTGCTTACCCACACCCATCCGCGGCGCGTGCAAGAGCTGCTGCGCACGCTGTACCAGCGGATCGCGGATGGCGACCTGCCGGCCCCGGCCTGCACCGAATATCCGCTGTCGCAGGCGGCTACGGCGATCCGGGTGATGAGCGGTGCCGAGCACACCGGCAAATTGGTGCTCACCGTGCCGCGCTCCGGGCAGACCCGCGCGGTGCTGCCGCCGGAGCAGGCTCCGGTGTTCCGCAAGGATGGCGCCTACATCGTCACCGGCGGCCTGGGTGGCCTCGGACTGTTCCTGGCCGGCCAGATGGCCAAGGCGGGTTGCGGGCGGATCGTGCTGACCGCGCGTTCGGTCCCAACTGCCAAGGCGCGCCAGGCAATTGAGCGGCTGCGCGCCAACGGGACCGACGTCGTCGTGGAGAGCGGCAACATCGCCGAGGCCGAAACCGCCGCCCAGGTGGTGGCCGCGGCCACCGCGACCGGGCTTGTCCTGCGCGGAGTGCTGCATGCCGCCGCCGTGGTCGAAGACGCCGTCCTGGCCAATATCACCGACGAGCTGATCGACAAGGACTGGGCGCCAAAGGTCAACGGCGTGTGGAACTTGCATCACGCGACGGCCGGACAGCCGCTGGACTGGTTCTGCTCCTTCTCGTCGGTGGCCGCGCTGTTCGGCTCGGCCGGACAGGGTGCCTACGCCGCGGCGTCGAGCTGGCTGGACGCCTTCACCCACTGGCGCCGCAGCCAGGGTCTTCCGGCGAACACGATCGCGTGGGGGGCGTGGGGCGAGATCGGCCGCGCCACCTTCCTGGCGGCCGGCGGTCGCACCACGATGATCGCGCCGGACGAGGGGGCGCAGGCGTTCGAGACGTTGTTGCGTTACGACCGCGGCTACACCGGCTACGTGCCGACGACGGGTGCGCCGTGGTTGGCTGCACTGGTTGCGCGCAGCCCGTTCGCCGAAGCTTTCCAGGACTCCGGCGACCAGCATGGGGCCGAAAGTTCGGCGCTGCGCGCCGAATTGCGGACGCTGTCGCCCGGCGAGTGGCCGGCCCGGCTGCGCCGCCTGATCGCGGATCAGACCGGCTTGATTCTGCGCCGTGCGATCGACCCCGACCGTCCGTTCGCCGAGCACGGCCTGGACTCGCTGGGCAACCTCGAATTGCGAACCCGCATCGAAGCCGAGACCGGAATCCGCGTCACCCCGAAGACCATCGCCACCTTCAACTCCGCACGTACGTTGGGGCAGCACCTGTCGGAGGCGCTGGCTGCAGAAGAGGGTCAGCCGCCGCCTTGCTAGCCGGGTGGCACTGGGTCGTGGTTACTCCACGACCCAGCTGTCCTCCTCGGCGAGCAGTGAACAGAGCAGTGAATGTATTGCCTCCAGCGGCTTTTCTCGCCCGGGCAGGTGCGCATGGTGCTCGATGAACAGCCGGCCCGCGAAACTTCCGCAGCTGTAGAGGTCCACGGGGGCGCGGGTCGGGAACCATAGTTCGCTCGCGAAGTCGTCGAGTTCCATGTCCGGCGGTGTGCGCAGCGCAGGGATGGTGCCGGTGTCGGTGCACAGCACCACCGGGGGCAGGCCCGCCGGCGTGCCCTGGTATTGCAGGTTGAAATGCAGCGCGGATTGCTGAATCACACCGTCGGACAGGTCCGTCCGGAACGAATCCACGATGCCGCGGGCCAGCTCGACGAGGTCGGTGTCCGGCCTGATCTCGGCCAGGTAGGTCGCCACTCCCAGCGGCAGCGTGCTGCCGGTGAGACTCACCGGGGGCGACAGCAGATAGCGCAGATCAACCGGATAGATGTAGGGAATCGGAATGTGCGGGGTCTTGCGCAGTTCCCATTCCGCCAACAGGATCGCCGCGGCCACCACGGAGTTGAGGCTGAGCTGATTGGCCAAACCGAACTCCACCAGTTCGGCGGTCTCTTCCTCGGAGAACCGGATCCGGGCGATCGGAATCGGTTGGATTGAATCCGGATCCGCCATCTCGGGTGGCTTCTCCTGGGCCGGCAAGTCGTAAGCGAACAGCGCCTTGAACAGCTTTTCGAGCCCGGATCGCTGTTGCTTGGTCACGCCACGCTGTTCGAGCAACGGCTCCAGCGCCTCGGGTGCGGGTTGCGGAGTTCTCGGAGCCGGGGCGCCGGTGGTGACCACGTCGGTGTAGAGCGAGAAGAGTTCTTCGAGGAGACCGAACGCATGGTGGGCGTCGGCCAGGCTGTGATGGGTGTACAGCGTGATCTCGGTGCGTCCACCGCTGCGCTTGCACCGCAGATTCAGCAGCGTTTGGTGCTGATCCAGGTGCATGCCCGCGGTTTTCGGCGCGGCGTCCGAATCGTCGTCGACGACCCAAATGCCCGGGTGCATCAGGTCTTCGGCGATGATCTGGTAGCGGCCGTCGTCGGTCTTCTCCAGCCGGCCGGTGAATACCGGGTGGGATTCCAGCAACGCGTCGAAGGCGTCCGACATCGCGCCGATGTCGACGGGACCGTTGACATGCGCGGTGAACGCGAAATAAGTCTCGTTGACCGCGAACACCTCTTCGCTACGCGTCAACTTTCGGATCACGGATCCGGGAAACACCGTCATACCCCCCTGTTCAACATGTGCTGGCCCGTCGATAGCCCAAAAGCGTTGGCACGATGCACACGACGGCGATGCCGCCGGACCACAGCAGTGTGGCGATCATCGGCCACCGCACCGGTCCGCCCATGGACAGTCCGCGCATCGTTTCGATCGCGTAGCTCATCGGCTGGTGCGCGACGACCGGCTGTATCCACTTGGGAAATTGGTCCATCGGCAAGAACCCGGTGGAGAACACGACCGCGAGGATGTGCACCAGCGTGACCGTCTCGAGCAGAAAATTGTTGGCCGTGTACAGCGCAACCATCGTGATCAGGGTGGCGAAGGCCAGCCCGAATATCAGCGGGATGACGAACCAGGTCAGGGTCGCGAGAATGCCCTGGTGGAACCGGAATCCGAGGATCATTCCCACGGCCAGCACAACCAGCGTCGTGATCATGATCCGAACCGTCTCAGCGACGATCCGCGAGAGCACACCCGACGCGCGGTGCACCGGAACAACCCACAGGCGGCGCAGCAGGCCATCGTTGCGCTCGCGGATCAGGCCGATCGCCCCGACGACGGCACCGTTGATCGTGGCGGCGAGTGCGTTCAGCGGCACCGTGCCGTACAGCGCACTGTGACCGCTGACTTGTGAAATGACGTTGCCCAGAATGATGTTCAGGGTCAGCAGGAAAAGGATGGGCAACACCAGCGCCTCGATCACCGCCGTGAGGTCGCGTGCCCACCCCAGCAGGATCCGCCGGGTCTGGACCCGGGTTTGGGCTACCAGCGCCCGCAGCGAATTCTCGTGGTACTGCCCGTGGGGCGCACCGAAACCAGTGGCGGGCTCGTGCACCAATGTCATTTTGCCCGCCTCGACAAAACGATCACTGACGTCGGTATCAGGAACGCGGTCAAGCCGCAGAGCCAGGCCAGCGTCGGCACCAGCACCGACCAGGTCACCGGGGTGCCGTACGGGGCGGCGTCACCGGCCAGGGCGCGCAGCGCGGTCACGAACTGCGACACCGGCTGGTTGCGCACAATGGGCTGGATCCAGTGCGGAAATTGTTGGGCCGGTTGAACTCCGGTGGACAGCAGCCCGAAGATCAGCGGCGGCAAGATCAGCAACGGCGTCATCGCCTCCGGGTTGCGGCTGCCGGTGCCGATCAGGTCCGCACCGAATGACAGCACCGACCCGATCGCGACCACTAACCCGACGAACGCGATGGTGTACGCCACCGAGTGGTGGAACCGGAATCCGATCACGTAGCCGCAGACCACCGCCACGGCCACCGAGATCGTGCACCGGTACACCGCGGCGGAGATGCGGGCACCCACCGGTGCGAACGGAGCCATCGGCATCGATCTGAATCGCCGATTGATGCCCTTCACCGAATCCGTCGCCGCCCGAAAAGCCGTCGACATCGCGGCGAATGTGATGGCCTGCAAGGCGATCAACGGCATCACGTATTGCGCGTAGCTGCTGCACAGCGTTTTGGTCGCGGTACCCATCACCTGATGCAACGGGATGTAGAAGCCGGCCGTGAAGACCACCGAGGACGCGATCGTCACGATCAGCTCACCGTTGCGCAGGGTCGGTGCGATGAAGCGCTTGGTGAGTACCCACCATTGTGCGAGCGGTGAGAGGTGGCGCTCGGTGGTGGTTGAGGCGGTCACCCGGCGGCCTGTGTCGCAACGGGAGTGCGCTGCCTGGGGGATTCGTCTGTCAGCGCGAGGAATACGTCGTCGAGTGACGGGCGCCGCAGCGCCACGTCGGCCACGTCGATGTTGGCCGCGGCCAGCCGGCCGACGGCCTCGATCAGCGTGTTGGCGCCATCGGGCGCCGGTATCGCGATGCGATCCGACTCGGGTGTCAAAGCGGCTCGGATCTTGTCGGGCACCAGCGAGCCGAGCGTGTTGGCGATCGTGGCCAGATCCTTGAGATTGCGCGGCACGATTTCGCAGTAACTGCCGCCGGTGCGCTCCTTGAGCTGATCGGCCGTTCCCTGCGCGATGACGCGTCCGTGGTCGATCACCACGATCCGATCGGCCAGCGCGTCGGCTTCCTCGAGATACTGTGTGGTGAGCAGTGTGGCGATACCCAGACCCTTGAACTTGCTGACCAGGTCCCAAATGCTTTGCCTGCTACGTGGATCCAGCCCGGTGGTGGGTTCGTCGAGAAAGACCACCTGAGGCCGGACCACCAAACCGCAGGCGATATCGATGCGTCGGCGCATACCGCCCGAGTAGGTTTTCACGCGCCGGTCGGCGGCGTATGCCAGATCGAATTCGTCGATCAGCTCCTTGGCGCGGGCGTGGGCGGCCGACTTACGCAATCCGAACAGCTGACCGAACATCACCAGGTTTTCGCTGCCGGTGAGCATGTCGTCGATCGCCACTTGCTGGCCGGTGAGCATGATCGAGCGGCGCACCCCGGCCGGCTCGGACACGACGTCATAGCCGGCGACCACCGCACGGCCGCCGTCCGGCCGGCTCAGGGTGGACAGGATGTCCACCAGCGTGGTCTTGCCGGCCCCGTTCGGACCGAGCAGGCCGAGCACCTCACCGCGACCGACTTCAAAGCTGACCTCTGCTAAGGCCACAAACTCGCCGAAGGTCTTGCGAACCTTGTCGACGATGACGGCCTTCTCAAAGTCCTTATGCGCGTTAACCACTCAGTTCCCCTCAACCCGCGTCAAGCGCCGACAAATCCACCAGGGCCAGCTCGACGGGCTGACCTATCTCGCCGTCGTCACCGACCGCGGTGATCGCATCCTGGATCAACTCGCGCAGCGCGATCGGGAAACGCTGCGCCAGCGCCTCGGCCTGCGCGCCCTGCACCCGGCGAGCGTCATACCACCAATCCAGATGCAGCATCCCGGAGTGCCTGTACACCCGGAACTCGATGGCATGGCCGAGGCCCGGAATCGTGTCGCGCACCGGCATCGCTACGTCGGAGTCGAATTGCACCGCGGCATCGATGGGCGGTAACTCGGGGATCGCGCCGGCGTACCGGAAGTGCAGGTCCGCCGAGCCCGCGGCGCAGAGCTGCCGCGCGGTGGGCGCATATAGGTGCCGCAGCAGCCCGTAGCCGATGCCGTAATGCGGAACGGATTTGAGCGTGTCCCGCACGGCTTCCAGCAGTTCGGTTGCCGCAGTGTCGCTGGTGCACCCGAGCGCGATCGGGTAGATCGTGGTGAACTGCCCGATGGTTCTGCGCAGGTCGACATCCGGGCGCAGCACCGAGCGGCCCGGCCCTTCCAGGTCGATGGCGAGGACACCGGAGCCCATTGTTGCGGCGATGGTTTGACTCAGCGCGGCGAGCAGGATCTCCTCGACCGACCACCCGAGCACCCGGCGCGCGTCGTCGACCTCCGATGTCTGCTCGACGGTCAGCGTCGATGGCACCTTCTTGAGGTCATCGCCGTGCGGCGGCTCGGTGACCTCCGTGTTCGCCGGCCGCAGCGTGGCCACCTTCGAGCTCTCCAGCCAGAATTCGCGAGTGTCGAGCACCGCCGGATGCGTCGCGAGAGCCGCGCAACGCTGCGACCAGTCCCGCCACGAGGTGGTGTTCGCCGGCAGCGAGATGTCCTCGCCGGCAAGGCGTTGCGTGAATGCCGTAAAGATATCGGCGATCAGGATTTCCCGCGACGTGGTGTCGGCGACAATCTCGTGCAGCGACAGTGCCAGGTAGCACGCACCGTGGGAATCCGAGACGTAGACGGCCGTCAACGGCGCGGCCAGGTCACCCGCGGTGGTCAGCTTGGCGGCGATGTCGAGCACCGCTGCCCGTTGCGCTGCGGATTCCGATGCCCCCCCAGTTTCCGGGCTGTCCGGAAGCGAACGCGAGGACAGTGCGTCGAATTCGTCTGGCGCAGCGATGTGTTGCTCCCAGACTCCGGCGCGTTCGACGAGCCGCACGCGCAATGCGTCGTGGTGGTTGGTCAACGCGGTGAGCACGGACCGGACGTCGTCCACGCCGACTGCTGCGTCGAGACGCAGGATCAGCGGCACCCGCCAGCGTCCCGCCTCCTGCACTCCGTGATCGAGGAAGTGCGCGACATTCGGTGGAATGGTCGGATGAGAGCTGGCCTCAGCCGGTTTCGCCAAGCCGCCGGCCGCATACTTCGAATCGACATGCGCGGCCAGGGCTACCAGCGTCGGGTTTCCGTAGAGGTCCTGCGGGCTGACGTCCAGGCCCGCGTTGCTGGCGTTGGTCGCGATGCCGATCGCGATCAGGGAGTCGCCCCCGAGGTCGAAGAAGTTGTCGGTGCGCCCGATGGAGTTCAGTCCCAGGCACTGCATCCAGATCTGACGCAATACCGCCTCGGTTTGCGATTGCCCGTTGGCGGCGACGTCGGCGTGGACGGCCGAGCCATTTGTGGATGCTGCCGCCACCGTGTCCTCGGCGGTCCGGTCGGCCCAGTTGACCGGCTTAGCATCAATCCAATGCCGTTCGTGGGCAAAGGGATAACCGGGCACGGAGATGATGTGCTGCTTGGGTCCGGTTGCCGGTGTCCAGTCGACCGGCACGCCCGCCGACCACAATTGGCCGAGGCCCAGCAGGAAGGTGTCCCTGTCGTCGACATTTTGAATCGGGTGCCGCATCAGGCGAATCGCCCGGTGCCCGCCCGACCACTTCGGGTGCCGCATCGCCGAACCCGTCAGGCTGCCGCCTGGGCCCACCTCGACAAGGATCCGGTCCGGATCGCTCAGCAGCACGTCGAGTTCGTCGGCGAAGCGGATCGTGGAGCTGATCTGCCGGGCCCAACTGGCCGGATCGGTGATCTGTTCATCCGACATCCAGGTCCCGGTGAGATTGGACAGCAGCGGTGTGTTCGGCCGGCCGAGTTTGACGCCAGTCAGGAACTGCTGAAATTCCGCCGCCATGGCATCCATTGCGCTGGAATGGAATGCGTGTGTGGCGCGCACCCGTCGGGCGGTGATGTCGGCCTCGTGCAGGCGTTGGGTGAACGCGCGGATCTCGTCGTTCGGCCCCGAGACGACGCAGTTGCCCGGGTCGTTGACCGCGGACAGCTCGACACCGGGACGCAGGTACTCGGCGATGTCGTCGGGACCCAGCGCCACGGCCACCATGGAGCCCGGCGGGGACTCATGCATCAGGCGGGCACGCAGGGCCACCAGCTTGATCGCCGTCTCGAGGTCGAAGACCCCGGCCAGGGTGGCGGCGATGTATTCGCCGGTGCTGTAGCCGATGTATGCCCCGGCGCGCACGCCAAAGCTTTCGACCAGCCGCGCCAGCGCGTACTCCACCGTGAACAGTGCGGGCTGGGAACGGTCGATGCGTTCTAAATCCGTTGTGGCGTCGCCGAATATCTCCGCGTGCAGGTCGATCTCCATCTCGCTGCGGAATCCCGCGACGCACGCGTCGAAATGTTCGGCGAAGACGGGATCGGTGTCATACAGCCCGCGGGCCATCCCGATGTGCTGAGCTCCCTGGCCCGGGAACATCAAAACGACGTGCTCCGAATTCGATTCGGCATTGTCGCCGACGGATTCCCCGACGAAGACGTTGTCGTGCTCAGCCGCCCGCAACACCGTGGCGGCGTGCTCGCGGTCGTGCACGACGGCTGCCATGGTGACGGGATGCTTGCGGCGACCGGCGAGGGTGAATGCGACGTCGGACAGGTCCGGGCCGTCCGGCGCGGTCAGTGCGGCGGCCAGGGTGGCCCGCGATTCTCCCAGCGCCGCCGCGGTGCGTGCCGACAGCAGCAGTACTTGCGGATTGGTCGACTCGGCCTGCACCGCAACCGGCGGCGCCTCTTCCAAGACGACGTGCGCGTTGGTGCCGCCCACACCGAACGAGCTGACCCCGGCCCGGCGCACTCCATCGGATTCCCACGCGGCGTAGCTGCTCTGCACAGTGAACGGCGTCTCGTCCAGGCGCAGTTCAGGGTTGGGGCTGGTGTAGTGCAGAGTCGCGGGAATCGCCTTGTTCTTCAGGCACAGAATCGTTTTGATCATGCCGACCACACCGGCGGCCACCTCGAGGTGGCCGATGTTCGACTTGACCGACCCGAGAACACATGGTCCGGGTCTGGGTGTGTCGGACACGGCGAACGCGTTGCGCAGTCCCTGGACTTCGATCGGGTCGCCCAGCGGCGTGCCGGTCCCGTGCGTCTCGACGTAGCTCACGGTCGAGGCGTCGACGCCCGCCACCGCGTGGGCTTCGGCGATAACGTCGGCCTGGGCGGCCGGATTCGGCGCCGCATAGCCCATTTTCGCCGATCCGTCGTTGTTGATCGCCGATCCGCGGATCACGGCGTGGATGCGATCCCCGGCGTCGCGCGCTGCCTGCAGTGGCTTGAGGGCAACCATCGCGACACCGCTGCCGAACACCGTACCGTCGGCGCGCACGTCGAAGGGACGGCAGTGGCCGACGGCCGAGACCATCGATCCCGGCGAGTTCCAGTAGCCGACATGGTGCGGCACCGACAGCGAGACCCCGCCGGCCAGCGCCATGTCGCACTCGCCGGATAGCAGGCTCTGGCAGGCCAGGTGGACCGCGACCAACGACGACGAGCACGCTGTCTGCACGGTGAGGCTCGGGCCGCGGAGGTTGAACTGGTGAGATACCCGCATCGCCAGGAAGTCCTTGTCGTTCTGCAGGAACAGGTTGAACTGCTCGAAGTTGAGTCCTGTTCCCATGAACGCGTTTTGACCGTGGTGTGACGACAGGTTGTGCAGCAGGTAGCCGCTGGGGGAGCAGGTTCCGTAGACGCCGATGGACCCGTCGAACAGGGCTGGGTCGCAGCCGGCATCTTCGAAGGCGTGCCATGCGCATTGCAGGAACAACCGATGCTGGGGATCCAGCGTCCGGGCGAATTGCGGTGGGAAGCCGAAGAATTCGGCGTCGAACTCGTCGATACCGTCGACGATCGGTGCGCGGCGCACATACGCCGGGTTCGCCAGCACCTCGTCGCCGACCCCGGCGGCCCGCAGTTCGTCTTCGGACAGTGTGCTGATCGACTCTTCGCCGCGCGCGAGGTTGTCCCAGAACGCCGACACACTGTTGGCGCCGGGGAATCTTCCGGCCATGCCGACCACCGCAATTGCGGTGTCCGGCAATCCCTCTTCCTGCGTGCTCATGCTTACTGTCCTCGCTTCCGCCGCATCGCGGCTCCTTGGCGCGCCGCGGCGCGCTGTTGTGCTCGGTCGCGAACCGCGTTACCTCGATCGAGGTTTTGTTCAGGCTCGGCGAGGCCGAGCTGGCGGATCACTTCGACCGTGAGGTCTTGCAGCGATGCACCTTGCAGGATCATTGCCACCGGTGGCTCGATGCCGAAATCCGCACGTGTGGTGTTGCGGATCCGCACTGCCATCAAAGAATCCATACCGAGTTCGGTCAGCGGCACCCCGGTGTCGACGGCCGACCGATCGGAATACCCCATCACCCCCGCGATGCGTCCGCACAGGCGTTCTCGCACCACTTCCCGGGCCTCGGCCGGATCGAGCTCGCGCAGCGCCTGGGGTCCGGACCAGTCGCCGCCGTCGCCGGCGATGTCCAGTTCGGAGACCACGCTGGTGAAATAGCCGAGGTTGCGGATTTCGGGGAACGCGAGCATCGCGCGGTCGGCACGCAGCCGGGTGACGCCGGTGTGGCTACGGTCGGTGGCCAGCAACGCGTCCATGGCCGCGATGCCCTCCGCCGGACTGATGGGGTCAAGCGGGCTGCCGACCAGAGACTGCGCGACACCCACTTCCGACCACGGTCCCCAATTGATCACCGCCGCCGGCATTCCGGCCGCGTGGCGCCAGGCAACCAGCGCATCGAGCCATGCGCTTGCGCACGCGTATGCGCCCTGCCCGGCCGAGCCGAGCAACGAGGCGGTGGTGGAGAAACCCACCCACCAGTCGAGCTCACGACCGACGCTGGCCTGGTGCATCCGCAGCGCGCCAGCGGCTTTAGGAGCCCACACTCGCTGCAGGCTCTCCTTGCTCATCGACAACACCAGACTGTCGTCGATCACCGCGGCGCCGTGCACGATGCCGGCCAGCCGGCGATTCTGGTCCTCGGCAGCCGCGACCAGGCGTTCGGCGACGCCGGCAGCGGCGATATCGCCGCACACCACCGCGACCTCGGCGCGGCTTTCCAATTCGGCCAGCACCTTGCGTGCGTCGTCGGAGGGTTCGCTGCGCCCGTTGAGCACCACCCGGCCCGCGCCGCTCTCGACCAGCCAGCGCGCGAAAACCAGGCCGAGACCGCCGAGGCCACCGGTGACGATGTAGGACGCGCCCGACTCGACGACCGCGTCGCGCACCGGCTCGCCCAAGGTCGCACGGCCCAGCCGCTCGACGTACCGCTGTCCGTCCCGCCAGGCGACGACGTCGTCGAAATTAGCTGCGGAATGCTGTGATTCGAGTTCGGCTATCAACGCGGACACCGGGTCCCGGGTGGTGTCCAGGTCGACGAGCGTGGTGTGCAGGTCGGGATGTTCGTAGGCCAGCACCCGCACCAGACCCCGCAGCGCGCCGATCGCCGGGCGGCCCGGCTCGTCGCGGACGGCGAGACCGCCCGGGGTGACCAGCCACAGCCGCGGTGACCGGCCGTGCCAGCCGCCGAGGATCGCCCGCACCACCGTCGAGATCGCCCACACCGAATCCCGGGCCCGGTTGAGCCCGGCGGCGGTGATGCCGGCATCGTCGGAGCCGTCGCCGATGAACGCGACCACGCCGACGGGCGGGCGCTCGGGATCGCCTGCCGTTTCCGCGAATGCGGTGAGCATCGCGGCCTCATCGCCGAGATCGGCGGTGATCACCCGGCGTGCCGGTGAGCGCCACTGCTCGACGAATTTCTCGGCCTTGGAGCCGGCGTCGGTGAGTACCAGCCAACTGCCAGGAGCATCGGAGGGGCCCGCAGCCGCGATCGGCGCTTCCACCCAGCTGGTGTCGAAGACCTTCTGCGCCAGCGGCAATGGCGCGCTGCGTCGTTCGACGCGGCGCAGGTACAGATCGTTGATTTCGGCGGTCACGTTTCCGGCGTCGTCGGTCAAGGTGAGCTTGCCGAGCTTTCCGGCGCCGCCCTCGTCGAGGTTCATCAGCCGGGCCCGGCAGTGGGCGTGCCGGCCGGGATTGCCGTACACCCGGAGTAACTCGAAAGAGACTGGAAGGTAGCTGATTTCGGCCGAACCCGCGGTCGCGGCGGCTTCCTCGTCGGGTATCGCCGCCGCCAGGCCTTGCAGGGCGGCATCGAGCATGACGGGGTGGATTCGGTAACCCGGATGCCTGGGCGCCCCTTCGGGCAGGGTGATCTGGGTTTCTACCGAGCCGTCCGGCTGCCGGTTGATCTGGGTCAGTGCCGCGAACGCCGGGCCGTGATTCTGGCCGGTCATCCGCAGGACTGCGTACAGGTCGGCCGGTGATACCGCGGTCTGGCCGTCGCGGGGGCCGGGTGTCCGTCGCTCGAGGGTGCCGTCGGGCGGCGACACCGCGGCCCTGGCGGTCGCGTGCCGGCACCAGCCGGCGGGGGTGCGGGAATAGATCTCGATGCGGGTCTTGTCGTCGGCGCCGCGGGTCAATTGCGTCGTCACCTGGGTGTGGCCGTCGAGGGTGAGCATCTGCTCGACCTCGAGCTGGTTGATCGCCAGGGCATCGACCGGCAGACCGAACGCTTCACTTGCCGCGGCCAAAGCGATTTCGGCGAACCCGGCCGCCGGCATGACTGCCTGGCCGAAGACCTTGTGGTCGGCCAGCCAAGGGGATACGTCGGTGCCGACGTCGGCCTGCCACACATGGTCCTGGCTTGAGGGAACTTCGACGTGCATGCCGAGCAGCGGGTGCGCGTCGACCGAGTCCGGCCCGGGGTAGCTAGCCGAGCGGTCCGCGACCCAGAAGGGTGTGTGCTGCCAGGGCGTCACCGGGATGTCGGCGAGCCGGCGGGTGGTGTCGATCTCCGGGAGCTTCCCGACCGCCGCGAGTTGGGTGTGGAAGGTGACGGTGTCGTCGGTGTCGCGTTGCAGGGTGCCGACGGCCGTCAGCTGAGCCCGGTTCTCCGAGTCGCTGAGAGTGTCGTCGATCGCGTAGGTGAGCACCGGGTGCGGGCTGACCTCGATGAAGGTGTGATAGCGGGCCGCCGCGGTGGTGATGGCCTGGTGGAAGCGCACCGGGTTGCGCAGGTTGGCCGCCCAGTACTCGGCGTCCAGCACCGTCTGGGGCTGCTCGCTGGTGGTGCTGATCATCGGAATGGTCATCGGCTGCGGCGCGAGATCGGCGAGCGCGGAACGCAATTGCGGCAACACCGGGTCGATGATCGGGTGGTGGGAGGCCACGTCGACGTCGATGCGGCGGGCCAGCCGGTTTTGGGCGGCCACCGCCTCGATCACGGCGTCCACGGATTCGGGCGGGCCGGCGATCACGGATTGGCGCGGCGAGGCGTGAACGGCCAACGTCACCTGCGGGTAGTCGGCGATCAGCTCCGCGGCGGCGTCGGCGTCGAGCTCCAGCAGGGCCATCGCGCCCTGACCGGACAGCTGGGCCATCAGCCGCGAGCGGGTGGCGATCACCCGCAACCCGTCGGCGGGAGTCAGCGCCCCGGCAACGACGGCGGCCGACACTTCGCCCATCGAGTGGCCCACCACCGCGTCGGGTGTCACGCCGTACGAACGCCACAGCGCGGTCAGCGCAAGCTGAATCCCGACCAGCACCGGCTGAATGCGGTCGATGCCGACCACTTCGACGCCGTCGGCGAGAGTCTGACGCAGCGAAAAGCCGGCCTGTGCAACGAAATCGGGCTCGAGCTCGTCGATGGCCGCGGCGAACGCCGGTTCGTCGGCCAGTAGCCGCCTGCCCATGCCGACCCATTGCGAGCCCTGACCGGAGTAGACGAACACCGTGCCGGGGCCGGTGAAGCCGTCCCGGCACTCCAGCACGCCGGGAACGGGGCGCCCGGCGGCCAGCGCGCGCAGACCCGCGATCGCGTCCGTATGGTCACGTGCGACCACGACAGCGGCCTTGGGATGGCGGGACCGGTGGTGGTTGAGGGTGTGCGCGACATCGGCAAGCGGCGCCGCTGCGCCGGGGCCTTCCATCCAGTCGGCCAGCCCCGCGGCCAGCGAGGCGGTCCGCTGAGAGGTCTTGCCCGACAGCACCAAGGTGGACAGCCGCGGACCGGATCCGTTCGCCGGTATCGACTCTGGCGCCTGTTCGATGACGACGTGCGCGTTGGTCCCGCTGAGGCCGAACGACGACACGGCCGCCCTGCGCACACCGTCGGGCCACGCCGTGGCCTCGGTCGGGACGAACAGCCGCGTCGACGAGGGGTCGATGGCCGGATTCCAGCGGGTGAAGTGCAGATTGGGCGGAATCTGGCCGCGCGACACGGCCAGCGTCGCCTTGATGAACCCGGTGATTCCGGCCGCGGCCTCCAGGTGGCCGATGTTGGTCTTCACCGAACCGAGCGCGCACTTGCCGTCGCCGCGGCCGTAGGTGGCCGACAGTGCCTCGAATTCGATCGGATCGCCCAATATCGTTCCAGTGCCGTGTGTTTCGATGTAGTTCACGCGGTCCGCGGTCGAGTCGGCCAGCCGCAGCGCGGTGCTGATCACGTCGCGTTGTGCCGCCGCGTTCGGCGCGGTCATGCCGTTGGAGCGGCCGTCCTGGTTGATCGCCGAGCCGCGGATCACCGCCAGCACCCGATCACCGTCGCGGGTGGCGTCGGCCAGCCGCTTGAGCACCACGACGCCGCAGCCCTCGCTACGTACGAACCCGTCGGCCAGCGCGTCGAAGGTTTTACAGCGGCCCGTCGGCGACAGGGCCGACCACTTGGACAGCGCGATGCTGGTGAACGGGGACAGCATCAGCTGAACGCCACCGGCGAGCGCCACGTCGCTTTCGCGCAGCCGCAGGTTCTGGCAGGCCAGGTGCAGCGCCACCAACGACGACGAGCACGCGGTGTCCACCGCGACCGCGGGGCCGCGCAGCCCCAGCAGATACGAAATTCGCCCGACCGCGGCGCTGTGTGGGTTTCCGGTGGACATGTATGCGTCGATTTCCGCGCGGCGCTCGAGGTTGACGATCGTGTAGTCCCACGCCGACAGCCCCATGATCGCGGCGGTCCGGGTGCCGCTCAGCGAATCCGGGGGCAGCCCAGCATGTTCGAGTGCTTCCCAGGCGACTTCGAGCAGGATCCGCTGTTGGGGGTCCATCGCCTCGGCTTCGCGCGGGGTGATGCCGAAGAAGTCGGCGTCGAAGCCGGCGACGTCGTCGACAAAGCCTCCCCACTTCGTCGTCATCCGCCCCGGTGTCTGCGGGTCGGGGTCGTAGAAGGCGTCGGCATCCCAGCGATCGGCGGGCACCACGTCGACGGCGTCACGTCCGTCCATCAGCAGCTGCCAAAAGCTGTCCGGCCCGGTCACACTGCCCGGCAACCGGCAACCGATCCCCACCACCGCGACCGGTTCGGCGACATCGGTGGGAAACGTGGTCCCCGCGCGCACGAGTTCGCGTGCAAGGACCTCGCGCGCCTTGGGTGACATCTGCGCCGCGCGCTCGGCAAGACTCGTCATTTACTCACTGCCCCCGGTTGCCGTCTCCAGCTCGCTGGCCGCAACGAGGTCGGACAGCAATTCCATTTCTTCATCTGACAGCTCGGATTCGGCCTCCGGCGCCGGTTCGGCCTCGCCGATGGCCTCGTAGCCCAGGCGTTCACACAGTGCGCCGGCCAGATCGGTGATGGTCGGGTAGGCCCAGACCAGCGCGGCCGGCAACATGGTGCCCAGGCTCGCTTCGAGCCTGTTGCGCAGCTCCAGCGCCATCAGCGAGTCCAGACCAAGCGACTCCATCGGCCGGTCGGGGTCGATCGGCTCGGTCGAGCGCAGCACCGCCCGGATCTCGCCGGCGATCGCGGTGGCCAGGCGCGCGGGACGCTCGGCGGCGTCGCAGGCGTCCAACTCCGCGCGGATCGCGCCGCCGCCGCGCCGCTCGGTGGGGGTCAGGTCCTGCAACTTGGCGAACAGCGAGGAACCCGCCGCCGACGGGAACGACTGGAACCACTGCCGCGCGTCGAGGCTGAACACACCGGTGCGGGCCCGGTCGGCGGCCAGTGCCAGCTGCATCGCCGCGAGCCCCTGCTCGACGGTGATCATCGCGACACCGAGGTCGGCGAAGAACTGGGCGCGACCGACTTCGGCCCATGGGCCCCAGTTGATTCCGACGGCGGGAAGCCCGAGCGAGCGCCGATGCGCGACCAGGCCGTCGACCCACGAGTTCGCCGCGGCGTAGGTACCCTGGCCGGGCGCGCCCAGCAGTGAGGCCACCGAGGAGAACGTCAGCCACCAGTCGACGTCCAGGTGTGCGGTGGCCTGGTGCAGGCGCCAGCTGCCGGTGACTTTCGGGGTGAACACCCGCCGCGCGGCGGCGTCCGTGACGTTCAGCACGATCTCGTCATCGAGAACCATTGCGCTGTGCAGGACTCCGGCCACCCGGAAGCCGGCGTCTTCGACGGCCCGCACCAGCCGGCCGGCCGTGTCGGCGTCGGCGATGTCGCCGGTGACCACCTCGATGCGGCTGCCCGCGGCGTTCAATTCCGCGATCGCCGACCGGGTTTCGTCGCTGGGAGCCGAACGCCCGTTCAGCACCACCAATCCCGCGCCCTGATCGACCAGCCACTGCGCGACGACGAAGCCGAGACCACCCATGCCGCCGACGATGAGGTAACCGCCGTCGGGGCTGACCAGAGGAAGTGGCGGCGGTGCCGCGATCGCTTCGATGTCACCGCCGGCCGGTATCGACACGACGATCTTGCCGGTGTGCCGGCCCGAGGCCATCAGCCGGAATGCGTCGGCCGCGTCGGAAAGAGTGAACTCGGTGACGGGGAGTACCTGCAGCTTGCCGTCGGCCACGTGCGCCAGGATGTGCCCGAGCATTTCGCGGTACCGCGCGGGTTGCAGCTTCAGATTCAGGTCGAGGTCGACGACGGCGAAGGACGCACTTTTCGCCAGTGCGGCCAATCCCAGGCTGGCGTCGGCGTGCACGTCCTTCTTGCCCAGCTCGATGAACCGGCCGCAGGGGGCCAGGATCTGCACACCGCGGTGAATCGCCTCGCCCGGAAGTGAATTGAGAATGACGTCGACACCGTAACCGTCGGTGATGTCGAGTATCTCGTCGGCGAACTCCACGTCGCGGGAGTTGCCGACGTACTCGACGCCAAGTCCGGCCAGCATTTCGCGCTTGGCGTCCGAGCCGGCCGTCGTGTAGATGCGGGCCCCGATCATCTTGGCGATCGACACCGCGGCCAGCCCGACACCGCCGGTGGCGGAATGAATCAGCACCCGCTCGCCGGGTGCCAACCGGCCCACCTCGCACAGTGAGTGCCAGGCGGTCAGATACGCGATGCCGAATGCGGCCGCCTCGCCGTCCGGCAGCGCCTCCGGGACCGGGGCCACCAGATCGGCCAGCGTTGTCATGTGTGAGGCGAACGTTCCGGGACCGAACGCGATGACGCGCTGTCCGACCTCGACCGCGTCAACGTCCGGGCCGACCGCGGTCACGAAGCCGACACACTCGCCGCCGATCACCGGCGGGGCACCGTCGAGTCCGGGATACACGCCCATCGCCTTCAGCACGTCGCTGAAGTTGAGGCCCGCGGCCACGACACGAACTTCCACCTGACCGGCGGACGGCGGAATGCGCTTGACCGCATGCACTTTGAGCTCGTCGAGGCGCCCGGGCCGGTCGATCTGCAACCGCACGGCGCCGTCGCCGTCCAGACTCACCACGGTGCGACGGGATTCGGCGGCAAGCTCACCGGCCGCGTCGACCGGCGCGGGCACCAGCCGGTTGACATACCGTTGCTGGTCGCGCAGCGCGATCTCGTCGTGGTCCGCACCGGCCAGCAGCTCCTCGGTCAGCGCGGTCAGGGTGCCGGAGCCGTCGGCGTCGATGTCGACGATCGTGGTCCGCAGTTCCGGATGCTCGAACGTCAGCACCCGCGCGATGCCCCGAAGTTGGGTCTGCGCCAGGGTGACTGGATCGCCGGGATCGAGCTGTTGGGCGCCGCGGGTGACGATCCACAGCCGGGGGCTGTTGCGGGCCCCCATTCGCGTCACCGTCTTGGCGATGTCGGCGATCAGCAGTGTGCGGGCCTGCGCCAGCTCCAGCTGTGCCTCGTCGTCCAATGCCTTGTCGACGCTGCGCGGCGGGCAGACGACGACGATGCTGTCCCATGGGTTTCGGGTGATCGCCGCGCGCAGGCTTGCCGCGTCGGCGCCCGACACCACCTCGATGTCGGCGACAGCGTCGCGCAGCGACGAACGCAGCGCGGGCAGCAGCGGGTCGTCACCGATCAGCAACACGCCGCCGAGCGTGCCGGCGGGCTTGTCTAGGGGTGCGGGCTCCCACTGCACCGTGTACAGCTGACTACCGAGTTCGGTTGTGCCGCCGCTCGACCCGAGTACCGCCATCTCCACCTCGTCGATGACGAGCACCGGCCGGTCATCCGGGTCGGTCAGCGTGACGTGGCCGCGGAGCCGGTCGGGGCTATCGGTGGCGGCCAGCGAGCCTATCGAGCAGACACCGCCCGTGATGTCGCCGTAGACGTGCACGCCCGCGAAACGTATCGGCAGCACCAGGGTTTGACGGGCCGATTGCCCGCCGGCCAGGTCGGTCGCGATCCGGGTGGCGCCCAGGGCTTGCACGGCGATGTCCATCATCACCGGGTGCAGGCCGAAGCAGCGGAAGCCGGTTTTGGCCGTCGCGGGCAACCGCACGTCGGCGCGGGCGGCACCGGACTTTTCGACGGCGAGCCCGACGATTCCGCGGAATGCCGGTCCGTGTTGTTGGCCCGCGCCGCGCAGCCGTTGGTAGAGCTCCTCGGGGTTGAGTTCGTCGGCCACCTCGTCGAGTGGCGCCGGTCGCGGCACCTCGTCTTCGGACGCGGTCTCCCGGGCAACCGTTGCGGTGGCGTGTTTGATCCACCCCGAAGTGGCGTTCTGCGTGCGCATTTCGATCCGGCACGTCTGCTCGTCCCCGGTCAGCGTCGTGACGAGCAGAGTGTCCTCGGTGACGTGCAGCATCTGATGCAGGCTGAGCTCGCGGATCATCCAGCCCGCTGAGCCTTCGGCGTCTGCGAATGCGTTCGTCGCGGCGGCCAGCGCGACCTCGGCGTAGGCCGATCCGGGCAGCACGCAGAGGTCGTCGATCACGTGGTCGCCGAGCCACAGCAGATCTGGGCACAGTTCGCATTCCCAGATCCGGGTGCCGGTGCCCGGATCGGTGACGCCGATGCCGAGCAGTGGGTGGGTGTCAGCGGTGTGGTGGGCGGGGATGGTGGGGGCGATCCAGTGCCGGGTGTGCTGCCACGGTGTGGTGGGCAGCACCGGGTGCGGCTCGCACGGGTGCGGAGTCTGCGGCGGGCGGCTGGTGTGCGTTGTGTTCAGGTTGGTGTGGAAGGTCAGGGTGTCGTGCGCATCCCGTTGCAGGGTGCCGAGACTCAGATAGTCGGCACCGCCGTCGTTCTCACGCGCAGCGAGGGTTTCGGTGATGGCATGCGTCAACAATGGGTGGGCACTGACCTCGATGAAGGTGTGATGCTCGGCGGCTGCGGCGGTGATGGCCTGTTGGAAGCGCACCGGGTTGCGCATGTTGGTGGCCCAGTGCTCGGCATCGAACGCCGCTGGGGCTTGCAGGTTTTCGTAGGTGGTCGAGATGACCGGAATGGTCGGCGGTTGCGGGTCCAGACCGGCCAGCTCGGCACGCATCGCGGGCTGCAGGGCGTCCATGGCCGGGTTGTGCGGGGCCACTTCGATGTTGACTTGGGAGGCGAACTGGCCCTGCGCGCGCACCGTCGCGATCAATTCGTCTATCTGTGCGGTGGGCCCCGAGATGACCGTCTGGCGCGGGGAGGCATAGATCCCCAACGTGACCTGCGGGTGGTCGGCGAGCAGCGCCTCGGTGGCGTCGGCGTCGAGTTCGAGCATTGCCATGGTGCCCTGCCCGGACAACGGTGCCATCAGCCGCGACCGGGTCGCGGTCACCCGCAACCCCTCGGCGGGGGTGAGCGCACCCGCGACTACCGCCGCGGCCACTTCGCCCATCGAGTGCCCGATCACCAGATCCGGGGTGACGCCGTAGGAACGCCACAGCGCGGTGAGCGCGATCTGCATCCCGATCAGGCCGAGCTGAATCTGCTCGATGCCGTCGAGCTCCTTGCCGGTGGCGATCATATCGTGCAGCGAAAAGCCGGCTTCGGCAACGAATGTCGGCTCCAGTTCGGCGACCGCCGCGGCGAATGCCGGCTCGTCGGCCAACAGCTGGCGACCCATGCCGGGCCACTGCGATCCACGGCCCGAGTAGACGAACACCGTGCCCGGCCCGACCGATCCTTCGTGGCAGTCCACGACTCCCGGGGCGGGTTCGCCGGCGGCCAGCGCACGCAATTCCGCGACGGCTTGGTCGCGGTCGGCGGCGGCCACCGTTGCGAACTTGGTCTGCCGGGCCCGGTGATGGTTGAGGGTGTGCGCGACATCGGCCAGCGCCACGTCGGCACCGGGGCCGTCCATCCAGTCGGCCAGCACCGCCGCCGTCGCCGCCACCCGCTGCTTCGTCTTGCCCGACACCAACAGCGTCGTTACCGCCGGGCCAGACCCCTGGTGCGGCACCGGCACCGGATCTTCCGCCTGCTCGACCACGATGTGCGCATTCGTTCCGCTCACTCCGAACGACGACACCCCAGCCCGGTGCGGTTGCCCGGTGTCCGGCCATTCCATGTCCTCGGTGGCGATGGTCAGCCGAGACACACCTTCGCTGGCGTGCGGCGTGAGCTCGCGGAAGTTGAGGTTGCGAGGAATGCGCCCATGCCCCACGGCCAGCACGGTCTTCATGAATCCGGCAATACCGGCCGCGGCTTCCAGGTGACCGAGATTGGTCTTGACCGCGCCCAACACCAGTGGCGCGCGGTCCTGTCGGTCGGCGAAAACCTTGCTCAGCGAATCGAGTTCGATCGGGTCGCCGAGCGGAGTGCCGGTGCCGTGCGCCTCGATGTAGTCAATGTCGGCCGGCGTCAACTTGGCCGACGTCAGCGCCTGGCGAAGCAGCGCCTGCTGCGCCGGGCCGTTCGGAACGGTCACCCCGCTGCTGGCGCCGTCCTGGTTGACCGCCGAACCGCGCACCACGGCGAGGATCCGGTTGCCGTCCCGTTGCGCGTCGGAGAGTCGCTTGAGCACCACCACCCCGGCGCCCTCACTGCGGACATACCCGTCGGCGCCCGCGTCGAAGGTTTTGCATTGGCCTTCCGGCGACAGCATGCCCCACCGCGAGCAGGCGATGCTGGTTCCCGGCGTCAGCAGCAGATTGGTCCCACCGACTAGCGCCGTGTCGCTTTCGCGCCAGCGCAGACTCTGGCAGGCAAGGTGGATGGAAACCAGCGACGACGAGCACGCCGTGTCCAGCACCACCGCGGGACCGCGGGCCCCGAGCAGGTAGGCCATCCGGCCGGCGGCGAAATTCGCCGAGTTCCCGGTGAGTACGTAGGCGTCGAGGTCGACCGGGCGCACCGTGCCGGACATCTTCAGCATGTAGTCGTAGGCGGTGACACCGACGAAAACCGAGGTCTGGGTGCCGCGAATGGTGTGCGGCGGAATGCCGGCATTCTCCAAGGCTTCAAAGGCGACTTCGAGGAACAACCGCTGCTGCGGGTCCATCGCCGCCGCCTCACGCGGGGTGATAGAGAAGAACTCCGCGTCGAATTCGTCCGGCTCCCAATTGGAAAGGAAGCCGCCTTCGCGGTTGCAGATGGTGCCGGGAACCGTGTGGTCCTCCGTGAAAAGAGCGTCGGCGTCCCAGCGTTGCGATGGAACCCGCACAATGCCGCTGCGCCCATCGCGCAACAAGTCCCAGAACTGTTCCGGGTTGTCGACACCACCGGGAAACCGGCAACCCATCCCGACAACCGCGATGGGCTCGGTGCCCGCCTTCTCGGCGATCTCCAGCCGAGCCGACAGATCGTCGATCTTGTGCAGCGCCTCGGCAATGATCGCCCGGCGGTCTGGTGTCGGGGTGGTCATCAGGTCCCTCTTAGTCTTTCCGAAAGTTGTTCCAACAACTCGGCTTCGCTGAATTCGTCGTAGGCATCCGCGTCCGGCTGCTCGTCGGCCTCGCCGAGCTCGGGCAACACCGTGCCCAGATAGTCGGTGAGGCTGTACACGGTGGGGTAGTCGAAAACCACGGAGGCGGGCAGGAATTCGCCGAGGGTGTCGGACAATGTCCGCTGCAGAGTCACGCTCATCAGCGAGTCCATCCCGAGCTGGAAGAAGCCGGTCGAGGGGTCCAACGACTCCGTCGGCGGCAAGCCCATCACATTGGCCGCGAGCCGAGCCACCTGGTCGAGCAACATGTCGTGGCGCTGTTCCGGCTGGCACTTGCCCAGGGCGATGCGGAACTCACTTTCCGGCATCGCCGTCTCGCCGGGGATCGGCAACAGATCGTCGACAATGCGCAGCGAGCCGCGGGTCCGGTAGGCGGCTGCCAGCAGCGGCCAATCCGCTTCGACGACAACGGAATGCACCCCGGCCGACGGGCTCATCGCGCGTGCCAGACCGCCGATGGCGATCTCGTCATCCATCGGCAGCAGCCCAGATCCCATGCTGACCTGGCTGAAATCGTGTTCGGCGTCGGCCAGCGATTTCCACAGTCCCCAGTTGACCGTGGTGGCCGACAGCCCCATCACGCGGCGCGCATAGGCAAGCGCATCCAGGTAGCCACTGGTAGCGGTGTAGTGGGCAAGCCAGCGCGAGCCGGTCAGGCCGGAGATCGAGGAGAACAGCACGAAATGGCGTACCGGCTTTTCCAGCGACAGCCGGTGCAACACCGCAGCGGCGTCCAGCTTGGGTGCGAACATCGCGGTCACATCGTCGTTCGTCATCTCGCTTAGCAGGATCGGCTGACCGGCGAAGGCTGCCAGATAGATACCTTCCAGCGGAGGCAAGTCGGCGCCGAACCGGTCGAACAGCGCGCTCATCGCCGTCTCGTCGGTGGCATCCGCCGCGATGGTCATGAGTGTAATACCTTGTAATGCAAGGCTTTCCGCGAGTTCATGCAGTCGTTGGCCAGGGTTGCGGGAGACGGCGACGACCGTCCCCGCTCCCATTCGCGCGAGCTGGCGGATCAGGTGCGGCCCGATATTGCCGGTAGCGCCGATGACGAGCTGAGCGGCGTCGGGGTCCAGCGTGACCGCTTCGGCCGGCAGCACACGCTTGCGCAGCCGCGGCACGTGCCGCCGTCCGGACCGGTAGACGACCTGGTCTTCGCGATCGCCTGCGCCCGCCTCGTCGAGCACCAGCCGTGCCAGTAGCTGGACGGGTACCGAGCTGTCGAAATCGATGATGCCGCCCCATATTTCGGGGTGCTCGAGCGCGAGTGTTCGTCCCAGGCCCCACAGTGCCCCGTGACTGGGGTTGGCGCGATCGCCTTCGTCAAGGGGTTGAGCGTTGCGGGTCACCAGGAACAACTTGGCCGGCGAACTGCTGGCCGCCATCGCGCAGGCAAGCCGGCGGACCTGATGGAAGAGCTGATAGGCCGTTCCCACGTCGAGCGGATCGCCCGGATCCGGAGCGGCGTAGACGACGTGGTCGACATCGCCGAGCGCCCCGCCCAACGCGGCCGGCTCGGCATCCGCGGCCCGCACGTCGGCCAGGCAACCCAACTCGGCGGCCAGGGCTGCGTCGCCGACCACCAGCCAGCGGCCGGCGACCGTGGTATCGGCGTCGGGCAGCGGCGCTGCTTCCCACACGACCTGATGCGACCAGTCATCGAGCGGTCCGCCGATTCCCGGTGTCGAATGGGTGTGCTGCGCAGCGCCATTGCGTTCCGGCGCCGGTGTCCGGGTTTCGGCAGCGGTGAACCAGTGGTGGGTGTGGTGCCACGGGGTGGTGGGGATCTGGGGGTGTGGTTCGGGTGGATGCGGAGTCTGCGGCGGATGAGTGGTGCGCACCCTGTTCAGGTTGGTGCGGAAGGTGATGGCGTCG
>NZ_BFCH01000007.1:0-4708 GCF_003112775.1 Mycobacterium montefiorense | reverse complement strand
TGGCCCAGTGTTCGGCGTCGAATGCTGCTGGGGGTTGGAGGTTTTCGTAGGTGGTGGAGATGATCGGGATCGATGGGGGTCGTGGGGCCAGGGTGGCTAGTTCGGTGCGCATGGCGGGTTGTAGGGCGTCCATGGCTGGGTTGTGGGGGGCTACTTCGATGTTGACTCGGCTGGCGAACCGGTTTTGGCTGCGTACCTTGTCGATGAGGGCTTCGATTCCGTCGGTGGGTCCCGAGATCACGGTTTGGCGTGGCGAGTTGTAGATGCCGAGTGTGATGTGGGGGTGATCGGCGATCAGCGCCTCGGTTGCGGCCACATCAAGTTCCAGCAGGGCCATGCCGCCTTGGCCGGATAGGGGTGCCATCAGCCGCGAGCGGGTGGCGGTGACGCGTAGTCCCTCGGCGGGGGTCAGGGCGCCGGCGACGACGGCCGCGGCGACTTCGCCCATGGAGTGCCCGATGACCAGGTCTGGGGTGACGCCGTGGGAGCGCCAGAGTTCGGTCAGGGCCAGTTGCATGCCGATCAGGCCGAGCTGGATTTGTTCGATGCCGTCGAGTGGCTTGGCGGTGGCGATCACGTCGTGCAGTGAGAATCCGGCCTCGGCAACGAATGTCGGCTCGAGTTCGTTGACGGCGGCGGCGAACGCGGGTTCGTCGGTCAGCAGTCGTTGGCCCATGCCGGCCCATTGCGAGCCGCGTCCGGAGTAGACGAACACGGTGCCCGGCCCGCCGGTGCCTTCGTGGGGGCCGACCACGCCGGGGGCGTGCTGTCCGGCGGCCAGGGCGCGAAGACCGTCTATGGCGTGGGTGCGGTCGCGGGCGACGACGGTGGCGAACTTGGCTTGGCGGGCCCGGTGATGGTTGACGGTGTGCGCGACATCGGCCAACCCCACCTGAGACCCGGCGCCTTGCATCCAGTCGGCCAGCACCGACGCCGTCACCGCCACCCGCTGCGCCGTCTTACCCGACACCACCAACGTCGACACCCCCGGCTCGGGCAGTGCCCGACGACGCGGCGCGAGTTCGGGCCCCTCTTCGACGATTGCGTGGGCGTTGGTGCCGCCCAGGCCAAACGACGACACGGCCGCGCGGCGCGGACCGGAATCCGTTGGCCACGCGATATTTTCGACCGGAACAAACAGTCGCGTCGGTGTTGCGTCGATGGCTGGATTCCACTGCGAGAAGTGCAGGTTCGGTGGAATCTGGCCGCGCTGCACCGCGAGCACCGCCTTGATGAACCCGGCTACTCCCGACGCCGCCTCGAGATGGCCGATGTTGGTCTTCACCGCTCCCAGCGCACACTTGCCTTCGCCGCGGCCATAGGTGGCGGCCAGCGCCTCGAACTCGATCGGGTCTCCGAGAGCCGTTCCGGTGCCGTGACTTTCGACGTAGTGCACGCTTTCTGGTGCGACATCGGCGGCGCGCAACGCGTCGGCGATCACGTCGCATTGAGCCGCGGTGTTCGGCGCGGTGATGCCATTGGAGCGGCCATCCTGGTTGACGGCCGAACCGCGAACCACTGCCAGTACCCGATCGCAGTCACGCAGGGCGTCGGTCAACCGCTTGAGCACCACCACCCCGGCACCCTCACCACGCACAAAGCCGTCCGCCGCCGCATCGAAGGTGGCGCACCGGCCATGCGGAGAGAGCAGCCCCCACGCCGAGATGGCGATTTGGGTTTCGGGGCGCAGCGTCACGCTGACGCCACCGGCCAACGCCAGATCGCTTTCGCGCGACCGCAAGCTTTGGCAGGCCAGGTGGATCGCCGACAACGAGGAAGAGCACGCGGTGTCGACGGCTACGGCCGGGCCGCGCAACCCTAACAGATAGGAGATCCGGCCGGCGGTGATGCTGTGCGAGTTGCCGGTTCCGGTGTAGGCATCCACGCTTTCGGGGCTGCTGGCCACCATGGACTGGTACTCGTTGAAGTAGGCGCCCATCATTACGCTGGTTCGGGTGCCGCTGAGCGAATCCGTGGGGATGCCGGCATGTTCGAGGGCTTCCCACGCGACCTCGAGCAGCATCCGCTGCTGCGGGTCCATCGACGCGGCTTCGCGGGGGGTGATCCCGAAGAACTCGGCGTCGAATCCCGCGATGTCGGGGACGAAGCCGCCCCACTTCGTCGTCATGTGTCCGGGCGTCAACGGGTCGGCGTCGTAGAAGGCCTCGGCGTCCCACCGGTCCGGCGGAATATCGGAGATGGCGTTGCGGCTCTCGACCATGAGCTCCCAGAAGCTCTCCGGGTCGGTCACATTTCCGGGGAAACGACATCCCATCCCCACCACCGCGACCGGTTCGGCCGTGGCCATGCGCGCGGCCCGGGAGAACTCTTCGGACAAGGCCGTGCGTTGTTGCGTCGTCATACCCACGATGCGGCTGAACACACTCGGCATTACGCGGGCTCCTCGGCGGCCACAGGCGATGACTCGATGCGGTCGAACAAACTGTCCAATGTGCTTCCTGCCGAAGCGGACAGCTCCGCGATCTGATCACTTCCTGAATCCGCCTGTGGCGCAACTACGTTCGCAAGGTAGTTCGCCAGGGATGCGACGGTTGGGTGGTTGAACAGCATGGTGGCGGACAATTCGATGCCCGCGAGGACCTCGGCTTCGCGTCGAATCGCCATCGCCATCAGTGAGTTGAGGCCCAGCTCGGCCAGCGGACGATCGGCCTCCAGCTCGGACTCAGGGATCCGCAGTTCGCGGGCGACGATATCGCGCAGACCGGTTTCCAGCTCGGTGCGGATCTGCTGCGGCGACAGATGCGACCAATCCCGTGCCGCAACCAGCGATGCGCCCGCAGCGTCGTGGAGCAAGTCGTCGACGATGCGCAGCGATCCGCGGGTCCGGTAGGCGTCCGCCAGCAGCGGCCAATCCGCGTCGACGACAACGGAATGCACTCCGGCGGCCGAGCTCATCACGACCGGCAGCGCCCCGATGGCGATCCCGTCCTCCATCGGCAGCAGGCCGGAACCCACGCTGACCTGGCTGGCGTTGTCTTGCGCGTCGGCCAGCGATTTCCACAGTCCCCAGTTGACCGTGGTGGCCGACAGCCCCATCACGCGGCGCGCATAGGCAAGCGCGTCCAGGAAGCCGCTGGTGGCGGTGTAGTGGGCAAGCCAGCGCGAGCCGGTCAGGCCGGAGATCGAGGAGAACAGCACGAAATGGCGCACCTTTGTTTTCAGCGACAGCCGGTGTAGCACCGCGGCGGCGTCCAGCTTGGGTGCGAACATCGCGGTCACGTCGTCGTCGGTCATCTCGCTGAGCAACACCGGGCCGCCGGCGAAGGCCGCCAGATAGATGCCTTCCAGTGGTGGCAAGTCGGCGCCGAACCGGTCGAACAGCGTGTTCATCGCAGTCTCGTCGGTGGCGTCCGCCGCCACCGTGACGAGGTCTGTGCCTTGTGCCGCAAGGCCTTCGGTCAGAGCATGCAGCCGCTGGCCGGGGTTGCGCGAGACCGCGACAATGGTCTTGGCACCCATCTGGGCAAGCTGTCGGATCAGGTGCGGGCCGATGTTGCCGGTCGCGCCGACGACGAGCTGACAGGTATTGGCATCCAGCGTCACCGGCGACTGCGCCGGCACGGCACGCCGTTGCAGCCGCGGCACATGGCGCACGCCCCACCGGTAGACGACCTGATCTTCGGCGTCGCCGGCGTTGACTTCACCCAGCACCTGGGGCGCCGCCAGTTCGGCGGGCAGCGAGCCGTCCAGATCGATGATGCCGCCCCAGATTTCGGGGTGCTCGAGCGCGAGTGTTCGGCCCAGGCCCCACAGCACCCCGTGGCCGGGGTTAGCGTGATCGCCCTCCGAGACGGGTTGGGCGTTGCGGGTGACGATGAACAACTTGGCCGCCGAGGTGCCGGCAGCCATCGCGGCAACCAGGCGGCGAACCTGCCCGAACAGCTGGTAAGCCACACCCGCATCGACGGACCTGCCCGCCGGCGGCGCGTAGAGCACATGGTCGACACCGTGCAGCGCCGCGGCCAATGCGGCCGCGTCCTCGAGCACCGAGGACTGCGCGACGTCGACGCGGCATTGCGAACCCGCGATCCGGGCGAGCTCCTCGCCCAGCTCGGCATCGGAGAGCACCAGCCACCGGCCGGTACCGGCAAGCGCGGCGCCGGCCAGCGGGGCGGCCGGCCATGCCATCTGGTAGCACCAGGAGTCCAGTGCGCCGCCCAGATAATCGGACGGTGTCGGGGCCGGAGCCGGCAAAGGTAAACCGGGGTGGCGCAACGTCTTTGGCGTCGGCGCTGCCGCCTTGGTCACGGGAATCCAGTGGTGGGTGTGGTGCCACGGGGTGGTGGGGATCTGGGGGTGTGGTTCGGGTGGATGCGGAGTCTGCGGCGGATGAGTGGTGCGCACCCTGTTCAGGTTGGTGCGGAAGGTGATGGCGTCGTCGCTATCACGCTGCAGCGTCCCGACGCAGGCGTACTTGGTTCCGTGCTGGGCGCTGTGCAGGGTTTCCAGCACGGCTTGGGTGAGTAGTGGGTGGGCGCTGATCTCGATGAAGGTGTGGTAGGGACCACCGGCTTCGCTGGAGGCATGAGTGATGGCTTGTTGGAAGTGGACGGGGTTGCGCATGTTGGTGGCCCAGTGTTCGGCGTCGAATGCTGCTGGGGGTTGGAGGTTTTCGTAGGTGGTGGAGATGATCGGGATCGATGGGGGTCGTGGGGCCAGGGTGGCTAGTTCGGTGCGCATGGCGGGT
>NZ_BFCH01000006.1 GCF_003112775.1 Mycobacterium montefiorense | reverse complement strand
GCGGCGGGGCGGCCGCGGCGGCCGGTGGTTGCGCGGGGTTCGGGGTGTCCTGGCCGGCTGTGGTGGTCGGCTCGGGGTTGTAGTCCACCAGGAACTCGTGCCAGCTCGGATCCACCGAGGAGGGGTCGTCTCGGAACTTGCGGTACATCTCCTCGACCAGCCATTCGTTCTGCCCGAATGGTGAACTGATGTTGCTCACGGCCGCTGTTCTCCTCAATTCTCTTGTCCTGCAGGCTATAAGCGCTATTGCCCGCCGCTTGCGACTCTGCGCACCTCGGTTGGCGAGGTACCTCACACCCGCGGCGGACTACTGCGTCTCCGCCTCATAAAGGCTAACCCTTCGCCGCTATTTCGCCAGCGAGACGTCGGAACCCGGTCCCGATGGCTACTGGCTCGCTTCGCGCACCGCCGGCAACACGTGCAAGGTGTTCGGCCAGCGGGCCGGCGGGGCGCCGAATGCCTGGCGGGCATTACGGACGATCTTCTTAGCCACGATCCGGTTGCCGGCGCCACCGACCGCGGCCCCGATGCCGACAGGCAGCATTTTGCCGAACATGAGCGCGCCGCGTCGCACCGCATACCGCTTGACGAAGTATTTGAGCATTCGGCTGTTCAGCCGGCCCAGAGTCGACAGCGGCAGCGACGCCATGCCCTCGGCCAGCCATCCGCCGTTGGTACGCGCGGGACCGATCAGCTCGCCGATGGCCTTCTTGCTGTCGTCGCCGACCAACACGGACAGCACCAGTGCGCGACGCCGCTCGTGGTGATCGGCGGGGATGCCGTAGACGTGGGCCTGCGCCAGGACGAAGATCGCCGTTGCCTCCATGAAGAACACGGTCTCGCCGGCGCCCGCCGACATCGCCGTCAACGTCCCGATACCGGGGAATGTCGCCGCCGACCCCACCGCGGCCCCGCTGGCCGTCAACGCGGCCAGATACCTGCTTTCCAGCTTGGCGACGATCTCCGCCGGGCTCGCGCCGGGGAACGCCCGCCGCAGCCGGGCCACGTAGGCTTCCGCGGCGGGAGCCTGGATCCGCGTACTACGCTCGATGACCTGCGCCAATGCCCGTGCAGATGCCTTGGGGCGACCGGAGCGCCCGGGCGGCACGTTATTTGGCGGTTGCTCAGATCGTTTCAGGGGCCAAATCCCTGACCTATTGCGTCGAGCGCTCATAGTGCCTCTCCTGCGAATGGCGTTCCCTTCAGGCTAACGCGAGTTTGCTGAACACGCGGTTAGCGGTAAGCCGTGCGCGTTCTTTGGGCCGCCGCGGAAAAAGGGGTGGGCAGCAGGTCGGCAAAACCGGAATAATGCAGGCTGGACACAGGCCGGTGGCGATGCGGGCCGTTTGTCGACTGCCGTTGGGGGCTCGCTGGATGCGGGCGGTATCACACCTGTTCACGGCGGTAAGCCCGTCGTTGGGTCGCCGAAGTGAGTTGAGTGCATGACCGCGGCCACGTCCGGACTGTCCGGGGGACCCCGGCGCACCGTGCCGAGTCGTGCCGACCTGGCCAAAGACCGCAAGTTCGGCGCTCCGCGGAGCCCAAGCCCGTGGAACGCGCTCTGGGCGATGATGATCGGGTTCTTCATGATCATGGTCGACTCGACCATCGTCGCGATTGCCAACCCGACGATCATGGTCGACCTGCATATCGGGTATGACGCCGTGGTCTGGGTGACGAGCGCCTACTTGCTGGGCTATGCGGTGGTGTTGCTGGTGGCCGGTCGGCTCGGTGACCGGTTCGGCCCGAAGAATCTCTACCTGATCGGCCTGGTGGTGTTCACCGTCGCGTCGATCTGGTGCGGGCTGTCCGGTAGCGCCGGAATGCTGATCGCCGCTCGGGTGGTACAGGGAGTCGGCGCCGGGGTGCTCACCCCGCAGACGTTGTCGACGATCACCCGGATCTTCCCGCCGGAGCGGCGCGGGGTGGCGGTCAGCGTGTGGGGCGCCACCGCCGGCGTCGCCAGCCTGGTGGGTCCGCTGGCCGGCGGCGTGCTGGTGGACGGGCTGGGCTGGGAGTGGATCTTTTTCGTCAATGTCCCGATCGGTGTCGTCGGCGTGGCGCTGGCGGTGTGGCTGGTTCCCGAGCTGCCCACCCAGGCGCACCGGTTCGATCTGGTCGGCGTCGTCTTGTCCGGGGTCGGCATGTTTGCAATCGTGTTCGGTCTGCAGCAGGGCCAGGCCGAACGATGGCAGCCGTGGATCTGGGCGACGATCGTCGCGGGAGCCGGGTTCGTTTCGGCGTTCGTCTATTGGCAGTCGGTGAACACCCAGGAGCCGCTGATCCCACTGGACGTCTTCACCGACCGCGACTTCAGCCTGTGCAGCGCTGGGGTGGCCATCACGTCGTTCGCCGCGACGGCGATGATGTTGCCGCTGACCTTCTTTACCCAGACGGTGTGCGGGCTGTCACCGACCCGTTCGGCCCTGCTGCTCGCTCCGATGGCGATCGCCAATGGAGTGCTGGCGCCGTTCGTCGGCCGGATCGTTGACCGATACCACCCGCGGCCGGTGCTCGGTTTCGGCTTCTCGGTGTTGGCGATCGCAATGACCTGGCTTTCCTTCGAGATGACTCCGGACACCCCGATCTGGCGGTTGGTGTTGCCGTTCGGCGCAATTGGTGTCGGGATGGCGTTTGTGTGGTCGCCGCTGACGGCTACCGCGACCCGCAACCTGCCGCCGCAGCTGGCCGGAGCCGGCTCCGCTGTCTACAACTCCGTCCGCCAGCTCGGCGCGGTGCTGGGCAGCGCCGCCATGGCGGCGTTCATGACGTGGCGGATCAGCACCGAGATGCCGCCTGACGTGTCCGATCATGACGGGGGGGATGGCGGTATTCCGTTGCAACTGCCCGAATTCGTCCGCGAGCCGTTCTCGGCCGCGATGTCGCAGTCGGTGCTGTTGCCCGCATTCATCGCGTTGTTCGGCATCGTTGCCGCGCTGTTCCTGGTCGGCTTCGCGCCTGCGCTGCTGGCCCGCGCGGGCATCGGCGGTGCGCCGCCCCCGCACGACGACGACGATGACGACGACTATGTCGAAGTCATCCTGCGGCGTGAGCCCAGCGCGGCTGTCCAACCGCCGTGGCGACCGGAACCGATGGGATTCGCCCACAACAGCTCTCGCGTCGCCCACGAAAAGCGGTTTCGCCCGATGGTCGAGCCTCCGCCGCACTGGCACGGTCCCGCCACCCGCAGCGATCGCGGCGCGCCGCCGCCGGGACGGCGCGCGAACAGTTCCATACGGCGTCGGCTCACCGAGGGTGAGGCGCCGCGTGGCCCTCACTACAACCACGATCCAGACGACGACACCAAAGGCCACGGCCGGCATTCCGCGGGGCGCTGAGGCCGGCCTCAGGCGCTCGTCAGGGCCAAAAAGCCGCCCAGTTCCAGCAGGCCGGCCGGCGTGCCCGGCAGGTACTCGGTCAGCAATTCCGAACGCACGATCACTGCTGTGTACTGCGCCCGGCTGACGGCGACATTGAGCCGATTCCTGTTGAGCAAGAACGAGATTCCGCGTGGCACTTCATCGGCTGAGGACGCCGTCATCGAGATGAAGACCACCGGAGCCTGCCCGCCCTGGAACTTGTCGACGGTCCCGACCCGCACGTCGCCCAGACCCGCGGCGGCCAATCGCCGCCGCACCAGCGACACTTGGGCGTTGTACGGCGCCAGCACCAACACGTCCGCGGCAGCCAACGGTCGCCTGCCGTGCTCGTCAGTCCAGGACGACCCGAGCAGGCCCGCGATCTCGGCGACGATCACGCCGGCTTCCTCGGGGCTCTCGACCGAATTACCTTGGTGTCCAACGGGAAGCACGCGCACACCGGGCTGACAGCCATCGAGGCGGCGTGCGGCGGTGCGCTCGGTGACCGAATGCAGTCTGCCTTCGTAGGACAGCTCGGAAACCGCGGCGCAGACCGCCGGATGCATCCGGTAGGAGCAGTCCAGGAAGTAGCCGCGCTCATCGGGCAGCGTGCGCTGACCGTCGACCAGCCAGTCAAGGGCCGATGTGTCGACCGGTTCGGGATGAGTGCCCTGACTGACCTGCGGCAACTGCTGCGGGTCCCCGAGCAGCATTAGGTTGACCGCCGCCGGCGCCACGGCGATCGTGTTGGCCAAGCAGAACTGGCCTGCCTCGTCGATGACGAGCAGGTCCAGACTGCCCGGCAGCACCCGGTTGGCGTTGGCGAAATCCCAAGCCGTGCCGCCGATCACGCATCCGGAGCTGGCCGAGATGAATGTCCCGTAGTCGCCGCTGCCGATCTCGCGCCAGCGCGGCGCGAGGTGGTCGTACTTCTTCTTCGCGACCCGGCCCGGGTCCAGCCCCGCATCGATCACGGCGCCCAGCAGGTTCTCCACCGTGGCATGCGATTGCGCCACCACACCGACACGCCAGCCGTGTTCGGCGACCAAGCGGGTGATCACTTGTGCGGCGGTGTATGTCTTTCCGGTGCCCGGCGGGCCGTGTACGGCGAGGTAGGACGAGTCGAGGTCGCGTGCCGCCGCGGTGATGTCGGCGATGGTGTCGTTGCTGCGCGGCAGCGGGGCGCCGCTTTTCGTGCGGGGCGCGCTGCGCAGCAGGACGTCGGTCATCGCGGTGTGGGGGAGCCGCGGCAGTCCGGCAGCCAGGGTCTTAGCGCTGGATTCGATGGATTCGCGCAGTGCGGTGGTGGCAATGGGTGGCCCGGGTGTCAGGGCGAACGGCAACTGGTGAAATGCATTGCCGTCACTGCCGACTCGTTCCAGGATGACGACTTCGGTGGGTATTGCGGGGTCGTCGACCTCGACGATCTGGGCGCGCCCGGCCGCGCGCCGGTCAGGATTGTCGCTCATGCTCGGCGGAGCCGGCGCCTCGTAGAGCGCGAACACGTCCGTCATCAGGTCGCCGCGGGCCAGTTCGCCGCGCAGCGCCACCCGCCGCTGCGGCTTGCGGGCGCGTGGCGGCAGATGCCAGTCCACGCTGACCGACACGCTGTCCGATGCCGGGTCGGAAATGAACACGTCGGTGTTGTCCGCCCACTCGTCGACCGGGAAGTTGAGCCGGTCGAAATGTGCCCACCAGAAAGGCTTGTCCTCACGCCGGTGGTAGCCGCGCGCCGCGCCGACCAGCGCGACGGCGATCTGCTCTGGTGTCCGGTCGCCGACGGCGGCATCGCCGGTGAACGCTGATAGGGTGGCCGCCAGCTCGTCATGGTCGTCCACGGTGTCGCCACCGCAAACAGGTTGGGCTCCAACCGGTGTGACGCCGGACTCCCAGGCGCGCACTAGCAGCCAGTTACGCAACTCCTGAGTCGACCGGCAGTCGTAGTGGTTGTAGTCCTCGATCTCCTTGAGCACCGTTTCGGCGTCGTCGACGCGGCCGGCATCGCGTAGTTCGCAGGACTTGGCGTATGAGGTGATCGAATCGGCGGCCGTGGTGACCTCACCCGAGCGCAGCTGTGTCCCCATATACAGCGGCTCGAGCGCCTTCAGGCTGAACGATTCAGCACCCACCCGAATGCTCTTGCGCACCAACGGGTATAGGTCAACCAGCGTTCCGTTGCGCAATAGCTCGTCGACCTCGTCCTCGCCGACCCCGTAGCGTCCGGCAAGTCGCAACAAGGCGGTCTTCTCGTACGGCGCGTAGTGGTAGATGTGCATGTTGGGTCGGCGCTTGCGGCGTTTTTTCACCATCGCCAGGAAGTCGACCAGGGCCTTGCGCTCGTCCACCCGGGTATGCGCCCACAGCGGGCTGAATTTCCCCGCGGCGTCCAAGACGCCGAACAGGTATTCCAGCCCCCAGTCGTGACCGTCGGCGGTCCACAGCGGATCGCCCTCGAAGTCGAAGAACAGGTCACCGGGGTCGGGCTCCGGCAACAGGCTCAGCGGCTGTGGATCGACGACCTCGAATTGCGGGACGCCGCTATCACGTTGCCGTACTTGCAGTTTGGCTTGAGCGGCCAGCTTGCCCAGTGCGCTGGGCGCCAGCCCGGGCACCGGTCCGCCATGCCCGGCCAGGCCGGCGACCGTGGCAATCCCGGCGTCAATCAGCTTGTCCCGCTGGCTGACTCGCATGCCGGCGACCAAGAGTAGATCGTCGGTCGCTTGCACCTGTTCGACGCAGAGCGGACACCGGAAACATGCCCGCACACTCTCGTCTTCCCAGCGCACGGCGACGCCCGTGGCGTAGTGGTCGTCGAGCAGCCGCTGCAACAGCGCGCGCTGCGATTGGAAAACCGGGATCAGATCGCAGACGCGATACCGCACCACCGAGCCGTCGCCCAGTCGCAGCTCTGCCTCGTCCGCGACGGACACGCCCATGCCGGTGAGCGCGTCGGCGTAGGCCGCCAGCTGCAGCAACGCGGTGACCTTGGGGGAGCGGGCCAGCTTGGTGTCGACGAGCCGATACTGCTGACCCGCGGCGACCAGGAAGTCGGCGAATCCGACGAAGCGGCCGTCGAACATCGCGGCCTGATACACCACCGGGGCACGATTGGCGATGGCGCGCCGGGTCGCCTCGGCGGCAGCGGCCAGTCCGGCCAGCGTGTACGACGGACGTCCGATGACCGCGACGCCGTCGGGGAACTGTTCGCGCAGCCGGTCGAGTTCGCGTCGCTCCTGGTCGTCGCCGAGGGCGGCGGTGCGGGCCAGCAGGTCGTCCTCGACTTCGACGGCGGCGCCCCAGCCCAGCTTCGCGTCGAAATTCCGGAGCAGCGCGTACTCACATCGGGCGGCCGCGGCCAGGTCCGACGCGCTGTACACAATGCTGTCGCCGGTGACGAACACAGCAGCCACTGTAGGTCAGGCGACCGACGGCGAAGGCGTTCTGCGAGGGTGTGCCGGGTCAGCGTCCGGTGGCGTTACCGATCAGCTCGACGGTGTTGCCGTTCCAATGGAATCGCACGTCGGTGTTCAAGCCGTTGATACCGCTGGGGTAGGTCAACGCCACCGTGTCGCCGGTGGTTTGCGCCGCGTCGATGCCGTTGAATCCGTAGGTGTCCGGCACGCCCTGCGGGATGAACTGCCCGAGATGAAACAGCACCGCGCGCGTGGTCGCATTGACCGCGTTGGTGTTGGCCTTGATGATCACCGCCGAAAGCTGGGCGCACTGGTTGTAGTTGCCGGCCAGCGGTTCCGGGTTCCAAGCTTGTTGGCTGCGCGGATCGCGGGGCAGGTCCGAGACCACCTTCGCGATCGTGGGCGAGGCCAGGTTGACCGCGCACGGGTCGGCCGGCGCGGTGCTGCCGGGTGACGCGGCTTCGTTCGGCCTGGGTGTGGCGGGGGCGGTGATCGACGCGGTCGATGTCGTGGCTTGCGGCGTTTTCGCGACCGTCGAATCTCCAGAACCGCAGCCGGTCAACGTCACGGCGAGCAGCAGGCCGACGGTCAGTGGCTCGACACGGCACGGTAGGCACCACACATCGCGCAACCGTACCGGCATCGCGTGCACCGGCTGGTGGCGACCCGCCGCGCCCAGCTGCGCTGCGCTCGCGGTCACCACTAAACTTCTTGCACGATGACAGTCCCCGACGGCCCGCCTGAACCTGCCCCTACTACCTTCGTCGACCTGCAGATTCACCCTGCGGTCCTGCGAGCGACGGCCGACGTCGGTTACGAGACGCCGACGGCGATCCAAGCGGCGACCATCCCGGCGCTGATGGCGGGCTCCGACGTGGTGGGACTGGCGCAGACCGGCACCGGCAAGACGGCGGCGTTCGCGATCCCGATCCTGTCCAAGATCGATGTCGGCAGCAAGGCGACCCAGGCCCTGGTGCTGGCACCCACCCGCGAGCTGGCCCTGCAGGTCGCCGAGGCGTTCAGCCGCTACGGCGCGCATCTGAAGGTCAATGTGCTGCCGATCTACGGCGGGTCGTCCTACACCGTGCAGTTGGCCGGGCTGCGGCGCGGCGCGCAAGTAGTGGTCGGCACGCCCGGCCGGGTCATCGACCACCTCGAGCGCGGGACGCTGGATCTGTCGCACGTGGACTACCTGGTGCTCGACGAGGCGGACGAGATGCTCACCATGGGCTTCGCCGAGGACGTCGAGCGCATCTTGAGCGACACCCCGGAATACAAACAGGTGGCACTGTTCTCGGCGACCATGCCGCCCGCTATCCGTAAGCTCACCACCAAGTACCTGCACGACCCCTTCGAAGTCACCACCAAAGCGAAAACCGCTACCGCCGAGAATATTTCGCAGCGCTACATCCAGGTGGCCGGTCCGCGCAAGATGGACGCGTTGACCCGGGTTCTGGAAGTCGAGCCGTTCGAGGCGATGATCATCTTCGTGCGCACCAAGCAGGCGACCGAGGAGGTAGCCGAAAAGCTGCGTGCCCGCGGTTTTTCCGCGGCAGCCATCAACGGCGATATCGCGCAGGCGCAGCGTGAGCGGACCGTCGCCGCGCTCAAGGACGGCAGCATCGACATCCTGGTGGCCACCGACGTCGCGGCCCGCGGACTGGACGTGGAACGCATTTCGCACGTGCTCAACTACGACATCCCGCACGACACCGAGTCCTACGTGCACCGCATCGGGCGGACCGGCCGGGCCGGGCGTTCGGGCGCCGCGCTGCTGTTCGTCTCGCCGCGAGAACGCCATCTGCTCAAGGCAATTGAGAAGGCGACCCGCCAGACCTTGACCGAGGCGCAACTGCCCACCGTCGAGGACGTCAACGCGCAACGGGTGGCGAAATTCGCCGACTCCATCACCGACGCGCTCGCTAACCCCGGGATCGAGTTGTTCCGCAAGCTGGTCGGAGACTACGAACGCGACCACGACGTCCCGATGGCCGACATCGCCGCGGCGCTGGCAGTGCAGTCCCGCGACGGCGAAGAGTTCTTGATGTCGCCCGAGCCGCCGCCCCGGCGCCGCGAGCGGCCCGAGCGCGACACCGAGCGCCGGGACCGTCCCGAAAGGTCAAGGGAAATGCGGTCGTTTCAGACGTACCGGATCGCCGTGGGCAAGCGTCACAAGATCGGGCCGGGCGCGATCGTCGGCGCCATCGCCAACGAGGGCGGCCTGCATCGCAGCGACTTCGGGCACATCGCCATCGGGCCCGACTTCTCGTTGGTGGAGTTGCCTGCCAAGCTGTCCCCATCGACGCTCAAAAAGCTTGAACGCACCCGTATTTCGGGTGTGCTGATCGACCTCAAGCCGGACCGGTCGTCCGGCAAGTCCTCCGAAAAGCCCCGGCGCGGTGGCGGCAAACCGCGCAGAAAAGGCGCTGGATGACCCTGTCCGAGGAACAGCACGCCCAAGGCGGCCTCGAGCAGGTCTCGCATGTCGACCGGGTCGCTTCCCTGACCGGTATCCGCGCGGTCGCCGCGATCCTGGTTGTCGGCACACATGCGGCCTACACCACCGGCAAGTACACGCACGGCTATTGGGGCCTGGTGGGGGCCCGGCTGGAAATCGGAGTGCCGATCTTCTTCGTGCTGTCCGGCTTTCTGCTGTTCCGCCCGTGGGTGCAGGCGGCTGCCACCGGCGGGCCGCCTCCCTCGGTGAGCCGGTATGCGCGGCACCGGGTTCGGCGCATCATGCCCGCCTACGTCATCACCGTGCTGATCGCTTATCTGCTGTACCACTACCGCGAAGCCGGACCCAACCCCGGACATTCCTGGCTCGGGCTGGTCCGCAACCTCACGTTGACGCAGATCTACACCGACGGCTATCTCGGCAAGTACCTGCATCAGGGCCTGACCCAGATGTGGAGCCTGGCCGTGGAGGCGTCGTTCTATGTCATTCTGCCGTTCTTGGCGTACCTGCTTCTGGTGGTTGTCTGCCGGCGGCGCTGGCGGCCGAACCTGTTGGTGGGCACTGTGCTGGCGCTGGCTTTGATCAGCCCGGTGTGGGTGGTCCTGGTGCGCGTCGATCACTGGTTTCCCGACGGCGCCCGGTTATGGCTGCCGACCTACCTGGCCTGGTTTCTGGGCGGCATGTTGCTCGCGGTGCTGCAAGCAATGGGGGTGCGCTGCTACGCATTCGCGGCGGTACCGCTGGCGGTCATCTGCTATTTCATCGTCGCCACCCCGATCGGGGGCGCACCCACGACGTCACCCTCGGCGATGGCGGAGGCGGTGGTCAAGACGGTCTTCTATACGGTGATCGCCACCCTGGCGGTGGCCCCGCTGGCGCTGGCGGGCCACGGTTGGTACTGGCAGCTGCTGGCCAGCCGGCCGATGGTGTGGCTCGGCGAGATCTCCTACGAGATCTTCCTGATCCACCTGGTGACCATGGAATTCGCGATGGTCTACATCGTGCGAGCCCACGTCTACACCGGGTCGATGCTCTACCTGTTCATCGCGACGCTGGTGGTGACGATCCCGCTGGCCTGGCTCTTGCACCGCGTCACCCGAGTACCCGGCTGAGTGACAATCCGCTTTAGATAGGTTACCCTAACCTAACTCGATGCAGAGTTATGGGAGGGCATCACTCGATGAGCGAACACAAGGCAACCCGCGGCTGGACGGGCACGGTGCTTAGGCTGATGGGCGCCGGGGACTACCGGCTGACGGTCACCGGCCGGCGCGAGATCGGCCCGCACTACCTGCAGCTGAGCTTCGACGCCGGTGGCATGCTCGCCGCGCACTCGGTCCATCCGACGATGTGGATCCGGATGTGGTTCGCCGACGGCGACAAGGTGCACCAGCGTGGCTTTACCCTGGTCGACCCCGACCCGGGCACCGACACGGTGAGCATCGAATTCGCACTGCACGACGGCATCGCATCGCAGTGGGCGCGCGCGGCCCAGCCCGGCGACACCATCGAGGCGACCGTGCTGGGCAGCAGGTTCGCCATTCCCGAACCGGCGCCGGCCGGATACGTCATCGTCGGCGACAGCGCCTCGCTGCCGGCCATCAACTCACTGCTCGCCGCGATCGGCGACGCCCCGGCGCAGGTGTTCTTGGAAGCCGGCCACGACGACGACAAAGACCTGCCGGTGGTGATTGGTGCCGACATCACCTGGGTGGACCGCAAGAACGCCGGTCAAGCCCTGCTGGAGGCGGTGCGATCGGCGGCTTTCGATGCCGGCGACCACTTCGGCTGGGTGGCCTGCGACAACCGCACCACCCGCTCGATTGCCAAGACGTTACGAGAGGACTTCGGTATCCCACGCAAATCCATTAAGGCGCAAGCCTATTGGGTGGCCTGATACGAAGAGGGGGATGGCTGCCAGCTAGCGGCGGGCGCTTGCCGGGGCGATGATCGGGACGACAAATTCCTCGATCATCGCCCGCTCCTCTGTTATGTCGCGGCCCGGATACGTCAGCAGCGAGACGATCACCCGGACTGCCCAGCGGGCCCGGCGTTCGACGACGGCGGGATCCTCAGGGCCCAGCGAGTGCAGGAACGCCACCGCCAAGGCCGCGATCACGTCGGACTGTCCAGCCAACTCACCACCGATCGGTGCGCGGGTGGTGGCGAACCACGCTGCCAACGCCGGACTTTCGCGAACCATCCCCAGCGTGACGAGGATGCTCTCGATCAGCCTTTCGCGGGGATCCGCGATGTCGCCGGTCCGCACGATGATCTCGCGGCCCAGCCGGTGCGTCTCGCGGTGGATATACGCGGTTCGCAGCGCCTCGCGGTTGTCGAAATACCGGTACAGCGTCGCGCGGGAACAGCCTGCGGCCCTGGCGATCTCGTTCATGCCAATCGAATCCGAGTCGCGCGCGGTGTAGAGCTGCTCGGCTGCGTCGAGGATCCGGTCCGCGGCTGCTTCGCTGCGGCTCATCGCGAGCCAGTCGTTACCGGGCATCAGGACTTCACCGTGATCGGCACCGACACCGGACGCCGCACATAGCTACCGCCCGCCCACTCGATCGAGTTCTCATCGACGTCGAAATCCGGGCAGCGGGCCAGCAGTTCGGTCAGTGCGACCCGGGATTGCATCCGCGCCGCGGCCGCACCCAGACAGTGGTGAGCTCCGTGGCTGAAGGTCAGGATGTTGCGCGGGCAGCGGGTCACGTCGAGCTCGCCGGCGTCCGGCCCGTATTGGCGTTCATCGCGGTTGGCCGACCCGTACAGCAGCAGCACCCGGCGATCGGCCGGGACGGTGGTGTCGCCGATCGTCACGTCGCGGGTGACCGTGCGCGCCAAACCCTGTGCGGGTGAGGTGAGCCGCAACAGTTCCTCGATCGCATCGGTGATCAGTTCGGGCTTGTCCCCCAACAGCTCTCGCTGATCCGGCCGTTGGTGTAGCAGCGGCATCGAACCGCCGAGCATGCCGGTCACCGTGTCGTTGCCGCCGGTAACCATCGTGAAGGTGAACGCCAGAATCGACAGCGTGCCCGAGATATCGCCGTCGGCGCCGACGCCGGCCGCGACCAGGTGAGAAATGGTGTCGTCCTGCGGATCGGTGCGGCGGCACTCGATCAGCCCGGTGAAGTAGGCCATCATCGATCCGACCGCGTCGCCGACGGTTTCCAGCGCGCTTGCGACGCCGCCCTCGGCGGTATTGGCCGCGACGATGGCCTGCGTCCAGCCGTCGAATTGAGCCCAATCCTCTTCGGGCACCCCGAGGTAATGCGCGACCACCATCGACGGCAGCGGCTTGAACAGGTCGGCGACGATGTCGCCGCCGCCCTCGGCGCGCAGCTTCTCGATGCGCTGCACGACGAACTCGCGCACCTTGGGCTCTACCGCCTCGACCTGCCGGGGGGTAAACCCTCGCGACACCAGCTTGCGAAACTCGGTGTGTACCGGCGGATCCTGCATCACGAGCGGCGGATTATCTTGCAGGCCAATCATTTCCAAATCGCCGTAGTTAACCGTCAGACCCTGTGCCGAGGAGAACGTCTCGTGGTCGCGGGCCGCCGACCACACGTCGGCGTGCCGGGACAACACGTAGTAGTCCTGCTCGGGGTGTTTGGGCGGCACCACGCGGTGCACCGGGTCGTGGTCGCGCAGCGCGCGGTACATCGGCCACGGGTTCGGCCAGGTGTCGGCGGTGGCCAGCTCGAACATGACCGGTGTGTTGTAAGACATAACCACTGTCATGTCTCATTCGTACGACAATGATGAATAGATGTCAACACCGGCGGCGGCGCTTGAGCCCGCGTTGGCGGCTTCGACGCGCTCGCCCTCGGAACCACAACACGTCGGCCAGCCGGGGCCGCTGACACCCTTCGGTACTGAAGCAGCAGTGATTATCCGTGCTGTGCATATCAATTCGGCAGCGTCCGGTTAATGAGGAGACCGGCCAGTGCGGCGCAAACGAGGAGCAGCACCCCCAGCCGAAACCAACTCGTGCTGTTATCTCCCCGGACGGTCTCGTAGCCGATCTGCTGCTGGATGCTGGCGTAGGCAGTCTTGAGTTCGGCAGTGTTATCGACATGGAATGCGTGTCCGCCCGACAATTGGGCGACGCGTTTGAGGGCATCGTCTTCGACTGGCACCGACACGTGTGCACCGTCCAACTGGATTGTTCCGTTGGGGGTTCCAAAAGCGATGGTGGAGATCGGCACACCTTGATCGCGGGCGGCGCGGGCGGCGGTGAATTCGCCGCGGGGATTATCGGGGTCCGGTGGGTGGTTCTCCCGGCCAGTCGACTCCAGCACGATCCGTGCCGGTGGTGCACCAGAACCTCCGCCGAGCACCGCGCCGACAGTGGCGATGGATTGCAGTGCAGCGAAGATAGCGTCGCCGACAGCGGTGCGATAAGAGACTTGCAGCTTGTCGATCGCAGTCATGGTGGCCTGGTGATCAATTGTCGGGGACACCAACACCGCTGGAGTGCCAGAGAAGGCGATCAGCCCCAGATTGATTCCTGCAGGGAGCTGTTCGGTGATTTGTCTACCGGCTTGCTGGGCGGCGACCAGCCTGCTCGGTGCCATGTCGGTGGCGGTCATCGCCGGCGATACCTGGATCAATAACATGACGACCGCGCGATTGCGCGGAATCTGCACCGAATGGGTCGGGCCGGCCAACCCCACCGTGGACGCGAGCAGGGCAACCACGAGCAGGATCGCCGGCAGGTGCCGCCACCGCCTCGAGCCCGTCGGCGCTACCCGCTCCAGTATGTCCATATTGGCAAATCGCAGCAGTCGACGTCGTCGGCTGATCAGGGCCAGGACGTACAGGCCGACCAACCCGATGACGACGAACACAAATAAGAACCACCACTTGTGCTCGAAACCTGACGTTGTCAACGGGCCCAGCATAGGCACGGTCATCTCCGGAATTCCCGTCGGCGGCAGTAACTTTCGATTGCGAGCGACGAAGCTGTATGCCGCGCGGCGCTGTGCATCTGTGAATCCTTTCGGCGGTCGTGGTTGTCGGGTCAGTGGCCGGCTGCCCGGACGATCCTGACCACCACCAGGACGGCGGCGATCATCAGGTAGCCGCGCAAGGTGAGCAGTCCGGCCTTACGCAGCGGGACAGCACTGGCCGATTCAGGGTTGCCAAGGCAGGGGTGCGCCAGGTGGCCCAGAACCGTCTGCGCTGTCTGGCACCCCAACGAAGCGCTACCGTAACAGGTTGATGGAGAACGGCGTTCAGGATCCGCACGACGAAATAGACCCGCGGCGAAGTGGGGATAGTACCGAATCCGCGGACGGCGGTTTATTACTTTTATCCAATGGTGATTCCCCACCTCCTCGCAGCCGGGACGCACGCGGGCGTCAACTCACAGCACACGGGGCGTTGCGCCGAGCCGAACCGGCTGAGCACGCACCCCTCTCGTCAGAGCTTCGGCACTGCACGCCGTATTCGCGACCGAAAAATCCAGCCGCAGAAGCCACTTGGGCTCAACCCTTAAGCCGGGAAGAGCTGTCCTGACCCGGGGCGTCTTTCGACGTTCGGGGTCAGTGGCCTGTATCCGTGCAGACGCCTCACCTAGCGAGGTGCTACCGCAATTCTCAATGCTGGGCTCGCACCGGTCAAGCTTTCTCTACAGTGAGTCCGACACCGACGCTGACGCGATTGCACCGGCCGCGAGACCGGGCCGCCCACCCTCACCCTTCTCGGTGTGTCGCTAGGGCTGCCCGGCCACCTCTACTACGCCGGACTGAGTGCGCTGGCGCTCGTCGGAGTCGTGGAATCGCCGATCGCCGCGACCTCGGGGCCGGTGGATTCGCAATCACCCGGATTCTGAATCGAACCCCTTCTGGTGCACCAGTTGTCGCGACCGGCGAGACGGTCGGAACCGACTCGACCTATGATGCAGTCGAGGTTGACATGCCCCGGTGCGCGCTCGGTTAGGGCATCCCCGATGCCGGGCTGGACTGCACCCCGGTTCGGGAATATGGGTGAACTGAACGGTTTCCGATGTCGCGGCATGCCGCTGCGGAGCAGCCGCCGCCCCCGGGTTGACCCGATGAGCTGATGTGTGCCAGGCTTGTCCGCGCAGCACCTCGATAGGTGAGGCGTCCGCACGGATACAGGCCACTGACCCCGAACGTCGAAAGACGCCCCGGGTCAGGACAGCTCTTCCCGGCTTAAGGGTTGAGCCCAAGTGGCTTCAGCGAGACTGATACGCCGTGCAGTGCCAAAGCTTTGACGAGAGGGGTGCGGAGACCATCTCTTAGATGTGCGCTCTCTCACCTGTGCTAGTTAGGTACGACCGTGTGGGCGTGGTGAACTGCCCCGTGGCTGGAGGGAGGTGAGGACCCAAATGGCAAGTGGCAGTGGTCCGTATCCCAATTCGCGAATAGGTCTATCCGGACACCTCATGCACCGCTGAGTGGGTGTCGCAGCCGGGTCCCTCCGGGTGTGTGCAGTGTCGATCGACAACCGACACGGCCTGGCGCGGTGCGTGAAATCCAAACCTGCGCAGACACCACCCGACGCGCCCTTTCCGTCACGTGATTAGCACGCTGTCGGGAAAACACCAGGAGTACAACATGATCGACACAGTGGACACCGTCGTGCGGATCGCCGCAGGACTTGGCCTGGGCGCAGCTATCGGGTTGGAACGGCAGTGGCGATCGCGCAACGCCGGTTTGCGCACCGCAGCCCTGGTCAGTCTTGGCGCCACGCTGTTCGTCATCATGGGTGGCTACGCGTTTACCGGTGTCAACGCCGACCCCACCCGCGTCGCCGCCCAAGTCGCCTCCGGTATCGGTTTTCTCGGCGCTGGCGTCATCATGAAACAAGGTGCCACCATCTCAGGACTGAACACCGCCGCCACCTTGTGGGCCGCCGCCGCGGTGGGCGCGCTGGCCGGCGGCGGGCTGCTAATCCCTGCAGTGATCGGCGCAGGTGCGGTGATCGCCGCCAATATCGTCCTGCGACCGATCGGGCGCCGTCTGGACCACCATCATGGGCCGGGAACTGAAAAAGCCTCTGCTGAATACCGATTCGAGGTCCGCTGCGGCACGCGCGCCGAAGCGCACATCCGCGGCTTGGTGTTTGACGCCATTTCGCGCCCCAGCCTCACCGTGCAATCGATCACAGCGATCGACCTGCCCGATGATCAAGGTGTCCGCATCGCCGCGACCGTGATTGCCGACGAACGCGACGACCACCGTATCGAAGCCGCTCTCGCCGACGTCATCAAGGCCCCCGAGGTCACTGCGGTGCGGTGGATCGCCGACGAAATGAGCTTGGACGACTAGCGGCAAAACCCAGCAAAGGCCCCAACGCCGAACTAGATCGCCGCGCCGGGGTTCAGGATGCCCAGCGGGTCGAGCGCCTGCTTGATGCGCTGATTCAGCGCCACCACCTCGGGCCCCAGGTAGCCGTCCAGCCATGGCCGCTTCAGTCGCCCGACGCCATGCTCGCCGGTGATTGTGCCGCCCAACCCGGTGGCTAGATCCATGATTTCGCCGAACGCGAGCTGAGCCCGCTGTGTCATCGCGGCGTCGGCAGCGTCGTACACGATCAGCGGATGAGTGTTGCCGTCGCCGGCGTGCGCGATCACCGAGATCATCAGGTCCTGTTCCTCGGCGATACGGGCAATCCCGGTGACCAGCTCGCCCAGCGCCGGAAGCGGCACCCCGACGTCTTCGAGCAGCAGCGATCCCTTGGCCTCGACCGCCGGGATGCAGAATCGGCGCGCCGCGACGAACGCCTCGCCTTCATCCGGATCATCGGTGGTGAAAACGTCCGTTGCATTGTTTTCGGCAAATATCGCCGCCATCAGTTCGGCGTCCTCACCGCTGGCCCGGCCGCGCTCGTCGGAGGCGGCCACCAGCATCGCGGCGGCCCCGCGATCCAGGTCCATGCGCAAGGTGTCCTCGACGGCATTGATCGCCGCCGAATCCATGAACTCCAGCATCGCGGGCCGCAGCCGCGCCGAGACTCCGAGCACCGCGTCGACCGCCGATTCCAGCGAGGCGAACGTGGCCACCACTACGCTGGAGGTGTTTTGGGCGGGCAGCAGCCGCAGCGTCACTTCCGTGACGACACCCAGCGTGCCTTCACTGCCGACGAAGAGCTTGGTCAGGCTCAGGCCCGCGACGTCCTTGAGCCGCGGGCCGCCCAGCCGTACCGCGGTGCCGTCGGCCAGCACCACCTGCATGCCCAGCACGTAATCAGTGGTGACGCCGTACTTCACACAGCACAAGCCCCCGGCGTTGGTGGCGATATTGCCGCCGATGCTGCAGATCTCGTATGACGACGGGTCCGGCGGGTACCAGAGGCCGTATCCGGCGACGGCCTTCTTCACCTCGGCGTTGAGCAGGCCGGGCTGGCATACCGCGGTGCGGGTGACCGGGTCGACGGTGATGTCGCGCATCTTTTCCGTCGACAACACGATCCCGTTCGCCAGCGCGGTCGCCCCACCGGACAAACCGCTGCCGGCTCCCCGCGGTACGACGGGCACTTGATGGGCGGTGGCCCAGCGCAGCACCTTCTGCACGTCTTCGGTGCAGCGCGGCCGGACCACGGCCAGCGGCGTGCCGGCTGACGGGTCGAAAGCGCGATCGTGGCGGTAGCCGTCGGTGATGGAGGGGTCGGTGACCACCATCCCATCGGGCAGGTCGGCGATCAGGCCGGCTAGGGTGTCGTCATTGACTGTGGTGCTCACGGGCTGATTTTACGGCTCGTTATCGCCAGCAAATTCGGGTGCGCGGTCGAGTTCACGCAGCGACGGCAGCGCGATCGCGATCAGGCCGATCACGATGATGGGCACCGCCAACGTCAGGAACGTCACCCGCAGCCCGGCGGTGTCGGCCAGCGGGCCGGCCACCAGCAAGCCCAACGGACCCGCGGCGAAGGTCAGCCCCATCATCACCCCGACCACCCGGCCGCGCAGGTGGTGTGGGGCCCGGGTCTGCGTCACGTAGCTGTAGATCGGTTGAATCGGCCCGTAGACCAAACCGGTCACCGCACACAGCACCAGGATCACCGGCAACGGCGGCAGGAACGCGATGCCGACCGACGCGGCACCAAGGGTGAGCGTCGCGGTCAGCACGGCCGTGCGCCGCCGGGTGTATTTCGAGAGCAGGGCATAGCCGAGCGCGCCCACCACGCCGCCGACCCCCAGGGCCATCAACGCCCAGCCCAACTCCGCGGGTTGATGACGGTCGCTGAAGTATTTGGGAAACAACACGCTTTCCATCGGCAGGTACAGCGCGGTGACGAGCAAGTCGATCAACCCGAGCGTTCGAAGCACCCGCAGGTTCCACACAAACCGCAGGCCTTCGGCGACCCCGGACATCAACCCTTCTGGCCGGACCGTGTGGTGCGGCTTGCCGGCGCCCTCCAGGCGTAGCGCCCCAATTGCGATGAACGACAACCCGAAACAGCATGCCGTGATCCACATCGTGTTGACGCCACCGACGGTGGCGATCATCACACCGCCGATACCCGGACCCAGGATGTAGGTCAGGTTGAGAATCGCCTCGTAGACGCTGTTGGCGCGGTCCAGCGACCAGGCGGCGCGGGCGGCGGCTTCGGGCAGCATCGACTGGCGCGCCGTCGTCCCGGCCGGGTCGAAGGCCGCCGAGAAGAATGCCAGCACGGCCAGCTCGACGACGTTGATCGCGTCCGCGCCGAACAGCCAGGCGATCACCGGGACGGTCGCCACGGCCGCGCCGGACAGCGAATCGGAGATCAGCGAAATACGGCGGCGCCCGAAAAGGTCGACCGCGGTACCGGCGACCAGCGTGGACAGCACCATCGGCAGTGTCATCGCAGCGGCCACGACCGACGCGTCGCCGGCGCTGTTGTGCTGCTGTAACGCCAACCATGGGAAGGCAACCAGCGAAATGCCGGTACCCGCGGTGGCCATCAGCGTCGCGAACAGAATCAGAATCGCCGGGCCGCGGCTGGAATTTGTCATGGACATCGCGTGAGAATCTAACCCTAAAGCGATCACGCGAGCCACCGAATTTCGTGGGCGGCATTGGCTGACTGCAGGATGTTCCTGTGCTTGTTCATCCGAATACCGGATTGCCATTCGATTCGCCGGTTGCGCCCGGCACCGGGTGGCCCGGCGATCCGACTGTGCCGCAGACGCCGCAGGCCGCTGACGCCGAGCAGGTTCGGGCGCTGGCCGGCGGGGCCGACTCGATTGCGGAACTCGACGCCTCGGTCAGCGTCTGTCGCGCTTGCCCGCGGTTGGTCACCTGGCGTGAGGACGTTGCTGTGGCCAAACGACGCGCATTTGCCGATCAGCCGTATTGGGGCCGGCCGGTGCCGGGCTGGGGATCGCAGCGGCCGCGAATCTTCATCGTCGGGCTAGCGCCCGCGGCGCACGGCGCCAACCGCACCGGCCGGATGTTCACCGGCGACCGGTCCGGCGACCAGCTGTACGCGGCCCTGTACCGGGCCGGACTGATAAACCAGCCGATCAGTGTGGATGCAGCAGATGGCTTGCAGACCAAGCAGATTCGGATTTCCGCACCGGTCCGGTGCGCGCCGCCGGCCAACGCCCCGACCCCGGCCGAGCGCGACACCTGTTGGCCGTGGCTGGAAGCCGAATGGCGGTTGGTGTCCGATCACGTCCGCACCGTCGTGGCGCTGGGCGGGTTCGGCTGGCAGATCGCGTTGCGGCTGCCGGGCGCCACCGCGACGCGGGGCACGCCCAAGCCGCGGTTCGGCCATGGCGTGGTTGCCGAGCTGTCCTCGGGCATGCGTTTGCTGGGTTGCTACCACCCCAGCCAACAGAACATGTTCACCGGTAGGCTGACTCCGGCAATGCTCGACGACATCTTCATGGAAGCCAAGAAGCTGGCAGGGATTAAGTGACCTTCCATGTCTAAAGTACTGATTTCCGGGGCCAGCGTCGCCGGTACAACATTGGCGTATTGGCTTTCCCAGCATGGCTTTTCGGTCACCGTTGTGGAGAGGCACCCGGGGCTGCGCCCGGGCGGGCAGGCGATCGATGTGCGGGGCCCGGCGCTGACGGTGCTGGACCGGATGGGCCTGCTCACCGCCGCCGCCGACCTCAAGACCGGCATTCGCGGTTCGTCCGTCGTCGACCGCGACGGCAACGAGCTGTCCCGGGATACCGAATCGACGCCCACGGGTGGTCGCATCGACAACCCCGACATCGAGCTGCTGCGTGACGATTTGGTCGAGTTGCTTTACCAGGCAACCCAGCCGGCGACTGAATACCTGTTCGACGACAGCATCGCCGCGCTGGAGAACCGCGGCGCGGGCGTGGATGTGACGTTCGAACGTTCGCCCGCCCGCAGTTTCGACTTGGTGATCGGCGCCGACGGCTTGCACTCCAATGTGCGCCGTCTGGTTTTCGGTCCCGAGGATCGATTCATCAAGGGGCTGGGCACCCACGCCGCCATCTTCACCGTGCCCAACTTCCTGGATCTGGACTTCTGGCAGATGTGGCACTACGGGGACGCCACGATGGCCGGGATCTACAGCGCCCGCAACAACACCGAGGCGCGCGCCATGTTGGGCTTCATGGATACCGAACTGCGCCTTGACTACCGCGATGTCGAAGCGCAATTCGCCGAGGTGGAGCAGCGCATGATCGGCGACGGCTGGGTGCGACCGCAACTGCTGCAGCTCATGCGCAGCGCACCGGATTTCTACTTCGACGAGATGGCCCAGATCGTGATGGATCACTGGTCGATCGGCAGGGTGGCGCTGGTGGGCGATGCCGGGTACTGCTGCTCGCCGCTCTCGGGCCAGGGCACCAGTGTCGCGCTGCTGGGCGCCTACATCCTGGCCGGCGAGCTCAAGCGAGCCTCCCAGGGCGACTGGGTAGACCACGGGCTCGCCTTTACCAACTACTTCAGGCGTTTTCACGGCTACACCGAGCGCACCCAATTCCTGGCGACTGACAACATTCCCGGCGGTGCGCCGATATCGCAGGAGCAGTTCGACGCGATCGTGGGTTCGATCACGTTGAGCACCTACTGATTGGGAACGAACACGGCACCGAATGCGTTGAGGCCATCGTGCGTCTTTCCGTCCTTGATCTAGTCCCGGTACGCACCGACCAGTCGACCGGCGCCGCGCTGGCGGCCACCGTGGCGCTGGCGCAGACCGCCGATCGGCTCGGCTATACGCGCTACTGGGTCGCCGAACACCACAACATGGAATCGGTGGGCGCGACCAGCCCACCGGTGCTGCTGGCGTACCTCGCCGCCCAGACGTCGCGGCTGCGACTCGGATCCGGCGGCGTAATGCTGCCCAACCATGCGCCTCTGGCGGTCGCCGAGCAGTTCGCGCTGTTGGAAGCGGCGGCCCCCGGCCGGATCGACCTGGGCATCGGCCGGGCGCCCGGCTCCGACCCGGTGACGTCGTACGCGTTGCGTGGGGCCCGCGACGATCGCGACATCGAGAACTTCCCCGAGTACCTAGACGACGTGGCTGCGCTGATGAGTGCGCGCGGCGTGATGGTTCCGCTGCGCTCGGGTGACTACCGGCTCAAGGCCACCCCGGCCGCGGCCAGCGAACCGCGGCTCTGGCTGTTGGGCTCGTCGATGTACTCGGCTCACTTGGCCGCCGCCAAGGGCTTGCCCTACGTGTTCGCACATCACTTCTCCGGCAAGGGAACCGAAGAAGCACTCGAGGTCTATCGCTCACGATTTGTGCCCAGCAAGTTGACCGCCGAGCCTGTGACATTCTTGACGGTGAATGCCTCGGTGGCCGAAACACACGATGAGGCAACGGCTTTGATGCTGCCGAACCTGCAGATGATGGCGCGGCTGCGCACCGGGCAACCGCTGGGGCCGGTGCCTCTGGTGGAGGAGGCCCAAGTCGCGGAATTGACGGCTCCCCAACAGCACATCGTGGAAAGCGGGTTACAGCGCGCGGTGCTGGGTACTGCGGTCCAGGCCGTCGACCAGCTGCGGGCGCTTGCCGAGCAGTTCGGAGTCGACGAGGTGATGGTGAACCCGGTCGCGTCGGCCCGTCGCGGCACCGACCCGGCCACTGCGCCGGGGCGGGTGGCGACGCTGGAGCTGTTGGCTAAGGAATTGTTCTAGCGCTGGCGTCGCTGATTTTCTCCTGCTTGGATTCACCCGAATTGGGTTGGGGTACATGGCTGCCGATCCAATCCTCTAGTTCGGCCGGTGGCAATGGCGGGGTGTGTACGAATCCCTGGGTAATGGTGCAGCCGTATCGCTGCAGCGCGTTCAGCGTGTCCTCGTCTTCGACACCCTCGGCCACCAGGTCCGCGCCGAGGCTGTCGGCCAATGCCACTGTGGACCGCACGATGGCGACCGACCGGGCGTCCTGGGACAGTCGCGACACGAAGATTCTGTCAAGTTTCAACTCGTTGGCCGAGACATCCTGTAAGCGGGCCAGCGACGACCAGCCGGTGCCGTAGTCGTCCAGTGAAATGCGAACGCCAAGGTGTTGCAGTTCGGCCACGGTATTGCGGGACCGCACCGAGTCGACGAGGGCGCCTTCGGTGATCTCGATGATCAGGGCGTCGGCCGGTAGACCGCGGGCCCACAGCAGCCTTTCAATCGTGCCGACCAGCTCGAGGTCGAGCAGATTCGTGGTCGCCAGGTTTACCGAGACGGCCGAGGTGATGCCCGTTTCGCGCCAATACTGGATCTGGGTGAGAGCGAGTTTCAGTGTGCGGTCGGCGATCTTGCGCATCAGCCCGGCGCGTTCGGCGGCGGGCAGGAATACCTCGGGCAGCAGGACCCCACGACTGGGATGGTTCCAGCGCACCAGCGCCTCGACACTGTGCACGCTGCCGTCGCTCGTGTTGATCTTGGGTTGGTAGTACAACGTCGGTTCATCACCTTCGAACAGCGCGGTGCGCAATTCGTCGATCAGGTTCGGGTCGCTTTCGCGATGCACCTCGAATGCCGAGTCGTAGACCGCGATCTTGCCCATGGCGGTTTTGGCGTGCGGCATCGCCGCCTCGGCGCGACTCAACAGCTCCTGTGGATGTTCACAATGGTCGGGGCACAACGCAATAGCGACTCGCGCGTCGACGCGCACGGTTATCGGATCTAACTCGAACGGTTCGCCTAGGGCTTCGAGCAAACGACCCGCTTGGGCGCGGGCGCCGATCAGGTCGGATCCCTCGGTCAGCAGGATCGCGAATTCGTCATCGCTCACCCGCGCAAGTAGATCCGCGCGGCGCACGCTGGTCGCAAGTCGATCCGCGATGTGGCGCAACAGGTCATCACCGAATTGGCGGCCGAGCGAATCGCTAATCTCGCCAATCTCATAGAGTTTCACCAACAGCAACGCCTTGCGTGACGACGTTTTCAGAGCCGACTCGAGCTCCGTCGGTGCGGGGCCGGGCAATGAGGTCAAAGCCGCTGCCAGCGAACGACGGTTGGGTAGCGCGGTCAACTCGTCGGTCATGGCGTGCTTGTAGTTTTCGGCCACCATGCTGACATCGCGGAAGGTCAGTGAGAAGCGCAGGGCCACCATGATCAGGCTCAACGCCGCCAGACTCGCTGCCAATCGCGAGTTTTGATCCCAAACAGCGACGACGAGTGCCACCAGCGCCCACGCCACCGACACGGTGTATGAGCCGAATCCGCGTCGCAGCCGCGGCGTCACCGACGATGCGGGCGCCCAGCTTGCCATCGCGATGAGAAGCGACGCCGCGGGCCAGGCCGCATCCAGCGTGCTGCCCACCCGATACGAACCCGCCGAGGTCTCGAACAGATAGACGGTGTCCGCGATCGCAAACCCGAACAGGCCCGCAACGAGCATTGCCCAGCGGAATTCTTTGAGCCAGCCGACTATTGGCAATATCCCGGCGGCCAGAGTCAACAGGACCAGGTCGCCCCACGGATAGAGCATGCCTACCAGAACGGTGTTCGGTGCTCGGGTCGCGGCCGCATGGAAGGGCCCGGCTCGCAACGAAATCCCCAGCGCTGCCATGGCCAAACCGCATACCAGTGGATCGAGCCGAATCGGAATCGGGACGGAAGCCAGGCGTGACCGCAGGAGCAGCAGCAACCCGACATAGACGAATGGGTAGAACGCGAGGTACTCCGGATCGGCCGACGAGGGGGACTGCCCGTCGGGAACCCGCAACGCGTAGACGACGTCACCGATCGCCGAGCATGCCATCCCGGCCGCGATCAGCAGCCAGGCCAGGCGGTCGGTGGTGAAGTGGTAAGCGCGAGCGGCAATCAGCCCGGCCGCCAACAGGTTCAACCCCGCATACAAATACTTCGCGAAGGATACGCTGTCGCCGGCATTGCCGCCGGCAACGCTCGTCGCGGTGAAAACGAATACGCCAATTACCAACAGTGCCATGGCTATCCGGATCGGCGTCGGTGGCCACCAGACGCCGTCGGCCGCTTCCTCCGGCGACGTGGCGGGCTTTGGCTCCGTCCGCGCGAGCCGTGCCGGCCCGGATGCGCCCGCGACGGCGCGGTAGCCCGAAGCGGCCGCAGACAAGGGGGCCAACCCGGCCAGTTTGGCCGGCAAGTTCGATGCCGGCGAGTCGGTCGACCGCGGGAAGGTATAGGAGAACGGAATGTCTGGCACAAAGCTTCGGACGCATTGGCCGCCTTCGCGTTTGGCGGTATACATGGCCAGGTCGGCATGTCGCAGGAGCTGGTCGACGGTGCACGTCGACGCGGCGGTGGCCACCGTGAAGCCGATGCTCGGCCGGACCGCGACGGGCACGCCGTCGATCACGATCGGAGCGCTGAACGCCTCGAGAACGTCGTGCGCGACCGCTTGGGACTCTTCGACGGAACCTTCAAGCAGCACCGCGAATTCGTCACCGGCAAGCCGCGCGATCAGACCGTCCTCGTGCAGGGCGGCGGTGAGCCGTCCAGCGACCCGGATAAGTAGCTCGTCGCCGGCCGGGTGCCCCAGGCCGTCGTTGACCGCTTTGAAGTTGTCGAGATCCAGGCACAACACCGCAATCGGCGCGCTGTCGCTTTGCCGGGCGGCGATAGCGGTTTCCAGCCGGTGCAGGAATTGGACCCGATTCGCCAGGCCGGTCAGGCTGTCCCGGAACGCTTCCCGCGCGACTTCGGACAACAGCTTCTGGTTTTCCAGCAGTACCACGAACTGTCGGGCGAGCACCCCCGCGACGAGCAGCCCCAGTGCGGCGACCATTGGTCCGTGCGCCATCAGGCTGACAGCACGACCCATTCCCACCGCCGCGGCCAGCACCACCGGTAGGTACGGCAACCACAGCAGGGAGCGCGACAGCACTTCGGTTCGCGGCGAGGTCCTGGGGGATTCCTTGACGCTGGACAGAGCCGCCAGCGCGATCAGTCCCATTCCAGCCACCCGGGCCAGGTCGGCCAGATCGTTGACGTGATAGGTACCCACCCCGGTGCGGAACACCGTGGCGATGTCGGCGACGTTGATCAGCGCGGTTGCGCCGGCCACCAGGCTGCGGCTCGGTGGGTCACCGGGACGACTCCGCGACAACATCAGGATCCCGGTAGTCAGCAGCAGCACATCGGCGAAAACCTGAGCGAGCGTCGCGAGCTGGGAACCGCTGTCTTCGCGCACTTGTTTGCCCACGACGAAGACCCACGAGACGACGAAGAGGGACGTCGACACGATCAGACCGTCGAGCACCAGTCGCCGGGGACTGTGCCAAGTCACCTGGGATAGCAGCACCAAGGACGCCATAGCGCCGATGGGGTAGACCAGGAAGATGAAGTCGGCGGTCGCCGGGTGGATCGCGTGATCCAGCTCCGGGCGGACGTCATAGACCGCCCACACGATCTCGGCGATCGCCCAGCCCAGCAGGGCGGTGTCCATCGCCAACCAGCCGACTCTGCGGCGCCCGGTCGCGAAGTGAGCCGCGCGGCCGGCAAATGTCGCCGTGACCAGCAGGCAGGCGACCGTCACGATCACGTCCAGGGGCCGCGTCACGTTGGCGCTCTGCCATTTGCGCTGCGACGAGACCGCGACCAAGCATCCGGCAACGGCGTATCCCGCGATCACGAACCAACCGACGCGCGCGGACGGCCCGAATCGCTGCCACGGAATCCCCGTCCAGCGTTTCATAGCTGCTCCAGCCGATCTGTCCCCCCGCGGTGAACAGATGGAGGCTTCACCACTGCTAGGGCAGGATAAACGTCTGCTCGGGCAGAATAAACGTCCTACTGGTGCCAGCTGGTGTTTTTATGCGGGTTGGTGCTATTTGGCAGGCGTCAGCGCGACGATCGGGATGAGCCGCGACGTCCGGGTCTGGTAGCCGTCGTACCGGTTGGCATTGTTCTTGTTGACGAGCTCCCACAGCCGCGCGTAGTCGGCGTCCTCGGCAGTGATCGGGCGCGCGGTGACCGGGAATCGTTTGGAGCCGAGGTTGATTTCGCACTCCGGACGCTTGCGCAGGTTGTGATACCAGCCGGGAGCAGCGTCGCTACCGCCGTAGGAAGCCACGACCAGGTACGAGTCGCCGTCCTTGGCATAAGTCAATGTGCTGCTGCGCGGTTGGCCGGTCTTGGCGCCGATCGTGTGCAACAGCAGGCTGTTCGGCATTCCGGGCACGTGGTGCCCGATCCGGCCGTCAGTCTTCCGGTAGAGCGTGTCGTGAACGCGCAGCAGAGGGGCCAGAAACAGCCGCTCTACGAGGGTGAGGTTGCTCATGAATCCATTTCTACTGACTGGCGTCGATGCGTGCCAGCGCGTCGCGTAGTAGTTGCGCGGTGGCTTCGCGGTCGGGGTCCCGGCGCAGCAACATCCCCTTGGCCACCGAAAGCTTGTCACCATTGCGGCGGGGCAGCACGTGCAGGTGGATGTGGAACACCGTCTGGAAGGCCGCGCTGCCGTCATTGATCCCGATGTTTGTCGCGTCGGCCAATTCCGTGGCCCGGGCGGCGCGTGCGATCCGCTGGCCGATGGCAATCATCTCGGCCAGCGTCTGCGGCGGGGTGTCGGTCAGATCGACGCTGTGCTGTTTGGGGATCACCAGGGTGTGGCCGCGGGTCAATGGGCGGATGTCGAGGATCGTCAGGTAGTCGTCGTCTTCGCAGATCCGGATCGCCGGAGCCGCTCCGGCGACGATCGCACAGAACACGCAGGACATGCCGCCACGGTACTGGTTGCCTCGACACGACCGACCGCCGCCGCAGGGGCTACGCTGCCGCAGTGGACGCTCGTGAACTCGCATTTTCCAGCGCGGCTGCGCTGGCACGGATGCTTGCCGACGGTGAGGTCAGCGCGCCGGACCTGCTCGAGGTCTATCTGGAACGGATTGCGCGCCTCGACAGTCAGCTGCGCTGCTACCGCGTGGTGTTGTCCGACAGCGCGCGCGAGGACGCTCGCGCCGCCCAGGAACTCCTCGACGCCGGCGAGCGGCTGCCGCTTCTCGGCGTGCCGGTTGCGATCAAGGACGATATCGACGTCGCCGGCGAAGTGACGGCGTGCGGCAGTGGCGGCCACGGTCCGCCGGTGACCGCCGACGCGGAAGCCGTCCGACGGCTGCGCGCGGCCGGCGCGGTCATCATCGGCAAGACGAATGTGCCCGAGCTGCTGATCTTCCCGTTCACCGAGTCGCTGACGTTCGGCGCGACGCGCAACCCGTGGAACCTCGATCGCAGTCCGGGCGGTAGCAGCGGCGGTAGCGGCGCGGCGGTCGCCGCCGGGCTGGCACCGCTGGCGTTGGGATCCGACGGTGGCGGCTCGATTCGCATCCCGTCTTCCTGGTGCGGCCTGTTCGGCGTGAAACCGCAACGTGATCGGGTGTCCGTAGCGCCGCATGACGATGCTTGGCAAGGATTGAGCGCCAACGGCCCGATCGCGCGTTCGGTGCTGGACGCGGCGGTATTCCTCGATGCCACCTCGACATTGCCCGGACCTGCAGGCGAATTCGTCGCCGCGGCGACCCGCGACCCCGGAAAATTGCGAATTGCCTTGAGTACCAAGGTTCCCACGCTTCCCGTTCGAGTGGGGCGCGCGCAGTTGGCGGCCGTCGACCAGGCCGGTGCGTTGCTACGCGATCTGGGCCACGAGGTGATCACTGCCGACCCCGAATATCCGCTGTCTCAGATCTACGCAAACTTCCTGCCGCGCTATCTGCGGGGCATCAGCGACGACGCCGACGCGCAGGCTCACCCGGAACGACTCGAAGCGCGCACCCGCAAGATGGCGCGCGCGGGATCGCTTTTCTCGGACCAAAGAATGGCAGCGGTGCGAGCCGCCGAGCAGCGGGTGAGTGCCAGGGTCCAATCGATCTTCGAGGATGTCGATGTCGTGATCACACCGGGCACCGCCGCGGGCCCATCCCGCATCGGCGCTTATCGGAACCGGGGCTGGGTGTCGACATTGCTGCTGGTCGCCCAGCAGGTTCCGTACTTCCCGGTCTGGAACATGACCGGCCAGCCGGCCGCGGTGGTGCCGTGGGATTTCGACGGCGACGGTTTGCCTATCTCCGTGCAGCTCATCGCTCGGCCGTTCGATGAGGCGACCCTGTTGTCGCTGTCCGCACAGATCGAAACGGCACGGCCATGGGCTCAGCGCCGACCTCCGGTGTCATGACGGCAATATCTCCCGCCACGCCGCCAGTTTGACGCCCGCCCGCGTGGCGTGAGCGGGGCTGGTTGACGGCAGCCGCCGGAAATGGAGTCGCTGATCCGGCTGTGCCAACCGGTGATACACCTGCGCCGCTTTGGCGCCGTTGAAGTAGACCCGGGTGATGCTCGGATAGCTGGCGAACAACTCGGTAAAGTCGTTGACCACCAAGCTTTTCGGGTCGATCGCGGAGTCCGCGCTACCGACCCGGCGGCAGCTGTGCAGCACATCCCAAAGAGCTACTCCCTGCGCGCGCAGCGCAGCCAGGCGCGACTCGTATGGGGCGCCCGCGTCGAATCCGAACAGCTCACTGGTGATGGGCCAGAACGCATTTCGTGGATTGGCGTAATACTGGTGGGCCACCAGCGACTGGGCACTCGGAAACGAGCCCAGGATCAGCATCCGGGCACGGTCGTCGACGACGGGGTCGAAGCCATGCAGAAGCGGCGGGGTCATCACAACACATCATGGCCCGTCCGCGTTGTACGTTGACCACGTGGACGACGGGGTAGACCGCAACATCGACGATCTGCTCGACGGTCTCGAGGGCGCCGCGCGCACGGAACGCGCGGAGCTGGTGGGCTGGCTGCTGGAACAGGGCATCAGCGCCGACGAGATCCGTGCCACCAACCCGCCGCTGCTGCTGGCCAGCCGCCACCTGATCGGCGGCGACGGCACTTACGTGTCGGCGCGCGAGATCAGCGACCGGCACCACATCGACCTGATGCTGCTGCAGCGCGTGCAGCGCGCGATCGGGCTGGCCCGGGTGGACGATCCCGATGCGGCGATTCACCTGCGCGCCGATGGTGAAGCGGCCGCGTACGCGCAGCGCTTCGTCGAATTGGGGCTCAACCCCGACCAGGTGGTGCTCGTCGTTCGGGTGCTCGCCGAAGGTCTGTCGCACGCTGCTGAGGTAATGCGCTACGCCGCGCTGGCGGCGATCATGCGTCCGGGAGCCACCGAGCTGGAGATCGCCAAGGCGTCCAAGGAGCTGGTGGGCCAGATCGGGCCGCAGCTCGGCCCGATGATCGAGCAGATGCTGTTCATGCAGCTGCGCCACATGATGGAGACCGAAGCGGTCAATGCCGCCGAGCGGGCCGCGGGTGAGCCGTTGCCCGGGGCGCGCCAGGTCAGCGTTGCCTTCGCCGATCTGGTCGGCTTCACCCGGCTGGGTGAAGTGGTCTCGCCCGAGGAGCTGAGTCATCTCGCCAGCAGGCTGGCGAACCTGGCGCGCGACGTGACGGCGCCGCCGGTCCGGTTCATCAAAACGATCGGTGACGCGGTGATGTTCGTCTGCCCCGAACCCGCGCCATTGCTCGATGTCGTGCTGAAACTCGTCGAGGCCGTGGATACCGACAACGACTTTCCCCGGCTGCGAGCGGGGATGTCGTCCGGAATGGCGGTGAGCCGGGCCGGTGACTGGTTCGGCAGCCCGGTCAATGTGGCGAGCCGGGTCACCGCTGTGGCACGCCCGGGCACCGTCCTGGTCGCCGATTCCGTGTGGGAGGCCGTCGGCGAAACAGGGGAGTTTTCCGCGTCGTTCGCGGGCGCACGTCGCCTTAAGGGCGTCAAAAGCGAAGTAAAGCTTTTCCGGGTTCGCCGCGGCGGCGACGCCAGCGAAGGCGCCTGATTGGGCTACGTTTAGGCAGGCCCGGGCGGCTCTGGGGGGGCGTCTGACACGGTCCGACGCGGCCGGCTCCTTCCCCTTGCCGGCGCTTTGACTCGGCCGCTTCCGGGCCTGCTTCGCCATCAAAAATACGCCGTTGAGCGGGCCATATCAACGGTTTTGCGCCCTGGGATGTGGCCGCGGGTTCGTCAGGCGTTCGCTCCTGGAGAACCCACTATGCAGCGCTTCTGCAACGGTGTAATTATGTAATCATCAAATCGCATCACAGTCAGCGGCGGTCCGGTCGCCCCGGGGGCTGGCAGCAAGCCCAGCAACCCGACTCCAGCGGAGCGGCCGAATGGTTCGCCGGACGGCTGCCCGAAGCCTGGTTCGACGGTGACCCCACGGTCGTCGTCGACCGCGAAGAGATCACGGTCGTCGGCAAGTTGCCCGACGCCGCGGGAAATGAAGAGAGCGAGTCGCGTGCCGAGGGCCGCGCGTCGCGGTTCCGGGAGGAGACCCGTTCCGAGCGGATGCGCATCGCCGACGAGGCCCAGGATCGTTACGGGCGCAAGGTTTCCTGGGGCGTCGAGATCGGCGGCGAACGACTTCTGTTCACGCACATCGCCGTTCCGGTGATGACCCGCCTGAAGCAACCCGAACGCCAGGTGCTCGACACGCTGGTCGACGCCGGAGTCGCCAGGTCTCGCGCTGACGCGCTGGCGTGGTCGGTCAAGCTCGTCGGTGAACACACCGAGGAATGGCTGGCCAAACTGCGCAACGCCATGTCGGCGGTCGACGATCTGCGCGCACAGGGACCAGATCCACAGAACTAAGCCAATGCCGCAGTGCCGCTTCGGCGTTGGTGCGCTTCGCAGTCGAATCAGCGTCGCTAGACTTCGTTGACTTTCTCGACGATCTTGTCAGCGATCTGGCCGGCCTGATCGCTGATGTGGTACCCGCATGCGTTGATATCCGCGATCACGTTGTTCGCCACGCTCATCGCGTGCTCGCACTGCCAGCCTTCGGCGCCTTCTTGAGTCTGCAGCACCGATATCTTCGTTGCGCTGCCCTGGATCGGGGCGAAGGTCCATCGGTAGGTTTTGTTCGAATTCTTGACCGTCACGGTCTGGCCGGCGCAGTTCTTCCATTTGTCGGTCGAGGTCTGCAAGAACGCCTTGGCCTTGTCCGCGGTCGGATATGCCACCACGGCTTGATTGACCCAGTGATCGTTGTTGTCTCCCGGCTCCTGGGACACCACTCCGTTGATGCCGGTGTAGCCGCTTCCGGCGTACACCGGATCCTGAGTCGTATACAGCGCTCCCTGGCAGTCCGGTATCGACACCGTCATCGACGAGGTGCCCATCGACGTGATTGGTTTGCCGGGCTGGATATTCGTCGCGCCCATGATGGAGTTGATATCCGAGGAACTCACCAGCAGCGAGTTCAGTCGCGTGGCCGCTACCGGGTCGGGTGGCGGCTTGGGGTCGGGGATGATCACCCAGATCGCCACCGCGCTGATGACGACGACGAGGACGACCGCGGCCGCGGCGACGATCGGCCAGGGATTGCGTTTGGGTTTGGGTGGGGGTTGCTGTGCCAGGCCCCACGGAGCGTGGCCGGCGGGCGGCAGCGTGCCCGGCGGCGGACCGCCCCAGTTGCCGCTGGTGCCCGGGTAGTACTGCGGGCCGGAGGCGGGTTGGCTCGGGGTGGGGACGGGGCCGCTCTCCGGTGCCCATGGCCGGGGCGCCTGCGCGGGGCGAGGCACCGGGGTTGAACTCGGTCGCGGGTACGGCGGCGGCGGTGTGTTGGCCGGCGGCGGGGGTGTGTTGGCCGGAGGCGCCAGCGCGGTGGCCGCGACTGTCGGCGGCTGCTCGAGCTTCTCTTTACCGGGCAGGGTGGCTTCTTGGCTGCGGCGCAAGATGTTGTCGGCGTGGTCTTGATCGGGATTGGTGAGGGCCTCGTGCGCGGCGAGCGCTATATCGCCGGCACTGGCGTAGCGGTCCTCGGGATTTTTGGCCATGCCGCGGGCGATCACCGCGTCGAATGCTTTGGGAATGCCCGAGCGCACCGCACTGGGCTGTGGAATCGGGTCGCTCATGTGAGCCTTGACCAGCACGCCGGCGCTGTCCGCGCGATACGGCGGGGCACCCGTCAGGCATTCGTGCAGCACGCAAGCCAATGCGTAGATGTCGGCGCGGTAGGTCACCTCGTCGTTGGTGAACCTCTCGGGAGCCATGTATTTCCAGGTGCCGACCGCGGTACCGAGTTGGGTGAGCTTCTCGTCGGTGGTGGCGCTGGCGATGCCGAAGTCCACCAGGTAGGCGAAATCGTCTCGGGTGACCAGGATGTTGGGCGGTTTAACGTCGCGGTGCATCACCCCGGCGGCATGGGCGGCATCCAGAGCCGAGGCGATCTGAGTGGTGATGACGACCGCGCGTGGCGGCGTCAGCGGGCCATACCGTTTGAGCAAGCTGTCCAGGTCGGTGCCCTCGACGAGGCGCATCTCCATGAACATTTTTCCGTCGATTTCGCCGTAGTCGTGGATGGGCACCACATGCGGCTCCTGCAAACGGCCCGCGGTGCGCGCCTCACGCTTCATCCGCTCCCGAAAGACGGGGTCTGAGCTGAACTGATCCGACATCAGTTTGACCGCTACGGTCCACTCTTTGACGGTGTGCTCGGCCTCGTAGACTTCGCCCATCCCGCCCCGGCCCAGCAGCCGTTTGAGGTGGTAGGGCCCAAAAGTCGACCCCGCCCGTGAAGCCTGCTCGTCGCTCATCGCTGATCCTCCAAACCAACCGCAGACCCGCCGACCATATCAACAATTTCCCGCCCACCCCGGCGGCCGCAAACCCCCGGTAAGCACCCATGACGGTATGCGCCGGCGGGCTCGCCCGCTCGACAACGGCAAACATCGTTCAGGCGTGTCGCGGCCGCCCGTCCGTCCATCCCGGGGCCCAAATGTCCGGTGCGTTCCAAGGATTCATCAAGGATCTCCGCAGTATGTGGGCAGACCCTTTCTCCATAGGGAAGCGAGTTACAGCGAAGGGACGTCATGTTCACCACCACCGGCATCGACTTCAAGGCCCGCCTCGCCGTCCTGGCCGCCTTGATCGGTGTCGCGGCAGTTTTGCCCGTGCACTGGCGGGCCGGGGCCCAGCGAGTCTGGTCATACGGCGTGTACAGCGTCGGGTATCGGCTGCTGTCGGTTCAGATGACCTGTGGCTCTTGGGCTCTCAGCGCGCTACCGCTGGTCGCGAAGCACGCGTAGACGCCGGTCACTTGCCCGCTTTGCGTTGCGGGTCAAGCGCTCTGAGTCGCAGGGCGAGCAGGATCACCAGCACGACCGCCTGGACGGTGCACGCCACCACGGCCAGCCACCAGTTGCTGGGGTCGTAGTCCCACAGCGGGTCTTCGTCGCCGCCGGCGGTCCGGCGCAGATCGTTGAGATCGATGGTCGAGGCGGCCATCGCATACGCCCACCGGGACGGCGATAGCCATGCCAATTGCTCCAGCGGGATGCGGCCCTTCACCCCAAACATCCCGCCGCACAGCACCAGTTCGGCCATCACCACGAGCACCAGCAACGGCATACCCCGGTCGGCGTTGCCGATCATCGCCGAAATCAGCAGACCGATCATCATCGAAACCACGGTGACGGCGACGACCGCTACGGCCACTTCGGCTCTGGGCCAGGGCAGTACGACGGCCTGGTCGGGCGGCGGCAGACCCACCACCCCGAGGAAACCCAGAACCAGCCCCTGCAACGTGGTCGACGCGGTGAGGACCACCAACTTGGAAGCCACATACGCGCCGCGGGATAACCCGATGCCGTGCTCGCGTTGATAGATGGCTCGTTCCTTGACGATCTCGCGGATCGAAGCGGCGCAGCCCATCAGCCCGCCGCCGATGATCAGCAGCACCAGCAATTGCGAGGGCTGAGTGGACTTCGTCTCGATGGCCTTGGTCAGCGACAACCCAGCTTGGCCCGGGACGGCGTGCGCGAACAGGCTCAGCAGCAACGGCAACACCAGCAGTGTCACCGAGTATTGGCGATCGGCGCCGATAACCGCGAGATAGCGCCGGCACAGGGTGGTGAATTGGGCCAGTGCGCTCTGCTGAGCCAGCGGCTTCGCGGAGCGGGTGGCAGGTGCCGCGGCTCGCAGCGATGCGTGTGGCCCGCTCAGCGCTCCGTGAATCGGCGACGCGACATACCGGCCGGTCCAGTCGGTCGTCGTGTCGTGTTCGAGAAGGTTGAACAGGTCGGCGAAGTCGTTGCAGCCGAAGTAGTTCAGCGCCTGCTGCGGCGGGCCAAAGTAGGCCAGCCGACCGCCCGGCGCCAGGATGAGCAGCCGGTCGCAGAGGTTCAGCTGCGCGGTGTTATGCGTGACCACCACGACGGATCGACCGTCGTCGGCTAGCGCGCGCAGCGTCTGCATCACGGATTTCTCGTACCCGGGGTCAAGGCCCGACGTGGGCTCGTCGAGGAACAGCAGCGACGGTTTGGTCAGTAGTTCCAGAGCGACGCTGGTCCGTTTGCGCTGTCCTCCGGAAAGGCTGTCGATCCGTTGATTGGCGTGCGCGGCCAACCCAAGCTCGCCCAGCACCTCGTCGATGCGCAGCTTTCGTTCTCTGGAGGAAACGTCATGTGGAAATCGAAGTCGTGCAGCATAATTCAGTGCCCGCCGCACTGTCAGCGGAGTGTGCAGGATGTCGTCCTGCGGCACGAAGCCGATTCGGTGTCGCAGCTCGGCATAGTTCTGATAGAGGTCGCGATTGTCATATCGGACGGCGCCGCTACCGGCCGGGCGAAACCCGGTCAAGGCGCCCAACAGCGTGGATTTTCCTGCGCCGCTTGGCCCGACCACTGCCATGAAGCAGCGTTGCGGTAGTGCGAAACTGATGTTGGTCAGCAGCACTTTGCCTTTGTTGGTGACCACGCGCAGGTTGGACGCCTCGTAGGACACGTCGCCGGTGTCGACGTATTCCACCAGCTGGTCGCCGGACAGATGCAGCAGCTGGTGGCCGATGCCGACGATGTCGTTCGGTCCGATGATCGCGCGATTGATCCGGTTGCCGTTGACGTAAGTTCCGTTGGCGCTGTTGCTATCTATCAGCTCCCACTGATTGCCGGAGCGGCGCAACACCGCATGGTGGCGAGAGACCAGCAAGTCGTCAAGCACGACGTGGTTGTCGGTTCCGCGGCCAATCCCGATTACCACCTGATCGATGGTGTGTACCGCGGTCGGCGGCCGGGCAACCGTGGTCTCGCCGACCGGACGTTGCGGCGCAGCAACGGGCTGCGGCCTGGGCCGGCTGGGCTGCTGCGCGACGGGGTAGACCTCCAGCGCCTGCCCGGAGGAGGGCGACCCGAGCACGACGGTGATCGGCTGGTGGATCGTCAGGGTCTCCACTCGCCGACCGTTCACGAACATCCCGTTGTTGCTGCGGTTGACCAGAATCCAGCCCGCCGGCGTCGGCTGCAGCACCGCATGCTGGCGCGACACTCTCGGATTCTCCAGCTGTATGTCGGCTTCATTCGCGCGGCCAATGCTCCAGGACCGGCCACCGGTGGCCTGCCAGGTACGTCCACCGGCCCGCAATTCCAACCCGGGAATGGTGGTGACCATATCGGTCCTGTCGTCCACGCATAGCCTCCGCTTTGTTAGCTAGCCAATGTTGTTGGGCTGGTTGAGATTTGCCACCACACAAGCCGAATTACCGCGGCTCAGCCACCGTACTTGGTCCACCATGTGTGCAGATCGTCGATGGTCGGCGGGTCTCCGAAGACATCGGACAGCAGCAGCTTCACCTGGTTGCTCCACACCATGTTTGGGTGGTTCTCGTAGGTGCCACAGGCGACCATGCCCACATCCACCTTGGGGGCGTTCGGGTGCTGCCATGACTCCGGGTTCGCGGTTCCGCCGGGGCAGGTGGCCATCTGCTGTAGAAGCTTGACGTCGGCGTCGAATGCGACCTTCAGGACGTTCGGATTCGCGAACAGTGCGTATCGCGCTCGAGACGGGCCGCCCGGGTTGGTGTTCTGGTCGCAGTCCACCATGGCCAGCGCATCCGACCACACGGTGTCCGGTTTCGGGGTCGCCGGTGTGCACACGCCGCTCGGGTAACCCGGGGGCAGCACGCTGAGCAACTGGCCTTCAAGGTCGCCGGCCGCGGTGGTCGTGGTGGTCGGATTCGAGGTCGTGGTTTTCGTCGGCGTCGGCGTTCTCGTCGCCGTGGGGTGGGGATGCGGGTTGTCGTCGTCCTGCGTGGCGACATAGATGCCGATGGCGGCGAGCACCAGAACCGCGACCAGGCCGACGGCAGCGGCGACGATCGGCCAGGGGTTGCGTTTGGGCTTGGGTGGCGGCTGGGATCCCAGGTTCCAGGCGGTGGGGCCGGCAGGCGGCGGCGGACCGGCCCAGCTGCCGCCGGTGCCCTGGTAGTACTGCGGGCCGGAGGCGGGCTGACTCGGGGTAGGGATGGGGCCGCTTTCTGGTGCCCAGTGTCGAGGGGTCTGCGTGGGCGGTGGCACGGGCGTTGAACTCGGTCCCGGATACGGCGCCTGCGGCGTATTGACCCGAGGTTGTGCCGTGGCGGGGGTGGTGGGAGGAGGGGCGATGTTGATGTCGGTGGCCAGGGTGGCCTCGCGGCTGCGCCGCAGGATGTTGTCGGCGTGGTCTTGATCGGGGTTGCTGAGTGCCTCATGGGCCGCCAGGGCCAGGTCGCCGGCGCTGGCGTAACGCTCCTCGGGCTTTTTGGCCATGCCACGCGCGATCACCGAGTCGAATGCCTTGGGGATGCCCGAGCGCACCGAGCTGGCGAGGGGGATTTCGTCGGTCGTGTGAGCTCTGACCAGCTCGCCGGCGGTGCCCGCGCGATACGGCGGGGTGCCCGTCAGGCATTCGTACAGCACGCAGGCCAACGCGTAGATGTCGGCGCGGTAGGTCACCTCGCCGTTGGAAAAGCGTTCGGGCGCCATGTATTTCCAGGTGCCGACCGCGGTGCCGAGCTGGGTGAGTTTCTCGTCGGTGGTGGCGCTGGCGATGCCGAAATCGACGAGGTAGGCGAAATCGTCGCGAGTGATCAGGATGTTGGGCGGCTTGATGTCGCGGTGCATGACCCCGGCGGCGTGGGCCGCGTCGAGGGCCGAGGCGATCTGGGTGATGATGGCGACCGCGCGCGGCGCGGTCAGCGGGCCAAACCGTTTGAGCATGTCGTCCAAGTCGATGCCCTCGATGAGGTGCATCTCCATGAACATCTGCCCATCGATTTCGCCATAGTCGTGAATGGGCACCACATGCGGTTCCTGCAAACGGCCCGCGGTTCGCGCCTCACGCCGCATCCGCTCGCGGAAGACGGGGTCCCTGCTGAACTCCGCGGTCATCACCTTGACCGCAACCGTCCACTCTTTGACGGTGTGCTCGGCCTCGTAGACCTCGCCCATGCCACCGCGACCTAGCAGCCGCTTTAAGTGGTAGGGCCCGAACATCGACCCCGCCCGCGAGTTCTGCTCCTCGCTCATCGTTGATCCTCCAAACCAACAGCAGACTCGCCGACGATATCAACAATTACGCGCAGATCCGCGCCGTTGACCTCCGTTGCCAGCAACCATCACGGTAAGCCGTTGCCGATCCGGACGCGCGACGATCGCGAGATCTCGTCCGTCATGCCGTTGTCGCCCAAGCTGACTGGGCGCGTCGCGCGGACTAATGCCGTGAATTACGTTGCACGGCAGATGGATTGGTCTTCCTCAGTTCGAAGCGTCGCCGGTGTAGCCGCGAGGGATCTCGAACGTGAATTCGTGGTCGCAGATTCGGACGTGGTCGCCGTCTTTGAGCGTGGCCGCCGAACGGATCCGTTGGTGTTGCACATGAACGCCGTTCGAGGAGCGCAGGTCGTTGATGATGTAGCTGGTGCCGGTGTCGACGATAACGGCGTGGTGTCGGCTGACATTGGCGCTGGCCAGGATGATGTCGTTGTCGCTGAGTCGTCCGATCCGGGTTTCCGCCGCGCGCAGTGGATAGCTGCGGCCCGACGCTTCGTGCAGATAGGCGGCCGGCTTCCCGGCCGGGACCTTGGTGCGCTGGTCCAGCAGGGTAATGGTGCCGACGGCCGTGGTCCGGGCGGATTTCTTGGCGTCCAGCGGCTCCTGGCGCAGGATCCGTTCGTTGAGGTCACGCAGCGTCTGCCCGGGGTCGATCCCCAGCTCGTCGGCAAGCGTGGTCTTCACCCTGCGATAAGCGGCCAGCGCGTCGGATTGGCGATCGGTCAGGTAGTAAGCCGTGATCAGCTGGGCCCACAGCGGCTCGCGGTAGGGGTGCTCCGCGGTCAGGGCTTCCAGCTCGCTGATCACGGCGGCGGCACGTCCGCAAGCGATTTCGGCCTCCGCCTTCGCCGTATGAACCAGAATCTTTTCCTCCATGAGCGAGGTCGCAAAGGTGTCGACGAACTGAAAGTCCCGCAGGTCCTCGAGCACGGGTCCCCGCCACTGCGTCAATGCCTCCGATAGGTGCTGGCTGGCCTGCTCGAACCGGCTGGACGCGGCCGCATGCACGCCCGCGGTCTTCTCGGTGATGAACCGCCCGAGATCGCAACTGCTTTCGGCGACGGCGAGTCGGTAACCGGGCGGCGCCGCGGCCAGCACCACTCGTGGGTCGATGCCGGCACCGGTGAGCAGCTTACGCAGATTGGACACGTAGGAGTGGATACTGGCCCGCGCGCCGGACGGCGGTTCCTCGTCCCACAACGCGGTGATGAGCCTCTCGACGCCGACCGGGCTGTTGCGGTTCATCAGCAGCATGGCCAGCACTGCCCGCTGTTTGGGCGTGCCCAACGGCACCAGAGTGCCGTCAACAGTCATCTCCAACGGCCCGAGCAGGCCGAATTCGAGACTCTTGTCTACCATCGTCGCTAACCAGCCCTTCCGGGTTCTCTGCGCGGCGTCACGTGCCAATACGGTGTCATTCCTTGTCATTGTGATACGAAGCCGGCGAATTCGGTAAAACCCTGAAGATTGGCGTGCCGCGGTCCGGTGCGGATGCGTGCTCGCCGACGGCTGAAATACGTTGGCGTTCATCGAAAACACCGATCGGCCTGGTGTTGTTGGCTCAGGTGGTGAAGACCATCAATTCCTTGCTGGCGCCCCACGCTTGAAGGAAAAGTGCCATCGGAATCTGTTCGTCGCGACCATTGGGCGTGCCGCTGTCGTTGAGGTGCACCACGTTATTGGTGGTGTCGACACCGGTCACGACCACGGCGTGGTCGCCCCGCGGGTTTCCGTTGTCGTCCTTCGTCTCGACGGGCTGGTGCCAAATCAGTTCGCCATTGACGCTGACGATGACCTTGTGGCCCGCACTCAATTGCTGCTCGATGCCCTCGATGCCGGTCGGGATGCCGTCTTTGACTGCGTGCTCCTTGTTGGTGATCATGGCGCCGATCTTGTACAGCCCCAACAATGTCGGGACGTCGGCAAAACTGGTGCCCATCCCGGAGTTTGGGTTCTTGGTGTTGGCCGGCGTGGTGTAGATCGAGCCGGGGTGGACGACGCTCGGCGTGGACTGCGCCCGCTTGATGATGGTTCGCTCCGAGGGCTCCTTACCGGTCACCTGACCGATCACGTCGGCGCTCGACATCAGGACGCAGTCGTCGTATTTCTGGTAGCGCCAGTATTTCGCGGCGGCCGCGGGGTCGCCGTACATGGTGCCCGCCGCCGCCTCGGCCGGTCCGGCCAATCCCAGCGCGATGGCACCGGTGACGACCGCGAGGGTGGCGATCTTGGCGATCGCGGCAATTTTGGTGGTCTTCATCGTTGTCCTTTTCTCGTTCCGCAGTGCTGCGGGGTTGGTTGAGAAAAGGTTGCGATCGTGGCCTATTTGTTATCTCCAGGAATTCTTGGAGTGACCTCGTGCCGCCTTGGCAGGCCGGGTTTGTCCGGTCCTACTGGCAGGGGCTAGTTGCAGGCCCAGGTGTCGATCGAGCCGCCACCGAGTTTGGTCAGCGCGTCTTTCATCGCGGTGGCCAGCGTGAGCCCGACACCTCCCTGGAAGCGCTGGCCGTTGGTCGCGACCGCTCCGCAATCGGTGAAGCTGGTCAGCACCTTGCAGTCCGGGTAGGCGCAGTTTTTAACCGAGGTGGCCTCCGCGGCCGGCCGGGTCGGGTAGTCCCAGGCACGGCCCCAGGAACCGTTGCTGGAGTAGGCAATTGCGCCGTATTGATCGGCGGCGCCGGCCGCGGGAGCCAGCGCGAGGCTGATCGCGGCGGCGCCGGCCATTCCGGCGACGGCCACGGTGAACCGCCGGCGACGAGTAATCATCCTCATTGGTGATTCCTTTCCGAATGCCGGCGGTCCGGCGGTTTCCACGGGTTTGCGATGCACGGCGCCGACACCCACGTCGATCCCTAGGCGGGCTTGGTGGCGGTGACTGTCTTGCCCCAGTCGGACATGGTCAGCGTCACCGAGGTGTCATTCGTGGGATGGATCTGAACCTGGACGAGGTGCGAGGACCCGTCCGAGGCGATCCAGACTGTGGTGGGCACCGTCGTCACGCTCTGGGCGGTCAGCTTGGAGCCGGCCAGCGTGGCCACGTCGTCGGCGGACGAGTTTCCGGTGATCTTCGTGGTCGCGACGCCGTTGACCTGATCGGTGCCGGCGAGCGACCCGCCCTGCAGCTTCGACAGCAGATTGGCCAGCCCCTTGTTGGGGTCGAGCAGCACCGACACGTTGTAGATCGAGGCACCGTTACCGAAGTCGGTGTAGGTGCCGGGTTGTCCGAGATCGGAATAGAGATGGCCGTCGACGTAGACGAACTTCGCGTCTTGGGAGGATTTGCCGACCAGCAGCGTTGCGGTGCCGGTGGCAACCGTCTGCGGGGCGTTGGAGATGTCGCCGTCCAGCTTGGTCAACCGCAAGTTGGGCACGTCGCCCTGCACAGCCACGCTCACATGCATCCCGGTGACCTTGCTCATCGCGTCGGTAGCTTGCTTGAGCAGGGTGGCTGCTTCGCTGCTGGAAGTGGTTGCGGTGGGTCCGGGCGATTTGCCGGTGCTCGAGTTGTTCGAACAACCACCGATGGCGAGTACCAGGGCCAACGCGGCGGCAGCGGCGGCGGTAACGGCGCGAGGCGAGAGCTTCATCGACATCTCCTTGATGTGTTGGCCACAGCTGCTTACTGCATAGCAATCGCCGCGCAGCAAATCAACAGCCGAACCCGAAGCTTAGTGAGCCCGACGCCGGCTTCGGAAGGTCGCAACGAGATCTCGCGTGAATTGCGGCCCTGCGCTCGACCGTTTGCATAGTCGCGCGAGGTTGAATCACCTTGATTGTCAGGGTGTTCCAATCATCAGCTTGCTGTGCAGTCACGGCCATGCCGTCGAGTGCGATGCGCCGCCGGCGCCAACGAGACGTCCAATCCGGAGCTGAAAACAGGTAAATGGGGGGATCCCGGTTACCGAGATCCCCCCATTCTTCGGTGGTGGGTGCGACTAGGTGAGTTGAGGGGCGAGCGACGGGCAGTACGCGTGGGTCGCATCGACGACGAAGTAAGCCGCCTGGTGGGTGGTCAGGTTCGTCTGCTTGAGGACCTCGGTGGCGACGTCGGTCCCGGACTTGCCGGAGGCGAGCTCCTGGCACACCAGGTGGCCTTCCCGGACTGCCTCGGCGGGGGAGCTGAAGGAGATACCGAGCTTGTCCATCTGCGTAATGAACGCGTCGTCGGCGGTGCTGGCCCCGGCGGTGCCGGCGGTTCCAACTGCGACGAGTCCGATGGCGGCAGCGCCGATCACGGTGGCGGCAATGGTGCGGATGCGGTGAGAGAACATTGCGGTGATCCTTTTCAGGTGTGCGGTTGGGGTGCTGATGGAACTAGCGTCGGCCCCGCTCCTAAATGGATCCTCAATAACTTCTTGGCGTCGTTTCAGTAACGTCTCAGGTGGCTGAAGTCAGGCTCGGGTCATCGCGTAATAGGCGCCCCGGCGGGCCATCAGCTCGGCATGGTTGCCCTGTTCGATGATGCGGCCGGACTCGACCACCACGATGCGGTCTGCGTCACGAATCGTCGAAAGTCGGTGCGCGATAACGAAACTCGTGCGATCTCGGCGCAGCTCGTGCATCGCGCGCTGTATAAGGGCCTCGGTGCGGGTGTCGACTGAGCTGGTCGCCTCATCCAGGATCAACAGCTGCGGACGGGCCAGAAACGCGCGCGCGATCGTGATCAGCTGCTTCTCACCGGCGCTGATGTTGGCGCCGTCGCCGGTGACCCGGGTCTGGTAACCGGCCGGCAGGGTGTGCACAAACCGGTCGACGTAGGCCGCCTTGGCGGCTTCTACCAGCTCGTTTTCGCTGGCTTCGGGGCGCCCGTAGGCGATGTTCTCCGCGATGGTCCCGTCAAATAGCCAGGTATCTTGCAGCACCATGCCTATTCGCGAGCGCAGTGCTTGTCTGCTGATCGTAGTGATGTCGACGCCGTCGACCAGAATGCGGCCGGCGTCGACGTCGTAGAACCGCATCAGCAGGTTGACCAGCGTGGTTTTGCCCGCTCCGGTCGGGCCGACGATCGCCACGGTGCTGCCCGGCTCGACCGTCATGGACAGGTCCTCGATCACCGGGGTGCCCGGGTGGTAGGCAAAGCTCACGCGGTCGAACTCGACACGTCCGTGCGGCGGGGCCTGGCCGTTGGGGGGCAGTTGCGCGGAGACCGGCGCTTCCTCGGGCTCGTCGAGCAGCTCGAACACCCGCTCGGCACTGGCCACCCCGGACTGCAGCGTGTTGTACATCGCGGCCACCTGGCTCAGCGGGTTGTTGAACTGCCGGACGTATTGGATGAACGCCTGGATGTCGCCGAGGGTGATGTGTCCGGTGGCCACCTGTAGGCCGCCGAGCACCGCGACCGCGACGTAGCCGAGGTTGCCGATGAACGTCGTGGCCGGTGCCACCAAGCCGGAGAAGAACTGGGAGCCGAAGCTGGCCTGGTAGACGTCGTCATTGAGGTCGCGGAATTGTTCACGTGCAGCGTCGCGGTGGCCGAAGGTCTTGACTACGGTGAACCCGCTGTAGGTCTCTTCGATGTGGGCGTTGAGCCGTCCGATGCTGGTCCACTGAGCCTTGAAAAGCCGTTGCGAGCGGCGCGTGATTGCTCGGGTCGCCAGCAGCGAGAGCGGCACGGTCAGCACCGTGATCAGCGTCAGCATCGGCGAGATCGACAGCATCATCGCCAGCACCGTGACAACGGTCAGGATCGACGTCAGCACCTGGCTGATCGTCATCGACAGCGAGGATTGGACGTTGTCGATGTCGTTGGTCACCCGGCTCAATAGTTCGCCGCGCAGCCGTCCGTCGAAGTAGCACAACGGCAGTCGGTGGACTTTATCTTCGACGTCGGACCGCAGCGCGACCATGGTGCGCTGCAGGGTGAGGTTGAGCAGCCGGGACTGTGCCCAAATCAGCAGTGAGGCAACGATATAAAAGGCCAGAGCAATGGCCAGTGTTGCGGCTACCGCGCCGAAGTCCACGCCGTGGCCCGGTATCACATTCATTCCGGACAGCAGGTCGGCGAAAGCCCGGTCGCCGCGTGCCCGGGCTTGGGCAATGGCCTGTGCCTTGGTGATTCCCGCCGGTAGTTCCCGCCCGATCACACCGTTGAAGAGCAGATCGGTGGCGTGGCCGAGAATTCGCGGTACGACCACGCCGATCACGGTGCCGGTGAGGCCCAGGGTGATCACCGCGATGCTCAGTGTTCGTTGTGGCGCAAGCCGTTTCACCAGCCGCGCCGCTGTGCCCCAGAAGTCGCGGGATCGGGTGTTGGGGACGGCGCCGCGGCCGGGCCGGTTCGTCGTCGTGGTCACGGCATGCCCCCGGCCTGACCTGATCGCAACGCGCCGACCGATTGCGAGTCGGCGAATTCGGCGTAGGTGGTGCAATCGGCCAGCAGCGATTCATGCGTGCCGGTGCCCACCAGTTTCCCGTTGTCCACGACGATGATCTGGTCGGCCCGATAAGCCGTCGAGATACGTTGTGTGACAACAATGATGGTCGCACCGCCGGAGATTTCGTGCAGCGCGGCCCGGACGTGGGCGTCGGTGTGCACGTCGAGCGCGGAGAATGCGTCGTCGAACAAGTAGATCGCCGGCCGGCGGATGACTGCGCGGGCGATCGCTAGCCGTTGTCGTTGCCCGCCCGAGAAATTCATCCCGGCCTGGGCGACGCGCATCTGCAGCCCGTCGGCGTGTGCCCGGACGAATTGGTCGGCGGCGGCGACTCGCAACGCTTCCCACATCTGCTCCTCGGTCACCACCTGGCCGGGAGCCGCGCCTATCCGCAGGTTGTCCGCGACCGTGCCGGAGAAGAGGTATCCGCGTTGCGGGACCAGGCCGACCGCCGACCACAACCGCTCGGTGTCGTAATCGCGGACGTCGAGGTCGTCGAGGAAGGCGGCGCCGGCGGTCACGTCGTAGAGCCGGCAGATCAGCGACACCAGCGTCGATTTACCCGAGCCGGTGCTGCCGACCACCGCGGTGGTGGTGCCGGGCAGCGCCGTCAACGAGATATCTTGCAGCACAGGGCGATCCGCGCCCGGATAGGTGAACGTCGCGCGGTCCAAGCGCACCACGCCGGTGATTCCCGCTTTCGGAAGCTTGGGATGTTGCGGGTTGTCGACGGCAGCGTGAGTGGACAGCACCTCGGTGATCCGCTCGGCGCACACGGAAGCTCGCGGCAGCACTACCAGTGTCATCGTCGCCACCAGCACAGCCATCAGGATCTGCGTGAAGTACGCCAGAAATGCGGTCAGTGAGCCGACCTGCATCTGGCCGCGGTCGATGCGCAGCCCGCCGAACCAGATCAGCGCGACGCTGGACACGTTGATGGTCAGCGTGGTCACCGGCAGCATCAGCGCCTGCCAGTTGCCCGCCGTCAGCGAGGCATTCGACAGCGCGACATTGGCGCGAGAAAACCGGTCGCGCTCAAATTCTTCGCGGGTGAACGCCCGGACCACCCGTACGCCGGACAGCTGGTCGCGCATCACCCGGTTGATGCCGTCGATCAGGGCTTGCATGCTGCGAAACAGCGGCAGCATATGCGACATGATCCAGTAGTTGGCCACGGCCAGGATCGGGACACTGACCAGCAGCAACCATGTCAGAGCGGCCTCCTGGTGGATGGCCATGAAGATTCCGCCGACGCACATGATCGGGGCCGTAACCAGCACCGTGCCCGCCATTTGAACCAGGTATTGGATCTGGCGAACATCGTTGGTGCTGCGGGTGAGCAGCGTCGGCGCGCCGAATCGGGCGGTCTCGCGCTCGGAGAAGGTGGTGACGTGCTCGAACATCGCCAGGCGCAGGTCGCGGCCGAATCCCATTCCTGTCCGCGACCCGAAGTAGGTGGCTCCGACCGAGCACAACACCTGCAATCCGGTGACGGCCAGCATCACCATGCCCAGACGGATGATCGCCGCGGTGTCGCCCTTGGCAACGCCGTCGTCGATGATCGCGGCGTTGACCGTCGGCAGGTACAGCGTCGCCAGCGTGCTGATCGTTTGAAGCACCATCAGCACCGCCACCAGCCGCCGGTACGGCCGGATGTACTGGCGCAGCAGTGCCAGAAGCATTTGGTAACTGTCGCATATGGCACGCGGCGCGGCGCTGAGCACCGCCGGGCGGCTGTGCGCGCGTGCCGCATCCCGCAATGCAAGGAAAATGCCTGATCAGGTGGCGCGTCGGTGGTTGACCCGGTGGGCTGCCGCTACAGTGCATCGTGTGGACCAGGTGCAAGCTGAGCGGAAGCAGGGTAGCGGTGCGTCGTAACCTCACGGCGCTAGCCCTTGCGGCTATCACCCTCTTGATCCCGACGGTTGCGGGCTGCTCAGGCTCCGGCGACAACAAACCGGGTGGGACGTCGTCGTCGGCGCCGGGGAACGCAGAAGGCCACCACGGACCGATGTTTCCGCAATGCGGGGGCGTCGGCGACCAGACGATCGCGGAGCTGACCAAGGTGAGTGGCCTGATCAACACGGCCCGCAACTCCGTGGGATGCCAGTGGCTGGCGGGCGGCGGCATCCTCGGCCCGCACTTCTCCTTTTCCTGGTACCGCGGTAGCCCAATCGGACGTGAACGCAAGACCGAGGAGCTTTCGCGCGCCAGCGTCGACGACATCAACATCAACGGCCACAGCGGCTTCATCGCGGTCGGCAACGAGCCGAACCTGGGTGACTCGCTGTGTGAGGTCGGCATTCAGTTCCAGGACGACTTCATCGAGTGGTCGATCAGTTTCAGCCAGAAGCCATTCCCGCAGCCGTGCGACATCGCCAGAGAATTGACTCGTCAATCGATTGCGAACTCGAAATGATGACAAGACGTGTCCGGACGGCGGTGGTCATCTCGCTGACCGCGCTGGTGATCCTGACCGGCTGCTCGAGATCTATCGGGGGTGATGCTGTCAAGGCAGGCTCCGGCGGTGTGCCGCGCAACAACACCTCCCAGCAGCAGTACCCGAACCTGCTCAAGGAGTGTGAGGTTTTGACCAGCGACATCCTGGCTAAGACCGTGGGCGCCGACCCGCTCGATATTCAGAGCACGTTCGTCGGCGCGATCTGCCGGTGGCAGGCGGCCAACCCGGCCGGCCTGATCGATATCACCCGATTCTGGTTCGAGCAGGGCAGTCTGGGCGAAGAGCGTAAGGTCGCCGACTTCCTGAAATACAAGGTGGAAACGCGGACGATCGCGGGCGTGAACTCGATTGTGATGCGCCCGGACGACCCGAACGGGGCGTGCGGTGTGGCCAGCGATGCGGCCGGAGTGGTCGGCTGGTGGGTCAACCCGCAAGCACCCGGTATCGACGCCTGCGGCCAGGCCCTCAAGCTGATGGAGCTGACGCTCTCGACCAACTCCTAGCGGGGGGTTCAGCGCGGAACGTGAAAGCCGGTCAACGCTGCTCGTCGAAGCTGCAGATCCGTCCAGTCGCCGGCGACCCTGAGGATCGCGATCGCCGACGTCGGAAATTTCTCTGAAATACGTTGTACCGCAGTCGTATCGGTGCCATCGTTGCCTGCCAGACCGATCGCCAGGGAAGACATCGTCGGTTCGTGCCCGACGACGAGCAAGGTGTCGACGGTGTTGGCGATCCCGTTGATCTCGTCGATCATCGTGCCCGGGGTGGTGTCGTAGAGGCGCTCGCGATACTGCACGGGCGCGTCGACGCCAGTGTTGGCGAGGGTTTGACGGGCGCGGGTGGCCGTGGAGCACAGCACGGCGTCGATGCCGGGTTGGTTGGCGCGCAGCCAGTCACCACCCAGGCCCGCCTCTCGAATGCCGCGGGGCGCCAAGGGCCGGTCGTGGTCCGTTACGCCGGGCGGGTAGCCGGATTTCGCGTGCCGCATCAGCAGCAGGGTGCGCTCACGATTCACGGGACTAACGCTAACCAGTGGGTAACCGCGGCTGTTATGCCGGCTTGTCGTTGTCGGGGTTGAGGAGGAGTTTGGTGGGGTGGTGGTAGGTGTTGGTGCGGGGTTGGCCGTGGTCGAGGTGTGGGGGTGGGATCCATTCGGTGTCGCCGTTGGGGTGTTTTCGGGTGGTCCAGCCTTGGGGTTGGAGC
>NZ_BFCH01000005.1 GCF_003112775.1 Mycobacterium montefiorense | reverse complement strand
CGACCGGCCCACATACCCCACACCCACACCACGACCAGCCACATACAACTCACCCACCACACCAACAGGCACCGCACGCAACCACCCATCCAACACAAACAACGCCGCCCCCGGCACCGGAACCCCAATCGGCGGCACCCCCGATTTCGGTGTCAGCGGTGCACTGATGGCCACACACATCGTGGTCTCAGTCGGGCCATAGGCGTTGACCATCACCCGGCCAGGCGCCCACCGATCCACCACCTCAGGCGGGCAGGCTTCACCAGCGATCACCAACGCCACCGATTCCAAACCCTGCGCCGACAACGCCGCGACCGCCGACGGTGTCTGACTCAACACCGTGACTTGCTCGGCCACCAACAGAGCGTGGAAATCCTGCGGTGAACTCACCACGTCTTCGGGTACGACGACTAACCGCCCACCACGCAGCAAGGCACCCCAGATCTCCCACACCGAAACGTCGAAGCTATAGGAATGCCACTGCGACCACACACCCTCACGCGGGAGTCTGGTATCCAGCGAGTCGATCAGGTCGGTGACGTTGCGGTGCGCAATCCCAACACCTTTAGGCACACCGGTAGTGCCCGAGGTGTAA
>NZ_BFCH01000004.1 GCF_003112775.1 Mycobacterium montefiorense | reverse complement strand
GTCGGGCCATAGGCGTTGACCATCACCCGGCCAGGCGCCCACCGATCCACCACCTCAGGCGGGCAGGCTTCACCAGCGATCACCAACGCCACCGATTCCAAACCCTGCGCCGACAACGCCGCGACCGCCGACGGTGTCTGACTCAACACCGTGACTTGCTCGGCCACCAACAACGCGTGGAAATCCTGCGGCGAAGAAACCACGTCTTCGGGTACGACGACTACCCGCCCACCACGCAGCAGGGCACCCCAGATCTCCCACACCGAAACGTCGAAGCTATACGAGTGCCACTGCGACCACACACCCTCACGCGGGAGTCTGGTATCCAGCGAGTCGATCAGGTCGGTGACGTTGCGGTGCGCAATCCCAACACCTTTAGGCACACCGGTAGTGCCCGAGGTGTAAATGATGTACGCAATATCGTCAGGATCGGGCGCCGTGACTGCGGTGGTGGGTTGGGTCGTGATCGCCGGGTCCTCAACATCAATGACCCACAGATCACGGCCAGCCAGACCAGTAAGGCGTTCAGCAAGTCCCGT
>NZ_BFCH01000003.1 GCF_003112775.1 Mycobacterium montefiorense | reverse complement strand
GCGAACCCGTCAACCCCGACCGGCCCACATACCCCACACCCACACCACGACCAGCCACATACAACTCACCCACCACACCAACAGGCACCGCACGCAACCACCCATCCAACACAAACAACGCCGCCCCCGACACCGGAACCCCAATCGGCGGCACCGACCCCGCCACCAGCGGTGCACTGATGGCCACAACCACCGTGGTCTCAGTCGGGCCATAGGCGTTGATCATCACCCGGCCAGGCGCCCACCGATCCACCACCTCAGGCGGGCAGGCTTCACCACCAAGCAGCAACGCCACCGATTCCAAACCCTGCGCCGACAACGCCGCGACCGCCGACGGTGTCTGACTCAACACCGTGACTTGCTCGGCCACCAACAACGCGTGGAAATCCTGCGGCGAGGAAACCACCCCATCGGGCACCACCACCAACCGCCCACCACGCAACAGGGCCCCAAAGATCTCCCACACCGAAAAATCGAAGCTATAGGAATGCCACTGCGTCCACACCTGCCCAGACAACAGGTGCTCAGGCAATGACTCCGCCAAGTGCGTCAGATTGCGATGGGGAATCCCAACACCTTTGGGGGTGCCGGTAGTGCCCGAGGTGTAAATGATGTACGCAATATCGTCAGGATCGGGCGCCGTGACTGCGGTGGTGGGTTGGGTCGTGATCGCCGGGTCCTCAACATCAATGACCCACAGATCACGGCCAGCCAGACCAGTAAGGCGTTCAGCAAGTCCCGT
>NZ_BFCH01000002.1:135194-506249 GCF_003112775.1 Mycobacterium montefiorense | reverse complement strand
TAGTCAAAACCGCCGCCCGAACCAGCACCGGAGAGGTACGAAACAAACGGGCCCTGCGCACCAGCGCAGGCACCTAAAACACAACACGAGTGTCAAGGATCAACCGAAACAGAAACGTCACCCATCAACCGACTCTGAACAGGGGCACAGACCAGACGTGTGGGGTGTGTCAGAGGCCGAAGGCCCCAGCCTCAATCAGGATCGTTGATCCGATCCCGATCAGAACGACGGGCAGGATGATGTGGCTCCACCGCGCCAGCAGCGCGGCGACGGCCTGTCGTGTCGCGAAGAACCACCCGGCGACACACCACAGGCCAACCCCGAGCAGGAACACCCCCATATAGGTAGCCGTGCCAAGCACATCAGCTAGCGCAAACACCGGCACGTACAGACTGATGTTGTCGCCGCCGTTGGCGAAGGTCACCGCCGCTACCTGCATGCCGCCCGCACCACGCGCGGATCCCACAGCCGCGGGATCGTCCTGCGCGCGCTCGCGCCACAATCTCCGTGCAGCTCGCAGACCCAACAGCAGCGGAACGAGGCCAAGGTAAGGAATTGCCGACGCGGGCAGCAGATTCGCACCGAAGGCGCCAATCACCGATACCGCCAGGATTGCCGCGAAACCTAGGTACTGGCCAACGATGACGCGCGCAACTCCCGATCGGGTCCTCGACGCCGGGCCGAAGAAGACCGCCAGCACCACCAAGTCGTCGATATTGGTTACGGCGAATATTGCCGCCGCTTTGCCGACCGTTGCCCAATCCACTGGTGCGAGCGCTCCTCAAGATCTGTGTCTGGCGTGTCCGCCGGCCAAAGTAGTCGAGTCAGCTGACGTCGCCGCCCCAAGACAAGCAGGGGCCCAGGGTGGGGGTGCGGCTACCAGGTTCACACACCCTTCTTCGTCAAGGGGCTCTGATTCAGCCTGAATGCATGAATACGAATCTTCCCGGGCCCGAGACCTACGACTACGTCGTGGTCGGCGGCGGAGCTGCCGGCTGTGTGGTGGCGGCACGGCTCAGTGAGAGTGCGGACCGTACCGTGCTGCTTTTGGAAGCCGGAGGTCCGGACACCGACCCCGACATTCTCGCGCCCCGCGGCGTTGGACATCTTCTGCGCGGCGAGTACGACTGGTGCGACATGACGGTCCCGCAACCGGAACTGCAGCACCGCGAGGTGCCCGTCTCCGCGGGTCGCACGCTTGGCGGCGGCGGTGCGATCAATTTCCTGGCGTGGTTCCGGGGTCACCGGCTCGATTACGACAACTGGGCTGCGCAGGGCATGGAGGGCTGGGGATGGGACGACGTACTGCCGAGGTTTCTGCGCAGTGAGGACAGCGAGCTGGGGACGTCGGATGTGCATAGCACCGGGGGGCCGATCGCCGTTACGACGGCCGCGAGCATGAATCCAATCTCGTTGGCGTTCATGGCAGCTGGTGTTGAGAACGGCCTGCCGTTGAACCGGGACTTCAACGGCGCGGAGCTCGACGGCGTGGGCCTCTTTCTCGCCAATATGCGCGATGGTCAACGCAACAGCGCGGCACACGGCTATCTGCACTCGATCCGGGACCGGCCCAACCTGACGGTTCACACCAATGCGCTCGTCCAGCGCGTCGCACTGAAGGACGGCGTCGCGCGAGGCGTGGTCTTCACCGACGTCACCGGAGAGCAGATCATTGTCAACGCGGACTCGGTCGTGCTGTGCGCGGGCGCATTGCGCACACCTCAACTGCTCATGCTCTCGGGGATCGGGCCCGCAGACCACCTGCGGGAGCTGGGGATCGATGTAGTTCACGATCTGCCCGGCGTCGGCGCGAACCTGCAGGATCACCCGGCGGCGATGGTCCGCTGGCCTCTCATTCACGGGAAGACGTGGATCGAGGACTTCACTCCTGAAAACGTCGATCGCTACATCGCCACGCGCAGCGGGCCTTTGGCGTCGCCATTCGGCGAAGTGGCCGCGTTCCTACGCTGCGGCGACAATGCTCCTGCCCCGGACCTCCAGATTTTCCCCTTGGTGATGGACTTCGCGGGCAGCGCAGACCCGGTGTTCACCTGTCTGGTGGTCCTTCTCAAGCCCGAAAGCCGGGGCACTCTCCGGCTGCGCTCCACGGACCCCTGGGCCAAGCCTCTGATCGACCCCCAGTACCTGGCCGAACAGGCTGACCGCGATCTCCTAGTCAAGGGACTCCGTCGAATCACCGAGATCGGGTCCGCTCCTGCCCTGCGCGCCTACCTCGGTGAGGCAGAGGTCTCGGTAACCGACACCGACAACGTGCTGTTGCAGTCAGTGCGGGACAACCTGATCTCGATCAACCACCCGGCCGGCACCTGCCGAGCGGGCACAGACAAGAACGCAGTGGTGGATCCGATGCTTAGGGTCCGCGGCATCGACGGACTGCACGTGATCGATGCGTCGATCATGCCCGACTTGCCCCGTGGCAACACGCACGCGCCTTCCATCATGATCGGAGAGCGCGGAGCCGACCTGCTACTGGCAGGAGCGAGGTGAGGACGTGGTGCAGTTGTTGCTGATCGACGGTGCCTGGCAGCAGTCAGCCACCCTAGGTACCTACGAGACACACAATCCGTTCACCGGCGAGGTCGCCTCCCAGGCTGCCGCCGCGACCCCCGGCGATGTCCTACGCGCTGTCGGCGCCGCCGAACGTGCGTTTCCTGCGTGGGCAGCGTTGCCACCCAATGAGCGCCGGCGAATCTTGTGGGCGGCGGCCGAGAGGATCGAAGCACGAGCCGATGAGATCTTCCAGGCCATCACCGCCGAAATGGGCGGACCCGCCGCCTGGGGCCACTACAACACCTCAGGACTGGCTGAGAAGTTCCGCTACGCGGCCGGCGCGGTCCACGAGGTTCTCACCGGTGAGGTCCTTCCATCCGAAAAACCAAATCGCACCTCGATGGCGATCCGTAAGCCAGTCGGCGTGGTTGCGTGCATGATCCCCTGGAACGCCCCGGCCCTGCTCGTCGGCACCTCGGTGCCCAACGCCCTGGCTGCGGGCAACACCGTCGTGATGAAGGCGTCAGAGCAGACTCCGCGAACCCACGGCTTGATCGCCGAGTGCCTGACCGAGACCGGATTGCCCGACGGAACAGTCAATCTCATCACCAATGCACCCGAGGACGGCCCCGACGTGGTGGATGCGCTGATCGCCCACCCGGCGGTGAGGCTGGTGCATTTCACTGGTTCCACCCGGGTGGGGCGCATCATCGCCCAGAAAGCGGCCGCAGCGCTGAAGCGGACAATCCTCGAACTCGGCGGCAAGGCGCCGATTCTGGTGCTCGCCGACGCCGACCTCGACCGAGCGGTCGAAGCCGCCGCCTTCGGCTCCTTCGCCAACTCCGGCCAGGGGTGCGTGATCACCGAACGCATCATCGTCGACCGCACCATCGCGGACGAGTTCATCCAGCGTCTGGTCGCGCGGGCCACTGCCTTCTCCTGCGGCGATCCCCGCGATCAGAAGACCGTGCTCGGGCCCGTCGTGGGACAGGACAGCATCAAGAAGCTGTCCGGCCTGGTGGCCGACGCCGTGGCAGCCGGCGCCACGCTGGTAACCGGGGGTACGGCCGACGGCCCGTGCTTCGCCCCCACCGTGCTGGCCGACGTCACTTCGGACATGCGTGCCTGGCGTGAGGAGTCCTTCGGCCCGCTGGTCACCGTTGTCGCCGTTGACGGGCCCGAGCAGACCCTGCGGATGGCCAACGACACCGACTACGGCCTGGCGGCGTCGATCTTCACCAGCAACGTGCCACTTGCTCTCGACCTTGCCAAGCGCCTCGACGTCGGCATGTGCCACATCAACGGCACGACGCTCGATGACGAACCCCAGGCGCCGTTCGGCGGCGTTAAGGACAGCGGCTACGGCAGATCTGGTGGCCGTACCGGTTTGCTGGAGTTCACCGAAACCCAATGGATCACGATAGAAGGCCCGTAGCAGTCCGCTCGGCCGTCCAACCGGCCAGACGAGTCAGAACTTGCTCGCTACGGCTTCCCGGCTCAGGGGTGCCGACGCGAAGTCGTTGCCCTGGGGCATCGAGTACGTCGAACGTCTGGTAGGTCAACTCGATGCGGCCCAGCTCGGGTAGCAGGAAAACCTTTGGGGCTCTAGGCAGTATTCCGACGTCCTGCTCATCCCACATGCTGCAGAACGTTGGCGAGTCGTTCCTGAGCTCGGCGACGATATCTGTGATGTCGCTGTCTTTCGGGAATCGTCCCGCGTTCAGGCGCAGTGAGTAGACGACGTTGCGCTGCATGGCTTCCCTGTCAGGTAAGAACGTGTCCGCCAGGGGGTGGGTGAACATGAGCCGCGCCATGTTCTGCACTTCCCCGAAGGGCGTCAGCAGCGCCTCCGAGATGGGGTTGACCGCGAGCAGGTCAAAGGCCGGGCCCAGCACGTACGCCGCCGCCCGCGGGGCACATATCTCCAGAATCCGCAGCAGCGAGGGGTGAACCAGGTCGCGCGGGCTGTTCGGCTTGAAGCGGGGATTCAGACCTGCCAGCCGGCTCAGGTGCTCGCAGGCATCCGGGGCCAGTCGAAGCGCCCGGCCGATGGCGTCGATCACCGACGGCGAGGGCTTGCGCTCCCGCCCTTGCTCCAAGCGGGCGTAGTAGTCGACGCTCACTCCGGCAAGCACCGCCACCTCCTCCCTCCGAAGCCCCCGAACCCGCCGACTCGAGGCACCGCACGGGAGACCAGCCGCTGCCGGTTCCACCCTTGCGCGACTCGCACGAAGAAATAAGCCCAGCTCGTTATCGACCGGGGCACTGCCCGAGAGGCTTGCAGGCGGAACCGGCACTTTCGACTGCCCCTTCGGGCTCATCGATCGAGTCACCTGAACATTCTCCTGTCCGGTCACGCAGCGAAGTCGCCAATTGTTGCGTCGCGAGGTTGTTGGCAATCGGGCTGACTTGGGGATCAGTCCCGTTTCTCACACTAACGTTCGGCGGCACAACTGGTCCGAGGTCGCGGGCGGACGCCACTAGCCAGACCTGCCCGGCGACTTTGGCTATGCTTCGCCACGTGAGTGTCGATCCGGCCTGGCAAAACGCGCCCGCAGCCCTGGTAACGATGGAGATCCGTCACCCCGCAACGGACTCCCTCACCGAGGAGTCGAGCCGAGAGCTCAAACACCTCCTCAGCGACGACCTGCCCATCGAACGCCAAGCCCAGGATGTGGCCTGGGGTGTGGGCCCGGGGGGCAGCCCGGCACCGGCGGGGGGTGAGCAGTTCGCCCGCTACGTCAACCGCGACGGCACGCAGGCCGCCTCGATCAAAAGCCAAGCCATCGTCATCGAGACCACCGCCCCCTACAGCTTCGAGGAGTTGTCCGACATCACGATGCGCGTCGTCGACGCGCGCTCACAGGTGTCGTCGATCGTCGGGGTGGAGCGCATCGGTCTGCGCTACCTCCTGGAGATCCGCGTTCCATTGGACGCCGACGGTCGCGTCGACTGGGCTGAATGGATCGCGGAGTCCCTGCTTGGGCCCCAGCGCATCGCGCCCGGCGGGTTGGCCCTGACCGAATGGCAGGGTGCCGCCGTCTACCGCGAAGAGCAACCGGGCAACTCGATGATCGTGCGCTACGGGCCGGGCATCGGCCAAGCGCTAGACCCCAACTACTACCTGCGCCGGACCCTGCCGCCGCAGCCGGGGCCGTATTTCCAGTTGGACATCGACAGCTTTTGGACCCCGGTCGCATCGATCCCCGAATACGAACGGGATGCGGTTCGTGCGACTTTTCACAATCTCTACGAACCCGCTAGCGCAGTGTTCCAGGAAATACTCACCAACCGCCTGAGGGACAGCCTGCTCGGCTAAGACCGACTGGTATCGCGCGAGCACCGCACTGCTGTAGGTCATATCGGCGAAGGCCTGCGCGACCTCGTCGTCGGGGTAGTGAAATCCATTGGCCGCGTGCAGCTCCTTGACCGTGTGCGATGACACTTCCCAGCCACGCTGCTTGATGTGGTCGACGAGGTGGCTGCGGTGGCCGTGGTAGACCAGATCGTTGAAGTCAACTTCGAAGCCGAGTTCGCTCATCCGGTCGTGGTGTGAACGCCATCGGGGGTCGGCGAAAATCGCTGTGTCGGGCACGAATTCGAAAGCCAGCTGGCTGCCGGGAGCGCTGAGCTCGGTGATGTTGTCGAACAACGCGTCCTGAGCGTCGTCCGGGAGGTACACCAGCAGGCCCTCCGCACTCCACACCGAAGGCGCCTTCGGGTCGAATCCCGCGGCCACCAGCGCGGTGGCCCAGTCGTCGCGCAGATCGATCGCGACGGTGCGCCGCTCGGCGGTCGGGTCCGCGCCGAGATCGGCCAGGGTCAGGGTCTTGAACTCGATCACGTCGGGCATGTCGACCTCATAAACGACGGTGCCCGCCGGCCACGGCAAGCGGTAGGCACGTGCATCCAGACCCGAGGCGAGAATCACCGCCTGCGTGACGCCGCTGCGGGCGGCGGACAGGAAGAACTGGTCGTAGAACCTGGTGCGACACGCCATCCCCTCGGCCATCCGGCGGGGGTCGAATTCGGTATCCCCACCGACGGGAATCTCGCCATTGACCAACCGGACGTACACATCTATTCCGACCGCCCGCACCAACGGCGCCGCATACGGGTCGTCGATCAGCTTCTCGTCGTTGGACAACGCCCGCTGAGCGGCGATCATGGTTGCCGTCGCCCCGACGCTCGTCGCGAGATCCCAGCGATCACTATCGGCGCGCGCCATGGTCCTCCCTTAACTCCGAATTCCAAACAAACATAGATAAGCTAGTTATTACCACAGCACCGGTGCCCGAAACTGCCGGGACTACCCTCCGAATTATCTGCTGCTCACGCGCCGGAGGACCCGTGACCGATTTTGCCCAACGGACCATCGACCTGGCCCGCCGAAACGTCGCCGAAGGTGGCCGCCCGTTCGCGACGGTGATCGTCAAAGACGGCGAAGTGCTCGCCGAGAGCGCCAACAAAGTCGCCCAGACCAACGATCCGACCGCCCACGCCGAGATCCTGGCGATCCGAGAGGCCTGCATGAAGCTGGGCACCGAGCACCTCATCGACGCCACCATTTACGTGATGGCCCATCCGTGTCCGATGTGCTTGGGCTCGCTCTACTACTGCTCGCCCAAGGAAGTCGTCTTCTTGATCGAGCGCGAATCCTATGAGCAGTACTACCTCGATGACCGCAAATATTTTGAGGTCTCAACGTTTTACGATGAGTTCTCGAAGAGCTGGAACCAGCGGAGGCTGCCCATGCGATACCAGCCCCAAGACGCCGCCGTGGACGTCTACCGGTTGTGGAATGAGCGCAACGGCGGCGAACGCAAATCGACGGTCGTCCCGGCGGACTGAGATCGCGCCCTAGGAAACCTTGGGGCAGTAATGCATTGGGTTGTCGCGCTCGTCGGCCGGCGGCAGGTTGCGCGCAGGTGTGTGCACGAGCGGCGCGTCGACCGGGATCCGTCCGGACGCCCGATCCAAACCGGCCCTGCCCCGCGGGTGCTTGCGGAATCGTGCTGGCACACAAGCGAAGACGAGACGAACGAAGTCACCCAACCGCCGGTGCAGCCATTCGTCGCGGCGCGACCACTGGTAGCCCATCAGTTGCCGCACTGATGGATCGTAGAGACCGACGGTGAACCAGACGAAGAGCGGTGCCACGAGTTTTCGTTGCGCCGCCCACAACCCATCCGGAAGCCATTGGGCGAAAGGAGGTTTGGGGAGCTCAGTCAGATCGAGAACGGCGCGGGCGGCCCAATTGTCCTCCAACACGTTGCTGCACATGTGATCCCAGTAGGTCTGAAATTCCTCCCAGGATGCCGGCACCGGGCGCATGCTCATGCCGTACATCCGGTACCAGTCGACGTGCTCGTCGAACAGCTGACGTTTCTGCGCCTCGGTCAGCCCGCCGCAAAACCGTTCGGCCACATGGATTGTGCCGACAAAGAATGTGGCGTGCGCCCAGTAAAAGACGTCGGGGTTCAATGCGTGATAGCGGCGGCCCTGTTCGTCAACACCCTTGATGTCGACGTGATAGTCGCGCACCTCGGCGCCAGTGACCGGCGCGCGGTCTTGGTCGAAGACGACTCCGCCGATCGGATACAGCGATCGCAGCAGTCGGGGCCAGCGTTCCCGGAAGAACGTCGAGTGGTCGATAACTGCCGCGCCCAGTTGCGGGTGCATATTTTGCATCGAGCCCGCCCACGGACCCTGCAACATGCCACGCCAATCGCCGAAGTACCGCCACGTCAGGGAATCCGGGCTGAGCGGGACTGGCGGCGCCTCATATCCCGACGGGGACACCGGACACCCGCTGGCGGCGCCGTCTGGCCCATCGAGAGAAATTGCCACCTCGCCGACAGTGGTCGCGTCGCTACCAGCTTCGGCGCTGGTCAGTGGGCAGGCTTCGGACGTATGTTTGGTCACTGTTGGGTTTCCTGTAGCTAGCAGAAATTCTGACTACGTACGTTGTCAATCCAAAGCTTAGGAGCGATGTGCAGTCCGGTCAACGACGGGGCCGTTGGTCAGGCGTCCCCCTGGAAAGTCGTCACGCCCTTCGCCGCGACAACCTCATCGCCGCTGGCGTGCAGTTATTGGGCAGCGAGCGCGGACCCGCGCTCACCGTGCGTGCCGTCTGCCGCAAGGCTGCGCTCACCGAACGGTATTTCTACGAGAGCTTTTCCGACCGTGACGAATTCGTGCGTGCCGTGTACGACGACGTCTGCGCGCGGGCTATGACGGCGCTCACATCGTCGGACACCCCTCGCGAAGCGGTCGAGCAGTTCGTCGAGCTGATGGTCGACGACCCGGTACGCGGGCGCGTGCTGCTGCTGGCTCCAGCCGTCGAGCCGATCCTTACGCAGTCGGGCGCGGAGTGGATGCCCAGCTTCATCGATCTGCTGCAGAAAAAGCTGTCCAACATCGGCGATCCGGTGCTGCAGAAGATGATTGCCACCAGCCTGGTCGGCGGCTTGACGAGCCTGTTCACCGCGTATTTGAACAGACAGCTCGGGGCCACCCGCAAGCAATTCATCGATTACTGCGTCAACATGCTTTTCAACACGGCCGCCCCGTATGTGCCGCCCCCGGAAGGGGTATCCGAGTAGCAATCGGTCGCCCGGCCGTCACCACCCAGCATCACGACGCCAAGTTGTGATCCGGCGCGCCCGAGTGGGAACTTGATGCTACTGACCGACACAGATATATTGACTGCAACCATTAGACACAGATAACTGGGGGCGTCATGTCAGCCGAAATGACCGACCTGCAGCTTTTGCATGAGCTTGAGCCGGTCGTCGAGAAGTACCTGAACCGACACCTGACCATGCACAAGCCCTGGAACCCGCACGACTACATCCCGTGGTCGGACGGGAAGAACTTCTACGCGCTCGGCGGGCAGGACTGGGACCCCGAGCAGAGCAAGCTCTCCGACCTCGCCCAGGTGGCGATGGTGCAGAACCTGATGACCGAGGACAATCTGCCGTCCTATCACCGCGAGATCGCGATGAACTTCAGCCTGGACGGCCCCTGGGGCACCTGGGTCAACCGCTGGACCGCCGAAGAGAACCGGCACGGGATCGCGCTGCGCGACTACCTCGTGGTGACCCGCGCCGTCGACCCCGTCGAATTGGAGAAGTTGCGCCTCGAGGTGGTGAACCGGGGCTTCAGTCCGGGTCAGAACCACCAAGTTCGAGCCGATCTGTTCGCCAGTAGCCTCTTCGACTCGGTCATCTATGTCACGTTCCAGGAGCTCGCGACCCGAATCTCGCACCGCAACACGGGTAAAGCCTGCAACGAGACGATCGCCGACCAGCTGCTGGGCAAAATCTCCGCCGACGAAAACCTGCACATGATCTTCTACCGGGACGTCAGCGAGGCCGGGTTCGAGATCCATCCCAATCAGGCGATGAAGTCGCTGCACAAGATCCTGCGCAACTTCCAGATGCCCGGCTATCAGGTGCCCGAGTTCCGGCGCAAGGCCGTGTTCATCGCCGTCGGCGGCGTCTACGACCCCCGCATCCACCTCGAAGAGGTCGTCATGCCGGTACTCAAGAAGTGGCGCATCTTCGAGCGCGAGGACTTCACCGGTGAAGCCGCCGCACTGCGCGACGACCTTGCCCTGCTGATCAAAGAACTCGAAGAGGCCTGCGACAAGTTCGAGGTGTCCAAGCAACGCCAGCTCGACCGGGAAACCCGCACCGGCAAGCGAACCACCGCAAACGAGCTGCATCAGACCGCCGGCAAACTGGTGATGAGCCGCCGGTAGTACTGCATGCGCATCGGTCCGATCACGCTCGCCAGCCCGGTGGTGCTGGCCCCGATGGCAGGCGTAACCAACGTCGCGTTCCGGACGCTCTGCCGTGAACTAGAGCTGGCCAGGGTCGGCACGGTCAGCGGACTCTACGTCTGCGAGATGGTCACCGCGCGTGCCTTCGTCGAGCGGCATCCCGTCACGATGCACATGACGACGTTCTCTCCCGAGGAATCGCCGCGCTCGCTGCAGCTCTACACCGTCGACCCCGCCACCACCTACGCGGCGGCCAAGATGATCGCCGACGACAACCTCGCCGACCACATCGACATGAACTTCGGCTGCCCGGTGCCCAAGGTCACCAAGCGCGGCGGCGGCGCGGCGCTGCCGTTCAAGCGCAGATTGTTCGGCCAGATCGTGGCGGCCGCGGTGCGCGCCACCGAAGGCACTGACATCCCGGTGACGGTCAAATTCCGCATCGGCATCGACGACGAACACCACACGCACCTGGACGCCGGCCGCATCGCCGAAGCTGAAGGCGCGGCAGCGGTCGCGCTGCATGCTCGCACCGCGGCGCAGCGTTACTCCGGCACCGCGGATTGGGAGCAGATCGCCCTGCTCAAGCAGCAGGTACAAACCATTCCGGTGCTCGGCAACGGCGACATCTACGACGCCAGCGACGCGCTGACCATGATGGCCAGCACCGGATGCGACGGCGTCGTGATCGGCCGTGGCTGCCTGGGCCGGCCCTGGCTGTTCGCCGAACTGTCGGCCGCATTCACCGGTAGCCCGGCCCCCACTCCGCCAACCTTGGGCGAGGTCGCCGACATCGTGCGCCGGCACGGCGCATTGCTCGCCGCCCACTTCGGCGAGGACAAGGGCATGCGCGACATCCGCAAACACGTCGCCTGGTATCTGCACGGCTTCCCGGCCGGATCGGATTTGCGGCGCGCACTGGCTCTGGTCAAGACGCTCGATGAACTCGACGAGCTGCTGGGCAGGCTGGACGGCACCGTCGCATTCCCGGAGGCGGCGACCGGGCCGCGTGGCCGTCAGGGCTCGCCCGCCCGCGTCAGCCTGCCCGAAGGCTGGCTGAACGACCCCGATGACTGCACGGTGCCGGCGGGGGCCGATGTCATGCACTCCGGCGGTTGAAGCGAACCCCGTTCGAAATCGCGCCCAAGGCGATAAGTCAGTACGATGTGGACCTTGCTGGATTGCGCTTGAGCGGCGGTTGGTTATCCCGCTGCGCAGGGGCTACTGAATACGCGCGACCCAACGGGTAGCGAAGTTGCAGCGCTGTCAGCGCGGCGCTGTGCTGAATTGGCGCACGGACATCACTGACGGCGGCATCAGAGCTTCGGAGGCGGGTGAAATATGAGTGACGGCGAGGTAGACGCCACTTTTGGCCACCGCCGCTCTCCCGACCGCCAACCGGTCACCCCGACCCCTCCCGCCGCACGCAGCGCCGCACCGTGGGAGCGGTTCTCCGAATCACCCGCCGACGACAGCATCCACCGTTGGCAGATCGAGCCCCGTCACCAGACCCACCCAGAAGCACCCGCGGAGCTCTCCGCCGAGGCCGTCGAGCCCCCACCCCGCGGCTCCGCCAGCAGCGGAAACCATTCCTCCGGCGCGGTCAGCGTCGCCGACCTGATCGCCAAGGTCGGCACCGGCGCCACCGGAACCCGTCATCGCCGCGCGGCCCTCGACGATGAACCCGCCGAACCCGATCCGGAGTGGTTCGTCGACCAGCAGGACACCCAGGTCATCGATACCCCGGCCTACTCACTCGACGTCGTCTCGGAGATTCCCGACCTCGAGCTCACGAACTACCCGAACGGCGACGACTCCGAGTCCCAACTCCCGGTCGAGGAAGCGGGTACGTCACACCCGGTCAAACCGGAGCAGGCCCGCCGACCGAAATCTCCGGCAAGCCTGGCGCCGAAGCTCAAGTCCCGCCGTCGGCCGATACTGCTGGCGCTTCGATCGCTGACCGCACTGTTTGCCGGGCTGGCGTTGGCCCTGACCGGGGGCGCATGGCAGTGGAGCGCGTCGAAGAACCACCGGCTCAACATCGTTAACGCGCTCGACCCGAATTCCGGCGACATCGTCGACCCCAGCGGTCAGTACGGCGATGAAGACTTCCTGATCGTCGGTATGGACTCCCGCTCCGGCGCCAACGCCGACATGGGCGCGGGCGACACCGAGGACGCCGGCGGCGCACGGTCGGACACCGTGATGCTGGTGAACATCCCGGCGAACCGCAAACGCGTGGTGGCGGTCTCGTTCCCCCGCGACCTGGCGATCACCCCGATGCAGTGCGAAGCCTGGAATCCCGATACCGGTAAGTACGGACCCCTCTACGACGAGAAGACAAAGACCTGGGGTTCCAAGAATATCTACACCGAGACCAAACTGAACTCGGCATTCTCCTTCGGCGGTCCGAAATGTCTGGTGAAGGAAATCCAGAAGCTGTCCGGCCTGAGCATCAACCGGTTCATCGCCGTCGACTTCTCCGGCTTCGCGAAGATGGTAGAGGCACTCGGCGGTGTCGAGGTGTGCAGCAAGACACCGCTGCACGACTACGAACTCGGTACCGTCCTCGAACATTCGGGACGCCAGCTCATTGATGGCCCGACGGCGCTGAACTACGTACGGGCCCGGCAGGTCACCACGGAGTTCAACGGCGACTACGGCCGCATCAAGCGCCAGCAGTTGTTCTTGTCGTCGCTGCTGCGTTCGCTGATTTCCGAAGACACTTTGACCGACCTGAACAAGCTCAACAACGTCGTCAACATGTTCATCAGCAATAGCCGGGTGGACAATGTCGGCACCAAAGACCTTGTTCAGCTGGGGCAGTCGTTGCAGGGCATGGCGGCCGGTCACTTCACGTTCGTCACGGTGCCCACCGGTGTGACAGACCAGAACGGCGACGAGCCGCCGCGCACGTCCGACATGAAGGCGCTTTTCAACGCGATCATCAACGACGATCCACTGCCTGAGGAGAACGACCAGAACGCCGCGAGCCTGGGGACGACGCCAACCTCGGGGCCGACAACCGCGCCCACGACCAAGAAAGCACCGCCGCCCAGCACGGCTCCCGAAGCGCGACGCGAGCAGGTGACAACGACCTCGCCTGACGAAGTCACCGTGCGGGTCTCCAACGCGACCGCACAGAGCGGGCTTGCCGCGACCGCCACCACCGCGCTCAAGCGCAACGGGTTCAACGTCATGTCGCCCGATGACTATCCGAGTTCGCTGACCTCCACGACGGTGTTCTTCTCGCCCGGCAACGAGCAGGCGGCCGCGACGGTTGCCTCGGCGTTCGCTAATTCGAAGGTTGCGCGGGTTTCCGGCTACGGTCAGGTCGTCCAGGTGGTGCTGGGTCCCGACTTCAAGGCGGTTACCGCTCCCGCACCCAGCGGCTCGTCGCTCAGCGTCCAGATCGACCGCAGTCCGGGCAGCACGCCAACCAAATTGCCGGACGATCTGACGGTGACTAACGCCGCCGATACCACCTGTGAATAACCATAATTCGCTGACGTAGGCCGCCGTTTCCGACGCCGAGTAAGTAGGCTTGGCAGCATGCGGACCGCCTACCACGAGCAACTCTCGGAATTGTCCGAGCGCCTTGGCGAGATGTGCGGACTGGCAGGGGTAGCCATGGAGCAAGCGACCCAGGCACTCCTGCAGGCCGATCTCGTCCTCGCCGAACAGGTGATCTCCGGCCACGAACAGATCGCGACTCTGAGCGCCGAGGCCGAGGAGAGCGCCTTCGTCCTGCTGGCACTGCAGGCGCCGGTGGCCGGCGACCTGCGGTCCATTGTGAGTGCCATCCAGATGGTGGCCGACATCGACCGGATGGGCGCGCTCGCGCTGCACGTTGCCAAGATCGCCCGCCGGCGCCACCCTCAGCACACATTGCCCGAGGAAGTCAACGGGTACTTCGCCGAAATGGGCAGAGTCGCAGTCGAATTAGGCAACAGCGCGCAAGAGGTTGTGTTGTCCCGCGACCCGGAAAAAGCGGCCCGGATACGCGAAGAAGACGACGCGATGGACGATCTGCACCGGCATTTGTTCTCGGTGCTGATGGACCGCGAATGGAGACACGGCGTGGCCGCGGCCGTCGACGTGACGCTGCTGGGCCGTTTCTACGAACGCTTTGCCGACCATGCGGTCGAGGTGGCCAGACGGGTCATCTTCCAGGCGACGGGTAAATTGCCCGAAGACGAAGCGACGCCCCCGGTCGCCGCAAACTAGCCGAAGCGACCGGAGATGTAGTCCTCGGTGGCCTTCTGAGACGGATTGGAAAAGATCTTCTCGGTATCGTCGATCTCAATGAGCCGGCCCGGCTTCCCCGCTGCTTCCAGGTTGAAAAACGCCGTGTGATCGCTGACGCGAGCGGCCTGCTGCATGTTGTGCGTGACGATGACGATGGTGTAGTCCTGTTTGAGCTCGCTGATCAGTTCCTCGATCGCCATCGTCGAGATCGGGTCCAGCGCCGAGCACGGCTCGTCCATCAGCAGCACATCGGGCTGCACGGCGATCGCCCGCGCGATGCACAACCGCTGCTGCTGCCCGCCCGAAAGCCCGCCACCGGGCCGGTTCAGCCGATCCTTGACCTCATCCCACAGGTTGGCCCCGCGCAGTGAGTGCTCGGCGACGTCGTCGAGCAGCGTGCGATTACGCACCCCTTGCAGTTTCAGGCCGGCAACCACGTTGTCACGAATAGACATGGCGGGGAACGGGTTTGGTCTTTGGAACACCATGCCGATGGCTCGGCGCACGCCGACTGGGTCAATACCGGAGGCATAGATGTTTTCGTCATCGAGCAACACAGTGCCCTCGACCCGCGCGCCCGGGATGACCTCATGCATCCGGTTCAGTGTCCGCAGCACGGTCGTCTTACCGCAGCCAGAGGCACCGATGAATGCCGTCACGCTCCGCGGCAGAATCGACAGCGTCACCTCGGCGACCGCCTGAAACGATCCGTAGTAGATGTTGACGTCTTTGAGATCCAAACGCTTTGCCACCCAGCACTCCTCCCTAGGACTTTTTGGGAGCAAACATCATCGAGGCCACCCTGGCTCCGACGTTAATCACGGCGATGATCAGGATCAGTGTCAACCCTGCGCCCCACAGCCGATCCGTGGGGACCGGGTTGACGCCCGCGCCCGCCGCTGTCTGGTTGAACATCATGCCAGGCAGCGTCCCCATGAACCCCTTGAAGATGTCGAAGTTCATCGCTTGCGAATAACCGACCAGAATCAACAGCGGAGCCGTCTCGCCCATCACCCTGGCCAGCGCCAGCATGATCCCGGTGACGATGCCCGACAACCCCGTCGGAATCACCACCCTGACAATGGTTTTCCACTTCGGCACTCCCAAGGCATAACTCGCCTCGCGGAGCTCTGTCGGAACAATCCGCAGCATCTCCTCGGTTGACCGCTCGATCACCGGCAGCATCAACAGCGCCAACGACAACGACACCGCGAACCCCGAACGGGGGAAACCAAGCGTAGCCACACATAACGCGTAGATGAACAATGCCGCAACGATTGAAGGCACGCCGGACAGGATGTCCACCATGAATGTCGCCACACGCCCAAGTCGGGTACCACCGGAGTACTCGACCAGATAAACCGCGAGCATGACGCCGATCGGGACGGAGATCGCGGCGGACACCAAACCCTGCAGAACGGTGCCGACAATCGCGTGGTAAGCACCTCCCCCGGCAACAAAAGCCGTGGTACCCGCTTGGGAATGCGTCCACCACGAGCTGGACGCGATCGCCTTGAACCCCTTGGCGACAACCTCGATGAGCACCCACAGCAATGGCGCCAGCGCAATCAGCATCGATAGCGAGACCAATACGGTCGCAACGATGTTCGAGATCCGGCGACGCCTGCCAAGTCCGGACAGCCGGCGCGCTTTGAGGGGACGGTCGAAGATCGAAGTCATCGCCTGCCCCTCCTGGTTCCGGCAACCGCACCGCGCGCCACCGCGTCGACCACAAAGGTCAGCACGAAAAGCACCAGACCGGCTGCGATATAGGCGCCGGCCTTGTATCGGTCATCGAATTCCCATGCGGTGGCCGCGATCTTGGTCGCGAAGGTCGAGCCACCATCGAATAGCGACCAACCGAACGCCTTTTGAGTGCCGCGCAAAATGATCAGCAGTGCGACCGTTTCACCCAGGGCGCGGCCCAGACCCAGCATCGCGCCGCTGACGTACCCGGACCGCCCGAACGGCAGCACCGTCGTCTTGACTACCTCCCAGCGGGTGGCGCCGAGCGCCAGTGCGGCCTCAACCTGCTCGTGTGGTGTCTGCACGAAAACCTCGCGGGTGACCGCGGTGATGAACGGCAGGATCATCACGGCCAGCACGATGCCGCCGGTGAAGAGGGTGCCGCCACCGGCCACCGACGCCGTGCCGTCGGCGAACAGGAAACACCAGCCCAGGTTCTGATTCAGCCAGGTCGCGACCGGTTCCAGTTGCGGGGCCAGTACATAGAGGCCCCAGGCGCCGTAGATGATCGAGGGAACCGCGGCCAGCAGATCGACGGTGTAAGCCAACGGCCCGGCGAGCCGCCGCGGTGCGTACTGGGTGAGGAAGATGGCGACGCCCAGCGCGACCGGCATGGCCAGGATCAAGGCGAACACCGAGACGAACACCGTCACCTGCAGCAGATCGAGGATGCCGAAGTGCATCGTCGAGGTGTTGGTCGTAACCCAGTTGCCGCGGTAGGTGAAGAAGTCCTCTTGATTGCGCTTGAACGCCGGTGCCGCACGCAACAGCAGGAAGCCGCCGATCGCAACGACCACGACGGCGATCAGTACCCCCGAGGACTCCGCTAATTTGCGAAAGATCCGGTCCCCGAAACGGGGCTGAGCGCCGTTCCATGAGCGGATCGGTACGACCGGTGCCCCCGCATAGCGCCCGGCAACGACCGCACCCGAAGCCGCCCGGGCTGGATCTGGCGTAGTCACTGTGAATCCATCACTGCTGGTTTTGCTGTCGCTCCTTGGGCCCGGGGGCTACTGCATCGCATCGATCGCGGCGACCAGTCGCTCCTTGACCTTATCGGTCAACGGGATGTAGCCGACCGACGAGAGGTTGGCCTGACCGGAGTTCGCGGCCACGGTCAGAAACGACTTGATCGCGGCTGCGGTCTCTGTGCTGTATCCCCTCGAGCAGACGATCTCATAGGTGACCAGCACCAACGGGTAAGCACCCCGCTGGGCGGTGCTGTACATCGAGTCCAGGTTCAGCACCAGGTCGTTGCCGGGCGCCACGAAGGTACTGGTGTTGACAGCGTTGGTGGCCGTCTCATTGGTCAGCGGAACCACTCCATTGCCCGTGTCGAGTTGCGCGTACGGAACGCCTGCCTGGTCGGCGAAGCCTTTTTCGACATATCCGATGGCGCCGGGGGTGGTGCGCACCGCCTGGATGACACCAGACGACTTCGCTGCCCCTTCGCCGACACCGCCCTGAAATTCGGTGCCGACACCTTTGGACCAGGTCTCGGGTGCGGCGGCCGTCAGGTACTTCTGCAAGTTGTCGGTGGTTCCGGATGAGTCCGCCCGGTAAACGGGCGTGATATTGCTGCCGGGCAGCGCTATCCCGGGGTTGAGCGCCACCAGGATCGGGTCGTTCCAGACGGCGATCCTGCCGGTCAAAATCCTGGCCAGCGCATCACTGTTAAGGGTCAGCGTAGGTATCCCGGGCAGGTTGTAGACCAGGGCCACCGATCCGAATACCAGTGGCAGGTCCCACGCCGGGTTGCCGTCGCAGCGTTTGGTCGCGGGCAGGATCTGGTCGGCGACCAGCGGCGAGTCCGATCCCGCGAAGTCGACATGGCCGGCGATGAATTGCTCGCGGCCCGCACCCGAGCCGGTCGGGTTGTACGAAACCGATTTGCGCGGGCAGTACTGGCCCCAGACATGGCTGAACACGGCGATCGCGTTCTGTTGGGCGGTCGACCCTTCCGCGGTCAGTTCGCCTTTGCCGGTACAGGTCACCGTCCCGGCGGGTCCGGAGGTGGCTTGCGCCGGATCGCGGCGATTGTCGTCGTTGCCGCAGGCGGTCAACCCCGCACTGGTCATCGTGATGGCCAACACCGCTGCCGCCAGCGTCTTGCCCACGCTGTCCAGGCTCACCGATCTCGCCCTTTCTGACCCAGTTTCGACGCATCCGGCCGCCGCTCGAAACTATGCGCTGAGGCCCTTTTCATAAGAGTGCCCAAGTGGTGAACGTGCGGTGAATAGTCAACGGGCACAACACTGCTGCCTGTGCTTTCTGCTCAGCTCGCCGTTGGCGCCGGCGCGTAAGCGGTATCGACGCTGTAGGTGGTGAATCCCTGGCGCTGGTAGGTCCGCAGGGCGGGAACGTTGTCCGCCTCGACGTAGAGCAGCACGGTCACCTCGTGTGCGTTTGACGGTCCGGCCAGGTGTCGAGCCAACCACTCGATACCGACGGCCGTCAGCAGCTGCCCGAGCCCGCGGCCCTGCGCCGAGGGGTCGACACCGAGGACATACACCTCGCCCAGGCGCGGTTGATCGAGGTGCACTTTGGTCCAGTGGAAGCCGAGCAGCCGGCCCGCTTCGTCGTTTTCGGTGTCGCCGAACGCCAAGAACAAACCCGCGGGGTCGAACCACGCCTCGCCGCGCCGCTCCACCAGATCGGCCGCTGTCCACCCGCCCTGTTCCGGATGATCGGCGAACGCGGCGTTGTTGACCCGCAGCAGCTCGGCGTCATCGCCGGTGCCCGCGTAGCTGCGGACCCGCACGCCGGGCATCGGGCGTGCGGGATCGGGGATCTCGCGAAGCGAGAGTCGCATCTGGACGAGTTCCCGCACCGGGACCAGACCCAGCGCGGACGCGGTCGCCCGGGCCGGCTCCAACGTGCCATGCGCCCAGAACCTGTTGCTTCCACCGGTTTTGACGATCGCCGCATGTCCCATCGCCGTGCCGATACCGCGCCGGCGGGCCTGCGGGTGCACGACGAGTTCGGCCATCCCGTTCCCGTCGTCCCGCGGCGGGCTGAGATTGAGGTAGCCCTCGACCGTGTTACCCGAGGCGCTGGTGACCAGCAGATGATCGGTACGGTTGTGCCCGAGTTCCCGCAGAACCTGCTCTCCGACAGGTGCTATCCCATCGAATTCTGTTGCCGCCGAAACCAATTCACGCACACGCTGCTGCTCGTCGGTGGTCAGTCCGGAGCGCCAGTCGGGCGCGATCACTGACTGTGGAGCGGGTCGGCCAGCGGGTCTTCGAGATTCTGCACGTCGTGCTCGTCGCTTTCGGCAGCCTCGTCGGGCGCTGCGATCGGTGCTCTGCCGCGCGCCGGCCGGACGGCCTTGTAACCCACGTTGCGCACGGTTCCGATCAATGCCTCGTACTCGGGGCCAAGCTTGGCCCGCAACCGGCGCACGTGCACATCGACCGTCCGGGTGCCACCGAAAAAGTCGTATCCCCACACCTCGTGCAGCAGCTGGGCGCGGGTGAACACCCGGCCGGCATGCTGGGCCAGGTACTTCAGCAGCTCGAATTCTTTGTAGGTGAGGTCGAGCGGGCGGCCGCGCAGCCGCGCGGTGTAGGTGCCTTCGTCGATCACCAGTTCACCGAGACTGACCTTGCCGGCACTTTCCTGGTCGGCCAGCCCGCCGTGACGACCTACCACCAGCCGGATCCGGGCGTCGACTTCTGCCGGCCCGGTGCCGGGCAACAGAATTTCGTCCAGCCCCCAATCCGCGCTGACCGCCACCAGACCGCCCTCGGCCACGACAGCAATGACCGGCACCGACCGGCCGGCCGTGCTCAGCAGCCGGCAAAGCCCACGCGCGGCCGACAAATCGGTGCGCGCGTCGACCAGCACCGCGTCCGCGGTCCCCGCCTCCAGCAGCGAGGAAGGTTCGGGCGGCGCCGTCCGCACGGTGTGGGGGAGCAACGACAACGACGGCAGGACCGGGTCGGGATGCAGCTCCGAGGTCAGTAGTAGTAGCTCCAACAAGCCCCTCCAGCTCGTGGGAAAGGCATCTCCCAGATTCATGCAGCCACGTGGCGTTAGTGGCCAGGTCGTCTAACGATAACGTGCTACCTGGCCTTTGTACGTGTCGTTGTCAGTTACTGTGAGCCCCACCACGAGGCGGGCCTGACCGCAATCCCCCGCCGCGCGCCGCGGCGAACTGCGCCACAATATGCGGATGCGCAGGGTGTTGATCAGTGTGATCGTCGCGGTGTCCGCCGTGGCGGTGATCGTCATCGGTGCCGTCGGCGCGGACTACGGAGCCAGCATCTATGCCGAGTACCAGCTCTCGCGCACCGTGCGCAAGGCGGCAAACCTGGGGTCGGACCCCTTCGTGGCCATCCTGGCCTTCCCATTCATCCCACAGGCGATGCGTCGCCACTACAACGAGCTCGAGATCAAGGCCAACGGCGTCGACCACGCGATGACCGGTAAGGCCACGCTGGAAGCAACCATGCACTCGATCGGCCTGACGGATGCATCCTGGCTGATCAGACCCGATGCGAAGCTTCCGGTCGGCAAGCTGGAAAGCCGCATCATCATCGACTCGACGCACCTGGGCCGATACCTGGGCATGGGCGACCTGATGGTTGAGGCACCACCCGCCGAGACAAACGACGCCACCGGCGGTACCACTGAATCGGGGATTTCCGGCAACCACGGACTTGTCTTTAGCGGCACACCGAAATCGGCCGACTTCGACCATCGGGTAAGCATCTCGGTGGACCTATCGATCGCCCCCGACGACCAGGCGACACTCGTGTTCACGCCGACCGGCGTCCTCACCGGACCGGATACCGCCAACCAAACCGTTCCCGATGACAAGCGCGACGCGGTGCTGCGCGCCTTCACCGCCAGGCTGCCCAATCAGCGACTTCCGTTCGGCGTGGCGCCACACACCGTGGGGGCGCGCGGCTCGGACGTCATCATCGAGGGCATCACCACGGGAGTAACCGTGACCCTCGCGGGGTTTAAGCAGTCATGACCCGCGCCGGAGACCCTGCAGCGCGAAACAACGAGACGGAGCGGCGCCAGTGACCACCGTCGTCGTCGCGATCGCCGCGGCGCTTGCCTTAGCGGCAGTGGTGGGCTGGTTGCTGACGCGGCGCTCGGGAGCCATCAAAGAAGTCGGTTCCAGCCTGGGCCAGGGCGACGACGCCGACACCGCGGGCCTGGGTCTGTCCCGCAGCGGACCGACCGTCGTGCATTTCAGCGCACCGTGGTGCGGACCCTGTGATCGGGTACGCCGGGTGGTCGACCAGGTCTGCGAAAACCTCGGCGATGTAGCCCACGTCGAGGTGGACATCGACGCCAACCCGGGCGCGGCACGCCAGTTTTCGGTGCTGTCGCTGCCGACAACCTTGATTTTCGATGTCGACGGACGACAGCGTTACCGGACATCGGGTGTCCCCAAGGCCGCCGACCTGCGGTCTGCCCTCGAACCGCTGTTGGCTTGATCGCAATGTCATTGGGTAAGCTAACCGACGTGTCATCCCGCATGGAGCCCATGCTCACCAAGCGTCGCGCAGTCGATCTGTGCCGCATCGCGGGTTGTTGTTGTTGCTGTTGCTGTAGCTGCTGAGTAGCCGCGCCCGCCCGCGCAGCACTCGGAGCAGCCCGGAACACCACCGTGGCATGTCCCCACCGTTTCCGTGCAACAGGCAAATAGGAGTCTTTCGTGTCAAGCAGCAATACCAGTGCGGCGCTGGATCGCGTCGACGTTCGTGGACCCAGATTCGCGGCCTGGGTCACGACGGCGGTGCTGGTTGCGACCCTGATCGTCTCGGCGCTGAGTCCGTCGGCAGCCGCGATCATTCTGGGCCTGCAGGCCGTGGTCTTTGCGATCGGCGCTGTCGGCGGCCCGCGCCGGCACCCCTACGGCCGGTTGTTCGCAACCCTGGTGGCGCCGCGGCTGAGCCCGGTCAAAGAGCGCGAGCCGGTGCCGCCGCTGAAGTTCGCCCAGTTGGTCGGCCTGATCTTCGCGATCGTCGGTGCTGCCGGATTCGCCGCCGGCGCGCCTTTGGTGGGTGTCGTCGCAACGGCCTTCGCCCTGGTGGCGGCCTTCCTGAATGCGGCCTTCGGCATCTGCCTGGGCTGTCAGCTTTATCCCCTCGTGGTTCGCTTACGACCGACCGCCGGTACGACGTAACCGCAGTTCATCGAAAGTTATCGAAAGGAATCCCTACCATGGCACGTTCCGACGTCCTGGTCTCCGCCGAGTGGGCTGAGAAAAATCTCGACGCCGCGAACGTCGTATTCGTCGAGGTCGATGAGGACACCGGTGCGTACGACGGAGGCCACATCGCCGGCGCGATCAAGCTGGACTGGCGAGACGACCTGCAGGACCAGGTCAAGCGCGACTTCGTCGACGCGGAGCAATTCTCCAAACTGCTGTCCGACCGCGGCATAGCCAACGATGACACCGTGATCCTCTACGGCGGCAACAACAATTGGTTCGCCGCCTATGCCTACTGGTACTTCAAGTTGTACGGGCACGAGAAGATCAAGCTGCTCGACGGCGGCCGCAAGAAGTGGGAACTCGACGGACGCCCGCTGACCAGTGACGAGGTGAACCGTCCGGCGACCTCCTACACCGCTGCCGCGCCGGACAACACCATTCGCGCCTTCCGCGACGAGGTGATCGCCGCCATCGGCGCCAAGAACCTGGTCGACGTGCGCTCCCCCGACGAATTTTCCGGCAAGATCCTCGCTCCTGCGCACCTGCCGCAGGAGCAGAGTCAGCGGCCGGGGCACATCGCCAGCGCCATCAACGTGCCGTGGAGCAAGGCCGCCAACGACGACGGGACCTTCAAGTCCGACGAAGAGTTGGCCAAGCTCTACGCCGACGCCGGCTTGGACGGCACAAAAGAAACGATTGCGTACTGCCGAATCGGGGAACGTTCGTCGCACACCTGGTTCGTTCTGCAGGAATTGCTCGGGCATCACAACGTCAAGAACTACGACGGCAGTTGGACGGAATACGGCTCCCTGGTGGGCGCCCCGATCGAGTTGGGAAGCTGATATGTGCTCTGCACCTAGGCAAGGACAGACGTTGCCCGCCAGCGTCGACCTGGAGAAAGAAACCGTGATCACCGGCCGCGTCGTGGATCGCGACGGTCAGGCCGTCGGTGGCGCGTTCGTCCGGTTACTGGACTCGTCAGACGAGTTCACCGCCGAGGTCGTCGCGTCGGCCACCGGTGACTTCCGCTTCTTCGCGGCACCGGGAGCGTGGACGCTGCGCGCCCTGTCCAAAGCGGGCAACGGCGACGCCGTTGTGTCACCGTCGGGCGCGGGCATCCACGAGGTGGACGTCAAGATCGCCTGACCGCCTGCGCCGCGGCCGGATCCCCCGGGCACGCCGCGCACGGAGCGAGGCGAATAGACTCACTATCGTGGTGCTCTTTTTTGAGATCATTCTGGTCGCGGCAGTAGTGGTCATCTCCTGGTTTGCGTTGTACACCCTCTACCGACTCATCACCGACGAGTCGTGACTCACGCCGAGGCCCCTGAGGGTCCGTCCGGTTCTGCAGGCTCCGGCGACCGCGCGGTGGCTGCCGCCGCCGAACGAGCCAAGGTGACCGCGGCGCGCAATATCCCGGCCTTCGCCGATCTGCCGGTCCCGGCCGATACCGCGAACCTGCGCGAAGGCGCCAACCTCAACGACGCACTGCTGGCTCTGCTGCCGCTGGTCGGCGTGTGGCGCGGTGAGGGCGAGGGCCGCGGACCCGACGGTGACTACCGTTTCGGCCAGCAGATCGTGGTCTCGCACGACGGCGGCGATTACCTGAATTGGGAAGCCAGGTCCTGGCGGCTCGACAACGACGGCAACTACCAGGAACCCGGCCTGCGCGAGACCGGCTTCTGGCGTTTTGTCCTCGATCCCGACGACCCGAGCGAGTCTCAGGCCATCGAGCTGTTGCTCGCCCACTCGTCCGGCTACGTCGAATTGTTCTATGGGCGACCGCGCAGCCAGTCGTCGTGGGACCTCGTGACCGACGCTCTGGCCCGCAGCCGAACCGGCGTGCTGGTCGGGGGCGCCAAGCGGCTCTACGGCATCGTCGAAGGCGGCGACCTGGCGTACGTCGAGGAGCGGGTGGACGCCGACGGCGGACTGGTCCCGCACCTGTCGGCGCGGCTATCACGATTCGTCGGCTAGCGGCCCGCTGCTATTGCCCGCCTTAGGAACTCGGGAGTAGCTAGCTAGTAACTCGGCACTCGCACGAAACCATTGCTTTCGGCCGACCTTTTGCGTGTACTGTTCGACGTCCGAACAGCCGACACCGCGCGAAGGGAGATCGGCGGATGCGTCCCAACAGGGCACCCTCGCCCACGCTGCGATGGGCCCTAACCGCGGTCGGCCTGCTCCTGATCGTCTATCTGGCTGTGCTGGATCTGAGGCCCTCGATCACCGACGCGCTGCCGCGAGGTGTGCGATGGTTCGGCCAGCCGGGATCGATGCCGACGCTCGCGATCGTTGTGATCGTGCTGATCTGGGCATCGGTGCTGACCTTCCGCTCGGGCAGCAGCCACCGAGTGGTGGGTGTTTCGTTCACCCTGATCGCAGCCCTTGTCCCGATGACAGCACTTTTGGGCCTCACCTCCTATTGGGGATGTCACGACGCCAACCACCCCGCCTTGTTCACTCCGCTGATGGCGACGGCCAGTCTGGTCAAGGGCGGCACCGGCGACTTTTCGGTGGGCGGGCGAACCTGCCCGAACCCCACGCCCGTCGGCCTGGAACTGGCCCGGATCGCGGCGCTGTCGGCGATCTTCACCGGACTGGGCGGCGTCGTGGTCGGAGTCTTCCGGTCCCAAGTGGATCGGCTGCGCGCCAACGTCGCCGAATCGGTCACGGCCGTCGTCGGTGTCGACGCCGACACCCAATCGCTGATCAGCGCCGTCGCACGCACCCTGGACCGGCGCAGCACCCTGGTCGTCATCACCGGTGCCAGCGACGACCGCGTGCAGCGAGCTCGTAGACAGGGCGCCCGGGTGGTGCTGGTGGACTTCAATACACCGTCGACCCTGGTATCACTCCGTTTGTGGCGCAACCTATCTCGTCTCTACCTGATGGCTCCGGACCCGGCGGTCAACCTGTTGTGGCTCGACCTGATCAGCCGCCGGCTCTCCGAGGTCGCCAACAAGCAGCGGTTGCCCCTGATCGTGCGGATGGACGATCCCTGGCTGGCCCAGGCGTGGCGCGCCCAGCAGTTCGGCGGATCGGACACCCGCTGGGCTGCCGACGTCGTCGGCAAATACGAGGTGACCGCGGGCCGGCTCCTCGACAGCGTCATCGCAACGGAGCGAACGAAGCACGTATTTATCTGTGGCACTTCACAGTTGACATTGGCACTGTGTGCGGACCTGACCCAGCGCGCCCTGGAACGCGACTTCTACACTCCGCCCGGTGCGGTGGCGCTGCCCGCGCTGACCCTCGTCGAAAGAGACGCCGAAGAGTACCTGCGCGATCACGAATTCCACCGTCAGCAAGCGGGATTCGCCTCGGAGGGGCCGATGATCGACGCGGTCGCCGAGGCGCCGACAGTACCGACCATGCTGAAGCTGATCGGCGACGCCGAGCCGGCAACAAGTGCGGTGATCTTCGTGGACGCCCAGGCCGGGACAACCGCGGCGAGGCTGGCCGCCCGCTTCCCCGACATGCCGATCTACGCCTCGGATCTCAACACCAGCATCAGCGACGACTCCATCCAGGTCGTCGGCCGGCTGCAGTCCTACTCGCTGGTGCTCGACACCCGGGAGGGTCAGGTCCAAGACGCGTGGGAGCGTGCGGCACGGCTGATTCACGAGCGCTACGTCTCGACGATCGATCCGGAAGGCCCCCGGTCTCCGGCCGCGATGCCGTGGACCGAGCTCAACGAGTTCTACCGCGGTTCCAATCGACGCCAGGTCCGCAACGCGTTGTGGATGGTGGAGCAGATCGCGGGACACACCTGGAATACCTGGGGCAGCCCACCCGCCCAGCTGTCCGGCAGCGAGATGGCGGGATTGGCTCCGGCCGAACAGCTTGCGTTGATGGGCTTCGACCATGACTCCGCGCTGCGTATGGCCCAGGCAGAGCATGAGGATTGGTGCCGTTACTACCGCCGCAACGGCTGGAAGTACGGCTCCCCGCGCGACGACTCACGCAAGATTCACAACAAGCTCGTCGACTGGTCGGTGGTGGAATGCGACCCGGATCTGCTCAATGCCGCGGTGCGGAGTTTGGCGGGCACGCTGTGGAGCCTGCGCCAGCTGGGTTTCCGGTCGCGGCCGCTGTGGCAGTCCTACACGCGGGTAGGAACGGTCATAGCCGAACAACGAAGCGCGCCATGGACATGGAAGTCGGACTCGGGGCACACGATGCGCGCCGACGCCGGTGACTGGGCGATCCACGAGGACGCAAAGGTGTGGTCGGTGCGCGACGACATCTTCCGGGACACCTACGAGCCGGCGGGCGACGGGCAGTGGCAGCGCAAGGGGCGGGTGCAAGCTCGTCCGGCCTACCCGGGCGAGACCGTTAACACTTTGGAGGGTCCGACGACCGCCGCGGAGGGCGACTGGGTGGTACGTGGATCCAGCGGCGAGCAGTGGCCAGTTCCCGGGGAAGAGTTCGCGCGGCGCTACGCCGAATCTCGCTGAAAATTTGCGCATCCCGAAGAGCCCCAACACTGATACGGTATCGGCGCATGTGCGTACGGGTCGCGCAGGCAGGCTTTCGCCCCCTCTCGTTCGCTCCGCTTGACCCTAGGAGACTGCGATGGCGCTGTTTATCAGCTACTCGAGCCAAGATCGGACGACGGTCGACGCCCTGACCACCGCCCTGCGGCGCGGGCAGAATCAGGTGTGGTTCGACCAAGAGCTCGGAGGCGGCGACTCCTGGTGGGCCAAGATCCTCGAGCAGATCCGCGACTGTGAAGTGTTCATCGTCGCGCTCTCGAGTAACTGGCTGCAATCCAAGCCGAGTCAGGCGGAGTTGCGCTACGCCCAGGCGCTGGGCCGTCCGATCCTTCCCGTTCGGATCGGTGACGTCGACAGCATGCGCGTGAATCCCCTTGCCGCATTGCAGATCATCGACTACCGGGAACCGACGGTTGACGCCGGCATTCAGTTAGTCACCGCGGTACACGGGCTCCGCAGCAAGCCGGTGCCGCTGCCCGACCCGCTGCCCGAAGAGCCGCCGGTGCCGTTCGGTTACATCACTCGGATGGGGAACACCCTCGCCGAAAAGGAGCTCAGCCCCCAGCAGCAGATCCAGCTCCTGATCGAGTTGAGGTCGGGGTTCGACGAAGACGGCGACGATCCCAGCGCGCGCAGCGACATCGCGCAGCTTCTGCGCATGCTGCGCCTACGGCACGACGTCACGTACCGCACCCGAAGCGAAATCGACAACGTGCTTGCCGAAATCGAGGCCAAGGACGGGCCACCGGGCAGCGCCGCCAAGGCCCCACCGCCGGCGGCCGCGGCCACCCAGCCCAGCGGCTCGACCGCGGTCACCGTCCCGACCACGGTGAGTGGCGGAGCGACCACCGGCGGCGGGTCTAACAAGCGGCTAATCCTCATCGGCGGTGCCGCGGTGGCTGTCATCGTCGCGATCGCGGTCGTCGTGATGCTGACGACTCAGGGCGGCAAAACCAAACCGGCTCCGAAAGCCTCCAACTCGAATTCTGCTCCGGCAGAGCCTAATTCGGGTCCGAACTCATCGCCTGGCTCGGGGAGGCTCGATTCCTATCTGATCGGAGCCTCGGAAGTCGGCACCGTCGTGGGTGACCCGAACATGGTGGCCGGCGAAAAATTCAGCCAGCTACGCAATCCCAAATGGACACTGTCCGACCCGGCCTGCGCTGGCACCTACGAGCCCGCCCTGGCGGCGGTGTACCAGGGCGCCGGCGGCTTCAAAGCGGTGGGCGGACTGGTTGTGCACACGGCCGGGCAGGACCCGCCGAACCGGATCATCGAATCGGTCGCCGAGTTCTCGTCACCCGATGCGGCCAGCGCATTCGTCCGGGAGTCCGCGGAAAAGTGGAAGACCTGCGCCGGAAAAACGGTGACGGAGAAGCTCAATGGCAACAGCTACGACTGGGCTTTCGCGGAAGTCGGCGGCACCGTGCCGAAGATCGCGCAACAGCGCACCCGGGGTGACAACGCTAAAACCTGCCACCACGTGCTGCATGCGCAGGGCGCGACGGTCATTGACGTGACGACGTGCGGCCCGAATGCGGAGCCCGGCCAAGCGGGCAAGATCGCCGAGCAGATCGCCGGAAGAGTCGTCCAGTAACAGCGGATGACATGGAGCGGCCCCCGAGCAAGGCTCCCGGTTGGACTGACCGGGAAGCTCGGGGGCCGGGTGACTACCGGGAATTCGCCAGCGCGCGTAAGGCCACTAGCTCTTCGGAAGCCAGTGCAGCTAGCGGGTAGCCACCTCACATGTCCATGAAGCTATCAATTTCGCGGACCACCTCCTTCCCTGTGTACGGCCGACCGTACCCGCCGTTCCCCAAGCCGACAACACAATTCAGCGCTCAGCGATCGCTGACGATGGCCGCGTCGACCAGCTCGGCGAACTCCTCGGCAATGGGTGATCGAAGTAGCCGGCGACCGTCGAGCGTGTGCACGCGCGCGGCCAGGGTCATGCTTGATACCAGCCAGATCCCTTGGGCAGCTTGCAAGTCCGCAACCCTTAGCGCGCGATAGTCGCAGTCGTAGCCCTTACTGCGCGCCACCTCGAACAGGGCCTGCTGCGTGGTGCCGCGCAAAATGGGATACCAGGGCGGCGGCGTCAGCAGGCAGGGACCCGTATCGGAATCGGTGGCGATCACCACCGTTGAGCGCGGGCCTTCCAGGATGTAGCCGTCCGAGCTGACGAAGATGACGTCACCGGCACCCTGCCCCGCGGCGTGCCGCAGCGCGGCCATATTCACCGCGTAGGACAGCGTTTTGGCGCCGGCCAGCAGCCACGGCATCTCGCCGGCACCGATCGCGGGTAGTCCCCGGTCCAGCGTGATCGCAGCGACCCCGTCGTGGCGAACCGTGGCCACCCTTTCGGGGACACCGCTGACCATCACATACGCGGTGGGTGCCGAACCGCTCTCCCGGCCCCGGCTGTAGATCAACCGCAACGCGCCCTCGTCGGTCGAGCCGTTGGTCCACTGCCGGGTGGCGACGTCGATCGCGCGCCGCCAGCTCGGCAGGTCGGGTGCCGGCAGATCCATGAATTTTGCCGATTGCGTCAGGCGCCGCAGATGCGACTCGACCAGACAGGGACCGCCGTCGCGGACCAACAGGGTCTCGAAGGCGCCGTCACCGCGGACCGCCGCGAGATCGTCAGCGTGCAGCAGCGGAGCATCGGGTGGATGTATTTCGCCGTCCAAAGTGACGATCACACCCGTCTGACCTGCCATGCCGACAGAGCCTAGCCGTCGACGTCAGGGGCGTAGCCGGGCGGCCGAATCCGTAGAGTTGACGAGTGAGCTGCGCTCGCGACGATGCAGAGCGAAGCGATGAGGAGGAGCAGCGCACATGAGCGCAGTACCCGCACCCGATTCCGGACCCGACGCCGGCGCTATCTGGCACTACGGCGATCCGCTGGGCGAGCAGCGCGCGGCCGAGACCGACGCGGTGCTCGTCGACCGCTCGCACCGCGCGGTCCTGACGCTGACCGGCGCGGACCGTCAAACCTGGCTGCACAACATCTCGACCCAACACGTCAGCGAGCTTCCCGACGGGGCCAGCACGCAGAATCTCAGCCTGGACGGGCAGGGCCGCGTCGAGGACCACTGGATGCAGACCGAGTTGGGCGGCGTCACCTACCTCGACACCGAACCGTGGCGCGGTGAATCGTTGCTGAGTTACCTGAGCAAGATGGTGTTCTGGTCGGATGTCACGGTTGCCGCCGCCGACACCGCGGTCTTGTCGCTGATCGGGCCGCGGTTGGCCGATCAGGCGGTGCTCGACGTGCTTGGCCTGGACGCGCTGCCCGACGACTTGGTCGCAGTTGCGCTGGCCGGCGGTGGCTTTGTGCGGATGCCCTCGTCAGTCGCCGGTCAGATGGAACTGGAACTGCTGGTGCCGCGCGGCGAGGCGGCCGGCTGGCAAACCCGCTTCACACAGGCGGGCGTGCGACCGTCCGGGGTGTGGACCTACGAATCCCATCGGGTCGCGGCGGTGCGTCCGCGCCTCGGCGTCGACACCGACGAACGCACGATTCCGCACGAGGTGCGCTGGATCGGTGGTCCCGGTGTCGGGGCCGTCCATCTGGACAAGGGCTGCTATCGCGGGCAAGAAACCGTCGCTCGTGTGCACAACCTGGGCAAACCGCCCCGGATGCTGGCGCTGCTGCACCTCGACGGCTCGGTGGACCGGCCAGCTACCGGTGACCCGGTGCTCGCCGGCGGTCGCGCCGTGGGACGCCTCGGTACCGTCGTCGACCACGTGGATCTGGGGCCGATCGCGCTCGCGTTGCTCAAGCGCGGGATACCGGCCGATACCGAATTGGCGACCGGTCCCGAGGTCTCGGTCGCGGCCGTCATCGACCCTGATTCGCTGCCGCCGACCGAGCAGATCGGCGCCGGGCGTCTGGCCGTCGAGCGGTTGCGGGGCGGCACCAGATAATGTCCGCTGAAGTCCAACACGGCGGGCAGGGGGCACCAACGCTCGTCCATGAGGCACGGTAAGCTGTCGGCAGGACAATAACGACACCAAGAGATCGGAGCCGCCTACTTGTTAGGCCGCTCCGTTATTGCGCGAGGGGGTTCCCCCATGGGCCGCGGCCGGGCTAAGGCAAAGCAGACCAAGGTTGCTCGAGAACTTAAGTACAGCTCCCCGCAGACCGATTTCGATCGGCTTCAGCGCGAGCTGGCGGGGACCGGTGAGGACGGATCCGGCGAGCTGGATAGCGACGAGGACTCTGCGGAACACGACGACTGGCGCCGCTAGAACTTCCTCCGTGCCGATGCTGCATGCATCGGCACAATGTTGTTCCCAGTTAGACGCCGGCTTTTAAAATCTCGGGTGCTGCCCAACCAGTTTTGCGCGTGGGCCTTCTTTTCCGCCCTTGCAGATTGTCCCCAACACCCAGCAGTTCAGATGCCGTGCGGTCAATATCGCCAACGCGCGGTCGGTGTCTTCGGGCGCGACGACGGCGATCATGCCGACACCCATGTTGAAGGTCTTCTCCATCTCTACGCGGGTGACCCGGCCGCGCTGGGCGATCATCGCGAACACCGGCGCGGGCGTCCAGGTCCCGCGGTCGACTTCGGCGGTCAGCCCGTGCGGGATGACGCGCTCCAAATTGCCCGCCAGTCCGCCACCCGTGACATGGCAGAACGTACGGACATGGGTTTCGGCGGCCAGCGCCAGGCAGTCTTTGGCGTAGATCAGGGTGGGCTCCAGCAACTCTTCACCCAGGGTGCGACCGAACTCCTCCACGTAGCCGGCCAGGTTCATCCGATCGATCTCGAGTAGCACCGTGCGGGCCAGCGAGTATCCGTTGGAGTGCAAACCGGAGGACCCCATCCCAATGATGACGTCGCCGGGTTTGACCCGATCGGGTCCCAGCACATTGTCGGCCTCCACCACGCCGATCCCGGTAGCCGAAATGTCGTAGTGGTCGGGTTCCATCAGCCCGGGATGTTCGGCGGTCTCACCACCTAGCAGCGCACACCCCGCCCGCATACATCCCTCGGCGATGCCGCCGACGATCGCGCTCAGGCGCTCCGGCACGGTTCGGCCGACCGCGATGTAGTCCTGCAGGAACAGTGGCTCGGCGCCGCACACCACGAGGTCGTCGACCACCATCGCCACCAAGTCGAGGCCGACAGTGTCGTGCTTGTCCATCGCCTGCGCGACCGCCAGCTTGGTGCCGACGCCGTCGGTGGACGCCGCAAGCACCGGCTCGCGGTAGTCGCCGCGCAACGCGAACAGTCCGGCGAATCCGCCCAGCCCGCCACGCACCTCGGCTCTGGTGGCTTTTGCCGCCAGTGGCTTGAACAGATCGACCGCGCGGTCACCGGCTTCAATATCCACCCCGGCCGACGCGTAGGTAATGCCCTGGCTGCCCGGTTCTTCTCCGGGGCTTTTTCCGGGATCGGTCATCGCGATAAAGGCTACCGGTAGGCGCTTCGCGCCGGTGTCAAACGTCTTTGAAGTACCGGGGCGAATTCCGTCAGCGGTCGACGGGAACCTCGTCGGCCGCGAGATCGCCCAGCTCGACGCCGCGCGCCGCGTTGGCGAGCATGTGCTCGATGACGTTCTTGCCCAGTGCGGTTTCGCTGGGCAGCTCGATCGGATACTTGCCATCGAAGCAAGCCGAGCACAGTCGTGAGGCCGGCTGCTCGGTCGCGGCGATCATGCCCCGCAGGGAGATGTAGCCCAGAGTGTCGGCGCCGATGGCATGCCGAACCGCCTCGAGCATCTCGTCCTCGTCCTCGACGGCGTTGGCGATCAGCTCGGCCGGCGACGGGAAGTCGATGCCGTAGAAGCACGGCCACTTCACCGGTGGCGAAGCAATGCGCACGTGCACCTCGACGGCGCCCGCCTCGCGCAGCATTCGCAGCAACGCACGCTGAGTGTTGCCCCGCACAATCGAGTCGTCGACGACGATGAGCCGCTTGCCACGGATCACCTCGCGAAGCGGGTTGAGCTTCAGCCAGATACCCAACTGGCGGATGGTCTGGGACGGCTGGATGAATGTTCGCCCAACGTAGGCGTTCTTCATCAGGCCCTGCCCGTACGGAATCCCGGACTCCTGCGCGTATCCCACCGCGGCGGGGGTGCCGGATTCCGGCACCCCAATCACCAGGTCGGCGTCGACGGGGCATTCGCGGGCCAGCCGGCGGCCGATCTCGAGCCGGGCGCCGTGCACCGACCGGCCGCCGATCGTGCTGTCCGGCCGGGCCAGGTAGACGTATTCGAAGACGCAACCCTTGGGCGTGGGGTTGGCAAAGCGGGTGGACCGCACTCCGTCCGCGTCGATCGCCAGCATTTCGCCCGGTTCGATGTCTCGCACGAACGAGGCACCGACGATGTCGAGCGCGGCTGTTTCAGAGGCCACCACCCAGCCGCGGTCCAAGCGTCCAAGCGAAAGCGGCCGCACCCCGTGGGGGTCGCGGCAGGCATACAGCGTGTTCTCGTCCATGAACGTCAGACAGAAGGCTCCGCGCACAGTCGGCAACAGTTCCAGCGCCGCCTGTTCCAGGGTGGAGTCGGCCGCGCCGTGGGCGAGCAACGCGCCCAGGATGTCGGAGTCCGTCGTCGCTGGAGCCGGGCAACGCTTGGCGATCAACCCCGCGTCGCGAGCGCGTGCGGCAAGTTCAGCGGTGTTGACCAGATTGCCGTTGTGCCCCAAGGCAACCCCGGTGCCGGCCGCGGTGTTGCGGAACACCGGCTGGGCGTTCTCCCAGGTGGTATCGCCCGTGGTGGAGTAACGGCAGTGCCCGATGGCGACGTGGCCCGGCATGGCCGCCAGCGTCTGCTCATCGAACACCTGGCTCACCAGGCCGAGGTCTTTGAAGACCAGCACCTGAGACCCATCGGCGACGGCGATACCGGCGGCTTCTTGGCCACGATGCTGCAGCGCGTAGAGACCGTAGTAAGTGAGTTTGGCGACTTCCTCGCCCGGGGCCCATACCCCGAATACACCGCACTCTTCGCGGGGCGAGTTCAGGTCCTGCTCGGATTCCTGGACGGTCACAGTGGGCGGCTCCCTAGCGAGGGGTAGTGACGCTACGAAGTTTACGGCTACGTAAGGCCCCCGCACGAATCTGTTGGGCGTGTTGAGCGTCAAGGTTCTCGGCGTGTCACCCTAAACCTGCAGTTCAGAGTTATATTCGGCTCACATCGAACAAGGGCAGCCAGTGGTCAATTTCACCCGCCCGAGAGCCCGACAGCGTTAGCAATCCGTTCGCCTGTGCGTCGGCGAGCGTCAACATGCCGGTGGCCAGCAGCAGCCAGGTCCTCGGGTCTGTCTCCACAACGTTGGGCGGCGTGCCGCGGGTGTGCTTCGGCCCGGACACACACTGCACCGCGACGAACGGCGGGACCCGGACTTCGACGCTGGCACCGGGCGCCACGGCGGCCAGAGTGCGCGCGGTGAGCCGTACCGCCGTCGCCAGCGTGGTGCGATCCGGTGCCCGGCGCGTCTCGTCGCACAGCCAATCCGCAACGTCCATCAGGACCTGTCGCGTCTGGACCGGATCAGCACTATCGCGGGCGGCCATACCTTAGGGTCTCAGAATCATGGAGTCGCGCCACGGGCCACCGTACAAGATCGTCGGCCTCGTGACGATCGCGGTCATGGGGCTCATCGGGTTGGCCCTGTACTCGGAGTTTCGTGGGGATCTCACACCGAAAACAAAGTTGACCATGGTGGCGGCCCGGGCGGGTTTGGTGATGGATCCCGGCTCCAAGGTCACCTACAACGGTGTCGAGATCGGCCGGGTGTCCGATATTTCCGAGACCAACCGGGACGGCAAGCCCGCCGCCATGTTGGTGCTGGACGTGACGCCGAAGTACGTCAACATGATTCCGGCCAACGTGACGGCCGAAGTGAAGGCGAGCACGGTGTTCGGCAACAAATACGTTGCATTGAGCTCGCCGAAGTGCCTAGCGCGACAATCGATTACACCGTCAAACGTAATCGACGCGACGGCGGTAACGACGGAATTCAACTCGCTTTTCGAGACGGTCACCTCGATCGCCGAGAAGGTCGACCCGGTCAAGGTGAACCTGACGCTGTCCGCGGCGGCGCAGGCGCTGACCGGATTGGGTGAGAAGTTCGGCGCCTCGCTGGCCAACGGCAACGCGATCCTCGACGACCTCAACCCACAAATGCCCCAGATCCACGTCGACGTCGCGCGCCTGGCGGCGCTGGGCGACACGTACGCCGACGCCGCACCGGACTTGTTGAATGCGCTCGAAAACGCGGTGGCCACCACGCGGACACTCGACCGTCAGCAAAGCGATCTGGACGCGGCGCTGCTGGCGGCGGCGGGGTTAGGCAACAGCGGTGCCGACGTGTTCAGCCGAAGCGGCCCGTATCTGTCACGCGCGGCGGCCGATCTGGTTCCCAGCGCTGCGCTGCTGGACGAGTACAGCCCCGAGATCTTTTGCACCATAAGGAATTTCAACGAAGTCGCACCGAAGATCCACAATGCGCTCGGCGACAACGGCTATGCATTAGGAGCTCACTCGTCGGGTTCTGTTGCGGGAGCACCTAATCCGTATATCTATCCGGAGAACCTACCGCGGACCAACGCCAGGGGCGGACCCGGCGGGCGACCGGGATGCTGGCAGTCGGTTACCCGCCAGCTCTGGCCCGCCCCCTATCTCGTGATGGACACCGGCGCGAGCATCGCCCCGTACAACCACTTTGAGGTCGGTTCACCGCTTTTTGCCGAACATGTGTGGGGACGCCAACTCGGCGACAACACCATCAACCCCTGAATCAGACCGCCGCTGAGCCAAAGAAATGTGGCAGCACCGCTTCGGACGTCGCGCGCAGTTCAGCCAGTGGCACCGTGAACAAGCCTTGAAATTCCACCGCGTCCGAGCCCTGGTCGACGACACCGATGCGCGCGGCCGGAAGTCCTCGCGCCTCGCACATCGAACGGAACCGACTCTCCTCGGTGCGCGGCACCGCAACCAGCACCCGGCCCGCCGATTCGGAGAACAGCGTCACGAATGGGTCATCACCCTCGGGAAGCACAATGCGGCAACCGGTTTCACCCGCCAGTGCCGATTCCACGATAGCCTGGGCGAGGCCGCCCTCGGACAGGTCGTGGGCTGCGGTCACCAGGCCGTCGCGTGATGCCGCGCTCAGCACCTCGGCCAGCAGCTTCTCCTTGGCTAGGTCGACCACAGGCGGCAGACCGCCCAGGTGATCGCCGGTTACCTGGGCCCAGATGGACCCGTCGAACTCGTCGCGGGTGTCGCCGAGGAGAAGCAGGGTCTCGCCCGGGTCGGTGCCCAGGGCGGTGGGGATGCGCCGATCGACGTCGTCGATCACGCCCAGGACTCCAACCACCGGCGTGGGCAGGATTGCGTCCGATCCGGTTTGGTTGTAGAAGCTGACGTTACCTCCGGTCACTGGAATCCCCAGGGCCACACAGCCGTCGGCGAGTCCTCGGACCGCTTGAGCGAACTGCCACATCACCCCGGGATCTTCGGGCGACCCGAAGTTGAGGCAGTTGGTCACCGCGACGGGGACCGCGCCGGTGGCGGCGACGTTGCGGTAGGCCTCGGCCAGCGCGAGCTGGGCTCCGGTGTAGGGATCCAGCTTCGTATAGCGGCCCGACGCGTCGGTCGACAGGGCGATGCCGCGGCCGGTGGACTCGTCGATACGCAACACCCCACCGTCGGCGTGCTCGGCCAGCACGGTGTTGCCGCGTACATATCGGTCGTACTGTTCAGTGATGAATGCGCGGCTGCACAGATGCGGGCTGCCCAGCAGCGCAAGCAAAGTCGCACGCAACTGGGCACCGGTGACCGGCCGCGGCAGGCTGCTCGACCGGTCGGCGTTCAGCGCGTCCTGCGATTCGGGGCGAGCCACCGGACGCTCGTACACCGGGCCTTGATGTGCCACGGTGCGCGGCGGCACGTCCACGACGGTCTCGCCATGCCAGGTGATGCGTAAACGATCACCATCGGTGACCTCGCCGATCACCGTGGCCAGCACTTCCCACTTGCGGCACACCGCCAGGAAAGCCTCGACGTTGTCGGGAGCGACCACCGCGCACATCCGCTCCTGGGACTCGCTGGAGAGGATCTCGGCGGGGGTCATGTTGGCCGCCCGCAATGGGACCGTCTCCAGTTCGACACTCATGCCGCCATCGCCAGCGGAGGCGAGTTCCGAAGTCGCACAGGATAATCCGGCGCCACCCAGATCCTGGATGCCGATCACCAACCCGGCTGCGTACAACTCGAGGCAGCATTCGATGAGCACCTTCTCGGTGAACGGGTCGCCGACCTGCACCGAGGGCAGCTTCTTGCGGCCGGGACCGCCGCCCTCGTCGCCACCGAACGTCTCCGACGCCAGCACGGACACTCCACCGATACCGTCGAGGCCGGTGCGCGCGCCGAACAGGATGATCTTGTTGCCGGTTCCCGAGGCGAAGGCCAGGTGTAGATCCTCCTTGCGCAGCACGCCCACACATAGCGCGTTGACCAACGGGTTGCCCGCGTACGACGCGTCGAAGACGGTTTCGCCACCGATGTTGGGCAGCCCCAGCGAGTTGCCGTAGCCGCCGATCCCGCGGACCACGCCGTCGAGCACCCGGCGGGTGTCCGGCGCGTCGGCGGCGCCGAACCGGAGCTGATCCATCACGGCGACCGGTCGTGCGCCCATGGCCATGATGTCGCGCACGATGCCGCCCACGCCGGTGGCCGCGCCCTGGTAGGGCTCGACGTAGGACGGGTGGTTGTGCGACTCGACCTTGAACGTGACGGCCCAACCGTCACCGATGTCCACGACACCCGCGTTCTCGCCGATGCCGGCCAGCATGGCCGCGCGCATCGCGTCGGTGGTGGTCTCGCCGAAGTAGCGCAGATGAACCTTTGACGACTTGTACGAGCAGTGCTCGCTCCACATCACCGAGTACATCGCCAGCTCGGTGTCGGTGGGCCTGCGGCCGAGAATCTCGCGAATCCGCTGGTACTCGTCGTCTTTAAGGCCCAATTCCCCGAACGGCTGCGGTTGGTCGGGGCTGGCGGCTGCGTGTTCGACGGTGTCGGCCACGTGAGTACGGGCGCCCGCTCCGGAGACAGTCACGCAGAACAGTCTAAAGAGCTACTCGCCGCGCAGCAGTCGGGCGCTTTGAGCGTCAGCCGCACAGCACACTCACGCGACGATCTCGGCCAGCGCCGACGCCGCATCGAGATCGGCGTAGGCGAACGAATACCGTTGTGCCAGAGCGACCGAGACGTCCGTGCGTTGCCACTCACCGGCGCTAGCGGTCACCAGCCACAGGGTCAGTCCGTGGGCCACCGAGGCCCGGTAGCGCAACCAGATCTCATCGGCACTGGGCAACTCGTCGGCCGCTAGTCCCAGCGAGTCCCGGTACTCGGTGAGCAGGTCGCGTTCGCTGCGACGGCGATCCTCAACCGTCAGGGCGCCCTGCAGGAAATAGCCCAGATCCAGCGACCAATTGCCCCGGCGTGCCACCTGCCAATCCAGGAATCCCACCTCGCCGCCGGGTAGCAGGTAGGTGTTCCCGATGTGGGGGTCGCCGTGCAGCAAGGTCTGCGGCGACGTGGTCAGCGACGCGATGTAGGGCTTCCAGATCGAGTCGATCAGGGTGTCGATGGTCAAGGACGTCACCTCGGTGGGAGCGTCATCGCCCAGGCGCTCGAGGGCGGTGGGCAACGGTGCCGCTTGCATGCCGTCCCAGGGCAGGAAGGGTTCGAGCCATCCGAGCGCCGGGGCACACAGCACGCGTTCACCCCAATACTGACCGTGCATTCGGCCCAGGCCACGCACGCCCGTGGCAACCTCATCGACGGTCATCGGCCGGGTGCCGTCGCGGGGATCGGCTCCCCGGGCTCGCAGATCTTCCATCACCAGGACGAAGTCGTAGTCGGCCTCATCGATCAGCGCGGTGTAGACGGCGGGATGCTCGAGCGGCAAATCGACCCCGCAGGTGAAAAGCCGCGGCTCGTGGAACATGCCACTGGTCAAGCGGATCAGAGCTTTGTGCGCGGGATCGGCGGCTTTGACGAAAACCGTCGCCGGACCCGCACCGGCGGCATAGGTGACGCCCAACCGGGCACGTCGGTTAGTGCCGTCGTCACGATGTTCGACGGAGACCGTGTCGACTTCGGCGCCGGGATAGTCCGGGGCCAGTGCGGCCGACATCCATTCGGGCGTGATGTCGTCCCAGGTCTTGGGCACCGACAACGACGTGGCACTCACCGGCGAGTCCTTTCGAAGAAACGATACGTATCGTTTCCTAAACTGTGCACCATGAAGTTAGCCCAACCGCGCCCCCAACCGCCAGTGCCCAACGAAAGGGTCGGTCGTCCGCGGGACGCACGGTTGAATCACGCGATCCTCGCGGCCACCCGCGAACTTCTCACTACCGGCAGTTACGCCGAGCTGACGATGGAAAGCGTTGCCAGCCGCGCACGCGTCGGGAAGAAAACCCTCTACCGGCGCTGGTCATCGAAGGCGCCGTTGGTCGCCGAAGCCGTGCTGGAGGCCTACGGCGGATCGGGATCGTTTCCCGTCGCCGAGACCGCAGACGTGCGCGCCGACCTGCAGCGTTGGCTCCGCGAGCATGCCGATTTCTTGGCCGGGCCGTCGCACACCGCTTTGGTTCGAGCCCTGATCGCCGCGGCCGCCGCCCGCCCGGCCGATGGCGAGGATCTCTACCAGCAGCTGAGTGCGCCCCAGATGGACGGGCTGATGACGCGTCTACGGTCCGCCGTCGAGGCCGGCCAGCTGCGCGCCGATGCCGACCTCGAAGCCGTCGCCGAGGCGTTGATCGGCACCTTGCTGTTTCGCGCGCTTACCGGCCCGGGCGCCGGCGGGCGTTTCGATGGGCTGCTCGACGCGATACTCGGGGGCGTGGCGAGGCCCGGGTGAGGATCACTCCGGGGAGAAGAACGCACGCATCGCCGCCGAGTAGGCGGCCACGTCGTGTGCGCCCATCAATTCGCGTGCGGAGTGCATGGCGAGCTGCGCGGCACCGACGTCGACGGTGGGAATACCGGTTTGCGCCGAGGCCAGCGGCCCGATCGTGGAACCGCACGGCAGGTCGGCGCGATGCTCGTAGCGCTGCAGCGCGACCCCGGCCTGATCGCAGGCCAGCGCGAATGCCGCCGCCGTACGCCCGTCGGTCGCGTACCGCAGATTCGGGTGCACCTTGAGCACCGGCCCCGCGTTGATCTCGATCAAGTGGCCGGGCTCGTGGCGCTCCGGGTAGTTGGGGTGGGTGGCATGCGCCATGTCGGCCGAGGCCAGTAGCGACGTGGGCAGCCGCCGCAGGAAGTCTCCCCGGCCACCGCCGGCCGCGAGCACGATGCGTTCCAGCACCGTGCTCAGCAGGTTGGACTGCGCGCCGTGGTCCGACGACGACCCGACCTCCTCGTGGTCGAACATCACCAGCACCGCCACGTTGCCGCGCGGCTCGGCCGCAAGCAACGCCTCCAGGCCCGCATAGCAACTGGCCTGGTTATCCAGCCGGGGTGCGCTGAGCAGGCTGGCGTCCGCGCCGATCACCGTCGACGGCGTCAGGTCGTGGGTCATCAGGTCGGCGGCCAGCACGTCGGCAGGAGCCACCCCGGCCCGCTCGGCGACGTAGTCCACGAACGCCCGCGCTTGGGGTCCAGCGCCCCAGACCGCATTGACGTGCCGCTGCGGATCCAGGGTCAGCGACTTGCGATCCTCGGCCAGATGGATGGCCAGCTGCGGGATCCGCAGAATCGGCTCGTCGATTCGGATCAGCCGATGATCCAGCCCTGAGCCGGCGCGCACCGACAACCGGCCGCTGATCCCCAGGTCGCGATCGAGCCAGGAGTTGAGCCACGCCCCGCCGTAGGGCTCCAGCGCCACCACCTGCCAGCCGGCGACGACCCGGTCCGGATGCTGCTTGACCCGCAGGTTGGGACTGTCGGTGTGCGCGCCAACGATCCGGAATGGACCGTCGGGACCGGTTGTGTTCCAGGCGACCAGTGAGCCGGCGCGGACGGTGAAGTAGCGCCCCGGTTGCCCGGGCCAGGGGTCGGCTTCCCGGAGTTCCGCGTAGCCGGCGGCGCCCAGTCGGCCGGCGACCGTGGCGCAGGCATGAAACGGGGACGGGGAGGCGTCGATGAATTCGCAGAGGCCTGCGGCGCTGGCCGACATGTTCAACATCATGGCTGTCCGCGATTACACAGTTAACGATAGGGTCGCCCATGTGCCTCCGGTTCAGCCCCAGCCCATCCTGGCGCCGTTGACGCCCGCCGCGATTTTCTTGGTGGTCACCATCGACGACGGCGGCGAGGCGCCGGTACATGACGCGCTGGCCGACATCTCGGGACTGGTGCGCGCCATCGGCTTTCGTGACCCGACCAAGCACCTTTCGGTGATCACCTCGATCGGCTCGGAAGCTTGGGATCGATTGTTCGGCGGCCCGCGACCCGCCGAACTGCATCCGTTCATCGAGCTGAGCGGTCCGCGGCACTTAGCACCGGCCACCGCCGGCGACCTGTTGTTCCACGTCCGGGCCGAGACGATGGACGTGTGCTTCGAACTGGCCGGTCGCATCCTCAAGTCGATGGCCGGCGCGGTCACTGTCGTCGACGAAGTGCACGGGTTCAAGTTCTTCGACAACCGAGACCTGCTCGGCTTTGTCGACGGCACCGAAAACCCCGATGGCCCAATCGCCGTCAGCGCCACCGCAATCGGCGACGAGGATCCCGACTTCGCCGGATCGTGCTACGTACACATCCAGAAATACGTACACGACATGTCGTCGTGGGATTCGCTGTCGGTTACCGAGCAGGAACGGGTGATCGGCCGGACCAAACTGGAAGACATCGAACTCGACGACGACGTGAAGCCGGCCGACTCCCACCTCGCGCTCAACGTCATCGAAGACGACGACGGCAACGAGCTGAAGATCGTGCGGGCCAACATGCCGTTCGGCGAACTCGGCGCCGGCGAATTCGGCACGTACTACATCGGCTATTCGCGCACACCGGCAGTCACCGAACGGATGCTGCGCAATATGTTCATCGGCGATCCGCCCGGCAACACCGACCGTATCCTGGATTTCTCCACCGCCGTCACGGGCGGACTGTTCTTCTCCCCCACCGTCGACTTCCTCGACGATCCACCACCCCTCCCCGCGCCACTCGAGACGGAGCGACCGGACCCGCCCACCGCACACGACGGCGCACTTTCGATCGGCAGTCTGAAAGGAACCACTCAATGAAGAACAACCTCTACCGCGATCTAGCGCCGATCACCGACCTCGCTTGGGCCGAAATCGAATTGGAGGCGACGCGGACGTTCAAGCGACACATCGCCGGGCGCCGGGTGGTCGACGTCAGCGAGCCCGGCGGTCCGGTCACCGCGGGGGTCAGCACGGGGCGCCTGGTAGACGTGCAAGCACCCACCGACGGCGTAGAAGCGCACCTGCGCACCAGCAAACCGCTTGTCCGCCTGCGGGTTCCATTTACCCTGTCGCGCGACGAGATAGACGACGTCGAACGCGGCTCGCAGGACTCCGACTGGGATCCGGTCAAGGCCGCCGCCAAGAAGCTGGCCTTCGTCGAAGACCGCGCCATCTTCGAGGGCTACCCTGCCGCGGAGATCGACGGGATCCGCAATTGCAGCTCGAACCCCGCACTAATGTTGCCCGACGATCCTCGCGCGATCCCCGACATCATCACGCAGGCGCTGTCCGAGCTGCGGCTGGCCGGTGTCGACGGCCCTTATTCGGTGCTGCTGTCTGCCGATATCTACACGAGGGTCAGCGAGACGACCGAGCACGGGTATCCGATCCTCGAACACATCAACCGGCTGGTGAACGGCGACATCATCTGGGCGCCCGCCATCGACGGTGCGTTCGTGCTCACCACGCGTGGCGGTGACTTCGATCTGCAACTGGGCACCGACGTCTCCATTGGTTACACCAGCCATGACGCCGACTCAGTGCAGCTATATCTGCAGGAGACCCTGACGTTCCTGTGCTACACCGCCGAGGCATCGGTCGCGCTGGGCGCTTAGGAAATCGGGCTAGCGCAACGGCTTTCGCTTATTCACAGATCCAGCACGAGGTCGGTGTCCGGCGCCGCCGAGCAGATCAGCACGCTGCCCGGGCCCGGCGCCTCCAATGGCGGCTGCACGTAGCTGGTCACACCCGCGACCACTCCGGTCTCGCACACGTGGCAGACACCGCTTCGGCAGGAGAAACGGGTCGGCACGTCGCAGGCTTCCGCGAAATCCAGGATGCTGCCGTAGTCCGAGGACCACTGGACGGTAAGCCCGCTGCGGGCGAAGGTGATCGACGGGCCGGTCCCCGGCGGGCCGGGCGGCACGTGTGGTGGCTTGCGCGCCGCGCCATCGACGATGCCGGGGTTTATCGGTGGCAGCGCACCGAAGAGTTCGCTGTGGATGTGCGCACCGTCGAGCCCGGCGGCCACCAGCGCCTCGCGCATGTCTGTCATGAATTGGGTTGGGCCGCAAAGGTATGCCGCGGCATCAGTCGGCAGTCCGAGTGCCGCGATGGCCGGCTGTCCCAAGCGCCCTTGGGTCTGGGTGTAGAACACGAGCTCTCGAGCCTGGGGCAACGACTCGACCAGAGTCGTGACTTCGGCCGCAAAAGCCTGGGTTTCGCGATCGCGGGTGGTGTGCAGCCACCATATGTCGCGGCTACTGCGGGTCGCGGCCAGCGCATGCAACATCGCCAAAACCGGAGTCACACCGATGCCCGCCGAGATCATGACCACCGGCCGTTCGTCATCGATGAGGTAGAAATCGCCACGCGGAGCCGCGGCTTCGACGATCGAACCGGGTTCGATGTGCGCGTGCAGCCACCGGCTCACCAGTCCGTGGTCTTCGCGTTTGACGCTGATGCGGTAATCGCTCGCCGCCGAGGATAGGGAGTAACTGCGCAGCGGCACCGGATCGCCGGCGCCCGGGATCCGCACCGTGAGGTATTGGCCCGGCAGTGCCGGTGGCAGCGCGGCCCCGTCTTCGGCCTGCAGACCAATAGACATCACCTGTGGGTTCTCCCGGCGTATCTCGCTGACCCGCAACGGGCGAAAGCCGTTCCACCCCGGCTCGAACCCGACGGTCGGCGCCGGACCGTCTTGCGAGGCGAGCATGTCGCGGAATGACTGCTGCCAGCCTGGGCTCAGCGCCGGAACGTCGACGACCTTGCGGAGTTGTTCGGCATTGCGGTCCGGCAGGTACAGCAGCGCGTCGACGTCGGCGACACTGAGTTCGTGACGGCCACGCCGGGTCCGCACGATGTCGTCGCCGGCCTGGACGCACCCCTCGGTGATGACGCGGAAATAGAAGCCTGGACGTCGTTGCGACACAAGCAGGTTCGGCATTTCCGGTTCGTCCAGCCGCACGCCGACCCGAAAGCAGGTGACCCGCGGCTGGGTCACCTCGAATTCGGCGTTCCCGATGCGGTAACGATCGCCGATGCACACATCGTGATCGGGCAACCCGGCGATGGTGAAGTTTTCGCCGAAGTGGCCGGGTTGCAGGTCGTCGCGGTTCAGATAAGCCTTCCAGAAGTCGTAGGACTCCGTCTGGTAAACCATGACCGCGCGTTGTTCGCCACCGTGGCCGCCGAGATCGCCTTGACCGTCACCGTCGATGTTGAGACGTCGCACCATGATCGGGCCTTCGACCGGCGTCTTCCAGATCCCGGTATAGACCGTCTTGTCGCGCCATCGCACGTTTTTGGGCATGCCCATATTCACCGAAACAAGCCTGCCCATCACTTCTCCTTTTGGCCGCTCCAGAAGCCTAAATCAGCGGCTCGCCGCCGTCGATCTTCAACGTCATACCGGTCATGAACGTGTTGGTCATGGCGAACAGCACCGCGTTGGCCACATCCTGCGAGGTCCCGATCCGCCGCACCGGGTTTCCGGCAGCGATGTGCTGGAAATAATCACGTTTGCCGTCCTCGCCCAGCGAATCCCAGGCGCCGGTATCGATGACTCCCGGCGAGATCGCGTTGACCCGCGTCGGTGCGAGTTCGACCGCGAGCCAACGGGTAAGGAAGTCCACGGCTCCATTGGTGATACCCACTCCGAGGTAGCCGGCGTTCAGCTTGAAGGCATGAACGCCCGAGAATAGAACGAACGATCCGCCCGGGTTAATATGCGGTGCAACATATTTGGCTAGCATCGTCGGACCGATGACTTTGGTGCCGAACGATAGCGCAAGGTTTCCGCGCTCAAGATCGGCCAGGTTCCCCCGGGCACGCGCCGACGCGGTCGATACCACGTGATCCACCGCACCCAACCGATCGGCCAGAGCGGCAATCGACGCGTCGTCGGTGAGGTCGACCACCTCGGCGGTGACGTCGGTGTCGCGGTAGGCGGTTGCAAGTTTGCCCTCGTCGCGCCCTGCCACGACGACGCGCGCACCTTCCGACCGCGCCAACAAAGCGACCGCTCGCGCGATCCCGCTGCCGCGTCCTACCACCACGACGGTCTTGTCCTGCAACATTTTACCCACGAATGCTCCTCGGCGTGGCACAGAATTGGGATAGTTGACCCAGAATATTCCCGGCTAATGGAGCGGTCAACTCCAGCGGGGGCTATTGCGAGCCGGTGGATTTGATGCATACTGGGATGTATATCCCAAAAGTGCGAGTGAGTCGGCCGACGACCAGACTCACCTGGCGCAGGAGGAATCTCATGTCCGCTGTCCATCATCGTTACGCCACCGTCGACGGCCATCAGCTGTTCTTCCGGGAAGCCGGCGACGCGGCGGCCCCCACGTTGGTGTTGCTGCACGGATTTCCGACCAGCTCGCACATGTTCCGGCGTCTCATTCCGGAGCTCGCCGACCGCTATCACGTGATCGCGCCGGATCACCTGGGCTTCGGACTCTCCGATGCTCCGGCTGTCACGGAGTTCGACTACACCTTCGATGCGCTGACCGACCTGACCGCGGGCCTGCTGCGCAGCCTGGGAGTCGATCGGTACGCGATGTACGTGCAGGATTACGGCGCCCCGATCGGATGGCGGTTGGCCCTGCGCGACCCGTCGGCCATTACGGCGATCATCAGCCAGAACGGCAACGGCTACGACGCCGGCTTCGTGGAGGATTTCTGGAAGGTCGTGCGGGCCTACCAGTCTGAGCCGACCACCGAGACCGAGGCTCCGGTGCGCCAATTTCTCGGCCTGGACGCGACCCGCTGGCAATACCTCACCGGCGTACCCGACGAGACGTTGGTCGACCCCGACTGCTGGCATCACGACTACGCGTTGCTGTCCCGGCCCGGTAATGACCTGGTCCAACTGAAGCTATTCCGCGACTACGCCACCAACGCGCCGATGTACCCCCAAGTGCACGAGTACTTTCGCGCCAGCAGGGTCCCGCTGCTCGCGGTATGGGGACGCGGTGACGAGATCTTCGGGCCCGCCGGTGCCGAGGCCTTCGCCGCCGACCTGCCCGATGCGCAGATCCATCTGCTCGACGGCGGACATTTCCTGTTGGAGTCCGCACTCGATGAGGTCACCGAGCTGATCCGCAACTTCCTCAAGGACCGCGTGCCCGCCTGACCGGGGCCCGGGCGGCGCAGCCAGCAATGGGCCATAGATCCCATAATCGGCGGTGCTCGCGGGTTAGCCTGACGCGATGGCCCATCCCGATGTTCGCGACGAACAACGGTTGACCGCCAAGGGGCGTGCCACCCGCGACAGGATTGTGCAGGCCGCCGCCCAACTGATCGTCGCCGAAGGCCTATCGGCCTCGAATATGGAGAACGTGCGTAAGGCCGCGTCGGTCAGCGGCTCTCAGCTCGCCCATTATTTCGCCGACAAGGGCGCCCTGATTCGCGCAGTGATCAGGAGTCAGATCGGGGTCGTTCTGGACTTCCACCGCCAGCCCCAGCTACGGGAGCTGGACTCGTTCGACGACTTCGAGCGATGGATCGACCTCAACATGCGCTACCTCCGGCGCATCGGAACCTCCGGTGGCACACCCACTTACCACGCGCTGACCGCGCAGTTGGCCAAGTCCGACGACGCTACCCGCACCACCCTGGCGGCCGGCTACTGGCAGTGGGTGGACTTGCTCGAGGCGGCCATCGGGCGGATGAAGGACAACAAAGTCGTGACGGCGAGCACCGATCCACGACGGCTGGCGCTGGCGATCATCAGCGCTCATCAAGGCGGCGCCACGTTGGCGTTCACCTATCGGGCGGAATGGCCGCACGCCGACGCCACCCGGTTTGCGGTCAACTACCTGCGAATGTTTGCCGCCGATCCCGATGAACGCACGCCACGGCCGCCACGGCGTTCTCGGGGTAGGCGCGCGAAGCCAAGGGCGGCAACATGACTGAAGACGGCAAGCCGCGCTTCACCCGCAAAGGACAGGCGACGCGCACTCGCATCATCGATGTCGCGGCCCGGCTGATGTTCGAGCGTGGCGTGGCCAACACCAGCATCGACGAGGTTCGTGCTAGCGCCGGGGTGGGCGGATCGCAGATCTCGCACTACTTCCGCGACAAACGCGACCTGACTCGCGAGGTCATCGCCGCGCGCCGCGACGACGTCATCGAGTTTCACAGCCAACCGCGGCTCGCTGCGCTCGACAGCATCGAGGCGCTGCAAGCCTGGGCCGACGCTTGCGTCGACGACATCGACACCGTGTATCGGCTGGGCGGCTGCGTCTACGGCTCACTGGCGGGCGAACTGATCGAAGCCGACAACGAAGTTCGCGACGACCTCGCGCGCGGCTACGACCAATGGCTGGAGCTGTTCCACACCGGCCTTATCGCGATGCGCCAGCGCGGCGGTCTGCGCCCCGACGCCGACCCGCGGCACTTGGCGGCCTCGCTGGTCATCGCGCATCAGGGTGGTGCGATGATCACGCACGCCACGGGTGACGCCGAGCCCTTACGGGTCGCCGTCAACGCCGCGGTCGACTACGTGCGTTCGTTCGCGGTCGATCCCGGGACCGGTAAAAGGGGCGCCAGGCCGTCTGCGCAACGATCGCCTCGATGACGCCGCGGCACGCCCCGCTTAGAGCAGTGGCGTCAAAGTCTCTTCAGGCCATGCACGACCTTGTTGAAAGCAAGCGTCGTAGCAAGGCCTTTGCGAAGACTCGGCTGCAGCACGCTGATATTTGCCACCACAAGATAGCGCAGGCCCTGAGCGCGCCACTGCGCCGCCTGCTCGACGACTTCGGAAGGCGTTCCGCACAGATGCGCTTGTCGCACCACCGAGACCGGGACTGCGGACGTGTAAGACCGAGCAGACTCCTCGTCCATGATGTACGGCTGAATATCCTGCAGACCGGAAAAGTCCTCTCCCAGAGGATGTATGGCGCCGCAGTCGGCGAACAGTTCCCCCGAGGCCGTCAAAGTCCAGGCTTTGACCAACTCGGACTCCATCACTTCGTTCACATCATCGCGGTTACGCCCCGTGATGACCATTGCCAACATGGCCGGAAGCACGGCCATCGGATCCCGCCCATAATCAGAGGCCGCAGTGCGGACGATGTCGAGATGCTGGGCGTACCGGCGCGAGACATGCGGCGAGTAGGGAAACCACGCGTCGGCAAAACGACCGGTAAGCCGCAGCATGCGAGGACCATGCGCGGCCACCCATATTTCAGGCCATTTCGCAGCATAGGGCGGCAGATCGAACACCGCGTTCCGCAATGGAAAGTAGGGCGACTCGCGATTGACGAGTTCACCACCGGAGTTCCACAGCGCCCGGATGGTGGCCAGTGCCTCCTCAAACCTGGCGACGGGCTTCGACCAGTCCACCCCATAGGGCTCATTGCCTTCGCGCTCACCCGTGCCGATACCAAGAATGGCTCGTCCCTTCGTGAGCAGGTGCAAAGTGGTCACGGCCTGGGCCGTAACCGCTGGGTTGCGCCGGCCCGCATCGGTGACCGCGACGCCGAGGCGGAGTTGACCGAGCCGGTTACGAGCGGCCAAGTAACCAAGCGTCGTCCATGCCTCTAAGTGCGCGTCGCTTCGCGGAATCAGCTTCGCGGCTCCACAGAATTCTGGCTTCCACAATGACCGCGGCAGTAGACCGTTGATGTGGTCGGGGCCCCAAAATGAGTCGACACGAGCAGCCGCGGCTGCCAAGTAGTTGGATCGCATCAGTACGTCGACCGCCGGCCGTGCAGCCAGAGCCGTGTCCATTACGCCAACCCGAAATCCGGTCAAAATGATGGCCTTTCGTCGCTGAGTATGGATTCACGGAGAAAACTGTTGTTACCAAAGCGTTTTCTAACCCGCGCCGCTACCCGGCGGGGTGCATTTGGCATCGCCGCGATCCTCTAATCTTGTTGCCAGGCTACTCATCTCGGGAACCACCGGGTGATTCGACGACATGAAATCCTTGGTGTCGACGGCCAGAAATCGCGAATGTCAGTTGCGCGGCTGCCTGGGCAGCTGGCATTCGCACTACTTACTCAAACCCGCGAGGATCTTCATATCGCCGAATCAAGCGGCGGGGACCCGTGGCAGTGGCTGCCGCCGTTGCGAGCGACACGACTTGACCCGGGCCGGCAACGGCCTGGACATTTTGGGTCTATCCGCCCATAATAATGGGTTATACAGCCCATTATGTCGATGTGGACACCGGGGCATAATGCAAGATGCGGCTTGTCCGCGAAACCTCTTGGGAGGAAATTTCGATGGTGACCGCCAGCAACACGCTGCCGACTGCGCCCGCCGTGGTACGCGAGGAATCCGGCGGGGAAACGATGCGGGCGATCATCCTGTCGGGGTTCGGCGACCTCGATCGCCTGGTGTACACCGAGATCCCCAAGCCACTGCCCAAAGACGGCGAAGTGGTGATTCAGGTCAAGGCCTTCGGCATCAATCACGCCGAAATACACATGCGTAAAGGCGAGTGGGCCGAAGCCGCCGAAGTCAGCGGCATCGAATGCGTCGGCATCGTCGACTCGTGCCCGGGCGGAGAGTTCCAGGCCGGGGCCAAGGTCGCCGCCCTGATGGGTGGTCTGGGGCGAACCATCAACGGCAGCTATGCCGAATACACCCGGGTCCGCGCGGCGAATGTCACCCTGATCGAATCCGATCTCCCCTGGTCACAGCTGGCGGCGCTGCCGGAAACGTATGCGACGTCCTGGACCTGCCTGTTCCGCAATCTCAAGCTGACGGCCGGACAGACGCTGGTGATTCGTGGCGCGACGTCGGCGCTTGGCCAGGCCGCACTCAAGATGGCAGTCATCACGGGAGCCCACGTCATTGCGACCGCGCGCAGCGAGGGGCATTTTCGGATGCTGGAGAAACTCGGCGCCGCTCGCGTCGAGGTGGAGCGGCCGAACCTGGCCGCCCATATTGCGGAGGCCAAGCAGATCGATGCGGTCCTCGATCTCGTCGGCAACAGCACTATCCTCGATTCGCTGGACATGCTGCGCGTCGGTGGCACTGCCTGCCTGGCCGGATGGCTGGGCGGTCTCGCGCCCATCGCTGACTTCAACCCGTTGGCGCGGATGGCCAGCGGTGTGAGCTTCAGCTTCTTCGCCAGTCCAGTCTTCGGGAATCCGGGTTTCGAGGTATCTGGCATACCGCTGGGCGAAATCGCCCAGCAGATCGCCGACGGCAAGCTCGACGCGAAGCCGGCGCGCGTCTTCTCGTTCGACCAGATTCGCGAAGCTCACCGGGTTGCCGAGTCAGGAGAAGCCGGCGGCAAAGTCGTCGTGGTCATGGACTGACCCGCGTGGGCGCCGAAAGATAGGATACGGCAATGGGATTGGCATGGCAGCAAGGTCCGCTGGCGACCGGATCGGTGGGACACTTCCTCACCGAACAGCCGTTGCCACCTCGCCTGCTGTACGCGGAGCCGTTGCGCCGTCGGATGCGGGTCCGGTTCGCGGACCGGTGGATAGCCGACAGCGAAGACGTGGTGTTGTTGCACGAGCCGAGGCGTTATCCGGTCGCCTATTTCCCCCAGCATGACATCGAAGACGGCATCCTGGTCGCCGAGGATCGCGTCACCACACACAAGGATCTCGGTGACACCCAATGGTTTACCGCCCGCGTCTTGAAACAGCAGGCGAACCACGCGGCGTGGCAGCACACCGGACTGCCCTCACATGCCGCGGTGTTGGGCACACGGGTGGCGTTTGCCTGGCGCGCCATGGAGGCTTTCTACGAAGAAGACGAGCGCATTGTCGGGCACGCGGCCGACGCGTATCACCGCGTCGATATCCGGTCTACCTCGAGGCATCTCGTGGTTCACGACGGCGACCGCGTGATCGCGGACACCCAGCATCCATTGGCTCTGTACGAATCCGGCTTCGCGCCGCGCTGGTATGTGCCGCGTGAGAATATCGACGAATCAGCGCTCAAACTCGCTGAGGGGCAAACTTTCTGCCCCTATAAGGGCATCGCCTCGTACTACGACGTCGGCGACAGTAAACACGCGGCGTGGTCCTACGTCAACGCGTGGACCGAAGTGGATCGAGTCAGCAACCTGGTGTCGTTCGAACCCGACAAGATCGACGTCTACCTGGACGGCAAGCAGCTGCACCTCGAGCCCGGTCAGACCGTCATTGCGCACGGCGTTGACCGCGGACTCGACACAGATGAGGTGCTAGGGAAAACACCGCCGGGAAACATCTAATGGCTGAGCCTAAGGCCGGCGCGGAGCGCGTACAGGCGTTCTCCGACGCCGTCTTTGCGGTCATCATCACCGTCTTGGTATTGGAGCTCAAGCCGCCCAGCGCCCACACCTTCAGCGCCCTGCTGCCGCTGTGGCCCACGGGGCTCAGCTATGTGGTCAGCTATCTGTTCATCGCGATCGTCTGGGTCAACCACCACCACTTGTTCGGCTATGCGCAGACGGCGACGCCACGGTTGGTGTGGTCGAATTTCGCCCACCTCTTCTCGGTCTCGCTGATTCCGTTCACCACCGAGTGGATCGCCGACAGCAGGCTGGCCGACGCACCAGTGGCGCTATACGCGTCCGTCTTCGTCCTGGTCAACATCACCTACATCTTGCTGTGCACCGAAATCGTCGATCGTCCCGCGCACGAAGATGTTTCACATCGTCTGCGCAGGCTGTTGCGGATGAGATCGTTCATCACGATCTTCGTCTTCGTCACGGCGGCGCTCATCGCACTCAGCTGGCCGGTCATCGCGATGGTGTTGATCTGCGCGTGCCTGATCGGATATTTGCGACCGGATCTTCCGAACCCGAAGAAGGCGCAGGAGTAGGCATGCCGACGACACCGTCCGTACTTGTTTTCGACGTAAACGAGACGCTGATCGATATCGAGTCGATAGCACCACTTTTCGCGGAACTGTTCGGCCAGGCGGAGGTGCTGCACGAATGGTTCGCTCAGCTCGTTCTGTACTCGATGGCGGTGACCCTGGCCGACCGCTATGTGGATTTCTTCACGCTCGGCCAAGGTGTATTACACATGCTGGCCGATGTATATCGGGTAGAGGTCACCGATGCCGACGTTGGCCGGCTACAAGAACAGATGCGCACCATGCCGGCGCATCCGGATGCACTGGAGGCACTCACATCGCTGCGCGACAACGGTTTTCGTCTGGTCACCCTGACGAACTCACCACACCGTTCCGGCGTCCCGACGCCGCTGGATAACGCCGGGCTCGCGGACCTGTTCGACCAGCAGCTCAGCGTGGAATCGTGTCGCGCGTTCAAGCCGTCGCCAACGGTCTATCAGCATGCGTGCGAAGCGCTCGGTGTGGTGCCCACCGATTGCATGATGGTTGCCGCCCATGTGTGGGATCTCCTCGGCGCCCAAAATGTCGGCTTCAGTACCGCTCTCATCACGCGGCCGGGCAATCCGCCACTGCCGGTGCAGGGCTTGCCGCAACCGACCCTGGTGGTCGGCGATCTGCACCAACTCGCCGAGGAACTGATCGCCGCGAGCTGACCCACGCAAACCACCGGCGACTCGGTTACTCTTCGACGCGTGCGGGGCACTCCCCTCCCGGTTGCGCGGAGCTCCGCCGGGTGCAGGTTGGCGCGCTCGGTCGTGGCCCTGTGCGCGCTCGTTCTGGCCGTCTGGCCCAGCGATGACCCACTCTCGGTACGGCTGGTCACCGAGGCGGTGAAAGAGCCGTTGCGCGGGCTGATTTCGATGGGCGCATACAAGTTCGCACCCGTGCTGGGTGAGCCCGAGAACTCGCTGGACACCGTGCGGCAGAAGGACGGCCTGGTGCAGGGCATCGTCATCCTGGCGTCGTGGCGTTCGCTTGAGCCGACCGCGACGTCCGGTCTCGCCGACAACAACGAGATCGATCAGGGCCTGGCCAACGTGCGAAAGTACAACCAGGACAACCCGAATGCGCCGCTCGCCGTGAAGATCCGGGTATGGGGCGGTTTCTGGGCACCCGACTGGGTGATGCAGGACAGCGGCGGCAAGATCCCCGTCGTGCACACCAACTTCCGGGGTGTCGCGAAGGACCGCACGCTGGGTCACGTGTGGGACGATCGCTACCACCTGCGCTGGGCGCACCTGCAGGAGCTCCTGGCTGCCAAGTACGACGGCGATCCGTTGGTCCATGAGGTCGCGGTCACCTCGTGCATGATGTTCACCGCCGAGCCGTTCTCCATCGACACGCGCCCGGCCGCGGTGGGTCCCCTTCGGAAGGCCGGAATGACCGACGCAAACTACAAGACCTGCCTGAACAGGATCGTCGACGACTACGCGCCGTGGAAGACGACTCGTTTCGAGACACCACTGAATCCGTTCAAGGCCACCGACAGCGGCAAGCCGGTGCACGATGTGGATTTCACGCTGGCATGGATGGCCGACTGCCGAAAGCGCGCGGGCGACCGCTGCGTGTTCGACAATCACGACCTCGACGTCCCGGCGAAGGTGGACAACGACCTCCGCAAGATCTACGCGGCGATGAAGCGCAGTAATGCCGAGGTGGAGTTCCAGACGGGCGGGGCGTCGCCAGCGGATCTGGCAGCCGTGATCGGCTACGGCGTCGAGATGGGCGCGACCAGCATCGAGCTCTACCAGGACTACGGAGGTTTCACCCAGGTGCCGGACGACGACCTGCGCAAATACGCCGCGATGCTCGAACACAATTGAGGCAGCGGCATACCCGGGGAGAAAAGCGGGACAATCAGCACCATGGCAACCACAGATGGATTTCACCCTGATTTCGCCGACGCCGATCAGCAGGCAACGCGCAGCCGGGTGCACCACATCAAGGCGTCGGACATCAGCTCCGACACCGCACAATCGGAAGGACTGCGGCGGTTCTCGGCGCTCAGCGGCAAGTCGGTCGGCGCCGAGAAGCTGTGGATGGGCGAGACACACGCATTACCCCAGACCGTCTCGTCCAACCATCATCACGGCGAATCGGAGACCGCGATCTACGTGCGAAGCGGCCACCCGGAGTTCGTGTTTCACGACGGCGTCGACGAGGTGCGCATCACGGCCGCGCCCGGTGATTACGTCTTCATCCCGCCGTATGTACCGCACCGGGAGGAAAACCCCGATCCGAACATGATTGCGGAGGTGGTGATCGCGCGCAGCAGCCAGGAGGCGATCGTGGTGAACCTGCCCGCGCTGCGTCCGCTCGAAAGCGGTCAGTAGACGGCGATTTCGACGAGATTGCCGTCGATGTCCCGGCAGTAGTGCGAAGTCATCGGCCCGAGCGCACCGGTCCTGGTCACCGGCCCCGCGGTGATCTCGACCCCGCAGGCTTGCAGGTGAGCACGGACCTCGTCGGCAGTGGAATCGGCGATGAAGCACAAGTCTTCGGAACCCGCCGCTTCCACGGACCCGGTGACCCAATCGGGGTCGTCGGCCAGCGCCCCGACAGGTCGTAGGTTGATCTTCTGATTTCCAAAACTCAGCGCGGTTCTGCTGGCCGGCCCGAACGCCTCACGCTTCATCCCCAGGACACGCTCGTACCACGCCGCGGTCGCCGCAATATCGTTGCAATTGACCACGATATGGTCGAACCGTTGCACCGCGAAACCCATCTTTGGCTCTCCTAGCGTTGTGCGTCGAGTGTGCATTCAGAAATTTCAGTGTACGCTCACGGCGCCGCACATGCACACGCGCCACCCAGAGCGCACACCCGATGCCGCCATCGCACAGTCCGGAACGTGTTTGCCCTGATGGCCTTGACCGCGCACGTACGCTAATGCTAAGCAGGTGCTCAGCACGCCTTGCTGGGGGTTGAGGAGGACACATGGCAACCGCGCACCTGGTCTTCGATCCGTTCTCGGAGCAATTCTTCACCGACCCGTATCCGACGTATCGGCGGATGCGTGAAGAGGCCCCCGTCTACTACGACGAGCGACACGACTTCTATGCGCTGACTCGCCACGAGGATGTCAGCGCAGCATTCAAGGATTACCAGACCTATTCCTCGGCGCGCGGGATCGACCTGGCCATGGTCAAGAACAACGCTCTGCCCCAAGAGTCCAAGTCGATGATTTTCATGGATCCCCCCGAGCACCGGCGAATGCGCACTCTGGTCAACAAGGTCTTCACCCCCCGCGCGATCACCTCGCTGAAAGACACCGTCACCGAGCTGATCGAGTACCACCTGTCCCGGATCGATCCTCACCGATTCGATGTGGTCGCCGACTTCTCCGCGCTCTTTCCCGTCGAAGTGATCAGCACGGTCCTTGGCGTGCCCGCCGAGCACCGGCAGCAGATCCGCCACTGGGTGGACACCTCGTTGCACCGGGAACCGGGACAGATCGAAATGGGCGAAGTCAACTGGGAGGCGGTCACCCAGATCGGCACGTTCTATTACAACCTGATCCAGGAACGCCGGAAAGCGCCGCAGGACGACATGATCAGCGGCCTTATCGCCGCGGAGGTGGAGCGCGAGGGCGGCGGCACCACACAGCTTGACGACTTCGAAATAACCGGCTTCGCAACACTTCTGGGTGGCGCCGGTGCCGAGACCGTTACCAAGCTGGTTGGCAATGCAATCGTGCAGTTTGCGCGCAACCCCGACCAGTGGCAGAAACTGCTCGACGACCGCGCCAAGGTACCCGCCGCGATCGAAGAGGTGCTGCGGTACGAGGCTCCGGCGCAGTACAACGTGCGCTGCTCGCTCAAAGACGTTGCACTGCACGGTGTCACGATTCCGGCGGGCAAGCCGGTGTTTCTGTTGGGGGGCTCGGCCAACCGCGATCCCAATGCCTTCACCGATGCCGACAAGTTCGACATCGACCGCGATCGCACCGAGGCGCAGAACCTTGGCTTCGGATACGGCGTGCACAGTTGCCTGGGCGCCGCGCTGGCCCGCCTGGAAAGTGCGATCGCGCTGAACAAGCTGCTGGACCTGATGCCGCGCTACGAGGTGATCTGGGACGACTGCAAGCGGGTGAGCATGCAGAACGTCGCCGGCTGGTCGAACGTCCCGGTGCGCGTGTTGCCCTGAGGTAATCCGTGTTGACCTGAGCGACAATCGATCGATGACAGTCGCGGTCACAACGCTATACCCGGCCCGGCGGGTGATCACCATGGAACCGAGTCCGCCCGCCGCCACCGCGGTCGCGGTATCGGGCGACCGGATCGTGGCCGTGGGGTCATTCGAAGAACTGCGCGACGACGGCAACGCGGTCGTCGACGAGACGTTCGCCGACTCGGTGGTGTGCCCCGGGTTCATCGAACAACACCTACATCCGGTTCTTGGAGCCACCACATTGGTCACCGAGGTGATCGCGACGGAAGACTGGGTCCTGCCCAACCGCACGTTCCCGGCCGCACACTCGGCGCACGAGTATCGGCACTCGTTGCGAAACGCGGAGCGCGCGCTGAGCGATCCTCGGGCTTGGCTGATCTCCTGGGGCTACCACCGGCTGTGGCATGGCGCGCTCGATCGCACCGTGCTGGACGGCATCAGCCGCGAGCGTCCGATCGCGGTGTGGCACCGCTCTTGTCACGAATGGTTCCTGAATTCCGCGGCCATCGATGCGTTGAGCATCACCCGCAACGAGATGGCCGGTCACGGCCCGGCTAGCGCCATGGTCGATCTCGACGGTGGGCATTGGTGGGAGACCGGGATGAACCTGCTGCTGCCCAAGCTGGCACCGATGTTCATGAGCGCCGACCGGATGAGCGCCGGCCTTCGTCAACTGGTCCGCTACCTGCACGGCACCGGAGTCACGGCTTTCAACGAGCCTGGGCTCATGTGGCAGCTGGAGCCGTGGGAGCTGTATCAGCAGATCCTCGGCGCCGAGGACACCCCGTTTCTCTCGACGTTTCTCGTCGATGCCCGCAGCCAAGCCGACGCCGGCATGGATCCCGCCGACGCGGTGGCCGACGCCGAGGCTCAGATTGCCCGCGCGGGTACCGGCAAAGTGAAGCTGCTACCCAAGCACGTGAAGTTGTTCGCCGACGGCGCGATCATCAGTCAACTCATGCAGATGAAAGACCCTTACCTCGACGACGCCGGCCACCCTGACCCCCACCATCACGGCGAATGGATGATGCAGCCCAACATTTTTCGCGCGTTCGCCAAGGTGTATTGGGATGCCGGTTGGCAGCTGCACGTTCACGTCAACGGCGACGCCGGATTGGAGCTGGTGCTCGACACCATCGAGGAGTGCATGGCGGCGCGACCGCGTGCCGACCATCGAACGGTGATCGTGCACTTCGCCAACTCGACCGAAGAACAGATCGACCGGATCGCTCGCGTCGGGGCCATCGTCTCGGCGAACTCGTACTATCCGGTCGGTTTTGCGGACAAGTACTCCGAGCACGGTCTTGGCGCGGACCGGGCCGACGCGATGGTGCGATCGGCGTCGGTGCTCCGGCGCGGTATCCCGTTGTCGTTTCACTCCGACCTGCCGATGGGTCCAGCCGATCCTCTCGCCCTGGCTTGGTGCGCGGTGAATCGCCGCACTCCCAGTGGACGGATCGCCGGTCCCGAACAACGCATTTCAGTCCATGAGGCGTTGCGTGCAATAACGATCGAGGCGGCGTACTCCTGGCGGATGGAGCACGAGCTGGGCAGCATCGCGATCGGAAAACTCGCCAGCTTCACCGTTTTGGGCGAGGACCCCTACGTCGTCGACCCGGAACGGCTGAATCGTATTCCGGTGCGGGGCACCGTCTTCGCGGGACGCTGGTACCCGTTGTCTGCCAGCGCGTGACTGGATCGTGACAAACTCAGCGAATTCTCACCAGATTCTTGGGCGACGCACTGCTCGGCTCAAAGCAACCGTAAAGCCGCAGGCCTCATCATTTATTTCATGACGACTGAAGCGTTGTCCGCGAACCTGATCGAACGCTACCTGTGCACCCGCGGCAGCCGGTACTTCCGCGGCCAGCACGACGGCGAATTCTTCTACGTAGCCAACACCCGTCCGCGGCGGCTGCACGTCCACCTCGGGATCTCCCGTTGGCACGGCGACGAGTTCACGATTCAAGTCACGCCTGGCTGCTTCTTCCCCGCCGCCGACGGCGCTGAACTGGCGGAGCTTGCCGATGCGTGGAATCACGCCAACCGCGACGTTGTGGTGACCGTCCGTGGATCCTCTGACCCGCAGCGGATCGGCGTCGTCGCGCGCAGCTCCCGCAAGGTCCGCGAGCCCGTCGCCTTCGAGGAGTTCGCCACCTACATCGACCACAGCATCGCGGCGGCGATCGAGTTCTTCGCCGAGCTGGGCTCGGTCGCCGAATGCGCAGTGCAGCCATTGCTGCTGGACGCCGGCTAAGCGGCGTCAGTTGCCGTCGGGCCGGGGCTCGCCGAATTCGGCGCGGATCGCGCCCCAGGGGTCGGCATAGTCTCCGGACGAATTCCGGTAGGCGTCACGGCGTTTGAGGAACTGGCGCGCGATCGGAGAGACCAGCCGCATCGGATAGCGCTGCCATCCTGCCGCCGCGCGCATCTCGGCCAGCATGTCCGGCCAGGGATGGCGCTGGAAACGCAAAGCCTGTTGCGCGCGTGCGGTATCCATCCAATCCGTCACGTACCAGTCGTCTTCGCTGTCGGGGTCACCCGGCCGGCCCGCGGGCAGCACGTTCACCAGACCCCTGCTGGCCGCCAGCGTCTTGCCGACATCCGACTGCCGGAGCAGATGCGACTCGTCGCCCCCGATCAGCAAGGTCTCACCGATCACATCTGCGGTGGTCGCATTCGAGAACGCGACCGCGACATCGCGCACATCGACGGTGTGAATTCGTCCGTCGGTCGGCAACGCGCTCTCCAAAAAGGGTGCATCCATACTTAGCGGCATCGCACCAAGATCGACGCTCATCACACCGGCGAGACGCAAGATCACCCAGTCCAGACCCGAGGCCCGGACCAGCTGTTCCGCTTCGACCTTGTGGGCGCCGTAGAGGTCCGCTGGCCGAACCGGGGTATCCGCGCGCAACCACTCGCGGTGCCGGCGCGGATTGCGGGAGCCGTGCACCGCATTGCTCGAGGCCTGGATGAAGCGCACCGGGCGCGGGCAGGCCTTCGCGGCCCGCAACAGCGCCGCGGTCGCGTCGACGTTGACTCGCCTGGCCAGCTTCGGGTGGCGATAGATCCCGGGCGGGATCATCGCGGCCAGATGAATGATCGTCGCCGGGGCCGTCTTGGCAACGAGGCGGTCGACCTCGGCGGGGTCGGTCAGGTCCGCCCAGTACGGCGCGGCTCCCGCGGGCAACGACCTGGCGGCCTTGCGCTGGGCAGACGTGCCGAGGTCGGACGCGACCACCCGATGGCCGTCGGCGACCAACTGACGCACGGTCTGCGAGCCGACCAACCCGAAACCACCGGTAACCAGAACATCTTCGGTCATTTCCCCCCCGATGCACGGCTACCCATAGCAAACGGATATGACATTCTCCTAAACAGAGAGTACCCTATGCCACACGCGGTGTGCCCTAGGGGATCGGCCTCGCGCTGGCAACGATAGGCAGGAACATAACCGCGGGGGAATCGCGATGGGCAACGCGCAGGCAGACAATCACGAAACCGCCAAATGGGATCCGGCGTTTACCGAACAGGTCAAGAACACGGTCGGCCCGGTGGTCAACCGCTGGCATCGGGCGCAAGTACGAAACCTGGAGAACGTCCCTTCGGCGGGCGGCGCGCTGGTGGTGTCCAACCACTCCGGCGGCATCTTCACGCCCGACGTACTGATCTTCTCGTCGGCATTCTACGACAAATTCGGGTACGACCGGCCGGTGTACACCCTGGCTCACTACGGGGTATTCATGGGGCCACTGGACGGCTGGCTGCGTCGGGTGGGGGTTATCGAAGCTAGTCGCGAAAATGCCGCCACCGCACTGCATTCGGGAGCGGTGGTGCTGGTGTTCCCGGGCGGTGACTACGACTCTTACCGGCCCACGCTGAACGCGAACAACATCGACTTCAACGGACGCACCGGCTACGTGCGGACTGCCATCGAGGCCGGAGTACCGATCGTGCCCACTGTTTCGATCGGCGGGCAGGAGACCCAGCTGTTCCTCACCCGCGGCAACTGGCTGGCCCGCAAACTGGGAATCACCAAAGCCCGCATGGACATTCTGCCGGTGAGCTTCGGCTTTCCGTTCGGGCTCAGCGTCATCTTCCCGCCGAACCTGCCGTTGCCGTCCAAGATTGTCACCGAGGTGCTCGAGCCGGTCGACGTCGTCGCCCAGTTCGGCAAGGATCCCGACATCGACGAAGTGGACGCACACGTGCGTTCGCTGATGGAAACCGCGCTCAAGCGGCTGGCCGGCCAACGCCGGTTCCCCATTCTGGGCTGACCCGTAGCAAACGCGGAATCACTACGGCGAGGTGACGTGTGAAAAGACTCAACGGCATGGACGCCATGCTGCTGTACAGCGAGACGCCCAACCTGCATACCCACACGCTGAAAGTAGCGATTCTCGACCCGTCCGATTTTGACGGTGAGTTCGACTTCGAGGCCTTCCGACACCATGTGCGCCGTCGGCTGCATCTGCTGGAACCGTTGCGCTACCAGCTCGTCGACATCCCGTGGCAGCTGCACCACCCGATGTGGCAAGAGGACTGCGACGTCGATCTGGACTACCACTTGCGCCGAGTGCAGGTGCCCGCCCCGGGTGGCCGGTCCGAACTGGACGAGGTCATCGGGCGCGTTGCCTCCACGCCGCTGGACCGCAGCCGCCCGCTGTGGGAATTCCACTTCGCCGAAGGCTTGACCGGCGGCCGGTATGCGTTGATCGGCAAGGTGCACCACGCGTTGGCCGACGGCGTCGCCTCGGTCAACCTGCTGGCGCGCGCAATGGATCTCGAGGGCATGGCGCAGGACGAGCGCGACCATGCCCGGCAGATCGCCGAGCTGCCCCGGCTGCTCATGGACGCCGCGGTGGGGATGAGCCGGGTGCGGCGCCGGTCCAAGCAGCGCGGGGATCACCCGGATCTAGCCGACGCCTTCGACGCACCGTCGACCTTCCTCAACCACGTGGTGTCCCCGCAGCGGCGATTCGCCAGCACCACGGTGCCGCTGGCCGAGGTCAAGGCGACCGCCAAGGCGTTGGGCGTCACCGTCAACGACATGGTGCTGGCAATAGCCACCGGCGGGCTGCGCACGCTGCTGTTGGACTATGACGGCCAAGCGCAGCGCCCGATCATTGCTTCGGTGCCCACTGCGACCGACAAGTCGGGCCGCGTTACCGGCAACGAGATCAGCGGTCTGATGATCTCGCTGCCGGTACACATCGCCGATCCCGCCGAGCGGGCGCGGCTGGTCTCGTTGGCGACCCGGATCGCCAAAGAGGACCACGAAATCATGGGCCCGGAACTCTACGGGCGGCTGATGGCCTATCTGCCCACAGCGTTCGCTCCGGCCGCCTTCGGCTGGCTGGGCCGTCATGACGTGCCGAACAAGCTGATGAACGTGGCGGTCTCCAGCGTGATCGGACCGCGCGAGCGAGGGCATTTCGGCGGCGCCACGGTAACCGAGATCTACTCCACCGGGGTGCTCTCACCGGGCGCGCCCGTCAACATCACGGTGTGGAGCTACGTCGACGGACTCGGCATCGCGGTACTCACCGACGACCAGACGTTCAAAGACCCGCATGAAGCAACCGATGCCATGACCAAGGCCTTCGCTGAATTACGCAGTGCCGCAGGAATTCCCGCGCAGAGTACGTCAGGCGGCGAGAACGGCATCCAGCGCTGAGTAGAACAAACCCAGACCGTCGTCGGAGGGGCCGGTCAACGCTTCGATGGCATGCTCGGGGTGCGGCATCAACCCGACGACGCGACCATTGGCCGAGCTGATGCCGGCGATGCCGCGCATCGAGCCGTTGATGTCGTCGTGATACCGAAACACCACGCGGCCCTCGCCCTCGAGTTCGTTGAGCACGTTCTCCGGTGCCACATAGCGACCCTCGCCCGATTTCAGCGGAACCAGCAGGTCCGCGTCGGGCTCGAAGCGCGACGTCCACGCCGTCGAATTCGATGCCACCCGAAGCCACACGTCGCGGCAGATGAAGTGCAAACCCGCGTTGCGGGCCAGTACCCCGGGCAGCAGCCTGGTCTCACAAAGCACCTGAAAACCGTTGCAAATTCCCAATACCGGCATACCGCGGCTCGCCGCGTACACCACTTCGGACATCACCGGGGCGAATCGGGCAATCGCACCGGCCCGCAGATAGTCGCCGTAGGAAAACCCACCCGGCACCACTACCGCATCCACCGCCTTGAGGTCGGCATCAGCGTGCCACAGGCTGACCGCCTCCGCGCCGACACGGCGCACCGCACGCGCGGCATCCACGTCGTCCAGCGTCCCGGGAAAGGTGATGACCCCGATCCGCGCTGTCACAACACTTCCCGGCTGATCGTCCAGTCCTCGATGACGGTATTGGCCAACAGCGACTCCGCTATCTCGGCGAGCGCGGTGTCATCGACGGTGTCGTCGACTTCGAGCTCAAACCTCTTGCCCTGACGGACATCTGAGATCCCGGGATGTCCGAGTCGGCCCAGCGCGCCGACAATCGCCTGGCCCTGCGGGTCGAGAATCTCCGCTTTGGGCATCACATGAACGATCACCCGCGCCACCGGCGTTCCTCCTCCTCGGATCTTTGTCGGCGCCAACTCTACCGGCGGCAGCTACCGGGTGCGGCTCACGGGCACGAGGCGATATAGGCCTCGCACAGCGGCGCCGTCAGCGAGTCCAGCACCTGAGCGTCTGCCATCGACGGCCAGGGCACCTGCGGCGGCGCGGCAGACCACAGCGTCAGTTCACTGATAGTGCTGCTTGAAACGTGTGCGACCAGGTAGGTATGCATGATCACCGGCCCGCTGATCACGGCGGCCATCCGGTTCGGCTCGTCGGTGGTGATCGACGGCGACTGCAATGGCGCCCCCTGCTGGCAGCCACGCAGCACCGCGACCGCATTGCCGAACACCGAGGACGCGATCGAGCCGCCACGGGCCGTGTCGCCGCGCCAGTGCACGATCTGGGCCTGCAGCTGCCATTGGCCGTCCGGGTGGACCACCGTCGCGCGGGCCGCGACCGCCGACGCGCGTGGGTCCTGCGCAAGTGGCTGCGTGCCACACAGCTCCTCGAACCGGAAACGCGGGCCTGCCCCGACGCCGGTCACCTGCACCGCCAGGCCCGCCAGCGGGGGCCAGTTGTAGGTCGAGTTCAGTGGCACGGCGCGCTGCTGTATCCAGGCGGTGGCCGGGATCTGGTCGCAGACCGGTGGGCAGCTCTCCGGTTCGGCCGGTGCCGGGACAACGAAAACCAGGGCGGCCACCAAGCCGCCGGCGACCAGTATCGTCGCGAAAACTACCCGCACACGACCACCCCCGTCAGGGCACAATCGTAGACATGCAATTGACGCATTTCGGCCATTCCTGCCTACTTGCCGAGTTCGACCACACTAGCGTGCTCTTTGATCCCGGAACCTTCGCGCATGGTTTCGAGGGAATCACCGGGCTGGACGCCATCCTGATCACACACCAGCACCCGGATCATGTCGACCCGGCGCGGTTGCCGGCGCTTATTGCGGCCAACCCCGGGGCCGCGCTCTACACCGATTCGCAAACCGCGGCACAACTGGACGCGCCCTTCCGGGCGGTTCAGGCCGGCGACGAGCTGACGATCGGTGAACTGACGATTCGGGCGCTCGGCGGGCAGCACGCCGTGATCCACCCGGAAATCCCTGTGATAGAGAACCTTTCGTATCTGGTAGGCGACGGCGACCACCGCGCCCGGTTGATGCACCCCGGCGATGCATTGTTCGTGCCCGACGAACCGGTGGATGTACTGGCCGCGCCGGCGGCGGCCCCCTGGATGAAGATCTCCGAGGCCATCGACTACCTGCGCGCGGTGGCTCCGACACGCGCGGTTCCCATTCACCAAGGCATCCTCACTCCCGAGGCCAGGGGTATCTACTACGGCCGCTTCACCGAGATGACCGACACCGACTTCCAGCCGTTGCCCGAAGAAAGCGGCGTCACCTTCTAGCTCGCTCAGCGCACCAGGGCTAGGTGATGTCGTCGGCGGTGCCGCGGCCCGCTGCCCGGCCGCTGAAAATGCAGCCGCCCAGGAACGTGCCCTCCAGGGCCCGGTAACCGTGCACACCGCCACCGCCGAACCCGGCCACCTCACCGGCCGCATACAGGCCCGTCAGCGGCGTGCCGTCATCGGTGAGAACTCGCCCAGCAAGATCAGTCTCGATGCCGCCCAGCGTCTTTCGTGTCACGATATGCAGTTTGACCGCGATCAACGGCCCGGCTTTCGGATCGGTCAACCGGTGCGGCGCCACCACCCGGCCCAGCCGGTCGCCCAAATATCCGCGGGCGGCGCGGATCGCGGTGATCTGACCGTCTTTGCTGAACTTGTTGGCCACCTCGCGATCGCGGGCGGTGACCTCGGCCTCCACCGTCGCATAGTCCAGTGGGACCACATTCGGCAGCTTATTCATGCCGGTTACCAACTCGCGCAACGAATCTGCGCTGACGAAGTCCACACCCCGATCGATGAAGGCTTGAACCGGGCCGGGCGGGCCGGAGCGGGCTCGGTTACGTAGCAGCGCGCGCACGCTCTGGCCGGTCAGATCGGGGTTCTGCTCTTGCCCCGAAAGCGCAAATTCCTTCTCAATGATCTTGGCGTTCAAGATAAACCAGGTGTAGTCGTACCCGGATTTAGTGATGTACTCACATGTGCCCAGCGTGTCGAAGCCGGGATACAGCGGAACCGGCAACCGATTGCCGTCCGCATCCAGCCATAGCGATGACGGGCCGGGGATGATCCGGATGCCGTGCAGCGGCCAGATCGGGTCGTAGTTGGTGATGCCCTCGGTGTAGTGCCACATCCGGTCGGGGTTGATCACGCGGGCCCCGGCCTGCTGGGAGATGCCGATCATCCTGCCGTCCACGTGGGCCGGCACCCCGCTCAGCATCTGCTCGGGCACACGGCCCATTCGCTTTGGCCAGTTCGCGCGCACCAGATCGTGGTTGCCACCGATACCGCCGCTGGTCACGAGCACTGCGGACGCACGAAATTCGAATTCCCCCAATGCCTTTCGCGAAGAGGACACGCCGCGCGGTTCGGTCGATGGCTGCAGCACGGTGCCCCGAACGCCGGTCACCGCGCCACCCTCGACGATCAACTCATCGACTTGGTGCCGGTGGGCGAAGCGGACGGTCGAGCGATCGCGCAGCTGACGCGCGAAAATGTCGACCAGGGCGGGCCCGGTGCCCCAGGTGATGTGGAACCGCGGCACCGAGTTGCCGTGCCCCTGCGCGTTGTAACCGCCACGCTCGGCCCAGCCGACCAATGGAAAGATCTTCAGACCCCGGTCGCGCAGCCAGCCGCGCTTCTCGCCCGCCGCGAAATCCACGTACGCGTGCGCCCACTGCCGTGGCCAGTAGTCTTCTTCCCGATCGAAAGCCGCTGTGCCCAGCCAGTCCTGCAACGCAAGCTCATGGCTGTCGCGTATGCCCAGCCGACGCTGCTCGGGACTGTCAACAAAGAACAGACCGCCAAAAGACCAGAACGCCTGTCCACCCAGATTGGCGCTGTTCTCCTGATCGAGGATCAGCACCCGCAAGCCGCGGTCCACCAACTCGCAGGCGGCCACCAAACCAGCCAGTCCCGCTCCGACGACAATCGCGTCAGCGGCGAAGCCTGCCGCCGAAGAATCGCTCATGTCGCACCAGGGTAATGCCCCCGATCAAGCGATTAATCAGATGACTTAGTCAGGCCGCGTCGAGAACCGCCCTGTCGGGTCGCCAGCGATACACCGTCGGCGTGCACCCGTGCATCGACGCGAGGTCGACGGCGTCCAGCATCGCCTGTAGCGGACCCGGCTTGCGTAACTGACGGGCCGCGACCGCCACCCGCACGATGCCGCCGCGACGGGCGATCCGCTCAGCGGACAGCACCACCAAGCGGCACCACCACGGCTCGGTGAGGAACCCCTCTCCAATGCCGAGTACACGGCTGCGCGCGGTGCTGTGGCGGACCAGATCGGTAATGCCGTGCAAATCCGCTAGCAGGCGAAAACCGTTGTCCGGTAATGCCTTAACGACACCAGGCGAGACGGTCCAGCCCGGCGCGGCGAACAGCCGGGTACGCAGCCCCAGGTATTCGAGCACGCGGTCAGCGGCCATCAGCCGAAGGTTGGCCTCGTGTGCCCGCAGCATGGCGAACTCGGCACGCCGCTTCTTGGTCGCGGCGTCGTCGTAACCGTGCAGCACGATGGCGTCACCGGTGGCCCGCCGGGCAGTAAGCCACTCGACGGTGCGCGGATCGTGGTCAAGCCGGTAGTCGCCGGACAGGCGTGGAGCCACCAGCAACGAAACAGGCACCTTACGCGAATCCATTTGTGCGCAGAACGCGTCGACGTCGGCCAGGGTGCGCTCGCCTATCCCTGAGACCGAGACGATCAATTTTCCAGACACACCCGCAGTTTGACGAGCGCAGGTGTCGAGATGGTGAAGGACACGCAGACGGCAAGCGTATATCGACGCGTATGCCAGATGTCACTCGCGGGCTGGAATGCGGCTTTCGCGCAACGGAGTTGGGCCGTCGACTCCGATCGCGGCGCGCACCACGCAACGCACCACCGCGCGACCGCCGCACAGCGGCACGCCGGCAGCTGACGCGGACCAACCCCAGATTCCGAAATCGGTTCGATATGCTAAGCAACGCCATGGACAAGGCCCGTTCCGCAGCGGGCGACGCTGCGCTGCCCACCACCCCCGCCGGGCTGTTGGGCGCCGAGGAACGTAGTTATCCCGACAAGCTCGACGCCCAGCTGTTGCGGATTTCCGGCGTGTGCCTGCTCGCCACGATCATGGCGATCCTGGACGTCACGGTCGTCACCGTCACGCAGCGCACCTTCATCGCCGAGTTCGGATCCAACCAGGCGGTCGTCGCATGGACGATGACCGGCTACACGCTCGGGTTGGCGACCGTTATCCCACTGACCGGATGGGCGGCCGACCGGTTCGGTACCAAACGACTCTTCATGGGCTCGGTGGTGGCGTTCGTGCTGGGTTCGCTACTGTGCGCGATAGCGTCAAATATGTTGCAACTCATTATATTTCGCGTGATTCAGGGTATCAGTGGCGGCATGTTAATGCCGCTGGGATTCATGATAATGACGCGCGAAGCGGGCCCCGGGCGCCTCGGCCGGCTGATGTCGATATTGAGCATCCCGATGCTGCTCGCTCCGATCGCCGGCCCAATCCTGGGCGGCTGGCTGATCGACACCTCCAGTTGGCGATGGATCTTTTTGATCAACCTGCCAGTCGGGCTGGCCACATTCCTCGCCGCCGGAATCGTGTTCCCCCGGGACCACCCCGCTCGGTCGGAAACGTTCGATGTAATCGGCGGGCTGCTGCTCTCGCCCGGACTGGCGACGTTTCTGTTCGCGGTTTCGTCGGTCCCACGCTGCGGGACGGTCGCCGATCGCCGTGTCTTGATCCCCGCGGCAATCGGCCTGGCGCTGATCGCCGCATTCGTTGTGCACGCGTTGCGCCGCGCGGATCACCCACTCATCGATCTGCATCTGTGCCAGAACCCGGTGCTCACCAGGGCCAATGTGACGATGCTGCTGTTCGCCGCCGCCTTCTTCGGCGCTGGCCTGCTGCTTCCGAGCTATTTCCAGCAGGTGCTGCACCAGACGCCGATGCAGGCCGGAGTGCACCTGATCCCGCAGGGGCTCGGCGCGATGGTGACCATGCGGTTGGCGGGTCCGCTTGTGGATAGACAGGGACCGGGCAAGTTCGTGCTGATCGGTATCGCGCTGATCATCGCGGGACTGGGCACGTTCGCTTTCGGCGTGGCCAGGCACGCCGGCTACGCACCTACTCTGCTGGTCGCGCTGACGATCATGGGCTTGGGGATGGGTTGCACCATGATGCCGCTTTCGGTGGCCTCGGTGCAGGCACTGGCGCCGCACCAGATCGCCCGCGGGACGACTCTGATGAGCGTCGGCCACCAGGTGGGCGGGTCGGTGGGCACCGCGCTGATGGCGATGATCCTGACCAACCAGTTCGACCGGAGCGAAGACATCGTCGCGGCGAACAAGCTTGCGGCGCTGCAACAGAAGGCCGCGATCAGCGGTGTCCCCGTCGATTCGTCACAAATACCACACCAGTCACTGGCCCCCGGCTTTTCGACTAATCTCTTGCACGATCTTTCGCACGCCTATACGTCCGTATTTGTGGTCGCAGCGATATTGGTCGCATTTACCATCATCCCGGCGTCATTTCTGCCAAAAAAGCCGGCGACTCAAACAATCGCACAATAGCATCGATCGATGCTTGAACAGCACTGTTGCCCTCCGTGAATGGTGTTACAGAAATGGTCGCGAGCATTGATTAGACAGGTCCTGAGAAGATGACGGATGCGCACAAATCGCAGCCCGGTGGGCCGTAAATAGCCGATTTTCCCCGGGAATTACAGCTTGGGGATACCGGGAAAGCCGCAAAATCGCAGGTCCGTCTTCGATATGCTCGGCCGCATGCTCAGCGACGCCATGGAAGGAGCCCATTCCGCAGCCCCCAGCGTCGCGGTGCCCTACGCTTCCACCGGACAGGCGGTTGCGAGCGGTCGCGACTATCCCGACAAGCTGGATGCCAAGCTGCTCCGCGTCGTCTTTATCTGCGGGCTGGCCGCTGTGATGGCGGTGCTGGACAGCACCGTCGTCGCGGTCGCCCAAGGCACCTTCGTCACGCAGTTCAATTCCAGCCAGGCGGTCGTTTCCTGGACGGTGGCCGCCTACATGCTCGCCTTTGCGACCGTGATCCCGGTGACCGGATGGGCGGCAGACAGGTTCGGCACCAAACGTCTGTTCATCGGTTCGGTACTGGTGTTCATGCTGGGCTCGCTGTTGTGCGCGATAGCGCCAACCATCATGCTGCTCATCGTATTTCGGGTGATCCAGGGTATCGGTGGCGGCATGTTAATGCCGCTGAGCTTCGTGATCCTGACTCATGAGGCGGGTCCGAAGCGCGTCGGCCGGTTGATGGCGATCGGGGGAATTCCAATCCTGCTCGGTCCGATCGGCGGGCCCATCCTGGGCGGCTGGCTCGTCGGCGCCTACGGCTGGGAGTGGATCTTCCTGATCAACCTGCCGATCGGGCTGCTCGCGATCGTCCTCGCAGCAATCACCTTTCCCAAGGATCGCCCAGCCCCGGCCGAAAAACTCGACATCGTCAGCGTGCTGCTGCTGCCGCCGGGTGTCACGCTGTTTTTGGCCGGAGTGTCATCGATCCCGGCGCAGGGCACGATCACCGCTCCCGCCGCGTTGGTGCCGACGATCATGGGGCTGTTGCTGGTCGCGGCATTCGTCCTGCATTCCTTCCGCACCGACCATCCGCTGATCGACCTTCGCCTTTTCAAAAATCGCGTGGTCACCCACGCCAACCTCGCCCTGCTGGTATTCGGTGCCCCGTTTGTCGGGCTCGGGCTGCTGGTCCCGAGTTACTTCCAAGTCGTGATGCACCAAACACCGATGCATTCCGGGCTGTATCTGCTGCCGGTCGGCCTGGGCGCGGTCTTGACGATGCCGCTCGCCGGGGCATTCATGGACAAGCGCGGACCCGGCCTGATGGTGCTGATCGGCCTTCCGACGATGGCGGTGGGTCTAGGCATCTTCACCTACGGTGTCGCCACGGAAGCCGCCTACAATCCGACGCTGCTGATCGGGCTCGCGGTGATGGGCCTGGGCGTCGGCTGCACCACGACGCCGCTGTCGGCGGCGGTCCTGCAGTCACTGGCCCCGCATCAGGTCGCTCGCGGCACCACGCTGGTCACCGTCAACCAGCAGGTGAGCGGATCGATCGGGGCTGCGCTGCTGGGCGTGATTCTGACGCAGCTGTTCGCCCACAACGAAACTCTGGTGACGGCGAGCAAGCTCGTCGCGGCCCAACAGCAAGCCAGCGGGCAACGCATGCCGATCGAGGCCTCGTCATCGGCCTGGAAAAGCATGGGCCCCGATTTCGCGAACAACGTGACGCACGGTTTCTCCCACGCCTACACGGCGGTGTTCGTGGTGGCGGTCGCGTTGCTGGTGCTGACGATCATCCCGGCAGCGTTTCTGCCGATGAAGCGGCCGGAGCCGGAGCGGGACCCCGAGCCCGCCGAAGCGCCGGCCGACTGACCCGGCTCAGCCCTCGAACAGCATCGTCGCGATCCGCAGTACGGATTCCATCGGGTCGGTCTCTTTGACCTGAGCACTGACCGCGTCGTTGAGCCACAGCATCGAAAACCCATGCACCAGAGACCATGCCGCCAACTGCGCGGCCGCGGGGTCGGCCTGCGCATGGGGATCGCGCAGCGTCGCCACGCCGCGCGCCAACTCGGCACCGGCGGCGGCTTCCGCGGCGGCCAGGTCGGCATCCTCGACGTCGAGCAGCGACTTGTTCAACATCACCTGATAATGGCCGGGATGGTCTAGAGCGAACCGCACGTAGGCCAGCGCCGCGTCGGCGAAGTGACCGCGAGCGCTTTTCAGCGCCTGCGCCAGCAGCGCAAAGCCCTGTGCGGCGAGCGCGGTGAACAGGCCGCGACGATCGACGAAGTGGTGAGCCGGCGCGGCATGTGACACGCCCGCGTCGCGGGCCAGTTCGCGCAACGACATCCGGTCCGCGCCGCGTTGCGCCACCAGGCGCGCGGCTTCGCTCAAGATCACCGTGCGCAGGTCACCGTGGTGGTAATTCGGACGGTCCATAGCGGCGAGCATACCGACCGAACTTGACAGTGGCTAGATAAGGGTTCTAGCGTGAGCGTTGATCTTGTCGTTGTCTAGATTGGAGAACTGAGATGGCTCCGCTGATCACCCTGCTGCTCGGCAGCATTGCCGCTTGGGTTATCGGCCGGCTCGGCGTCGATTACGTCACCGGTTGGACCGCGGCGATCACCGTCGGGCTGGCCGCCATGTTCGTCCTGACCGGAATCGCACACTTTGCGCCGCCCATGCGTCGCGACCTGATCGCGATCGTGCCGCCCCGGTTGCCCGCGCCGGGCCCGCTCGTCACCGTCACCGGCGTGCTGGAACTGCTGGGCGCCGCGGGGCTGCTGCTCCCCGCGACCCGAACCGCGGCGGCCGTGTGCCTGCTGGCGCTGATGCTGGCGATGTTTCCGGCCAACATCTACGCGTCCCGGATGCCCAATCCGCCCAAGTCGATGACCACGCGGCTACCCGGGCGAATCGCCACCGAGATTGTTTTCCTCGCCGGCGCCATCGCGGTTGCCGTCGGCAGCGGCTAGCAGCCACGCATATTGGAATGCCGTTTCCTGCCAGCCCCGGTAGCGTCCACTGACGCCACCATGGCCCGCGGCCATCTGCGTCTTGAGTAGCACCGGGTTACCGCCTGCGTTGGCGTGCCGCAACGAGGCGACCCACTTCGCCGGCTCCACGTAGAAGACCCTGGTGTCGTTCAACGACGTCATCGCCAGGATGGCTGGGTAATTCTTGGTCTCGACGTTCTCGTAGGGCGAATACGACTTCATGTATGCGTAGACTTCGCTGTCGCTCAAGGGATTTCCCCATTCGTCCCACTCGGTGACGGTCAATGGCAACGAGGGGTCCAGGATCGTGGTCAGCGGGTCGACGAACGGGACCTGAGCGAGAATTCCGGCGAACAGATCCGGCGCCAGGTTGGCCACCGCACCCATCAGCAACCCGCCCGCACTGCCGCCCAAGGCCACGAGCTGCCGCGGGCGCGTCACTCCCGAATCCACCAAATGCTTTGCTGCCGTGACGAAGTCGGTAAAAGTATTCTTCTTTTCCAGCAGCTTTCCGTGCTCGTACCATAGCCGGCCCATCTCTCCCCCACCGCGGACGTGGGCGATGACAAAGGCCATGTCCCGGTCCAGTAACGACAATCGCGCGATGGAGAAGGCAGGGTCCGTGCATATCTCGTAGGCGCCGTAGCCGTATATGAGTGTGGGTGCCGGAAATTCGAGGCCGGCCCGGTGCACGATCGACACCGGAATCCGAGTGCCGTCGGCAGCCACTGCCCAGTCGCGTCGTTCGACGTAGTCGGTTGGACGGTAGTCGCCGAGTACCGGTTGTTCACGTAGCAGCGTGCGCTCCCCGGTACCCAGGTCGACGTCGTAGACCCGCAACGGCGTGACAAGAGACCCGGCCCTGATCCGCAGCTTGGGCGAAACCCAGTTCGGATTGCCACCCAGCCCCGACGACATCAGCTCCGAATCGAACCCAATCTCCTCGGGCTCCCCGTAGTCACCATCGGAACTGATGGGCCACAACTGGATTCGCGGCAACGCCGCACGCCGATAGCTGACCACCAGATGGCCGGCAAAGGCATCCGCAGCTTCCAGCCGAACGTCGTCGCGATGCTGAATCAGGGTGCGTTGCTGCGCGGGATCGCTGACCGGCGCTTCGGTCAGCGTGAAGTTCACCGCACCATCGTTGTGCAGGATCAGGAATCTGTCCTGCCCTCCGACCACCGCGTGCTCGACCGAGTATTCGATACCTTCTCGACGTGGCAGCACGATAGTGAACTCAGCCTGCGGATCCGCGGCATCGGCGTAGCGGACCTCCGAGGTGACCGACGATCCCGAGGCGATGAAGACGTACGCCTCGCTTCGGCTCAGGCCGGCCCCGACCCAGAATCGTTCGTCGGCTTCGTGATACACCAATTCCGACGGCTCCCCGGAGCCCAGCCGATACCGCCACACTTTGTCCGGGCGGTGGGCATCGTCCAGGGTCAGGTAGTACACGGTGCGATCGTCGGCAGCCCATGTCACCCCGCCCGCGATGTCGGCGATCTCGTCCGAGTACTTCTCGCCGGTGCGTAAGTCCTTGAACCGCAGTGTGTACCGCTCGTCGCCGATGATGTCGACCGAGTAAGCGAGCAGATTGGCATCCAAGCTGACCAGCGCAGCGCCCAGGGCGAAGAAGTCGTGACCATCGGCCTCTTCATTCGAATCCAGCAGAATCTGCTCGCCCGGTATTTCCGTGTTCTCGTCCAGAACCGGCGGATTCCAATCATCGGGATCTGTTACCGGGCAACGGCACTGGACGCGGTACTGCTTTCCCTCGAAAGTTCGCGCGTAGTACCACCAGTCACCTTGTCTGGTCGGCACCGACAGATCAGTCTCCTTGGTGCGCGCCTTGATCTCGTCGAAGATCTTTTGCCGCAACGGTTCAAGGTGGGCAAGGCTCTGGTCGACGTAGTCGTTCTCGGCCTCGAGGTAGGCGATGACTTCGGGGTTCGACTTTTCGCGCATCCACTCGTACGGATCGACGAAAACATCGCCGTGGTGCTCGCGTGTGGTGTCGACTCGTTTAGCTAAGGGTGGTGACGGGATCTGGGTATCGGACCCTGTCATGCGCTCGGGCCAATCCAGTCGCCGAAACTCAAACCGGAAATCCGTTCGTAGGCATTGATATAACGGTCACGAGTGGCGGCGATGATGTCATCGGGCAGCGGTGGCGGGGGTTCCGAGCCGTGGCGGTCCCAGCCAGATTCGGGGCTGGTGAGCCAATTGCGGACGAATTGCTTGTCGAAACTGGTCTGAATCACCCCCACCTGGTAATCCTGGGCAGGCCAGTACCGCGAGGAGTCCGGGGTGAAGATTTCGTCGGCCAGCAACAGGTTGCCATTGCGGTCGGTGCCGAATTCGAACTTGGTGTCGGCGATGATGATTCCCGTCGTCAGCGCGTGATCGGCGGCCTGGACATAGATCTGCAGCGTGCGGTCGCGCAGTTGGTTCGCGACCACCGGACCCACCAACTCGATCACCCGGTCGAAGGCTATGTTCTCGTCATGGTCGCCCAGTGCGGCTTTGGTCGCAGGAGTGAACAACGGTTGGGCGAACTTGCTTGCCTCGACCAGCCCCGGCGGCAGCGTGATGCCGCAGACCTTGCCGGTCGCCTGATAGTCCAGCAGCCCCGAGCCGGTCAGATACCCGCGGGCCACACACTCCACCGGCATCATCTCGAGCTGGCGCACCACCAGCGCGCGTCCCAGCACCTCGCCGGGGATGCGCGGGTCGTCGGGGGGACCGGCCAGATGGTTGGGGGCCTCGACGAGGCCGAAGAAGAACACACTCATCGCGGTCAGGATGCGGCCTTTGTCCGGGATCGTGCTGTCCAGGACAAAGTCGTACGCCGATATCCGGTCGCTGGCGACCAGCAAGAGGTGCTCTTCATCGACGCGGTACAGCTCGCGGACCTTGCCGCTGGCCAAATGCTGATAGTCGGACAGTGCAGGGCGCATCCGGTCAGCCTATCGGGAAACCCACCCCGGGCCCGGAGCTGTGCTGGGATCGAGGTTATGAGATCGCGCTTTTTGCCCTACGCCACCACGCCCGGCCGATTGCTGGCCCAGCTGTTCAGCGACGCCGCCATCGTCGTATGGACGGCGATCTGGTTGCTTGTCGGCACCGCCGTCTACGACGCCATCTCGACGATCGCGCAAGCCGGTCGGCAAGTCGAGGACGGCACCCACAGCATCGCGGGCAACCTTGCCTCAGCGGGTCATGGCGCGCAACACATTCCGGTCGTCGGCGATACCGTCAGCAAACCGCTCAATTCGGCAAGCCAGGCGGCAGTCGATATCGCGGGCGCCCTACACGAGCTCGACACCACAGCGGGCTGGCTCGCGGTGCTGCTTGCCTTGGCCGTCGTTGCACCGCCGATCCTCATCGCAACCGCGCCGTGGCTTTACCTTCGGCTGCGGTTCTTCCGGCGCAAGTTGACGGTGACCGCCCTGGCCGCCACCCCGGCCGGCGAACAGCTGCTGGCGCTGCGGGCACTGACCAACCGTGCACCGGGGAAACTGGCCGCCATCAATGCGGACCCGGTCGGCGGGTGGCGGCGCGAGGATCCTTTCACGATCCGGGCGCTGGCAGCCCTCGAGCTGCGCTCGGCGGGGATCGCGCTTCGCGCGCGCTAATCCCCCGCGATCGCACGCCGGGCGCGTAGCAGCCCGGCGATCGCCACAATCAGCCACGCCGCCAACGCGTCCCAGCAGAAGACCAGCGACACGGTGATCAGCGATCGATGCCCAAGTTCCGCCGCCATCGTGTAGCTGGCCGCCGAGTACATGCCCAGCGGGAACACGAACGCCCACCACACACCGGCGAAGTGCAGCATCTCGGGGCGATGACTCATCCGATGCAATCCGAAGTAGATCAGGGGCGGTATCCACAGTGTGGCCGCCAGCCAGGTCACCACCGTGACGACAAGCACCGGCCCGGACAGCCAAGCGGGCGCCAGGCGGTGGATGTTGTCGCCGGCCAACGTCGCAATGGCCAAGCCGCCCATCAGGATCCAGGTATCGGGCTCGAACCCGGCCCGGTGCTGCCACTCGGCGACCGTGCGCCACAGGATCAGCCAGGTCATCAGCGCGTAGATGCACAGCGCCGCCACCCAGACGAACACCGCCGCCGAAAGCCACCAGTGCTGCGGCGGGTACCGGGCAACCTTGCTGGCGACGATCGCCAGACCGGAGGTCCCCACGCTGGCCAGCTCCCACGCCCCATGGGCCTGCCGTCGCAGCGCCGACCACCCTCGCGTGGACATGTTGCGGGCACTGAGTGCGACCAGCACCAGCCAGGACGCCAGTGCGGCCAGTCCCAGCACCCATAGCAATGCCGGCTGGCTTGCCAGCCGGCTGTCCAGCACCGCGCAGGCGGCGACAAACGTGAACAGCCGCAACGTGACATCGGGATCGGTGAAGTCCCAGCGCGCAAGCCGGCGCGTCACGATGACCAACGCGACCAGGACCAAAAAGCCGAGCGAAGCGAGGACGCCGAGTGCTTGGCTGATCACCCCGTAGTGGTGGTTGCCCGCAGCGATCGACAGAATTCCGGTCGCCATCACCGCGGCGAACACATCGGGTGACGGCTCGAAGTCGGCGAGCCGGAACCTCACGATTCCTCGAGCAGTTCCACGACCAGATGCCGGATGCCGGTGTGGCGGTTACTTCGCGTCCATTCGACAGGCCGCACCACCCGCACGGCGCCGAAGCGTGACAGCAGCTCCTCGAACAGGACCCGCAGTTCCAGGCGCGCCAAGTTCGCGCCCAGGCAGTAGTGCACGCCCTGGCCGAATCCTAAGTGCGGATTGGGCTTTCGGCCGATGTCGAACTCGTCTGCGCGGTCGAAAACGTCGGCGTCGCGGTTGGCCGATCCCTCCCAGATCTGCACCTTCTGTCCGGCTGCGATCGACTGGCCGCCGAGTACGACGTCGCGGGCGGCGGTGCGCCGCTTGGATGGCGACGGCGATGTCCAGCGCACCATCTCCTCGACCGCCGTCGGGAGCTTGCCGAAATCCGCTCGCAGCGCGTGTAATTGGTCGGGATGTTCGGCCAATGACAGCAGCCCACCGGCAACCGCGTTACGGGTGGTCTCCGCACCGGCGCTGAACAGCAGGCTGAAGAACAGATAGACCTCAAGATCGGACGGCGCTGGCCCATCCACCTCGTCGACCGTCGCGTTGGCGACGACCGACAACATGTCGTCGGTCGGGTTGGCGCGTTTCGAGGCGATCAGCTCCTGGCCGTAGCCGTACATCCGTGAACCTGCTTCTTCGGCGGACAGCTGGGAAAGCGCCGCCTTGCGCGCGCCACCGAAGTCGAACTGCGGCTCGATAGCCTCGAATAGCCAATGTCGTTCGGATTCAGGCACTCCCAGCAGGATGCAGATCATCTGCATCGGCAGTTCCGCGGCGATATCGACGAGGAAGTCGAACGGTTCGCCCGGTACCACGTCATCCAGCAGCCGTCGCGCCCGGGCCCGCAGGTCGTTCTCGACGGAGGAGATCATTCGCGGCGCCAGCCCGGAGCTGACCAATCGGCGGATCTGTGAGTGCCGCGGATCGTCCATCATGTTGAGCACCTGGCCCGCGATGGCCAGGTCCTGCAACAGCGTCCCGCCGAACGGCCGAGCGCCGCCGGTCACCGATGAGTACGTCACCGGATCCTTCAGCACCGCAAGAGTTTCCGCGTAGGACGCGACCGACCAGAAACCCTCTGCGTCGGGGGTGTTATCGGTCGGCTCGTGCCAATATACCGGCGCCTCGCGGCGGTGCACGGCGAACAACTCGTGCGGAAAACCGTTGGCGAAGTTATCCAGGTCGGTGAAGTCGATCCCCGACAGCGCGGCAGCCAGCGTCACAGGATCGCGCCCGGTGCGTATTTGGCCGCGTCCGGGTAGCGGCCCACCAACGTGTCGACCATCGCAGCGACCTCATCGACCTGATCGGCGGCGGCGCCGGTGAACGCCTTTCTGTCGGCCAGCGCGGCGTCCAGCGCCGTACGGTCCAGTGGCAGCCGCTCGTCGGCGGCCAACCGGTCGAGCAGATCGGGTTCGGCACCGCGTTCTCGCATCGCCAGCGCCGTTGCCACCGCATGTTCGCGGATCACGTGATGCGCGGCCTCGCGGCCCATGCCCGCGCGCACAGCCGCGATCAACACCTTGGTGGTGGCCAGGAATGGCAAATAGCGATCCAGCTCGCGCTCGATCACCGCCGGGTAGGCACCGAACTCGTCGAGCACCGTCAAGAACGTCTCGATCTGGCCGTCGATGGCAAAGAAGCTGTCCGGCAAGGTGACTCGGCGTATCACCGAGCAGAACACGTCGCCTTCGTTCCACTGCGCGCCGGCCAGCTCGGCGGCCATCGAGGCGTAGCCACGCAGCACCACCTGCAGTCCGTTGACGCGTTCGCAGCTGCGGGTGTTCATCTTGTGTGGCATCGCCGACGAACCGACCTGCCCTTCCGCGAACCCCTCGGTGACGAGTTCGTGCCCGGCCATCAGCCGGATGGTGTGGGCCATCGACGACGGCCCCGCGCCGAGCTGCACCAGCGCTGAGAGCACATCGTGATCCAGCGAACGTGGATACACCTGTCCGACGCTGGTCAAAACGGTTGCAAAGCCCAGGAATTCAGCGACACGACGCTCGAGCGCGGCCAGCTTGGCTGCATCGCCGTCCAACAGGTCGAGCATGTCCTGCGAGGTGCCCATCGGGCCCTTGATTCCGCGCAGCGGATAGCGGTCGATCAACTCGCGCAGCCGCGTCAACGCGATCAGCGTCTCTTGCGCCGCCGAGGCGAATCGCTTGCCCAGCGTGGTGGCCTGCGCGGCGACGTTGTGGCTGCGTCCGGCCATCACCAGATCGCGATAGGTCACGGCCCGCTCGGCGAGCCGTGCGACCACCGCCACGCCATGGGTAAAGACCAGCTCCAGCGACCGTCGGATCTGCAGCTGCTCGACGTTCTCGGTCAGGTCACGGCTGGTCATCCCTTTGTGCACGTGCTCGTGACCGGCCAGGCCGTTGAATTCCTCGATGCGCGCCTTGACGTCATGCCGGGTCACCCGTTCGTGCGCCGCGATCGAGGCCAGGTCCACGTCCTCGAGCACCCGCTCGTAATCGGCGACCGCTTCGGCGGGCACCGGAACACCGAGTTCCGTCTGCGCCCGCAACACGGCCAGCCACAGCCGCCGCTCCGCGACGACCTTGGCCTCCGGCGACCAGATCCCGACCATCTCGGCGCTTGCGTAGCGGGCGGCCAGCACATTCGGAATGCTCACAAGCACACAGTTTACGGTCGCGGTCATACCCTGTGGGGATGTACTACGCCGGGGTCGACCTCGCGTGGGGCACTCGCAACCCGACCGGTGTCGCCGTCGTCGACTCCGAGGGCGACCTGGTGAGCGCCGTCGCGGTCCGCGACGATGACGAAATCCTCGCGGCATTGCGCCCTTACGTAATCGGGCATTGCGTGGTCGGATTCGATGCACCCCTGGTGGTGAACAACCCCACTGGTCAGCGCCCAGCCGAAACCGCACTCAACCGCGACTTCCGCAGATTCGAGGCCGGCGCGCATCCGGTCAACACCGGGAAGCCCGAGTTCGCCAACGGGGCGCGCGGGGCGCGGCTGGCCGAGAAACTGGGGCTCGACATGGATCCACGGTCCTCGACCGCGCAGCGCGCGATCGAGGTCTACCCGCACGCGGCAACCGTCGCGTTGTTCCGGCTGGAGCGGACCTTGAAATACAAGGCCAAGCCCGGCCGTACCCTCGAGCGGCTCAAGTCCGAGCTGCTGTTGCTGATGGACGGCGTCGAGCGGCTCGCCACTACCGACGTGCCGTTGCGCGTCACCGACCACCGCGACTGGGTTGCGCTACGCAAACAGGTGACGATGGCGCAGCGCAAGAGCGATCTACGTCGCGCCGAAGACCCGATCGACGCCGTGCTCTGCGCTTACGTCGCGATGTACTCCCAGCGCTGCCCGGGCCGCATCACGATTTACGGAGACGCCGCCAGTGGGTACATCGTGACGCCGTCATTGCCTGCCGAGCTGACCGGCCAGTGATTGGTCAGATCCGCACGGGTCGTTCGTCGATGGGTGCGAGCACGTCGATGATGTCGATCACGGTGCCCATTGCCGAGGTGCGCGGATCGCGGCCCTCGACCAGCGCGGAAACCACCGAGCCATCGACGGCGCAGATCAGTGTGCAGATCAACTCGATACGCACGGCGCGGCCGGATCGCTCGATCGCCTCGGCGACCGCATCGGCACGCTGCCGCAAACTGCGACGCATGGTTTCGCGCAAAGCGGTCAGTCGGGTGCAGGCGATGTTTCGCTCGTATCGCGATATCAGCTGCTCGACGAGTGTCTGATCGGAGAGGTCGCCCACCAGCAGGTCGACCAGCACCTCGGCGGTGGTCTCAGGGCCGCGGCGCCGGCGGGACAACGCGTTGACACGCGCGCGCAGCTGAGCCACCTCGATCATCGCGATGTGTTCGACTGCCCGTGCGATCAAGTCGTCCAGAGAAGAGAAGTAGTAGGTAGTCGACGCCAATGGCAGACCGGCCCGCTGTGCGACCGCTCGGTGCCGCACCGCTTCGAACCCGCCTTCGGCAAGCAGCTCGGCGGCAGCGCTCACCAGCGCATACCGTCGACGTTCTCCTTTCGGAGTAACCGCTGCAGTCACGAGTAGCCATCGTGCCAGCCAAAGTGGTACTGCATTGCCATTTCCGCTAAACGCCCATGGCATGATGGCCCGCATGCCCGACTTGAGCCGCCGCTCCGTGCTCGGTCTTGGTGCCGGCGCGGCTATAGGTGCAACGGGCGCATTTGCGCTCGACAACCTATTGCACAGCACAACATCTCGCAGCATCCCGGTATCGAGGGCCAGCACGCAGGTTCCAATGGCGCCGCCCACCGCACCGCTCGACCCGGCTCCCGCGGGGGACCCGGCGCCGACCATGACGACCGGCTCCTTCGTATCGGCGGCACGGGGTGGGATCTCGACCAACTGGGCGATCGCACGGCCGCCGGGACAGACCAAGCCGCTGCGGCCGGTGATCGCGCTGCACGGCAAGGGCAGTGACGCGGCCACCGTGATGGCCGGCGGTGTCGAGCAGGGGCTGGCCCAAGCCGTCAATGCCGGACTACCGCCATTCGCGGTCGTCGCCGTCGACGGCGGCGGTAGTTACTGGCACAAGCGGGCTTCCGGCGAGGACTCCGGTGCGATGGTGCTGTCAGAGCTGATTCCGATGCTGGACAGCCAACATCTGGACACCTCGCGAGTGGCGTTCCTGGGTTGGTCGATGGGCGGCTATGGCGCCTTGCTGCTCGGCGGTCGGCTGGGACCCGCACGCACCGCGGCGATCTGCGCGGTGAGCCCGGCGCTGTGGATGTCTTCGGGGGCGGCGGCACCCGGTGCATTCGACGGCTCCGATGACTTCGCCGCGAATTCGGTGTTCGGAATGCCGGCGCTGGCATCGATTCCGATCCGGATTGATTGTGGCGACAGTGATCCGTTCTACGACGCGACCAAGCAGTTCATCGCCCAGCTGCCCAACCCGCCCGCGGGTGGCTTCTCCCCCGGGGGGCACAACCCCGCCTTCTGGAGTTCGCAGCTGCCGGCCGAACTCACCTGGATGGCACCACTGCTGACGGCCTAGGCCGTCGAGCCGCGAGCGTAATGTCACACAGCGGAGTATGGCGCCGAAAATCGTCGCGGCGCTACGCTCGCGGACGTGAGCGCACCCTTCGACTGGAACTTCCCGTATGCCTGGCCACGAACGCCCGTTCTGGGGGCAAACGTCGTGTGCACATCGCAGCCACTCGCCGCCCAAGCGGGTCTGCGGATGCTCGCCCAGGGCGGCAGCGCCGCCGACGCGGCCATCGCCACCGCCATCACGCTGACAATCGTGGAGCCGGTGTCCAACGGCATCGGCTCGGATGCCTTCGCCATCGTATGGGATGGCAAACAGCTACACGGCCTCAACGCATCTGGCCGTTCACCGGCCGCGTGGACGCCAGAGTATTTTGGCGACAACGGCGTTCCCGCACACGGCTGGAACTCGGTGACCGTGCCAGGAGCGGTGTCAGCATGGGTTCAGTTGCACGCCAAATTCGGCAAGCTCCCCTTCGAGCGCCTCTTCGAGCCGGCGATCTCCTATGGCCGCAACGGCTTTCCGGTCTCACCGGCCATTGCGCAGCAATGGGATGCGCAGGTGCCGCTGTTCAAATCTCAGCCTGGGTTCGCCGACGCCTTCCTGCCCGGCGGGCGAGCACCCAAGGCCGGTGAGCTTTTTCGGCTTCCCGCGCACGCGGACACACTCGAGAAGATCGCGGCCACCCACGGCGAGGCTTTTTATCGCGGGGAACTTGCGGCCCGACTCGACGCGCACGCAACGGCGAACGGCGGCGCAATGCGGGCCAGCGACCTCGCCGCTCACCGCGCCGATTGGGTGAGCACGATCAGCGGTGCCTACCGGGGCTATACCGTCCACGAGCTGCCGCCCAACGGGCAGGGCATCGTGGCGTTGATAGCGCTCGGGATCCTCCAACAGTTCGACATGGCCTCGCTACCAGTCGATTCCGCGGACAGCGTACATCTGCAGATCGAAGCGCTCAAACTGGCTTTCGCCGATGCGCAGGCCTATGTCTCCGACATCGACCACATGCCGCTGCGCCCCGAGAACCTGCTGGACGCCGAGTATCTCAAGCAGCGGGCCGCGCTGATCGACCGCAACCGAGCCAAGCCGGCGTCGGCGGGTACCCCGACCGGCGGCACCGTATATCTCACCGCTGCCGACGCCTCAGGCATGATGGTGTCGATGATTCAGTCGAACTACCTGGGATTCGGGTCCGGCGTGGTGGTACCCGGCACAGGCATCTCACTGCACAACCGCGGATCGGCTTTCGTTGCGAATCAAGGACATCCGAATCAGGTCGGGCCGAATAAACGCCCCTACCAGACGATCATCCCCGGCTTCGTGACCAGAGATGGCGCGCCGGTGATGAGCTTCGGCGTGATGGGCGGTCCGATGCAACCCCAGGGCCACGTGCAGGTGATGGTTCGTATCGCCGACTATGGCCAGAACCCGCAGGCGGCCTGCGACGGCCCGCGGTTCCGCTGGGTGCAGGGCATGCAGATCAGTTGCGAGCAGGGGTTTCCGGCGTCAACGCTCGACGAGCTGCGGCAGCGCGGGCACGACCCGCTCTCCGTGGACGACTACAACGCATTCGGCAGCTGCCAGGCGATCTGGCGCCTCGACGACGGGTACCTTGCGGCCAGCGATCCGCGTCGCGACGGCCAAGCTGTGGCTTTCTAAAGTCGGATCTTGCCCTCTTGCGCGACTCGATCCGCCTGCCGGATAACCGGATTGACGCGCTCCCCGCTATAGCACTACCCCCGACACCCGGTGCCCGATTGCAGCGAGACTAGCGGGCTGATCGTCCCCGACGACGCCGTCACCGAAATCCATCAGCGCTCATGCAGCATCTACAGCGGCAAAGTCAACCGCTGCGCGATCCTGGACTGCTGCTACCAGACGATCGCGGACCAAACATTTCACGACAACGCCGACTTTCGGGCGGACCACATGTGCTGTCAAGAATTGGAGAAGGTCGCCGTGCCGGTGGCGGGAACCGCAGACGTGTAGAGAATGTTGCTGAGGAACACACTTCGCGAGCCCGGAACCCAATCGTAGGTCCGTTGCGTGGTGTTGTGCTGAAGGAGCTGGGTGTATAGGTATCCCTGGTAGAGAAAGCCTTTCTTGCCGGCCGGGACGGTAAAGGTCATCGTCTCGGAGATCGATTTATTGTATTGAGCAGTGAACGAGATGCTCATGCCGAGCTTGATCGAATCTTTCTCGACAATGAAATTTACTTCGGCTTGAAACTCGATCGAGAAGGTGACTGTCGTGGACAGGCTGAATCCAGTTGTGACGGTCTTGCCCCAGGAACTTTCCACGCTCGAGGCGGTGTTATCGAGGCAGCCGATGTTCTGCAGATCAGGTGCGTAGAGCACCGCTGCCATCGGGTTGGGGTCAGATGGTGTGATCTGGAGCGAGTTGTTGAAGGTGTCCTGGGCTATTGGGGGGAAGCGCCGTATAAATCTTGAGCTGGTATTGAGGAACGGGTTCAGGCCTCGCCATTTGTGTCGAGAGGGAAGTCATGATCAATTACTCCTTACCGGGCAGAGGTTGCAGTCATCTGCGAGCTGATTGCCGATCGTGGTGGTGTTATTGTCGCCGTAAACTGAGGGGTAAAACATGGAGCGAGTCCACACCTCGAAGGAGGTGGTGTGGGTTTTATGCTTCTTCGATTTGTAGTTTTGGACTTGCAACCGCCATGTAACGTCGATCACCCCGACGCCGTCGCAATCGGTCACATTGCCCTGACTGTTGAATGTGGGATTGTCGGCGAAAAAGATGACCCGCTCCGAATCCTTTCCACCATTTGCTGTCCGACTGTCATAGTCGGATGAGCCTTCGTGCATGGTGGGATTCATAACGTTCGCCAACGCAGCTTCCAGGCTAGGGTGGTCCATACCCTTCACGGTGGTCGCCGAAATATTGTCGGCCAATTCGCTGTACTGCTTGGTGACCGCGTCAGAGGTGGACAAATCATTGGTGTAGGGAAAGTACGCGCTATAGTTCAGTCCCCACCGCTTGTCCGGTTGCTGGCCCTTATGGCAGCTGTACCTATCAACCTTCCCGCTCTTGCTGCTCAAACAATTGAATGTAGCCTGATTAATCACGTCGGAGAGCCCGTCGGACCACGGGCCGATTTGTGGTCCGTCTTCAGCCATCCAATCTGCAGTCGCGACAGCCTGGATATCTTTAAGGCTCAACTTGACCAGCATGAGAACACCGTAGGGATTGTCCCGGGCTAGGTCGTGGGCGAAAGCGGCGGCATCGGACTCCTCCCACGTCGCCTTGGTGAGCTGATTCACGTACTCCACGCCGCCCGGGTTGTCCTTCAAGATATGGCGATAAAAGTTGGCCGCATCAGGCAGCGACGCAGCCTCAGCAACGCGCGCATGGCTGACGGAATCAAACCCGAGGTGAGACACTGCGTCGAGGAACTGACCGGCCTCGGCCTGCAATGCTCTCCCTAACCCCTCAACTCGCGCGCCGATGAAGAAACCTTGGCTATCACCTGGCTGCTGCTGTGGGAAATTCGACCGCACCTCACCGATGAATTCCACGAGCTGACTATCGGAGGTCTGCTCACAGGTCAGGCCGACGTCGTTTAGCGACTGCTTCAACACCGGAACTCTGACCTGGCTAGCCGTGGCGGGCGTGATCTCGATTTGTTCACTACAACCGGGTACCGGCTCAGGCTTTCGATTCGATTTCATACCTCATGATCTCCTTACCTTGTAGCTTGAAAAAGCTCCACTGCAAAATGTTCGAATATGCGTAAAGATCACAGAAGCCCTCAAAAATGTTCGAGTGACGCTACGATTTAAATGGCGGGCCCACCCGCATCTCCTTCCTTACGCAGACATATTGATATGGACAAGTCGACCTGGCCTGCCAATGTGGACAAGATCGCCTGACGACACGTATCCAGAAGTTCTCAGATCACACGCATTTACTTTGCGTATGCTTATTGCACACCCTGATAAATTCGATGCGCAATGGTCTGGTCCGCTGAGCGGACGGGCAGCAGCTCGTGTTGGATTTTTTTAACGCAACACTCGCCCGGTGTCGCCGTCTTAGACCGCAGCTTTGAGCACGAACAAACCGTCGGCAACATCGAACGAATCTTGGAGATAGCAGCCTTCCGCGTTGATGCACCTTCATTCTTGCGAGGGTGCATGTAGTGACGCACCAGGGTCTCCCGGAGACGCGGGCCAGCATCAAATCGATGATGGCCAGCCTAACGCCGAGGTTGAGCAGATCATTGAAATGGTCGAGACAGCAACGTCGTCTTCGTGCGAGAGAGCAACCCTCAGCTAACCGCTTCGATATACGAGTTACGCGCCCTGTCGGGGCCGCCATCACCGAGATCCGGGGCCGGAGTCGTTGCGCGGGAATTGCTGCACAGCAGCAGAATTGGCCGCAAATGCGAAACCGGTCCGCACGCGTCGCGGAGATGGTGAACTCCACGCCGCGGGAACTGACCTCCGATCCGCGGCGAGATCGTGCTGCCCTTGGCGGGCACGACTACCGGGTTCCCCGCGTGAGTGTGCCCGGTGGATTCAACCAGCGCTTTGCACACCGCGTGTTGCTTCCAAATGAAGCCGTTGGCTGATGTCTTTAGCAGCGAGCACGACAAGGTCTTTGAGGCCCGAAGGCAGCACGGGGCCGACAACTAGCGCAGAAACCGCGGCGGCACACCGGTCGTCGCTACGCCAGATCGGCGCGGCCAACCAACGGATACCTTCGGTGGTGTCCTGGTCGTCGGTGACGAATGGTCGCCAATCCCTGAGATCTGACTGCAGACGTTGGTGCCAACTGCTTCCGCATTGGCCACTACTCGCACCATTGTCGCCGGCCGTGGCGAGGAGTACCCGCGCAACCGCAGTGCCCGGTAGGGATTCTGCATCCAGGTCACTCGGCGGTAGCCAGAAGCGACCCCGGGCCGCTGCCGCGGTGACAAGCTGGACGCGCTCTTCGCATAGTACGTATGCTGCTGCTGCAGTGTTGGCCGTCTCAGCAAGGCTGCGGATTGGCCCGTAAGCCGCATTGCGCAGCTGTGGATCGGGTTGCCAACGCCGGCCCAGCCGGGCAACCGTCGGTCCAATGAAGTAACGGTGGTCAATGCTTTGGGCTGCACCAACTTTGACGAGTTGCTCGACCAGCCGATACACGGTGGTTTTGGCCAACCCGGTTTCGCGCGAAAGCTCCGTCAGACCCAGTCCGTTGTCGGCTTGGCTGAGCACGTTGAGTAGCGTGAAAGCACCCTCGAGAACGCCTCGGCCGCATGGCACTTTCGCGACATTGCCGTCCCCGACCATCAACAAGCCTTACGCCGCGCTGGCGCCGGCAACGGCGCGCGGCGGAGTCGGGAACAGAAATTGTGCCTTGCGACACTGCGCTTCTCCAAGATTCACCCTTCCGCGTTGCTAGTCCGCCGCGTCTTATAACGGAAAATCGAGGCGCCGTCCCGTCGCTGATGCTGGCCGTCAGACGTAGTGGCGCTTTGACCGCATGAAGGAGATGTATGCATCCGCCTAGCATTGCCCCACTCGCTGTGTTGATGATGACGTCGAAAGCAGCACCAGAAATCTCCGATCTCCCTATCCGTTCGGGCAGCATTACTTTGGCTCGACCATTCAGCACTGAGGTACGGCCATTACGCGCGCATATATTGCGTGCCTTCACATTTAGCACGCAATAGGGTGGTCCGCTGAACGGACCGTTCGCGGCCTTCGGAAGATCCTCGCTGCATCAGTTCGCCGACACCGACGCACAACGGCATGCGCTTGGCTGTAACATCGAGGAAAAGAACATGTAAATCCCGTCTCGTCACCAGCATTGCAAAGACACACCAGACAAAGTCCGATCGTCGTCGGACCATTCACGATCCACGTTCGCACCGAGTGTAGTGCCGCATCGCGAGTTGCACTGGCCGAGCCGGATACTCATAGGATTTGACAAATCAGTGCTGCGCTACGCGCTGCGCGCCGCCAACGTTTCTGCCGTACATAACCGCGCCCGTGATTACCGGTCCGCTCAGCGGCTCGCGCTCTTTTGCGTGCCCACGGCTGGGTGTGCAATTGGGCACGCACGGAAATATTGATAGGTGAAAATCCCTCACACAGTGCAACCTGCGCAGATCGCTTTCGTGCTGGCGGGCGCAATCTGATGGGTCGTCATCTGAATCGGCCGGAGGTTGCCCTGCCCATGGGATTCTTAATGTCGCCCGCTGACGCGCTGTTCCTCATCGCCGAACGACCGCAACGTCCGCTCCACGTCGGCTCCGTTGCGTTGCTCGGTCCGCCCGAGGATGCCAAAGGATGTCACTTGCGAGACATGGTCACTGCAGCGCTAGCTCGCGAACGGGCCGCGCCCGAGTGGAGGCTGCGCCCGCATCGATCGCTTCGTTCGCTCGGGCAATGGCATTGGCGCACCGACCCCGAAATCGATCTGAGCTATCACGTAAGGATTTCGGCATTGCCCGCACCAGGTGGCCTCACCGAGTTGTGGGATCTGGTTTCGCGCCTGCATAGCGAGCTGCTCGACCGTACCCGCCCGCTGTGGCAGTTCCACTTGATCGAAGGCCTCGACGATCAACGGTGCGCCGCCTACATCAAGACTCATCCTGCATTACTTGCTAGGGTCTCGCTGGCACGGCTGGTGCAGCAAATCGTTGGCACCGACCCGAATCGGCGTGGCATGCCAGCCTTCTGGGAGACCGCCGAGCAGACTGGGCCACACAGCCTAACCCCACCCGTGGGCGGCAGCGATTGGCTGGACACGATCCAGGCTACGTGGGTGATGCCGAAGATGCTCGCGGGCGACGGCCTGCGCAACGCTGCTCGGGGCGCACTCGCCGCGGTCGCAGGGATGGCGGGGATGGCATTACCGCTCGCAGACACCACCTGGCGTGCAGCGTGCCGCCGAGGCGGTCCCCTGACTCTGGCCGCCCCGCGCAGCCCGCTCAATGTGCCAATCAGTGGCAATCGGGCCTTCGCGGGCTGCAGCTTCTCGATCGAGCGGCTGCAGCGAGTTGCCGCGCGCACCGACGCCACGATCGACGACGTTGTGCTGGCTATGTGCGCCGGGGCACTACGTCAGTACTTAACCACGCGCAACGCGTTACCATCAATGCCACTGGTGGCGATGGTGCCAATCGTAGTGCCCGGCAACCACCCTGCCGACAGGACAAATCCGGACACCGACTCCAAGCTCGGATTGCTGATGTGCTCATTGGCCACGCACTTGGCCAACCCTGCAGAGCGTCTGCAGGCCGTATGCGAGGGCATGCGCGAAGGCTTCACCGCGCTCGCCGCCCGTAGCCAAACACAGGTACTGGCGATGAGCGTGCTCGGCGCTACACCACTCGCATTGGCAATAACTCTGGGCCGTCCGATAACACTCTTGCACCCTCCAAATGTCATGATCTGCAATCTGTTCGGTCTTCGCGGCCCGCTGTACTGGAACGGTGCTCGCCTCGAAGCGCTCTACCCGTTGTCGGTTCCTGTCAGCGGGCAGGCGCTGAACATCAGCTACACCCGCATCGATAACCAGCTAACCTTCGGCCTGACCGCCTGTCGGTCGGCAGTCCCCGCGATCAACAGCCTGGCTGATCTCCTTGGCCGTGAACTTGAAATCCTGGACACTGCTTCACGATTCAGGATAAGACGCCAAATCAATTGAGGCCGAAGCTATGGCCTTCTAAAGTTGGATCTTGCCCTCTTGCGCCAACAATCCGATGTCGCTGCGAAAATGACTGCCCGGCAGTCGAATTGAGCGCAGGATCTCGTAGGCGTGCTCGCGCGCCGCGGACAGGTCGGCGCCGGTGCCCACCACTGACAGCACCCGGCCGCCCGAAGAGACGATTGCGCCGTCGTCGCGGCGCGTCGTTCCGGCGTGCAGCACACCGTCGGCTTCGGACCCGACGATGACGTCACCCACCCGGGGACGCCCCGGGTAGTTCTCGGCCGCCAGCACCACGGTCACGGCGGCACCGTCTCGCCAGCGCAACTCGCCGAAGTTAGCGAGTTCGCCGGCGCCGGCGGCATGCAGCAGCTGCCCGAGCGGTGAATCCAGCAAGGCCAGTACGGCCTGGGTCTCCGGATCGCCGAAGCGGCAGTTGAATTCGACCACTGCCGGCCCGTTGGAGGTGATGGCGAGTCCGACATAGAGCAGACCGGAGAACGGGCATCCGCGCTGAACCATCTCGGCCGCAACGGGTTCCACGATCGCGGTGAGCACTTGCCGGTATACATCGTCGGGAAGCCATGGCAACGGCGCGTAGGCGCCCATGCCACCGGTGTTCGGGCCCGCGTCGCCGTCACCCACCCGTTTGAAATCTTGCGCCGGCAGCAGGGGGACCACTGTCTTGCCGTCGACCACACAGAACAGCGAAACCTCCGGGCCGTCCAGAAAGGACTCCAGCAGCACGGGATGACCCGCTTCGAGCAGGCCGGCACCATGAGCGCGGGCCGCGTCGCGATCCGGAGTCACCACCACGCCTTTGCCGCCCGCCAGAGAGTCGTCCTTGACCACCCAAGCCGGATCCCCTGCCGGCGGGCCGAAGCGATCGAGGGCTGCATCCAAATGTGCTGGATTGTCCACGATTTCGCTGGACGCAGTGCGCACGCCGGCGGCCGCCATGACCTCCTTGGCGAATGCCTTCGAGCCCTCGATGCGAGCCGCATCCTTGCTGGGCCCGAAGCACACGATGCCGGCGGCGCGCACGGCGTCGGCTACCCCGAGCACCAAGGGGACTTCGGGCCCGATGATGACCAGGTCGGCCCGCACCTCGCGTGCCAAAACCACCACAGCCTCACCGGAGGTGATGTCGACGTCGTGTTGCTCGGCCAGCCGGGCGGTGCCGGCGTTGCCGGGAGCAACGGCAAGCCCTGTGACCTGCGGATCTCTACTGAGAGCCGACAGCAGGGCATGTTCACGGGCACCGGAGCCGATCACCAGAACGCGCACGAGAGGTCAGACTAGCGTCACGACGTTACAGGATTTTCTCGAGCAGGCTCTTGAGGTCCTTTTGCTGCGCTGCGCTCAGACGTCCCAGACGCTTGTTGAACTCGTCGGACAGCAACGACAGGCCTTTCTTGGCCGCTTGCCTCCCGGACGCGGTGAGCAGCAGCCGATGACGCCGCAAATCGGACGGATCGATCTCGCGGGTCACGAACCCCGCGGCCTCAAGCCGTTTCAGGTAAAGCGTCACCGTTGCCTTGGGCATGCTCAGCGTCGCGGCCAGTTCGGCCGGGTAGGGGTGCTCGTCGATCTCGGCCAGCAGGAACAGTTCCTTGGACTCGAGCCCCAATGCGCAGATATTGGGCTCGGCGCACGAGATGACGGAGAGCAGCACCCGATAATTCAGTGACCAGATCTTGGCCGCATCAACCGCAGACATCGACTTGCCAGATCGTTCAGTCGTGAACTAGTTTGGGAATGAACAACCTCATATCCGAACAATGTACCAGGAAGTGGGCACCATGCCGCTGGATCAATACGTGACACTCGGACGGTCCGGTTTGCGCGTCAGCCCGCTGTGCCTGGGCGCAATGACGTTCGGAGAGGATCTCGGCTGGGGTACCAGCGTGGAGGAGTCCCAGCAGATCATCGATCGGTACGCCGAACTCGGCGGCAACTTCATCGACACCGCCAACTTCTACACCCGCAGCCACTCCGAGAAGATCATCGGCGACCACATCGGGCGCCACACGGACCGCCGCGATCGCATGGTGATCGCGACCAAGTTCAGCGGCAACCTGTATCCCGGCGATCCCAACGGTGGTGGCTCGGGACGCAAATCGCTGATCAGCGCCTGCGACAACTCGCTGCGACGACTACAAACCGACTACATCGACCTGTACTGGCTGCACATGTGGGATCCGAACACTCCCATCGAGGAAACGATGGGAGCGCTCGACGACCTGGTTGCGGCCGGAAAAGTTCGCTACATCGGCGTCTCGGACACCCCGGCGTGGAAGATCGTCGAGGCCAACCTGATCGCCCGCTTCCGCGGCTGGTCGGCATTCGTCGGTCTGCAGATCGAGTACTCGCTGCTCGAACGCACCGTCGAACGAGAGCTGGTTCCGATGGCCAGCGAATTCGGCCTCGGCATCACACCGTGGTCACCCCTGAAAAATGGTGTGCTCAGCGGCAAGTACACCCGGCGAAATGCCGGTCAGCACAACGCCGATCGCGGCGCGCTGGTGGAGGCCACCCTCACCGACAGGACCTACGCGGTCATCGACGAACTCGAGGTCATCGCGAAAGCGCATCACACCAACGTGGCAAGCGTGGCGCTCGCGTGGCTGCACCCACGGTCCGCCGTCTCGTCGATCATCATTGGGGCACGCAGGCTTTCGCAGCTCGAAGACAACGTCCGCGCCGTCGACGTCAACCTCAGCGCCGAGGAACTAACCCGGCTCGACAAGCTGACCAAACCGAGCCTTGGTTTCCCGCAAAACATGCTGGGCATGGCTCCGGGCATGATCCAAGGCGGAACAACGATCAACGGGGTTTTCGGGCCGACCTCCGAATACGTGATGCCCGAAGGCGGCCAGCCCTACTAGAAGCGATCGCCCACCCCCGCGAGCCGACTTAGTCGGTCTTGCCCGAGTGCATCTTCAGCGCACCCTCGACGTTGGCTTTCTTGTCCTCGCCAGCACCCTTCGCGGCGGCTTTCTTGCGTTTTGCCACCACGGCTGAGACCGCCCCATTGAGCGCAGAACCGAGCGGGAACCCGAGATAGTGGGTGAGGAAGACAGCCATCTCCTTGAGCTCGTCCTCGGTGAGTTCCCCGTTCAGCAGTGCCGCATTGATCTGGATCTCGGCCAGGTCACGGCTTCCGACTGCCGTCACGGCCGTCAACGTCATGATCCGTTTGTCGCGCATCGACAAACCCGGCCGGTTCCAGATACTGCCGAACAGGTGGTCGACGGTCAGGTCGAAGTACGCGTCGCCCTCTATGTTGGGCATCTCCCACCCGTAGACCTCATTCATTTTCTCGAGGCCCTTGCGGCGCAATTCGTCCATTTACGTCTCTTTCTGTGTGTGCGGCACCCCGAGGCCGCCCGCCAGCCGTTCATATGCCAGCTGGGCGAGCGGCAGGTCAACCGATACGGCTTCGCCCAGACCTAACGCCAGGCTCAGATCTTTCTCCCCCAAGCCACGAGTGTGCAAGAACGGCTCGTACAGGAAGTTGCCCGGCTCAAGGTCTTTCATGTCCGCGCGCACCATGATGGCTCCCGGCCCGCTGGTCAGCGCGTCGGTGTGGCGCACCACCCGGCCCAGCGCCTGTAGATCCAGCCCCGCCGCCTCGGCCAGCTTCATGGCTTCGCATGCCGCCGCGTACGAGGTGAACGTCAACATGTTGCGCGCCAGCTTCATTCGCGTCCCAGCACCAGGCTCGCCGGCGTGGATGACCATCGCCGCCCAGTGTTTGAATGCCGGCTTGATTCGCTCGTACACCTCGCGCTCAGCGCCCACCATCGTGGCGAGCTCGCCCTTCGCCGCCGCGGCCGCCCCACCACTGACGGGCGCGTCGACGACATGGATGCCTTGCGGTTTGAGCTCGGCGGCCAGCTCGACGGCGGTGGTGTCGCTGATGGTGGAGTGGATCGCGATGACGGTGCCGGGCTTCGCATTGGCGGCCAGCTCGCCGACGACCTCACGCACCTGGGCATCATTGAGCACGGTGATATGGATGATGTCGGCGGCGGCAATGTCGGCGACGCTGTCGGCGATGCCGGCACCTTTTTCTATCAGCGGCGTCATCGCCTCAGTCCGGATGTCGTAAACCGTTACCCCGCCCGGCCATTCGGTCATCTTCGTGGCCATCGGCGCGCCCATGTTTCCCAGCCCGATATACCCCAGCTTCAGCTCTGTCATGACCGTATTATCTGTCCACCGTCAACGTTGAAGATCTGCCCAGTGATCCATTTGGCCTCATCCGACAGCAGGAACAGGCACATGCCCACCAGATCCTCTGGAGTTCCCATGCGCGACAACGGAAGACCCTTGACGATGTCGTCGACCATCTCCTTGGGCGTGGTGGTCCGGTTGGCCTCGGTGTCGATGGGGCCGGGCGCGATCGCGTTGATCCGGATGTTGCGGCCGCCCAGCTCGCGCGAGAGCTGCTGGGTCAGGCCGTTGATGCCGACCTTCGCCAGACCGTAATAGTTCGCGTACAGCCAGGCAGCGGTGGACGACTGGTTGACGATCGCCCCGCCGCCGCGTTTGGACATCTTTTTGTAGACCGCACGGGTACACCACAGCGCGCCATCGAGATTGACGCTCATGAATTTCTTGTAGTACTCGGGATCGATGGTGAGCAGGAAGTCCAGCTTCATGCCACCGAAGATCGCCGCGTTGTTGACGAGGTAGTCGATGCCGCCGAACTCGGCCAGCGTGCGATCGGCCATCGCTTTGGCTGACTCCGGATCCGAAACGTCGACCGGGATGCTGATGGCCGTGCCACCGTCCGCGGAGATCTGCTTGGCCACTTTCTCGGCAGCGTCCGCATTGATGTCGGCCACCACAACCGCGGCGCCCTCACGGGCCAGCGCCTCGACGTAGGCTTGGCCGATGCCGCCGCCCGATCCGGTGACGATGGCGACCTTGTTCTCAAATCTCATGCTTGCAAGCTCCTCTGGTCAAACCGCTGTCGCGATGGTCTTGGTCTCCAAGTACTCCTCGAAACCGGCCAATCCCATCTCGCGACCGTTTCCGGACTGCTTGTATCCGCCGAACGGCGCGTCGGCCGAATACCACACGCCACCATTGACATTGATCGTGCCGGCGCGGACCCGCGCGGCCGCCCGCGCCGCCCGCTCCGGGTCGGTGCCGAATACCGTGCCCGACAACCCGTATGCCGAATCGTTGGCGATACGCACGGCGTCGTCGTCGCCGTCGTGCGGAATCACAGTCAGGACAGGACCGAAGATCTCCTCGCGCGATACCCGAGCGTCGTTGCCCAGGCCCGCGATCAGGGTGGGCTCGATGAAGAAACCGACTTCGCGGCCGGCCGGCCGGCCGCCGCCGCACGCGAACGTCCCGCCCTCGGCGATCGCCGAGTCGAGGTAACCCTGGATGCGATCCCGCTGGCGCGCCGAAATCACTGGGCCGCAGATGGTTCCGGGGTCAGTCGGGTCACCGGCCTTGATGCCGCCCATCGTCGCGGCAGCGATCGAGACGGCTTCGTCGTACTTGGCCCGTGGCACGACCAGCCGGGTGGTGATCGCGCATCCCTGCCCGGCGTGCATGCACACCGAGAACCCGGCCATGCTCACCGCACCGCCCAGATCGGCGTCTTCGAGGACGATGAAGGCCGACTTGCCCCCCAGCTCGAGGAACACCTTTTTGATGGTCGCAGCGCCGTCGGCCATCACGGCGCGGCCGGTCGCCGTCGACCCGGTGAACGAAACCATATCCACCCGAGAGTCTTTCGACAACATCGCACCCACGCTGTGATCACTGGAGGTGACGATGTTGATCACACCGGGCGGAAAATCGGTGTGCTCGGCGACGAGTTCGCCCAACACGGCAGCACACCAGGGGGTATCGGGGGCGGGCTTGAGCACCACGGTGTTTCCGGCGGCCAGCGCGGGCCCGATCTTGGCGAGGTTGATCTGGTGCGGAAAATTCCACGGGGTGATAGCGCCGACGACACCAACGGCCTCACGGGCGATGGTGCGCCGGGTGGGGATGCCCATCGGCTTTGCCTCGCCGAGATCTTGGCTGTATTCATACGATTCGGCGGTATCCGCCGCGAACGCCAGGTCGTTGACCGGGACTTCGAGCTGAGCGATTCCGGTGAGCATCCGTGGCGCGCCGACTTCGGCGATGGTCATGTCGCGCAGTTCCTCGAGGTGCTGCTGCATCGCCTCGCGCAGCTGGCGCACGCACCGGACCCGTAACTCGGTGTTGCGCGACCAGTCCGTCTCGTCGAAGGCGCGGCGTGCGGCATCGATCGCACGGCTCATATCCTCGGCGTCGGCGTCGGCCGCCACGCCGAGTACTTCCTCGGTCGCCGGGTTGATGGTCGGGAAGGTACCGGCACCGCCGGCCGACATCTTGCCGTCGATGAAGAGTTCACTCACGCCGCCGGCCAACAAGGCCATCTCTCACTCCCGTCTATGCGTGGTTTACGCGTGGCAAATCGAAGGGGGAATCCATCCGTCCAATTGATGGACAGTTGTCCGATAATGTTCCATCGGACCATAGCCGTCGGGCCATCCAGGGTGCAAGAGCCGATCTGATGCCCAGCTGCAGAGTGCCGCGTAAATGCACATTAAGCTGTGTATTTTCCGGGCGGGCTTGCTTCGCCTCCCATCCGTCCGATAGCTTGGACATGTGTCCAGCGATGCCCTGGTTACGGCCGCAGCCCAGGCCGAGCAACCGACCGGTCAGGCGCCGCGCAATCGCCGCCAAGAGGAGACCTTCCGCAAGGTGCTTGCCGCGGGCATCGAAACCCTGCGCGAGAAGTCGTACGCCGACCTGACGGTGCGCGCCGTCGCGGCCCGGGCCAAAGTCGCCCCGGCCACCGCTTACACCTACTTCTCGTCGAAAAACCACTTGATCGCCGAGGTGTACCTGGACCTGGTCCAACAGGTCCCGTTCTTCACCGACGTCAACGACCCCATGCCGGTCCGGGTGGACAAGGTGTTGCGCCATCTGGCCCTGGTGGTTGCCGATGAGCCCGAGGTCGGGGCGGCATGCACGATCGCCCTGCTCGGCGGCGGCGCCGATCCCGCGGTAGGCGCCGCGCGCGACCGGATCGGCGCGGAGATCCACCGCCGCATCGCGACGGCAATCGGGCCCGGCGCCGACGCCGGCACCGTGTCCGCGCTCGAGATGACGTTCTTCGGCGCACTGGTACAAGCCGCCAGTGGCCAATTCACCTATCACCAGATCGCCGACCGGTTGGCCTATGTAGTGAGTCTGATCCTGCCCGGCACCGGGGAGACGAGCCAGGAGACAACAACTTAAATGACCGTCCATGTTGGAGACCACGAATTGGTCCTCGATCCTTACGACTATGACTTCCACGAAGATCCGTATCCGTATTACCGGCGGCTGCGCGACGATGCTCCGCTATATCGCAATGAGGAATTGAACTTCTGGGCGCTGTCCCGGCACCAGGATGTGCTGCACGGATTCCGCAACAGCACAACGCTTTCCAACAAGTTCGGCGTCTCGCTCGACCCGGTGTCGCGCGGCCCGCACGCCAGCAAGACGATGAGCTTCCTCGCGATGGACGACCCGGGCCACCTACGGCTGCGCACCCTGGTGTCGAAGGGTTTCACGCCACGACGCATCCGCGAGCTCGAGCCACGGGTCACCGAGATCGCGGTCAAGCATCTCGACACCATGCTGCAGGCAGCCGCATCCGGCGCCGTCGTCGACTACGTCGACGAGTTCGCCGGCAAGTTGCCGATGGACGTGATCTCCGAACTGATGGGCGTCCCCGAGGCGGACCGCGTCCAGGTCCGAGCCTGGGCGGACGGCGTGATGCACCGCGACGAGGGCGTCACCGACGTGCCGCCGGAGGCCGTCGAGGCGTCCATCAACCTGATCGTCTATTACCAGCAGATGGTGGCCGAGCGACGCACCACGCCGTCCGACGATCTGACCACCGCGCTGCTCGAAGCCGAGATCGACGGCGACCGACTCACCGACGACGAAATCATCGGGTTCATGTTCTTGATGGTGATCGCCGGAAACGAGACCACCACCAAACTGCTTGCCAACGCCGCATTTTGGGGGCACAAGAACCCCGATCAGCTGGCCGGGGTCTACGACGACACCGAACTGGTGACGCCGTGGGTCGAGGAGACCCTGCGCTACGACACGTCCAGCCAGATCCTCGCTCGCACCGTCGCCGGCGAGCTCACGCTGTACGACACCACGATCCCCGACGGGGACGTCCTGCTGCTGCTCCCCGGTTCCGCCCATCGCGACGAGCGGGTGTTCGACAACCCGGACAACTACCTGATTGGTCGTGAAATCGGCTCCAAGTTAATGAGTTTCGGTAGTGGCGCGCACTTCTGCCTGGGTGCCCATCTGGCCCGGATGGAAGCCCGGGTCGCGCTCACCGAGTTGTTCAAGCGAATCCGCGGATATCAGGTGGACGAGGCCAACGCCGTCCGCGTCCACTCCAGCAATGTCCGCGGATTCGCTCACCTACCCATCACCGTGGAGACCCGCTGATGCCTCGTTTTGCCCCCCTGCCCGAACGTCGACCGGCGATCGTGGCCGGCGCCTCCGCTGGCATCGGGGAAGCCACCGCCATCGAACTCGCGGCGCACGGCTTCCCGGTCGCCCTGGGCGCCCGCCGGGTCGACAAGCTTGACGACATCGTCGGCAAGATCAACGCTGGCGGTGGCGAGGCGGTCGGATTCCACCTGGACGTCACCGACCCTAACTCAGTGAAATCCTTTGTCGCACAATCAATCAACGCACTCGGCGACATTGAGGTGCTGGTGGCCGGCGCCGGTGACACCTACTTCGGCAAGCTCGCCGAAATCACTACCGACGAGTTCGAGTCGCAGCTGCAGATCCACCTCGTCGGCGCCAACCGGCTGGCCGCGGCGGTGCTGCCGGGCATGCTGGAGCGCCAACGTGGCGACCTGATCTTCGTCGGCTCCGACGTGGCGCTGCGCCAGCGCCCGCACATGGGCGCCTACGGAGCGGCCAAGGCCGCGCTGGTCGCGATGGTCACCAACTTCCAGATGGAGCTCGAGGGCACCGGCGTGCGGGCCTCGATCGTGCACCCCGGCCCGACGAAGACGTCGATGGGCTGGAGCCTGCCGGCCGAAAAGATCGGCCCCGCCCTGCAGGACTGGGCCAAGTGGGGCCAGGCCCGCCACGACTACTTCCTGCGCGCGTCGGACCTGGGGCGAGCCATCACGTTCGTCGCCGAGACACCGCGCGGTGGCTTCATCGCGAACATGGAGCTTCAGCCCGAAGCCCCGTTGGCCGACAACACAGACCGCCAGAAGCTCGCACTCGGCGAAGAGGGGATGCCGTCATGACAACCGCTATCGTGCCCCGGGTTTCCGGCGGCGAAGAAGAGCACGGCCATCTTGAGGAATTCCGCACCGACCCAATCGGTTTGATGAAGCGCATCCGCGAGGAGTGCGGTGACGTCGGCTGGTTCCAGCTGGTGGACAAGCACGTCATCCTGCTCTCCGGCTCGGGTGCGAACGAGTTCTTCTTCCGGTCCGCCGACGAGGACCTCGACCAGGCCGAGGCGTATCCATTCATGACACCGATCTTCGGCAAAGGTGTCGTGTTCGACGCCAGCCCCGAGCGGCGCAAGGAGATGCTGCACAACTCGGCGCTGCGCGGCGAGCAGATGAAGGGCCACGCCGCCACCATCGAGGGCGAAGTCAAGAAGATGATCGCCAACTGGGGCGACGAGGGCGAGATCGAGTTGCTCGACTTCTTCGCCGAGCTGACGATCTACACGTCGACAGCCTGCCTGATCGGGCTGAAGTTCCGTGAGCAGCTCGACCATCGGTTCGCGGAGTACTACCACGAACTGGAACGCGGCACCGACCCGCTGTGTTACGTCGACCCGTACCTGCCGATCGAAAGCTTCCAGCGCCGCGATGAGGCACGAGTCAAACTCGTTGCGGTGGTGCAGGAGATCATGGACCATCGGCTGGCCAATCCGCCCAAGGACAAGGCCGACCGCGACATGCTCGATGTGCTCGTGTCGATCAAAGACGAAGAGGGCAATCTTCGGTTCTCGGCCGACGAGGTCACCGGGATGTTCATCTCGTTGATGTTCGCCGGGCACCACACCAGCTCGGGGACCTCGGCGTGGACCCTGATCGAGCTGATCCGCCATCCCGAGGTCTATGCGGAGGTGCTCACCGAGCTCGACGAGCTCTACGCCGACGGTCAAGAGGTGAGTTTCCATGCGCTGCGGTCGATTCCGAAGCTGGACAACGTGGTCAAGGAGACGTTGCGCCTGCACCCGCCGCTGATCATCCTGATGCGGGTCGCCAAGGGCGAATTCGAAGTCGAGGGTTTTCCGATCCACGACGGTGACTTCGTCGCGGCGTCCCCGGCGATCAGCAACCGCATCCCGGAGGACTTTCCGGACCCGGACGCGTTCAAGCCGGACCGCTACAACAAGCCCGAGCAGGCCGACATCGTCAACCGGTGGACCTGGATTCCGTTCGGTGCGGGCCGGCATCGCTGCGTGGGTGCCGCATTCGCCCAGATGCAGATCAAGGCGATCTTCTCGGTTCTGTTGCGCGAGTACGAGTTTGAGATGGCACAGCCCGCCGATAGCTACCACAACGATCACTCGAAGATGGTGGTGCAGCTGGCCCGACCCGCCAAAGCCCGCTACCGCAAGCGCACCGCCTAGGGGTTCTGGCATGGCATTTCGCATCGAAGTCGACCTGGATCTGTGCCAGGGCCACGCCATGTGCGAACTGGGGGCGCCGGATTTTTTCCAGGTGCCCAAGCGGGGCAAGGTCGAGATCATTGACCCCGAGCCGCCCGAAGACGCCCGCGATGAAGTCCAGCGCGCGGTCGATATGTGCCCAACGCAAGCACTATTCATCAAAGAGAAGGAAGACTGAGGACAATGGCGTCACACTCTCGCGCAGATCTCGAGGCATGGGTCGACCGCTGGCTGCAGGCCAACAAGGACTGCGAAAAGGCCGGTGACTGGAAGCCGCTGGCCGACTTCTACACCAAAGACGCGACCTACGGCTGGAACATCGGCCCCAAGGAAGATGTGATGTGCGTGGGCGTCGACGAGATCCGCGATGTCGCGCTCGGCCTGGAGATGGAGGGCCTGGACAACTGGGTCTACGAGTACCAGAAGGTGCTCATCGACGAGAAGCAGGGCGAAATCGTCGGCTTCTGGAAGCAGATCGTCAACAAGACCGACGGCAGCCAGGACGAGATCTACGGCATCGGCGGCAGCTGGTTCCGCCTCAACGGCGAGGGGCTCATCGAGTGGCAGCGTGACTTCTTCGACTTCGGTCACGTCGCGAAGATGTTCGCGAAGCTCATCGAGTCCGGCGATCTCAGCGCCGGAATGCGCAAGCGCATCGAACGCAGCATCGCCGGCGAGAAACTGCCCGGCTACTACCCGCTCGGCCAGGCTCCTGTACCGATCTGGTGATCTCCCGACCGGTTGGTGGTCCCCCACTTGTCGACGGCCCGGTGATTCAGGTCATAATGGTCTGCGAATGAGAACACGTTCTAAAATTGCATCCGGCCGTGGCCGGTCCCTTTCACCGGCATTCGGGTCTGGGCACGTTAGTGGAGGTCCTTCATGAAGACAAAAGGCGCGCTGATCTGGGAATTCAACCAGCCGTGGTCGATCGAGGAAATCGAGATCGGCGACCCGGCCAAGGATGAAGTCAAGATCCAGATGGAAGCGGCCGGGATGTGCCATTCGGACCACCATCTAGTTACCGGTGGCATCCCGATGGCGGGCTTCCCGGTACTCGGCGGCCACGAGGGCGCCGGCATCATCACCGAGGTTGGCCCGGGCGTGGAAGACCTCGCCCCGGGCGATCACGTGGTGCTGTCGTTCATCCCGTCCTGTGGGCAGTGTCCGACGTGCCAGTCGGGCATGCGCAACCTGTGTGACCTGGGCGCCGGCCTGCTGGGCGGCCAGGCGGTTAGCGACGGCACCTCCCGTATCCAGGCCCGCGGGCAGAACGTCTTCCCGATGACGCTGCTGGGCACCTTCTCGCCGTACATGGTCGTGCACCGCGCCTCGGTGGTGAAGATCGACCCGTCGGTCCCCTTCGAGGTGGCTGCCCTGGTGGGTTGTGGTGTCACCACCGGGTATGGCTCCGCGGTCCGCACCGCGGACATCCGGCCGGGGCAGGACGTCGCGATCGTGGGCGTCGGCGGGGTCGGCATGGCCGCTTTGCAGGGCGCGGTCAATGCGGGCGCCCGCTACATCTTCGCGATCGACCCGGTGGAGTGGAAGCGCGACCAGGCGCTGAAGTTCGGCGCCACGCACGTCTACCCGGACATCGACGCCGCGCTGATGGGCATCATGGAGGTCACCTACGGCCTGATGGCCCACAAGGTGGTAGTCACCGTCGGTGAGCTGCATGGCGCCGACGTCGACAACTACCTCAACATCACCCAAAAGGGCGGCACCTGCGTGCTGACCGCCATCGGCAGCCTGCTGGACACCAACGTGAACCTGAACCTGGCGATGCTGACCCTGATGCAGAAGAACCTGCAGGGCACCATCTTCGGCGGCGGCAATCCGCAGTACGACATTCCGCAGCTGCTGTCGATGTACAAGGCCGGCAAGCTCAACCTGGACGACATGGTCACCACCCAGTACAAGCTGGAGCAGATCAACAACGGCTACCAGGACATGCTGGACGGTAAGAACATTCGCGGCGTCATCCGGTTCACCGACGCCGATCGGTAACCCGACCGGTCCTGAGTGACCAGCTTTCCGCACCTCTTGGCGCCGGGACGAATCGGCGCCATGACGGTGCGCAATCGGGTCGTCATGTCTCCGATGGAGACGATGTATGGCACCCCGGATGGGATGCCCTCGCAGCGCACCCGCGACTACTTCGCCGCGCGCGCCCGTGGTGGGGTTGGGCTGATCACATTGGGCGCCACCGGAGTTGACCATCGCCATCCCGAGACTCCCGGTGGCCTGCACCTTGGGACCGATGAGGCGGTGGACGCCCATCGGGCGCTGGTGGAGATCGTGCACGAACACGGCGCCAAGATCCAGCCTCAGATCGTGCATGCCGGTCCCGATGGCCTAGGCCCGGAGATCTTCGGCGTCACGTCGTTGGGGCCGTCGGTGATCCCGTCGTATCTCACCGGCCGTCCATCGAATGAGATCAGCCGCCAACAGCTGTGCGAGGTTTTCGACTTGTTCAGGGCCGCGGTGCGCCGCGCCGCCGAAGCCGGCTACGACGGTATCGAGCTGCATGCCGCACACGGCTACATGCTGCTTGGCTCTTTCCTTGCCCCGCAACGTAATCGGCGTATCGACGACTACCGGGGCGACTCGACGCGGGGCCGGCTGCAAGCGGTACTGGAGGCGCTGGCCGCAATTCGGTCCGAGGTCGGCGAGGCGCTGCCGATCACCCTGCGCATCTCCGGGTACGAACGCGTCGCGGGCGGCCGTCCGATCTACGAAACCGCCCGAATGGCACCCGAACTCGTCGCCGCCGGGGTGAACGCTTTCCACGTCAGCGGCGGGGTGATCGATCGACTGGTCACCGGGATGGTCAATGCCGCCGACGACGGCGACGCACTCAACGTCGGCGCCGCCGCCGCGGTCAAGCAGGTGGTCGATGTGCCGGTGATCGCCGTCGGCCGGATCCATGACCCCGCCCGGGCCGAACAGATCCTGGCCGACGGACGGGCGGACTTCATCGCAATGGGGCGTCCGCTGCTGGCCGATCCCGACCTGCCGCACAAACTGCAATCTGGTCAGGCGCACCGGGTCCGCAAATGCATCTCCTGCGAGAACTGCATCGATGCAATGGAACAGCGCTTCTCCGTCGACTGCGCCGTCAACCCGCGCACCGGCAAGGAGCGCGAACTGGCGGCGCCCCGCGCCGGGCGCGCCAAGCGTGTCGTGGTGATCGGCGGCGGGCCGGCAGGCCTGGAGGCCGCCCGGGTGGCTGCCGAGCGGGGCCACCGCGTCACGCTTTTCGAACGCGCCGGCCAACTCGGCGGCGCGATGCGATTTGCCTCCGTGCTGCATCCGGAAAACCAGCCGTTCCTGAGCTACCTGCGCGACGAGATCAAACTGAGCAGCGCGAAAGTCTATCTGGGCCATCCCGTTTCGGCTGAAGATGTCGCAGCGCACGCGCCCGACGCGGTGGTGGTGGCCACCGGCGGCCACGTCGCGGTTCCCACGATTGCAGGAGCCGACCTGCCACACGTGCACACCGGGCCGGGATTGCGTGAGTTGCTCGGCGGCCACGCCGAATCCACCGATCCTGTCTGGCAGCGGTTGGGCGCCTCACTGTTGGCGGGCTGGCGGCAGCGGCTGGTTCATCCCGCCGTGGTCCGGCTTGCCACCCGTGCCTGGATGCCGGTCGGCCGGCAGGTCGCCATCATCGGCGGCGACCTGGTCGCCCTGGAACTCGCCGAGTTTCTGGCGAGCCGGGACCGGCTGGTGTCGATCATCGAGGGCGGCAAGGACATCGCCCCGGAAGTGGGCAACAAACGCAAGACCGAACACATGGACCGGCTCGACCGCCTCGGCGTCACCGTCCACGTCCGTGCCGCTGTCGATCGCATCACGACGGCGGCCGTCGCGTTCACGCCCGCCGGTGGAACATCTCGAGAGCTGCCCGCCGACAGCGTCGTGATCGCCGGATCGGTCGAACCCGACACCGCGCTGTTCGACACGCTCAAAGCCGCCTTGCCCGGCGCGGACGTACACGCCGCCGGCGATTTCAGCGGCCTGGGACTCATTCGTAAGGCAACAGAGGAAGGCGCACGGGCCGCGTGCGCGATCTAGTGACAGGAGAAGAGAACCATGACCCAAACTGCCCAATCCCCGGCACTGACCGCGTCGCAGTCGTCGTGGCGCTGCGCCCAAGGCAAAGACCGGGACGGCTGGCTGGCACTGATGACCGACGATGTTGTCATCGAGGACCCGATCGGTAAGTCCGTCACCAACCCGGACGGAACCGGTGTGCGCGGCAAGGCGGCCGTCGGCGAGTTCTTCGACAGCAACATCGCCAAGAACCAGCTGACGATCACCTGTGAGGAGACCTTCCCATCGAGCACACCCGACGAGATCGCTCATATTCTGGTGCTGCAGAGCAAGTTTGAGGGCGGCATCACCAGCAAGGTGCGCGGCGTGTTCACCTACAAGGTCAACGAAGCGGGCCTGATCACCAACATGCGTGGGTACTGGAACCTCGACGTCATGGAGTTCGGCCAGCAGGACTGACTCCGGGTCGTCCGATCGCCGAACCTATGCTGGGGTCATGGCGTCGATCTTCACCAAGATCATTAACCGTGAACTACCCGGCCGATTCGTTTATGAGGACGACGACGTCGTCGCATTCCTGACGATTGAGCCAATGACGCAAGGGCACACGCTGGTGGTGCCGCGCGCCGAGATCGATCAGTGGCAAGCCGTCGACAGCGCAGCGTTCGGTCGCGTGATGTCGGTGAGCCAGCTGATCGGCAAGGCCGTGTGCAAGGCGTTCCACGCCGAACGTGCCGGCCTGATCATCGCCGGGCTGGAGGTGCCGCACTTGCATGTCCACGTGTTCCCCACCCGCAGCCTGAGCGACTTCGGATTCGCCAACGTCGACCGCAACCCGTCGGCGGAGTCGCTCGATCAAGCGCAGGCCAGGATCAAGGCGGCGCTGGAGCAGCTGGCGTAGGCCTCAGCCGACCTGGGCGGGTACGTCACTGACGCGCGGCAGGCTGACGCGAAAGCAGCAGCCCTCCCCCGGTGCGGTGCGCACGGTCACGTTGCCGCCATGCGCCTGCACCAACGAGTCGACGATGGACAGCCCCAGTCCGGTACCACCGCTGGCCCGGGCGCGGGACGAGTCGGTGCGATAGAACCGCTCGAACACCCGTGACGCATCCTGCTGACTCATGCCGGGGCCCTTGTCGGCGACTTCGACCACCGCGTCGTCACCCGAGGTGCCGACCCGGACGATGACGTCCGCGGTTGCCGGGGTGTGCTGCAAAGCATTGGCCACCAGGTTGCTCAGCACCTGACGGATCCGGGGCTCGTCACCGAGCACCTCGGGGGTGCCGGGGCCGTCGAGAACTTCCATCGTGATGGATCGCTTGGGGTCGATCGCCTGCCCGTCGTGCACGGCGTCGCTGGCCAGCGCCAGCAAGTCGACGCGATGGTGTTCCAGCGGGCGTTGCACGTCGAGCCGCGCCAATAGCAGCAAGTCGTCGACCAGCAAGCCCATCCGGCTGGCTTCGCTTTCGATGCGCGATAGCAGCATCGCTACGTCGCGCGCCGCGCCCTGCCGATACAGTTCGGCGAACCCGCGAATGGTGGTCAGCGGGGTGCGCAATTCGTGGCTGGCGTCTGTGATGAACCGGCGCATCCGGTCCTCCGAGCCGCGGGCCGTCTCGGCCGAGGACTCCGAGGACGCCAGCGCTTGCTGAATCTGGGTGAGCATTCCGTTGAGCGCCAACGAAAGTCGGCCCACTTCGGTTCGGGGATCACGTTCTGGGACACGACGATCCAGTTGCCCCGCCGCGATCGCGGCAGCAGTCTGTTCGACCTCGATCAGCGGCCGCAGGCTGCGGTGTACCACCGCGAAGCCCGCGATCCCAACCACGACCAGCACCGCAACCCCGATGCCGAACTGCAACCACACCAGTGACCGCACCGTGTGCTGGACGTCAGACAGGTCGATCGCGACGGTTGTCAAGCCGTTGGGCCCGCGTACCGTCACCGCGCGCCACTGGATGTCGGAGCCGTGGATCGAGGGCAGGGTCGTCGGGTTGGGGCCGACGTCGTTGTCGGGTGGCAGCGCCGGTTCGGCGTTGCGGTCGTTGATGGCCGTGAACGGTTTGCCGTCGGTGCCGACGCCGCGCACGTAGTACTTCGACGGGGGCCGGCCCGGGTCCGGGCCTTCGTAGGAGGACTCCGTCAACTGCCGCCGCGGTGCCGAGGCCCAGCCGCGGGATGCCTCCAGCAGCGTCTGGTCGATTCGGCTGATCAGACTGTGTCGCAGGATCGAAGTGACCATGATGCCCGAGGCCGCCAGACCGCAGGCCACCAAGACCAGGGTGGCCGCGACCAGCCCCACCCTCAGGGGCAGTCCACGCCGAACCTGGGTGGCCGTTTCCGTTTTCGTCGCCACCGATTACTACTTTCGCCGAGTTGCCGAGTGCGTGCTCAGCGCGGCTCCCGCAGAACATAGCCCACCCCGCGCAGAGTGTGCAGCAGCCGCTTGTCCCCAGTATCGATCTTGCGACGCAGATACGACACATAGGACTCGACGACGTTCACGTCGCCACCGAAGTCGTAGCGCCACACGTGGTCGAGGATTTTTGGCTTGCTCAATACCGTGCCCGCGTTGATCACGAAGTAACGCAGCAGCGTGAATTCGGTGGGCGACAACGACACTGGTTCGCCGGCCTTCCACACTTCATGGGTCTCTTCGTCCAACTCGATGTCGGCGAACGTCAGGCGGGCGTTGTGTGTTTCGGTGCTCCCCTTGCCGGCCCGCCGCAAGATGACCCGCAGCCGTGCGACGACCTCCTCCAGGCTGAACGGCTTCGTCACGTAGTCGTCGCCGCCCAACGTCAGGCCGGCGATCTTGTCCTGCAGGGAGTCGCGGGCCGTCAGGAACAAGGCCGGGGCGTCGATGCCATCGGCACGCAGTCGGCGCAGCGCCCCGAAGCCGTCCATCCCGGGCATCATCACGTCCAGGATCACCGCGTCGGGCCGCGCTTCACGCGCGCGGTCCAGAGCTTGAGCCCCGTTGGTAGCCGTGGCGACCTCGAATCCCTGGAACTTCAGACTCACGGAGAGCAACTCGACGATATTGACTTCGTCGTCAACAACGAGGACACGTGCCTCCGGTTTGGTTTCGCCTTGGCTTGCCGCTGTCATCTGCCTATATCCGCCCTTGGTTGAACGTTTGCTTTGCAGTCATTGTGTAAAACCTGGGAGCTCGGTAGCAAGACTCTGCTAGTAGTCTGCCAGGAATCATCGCATCAGCTTGGACCGGTCCCAGTTTTCCGGGGGCGCGTCGTGCATAGACTCGGGCTATGGATCTCGCCAGAAGCATGGTTGCCGTCGCGACGACGCCCGCGCGGGTCGGCCTTGCGGCTGCGGAAGCGAGCCTGAACCTCGCGAGCGCGGCAGTCGGGGTGGCGAAGCGATCGTTGGGCGAGGGCGGACAAACGCGTACCAACGCCGTCACTTCCATGCTCGGGCTCGACGAGACGATCAATCGGGCCAACCGCCTGGCCAGAATGATGGACGACGATGCGCCGCTGGGACGCGCGATGGCGGCCGACGGGCCGCTCGACCGGCTACTACGCCCGGGCGGCGTGGTCGACCTGTTGATGTCGGAGGACGGGCTGGTCGACCGCCTGACCGCCGACGGCGGCGGCCTGAAGCGCGCGCTGCAGCCCGGCGGGCTGGCCGATCAGCTGCTGTCCGAGGATGGGCTGATCGAACGGGTGCTGGCCGAGGATGGTTTGGCGGACCGGCTGCTTGCCGAAGGTGGTCTGATCGACAAGCTCACCGCCAAGCACGGTCCGTTGGATCAGCTCGCCGACGTTGCCGACACCCTGGCGCGGTTGACACCCGGAATGGAGGCGCTAGAGCCCGCCATCGCGACTCTGCAGGATGCCGTCACGGCACTCACCATGGTGGTCAACCCGTTGAGCAGCATCGCCGAACGCATCCCGCTACCCGGACGCCGGCGCTCCGTGTCGCGTCCGGTGACCTCACAGCGCATCATCGACAGCGACTCGTGACCCGTTAGGCTGGCAGCCGATTTACCCGGCCTCCTTAGCTCAGTGGTAGAGCACTCGCCTTGTAAGCGAAAGGTCGTCAGTTCAATCCTGACAGGGGGCTCCGAAATCTGAGACGGTGTTTACGGGTGGCCGGGAAGGCCGTCCAGCCCTCCCTGGATACCGTGCAGATCGTCTTGGATGCCTTGCAGTTTTCCTTCGATGGCCTGCATATCGGAGAGAGTGTTCTGATACGCGGGCACCTCGTCCGCCATGGACGGTCGAGACTGCGGGCAGTACGAGACGATGGCGCCCGCGGTGACGTCGGCGCTTTGATTGGCGTCCCATATCGACGATCGCTGCACGAATCCGACCGCCTCCGCCAAATTAGGTTGGCGCGCCAGGAAGTCGCAGACCGCGTGCCCTTGGGCCATCACGTATTCCTGGCTCGGAACCGGTATACCTTCCTGCTTCAGCGTGGCGATGAACACCATGTCGACCATGTCAATCCGCGGAGCAAGCGGTTTCGGAGCGGGCGGTTTGGTCGGCACGGGTGGTTTGGGCGGCACGGCCGACGGCGGGGTTTCCGCCGACTGCTCCGGCGAACTCTGGTGGTGCGCCGCGAACATCACCACCACCGCTGCGAACACGGCTATCAGAGATAGCGGCAACGCCGCGAAAAGGCTCAAGCGGCGGCGCGCGCCCTTAGTCCGGCGCGGCGTGGTTTTGTCGGTTTTGGGCTCGCGCAACCAGGAGTCGGGGACGTACACGATTTCGTCGGGCGACGCCGCGTCGGGAAGAGGCGTCCCCGAGCTGTGGGCCAGCAGCTCGTCGAGCAGTTTGTCGGCCTCGCGAGACGACGGCTGACCGCCCTGCGCAGCGATCCGCCGCAATTCTGACTCGATCGCCTCGCGGTCCCGCACATCATCCAGTTTGCGAGTGTCACGAGATTGTGACAAGTCCTGGTCGACACCGTTGCAACACCGGCTGATGGCGGTGAGGCACGCGGTTACATTCCCGCTGGCCACGCCACGCTCAACCACGTCGCAATGCAGCGTCATTCACAAAACACCCACACAGTGACAACACAGTTAACTCTCGGTTAACGCCCCTAGCATGACCCGCCATGAAGAAGTTGCTTTCTGCATTGGCGCTGATGATTCCGCTGGCTGCAATGCCTGACGCAATCGCTACGGCTCACGCCGACGCCGTCATCTTCCTTCCCGACTGGCCCAACCATCGCAACCAGACGGAAAAGACAATATGCGCCGCCCTGGCGCAGGGTTGGTCACGCCGCCAGATCGTGAACACTGCGGAAAATGCGAACAATTCCGAGCTGACCGGGCTAGGCGACGACGAAGCAGCAGAGCGCGCCGACGCATACATCGATGCCGCTCGCTACGACGATTGTCCGACGCTCAACGCGAGCTGATCGATCCACGCCTTGGGCATAGCGCCGGGTTTACCCGCACGGCGCGTCGGGTAACTCCCCACCTAATGCAGCTGATTCGGTGGGCCCCGGGCCCGTCGGTTCCATGTTGGGAAAAGAGGGGACTAATTGTGCGGGCCAAACACCGACTGGCCGGATCGCGCAGCCAACGCCGATCACTCGTCTACGGCGCCGCCCCCATTTCCATTCTGTGCGCGGCGAGCTTCGCAGCATGGGTGATCGACACCGAAAAGCCAACGGCACCTGACCATGTGACTTCAGCGATACCGACGGCGGCGGCTCCCCAGCCGGTGAGTCAGGAGGGAATCCTGATCGCGGTGTCCGCGGACTCGGTAACCGCGATCAGCGCCAGCGGGTACATCCAAACCTACTTCCTTACCCCTGACACCACCGTAGTCACCGGCGGTTCCAGCCACCCCGTCACCGCCACTTCATATTTCATGGTAAATGATGCAGTCGACATTGTCGGGACCGTCCATGATGGCCGAACCTTTGCCACCAGCCTGACCAACCACAATTTGGGACATGGTGACGGCCCGCCGATGGATGCCATTGCCAGCTAGTAGCTAAGCGCCACAGTCAGATTGGCGCCTAGCGAATAGGGGTACTCCACTTTTCACGGCAAACTCCTCAAGAGTCGCCACGCCCGAAAGGTGAAGCCCAGCAATGACTTCGGCCTATCCGATAGACGTGCTGCTTGTCGAAGACGACCCAGGTGATGAACTGATCACACGAGAAGCGTTCGAGCACCACAAGATCGCCAACCAGCTCCATGTGGCCCGCGATGGCGCAGAGGGTTTGGATTTCCTCTACCGCCGCGGTGAATTCCGCAATGCGCCACGCCCCGATCTCATTTTGCTGGATCTCAATCTACCCAAATTCGACGGCCGCCACGTCTTGGAAACCATCAAATCAGACCCTGAACTGCAAGACATCCCGGTCGTGGTGCTCACCACGTCGTCGTTACAAGAGGACGTCTTGCGCAGCTACAACCTGCATGCCAATGCCTACGTCACCAAGCCAGTCGACCTCGATCGGTACATGGCCGCCATTCGGCAGATCGACAACTTCTTTGTCCAGATCGTGCGGCTACCGTCACGCCGCTAGCCTTGCCTGCCAGCAGGTTTCGCGGCGTGTGATGATCTGTCGCTGAAGCGAAACGCGGCCCTGGTTTTTTCCAGGATCGACGGGGTATGCGAAAGCTTATGAGTGTGGAGCTTCAAACAGATTCGACCGCACCGGGCCCGCTACGTTGCGGGGGCGCAGCCGACGCCACTACTGCGTACAAGTTGCGCCATACCCTGCAGAGCTGGCTTCAAGAGGTGCCGCAGGCATCGGCGGACGTCGGCGAGGACATCATCCTCGGCGTCAACGAGGCGCTCGCCAACTGCGTCGAACACGCGTACCGCGCTCAAGACACGATCGGCACTATGACACTGCGGGCCGGCTACGACCCGGCCGCGCAGACCATCAGCGTGTGCGTCAGCGATCGCGGAACTTGGCATCGGCGCTCACCGTGCAAACCCCACGACCCTCGCGCGTCCCGGGGCATCATGTTGATGCATGCCTTGGCGGACCACTGCACCATCAACGCTCGCCCCGACGGCACCACCGTGTGCCTTGATTACTCTGCAAGCCAATAGCATTGACCTAGGCACCTTCAAAGGAAATCATCAGCTGCGCCGGCCCCCGGATGGCTGGAGTCTCCTGCCATTTCGGCTCGCCACGGAGTGCGGGCCGTCGCGCCAGGATGTGTTGCAACGCCACGGCGATTTCAAGCCGGGCGAGCGCGGCGCCGAGGCAATAGTGCGACCCGTAGCCGAATGCCAGCGGGGCAGGCCCGGGGCGATCTATCCGCAGTCTTCTGGGCCAGCTGAAGACCTCCGGATCGCGGTTGGCGGCGCCGATGACCGCGTAGGCCACCTCCCCCGCATGGATGGCGACGCCGCCCACGTCCTGGTCACGCGTGGCGGTGCGGCCGACGACTTGGACGGGCCCGTCAAGGCGCAGCAACTCGCTGACAAGTCGATCGTCGACCGTGTCGACGGTGTCCACGAGACGAACACCGGTAGGGCCGGGCTTCAGGAGGCGAATCATCGCCGCGCCCAGCAGGTTTGCTGTTGTTCCATGCCCAGCCACGAGGATGATCACCGCCGTGGTGACGACGTCCTCGAGTTCGAGGTTCGGGTCGGCGGCGATAAATCCGAGTAGGTCGTCGCGGCGGTGCGTGCGGCGGCGGTCGGCCGCCAGCGGGAGAAGCTCGGCGAGCAGTGTCGCGAACGCCGCCGTTCCGGCTTCGACTGCGCCGGTGTCTGCGATATCACTGATCATTGCGCCGATGGCCGGAGACTCGTCACCGATCAAACGTGCCGTGTCGACATCGAGGCCCATCCAGGCCGCGACGACGGCGATCGGTAGCGGCGACGCGATTTCGGTCATGAAGTCGAACTCGACTCCGGTGGGTATGCGGTCGATCGTTTCAGTGGCGATCGCCTCGATGCCCTCGTGGAGACCGGCGACAAAGGAGCGGGTGAAGACGTCGCGAACTGAATCGCGCAGCCGTTGATGGTCCACGTCATCGGTGAACAAGATATTGCTGCGCAACATATCTCGATCCACAGCCCGAAAGACATCCCGGGTGTTGACGTTCGCCAACGGGCTACTCGTCCAGCCGTCCCCTCCGAGGATCTGTTGCACGGAGTGATATCCGAGTATTAGCCAGGCCCCCATCCCGTGATCCCAGACCACGTCACCGTCACGGCGTCGAAGCTCGTAGTAGGAATAGGGGTCGGCCGCATCCCACGGCAGCCGCTCCGGCACCTGAAAGTCAGGGATGGTCATGGTGGTCCAATGCCGATGGAAGTCTGCGCTGGCGGACCCAGGCGTGGTGCAGCTTGCCCATCTCGGTGTTCGGCTTCACTACGCCGTCCATGTCGTCGATGATCGACCGGGCCGGCAACGTAGCACAAAGGCCAACGCACACACTGAATATGGCGAACTGGAGGCGGGGGCTGAAGACGTAATCGTCGGGCGCGCTCATGCGGTTCAGCGGATGGTCGCCGTTACGAAGGTTCAGCAACCCGTGCATGGTGCGCGCCATCGTCTCGGGCGTATAGGTGGCCGGCTGGGGTGCCGCGATGACCTCGTAGAGCATCTCCGACTGCCAGAGGTGTAGCTCATCGGCGGTCAGGTCGGAGTCGGTAGCGAGGAAGCCGGCCTGCACCATCAGGTCGCGGTAGTCGTGCTCGCGGCGCTCGATCAAGGCGCGGACCATGGCGACCCAGAGCCAGCGCTGCCGTTCGGGCAGAACCTTCACGCAGCCGTAGTCCAGAAAGCCAACGGTGCCGTCGGAGTTGAACCGGTAGTTGCCCGGATGAGGGTCGGCGTGCAGCAGATTCGCGTGCCGGAAACTGCCCTGGCTGAAACGCAGGATGGCCTCGGCCCAGCTGTTTTTCAGGTCCTGATCGGCCTGTTGTGCTTGCGCCCAGTCCATCCCGTCGAGGTAGGTCATCGTCAAAACCCGATCGGTGGACGCGCCGGAAATGACATCGGGAATTCGGATGAACGGGTGACCTCGATAGAGTTCACCGAAGGCCGTGATGCTGGTTGCCTCGTGACGATAGTCAATCTCTTCGGAGATCCGCCGCGCCGCCTCGCGCGCCACCGACCGGACATCCGGCTTCACTCCCGACGCCGACATGAAGAAACGCACAAACGTCGCCAGCAACTCCGTATTGGCCAGATCGTCGCGGATGGCCTGGCCCACACCGGGATACTGGATCTTGACGGCAACCTGGCGACCGTCGTGCAGGACGGCGCGATGCACCTGACCGATCGACGCGGCGGCCATCGGCTCATCGGTGAACTCGGCGAACTGGTTGACGGCTGAACCGAGTTCGGCATCGAGGACCTCACGAACCAGGTCGGGATGCATCGGCGGGGCGTCGGCCTGCAGCCGGCTCATGGCTTTCTGATAAGGCCAGAACCCGCCGGTGCCCAGCGCACGGGTGTCGATCATCGACATGATCTGGCCGAGCTTCATCAGGACGCCCTTGGAGTGCCCGAGCAGTTCGGTGTAGCGCTCGGCCGTGCGCTCGTGAAAGCGCTCGACAGCCCCGTCGTCGCCCGCTCGCCGGCGCAACCCCGCGACCAGTCGGCCCCCGGCAGCCCTCGCGGTGAAGCCCACCAATGGCATGGTGCGGCGGACCCGACCCTGCGGGAGCGGGCTGTCCTGATGCGGCATCTGGCCCTTCCACCAAACCCTGCCTTGTAAGTGGTACCTTGTACAAGGTAAGTGATCACTTTGGAGGCGTCAATGACCACACCCACGTCAACACGGGACCGGCTGGTCGGCGAGGCGATGCGGCTTTTCAGCGCCAAGGGATTCGATGCCACCAGCGTCTCCCAGATCGAAGCCGCCGCCGGGTTGGCCGCCGGCTCGGGAGCCCTGTATCACCACTTCAAATCCAAAGAAGAGCTGCTGAACGCGGGCATCGATCGCCAGCTGGACCGTCGCAGCGCCATGCGCGACATCCGCGCGCTATTCGCCGGCCTTGGCGACATGCACGCCGAGTTGACCGTCCTGGGCAGGTACCTGCTCTCCGTAGTCGACGAGGAGATCGAACTGCTGCAGATCGCCGCTCGCACTTCGGCGGGCCGCTCCGCTCGCCTCGATACCGCCTACGCCGCGCTTGTCGATACACTCAATACCGAACTGGCAGAGTGGATTACCACCTGGGCGCCCGCAATGACTCAAGAACAGGCCACAGTCTTGGCTGCGCTCGGCGTCAACGGCATCCTCGGCGCGCGCTTTGCCACCAACCTGTTTCACCAGCCGGAGGCACAGGTCGCCGACGACCCCTACCTCGCCGAGTGGACCGAGGTCCTGGGCGCCCGCATCCAAACGATCAGCGGCGACTAGTCAGTAGACGTCGCGCAGATAGCGGTGGTTCTTCATCAGGTCGTTGACATAGGCGTGCGCGGCGGCATCGTCCATCCCGCCGCAGCGGGCCACGATGCCACGCAGTGCCGCGTCGACATCCTTGGCCATTCGTTCGGCGTCACCGCACACGTACACATACGCGCCGTCCTGCAGCCAGCGGAAGATCTCCGCTGAGTTCTCCCACATACGTTGCTGGACATACTGTTTCGGGTCGCCGACCGCTCCATCGCGGGAGAAAGCCAGGTCAAGTCGGGTCAGCGTGCCGCAGCGGATGAAGGCACCGAGCTCGTCGTCGTAGAGGAAATCGCAGCGGCGCCGCCGATCCCCGAAAAACAGCCACGAGCGACCGGATGCGCCGACAGCCTGTCGTTCCTGCAAAAAGCCACGGAACGGCGCGATGCCGGTACCGGGGCCGATCATGATGATCGGCACGTCGGCCGCCGGCAGCCGAAACGAATGATTGGGGCGCAGCTGTACCCGTACCGCCTCACCACGCTCCGCCAGGAACGTCGAGGCCACGCCGCCATGCCGACGATCGCCGACCGTGTAGCGCACCGTCGCCACCGTAAGGTGCACGTGGTCGGGATACACCAGGGGGCTCGACGCGATCGAGTAGTCGCGCGACTGAAGAGGACGCAGGGTGTCGACGACTTCATCGATCGTCAGCTCGCCCAGCCTGATCAGGTCGAGCACGTCCTTGCCGTACCACCACGAGCCCGGTGCGGCAACGATGTCGCCGCCCGGCGCGCTTGCCGCGGCCGCGTCAGGAGTTCGGGAGGCGACCAGTGTCTGCAGGGCCCGCGACGGTGTCCGGATCTCGAGGTGTTCGGCGAGCAGCGTGCCGAGCCGCTCGTCATAGCCGGCCACCGCGTGTTCGGGCCCCACACCGAGCTGGCTCAGGATCTCGTCGACCAGGATTGGATCGTTGCTGGCATGCACGGCGATCGAATCGCCTGTGCGGTAGGCGATCCCGGATCCGAAGAGGTCCATCTCATAGTGGCGGACCTCCTTGTCTGACTCGGTCGTGGTGAGCAGTCGGTTGACCGCGATTCGGGCTTCGAAAAGCGGATGACTGCGATCCCGGCGTGCCGGCTCAGCGGTGTCGGCCGCACGTGGCTCCGGTGCGCTGATGACAGCCGCGGGGGCGGGTTCGGTGTGGTCGGCGGACAGCAGCTTGACCAGATCGTCCGTCCACGCCTCGGCCGCCTGGGTATAGACGCCGTCGACGTCGACACGTTCCACCAGCCGGATGCCGCCCAGGGCCTCCAGCCGCTCGTCAAGCAGGCGCCCAGCGTTGCAGAACAGCTCGTATCCCGTGTCGCCGAGGGCAAGCACCGCGAACCTCAAATGTTCGAGCCGCTCGGCGCCGCCGGCGTTGATCGCCTCCCAGAACAAGGAGGCGTTGTCCGGGAACTCGCCCTCGCCCCACGTCGAACACACGACGATGAAGTGGGACGCGGATTGCAGATCGGCCAGTTCGATCTGGTTGAGTTCGATAGCCGTGGCGCTGACACCGAGAGATTCCTCGGCTGCTTCGGCGAACGACATGGCGGCGTCTTCGGCATTGCCCATGTCACTGCCGAAGCCGACGACCAGCGAGAATTCGGGTTGAGAAGTCATGATCGCTCCCGTTGTTGTCGCGCGCGAGGCTTCGCGTCCCTAAGCTTAGGCTTACCTTAGTTTTGCCTGGCTAGCGCCGCAACAACCCTGGCCGCGCGTTCACGCGGTCAGCGGATGCCGAGACTAACTTTCGCCGCTCTTACGGGACAGGAACGCCTGCATGTGTTGCTGCGGCTCCCCCGTCAGGAATGACAGACCGAACTGCTCGATGCTGTCCTCGATCGCCCCGTGCACGGTCATGTCGAACCATTTGTTGAGTAGGCGCTTTTGTTGGCGAACCGCGGACGTGCCGAATCCACCGAGTCTCGTGGTGAGTTCGGCGATGCGGCCGTCGAGTTCCTCGGCGGCGACGACCTCATGCACCAGCCCCCAGCCGGCCGCCGTCTCGGCGTCGATCGTTTCGCCGGTGAGCAAGAGCCAGGCCGAATGCGACGCCCCGATCAGCGCGGGCAACAGGGCCGAATGGATCACCGATGGGATTCCGACGGCCACTTCCGGCATGCCGAATTTGGCCCCCGGCTCCGCGATTCGCAGATCACACGAGATCGCGACTTCCAGTCCACCGCCGAGGCACCAACCCGCAAGCCGGGCGATGACGGGCACGGGGCAATCGCGGATCGCCTCACACAAGGCCGCGAGCCGACGGATGAAAACCTCACCGGTGGACCGGTCCAGGGCGACCATCTCGTTGATGTCGGCGCCACCGATGAACGCCTTCTCACCCGCCCCGCGAAGCACCACGACGCGGACGTCGCCGTCTTGGCCGATCGCGTGGAAGGCGTCGGTCAGTTCTCCGATGGCGCCGCTACCCAGGATGTTGAGCGTCTTGGAGTTGATCAACTCGACGGTGACCAGGCCGCCGTCGCGGCCCAGCCTGACGAATCGTCTTTCCAACTAAGGGATGTCCCGGTCGCCGTCAGTAAAGCGGGATCCACACACCGAAGAACCAGTAGCCCCAACCGCCGAACTGCCAGTTGAAGACCGGGACGACGGTGAAGGTGTTGTAGGCGAACGGCGAGAAGTTGCTGCGCGCATAAACCACATCGCGCGGCGGCCCGGCCCATGGGCGGTTCCAGCCACCGGGAGGTGGCGGCCCGTTCCAGCCGCCCGGAGGCGGCGGACCCTGCCAGTGTGGCGGCGGGTGGCCCGGAGGCGGGCCGTCGTTCCAGCCCCAGCCCCGCGGCGGCGGCGGAGGCGGCGCACCGTGGCCGACAATGCTGAAGCCCACGTTCGAGTCCATCGGACCGCCGATGTCGGCGCTGGCCGTCAGATAGGTACCGCGCGGCTGGTACGGCTCGTGCGGGGGCTGAGTGCTCGGCGCCACGACGGTCCGGGTCGGCCGCTGTCCGGACGGCGACGTCGTTTGGCTGCCGGCGGGCGTCGTGGTCTGCGCGCTCGGTGCCGTGGTGGTTTGTTCGGCCGGCGTTGTCGTGTGCGAACTCGGCGGAGTCGTGGTCTGCTCGGCCGGTGTCGTCGTCTGGGTCGCCGGCGGCGTCGTGGTCGGGGTGGCCGGCGCGGTCGTGGTCGGCGCACTCGCGGTGGTTTGCGGCGCCGTGGTTTGTGGCGCCGTGGTTTGCGGACTCGGCGGCTCGGTGGTCTGCGGTGCGGCCGTAGTCTGTGGCGCCGCGGTCGTTGCGGGCGCCGCGGTCGTTGCGGGCGCTGCAGAGGTCGCGGGCGGGGCGGTGGTCTCCGGCGCCTGCGGGCTATGCGGCCCGCCGGGGCCGCCGCGGCACTCGCCACCCGGGCAAGGCGGCGGGTCGAGTGGGAAGGCACTCGCGAACCCCGGGTTCAACGCCGAGATGCTGAGTCCCATCGCGAGCGCCACCGCGCTGACACGCTTCCTAGACATAACTGCGTCCCCTCTGGGGCTTCTACCCCGACGACGTCTGGTTGGCCCGCATCACGGGCAGGTCAGGTCTATCTCGAAAGGCTTGGTCACCGTCTGCGGCTGCTCCGGATTGGTCATGTCGGTACCGGTCGCGGTGCCCTTGATCGCGTAGGTCTTGCCGTCCACCGCGGCCCCAGCGTTGCTGCCTTGGTTCGGCGCGGCATCGGAATATCCGAACGCGACGCCGTTGACGCTGCCCAGCCCGACCGCATGAACGATGGGCGGGTTGGCGTTGCTGATTACCGCACCCACACCGGCGCTGGCGTCACCGATTCCGATGTTGATGTTGTCGCCGGCCGGCGCGCAAGTGACCGGACCACTCACGTTCTGTTTCTGGCCGTCGACGATGACCTGCGGGCCGGACGGCGCTGCTGCCGTGCTCGACGCGCCGGTGTTGGACTTGTTGCTCGAACAGCCGACGCAGCTCGCGACCACCATGGCCACGCTAGCTGCGCCGATCACGATCCCACGCTTCAACGCCCGCTCCTTCGTGTTGCTGGTGCCGCTACCTTCGCGTTCGCCTCTGTCAACACCTACGGACCCTACCGGTCCCCGCCCATCCGTAGGCAAGACACCGCAGCGGCTTGTACCCAATACCCACCTCGACGAAACCACCGCTCTGACGCGGCCTTTGCTGAGCGTGCGTCAGGGCAGAATGTGTATTCCCCACTTGCCCAGCAGCGGCTGCACGAGAGTGAAGTACGTGGTGTTGTCGTCACCGTCCGGCGAGGACATCAGGATGCCGACGGCACTGACGGTGCCGTCGTCGTTCACCACGTAGCCGGGACTGCCACTGTCGCCATTCAGACTGAAGACGCTGGCTTCGACCACGTTGCCGTCGATGCCGGTGATGGTGCCGCAGGTCTCCGCCGTGACCGCACCCAACTTACAGAACGGCATGCCCATCTTAATCTGGTTGCGGCCCAACACATCCCGAACCGGCTTGGCCCCGACACCACCGGCGGGCTCGCCGACGGCGGGCACCAGCCGGATTATCGCGGCGTCGCGCTTGTCGCCTTCTTTCTCACTGGCGGTGATGGTCCCGAGCGGGACGCTCTCGCCGTAAGTCCAAACCGACCCGTCGTGCGCGTCGCAGTGCCCGCTGGTCAGCAAGTAGTAGTCGCCATCGTTGCCCTGCGCCGCGAAACCCGCCGTGCACCGGCCACTTTCATCATCGACCTGCACGCCCGGCGTCGGCGGCACGTCAGCCGCAGCCGTATTCGCAAACACCGTCGCCACCGTCGCCACCGCGACGAACAGGCCCAACCCCCGCAACCGCGCTATACCCACGCCGCTCTCCTTTGTCGGGCCAGGATGCTACCAGCCCGTGTGCGGCTTGACGCAGGTCAGAGCGGCGAACGGAATGCTGTGGTGTCTGTGCTAGCCCGCGCCGCCTTCAGCGGGCGGGTGTAGGAGGGGTCGCTGCGGTCGCGTGCGGCGCCCTTGACGCCGGTGAGCATCGCGACGACTTCCTCGCTGATCAGATTCGTCGAGTCGACGATCCACTCGGCGATACACACCCGGTCCACGATCGCCCAGCGGCCGTCACGTCGCTCGAGGCGGTCGATGTAGCGGCCGCCGGAGATGGTCATGTGGTTGGCCGGTTCGCAGTCTGTCCCGACGAACAGGTAGTAGGTCTCGGCGTGCGCCTCGTCGCCGTCGACTTCCGACGTGTGGTTGAGCAGATAGTGCTGGTGCCGCGTCTGCGTGGAGTGGTAGGCGAACGCCCAGTCGATGAAATCCTCTGCGGGGCCCACAAATCCGATGTGATCGTCGATCGCGTCGTCGTGATAGGCCGACCGCAACAGCACCCGGTCACGTCGGTCGATCCCCCGCGCGTAGCGCTGCACACAGTCGAAGATCTCGGCTCGAGCCTCGAGGCGGGCCACCCGGTCGCGCAATTCGACGTCGGTCGTCATCGGCTGTTCCATTCGGTTGTGCCAACGCTGCGACGCCGGCTGTGGTCTATCGGAACAAATATTAGGGAACAGGGCGGGTCAACACAACGACCTAGGCGCAGTTCGCAAAACAGCCCGGCGTTAGCCCCCGTCAACGTGGCGGGACAAGAAATCCAGAACGGCGCCCGCGAAGACGTCGTTTCGATCGCCGGCCACCATGTGTCCGGCACCGCGCACGTCGGTGAACTCGACCTGAGGAAAGCGTGCGAGAAATTCGTCGGCACGCTCCTGGCTGACCAGGTCGCTCACTTGGCCACGAATCAGGAGCATCGGCACACCGCTGCGCAGAATCGCCTCGACGGCGATATGCATGCGCTCCGCGTCGGTGACCTCGAATGGCGGAAAAGCCGCAGTGCCGCTTATGAATTGGGGATCCCAGTGCCAATACCAACGATCCCCCCGGCGACGCAGGTTCGTCGTCAGCCCGTCCAGATCGGTAGGCCTGGGCCGGTGCGGGTTGTATTCGGCGATCGCGTCGGCAACTTCTTCGAGTGAGGCGAATCCCGATTCCACGCGGTCGGCCATGAAGTTGTGAATGCGATTCGCCCCTGATTGCTCCATATTGGGCACGATGTCGACGAGAACGACGGCACTGGCGATGCCGGGCGAGATCTCCCCGGCCAGCAGCATCGAGGTGAATCCGCCCAGCGAGGCGCCCACCAGCACCGGCTTTTCGGGCAGGCCCCGCAGCACCTCTTGGACGTCGGCGGCAAAGCTGACCACGCGGTAGTCGCCTTCGCTCGACCAGTCGGATTCACCATGACCCCGCAGATCGATCGTGACCGCTTGCCAGCCGCGTTTGGCCACTGCCGCGGCCGCCCGGCCCCACGAGCGCCGGGTCTGGCCGCCGCCGTGCAAAAACACCACGGCCCGCGACAGCGGATCGCCCTGGCGGTCGGCGACGATGCGGACGCCACCCATCCCTGAGGTGGAGAACTGTTCAGGAGCAGTCGTCATCAAGAGATCGTAAGACCACCTCGCTCAGCCGGTGCCACCTGGGGAATCATGTTCGCCGCGAAAGAACTTGGCGACCCGCGCCACGACACGCCCCAAGGGGCTTCCCGGTCGCTGGACTTCCTTGATCTTGTCGTGCGTTTGCTTTCCTTCTCGGGCGTAATCCTCGACCGATTCGTCGCCTTCTTCAGCGCGCATGCGCTACCTCCATTCCTCGACGAGCCGAGTTTTATGTCCGCGCTTGACGGTTACCCCTCGGATCGGTTCAACCTTGCCTACCCGCCGAGCCGGTGTACTAAAACGCTGTCGGGCCACGCGTCGCCGGCATAGTCGCAAAACGTTGGGCGCCTTGTATTTACGCACGCGTCAGCATTTGCCAGTAAGATCGGAAAACTTCGCCCGCCAACTACCGACGGCGCGTAGAGTTCCGGTCGACTCTCACGCGGCGAGAGGACAGCGATGCCTGAGCTTGAAGCCGATTTCTGCGTCGTCGGTGCAGGATACGCGGGATTGACCGCGGCCCACCGCCTTCATCAAGCAGGCCACTCCGTGACGGTGCTCGAGGCCTCACCGCGCATCGGCGGTCGCACCTGGAGCGCGCAACTCTCGGACGGCACCCTGTTCGAGATCGGCGGCCAGTGGGTGGCCGACGCGCAGGCGCAGCCCGACGTCCGACGGCTGATGGACGAACTCGGCGTCGAGGTGTATGCGCAGTACGACCAAGGCAAGACCATATTCGTGGACTCGTCGAACAAGGTCCATGAATACGACGCCCACGATTCCAATCCCCTGAAGGCGCTGCCACCGATTTCCATGCCCGCGAAATTGGATCTGGGCAAGGCCATCCTCAGCATGGAAAAGATGTCGGAGGTCGTCAATCCCGAGGCACCGTGGCCGAGATCAAGTTTCCGTTCACGGTCAGCCTGGGACCCGGCACTACGCGCGAAGCCGACCAGATAACCGTTCAGTCGTGGTTCGACCTGAACATCACCACCAAGGGTGCCCGGCACTGCTGGGCGCCGCGATCGTGGATACACGGGCGTCGAACTCGGTGCATGCTCACTACTGCACTGGCTTTTCGTGCTCAAGACCTACCGGAGCAAGTTGTTCAACATGAGCGGCCAGAGCCCCGGACAAGCGCAGCAGTATCGCGTCCGCGGCGGAATGCGGCAGATTGCCGACGCGATCGTCACCAAGTTAGGCCCGGAAAGCGTCCACACAGCGTCTGCGGTGCGCCAGATCTCCTAGGACGCAAGCGGAGTCACCGTCAGCGCGGTGAACGTCAGCGTGCGGGCGCGCCGCGTCGTCGTCGCGACGAATATCTCGATGACGAACTTCATCGGTTTCGATCCGATACTGCCGCCGGACCGCGCGCAACTGCAGCACCGAGTGCCGACGGGTTCCTTCTGGAAGATCTGGCTCTGTTACGACGAAGCGTTCTGGCGCAAGCGCGGGCTGGTCGGCGAATCGATCTCGATCTACGCGGGCGATTACAGCCCCAATGCGCGGGAAAGCGCGTTCGACGAGACCAGCGACAAACCCGGCCTGATGAGCGTTTTCATCGCCGGCGATAGGGCGCGCGACTTCAATCGGCTGACCCGGGCCGAACTTAAGGCGCAGGTACTGAAGGAAATATCGCATCGATTCGGAACAGACGGCGCGCAGCTCTCTGAACGGGTCACGTTTCCGGCCATCTTGCCGCAGAACCCGAAGCCTGATTCCTACTTCGAGTTCAACTGGTCGATGGACGAATGGACACGCGGCGATTTCGCCGGCTGCATGGGACCCGGCGTCTGGACGGGGTCCGGGTTCGGTCCGGCCGTGCGGGAGCCAATTGGACGTGTGCACTGGGCGGGCGTCGATACGTCCACGTACTCCTATCACTGCGTCAGCGGTGCAGCGCAATCCGGCGAACGTGCAGCCAAGGAAGCCCTTGCGGCGGAATAGGTCCCGCGCTGTGGTGTCGAGGTCGACGATAATTCCGACGTGGTAAAGGTTCAGGCCTAATCCGAATCCTGCGGCGCGGCGCCCTTTATCGCCTGCTTGAGCCACTGCACCTCGCTGAAGTTCTCGCGGCCGCTGCTCTCCAGAAGGCACTCGAGCGCGTGCTTTTTCACCCGCAAAGCCGCGGTATCTTGCGGGCAGTGGTGCAGCACGATGTCGATGAGATGCAACGCTTGCAGTGCCCGCCCTTGCTCGACATGAATCCGCGCCCGATCAATGAGTGCGTCTGTGCCACCAGTTAATTCGATGATGTCTCCCCAAACCGCCGACAGCGGTGTGTCATACAGCTCGGTGGTGGACTCGTAGCGGAACCACCCGACGTGCTCCTCCCAGATCGCACGCACGATCCAGGCAACCTTCCCGTGCACCTGGGGCAGCGCCAGCTCGGGGGGAAGCCTGACGTCGCGCATCAGTGTCCAGAGGTCGTCGCCCGCATTCATGCCCTCGATCGTTGCCTCGCGCAGGTACGCCGTAGCGGCCCGCACCTTGGTCATGGTCTGCCGGATCTGGTCGGCTCCGCGGAAAACCTCATGTCCGTTGATCAGCGTTTCGGGTGCCAGCGCGATGACTCGGTCCAGCGAGTGCAGGAAGGTCATCGCGCTCCGAATCTTGTCGCCACGCAAGGTGTAGAGGTTCGGAACGTGGCCGAAGAACGGCCCCATCAGGTTGCCGACGAAGACGGTGCGATGCTCGGGCATCCACACGACGAGGGCGTCGGTGGTCTCGCCGCCAGGTGTCGAGTACAGCTCGAAGCATCGCCCACCGAGTTCGAACGCGTGGTTGTCGACGAAGGTGGTTGTGAGCACCGGTTCCGGCGGAAGCTTCATCTGCGCTGTGTCGACATCCATCACCGCACCCCAGAGCGCCGTGATTCGCCGGGCATAGAAGGGATGCAGACGTCGCCAGTACTCGCGCACATCCGGGTGGTTGGCCTGGGCGATCGTCTGGACCCCGGCCACGTTGAACAGATCCCATCCGCCGACATGGTCGGGATGGCCCTGGGTGAAGGTGATCGCCCGCAACGGCGCCGTGCTGGCTCGGGCAAACCGCTCCTTGATCGCGTTTGCCTCGAAGTCGGTGCCGGTATTGATCAACAAGTTACCGTCGGCCGTCGTCACCAAGTAGCTGTTGGCGATGTTGCGGGACATGAAGATTCCATCGCCGAGGTCGACCGCGTCCTGGTCGCCGTTACCCTGCTTGACGAGCGCATCCAGCGATTGGGCCATCGTCGACCTCCTGTGGGGATGGTCCGACGATAACCTAATATTTGTTCGTCACATACGGCGCATCTCGCGCCGCGGCGCTTCGTCGGTCAGGACACGTGCTCCTTGCTGGCCTTGATCGGTGCGCTGCTCGGCGGCAGCTTCAGCAGATTGCCGCGCAGGCTGCCCCGCGCCGTGCGGATGGCCACCAACAACCAGGTGAAGAGCAGGCCGGAGTAAGCGATGGCAGCGGCCACCTTGAAGGCGGGCAGGTGCGTGTGTGCGGCGAGTTGCGATGTTCCGGTCACGAAGGTGCCCACCGGGAATGTCAGGCTCCACCATGTCAGGGCAAACGGCATCCCATGACGCAAGGTACGCACCGTGAGTGAGGTGGCAAGCGCGATCCACAACACGGCGAAGCCCCATACCGGCACCCCGTACAGAATTGCGAACGCGTTCATTTCCTCGGCCACGTCACGCTGGACGGCCAGCTTCGCGGCCGCGCCGAGAAGCCCTGCGGCCGTGATGGATTGGCCAAGGGGGCCCAGCACGATCCACAGTGTCGGCACCCGCGCGGTGCCGGAGGTGCCGTACAGAACCAGCCGGCTCCAGATCATCGCGATGATGTTCAACGACGCCAGCAACGACAACCCGAACATCGCATAGCAGCCGTAGAGCATGGTCTGGCGGCCGGTGCCCGCCTCCATATGCGAAATCAGTAGGGCACCCATCGCGGCCGACACCATCGGCGGAACCACGGGCATCAGCCACCCGCCGAAGGCGGCATCGGGTTCGACGGCGTGCTGGGTGAACATCAGAAACGGAATGCTGACCGCGGTGAACAGCCCGCCCAAGGTGCCCGCAGTCCACAGCACCCAGTCCAGATCGACGGCGATGCGCTCGCCGATCAGGTCCCTGCCGACCACGATCGCTCCGCCACCGACGGTCATCAGCGCCATCGGCGCGGCCCCGTAGAAATGGGCCATCTGCGGATTGCGGGCGTGGCCGCGCGCCACCGTCGGGTGGCGTAGCCAATGACCACCGACCAGGACGATCAGCACCACGAGCAGCGCGGCGGCGATGCCCCACACCACTTCGGCGAATGCGCGCAGCCCCAACACGTGGATCGGTAGCGTGGCACCGCCGATCGCGACGATGCCGGTGCCCATTACCGAGGCGAACCAGTTGGGCCCGATGTTGCCCAGCACCTCAACCCGAGTTTGCGACGGCGGCGGGTTCTCAGGGATTGCACGCGTCATAGCTGTGAGACCTTACTTCCCCGAGATTGCTCGATGTTGCGCTTACACTCCTTCGATGACGAACTCGGTGCAAACGAGGCCCAAAGTGAAAAAGCCCCCGTCTTGGTCGGAATCGTCGTAATGCTGGTGATCGCAATGCTCGCGATGCCGACCAAACAGAGGTGCGGTGCACCGGGCCTGACGTGTGCGACGGCATTGGACAAGGACGGCTACGCCCACTACTACTATGAGGTTGAACCGGTCGGTGTGTACCTTGCGGAAATCATCACCGGGTCGAATCTTCCCATCTTCTACTATTCCGGCGAAGACCTGGTAAAGGTCCGCTAGCCTTTCGGCCACAACAGCTTTCGTCAACCATGGCAGATCTGCAACGCGTAAGTCACCGGCTCGTCAGCCGGCCCGCCGAGCTCAGATGAAACCGTGAGCGCCGGGGTCACGAACTCGTTGTCAATACCGAATTTCGATAGGTCCAGCGTCATCTCGACGGTGTCGGGTGCTGTGCGGCTGGCTTGGGCGCCGAGGTCCGTCCGGATCTCGGAGCCGTTGGGTCGGAGGCTGCGGATTGTCAGGTCGTCGCTGCCCGGCCGCTGGTTCAGCACGGCGAACGCGGTGCCGTTATTGGCGAGACGGTAGGTCAGTTGGTAGGCCGACGCGGCCGGCAACGGTTCGGCGAATCGGACCGCGAGCGCTAGCACGTTGGCCCGGGGATGGCTGACACCGACCGAGACCACGTTTGTTGCGGGCGGCGGGACAGTTCCGGACTGCACCTGGCAAACGAGTCGGTCGGGCAGCCGCGACCAATCATCCCCCGACGGCCGCACCCAGTTATAGAAGCCAACCACGACGACACCCACCAACACCGCTAGGGGTAACACCGTCCGTAGGCCTGGTGGGATCCGCTGCCAGATTCGGCGTAAGCCGTGCTCAGGCGGCTCTGGGTCGGCATTGTGTCCGTCCGGTGACGGGTTGGGATCGATTTCGACAGTTATGTTTTCCCCCTGAGACCTACCCGCAACGTCTTCGGGTCCGAAGCTCGTGGCATCGTAGCCAAAACATGCTGGTAACGGGCAGATTACCGTCGGCGATTCGGCTGATTCCCGGGGGTGAGAAGGGCCACAGTGGCCTCTTCCAGGCCGTCTCGATTGGGGGCTTCACAGCAAGCTAACGCATACTTGACCGCATGCTTTTCGCGTTATCACCGCAAACCGCTGATGCGGTATCGAGGGGTGCGCGGATTAAGGGTCACGGTCTCTGATGGCGCGCTCCGGCGGCGCGCATCGCCGCCATCGAGCCGTTCGCCGAACGTCGCCTCTGCGCAGGGGGGTAACGCGGACATTCATGACGCTGGTCTCCACGGCGGCGGTGCTGATGACCGGGGCGGGGTATTACGTGGCGCACGGGGCGCTAGGCGGCATCACCGTCTCGCAGGCCCTGAGCCCCGACGATCCGCGGTCCAGCGGCGACAACATGAACATCTTGCTGATCGGTCTGGACTCGCGAAAAGACCAGGAGGGCAACGACCTCCCGAATTCGATCCTCAAGCAGCTGCATGCGGGCGATTCCGATGACGGCGGCTATAACACCAACACGCTGATCCTGGTACACGTCAGCGCCGACAACAAAGTGGTCGCCTTCTCAATCCCCCGCGACGACTGGGTGCCGTTCAACGGTGTCCCGGGGTACAACCACATCAAGATCAAAGAGGCCTACGGTCTGACCAAGCAGTACGTCGCCCAAAAGCTGATCAACCAGGGGGTGAGCAGCCAAAAAGAGCTGGAGACGAAGGGCCGCGAAGCCGCCCGGGCGGCGACATTGCGAGCGGTGCGAAGCCTGACCGGTGTTCCGATCGACTACTTCGCCGAGGTCAACTTGGCGGGCTTCTACGATCTGGCGCAGAGCTTGGGCGGAGTCAATGTGTGCCTCAACCACGCCGTCTCCGACTCCTACTCCGGCGCCGACTTCCCCGCCGGGCCGCAGCGGCTGGACGCCTCCGAGGCGCTGGCTTTCGTCCGGCAACGTCACGGCCTCGACAACGGCGACCTGGACCGTACCCACCGGCAGCAAGCCTTCATTTCGTCGGTCATGCGTGAGCTACAGGATTCGGGCACCTTCTCGAATCTGGGCAGGATGCAGAGCCTGATGGCCGTGGCCCGCAAAGACGTCGTGCTCTCAGCGGGCTGGGACGAGAACATGTTCCGCCGGATCGGCGAAATCGCGGGCAGCGCAGCGGCAAACCAGGTGGAGTTTCGGACGTTGCCGGTGGTCCGCTACGACAACATCGGCGGCCAGGACGTCAACATCGTCGACCCGGGCGCGATCAAGGCTGAGGTGGCCGCGGCGATCGGCATCGACACCTCGACCAGCTCGTCTCCTACGACGGCCGCCAAGCCGAATCCGTCCACCGTCGTCGACGTGGTCAACGCCGGCAGCATGAGCGGTCTGGCCAGCCAGGTGTCGCGTGCCTTGAAGAAGTACGGCTACACCCCAGGCATGGTCCGCGACCGTACCTGGTTCGATCCGACCAAGACGTCCATCCAGTACGGCACCGGCGCCGAAACCGACGCGCAGAATGTGGCGAATCTGCTCAGCCTGGATGCTCCCAAGCAGGCCGATCCCGGTGTCGAGCCCGGACACGTTCGCGTGACGGTGGACACCAACTTCTCGATGCCGACGATCGACGAGTACATGGACGATTCGTCCTCGTCCTCGTCCTCTTCGTCGTCGACCACCACGACGAAGAAGACGAGCAGCTCGAATTACGGCTACGACAACAACACCTACCCGACGCCCGACCAGGGCAAGCCGATCGACGGTGGCGGAGTGCCCTGCGTTAACTAGCGGCGATCGCAAGCGGCGCGTAGCGGGTCGTCGCCGAACGCCTAGGCGTGCGTGCCGCCGTCCATGCGGATCTCGGTGCCCGTGATCCAGGCTCCATCGTCGGACACCAGCATGGCGATCACACCGGCGACCGCATCGGTTCCTGCCATCCCCGCGCCGCTGGATTCCGTCGTGGTCGGCAGGATCGGCATCAGCCGGGGAAACAGCGACCAGTCCGCGTCCTTCGGGATGTATCCACCGGTCGCGTCGGTGATCCCGGACTTGATGCTGCCAGGGGCCACGCACGCCGCGCGCAGACCCTGCTTGGCATATTCGAGCGCCAAAGAATGTGTGAAGGCCTGGATTCCGCCCTTGCTCGCGGCGTAGGCCGCCATGTACGGGTGGGCAAAGGACGCGGAGGTTGAGCTGAAGTTCACGATCGCGCTGCTCGAATTCGCCAGCAAGGCCGGCAACGCCTCCCGGACCACCAGAAAAGTACCGGTCAAGTTCACGGCGATGATTTGATTCCACTGGTCGGTGCTGGTCTGGTGAGTGTGCCAGGAGCGCAGAATGCCCGCCGCATTGACGAGCGAATCCAGGCCGCCGAGCTTATCGACGGCCGCGCGGACGCCGTCGATCACCGAATCTTCGTTACCGACATCGATCGGCATGGCGCTGAGCCGATGCGCGGTTGCGGCCTCGTCGGCTCGGGCCTGAGTGACCCTCAGACCGTCGGCCGAGATGTCGGCGGCCACCACGCTGGCGCCCTCGCTCAGTAGCCGCAGCGCTGTCGCCTGGCCGATCCCCGACGCGGCGCCCGTCACCAGGATCCGCTTGCCCTCAAGTCTGTTCATGATTGTTGGACCACTCCGCGTAGCGCATCTTCACCGAACATCTGCACCATCATCGAGGAGTAGTCGGGACCGCGGCGCAGAATGTGGCCGCCGTCGACGTTGATGCACTGCCCGGTGATCCAGTTAGCCGCATCGCTGAGCAAGAACAGGGCCAGGTTCGCGACGTCGGAGACCTCACCCACCCGGGGCAGCGGCGTGCACAGTGCGTAGTCGGCACTGATCTCCGGTGACTGAATCACGCTGGCATCAACGAGATCGGTGCGAATCAGCCCGGGGCGGATGCTGTTGACCCGCACCCACGACGGCCCGAGTTCGTCGGCGGCCAGCATCATCATGTGGTCGATGGCCGACTTGGTGACGCCGTACGGCCCGAACCAGCGGTGTGTGTTGCTGGCGGCGATCGACGAGATCCCGACGAACGAGCCACCGCCGCCGCGCACCAACTCCCGCCCCACGTGCTTGAGCACGTACATGGTGCCGTTGACGTTGAGGTCGACGGTGTTTCGCCATGCCTCCGAATCGGTGTGGGTGATCGGCCCGACGGTCAACGAGCCGCCCGCGCAGTGCACCGCGCCGTTCAGCCGACCGTGCCACGCCGTTGCGGCGTCGACCGCACGAGTTACCTCTTCTTCGTTCGTGACGTCGGTGGGCTCGTAACGGATCGCACCGCCGTTGGCCGCCAGCGGCTCGATCTCCTCGACGGCTCCTGCCAGGCGGTCGGGGTTGCGGCCGATGATCATGACGGAGGCCCCGGCCGCGACCAGACCGGCAGCCACACCCTTGCCGATTCCACTGCCACCGCCGGTGATCAAATACGTCCGGTCGTCGAAAGTTAGCTGCACGAGGGCCCTCTCAAACTGGAACAGGTTCTAGATATAGAAGCATGCAGCACCGACGGTGAATATCGCTACCCCCGGTCTCGTTAGGCAGCGGACACCGATGTGAACGACGAACATGTCGCGTTGAGGCGGGCGGATTGGCCGTCGCCTCCGACCAGTGCGGTAGGTGCTACGGCGTATCGCGGCGAGCGACCTTGGTCGGCTTCGCGTTGCGCCAGTCCTCGACGTGCGGCGGCTGGCCGACAGGCCACCTGTTCTCGTTGAAGGCTGCCCAGTGCGCGTGCCCCAACAGGTGAACATGGAACGCGTGCCGTAAAGCCTCTGTGTAACCCATCGCATCGGAGGCGGCATTGACCGAATCCTTGATCAGCAACGACGCCATCGTAGGCCGCTCGGCAATGCGCCGGGCGAATTCCAGTGTCTTTTCCTCTAGTTCGTCGACCGCGAACACCTTGGACACCATTCCCAGCCGATATGCCTCGTCGGCGTCCAGCGAATCACCAGTCAATAGCAGCTCTTTGGCTTTACGGGGACCGAATTCCCAAGGGTGAGCGTAATATTCAACGCCTGGCATGCCCAGCCGGACGGCGACCACGTCACTGAACTTCGCATTGTCGGCCGCGACGATCAGGTCGCATGCCCAGATCAGCATCAGGCCCGCCGAGATCGCGTTGCCCTGCACCTGGGCGATGGTGATCTTGCGTAGATCGCGCCAGCGGCAAGTGTTTTCAAAGAAGAAGTGCCACTCCTGGTGGTACAGCTTTTCCATGATCGGCTCGTAGGTCGCGCCGTGTGAGCGGAAGGTCGGATGCTGCCCCGGTCCGGGTGCACGCTCCGCCAGGGCCTGCTCGGAGCCCAGATCGTGGCCGGCGGAGAAGTTCTTGCCACGCGCCGCCAGGATCACCACGCGAACGGTGTCGTCGGCCTCGGCCCGGCCGAACGCCTCATCGAGCGCAACCAGCAGTCCGCGACTCTGCGCGTTGTGCGCATCGGGCCGGTTAAGCCAAATCCGCGCGATGCGACCCTCATCGAGGGTCTCGTAGGCCACCAGCTCTGCTGAGTTGGAATTGGCCGCCGCGGCGTCGGCTTGTTCGGAGACTGTCATTCCGCCCACCTCGTTAGTCGTTGAATCGCCTTGTTTACACATTACGGCGAGTATGTAAGCGACTCCGAGTTGGGTTGGTAGCCGCCAGCCGAGCTACGGGCCGTCGAGCGCGGCCGCCAGCAGTGCGGCGGCGGATTTGAGCAGGCTCAGCGAGCGGGCAAGTTCGGCGTTCTCTTCCTTCAATTGTTCGAGTTCAGTGGACCGCTCAGAAGCGACGGCCGCGTTGACATTCTCGATAGCGCTCCGGCGGGTCCGCTCGTGCACCGTTTCGGTCATCGTGTTGCCGAGTGTGTCGGTAGTCGCCCGGATGGCCATCCGCTCCATGTCGTGGCGACCGTGCACCGCGGCGACCGGACGCATCTGCTCGAGGTGCGCCGCCCCGTTGACCGTGCCGGGCGCCGGCACTGCCCGCAATTGCAGTCGTGCCATCTGGCTCGTTGCACCCTCGGTGGCCGCCTGGCGAAGCTCCGACTCCCACTGGCTGAGCTCGGCTTCCCGGTGGCGAAGCCCTGATTCGCGCTGGGTCAGCTGGGCTTCGCGCTGAGCTACTTCGGCCTCGTGCTCGGCGCACTGAGCCTCGCGCTGGGCAACCTGGGCTTCCCGATACCGCAGCTGGGCGACCTGCTGGGGAAGCGGCGTCCCCCGCTGGGCGAGCGCAGCTTCCTGATGGCGGACCTGGTCTTCGTGCTTGTGAATTTTGGCCTCGTGCCTGCGAATTTCGGTCTCGTGCTCGTGCAGGGCGGCTACTCGCTGGGCTATCTCGGCTTCCCGCTGCTTGAGCCCACCGTCCCGGTTGCGCAGCTCGGCGTTCCGGTGACGCAGCTCCGCGTCCTCTTCGATGTGGCGAATCAGCTCTCGCTCAACCAGATCAATGAACAGATCGACTTCCTGCTCGCTGTAGCCACGCTTACCGACACGCGCCCTGCTAAACGCAACATTGTGAACATCGGCCGGCGTGAGAGCCATTGTTCTTCTCCCGAAGTATTCGATGTCAGCGCAAGACCAAAATGAGGTGCGCTGCGGCTTAGGATAATGCCTTTGTCGCGGTGGCATCCTGGTTTGCCTTTGAACAACTGGACAGCAGTCCGTAGACAGACAGGGGCGAGGCGAGGCGGCGACCGCCAGGCAACCCGGCCAACCATCGTGTGACGACATATTTCCATGTCGCAGCCTTGGCGCAAATTGCAGTGGCCCAACTCAGCGGCTCGCTTGACCGTCCATTAAGAGCGGCGCGCAGCACACCGGATCGCCAGCGCCACGGTCACCGCAAACGTTCGCCACGTCGCCTCGCAGCTGACCTCCGATAACGCTCTGAATGCGTATCTTCTGATTTAATCTCAGCCATTTCGTTGGGGCAGGTGCGGAGTCAAAGAACGAATCTCATCCGGCGGAGAATTCGGAATTCGTTAACAATTGCGGATATTTGTATGACCGAATAGCTGCGCAGAGGTTTCCGCCAGATGTGGGGCATCGACAAACCGGGTCCCGCGGGCAGGCCGAGCCCACCCCGCGCCGGACGGCTGCAGACGAATATCGGCGTCGCATACAGTTGTGTCATGCCTACGAAATCTGATCCTGGCGAAATCGGCGATGTCGAGCCCCTGGCCGACAGCACCGCGAGCCAGGCCAGGCGGGTCGTCGCGGCGTACGCGAACGATGCCGATGAATGCCGCGTTTTCCTGTCCATGCTTGGTATTGGACCGGCGAAACTCGACGCCTAAATGGCTCCCCGGGGTGGCCAGAACTCGAAGAAGTCTTCACACTTCGGGAATTCCGACTTTGTGGTGGTCGCCAACCGGTTGCCGGTTGATCTCGAGCGGCTGCCCGACGGCTCCACAACCTGGAAACGCAGCCCGGGGGGCTTGGTCACGGCCCTAGAGCCGTTGCTGCGCCGCCGCCGGGGAGCCTGGGTGGGCTGGCCGGGAGTTGTCGACGAGGAAGTGGACGTCGACGACGAACCCATCGCCCAAGATGAGCTGCAGCTCTATCCGGTGCGCTTGTCCGGCGACGACGTCGCCGAATACTACGAGGGATTCTCGAACGCGACCCTGTGGCCGCTTTATCACGACGTCATCGTCAAGCCCATCTACCATCGCGAATGGTGGGACCGCTACGTCGAAGTGAACCGCCGCTTCGCCGAAGCCACGTCACGAGCTGCCGCGCAGGGCGCGACCGTGTGGGTGCAGGACTATCAGCTGCAGCTGGTCCCCAAGATGCTGCGCGAGCTACGCCCGGACCTGACCATCGGCTTCTTCCTACACATCCCGTTCCCGCCGGTCGAGCTCTACATGCAAATGCCGTGGCGCACCGAGATCATCGAAGGTCTGCTCGGCGCCGACCTGGTCGGATTTCACCTAGTCGGCGGCGCCCAGAACTTCCTGATCCTGTCCCGGCGACTGGTCGGCGCCAACACCTCGCGCGGACCGGTCGGTGTGCGCTCGCGGTTCGGTGAGGTCGAACTGAAGGATCGCCGGGTGCGGGTCGGCGCGTTTCCGATCTCGATCGATTCCGGTGCGCTCGATCAGACCGCCCGCGACCGCGATATCCGGCGCCACGCCAAAGAGATCCGCGCCAATTTGGGCAATCCGCGCAAGATCTTGCTCGGCGTCGACCGGCTCGACTACACCAAGGGCATCGACGTCCGGTTGAAGGCATTTTCGGAGTTGCTCGCCGAGGGGCGGGTCAAACGCGACGACACGGTGTTCGTCCAGCTGGCCACACCGAGCCGCGAACGTGTGGAGAGCTATCAGCTGCTGCGCAACGACATCGAACGCGAAGTCGGCCATATCAACGGCGAATACGCCGAAGTCGGCCACCCGGTGGTGCATTACATCCATCGCGCGGTTCCCCGCAACGAACTCATCGCGTTCTTCGTGGCCAGCGACGTCATGCTGGTCACTCCGCTGCGGGATGGAATGAACCTGGTGGCCAAGGAGTACGTCGCCTGCCGCAGTGATCTAGGTGGCGCGCTCGTTCTGTCCGAATTCACCGGCGCCGCAGCCGAACTCCGGCAGGCTTATCTCGTCAACCCGCACGACCTCGAGGGCGTCAAGGACGCGATCGAGGCGGCGCTCAACCAGACCGCCGACGAGGGCCGCCGCCGGATGCGGGCGTTGCGGCGCCAGGTGCTCGCTCACGACGTGGACCGCTGGGCGCGGTCATTTCTCGATGCGCTCGCCGAGGCGCATCCGTCGGACGCGAAATAGCGGCGGCAGACCCATGGTGTTGACGTCGAAACGCTGTGATACTCAATGCAGTGCGCAGGGATGGCCAGAAGGGAGGGCACTGTGAAAATCCGTCGCGCGCTGGCCGCAGGGGCCGGCGTCTTCTCAGCAGTGGCAATCGGAATCGCGCTGGAGTCGGATAACCCGGCCCGCGCGCTCGGACCACCGGCCGACGGCACCTACACCTACAACGAGGCGGGTGTCTCGGGAGCTAGCTGGACAATATCGGCACTGTGCGATCAGCCCTCCGGAACCCGAAACATGAACGACTATTCCGACCCGATCGTTTTCGCGATGCAATGTGCGCTGAACATCGTGAGTTCGACGTCCGAACAGATCAGCGCTGCCGACAAGCTGCAGAACTTTAGCGGCCGGGCCCGGATGTCCAGCATGCTATGGAGTTTCAAGGTCGACAAGGCAGACGGCGTCTCATGTCCGGGTGGTGGCACGGCGCCATCCACCGAGACCTTTGCGTTCAGCGATGAAACGATGAGCGGCACCCACACCACCATGCACGGTGCCGTCTGCGGCATGGAACCGACGATGAAAAAGACACCGTTCTCGCTGCAGTTAGCCGGACCGCCGCCCAGCCCAGTGCAGCGTTATCCGTTGTACTGCAACGGCATTGCGATGTGCTACTGAGCGGATCCGTCTAGATCGGCGTGATGTAGTTGATCAGCCATTTGTTGCCGATTTTCTTGAAGTCCACCCGCAATCGACTACCGTCGTAAAGAGGCTGCCGCGACTTGTCGGTCACAGTGCGATTCATGTACACCATCACCGACGCCGAATCCCGCTTGGCCGACATAACCCCAACGCCAACGACATTGGCCTGGACAACCACCTCGCGCTTCTTCGCCTCGGGGATGATCTGCGCATTGGCGCTCTTCTGGAACTCCTGGCGATAATCAGGCGTCAGCATCGGATACGCGTCGGCGAGGCTGCGTTCGACGGTCTGGTAGTCGTAGGCGAAAACCGCGGGCACTTCTTTGGCGGCCAGCTGCGGCAGCACCGCCCGCGCCGCCTGCTCACCACGGATCTCCACCCGTTCCCAGTAGAACCAGCCGGCAGCCGCAGATAAACCGACAATGGCTGCCACCGCAAGGTATCCCGTGATGGCAATGAGCCACCGCCGCAACCGCATCAGTTTCCCCCGTCGGGATACTTCAGGTCGTAACCCGTCATGTGGCCCCGTTCATCCTCGTGCACGATGACCCACAGCCGATAGGGCTGGGACGGCTTATGGACTCCGTCAATGTCGGCCACCGTGACACGCACCGACACCAACACCGAAGCGTTATCGGTAACTGTGTCAATGCCTTCCAGCGCCGACCCGTTGATCACTGCCTCAGATGTCGCATTGGTGGAACGGAACAGAGCCTTCAGGTTTTCGATGTTGTTGTTGGCGCCGAGCATGCCGCGCAGGGGTCCGCTGGTGCCGTTGTAGAACCGGTTCACGCTCTCGTCGATGTTGTCCTGCTTGTAGCTGAACATGTTGACCACTGTCTGCGTGGCGGTGTCGACAAAGCGCTGATCGCGAGCCCGCCCCGCTTCGGCGTGCCGCTGCTGGACGATCAAGGCAGTCAGGCAACCGGCCAGCGCGCCAATCGCCAACAACGCGGCGGCGAACGAAATCCAGGCGACCTTAACCCCGTTCGGTCGGCGCCGCGGTGGCGGCTTGACCGTCTTGAGGGATTTGGCGGGTTTCGCCGCTGGCTTCTTCGGCTTCCCCGGACCCGCAAGCTGAACTTCGGTGGCTGCCCCCGACTCGCTTTTCGCCGGGCCCGCCGCGCGCGACGCTCGGCGCCGAGCACGCTGAGCCGTAGTTTGATCGCTGCTAGCTGCAGAGGCCACTACATCGGCCTTGGATCAAGCATCAGGTCCACCCAATTCTCGGCGCTGGATGTATTCGCGCCGGCCGCGAAGATACCAGTGCCTCCCGCCGGGTCCCTGAAGGCTCCGGTGGTTTGGTCATAGGTGGTGTAGGCGGGGCCACTGGCCTGCGGACCCGGTCCGGGCGCCGGGGCTTCCGGCGCTGCCGGGGGCGGCAGCCACTTCGGGTACGGGACCTGCGGCGGTACCGGGGGCACGCCCGGCGGTTGCCATGACGTGAAAGGCGGTGGCGGTCCGTTGTCGTTGGGCGGCGGCGGCGCGTAGGCGGGCTGGTGGTTGGGCAGCGGCCCGGGCCCCGGCACCACACCCGGCGGGGGCGGCCCGACGATGGGAGTACCCGGATCCGGCTCCGCTTCCGGCGGAATATAGGGGAACTTGTTGGGCGGCAGGGTGTTTAGCCCATTTGTCTGCGGAGCGTTGTACGGGACCGGCGGACCGCGCCACGGGTTACGGCCAACCGGCACGTAGCCCCGCGGGTCACGGCACTGCTGAACCGTCGGGGCCCGTTTGCCCGGGACCTCCTGGCAGGGATAGTTACGCGCGCCACGCACGGTGCTGGGATCGTTCTGAGCGACCTTGCAGTACATGTCTCGCGGGAGCTCGCGCACCGTCTCGTCGGCGGGCGTGCGCATCAACGGTGGTGGCAAAAAGCCGACGGCACACGGCGGGGGGTCGTTGAGGTCGAGCTTGAAGTCCAGCTTGGCGCCTTCGTCCTGGGGGGCACCACCCGCGGCCGTGGTGATCGCGGCGAACAAGGCGGGCAGAACCACCAGCAATTGCTCGATCGACTTGTGGTAGATCACACCGACCCGGCCCAGATTTGCCAGGCTGGCGGCCAGCGCCGGGAATGCCGGCCGGATACCGGAGAAGGCGGTGCTCGCCTCGTCGGTCGCGCCCGGCGCGACCGACAATGTCGAACGAAGCTGCGGGTCGGCTTGATGCACCTCTGAGGTGAACCGGGCCAGTCCGTCGGCGAGCGACTTGATGTCGGCGCCGGCGCGAATCTGGGACTGCAGGAACGGGCCCGCCTGATCGATCAACTGCGAGACTTGTGGGTAGTCGGCGTTGGCCTCGTCCACCAGCAACCGGGCCGATTCAAACAGCCGGGCCAGCTCTGGACCCGACCCGTTGGCCGCCTGGAACGTCTCGTGCAGCAGCTCTCGCAACTTTGTGTCACCGAGGCTGTTGACCAGCGTCTCCGCCCGCTTCAACAGATCGGCGACATCCTGACCGATTCGGGTGTTGGCCCGATCGATCCGAGATCCGTTGTGCAACTTGGCCGATGCCGGGTCCTGCGGCGGCACCAGGTCGATGTACTGCTCACCAACGGCCGACACACTTTTCACCGTGGCGGTGACATTCGACGGAATGGCAGTGCCACTGTTAAGCCGCATTTCGGCGGTGACGCCATTGGGGTTAAGCCCGACCGACTCCACCCTGCCGACCGCGACGCCGCGATAGGTCACGTTGGCGCTCTTGTACAGACCGCCGCCGGCAACGAAGTCGGCGTTGACCAGGTAGGTCCCGAGGCCGAATGTGGCGGGCAGGCGGAGGTAGAAAATCGCCATCACGGTGAGCGTGATAGCGGTGATCACCGCGAATATCCAGAGCTGAATTCTGGTGAGTCTGTCTATCATTCCCGGCCCCTACTGTGCTGCCGTGCCGGGCGGAATCTTAAACGGGTCGGCCGCCTGTCCGGACAGGTTGGCCAGTTCGCCGATCAAGAAGTCGGGCGGGTTGAGAATCTCGGACATGTGAGCCATGTTCGGGTCGAAGTACGCCGTGGTGAAGAACGTCTCACCGAGCCGGCGCAAGGTGAGGTCGAACGTGGTGAACACGTTGAGATAGTCGCCGCGCACCGCTTGTTTGATACCGAAGTTCGGGAACGGGAACGTCAACAACAACTGCAGCGACGTCACGAAATTCTTCCGGTTGTCGTTGAGTGCCTTCACGGCCGAATACAGCCCTTTGAGGTCTTCGGCGAAGTCCACCTTCGTCTTTGACAGCACGTGGGAGGTGACCGTCGCCAGCTTATTCAGCGCGCCGAACGCCTCGACAATGTGGTCCCGGTTTTTGTTGAGCACACGCAGTGCTTCAGGCAGGCTATCCAGCGCCCGGCCCAGGTTGTCTTTGTCGCGCGCCAGGTTCGCGGAAAATCGGTTCAGACCGTCGACCGCATTGATGATGTCGCCAACTTGCCTGTTGAGTCCCGACGTCAGTTCCGCCAGCCTGGGCACCAAGCCGGTGAACTGGTCTTGCCGGCCCGCCACAGCCTGGAACGTCTCGTCGGTAATCTCTTCCAGCGCACCGAGATTGCCCTTGTTTACCACGACACCGAGAGCGGAAAACACCTCTTCGGTGGTGGGGAAGCGGCCGGTGTTCGACTCCGAGATCTTGGATCCGTTAGCCAGCCTGCCAGTCGCCGGCTTGCCCTTCGGCGCAGCCAGATCGATGTGCAACGAACCCAGTAACGACGTCTGCGCGACGGTTGCAGTCGCATTGACCGGCAGCACTACATTTTTGTCCAGCGTCAATTTTACTGCGGCATAAAATGATCCGTCGCTGCGCTGCTCGGCAGAAATACCGGAGACGCTGCCGACGGTGACATCGTCGACCATCACCGGTGAGTTCTGCGGCATCGTAGCCACGTCGGGCATTTCCACGGTAACCGTGAATGCGCCGCTACCGTGACCGGCCGTGCCCGGCATCACCAGGGAGTTCAATCCGCCGTATTGGCAACCCGCCAACAGGGTGACACCCGCCACTAATGCACTGCAGCGCAACAAGATTCGTCTCATCCGCCAGACCCCTGACCATTTTGCAGCCCGGCGGAAGGCCCTTGGTTGGGCGCCGGACCGGGCAGTGGCCCGAACGCGGAGCCCGGACCGGGTGCATTCGCGCCAGCGGGCGCCCCTGGCGGCGGGACGGCCTGCGGGGCCGTCGGCACCAGCAAGGCCTGCAGATCGGCCGGGTTCTGGGTGGGAGCCGGCGGAGCACCCTGGGCCGGTACCCAGGTCAGCTGCGGAATCGGCGTCTGCGCCTTGGCTTGGGTTTCCGGGGTGTCGTAAATGATCTGGCCCTTGTACGCCGTGATCGTGTTGAGCGGGTGGAACATGATCGGCGGGTAGTTGACTGCCAGCCGGCGCAGCACCGGCCCCAGCCGCTCGCGGCACAGCTCGGCGCGCCGGTAGTAGTCGGGTGCTCGCGGACCGCCGGCGGTTTCGAAGGAACCGCCGCAGATGAACTGCACCGGGTTGGCGAACTCGGGTATCGACAGCAGACCGTTCAGGGTGCCCTGCGCGGGATCGTAGATGTTGTAGAAGTTGGCGATACCGGGGCCCGCGACGTGCAGCACCTGCTCGATGTTGTCGCTCTGATCGCTCAGCGTCTTGCTGAAATCGTTGAGCTGGTTGACCGTATCGATCAGCGTCGAGTTGTTCTCGTGCAGGAAGCCGCGGATGTCGGACAGCGCCTGATTGAGAGTGCCCAGCGTGTTGTCCAGATGGCGCGAGCTATCAGCGAGGACCTGCGAGACGGAGGCGACGCTTCCGGCGAACTGCACGATCTGCTCGTTGCTCGCCGACAAAGCGTTGACCAGGACCTGCAGGTTCTTGACAGTGCCGAAGATGTCACTGCGCGAATCCCCAAGTCGCCCAGCGACTTGCGAAAGTTGCTGCAGCGCATTGTGGAACGACTCACCCTTGCCGTCGAACGTATCCGCGGCCTGGTTGATCGCCGCGCCCAACGGTCCGTGCATGGATCCGGTCGTCGGACCCAGCGAGACGGCCAGTTGGGTCAGCGCTTCCTTCACCTCGTCCCATTCCACCGGGACCGCGGTGCGGTTCAGGTCGATGCTGCCGCCATCGGGCAGCACCGCACCGCCGGTGTATGCCGGGGCAAGCTGAATGAACCGCGCCGACACCAGGTTCGGTGACATGACGACGGCTCTGGCATCCTTCGGGATCTTTACGTCCGTGGGGACCGTCATGGTGATTTTGACGTCGGACGGCCGTGGTTCGATCGAGTCGATGGTGCCAATCGGGACGCCGAGAACGCGGACCTGATCACCGGGATACAGCCCGACTGCAGATGTGAAGTAACCGACGATGGTGCGGTTATTCGCTTGCGTAGAAAGCACATACACGCCCCCCACCAGCACCGCGACCAGCGCGATGATGGTGGTGTAGCGCAGGCCGCGGCTGCCGCTGATTCGCTTGATCACGGTGACTTTGGCCGGATCGTCCAGCGTTCCTGGATCAAGCCGCGCAGGTAGTCGGAGAGGCTGGCAGGCAGCTTGCCCGGCTGATAGAAGAAGTCGAACATCGCCGCGAGCAGGGGCGCCGGGATCACGCCGTAGACGTTGACGTTGAATCCCGGTCCGGATCCGACCACCTCGCCGAGCTCTGTCGCATAGGTAGGCAGTCGTTTCAGGGCTTCGGTTATGTAGTCGCGGCGCTCATTGAGATTGCTCAGGACGTCGTTGAGCTTGCTCAGGGCGGGGCCGAATTCCTTACGGTTATCGGCGACGAAGCCGGAAATCTGAGCTGACAAACCGTTGATGCCGGAGATCAATTGGCCCAGCGAGGCGCTGCGCTCATCGAGCGCGGCGAACAGCTCGTTGCCGTCGTCGACCAGCTTGTTGACTTGGTTGGCGCGGTCGGACAACACCGAAGTTACCGACTTCGCGTGTGCCAGCAGGCTTTGCAGGGCTTCGTCACGGTGGTTGAGGGTGCGAGACAGCGATGTCACCCCGTCCAGCGCACCGCGCAGTTCCGGGGTGGCGCCGTGCAGCGTGTCGGTGAGCACGTTCAAGGCCTGCTCGAACTGGGGCTTGTTCAGGTTGCCCGAGTTTTGGCCCAGGTCCTCCAGCGCGCCCGCCAGTGTGTACGGCGTGGTGGTGCGGCTGCGCGGAATCGTGGTCGTCTTGCCATGCCCCGCCGGAGTGACAGCAATCGAGCGCTCGCCGAGGATCGTGTCGGTGCGGATCGCGGCCAGCGACTGATCGCCGACCGCCACATGCCGGTCCACCGAGAACGTCACCTTTGCGCTGTCTCCGGCCAGACCGACGGACTGCACCTTGCCGACCTTGAAACCCGACACGTAGACGGAGTTACCGGGCGAGATCCCGCCGGCGTCGCTGAAGTAGGCGTCGTAGACCCGGCCCTGCGGGTAGAACGGCAAGTTGGCGTAGCCGAATGCAAGTAACACGACGCAGACGACCAGCACCACGCCGAAGATCCCGGTGCGCAGTGGATCGCGTTCACGCTTTGGGCTATTTGACAAAAGCGCACCTCCCCTGGCTGGGATCCACCTGACCACCGAGGGGCAGCAGAATGTCGCTGCCGGCCGGTCCGTTGATCTTGATGGTCACGGAGCAGAAGTAGATGTTGAAGAACGACCCATAGGCGCCGAGTGCGGCCAGCCGCAGGTAATCCTCGCCCAGCTGCTCAACGTCGTTGTTCACCTCGGCCTTGCGGTTGTCGATCTCAGTGGCCAGCGGCCGGGTGTTTTCCAGGATGCCTTGCAGCGGCCGGCGTGAATTCTTCAGCAGTTCAGTAAGATCCGTCGTTGTCGATGCCAGTGGCGGAATGGCGCCCGCGATCGAGTCCTTGCTCTTGGCCAGCCCGCTGATCAATTGCTGCAGCTGATCCACGCTCGCCGAGAATTGCGCACTCTTTTGGTCGATGGTGCCCAGCACCGTGTTCAGGTTAGTGATCGTGTCACCGATGAGCTGATCGCGCCGGCCCAGCGCCGTCGAGAAGGCGCTGGTGTCGGCCAGCACGTTCGACAATGCTCCACCCTGGCCCTGCAGCAGCTCGATGACAGCACTGCTGATCGTGTTGACCTTGTCGGCATCCAGGCCTTTGAGAACCGGCTTCAGTCCACCCAGCAACGCATCCAGATCCAGCGCCGGTTGGGTGTGTTGGGCGTTGATCGTCCCGCCCGGTGCCAGCTTGCGCAGCTCCCCCGGGCCCGATGTGATCTCGAGAAACCGGTCGCCGACCAGGTTTTCGTAGCGGATCACCGCGCGCGTCGACGAGTACAACGTGTAGCGGCTGTCGATTCCGAATGCCACGTCGACACTGTTGTCCGGGTTGAGCTTGATGCCGTCCACCGAACCGACCGGCACCCCGGAAATGCGGACCTTTTGGCCGGCCTTCAACTTAGATGCATCGATAAACGTGGCGTGATAAGTATTTTCGTCGCCGAACCGGAAGTCGCCGAAGACAACCACCAGGCCCGCGGCCACCAGCAACATCGCCACCGCGAAGACGCTGACCTTGATCACCATCGACCGGTGCGACGGCATTTCCGAGTCCACCATCAGAAGTCGTCCCGTTCCGCGAACGAGCCGTGGAACAAGAACTGCAGCGTCGAGGGGGCGTCGAACTGCAGTTCGGTGAACGGCTCGTACGGAATGTTGGCGTTGTCGGTGACCAGGAATGGTGCCCGGTAGAACGACCCACCCGTCTGCTTAGTCGGGATGTCCGGCAATCCCCGGCAGTTCGGGCCACCAGATGCATTGACGACCGGCAGGGACTCCGGGAAGGTGTAGGCCGGCGCGCCCAGTACGAAGCTCGACGAGGTGAACAGTCCCGCTTTGCGCACACCGAGCAGCGGAGCAAATTCCTTGATACCGCGCTCGATACCGGCGAAGAGGCAACCGAATTCGGGTGAGTAGTCGGCGGCGACCTTGACCGGGGCCCGCAGCCTGTTGATGGCGTCGATCAGGTCCTGCTCGGCCGGTGCCAACGTGTCATAGGCGTTGTTGGACAGGCCGATCGTGGCCAGCAATGTGTCGTTGAGGTTCTTCTGCTGGTCGACGACGGTCTTGCTGATGGTGGGCAGGTTGTCGAAGATCGTGTTCAGATCCGGGGCGGCGTCGGCGTAAATGTTGGTGACGGCCGCGGTCTTGCGGAAATCTTCCTGTAGCGCGGGAAGCTTCGGGTTCGCTTGTTGGGTAAGTGTATTCAGTCCCGAGAGCAACGCGCCCAGGTCGTCGCCATGGCCGCGCAGACCTTCGGCGAAGGCGCTCAGCGTCCCGTTCAATTCGACGGGGTCAATCTTGTGCAGCAGATCCATCAGCGACTGGAACAAGGTGTTGACTTCCAGCTGTACCGCAGAGGCTTGAACGTGCGCATCCGGCCGCAGCGACGTCGACGAAGGCGCCTGGGGCGGAATGAATTCGACCGACTTGGCGCCGAAAATGGTATTGCCCGAGATACGCACCGTCGCGTTGGACGGGATGTAGTGCATGTCGTCGCTGTTGATCGCCAGCGTCAGGCGTGCTTGGTCGCCCCCGTAGTTGATGTCGGTGACCTTGCCGACCTGGATGCCGCGGTACTTGACCTTGGCGCCTTTGTCCATCACCAGCCCGGCCCGCGACGTCGCGACGGTAACCGTGTCAACCGACGCGAAGGCCGCCGTGTACGAGAGGTAAGTCAGCACCGCAAACGCCACCAACAAACTGGCCAGCAGCGCCGCTGCCAGCCGTACAGATCTGCGTCGCGCTCCGGCCTCTGACATCGTCCCCCTTACCCGGAGAGGTTGAAGTTACCGGACGCGCCGTAGACGGCCAGGGAGATGAACAATGTAATGACGACCACGACGATAAGCGAGGTTCGCACCGCCTGACCGACCGCGATGCCCACGCCCACCGGCCCACCGCTGGTGTTATAGCCGTAATAGGTATGGACCAGCATCACCGCGATGGACATCACGATGGCCTGCAGGAACGACCAAAGTAGGTCCGACGGGATGAGGAACGTATTGAAATAGTGGTCATAGAGACCGGCCGACTGCCCGTTGATGAAAACCGTGGTGAACCGGGCGGCGAAAAAGGCCGCGAGCACCGACAACGAATACAACGGGATGATCGCCACCAGCCCGGCGATCAATCGAGTCGACACCAGATAGGACACCGAGTGTACGGCCATGCATTCCACGGCGTCGATTTCCTCGGACACCCGCATGGCACCCAATTGGGCGGTGGCACCCGCACCGATCGTCGCCGCCAGCGCGATGCCGGCGATGACCGGCGCGACAACGCGCACGTTCAGGAACGCCGACAAGAAACCGGTCAACGCCTCGATACCGATGTTGCCCAGTGACGAGTAGCCCTGGACGGCGATGACCCCTCCGGAGGCCAGCGTCAGGAACGCCGCGACACCGACCGTGCCTCCGATCATCACCAGCGCGCCCGCGCCCAGCGTCATCTCGGCGATGAGCCGAATGGTCTCCTTGCGGTACCGGGTGAGCGCATTGGGAACGTAGCGCACGGTCTGCCCGTAGAACAGCGCCTGCTCGCCGAAGTCGTCGATCGGGCCTTGCAGGCGCGCCGCGATGTTGCGGAACCGGTAAGTGAGGTCGTAGCTCATCGCGTGCTCACTTCGTCGAGAACCGCACGCCGATGGCCGTCATCACCACGTTGATGACGAACAGACAGATGAACGCGTAGACGACGGTTTCGTTGACCGCATTACCGACACCCTTGGGCCCACCCTTCACGGTGAGGCCGCGGTAACACCCGACGAGGCCGGCCATCACGCCGAACAGCAGTGCTTTGACCTCCGCAAGCATCAACTCGCGCAGTCCGGTCAGTACGGTCAGGCCATTGATGAACGCGCCAGGGTTGACACCCTGAAGGAACACGGAGAATACGTACCCGCCGGACAAACCGATCGCGCACACCAAACCGTTAAGCAGCAGTGCGACAACGGTCGACGCCAGAACGCGGGGTACCACCAGCCGGTGGATCGGGTCGATGCCGAGTACCCGCATCGCGTCGATTTCTTCACGGATGGTGCGCGCACCCAGGTCCGCGCAGATCGCGGTGGCGCCGGCCCCCGCGACGACGAGCACGGTCACGACCGGGCCCAGCTGGGTGATGGTGCCGAACGCCGTTCCGGCGCCGGACAAATCGGCCGCGCCGATTTCCCGCAGCAAGATATTGAGGGTGAATGCGACCAGCACGGTGAATGGGATGGATACCAACAGCGTCGGTACCAGCGATACGCGCGCGATCATCCACGTCTGATCCAGGAACTCGCGGAATTGGAACGGCCGCCGAAAAGATGCACGGGCCGTATCGATCATCATTTCGAAAAACCCGCCGACAGCACGGGCCGGAACCGCGAGTTGTTCAATCAACGCGGCACCCCCCTTTGCTGCTCACGGCGAAGCCTGTGCGTCGCCTTTACGTTGCCTTCGGTCGCACCCGGCTCCGTGTGAGCCGGATCATATTAACTCAGAAGAAGTACACCGTGTCAATGAACAGGTTATTCCTGTCCGAAGCATTAATTGTCCTGGTCAGCGCCCTTGCGGTATTACCAATCTGACACACGTTCTATTAGCGAAAGCCCCCCCCCGAGAAGCAGTATTGTGCCCCTATTATTCCATTAACGCGGTCGCGGAAAAGTTACGGTCTGGATCACGACCAGCAAAGTAGTCCTGCAAGGCGCCGCTCAGCTGAGCCGACTCCCACGCGGCACCGTCCGCGGTGAATCTGTGCTCCGCCGTCGGGGCTGAGACCAATGTCACTTGAGGCCCGTAAACAATGAACACCTGACCGTTGACCTCTGCGGCGGCCGGGGACGACAGGAACTGCACCAGGTTCACCACGTGCTCGGGTGACAGCGGGTCGACTCCGCCTCCCTCTATATCTGGTGCGCTGCCGAACACATCGGCCGTCATCGCGGTGCGTGCGCGGGGACAGATGGCGTTGGCACACACTCCGTAGCGTCCGAGCGCTCGGGACGCGGTCAGGGTCAGCGAGATGATGCCCGCCTTGGCGGCGCCGTAGTTGGCCTGCCCCACCGGACCCACCAGTCCGGCCTCCGACGCGGTGTTGACGATCCGGCCGTATATCGATCCCCCGGCGTCCTTGGCCCTGCTGCGCCAGTAGGTCGCCGCGTTACGGGTGAGCAGGAAATGCCCACGCAGGTGCACGGCGATGACCTGGTCCCATTCCTCGTCGGACATGTTGAACAGCATCCGGTCGCGGGTGATGCCGGCGTTGTTGACCACGATGTCGAGTCCGCCTAGCCCGTCGGCGCAGGACACCAGTTCGTCGGCCGTGGAGCGCTGGCTGATGTCGCCGGTCACCGCAACGGCCTTGGAGCCGACAGTGCTGATCTCGTCGATGACGTCGGAGGCATCCAGCGCGGCGGCCATGTCGTTGACGACGACGGTGGCACCCAAGCGGGCCAAGCCGAGCGCCTCGGCGCGCCCCAGCCCCGCGGCCGCACCGGTCACCACCGCGACCTTCCCGGATAGATCGGTCGCGTTCGTGCTGCTAGTCAATTTATGAATACCTCTAGTTTCGGGAGTCCCTCGCCGCTAGCCTTCGCGCAGCAAAGCCGCGCGCGGACACTCGGCGATTGCTTGCTCGGCGAGATTTTCTTGGTCGGACGGTATCGGATCGAGCTTCACGACGGCATAGTCCTCATCGTCCAGGTCGAAGATATCCGGTGCGATTCCCAAGCACACCGCGTTACCTTCGCACCGGTCACGATCCACGATCACCCGCACGGCATCCTCCTTGAAGCTGGCCTGGATCTCGTCACATATCCCATCAGAATGTAGCTCCACCATAGGGCTCACGTGGATCTGAGGAAACGGTCGCTGGATTCCCAGACTAGAACGTGTTACAACCGGGAAGACGAATGGGTAGCCGTTGGTCGAATAGCCACTTGTCACGTTTAACCAAAAGGACGGCTGGAATGCGCATCAGTTACACCCCTGAACAGGAGGAGCTGCGTCGCGAGCTGCGGTCGTACTTCACCAAGCTCATGACCCCCGAGCGCCGCGAGGCACTTAACTCAACACAGGGAGAGGTCGGAACCGGCAACGCCTATCGCGACACCGTCGCGCAGATGGGCAAAGACGGATGGCTCACGCTGAACTGGCCCAAGGAGTACGGCGGCCAGGACCGCTCGCCGATGGATTCGCTGATCTTCACCGACGAGGCCGCCGTCGCCGGCGTGCCGGTGCCCTTCCTGACGATCAACAGCGTGGCGCCGACCATCATGGCGTTCGGCACCGACGAACAGAAGAAGTTCTTCCTGCCCAAGATCGCCGCCGGGGAGCTGCACTTCTCGATCGGCTACTCCGAGCCTGGTGCCGGCACCGACCTCGCGAACCTGCGCACAACGGCGGTGCGCGATGGCGACGACTACGTCATCAACGGCCAGAAGATGTGGACCAGCCTGATTGCGTACGCCGACTGGGTCTGGCTGGCGGTGCGCACCAACCCCGAAGCCAAGAAACACCGCGGCATTTCCATGCTCGCCGTGCCGACCACCGCCGAAGGTTTCTCCTGGACGCCGGTGCACACCATGGCCGGCGTGGACACCAGCGCCACGTACTACTCCGACGTCCGAGTGCCGGTGACCAACCTGATCGGCGAGGAGAACGGCGGCTGGAAGCTGGTGACCAACCAGCTCAATCACGAGCGGGTCGCTTTGGTGTCGGCGCAACCGATCTTCCTGGCCCTGCGCGAGGTTCGTGAATGGGCACAGAACACCAAAGACGCCGGCGGGGCCCGGCTGATCGACTCGGAATGGGTGCAGCTGAACCTGGCCCGGGTGCACGCCAAGGCCGAAGTTCTCAAGCTGATCAACTGGGAGCTGGCGTCGGCGGAAGGGCACGCCCTGGGGCCGGCGGACGCATCGGCGGCGAAGGTTTTCGGTACCGAGCTGGCAACCGAGGCCTACCGGCTGCTGATGGAGGTGTTGGGTACCGCGGCGACGGTCCGCCAGGACTCGCCGGGAGCGTTACTGCGCGGCCGAGTCGAGCGGATGCACCGGGCCTGCCTGATCCTGACCTTCGGCGGCGGCACCAACGAGGTGCAGCGCGACATCATCGGCATGGTCGCCCTCGGCCTGCCCCGGAACCGCTGAACATCGAGAAGGACAGACATCCCATGGATTTCACGACAACCGAAGCGGCAAGCGACCTTGGCGGCCTGGTCGACACGATCGTGGACTCGGTGTGCACGCCCGAGCATCAACGCGAACTTGACGGGCTCGAGCAACGGTTCGATCGCGTCCTGTGGCAGAAGCTGATCGAGGCCGACATCCTCACCAGCGCATCGGCGTCCGCGCTCGGCGGCGACGGTTTCGGCGCGCTCGAGCAGGTCGCGATCCTCGTTGCACTCGGCCGCCAGCTGGCCGCCGTGCCGTACCTGGAGTCCGTGATGCTGGGCGCCGGAGTGCTGGCCCGGTTCGGCTCCGAGGAGCTGCAGCAGGGCTGGGGTGTGCCGGCCGTCAAGGGCGAGAAGATCTTGACGGTCGCCCTCGACGGCGAGATGGGTGAAGGGCCCGTGCAGGCCACCCGCTCCGGTGACGGCTACCAACTGACCGGAACCCGCACCCAGGCCGGCTTCGGTCCCGTTGCCGACGCGTTCCTTGTTCCTGCCGAAACAGATTCCGGCACAGCCGTTTTCGTTGTCGCCGCCGACGACCCGGGTGTCAGCGTGACCTCGCTGGCTACCACCGGCCGGACCAGTATCGGGCACCTGGCGCTGGACGGCGTCGCGGTGAGCGAAGCTCGCAAGGTCGGCGGTAGCGAAGTCGCCCCGTGGCTCGGCACCCTCGGAACCCTGGGCCGCACCGCCTATCAACTCGGGGTGCTCGATCGCGGGTTGCAGATGACGGCCGAATATGCCCGCGAGCGTGAGCAATTCGACCGGCCGATCGGTAGCTTCCAGGCGGTGTCGCAACGGCTGGCCGACGGCTACATCGACGTCAAGGGGCTGCGCTTGACGCTCACCCAAGCGGCCTGGAAGGTCTCCGAAGATATCCCCGCCGAGATCGACGTGGCTAGCGCCGCGTTCTGGGCCGCTGACGCCGGACACCGGGTCGCGCACACCGTTGTGCACGTGCACGGCGGCGTCGGCGTCGACACCGATCACCCGGCGCACCGTTACTTCCTGGCCGCCAAAGAGGCCGAGTTCGCGTTGGGCGGCGCCACCGGGCAGCTCCGCCGAATCGGGCGTGAGTTGGCGGAAACTCCTGCCTAGCTTCGTGATTCCTCCCGACCCCACGGTCACCAAACTGCTGGAGCCACTGGCAGAGATCGACGACCGGGGCGTCTACTTCGAGGATTCGTTCACCAGCTGGCGCGATCACTTGCGGTACGGTGCCGCGATTGCGGCAACGTTGCGCGAGCGCCTCGACCCGACCAAGCCGCCACACGTTGGCGTGCTGCTGGAGAACACTCCGTTCTTCTCGGCGATGTTGACGGCGGCCGGGATGTCGGGAATTGTGCCGGTTGGCCTCAACCCGGTGCGTCGCGGCGACGCACTGGCGCGCGACATCGACCGATCTGATTGCCAGCTGGTACTAGCCGACACGAAATCTGCTGCAACTCTGGACGATATCGACCACTTGAACGTCGATTCCGTGCAGTGGGCCGCCGAGGTCGATGCGCATCGCGATGCCGAGCCGAGTTTCCAGTCCGCCTCGGCCGAAGACCTTTTCATGCTGATCTTCACATCGGGCACCAGCGGCGAGCCCAAGGCGGTGAAGTGCAGCCACGGCAAGGTTGCGATAGCCGGAACGACGATGGCGCAGCGGTTCGACCTCGGCCGTGACGATGTGTGCTACGTGTCGATGCCGTTGTTCCACTCCAATGCGGTTCTGGTCGGCTGGACGGTAGCGGCGGCGTGTCAGGGCTCAATGGCGTTGCGGCGCAAGTTCTCTGCATCGAACTTTTTGGTCGATGTACGTCGCTATGGCGCCACCTATGCCAACTATGTGGGCAAGCCGCTGTCCTATGTGCTGGCCACGCCGGCACAAACCGACGATGCGGACAACCCGTTACGGGCCGTCTACGGCAACGAGGGGGTTCCCGCCGACATCGAACGGTTCGGCCGCAGATTCGGGTGCGTCGTCCAGGACGGGTTCGGGTCGACCGAGGGCGGCCTCGCAATCGCCCGCACACCCGATACGCCGCCGGGCGCGTTGGGGCCGCTGACCGAAGGGCTCGAGATCGTCGACCCCGAAACCGGCAAGCCCTGCGGTGTGGGAGTGGTCGGCGAGCTGGTGAACGCCACCGGGCCGGGCCGTTTCGAGGGCTACTACAACGACGCGGCGGCCGAGGCCGAGCGAATGGCCGGCGGGGTCTACCACAGCGGCGACCTCGCTTATCGCGACGAGGACGGATACGCGTACTTCGCTGGACGGCTTGGCGATTGGATGCGGGTCGACGGCGAGAATCTCGGTGCCGCCCCGATTGAGCGGGTATTGCTGCGATACTCCGAGGTCGCCGTGTACGCGATTCCCGATCCCGTGGTCGGCGACCAGGTGATGGCCACGTTGGTAATGAAGCAGGGCGCCGAGTTCGATGCGGACAAATTTCGCGGGTTCCTGGCCGAGCAGCCCGACCTGGGGCCCAAACAGTGGCCGTCGTACGTCAGGGTCAGCGCGGAGCTGCCGCGGACGGTGACATTCAAGGTTCTCAAACGCCAGTTGGCAGCCGAGGGTGTCGACTGCCATGATCGGGTATGGCAGATACCCCGGTAAACCGATGAATGCGCGGCCCCTTGAGCTCGCGCTGGAAGCGAGTTTCGAACAGCTTTCTGATTCGGTACCGGCCAACATCGGTGTCGCGATCGCGCGTCCGGACCGGACCTATTCCCTGGGCAGGTGGTGGTCGGGCGTCGCCTGGTCGACGATCAAAGTGCCGCTGGCGATTGCGGCATTGCGCAGCGATTGGCTTAATGCCCGCGAGCTGGCGGTCAAGGCGATCACCGAATCCGACAATCGTGCGTCCGAGCAATTGTGGTCACTGCTGGGTGAGCCGGTGGACGCGGCACACAAGGTTCAGGGCGTGGTCGCCGAAGGTGGCGACACCGCCACTGTGGTCGAATCACGGCGACTTCGGCGCGGTTTCACCGCCTTCGGCCAGACGGAGTGGGCTTTGCAGCGGCAAGCTCGGTTCGCCGCGGAGTTGCCATTGATCCCCGGCGCTTCAGATGTGATCGAGCTGATGAGCGCGCTGACTCCCGATCATCGTTGGGGCCTGGCCACCAATGGCGCTGCGGCAAAAGGGGGTTGGGGGCCCGGCATCAACGGCGAGTACCTAGTTCGGCAATTCGGGATCCTGCCGACACCTTCGGGGCAATGGGGCGTAGCCCTGGCCGCCGAAGTCCACGACGGCGGCTTCGAGACCGGCGTCGATGTCGCCAATACCGTGATGGACTGGCTCGTCAGTCGGCTTCCCGTACTAGCCCGTTACTGACGGATTCGAACTCCAGGGGCAGGGTGGTCGGTCCGGTGATCCCTGCTATCGCTCCCCACGGCGCCGGTCCGGCTCGACGCGGGTTGGGCATGCGTTGGGTGATGACTCGAAGCGCCTCCATCAACTCGATCCGCGCGAGGTGAACTCCGAGGCAGTAGTGCACGCCGCCGCCGAACGTCAGAATGGCCGGTGGGTCTTGGCGGCTGATGTCCAGCCGGTCCGGATCGTGGTAGACATCCGGATCGCGATTGGCCGCGGCAGTGTTTGCGAATACCAAGGTACCGGCGGGAATACCCAGCCCGGCCATGTCTACATCTTCGACTGCTCGGCGGATATTTCCGAAAACACTGGGGTAGCAACGCATTAGCTCGTTGATCGCGACGCCGGCCAATTCGGGGTGCTCGGCGAGTAGCGCCCATTGATCGGGTTGGGCGCACAGCGCCTGCACCGCCGCGGCCAATTGATTGCGGGTGGTGTCGGTACCGGCGCGCAGCAGGCTACCGCAGAGGGTGACTATTTCGTGCTGGGTGAGGCGGTCGCCGTCGACCTCGGCCCGAATGAGGTCGGAGATCAGGTCGTCGGTCAGCGATGCGGACCGACGGGTGACCAACTCCTCGAGATATGCGTCGAGCTCCTCCCACGCTGCCAGGATCGCCGGCCCGTCCTTTGCGGCATTCCCTTCAAAAATCTTCGTGATCTGGTCGGTCCAGTCGGAGAAAAGTTGCCAGTCCTGTGACGGGGCACCCAGCAGCGCGCAGATGACCCGCGTGGGATAACCGCGGGTGATGTCGGCCACGACATCAACGTGTCCTGCTGCCGCGTGTGGTTCGACCAATCCGGTGATGAGTTCGACGATCAACGGGCGCAGCCGCTCGGCACCCCTAGGCCCGAACGCTTTGGACACCAGCCGGCGCAACCGATGATGCGGGACGCCGTCGAGGCTGAGAATGTTGGTAATCGCCCTGTCCCACAACGGTCCTGAGGTAATGCCCTGCGCGTCGAGCCCGAGGCCTTTTGCCGTAGTGAAGCGATTGTCGCGGAGTACGGTACGAACCAGCTCATAGCTCAGCACCTCGGCGCCGTACGAGCCGATCGCTATCGGGGACTGGGAGCGTGCCGCGGCGATAGCACGATGGGCCGTGTCAGGGTCGGTGAGGTGGCCATAACGGAGGGTGGGCAGACCGGAGTCGAAAACACTTGGGCAAGATTGAAATTGAGCTGTCGCCATGCATATCCCCCGGTCACTCTTTTGCCTAATTCTAGCGGTTCATGCAGACCCGCGTCCTGGGCGAGATCGAAAAGACAACGCCCGATACCACTTACGGCTAATCGAGGCGTCGAAGCGGCAGATCTACGGCGCTTGCCCACCGACCCACCGCGGTACATCTGCCATCTCGATCCGGATACCTGCCTGCTGCCGCGCGTCCATCACATAGACGCGGTTAACCTCGGTCTCAGATAGTCCGCCCAAAGGCATGTCCATCTCGGCAACCTTTACCGCGCCCGCGGCCTCCAGGACTTGACGCGCATCTTCAAGGCCATCGACATTGAACGTCACGTTATGCACACACGGACCCTGCTGCTTCAGCACCGAATACCACGGCTCCAACCCCTCAATCGGACGCACCAGCTGAAACACCACACCCGTGACGCGGACATGGACACAGCCCACGCCCACCGCCAGAGCCCTCACAGTCGCGGAGAGCTCACGCTCAACAATCTCGCCACCGAGCTTGTCGCACAAGAACTTTGCTGCGGCGTCGGGGTCTGGATGCACGACCTCGATGTGCAACCACCCCCGGATGGGCACCCGAGCGGGGTCTGTGCCGCTCATCGAGCAGCTACCGCGTCGCGCCCGGCGAGCTTGCCGGACAACAGATTCATCGAGATTCCTCCTGCCACGGGATGACGGGACGACCCTCGCCACGCCTGCGGGCGGCTGTGCCACCCGGCCTTTCAGCACGACCGGCTGTTGGCGTTACTGGGGCCGATCGTGTTCGGGGCCCGGCTCCGCGCCTCGGCGAGGACCCGATGCGCCGCCTCCGGATCGGTGCGGCGGTACTGCGACCCTAAATCGGTCGCTCCATCCGGTATGACGGTACCGACTTGTGCGGACCCGCGTTACCCAACATCGCAATGACAACGGCCGATGCCGGTACCCCGGCCCATGGCGGTCGGCTACGACACACAAATGATTGCGTCACTTCGGGCGGATACACGATCAACACGCCGATCATCACCGCGATCAACGGCGACTACATCGCCGGAGGGCATGAGCTCGCCGAGTTCTGCGACATCCGGATCACCGTTCCCCATGCGCGTTTCGGACATCAGGAGATCAAGTGGGGGCTGATGCCCGGTGCTGGCGGCTGCTCTCGCCTGCCGCGGATCGTCGGACTGGGACGCGTGATGGAGCTGATCCTGACTGGGCGACTCTACGACGCCGACGGAGCATTGCGAATTGGCTTTGTCCCCAAGATCGTCGAGCCGCGCGGTTTGATGGATGAAGCACTGGCGATAGCGGGGCGAATCGCCTGCAACGGGCCGCTTGCGGTGCGGGCCGCCAAACAGGCGATCCTGCGCGGGGTCGGACGCCCCCTGACCGACAACATCCCGTTCGAGACCGAGACATTCAGCTATCTATCCAAATCCGAGGATTGGACGCGCGGCCAACAGGCTTTCCTGACTGGAGGAAAGGCCGGAGCTCCTCGGTCGATGACGTAGTGCCTTAGCCCGTGATTGACGGCACCACGGCATCGATCAGATGCGGCCCGGGTTCGGTGAAGGCGTCGCGCAGCGCATCAGCCAACTCCTCGGCGGTGTTCACGCGCCGGGCCGGTACGCCCATGCCCTCCGCAATCTTGACGAAATCCATTGTAGGACGGGATAAGTCAAGCAGATCCAGCGCCTTAGGGCCGGGTGCAGAGCCGGCGCCGACACGTTGCAGCTCGATCCGCAAGATGTCGTAGGCGCTGTTGTCGTACAGCACGGTGGTCACATTGAGGTTCTCGCGCGCCTGCGTCCACAGACCCGCAATCGTGTACATCGCCGACCCGTCGGATTCCAGGCAGAGCACTGGGCGATCCGGGGCGGCCACCGCGGCACCCACCGCGGCGGGGATGCCATAACCGATCGCCCCGCCGGTCAGCGTCAGCCAGTCATGGGCGGGTGCTCCGGCGGTAGTCTGCGCGAGCAGCAGGCCCGAGGTGTTCGACTCATCGACGACGATTGCCCGTTCGGGCATCAGTGCGCCGATCACGTCCGCCGCCGACGCGGAGGTCAGTGCGCCGCTCGGCAGCTGCGGGCGCGACGCGGCGGCCACCGGGGCGACCGTGCCGGGCGCGATCTCGTCGGCCAATGCCACCAGCGCGTCGCTCGCACCGCTGTGCGCGGCGAGCACGTGCACCTCGCAGCCGGCCGGTACCAGGTCGCTGGGCATATTCGGGTAGGCGAAGAAGGACACCGGCGACTTGGCGCCGGCCAGCACCAGGTGCTTGGCACCGTCGAGTTGCGCGGTGGCGGCCTCGGCGAAGTACGCCAACCGCTCGACGGCAGGGATGCCGGCACCGCGTTCCAGGCGCGTCGGGAAGGTCTCGCATATCACCCGGGCACCGGTTGCCTCGGCTATCCGCACCGCCGCGGCCAGCCCGCGGGCACGGGTGGCGTCGCCGCCGACCATGATCACCGTCGGTTCTCCCGACCGCAGCAGCTCCGCGATCTCGGGCGCCAGCAGCGGGTCGGCGCCCGCCGGTTGCGCAGGCGTTGCGGCCGCGGGCTGGGCACCGTCCGACCAGGACGCGTCCGCGGGCAGGATCAGCGTCGAGATATGAGAGCCGGCCCGGCTCGCGGCGATGGCCTCGGCGGTGTCGTACCCGACGTCGGCCGCGGTGCCGGTGCGGCGCACCCACCCCGAGACACTGCCCGCGAGCGCATCGATGTCGGATTCCAGTGGGGCGTCGTACTTTTTGTGATAGGTGGCGTGGTCGCCGACGACGACCACCATCGGCACGTGCGCCCGGCGCGCGTTGTGCAGGTTGGCCAGACCGTTACCCAATCCGGGCCCCAGATGCAACAGCACTGCCGCTGGCCGATCGGCAATGCGGGCATATCCGTCGGCAGCGCCGGTGGCGACGCCTTCGAAAAGCGCTAGCACGCCACGCATTTTCGGAACGGTGTCCAGGGCGGCAACGAAGTGCATCTCCGAGGTGCCGGGGTTGGCGAAGCACACCTCTACCCCGCCGTCGACCAGGGTGTTGATCAGAGCCTGCGCACCGTTCACCTGTTTGCCTCCAGTCTGAATACGCGTCCGGCGTTGCCGTAGAGAAAGTCCTGGCGAGCCTCGTCGCCGAGCCCGAGTTCGTCGAGCCCGACCAACGCGTGCTCGTGAGTGATCATCGGATAGTTGGTGCCGAACAAGACTTTGCGTTGTCCGGTACCGGTTTTCATGAACCGGATCAGTTCTTCCGGAAGCCGCCGGACGGTGTAAGCGGACGTATCGATGTAGACGTTCTCGTGTTTGCGCGCGACAGCCACCATCTCCTCGGTCCACGGGTACCCGACGTGTCCGCACACGATCATCAGCTCGGGAAAGTCCAGGGCCACCTGGTCGATGTAGGGAATCGGGCGTCCGGTCTCCGAGGGCCGCAGCGGGCCGGTGTGGCCGACCTGCGTGCAGAACGGGACGGCGGCCTCGACACACTCGGCGAAAAGTGGGTAGTAACGGCGATCGGTGGGCGGCGCGTTCCATAGCCAGGGCACTACTCGCAGCCCGACGAACCCTTCGCCAACCCGTCGACGTAGCTCACGCACAGCCTGCATCGGACGATCCAGGTCGACGGTCGCCAGACCGGCAAATCGGTTTGGGTGCAACCGCATCCATTCGGCAACCTCATCGTTGGAGATCAGATCCTGACCGTTCGGGCCACGCCAGGCACTGAGCAGGCCGAAGCCGACGTCGGCCGCGTCCATCGCCGCGATCGTGACGTCTATTGGGATGTCAGCGTCAGGTATGGACCCGCCGGTCCAGCGTCGCAGCGACGCCAAGAAGTCGCTGCGCAGGAACCGCGCGGTCGGGTGCTGCATCCACACATCGATCGTCATTGCGATCGACTGTAGACGCCGACGTCAAGCGTCCAGCGCCGCGCGGGCACAAACGTGCGTCCGCCGGGCGTGCCCGCCCCCGAACAGGACGACATGAGCCAGCAACGGAAAGAGCTGGTGCAGCCCGATTCGACTGCGCCAGCCCGGTTGCAACGGTCTCACCTGTTGATAGCCCGCGATGATGGCTTCGTAATGCGGGCAGCCGAACAGCGCGAGCATCGCCAGGTCGCTCTCGCGGTGGCCGGCGTGTGCGGCCGGGTCGATCAGCACCACGCCGTCGGGTGTCCACATCACATTGCCGCCCCACAGATCACCGTGCAGTCGCGCTGGCTGATCACCATCCTCGAAATCACCAGCACGGCAACGCGTCATCACGGCGTCGATCGTGGCGCGCGCCGGCTCATCCAGGCGCGCCGCCGCGAGCTCGAGCATCGGAGCCAACCGTTCTTGCGCGTAGAAGTCGCCCCAGCGTTGGTGGCGCCGCAGCGACATCGGCAATGGCTGCGACAACGGCCCGAAGAAGCCGGGCCCATCCCAGCCGTCGGGACCCGCGCCGAACGCCGGAGCTCCCGCGTCGTGCGTGATGGCCAGTTGGCTGCCGAAGATGCGCGCCGCCTCCGGATCGGGGCTCACCGATCGAAGTCGCCGCAAGGTCAGGCTTGTGGCGTCAACCGAGACAATCGGCGCGCAGGGCACGCCTGCGCCGACCGACGAAAGCCAACGCAGCCCCGCGGCTTCCCAGGCGAAGTAGCCGGTGGGTGCGCCCGAGTGGTGTTTGACGAAGTCGGTCACTCCGCGGCTAGCTGCGGATCATGCAGTGGCGTGAGCCGCGTGCACGTCGTCGGCGGGCCGGGCCTCGGTCTGCTCCTTGGCCCACCGGTAGTCCGGCTTCCCGGCCGGCGAGCGCTTTACCTCGTCGACCAGCCAAAGACTGCGCGGGACTTTGTATCCCGCGATCTCGGAGCGCACGAAGGCATCGAGCTCCGCAAGCGAAGGCCGCGTCCCGGGCCGCGCCTGCACAACGGCGGCCACGTGCTGTCCGTACCGGGGATCAGGCACACCGACCACCAGTGCGTCGAAGACGTCGGCGTGCCCTTTCAGCGCGGCCTCGACCTCCTCGGGGTAGATCTTTTCGCCGCCGCTGTTGATCGACACCGAGCCGCGGCCCAGCATCGTGACGGTGCCGTCCTCCTCGACGGTGGCGAAGTCGCCGGGGATGGCATAGCGGACGCCGTTGATGGTCTTGAACGTCTCGGCGGTCTTCTTCTCGTCCTTGTAGTAGCCGACGGGAATGTTGCCCTTCTTGGCGATGAAGCCGCGGACTCCGGAGCCCGGCTGGACCTCGTTGCCGTCGTCGTCCAGGACGACGGTCCGGTGGTCGATCGCCACGCGCGGGCCGCCGCTGTGCGGCGCGTCCTTGGCGACGATGCTGGTGCCCCCGAACCCGGTTTCCGATGAGCCGATCGAGTCGGTGATGACCCGGTTAGGCAGCAGCTCGAGGAACTTCTCCTTGATGCTCGGTGAGAACAGCGCCGCGGTGGAGGCGAGCAGGAACAGCGACGACAGATCGTATTCGTTGCCTTTGTCCTGGTGTGCCAGCAGCGCGTCCAGCAATGGTCGCGCCATCGCGTCGCCGGTGAAGAACAGCAGGTTCACCTTGTGGTCGTGAATCGTGCGCCAGACCTCGTCAGCGTTGAATTCCGGTGCCAGAACGGTGGTTTGGCCCGAGAAGATCGACATCCAAGTCGCGGATTGGGTGGCGCCGTGGATCATCGGCGGAATCGGGTGGCGGACCATCGGCGGATTGGCCGCGGCGGCCTTGGCCAGGTCGTACTCGTCGGAGATGAATTCACCTGTCGCGAAGTCGGTTCCACCGAACAGCACGCGGTAGATGTCCTCGTGGCGCCACATCACGCCTTTCGGGAACCCGGTGGTGCCACCCGTATACAGCAGGTAAATGTCGTCGGCGCTGCGTTCGCCGAAGTCGCGTTCGGGTGAGCTTTGCGCGATCGCGGAGTAGAACTCGACGCCGCCGTAGCGGCCGAAGTCGTCGTCACTGCCGTCCTCCACGACCAGGACGGTCTTGACTTTGGGGGTCTCCGGCAAGACATTCGCCACCCGGTCGGCGTACTGGCGCTCGTGGACCAGCGCGACCATGTCCGAGTTGTCGAACAGGTACCGAAGCTCGCCCTCGACGTAGCGGTAGTTGACGTTGACCAGGATGGCGCCGGCCTTGATGATGCCGAGCATCGCGATGACGATTTCGATGCGGTTGCGGCAGTAGAGTCCGACCTTGTCGTCCTTCTGCACACCCTGTTCAGCCAGGTAGTGGGCGAGACGGTTGGCCTTCTCTTCCAGCTCGGCGTAGGTCAGCTGTTGATCGCCGCAGATGAGCGCTACACGGTCAGGCACGGCGTCGATGGCGTGCTCGGCAAGATCGGCAATATTCAGGGCCACGGCCACCAAATTAGAACGTGTTACATTTCTTGACAAGTTCATGCCCGCTGTGAAGGGAAAGGCGATAGCCGTGGCCGAGCCGCCAGCAAACGTTGAATCCGGACCCGACGCACTGGTTGAGCAGCGTGGTCACACGCTGATCGTCACCCTGAACCGACCGCACGCCCGCAACGCGCTGAGCACCGAAATGATGGAGATCATGGTGCAGGCCTGGGACCGCGTCGACAACGATGACGACATCCGCTGCTGCATCCTGACCGGGGCCGGTGGCTACTTCTGCGCCGGGATGGACCTCAAGTCAGCAACCAAAAAGCCGCCGGGCGATTCGTTCAAAGATGGCAGCTACGACCCGTCACGCATTGACGCCCTGCTCAAGGGCCGTCGGCTGACCAAGCCGCTGATCGCGGCCGTCGAGGGCCCCGCGATCGCAGGCGGCACCGAGATCCTGCAGGGCACCGACATCCGCATCGCCGGCGAGAGCGCGAAGTTCGGCATTTCGGAGGCCAAGTGGAGCCTCTACCCGATGGGCGGTTCCGCCGTCCGGCTGGTGCGCCAGATCCCTTACACCGTGGCCTGTGACTTGCTGCTGACCGGCCGGCACATCACCGCGGCCGAGGCCAAAGAAATGGGGCTGATCGGGCACCTGGTGCCCGACGGGCAGGCGCTGACCAAGGCGCTCGAGATCGCCGAGCTCATCGAGAACAACGGCCCCCTGGCCGTGCAGGCGATCCTGCGGGCCATCCGCGAGACCGAGGGCATGCACGAGAATGACGCGTTCAAGATCGACACCCAGATCGGTATCAAGGTGTTCCTGTCCGACGACGCCAAGGAAGGCCCACGGGCGTTCGCCGAGAAGCGCAAGCCGAACTTCCAGAACCGCTAACGCTCGCCCTTTCTCGCGCCGTGGACGCCTTACGCCAGCGGCGCGCTTGGGGTGAAGGCCACCGGCATCTTCTCCAGGCCGGACACGAAGTTCGCGGGACGTAACGGCAGGGCGGCACCCGGAGAAGCCAGCCGCATGTCAGGCAGCCGCTGCAGCAGGCGGGTCTGCATGATCGACAACTCCAGCCGGGCGAGCTGATTGCCGAGACAGAAGTGGGTGCCGAAGCCGAACGCGAGGTGGTTGTTCGGGTAGCGCTCGATGTTGAAGCTCTCCGGCTCCTCGAAGACCTTCTCGTCGAAGTTGGCCGACTCGAACAATAGGATCATCTTCTCGCCCTCATGCAACGCGGTGCCGTGGAACTCAGTGTTCGCGGTGATCGTGCGTGCCATGTTCTTCACCGGCGCGGTCCAGCGCAGCATCTCTTCAATTGCGTTGGGCAGCAAGCTCAAATCGCCCGCCAGGCGCTTGTGCTGATCGGGGTGCTGCAGCAGTTGCCTAGTTCCGCCCGACAGCGTGTGCCGGGTGGTTTCGTCGCCGCCGATCAGCAGCAGCAGCACCTCGGTGACGATCTGGTGGTCTTCGAGCTGCGCGCCCTCGACCTCCGCGTGCACGAGAACGCTGACCAGGTCGTCGGTCGGCTCGTTCTTGCGGCTCTCGATCATGCCCATCATGTATTGGCTGTAGGTGGCGAAGGCCTCCATCGTGACCTGGACGTCCGCCTCGGCCGCGGTGCTGCTCAAGGAACTGACCAGATCGTCGGACCACTTGAGAAACATCGCGCGTTCCTCGGGACGCACACCAAGCATGTCGCCGATGACCGCCATCGGGAGGGGCGCGGCGAGGTCCCAGACGAAGTCGCACTCGCCGCGTTCGCACACCGCGTCGATCAGCGTGTCGCACAGCGAGGTGATCGATGCCTCTAGGTTCTTCACCCGCTTGCGGGTGAAGCCGTAGTTGACGAGCTTGCGGCGCAACAGATGTTGCGGATCGTCCATTTCGATCATCATCTCGACACCCGGCTGGTCGGGTCGGATGCCGCCGGCATTCGAGAACAGCTCGGGGTTGCGCTCGGCCTCGATGACGGACTGATACGTCGAGGCCGCGGCCAGCCCGTTGCGGTCTCTGAAGACCGGCTCGTTCTCGCGCATCCACTTGTAGATAGGCCGGGAGTCACCGGCGTAGAAAGCACCGTCCGTCAAATCGACGTCGGGTTTGGTCATCGTCATGAGATCTCCTGGGCATCGCCGAATGTCATCTGAACCTGGTCAGCAGAGCTGGACAACATTGCATGCTTCGGAAGCCCCAGCGATGCAAGCTCTTTCGCGTATGGGTGATCACCCAGCCGGACGCGTACGCCGCCGAGCCGCGTCCGCACGCCGTCCAGCGTGTGCTCGAAGGCGGTCTCGCGGGTAATCCCGTCGCGGTGTGAGTAGCTGCGCTGCGCCTGCTGGCGAGGGGTCAGCCGAATCGGCAGGCCGGGACGGAAGTCCATGCCGATCACCAGTTGACCGTCGATCGTGCAGTCGAACCCGAACTGGCGGCTGTCACGAATCGCGAAGTCCACCATAACTTTCGGATAGCCCCATATCTTGGTTCCGGCTTCCAGCGTAAATTCCTGGTCGACGGGCAGGTGATGAATGAAGGCGCCGGCCGACTGCAGGGCTCGTAGCCCGCTCGCGGTCGACCCGGGCGGGTTGACCATCACGCTGGTGCCGAATTCGTAGTACTGGCCCAGGTCTCCGTCGATGTAATGCATCAGCATCAGCACCACGATCGCGCGCCTGGGGAGGTACCGGCAGACCTGCAGGCCGCTGTAGTCGATCAGGTGCTGGGCGGCGTCGGCGTCGACCGAGAACATCGCCATGTGCTGATTTGCCTTGTGAATCTGCACCGGCATCGTGATCACCGTGCCGGCGATCGTGTGCTGCGAGCCTGTCATCCGGTCAATCTAGAACCCGTTCTACTGACGGGGCAAGCCCCGACCTAGATCAGCGCGGCAAGGTCTCGGACCTGCTCGGGAGAGCGACCAGAGACCACCATCATCGTGACGCCGGCCGCCTCCCAGGCCTTTATCTGCTTACGCACGTAGTCGACGTCACCGACGATCGCGGCGTCGTCGATGACCTCGTCGGGGATGATCTGGGCGGCCTTGTCCTTCTGGTTGCTGCGGAACAGCTTGGTGACGTCGTCGACCACCTCGGCGTAACCCATCCGGCGGTAGACATCGGCGTGGAAGTTGGTGTCCTCGGCGCCCATCCCGCCCATGTAGAGCGCGATGTAGGGCTTCATGGCCGCAAACGCAGCGGCGCGGTCCTCCGTGATGACGATGTTGGCCGTCGCGCAGATCTCGAAGTCTTCGCGGCTGCGGCGTGCGCCCGGCCGGGCGAAGCCCTCGTCCAGCCACTCGTTGTAGGTGTCGGCCATCCGCGGCGTGTAGAAGATCGGCAGCCAGCCGTCGCAGACCTCGGCGGCCAGCGCCACGTTCTTCGGACCCTCGGCGCCGAGCATGATCGGGATGTCGGCGCGCAGCGGGTGGGTGATCGGCTTGAGCGGCTTGCCCAGGCCGGTAACCGGTCGCCGGGCCCCGTCCTTCAAAGGCAGCGGGTAGTGGGGGCCGTCGCTGGTCACCGGCTCCTTGCGGGCCCACACCTGCCGGATGATGTCGATGTACTCGCGGGTGCGGGCCAGCGGTTTGGGGAATGACTGGCCGTACCAGCCCTCCACGACCTGCGGCCCGGACACGCCGAGTCCGAGAATGTGCCGCCCGCCGGACAGGTGGTCGAGGGTCAGCGCGGCCATCGCGCACGCCGTCGGTGTCCGCGCGGAGAGCTGGACGACCGACGTGCCCAGTCGCACCCGCTGCGTCGACGATCCCCACCAGGCCAGCGGCGTGTACGCGTCAGAGCCCCACGCCTCGGCGGTGAACACGGCGTCGAATCCGCTGGCCTCGGCCTCGCCGACGAGCTCCGCGTGGTTCTCCGGCGGCTGAGCGCCCCAATATCCCAGCTGCAAACCGAGCTTCATTTCTCCGCCTTTCCCGGCCAGAATGGACCCGACCACGACCCAATGTTGAAACGGTTCTTAGAACCTGTTCTACTCGAAGGCGTGACAGCCACTTCGAGCGGCCCGACCACGACCGATCACTCCGAGCCGCCTCTCTCAGCGCCGTTAACTCTGTCCTTCGACTACACCCGTTCAGTCGGTACCACGCTAAGCAAGTTCTTCACCGCACTGCGTGAGCACCGCGTCCTCGGGGTTCGCGGATCGGACGGCCGGGTGCATGTGCCACCGGCGGAGTACGACCCGGTTACCTACGAACCGCTGGGCGAGATGGTACCGGTCTCGTCTGTCGGGACCGTGGTGTCCTGGACCTGGCAGCCCGACCCGCTGGAGGGCCAGCCGCTGGACCGGCCGTTCGCCTGGGCTCTGATCAAGCTGGACGGCGCCGACACCCCGCTGCTGCATGCGGTCGACGCCGGCGAATCGGACAAGATCAAGACCGGCGCGCGGGTGCATGCGCACTGGGCCGATCAGACGGTGGGTGCCATCACCGACATCGCCTACTTCGCGCTGGGCTCGGAGGAAGAATCCGTCGCCGACCCGACTTCCAGCGACCAGGACCCGGTCACGATGATCGTCACGCCGGTCTCGCTGACCATTCAGCACACCGCCTCCCACGAGGAAAGCGCCTACCTGCGGGCGATCGCGGAAGGCAAACTGCTGGGCGCCAAGACCGGCAAGAGTGGCAAGGTCTACTTCCCGCCGCACGGCGCGGACCCGGCCACCGGCCAGCCCACCACCGAATTCGTCGAGCTGCCGGACAAGGGCACCGTCACGACATTCGCCATCATCAACATCCCGTTCCAGGGCCAGCGCATCAAGCCGCCCTACGTCGCCGCCTACGTCCTGCTCGACGGCGCCGACATCCCCTTCCTCCACCTGGTCGCCGACATCGACGCGAACGAGGTGCGGATGGGCATGCGCGTGGAAGCCATTTGGAGGCCTCGCGAGGAGTGGGGATTTGGCATCGACAATATCGAGTACTTCCGGCCTACCGGTGAGCCGGACGCCGAGTACGACACCTACAAGCACCACCTGTAAAGGGCCTACCTACACATGAGCGAACGCAATGTTGCGGTGGTCGGCTTTGCCCACGCGCCGCATGTCCGCCGTACCGACGGCACCACCAACGGTGTCGAGATGTTGATACCCTGCTTCGCCCAGCTCTACGAAGATCTGGGTATCGCCAGGACCGATATCGGCTTCTGGTGTTCGGGATCGTCTGATTACCTTGCTGGACGGGCATTTTCGTTCATCTCGGCCATCGACTCAATTGGCGCTGTTCCGCCGATCAACGAGTCGCACGTCGAGATGGACGCGGCCTGGGCCCTTTACGAGGCCTACATCAAGATCCTGACCGGTGAGGTTGACACCGCGCTGGTATACGGCTTCGGCAAGTCCTCGGCCGGGATTCTGCGTCAGATCCTGTCGCGGCAGACCGACCCCTACACAGTCGCGCCACTGTGGCCGGACTCGGTGTCGATGGCCGGACTGCAGGCCCGCATGGGGATCGACTCCGGCAAGTGGACCGAAATACAAATGGCTCGCGTCGCGTTCGATGCGTTCGCCAACGCCCGCCGGGTCGACAAAGTGGAGTCGGCGGTCAATGTCGAGGACCTGCTCGAGCGGCCCTTCTTCGCCGATCCGCTGCGACGCCACGACATCGCACCGGTCACCGACGGCGCGGCCGCGATCGTGCTGGCCGCCGACGAACGCGCCCGCGAGTTGCGCGAAAACCCAGCCTGGATAACCGGAATCGAGCATCGCATCGAGACCCCGGTGCTCGGTGCACGCAATCTCACCGAATCCCCATCCACCAGGGCGGCGGCCAAGATCGCCACCGGCGGCAACACGTCCAACCTCGACGTTGCCGAGATTCATGCGCCCTTCACTCACCAACACCTGATCTTGGCGGATGCCATCCGGATCCCGGGGAAGACGAAAGTCAATCCGTCCGGCGGTGCGCTGTCGGCCAACCCCATGTTCGTTGCCGGCCTCGAGCGAATCGGATTTGCAGCACAACATATCTGGGATGGTTCTGCGAACCGGGTGCTGGCGCACGCCACCAGCGGGCCTGCGCTGCAACAGAACTTGGTCGCGGTCATGGAAGGAAAGAACTGATGGCCGGTGCAGGTGCGCACCTCGCCGCGGTACTGGGTACCGGGCAAACCAAGTACGTAGCTAAGCGCAAGGACGTTTCGATGAACGGCCTGGTGCGCGAGGCGATCGACCGTGCGCTGGAAGACTCCGGTTCGACCTTCGCCGACATCGACGCGGTCGTGGTCGGCAAGGCGCCGGACTTCTTCGAGGGCGTCATGATGCCGGAGCTGTTCATGGCCGACGCCGTCGGCGCCACCGGCAAACCACTGATCCGGGTGCACACCGCGGGTTCGGTCGGTGGGTCCACCGCGGTGGTGGCCGCCAGCCTGGTGCAGTCCGGCAAGTATCGGCGCGTGCTGGCGATGGCATGGGAGAAGCAGTCGGAATCAAATGCCATGTGGGCATTGTCGATTCCGATCCCCTTCATTAAGCCGGTCGGCGCCGGGGCGGGTGGCTATTTCGCCCCGCACGTGCGGTCCTACATCCGCCGCTCGGGCGCTCCGTTGAACATCGGTGCCATCGTCGCGGTCAAGGATCGGCTCAACGGGGTCCGCAACCCGCTGGCCCATCTGCACCAGCCCGACATCACGGTGGAAAAGGTGATGGAGTCCCCCATGCTGTGGGACCCGATCCGCTACGACGAGACCTGCCCGTCTTCCGACGGTGCGGCAGCGGTGGTCATCGGCAACCAGGAAGTCGCCGAAGCCCGGGTGGCACAAGGACAGCCGGTGGCCTGGATCCATGCCACCGCGTTGCGCACCGAGCCGCTGCAGTTCTCGGGCCGCGACCAGGTCAGTCCGCAGGCCGGTCGCGATGCCGCAGCTGCCCTGTGGAAAGCAGCCGGCATCAAGAGCCCGATCGACGAGATCGATGCCGCCGAGATCTACGTACCGTTCTCCTGGTTCGAGCCGATGTGGTTGGAGAACCTGGGGTTTGCCGCCGAGGGTGAGGGCTGGAAGCTCACCGAAGCCGGCGAAACCAAGATCGGCGGACGGCTGCCGGTGAACGCGTCCGGTGGCGTGCTCTCGTCGAACCCGATCGGCGCCTCGGGCCTGATTCGCTTCGCCGAGGCGGCAATCCAGGTGATGGGCAAGGGCGGCGACCACCAGGTACCCAACGCCCGAAAAGCGTTGGGACACGCCTACGGTGGCGGTTCGCAGTACTACTCAATGTGGGTGGTCGGTGCTGACAAACCCGAGAAAGTAAACGCGTGACCGCGCATCCCGCGCACGAGGCCGGCCGCCGCTCCCGCGAGGCAGTGATGGCCAGGGATAAGGAAGCCTGGCTGGCGGTCTTCGCCGACGACGGCATCGTCGAGGACCCCATCGGACCCTCGGTGTTCGACCCCGAAGGCAAAGGGCACCGCGGCCGTGACGCGATCTCGGCGTTTTGGGACAAGGCCATCGCCCCCACCACCAAAATCGAGTTCGTCTTCCGCGACACCTATCAGTGCGGCAACGAGGAAGCCAACGTCGGGCACATCCTGATCACCACGGGCGAGTACCAGACGACTGCCGAGGGCGTGTTCACCTATAAGGCGAACGACGAGGGCAAGATGGTGGCCCTGCGCGCCTATTGGGAGATGGACCGCGCGGCCGCCAATACCCGGAAGCTCTAGATCGCCTCCAGCCCGTTGAGATGGCGCTGCGCCAGCTCGCGGTAGGCCTGCGGATTCAGGTTGATCCACATCTCGGCGCCGGTTCCGGCGATCGGGCCCTTGATTTGTGCCGGGGACCCGACGACGAGCACGCCAGCCGGAATCTGAGTGCCTGCCGTGACCAGAGAATGGGCGGCGACCAAGCTGCGGGCGCCGATCACCGCGCCGTCTAGAACAGTGGCGTGGTTGGCGATCAGTGCCTCTGAACCGACGTGAACTCCGTGAATGACGCACAGATGAGCCACCGTGGCACCCGGTCCGATATCGACGGGGATCCCGGGAGGGGCGTGCAACACCGACCCGTCCTGCACATTGGCGCCCTCTCGCACGACGATCGGCCCATAGTCGCCGCGAAGTACGGTGTTGAACCAGACCGACGCCCCGGCCTCGACCGTGACATCGCCGATCAGGGTCGCGGTCGGCGCCACGAAAGCCGTCGGATCGATCCGTGGCGCCCGACCCTCAAATGCGAACAGTGGCATCGTCTAGATATACCCCAAGCATGAAGCACCTCCCGGGACAACGCAGCTAGACCCGCTGTCGTTGCGCGTCCGTGGGTCAAAACTGTAACGTGTTCTAGTTAGAGGGCAAGCAAGTTGGAGGTGACAGGTGACTACCGACACAAAAGCGGTCGGCATCCGGGAAATCGATCCCGGCGCGTTGCCGACCAGGTACGCCCGCGGCTGGCACTGCCTGGGCGTGGCAAAGGACTTCCAGGACGGTAAGCCGCACTCCGTCGAGGCGTTCGGCACCAAGCTGGTGGTCTTCGCAGACTCGCACGGGGACGTCAAGGTCCTCGACGGCTACTGCCGCCACATGGGCGGGGATCTGTCCGAGGGCACCATCAAAGGCGACGAGATCGCGTGTCCGTTTCACGACTGGCGCTGGGGCGGCGATGGCCGCTGCAAGTTGGTGCCCTACGCCAAGCGGACACCCAAAACGGCGCGGACCCGCTCGTGGACGACCGACGTGCGCGGTGGTCTGCTGTTCGTCTGGCACGATCACGAGAACAACCCGCCGGACCCGGTCGTCCAAATTCCGGACATCCCGGAATCCCACAGCGACGAGTGGACCGAGTGGCGTTGGAACAGCATCCTCATCGAGGGGTCCAACTGCCGCGACATCATCGACAACGTCACCGATATGGCGCACTTCTTCTACATCCACTTCGGGTTGCCGACCTACTTCAAGAACGTCTTCGAGGGCCATGTCGCCTCGCAGTACCTGCACAACGTGGGCCGGCCCGATGTCAACGATCTGGGCACTTCCTATGGCGAGGCGCACCTGGATTCCGAAGCGTCCTACTTCGGTCCGTCGTTCATGATCAACTGGCTGCACAACAGCTACGGCGGCTACAAGGCCGAGTCGATTCTGATCAACTGCCACTACCCGGTGACCCAGAACTCGTTCGTCCTGCAGTGGGGCGTCATCGTCGAAAAGCCCAAGGGCATGGACGAAAAGATGACCAACAAGCTATCCAAGGTTTTCACCGAGGGTGTCAGCAAGGGCTTCCTGCAGGACGTCGAAATCTGGAAGCACAAGACCAGAATCGACAACCCGCTGCTGGTCGAGGAAGACGGCGCCGTATACCAGTTGCGTCGCTGGTATCAGCAGTTCTATGTCGATGCCGCCGACGTCGAGCCGGAAATGGTGGAGCGCTTCGAGATCGAGGTGGACACCACCCGCGCCATTGAACACTGGAACGTCGAGGTCGCCGAGAACCTGAAGGCACAGGATGCCGAAGCCCCTGCGGCCGAAGAAGTTCCAGCCGAACGGCACTGACTCTGATGCCTGACGATCAGCCGGCGGTTCCCGACGTCGATCGGCTCGCCCGGTCGATGCTGTTGCTGCACGGGGACGGCCACGATCACGAGGACGACAAGCCCGCTCGCGACGGCGGGTCTGGAACCTGGTCGAAGTCAAGAGATTTCGCCGACGACCCGCAGCGCGCGGCCGCGGTCCGCGAGGCTAGCCGTGCCGACCGGGAGCGCTATCTCACATCGGGCCTGCAACCGGTGGATTGCCGCTTCTGCCACGTCACGGTGACCGTTCGCAGGCTGGGGCCGGGACACACCGCGGTGCAATGGAATGCCGCGGCGTCGCAGCGGTGCGCCCACTTTGCCGAAGTGCGTGAGTCCGGCGGCGACACCGCACGAACCAGGTCGTGCCCCAGGCTGAGTGACAGCATCGAACATGCGGTCGCCGAGGGCTATCTCGACCGGCCGGACAACGACTGACTCAACGTCGTTGGGGCAGTTGAGTAATCGCTTCGAATGCTTCGAGGAACACCGCGGTGATGTCCTCGTCACGCGCGCTGACTATCGGTCTCTTCTGTAGCAGGACACGCTGCACGCCGATACCTAACAGCAGTGCGGTGACCATGTCGGCACGGATCCTGGCGTGGTCGGCCGTTATGCGCCTGACCAAGTTGCGGGTAATGCCGGCATCGAGTTGCGCGTTCAGTCGAGCCACTACTGAAGGATCCTCGCTGGACCGCAGCAGTGCGAAAAGCGGCGCATCGACGTCCTGGCGCGATGCTAGGACGCGTGCAATCATCTGCTGCCCAACTGCGTCGTCGGGTGCATTCCGGATCTCGTCCAGGTTGCCTGAGACATCCGTGGCAGCCTCGAAAAGTTGTTGTTTAGAGCCGAAATAGCGGCGAACGAGTGTGACATCAACTCCGGCACGCCCCGCCACCTCACGCAATCCGACAGCGCTGTAACCCTGGCTCACAAACAGCTCGCGGGCCGCATCGCCACGCTAGCCTGATGGATGTCTATAAATGTGGACATCGTGTCTGCTCTGGGAGGTTCTCGTGACGGGAGTCATGCTTGTCAGACAGCGAGTCGCTGACGTCGGGCAATGGAACGCCATCTTCGGTGATCTAGGGCTCGACGCAATCCGGCGTCGGCACGGGCTGGTGGTGACCGGGACCTACCTGGACGGAACCGATCCCGATACCATCATCGTCGTCATGGACATGCAGAACATAGAAGCGGCAAGGCAATTCGCGGCTTCTGCTGAGCTCGCCTCGGCCCGTGAACAAGCCGGTGCGATCGGATCTCCCGACGGCGTGTGGTTTGGGCCCGAAAAGGTCAACAGTTAGGTCACAGCCCGGCGAACCGCTCCTTGACCTCGTCGGCGGTGAGCCCGTAGTCGGCCAGCGAGTACTTGTGCTTGGGAGCCCGGGCACCGGTCTGACTCTCGGCGTGGCTGTCCTCCATCGCCTTTCGGGCCTCGTCGGTCAGCGTCATGCCGAAGTGGTCGTACACGTTGGCGACCGTCCCAAGCGGATCGTCGATCAGATCGCGATAGGCAACGTCATAGAACTGAGCCGGGTTGTGCTTGGCGCGTGCGGTGTTGAACTGCTCCAAACCGCGCGACCATGTCTCCATTGAGTCGGCACCGATCTGGGCGCCAGAGAAGGTCGTCGACCATCCCTCGGCGGTGTGCTGCGCAAGCGAGCACATCAAACCCATGATCGTCTCCACCGGCCGGTGGGTCTGGATCACCAGGGCATCCGGGTAGGTCGCGATCAATGCGTCCAGCGCGAACAGGTGGCTGGGATTCTTGAGCACCCAACGCTTTTCGGCGTCGTTCAGCCCGATCAACTGGAGGTTTCGGCGGTGCCGCTGATATGACGGCTTCCAGTCCTGCCGGGACAGCCACTGGGAATAGGTGGGTAGGTGCGACAACGTCTCGTATGACACCGAATGCAGCGACTGCCGTAACAGCTGCCAGCACTCCTCCAGCTCGTATGCGGCCATGAAATGCAGGCCGGTGTACTCGGGGTTCTCCGCGTGAGCCTTGTCGAACTGCGCGTTCAGCTGGCTGTACCACGGGTTGGAGTCCCAGGTGTCACGAGGCGGACGCGGCTGCGGGAACTCGGCCAGCCACAAGTGCAGGCCCTGATGGGCCGGGTCCGCGCCGAGCAGGCGATGCAGAATCGTGGTGCCGGTGCGCGGCAGCCCGGTGACGAAGATCGGCCGCTCGATGCCGACCTCGGTGTGCTGGGGGTATTGTTTCCAGGCGGACTCGGAGAACAGCCTGGCTACCAGTGCGCCGCGCAGGAAGAATCGATTCATCTTGCTGCCCAACCCGGTTAGGCCCGCATCACGCTGGTAGGACTCCAGCAGTACACCGAGGGCTTCGCGGTAGTTGTCGTCGTCGACGCCGAAGTCGTCGAGTCCGACCAGCTTTATTGCCGACGCGTGCATGTCCTCGACAGTGCCGACGTCGGTGCGCTCTGCCATCAGTTGTGGTACTCCCCGCAATTGACGTCCAGGGTCTGCCCGGTGATACCGCTGGACAGGTCGCTGGCCATGAACAGAATCGCCGAGGCCACCTCATCCTCGGTCGGCAGCCGCCTCAGGTCGGAGTTCGCCGCGGTCGCCGCATAGATCTCCTCTGCCGTGGTGCCGTACTTGCCGGCTTGGTGATTGAAGTAGCCCTGCAGCGTCTCACCCCAGATGTAGCCAGGTGCAACGGAATTGACGCGAATCCCCTGCTCACCCAGTTCGGTGGCCAGCGAATGCGACATCGCCAGCAGCGCGGACTTGGCCATCTTGTAGGCGCCGTACTTCGCCTGCGAGTGCCGAATCACCATGGAGTTGACGTTGACCACCGAGCCCTTCGACTCGGCAAGCGCCGGCGTGAAGCCCTGGATGAGCCGCAGCGCGCCAAGCGCGCTGAGTTCGATAGCGTCGCGAATATGCTGAAAGGTTGTGCCCGAGAACGGTTTCAGCGACGGCACCCGAAAGGCGTTGTTGACCAGCACATCGACCCTGCCGTAGGCCTCCAATGTCTGCGCAACGAGGTTGTTCACCTGGTCGTCGTCAGTGATGTCGGTGCGCACCGTCGCCGCACGACCGCCGGCGTCGGCGATCTGCTTGGCGACGTCGTCCAGGCGTTCTGGGGTGCGGGCTGCCAGCACCAGATCGGCTCCCTCCCGCGTGCACCGGTGCGCCAGCGTGGTGCCCAGGCCCGGGCCGACACCACTGATCACCACAACCTTGCCGTCGAGCAGCTTCGTCATCCCAGCATCCTTGCTTGAATTTGTTGGTGGCGCAGTGCAATTCGCGCGCGCCAATCATCCTCGGAAATCTTGTTGTGCTCGAAATACGGCAACTTACTGGCCACCGCGTCGAGGTCAACCAGCTCCACGGTGGGCCCGTCCGCATCGGTCAGCTCACGCGACACCCGTTGCCAGCGGAACTGCAGATACCCGCGACGGTGGCCTAGCGTCTCGACCCAGTTGGTCACGCCCGGATTCTGGTCGGCGACCACGATGCGAACCTTTCCGTCCGGATCCGCCTGTGCCTGCGTGTTGTTCAGCGACGTCTGGTGGTTGATGTAGTCCAGCGAGATGTACCACAGGCTGCCGAGCTGGAAGCCGAGGTAGGGCGCGTCGCTGACCGGAATCGTGATCACCAGCGCCTGGTCGGGCCGCAGATCCCAATGCCCGACCGACGAGTACTGGGTGGCCAGCCCGCCCGGCGTCAACCGGGGCGCCACCATGGTGTTGACCGGGAGATTGTCATAGAACCACTGCGGGAATTGCAGCCAGGTCTTCACCCGTTGCACCAACTGCTTTCCCGCTGTGGCATAACGCTTTTGGATTAGGTCGCGAGTCAGCGGCGGCGGTGCGGTGCCCGCGGTATCGGTGCGGGCGATAGCCAGCGTGCCGCGTTGAGCCGACCAGTCGCCGTACACCTCGCGCATCACCAACTGCCCCGGGCTGGTCGGTGTCACCCGCCACTCGAAGGTTCCGTCGGCCGCGATCTCAAGCTCGCGGTCGTCGAACGCGGCCTGGCTGGCGGGCACGTTGTCGTCGGTGTACTCGCCGCCGAGCAGCTGGAAGCTCAGGTCGGTGGTGGTGCCGCGCCGGCCGGTGACGACGTACTCATGGTTGGCGTGCACCCGGGTGCCGAAGTACAGGGTGTCAGGGTTGTCCAGGGCCATCTTGGTGTACGGGCCGGTTCCCGACTGCAGGAAGGGATGGTCGCGGTCATAGTCGACGGCCAGATGGATACATGCCGAGATACACCCGGCCAGATATTGCATTCCTTCGAGCAGGTCGGCTTCGGTCTCAATATGCGGTGCGGCGGCGACCAGTTTCTCGGCCTCGGCGATCGCGGAGGTTAGGGGATCGGAAAAGGAGTGGGTGGACACGCCTAGACGCTAGAACGTGTTCTACTTTTTCGTCAATGGCGAACATTCCCGCGCGTCGCCGCTCACGTTTACCAACTTGAAAGACTAACCCCGCCGATCGCTACGAGGTGCACTGCTGCGACAGGTCGACCAGATGCTGCCGCACATCGGGATGCCGACTCAGGTAGTCCATCACGTTGGGGCCGCCGCCCTCCGCCGCCGATTTGGCGGACAGCGACGCCTTGACGTCAGGATGGCGCGTTAGGTACGCGTCGATGGACTGACCCACGGTCTGATTGCACGGATCCGCATTGGCTACGGGCAGTGCGATCAGCGTCGCGGCGGTAGTAGTCAGTAGCCACCCGGCGAGCAGGCCGTACAGTCCGCGACGACGAAGGCCGCGTGTGTTGGATGTGCTCATGTGGGTGAGGCTACCCACACCAGCTATGTCCGGGCTGTGCCCAGACTGTGCGCGGGAGCAGTCAGCGCGCGACCGCGGCGCCGCCGTCTCGCTCCCTTTTGATCTCCAGCGCGATGTCGATGAGCTGGTCTTCCTGGCCACCTATCAGCTTGCGCTGGCCCGCCCGGTGCAACAGCTCGTGAGCCGGGACGCCATAGCGCTCGCCCTGACGGACGGCGTGCTTGAGGAAGCTCGAGTAGACGCCGGAGTAGCCCATGATCAGCGCGTTGCGGTCGAGTAGGCACTCGGCCGGCATCGCCGGGCGCACCACGTCCTCAGCGGCGTCGGCGATGTCGAAGAAATCGATACCGGTCTTGACGCCGATCTTGTCGAACACCCCGATCAGGGCCTCGACCGGCGCGTTGCCCGCACCGGCGCCGAACCGGCGCACGCTGCCGTCGATCTGCTTGGCACCCGCGCGCACGGCCTCGACCGAGTTGGCCACCCCGAGCCCGAGGTTCTCGTGCCCGTGGAAACCGACCTGGGCGTCGTCGCCGAGCTCGGCAACCAGCGCCTGCACCCGGTCGGCGACGCCGTCGAGCACCAGGGCGCCGGCCGAGTCGACGACGTAGACGCACTGACAGCCGGCATCCGCCATGATGCGGGCCTGCGCGGCCAGCTTCTCCGGCGCAATGGTGTGAGCCATCATCAAGAACCCGACGGTTTCCAGGCCCAGCTCGCGAGCCAGACCGAAGTGCTGGATCGAGACATCGGCCTCGGTGCAATGCGTGGCGATCCGGCAGATCGACCCACCATTGTCCTGAGCCTGTTTGATGTCCTCCTTGGTGCCCACGCCGGGCAGCATCAAGAACGCGATCTTGGCTTCTTTGGCCGTCTCGGCGGCGAGTTTGATCAGCTCTTGCTCGGGGGTCTTGGAGAAGCCGTAGTTGAACGACGAGCCGCCCAGTCCGTCGCCGTGGGTCACCTCGATCACCGGCACCCCGGCCGCGTCGAGGGCGGTAACGATGGCCTGGACCTCATCGGAGGTGAATTGGTGGCGCTTGTGGTGTGAGCCGTCGCGCAGCGACGTGTCCGTCATGCGAACGTCCCAAACCGGGTTGAAGAAGATGTCGGTACTCATGCCTGTGCTCCTCCCGCCGTTGCGGACAAGGATTCCTTCGCGATCTCTTCGCCGACCTTCGTGGCCGCGGCCGTCATGATGTCGAGATTTCCCGCGTACGGGGGCAGGTAATCGCCGGCACCCTCGACTTCAACGAACGTCGTGACCAGGGCCTGCCCGCCGGAGTGCATCGACGGGTCGTCGAACTGCGGCTCGTTGAGCAGCCGATATCCGGGGACATAGGTCTGCACCTCGGCCACCACGTCGTGGATGGATTTGGCGATCGCGTCGCGATCGGCATCCTCGGGGATGGCGCAGAAGATGGTGTCGCGCATGATCATCGGCGGATCGGCCGGGTTCAAGATGATGATCGCCTTACCGCGCTGCGCCCCACCGATTGTCTCGACGCCCCTGCTGGTGGTCTTGGTGAACTCGTCGATGTTCGCGCGCGTGCCGGGGCCGGCGGACAGCGATGCCACCGATGCCACGATCTCGGCGTAGGGCACCTTCACGACTCGCGAGACCGCGTACACGATCGGGATGGTGGCTTGCCCGCCACAGGTGATCATGTTCACGTTCGGGGCATCCAGATGCTGGCGCAGATTCGCCGGCGGGATGACCGCCGGGCCCACCGCGGCCGGCGTCAGGTCGATGGCCCGGATGCCGGCGGCCTCGTACTTGGGCGCCGCGTCCCGGTGCACATAGGCGCTAGTGGCCTCGAACACCATGTCCGGTTTCTCGGACTGGGCGAGCAGCCAGTCGACCCCCTCGTGGGTGGTCTCCAGACCCAGCTTGCGGGCCCGCGCCAGGCCTTCGCTTTCCGGGTCGATCCCTACCATCCAGCGCGGTTCCAGCCAGTCCGATCGCAGTAGCTTGTAGAGCAAGTCGGTGCTGATGTTCCCCGACCCCACAATGGCGACGCTTGCCTTCGACGGCATGATGCTCCCTTTTTCGAAGCCTTAAATCGACTGATTCAAAACTAATCCGAGCCTATTCAAACGACAAATGAACTGTGCCCAGCCCCGTGAAGTCGGCGACGAACTGGTCGCCGGGGCGAGCATCGATCGCCTTCGTGCAGGAGCCGGGAAGCACTACGTCACCTTTACGCAGCCTTACCCCGAAGCCTTCCACCTTGCGAGCCAACCAGGCCACCGCGGTCACCGGGTTTCCCAACACGGCGTCGCTGCGACCCTCGGCGATCACCTCGCCGTTGCGGGTCAGCACCGCGTCGATCGTCTTGACGTCGACGTCAGCCGGCGATACCCGGGCCTTACCCAGCACGTACCCCGCCGAAGAGGCGTTGTCGGCGATGGTGTCGCACAGCCCGATCTTCCAGTCGGTGATCCGGGTGTCGATCAACTCGATCGACGGCACCAGGGCCTCGGTGGCCGCCAGCACGTCGTCTTCGGTGCACCCGGCACCCGGCAGGTCGGCGGACAGGATGAAGCCGACCTCGACCTCCACCCGCGGGTACAGGTACTTGTCCGCCCTGACCGGGGTGTCCTCGAACACCTGCATCTCGTCGAGCAGATGGCCGTAGTCCGGCTCGTCGACCCCCATCATTTGCTGCATCGCCTTGCTGGAGAGACCGACTTTATGGCCCAGCACGCGGGCACCCTCGGCGACCCGCTGCCGGATGTTGATCAGCTGGATCTCGTAGGCGTCGACGACGTCGATGTCTGGGTGGGCGGACGTCAGCGGCGGAATTGGCACCCGGCTGCGTTCGGCCTGCGCCAGGTCGGCAGCCAGCTCGTCGCGGATTGCAACACTGAGCATTTACCGAAGTCCCCTCGTCCGTTTGACCGGGCCGGTAGCGGCCAGCCCGGGCAATTCTATAACGTGTTCTACATGACAGCGCAGGAGTACGACGTCGTCGTGGTCGGAAGCGGCGGAGCCGGCATGGTGGCTGCCCTTGCCGCCGCGCACGGAGGCCTTTCGACAGTAGTCATCGAAAAGGCCCCGCATTTCGGCGGCTCCACTGCTCGCTCCGGCGGCGGTGTGTGGATCCCGAACAACGAGGTCCTCAAGCGCGACGGGGTGAAGGACACGGCCGACGCGGCCCGCACTTACCTGCACGGCATCATCGGCAAGGCCGTCGAGCCGGAGCGCATCGATACCTACCTGCAGCGCAGTCCCGAGATGCTTTCGTTCGTTTTGAAGCACACGCCGTTGAAGATGTGCTGGGTGCCGAGGTACTCCGACTACTACCCGGAGGCGCCGGGCGGCCGCGCAGAGGGACGCTCGATCGAGCCGAAGCCGTTCAATGCGCGCAAGCTCGGCGAAGACGAAGCCGGACTCGAACCTGCCTACGGCAAAGTGCCACTCAATGTGGTTGTGATGCAGCAGGACTACGTGCGACTCAACCTGCTCAAGCGGCACCCTCGGGGAGTGCTGCGCAGCTTGAAGGTCGGCGCTCGCACGATGTGGGCGAAGGCAACCGGTAAGAACCTGGTCGGCATGGGCAGGGCGCTGATCGCTCCGTTGCGGATCGGGTTGCAGCGGGCCGGGGTTCCCGTCCAGCTGAACACCGCGCTCACCGACCTGTATGTCGAAGACGGCGTGGTGCGCGGCGTCTATGTCCGCGACACCGGAGCGTCGGAATCTGCTGAGCCGCAACTGCTCCGGGCACGGCGCGGCGTGATCCTGGCCAGCGGTGGTTTCGAGCACAACGAGCAGATGCGGGTGAAGTACCAGCGCGCACCAATCACCACCGAGTGGACTGTCGGCGCCAAGGCAAACACCGGTGACGGCATCATCGCAGGCGAAAAGCTCGGCGCCGCACTGGATATCATGGAAGACGCGTGGTGGGGCCCAACGGTGCCGCTGGTCGGTGCACCGTGGTTCGCGTTGTCGGAGCGCAACTCGCCGGGGTCGATCATCGTCAACATGTCCGGCAAGCGATTCATGAACGAGTCGATGCCCTACGTCGAAGCCTGCCACCACATGTACGGCGGGGAGTTCGGCCAGGGGCCGGGGCCGGGCGAAAACATTCCCGCCTGGCTGGTGTTCGACCAGCAGTACCGGGATCGCTACATCTTCGCCGGATTGCAGCCAGGACAACGTATTCCGACGAAATGGATGGAGTCCGGTGTCATCATCCGGGCCGACACACTCGAGGAGTTAGCCGAGAAGGCAGGCCTGCCGGTCGCCGAGTTCAACGCAACCGTGGCCCGATTCAACGGCTTCGCCCGAGCGGGTGTGGACGAGGACTTCCGCCGCGGCCAGAGCGCCTATGACAGGTACTACGGCGACCCGACCAACAAGCCCAACCCGAACCTGGGCGAGCTCGCCCAGGCGCCGTACTACGCGGCCAAGATGGTGCCGGGCGACCTGGGTACCAAGGGCGGTATCCGCACCGACGTCAACGGCCGTGCGCTACGCGACGACGGCAGCATCATCGACGGCCTCTACGCCGCGGGCAACGTCAGTGCACCGGTGATGGGGCACACCTACCCCGGCCCGGGCGGCACCATTGGACCGGCGATGACCTTCGGATACCTCGCCGCACTGCACATCGCGGGAGAGAACTGACATGCCGATCGACGTAGAAGTCGCGCTGGCCGCTGAGCTGGAGCCCCTCGAATTCTCTTGGTCCAGTAGCGACATCCAGCTGTATCACCTGGGGCTTGGTGCCGGCCGCGATCCGATGGACCCGCGCGAATTGCGCTACCTGATCGACGACACTCCGCAGGTGCTGCCGACGTTCGGCAATGTCGCGGCGTCCTTCCATATGACCAAGCCGCCGACGGTGCAGTTCCCCGGCATCGACATCGAATTGGGCAAGGTGCTGCACGCCAGCGAGCGGATCGAAGTACCTGGACCGCTGCCACCGTCGGGCTCCGCCACGGCGGTCACCCGGTTCACCGATATCTGGGACAAGGGCAAGGCCGCGGTGATCTGGAGCGAGACGACCGCGTCTGCGCCGGACGGGACCGTGCTGTGGACGCAGCGGCGGTCGATCTTCGCCCGCGGTGAAGGCGGATTCGGCGGTGAGCGTGGGCCGTCGTCGTCGGACGGAGCTCCCGATCGTGCTCCCGACCTTGAGGTCGACGTACCGATCCTGCCGCAGCAGGCGCTGTTGTACCGGCTGTGTGGCGATCGCAACCCGTTGCACTCCGATCCCGAATTCGCCGCCGCAGCAGGCTTTTCCCAGCCGATCCTGCATGGCCTGTGCACCTATGGCATGACGTGCAAGGCCATCGTCGATGCGATGCTGGACGGCGACGCTTCCGCGGTGGCCGCTTACGGCGCGCGCTTCGCCGGTGTGGCATTTCCCGGCGAGACGCTCAAGGTCGGCATCTGGAAAGACGGCAACCGCTTGCTGGCCAGCGTTGTCGCGCCTTCGCGCGACAACGCAGTGGTGCTGTCCGGCGTCGAACTAATCCCGGCCTAGGGCTGCTCTGCCGCGGCCGAGCGTGCCGCTGCAGTCACGTTCGGGCTCCGGGGTGACTGCACCGTCACGTTCGACGGGCGCGGGCTGCGCGGACTCGCCGGACGATGTCGGCCGGCCGGTCCCCCGCGACGACCCGGATCACGATCCAGCCCTTGTGCTGTAACCTCTCCAATCGCCTGATATCCCAACCGAATTGCGAGCGATCGCTGCGATGATGATCGCCGTCGTACTCCACGGCGACTTTGACGTCCTCCCAGCCCATGTCCAGATACGCGATCGCATTGCCACAATCGTCGAGCACAGGAATCTGCGTCTGCGGTCGAGGCAGCCCAGCCTGGATCAGAACGACGCGCAGCCAAGTCTCTTTCGGTGACTGCGCGCCCGGATCGACAAGATCGAGTGACACACGAGCACGCTCAACACCCCGACGACCTCGGTACCGCGCCGCCAGCAACTCGACGTCGGCCGTCTTGAGTTCGGTCGCCCGAGCCAGCGCATCGACTGCCGCGACCGCTGTCATAGTCGGATACCAACAGCCAAGGTCAAGCGCAGTCCGAACGGCAGTTGTTACCGGAACGCCAGCTATCAGCTCGAACTCGTCACTCTCGATCCGGTCTCCCCAGATCTGCAAACCCGGCAGCGGATGCCGGTTGTCGTGAATGATGTCGACTGGCCGCGCGTTATCGACCCACTTGCTGCCATGCAATGCCGCGGCAGAGAAGCCGGCGATCACGCCGCGGCGTCGGGACCATAGCCATGCACCGCAGGCACGCAGCAGAGGTGTCAGCTCGGTACCTTGGCTGACATAGACGTCGCGGAACACCCGGGTGAAGTGCCGTCGCAGCTGATTGGGTGACGTGATACCGGCGGCAACTGCCTCGCTGCCGATGAATGGTTCCCCCATGGCGGCAGTGTGCCAGCGCTTACCGACACCGTCTCGAGCGTGACGCTGCAGTCACATTCGGGCTCTAGCGTGACTGCAGCGTCACGGTCGGCCAGACGAAGCGGCTAGCCGAGGATTAGACCGGACGTGGGTACGCCGGTTCCCGCGGTGACGAGTACATGCTCGACATCGGGCACGGGGTTCACCGAGGTGCCCCGCAGTTGGCGCACGCCCTCCGCGATGCCGTTCATGCCGTGGATGTACGCCTCGCCGAGTTGACCGCCGTGCGTGTTGATGGGCAGCCGTCCGCCTATCTCGACCGCACCGTCGGCGATGAAGTCTTTAGCCTCGCCCTTGCCGCAGAAACCCAACTCCTCCAACTGAATCAGAGTGAACGGGGTGAAGTGGTCGTAAATCACCGCGGTCTGGATGTCGGACGGCGCCAGGCCCGACTGCTGCCATAGCTGCTGACCCACCACACCCATCTCGGGAAGGCCCAGTTCGGGGCGGTAGTAGCTGACCATCGTGTACTGGTCAGGGCTGGCGCCCTGCGAGGCGCCCTCGATGACCGCCGGCCGTTGCTTGAGATCCTTCGCTCGCTCCGCCGACGTCACCACGATCGCGACCGCGCCGTCGGTCTCCTGGCAGCAGTCCAGCAGCCGCAGCGGCTCGGCAATCCACCGCGAATTCTGGTGTTCCTCGATGGTGATCGGCTTCTCGTAGAAGTAAGCCTTCGGGTTCTTGGCGGCGTGCTTGCGGTCGGCCACCGAGATCGCGCCGAAGTCGCGGCTGGTCGCGCCGGACCAGTGCATGTACCGCTGAGCGATCATCGCGACCTGCGCGGCCGGCGTCGACAGTCCGTGCGGATAGGAGAAGGAGTTGTCGGCCGCTGTCGAATCAGCTTGCACGCCTGCACTTCCCGCTAACCGGGTCTGAACCTGTCCGAATCGCATGCCGGATCGCTCGTTGAACGCCCGGTACGCGACCACGACATCGGCCACACCGGTAGCGACCGCCATCGCCGCGTGTAACACCGTCCCGCACGCCGCACCCCCGCCATAGCCTGTCTGGGCGAAGAACTTCAGGTCACCGATGCCGACCGCACGCGCTACCGCGGTCTCGTTGTTGGTGTCCATCGTGAACGTGGTCAGCCCGTCGACGTCGGACGGACTCAGTCCCGCGTCGTCAAGAGCGTCGCGGACCGCTTCTGCGGCCAGCCGCAGCTCACTTCGACCGGAGTTCTTCGAGAAGTCGGTCGCACCGATACCGACGATCGCCGCCTTACCCGACAGCATTAAGCGTCCCCAATCGTGAGTGTGGCCGTCGCGATCACATGGTCGCCAAGGCTGTTGCGGCCCAACACTTTCACCGTGATCAATCCGTTCTCGACGGCGGTTACCTCGCCGGAGAAGGTCAGCGTGTCGTAGGCGTACCACGGCACCCCCAGGCGCAGCCCGATCGACTTGATCAGCGCCGTCGGCCCCGCCCAGTCGGTGAGGAAGCGCTGCACCAAACCGGTGTCGGTGAGGATGTTGACGAAGATGTCCTTGGAACCCTTCGCCTGCGCCAGGTCCCGGTCGTGGTGTACATCCTGAAAGTCCCGGGTGGCCAGGGCCGTCGAGATGATGAACGTCGGCGAGCCGTGGAGCTTGAGCTCGGGCAGTGTCGTGCCCACGTCAATAGCGGGTGCGCTCATGCTTGGGGCTCCCAGGCGTAGAGGGTCCACTCCGGACCGGAGTCGCCGGCCGGGAAGTCGATATAGGTTGCGCGAACGGGCATTCCGATCACCACCTCGGCGGGGTCCACCCCCCGTAGCTCGCCCAGCATACGCACGCCTTCGTCAAGCTCCACCAGAGCGATCACGAAGGGCAGCGTGCGCCCGGGCACCTTGGGCGCGTGGTGCACGACATAGCTGTACACCGTGCCCAAGCCTGCGGCCACCGCATAGTCGACCGGTTGGTCCTTGTCTTGCCACACCGCCGGCACGGGTGGGTGCTGCAAGCTGCCGTCGGGCCGCCGCTGGATGCGCAGCTCATGTGCCGCGACGCCCTCCCAGAAGAACGCGGTGTCGCGCGACAACGCAGGACGCATCATGGCGTCGGGATCCAGGTCGCCGGGCACGGCGGACGGCGCGCCGTCATCCGAGGACTCGCGCGGCTTGAATTTAAGTATGCGCCAGGCCATCTCGGCGACATCCTCGTCACCGACCCGCCAAGTGATGTGCTGGTTGATGAACCAGCCCTCACCGAGCCCGGTCTGTTTGGGGCCGACGACGTCGCGCATCTCCGAGGCGATAGTGACCTGCTCCCCGGGCTGCAGATAGCGATGGTAGGTCTGCTCGCAGTTGGTCGCGACCACTCCGATATAGCCCGCGTCGTCGAAAAGCTCCATGATCGGGCCCATCGGATCGTCGGTCGGGCGGTCGCCCCCCTGACCGAACATCGTCCACACCTGGATCATGGCCGGTGGCGCGACGATTCCGGGGTGACCGGCGCCCCTGGCGGCGGCCTCGTCCACATAGATCGGGTTGCGGTCGCCGAGGGCCTCCACCCAATTGTTGATGATCGGCTGGTTCACCGGATCCCGGGCCGCGCGCGACTTGGCAACGACAGTGGCGGTGATCTCTGCGACGCGCTCCTTGATGTCGTTCGCGTCGGTCATCGGGGCACCCTCGGCACTTTGAGGCCGGACGCAGCGATCATTTCACGCATCACTTCGTTCACGCCTCCACCGAAGGTAATCACCAGATTGCGCTTGGTCTGCGAGTCGAGCCACTCCAGCAGCTCGGCGGTATCCGACTCGGCCGGGTTGCCGTATTTGCCGACAATCTCCTCGGCGAGCCGGCCGATGTACTGAATACTCTCGGTACCAAAGACTTTCGTCGACGCGGCGTCAGCCACGTTGATGTCCTCGCCGGCCGCGGCGACTTGCCAGTTGAGCAGCTCGTTGACCCGCCACATCGAGTAGATCTCACCGAGCGCCCGCTTGACGTCCTGGTGGTCGATCGGGGTGACACCGTCACCGCCGGGCTTGGATGCCCAGGCGTGCAACCGGTCGTAGATGCCGGCGGTACGGCCGGCCGGGCCCAGCATCACACGCTCGTTGTTGAGCTGCGTGGTGATCAGCCGCCATCCGCCGTTCTCCTCGCCGACCAGCATGTCGGCCGGCACCCGCACGTCGTTGTAATAGGTGGCGTTGGTGTGGTGGGCGCCGTCGGACAAGATGATCGGCGTCCAGGAGTAACCGGGATCCTTGGTGTCGACGATCAGGATCGAAATACCCTTGTGTTTAACGGCTTCCGGGTCAGTGCGACAGGCCAGCCAGATGTAGTCGGCGTCGTGAGCGCCGGTGGTGAAAACCTTCTGACCGTTCACGATGTAGTGGTCGCCGTCACGAATCGCGGTGGTACGCAACGACGCCAGGTCGGTACCGGCTTCCGGCTCGGTGTAGCCGATTGCGAAGTGCACCTCGCCGGCCAGAATCGCCGGCAGGAACTTCTTCTTCTGCAGCTCGCTGCCGAACCGCTGCAGGGTCGGACCGACCGTCTGCAGCGTCACCGCCGGCAGCGGCACGTCGGCCCGGTGCGCCTCGTTGACGAAGATCGACTGCTCGATCGGCCCGAAGCCTAGGCCGCCGAACTCTTTTGGCCATCCCACGCCGAGCTTGCCGTCCTGGCCCATGCGGCGAATCACCGCACGATAGGCGTCGTTATGACGGTCGGACTCCATCGCTTTCGCCTCGTCGGACGAAATCAGATTCGAGAAGTATTCGCGAAGCTCCGCTTGCAGCTGACGTTGCTCGGGAGTCAGATCTATGAACATTGCGCTCCGACCAGGTCGAGACGATGAGATGACCCACCTAGCAGCCGGGCCAGGTCCTTGATCGTGGAGTAGTACCGATGCATGGGGTAAGTGATGTCCATCCCCATGCCGCCGTGCAGGTGGTGGCAGATCTGCATCACCGGCGGGGCCTGCGACGCGATCCAGTAGCCCAGCACGTCCAAGTCGTCGTCGGCGTCCCGGCCTTCAGACAGGCGCCAGACCACCGACTTCGCCGCTAAATCGATAGTGCGAGAGGCGATGTAGACCTCGGCCAGCTGCGCCGCCACGGTCTGGAAGGTCGACAGCGGCTTGCCGAACTGCTTGCGACCGGCCACGTAGTCCGCGGTCAGCCGCAGCGCTCCGGCCACCAGCCCGTCGGTGAAGGCGCCGATGGCCGCCAACGCCAGCTCATTGACGCGGCGCGCGGTGGCGCCGGCCAGCACGTCGGTGTCGGCAACCGCGACCGCGCCGAACGTCACCGTGTACTCGTCGGAAGCATTCGACGTCGGGGTGCGAACCAGCTCCACACCGTCGGCTTTGGGCGACACCACGACGACCGCGCTGTCGGCCGTCACGATGATCCAATCCGCTTGTTCGGCATAGGCGACTCCGACTTTGGTACCCGACAACCGCCCGTCTGCGAACGTGGTGGCGGGCCGGTCGGGCAGCGCCGCTCCGGGCTCGTTGAGCGCCGCGGTCAGCACCCCACCCTTGGCGACGCCGGCCAGGAAGCGGCCCTGTTGTTCGTCGGATGCCAGATCCACCAGCGGCACCACGCCGAAGCCCAGCGTGGCCAGTGCAGGCGTGATGGCGCCGTGACGACCGACCTCGGTCAGCACCGTGGCGACCTCGGGCAGACCCACACCGTCGCCGCCGAGACGTTCGGGCACCGGCAGCGCAGTCACGCCCCCGCTGACCAAAGCGTCCCAGCCCAAATCCTTTTCGAGGACCGACGTGGCCACGTCGGCGACGGCTTGTTGCGTCGCAGTGAGATCGAAGTCCATCAGGACGTCACCGAGCTCTTTCCCGAGTAGTCGACCTGCCAGTGCTTGATGCCGTTGAGCCACCCTGACCGTAGCCGCTCGGGCTCGCCCACCGACTTGATGTCCGGCATGTGGTCGGCAACCGCGTTGAAGATCAGGTTAATGGTCATGCGGGCCAGGTTCGCGCCGATGCAGTAGTGGGCGCCGGTGCCGCCAAAGCCCACATGGGGATTCGGGTCCCGCAAGATGTTGAAGCTGTGCGGGTCTTCGAAGACCTCTTCGTCGAAGTTGGCCGACCGGTAGGACATCACCGCCCGCTGCCCCTTCTTGATCAGTGCGCCGCCCAACTCGATGTCCTCGTTGGCGGTGCGCTGGAACGCCGATACCGGGGTGGCCCACCGGATGATCTCGTCGGCCGTGGTCGCCGGGCGCTCCTTTTTGAAGAGCTCCCATTGATCGGGGTTGTTCGCGAACGCGATCATGCCGTGGGTGATCGAGTTTCGCGTGGTCTCGTTACCGGCCACCGCCAGCATGACGACGAAGAAGCCGAACTCGTCATCGGAGAGCTTCTCGCCGTCGATGTCGGCCTGGATGAGCGTGGTGACGATGTCGTCGGTGGGGTTCTCATTGCGTTCGGCCGCCATCGCCATCGCGTACATGATCAGTTCCATCGACGACTGCGCGGGATCGACGGTGGCGTATTCGGGGTCGGTGCCACCGGTCATCTCGTTGGACCAGCGGAAGAGCTTGTCCCGATCTTCCTGCGGCACACCGAGCAGGCCCGCGATGGCTTGCAGCGGCAGCTCACACGAGACCTGTTCGACGAAGTCGCCGCTGCCCTCGATCGCCGCGGTCTTGGCGATGTTTTCGGCGCGCTGAGCCAGTTCGGCTTCCAGCCGCCCGATGGCCCGTGGCGTGAACCCGCGGGAGATGATCTTGCGCAGCCGGGTGTGATGCGGTGCGTCCATGTTGAGCATGACGCTGCGCTGCAGTTCGACCTGCTCACGCTTCATCTCCGGCGGCCAGGTCGGAATGGCGCCGTTTAGCCAGCTCGAGAAGACATCGCTGCGACGCGACACCTCCTTGACGTCGGCATGCTTGGTGACGAGCCAGTATCCGTTGTCCTCGAAGCCGCCCGAAAGACCTGGGATGTCGACCCAGTGGACCGGCTCTGCTTTGCGTAGCTCGGCGAGCTCCGCGACGGGCAGCCCGGCGAGGTTGACGTCGGGGTCAAGGAAGTCGAAGTCGGAAGGAATGTTGGGGGGTGCCATGTGTATGCGCTCCTCAATTGCAACGTGTTCTAGTTCCAGTAAAACACGCCTCCTGCGCAGATAAAAGGCAGGTCATCATCCTCGCTTGTCAGAGTAATGAAACGTGTTCTAGCCTGACGGAATGGGTAACCCTGTCATCGTCGAAGCAACCCGCAGCCCCATCGGCAAACGGAACGGATGGCTGTCCGGTCTGCACGCCACCGAGTTACTGGGGGCCACGCAGCAGGCTCTTGTGGAGAAGGCCGGCATCGATGCCGGCGACGTCGAGCAGATCGTCGGAGGCTGCGTCACGCAGTTCGGCGAGCAGTCCAACAACATCACGCGGGTCAGTTGGCTCGTCGCCGGCCTGCCGGAGCACGTCGGCGCGATGACCGTCGACTGTCAGTGCGGCAGCGGCCAGCAGGCCAACGGTCTGGTCGCGGGTCTGATCGCGGCCGGTGCCATCGACGTCGGCATTGCGTGCGGCATCGAGGCGATGAGCCGTGTCGGGCTCGGCGCCAACGCCGGCCCCGACCGCGGGATCCTGCGGCCCGCGTCGTGGGACATCGACCTGCCCGACCAGTTCACCGCCGCCGAGCGCATCGCCAAACGGCGCGGCATCACCCGTGAAGACATCGACCAGTTCGGCTTCGACTCGCAACGCAAGGCCGCCCAGGCGTGGGCCGAGGGCCGGTTCGACCGAGAGATCAGTGGCATCGAGGCGCCCGTACTCGATGAGCTGAAGCAGCCGACGAGCGAACGTCACATCGTCACGCGCGACCAGGGCATGCGCGACACCACGCTGGAAGGCCTGGCATCGCTGAAGCCGGTGATCGAGGGCGGGATCCACACGGCGGGTACGTCGTCGCAGATCTCCGACGGCGCGGCGGCGGTCCTATGGATGGATGAGGACAAGGCCAAGGCACTGGGACTGAAGCCGCGGGCGCGCATCATCAGCCAGGCGCTGGTCGGCGCCGAGCCGTACTACCACCTCGACGGCCCGGTGCAATCGACTGCCAAGGTGCTGGAAAAGGCCGGCATGAAGATGGGCGACATCGATATCACCGAGATCAACGAGGCTTTTGCGTCGGTCGTGCTGTCCTGGGCGCGCGTACACAACCCCGACATGGACAAGGTCAACGTCAACGGTGGTGCGATCGCGTTGGGCCACCCCGTGGGCAGCACCGGCAGCCGGTTGATCACCACCGCGTTGCACGAGCTGGAGCGCACGGATCAGACCACCGCGCTGATCACGATGTGCGCGGGCGGCGCGCTGTCCACCGGCACCATCATCGAGCGCATCTAATCGGCTCGGTGCTGGTCCCCCAGAAGAGCCGCATCGCCGCGGCGCAAGCGTACATCGACGCGCTTGTCAGCCACGTCGGCGATGCGGTTCCGTTCGCGCCCGGATGCACCCGCGTCGAGCAGGGTTTCAAGAACGGATTCTCCGGAAACCACTTGCGGCGCAGCCTCAATCGCGGACCGCAGTACCGGCTTCTCGCCGAGACGACGCCGCCGGACTTCACCATCGCCGGCGACGAGGTGCGCGCCGAATACGACGTGCTGACCAAAGCGGCGTTCGGCGGCCGGCGGGTGGGCGCGCGGGTTGACGAGACGTTCGTGATTCCCGCCGAGAGTCCAAGCGGGCAAGCAGAAATCCACCACATCAAGGTCCGGTTTCACCCCTTCATAAAGCGCTAAGGCCAGGACGCCATGGAAAAACCAAAATCTCTCAATTCACCCGTCGTCGGCTTCTTCATCAAGTGGATGTCGAAGGGCAACACCTGGATCTACAAGCGCAGCAACGGAAAGCTCGGCGGCGTGTTCCAGAAGAACCCGGTCGCCCTGCTGACCACGACCGGCCGCAAGACCGGTGAACCGCGGGTGAGCCCGCTGCTATACCTGCGCGACGGCAACCGCGTCGTTCTGGTCGCCTCCCAGGGCGGGCGCGACAAGCACCCGCTGTGGTACCTCAACCTCAAGGCCAATCCCAAAGTGACAGTGCAGATCAAGGACGAGGTGCTGGCATTGCAGGCGCGAGACGCCACGGCCGAGGAGAAAAGCGAGTACTGGCCGAAGCTGGTCGCGAACTATCCGAACTTCGACGACTACCAGTCCTGGACCGACCGGGTGATCCCGGTCGTCATCTGCGATCCGGCTTAGGCGCCGTAGACCGGGACCGGCGGCCGGGACTTGGCCAGCAGGTCGGAGACGACCGGCCCGAGCTCGGCCGGATCCCACCGGTCGCCCTTGTCGATCTGCGGTCCATGCGCCCAGCCCTCGGCGACGCGGATCTTGCCGCCCTCGACTTCGAAGACCTTACCGGTGACTTCACGGGCTTCGACACTGCCCAGCCAAACAACAATCGGTGAAACGTTTTCCGGTGCCATCGCGTCGAAAGCCTGGTCTTGTGTTGACATCATCTCGGCGAAGACGGTCTCGGTCATGCGGGTCCGGGCGGACGGCGCGATCGCGTTGACCGTGACGCCGTAACGGCCCATCTCGGCGGCGGCCACCAGCGTCATCGCGGCGATACCGGCCTTAGCGGCGCTGTAGTTGCCCTGTCCGACGCTGCCCTGCAGGCCCGCGCCCGAGCTGGTGTTAATGATCCGCGCGTCAACGGTTTTGCCTTCTTTGGACAGCCCGCGCCAATACGATGCGGCGTGGCGCATCGTGGCGAAGTGTCCCTTGAGATGCACGGCGATAACGGCGTCGAACTCTTCCTCGCTGGTGTTGGCCATCATCCGGTCGCGCACGATGCCGGCGTTGTTCACCAGGACGTCCAGTCTACCGAACGTGTCGACGGCGGTCGCAACCAGCGCAGCCGCTTGGTCCCAGTCCGCGATGTTGGACCCGTTTGCGACGGCTTCGCCACCGGCAGCGGTGATCTCGTCGACCACGGTCTGCGCGGCACTGCCGCCGCTCGCGGGTGACCCGTCCAGACCCACACCGATGTCGTTGACGACGACGCGCGCACCTTCGGCCGCGAAGGCCAGCGCATGCGCGCGTCCGATACCGCCGCCCGCTCCGGTGACGATCACCACACGGCCGTCGACTATTCCCATTAGCTGCCCATTCTCCTCGGATCCTCTACTTGATCGCGTTGGCGTTCGTGGTGGCCAGATAGTGCGGCGGCTCGCCACCACCGTGCACCTCTAACGAGGCGCCGCTGATGTAGGACGCCGCTTCTGACGCCAAAAAGGCTGTGGCCCAACCGACGTCCTCGGGCTTGGCCATCCGGCCCAGTGGCACATTCTTGGAGATCGCGGCGATCGACTCGGCGTCGCCGTAGAAAAGGTCGGCCTGTTCGGTTTCGACCATGCCGACCACGCAGGCGTTGACCCGGACCTTGGGTCCCCATTCCACCGCGAGCGTCTGGGTGAGACTCTCCAGGCCGGCTTTGGCAGCCCCGTAGGCGCCGGTGCCGGGGGACGGCCGCCGGCCGCTCAGGCTGCAGATGTTGACGATCGACCCGCCGCTTGACTGAGCTTGCATCTTCTCGTTGGCATACTGCGAAACCAGTAGCGCACCAATGAGATTGAGCTCGATGATCTTGCGGTTGAACTTGGGGCTGGACTCCGCGGTCAGCACATACGGTGATCCGCCCGCATTATTGATAACGACGTCGAGCCGTCCATGCCGCTCGACGATCGTGTCGATCAACGCCTTGACCGCGTCCTCGTCGCGAATGTCGCACGCATGGAACTCATACGGCAAACCATCGACGGCACGGCGAGCACAGGTGATTACGGTCGCGCCCTGCTCGGCGAAAACCGCACTGATTCCGGCGCCTACCCCACGAACACCGCCAGTGACTAGAACCACCCGCCCGGCCAATCCCAAATTGATGTCTCCACCAGAAAGGGGGCCTGCTTCGGCGCGAGTCACTGTGCTAGCGTACCAAGCAAGTGCTTGCTTAGGTAGTCGGCCTCAATTTCACGAGGAAGTGCCAATTGACCATTACATCCACCAGCACAGAACCGGGCATAGTCGCGGTGACTGTTGACTACCCGCCCGTCAACGCCATCCCGTCGCAAGGCTGGTTCGATCTCGCCGACGCGATCACGTCCGCCGGGGCCGACCCGCAGACCCACGCTGTGATCCTGCGCGCCGAAGGCCGCGGATTCAACGCCGGCGTCGACATCAAGGAGATGCAACGCACCGAGGGATTCACCGCGCTCATCGACGCCAACCGCGGCTGCTTCGCGGCGTTCCGCGCCGTGTACGAATGTGCCGTTCCGGTGATCGCGGCGGTGAACGGCTTCTGCGTCGGCGGCGGCATCGGCCTAGTTGGCAACGCCGACGTCATCGTGGCCTCCGACGACGCTACCTTCGGGTTGCCCGAGGTGGAACGCGGCGCACTGGGCGCGGCCACACACCTGTCGCGGCTGGTTCCGCAACACATGATGCGGCGGCTGTTCTTCACCGCGGCCACCGTGGACGCTGCAACGCTGCATCACTTCGGCTCGGTGCACGAGGTGGTCCCCCGCGACGACCTCGACGAGTCCGCCCTGCGAGTCGCCCGCGACATCGCCGCCAAGGACACCCGGGTAATCCGTGCGGCCAAGGAGGCGCTGAACTTGATCGACGTGCAACGAGTCAACGCGAGTTATCGCATGGAACAAGGGTTTACCTTCGAGCTCAACCTCGCCGGGGTGTCCGACGAGCACCGCGACGCTTTCGCCGGTACGACGAAGGGTGAGAAGTCTTGAGCGACAAGCGAACCACTCTCGACGACGCTGTTGCCGGTCTGCGTAGCGGTATGACCATCGGCATCGGCGGTTGGGGGTCACGACGCAAGCCAATGGCGTTCGTGCGCGCGATGCTGCGCACCGACATCAAGGACCTCACCGTCGTCACCTACGGTGGACCCGACCTCGGGCTGCTCTGCGCGGCAGGCAAAGTCAAGCGCGTCTACTACGGCTTCGTCTCGCTGGACTCGCCACCCTTCTACGATCCGTGGTTCGCCAAGGCGCGCAGCGCCGGAGCGATCGAAGCCCGGGAGATGGACGAGGGCATGCTGCGCTGCGGTTTGCAGGCCGCCGCCCAACGGCTGCCGTTCCTGCCGATCCGCGCCGGCCTGGGCAGTTCGGTGCTGGACTTCTGGGAGGGTGAGCTGGCGACCGTGACCAGCCCGTACGCGGCACCCGGCGGCGGGCACGAGACGCTGATCGCGATGCCGGCATTACCCCTGGACGCGGCGTTCGTGCACCTCAATGTCGGTGACAGTAAAGGCAATGCGGCCTACACCGGCATCGACCCCTACTTCGACGACCTGTTCTTGATGGCCGCCGAGAAACGCTATCTGTCGGTGGAACGAGTGGTGTCCACTCAGGAGCTGATCAAGGCGGTGCCGCCACAGGCGCTGCTGGTGAACCGGATGATGGTCGACGGCGTGGTTGAAGCACCGAACGGTGCCCACTTCACCACTTCCGCACCGGATTACGGCCGCGACGAGAAATTCCAGCGGCACTACGCCGAGGCCGCCTCGACCGAAGACGGCTGGCAGCAGTTCGTCGCGACCTACTTGTCCGGCGGCGAGGACGAATACCAGGCCGCCGTGCGCACGTTCGCAGAGGAGGCATCGAAGTGAGCACCCGAGCCGAAGTATGTGCGGTCGCCTGCGCCGAGTTGTTCAGGGACGCCGGCGAAATCATGGTCAGCCCGATGACGAATATGGCCTCGGTCGGCGCGCGGCTGGCCCGGCTGACGTTCTCCCCCGACATCCTGCTGACCGACGGCGAAGCCCAGCTGCTGGCCGACACGCCGGCGCTCGGCGCCTCGGGTGCCCTCGAGGGGTGGATGCCGTTTAGCCGGGTCTTCGAGACACTGGCCTGGGGCCGTCGCCACGTCGTGATGGGCGCCAATCAGGTTGACCGCTTTGGCAATCAGAATATCTCGGCGTTCGGTCCGCTGCAGCAACCCAAGCGGCAGATGTTCGGCGTCCGCGGTGCGCCCGGCAACGCCATCAACCACGCGACCAGCTATTGGGTCGGAAACCACTCCAAGCGGGTGTTCTGCGAGAACGTCGACATCGTCTGCGGAATCGGCTGGGACCATGTCGACACCGACAATCCGGCGTTCCGCTTCGCCAACACGTATCGGGTGGTGTCGAACCTCGGCGTGTTCGACTTCGGCGGGCCCGAGCGCACCATGCGGGCGGTGTCCCTACATCCCGGCGTTTCGTCCGACGAGGTCCGGCAGAACACGTCGTTTGAGATCCACGGCCTGGACGGCGCCCAGGAGACCCGGCTGCCCACCGACGACGAACTAAGCCTGATCCGCGAGACGATCGACCCGAAGGCTTTGCGCGACCGCGAGATACGCTCATGAAGCTGCGCACGCCGCTGACCGAGCTGGTCGGCGTCGAGCACCCGGTGGTGCAAACCGGGATGGGCTGGGTAGCCGGAGCGCGGTTGGTGTCAGCCACGGCCAACGCCGGCGGTCTCGGCATACTGGCGTCGGCCACGATGACTCTGGACGAGTTGGCGACGGCGATCGGCAAGGTCAAGGCCGCTACCGACAAGCCTTTCGGTGTCAACATGCGTGCGGACGCCGCCGACGCCGGCGACCGCGTCGAGCTGATGATTCGCGAGGGCGTCAAGGTGGCATCGTTTGCGCTTGCGCCCAAGCAAGAGCTGATCGCCAGGCTTAAAGATGCTGGAGTGGTGGTCATTCCGTCGATCGGCGCGGCCAAGCACGCGCGCAAGGTCGCGAGCTGGGGCGCAGACGCGATGATCGTGCAGGGCGGTGAGGGCGGTGGCCACACCGGACCCGTCGCCACCACGCTGCTGCTGCCGTCGGTGCTGGACGCTGTGAAGGAGACCGGGATCCCTGTCATCGCGGCGGGCGGTTTCTTCGACGGCCGCGGACTGGCGGCGGCGTTGTCCTACGGCGCGGCCGGCGTCGCGATGGGCACACGATTTCTGCTCACATCGGATTCAACTGTGCCCGAGGCTGTTAAGCGCCGCTACCTGGAGTCGGCGCTGGACGGCACCGTGGTCACCACGCGAGTCGACGGCATGCCGCACCGGGTGCTGCGCACCGGACTGGTCGAGAAGCTGGAAGGCGGTTCGCCGGTACGGGGCCTGACCGCCGCGGTGCGCAATGCCGGGAAGTTCAAGCACATGTCGCAGATGACCTGGCGATCGATGATCACCGACGGCCTGGCGATGCGCCACGGCAAAGAGATGACCTGGTCGCAGGTTGTGATGGCGGCCAACACGCCAATGCTGTTGAAAGCCGGGCTCGTTGACGGCAACACCGAGGCCGGGGTGCTGGCCTCCGGACAGGTCGCCGGCATTCTCGAAGACCTGCCGTCATGCGCCGAGCTAATCGAGTCGATCGTGCGTGAGGCGATCGCGCAGCTACGGTCGGCATCGGCGCTGATCGAGGACTAGTCCCGCGCGCCCACGACGCCCGCCCGGCTATCCCTGCTGGTCCGGTCGTCTCGCGTTCGATTCCTGGTCCTCGACCAGGAATCGAGCGACGGCGAGCAGCCTGGTGTTGGTCCGTTGGGACACCCGCGTGAGCAAAGCGAACGCCTGCAGCCCGGTCAAGCCGTCGCGGTGCATGAGGATGCCCTTCGCCTGGCCAATCACGTCTCGACCGGCAAGTGCGGTTTGGAACTGTGCCTCGGCCGCCGAGCCGATCATGGCGACTGCGGCATGCTGCGCCACGATGCCACCGATGGCCAGCGCATCGTCATCGAACGCATCATCGTGGTCGGCATAGAGGTTCAGCGAGCCCAGGGTCTGGCGTTCCACGAACAGGCGGAATGACAGCACGCTGTGCACACCACGCTCACGCGCCGCCCGCGCATACTTCGGCCAACGCTCATCGGCCGCGGTGTTGTCGATGCGCACGGTTTCATGGTCCCGCAACGCGCTCAGACATGGACCCTCGTCTAGGCGTCTCTGTAACTCGTCGAGCTCAGCGACGAGTGGGTCACTCGGCTCCCGGGGAGTGACCTGGCGCCCTTCGATCAGCGAGATTCCGGCCCATCGCGTCCCCGGGACGATGTGCACCGTCGCTTCGACGATGGTTTGCAGAAGCGCCGCGTTGTCGCGCTGCGCGTGCATGTCGGTGGCCAGCTCCCCGAGAGCACGGGCGAGCGGTTGCCCATCTCGTTCGGCGCCCTGCCCAAGTTGGTCAGACATCATCGTGCGAGGGATCAGCGATGGGCTTCTTGATTGCCCTGGGCGATACGCGGTTAACAGCCAACTCCAAGATCCAGACGTCAAAGTGCGGCGTACGGCCGCGTGCCGAGCTATAGCCGCTCGATGATTGTGACGTTGGCCGTGCCGCCACCCTCACACATCGTCTGCAAGCCGTAGCGGCCGCCGATGCGCTCGAGCTCGTTGAGCATGGTGGTGAACAACTTGGCCCCGGTGGCCCCCAAGGGGTGCCCCAGCGCGATCGCGCCGCCGTTGGGATTGACCTTCTCCGGGTCGGCCTTTACTTCCTTGAGCCACGCCATCACAACCGGCGCGAAGGCCTCGTTGATCTCGACGGTGTCGATGTCGCCGATGGACAGCCCGGTCTTCTCCAGCGCGTAGCGGGTGGCGGGGATGGGGCCGGTCAGCATGAACACCGGGTCGGCGGCGCGGGCACTGATGTGATGGATGCGGGCGCGAGGCGTCAGCTTGTGGTCCCTCACTGCCTGCTCGGAGGCCAGCAGCACCGCACTCGAACCGTCGGAGATCTGGCTGGCCATCGCCGCCGTCAGCCGGCCGCCCTCGACCAGGGACTTCAGGCCGGCCATCTTCTCCAACGACGACTCGCGCGGGCCCTCGTCAACCCGGAAGGGGCCGGACTCTGTCTCCACGGTGATGATTTCGTTGTCGAAATGGCCACCGCGGATCGCCGCGAACGCGCGCTCGTGGCTGGTTAGCGCGTACTGCTCCATCTCTTCACGCGACAGGTTCCACTTCTCGGCGATCATCTCCGCGCCGCGGAATTGCGAGATCTCCTGATCGCCGTAGCGGTGCAGCCACTGCTTGGACTCGTTGGTCGGCGAGGTGAACCCGAACTGCTCGCCGACCGTCATCGCCGACGAGATCGGGATCCAGCTCATGTTCTGCACGCCGCCGGCCACGATCAGATCGGCCGTGCCCGCCATGATTGCCTGCGCGCCAAAGGAAACCGCCTGCTGGCTGGAACCGCACTGCCGGTCCACCGTGACACCGGGCACCTCTTCGGGATAGCCGGCGGCCAGCCACGAGAGCCGGGCGATGTTGCCCGCCTGTCCGCCGATCGCGTCGACGCAGCCGGCGATCACGTCCTCAACGGCGGCGGGGTCGACGTCGACCCGGTCGAGCAGGCCGCGCCACGCGTGGGCACCCAAGTCGACGGGATGTATCCCCGCCAATGCGCCGTTGCGCTTGCCGACCGCGGTACGCACAGCGTCGATGACGTACGCCTCTGCCATCTTCAGACTCCTTCGTTGGTGATCCCGCCAAGCACGATGGCGAGATATTGCTGGCCCACCTGCGCTGCGGTGAGCGGTCCGCCGGGTTGATACCAGCGCACCGACACCCAGGTGGTGTCACGGATGAATCGATAGACGAGGTCGACGTCGAGGTCGGCCCGGAAGTAGCCCTCATCGACACCCTGATGCAGCAACTCGACCCACATCTTGCGTTGTTGCCGATTCATGTCCTCGATGTAGGCAAACCGCGGCTGCGAGAGCAGCCTCTGGGCCTCGTCCTGGTAAATGACGACCTGCGCGTGCCGGTCCTCGATTGCCTCGAACGAGGCCATGAACAGCCCCTTGAGCCGCTCCAGCGGATTGGCCTCGCCGTCCACGATTTCGCGATAGCGGGTGAACAGCCAGTCCAGGAAGCTGCGCAACAACTCGTCGACCATCTCTTCTTTCGAGGAGAAATGGTGGTACAGGCTGCCGGACAAGATCCCGGCGCCGTCGGCTATATCGCGCACGGTGGTGGCGCGCAGACCACGCTCGGCGAACATGCTCGCAGCGAGCTCCAAGAGCTCGTCTCGCCGGCTGTTCGCCTGACCGGTCACTCGGTCCACCCGGTCAGGATATCAACCAAGCGCTTGCTTGGCCAGCTGGGATCACGGGTGTTGGCTGGAAACCGAGATGACCTCGCCGGTGAGGTAGCTCGAGTAGTCGCTCGCCAGGAACGCGATGGTGGAAGCTATTTCCCACGGCTCGGCAGCCCGCCCGAACGCCTCACCGGCGGAGAGCCGGTCGAGCAGGTCGGACGACGTCGTCTTGTCCAAGAATTTATGCCGCGCGATACTCGGCGACACGGCGTTGATCCGGACGTCATATTCGGCGGCTTCTATTGCGCTGCAACGGGTTAGCGCCATCACGCCGGCCTTGGCGGCCGCATAGTGCGCCTGCGAGTGTTGCGCCCGCCAGCCCAGAACGCTGGCGTTGTTGACGATCACTCCGCCATGCGGCGCGTCGCGGAAGTACCGCAACGCCGCACGGGTGGCACGGAACACCGACGTCAGTGTCACGTCGAGGACGCGATCCCACTCGTCGTCGGTCATATCGGCCACCGGCGTCTGCCCACCCAGCCCGGCGTTGTTGACCAGCACGTCGATCCGCCCCATCCGCGCGGTGGCCGAGTCGATCAGGGCGTCGACCGCGGCGGTCGACGTCACGTCGCACACCACGTGCTCGACACGGCCCTGACCCAGCGCGGACAGCTCTTTAGCGGCCTCCTCCAGTCGCCGCTCGTGGTGGTCGGAGATCAACACGTCGGCGCCTTCGGCCAGGGCCCTGCGTGCTGTCGCCGATCCGATCCCGGTGCCCGCGGCCGCGGTCACAACGACCACCTTGCCAGTCAAGAGGCCGTGTCCGGCAATCTCTTTCGGCGCTTCGGCCAAACTCATCCCTTAACCTCCCGGGGTAAGCCGAGTACCCGCTCGGCGATGATGTTGCGCTGGATCTCGTTGGATCCGCCGTAGATGGTGTCGGCGCGGGTGAACAGGAACAGCCGCTGCCACTCGTCGAATTCGCCGTCCGACAAGGTCAGGCCGGGCTTGCCGATGACGTCCATCGCCAGCTCGCCCAGATCACGATGCCAGTTGGCCCACAACAACTTCGACACGTTGTCTTGGCCGGGCTGCTCGACGTCCATTGTGGCCAGCGCATAACTGCGCATGGCCCGCAGTCCGGTCCAGGCCCGGGTCAGCCGTTCCCGAATAAACGGATCGTCGGCGGCGCCGTTGCGCTGCGCGAGCTCAGCCAGATTGGAAAGTTCGCGCGCGTAGACGATTTGCTGCCCTAGTGTCGACACACCGCGTTCGAAGGTCAGCGTTCCCATCGCGACCCGCCAGCCGTCGCCCGGCTCGCCGACCACCAGGCCGGCCTCGGTTCGGGCGTCGTCGAAGAAGACCTCGTTGAACTCCGCAGTGCCGGTGATCTGGACGATCGGCCGCACTTGGACGCCCGGCTGGTCCAGCGGCACCAGCAGGTACGACAGTCCGGCGTGCCGCTTGGAGCCCTTCTCGGTGCGTGCGACCACAAAGCACCATTGCGATAGGTGAGCCAACGATGTCCAGACTTTCTGGCCGTTGATCACCCACTCGTCGCCGTCGAGTTCGGCGGTGGTCGCCACATTGGCCAGGTCGCTGCCGGCGCCCGGCTCCGAATAGCCCTGGCACCACAGCTCGGTGACGTCGAGGATGCGCGGCAGGAATCGCTGCTGCTGCTCGGGTGTTCCGAAGGCGATCAGTGTTGGGCCGAGCAGCTCCTCGCCGAAGTGGTTGACCTTGTCCGGCGCGTCAGCCTTGGCGTACTCCTCGTAGAAGGCCACCCGATGCGCGGTCGAAAGCCCACGCCCGCCGTGCTCGACCGGCCATCCCAGACAGGTCAACCCCGCCGCGGCGAGATGCTGATTCCATGCCCGGCGTTCTTCGAATGCCTCGTGCTCGCGCCCGGGCCCGCCAAGACCTTTGAGCGATGCGAATTCGCCGACCAGATTGTCGGCGAGCCAACCGCGGACCTCCGCCCGGAACTCCTCGACATCCTGCATGCCCTGTAGGCTAACCTACCAAGCACTTGCTTTGTTAGGAGCAGTCTCGATGACCGGCGATGCCCGCACCATTCCCGCGGCGCTGGATCGTTTTGCCGACCAGTTCCCGGACCAGGCCGCGCTGATCACCGACGACCGGTCGTTCACCGCGACCGAACTGCGCGACGAAGTACACCGTGCGGCGGCGGCCCTGATCGCGCTCGGTGTCGAGCATGGCGATCGGGTCGCCGTGTGGTCGCCGAATACCTGGCACTGGGTAATCGCCTGTCTGGCGATTCACCATGCCGGCGCCGCGATGGTGCCGCTGAACACCCGCTACACCGCGGCGGAGGCCAGCGACATCCTGGCGCGTACCGCCGCTCCGGTGCTGTTCGGGATGGGCCAGTTCCTCGGCAACGATCGCCTTGCCGACCTGGACCGTGCCGCACTGCCCGCGCTGCGCCACATCGTCCGGATTCCGATCGACGCCCCAGAGACCGGTGCCGGAACGTGGGACGAGTTCATCGCCGGCGGCATCGACACCAACGCGGTGATCGCTCGTGCCTCCGCCGTCGTCCCCGACGACCTGAGCGACATCCTGTTCACGTCCGGAACCACCGGCCGCAGCAAAGGGGTGCTGTGCGCGCACCGGCAGTCGCTGTCGGCCTCGGCATCGTGGGCCGCCAACGGCAAGATCACCAGCGACGACCGCTATTTGTGCATCAACCCGTTCTTCCACAACTTCGGCTACAAGGCAGGCATCCTGGCCTGCCTGCAAACCGGTGCGACGCTGATCCCGCACCTCACCTTCGATCCGCTGCGCGCACTGCAGGCGATCGAGCGGCACCGCATCACCGTATTGCCCGGGCCGCCAACGATTTACCAGACCCTTCTCGATCATCCGGCACGCCGCGACTACGACCTGAGTTCGCTGCGGTTCGCGGTGACCGGCGCGGCCACCGTTCCGGTTGTGTTGGTGGAGCGCATGCAATCCGAGCTCGACATCGACATTGTGCTGACCGCCTACGGCCTGACCGAAGCCAACGGCATGGGCACCAGTTGCCGCGCCGATGACGACGCCGCGACCGTCGCCACCACATGCGGTCGTCCATTCGCCGGCTTCGAATTGCGCATCGACTCAGCCACTCCCGGCGAATCCGGCGAGGTGCTGCTGCGCGGGCCGAATGTGATGCTGGGCTATCTCGACGACCAGGAGGCCACCACCGCGGCCATCGACGCCGAAGGCTGGCTGCACACCGGCGACATCGGCGTCCTCGACAAGAACGGCAACCTGCGCATCACCGACCGGCTCAAGGACATGTATATCTGCGGTGGATTCAACGTCTACCCCGCCGAGGTCGAGCAGGTGCTGGCGCGGATGCAAGGAGTGGCCGACGCCGCGGTGATCGGCGTTCCCGACGAGCGTCTCGGCGAGGTGGGCCGCGCGTTCGTGGTAGCCCGTCCGGACGCGAACCTCGACGAACAGTCGGTAATCGCTTATACCCGACAACATCTGGCGAACTTCAAGGCACCGCGCTCGGTGCGGTTCGTCGACGCATTGCCGCGCAATTCCGGCGGCAAGGTGGTCAAACCACAACTGCGAGAGTTGGCTTGAATTGGATCTGGCACTAGACGAAGAGACGCTGGCGTTTGCGGCCGAAGTACGGGACTTCCTCTCGGCCAACGCCGAGTCGATCCCGACCGAGTCGTATGACAACGCGAAAGGCTTTGCTCAGCACCGCCATTGGGACAAGGTGCTGTTCGACGCGGGCCTGTCGGTGATCAACTGGCCGAAGAAGTATGGGGGCCGCGATGCACCCCTGCTGCATTGGGTGGTCTTCGAGGAGGAGTACTTCCGCGCCGGAGCACCGGGCCGAGGCAGCGCCAACGGCACCTCGATGCTGGCACCGACGCTGTTCGCACACGGCACCGACGAGCAGATGGACCGGATCTTGCCGAAAATGGCTAGCGGCGAACAGACATGGGCACAGGCCTGGTCGGAGCCGGAGTCCGGTAGCGACCTGGCGTCGTTGCGATCCACCGCGACCCAGACCGAGGGCGGCTGGTTGCTGAATGGCCAGAAGATCTGGAGCTCGCGGGCGCCGTTCGCCGATATGGGCTTCGGGCTGTTCCGGTCAGACCCCTCCGCGGAGCGGCACAACGGGCTGACGTACTTCATGTTCGACCTGTTGGCAAAGGGTGTGACCGTACGGCCCATCGTGCAGCTGGGCGGGGACACCGGCTTCGGTGAGATCTTCCTCGACGACGTCTTCGTGGCCGATGAGGACGTAATCGGCACCCCGAACGACGGCTGGCGCGCAGCCATGAGCACGTCGAGCAACGAACGCGGAATGTCACTGCGCAGCCCGGCCCGGTTCCTGGCTGCCGCGCAGCGGCTGGTGCAGCTGTGGAAGGACAGCGGCTCACCCACCGAATTGGCCGACCGGGTCGCCGACGCCTGGATCAAGGCGCAGGCCTACCGGCTGCAGACGTTCGGCACGGTGACCCGGCTGGCGGCCGGCGGCGAGCTGGGCGCCGAATCGTCGGTGACGAAGGTGTTCTGGTCCGACCTTGACGTGGCGATCCATCAGACTGCCCTGGACATTCGGGGCGCCGACGGCGAGCTTGCCGGGCCGTGGACCGATGGCTTGCTGTTTGCGCTGGGCGGCCTGATCTATGCCGGTACCAACGAAATTCAGCGCAACATCATCTCCGAGCGGCTGTTGGGCCTGCCGCGCGAAAAGTCCGGAGGCAAGAAGTGAAATTTGCGCTCGACGAACAGCAGCGCGACTTCGCGGCCAGCATCGACGCGGCCCTGGCCGCGGCGGACCTACCGGGTGCACTGCGCGCTTGGTCGGACGGCGACGTCGCGCCCGGCCGCAAGGTGTGGGAGCAGTTGGCCAACCTCGGCGTAACCGCGCTGGGCGTACCGGAGAAATTCGACGGCCTCGACGCCCACCCGGTGGACCTGGCGGTCGCGCTGGAACGGCTCGGACGCTGGTGCGTACCCGGACCGGTTGCCGAATCCATTGCCGTGGCACCGGTTTTGCTCGCCGACGACGAACGCAGCGCCGAGTTGTCGTCCGGTGAACTGATCGCGACGGTAGCGCTGCCACCGCACAACCCGCGCGCAGTTGACGCCGAAGCCGCCGGACTGGTGCTGCTGGCCGGCGACGAAGGCGTCAGCGAGGCGACCGCTGGTGAAGCCCACCGATCCGTCGATCCCAGCCGGCGCCTCTACGACGTGACGGCAAGCGGAGAGTCGTGGCAGGCAGATATTAAGCGCGCGTACGAGTTCGGGGCCTTGGCAACCGCCGCGCAGCTGGTCGGTGCCGCCGAAGCGCTGCTGAACGACACCGTCGAATACGCCAAGCAGCGCAGCCAGTTCGGCCGGGTGATCGGTTCGTATCAGGCGATCAAGCACAAGCTGGCCGACGTGCACATCGCGATCGAACTGGCTCGCCCGCTGGTGTACGGCGCCGCGTTGGCGCTGGCCGATGGCACCAGCGCCGCCGCTCGCGAGGTGAGCGCGGCCAAAGCCGCGGCGTCCGACGCCGGTCTGCTAGCCGCTCGCTCTGCGTTGCAAACGCATGGCGCAATCGGCTTTACCCAGGAACACGACCTGTCACTATGGCTGCTGCGAGTGCAAGCTTTGCGATCGGCTTGGGGTACACCGGAGGCGCACCGACGCCGAGTGTTGGAGGCATTGTGAGTCGCGCCGGCGACGATGCAGCGCGCAGCAATGTGGAGGGGCGTCATGAGTGAAGAACGGGAGCTGCTGGCCGAGACTGTCGCCGCGCTGGTCACCAAACACGCCAACCCCTCGGCGGTGCGCGCGGCGATCGAATCCGAGCGGGGTTACGACGAGTCATTGTGGCAGTTGCTCTGCGAGCAGGTCGGCGCCGCGGCGCTGGTGATACCGGAGGAACTGGGCGGGGCCGGTGGTGAATTAGCCGATGCCGCAACGGTTCTGCAAGAACTTGGCCGTGCATTGGTGCCCTCCCCGCTGCTGGGCACCACCTTGGCGGAGCTGGCGCTGCTGGCTGCACCCGAGCCGGACGGCGAAACACTGGAATCGCTGGCCGAGGGCAGCTCGATCGGGGCGTTGGTTCTCGACGCCGACTACGTGGTCAACGGCGACATCGCCGATGTGGTTGTCGCCGTCGACGATGGCCAGCTGAGCAGGTGGACCCGATTCAGCGCGCAGCCGGTTACCACCATGGACCCGACCCGCCGGCTGGCCCGGGTCGCGCCCGAGGACACCGTCACGCTGGGCCCTGACCCGGGCCTGGCCGACATCGCGGCGATCCTGCTGGCGGCCGAGCAGATTGGGGCCGCCGAACGCTGTCTGGAGCTGACCGTCGAATACGCCAAGAGCCGAGTGCAGTTCGGCAGGCCGATCGGCAGCTTCCAGGCACTCAAGCACCGGATGGCCGATCTGTATGTCGCGATCGCGGCGGCCAAGGCCATAGTGACCGACGCCTGCAACGACCCCACCCCCACCAACGCCGCAACAGCCCGGCTGGTCGCCAGCGAGGCGCTGTGTACTGTGACCGGCGAAGGCATCCAGCTGCACGGCGGCATCGCGATTACCTGGGAGCACGACATGCACTTCTATTTCAAACGCGCACATGGCAGCGCACAACTGCTCGACTCGACGCGAGAGGTGTTGCGCCAACTGGAATCCGAGGTGCTTAAGACGCCGTGAACGGCTCCGTCGCGCTGCGTGCCGGCATCCCGCCATTCCATGTGATGGATGTCTGGCTGGCTGCCGCGGAGCGTCAGCGCAGCCACGGCGACCTGGTCAACCTGTCAGCAGGTCAACCCAGCGTGGGCGCTCCCGGGCCGGTGCGGGCGGCCGCGGCGGCGGCCCTGCACGGCAATCAGCTGGGTTACACGGTGACCTTGGGCATTCCGGAGCTGCGCGCCGCGATCGCGGCGGATTACCAACGCCTGCACGGTATCTCCGTCGAGTCCGACGCGGTGGTGATCACCACGGGTTCCTCGGGAGGGTTCCTGCTGGCGTTTCTGGCGTGCTTTGACGTTGGCGATCGGGTGGCGCTGGCCAGTCCCGGCTACCCGTGTTACCGGAATATCCTATCCGCGTTGGGATGTGAGGTGGTGGAGATCCCGTGCGGTGCAGCGACTCGGTTCCAGCCCACCGCACGGATGCTCGCCGAGCTCGACCCACCGGTGCGCGGCGTCATCGTCGCCAGCCCGGCCAACCCGACCGGAACCGTCATACCGCCCGAGGAGCTCGCGGCGATCGCGTCCTGGTGTGACGCCGCCGGCGTACGGCTGATCAGCGACGAGGTCTACCACGGACTGGTCTACGAAGGAGCCCCACAGACCAGCTGCGCCTGGCGTACGTCGCGAAATCCCGTGGTGGTCAACAGCTTTTCCAAGTACTACGCGATGACCGGCTGGCGGCTGGGCTGGCTGCTGGTGCCGGCCGAGTTGCGCCGCGCCGTGGACCGCCTGACCGGCAACTTCACCATCTGCCCACCCGTGCTGTCGCAGATCGCCGCGGTGGCGGCGTTCACCCCGGAGTCAACCGCCGAGGCCGAGGGAAACTTGAACCACTACACGCTCAACCGCTCGCTGCTGCTCGATGGGCTGCGCGAAATCGGCATCGACCGGCTGGCACCTACCGACGGGGCGTTCTACGTCTACGCCGACGTCTCGGAGCACACCGACGACTCACTGTCCTTCTGCTCAAAGTTGTTGGCTAACACCGGAGTTGCGATCGCTCCAGGAATCGACTTCGACATCGGGCAGGGCAACAGGTTCGTCCGACTGTCGTTCGCCGGACCCACGAGTGACATCGAAGAAGCCATCCGCCGAATCGGGCCGTTCCTGTCGGCATAATGGCTCGCCGAGATCGACGTCAGCGGTTGAACTTGCCAGCCAGGTATTCGGCCCGACAAGCACTGCGGGCGAGTTTGCCGCTCGTAGTGCGGGGAATGGTGCCGGCGGCCACCAGCCGCACATCGGCGACCCGAACCTGGTGGTTGCGCAAAATGGCCGCTCGCACGGTGTCCTCGATCGAACTCAGATCGGTGCGACCGGCGCCCGCGGCACGCTCGGCCAAGACCACCAGCTGCTCGCCGGAGCCGCCATCCGGGGACGCGAGCATGTCTGCGGGAACGGAGAACGCGGCGACATAGCCGGTGCGCACAGCGGGTGAACAGTCGCCGACCGTGGTCTCGATATCGAACGGATAGTGGTTGCGGCCATCGATGATGATCAAGTCCTTGATCCGGCCGGTCAGATACAGCTCACCCTCGAGGTAGACGCCGAGGTCACCGGTCGCCAACCAGCAGCCGCCGTCGGCGGTGCCCTCGGCATGGCTGCCGGAGGTGAGCCGGGACTGCAGCCTGTTACCGAACACGCGACGTGTCTCGTCCTCGCGCCCGAAGTATCCGCGGCCGATGTTGTTGCCTTGCAACCAGATTTCGCCCACGATGCCGTCTGGCAGCTCGCCGCCATTCGCGTCGGCGATCACCGCCCACTGATCGGGAATCGGCTGCCCGCAGGACACCTGGCTGACAGCGTTCGGATGCTCGGGTGCGACGACCACCGCGCGGCCGGCGCCGAGTTCTTCCCGATCGAGGAAGATAGCGCTCGCCGTGGCGTCCTGGGAGATGCTGGCCACCGAGAGCGTCGCTTCGGCCATTCCGTAGGACGGCTTGACAGCGTTGGCCGGCAACCCGTACGCAGCAAACGCGTTGGTGAACTTCTCCACCGCCGACATGGTGACCGGCTCAGACCCGTTGAGGACGCAGACGACGTTGCTGAGGTCGAGGCTCTCGCCCGCCGGAGGCAGTCCCCGCTCCGCGGTCAGTTCGAAGGCGAAGTTCGGTGCCGCCGCGAAGGTGCGGCCGTAGGTCGCCTCGATGCCCAGTTGCTTGATCCAGCGGTAGGGCCGGCGAAGAAACGCCATCGGATCCATGATCGTGACGTGCGCCCCGAAGAACGCCGTGAACATGATCATCATCAGCCCCATGTCGTGGAACAAGGGCAGCCAGCTCACCGTTCGGACGTCGACGTCCAGCCCACCGCTCATAACCATCTGCATCGCGTTCGTGTAGACGGATCGATGGGTGATCTCCACTCCGGCCGGTGACCGCGTCGAGCCCGAGGTGTACTGCAGGTACGCGATGTCGTCGGTGTGCAGGCTGGCGCCGGTGAACATCGAACCGAGTGTGTCCGGCAGCGCGTCCACCGCGATCATCCGAGGTCGCTCGTTGGGCGCAAGCGTGCGGATAAACGTCCGAACCGACTCGGCGACGGCGGTCGTGGTCAATACCGCGGCGGGCCGGGCATCGGCCAGCACCGCAGCCAATCGCTCGGCATGCCCGGACATGGTCGGCGCGAAGAGCGGGACAGCGATATTGCCTGCATAGACGGCACCGAAGAACGCCGCCACATAGTCGAGGCCCTGCGGCGCCAGAATCGCCACCCGATCGCCCGGCTTGGTGACCTGCTGCAAGCGGGCGCCGATCGCACACACCCGGACCCATAGCTCGTTCCAGCTGAGTACCACGGGCCGGCCATCGGCTTCCTGCGAGTAGTCAAGGAAGCGATATGCCGGACTGTCGCCGTGCTCGGCCCGGTTGCGGTCAAAATACGAGGTCAACGTCAAGCCTTCGGGTACGGCGATTGCGCCCTCGTGCAAAGCGAAAGGGTCCACATCGCCCGCAGTGGGCACAACGTCGTCCAAGCAGAGTTCCCGACTCACGGTAGGACAGATTAATAGGCGCATGTGCTATTCGCCGCACCGGTTCGCTATGGCGCAGATCACGATCGGGGCACTATCGGCCCGTTTGTCACCGCTCAGGGCCTGGTAGGACGGCCAGAACGGTACGGACAGATTTGCTAGACCGACATTCTCGGGCCCAGGATTTTCGGTCGCAGAGACCGCTCGGATAGCGAGTTTGCAAACGTGTTCGAAACTCGCCCGCGACCCAAGCCAGGTGCTCAATTGTCGAGAATATTGGCGATGCGCTCTTCCAGCCGGCCCCGTTCGCCGACGTCGTCGATATTGATTCCGAACCGATCGCCAAGGGTGTCTACGACCGCGGCCGCATCGTCGAGAACGATCTTTTCGGTCCCATCGTCGCGGTGGATAGCCAGGTGGCGGCCGGCCAGGTTGATTCGGGCATCGTCGCTGACGAATGCGGCCATCAGGCCGGTCACGAAGGGCGAGGCCGGGTTCGTCGAGACGTACCAGCTACCCATCTTCAGATCGATCTGCGGCCGGGTTTGGGTGGTGAATTCGTACAGTGACTCCCACTCGCCACGGACCTGGGCCGCAAGCACCAGGCCCTCGCCGTGCTCCTCGAGCCGGTAGGGCTCGCGGTTTGTCTGCTGGACGTTGCCGGTTTCGAAACGGATCGGAGACGTCGGGGTCTGGCCGCCGAAGCCGACGTCAACGAGATAGCAGCCCTGCGAGCCGGGAAACGTCACGGCGAGCACCGTGTGGGTTTGGGACGGCACCGGCGCGTCGGGCGCCAGCATCCAGATCACCCGCCCGACCAATCGGCGCACCCGAAAGCCCACCTGCGCCAGGACGTAACCCATCAACCCGTTCTGCTCGTAGCAAAAGCCGCCCCGGCGCCGATGAACCAGCTTGTCGAACAGTGCGTCCGGCCCAAGATCATCGACCGGAACGCCCATCATCGGGTCGAGGTTCTCGAACGGGATGGTCTGCGTGTGAGCAGTCATCAGACCTTGCAGCACGTCAAGGGTCGGCTCAACGGCACCGCGATAGTTGATGCGCTCGAAGTACGCGGTCACGTCCAGTGTCATAGGTCCATTCTGGCCGAGCGCTAACGCAACAGGAAACCCATGGCGTGAGAAGGCGATTGGATCAATTTCATGCCTCGCTGGGGCCGTTCCGCTGACAGCGCGCCGAGGGCACCGCCCACGGACCCCGACCCCCGGCGCTGTTGAGCTGGCGCGCCGGCCGGACATTTGTGGATCATCGCCCAATTGATCATGTTCGAATCCGGTCCCCGGGGAGTTACCGAGCGATACTCTTGAACCCGCGAATTCGACAATCGCGGGGAAGTTGAGCGCCAAGAATTATGGGTGAGGGGTCCCCCAAAGACGCGCCTGCGCCTAGCGGCATCATCGTGGAACTGTCCTCCGCCGGATTCGAGGACGCACGCCAAGTGGCCCGGGGTGGCGCCGGAGTGATTTATTGCGCCTACGAGACGGCGCTGGGTCGCAACGTCGCGATCAAGGTGTTGCCGTCGCACATCGACGAAGAAAGCCGGGAGCGTTTTCTGCGCGAAGGCTATGCGATGGGCGGGCTCTCGGGGCATCCGAACATCGTCAACATCCTGCGGGTCGGAGTGACCGAGAGTGGCCGGCCATACATTGTGATGCCGTACATGGCCACGGATTCCCTGGCGGTCCGGCTGCGTCGAGAAGGGCCAACCGCCTGGCCCGAGGCGTTACGAATCGCCGTAAAGCTTTGCGGGGCACTGGAAACCGCGCACCAAAGCGGTACCTTGCACCGCGACATCAAACCCGCGAACGTGCTCGTCAGCGATTACGGCGAGCCGCTGCTGAGCGATTTCGGGATCGCCCACATCGAAGGTGGCTACGAAACAGCGACCGGGTTCTTCTCCGGCACAATCGACTACACCGCGCCGGAGGTCATGACCGGCAAATCGGCGACGGTGACATCCGACATTTACTCTCTGGGTGCCACCATCTACGCGCTGATCGCGGGCGGGGCCGCGCACGAGCGCAAGAACGACGAGGACCTCGTCGCGCAATACCTGCGCATCAGTACGACCCGGATTCCCGACATGCGTCCCGAGGGAATCCCGGAGGTGGTCTGCGCGGCGATCGAGCATGCGATGGCGATCGATCCGGCGGAGCGCCCCCTTTCCGCGGCGGAGTTCGGCCGCGAATTGCAATCCGCACAGCGGCTCAGTGGTTTGCGGCCCGATTCGATGGCGATCACCAGCACCGGCCCTGAGCCAGGTCGCGCGACCGACACTCAGACGGGCGTGGCAGTCCAGACTTCGCTCGCTCCCGCGGCGGCGCCACCCACGCCCGACCGCACCACCTCGACCGTTCCGAAATCGACCCCGCCCGCCGCGGACCCGGGCCCCACCAGACAGCTCGGTGACGTCGTCGGAGGCGCTTCGCCACGTCTGCACTCCGGACCGCCGACCCGGGACGAGTTCTTCGAGGCTGCGAGCATCCTGCGCGGCGGATACACCGCCGAAACCCAAGCGCAGGTTGGCGCCTCCGCGCCGCCTGGGCAGGTGGCTGAAGCGGCGGGCGGCGGATCCGGAATGAGCCCGCCGAGTGGTCCCGGGCAACCCGCCTCATCCGGCGCGGTCCCGCCGCCCTGGCGCAAACCGTTGATGGTCAAATTGCAGGAGTGGTTCACCGAGCCGGGCAAAAAGCGCAATCGCGTCGCGATGGTCGGCGGTGCTGCCGTCCTGGTCGTGCTCCTGGTCATCGGCGGTCTCTACTTCGGGCTTACGCCCGACAACAACCAGAAGCACGTCACGAGCCAACCGCCGACCCAGGCGCCCGTTGTGTGGAAGCCGATCACGAACGCTCGGATGTCGCGCACAGCGGCGGCGACGACGCAGGTCGACGGCACAATCTGGATCTTCGGCGGGATTCGCAGCGACGGCGCTGTCACGTCAATGCAAGAGGGCTACGACCCCGTCATCGACAGCTGGAAAGGCGGCGACGATCTACCTGTTGCCGTTCAGCGCGCGATGGCGGTCAACTGGCAGGGAAACCCGGTCGTACTCGGCGGCTTCAAGACCGTCGGCGGTAAGAATGTTGCGACGGACCAGGCCTGGCGGGTCATCAACAGTCGTTGGGTGGAGCTGCCCCATCTGCTGCAACCCCGGGCGGCAGCGGCGGCCGCGGTCGTTGGCGACCGCCTCGTCGTCACGGGCGGTGTCGACTCCAGCGGTGCTCTGCTGAACACCACCGAGGTCTTCGACGGCACCTCCTGGAGCCTCGGCGCACCGATACCGACCCCGCGGCAGCAGTTGGCCGCGGCCTCGGACGGAAAGCTCGTCTACACCGTCGGCGGCACCACCGGGGACTCCGACCAGGTGAACGTCGAAGCGTATGACCCGGCGGCGAAGAGCTGGACGACCCTGCCCGCACTTCCCCAGGCGCGCAGCGATCTGGGCGTTGCCATCACTGACGGACGGCTGGTGGCCGTCGGTGGCGTTTCCGGAGGCCAAGTCCTCAAGAGCGTTTCGGTGTTCGACCTGATGTCCAAAACGTGGTCCGGTTTGCCCGACATGGCGACTGCGCGGCACGGGATGGCCGTCGCGGCGGTCGAGAAGTCCGTGTACGCGATCGGCGGATCCGGTGCGATCGGCGACAGCCAGGCGATGTCGACGGCGGAAGTGCTCAAACTGCCGGCCCGGAAGATCCAGCCGGCCGCGCAATGGCGTTCTCTTCCGGACGCACCGACCGCCCGGCTGATGATGGCGTGGGCGGTGCTCAACGGCAAGATCTGGATCATGGGCGGACTGCAGAACGGCGTCGCCTTGCAGACGGTCGAGAGCTACGACCCGAAGACCGGCGCCTGGGAAACCGGTCCGCCGCTGCCCATCCCGTTGCACCATGCTGCGGCGGCGACCTACCGCGGCGAGGTGGTCGTGCTCGGCGGCGCGACCGAGAACATCGCCGAAGGGTCCAACAAGGTGTTCGCCTTGCGTGGCGGAAACTGGGTGGAGTTACCGTCCCTCACGCATCCTCGCGCGGCACCGGCCGCGGCCGTGGTGGGCGACAAGCTGGTCGCGGTCGGCGGGCAGAACGCCAAGCAGATGGTTCCGCAGACCGAGGTGTTCGACGGCAGTTCGTGGAAGGACGCCGCCGACATGCCCACCCCGCGCGAACACCTCGCTGCGGTCTCCGATGGCACGTACGTGTACACGATCGGCGGGCGGTTCCTGTCCTCGGACAAGAACTCCGCTGCCCTAGAGCGGTTCGACCCGCAATCCGGGCAGTGGACCAAATTGGTGGGCATGCCGACGCCGCGCGGAAGCTACGGCGCCACCTATATCGACGGCCGGATTCTGGCGGTCGGCGGCGAGGAGCCGACCCGGGTGCTCAACGTTGTCGAGATGTACGACATCTCCGAGGGGAAGTGGAGCACGTTGCCCCCAATGCCCACACCGCGGCATGCCGAGGTGGTGGCCACGGTGGGCAACACGGTCTATGTCATCGGTGGCGCGAACCGGCCCACGCATGAGGGCCCGATCGCGACCGTCGAGGCACTGGACTTCATGTAATTTTGGTGGCGTGCACGACTTCTCGCAGCTAGCTGGGGCCGATCAGGAAGCAATCGGCAAGACGCTGCTGACGTTGCTGAAGGCGTTCGACGAGCGTGACGCCGAGCCGCTGCTGGGGGTGTATTCCGACGACGCCGACTGGGTCAACGCGTTCGGGACGGTCAAGCGCGGACGCGATGACATCGTGGAGTACCTGCGCGGCCTGTTCCGAGACGAGAACTTCAATCGCGGCGAGCTCGCCGGTCCGCCGGAGACCAGTTTTCGGGTCCTGACCCCGCAAGTAGTCCTGGTCTCGGCGCACCTGCGGGTCAAGGGTCAGGGGCTGGTCGGCGGCGCCACGCTGGACCGCGACAACTTCTCGCTGCGCGCGTTACAGCGTCAGGACGATGGATCGTGGCTGATCGTCTCGGAGATGTTCTCCGACGCCAATACCGAAACCACCTACCAGCATTAAGCCGAACCCGAATAGCTGCTGCTCTGACGCGTCGAACGTGTTCCGACGGCGAGAATCCGGCCGAAAATTCGCCCAGCAGCACATTCGGCGCATTCAGCGTTGGCGACATTGGCGGCGCCTATGAAATTGCGGCCCCAAGCAGCGCATGCTGCGCTTGTTTGATATATGTCTAATATGGGGATCCGTAAAACGGATCGGCCCGGTGGCCCGCCCCCTCAACGGGCCACCGGGAACCCATCACCGAGCTGCTTGCTCAAGGAATTCACCAACATCGCGGCAGTCGGCAAGTGCATGCCGAAATCGTTTTTCCAAAATGTGGCGCCGTCAAACATCCATTTGCGCTGGGCGTGAAGGACCTATCGCGGAACGCCCGGGTGAGACACCGGCGAGTTCTAGAGCCAGGTGTCCTGCGTCGTGGTGGTGAGAAACGCCTCCAGGTCGTCGCGCCACTGGGCCGGTGTCGTCTTGTCCGGTTCGATCCCGGTGTATTCGCCGCGATAGAACAGCAGCGGTCGAGGCTTGATCTTCGGAGCCTCCGACAGCGACTGCACCGCACCGAACACCACGAAGTGATCGCCGCCGTCGTGCACGGATGCCACCGTGCAGTCGATGTGGGCGAGCGAGCCGTCGATGATGGGCGAACCGAGTTCTGATGTGTGCCAGTCGATCCCGGCGAACTTATCGGGCTCTTTGGATCCGAATCGCGCCGAGACGTGCTTTTGCTGCTCGGTCAGCATGTTGACGCAGAACCGGCCGCTGGCCTCGATGGCCTGCCAAGATCGCGACACCTTGGTCGGGCAGAACAGCACCAGCGGCGGGTCCAGCGATAGCGCCGCGAACGACTGGCAGGCGAACCCGACTGGGATGTCGTCGTGCACGGTGGTGATGATCGTGATCCCGGTGCAGAACTGACCCAGCACGCCGCGAAACGTGCGCGGGTCGATCGGCGCGGCCGCCATCAGCTCTTGAAGCCGACGCTGAAGTCGTGGCCCCACAGGCTGATCGCGGTGCTCTCCCGGGCGATCCAGTCCTCGTCCTCGACTTGCCTTCCCTCACAACCAAATTCGACATCAAATCCGCTGGGGGTCTTCATGTAGAAGGACAGCATTAGGTCGTTGACGTGGCGGCCCAACGTCGCCGACATCGGCACCTTCTTACGGAGCGCCCGGTCCAGGCACAGCCCGACGTCGTCGGCTTCTTCGACTTCCATCATCAAGTGCACGATGCCGCTGGGAGTCTGTCCGGGCATGAAGGCCAGGCTGTGGTGACGCGGGTTGCAGCCCAAGAATCGCAGCCAGACCGGCGGCCCGTCGGCGGGCCGACCGACCACCTGCGGCGGCAGCCGCATGGAGTCGCGCAGCTTGAAGTCCAGTACATCGCGGTAGAAGTGCAATGTCTCTTCGTCGTCGCGGGTCGTCAACACCACGTGTCCCAGACCCTGCTCGGCGGTGACGAACTTGTGCCCATAGGGGCTGACCACGCGGCGGTGCTCGAGGGCGGCACCGTGGAAGACCTCAAGGCAGTTGCCGGACGGGTCGGAAAACCGGATCATCTCGTCCACCCGGCGATCGGCCAGCTCGGCGGCGGTGGCCTCCTTGTACGGCGTGCCCTCGACGTCGAGACGGTTCCGGATCTCTTGCAGGCCTGCGGCATTCGCGCATTCCCAGCCGGCTTCGATGAGACGGTCTCCCTCGCCGGGCACGATCACCAGCCGGGCCGGGAAATCGTCCATCCGCAGATACAGCGCACCTTCGGTGCTGCCCTTGCCCTCGATCATGCCGAGAACTTTGAGGCCGTACTCACGCCAGGCCGCCATGTCGGTGGCCTCGATGCGCAGGTAGCCCAGAGAGCGAATGCTCATCGCGCACCTCCCAGGAAGTCGATGGTGAGCCTGTTGAACTCGTCGAACTTCTCGACCTGTGCCCAGTGCCCACATTGCCCGAAAACGTGTAGCTGTGCACGCGGGATCGTCTTCAGCGCGACCAGGGCACCGTCCAGCGGGTTGACTCGGTCCTCGCGGCCCCAGATCAGCAGCACCGGCTGGCGCAGTCGATGCACCTCGCGCCACATCATGCCGAGTTCGAAATCGGCTCCGGCGAAAGACATTCCCATCGCCCGGGTGGCCGTCAGCGATTCCGGCGTGCTGGCCAACGCGAAGCGCTGCTCGACCAACTCGGGGGTGATCAGCTTCTGGTCGTAAACCATCACCCGCAGAAACGCCTCGAGATTCTCGCGGGTGGGCTCGGCCGAGAACTTGCCCAACCGCTTGACGCCCTCGGTCGGGTCGGGGGCGAACAAGTTGACGCTCACCCCACCAGGTCCCATCAGCACCAGGCGTCCGGCGTGGTCGGGGTAGTCCAGGGCAAACCGGACCGCGGTGCCGCCGCCCAGCGAATTGCCAACCAGCGGAACACGTCCCAGACCCAGCTGGTCGAACAGGCCTTTGAGTGCCCGAGCCGCGTAGTGGTTGAACTGCCCGTGCTCGGCACGCTTGTCGGAGTGGCCGTACCCGGGCTGATCGACCGCCAGCACATGAAACTGCTCGGCCAGCACCGGGATGTTGCGCGAGAAGTTCGTCCAACTCGCCGCGCCCGGGCCGCCGCCGTGCAGCAGCACGATTGTCTGCTCGTTGCCTGCACCCGCCTCGTGGTAGTGCAGCTTCAGCGGCCCATCCACGTCCACCTCTGCGAAGCGCGAGGTGGACTCGAACGTCAATTCCCCCGTTGTCGCGGTCATGCGTTAGACCATGGTGTCGCCGGGCGGCAACCCGAACTCGTTGTTCCCGAAGATCTGGTAAGCCCGCTCGGGATCATTGGCCGCGTGCACCCGGCCGGCGTGCGCGTCGCGCCAGAACCGTTGCACCGGTTGGTCATTGCCCAGAGCAGTGGCGCCGGAAGCCTCGAACAGCCGGTCGATGGAGGCGATCGCGCGCCCGGTGGCCCGCACCTGGTCGCGGCGGGCGCGGGTGCGCAGGTCGAACGGGATCTCCTTGCCGGCGGACAACAGCGCGAACTCGTCGGCGACGTTTCCGCTCAGCTGACGCCACGCGGCGTCGATGTCGCTGGCCGCCTCGGCGATGCGGACCTTGGCGAACGGGTCGTCCTTGGCCTTCTCACCGGCGAATGCGGCCCGCACTCGCTTGCCCTGGTGCTCGACGTGTGCGTCGTAAGCACCGTAGGCCATTCCGACGATCGGTGCCGAAATGGTCGTGGGATGCATTGTGCCCCAAGGCATCTTGTAGACGGCCGCGGTGTTGTTCTGATACCCGCCTGCGGTGCCGTCGTTCATGGCCTTGTAGGACAGGAATCGGTGCCGTGGCACGAAGACGTCCTTGACCACGACGGTGTTGCTGCCGGTGCCGCGCAGGCCGACGACATGCCATACGTCATCGATGCGGTACTCGCTGCGCGGGATCAGGAAGCTGCCGAAATCCACGGGCCGCCCGTCTTTGATGACGGGCCCGCCGAGGAACGCCCAGGTGGCGTGATCGCAGCCCGACGACCAGTTCCACGATCCGTTGACCAGGTATCCGCCGTCGGTCACCACGCCGGCGCCCATCGGGGCATACGACGACGAGACCCGGGTCTTGGGGTCCTCGCCCCAGACCTCTTCCTGGGCCTGCTGGTCGAACAACGCCAGGTGCCAGTTGTGCACGCCGACAATCGAGCTGACCCAGCCGGTGGAACCACACGCACTGGCGATCCGCCGCACCGCCTCGTAGAACAGCGAGGGATCGCATTGCAGACCACCCCACTGCTCGGGCTGCAACAGGGTGAAGAAGCCGACCTCGTCGAGCTCGGCAACGGTCTCATCGGGCAGCCGGCGCAGGTCCTCTGTCGCCTGAGCGCGCTCCCGAATCTTCGGAAGCAGATCGTCGATCCCCGCTAAGACCGACTGCGCATCACGCTGTTGAATGGACGTCACTTAGGTTTGCCTCCTGGGCCGGACTTACTCAGTGGACTTACACAGCAGACTAGAACATGTTCTGATTTGTGTCGAGCAGGGTATTCCTGCACCTGGTAGCGATATGGATCGTGTTTTCTGTAACATGTTCTAGTTGTCACGGAAGGGAGGGTGGGTCTTGACGGAAGCGGATCTGGACCAAGCACCCGACGAGCCGCTCGGCGACCACGTTCTCGAACTGCAGATCGCCGAGATCGTCGAGGAGACCGACGACGCGCGCTCGCTGGTGTTCTCGGTGCCGGACGCGTCGGGCGACCCGAAGATCCCGGCTGACCGGCTGCGCTACGCGCCGGGCCAGTTCCTGACACTGCGGGTGCCCAGCGACCGGACCGGTTCGGTGGCACGGTGCTACTCGCTGTGCAGCTCGCCGTTCATCGACGACGCACTCACAGTCACGGTGAAACGGACCGCGGACGGATACGCGTCCAATTGGCTGTGCGACAACGCCCAGGCAGGCATGCGGATCCACGTGCTGGCCCCATCGGGCAATTTCGTGCCCAAGACCCTCGACCAGGACTTCCTGCTGCTGTCCGCGGGCAGCGGGATCACCCCGATCATGTCGATCTGCAAGTCGGCGCTGGCCGAAGGCAGCGGGCAGGTGACGCTCATTTACGCCAACCGCGACGAAAGCTCGGTGATCTTCGCCGATGCGCTGCGCGAGCTGGCCGCCAAGTATCCCGACCGGCTCACGGTGCTGCACTGGCTGGAGTCGCTGCAGGGCTTGCCGAGCGCGGCCGCGCTGGCGAAGCTGGCCGCGCCGTTCACCGATCGGCACGCCTTCATCTGCGGGCCCGGACCGTTCATGGACGCGTCGCGTCAGGCCCTCGAGACGCTGAAAGTGCCTGCGCCACAGGTGCATATCGAAGTGTTCAAGTCGCTGGACTCCGATCCGTTCGCGGCAGTGACGATCGAGGACACCGCCGAGGGCGACCAGCCGCCGGCGACCGCGGTGGTGCAGCTGGACGGCGAAACACACACCGTGTCCTGGCCGCGCAGCGCCAAGCTGCTCGACGTCCTGCTCGCCAAAGGCCTCGATGCGCCGTTCTCCTGCCGGGAAGGGCACTGCGGAGCATGCGCCTGCACCCTGCGCAGCGGCAAAGTCAACATGGAGATCAATGACGTGCTCGAGCAGCAGGACCTGGACGAAGGGCTAATTTTGGCCTGTCAATCTCACCCGGAATCTGATTCGGTAGAAGTCACCTACGACGATTAGTCGCGGAGTTAGGTTCTGCCTCGAGGGTTCGACGGAAGGAAACGCCGATGATGCGGTCGGTACTGGGCCTGGCAGCCGTCGGAATGATGGCGACGTTGCTGCCCGCTCCGAGCGCCTGGGCGGCGAGTAACACCGCGACCACGCTGTTCCCGCTGGACGGCCCCAACCAGCTGGAGACGCATACCTTCCTCAACTGCTTCAAATCCGATGGGCACTGCGACTTCATCGCCGGAGCCGACGTGCGCACCCCCGACGGGGTGATCGGGTTCCCGCCCGGCTTGTGGGCGCGCCAGACCACCGAGATCCGGTCCAACAACCGGATGGCCTACCTGGACGCACACGCGAACGGTCAAAACGAGCGGGTGATGAAGTCGATGGGGACCGACGAGATCACCAACGTCTACTTCGGCGAGGGACCGCCGGAGAAGTATCAGACGAACGGCCGCATCGACTCCACCGACTGGGGTACGGGTCAGCCCAAGACCGACGTCAGTGTCATCGTCTGCACCCACATGCAGGTGGTCTACAGCGGGATCAACACCACCTCGCCGAGTACCTGCGCCCAGACCACGTTCTCCTAGGCGCGGCAGGCCGCCAGCGTTCTCTAGCGCGGCAGTCCGAGCAGCCGCTCGGCCGCCACGGTCAGCAGGATCTGCTCGGTGCCTCCCGCGATCGTCAGGCAGCGGGTATTGAGGAAGTCGAATACCGCGCGGTCGTTGTCCGCCCGGCGGTCAACCAGGCCGCCGCCCTCGGCGACGTCCATCGTGAATTCGGCCAGCGCCTGCCGGTAGCGGACGCCGATCAGCTTGCGCACGCTGGATTGCGCGCCGGGGTCCTGGCCACCCACCGCCAGCTGGGCGATGCGCTGATCCAGCAACGCGCCCGTCTGGGCCAAGATGATCAGCCGTCCCAGCCGGTCTTGCTCGGCGACGTCGAGGTCGCGCCGCGCCAGCAACTTGAGCAGCTCTTCCATCGGGTTGCCCAGCGCCGTCCCACTCGCCATCGCGATCCGCTCGTTGGCCAGCGTGGTGCGGGCCAGCCGCCAGCCGTCGTTCACCGTGCCGACCACCATCTCGTCGGGGACGAACACGTTGTCCAGGAACACCTCGTTGAACAGTGAGTCACCGGTGATCTCGCGCAGCGGCCGGATGTCGATGCCGGGCGATTTCATGTCGATCAGGAAGTAGGTGATGCCCTTGTGTTTCGGGGCGTCGGCATCGGTGCGCGCCAGGCACACACCCCAGCGCGCCTTATGCGCGGCCGACGTCCACACCTTCTGCCCGGTCAGCAACCAGCCGCCGTCCCCGCGAACCGCCTTGGTGCGCAACGACGCCAGGTCCGAGCCCGCGCCCGGCTCGGAAAACAGCTGACACCAAAGGAATTCGCCACGCGTGGTGGCGGGCACGAAACGCTCGATCTGTTCCGGCGTGCCGTGCTCGAGGATCGTGGGCGCCGCCCACCATCCGATCACCAGGTCCGGTCGCTCCACTTTGGCCGCGGCCAGCTCCTGGTCGATCAGCAGCTGCTCGGCCGGCGATGCGGCGCGCCCGTACGGCTTCGGCCAGTGCGGGGCCTGCAGCCCGGCCTCGGCGAGGGCCGCCTGCCGCTTCTCGGCGGGCAACGCGGCGATTTCGGCGACGGTCGCGGCGAGCTCGGCTCGCTGACCCTCGACCTCGGTGAGGTCGATGCTCAGCCGTCGGCGCACCCCACCCTGGGTCAGCGCGGTGATGCGGCGCAGCCAGCGCTCGGCACCACCGAGGAACCGGCCGATGGCGTGCGCGCGGCGCAGGTACAGATGCGCGTCGTGCTCCCAAGTGCAGCCGATGCCGCCGAGAACCTGAATGCAGTCCTTCACGTTGGCTTTCGCGGAAGCGATGCCAACGCTCGCGCCCAAAGCCGCGGCGAGGGAGAACTGTTGGCCATCCGGCTCACCGGCGGCGCGAGCGGCATCGGCGGCGGCGACCTCGGCCTGCTCGGCGCGGCAGAGCATCTCCGCACCCAGGTGCTTGATCGCCTGGAAGCTGCCGATCGGCTTGCCGAACTGCTCGCGCACCTTGGCGTAGGCGACGGCGGTCTGAAGCGACCAACGCGTGATGCCGGCTGCCTCGGCCGCCAGCACGGTCGCGGCGAGCTCTTCGACCCGCTCCCGCGACTCGGCGATCGGGGTAGCCGGCGCCCCGGTCAAAACCACCCGTGCCAATGGCTGGGAAAAGTCGGCAGCCTGTAACGGCTCCACCTGCACGCCGTCGCTGCCGGTATCGACCATGACCCACCTGTCGCCGGCGGGCAGCAGCAGCAGGCCGCCTTCCACCGTGTTCGAGGCGCCCAACACGAAATCGACGGTGCCCGATGCCTGCGATGACCCGCTGTCGAACCGGACGTCACCCTCGAGCGCCAGCCCGGCGAAACGCTCACCGGTGGCGAGCGCGGACAGCAACTCGGGATCGGTGCCCGCCTCGGAAAGAACCACAGTGGCCAGCGCGGTGGTGGCGACCGGCCCGGGCACCAGCGCCTTGGCCGACTCTTCGACCATCGCGCACAAATCCTCGATGCTGCCGCCAGCCCCGCCGGCCTCCTCGGATATGGCCACACCGAACAGGCCGAGGTCGGCCAGCCGGGCGAACACCGGCCGCCAGGCGTCCGTCTTTCCCTGCTCGACCTCGCGGATCGCGGCGGTCCCACCCGGCCCGGAAGTCGTGTTCCGGGCCCAGTCGCGCACCAACTCGCGCGCCGCGAACTGTTCGTCAGTGACGGTCGCTACCACCTGGGGTCCTCCGCGTGCTCGATTCAACGTGACCATTAGGGGCGCTACAGCCCACTAGAACGTGTTCTAATAGTGCCAGCGAACGACCGTCAAGTCGAACGCCATTACAGCAGGACAACTCGCTGCCCCGGCGGGACGGAGGTGGGAAATTCACACTCGGCTTGCGTATCGTTTGCGAACGAACCGCCCGAAAGAGGAGCAACCCGTCAGATGTCGTCGGCGAACACTAACTCTGACCATGTCTCTGACTCGCAGCCACGCGAGGTCATGAACGTGGCAGTCCTGGCTGAGTCCGAGCTTGGTTCGGAGGCACAACGGGAGCGTCGTAAACGCATCCTGGACGCCACCATGGCCATCGCATCTAAGGGCGGTTACGAGGCGGTTCAAATGCGTGCGGTGGCCGATCGCGCGGACGTGGCGGTCGGGACGCTGTACCGCTACTTCCCGTCGAAAGTGCACCTGCTGGTGTCGGCCCTGGGCCGGGAGTTCAGCCGCATCGACGCGAAGACCGACCGATCCGCGATGGTGGGCGGCACCCCGTTCCAGCGGCTGAATTTCATGGTTGGCAAGCTCAACCGCGCGATGCAGCGCAATCCGCTGCTGACCGAGGCGATGACACGCGCCTACGTTTTCGCCGACGCGTCGGCGGCCAGCGAGGTCGACCAGGTCGAGAAGCTGATCGACAGCATGTTCGCGCGCGCCATGAGTGACGGCGAGCCGACCGAGGACCAGTACCACATCGCCCGGGTGATCTCGGACGTGTGGTTGTCGAACCTGTTGGCCTGGCTGACCCGGCGCGCCTCGGCGACCGACGTCAGCAAGCGGCTGGACCTGGCCGTGCGACTGCTGATCGGCGATCAGGAAAACAGCCAGTAGGCGCCTACACCGGCGGACCGGCGGTACGGCCCCGGATCAACTCGGTGTCCAGCAGCTCGACGACCGGCAGGCCGGACCGCGGCGGGTTCAGCAGTAGTTCCCCAGCCCGATGGCCCTTCTGCAGACTCGGCTGCGACACCGTGGTCAGGCCGCGGCTGATCGCCTCGGGCGCCCCGTCGAAGCCGGTGACGCTGATTTGACCGGGCACGTAAATGCCATGTGCCCGAAGGTAATCCATCGCTGAGAGCGCCAAAATGTCTGCGGTGCACATCAATGCGGTGATTCGCGGATTGGCTTCCAGCGCCACCCTGGCCGCCTCGCCGCCCGACGTCGGCAGGTGCTCGTAGCTCTCCACCACGGTCAGTGCATCCGGGTCCACCCCGGCAGCCCGCATGGCGTCCCACACGCCGGTGATGCGTTCGCGCTGCACGTCGAAGGTCAGCGACCGCAGCCGCTCGGCATCCGCCAGGTCTTGGCGGCGGTCCTGCCCCAACCGCATGGTCAGCAGCCCGAGCTCGCGATGCCCCAGCCCCAGCACATAGTCGGCCAGCTCACGCATCGCCGCCCTGTCGTCGATGCCCACTCGCGACACCCCGGACAGACCCTTGGGCTGGTCGACCACGACGACCGGCACGCGCCGCTGCATCACCACCTGAAGGTAGGGATCGTCGTCGCGGACCGAATACACCACGAAGCCGTCGACCCCGGCGGCCAGCACCGCAGCCTCGCCGTCCGCCGAGCTCCGGCTGGGTCCGACCGCGACCAACAGCAGGCCCTGCCCCTGCTCCTCACACGACTGCGCCACTCCGGTAACGAAATCCCGCGCCGCCGGGTCGCTGAAGAAGTAGGTGAGCGGCTCGGCCATCAATAGACCGACCGCACCGGCCTTGCGGGTGCGCAACGAGCGCGCCAGGGGGTCGGGACCGGCGTAGCCCAGCCGCTTGGCGGTGGCGAGTACACGTTCACGCAGGTCGGGCGAGAGCTGATCCGGCCGGTTGAAGGCGTTCGAGACGGTGGTGCGGGAAACCTTGAGCTCGGCCGCCAACGACGCCAGAGTCGCACGCCGACGCGGTGTGGGGCTCACGCTCGGTGACGCTACAGCGCATCCTCGCGCGCGCCTACGCCGCCGCGATCTGCTACTTTCTAATGGAAACGGTTTTCATTAGTATTATGTCTCGGCGGGTCGAACAGCTACCGGAATACACGCCTGCGTGCGGCGTTGATGGGACGACATGGCACAACTCGATGCGGGACGTCGGCTATTGGGGTTGGTGTCGGCTGCGTTCGCCTGCCTGATCGGCGCGACGATGATCACCGGCTGCGGCGTCGCTGGTTCTTCGCACCTGCACGGGTCCACTGTGGTGGCTTCCACCGATGTGTGGGGCAGCGTTGCGCACGCCGTCGCGGGGCGGCATATCAACGTCAAGTCGATCCTGTCCGGCGCCACGATCGATCCGCACACCTACCAGGCCAGTGCCTCGGACGCCGCGGCGATCGTGGACGCCACATTGGTGATCTACAACGGCGGCGGCTACGACCCCTGGATCACGTCGGTGCTGACCGGTCGTGCCAACATCACGGCGGTGGACGCCTACTCGTTCGTCGGCAACGCGGACGGCGGGAATCCGCCGAACGAGCACGTCTTCGGCGACCTCGACGTCGCCAAGACCGTCGCCAACACCATCGCCGACCGCCTCGCGACCATCGACGCGGACAACGCCGCCGACTATCGGGCCAACGCCGCCGGATTCGGCCGCGACGCCGACGCCATCGCGGCTTCGCAACGGTCCATCGCCAACAGGTATGCCAACACCTCCGTCGTCGCGACCGAACCCGTCGCGTTCTACCTGTTGAAGGCCACCGGCCTGGTGAATCGCACTCCCCCGGCTTTCATGTCGGCCAACGAGAACGGGACCGATCCCTCACCGGCCGACATGGCATTTGTCCTCGACCTGTTCAACCGCCACCAAGTCGCGGTGCTGCTGGTCAACCCGCAGACGTCCACACCCGCGATCAACGGTCTGCAGGATGCCGCCCGTCGGGCGGGCATCCCGATCACCCAGGTAACCGAGACGCTGCCCGACGGCGCCGACTATCTCACCTGGCAGCGCAACACCACCGACCAGTTGCAGGCCGCGTTGCGATCGAGTGAGAACAATGCCCGTAATTGACCAAGCGGTCGAGACGGTCGACCCGCAGCCACCTGCCGTCTCGCTCACCGGTGCCCGGCTGGCGTTCGGCGATCGCATTCTGTGGGACGAGCTCGACCTGTCGGTGTCACCAGGTGAGTTCATCGCGGTGCTCGGCCCCAACGGCACCGGCAAGACCTCACTGCTCAAGGTGTTACTCGGGCAACTGATGCTGAGCGCCGGCGCCGCGCTGGTCGACGGCAAACAGGTCGGCTCGGGCAGCGGCGATATCGGCTATGTGCCACAACACCGTCCGATCGACCGCGACGTGATGCTGGTCGGGCGCGACCTGGTCCGGCTGGGCATCGACGGAAACCACTGGGGTGTCATGCCATTGCGGTCCGCCGAGCGGGCCCGCCGGCGCGTGGCCGTGCGGCAGGCGCTGGCGCAGGTCAACGGCGAGCCGCTCGCCGATGTCCGCGTCGGGCTGATGTCGGGTGGCGAATTGCAGCGAATGCGCATCGCTCAGGCCTTGGCCAGCGACCCGATGCTGCTGCTGTGCGACGAGCCACTGCTGACGCTCGACCCGGCTAACGCCAAGCTGGTCGCCTCGTTGATCGACCGTCGCCGCCGGGAGGCCAACACCACCGTCATGGTGGTCACCCACGAGATCAACACGATCCTTCCGTACGTCGATCGGGTGCTCTATCTCGTCGACGGCCAATTCAGAATCGGCACCGCCGAGCAGGTGATGAACACCGAAACGCTGTCGACGCTGTACCGAGCCGACATCCAGGTGGTGAAGGTCAAAGACCGCTACGTGGTGATCGGCGAAGACAGCGGGCGCGCGTTATGAACAACCAGCTCTGGAAGCTGCTGGATCATCTGTTCTCCTTCGATATCACCGCCTCGCTGCTGAGCCACGACTTCGTCCAGCAGGCACTGCTGGCGGCCGCGCTGCTGGGACTGGTGGCCGGGCTGATCGGCCCGTTCATCGTGATGCGTCAAATGTCGTTCGCGGTGCACGGGTCCAGCGAGCTGTCGCTGACCGGCGCCGCTTTCGCGCTGCTGGTCGGGTTCCAGGTGGGTTTGGGCGCGCTGATCGGCAGCGCCGTAGCGGCCGCACTGTTCGGCGTCCTCGGCCAGCGGGCCCGGGAGCGCGATTCCGTGACCGGGGTAGTGCTGGCCTTCGGCTTGGGCCTGGCGGTGCTATTCATCTACCTCTACCCGGGACGCACGACGACGAGTTTCGCGTTGCTCACCGGCCAGATCGTCGGGGTGGGCTACACCGGGCTGGCCACGCTGACGCTGGTTTGCCTGCTGGTGATCGCCGTGCTGGCCACGTGCTACGGACCGCTGCTTTTCGCGACCGTCGATCCCGACGTCGCCGCCGGCCGCGGTGTGCCGGTTCGGGCGCTGGGCATCGTGTTCGCCGCGCTGGTCGGCGTGGTGGCCGCCCAGGCCGTCCAGATCGTCGGCGCGCTGTTGGTGATGTCGTTGCTGATCACACCGGCGGCCGCGGCCGCCCGGGTGGTCGCCTCACCGGCGGCGGCCATCGTGGCCTCGGTGGTCTTTGCCGAAGTCGCCGCGGTAGGGGGCATCGTGCTGTCGCTGGCGCCCGGCGTCCCGGTGTCGGTATTCGTTGCAACGATCTCGTTTCTGATCTATGTATTTTGCTGGCTGCTGGGCAGGCGGCGAGAGGTCAGCGCCTAAGCTTTTCGCACGCAGTGGCCACGCGCAGGGGAGGCAACGGTTACTCGATGGCAGACCGGCTTACTTGCCGCACCGATCGCCTGTGCGTTGACGGCAGCGGTCGCCGGCTGCACCAGGGCCGTCGACGGCACGGCGCTGGCCGCCGAACCCGCGATCCACACACCCGCCAGCTCCGCGGCCAGACCGTCGCCGCAAGCGATGCCGGCGACGGCCCTCGATGGCCTGCTGCTGAGTCAGGACCAGCTCGTCGCCCTCGTCGGTGGAACGAACATGACCTTGGTCGGCACCGCCACCAGCGCCTCGGACTCGTCGAAAATCATCGACGATCGCACCTGCCTGGGACTGAGCTCGGTGGGAGACGTGACGGTCTACGCCAACAGCGGATATGCCGCGATGCGCGGCAACCAGTTCAGCACCCCCAACGCTGTTTCGGCCGATGTCACCCAACTCGCGACGTCGTTCACCGCCCCGGGTGACGCCCGGGCATTGCTGCAGCGCGCGCGACAGGACTGGCAGCGATGCGCCAAGCGGCGGTACGGGTTTCACTCCTCGAACGGCAACCACAGCTACTTCCTCACCCACGACGTGCGGGCCACCGGTTCACGCATCGAATTGTCGATGAGCCAAGAAGAAGAAGACCCCCGATGGGGCTGCTCGCACGCGATGGACGTGCAAGGGTCCGTCGTCATCGAGGCGCGGGTCTGCCTGCTCACCAAGGACACCGACTCGGCGGTCAACGACCTCCTCGACCAGATCGCTGCCAAGGTTCCGCAATAAGCTAGGCAGGTGGCCGGTATCGACCTGAACGCTGACCTGGGCGAGGGCTTTGGCGTCTGGAGTCTCGGTGACGACGACGCAATGCTGCGGATCGTCACGAGCGCCAATGTCGCGTGCGGTTTCCACGCCGGTGACCCGGCCGGCCTGCTGCGGGTCTGCCGCAACGCCGCCGAGCGAGGTGTACGGATCGGCGCGCAGGTGAGCTATCGCGACCTGGCCGGGTTTGGCCGGCGCTTCATCGACGTCGCTGCCGACGACCTGGTCGCCGACGTGGTGTATCAGATCGGCGCGTTGCAGGCGATCGCCCACGCTTCGGGCTCTGCGGTCTCCTACGTCAAACCCCATGGGGCGCTGTACAACACGATCGTGATAAACCGCGAGCAGGCCGCTGCCGTCGCCGAAGCGGTGCGCTCGGTGGACGCCACGCTGCCGGTGCTGGGCATGACGGGTTCGGCGTTCTTCGAAGAAGCCACGCGCCGCGGCTTACCCACGGTGGCCGAGGCGTTCGCCGATCGCGCCTACCGACCGGACGGGCAGCTGGTCTCCCGTCGCGAACCGGGTGCCGTGCTGAGCGACCAGGCCGCGATCGCGCAGCGTGTGGTAACCATGGTGCGCTCCGGGCAAGTCAGTGCAGTCGATGGCACCCAGATCTCTGTCAGTGTGGAATCGGTTTGCGTGCACGGCGATTCGCCCGGCGCGGTACACATCGCGACCGCGGTGCGCGATCAGCTCAAAGCCGCGGGCGTCGACGTCAGGGCGTTCTGCTGATGCGCCTTCGACTCGGTCGCCCCGACATCGGGCAATACTCCGACCGGTTCGACGTGCCGGCCGCCGAAAACGGCGGGCTTGCGGCGACGTGGATGGGCGTGGCGACACTGTTGATCGACGACGGATCGTCCGCGCTGATGACCGACGGCTACTTCTCCCGCCCCAGCCTGGCTCAGGTGGCGGCGGGCAGGCTGTCGCCGTCACCGGCCCGTGTGGACGGCTGCCTAGCCTGTGCCAAGGTGTCGCGGCTGGCGGCCGTCATCCCGGTACACACCCACGTCGACCACGTGATGGATTCCGCACTGGTCGCCGAGCGCACCGGCGCCCAGCTGGTCGGCGGCGAGTCGGCGGCCAACGTCGGTCGGGGGCATGGCCTACCGGAGGACCGCCTCGTCGTCGCCAGACCGGGCGAACCAATTCGATTGGGCGCCTTCGACGTAACGCTGGTGAAGTCACACCACTGTCCCCCCGACCGGTATCCCGGCGTCATCGACGCGCCAGTGGTGCCACCGGTGAAGGTGTCGGCTTACCGGTGCGGTGAGTCGTGGTCGACGCTGATCCACCACCTGCCATCGGATAAGCGGCTGCTGATTCAGGGCAGCGCCGGCTTCGTCAAAGGCGCGCTGGCCACCCACCGCGCCGACGCCGTCTATTTGTCCGTCGGCCAGCTAGGTCTGCAGCCGCGGTCATACCTGCTCGACTACTGGGCCGAAACTGTGCAAGCGGTAGGCGCGCGGCGGGTGATCCTCATTCACTGGGACGACTTCTTCCGCCCTTTGTCAAAGCCGTTGCGGGCCTTGCCGTATGCGGGTGACGACTTGGATGTATCCATCCGTATCCTCGACGAGCTGGCCGCGCGCGATGGCGTCGTGCTGCACATGCCGACGGTGTGGCGACGCGAAAATCCCTGGGCGGTCTAGGCTTTGGCACTAACCATTTCACTGCTACTGCTTGCCGCGGTGTTGGGGTTTGCGGTCGCGCGTCCCCGGGGCTGGCCGGAGGCACTGGCAGCGGTTCCGGCAGCGCTAATCGTGATCGCGGTCGGCGCGATCTCGGTTCATCAGGCGGCCAGGCAGGTCGCCGATTTGTCCGGTGTGGTCGCGTTTCTGGGTGCGGTGCTGGTGCTGGCGAAGCTGTGCGACGACGAAGGCCTGTTCGAGGCCGCGGGCGCCGCGATCGCCCGGACACCTCGCGGCTCGCACCGGCTGTTACGGCACGTGTTCGTCATCGCGGGCAGCATCACCGCCGTCCTGAGCCTGGACGCCACCGTGGTGTTGCTGACCCCGGTGGTGCTGATTGCCGTTCGCCGGCTGCGAACTCCGGTGCGCCCGTACGCCTATGCGACGGCGCATCTGGCTAACGGCGCCTCGCTGCTGCTGCCGGTATCCAACCTGACCAACCTGCTGGCGTTTCACCTCGCGAACGTCTCCTTCACCGAGTTCACCCTGCTGATGGCAGCACCGTGGCTGGCCACCATCACCACGCTGTATCTGGTCTTCCGCGGCTTTTTCGCCCGGGATCTGCGGGTGGCTCCCAACCCGGAACAACTCGGACCGGCGCCGCGGCCGCCGGTGTTCGTCTTGGTGGTGGTGGGGCTGACGCTGGCCGGGTTCGCGTTGTCCGAGCCGCTGGGAGTCGCCCCCGCATGGGTGGCGTTGGCCGGCGCCTCGGTGCTGGCGGTGCGCAGCCTGCGCCGCCGGCACACCACCGTGCTGGAAATCCTGCGCTCGATGCAATTCTCGTTTCTGGTGTTCGTGCTGGCGCTGGGGGTCGTGGTGCAAGTGGTGACGCTGAACGGAATGGACAGGGTGATGTCGGCCGTGCTGCCGCACGGGTCGAGCCTGCCGGCATTGCTTGCCATCGCCGCCGTGGCGGCCGCGCTGGCCAACGTCGTCAACAACCTGCCCGCGACGCTGGTGCTGCTGCCGCTGGTCGCCCCCAGCGGTCCGATCGCGATCCTCGCGGTGCTGATCGGGGTCAACATCGGGCCCAACCTGACCTACGTCGGTTCGCTGTCGAACCTGTTGTGGCGCGGCGTGCTTCGCCAGCATGCCGTCGAGGCCGGCGCCGGCGAGTACACCCGCCTCGGGTTATGTACCGTACCGCCGGCCCTGGTCGTGGCGGTCGTGGCGCTGTGGGGTGCTGCGCGGCTGCTGGGCCTCTAGATGTGTGTCGCCGTCTTAGCCCTCGGGTAAATGTGGGCGTGAATGGGCTTCGCAGCAACCACCGTGAACGGTGTGGCCAGCAGAAAATCGTCGTCGAGGGAATCGATCTCAGCGGTGCGGATGATCGTGGCCAGCGCGAGGGTAGCCTCTAGCATCGCGAAGTGGTCGCCGATACATGACCGCGGTCCGCCCCCAAACGGCAGATACTGCCAACGGCTGCGGCCTTTCGAACGTTCCGGGAGAAAGCGGTCCGGATCAAAACGCGCCGGATCCTCCCACAGTGCGGGGTCGCGGTGCATCGCGTAGATGCTCACCAGTGCAATGGTTTTGGCTGGGACCAGGTAGCCGTCCACCACGATGTCCTGGGTGGGCATCCGGGCCGTTCCGGCCGCGGGCGGGCACAACCGCAGCGCCTCGTGTAGCACCCGCACGGTTACACCGAGTTGGGGCACGTCATCAGTGGTCAGCGCACGCTGGCCCAGCGCGTCAACCTCTGCTCGCAACTGGTCCTGAATGTGGCGATGGTGTCCCAACGCCCACAGCGCATAGGTGAGCGTCGTCGACGTAGTGTCGTGGCCCGCGAGCATGAAAAGCACCAACTCTTCACAGATTTCGTCGTCGGTCAATGGCCGGCCGGTCTGCGGGTCCACCGCCTCGATCAGTGCTCGCACCAGGGAAGCATCCCGGTCGGGATCAGCGCGCACCGCGTGCAGGATTTCGGCGGCCAGCCCATGCAGGGTGTCGTTGGCCCGGCGAGCTGCACGCTGACCGCTGGTGGGCAGCCACCGCGGCGGATTCACCGGCCGCGCGGCGCGGTCGGCCACCCACGTCAACGAAACCCGCAACGCATGCCCGACCTCCTCGGCGCGCTCGTCGAGGTCCACTCCGAGCACCGAACGCCCAAGAGCCCGCAGCGTGAGCAGCCGGCATTCGCTGTCCAAGTCCACGATGGCACCGGCGCGCCAGCCGTCGGCGACCTGTTGTGCGGCAGCCCCCATGTGTCCCGCGTAGCCGGCGACGTGTCGCTTGGTGAACATCGGCTGCAATGCGCGTCGCCGCGGTAGCCAGCGTTCGTGCGGAAGGTTGAGCAAGTTGCCGCCCATCAGCGCGCGCATCTCGACCATCACGCGAACACGGCCGCGGTCGCAGGCCTCGTCGTTGCGGCCCAACAGATCTCGCGCGCCCTGCGGAGTGGCGATCACCACAACATCTGGCAACAGCCATTTGGGGGCGAGTCGCAGCCGGGTGACTGGGCCGCCGGCGTCCAGTAGCGTCTGCAACCCTTCGATGTAGGACCGCACCGCCTGGAGCTGCCGCACATACGGCAGTGGATTCTTCGGTGCCAGATTCAGCGTCTCGACCGCTGGTATCTGCAGCATCTCGACCATGCCAACTCCTTTGTCCGCTGCAGGCACGGTATGGCCGAGTCCCGTTTGCGCGCACGCGTAGCCGACTACTCCACTTGCCCGCCCCGACGCGACGTGTCAGGACGACCCGCAGGGTCCGGCTTCGATGATCGATGCCAGTTCCTCGCGCGACTGAGCCCCCACCCGCTGGCAGGCCCGGTAAACGTGACCCTCCACGGTGCGCACCGACATCACCAGCTGCTCGGCGATTTCGCGGTTGGATAGGCCCGCCACCACGAGTTCGACCACATCGCGCTGGCGACCCGACAACTTCAGACCGGTCGGAGTCCGCAGCGCCGGCGTGTGCAGGCCGCCGCATTCGTCGGACAATTCCCTGGCCAATGCGCCGGCATACCGCCCACGCCGGTGCTGCTGACCTTCGTCGAACGCAACAGAGGCCTGCGCCGCCGCGTCGGCGGCGGCGGCCCGATCACCGATCGTCCGGTACGCCGCCGATGCCGCCAGCAGGCCCTCACCGTCCCCCGCCAACAGGGCCTGTGCGTGCAATGCGATGGCGGCGGCCAGCGGCAACGACAACGCGTTGGCCAGCTCCCGCGCCCGCGGTGCCTGCGAGGCATCGCCCCACTGCGCCGCGGCCTGGATACAGGCCAGCTCATGGGTTGGCTGGCCGCGATCTCGGGCCAACCGCGCCGCCTCGATTACGCTTGCCACGGCCTCGCTCAAGTGACCGCTTGCCGCCATCGCCCATCCGTCGGCCAGTGCCAAGGCGGTATGCATGAACAGAAAGTCCGCGGGCACGCACGATCGCGCCGCGGCGACAGCGTCACTCGCTTCGCCGGCCTGTCCTAACTTCGCATGCGCCTCAGCGAGCGCGAAGTAGCTTGCAGGCCGCAAACCCGTTGTGATGCAATGTATTTGCACTCCGGCGGCCGCCTCGTGCACCAGCCGGACCGCCTCGGCCACAGCGCCACGAGCCTGTTCGGCATTTCCCAACAGCAAGACCAGGTTCGCATATGCCAGGCCCGGAACGTCGCGGGCCGAGTCGGCGAGTTGCCTTGCCGTACTGACAAATTCGTCAATGCGTCCGGTCAAGCGGCAGGCACGGCCATACACGGCGCCGAACCAGAACCGCATATGCGATGCCTGGAACGACGTCGTTGCGCGTCGCAGCGCCTGCTCGGCCACGCCCGCGAGCTCATCGACCTGACCCAGCGCCCCCATAGCCATAATCAACGCCAGCGAGGCCATCATCGTGTGAAAGCCGGACAGTTCGTCGAAATCCATCGCAGTTCTGGCATTTTCGGCCGCGAGTTCGCAGCGCGCCGATACCGCATCCAGGCACGCCTGCACCGCCAACCGCTCCGCTCGCTGCGCCGGAGTCTCGGGTCTCGCGGCCAACCCGGCAAGGATTGCCGCGGCGTCTTTGGAATTGAACAGATTCCATATCAGGTTGGCCGCCCGCACGGTCGCCCAGTGATGGGCGTCGGGCAGGTCGGCGCCGGCCATCGCGCGCAGTGCCTCCTCGGCCGGCTCGCCCCGCCCGAGGAGCGCCAGGTTCATGGCCCGCACCCCGGCCGCCCCGGGCGCGCCGGCATGCGCGGCAGCGGTGGCGAATCGGTCGGCCAGATCCAGATCTAACAGCGTCATTGCATGCCGGGCCGACTCCAGGTAGAGCCCGGGGTCGGGGTCCAGATCCGACTCAAGGCGCAACAGGGCGCGGCGCACGGTGGCCTGCATATCATCATCGCCGTCGTTCTCCAGCCGTTCCGCCAACCGGCCCCGGATGCCCGAGAGATACAACTCGCCGGCGCTGGCCCGGCGCAGCTCGCCGAACAGCGGGTGGGCGAGCCTGGCGGTCAGTCCGGCGCCGGTGCGTTCGATGCTGACCAGGCCCAGTCGCTCGGCCGCCGCCAGGTCACTGCGGAGCGCCAAATCGCACAGGACGTCCACGGCCAGCGGCTCACACTGCGACAACGTGTCGACCACGATCGCCATCCCCGGGCTCAGCCGTCCCATCTGGCGGCCCAGCGTGTCGGACAGGCTCGCCGATACGGCAACGTCTCCGTCCCACATCCATACCCCGGCCGATTTGCGCATCCGCCCGGCGGCCACCTGATCGGCCAGCAGCTGCCGCAGGAAAAGCGCATTCCCTCCCGTCAGCTTTTGGAACCGGGCCGCGCTGCGCGCATCGATCGGACCGTCCAGCCTGCTCTCGATGACCTCGCGTGTCGCCGCGGCCGAAAGCGGTTCCAGATCAAGCCGTTCCAGCAGCCCGTCCTTCCACAGCGCCGTCACCGCATCGGGTTCGTCGCTGCCGGTGCGGATCGTGACCACCGACCGGACTCCACCCGATTGCGCCAACTGATGGACGACGAGGGCGGACAATCCATCCAGCAGGTGCGCGTCATCAACCCCGACCACCACACGACCCCGGCGCTGTTGCGCGACAAACGAATTGATCACGCGCTGCACATCTGTGCGCGGATCCGACATCGCGTCGCCGAGCGCGCCGATGAACGCTCCCAGGGGCAGCGCGTGCGCCGAGTCGGTGCCGACGACCCACTTCGTCCGCTCCCCCGCCGCCGCGGCACGCCGAAGCGCTTCGTGGGCCAGCCAGGTCTTGCCCACGCCAGCGGCTCCGGCGATCATCACGCCCGAGTAGTTGCCTACCGCGCCGAGGACGCGGCGAACGATCCCTAATTCGCTGTCACGCCCGGTCAACGGCTCAGCGCCGATCACTCGGCGACTATAACGGTGCGAACGTCCGCTTTGCCGGCGTTTCGGCGACCTCACGTGTAGCTGCGTCGCAGCGATGACGTAGTCGACTACGCTGTCGCCCCGCGTTGCGGGCCATGAACATGGGTTTCGTCGGATGAACGCTCAGCACAGGCGGTGGGCTATGGCAAAGATCGGAAATCACGCACTGGTATTAGGAGCGAGCATGGCCGGTCTGCTGGCCGCGCGGTCGCTCAGCGAGTTCTTTGATGTGGTGACGGTGGTGGAGCGCGACCCGCTGCCCGACATCGGCGTCCCCCGCCGGGGTGTGCCGCAGGGTCGGCACCTGCACGCCCTGCTGCCCCGCGGTGCGCAGGTACTCCAGGAATTCTTCCCCGGCATCCTCGACGAGCTGGTCGTCGACGGCGCGCACTACATCGATGGCCGGGATCTGTCGCAGCTGCACTACGAGCTGGGCGGGCACCTGATGGTGCGCACCGGCAGCGCCACGTCGTTTACCGCCTATCTCGCAACCCGGCCTTTCCTGGAGGATCACGTCCGTGCGCGCCTGCGCACCATCCCCAACGTCAACCTGCTCGACGAGCACGACATCGCGGAATTGACCTCGGCACCCGACCACCATCGCGTCACCGGGGCGCGGGTAGTCAACCGTCGCACCCACGAAGAACTCACGCTGCGGGCCGATTTGGTGATCGACGCGACCGGGCGCGGCGCCCGCACCCCGGCCTGGCTGGACGCCCTCGGCTACGACCGCCCGCGTGAGGACCAGGTCATGATGGAGTTGACCTACGCGAGCCAGTTGCTCAGCACGGCACCGGATGCGCTGCACGAGCTCGGTTTCATCGTCGGACCCGTGCCTGGCCGGCCACGCGGGCTGGGCACTATCCAAGCGGAGAACGACACCTGGATGTTCACCGTCTTTGGCATCGCGGGTCACGGACCACACCCCGATCTGATCTCGATGTGCGAGTTCGTCGAAGACTTCGCACCGGCGCGGTTGCTCGCCGCGGTAAAAGCCGCCCAACCCATTGGAGAGCCCTCGCGGCATCGTCAGCCATCCAGTCGGTGGCGCCGATACGACAAGATGCGACGGTTCCCTCAGGGCCTGCTGGTCATCGGCGACGCGATCTGCAGCTTCAACCCGATCTACGGTCAGGGCATGACCGTAGCCGCCCTCGAGGCATTGGCGCTGCGCGACTGCTTATCCAGCGGTACAAGGGATTTGGCGCAACGATTCTTCCAGGACGCGGCGTTACCGATTCGCACGGCCTGGGAACTGTCGGCCAACCCCGACCTCTGCCTACCCGAAATCGAGGGAACCCCACCCCTGCTCACCCGGCTGCTCAACGCATACGTCGATCGTGTCCTCACGGCGGCCGAATACGACACCGAAGCCGTCAATCGGTTCGTTAGAGTGACGGGACTGATCGACCCCGCCACCCGGTTACTTCGCCCGGGAATGCTGTGGCGCGCAGCGCTGGCCAACCGTCGCCGACAGCAACACGGCATCGAGCAGCCGGCTCTCGCGAAGGGCGGCTTGACCGGCAGCACGCCCCGCTAGCAGCTCGGCTGACGTGGATGCCTAACCACGGTGATAGGACGTCGGCAATGGCATGCCCAGGTCAGCCAGCACGCCACGCAGCAGCGAGGGATAGTCGGTGATGATGCCGTCGACGCGAAAGCCGATTTGCTCGCGCATCGCGCCGGGGTCGTTGACCGTCCACGGAATAACCTTGAGCCCCAATGCATGTGCGTGATCCACATACGGCCTGCCGGTGACCAGCTGGTATCTGGGCGAGACGATGTTCGCGCCCACCATCAGCGCCCCGATCATCGGGTCGCTGACGGCGGCTGCGTTGATGCCGGCTAGCCACGGCGAATCGGGAACCCAGGTCTCCTCGTTGTACAAGGCCACCAACGGAATCAACGGTTCGGCCTGGTGCACCATCGGTAGGGTGCGCCAGTCGAAGCTTTGCATCTCGACGGCAGCGAGCTTGCCCGCCGACCTGACCGCAGCAAGGATCACGTCGACGAACTGCTGGGGCTCGGCTGAGCTGCCCGGTTTGTCGGCTTCCACCTTGGTTTCGATGTTGTAACGCACCGCGGCCCGATACGAGTCGGCAAGCGCGAACACTTCCGGCAGGGTCGCTATCTTGTTGTCCCGCACCACTTCAGCGTGCGGGAACTCGGCGAGCAGCCGGCCGCAGTCCAACGTGTGGATCTGCGCCAGGGTGAGCTCGTGCACCAGCTTACCGACGTAGGGGTATTGCGAATCGCCGGGAGATGCCGGCCCGGTGTCGACACATTTTTCCGCGGCGATCGTCGGATCGTGCCACACCAGCGGTTGCCCGTCTTTGCTGATGACGATGTCGAGTTCGAGTGTGCTGACGCCAAGTTCGAGCGATTTAGCGAATGCACGCAGCGATTCCTCGCTCGTTTCACCACGCCCGCCGCGGTGAGCCTGCAGGTCGAATCCGGACGCTTCCGCTGGGGACGCCGGCAACGGCACCAGCAACACGATGGCGGCCACCATGGCACCCAGGTGCGCGAGCCGGCCCGGCAATCGGGTTAACTCCTGCGCTGACGCGCGATCTCGGCGAGCACAACCCCGGCGGCCACCGAGGCATTCAGCGATTCGGCATCACCGGCCATCGGTATCGACACCACCTGTTCGCAGTTCTGCCGTACCAGCCGAGAAAGGCCCTTGCCTTCGGAACCGACCACCACCACGATCGGGTCGCGGCCGTCCAGGTCGTCGACCGCGGTGTCGCCACCGGCATCCAACCCGATCACCCGCACCCCGCGGTCGGCCCAATTCTTCAGTGTCCTGGTGAGGTTGGTGGCTCGAGCCACCGGAATGCGGGCGGCCGCACCGGCGCTGGTTCGCCACGCCACCGCCGTAACCGAGGCCGAACGGCGCTGCGGTATCAAGACGCCGTGGCCGCCGAAGGCCGCGACCGAGCGAACGATCGCGCCTAGATTGCGCGGATCGGAGATGTTGTCCAATGCGACCAGCAACGCCGGGGGGGATTGCAGAGCGGTCGTGAGCAGATCATCGGGGTGGGCATAGTTGTATGGCGGCACCTGCAGCGCGATGCCCTGGTGCAGATGGTTGGTGGTCATCCTGTCCAGGTCGGTGCGCGGCACTTCCAGGATCGCGATACCTAAATCAGCAGCACGGGTGACAGATTCGGTTACTCGCTCGTCAGCCTCGATGCCAAGCGCGACGTAGAGCGCCGTCGCGGGAGTCCCGGAGCGCAAACACTCCAACACCGGGTTGCGCCCGAGCACCGTTTCGGTTTCGTCGGTGCGTTTAGCGGGCCTGCGTTGCTGCGGCCGGCTGGCGCGCTTGGCAGCGGGATGGTTGGGGCGCATGTGCGCCGGCGGGGTGGGACCATGGCCCTCCAGTCCGCGACGCCGTTGGCCGCCCGAACCAACGGTCGGACCCTTCTTGGAACCAGATTTACGAATCGCCCCCTGGCGCCGCGAGTTTCCGGCCATCTACTTGTCGTCACCGGCCAGCAGCTCCCACTGCGGCCCGTCGGCGGTGTCGGTGACTTCGATGCCAGCGTTCTTGAGTCGATCCCGGATCTGGTCTGCCAGAGCCCAATTGCGCTCCTCGCGGGCCTGCTTGCGGCTTTCCAGTTCGGCTTGGACCAGCACGTCGACAGCCGCCAGGGCCGCCGAAGTCTCGTCGCGCGATTCCCAGCGTTCGTCGAGCGGGTCGCAGCCCAGGATCCCCATCATCGCCCGGATCGCACCGGCCTGCCGCAAGGCGCCTTCGTGAGCGCCGGCGTCGAGTGCCCGGTTGCCCTCCGCTCGAGCGTGGTGGATCTCAGCAAGCGCGATCGGCACCGCGAGGTCGTCGTCGAGCGCCTCGGCGAACCGCGGCGTCCACTCACCCGAGACGACGCCACCGATGCGGACCCGCACCCGGTGCAGGAATTCCTCAACTCCCACATAGGCTTTCACTGCGTCCTGCAGGGCGGTCTCGGAGAATTCGAGCATCGATCGATAATGCGCGCTGCCGAGGTAGTAGCGCAGTTCGGGCGGGCGAACGCGCTGCAGCATCGCCGGGATGGACAGCACGTTACCCAGCGACTTGCTCATCTTCTCGCCGCCCATCGTCACCCAGCCGTTGTGCAGCCAGTAGCGGGCGAATCCATCCCCGGCCGCACGAGATTGAGCGATTTCGTTTTCGTGGTGCGGGAATACTAAATCCATTCCACCGCAATGGATATCAAATTCTGGGCCCAGATATGTGCGCGCCATCGCCGAGCATTCCAGGTGCCAGCCCGGGCGCCCACGGCCCCACGGCGTCGGCCATGACGGTTCGCCCGGTTTGGCGCCCTTCCACATGGTGAAGTCGCGCTGATCGCGCTTGCCGGTGGCCGTGCCCTCGCCCTGATGGACGTCATCGATCCGGTGGCCGGACAGCTGGCCGTACTCGGGGTAGCTGAGCACGTCGAAGTACACGTCGCCGCCGCTGGCATACGCGTGACCATTCTCGATCAGGCGGTCCATCAACTCGACCATCTGGGTGATGTGGCCGGTGGCTCGCGGCTCCGCCGATGGCGGCAGCACGTCCAGGGCGTCGTAGGCCGCGGTGAATGCCCGCTCGTAGGTGGCCGCCCACTCCCACCACGGTCGGCACGCGCCAGCCGCCTTGTTGAGGATCTTGTCGTCGATGTCGGTCACGTTGCGGATGAATGCGACGTCGTAACCGCGCGCCATCAGCCAACGGCGCAGGATGTCGAAGGCCACGCCGCTGCGGACATGCCCGATGTGCGGCTGCCCCTGAACGGTGGCGCCACACAGGTAGATGGAGACGTGCCCCTCGCGCAGCGGAACGAAATCACGCACGGCACCAGCTGCCGTGTCGTGTAGCCGCATGGGGGGGCGATCGGTCACGACGTGCCAGCTTACCTGCTAGTTCCGATCGGCCGATCGCAGCTCGCGGGGCTATGCGTGCGCGACAACCAGGGCAGTCGCGATCGCCGCCAAACCCTCGCCCCGCCCCGTCAGGCCCAGCCCGTCGGTGGTGGTCGCCGAGACGGATACCGGCGCCCGCAGTAGATCCGACAACACCTGCTGCGCCTCGGCGCGCCGCAGACCGATCTTCGGCCGGTTGCCGATCACTTGCACGGCGGCGTTTCCGACCCGAAAGCCGTGCTCCGACAGTAAATCGACGACGTGGCGCAGCATGTCGGCGCCGCTGACGTCTTTCCACCGCGGATCGTCGACGCCGAACACGGCCCCGATGTCACCCAGCCCGGCAGCCGACAGCACGGCATCGCACAGTGCGTGCGCGGCGACGTCGCCGTCGGAGTGTCCGGCGCAGCCGTCGGCATCGGCAAACAGCAGCCCTACCAGCCAGCAGGGCCGTCCGGACTCGATCGGATGTACATCGGTACCCAGACCGACCCGCGGCAACTCGTTCACCGGCGCACAATCGCATGGGCCAGCAGCAGATCCAGCTGGGTGGTGATCTTGAATGCCAGCGGGTCGCCGTCGATGACCTGAACCTGGCCACCCACGTGCTCAACCAGAGATGCGTCATCGGTGAAAACCGCGCCGGCAGCGCGCTGATATGCGCGCAGCAACAGCTCGGCGGCGAAACCCTGCGGCGTCTGCACCGCGCGCAGCCCGGCCCGCTCCGGCGTGCCCAGCACCACGCCGTTGGCATCCACGGCCTTGATGGTGTCATGCAGCGCCAGCGCGGGGACGACGGCGCTGTGCCCGGCCCGCAAAGTGTCGACCACCCGGACGATCAAATCGGGCGGAGTCAATGCCCGGGCGGCGTCATGAACCAAGACGAACTCGGGTTCGCCGGGCAGGGCGGACAAAGCCAGACTGACCGATTCGGTGCGCCCGGCGCCGCCCGGCACGACGGTGGCTGCCGAGCCTAGGACTTGTTTGGCTTGATCGATGCGATCGGCGGGTACCGCCACCACGACATGGTTAACGACCCCCGATTGCAGCAGACCCGCGACGGCCCGCTCAAGCAGAGTGCGACCGTCGAGTTCGCAGAATGCTTTAGGGATACCGGCACGCAGCCGCTCCCCCAACCCCGCGGCCGGGACCACTGCGACAACTGCGCCCCCGACCACCTGAACTCAGGGCCTTCAGGAAGCGGCGGCCAGAACCTCGTCGAGGATGGTCTCCGCTTTGGCATCATCGGTGCTCTCAGCAAGCGCCAACTCACCGACAAGAATCTGCCGGGCCTTTGCCAGCATGCGCTTTTCACCCGCGGATAGACCGCGTTCCTGATCGCGACGCCACAGGTCGCGGACCACTTCGGCAACCTTGTTGACGTCGCCGGAAGCAAGCTTTTCGAGGTTGGCCTTGTAGCGGCGCGACCAGTTGGTCGGCTCCTCGGTGTGCGGGGCGCGCAATACCTGGAAGACCTTGTCGAGACCTTCTTGTCCGACGACGTCACGGACCCCGACGTATTCGGCGTTGTCTGCGGGAACTCGAACGGTCAGGTCACCCTGCGCAACTTTCAAGACGAGATACTCTTTTTGCTCCCCTTTGATGGTGCGGGTTTCGATCGCCTCGACTAACGCAGCACCGTGGTGTGGATAAACAACGGTGTCGCCGACCTTGAAGATCATCTGATTCGAGCCCCTTTCGTTACTTCAGTCTAGCACGGCGGTCCAACACACGCGAAGCAACAGTGCAGGTCAGGGGCACAACGCGCGCTCAATAGGGGTTGACAGAAGCGGGAAGACGTGCAATCAAACACACTATCAATGCCGCCTGTTGCCCACGGCAGTGGGCCCGCTGCAGGTGCTGCGGTGCTGGTCTGCCACCTGCGCTACCGCTGGAGCGGCGTTCCTACTACTGTGCATAGTTGCACAGTTGACCCCGCTGTCGTCGCGCCGCGACTTCCCCTGACCAGCCAGACCGAGCCCAGGAGGCATCGAGTGAACCGCTTCAAGAACAGCTTCGCGGTCCGCCTTCGCGCCCGAGTCGCCGCCGTCGGCCTGGCCGCGCTGGTAGCCGCCGTGCTGACCGGCTGCGGCGCCGGGCAGATCTCGCAGATGGCCACCCAGGAGCCTGCCGTCAACGGCAACAAAGTCTCGATCAACAACGTGGCGCTGCGCGACATCCGTATCCAGGCGTCCCAGACCGGCGACTATCTGCGACCGGGTAAGAGCGTCGACCTGGTCCTGGTGGCCGTGAATCAGTCTCCGGATGTCGCGGACCGGCTGCTGGGCATCAGCAGTGACATCGGCACCGTGACGGTGACCGGCGACCCCAGCTTGCCCGCCAGCGGGATGCTATTCATCGGTACGCCGGAAGGCCAGAAGGTGGCGCCGGGCCCGCTCAACCCAAACAGTGCGGCCAAGGCATCCGTCAACTTGGCTAAGCCCATCACGAACGGCCTCAGCTACAAGTTCACCTTCACCTTCGAGAAGGCCGGGCAGGCCAGCGTGCAGGTGCCGATTTCCGCCGGGATGGCGCCGCCGGAGGCCTAAACGGCCGTGTTGCAGCGGGGCTTGTCGCCCCCGCCGGATACCGTCATGACGTGGCAAATGCGCGCTCGCAATACCGTTGCTCGGAGTGCCAGCACGTCACCGCAAAATGGGTGGGCCGCTGTGGAGAATGCGGCACTTGGGGCACCGTCGATCAGGTAGCCGTACTCGGCACGGTGGGCGGCCGCCGTTCGGTCAACGGGGCTTCGCGCGCCGTTCCGATCAGTTCCATCCAACCCAACGCCAGTCAGCACCGCGCGACGGGCATCGACGAACTCGACCGGGTGCTCGGCGGCGGCGTGGTGCCCGGCTCGGTGACGCTGCTGGCGGGTGACCCGGGCGTCGGTAAGTCGACGTTGCTGCTCAAGGTCGCCCACCTGTGGGCGCAGTCCGGACAGCGCGCGCTGTACATCTCCGGTGAGGAGTCCGCAGGCCAGATCAGGCTGCGCGCGGATCGGATGGGCTGCAGTTCAGACGAGGTCTACCTGGCCGCCGAATCCGACTTGCACACCGTGCTCGAGCACATCGCGACGGTCAAGCCCGCACTGGTGATCGTCGACTCGGTGCAGACCATGTCCACCACCGAATCCGACGGCGTCGCCGGCGGGGTCACGCAGGTGCGGGCGGTGACGGCGGCGCTGACCGCCGCGGCCAAGGCCAACGGCGTGGCGCTGATTCTCGTCGGCCACGTCACCAAGGACGGGGCGATCGCGGGACCACGCTCGCTGGAACACCTTGTCGACGTCGTGCTGCATTTCGAGGGCGACCGCAACGGCTCGCTGCGGATGGTCCGCGGAATCAAGAACCGATTCGGCGGCGCCGACGAGGTCGGCTGTTTCATGTTGCACGACAACGGAATTGAGGGCATAGCCGACCCGTCCAACCTGTTCCTGGATCAACGGCCTAGCCCGGTCGCGGGTACCGCGATCACGGTCGCCCTGGACGGCAAGCGGCCGCTGATCGGCGAAGTGCAGGCGTTGCTGGCCACACCGAACGCCGGTTCACCGCGCCGCGCGGTCAGCGGGATCGATCACTCCCGCGCCGCGATGATCACCGCCGTGCTGGAAAAGCACGCCAAGCTGCCGCTGGCCGCCAACGACATCTACCTGTCCACTGTGGGCGGCATGCGGTTGACCGATCCGTCCTCGGATCTCGCCGTCGCGATTGCGCTGGCTTCGGCATTGACCGATCTGCCGCTGCCGACAACCGCGGTGATGGTCGGTGAGGTGGGGCTCGCGGGCGATCTGCGCCGGGTCAGCGGGATGGACCGGCGGCTGGCCGAAGCCGCGCGGCAGGGGTTCACCATCGCGCTGATTCCACCGGGATGCGACGCCGTTCCACGGAGCATGCGAGCGCTGAGCGCACCCACCATCGGCGCGGCGCTGGAGCACATGAGCGACATCGCCGACCACCGCAGCAGCAGGCCCTGTGGACTCGAACGGCTAGACATTGCCACGCCGCGAGCCCTGGCGTAGCAGAATGACAGCCTGTGACCCGTCCGACCCTGCGTGAAACAGTCGCCCGCCTGGCACCTGGCACCGGGCTCCGGGATGGCCTGGAGCGCATTCTGCGTGGCCGAACCGGCGCGCTGATCGTGCTCGGCAACGACGAGAACGTCGAGGCCATCTGCGACGGTGGCTTCGCTCTCGATGTCCGCTACGCCCCGACGCGGTTGCGTGAACTGGCGAAGATGGACGGTGCCGTCGTGCTGTCCACCGACGCCAGCCGCATCGTGCGGGCCAACGTGCAGCTGGTGCCCGATCCGTCGATCCCCACCGACGAGTCGGGCACCCGGCACCGGTCGGCGGAACGAGCCGCGATCCAGACCGGTCACCCGGTGATCTCGGTCAGCCATTCGATGAACATCGTCACCGTCTACGTGGGCGGGGAACGCCATGTGCTCGCCGATTCCGCGACCATCCTGTCGCGAGCCAACCAGGCCATCGCGACCCTGGAGCGCTACAAGACCCGGCTCGACGAGGTCAGCCGGCAGCTGTCGCGCGCGGAGATCGAAGACTTCGTCACCCTGCGCGACGTGATGACCGCGGTGCAGCGACTCGAGCTGGTCCGTCGGATCGGCCTGGTGATCGACTACGACGTTGTCGAATTGGGTACCGACGGACGCCAGCTGCGGCTGCAACTCGAGGAGCTGCTGGGCGGCAACGACGCCGATCGAGAACTGATCGTGCGTGACTACCATGCCAGCCCCGAGCCGCTATCGGATGCACAGATGATCGCGACACTCGATGAGCTGGACGCGTTGTCGGACACCGAGCTGCTCGAAATCACCTCGTTAGCAAAGGTTTTCGGCTATCCGACGACGGCAGAGGCGCAGGACTCGGCACTGAGCTCGCGTGGCTATCGCGCGATGGCCGGTATCCCGCGGCTGCAGTTCGCCCATGTGGATCTGTTGGTCCGAAACTTCGGCACACTGCAGGGTCTGCTGGCCGCCAGCGCCAACGACCTACAATCGGTCGACGGCATCGGCGCAATGTGGGCCCGCCATGTGCGGGAAGGGCTGTCGCAGCTGGCGGAGTCGACGATCGCCGACCCGCTCAGCTGACAGACCAACTACCCCGCGGGCGAGGGACCGGGACCAACCCCGGGCGGGGCCTCAGGTTGCGGCACCGCCGGCTGACCCGGCACCGGGCCCGGCGGGGGCGGCGGAACATTCAGGATGAACGGAACCGTGAGCGAGCGCAGATTGCCCAACTGGACGACCAGGTTGTAAGTGCCCGGGCCGATCGCCGGCCGCGGCAGCGGGCAGTGCGGCGAGGAGCCCATTCCCGTCCAAGTCACCGCCGTCGTCACCTGTTCACCCGGAGTGAAGGTCTTGACCAGCGTCTCGTTGGACGGCGCGCAGTCCAGGTTGGACCACAGCCGCTTGTTGTCCAGCGAGTAGACGTAGGCGGCCAGCACAGCGGCACCCACGTCGCGCTTGCAGGCCACCAGCCCGATGTTGGTGACGACCATCGTGAATTTCGGCTGGTCGCCGATGAAGTATTGGGGAGCGTTGGTCAGCCCCTTGACGGCCAGCGTCGAATCGGGGCAGTCATCACCCTCCTTCAGCACCGGCGGTGGCTGCACCGCAGCGGTGGGCGTCACGGCCTCAGGGTTCTGACCCTGCGGCGCCGGCACCGGGGTGACACCTTCCTGCCCCGGCGGCGGTGGTGCTTGCGGCGGCGGCGCGGCGGGCGTGTTTTGAGCCGATCCGGCCTTGTTGACGCTGGCGGGTTTGGCGCCCGCACCGTTACCCATGAAGGCAAGGACAGCCGCGACAGCAATGCCGATTACGACGACCGCGATCCCCAGGGCCAGCCCCCTGCGCCGCCAATAGATCTCCGTGGGTAGCGGGCCACGTGGTTCTAGATCCAGCACGATCACACCGTAAGTCCAGGTCACACCGATTTGTCCGATCCGACTCGGCGTGTCGCGATGTTAGCTGACCTTCGAACGTGTTAGGCCCGTGTTAGCGGCCCCGCGGCGCGAGGCGGAAACGGAGCTACTCGCCCCCTACTCGCCAATGTCTCCGATGTGGTCGACCAGCGCCGCTCGCCCGTCGGCGAGATGATAGGTGACCCCGGCGAGTGCCACCTTGCCGGCCGACACCCGCTCGGCGATGGCGGCAGAACGCGATGTGAGCTGGGCCAACGTCTCGCTCACATGCCGTGCCTCGAACTCGTCGACCCGACTCAGCCCGTCGCGGCGGCCCATCAGGATCGACGGTGCGACCCGCTCCACCACGTCGCGCACGAACCCCCCTGGTATCGCACCGTCGTCGACCGCGCCGATGGCAGCCTTGACGGCACCGCAGCTGTCATGGCCGAGGACGACGATCAGCGGAACGTCGAGCACCACGACCGCGTATTCGATCGAGCCCAGCACTGCCGTGTCGATGGCTTGTCCGGCGGTGCGCACCACGAACATGTCGCCCAGACCCTGGTCGAAGATCAGCTCGGCGGCGACCCGGCTGTCCGAACAACCGAAGATCACCGCGGTCGGCTTCTGACCGGAAGCCAGGCCGGCGCGATGCTCGACGCTCTGGCTCGGGTGCGCAGGCTGTCCGGCGACGAATCGCTCGTTACCCTCTTTGAGTGCTTTCCATGCTGATACCGGATTGGAGTTGGGCATGGGACACATTCTGGCGTGTTGCGGGCGGCGATGACTAGCCCGGGGCAAATCCCCGTTCATGAACTTCTGGGGTGGTACGAACGCACGCGCCGCGATCTACCTTGGCGGGAACCGGGTGTGGACGCGTGGCAGATTCTGGTCAGCGAATTCATGCTGCAGCAGACGCCGGTGGCCCGGGTGCTGCCGATCTGGACGCAATGGGTACAACGCTGGCCGACCCCGTCGGCGACCGCCGCGGCCAGTGCTGCCGACGTGCTGCGGGCCTGGGGCAAGCTGGGCTACCCGAGGCGGGCAAAACGCTTGCATGAATGCGCCATCGTCATCGCGCGTGATCACGGCGACGTCGTTCCCGACGACGTCGAGATCCTGTTGGGTTTGCCGGGTATCGGCAGCTACACCGCGCGGGCCGTGGCGTGCTTCGCCTACCGCAAGCGGGTGCCGGTGGTGGACACCAATGTTCGTCGGGTGGTTGCCCGCGCCGTGCACGGCCTGGCCGACGCCGGTACACCCTCTGCGACACGCGACCATGCCGACGTCTCGGCGCTGTTGCCGAAAGGCGATACGGCGCCTCAGTTTTCGGTGGCACTAATGGAATTGGGCGCCACGGTATGCACGGCGCGAACACCCCGCTGTGGGTTGTGCCCAGTCGATCAGTGCGCGTGGCGGCATGCCGGCTTTCCCCCCGCGCAATCCCCGGCCCGCCGCGTTCAGACCTACGCCGGAACAGATCGTCAGGTCCGCGGGCGGTTACTGGATGTGTTGCGCGCCAACGACTCTCCGGTTACCCGAGCTGCGCTCGACGTGGCTTGGCTGACCGATACCGCGCAGCGGGACCGCGCCCTGTATTCGCTGCTCGCCGACGGCCTGGTGACCCAGACGGCCGACGGCCGATTCGGGCTAGCCGGCGAGGAATGACTCGACCGCCTGGCGGTACAGCTGCGGAGCTTCGTCGTGAATCAGGTGACCGGCTTCAGGAATAGCCGAATACGTTGTCGGAGAACCGGTCTTCGCCATCGCCTGCATCTGGCCCGGTGGGGTAACGGAGTTGCCGGCCTCGAGCAGCAGCGCCGGCGCCCGGCACGCTTGCCACTGCGTCCAGTAGTCCCGGGTTCCCCATTCGGCGGCGATCTCTATCCATCGCGAAGTATGGCCGTGTAGCCGCCAACCGGTGTCGGTGCGGTCGAAGGCATCCAGGAAATACTGCCCGGCTACCAGCCCGAATTCGCTGAATACTTGTTCCGCAGTTTCGAATTCGACCGGAAGAGCATGCAGCCACGGCTCCCACGGACCGGTAGTGCGGCCGCGGAAGTCCGGCGCCATGTCCTCGAGCACCAGCGCCGAAACCAATTCGGGACGCTGCGCGGCCAGACACCAGGAGTGCAGGGCACCCATCGAATGCCCCACCAGCCGTACCGGTACCCCCAATGTGGTTACCGCGTCGGCTAGATCGGCCACGAAGCGCTCGGTGCTGATCGGATGCGGGTCCTGCACGTCGCGCCCGCGATGCCACGGCGCGTCGTAGGTGTAGACGGTGCCCAGCCGGGTCAGCCACGGCAGCTGACGCGACCAGGTGGTGCCGCGGCCCATCAGGCCGTGCACCAGGATCAACGGCTCACCGTGCCCGCCGTGAGCGGTCAACAAGGTGGTGGGCATAGCACCATCTTGCGTGTCCCGCCCAGGGGTGGGACGAGGCAGGGGGCGGGGTAGCCTGGCGGACATGTCGCCAGTGGTGAAGATCAATGCCATCGAAGTACCGGCCGACGCCGGCCCTGAGCTGGAGAAGCGGTTCGCCCACCGGGCACACGCCGTGGACAACCAACCCGGCTTCCTCGGCTTTCAGCTGTTGCGCCCGGTCAAGGGTGAGAACCGCTATTTCGTCGTGACACACTGGGAGTCCGATGAAGCATTCCAGGCCTGGGCGAGTGGGCCCGCCGTCGAAGCTCATGCTGGTCAGCGTGCCAACCCGGTGGCGACCGGCGCGTCGTTGCTGGAATTCGAGGTGGTCATGGACGTGGCCGGGAGTAAGCCGACTGAATAGGCCGAAAAGGCTGGGTCCCACGCGGCACCGCTTCGTGGCCGTCACCGCGGCCGCCGCACTGGTCGCGACCTTGGCACCGGGTTGCTCCCCATCACCGTCACCACAGGCGAACGCGGCCAACGCCGGGCGGGCGATCGATACCCGGACGCCTCCCGGCCTGCGGGCTCAGCAGACCGTCGACATGCTCAACTCGGACTGGCCGATCGGCCCGGTCGGAGTTCGCACTCTGGCCGCGCCCGACAAGGTGGACTCGGTGGAAACCACCATGGAAGAACTCTGGTGGGATCGTCCGTTCGCCCTCGACGGGGTAGACATCAGCGCCAGCGTTGCCACGCTGCACCTCACCTCGTCCTACGGCGCGCGCCAAGACATCCGGATTCACACCGACGACGTCGGGCGGGTTGATCGGTTTGAGCTCGAGACACTGGCGCCGACCATCACCTCATGGCATGACATTGACGCCACGCTGAGCAAGACCGGTGCGCGGTACTCCTATCAGGTCGCCAAGGTCGACAATGGCCGCTGCGATCCGGTGGTGGGCACCAATACCGGCGAATCTCTGCCGCTGGCATCAATTTTCAAGCTTTACGTGTTGCACGCATTGGCGGGCGCAATTCGCAACCACACGGTGTCCTGGGACGATCAGTTGACAGTCACCGAAAAGAGCAAGGCGGTTGGTTCGTCGGGCTTGGGACTTGCTCCGGGCGACCACGTTTCGGTGCGCACCGCGGCCGCGAAGATGATCGCCAACAGCGACAACATGGCCACCGATTTGCTGATCGAAAGAATGGGCACGCGCGCCATCGAATCCGCGCTCGCCACGGCCGGCCATCACGATCCGGCCAGCATGACTCCCTTCCCCACGATGTACGAGCTATTCTCCATCGGCTGGGGCCGACCGGATCTGCGCAGCCAGTGGCAGAACGCAGCCCCGCAGGTCCGCGCCCAGCTGCTGGCACAGGCGAATTCAGCACCGTATGAACCTGATCCGGCTCGCGCCCACACCCCGGCGTCGGCGTACGGAGCGGAGTGGTACGGCAGCGCCGAGGACATCTGCCGAATCCATGCGGCGCTGCAAGCCGACGCGGTCGGCGAGGCTGCACCGATCAAGCAGATCCTGTCCGCGGTCTCGGGTATCCAGCTGGACCGAAATGTTTGGCCGTATATCGGGGCGAAAGCCGGTGGCCTGCCAGGCGATCTGACCTTCAGCTGGTATGCCGTCGACAAGACGCAACAGCCGTGGGTCGTCAGCTTCCAGCTGAACTGGCCGCGCGATCATGGGCCGAAGGTGACGGGCTGGATGCTGCAGGTCGCCAAGCGGGCGTTCGCGCTGATCGCGCCGCAGTAGTCAGTGCAGCCGCAGCGTCCAGCAGTCGTTGCGGTAATGCATCGTCGTTGCGCCAACCGGTGCAATATCGATGCGCCAGAACGACTTCGGCCCAGTGCCGAGAGCCACCAGGATCGCCGCCCGGATCACTGCCGGATGGGTCACCGCAACGATTCGCGAAGGCTCTTCGATCAACGACGCCAGCCATCCGGCCACCCGCTCGGTGAGGTCGACGACGGATTCCCCGCCGTGCGGCGCGCATGCCGGTTCGGTCAGCCACACCTCAAGGTCCGCCGCGGCCACGGCACCGAGTGTCTGTCCACGCCAGCTGCCACAGTCGAGGTCGGCCAACCGCGGCTCGGCCGTGGCCTGCAACCCGAGTAACTCCGCGGTTTGGCGGGTGCGCCGCTCGGGTCCGGCGAGGTGCCGAGCCCCGGGGATATCAAGGCCCACGGCGGCTTTCGCCTGCCGACACCCGGTTTCGTTGAGCGGCTCGTCGGTCGGAAAGCGTACCACCGCCATAGCGTCGGTCATCGCGTGCGACACCAGGGTCAGCCGGACGACCTCCGTCACGCCGCGATGCTCGATACCCGTCCGTTCTCGGAGCGCTCTGTCAGCAACCGGTCGGCAAGTGTCGCAAAGACCAGGCCGATGGTGACCCACAGCAGCAGCTGCGTGCCCAACGACAGCAGCCTGAATTCGTAGAGCACATCCGCGGGAAAGCCCGGGTAGATGATCGTGCCGGAGGCGTCGCGCAACGGCGCGGGCGTCTCGTCCACCGTTGGTAACGCCACCATCACCACCACGACGGCGACCAGGTAAGCCCCGGCCGCGAGCAGCCGTGAATTCCACCGGCCGAATCGGTCAGCCAGTCGCCGGGCCAGCAACACCGCCCCGCTCGCCAGCACCACCGACGCCAGCACCATCAGCAGATACCAGCCGGTGCGGGCCCCGATGGTATCGGACTGACCGACGGCGGGCGGGTTCGGCGGATATTTCACGAACGGCACCAGGTAGACCGCCACGAAGGCACCCGCCGCCAAAAGCAGCGAAAGTTGGCGCGGCGCAGGACTGTCCGCACGGCCTGCAGTGCGGGCATAGGTGACGCAGAACAGCACGGCGAACAGCGCACCCATGGCGACACCAAAAATCAGCACACCAAAGCCCAGTCCGGGGTTGGACTGCACGCCGCGGGTGAACAGCTCCGCGCCATGCTCATGCACACCGTGGGCATTCTCGGCGTCGGTACGACCGTCTTCGAAGTCGATCGCCCGGGCGATTACGGGTTCGGCACACAGACGGGCGAATACGAATGCCAGCACGGCGCCGATTGCGCCCGCCAGCAGCCCGCGTCCGATCAGACGCTTCTCCACGCCGGATCAGTGGCAGGGGAAGCCGAGGAGGTGGCGCGCATCGTGCACGAATTCGTGCACATGCGTGTCGCTGCCGAACAGCGACACGGCACCTTGATCGACGCCGACGAAGTAAATCGCCAACAACGCCAGGAAAGCGGTTGCCGCCAACCAGAGCGCGGCGCTCGACGCCGACAAATCTATCGCGCGTGCGCGGGTCGTCTCAGAACTGGACACTGCTGACTCCTTCTGGGAATGACGCGTCCCACCTTCGTGACGGGTTCCGGGTCTGACTCTCCACAGTGGCGCGACCGTTCTGGAATTTCACCAGATTCCGTTGCCCATCAGCAATAACTGATAACAGTCGTCAGTCTAATCGGACTGCACAGTAGAACCAATCACTACTGCGCGGGCTGTCCGCCGTAGCCCAGTTGGCTGGCGGTGTATTTCGCGGCATCCGTAACCGGCACCGCCTCCACTGCCGTGCCGTAGGCGCAGATCTCGGTCCACACGTCGCCGATCTCAGTGGTGTCGAACCGCATCGCGATGATCGCGTTGCCGCCGCGGTTGCGCGCCTCGGCGATCAGCCGACCCATCGCCTCGTTGCGACTCTCGGCGAGATTCTTTGTCATGCCGGCCAGTTCGCCGCCGAACATCGACTTCAGTCCGGCACCGAACTGGGCGAACGCATTGCGCGAGCGAACAGTCAGTCCGAACACTTCGCCGCAGACGCGCCGAATCTCCCAGCCCGGAAGGTCATTCGTGGTGACGATCAGCACAGCCGAACCCCTTAGCTCTCAGCACAGCAAAACGGGTGGTTAGTCCGGTCAGAGACTAACCACCCGTTTGCTGTAGTGCTACTGGTTGTCGGGCGCGGCGTGCGCTCCGGCTTTCGTCAGTTCCGGCTCGGCCGGCGGCTTGCGCGCTCCGGCGAACGTGAACACCGCGTCCTCGCCGGCACCTTCGCCGTCCCAGTTGTCCACGTCGACGGTAACGACCTGACCGGGACCGACCTCGTCGAAGAGGATCTTCTCGGAGAGCTGGTCCTCGATCTCGCGCTGGATGGTGCGCCGCAGCGGGCGAGCACCCAGCACCGGGTCGAAGCCGCGCTTGGCCAGCAACGACTTGGCCTTGTCGGTCAGCTCCATCGCCATGTCCTTGGTCTTGAGCTGCTTGCCGACGCGTTCGATCATCAGGTCGACCATTTGGATGATCTCGTCACGAGTCAGCTGGTGGAAGACGATGATGTCGTCGATGCGGTTGAGGAACTCGGGGCGGAAGTGCTTCTTCAGCTCGTCGTTGACCTTCTGCTTCATCCGCTCGTAGTCGTTCTCGCCGCCACCCTGGGTGAAGCCCAGGCCCACCGGCTTGGAGATGTCGGAGGTGCCGAGGTTGGACGTGAAGATCAGCACGGTGTTCTTGAAGTCCACCGTGCGGCCCTGCCCGTCGGTGAGCCGACCATCTTCGAGCACCTGCAACAGGCTGTTGTAGATCTCCTGGTGCGCCTTCTCGATCTCGTCGAACAGCACCACGGAGAACGGCTTGCGGCGCACCTTCTCGGTGAGCTGGCCGCCCTCTTCGTAGCCGACATATCCGGGCGGAGCACCGAACAGCCGCGACGCGGTAAACCGGTCGTGGAATTCGCCCATGTCGATCTGGATGAGCGCGTCGTCGTCGCCGAACAGGAAGTTGGCCAGCGCCTTGGACAGTTCGGTCTTACCGACGCCCGACGGGCCGGCGAAGATGAACGAGCCCGACGGGCGTTTGGGGTCTTTCAGCCCGGCGCGGGTACGGCGGATCGCCTTGGAGACGGCCTTGACGGCATCGACCTGACCGATGATGCGCTTGTGTAGTTCGTCCTCCATACGCAGCAGGCGCGTGGTCTCGGCCTCGGTGAGCTTGAACACCGGAATACCGGTCCAGTTGCCCAGCACCTCGGCGATCTCGTTGTCGTCCACCTCGGCGACCACATCCATATCGCCTGAACGCCACTGCTTTTCGCGCTCGGCCCGCTGCGCGACCAGTTGCTTCTCGCGGTCGCGCAGGCTGGCGGCCTTTTCGAAGTCCTGGGCGTCGATCGCGGATTCCTTTTCCCGACGCGCGTCGGCGATCTTCTCGTCGAACTCACGCAGGTCTGGCGGAGCGGTCATCCGGCGGATTCGCATCCGCGCTCCGGCCTCGTCGATCAAGTCGATCGCCTTGTCCGGCAGGAACCGGTCGTTGATGTAGCGGTCGGCCAGCGTGGCGGCGGCCACGATTGCGGAGTCGCTGATCGACACCCGGTGGTGCGCCTCGTAGCGATCGCGCAGACCCTTCAGGATCTCGATGGTGTGCGCCACCGTCGGCTCGCCGACCTGCACCGGCTGGAAGCGGCGCTCCAGGGCAGCGTCCTTCTCGATGTACTTGCGGTACTCGTCGAGCGTGGTGGCACCGATGGTCTGCAGCTCGCCGCGGGCCAGCTTGGGCTTGAGGATCGACGCGGCGTCGATCGCGCCCTCGGCGGCGCCGGCACCGACCAGGGTGTGCAGCTCGTCGATGAACAGGATGATGTCGCCGCGGGTATTGATCTCCTTGAGCACCTTCTTCAGGCGTTCCTCGAAATCACCGCGGTAGCGGCTGCCCGCGACCAGCGACCCCAGGTCCAGCGTGTAGAGCTGCTTGTCCTTGAGGGTCTCGGGCACCTCGCCCTTCACAATGGCCTGCGCCAGACCTTCGACCACAGCGGTCTTGCCGACGCCGGGCTCGCCGATCAGCACTGGGTTGTTCTTGGTGCGCCGGCTCAACACCTGCATCACCCGCTCGATTTCCTTCTCGCGGCCGATGACAGGGTCCAGCTTGCCTTCCATCGCGGCAGCCGTCAGGTTGCGGCCGAACTGGTCGAGAACCAACGACGTGGACGGGCTGCCGGACTCGCCGCCGCGGCCACCGGTCCCGGCCTCCGCGGCCTCCTTACCCTGGTAGCCGCTCAGCAGCTGAATCACCTGCTGGCGCACCCGGGTCAGCTCGGCGCCGAGCTTGACCAGCACCTGGGCGGCCACGCCCTCGCCCTCACGAATCAGGCCCAGCAAAATGTGCTCGGTGCCGATGTAGTTGTGGCCGAGCTGCAGCGCCTCGCGCAGGCTCAGCTCCAGAACCTTCTTGGCACGCGGGGTGAACGGGATGTGCCCCGACGGTGCCTGCTGCCCCTGGCCGATGATCTCTTCGACCTGGCTCCGGACGCCCTCGAGCGAGATCCCAAGCGACTCCAGCGACTTCGCTGCGACGCCTTCACCTTCGTGAATCAAACCCAACAGGATGTGCTCGGTGCCGATGTAGTTGTGGTTGAGCATCCGGGCCTCTTCTTGGGCCAGGACGACCACCCTTCGGGCGCGGTCAGTGAATCTCTCGAACATCGGTGGTTACCTGCTCTCCCTCACCATCGGTACTCCCTCGTTGTCGGCAAACGGGCCGACAGTGCGTACCTGGTGTCTACTGTAGTGGTCGGCCCGCCAGGGTTCTAACCTTGCGGTGCCTTGACGTTCGGGCCTGCTCGGCACCATCTGAGGAATCCCCCGGTGATGACAGAGCCATAGCTGAAGAAACGAGACAAACCACCAATTCGTTTCCCCGAACGCCGGCGATAATTACGCCACCAGCGAAAACAGAACCGGCGCCCAGGCCTCACGGCCGGGCGCCGGTCAACGGCTTATCTAGGTGGCAGCGTGGAACGCGTCGATGACGTCTGCCGGGATACGGCCCCGCGTCGACACGTTGTGCCCGTTTCTGCGCGCCCATTCGCGGATCGCCGCGCTCTGCTCGCGGTCAATTGCCCCACGACCGCGCCCAGTTCCGGAACGTCCACGGCGACGGCCACCGACGCGACGGCCGGCTGCCACCCACTGCTTAAGATCACCGCGGAGTTTCGCGGCATTCTTCGTTGAAAGATCAATCTCATAGGTCACCCCGTCAAGCCCGAATTCGACAGTTTCGTCGGCGGCGCCTGCACCGTCGAAATCATCGACCAAGGTGACGGTGACTTTTTTCGCCATTTGCTTACCCTCGCGTTCTTCCTGAGCAGTTGCTGGGCAGTTTGGACCCACTCCCCGGTCACTAATCTGCCATATCAACGCAGCATATTCAATCTGAGCGCAACACCGAGTGTTGCGCTTTCAGCTAGAGTGCGGTCGAACAATCGGGAACAAAACTGTCTCTCTAATTGACAGCCCGGTCAAAGTCATCAACAACCGGTCGATACCCATTCCCGTTCCGGTGCAAGGCGGCATCCCATACTCGAGTGCGGCGAGAAAGTCTTCGTCGAGCAGCATAGCCTCGTCATCACCAGCGGCCGCGGCGCGCGCTTGTTCGGCGAATCGCTCGCGTTGCACCACCGGATCGTTTAATTCCGAGTACCCGGTGGCGAGTTCGACGCCGCGCACGTAGAGGTCCCACTTCTCGGTCACACCCGGGATACTTCGGTGCTGTCGTGTCAAAGGTGTTGTCTCGACAGGGAAATCCTTGACGAACATCGGTGCGGTCAGCGTATTGCCCACCGCGTGCTCCCACAGCTCCTCGACAAGCTTTCCGTGCCCGTAGCCGCGGCCCTCGGGAATCTCGACACCTAGCCGGTCCGCGATGGCACGTAACCGATCGACCGACGTCTGCGGTGTGATCTCTTCCCCGAGCTCCGCAGACAACGACGGATACATTTGAATCGACGCCCATTCTCCGTCTATGTCGTAGACACTGCCATCTGGCAACCGCAGTTGTCGGATACCGATGGCCTCGTCGGCCACCTCTTGAATAAGCTCTCGCGTGACGACTGCCGAATCGTCATACGTTCCGTACGTCTGGTAGGTCTCCAACATCGAGAATTCCGGAGAATGTGTGGAATCGGAACCTTCGTTTCTGAACACACGATTTAGCTCGAAGACCCTGTCGAATCCACCGACGATGCATCGCTTGAGGAACAGTTCGGGTGCGATCCTCAGGTAGAGATCGATGTCGAGAGCATTGGAATGCGTGATGAACGGCCGAGCTGCCGCGCCACCGGCCAACGTCTGCAAGATTGGCGTTTCGACTTCGAGAAACCCGCGCCGTTCCAGTGCGTTGCGTATCGCGCGTACAACGGCGATTCGTTGGCGTGCCACGTCACGCGCCTGCGGGCGGACGATCAGGTCGACATAACGCTGCCGCACCCGCGATTCTTCACTCATGTCCTTATGCGCGACCGGCAGCGGCCGCAGCGACTTGGATGCGATCCGCCAGGAGTCGGCCAGAACGGATAATTCGCCGCGCCGTGAGCTGATCACGTTGCCGTGTACATAGACGATGTCGCCGAGGTCGACGTCGGCTTTCCAGGCCTCCAGCGAATCCTGACCGACCTTGTCCAGGCTGACCATTACCTGCAGGGTGGCGCCATCACCGTCCTGCAGCGTGGCGAAACACAATTTGCCGGAATTGCGCGCGAATATGACCCGTCCCGCAACTCCGACGACGTCGGCTGTCGCGGTGTCGACGGCCAAGTCGGGGTAGGCGGCGCGGACCTGCGCCAGGGTGTGGGTGCGTTCGATGGCTACCGGGTAAGGGTCAAGCCCCTCGGCCAACAGCCGAGCGCGCTTATCCCGGCGTATCCGGAACTGCTCGGGGAGGTCTGCTCCGTTGTCTGCGGCGGCACTCACGACGTGCCAGCTTAAAGGACTTGGCGCGGCCGTCGCCGCAGGCGTCGAGTGTGCGCTGGTGGCTTCGAGTGTGGGGTCACGGCGTGGAACCGGGTGCGTTTCCGCCCTGTGCGCACGCTCAGCGCGAGCGAGAACGTCAGTGTGCGGTCTTGAGCCGGCCGCGCTGGGCGTCCCGGTTGCGCTCGAACACCAGTCGCAGCCCGTCCAGCGTCAGGTGCTGGTCGTAATGGGCAACGGTCTGCAGCTCGGACAGCAGCAGCGGCGCGGTGTGGCCGGTGGCCACCACCACGACTTGATCGCCTAAGTCGTCGGAAAAGCCGTCGACGTCCTCGCGGATGCGCGTCACCAGGCCGTCTACCAGCCCGGCGAAGCCGAACACCGCGCCCGCTTGCATGCATTCGACGGTGTTCTTACCGATCACCGACCGGGGGCGGGACAGCTCGACCCGGCGCAGCGCGGCCGAGCGGGCCGCCGCGGCATCCGAGGAGACCTGCACCCCGGGTGCGATCGCGCCGCCGAGGAACTCCCCCTTGGCCGAAACCACGTCCACACAGATCGACGATCCGAAGTCGACGACGATGCAGGCTTTTCCGTATTTCTGAAACGCCGCCAGGCAATTGACGATCCGGTCGGCGCCGACCTCTTTCGGGTTGTCGACCAGCAGCGGGATACCGGTCCGCACCCCGGGCTCGATCAGCACGTGCGGAACCGACGGCCAGTACTGGTCGAGCATGACCCGCACTTCGTGCAACACCGACGGAACGGTGGACAGGGCCGCGGCGCCGGTGAGCTGCTCGGAGTCGTCGCCGATCAGGCCGTCGATGGTCAGCGCCAGTTCGTCCGCGGTGACTTCGGACTCGGTGCGGATCCGCCAGTGCTGCACGACTTTTGCGTGCTCTTTGGCGCCGGACAGCAGCCCGACCACGGTGTGCGTGTTGCGAACGTCGATCGCAAGCAGCACGATTACAGGACGCCGATCCGGGGGTTGTGGGGGTACCGCCCGCGTGCCGGGGATAGGTCGGCCGCATCGTCGGGCACGAAAGCCGGATCGCTCCCCAGGTCGATCTGCTTGTTGTCGGCATCGACGAAGACGATGCGTGGCTGGTAGGCACGCGCCTCGGCATCCTCCATCGTGCCGTAGGCGATCAGGATCACCAAGTCGCCGGGGTGCACGAGATGCGCTGCGGCACCATTTATTCCGATGATGCCGGTGCCACGCTCGCCGGTGATCGCGTAGGTGACGAGCCGGGCGCCGTTGTCGATGTCCACGATGGTCACCTGCTCGCCCTCCAACAGATCGGCGGCCTCCATCAGGTCGGCATCGATGGTCACCGAGCCGACGTAGTGCAGATCCGCTTGCGTGACAGTGGCGCGGTGGATTTTCGACTTGAGCATCGTCCGAAACATCAGTTCCTCCAAGGTGTTTCAACATGTCCGTCCGGCCCCCGAGAGGTGCCGGCGATACCATCGATTTGGATTGCAACGTTGTCCAGCAGTCTGGTGGTGCCGAGCCGGGCGGCGATCAGCAGCCGACCGGATCCGTTGATGGGTTCGGGTCCGAGCTCAGTGCTGCGCAGCTCCAGGTAGTCGAGCACGAGTCCGGGGGTGGCATCGAGCACCGTGCGGGCCGCATCCAGCACGGCCTGGACGCCGTGCCCCGCCGCATGCGCACCGGCCGTCAGCGCCGCCGAAAGTGCTACGGCCAGTTCACGCTGCTCGGTATCGAGGTAGCGATTGCGCGACGACATCGCCAGGCCGTCAACTTCCCGCACGATCGGCACACCGACGACCTGCACGTCGATGTTCAGGTCGGCAACCATCTGCCGGATCAGGACCAGTTGCTGGTAATCCTTCTCGCCGAAGAAGGCACGGTCTGGGTGCACGATCTGCAGCAGCTTGCACACGACCGTTAGCATTCCCGCGAAATGTGTTGGCCGCGAAGCACCTTCGAGCTGACCGGCCAGCGGACCAGGCTGCACGGTGGTGCGTAGGCCGTCGGGATACATCGCGGCGGCGGTAGGGGCGAACACCACCTCGACACCTTCGCCGCGCAGCAGCGCCAGGTCGTTGTCGAGCGTGCGTGGGTAGGCGTCCAGGTCTTCCCCGGCACCAAACTGCAACGGATTCACGAAGATCGAAACAGCCACTACGGAGCCGGGCACCCGTTTGGCGGCGCGCACCAGGGCCAGATGCCCCTCGTGCAGCGCGCCCATCGTCGGCACCAACATCACCCGGCGGCCGGTGTAGCGCAGCGCGCGGCTGACGTCCGAGGCGTCGCGTGGCGCCGAGTAGATATTCAGTTCACCCGGCTTAAACGCCGGCGGTCGGGCCGTCGTCGCGTTCATCGCGCCAACACCTCGACGACGTCGGACGGAGCGTGTGCGCGCTGCGCGGTCCGCAGGGCGTTCACCCGATAGGCCTGCGCCAGCTCCGGATCAACCTGCGCCAGCGCGCGCAGATGGGCGGCGACCGCGGCCGCATCACCGCGGGCGACCGGACCGGTGAGCGCGGCCTGCCCACGCTGCAGCGTGTTCTCCAGCGCCGCCCGGGCCAGCGGTCCCACGATGCGCTCGGCAAGGCCGCCGGGCTGCTCGTCGACGGCTTGCTGCCCGAGCAGTTCGCTGCCCCGCAGCGCCGCCCGCAACGCGTCGAGCGCATCGGCGAGCACCGCCACGATGTGATTGCCCGCATGGGCCAGGGCGGCGTGGTACAGGATGCGGGCGTCCTCGCGGACGCAGAACGGCTCGCCGCCCATCTCCAGAACCAGCGACTGCCCGATCGCGTAGCCGACATCGTCGGCCGCGGTGATGCCGAAGCAGGTGTCCGGCAGCCGGCTGATGTCCTCGTCGGAGCCGGTGAACGTCATCGCCGGGTGGATCGCCAGCGGTATGCAGCCATGCTGGGTCAGCGGCGCGAGGATGCCGACCCCGTTGGCGCCCGAGGTGTGGACCACGATCGTGCCGGGCCGCACCGCCGAGGTGGCGGCCAGCCCGGACACCAGGCCGGCGAGTTCGCTGTCGGGAACCGACAACAGCAGCAGTTCGGCCGCGGCGGCCACATCCTGGGGTGGGACTATCGAGGTGTCCGGCAGCCGGCGCGCCGCCCGCTCCCGCGACGCATGGGAGATGGCGCTGCATGCCACTACAACGTGCTCAGCGCGCTCCAGGGCGACCCCCAGGCCGGTACCCACCCGGCCTGCCGAAATGATGCCCACCTTGAGCCTGGCCGGGCGCAAACCGTCGAACTGCTCCATCGCAGACGGCCTCACAATGTTGATTCGTTCGTTCCAGTCCCAGGTGCTGGGTACCGGACGGTCATCCAGATTTTAGTCGATCCCGGACGCTGCCCCAATGTGAGGAATGTCCCAGCTCAGCCTTCCCGGCGACGACGCCGGCCACCCCCGGATGGCTGTACCTGCAGCCGGGCCAGCAGGTCGGCAACCGACTGACCACCGGTCTGCGGGCCCTCACCGATGTTGTCCGGCGCCTCGGGCCCGGATTCCGCCCCGAGGTGGCGGGGTGCGGGCTCCGGGTGCGGCGCGGGGGCGAGTCGGGGTGGCGGCGGCTCCGCGTCGTGAAGTTCCTGCCTGGCGTGCGGCGGCGGGGGCGGCGCGGTCGCGGCGGCGGGGCGAGGTGGCGGCGCTGGGCCGGGCTCGTTCGGTCCGAGGAAGTTCGCGACGGAATAGTCGCGGTACTCCGCGGAATGGCGCGAGCGTGCCCGACGGCTGGATTCGCTGTCCGGCGCTGGGGGCTCGGGCTCGACTGGCGGGCCCTCGAACTGCTCCTCGGGGTTGGAATGCCGGGAGCGCCGACGCCGGCCCGACGTTTCGGCGGCCGCATCGGGTGAATCGCCGCCCGCCCAGTTGCTGCCGGGTGCTCCCGGAGGCAACCAGAGCCCGTCGGAGATAACCGGCTGCCAGTCGGGCCGCGCCAATCCGGGCTGTGGCTCCGGTGGTGGTGGCCCGGGTGGCGGCACCTGCTGGGGGTGCGGCTGCCAGTGTTGGGGCTCGAATCGCTGCTCGGCCGCGGCAGGGGCGGGCATCGGCGGGGGCGGATACGGGACCTCTTGCGGGACCACATACGGCGGAGTCTGCGGATACTGGGCCGGTGGCGGCGGGTAGGCCGCCTCTTGCTGGTCTTCGTATTGGAACCGCGCCCGCTCCCGCGAACGCGGCGGCACCAGCGGCTCTTCGGGCACGTCGATGATCGCGGATTCGTCGATGCGAGGCTCAGCGGAGTCCACCGGGTGGCCCTCGCGGACCGAGGTGACCCGATCGCTGGTCACCCAATCGACTCCAGCGCCTTCCCCGTTGCGGTCCCAGTCGCTGTACGCGCGGGCCGGCGGCGTATCGGTCTCCATGGTTCCCAGCGCCGGGCGCTGCTCGAGGTCGGTGTCGAACAAGATCTCCAGGCTGGTCCGCAGCGCGGACACTTCCGCGCGCAGCGCGGCTAGATCGTCATCGGCCGCAGCGCGTATCTCGGAGGCCAGCTCGCGCCGCAACTGGGACTCGACCGTCAGCTCGTACTCACGGCGCGCCGAGATTTCCCGATCCAGCTGCAAGTCATAGACCAGCTTCAAGTCCCGCACCCGCGACTGATCGGCGTCGCTTTGCCGACGGTAGAGCACCGACACGAAAGCACCGGCGACTGCGGCCCACAGCGCCAGGATCACAGCGAGCTTGAGAAGTTCCACCCGATTGGTGAAAACCAGTGCGGAACTGGCCCCCATCGCGAGGACCAGCAACGCCGTCAAGAGCACCCACCCCGGCCTGCGGCCGCCGCGCCGACCCCGGGCGCCGCGGGACAGAACGGTCATGGCCTGACTGTACCTGTGCGACGTCATCGCGCGTGTCGCACGACTCCGGCGATTCTCACCTGGGTTAATTCGTTGATTAATCGCCGTTAACTGCCGGGCCGTTCGCGTCCGCCCGCCGGATGGTCCGCAACCTCGGTGGGCCCTTAGCCTTCCGCTCCTTCGGCCCCCCCGCCGTGCTCGGTCTGGTCCGGCGGGGATTTGCAGCAGTGCTGTAGCCACAGCGCGGCGACCAGTAGCGCCAACGCGCTGACGGCGGCCACCACCGTTCCCGTGGTGTCCTCCGCGGCGACCCGCAGCCAGGACCGACGCGGCAGGAAGTACACCAGCACCCCGACCCACCAGCCCAGCACCAGGGCGCCGACCCAGGCCGACGCCTTGGCAATCACCACGGTGCGTGCCACCGCGAGCGGGTGCAGCCAGCCGGGCCCGTCACCGATCTCCCCTTCGGCGATCCTGGCTCGTACGTAGCGCGCCCACAGCACCTCGGCGATAGCCACCGCGAGCAGCGACAGACCCGTCCACACCGTGATCGGCGGAAACCACCGGAACGACGACCTGATCAGCAGGTAACTCAGTATCGCAGCGCCGACTACCGCGGCCGTCAGGTCACGTTTTCTAGTCGGCCCCATCAGCTCTGCGATTCCGGATCGGCTCGGGACGCGGCCCGGTGCGTGAGCGTCTGTACGGACAGCCGGACCGCCTCTTGGTCGGCGGGATCGAGTTCGGCCAACAGCTGAGCGACGGGTTGGGGCCCACCGGCCACGGTCAGCTGAGCCCCCGGGTCGACGGCCAGCCAGGGCACCATCACGAAGGCCCGCAGGTGGGCCAGCGGATGCGGCAGTGTCAGGTTGTTGTCCAGACTGATCACCTCGCCGTCCGCGGAGTAGCAGGCAATCAGGTCGACGTCCAGGGTGCGCGGGCCCCAGCGCTCGCCGCGAACCCGGCCCGCCGCATGTTCAAACTCCTGCGCCCGGCGCAGCCAGGCCTGGCCGTCGCGGGCCGGGTCGTCGGCGATCAGCACCGCGTTGAGAAACGGCCCCTGCTCCACCCGCCCCCAGGGGGCGGTCTCGTAGACGGGCGAGACCGCCAGCAGTGCGTCGCCGAGCCCGTCGACCACCGACTGCAGTCGCGCCAGCCGGTCCCCCAGGTTGGAGCCGATGGACAGTACGACGCGGGTCATCAGACTGAACCCGCGGGAATCACCGAACCGCGCCCGCCGCGCCGCGACCGCCGGATCACCACCGCGACATCGGCGAACTTCTGCGGTATCGGGGCCTGTGGCTTATGCACCGTCACCTCGACAGCGTGTACCCGCTCGTCGGCCATCACGTGATCGGCAATCTCGGCTCCCACCGTCTCGATCAGGTTGTGCGGAGGCCCCGCAACGATGTCGGCGGCCCGCTGGACCAGAGCGCCGTAGTCGTGGGTGTCGGCCAGGTCATCGCTGGCGGCGGCGTCGACCAGGTCGATCCACACGACGATGTCGACGACGAATTCCTGCCCATTTGTCCGCTCGGCCTCGAAGACTCCATGCCGGCCATGAACTGTTAAGCCGCGCAACTCGATTCGGTCAGCCATTGCTCTATGTCCGCCCTATCTGCGTCCAGGCGCCGACGACCTTGAGGGCGTCGACAGAGGCCCGCACATCGTGCACTCGCACACCCCAGACTCCGTGCAGGGCGGCCAGCGCGGAAATCACCGCGGTCGCCGTCTCTCGCCCATCGGGCGGCCGGGGCGAGGAGTCCGGTCCGGCCAACAGCGTACCGAGGAACCGTTTACGCGAGGCACCCAGGAGCACCGGCACCCCGGTGGCCACCAGTTCCGGCAGGGCATGCAGCAACGCCCAATTGTGTTGTCCCGTCTTGGCGAATCCAAGTCCCGGGTCGATGACCAGCTTCGCCGGGTTGACGCCGGCGGCCACCGCGGCGTCCACGCTGGCCAGCAGTTCCGAGCGCACCTCGGCCACCACGTCACGGTAGTGCGGAGCCTCGTGCGGGTGGCTCGACGACACCGATCGCCAGTGCATCAACACCCATAGCGCACCAGCTTCGGCCATCAGTGGTGCCATCGCCGGATCGGCTCGTCCGCCGGACACGTCGTTGACGATCCGCGCGCCGTTCTGCAGGGCGGCGCGAGCGACTTCAGCGTGCATAGTATCGATGCTCACCGTAATACCCTGTGCCGCAAGTTCTTTGATGACAGGAAGGACGCGGGAGCTCTCGACCCGTGGGTCGATCCGGGTGGCTCCGGGCCGGGTCGACTCTCCGCCCACGTCGACGATGCCCGCACCTTCGGCCGCCAACGCCAGGCCGTGCGCGACGGCGTTGTCGGTACAGAGGTAGCGTCCGCCATCCGAGAATGAGTCGTCAGTGACGTTCACAACCCCGACAACCTGCACAGGCGGCGAACTCACTTACGCAGGATGAGATCGAGCGCTTCGGCTCGGGAGGCCGCATCGGTTTTGAACTGGCCGCGCACCGCGGAGGTGGTGGTGGTGGCGCCGGGCTTGCGGACACCGCGCATCGCCATGCACAGATGCTCGGCCTCGACGACGACGATCACCCCGCGGGGGGCAAGCCGGTTCACCAACGCGTCGGCGATTTGGCTGGTGAGCCGCTCTTGAACCTGCGGCCGCTTGGCGTAAAGGTCAACCAGCCGGGCGATTTTCGACAACCCGGTTACCCGGCCTTCCTCGCCGGGGATGTAGCCGACATGGGCCACGCCGTGGAACGACACCAGGTGATGCTCACACGTGGAGTACAGCGGGATTTCCTTGACGATCACCAACTCGTCGTGCTCCTCGTCGAACATGGTGTTGAGCACGGCATCCGGATCGGTGTAGAGCCCGGAGAATATTTCCCGGTACGCGCGAGCGACGCGAGCCGGGGTGTCGCGCAACCCGTCTCGATCGGGGTCTTCGCCGATCGCGTACAACAACTCGCGGACCGCCGCCTCAGCACGTGGCTGGTCGAACGCCCGTACGCGATCCAGCTCGATGCGGGTATCCGGGAGCGCCATCGAATCTCCGTTCGTCAGCCGCGGGCCGGCGGGTTGGACCGGCTTACATCCTCATCCGGTTGATCAGGGGATTTTGCCGGATCCGGGCTGGGCTGACCGGGTGGGGGATACGGCGGATAGGGCGGGTACGACGGCTGGCCCTGGCCACGGCTCGGCTGGCCCGGATAGCTCGGAGCCGGCGCAGGCCAATGTGGCTGCGGCGGAGGCGGATACCAGTGTCCCTGCGGCTGTTGCTGATGCTGCGGTGGCGGCGGCCAGCCGGGCGCATGCCAGCCGGCCGGAGCCCCGTAGTCGGGCTGAGTGGGACGCAGGGACCCGGCGCGATCGCCGGCACCCTGACCACCGTGAGAACCGTTGGGGCCATGGGCTTTTCTATCGGCCTCAGCTTGCGCGGCCTCGGCGGCCTGGCTGGCCGCCGCGATGGCCGCCTTGAAAGCCGGCTCGGGGATCGGTTGGGGCCACGGCTCGCCGCGCTCGATCGCCAGCTCTCCGGGCGTCTTGATCGGCGGTTTGTCCGACGGGATACGACCACCGAAGTCGTCGAACATCGTGAGCCGGGGCCGCTTTTCGACGTCGGCGAAGATCTTCTCCAGCTCGGGCCGGTGCAGGGTTTCTTTTTCCAGCAGCTCGCCGGCCAAAGTGTCGAGCACATCGCGGTATTCGGTGAGGATCTCCCAGGCCTCGGTGTGCGCGGCCTCGATGAGCTTGCGGATCTCGTCGTCGATGTCGCGGGCAACCTCGTGGGAGTAGTCCGCCTGGTTGCCCATGGTCCGGCCCAGGAAGGGGTCGCCGTGCTCGGAGCCGTATTTGACAGCACCGAGTTTGGAACTCATACCGAATTCGGTGACCATCGCGCGCGCGGTCTTGGTGGCCTGCTCGATGTCGGACACCGCGCCGGTCGTCGGCTCGCGGAACACCAGTTCCTCGGCGGCGCGCCCGCCCATCGCGAACACCAGCTGCGCAACCATCTCCGAGCGGGTGCGCAGGCCCTTGTCCTCTTCGGGCACCGCGACGGCGTGCCCGCCGGTACGGCCGCGGGCCAGGATCGTCACCTTGTAGACGGGGTCGATGTCCGGCATCGCCCACGCGGCCAGGGTGTGCCCACCTTCGTGGTAGGCGGTGATTTTCTTCTCATGCTCGCTGATGATCCGGCCCTTGCGGCGCGGTCCGCCGATCACCCGGTCCACGGCTTCCTCGAGGGCGGGCCCGGTGATGACTGTGCCGTTCTCGCGGGCCGTCAGCAGCGCCGCCTCGTTGATGACGTTGGCCAGGTCGGCGCCGGTCATGCCGACGGTCCGCTTGGCCAGCCCCTCCAGGTCGGCGCCCGACGCGATCGGCTTGCCCTTGGAGTGCACGGCCAATACCGCGCGCCGGCCGGCCAGGTCGGGGTTGGACACCGGGATCTGCCGGTCGAAGCGGCCCGGGCGCAGCAGCGCCGGGTCCAGGATGTCGGGGCGGTTGGTCGCGGCGATCAGGATGACCCCGGCGCGATCGCCGAAGCCGTCCATCTCGACCAGCAGCTGGTTCAGTGTCTGCTCACGCTCGTCGTGGCCACCGCCTAGCCCGGCGCCGCGCTGACGGCCCACCGCGTCGATCTCGTCGACGAAGATGATGCACGGGCTGTTCTGCTTGGCCTGCTCGAACAGGTCGCGCACCCGCGAGGCACCGACACCGACGAACATCTCGACGAAGTCGGAGCCCGAGATGGTGAAGAACGGCACCCCGGCCTCTCCGGCCACCGCGCGGGCCAGCAACGTCTTACCGGTTCCCGGTGGCCCGTAGAGCAGCACTCCTTTGGGGATCTTGGCGCCCAACGCCTGGTAACGCGACGGGTTCTGCAGGAAGTCCTTGATCTCGTAAAGCTCCTCGACCGCCTCGTCGACTCCGGCGACGTCGGCGAATGTGGTCTTGGGCATGTCCTTGGAGAGCTGCTTGGCGCGCGATTTACCGAACCCGAAGCCCATTCGGGCGCCGCCTTGCATGCGCGAGAACATCACGAACAGGCCCACCAGCAACAGCAACGGCAACACGTAAACCAGCAGCTCGCCCAGGATGCTGCCCTCATTGACGACGGTGGCGACCTTGGCGTTCTTCGCGTTGAGCGCGTTGAACAGGTCGACGGCATAACCACTGGGGAACTTGGTGATGACCTTGTCGGAGTTGTCGGTGTCGTTGTTGCCCTTCTTCAGGGTCAATCGGAGTTGCTGCTCCCGGTCATCGATCTGCGCGCTCTTGACGTTGTCGCCGTTGATCTGGGACATCGCCACCGAGGTGTCGACGGGTTTGTATCCGCGGGTGTCATCGCTGAAATAGAAGAACGACCAGCCGAGCAGCACAACTACAGCGATCGCCGTGACTATTCGAATCACGTTTTTCCGGTTCATCAATCATCGGCCGTTTCGGCCAGGTCCTTCCCGATACACGCAGCTGGAAAAGTTCAGGCTACCGCTACTGGCGATCGCCAGCACCGGCAGAGCCGGGGCGCAGCGGGTCGCCAGCTGCCTGCACAGACAACGAGCGGCAGTTCCCGATCCGACCTAGAGCACCGCAAATGAGTTCGGGGACGCCGGGGCCACACTGGGATGACACTGCGCAGCCATGAACATCTTGGCGGCCGCCTTACTCGTCGTAATACCGGGCCTCGAGCACATTGCCGTCCGGATCGGAGAAGTAATAGGTGTGCGGTGCCCATCCCCGGGCCCCGTAGCTGCGGCTCAAGCGGGCGCTGGTGTCCACACCCGCCGCCTGCAGGCGCCGATCCAGCGCCTGGTATTCGGACTTCGACAGCGCCAGGCAGACGTGGTTGACCGGGTGTCCGGCACTGCCCTCGACCTTTGTCAGCAACTCTGAGGCGGCAATGTTGGCCACCGGCAGCAGGTCGATGATCGAGTCTTCGCACACCCGCACGCTCGGAAACGGCGCCTCTCCGGCCTCGTACTCGTCGAAGCGCAGCGGCGCGAGCCCGATCACGTTCGTATAGAAGTCCATCGCTGCCCGCGGATCCTTGGTCCACAACACGATGTGGTCCAGCCGCCTCATGCCGAGTCCACCCGCTTTCGGTTAGCCGTCGTATTCGCGATATCTACCAGATGCCACGAAGTGAACGGCCATTTTCAACTCAGGTGAGCACTTCTCACGCCAGGAGGGTTGTGATTTGGTGTGTTGGTGCCCACCTCAACCGAACGGTTAGTAGAGACCAACGGCGTACGGCTGCGGGTGGTCGAGGCCGGCGATCGCGGTGCGCCCGTGGTGGTCTTGGCCCACGGCTTTCCCGAATTGGCCTACTCATGGCGACACCAGATTCCGGTGCTCGCCGAGGCCGGCTATCACGTGCTGGCACCCGACCAGCGCGGTTACGGCGGGTCCTCGCGCCCCGACGCGATCGATGCCTACAACATCCGCGAGCTGACGGCCGACATCGTCGGACTGCTCGACGACGTCGGCGCGCAGCGAGCCGTCTGGATCGGCCACGACTGGGGTGCCCCGGTGGTGTGGCATGCGCCGCTGCTGCATCCCGACCGGGTCGCGGCTGTCGCCGCCCTCAGTGTGCCGGCCACGCCCAGATCGCAGGTAACGCCGACGCAGGCATGGCGCAAAACATTCGGTGAGAACTTCTTCTACATCCTGTATTTCCAGGAGCCCGGCATCGCCGACGCCGAACTCAACGGGGATCCCGACCGGACGATCCGCCGGTTGATGGGCGGCCTGCGTACCGACGGCGACAAGGCCGCGGGGATGCGGATGGTGGCACCGGGCCCGGAAGGCTTCATCGATCGCCTGCCCGAACCCGATGGGCTGCCGGCCTGGATCACTCAGGACGAGCTCGACCACTACATCGGCGAGTTCTCCCGCACCGGTTTCACCGGCGGCCTGAACTGGTACCGCAATTTCGACCGCAATTGGGAACTCACCGCCGACCTCGCCGACACGAAGATCTCGGTGCCGTGCCTATTCATCGGCGGCACAGCCGATCCCGTTCTCGCCTTCACTCGCGCCGACCGTGCCGCCGAGATCGTCTCCGGGCCGTATCGCCAGGTGATGATCGAAGGTGCCGGCCACTGGCTGCAACAGGAAAGACCCGACGAGGTCAACACGGTATTGCTGGAATTTCTCAACGGATTGGAGCTGCGGTGAACGCACCGCTTGGTTTCGGCGTCTTCATCACACCATTTCACCCGATCGGCCAATCCCCCACGGTCGCACTGGAATACGACATGGAACGCGTCGTCGCCCTAGACCGCCTGGGGTACGACGAAGCGTGGTTCGGCGAACACCATTCGGGTGGCTACGAGTTGATCGCGTGCCCGGAAGTGTTCATCGCGGCCGCCGCGGAACGGACCAAACACATCCGGCTGGGCACCGGCGTGGTCTCGCTGCCCTACCATCATCCGCTGATGGTGGCCGACCGCTGGGTGCTGCTGGACCACCTGACCCGCGGCCGGGTGATGTTCGGCACCGGCCCCGGGGCGCTGCCGTCAGATGCCTACATGATGGGCATCGACCCGGTCGACCAGCGACACATGATGCAGGAGTCGTTGGAGGCAATCCTCGCGCTGTTCCGCGCCGGGCCTACCGAACGAATCGACCGTCACACCGACTGGTTCACGCTGCGCGACGCGCAACTGCACATCCGCCCGTACACCTGGCCCTATCCGGAAATATCCACGGCGGCAATGATTTCGCCGTCCGGACCGCGGCTGGCGGGCGCCCTGGGCACGTCATTGCTGTCGCTATCAATGTCGGTGCCCGGCGGTTACGCCGCGCTGGAAACCACCTGGGATGTGGTGCGCGAGCAGGCCGCCAAAGTCGGGCGGGACGAACCGAGTCGGGCCGACTGGCGGGTGCTGTCCATCATGCACATCGCCGACAGTCGCGAGCAGGCGATCACAGACTGCACCTACGGGTTGCAGGATTTCGCGAACTACTTCGGTGCGGCCGGATTTGTCCCACTGGCGAACACGGTCGAGGGCACGCAGACACCGTACGAATTCGTCGAAGACTATGCGGCTAAAGGGAATTGCTGCATCGGCACCCCCGACGAGGCGATCGCGCACATCGAAGACCTACTGGAACGGTCGGGCGGCTTCGGGACTTTGCTGATGCTCGGTCACGACTGGGCCTCCCCCGAAGCGACGTATCACTCCTATGAATTGATGGCCCGCAAGGTGATTCCACACTTCAAAGGGCAGCTAGCGGCACCGCGAGCGTCGCACGACTGGGCCAAAGATCATCGCGACCAACTGATCGGCCGCGCCGGCGAGGCCGTCGTGAAAGCCATTACCGAGCACGTCGGCGAGCAGGAAGGCGCGGTGACCTGATGCGCGCCTCGGTGCTGCGCGACGGCCGGATGGTCTATCGCGACGACGTCGCAGACCCGGTACCCGAATCCGGCCAGGTGCTGGTCGCCATTCGGGCCTGCGGAATCTGCGGCTCCGACTTGCATTTCGCCTCGCACGGTCGCAAGGTGCTGGAGATGACCGAGCGGGTCGCGCGTGGCGCCAGCGGTATGGACGTCGACCTGGAGCACGACATCTTCATGGGCCACGAATTCAGTGCCGAGGTGCTCGAAGCCGGCCCCGACACCGACACCCATCCGTCCGGTTCCATCGTCACGTCGATTCCGGTGCTGTTGTCCGCCAAGGGTGTGCAGCCGATCGTCTACAGCAACAACACCATCGGCGGCTACGCGGAACGGATGCTGCTCTCGGCGCCGCTGCTGCTGCCCGTCCCCAACGGTCTGGACCTCAAACACGCCGCCCTGACCGAGCCAATGGCGGTGGGGCTGCACGCCGTCAACAAGTCGAACATCGAGCCAGGCGAAACCGCCCTGGTGCTGGGCTGCGGCCCGATCGGCATTGCGATCATCGCGTGCCTTCGGGTGCGCGGCGTGGAAAGCATTGTGGCGTCGGATTTCTCGCCCAAGCGACGTGAGTTGGCTACGGCGATGGGCGCCCACCAGACGCTGGATGCCGCACAGGGCTCGCCGTTCGACATCGTCAAACCCACGGTCGTTTTCGAGGCGATCGGAGTGCCCGGCATCATCGACGACGTGCTCTTGCGGGCGAGGGCGGGCACCCGCCTGGTCGTTGCCGGAGTGTGCATGGAGGCCGACACCTTCCATCCGTTCTTCGCGATTGCCAAAGAGATCAACGTGCAGTTCTCGCTGGCCTACGGAGCCGAGGAGTTCGCCGAGTCACTGCGCTCTTTGGCCGAGGGCGAGATCGATGTCAGCCCGCTGATCACCGGCGAGGTGGGCCTGGACGGGGTCGGCGCGGCCTTCGACGACCTCGCCGACCCCGAGCGGCACTGCAAGATTCTGGTGACGCCCTAGGCTCACCCGCCCGCCGGCGGGTGGGTGATGATCGTCGGCTTGAAACCGTAGCGGGGAGGAGCAAAGTGGGCGGTCGCTACGCTGCGCCCCGCCCCACCGCCCGCTAGCGGCATCCCACCGACCGCATTGGTCCCCGGCTGTGCCGCCGCCGCAGTACTGAGGCCGTTGAGCGTCACCACGGCGGGGTTGGCCGCCGGAGTGACAGCGCCCCAGGACGCCGGAACCGACAAGCCCCCGACAGATGCCGCCCTGCCCGCCGCGCCCGCGGCATTGCCCAAGGCTCCCGAAAGCGCACGCGGCACAGCCTCAGCCGCCCTCGCGGCGCCCTCCGCGGCTTGGGCGGCACCCTCGGTGGCAGCCTTGGCAGCCTGAGGTGCGAAGCCCTGCGCGAGCTGCTGGACGTCTCTGAACGAGGTGGTGAACAGACGCGTCGGCGAGACCAACTTGATGAACGCATCGAATGGCGAGCTGGCATCTAGGACTTGCGACCCGGTCAGCCCCTCGAACAGATCACCCAACGGGCCGCTCAATTGCAACCCATCACCCTCGGCGTTCATGCTGATCCCACCGAAATTGAACCCGGGAGCCGCCTGAGCAGTGTTGGTACCGGCCAGCGCCGACAAGGTTTGGGGCACCGCGTTGAGCCCCTGGCTGCCTGCGCTATTGCCCGCTGCTTGTGCCACCGCAGCGGCCTGAGTGGACGGCCCCGCAGGGTTGGCGGTGGGTGCAGCCAGCTGGGGCGCCGGCAACGTGGACGCCGCCGCGGACGTACCCGCATACCCGTACATCGCGACCGCATCTTGAGCCCACATCTCGCCGTACTCCGCTTCGAGGGCCGCAATTGCCGCAGTGTTCTGCCCAAGGAAGTTCGTCGCCAACAACTCCAGCAACAACAACCGATTCGCCGCTATCACCGGTGGGGGGACCGTCTCGGCGAACGCCGCCTCGAAGGCACCCGCGGCTGCCGCGGCTTGGGTGCCGGCCTGTTCAGCCTGCCCGGCCGTCTGACTTAGCCACGCCACTTGCGGGGCGGCCGCAGCCAGCATGGCCGACGCGGATGGCCCCTGCCAGGGGCCATCGGTAAGCCCGGAAATCAGCGACCCATAGCTGGCTGCCGCGGAATACAGCTCGGCGGCCAGCCCGCCCCAGGCTGCCGCCGCGGCCAGCAGGGGCCCTGATCCGGGCCCCGTATACATCAGCGTGGAATTGATCTCCGGCGGTAACTGCGCGAAATCCAGCATCGGCGTTCCTCGCCTAACCGGCCGCGGCGGCGTTGGCGAGCTCGGTGTCCGCATACGAACCGGCACTGACGACCAGCGTTGCCACCAACTGTTCTCGGACCGCGGCAGCCTCGGCGCTGATCTGCTGAAAGAGCTGCGCGTGCGAAGCAAACTGTGCCGCAGTCAATATCGAAACCACATCAGCGGCTGCCGGGACCACCCCCGTCGTCGGTGTTGCCGCCGCCGAACTCCCCTCCCGCACTGCCGCATTCACACTGTGCAGCTCACCGGCAACTGCATGCAGCACTTCCGGCTGTGCCCTCAGGAAAGACATACCCCTCCTCAAAAACCGTTCCTTTTCACCATCTTTCAGCAGACAACTCCGGCTCCTGAATCGGACGCCTGGCTACGTTAGACGCGACATGTCGAGAAATGACAGCCCAGACTAGCCAATTCATTATCGAGTCGATAACTGTTCATGTTGCCGATCCGGCAAGCTGCAACATTCGTTTTTAGAATGAAAGACTTTGCAAAACAATATGATTGGAGTTTTGTATGAATTCGCACGCGGATCGGCGGATTACTGCTAAGGTCCGCCCACACCTGCGCGCCGACTGCCGGAAATTGCTGCGGTCCGATACGCGTATGTCAACGAATCGCCGGAGCCAAAGCATGCGCCAGCTCGGCTCGGCTTCCGAGGAGCCGAGCCTGGGGACTTTCTGCTGCCAGCTAATTTTTGGCTATGCTGAACGAGGCAGGCAATCAGCTACGCGACGGGACGGAGCCGATGCTGAAACGTGAGTCCTCGGCGGGTTAACCACCGTGACCGAAGGAACCGCACTGGCGCAGTTTCTGCGCGCCCGTCGCAGCCTGGTCCAACCCGCTGACGTGGGACTACCCGTGGGCGGGCGCCGCAGAGTCGCCGGGCTGCGCCGCGAGGAAGTGGCAATACTCGCCAACATCAGCACCGACTACTACCTGCGCCTCGAGCAAGGTCGCGAGGAGCATCCGTCGGATCAGGTGCTCATTGCGCTGAGCCGGGCTCTGAAATTGGATGACGACGCGGTGTCTTACATGCGAAACCTGATGCGCCACCAATCCACCGACGTGGTCCAACCATTGCGGGACCCGCACCCAGGAATCCGGGGACTGATTGACGGCTGGCCGCTGACGGCGGCACATGTGGTCGATCCCGGGTTGACCGTGGTGGCCACCAACCACCTCGCTGACGCCCTGTTGCCCAGCTTCGGAGTCGGGGCCAACACAATGCGGGAATTATTTCGTGATCCCGAGACGCCGAACTTCTACCGCAACTGGAAGAAGCTAGCCGCGTGGGCAGTTGCCCTGGTCCGGGTCTTGTACGGCCAACGCCCCGACCCTGCCTTGATCAGTCTGGTCGACGAGTTGGTCGAGCAATGCCCACGGTTCCGTCAGCTCTGGGAACGCCACGATGTCACTTACGAACCCGCCGGACTGATGCTGGTCAACCATCCGCGGGTGGGCAAGCTCGATCTCAACTACCAACAGATGGTGTTGCCGGCGACCGGTCACGTGCTGGTGGCGTACTGGGCCGAACCCGGGTCCCCATCGGAGGAAGGCATGCGCCGCCTCGACGTCGGCTGAGCCTGGGAGTCGCACAACCAGGAATCACGCGTCCTGGATACACCGAGTCAACGGCAGCATTATTCGTGATGTGAGCCAGAACGGATGCCAGATTGGCGCTGGACCTGCGCCGACCGAGAACGCGCCGCGCCTTGGTCGGGCATTCATCCAAGATCCGCACCCCATCTATCGCCGGCTGCGCGCGCAAGCCCCCGCGCATCGTGTCCAGATCTGGGGTGAGGCGCAAGCCTGGCTGGTCACCCGCTACGCCGAGGCGCGGGCGCTGTTGGCCGACCCGCGACTGAGCAAGGACTGGCAGCGGCTCAACGGGTTCTTTCCACCGACCAACAATGATCCGCACCGCTCGCTACTCAACAGCCATATGTTGCAGCAAGATCCGCCGGACCACACCCGGCTGCGCAAACTGCTGACCAAGGCGTTCACCGCCGGCAGCGTGCGAAAGATGAGACGCGATATCGAAGTGATCGCCGACGACTTGCTCGATCGGATGGCGATTGCCGCCACAGGCGATGCCGTGGTGGATCTCATTCAGTCGTATGCGGTTGCGTTGCCGTTGGGCGTCATCGGCAGGTTGCTCGGCGTTCCGCCCGACGATCGCGACTGCTTTCGCCGTTACGTCGAGCCATCGTTCACCAGCACCGACCCCGCCGAGCTGTCGGTAGCCGAGAATATGTTGATCGACATGTTGACCGGGTTGATCGCGCAGAAGCGCAAGCTACCGGCCGACGACCTGCTCAGCGCTCTGGTGCACGCGTCCGACGTCGACGACCGCCTGTCCCCCGACGAGCTGCTGTCCACCGCGTTCCTGCTGATTCTGGCCGGCTACGAAACCACGGTGAACCTCATCGGCAACGGCATGCTCGCGTTGCTGCGCAACCCATCTCAACTCGCTGCATTGCGTGACGACCTATGGCTGATGCCCACGGCGGTGGAGGAGTTCCTGCGGTTCGAGAGCCCGCTCAATACCGCCACCATGCGATTCACCACCGAGCCGGTGCGGCTCGGTGCTGTCGAGATACCTGCGGGCCAACTCGTCTTGATCGCCCTGCTCGGCGCAAACCACGACAGCAGCCAGTTCGACAACCCGCATCTTCTCGACGTGACAAGGGCCCCGAACCCGCACCTGGCGTTCGGGCACGGCATTCACCACTGCCTTGGAGCACCGCTGGCGCGACTCGAAGGAGAGATCGCGATCGGCCGGCTACTCGCCCGATTTGACCGGATCACCTTGGACGACAACATTATTCTGCAGTACCGAAACAGCACACTGATGCGCGGTCTGACCGCGCTTCCCGTTCGCCTGCACGAGTTCCGATGAACGACAACAGCAGCCAAAACAATTTCGGCGCAATGCAACTCCTGGGCATACTCGCAGGATTGATGATCGCGCCGGTAGCGACACCGGCATTGATCTGGGCCACGATCACGGCGAATCTTCCTCTCGCACTGGTGATCATGCAGCTGTTCGTCATGGCAGTGGTTTTAAACTGGCTTTCGCGCATGATGATTCGCAACCACGAACTGACTGACGACTCCGACGACGACACGATGAGCAACCCCTGGAGTAGCGAGCCATCAAACGGCTAGGGTGCCAGGCATGGCGATCGAACAACGCGCTCGAGGTTTCCTCGCGTGGTCGATTGCCGTGGCCGCGGCCGGTTTGGCCCTGACCACGGTGTCGGCATGTGATTCCCACAATCCGACAACCGCACCGGGAGCAAATCCGCGTCAGGTCACCGTGCTGGGGTCAGGGCAAGTGCAAGGTGTCCCGGACACGTTGACCGCCGACGTCGGTATCGAATTCAGCGCGCCCGATGTCACCGCGGCGATGAACCAGACCAACGACCGTCAGCAAGCCGTCATCAATGCGCTCGTCGGCGCCGGTATCGATCGCAAGGACATCAGCACCACCCAGGTGACGCTGCAGCCGCAATACGGCAGTCCCGAGCCCACGATCACCGGCTACCGCGCCACCAACGCCATCCAGGTCAAGATCCACCCGACCGACGCGGCATCGCGAATGCTCGCATTGATCGTCACTACCGGCGGCGACGCCACCCGGATCAGTTCGGTCAGCTACTCCATCGCCGACGACTCACAGCTGGTCAAGGACGCACGGGCACGCGCGTTCAACGACGCCAAGAACCGCGCCGACCAGTACGCCCAGCTGGCGGGGCTGCGGCTGGGCAAGGTGCTGTCCATCTCGGAGGCCACCGGCGGCTCGCCGATGGCCGGGTCACCGCCGGCGCCACCCAAAGCCATGGCCACCGCGGTACCGCTGGAGCCGGGCCAGCAGACAGTGAGCTTTTCGGTGAACGCGGTGTGGGAGCTGGACTAGTGGCGATCGGCTACTGCTCGTAGACCCTGGGGTCGAGCGTGCCGATATAGGACAGGTCGCGGTAGCGCTCGTCGTAGTCCAGGCCGTAGCCCACGACGAAGTCGTTGGGAATGTCGAAACCCACATAGGCGATCTCGGCGTTCGCGCGCACCGCGTCGGGCTTGCGCAGCAGCGTGCACACCCGCAGCGAGCGGGGATGGCGAGTTTTCAGGTTCCGCAACAGCCACGACAGCGTCAGGCCGGAGTCGACGACGTCCTCGACGATCAGCACGTCGCGATCGTTGATGTCGCGGTCCAGGTCCTTGAGGATGCGCACCACACCCGACGAGGACGTCGAGGAACCGTACGAGCTGACAGCCATGAATTCGAATTGCGTCGGCACCGGAATCGCGCGCGCCAGGTCGGTGACAAAGATCACGGCGCCCTTGAGCACGGTGATCAACAGCAGATCCTGACCGGTCGCGTTGATGGACTCCCGGTAGTCGTTGCCGATTTGCTCGCCGAGCTCGCCGGTGCGTGCCTGGATCTGCTCCGTGGTGAGCAGCACGGATTTGATGTCCCCCGGGTACAGATCCACGGGCTGCTCGGGCGTTATCGCCGAGGAGATCTGGGCCACGCCCACAGCGTGCCATGCCAGCGGCCGAACAACCAACGGCGGCGACAATCTCGCAGCCTTTTACTTAGACTCGCGCCGCAGGGTCAGGGCGCCGTCGCGGCGCCCCGCGACCAGGCGCTCGCCGCGCAAATCGGATCCGACGGCCACCCCGCCCTGCCCACGCCAGGCGGTGACCAGCGCATCCACCGCGCGGATCTGCTTATCGGTCAACCCCCTCGCACCCCCAGCCAGCAGCCAGCCGCGGATCACCCGGCGCCGCACCGGGTCGGGCAACGGAGCCAGGGCCTGGGCAGCCAGCCCCGAGTCCGCCCGCACACCGGGCGCCGCCTGCGCCGCGAGCGCATCGATGAACTCGGTGTCCTCTCGCAGCGCTGTCGCGGTCCGGGCCAGCGCCTCGGCCACCCCGCCGCCCAGGACGTCCTCGAGCAGCGGGAGCACCTCGTGCCGCAGCCGGGTCCGGGTGAAGCGGCGGTCGCTGTTGTGCGGGTCCTGCCACGCGGTCAGGCCCAGCTCACGGCACGCAGCATGCGTCGCGGCGCGCCGGACACCCAACAACGGCCTGCCCCACGGCGGGTCATGCGGGCGCATCCCGGCCATCGAGCGCGCTCCAGAGCCGCGACCCAGCCCGAGCAGTACCGTCTCGGCTTGATCGTCGAGCGTGTGGGCGAGCAGCACCGGCCCGAGACGGTAGGCGCTCAACGCGGCGTAGCGGGCCGCGCGCGCGGCGGCCTCGGGACCGCCGTCATTGCCGACCTGTACCGAAACAATTTGTGCGTCAACACATCCCAATGCGATGGCCTGGGTGCGCGCGGTTTCGGCAACTGCGGCCGATTCGGGCTGCAGGCCGTGATCCACGATCAGTGCGGTGGTGCGCCGCAGCGGAGCCGCGACCGCGGTGAGCGCCAGCGAGTCCGGTCCGCCCGATAGCGCTACACACCATTGGTCCCCAGTGACCAGATGGTCCTTGGCGAACGCCTCGACAGCCGCACGCAGCTGGCCTACAGAATCCTGTCGATCCATCGCTGAGGGTCTTCGATCTCGGCGGGCAGCGGCAGCGTTTCGGAGCTCGTCCAGACGGTGTTGAATCGCTGCATTCCGACCCGGTCCACCACGTGGTCGACGAACGCCTTGCCACGGGTGTACTGGCTGAGCTTGGCGTCCAGGCCCAGCAGGGCGCGCATCAAGCGTTGCAGCGGCGGTGGCTTGCGATGGCGGCGGTCGTCGAATCGGCTGCGAATGGTGGCCACCGACGGCACTGCCTTCGGCCCGACGGCATCCATGACGTGGTCGGCGTGCCCTTCCAGCAACGTGCCCAGCACCAGCAGCTGATCCAGGGCGTTGCGCTGTGGCTCGGACTGCACGGCGCGCACCAGGCCGACGATCCCCGACGCGGAAGCGTCGGACGCCGGAAGACCACGGTTGCGCACATAGGAGGCCAACCTGCCGGCCACTTCCCCGACGTCGTCGCCGGCGTCGCGGGTCAACAACGCCAGCGCGTCCGACATGTAGTCGGGCAGCCACGGGTTGGCGGTGAACTGCACCCGGTGCGTCACCTCATGCAGACATACCCACAGTCGGAAGTCGGACGGCTCCACCCGCAGCTGACGCTCGACGGCGATCACGTTCGGATATACCAGCAGCAGGCAGCCCTGCATGTCGTCAAAGAACGGGTCGTACTGGCCGAGAATCCCGGATGCCACAAACGCCAGCACCGCGCCCGTCTGCGCGCCGGTGAGCCGGCCGGTGAGAAACCCGTGCGGCTTCTCGGTGCCGTGCGTCATCACCCGCATCGAGTCCGCAGCGGCGCGAACCCAGTCGCCGCGGTCGACGATGCGCGCCGGCGGCACCACCCCGCCGGTGGCCAGGCCCGTGACGTCGCGTACCAGCGGTTCGGCTTTGGTCGCCGAACTCGCCAGCTCGTCGATCGCCTGACGGCGGGTGTAGTCGCTGGCCGGCGGGCCGGGCCGGGCCAGCCGAGCGCCGACCGTCGCAGCGAACTGCCAGTCAACGGCGGTCCCCAGGGTCAAGTCGGATGGCGCGGTCATGCGCACCCGCAAGTCCACAGCCGAGTGGCCAAAGCGTCCATTACATTGCGCCCGTTGGGGCCGGCGGAATTGGAGATGAACGCGAACGTGAGCACGCGTCCGCTGCGGTCGGTGACGACCCCGACCAGCGAGTTCGTCGCGGTCAATGAGCCGGTCTTGGCTCGCAACCAGCCGGCCGGTCCCTGGTTGGTGGCCTGATCGAGAAAGCGCTCTGCCAGCGTCCCGCTGCCACCGGCGATTGGAAGCAGATCCAGCAGCGCCCGCAACGACGGCTGGTCAGGCCCCGCGGCTGCCTGCACGGTGCCGTCGAGCGTCTTGGCCGTCAGGCGATCGTCGACCGAGAGCCCGCTGGAGTCCAGCAGTGCGGCACCGGTGGTGTCGATGTGTGCGGTGCTCAACCGATTGGTCACCGCGTCCACCGCGCCCGCGAAGCTGCGCGGCCGGTTGATCGCCGCCGCCACCTCACGGGCGATGCACTCGGCCAGCACGTTGTCGGAGTGGTCCATCATCTCGCCGAGCCGCTGGACCAGCGGCGCAGATTGCACCACCGCCAGCTGCCGTGCCCCGGACGGGGCGGCGGCGACGGTCACCGCGGCAGGGTCCATTCCTAGGGCCTTGGCCAGCTCCCGGCCCGCGTCCAGCGCTGGAGTCTTAGACCGCCGCGAATTGACGGTGCTCGGCTGGATGCGGCCGGCGTCGATCATCACCGATTCGATCGGCGCGATGTCGCCGTTGTCGATGTCGGTCGGATCCCAGCCCTGTGCCAGCGTCGGGCCGGTGAACGCCGAGGTGTCCACCTGCACTGCCGTCGGCGTGACGCCGCTGCGACGAACCTGCTCCACCAGGTCGCTGATCCGCGGCGCACCGCGGTACCAGGTCGGCACGTCCGGCGGTGCGGCCGACAGCGTCGGATCGCCGGCCCCCACCAGCACAATCGGTCCCTGAGCGTTTTGGCTGCCGGCCACGACGCGGGTGCTGATGCGGGCCTGACGATCCAGCGTCAGCAGTGCCGCGGCCGCGGTCAGCACCTTGTTGGTCGACGCCGGCACCAACGGCACGTCGTCGCCCAGCTGCCACAGTTCTTTTCCGGTGATGGCGTCGGTGACCCGGCCGCCGAGCCTGCCCAGATTGGGGTCGGCAGCCACCGGCGCCAGCACGGCCGCCAGCCCAGCCGCCGACGGCGTCTCGGCGGTGTCGGCGACGGGCACCATTCCCGGCTTAACAACCGGCGCGCGCGGAGGCGGTACGGGGACGTGCGCGTTGCTGGTGCCGTGCCCACCCGTGGTGAAAAAGGTGGCCGCGGCCACCACGGCGGCGACGAACGCCAGCATGGCCACTCCGATGAACACCTGGGTGGATTTCCGCCAGCGAGTACGACCCATCACTCTCCTGACTCTTTGGTCCTATTCTGCCGAATCCGCCACAACTCGCTCGACTAGGGTGATGCGCGACGCAACCGACCTACCCGGGTCGACCCAGATTTACGTCTCTTCGAAGGAGCTTCAGACAGTGCAATTCGACGTGGTCATTGAGATCCCGAAAGGCCAACGGAACAAGTACGAGGTCGATCATGAAACGGGGCGGGTGAAGCTGGACCGCTACCTGTACACGTCGATGGCCTACCCGACCGACTACGGATTCATCGAGAACACCCTCGGCGAGGACGGCGACCCGCTGGACGTGCTGCTGCTGCTTCCCGAGTCGGTGTTCCCCGGCGTGCTGGTCGAGGCGCGGCCGGTGGGAATGTTCAAGATGGTCGACGAAGCCGGCGGTGACGACAAGGTGTTGTGCGTTCCGGCTGGCGACCACAGGTGGGACCACATCCAGGACATCGGCGATGTTGCGTCCTACGAGCTGGACGTCATCAAGCACTTCTTCTCGCAATACAAGGCGCTGGAGCCGGGCAAGTACGTCAAGGCGGCGGACTGGGTCGGTCGCGCCGAAGCCGAAGCAGAGGTGGAGCGCTCTATCGCACGGTTCAAAGAAGGCGGGCACTAACGCTTCTGCCCGGGTGGCAACCTGGCGATGTGACCTCGGTGCTTCGCACCTTCGCCCGTCGGGCTTGTTGGGTATCCCGCCGAGTCAGCCTTTCGTTCGCCGCGCTTACGTCGCGGCGTCGTTCAGTTGGCACTGACGCCACCTGATCATGTCTTCGAGCACGGCAAGGTCGCGGTGTGATTCAGGAGCGATTTCAGCGATGAACGTCGAAACACCTTCTGCTAGCAGGACATCGGCGGCGGCATGCCAGGTGTGCGTAGTTGGCGATTGGACCCATCATCACTTGGGCTGCTAGATCCGCATCAAGCAATCGGAATCGAATGTGCTTGTGGACTAGCATCTTTGGACAGAGTCGTGGAGGTGACGTCGTCACAATGGTCGCCATGCCCTCTGACATGCTGGTAGGAGCATTCGCCACCAACCTCCGGCATCGCGGAATTCCAGTTAGTCCTGACTTGCGACCAATGAGTCGCTAAGTCACATGTCGGTACCGCCGCGTCGACGAATTTTCACCTGATGCGAAGTCTCATTTGAATTATATGAAAGTCGTATGTTCTTTTGCTGCAAGGGAATAAGACAGATGAACCGGACTACCCTGCGCAAAGCATTTCTCGATGATATGGCCTGCGCCACTGTTGGTGGTCAGGACTTGCACACATCTCGCTAAGTGGCCGAGAATCAGACCATTCCACGGCGGGGGGTACGTTAGATGCGGCGCGACGGTCCACTAGCTCAAGGTTGGCACACGACTTCCATCAACGGCGTCAAGCTTTCCTACGAAGTTGCGGGTAGTGGGCCGGTGTGCGTAGCGCACTCGGGTGGTCCCGGAATCAGTTCAGGGTATCTGCGTATGCCGCTACTCGCGGGGTACCTCACCATGGTTTACCTCGACCCAATCGGCACCGGCGAGAGTGATTTACTACCAGGTGGTGAGTACGACATTCCCACTTATGCATGCTATCTCGAAGCTTTCATAAACCACCTTATGGTGCCGCAGCCGTTGATTCTCGGACATTCTCACGGTGGCATGGTTGCGTTGGAACTGGCGATGCAGAATCCCGGACGTCTCGGCGGAGTCATAGCCTATGACGCCGCACCGGTGTACAACGACGAGTTGTGGGATGAGACATTTCGCCAGATGGCAGCCTTTGCGCAGCGGTGGCCAGAGCGACCCGAAGCTATCAAAGCGGCCCGCGCATGGCACGCCACCGGCGGCGGCGAACCACACACTGATGACCAATTTCTCGCTGACGTCTTCCCCGCCTATTTCGCCGACTATCGGCAAACCTTGGCCCAGTCCAGTCTGCCTAGACTCCAGATGACTTGGGATCCCAACAGAAAGAGCAAGCCATGGTCGGCAAGGGGCCGCCTCGGTGCCATAACAGCTCCCACGTTGCTCATCTGTGGTGATTTTGACTTCGTCTGCCCACCGCGCTGGTCCCGAGAGATGCGCGCCGCCATACGTGGCTCGCAGTTGTGCGAACTTCATAACAGCGGTCACTTCGGCCACCTGGAACAGCCCTGGGACTTCACTGACGCCGTGGTGAAGTTTGTTTGGGGACCGTAGTCAACAGCGGTGGTTTCAGCCATGGCTTCAGACGTCCCGGCTGCGGGGGTTGGCCCCAACGAAAGTTAACGCCAAACAAGGACTTTCACGCCGCTCGAGTCTCAAATGGTTGAAAGGAGCCACAATTGGCATTCGCGGTGCTGGCGCGACGTCAACGTCATGAGCCAGCATGTCTCCTTTCATCGGGCGTGCTTTCGTGAGGCCGGCCAGGCTCTGTTGGGCGTGGTGGACGAAGTGCCCGACTTTTGACCAGCCCCCAAGCCGGCGTCGACTCGTCATCGGACAAATCGAGGCATAGCCGGAAGGCTCAGGCAGGCTCGGCGTCGCGCCGGTTGCGCAGCACGCTCCACCCGAAGGCTGCCCCGATGAAGACCACGCCCACCGAGGCGGTGGCGATTTCAGGAATCCGGTAGTGCTCCTCGATGGACAGCAGCATGATCACCGCCAGTGCGCCGATCGCCCAGTGCGCGCCGTGTTCCAGGTATACGTAACGGTCCAGCGTCTGCTGCTGGACCAGGTAGATCGTGATCGACCGGACGAACATCGAGCCGATCAACCCCAGACCCAGGGCGATGACGATGGGGTCCGACGTGATCGCAAAGGCGCCGGTAACCCCGTCGAACGAAAACGCCGCGTCCAGTACCTCGAGGTAGACAAACAGCGTCAAGCCGGCCTTGCCCACCGCCAGGGCCGGCGCGGAGGCCTCGTCGCCGGCGACCTCCTGCGGCCGAAATGCCTGGCTCAAACCGTTGACAATCAGATACGTGACCAGGCCGAGCAGCCCGGCCGTCAGCACCGTCGCGCACTCCTCGGTGGAGTGGGTCAACTGCGTGCCGACCAGAACCAGCGCGATCGCGGTGGCCACCACCGGGACCTGTCCAAGCTGCCCGATGCGCGCAAATGGGATCTCAATCCACTTGAGCCACTTGATGTCTCGGTCATGAACAACGAAATCCAGGAACAGCATCAGCAGGAATATCCCGCCGAATGCCGCGATCTGCGGATGGGCCGCCAGCACCAGCTTTTCGTAACTGGGCGAGCCGTCCGGGAATACCAGTGCGCCGTGTGGCGGCGGGTTGAGCGCCAAGTCCAGCGCGCGGACCGGGTGTACACCCGCACTCGCCCATACGATCAGCAACGGGAAGACGAGCCGCATACCGAACACAGCGATCAAAATCCCGATGGTCAAAAACATCTGCCGCCAAAACGAGCTCATCCGCTTCAGCACACTGGCGTTGATGATCGCGTTGTCGAACGACAGCGACACCTCGAGAATGGCCAGGGCTATCAACAGGAAGAGGGCATTGAGGCCGCCATGCGCGTAACCGAGCGCGAGCGCCGCCAACGTAACTAGCAGCGAAATGCCGAAGATGCGAGCGGCGGCCATAAGTCCTCCCTGACAGCCGACCACATTAGGGCGAACCCGGTCGTCGCCGCCAGCCATCGCACGCGCCGCACTTACTATTTTCAAATTGTGGCGATACTGGCGTTATATCGGGGCAGCCTGCCGAAGGCGCCGCCCCGGTGACCGAAGTCGGCGGCGCGGCGTCTCCCCTGGGCGCTGCCGGGGCCGCGGGAGTGGCACAGGGGCCGGTTGCACACAGCAGCATGGCCCGGGTCGGCATCGCAACCGCGCTGACCGCGGTGTGCGGCTACGCGGTGATCTATCTGGCGGCTCGCGACCTCGCTCCGAGCGGCTTTTCGGTGTTCGGGGTGTTCTGGGGCGCGTTCGGCTTGGTCACCGGCGCCGCCTTCGGCCTGCTGCAGGAAACCACCCGGGAGGTGCGCGCCACTCGCTACATCCAGGCAGCGCCCACCCCCGGATCAGGTAACCACCCGCTGCGCGTCGCCGCGATGGTCGGCGTCGCCGCGGCCGTCGTGATCGCGGGCAGCTCACCCCTGTGGGGCGGGCGGGTATTCGTGGAACAACGCTGGCTGTCGGTGGTGCTGCTGTCCGTTGGCCTGGCCGGGTTCTGCCTGCATGCCACGCTGCTCGGCATGTTGGCCGGCACCGATCTGTGGACCCCGTACGGGGCGCTGATGGTGACCGACGCCGTCATGCGGGTGGCGATCGCCGCGGCCACCTTCGTGCTCGGCTGGGGGTTGACCGGATTCCTCTGGGCGACGGTGGCCGGCGCGGTGGCCTGGCTGATCATCCTGGCGGCCTCACCCGCGGCCCGCGCAACGTCGCGCCTGCTCACACCCGGCAACACCGCGACGTTCTTGCGGGGCACCGCGCATTCGATCACCGCGGCCGGAGCCAGCGCGATCCTGGTGATGGGTTTCCCGGTGCTGCTCAAGCTGACGTCGAATGAGCTTGGCGCACAGGGTGGTGTGATCATCCTGGCCGTGACGTTGACCCGGGCTCCGCTGCTGGTGCCGTTGACCTCCATGCAGGGCAACCTGATCGCGCATTTCGTGGACGAGCGCAGCAACCGGCTGCGGGCACTTATGGCGCCGGCGGCGATCATCGGCAGCATCGGTGCGATCGGGGTGCTGGCGGCCGGCTTGGTGGGCCCATGGCTGCTGCGGGTCGCGTTCGGATCGCAGTACGACGCCAGCGGTGCACTATTGGCGTGGCTAACGGGCGCCGCGTTGTCGATCGCCATGCTGACGCTCACCGGTGCCGCCGCAGTGGCCGCCGCGCTGCATCGCGCGTATGCGCTGGGGTGGGTCGGGGCGACTGCCGCATCGGGACTGTTGTTGCTGCTGCCGCTGCCGCTGGAGACCCGCACCGTGGTCGCTCTGCTGTGCGGTCCGCTGGTGGGAATCGGCGTCCACCTGGTGGCGCTGGCGCGCGCCGGACACTTAGCCGGCTGATCCTGGCTACCCTGTGAACATCGAAACGGATTATGCCGGCGCCTGGATCGTCATTCCCGCCTTCAACGAAGCCACGGTCATCGGCGAGGTGATCGCCGATGTGCGTTCGGTCTTCGACCACGTCGTGTGCGTCGACGACGGCAGCGCCGATGACACCGGCGAAATCGCCAGACGGGCCGGGGCTCATCTGGTCCGCCATCCGGTCAACCTGGGTCAGGGAGCGGCCATTCAGACCGGTGTCGAGTACGCCCGTAAGCAGCCCGGGGCGCGGCTGTTCGCGACTTTCGACGCCGACGGGCAGCATCGCGTCAAAGACGTGGCCGCGATGATCGACCGGCTCGTCGCCGAAGATGTCGACATCGTCATCGGAACGCGGTTCGGCGGGCAGGAGAGCAGTCGGCCGCCACTACTGAAGCGGATCGTGCTGCAGACGGCCGCGCGGTTGAGCCCCCGCGGTCGACGGCTTGGCCTGACCGACACCAACAACGGGCTGCGGGTGTTCAACAAGACAGTCGCCGACGGGCTGAACATCACGATGAGCGGCATGAGCCACGCCAACGAATTCATCATGCTGGTCGCCGAAAACCATTGGCGCGTAGCCGAACAGCCGGTTGAGGTGCTGTACACCGAATACTCGAAGTCAAAGGGTCAGCCGCTGCTCAACGGTGTCAACATCATTTTCGACGGGTTCCTGCGAGGGAGGATTCCGAAATGAAAAGGACCGAAAGATGAACTGGATCCAGGTACTGCTGATCGGGTCGATCATCGCGCTGTTGATCTACCTGCTGTGGTCACGCCGCAGCTCACGCTCGAAAGCCTGGGTCAAGGTCGGCTACGTCTTCTTCGTACTCGCCGGCATCTACGCCGTACTGCGGCCCGACGACACCACCGTGGTTGCGCACTGGTTCGGCGTGCGCCGCGGCACCGACCTGATGCTCTATGCACTGATCATGGCGTTCAGCTTCACCACGCTGAGCACATACATGCGGTTCAAGGACTTGGAGTTGCGCTACGCGCGCCTTGCCCGCGCCGTCGCGCTAGACGGCGCACAGGCGCCCCCGGCGCGCTAACCCGCGTGGGCGTGCCGGAAGAACTCGACCGTGCGAAACACGCCCTCTTTGAGGTCAACTTGCGGCTTCCAGCCCAAAACCCTTGCTGCTGAAGTGATATCGAGGCACGACCGCTGCAGATCGCCGAGCCGATCCGGGTGATAGTCCGGGTCGTCGGGCCCCCCGACGGCGTTCGCTACCGCGCTGTGCAGTTGCCGGTCGGAGGTCTCAATTCCGGTGCCGATGTTGAAGCGCTGCCCGCTGCCGGCTTTCCCGGACGCCTTGACGAAAGCGTCCACGACGTCGTCGACGAACACGTAGTCGCGCGTCTTGCCGCCGTCCCCGAACACCTTGGTCGGCTTACCCGACAGCAGCGCCTGCGCGAAGATCGCCACCACGCCTGCTTCGCCGTGCGGGTCTTGGCGCGGGCCGTAGACGTTGGCCGGCGCGATGTGCGAACAATCCAGCTCGTACAGATGCCGGAAAGTGTTCAGGTAGATCTCGCCGGCCACTTTGCCCGCGGCGTACGGCGACGCCGGGTCGGTCGGCACGGTTTCGGGAGTCGGGTACTGCGACGGGGTGCCGTAGATGGATCCTCCCGACGAGGTGTGCACGACCTTGCGAACACCGGCGCGGCGCGCGGCCTCGGCCAGCCGTACCGTCCCGACGACGTTGACCGAGGCATCAAACTGCGGGTCGGTCACCGAGTGACGAACGTCGATCTGCGCCGCCAGGTGGAACACCACCTCGGGACGGTGCTCGGCCAGGATCGCGTTGAGGTCCGCGGTCACGATGTCCGCCTCGACGAAGACATGAGCGGAATTGTCGGTCAGATGCTCGAGGTTGCTCGCCTTGCCCGACGAGAAATTGTCCAGGCTCACCACCGAATGGCCGCCCGCCAGCAGGCGGTCGACCAGCGTGGACCCGATGAATCCGGCTGCCCCCGTAACCAGTGCGTGCACCGGCCCACCATACCGACCGGTAAGAAATAACCATGCCCGCCGCCATCACCCGGATGCCGCCGGTCGCCCTCGCGGCGGCCGGGCTGATCGTCGTCCAGCTGGTCATACGCGCGGTCCTGGCATTCGGCGGCTACTTCTACTGGGACGACCTGATCCTGATCGGGAAAGCCGGAACCGAGGGCCTGCTGTCGCCGTCGTACCTGTTCGACGACCACGACGGCCATGTGATGCCGGCCGCCTTCCTGATCGCGGGCGTGCTGATCCGGCTGGCTCCGCTGGGCTGGACCGGGCCCGCCATCAGCCTGGTGGTGCTGCAGCTACTGGCCTCGCTGGCGCTGCTGCGCGCGCTGTATGTGATCCTCGGCTGGCGTCGCGTGCTGCTGATCCCGCTGACGTTCGCGCTATTCACGCCGCTGGGGGTGCCGGGGTTCGCGTGGTGGGCGGCGGCGCTGAACTCGCTGCCGATGCTGGCGGCGCTGGCCTGGGTGTGCGCCGACGCGGTGCTGCTGGTGCGCACCGGCAACCAGCGCTACGCGCTGACCGGGCTGCTGATCTACCTGGGCGGGTTGCTGTTCTTCGAGAAGGCGGCGGTGATCCCGTTCGTCGCGTTCGCGGTGGCCGCCCTGCTGTGCCAGGTACGCGGTGAGAGGCCCGCGCTGCTGACGGCCTGGCGTGGGGCCTCGAGGTTGTGGGTCTCGTCGCTGATCCTGACGGTCGCGTGGGTGGCGATCTACCTTGCGGTGGTCAACCAGCAGCGCTGGAGTTCCGACCTCGCGATGACCGGGGATCTGGTGTCGCGGTCCATCACCCACGGCATCGTGCCGGGGCTGGCCGGCGGGCCGTGGCAATGGGGCCGCTGGGCGCCGGCCTCCCCCTGGGCCACTCCCCCGCCGCTGGCGATGGCGGTGGGCTGGCTGGTGCTGATAGCGGTGCTGGCGCTGACGCTGGTCCGCAAGCAGCGCATCGGCCCGGTGTGGCTAACGGCGGCCGGTTACGCCGTGGCGTGCCAGGTGCCGATCTATCTGATGCGCTCGTCGAAGCTGACCGCACTGGAACTCGCCCAAACCCTGCGCTATTTACCGGATCTCGTCGTCGTACTGGCGCTGCTGGCCGCGGTAGGCCTCTGCGCGCCGAATCGGTCCCTCGGCGCGCGTTGGCTGGACGCGTCGCCGCAACGCGCCGTCGTGACAACAGTCTTAGCGGTGTTGTTCGTGACCAGCAGCCTGTACTCGACAGCGACATTCCTGACCAGTTGGCGCGATAACCCGACTCGGGCCTATCTGCGCAATGCCCAGTCCAGTTTAGCTGCGGCGCATGCAAATTCGACTGCTCCACTGCTGGATCAGGAGGTCGATCCGCTGATTCTGCAGCGGGTAGCCTACCCGGAGAATCTTGCCAGCCACATGTTCGCCCTGCTGTGGGATAGGCCGGACTTCGCCACGGCAACAACGCAATTGCGAATGTTCGACAGCTCCGGGAGCCTAATCCCGGCGAGAGTCACCTGGATACGCACCATCAAGCCGGGCCCGATGCCGCAGTGTGGCTATTTCGCCCAGCCGGACAAACCGGCGCGGATGCTGCTCGACGGGCCGCTGCTGCCGGCCGATTGGACCGTCGAATTCAACTATCTGGCCAACAGTGACGGCTCGATGACGGTCTCGCTGTCGGAGGGGCCCGGCGTCAAGGTTCCGGTGCACCCGGGACTCAACCGCGTCTACGCCCGGCTGCCCGGTGCCGGCGACGCGATCATGGTCAGGGCGAACACCACCGCACTGGCCCTGTGTGTCGCGTCAGGCCCGGTGGGCTTTCTCGCGCCGGCTTAAGTCCCGTGCCTCGCCCTCGGCGCCGAACGTGACGGTGCAGTCACGCACGGGCTCGAACGTGACTGTGGCGTCACGTTCGACGAAATCGTTGCGAGCCTTTAGAAGCCGTGCCGCATCCCGCGGTAGGTCCACCAGGCGGTGGCCATGATCGCGATCGTCAGTGCGAGAGCCAACAGAGCTAAAGCGTCTCCAAAGGCCAGCAACATGATGATTCCCGCCGAGATCCAAACTGCCTCACCGATCGGGTAGTGGGATTCCTGCCGCATGTCAGCCTCACTCGAAGTGGATAGTCACCCGTTGATGTCACAACTAACCGCTGTAACGCGGCAGCGATGGGAAGGCTGCCCGATCCGGGGCCGCAGTGACTCAACTCACTGTGGAATCCACTGGTAGTTGGAGCCGCCTGGGGGAATCGAACCCCCGACCTATTCATTACGAGTGAATCGCTCTACCGACTGAGCTAAGGCGGCGCACCCTCTAGCTGGGCGGCACGAGTCTACGGCAGGCGGGCTGGCCCGCCCAATTTCAATCCCGCAGTTCCTGCCCGATGGTGGCCACCATCGCGTCGACGGCGAACTTGGGCTTGACGTTGACCGCCAGCGCTTCGCGGCACTGAAGCACGGCCTCGATGCAGCGCAGCAGGCGCTCGGGCGCGGCATGAGCGGCCAGCGCTGCCACCCGCTCGGCCATATCGGGATGGTTGGCCCGCACCCCGCCCGCATGCGCCGAAACCACCAGCGCGTCCCGGAAGTAGGTGGCTAGGTCGATCAGCGCCCGGTCCAGCGCATCGCGCGATGCCCTGGTCTGGCGCGACTTCTGCCGGCGCTCAAGGTCCTTGATCGCGCCCGTGGCGCCGCGCATCGCCCCGGCGGTGCCCTTACCGGTGCCGCCGGCCCCTAGCGCCGTCCGCAGCTCTTCGGTCTCGGCCTCGGCACGGTCAGCGGTCAATACGACCGCCTCGGTTTCGGCCGCCGCCACCAATTCTTCAGCGGCGGCATAAGTGCGCGCCGGAGTTGCGGCATCGCGCACCAGCCCCAGCGCGCGCTCTCGTCGCTCCCGGGCCTCCGGGTCGGTCGCGAGCCGGCGCGCCCGCCCCACGTGACCGCCGCTGACCGACGCCGCCCAGCTCGCCGTGTCGGCGCTCAGTCCGTCGCTATCGATCAGCACCTGAGCGATCGACTCGGTCGACGGGGTCACCAGTGTGACGTGCCGGCAGCGGGACCGCAGGGTGACCGCGATGTCCTCGGGATCGACCGACGGCGCACACAGCAGGAACACCGTCGACGGCGGCGGTTCCTCGACCACCTTCAGCAGCGCGTTGGCCGCACCTTCGGTCAGCCGATCGGCGTCCTCGACCACCACGATCTGGCGGTACCCGGTGGTCGGGCGCCGCGACGCGATCTGCACGATGCCGCGCATCTCATCGACGCCGATGGACAGGCCCTCGGGGATCACCCGCCGGACGTCGGCGTGGGTGCCGGCCATCGTCGTCGTGCAGGCCCGGCACTGCCCGCAGCCAGGGCCCCCGTCTTCCGAAGAAGAGGTGCACTGCAGCGCGGCCGCAAAGCACAGCGCCGCGATCGAGCGCCCCGAACCCGGCGGGCCGGTAATGAGCCACGCGTGTGTCATAGTCCCGCGGTCCCCGCTGCTGTGATCGGGATCACCGTGGGCGGCGCGGGCGGCGGCGAGCAGCTCGGCCTCCACCGCTTCTTGGCCTACCAGCCGCGTAAACACTCCGGACATCACTGGCAACACTAGTGAGACAGACCGACCTCTACCGACTGGCAACCGTATCGCGACAATTCCGTGATCTTTGCGGCATTTCGCCAGGATCCGATGACTTGCCGAAGCATTTATGGGTTACCGGGTAGTCCCTGCCGACCGATACGGTGTGTTGGTGGCAACACCGGGTGCTCTGCCCGGGCGAATCGGCGCGTTCGTCCGGTGGGTAGTGCGCACCCCGTGGCCGCTGTTCTCGCTGAGCATGCTGCAGGCCGACATCATCGGCGCCCTGTTCGTGCTCGGGTTCCTGCGCTATGGGCTCCCCCCCGCCGACCGTATTCAGCTGCAGGATCTGCCAACGCTGAACCTGACGATCTTCGCCAGCTCGTTGGTCGTCCTGTTCCTCGTCGGCGTCGTGGTCAACCTCAAACTGCTGATGCCGGTTTTCCGTTGGCAGCGCCGCGACAACATGCTCGCCGAGGCCGATCCGGCGGCCACTGAACTCGCCCGTAGCCGCGCGCTACGCATGCCGTACTACCGCACCCTGAGCACCGTTGTGTATTGGTGCATCGGTGGTGTGGTGTTCATCGTGGCCAGCTGGTCGGTGGCCAGGTTCGCAGCACCGGTCGTCACGGTGGCGACCGCATTGGGAGCGGCGGCCACCGCGATCATCGGCTATCTGCAATCCGAACGAGTATTGCGGCCGGTGGCGGTCGCGGCACTGCGCAGCGGGGTGCCGGAGAACGTCAAGGCGCCCGGTGTCATCCTGCGCCAGATCCTGACCTGGATGCTGTCCACCGCAGTGCCGCTGCTGGCGATCGTGCTGGCCGTGGTGGCCGACAAGGCCTCGCTACTGCACGCCGCGCCGGAGAGCCTGTTCAACCCCATCCTGTTGCTGGCCTTGACGGCGCTGGGCGTCGGGTTGATCAGCACCCTGCTAGTGGCGATGTCGATCGCCGATCCGCTCCGCCAGCTGCGCTGGGCACTCTCGGAGGTGCAGCGCGGTAACTACAACGCGCACATGCAGATCTACGACGCCAGCGAGCTGGGTCTGCTGCAGGCCGGATTCAACGACATGGTGCGCGACCTGTCCGAGCGGCAGCGGCTGCGCGACCTGTTCGGTCGCTACGTCGGCGAAGACGTGGCCCGCCGGGCGATCGAGCGCGGCACCGAGCTGGGCGGCCAGGAGCGCGACGTCGCGGTGCTGTTCGTCGACCTAGTCGGCTCGACCCAGCTGGCCGCGACGCGACCGCCCGCCGAGGTGGTCCACCTGCTCAACGAGTTCTTCCGGGTGGTGGTCGACACCGTCGGCCGCCACGGCGGCTTCGTCAACAAGTTCCAGGGCGATGCCGCGCTGGCTATCTTCGGCGCACCCATCGAGCACCCGGACGCCGCCGGGGGCGCACTGGCCGCCGCCCGTGAGTTGCACGACGAACTCCTGCCGGTGATCGGTGTGGCCGAGTTCGGCATCGGGGTGTCATCCGGCCGAGCCATCGCGGGCCACATCGGCGCGCTGGCTCGCTTCGAGTACACCGTGATCGGTGACCCGGTCAACGAGGCGGCGCGGCTGACCGAGCTGGCCAAACTGGAAGCCGGCCACGTACTGGCGTCGGCGATCGCGGTCAGCGGCGCACTGGACGCCGAGGCATTGTGCTGGGATGTCGGCGAGGTGGTCGAGCTACGCGGTCGCGCCGCACCCACTCAGCTGGCCCGGCCACTGAATCTAGCTGTCCCCCCGGCAGTTTCGGCCCCGCAGCCCATCGTCGAAGAAATGTCCAGCGAAATCATGTGATCGCGCGGGCGCTAACTGCGCTTGGCGGCCTTTTTCGCCGGAGCTTTGCGCGCGGCCTTCTTCGCCGGCCGCTTCACCGGACCTCGGGCCCGCCGGTCGGCGAGCAGCTCGGAGGCGCGCTCGTCGGTGATCGACGCCACGTCGTCGCCCTTACGCAGGCTGGCATTGGTCTCGCCGTCGGTGACATACGGACCAAATCGACCGTCCTTCACCACCATTGGCTTACCCGACGCCGGATCATTACCCAGCTCGCGCAACGGCGGGGCGGAAGCACTTTGCCTGCCACGACGTTTCGGCTCGGCGTAGATCTTCAGCGCCTCGTCGAGCGTGATCGTGAACATCTGCTCCTCGGTCGCAAGCGAACGAGAATCGGTGCCGCGCTTCAGGTATGGGCCATAGCGCCCGTTCTGTGCAGTGATCTCCTCGTTCGACGCAGGATCGACACCGACCACCCGGGGCAGTGACAGCAGTCTCAATGCGTCTTCGAGCGTGACGGTCTGCAGATCCATGGTGCGCAGTAGCGAGCCGGTGCGGGGCTTGGGGCCGGTGGGCTTCTTGCCCTTCTTCGCCGGGGCGGCATCACCGTCCTCCGGGGGCGGCTCCGGCAAGACCTCGGTCACATACGGTCCGTAACGACCGTCCCTGGCCAGGATTTCGTGGCCGGTCTCGGGATCGGTGCCCAGCGAGCGACCCTCCTGCGGTGTGGCGAAAAGCTCTTCTGCTACCTCGAGCGTCAGCTCGTCAGGAGTCAGCGAGTCGTTGAGGTTGGCGCGCTGAGGCTTTGACTCACCGTCGTCGCCGGCGATCGTGCGCTCCAGGTACGGCCCGTTCTTGCCCACCCGGACATAGACCGGCCGACCCTGCGCATCGTCAAACAGCTTGATGGAGTTGACTTCTCGGGCGTCGATGCCCTCGAGGTTGACCCCGACGAGCTTTTTGAGTCCACCGGCACGTGCCACCGAGTCCTGCACGCCGTGGTCGCCGCCGAAGTAGAATTTGTTGAGCCAGTTGGTGCGTTGCTCGCTACCCGACGCAATCGCGTCGAGCTCGTCTTCCATCGCCGCGGTGAAGTCGTAGTCGACGAGCCGGCCGAAATATTGCTCCAGCAGACCGGTAACGGCGAACGCCACCCACGAGGGCACCAGCGCGCTGCCCTTCCTGTGCACGTAGCCGCGGTCCTGGATCGTCTTGATCGTCGGTGTATACGTCGACGGGCGCCCGATACCCAGCTCCTCGAGGGTCTTTATCAAAGACGCCTCGGTATAGCGGGCCGGCGGGTTGGTGGAATGGCCGTCGGGGGTGAGCTCGAGGGCGGCCAGCCGCTGCCCCTCGGTTAGCTGTGGCAGCCGCCGCTCGGCGTCGTCAGCCTCGCCGCCGGCCAACTCGTCCACCGTTTCCACATAGGCCTTGAGAAAGCCGGCGAAAGTGATGGTGCGGCCGCTGGCCGAGAACACCACCTGCTGGTCGTTCGATGCACCGGCGATCCGCAAGCTCAGCGTGGTCCCGCGCGCGTCGGCCATCTGCGAGGCCACCGTGCGCTGCCAGATCAGCTCGTAGAGGCGGAACTCGTCGCCGTCGAGTTCACGGCGCACCGCATCCGGCGTCGCGAAGGTCTCACCCGCCGGGCGGATCGCCTCGTGGGCCTCCTGGGCGTTTTTGACCTTCCGGGTGTACTGACGCGGCGACGGGGACACGTATTCGTCCCCGTAGAGCTGACTGGCCTGAGTGCGCGCCGCGCTGATCGCCGACTGAGACAGCGTCGTCGAGTCGGTACGCATATAGGTGATGTAGCCGTTTTCGTAGAGGCGCTGGGCAATGCTCATCGTCCGCTCGGACGAGAAACGCAGCTTGCGGCCGGCCTCCTGCTGCAGCGTCGACGTCATGAACGGCGCGTAGGGCCGCCGGGTGTAGGGCTTCTCCTCGACCGAGGCCACCGACAGCTGTGCACCGCGCAATCCGGTGGCGAGCTCGGTGGCCCGCGCCTCGTTGAGCACCACGACTTCGTCGGCCTTGCGCAGCGTGCCCAGCGAGTCGAAATCACGGCCGGTGGCGACCCGCAATCCGTCGACGGAGGTCAGGCGGGCGGTGAAGGTGGGTGGCTGCGCGTTCGCGTCGGACACGCTGGCGTCCAGCTGGGCGACGATGTCCCAGTAGGACGCGCTGCGGAAAGCCATCCGGTCCCGCTCACGCTGCACGATGATGCGGGTGGCCACGGACTGCACCCGGCCCGCCGACAGCCGGGGCGCGACCTTCTTCCACAGCACCGGACTGACTTCGTAGCCGTACAGCCGGTCCAGGATGCGACGGGTTTCCTGCGCGTCGACCAGGTCGATGTCGAGGTCGCGGGGGTTTTGCGCGGCCTCGAGGATGGCTGGCTCGGTGATCTCGTGGAACACCATCCGCTTGACCGGAATGCGCGGCTTCAGCGTTTCCATCAAGTGCCAGGCGATGGCCTCGCCCTCGCGGTCACCATCAGTGGCGAGGTAGAGCTCGTCGACGTCCTTGAGTAGGCCCTTGAGCTCGGTGACCGTGCTCTTCTTCTCAGGGCTGATGATGTAGAGCGGTTCGAAGTCGGCGTCGACGTTCACTCCGAGCCGGGCCCAGGGCTCCGACTTGAACTTGGCGGGCACGTCGGCGGCGGCTCTCGGCAGGTCGCGGATGTGTCCTCGCGACGACTCGACGATGTAGGTGGAGCCCAGGTAGCCCGCAAGTTTGCGCGCTTTCGTCGGCGACTCGACAATGACAAGTCGCCTCCGGCTGCCATTGCCGCTGTTGTCGCGGTCTAATGTCGGGTCAGCCACCTGCGCTTACGCTCCATCTCTCTCTCGGCCTCCGTTCGAGACCGCCCTGCAGGAAGAATGACAGGCGGACGTCCGAAATTCCGCTGAAATTCAGATACGCCGACGTTCCTTCCCCTTCAGGCACCTGACAATTTCGCACCCATAGGCGGGCCGACGCAAACCGACTCTCCGAAAACGCAGGTCCTAGCGACGACGGAACACGATTGGCGGGTGCAGCGCCGCGCGCCGGGGAATCCCGGATCCGGTCCGCTCGCATATCCCGGGTCGCACGGCTAAACCTGCGGCCACAACGCCAACGCTTCGGCGCCGTCGGGGTGTTCCCCCACGTTCTCTACCAGCCGCGATAGCCTGCGACGGCCGCTGATCCGCAACGCCGGGCGGCCGCCGCGGGTACCGATCAGGGTGGGCGCGATCCCGACCCGCATCAGGGCCGACGCCAGCGGCGAATGGGTGTCGGGAGCGTGTGGATCCAAACCCAGTTGGTAGTGGTCGCCTTCCGGCGTGCCGGCCACGATGGTCCACGCCCGCAGCTCGCGCGGCCCGGGCAGCCAGCGCGGTGGCACCGTCTTGACCGCGCCGCGGGTCCATTCGGCGGCGATCGCGGTCAACGACGGGTCGATCGCCGTGCGCACCAGGGGAGTTTCCTCGTCCGTACTGCCGATCTCGGGGACCAAGCCGGCCTCGTCGATCATGTCGGCCAGCGCCGAGGCGCGCCAGAGCTGATCCACGACCACCGAAAGCCGGGCACCACGGGCCTGCCCGAGACCCACCGTTACGATCTGGCCAGCAGCCGCCAGTACTCCACACAGATCGGCGACCGCGGGCGGCACCGCCTCCGCCGTGAAGAAGGAAAGCTGGCTCACCACACCGACAGTAAGCCAGGTCGTCCATCCCCGCTTCCAGGCATTCGGCGCGCCGGGTCACCCACTCCCGGGTGGCGGTGGCGCACCCGTGAATAGATAGTGAAAACCCCCCGGCAGAACCCGCTAAGCGGATTGCACGGGGGGTTTTCGTCAGAATCTGCTCGATTTAAGCGGAGCGGACTCCGGTGGCCTGGGGGCCCTTAGGGCTGTGGCCGATCTCAAACTCGACCTGCTGATTTTCTTCGAGGGTGCGGAAGCCCGAACCCTGGATCTCCGTGTAGTGGACAAAAACGTCCGCGGAACCATCTTCAGGGGCGATGAAGCCGAACCCCTTCTCCGCGTTGAACCACTTCACAGTTCCCTTCGGCATTTCTCGATCTTTCCTTTTCTTCAAGGTTCGGTGCACCGCGTTTGGGCGCACCGGGCCCGTTGTCACCGCCATACCTCACGGAGTAGTCGGAACTTCACCCGACCGTTAACCTCGCAGGAACCGCGGGTCGCAACGTCGATCCTGCGAAGTTTTGACACGAACACAGAAGCTACGACCGCAAACAGTCAATCATGTTCGTCGCGTCGGCGACAGACTTGTGTTCCTGATGGATTCTTGGAGGGTGCGACGTGGCGAGTTTCGGCAGCGGTCTGCTGGCCGTCGCGCTCGCCGGCACCGCACCGGACGAGCATCCGCTGCGCCACGTCGCGGAGCTGCCGGCGCGCGCCGGGCGGCCCCATATTTGGCCGGAATGGGCCGAACCCGACGTCATTGCGGCCTTGACCGACCGCGGTATCAGCGCACCGTGGTCACACCAGGCGCGGGCCGCCGAATTGGCCCACGCCGGCCGTCATGTCGTGGTCAGCACGGGTACCGCCTCGGGCAAGTCGCTGGCCTATCAACTGCCCGTTCTCAATGCGCTGGCGACCGATCCGTTGGCCCGGGTGCTGTACCTGTCGCCGACCAAAGCCCTCGGTCACGACCAGTTACGCACCGCGCACACGCTGACGTCGGCTATCCCGCGCCTGGCCAACGTCGCGCCAACGGCCTATGACGGCGACAGCCCCGCCGAGGTCCGCCGCTTTGCGCGCGAGCGTTCCCGATGGCTGTTTTCCAACCCCGACATGATCCATTTATCCATTTTGCGAAATCATTCGCGCTGGGCGGTCTTACTGCGCGGCCTGCGCTACGTGATCGTCGACGAATGTCATTACTACCGCGGCGTCTTCGGCTCGAACGTGGCGATGGTGCTGCGCCGTCTGTTGCGTCTGTGCGCGCGCTATTCGACCGCGCCGACGGTGATTTTCGCCAGCGCGACGACGGATTCGCCAGGTACGACGGCCGCCGAACTGATCGGCCTGCCAGTTGAAGAGGTCACCGAAGACGGTTCCCCGCAAGGTGCTCGCACCGTGGCGCTATGGGAACCGGCCTTGCGCACCGACATCACCGGCGAGCATGGCGCCCCGGTGCGACGCTCCGCCGGTGCCGAGGCGGCGCGGGTGATGGCCGATCTGGTCGCCGAGGGGGCCCAGACCCTGACCTTCGTTCGTTCGCGGCGCGCGGCCGAATTGACCGCGCTGGGCGCCCAAGCGCGACTGGACGACGTCGCCGCGGGGCTGTCGCAGACGGTGGCGTCATACCGGGCCGGTTATCTCGCCGAGGACCGCAATGCGCTGGAACGCGCGCTGGCCGAGGGCCGCTTGCGGGGCTTGGCCACCACCAACGCGCTGGAGTTGGGAGTCGACATCGCGGGGCTGGATGCGGTGGTGCTCGCCGGGTTTCCCGGTACGGTTGCGTCGTTCTGGCAGCAAGCCGGCCGGTCGGGCCGGCGCGGACAGGGCGCGCTGGTGGTGCTGATCGCCCGCGACGATCCGCTGGACACCTATCTGGTGCACAACCCCGCGGCGCTGCTGGACAGGCCGGTCGAGCGGGTGGTGATCGATCCCGCCAATCCCTACCTCCTCGGTCCGCAACTTCTTTGCGCTGCAACAGAATTGCCCCTCAAGGAGGAGGAGGTCCGGGAGCTCGGCGCGACGCGCGTGGCCGACGGGCTGGTCGACGACGGGCTGCTGCGCCGGCGGGACGGCAAGTACTTTCCGGTGCCCGGTCTAGAACCGCATGGCGCGGTGGACATCCGAGGCACTGCGGGCGACCAGATCGTCATCGTGGAGGCAGATACGGGACGACTGCTGGGCAGCACCGGGACCGGTCAGGCGCCCGCCTCGGTCCACCCGGGGGCGGTATATCTGCACCAGGGCGACAGTTATGTGGTCGATTCGCTGGATTTCGAGAGCGGAATGGCCTTCGTACACGCCGAGGATCCCGGCTATGCGACGTTCGCCCGCGAAATCACCGACATCAACGTCACCGGCAGCGGCGAGCAATCGACTTTCGGTCCGGTCACCCTGGGCGTGGTGCCGGTCCGGGTCACACACCAGGTCGTCGGGTACCTGCGTAGGCGACTGTCCGGGGAGGTGATCGATTTCATCGAGCTGGACATGCCCGAACACGTCCTCGATACCACTGCGGTCGTGTACACGATCACGCCGGAGGCGTTGGCGCGCAACGGGATCGACGCAACTCGGATTCCTGGCTCGTTGCACGCCGCCGAACACGCGGCCATTGGACTGCTGCCGTTGGTGGCCAGCTGCGACCGCGGTGACATTGGCGGGATGTCCACCGCGCTGGGCCCGCTGGGTGAGCCCAGCGTCTTCGTCTATGACGGGTATCCGGGCGGGGCAGGATTCGCCGAACGCGGCTTCCGGAAGGCTCGCACTTGGTTGAGTGCCACGGCCGCGGCCATCGAGGCATGCGAATGTCCGATGGGCTGTCCGTCGTGTGTGCAGTCCCCAAAGTGTGGCAATGGCAACGACCCGCTGGATAAAGCGGGAGCGGTGCAGGTGCTGCGACTAGTACTTGCGGAGTTACCGGAAAGATCGCGCTGAGCAACCCGATAGACGGCGACCGACCCCTCGACGGTCGACCTCCACGGAAGTGCATACAACAACCGCCGAATGCGTCTCCTCTTTACTAAAGAAACGCCAGCATGTTGTCTCAAAGCGCGACCAACGGCCGGAGCAGAAAACCTACCAAGGCTGAGATCTCGAATGCAAACTTATCAGTAACTTAGCGGCGCCGAAGCCGAATCGCCGTTATCCGAGCTGGCGACATCGCGGGATTTGCTGGAGCGCTGACAGCACGCCCGCACAACCACGAATCCGCGTCGGCGCCCTAAAATCGACTGCATGGCCCACGACTGGTTGCTCGTGGAGACACTGGGGGACGAGCCCGCCGTGGTATCTCAGGGGCGGCAACTCAAGAACCTTGTCCCCATCACGACCTTCCTCCGCCGCAGTCCCCATCTGGCCGCGGTCCGGACCGCGATCGCCGAGTCGATGCGCACCGGCCAGAGCCTGACCAGCATCACTCCCAAGCGTGATCGCGTGATCCGCACCGAACCGGTGGTGATGTCCGACGGCTGTATCCACGGCGTGCATGTGTGGACCGGCCCTGCCGACATCGATCCGCCCGAGCGGCCGATTGCGGGCCCACTGAAGTGGGACCTCACCCTTGGGGTGGCCACCGACACCCGGGAGTCGCTGGCCATTAGCGGCAAGAACCCCGAAGTCGAAGTCACCTTTGGCCGAGCGTTTGCCGAAGATCTCCCTTCACGCGAGCTCAATCCGAACGAAACCAAAGTCCTTGCCATGGCGGTCAAGGCGGAGCCCGGCCAAACAATCTGCAGCACTTGGGATCTCACTGACTGGCAGGGAAATCCTATCCGGATTGGTTTCATTGGCCGCAGCGGGCTCGAGCCCGGGCCGGACGGCAGAGACCACCTCGTCGCACGGGCGATGAACTGGCGCGCCGAACTCAAGGGCCCGGTGGTCTCCACTGATGACCTGGCCCTGCGAATCCTCGACGGGCTGCGTCAGGCCGGAGTGCACCGGGCGCTCGTCGACCTGAACAACTGGACCCTGTTGAAATGGCTCGACGAGCCTTGCACCTTCTACGACTGGCGGGGCTCCGATAAGGACAGGCCGAAGGTCCATCCCGACGACGTGCCCCAGATGTCAGCCATGACCAAGGAATTCGGCAAGGGAACGACCAGCCGCGTGCTGCGGATGCGTGGCATCGACGGCAATTGGGTGCCCGTGCACGTGACGGCCAATCGAGTGGAACTCGAGCCGGACACCTTCGTCGGTCTGGTCTCGCTGCGATTGCCCAGTGACGAGGAGCTCGCCGGCGCCGGCCTGCCAAGGGAGCCGGACGACAACGGCTGATCACGCCGCGTCGACCGGCCCGGCCCGCGCGGCGGCCTGGGCCACACCGGCGAACGGCACCGCCACGTGAACGATGACGACGACGTCAAGATCGTCCACCCGGCAGACGACGTCGTCGACCCGCATCGCGCGGGCTACCGCACTCGCCCGGACGCAGGCCGCCCCCGTTCCAGCAGGCAACCGCGCCGCGGCAGCCAACGCGGCCAGATCGGCAGCCGCTTGCGCACGATGGCGTGCCACCACCACCGAACCGAGGTATGCCCCGGCGCCCGAGACGCACAGCAGCACCGCGAGCATCGCCACCGCCAGCACGGTCGCCGAGCCGCGATCATCGTGACGGCTCTGCCGCCGACACGGCCCTAGCACTAATATCCAACGTGGGCAATGCCTTTGAGTGCGCAACGACCGTCGCCACAAGGAAGTCACCGTCGCGGTGCAACGAGACTTGCGCTCCCCCCGGCGCGATCCGGCGCGCCGCGTCGACCGCGAAATGTTCGTCACCGCGGGCGGCCAACCGGGCGGCTTCGCGGGCGGCATCGACACAGCGGACTTGCATCGACACAGCCGTGATCCCCGCCAGGCATCCCACCAGCACGACGACCAGCGTGGCGATCGCCAATGCGCCTTCCACGGTGCTCGAACCGGCACAGCCGGCTAGACCTTGGTGTTGAGCGCGCGACCGATGATGTTGGTCAACGCCGACACGATCGAATCGCCGGTGACGACGGTGTACAGGATCGCGCCGAAGGCGGCCGCGGCGATGGTGCCGATCGCGTATTCGACCGTCGACATCCCCGACTCGTCGGTGGCCAGGAGCGTCATCCGCGCGATCACTACGCGAAACATGTTGATCATCAATGCATCCCCTCTGTTGCGGCGTCACAGCAAACCCGACTGCAGAACATCTCCGGCCAGCCCCACCACCACCGGGACAATGCCTAGGCAGACAAATGCCGGCAGAAAACACAGGCCGAGCGGTCCGGCGATCAGCACCCCAGCCCGCTCGGCGGCCGCCGCGGCGGTGTGTGCGGCGTCGTGACGAGACTGATCGGCCAGTTCCGCGACGCCGCCGGCCAGCGCTGCTCCCGACGATGCCGACCGCCGCGCAAGTCGCAGTAGCGCATCGGTCTGCACATCGACCACAGCCTTTGGCGAGATCGACCATGCGACGGCGGGATCGGCGCCCAGAGCCAGCAGATCAGCGGCCCGCCGCAACACCCGCGCGAGCTTCGGTGGCGCGGACGCTGCGGTAGCGCCCGCCGCGTTCGACACGGCCATGCCCGCCGCTAAGCACACGGCCAGCACGTCCAGGCTGGACGCGACCGCCAGCGGGTCGGATCGATGAGCGGGCGCTTCGGTCAACCCAGGCCGCACCCGTTGCGCGCGAGCGGTTGTCCCGGCGCGCGCCCGCACCACCGATGGGCCGGGGCCGATCAGCAAGGCCACCGCGAGCAATACCGCCGCGGTGCTCATGCCCCCGCTCCAGCACGCTCGATGATTCGGTCCGACCACAGCAACCCGCCGCACGCGAGCACCGATCCGACAACCAACAGCCATCCCCCGGCGTTCCCGCTGAGCAAGAAGCCCAGTGGACGAGCCCCGATCAGTTGGCCCAGCAAGACTCCAAGCAACGGCAGGCACGCCAGTATTGCCGCGGTGGCACGCGCCCCGGCCATGCCCGAGCTGACCCGTGCCGAGAATCGTTGATACTCAACGATATCGCGCTGCGCGGTACGCATCAGGGTCGCGATCGCTAGGCCGTGAGCACCGGCCAGCTGCCAGCACACCGCCAATCGATGCCAATGCGCTGGCTGGGCTGACGATCGTGCGGCGGCGCGCAGGCCGGCCGTGACGTCGGCACCCAATCGCGCCCGGGCTGCGACGGCATGCAGTGCCACGGCAACCGCACCAACGGTTTCGCCGGCGGCCACCTCGAACGCCTGCACCGGATTCGAGCCGACGCGCAGCTCTCCGACCAACACATCGAGCGCGGCTTCCAGCGTCCGGCCCTCCTGTGTCGCGCGCCGGATCTGGCGTCGGCGACGGTAGCGCACGCCAGCCGTGCCGGCCACCACCGCGGCGGCCAGGACCGTCGCCAGCGGCAACAACGCCGCGGCCACGACAGCGGTGCAGACGGTGACGCCGCCGGCCCCGCGCGCCCCGACCATGACCCGTCGGTGCGCTGGGGTCGCCACGGCGATTCGTGGCCGCGGTGATGACGGAAAGACCCAGAGCGCCAATGCCAATAGCAACGCGGCGGTCGTTAGGCCGTTCATGCCGGCAACCGGCTTCGCAGCAAACGATGCAGTTCGTCCGCTTCGTCGGTCATGCCTTGCTCTGCCTGCCACGCCGTGATCGCCCGGACGCGCCCGTCGACTGGGCGCAGCACCGCGATCTCGGCGAGCCAGCGCCGACCCTGTCGATCGCGGGCGACGTGCAGCAGCACCTGCACCGCCGCGGCGAGCTGGCTGTGTAAGGCCGCGCGGTCCAGACCGCCAAGCGCGCCCAACGCCTCCAGCCGGGCGGGAACCTCACCCGGATTGTTCGCATGCACCGTGCCCGCCCCGCCGTCGTGCCCGGTGTTCAGCGCCGCCAGCAGGTCTACCACTTCGGCTCCCCTGACCTCGCCGACCACGATGCGGTCCGGCCGCATCCGCAACGCCTGCCGGACGAGTTGGCGCACCGGAACCTCGCCCACGCCTTCGACATTGGCGCACCTTGCGACCAGCTTCACCAGATGTGGATGCCGGGGCGCCAATTCGGCGGCATCCTCGACGCAGACGATCCGCTCGACCGGGGATACCGCGCCCAGCATGGCCGCCAGCAAGGTTGTCTTTCCGGCGCCGGTGCCGCCACAAATCAGGAAGGCCAACCGCGCCGCGATGATGTCGGCCACCAACGCGGCCGCCCGGGGCTCGATGGCGCCCGCCGCGGTCAGGGCCGCCAGATCCTGTGTAGCCGGCCGCAACACCCGCAGCGACAAACAGGTGCCGCCGGCCGCCACAGGCGGCAGCACCGCGTGCAATCGGACAGCAAACCCGCCGGCACCGAATCCAGTCAGCTGTCCGTCGACCCACGGCTGGGCGTCATCGAGGCGCCGGCCGGCGGCCAACGCCAGCCGCTGCGCCAACCGCCGCACGGCCGCCTCGTCGGCAAATCGGATGTGGCTGCGTCGCAAACCGTTTCCATCGTCGACCCACACGGCGTCGGGCGCGGTGACCAGGACGTCGGTGGTGCCGTCCGCGCATAGCAGCGGTTCGAGGATGCCGGCGCCGGTCAGCTCGGTCTGTAGCACCCGAAGATTCGCGAGCACCTCGGTATCGCCAAGCACCCCGCCGGACTCGGCCCGAATCGCAGCGGCCACCACGTTGGGCTTCAGCGCAGAACCCAGCGGAGCCGATTCGGTGGCCAGCCGCTCCCGCACCCGCTCGATAAGCGATCCGCTCACGCCGCCCTGACCTTCGGCCCAGATCCCGTGTGCGGCAGCACCGCTAACACTCGGCGGGCCGCCGCCGTCAGCGCGGATCGCCGCCCCAACCGCAGCCCTCCGCGTTCCAACTGCTCCGCCAGTTGCGGCTGCGCTCTCATCGACGCGAGCAGCGTCACCCCGGTGATGTCGGCGATTTCAGCCGCCCGCAAGCCGCCCGGCGCTGGACCCCGAACGACCAACCCGAGGTTGGGATTGATCGCGGCCAGCACCGGGGCGATCGCCGCGGTCGCCGCGCACGCCCGGACGTCACATGGACTGACGACAACGACCAGGTCCGCGGCATCCAGCGCGGCTTGGCTAGCGTCGGTCAGCCGGCGGGGCAGATCGCACACGACAGTGACTCCCCCACGCCGGCCCGCATCGATCACCGCGTCCACGGGCTTGGCGTCCAGCTCGTAGCCGCGCCGTGTGCCCGACAGCAAGCTGATACCGCCCAGCCGCGGCAACGCGTCACGCACGGCCAACCAGTTGAGGCGACCGCCCTGCAATGCCAAGTCGGGCCAGCGCAAACCCGGCGTCGTCTCAACGCCGAGCAACAAATCGGCGCCGCCACCCCAAGGATCGAGATCGACCAACAGCACCTCGCCGGCGGCCCGAGCCAGCGCGGCCGCGAACAACGAGGCACCCGCACCGCCGCACCCCCCGATCACCGCGACAACCTCGCCGCGCGATCCGTCGTCTCGGATCGAATCAGCGGATTCGGCGAGCTCGCGAATCAGTTCATGTTCCTGCCCGGGCAGGAACATGACGTGTTGGGCGCCGACCGCAACTGCGGCCGACCAAGTTGCCGTCGTGGGTTCGGCGGCGCTCAGCACGCTGACATGAGCGCGGCGCGGCATCCCCGCACGCCCACAGCGCTCCGCGGCCGCCTCATCGAGCACCACCGCCGCAGCCGCCGACCACGTTTTCCTCGCAACCGCCGAACCCCCGGCGTGGACCACTCGAACGCCGACGGCCGCGGCGACCCGGTCCAGCTCGTCACGCAAGTTGGCGTCGGTCAGCACCGCCAAGACGCCCGAGGAATCTCTCGCCGCGGTGCCGGAGGTGGTAGTCATCCCACCACCGTGCGGGCAGCTCAGGATGGGACACCAGTCCCAAAGCAGGATTTGTGGAGAGAGACGGAAGTGTGCACAAACCGATCGAGTGGGCGGATTCCCGCGCGATAGATAACACCGTGCCCGCAACCCGCCGCAGGCCCATACAGAGGACCTGACAGAAGAAAGTAATCCTGGGAAACTTACCCCAGAAAAGGGACGACCCCCGCCAGGGGAGGAGGCGGAGGTCGTCGTGCATCAGCCCCGGGGGGTCGGGCTGATACACCCTCGGCTCAGGCCGAGTAATGCTTACTATACACACGACAGTGCGGACTGACGCAAGTGGCTGTTTTTTTCAGAACAACACTTTGAGCCGCAAAAACACCGTTGGCCTCGTCTGTTACATCCCGTTCGCCGCGCACTGCGGGACAACTCCGCGGACTCGCCTGCCGACCGACCTATGCTGTGTCGGTGACCGTCTCCGACCCGGATGCGCATCAGCAAACCTCGGCGCGGACCACCGCACCCGGCAGTCCGCACGCCCGCACCGCGGCCTTCTTCGACCTGGATAAGACGATCATCGCCAAGTCCAGCACGCTGGCGTTCAGCAAACCGTTCTTCGACCAGGGTCTGCTCAATCGCCGGGCCGTGCTGAAGTCCAGCTACGCCCAATTCATCTTTCTGCTCTCTGGTGCCGATCATGACCAGATGGACCGAATGCGGACCCACATGACCAACATGTGCACCGGCTGGGACGCCGCTCAGGTCAAGTCGATCGTCAACGAAACGCTGCACGACATCGTGACTCCGCTGGTGTTCGCGGAAGCCGCGGACCTAATTGCCGCGCACAAATTATGCGGCCGCGACGTCGTGGTGGTCTCCGCCTCCGGCGAAGAAATCGTCGCGCCGATCGCCCGCGCGCTCGGCGCAACGCATGCGATGGCGACCCGGATGGTGGTCGAGGACGGCAAGTACACCGGCGAGGTCGGCTTCTATTGCTACGGCGAGGGCAAGGTCCAAGCGATCCGCGAGTTGGCGGCCCGCGAGGGCTATCCGCTGGAACATTGTTACGCCTACTCGGACTCGATCACCGACCTGCCAATGCTCGAGTCCGTCGGACATCCGAGCGTGGTCAACCCGGACCGCGGTTTGCGCAAGGAAGCGACCGAACGTGGCTGGCCGGTATTGAGTTTCTCGCGACCGGTGTCTCTGCGAGACCGGATTCCGGCCCCGTCGGGAGCCGCGATCGCCACCACAGCCGCGGTGAGTATCACCGCGCTGGCGGCCGGCGCGGTGACCTACTCGCTGTTGCGGCGCTTCGCGTTCTAGCGTCGCGCCGCGGCGCCAGCAAACCTACCAAGCGATCGATTCGATAACCGCTTCGCAACATTCGCACAATTGGGCCTTGCTGTGCTAAGGCTCCAGTAGTACAAAGGAACCACGGAAGCCCGGTAAGGCCTAGGTCGACCCGGAAGAGAAGGTTCGTTCTCCCAACCCGGGCGCCCAGCACGGTACTCGGCACCCACGCGGAGTCATAGCCGCGATAATGGCAGAAGTGTTGTGGGCCTGCGTAATTGCGAAAAAGCAGAAAGTACGAGCAGCCCTTTGGGTGGGGTTGTAACTTGAAGCGTCGCAAGATCGCCGAGGCCACCCACGCAACCCCACAGATGCACGCTTGGTAACCGAGTTCCGTGCTAGCGGGCGGCGGACCGAATATTTCGGAACGCCGCCCGCTCTACATGTGTTGACCCGGTTGGTTCAACTTTTCCCCGGCAACGCCTCGGCGATCGACAACGCTTCTTGTGCGCCGGCCTGCAGCGCCCGGCAACACAGCACCAGCCAGGCCCCGACGCCGCGCGGCGCGCCTTCGGCGAATCCGCTTGCGGCGGACCGATAGTCGCCGGGTTTGCGCATCCAGCTCACCTCGGGCACACCCAGTCCGTGCGGATCCAGCCCACTTGCAATGGTCACCAGCCGAGACACCGCGCGTGCCATCACGCCATCCGCGCTGCCAAAGGGCTTGAGCGTCAGCAGTTCTCCGTGCGCGACCGCTGCGACTACCGGCGCCGGCACCTGCGTGCGACCGGACACCAACTCGGCCAGCAGCTCGAGACGCGGCCCGATCTCGGCGTCGGCCCGCGGTCGGCCCAATTGGTCATCATCGACCTGGTCGGCGGCGGCCAGCATGTGTAGCCGGGCCAGCGCCTGCAACGGCGCCCGTTGCCAGATACCGACCAGCGCACCCCCGCCGCCCTCCAGTGCCTGAGCGACTCGCAGCGCGCCGCCGAACACCGGATCGTTGACGCCTGAACTGTCCGCCAAGTCCTCGAACCGCACGGGCCCGCCATCGAGCACCGACGAAGCGCGAGCCGCCCGCAACGAGGCCTCGGCGGCGGTTACCGGCCAGCCCCGCAGGTTAGCCCGATGCCGGTGAGCGCGGCCCAACGCGTCTCGGGCCCGGTCACTGGCCTCGGCGACGCCGGGGAGCTCCATCAGCGGGGCGAGCGGATCTGCCGTCACAGGTTGCCAACCTAGCGGTCAGGGGTGGACGCGCCGGGAATGGCCTCCAGCAATTGCCGGGTGTACTCGTGGCCGGGGTTACTGAACAGCTCCTCAGTGCCCGCATGCTCCACGATCTGACCCGCCCGCATCACCAGGACATCGTCGGCGATCTGCCGGATCACCGCCAGGTCGTGGCTGATGAACAGGTAGGCAAGGCCCAGCTCGGCCTGTAGTGAGGTCAGCAGGTCCAGGATCTGCGCCTGCACCAGCACGTCGAGCGCCGATACCGCCTCATCGCACACCAGCACCTGCGGGCGCAGCGCCAACGCCCGCGCGATTGCGACCCGCTGGCGTTGGCCGCCCGACAGCTCGCGCGGCAACCTGCCGAGCACCGACGACGGCAACGCCACCTGGTCAACGAGCTCGCGCACCGTCTTCTCGCGTTGGGTCCGGTCGCCGACGCGATGGATCCGCAACGGTTCCTCGATGGCGCGAAACACCGAGTACATGGGATCCAGGCTGCTGTAGGGGTTCTGGAACACCGGCTGCACGCGACGGCGAAAAGCCATCATCGCGTCCCGATTTAACCCGTCGGAAATCTGGGTGCCGTCGAAAACGACTGTGCCCGAAGTCGGTTGGAGTAGGCCCAGTGCCATCCGGGCGACCGTCGATTTCCCCGAACCCGATTCCCCCACGATGGCCAGGGTGCTGGCCCGGCGCAGCCGGAACGACACGGCGTCGACGGCGCAGAACTGAGTCCGCCGCCACGGTGCACCGTGCGACTCCCGGTAGACCTTGGTCAGCTCCGAGGCGACGAGGATGTCAGCGGCACCGGTGACGGCCTGCCGACGTGCCGGCGCCGAACTCCGGACCGTCAGCGACGGCGCCGCAGCCACCAGCCGGCGGGTGTACTCGTGCCGCGGATCACGCAGGATCGACTGTGCAGCACCGGATTCCACCACCACCCCCCGGTTGACCACGACCACCCGCTCTGCCCGTTCGGCGGCCAGCGCCAGGTCATGAGTGATCAGCAACAGCGCGGTGCCCAATTCGTCGGTGAGGCGCTGCAAATGGTCGAGCACCTGCCGTTGCACCGTGACATCCAGCGCGGAAGTCGGCTCATCGGCGATCAGTAGCTGCGGATGACCCGCCAGCCCGATGGCGATCAGCGCACGCTGGCACATCCCGCCGGACAACTGGTGCGGGTACTTGGCCGCCTGCTTCGCCGGATCCGGCATGCCGGCCTGGGCGAGCAGCTGCACGGCTCGGTGGCGTACCTGCCGGCCATCGGTATTGGCCCGCAACGCTTCTGAGATCTGGAATCCTACCTTCCAGACGGGGTTGAGGTTGGTCATCGGGTCTTGGGGTACGTACCCGATGCGACGGCCTCTGATCGACCGCAGCAGTCGGCGGTCGGCTTTCCGACCAGCCGAAGTGATGTCGATCCCGTCGAAGGTGATGCGACCGGCCGTGATCCGGCCACCGGGAGCCAGCAGCCCAAGGATCGCGGCGGCAGTGGTGGATTTCCCCGATCCTGATTCACCGACCACGGCGACGGTTTGGCCACGCATGACGCTTAGATCGACGCCGCTGACTGCGGGGGCATGGTCGCCGAACTTGACTTCCAGGCCCTCAACTTTCAGCAGCGGCGATTCCACGGTGCTCATGCCCGCCACGCTCGCGACGCCGGATCCAGGGCGTCGCGCAGGGCGTCACCCATCATCATGAATGCCAGCACCGTAATCGCCAGTGCGCCCGCGGGATAGAACAAGATCGGTGAGCCGGCCCGCAGCCGCGTCTGCGCGAGGTTGATATCGCCGCCCCACGACACCACCGAGGTCGGCAGCCCGACGCCGAGATAGGACAGCGTGGCCTCGGTGACGATGAAGGCCCCCAGCGCAATGGTGGACATCGCGATCACCGGGCCCACCGCATTAGGCAATGCGTGCCGCAGCAAGGTTTGAAACCTGCTCAACCCCAATGCCTTAGCCGCGAGGACATAATCGCTGGCCCGCACCTCCAACACCGCGCCGCGTGCGATCCTGGCCACCTGCGGCCAGCCGAACAACGCCAGGATGGCGATCACCGTCCACACCGTGCGATGGTGCAGCACCTGCATCAGCACGATCGCGGCCAGCAGCAGCGGCAGCCCGAAGAACACGTCGGTAATGCGCGAGACCAGCGCGTCGAGCCAGCCCCCGTAGAAGCCGGCCAACGCCCCCAGCGCCCCGCCGACGACGAACACCAGCAGGGTGGCGCCCAACCCCACCGTGACCGAGGCGCGAGCCCCATAAATGGTGCGCGCGTAGATGTCGTGCCCTTGCAGATCGGTGCCGAACCAGTGCACCGCCGACGGGCCGAGCAGGCTTTGGCTGGGATCGGCGTAGCCGGGGTCGGCGTGGGTGAACATCGCCGGAAACAGCGCGACCAGAACAATGGTCAGGATCAGCGCAGCGGCGACGACGAATTTTGGACGCCGGTGCAACCTGCGCCAGGCCTCGCCCCAAAAGCCGGAGTGTTCAGCCATATCGGATCCTCGGGTCCAGGGCCGCATAGAGCAGGTCGACCAGCAGGTTGGTGATCAGATAGATCAGCACCAGCACTGTCACGATCGAGACGACGGTCGGCGCCTCCTGCCGGGTGACGGCTTGGTAGAGCACTCCGCCGACACCGTGAATGTTGAAGATGCCTTCGGTCACGATGGCTCCGCCCATCAGCGCACCCACATCGGCACCCAGGAACGTCACCACCGGGATCAGCGAGTTGCGCAGAATGTGCACGGTGACGACCCGCGGCCACGACAATCCCTTCGCCGTAGCGGTGCGGACATAGTCGGCGTGCGCGTTGGCGGCCACCGCCGATCGGGTCAACCGCACCACGTAGGCGAATGACACTGAACCCAAGACAATTCCGGGCAGCAGCAGGCGCGCGAATGTCGCCCGCTCGCCAACGGTGACCGGCGCGATGCCCAGCCGTACCCCGAACAGGAATTGGGTCAGGAACCCCAGCACGAAGATCGGGATCGCGATAATGATCAGTCCGGTGATCAGCACCGTGGAATCGAACAGCCCACCCTGGCGCAGCCCGGATATCACGCCGAACCCGATCCCGAACACCGCCTCCACGATCAGTGCGATCAGCGCCAGCCGGATCGTCACCGGAAAAGCGTGTGCTAGAACGGCACTCACCGGTAGCCCGGAATAGGCGCGGCCCAGGTCGCCGTGCAGGACACCGCCCAGGTAGTGCAGGTACTGCAGCAGGAAAGGATCGTCGAGGTGGTAGCGCGCCCGCAGTTGGGCGGCGACCGCCGGGGTCAGCGGCCGGTCTCCGGCGATCGCGGCCAGCGGGTCGCCGGGCAGCAGGAACACCATGCCGTAGATCAGCAACGTCGCGCCCAGGAAGACGGGCACCATGACGGCGATCCTGCGCGCGATGTACCACCCCATGGCTCAGGCCTTGACGATGTTCTCGTAGTCGGGCATCCCGTTCCACGTCACCTTGACGTCGCTGACCTCCGGCGACCATCCGAGAACGGCGATGTAGTACCACAGCGGCACAGCGGGCATGTCGCGCAACAGGATTCGCTGTGCGACATTGGCAAGCACGTCCGCCTGCTGCAGGTTAGGCGCCGCCTCGGCGGCCGCTAGGCCGGCGTCGAACTCCCCGCTGGAGTACCCGACGTCGTTGGATCCCGCACCGGTCGCGTACAGCGGGGCGAGGAACTCGATCATCGACGGATAGTCACCGATCCAGCCGGCCCTAAACGCGGTGTCGATGGTGCGGTTGGTGATCTGGGTGCGAAACCCCGCGAAAGTGGGCTGCGGCGCGCCGACGGCATCGATGCCCAGCACATTCTTGATGCTATTGGCCACCGCATCCACCCATTCCTGATGGCCACTGTCGGCGTTGTACGCGATGGCGTAGCGCCCGCTCCACGGCGAGATCGCGTTGGCCTGCGCCCAGAGTTGCCGCGCCCGTTCGGGGTTGAAGTCCAATGCGTCATTACCCGGAATATTCGGGTCGAAACCCGGCAGGGATCGGGCCGTGAAATCGCGGGCCGGGCTGCGGGTGCCGTTGAAGATCTGCTGACAGATCTGCGAGCGGTTGACGGCTGCCGACAGCGCCAGCCGGCGCAGCCGGCCCTCCTCACCCCCGAAATGTGGCAGCCGCAACGGCGTGTCGAGAGATTGGCTGACCGCGACCGGGCCGCTCGCGGCATTCCCGCCCAGGTCGCGCTGGTAGATCGTCAGCGCGCTGGACGGAATCGTGTCCAGGACATCGAGATTGCCGGACAGCAGATCGGCATACGCGGTATCGAGGTTGCCGTAGAACTCGAACCTCAGGCCCTTGTTGTGGGGTTTGCGGTTACCGCGGTAATCGGGGTTAGGCTTCAAGTCGATCTTGACGTTGTGCTCCCAGGCCGGCCCGTCCGGACCGTCGGCCAGCTGGTAGGGGCCGTTCCCGATCGGATTGCGCCCAAATGCCGCCATGTCCCGAAAGGCCTTGTCCGGCAACGGGTAGAACGCCCCGTGACCAAGTCGCAAGGTGAAGTCGACGGTCGGCGCCCGCAACCGCACGGTGAACTCGAGATCGTTGACCACCTGCAGCCCGGACATCGTGGTCGACTTTCCGCCACCCGGGGCGCCGGCGACGTCGTCGAATCCGGCGATGGGACGGAAGAAGTCCTGTTGCAGTTGGGCATTGGTGCTCAGGGCACTGTAGTTCCACGCGTCGACAAACGAATGCGCCGTCACCGGCGACCCGTCGGTGAACTTCCACCCAGGTTTGAGGATGATCCGATAGTTGATGTTGTCGGTGGTCGCGATCGACTGCGCCACCTCCGGCGAGGGTTTGCCGTTGGCGTCGTAGGACACCAATCCGGCGAACAGCCGGTCCAGGATCCGTCCTCCAAGACTGTCATTGGTGCCGGTGGGGATCAGCGGGTTGGGCGGTTCCCCGCCGTTGACGACCACCAGATCGGGGCTCAGGGCGCCGCCGCCGCAGCCGGCCAACGACGCGATGATCAGCACGATGACGGCAGTAAAAACCGGCCAGACCGGCCTGCTCGGCATCCAACGCATGACAGCGACCCTAGGGCCTGCGGTCACGTCGACTGCAAAAGGACCGCCGGCGAAGTGCGTCATCTCACGTCGACAACCCAAGGATTTCGCGATGGGGGTCGCGGTTCTCGCCTCGGGGGGCGCCGCCTAGGTGGCCGGTAGGTAGGTCTAGTGAACGTCGGTGATGGGATGCACCTGCAGTTCGCAGGCATCGATCGTCGCCGGCACGGTGAGCACGATGATCGTGTCGGGTGGGTTGACCCGCAGCTCGGTGTAGTTGGGGCATGCGGTGCCCTTGCCGTCGACCGCCATGCCCTCCACGACGGCCTGCCCCTGTGCGGCCAATGACAACGTGACGGTGGGTGGCACATCGACATTGCTCGGCAAACCACCCAGGTAACCGCGCGGCGTCGGCTTGGCATGAAGATCCGGCCCACCGGAGCCCGTCTCGACCGCGGGATAGCCGGTGAGCGTGCACGGCTCCCCACCACCGGCGAGGCTGAACGTCAGCATTACCGCGCGGTGGCCCATCGCCCCCTCCGTCGGGGAGGCGATCACGGCGACCTGGTCGGACTTGCACGGCACCGCCTGTTCGCCGCTCTCAACCGGAACCGCCCACGACTGCGGGCCCAGCACCGCGGCGACCGTGTAACTCGTTGCGGCCGCGGCAAAGCTAAGGAGCAAACGGCGGGCGCGCCGTCCGCGAGGTTCCAGCACAAAGGTGATTATGCGGTATGACAACCCCGTTTACCCCCGGATTGAAGCGCGCGGGTTCAACTGGCGAGGCTAGGCTCTCAGACGGCTGACGAGCTCGAACCCCGGCCCTCGACACAGGAGAGAAGCCAGTGACCGCCACACACACCGAAGGCCCGTCGTCGTACCCGCCGCCCGCGCAATTCGCCGAGCAGGCCAACGCTGGTGAGGACCTCTACCGCGAAGCCGAGCAGGACCGGCTGGCGTTCTGGGCCAAGCAGGCCGACCGACTGTCGTGGGCAAAGCCGTTCACCGAGGTGCTCGACTGGCAGCCGCCGTACGCCAAATGGTTTTCCGACGGCAAGCTCAACGTCGCGTACAACTGCGTGGACCGCCACGTCGAGGCCGGCCTCGGCGATCGGGTGGCAATTCACTGGGAAGGCGAGCCGGTCGGTGATAGCCGCAGCCTGACCTACTCCGATCTGCAGGCCGAGGTCTGCAAAGCCGCGAACGCGCTGACCGATCTCGGTCTGGTCGCCGGCGACCGAGCCGCCATCTACATGCCGTTGATTCCGGAAGCCGTGATCGCGATGCTGGCCTGCGCGCGGCTCGGCGTCATGCACAGCGTGGTGTTCGGCGGTTTCACCTCGAAGGCCCTGCGGGCCCGGATCGCCGACGCGCAGGCCAAGGTGCTGATCACCAGCGACGGGCAGTTCCGCCGCGGTAAGCCGGCGCCGCTTAAGGACAACGCCGACGAGGCCGTCGCACCCGGACCGGACGGCGAGAGCTCAATCGAGAAAGTGCTCGTGGTGCGGCGCACCGGAATTGACGTGTCCTGGGACGACGACCGCGACGTGTGGTGGCACGAGGTCGTGGATTCCGCGTCGCCAGAACACACTGCGGCGCCCTTCGACGCCGAGCACCCGTTGTTCCTGCTGTACACCTCGGGCACCACGGGCAAGCCCAAGGGCATCGTGCACACCAGCGGCGGCTACCTGACGCAGTGCTGCTACACGGTCCACACCATCTTCGACGTCAAGCCGGAGAGCGACGTGTTCTGGTGCACTGCCGACATCGGCTGGGTCACCGGGCACACCTACGGCGTCTATGGTCCGCTGTCCAACGGCATCACGGAGGTGCTCTACGAGGGCACACCCGATAGCCCCGACCGTAACCGGCATTTCCAGATCATCGAAAAGTACGGCGTCACAATCTATTACACGGCGCCCACCCTGATTCGGACATTCATGAAGTGGGGCCGTGAAATCCCCGACGCCCACAACCTGTCCAGCCTGCGGCTGCTCGGATCGGTCGGCGAGCCGATCAACCCGGAAGCCTGGCGCTGGTACCGCGAAGTGTTCGGCGCGGACACGCTGCCGGTGGTCGACACCTGGTGGCAGACCGAGACAGGCTCGGCGATGATCTCGCCGCTGCCCGGAATCGCTGCGGCCAAACCGGGTTCGGCGATGACGCCGCTGCCGGGCATCTCGGCCAAGATCGTCGACGACCACGGCGACCCGCTGCAGCCCGACGCCGACAACGCCAAGAACGTCACCGGATATCTCGTGCTGGACCAGCCGTGGCCGTCGATGCTGCGTGGCATTTGGGGTGATCCCGATCGCTACCGCGACACCTACTGGTCCAAATTCGCCGACAAAGGCTTCTACTTCGCCGGGGACGGCGCGCGTTTCGATCCCGACGGCGCGATCTGGGTGCTGGGCCGCATCGACGACGTGATGAACGTGTCCGGCCACCGGATCTCGACCGCCGAGGTTGAGTCGGCGCTCGTCGGTCACTCCGGCGTCGCCGAGGCGGCGGTGGTCGGGGTCACCGACGACACCACCGGCCAAGCCATTTGCGCGTTCGTCGTCCTATGCACCGGCTACGACGCCCATGACCAGACCATCGACGAGCTGCGTGTCCAGGTGTCCACGGAGATCTCGCCCATCGCGAAGCCGCGGGAAGTCCACGTCGTGCCGGAGCTGCCGAAGACCCGCAGCGGCAAGATCATGCGCAGGCTGCTGCGCGACGTCGCCGAAAATCGCGAGCTCGGTGATACATCGACATTGCTCGATCCGGGTGTGTTCGAGGCGATCCGGGAAGCCAAGTAAGGCCGCAACGCCGAATAGCTCAGGCCGGTATCGGGACGAAGCCCGCACCAGCCCGGTGTTTGGCATTGATGTCGGCCAGCACCGCGTTGAACGACACCACCACCGCCGGGGTGTGTAGTGGGATGTACTTGACAACACAGGTCGGCAGGCTGTCACTGAACGCGCCGTGGATCATCCCCACCAGCAGGTTGTCAACGGTCACCGGCCCCCCGGAGTCACCGGGCCGGCCACAGACCTGCATCACGATCGTGCCCGGATCCTGGCCGGGCCCCCAGGTGACGCCGCATGAATTCCCGGTGGTACGGCCCTGCTTGCAGGCGATCTGACCGAACACCGGCTCCGGACCGACGCCGTCGATCACAAAGCCGTTGTAGTTGGCCACCGGCACTACCTTGGCCCGATCAAATTTGATCACCGCGTAGTCCAGGGCGTCGTTGCCCGCAACCATCGTTCCGAGTACGCCTCTGCCTTCGGCTGCCTCGGCGGCGACCTGAGCGCCCGGGCCACCACAGTGCGCGGAGGTGAACCCGATTAGGTCACCGGCGGCATCGCCGCCGATGGTCGTCAGGGTGCACATTGTGTCTCCGTTGATGACGATGCCCGCACCGCCACCCATCGGGACCCGGTCGTCGGCCGCCGCGACGTTTGCGGGCAATCCCGGCAGCAGCAGCAGGAGCACCACCACCAGCATCGCCACAAAGCACCGATGTGCCGTCTGCAATGCGCAACTCCCGTCACTGGCCGGAGAACAGGTGCGCCAGTCTAAATGATCACCCCAGCACCCCTCTCGCTGTGCGAATAGCGGTTTCGGGCATTTGACCGCGACCGTAGGTCGCCGGGCCTCGCGGTCGTCGGCTGGCCTCGTCTGGCATCGCAACGCATGGCAACATAAACCGCGACGACAGCGAACCGAGAGGACCGTCTGTGAGCAAAGTGGATCGCAAAAATGGTGTGCCGAGCACGCTGACCACGATTCCGTTGGCCGACCCGCATGCCAGCCACGGCGAGCCATCGATCGGTGACCTGATCAAAGACGCGACGATTCAGGCATCAACCCTGGTGCGTGCCGAGGTCGAGCTGGCCCGAGCCGAAATCGTCCGCGACGTAAAGAAGGGCCTCACCGGCAGCGTCTTTTTCATCGCTGCTCTGGTGGTGCTGTTCTACTCCACCTTCTTTTTCTTCTTCTTCATTGCCGAGCTCCTCGACACCTGGCTGTGGCGCTGGGTGGCCTTCCTGATCGTCTTCGCGATCATGGTTGTCGTCGGGGCCGTGCTGGCGCTGTTCGGCTATTTGAAGGTGCGGCGCATCCGTGGGCCACGCGAGACCATCGAATCGGTCAAGGAGACGCGCACCGCGCTCACCCCGGGCCATGAGAAGGCTGCCGACGCGACCAAGCAGCTCACCGATGCGCCCGGTAAGCACGCCAAGACCGCGGACGCCAACCCCACCGACCCCTCAGGTTGGTAGATGGCAGTACCAGATCCGTCGGTAGTCCGCATCGACGGACCGTGGCGCCATTTGGACGTGCACGCCAACGGCATTCGATTCCACGTCGTCGAGGCGTTACCGACCGGCGCGGGCGTACCGGCTGCGGCCGCGGCACGACCCCTGGTGATGCTGCTGCATGGTTTCGGTTCGTTTTGGTGGTCCTGGCGTCATCAGCTACGCGGGCTGACCGATGCCCGAGTGGTCGCGGTCGACCTGCGCGGCTATGGCGGCAGTGACAAGCCGCCCCGCGGTTACGACGGCTGGACGCTCGCCGGTGATACGGCCGGACTCATTCGCGCGCTTGGGCATTCGTCGGCGACGTTGGTCGGCCATGCCGACGGCGGTTTGTCGTGCTGGACTACCGCGCTGCTGCATTCACGGCTGGTGCGCGCCATTGCCCTGATCAGCTCGCCGCACCCGGCCGCGTTGCGGCGATCGACATTGACGCGCCGCGATCAGGGCTCCGCGCTGCTGCCGACGCTGCTGCGCTATCAACTCCCGGTTTGGCCCGAGCGCCTGCTGACCCGCGACAACGGCGCGGAGATCGAACGGCTCGTCAGCAGCCGCAGCTCCGCTAAATGGGTTGCCTCCGAGGACTTCTCGCAGACAATTGGCTACCTGCGCACAGCCATCCAGATTCCCGGAGCCGCGCACTGTGCACTGGAGTATCAGCGCTGGGCGGTGCGCAGCCAGCTGCGCGACGAAGGACGGCGATTCATGAAATCGATGTCCCGACAACTCGGCGTGCCACTACTACACCTGCGCGGCGACGCCGATCCCTACGTGCTGGCCGACCCGGTCGACCACAGTCAGCGCTACGCGACGCAGGGTCGCTACGTATCCATCACCGGCACAGGGCATTACAGCCACGAAGAAGCCCCCGCAGAAATCAACAAACATCTGATGAGATTTTTCGAGCAGGTGCACTGACGCCGGATCAGCTGACGCAGTTCCCGGTCGCCACCTGTTGAGTGTCACCGATCTTGGCCATCTGACTCGCGACCTCACCCGCCGTCAAGACAAATCCGGTGTCGGGATCGTCGACGGCGGCGCCGAACACCACACCGAGTACGTGACCGCTCAGATCGATCAATGGTCCACCCGAATTACCTTGCTCCACATTGGCTCTGATGGTGTAGACGTCGCGGGTGACCGGCGCCGGGTCCCGGTAGATGTCGGGGCCACTGAGCTTGATGGCCTCACGAATCCTGGCCGGGGTCGCAGTAAAGTTGCCCCCGCCCGGATAGCCCAGAACCACCACGTTGGCACCGGTTTTGGCTTCCGATTCGCTAAACGCCAGTGGTGGCGGCGGCAAGTTCGGGATGGCAAGAATCGCGATGTCGACCGACGGGTCATAAGACACCACGGTGGCGTCCAACGGATTACCGCTGGCGTAGATCTGGACGCTGCTGGACCCGGCCACCACGTGCGCATTGGTCATCACCCGATCGGGTGCGATCACGAATCCCGTGCCCTCCAATACTTTTTGGCAGCTTGGTGCCAGGCTGCGCACCTTGACGACGCTGGGTGCCGCGGCCGTCACCACCGGATTGGTGGCCAGCGCGGGATCCGGTGATTCGACAGGGATCACCGGGGTACGGCTGAACGGCTCCAGCACCGCGGGCAGGCCCGAGGTATTCAGCAGTGCCGAAAGGCGTTTGGGGACCGTCTTCAGCCATGGGGGTGCGATGTCGTTGACCTCGGCGAGCACCCGGGAACCGCGGACCGCGGCCGCTAGCTCGGGTTGGTCCTTGGATTGGGTGAGCGGTGTTGCCAGCAGCCACGCGGCCGTCAGCACCACGACGAGCTGCACCCCCACCCCGATGACCGAATCGACGGTTCTGATTGTGCGACTGTGGATTGCGCCGCGAACCGCGCGTCCCAGCACCACGCCGGCGACCTCACCGACGACGACGAGCGCAAGAATGAGAAACAGCGCGCCGAACAGCTTGGCGCGCGGCGCGGTGATATGACTGACGATGTGGGGCGCCAGCAACACACCAGCGATCGCGCCCAGCAGCACGCCGATAAACGAGAACAGGGAACCCACCGCGCCCGAACGCCAGCCGGAGATGGCCGCGATGAAGGCCACGGCGAGAACGGCGATATCCAGCCACTGGGACGGGGTCATCGAGTTCATCGGGTGCCGCCCTGCCTACCGACCAGAACCATCGCGTCGTCGAGTTCACGTACGTCGTTGGTGTCCCAGGGCTTTGCCCAGCCGGCGACATCGAGCACCGCAGAGATCACCTGGCCCGTGAAGCCCCAAACCAACATCTGGTTCAGCAGAAACGCCGGGCCGGCCCAACGGTTGCCGAGGTCGCCACGGTAGACCATCAGCCGGTTGTCGGGATTGATGAACGCGCGCACCGGAACCCGCGACACGATCGCCGTTTCGGCCTCGTTGACCACGGCGACAGGTCCGGGATCGGGCGAGTAGGCCAGCACCGGAACGACATGGAACTGCGACGGAGCGATGAACGTCTTTTCCATCGTGACCAGAGGGTGCAGCCGGGTGACATCGATCCCGGTCTCCTCGTGGGCTTCTCGCAGTGCGGTGTCCACCGGTCCGTGATCTTCGGCGTCGGATGCACCGCCGGGAAACGCCGCCTGGCCCGCATGGTGTCGCAGCGACGAAGCCCGCACGGTAAGCAGCAGGTCAGCGTCGTCGGGCACACCGCCGTCGGCCGGTCCGGACTCGGGACCCGAAAACAGAACCAGCACAGCGGCCTCGCGGTCGTCGCGGTGGGCGGATGCTGTCCTCGCCGCGGTCACCATCGCCAACACGTCGGCCGGCAGCCGGCGCCGGTAGGCGTCTGGCATCTGACCCACGTTGTCCAGCAATGGACGCAACCAGGATGGGCAGACGTCGGGCGTGAGGGGAACCGTCCCCGGTGCGCGGGCGGCACCCCCAGCACTCACCGGCGCCTCCTTGTCGGGTCCACCTGCCCAGCTGAGTTTCGGGCCGCCGAACTCGGTCATGCCTCGTTTCCGACCGCGGCCGCGATCTCGTCGGCAGTCACGAAATCCCGCAGCAGCGTCTGGGCAACGCTACCGTCCGGCCGTAGCACCACCGTCGCGGGCACCACATTTGCGACCTTGAGTGCTGCAGCGATCAGCCGCCGTCCATCCTGCAAGGTCGGGAGGCGAACACCCAGCTCCGCCAACCGCAACAACGCGGCGGTCTCATTCTCGTCTTGATGCACGGTCACCACCACGACGTCGGATCCGACGCGTCGCTGATATTCAGCCATCGCGGGCAGTTCGGCCGCGCACGGCGCGCACCAATACGCCCACAGATTGATGACCACCCGGCGTCCGCCCAGGGCCCGAGCGACGTCGACCGTGGATCCGTCGCCGGCGCAGTCGACCAGCACCGTCTGCAAGGCCGCCGGACCGGGAGCATTACCCGGCGCAGGGCACGGCAGCAGGTTCGCCCGTGCCCGCGGACCGGCCAGCGCGGCCGGTGTGTCGGCGTCGCGATGTTCGCGATCGGGCGACGGCCGGCCCGCCGTGGTCGTCGTGGACTCGTCGCGCAACTGGGCGACCAGCGCGGCCGTCAGCGCCACCACCACCGCCAAGATCGCGATGGTCCAGCGAGTTCTCGAGGTCAACGTCGCGGCCGTATTACAGCCCGACCAGGGAGAGCAGATGCTCGGCTTCGGGGCCCTGCACCAGCGGCGCCGCCAGCGCCGGTTCGGTAGGGCCGAGGCCGAACGACGGGCAGTCTTTCGCGAGCACGCAGACGCCACACGCCGGTTTGCGCGCGTGGCACACCCGGCGGCCGTGGAAGATCACTCGATGGCTCAGCAGGGTCCATTCCTTGCGTTCGACCAGTTCACCGACCGCGTGCTCGATCTTGACCGGGTCCTTCTCCTCGGTCCAGCGCCATCTGGCCACCAGCCGCTGGAAATGGGTGTCGACGGTGATCCCGGGAATGTCGAACGCGTTCCCGAGGACGACGTTGGCGGTTTTGCGCCCGACCCCGGGCAGCGTCACCAGCTCGTCCATGGTCGAGGGCACCTCGCCGCCGAACCGCTCGACCAGGGCTCGACCCAAGCCGATCAGCGAGCTCGCCTTGTTGCGGAAGAAGCCAGTGGGACGGATGAGGTTTTCTAGCTCGTCGCGATCGGCTTTTGCATAATCGACCGCCGATTTGTATCGCGCGAATAATGCCGGCGTTGTCAGGTTCACCCGTTTGTCGGTGCTTTGCGCTGAAAGAACGGTGGCCACCGTCAGTTCCAGCGCCGAAGAGAAGTCCAGCTCGCAATGTGCGTCTGGAAACGCTTGTGCCAGTGTGCGATTCATCCGGCGCGCGCGACGCACCAAACCAGCTCGAGTTTCGGAAGACCAGCGCCGGGCAAGTCCGGAATCAGGCGCGGCGGGCGTTGATTTCGCACGCCCAGACGGCCTTGCCACTGTCACCTACGACAGAGTACTGATTTCGTGATCTCGCTGAGACCTTGGGCATGTTTACTCTCCTTGTGTTGTGGTTGCTGGTCGCCTGCGTACCGGGGCTGTTGATGCTCGCTGCGCTCGGCCTCGGTCGGCTCGAAAAGGAACTCGCCCGTGAGTCGATCGCGGCGACCGACGTCGACGAGTTCCTGGATCAGGCGCAGGCCATGGATATGCACACGCTGGCCCGCGAAGGGATGCCGGAGGCGCTGGAATATCTGCATCGCCGTCAGGCCCAGCAGCTCGCGCTTTCCCCACCGCCCAGCGGCCGGCATCGCGCCGAATCGCTGCTCGCGACCGCTTTCACCGAGCCCCCGGCTCGTGCTGTACCCATGCGAATACACGCGCATTCAGGCGCAAATCCGCAATTTGAGGCGACTAGACACGTCAATCGTGTGTAGCGTTGGCACGTTGGCCTACCTCTAGACTCGTCACACGGGCGAGGCAGGCACCCAATATCACTTCGTTGGAAAGTTGAAGAGGGCAAAGTGGACGAGATCCTGGCAAGGGCAGGAATCTTCCAAGGGGTTGAACCCGGCGCAGTCACCGCGCTGACCAAGCAATTACAACCCGTCGACTTCCCGCGTGGACACACCGTTTTCGCGGAGGGGGAGCCAGGCGATCGGCTATACATCATCGTCTCGGGGAAGGTCAAGATCGGTCGCAGGTCACCCGATGGCCGGGAGAATCTGCTGACGATCATGGGGCCGTCGGACATGTTCGGCGAATTGTCGATCTTCGACCCGGGACCCCGGACTTCGAGCGCCACCACGATCACCGAGGTGCGCGCGGTATCGATGGACCGTGACGCGCTGCGGGCGTGGATCGCCGATCGTCCCGAGATCGCCGAGCAACTCCTTCGGGTGTTGGCTCGACGGCTCCGTCGCACCAACAACAACCTGGCGGACCTGATCTTCACTGACGTGCCCGGCCGAGTGGCCAAGCAGCTGCTGCAGCTCGCACAGCGTTTCGGCACCCAGGAAGGTGGTGCGATGCGGGTCACCCACGACCTGACACAGGAGGAGATCGCCCAGCTGGTGGGCGCTTCCCGGGAGACGGTCAACAAGGCGCTCGCCGATTTCGCCCACCGCGGCTGGATCCGCCTGGAGGGCAAGAGCGTGCTGATCTCGGACTCCGAGAGGCTGGCTCGCCGAGCAAGGTAGTTCGCCGAGCCGGTGAATTTGCGGGCCGCTACTCGAACTTTGTCTGCGAAAACTCAGTCTCGACGCAGGCTCACTCCTGCTGCAGATAGTCCAATTGCGCCTGCACGGACCACTCGGCCGCGTCCCAAAGCTTCTCGTCGACGTCGACATAAACGTGTTCGACGACCTGGCGAGCGGTCGCGTCGCCACCGAGCTCCCGCAGCGCGGCTCTTACCTGGTCCAGGCGCTCGTGGCGGTGCGTCAGGTAACCCGTCGCGACGGATTCCAGGTCGGCCAGGTCGGGCCCGTGTCCGGGCAACACGGTGCGCCGGCCCAGACCCCGTAGTCGTCGCAGCGATTCCAGGTAATCGGTCAGGCTGCCGTCTTCGTTGTCGATGACGGTGGTGCCGCGGCCGAGCACGCTGTCCGCCGTCAATACCGCGTCTTCGAGCAGAAATGACAGCGAATCGGCGGTGTGACCCGGCGTCGACATCACCTTGATCTTCAGGCCGGCCGCATCGATGACCTCGCCGTCGACCAGCTCACCGCCGAAGCCGCGCAGGAAGCCGCTGCCCGCCGAGCGCACGGTCGCGCCGGTGAGCTCGACCAGCTTGTCGATGCCATCGGTGTGGTCGCCGTGCCGGTGACTGATCAGGACCAGGGCGATGCGGCCCAGCGCGGCGATCCGGGCGATGTGCTCGTCGTCGTCGGGCCCGGGATCCACGATGACCAGCTCGTTGCTGCGGGGACCGCGCAACACCCAGGTGTTGGTGCCGTCCAGCGTCATCAAGCCGGGGTTGTCAGCCAGCAGGACCGAGGCAGTGTCGGTGACCGCCCGCAACCTGCCGTATGCGGGATGGGTCAGCGGCTCAGCGGTCTCGGCCACGGCCGTTAACCGACCTCCACGATCAGCTCTACTTCGACGGGCGCATCCAGTGGCAGCTCGGATACACCCACTGCCGAGCGCGCGTGCGCACCTTGGTCGCCGAATACCTCAGCGAGCAGGTCGGACGCGCCGTTGACGACGCCAGGCTGGCCGTTGAAGCCGGGAGTGGAGGCGACGAAGCCGACAACCTTGACCACCCGGGTCACCGCGTCGATGCTCACCAGCGAGTTCACCGCAGCCAGCGCGTTGAGCGCACAGGTCCGCGCCATCGCCTTGGCGTCTTCGGGGCTCACGTCGGCACCGACCTTGCCGGTGCCCGCTAGCTTGCCGTCCGCTATCGGCAGCTGGCCCGAGGTGTAGACCAGATTGCCGGTCCGCACCGCGGGAACGTAAGAGGCCAGCGGCGCAACCAATTCCGGAAGCGTGACACCGAGTTGCCCGAGCCGGGCCGAAGCTTTCATCCGCTCGAGTCCTCTTTACTTGGGGCGCTTCAGGTAGGCGACGTGTTGCTCGCCGGTGGGTCCGGGCAGCACGGCCACCAGCTCCCACCCGTCGGCGCCCCATTGGTCGAGGATCTGTTTGGTGGCGTGCGTCAACAGCGGAACCGTGGCGTATTCCCATAGGGTCGGTTGGCTCATGACGCGAGCTTATCGGTCGGTCTTGGACGGCAAATGGGCTGCCCGGTAGACCGCAATCAAACGTAGCTACCCGATTTGCGGGGGGCCCGAAGGGCTCGGGCTAGCATGCGATGGTGGCAACCACTTCTACCGGCAACGCTGCTGTCGGCTGGCCGGCACGCCTGTCCAAAGCCCGCTTGCATTTCGTCACCGGCAAAGGCGGTACGGGCAAATCGACGATCGCGGCCGCGCTGGCGCTGACCCTGGCGGCCGGGGGCCGCAAAGTCCTGCTCGTCGAAGTCGAGGGTCGCCAGGGAATTGCGCAACTCTTCGATGTTCCGCCGCTGCCCTACGAAGAGGTGAAGATCGCGACCGCCGAGCGAGGCGGCCAGGTCAATGCCCTCGCGATCGACATCGAGGCCGCGTTTCTGGAATACCTCGACATGTTCTACAACCTCGGCCTCGCCGGACGCGCGATGCGTCGCATCGGCGCAGTCGAATTCGCCACGACGATCGCGCCCGGTCTGCGCGACGTGCTACTCACCGGCAAGATCAAGGAGGCGGTGGTGCGCCTCGACAAGAACAAGCTCCCGGTTTACGACGCGATTGTCGTCGATTCTCCACCGACCGGCCGGATCTCACGCTTCCTGGACACCACGAAGGCAGTGTCCGACTTGGCCAAGGGTGGGCCGGTGCACTCGCAGGCCGACGGCGTGGTGAAGTTGCTGCACTCCGACCAGACGGCCATTCACCTGGTGACCCTGCTGGAAACACTGCCGGTGCAAGAGACACTGGAAGCTATTGAGGAACTTTCCGAGCTGCAGCTGCCGATCGGCAGTGTGATCGTGAACCGCAACATCCCGTCGTATCTGGAGCCCCGCGACTTGGCAAAGGCCGCCGAGGGCGACATCGACGCGGACGCGGTGCGCACCGATTTGAAGAAGGTCGGAATCGAACTCGCAGACAACGACTTTGCCGGCTTACTGACCGAAGCCATCCAGCACGCCATCCGCATCACCGCACGTGCCGAGACCGCACAACAGCTCGACGCGTTGAAGGTGCCGCGGCTGGAATTACCCGCCATCTCCGACGGAGTCGACCTCGGCAGCCTGTATGAGTTGTCGGAATCGCTTGCACAGCAGGGAGTTCGATGAGTACTGCACCGAAAGTCCTTGATATGGCGGAAATTCTGGCTGACCGAGCCAACCGCGTGGTGGTGTGCTGCGGCGCGGGCGGCGTGGGCAAGACGACCACCGCAGCAGCGATGGCATTGCGCGCAGCCGAATATGGCCGCACCGTATGCGTTTTGACAATCGACCCGGCCAAACGGCTCGCGCAGGCACTGGGCGTCAATGACCTCGGCAATACTCCGCAGCGGGTGCCGCTGGCTCCCGAAGTCTCTGGCGAACTGCACGCAATGATGCTCGACATGCGCCGCACCTTCGACGAAATGGTGATGCAATACTCCGGCCCGGAGCGGGCACAAGCACTGCTGAACAACCAGTTCTACCAAACCGTTGCCACCTCGCTTGCCGGCACGCAGGAGTACATGGCAATGGAGAAACTCGGCCAGCTACTTGGCGAGGACCGCTGGGACCTGGTGGTGGTGGACACTCCTCCGTCGCGCAATGCGCTGGATTTCCTAGATGCGCCCAAACGGCTGGGCAGCTTCATGGACAGCCGACTGTGGCGCCTACTACTCGCACCGGGCCGAGGAATCGGTCGATTGGTCACCGGCGCAATGGGTTTGGCGATGAAGGCGCTGTCTACCATTATGGGTTCGCAGCTGCTCAGTGACATAGGGACTTTCGTGCAATCGCTGGAAGCCACCTTCGGCGGCTGGCGCGAGAAGGCGGACCGCACGTACGCACTGCTGAAAAGACGGGGCACCCAGTTCGTCGTGGTGTCCGCGGCCGAACCCGACGCGTTGCGCGAGGCGTCCTTCTTCGTCGACCGGCTGTCGCAAGAGAGCATGCCGCTTGCGGGACTCATCTTGAACCGCACCCATCCACTGTTGTGCTCACTGCCAGTAGAGCGGGCTATCGACGGTATCGAGTCACTGAGGTCTGACGCGGACCCCGATGCCGCGTCGTTGGCCAGTGCCGTGCTCAAGATTCACGCGGACCGAGGCCAGACCGCTAAGCGGGAGGTCCGGCTGCTGTCCCGATTCACCGGGGCCAATCCGAATGTGCCAGTCGTGGGCGTTCCGTCGCTGCCGTTCGACGTATCGGATCTGGAAGCCCTGCGTGCGCTGGCCGATCAGATCACCGCGGTCGGCGATGATGCGGCCCGCGCTGCGGACCGCTGAGCACTCGCAAAACGGGAGCCTTTACGGCCTGTTCAACCGGTCGCTGAGCACCTGCCAAAAACTAGGTACGCTGGCGAGCACTGCGCACAAGCCCAGCTATGTCGGCGAATTGCTATCGCGCACAAGCCAGTTGGCGCTCGAGCGGCTATTGAGCATACGCTGAACCAAGCCAGCGCTGTAACAGAAATGTAATAGTGTGCTTCGGCCTAACAGTGCGCCTGGCTATGCCGGCACACCAGCGGTCGGAGAGTCAGCTGACGCCCCGGCTCCTGCGCTTGTCGAAGAAATCGGACCACGATACGACCTCGGGGTGCTGCTTGAGCAGTGCCCGGCGCTGCCGCTCGGTCATGCCGCCCCAGACGCCGAACTCAACCTTGTTGTCGAGCGCGTCTGCTCCGCATTCCTCCATCACAGGGCAGTGGCGGCAAATCACCGCTGCCTTACGCTGGGCGGCTCCCCGGACAAAGAGTTCGTCCGGGTCAGTGGTCTTACATAGAGCTCTGGACACCCAGGCAATTCGTTCTTCGGCGTCCACACTGTGCAGCACCCCCTGTGCTGCCGCAATGTTGGTTCGGCGTGCTGCCGGTCGTGTTCCTGACACGAGCTGTTCCCTTCCTCCCGGTCGCAATTTACGACCGCCCTCCTCGGGTGGCAGATCGTTGATGCGATCCACGCCACACTGTGCGGATCGGTGTTACCTGAATCTCACCGTCTGTATAAGTTAGGTGGTCAGAGGCCAATTGCGCAACAGTCTGATAACGCTTTTTTTGGGACGGGCGTGCCATCTTGTTATTGAGCGTAGGCGCAGCCATGGGATCGAGTACCCCTTTTCGGTGGCTGATATGTAACGCAATCGATAACTTCCCATCCCCATCGTCAGCAAAGCCGCTGGTCACGAGATCCTGATCCGCTGTGCGGATCGACGGAGCGTCGGACGAGAGGCGGGCGGTTACTGTAGTACGCATGTCAGACCGCCCGCCGGCAGCTCTCACTATTCTTAAGCTTGCTGGGTGCTGTTTGTTGGCCAGTGTGGTCGCTACGGCGCTGATGTTCCCAATGGCGGGCGGGTTGGGACTGATGTCGAACCGGGCTTCCGAAGTCGTCGCCAACGGCTCGGCCCAACTTCTCGAGGGGCAGGTGCCCGCGGTCTCGACGATGGTCGACGCGAAGGGCAACACCATTGCGTGGCTATATGAACAGCGCCGGTTCGAGGTGCCCACCGACAAGATCGCCAACACAATGAAGCTGGCGATCGTCTCGATCGAGGACAAACGATTCGCCGAGCACAACGGGGTGGACTGGAAAGGTACGCTGACCGGGCTGGCCGGCTACGCGTCCGGCGACGTCGGCACCCGAGGCGGCTCGACGATCGAGCAGCAGTACATCAAGAACTACCAACTCCTGGTCACCGCCAAGACCGATGCTGAAAAGCGCGCTGCCGTCGAAACCACCCCCGCACGCAAGCTGCGGGAGATCCGGATGGCGCTGACGCTCGACAAGACCTTCACCAAGCCGGAGATCCTGACCCGCTACCTCAACCTTGTCTCCTTTGGTAACGGCTCGTTCGGGGTGCAGGACGCCGCGCAGACCTACTTCGGTATCAACGCAGCCGATCTGAACTGGCAGCAGGCGGCGCTGCTGGCAGGCATGGTGCAGTCGACCAGCACACTCAACCCGTACACAAACCCCGACGGTGCGCTGGCCCGGCGAAATCTGGTCCTGGACACGATGATCGACAACCTGCCCCAGGAAACCGACGCATTGCGCGCCGCCAAGGCGACGCCGCTAGGGATATTGCCGCAACCCAACGAGCTTCCCCGGGGCTGCATCGCGGCCGGCGACCGCGCGTTCTTCTGCGATTACGTCCAGGAGTACCTGTCGCGCGCCGGGATCAGTAAGGATCAGGTAGCCCGGGGCGGCTACCTGATCCGCACCACCCTGGACCCGGACGTGCAGATCCCGGTCAAGACAGCCATCGACAGGTTCGCCAGTCCGACCCTACCCGGCATCTCGAGCGTGATGAGTGTGATCGGCCCGGGCAAGGAATCGCACAAGGTGATGGCGATGGCCAGCAACCGCACCTACGGACTCGACGTCGACGCCGGCCAGACCATGCGTCCGCAGCCGTTCTCGCTGGTGGGTGACGGCGCCGGGTCGGTGTTCAAGATCTTCACCACGGCCGCGGCCCTGGACATGGGTATGGGTATCAACGCCACCCTCGACGTGCCGCCGCGGTTCCAGTCCAAGGGGCTGGGTAGCGGAGGGGCCAAGGGCTGCCCCAAGGACACCTGGTGCGTCATCAACGCCGGTAACTACCGCGGGTCGATGAACGTGACCGAGGCGTTGGCCACCTCGCCCAACACCGCGTTCGCCAAGCTGATCTCACAGGTCGGGGTCACGCGCACGGTGGACATGGCGATCAAGCTCGGGCTGCGGTCCTACGCCGATCCCGGCACCGCCCGCGACTACAACCCCGACAGCAACGAGAGCCTGGCCGACTTCGTCAAGCGGCAGAACATCGGGTCGTTCACGCTCGGCCCGATCGAGGTGAACGCGCTCGAGCTGTCGAATGTCGCGGCCACGCTGGCGTCCGGCGGTGTGTGGTGCCCACCGAACCCAATCGACAAGCTGATCGACCGCAACGGAAATGACGTCGCGGTGACCACCGAGACCTGCGATCAGGTGGTGCCCGCAGGCCTGGCCAACACCCTGGCCAACGCGATGAGTAAAGACGCCACGGGCGGCGGTACCGCGGCCGGTTCGGCCGGCGCCGCGGGATGGGATCTACCGGTGTCGGGTAAGACGGGCACCACCGAGGCCCACCGCTCCTCCGGGTTTGTCGGGTTCACCAGTCACTACGCGGCGGCCAACTACATCTACGACGATTCCACCACGCCGACGGACCTGTGCTCGTCCCCACTGCGCCATTGCGGCGAGGGCGACCTGTACGGCGGTAACGAGCCCGCACGTACCTGGTTCACCGCGATGAAGCCGATCGCCCTGAGCTTCGGCGACGTCAAACTGCCGCCGACCGACCCCCGCTACGTCGAGGGGGCACCCGGCTCACGAGTGCCGAGCGTCGCCGGCATGGACGTGGACTCGGCGCGCTCGCGCCTCAAAGACGCGGGCTTCCAGGTCGCCGACCAAACCAACTCGGTCAACAGCAGCGCGAAGTTGGGCGAGGTGGTCGGGACGTCGCCCACCGGAAATACGATTCCCGGCTCGGTCGTCACCATTCAGGTCAGTAACGGGATCCCGCCGCCACCGCCTCCGCCGCCGGATGGTGCGCCGCTGCCGATCGGTTCGCAGGTCGTGGAGATTCCTGGGCTGCCGCCAATCACCATTCCGCTGCTGGCGCCGCCGCCGCCACCACCGCCCCCGTAGGCAACGCGAAGGCGCGACACGTGCTCGTGAGTCCGCGGCCGGCAGTAGGCTGCGTGCATGGCTGATGTTTTGCCCGCCCTGATCCGCACCGGCGCCGTCGCGGTCGGTTCGACCATCGCCGGCATCGGTTACGCCGCGGTCGTCGAGCGCAACGCCTTCGCCCTGCGCGAAATAACCATGCCGGTCTTATCGCCGGGTTCCACACCGCTGCGGGTACTGCATCTCAGCGATCTGCATATGATGCCCAACCAGCGTCGCAAGCAGGCCTGGCTGCGCGAGCTGGCCGGCTGGGAGCCCGACCTGGTCGTCAACACCGGCGATAACCTGGCCCACCCCAAAGCGGTGCCCGCGGTCGTGCAGGCGCTCGGGGATCTGCTGTCGCGCCCGGGTGTCTTCGTCTTCGGCAGCAATGACTACTTCGGGCCGCGCCTGAAGAACCCGTTGAACTACCTGACCAACCCGTCGCACCGGATAAAGGGCGAGCCGCTGCCCTGGCAGGATCTGCGGGCGGCGTTCACCGAGCGTGGCTGGCTCGACCTCACGCACACTCGCCGCGAGTTCGAGGTGGGCGGCCTGCACCTCGCCGCCGCGGGCGTAGACGACCCGCACATCGACCGCGACCGCTACGAGACGATCGCCGGTCCGGCCAGCCCCGCGGCGAACTTGCGACTGGGACTGGTCCACTCCCCCGAGCCGCGCGTGCTGGATCGCTTCGCCGCCGACGGCTACCAGCTGGTGATGGCCGGACACACGCACGGCGGCCAACTGTGTCTGCCGTTCTACGGCGCGCTGGTGACCAACTGCGGCCTGGACCGGACCCGGGCGAAGGGGCCGTCACGCTGGGGCGCCAACATGCAGTTGCACGTTTCGGCGGGCCTGGGCACCTCCCCGTTTGCGCCAGTCCGGTTCTGCTGCCGGCCCGAAGCGACCCTGCTGACGTTGATCGCCGCCCCGATGGGTGGCCGCGACTCCCGCAGCGACCTGGGCCGCACCCAGCCCGCGGCATCGTTGCGTTGAACGACAGGACCCAGATCGCGGTCCACAGCCACTCACGAAGCTGGGCGGACAACGCGATCAGATTGATCGAAGCCGATGCCCGGCGTAGCGCCGATACCCACCTGTTGCGCTACCCGCTGCCGGCGGCCTGGGGCACGGATGTCGACATCGCGCTGTATCTCAAGGACGAGTCGACGCACATCACCGGCAGCCTCAAGCACCGTCTGGCGCGGTCGTTGTTCCTCTATGCGCTGTGCAACGGCAGGATCGGCGAGGGCACCACGGTCGTCGAGGCGTCGTCGGGTTCGACGGCGATATCCGAGGCCTACTTCGCGTCCCTGCTGGGGCTGCCGTTCGTCGCCGTGGTCCCGGAGAGCACCAGCTCCTCCAAGGTGGAGCTAATCGAATCACAGGGCGGCCGTTGCCATTTCGTGCAGAACTCCAGCGAGGTGTACGCCGAGGCGCAGCGCGTCGCCCAAGACACCGGCGGCCACTACATGGACCAGTTCACCAACGCCGAGCGAGCCACCGACTGGCGCGGCAACAACAACATCGCGGAGTCGATCTTCGCGCAGATGCGCGACGAGGAGTACCCGATTCCGGAGTGGATCGTGGTGGGTGCGGGCACCGGCGGAACCAGCGCGACAATCGGCCGCTACATCCGTTACCGGCGGCACGCCACCGGGCTGTGCGTCGTCGACCCGGAGAACTCCGCGTTCTTTCCCGCCTACGCCGAACAGCGCTACGACCTGGTGATGAATGCATCGTCTCGCATCGAGGGGATCGGCCGGCCGCGGGTCGAACCGTCGTTTCTGCCCGACGTCGTCGACCGGATGGTCGCGGTGCCCGACGCGGCGTCGATCGCGGCCGCCCGCCATGTCAGCGCCGTACTGGGACGACGGGTGGGGCCGTCGACGGGCACCAATCTGTGGGGCGCTTTCGGCCTGCTCGCCGAGATGGTTGCCGCGGGCCGCAGCGGCTCGGTGGTCACGCTGATCGCCGACAGCGGCGACCGCTACGCCGACACCTATTTCAGTGACGATTGGGTCGGTGCTCAGGGACTCGAACTCACCGGTCCTGCCGAGGCGCTGGTCGACTTCGAGCGCAACTGCAGTTGGACGTAGCCCGCAGCCAGCGGTTTGGCGAGTCGATGGGCGGGTGCGATACGCTGTCGTGGCTTCAAGCGGGGTGTGGCGCAGCTTGGTAGCGCGCTTCGTTCGGGACGAAGAGGCCGTGGGTTCAAATCCCGCCACCCCGACCATGAAACAGGTTCTCGATGCGCGTTTTGAGAACGCCTAAGCAGTTTGCTCTTGCCTACCTGGTGCGTTTTCCCGCGCCAGGCTTGCCCGACTCAGATTGGTGCGGTGAGCGGATCACCAGCACGGCATCCACCGGCACGTCATCGAGCGCAGCGTAGGTGTGGGGCACGTCGCTGATCCAGTCGGCTGATGCGCCCGCGGCCAACTCCACCTCCTCACCGGCGCGCCCGACAGCCGCCCTACCCGAAGTCACCAGCAGGTGCTCGACGACATCGCGGCCGTGTGCGGAGGAACGATGCCGGGCACCGACGCCAAGCTGCAGACGGTAGATCTCAACGGTGCCGTGCTCACCGTCGGTGACATCAAGCAGGCTGATGGCGATCCCTTCTGCTGCGACGCGTGTTCCGCGGCGACCGTCAAGCAGTGTCGCTAGCGGCAGCCCCAGCGCGCCGGCGACCGCGTACAGCGTCCCCAGGGTTGGGCTGCGCGCGCCGTTCTCGATCTCCGATAGCGATCCCTTGCCGATGCCCGCCGCTGACGACAGCGCCGCGAGCGAAAACCCGCGGGCCTGGCGTTCAGCGCGCACCCGGGCGCCCACCACGACCGACACGTCATCCATGGTCTAACCGTAGCCAGAGTTCCATAAACAGAACACCCGCGCTACAGTTCTGTTTGTGGAACTCCGCCAGCCGATTCACGCAGGACTGAGCATCGCCCTGGTGGGCTACACGAGCGCGTTCGCCGTCGTTATAGCCGGCCTGCAAGCAGTGGGCGCCACACCCAAGCAGGCCACTTCGGGGCTGGCGGTGCTGTGCGTCACCATCGGGCTGGGCACGCTGTGGCTGAGCCTGCGGCATCGGATTCCGATCACGCTAGCCTGGTCGACGCCGGGCGCGGCAGTGCTGGTCAGCACCGGAGTGGTGCACGGCGGATGGCCGGCCGCCGTTGGAGCATTCCTGCTCACCGGAGCCCTGGTACTGCTGACCGGCGTCTGGCCGCGGATGGGTGCGTTGATCACCGCGATCCCGGCGCCGATCGCACAAGCGATGCTCGCCGGTGTCGTGCTGCAACTGTGCCTGACCCCGGTGCGCGGGCTGGCGTCACACCCCTGGCAGGTGACCCCAATCTTGTTGACCTGGCTGGTGTTCGCCAGGTTCGCGACACGATGGGCGGTGCCGGCGGCCTTCGTGGTCACGCTCACGGTGATTGGACTCACTCACCACGCCGGTCTATCGGGACCGGTTCTCCCACAACCGGTCTGGACGACGCCGCAACTAAACTGGGCCGCCGTCGTTGGCGTAACACTGCCTCTCTACATCGTCACGATGGCCGCCCAGAATGTTCCTGGTGTCGCGATCATGGGTTCCTACGGCTATCAGGTGCCCTGGCGGGAGTCGATGACGGTCACCGGGCTCGGCACGCTAGCCGGCGCCGCCTTCGGCGGGCACGCGATCAACCTGGCCGCTATCAGTGCGGCGGTTCCGGCATCCCCTGAAGCACACCGCGATCCGGCACGGCGGTGGCCGGCCGCGACGGCCTTCGGCGCCGGCTATCTCGTGCTGGCCGCGCTGACCACCGCGCTGACCACGCTCGTCGCCGGAGCACCCCCCGAGGTGATCGGCGCGGTCGCCGGCCTCGGGCTGCTCAGCACCCTGGGCTCGTCACTGGCAGTGGCCACGTCCGGCCCGGTCGATCTCGCTGGGCGTGCCCCGGCGGCGATCACATTTGTTGTCGCTGTATCAGGAGTGAGCCTGGCCGGCATCAGCGCTGCGTTTTGGGCGCTGGCGGCGGGCCTGGTAGTGCAGGCCGCGCTACGACCGACCCGGAACCTGAACGCGGAGAACACAAGCCCGCGACCTGCCGAAGCAGAGAATGCGGCGCTCGGCGTCAACGACTGACCAGGCGGCGTGGATCTGGCGCTGACAATTCCTCAGCGTTGCCTCAGCGACGAATCGATACGGTCTGGCGCTGTGAGTCAGTTAATCCATTCCATGGCCCTTCGCGCTCCTCGGGTGATGCTCAGCAAGGTTCCTGCGGTCACCGTTTGGTTCTGGATCATCAAGATCCTGTGCACGACCGTCGGCGAGAGCTTCGCCGACTGGATCAGTACGACTGTGGGCCTTGGCCTTAGCGTGACGGCGCTGATCTTTACCGTCGCCCTGGGCGTGGTCTTGAGCTTCCAGTTACTCCTCGACCGCTACCTGCCGATGGTGTACTGGCTGGCGGTCGTCGCGCTCAGCATCTGCGCCTCGGTAGCCGCGATCGCCGGGGTGTTCTGCCCGATCACATTGGTGGCCAACAGCCTGGCTAGCTGCGTGCGGTTGGTCACGATCTGCGGTGGGGGCACCGTGGCCGCAAACGCCGTCTCATAGGCCGCCGCTGCGGCCTCCGCCTTGCTCGCGGCTTGCTCGGCTCGCTCGGCGGCGGTGATCATCCACGCCACATACGGGGTTGCCGCAGTCGCCATCGCCGCCGAGGCCGGCCCCTGCCATTCCTCCTCGGTCAACGCCGAGAGCACAGTCCCATACGACAGCGCGGTCGACCGCAACTCCGCCGCCAACGAGCTCCACGCTGATGCAGCCACCAACAAAGATTCCGACCCCACCCCCGAATACATCCGCGCCGAATTGACCTCGGGAGGAAGCACCGCAAAGTCCAACGCCGCGGTCACCATCGACTCCGTTGCAGCCTGCGGCAACTGTGGTGGCACCTGTGGGCCCGCACGCTACGGATCCCGATTTCGTTGCTCACAGCGCCTGAACGTACAGATTTGTCGCTGAGTCAGCGCTGAGAGATTCTTGGAATCTGGCCTGTAGCAGAGGCTTTTGTGGTCGCTGGAGCATTCAGCGCCACCAGTACAAGCAATTTTGACGACCTCTGCTCAGTGGGGTTCCGAATCGCGATAAGAGGATCGTCATCACCTCGCCGGGCTTGACACCCCGCACTAGACTTGTCCCGCATAACATTGGCCGGGCCGATCACCGAGCAGCGGGAGATTCGCGAACGCGTGACCGATTTCCCAGATTCGCTACGAGACAGCGAATTCCCTTACCCCCCAACACTTTTAGAGATTGCACAACGGCGCCACGAGATCGACGTTTGGCAGGCGCTGCAGGTCGGCGGCTATCGATTCGCTAAGCCTGGCTTCATCATCAGCTTCCTGGTCTCCGCCGTATTGATGTTTCTCGCGCTGACACCTATCCCGCCGAACTGGCCATGGAACATCCCACTAGTCATCGGGGCTGTTTTCGGGGCGGTGACGATGGTGGTCTGTGGCCTTTTGTGGCTCGACACCCCAAAAGCTGCCCCCCGCCCGCAGCGTCTGGTGATCGTGCCGTTCTCACGAGCCGAAAACCTGCACCTGATGACCCGCCAGCCAGTCGAGCCGTATCGGGCGACCTGTGCCTGTCCGGGTTGCGGCGATCTATCCACCCATCTGGTTCGACAACCCGGGCAAGGCGAACCGCAATCGTCGACAGTCACCCGGCATTGCCGGGTATGCGGACGGGAATGGGCGCAGAGTTAGTCGGCGCGCGATGCCCGCAGCAGCTGGCACGGACGGTCAACGGGCCAGCTGCACAATGCCGCGCGGTTATCGAGAGGCTGCGCCGGTGACAAGGTTGGTGAGATCCGCAACCGTGGCCAGGCTGGCTTGCAGCGCACCTGGGTCGAGATGCGGTATCGCGAGTTCTGCAGCGATGCGGTCAGCGAACTGCATCGCCTGAACGGAGTCGAAACCTAAATCGTCACGGAGGTCGACTGTCGGATGCAGTGCGTCCTCTTGATGCCCGGTGATCTCGGCAAGCACTCGAATAATAGTGTGGTGGACACTCTCGAAAGCTACCTCGCTTTGCTTACTAACCGGCGCCGCGTGGCCCCTGGCATCGTTGCTACTACTGTGCGTCACCGCGTCGATGTCTTGGACGAACCGCGAATACGCGGTGGTTGCGGCGGATGTGAAGAAGCGCTCGTTGTCCGCGAACGCATAAGATGGAAGGCGACACACCGCGCGGTCGCTTTCCATATACATTGCAGGCCAATTGATTTCCATTCCAGACTGCCATAGCTGTGCGAGGACACCGGCAAGGTCTAGGCCGGTTGCCGCCTTTCCGGGGATTGGTGCCGCACGCACGCTATTCATCGCAACGTCAGTCGTTTTCAGCAGGCCGAGGAGGATTGCCTGTGGGCCGATTTCGATGAGATGGGTCGGCGCTTCTGCTTCAAGTGTCTTTGCGGCAGCATAAAAGTCCACCGCACACAGCAGCTGCTTTCGCCAGTACTCGCCAACCAACATATCCGGGCCGATTACCGTCCCGTCGACGGTTGAGATCATCTTTACACCGGTGCCAGTCTTTGGTTTCGGCGCCACTGCGGCCAATTCATCTGCAATGGGGGTCATGGCCGGTGAGTGAAACGCGTACGAGACGGGGAGCCGACGTGTGCGCACCCCACTTGTGTTCAGCCGATCCTCGATATCGTTGATCTGGTCGGTCGGGCCGGAAAAGACAACATTTGCCCGGCCGTTTATTGCCGCGAGCGAAACCGGACCACCGATGAATTTCATCGCGTCATCAGTTGGAATTTGAGCCGCTAGCATGGCCCCGCCCGCTGGTATCGAACTCATAAGTGCACCGCGCCGTACAACCAGCGCAGCCGCGTCGCCAGGGGAGATGATGCCCGCGGCCACACATGCTGCTATTTCACCGACGCTGTGGCCCAACACAATTTCAGGTCGCACTCCGTGGGCCGCAAAAGTCTGAGTCAGAGCGTACTGCACCGCGAACAGTGCGGGCTGTGCCACCGCGGTGTTGTCAAGGCTGCGCCCCTGGTGGTCTTCTCCACGGTCGATCGCCTGAACCACTGAACCGCCGAAGAAGGGGAACAGTAGCTTGTCTGCATCCTCGAGGGCACTTGCGAATCCCGGGTGGTCGTCGCGCAATGCCATTGCCATCGTCGGGTATTGCGATCCTTGGCCGGTGTATAAGAAACCGATGCGCGGATGCCTACTGCGCGATGAATTCCGGTCATGCTGAGCGAGAAGGCGTTTCGCTATCAAGGCTTTGCTTTGTAAATCGTCTCTTCCCCTTGCGACCAAAGCGATTCGCAACGAGCCCCCTGCTTTAACTTGATTGGTCGAGTAGCAGTAGCGAGGCCATTGTTCGCGGCCGCTGAAGTTCTGCACTAGAACATCTAGGTTGCGATCTACCGCCGCGGCATCGTTTCCCGAGACGGTCAGCACGCCGATCCCGCCCATCCGATCCGGCCGCATCGGGCTCCGTTGCCGCGGAACCGAGCCGACGACGACGTGGACGTTGGAGCCGCCCAATCCGAAACTGCTAACACCTCCGACCGCAGTACCTAGCGGGAGCTTCTCGGGAGTCAATGCCAGTTTCAGCCCGCGATCTGCCAGGGCGAGAGCTGGATTCTCGTCTTCGGAGGTAAGCGAAGGTGGAACTCGTCGATGGTGAATAGAAAGACACGCCTTGATAAATCCAGCGATGCCGGCAGCTCCCTCGGCGTGTCCGATGTTCCCCTTGACTGAACCAATAACCAGGGGGGGGCTGGTGGCCACGATCCCGGAATACCGCTCCTAGCGCTTGGACCTCGATCATGTCTCCAAGGGTGGTACCTGTCCCGTGCGCCTCTACGAAGTGGAGATCGGAACTGGCGCATCCTGCGCGACGTAACGCAGAGGTAATGGCAATCTCCTGACCGCGGCGACTTGGCGCGGTGATTCCGTTGCTGCGCCCATCTTGACACGCGAAGCTACCTCGCACGCTCGCATAGGGGGCGGGGGCATCGGCGGGGCGGTCAGCGGAACGACGCAGAATCACCACGCCTACTCCTTCGCCGCGGCCGATACCGCCACCGGACTTTGAAAATGGCCGACATCGGCCATCTTTCGCTGAAAGCCCAGCCTGTGCATAGAAGATTGAGAGGGCAGGGGTGAGCATCAAATTGACGCCGGCCACAACAGCCAGGTCGCATTCCTCGTTCCGAAGGGCGGACACTGCAAGATGAACCGCGGTCAACGATGACGAGCATGCGGTATCGACTGACATACTCGGTCCAACGAAATCCAGCGAGTAGGAAACGCGATTGGCGATCATGCAGTAGCCATTGCCGATACCGCATTGTGGCGTGATTCCCGTGTAGTCGGCGAGATGCAGTGTCGCCCAGTCACTCGACATCACACCAACGAACATTCCGGTAGCTGACCCGCGAAGGCGATACGGATCGAGTCCGGCGTCTTCCAGGGCGTGATACGTCGTCTGTAGAACTAAGCGCTGCTGGATATCGGATGCCGCGGCCTCATTCGGTGCAATGTTGAAGAAGCCGAAATCGAATCGCTCAGGATCATCGATGAATCCAGCATGTCGCGTATTGGTCTTACCTGGAGCCAACTCGCCGTCAGCAGTGAATTCATCTGCAGACCAACGCGTTTCCGGGACCATTCGAATCCCGTGCCGACCACGGATCAATAGGTCCCAGAACTCGCCGGTATCAGCCGCTCCAGGGAATCGGCATGCAATGCCGGCGACGTCGATACCCATCTCGACCTAGCTCGCGGCTCGCAGCATCACATCGAGATGATCGGACATAGCGTTCACGGAGGGATAGTCCCAAGCCAGCGTCGGTTCAATCGGGAGGCCGAACGCATCCTCGATCTCACCGCAGATGGTGACCGCATAAACCGAGTCCAACCCATAGTCGGCCAAACTGCGGTCCCGATCAACCATATCTGGTGTGATCGACAGGTACCCAGCGATTTTCGTTGCGAGCCAATCGTCGATTGCGGCGGGTGCAGACATTGGTATCTCCTCGTGTGATGAAGTACGGGCTACGAACATGTCGATTAGGACGGATGCAGTGATCGCGGGTCGCGCATTCGCCACCACAGCTACGGTGGCGAACTCGGTTGCGTCGTAGGCATTCGCTGTGTCGGCCAACTTTGGGCGACATCATCAATGGTTTCAGGTTCCGACAGTAAGTATGACATCGATCCTAAACGCCTTTCTTAGCAATGGCTTTCGTGAATTAGCTCATGTCTAGGCGCGTCGTCGGAGCCTGCCTTTGCCAGCCTAGATCGTGACTTCACCTCTCCGGTAGGGATAAGCCCTTGTGTGTTTCCTGCCTAAATTCCTGTGCGTTTCCTGCCCTGTTGCCGCCGGCTCTTGCCAGAGTTTGCCGCACGTGCATGGCGTCGGACCATCAGTCTCGCTGGTATCGGAAGTCGCTTGTAATCGTGGTCGAGGTGGCGGCACTTGACGATCTATGCCAACATCATCCGGCCGGCAACCTTGCAGCAACGTGTTGAAAGGTCTTGATAACCAACGGTTTACGAACTACTTTGTTGGTGATGCGGGCGGCCCATCCAATGAGCTGGCCGGTGTAACCACCGTCGCTGCGGACATGGGTCTTCTAGCGACATCAAACCCGTTCTAAGAGTCTGTCTTGGTGTCCGATCGGTCGACCAGTACCGCTTGGTTTGGCATCTTCTCTGTCGCGACTCTCTGGACAGCTCATAGATTGCGAGGCGTTTGGATGCCGGAAGGCTAACGGGGCATGATATTTTCAGCTGAGCGGGTGATCCGACGTTGGTGGATGCTGCTGGTAGCGGCAGTCGTCGTTTCGCTCGCTGCATTCGCGATACACAGACTCAGTGGCGCCTTCGCTGCCCAGCATCGTCCATCCACCACCGACGGCATCTCGAACGACATAATCCCCTTCAACCCGAAGCGGATGAAGCTTGAGGTGTTGGGCACGCAGGGCAGTGTCGCGACCATCAACTACCTGGATGCTGACACTCAACTTCAGGAAGTGGTGAACACGGCTCTGCCCTGGTCGTACACGATCACTACCACCGAGCCCGTCGTGATCGGGAATTTGGTTGCGCAGGGTGATGGAGATTTCATCGGATGTCGCATCACGGTCAACGGTGTTGTGAAAGACGAGAGGACGATCAGCAAAGTGAATGGTTACGTCTACTGTCTGGATAAATCTGGATGAGCGCTTACACATCGTGGCGTTTCTCACTGCCCCACACGATCCGCCGCTTTTCTGTGCCGATCTTGCTTTTCTGGCTGGCGCTTTCAGTCTTGACGAACATCGCGGTACCGAAACTCGAGGCGGTTGCCGCGGCACACAATGTCGCGCTGATCCCCCCTAATGCACCGTCGATGCAGGCGATGAAACGCATGGGCGAGGTGTTTAAAGAGTTTCATTCAAACAGCGTCGCCATGATTGTTCTGGAGTCTGGCCAGCCACTGACCGACAAAGCTCATCTGTTTTACAACGACCTGATTCATAAGCTGCGCGAGGACACTAAGCACGTTCAGCACGTCCAGGATTTCTGGGGCGATACGCTGACGGCGGCGGGTGCACAAAGCAATGACGCAAAAGCGGCCTACGTTCAGGTTTACCTTGCCGGCAATCAAGGCGAAGCATTGGCGAATGAATCGGTCAACGCGGTGCGCAAGATCGTCTTGCACACGCCTGCACCACCAGCGATCAAGGTCTACGTCACTGGTGCGGCACCGCTGATCGCGGACCAGTTCGCGGCTGGGAGTGCGGGCACCGCGAAGGTGACCGTGATAACCGTCCTGGTGATCGCATTAATGCTACTCTTCGTCTATCGCTCGATAATCACCACAGTTGTCATATTAATGACCGTCATGGTCGAGCTCGCGGCGGCACGGGGAGCCGTTGCGTTGCTGGGAAGTAGCGGAATAATTGATCTATCAACGTATGCCACAAATTTGCTTACGTTGTTGGTTATCGCTGCGGGCACTGACTACGTGGTCTTTTTCCTCGGTCGATATCAAGAAGCGCTGAGTTCCCAGTCGCGGGAAAATGCTTTCTATACGATGTTCGACGAAACTGCGCATGTTATCTTCGGATCCGGACTGACCGTGGCCGGCGCGGTATTTTGCTTGACGTTTACCCGACTCCCTTATTTTCACAGCTTCGGTATCCCGGCGGCGGTGGGCGTGGTGGTCGCCCTAATCGCCTCACTCACTTTGACTCCAGCAGTTATCACATTAGGTAGCCGTTTCGGATTGCTTGAGCCTAAGCGTATGGTGCGAACTCGGGGATGGCGACGAATCGGCACCGCGGTGGTTCGCTGGCCCGGTCCGATTCTCGTAGTGACTTGTGGGATATCCATTGTTGGCTTGCTCGCTCTGCCCGGATACAAGACGAGTTACGATTCCCGCCGGTATCTGCCCGATACCTCACCCGCCAACATTGGCCATGCGGCGGCGGATCGCCATTTCTCCCAGGCTCGAATGAACCCCGAGTTGCTGATGATCGAAACCGATCATGACATGCGCAATCCTGCCGATATGCTTATCTTGGATAAGATTTCGAAAGGCATCTTTCATCTTCGCGGTATTGCGAAAGTGCAGGCAATTACCAGGCCATTGGGGACGCCAATCGATCACAGTTCGATACCGTTTCAGATCAGTATGCAGGCGATAGGCCAGAGTGAGAATCTGAGTTACCAGAGACAACGCGCAGACGACTTACTCAAGCAAGCTAACGAACTCAAGAAGATGATCAGCATCCTGGAGCAACAGTCCTCTTTGCAGCAGAGTCTTGCAGATGCCACTCATTCAGAAGCCGCAAGCTTTCACGATACGATCTCCACAATGAATACTGTCCGTGACAATATTGCGAATTTTGTTGATTTCTTCTTACCGTTCAAAAGCTACTTCTATTGGGAGCGTCACTGCTTCGATATCCCAATCTGTTGGTCGATTAGGTCTATTTGGGACTCGCTCGATGGCATCGATGACCTGAGTGACAAATTTCAACACGCGGTCGCTAGTTTGGATAAGCTGGATTCGATTCAACCGCAATTGGTGAAGCTGCTGCCGTCGCAGATTGCTAGCCAGATGGTGAATCTTGCGTTGGTGCTGAAAAATTACTCTACGAGTTCCGGTATCAACGCTCAACAGCGCGCCTTGACAGAGAATGCGGCGGCCATGGGAAAAGCATTTGATACCTCCAAAAATGATGACTCGTTCTACTTACCGCCCGAGGCCTTTAAAAATCCGGATTTTCTCCGAGGATTGAAACTCTTCCTCTCGCCTGATGGCAGGGCGACACGCATGATTATTACCCATGAGGGTGATCCTGCGACTCTTGAAGGAATATCACATATCGAACCTATTCTGAATGCGGCACATGACGCTGTTAAGGGAACTCCATTAGCTAATGCGAAGTTTTACCTAGCTGGCACCGCGGCGACCTATAAAGATATCCACGACATGGCCAAGTATGACTTGATGATTGTCGTGATCGCTGCACTGAGTCTGATCTTGTTGATCATGATATTTATTACCGGCAGTCTAGTTGCCGCGGTCGTTATTGTCGGAACAGTAGCGCTTTCTTTGGGAACGTCGTTTGGACTTTCGGTATTCATCTGGCAAGACATATTCGGAACTCAGCTGTACTGGATTGTGATGGCGTTGGCGATCATCGTCCTATTGGCGGTGGGATCCGACTATAACTTATTGTTGATTTCCCGTTTTAAGAGTGAGCTGCACGCCGGCTTGAACACTGGCATAATTCGTGCAATGGCTGGTACTGGCTCGGTGGTGACTGTGGCTGGACTCATTTTCGCCGCGACCATGTCATCGTTTATCGTAAGTGACTTGAAAGTCCTAGGTCAGATTGGGACGACCATTGGGCTCGGGTTGCTATTCGACACATTAATCGTACGTTCGTTTATGACTCCGTCGATTGCCGCACTGCTCGGACGCTGGTTTTGGTGGCCCAAATTGGTTCGCTCTCGCCCGGCTAGGCCGAATAGTGGCCCCTTGCAAGGGAAACCGGATTCACGCGTGCGGGAGGATTCGAATGCCGAACTTGATGTCGTGTAGCCTCGGCCCGTCCTGAGTTCGCCGCAGGCCGGCGGGGTGTTCTTTCATCTTGGTCAACCCTTCCTGCCAAGGATCAACCAAATCGGTTTCAGGCCAGTCGCACTCGATGGTGCGGGAACACCGCGCCTCCACCTCGCGGGGAATGCACTCATGCCGGACCTACCGGTCGCACCAACCCGCTCGCTAGACGCCCATACGACCAACCCAGCCACCGGCAGCAGCGTCACGTGATGAGCATTACCCCGGCCAAACAGGTTGCACTGCTGTAGGTTTCCAGTTCGTGCTGAATCGCAACTAGGTCTAGAGATACACCCCTAGAGAGCAGGGACAGAGCGCTGAACGGCATATTCATCGAGTAAGAGCGATCGACCGCCCGCAGTGTTGCGCTCAATTCGGTGCATCACGACGTCGACGTCAGTTGGATCAAGGGCTGGACGTCTGCGGCCGTGGGCGTGAATGGCGGAAAGAGCGATCCGCACCCACGCATCGGAGAATTCGGTTCTGCTCCGTTCGCGCGCGGCAAGCGCCGCGCCGGCAACAAATATTTTTGCGTACCGGGCGGCCGCGTCGAAGGCATCGGGTGAAGCGGTGACACCCAGCGACGATGCTGGCAAGGCGGCCACGCCGTTTCGAAGTCTGGCCAATGCGTCGATAGTGTCCGCAACCGCATCGTTCTGAGAGTGACCGTGAGGCAACTGAGCAGCGTGCGGTATTTGCGTCACGATTGGGTCAGGACTTCCTGTCCGTAAAGATAGACGTGAGTAATCCAGCGGCGGAAGGGTGCTTGAGGCGGCCGTTCTGGTAGCGGTATCGACATTCTCCCTCAGGAGCTGACGGATCTGGGGCAGCAACGATAGCAAGCACGAGGTACTTCCTGCGTGCCCGATGCCAAGGGGCGCAAGGTCACGGTAGTGCTTACCGAACAATGCAAAGGGGCCGGTTCGCAGATAAAAGCGGGCGCCGAGCACCACAGCAAGGTGCTCCATCGCGGATTCGAGGAGGATAGGCGCTGCGTATTTGACGGCCGCAGCCTGAGAGCTGGCGTACTCCGGCGCGGTGTGCAGGCAGACCGCGGCGGCGCTAACTGCGGCATCAACTGCCAACAGCAACGATTGAGCAATTGCCAGGTTGGTTCGTGCATGTGGAATTTCAGCAACCCGCCGTTCATACACGATGCGTTGGCTGGCGAATGCGGCCGTCATGTGCAACGAAATGTCCACCGGACCAAGGGCAGCCCCTGCCATTAAGACTCGACTGACTTGGAAAGACTTGAGCGCGATTTCGATTCCGTGTCCCTCGGCACCAATGCGATCCTGTGTGGTGACCGGATGGCCTTCGAATTCGAGACCCGCTAGCTGCGCTCCACATAGTGCCATCGTGCGAAAGCGGGGCAGTCGGCGCGCGGTGGTCATCTCTGGCGCGTCGGCATTGCCGAGATCGACGAGAAACAGGGAGTGGCTGCGGCCAGGAGTGTCAGAAGTACGCGCAAAAACCACCGCACTCGACGCTCGTCCTGCGTTGTTGATGACTTCCTTTCGCCCGTGCAGGCGATACCCGCACGGGTCGGGTGCCGTCTGCAGGCTATTGGAAGAAAAGTCGTTGCCGTGGTCGAGTTCGTGGTAGGCGACAGATACTGACTGACTGGCGAGAAGACGGTCGGCCAGCTCCCGTTGTTGAATAGCACTGCCGCTGTGCCACACATTGAGTCCCGCCATGAGCGACGTGACACCATACCCAAGTCCGAGTCCGGCATCACGGGCAAAGACCGGTTGAAGGGTGCGTAGCACTGTCAGGACATCTGAGAAACTACCGCCAAGCTGCGTTGGAACGAAGATCCGTTGCAGCCCAATTTCATTGAGCAAAGAATACGTAGCGTCAGGTGGCAGTCCTTGGCTATCAGCGGTAAGTAAGGCTTCGACGCCATGTGGATTAGTAGGACAAAACGGGTCGCCCAGTGCCTCCTCAATCGTGGCATCGGTCGCGACAGTAGCGTTGATCATTCAAAGCCTCCTGTAATGGCGACGGTAAGCAGGCTGAAGCCCTGGTCGGTAGTTGCGAGTTGGCGAAGAACAGCGGTGGCCGCCTCGTGATCGGCGGTGGTTCCGGTGGTTGGCGCGTCGAGATTCAGCATGGCAAGGATGCGTGGGAGAGCTAGACGCAGCCACAGTGCATCGCCCCATAGTGGGGAGTCGATGGTTCCTGCGTAAGCCAGGTAAACGTGTAACGCCGAAGTTCCAGCGATCACACATGAGAGTCGTTCGGCTAGTGCGAAGTTGGAGTCCGGCATTTCGGTCGGGTTCCAGTGAACCGTGGTGACTTCTTGCAGTATCTGTCGAGCGGCACTGAGAAGTTCGATCGATGCGCTGCAGACGTCTTCTGGCGGATTAAGTTCGCAGAGCTGATCAACTGCGTCGGCAAGCATTCGCAGCATCGTCGAGCCGCCGCGGCTAAGCAGGGACAGACGGCTGAGATTCGGCGTCGGTGCCTCGGCGACGATCTTGGCCGACTCAGCGGGTAGGTCTGGCCTATTCATAAACGGGAACTGCATTATCAACGAGGTCAAGTTGACGACCGTGTTTCCGTCGAACAGGGAAACAATGCGGTGATCACGCTCTATACGACTCAGCGGCGGTTCGCCAATGGAACTTGGATCGAGGAACGCGCGAGCACCCATAAAGCCACGGAGTGAGGCTAGGGCGGATTCCGTTCGGGTCGGAATAAAGTACTTCGCAGCGGGAGCGTGGACTGAAAGTTCCTGGGGCAGTGTATGAATGGAGCGAACCACTGCGATCGCCATTGCTTCGTTGAGTAGGTGGTCGGCAAATGCGTCGGAGAGGATTCGCTGGGCCTGCGGTAGCTCAATGAGAGTCCGGTTATACAGGCGGCGTTCTTCCGCGAACCTCACGGCGTTGTGCAGAGCCCGATCGGTGGCTCCAAGCGAGAGGCTGCAGCACAGTGTACGAGTCAACTGCAGCGCTTTCATCACGTTTTCCAGCCCATGCCCCGGCTTGCTAATGATTGCTTGCTGATCCACTGGAAAGTCAACAAATTCAATCCCGGAGATGTCGGCACCGCGGATGCCGTGAGTGAGTTCTTTTGGTAGATGTCGAAATCCAGGATCAGAATCCGACGTCTCCGCAATAGGTTTAACTACGAGCACCAGATCGAATCCTCGCGGACCACCACCGGCGGAGGTCCGTGCGATGACTACTATCGCGCCGCCCCGTGTTGCGTTATTAATTAGCCATTTCGAACCGTTCAGTCGGCCGTCCGTTACTTCCACTTCGCCAGCGAGCAGATCGGATCCATGATCACGTTCAGTAAGACCCCAGCTGATCGGAGTGCCTGAACGGACCAGTTCCGAAACCCGTTCGCGTTGTTGTTCATTCGCGCCAACCCACGCAGTCGCCGTGCCCAAGAAGGTTTTGCCGTGCGCAACGGCCAGGGTGATACTCCGGCGGGCGAGCGTCCGGATCAGCCAGAACGGCTCGAGATAGTCCGTAAGCCGCCCCCCGTCTGCATCTGGTACGTAGAAATCGGCGATGCCGAGGCGATTCAACAAATCGATAGCGTGACTGGGGAACTCGTCAGACCGATCCTGCGCGCTAAGGACATCGAAGCCCATGAGATTCTCAGGATCACGAGGATTACCGAGCGCGGCTTCGAGGTCGTCCAATATGTCGAAGCGCAGATACTGTGACTTTTCAGGGGGAGGGTTCACCGGATTTCCTTCTTGGCCGGCGTATTCGAGCTTTCGGCAACCGGAACAGCGGAGATCGCAGATAGCTGGCCGGTCTCATACATCTCGCGCATGTAATTTCGACGGACCTTCCCGCTTGTGGTCCGGGCAACTCCCCCGCGCGGCAGCAGAACAAGATCGGCAAGTGAGGTTGAGAACTCGTTGAATATGGCGGAGCGGACCGTCGTTCGGACCTCTTCCAGTGTGAGGTCCCCAAGGTGCTCAGGACGGATCTCGTGAATCAGCACCAGCCGCTCCGGGTTTCCTACCGCGAAAGCTGCGCCGACTCCGTAGGTGAGGGCTGGAACAGCCGCCCGGGCGGCGGCCTCGATGTCATGGGCGTAGAGGTTGCGCCCGTTGAGTACTACACATTCCTTAATGCGTCCAGTGATGAAGAGCTCACCGTCGACCACTGCCCCGAGATCACCGGTGCGCAACCAACCGTTGGCGCCGCTTGTTGAAGTAGCGTTGAACGTCTCTGCGGATTGTTCCGGCATGTTCCAGTAGCCGGCGGCGACGCTGTCTCCGCGTACCCAGACCTCGCCGATTTCCCTGTCAGCGAGACGCGAGCCGGTTTTGTCCATTACGGCTATCTCAAGACTTTGCGAGTGTCCGCTGGCCACCAGCACGCGCGAATGTGGGGTTCCGTCCGCTACGACGACGAGCCGGTTCCCGGAGAGTGCGTCGGCCTCGACCGTCACGCAAGTCATCGGGGTAGCTGGTGAAGTACCGGTAACGAACAGCGTTGCCTCAGCCAGGCCGTAGACCGGCATCACGGCGGTCGGGGCCAGACCGTAAGGTGCCAGCAGAGTAGAGAATCGCGTGATCGAGTCCCATTGAATCGGCTCCGATCCGTTAAGAATTGACCCCACCGATGACAGGTCAATGCCCGCGAGTTCATTTGGGGTGCAACGCCGCACGACTAGATCGAAGGCGAAGTTTGGTGCGACGGACATCGTACTGCGATAGGCAGACATCGCACGAAGCCACTGAATCGGGTGTTTGATGAACGTTAAGGGAGACAGGAAGCCCGAGACACCCCCGACGAACAAGGGGTGCAACACCATCCCAATCAGCCCCATGTCATGGAACTGCGGTAGCCAGCCGACCACCGACAATCCGTCATCGGAATTGATAGCACTTTTGATCTCTATCTCGTTGTGCACCAGGTTCCTGTGAGTCACGATGACTCCCTTTGGGCAGCTGGTTGATCCAGATGTGTATTGAAGGAAGGCCGGATCCGACGGAGCGACTTGGGTAGGGACAAAATCGGCTGCCCCGTTGGTAGCGATTGTGTCCGTGGCACAGGTAGTGACGGGAGCAGGCAGCGCGTTCGCCCACGCGGCGACGAGGGCGGCGATCGACGACTCAGTCAGGACTACTTGCGCACCGGAATCGGCGACGATTCCTGCCAGCCGGTCCTGCGCCTTGTCGCGGCCGTCGGGTAGCGGAGCTGGCACTGCGATGGTTCCGGACGCCAGACAGCCGAGGAAAGCTGCGACGAATGGGAGTCCCGGGGGATACAGCAGGAGAGCTCGATCACCGACGTTTAGTGTTCTACGCAGGTGTGCGGCGACCGCACAGCTGTACACGATGAGGTCCTGATAAGACCATTCATGCGCCTCGCCATCCAAACTGCCTTCAGTTAGATATCTCAACGCGGTTCGATTTGGATGAATCTCCGCCCAAGACTTGACCGTATGGAAATAATCGATAAAGCGTATGGTTTCCATCATGCCACCAAATTGATAGTAGTTGCGTTTTCTCTGATACGGATTCCTGTGGCGATGCGACCTAATTGCGTCTTAAATGACGCCCATTCCTTGCGCTTGTGCCTCCGGGAGCAATAGCCGTTACCTGCGCGACCGGTTTGTGTGACGATGAATCTCTTTCCGAATCATCAATCGCAGATTTCGGCCGCATCCGAAAGATCGAATGATACGTAGCTTTTTTATACGAATTAAGATTGGGCAATCGGGGCGATCCGCCCCGCGCGATGAAAATCGTTGAAACTAAGCCTACGGTCAATAATCCGAATGGCAGATACATGGAGCCGGCGAGAGCAGCGCTAAATGATTGCTTGGCCTCGATAGGGACACCGTGGCCTTGTACGACGTTAGTCATAGTGCTACTCGGTCCGAGCCCGTGCGAGAGCATTTGGCTGGATAAAATTACGGCAATGGCAGAGCTGCCGATGACTGCACCGACCTGGCGGATTGCATTGTAGACTCCGGCCCCGGCGCCCGCCTGGTACTCGGGGAGGTTAACGGTGGCAGTGGTGGCCAGGGGGGCCCAAATGCAAGCGTTGGCTATCCCGAAGATCGCCGAAATTAGTACGAATACTTGAATTGGTGGAGTGAATGTCATAAGTATCGCGAAGCCACAGATTGACAATGCGAACAAGGCAAATCCGAAAGTTGGTATAACCCCTAGCCGAATGCGGTCATTGAGTTTGCTGACAATCGGAGTGAACAATAGACTTGAAATAGCCATCGGCACGAACACCAATACTGCGCGAGTCGGCACCATATCCCTCGCTACTTCCAGATAGAAGTATGTCGGCACCATTAAAGCGGCGACGCTGGCACTAATGGAAGCAGTTGCCAGGGTTGCGAGTGAGAAATTTCGATTCCGGAACAGCTCTACTGGCATCAGCGGTTCGCCTGGGTGGGTCCGTTGTTGCCGAACAAACAGAGCTAGTAACGCAATCCCTGCGGCGATCATCCCCAAAATCCAGTTGGGCCAATCATGTTGTGGACCTTCTTGGACGCCGAAAACAAGGCCAAACATGCCCAGGCCGCTGAGAACCACACCGGTGGTGTCGAATCGGTGCTTATGGGTGGGCAGGGTCGGAATAAACCGTATCGCTAGAACCAGGCCCACAACCCCCACTGGCACGTTGACGAAAAAGATCCATTGCCAGCCCGGACCGCCGACCAGCACGCCGCCGATCAGTGGTCCGAGCAGGTTGGCCAGCCCGGCGGTCGCCCCCCACAGACTCATCGCGGCGCCGCGTTGCTCGGTTGGAAAGGTGCGGGTAATCACCGCCATTGTCTGGGGCGTTACGAGGGCGGCTCCGACGCCTTGCACTGCCCGGGCCGCGATGAGCATCTCGATAGATGTAGAGAGGCCACATGCCAATGAAGCACCGCTAAACATCGCCAAGCCAATGATGTAGAGATTTTTCGGTCCGAAGTGGTCTCCAATCCGCCCTGCTACCAGTAGCGGAATCGCAAAAGTCAACAAGTAAGCGCTGGTCACCCAGATCACTTGAGATACATCGGCATTGAAGTGCTTCATGATCGCTGGATTGGCGACAGCGACTATCGTCATATCCAAAATAATCATGAAGAAGCCGACCACTAGTGCGCCCAGTGACGGCCATGGATTGTATTTCCTCACAACAGACTTACCTCACTGTCATGTCGTCTCACGCAACCGCGGATCGTCTAAACATGTTGGACGAGAGGGTGATTACGATAAGAGACATTACCAGGAGATCTGGATTACCGAAACCTCTAGGCGTGCAACGGATGTCACGCGCAGCCAAGAACCCCTCGGCGCCTAGGCAGCCACGAGCGAACGGCAGGCCCGGCTCGTATTTTCGCCAACGAAGGCTCATTCGCGCCAGGCCGGCGTGCGTGATGCCTTCTCCAACAATGGATTTGAATCGCATCAGTGATCCGCAGTCAATTCCCGACCTTGGGGCGATCGGCAGCGTGGTGGTCGTTGGGCGCTTCGGCGAGGTGCGCTATCCGAGAGTTTTGTGAGGTCGAGTGTCAAGGTTGGGTGATAGCAGCGATCTCGTCAGCGTTCAAGCCGAACAGATCTGTGCATTTCGGAACGTGTTGATGCAAAAGGACTTTGACAATTTGCTGTTCGATCCGACTGTCGCCACTCCACGCGATACATCATGAAGGCTCATCCGCCGTCGATGAGGCTCGTTTTCTACAACGCTCAAGAGCCTTGGATGCAGGATTCGAGGGATCCTGCAGGCCGTAGTACACCGGGCGCCAAATTCGGCGTTGCAGCGGCGGTACCAGATCGACAACCCGATACAGCAGGCGTCGTAGGAGAGCACCCATACCACTTAGCTCGAACAAACGTTCCTGCCGAAGCTGCACGGCTCGGGAGGCGGTTACATCTGGCCGCCTCAGGTCAGCGAATCGGCGTGTAGCAGCATCCAATTCGGCTTTCGAATCCGTATCGACAAGCCGGACCTGATCAGCCAACACCAGCGCGTCGACAACCGCATTGTTAACCCCCTGCGCCAATATCGGGGTCATCGCATGTGCAGCATCACCGATCAAGACCAGCCCGGGCTGCGTCCATTCGGCGGAGACGGTCGTAAAGATGTCCAGCATGGACGTGTCCTTCCAGCCTGTTACCTCGGTTCGCAGCACCTCCTCCAATTCAGGAACCGCTGACGCGATCCTGTCGATAAACGAGGCAAACCCGCGGTCTCGCACATCGCGTAGACCTCCCTTTGGAATATTCACGCCGAGCCGTACCATGTCCGGCACCGTCGGAATACACACCAGGTGATCCGATCGCGTGATTCGTACGTGGTAGCGATCGGAATCCCAGCTGTTCGGTGCGCTCACCTTCATCCACAGGAAATCCCGTGCCAGCACCTGCTTCTCGTACGAAAACCCGGCAAGGTCTCGCATTGCGCTGTACCGGCCATCAGCCCCGATGACAAGGCACGAGGCCAGCGTATGCTCCTGCCCGCCACTGTGATAGCGCACTCCGCAGACCCGCCCGCTTGCGCGTTCCAACCCCACAACCTTTGCGCCGAAACGCACGTCGACTGTGCCGTACTGTTCGGCACTTGCCTGCATCGCAGCCAACAAACTGTCCTGCGGGATCTCGGCGGGAAGTTCCAGCCCTGGCAGCAACCGATCGAAATCGACACTCAGAACACGGGAGCCGCCGTCGGTGATGGTTGTACCGCGCACCGACCGTATGCGGTCCTCCGGGACGTAGTCGAGGACACCCAGCTTGGCAAGGATGCCTACTGAGTCTGGAGAAATTGACTCGCCCCGAAATGTTCGACTGAAGCCTTTCGCTTTCTCTAGCACCACTACACGGAGTCCGGCGCTGCCGAGTAATCCGGCCAAGAGCATTCCAGCCGGTCCAGCACCCACGATTAGGAACGTGTCGTCGTCACTCATTAGGTCACCAGCCTCATATCCTTCTTGAGTCGGATTAAATGATTCAGCTAAAGATCTGCTATCCGGGATTAGGTCAATCCCAATTGCGCTTCGTCTACGGCAGCCCGCGCTAACGCGAATGTCCGTTCGCAGAGCTGCTGAGGGTCGGCGTCGAAGAAGTGCCCGCCCGACTGGTACTCAATGCTGACCCGAGTTCCCATGTCGGACCAGCCCTCGATCTGTTCGCCTGAGACCAGGCGATCGTCTCGTGCCCCGATGACATAGATCGGAATGTTGAGCGAATCATCAGTGTGGTCGTGGCGGTACTGGTGGCACATCCGCAGGTCGTCGCGAACGATTGGAAGCATGGGATACAGCCACTCAGGACGGTCAGTCAGGGCAGCAGGAATGCCGCCGATTTGCTCGAGCAGCGCTATCAGCTCGGCATCGTCCATGTGGTCGATATCCACCGAGGGTCGCAACCGAGGACACCAGCTCGCCGCAACGATCAGTGCTGCAGGGTTTGCGTACTCGCTTGTAGCGTTCAGCCGACGTGCGAGCAAATATGCGAGCAGTCCCCCCATGCTGTGCCCGTACAGCACGTGCGACTTCCGCAGTGTGGTCGCATGTTTCGTCAGGACATGCTCGACGAGCGCGGTCGCAGATGTGTAGCTTCTGCGACCGGTGATCGGCCGTGTCGTCGGTAGCGATATCGGAATGATTTCGATGTCTGGCGCATCGACCTTCCGCCATGACAGGAAGGATGCTCCGCTGCCCCCGGCGTGGTGAAAGCAAAGTATAGGAATCATGTCAAAGGCCTTTCAGATCTACGAAGCCGCAGCGCGGCGTGCGTGATAAAGCTGACGATCGGTCGGCGCGGGACGATGAACTCGGCAAGTGCGCCGATGGTTAGTAGTCGTGTGCCCAGAAGATGACACGGGGAGCCGTGTACGTCATCGAATGCAACGATCCGTGCTTTGGGCGCTGCGGATCGCAGTAGAACAAGGTCGGCGACCGGCACGATCTCATCCCGCAGACTTGCTACTGCCGTCACCGGCACCTTGACTGCCGCGAGTTGATCTGCGGTGAGTGCGAATTTGACGAGAGTGTCCGCAAGAGTCTCCGCGGTTGTACGTGTCGTTACGACAAGCGCGTCCTTAGTTGTCTGGGGAACCTGGTCCCACCACTGTCGGTCGATGAAGAAGTTGCGGATCGGCGGCCCCACAGACAAGATGCTGCCGATCCGGGGGTCGTCGCCGGAGGCACGCAGCGCTATGGTGCCACCAAAACTCAATGCCAGTGCGAATACTGAGTCGAACCGTTGCAGGCTTGCAGCAGCATCTAGCACGGTGCTGAAGCGTTGGGCGGTATCGGCGTTGTAGGTTGTGGTGTTCTCGCCCACCCCGGGAAACTCGGTGAGTAGAACCGCCATGGACCAGCGACGGCCCAGCTCAAGGAGCGAGAGCCACTGCTCCTTGATGCTTACGATGCCGCCACAGACCACCAGAAGTCGTGGGTTCGCGACGACATCCGGCGCGGGGAGGTGCCACGCCGCCCAGCCATCGACCTCGATTCGTGTTACGCCGCGCTGCACGGCTAGGTCGCCGGCGAGGCTGATACACCGCTGCAGGGCCGCGTGACCGTCTGGAGTATGTGGGAAGGGGAAACGTGCGAGGTTGAAGCGGGCAATTGCGCCGGTTCGGTCACCGCGGACCCTGTATCGCTCCCCCTCCCGGGACCATACTGTCGACCATCCCGCTAGACCGTCCTCGAGCGAGGTGATTCGGCTCAATACCCGCGTTGTCTCGGCAGTCGCCAAGCCTTGCGCGCGACTGTGCAGCCGCACAAGATTCGCTCGTTCATCCAGGCTGTGCACTATTTCACCTCAGTTGCAATCGCTACCTGGTGTCCTGCATCGGCCATGTCGTGTACCCGCCACTGCTGCCCTCGGCTGTCGGCAACGACGCCACGTGCAAACTCGACATGCAATGACGGGAACGGCGTCGACAGCCCCGTCCCCATCGCCTTGGTGGTCGCTTCCTTCCAGGTCCACAGCCTCAGCAACATTCGCTGTCGATCGCATCGCGACAGGTCGAGATATTCACTCAGTTCGTCTGGATGGCATATCGCCTCCGCGAATCCACCGTGGTCGAGATTGCGGTGGCTCGATTCGACATCGACGCCTACTCTTCCGCGCGTGCTGATTGCCATCACTACGGTGTCTCCGGTGTGCGAGAGGTTTGCATCTACCACCCGATACGGCCGTGCTCCGCATAGGGATGTGAGCCGCGGGGCACAAAATTCAGGTCGGCCGAAAGCACCCCGGCGAAGTTCGATATCTTCGATTCCGATTTCGGCGACGCTTGCCACCATCGCCTTGGCGAAATAACGGGTTGCGGCGAAACGAGCTCTGAATCGGTCAGAACGGGCGTTTCGCCACCGCGGATAGTCGCAATCGAGTAGTCCTGCCATCGCACGATACGAAACAGGTTCGGCAGTCCACTGGGTGATGACGGCGCGTGCGACGAACACGCCGTTTGTGATCTCCGACAGATAGTCCCTCCCTTGGAGGGAAGGCGCCTCATTGATCACAAGTACCGCCGGCGTGCAGGATTCCGGCTAGAGCGGTCAGCACCTCTGCAGCCATCGCACCATCGAGTGCACGATGGTCGAAGGTGAGGTTCAAAGGCATCGTTGGACGGGCAGCGAGAACATACTCTCCCGCCGTGCCCGGCACGCACACCGGACGGTGCCGGACCGCGCCCAGCCCGATCGTGATCGCAGTTCCACCGTGTGAGTGAAAAGCTGCTACGTCCGCATGCCCCAAATTGGTCAGGGCGACCGTTCCCAACACTGCAGATCGCTTCGAGAGGCGGGTAGCCAAGGCGAATGCCAGACAGCCGAGTGCTGGAGGTAATCGGTCAAGCAGACGGGAACCGGCGAGATCGTCGAGGTCGGCGGCCGGCGTGTTTCGAAGCCGGTCGATCATGTCCTGAACCCTGTTTAAGTCCAGTGAGGCCACATCCGGCAGCACGGCTGATGCGACGTGCCGGACGCTTCGATCCGTCTTGTCGAGGGTCAGCTTTACGTTCACAGACTCGTACCAAATGATCCGCGGCATTAACCAAGATCCGCCGAAAGCAACATTCGCGTCAGGATGTCGACGCAGCGTTTCTCCCAGGGCTGCGACTACATGAGTGACGTATGAGTAACGTCGTGACGCCGTCTCGCGCCTGTCGACCAGCGCAGAGACATCCACTTCGGTCGATAGGTGGACCGGTGCCGCCGAACGGATTCCGCGCAAAAACGCAAGTGTATGCCTGCGGCGCACCGGAACCGCGGTGATGGCCGCATTCATGGTGCTATGGCTTGACGAATATCGTCGAGGCACGCTGGGTCGAGCAGCGCCGACACCGGAACCGATTTGCCGGTTCTTCGCTCAATCGCAGTGACCAGCTTGAGTAAGTAAACCGAGTCCCAATCAGGAAGGTCGTCGAGTGGTGTGGTGAGGTGAGCGACCTCGATGTCGATGCTGATTTCGTCGACGACAAGTTCGTGAAAATCCAAGGCATTCACAGTATCTCCTGAGAAATATTCACCGTCAGATGAGAAGCGGGGTCGGGGACCGTGGACAAACTGCGATGAAAGGTCGTGACAGCGCCAACACGGTCAAGATTGTTCGCACTGGCCGCATCGGCAACGAAGCCAGAACAGCTGAAGAAGTCAACCGCGCGTTTATTCTTCGCGGTTCGGACAAATGTTCCCACCGCGCTACACGCACCGCGACTAATGCTTTCTTCGATCACTGCGCGCAAGGCGGCAACCTCGATTCCTCTACCAAGGACGCGGCATGACATAACGAAGTTCATAATTTTCAGACGATCATGGTCAATCTCTGCGAACAGTGCCGCCACCAGACCGTGATCGCTGAACTTATCGCTGCAGCGAACGGTCTTCACTATTGATTGTGGCCGCGCCAGAAGGTCTTTCACCGCATCTGGATCCAGGCGGATTGTTGTCAAGTTGTACTGGTTGGTGCGGAGAGTGAGCTGCGAGAGCCGGTCGATATCCTCATGGCTTGCGGGCGCAATCGTTACTTCGGTCTCGAGTCCGGCGAGATAGTCGTCGACGGAGGATAGGGACTGGCGGAAGTTGACTCGTTCGGCCTCCGCACGGTAGCGCTGGGACCGTTGCCTGTCGTCATCGGTTAGCCGCAGCGAAGTGAATGCACCGTCGCGAAGCAGGTTCGGCAATGTCCGCGCTGGGTCGACGACATCGGCTGCCACCGTACGGATTTGAGGATGGCTGGTGAGGACCGCGCCCCGTTCGGACGCGTTGTCGTCGACAAAGACCAGTGACTCGAGTCCGACGTTGAGGATCTCTGCGATTCGCGCAATGTTGTCCGGTTTCGGGTGCCAGTTCGCGACGATGACAGCGAAGTCCTCTACTCCTACCCGCACGCCAGGATGGTCGGTGAGCGCGCTTTGGACGGCCTCGTAGTCGTTCTTGGACGCGATGGCAAGTACAACGCCCTGCGATGAGAGTTGTCGCGCTGCGTCCTGTAGGGCTGCGAATGCCTCCCCGGTACGTCCCTCCCCACTCACCACACCGAGCGGTCCGTCATCCGCTAGGACACCTCCCCAAATAGTCCCATCCAGGTCGAGAACTAAACATTTCGAAGTGCAACCAAGTGATGCGGCGACCACCGCTGCGACCTGCCGGGCATAGCTCAACAACACGGTTTCGGTGAAATACGACCGGGCATACGCGGCGAGGCGCGGATCAGTTGCCGTTCCGGGCGCATACGCAGCCAGCTGGTTCATGTCGACGACAACAACTCCGGCGACCGAAGTACCAACTTCCAGCAGGCGCAGGTTCGCGCTATTCCACGCGATGGCGAGTCGTGCTCTGGAGGGAATGTCGAGGAGGAGCAAAGACTTCTCCATCGGCAGCAGTAGCGTCGGCACCACGATCGGCGTGCTGGATCGCGCACGAAAAGAATTGATTGCCGAGATGAGCTCATCGACGAACGCATTGATGCCGGCTACCGCCGTCTCGACTGTGAATGGGACCGGAGAGTAGCGGAACGCCGCCTCCCCGTCGGGCAGCAAAATGACAGCAGTCGGATCATCATGCAGCATCTGGCAATTCGGATCGAGGAGTTCTGCGATCATTCCACCGAAGTCGCCGAACTCGATCTGCGCAGCGATTCCTCGGGCCGCGAGAGCACCAAGAAGTGGCGCCTCTAGTAGGCCGAGGGTCGACGTGCCGATCACCGCAATCCGTGCAGCGGGAACAGACGTCGGAATATCTGTCAGGCTGAGATGCTTGAGGACCACTCCGGTTCGGAGCAGCGTGTCATCGTCAGCGTCCGTCAACAGCGAAGCAATTTCGGTGAACGACGATGCGAGGGCTTGACGCCCCCCTACGGGAGGTGAATTTCGAAGGGCCCGTGCAATAGCCACTGGGTCGTGTGTCACGTCACACTCTCCAGAACCATTCCGCCCTCAATCCACTTACTGGATTCGATTGTTACGACAGCTGCGAGTTGTCCGGAGCGCGCCTTCGTGGCAAGCGCATCCAACTGAAGGAAGGGAAGGGCGTTGCCGTTGTTGCCGGTATCGGCCACTACGGAGATTTCCAGCGAGTGCTCCGCGGGCTCCATTTGTTTGACGACACGTTCGGTCATGTGACCACTCAGCTGTGGTGGCAGCAGATAGTCGAGATCACATCGTGCAATGCCCGCGTCAGCGATCAATTCGGTCAGCACGTCTCGGGAAAGTCGAGGAACCCACCGCTCGATGGCTTTGTAGTCCTCGTTGACGCCGGGCTGGTCGAGATCGCGGTCAGCGAGGCCGAACCAGTCGATCTGCTGACCAGGCTCTCGTCCCAACCCACAGAATCTGTTGATCAGCGCTGTGACCCCGAACTGGGCACCGTCTTGGCTGATCGATAGAACGGCGGCACCGGCCCCGTCCCCGAACAGCACAAGGTTTATCAGTTCGGATGGGGACATCGCTGAAATCACGTCGCGGTCGAGGCGCAAATGTTTGGTGCAGGTGTCGGCGCCGATAACGAGACCGATTGGACGGCTTTCGTCCAACAGTCGGCCTCCGAGTTCGAATGCGGCAATGGCACCGGAGCAACCTGATTGCACCTGGAATGTCGGAATACGATCGAGACCGAGGGCGTCGGCCACTAGGTTGGCGGAGGTGGGCATGAGGTGGTCAGGGGTCGCGGTACTGAGTACGAGGAAACCGATTTCGGCCGGAGTGATGTCGGCTCGGCTCATCGCCTGACCTGCCGCCGAAGCTGCCATATCGGCAAGCGAGTGGGTTTGCCGGCCGCTTTCGATGTCGACGCCAAAATACCGTGTTCGGGTACCGACGTAGAGATCGATCCATTCTGGCTGTACGCCAATGGATTTGCACAACGTGGCGTTGTCGATAGGTGGTCCTGGTAGTGCACTACCGATGCTGAGAATGTGTGTTTGGTAGCTCATGATTCCTCTGCAGGTATAGGGCGATCAAACGCAGGCGAGGCAAGCACAGCGGGCGGGGTGACTGTCGGTGACCCCGTTCTCGTGCGCCACGTTCAGCCCGGCTCCGGTGCCGGGTTCACCTGATACGTTGTGCGGCTGGTGAATGCGGTGTATGTAGCTGGGGCGTAGACGAATACGCGATGCCGGCGGACACAGTCATGCCGAAGACCCCGCGGGTCCCCCGCATGATCGCGTCGCCGGCTCGCAAAATGCTCGACAACGCGAGCACGACGGTCGGATGTGAGTGCACCGCCGCCGTCGCACGAATGGTGCGGCTAGGCGAGTGGAAGTTGCGGACGGCGATCAGACCGCAAGAGTCCGGCGGCGACGTTCACGCTGTCACCCGGCGGGCACATGCCGTTCGGGGCGACCTAGCCGATGACGCCGAACACCGTTGCGATGAAACTGCACACGGCACGAGAGTTGTGCCGGGATCTAGACCTCGGTGGCAACCGATCGAAGCACTTCATCATTAATCTCCCCTCGGAAGCGATATGCGTAGTTGGAAACTATATACATATGCAACATACATTGGGAAGAGGTTCGCGACCGGCGTCGTCGTTGGCTTTCCGTACGCCACCAGTACAGATTCCGTACGCCACCAACGCAAACTGAGTCACCCGATCGGTCTGCGGCACCAGCCCGCCGGGTGGGTAGGAGGGGGGATCGTAGTCGTGGCCCCATCGGCGACCCCGGCGGCACATTTCGAACCATGTACGCGGTATTTCTGTTGTTATACACAAGCTTTCGGGCTGTAGCGAACTCCGCCCCGAGCCGACCTGCCGGGCAAACCCTGAAACTCAGATTATTCCTCGGTGCGCGGTTCCCGGGCGTGCAACCGCACTCGGGTTCCGTGCGCAGGCGCAAGCATTATCGAGCGCCGCACAATCCGCTCCGTCTTGTCGTCGACGGCACTGAACTCGCCTTCGCGCAGCAGTGTGTGCAACACAGTGATCAGCTCGCGCATCGAAAAGCTCGCGCCTAGACAGCGTTTCATACCACCACCGAACGGAACCCAGGCGTAGGTGTGCGGCCGGCAGCCGAGAAAGCGCTCGGGGCGGAACTCATTCGGATTCGCGTAGGTCTGCGGGTTGCGGTTGATGGCGATGATATGGACAACGACTCGCGTCCCGGCCTCAATACGGTAGCCGCCGATGGGAAAGGGTTGCGCGGCAACGCGTGCCGTGAACGGCGCCGGTGGACGTATGCGCAGGGTCTCATTGATCACCGCCGTGGTGAAGTCTTCCCCACCGCCAATGGCTTCGGCCTGCACGCGCCGTAACGCTTCGGGATGGTGCAGCAGCAGGTCGAACAGCCAGGCCAGCGTGGTAGCGGTGGTTTCATGGCCCGCCAGCATCAAGGTGATCAGGTCGTCGCGGATCTCGTTGTCCGACAATTGTTCTCCGCCATCGCCACGCGCGGACATCAACAACGCCAGAATGTCGAGCTTCTGGTCGAGATAGGGGTCGCTTCGCCGTTGGGCGATCAGCGGCATGACGACGCCATCGATCTCGGCATTGGCCTGAGTCCGCGCGGGCCACGCCCGCAAGGTGCCGAGGCGCCGTAGCGCGTAGCGGACCGTCAACTGCTCGGAGACACCAAGATTCAGCAATCGCTCGAATGGGCGGCCCAGTCGCCGCACCTCGTCAGGATCGTCGACACCGAAGATGACCTTGACGATCACATCGAGCATCAGCGACCGCGCCGCCTCCAGCATCTGGAACGGACGGTCAACGGGCCAGCTGCGCAACGCCGCGCGGGCCGACTCCTGCATGATCGGCACGTAACTGCTCAGCGCCGCGCCGTGCAGTGGCGGCGTCAAAAGCTTGCGACGGCGCAGATGTTCGGGCTCTTCCTGGACGAACATCGATCCGGACCCGTAGATCGCGGCCGCGGGTCCCACCCCTTCACCGCCGAGCAGGACCTCGGGCGCAGCAGTGAAAACCTGCTTGACCAGTTCGGGGTCGGACACAATCGCGACGTTGCCCAAACTGAGGATCGGCATCGTCATGATCGGTCCGTACCGGCGTATCAATCGCAGCATTCGGCGCTCACCGCCGACCAGATAGGCAAGCGCGTACGCCGCGGCGAAAACCGCACGTACCGCGCGCGGCGCGGGTAATCCGGGTGGGCGGTTCAAGCCAGTCCGGTGGCGACTACGCGCATCGCTCGGGCTCGGCCTCACACAGCGGCGTCACACCACGAAAGTGATATCGGTGTGTCGCCACCCAGCGATAGATGACGTTCTGCATCGCCCCAATGCCGGGGATCCGGTAGATCCACAACGGCAGGCGCGTGCCCAATGCCACGGCCAGGGCGGCGTTGACCGCGTGCGCTCCGGCGAAGACCGCGCCGGAAGAATCCAGCCACCACGCGGATTGCAGCATTCGCTCGCCGGTAACCCCGAGCCGCTCGGCCATCCCCGGTGACTGCATCGGTTCGATGCGCAACATGCCCGTTCGGTTCAGCCGGGCCAGCCGATTGACCTCCCGTGTGCACATGCCACATCGGCCGTCAAAAACTAAGACGCCATGCATCCTTCGATTGTATTTCCAACCGCACTAAGCACAATCGGTGCAGACGGGAAGCCCCGAGCTGGACAGCACCATCCGGTGGCGGTGCTGAACCAGGAAACAGGTCGAGCACGTGAACTCGTCGGACCGCTGCGGAATCACCGTCACGGCAAGTTCTTCGCCGGACAAATCCGCGCCGGGCAGCTCGAAGAAGTACACATCGTTGGGGTCCTCGTCGACTACTGCGGTGGCTGGCCCCGACAAATTGGGATCAAGCTGGCGTAGCTCGGCCGGCTCCTGGTTCTCTACGTCGCTCACACGGCGCGCGTCGTAATCGCTTGCGGTCTTCATGGGCATACCTTCCTGCTGAGCTGCCGGGATGACGCACGTCCGATGCACTCCCCCGTGCGAGTGTCGATACCCCGTTCCGGCGCACCCCACACACGTTCAGTAGAAGAAAATTGCGCGCACGAAAATTCCCGGCGAGCGAACACGATCAACTACTCGGCGGAGGTGCCGGGGCGTTCCGGCACATCGCTACTAGCTGCAGTTCGGCCTTGCGAACGTGGCGATGGGCAGCAATCAGCCGGCCCGAGCCCGCAACGCCGAAGGCGACGGCCGCAATTGCGGCGACCACACCAATCAGGACGTGTCCCGCAGCCAATTGGTACAGGCCAGCAGCCAGGGTCGTCACAGCGGCCGCTACCGCGGCCAAGCCTGGGATATTGGCCGAGTTTTTCAGCGACTCACCGGCGTGCTGACGCGTGGTCCGCGCATAGTCAACCGGGTAGTTCATCTCGGACTCCTCCCCAAACGTGTTCGGCACTAATACGATTCACGTTTAGAGTGGGCGTCTGGTTCAAAGTCTGCACAGAATGCACCGCGATTTGCCGCTTGGCAGCCACTAAATGGCTCGGCGCCGTGTCAGCCAACCCGAAGGCGGGTATGCCGCAGCGATGAGAGCACCCGCTGTCCTTTTCGACGTGGACGGAACCCTGGTTGATTCCAACTATCTGCACGTCTATGCGTGGCTGCGAGCCTTTGACTCCGAAGGCATATCGGTCGCGGCCTGGCAGATCCACCGCTGCATCGGCATGGACGGCTCGAAGTTGGTGGCCGCGCTCTCCGACGATGCGCCGGCGGACGTGCGGGATCGGCTCAGCGATGCACACAGCCGCTATTACCGGGAGATCTCGCCCCTGCTGGCGCCGTTGCCGGGCGCGCGGGATTTGTTGCGCCACGTGGCCGATCTGGGCCTGCAGGTGGTGCTGGCCAGTTCGGCACCCGACGACGACCTCGAGATGCTGCGCAAGGTGCTCGATTGCGACGACGTGATTGCGGCGACGACATCGTCTCGCGACGTCGACACCGCCAAACCCGAGCCGGGCATCGTGGAAGTGGCGCTGCACCGGGCCGCGGTGACGCCTGAGACCGCGGTGTTCGTCGGCGACGCCGTCTGGGATGCGCATGCCGCCCAGGCCGCCGGGGTGCCGTGCATCGCGGTGTTGAGCGGCGGCACCTCCCACGAGGAATTGGCGGCGGCCGGTGCGTCACCCGTCTTCGCCGATGCGCGGGACCTCCTCAAGCAGCTGAGCTCTACCCGCATAGCGGCGCTAGCGCCCGGCCGCTGACTAGGTGCCGTGGGTGCGCAGCGACAGCGGTAACAGCCACCAGAAAAACGCGAACAGCGTTAGCGCTAATCCACCCGCGGTCAACCCCGCCGTGGTCCCGGCCACCGCGACAAAGATGATGACCGTCACCCCGGTCAGCGCCAACCCGAGCAACGCCAGCCCGGCGTAGGCGCACCGGTGCGCGGCCGACACCAGCACCTGCAGGCGATGCCGCCGAAACAGCAGCCGATGAATGCCCACCGGGGCGATCAGCAGCACCGTCGCGGCCACCGAACATCCCACTGTCACCAGGTATGCGATCCGCATGTCGTGATCGAGAACGTCGAACCGCTGCTGGAACGGGAGCGTCAACAGAAACCCGGTGAGCAGCTGCACTCCGGTCTGCACCACGCGCAGCTCCTGCAGCAGGCTGTTCCAGTTGCGGTCGAGCCGCTCGGTTTCGGTTTCGCCACGCGTACCGCGATCCCAGCGTTGGTCGTCTTCCGGGTGGTCGACATCCATGTCGGTCATCTTCGCACCGAACGCCGGCGCCGCGCTTGCGGGACGGCCCAGCACACGCTGAGCCCGGACATTTTGCCCCACAGATAAACATGCACAGCCCCGGCGGCGGTGCAACGATGACATGACCAACAACGGGAGAAGACGATGCCGGCAACCGATCACGAGTGGAGCAAACCCGCGGCGATGGCCATTCCCGCCGCTGGATATTTTGAACTCGAGCGCGGCCGGTACGGCCCCGTCTTTCCGAGAACACCTGCCTGCTATGGCTTCTCGATCATCGCCAAGGTCAAGTCGGGCCGCGAAGAAGCAATCCGGGAGTATGGCAGGGTAATTGAGGCGGCCATCGCCGAACATCCGGATCTGCTTGCCCCGCTGCGCCTGCACTATCTGCGCTGGCAACTGTTCGACGTCGGCTCCGGACTGCACTTCCAATACCAGGGGATTTTCGACACCGACTTCGACAAGTACACCGAAGACGCGATCAAGCTGTTCTCGCAATCGGGCGTCACCACCGTGTTCACCAATCTCGAGGGCTTTCCCGAGGATTGGCAGACCAACCCCGAGGCGTTCATCAAGTTCGTGCGCGATCACCAATGCCCCAGCTTTCTCGAATACGGCGAGTACCCGTACGTCACCGCCGACGAGATCAAGAAGGCGCTGCGGCTCAAGGCCGCGTTCTCCGACATGCTCGACCAGATGCAGTGATGCTTGACCTCGACAATATCCAGCACATCCTGGTGACGCGGACGCCCGCGATGACCGGACGTTACGAGTTTCTGTCGTTCGACGACCCTGCCGGCGGCCGGGCGTGGCTGGCCGAACTGGTGGACAAGGTCCAATCGGCGTTGGATGCCCGTGCGACGATGGACAGCCAGGATCGGTGGATCACGCTTGCCTTCACCTGGAATGGCCTACGGGCACTGGGTGTTTCGGAGGATTCGCTGGCAAGTTTCCCGGACGCGTTCCGGGAGGGTATGGCGGCGCGTGCCGAAATCTTGGGCGACACCGGCTCCAATCATCCCGATAATTGGGGTGGCGGGCTGGCCGCCGATGATCTGCATGCCATCGCAATCTTGTTCGCCCGCAACGATGCCGAGCATCACCGCTGTACCAGCGTGCACGCCGAGCTTGTCTCGCGTTGTCCCGGGGTGCGGGTGCTGTCATATCTCGATTTGAACGCGACGCCGCCGTTCGACTACGCCCATGACCATTTCGGTTTCCGGGATCGGCTGTCGCAGCCGGTGATCGAGGGAAGTGGCGAAGAGCCGACACCGGGCTCGGGCGGACCGCTGAAGGCGGGAGAATTCATCCTGGGCTATCCCGACGAGGAAGGCGTCGTCGCGAATCTGCCACAGCCAGAGGAGCTATCGCGCAACGGCAGCTACATGGCATACCGGCGCCTGCAAGAGCACGTCGCCTTGTTTCGTAGCTATCTGGACGAGCAGGCGGGCACGTCCGGCGAACAGGATCTTCTTGGCGCGAAGATGATGGGCAGGTGGCGAAGCGGCGCGCCGCTGGTCCTCGCGCCCAAGCAAGACGACCCCGAGCTCGGCGCGGATCCCCTGCGTAACAACGACTTCAACTACAAAGAGATGGACCCGTTCGGATACGCCGTGCCGTTGGGATCCCACATCCGTCGGCTGAACCCCCGTGACACGGCCGTCAACATGAACCGGCGCCGGATGATCCGGCGCGGCGCGACCTACGGTGAGGCCCTTGCCGAAGGCGCCGACGACGACGGTGTGGACCGGGGCATCGCGGCATTCATCATCTGCGCCAGCCTGGTGCGCCAATTCGAGTTCGCGCAGAATGTGTGGATCAACGACCGAAACTTCCACGAGTTGGGCAACGAGCACGACCCGATCTGCGGAAGTCAGGACGGCACAATGGAATTCAAGATCCCGAAGCGGCCGATCCGCAAGGTTCTCAAGGGTCTGCCCGCCTTCACCACGCTCACCGGTGGCGCCTACTTCTTCCTTCCGGGCCTCAACGGCCTCCGGTACCTGGCCACGCTCACCTAGTGGAGACACCATGAGTACGCCCGCACGCACCTACAACCAGACCCACGTTCCCCGTAAGCGCACGCCGGGGCACCGTCGCATCAGCATCTACTGGACCTGGAGTTATCCGTGGGAAGCCCAGCGTGATCCTGCCGCGATGGACAACCGGTTCTCCACGATGACCGAAGTCCGCAGGGTGGCCTGGCCGAACTACGAGACCGCGGAGTGGGACCAGGCGCACTTTCTGCAAGGCATCGCCGGAACCCTGGAGTTGTTCCACCGCTCGACGTTGCACTTCCAGGAGCTTGCCGGTGAACTGACCGGTCATCCCGTCGCGGTTTTCCAGCGCATCGACCAGGCCGGCTACCACCTGCCCATCGATGAACGGGTGCTGGCCGACACCGACACCTTGATGGTGTTCGGGCTCGACCACCTACTCGCCCAGGAAGAGGCCCACCCCGAAGAGATCGCCGCGATCGAGACCTGGCTACAGCGGGAAGGCAGCTGCCTGCTGCTGGCACCCCATCACGATGTCGGCTTCACCGACGACGCGAAGCAGCGTCAGATCGAGTACCTGCACCACGGCGATCCGCTGGTGCCCCGTCAGCAGCGGTTCAGTAAATACACCCGCTCCCTGATGAAGGCGCTGCATGTTCCCGTCCACAACACCTGGGGATTGAGGCCGGCAGTCGTCGAGGGCACCAATCAGATCGCACCGCTGACCGGGTTCCGGGATCTAGACACACCGCGGCTGCTCGACAACGTCACGACGTTCAACTTCCACCCGCACCTACCGCACTACGAGCTGACGGCGCCCGAAAGCGATGGCCTACGTGTACTGGGCCGTCAACGCGTCGATCCGACGCGGCCCCACCCGTTCACCGCCGCGGGCAACACCGAGTTCAATGCGCTGATCTGGATGCCGCCCAGCGGCCGCCGCGCCGGCGACATCGTTCTGGTCGATTCGACGAACTTCACGACACTGTTCGGCGGCACCGACAGCCTGGTGAGCTTTTGGCGCAACGTTTCGCGGATGCGCTGACGTCAGCGGTTGAGTGTGCCGTCTTGCACCGCGGTCAATGCGTCGTCCAGCGTCGGATACAAGGGAAACGTCTTGTCCAGACCAGTCAGGTGGATCGGGCGCCGGGTCGCGGGACCCCGCGCGACCACGCCGAACTCCGCGGACTTGCCGAGTTTCTCGTAGGTCGCCGCCAGAATCTTCAGCCCGACCGAGCCGAGGAACTCCACCCCGGAGAGGTCAATGACCAGCGCCGTCGGCCCTTCCGCAACGACCGCACCGATCGCTTGCTCCAGGGCCGGAGCGGTGACCAAATCGATTTCACCGCTGACACTGACCACGGACACCCCATCGTGGTCCGCGACCAACGTGGTAATCGAATCAGGAGCTGACAATGGTGATCCTTCGTCTGGGCCTTAAATGTGGTGCAAGCCTAACCTGCCGTGCGAACTGCGAGAAGAAGAAGACCTCAACACCTGCCCGGCGTCCAATCAGGCTAGTCTCGCAAAAGAACCTGCGCACTGCGGAGCGCGACGTGGCACACGGGAGGCCAGATGTCAGATTCCAGCACCGTCACCACCGCAAGTATCTCCAGTGAAGGCCTTCTTCCGCAGCTCGTGCAGCACCTGCGGCAGAACCGCACCAATCTGCGCGAGGAATGGGCCCGCAGGATCACCGAGGCGGAACTACTCACCGCGATGACGCCCGAGGAGATTTTCTCCGAAGCGACCGCCGTGTACGACAACTATGTCGAGGTGCTCGAGACCGGTAGCGTCGAGGCGCTGCAGGACTACGCCCGCGACCTGTCCGAGCGCATCATTCCGCGTGGTGTGGAAACCGACGAGGTGCTCGGCATCGTGTTGCTGCTGCGTGACGTGCTGGCTCGCTCGCTGTTCGAGAAGTATCAGACCGACTTCGACATGCTCAACCGCGTTCTCGATGCCTATGAACCGGCGGCCAACCGCATCGCCAACACCGTGGGCGTGTCCTTCGTGCAGGAACGCGAGCGCATCATCCGCCAGCAGCAGGAGGCGATCCGCGAACTGTCCACGCCGGTGCTGCAGGTGCGCGAGCAGCTCCTGATTCTGCCGATCATCGGTGTGCTGGACAGTCAGCGCGCCCGCCAGGTCACCGAGCAGCTGTTGAGAGCTATCCGAGCCAACCGCGCGAAGGTCGTCGTCATCGACATCACCGGTGTGCCGACCATCGACTCCACGGTGGCCAACCACCTGGTGCAGACGGTGGACGCGTCCGGCCTGATGGGTGCCAGTGTCATCATCACCGGTCTGTCTTCGGAGATCGCCCTGACGCTGGTGACGATCGGGCTGGATCTGTCGAAGATGAACGCCGTCGGTGACCTGCAGGGTGGTATCGAAGAAGCAGAGCGCCTGCTGGGCTACGAAGTCACGCGCACCGGCGAGCTGACCGGGTGAGCACAACTAGCACGGACACCGTATGCCAGTACCCATCCTGAAACAGGGCTCGATTCTCATCGCGTCGGTGCAGGCCGCCCTGTCCGACTCGGACGCCGAACGGCTGCGGTATGACCTGATGGAGCGGGTCAGCCAATTCCGCGCGCAGGGCATCATCGTCGACGTCACCGCCATCGATGTGATGGACTCATTCGCCGCCCGGTCGCTACGGACCATCGCACACATGACCCGGCTGCGCGGCGCTGACACCGTGATCGTAGGCCTGCAGCCAGAAGTGGCCTTTGCGATGGTGCAACTGGGCCTGGCGTTCGACGACATGAATACCGCGTTGGATCTTGAGGAGGGCCTTGCCCTGCTGAATCGCCAACGGGGAGTAGGGAAACCGACGATCGGGCGCGACGGTGGCGTGTGACATTGTCGTCGTCATCAACAATCCCGACGACATCGTCGAAGCCCGCAAAGCAGGACATCAGCTCGCACTAGAACTCGGGTTTTCCCTTACCGACGTCACCATGATCGCCACGGCGATCTCCGAAATCGCGCGAAATATCACCAGCTACGCGGGGCGGGGCACCGTGCGGGTCGCGGTGACCGAGCGTGACGGCCGCGAGGCGCTGGTGGTTCGCGCCGAGGACGACGGTCCGGGCATCGCCGATATCGAGCGGGCGATGGAAGACGGCTACTCAACGGGGCGCGGGTTGGGCATGGGGCTGCCCGGGTCGCGCCGTTTGATGGACCGACTGATCGTGGAATCCGCACTCGGCAAGGGAACCGTGATCGAAATGTGGAAATGGGTTCCCGGCCGTGCGTGAAAACGGTCGACTCGGCCCCATCGAGTGGGCGAATGCGGGGCGTCCCCTCCCGGGTGAGAACACCAGCGGCGACCGCAAGATCGCGATCGGCATCGACGACGATGCCGCCCTGTTCGGTGTGGTCGACGGCCTGGGTCATGGACCTGCGGCCGCGACCGCCGCGATCCGTGCCGTCGAGACAGTGCAGCGGGCCGCCGGCGAGCGCCTCGAGGTCCTGATCCAGCTCTGCCACCGGGTATTGGGGGGGACCAGAGGAGTCGCAATGACCCTGGCGCGGGTGGATTTCGCGGCCAAAACGCTCACCTGGACCGGGGTTGGAAATGTCGGCGCTAACCTCGTCTCCAAGGATGCGACCGGTGTCCACATCCGATCCAGTGCGCGCCTTGCCGCCGGCATCGTCGGCTATCGCATCCCGGAAATCAGGCCGGCACAGGTTGTTTCAATTCGAGTCGGCGACTTGATCGTCCTGACCAGCGACGGCATCGCCGAGGATCACCTGGACCACATCGACTTCGCCGCATCGGCCGCGGTGATAGCCGACCACATTCTGGGTAAACATGCGAAAGAAACCGACGACGCGATGGTGCTCGCCGCGCGTCACCGGGGGACCTCGACATGACCGAAGCGGCCGAATTTCACGCTCAGTACATCGCCGCGCTGCGGACCTACTTGGACGCGCGCGACGATAACATCCTGGCCGTCGCCCACGAACTCGGACGCCGGGCGTTGCAAGAACAAATCAGCATGCTCGACATCATCGAGCACCACGTCCGGCTCGTCCTCGAGCTGACCACCGACATCCAAGTTGACGCACCGGTCGCACTGGAATTTCTATTGCAGACGCTAGCTCCGCTCGACGTCGCGACCCGAGGATTCCTCGACGGCACCAAGCGCTACGCGGAGCAGCGTGCCCGTGCCGACGGCCTCGCCGACCGGGACAAATTCCGTACCGCCCTGGTTAATTCGTTGCAGGAGGGCTTCTTCGTCGCCGATCACGAAGGCTCGATCATCGAGATGAACAGCGCCTTCATCGAGATACTCGGCTACCCCACCGAGGGCTTGCCCTACCGGTGGCCACACCCTTGGCTGGTCGACAAGAAGACTGCGCGAGAACACCAGTCCCGGGTCCGCAGCGAGGGCGGCACCCAGTACGAGACACCGATTCGGCATCGAGACGGCCATCTGGCCTGGGTGATGGTGAGCATCAATGCCGTCAAAGCGAGCGACGCCGACGAGGCGGTGTACGTGGGAACGATTCGCGACGTCACCGCGGAACGCGCATTCGCCGCCCGGGAGAGCGCTGTCCTGCGCCTGGCCACCGCGGTGGCGGTGGCCAAGAGCGTATCCGAGCTACTGGCGATCACCCTCGACGAATGCCGGACCGCGATCGGCGTACAGCGTGTGATCGCTGTGACCTGGCCGGCCGGCGACGGCGAGCCCACCGTGCAGGTGGCGGGTGAGCCGGACGAAACGACTTGGCGCGGAATGGATCCCTGGTTGCGCGACACATTTCAGGATGCGCGCCAACAGCTTCCGCTGACGGCTAAGACCATTGAGCGGCCCAACAAACCCGGTAAGGCACATGGGTTGGTCGCAGTGCTCTCCGGCACCGGAGACCTCGCCTTGTGGATGGAGCTGGGGGTCCCGCGCTGGGTCAGTGCGGAGGATCGGCTCTTGGTCACGGTGCTGATCGGTCATCTCAGTTTGGCCATGCAGCATGTTCGCCAATTCGAAAGTGCCCGCGAAACTTCGCTGACATTGCAGCGTGCGCTGCTGCCCGCGATGGAGCCGCCGCCGGGCTTCGCGATGCGCTACGAGCCCGCGGTACCACCGTTGGAGATCGGAGGTGACTGGTATGACGTGCTGCCGATCGGCGATCATCGCATCGGCATCGTCGTCGGCGACTGCGTAGGCCGGGGTCTGCCGGCCGCCGCGATCATGGGTCAGCTGCGCAGCTCGGCACGCGCGCTGTTGATTAACGGCGCCCAACCCGCATTGTTGCTCGAACAACTCGATCTGGCGGCATCGCTCATTCCGAATGCGTACTGCACCACCGTGTTTTTGGCGATCCTGGATACCGAATCCGGAGTGTTGGAGTACAGCAACGCCGGTCACATGCCTGCGGTGCTCGCCGGACCTTCAGGCACCTCGGTCCTAAATGACGGCCGGTCGGTGCCGTTGGCGGTGCTTCGCGACGAACCTCGCCCGCAAATCTCCCGGCGGCTGTCATCCGGCTCGACGTTGATGGTGTTCACCGATGGACTAGTAGAACGCAAACACGAGTCGCTTGATGACGGAATAACCCGCGCCGCAGACGTTTTGCTGGAGACGATGACTTCGCCGCTGGACTCCGTCGCGGACGTGGTGCTTCGCGAGCTTTCCCCGGCAACGGGCTACGATGACGATGTGGCGATGGTGATATACCGGCACCAGCTGGCGCCACTGCGAATCGAAACACATGCTATCGCAGATGAATTGGCTACCATCCGGCATCGGCTGGCCGATTGGCTCAGGGCCGCTGACGTCCCGCGCGACTTGGTGGATGACATCGTGCTGGTCGCCAACGAAGCGTGCACCAACTGCGTCGAACATGCCTACCGCGGGCATGGTCTCGGGACAACACTGCTCGAAGTCAAAACCGTCGACGGCGAAGTCCGCGCCCGCGTCACCGACCAAGGATCCTGGAAACCGCCAAAGGTCAACCCGGGCAACAGCGGGCGGGGCCTCATCCTGATGCGCGCGATCAGCGACACGATGGAAATCGACAGCAGCCCAACCGGAACCATCGTCGACATCACCTTCCGGCTACCGACAGCTCCCATAGGGGTCGATGACTGGTCCGGTGGCCGCTAGAAAGCGCCGGTCCGACGCCGCGAACACCGTTTGCGGGGACCCCGTTCGTGGTATCTCCACCGACGTGACTCAAGCGTCGACAACTGTAGAACCCGCCCTACCGGCAGCGCACGGACCGCTGTCGACGGCCGTGCATCGCGCGTTGGCCGGGCCGCCGTCCGGGGATCATCTGGCCCGCATCGGGGCATCGGTAGGCGATTCGGATCCCTACGGCCTCGACCTGCAGCTGGCCCTGTGCATGTGCTACGAGCTGCACTACCGGGGTTTTGCGGGAGTGGATCCCACCTGGGAGTGGAACCCCGACCTGCTGAGGCTGCGCGCCGAACTCGAGCGCGCCTTTTTGGCGGGCGTGCGCCGCGACGTCGGCCCGATCGAACCCGGCCGCACCTCGGCGGCGGAGATGGCAGCGATTTCGGTCGAACCCGGCGACGGCACCGGGCCGTCGTACTACTTGCGCGACAGCGGGACCTGGCAGCAGATGCGCGAATACTTCGTGCATCGGTCGATGTATCACCTCAAGGAGGGCGATCCGCATGCCTGGGCCATTCCCCGGCTGACGGGCGGTGCCAAGGCGGCATTCGTGGCGGTCGAGTTCGACGAGTACGGCGCCGGTCTTGGCCACCGAATACACCAGCAGCTCTTCGCGGATCTGTTGACGGCGGCCGATCTGGACTCGACCTATCTGGGCTACCTTGACGACGTGCCTGCCGAAGCGCTCGCAGTGGTCAATCTGATGTCGCTGTTCGGCCTGCACCGCTGGCTGCGTGGCGCGGCGATCGGGCATTTCACCGCTACGGAGATCACGTCGTCTCCCGGCTCACGGCGCATGGCCCAGGCGCTCGAGCGGATGGGCGCACCACCGGCCTGTGTCGGGTTCTATCGTGAGCACGTCGAGGCCGACGCCGTACACGAACAAGTGGTGCGCATCGACGTAGTGGGCGATCTCGTCGCCCGCGAACCAAAATTGGACCGCGACATCGTTTTCGGGATGCGCGCCTTCACAGCGGTCGAAGATCGCCTGGCGGACAAAATCATGGAGTCCTGGACGCAGGGCCGGACGTCGCTGCGCCGACCGCTCATTTAGCCGCTGAGCCAACATCTTCGACGTGCCGGCAGCGCCGGTGGCTGGTGTCACATAGCGGGTATTCCTTGCTCCGTCCACAGGTGCAGATGGCCACCATGAAACGGTCGGACTCGACGACACCGCCGCCGTCGGTTTCGATACGCACGGGCCCCGATACCAGAATCGGTCCTTTAGGTACCACCCGCACCCGGGTGCTTGTCATGGTTTGTCCGCCCGGATCACCACCAGCTCCTCTTCCCGGCAGCCGCTGCGCACCAGGCCGACCTGCTCCAGCCAGGCCGCCCGCTGAGTCAGCACGGGTCCGAATGGAATTCGTTTGCAAGCAACGACTTCGGCGTTTAATCCGGTCGATCGAAGGCAGTCCAGCGAACGGTGGATCCCGGCCAAGGCGGACTGTACCAACAGTAGAGATCCGCCGGCGCACAGCAGGTCTGACGCCGACGCGCAGAGTGGGTCCAACACTCGCCGCCCATCGCAACCCGCATTCCACGCCCATGACGGGCCCACTCCCGGCGAGACCATGTCGATGTCGTCCTCCGCGGGAGTCGGCACGTAGGGCGGGTTGGCCGCCACCACATCGAATGGTGCGCAGGTCATGGCCGCGATCCACGAGCCTTCCCGGACATCGAGATCGACTCCCGCGACGATCGCGTTGCCCTGACTGAAATGCACCGCGTGTGGACAGATGTCGAAGGCCGTGACGCTGGCACAACCCATTTCGGCAGCGGCGATCGCGACATAACCGCTTCCGGTACACAGATCCAGGACTCGACGACCGGGGATCATCCCGCTGTATTGCATTGCGCTAACCAGCAATCGGGAATCATCTTGTGGCTGATACACCGTCTGTACATCCAGAATGTCGGCGGTAACCGGGTACGTGCTGGTCAACAGTGGGCCTTTCGGGTGATCGCCGTGCTGGTCACGGCCTGTCGTGTTAATGCCCACAAACAGTGTGTTGAAACGCCGGCCATGCCCGCCGGCGACTTAACTCGTTGTAGCGTGCGCGAATTGCTTAATGACGGTCGCGCAAAATGCCGGCAGGTCCGCCGGAGAGCGACTGGTAATCAAATTGCCGTCCACAACGACTTCCTCATCCACGACGTGCGCGCCGGCGTTGCGCAGATCGGTGCGAATGCTCGGATAGGACGTGAGCGTGCGCCCCGCCACCACACCGGCCTCCACCAGCGTCCACGGCCCGTGACAGATGGCTGCGACCGGCTTTCCCGAGCCGACGAAGTCGCGAACGAACGAGACGGCGGTCGGGTCCTTGCGCAGCTTGTCAGGGTTCACCGTGCCGCCCGGCAGTATCAAACCGGCGAACTCTTCCACCGAAGCGTCCGCCACAACACGGTCGACCGTGAATCGCCCGGCAGGTTCGAGATCGTGCTCGCGCGCCTGGATTTCGCCTGCCTTCAACGACAGGACTTCGACCCGGGCGCCGGCTTGTTTCATTGCTGCGCGCGGCTGCTCGAGCTCTGCCTTTTCCACGCCGTCAGCCGCCAGAATGGCGATTACCTTGCCTTGCAATTCGTTTGGCATTAATTCTCCTTCGCGGTCAAACGCGCGGTTAGGGCGATGCCGCTCGCAGCGCCGTAAGCAAGGGTTCCGCCACTTCTTTGAGGAACAGATCTTGCGTCGACCCGCCGATCTGAATCAGGGCGATGTCGGTGAAGCCGGCCTCCCAATAGGGCCGGACCGCATCCACGATCGCGTCCAGATCCGGGCCGCAGGGAATGCTGTCGGCCACATCTTCGGGACGCACGAACTGCGTCGCCCCGGCGAAGCCGGCCGGTGTCGGCAAATCGGCGTTAACGGCCCAACCCCCGCCGAACCACCGGAACTGGTCATGCGCGCGCTCGATCGCCGCGTCCCGGTCGGGGTCCCAACAGACCGGTATCTGACCGATCACCCGCCCGCCTTCGGCGCCGTTGGCGGCCTGCCGGGAGACATGCCAGGAGTCCACCAGGCCCTTGTCGGGCTGCACCGCGATCAGATGGTCGGCAAGCTTGGCGAATTTCTCGACGCTCTTCGCCCCGCTGATCGCAACGCCCAGGCCGACCGGGACATCGGGCACATCCCACAGTCGCGCGGAGTCCACCTGAAAGTAGTCACCACGCAAGTTCACCAGGTGGCCGCCGAACAGTTCCCGGATGATCTTGATGGCTTCGCGCAGCATGTCTTGGCGCCGCTCGATGGTCGGCCAGTCCTTACCGACGACGTGTTCATTGAGGTTCTCCCCGCTGCCCAGCCCGAGCGTGAACCGCCCGTCGGCGAGAAGCTGCACGGTGGCGGCCTGTTGGGCGACGATCGCGGGGTGGTACCGCATCGTCGGGCACGTCACATAGGTGTACAGATCCACCCGTTCGGTAGCGTGTGCTACCGCGCCCAGCACCGCCCAGGCGTTGGGGGCATGCCCCTGCGACGTCAGCCACGGGGAGAAGTGGTCGCTGCAGACCTCGAAATCAAACCCGCGCTGCTCGGCCGAAACCGCGTACCGCACAAGGTCTTTGGGACCACTCTGCTCGGTCATCAAGGTGTATCCGAACCTGGTCATAGCAGACCGGATACCCGGGACGAACGGACGCAAACGCCCGCGGCGCGCGCCTAAAGCCGCTCTTTGACCGCCGCCGAGAGCCGGGAGCCGTCGGCCTTTCCGGCCGCGATCGCGGCCGCGGCCTTCATGACCTGCCCCATCTGCTTCATACCTGGGCGCTCGCCGATCGCCTCAGCCACCTGGGCGATGGCCGTGTCGACCACGTCAGCCAGCTCGGCCTCGTTAAGCGGCGTGGGCAGATACTCGTCGATGATCCGTGCCTCCGCGTGCTCGGTCGCGGCGAGCTCGCCGCGACCGTTCTGCGTGTAGATCTCGGCGGCCTCACCGCGCTTGCGGGATTCCCGGGCCAGCACTTTCAGGATTTCGTCATCGGAGAGTTCCCTGGCCTGCTTGCCGGAAACTTCCTCGGTCTGGATCGCAGCCAGCAACATCCGCAGGGTCGCGGTCCGCAACTTATCCTGGGACTTCATCGCCCCGGTCAGGTCCGCCCGAAGCCGGGCTTTGAATTCCGCCATGCTCTACAGACGCTACGCGCCCCAACGGTGCCCAGATTGCGCAGTCCAACGGGGCGGGACCGGAAACCGGGGAAGATTGAGAAAAGCCCCGACCGCCGACAGGATGGAGCCCATGACCTACGACGACGGCTGCTGGACACGGTGACCGCGCTACCGCCTGGCTATCCGGTTGGTCCCTCGCCGGGAGGGCCGCCGCCCGACGGCTACTTGCCACCGGCGTATGGCACGCCGCCCGCCTACGGGGATCCACCACCCGGTTACGGGCCCCCTGCCGGCTACGGTCCCCCGCCGGGTTACGGGCCCCCTGCCGGC
>NZ_BFCH01000002.1:0-135154 GCF_003112775.1 Mycobacterium montefiorense | reverse complement strand
TACGGTCCCCCGCCGGGTTACGGGCCGCCGCCCGGCTACGGCCCCCCGCCCGGCTACGGCTCGCAGTACGGTTCGCCCCAGCTGGCTCCGGGAGCGAACAAACCCGGAATCATCCCCCTGCGGCCGCTGAGCCTCAGCGACATCTTCAACGGCGCGGTCGGCTACATCCGCACCAACCCGAAGGCCACGTTGGGGTTGACCGCAATCGTGGTCGTGGTCATGCAGATCATCTCGCTGATCGCGACAGTGGGGCCGGTCGCCGCGTTCGGCGGGCTCACCAGCGATCGACCAGACGATATGAACTGGGGCGTGGTCGGCGCGTGGTTCGGGTCGATGGGTGTCGGCGTACTGGTCACCTGGCTGGGCAGCATGTTGCTGTCCGGAATGCTGACCGTAATCGTCGGCCGAGCGGTGTTCGGCTCGCCGATCACGATCGGCGAAACCTGGATCAAGATCCGGGGGCGGCTGCTTCCCCTGCTCGGGCTAGCGCTGCTGGAAGCTGCCGTCGTGGCGGTTCTGTTCGGGCTGGCGGCAGTGGTCATCGCATTGATCGCGGCGATCGGTAACGGGGCCGCGGCAGTGCTGTTGGGTATCCCGCTGATGTTCGCCGTATTCGCGTTGACGGTCTATCTGTACATGGTCGTGTTGTTCGCGCCGGTGCTGATCGTGCTGGAGCGGCTGCCGGTCCTCGACGCGATTACCAGATCCTTTGCGCTGCTTCGCAATGGCTTCTGGCGCGTGCTAGGCATCCGAGTGCTCACGTTCATCGTGGCAGGAGTTGTCTCGGGCGCGATCGGTGCACCGTTCAGCATCGTCGGCCAGGTGATGCTGGCCGGAATGCCATCCACTGGAATCCTGTTGCTGGGCACCGTGATCACCTCCATCGGCTCGGCGATCGGCCAGATCATTACGGCCCCGTTCAACGCCGGCGTCATCGTGCTGCTCTACACCGACCGCCGAATCCGCTCCGAAGCATTCGACCTGGTGCTGCAATCCGGCGCGGCGAGCGGACCCTACGCGGCCGCATCCACCGATAACCTGTGGCTGACCCGGCCTTTCAACGGCTGAGCAAGGACAACAGTGCCTTCTATCGACATCGACCGCGATGCCGCACACCAGGCCGCCGAGATCGAGCTCGGCAAGCCGATCTATGCAAAGGCATCCGCCACACAGCAGATCCTCGATTGGATCAACGAAATGTTGTACCGGTTGCTGCAGAAAACCGCCTCGATACCCGGCGGCTGGTTGACCACCGCGGTGCTGCTTACCGTACTGGCTATCGCGGTAGTGGTCGCCGTCCACATCGCTCGACGCACCATGCGCAGCAGGCGTCGCGGCGACTACCAGTTGTTCGAGGCCGCCCAGCTCACCGCGGCACAACACCGTGAAACCGCCGAGCGCTATGCAGCGGAAGGAAATTGGACCGCGGCGATTCGCCACCGGTTGCGTGCCATCGCCCGTCAGCTCGAGGAGACCGGGGTATTGAATCCGGTACCTGGCCGCACCGCCAACGAGCTGGCGCGCGACACCGGCGAGGTGCTGCCTCATTTGACTGACGAATTATCCCAGGCGGCAACGGCATTCAACGATGTCACCTACGGTGAGATACCCGGCACCCAGTCCGCCTATCAGATGATCGTCGGCCTCGACGACCACTTGCGGATGCGGGCGCCGGCCGGCTCATCCGCGGTCGGGCATCACACCCAGGTCGACTCATGGGCGCAGGTGCGGTGATGGCCACGATCGCGTCTCGCCCCGCACTCACGACCGCCGGACGATGGCGGTCGTGGCGCGCGGTGCTGCTCGCGCTGGTTGTGCTCGGTGTCATCGCCTGGATCAGCGCCTACCTGACCGCACCGCGGCCGGGCGCCCGCATGGATGCGGGCTCTACCGGACCCGACGGTGCCCACGCGCTGGCGACGCTGCTGGGCGACGGAGGCGTCGACGTCGTCGTCGCCAAGAGCATCGCCGACGTCGAAAACGCAGCCCGCCCGGAAACGCTGATCCTGGTTGCGGAAAGTCAGTACCTGAACGACGAAACGCTGCAGCGGCTGGCGAAGGCACCCGGTGACTTGCTGCTGGTCGAACCGACCGCGCGAACTCGCGAGGCACTACTGCCCGGTATCCGCATCTCGGGCGCCAGCGGCTTTGACAGCGAGCCGAATTGCACGCTGCGCGAGGCCACCCGAGCCGGATCGGTTCGATTCGGGCCAAGCGGCACCTTCGACGTCAAGGACAGCCGGGTCATCACCCGCTGTTATGACGGGGTGCTGATCCGCTTCCGGGACAACGGGCGAACCATCACGGCGGTCGGCAGTAGCGAATTCATGACCAACGGGGCGCTGGCGCGGGCCGGCAACGCCGCGCTGGCGATGAACCTCGCGGGCAACCGACCCCGCCTCATCTGGTACGCGCCGGACCACATCGAGGGCCAAACATCCTCCGCAACATCAATTTTCGATCTCATTCCTGATAATGTGAACTGGATTGTCTGGCAACTGTGGGTTGTCGTGCTGCTGGTTGCCCTGTGGAAGGGCCGCCGCCCCGGCCCGCTGGTGGCCGAGGACCTGCCCGTCGTGGTGCGTGCGTCGGAGACCGTGGAGGGCCGCGGCCGGCTGTACCGATCCCGCCGGGCACGCGATCGCGCCGCGGCGGCACTACGCACCGCTACCCTGCAGCGGCTGCTGCCCAGGCTCGGCCTGGGTATCGGCGCGCAGCCCCAGGCCGTGGTGATTACCGTCGCCCAGCGGACCGGGACCGACACCGGATTTGTTTCCCATCAACTGTTCGGCCCACCGCCGGGCACCGACACCGACTTGCTCCATCTCGCCCACGCGCTCGACGAAATCGAAAGGCAGGTCACCAACTCGTGACACAGTCCCCTACTCCGCAGGCCAACACCGCACCAGCCCCGCTCGCCGACGGAGCACGAGATGCACTGCTGGCGTTGCGCGGCGAGCTCGCCAAGGCCGTCGTCGGACAAGAAGGTGTGATCAGCGGCCTGGTGATCGCGCTGCTGTGTCGCGGACACGTGCTGTTGGAAGGTGTTCCGGGAGTGGCGAAGACGCTTCTCATCCGGGCGCTGGCCGCGGCCTTGCAACTAGAATTCAAGCGGGTGCAGTTCACGCCCGATCTGATGCCCGGCGACATCACCGGCTCCCTGGTGTACGACGCGCGCACCGCCGCGTTCGCTTTCCGGCCGGGTCCGGTGTTCACCAATCTCCTACTGGCAGACGAGATCAACCGCACACCTCCGAAAACGCAGGCCGCATTGCTCGAAGCCATGGAGGAGCGCCAAGTAAGCGTGGATGGCGAACCCCGGCCGCTGCCGGACCCCTTCATCGTCGCCGCCACCCAGAACCCCATCGAATACGAAGGCACCTACCAACTGCCGGAAGCCCAACTCGACCGCTTCCTGCTCAAGCTGAATGTGACTCTGCCGTCGCGGGACTCCGAGATCGCAATCCTCAGCCGGCACGCACACGGTTTCGACCCCCGCGACCTGTCCGGGATCAAAGCGGTGGCCGGCCCCGCCGAGCTGGCAGCCGGTCGCCAAGCGGTGCAACAGGTTCTGATCGCCGACGAGGTGTTGGGCTACATCGTCGACCTCGTCGGGGCCGCCCGCTCCTCCCCCGCATTGCAGCTGGGCGTGTCACCGCGTGGCGCCACGGCCCTGCTGGGCACCGCACGCTCGTGGGCGTGGCTGTCCGGGCGTAACTACGTCACTCCCGACGACGTGAAGGCGATGGCCCGCCCAACGCTGCGGCACCGGGTGATGCTTCGCCCCGAAGCCGAGCTCGAGGGCGCCACGCCCGACGGAGTGCTCGACGGCATTTTGGCGTCGGTCCCGGTGCCGCGCTAGTGATCCTGACCGGACGCACCGGCCTGGTGGCGCTGATCTGCATCCTGCCGATAGCGCTTTCTCCTTGGCCGGCAAAGGTTTTCGAGGTGTTACTGGGCGTGCTCGCGGTGGCTGTCGCTGCCGATATCGCGCTGGCAGCCAGCACCCGCAGACTGCGTTATGTCCGTTCACCGGATAGCTCTGCCCGGCTGGGTCAATCGGTCGACGTGCATCTGGAGATTCACAACGACGGCCCCCGCAGCTTCCGCGGTCAGATCCGCGACGCCTGGCCACCCAGTGCGCGCGCAGAACCCCGCATTCATGGCGTCAAAATTGCTGCTGGACAACGCTACCCGGTCCTAACTCAGCTGCGGCCGGTCCGCCGCGGCGACCAGCGTGCGGCGGCGGTGACAGCTCGATCGATCGGGCCGCTTGGGTTGGCGGGACGACAGGGCTCGCAGCCGGCGCCCGGTCAGGTCCGAGTACTGCCGCCCTTCCTGTCGCGCAAGCACCTGCCGGCGCGGCTGGCCAAACTGCGCGAGATCGACGGGCTGCTGCCAACGCTGATTCGCGGACAGGGAACCGAATTCGACTCGTTGCGTGAGTATGTCGACGGAGACGATGTGCGCTCGATCGACTGGCGCGCTTCGGCTCGTCGCGCCGATGTCATGGTCCGCACCTGGCGGCCCGAACGCGACCGGCGGGTGGTGATTGTGCTCGACACCGGACGCATGGCGGCGGGTCGTGTCGGCGTGGACCCGACCGCTGCCGACCCCGCGGGATGGCCCCGACTGGATTGGTCGATGGACGCCGCTCTGCTGCTGGCCGCTCTCGCGTCGCGGGCCGGTGACCATGTCGATTTCCTTGCCCATGACCGGGTGAGCCGGGCTGCTGTGTTCGGAGCATCGCGCACCGAGCTGCTCGCTCAGTTTGTGGATGCGATGGCCCCACTGCAACCGACACTGGTCGAGTCCGATTGGCGTGCAATGGTTGCCGCCATTGCACGGCGAACCCGGCGTCGGTCACTGGTGGTGTTGCTGACCGACCTCAACGCCACCGCCCTGGACGAGGGCCTGCTGCCGGTGTTGCCGCAATTGTCGTCCAAACATCATCTGATGGTCGCCGTGGTCTCCGACCCGCGGGTGGATCAAATGGCCGCCGGGCGTGCGGATGCGGCGGCCGTCTATGACGCCGCGGCAGCCGAGCGGTCCCGCAATGACCGCCGGGCGATCGCGACACGCTTGCGTCAAAGCGGCGTGGAAGTCGTCGACGCGCCGCCCACCGAACTGGCGCCCGCTCTTGCCGACCGCTACCTGGCGATGAAAGCGACTGGGCGGCTGTAGTCGTCGAGATCGCTGCTCAGCCAGTGGGAATCACGTCGGGAGCGTCGTCGATGTCACCGGTCTCCCCCGCCTGCACGGCGCGACGCCCGAAGTAGATGACATACGACAAGAACGCCGCCTCCGCGATGAACCCGATACCGATCCGAACAAATGTCGGCAACTGCGATGGCGTCACCAATGCCTCGATCAAGCCGGAGACCAGCAGCACACCGACGAGACCCACCGCGACCGACACGACGGCCCGGCCCTGTTCGGCGAGCGCTTGTCCGCGGGGCCGGTCGCCGGGCGATATCACCGACCAGCCCAGCCGCATCCCCACTGCCCCGGACAGGAATACCGCCGTCAGCTCCAGCAGCCCGTGCGGAAGCAGCAGGCCCAGCAGGATGTCGCCCTTGCCGGCCTGAAACATCAGGCCACCGATCAGCCCGAGGTTGGCAGCGTTTTGGAACAGCACGAACGGAATCGGCAGTCCCAGCAGCACCGAAAACGCGATGCACTGGGCGGAAACCCAGGAGTTGTTCACCCAGACCTGCAGCGCGAACGCCGCCGCGGGGTGTTCGCTGTAGTACGACGCCACATCGTGATTGACCAATTGGTCGATGTCACTGGGTGTTCCGATCGCGGACTGCACCTCGGGGTTGGTCGCCACCCAGAAAGCGATGACCACCACGACGGCGAAGAAAGCCACCGCGGTGCCCAACCACCACCGCCACGCACGGTAGGCGGTCACCGGGAAGGAAACCGTCCAGAACCGGGTGAACGTACTGGTCAGTGGCGCATGGGCACCGGTCACCGCGGAGCGGGCCCGGGCGATCAAGCTCGACAGCCGACCGATCATCAGCGAATCCGACGACGCGGACCGCAACATCGACAGGTGGGTGGACACTCGCTGGTAGAGCTCGACCAGTTCGTCGACCTCCGCGCCTGTCAGCGACCTGCGCTTCTTGATCAACTGGTCAAGCCGGTCCCAGGTACCGCGATGGGTCAGCACGAATGCGTCGACGTCCACCTGCGCAGCCTAATCGCAGTTTCGAGGTCGCCGAGCGCAGCCGGGTGCACCTCGCGAACCTGTACCGTTCGGAGTTATGTCGGAGGTGGTCACCGGGGATGCGGTGGTGCTGGACGTGCAGATCGCGCAGCTGCCGGTCCGAGCCCTGAGCGCACTGATCGACATCACGGTGATCTTCCTGTTGTACATAGTCGGGGTGATGTTGTGGGCGGCCACGCTGACGCAATTCGACGGCGCGCTCAGCGGAGCCGTCCTGATCATCTTCACCGTGCTGGTGATGGTCGGGTATCCGGCAGCTTTCGAAACGGCCACCCGGGGACGGTCTGTCGGCAAGATCGTCATGGGCCTGCGAGTGGTGTCCGACGACGGCGGCCCGGAACGCTTCCGGCAGGCTCTTTTTCGCGCATTAGCGTCGTTGGTGGAGATTTGGATGCTCGCGGGCAGCCCGGCCGTCATCTGCAGCATTCTCTCGCCGAAAGCCAAACGAATAGGCGACATCTTCGCCGGCACAGTCGTTGTCAGCGAGCGCGGGCCCCGATTGGGGCCGCCGCCGGCGATGCCACCGTGGCTGGCGTGGTGGGCGGCCTCGCTGCAATTGTCGAACCTTGATGCCGGCCAAGCCGAAGTCGCGCGCCAATTCCTCTCCCGGGCACATCAACTCGATCCCCAGCTGCGAATGCAGATGGCCTATCGAATCGCCGGTGATGTGGTGTCGCGGATCGCGCCACCGCCTCCACCGGGCGCCCCACCGGAGCTGATATTGGCCGCCGTCTTGGCCGAACGACATCGTCGCGAGCTGGCGCGACTGCGCCCCGTCATGCCGCCGGTACCGATGGGATCACCGCCCGGCCCCTGGACGCCCGCACCCCAATTCCCCGGGCCGTCCGGCTGGCCCACACCGCCCCCGGCCATGCCACAGCAGTCCCAGCAGGCCGGGTGGCCGCAGCCGGGGTCACCGCAAGCCGCGCCCGGGCCGTCGCAGGAGCAGCAAACTGACGGCTTCTCGCCGCCGCGCTAGTTATCAACCTCGTTAGCTCGCGACAGAGGCTGCCATCAGCGCGACGTCGGCGACCAGCAGCGCCCACCCGAACAACGGCACCGCGACACCGCCGCGGCGTTTAGCCGTGAAAAACGAGATGAGGATCACGACGAAGGCCACCAGCGGCGCGCCGTAAAACGCAACGCCGAAGTCGATCCCGCCGCGGCCCAAGGTCGTGCAGCTGCGGTCGGTGCAGCCAGCTGTACTCATCACGGCCCCGAGCGCGAACAGCATGACGATCGCGGCCGCAGGCACCGTCGACAGCGCCAGCCCCCAATTCACCCACGGCCACGCCGGCTGGTCCGGGCCGCTGCCGCGGTGCCCTTCGGTGGCTCGCTGGGTGTGCCCGTCGAACGTCACGTTGGGGTTCTCTGCGTTCATCACGCAGTCCGTACCCGGACCCCGCCGCATACAAACGAGTCGCTCGCCGAAATAGAACGTTGCATCGCGATCGTTTACGATATATCGTGATATTCCGAAGCGCACGGCTGGTGCGCTACCCCGAGAACATTGAGGACTACACAATGAGCAACCCATTCACTCCCCCCGACGGACCATTCGGTGGCCACCCCGGCCTCGGATTCGGATTCGGCCCGGGCCACCCGCACGGCCCAGGGCAACAGCGCGCCTTGCATGGCGCCAGGCGGCAGGCCCGACGGGAATTCTTCGAAAACGTCCGCGACCAAGCCGGCGATCAGGGCTTTGGTCCCGGTTTCGGCCCGGGCTTCGGCCCTGGTTTTAGGCCGGGCTTCGGCCCCGGGTTCGGCTTCGGCAGGGGCGGGCGCCGCGGCGGCGGCCGTCGCGGCGGCCCCAACCGCGGCAAGCGCGGTGACGTGCGGGCGGCCATCCTGGCGCTGCTCGTCGAGCGGCCGATGCACGGCTACGAGATGATCCAGCAGATCGCCGAACGCAGCAACGGGATCTGGAAGCCCAGCCCCGGCTCGGTCTACCCGACGCTGCAGCTGCTGGACGACGAGGGCCTGATCACCGCAAGCCAAACCGACGGCAGCAAGAAGCTGTTCGAGCTGACCGAGGAAGGGCGTGCGGCGGCCGAGAAGGTCGAGACCCCACCCTGGGACGAGATCGCCGAAGGCGCCGACCCCGGTCAGATGAACCTGCGGTCGGCCATCGGCCAGCTGTTCGGCGCGGTCGCGCAATCCGCGCACACCGCCACCGCCGAGCAGCAACAGCGCATCATCGAGATCCTGAACGATGCGCGACGTGAGGTCTACGGCATTCTCGGCGAGGACTGATCGTCTCTGCTTAAGAAGTGCCCGCCGGCGATGCACCGGCGGGTACTTCGCTACGAGACGTCGACCCAATCCAGCGTGCGCTGCACCGCCTTACGCCAACCCGCATATCCCTGCGCGCGCAAGGCGGCGTCCCATGTCGGCTTCCACCGTTTGTCTTCCTGCCAGTTGGCCCGCAGGTCGGATGGATCGGCCCAGAACTTGACCGCCAGACCGGCTGCGTAGGCTGCGCCGAGCGCGGTGGTCTCGGCGACCACCGGCCGCACCACGTCCACGCCCAGCACGTCGGCCTGAATCTGCATGCACAGCTCGTTCTGGGTGATCCCGCCGTCGACCTTCAGCACCGTAAGGCGCACACCGGAATCCGCTGCCATGGCGTCCACCACATCGCGGCTCTGGTAGCAGATCGCCTCCAGTGTCGCGCGGGCCAGATGTGCGTTGGTGTTGTATCGCGACAGCCCGACTATCGCGCCACGCGCATCGGATCGCCAGTAGGGGGCGAACAATCCGGAAAACGCGGGGACGAAATACACCCCGCCGTTGTCGGGAACCTCGCGCGCCAGCGACTCGCTTTGTGCGGCGCCACTGATGATGCCCAGCTGATCGCGCAGCCACTGCACCGCCGACCCGGTCACCGCGATCGACCCCTCCAGCGCGTAGACCGGTTTGGCATCGCCGAATTGGTAACAGACCGTGGTCAGCAGGCCGTTGTCGGACCGCACCATGGTCTCGCCGGTGTTGAGCAGCAGGAAATTGCCGGTGCCGTAGGTGTTTTTCGCCTCCCCCGCCGACAGACACACCTGTCCGACCATCGCGGCGTGCTGGTCGCCCAGCATTCCGGTGATCGGCACCTCGGCACCCACCGGCCCGTCGCTCAAGGTGACGCCGTAGGGCTGCAGGGGCGACGACGGTGCGATCGCCGGCAGCATCGAGCGCGGAATGGAGAAGAACGTCAACAGTTCGTCATCCCAGTCCAGCGTTTCCAGGTCCATCAGCATGGTCCTGCTGGCATTGGTCACGTCGGTGACATGCACCCCGCCCCGCGGACCGCCGGTCAGATTCCACAACACCCAGGTATCCGAGGTTCCGAACAACGCGTCGCCGCGTTCGGCCGCCGCGCGCACCCCATCGACATTCTCCAGGATCCATTGCAGCTTCCCGCCGGAGAAGTAGGTCGCAGGCGGCAGGCCCGCCTTGCGACGGATGACGTCGCCACGCCCGTCGCGGTCCAGTGCCGACGCGATCCGGTCGGTGCGGGTGTCCTGCCAAACGATCGCGTTGTAGTAGGGCCGGCCGGTGTGCCGATCCCATACCAGCGTGGTCTCACGCTGGTTCGTAATGCCCAGAGCAGCAATATCTTTCGCCGAAATTTTCGCGGTGTTCAATACCGACATCAGCACCGACGAGGTGCGTTCCCAGATTTCGATCGGATTGTGCTCGACCCAGCCGGCCTGGGGCAGGATCTGCTCGTGCTCGAGCTGGTGACGAGCGACCTCGGCGCCGTCATGATCGAAGATCATGCAGCGGGTGCTGGTGGTGCCTTGATCGATAGCTGCGACGAACTCGGCCACCTGTCTCCTTAGTCGTGAACTGCGACACGTCATGCCATCGTCCATGATGGTGTATCGACCCACCAGGTCTGCAGCTAGCCGACCCGATTCCGCGGTGACCGGACGGTACCCGATTGAGCTATCGGTCGCGTCGCTCTTGCGTTACCGGCGGTAACCCTGTTGCATCGGCGATGTGGGCGACGAGGTCAAACGCACCACGTATGACCGCGCACATCGGCGGGAATACCGGCGCAAGGTGCAGCTGTGTCTGGACGTCTTCGAGACGATGCTCGCCCAGTCACGCTTCGACTCCGACCGGCCGCTGACCGGCATGGAGATCGAATGTAATCTCGTCGATGCCGACTATCAGCCCGCCATGTCGAATCGGCACGTGCTGGACGCCATCGCAGATCCGGCCTATCAGAGGGAATTGGGCGCCTACAACATCGAATTCAACGTGCCACCCAGGTCGCTGCCGGGACATACCGGCCTGGATCTGGAAGAAGAAGTGCGGACCAGCCTCAACGAGGCGCAAACCAAGGTCGGCTCCGACGGCACCCGTATCGTGATGATCGGCATCCTGCCCACGCTGATGCCCGAACATCTGTCGCGCGACGGCTGGATGAGCGAGTCTACGCGGTACGCCGCGCTCAACGACTCCATCTTCAACGCCCGCGGCGAGGACATCCCGATTCAGATCTCCGGCCCCGAGCCACTGAGCTGGGAGGCGGCGACCATAGCCCCCGAATCTGCTTGCACCAGTACACAATTGCACTTGCAGGTGGCTCCGGGTGACTTCGCTCCCAACTGGAATGCGGCGCAGGTGATGGCCGGCCCCCAGCTGGCACTGGGGGCCAACTCGCCCTACTTCTTCGGCCATCAGCTGTGGTCGGAAACTCGCATCGAGGTGTTCTCGCAGTCCACCGACACCCGGCCCGAGGAGCTCAAAACTCAAGGCGTGCGGCCCCGGGTGTGGTTCGGCGAACGTTGGATCAGCTCGATCCTCGACCTGTTCAAAGAGAACATCCGCTACTTTCCGTCCCTGCTGCCCGAGCTGTCCGACGAGGATCCCGTCGCCGAGCTGTCCGCCGGACGCATTCCGCAGCTCTCCGAACTACGGCTGCACAACGGCACGGTGTACCGCTGGAACCGGCCGGTGTACGACGTTGTCGACGGGCGCGCGCACCTGCGGCTAGAAAATCGGGTGTTGCCGGCGGGTCCCACCGTCATCGACATGCTGGCCAACTCCGCGTTCTACTATGGCACGCTGCGCACGCTGTCCGAAGAAGAGAACCCGCTGTGGACGCGGATGAGTTTCGCTGCGGCGCATAGCAATTTCCTGGTGGCCGCTCGCCACGGGATGGACGCCCGGCTGCACTGGCCGGATCTGGGTGAGGTGTCGGCGGCCGAGTTGGTGCTCGACACGTTGCTGCCGATAGCTCATGAAGGGCTGTGCCGTTGGGGGGTCGACGCGGAGGTGCGCGATCGTTTTCTCGGCATCATCGAGGGCCGCGCCAAGACCGGCCGCAACGGCGCGAGCTGGCAGGTGGCGACGGTCCGCGCGCTGCAGGACGGCGGCATGACACGCCCCGCGGCGCTGGCCGAAATGCTGCGCCGGTACTGCGACCACATGCACGCCAACGAGCCGGTACACACCTGGCCCTGTTAGCCGCGACGGCCCGCCTGCCAACTGACGGCGCCCAAGGCCGCAGGCTAGCTGCCGGTCGCGACGGTCGCGGCAATCAGCGCTTCGGCGAAGCTTTCCAGATCCTCGGCAGTGGTATCGGCGTGCGGCGAGATGCGCAGCCTCGGCGCGGTCATCTCCAGCGGCGCGCGCTGCACCCCGGCGTAGGTGGTTAAGATCCGCCGTTCGGCAAGCAGCCAGTCCCGCACCAGCTGCGGGTCGGCACCGTCGACTGCGGCCAAAGTGGTGATGGCGCTTGGCTCTTCGGCCTCTTCGACCACCGCCCATCCCGGCACATCGGTAAGCGTGGTTCGGCTGATGCTGCCGAGCTCAGCCAAGCGCGCCCGCACCGCCTCGGGCCCGAACGCCAGATACTCGCCGAGAGCCACCGAAACCCCCACTCGCGCAGCGACATTAGCTTCCCCGAATTCGAGCTGCTGGGCCACCGAGAACGATTGCGACCACTCCGGTGCCGCCAACCGCGGACGTAGCCGCTGGATCATGTCCGGCCGAATCGCCAGGAAGCCCACCCCGCGCGGACCCGCGATCCACTTGCGCGACGACGAATAGGTGACGTCGGCGCCGACCGCGCAGTCAACCTGGCCCAGCGCTTGGGCGGCGTCGACGACCAGAGGCAATCCCAATTCACGGCATAGTTGTGCGAGCATCGAAATCGGTTGCACCACACCGCTATGGCTAGCCACCGGAGTCAGGTGGACGAAATCAGGCGGGTCGGCCTCCAGCGCGAAAGCCGCGTCGTCGAGCGCCAGCCGGCCGTCCTCGAGGGCCGGCAGCAGCCGACGCTCGAATCGGTGCGCGTCCATCACGGCGAGGTTGGGTCCGTATTCGCCCGGTAGGCAGGCCAGTGTCCGGCGTTCGGCGGGCCAGCTGCCCAGCAGCAGATCCAAGGCGTTCAGCGAACCCGTGGTGTACACCACCTCGGCTTCGACCATCCCGGTCAGCGCGGCGAAGGCCGCGTGCCCGGCATCAAGCGTGGGCGCTGCGGCCTCGGCCGCCACGTACGCACCGAACTCGGCCTCGTGGCGGGCATGCTGCGCAGCGGCGTCAATGGCCGCATAACTCTGACGCGAGCAGGCCGCGCTGTCCAGATGTAGACCCGCTGCGGGTGGGCGGGCCGCCCGCCATCGATCGGCCAGCGATCCGCTATCGCTCACTTGACTGCTAACGACAACCCGAAATCGCCTGCGGCATCAGTCCACCACCGAACGCGACGCAATCCCGCTCCGGCCAATTCGGCGCTCACGCCGCCCGGGTGGAACTTGCTCGACACCTCGGTTAGCAATTCCTCTCCGGCCGAGAATTCGACGGTCAGGTCGAGCGCACCGATGCGGACCCGCTGCGGCCGTTCGGTCCGCAGCCACATTTCGATGCGCTCCTCGTCGGCGTTCCAGCGCGCCACGTGCCGGTAGGCGTCGACGTCGAAATCCGCGTCGAGTTCCCGGTTGACCACCGCGAGCACATTGCGATTGAACTGGGCCGTCACCCCGGCGGCATCGTCGTAGGCACGCAGCAGACGACCGGTGTCCTTGACCAGGTCGGTGCCCAGCAGCAGGGTGTCGTCGGGCCGCATGACCTCCGAGAGGGACTTGAGGAATTCGGCGCACGGCCCGGGTGTGAGGTTGCCGATCGTCGACCCCAGGAACACGAACAGCCGCCGCCCGCCGCTCGGGATCTCGCCGAGGTGCTCCTCGAAATCACCGCAGACAGCCTTGATTTCGACGCCTGCGTATTCCTGCGCAATGGCGGCCGCAGCGGTCGACAGGATACTCGCATCGACATCGAAGGGCACAAATCGGCGCAGTGATCCGCGACCGTGCAGCGCGTCCAGCAGCAACCGGGTCTTCTCGGACGTCCCGCTGCCCAGTTCGACCAGGGTGTCAGCCTCGCTTGCCGTCGCGATTTCGCTCGCGCGGGCGCGCAGGATCTCCGCCTCTGCCCGCGTCGGGTAATACTCGGGCAACCGGGTGATCTGGTCGAACAGCTCACTGCCCACCGAATCGTAAAACCACTTGGGCGGCAACATTTTCGGTGTGCTCTGCAAACCGTCGTGAACATCACGGCGCAAAGCGTGGTACGCCGAATCGGCAGCGAGATGGTTGGACAGCGACAGTGTCATGAAGATCCCTTCGGCTCGTCCAGCGGGGTCATCGTTACGCCTTGCGCGGTGACTTCGACAAGGTGATGCTCGGGTACGTCCTCCCATTCGGAATCGTCGTCATAGGGCTCGCTCGCCAATACCACACCGTCGGCGCGGCGCAGGATGGACAAGGTGTCGCCCCACGCGGTAGCCAGCATCCGAGAACCATTGGCGGCCAATACATTAAGCCGGGCATTTGGATCCAGCGCCCCGATCTGCGCGATGGTCTCGCCGAGCACGTCGAGCCCGAGTGCGAAAATGGTGGCCGCCAACATTGCACTGTCACAGACGGATTCGGCCGTGGACGTCAGTGGCAACACGGCACGATCGACGACACCGTTATGTGACAGCAGCCAATGACCGTCGGTGAAGGGTGCTGTCGCACTGGCCTCGATCGGCATGCCGACGGTCGCCGAACGCACGGCGGCCACCACGCAGCGACTGCGCAGCGCGGGTGCGACCGAATCGAACGACGCGTCGCCCCACAGCGGTGCCGGGCTGCGCCAGCGCCGGAGCACCTCGCCGTCGAAAAACCCGACACCCCAACCGTCGGCATTCATCAGACCGTGCTTCTGGCGGCGCGGAGCATACGACTGCACGCGAAGGCCAAAGGGCGGATCCAGCATCAGAGATGAGGTGCTGACATCGTCGCCCAGCCAGCCCAGGTGACGGCACATCAGGCGGAATCCTTCGCGTCAGGCACGTCCCAGGCCAACCGGACACCGGAGAAGATCTGACGACGGATCGGGTGGTCCCAGTTACGGAAGCTGGGCCGCACAATCGACGATTCGACGGCCCACGATCCGCCGCGCAGGATCCGGTAGTCGCCATCGAAAAATGGCTGCGAGTAACGCTCGTAGATCATCGGGACGAAGCCGGGCCACGGCCGCAGCGGCGAGCTGGTCCACTCCCAGACGTCGCCGAGCAGCTGCTCGACGCCGTAAGCCGACGCGCCTGCCGGGTAGGCGCCGACGGGCGCCGGACGCAGGGCGGTGCCGCCCAGGTTGGCGTACTCGGCCGACGGATCCTGGGACCCCCAGGGGTAACGGCGCCTGGTTTCGGTCGCCGGGTCCCAGGCGCAGGCTTTCTCCCATTCGATTTCGGTGGGCAGCCGTGCACCGGCCCAGGCCGCGTAGGCCTGGGCCTCGAAGTAGGTGACATGCTGCACCGGTTCGTCGGCCGGAATGTCTTCGATGTAACCGAAGCGGGTGCGGGTGCGCGCGTCGGAGGCCCAGAATTGCGGTGCGGTCAGGCCTGCGCTGCAGCGATGCTCCCAGCCACGCTCGGACCACCAGCGCGGCTCGCCGTAGCCGCCGTCGGCGATGAATTGTTGCCACTCGCCATTGGTGACCGGGACCGTGCCGATCCGGAACGCCGGCAAGTCGACGATGTGGGCGGGGCGCTCGTTGTCCAGCGAGAACGGTTCGCTCGCGGCGTCGACGCCCAGCACGAACGGGCCGCCGGGCACCAGCACCGACGTTCCGGCCAGCCCCGGACGCCCGGTGGGCACGGCGCCGGGGTCGCGTAGCAGCGCGGCACCGGTGCGCAGGTTCAATGCCTGCAGCATGGTTTCGTCGTGCTGGTTCTCGTGGCTGACCACCATCCCGTAGACGAAGGCCGCACGATCACCGGCGGGGTCGTCAGGCAATGCGTCCAGCGCGTCCAGCGCAACGGAACGCACTGTCCGGCAATAAGATCGGGCTTGCTCCGGGGATAGCAGCGGCAAATCGACGCGGCTGGCGCGTGAGTGTTCGAAGGCGTCGTAAAGCCCCTCGACCGACGGGTCCAGCATGCCCGGGCGATTCGGGTCACCTCCGCGCAGCAGCCACAGCTCTTCCTGCTGACCGATGTGCGCGAGGTCCCACACCAGCGGGCTCATCAGCGGGTCGTACTGACGACGGAGTTCCGCGTCGTCGAAATCAACCAGCCGCAGCGTGCGCGTGCGCGCCCGATCTAGATCGTCGGCAATCCGGTCCCGGCATGACGATCGCAAGCGCGGCGCAGCCGGGCGCAGGTCGGAATCATCAGGGAAAGTCACAGGCCCCCTTGCGCCAACTGCGACACCGTGGCCGCGATGCCGTGGTCGATTACCTGGTCGGAGAAGTCGTCGCCCGGACATCGGCGCTGGTCGACGCTGCGGATCAGCCGCTCCATCGCATCGGTGAGCTCGGGTGGCGCCTGCTGTGCCGCGATGGCCACGCAGGCGGTAGCGGCCTCATGCAGCCGACGGTCGCTCAGACCAAGCCGAGCGGCGTTGTCCCAGGCGGTGGCCACCGGTTCGATCGCCGCCGCGGCGGCGTCGGCAGCGGCCGGGTCGTCGAGCAAGGCGGCCAGGGTGAACGCGATAGCGGGCCAGTAGGCATCCGGTGCGCTGTCGAGGTAGCGGATCTCCAGCCATTGTCTCGGGCGGACAGGCGGAAACAGCGTGGTCAGGTGATAGTCGAGATCGGCGAGGGTGGGCCGGCGGTCGCACAGCAGCGCCGAGCCGTCCGCCCAATCGGCGAACGACACGTAGTGGGTGAGCGCGACGGCCTCCGGGTTGTGCACCATCATCACCGGCGCCTTGAGCGCGTAACGCGCCCAGTCGGTGCCCGGGTCGTCGCCGCTGGCCCCCAGGATGGGCCCGCAGCGCGCCGAGTCCATCTGGCCCCAGACCCACTGCCGGGTGGACTGCCAACCGGAGAACTCGCCACCCAGCATCGGGGAGTTAGCCGCGATCGCAATCATCGTGGGCCCCAGGGCATGTGCCAGCCACACCCGGTCCGCCCATCCGGACTGCGGCCCAGCGTCCAGGTTGACCTGGACCGAGGCAGTCGATGTCATCATCGCCGCACCCGCCTCGGCGGAGTGGCTGGCGGCGAAGAACTCCTCCATCGCGCGATAACGCGCGCCCGGGTTGACGCGCTGGGACGCCCGCAGCGGGTCGGCGCCCAGGAAGACCAATCCGAGACCTGCGTTGGCGAAGGCGTTGCGCAGTACGCCCTGGTCGTTGCTCATCGCTTGGATGGCCGGGGCGACGCCGTTCTCCGGCGGACCGGACAGTTCGACCGCACCTCCGGGCTCCACGGTGACCGCGCTACCGGCGGGCAGCGCGGGTAGCTGCTCGATAACCTCGGTGATTTCGTCCCAACTCGGCCTGCGGTAGGGATCTACCGGGTCGAAGCAGTGGGCCTCCAGCTCCAGGCCGACGCGGCCCAGCGGGCCATCGATCAAACAACCGTCGGCGATGTACTGGGCGGCTTCTTCGGAACTGGTCAACTCGGAGTCGGCCGGGCGGGCGGCGTCCAGCTGCGAGGCCGCGGCGGTGATAGCGGCGAGCGTCATATCACGATCCCTCCGGGCCCGACCGTGCGCGCCGAGCGCCTTGTTGGGCAGCTATCCGAACGATAGCTGCCGTCACTTCATCTTCCAGATCGCCCCGACATATTCCCGTTCCCGCAGGTTCTCGCCACCCGGCCCGAATTCACCGGACTATTGCCCCAGCGCGTTCTGCATCGCCCCGGCCAGGACATTAACCGCGGGTCCCGCGTTGCCAGCCTGACAAACCTTCGCTTGAAGCAACACGTTTTCACGCAGCCGGGTTTGATTGAAGCACCGGCGATCGCTGCCTGCTTCTTGCTTGGTCCAGTTCGCGTCGGTCGCTGTTGCCGGCCCGCCAGCAAATGACCACACTTGTGTCTGCCCGTTGTCCAGGTGCATCGCGGTGGTCTGACCAGAGCAGCCAACCGTGCGATCCACCACCCGGTGGAAAGCCCGGCCAGCGGCGTCGGTGGTGGCGAATACGCCCACCGCCTGCTTGACGAAGTGCGTCTGATCGTTGGCAGCCGTCTGCGCGGTGGCCCCGTTGAAAGACGCCAGGTCGGAGTCGTTGTACACCTCGGGCAGCCCGATATCCGCCCAGTTGTTGCAGTCGGCGAGGTCGACGAAGAAGCCCTGGACCGGCTCGGTGAACACCGATTCCCACCCCATCGGCCCGCCGACGATATTGCCGACCGACCCCTTGCCGAGAACCGCGTACGACACCACTCCGGGATCCGAGGGATGGGCGGCCGCGACGGGGGCGCCTGCAGCCACCCCCAGGCTCAGACCGGCGCTTACCGCACAAGCGGTGATCCGCATCATGAATCTTGATCATGCCAGGCGAGGACCCACAGCGAACGCCGAGTTCTCCACCCCGGCGTCCGCTACTGGCCGGCGTTGCCCCGCACGCCTTCCTCGACCAACTTTGCGAGATCGGGGTCGACATTGCGCCAGTACTCGAAGACCCGCGACAGCACCGGCTCTTTGACGCCCTTGGAGACATGCCCAATGATGTTATGAGCCAAGCGGTTTCGGCCGGCATCGTCGAGGACCTCGCGGACCATGGTGCCCGCCTGACCCCAGTCGTCATCGTCGGGACGCAACGTGCACGCGGCCCGGACCATCTGACCGTCGGCCATCCAACCCACCTCGGCCGCGCGCGCCGGGTCCGCCTGCGGGCCACCGTAGGAATTGGGCGCATAGACCGGATCCGACGCGTTCGTCATCCGCATCGCGCCGTCTTTGGAGTAGCTGTTGACCTCGACTTTCGGGGTGTTGACCGGGATCTGCCGATAGTTGGTTCCCAGCCGGGCGCGATGCGCGTCGGAGTAGGAGAAGCCGCGTGCCAGCAGCATCTTGTCCGGGCTCAGCCCGGTGCCGGGCACAGTGTTGTTCGGCTCGAACGCGGCCTGTTCGATTTCGGTGTGATAGTCGGTGACGTTGCGGTCCAACGTCATCTTGCCGACCTCGATCAACGGATAGTCGCTATGCGGCCACACTTTCGTCAGATCGAACGGGTTGAACCGGTAGGTCTTAGCCTCCTCGAACGGCATGATCTGCATTTTGAGCGTCCAACTCGGGTGATCGCCCCGCTCGATCGACTCGTAGAGGTCCCGCTGGTGGTAATCGCCCTCTTCGCCGGCCAATTGGTCGGCATCCTCTTGGGTCAGGAAGTCGACACCTTGATCGGTGATGAAGTGATACTTCACCCAGAAGATCTCGTCTGCGGCGTTGATCCAGCTATAGGTGTGGCTACTGTAGCCATTCATCTGCCGCCAGCTCTTGGGGATTCCGCGATCGCCCATCAGCCAGGTCACCTGATGCGCGGACTCCGGCGACAGGCTCCAGAAGTCCCACTGCATGTTGTTATCACGCAAATTTGTTGCCTGCATCCGCTTTTGGGATCGGATGAAGTGTTGAAACTTCAATGGGTCGCGCATGAAGAAGACGGGCGTGTTGTTACCGACCATGTCGAAATTGCCCTCGGTCGTGTAGAACTTCAACGCGAATCCGCGTGGATCCCGCCAGGTGTCTGGGCTGCCGCGCTCACCGGCCACGGTCGAGAACCTGGCCAGCATCTCGGTTTTGGTTCCGGGCGCGAACACCGCGGCCCTGGTGTACTTGCTGACGTCGTTGGTCACCTCGAAATGACCGAAGGCGCCACCGCCCTTGGCGTGCGGTTGGCGTTCCGGGATGCGCTCCCGGTTGAATTGGGCCATCTGCTCGATCAGGTAGTGGTCTTGCAGCAGGATCGGACCATCGGGACCGATCGTCAGCGACTGGTCGTCACTGGGCGCAGCAATGCCCGCGTCGGTCGTGGTGAAGTGCTCCGTCATTTCGACATCTCCTCGCTAAATGGGCTGAATCCGAGGGCAGTGCGACGTGTACCCATTCAGTGTGAACCCAAATCGATGGCATGCGCTTCCACTGCACAAAAGCGAACGGTCCGGCGCCCCTTTCGGGGAGCCGGACCATAGCTATCGGCGTGTCTTCAGGTGCTATGGACGCGGTGCGGGAGCACTGCTCGACGGGGCCGCGGGTCCAGCCGGACCACTCGGTCCTGCGATCGGGCCACCGGGACCACCCGGTCCGTATCCCGGCGGCGGACCGTACTGATAGGGCGGCGGCATTCCGGGACCACCCGGTCCGCCGTACTGCCACTGGGCGGGGCCGCCCGGGCCTGCGGGGCCGCTGGGCTTGAACATCATGCCGTGGTGATGGTGGCAGTGGTGGTAGTGATATCCGAAGATCATGGCGCCGGAGAAGAAGACGACCGACAAGATGAAGACGATCCCGGCAACGATCACCACCCACGCCGCGGCCGCGTAGACCTTGGGCGGCTTAGCCCGCTGGGGTGGTGGAGCCGTGGCTGGTGCGCGTTCAGGTGTTTCACTCATGTCTCGATACTGCCCCTGAATGCAACTGCTGCAACAATTTCCGGCAACAAAGTTGCTGTGAATTCATCCAAACGCGATCTGGGTTGCGCTCTCGCTGAACCACTGGCAGCCCGGCGCTCGGGTGAGCGCCGGGCTACTGCGTATGGAATTAGTGCCCCCCGGGGATCCTCCTTTTACCCCGCGAGCATCTGAGCAGGTGAGGTCTGTGGCCTCGTAGCGGCTACGGCGTGCGAGCCGGAGCGACCGACGACGGGATCTGGCTCGGCCCCGGGGCGCCGGGAGCCACGGACGCAGGTGCACCCGGCTGGTTGGCTCCGGGCCAGCCCGGACCGCCCGGGCCACCCGGACCGCCGAATCGGTGCGGATGCACCATCGCGTGGTGCTTGTGGTGGTGGTGGCCGTGGTGGTGGTGACCGGTCGACCTACCGAGCAAGAAGCCCGTGAAGAAGATGACCGCGATGACGAACACGGTCCCGGCCGCGATGGCGACCCAGGCCGCCGCTTGGAAGACCCTGGCGGGCCTGTGAACCACCGGCTCTGCCGGCGCAGTTGCGGTCGAGGACCGCACAGTGGGGGTTTCAGATGTTTCACTCATGAGACACATGATGCGGGGGTAAACAATAGTTATGGCTATGCGCTACTTATGTAGCAGCTGTGAGCCAAAACCCCCGTCTCACCAGGCGAAATCGTAATGGTGACGGGTGACCACGACGGGTTCGGGGGTCTATCTGGCGCCGGGGCTGACTGCTGGCCCGACCGAGGCGGCCGGCCGAGGTCGTCAAGGCGCTCGGATGATCAGGGGCCATACGAAAGCGGCTGCGGCCGAAACAGAGCCCCGAGCCATCCGGCGGCGGTATCGCGCGCTCATTGCTCGATATCGAAACCGTCCTCTCGCCACGGGCCCGATCATCTGACGCATCCACCGCGTCGAACTACCCATTCGCCGTGAGACATCCGTACCCCCAATACATTTCCGTTGCATATCGGGCGCGAGACATCAATATTGCTGTGGCACACGGTATAACGACTACTGACAACCTACCTTGTCGACGTTCTCCTCGGCCCGGGCGGAGTTGGCGAGAGTACTGGTTGCACGGCTCTCGATGTCCGCTCAGCGATTACTTACAGCCAGATAGCGCATTGAGCGCATTCAGATATCGCCGAATCTAGCAGCAAGCGATAACCGTTGAGCATGCGTTGAAATATCTGTTCACGTATCAGTGCTCTGTGCCCACAAACCCTACCGAATCGCGGCGCGAGGAACCGACCATGGCGACGAAGTCGACCGACCTCACCAGCTACCTGCGTGACCAACTCCATCCGGCACTGATGACATTCGGCGGATTCTTCCTGATGTGTGCATTGACGGGAAAAGTACTGGTACGTAGACCAATTCACTGGCGCGAGTTCGTCCTGCAATGCTGGTTCATCCTGAGAGTGGCCTTGCTGCCCACGCTGATGGTGTCTATCCCATTGACGGTGCTGTTCGTCTTCAGCCTCAACATCCTGCTATCCGAGTTCGGTGCGGCCAGCCTGTCCGGGGTGGGGGCAGCTCTCGGTGCGGTCACCCAACTCGGGCCTGCGGTCACCGTTCTCGTCGTGGCCGGCGCCGGCTCGACCGCCATCTGCGCGGATCTCGGAGCGCGCACCATCCGAGGAGAAATCGACGCCATCGAAGGTATGGGCATCGATCCCATCTACCGGTTGGTGGCCCCCAGGGTGGTCGCCGCCATCGTCATCTCGACTCTTCTCAACAGTCTGGTGATCACCGTGGGGCTGGTCGGGGGATACTTTTTCGGCGTTTGCTTGCAAAACGTTTCGGGCGCCGATTACCTGGCCACCTTGACCACCATCACCGGGCTGCCGGAGGTCATCATCTCCATGATCAAAGCGGCGTCGTTCGGGCTGATCGCCGGCTTGGTCGGCTGCTATCGCGGATTGACCACTCGCGGTGGACCCACCGGACTTGGCCGGGCTGTCAACGAGACCGTGGTGCTGTGCGTGCTTGCGCTCTTTGCGGTCAACGTCGTGCTCAGCAGCATCGGTGTACGCTTCGGGACCGGACGCTGAGGCAGTCGATCAGCCGTAATCCCAAGTCGCTATCCGGGTTTGGGCTGTGCAGCCCACCGACAGCCGGAGGCCGGGCTAGCCGTCATTCATTGCGGCGCTAGGAGTGCGCGGCCCTCGTCCTGACAACCGGCTATGAAGTCTGGTCCAGAATCCACTCGGGCTATCTTGCCGCTTTTGAGATCGCTCATGAGAACCTTTTGGCAGTACTGATTCAGGTCGGTGCTGGGACTCAACTGCACGTGGTACTGCTGAACCTGTTCATCAATGGCCTGTTTGCCCTGACCGTAAGAAGGCGAGCCGGGATCGGCCGCTGCGGCAGGCGCGAAGACAAAGGCGACGGCGCCAATGGCCGCTACCAACGTCGATCCGCGATTACAACTCACGGAGGACATCTTACCTTCACACTGGCAGAATCACGACAGGGATGTTTGCCACATGCTATGACCGCTCTTAAAAGGTCCACGAACCGGAGGATTGAAGTACAAACCCGCGATTCGTGATTGGGTCGATGCAAGCAGTCAGTCGGTCCGCACCCACCAAGCAGGTGGTGTTTGCGGCAGTGATTTTTTGACCGACGTTCAGCACAGGCGCGGTGATGACCGGGCAGGTGCCTTGATAGAAACCGTAGGGGCCCAGATCCGAGTGCAGCGAGCTTGCCACTCCAACCCTTTCGCAGCCAGCTTGTCCACGGGGAGCGTTTTCCGGCAGGCCCGGTAGTGGCCCGTTGCACTCGGCACTGACGTGATCTGCCGGCCCGTTAGCCAGCGAACCCCATCCGCACTGCAATCCGTCGGGGGTTGCGAAAAATACCCCGCCGCCACCCCGCCCGAAGTGCATTGTGTACGGCACGGGATTGATTGATTGAAAGGCGTTGAGGTCGGGGAATTTTGGAGGCGCTGCTGTCGCAACGACATTTCCGGCGTGGCAAGAGCCCAGCCCCAGAATCGCGAAGGTCCCGCTTGCTACAGCAATGGCCATCCGTATCAGCATGCGACGCCGCCTTCTACTCAGTGTTGGACGGTAAAGGTTGTCGTCCACGTGTTGGGGTCGTAGAAATTCGGATCGGCCGGGTTGAAAGGCCAAGTGCTTACCCGCATTTGAATCGTCTCGAGCCCTGTCACCGGATCCAGCGTGGTGCCCGTGACGGTGGGTCCGTACACGCTCGGGAGGGTACCCTGGGTCACCAGCGGAACCGGCGCAGCGGTAATCAGTCCTTGTGGGGTAGCCGCAGTTATCGCTTGCACCGCGTCGCCGTTGGTCGCGCCGACAAGCATGAAACCGCCGCCCTTGAGTGAAACCAGTTGGCTTTCACGATCACCGGGAAGGCTGACATTGCCGGCGGGCTGCAACGAAGTGACCCAGCCGTTGGGGTTAGCCGGGTCGATTGGTCCGGACACCCACAGGCCGCGGTTGAGATCGCCCGTCCTGTTGCTGGTGTTGCCGACGATCACCATCCGTCCGGTGGCAGGGTCATAAGCGCCGCTTGCCTGGAATATCCCTGGCAGGTCACCAACTTTCACGGGATGAGCGGGATCCGTGTAATCCCACACAGATCCGTTGGTCGCGAACTGGTTGACCCCTTCTTGGACACTCCCGTCTGGGTTGCTGAAAAACGCGTACCGGTGTCCATCTGGCCCGAGCGCGGTCCCCGTCGGCAGCGGCCGGGTGCCCGGGGGGCCTTGGGCCAGCTGGGAAGCCGGACTCCGGGGCAAGCCATCTCGGGGATCGCCACCGAAGATGGGACCTTGGCCGTCTTGGAATTGGTCTTGCAGGTCGTAGGTGTTCTGCTCGTGTTGAGGCTGGCCGGCTGGACCGGTGATCCTGGGATCGCCGGGCGGATCTCCTTGGCCTTCGCCGAAGTCGGCAGGCTTGAACTCGGTGGTGAGGACAGCCTCCTGTGGGCTGAGGTTTCCGTTTGCTTGCGCTTGATGCAGTAATCGCGTGTAGGTGTCCCGGGTTGACTGCAGATCGCCGACCGCGGCCTTGGTGTCGCGGATGGCATCGTCTTCACGGCCGGTGATAAACGCATTCAGCGTTTGTCTATCCGCGGCGGTGAGGGTTGGGTCTTTCTCCATCTCCACCGCCTGGCCGATCATGTTGTCGAGCGTCTGCAATTGAGTCTCGAGAGCGGCGATCCGTCCGGCCGCGGCCTTTTGTGCCTCGGCCAGTGCGGCGGCGATGTTTTCCAAGTCGACCCCGATCTTGGGCAACTGCAGCGACTGCGCACCGAGCAGCTTCGTCACCCGCTGCACTTCAGCGGAATCATTGATCGGGTGCTCGCCACCCTCCCGGTTCCACGAGGCCTCGAAGCGGCGACGGGCTTCCTCGAAGGCCTTGCTGGACTCCGCCGTACAGACACCCGCGGCGTGAAACGCCTCGGCAAGGTCAGAAATCTGAGCGGGGCGGCCAGTTTGCAGGCTTTGATTGAGTTTCCAGGGATCACCGCCGGCCTCTGCGACCAGAAGCGGAATGCTTATGTAGCGGAGCTGCATCGCGCAACCCGCAGTTTTGCGGCGTTGCGTAACATCGCCACCCCTCCCCTGCTGGCCGTAAGACTACCGCGACGGACTGGTCGCCGATTGCAAAATGGCGTTCAGGATGGGAGGTGCCGGAGGCCACGAAAGGTCTCTGACTAAGGCTTGAACGGGTTGGCCGCGAACTGGATCACCCGATAGGGCGCGGCCACCCGGGCGCGAGTGTCCCACTGGCTGACAAAGATTCGTAGCTCGTCGAGCGTGGAGCCGGGCGAGATATACCCGCCATAGGGTTGTGCCAGCCGGTTATCAGTAGGTGGCGGAAGGCTTTCCGCCGGCTCCGGCCACTCGTCGTGCTGCACCACCGTGGTCACCGGAGCGTCGCCCAACCCCGTCGGGCCGTCCGCCACCCGGACCTCCATGTTGAGGGTGCTGGCATTGAAGTAAGACAGCACCGCCTTGCCGTCGATCTGCCTGACGGACATCTCGCCCACCTGATCGGGCCACAACGGCGTCGGTGGTTTGTTCCACCCGCCGCCCGGCCCGGCCGCCCAGCCCTGCCAGCGCGACCGGTCCGTGAAGTTCTGCGGCGTAACCCGATACAGCACCACCGGCTGACTGCGGGTGAAGCTGTTGGCCACGATGTACACCCACCCCGTCGTCGAATCGGCGGTCGGGATCGGGTCGTAGTACCCGCTGATCTGCGTCTGGGAGCCGCCCTGAAAGGAGCTGTCGCGCGTGGACCCCGGAACCGTCTGCCAACCGGCGCGCGCCGCTTCGGCCGTCACCAGCCGCGAGCTCTGCGGCGCGAGGTCCTTCGTGGTCGTCACCATCAGGTAGTTGCGCCGGTTGATCTGCACCACACCGGCCGGCAACTGTGAGTCACCCGGGGGCGCGGGGTCGGCCAGCAGCGGCTTGCTGATCCCGGTGACGCCTGTGTAGCGCACCCCGGCCGGATCATCGACCGACGAGGTATCGACGTGCAGGGCGACCGGCGAATACCAGCCGCCGAACCCCACGCCCTGTCCGGCGAAGCTGTCGCCGCAGACCTGCAGCAGTTCGGTTGGAAACTCCAGGAATTCACAGAGATCTGTGGCTCCGATTCCGTAATCCTTTGTGGGAGTGCCAGTTCCGGCCGTCGGGCCGATTCGCAGCACCTGACCCGGCGCCAGCGGTGCCACGATTGGCCCCGGAGCGGGTGCCGGAGGATCTGCATGCACGACCCAAACAGATTGTGAGACAACCACACACACTGCCAACGCGACCAATAGCGGGTACCGCGCACCGAGGCGAGTGTGAGCGGACCTCACCCGCGGATCACAATGCCGATTGCAATTCCGAGGCCAGCAGCTCGGCGATCTGAATGGTGTTGAGTGCGGCACCCTTACGCAGATTGTCCCCCGAGACGAACAGCGCGAGTCCCCGCCCGTCCGGCACCCCTTCGTCGCGGCGGATCCGGCCGACCAGCGATTCGTCGACTCCGGCGGCATCCAAAGCGGTTGGTACGTCCACGACCTTCACGCCGGGTGCGACACTGAGCAGTTCGGCCGCCCGCTGCGGCGAAAGTGGCCGGGCGAACTCGGCATTGATCGACAACGAGTGCCCGGTGAACACCGGAACCCGCACGCAGGTCCCGCTTACCAGCAGCTCGGGAATGCCGAGGATTTTGCGGCTCTCGTAGCGCAGCTTCTGGTCCTCGTCGGTCTCCTCGGAGCCGTCGTCCACCAACGCCCCGGCCAGCGGCAGCACATTGAACGCGATGGGCGCGACGTAGGTCTTCGGCGCCGGAAAATCCAGGGCCCGCCCGTCGTGCACCAGTTGCTCGGCGTCGTCGATGACCGCACGCGCCTGCGTCACCAGCTCCTCGACACCGGCCAGCCCGCTACCGGACACCGCCTGATAGCTCGACACCACCAGACGCTGCAGCCCGGCTTCCTCGTGCAGCGGCTTGAGCACCGGCATCGCGGCCATCGTGGTGCAGTTCGGGTTGGCAATGATGCCCTTCGGCCGGTTAGCGGCGTCACGGGCGAAGTTGACCTCCGACACCACCAACGGCACATCCGGGTCCTTGCGCCACGCCGAGGAGTTGTCGATCACAATCACCCCGGCTGCAGCGAACCGCGGGGCCTGCACCAGTGACATCGTCTTTCCGGCCGAGAACACCGCGATGTCCAGGCCGGTCGGGTCCGCCGTCGCGGCGTCTTCAACCTCGATCTCCTGGCCGCGGAACGGCAGTTTGCGGCCCTGCGAGCGGGCGGACGCGAAGAACCGCACCGTCGTCGCCGGGAAATCGCGCTCGTCGAGCAGATTGCGCATCACCTGGCCCACCTGACCGGTGGCGCCTACTACCCCTATTGCAACCATCTAACGGCCCGTCCCCGCATACACCGTGGCCTCCTCGTCGCCGCCGAGCCCGAACGCCTCATGCAACGCCACGACGGCCTTATCTAGTTCGGTGTCGCGGCACAGCACCGAGATGCGGATCTCGGAGGTGGAGATCAGCTCGATGTTGACGCCTACGGCGGCCAGCGCCTCACAGAAGGTCGCGGTAACGCCGGGGTGGCTGCGCATGCCCGCACCGATCAGCGACACCTTGCCGATGTGGTCGTCGTAAAGCAGTTGGGTGAAGCCGATCTCGTCTTGGAGTGAGTCCAGCTTGGCCACCGCGGTGGGCCCGCTGTCGCGCGAGCAGGTGAACGTGATGTCCGTCTTGCCGTCCTCGACCTTGGACACGTTCTGCAACACCATGTCGATGTTCACGTCGGCCTCGGCGATGGCGCGAAAGACCCGGGCCGCATAGCCGGGGATGTCCGGAATCCCGACGACGGTCACCTTGGCTTCGCTGCGGTCGTGCGCAACTCCGGTCAGCAGGGGGCTTTCCATAGTTATGTCCTTGATCGATCCGACGACGACGGTGCCTAGTTTGTCCGAGTACGACGACCGGACGTGTACGGGCAAGTTGTACCGGCGGGCGTATTCCACGCAGCGCAGCATCAGCACCTTGGCTCCGCACGCCGCCAGCTCAAGCATTTCCTCGAAGGTGACGGTGTCCAGCTTGCGAGCGGTACGCACGATCCGCGGGTCCGCGCTGAAGATGCCGTCCACGTCGGTGTAGATCTCGCAGACGTCGGCATTCAGGGCGGCGGCCAGCGCGACGGCCGTGGTGTCCGAGCCGCCGCGGCCCAGCGTGGTGACGTCCCGGCTGTCCTGGCTGACGCCCTGGAAGCCGGCGACCAACACGACGTCGCCTTCGTCGAGCGCGGACCGCAACCGGGTCGGCGTGACGTCGATGATCTTCGCGTTCCCGTGCGTGCCGGTGGTGATTACACCGGCTTGCGAGCCGGTGAACGACCGGGCGCGGGCGCCGAGCGATTCGACCGCCATGGCCACCAGCGCGTTGGAGATGCGCTCACCGGCCGTGAGCAGCATGTCCAATTCGCGGGCCGGTGGCACCGGGCACACCTGCTGGGCCAGATCCAGCAGGTCATCGGTGGTGTCACCCATCGCCGAGACCACCACGACGACGTCGTTGCCCTGCTTCTTGGTCTCGACGATGCGTTCCGCGACACGGCGGATCCGGTCGGCGTCGGCCACCGAGGATCCGCCGTACTTCTGTACGACGAGCGCCACTGTTTCTCTGCCTGCCCTTCCACACCCACAGACGTGGTTCAAGTTCACAACAGGATACGTGGCGGCGCATCTTGTTTTTTGACCCGATGGCGAGTGCCACAGCCTGCGGTTTTGGTCTCGATGCGGCGTAGTTTTCGCCCAGGCGCTGATCGCGGTAGAGTTCACAACGTGCAGCGGATGCTCCTTCTCGGACGCCGCGACGGGGTCTGATCCAGACCGGCCTCCCGTCGCGGGTGTTCGCGATGCGCCGGTTTGAAGCCCCTTCTGACACCCCCGGAGCAATTACCGTGACCAACTTCCCTGAACCTGCCCACCCCGACGCGTACGCGTCGTCGCCTGTCAAGGCCCGCACCATCCAAAAGCCCGCGGGCCCGCACCGATCTGATCAGCCCACGTGGAACCCCCAGCGTGGCTCGTCGATGCCAGTGAATCGATACCGCCCGTTTGCCGACGAAGTCGAGCAGGTCCAGGTCGCCAACCGCGGCTGGCCGGACCGCGTCATCAATGGCGCCCCGTTATGGTGTGCGGTGGATCTGCGCGACGGCAACCAGGCGTTGATCGACCCGATGAGCCCGGCTCGTAAGCGCCGTATGTTCGAACTGCTGGTTACCATGGGCTACAAGGAGATTGAAGTCGGATTCCCGTCGGCCAGCCAGACCGACTTCGACTTCGTTCGCGAGATCATCACCGACGGCGCCATTCCCGACGACGTCACCATCCAGGTGCTGACGCAGTGCCGCCCGGAGCTGATCGAGCGCACCTTCCAGGCGTGCCAGGGCGTGCACCGGGCGATCGTGCACTTCTACAACTCGACGTCAATCCTGCAGCGGCGCGTGGTATTTCGCGCCGATCGCGCCGCGGTGCAGGCCATCGCGACCGAGGGCGCGCGCAAGTGCGTCGAAGAGGCGGCCAAATACCCGGACACGCAATGGCGATTCGAGTATTCGCCGGAGTCCTACACCGGAACGGAATTGGAGTACGCCAAGCAGGTGTGCGACGCCGTTGGCGAGATCATCGCGCCGACACCACAAAACCCGATCATCTTCAATCTGCCCGCCACGGTGGAGATGGCCACCCCGAACGTCTACGCCGACTCGATCGAGTGGATGAGCCGCAACCTGGCCAACCGGGAGTCGGTGATCCTGAGCCTGCATCCGCACAACGACCGCGGAACCGCTGTTGCCGCAGCCGAATTGGGTTATCAGGCCGGCGCTGACCGGATTGAGGGCTGCCTGTTCGGCAACGGGGAGCGCACCGGCAACGTGTGCCTGGTGACGCTGGGGCTGAACCTATTCTCCCGCGGCGTGGACCCGCAGATCGACTTCTCCAACATCGACGAGATCCGCCGCACGGTGGAGTACTGCAACCAGCTTCCGGTGCATGAGCGTCACCCGTACGGCGGCGATCTGGTCTACACCGCGTTCTCGGGCAGCCACCAGGACGCCATCAACAAGGGCCTGGACCAGATGAAGGCCGACGCCGACGCCGCGGACAGCGATGTCGAAGAGATGCTCTGGCAAGTGCCGTATCTGCCGATCGACCCGCGCGATGTCGGCCGCACCTATGAGGCGGTGATCCGGGTTAACTCCCAGTCCGGCAAGGGCGGGGTGGCCTACATCATGAAGGCCGACCACGGTCTGGCCCTGCCGCGACGACTGCAGATCGAGTTCTCGCAGGTGATCCAGAAGATCGCCGACGGCGAGGGCGGCGAGGTGTCGCCGAAGGAGATGTGGGACGCGTTCTCCGAGGAGTATCTGGCGCCGATCATGCCGCTGGAGCGGATAAAGCAGCGGGTCGATGCCTCCGAGGAGGACGGCGGCACCACCAGGATCGCCGCGACGGTCAAGATCAACGGGACCGAGACCGAAATCGGCGGCTCCGGCAACGGCCCGCTCGCCGCGTTCGTCGACGCGCTGGGAGACGTGGGGTTTGACGTCGCCGTCCTGGACTACTCCGAGCACGCGATGAGTTCCGGCGACGACGCGCAAGCCGCGGCGTACGTGGAGGCGTCCGTGGGTGGCCGCACGGTCTGGGGGGTGGGCATCGCCCCGTCGATCACCACCGCCTCGCTGCGTGCTGTGGTGTCCGCGGTCAACCGCGCATCGCGCGGCTAGCGGCGCTGGGCGTCGAGGAACGCGTGCACCGCAAGGTTCGGTCTAGAACAACGCGAGCTGGTCGTCGGCCGTCGTAGCGTCGACGAACTCCTCCATGTTGGTGCCGCCGATCACGGCCCCGACGCCGTCCATGAACTGGGCGTCGGATACCACCGGAACCCCCAGCTGCTGGGCCTGATAGCCCTTGCCCTGCTCGGGGGCATCGTGGTTGCAGACCACCAGCGAGGTCTCGCGGTCGACGACATCGGTGTAGGCCAGCCCGGCGTGCAGGATCCGTTCGACGAGCTCCTCGTGGGTGCGCCGCACCTCGGCGGCCAGCGCCACCCGCATGCCCTGGACCAGTGGCCGGCCGCGGACATAAGGCCCCGGGTTGAGATATGGGCAGGGCATCCGGGATGCCAGCGACTTCAGCGGGCGCAGCTCGTCATGGGTCACGCGGCCGTTGGGCCAGCGGCGCCGGGTGACCGGATGCACCGGCAGCCAGATGTCACGTTCGCGGGCGCGGGCGAGCGCCGACGCGAGAACCCCGGTCAACACCATCGCGTCGTCGAAGGCGTCGTGCGGTCGCTCCTGGATCACGCCCCAATGCGCGGCGAGGGTCTCCAACCGCAGGTTCTCGACGCCCAGATTGAGTCGCCGGGCCAGCTCGACCGTGCACATGACGCTGTCGACGGGCAACTCGGTGGCGGTGAGCTCGGCCTCCGCGGCCAGGAATGCGTAGTCGAATGCGACGTTGTGCGCCACCAGCGTGCGGCCGCGCAGCACCCCGATCACGTCGCCGATGATGTCGCCAAACTGCGGCTGATCCTCCAGCATGGCGGCGGTCAGCTCGTGTACGTGGGTGGGGCCGGGGTCGACGCCGGGGTTGAGCAGGCTGACGACGGATTGCTCGACGCGGCCGTCGACGTCGAGTCCGAGCACCGCAAGGCTGATGATCCGGGCCTGACCAGGCCGGAAACCCGAAGTTTCGACGTCGATGACGGCCCAACCCGCGTCCGGATCGCTCGCGGGCCGGCCCCAGGGCGTCGGATTTTTGGGGCTCATGAACTGAGAATGGCACGTCTAACCGACATCATCCGGTCGCTGCGCAGCCGTGTCGGCCGTTAACTCGAGCTGGCAAAAGGTGCCGCGCTGGCGATCGCCCTCGACTTGATCAGGGCGACCCGCTGCACCCGGCAAAAAGCGCCGCGCTGGCGATCGCCCTTAAACTGCGCGGGTGGTCACCACCCGTGCGCGTCTAGCCCTCGCCGCAGGGACGAGCGCGCGCTGGGCATCGCGGGTGACCGGGCGCGGCGCCGGGGCGATGATCGGCGGCCTGGTCGCGATGACATTGGACCGCTCGATCCTGCGCCAGCTCGGTGCGGGACGGCGCACGGTCGTCGTCACCGGCACCAACGGAAAATCCACGACCACCCGGATGGCCGCGGCGGCCCTGGGCACGCTGGGGTCGGTGGCCACCAACGCCGAAGGCGCCAATATGGACGCTGGCCTGGTGGCCGCGCTAGCCGCCGACCGCGGCGCCGGGCTGGCGGCGCTGGAAGTCGACGAGATGCACGTGCCGCACGTGTCCGATGCCGTCGAGCCCAGCGTCATCGTGCTGCTCAACCTGTCGCGCGACCAGCTGGACCGGGTCGGCGAGATCAACGTCATCGAACGCACGCTGCGGGCCGGCCTGGCCCGCCACCCGAATGCGGTCGTCGTCGCCAACTGCGACGACGTGCTGATGACGTCGGCAGCCTACGACAGCCCGAACGTGGTGTGGGTTGCTGCCGGCGGCGGGTGGACGAACGACTCGGTCAGCTGCCCGCGCAGCGGTGAGGTGATCGTCCGCGACCCGGGCCACTGGTATTCCACCGGCGCGGACTTCAAACGGCCCAGCCCGCAGTGGTGGTTCGACGAGGACACGTTGTATGGACCCGACGGGCTGGCCCTGCCGATGCGGTTGGCGCTGCCGGGCGCGGTGAATCGGGGCAATGCCGCCCAGGCCGTCGCGGCCGCCGCCGCGCTGGGCGCCGACCCCGCGAAAGCCGTCGCCGCGGTGTCGGGAGTCGACGAGGTCGCGGGTCGCTACCGGACCGTGCGGGTCGGCCAGCACGACGCGCGAATTCTGCTGGCCAAGAACCCGGCCGGCTGGCAGGAAGCGCTGTCGATGGTCGACAAGCACGCGGCCGGGGTGGTCATCTCGGTCAACGGGCAGGTGCCCGACGGCGAGGACCTGTCGTGGCTGTGGGATGTGCGCTTCGAGCATCTCGCTGGTGAGCCTCGTGCGCCACGAGGCGAATCAAGCGAGGAGCCGCAGCGCGAGGAGACCGCCGTGGTGGCCGCCGGCGAACGCGGCACCGACCTGGCGGTGCGGTTGGGGTACGCCGGCGTCGAGCACACGCTGGTGCACGACACCCTGGCGGCGATTGCGTCCTGCCCGCCGGGGCGAGTCGAGGTCGTCGCCAACTACACCGCCTTCCTGCAGCTGCACCGAGCACTGACCCGGCATGGCTGAATCGGCGGTGCGGATCGGGCTGGTGCTGCCCGACGTGATGGGCACCTACGGCGACGGCGGCAACGCGGTCGTACTGCGCCAACGGCTCCGGCTGCGGGGTATCGACGCCGAGATCGTGGAGATCACGCTGGCCGACCCGGTGCCGGAATCCTTGGACCTGTACACCCTCGGCGGCGCCGAGGACTACGCGCAGCGGCTGGCCACCCGGCACCTGCAGCGCTACCCGGGCCTGCAGCGCGCGGCGGAGCGCGGCGCGCCGGTGCTGGCGATCTGTGCCGCCGTCCAGGTGCTCGGGCACTGGTACGAGACGTCGTCCGGGGAGCGGGTCGACGGTGTGGGCATGCTGGACGCGACGACCTCCCCGCAGGATGCGCGCAAGATCGGCGAGCTGGTGAGCAAGCCGCTGCTGGCCGGACTGACCCGGCAGCTCACCGGCTTTGAAAACCACCGCGGCGGCACGGTGTTGGGCCCCGCCGCCGCACCGCTGGGCGCGGTCGTCAAGGGGGCCGGCAATCGGCTCGGCGACGGCTTTGACGGCGTGATTCAGGGCAGCGTCGTGGCGACGTACATGCATGGGCCGTGTCTGGCCCGCAACCCGGAGCTGGCCGACCTGCTGCTGAGCAAGGTGGTGGGCGAGCTAACACCGCTGGAGCTGCCCGAAGTGGACCTGTTGCGCCGCGAACGACTGGCGGCGCGCTAGCCGTGCGAGCAGCGACGACGAAGATCAGCCCGAGACTGGCCGCCGGTGCCGCACTGCTGGCAGGTGCCGCGTTCATCACGTCGTCAACACCGGCGAACGCCAACCCCGAAGTCCTGAACGGCCGGTACAACGTGCGCTACGCGGACAACGACAAATCGACGGCCTGGCTTTTCGTCCCGTGCGGATCGGACTGCATCCTGGCGACCTCGCAAGATGGCGGAACATTCGTCATCAGCTGGGAATTCCACCTGGCGAATGGACGATGGACTCACACCGGCACGGCCCAGGCGCCGTGCCCGAACGGGGCATCGGCCCCGGTGACCGTCGACTACAGCTTCGATGCCGTGTCGCTTGCCGGCGAAGGCCAGCAGACGACGACGTCCGACGCGTGTGGTGCAGAGCCGGGCAAGACCTTTACCAGACCATTCCAATTGAGCAAGGTCTGAACCGTCGGCTCGCGGCCGGCGAGTACTCGGCCCTACCTGCACAACAAGGTTCCTTATAGGCCCATATCGAATCCTTTCCTCGACACCGACGCGTCTCGCGGCGGCTCGAGAAAGGGGCTCCGATGACGAGCACCGCAGGAACCGTGGTCCCGACGGCACGCCTCGGCGCACTCGTGGCGTTGTTGACCGCGGCCGCCGCCGGCTGGGCGATCGGAATCACCGGTGTGGCCAACGCCGCTCCGAGGGTGCCTGCCCCACACATCGCCGCCGGGATGCATGGCGACCCGGCCGCCGCCGCCGCACCCTACTGGCGCTATCAGCAACAGAAACTCGACTGTGGGGAGATGGCGGTGGCCGACGTGATCGGCCAGATCAGCGGGCACGAGCCCAGCGAGGAAGAGATCACCGGCGCGGCCGAAAACATCCCGAGCGCCGCCCACCCCGGGCCGATCTACCACCCCGGCGGCCGGACGAGCAATCGCGACATCGTCCCGCTACTGGCGCACTACGGCATCCACGCCGACGCACTGCACCCCGACACTGACGCGCTGGCGCGCGATCTGGACCGCGGGCGCAAGGTGATCATCGGGGTGAACGACAACGTCATCTGGAACAGGCCCGGCGATCGCACCAGGGAAAACCACTTCGTGGTGGTCATCGGTATCGACACCGACGCCGGTGTGGTGCACCTCAACGACAGCGGCGTGCGCACGGGCCGCGACGAGCAGGTTTCCCTCGCGACATTCGAAGAAGCGTGGGCCGCCAGCGACAACTTCGCCGTCGTGACGACGTGACGGACGGCCCAGCGATCAGACCATGGACCGGCGGCCGGTGAGCGCGCGCCCCAATGTCAGCTCGTCGGCGAACTCCAAGTCGCCGCCCATCGGCAGCCCGGACGCGATTCGCGTGACCGTCAGACCGGGGATGTCGCGCAACACCCGGACCAGGTAGGTAGCCGTCGCCTCCCCCTCGGTGTTGGGGTCGGTCGCGATTATCACCTCGGTGATGTCCACACCGTCGACTCGCTCACCGATGCGGCTCAGCAGCTCGCGGATCCGCAGCTGATCGGGGCCCACGCCGGACAGTGGATCAAGCGCACCGCCCAGCACGTGGTAGCGGCCGCGGAATTCGCGAGTGCGCTCGACGGCCGCGACGTCCTTGGGCTCCTCGACGACACACACCTGCGAGCCATCCCGGCGCGGATCGCCGCAGATCCGGCAACGCTCGTCGTCGGAAACGTTGCCGCACACCGCACAAAAGCGCACGCCATCGCGGACCTTCGACAGCACCGCGGTGAGTCGGTCGATGTCCGGCGGTTCGACCGACAACAGGTGGAAAGCGATGCGCTGCGCACTCTTTGGCCCGATACCCGGCAGCTTGCCGAGCTCGTCGATCAGATCCTGGACCGGTCCCTCGAACATGGCGGTAAGTGAGTTAGAGCCCCGGGATCTGAGTCGGCGAGCCGGGGGGAGCCGGGGGGGCCGGCGGGCCGCCCAAGCCGGCCGTCAATGACCCCAACTGCTCCTGTGCCATCCGGGTGACCTGCTTGGAAGCATCGACCATGGCGCCGACGATCAAGTCCTGCAAGGTCTCGATGTCCGAGGGGTCGACGACCGAAGGATCGATCTTCACCGCGATGACCTCGCCGCTGCCTTTGACGATGGCCTCGACCAAGCCGCCACCGGCCTGACCGCGGATCTCGGCGTTCGCGAGTTGTTGCTGAGCCTCCATTAGCTTTTGCTGCATCTGCTGCGCCTGGGCGAGCAGCGCCGACATATCGCCTCCGGGTTGCATGACAATCCCCTCGCATCTTGGTCTCGAGTTGGTTTCGCCTGTGGGTGTCGGGCGATTCGAAACACCCAGCGTAGACTGCGCGGCGTTACCTTTGCGCCGTGGACCTACCAGTGAGCAGGCGTGTCGGGATCCGGACGCTCGTCGGCATGATTGTTGCTGTTTCGACGATCATTATCCCGACCGCCACCGCAACCCCTTCCAACATCGCCGGCATGGTGGTCTTCATTGACCCCGGCCACAACGGCGCGAATGACGCGTCCATCGGCCGACAGGTGACCACCGGTCGCGGCGGCACGAAGGATTGTCAGACCAGCGGCACCGCGACCAACACCGGCTATATGGAGCACACGTTCACCTGGGACACCGCGTTGCGGGTGCGGGCCGCGCTGACAGCACTCGGTGTCAGGACCGCATTGTCCCGCGGCAACGACAACGCGCTGGGGCCGTGTGTCGATGAGCGCGCCAACATGGCCAATTCGTTGCGGCCCAACGCGATCCTAAGCATCCACGCCGACGGCGGCCCATCGTCGGGGCGCGGGTTCCACGTCAACTATTCGGCCCCGCCGCTTAACCAGGTGCAGGCCGGCCCGTCAGTGCAGTACGCGCGGATCATGCGCGACCAGATGGCGGCCGCCGGCATCCCGCCGGCCACCTACATCGGCCAGAACGGGCTGTACGGACGCTCGGATCTGACCGGTCTCAACCTGGCGCAATACCCCTCGATCCTGGTCGAGTGCGGCAACATGAAGAACCCTGTCGATTCGGCTCTGATGGAGTCCGCGGACGGTCGCCAGAAGTACGCCGACGCGCTTGTCCGGGGCGTCGCGGGCTTCCTGGCCACCCAGGGCCAGGCGCGCTGAACCCCGGGGCGGGGCTGCAGCATGACTGTCCGGGTGGCGGCCACGCCTTACAGTCGGTAGCCTGGACAGGACTTTGCAGGATCTTCGCTCCTGCCGGCTAGGAGGCGGGATCACTTGCGGCGCTGGCACTTTCGCAACGCGAAATTGGCCGGGCAAAATACGGCGCCGTACGCCGAGCGAAGATCGCGAACTTTGCCGAAACCTTGTTAGTGCCCGATTTTTTCCACTAGCGTTTGTTCCACTCATGTCGATTAGACGTGTGGGGAGTACTGGTGAGCAACAATTCGTCGGCGCCGACAAGGACAGCCTCGAGCCGAGGGTCAACGACGACCAGCGGCACCGCCCGGAGTGAGCTTTCGCAGATATCAGTGCCCATGGTGAAGCGGTTAGCCAAGCGGCAAATCATGCCGCCGTTTTCGACTGCGCCGCACGCTATTGCACCGAAGTACGGCCAACGGATCTGCGGAACCCGGCACCAGATAAGGCCGTTATCACGTAGGCCATTTGGGTAGGGGCAATCGAATGAAACTTGACGCCCGTGCCCTTCCGCTGACGCGCCGGCAATTAGATATTTGGCTCTCGCAGGAAACGGGTCGCTCCGGCACTGACTGGCAACTCGGCCTATTCATCAGAATCGAAGGCTCAGTTGAGCCTGATTTGCTCAAGCAGGCAATCAGCAAAGCCCTGCAAGAGGCCGAGCCCTGTCGCGCTACCTTTTTCGAAGCCGACGGTCAGGTCTTCCAAAAGGTGATCGATTACCCGGATTTCGAGCTGGCCGTCCACGATCTCAGAGGTTCGCGCGACGCCGTGGCCGAAGCCCGAGAAATTGCGTCATCCATCCAACGCACACCGATGCCGCTGGATGGCCGGTTACTCAAATTTGCTTTATTCCGAACGAAGTTCGACGAATACTACTGGTCCGCCTGCTGCCACCACATAGTCCTCGACGGATTGGGTATTGGACTGGTTGGCCGTCGGATTGCAGCTATCTACACCGCAATTGTTTCGGGTACGCCCGCCTCTCCCCCGTTCTTCGGCTCACTGCAGGACCTGGTTCGCAGCGAGCTGGAGTACGAGGCGTCGACCGACTACTCCGAAGATCAGGCCTACTGGAGCGCGAACCTCCCGTCGGAAAACGGACCGGATTATCGATTACCTCAGGCCACCGGCCGGCAGCAATCGAATCAGCCGACCACACCGGTTCAGTTGGACCCGTCCCTCGTCGGCCGAATCAAACAGCTAGCCAAGGCGCTGGGTGTCCGTCGAACCTCGATCATCACGGCCGCGTGCGCCCTGTTGGTGCGGGGGTGCGCTGGCGGTTCGGAGGTCGTGCTCGACTTCCCGGTCAGCAGGCGCGTGGATCCCAAGTCGAAGACGCTTCCCGGGATGGTTGCCGGGGTGGTGCCACTCGTCTTGAAGGCGCCACCAGGGTTGACGGTGGCCGACTTTTGCAAGCATGTCGACGCCCAAGTACGAGAAGCGTTGCAGCATCAACGATTCCCAGTGCAGGTTGCTGGGACCGGTCGGGTGGTAGTCAATTTCATCCCGTCCAGACTCACCCTGAATTTTGCCGGGGTACCGGCGACGGCGACCTACACGAGTTTTGGACCAATAGGCCACTTCGGGCTTTTCTTCGTCGGTGCCGGTGACGAACAGTTCCTTACCACGGCCGGCGCGGGACAGCCGTACGCGAATTTCGCCGTCGCGGAACTGACGCAGCGGTTGCAACGCGTCTTGGCGGCGATGATCGCCGACCCCGGCTTGGCGCTTTCGTCGATGGATCTGTTGGACGTCAACGAGCACGCCGAGATGGATCGGTTGGGCAACCGGACGGTGCTGACGCGGCGCGCGACCGAGGTATCGGTGCCGGCATCGTTCGCCGAACAAGCCGCTTGCACCCCCGATGCGGTCGCCGTTACCCATGACGGCCGCTCGATGACATACCGCGAACTCGACGAAGCCGCCAACCGGCTAGCACACTTGCTCGCCAGCCGGGGCGCGGTCCCGGGACAGTCTGTGGCACTGCTGTTTTCGCGTTCAGCCGACGCCATTGTCGCAATCTTGGCGGTGTTGAAAGCCGGCGCGGCGTATCTCCCGATCGACCCGGCCCACCCCGCAGCGCGGATCGAGTTCATGCTCGCCGATGCGGCGCCGGCGATCGCACTGACCACCACCGCACTTGCCGACCGTTTGAGCGGCTACGACCTGCGGGTCATCGATATCCACGACCCCGCGGTCGTCGCACAACCCGGCACCGCACCCCCGATACCGGCAGCCGCAGACATCGCCCACATCATCTACACCTCCGGCACCACCGGCGTGCCCAAGGGCGTGGCCATCACCCACCTCAACATCACCCAGCAGCTCGACTCACTCGATGTCGGCCTGCCGCCGGGACAGGTGTGGACCCAGTGCCACTCCTACGCGTTCGACTTCTCGGTGTGGGAGATCTGGGGTGCCCTGCTGCACGGCGGACGACTGGTGGTGGTACCCGAGACGGTGACCGCCTCACCGGATGACTTCCACGCCCTGCTGGTCGGCGAACGCGTCACCGTGTTGACCCAAACCCCCTCCTCCGTGACGGCCTTGTCCCCGGAAGGCTTGGAATCGGCGACACTGCTGATCGGCGGGGAGGCATGCCCGGCCGAGGTGGTCGATCGCTGGGCGCCCGGACGCGTGATGATCAACGCCTACGGCCCCACCGAGACCACGATCTATGCCGCGATGAGCGCGCCCCTGAGCGCGGGGGCAACGGTACCGATCGGTGCGCCGGTGTCGACGGCGGCGCTGTTTGTGCTCGACGACTGGCTGCGCCCGGTGCCCGCCGGGGTGGTCGGCGAGCTGTACGTAGCCGGTCGCGGTGTGGGATACGGCTATATGAGCCGAGCCCGGTTGACCGCATCACGGTTTGTGGCCTGCCCATTCGCGGGGGCCGGCGCGCTTGGACAAAGGATGTACCGCACCGGTGACCTGGTTCGCTTTGGTGCCGATGGGCAACTGGACTACGTCGGGCGTGCCGACGAGCAGGTCAAGATTCGCGGTTACCGCATCGAACTCGGCGAAATTCGTTCTGCCCTAGCGGGATTGGACGGGGTGGAGCAGGCGGCGGTGGTCACCCGCGAAGACCGCCCGGGTGACAGGCGTTTGGTTGGCTATGTCACCGGAACCGCCGACCCAGCCGCACTGCGCGGTGCGTTGGCCCAGCGGTTGCCGGCGTACATGGTGCCGGTTGCGGTGGTGGTGATCGACGCGTTTCCGTTGACAGTCAACGGAAAACTCGACACGCGGGCCCTGCCGGCACCGGACTACCGTGACATTGAGCATTACCTCGCGCCGGCCACCGCGGTCGAGGAGATCCTGGCCGGGATCTACGCCCAGGTCCTCGGTGTGGCGCGGGTAGGGATCGAGGAGTCCTTCTTCGATCTGGGTGGCGACTCGCTCTCGGCGATGCGGGCCATCACCGAGGCCAATCACGCACTCAATGCCGGACTTTCGGTGCGAACATTGTTCGAGGCTCCCACGATCGCCGAGCTGGCACCCCGCATCGGCACGGGCCAGGGTGGGCTGCAGCCGTTGGTAGCTTTCGAGCGGCCGGCGGTGATGCCGTTGTCGTTCGCCCAATCGCGGTTGTGGTTCCTGGGCCAGTTACAGGGACCGTCCGCGATGTACAACATCGCGGTGGCGTTGCGGCTGTCCGGCCACCTTGATTCCGACGCTCTAGCCGCCGCACTGGCCGATGTGATCGCCCGTCACGAAACCCTGCGTACGATGTTCCCGGCGGTCGGCGACACCCCACAGCAAGCGTTGCTGGCCGCTGATCGCACCGAGTTCGGCTGGCAGATCATTGATTCCGATGGCTGGCCCGCGGCCCGACTGGACGAGGCTATCGAGGCGGCGGCAAGCTACACCTTCGACCTGGCCGTCGAAATCCCCTTACGGGCCACCCTTTTCCGCCTCGGCGATGACGAGCATGTACTGGTGGGCGTGGTCCACCATATCGCCGCCGACGGCTGGTCTATCGCGCCGCTGGTCCGCGATCTGGGCGGAGCATACGCCGCCCGGTGTGCGGGAGAAGCACCGCGCTGGGCCGAATTACCGGTGCAATACGCCGATTACACCCTATGGCAGCACACACAATTCGGCGCTCCGGACGATCCCGCCAGCCCGATCGCGTCGCAGTTGGCCTATTGGGAAGATGCGTTGGCCGGGATGCCCGAGGTACTGGCGCTGCCCACCGATCGGCCTTACCCGCCGGTGGCCGATTTGCGCGGCTCCAGCGTGGCCGTGCAGTGGCCGGCCGAATTGCAGCAGCGGGTGCGCGAGGTGGCTCGCGAACACAATGCGACCAGCTTCATGGTGGTCCAGGCCGCACTTGCGGTGCTGCTGTCGGCGCTGTCCGCGAGTAGTGATGTGGCAGTGGGATTCCCGATCGCGGGACGCAGTGACCCCGCTCTCGACGAGCTGGTGGGCTTTTTCGTCAACACGCTGGTGCTGCGTGTTGACACGGCCGGAGATCCCACTGTCGGCCAGTTGTTGGCCCAGGTTCGCCAGCGAAGCGTGTCCGCCTATGAACACCAAGACGTGCCCTTCGAGGTCCTCGTCGAACGCCTCAACCCCATCCGGTCCCTGGCCCATCACCCGCTGGTGCAGGTGATGTTGGGCTGGCAGAACGCCGAGCCCGCCGGGGTGGAATTGGGCGATCTGCACGCCACACCGATACCGATCGACACCCACACCGCACGAACGGATTTGGCTTTCACCCTGACCGAACGCTTCACCGCATCCGGTGAGCCCGGCGGGATTTCCGGAACAGTGGAGTATCGGACCGACGTGTTCGACACGGGAACCATCGAGGCGCTGCTCGGGCGGCTGCATCGGGTGTTGGTGGCGATGACCGCTGATGCGGCACAGCGACTTTCCTCGATCGAGATGCTGGGTGCCGACGAGCACGCCCACCTCGACGAAATCGGCAACCGCGCGGTCCTGACCCGGTCAGCGGCCCGGGTATCTGTTCCGGCGCAGTGGGCCGCGCAGGTTACCCGCGCCCCAGAGGCGGTGGCGATCACCTTCGAGGGTCGATCGATGACCTACCGCGAGGTCGACGTGGCCGCCAACCGGTTGGCGCACCTACTTGCCGCCGAAGGAGCGCGCCCCGGACAGTTTGTCGCACTGCTATTTTCACGGTCCGCCGAAGCAATCATCGCAATCTTGGCGGTGCTCAAGTCCGGCGCGGCATACTTACCGATCGACCCGGCCCACCCCGCGGCGCGAATCGAGTTCATGGTGGCCGATGCCGCGCCGATCGCCGCGATCACCACCCCCGAGCTGAGACCGCGGTTGCAACAGTGCGGCCTACGGATCATCGATGTCGACGACCCGCGCATCGACAACCAGCCCGACACCGCGCTGCCCGCGCCGTCGCCCGATGATACCGCCCACATCATCTACACCTCGGGTACCACCGGCGTGCCCAAGGGTGTTGCGGTCCGTCATCACAACGTCACTCAACTGTTCGACTCGTTGGATGTCGGGCTGGACCTGTCGGCCGAACAGGTGTGGACACAGTGCCATTCGTATGCGTTCGACTTCTCGGTATGGGAGATCTGGGGCGCGCTGCTGCACGGCGGACGGGTGGTGGTGGTACACGAGGCTGTGGCCGGTTCACCGGAAGAGTTCCACGCCCTACTCGTCGCCGAACAGGTCACCGTTCTCACCCAGACCCCGTCGGCGGTCGGGATGCTCTCGCCACGGGGGTTGGAGTCGACCGCGCTGGTGATCGGCGCCGAACCCTGCCCGGTCGACTTGGTCGATCGGTGGGCCAGCGGACGGACAATGGTCAACGTCTACGGACCGACCGAGACAACGATGTGGGCATCCAAGAGTGCACCGCTCGTACCGGGTTCGGGTGTGCCGCCGATCGGTTCGCCGGTGACAGGTGCGGCGTTCTTTGTTCTCGACGAATGGTTGCGCCCGGTACCCGTCGGGGTGGTCGGTGAGTTGTATCTGGCCGGCCGCGGCGTGGGACACGGGTATTGGCACCGGGCAGAGTTGACCGCGTCGCGGTTCATGGCGTGCCCGTTCGCGGAGGCCGGCTCCCCGGGACAAAGAATGTATCGCACCGGGGACCGGGTGCGATGGCGCACCGACGGGCAGCTCGACTACCTGGGCCGCACCGATGAGCAAGTCAAGATTCGCGGCTACCGCATCGAAATCGGCGAAATCCGGTCAGCCCTAGCTAATTTCGCGGGAGTGGAGCAGGCCGCCGTCGTCGCCCGCGAGGACCTTCCCGGGACGAAGCGCCTCGTCGGCTACATCACCGGGACTGCCGACCCCGCCCAAGCACGCGCGGCACTGGCCGATCGGTTGCCCACGTATATGGTGCCGTCGGCAGTGGTCGTGATCGACGTGTTGCCGATGACGGTCAACGGCAAACTTGACACCCAAGCCTTACCCCCGCCCGAGTATCACGATGCGGATCACTACCGCGCCCCCACCGACGCCATCGAGGAGATCCTGACCGAGATTTACGCCCAAGTTTTGGGGTTGGAGCGAGTGGGGGTCGACGAGTCCTTCTTCGACCTGGGTGGCGACAGCATCTTGTCGATGCAGGTGGTGTCCCGGGCGCGCGCGGCCGGGGTGGTGTGCCGTCCGCGGGATATCTTCGTCGAACAGTCCGTCGCCCGGGTGGCTCGAGTAGCCAGTGTCTCGACGGATGAGGCCGGTGTAGTTGATGAGGGTGTGGGCGAAGTCCTGGCCACACCGATCGTCCGCTGGCTAGAGGACGTAGCGGGTCACGTCGAGCAGTTCAACCAGGCAGTGGCCATTGCGGCCCCGGTCGCGGCGACCGAGGCCGACGTGGTGGTGGTGTTGCAAGCGTTGCTCGATCGACACGCGACGCTGCGGCTGCGCGTCGACGAAGACGACGCCGGGAGCTGGTCATTGTGGGTCCCCGACCCCGGCGTGGTGGATGCGCGCGGCTGCCTGAACACCGTCGAAGAGCTATCCGACGAGGCGCTGGTCCGGGCGCGGGCCCGGTTGAATCCGGCCACCGGAACGATGCTGAGCGCATTGTGGGTGGCGCCGATGGGTGAGCTGGTGTTGATCATTCATCATCTGGCCGTCGACGGAGTCTCGTGGCGAATTCTGTTGGAAGACATCAACCTTGCCTGGGCCCAGCTGTGCGCCGAGCAAGAGGTGGCCTTGCCGGCGCCGGGGACCTCGTTTGCCCGGTGGGCGTCGTGGCTCGATGAGCACGCTCAGGCTCCCGAGGTGGTAGCTCAGGCGGAGGTGTGGCGGCAGGTGGCCGCGACCCCGGCATTACTGCCCGCACCCCAGCCCGAGCTGGATACCTACGCCAGCGCGGGACGCTTATCGGTGGATCTGGACATCGAGACAACCCGGATGCTGCTGAGAGAGGTGCCCGCGGCGTTTCACGCTGGGGTGCAAGACATTCTGCTGGTCGCATTCGCGTTGGCCTGGGCCGAATTCTTGGGTACCGGCCGTGCGCCGATCGGCATCGATGTGGAGGGCCATGGGCGCTACGCCGATCTGGCCGGCGACGTGGACTTGTCGCGCACCGTGGGTTGGTTTACCAGCAAATATCCAGTAGCCCTGAGCGTTGGCGGGCTGAGCTGGGCGCAGGTGATCTCAGGTGAGTCGGCACTGGGCGCGTTGATCAAAGACGCCAAAGAGCAACTGCGCGCGCTGCCCGACGGCCTGAACTACGGACTGCTGCGCTACCTCAATCCCGAGGTGAATCTGGATTCGGCCGACCCGGCGATCGGGTTTAACTATTTCGGGCGCCTGGGCGCCGGTGCCGTCGAGCACTCCGACGACTTGTGGCTGATCAGTGAGGACGGTGTGTCGGTGGCCGCCGTGGCCTCGGCGATTCCAATGCCGTTGGGGCACAGTGTGGAACTCAATGCTGGCACGCTCGACACGGACGCCGGGCCGCATTTGCACGCGACCTGGACCTGGGCAGTCTCGGCGCTCGACGTCGAGCAAGTCAGCCGGCTGAATCAATTGTGGTTTACCGCTCTGGCCGGGATCTGCGCGCATGTCTGCGGCGGCGGCGGCTTGACGCCGTACGACATCTCGCCGGCCCGGCTCAGCCAGTAGCAGATCGATGAGCTGTGCCGGCGCGAGCACATCGCCGACATCTTGCCGCTGACTCCGCTGCAGCAGGGTCTGCTTTTCCACGCCAATAGCCACGGCCGCAGCGCTTTGGGCGAGTTGTATGCGGTGCAGCTGGACATCACCGTCGCCGGCTCGCTGGAGCCCGACCGGCTGCGGAAGGCGGTCAACGTCGTGGTCGGCCGCCATCCCAACCTGGCAGCCCGATTCTGCCCGGAGTTCGATCCGCCGATCCAGGTCATTCCCGCCGATCCCGTATTAGCTTGGCACTACGCCGAACTCGCTGACGACGTCGATATCGAGGAACAGATCCAGCGGCTATGCACCGCCGAGCGTGCCGCGGTCGCCGACCTGACCAATCCGCCCGCATTCCGAGTCGTGTTGACGCGCACCGACAAAGACCTGCACCGGTTGGTGCTGACGAACCATCACATTGTGCTCGATGGCTGGTCACTGCCAATCCTGTTGCAGGAGATCTTCACTACATACTGCGGACAGCGGCTTCCCGCACCCGCGCCCTATCGCCGGTTCGTGGCCTGGCTGAGCGAACAAGACCGTCACAGCGCCGCGACGGCCTGGCGTGAAGTCTTCGCCGGCTTCGAGGTCCCCACCCTGGTAGGTCCGCCTGGCCGGGTCGGGCTCGGCCGGCGAGAGGTGGCCACATCGCGGGTCTCCGCCGAAACGACGCGGGCCGTGGTCGAACTGGCGCGCGGGCACCACACCACCATCAATACCGTCTTGCAGGCGAGTTGGGCGCAGCTGCTGATGTGGCTGACCGGTCAGCGTGACATCGCCTTCGGCACCGCGGTATCCGGGCGCCCCGTCGAGCTGGCCGGTTCGGATTCAATGGTGGGCCTACTGATCAACACCATTCCGGTTCGGGCCACCATCACCACGACCACCACCACCGCCGACCTACTCGAGCAGTTGCACCGGGCCAACAACCACACACTTGAGCACCAGCACCTGGCGCTACCCGACATTCACCACGCTGCCGGACACGACCAACTCTTCGACACGCTGTTCGTCTACGAGAACTACCCCGTCGACCCCGCTCTTTTCGGCGTCGACGGTTTGACCGTGACCGGGTACACCGCCCGCGAGAACAACCACTATCCCCTGACGCTGCAGGCCATGCCCGGCGACGAACTCGGCCTGCGCGTCGAGTACGACAGCGAGATCTTCACCGCCGACAGCATCGACACGCTCATCCGGCAATTGGAGCGAGTGCTGGTGGTCTCGACCACCGTACCCACCCGCAGGTTGTCGTTGATGGACCTGCTCGACGCCGAAGAGCACATCCGCCTCGACGACATCGGCAACCGGGAAATCTTGGCCAGGAACGGTATTGGCGTATCGATCCCGGAGTTGTACGCCGCGCAGGCCGCGCGTACACCCGATGCGGTGGCGATCACCTTCGAACGCAGCTCGATGACTTACCGCGAGCTCGACGAGACGTCCAACCGGCTGGCACACCTGCTCGCCGACCGGGGAGTATGTCCGGGACAGTCGGTGGCGTTACTGTTTTCGCGCTCGGCCGAGGCCATCGTCGCGATACTAGCGGTATTGAAGACCGGGGCGGCGTATGTGCCGATCGATCCGGCTCATCCCGCGGCGCGAATCGAATTCATGCTGACCGACGTCGCACCGATCGCTGCACTGACCACCACCGAGCTGCTCGTGCGGCTCGACGGGTACGACTTGGTCACGGTTGATGTCCGCGACCCCGCCGTCGCTACTCAGCCTGCCACCGCGCTACCGATGCCGGCACCCGACGATGTCGCCCACATCATCTACACCTCAGGGACCACCGGTGTCCCCAAAGGCGTCGCGGTCAACCACGCCAACGTCACCCAGCTGTTCGACTCGCTGGAAGCCGGTCTCGAGCTGACAGCGAAACAAGTGTGGACGCAATCCCACTCGTATGCGTTCGACTTCTCGATCTGGGAGATCTGGGGTGCCCTGCTACACGGCGGACGGCTGGTGGTGGTGCCCGAGCCGATGACCCGCTCACCGCAGGACTTCCACGACTTAGTCGTCAACGAACACGTCACTGTGCTTACCCAGACTCCGTCTGCGGTGGCGGCGCTTTCGATCGACGGTCTGGGCTCGGCGGCATTGGTGATCGGTGCCGAGGCTTGCCCACCCGAGGTGGTCGATCGATGGGCGCCCGGTCGAACGATGATCAACGTCTATGGCCCCACCGAGACGACGATGTGGGCATCCAAGAGTGCGCCTCTGGCCCCGAAAGCCGGTGCAGTGCCAATCGGTTCGCCGATTGCCGGCGCAGCCTTCTTTGTGCTCGACGGCTGGTTGCGCCCGGTGCCCATCGGGGTGGTCGGCGAGTTGTATCTGGCCGGCCGCGGCGTGGGACACGGGTATTGGCGCCGGGCGGGTTTGACCGCGTCGCGGTTCATAGCGTGTCCTTTCGCCGGCGACGAGGCGTCTGGACAACGGATGTACCGCACCGGGGACCTGGTGCGCTGGGATGCCGACGGGCAGCTGCAGTACGTCGGGCGGGCCGATGAGCAAGTCAAAATCCGCGGCTACCGCATCGAGCTCGGCGAAATCCGGGCGGCCCTAGCTGGTTTGGAAGGTGTCGAACAGGCCGCCGTGATCGCCCGTGAGGACCGCCGCGGGACCAAGCATCTCGTCGGGTATGTCACGGGAACCGCCGATTCGGCCCTGGTACGCACTCAACTCGCCGAGCAGCTGCCGCCCTACATGGTGCCGGCCGCGGTACTGGTGATCGACGCGTTGCCGATGACGGTCAACGGCAAACTCGACACACGGGCCCTGCCGGCACCGGACTATCGCGACGCCGATCACTATCGCGCGCCGGCGACCACCGTCGAGGAGATCCTGGCCGGGATCTATGCCCAAGTGCTTGGTGCGGAGCGGGTCGGAATAGACGATTCCTTCTTCGACCTGGGTGGAGACTCGCTATCGGCAATGCGGGTGATCGCCGCGATCAATACCCTCCTCGACGCCGATCTGAAGGTGGGCAAGCTTTTCGACGCACCGACGGTCGCCCAGTTGGCATTCCAACTCGACGTAGACGCGAGTCACCGTGAGCCGCTGGTTGCTCTCGAGCGGCCGGCGGTGCTTCCCTTGTCGTTTGCCCAGTCGCGGTTGTGGTTCCTGGAGCAGTTGCAAGGGCCTTCTGCCGTCTACAACATGACGGTGGCGTTACGGCTGTCCGGCCGGCTTGAGGTCGACTCACTGGCTGCCGCGCTGGTCGACGTGGTGGCACGGCATGAGAGTCTGCGAACAGTGTTCGTGGCTCCCGACGGCATACCCGAGCAAGTGGTGGTGGCGGCCGATCGGGCCGAATTCGGTTGGCAAGTAATCGATGCCAGCGACTGGTCCGCAGCCCGACTTCACCGGGCAATCGACGCCGCGGTGAGCCACCCATTCGATTTGACCGCCGAACTCCCACTGCGGGCCACGCTCCTGCGCGTTAACGAAGACGCGCACGTGCTGGTGGGAGTCGTGCACCACATTGCCGCCGACGGCTGGTCGATCGCACCACTGGTGCGCGATCTGGGCCAGGCGTACGCCGCCCGATGCGCAGGACAAACCCCCGGGTGGGCCGAACTGCCCGTGCAGTATGCCGATTACGCCCTGTGGCAGCACACCCATTTCGGCGATCTCAACGATGCCGAGAGCCCGATAACCGCCCAGCTGGACTTTTGGCAGGATGCCCTGGCCGGGATGCCCGAACGCACAGCGCTGCCAACCGATCGGCCCTACCCGCCGGTGGCCGACCAACGCGGGGCAACTGTGCCCGTGGATTGGCCCGCCGAACTGCAGCACCGGGTGAGCGAGGTGGCTCGTGAACACAACGCGACCAGTTTCATGGTGGTCCAAGCTGCCTTGTCGGTTCTGCTATCGGCCGTCAGCGCGAGTTCAGATGTGGCCGTCGGGTTCCCGATAGCGGGACGACGCGACCCCGCACTCGATGAGCTGGTGGGCTTTTTCGTCAACACCCTGGTGCTGCGCCTCAACGTGGGCGGCAACCCAACCGTCGCAGACCTGCTGGCTCAAGTCCGCCAGCGCAGCCTCGCCGCCTACGAACATCAAGACGTGCCCTTCGAGGTCCTCGTCGAACGCCTCAACCCGATCCGGTCCCTGGCTCACCACCCGCTGGTACAGGTGATGTTGGGCTGGCAGAACACCGAGCCCGCAGACCTGGCTTTGGGCGAAGTACAGGCCACCCCGCTGCCGATCGACAGCCATACCGCCCGAATGGATTTGTCGTTCTCACTGACCGAACGCTGGACCCAAAGTGGTGAGCCCGGCGGCATCTCCGGGATGGTGGAATACCGCACCGATGTGTTCGACGCCGAAACCGTCGAGGCACTCGTCAGCCGGCTGCAGCGGGTACTGACGGCCATGACCACCGATGCGGCGCAGCGGCTTTCCTCGATCCAGTTGCTGGGCGCAGACGAGATCGCACGGCTGGATATCCAGGGCAATCGCACGATGCTGGCGTTGCCCGCTCCAGCGACGGTGTCGGTGCCGGAGTTGTTCGGCCAGCACGTGCAGCGGACCCCGGATGCGGTGGCGGTGACTTTCGAGGGCGGCACGCTGAGCTATCGGGAACTCGATCGGGCCGCTAACCGGATAGCAAATCTCTTAGCCAGCCGCGGCGCCGGCCCGGGGCAGTTTGTGGCGCTGCTGTTTTCGCGCTCGGCCGACGCGATTATCGCGATGCTGGCGGTACTCAAATCCGGCGCGGCGTATCTGCCGATAGACCCGGCCCACCCCGACGCCCGCATCGACTTCATGCTCACCGACGCCGCCCCGGTCGCCGCGCTGACCACCGGCGAGCTGCGGTCACGCCTGGACAGGAACGGCCTGGCAGTCATCGATGTCAACGACCCGGTCGTCAACCGCCAGCCCGTCAGCCCGCCACCGGCACCGGCACCGGCACCGGCACCGGCACCCGACGATCTCGCGTACCTGATTTACACCTCGGGCACCACCGGTGTTCCCAAAGGCGTTGGTGTCAGCCACCGCAACCTTGCCCACCTCGCTGTGTCAACACCAACCCAGCTGTGTGTGGCGCAGGTGTGGACGCAGTGTCACTCTTATGGCTTCGACTTCTCGGTGTGGGAAATCTGGGCAGCGCTGCTCAGCGGTGGACGCCTGGTCGTCGTACCAGAATCAGTGACCGCCTCACCGGAAGACTTCCGTGCCCTGCTCATCACCGAACACGTGAATGTGCTCACCCAAACACCCTCGGCCGCAACGGTATTAAGGCCGGACGGGTTGGAATTCGTGGCGCTGTTACTCGGCGGGGAGGCCTGCCCCGCCGAAGTGGTGGACCAGTGGGCTCCCGGCCGGGTGGTGCTCAACGCCTACGGCCCCACCGAAGGCACGGTGTACGCATCCATGAGCGCGCCGTTGGCAGCGGGATCGGGCGCCGCACCCATCGGCGCACCGGTGGCCACCGCGGCCCTGTTCGTCCTGGATCCCTGGCTGCGCCCGGTACCCGCCGGGGTGGTCGGCGAGTTGTACATTGCCGGAGCCGGAGTGGCGTGCGGATATCTCGGCCAGGCCGAATTGACCGCATCGCGGTTTATCGCCTGCCCGTACGGCTACCCCGGAACTCGGATGTATCGCACCGGCGACCTGGTTCGCTGGCGCACCGACGGCCAACTGGACTACCTCGGCCGCGCCGACGAACAAGTCAAGATCCGCGGCTACCGCATCGAACTTGGCGAAATCCAAACGGCTCTAGCCGGTTTGGAAGGTGTGGAGCAAGCTGTCGTCATCACCCGCGACGAGCACGCCGCAACCCGCCTTGTGGCCTACACCACCGGCGCCGCCGACCCCACTGCGATACGTGCGCAGCTGGCCGAACAACTCCCCGCCTATATGGTCCCGTCTGCTGTCATGGTCCTCGACGAGCTACCGCGGACCGTCAACGGAAAACTCGACACTCGCGCCCTACCCGCCCCTGACTACCACAGCGCCGATCACTTCCGCGCCCCCACCGATGCCATCGAAGAAATCCTGGCCGGCATCTACGCCCAAGTACTCGGCCTCGAACAGGTCGGCGTCGATGACTCATTCTTCGACCTGGGCGGCGACAGCATCTTGTCGATGCAGGTCGTCGCGCGAGCGCGGGCGGCCGGCGTATTGTGTCGTCCACGTGACATTTTCGTCGAACAGACGGTTGCCCGACTGGCGGGCGTAGCCAGCGTGGTCACCGGTGACGGCGACGTCGTCGATGAGGGCATCGGTCCCCTGCCGGCCACACCGATCATGCGCTGGCTGCAGGGCGTGGATGGCCCCATCGAGCAGTTCAACCAGACGATCGTGGTGCAAGCACCCGCCGGAGCGACGGAGACTGATGCGGCGGTCATGTTGCAGGCCTTGCTGGATCGGCACGCCATGTTGCGGTTGCGTGTCGACATCGACGACAGCGGTGCCTGGTCGTCTCGGGCGCCCGAGGCCGGGTCGGTCGATGCGCAAAGCTGCCTTCAATCCGTGGAAGTGTTCTCCGGCGAGGCGCTCGCCGGAGCCCGGGCCCGGCTGAACCCGGCAACCGGCGCGATGGTGAGCGCGCTCTGGGTTACCTCGACGTCGCAGTTGGTGTTGATCATTCACCATCTGGGCATCGACGGGGTGTCATGGCGAATTCTATTGGAAGACCTCAATATCGCCTGGTCCCAGCATCGCGGTGGGCAGCCGGTGGCGCTGCCGGCTCAAGGAACCTCATTTGTCCGGTGGGCGTCGCTGCTCGAAGAACACGCCCGCACCCCGGATGTCCTAGCCCAGGCCGAAGCCTGGCGTGAAGTGGCGGCTGTGCCGGCCGCACTGCCCGCAACCCAGCCCGCGGTGGATACCTACGCCAGTGCGGGACAGCTGTCGGTGAAATTGGATGTCGAGACCACCAGCATGCTGCTGGGTGAGGTCCCCGCCGCGTTTCATGCTGGGGTGCAAGATATTCTGCTGATCGCATTCGGGCTGGCCTGGGCCGAGTTCTTGGGTCAGAGCTCGCCAATCGGTATCGATGTCGAGGGTCACGGCCGCCACGAGGAGCTAGCTCCCCACGTCGACCTGTCGCGCACCGTGGGGTGGTTCACCACTAAATATCCAGTGGCCCTGAGTTTTACGGGCCTGAACTGGGCGCAGGTGCTTGCGGGAGATACCGTCTTAGGCGCGGTGGTCAAGGACGCCAAAGAACAATTGCGCGCCCTGCCCGACGGACTGAACTACGGCCTGCTGCGCTATCTGGGCCCCGAAGCGGATCTGGACGGCGCCGACCCCGCGATCGGGTTCAACTACCTTGGACGACTTGGCGCTGGGGCCGCCATGCTGTCCGACGATGTCTGGCGGGTCAGCCAGGACGGCGCGTCAGTGGCGGCCGCGTCCTCTGCAATCCCAATGCCGTTGGGGCACACGGTAGAACTCAATGCCGGCACCATCGACGCCGAAACCGGCCCACATCTGCAGGCGACGTGGACATGGGCAACTTCCGCGCTCGATGATGAGCAGGTCGGCCGCGTGAGCCGGCTGTGGTTCGAGGCCTTGGCCGGGATCTGTGTACACGTGCGGCGCGGCGGCGGCGGGCTCACTCCGTCCGACATTCTCCCGGCACGCTTGAGCCAGCAGCAAATCGATGAGCTGTGCCGGCACGAGCGCGTCGCCGATATCCTGCCGCTCACCCCACTGCAGCAGGGGTTGTTGTTCCACGCCAACGCAACCGCTCGCAATGCCGACGACCTATATGCGATGCAGCTCGATATCACCATCACCGGTCCGCTGGATCCGGACCGGCTGCGTGCGGCCGTGCACACCGTGGCCACCCGCCATCCCAACCTGACCGCGCGCTTCTGCCACCAATTCGACGAGCCGGTGCAGGTCCTGCTCGCCGAACCCGTTGTGCCCTGGCGCTATTGCGAATCGCACTCCGAGGAACAGATCCAGCAGATCTGCGCAGCCGAACGCGCCGCGGTCTGCGACCTCAGCCAACCGCCGGCCTTCCGAGTGGCGTTGATCCGCACCTCCGACGACCTGCACCGGTGCGTACTGACCAATCACCACATCGTGCTGGACGGCTGGTCGCTGCCGATCCTGGCGCAAGAGATCTTCGCCAGTTATTTCGGGCAGCGACTCCCCGCACCCACGCCCTATCGTCGATTTGTCGGCTGGCTGGCCGAGCGAGACGTAGCGGCCGCCGAGGCAGCCTGGCGTAAGGCGTTGGCGGGCTTCGATTCCCCGACACTGGTGGGTCCGCCGGACCGCGTGGGGCTAGGACGCCGCGGCATCGCCACCTCTTCAGTTTCGGCGCAGACAACCGCGACTCTGGGTGACTTGGCGCGTACGCATCACACCACCGTCAACACGGTGTTGCAGGCCGCCTGGGCGCAGCTGCTGATGTGGCTGACCGGCCAGCACGACGTCGTCTTCGGCACCGCGGTCTCCGGCCGGCCCACCGAAGTTCCCGGCGCCGACGCGATGGTGGGCCTGTTGATCAACACCGTTCCGGTCCGGGCAGTCTGCACGGCGGGCACGACGACCACCGACTTGCTCGACCAATTGCACCGGGCCAACAATCACACTTTCGACCACCAGCACCTGGCGCTCACCGATATCCACCGGGCCACCGGACACGACCAACTCTTCGACACGCTGTTCGTCTACGAGAACTATCCGATCGACACGGACGCGGCGCTCGGCAACGGGTTGGCGCTCACCTCGATTACCGCCCGCGAATACAACCACTACCCACTGACACTGCAAGCCATGCCCAGTGACGAAATCGGGCTACGCATCGAATACGACACCGGCGTGTTCGACGCGGAACTCATTGAGTCGCTGGTACGACGGCTGCACCGGGTGCTGGTAGCCATGGCCACCGCGGCGGCACAACCGCTTTCCTCAATGCAGCTGCTGGACCACGACGAGCTCGCCCGCCTCGACGCGATCGGGAATCGGGAGGTGTTGACCCGACCCGGCCCGGCAATCGCGTCGATTCCGGCGTTGTTCGCCGACCAAGTCGCGCGCGCTCCCGATTCGGTGGCGGTGAGCTTAGCGGGCCACTCGCTCACTTACCGCCAGCTCGACGACGCGGCCAACCGGATAGCGCATCTATTGGCCGACCAGGGAGCAGGCCCGGGACAGTCAGTGGCACTGCTGTTTTCCCGCTCCGCCGACGCCATCGTCGCGATGCTGGCGGTGCTCAAGGCCGGGGCAGCGTACCTGGCGATCGACCCGGCCCACCCCGACCCTCGCATCGGGTTCATGCTCGCCGATGCCGCGCCGATCGCCGCGCTCACCACTGCACAGCTGCGCCCGCGGCTGCGCGGGTATGACCTACGGATCATCGACGTCGATGACCCCGCCATCGACCGCCAACCCGCCACGCCACCACCGTCACCGAGCCCGGAAGATATCGCATATCTGATTTACACCTCGGGTACCACCGGCGTCCCCAAAGGCGTTGCGGTCAGCCACCGCAACCTGGCTCACCTGGCTGCATCAACACCCCTCGAGCTACCCGTCGCACAGGTATGGACGCAGTGCCACTCCTATGGCTTCGACTTCTCGGTGTGGGAGATCTGGGCCGCCCTGCTCGGCGGCGGACGGCTGGTGGTGGTACCCGAATCGGTGACTGGTTCGCCGCGGGACTTCCATGCACTGCTTGTCGCCGAACAGGTCAATGTGTTGACCCAAACCCCCTCGGCTGCAGCACTATTGAACCACGACAGCCTGGAATCCGTTGCGCTGTTGCTCGGCGGGGAGGCCTGCCCCGCCGAAGTGGTGGACCAGTGGGCGACCGGCCGGATGGTGATCAACGCCTACGGCCCGACCGAAGCCACCGTGTACGCCTCCATGAGTGCGCCGTTGACACCGGGTATGGCCGTGGTGCCGATTGGCGCGCCGGTATCGACCGCCGCGGTGTTTGTACTCGATGGCTGGTTGCGCCCGGTGCCGGCGGGGGTCGCCGGCGAGTTGTATGTGGCCGGTGCGGGAGTGGCGTGCGGATATCTCGGCCGGCCCGACCTGACGGCGCCGCGGTTCATCGCCTGCCCGTACGGCGACCCCGGCACCCGGATGTATCGCACCGGCGACCTGGTCCGCTGGCGCACCGACGGCCAACTGGACTACCTCGGCCGCGCCGACGAACAAGTCAAGATCCGCGGCTACCGCATCGAACTTGGCGAAATCCAAACGGCTCTAGCCGGTTTGGAAGGCGTCGAACAAGCTGTCGTCATCACCCGCACGGACCGCCCCGGTGCCACACGTCTGGTCGGCTACATCACCGGAACCGCGGACCCGGCCGTAGTGCTCAGCGCGCTGGCCGAGCGACTGCCGTCTTACATGGTGCCAGCCGCGCTGGTGTCGTTGGAGGCGCTGCCGCTGACGCCTAACGGCAAACTCGACACCCGCGCGCTGCCCGCACCTGAATACCGAGGCGTTGCGGTGGATAACCGCCCTTCGGCCAGCGCCATCGAAGAGATCCTCGCCGGCATTTACGCCCAGGTCCTAGGTGTCGAACAGGTCGGCGTCGACGACTCGTTCTTCGACCTGGGCGGTGACTCGCTTTCGGCGATGCGCCTGATCGCCATGATCAACTCTGGCCTCGACCCGGGCCTGCAAGTGCACACTTTGTTCGACGCGCCCACCATCGCCAGGTTGGCTCCCCTCATCGGCTCGGGCCGTGGATGGCAGGAACCGTTGGCGGCCGGGGAGCGACCCACCCTGGTGCCGTTGTCGTTTGCCCAATCGCGACTGTGGTTCTTGGATCAGTTGCAGGGGCCTTCCCCGGTCTACAACATGGCAGTCGCACTGCGGCTCTCCGGCCGCCTCGACGTCGATGCACTAGACGCCGCGCTCGTCGATGTGATCGCACGCCATGAGAGCCTGCGAACACTGTTCGTGGCGCCCGACGGCATCCCCCAACAAGTCGTTGTCGCCGCCGATTCGGCGCAGTTCAGTTTGCAAGTAGTAGATGCCGCCGCCTGGTCCGCCACGGAGCGTGGCCAGGAGATCGAAGCCGCGGCGCGCTACACATTCGACCTGGCCACCGAAATTCCGTTGCGAACAACGCTTTTCCGCCTTGGCACCGATGAGCACGTGCTCGTCGGCGTAGTACATCACATCGCCGCAGACGGATCGTCGGTCGCGCCGCTGGTGCGAGATCTCGGTGAGGCATACGCCGCGCGGCGAGTGGGGGAACCACCACGCTGGGCACCACTGCCGGTGCAGTATGCCGACTACACCCTGTGGCAGCACGTCCAGTTCGGGCGCCTCGACGACCCGGCCAGCCCGATCGCGGCCCAGCTGTCCTACTGGGAAGAAGCCTTGGCCGGCATGCCGGAGCGCTTAGCGCTTCCCGTCGATCGGCCTTACCCGCCGGTGGCCGACCAACACGGAGCCACCGTCGAGGTGGCGTGGTCAGCTGAATTGCAGCTGCAGATACGCCAATTGGCTCGCGAGCACAACGCGACGACCTTTATGGTGGTCCAGGCCACTTTGGCGGTGCTGCTATCGCACGTCAGCGCGAATTCGGACGTAGCCGTGGGCTTCCCGATCGCCGGGCGCCGCGACGCAGCCCTCGACGACCTGGTGGGCTTCTTTGTCAACACCCTGGTGCTGCGCGTCGAGGTCGACGGCGACCTTACCGTTGCCGAGCTGCTGGCCCAGGTCCGCCAGCGCAGCCTGGCCGCCTATGAGCACCAAGACGTGCCGTTCGAGGTCCTCGTCGAGCGACTCAACCCCACCCGAAGCCTGACGCATCACCCGCTCATCCAAGTGATGTTGGGCTGGCAGAACCTGCACGGCGAGGACCCCACCCCCGGATTGGCGCTAGGCGATGTCCAGGCCGCCCCGCTGGCGATTGAGACCCACACCGCACGAATGGATTTGGCGTTCTCATTGGTCGAGCGCTACACCCGGGCCGGCGAGCCGGCGGGAATCTCCGGGACGGTGGAATACCGTACCGACGTGTTCGATCGCCGCAGCATCCAGACTCTGGTGCAGCGGTTCGAGCGGGTACTCGAGGCCATCACCGCCGACTCCGGCCGCCGGCTTTCCTCGATCCAACTGTTGGATGCCGATGAGCACGCCCGCCTCGACGAAATGGGTAACCGCGCGGTCCTGGCTCGACCCGCACCAGCCGCGGTGTCGGTCCCGGCGCTGTTCGCCGAACACGTAGCCCGGGCACCCGACACGACGGCAGTCACATTCGAGGGCCGCTCACTGACGTACCGTGGCCTCGACGAGGCGTCTAACCGGTTGGCGCACTTACTGACTGCTTATGGCGTGCGGCCGGGCCATAGTGTGGCGCTACTGATGCAGCGGTCGGCCGAGGCGATCGTCGCGATGCTGGCAGCACTCAAGGCGGGCGCGGCCTATCTGGCGATCGACCCCACCCTGCCCGACGCCCGAATCAAATTCATGCTCACCGATGCCGCCCCAGTTGTCGCGATCACCACCGCCGAGCTGCGCCTCCGGCTCGCCGGATACGACCTCGCGGTCGTCGATATCGACGATCCCGCCGTCGCCGCCCAGCCCAGCACGTGGCTACCGGGTCCGTCGGCCGAGGACATCGCCTACCTCGTGTACACGTCGGGCACCACCGGTGATCCCAAGGGCGTGGCCGTCACACACCGCAATCTCGCCCACATAGCGCAGTCGACTCCCGAAGAGCTGCCGGCGGCGCAGGTATGGACGCAATGCCACTCATATGCGTTCGACTTCTCGGTGTGGGAAATCTGGGCCGCCCTACTCGGCGGGGCACGTCTGGTGGTGGTGCCCGAGTCGGCAACGACCTCGCCCGAAGACTTCCACGCCCTGCTGATCGCCGAACAGGTCAACGTCCTCACCCAGACCCCCTCCGCGGTAGCGGTGTTGGCCCCGCAGCAATTGGAGTCGACGGCGCTATTGCTCGGCGGGGAGCCGTGCCCGGCCGAGATAGTGGATCAATGGGCGGATGGCCGGGTAGTAATCAACGCCTACGGCCCCAGCGAGGCCACCGTGTACGCGTCGATGAGCGCACCGTTGACACCGGGCACAGCCTTGGTGCCGATCGGCGCGCCGGTGTCGACCGCGGCGCTGTTTGTCCTCGATGCATGGTTGCGGCGGGCACCCATCGGCGTGGTCGGTGAGTTGTACATCGCCGGTGCCGGTGTGGCATGCGGATACCGCGGCCAGGCCGAGCTCACCGCGTCGCGATTCGTCGCCTGCCCGTTCGGCCGGTCCGGATCGCGGATGTACCGCACCGGGGACCTGGTGCGCTGGCGGGTCGATGGCCAACTGGATTACCTCGGGCGTGCCGACGAGCAGGTTAAAATCCGCGGCTATCGCATCGAGCTCGGCGAAATTCGCTCGGCCCTAGCAGATTTGGATGGTGTTGATCAAGCTGCGGTGGTCACTCGCGAAGACCATCCCGGCGCGACTCGTCTGGTCGGCTACATCACCGGCACCGCCGATCCCGCACGTGCGCGCGCGGCGCTGTCCGACCGGCTGCCGCCGTACCTGGTTCCGTCGACGGTGGTGCTGATCGAAGCGCTTCCTCTCACGGTCAACGGGAAACTCGATACCCGTGCCTTGCCGGCACCGGAATACAGCGACATCGACCGCTACCGCGCTGCGGGCACCGCGACCGAGGAGATCCTGGCCGGGATCTACGCCGACGTGCTCGGCGTAGAGCGAGTCGGCGTCGACGACTCCTTCTTCGATTTGGGTGGGGACAGCATTTTGTCGATGCAAGTCGTGGCCCGAGCGCGGGCGGCCGGCGTAATGTGCCGTCCGCGTGACATCTTCGTCGAGCAGACCGTGGCCCGACTGGCTCTGGTAGTCAACGTCACGTCCGCAGACAGCGGCATCGTCGACGAGGGCATCGGGCCGGTGGTGCCCACCCCGATCATGCACTGGCTGCAGAACATTGAGGGCCCGATCGAGCAGTTCAACCAGACACTGGCGGTACAGGCCCCGGCCGGCGTCACCGAAGACGACGTGGTGGTGGTGCTCCAGGCATTGCTGGATGCGCATGCCATGCTGCGGCTGCGCATCGACGACGATGGCTCGCTACGGGTGCCCGAGGTCGGCACGGCGGATGCCCGCGCTTGCCTGAACACCGTTGACGGGCTGACGGACGCCGCACTGACCGAGGCGCGGGCACGGTTGAACCCGGCGAGCGGGACGATGCTGAACGCGGTGTGGGCTACGTCCACCCGTCAGCTCATGCTGATCATTCACCACCTTGCCGTCGATGCGGTGTCATGGCGAATCCTGTTGGAAGACCTCAATATCGCCTGGGCCAGCGGCACAACGGGCAGCCCATCGAGCTACCCGCGGGCGGCACGTCGTTTGCCCGGTGGTCGTCACTGCTTGCCCAGCACGCGCGCGCCGCCGACGTCGTCGGCCACGCCGACACGTGGCGGCAGGTGGCGGCAGTGCCAAGCGCGCTGCCCGCGCCCCACCCCGAGCTCGACACCTACGCCAGCGCTGGTCAGATGTCGATGGAGCTGAACGCCGAGACCACCAGGATGCTACTGGGTGAGGTACCCACGGCGTTTCACGCTGGCGTACAGGACATTCTGTTGATCGCGTTCGGATTGGCCTGGGCAGAGTTTTTGGGCACCGGCTCGCCGATCGGCATCGACGTCGAAGGCCACGGCCGTCACGACGAGCTGGCATCGAACGTCGACCTATCGCGCACCGTGGGGTGGTTCACCACCAAATATCCTGTGGCCCTAGAGTTTAGGGGACTGGACTGGGCGCAGGTGATCTCCGGCGACTCCGCGCTCGGCGCGGCGGTCAAAGCCGCCAAAGAGCAACTGCGCTCGGTGCCCGACGGCCTCAGCTACGGCCTGCTCCGTTACCTCAACGCCGAGGTGGAGTTGACCGGGACCGACCCCGCGATCGGGTTCAACTATCTGGGCCGACTCGGCGGCGCGGCGGAACTCTCCGACATGCTGTGGCAAATCAGCCAGGACGGCCTGCTGACGGCGGCGGGTTCCTCCGCGATCCCAATGCCGTTGGGACACAGCGTCGAACTCAACGCCAGCACCCTGGACACCGAAGCCGGCCCACACCTGCATGCCACTTGGACCTGGGCGCCCTCGATAGTCGACGGCCCCGTGATCAGCCGGATCGCCCAGCTATGGTTTGACGCCCTCGCGGGAATCTGCGCGCACGTCCAGCACGGCGGCGGCGGGCTGACCCCGTCGGATATCCTGCCGGCCCAGCTGAGCCAGCAACAGATCGACGAGCTTTGCCGGCGAGACCGCGTCGCCGATATCCTGCCGCTCACTCCGCTGCAGCAGGGACTGTTGTTCCACGCCAACACAATCCGTGGAAGCAGCGACGACATCTATGCGATGCAGCTCGACATCACGATTACCGGGCCGCTGGACCCGGACCGGTTGCGCAATGCCGTCCACACCGTGGTCGGCCGCCATCCCAACCTGGCCGCCCGCTTCTGCGGGCAATTCGACCAGCCGGTCCAGGTCGTTCCGGCCAACCCCCAGCCGGCGTGGCAATACATCGAGGTCGGCGAGGATACTCAACGAGTCGATGGGGTGGCCGCCGCCGAACGCGCCGCGGTCTGCGATCTGACTGAGCCGCCGGCGTTCCGGGTCGCGTTGCTGCGTACCGCTAAAGAGCGCCACCGATTGGTGCTGACCAATCACCACATCGTGCTCGACGGCTGGTCGCTGCCGATCCTGGCGCAGGAGATCTTCGCCAGTTATTTCGGGCATCGACTCCCCGCACCCACGCCCTATCGCCGATTTGTCGGCTGGCTGGCCGAGCGAGACCTCGACGCCGCCCACCGGGCTTGGCGAGAGGCGTTCGCGGGCTTCGAGACTCCTACGCTAGTGGGCCCGCCGGCGCGGCTCGGGCCGGGGCGGCGCGCAGTGCAGACGTCTCGCGTCAGTGAACAGACGACGCGGGCGCTGGGCGCGCTGGCTCGCGCACACCACACCACCGTCAACACCGTGTTGCAGGTCGGCTGGGCACAGCTGCTGATGTGGCTGACCGGTCAGCACGACGTCGCCTTCGGCACCGCGGTCTCCGGCCGGCCCACCGAAGTTCCCGGTGCGGACGCAATGGTGGGTCTGCTGATCAACACCGTGCCGGTTCGGGCCAACTGCACACCGCTGACCACCACCGCCGACCTACTCGACCAACTGCACGGCGCCAACAACCACACCCTCGAGCACCAACATCTGGCACTACCCGAGGTCCACCGTGTCACTGGCCACGACCAACTCTTCGACACGCTGTTCGTTTTCGAGAACTACCCCGTCGACGCCGCCAACCTCGCCGGGGTCGACGGGTTGGCCATCGGCGAAATTACCGCCCGCGAGTACAACCACTATCCGTTGACCTTGCAAGCCATGCCCGGCAGTGAGCTCGGCCTGCGGGTGGAATACAGCACCGACGTTTTCGCCGCCGACTGCATCGACACACTCCTTGTGCAACTTCACGACGTGCTCTTGGCCATGATCACCGATCCCACTCGCAGGCTGTCTTCTATCGAGCTATTGGATGCCGACGAGCAAGCCCTGATGGCTGCGATGGGTAACCGCGCGGTGTTGACCCGACGCGCGGTTGCGCCGGCATCCATCCCAGAGTTGTTCGCCGAACAAGTACAGCGCGGCCCGCACGCGGTGGCGGTGAGCTTCGAAGGCCGCTCGCATAGCTATCGCGAGCTGGACGAGGCCGCTAATCGGTTGGCGCAGCTGCTCTTTGCCCACGGTTCCTGCCCGGGACAGTACGTGGCACTGGTGTTTTCGCGTTCTGCCGAGGCCATCATCGCGATGCTGGCGGTGCTGAAGACTGGGGCGGCGTACCTGGCGATCGACCCCGCCCTCCCCGACGCACGGATCGGCTTCATGCTGGCCGACGCCGCCCCGATCGCCGCACTCACCACGATCGAACTGTGCCCCCTGCTGGACGGACACGACGTACGCATTATCGACATCTACGACCCCGCCGTAGTGAGCCAGCCGGCTACCGCACCGGCGGCACCATCACCCGACGATATCGCGTACCTGATTTACACCTCGGGCACCACCGGTGTGCCGAAAGGTGTTGCGGTCAGCCATCGTAACGTGGCACACCTGGCCAGCTCCGGGCCCGCGCACCTGCCGCTGACTCAGGTGTGGACGCAATGCCACTCCTACGGATTCGACTTCTCGGTGTGGGAGATCTGGGGGGCGCTGCTGCATGGCGGACGACTCGTCGTGGTGCCGGAGTCGGTGACCGCCTCTCCGGTGGACTTCCAGACCCTGCTGGTCGACGAAGGCATAAATGTCCTGACCCAAACGCCCTCCGCGGTAGCCGCATTGACGCCACGGCAGTTGGATTCGGTGGCGGTGCTGCTGGGTGGAGAGGCCTGCCCCGCCGACGTGGTCGACCAATGGGCGGACGGCAGCAGGACGGTGATCAACGCCTACGGCCCCACTGAAGTCACCGTCTACGCGTCGATGAGTGCGCCCTTGACCGCAGGGTCGGGAGCGGCGCCCATCGGCGCACCGGTTTCGACCGCGGCGCTGTTCGTGCTCGATGGCTGGCTGCGTCCGGTGCCCATCGGCGTGGTGGGTGAGTTGTACGTCGCCGGCGACGGCGTGGCATGCGGGTATCTGCGCCGGCCGGAGTTAACGGCGTCGCGGTTTGTGGCCTGCCCCTATGGCGAACGTGGCGCCCGGATGTACCGCACCGGCGACCTGGTGCGCTGGCATCCCGACGGGCAGCTGGACTATGTCGGACGCGCCGACGAACAGGTCAAGATCCGCGGCTACCGCATCGAACTCGGCGAAATTCAAACCGCCCTGGCCAGTTTGGACGGTGTCGAACAAGCCGCCGTGATCACCCGCAAAGACGGGGCCGGCACGACCCGTGTGATCGGGTATGTCACCGGAACCGCCGACCCGGCCGAGCTACGAACTGCGTTGGCCGACAAGCTGCCCGCCTACATGATTCCCGCGATCGTCGTGGTGCTCGAGACCCTGCCCCTGACCGCGAACGGCAAACTTGACACCCGCGCCCTGCCCGCGCCGGACTATCGCGACACCGACCACTACCATGCGCCCGCCAATGCCGTCGAAGAGATCCTGGCCGGCATCTACTCCCACGTCCTGGGCATCGAACAGGTCGGCACGGACGATTCCTTCTTCGACCTCGGCGGCGACTCCCTCTCGGCGATGCGCCTGACTACCGCCATCAACTCCGTGCTGGACGCCGATCTCCAAGTGCACAGCCTGTTCGACGCACCCACCATCGCTGCGCTGGCGCCGCGCATCGGCGCAAACGAGACCGGCCGGCGGAAGCCGTTGGCGGCCGGCCCACGGCCCGCACTGGTTCCGCTGTCCTTCGCTCAATCCCGGTTGTGGTTCCTTTACCGCTTCGAAGGTGGGGTGGCGACCTACAACATGCCGACCGCGTTCCGGATCAGCGGGGCACTGGATGTCGAGGCGCTGGACGCGGCGCTGGACGATGTAATCGCCCGCCACGAATCGCTGCGCACCATCTTCGTCGACATCGACGGTGTGCCTTATCAGGAAGTGCTGCCTGCCACGCCTGGACTGTGGCGACGCGGTGGCGACGCGGCGGTGTCGCTGGCGCCGCATCAGATGGTGCCCAACCTGGTGGCGCTGGCCAAATACAGCTTCGATTTGTCTGCCGAGATCCCGATTCGCGCGCAGATCTACTCGGTGGGTCCCGAGGATTACGTCGTCGGAATTGTAGTGCACCACATCGCGTTTGACGGCTGGTCACTGGCGCCGATGGTCTCCGATATCAGCGCGGCCTATCGGATTCGACGGCAACGCCAACTTCCGCAGCGGGTGCCGTTGGCGGTGCAGTATGTCGACTACACGCTTTGGCAGCGCGCCCAATTCGGTGATCTGGCCGACGCCGACAGTCCGATCGCGGCCCAGCTGGCCTACTGGGAACACGCTCTGGCTGGAATGCCGGAGCGGCTACAGCTGCCCACCGATAGGCCCTATCCGTTGGTTGCCGACTACCGCGGCTACAACGTGGCGCTTCAGTGGCCGGCCGAATTGCAACAGCGCATCCGCGAGGTGGCTCGCGAGCACAATGCGACCAGCTTCATGGTGATCCAGGCTGCTCTGGCCGTACTGCTGTCGGCAGTCAGCGCCAGTTCCGATGTGGCAGTTGGCTTCCCGATCGCCGGTCGGCGCGACCCCGCACTCGATGCGCTGGTGGGCTTCTTCGTCAACACCCTGGTGTTGCGCGTCGAGGTAGCCGGGGATCCCACCTTCGCCGAGCTGTTGGGTCAGGTCCGACGGCGCAGTCTGGCCGCGTACGAAAACCAGGACGTGCCCTTCGAGGTCCTCGTCGAGCGGATCAACCCCGCTCGATCGCTGACCCATCACCCGCTGGTCCAGGTGATGCTGGCCTGGCAGAGCGTCGTGGGGCACCGAGTCGATCCGGCATCCGGGTTGGCTTTGGATGATGTGCAGGTCACCCCGCTGCCGATGGACACCCACACCGCCCGAATGGATTTGGTCTTCCACCTCGCCGAACATTGGAGCGACGTCGGCGAGCCCGCCGGGATCGAGGGGATGGTCGAATTTCGTACTGACGTATTCGACGCAGCCACCATCAGCGCCCTGATCGAGCGGCTGCATCGGGTGTTGGTCGCGGTCACCACCGACCCCACCCGCCGACTATCGTCGACGGATCTCCTCGCGGCCGACGAGTACGCGCGGCTCGATCGCTGGGGCAATCGGGAGGTGTTGAGCCAGAACGCATTACCAGCGTTGTCGATCCCGGAACGGTGGGCCGAGCAGGCCGCGCTCACCCCACAGGCTCTGGCCGTGACTTTCGCCGGCCTGTCGATGACCTATCGGGAAGTCGAGGATGACGCGAACCGGTTGGCGCACCTGCTGGCCGCGCACGGAGCGGGCCCGGGACAGCCGGTGGCGCTGCTATTCACCCGTTCCACCGAGGCGATCATCGCGATCCTCGCGGTGCTGAAGACCGGGGCCGCCTATCTGGCGCTCGACCCGGCTCACCCCGATGCCCGGATCGGATTCATGGTGGGCGATGCCAAACCGGTCGCCGCGATCACCACTGCCGCGCTGGCCGACCGGCTTGACGGGTACGGCCTGGCGGTCATCACCATCGACGATCCCCGCATTCCCGGCTACCCGTGCGCCCCATTGCCGATGCCGGCCCCCGATGACATCGCCTACATGATCTATACGTCGGGCACCACCGGCACCCCCAAAGGTGTAGCAGTACCGCACCGCAACGTCACCCAGTTGCTGGGATCGCTACAAGCCCAGCTGGATATGAAACAGGTTTGGGCACAGTCTCATTCGCTGGCCTTCGACTTCTCGGTCTGGGAGATCTGGGGTGCGCTGCTACACGGCGGCCGGCTGGTGGTGGTGCCCGAATCGGTGACCCGCTCGCCCGAGGACTTCCACGCACTGCTCGCCGCCGAACACGTCGGCGTGCTGAGCCGAACCCCCACGGCTTTCTACGCGTTGCAAACCGCCAATAGGTTGCAGCCCGAATTGGCACGGCAGCTGAAACTTCAAACGGTGGTGTTCGGCGGTGAAGCCCTTGAACCCCAACGCCTTCGGACCTGGCTGCAGCATCACCCGGGACCGCCACGGCTGATCAATATGTACGGCATCACCGAGACAACGGTGCATGCCTCGTTCCGCGAGCTCTCCGACGGCGACATCGACAGCAGTGTCAGCCCGATCGGTGGGCCTCTCGCGCATCTCGCGTTCTTCGTGCTGGACAAGTGGTTGCGCCAGGTGCCGACGGGGGTGGTCGGCGAGTTGTACGTGGCCGGCGCCGGGCTCGCGGACGGCTATCTACGCCGGCCGGATCTGACGGCGGCGCGGTTCCTGGCATGCCCGTTCGCCGGTGCGGAAGCGCCTGGACAAAGGATGTATCGCACCGGGGATCTGGTCTCCTGGGGGGCCGACGGGCAGCTGCGGTACCTCGGGCGCGCCGACGAACAGGTCAAGATCCGCGGCTATCGCATCGAACTCGGCGAAATCGAAAGCGCCCTGCTGGACTGCCCGCAGGTAACCCAGGCCGTCACCACCGTGCACCACGGCAATGCCGGCGACCACCTCATCGCCTACATCACCCTCGGGCACGAGACCAGCGCCGACCACGACACCGAGATCGTCGGACAGTGGCAAGGCGTCTACGACGAGCTGTACGACGGTCGCGACGCAATGCCGCAGTTCGGCATGGACTTCCGGGGTTGGAACAGCAGCTACACCGGTGAACCGATTCCGCTCGAGGAGATGTTCGAATGGCGCACGGCTACGGTGGATCGGATCATGGCCCTGCGGCCGAACCGATTACTGGAGATCGGCGCCGGCTCGGGGTTGCTGCTGTCGCAGATCGCCCCACACTGTGAGCACTATGTCGCGACCGACATGTCGGCAGTGGCCATCGACAACCTCGCCCGCTCGCTGGAGCGGTTGCAGATCCCGTGGCGTGATCGGGTCGAGGTGCTCACCCGGCCCGCCCACATCACCGAGGGTCTGCCGCAGGGCTACTTCGACACGATCATCGTCAACTCGGTCGTACAGTACTTCCCCAACAGCGCATACCTGGCCGGCCTGATCGACAGCGCCATGGAGCTGCTGGCTCCCGGCGGCGCGTTGTTCCTCGGCGACATCCGTAACTACGCCCTTCAGGACGCCTTCCAAACCGGAGTCGCGCTGGCCCGCACCACCACTGCCGACGCCGCCGAGATCCGGCAACGGGTCCACCGTGCCGTCGTCAGCGAACCCGAATTGTTATTGACACCAGACTTTTTCACTGGCTGGGCGGCCGACCACGCATCTGTTGCCGGACTCGACGTCCAGGTAAAGCGCGGGTTGGCCGACAACGAACTCAACCGGTACCGCTACGACGTCGTCATCCGCAAGACTCCCGCGCCGGTGCGTTCCGTCACGACCGCACCCACCTGGACGTGGACCGATTGCGCGGGTCTGCTCGGATTGCACGCCCGCTTGGCCTCGCGACGTCCTGCCGCGGTGCGCATCACCGAGATTCCGCGCGCCGGGGTGGCCACCGACGTCCGCATCGAACACGCCCTCGCCGAGGGGCTGCCGCTGGCCGACGCGCTCACTCCGCCCCCAGCGGCGCCCGACATCGTCACGCCCGAACAGCTACATCGGCTCGGCGAGAATGCCGGATACCGCGTCGCCGTGACTTGGGGCGCCGAGCCCGGCACTCTCGACGCCGTCTTCCTCAGCCCCGCCGAGCCGGACACTGCGCTGACCGACCTCTACCTGTCCAGCGCCGGAACCCGGCACCGCGGCACTCACGCCAACAACCCCAATACCAACATGGAGATCAGCGCGGTGCGCCAGCGTTTGGCCGCGCGGTTGCCCGAGTACATGGTGCCGGCGCAGATCGTCGTGCTCGAGGAGTTCCCGTTGACCTCCTCCGGCAAGATCGACTCCAAGGCGCTGCCCACACCGCTGTTCGCTGCCACGCCTTTTGCGGCCCCGCACGGCGAGACCGAGCAGCTCATCGCCGGCATCTACGCACAGGTGCTGGGCATCGAGCGAGTCGGGGTCGAAGACTCGTTCTTCGATCTCGGTGGCGATTCACTCTCAGCGATGCGGGTGATCGCGACAATCAACGCCGCACTCGACGTTCACCTTGCGGTGCGCACCATGTTCTATGCCCCCTCTGTCAGGAGCCTGACCGAGCAGTTGAGCCGGCAGGACAATACGTCTGAAGTGGTCGGAGTCGAGGTGTTCCAGGAGGGCACCGGCGCTCCGCTGTGCTGCATTCACGACGGCCTCGGACTGAGCTGGCCGTATCGGGCTCTGGGCAACTATCTGGATTGCCCGATCATCGGGATCAACCAAATCGCGCAAGACGGTGAACCCGAGGCCGCCTCGATCCGCATCATGGCGGCAAACTACGCGGACCGGCTACAAGCCCGCTATCCGGACGGGCCATACAAGATTCTCGGCTGGTCATTCGGCGGCGTCGTCGCGCACGAACTCGCCGTTGAACTCCAGCGGCGTGGATGTGAGGTCCAAAGCCTGGTCCTGCTCGACCCGGTTTTCAGCGCGCACAAGCTCATGGCAAAGATGACCGCCAACCGGGCCGTGGCAAAGAATCACACGCTGGACGAAAGCCAAGTCCTGGAACACATCCTGCGGACCAATCGCATCGACATTCCGGAGCGGTCCGAGCCCCTGACCTACCGGCAGGCCGCGGAACTGGCTCAGCAGCAAGGGGTCATGTTCGGACTTCCGCCCCAGCAGCTGCTGGCGTTCATGGCGCAGAGCGTCACGGCGAATCAGCTACATCTGGCCGAGCACGAACCCGGCGTATTCGACGGCGACATGGTCATCTTCTCCGCGGCCCGAGCCAGAAGCGACAACGGCGATGGCCACCGACGCCGGCGAGGACAGCGCATCGGGCGGGTAGCCCGGTCCCAGCAACGGGTTTGGCGGCCTTATGTTGCCGGGGAGATCGCCACGTACTCAGTCGACAGCACGCATCTTGAGATGTTGACCGCCGATTCGCTGAGCGAGTACGGCGAACAACTCAAGCTGTTCCTGGAAACCAGGGTGACACCGCGCTGAGGCCTAGCTTTCGAGTTCTCTCTTCAGGTTGGCCAGCACCTCGCCCTGAATTTTCTTCAGCCCCAACGGCGCAAACGTCTTTTCAAAGAAGCCCTTGACGCCGCCCGCGCCGGTCCAGCTAGTTTTCACGGTCACGCTGGATCCGGGGCCCGCCGGCGCCACCGTCCAGTTGATCACCATCGACGAGTTCGCGTCCTTCTCGATGACGCTGTGACCAGCGACGTCGACGCTGGCCGCGACGTTGCGGCTACGTGATTTGGTGGCCTGCAACTTCCACTTGACGACAGTGCCCTGGCCCTGTCCGCCCTGCAGCACCTGGTACTCGCTGTACTGCGGGGACAGGATTTTCGGGCGGACGTTCTGGTAGTCCGCCACTGCGGCGAGCGTGGCCGCCGGATCGACGTTGATCAAGATGGTGCTGGCTGCGCTGACCTGTGCCATCAGGCGCGACTCCTCTGTTGTGATGCCGTCCGCGCGCGGATGCACGTGGTGTGGTCGAAGACTAGGGTATATGTGGTGCCAGGTTCGGAATCTGCACTCTCGGCTCACAGGTCGGGCGTCGATCGGTTGGTGGCGAGTTATCGAACCATCCCCGTGACGTCCGCGGTCCGTCTCGCTAAACCCACGTCAAATCTGTTCCGCGCCCGCACTAAACGCGATGGGCGCGGCCTGGACACGTCCGGACTGACCGGAGTCCTGGGCATCGATGCCGCAGCACACACCGCCGAGGTCGCCGGCATGTGCACGTACGAGCACTTGGTGGCGGCGACTCTCCGCTACGGGTTGTCGCCGCTGGTAGTCCCGCAGCTCAAGACCATCACCGTCGGCGGCGCGGTCAGCGGCCTGGGCATCGTTCCGCAATGGTCTGCCACACGAGTCGGTGCTGGAGATGGATATCCTTACCGGCGCTGGCGAATTGGTCACCGCATCACGTAGCCAGCACTCCGACCTGTTCCGGGCTTTCCCCAATTCCTATGGGACACTGGGATATTCAACACGATTGCGGATCGAGCTGGAACCTGCCGCACCGTTCGTGGCGTTGCGGCACATCCGCTTCCGCTCGTTGCCGGAACTGGTCGCCGCAATGGACCGCATCATCGACACCGCCGGACAGGGCGACACCCCGGTCGACTATCTCGACGGCGTGGTCTTCAGTCCCGACGAAAGCTACCTGTGCGTGGGCAGACGGACCACCACACCGGGACCCGTCAGCGATTACACCGGCAAAAGGATCTACTACCAGTCGATGCAGCACGATCGCGCCGGCCCGGAATACACCAAAGACGACCGGCTCACGATGAACGACTACTTCTGGCGCTGGGACACCGATTGGTTTTGGTGCTCACGCGCATTCGGCGTGCAGAACCCCCGGCTGCGACGCTGGTGGCCGCGCCGTTACCGGCGCAGCAGCGTCTACTCCAAGCTGGTCGCCGCGGATCGCCGCTTCGGTGTGTCCGACCGGATCGAGGCCCGCCACGGACGCCCGGCACCCGAACGGGTGGTCCAGGACGTCGAGGTGCCGATCGCACATTCCTGTGAATTCCTGGAGTGGTTTCTGGGCAACGTGCCGATCACACCGATCTGGTTGTGCCCGTTACGACTTCGCGATCGCGTGAGTTGGCCGCTGTATCCGATACCGCCGGATGTCAGCTACGTCAACATCGGCTTCTGGTCTTCGGTTCCCGGTGGCGACGGCCTGGGCGCCACCAATCGGGCGATCGAGGCGAAGGTCGGTGAACTCGACGGACACAAGTCGCTATACTCCGACTCCTTCTACACCCGCGAAGAGTTCGACCAGCTCTACGGCGGCGAGGCCTACAAAACAGTGAAGAAATCCTACGATCCCGACTCGCGTCTGCTTGATCTGTATGCAAAGGCGGTGCAACGGCGATGACGACGACCAGAGAGTCCGACCACCCGACTGCTGGCAAGCTCAACATGGCCGAGGTGCTGGCCATCTTCACTGCCACCGGCGACTGCCCACTCAAGTTCACCGCGTATGACGGCAGTACCGCCGGAAATGAAGACGCCGTGCTCGGCCTGGACCTTTGCTCACCGCGCGGCACTACCTATCTGGCGACGGCACCCGGCGAGCTCGGCATCGCCCGCGCCTACATAGCCGGCGACCTGCAGACCTACGGCGTGCATCCTGGCGATCCGTACGAGCTGCTCAGGATGCTGGCCGACCGGGTGGATTTCAAACGGCCGTCGGCGCGGACGCTGGCGCAGGTGATCCGGTCGATCGGCATCGAGCATTTGGTACCGATCCCGCCGCCTCCGCAGGAGACGCCGCCGCGATGGCGCCGGGTCGCTGATGGCTTGCTGCACAGCAAGACTCGTGATGCAGAGGCGATCCACCATCACTACGACGTTTCGAACACATTCTACGAATGGTTACTCGGGCCGTCGATGACCTACACCTGCGCGGTCTACCCACACGCCGGCGCGACGCTGGAAGAGGCGCAGGAGAACAAGTACCGGCTGATCTTCGACAAGCTGAGGCTCGCGCCGGGCGACCGGCTGCTCGACGTCGGCTGCGGCTGGGGCGGCATGGTGCGTTACGCGGCACGCCATGGTGTCCGGGCGATCGGGGTCACCCTGTCGGGAGAACAGGCCAAGTGGGCGCAACAAGCGATCGACAAAGATGGGCTGTCGACGCTGGCCGAGGTGCGCCACTGCGACTACCGCGATGTGCCCGAAGCGGAGTTCGACGCCGTCTCGTCGATCGGGCTGACCGAGCACATCGGAGTCAAGAACTACCCGGCCTACTTCGAGTTCCTCAAGTCGAAGTTACGCACCGGTGGCCTGCTGCTCAATCACTGCATCACCCGCCACGACAACAAGCAGACCTCGTTTGCCGGCGGATTCACCGACCGTTACGTCTTCCCGGACGGCGAGCTGACCGGCTCGGGACGCATCCTGACCGAGGTCCAGGAGAGCGGCTTCGAAGTGCTGCACCAGGAGAACTTCCGCCATCACTACGCGATGACACTGCGCGACTGGTGCCGCAATCTGGTAGAGCATTGGGATATCGCGGTCGCCGAGGTGTCGCTGCCGATCGCGAAGGTGTGGGGTCTGTACATGGCGGCGTCACGAGTTGCGTTCGAGCAGAACAACCTTCAGCTTCATCACGTGCTGGCCGCCAATGTCGAGCGGCGAGGCGCCGACAGCCTGCCGCTGCGGCCCTGGTGGCAGCCTTAGCTGCCGTCGATCCGGCGCGCGCCCAACTCGTTCTGCAGTAGTTCGAGTGCGGCTTCTTCGGGGTCGCGGCGTGGCGCCGACGGATCGGTGCGACCGGCCTCGGCGAGCATGTGCTCCTCTTCGTCGCGCTGCGCGGATTCCACAGCGGCAGCGATGTTTACCGAAGGTTCCTCTTCGGCGGGCGGTGGGGCCGCTTCGGTGGGCGCCGGCCCCCCTACCTCACAGCGCACCCGCCAATTGACGCCCAGCACTTCCTTGAGCGCTTCGGCGATCACGTCGGAGTTGCGCTGTTCGCACAGCCGCTTGGCCAGCGGCGCCGAGGCGTGGCTGAGCACCAGCGTGTCGCCGTCTACCGCGCGAACGGTGGCGCCGGCCAGCATCACCTCAGTGGTGCGGCTGCGCTGACGCACCTTGTCGCGCACCTCCGGCCAAATGGACCGCACCGCCGTTGCATTGAGTTCGCCTGGGGCAGAAGCTGATTCGGGCGTGGGATCTGGTGCCGGCGACGGTGGCGGCGGCGCAGGCGGCGGCGGTTCACTGGCCGGCTCGGGTGCCGCGGTCGGCCGACGGAATCTGACAGGTTCGGCCGGGGGTTCGGCCGGGCGTTCGGCCGGGGCGGGTGGCCGGGATGGCCGGCGCGGCGTGGCAGCCACCGCCGGTGCGGTCACGGGTGGCGCAGCCGCCGGTGTGGCTTCGGCAGCAGCGACGGAGATGGCCAGCCGGGTCTCGATGCGCTCGATACGTTGCAGCAGCGCCGATTCGGCGTCGCTCGCCGAGGGCAGCAACAGGCGTGCACAGACCACTTCGAGCAGCAGCCGGGGTGCGGTCGCACCGCGCATCTCCCCCAGTCCGGCTTGCACCACTTCCGCGCACCGGGTCAGCGTCGCCGCGCCGATTCGGGCCGCTTGCTCGCGCATGCGGTCCAGCACGTCTTCCGGCGCGTCCACCACACCGCGGCTGATCGCATCCGGAACCGCTTGCAGCAGCAGGAGATCACGGAACCGCTCGAGCAGATCGGTGGCGAAGCGCCGCGGGTCGTGGCCGGCGTCGATCACCGATTCGACGGCCCCGAACAGCGCCGCGGCATCCCCGGCTGCCAGCGCGTCGACGGCGTCGTCGATCAAGGCGACGTCGGTGGCACCCAGCAATCCCAACGCGCGCGGGTAGGTGACGTGGTCGTCGTCGGCCCCGGCGACCAATTGGTCCAGCACCGACAACGTGTCGCGGGGCGAACCACCGCCGGCGCGGATCACCAACGGGTACACCGCATCGTCGACGACGACACCTTCTTGTTCGCAGATCCGCCCGATCAGCGACCGCATGGTCTTGGGTGGCAACAACCGGAACGGGTAGTGATGGGTGCGCGACCGGATCGTCGGCAGCACCTTCTCCGGCTCGGTGGTGGCGAAGATGAAGATCAGGTGTTCGGGCGGTTCTTCGACGATCTTGAGCAGCGCGTTGAACCCGGCCGTGGTCACCATGTGCGCCTCGTCGACGATGAACACCCGGTAGCGCGACTGCGCCGGCGCGTAGAAGGCACGGTCACGCAGCTCGCGGGTGTCGTCCACGCCGCCGTGGCTGGCGGCGTCGAGCTCCACTACGTCGATGCTGCCCGGCGCGTTTGGCGCCAGACCCTGGCACGAATCGCAAACCCCGCACGGGCTGGCCGTCGGCCCCTGCACGCAGTTCAGCGACCGGGCCAAGATGCGCGCCGACGAGGTCTTTCCGCAGCCGCGCGGACCGGAGAACAGGTACGCGTGGTTGATCCGGCCGGCTTCCAGGGCAATGGACAGCGGCTCGGTGACATGCTCCTGCCCGACCACTTCGGCGAAGGTTGCCGGTCGGTACTTGCGGTAGAGAGCCACGGTCAGCAGGCTACCGGCGCGGCCCGACGACGATGCGGGCACCGCACGTCCCACTGTGGAGTCGGGCGGTGGTCACTGTGACTAGAGCCCGGCGTCGAGTGCGCATGGGTTCGGGTGTGGGTCAGCGGCTTCGAGGGTGCAGCCCGGGCGCGATTTCGCCGGATTTCCCGCCCTCAGCGCACACCCGACACCGTCAGTTCACGCTCGGCGCCGGGGCACCCAGCCGGGCCTCGGAAGCCGCCAGCAGCGCGCAGGTGGCCAGCCCGTCGACCGCGTCACGCAGATCCGGCAGCGACGGGAAGGTGGGCGCGATCCGGATGTTCTTGTCCTCCGGATCCTTGCGGTACGGGAAGGTCGCTCCGGCCTCGGTGACCGCGATACCGGCGTCCTTGGCCAGCGCGACGGTTCGGCGTGCCGTCCCGGGCCACACGTCCAAGCTGATGAAGTAGCCCCCCTTGGGCTCGGTCCACGAGGCGATCTTGGAGTCCCCGAGCCGCTGCTCGAGGATCTCCAGCGTCAGGTCGAATTTCGGTGCCAGGATCTGCTGGTGGCGCTGCATCTGCAGGCGGACGCCGTCGGCGTCGCCGAAGAAGCGCAGATGCCGCAGTTGGTTGATCTTGTCCGGGCCGATCGACTTCTTCCCCGCGTACTGCAGGTACCAGGCGATGTTGCCCAGCGACCCGCCCAGGAAGCTGACCCCGGCGCCGGCGAAGGTGATCTTCGAGGTCGACGCGAAGACGTACGGCCGGTTCGGGTTGCCGGCCGTGGCGGCCAGCCCGAGGATGTCGACCTGGCGCAGGAAGTCATGTGTCAGGGTATGCACCGCGTACGCGTTGTCCCAGAACAGCCGGAAGTCGGGCGCCGCCGTCCGCATCTGCACCAGCCGGCGAACGGTTTCCCAGGAGTACGTGACGCCGGTGGGGTTGCCGAATACCGGCACCGTCCACATGCCCTTGATCGCGGGGTCGACCGCGACGAGCTCCTCGATCAAGTCGACGTCGGGACCGTCGTCACGCATCGGGATCAGGATCATTTCGATGCCCATGGTCTCGGTGATGGCGAAGTGCCGGTCATACCCGGGCGCGGGGCACAGAAACTTGATGCTGGGCTCGTCCTTCCAGGGCCGTTGCGAGTCCACGCCGCCGTACAGCATCGAGAACGCGACGAGATCGTGCATCAGCTCCAGGCTGGAGTTGTTCCCGGCGATCAGGTTGGGCACCGGAATACCAAGCAGCTCTCCGAAGATGGCTCGCAGGCCGGGCAGGCCGTGCAGGCCGCCGTAGTTGCGGGTGTCGGTGCCCTCGGCGTCGCGGAAGTCGTCGCCGGGCAGGCTCAACAGCTGGTTGGACAGATCGAGCTGCGCCGGAGCCGGTTTGCCGCGGGTCAGATCCAAGTGCAGCTTCTTAGCTTGCAGCTGCGCGTAGTCCTGCTGGTTGCGGGCGTGCAGTGCGGTGAGCTCTTGCACGCTCAGGGAATCGAACGCCACCATGTTTTAACAGGGCCCCTTCGCTGTCGAACGCCGGAGAGTGACGGGCCGGCTACCGGCGAAAGCACTTGTCGCGCCGCCCCACACATGGGGGACCCCGCGCACCCGACAGAGCCCATTGACCCTTGCTGCCTTCCGGCCCTGGGGGAGTTCACAGGATAGACGCCGCGCGGGGTCCACCGCGAGTGTAATACCTGGCCCGCATCCGCCGATGACGGCCGACCGACATTCCGCGTTGACCCAGCCGCTACCATTGCGACGGAGGATTCGCCTAGTGGCCTATGGCGCTCGCCTGGAACGCGGGTTGGGTTAATAGCCCTCGCGGGTTCAAATCCCGCATCCTCCGCAAATCGGGTGCACTCGGTTCAAGACGCGGCCAAGCGGTTGTTTGGAATCGGTTTGGCTGCCTCTAGGCTGACGTGGGCTCACCAGCATGAGGGAGGCGTATGGGGCGCAAGGTTGCCATACCGTGGCACTTGGCGTTTTCGATCGGTGCCGGCGTCCTCTATTTCCTCTGTGTGTTGCCCCGCTGGTCGGAATTGCTGGGCGACACCTCACGCGCATTGGGGATGGCGGGCCGGATCGGGTCGGGCGCGCTGTTTGCCCTGGCCGCGCTGCCTGTGGTGTTTACCCTGCTGAGGACCCGTAAGCCGGAACTGGGCGTCCCGCAGATGGCTCTCACGCTGCGGCTCTGGTCCATCGTGGCCCACATCCTGGCCGGGGTGCTGATCATCGGCACCGCGATCAGCGAGATCTGGCTCAGCCTGGACTCCGCCGGACAGTATCTGTTCGGTATTTACGGCGCTGCGGCCGCGATCGGCATCATCGGGTTTTTCGCGTTCTATCTATCTTTCGTCGCCGAGTTGCCGCCTCCGCCGCCGAAGCCGATCAAAGCGAAGAAGCCCAAGCGCCGTGGTACCCGCCGCAAGAAGGGCGACGAGTCGGCGGCTGAGGAAGCCACGGACACCGCCGAACACACCGAGGATGCGGAATCCGGCGAAGCCGAAGATGCCGAGACCGTCACGGCGGACGAAGCTGGAGACGAAGCCGACGAAGAGACGGAAGAACCCGTCGAGCCCACCGCGAAAGCCGTCGAAGCCGTCAAGGCCGAGAAGCCGGCGACCGAGGAGCCGGCGGCGGACGCCGAGACTACCGAGGACAACGAGGAATCCCGCAGCGGGCTGCGCAACCGCCGGCCCGAGGGCAAGGGTTCGCATCGCATGCGGCGCCGGCGCACCCGTGGCGGCGTCGCGCTCGACGAGTGATCAGTCGCGGCGCTTAAGGCTTTCGACGTATGCGGCGATGCGCTGCTGCGTCTCGTCGGCACCCCACAGCTCACGAACGTCGGCGTCGGTAGCGCCACCTTGGCGGATCCGCGCCACGGCCGGCGCTCGTAGCTGGGCTTTCGTGTCGCGATAGGCCTCGACCGGGATGCTGCCCAGATCTGCGGCCTCCGCAACCGCCGCCTCGAGGAGATCGTCGGCGACGACGCGGTGGGCAAGCCCGCGGGTGATGGCGTCGGCCCCCTTGTAGGTGCGGGCGCCGAGCAGCACTTCCTCGGCGCGATCCCCGCAGGCGTAACGCATGACTTCCAGCGCGGCGACCGGGAACGAGACGCCGACCCGGACCTCGGCCGCCCCGATCCCCGCCTCGGGGCCGATCAGGCGGCGATCGCAGGCACACGCCAGCACGCACCCGCCGGCGATGGCGGCACCATTGATGGCAGCCACCGTCGGCCACGCAAAGCTGAACAGCGCGTCGAACGTGTCCGACAGCGCGGGAACCAGCCGATCGGTGTAGGCGCTGCCACCCTCGACCACACGGTTTAGGTCGACCCCGGCGCTGAACACCCGACCGGCGCCGACGATGACCAGCGGACCGTTACCCGACTCTTGCAGTTCACGGACGGTTCGGGTCAGCTCTTCGAGCACTTCGACATCGAGGGCGTTGACGCGCCCGGCCGAAAGGGTCAACACCCGCACCGAGCCGACGCTCTGGATCTCCATCACAAGGACACTCAAGCATCCGCCGCCGGCGCTACTGCTGGTGGGTCAGTCTCGCCAGGATCACTGGAATGCCGGTGTTCTCGTCGGTGCGGTAGCTGCCGTCTTCAGTCACCGAGGCCGGGGCGAATCGGTTGAGTCGTTGATACCCGCGCGTGTATCTCATTGAGGTAGTTGTAAACCGTATAGCGAGTGACATCTAGTGCGGCCGCAGCTGTCTCGGCGGATTGTTTGACCAGAAAGTAGCCTTGCTGATCGAGTTCGGCGACAACCTCCATCTTGTGTTCCTTGCGCATCTCGGCAACGCGCACGCCAACATTGGCGATCGCCGTATCGATGAGCCGTGCCGATAACTCCTCCACACTGTGCGGAAAATGTTCACTGTCTGGGTCGCCGAGCGCAGGTCGGACAATTGGCGTGGAGGTTGGCAGCGGAATCGGTACGGCTTCGCCGTCCCCGTCGGCTGGTAGTAAGCCGTCGAGAGCGCCGCGGAGATGCGCCCAGGGCGTCACGTCGGTATTGATGCAGAGCGCAGCGGCGGGCTCGTCGTCGCGGGCGGTGAACATGATCGTGCTGGAGCGCAGCACTCGTCCGTCGGGCAGCACGGACCGATATGCGATCTCGTGGCGGATGTCTCCGGCGGCCACACTGCGCAGCAGTTTGTCCGTGGGAGGGTCTCCCGGTCGCCGCCCGGTGATGTCACCGGCAATCGCGCGCACGGTGTTGGGGATTCGGCGCAGGTCGTGCAGGACCACCTCGGTGGGCTGCGGATAGCTGCCCTGCAGTGCATCGACCATTTGCTCGAGCATCAGGTTGATCGTCTCGGCGTCGAGGATGCGCAAAGCGGCCACCAGCTGCCCGACGTCCTTCTTCAACATGTTGTCGATTTTAGCTGCCATGAACGTTAGACACTCCACAACGATTTGTGTAATCTTCGCCGCGGGGCGGAGATCTTTCAACGTACTGTTGAGATAGCTTTGCGTCGTCGGTCTCTCCGGTCCAACTGATGAGGACGCCACACATGACGAATGAGGTCGCCGCCGCATCGGTCGCCGACGAGAGCGCTCCGCACCTGCGCCGCGGCCTTGCCAACCGACATATCCAACTGATCGCGGTCGGTGGCGCGATCGGCACCGGCCTGTTCATGGGATCAGGGCGCACGATTTCTCTCGCCGGTCCGGCGGTGCTGCTGGTGTACGGCGTTGTTGGGTTTTTCGTGTTCTTCGTACTGCGGGCGATGGGCGAACTTCTGTTGTCCAACCTGAACTACAAGTCTTTCGTCGACTTCACCTCCGACCTGTTGGGGCCCGGCGCCGGATTCTTTATGGGGTGGTCCTACTGGTTCGCCTGGATCGTCGCCGGCATCGCCGAGGTTGTTTGCATCACCGGCTACTCGCAGTACTGGTGGCCCGACGTGCCAGCATGGCTACCGGCCATTCTTACCGTGACGCTGATCCTCTCGCTGAACTTGTTCAACGTTCGCAGCTTCGGCGAGATCGAATTCTGGTTCGCGTTGATAAAAGTCGCGGCGATCCTCTGTCTGATCGCCGTCGGAGCGATTTTGGTGAGCACCGACTTCGTCAGCCCCGACGGTACCCACGCGGCACTGGCGAACCTGTGGAATGACGGCGGGTTCTTCGCCACCGGCGCGACGGGCATGGTCGGCGGCTTTCAGGTCGCATTCTTCGCCTTCGTCGGTGTCGAACTGCTGGGCACGGCGGCCGCAGAGACCGCTAATCCGCGTCGCACCCTGCCGCGTGCGATCAACGCCGTGCCGGTGCGGATAGTCGTCTTCTACATCGGGGCCGCTGCTCGCGATCCTGTGCGTCATCCCGTGGCGACATATCGCGCCCGGACAGTCGCCATTCGTGATGATGTTCTCGCTAGCCGGACTTGCTGCGGCGGCTTCGATCATCAACTTCGTCGTCATCACTTCGGCAACCTCGGCAGCCAACTCGGGGGTCTTCTCGACCGGCCGCATGCTGTACGGCCTCGCCGACGCGAGCAGCGCGCCTGCAGGATTTCGCTGGCTCAACCGCGGTGGGGTGCCGGCCCCCGCGCTCGGGCTGACCGCCGCCTTGCTGCTGATGTCCATCCCACTGCTCTACGCCGGCGGATCGGTGCTCGAAGCCTTCACGCTCATCACGACGGTGTCATCGCTGCTGTTCATGTTCGTGTGGGTGATGATCATCGCCAGTTACCTCGTGTACCGTCGCCGCCGCGCCCAGCGTCACGCCGAGTCGATTTACAAGATGCCCGGCGGTGTACCGATGTGCTGGGCGATCCTCGGCTTCTTCACGTTTGTGATCTGGACCCTGACAACCAATCCAGATACCGCGACCGCACTGGCGTGGTTTCCCCTTTGGTTTGTCGTGCTGGCGATCGGGTGGCTGGCGGTCCGCCGCCGCCCAGATCGCGCAGGCCAGTATGCCGATTCCAGGCAGAGATGGACCAACCAACTAGACAGGAACCAATGATGACGCGCATTCCCGAGGAGATCGATACACCTGCCGTGGTCATCGATCATGACGCGCTGGAGCGCAACATCGCGCGGATGAGCGCCGCTATCACCGAACGCGGGATCGGGCTGCGTCCGCACGTGAAGACCCACAAGGTGCCCCAGATCGCGCAGTTGCAACTGGATGCGGGCGCAACGGGCCTCACCGTCGCGACCATCGGTGAAGCAGAGGTATTCGTCGACCATGGCGCCGACGACATCTTTATCGCCTACCCACTTTGGATCGGTCCGCGCCAAGCCGACCGCCTGCGCCGGCTGAGCGGGCGTGCCCGCGTCGCGATCGGGGTCGATTCGCCGCAGGCCGCGTTGAACATTGCTGCGAAGTTGGGGAATGACCGTGCGGCAATCGATGTGCTCGTCGAAGTCGATAGCGGGCAACACCGTAGCGGCATCGCACCGCAGCGGGCGGGCGAAGTCGCCAGCACCGCCGTCGACGCTGGCCTGCAAATCACCGGCGTGTTTACCTTCCCGGGGCACAGCTACGGCCCAGGCAAAGCCGCCGAAGCCGCCGCGCAAGAACAGCACGCCCTCATCCAGGCCACTAATGCACTTGCCGCAGAAGGTATTACGGTCACTTGCCGAAGCGGTGGATCCACCCCGACGGCACTCCTAACCGCCGCCGACGGTGCCACCGAAGTCCGCCCGGGCGTCTATGTTTTCGGCGATGCACAACAGCTCGAGCTTCAACGATGCCGATCCGAAGACATCTCGCTGACGGTTGCCGCAACGGTGGTCAGTCGGCACGACACTGCCGATGGCCCGCGCCGGATCATTTTAGATTCGGGCAGCAAGATCCTCGGCAGCGATCGCCCAGCATGGACCAGCGGCTTCGGCCGCCTCATCGACTACCCCAACGCCAGGATCACCGCACTCTCCGAGCACCACGCCACCGTCGCGTGGCCCGATGAGGCGCAGCTGCCACCCATCGGCACACGTCTACGCGTAATCCCGAACCACGTCTGCTCGGCCATGAACCTCATCGACGAGGTCACCGTCGTGCGCGACGATGCCGTCATCGACCGATGGCAAGTCGCGGCCCGCGGCAAGAATAGTTAGTCAAATCCCCTCACCTGAAAGGCTTTTGATGCCCAACATCACCTCGTCGAAGTCCACAGTGGAACGCCGGCTCGCCGAACGGGGTCTGACCCTGCCACCGGTCGCCGCCCCGGCCGGGACCTACGTGCCCGCTGTCGCCGACGGTGCCCACGTGTATACCTCCGGACAACTTCCGCTCGTCGATGGTGCGCTCACACTAACCGGCAAGGTCGGCGCTGACGTCACACCCGACCAGGCGCGGGCACAGGCGCAGATCTGTGCGCTCAACGCGCTCGCCGCGATCCGTGCCGAGATAGGCGACTTGGACCGCATCACTCGGATTGTCAAGGTGACCGGGTTTGTCGCATCCGAGCCCGGTTTCACCGGACAACCCGACGTCGTCAACGGCGCATCCGAGCTTCTCGGCTGGGGCTTCGGACCCGCAGGCGTACACGCCCGTTCAGCCGTCGGCGTCGCCGCGCTACCGCTCGACGCCCTCGTCGAAATCGAGATCGCCGCAACGTTCAACTAGACCGATACCAGGTTTGGTCCCGTTCCCGCGACGGAGCCCGGTTTGCACCCAAAAGTTGGGATCGGTAGCAATTCGGGCGTTCTGTACTTGCTCCCATGACGACGCCAACGGGGCGGAGCATGAAGGAAGGAACCACCAGTGAAACGTCTTCTCGTGGGCGCAATCGGAACCCTCGGCGTGGCAGCGGCCGTGGTGGGCTGCTCGAGCGGCGGCCACACAGCCAGCCCGGCGTCGAGCTCAGCCCCTAGGGTGGCCTCCGGGAGCGGTGCTCAGATCAAGGTCGGTGGTGCCGACTTGGCAGGAGTCAACCCAGCCTCGGTGACCTGTGTGAAGCAGGGCGGCAAGATCGACATCGGTAGCGGATCCACCGGCGGTGCGCAGCAGGCGCTGGCAGTCGTGATGACCGACGAAGCAACTCCGAAGGTCGAGTCGCTGGCACTTGTGGTGGACGGCAACGCCTTGTCGGTCGCCAGCAACATGGGTGCCAATGTCGGGTCGGCCAACGTGGCGGTGGACGGCAAGACCTACACAATCACCGGTCAGGCGCAGGGCGCCGACCTGAAGAACCCGATGGCCGGCATGATCACCAAGGACTTCAGCATCAAGGTGACGTGCGGTTAATCGGCTTCACTCCGGGCGGCGGACGTGCTTCACTCACACGTCCGCCGCACCGGGCTGTCCGGGGCAGACTCCCGGTAAATGGATTTATGATGCAGCCGTGTCGATCTCCGGCGAATTAGAGCGAGCCCGCCGCATGACACTGGACGCCGACGAGACCGGCGCCCGGGATCTGCTGCTGTCGCTGATACCCGCAATCGAACGCGAAGATCGCGACGAGGAGATCCTGGAAGTCTTCGCGCAGCTGGGCGAGATCTATCTGGCGCGAAACGCGAATGACGGAGTGCACGAGTGCATCCGGCGTATCCGCGACTGCCTGGACATCTACTCCGGAATCCTGGCCGGCAACCGGCCGGAAACGACACCGATGCCCGCGGCCGACGTGGCAAACATGATCCGCCGCTATTCGCGCCGAGCGCAGTTCCTGCAGAGCGGCCTGGCCGCCGCACACGGCGATCACGAAGGTGCCGCAACGGCACTGACCGAGTTGAGCCGGGCCGACGACGCGTTCCCCGAGCTGGCCGGCGAGCACACCCGCCTGATCATTCATGCGCAACTGCTGTGCGCGAACGCGCTGTGCGACGACGACCTACATATGCGGTCGGTTCCGTTGTGGGAGCAGGTGGTCGACGCGATCGACCTCCTGGGCGACGACGAATTCGACGACCGGCTGCGGGTGGATGCATCCACCGCGTACGGCAGGTTCTGCGTCGAGACCGGACGCCTGAGCGAAGCCGAGCCGTGGCTGCGCCGGGCCGGGGCCCGGGCGAAGGCGCGTAGCTGGGAATTGGCCGAAGCCAGAACGCAATTGGAGCGTGCGGCCGCGCGTTGGCTGGTCAGTGACCACTCGACGACCGAGCAGCTGGTGTCCGAGGCCTACCCGGTGATCACACGGTATGAGCGCGCACACGACGACGCGCGGTGCTGGCTGTACCTGGGACTCACCCGGCTGGCTCGCGGGGAACTCAAAGCCGCCGACGAGTGCTGGGAGCATGCCGAACGGCACTGGCGCGAGCTGGCAAAGCCCTTGCATTTACATCGAATCCTGTTGCAGCGCAGCTGGATAGCAATATCCTGGAGCAAGTTCGCCGACGCGGTCGAGCTGATCGCCCAGGCCCGCGAACTGCTCGATTCGTCGCCACGCAGCAGTTGGCTACAGTACGCCCAGCTGGACAGCCAGCTCGGCACCGTGTGGCGCGCGGATGCGTTGGCGGACCTCGGCTTCGACAGCTCGGGCGATCCCGACGAACCGCTGGAGGAAACCGAGGCAAAGCATGCCGAGGGACTCGGCATCCTGAAGGGCGAGGTCGGCACGCCCGAATACTGGCGCGGCATGACCAAACTCGAACAGGCCGCCGAGCTCAAGGTGCCGGCCGCGCTGGCGGTCGATTCGGTGCGTTTCTCGATCGCCGACGCCGACGCGAGGGCGCGCTGGGCGGCCAGCATCTCGGCACCGATTCTGGCCGGTGCCTTCGCCGTCGCGTACGAATGGGAGAACACCCAGCTGATCAGCGAGCTCATCGAATATCACAGCGCACGTGGCACTTTCGATACCGATCCGCAGCGGCCGGCCATCGGCGAATGGGCGTCGACGGGCACTGCCACGGTGCTCGTCGACGCCGAGCTCCAACCGGCGCTGGCCGCCGCCGGTCCGCCGACGTCGGCCGGCCGTTCCCTTACCCGGCTGGGCCCGTTGCCTCCGTTGCAGATGCAGCCCGACAGCCCGCCGATCATGAGTCACTATCGCGCCCTGGCGTTGCAGCGCTACGGCCGCGACGTCACCGCCGCCGAGCCCGCCTGGTCGACCTGGCCATGAGCGACCGGCTGACTCTCGTCCTGCGCTACGCCGACCTCGGGATCGCCACTTACGGCAGCTTGCGGATCATCGGGCAGCCGGCCCGGACCGTCACCTGGGTGGTGGAGGAGCCCCTGCTGCTGGCCGCGATCGAAGAACTGACCGATGCCATCCCCGAGCCGTACGGCAGCGAGAGCAGGCGCGATGCGATCGAAAGAGCCTTGGCCACCGGGCCTTTCGCGAATCCGGACGCCGAGCTCACCGTCGCCTACATTCTAGGTGTGCTGCTGATCTCGACGCAGGGCTGGCAGCTACTGAACGAGTGTGTGTCCTCGCCACGCGCCACGCTGTTCGTGGCCCCCAGCGCGCGGCTGGCCCGCGTCCCCTGGGGGCTGCTCGCGGTGCCGACATCGGGACCGAGCAAAGAGGAACTGGTGCGCGCCCGCCAGGACGCCATCACGGCAAGCGGAAGAGTCGCGGCCCGGATCCCCTGGCAACTTGCGAATATCGGCGAACACACCGACGGCCATCGGCTGATGGAGTTGGTGGACGTGCTGATGGCGGTGCCGGCGAACATCATGCACGCGCCCCGCACCCCGGCACGATGGGACGCCCGCCAGGACGGCCCGCCGGTGCTGGTCCTCGACCCTCGGGTGCCCGGACAGCGCCCCGACTCCGCACTCGGGTCGGTGCTGGGCAGACCTTCGACGGAAACCCCACTGGCACAACACTTTGCCGAACTGATCAAGCGACGAGCGACGCTCCCCGCGGTCGACGGGGCGGTCGAACTGTTCCGCCGGCAGGATGCCGACCGCACCTGGCTGGCCAACTTGCTGGCCCAGCACCCGAGCAGGCTGCTCTACGTCGGTCACGCGAGTTCTGCTGACGCGCAGCCAGATCACGCCGCCCAGGCCGACCGCGCGGCCCTGCACCTGGCCTGTACGGCGGCGAGTCGCGGCGATGCCGACACCATCGGCGACCACCGTCCGCTGACGGCGTCGGACCTAATGGCGTTGCGATTGCCGATGCCTCCCCGGGTGGCCCTGCTGGCCTGCGGGTCGGGCGGCGACTATCGATTCGACGAAGCGACCGGCTTGGTGGCGGCGATGATTCTAGGTGGCGCACAGCTTGTCACTGCCACGCTGTGGTCGCTGCCTACCACGGCCGCCTACCGTCAATTTGCCAGTACGGACGCCGATCCGATGACCGATGTCGTCGCCGCCGTCGACCGCGCCCACGAAGGCGACGATGCGGGCTGTGCGGTGAACCGATGGCAGCGCGAGCAGATGCGGCGCTGGCGCGATGGAAACCACGCGGCCAGCCCGCTGTATTGGGGCGCACTGGTCAGTTTCGCCGTCGACGGCGCGCGCTAGTACTCAGACCGCGGCCAACCACGACGCGTGTACCGCCAATACATCGTCGGGCAACGAAAGTTCCTCGCGGGCAGCCGGATCGAAGGCCACCAGAACGACAAGGCCGGGCCGCAGCGTCGACACGTCGGGACCGTCCCCGCTGCGCGCCAATCTGCCGATGAATGTCTCACCCGATACGGCCACCACTTCAACGAAAACCTGTCGCTGACCGGCGACCGCGCGCACGGTACCGACGCCGACAGTACGACCTTCGGCATTCGGGTGCCGCCAGAACGCGAGACGCTCGACGGCCGCCAGCAATGTCCTCAGCTTGTTCATGCAACAAGGATCTGCGTGCCGGCCGGCTACCGAACCCAACTTTTTGGCTGCCGGTATCTTCCGAAAGCCCCTATCCTGTGCTGATGAGCGCGGATCCGCAGCTGGCCACCGCCGTGGCAGCAGGCCATCCACGCCGGTCGGTGATTGACCAGGCGTGGCGGGCCATCGGGCCCGGCGTCGAGGTGCTCAGCAGTGACGATGGCGGTCCGCTGACCCGGACCGTCAAGCGAATCATCGACCCGTTGGTTCTGCGGTTGCGGTCGAACCCGCAGTATTCGGCCCCGGTGGTCGCCCCGGATACCGCCGCGGCGATGCATGAACTGATCATCGGCGGTGCATCCGAATTACGCTCCACCGCAGCATGGTTCGCGGTTCTCAAGCTCGAGCGGCGCAGGCAGCGGATCCGCGCCGGAAACGCCCAGGAGCTCTACTTCCCGGCGTGTTTCGAACTCGCGGTCACCAAAGGCTCACCGGCGCCCGAAGATCGGGAGACCGCGGCCACCATCCTCGGTGAGATACACCAGGGCCGCGACCGTGCCGGTATCGAGGTCCTGCACCACTACGTGGCCAGTGCGGATGTCGTGGCCGCCCTGACCGATCAGCTCGAAGGCAGTTGGGCTGACGTGCGGGCAGGTGAGACGGTGACGGGTCCGTTCCTGGCTGAGCTTCCCACCGTGCTCGGGCCCGCTCACGGGCACCGTGCCGCGACCACCCGGCAGCGGGTCTGGGAGGCCATGATCAGCGACACCACCCCGTACAACCTGGGTGCCCTGGCCCGTGTCGGATCGGCAGAGCTGCCCTGGTCGATCGTCGGGCTGGGACTGAGTTCGGTTGCACCGCAACGTCCTCCACCCATTGCCGGCGGGGCGGACGGCGACCGTCCGCTGGATCGCACTGTGGTGGACCGGGTCCGGGCGACCCTGCGTCGCGCCCTGGACCGCGACGCCCTGCCCGACATCCCGCTGCTCTGCGAAGAGGAGGTCGACCGCGCCTGCGCGCCGTGGGGGCTGCTATCCGAAGACAAGCAAGCCACGCTGGTAGCCGGCATCGAGGTCGCCGTCGAGCTGGCGCCGCTGGACCGAGCCGTGGCAAGCCGTTACGCGCTGGCGGCGCAGATCCAGGCGCGGCTGCGCAAGGAGGCGTACGTGCTGCACGCCCGGCGCTATCTCGCCGAGGGCGGCCCGATCCATCCCCGGCAGCGACAAGTGGTCGACGACCTGGCCGCGTACGCGCCGCCCTACCTGAGCCGGCTGTGGGCCCGGCTGCACGGGCGCGACGTGTGGCAGGAGCCCTGCGAAAACGTCGACGAGATGCGGTCGCTACTGGAGGGCGTCGCGCGCTCGGTGAGCCTCGATCACCGCCAGCGGATCAAGTCGATGCTGGAATTGCAGGTGGCCCGATGAAATTGGTTGCCGATTCCGGCCTTTGGACCCTCGGACCGGTTAGCCCCGAGTCACCGCTGGCCGCGGTGCTGGAAGTCAGCGGCGCCGTGCTGTCCTGGACGGTCGACGATCCGTCCGGCGACGGGCGAGCCCGGATCACCTTCACCGATCTGTCCCGCACCGACTGGCTTTGGCGGGTGTTCGGCGAAGCCGGGCATGTCGCGCTGGCGGGTGCCGCGGCCGCGATGGACGGCGCGACCAGCATCGAGCTCACCGGCGTCGACATCGTGGCGGGGTCGATGGATCCGCTGCGCCGGCTGGCCATCGGGCATTGGCTGCGGCGCTGGTGGCCGGCGAGCCGCCAGGACGGCATCGCCGGCCTGGATCGTGCCTTGCTCGACGTCGAGATCGCGCTGCTGACCGTCGGGGCGCAGGGCTTCTTCACCGATGACACGCTGGATTCGGATGCCGCCGAGTTGCTGGCGCCGCATGCCGCGGCGTTGTTCACCCATGTCCGCAGCGACGATCCGCGCATCGCGGACCTGGTACGTGCCGGTGCCGGGCTTGCCGAAGAGATCGGCGTGGACGACGACGCGTGGGCGGAACTGCTTGCCGTTCTTGATGATTCGGCTAGCGAACCAGCGATGCCGAGCGAACGGCGCGACGACTACGCGCTAGCCGCCGGTGCCGGCGCGGGCCCAGGGGCGCGACTGAAATCGCCAGGGGCATCGCATCCGTCAACTGGACCGCGGTGCCCCCCGCGATCTTCGATGCGGGCGAAGACACCGTCGAGTGGACGGTCGAGGCGGGGGTCGCCGCCGTGGTGCGGGCGGCGATTGTCGGACCCGACCCGGCCACCGGTGTCCCGGTGCGGTTGCAGTCCGGAGCCGTCAGCGGGGCCGGGGTGCTGGACGGCGATGGCCACGCGACCCTTCCCCTTCTCGACGCCGAGGCGCGGCCGCTGACCGAATCCGCGGCCTGGGATCACGATTGGTCGCAGACCGCGGTGATCGTCGGAGCCGACACGGCCGAGCCCCGCGACACCCGCGAACGGATCCGCCGCTGGGTGCACGCCCGCCTGGACCGGCCGCCCGCGGACGCATTTCTGGCCGAGATTTTGGCTTCCGAATCCGCCTACTAAGCCCCACTAAGAACCCCTATGCTGAGCGAGTGCCAAACAACTATCGAGTCGTTCAGTGGAACACCGGGAACGTGGGCAAGAGCTCGCTCAAGTCGATCGCCGACAACGCCATCCTGGAACTGGTCGGATGCTTTGCCTGGTCGCCGGAGAAGGTCGGGCGGGACGCCGGCGAATTAGTGGGCATCGCTCCGCTCGGGGTCGCCGCCACCAATGACGTCGACGCACTGCTTGCCCTCAAACCGGACTGCGTCGTCTACAACCCGATGTGGATCAGCGTTGACGAGCTGGTGCAGATCCTGTCCGCGGGAGTCAACGTGGTGACCACGGCGTCCTTCATCACCGGGCACAACCTGGGCGAGGGCCGCGACCGCATCCTCGAGGCCTGCGAGAAGGGCGGGTCAACGATCTTTGGCTCCGGGGTCAGCCCCGGCTTCGCCGAACTGCTGGCGATCGTCTCGGCGATGGTGTGCAACCGGATCGACAAGGTCACCGTCAACGAGGCTGCCGACACCACGTTCTACGACTCGCCCGAGACCGAGAAGCCGGTGGGCTTCGGTCAGCCGATCGACCACCCGGACCTGCCGGCGATGGCCGCCAAGGGGACCGCGATCTTCGGCGAAGCGGTGCGGCTGGTGGCCGACGCGCTCGGCGTCGAACTCGACGAGGTCAAATGCGTCGCTGAGTTCGCCCAGACCACGGCCGACCTGGAAATGGCGTCGTGGACGATCCCGGCCGGACACGTCGCGGGCACCTACATCAGCTGGCAGGGCATCGTGAACGGCAAGACCCTGATCGACCTCAACGTGCGGTGGAAAAAGGGTCAGACCCTCGAGCCGGACTGGCAGATCGAGCAGGACGGCTGGGTCATCCAGATCGACGGGCAGCCGACGGTGACGACCAAGGTCGGCTTCCTGCCGCCGCCTTACTTCGAGGCCACGACGCTCGAGGAATTCATGGACCTCGGCCACATCATGACGGCGGTGCCCGCCATCAACGCGATCCCCGCCGTTGTCGCCGCGGCGCCCGGAATCGCCACCTATGCCGATCTTCCGCTGACGCTCCCGCGCGGCTTCGCGAAGATCTAGTCCCCCGACGCGGCCCTGGCCGGCGTGGCCGCCCGGCGCCGGGCGGGTTTGGCGTAGGCCGCACCCAGCTGGGGCACCTCGATCGGGCCCTGGTGACGGGCGGCCTCCATCGCGGATCGCAGCGGACCCGCCAATCCGGCGAACGAGCCCATGTCGAACACCCGGGACGTCAGCAACCGGTTGTGCACGTAGCCGAATGAGCCGCCGACCTCGGGGTCGGCCCAACCCAGCGTCCCGCCAAGGCCCACGTGGCCGAACCCGTGCAACAGACCCGGCACCGGCGACTCGTGGTAGCCGAGGTGAAAAGGCATGGGCACCACCATGTTTGCGTCCGGCCACTTGATTCGAGCTTGCCCGGCCAGCCCGCGTGCCAACTCCTCGGACAGGTACTTCTTGCCGTCAATGCGGCCGCCGTTGGCCAGCACGGCATACATCTTGGCCAGGCCGCGACCGGTGACCACGCCGTTGGCTGCGGGGATCTCACCGTCCAGAAACGGGGTGTCCCCCTGCATCAGCGACATGATCCCCGGGAAGTACATGGCGCCCAGCGCGCCCGAGTACCGCATGTTGGCCACCCGCGGCGCAATGAAGTTGAGCACCGGGGTCGGCATGATTCTTTTCTGCGGCATCAGGATCTGCGCCGGCGTGGTGGGCGAGCCCTCCGGCGGGCGGCCGAGATGCAGGCCGTCGGTGTTGAGCGGACGCGCGACCTCCTGACGAATCAGTTCTCGCATGCCTTTGCCGGTGACCGCCCGGGCCAGCCCGGACAGCAGCCAGCCGTACGTCAGCGCGTGATAGGCCTGCACACCCCGCAGGTGATCGACGGGCGCCGCGGCAAGCCGCTCCTCCATCGCCAGGTGATCCATCAAATCCGTCTTGGTCACCCCACGCAGATGCGACAACCCGGATCGGTGCCGCAGCACGTCGCGAACCGTGATCTCGTCCTTGCCGTTGGCCCCGAACTCCGTCCAGTACTCGGCGACCGGGTCGTCGTAGGACAACAGGCCACGATCGGCCAGCCGGTGAATCACCGTCGAGGCGACGCCCTTGGTCGCCGAGAACACCATCGCGCCGGTGTCGGCGGTCCAGGGCTGGGTGCCGTCCCGGTCCGCCCACCCCGTCCAGACGTCGACGACGGGAATGCCGTCGACGTAGACGCTCAGCGCTCCCCCGCCCAGACGCCGCCCCGGGAACTGCTGGGCAAATTTTTTGACGACGTTCGCGAAATGCGGATCGGCGGCGCCCGACACACCGGGCGGCAAGCCGTCGTCGGTTACGAGCAGTGTCGACGGTGTCATGGTGCCCCCGGGCTTGTGCGCATCGGCAGCAACCGCCGGAGCGGCCCCTCGCCGATGAGGTGCGATTATCAGAACGAAGCTATCAGTCGAGCAGAGGCCAGAAAATCATTCGGGCAGATCGCGTTCTGGAGGCTCACCGACATCCGCACCAGGCAAATGCCCGGGAGGCGACTCGTTCAAATACTTGCGCAGCCGAAGCAGCTGATTGATCACGATGCCGAGGCCCAGCAGCATCAGCACTACGACTATCGCCACCACCGTTGCGGTGCTCATGGGATCCATTGTGATCCATCCCATGCCGAATGGACGAACTGGTTATTTGCCAGCCTGACCTCGTAACGCGGGCAACCGCTCCGGCCGGGCGGCGGCCCGATCTCGATGCAGGGTTTTGAAGTCGACGGTTCGGGGGTAGCCGAATCGATAACAACATCGTGCGAGGAGGAAGCGAAACCATGAGCGCCGAAGACAAGATCAAGAACAAAATCGAGGACCTCGGCGGCCGGGCCAAGGAAGCCATCGGCAAGGCCACCGGAGACGACGACACCAAGAATGAGGGCCGCGGCGATCAGGCCAAGTCCAGCCTGAAGGACGCCGGCGAGAAGGTGAAGGACGCCTTCAAGAAATAGCTTTCACTCTCGACCAGCAGGTTTACTGAAGCCAACGGTAAACCTGCTGGTCGTCTTTCTCGGGAAAGCAGAACGGGCACCGGCACTCAAGCCGGTCCGCAAGCAGGTTGCACGGAAGCTACCCGCGCACCCCTAGGTCGGGATTATCGTCGTTTCATGTCGCTACCCCATGTCGACCCGGAGCGCCACGTTTCGGCTTTCAACCGCACCATGACGAAGTTTGCTCGTAGTGGGCTGGGGAAATTCCTCGCCCAGCACGTCGCCGCGAAGACCGATCCGTGGCTGATGCGGGTGTCCCGCGATAAAGTGTCGTGGGGAATGTTTGCTGTGCCGTCGGCGACGCTGCACATGAGGGGCGCTAAAACCGGTGAGCCACGTCAGGCCCAGATCTCGTACTTCCACGACGGCCGCGACGTGATCGCGATCGCCTCCAACTTCGGCGGCAGCTCGCACCCGAATTGGTACTACAACCTCAAAGCGCATCCCGACTGTGAATTGGGCGGGGAGAGCTTCCTGGCCGCGGAGGTCCTCGATCCCGCCGATTGGGCGCGGCTCTACGGCCTCGCCGAATGCTCGTACCCTGGCTACAGCGACTACCGCGCCGCGACCGTGGCGATCGGCCGCAAGATCCCGGTATTGCGCCTGGTTCCCCGGTAGCGATTGAGAATGCACGGTTTGGGCAATCCGTATCGCCGTCTGCATCGAATACAGACAAAAGGGAGACCTGGACTCGACTGGGTGGGATGAAGGTGAACGTCGTGAAGTTGATCAACACTCGGATGCGCAAGCTGGCGGCGGCCGCCGGGGTCGCCGCGCTGATGACGGCCGCCGTCCTGTTCAGCAGCCACGCGCCGTCGGCAGATGCCGAGCCGTGTCCCGACGTCGACCTGGTATTTCCCCGTGGCACCAGCGAGCCGCCCGGTGTCGGCGGCATCGGTTCCGGCTTCGTCGACGCACTGCGCGGGCAGATCGGTGGCCGGTCGCTGGCGGTGTACCCGGTGAACTACCCAGCCAGCAACGACTTCAGCAACCCCGATTTCCCGGCGACGTTCATCGACGGGATTCGGGACGCCACCTCGCACATCGAGTCGATGGCGGCAAGCTGCCCCAAGACCCGGGAAGTGCTGGGCGGTTTCTCGCAGGGCGCGGCGGTGGCCGGTTTCGTCACCTCGTCGGCCGTCCCGAAGAACGTTCCTGCGGCGTCGGTGCCGGCGCCGATGCCATCCGACGTCGCCAACCACGTCGCGGCCGTCATTCTGTTCGGCACGCCGTCGAATCAGTTCCTCGAGCATTACGGCGCACCGGATATCGTCATCGGCCCGCTGTACCAGCCTAAGACGCTGCAGCTGTGCGCTCCCGGCGATCCGATCTGCGGCGGCGGCAACGACGGCGCGGCGCACGCCTCCTACGTCGTCAACGGAATGACGGGCCAGGGTGCGAGCTTCGTCGCCAGTCACCTGTAGTTAACGCCCGCCAGGTTGCCCCGCGAGCGACAAGCCTTGCAGAATCGCTGCGTGCGGATTCTGATAACGGGCGGTACTGGACTTGTCGGTGGGTGGACCGCGAAAGCCATCGCTGACGCGGGACATTCGGTTCGGTTCCTGGTGCGTAATCCCGATCGGCTGCACTCCTCGGTCGCCAAGCTGGGTGTCGACGTATCGGACTACGCCGTCGGGGACATCACCGTTCGTGTCTCGGTGCGGGAAGCCTTGCAGGGATGCGACGCCGTGGTGCACAGCGCCGCTCTGGTGGCGACCGATCCGCGCCAGACCAACGAGATGCTGACCACGAATATGCAGGGCGCTCAAAACGTGCTCGGTCAAGCAGTCGAGCTCGGTCTGGACCCGATCGTGCACGTATCGAGCTTCACCGCGCTGTTCCGTCCGGATCTGGAGACGCTGTCGGCGGACTTGCCGGTGGTCGGCGGGGCCGACGGCTACGGAACGTCCAAGGCCCAGGTCGAGATCTACGCCCGCGGGCTGCAGGACGCCGGCGCGCCGGTCAACATCACCTATCCCGGCATGGTTCTCGGGCCGCCGGTCGGCAATCAATACGGTGAAGCCGGCCAAGGGGTGAAGTCGTTGCTGGACCTGCATTTTGTACCCGGGCGAGGAGCGGCCTGGTTGATCGTCGACGCCCGCGATCTGGCCGCGCTGCACGCGGCGCTGCTGGAACCCGGGCGCGGACCGCGACGCTACATGGCGGGCGGGCACCGCGTCTCCGTCAGCGAGCTGGCGAGCATGTTCGGCGAGGTGGCTGACACCACGATGGTCGCTGTGCCGGTTCCCGACACCATAATCCGCGCCGCGGGAGCGGTTCTCGACATTGCGACGCCATATCTACCGTTCAACACGCCGTTCACCGCGGCCGGGATGCAGTACTACACGCAGATGCCGGCGTCGGACGATTCACCCAGCGAGAAGGAGCTCGGCATCACCTACCGGGATGCTCGCGACACCGTGACCGACACCATCGATGCGCTGCACGGCACCGACAGCTAAGGCTGCCTGCCCCTTCCGAAGCTACGGACGAAGCCGCGCACACCCGCGCCGACGAACGGCACGGGCGCCAGCGTGGCGATCATCGCGCTCTTGGTACCGACGAGAGGCCGGCTGCGCAGCCCCAGCAGCAGGTCGGCGCTATCGCTGATCAAGCCGAAGGCCGCCCAGCGCCGGAACTCGGTGTCGCCTCCGCGTAACAACGCGGCGCACGCACCCGACCCGATGACCAGGTCCCGGATCCCGATCGTCTGCATCAGCAGCGTCTCGGTACCCGACTCGGGTTTGAAGAATCGATCGGGCGCCAGCAACATCGCGGCTCCGACGCCGACGCGCGCCGCCGCGACCAACACCAAAATCGGCGATGCCGTGCGGGTAAATTCTTGTGCCACCGGTCAACCCTAACCGCGGCGTCGCACGCCGGGAAGCGTTGGTGACGGGCGTCTGCGACTGCCGAGCGCCCGGCTGGCGGGGCGCTCGAACTCCTGGGCCGGCTGGCCGGGCGCTCGGCGAGAATGAGTGGACGAAAGCCGGGAAGCGTTGCTAACTGGCGGGTTTGATCTCCAGGCCGACGTGGACCTTGTCGATACCGCCGCGCACGATCGAGTGCACGTAGAACCACGGCGCGTGATACCAGTACCGCTTCAGCACGGCGTTGTAGACCCGCTGCGTCTCGGACTTCGGCAGCACGCGGGCGACGCCCTCGACCTCTTCGCTCTTGGGTTTGCCCAGGACCCCGCTTTTAGCGATCGTCACGCGCGGCGTGTTGTTGATCCGCTTGGTTTTCCACGAGCCGCCGTCGGTGATGACGAGCAGCTTGTCGCCGTCGGGCACCCCCCAGATCGCCGTGGGCTTCGGGCGACCGTCCTTGGTGAAAGTGGTCAACAACAGGTACTTGGACTTGATGACGTCCTGAAAACTCGAAGCCGCGCGTGTTCCTTATCTGTGGATGGTTCCCAGGACCATTCCCCGATCAGCGATTCCCTAACCATGGCGATCATCACGCGGCTAGCCCGCGGCCACGTCCTGACGAGCGTGAAGCCAGCTTCACGTTGGGCGTCGAGCGCGCGGCTAGCTTCACGCTCGACGATCAGCCTGCGGTCGAAATAGATTGGCTCACAGTGTAACTGTCGATTCCCTCGGTTCCGAGCTCGCGACCGTATCCGCTGTTTTTGACGCCGCCGAACGGTGCGGCCGGGTCCATGATGTAACCCTCGTTGACGCCGAAGGTGCCGGACCGGACCCGGGCCGCGACGCCGTAGCCCCGCTCGACGTCGGCGGTGAACACCGATCCGGCCAGCCCGTATTCGGAGTCGTTGGCAATTCGAAGCGCCTCGTCCTCGTCACGGTAGGAAATGACCGTCAGCACCGGACCGAAGATCTCCTCGCGCGCGATGCGCATGTCGTTGGTCGCGTCGCTGAACAGTGTCGGGCGCACGTACCAACCGGTGTCGAGTCCGTCGGGCATCTCGGCGCCGCCGGTAACCAGCTGCGCCCCTTCGCTTTTGCCCGATTCGATGTAACCGCGGACCCGCTCCTGCTGGCGCTGGGCCACCAGCGGACCGATCTGGGTGTTGGCATCGGCCGGGTCACCGACGGTCATCGACGCCATCCCGGCGGCCAACGCGTCGACGAATTCGTCCTTACGCTTCTGCGGCACCAGAATCCGGCTCAGCGCGTTGCAGACCTGGCCGCTGTTGGCCAGGCTGGCCATCTGGATGCCGGTGGCGGCGTCCGCGGGATCGGCGTCGTCCAGCACGATCGCCGCCGACTTGCCACCCAGTTCGAGGCTCACCTGTTTCAGTCCTTCGGCACACGCAAGGGCGACTTGCCGGCCCGCCGCCGTGGAGCCGGTGAACGAGACCTTGTCGACGCCGGGATGGCGCACCAGCAGCTCACCGACTTCCCGGCCTCCGGGCAGCACGTTCAGCACGCCCGGCGGAAGATCCGCTGCCGCAACCAGATCGGCGAGCAGCTGCGCATCGAGCACCGACTCGGGGGCCGGCTTGAGCACCACCGTGCAGCCGGCCAGCAGCGCGGGCACCACCTTGGTCACGGTCAGGAACTGCGGCATGTTCCACGGCACCACGGCGGCGACGACGCCCACCGGCTGCTTGCGGATCCGGATGTTCTTGCCGTACAGCCCGGGTCGTTCCTGCTGCCATTCGTAACCCGCGGCGAAGTTGCAGAACGCGGACATCATCGTCAGCGGCAGCCGAACCTGCGCCATCTTGGCGAAGGCGATCGGAGCACCGATCTCGGCCGAGATCAGTGCGGCCATATCGGCGCGCCGCTCCTTATAGATGCCGGCCAGCCGGGTGATTGCCTCGATGCGTTCCGCCGGTTGCATGCGCGGCCACGGTCCGGTGTCGAAGGCTGCCCGGGCGGCGTCAACCGCGCGGTTGACGTCGGCAGGTCCGGCGCACGCCGCGTGGCCGATGACGGCCGCACTGTGCGGGGAGACCACCGAGATGGCTTCCCCGCCCGAAGCCGGCGCGGCCCACTTCCCGTCGATGAAGAGTTGGTCCCTGTCGTACATCAAACTCCTTGGATCTATTGGGATCTGGCCGAAAGCGTCGGCGTCAGGTATTGCGGCCGCCGTTCACGCCGAGAATCTGCCCGGTGATGTAGCCGGCCTCCTCGGAAGCGAAGAAGGCACACGCGGCGGCGATATCCTCGGGCTTGCCCACCCGGCGAACCGGTGTGCGAGCGATGTGGTCCTCCACGGTCCCGCCGAGGAGATGCCGGCTCTCGGCGCTGCGCAGCATCGGTGTGTCCACGAATCCCGGCGGCACGGCGTTGACGGTGATCCCGCTCGGGCCGTACTCGAGGGCCAGCGACTTGGTCAGCCCGTTGACCGAGGACTTCGCCGCGACGTAGTGGGCCATGAACGGTTGGCCGGAATGCGTGCTGGACGACGAGATATTGACGATGCGTCCCCAGCCGGCCTCGACCATGTCGGGCAGCACCGCCTGAATCGTGTTGAACACGCCGTTGAGGTTCACGTCGATCACCTTCGACCATTCCTCGAACGACATGCTGAGAAACTTCTTGAAGCCCTCCACCCCGGCGGCGTTGACCAGCACCAGGATCGGGCCCAATGCGTCGCGGATCGCGGCCATCGCCGCGTCGACCTGCGCGCGGTCGGTGACGTCGGCGACGTGGCCGAACCCGTCGTCGGTGGGTGTGAGATCGAGGACGGCCACCTGAAATCCGTCTTTACGCAACCTTTCGGCGCAGGCACGGCCAATCCCCGAGGCACCGCCCGTCACGACCGCTGTCTTCGCGCTCAAGCCGTCATCCACCTTTCCTGAGCGATCGCTCAAACGGTTGGCTTCACATGCCTATCACCCGGTATCGATTACGGTCAAGCCTATGGACCGGCCTCCGTTTCGCTTCGCGGTGCAAGCGACCAACGCCACCGGCGGGCGCGAATGGCGCGATACCGTCCGCAAAGTCGAAGATCTCGGCTATTCAACGCTTTTCCTCGCCGACCACTACCTCGGCCCGGGACCCGCGCAGCGAGCCGCACGCACGCCTCGCCAGGACCTGGCGCCGATCGCAGCGATGGCGGCAGCCGCCGCCCACACCGAGACGCTGCGCATCGGCTGCCGGGTGTTCTGCATCGACTACCACGTGCCGGCGGTGTTGGCCAAGGAAGCGGCGACACTCGATCTGCTCTCCGATGGCCGTCTGGAGCTGGGCATCGGCGCCGGCTGGAGCGAAGTCGAATACACCGCGATGGGAGTGGAATTCGACCGTCCGGGTCGTCGAATCTCCAAGCTGGCCGAGGCCGTCGCGCTGATCAAGGCGCATTGGGAGGGCGAAGAACTGGACTACGCGGGCGAGTTCGTTCAGGTCCGCGGATACGCGGGACGGCCGCGGCCGGTGCAACAGCCGCATCCGCCGATCATGATCGGCGGGGGTGGGCAACGCGTGCTCTCGCTCGCCGGCCGCGAGGCCGACATCGTCAGCATCTCCGGCGTTCCGTTCGTGGCTCGCGATCCCGACGGCCTCGATCCACAGGCGGTCGCCGAGCGTCGAATCGGCTTCGTACGTACCGCGGCCGGTGACCGCTATCGGCGACTCGACGTCGAGAGTTCGCCGTACTTCACCGAGATCACCGCCGATCCCGAGGCGGCTTTGGCCGACATCGCGAAAACGACGGGCATCTCGGCCGACCTGCTCCGCGACCATCCCAACGTCCTGATCGGCACGCCGGAAAGCGTTGGGGAATTGCTGCGTTCACGCCGCGAAAGCCTCGGCGTCAATTACGTGACGGTGCAGCAGTCGCAGATCGAATCCTTCGCACCCGTGGTGGCGCTGCTGCACGGTCGCTGAACCTTGACCGCTGCTGGCTGAGGTGCAAGCATGGCAGCTACCTCATTTGGGCGATCGCTCAAATGGTGCCGGCGCCACTTTCACCACCGCGGAAATGAGACAGCTCAATGGCAAAGCGGACGAGATTTAGCGAGTACCAGAACAGCTATGCCAACTACAAGTTCGAACTCACAGACGACGGAATCCTGTTCATGCAGTGCCACACCGACGGTGACAGCCTGGTGTGGAGCTGGAAAGCGCACGACGAGATGTCGGATGCGTTTGCCGATATCGCGGGCGATCGCGAGATCAAGGTGCTCATTCATACCGGCACGGGCGAGAACTACAACGCCAACTGGGGTCGCCTACCCAACGGCGAACCCCCCGAACACCCCATCTATCAGGCTATGCCCAACGACCGCGGGACGCACAAGCTCGACGAGAAGGCCTGGTACGCACGCCATCTCATCTTCAATGTGCTCGACGTCGACGTACCGATGATCAGCGCGGTCAACGGGCCGTGCAACATGCACTCTGAGGTGCCGATCATGGGCGACATCGTGCTGGCCTCCGAGGACGCCTACTTCCAGGACGCCTCCCACTTCCCGCGCGGCCAGGTGCCTGGCGACGGTCAGCATGTGATCTGGAGTGTGCTCGCCGGGCACAACCGCGCGCGCTACTTCCTACTCACGGGTCAGAAACTCAGTGCGCAGGAGGCCAAGGAGTGGGGCGTGGTCAACGAGGTGCTGCCCAAGGACAAGGTGTTGGACCGAGCCTGGGAGCACGCTCGCGAACTGATCAAGCGACCACCGCTGACACTGCGGTACACGCGACAGCTGTTCACCAACCCGCTCAAGCGGGCCTTCGTCAACGAACTCGGCCACGGCCTGGGCCGCGAGACCTACGCCCAGCGCGTGTTCTTCCCGTTCGGCGGCGAGATGGCCCCGCTGGATCGGGCATGGGACCAGGAGCCCTGGAGCAATGGCGCACCGTCGCATGAAGGAGTCCCCTCGTGACCAGCATTCAGCAACGACTGTCGACCGGTCGGGGCAAGTTCACCACCGACTATCCCGAACTGGGCACCGCCCCGGTCAACTACGAGGACTCGATCTCCGAGGAGTTCTTCGCGGCCGAACGCAAGGCCGTCTTCGAACGAAACTGGTTGTGCGTCGGGCGTATTGAACGCCTACCCCGCAAAGGCTCCTACTTCACCCGCGACCTGCCCGGCCGCCTCGCCTCGATCGTGATCGCCCGCGACGCCGACGACACCGTGCACGCCTTCCACAACGTCTGCGCGCACCGCGGCAACAAGGTTGTCTGGCAGGAACACCCCGGCCGGGAAAGCTCGGGGACCTGCCGGGCGTTCTCCTGCAAGTACCACGGCTGGCGGTACGGCCTGGACGGCAAGGTCAACCACATCACCAACGAGGACGAATTCTTCGACCTCGACAAGAGCATGCTGCGGATGCCGCGGGTGCACTGCGACGTGTGGGCGGGCTTCATCTTCATCAACCTGGCCGAGGACCCGGTGCCGCTGCGCAGCTTCTTGGGCGACGGACTGCTGCCGATCGAGGGGTGGCCGTTCGACAAGATGACACAGCACTACGGCTTCTCCACCCGGATCAACGGAAACTGGAAGTTGGCGGTCGACTCGGTGTGCGAGTGGTATCACCCGCCGTATGTACACGGGCGCTTCATCGATCCCGATGTGTCCAAGGCCGAGAAGATGGTGCCGCCCGTCGACTCGTACCACTACGAATTGTTCCGGCCGCACATGCTCACCTCGGTCCCCGGGCCGCCGCCCCTGCCGGCCCGCGACCCGGGCACCGCGGGACCTGCGCGCCAGGACCAGCGCTGGGTATACAAGCTGTTCCGGGCCGGGCTATTCGGGCCCGATGACGTTCCGGATCTGGGCCTCGACGACGAGAGCGCCGCTTTCCTCAACCGAGGCAATATCGCCTCCTGGGGCAACGACCAATTCTGGCTATTCCCAAATATTTCGGTCCAGCTCTGGGCGCGCGGCTACTACATCACCTACACCTACTGGCCGGAGACCGTCGACTCGCACATCTACGAGATCGACATGTACTTCGTACCACCGGAAAACGCACGGGATCGGTTGGCGCAGGAGTTGGTGGTGGACAGCACAATCGAGTTCGCGATGCAGGACGTGAACACCATCGAAGCGACACACTCGGCGCTGAAGACACGGGCGCAAAACACCTTCCACCTCAGCGACCAGGAACTGCTCATCCGTCAGTTCCACACCGTCATCCGTGACACGGTCGACGCCTACCGGTCCGGGGAGTCGTCATGACACTGCCCGAAGGTTTCGCCGATCTCGAGCCGTTTGTCGCCGATTGGGCTCTGCCGACCCGGGCGCAACGCTACGAGGCGCGGCTGTCGAAGCCCTACGACGAGCTCGTCACGTTCTACGACGCCATCGCGCTGAGAGCCGAGGCGGCGATCGCCCACCTGAATACCCTCGACATCAACGAGTTACCCGAGGACGCCGAACGGCTGCTGCACCTGCTGTATTCGATGATTCTGGTCTCCTACGCCGTCAACGTGTTCAAGCAGAACCGCATCCCAGACTCCGGTGCCGCGTTCTTCGACATGGTCGCCGAACCCGCGGTGTGATATGACCGGACTGTGACCGCATCCGAGCGACCTAAGGCGCGCGACTCCACGACGCGCGACATGCTGGTGGCCGCGACGAGTCAGATTATGGTCGAGGAGGGCTACGCCGCGGCCACGTCGCGACGGGTGGCCGCCAAAGCCGGCGTCAAGCCGGCGCTGGTGCACTACTACTTCCCGACGATGGACGAGCTGTACCTGGCTGTCTTCCGCAGCGGTGCCGCCGTCTACCTGGAGCGTCAGCAGCAGGCGTTCGCCTCCGACCGACCGTTGCACGCTTTTTGGGAGACGCTGATCGCACCCAAGGACACCCGGTTGCTGCTGGAGTTCATGGGACTTGCCAACCACCGCAAGGAAATTCAGGCGGAGATCGCGGCCTGGTCGGATCGGTGGCGCGAGCAACAGATCACCGCGCTGAACTTCATCATCCGCGAACACGACATCGATACCGACGAGTTCCCGCCCGCGGCCATCGCGGTTTTCATCGCCTCGATCGGCCGCACGCTGATCTTGGAGCAGGGGCTGGGTTCCTCGGGGGGTCACGAAGCCGCCGTCGCGCTGGTCAACCGGCTCCTGGATCGGTTCGAGATGCCGGAGCCGAAGGCGCGCCGCGATCGCGGCAGGCAGGGCTGAGCCATACGCTAATCGCCGAACGTCGACTTATCGGGCAATATCGGGCGGAATCGCAACAACAAGTCGACGTTCGGCCGATATTGAATTAGGGCAGTGCGACCCGTAGTCGCTCCCAGCCGCGCACGGTCGATGTCGGGCTGAGTTGTGCTGTGTCGTAGTCGATATCCCATTCCGGCCAGCGGTTGAGCATCTCGTCCAGCGCGACGCGACCCTCCAGGCGGGCCAGGTTCGCCCCGAGGCAGTAGTGCACACCCTTCCCGAAGGTGATGTGCGAGATGTTGTCGCGGTGGATGTTGAAGGTGTCCGGGTCGGTGTAGCGACGGGGGTCGCGGTTGGCGGCACCGAACAACAGCAGCATCGCGCTGCCGGCCGGAATGGTGGTGCCGTAGCACTCGAAATCCTTTGCCATCCAACGTGCTACGTGCGGTCCGGTGGGTTCGAAGCGCAAGGTTTCGTCGACGGTGCGGTTCAGCAGGGAGCGATCCTGGTCGATTTCGCGGCGCTGGTCGGGGTATTCGGCCAGCACCTTGGCCAACCAGCCGATCAGCCGACCGGTCGTCTCGTTGCCCGCGCCGGCGACCACCTGGGTGTAGTGCAGCACCTCTTTGCGGGTCAGCTTTCGGTGCACCCCGTCCTCGTCGTCGAACTCGACGTTGAGCAGTGTGGTCATCAGGTCGTCGGACGGGTTCTTCGATCGCCATTCGACATAGTCCGCATAGATGCGGCCGTCGGCGATGGAGTCTGCGTTGGCGACCTTCAGCGGCGCACCCGGTTTGGTGCGCAGATTGGCGTCATTGGCGTCGCGAACCGAGATCTGCTCGGACTCAGGGATTCCCAACAGCATGCCGATCACTCGCATCGGCATCATCGACGCGAGCTCGGCAATGATGTCGAATCCCGATGACCCGACGTGTGGATCCAGGCAACGGACACAGTATCGCCGGATCTGGTCTTCGATTTCGGCCATCCGGCGCGGGGTGAACACCCGCGACATCAGCCCGCGCAGCATCGTGTGCTCGGGCGGATCCTGGAACATCATGACACCGCGGGGCATATCGAACTTCGACTGGACCAACTCGAGAATATCGCTGCGACGGTTCGAGAAAGCCTGCCAGTTGGCCAGCCCTTGTTCGACATCGGAATGCCTTGATACCGCCCAGAAATCGTATTTCTCGTTGTAGTAGAGGGGGGCCTCCTCCCGCAACCGCGCGTAGGTCGGGTACGGGTCGGCATTGATGCCTACGTCGTAGGGGTCGTAATAAACCTCAGTGTCATTGGTGACAGTCATCGATGCTTTCCCTTACTTCAGGCAGCTGCCGGCGTCCACCGGCAGCGCCACGCCGGTGATGTAGCGCGCTTCGTCGGAGGCCAGGAACAACACTGCGTTGCTGATGTCTTCGGGCTCCACCCACGGGATCGGCAGATAGTGAAAGCTCTGACACACCGGCGCAAGATCTTCGGGCCCAGGGTTTTCCAGTTCCGGCCGAAAGGCGCGGTAGGTGGCCTCGTTCAACAACAGCGGTGAACCCACGTGTGTCGGCAGCACGGCATTGACCCTGATCATGTGCTGCCCCAATTCGACGGCGAACGAACGCATCAGGCCGATGACACCGTGCTTGGCCGCGACGTAGTGGCCCACATGCGGATAGGCCTTATTTCCAGCAACCGAAGACGTCAGGATGATCGCACCGCCGCGGTCTCCGGCCAGCACATGCGGCACTCCGGCTTTCACGGTCTTCCATACGCCGCTGAGGTTGACGTCGATCATCTCTTGCCACAGTGCCTCTTTGGCCTTGTGCAGCTTGCCGGCGGTAGTCCCGATGCCCGCGTTGGCCACGATGACGTCAAGGCGGCCGAGCTGCTCGACGCCACTGTCCACGGCGGCTTTCAATGCGTCGAAATCCCGCACGTCGACTTCGGCCGTCACGACGCGCCCGCCGGCGTCCTTGACCATTCCGGCGGTCATGTCCAGGTCTTCCGGCGTCGCACCATCGACTGGGGAGTTCTCGAAGTCGCGGCAGATGTCGACGGCAATGACGTCGGCCCCCTCCCGCGCGAGCCGAACCGCGTGGCTTCTACCCTGCCCGCGCGCCGCACCGGTTACGAATGCGACCTTGCCGCCCATCCGGCCCATGGCAACCTCCACCGAATCCTATTTGAGCGATCGCCCAAATTAGTGACGCAGGCCATGTCTAACAGCCCCGGGACGAGGTCGTCAAGAGTTCGGCGAAGCCTGGGCGTGCCGGGCTGCTTCCTGGGCGAGCTGCACGCGAGAGGTCAAGCCCAGCTTGGTGTAGACGTGCGTGAGATGGGATTGCACGGTACGTGGTGAGACGAAAAGTCGTGTGGCGATGTCACTATTGCCCAGCCCTTCGCTGACCAGCCGCACCACGTCGCGCTCAGCCGGAGTCAGCGCATCCCAGCCGCTGGCCGGCCGCTTGCGCGCCCCCCGACCGCGCTGCGCGTAGGCGATCGCCTCCTCGGTGGACAGCACCGCACCCTCGGCCCAGGCCGCTTCAAAATCCGCCTCCCCCATGACCTCTCGCAGCGCAGTCACCGAGTCCTGGTAGGCGGCATCCCAAGTCTTGAACCGCACGGTGCCGATGCGGTCGCGGATAGCGGCGGCCGCACCAAAAATCCGAACCGCCTCACGGTGGCTGCCCTTGCGACCGGCCACGGTGGCCGCGCACTCGAGGGAGTCGGGGATGGCCAGGTGCGGGTAGCCCTCGGGGATGCAGGCCAGCGCATCGTGAGCGTCGCATTCGGCTTGCTCCGGCTCGTCCTGCGCGAGCGCCACCCGCGCGCGTGGTCAGTGCATACGTCCGGAGCAGCCACTCGGTCGACACCGCGACGGCTTCGTCGGCCCAGCGCCGGGCCGCGGCAAGGTCACCGCTCGCCAGTGCGGCCAGTGCGATGATCGGGCGCTGATGCACGCCGTACCCAGGCACCTGGCTCCCATACTCCCAGGCCGCCACGGCCGCCTGCTGCGCTGTCGCGGCATCGCCGGCGGCAAGAGCGGTTTGTAGCAACGCTATCTGACACAGACCGGCGATGACGGGGCCGAATTCCAGGCCGCATTCGAAGCTTTTGTCGCTGGCGATTCGGGCTGCGTCCGTCTTGCCTTGCCACGCGAGCGTGCTCGCCTGGTGCGCATAGCTCCCCGACGCGAGAATCCCGTCATGTGCCGCGTCGGCCTCGGCGGCCACCCGCTGCAATTGGTCCAGCCCACCGTCCAGGTCACTCGCGTACAGCTGTGCCAGAGCGAGAGCCACGCGGGAGTGGCGTGAATCGAACCGGTCACCGAGGGCATCCGCGAGCTCGCGCCCCTCCTCGGCGGCTACCCGCGCGGCTACCGGGTCACCGGCAACGAGCACTGCGTGCGCCTGCCAAGCCAGCATCTGGGCCAGCCGCCACTTGTCGTTGGAAGTGCGGGCCAGCTCGATCGCCTCGGCGAAGTACTTCTCCGGCAGCTCGCCACGGTAGGCGGCCGTAAAGCCATAGGCGGTCAGCGCCCTGGCCAGCACGGCGGCGTCATCGATGTCACGCGCGAGATCGAGTGCCTGCCGCGCGTGATCCACGTTCTCGGGATGGCCAAAGGCCGTGGCCAGCACGGCCTTATCGGCCAGCGCCCGGGAGCGTACCGCCGCCGGCACCTCGTCGTCGTGCGCCACTTCATCGGTGAGGACTGAATTGAACCAGGCGAGGCCTTCCAGGACGCGTCCGCGTGCGAACCAGAGCGGCTGCAGCGACGACGCCAGCGCCAGCGCACGCTCGGAACCGGAGTTTTCCCGGCTCCACGCGAAGGCGGCCCGCAGATTGTCGATTTCCAACTCGGCCCGCTCGACGTGCTGTTCGTAATCGCGGCCCGCCGGCGCGTCGACGGCGACCGCAATCGATGTGTAGTAATCGCGGTGTCGGGACCGTACGGCATCGGCCTCGCCGGATTCGCCGAGTTTTTCCTGCGCGTACTGGCGCACCGTTTCCAACAGCCGATACCGGGTGCGGTCCCGGCTGTCGTCGGCCAGCAGCAGAGATTTGTCGACCAGCAGGGTGAGTTGGTCGAGCACCTGGTAGCGCTCCACGTCCCCGCCGCCGGCGACCGCTTGGGCTCCTTCGAGGTCGAAGCCCCCAGAAAATGCCGCCAGCCGGCGGAAAAGCACCCGTTCGGGTTCGGTCAACAGCGCATGCGACCAATCCACCGAGGCACGCAACGTCTGCTGGCGGCGCACGGCGGTACGAGCACCGCCGGTCAACAGCCGGAAGCGGTCATGCAAACTGCCGAGAATTTCGGGCAGCGACAGCGCCCGCACTCGTGCGGCCGCCAGCTCGATCGCCAGCGGCAAGCCATCGAGGCGAGAGCAGATCTCGGCCACAACGGGGGCATTGTCTTCGGTGACAACAAAGTCCGGCCGGGCACGCCGTGCCCGATCGCTGAACAGCTCGGTGGCTTCACCGCCGAACGACAACGACGGCACCCGCCAACCCACTTCACCGGCCACCCCGATCGCCTCGCGGCTGGTCGCCAGCAGCGTCAACGCGGTACCGACGCCAAGGAGTGCGACCATCACCGCCGCGCTGGCATCCAGCAGGTGCTCGCAGTTGTCCAGCACCACAAGCATCTTGCGGTCGGCGACGAAGCGGCTGATGGTGTCCATCGTGGAGCAGCCGGGCTGATCGGGTAGCTCCAGCGCGCGGGCCACCGCGATGGGCACGACGCCGGGATCGGTGATCGGCGCCAGATCCACGTACCACACGCCACCGGGGAACTCGGTTGCCAGCTGCCCCGCGATCTGCACCGCCAGCCGGGTCTTACCAACCCCACCCGCGCCGGTCAGGGTCACCAAGCGGTTGTCTGCCAACAGCTTTCGGACCTCGGCCAGCTCGGCGTCACGGCCCACAAAGCTGGTCAACTGCGCCGGAAGTCGCTGCGATACAACGGACGTGGAGATCCGCAACGGCGGGAATTCGTTGACCAGATCCGGATGACACAGCTGCACCACGTGCTCGGGGCGAGGCAGATCGCGCAGCGGATGCGTGCCCAGATCCGTCACCCACGCATCGTCCGGGAGCCGGTCGACCACCAACTGCTCGGCCGCACCGGACAGCAGGGTCTGGCCACCATGCCCCAGGTCGCGCAACCGCGCGGTCCGGTTGATCGTCGGACCCATGTAATTGCCCTCATCGCGCAGCTGAATCTCCCCGCTGTGGATCCCGAGCCGCAGCCGGATCGGCGCCAGGGGTGCACGCTGCAACTCCAACGCGGCCGCGACCGCATCGGAGGCACGAGCGAACGCCGCCACAAAGCTGTCGCCCTCACCCTGCTCGACGGGGCGCACCCCGTCATGCGCGGCGAGGATGTCCGACACCGCCTGATTCAGGCGGGCGATGGCCGCGGTCATCTCCGCGGGCTGGGTTTCCCACAGCCGCGTCGAGCCCTCGACATCAGCCAACAGCAACGTCACCGTGCCGGTCGGCAGCAGCCCGCTCACGCCAAGTTCACTCCAATCCACCAGCGGCTCCCCCGCACGTGGATCAATCTCGCTCATGCTAGCCAGGATGCGGCGTCCATGAGCAGCAAAACATCAGCAGAAACGCGCAGATTGCCGCGCGCCGTAGCGGAGATCGCGTCGACGGCGCGAAAATCGTGAAGATTGATCACCCCGGTGTGAAAAATTCGTTAAGACCGTGGCAGGACAACGCCGCAGACCTCAACTTGGAAACATGACGCTGTTCGAGCTGCTTGGATCGGCACAGCACGAACTGCGCCCGCAACTCGATCGCACCATCTGGCCGTTGAGTACCTCCATCGACGAACTGGGCCGGATCTGTGTCGGCGGGGTGGCCGCGACCGACATCGCCGCCGAGTTCGGCACCCCCGCCTATCTGCTGGATGAGCAGGACTTTCGGGCCCGCCTCCGCGGCTATCGCGCCGCGCTGCCCGGGGTCGAACTGGTCTACGCGGGCAAGGCACTGTTGAGCACCGCGGTGGCCGAATGGGCCGCCGCCGAAGGTGCCGGCCTGGATGTCTGGTCGTCGGGAGAACTGGCCACCGCATTGGCCGCCGGGGTGGCACCGTCGCGGATCATCCTGCACGGCAATGCCAAGACCGCCGCCGAGCTGGACGGCGCGGTCGACGCCGGAGTAGGCCGCATCGTCATCGATTCCCCGAACGAGATCGCGCTACTGGCCGCGCGGGTTCGCCGTCGCCAGGGCGTGCTGATCCGGGTAATTCCCGCCGTCGAGGCCCGCGGCCAGCGCGACGACGGCTTCGGCTTCACCGTGGCGGACGGCCTGGCCACCGGTGCCGTCAAGCGCGCGCTGGATCAACCGTCGCTCAACCTGCTCGGATTGCACTGTCACCTTGGATCACAACTCACCGACGCGCAGCTCTACGGTGCGGCGATCCGGGAATTGGTGGCCCTGATGGCGCAGGTGCGCGACCACCGCGGCGTGGTACTCGGCGAGCTCAATCTCGGCGGCGGATATGGGGTCCCCTATGTTTCCGGCGATCCCGACTTCAGCCCGTACACACTCGCCGCAGTCATCGAGGCCGCGCTGGCCTCCGCCTGTGCCGACTACAGCTACCCGCGGCCGCGGATCGTGATCGAGCCAGGCCGGGCGATCGCGGCGCGCGCGGGAATCACGCTGTACCGGGAGATCGCCGTTAAACACCAGCCCGAGGGGCGCACCTTCGTCGTCGTGGACGGTCAAATGGCCGACAACCCGCATGAGGGATTGCGCGGCATGAAACATACTGTGGCGCTCGCGAACTGGCACGAACAAACCTCAACCACACCCGTCACGATCGTGGGCCGGCATTGCGAGGCCGGGGAAGAGATCGCGCGTGACATCGAGCTGCCCGACGACGTCCATCCCGGCGATCTGCTGGCGGTGGCGTGTACTGGCGCCTATCACTATTCGATGGGCGCCGCCTGCAACTTGGTGGGCCGCCCGCCCCTGATCGCGGTCACCAACGGCCGGCCTCGCGCACTGGTGCGCCGAGAAACCCTCGCTGACCTGCTGGTCCGTGACTGTGACTGGTCTCACCCGCCACACCGCTCCGGCTCCGTCACAATGGATATCGACGACGCGAAGGGGGAATAGGCATGTCTGACATGGCTGTTGACCCGTACGGCGGCAGTTGGCCGCCGATCGCAACCCGGAACACCCACGAAGGTGCAACCACAGTGCTCCGCGAAAATCGTTGGACGACGATGAGATCGCGGCTGGTGTCGGTGGCGGCGTGGTTGCCTGTCACCATCGGGTACGCGGCCATGCTGCTGGGGGTGTCTTTCCTACTGACGGCGCTCGGCCCGCACACACACGACGTCGCGGTGAGTGAGATGAGCACCAACGTGCACAATCTGGCGAACGGCCACGTGGCCACGTTGGTCGGCAGCGCATTTCTCAGCGACGGCGGACATGTGCTGCTTTGGCTGCCGGGCCTGGTGTGCTTACTGGCCCTGGGCGAACTGATCTGGCGCAGTAAGGGTTTGGTCGTCACATTCACACTCGGCCACATTGGCGCTACCTTGGTCGTCGCCGCTTGGCTGGCCACTGCGCTCACGGCCGGCTGGTTGCCGATGTCCTTGGCGCGCGCCACCGACGTGGGGATGAGTTACGGCGCGGTGTGTGTCCTGGGGGCGCTCACCGCGTCTATACCGTCACGCTGGCGGCCCATCTGGATCGGTTGGTGGCTCGGCAACGCCATCGCCGCAGCCTTGAGTGCGGACTTCACAGCCGTTGGTCACGTGGTTGCGCTGCTACTCGGCATCGCGTTGTCGTTCCGGCTGCGCTCGATCTTGAGCTGGACACTGCTCCATTCGGCTTTGCTTGTCGTCGGTTCGGCCTTTGGCTACATGGTGCTGTGTGGACCGGCAGGGCCGGCGCCGGTGGCCGGCGCGACCGGTGCGCTGATCGCTCTAGTCGCCGCCTGGGCGTTGCCGTCGCGCAGCGGCGCAACCCTGGTGAGCCACCGGGGGCTGCTGCCGCGGCCGGCACAGTCGTAGTCGGCCAGCCGACAACAACGGACCCGGAAATGTCCCCGTTATCTTTGAAGCCGCGCTGACCATCGCACCTTGATTTAGTGAAAGTGTTGTGCAACAACACCTTTCAACGCAAGCGTAGAGTCGGGTGGATGAACTTGGTCGATTCAATCCAACGCGGCCTCAACTGGCTTGCAACCCCGCACTACCTCGAGCCCCACCTGGAGATGGAAACCCGCCCGATACGGCAGGCGCCGCTGGAAATGGAAATCGTGTACTGCACGCTCTCCCGCGGCAGCGCGGCGCTGAAATTTCCGGTGACGATGATGATTCTGCCGACAGGCGCCTCGCCCGTCAGGGACTAGTTAGCCCAAAGAGCAGGTGAAAGTGCCGCAGTCAACCGTGAAAGGCACCGTGCATCCCGCGGTCGCGGTGGCGGCAGCGGTGAGGATCGCCGCGAGGATGAGCTTGCTCTTGAGACCAGACATGCCGCTCCATTCGTTAGGCCCCCGGCCGTCGTCGCGTAGACCGCAGTAATTCCCGTACCACGGCGATACGCGACGATTTGACGACAGAATGCCAGAATGTGGCATGCACGCGGACGGTAATTGCAGAGGTTAATCACCACCGGCATGCGCACCTATCGCGCAGCTTCATTCAATTCGACTTATTTTTCCTGGTCAGATCGGTATCCCGACTCGGCTGCACTCGTTTCGGTTCGCCGGGCATTTTCGGGTAATTCGGCGGATAGGGCATATCGCCCAGGCCGCGCTCTTCATCGGCCTCGACCATGTCCAGCAACCGGGTCAGGGATTGCACCTTTTCGTCCATGCCGGCCCATGGGTCGTCGCGGCCCGACACCAGGTCGGGCACGGTCGCCATCGTGTAATCGTCCGGCTCCGCGCCGGCTAACTCGTCCCACGTCAGCGGCATCGACACGGTCGCGATCGCCGTGCGTCGCACGGAGTACGGCGAGGCCATCGTGCGGTCCCGGGCGTTTTGGTTGAAGTCGATGAAGATGCGCTCGCCGCGTTCCTCTTTCCACCACGACGTGGTCACCTCGTGAGGCGCACGGCGTTCGACCTCGCGCGCCAGCGCGATACCCGCCCGGCGGACGGCGATGAAATCCCAGTCCGTGGCGATCCGGAGGAACACGTGGATCCCGCGCTCCCCGGAGGTCTTGGGATAGCCGACCAGGCCGAGCTCGTGGAGCAACGGCCGCAACACATCGACTGCAACCGAGCGCGCCTGCTCGAAGCCGACGCCGGGTTGCGGATCCAAATCGATGCGCAGCTCGTCGGGGTGCTCGGTGTCGGGGCAGCGCACCTGCCACGGGTGCAGCGTGACCGTGCCCATCTGCGCCGCCCAGACGATGGCCGCCGGGTGGGTCACCATCAGCGCGTCGGCGGTCCGTCTCGACGGGAAGGTAACCCGGCAGGTCTGCAGGTAGTCGGGATGATGCTGCGGTATCCGCTTCTGATAGATCTCCTCGCCGTCGATGCCGTCCGGAAACCGCTGCAGGTGGGTGGGCCGGTTGCGCAGGGCGTCCAGCATCGGGCCGCGCGCCACCGCGAGGTAATACTCGACGAGCCGCCGCTTGGTGCCGTTGGATCCCAGTTTCGGGAAATACACCTTGTCCGGGTTGGAGAGTCGCACCGAGACGCCGTCGACGTCGAGCTCTTCTGCTGCCGCAGCCATGTCTCGATTCCAGCACGGCGCACGTCAGAATGAACCAATGGACTTGCCCGTCATGCCACCGGTTTCGCCGATGCTGGCCAAATCGGTCAAGGCAATCCCGCCGGATGCGTCGTATGAGCCCAAATGGGATGGATTCCGATCCATTTGCTTCCGCGACGACGATCAAGTTGAACTGGGCAGTCGCAACGAGCGCCCGATGACCCGATACTTCCCCGAGCTGGTCGCGGCGGCCCGGGACGAGTTGCCGCAGCGCTGCGTGATCGACGGTGAGATCGTGATCGCCACCGATCGCGGCCTGGACTTCGAGGCGCTGCAACAACGTATTCACCCGGCCGATTCGCGAGTGCGAATGCTCGCCGAGCACACCCCGGCGGCATTCATCGCGTTCGACCTGCTGGCCCTCGGCGACGATGACTTCACCGGGCGCCCGTTCAGCGAGCGGCGCGCCGCCCTCGTTGAAGCCTTGACGGATTCCGGGCACTCGTTTCATGTCACACCGGCGAGCACCGATTTGCACACCGCACAACAATGGTTCGAGGAATTCGAGGGGGCGGGTCTCGACGGGGTGATCGCGAAGCCGCTGACCGTCACATATCAGCCGGACAAGCGCGTCATGTTCAAGATCAAGCACGAGCGGACGGCTGACTGCGTGGTCGCGGGTTATCGAGTGCACAAATCGGGCGGCGACACGATAGGGTCCCTGCTGCTCGGGCTTTATCAAGGTGACGGCCAGCTCGCGTCGGTCGGCGTGATCGGCGCGTTTCCGATGGCCGAACGGCGGCGGCTGTTCACCGAGCTGCAGCCACTGGTCACCAGCTTCCAAGACCACCCGTGGAACTGGGCCGCATCCGAAGCCGGCGAACGAACCCCACGCAAGCACGAAACCTCCCGGTGGAACGCCGGCAAGGACCTCTCATTTGTCCCGCTGCGGCCCGAGCGGGTCGTCGAGGTCCGTTACGACCACATGGAAGGTCGGCGGTTTCGCCACACCGCGCAATTCAGCCGGTGGCGTCCCGACCGCGATCCGCGCTCATGCAACTACGAGCAACTCGAGCAACCAGTCAGCTTCAGCCTCGGCGATATCGTGCCGGGCCTCGGCTAGAGCCGGTTGCGTTCCCGCAGCTCGGGCGGGCTTCACTACACGTTCGGAATCCGCGCGGGAGGCCACTTCGCGCGAGGTCCACACAGCGTTTGCACAGCTACCTAGAAGCGAAAATCCGTTGCAGTGCCCGCGGCGAAAGCGGATCGTTGATGTCTAGACGGTTAACGGAAAGAAGTCAACGGATGAACTCATCGACATTCATGAGGTCCTTGCCCCTAGGAATCTTGGCGGCCATCGCGCTTTCGTCGGGCACCCCGGTCGCACATGCAAGTGGCACGGATGACTTCCTTCGACAGGTCCGCGCAAATGGAGTTGGGCTGCACAAATCAGATGCCGCCTTGGTTGAGGACGCCGAGGAAGTGTGCGCCATGCTCGACTACCAAGAGTCGGCCTACCAATACCTTGACCAGAACTCCGGTCTGAACGACAAGCAATCCGCCATGTTCGTGGCCGTCTCGGTGCAATACTTCTGCCCGCAATACACCCCCGGATAGGCCCCGAGCAGCAGGTCACATTTAGCCGCAGCGACATCTTCCCGGGCCTTGGATATAAGCGGCGGGATCGAAAGCCGCTAACCCATGCCGAGCCGTGCCTTTTGGCAGGCAGGCAAATGGCGTCGTGATAGGTCATAATTCTTTACCGCTTGTTTGGTCCACGTGCACTGAGGCCGCTTATGGTCTCCCTCCGTATTGACCGGCGGTGGAAGCAGATCCTTGATCGATAGGCCGAAAGGAAGTCAACGAATGAACGCTGCGGCGGCCGTGCGGAAGCCCCTGGGAATCTTGGCGGTTAGCGGGCTCGTGTTGGTAGGGGCGGCGCCGGTCGCGCAGGCAACTCCAACGGATGACTTCCTCCGTCAGGTGCGCGCAAATGGGATCGGGGTCAACGCACCGGATGCCGCCGTGATCGAGGATGCCCAGGAAGTGTGCGCCATGCTCGACTACCAAGAGGCTGCGTACCAATACCTTATTCAGCACTCCGGTCTCGACCGGAATCAGTCCGCCTTCTTCATCGCCGCTTCGGTCACCTATTACTGCCCGGAGTTCGCGCCCAGACTAGGCCCGGGTCACTGATCGCAACCCGCAGCTTTCAGACGGCCACCGTCAGCTCCGATAGTCCGCGCAGCGTGACGTTCGCCTTGTACTGCGGCTCGCTGTCCAGGCGCGCCTGCGGAAAACGCGCCGTCACCTCCGATAGGGCAATGCCGGCTTCCATCCGCGCCAGCGAGGCGCCCAGGCAATAGTGGATCCCACACCCAAAACCCAAGTGCCGCAGTACTCCCCGATCCGGGTCGAAGATGTCGGGCCGATCGAATTCGGTGGGATCCCGATGCGCCGCGGCCAGTAGCAGCATCATCACGTGGCCTTCGGGCACCTCGGCGGTCCCGATTGTCATGTCTTCGAGGGCAGTTCGGCCAACCATCTGCACGGGTGGGTCGTAACGCATGGTCTCCTCGACGACCGCCGAGGCTCGGGTGGGGTCGGCGCGCAGCGCCGCCCATTGCGCGGGTTCTCGCAACAGCGCCAGGATGGCGTTGCCGATCAGGTTGACCGTGGTCTCGTGACCGGCGACCAGCAACAGCAGGCAGGTCGAGACGATTTCCTCCTCGGTCAGCTGATCGCCGGACTCCTCCACCGCGACCAGACCCGACATCAAGTCGTCGCCGGGCTGCGAGCGCCGCCGATCGATTAAGCCGTGCAGGTACTCCCGCAACCGCGCTCCAGCATCGAGGCTCTCCTGCAGACCGTCGGAGACCGAACCGGTGAACTCGACGAACGGGTCCAGTGATTGTGCGAGTAGTCCTGATGCGTGGCTGAATTGCGGTTCATCTTCCAGCGGCACGCCGAGTAGCCGGCAGATGACCGCTACCGGCAGCGGATAAGCGAAATCTTCGACGACGTCGAAGCGCCGCTTCTCGGCGATCCCGTCGAGCATTCCGTCCACTAGATCGGTGATGTCAGGTTGCAGCGCATTGACCACTTTCGGTGCGAACGCCTTGCTGACCAGTTTGCGCAGCCGGGTGTGGTCCGGGGGATCGAGGAACAGAAATCCCGGCGGGACCTGCGCGGGCTGCGGCGCACCGGATGCGGTCAGTTCACGGATCTGCGCTTCAATCTGCTCGCGAGCGCGCGCCGACTTCATCCGGTCACTACTCGACGACGGGTGCCGCAGCACGTCGTCGCAGTCGCGGTAGGTCGAGAAGACGGCGAGGTGGGACTCGGGCAACAAGATTGGTCCATGCTCACGAAACTGGACACCCAGCCGATAGGGATCGGCCCGGTTGGCCGGATCGAGGAACTCGAACAGCAACTTTTGTAATTCGGCCTGCTCGGCGGGTTCTGGGGGCTGCTGAATCGACGCAGTCGTCATGCTCACATTGTGCATGCCGCACCCTAATGCGCACTGAGAACGGCGTGACCGTACCCGCTTCAGCAACTAGCATGTCGCCATGAAGGTGCCTCGTACATGCGGGTTGGGCCTGATCGCCGTTTTCTTGGCTACCCTGGCCAATGTGGCCGTAGCTGCTCCGGGTCATGCCTGTGCGTGCGGTGCGGTGGTCCCTCCCGCCGGCGGCCAGGCCACCATGAATCACGAAGTGGCGCTGGTACATTGGGATGGATCCAGCGAGACCGTCGTCATGCAGCTCGCCCTGAACGCCGACACGAACAACGTCGCCCTGGTAGTGCCCACCCCCGCGCCGGCGACCGTCACGGAAGGCGACAAGGCGACATTCACCGAGCTGGATACCCTCACCGCCCCTCGTGTCCAACAGCGCCGGCACTGGGTGCTGGGGCAGACGGGTTCGGCTGCGCTCGAGGCCGCGGCTCCCAGGGGACCCACGGTGGTGAACCAGGTCCACCTCGGGCCGCTGGAGGCCATCACGCTGGCCGGGGGTGACCTGAGCGGATTGCAAAAGTGGTTGGGCGACAACGGTTATGCCATCAGTCCCGCCGTGTCGGAAGCACTGGGCCCTTACCTACGTGACGGCTGGTCGTTCGTCGCGATCCGGCTGACCAGTTCAAACCCCATCGTGGGTGGCCTCAACCCGGTGCGGATGACCTTTCCATCGACGCAATTGGTCTATCCCATGCGCCTTTCCGCGGCCGCCGCGGGCCCACAACAAGTCACGATCTTCACGCTGTCCGATCATCGACAGCAGCGCACCGACGCCGATGCCTCAGCCCAGGCCGTCCAAGTTCAGTTCGCGGGCAACATCGCTGCCGCTGTTCAGAATTCGCTGCTACGTGAATTGACGGCGAATCACGGCGGCTATCTGACCAAGCTAGCGGTGAATATCCCTAAGCCGGAACGAATCTCCTCAGATTTTACGTTCGGCAACGCCACCAACGATGACACCTACCGGCAAGTGATCTACGTCGACCACGACGTCGTCATCCCGATCGAGCTCATTCTGTTTGCCGGATTCGTGTTCGCGGCGATCGCGGTAACGGTGATCGTTCTCGTGGTCCGTCGCCAGCGGCGCCGCAGCGCTTAGCGACGCAGAAACTCCACGATGTGGTTGGCCAACTCTTCGCCAGCATCCTCCTGTAGGAAGTGCCCGGCCCCGAGAATCAGCGGATGGTCGACGCCCTGCGCGCCGCGCATTTCGCGTTGAAAGATCTCGGCCATCGGCCCCGTAATCGGATCGCTGTCGCTGAACGCGACCAGCATCGGCGTCGGGCTTTCCGAAAGCGCCGCCCAGGCGGCCTTGTTGGCCGGCGACGCGGGATCGTCCGGCGCGGTCGGTACCAGACCCGGCATGGCGCGCGGCGCGGCGCAGTATTTGTCATCGGGGAACGGCGCATCGTAGCCCGCCCGCACCTGGTCGCTCATCCGCTGGCGACAGCCCGACTGGACGAACGAGCCGATGTTCAGCTCCGGCACCGTCGTGATGGCCTCACGGAACTGCCACCAGACATCGGCCATCGGCTGTTCCCCATTGGGTAGCCCGGTGTTCGCGACGACCAGCCGGGCAAACCGATCGGGATGCTCTGCCGCCAAACGCAATCCGATCAGCCCGCCCCAATCCTGACCAAACAGGGTCACGTTACGAAGGTCGAGCACGTCGAAGGCCAACGCCCGCATCCATTCGACGTGGCGCGCATAGCTGTGATCTTCACGACGGGTCGGTTTATCCGAACGTCCGAACCCGCCCAGATCGGGGCACACGACGCGGTGGCCGGCAGCGACCAGAACCGGGATCATCTTGCGGTACAGGTACGACCAGGACGGCTCGCCATGCAGCATCAGGACGGGATCGGCGGTTTCCGGCCCGTCTTGTACCCAGGAAACCCGAAGCGTGCCGCCGTCATTGTCGGAGACATCGGAATACCTTGGTGCATAAGGAAACCCGGTAAGTCGTCGAACCGATCGTCGGGTGTTCGCAGCGTCTTCACGTCTGGAACATCCTTCCGCTCGTCAAACCCCTTCGGTGCAGCCCGTCAACTCTCGATGCGCCATCAACGCATCGAGATAGGCCAGCTGTCCCTTGAGTAGTTTCCTGCGTGCCTGCGCCACCGGGAACCACCCGACCCGATCGACTTCGGGGAACTCCCGCATCGTGCCCGAGCCCTTCGGCCACTCCAGTTCGAAGGTGTTGCTGCGGGCTTCGGTAACGTCGAGGTCGCTGCGGACGGCGAAGGCGGTGACCACCTTGCCGCTTGGTTGTTTGAGCGTGCCGAGGTCGAGGCGTGGCCCATCCGGAACGGCTAAGCCCAGCTCCTCGGAGAACTCGCGCTGCGCCGCGGCCCAGGGATCTTCGCCGTCGGTGTACTCACCTTTCGGAATCGACCACGCCCCGTCGTCCTTGCGGGCCCAGAACGGCCCGCCCGGATGCGCGATCAAAGCTTCGACGACACCGTCGCGGATCCGGTACAACAACACACCCGCACTGAGTTTTGGCACCGGGCTCAGACTCCGACGGCGCGTTCCAGATCTTTCAGCGACGACTCCAGGTGCGCTAGCAGGCGCTGCATGTGCGGGACGCTGCTCCGACACCCGACCAGACCGAAATCCAGCTTGTCGGCGTTGCTGACCAGGGTGATGTTCAGCGCTTGGCCGTCGAGAATCGCAGACAGCGGATAGCTGCCGTCCAGGCGGGCACCGCCGTAGTACATCTGCTCACGGGGGCCCGGCACGTTCGAGATGATGACGTTGAAAGGCGGCGACGTCGAGCTCACCCATCCGGGAACCATCGACATCGCCAGCGCACTCATGTTCACCGCGGAAAGCGCCAAAGCTTGAACTCGCGGCAACTGGGCGAACACCGTCTTGTTCTTGTACATCGACTCGCTGACGGTCTCCAGCCGCTTGGCGGGATCGTCGATGTCGGTGGCCAGGTTGCACAGGATGGCTCCGACCAGGTTGCCGCCGGCGTCGGCCTCGTCCTCGTGACGCAGGCTCACCGGGACCATCGCCAGCAGCGGTGCTTCCGGTAGGGCGTCCTGCTCTAGCAGGTAGTACCGCAAGGCGCCCGAACACATCGCCAGGACGACATCGTTGAGCGTCACCCCCGCCGCGCTCTTGACGTTCTTGATTCGGTCCACCGACCATGACTGCGCCGCGCAGCGGCGGGCGCCGCCGATCTTGACGTTCAGCATGGTGCGCGGGGCTCCGAACGGCAGCGTGAGCTGCTGTTCGAACAGCGCCGCACGGGCCAGTGACACCGTCGACGGGGCAAGTGCGGCAAGCGATCCCGCCGTATGCATCAGCGAACGCAGCCGCGACGACGGCGCAGCGTCCGGTTTGGGTTTGCGCAGGCTCCAGGGTGCCCGGATCTCATCGTCGTCGGGGTCGTTGGACAGTGCGCGCTGCATCAGCTTCAGTGCCGACACGCCATCGATAAGGGCGTGGTGCATCTTGGTGTAGATCGCGAAGCGGCCGTCCTTGAGGCCTTCGATCACGTACGCCTCCCACAGCGGGCGGTGGCGATCAAGCAGGCTGCTGTGCAACAGCGAAGTCAACTCGAGCAGATCGCGGACCCTCCCGGGAGAGGGCAGCCCGGAGCGCCGAACGTGATAGTCGAGGTCGACATCCTTGTCGTAGGACCACCCGAGGTTGGCGATTCCGCCAAAGAAAGTCGCCGGGCGCTTGAGAAAGGTGGGCTGGAAATCCTGCTGCGCGACGAGGCTGTCGTAGAACTCTCGCACGAACTCCCGACCGGCGCCGGCGGGGGGCTCATATAGCGACAGACCACCGACGTGCATCGGGTGCTCACGGGATTCGCCCAGCAGAAATACCGAGTCGGTGGGGTTCATCAGTTCCATCCGCCAATTAGACGCCCACCGGGGCGCGACCCGCCACCGCGCCCCCGGTCGTGTGCGGGTACGGCTCCGAGCGTGCGCTGCGGGTGGACTCGGTCGGCGTGTCACCACCCGAGACACACAGTCAACTCCGACGGCGCACGCCGCCGTTATGCGATCTCACATTCGAGACGAAAGTACTGCGACGCCGTCGCCGCTCAGGTGCCGCAGCGCCCAGGGTCTTCCCGCGAGAACGGATGCGAGGTGGGCGGCTTGCCCGGTGACCGCGGGCCCATCGGCGCGACGAGACCAGTCGGCGTCGCTGGCAAGCAGATTGAGGCCACGAGCCCGCGCTGCTGCCGGGACGAAAGGGTTGGGCACCCGAACTTGAGTGTTCAGCACAGCGACGACGGTCGATACGGGCACCGCCGACGCTCTGCCCAACGCATACGCGATATCGAGTTCATGGATGACGTGGTCGCCCAGCAGCAGCCGCCTCGGGAAAAGGCGGCCGATTCCTCGGGGTCGGCGCGCCAGCTGCACAAAGTCGCCGAGCAATTGGTCTGGACTGCGCCGTGCCGCCAGGCCATGGGCCAGTTTGGTGTTCGCGGCGTCGAACGAACCGCGATGCCGCAGCATGCTCGCGGCAACCGAGGACAGCGCGACACTGTATCCGATAACGAGATGAGCCAGTACTTCGTGATTGGTCCACTCGGTGCACAGGCTCGGTTCTGCCCACTGCGTCGCGCTGATATCGGAAGCCAATTCCGCGAGCCTTGTGTCGTTGTCCCGCAACGCGTTAGCCGACTCGGACACCCAAGTGCTCCTGTAAAAAGGCGGTCTGATCGGCGAGCAGCTCGCTGCGCAGCGGCGGGTGATAGATCTGGAAGTGATCACCGTCGTAGTGCCGCGCGATTCCGCGTGGTGCCGCAGCGGCGACGTCTTCGGCGTGGCGCGGGTCCATCAAGGTTTCCCGACGTGAAACGCAAACCAGCAGCGGCACTTTAATTTTCGCTGCCCCGCGTTTCGCGCTGCTCGACGCGATGCCGAGCACGTCCATCGCCGCCATCCGGTTGTCGAACGTGCACCCGGGCGACACGGTGGAATACCAGCCGTCCAACGCGCCCGCGCCGGTCACCGCGGCCAAGCCGCCGGGCTCGCCAACGATGGGGACGTAGGTTCGGCCCATCCTTCGAATCCGGCCGATGGCGTCGGCGACGATCGCCGGCGTGAGCCGCAAGGCGGGTAGCAGGCCGCTTCGCAGCAGCGTTCCCGGACCGTGCACGATCGGGCATTGCACCACCACCGCCGCGACGTCGAGCCCGTGTTCCGCCGCCTGTAGCACGTGCATCGCACCCAGGCTGGTTCCCCACAATCCCAGCCGGGCAGCGTCGATATCGGCGTGCCCGCGCAGATAGTCACAGGCCGCGGCCACGTCCTGCCGCCCGCGCATGCTGAACTGCTGACGCGGCTCACCGTCCGACTCGCCGGTGTAGCGATAGTCGAACACCAATGTTGCGACCCCGGATCTCGCGAAATGCTGCTCGTACCCGGACAGCGACATGCCGTGCGTGGCGCCCAGGCCGTGGGCCAGCACCAGGCCAGGATGCGGCCCAGGCCCGTCGGGAAGAGTGAGCCAGGCCGCGCAACGGTTGCCGCGCGACATGAAGGACACCCGGGTGGTGTCGTAGGCAGCGGTCATGTGAGATCCTTCCCTAGATACGTACACCGTACGTTTTAACTTACGTACGGTGTACGTGTCAATGGGTACGCGTAATGAGGAGGCCGGCCGCAGATGCGGGCACGATTCACTCTCGCCGAGGTGCGGGCGCAGGCGATTTCCATCGTCGACAAGGATGGACTCGCCGGCCTGAGCATGCGATCGCTGGCGGCCGCACTGGGCACCGGGCCTATGACGCTCTACAACTACGTCAAAGACCGCGAGGAGCTCGAGGGCCTCGTCGCCGAAGCGGTGCTCGCCGACATCCGCCTGCCACGCCATTCCGACGATTGGCGTGCCGACGTCAAAGCCATCGCGACCGCCTGGTGGCTGGGCGTGCGTCAGCACCCCAATGCCGCGCTGCTGGTATTGACTCGCCGCACGGTATCGGTCGCCGGCTACCTTCCCGCCGAACGCCTCGTCGAGGCGCTCCGGCGCGCGGGATTGAGCGACCTCGATGTGCTCGCCGCGTTTCGCGGAGTGCTCAGCCTCGTAATGGGCGCTGCCCAAGTCGAATTGGCCGGCCCGCTCGCTGGAGCCGACCGCGAACAATCCAATGCGGCGGTCGCGAAGCGCATCGGCGACCTCGCCGGCGCCGAGCACCCGCACTTGGCCGCGCTGTCCGAGACCAGCCGGCGTTCGACGATGGTCGACGACTTCGGCGGCGCCCTCGAAATGCTGCTCACCGGCATCGAGGCCCGATCGCATGCCGCGTCACGCGCGCCCAAACACCGACGGTAGCCGTTGCGGGCCTTGGGAACTCGCCGTGCGGAGGACTAGAGCAGGTCGGTGATCGTCTTGAGGCCCGCGTCGTAGAGCACGCCGGGCAGCATGCCGCCGTCGCATTCGATGGTCGTGCCGTTGACGTAGTCGGCCTGCCCGCCGGCCAGGAAGACGCAGACCCGTCCGACTTCCGCGGGCTCGCCGGCCCGGCGCAACGGAACGGCGGCGAAATACTTCTCGCCGGTCGGATCGTCTTTGGGCAACACGAACGACCGGAAGTTCTCGGTCATCGTCGGGCCCAGTGCCACACAGTTGACCCGGACCTTCGGCCCCCACTCCTGCGCCAGTGACCGAGTCAGGTGGTTGAGGCCGCTCTTGGCCGCGCCGTAGGAGACCAAGGTGGGTGATCCCGCCGGGTGCCCGGCGCCGCTGGAGACGTTGATGATGCACCCGACACCATCCTGCGTCGACATCTGCCGGTAGGCGCGGATGGCGAACCAGAGCGGGCTGATCAGGTTCATCTGCACCGCGAACGCGTGGAACAGCGCGGTGCGTTCGTAGTCGTCGTCGCTGGGCGGAGCGCCCTGAATGCGTTGCACGAGTTCGGGAATGTCCTCCACGTGTGGCGCCGGGACGGTACCGCCCGCGTTGTTGACCAGGATGTCGACGCGACCGTGGGTCGCCACCACCTCGGCGATTAAGGCGTCGATCGAGCGGCAGTCGCCTTGATCGCAGACTCGTTGCGAAGCACGCGCCGCCCACTGCGATTCGATGCCGGGAATGGTGTCCAGCGGCCCGCGCGAACAGCCGATGACGGTGGCGCCGGCGCGCAGCAGTTCATGGGCGATGCCGACGCCCACGCCGCGGCTGGTTCCGGTGACTATCGCGATCTTGCCGTCCAGGTCGCTCATGCACAGGCCCTTCCTACCCGAAACCATTGTTGACAGTCACTGCCAGCGGGTCATACTGTGCCATTTCGATCGTTGACGTGTAAAGGCGTGCAATCGAAAGGACAGCGATGAGTAGTTCGTCCAAGCTTCGCGTAATTCAATGGGCGACCGGCGGCGTCGGCAAGGCCGCCATCGAATGCGTGCTCAACCACCCGCAGCTCGAGCTGGCGGGCTGCTGGGTGCACAGCGCGCAGAAGAATGGTGTCGACGTCGGCCGGATCATCGGGACTACAGACCTTGGTGTCACCGCTAGTTCGAGCATCGAGGAGATACTCGCGCTGGACGCCGACTGCGTCATGTACAGCCCGCTGGTACCCAACGACGACGAGGTCATCGCGATCCTGCGGTCCGGCAAGAACGTGGTCACCCCGGTCGGCTGGGTATACCCCGATCCGGGCAACGCGCGGCACCAGGCGGTCGCCGACGCCGCGACGGAAAGCGGTGTGACGCTGCATGGTTCAGGCATCCACCCCGGGGGCATCACCGAGCGCTTCCCGCTGATGATTTCCTCGCTCTCGTCCGCGGTCACCCATGTGCGCGCCGAGGAGTTCTCCGACATCCGCACCTACAACGCACCCGATGTGGTGCGCCACATCATGGGCTTCGGCGGCACCCCGGAGGAAGCCACCCAAGGGCCAATGGCCAGCCTGCTTGAAGCCGGCTTCAAGCAGTCGGTGCGGATGATCGCCGATCACATGGGATTTCTGATCGATCCCAACATCGTCACCATCCAGGATGTCGCCGTGGCGACCGCCGACATCGACTACGAACCCTTCCCGATCACCACTGGCACCGTGGCCGCACGCCGGTTCCGCTGGCAAGCTACCGTCGACGGCCAGCCGGTCATCACCGCGGCGGTGAACTGGCTGATGGGTGAGGAAAACCTTGACCCGGCTTGGAATTTCGAGGGGCGGGGCGAACGCTTCGAGGTGGAGATCACCGGCGACCCCGACGTGAGCCTCACCTTCAAGGGGCTGCAACCGGAGACGATCGAAGAGGGACTGGTGAAGAACCCGGGCGTGGTGGTCACCGCAAACCATTGCATCAACGCCATCCCGGACGTCTGCGCCGCCGAACCAGGCATCAAGACCTACCTGGATCTACCGCTGTTCGCCGGGCGCCCGGCTCCCAATCTCGCGAAGCCATCGTGACCGGCGAAGGCGTCCTCGACGATGTGTCGTTCTGTCACCTTGTCGTGGGCGTCACGGACATGGACCGTGCACTGGTGTTCTACCGGGACCTGCTCGGTATGGACGTCGTCTTCGAATCCCTGATCTCCGGGGAGCCTTTCGACGCGGTACTGCACGCGACCCGTAAGCAGGAAGGCCGGGTGGTCGGCGGTTTGTTGGGCGGCCTGATGATCGAGCTGCTCTCCCTGGGCAATAAGCCAGCTGGGGAGCAGCAGCCGACCCATCGGGGTATCACCGGGATCCACAACGTGTCGTTGTCGGTTACCGACCTCAACGACATCCATCGCCGTGTCGTCGACGCCGGCTACACGCCGGACCAGGATCCGTTCGAAATCGGCGGAGTTCGAATGTTTTTCGTCAAAGACCCGGACGGGACGCCGGTGGAGTTCATCGAACTGCCGGGCGGTGCGCGCAGCACTTACGAAATGCACCGCGGCGTGCAGCTGCAGATGGGACCCGTCAGATGAGCTACAGCCATCCCGATTCGATGCGCGGGCACGCCGCGATCGTCACCGGTGCCGCTCAAGGCGTCGGCAAGGGCGTTGCGACCGCACTGCTCGAACGCGGCGCGCAAGTCCTGTTGGTCGACATCCAGGAAGAGGCCCTGGGCACGACCACCAGGGAGCTCGAGGCGATCGGACGGGTGGAACAGTTAGTCGCCGATCTGCGCGACCCGGACAGCGCGCAGCGGATCACCGCCGCCGCAGTCGGTGCCTTCGGCACGGTGCACGGCCTGGTCAACAACGCCATCGCCACCAATGAGCCCAAGGCATTCGTCGACATCACCCTCGAGGACTTCGCGCTCGGCCACGACGTCGGTCCCCGCGCGACCTTCCTGCTGATGCAGGCCGTGCACCCGCTAATGGTCGAAGCGGGCGGCGGGTCCATCGTCAACCTCGGCTCGGGGACGGGAACAGGTGGTGAACCCAAGTGGGGCGGCTATGCCACCGCCAAGGAAGGCATCCGCGGCCTGTCGAAGGTCGCAGCGCTGGAATGGGGACGCGACAACATCCGGGTCAACGTCATCTGCCCGTTCGCTGAATCCGACGGCGTAAAGTTCTGGAAGTCGTTCGCGCCCAAGGAGTACGACAAGGCCGTGGGGCGTGTTCCGATGAAGCGCATCGGCGACGTGCACACCGATGTGGGGGCGCTGGTCGCATTCCTGCTCGGCAGTGACGCGACATTCATCACCGGTCAGACCATTCACGTCGACGGTGGGATCGGCTGCTTCCGGTGACCACCGAAAGCGAGTCGCTCCGGGATCGCCAGCGCGCACAGATCCGCGCCGATATCCGGCGAGCGGCCTTTCGGCTGTTTGTCGAACGCGGATACGACGCCGTTACTACCGAGGAGATCGCCACTGCTGCAGGCGTTTCACCGCGCACCTTCTTCCGGCATGTGCCGACTAAGGAGGAGCTGCTGCTGGCACCCGTGCGCTATGGCGGTGCCGCGATCGTCAACCACTTGGAGAAGCGGCCCGCCAGCGAGTCACCCGATGTCGCACTGGTCAACGCCATCATCACGCGGACCCGGTCATTCGACCGCGCCGACTGCGAGGAGTGGCGGGCAGCGCTGCTGGTCGCGCCCGGCCTGCTAGACAAGGCAACGATCCACACGCCCGCCGACAAGGAACGAGCGATGAAGCTCGTCGCCGAGCGCATGGGTGCCGACCCCGAGACCGACATGCGTCCCGGTTTGTTGATTCAACTCGCTTTTGGTGCAGCCGATTTCGCCTTCCAGCAGTGGGTGTTGCGGTCGACCAACCGGCAGCCACTGGATCGCTACGTGACCGAAGCCCTTGAAGCGGTTAAGAACCCATACTGGAAATAGTGCCTATCGGGACTTGTTAGGCCGAGTGTCACAGTTCCTCATCTTCTATGCCAAAGGCGTTGACCGCCATGGCCAATAGGCAGTAACCCCCAACGGTGAACACCAGGTCCATGCGCTGGTCGTCGGCGAAGTGGCGACCCAACTCACGCCAGGTTGGCGTGCAGATGGTGCCCTCGTCAATGAGGTCGTCCACTGTGGAAAGCACCGACTGATCACTGTCGTCGGCGAGTTGACCGTCGCGAATGGCGTCGATTTCCTCAGCGCTCAACCCGGCTCGCTGCGCGATCGGGAGATGATGAGACCACAGGTAGTCGCAGCCGCGCCGATGCACCACACGCAGCAGGGCCACCTCGCGCACCCGCGCCGACAGCGTGGAGCCGTTGAGCAAGTAGGTATTAAACGGCAGATACGCCCGCGTCAGATCGGGATGTCGCACCAGGGTCGACAAGATATTGCCAGCGCCCATCGGGTTGGCCCGCTCAACGGGTATCAGCGAGGCGATTGCGCGGCGGCTGCGGTCGTCCCATTCGTCGGCGGGCAGCGGGGCAAGCCGCGGCGAGTGCTGGTCGGTCACCGGGGTCTACTGAATCGGCTCGTCACCCAGCACTGTGGTGCGCAGCATTTCGCGCTCCGAGCTGGAGTCGTAGGGAGCGGCCCGGTGCAGCACACCGCGGTTATCCCAGATGACGGTGTCGCCGATCGACCAGTTGTGGCTGTAGACCAAGGCGGGCACGGTGGCGCGGTCCAGCAGCTCCGCCAACAGGGCACTGCCTTCCTCGCGGCCCATGCCCACCACGTAGTCGGCAGAAGCGCCGAGCACCAACGACTTACGGCCGCTGCGGTGCGTCCATACCAGGGGGTGTTCGTGATTGCGGCGGGACCGCCACTGCGCCAACTGCTTCGGAGTCGGGTCGGGGGTGATGCGGCGCTGAGATGCCTCCAGCGAGTGCACTACGCGCAATGCGCCGTAGCGGTCCCTTTCGTCGTCGGTCAGCGCATCGTAGGCCGCGTATGAGGAGGCGAATTCGGTTTCTCCGCCGCGCTCGGCGACCTGCTTAGCCGACAGGACAGTTGCTTTTTGCGGATAGTCGTCGCCGGTGGGGGTGCAGCCGTCGATATGCCAGTCGAAGGTCGCCTTCAGATAGGCGGCCGAGGAGTTCTTCGACTTATCCAGCGTCACCGGGTAGATGCCGGCGACCGGATGATGACCGTCCGAGGAGTGGTCGATGGCGCCGAGGCGGCGACAGAATGCGACTTGGGACTCGGGGTCGAGATGCAGCCCGCGGAAGACCAGAACACCGTTGTCCTCCAAAGCATCCAGGATGGTTTCACCCACTGGATCGTCGGCGGCCAGGTGCGCGGGATCCAGGCCGGTGACCTCGGCGCCGACGGAGTCGCTGAGCTTGGTGATGGTGAGCAGACTCACGGTCTGTCCTTTCTTGTGGATATCAGGGAGCCGGCTCGACGGTGCGGATCATCACCGCATCCGCGGCGTCGGTCGGGACGGGTTGATGCATGACCTCCACGGCCATGGCGACCATGATCAGCGAATAGATCATGTACAGCAGGTTGAGCGCATCGCCGGGCAGGTCCTCGAGCGTGAACTTGTCGCAGTAGTCGATGGCCTCTTCGAGCCGCGGGAAGAAAGCGTCGTAAAACTCGTGCATTTCGGCCATCGTGCTGGCCATCCGTGCGTTCCAGCGTTCGGTTTCAGTGGCCAGGCACCAGACGCGGGCGTAGCTTTCCAGCTCGGCGAATCCGGTGGGCAACAGGGCATCCGGCACGATCACACTCCCGCCGGCGCCGGGACATTCTCGCGTCGGTATGCCTCGACCCAGTCGACGACGACCTTGTGCAGGTGGCGGACCAGAATCTCTTGGTCGTTGAGCGGAAACTCCTCGACGATTCCGTATTCCAGCGCGGCCTGCGTCCCGCCGAGCATGCCCGCGTCTTGCAGGGCAAATTCCTTGAGAACCACTGCGGCGACTTCGTGTTCGATGCGCTCACGCACGCTGCGCGCCGGGCTGAAGTAGGTGTAGGCCTCGAACCGGTGCGTGTTATGCGAGGTGGGCCAGTAGCGGTACAGCAGGTACCAACCGCCGTATATCAGTATCTCGGTGTTCGGGAAGATCTGGAAGTTGCTGATTCCCCAGGGTTCAATGCCACCGGGGTTGAGCCCCGCCGGTAGTTCGCCGATGTCCGGAGTGCGCCAGGGCCCGACCAGCCCACTCTGGGTGGCCCGCTCGATCGGATACATGTACTCGTGCGGCAGCAGCCAACGGCGCCTCCCCGCGGTCGACACCAATCGGTGTGGCCCGTCGAGTTGGAAATGGCCGCAAGTGAATCCGGCCTTCGGGTCACGCACCTCCGGGGGTACCTGCTGCGGGTGCAGCGACGGCACGTGGTAGTACTCCTGAAATGCGTCGGCGAAGATCTTCCAGTTGCTGTTGTTGTGCGCGACCCACTCGTAGCGTTCGGTCAGTTTGTCAAAGGGATAACCGTCCAGGCCGGTGACCATCGGGCCCAGGAACTCGCACAGGCTCTGCCGCGGCTCGGCGTCAAAGTTGATGAAAATGAAGCCATTCCAGATATCGCAGGACACCGGTCTCAGGCCGTAGTCGGCGACGTCGAGGTCGAAGAACTCCGATTCCTGCTGTACGAATTTCAGTGCACCCTCCAGATCGTAGCGCCAGCCGTGGTACTTGCAGGTGAACTGACGGCATGTCCCGTGGGTTGGATCATTGGGAAAGTCGTTCCACACCAGCTTGTTTCCACGGTGCCGGCAGACGTTGTAGAAGGCTCTAATGTATTCGTCTCGGCCCTTGACCAGGATCACCGAAGTCCGGGCGACCTCGATTTCCTTGGTGAGATAGCTGCCGATGCGCGGCAGCTCTTCGACTCGGCCAACGTTGAGCCATGCACGTTTGAAGACCGCTTCGCGTTCGTCCTCGAAGAACTCTTTGGAGGTAGAGTCGGCGAAAGATATATCGCCGGTGCCCAGTTCGGGATAGTGCTCGGTCCAGGAGCCCTCCGGGGGCCTACCTTCTCGCGTCATCTGAACCTCCTCGTCTCACAGTCACATCACCGCTCCGCCGTTGACACCCAGCACCTGGCCGGTGATGAAGCCGGCCTCTTCCGATGCCAAAAACCCGACCGCCGCCGCGATGTCGGCTCCGGTACCCAAGTGGCCCAGCGGGATATTGGCGGCGATCTCATCGTTGGACTTGAGGTGCCCCTCGGCTTGCGCCTGGTGCTGCATCGGGGTTTCGATGCCCGACGGAGGAATGTTGTTCACGGTGATTCTGTGTGTGGCGTATTCGCGGGCCAGCGACTTGGTGAGGGTGATGACCGCGCCCTTGGATGCCGCATAGTGCGCAGCAAAGGGCGAGCCACGCTGGGCGCTGGACGACGAAATCATCACGATCCTGCCCCAATTCGCGGCGACCATGTCGGGCAGCGCCACTTGGCAGCAGTGGAACGTACCGGTCAGATTGACATCGACGATCTTCGACCAGGACTCTGGAGTGATCTCGGCGAACGGGGAGAACCCGAACATCCCCGCGCTGGTCACCAGCACCACCACCGGCCCCAACTCGCTGCGAACTTTCGCGAACGCCTGCTCAACGGCGGCCCGATCGGTGACGTCGGCGCCGATACCGATTGCTGTGACCCCGCCCGCGCGCAGATCTTCGGTAACACGCTGCGCTGCTTGCTCATTGATATCGAGGACAGCGACGTTGAGCCCACGGCGGCCCAGCTCGTGGCACGTCGCCTCACCGATGCCAGAGGCGCCACCGGTCACCACCGCAACCCTGTTCATTCGTAAACCACCCGTACCGTCGGGCTCGTCGGCAGGGCCTGGCAGGTCAGCACCCAGCCGTCGGCAACCTCGTCGTCTTCGAGCGCATCGTTATTGAGCATCCGCGCACTTCCCTCGGTCAGCCGGGCCATACACGTTCCGCAGGAGCCGACTTCGCACGACGATGGCGGAGACAGGCCTGCCATCCGCGCGGTCTGCAGCAAGGTATCCCGTGCGGAGTAGACCACCGTCGTGGTCGACCGATCCAGCTCGATCATCACCTTTTCGGTAGCAACACCGTCGCCGGCAGGTCCGGCATACGACGGAGCGCGGGAATCCTGCATGAGGACAGAGTATCAAGTACTTGTCATTCATCTCAAGTACTAGATATATCGCGCTGAGTGAGCTCGTGGCCGGTGCCCTTTTCGACCACCCGGCCCAGCAATTCGCGCAGCGTCTTCTGCTCCTCGGCAGTCAGCACGCCAAACACCTGCTCGTGAGCGGCGATTGCATCACCGAGTACCTCGGCCACGACGTCTCGTCCCTGATCGGTCAGGTAGGCCCGCAGGATGCGCTTGTGCTGCGGATCTTGCTTTCGTTCCACCAGGCCGCGCCGTTCGAGCGCCGTGACAGCCAGTTGCACGCCTTGCGGGCTGATCAGCAGGCGCCGGGCCAGTTCGGCACCGGACAGTCCGGGTTCGTTGGATAGCTGGCGCAGCACGCCGATCTGCGCTGTGCTCACACCGTGCGCGCTGATCGCGTCGTTAACGGTGGTCAGCGAGAAGTAGAAGGCCTGCTTGAGCAGCCACAGGATGTTCTCGGTGAGTTCCATACCCGCGCTCCGGTCTACGTAGTCGGTGTTTTGTAGATCTGGCCATCCTTCATCACAAACGACACATCGAGGGTGGCGGCGATGTCCGCCGAGGGATCGCCCGGGACGGCGATGATGTCGGCGAGGTAGCCGGGCGCCAGCCGCCCGAGTTCGTGGTCGGCCTCGATGAGTTGGGCGGCCACCACCGTGGCGGCCCGGATCGCCTGCATGGGGGTCATCCCGCGGTCCACCAGAGCCCGGATTTCCTTGGCGTTTTGGCCGTGCGGAATGGCCGGCGCGTCGGAGCCGCATGCGATACGCACACCGGCGGCAATCGCCTTGGGCAGCATTGCTTTTGCGCGGGGGAATACTTCCTCGGCCTTTCTGCGCAGCTCCGGTGCGATCCGGTCGATCGCCATCGCCTCCGTCAGATATGTGGTCGAGACCAGGAAGGTGCCGTGATCGACCATCATCTGAATCGTGTCGTCGGTCGCCAGGAATCCGTGTTCGATGCAGTCGATCCCGGCGCCGATACACGCGCGGATCGCGGAGTCGCCGACGGCGTGCGCGGCCACTCGCACGCCGGCTCGGTGAGCCTCGTCGGCGATGGCGGCGAATTCCGCGTCGGAATATTGCTGGGCGCCCGGGGCGGTGCTGTGCGACATCACCCCGCCCGATGCCGACACCTTGATCAGCTTGGCGCCGTGACGAATCTGGTAGCGGACGCACGCGATTACGTCGGGCACCCCGTTGGCGATGCCCTCGGCGACCGACAACGGCATGATTCCCGGCGCCAGCCGCTGGAACACCGTGGGATCCAGGTGTCCGCCGTAGGGCGTCACCGCATGCCCGGCCGGATAGATACGCGGGCCGGCGTGCCAGCCCTGGTCGATAGCCCGCTGCAGCGCGACGTCGAGCAGATAGCCGCCGGTCTTGACCATCAGGCCGAGGTTGCGCACGGTGGTGAAGCCCGCCTCCAGCGTGGTGCGCGCATTCACGGCACCCCGCAGCGTGCGAAACGCGGGGTCGTCTTGAACGCCGTGCATCGGAGCCGGCAACCCCTCTGGCCCACCGGGGCCGCCGATGAGCAGGTTGAGTTCCATATCCATCAGACCCGGCAGTAGCGTGGTATCCCCGAGGTCGATGACGGTGGCCGAATCCGGCACTGGTCCTTCGGGATTGATCGCGGTGATGCGGTTGCCGTCGATCAGCACGACCGCTGGTGCGCGGACCTGGCCGGTATCGACGTCAGCCCAGCGGGCGGCCCGCAAGACGGTCAGCTCGGTCATGGCACGGGCTCAGACACACAGTCCAGGGTGGCGGCCCCGGAGTCGGGTACTCGCGGCTGCTTCCAGCACTCCACCGGAAACGACACCATGATCATCGAGTACAGCAGGTGCATCAGGTTGAGAACGTCCTCGGGCAGGTCGTCGAGGGGGAACTTGTCGCAGTAGGTCAGCGCTTCCTCGGCGCGCGGGGTGATCGCGTCATAAAAGGCTTTCATCTCGGGCATCGAACTGGCCAGCCTCTTGGCGTAGCGCTGCGACTCAGCGGGCAGGCACCACTGCGCGAAGGGTTCAAGCTCGGCGAATTCGGTTGGCAGTAAAGACGACATCGCGGTCACACCCCTGCCTTGAATTGGTCCGTGGTGCGGCGGTAATCGTCGATCCACGCCGCCGTCTCCTTGTGCAGGTGCCGGATCAGAATCTCCTGATCGCAGAGCACGAACCGGTCAAGCACCCGGGACTCGATCATCGACTGGGTGGCTTCCAGCGTATTGGCGTCCTGCAGACCATATTCCTTGAACGACACCGCGGCGAGTTCCTGCGCGACCCGTTCACGCGGCGTACGTGGCTGCGGGAAGTACAGAGTCCCCTCGAAGACGTGGCTGTTGTAGGAGGTCGGCCAGTAATGATAGGTCAGATACCAGCCCTGACCCCAGATCAGGATCACGAAGTTCGGGAACAGCTGGAACGAATCCAGGCCCCACGGCTCGCATTTCGCGGGGTTCAGCCCAGGCGGCATCTCCCCCAACTCCGGCTTGTCCCAGGGCCCGAACAATCCGCTCTGGCAGATGTCCTCCATCGGCTTGCGCATCTCATCAGCCATCTCCCAGGCCCGGATACCCGACGTGCTCACCAGCCGGTGCGGACCATCCAGGCGATAGTGCGGCGCCTCAAAACCGGCCTGGGCGGCCGCCTTTGAATAGGCGGTCGGCGATTGGTTCGCGTGCAACACCGGCGCGTGATAGAACTCCTGGAACGCGTCCATGTACAGCTTCCAATTGGCCTTCACCTCCGATCGGTAGGACCACCGCGAGGTCATCTTGTCGAACGGATAGCCCTCCAGCCCGCTGACCATCGGCCCCAGAAATTCACGCAGCGACTGCTCGGGATTCTTGGCGAAGTTGACGAAAATGAATCCTTCCCAGACCTCGCAATGGACCGCGACCAGCCCGTATCGGCTCTTGTCGAGGTCGAAGAATTCCTCCTCCTGCTGGACGAAAGTCAGGTTGCCGTCCAGGTCGTACCGCCAGGCGTGGTACTTGCAGGTGAATTGCCGGCACACACCGTTGGTCTCCTCGTGCGGCATGTCGTTCCACACCAACTTGTTGCCACGGTGCCGGCAGATGTTGTGATAAGCCTTGACCTCACCAGCGGCGTTGCGCACCAGGATGATTGAGGTGTTGACGACCTTGAGTTCTTTAGTGAAGTAGCTACCCTTGCGTGGAACCTGTTCGACGCGGCCGACATTCAGCCAGGCGCGTTTGAAGATGGCATCGCGCTCCAGCTCGTGGATCTGGGGGTTGATGGAGTCCTCGTAGGACACCGGCTCGGTGCCCAGTTCGGGGTAATGCTGTGTCCAGCTTCCCTCCGACGGCTTGGGAAATCGGGGCATGACCGCGCTCCTGTCCGCTTCGATCCGGCACGGGATTCCTCGGGCAGCCCGCAGGACTCCGTCGGGCCGACCGTATATCCTCATCGCGGTAATCACAAGTAGTTGATACTGACTGGTCCGCACGACATCAGCCATAGACATCGCGATCGGCCGCTGGTGCCGCGACAGCTATCGCGAAGCTTGCCGCAAGAGCCTGGGCTGCCGGCCGCGCCCACCACAGTCGAATCATATATTTTTCACCCGGCCATATATTCCAAGTGGTAAGGTAGGCAAAGTAACGATCTCTATTTGTCGAGGTCTGACGGCTTGTCGCGAAGGAGTAGATGGTGGTGGGGATTGCGAATTTGCCGCCCGAGGTGAATTCGGCACGGATATATGCCGAGCCGGGTGGGGAACAGTTGCTGGCGGCGGCGGTCACCTGGGATCGACTCGCTGCGGAGTTGATCGCAGCTGCGGAGTCGTTCGACTTGGTCCGGTTGACGGCGTCGGCGTCTCGAGCCTGGTCCGGTCCGGCGGCGGAGGCGACGGCCACTAGCGCCGTGGCGTATGTGCAGTGGCTCAAGGCTGCGGCAGGCTGTGCGGAACAGTCGGCGATCACTGCGCGTGAGGCTGCCGAGGTGTTCGATCGGGCGCGTCAGGCAACAGTGCATCCACTGGAGGTGGCCGCGAATCGTGAAACGGTCGCCGCGTTGGTGGCGGGCAATATCCTGGGTCAAAGCGCGACTGCGATCGCAACCACCGAGGCTGCCTACGACGAGATGTGGGCACAGGATGTGGCGGCGATTATCAGCTATCAGGTTGGGGTCAGTCGCCTCATTGGGACTTCCGTTAGTCCAGCCCCATCAGATGGTTCGTCATCGCTGATGATGATGTTGTTGTCCAACGGCTTTGACACGGCGCTCTTGACAGGCAGCATGGCAACTTCGGCGTTGCTTTCGATGGAGCCAGAGGCAGCGGCTGGTACAAGGTCGACCGGCGATGTCTCCGAGCCACTTTCGACCCCTGCTGCGCCGGTGCTGGAATCGCTATCGGTGCCACGATCCTGGGCTACGGCGGCGACAGAGGTTCGGTCGGGTGCGTCCGCCGGGGTTGGTGTTCCCACTGCGGGTAAGTCCTCGGGCACTCCCCGCCCGCTGCACGGGGGTATGGCGACCGGCGGTGTGGCCGGCGCGGACCGCCGTAGGGCGCGATGGCCTGCGTCGGAGCAGGCGTACCCGCCCCTGATGCCGCGGGAGGGGGCCTAAAAGTCCGTAGAACTGCGGCGGTATTCATTGACATTGGTGTACCGAATGGAGGAATAGGTAAGTGACTGAACGGCTTACGGCGGATCCGCGCGCGATGCGGGATATGGCAACCCGTTTTGATACACATGCTCAGACTGTGAAGGACAAGGCGCGCAGAATGTGGGCGGCATACCACACTACGGGTGAGATGGATCAGGCGTTCATCAATATCGTAGATATGCTGCACTCGGTGCGAGACGGACTGGTTCGGGCTGCCGATCAGTACGAGCAGACTTCCCGGCAGAGCTTAGGCAGTTAAAGCCCAGCTCGGGACATCGGGCGTCGCCAGCGCTCCGCTGCATCAACATCGGAGAAGACCACTAAGTTGCACTGGGAATGCGGTCACGGCCAGCGAGCAGGCGCAGCATCCACATCAACAATCCGATTATTCCGAATATGATTCCAGCCAGCACAACCGCGCGCCACCCGCGGTGACCATAGGCGATGGCTGCGATGGTCGAACCTGTTGCGCCGCCGAGGAAATAGAACGCGATATAGGCGGAGTTGATGCGGCTGCGTGCAGCCAGGTCTAGCCGATAGATTGCCGATTGGTTAGCGATATGGACGCCTTGGACACCGATATCGATCAGGATAAGCGCGGTGAGCAAAGCGATGATGTTGTGCGCACCGAAGGCGGCGAACACCCACCCCATGAGGATGGCCACGAGGAAGATTCCGGTCGCCGTGTGCAGTCTTCCTCTGTCGACGAGTCTCCCAGCACCCTGGGCACACAGCGCGCCGGCCGCCCCGACTAACGCGAGTAATCCTATGGTGGCTTCGCCGTAGTGATATCGATCGGCGGCGAGCAGAGCGACGGTGGTCCACAAGCTTCCGAACCCAGCGAAAGTGATGGCGCCATAAGCGATCCTCACCCGCAACTGGGGATGCTCCACTAGGAGGCTGCCGATCGATTTCAACAGTCTCGGGTAGCTGAGGGTGCTGCTGGGTGCGACGTCAGGCAGGCTAAACACGAGCACGATCGCTATTGCGGCGACGAGAGCGGCTGCAACGCCATACATTAAGCGCCACCCTCCGTGCGCAGCGACTAGACCGGCGATGGTACGTGCCAACAGAACTCCGACTAAGAGCCCACTCATCACCTGGCCGACGACGCGTCCTTGCCGGTCGGGGCTGGCCAGCGTTGCGGCCAATGGCACCAAGATTTGGGCGGCGACCGAGCACAGGCTGGCTAACAGCAGCGCACACGCCAGTGCGGTCAAATTCGGCGCTGCGGCTGCAAGTGCCAAGGCGCCGGCAGTCCCCCCAAGCAGCAGGCAGACGAGCGGTTTCCGACGCACCAGATCTCCAGCCGGGACGATGAAGATGACGCCGACTGCAAAACCTATCTGTGCCAACGTCACCAATAGTCCGACCGTTGGCCCGGGCTCGTGGAGGTCCGTCGCAATCGCCGGAGTAAGTGCCTGAATGTAGTAATTCGTTGCAACCGACAGCGCACACGCGGTGGCAAACACGCCAACCTGCCAGCCCGGCAGCGCCGGATGGGTCTGGTGGACCGCATCAGTCATCGCCGGCTTGATAGGCGCTTCAGGCAGTTCTTTCCGCATCTCAAACTCCCGGGAGTGTTCAATGTTCTTGCAGCACAGCGGCATCGTCGCAGACGCGATTGCAAGACCGGAGTCCGCAAGCAAGTCTGGCGATGTGACAGCTCGGCTCAACACTGAAGCCGCTCCAACGCACACCAAGACGACGACAGTGGCGGTGGCGGCGCGCAGTCTGACATCCATCCAGGATTCAGTACCCGCTCGGGTCAATATATATTATTTAGCAGGATATATATATCGATTTATTCGGTAGCACGCAGGTGTGGTCCAGAAGCGCGCCGCTTAGGCCGGGACTCGGTTCCCGATGCGTTGCTTTCGTTCGGTATCGGCTCTGTGCCGCATTGGCATCGGTGATGCTTTAGTCTCGCGAGAATGCCAGTGCAAGTTCTCTTTCCACGTCCTGATAGGGCCGCCCGGACAAGTCGATAGTGACCGCAGCGATGGTGCCGCCGGTGAAGGTGAATGGGGCTTTGTAGTGGCTGGATACTGCCGATCCGCCGTTTCGGCCGACGGTGATGCCGGCACCGGCCAGCCCGAACGTACCCGGGTGGGTGACGACGCCCGCGAGCGTGCCGACCACCTCGTCGTCGATGAACAGGGTGACGTCGCCCAGCGGCGTGTGGCTG
>NZ_BFCH01000001.1 GCF_003112775.1 Mycobacterium montefiorense | reverse complement strand
GCCGATCGCCGCCCCCAAGAACGACTTGTCGTGGCACGACTGCACCTCGAAGGTGTTCAACGACGCCGGCGTCCGACCCGCCCCGGGCGGCATCCAGCTGGATTGCGCGAACTTCGACGCCGACCTCGACCCGGTCAACGGAGGGTCGGGAACCGTGACCGTGGGCGTGGTGCGCGCCCGGTCCAATCAGACCCCGAAGGACGCGGGCCCCGTCGTCTTCACCACCGGCTCGGACCTGCCGTCGTCGGCGCAGTTGCCGGTATGGCTGTCCCGGTCGGGCAACGATCTGCTGACGGCCCACCCGATTGTCGCCGTGGACCGCCGCGGGATCGGCATGTCGAGCCCGCTCGACTGCCGGGATCACTCCGACCGCCAGGCAATGCGCGATCAGGCGCAATTCCAGAGCGGTGACGACCCGGTCGCCAATCTGTCCGAAATCTCCAACACCGCCACCACCAACTGCACCGACGCCATCGCGCCGGGTGACAGTGCCTACGACAACTCACACGCCGCCTCGGACATCGAGCGGCTGCGCAGTCTGTGGGACGTGCCCTCGGTCGCGCTGCTGGGCATCGGCAACGGCGCCCAGGTCGCGCTGGCCTACGCGTCGTCGCGCCCGGACAAAGTCGCCCGGCTGATGCTGGACTCCCCAATTGCCCTGGGCGTCAACGCCGAAGCGGCCGCCGAGCAACAAGTCAAGGGCCAGCAGGCCGCGCTCGACGCCTTCGCCGCGCAATGCGTCGCGGTGAACTGCGCGCTGGGGCCCGATCCCAAGGGCGCCGTCAGCTCGCTGCTCGCCGACGCCCGCGCCGGCAGGGGCCCCGGCGGCGCGTCGCTGGCCGAAGTCGTCAACGCCATCACCGTCGCGCTGGGCTTCCCCTCCGGGAGCCGCGTCAACGCCACCACGAGTCTGGCCAACGCGCTGGCGGCTGCCCGCTCCGGCGACGCCAACCCGCTGACCAACCTGATCAACCATGCCGACGCCACCCAGGACACCGACGGTCAGTTCGTCAACTCCTGCAGCGACGCGATCAACCGCCCAACCCCGGACCGGGTCCGTGAACTCGTGGTCGCCTGGGGCAAGCTCTACCCGCAGTTCGGCACGGTGGGCGCGCTCAACTTGATCAAGTGCGTGCACTGGCCCACGATCTCGCCGACGGCGCCGCCCAAGGATCTCAAGGTCGACGTGGTGTTGCTGGGCGTGCAGAACGATCCGATCGTCGGCTCCGAAGGCGTTGCCCAGACAGCGGCGACCATCATCAACGCGAACGCGGCCAGCCGGCGGGTGATGTGGCAGGGCATCGGACACGGCGCGAGCATCTACACGCCGTGCGCCGTCCCACCGATGGTCGGCTACATCGACACCGGCAAACTGCCCGGAACCGACACTTACTGTCCCGCCTGACCGGACGGCCCGTCACGGCGGTGTACGGTGCGCTGGTGACGGCTGCTGACTCGACTCGGACCGGCCTGCGCGATCGGGTGCTTGCCACCTTCCGTCCCCGCACTGGGCCACCGAGCACGGCGACGATATTGCGGTCCGCGCTGTGGCCGGCCGCGATTCTTTCAGTGCTGCACCGCAGCATCGTGATCACTACCAACGGCAACATCACCGACGACTTCAAGCCGGTCTATCGGGCGGTGCTGAACTTCCGGCGCGGCTGGGCCATCTACAACGAGCACTTCGACTACGTCGACCCGCACTACCTGTATCCGCCCGGCGGCACGCTGCTGATGGCACCCTTCGGCTACCTGCCGTTCGCGCCGTCGCGCTACCTGTTCATCCTGATCAACACGATCGCGATCCTGATCGCCTGGTACTTGTTGCTGCGGCTGTTCAAATTCACCCTGTCCTCGGTCGCGGCCCCGGCCCTGCTGCTGGCCATGTTCTGCACCGAGACGGTGACGAACACGCTGGTGTTCACCAACATCAACGGCTGCGTGCTGCTCGCCGAGATGCTGTTCTTGTGGTGGCTATTGGACGGCAAACGCAGCCATCAATGGTGGGCCGGCTTAGTGATCGGCTTGACGCTCACGCTCAAACCGGTGCTCTTACCGCTGCTGTTGTTGCCTCTGCTGAACCGGCAGTGGCGGGCGCTGGTGCCCGCGGTCGTGGTTCCGATCGTGGTCAATGTGGCCGCGTGGCCACTGGTCAACGATCCGAAGGACTTCGTCACGAAAACGGTGCCGTATTTCCTGGGCACTCGCGACTACTTCAACAGCTCCATCGAGGGCAACGGCATCTACTTCGGCTTGCCCACCTGGCTGATCGTGTTCCTGCGGCTGCTGTTCACGGTGCTCGCGATCGGTGCGATCTGGCTGCTGTACCGCTACTACCGCACCCGCGATCCGCTGTTCTGGTTCACCACCTCGGCCGGCGTGCTGCTGCTGTGGTCGTGGCTGGCGTTGTCGTTGTCGCAGGGCTACTACTCGATGATGCTGTTCCCGTTCCTGATGACGGTCGTGTTGCCCAACTCGGTGCTCCGCAACTGGCCGGCCTGGCTGGGGATCTACGGCTTCATGACTCTGGACCGCTGGCTCTTGTTCAACTGGATGCGATACGGCCGCGCCCTGGAGTACCTCAAGATCACCTACGGCTGGTCGTTGCTGTTGATCGTGGTGTTCACGGTGCTCTACTTCCGCTACTCCGACGCCAAGGCCGAAAACCGGCTGGACAGCGGCATCGACCCGGCCTGGCTGACGTCCGAGCGGATGCGGGCTAACGTGGACGCATGACTTCCCCCGACATTGCTCCGAAGGTGCAACTGACCGACGACGAGTGGCGTAAGAAACTCACCCCGGAGGAGTTTGCGGTGCTGCGCCGCGCCGGCACCGAACGGCCCGGTGTCGGCGAGTACACCGACACCAAGACCGAGGGCGTCTACCAGTGCCGGGCCTGCGGCGCTGAATTGTTCCGCAGCACGGAGAAATTCGACTCGCACTGCGGCTGGCCGTCGTTCTTCGACCCGGCCAAGTCGGAAGCGGTGATCCTGCGACCCGACCATTCGCTCGGCGCGACGCGTACCGAGGTGATCTGCGCGAACTGCCACAGCCATCTGGGTCACGTGTTCGCTGGCGAGGGTTATCCAACGCCGACGGATCAGCGGTACTGCATCAACTCGATCTCGCTGCGCCTGGTCCCGTCTGACGAATAGCGGCCTCACCGCGTTGTCGCCGAGCCTGTAATTTCGCGGGGCGCTACTCGCACTTTCGCTGCGGATTTACCGTCTCGACGAAACTAGCCCGCTCGGGTGGCGTGGACTTCCCAGAACGGCGCATGCACCCGACCGTCCTTCAGCCAGGGTTCCATCGAGCGGTACCGCTTCAGCATGTCTTCGGCCTGATCGGCCATGTCGGGATTGGGCGCGGCCATCGTCTCAATGCTCTTGGCACTGATGTTGACTTGGTAGGTAGTGGTGCCCAGATAGCTGATCTCCCAGCCGCCGGCTGGAAGCACGTCACGAAAGTCGTTCTCGGACAACGACCGCATCATGGTGAAGCCGTTGACGTCGTGCGCTCCGAACTCGAACATGTAAAGTCGCGCGCCCGGCTTGGTCGCCCGCCGCAGCGCCTGCACGTACGACTGCGCAAGCTCGGGCTCACCGCTGAAGGTGTGGTAGAACGCGCAGTCGACGACGGTGTCGAAACGGTTGTCCAGCCCTTCCAGCTTGGTGGCGTCGGCCAGTTCGAAATTCACTGATACGCCTGCCTTTTGGGCGTTCTCGCGGGCCCGTTCCAGGGCGGCCGCCGACCCGTCGACGCCGGTGGCCGAGTATCCCTTGGATGCGTAGTAGATCGCGTGGTGGCCCGGGCCGGTGCCCGGGTCGAGCACCTCACCCTTGATCGCGCCGAGCGCGACCAGCTGCTGGACCACCGGCTGCGGGCCGCCGATGTCCCATGGGGTCGCCGCGGGCAGGCCGTGCGACGTCTGGTCGTCGCGGTACATCTGCTCGAAACGGGTGGGATCGTTGGGATCGAATTGCGTTGTCACGGCAGGGAATTAACCAACTGCTCGACCGGCACCCGCGGCCCGGTGAAGAACGGCGTCTCCTCGCGGGTGTGCCGCCGGGCATCGGTGGCGCGGAGTTCACGCATCAGATCGACGATGCGGTGCAGTTCGGGAGCCTCGAAGGCCAGGAGCCATTCGTAATCGCCGAGCGCGAACGCTGGCACCGTGTTGGCCCGGACGTCCTTGTACTCGCGCGCGGCCATGCCGTGCTCGGCGAGCATGCGGCGGCGTTCCTCGTCGGGCAGCAGGTACCACTCGTAGGACCGCACGAATGGATACACGCAGATGTAGGCACCGGCTTCCTCGCCGGCCAGAAACGCCGGAATGTGGCTCTTGTTGAACTCCGCCGGCCGGTGCAGCGCCACGCTGCTCCACACCGGCGCGCTGACCTGTCCTAGCGTGGTGGTGCGGCGGAAATCTGCATAGGTGGCTTGCAACGCTTCGACCCGCTCGGCGTGCGTCCAGATCATGAAATCGGCATCCGCACGCAGACCCGCGACGTCGTAAAGGCCGCGCACCACGACACCGCGTTCTTCCTGCTGCTTGAAAAACCGGGCCGTCTCGTCAATGACGGCGTCACGCTGGTCACCCAATTCACCGGGCTCCACCGAGAACACCGAGAACATCAGGTAGCGAATCGTCGAGTTCAGGGCGTCAAAGTCGATCTTGGCCATGAGACCTATCGTGCCACTTCCGCGTCGGAACCCTCGATGGCCCTGATCACACGCTCGACGGCCTTGCCGGCCGCGCCGATACAGGCCGGCACGCCGATCCCGTCGAGGTAGCTGCCCGCCACGGCGAGCGTCGGCGGCAAGCCGTCGCGCAGTTGCGCGACCACGTCGGCGTGGCCCGGCCCATACTGCGGCATCGCCTCGATCCACCGCTGCACCCGGGCATCCACCGGTTCGACGCCCAGCCCGAACACGGTCGCCAGGTCGTCGACCGCCCAGGCCAGCAGCTCCTCGTCGGAGGCGGTGGCCGCCAGGTCGTCGCCGAACCGCCCGAAGGACAGCCGCAGGAATTGCAGGTCGCCCGGCACACCCCACTTGCGTGACGACAGCGTGATTGCCTTGCTGCGCAACCGCTCACCGCTGGCCACCAGCACTCCCGAGTACTCCGGGAACGCCGTATCACCGGGCACCGCGAGCGCGACCACCACCGACGACGCACTCGCGATCCGGCTCGCGGCGGCGAACGTCCGCGGGGCTACGCGATTGATCAGGCGGGCCAGCCGCGGGGCGGGGACGGCCAGGATCACCGCGTCGGCGTTGCATCCGGCGCCGCTGTCATCGCGCAGCGCCCAGCCCTGCCCGGCAGGGTCGAGCCGCTGCACCGCGGCCCGAATCCAGCGCGCCCGGCTGCGCGCCACCAGCTCGTCGATCAGCACCTGGTAGCCGCCGTCCAGCGCGCCGAACACCGGCGCACCCGTCGCCGGCGGCAGACCCTGCCGGACCGCGTCGGTCAAGCTGGTGGCGCCGCGATCCAGAGCCGCCGCCACGCTGGGGGCGGCGGCGCGCAGCCCGATCGTGGCCGCCGAGCCCGCGTACACACCGCTCAGCAGCGGGTCGACCGAGCGGGCCACGGTCTGCTCGCCGAACCGATCACTCACCAATTCGGCTGCGGCGGGGTCGGTTCCGGGTTTCCAATCCAGCGGGCGGCCCGGCTCAGCCTCGATGCGCGCGAGAGTGGCGTCGTCGACCAGTCCGGCGACCGACGCCGCCGAGGAGGGAATTCCGACGACCGTGGCCGCCGGCAGCGGGTGCAGCTCGCGCTGACTGTAGATCAATGGCCGGGCGCCGGTGGTGCCAAGTTGGCGATCAGACAGCCCCAGCTCGGCGAGCAGCGCGGGCATCTCGGGCCGGCGCAGCACGAACGCCTCCGCACCCAGGTCCATCGGCCGTCCGCCGACCTGCTCGGTGCGCAATATCCCACCAAGCCGCTCGCCCGGATCGAACAACGTGATGCTCGCGTCGTCGCCCGCAGCCAGCCGCAGCCGGTAAGCCGCCGTCAGGCCGGAAATCCCGCCTCCCACAACGCAATACGAGCGCTGGGTCATAACGAGTGGACCAGTGACACCAGGTCGGTCAGCACACCGGGGTCGGTCTCGGGCAGCACTCCGTGACCGAGATTGAAGACGTGGCCCGCGACACCGGCGTCCACAGCGCGGCGGCCATCGTCGACGACGGCGCGCGCCGCGCGTTCGGTCGCCGGCCAGCCCGCCAGCACCACCACCGGATCGAGGTTGCCCTGCAGCGCGGTGCCGGGCCGCACTCTGGCAGCGGCATCGGTGAGCGAGGTTCGCCAATCCACCCCGACGACCGTCGGACCCGCTTCGCCCATCGCGCCCAGCAGTTCGGCCGTCCCGACGCCGAAATGTGTCATCGGTAGCCCGTACTCGGCCAGCGTCGCGAACACCCGGCTGCTGTGCGGCAGCACATATTGGCGATAGTCGGCCAGCGACAGGGTTCCCGCCCACGAGTCGAACAGCTGGATGGCGTCCACCCCGGCGTTGATCTGGCCGCGCAAGAACTGAACGGTGAGATCGGTTAGCTTCGACATCAGCGCGTGCCAGCTGGCGGGTTCGGCCAGCATCATCGCCTTGGTGCGGGCGTGGTTTCGGCTCGGGCCACCTTCGACGAGGTAGGACGCCAGCGTGAAGGGCGCCCCGGCGAAACCGATCAGCGGGACGTTGCCGAGCGCGTCGACCAGCAGCGAAACCGCCTGACAAACCGGCTGAATGGCTTGCAGTTCAAGGGGTTTCATTGCATCAATATCGGCGTGGGTGCGGATCGGGTGCGCGATCACCGGCCCGACGTCGGCGACGATGTCCAAATCGATGCCCGCGGCACGCAGCGGTACGACGATGTCGGAGAACAGGATCGCCGCGTCGACGTCATGGCGCCGGATCGGTTGCAGGGTGATCTCGCAGACGATCTCGGGCTGCAAGCACGCCTCGAGCATGCTGGTGCGTTCGCGCAGCGCGCGGTACTCGGGCAGCGAACGCCCGGCCTGCCGCATGAACCACACCGGCACGCGGCCGGGTTTACGGCCGGTGACAGCAGCCAGGTAGGGCGCCTCGGGAAGTTCGCGACGGGTACTCATTGCACTCAATGCTGCCACGGTGCTGGTACCGGGGCCGGGCGGCGCCCCTCGATCACCCGGCATCGCTGCGTAACATCGACCCAGTGTCAGTAGCGCCAGTCTCAGTCAACTACGACGAGTTCCCCAGCCTCCGCTTTGAACACGGCGGCAACGGCGTCCTCACGGTGGTTCTCGACGCTCCCGGGCTGAACTCGGTGGGGCCGCAAATGCACCGCGATCTCGCCGACGTCTGGCCCGCCATCAACCGCGACCCCGACGTACGGGCCGTCCTGATCCGTGGTGAAGGTAAGGCGTTCTCCTCCGGCGGCAGTTTCGACCTGATCTCGGAAACCATCGGCGACTATGAGGGCCGGCTTCGCATCATGCGCGAGGCCCGCGACCTGGTGCTCAACATCGTCAACTTCGACAAGCCGATGGTCTCGGCGATCCGGGGCCCCGCCGTCGGCGCCGGATTGGTGGTGGCGTTGCTTTCCGACATCTCGGTGGCCGGGCGGACCGCCAAGATCATCGACGGCCACACCAAGCTCGGCGTGGCCGCCGGCGACCACGCCGCGATCTGCTGGCCACTGCTGGTCGGCATGGCCAAGGCCAAGTACTACCTATTGACCTGCGACACCCTGCTGGGTGAAGAAGCCGAACGCATCGGCCTGGTGTCGGTCTGCGTCGACGATGACGACGTGCTCGCGACGGCGACCCGCGTCGCCAATGATCTGGCGCAGGGAGCCCAGAATGCGATCCGCTGGACCAAACACAGCCTCAATCACTGGTATCGCATGTTCGCGCCCGCCTTCGAGACGTCGCTCGGCCTGGAATTCTTGAGTTTCAGCGGCCCGGACGTGCAGGAAGGCCTCGCCGCGCACCGCGAGAAGCGCCCGGCGCGATTCAACGACTGAAGAGCTTCTGAACAGGATAAACGTCGTGAGATCACGACGTGACACACCCTGGTAACAGCTTGGTCGCGACGGGTTTGAAGATCGGCGCGCCTGTCGCGGCGTGTCAGGCGATAGGTCTAGCGTCGAACGCTGTGACCTCAGTCGAACCGGCCCCATTCCGCGAGGCGGTGGCGGCAATGAACGCCGTCAACGCACGGCCGGAGATCGAGTTGGGCCCGATCCGGCTGCCGCAGCGCCTGGCCCCCTTCAGCTACGCGCTGGGCGCCGAAGTCAAACATCCCGACCTCGAGATCGTTCCCGAGCGGTCAGAAGGCGACGCGTTCGGCCGGTTGATCCTGCTGCACGACCCGGACGGCGCGGACGCCTGGGACGGCACCATGCGCCTGGTCGCCTACATCCAAGCCGACCTGGACTCCAGCGAAGCCGTCGATCCCCTGCTGCCGGAGGTGGCGTGGAGCTGGCTCGTCGACGCGCTGGAAGCCCGGACTGACCAGGTCACAGCTCTGGGTGGCACCGTCACCGCCACCACATCGGTGCGCTACGGCGACATCTCCGGGCCGCCGCGGGCGCACCAGCTCGAGCTGCGGGCCTCATGGACGGCCACCTCACCCGCCGTCGGCGGGCATGTCGAGGCGTTTTGCGAGGTGCTCGAACACGCCGCAGGCCTACCGCCGACCGGGGTCACCGACTTGAGCTCGCGGTCACGCGCCTGACATGTCTGAGCCGGGGTCCGATGGGCCCGACAGCAACGTGCCCGGCAGCACTGAACCCGAATCCACCCCACTTCTGCGCCCGGCCGACGGAGTACCCGATCTCTCGGTGAGTGTCGGCGAGATCGCCGATGCCGCGCGACTCCTGGACCGCGGGCATGGCCCATTCGCGGTGGACGCCGAGCGGGCGTCGGGATTCCGCTACTCCAATCGGGCCTACCTGATACAGATTCGGCGCACCGGCGCGGGCACCGTGCTCATCGACCCGGTCAGCCACGGTGCCGATCCCCTGACGGCGCTGCGGCCCGTCGCCGACGTGCTCAGCCAAGACGAATGGATCCTGCACGCGGCCGATCAGGACCTGCCCTGTCTGGCCGAGGTCGGCATGCGACCGCCCGCGCTGTACGACACCGAACTCGCCGGGCGGCTGGGCGGGTTCGAGCGGGTGAACCTGGCGGCGATGACCGAGCGGCTGCTGGGCCATGGTCTGGTCAAAGGTCATGGCGCGGCCGACTGGTCCAAGCGCCCGCTGCCCGCGGACTGGCTCAACTACGCGGCCCTCGACGTGGAACTGCTCGTCGAACTCCGCGCCGCCATCGCGGCCGAGTTGGCTGAGCAGGGCAAAAGCGATTGGGCTGCACAGGAATTCGACTACCTGCGGGCCGTGGGCAGCAAGGAGGTCGCGCCGCGGCGCGACCGCTGGCGGCGAACGTCGGGCATCCACAAGGTGCGGGACCGCCGGGGCCTGGCCGCGGTGCGCGAAATGTGGACGACACGCGACAGCATCGCGCAGCGCCGCGACATCGCACCGCGGCGCATCCTGCCGGACTCGGCGATCATCGACGCCGCCCTCGCCAATCCGAAGACCGTCGAAGACCTGATAGCGCTGCCGGTGTTCGGTGGGCGAAACCAACGGCGCAGCGCGGCAACGTGGTTGGGTGCGCTGCAGACCGCCCGCGACAGCAAGGATCCACCCGAAGACGCCGAGCCGCCGAACGGGCCGCCGCCGCCGGCGCGCTGGAGCAGACGCAAGCCGGAGGCAGCCGCCCGGCTGGAGGCGGCCCGCGCAGGGCTGTCGGAGCTGTCGGAGCGGGTGAATGTGCCGACGGAGAACCTGGTCTCGCCTGACTTGGTGCGCCGACTGTGCTGGGACTGGGAGGGCGCGGCGGACCCGGTCGAGGCTGTCGAAGGATTCTTGTGCGCCGGCCACGCGAGGGACTGGCAACGTGAACTCGTGGACCCCGTGCTGGCGACCGCACTGCAGCCGCCACCCGAGGCCGAGCGCACCGACAGCTAGTCGAGGTGCTCGCGGATCTCGGCTTCGGATTCGTAACTGCCCAGTGCGGCAACCCAACCGGTGATGCGGCGGGCCACATCCTGGTCGGTCAGCCCGAGGTCGGCCAACACCTCGCCGCGGGATGCGTGCTCGTAGAAGTCCTGGCGCAGGCCGACATCGCGGCATGGCATGTCGATCTCGGCGTGGCGCAGCGCGGCCGAAATCGCTGACCCCACACCGCCGTTGACGCCGTTGTCCTCCAGCGTGACAAGCAGTTTGTGCTGCCCCGCCAGTTCGAGAACACCGTCGGACACCGGCAACACCCAACGCGGATCGATCACGGTCACACCGATCCCCTGGTTGTGCAGTCGCTTGGCCACAGCCAGCGCCATCGAGGCGAATGCGCCGACGGCGACTAGCAGCACATCGTGGTTCAGCCCACCGGCGGGTACCGCGAGCACATCAGATCCGGATCGCCGTTCCAAGGCCGGAATATCTTCGCCCACATCACCTTTGGGGAACCGTAGCGCCGTCGGGCCGTCGTTCACGTCGAGCGCCTCGCCGAGTTCCTCGCGCAGCCGGGCAGCGTCGCGCGGGGCGGCCACCCGCATGCCGGGCACAATGTTCAGCATCGACAGATCCCACATGCCGTTGTGGCTCGCGCCGTCGGAACCGGTGACCCCGGCACGGTCGAGCACCAGGGTGACGGGCAGCTTGTGCAGCGCCACGTCCATCATGATCTGGTCGAACGCCCGGTTGAGGAACGTCGAGTAGATGGCCACCACCGGGTGCATCCCGCCCATCGCCAGCCCAGCCGCCGACGTCATCGCATGCTGTTCAGCGATGCCGACGTCGAACAGCCGATCCGGGAAACGTTGCCCGAACGCCGTCAGCCCGGTCGGGCCGGGCATCGCCGCCGTGATCGCCACGATGTCGCGGCGCTTTCTGGCGTAGCCGATCAGCGCCTCGGAGAAGGTCGCGGTCCAGCCCGGGCCGGGGATCTTGGTGGCCTGGCCGGTGACCGGGTCGATCGGCGTGGTGGAGTGCATCTGCTCGGCCTCGTCGGCCTCGGCCGGGGCGTAGCCCATGCCCTTGCGGGTGGCGACGTGCACGATCACCGGGCCGCCAAAACCGCGGGCCCGGCGCAGCGCGGCCTCCACGGCGCGTTCGTCGTGACCGTCGACCGGGCCGACATACTTCAACCCAAGATCGGTGAACATCAGCTGCGGTGCCAGCGAGTCCTTGATGCCCGCCTTGACGCTGTGCATGAAGTGGTAGCAGATCTCGCCGATCAGCGGCATCGCTCGCACCACGTCACGGCCCTTTTCCAGCACGTGCTCGTAAGCCGGCTGCAGCCGCAGCATGGCCAGGTGGTCGGCGACGCCGCCGATCGTGGGTGCGTAGCTGCGACCGTTGTCGTTGACGACGATGACGACCGGACGACCGGACGCCGCGATGTTGTTGAGCGCCTCCCAGCACATACCGCCGGTCAGCGCGCCGTCGCCGACCACCGCGACCACGTGCCGGTTGCGATGCCCGGTCAGCTCGAACGCCTTGGCCAGGCCGTCGGCGTACGACAACGCCGCGCTGGCGTGGCTGGACTCCACCCAGTCGTGCTCGCTTTCGCTGCGCGACGGATACCCCGACAGGCCGCCTTTTTTGCGCAGCGTCTCGAAGTCCTGGCAGCGGCCGGTCAGCATCTTGTGCACATAGGCCTGGTGACCGGTGTCGAAGATGATCGGATCGTGCGGCGAGTCGAACACCCGGTGCAGCGCCAGCGTCAGCTCGACCACGCCGAGGTTGGGTCCCAGGTGCCCCCCGGTCGCAGCCACCTTGTGTATCAGGAACTCGCGGATCTCGGAGGCCAGATCGCGGAGCTGCTGCTGTGAAAGGGGCTGCAGATCGGCAGGCCCGCGGATCTGTTCGAGCATCACGACAGTCTACGCAGCCAACGCCGGATGTAGCTCCCTACGAGGGGTCGAACAGTTCGGCAAGGGTGTCACGAAGTTCGGGGTCCGCCAGCACCACGACCTCGTCGCCGGCCTGGAGTTCGGTGTCACCCCGAACCGGCACCAGACCGGTGGCGCGGACGACGATGCTCACCCAAATGTCACCGACGCGGTCACCGAGACGTTCGACCGTGCAACCCTGGGCAGCGGACCCGGAGACAACGCTGAAGCGGTGGATCCCCTGCGGTTCATCCGCGAGCCGGACACCGATCTCCCATGGCTGCGTCTCGACAGTACGCATGGGCAGGCGCAACAGTTTTGCGATACCAGGCACGGAGCTGCCTTGCACCAGAACGGAGAAGACGACGACCACGACCACGATGCCGTACAAACGTTCGGCGTCGGCGACGTGGGCAGCGCGCAAGAACTCACCTAACAGGATCGGCACCGCGCCCTTGAGCCCGGCGGCGAGGATGAAGATGCGTTCGTTTCGCTGCAGCTGGACCGGAATCAGGCAGGAGCCCACCGCCAACGGCCGAATCACCACTGTCAGGGCCACCCCGAGGAGTAGCCCGGGAATCCACACGTCGGGATGGGCGAGCACGTTGAGGTCGACAGTTAAACCCAGCACGGCAAACGCGACGATTTCAGCCAGACCGGCCAAGGCAGCGTGGAATCGCTTGATATCCGGCTTGTAGGGCGCGCGAGCGTCGCCGATCACGATGCCGGCGACGAATACCGCCAGAAATCCCGAGCCGTGCGCAAGGGTGGCGATGCCGTACAGCATCAGGCAGCATGCCAACGTGCGTAGCGAGTACAGGCTTTCGCTCGGCAATGCCACGCGCCGCATGAACACGAGTAGGGCGCGACCGCCGACGACCCCGACCGCCAGACCAATCGCCATTTGCAGGGCGAATTGGGCTCCGACGCTGGCGAAGCCGGCTGCACTGAGGCCGCCGGCGGCGATCAGGCTGACCATCAACGAGATGCCGACTGGATCATTGGCGCCGGACTCGCCCTCCAGGATGGTGCTACTGCGACCAGAAATCTCGCGTTTGCCCAGGACTGAGAAGACCACAGCCGGATCGGTGGGCGCCACGGCTGTGGCCACCAGCAACGCAGGGAACCAACCGATTCCGCACGCGTAGTGCAGCATCAGTGCCGCGCCGGCGGCGGTGAGGGCGGTGCCCACCACGCCGACCGACAGGATCGGGACAATCGCCGCGCGGAAGCGCGAAGGCCCGATGTGCATTCCGCCGTCGAACAACACCAGTACCAGCGCGATGGTGATCAGCCGCTCGACGGTCGGCTCGGACGGTGACTGCACCGCGGGCACGGTGTGCACCACCACGGCCGCTCCGACCAGCACGAGCAGGGCCACCGGAATCTTGACTCGTTCGGTCAGCCGGTTCGCCAAGACCGCGACCAAACCGACGGCGCTGCAGAACAAGACGATCAACGCGTAATGAATAGTCTCGTTCACGATGGCGGCCCTTCGACAGTCAGGGACCGTTCTTGGTTGGTAAGCACTCGAACCTTTCGGTTGGTCGACAACGACATTGCCGACCAGACTTCCCGGCACACCGCGACGGAGTTTAGCCTGTCGCGGGAATCACCGCAGAGGCATTCGGTTACGGCTACTTCCTAGCCGGTCAGCAGCGCCACGCATTCGGTGTGATGCGTCAGCGGAAACGCATCGAACACCTTGATCTTCTCGACCGTATAGCCACGACCGAGGTACAGGCCGATGTCGCGGGCGAAAGATGCTGCCTCGCAGCCGATGTGCACGACCCGTGGCACGCCGGCCGCGGCGAGCAGGTCGATGACATCGCGCCCGGCGCCCGAACGCGGTGGATCCAGCACGACCACGTCGGCACCGCTTCGCTGAGCCGACACCGCGCGGCGCACCGAATCGGTGACGATGTCCACCTGCGGCAGATCGACCAGTGCGGCGCGAGCGGCCCGCGTCGACGCGCGGGAGGTGTCGACGGTGAGCACCCGCCCGGACTCCCCCACCGCATCGCCCAAAGCGGCGGCGAAAACGCCTACGCCGCCGTAGAGATCCCACACCCGCATGCCGGTGCCGGGCTGTGCCCAGTCGGCAACCAGTGCGCTGTAAACGCGCGCCGCGTCGCGGTGCGCCTGCCAGAACGCGGTCACCGGCACCTGCCAACTGCGCGGCCCCACCCGATGGGTTGCCTCGTAGTCACCCTGCACCACATTGGTCGTCGTCCGCCCGCCGTGGCGCAGAGTGCGCACCACATGGCGCTGGCCGTCATCGTCGATCGCGACGTGCAGCTGCGCGGTCGGCGACAGATCAGCCGCAGAACATGCTTGCGCCAGTTCGTCCAGCATTCCCGGCGGCAACTGCGCGCAGCGCAGGTCAGCCACCAGCTCGTCACTGTGGTAGCGGTGAAACCCGGGGCGGCCGTCGGAGCCCACCTCCAGGCGCACCCGGGTGCGCCAGCCTGTGGGGCCGGTATCCGAAAGCGGTTCCGCCGCACCGCTCCAGTGATAACCGCCCAACCGTTCCAACTGATTCGACACCACCTGCGCCTTGAGCGCCCGAACCGCGTCCGGGGTGGCGAAGGCCAGATCGCAACAACCGGAGCCGTCCACCCCGGCTATCGGGCACAGCGACTCGGTTCGATCCGCCGACGGCTCGATAACCTCGATAACCTCTGCGTGCCAATAGGATCCGCGATCAGCGGTGACTCGGGCCCGTACTCGCTCACCGGGCAAGGCGTAGCGCACGAACACCACCCGGCCTTCGTGGTGAGCCACGCAGCTGCCGCCGTTGGCCGGAGCACCGGTCACCAGCGTCAGCTCCCCGCCAGCGGGGGGCAACGATGCTTCGGCACTCACGACATATTCGCTTTAGTCGAAGATGCCGCGACGGGCATCGCCGGGAGCCGCGTGCGGCTGCAGCATCTGCAGTCGCTCCGACGAATTCAACTGCCAGGGAACCGAAGTGACCATCACGTTGGGCATGAAAAGCAGACGGCCCTTGAGCCTGAGGGCGCTTTGGTTGTGCAGCACCTGCTCCCACCAGTGGCCGACGACATACTCCGGGATGAACACCGTCACCACGGTGCGCGGTGACTCTTTGGCGACTCGTTTCACATAGTCGAGCACCGGACGGGTGATGTCGCGGTATGGAGAGGCGATGACCTTCAGCGGGACGCTGATTTCACTCTTCTCCCAATCATGGACCAGCGCACGGGTTTCCACGTCATCCACACTGACCGTGACGGCCTCGAGCGCGTCGGGACGGGTCGCACGCGCGTAAGCCAATGCCCGCAGGGTCGGCAGATGCAGCTTTGACACCAGCACCAACGCGTGGTTACGACTGGGCAGCACCACGTCGTGCTGGGCGGCGGCTTGCTCTTCGAGTTCCCGGCCAACGGTGTCGTAGTGCTTGCGGATCAACTTCATGACGACGAACAGCGCACTCATCGCGACGATCGCGATCCATGCTCCGGCAAAGAATTTGGTGACCAGCACCACCAGCAGCACCGCTCCGGTGGACAGCAAGCCGACCGTATTGATCACACGTGAGCGCACCATCTTGGCCCGCGCCCTGGGGTCGGTCTCGGTGCGCAACAACCGAGTCCAGTGCCGGACCATCCCGATTTGGCTCAGCGTGAACGATATGAACACGCCGACGATGTAGAGCTGGATCAGCGCGGTCACCTCACCGCGGAACGCGATGACGAACGCCAGCGCCGCCGCCGACAGGAACAGAATTCCGTTGGAAAACGCCAGGCGGTCGCCGCGGGTGTGCAACTGACGCGGCAGGTAACTGTGCTGCGCCAGCACCGAGCCCAGCACTGGGAACCCGTTGAACGCGGTGTTGGCCGCCAACACCAAGATCAGCGCGGTCACGGTGGCGATGAGCAGGAACCCGATGCGGAAGTTACCGAACACGGTCTGCGCCAGCTGCGTGACCAGCGTCTTCTGCATGTAGCCGGCCGGGGCGCCGGTCAGCTGGGTGGCCGGATCGTCGACCAGCTGCACGTGGATCTGTTGGGCCAGCACGATGATGCCCATCAGCAATGTCACCGCGATCACGCCCAGCATCAGCAGAGTCGTTGCGGCGTTGCGCGACTTGGGTTTCTCGAACGCCGGCACCCCGTTGCTGATTGCCTCGACACCGGTCAGCGCCGCGCAGCCCGACGAGAACGAGCGGGCCAGCAGGAACGCGAACGCGAAACCGACGATCTGGCCGTGCTCGGCGTGCATCTGGAAGCCGGCGGATTCGGCCCGCAAAGGATTGCCCAGCACAAAAATCCGGATCAGCCCCCACCCGATCATCACGACGACGCCGACGATGAACGCATAAGTCGGGATCGCGAAGGCCACCCCGGACTCGCGGATGCCACGTAGGTTCAACGCCGTCACCAACACGATGGCGACCACACAGAACCACACTTTGTTCTGCGCGACGATCGGGACCGCCGAGCCGATGTTCGCCATCGCCGACGAAGTCGAAACAGCAACCGTGAGAACGTAATCCACCATCAGGGCACTGGCCACCACGAGTCCGGCGGTCTCGCCCAGGTTCGTGGTGACCACCTCGTAGTCGCCACCGCCGGACGGGTAGGCATGCACGTTCTGCCGGTAGCTGGCCACCACCACCAGCATGACCGCGGCCACCGCGAGACCGATCCACGGCGTCAGGGCGTAAGCGGCCGCTCCGGCCACCGAGAGCATCAAAAAGATTTCCTCGGGCGCATACGCCACCGAGGACAGTGCGTCGGAAGCAAACACCGGCAAGGCGATGCGCTTAGGCAGCAGGGTGTGGCTCAGCCGGTCGCTGCGTTGGGGCCGGCCAATCAGCAACCGGCGCGCTGCGGTTGAAAGTTTGGACACGAGAGCCAAGAGTAAGCGCAACGGGCCGTGCCGGTAGCGTTCCCTGGGCGACAATATTCCCGACGGATATCGGCTGGCCAACGAAGTTTGCCGATGAAATGACACATACTCCGATCAGCCGAGAGGACCTGACGTGCGGGTGGTTGTGATGGGATGCGGCCGGGTGGGCTCTTCCCTGTCCGACGGGTTGTCCCGAATTGGCCACGATGTCGCGGTGATCGACCGCGACAGCTCGGCGTTTAACAGGCTGAGCCCGGAGTTCGCCGGAGAACGGGTGCTGGGCCAGGGGTTCGACCGGGATGTGCTGCTGAAAGCGGGCATCGAGGAGGCCGACGCGTTCGCCGCGGTGTCATCCGGGGACAACTCCAACATCATCTCGGCTCGACTTGCTCGCGAGACGTTCGGCGTTAATCGGGTGGTGGCCCGCATTTACGATGCCAAGCGCGCCGAGGTCTATGAACGCCTCGGTATCCCGACGATTGCCACCGTGCCGTGGACCACCGATCGCCTGCTCAACGCGTTGACCCGGGAGAGCGAGACCGCCAAGTGGCGCGACCCCACCGGAACTGTCGCCGTGGCTGAGGTCGTCCTGCAGGAGGACTGGGTGGGCCGTCGGGCCACCGATCTCGAGCAGGCCACCGGCGCGCGCGTGGCATTTTTGATCCGCTTCGGCACCGGCATCTTGCCCGAACCCAAGACTGTCATCCAGGCCGGCGATCAGGTCTACATCGCCGCGATATCCGGCCGGGCAGCCGAGGCGGTGGCAATCGCCGCGCTGCCGCCCAGCGAGGACATCGATTCGGGAGCGGGGCATTGATCCCGAGCCGCCCGACCACGACTAAGGAGCGGCACACATGAAGGTAGCTGTCGCCGGTGCCGGCGCAGTCGGCCGCTCGGTCACCCGCGAGCTCATCGAGAACAACCACGACGTCACCCTGATCGAACGCAACCCCGAGCACGTCGACGTCGACGCGATCCCGTCCGCGCACTGGCGCCTCGGCGACGCCTGCGAACTGAGCCTGCTGGAGTCGGTGCACCTCGAGGATTTCGACGTGGTGGTCGCCGCGACCGGTGACGACAAGGTCAATGTGGTGCTCAGCCTGCTGGCCAAGACCGAGTTCGCGGTGCCCCGGGTGGTGGCCCGGGTCAACGACCCCCGAAACGAATGGCTGTTCACCGACGCCTGGGGCGTCGACGTGGCGGTGTCCACCCCGCGGATGCTGGCGTCGCTGATCGAAGAAGCCGTCGCTGTGGGAGATTTGGTGCGCCTGATGGAATTCCGGCGGGGTCAGGCCAACCTGGTCGAGATCACCCTGCCCGACGACACGCCCTGGGGCGGCAAGCCGGTACGCCGGCTCGAGCTGCCCCGGGATGTAGCGCTGGTCACCATCCTGCGCGGGCCGCGCGTGATCGTGCCGGAGGCCGACGAGCCGCTGGAAGGCGGCGACGAGTTGCTCTTCGTCTCGGTCACCGAGGCGGAAGAGGATTTGCGCAAACTGCTGTTGCCGGCGGCCGCGCCGCCCGCGAACTAGTCGCCGACGGTGTCGGCGTCGAGCGCCACGGCGGCGGGGTCGAAATCATCGGCGGCGCCGGCGATCGCACGCTGCGCGGCCCTGATCGCCACATAGGTCACCAGCGCTGCCACCGCGGTCAGCGGCCAGCCCATCCCGATGCGCGCCGCGGCCAGCCAGCCGGTCTGACCCGCGTCGTACAGCAGTAGCTGAACCCCGAACCGCGCGCCGAAGACCAGCACCCAGCACAGCGAGGCGACGTCGAACGCGTAGACGGCCCGGGCAACGTTGCGCCAGCCCCGATCCCGCCCGGTGGCCCAGCTCCACGCGTAGCCAACCAGCGGACGGCGGATCACCACGGACACCGCGAACACGACCGCCCACAGCAGCGAGATCCAGATGCCGAGCAAGAAATAGCCCTTGGATTCCCCGACGATATAAGCGATCAGCGCACAAACGGCGACGCCGGCGAACCCGGAAAACGCCGGCTGGATGGAATCCCGCCGGATCAGCCGCCACACCAAGACCAGCGCGGCCACCCCGAGCGCCGCGCCGATTGCGGGCAGTAGGCCCGACAGGCTGGAAACCGCCACAAAGATCACGACGGGCAGCGACGAGTAGATGACACCACTGACCCCGCCTAGCTGGCTCAGCAGGCGTTCTGGACTGATGCGATTCGACGTATTACTGGGCAGGGTCAACGTTGAATTTCATAATGCGGGTTGTAGATGGCCTTTGTTCCGTTCTCCAGCTTGCCCATCCGGCCACGCACCCGCAAAGTGCGGCCCGAGTCGATGCCGGGAATGCGGCGCTGTCCCAACCACACCAGGGTCACGGTGTCACTGCCGTCGAACAGTTCAGCCTTGACACCACCCGCGCAGCCCTTGCCGTTACATTCCACGCTGCGCAGCGTGCCTACCATCGTGACCTCCTGGCCACGTTCGCAATCGATGACGCGCTGCGCACCGGTACTCGCAACCTCGTCCGACAACTCCTCGGAATCAAGTTGCTCCGGGTCCTCCGTCAACCGACGGGTGAGGCGGCGTAAATAACCCTGAGCCCCCATGCTCACTCCTGACAATTGGCGAAAAAGCCGCGGTGCTTTCATCTATGCCAACGGAAACCGTAGACCTCTTGGTTCCCCGGCGCCAACCGGATCGAAACCGTGATTTTGGGCTGCTTGTCCCGGCCGGGCAGTATCGGGGCGTGGGTGTCGATTTGCGCGGTGTCACCACCGTGCTCTTGCCCGGGACCGGGTCCGACGACGTATACGTCAATCGGGCGTTTTCCGGGCCGTTGCGCAATGCCGGCGCCCGGTTGGTGACCCCCGCGCCGCGCCCGGACCGATTGGTCGATGGCTACCTGTCCGCATTGGATGACGCGGCGCGCGACGGTCGGATCGCCGTCGGCGGAATCTCGATCGGAGCCGCGGTGGCAGCCGCGTGGGCGCTCGCACATCCAGGTCAGACCGTCGCCGTGCTGGCCGCGCTGCCGGCCTGGGCGGGGGCCCCCGGGTCGGCGCCGGCCGCCCTTGCGGCGCGGTATTCGGCATCCCAGCTACGCGCCGACGGTCTGGCCGCGACGACCGCACAGATGCGGGCGTCCAGCCCGGCCTGGCTAGCCGAGGAGCTGACTCGGTCCTGGCTTGCCCAATGGCCGCTGCTGCCCGACGCCATGGACGAAGCCGCCGCCTACGTCGCACCGAGTTGTGACGAACTCCACAAACTGGCCGCGCCTCTCGGCGTGGCGGCCGCGGTCGACGATCCGATTCATCCGCTGCAGGCCGGTGTCGACTGGGTCGCCGCCGCACCGCGTGCGGGGTTGCGGACGGTGACGCTCGATCAGATCGGCGCGGACAGCGCCGCGCTCGGGGCGGCCTGCCTGGCCGCACTGGCCGACGCGTAGTTGTTCCAACCGGCGGCTAGCCGCCGGTGGTGGTGCGCAACTGTTGCATAGCCGATCCGTCCACGCTGCGGCGCGCGGCCGGATCGTTGGGCGGTTGCTCCTGCTGCTGCGCCTCGGCCTGTTCCACGGCGGCCTGACGCAGCTGCTCGGCCATTGGCTCGGGAAGGTTCACGGCCAGCGGCGTGCGCACCGGCAGCGGGGTGTCACCGCGGCGAACCACGGTGTCCGCCAACGCCGAACGCGCCTCCTGCTCGAGCGCCTCCATGGTCTCGTGCGCTCCGTTGATCACGCAGCGGATCATCCATCGGTAGCCGTCGACACCGATGAAGCGCACCACTCCCGTCGCGGTGCCGACCACCTCGCGACCCCACGGGCCGTCTTTGATGCTGACTTGAGCCGAATCCTTGCGCAGCGAGTCGGCAAGCTCGCCGGCCACCTCACGCCACAGGCCGCCCGTCTTGGGGGCGGCGTAGGCGGCGATCGTGAACCGGCCGTTGGGCGTGACGACCCACACGGCGCTCGGCACGCCGGTCTCGGTCAGCTCGACCTGCAGCTGGCCGGCTTCCGGCATCGGGATCAAGACCGAGCCCAGATCGAGCCGGGCCAGCTCGGCGACCGACGGGTCGTCGAAGTCGTCGATGTCGAACGGCCCCTCCAGGTCGTCGTCGAACTCGTCATCGACGGGGTCGGCCGCAGCCTCTGGCGCTACCGGCTTGTCGCTGTCGTATTTGCCCGATTTTCCGAATGCCATCACAAACTCGCATGTCCGCCGGAGGAACCGTGGCCACCGTCGCCACGGGATGTTTCGGCCAGCCCGGCCTCGTCGAACGACGCGACCTCGACCAACTCGACCAACTCGACCCGCTGCACCAGCAACTGGGCGATCCGATCGCCACGGTGCACCACGATCGGCTCGGCCGGGTCGAGGTTGATCAGCGCAACCTTGATCTCGCCCCGATAGCCGGCGTCGACGGTACCCGGGCTATTGACGATCGAAAGTCCAACCCGGGCAGCCAATCCCGAGCGCGGGTGCACCAAGCCCACCATTCCGAAGGGGATTGCGACCGCCACACCCGTCCGTACCAGGGCGCGTTGCCCAGGGTCCAGCCGGAGATCTTCGGCGCTGTAGAGATCAACCCCCGCGTCACCGTCGTGTGCCCGACTGGGCAGCGGGAGCTCGGGGTCGAGGCGGACAATGGCCAGACTGGTCGACACGGGGCCACAGACTACCCTTGACCGCGTGTCCGGTACGCGTGTCGCGCCGCACAGCGTGCGATATCGCGAGCGGCTGTGGGTCCCATGGTGGTGGTGGCCACCGGCGTTCGCGCTAGCGACGCTGATTGCTGTCGAAGTCAATCTCGGTGTCAGGGCACTCCCCGACTGGCTGCCGTTCGTGGTGCTATTCCTCGTGGCCACCGGCGCGCTGCTGTGGCTGGGCCACGTCGAAATCCGAGTCACCGCCTCCGCCGACGGTGTGGTGCAACTGTGGGCCGCCGATGCCCATCTGCCGATCACCGTGATCGCCCGATCCGCTCAGATAGCGCCGTCGGCGAAGTCGGCGGCACTGGGGCGTCAGCTCGACCCCGCGGCGTATGTGCTGCATCGCGCATGGGTGGGACCGATGATTTTGCTGGTCCTCGATGACCCAGACGACCCGACGCCGTACTGGATGGTGAGCTGCCGTCACCCTGAGCGGGTGCTGTCGGCCCTGACAAGCTAGGTGCGGCTATCAGGCTGCGCAGTCGGTGCAAATCATCACACCGTTCTTCTCGCTGGCAAGTCGACTGCGGTGTTGCACCAAGAAGCAGCTCGAGCAGGTGAACTCGTCAGCTTGTTTCGGGATGACCCGAACTGATAGCTCCTCGCCGGACAGGTCGGCACCAGGCAGTTCGAAGTTCTCGGCGGACTCGGATTCGTCCACGTCAACAACAGCCGACGCCGCCTCGTTGCGTCGAGCTTTCAACTCCTCCAGCGAGTCTTCCGAAACGTCGTCCGTTTCGGTCCGCCGTGGAGCGTCATAGTCGGTAGGCATCGTCCAATCCCCTCACATGCCTGCGTTACCTCAAGCAACGCTTTGTACCAGCGTCGAACGCATCCACCAAATGATTCGTGCCTGTATCCCGGTCGATTCGGTTGTGATTTACCTCACACCCCCGAATTGACCCTCGTATTCGCCTTCAAACAGTGGATTTAGTGTGCGGCTAGAGTGCAGCTGTGGTCGCACAAATCACCGAGGGTACAGCCTTCGACAAGCATGGTCGGCCCTTTCGGCGGCGCAATCCCCGACCTGCCATTGTCGTGCTGGTCTTCCTGGTGGCGGTGACGGGCGTCGCGTGGACCGTAGCGCTGACGCGACCCGCGAAAGTTCACGAAGTCGAAGCGTGCAACCCGCCCCCGCACCCGACCGGGTCGGCGCCGGCCCAAATCGGCGAGCAAATGTCGCGCAGTGCGATGGCCGACGTGATGCCCGCAAAACTCGCCGACACCAAGGTCCGCGTCCTCAACGCCAGCGGCCGCGGCGGCCAGGCCGCCGACGTCGCCGGCGCGATGAAGGATCTGGGCTTCGCCCAGCCAACCGCGGCCAACGACCCGGTCTACGCCGGCACCCGTCTGACCTGCCAGGGCCAGATCCGCTTCGGTACGGCCGGACAGGCCACCGCCGCCGCGGTGTGGCTGGTTGCGCCATGCAGCGAGCTGTTCAACGACAGCCGTGCCGACGACTCCGTCGACCTGGCCGTCGGCACGGAATTCAACGCACTGGCCCACAATGACGACATCGACTCGGTGCTCGCCAGCCTGCGCCCCGGTGCCACCGGATCGTCAGATCCGTCGCTGTTGTCGAAGATTCACGCCAGCAGCTGCTGATTCAGTCCTCGATTGGCGCGAGGCCGTTGAATTGCCGCAGGGCCGCCAGCAGTTCGTCGGCGATTCCGGGCGCGACCGCAACCACCAGTCCGGCGCCGCCGACCTGCTCGTCGGGCGGCGGCACCAACACCCGCGCTCCGGCCTCGGCGGCGATCAGTGCACCCGCCGCGCGATCCCACACCTGCAGCCCGTGCTCGTAGTAGGCGTCCAGCCGCCCCGCCGCGACCATGCACAAGTCCAGCGCCGCGGAACCGATGCGCCGCACATCGCGAACCAATGGCAGCAGCTGCGCCAGCAGCGCCGCCTGGGTGGTGCGGCGCGCGATCGAATACCCAAAGCCGGTGCCCAGCAAGGCCATCGACAAGTCGTCGACATCGGCGCACCGCAGCGGGTGCGTCCCCTGCTCGTCGATGAAATGCGCGCCGAGACCTGTGGCCGCGGAATAGACCCGGCCTCCGACGACGTCGGCGACCGCGCCGGCCACTGACACGCCGTTGCGCTGCGCCCCGACCGACACCGCATAAGCCGGGATGCCGTAGACGAAATTCACCGTGCCGTCGATGGGGTCGAGCACCCAGGTGACCGCGTCAGTGTCTGCGGCCTTCTCCGCGGGCCCGCCGCCCTCTTCCCCGAGAATCGGGTCACCGGGCCGTAATTCGGCCAACCGATCGCGCAGCAGCCGTTCGGTCTCGGTGTCGACCACCGTCACCGGATCGGTCGGTGTGCTTTTGGACCGCACCGCGCCACTGTCGGTCGCGCCCGCGTGAGCACCGAACACCTCGGCGCGCCGCGACCTCACGAACTCGGCGGCTTCGGCGGCTAGCGTTTCGGCCACTAAGCGCAGCCCGGCGTGCTCTGCACCGCCGGCGGGTGGGGGTACCTCCCGCCGGCGGTGGCCGGCACCCACGTCAGGTCGCGTCACCGGTCTATCGCATCACAGTCGCCCACCACCGCGCAGCGCGGCGAATCGCCTCTCGCATTGTCCGACCGCAACCGCTTCGCTGCCAGCTAAGGTGTGAACCAGCCCAAATCTCGCCAAGGAGATTTCGATGACCAGCACCGAATCGGCCACGGATACCCCCGATGCCGGGGCGGCCTCCGGTACGCCGCAGCGACGTGGATTCGGCATCGACGTCGGCGGCAGCGGAATCAAAGGCGGCATCGTCGACCTGGACACCGGACTGTTGATCGGGGACCGGATCAAACTGCTGACACCGCAACCCGCCACGCCGTCGGCCGTCGCCAAGACCATCGCCGAGGTCGTCAAGGAATTCGGGTGGACCGGCCCGCTGGGCGTGACCTACCCAGGCGTCGTTACCGACGGCATCGTCCGGACGGCCGCCAATGTGGACCGCGCCTGGATCGGGACCAACGCGCGCGACGTGATCAGCTCCAAGCTGGACGGCCAGCAGGTCACCGTTCTCAACGATGCCGACGCGGCGGGGCTCGCCGAAGAGCGCTACGGAGCGGGCAAGAACAAATCCGGTTTGGTCGTTTTGCTGACCTTCGGAACCGGAATCGGGTCCGCCCTGATCCACAACGGGAAATTGATCCCCAACACCGAGTTCGGCCATCTCGAAGTCGGTGGCAAAGAAGCCGAGGAGCGCGCGGCGTCGTCGATCAAAGACAAGAACGAATGGAGCTACCGGCGCTGGACGAAAGAGGTGACCAGGGTGCTGATCGCGATCGAAAACCTGATCTGGCCGGACCTGTTCATCGCCGGCGGCGGCATCAGCCGGAAAGCCGACCAATGGGTGCCGCTGCTCGAAAACCGCACCCCGGTGGTGGCGGCGGCATTGCTCAATTCCGCCGGGATAGTCGGCGCCGCGATGGCGTCGACCGCGGACGTAACGCACTGAATTTCCCCGCTAGGGCGGTACGAGCGCGCGTTGTCGTTACAATGGTTCACGGCGACCGCCCGACAGATAGCGTGCGAGCAGTCACGCTGGTACCAACGCCGACATTCGACATAGCAGACACTTTCGGTTAACCATGCCCAAACCCACCGATAGTGAGTCCAACCGAAGGGGTGTAAGTGGCAGCGACTAAGACCAGCCCGGCAACCGATGAGCCGGTGAAACGCACCGCCACGAAGACCCCCGCTAAGCGGCCCGCGGCAAAGGCTGCCAATGGCACCGCGCCGGCCAAGCGTGCGACGAAGACTGAGGCACCGGGCACCCACCCCGCCGACGACACCGACGGTGGCGCCCCGAAGAAGGCCCGTACCCGCGCCAAGGCCGCGGGCAAGGCGCCATCGGGTCGCGGTACCAAAGCCGCATCCAAGGGCGCCGGAGACGACGACAACGTCGAAGGCGTCGACGAGAACGCCGCCGAGGAACTCGACACGGAACCCGACCTCGAAGGTGAGCCCGGCGAGGACATCGACATCGACAGCGACCTCAGCCTCGACGACCTGGAGGACGACGTCGCGTCCGACGGCGATGGGGACGACGACGCCGGCGACAGCGATGGGGATGACGAAGCCGAGGACACCGCGAGCGCCGCGAAACCTGCCGCGAAAAAGGCGCCGGCCGAAGAAGAGGCAGAGATCGCCGAGCCCTCCGAAAAGGACAAGGCGTCCGGCGATTTCGTCTGGGACGAAGACGAATCCGAGGCGCTGCGGCAAGCCCGCAAGGACGCGGAACTCACCGCCTCCGCGGACTCGGTACGCGCATACCTGAAGCAAATCGGTAAGGTCGCGCTGCTTAACGCCGAGGAAGAAGTCGAACTGGCGAAGCGGATCGAAGCCGGTCTGTACGGCACTCAGCTGATGGCCGAGCACGCCGAGCGCGGCGACAAGCTGCCCGCCGCGCAGCGTCGCGACATGATGTGGATCTGCCGCGACGGCGACCGCGCCAAAAACCATCTGCTGGAAGCCAACTTGCGGCTGGTGGTTTCGCTGGCCAAGCGCTACACCGGTCGCGGGATGGCCTTCCTCGATCTGATCCAGGAAGGCAATCTGGGTCTGATCCGCGCCGTCGAGAAGTTCGACTACACCAAGGGATACAAGTTCTCCACCTACGCGACGTGGTGGATTCGCCAGGCGATCACCCGCGCCATGGCCGACCAGGCGCGCACCATCCGCATCCCGGTGCACATGGTCGAGGTGATCAACAAGCTGGGCCGCATTCAGCGCGAGCTGCTGCAGGATCTGGGCCGCGAGCCCACGCCTGAAGAGCTGGCCAAGGAAATGGACATCACGCCGGAGAAGGTGCTGGAGATCCAGCAGTACGCGCGTGAACCCATCTCGCTGGACCAGACCATCGGCGATGAGGGCGACAGCCAGCTTGGTGACTTCATCGAAGACAGCGAAGCGGTCGTGGCCGTCGACGCGGTGTCCTTCACGTTGTTGCAAGACCAGCTGCAGTCGGTGCTCGAGACGCTATCGGAGCGCGAAGCCGGCGTAGTACGGCTGCGCTTCGGTCTCACCGACGGCCAGCCTCGTACCCTCGACGAGATCGGCCAGGTCTACGGAGTGACCCGCGAGCGCATTCGCCAGATCGAATCCAAGACCATGTCGAAGTTGCGCCACCCCAGCCGCTCCCAGGTGTTGCGCGACTACCTGGACTGAGAGTTAGCGCAGAAATACCGTTTGAACTGGGATTTTAGCGCACTTGTGAGTTAGCACACAGGTGTTAGTTAAGGTAGTGGTATGGCCGCTACCCCACCACGACCGCGCGCTAGCAAACGCGCCCGCAAACCTGACTTCGACATCAACGCGCTGCTCCCCAGCTGGGAGCTGTCGTTGCGCCACGAGCGCAAAAGCCGCGAGACGATCAAGTCGTACACCACGGGCGTCTACCAGTTCCTCGACTGGTGCGAGGTGTACGGACACCAGCCTGCGCTGGACAAGAAGCTGCTCCGGGCTTGGGTCGACGACATCATCACCACCGGTGCCTCCCCCGCCACTGCGGTGGCTCGCCAGCTGGGCGTGCGTCGCTTCTCGGCATGGTGCGAGGAGGAGGGCGAGCTCGAAGCTGACCCCCTGCTCGGGCTGCGGTCACCCAAGATCGACAAGAAAGTGACCAAAGGCCTGCCCGACGACCAGTTGCGCGAACTCATCAGAGTCTGCGCTGGGAAAGAGTTCCTGGACCGCCGCGACGAGGCGATGCTGCGGCTGATGGCTGAGACCGGTGTGCGCGCTGGAGAGCTGCTCGACTTGAGCGTGGACGACGTAGACTTGCTGCGGGGCCAGGTGACGGTGGTGCGAGGCAAGGGCGGCAAGGGCCGGGTGGCTCCCATCGGCCCGCAGGCGGCGCGGGCCATCGACCGGTACCTGCGGGCACGCCGCTCCCACCGCCTCTCCGACGCCAGCACCGCGCTGTGGCTCGGTGACCGCGGAAAGCAACTCGGCTACTACGGGCTGCGCAACGCGCTGCAGCGTCGCGCCGAAATGGCCGGCATCAAGGACTTCCACCCGCACCTCATGCGGCACACCTTCGCCACCCGGTGGAAAGCCGCAGGCGGCTCCGACGATGGCCTGATGAGTGTGGCCGGTTGGTCGAGCCGCGACATGATCGACCGATATGCCGGAGCTGCTGCCGCCGACCGCGCGGCGAATGAGGCCCGCAGGCTGGGTCTCGGCGAGATCTAGCACGTCGCAACACGCGCGGGTGCGCTAGCGCTTGTGCGCTTTCACGCCGAGGTGTTTCCCCTCGTAACTACTGGTATGCCAAGCACGGCATTGCGCCGTGGCGCAACACCTTTCACCCGTCCCGGCGGTGTACCGGTGTACGGTGTGCAGCTGTCAGCACAACTGCATAGCGAAACCACGACTCATCCCCCACGCACGGCATCGCCATTGCAGCGGGTGTCACGAGAAGACGAGCGCTCCGGGGCGGGCATCAAACCCGCCAGCAACGCTCGGGTCGTTCATACCCATGGAGGGGATGAATGCCCGAGATCGATGATGCGCCAACATATCTCAGTCCTGCTGAACGCACACTGCGCGCCAGCATCGCCGCCCAGACTCGCTGGGCCAAAGAACCCGACCGCACTGCTGCTACCGCTGCCGCACGCGCAGCGCAGCAGCGCAGGCGTGAGGACGCGGTTGACCCCGATCACCTGCTGACCCCTGGTGAGCGCGCGCGGCGCGCTGAGAACCTGCACCGCGCACATATGCAGCGGATGGCTCTGAAAAGCGCTCAGGCGCGACGCAGGCGCAAGGCAATAGCGCAGCGGCGCAAGCGAGGTGCCGCATGAGCCCGCCACATACAGAAAGCCGCCCGTGCGAACACGGACGGCTCCCTAACAACACCACCCGGCAGTCTGCCACACAGCACCGACGTCCGCCCACAAGCGTTGGACCTCAGGGGGACGGCCGGGGCGGGCGAGGGGCGTGAACGCAGACGAACGTCGCGCATGGCGTGCACACGTCGCCAACCATCCCGATCTGACTACAGCCCAGCGGCACATCCTGCAGACGCTGGAGATGTTCGCCGACTACCCGCATGGCACCAACGCCCATCCCGGCGTGGAGAACCTCGCCAGGGCATCGGGTCTGCAGACGCGCGCGGTGGACAACACGTTGGCCAAAGCGCGGAAGCTGATGCTCATCGAACAGACAGCCCGAGCAAACCCCAAACTGGGACTTGCGTCGGTCTATCGACTGCTGGCAGTACCACATTCAACACGCACCCTCGTGCGGACAGAAAGCAATTCAACCCGCACGGGGGTGCGGATAGAAGACGATTTCAATCCGCACGAAACACGGTTTCAACACGCACCCCCGTGCGTACCACCAGATCATTAACACCAGATCACGAACACCCCGCGCGCGAGCGCGAGGCTGCTCGGCGCAACCCGGCAGCCCTCGCGGCGTGCGCGCTTTGCGACGAGCACGGCTGGCTGCTCGGCAAAGACGGTGGGGCAACCAACGTTCGGTGCTATCACCAACGACCCGACGCCAAGGAGGCGTCTTGAGCAGCCCGCGTCGCCTGGTCGAATACTGCGCGTGCGGCGCTGCGCTGCGGCCCGACAACACCACCGGCATATGCGCCGAATGCCGATGGCTTGCCCGCGACGAGAGGCTTCGGCGCATCGAAGACGAGCAACGCCGAAACAGGCGCGCGGCCGTCGTGGCCCAGCGCATCTCACAACTTGACCAAGGAGGGCCGTGAACGAGCGGGCCAGAGTCACTCCCAACGCACCAACGCCATCCGCCGAAGGTCAGTGGACCCGGAACCTCGGACAGCGTGGCACAGACGACGCTGGGGGCCAACCGCACCGCTTCACCTTCACCTGCGAAACCTGCGGGGAAATGATCGTCGGCCCGACGGGTTACGCCACCCTCGACCGGCGGGCGGCCGCGCACCGCCACCACGGTTTTCGGGCCTGGCGAAAAGCCAACCCCGGTGTCCATCCGCGGAAGGGCCCGCACCTGGTGTGCTGGCGCGTCCTCCACAACAGCTGCGACACCGAGGCCACAGAGTGGGATTTCAGGATTTCCGTCGACACGATGAAAACCCCGACTCAGCTGCTCTACCGGACCCTCGCGATCGCCGAGCGGCCGTGGTTCAACGACACCGACTGGCGGCGCCTTGTGCGCCGTCTACTCAAACAACTTAAACAACCTGGGACACAATGAATTCCGCATATGACGAGCGATGGCACACCACGCGGGAGCGGGTGTTCGGCGGCCGGTGGCTCGCGGTCTACCCGGGTGCGGACGGGGACGCCTGGCATACCGGCCCGGTGGATGGGCTTGTGCTGCAGCTCCATCCCGATCATCGGTCCCGCATTCTCGCAGCACTGCGGGACGACGTGGGCCGCCTGGTGCCGCTGGACCCGCAGCCGTTTACCTGCGTGCCGACAGACAAGCTGCGGAAGCGCCTCGCCAGCATGCACCCACCCATCGCCGAGGAGCACCCTGATGCATGATCTCGATTTGCGCGATGTGGTCGACGGGCTTCCGCGCAACGAACTCCTTGTGCTCGCCGACGAATTCGAGGTGCTCGCCGGCATGACGCAGCACCCTATTGGCCCGTGGTCCGCGTGGTGGCTGTGGCGGATCCGGCGCGCAATGGGCGTGCACTATGACCCGCCCCCTGCTGAGTCGATCGGCGTCATGGACACCGCCGAGCGCAAGGCCATCCGCGACGATCTGCTGTCCCTGGCAGAACGCCACCGCGACAACGAGGGCGTGGTCGCGTTCGCGGTCGGGATGGTCGCGCAACTCGAGTTCTCGCTGCTGGACGACGAGCAGAGTAAGGCCGACCTAGCGGCATGGATCAGCGCCTACCGCCGCGCACACCCCTACGGCGAACCCCGCGACACCTCCCGCCTGCCGCGTTGGAGCAACCCAACCGACGACGCGGTGTAGCGCGCTGGAATTGCGGCACAGCGGCTTTCAGTGCTTGGCCATGTCGGCGGGCGGGCGTAGCATCCTCGGCAGCAACCGCAGCCCGCCAGACCATCTCGGCCGGGGCGGCGGCATCGGTTCCCCGGGTGTTGCGCTGGCACGGCGGCCTGAGCGGAACCAAGGTTCGTAGGACGTGGTGGCACTCCACGACGCGGCCCAGACAATCCACTTCCAAATTGTGTTGCGGCGCAATCGGATTCGATGCCGCACGCCTACGCCCTTGGAGGGCCGCCATGCCATCAGCAAACCGCGAGATGCTCGACCGGTTGCATGCCACAGTGCGCGACGTCGAGCAGCAGCGCAAAAACATCATCGACCGCGCCCAGGCCGAAGGTCGCACCGAGCTGACCGTCGAGGAGACCGCCGAATTCCGTGGTCTCACCGAGCTCATTGACGGCCTGGTTGAGCGGGCCAAGGACCTGCGCGAAGAAGTGCAGCGCGAGGGCAGCCTGTCGGACCCCAGGTTCATCGCCGCGCTCGGCGGCACCGGGGCCGACGCCCGTGCAGCCAGCCAGGCCTGGGGACGCACCGCCGCGCAAGCGCTACGCCAAAACCTGGGCGGCAAGGAATCCCGCGCGGTCATCAGCGGCAGCGTCGACATCCCCAACCTCGTGCTGCCGCAGGTCGTCGCCATCCCGCGACCAGTGCGGCTGATCGACCTATTCTCCAACCGCCAGCCCACCGACTCGATGGCCTTCGAATACTTCCGGGCCACCGTCCGCACCAACAACGCCGCGCCGGTTCCGGACTTGGCCCAGAAACCCACCAGCGTCAACACCGTCGTACCCGTGGTCGACCGATGCCGGGTAATCGCCCACCTGTCAGAGCCGGTGCCCTACCGCATCTGGTTGGACGAGAACGAGATCTCGAATTGGCTCAGCAACGAGATGGCCAACGGCGTGCTCGACGCACTGGAAGCCGAGGCCGTGGGTAGTCCGACTGGCACGGGCCCGGGAACCGGCGCAGGCGAGCACATGACGGGAATTCTTAAAGTTGCTGGTACTACTGCTGTTTCGTACAACACCGACGTGCCAACAACGCTGCGCAGCGCGGTAACTGCCCTGCAGAAGATCGGAGTGACGCCCAACGGCTGGGCGCTGAACCCCGACGACGCCGCTTCCATCGACCTGCTGCGGTGGGGACCGGATGGTGGATTCCTGACCGCCGGATATCCGACCGGCCTCGCGGCGCAGGCGTCCCTGGCCGACAACATCTTCGGGGACACCCGCCCGCGCGTGGTCAGCCCCAGCGTGCCGCAGGGCACCGCGATCCTCGCGGACTGGACACAACTCAAGCTGTTCGTGCATTGGGGAATGACCCTGATGGCCAACGCATTCGGCGACACCTTGTTCCAAACCAACGCGGTCCAGGTGCGCGCCGAGTCGCTGGTCGGCATCGGCATCCTCCAACCACGCAGCTTCGCCATCGTCGACCTGACGGCGTAACCGTGGGCGAGCATGACGACTCGATCACCGCGTTCAAGGACGGGAAGTCCTGGCGCTGGCGCGCTCCGTGGGCAAGTAACCACGACAGCACCGCGGCCTACACGACTAAGGCCAAGGCACTGGCTGCTGGCAGGTCGTGGTTGAGGAAGCGGGCCAGTGGCCAGAAGCGTGCTTGACCTCTTGGAGCTGGGCTACGTTCCGCTACAGGATTCAGCCGAGCGCATGGGTATCTCCGTGGAACGGGTGCAAGACCTGGTCAAGCGCGGAGTGCTGCGCGCTTCCAGTGACGGACTGTACGTACAGCCAGCTATCGTCAGTGGTTCTATTGGCCCTCTTGTTGAGGATCCGCCGAGTTGTTGCCTGATCCATCGGGATATGTGAATAGCTGGAAGAACCCCGCCGCTGTCAGTGCGAAGCCGAAAAAGGCTACTGGGGCAAAGACGAACCAGAAGAACCCCGTGACGTTCAGGGCGAGCCACGCCAATCCGCCCCCGGCGGCCGCAGTGACTGCTGCCACAAAGATGAGAGTCGCAACGGCTGACCAGGAAATCTTGCGCAGTCGGCGCCGGATGTGAAGTTGAACCTCTTGACTTATAAGGTCTTCCAACGCCTGCTTAGAGCTCGTCGGGACTTCCTTGTAGAGTTCCGCATCCTTCGCAATCCTTCGCGTTACCCTGCTGTCCGCTGATCCCGCGAGGTAGATATTTCCGACCAGCCCCGCCACAGCCGGCACTGCTCCAAGGATCAACGGCAGGGTTCCACCCTCTGGCATGCCGCTAAGACTATTACTGCCCACACCTTCCGGACATCGCATTGCCTCGCAACGGTCACCACCTACCGCACCTAACCCACTCCCCCTCGGTACCGGAGACCCCGACGTGGTTCCACCGACCGGTCACCATGGTCCGAACATCGTCGCAGCCACCTCGTAAACCATGGTCACACCCACGAACGTCCGGGAGAATCCACCACAGCCCCAGCATCAAGGAGGGGGTATGCACCCTAGAAGTTGCGGGGTCGCAGCCTCCCCTGAGCCAGCCCGGACGGGTTATATACCCCCGAAAAGTAAACACGCAAAAAGCGCTCATCTCGGATCAAAGCCCTGGAAGACGGCTGTCCGATCAGACCGCCGAGAGGCCACCCGTTTACTCGCGAAGTAAACGCTTGCAATCTCCTCCGGCGGGTTGATGAATGCGGCAGCATTGGTGCGCGTGGCCTCAATGGACAGATGGCGAAGCTACCCGTGGTGGGTGCCCTTCTGGTTCGTTGCGTCGGCTTTCGTCTTGGCGGCTTGGAGCCTGGCGCTGGAGGTGCACGACCTGGACCTGAAATGGTGGTCTACCACGCTGCAGTTGGTTGGCGGGATTTTGGCCTTCTGCGGTTTCGGCAGCGCCTATGTGCGCGCCGCGTACGGGCTACCCGTCCCAATCTGGTTCAAGGAGCATGTTTCTCGGTTCCACCGATGGATTACCCGGCTTTGGAATAAGCTGCTACGCAAGCCCATAAGTGTCTCTGTTTTTCCGGGGACGGCCAAGATCAAAGTCCGTGCGCACACGCCCAGTATCCGGCAGTATCCCGGCGCCCTCTCGCTGGACCGGACCAGACCGCTGAAGCAACAAGTCGCCCAAATCGCGGACTATGCCAACAAGCTGCAGGCGGAAGTACCGAAGCTGCTGGACGAAATAGGGCGGCTTGATGGACGCATCGATAAGGTTCATGTCGGCGCTTCCGAATCAGCGGAGAAGGCACTAGACCACATCCAGAAGGAAATTGAAGCGCTGACGAAGCGCCTCGACCAGTCGTTGGTAAAAGACCTTCAGTGGGCAATCTGCGGCCTAGGCATCACGGTCGTCGGCATCGCGTTGGGCTACTAGTGGAGGACGCGACACGTTAACGAGCCTTCAACTCCGGCGGGCCGCGACGCGAACCCGCGCGGTCGCGGCCCGTGCGTACCATCGGCGAATGGTCGTCTACGGCGAAGCTCAGCGTCCACGCGTTGTGGTTGCTGGGTTTGATAAATCGCATCCCTTCGCATCCGTCGTTGAGAGATACGCCGGAACCGTCCACTACTTGGACGAAAACCCCAACATTCGATGGGACAGCTGGGATGCCGTGGTGGCGGTCGGGTTTGCGGCTATTTATGCTGGGCACGTCCGGGTCCTTCAGATCGGCGGAGATCCGATCGGAGGCGTAGCGAGCAGACAGACCTATGCTTCAGCTTTGTCATTGACAGACCACATCGGCGAAGAGCTCGAAATCCCAGATCGCCTTCCCGATGATCTTCGCGAGTTGGTCAAGAGGGAGCTCATTCCCCTCGTGGACCCACAGGTCGACAGAAGCCGAATTTCGCCCACTCGCCTTGCGACAAACGATGAACGTTATTTGCCTCTCCTTCACGACCTCGATGGATATGCATTCGCCGCCCTGTACTTACCGCCCCTTGGCATACACGCTTGCCTGTATCTGCCCGGGAACACCGTCAACCTTGCACCGTGGTTGCTTTATGCCTTCAGGCTCTGGTCTGACGATCTCCCCGACATATTCCCGTCACAACCCGAGTGGACATCCAACCCGACGTGGATGACGGCCGAGGAGTTGTCTGCGCAGTCGGATGCTGCTGAGAAGCGTGCCGAAGAGCAGCGCGTAATGGCCGAGCAGCGGGCGCTTGTAGAAGGTTCCGAGGCTTCACTTGCACAAATCCGCGAGAGGGTCGATGCGTCGGAGCGACAACTATTGACGGCGGACGGTCCCCCGTTGGTTGCCATCGTCCATCAAACCCTCGAAGAAATGCTGGAATTCGAAGTCACGAATGTCGACGACGGGCTCGCCGAGGGGCAGGCGAAGAAAGAAGACCTGCGCGTCGCGGATGACGGCTGGATAGCACTTTGCGAGGTCAAGGGGTACACGAGGGGAGCTAAGCTCTCGGACCTCCAAAAGTTGACCGGTTGGGCCACCCTCTATGCAGCTGAGGCTGGGCGACCTCCAAACGCAATGTGGTTCGTGGCGAACCAGTTTCGCGGAACCGATCCGAGTACTCGCCAACCACTGCTTCAGGGCGCGGAGGAGTATTTGGAGGTCTTCGGCCAGCAGGGCGGGCTCGCAATCGATACGCGCGACCTCTTCCGACTGCGAAAAGCAGTAGCCTCCGGGTCGGTCAGTGCCGAGGACGCCCGCGCCATGCTGATGGGCTCTACCGGTCGATTCGAGCCTCCACCGACCGTGCGGCCCTAACTACTCAAACGTCAGTCCGGGTTTGAGCCAACCGGGCCGTCACCGTTGCGAATTCGGATTCCAGCTTCGCGAGCGCATGTTCAACGACGTCCATCAATCCATCGAAGTTCGGCGGGCGCTCAGTTGACTCCTTGCCCTCGGAGACAATGACAACGCGGATAGGCCACTTACCTGCCAGAGCCGCTTCCGCGGCGCTACGCAGTATGGACGCGCGACCCGTGAATTCGATGCCGTTGAGGCCAGCGGGAAAGCTCGTTCCGTACATGCCTCCGCGCCGGAACAGAGTGCTGAGCGCGGTTATCTCGTCGATGATGGCTTGGCAGCGCTTCGTCACCAGCACGCACCGATACTCCTTGTACTCGTCTTCCGTGTCCGTCTGGAGTTCATCGAGGCTAGTGAGGGTGATGTTGCTCTTGGTAGCTAACGCCGGTGCACCAGACTGAAAACCCCGCCTACTCAGGATGATTCCTCTGTCGGCACCCACGTCCTGCACGATGTCGCGCAATGTGGATACAACTGATTTGTCGACCCGGCGATTCCAGTACTTGCATTCGACAATCCAGAGGAACCGGACACCAGCGCGGTACCCACGCACCGCCACGTCAATTTTGTGGACGCCGCGAGCGCCGTCGATGGTCTCGTCCGTCTCTGCAGAGAGCCCAAGCGCTCGGTAGTAGGTGGCGGTCGCTTCTTGGTATTCCTTCCAAGTCGGCATAGGGGCAGTGTGCCCGAGCGCGGCACCATCTCGAAGCGTTCCTCCACCGTCTCGGCTTGGTCGCCGGCCATCCGTCCGGAGGCTGTGCGCTTAGGCGCGACCGCTGGAAGCGTGCCCACGCCATGCGGCGTGCCGCCAAGAGTTAGCTCGCAGCTCAGGCAACATGGTCCGAATGTGTGAGACTCGGCGCGGCGTTTTGGCGATACCCAACAAGCGAGGCACGAGCGGCCTTGCCGTCCGGGACGCAGCGGAGAAGCACGCTCGCGCGTCGCTAACCCACGAGGAACAGTTCGCCGAAGGAAGCATCGAGGTCGAATCGCAGTCCCCTCGGCTGGACGACGAAACAGTGAGGGACGTCTATTACGCCTACAAAGTGATGACGCCGGGATGCACCGGGTGGAGTACGCAGACGTAGACAAAGCTGCCCCGACCGCTGATTAGAGCCGAGGCAGCTTTTTCGGATCGTGGCTTACTTGTACTGCTCGATCACCCTCTCGTACGACGCGTCGCGCATCACCTGGTGGGACAACCATGTAGCGCCGCTCTCGACGTAGCCCGCCAGCTCTTTGGCCTGGTCCTCAATGCCGCACCGGCCAGCGACATGCACCCACGACCCTGGGCAAACAGGATCCTGCGAACCAGCTAAATTCTCAATGCAGGTATTTTGAGCACACAGCACCCGGTTTTGGTGCATTTATGCAGGTAGAGCACTCCGCCAGCACAGCGCTACTGCGCGACTACCTCGACTAACGCGCGCTTTCGCCAGACCTGTTGCCGCACAAGCTCGGCTAGCCTCGGTGCGCCGGAATTTGGTTTGCCACAGCGAAAATCAGGTGCGCCGGCCATGGGCATCGTCGTAGGGTGACCCGATGTCCGCCAACCGCGTGCTCGTCTCGTCCGGATCCGACTTCGAATCGACAGTCGGCTACTCGCGCGCGGTGCGAGTAGGCCCGTACGTGGCGGTCGCCGGCACGACCGGCACCGGGCCTGCCGGTGACATCGTCGCGCAAGCCCAAGACGCCTTGCGCCGCATCGAGATTGCGCTCCAAGAGGCGGGCGCTTCGCTGACCGACGTGGTCCGCACCCGCATGTACGTGACCGACATTTCGCGGTGGCGCGAGGTGGCGGCGGCGCACGCGCGGGCCTTCGGGGAAATACGTCCCGTGGCGACCATGGTCGAAGTCTCGGCGCTGATCGCACCCGAATTGCTGGTGGAGATCGAAGCCGACGCCTACATCGGGTCGTGAGTAGTTACGACGGGCGCAAACGTTCCCCCGGGCCCCGGCAAATACTCGGTGACCTTTTTCACAGCGGCGAGCGGCAGCGGTCCGTACAGGTGCGGGAACAGCATCGCCTCCGGATCTGTCGGCACACCCGGCTCCCAACGCACGGGCGAGTCCAGCAAACCCGGGTCGATGTGCAGCAGCACCAAATCCTGGCGCCCACAGAAGAGCCGGTTGGCCGGCAGATGTACCTGCTCGGGCGCCGACAGATGGATGAACACCGCGGTGCCCTCGGGGCGGATTTCACCCCGCCGCTGGGCGTCGGACCACTCTTCGATTCCACACAGATGTACAAGCAGGTCAGCAGCGATGGTCACGGTCGTTAACTCTAGGAAGCCCGTTGAAACCAAACGTTTACAGGTCGTGAGAAACGACACACCCGATAACGATCGGGGAACAACGCGAAAACGCCGAACGTCTGAGAAAGTGGATACAAGAGAACGGAGAAGCCAATGAACGCAACTCTGACAAGTCCCGAGCTGACTAGAGCTGACCGCTGCGGTGCTGCAGCTCGCGTACGCGCCAAGCTGCCTTCTGGAGCCGAACTTCTCTTCTGCCAGCATCACGCTAACGAACACGAGGCCAAGCTTGTTGAGCTCGCCGCCGTGTTGGAGGTTAGCGCAAGCTAGGTCCAGCGAAACTCGCCCAGTCACAATGTGGGGTGTGGGCGCACCGATCGGTAATGCTGGACCGATATGAGCGAGCAAACCGTAAAGCCGTCGCGCCATCACATTTGGCGAATTGCGTTGCGGACCCTGACCAAAAGCTGGGATGACTCCATCTTTTCCGAGTCCGCACAGGCTGGTTTTTGGTCGGCGCTCTCTACGCCTCCGCTGCTGTTGGGAATGCTGGGCAGCCTGGCCTACGTGGCGCCGCTGTTCGGGCCGGACGCACTGCCCAGCATCGAGAAGAGCGCGATCTCGGCGGCCCACAGTCTCTTCTCGTCCAGCGTCGTCAACGAGATCATCGAACCCACAGTCCGTGACATCACGGCGCATGCCCGCGGCGAGGTGGTCTCGCTCGGCTTTCTGCTATCGCTATGGGCGGGCTCGTCGGCGGTCTCCTCATTCGTCGATTCCGTGGTCGAGGCGCATGACCAGACGCCGCTGCGCCACCCGGTGCGACAGCGGCTGTTCGCGCTGTTTCTCTACGTGGTCGGGCTGGTGTCCGCGGTCGTGGCCGCACCGGTACTGGTGGTGGGCCCGCGCAAAGTGTCCGAACACATCCCCGATGGCCTCGCCAACGTCCTGCACTACGGCTACTACCCGGCGCTGGTGCTCGGGCTGATGATCGGGGTCGTCATCTTGTACCGGGTGTCGCTGCCGGAGCCGCTGCCCACACATCGGCTCGTCTTCGGCGCCGTCCTGGCTACCTTCGTGTTCGTGACCGCGACGCTCGGCCTGCGCGTCTATTTGCGATGGATCACCAGCACCGGCTACACCTACGGCGCGCTGTCCACGCCGATCGCGTTTCTGTTGTTCGCGTTCTTCGGCGGGTTCGCGATCATGCTCGGCGCCGAGCTCAATGCGGCGATCCAGGAAGAATTCCCCGCGCCCCGGACACACGCCCACCGACTGCGCAATTGGTTGTTCTCGCGTTCACCCGCCCTGAAGCGGACGGCGGAGGCGTTATCGAATCCGGTGACGACCAATCCCGCAACTCAAGAACGCGATCCCGCGGCGGCAGAGCCGCCGATCTGATCAGCTCTTCTTGAGCTGCTCGTAAATCTTCTTGCAATCCGGACAGACCGGCGAGCCCGGCTTGGCGGCCTTCGTCACGGGAAAAACCTCGCCGCACAGCGCGACCACATGGTTACCCATGACCGCGCTCTCGGCAATCTTGTCCTTCTTGACGTAGTGGAAGTACTTGGGAGTGTCGCTGCCGGTCCCGTCGTCGACGCGTTCGTCGGTATCGGTGCGTTCGATCGTCTGGGTCTGCATACCTCATATTGTGCCTGCCAAGGTGGCCCAACCGGAATCCGGCGGATGTGGGACAGTGGAAGAATGAAGCGCGGCCCGGAATTGGGGTTCGACGACGGCGGCCGGCCGGTGCTCATCACCGCCGCCGAACCTTCGTACGAAGAGCAGCATCGCGCCCGGGTGCGTAAATACCTGACGCTGATGGCCTTCCGGATTCCCGCACTGTTGCTGGCCGCCTTCGCCTACGGCGCCTGGCACAACGGCCTGATTTCACTGGCCATCGTTGCGGCTTCCATCCCGCTGCCCTGGATGGCCGTACTGATCGCCAACGATCGGCCACCCCGCCGCCGCGACGAGCCCCGGCGGTTCGACGATGCCGCTCGGCGCACGCCGTTGTTCCCGACGGCCGAGCGGCCGGCACTCGAGGCGCGGCGGCAGCCACCGCCGGGTTCTCCGGGCGACGAGTACGACCCCAGTTCCGAGTACAACCGGGGTCACGGGTACGACGCCAGTTCCAGCTGACTGGCCACTGAACGCACTTCTCAGGACATTCTCAGGTCGTCGGCACATTTCTGCACGTCAAAGCGTGTGAGATGACGGCGGGGCGGGAACTCTCAGAGCTGATATGTCGTTAAACACCATGACAGCTACAAAGCCAATCGGGAGGCCGCCATGGCGAATGCCATCACAGGCAGGTTCGACACCAGCGATCTAGATGCTCAGAGCCCTGCTGCGGATCTCGTGCGCGTATATCTGAACGGCATCGGGAAGACGGCGCTGCTGACCGCCGCGGACGAAGTCGAACTCGCGAAGCGCATCGAGGCCGGGTTATATGCCGAGCATCTGCTCGCGACGCGGAAGCGTCTCGGCGAGAACCGCAAACGCGATCTGGCGGCCATCTCGCGTGATGGTCAGGCGGCGCGCCGTCACCTGCTGGAAGCGAACCTGCGTCTGGTGGTGTCGTTGGCCAAGCGCTACACCGGCCGCGGGATGCCGTTGCTCGACCTGATCCAGGAGGGCAACCTCGGGCTGATCCGCGCGATGGAGAAGTTCGATTACACAAAGGGATTCAAGTTCTCGACATATGCCACGTGGTGGATCCGTCAGGCCATCACCCGCGGTATGGCCGACCAGAGCCGCACCATCCGGCTGCCCGTTCACCTCGTCGAGCAGGTCAACAAGCTGGCGCGGATCAAGCGCGAAATGCACCAGAACCTCGGCCGTGAGGCCACCGACGACGAACTGGCCGCCGAGTCCGGAATCCCGGTCGAGAAGATCAATGACCTGCTCGAGCACAGCCGCGACCCGGTAAGCCTGGACATGCCGGTCGGCTCCGAGGAAGAAGCCCCGCTGGGCGATTTCATCGAGGACGCCGAAGCGATGTCCGCGGAGAACGCGGTGATCGCCGAGCTGCTGCACACCGACATCCGCAGCGTGCTCGCCACCCTCGACGAGCGGGAGCACCAGGTAATCCGGTTGCGCTTCGGTCTGGACGACGGCCAGCCGCGAACGCTGGATCAGATCGGCAAGCTGTTCGGCCTGTCCCGCGAGCGGGTTCGTCAGATCGAGCGCGACGTGATGGCCAAGCTCCGTAACGGAGAACGCGCCGATCGGCTGCGCTCGTACGCCAGTTAAGCCGGCACCCGGCCCAGTTGCAGGACAGTATGCCCGCCGCAAACTCGCGGCGGGCATACTGCTTGCCTAGGGAGCGTTAGACCCATTTCGGCAGCTGGCCAAGTAGACTCGGCGTCAATGGAGGGTACTGGATGAACGACCTGGTTGATACCACCGAGATGTACCTGCGAACCATCTACGACCTGGAGGAAGAGGGCGTTACGCCGCTGCGCGCCAGGATCGCCGAACGGCTCGACCAGAGTGGGCCGACCGTCAGCCAGACCGTCAGCAGGATGGAGCGCGACGGATTGCTCCACGTCGCCGGTGATCGGCACCTGGAGCTCACTGACAAGGGCAGGGCCCTGGCCATCGCGGTGATGCGCAAGCACCGCCTCGCCGAACGACTACTCGTCGACGTCATCGGCCTGCCGTGGGAAGAAGTGCACGCCGAGGCATGTCGGTGGGAACACGTGATGAGCGAGGATGTCGAGCGCCGGCTGGTGAAGGTGCTCGACAACCCGACCACTTCCCCGTTCGGCAATCCGATTCCGGGTCTGCTGGACCTGGGTGTGGGTTCGAATTCCGGCGCCGAGGACGTCAACCTGGTCCGGCTGACCGAGTTGCCGGCGGGTTCTCCGGTCGCGGTCGTCGTCCGCCAGCTCACCGAGCACGTTCAGGGCGACATCGATCTGATCAGCCGGCTCAAGGACGCCGGCGTGGTGCCCAATGCGCGGGTCACGGTGGAGACCGGTCCCGTTGGGGTCACCATCCTGATACCCGGGCACGAGAACGTCACCCTGCCGCACGAGATGGCGCACGCGGTCAAGGTCGAGAAGGTCTGACTCCTCTACCCCGCACGGCGACCGAACACCCGCTGCGGCGGAAGCTGCACGCCGAGTCGCTTAGCCAGTCGATAGCCGGTCACCGCCAGGTCCCGAATCTGCTCCGGTCGCAGACCGGATTGCAACGCCGTGTCCAGCATGCCCGCCATCCGGTGATCCGGATCGCAGCGCAACGCGGCCTCCAGCGACACCCCTGCCAACGGGCCGTCGCCGCGGACATAGGCGCTGAACGCGAGCAACACCAGCGCCTCGACGCGCCACGGCGCAGGCAGGATGCGCGCCAGCGACGCCCACAGCGCCTCGGCTTCCCCGGCCTTCTCGCCGACCGCCAGGGCGTACAACGTGTCGCGCACCGCCACGTCATTCAGCGCGCAGCCCAGGGCGGCCAGCTCGGCGTTCGACAACGATCGCCCAGCACCGACGCGGCCGACCGCGGTCAGCGCGGCTTCCACATCACGCCGGCTACAGCCCGCTGGGTCCGTGCGATGCGCCTGCGCCCGGGTGGCCGCCTGCCGGGTAAGGACCCCGGCCAGTGCGGCACTTCGCGCCGGATCCTCAATGGCCACGACCGCTTGTAGGTCGGCGCGGCGCCCATAGAGCCGACGTCCTTCCAGCACCGCGGCGGCGGCCAGCGGCGATGCCGACGGATCGTCGACCGTCCCACTCGCGCCGCAGCCGTCCACGCAATGCCAGCGCCCGCCGCGGGCCACCCGATCCACGACATGCGCCGCCCACAGCTCAATGTTGTACTCCGCCAACATCTCTGCGAGCATCGCGCAGAGCTGCCGGTACTCGTCATTGCAGCGCGGACAGTCGGCGCCCTCGTCGTTGACGATCACGACGATCACCGCCTCGGGCTCGGCCGCGGCAGCAACCTCGACAAGGTGTCCGACCCGGTCGGCGAGCTCCTCGCAGAGGTCGACCCTCAGCACCGCTTCCAGCTCGCCACCGTCCAACGACACCAAGACCAATGAATTCTCCGGAACAAAGCCGAGAACGGCGGGTAGCGCGGCAACCAGCGCTCCCGGGCGGTTGAGTTCAAAATCGGGCGAATGCGGTGTCATGAGGCCTAACGCTGATGGCCGCCACCGTCAGAACGCGCTCGCGCAAGGCAATTGAGCTTTCGGTCTGTGGAGAAAGTCTCGACTGTGGGCTCTATCGTCTATCTCATGGGATCGATGCAGGAATACGACATGGTCGTGATCGGCTCGGGGCCCGGCGGACAGAAAGCCGCCATCGCCTCGGCCAAGCTCGGCAAATCGGTCGCGATCGTCGAACGCGGCCAAATGCTGGGCGGCGTCTGCGTCCAAACCGGCACCATCCCGTCAAAGACGTTGCGTGAGGCGGTGCTCTACCTCACCGGAATGAGCCAACGCGAACTCTACGGCGCGAGCTACCGCGTCAAGGAGAAGATCACCCCGGCCGACCTGCTGGCTCGCACTCAGCATGTGATCGGCAAGGAGGTCGACGTGGTGCGCAATCAGTTGATGCGCAACCGGATCGACCTGCTGATCGGCCACGCGCGGTTCATCGACGCGCACACGATCGAGGTCGAAGATCCCTCTCGGCGCGAAAAGCTAACCATCAGTGGCAAATACGTCGTGATCGCCACCGGTACCAGGCCGGCACGGCCGTCCGGCGTCGAGTTCGACGAAGACCGAGTGCTCGATTCCGACGGGATTCTCGACCTCAAGGCGCTGCCGGCCTCGATGGTGGTGGTCGGCGCCGGTGTGATCGGCATCGAATACGCGTCGATGTTCGCCGCGCTGGGCACCAAGGTGACCGTCGTGGAAAAGCGCGGCGACATGCTCGACTTCTGCGACCCCGAGGTCGTCGAGGCGCTGAAGTTCCATCTGCGCGACTTGGCGGTGACCTTCCGGTTCGGTGAGGAGGTGACCGCGGTCGACGTCGGTTCGGCCGGCACCACCACAACCCTGGCCAGTGGCAAGCAGATCCCCGCGGAAACGGTGATGTATTCCGCCGGGCGGCAGGGGCAGACCGACCACCTGGATCTGCACAACGCCGAGCTGGAATCCGACAACCGCGGCCGGATTTTCGTCGACGATAACTTCGCGACGAAGGTGCCCCACATCTACGCCGTCGGCGACGTCATCGGCTTCCCCGCATTGGCCGCAACCTCGATGGAACAGGGCCGCCTGGCCGCCTACCACGCGTTCGGGGAAGCGTGCGACGGCATCACCGACCTGCAGCCGATCGGCATCTACTCGATTCCCGAAATCTCCTACGTCGGTGCCACCGAGGTGGAGCTGACCAAGAACTCGATCCCCTACGAGGTGGGCATAGCTCGCTACCGGGAGCTGGCTCGCGGTCAGATCGCGGGTGATTCCTACGGCATGCTCAAGCTGCTGGTGTCCACCGACGACCTCAAAGTGCTCGGGGTGCACATCTTCGGCACCAGCGCGACCGAGATGGTCCATATCGGGCAGGCCGTGATGGGCTGCGGCGGCACCATCGAATATCTGGTCGACGCGGTGTTCAACTACCCGACGTTCTCCGAGGCCTACAAGGTCGCCGCACTCGACGTGATGAACAAAGTGCGCGCACTCAACGAGTTCCGCCGCTGACGGTTAGCAGGTGTCGTCGAAGTCGACCGGCACCGGATCGCCCGGCCCGCCGGCTTCGGCGCGGGCCAGCAGCGCGGCAGTGTGCTCATCGAACGGCGCGGAGTAGGACACGTTCTCGGCGCATCCGCCGCGCTCGAATCCACCGATCAGCCCGACGACGGTAGTGCCGCTGACCCACGGCGCGCCGCTGGTGCCGCCGACCAGTCCCTGGCATACCAGTGAGGGAAATCCGCCGTCGGTGACAGCGGTGTTGCCCTGACAGCCGATCGGCGAGCCACCCACACCGCTCGGATAGCCCACCACGGAGACACGACTGCTGGAAGGCGGAGCCGTGCCGAGGGTTAGCGCCAAGCCTTCACTCGACTCGACGGAACCGCCGTGCTCGCTGTTGACCCGGGCGATCGCGTAATCGGCGTGCGGATCTTTGCTGGCCACCCACCGCGGATCCAGGTAGACGCTGTCCGCCTTCCAAAGATCGGGTGGCACACCATCACCGGACAGACCGGGCACAAAGGTGATCTGAGCAGCTCCGGCCAGGCAGTGCGCGGCGGTCAGTACCAGGTTTCCGGCCGTGGAATGCAGCACCGAACCCGTGCACACGTGCTGGGTGCTGCCATCCAGAAAAATTGCTCCCACCCGCCTGTCCGGGTCCACCGGACCCGCAACCGCGCCTGGCTCGGGCTGGCTCACATGTTGGACGGGCCCACTCGTCTTCGTTGCCGGTGTCGTAGTAGTGGGCAACGACACATGCAGCACCGGACGGTCGCACGACGCCAGCAACGTCGCGAGGCCGACAATCGGGCAGAGCAGCAGCATCGGGACGCGCATCGGGTCCCATCATGCCCGACCACAGGGCCGGAAGCGGAATTCGACGCATCGCGCTGCGACACCTAGATTTGCTGGCAGATCCGGTGCCACCGGAATTGTTCCTTCTGGATTACGTTCTTGCGTCATGCTGTTTCCATTTCTAATGCCCGTTGATTCGGGGGACACTGGCTAGGGCACCCTGGAAGGACCCCGAGAGGAGGCAAAACTCGATGTCCGACGAGCACCAAGACGACGATCTCTATTACCAGCCAGGGCAACCCGGCATGTACGAGCTGGAGTTCCCCGCGCCCCAGTTGGTGACATCGGACGGCCGCGGACCGGTGTTGGTGCACGCTTTGGAGGGTTTCTCGGACGCCGGCCATGCGATTCGGCTGGCCGCGACCCACCTGAAGGCCGCTCTGGACACCGAGCTGGTCGCGTCGTTCGCGATCGACGAATTGCTGGACTACCGCTCGCGGCGGCCGCTGATGACCTTCAAGACCGATCACTTCACCAACTATGACGACCCGGAGCTGAGCCTGTACGCGCTGCGCGACAGCGTCGGCACCCCATTTCTGTTGTTGGCGGGCATGGAGCCGGATCTCAAGTGGGAGAGATTCATCACCGCGGTCCGTCTGCTGGCCGAGCGGCTGGGGGTACGCCAAACCATCGGCCTGGGCACCGTTCCGATGGCTGTTCCGCACACCCGGCCCATCACGCTGACGGCGCACTCCACCAACCGCGACCTGATCAGCGACTTCCAGCCGTGGATTGCGGAGATCCAGGTCCCCGGCAGTGCGTCAAACCTGCTGGAATACCGGATGGGTGAGCACGGGCATGAGGTGGTCGGTTTCACCGTCCACGTGCCGCACTACCTGACGCAGACCGACTACCCCGCCGCCGCCCAGGCGCTGCTCGAGCAGGTCGCCAAAACCGGGTCGCTGGACCTGCCGCTGTCGGCGCTGACCGAGGCTGCGGCAGAGATCCGTGGCAAGATCGACGAGCAGGTGGAAGCCAGTGCCGAAGTAGCCCAAGTGGTGGCTGCACTCGAGCGCCAGTACGATGCGTTCATCGACGCTCAGGAAAACAGGTCATTACTAACACGCGATGAAGACCTGCCTAGCGGCGACGAGCTTGGGGCCGAGTTCGAGCGGTTCCTAGCCCAGCAGGCGGAAAAGAAGCGCGACGGCGACGACCCGGCTTAAAACGCCTCAGCGGCGCGACGACAAGGGTGGCGAGATGACTGAGCGGAAGCGCAAGAGCAATCTTCGCCCGGTGCGCGAAGTAACTACCCCCTCGCTCGAGTTCCGCACCATCCACGGGTACAAGCGGGCCTACCGAATCGCCGGCTCCGGGCCGGCGATTCTGTTGATTCACGGCATCGGCGACAACTCCACGACGTGGAATACCGTGCAGGCCAAGCTCGCTCAGCGGTATACAGTGATCGCCCCCGATCTGCTCGGCCATGGGCAGTCCGACAAGCCGCGCGCCGACTACTCGGTCGCCGCATACGCCAACGGGATGCGCGACCTGCTCTCCGTGCTCGAAATCGAGCGCGTGACCATCGTCGGACATTCGCTCGGCGGTGGGGTGGCGATGCAATTCGCTTACCAGTTCCCACATCTGGTCGACCGGCTGATCCTGGTCTCCGCGGGCGGCGTCACCAAAGACGTCAACGTCGTATTCCGGTTGGCCTCGCTGCCGGTGGGCACCGAGGCGCTGGCGCTGCTGCGGCTGCCGCTGGTGCTGCCGGCAGTACAGCTGGCGGGCCGGCTCGCGGGCCTGGCGATCGGATCGACCGGCCTGGGCCGCGATCTGCCGAACGTGCTGCGGATTCTGGACGACCTACCCGAACCGACGGCCTCGTCGGCGTTCAGCAGGACGCTGCGGGCCGTAGTGGACTGGCGCGGCCAGATCGTCACGATGCTGGATCGATGTTATTTGACCGAGACCATCCCGGTGCAGATCGTATGGGGCACCAAGGATGCGGTGGTTCCCGTCCGGCACGCATGGATGGCCCACGCCGCGATGCCCGGCTCGCGCCTGGAGATCTTTGCCGGCTCCGGCCACTTTCCATTCCACGAAGACCCGGCACGCTTCATCGACGTCGTCCAGCGCTTCATCGACAGCACCGCCCCCGCCCAACACGATCAGGGCGCGCTTCGTGAGTTGCTGCGCACCGGCAGCGGCGAACGCACCGTCACGGGCCCGGCCGACACGCGCGTCGCGGTGCTCAACGCGATGGGTTCCGACGAGCGCAGCGCCACCTGACGACCCATCGGCGTTGACCCGCCCCGTACAGTCGGCCCATGGGGATCGATGTGACGGTGTTGCGTGTCTTCACCGACCGGGACGGAAAATTCGGCAATCCACTGGGCGTGGTCGACGCCAAACAGGTCGCTCTCGCCGATCGCCAGGCGCTGGCAGCCCAATTAGGTTACAGCGAAACGGTATTCGTCGATCTTCCGGCCGGCGGCTCAACCACAGCGCAGGTCACCATTTACACTCCGCGCATCGAAATTCCGTTCGCCGGGCACCCGTCAGTGGGCGCGTCGTGGTGGCTGCGCGCCAACGGTACGCCGATCAACACGCTGCAGGTACCATCCGGCATTGTGCAGGTGCACTACGCGGGTGATCTGGTGGGCATCAGCGCCCGCTCGGACTGGGCTCCCGTGTTCGCAGTGCACGAATTCGATTCCGTCGAGCAGCTTCTCACGGCCGACCCAGACGATTTTCCCGACGACACCGCGCACTACCTGTGGGCCTGGATCGATGAGCCCGCCGGGGCGCTGCGTTCCCGGATGTTCGCGGCAAATCTCGGTGTACCCGAAGACGAAGCGACCGGCTCGGCAGCGATGCGGATTACCGACCATCTTAGCCGCGACCTGAGCATCACCCAGGGCAGAGGATCGATGCTGGAAACTGTCTGGAGTCCCGAGGGCTGGGTTCGGGTGGCTGGCCGCGTCGTCAACGACGGTGTGACACAACTGGACTGAAGGATACTCGGCCAGCCGAGGCTGCTGGGAATTCAGGACTTCCGCTGCAACTCCGCGGCAAGATGATGCTGCATGGGTTGCCCGACCGCACCCATTTGTACCGAGTACGTAAGCTGGTCGCCGTCGAGGCGGATGGAACGACCAAGCGCGGAAACCTCTTTGGCGGTCGGCGTCAAACCGATCGACGTGGTGGCCAGCTCGATTTCGATGACATCGCCGGTCGACCGGTAGGAGCCGACCTCGATTTCGGTGACCCCGCTGGGGTGAGCCAGAACTAGCTCGACGTGGCCGGGTTCGGGCACCCGAAGATAGCCGGTCTCGGCGTGCAGCGGTTTGCCGTCGGCCACCGCTTTGGTCTTCTGCGCGTAGGCCAGAAACGGTTTGCCCACATGGGAAAACACAACTTCTTCGAGATACTCGAAGGGCTGGATCGTCGGATATTCGCCCGCACCGCGACCAGCCCAGGTGCCGAGCAGCGGCGCGAGCGCCTCGAGATCCGGATGCAGGTCGCCAGGCATGAATTCAGCCTAGTCCGGTGCCGACCAGTACCGTTGCGCCCGAGTCACGCGGCGGACCATCAGGTGGGTGTCGATACCTTGCGGTGCTGGCGCAGCGCCTCGATCTCGCGTTCGAAATCGTCGGCCGAAGAGAAGGACCGGTAAACCGACGCGAAGCGCAGGTACGCCACCTCGTCCAGGTCACGCAACGGCCCCAGGATCGCCAGGCCGACCTCGTGACTGGGAATCTCGGGCGAGCCGGCGGCACGGACGGTGTCTTCCACCTGCTGCGCCAGCAGGTTCAGCGCGTCCTCGTCCACCTGACGGCCCTGGCACGCGCGGCGCACCCCTTTGACGACCTTTTCGCGACTGAACGGCTCGGTGACTCCGCTGCGCTTCACCACGGCCAGGACCGCGGTTTCTACCGTGGTGAACCGTCGCCCGCACTCCGGGCACGATCGGCGGCGCCGAATGGCTTGGCCTTCATCGGTTTCCCGCGAGTCAATTACCCGGGAATCGGGATGGCGGCAGAACGGACAATGCATGACCGCTCCTTCGCGGGGCCGGCATCTCGCAGAACACTCCGAGCGTACCCGTGCGCTCCCCCGCCGAGCCAATGTAGCCGCGACACGGGTGCTGGTAGCGGTGCGAGGACTGAGCGGCGTTGGCGTAGAGCGGTTTTCGTACGGCGTCGCCGCGCCGTCAGCCGATCGGCGCGATCAGGGTCTGGCCGGCGGCCAGTGACGGCGAGTTCAGGTTGTTGAGTTCGCGAATGCGGTCGGCAACCTGGCGCGCCGGCGCTTCGGGCGCTACCCGGTGTGCGACGTCTTGAAGGGACTCGCCCGGCTCGACCTGCACGACGGACAGCCTGTCCGGTACGGGAGCGGCGGCGGAGTCACCGTTGGCGATCTGACCGAGATTCGCGACCAGACCCAGCCAGAGCGTGATGATCCCGGCCATCAGGGCCAGCCCCAGAGTCGTCCCCAGTGTGGCCGGACGGCGGCGATGCGGCGCGGCCGACACCGCTACCCCGGTACCGCGGTAGCGCATTGGCGCGCCGGCCGGCCGCGACTGCACGGGCCGGCGCGACCGCAGCGCGCGTTCCTGGTCGTAGCGAGGCCGCGCAACCAGCCCATCGCTCGGGCGCCGCACGTTGTTGGTCCGCGGTGAGACTGTGTGCATGAGCGTCATGTGCGTTCCTCCAGTCAACTAATCCTCGCTCGTGTGTTCGACACTATCGCTCGTGTGTTCGAAATACGAACATTTGAGCGAAGCGTGTCGCACGAGCAAAACGCTAGACCACGCCACCGACAACCTCCGTCGGTCGCTATCACTGCCATCACGCACAAATACCCGGTCTTTTCGAGAGTTACACCATTGTGATTCGCAAAGTTGCGCGGATCACTGTTTCAGGAGACACGAAGGGGCGACACGCGAGTCGAACACATGTTTGATTCCTGGCTTCCAGGGGGTTACATTCAGTGCCATGAGCGACAGCAACGACACCTCAGCCACCGGCCCCGAAGGCCGGTTGCATTCCGTGGATTCATCGCTTACCCAGCGGCAACGCACTATCTTGAACGTCATCCGTCAATCGGTGACCACCCGTGGATATCCGCCCAGCATCAGGGAGATCGGCGATGCCGTCGGGCTGACTTCGACGTCCTCGGTGGCTCACCAACTGCGCACTCTGGAACGCAAGGGATTCCTGCGCCGCGACCCGAACCGCCCCCGGGCCGTCGATGTTCGCGGCGCCGATGACCTCGTTGCGGCGGCGCCGGCCACCGAGGTCGCCGGATCCGACGCGTTGCCAGAGCCGACGTTCGTCCCCGTGCTCGGGCGCATCGCGGCCGGTGGACCGATCTTGGCCGAAGAAGCCGTCGAGGATGTCTTCCCGCTCCCCCGCGAATTGGTCGGCGAGGGCACCCTCTTTCTGCTCAAGGTGGTCGGCGACTCGATGATCGAAGCCGCGATCTGCGACGGCGACTGGGTCGTCGTGCGGCAACAGAATGTCGCCGACAACGGCGACATCGTCGCCGCCATGATCGACGGTGAGGCCACCGTCAAGACGTTCAAGCGCGCGGGGGGTCAAGTGTGGCTGATGCCGCACAACCCGGCGTTCGATCCCATCCCCGGCAATGACGCGACCGTGCTCGGCAAGGTCGTCACGGTGATCCGCAAGGTCTAGTGCCGCAAAAGTTCGCTATCTAGTCGGCCTTGATGAAGCCGTTGACCAGCGCGGCTTCCTCGCTGGACAAGAACACTTCGGCGAGCGTGTCGTGATAGAGGTCGCTATCCGGGGTGTAATACAGGCCGAAGCGGGTGCTCGCCTTGATCGGATAACCGTCGGGAATCAGATACGGGTCATCCAGAGGCAGGTGGATCGTCGGACGTCCGGCCGGGCCTAGTGCCCCGAGGGCGGCTGCCGACTCGAAGTCTGACTCGCCGTCAGCGTCCGCGGCGGCGTGCCGTCCGCCACGCGATGCAGCGCCTACCGCGGCGGCGAGGCCGGCCGCGACATCACCCGCAGCGGCAGCACCGGGCGTGGCGCCGCTTGCGGCGGCAAGATCCGGCGGCGTATGCGGCACGGCCACATCGGGATAGGCCGCCTCCTCATCGTCGGCACCCGGATAGCCCGCCTCCGCATACGGGGTGTCTTCCTCGGCGGCGTCAGGGTAGGCGGCTTCCGGAACGCTCGCATCGGTGTATTCAGTGTCCGGATCGGCGCGCTCCGACACTTCGACATCATCCAGGTAGCCGGCTTGGAGTACCTCATCGCCATAGCCGGCCTCGGTGAGATCGTCCGCCGACACCACGTGGATGGAATCGGTGTCGACCGTGTCGGGATCCTGGTCGTCGACCCCTAACTGATCCCACTCTTCCTCGGATACGGATTCGTCGGCGTAACCGGCCGCGGCATCTTCGTCCAGTTCGACCGTTTCGGGTGAATGCGGCCACCTGACTCGCGGGGCGTCGTCGTCGTGGTGCTCCGGTGAGTGCACGTCGCCATAGGACAAGTGCTCGGTCGTGGCATCGGCGTAATCGGGCCCCCAGCGCGGCTCACCCGAGTCGTCGTAGCCACCGACGTCGACGTCGCGATCGAGGTTGTAGGGCGCGGCATTGCGCTCGGCGCGATGCCGGTGCCACCGCAACGCCACGAACACCGCCAGCAGCACCAGAACCAGCAGCGGGACCAGGGCGAACAGGTACCACCAGCTCCAGGTGAACCACTTGTTGGTGTGCTGCGGCATTGCCGAACCACTCGGCTGGTTTTGTCCCGACACCTGCAGGCCCGACAACAGCGGAGCCAGGTTCGCCGGGTCGGTGGAGAAGGTGTTCTTCGCGCGGTTCCACGAGATCTTGCCGCCGGTGAACTTCTGCGAGATCACGTCGCCGTCGACGGTCTGATCGCCGACCGGGGCACCCAGCTTGCCGGTGGGACCGCGCAGCTTGTCCCAGGCCGCCTTCATCGCTCCGCGCACGACGAAGGCACCGTGGTCAGAGCTCCAGAAAATCACCGGCTTGTCGGCTGCCGAGAACGTCGCGATCCGGCTGTTGGGGCTGACGCCGCCGTCGGACTCGTTGGCGATCGGGAAGCCCAGGTCGCTGCTGACCGGGCCACCCACCGACTCGTACTTCGCCAGAATGTCGCTTTCCAGGGCGTTCGCGCCGTTCGCCGGGCTGAAGAACACCTTGCCGCCGGCGAAGTTCTGGGCGATTCCGTCGCCGCCGATCGGATACTGGCCGCCCTGCTTGGCGCCCAGCGGGCCGTTCACACCGCCGGCCGCGCGCCAGGCCATGTTGATGGCCGCGGCTGGATCGATGGCTACCTGCAAGCCCTTCAGCTGGTCGGCCAATCCCGCTGGCTCAGTGTTGAATTCCTTGGTTTTGCGGTTCCAGGAAATCTGGCCGGCGCCGAACTTCTGCGAGGACACTTCGCCGTCGTAGGTCTCATCTCCGACCGGGGCGCCGAGAACGCCGCCCGAGCTACCGAGTTTGTCCCAGGCGGCGTTCAGCGCGCCGCGCACGACAAACGCGCCATGATCGGGCGTCCAGAAAATCACCGGCTTGTCGCTGGCCGAGAACGTCGCCACGCGGCTGTCGGGGCCCGCGAGTCCGGGAACCTCGTTGATGGTCGGAAATCCCAGATCGCTACCGGCCGGGCCGCCGAGCATGTCGTACTTTTCCAGGATCGGCCCGTACACGAATTTCGCACCGGTGGCCGTGGTGAAGAAGAACTTGCCGCCGTCGAAGTCGCACGCGAAGCCGTCGGCCACGGGATAGACGTCGCCCTTGCGGGGGCCTAGCGGTGAGGTGGGGCCGCCGGCCTTGTCCCACGCGGCCATGATGGCGGCTTCGGCGTCGCCGATCGGAGAAGCTGAGGCGGTAGGTGCCAGCAGCACGACGGCCAACGCTGTGGTCGCCACGCTGATCAGCGCCCGCCCGGCGAGCCTGCGCACTTGACCTCTCTTCCCGTTCACCAAGCCTCCCAGCCGACGGATATGCCCTCAAATATGGCCATGCCCGTGCCCTGCGGACCCTGCGAGCGGTTGGTACCCCGAACGCGGGTTACGAACCCCATCAGAGTTCGCATATCGCCGGGCTCGCATAACTTTGCTCTAGCGAACAAGAAATGCGAAGGCAATTCGCGAATATTACGAAAACGGATACCGCTCTGATGTCGAAATGATGCGGGACGACGATCGCGTCGCGACTCATCGTATGTTCGTACACGCCGTGGGCGGGTGATTACGCGCTCCACGAAGCCGAAACACATGCGCTGACCGTACGCGAAGCCATCAGTTCGCCGGCTATGCACTCGAGCAAAGAAGCAATTCATGGGCGGCAACCATTTTGCCGCACACCAGGGCAACCAGACGGTAAGCGCACTAGTTGTGCTTCGGCCGTGTCACCATCGGCGCGCGTTTCGAACGTCCGCCCACGATTCGTTGTTGCGTGGCAGCAGGATTGGTTCACCGCCGCCGACGCTAGCCGACGGGGTTGCGATCATGAGCGTCAAACGCCGAGGCCGCGCCCGATGATTTCCTTCATGATCTCGGTTGTGCCGCCGTAGATCGTCTGCACCCGGGCGTCGAGATAGGAACGCGCCACGGGGTATTCGCGCATGTAGCCGTAGCCGCCGTGCAGCTGCAGGCAACGGTCGATCAGGTGCACCTGCTTTTCGGTGGAGTACCACTTGGCCATTGCCGCTTGCTCGGCCGTCAGCTTCTTGTCCAGATGCAGCCGGAGGAACTCGTCGACCATGATGCGCACCACGGTGGCCTCGGTTGCCAGCTCGGCCAACACAAACCGGCTGTTCTGGAAACTGCCGATCGGCTTTCCAAAGGCTTTGCGCTCCTTGGTGTATTGCAGCGTCTGATCAAGCACCTGCTGCATCGCCGCGGCCGCCATGACGGCGATCGAGATCCGTTCCTGCGGCAGGTTCTGCATCAGGTAGATGAAGCCCTTGCCCTCATCCCCCAGCAGGTTTTCGGCCGGAACCTTGACGTCGGTGAACGACAACTCCGCCGTGTCCTGCGCTTCCAGTCCGATCTTGTCCAGATGTCGGCCCCGCTCAAAGCCTTCCATGCCGCGTTCGACGACGAGCAGCGAAAAGCCCTGCGAGCCCTTCTCGGGATCGGTCTGGGCCACCACGATCACCAGGTCGGAGTTGATTCCGTTGGTGATGAACGTCTTTGCGCCGTTGAGCACATAGTGATCGCCCTGCTTGACCGCACGAGTCTTGATGCCCTGCAAGTCACTGCCGGTGCCCGGCTCGGTCATGGCGATCGCGGTGATCAGTTCCCCGGTGCAGAACTTTGGCAACCAGCGTTGCTTCTGCTCTTCGTTAGCCAACTCCAGCAAATACGGCGCGACGATGTCGTTGTGCAGTCCAAAGCCGATCCCGCTATAACGCCCGGCGGTGGTTTCCTCGGTGATGATCGTGTTGTACCGAAAGTCGGCATTGCCGCCGCCGCCATACTCTTCGGGCACCGCCATGCCGAGGAATCCCTGCTTGCCGGCTTCAAGCCAGACGCCACGATCGACGATTTTCGCCTTCTCCCACTCGTCGTGGTACGGCGCGACATGGCGCTCGAGAAAGGCCCGGTAGGACTCGCGGAACAATTCATGCTCGGGTTCGAACAGTGTGCGTTGGTACCTGATTGCGCTGCTCATGGATAACCTCCGGCCAACGGGAACTCTGTCGCCCAACATATACCAACCAGACGGTTGGTCGGCAGCTGACCCGGCGGCCGACCTGACGGCACCTCGCGGCGGCTAGCAGACCTCGTCAACCACGGTGGCTAGTCCGTGGCGAATTGCCGCAGGCTCGCGGCCAGCGCCTCGGGAACCCGAGCCTTGATCCGGGTGCCGTCGGGCTTGTGCTCGGCTTGCTGGACCCGGCCGTCGGCGTGCACACGCGCCACCAAGTCGCCGCGGTCGTAGGGAATCACCACGTCGACGGCGGTATCGGTGGGAGCAGCGAGCTCGTCCATCCGCCGGCGCAACGCGTCGATCCCGTCGCCGGTGCGCGCGGAGACGAACACGGCACCGGGCAGCCCATGCCGAAGCTTGGCCAGCATCAGATCGCTTGCGGCGTCGATCTTATTCACCACCAGCAGCTCTGCAGGCGGGTCACCGTGGTGGTCGGAGACCACTTCGGAGACCACCTGGCGCACCGCGTTGATCTGGGCGACCGGGTTGACGTCGGAACCGTCCACGACGTGCACCAGCAGATCGGCGTCGACGACCTCCTCCAGCGTCGAGCGGAATGCCTCGACCAGCTGGGTGGGCAGGTGGCGGACAAAACCGACGGTGTCAGTGAGCACGAACGGCCGGCCATCATCGAACTCGGCGCGACGGGTGGTGGGTTCCAGGGTGGCGAACAGCGCGTCCTGCACCAGCACCCCGGCCCCGGTCAGCGCATTGAGCAGGCTGGACTTGCCGGCGTTGGTGTAGCCGACGATCGCGATGGACGGCAGGTCGCTGTGCACCCGGCGACTGCGCTGGGTGTCGCGCGCCTGCTTCATGTCCTTGATCTCGCGGCGCAGCTTGGACATCCGCTCGCGGATGCGGCGCCGGTCGGTTTCGATCTTGGTCTCACCGGGACCACGCAGGCCCACCCCGCCGCCGCTGCCGCCGGCGCGGCCACCGGCCTGCCGGGACATCGACTCACCCCAGCCGCGCAACCGCGGCAGCATGTACTCCATCTGGGCCAGCGATACCTGCGCCTTGCCCTCCCGGCTGGTGGCGTGCTGGGCGAAGATGTCCAGGATCAGCGCCGTGCGGTCGATGACCTTGACCTTGACGGCCTTCTCCAGCGCGGTCAGCTGCGCCGGCGACAACTCGCCGTCGCAGATGACCGTGTCGGCGCCGGTAGCCAGGACCACTTCGCGCAACTCCTGCGCCTTGCCCGAGCCGATGTAGGTCGACGGGTCGGGCTTGTCGCGGCGCTGGATCAGGCCTTCGAGCACCTGCGAGCCGGCGGTCTCGGCCAGGGCTGCCAGCTCGGCAAGGCTCGCCTGGTTGTCGGCCGCGCTGCCCTCGGTCCACACCCCCACCAGCACAACGCGTTCCAGACGCAGCTGCCGGTATTCAACCTCGGAGATGTCAGCGAGTTCGGTCGACAGCCCGGCCACCCGGCGCAGCGCCGATCGATCTTCAAGGGCTAGCTCGCCGACGCTGGGCTCGGCAACGGGACGGCCGCCTGGCTGATCGCGGTACGGAGTTTCAGGGTGTGTCATAGGCAATTAGCAATAGTGCACGCCAAATCCAGCGCGTGCATCCGAATTATTGGGCGTGCCACCAATCCTCGCTCACTTCGCCATGTGCCACCAGCACCGACGGCCCGCGCAGGTAACTAGTGGCATCGGTGACGGTGACGACGACGTCGCCGCCGGGTATGCGGACGGTCAGCGTGCCGGTGTCGGCCCCGGCATCGGCGAGCGCGGCCACCGCGGCCGCGACCGTTCCGGTTCCGCACGAGCGGGTTTCGCCCACCCCCCGCTCGTGGACCCGCATCCGCACCACGCCGTCGGTGGCCGCGGTGAGCACTTCGACGTTCACACCTTCGGGGAACTGCGCGCGGTCAAAGTGCACCGGCGCACCGACATCCAGCGCGGCAAGCTCGTCATCGCTCAGCGCTGCGTCCAGGCATGCCAGGTGCGGATTACCGACGTCGACCGCCAGCCCGCGCAAACGCCTGCCGTCGACTATTGCCTCCCCCGTACCCAGCCGGTTGGCCTTGCCCATGTCGACGGTGATGTCGGCGTTGGTGGCGTCGGCGTGGTGCAGGGTGACCATCCGCGCCCCCGCCAGCGATCCGACGATGAACTCGTCGCGGGATTCCAGGCCGCTGGCGCGTAGGTAGTGCGCGAACACCCGCACACCATTGCCACACATCTGCGCGGTGGACCCGTCGGCGTTGCGATAGTCCATGTACCAATCGTTCGCGCCGACACCGTCGGGCAGCCGGTCGAGCACGCCGACCGCCAGGGCGGCACCAGCGGTGGTCGCCCGCAGCACTCCGTCGGCACCCAATCCGCGGCGCCGGTCGCAGAGCGCAGCCACCCTCGGCGCCGTGAGCGGCAGGGCGGCGTCGACGTCGGGCAACAGCACGAAGTCGTTCTGGGTGCCGTGGCCCTTAGCAAAGATCACCTGTTCAGGGTACGTGTCGCCACGCTCGCAAGGTGTCCACGACGATCCGGGCGCGGTCGGCATCCGTCGCGGCGCCCACGTCGACCCAGTGCACCCGGTGGTCGCGCCGAAACCACGACCGTTGCCGGCGCACGTAGCGCCGGGTACCGAAGTACGTCTGCTCCTGCGCGTCCTGCAAAGCTTGCGGGCCGTCGGCGTCGAAAGCGGCAATCAGCTGCGCGTAGCCGAGCGCGCGCGACGCGGTGACGCCGTCGCGCAGGCCGTCGCGCAGCAGTGCACGGACCTCGCCGACCAGGCCGTGCTCGAACATGTTGTCGGTGCGGCGGGCCAATCTCTGGTCAAGAATTGTTGTGTCACAGTCCAGTCCGACAATGGCGGTGCCCCAGCGTGGAACACCGATGCGGGGCGCGGACGCGGCGAACGGCTGGCCGGTGAGCTCGACAACCTCGAGCGCGCGCACCGTGCGCCGGCCGTCGGTGGGCAGGATCGCGGCGGCAGCGGCCGGGTCCCGGCGGGCCAGCTCGGCGTGCAGCTCGCCCACCCCCACCTCGGCGAGGCGCTGCTCCCAGCGCGCGCGCACCACGGGATCGGTCGCGGGAAACGACCAGTCGTCGAGCAGCGATTGGACATAGAGCATCGACCCGCCGACGATGACCGGCACCGCGCCGCGGGCCGCGATCGCCTCGATATCCGCGGCGGCGGCCCGCTGATAGCGGGCAACGGTCGCGGTCTGCGTGACGTGCAGGACGTCGAGCTGATGATGCGGGATGCCACGGCGCGCTTCGACGGGCAGCTTGGCGGTCCCGATGTCCATGCCGCGGTAGAACTGCATGGCGTCGGCGTTGACGATTTCCGCGCCCACCTCGCCGCTGAGTTGCTCGACGACGTCGAGGGCCAGCTGCGACTTACCGGTGCCGGTGGGCCCGATAATCGCCAGCGGTCTCATGGTTGCCAGGCTCCGGCGAAGTAGCCCACTCCGTAGGGCGCGCCGCGGTACAGCTCCTTGGCCGCACGCGGGCCCGGCTCGGTCAATCCCGCCAGAACCTGGAATGCGACGCGGCCGAGGATCGGCTCCGGCAGCCGGGTCAGGGCGGCGGTGTCGCCGTTCGCCAGTGCGTCGTCGAGGGCCCGCTGCGCATCGATATTGCCGGGGTCATAACCGCCGGGCGCGCGTGGTGTCAGCGTGTTCGCGCCGTCGGCGACGACCAGCACACCGATCGGATCGGGCGCTTGGTCGATCTCCACGCGCAGCTGTCTACCCAGACCAAGCGCGGTGTCGACGTCATGATCGCCGCGATAGACCCGTACCTGCGCGCTGGCCTCGGGCCGGGCCTGGCCGCGCAGCCAGCCGGCGATCAACGCGCAAAGCGGGAAGTCGGCCACCGGCTCGGAGTCCTGGGGCGAGAGCCGGACCCGCACGTCGGCGCCGTAACCCGCAAAGCTACCGATCCCGCTGGGGCCCAGCACATCGTCGGCGCCGCCCGTTCCGATCGCGACCCACCGCGACGGCAGTAGGGCAGCCGCTGCCGAGACCGCGGTGGCCAGGTCGGCCACCTCGGCCGCCACTGCCCCGGTGAGCTCGGGAACGAGCAGCGGCGTGGCAGGAACGATCGCGATGGCGCTCAGCACGCCACCAAACTAACTGAAGGGCCGAAGTCTGCTAGGCCAACAGGCCAGTCGGTCCGCCCGGGACCCTCAGCCGCACTCCGCCTCGGCGAGCCGCATCTCCCCCGATTTCCGCAGGGCTTTTTTCGCCAGTTTCTCCGCCACCTTGCTCGACATGGTCGCGGCCTCGCCGCGGGCCAGCGCCACGGTCGCGACGACCACCACCACGATCCCCGCCGCGAGCACCAGCCTCGCCGGCCCGGTGCAGTCCAGGTACTCACCCAGCACCGCCATGCCCAGGATCGAACCGACCACCGGCTTGGCCACAACGGAAGTCGGTAGCGAAGCGGTTAGCGAACCGGCACGGAACGACGACTGCTGGAAGATCATGCCGGCAAGCGCGGCGGCGATCCAGGCGTAGAACTCGGGCGCGGCCAGCAGCGCACCGACGCCTTCTCCGACGACCTCGACGACGGCTTTGGTCAGCACCGCAAACAACGCCAACGACGAACCGGCGACGATCGCCAGCAGCACCGCGGCCACCGAGCCGGACCAGATCCGCGCACCCAGTACGCAGAACACCAGCGCCGGGCCCATCACGAGAGCGACCACCATCCAAGTTCCGACCGTCCCGCGCGACGCTCCGGGATCCGGATCCCCGACGATGACCACCACCGCCAGGGCGGCGGCCAGGAGCAGTGCCCAAGTCCATTCCCAGCGGGTGACCGAGCGCCGGGTCATCCGCGCGTAGATCGGCAACGCAAACAGCAGAGCGGTGACCTGCAACGCCGTCACCATGATCACGGAGCCCAGCGTCAGCGCAGCGGCCTGTAGCGCGTAGTTGCCGATGGCACCGCCCGCCCCCAGCCACCACTTGGTGTCGCGCAGCGACATCCGGAAGAGCTCGAGGTGGCCTACCGGTTTGTCGGTGATCTCCTGCGCTGAACGCTGACGGACAACGTTGCCCAGTGCCGACGCGAACGCGGCGAGCAGGGCGAGGACAACGGCGATGTCCGTTTTCGTCATCTGCGACCTCCTCCCCGGTGTCGCGGCCCAAGGGCCAGTATCTGCGGCGGGTATTCGCTACCCGTTTCAAAACCGTTTCCGTTGCGTGCGCGACACGCGCTGCTTTCCGAAGAAACGGTCCTGCGCAATACGTAGTTCACGAACCTATGTACAACCTATGACACGGCTGTGGCTGGATGCTGACGCTCGATAGGACCGAAGAACGCCCCCAATGGTGTCACAGCCGGACACCCGGCCGCCGCCCCGGCTTGCTCTGTGACAGCCATCGTCGCGACTATTTCGCGGGACGAAACCGCCGTCGCAACGACCTCCCCTCCGCCATCCTGACGTGCCCCCTCTAGCCCCACAAGTACCAATAACACCAATTGTCACCATTACCGTACCGGGCACTGCGACGTCGCCCTACGCCCCCAGCAACGGTGGAATGGAACTGTTATCCGGGCCGGGTGCGAGGATTACGCCGGTTGCTCGACGGCGCCACCGAGCGCCGCGTCGATGCCCTTACCGGTCGCGACGGCATCGACGCGGGCAAGCTCCGCGGTGGCCGCCGCCACCACCAACGCGGCTGCGATCAGGGCGACCATTCCGCCGCGGCCGGTGTTCAGCGTTTCGCCGAGGACGACGACGCCCAGCAAAGCCGCCACCACCGGCTGGGACACCTGCAGGGTCGGCATCGACGCCGTCAGCGCGCCGGCCCGGAACGCCGACTGTTCCCACCCGAAACCGCCGATGGCGACCAGAAGCCAGGCGTACAACTCGGGGCTGGCGAACACTGTCCAGCCACCTTCGCCGAGCCGATGGACAACGCCCTTGGTGAGTACCGCGAAGATCCCCCACAGCGCACCCGAGACGAAGGCGAACAGCACCGCGGCGAGCGCGCCGCCCCGGATACGGGCGGCCACGATGGACCCGACCAGCAGCGGCCCCAGCACCGCCGCCACGTAGGCCCAGGTCTGAAGTGATGCATTGGAATGGCCGGCCTGCGGGTTGCCGACCGTGACGATCACGGTGACCGCCGCCGTCAGCACGACGGCCCAAATCCACTCCCGGCTACTCACCGGGCACTGGGCCAATTTCGCGCTGATCGGCAGTGCGAATAGCAACGACAGGACCAGCAACGCCTGCACGAGCAGCACCGAACCCCGGTCCAGCGCAGCCGCCTGCAACACGATGCTGCCGATCAGGATCAGGACGCCCCATCGCCAGCGTTGATTGCGGGCCAATTTGGCGAACAGCTGCGGCAGGCCAAGCGATGTGTCGGTAATCCGGTGCGTCGCACGCTGCTGGAGGACGTCGCCGATCGCGACGCACAGCGCCGAAGTCAACGCGAGCAACGCGGCGATATCGGCCTTGTCCATGTGCGGGTTCTCTCCAAGTCGAGCGTGATTCACGAGTAAAAATGCTGCGTGCACCACTGTTCCACAACGGGCTGTCCAAACAACGACGATCAGGTTGCGGCATACAGCCCGCCAAGCTGCTTGAATACTGTTGGAATCGGTGACGGAGCAGCTGTTGATGGCAGCAGGTCTCCCGACCGAACGGGTGCCGCTACGCGCGGCAGGTGCGCGGGAATGTGACCGCGCGAAGGGTAGGTGACGAGCGCATGACCGATGACGCGCCCCGCTCCAGCGACGCTGCCAAGCCGACACCACGTCCTGGTCCACGCCCGGGCCCGCGGCCAGGGCCTGGGCCGACAGCACGACCCAGCGCCCACCCGTTGGTGTTGCCCCCGGCCAGCAATCCGCACCAGTACGGCCGCGTCGACGACGATGGCACGGTGTGGCTGATCAGCTCATCCGGCGAACGCATCATCGGCTCCTGGCAGGCCGGCGACCGTGAGGCCGCATTCGCTCACTTCGGTCGGCGGTTCGAGGACCTGAGCACCGAGGTCACGCTGATGGAAGAGCGGCTGGCCTCCGGAAGCGGCGACGCGCGCAAGATCAAAGCCAACGCCTCCGCACTGGCCGAGACGTTGCCGACGGCCTCCGTGCTGGGCGACATCGATGCGCTCGCGGGCCGGCTGACCATCCTGGTGGAGCACGCCGACGCCACGGTCGCCGCCGATCGTTCCCGCCGCGACGAGCACCGGACCGCGCAGACCGCACGCAAGGAGGCACTGGCCGCGGAGGCCGAGGACCTGGCCACCAACTCGACGCATTGGAAGGTCGCCGGCGACCGGATGCGCGAGATTCTCGACGAGTGGAAGACGGTCACCGGTCTGGACCGAAAGGTCGACGACGCGCTGTGGAAGCGCTATTCGGCAGCGCGCGAGGCGTTCAACCGGCGGCGGGGTTCGCACTTCGCTGAGTTGGACCGCGAGCGCGCGGGCGTGCGGCAGTCCAAGGAACGGCTCTGCGAGCGGGCCGAGGAGATGTCCGACTCGACGGACTGGGCGGGCACCAGCGCCGAATTCCGAAAGCTGCTGACCGAATGGAAAGCGGCGGGGCGGGCGACCCGGGAAGTCGACGACGCCCTGTGGCACCGCTTCAAGGCCGCCCAGGATGCGTTCTTCACCGCGCGCAACGCCGCGACGGCGGAGAAGGACCATGAATTCCGGGGCAACGCCACCGCCAAGGAGGCGCTGCTGGCCGAGGCCGAGAAGATCGACACCAGCAATCACGAAGCGGCCAGGTCGGCACTGCGGTCGATCGCCGACAAATGGGATGCGATCGGCAAAGTGCCCCGGGAGCGGTCGGCCGACTTGGAGCGGCGACTGCGCGCCGTCGAAAAGAAGGTGCGCGATGCCGGTGAAGCGAATTGGTCCGACCCTGAGGCACAGGCCCGGGCCGAACAATTCGCGACCCGCGCCGAGCACTACGAGCAGCAGGCCCGCAAGGCGGCCGCGGCCGGCCGGACCAAAGAAGCCCAAGAGGCACAGGCCAATGCCGAACAATGGCGCCAGTGGGCGCAGGCCGCCGTTGATGCGCTGAAGCGCTAGCGGTTCTCCGCCTGGTCCGGCGGCGCCTCGGCGTCGGGGTTCTCGGCGACGGGGCCCTCGGGAGTGTCCGCGTCGCCGAGGGTCTCCAGCAGCGTCCTGGACTGCTGCTCGGCACTGACGCGTCGGCGTTGCTCTTCGGCCGCGAGTTGCACGATCGTGCGCGACCACACCACACGGGCCCAGTGGAACGTCAACAGAATCAAGGTGATCCATGCGACGAACAGCCCGATACCGGGGCCGGGATGACCGGCGGCAACGGTCTGGCGTGACCACACCGCCAAGAGCCCGGTCGCGCTGGCTATCGACGTACCTGCCAGCGCGATCCAGGCCAGCGCCCAGCGCCGTGTCAGCAAGGCCACCATCGAGAAGCCCACACCGAAAACCAGTGCCAGCCAGGTGAACACCTTGGATGGCAGCGACAACGCGGCGGCACCGGCGCCGTGGCTGCTGAACAGCACATCCCAGCCACGGACATGACCGGTATGCGGCAGGATGAACGATCCCAGCAACACGAACACCAGGATCGCGACGACGAATGCCCGTGGGCCCGGGTCGATCTCGCGTGCTACCCGGCGTTCTGCGGCCTCGATCTCGGCTCGCAGGGCGTCATAGTCGGTGTGTTCTTTCGTCATCGGGCACATCCAAGGGATTCGACTGGTTCGGCGGCAGGCCCGATGCCTGGCATGCCCAGACCGATACCGCGTGGGCGTTGTCCGGCAGCATGTGCGTCACCGGCTCGGGTGCGGCGGTGGGTCAGGATGCCGGCATCGGCGATCAGGTGGTGCGGCGCGGCCCCGGTGACCGCCGTGGTGATGATATCGCCGGGCCGCACCGCGGTATCCGCGGCGAAATGCACCAGCCGTCCGTCGCGCACCCGCCCGGTCATGCGGGCCGTGCGAGCGTCCTTACGACCTTCGCCGGTGGCAACCAGCAATTCGACCCGCTGACCGATCAGCTCGCGATTGCCCTCCAGTGAGATCTGTTCCTGCAGTTCGATCAGCCGCATATAACGTTCCTGCACAACGGCTTTCGGCAGCTGTCCGTCGAGTTCGGCAGCCGGGGTGCCGGGACGTTTGGAGTACTGGAAGGTGAACGCCGCCGCGAACCGCGCCTGGCGCACCACGTCGAGGGTGGCCGCGAAATCCTCTTCGGTCTCGCCGGGGAATCCGACGATGAGGTCGGTGGTGATGGCCGCGTGCGGCATGGCCGCGCGAACCCGGTCGATGATGCCGAGGTAGCGGTCGGCGCGGTAGGAGCGCCGCATCGCCCGCAGCATCCGGTCGGATCCGGACTGCAGCGGCATATGCAGGGCGGGACAGACATTGGGTGTCTGCGCCATTGCCTCGATGACGTCGTCGGTGAATTCGGCCGGGTGGGGCGAGGTGAATCGCACGCGTTCCAGCCCGTCGATAGCTCCGCAGGCCCGCAGCAGCTCGGCGAACGCGCCGCGGTTGCGGGGCAATGCCGGGTCGGCGAACGAGACACCGTAGGCGTTGACGTTCTGGCCCAGCAGGGTGACTTCCAGCACCCCGTCGTCCACCAGCGATTCGACCTCGGCCAGGATGTCGGCCGGGCTGCGGTCGACCTCCTTGCCGCGCAGCGACGGGACGATGCAGAACGTGCAGCTGTTGTTGCAGCCGATGGAGATGGAAACCCAGGCAGCGTAGGCGGATTCGCGAGCGCTCGGCAGCGACGACGGAAACTCCTGGAGCGCCTCGACGATTTCCACCTGGGCGACTTTGTTGTGCCGGGCCCGGTCCAGCAGCGTGGGCAGCGACCCGATGTTGTGCGTACCGAACACGACGTCGACCCATGGGGCCTTGCGTAACAAGGAGTCTCGGTCCTTTTGGGCCAGACAGCCACCCACGGCGATCTGCATGTCCGGGTTGTCGCGTTTGCGCGGGGCCAGGTGGCTGATGTTGCCGTACAGCTTGTTGTCGGCGTTTTCGCGCACCGCGCAGGTGTTGAAGACCACCACGTCCGCGTCGGCGCCCGCGGCGGCGCGGATGTAACCGGCCGCCTCGAGCAGGCCCGCGAGCCGCTCGGAGTCGTGGACGTTCATTTGGCAGCCATAAGTGCGAACTTGATAGGTGCGCGCCGACCCAGCCACGGCCCCGGAGAGGCTCGCGGCGTCTGGCGCCACTGTCGAAGTCACGGGGCCATGCTACGGCGATCGGGGCCGAGGGCATTAACCCGCAGCTAGACCCGGCGGCGTTCTCGTTCGGCGTTCAGCTCGGCGAGGACGACCTCGCAGGCCAGGTTCTGGCTATAGCCACGGCGCGCCAGCATCCCCACCAGCCGACGAGTGATCCGCGCGTCGTCCCCGCTCAGCGTCTCCCGTCGTAGCTTGGCCTGTACCAGTTCTTCGGCCCGACCTCGCTCTGCACCGGCGTCGATCCCGGCCAGCACCGTGGTGATGACCTCTTTGTCGACACCTTTGGTGTGCAGCTCGGCGGCCAAGGCGTGCTTGCTCTTTCCCACCCTGGTGTGCCGGGACTGCACCCACTGTTCGGCGAAGTCCCGGTCATTCACCAACCCGACAGCGGCCAGCCGATCGAGCACCCGGCCACTGACGTCGCCGGGGTATCCGCGTTTCGCGAGCTGGCCGGACAACTCGGCCCTGGTGCGCGCCCTCGCGGTGAGCAGGCGCAGGCACAACGCCCGCGCCTGCTCTTCGCGGGCAGGCTCAGAAATCGACGGGGGCGGGGAGGACGTCGTCATCGGTCACCACCGCACCGATGCCCATCTTTTCCTTGATCTTCTTCTCGATCTCGTTGGCGATATCGCCGTTCTCCATCAAGAAGTTGCGGACGTTCTCCTTACCCTGGCCGAGCTGTTCGCCCTCGTAGGTGAACCAGGAACCGGACTTGCGGACGAAGCCCTGGTCCACGCCCATGTCGATCAGCGAGCCTTCCCGGCTGATGCCCCGACCGTAGAGGATGTCGAACTCGGCCTGCTTGAACGGCGGTGCCACCTTGTTCTTGACCACCTTGACCCTGGTGCGGTTACCGACCGCGTCGGTGCCGTCCTTGAGCGTCTCGATCCGGCGCACATCCAGGCGCACCGATGCGTAGAACTTCAAAGCCTTTCCACCCGTGGTGGTTTCCGGACTGCCGAACATCACCCCGATCTTCTCGCGGAGCTGGTTGATGAAGATCGCCGTCGTCCCCGAATTGTTCAGTGCGCCAGTCATTTTCCGCAACGCCTGACTCATCAGCCGGGCTTGCAGCCCGACGTGGCTGTCGCCCATCTCGCCTTCCAGTTCCGCACGCGGCACCAGCGCGGCCACCGAGTCGATGACCAGGATGTCGAGTGCGCCGGAGCGGATCAGCATGTCGGCGATCTCAAGGGCCTGCTCACCGGTGTCGGGCTGGCTGACCAGCAGGGAATCGGTGTCGACGCCGAGTTTCTTGGCGTAGTCCGGGTCCAGGGCGTGCTCGGCGTCAATGAACGCCGCGACGCCGCCGGCGGCCTGGGCGTTAGCCACCGCGTGCAGGGCGACGGTGGTCTTACCCGAGGACTCCGGGCCGTAGATCTCCACGACCCGGCCGCGCGGCAGGCCGCCGATGCCCAAGGCCACGTCCAGCGCGATGGATCCAGTCGGAATGATCGAGATCGGTTGACGTGTCTCTTCGCCGAGACGCATCACCGAGCCTTTGCCGTAGCTCTTCTCGATCTGGGCCATCGCCAGCTCGAGAGCCTTCTCGCGGTCGGGGGCTTGCGCCATGGCGCCTCTCCTATAGTCGATGTGTTCGATGACCGGTTTCGGTCGGTTGGGCGAGACATTAGAGATGGCCACCGACAAGTCGGCATCTCCGAACGATCACCACAGTAGCCGAACACCTGTTCGATTCAAGTTCGACACGCCGCGCGTGTGGCAACATCGGCTACCGAAAGGGCGTCGACGGGCCTGCAGGAAAAAGCTGAGGAAACCGGTGCGAATCCGGTGCGGTCGCGCCACTGTGATCGGGCGCATTGCGACCCGAGAGCCAGATACTCACCGTCGGCGCTTCCTCACTAGACGCTGGGGCGGACCTCCCCAGAGAGGGTGGCGCGCACGCATGGATATCTCCTGCGAGCTTGCCCAAATATCTTCCTACAAAGGGTTTTTCGCGCTCACGGTAGGCGGCACCGGAGCAGGCTGGCATCCGGTCCGACAGGACTACGCCGACGGCTTCACCGGTTTGATCGACACCACCGCGCAGCGCTACCACACGACTGACCTACGGATCGGCGCCTCGCTGGTTCATCTCGGCCATGCCACCCGGCTGTGGTCACCGGTGCTGGCATGCGCTTTGGCCCACGACGTTGTTCCAGACCTCGACGACCTGCAACGTGCCGACGACGGGGCGCCGCTGCGCATGCCCGAACCCACCGGAACAGCGGTGCCGGAAATCTCCGCGGAGTTGTTGTACGGCGTTGTGGTGCAACAACATATGCAGCCGTTCGAGGCAGGTCTGCGGGTCAAGCTGGCGCCTGTCCTGCTGGCAGGCAATATCGCGTCCGCACTCGTCGGCGCGTCGCGGGCGCTGCTCGTGGCCCGGCCCGACCTGCGCGCACGGATTGTCGAGATCACCGGTTCCCTGCTGGACACCGGCGTGCTGTCCGGATCCGGTGCTATCAGCGGCTCGCATCTGGGCTTCAAGCGCAACAGCTGCTGCCTGTTCTATCGCCTCCCGGGGCGAGCCGTGTGCGGCGACTGCGTCTTTCGCCAGGCGCCACGATCAAGCCAGAGATGAGTATGCGAAAAAGCTCACCACTGCTCGCGGGGCACATCGAAGTCGACGCACAACGCCCGCCAGACATCGCGAGGTTCGACGCCGTCTTCGATCGCCTGCGACGCGGTTCGGCCGTCAAAACCGGGCAGCACGTGGTCTACCAGCACCGAAGCGCCGTACGCGGTGCCGAACCGCAGCACCACCCGCTCGTTGAACTCCGTCAGCCGCACGCCAGCCAACATACCGATCGCAGTCATCCCGCGAGCGCCAGCGCTTGGTGGCATATCCGCACCGGGTCGGCGACGCGGTGGATGCCGGCCGCGGCCGTTCGGGCGGCCTCGCGGTAGCGGGGTGCCGACAACACCTCGCTGACCGCCTGGACCAACGCGTCGGCCGTCAACGGCCGGATCAGCCGCGCGCTCCCCTGGCGCATCACCCGATTGGCGATCTCCCACTGGTCGCCGCCGCCGGGCACCACCACCAGCGGCACCCCGGCCAGCAGCGTTTTGGCCACCATTCCATGGCCGCCGCCACAGATCACCACATCGGCATGCGCCAACAGCTCGTCCTGGCGTCCCAGCCCGACCACCGCCCACGACGGCACCGTCAGCTCCGGTCCGTCCAGCCGCGACACCAACAGACGCGATCCCGCCGGCAGCGTCTCGCCCGGCGTCAAGCACCCCAGCGCGACCTCGGCGAGACCCTCGGTGCCGATCAATGCGGTCGACGGCGCGACCACCACCACCGGCCCCGAGCCGGCCGGGACCTCGAGGATCTGATCGGTCGGCTCGAAGTGCAGCGGCCCGACCACGACGGCCTCGGCCGGCCAGTCCGGCCGGGAAACCTCCAGCGCGGGCAGTGTGGCGATCAGCCGCCGCAGCGGCCCCCGATCGCGCGCCGACAACCCGATCTCGACGCGGGATCTCTCACGTTGCTGCTGGCCCGCGCGCACGGAACGCGCCGTCATCGCCCGCATCGCGGCATCACGCAGCCGGCCGCGAATGCCGGTCCCCGGGGCTAGCCCGCTGCCGATCGGCGGCAACCCCTTCGATGGCAGATACAGCGGATGAGGGTTCAGCTCGATCCACGGGATGTCCAGCAGCTCGGCGGCCATGCCGCCGCCGGCGGTGATCACGTCGGACACCACCAGGTCGGGTGCCAGGTCGCGCAGCGCCGGCACGTTGAGCACCGCCATCCGCGCCGCGCGCCGGTGGATTCGGGCCCCGGCGTCGAGGTCTTCATCGGTCGCCGCGAGCCCGTCGAGTGCGACAGCCGCGATGCCCACGTCGCGGGCGGCTTGGATCCATTCCTCGCCGGTGAACAGGGTGGCTTCGTCGCCCGCGTCCCGGAAACGCTGACACAGCGCGATCGCGGGAAACGCGTGCCCAGGATCCGGCCCGGCGACCACGGCGACTCGCACCGCCTTACCCTGCCACAGCGGCCGACCGGCACGCGCCCTACGCTGGCACCATGACCGAGCTGACCGGAACAGCCGTCGCGAACACGCGCACGGTCGAGACTTTTCTGAACGCCTTAATGGATGCGGACTACGAAACCGCGGATGCCTCATTGGACGACAACCTCGTCTACGAGAACGTCGGATTGCCGACCATCCGCGGCCGTGCCCGGGCCATGAAGCTGTTCCGCCGAATGGACGGCCGCGCCGGATTCGAAGTCAAGATCCATCGCGTCGCCGCTGACGGCGCCGCCGTGCTCACCGAGCGCAGCGACGCGCTGACCCTGGGCCCGCTGCGCCTGCAGTTCTGGGTTTGCGGCGTGTTCGAGGTCCACAACGGGCGAATCACGCTGTGGCGGGACTACTTTGACTTCTTCGACATGACCAAGGCGTTGCTGCGTGGCGTGGCGGCGCTAGTGTTGCCGTCGCTCAAAGCGTCGTTCTAGTCAGATCACGGGCGGCGCGGTAAGCCGCCGAGTTCGTCGAACGCCTGAGCCCAACCGGTCAGGTGATCGGTAGCCTCGACCAGCTCGGACCGATAGCGTTGGTGTGCGGCCGCGAGCCCCGCATCGCCATTGCCGTTCGCCGAGGAAACCAATTGTGCTGCGGCGGTGACCATTTCGTTGTACTGCCGGACACCGGCACTCAACTGCGCCGTGAACGCATTGATGGTGGGCACCAGATACGACCGCGATGACTCCGAGCTGTGCGCGGCGCGCTCCATCGACACCACCTCCGCGGCACTGGACGCCATCGCCGCCGAAGTCTTGTTCGCCGCCGCGGTCAGGTCACTGATCTCGTCCGCCGGCAACATGGCACCGCGCTCGATGACGCTCAACAGCGAGAAGAACCCGCGTTCGGAGGCGCCGAGCGCATACATCGCGGGTCGTGCCGCGGAACCCGGCGGCGGCAGCCGACGGGGGTTGGTGGGCCGGCTCGCCGGCAGCGGCTCCGATTTCAGCCAGTGGTATCGGAAGAACAACAACGTCGCGGGGATCACCTCGATGACCGCGATCGCGCCGGTGATCTGCAGCAACAGCACGAACCAGCCCCACCAGGCCAGCACTGCGGTGACCAGACCCCAGAACACGCTGCCGACGGCGAAGATCCACGCCCACCGCAGTGCGCGGCGGCGGCGACGCAGCAGCCGCGCCCGCGGATCGGTGGCCGCGGTGATCTTCTGGGCGACGAAGCCGGTGAGATCGGCGGCGGTGTCCAACCCCTGCTGCAGCATTGCTCGCCAGGTGCCGCGCTGCGTCGCCTTCACCGCCATGTCAGACCGACCGAACGGCTACTGACCAAAGGGTTTCTCGGCAACCTGTCCACCGGCGCTCTCGGCGGGCGCGGGCGCGGCAGGGGTGGCTCCGGAACCGGAAGTCCCGCCCGTCGGCAGAGCCTCGCCACGCATCGACGCTCGGATTTGCTCGAGCCGGGAATGGCCCGCCATCTCCACGCTGGCCTGCTGGACCTCGAGCATGCGGCCCTGCACCGAACCCTGCGCAAGTTCGGCGGAGCCGATCGCGTTGGCGTAGCGGCGTTCGATCTTGTCGCGAACCTCGTCGAGGCTTGGGGTGTTGCCCGGCGCGGCGATCTCGCTCATCGACCGCAGCGACGCGCTGACCTGCTCCTGCATCTTGGCCTGCTCGAGCTGGCTGAGCAGCTTGGTGCGCTCGGAGATCTTCTGCTGCAACACCATCGAGTTCTGCTCGACGGCCTTTTTCGCCTGGGCCGCGGCGCCCAGCGCCTGGTCGTGCAGCGTCTTGAGGTCTTCGACGCTTTGCTCAGCGGTCACCAGCTGGGCCGCGAAGGCCTCGGCGGCGTTGTTGTACTCGGTGGCCTTGGCCGCGTCGCCGCCGGAGGTGGCCTGGTCGGCCAGCGTCAGGGCCTGGCGAACGTTGACTTGGAGCTTCTCGATGTCGGCGAGTTGGCGGTTGAGCCGCATCTCCAGCTGGCGCTGGTTGCCGATCACTTGCGCCGCCTGTTGGGTTAGCGCCTGGTGCGTGCGCTGGGCTTCCTCAATAGCCTGCTGAATCTGGATCTTGGGGTCGGCGTGCTCGTCAATTTTCGCGTTGAACAGCGCCATGACGTATTTCCACGCTTTGACGAACGGATTGGCCATGAGTTAGCTCCACCTTCGTTTCCGTGTGCCGCAGGCTCCCTGATGGGCCCTGGCGATCACTCTGCCGCTCAATTTATCGGGTCGCCGCCGATCGCCCCACCCCTGGCGGGTGATCGGCGCTGCCGAGCAATCCTGGCACTCAGGCCACCACGAGCGCCGCCACCGGCGGGATCACGACCTTGGTGCTGGCGTCGATGGTGGTGACGCTTGCCTCGCCGCTCGGTACACGCTGCGCAGTGCGCTCCTCGTTCGCCATCCGCTCACCGGCATCGGTGAGCATCGTCGACAGCGGGACGTCCAACGCGTCGCAGATCGCGTTCAGCAGCTCGCTGGAGGCTTCCTTGCGGCCGCGCTCCACCTCCGAGAGATACCCGAGGCTTACCCGGGCGGTGTCCGACACCTCACGCAGCGTCCGACCCTGCGACGTCCGGGCCAGGCGCAGCACCTCGCCGATGACCTCGCGCACCAGTGGCGACATGCTGATCTCCTTCGTCCGGCAAAGCTGCTTCATCAGGTCAACGCCAGCAGCGGCCGTCTAGGTTCCCGTCCGCCGCACTTCCCTGACGGTCGAAGCCACATAGTCGATACCGGTGACGACCGTCAGCACGATAGCGGCGGCCATCACCACCGACGCCACCACTAGGAACGGTCCCGACACCGGCAGCACGAATAACCCGATGGCCACCGCCTGGACGAAAGTCTTGAGCTTGCCGCCCCAGCTGGCCGGAATGACGCCGCGGCGAATCACGGCCAGCCGCAATACCGTGACCCCAACCTCGCGGACCAGGATCAGCACAGTGACCCACCAGGGCAGGTCGCCGAGCATCGACAGTCCTACCAGCGCCGACCCGATCAACATCTTGTCGGCGATCGGATCGACGAACGCGCCGAATTCGGTCGCCATGCCGTAGTTGCGTGCCAGCAGGCCGTCGAATCGATCGGTAAGGCACGCAACGGCGAAAATCGCCCAGGCCACGATCCGGGCGGAGGTCTCGTGACCGCCGCCGGCGAACAATGCGAGCAGGAAGATCGGAACCAGTACCAGTCGCAACAGCGTCAGGACGTTGGCCAGGTTGGCGATGCTGACGCGTCCCGCCACTGGTCCTGTCTGCGGCTGCCCCGACACGGCATCAGAATAGCGGTTGACCAGCGGACCCGCCCCAGATGTCAATACTGTTATCCGTGACCGAACGTTCTTGGGATAGCGGGCAAGTCGTCGTCCGGCGCGCGCGAACATCCGATGTCCCCATGATCAAGCACCTCGTCGACACCTATGCGGGCAAGATCCTGCTGGAAAAGAACCTGGTGACGCTGTACGAGGCCGTCCAGGAGTTCTGGGTGGCCGAGCTTGACGGCACGGTGGTCGGCTGCGGCGCGCTGCACGTGTTCTGGTCAGATCTTGGCGAGATCCGCACCATCGCGGTCGATCCGACCGCGACAGGCCACGGCATCGGACACGCGATCGTCACGCGGCTGCTCGACGTCGCTCGCGAGCTGACGCTGGAGCGAATCTTCGTGCTGACCTTCGAGACCGAGTTCTTCGGCCGGCACGGGTTCACCGAAATCGAGGGCACGCCCGTCACCGCCGAGGTATTCGAGGAGATGTGCCGCTCCTACGACATCGGTGTCGCCGAGTTCCTGGACCTGAGCTACGTCAAGCCGAACATCCTGGGCAACACCCGGATGCTGTTGCTGCTCTAGTCTTCGCCGTCGTCTTCGGAGCCGTCGGCGTTGGCACCGCCGCGGATCAGCGCCAGCGTTCCCGCCAGCTCGTCGGGCTTGACCAGCACCTCGCGCGCCTTGGATCCCTCGCTGGGCCCGACGATGCCGCGGGTCTCCATCAGATCCATCAGCCGGCCGGCTTTGGCGAAGCCGACCCGCAGCTTGCGCTGCAGCATCGAGGTGGAGCCGAACTGACTGGACACGACCAGCTCGACGGCTTGCAGGAAGACATCCATGTCGTCGCCGATGTCCGGGTCGACGTCGGTGCGCTCGCCGGTGGGCTTCGCGGTGGTGACGCCTTCGGTGTATTCGGGTTCGGCTTGGTCCTTGCAGGCGGTGACGACGGCGTGGATCTCGTCGTCGGTGATGAAGGCGCCCTGCAGCCGGATGGGCTTGTTGGTGCCCATCGGCAAGAACAGGCCGTCACCCATCCCGATCAGCTTCTCCGCGCCCGCCTGGTCCAGGATCACCCGGCTGTCGATGAGCGACGACGTCGCGAACGCCAGCCGCGAGGGCACGTTGGTCTTGATCAGCCCGGTGACCACGTCGACGGACGGGCGCTGGGTGGCCAGCACCAGGTGGATGCCGGCGGCGCGGGCCTTCTGGGTGATCCGCACGATCGCGTCCTCGACGTCGCGCGGCGCGGTCATCATCAGGTCGGCCAGCTCGTCGACGATCGCGACCACGTACGGATACGGCCGGTACACGCGCTGGCTGCCCAGCGGCGCGGTGATGGCACCGGATCGCACCTTGGCGTTGAAGTCGTCGATGTGACGCACTCGCGACGCCTGCATGTCCTGGTAGCGCTGCTCCATCTCCTCGACCAGCCAGGCCAGCGCGGCGGCCGCCTTCTTCGGCTGGGTGATGATCGGGGTGATCAGATGCGGAATGCCTTCGTACGGCGTCAGTTCCACCATCTTCGGGTCGATCAGGATCATCCTGACCTCTTCCGGGGTGGCCCGGGTCAGCAGCGACACCAACATGGAGTTGACGAAGCTGGACTTACCGGATCCGGTGGATCCGGCCACCAGCAGGTGCGGCATCTTGGCCAGGTTCGCGGAGATGAAGTCGCCTTCGATGTCCTTGCCCAGCCCGATCACCAGCGGATGATGGTCGCGGCGGGTCGAGGGCGCGGTGAGGACGTCGGCCAGTCGCACCATTTCCCGGTCGGTATTGGGCACCTCGATGCCGACCGCGGACTTGCCCGGGATCGGGGCGAGCATCCGGACGCTCTCGGTCGCCACGGCATAGGCGATGTTCTTCTGCAGCGCCGTGATTTTCTCGACCTTGACACCCGGCCCGAGCTCCACCTCGTAGCGGGTGACCGTGGGACCCCGGGTGCAGCCGGTGACGGCGGCGTCGACCTTGAACTGGGTCAGCACCTCACCGATGGCTTCGGCCATCTGTGTGTTGGCCGCGCTGCGCTTCTTCGGCGGGTCGCCGGTAACCAGTAGCTCCATCGGCGGCAGCGTGTACGGGCCTTCGACGATCCGGTCGGTTACCTGGGTGTCCTGCTTCTTGGCGGCGCGACGGCGAGTGCGGGCGGTGGGTTCCGGAATGGTGGGAGTTTCGTCCGGGAGCGGGTCGAGTGCGGCGGGGGCGGCATCCGCCGCCGGCCACGCCTGCGGCTCATTTTCGAATGCACCATCGTCGTAGTAACCGTCGGAAAAGTCTTCGCGCCCTTGGCCGTCCGCGTCGTCGTAGTCGTATTCGCCCTCGTCGGAATAAAGATCATCCACGAACCGGGTGTTGAACAAGGCGCGCATCATTTCCGGCAGCTCGCGGATGGTGGTGCCGGTCAGCAACAGCAACCCGAACAGTGCGCCGATGAACAACAGCGGTGCCGCAATCCAGGGCGTCAACCCCTCCGACAACGGACCGCCGATGGCGAAGCCGATGAATCCCGCTGCGCGACAGCGCAATTCGGGGTCACCCGGCGAGCCGGACCACAGATGACGCAGACCGAGCAGTGAAAGGCTGATCATGCTCGCGCCCAGAATCAGCCGGGGCCGTGCCTCGGGGTTGGGCGCGGTGCGCATCAGCACCACCGCCACCGATGCCAGCACCGCCGGCAGGGCCAGGACGCCGGCGCCGATGAACGTGCGCAGCACCGCGTCGACCCACGCGCCGACCGGCCGCGCGGCGTCAAACCAAGAGCTCGCCGCGACCACCACGGCAATGCCCAGCAGAACCAGTGCGATTCCGTCGCGACGGTGCCCCGGGTCGATGTCGCGGGCCCGGCCGATCGACCGTGCCGCACCGCCGGTGCCCCGTGCCGCCATCAGCCAGGTGGCACGCATCGCGCGCCCGCCGGTCATGCCGGCGGCAACCAGCAAGGACCGGTTATGACGTTTGGCCGGCCTGCTCACCTTCTTGCGGGCAGGTGCCGGTCGCGCACTTCGAGGCCCGCTGGTGCGCGAAGTGGCCTTTGACCTGCTCGTTCGGGTTCCGGAGCGGGCAGCGGTCTTACTAGCCATGGGGTCCAGCCTAGTCGCAACCGCCCCACATTCACCATCAGCCACACGGGTCACAAAACCGTTTCGATTCGGTTATCGGAGTGCTTCGACAGCACCCGAAATAGCCGGGACCAGCGCGGTTCGGTCGCAGCGGGCATCACAGCGGCCGTCGATTCCGGGTGAGTAGGGTGACAGCCATCCCGTCGCTACTCCTCAAGGAGCTCCGCATGCCCGTCGTCGTTGTCGCCACCCTGACCGTCAAACCCGAGTCCGTCGACACCGTTCGCGACATCCTGACGGCCGCGGTCGAAGAAGTGCACGAGGAGCCGGGGTGCCAGCTCTATTCGGTGCATCAAAGCGGTGAGACCTTCGTCTTCATCGAGCAATGGGCCGATGAAGACGCACTCAAGGTGCACAGCACAGCTCCCGCGATCGGCAAGCTGTTCTCGGCGGCCGGCGAGCACCTGGCCGGAGCGCCGGACATCAAGACCCTGCAGCCCATTCCCGCGGGCGACCCGGGCAAGGGCCAACTGCGCCAGTGAACCTGCAGCGCCCGGACGGACCGCTAAAGGGAAAAGTCGCGCTGATTACCGGCGCGGCCCGCGGCCAGGGCCGCGCGCACGCGGTTCGGCTGGCCACCGACGGCGCCGACGTGATCGCCGTAGACCTGTGCGCGCAGATCGACAGCGTTCGCTACGCCCTGGCCACCCCTGAAGACCTGGCGGCCACCGTCAAACTCGTCGAGGACACCGGCGCCCGGATCGTGGCCAAGCAGAGCGATGTGCGTGATCGCGCGTCGCTGTCGGCCGCGGTGCAAGCCGGGATCGACGAGTTGGGCCGGCTCGACATCGTGGTGGCCAACGCCGGTATCGCCCCTATGCAATCCGGCGACGACGGTTGGCGCGACGTCATCGACGTCAACCTCACCGGCGTCTACAACACCATCAAGGCCGCGATACCCACCATGGTCGCCCAAGGCACCGGCGGGTCGATCGTGCTGATCAGTTCGAGTGCCGGGCTGGCCGGCGTCGGCAGCGCGGACGCCGGTTCCGTCGGCTACGCCGCGGCCAAACACGGGGTCGTCGGGCTGATGCGGGTATACGCGAATCTGCTTGCAAGCCAGATGATTCGGGTGAACTCGCTTCATCCGTCCGGCGTGGAAACTCCGATGATCAACAACGAGTTCACCCGCGAGTGGCTGGCCAAGATGGCCGCCGCGACCGATACTCCCGGAGCCATGGGCAATGCCATGCCGGTCGAAACGCTCGACGTCGAGGACATCGCCAACGCGGTGGCATGGCTGGTGTCCGACCAGGCGCGCTACATCACAGGCGTGACCCTGCCGGTCGACGCGGGCTTCTTGAACAAGTAGCGGCTATGGCGCGAAACCCCGCTGCGCAGAATGCTTTTGGTCCCATAGTGCTGGCCGCCGTCGAGCAGGCCGGACCGGATGAACTCGTCACACGTTACGTCGAGCCCACCGGCCGCCATCTCAACGCGTCGCAACTGGAATGGTCGGCTGACGCCGAGAAAATCTAGATCTCGATGACGGTCGGCACGATCATGGGCTGGCGGCGATAGGTTTCGCCCACCCACTTTCCGACAGTGCGCCGCACACCCTGGGCTATCCGGATCGGGTCGGTCACGTTGGCGGCAGCCAGCGCTTCCAGTTCTTCCTCGACTTTACGCACGGCGGCCTCGAGCGCCTTGGGATCCTCGGAGAAGCCGCGGGAATACAGGTGCGGCGTAGTTGCCGAACGCCCGGTGCTGCGGCTGAGCACCACGGTCACCGCGACAAACCCCTCGGACAGAATGAGCCGCTCGCCCAGCGTGATGTCGCCGACATCGCCGGTGACCAGACCATCGACGAACATCTTGCCAACCGGCACCGCGCCAGCGATCGTCGCCCTGCCACCGACCAGGTCAACGCTGACACCGTTCTCGGCCAACAGGATTGACTCTTCCGGCACTCCGGTGGTGGCGGCCAGCTTGGCGTTGGCTCGCAGCATCCGCCAGGTTCCGTGCACCGGCATCACATTGCGCGGTCGCACCCCGTTGTACAGGAAGAGCAGCTCACCAGCGTAGGCATGGCCCGAAACATGCACCCGGGCTTGGGCATTGGTGACGACTCGGGCGCCGACCTTGGCCAGCGAGTCGATGACACCGTAGACGGCTTCCTCATTGCCCGGGATCAGCGACGACGACAGCACGATGAGGTCACCCGCGGTCAGCGTGATACTGCGATGCTCGCCGCGCGACATCCGGGACAACGCCGCCATCGGCTCGCCCTGGGTGCCGGTGGTGATCAGCACCACCCGCTCGGGCGCCATCATCTCGGCGGCCCCGATGTCGATCACGTCGGAGTCGTTGACCTGCAGGAAGCCCAGATCTCGGGCGATACTCATGTTGCGCACCATGGATCGACCGACGAACGATACCCGTCGGCCCAAAGCGACTGCCGCATCGATGATTTGCTGTACCCGGTCGACGTTGGAGGCAAAGCACGCCACGATGACGCGCCCGTCCGCACCACGGATCAGCCGGTGCAGAGTCGGACCCACCTCGCTCTCGGACGGCCCGACACCGGGGATCCCGGCGTTAGTCGAGTCACACAGAAACAGATCCACACCGGTGCCGCCGAGCCGTGACATGCCGGGGAGGTCGGTGGGCCGGCCGTCCAGCGGTTGTTGGTCCAGTTTGATGTCGCCAGTGTGCAGAACCGTTCCGGCGCCGGTATAGACGGCGATTGCCAGTGCGTCCGGGATGGAGTGGTTCACGGCGAAGTATTCGCAGTCGAACACGCCGTGGTGGCTGCTCTGTCCCTCTTTGACTTCGACGAACACCGGCTTGATGCGGTGCTCGCGGCACTTGGCGGCGACCATCGCCAAGGTGAACTTGGACCCGACGACTGGGATGTCGGGCCGCAGCTTGAGCAGGAATGGGATCGCCCCGATGTGGTCCTCGTGCGCATGCGTTAGCACCAGGGCCTCAATGTCGTCGAGCCGGTCTTCGATGTGGCGCAAGTCGGGCAGAATCAGGTCGACGCCCGGCTCGTCGTGGGTGGGAAACATCACCCCGCAGTCGATGATCAACAGCCGGCCCAGGTGTTCGAAAACCGTCATGTTGCGGCCGATTTCGCTGATGCCGCCGAGCGCGGTCACCCGCAACCCACCTGCGGTCAACGGACCTGGGGGGCTGAGGTCTTCGTTCACCTGTCGATCACCTGAGTACCGAGGCCGCGCGCATGTCGGCGGCCAGCGCGTCGATCTGCTCGGGGGTGGCCGCCATCTGCGGCAGCCGGGGATCGCCGACGTCAATGCCCTGCAGGCGCAGCCCCGCCTTGGACATCGTCACTCCGCCCAGCCGGCCCATCGCGTTGCACAGCGGCGCGACCGCGACGTTGATCTTGCGGGCGGTGGCGATGTCTCCGGAATTAAAGGCGGACAATAACTCTCGAAGCTGCCCAGCGGCCAGATGAGAAATCACACTGATGAAGCCGATGCCACCCATCGCCAGCCAGGGCAGATTGAGCGCGTCGTCTCCGGAGTAGTAGGCCAATCCGGTTTCCGCGATGATCTGGCTACCGCTGTGCAGATCGGCCTTGGCGTCTTTGATCCCGACGATATTCGGGTGTGACGCCAGCGCGCGGATGGTGTCGGACTCGATCGGGACCACCGACCGCGGCGGGATGTCGTAAAGCAGCACCGGCAGGTCGGTCGCGTCGGCCACGGCGGTGAAGTGCGCGATCAGTCCGCTCTGCGGCGGCCTCGAGTAGTACGGCGTGACGACGAGCAGACCGTGCGCACCCTGCGCCGCGCTGGCCTTGGCCAGCTTGATGCTGTGTGCGGTGTCGTAGCTGCCGGCGCCGGCGATGACCCGAGCCCGGTCGCCCACCGCTTCGAGGACGGCGCGCAGCAGCTCGAGCTTCTCGTCGTCGGTGGTAGTCGGCGACTCACCAGTGGTTCCCGAGACGACCAGGCCGTCGCAGCCGGCGTCTACCAGGTGGCTTGCCACGCGCGCCGCCGCGGCGGTGTCAAGCGAGCCGTCGGCGGCAAACGGCGTCACCATTGCGGTCAGCAAGGTTCCCAGACGCGCGGGGGCATCGAATCCGACGGAACTCACGGGTCCCAGATTACCTGGCGGTGCCAAGCCGATTTCGGCGCCGCGCCCCCTAGGCTTCGGTGGCTAATGGACTGGTCGCGACCTCGGTCCCATCGGTGAGGTTGGAGATCTCGAAATCGGCGAATATCGCCGGTGCGACCGCTACCAGCTGGCGCAGACATTCGATGGCCAGACGCCGGATTTCCACGTCGGCATGCTCGCTGGCGCGCATTGCGATGAAGTGCCGCCACGCCCGATAGTTCCCGGTCACGACGATGCGGGTTTCGGTGGCATTCGGCAGCACGGCCCGGGCCGCCTGCCGCGCTTGCTTGCGCCGCAGCACCGCGCTGGGTTGATCGGCGAACTTGGCTTCCAGCTTGTCCAGCAGTTCGGTGTAGGTGGCACGACTGGCGTCGGCCGCATCGGCCAGGATCTGCCGCAGTTCGGGGTCGTCTTGTAGGCCCGGCGGCACGACGATCTGCGATTCGGTTTCGGGGACGTAGCGCTGTGAGAGCTGCGAGTAGGAGAAATGCCGGTGCCGGATCAGCTCGTGGGTCAGCGAGCGCGAGATGCCGGTGATGTAGAACGACACGGCTGCGTGCTCGAGCACCGAAAAATGCCCGACGTCGATGATGTGTTTGATGTACCCGGCGTTGGTCGCGGTCTTGGGGTTGGGTTTCGACCAGCTCTGGTAGCAGGCCCGACCGGCGAACTCGACCAGCGCCGGCCCGCCGTCGGCGTCGGTGGTCCACGGCACGTCTGGCGGCGCCAAGAACTCCGTCTTGGCGATCAGTTGCACGCGCAGCGGCGCGATCTCGGCCACGGCGCTTACCCTATCTGGACTGTCGTCGACATCAGCAACGGCAGCAACGCGTCGCGGAAACCGGACAGCCGCAGGGATTCGCTGCGCCTCGCGTGACACAGCGCACCCAGCGTGGTGATCGTCTGCGCGGCATCGGCGCTCAGACACCGCACATCGCGCACCACGACGTCCATCAGGTCGCGCGGCGCGATGCGTTGGTGGCTAGTCGAGGTTCCGGCGACCTGCTGCTGCAGTCGCTGCGAGACGTCGGGCTGCCGTATCGCCGCCCACAGCGCCGAGGTGTCGACGCCAATCGGGCGCAGCACGACGAATTCCGGGCTGGCCACTGCCATTTCGGAAGGCAGCTGGACCACATTCCAGATTCGCGGAATGCGCGGGTTCAACTTGGCGAACAACACGCACGGTTGCGACAACACGAACTTGCTGCTTCGCACGGATGCGCCGTTCACGCGCGCAGGTGTGGCGCCGGCGTCGAATGCCGGGAGGCTGAAATGCGCGACGACGTGGTCAAATTGCGCCGGCGCGCGAAGCACCGTCGACCGTTGCGCCAGGTTGCACAGCGGCACCTGGTCGGAGATCGTCTCGACGATGGCGACCATCATCTGCTCGGCGGCCTCGACCACGCGCTGGTTGACGGCAACCTTGTCGTCGAAAGCGCCGAGCAGCTCGGCGATCCGCTGCCGCTGGCGTCCCGGGACCGCCCGGACCGAAACGTCACACAGAATTGCCTGGTTGAGCAGCGGCTGCCCCGATCCCGCCCGATGCTCGTTGAGCCTGCAGTTTTGCAGCGCGTAATACCAATATCGGGTCTCCGCAGGCTCTTTGGCCCGACACACCAGAGCGTTGTCGGTGACCCAAACATCGGAATCGCAATAGCGCACGCTGCCGCAATACGATCCGACGCGACCGAGCACGATCAGCGGCCCGCTCGCATTGGGTTGCGCCGCATACCCGATCACGCCGTTGGCCCCATAGACCGGGAACCGCCCGTCCGGTATTCGCGCCGGCGATCGGCTTCCGGTGCTGAAGTCGAGATACTCGCCGAGCGTTGCCTTCAGCATAACCGCCGCACCTGTTGCCGCAGTACCGTTTCCAATCGTGCGGACTCGTCGAGCGCGGTCATTAGGTCTGCGGTCAGCCGCGCGATCTTCTCGTCGGCGGGCTCCGCGTCAGCATCCGCCGCCGGAGCGCCGACATACCGCCCCGGTGTAAGCAGGTAACCCGCTGCCGCGATCTCATCCAGCGACACGGATTTGCAGAACCCCGAAATATCCTCGTACACAATGCCTCTAGCGGCCGCGGAACCCGACCCGGACCACGCGTGATAGGTGTCACCGATACCGGTGACCTCCTCGTCAGTCAGCGCGCGTTCCGCGCGATCGACGAGATAGCCGAGCCCGCGGGCGTCGATGAACAGCACCTGACCGCAGCGGTTGCGTTTGTCCCGCGCGAAGAACCACAGGCACACCGGGATCCCGGTGCTGCGAAACAGCTGTGCGGGTAGTGCGATCATGCACGACACCAGATCCGCGTCGACGATCTGCGCGCGAATGTCTCCCTCTCCGAGCGTGTTCGACGACATCGAGCCGTTCGCCATCACCACGCCGGCCGCACCACCCGGTGCCAGCTTGGACAGGATGTGCTGAATCCACGCGTAGTTGGCGTTGCCGGCGGGCGGAACGCCGAAGCGCCAGCGCGCATCGTGTTCGTCGCGAGCCCAATCCTTGATATTGAACGGTGGATTGGCCATCACGTAGTCCATGCATATGCCGGCGTGCAGATCATTCACGAACGTGTCGCCCCGGGCCAGGCCGGTGTCGTCGATCCCGTGAATAGCGAGGTTCAGCTTCGCCATTCGCCAGGTCTGCTCGACGCCCTCCTGCCCGTAGATGGACACGCTCTTCGGGTCGCCGTCGTGGGCGGCGATGAAGTTCTCGGTCTGCACGAACATTCCGCCGGAGCCGCAGCAGGGGTCGTACACCCGACCGCCGCAGGGTTCCAGGACCTCCACGATCAGCCGCACCACGCTGGGCGGTGTGAAGAACTCTCCGCCGCGTTTGCCTTCCGCGCGAGCGAAATTGCCGAGGAAGTACTCGTACACCTCCCCCATCAGATCCCGGGGTCCCTGCGGGCGCAATCGCGCGCCGTCGAGCAGACCCACCAGCTCACCGAGCCGGCGCTGGTCGAGGTCTTCGTAGATCCGCGGCAGCATCCCGGCAAGGGCCGGGTTCGCCGCCATCACGACGTCCATCGCGTCGTCGACGAGCTGACCGATGTTGTCAGATTTTGCTTTGTCCGCCAACGACTTCCAACGTAAATCTGACACATGCTTGAGGAACACCAGCCCCAGGATCACGTCCTTGTACTGACTTGCCGACAGCGAGCCGCGCAGCTTCTCGGCGGCCTTCCACAACGTGGTCTTGAGCTCCCTGGACGGCGCCATCAGCTGACCCGCTTGGCGGCACTACGCAATTCACCGGCCAAATCACCGCGGCCGGACACGGTAAACCCGCCCAGGCCAAGCCATGACGCCATCGAGTCCAGCTCCCCGGCCAGCGCGGCGGCCACTCGGGAGCGCGACGCTCGGTCGGCATCGGAAGGCTCACCGAACGCGCCCGCGACCCGCAGTGTGTCGGCGGCGCGGTCGGCTTTGAGGTCCACGCGTGCCCTCAGCTCGCCGTCCACCAGCAGCGGCCACACGTAGTAGCCGTACTGGCGCTTGGCCGCGGGGGTGTAGATCTCGATGCGGTAGTGAAAGTTGAACAGCCGCTCCACCCGGGGCCGGAAGAAGATCAACGGGTCGAACGGACACAGCAGCGCGGTGCCGCGATCCAGCCGGGGCACCGACCGGCCAGCGTGCAGATACGCGGGCGCCGACCAACCGTCGACGCTGACCGCCTCGATGTCGCCGGCGGCCACCAGCTCGGCGATCGCTGGTTTGACCTGCTGCGCGGACAGCCGGAAGTAGTCGCGGAGGTCGGCCTCGGTGCCCACCCCTAAAGCGGTGGCCGCTCGCAGGATGAGCTCGCGGATGGCCTCGACATCGTCGACCTCGCGGGCCAGCACGCCGGCCGGCAGCACCCGTTCCACCAGGTCGTAGTGGCGGGCGAAACCGACCCGGGTGGCAGTGGTCAGCACCCCCGAGGCGAACAGCGCTTCGGCCACCCATTTGGTGTCGCTGCGACTGCCCCACCAGCTTCCTTTGGGCCCGCGCGGTTCGGACTCGAGATGAGCCTCGATCTGTCCGGCGGTGCTGTGCCCGAGTTCGCTGACGGCGGCGACGATCTTGTCGGCAAGCTGCGGATTGGCCTTGACGATATGGGTGCCCCAGCGGCCGTGCTGGTACTGGCGCATCCGCCAGCGCATCAGCGGCCAGTCGTCGACGGCCATCAGTGCGGCCTCGTGTGCCCAGTACTCGGCCAGCAGCCGCGACGAGGGTGGGCCCCAGGCGGCGCGGTCCAGTACGTCGCGGTCGTAGGGGCCAAGCCTGCTGAACACCGGCGCGTAATGCGCACGAACCGCCACTGAAACCGAATCTAGTTGCAGCACTTGAATTCTCGAAATCAGTCGACGCAGGTGGGCCCGGGTGATGGCACCACCAGGTCGCGGCTCGTTAAACTCTTGGGCCGCAACGGCTATCCGCCGGGCTTGCGCGGCGGATAGCTTGCTGATCGACACGCGCCGAGAATACCGGTCAATCGGGCGGTCTCAGCGAAGGCTCACCCCGCGCTGGCCGTCTCCTCTACCGGTGCCGCCGCGCTGCGATCCGGCGGATTCTTTTGTTCTTGGTAAGCCGTCTCAAGCGCGGCCGGAACCGATTCCAGGTCGCGGTACACGCCCATCAGTTGTTCCAGGACCTTCACCCGTTGGTCGCTCGCCGCGTCCACTGCCCGGCGGGCTTGCTCGCGGTCGCGGTCGATCCGTTCCTTGGCCTCGGCGAGCAGCTGCGCACGCGCCTGCTGGGCGTCGTCGCGCATGCTGGCCAGTTCGGCGTCGAGCGTCTCCTTGGTTTCGCGATACTGCGCTTCCAGCGCCTTTTGCTGCGAGGCCATGTCCGCCAACACCTCTTGGTGCTTGCGCCGCTCAGTCTCGATTTCCGATTCGGCAGCCGTGATCAGCGCTTCTGCCTCGGCCCGCGCCTCGGCCTGCATCTCCGAAATCTCGTCGACCGCACGCCGCAGCATCCTCGCCATCCGTTGCTGCATCGCGTGGGGCGCCGGTGAGGTGTCCGTCAGGACGGCGACTTCCTTGCGCAGCGCGGCCGCTTCGTCCCCGGATTCCTTCAGCCGAGCCCGCAGGCTTTCGACGTCGTTGAGCAGCAGGCTCTGCTTGGTGCTCAACATCTCGATGTGGGCATCAACCGCGGTCGCGTCGTAGCCCATGAATTTGCGGGTGAACAGCGTTGTGGGTTCGGTTATCACTGCCAATTCCCCTCCCTGGAAATGCTGGAAGTTCCGTCACACCGACGCCGCCGACCCCCGTCCGAGTATGTCAGGTCACGAAAGTTGACGCGCAGACGTGCACTCAAGGCCGACGATAGCTGTGAAACCGATATCGCAGCCCAGACCGGCTGACCTGCCACTCCCCCATCGCACCGAGCCAGGTCTCGTCGAGCACCGGGGCCAGCGCGTCGTCGTCGTCGCGGACCAGGTCGATCTCGATCTCGGTGACCTCGCACCGGGTGGCGTGCGGCAGCGCGAGACGGTAAATCTCGGCGCCGCCGATCACCCACGCCTCAGGCTCGGTCAGGGCCTCGTCGAGTGAGTCGACCACTTCGGCTCCCTGCGCACAGAAGTCGGCTTGACGGGACACGACGATGTTTCGCCGCCGCGGCAGCGGCCGCACCGCGGCCGGCAACGAATCCCAGGTCCGCCGGCCCATCACCACGGTATGGCCCACGGTCACCTGCTTGAAGCGGGCCAGGTCCTCGGGCACGTGCCAGGGGATGTCGCCATTGCGGCCGATGACCCCGGATGTGGACTGAGCCCACACCAAGCCGACGATCGTCATACAGCGACGGGCGCTTTGATCGCCGGATGCGGATCGTAATTCTTTACGACGACGTCGTCGTAGGTGTAGTCGAAAATCGAATCCCGTTGGGCCAGAGAAAGTTCCGGATACGGCCGCGGATCGCGACCGAGCTGGGTCCGCACCTGTTCGACGTGGTTGTCGTAGATGTGGCAGTCGCCGCCGGTCCAGACGAACTCCCCCACGCCGAGGCCGGCCTGGGCCGCCATCATGTGGGTGAGCAGCGCGTAGCTGGCGATGTTGAACGGCACGCCCAAAAACAGGTCCGCGCTGCGCTGGTAAAGCTGGCAACTCAGCCGCCCGTCGGCGACGTAGAACTGGAAGAACGCGTGACACGGCGGCAGCGCCATCTGCGGGATTTCTCCGACGTTCCAGGCCGACACGATGTTGCGCCGGGAGTCCGGGTCGGTGCGCAGCAGCTCCAGCGCGGCGCTGATCTGATCGATGTGTTCACCCGACGGGGTCGGCCAGGATCGCCACTGCACGCCGTAGATGGGGCCGAGATCGCCTGTGTCACTGGCCCATTCGTCCCAGATCGTGACGCCATGTTCGTGTAGCCAGCTCACGTTGGAGTCGCCGCGCAGGAACCACAGCAACTCGTAGACCACCGATTTGAGATGGACCTTCTTAGTGGTCAGCAGCGGGAAGCCGGCGGACAGGTCGTAACGCAACTGCCGGCCGAACAGGCTGCGGGTTCCGGTGCCGGTGCGGTCCGGTTTGACCGAACCCGTCTCGAGGACCTGGCGCAGTAAGTCCTCGTAGGGCGTCGCGATCGGCACGCGGTCAGCTTAGCGGCGATCGCGAGCGCGGCGAAGCCGGGCGCGGCGGGTCGACGCCAAAAATTCGCGCGGCGATCGCGAGCGCGGCGAAGCCGGCGCGCGTGGGGGCACCTCCCGCTCACGCCGATTACTTTCCGTCCACAGTTGCGGAGTAGAACGGGTGCCATGCCGAATATCACCGACACCATCACCACCACCGACGGGACCTGCACCGTCCACTTGTTCACCCCCGAAGGTCCGGAATCCCAAGTCCCGTGGCCGGGCGTGGTCATGTACCCCGACGCCGGTGGACTTCGCGATACCTTCCAGCAAATGGCGGCCAAACTGGCCGGATTCGGCTACACGGTGCTGCTACCGGATGTGTACTACCGCAACGGCGACTGGGCCCCCTTCGACATGGCCAGCGTGTTCGGCGACGATGCAGAACGCAAACGCCTGTTTTCCATGATCGGCAGCCTGACAGCAGACAAGATCACCACCGACGCCCGGGCATTCTTCGACTACCTGTCGGCTCGCCCCGAGGTATCCGGCGAACGCTTCGGCGTGTGCGGCTACTGCATGGGCGGGCGAATCTCGGTAATGGTGGCCGGCCGTGTTCCGGACCGTGTCGCTGCCGCGGCGTCCTTCCACGGCGGCGGTTTGGTGACCGATACCGCGGACAGCCCGCATCTGCTGGCCGACCGGATGACCGCCACGGTGTATGTGGGCGGTGCCGAGAACGATGCGGCCTTCACTACCGACCACGCCGAACAGCTGGACAAGGCGCTGACGGCGGCCGGTGTGCGGCACACCATCGAGTGGTACCACGCAGCACACGGCTTCGCGGTACCGGACAACGCGCCGTATGACGCGGCCGCTGCCGAGCGGCACTGGGAGGCGATGACGGGGGTCTTCGCCTCGGCGCTGCCGCGCTAACGATTTTCGCGGCTCGCCGCGTCGAGCAATAACCGTGCGGCCACCGTCGAACCGTCGGTGCGGACAGTGGCCGCGACGGCGCCGGCTTGGGCGCGGGTCTCGTCGGCCAGGGCCGCCTCGAGCGCGACCGGCAGGGCGCCCGGGGGCGGTGTCGGACCGTCGCATGCGGTACCGATGCCCAGCTCGGCCACCCGGCAGGCCCAGTACACCTGGTCGGCCCCCTGCGGTATCACCAGCTGGGGCGCGCCGGCCCGGGCGGCCGTCGTCGTTGTGCCCGCGCCGCCGTGGTGCACGACAGCGGCCACCCGCCCGAACAACGCCTGCTGATTGACCTCGCCGACGGCGAAACAGTCGTCGCGGTCATCGTGCAACGCCAGCTCGGCCCAGCCGTGCGAGAGCAGCACGCGCCGGCCCTGGGCGCGGATCGCCTCGATCGCCATCGGAACGACTTCCCCGGCGCCCCACAGCGGCATGCTGCCGAACCCTAGGTACACCGGCGGTGTGCCGGCATCGAGGAACTCCTCCAACTCGGCTTGCAGCGGGCGTTCGTCGTGCAGCAGCCACGCTCCGGTTTGCACGACATCGAAGTCGGCCAGCGGCTGCCAGGGACCCAGCGTCGGGTCGGCGGCCAGCCACGGCCGGTTGGTGTAGGCGTAAGCACGCACGTTGTCAACCGGGGCCAGGCCGATCGCCGCGCGGTGGCTGTTGAGCGTCGGACCGAACAACGTATTGGCGTTGCGCGCGTTGTGATCCCACATCATCCGGTTGTCGATCTCGGTGGTCCCCATCCCCCGGCCCACGTACTCGGGTGGCGGGTGATACGGCGACGGCAGATGAGTTGGGTGGTAGCTGGCGTAGACGTAGTGGATGCCGAGTTTGTCGGCCACCGATCGTGCCCCGGCCGACGTCCACACCAGGCCTGCCGACACCAGCGCGTCGCATCCCTGCGCGGCGGCGGCGACCGTGTCGAACTGCTCGGCGACCAACCCGAGCAGGTGGTCGCGCAGGTCCTCTTCGGACGACCGCGTCGCTCCGGTCGCCATCGCGCGCACCGACGGACCAAATCCCACCAGCGGAACACCGAAACCGGCTGCCCGTTGGGCGAATTCGTCGTCGGGCGGGGTGCATAGCACTACCTGGGCGCCCAGCGATTGCAGTCCGGCCGCAAGCCCCAGCAGGGGCTCGACGCCGCCGCGCGAATCGTATGTCGTCAGCAACACGCGCATGGCGCTCAGCCGGCCGGCAGGTCCACCAGCTCGGCCAGCCGGGCCCGATGACGGTAGGCAGTGCCGAAGGCCAGCTGATCGCTCTTGGCTCGCTTGAGGTATAGGTGCGCCGGATACTCCCATGTCATGCCGATGCCGCCGTGTAGCTGCACACACTCCTCGGCAGCATGCACCGCGATACCGCTGCAGTAAGCCTGCGCAACGGCCGTCGCGATGCCCGCGTCGCGATCTTCGGAAGCGCAGGTGTCCGCGGCGTGACGTGCGGCCGCCGTCGCCGCACCGACCTCGAACCACAGATCCGCAAGCCGATGCTTGATCGCCTGATACGAGCCGATCGCGCGGCCGAACTGCTTGCGCTGCTTGGCATAGTCCAGGGTGGTCTCAAAACACCATTGCGCCAGCCCGAGTTGCTCGGACGCCAGCAGCGCCGCACCCATCTGTAGCGCGGCGGCCACTGCGGCATCCGCCGGTCCGACCGCCGTTGACGGCGCTGCCGAAAAACGTACATTGGCAAGGGGTCTCGTCATATCCAGGGCCAGCAGCGGTGACACCTGCACACCCGCTGCGTTGGCGGCGACGGTGTGCAGCTCGAGACCGTCGGCGTCTGCGACTGGCACCACCAAGACGTCGGCTTGACCGGCGCCGGCGACGCTGCTGACCGCCCCGCTCAGCCCGTCCGCCCCGACACTTACCCCCGCGATCGCGTCGCCGGGCGCGGTCGACAGCGGCACCGCCAGCGCCGCGGTGAACTCACCTTGGGCCAGCCCAGAAAGGGTTTCGGTGTCGCCGGCCACCAACAACGCGACCGTGGCAAGCACCGCACTGGACAAGAACGGCACCGGCGCGACGGCGCGGCCGATCTCCTCCATCACGACCGCGGCCTCACGGGCACTGCCGCCGGCACCGCCAAGCGATTCCGGCACCAGCAGACCCGCAACCCCCAGCTCGCCGCCAAGCCGCAGCCATAGGTCGGAAAAGTCTTGCGGCTCTGGGTCATAAGCCCGAGCTACCACCTCGGGTGCACACCGCTCGGCGAACAGGTGGCGGACGCTGTCGCGCAGCGCCTCCTCGGTGTCGGAGTAAAGCAAGTCCCCGATGCTCATCGGTTCAGGTCCTTCCAGGCGACATCCTTGTCGACGCGGTGTTCGCCCGGCAGGCCGAGAATCCGCTCAGAAATGGTGTTGCGCAAGATTTCCGACGTGCCACCCTCGATCGAGTTACCGCGTGCCCGCAGGTAGCGGTATCCGGGTTCGCGGCCGACCAAGTCGACGACTTCTGTTCTGCGCATCGTCCAATCGTCGTACTGTAGGCCGGACTCGGCGTGCAGCTCGATGTCGAAACCCGAAAGCGATTGCGCCAGCTTGGCGAAGGCGATCTTCATGCCGGCGCCCTCCGGCCCAGGCTGGCCCGCTACGGCCTGCTGCCCCAGCCGTTCCCCCGCCAGTCGAAGGACTTCCGCCTCCACCCAGAGCCGCATCAGCTCGTCGTGCATCGCGCCGTTGCGCAGCCCCGGTTCGTCTCGCCATGCGCGGGCGATCTTGCCGATGATCCCGCCCTCCCGCGGAACACCGGAACTGGCACCGATCGCGACACGTTCGTTGTTGAGCGTGGTGGTCGCAACCCGCCAGCCGCCACCCACCGGGCCGAGCCGATTCGCATCGGGCACGCGGACATCGGTGAGGAACACCTCGTTGAACTCGGCCTCACCGGTGATCTGGCGCAGCGGCCGGACATCAACACCCGGTTGCGTCATGTCGCAGACGAAGTAGGTCAAACCCGCGTGCTTGGGCACGGTCGGGTCGGTGCGGGCAACCAGGATGGCCATCTGCGCGTGTTGCGCCATCGACGTCCACACCTTCTGCCCGTTGACAATCCAGTCGTCACCGTCGCGGACCGCGCGCGTCGCCACCCCGGCCAAGTCCGATCCCGCGCCCGGTTCGCTGAATAGCTGGCAGTAAACCTGTTCGCCGGTGAACAACGGGCGCAAGAACTTTCGTTTCTGCTCGTCGGTGCCGAAGGCCGCGATGGTCGGGGCCGCCATGCCCATGCCGATGAAGTTCTTGACGGTTCCGCCCACCGGTGCGCCCGCGGCGGCCAACCGAGTGTTCACCAGTTCCTGCGCTTTACGCGGCAGGTCGCATCCGCCGAAACCCGGCGGCAGGTGCACCCAGGCCAACCCGGCATCGAATTGCGCACCAAGGAAATCGCGAGGCTCGGTGGTTGCCGGGTCGTGCTCGTCCAGCAGAGCCTGCACCCGCGCGGTAACGTCGGCCGAGAAATCCTGCGCGCTCATGGCGTGCCTTCGGGCCGCATCTGGTAGCCCTGCGCACCGCCCAGCAGCAAACCGCCGTCGATGACCATCGTCTCACCGGTGATCCAGCTCGCCGCGTCGGAAACCAGAAAGGCCACCGCGTTCGCCACATCGGTTGGCTCACCGATACGTCCGAGCGCAATCTGCGATGCCAGTGGGTCTTCGTGGTCCTTCCATAGCGCCTCGGCCAACCTGGTGCGAACCACTCCCGGGGCAATCGCATTGACCCGGATGCGCGGCGACAGTTCCAGGGCCAGTTGCTTGGTGACGTGGATCAGCGCCGCCTTGGTGGCGTTGTACATGCCCATCCCCACCGATTGGTGCAGCCCGCCTATCGAGGCGGTGTTGACGATCGCGCCGCCGTGTTCGCCCATCCATGCCTTGACAGCAAGCGAAGTCCACAACAGCGGAGCCCACAGATTCACCTCGAAGATCTTGCTGAACCGCGCGTGATCCTGCTCGATCAGCGGCCCGAATGCCGGATTGGTGCCCGCGTTGTTGATCAGGATGTCAACGCTGCCGAACCTTTCCAGCGTGAGATCTACGCAGCTGCGCGCGGCGTCCTCGTCGACCGCGTGTGCCCCCACGCCCAGCGCCCGCTCTCCGACTTGCGCCGCAGCCTCTTGCGCCGCTTCCTGTTTGCGGGCGGTGAGCACCACATTGGCGCCCGCCGCCGCCAGCTGTTGGGCAATCGCCAGCCCGATTCCGCGCGAGGCTCCCGTGATAATCGCAGTACGGCCGGTCAAATCCAGTGAAGTCATCTTCGTACACCTTTTGTTTTGTGGGGGGCCAACTTCGCCAGCAGAGAACGTAGATTGTCAACCAATCTTTTCTGGGAGGTTTTGTTCGCGTGCGTGCGTGGTATGCGAGTCGCATGTTAGCGAAATTGACCCTCCTGAAACCACTGGTTCTCGGCGGGGCTGTTGCTGCCGCGATCGCCGCCGCACCGATGGCCGCCGCGGATAGTTTTGCGACCGGCCCGGCGATGACCGGCCCGTCTGCGACCCACGTCGTCTTCAAGGACGACCCGGGCGGCGGCGGCTGCGACGCCAACGGCAACTGCGGCTCCGGCGGCCAGAACAGCGGCCCGGGCGGCGGTCCGGGTGGTACTGGCTGCCTGCCGGGCGTCGGCTGCGGCTCCGGCGGCCAGAACGCCGGCCCGGGCGGCGTTCCGGGCGGTACCGGATGCCTGCCGGGCGTTGGCTGCGGATCCGGCCACGCCTGATTCCCCTCCGACACGACCCTTCAGACTCCCGTCAGCCTGCTGATCCAGGCGCGGGAGTCTGAGGGGTCGATTACGTCGTCAAGCTCGAACATCGTGGCGGCCCGAAGCGCCTTTCCGTGTTGATACGCCGCGGCCACAAGCTTTTCGAATAGCTGCTCACGTTCGCCCGCATCGGCCGCTGCGGCCAGCTCCTTGCTGAAGCCCAGCCGCACCGCGCCTTCCAGGCCCATGCCGCCGATCTCCCCCGTCGGCCAGGCGACGGTGAACTGCGGGGCATCGAATGAGCCGCCCGCCATCGCCATCGCACCCAATCCATAACCCTTGCGCAAGATGATCATTCCGAACGGCACCGTCAGCCGTGCACCCAGCACGAACATCCGGCCGAAGCGGCGGACCGCGGCCTGCTTCTCGGCGTTCGGCCCGACCATGAATCCGGGTGTGTCGCACAACGAAATCACCGGCAGCCGAAACGATTCGCACAACGCGAGAAAGTCACCGGCCTTGTCAGCGGCCTCGGCATCGATCGCGCCACCCAGATGGTGACTGCTGTTGGCTATCAATCCAAATGCCACACCCTGGACGCGGACAAGTGCGGTGACGATCCCGACGCCGTAATCGGGGCGCAACTCGAGCACCGAGCCGACATCAACGATCGACTCGATCGCCCGCCGCACGTCGTAGGCGCGTAACCGGTTCTCCGGCAACACATGTCGCGCCAGCCGTGGATCGGGCGCCTCCCAGTCGCCGACGCTGCCCTGAAAGTACGACAGATATTGTCTGGCCAGCGACACCGCATGCGTTTCGTCACGGGCGACCAGGCTCACCACGCCGTTGTGCCGCTGCACGTCGATCGGACCTATCGCCTCGGGCGGGTACACCCCAAGCCCGCCGCCCTCGATCATTGCCGGCCCGCCCATCCCGATATTGGCGTCCGGGGTCGCGATGATCACGTCGCACACTCCGGCCAGCGCGGCGTTTCCGGCGAAGCAACGCCCGGAGACGATGGACACCAACGGCACCCGGCCGCGCAGCCCGGCCAGCACCCGGAATGTCGGCACATCCAGGCCCGCCGCACCACCGACGTCGGTGTCGCCGGGCCGTCCGCCCCCACCCTCGGCGAACAGCACTATCGGCAACCGCTTTCGGGCGGCCACGTCGAAGACGCGGTCCGTCTTGGCATGGTTGCGCATGCCCTGCGTTCCGGCGAGGACGGTGTAGTCGTAGGACACCACCACTGTCTCGGCCGCCGCCCGCCCAAATCGGCCGGCGCCGATGGTTGCCAGGCCGGCGACCAGGCCGTCGGCCGGGGTGTTGGCGATGAGGTCCTCTTCGGAGCGCCGGCTGCGTTGCGCGGCAATGGCGAGCGCGCCGTATTCGACGAAGCTGCCGGCGTCGACCAGATCGGCGATGTTCTCCCGAGCGGTGCGCCGACCCTTGTTGTGCCGCTTGGCTACTGCGGCTTCGCGTCCTTCGTCAAGGGTGAGCAGATGGCGCCGCCGGACCTCATCGAGGTCGGCGCGCGGCCGGTCGAGATCGACCGCGGCGACAGCGGACTCGCCGCCGATACTGGCCCCGGTGCGGGTGAAGACCACCAGTGGATCGCCGGTTCCGACAACCTGACCGGGTGTCACGAGATTGCGGACCGTTCGCAGCGCGTGCGGTGCGACGAGCACATGTTGCATTTTCATCGCCTCGAGCACGACCAGTTGATCGCCGGGAGAAAGCTCGGTGCCCTCGGGCGCCACCTCGACCACGGTGCCGGCCAGCTGCGCACGTAGCGCTTCCTCACCGGGATAGAGTTCGACGGACGCCATCCGGGTGTCGTGTTCGTGGGTGAGCGCCGCGGCCGCCAACTTCGGAAGCTTGGCATCGAGGAAGCCCGTCGTCACCACGCCGGACTGAATTTGGCTGTCGGACAGCAGCTCTTGCAGGAAATTGATGTTCGTGCGGACACCCTCGATACCGAATTCGGCCAGCGCGGTGCGCAACTTGCGCAGTGCCGCCTGCAGCGACGACCCGTGCACGTGGGTGATGACATTGGCCAGCAGCGAGTCGTATCGCGCACTCAACGCCAGCCCCGTCCGGCCGAAGGTGTCGACGCGTACACCCGGACCGCTCGGCGGCGAGAACACCGTTAAGACGCCTGCGGCGGGCACGACCGCCCCGTCGGCCGTCAGGGTTTCCATGTTGACCCGGGCCTGTATCGCAATGCCGCGCCGTGCGGCGGGCTCGCCGATGACTTCGTCACCGTCAGAGGCGATTCCGGACGGCAATCCCAGCTGGTAGTAGGAGGCGCCGCCGGCGATGGCGAGCTGTGCCGCGACCAGGTCCACCCCGGTGGTCTGCTCGGTGATCGTGTGCTCGACCTGAATGCGGGGGTTGACCTCAAGGAAGACGAATGTTTCACCGGCGACCAGGAACTCGACGGTGGCCAGCCCGCGCAGTCCGACTCTGCCGCACAGCCGGGCGGCGGCCAGGTGTAGCTGGTGGCGCAACGCATCCGAAATCCCTTGAGCAGGAGCTATTTCGACGATCTTCTGGTAGCGGCGCTGGAGGCTGCAATCGCGGTCGCCCAGGGCGAGCGCATGCGTTCGGGGCCCGGCGGGCGCGGCGACGATCTGAACCTCGATGTGCCTGGCGTCGTCGAGAACCGCCTCGGCGAACACCGCCGCATCGCCGAATCCCAGTTGCGCCTCCGCGGCACACAGCCGGTGGGCATTGTCGATCTGATCAGCGCTATCGACTCGGCGCATACCGCGCCCGCCGCCGCCTGCCAGCGCCTTGATCATGACAGCCCCACCTTGAGTGGCGAAGAATGCCCGGATGTCCGCGGCGCTGCTGGGCCCAACGGTGGCGGGCAACACCGGCACACCGGCGGCGATCGCGGCGGCGCGCGCCGCGGATTTATTACCGACCGTCTCGAGCACGTCGGCGTCCGGCCCCACGAACGTGTACCCGGCCGTTGTGCACGCGCGAGCGAAATCGGCGTTCTCCGAGAGAAAGCCATAGCCTGGATGAATCAGCCCCGCGCCGGCATTCTTCGCCGCCGCCAGTAGCGACGACTGGTCCAGGTAGGCTTGCGCTCCGCTGCCCGGCAGACCGATCGCTTCGTCCGCCGCGTGCACGTGCGGACTATCGGCGTCGTCCTCGGCGTAGACCGCGATCGTCTGCATACCCAATTCGGTGGCGGTGCGGATGATCCGAAGTGCGATCTCGCCGCGGTTCGCGATCAGCAGGGTAGCGCTCATCGGAGCGGGTCACCCCACTGCACTTCACCACGCAGCCTGGCTTTGAGTAGCTTGCCGCCAGCGTTGCGCGGCAACGCTTCTGATACCACCGTCACGTACTGCGGAAGTTTGTAATCGGCGAGCTGTCCGCTGCAGTGCTCGAGTACTGCCGGCACGTCGATCTGCGCCGCACCGCCGAACAGCACGGCCCCTACTTTCTCACCCATGACCTCGTCGGGCACCGCTAGCACGCAGGCATCCGCGACGTTGGGCGCGGCCAACAACACCGCTTCGACCTCGACGCTCGAGACGTTCTCTCCGCCGCGATTGATGATGTCCTTGAGCCGGTCGACGATGTGCACCCGGCCCGCGTCGTCGACACGCACCACGTCGCCGGTGTGCAGCCAGCCGTCAATGATGGCCTCCTCGGACGCCTGCGGCCGGTTCCAGTATCCAGCAGTCAGATTGGCCCCGCGCGCCACCAACTCACCGACACCTGCGTCGTCACCGCTGGGGATCACGCCGAGATCCACGGTGGGGACCGCGTACCCCACCGAGTCGGCGTGTTCGACCGCGTCGGAGTCGGGTAGCACGGTCATCAGCGAGGCGGACTCGGTCATGCCGTAGCCGTTGAACACCTTTGCCTGCGGAAAGGCGTTCTTCACCGACCGCACCAACGAGGGCGCGATAGGCGCCCCACCGTAGCCCACCCAGCGAACACCGGAGATATCCATGGAATGAAATTCCTTGTGCCGCAGTAATAATGCGTAAATCGCGGGAACAGTCACCAGCTGCGAAATGCGTTCGATGCTCAGCGTGGCGGTCAGCTCGTCTAGGTTGAGCGTCGGCATGATCACCGAGGCTCCCCCGAGTCGCACAGCGACTAATAATTGTGTATTACAACCGGTTACGTGAAACAGCGGCACCGAGATCAGGGTGCGCAGCTCCTCACTGGCATGTGGCGGAAATCCCATGCACCGAACACAATTCTCGGTGTTGGTGACGAATGCCTCATGGGTGGTCGGCACGCCCTTGGGATGCCCGGTGGTCCCCGAGGTGTAGAACAGCGCGGCGGTGTCCAACGGCGTGAGTCCTTCGGCCACATAGGGTAGGCCGTCGGGCAGCGGTGTGTCCGCGGACAGATCCACTCGCGCACCCGCGTCGGACAGCACGAACTCGATTTCGGGCTGCGCCGAGCGCGTATTGACCGCCACCGCAATGCCGCCGGCCATCACCGTTCCCCAAAACGCCAACACCCAATTGATACCCGCGGGATAGCGCACCGCCACCCGGTCAGCGGGTTGCAGACCGGCCGCCCGCAGCCCGCCGGCGACCCGCGCGGCGCGGTCCCACAACTGCCGGTAGGTCAGTCGGCCGGCACCGACTTCGACCACGGCCTCGCTACCGGGACGGCGCTCGACCTGCTCGGCCAGCATGTCCAGCAGCGTGGCAGGCAGGTCCTCGTAACGCAGGATGCCGTCGGGGTCGCGGGTCACGCCCGTCGTCGAGAACGGGTTGTGGCCGCGCGGAATTTCGATCACTTCAGGCATGCCCGGTCCTTACTATCGGCGTGTCCTATCGTGATAGCGGTGACGATCGAGGATTCCGCCATCATGCCCGAGGCGTTTTTCGCCGCCGTCGGCGACTCCTATGTTCCGGGTCCGCTGACACAGGGGCCGTGGGGCGCGGCAATGGGCGGCCAGATCGTCGGAGGTCTGTTGGGTTGGGGCATAGAACAATCGGGCATCGATGCCGACTTTCAGCCTGCCCGGCTTACCGTCGACCTGCTGCGGCCAGTGCTGCTGCGACCGGTGCAGATTCAGACTTCGATACAACGCGAAGGCCGCCGCATCAAGCTGGTCGATGCCGCCCTGATTCAGCGCGGCACGGTCGTCGCCCGCGCTAGTGCGCTGTTCCTGCGTCGCGGCGATCATCCCGAGGGCCAAGTGTGGTCCTTTCCGGTCCAGATGCCGGCGCTGCCGACGTCCTACGACGGTTTTCCTACCGACATGCCGTTCCTCATTTGGGGGTACGGGGCCACGTTCGAAGGCAGTCCCGGCATCGCGGCGGGCGAGTGGGAGCAATCCCACTCCCAGAAGTTCGCCTGGGCGCGAGTGTTTCGCCCGATGGTGCAAGGCTACCCGTTGACACCGTTTACTCGCCTGGCCTTCGTCGGTGACATCACGAGTTCGCTCACCCATTGGGGCACAGGCGGATTGCGCTACATCAATGCCGACTACACCGTTACCGCGAGCCGACTGCCCGATGGTGAATTTGTCGGGTTGGCCGCTCAAAGCCACTACGGCACAGCAGGGGTCGCCACCGGCGCGGCGACCCTGTTCGACTGCCACGGCCCGATCGGCACCAGCTCCGCACTGGCCGTGGCCCAGCCCGCGGATGCATTCAAACCGACTCACACTTAGCCCGACCGCGTCGCGACGACCAGGTCATCACTATTCGTGCATACCCGCCTGCCCACCGATCTGCTTGACCGTCGAAATCTCGCACCGTGTCCGGCGTTTGGGCTATGCTCCTCTACTACCTGCAGATCGGAGCTACACAGTCCCGTAGCGGGGGGACCGTCACTGCGGTGGGTGGACATTTCCCTTGGAGGGGAGTGCACATGCGCCTCGGCTTGCGATCCCCTTGCAGCGCCGTCTGCGGGACGGCGCCCGCCATGGTGTGCCCTGCGCCGTGACAACTCCGGTGCTCGACCTCGACGGCCGCGTGGTCGACCGACGCCACGAGCTCACCGAACTCCGAACCGCAGTAGAAACGGCCGGACGGGTCAGCGGAGGATGCGTCCTGCTCAGCGGGGCTCCAGGAGTAGGCAAGTCGACACTCACGCAGGCCTTCGGCGTCGAGGTCTCCCGCCGCAACTGCATATTCGCCTACGGCAGGTGCCGGGACGGCGCACCGGCGCCCTACTCAGCATTGGCGGACGCACTTAGCTCGCTGGTCCGCACCATGGAGGCCACCGGTGCGGCCGAGCGCGACAGTTGGCGTGCCGATCTCGTCGGCGAGACGTCGGGGTTCGCCGGTGTCCTCTGCGAACTCGTGCCCGAACTGGCGCAGATGCTGGGCGAATCCTCGGATGATGCCGACCTCGATGCGGCGGATGCCCGCCGTCGCCTGCACCGCGCGGCCATCCGACTGGTGTCGACCACCGCGTCCTACCGCCCGGTGGTGCTGGCGATTGATGACTTGCAGTGGGCAGATCGAGACACGCTGCTGCTGTTGTCCGAACTGTTGACGGTGTCGCTTCGCAACGTCTTAGTCATCGGTGCGCACCGCGCGGGCGAATTCGATCCGGACTTGGCGGGCATTAAATCGGAGAACCTCAACACCATTCAACTCGAACCGCTGGCGCCCGAAGATGTCGAGGAGCTGCTCGCCGACGTGTGCGGCCAGAGCGTGGAGCTGAGCGATGTGGCCGCCGAGTTCCACCATCGCACCGGAGGCAATCCGCTGCAGGTCCGTCAGCTGCTGTACCGCGCCCAACGCGAAGGCGCGCTCATCGCGGTCGGCCCCGGTGGCCACCCGAGCTGGGACCTGCGCGTGCTCACGTCGATCGAGGTCTCCGCGACGGCAGCCGAGTTCCTCGGCCGCTACCTCGACCAACTTCGCACCGGCGACCGGGAAGTGTTGAGTTCGCTGTCATGCATCGGTGGTGAGTTCGACCTCGACGACGCCACGGCAGCGGCCGCACGGTCGCCCGACGTCGTGGCCCACGCGCTCTGGGCCTGCCTCGAGCTTCGGCTGATCGAGGCCCTCGACGGCGGCGGCCAGCGGATCACCAACGCGATCAGCCGCGACGCCCGCTATCGGTTCAGCCACGACCGCGTGGCCGAAACGGCGCGCGCGACGCTGTCCGCCGACGACATGCGCGCCATTCACCTGCGCCTCGGCCGACGGCTGGTCACGCTCGGCGACGCTCGGGTGTTCGAAGCCGCGCGCCACGTCGGCATCGGTGGCCTCGGGCTGGCCGACGACGTAGAGCGCACCCGGTTCGTCGAGGTAGTGCGGCGGGCCGCGCGCAAGGCTCGAGCGCAGGCCTCGTTCCCGTTGGCCTTCGGGTACTGCCGGAACGCTTTGGACCTGCTCGGTGAGCAACGTTGGGCCGCACACTTCGCGCTGACCCGGGAGCTGCAACTCGACGCCGCCGACGCGGCATTGCTGGTCGGTGATGTGACAGCGCTCAACGCGCTACTCGACGAGGCCGAGACGATCCTGCGCGAGCCCGCGGACCGCGCGCGACTCGCATACCTGCGGCTCAAGGGGCGCGTCGCAGAGAACCGTTTGCAGGAGGCGCTCGAGATCGGGCTTAAGACGCTCGACGAGTTCGGCGAAAGGGTGCCAAGCGACGCGGGCAAGCCACGGATGGGCAACGCGATCGCCCGGATGAGGCTGACGATGCGTGGCTGGAGCACCGAGCGGCTGCTGCGGCTCCCGCACTGCGATGACCAGGGATTCATCGCGCTGCACCGGATTCTTGTCGAACTGTGCAGCATGGCGGTGCTCGTCCGGCCGAACCTCCTGCCCTTGCTGGTCCGAAAGCAACTCAATCTGACCTTGGCGTACGGCCACACACCGTCCTCGCCGCTGGTCATGGCCGCGTACGGGATTGTCCTCGTGCTGGTCGGTGACTACGCGGGCGGTCAGCGCTTCGGCGAGGTAGCCATGCAGCTTGCCGAGCGCCCGGAATTCCGGGAGACCCGGCCGCAGACGGTGTTCATGCACCTGGACTACATCCGCCACTGGCGGCAACCGATCCGCGACGGCTTGGGCGAGCTTCGCGACAGCGCCGAGGAGGCACTCGATCAAGGCGACCAGGAGTATGCCGCCTACCTGGTCGCAGTCCTGCTAGCCCAGTCATTCTGGGCCGGCCGTCCGCTCGCGGAGATCGATGCGCTGGCCAGCTCGCTGATCCCGCAGTTCCGTTCCCAGCCCGTGCCCAGCGCCCTTTGCCAGGCGATGCAGCAGCTTTGCCTCAATTTGATGGGCCGCAGCGCCGATCCCTTCCTGCTCGCCGGCGAGAGCGGTTACGACGAGCGAGACGTGCTGCCGGCGGCCCGTCTCGAGGGCGACGAGGTGGCCCTGGGCGTCGCCGCAGCCATGAAGCAGGGCCTGCACTTCTGGTGTGGCGACCACGCCGGGGCGGCCGCGGCCACGCCGGCAGCAATCGAGTATCTCGGCGGGCTGGCCGGCACCACGGCATCACAACTTGTCTATCTGGTCGGCGCGCTGAGCATGATCCAGTGCGCGCCGCGAGACTCTTCGACAGCCCACTTTGTCCGCCAGACCCTGGCGTTGCACCGCAAGTGGGCGGCGGGCGCACCGCGGCACCGCATGCCCTGATCCAGGGGTCGTGGGAGCGAGCACGCGGGCAACATGCCAAAGCGGAGCGCTACCTTCACCAAGCGATTGAGCTCGCCGAGAAAAACCAGCTCCCAACAATCAGTGCGCGCGCCCACGAGGAAGCCGCCGCCCTCTACGCCGACACCGGGCGCACGACGCTTCGTGAACACATGCTGCGGTCGGCGTACCAGCACTGGCTGAATCTGGGTTTCGCGGTGCGCGCCGACTGGCTCGCGCGGGAACACCCCTGGCTACTGCGACGCGATCTCACGGGTTCGGCTGGGATCGACCCGGTCGGCGCGCATCAACTGCTGCACGCGCTGTCGGGCGCGCGAACGCCGGACGGCTAGGCCAACATCATTCTGGGCTCGGTCGCGGACACGACGGGCGCGAGCCGCGTCCTGTTCCTCACCGGTGAAGCGGGGAATCTGTCGGTGCGCGCCGTCAACGATCACGGCGACATTTCGATTGTGGACGGGCCGTGGACCGAGGTGTCTTATGACGCCAATATCGTGCGCCGCGCAATGGACGCGGGCTCCCCGCTGATCGTCGCCGCCGACGCCGCCGCCCCGACGGGCGGCCGGTCACCGGGACGGCGTCAGCAGCAGCAGCAGCAAATTCAGGCATCAAGGCCGTCCATACTCGTCGTTCCGATAATGGTGCAGGACAGAACAATCGGCGTGGTTTATGCCGAGCACGGCGAGCCCGGCAGCAACTTCGTCGCCGACCACGAGCAGGCGGTCGCATTCTTGTGCGCCCAGGCTGCCGCGCCGCTATGGAACTTCCAGCTCGAAGCACGACTACGGGCCGCCGACGAGTACCGGCAGTCCCTGATGGACGTGCAGTCCAGATTTGTGCCCAACGAACTGCTGCGCATCCTCGACATCGACGACCTTCGCCGGGTCCGCAGCGGCTACCGGGTCGAGCGTGAGATGACGGTGCTCATCAGCGATATCCGGGGCTATACGACCATGATCGAGGACATGAACGTCGGCGAAGCCGGCAATTTGGCGATGGGCTTTCTGCGGGCCGTCGAGCTCCCAATCATCAGCTACAACGGCATGATTCAAGACGTCCGCGGCGACGAAATCGTCGCCGTCTTCGAGTCCCCCTCCGACGCCGTCCGGGCGGGGTTGGCCATGCTGCGCTCCTTGGCCGAGCACAACCGGGAACGCAAGGCGCTGGGCTCCGAGGAGCTGCGGGCAGGCATCGGCATCAATACCGGGGCGGTGGGAGTTGGGCTCGTCGGTGGCGTAAACCGCATGGTGCTCACCATCATCGGCGACGCGGTGAACCTGGCCGCGCGTATCGAGAGCACCAACAAGCGCTACGGCTCCGCCTTGCTCATCTCCGATCGGACCTATCAGCGCCTAGCTGCATCCGAGCAGTTCGACGTCCGTCGCATGGAGCGCGTCATGGTGGTCAACCGACGCCGACCGGTCACGATTTATGAAGTGTACGACGAGGATTCGGCGTCACTTCGCGAGGTGAAGCGCGCGGCACAACCCGCATTCGACGAGGCCTTCGCGCTGTTCGACGCGGGCGACGTCGACGGGGCGCGCGTCGCTTTCGAGCGATGCCGCGAGCTACTGCCCGAGGATCCTGTTGCACCGCTGCACCTCGCGCACTGCGAGGCGGTGGCACGCGGTGAGATGACCCCGGGTCAGGAGATAGCGCTGTTGAACAAGTAGTGCAGTACTCCACTTCGACAACTTCGGCGAAGTAATTGCGTACGTGCCGAATTTGTCTCATGATTTGTACCGACAGTCGGGGGCCCTCAAGGAGTGGCAGCGATGTACATGAGTGCGGAGCGGTTGGCTCTGGCCAACCAGGCGGTCAAAAACACGTTCGCGCATTGCAGCGTTGCCTGGCAGGCCTTCCCGCATTGGGACACTGGTGATCCCAGCCAGACGATGGTGCCCAACGACAGCTTGACCACGCTTGCCAATGTGCCGCTTCAGCTGGAACACGTTGACTTCATCGTGTCGCTGGCCCAGGCCGTCGCACCGACGCCCGACGAGGTGCTCGAGCTGGTGAACGCCGCCACCGTCAAGCTCGCCGCGAAAGTAGATGCTGCGGTGTTCCCGGCACTCTATCCGGCCATGACACTGGCGACGACGGTGCACATCCCCTGGTGGCCAACGACTCAGCAGCTTCTGACTGGGCTGATCGAGGCTCGCGCGAAGGTCGAAAATGGGGGCTACCGCGCTCCGTCGTGTCTCGTGACGGACACCATTGGGCTGCACTACCTCGCCGGAAGCACTATCGCGACCGGGAATTCCGGCACCGATGTGCTGTTGCCTCCGGCGAACATCAACTCGCTGCACCGCGTCAATACCCTCGCACCCATAACCGCCCTCGACGTCCGAGGGTGGCTGCTCGGACGGCGCCAACGAATAGCACACGGCGGCGCGGCGGGCGCCTCGCCAGGTGAAGAGGCCGCGGACCTCGCCGTCAGCGTTCTTCCCAGCCTGGAGGTCGTCGGCGCGACCGGGAACAACATAAACCTACGGGTCCGCATTAGGTACGTGACAAGGGTGAAGGATCGACGCGGGCTCGTCGTTATCCGCGTTCCGTAATGACGTCGACGTTGCCCGGCGCGCGCGCAGGCCCGATCGCGGTGAATGCGCTCGACGACTATCTCGCACTGTGCAAGGACGCCTGCGACGGCGAGATCGAGCGGCTGTACGGTCCGGACGAACGTGGGTCGAACAGCCTCTACGATCTGATCCTCGACTACCCGTTGCGCGGCGGGAAGGCGCTGCGGCCGGCACTGAGCATCGCGGCGTGCCTCGGACTCGGGGGCCATCTGGAGGCAATCCTGCCGACAGCTGCGACGCTCGAGCTCTACCACAACGCATTTCTCATCCACGACGACATCGAAGACGAATCATGGTGGCGGCGTGGCAAACCCACGCTGCACATCGACCACGGCGTGCCGATCGCCGTCAACGTCGGCGACGCGATGCTGTCGCTCTCGCTGCAACCGCTGCTCGACAATGTCGAGCGAGTCGGGCTCGGGCCTGCGCTGCGCATCCTGCGAGCCATCGCCAAGATGACCCGGCTGACCGTCGACGGCCAGGCGCTGGAACTCGATTGGGTCCGATCCAACGCCTGGCGGCTCAACGACGCCGACTACCTCAAGATGGTGGAACTCAAGACCAGCTGGTACACGTTCATCACACCGCTACAGGCCGGCGCGATCGCATCCGGGGCTGCACCCGAGCGAATGGCCCCCCTCGAGTCACTCGGCCGGCATCTCGGAGCGGCCTTCCAGATCACCGACGACCTGCTGAACTTGCGGGCCGATCCGCAGGAGTATGGCAAGGAGATCGGCGGCGACCTCTGGGAGGGCAAACGAACCCTGATGCTGTTGCACACCTTGCGATGTGCCGAATCGAAGGACCAGGAACGCGCCGTACAGATTCTGGCCAAGCGCCGGCCCGGCCCCGACGGCGAGTTGGAGCTGATCGAACTGCTGGACCGCCTCACCACCTGCGGGCAATTGTCCCAGTCGGGACGGGCTGAAATCCAGGCTCGGCTGCAGGGACACCACCCCTCGGAGTGCAAGAACCTTAACGACATTCAATGGCTCTACGAATTGATGCACGACGTCGGTTCGCTCGAGCACGCGCGGAATATCGCCGCCGGGCATGCCCAGAAGGCAGCCGCGGCGCTCGCCAGTCTCGACTGGTTCCCACCCAGCCGCCATCGAGACATGCTGGCCGACCTCGTGGACTACGTACACGGGCGGACCCGATGAACCCCGAAACCTTGCTTGGCATGCTGGCGGAACTCGAGCGGATCCGCGAGCTCACTCTCGACGTCATCGACCGGGAGACCCCGCAGTTGCGCCCGGCCCCGCCGGACGACGCTAGCGGGACCGAGCGGACCGCGTTCGACTTACTTGTTGGCGCGCGCCGCGCGGTCCTGGGTAACCCCACGGCCGCGAGAGGGCTGCACGACCTACTCGTTGCCGAGGGTCGCCGCTACGCGAGCGCTCCCCGCGGGGCGCGGCTGCGCGACGCCTTGGTCGCCTCCGAAGCGGTAGAGAACCTCCGGCGCGTCTGGGAGATGGTGAGCCTCAACGTTCTCGACGGCCCCGCCACGCCAAACTCCGCCCCCGACGCCTGGGCGGAGCTGCTGGCCGACGCTGTCATCGGACACGGCCTCGACGACTCGATCCTCGCTCGCCTGCGGCCCGAGGGGTTCGCATGACGCTCACCGATCCTCGCGAAGCGCTCGCCGATCAGAGCAATTTCATCGGCTACCTGGTCGGCTTGGCCGGCGCGGCCCGGATGGTTCACAACCTCGCCGACGACAACCGCCGAGTCGGAGCCGGCCGCGCGCCAGATGACTTCGTGCACGCCTTGCTGGGGCTGGCAAGCGTCGGCGCGGCGATCGAACGCCTCTCCAATTCAACTACGGCACAGCAGAATCCAACAGCCGCGATACCCGCCAAACCGATCACGCGGTGGCTGCGATGACCGCGCTGCTGGCACGCAGCGACTTCGTCCGCGCCCCGGTGCTGGCCATGACCAGACCGGCGGGGTACAAGGAGTGGCAGCACTTCGTGGTCCACGGACGTGACACCCGGCTCCTGATCAACTTCAGCTTCAACAACGAAGCGTTCGGCGCCGACGAAGTCCGGCTTGCGCCACGCGTCATCGTGATCGCTCACAACGAGGATTGGACCGGCGCTATCGAGCGGTTCGACGGGCGCGCCTTGAACGTCTCGGCCGATCTGGGTGAACTGACCATCGGCGCCAGCCGGATGACCGTGCTGCCCGACGGCTACCGCATCACAATCGACCTGCCCGACAAAAACATCCGGGGTACATTGCACTTCACCTCCGCGAGCCGGCCGTTCGTGGTCCGCAATCAACCGCTGGGGGACGGCCGGATCAACTGGCTGTTCGTACCGCGGCTGCGCGCCAACGGATGGGTATGTATCGGCGGCCGTGAACACCGGATGGAAGACGACCTCGCCTATCACGACCACAACTGGGGCCGGTTCCGGTGGGGCGACGACTTCGGCTGGACATGGGGCACAATCTTGCCAACCGAACCCGCCAACCCGTGGTCGATGGTATTCATGCAGACGACCGACCGAAGCCGGCAACGCTGTCTGTCCCAAGCGCTCTACGTTTGGCACCACGACGAGCCCGCCGCGATATTCCGGCACGCGTCGGTGCGGACGCGCTCGCAGCGCCGGCTTGCCCGAGCGGCCGACTGTACCTTGCCGCCCCCGATGCGGCTGCTGCTGGACGGCGAGGTGCCGGGCGTGCCGGAACGGACGGATATCACCGCGACACGGGCAGGCGACCGGGTGCGTGCCGAGTTCCGCTCGCATTCTTATGCCCGCCTTGCACAGCCGAGCGAGATATACCTCGACCGTTCGACTGTGCTGTGCGAAACGGGCGGCACCACAAGGGCATGCGGCAAAATCAACGGCGAAGACTTCGACTTCGCCGGAACTGGTGTATTCGAGTTCCTCTATGGCTGAACAGATTTCGTCGCTATTGCGACGCTCGGCCGAGCAACTGGAGCACGAGGTGCCCGACAGTTACCGATTGATCGTCGCCACGCTCGGTCCGATGGTGGTCGAACTCGACGTCGACGACGAGGTGTTTTCGCTTCGCGGCGGTGGTCGACTGCAGGTATCGGACGGTGCGGCTCCGAGGGCCGGTGCCCGGATCGTCACGTCGCGAGCCACGATCCTTGACCTGCTCGATGCGAAAGTGGGGCTCAGCGAGGCCGTCGAGACGGGCACGCTGAGCGTCCGCGGATCGCTCGACGACGTCCAATGCGCTCACAACTCGCTGCTGGCGTATGTCCACGCCGCGGTCCGAGCCTCCTCGCAGCCCGCACTGCTGTCCGAACTGCGGGCGGGGGCGCCATGACCGGGCGCATCACGACGCCGGCATCCCGCGAACGACGTCCCGCGGTGGCGGTGCTCGGCGCCGGCATCGCCGGCCTCACCGCCGCGCACGAACTCGCGGAGCGTGGTTTCGTCGTCACGGTGTACGAGTTGCGACGGGATGAACGCAACGGGCTGGGATCCGAGCCGGCAGGCACCTACCCGCCCGTCAAACTCGGCGGCCTCGCGGCCTCTCAGTATTCGACGGTGGGCACACACGACGGGAGCCAAGCCGAACTGCGGCCCTTCCCGGGCCGGCGGGGCCAGCCGCGTGAGCCCCGACGACCGGTTCCGGGTGAACACGGCTTTCGCTTCTTCCCCGCGTTCTACCTACATATCTGGGATCTGTTCCAGCGCATCCCGGTCTACCAGCTGACGCACACGGCCGGCGGTACGGCCAGCTGGACACCAACGTCACGCACTGTGTACGACAACGTCCGGCGGGTAGTCACCAAGGGCGTCACGGTGCACGGTCAGCCGTCCCTCGTCTTTCCCAGCGAACTCCCACGCAGCCCCGCCGAGTTTCTCGGAATCCTCAGCGAACTCGCAACATTGGGCTTCACTGCCAGCGACGTCGCGACCTACCTGACCAGGCTGCTCTGCTACCTGTCCTCCAGCCCTTTGCGTCGCGCGCAGGATTTGCAGAACCTGTCCGCCTACGACTATCTGGTCGGACACGACCGCAAGACCGGGATGAACCGCTACGTCTATTCACCGACTTGCGACAAGCTGTTGCGCCAAATGCCAAGAATCCTGGTTGCTCTCGATTCGATCTGGGGCGACGCGCGGACCAACATGAGCACCTATCTACAGCTGTACCTGAATATGGACCGCCGCGACAACAAGGCCGACGGAGTGCTCAACGGTCCCACCACCGAGTCGTGGTTAGACCACTGGTATCGCCACCTCGTCGCACTCGGCGTCCGCTTCGTCCAGAAGGCGGCGGCTCGCCTAGACCCTCCGGTCTTCGACCCGACTCAGCCGGCCCATCTGCGGCCCCGCGCGCAGATCACGTTGGCGGATGGTACCCGGGTGAGTTCGGACTACACGGTCGTCGCAGTCGACGCCCCGGGAGCCGAATACATCACCACCGCGTTGCGCGCGGCGGGCACCGGCGGAACCGTGGCCAGGCTGAACGGCTTCACCACCATCGCTCCCCCGCCGGACGGCCCCCTGCAACCCGAAAAGACCCGGCCCCAGCGGCGGCGGAATCCCTACTCGATGGATGAGATGGGACGGGTGCCATGGGATCGGTTCCAAACGCTGTGCGGCATCCAGTACTACTTCGACACGGAATTTCAGCTGCTCCGAGGACACATATTGCTCACCGGCACTCAGTGGGCGCTGTCCTCGATCAACCAGTCTGGATTGTGGGAGAAGCGACCGATACTGGACCTCGACGGCTGCACCTCGGTGCTCTCGGTCGACATCGGGGATTTCAACACCCCCTCCGGTCACCTGCTCGATGAGTTCGGCCGGGGAAAGGCGGCTCGCGACTGCACAGCCGACGAAATCGCCGCAGAAGTGTGGCGCCAGATCATTTCCGCGCTCACGAGCAACACGGGATCCGCCGCGGAAGAGGTCATGCCGTGGCCGGTGTGGTACGCGCTCGACCGGGGCCTGGTCATGGCTACCGGACCCGGGCAGGGCCAGGGCCGCGTGGTTCGCAACGAGTCACCGTACCTGGTTCCCATTGTCGGAGACTGGGACAATCGGCCCGGCAGCGATCCGTGGAACCCGCACGGAACGTCTTATACGACAACACCGCCAGAGGACGTGTGGCTGGAAGATCTTGAGCAGCAAAATGTCTGGCAGGCTCGTCATGGCGGCTATCAGGTGCACAACAATTCGGTGGTCTTCGCGGGCACGTGGAACAAGACATTCACTCGGGTGACGTCGATGGAGTCAGCGTGCGAATCGGGACGGCATGCCGTCAATGCCATTCTCGACCACTATATTTGGGTCGAATCGGGTGGTCTCGATCGCCGAGAGAAGACCCCGGCGCTCGACTGGGAGTTCCCCTACGGCTTCCTCGATCAAGGTATGTCGAGTCCGATTCGGATGCCGACACCGGCAGGCGACTACTGCTACGTGTTCGACATCGAAAACCGTGAGCCGGCCGACACCCGCGCGCTCCGCACAGTCGACTCGAAACTCAGCGAACAGTCGCTGCCGCATCCGTTGGATACACCGGCGGCGGTGTCGTTCGGCACCCCTTCGCCCCCCATCCCGCACTAGCTGGAGGTCATCAAATGAACATGCCTACAACGGATTACAACCAGCAGTTGCTCTGCTATCTGCAGAATTGGCGACAGCTTCTCGAGCAGTGGACGGCCATGGCGGCCGGGTCACCATTCCTGACCGGGCCGCCGGTGCTGCCCACCGCCCCGGCGGGAGGACAGTTCATTCCGCCCATGGGGCCGTTCATGCAGTTCCTGCCGCCAATGCCGTTCATGCCACCAATTCCGTCCACGCCGATGGGGCCGCCCACGCCTACGGTGTCACCGGCGCCGGGTGACTACGCCCAGCAGCTGTTCAGTCATCTTCAGGCGTGGCGGCAGTACCTCGAGCAGGCGACGGGAGCGCAGCCGGCACCGATGCAGGCGACCACGGCACCCGCCGGCGACGGCGGCAAAACCGGTGCCCAGCCCTGGCCCGATGTTCCGATTCCGCCCGACGATGAATACGCGAGCAAGGGCATCCCAAAAAGCGCCGACGGTACCGGCTCGAACTCAACATGGCCGCCGAAGTTGGTGTCCCGAGCGCCCAGCAAGTACCACCAGAGCCAACTCACTGCCGTCGGCTCCGAACCAGCTGCGACCCCATTTGACGGCCCAAACGTTGACATCCTGCGCGAGCCATTCCAAATGGCGGACCCGACCACGCTCGCGGCTCGTCCCGACGCCTCGCGACCCATCTCGGAAGCAATCGCTCGCCCTGAAGTGGGTTCGGCCTTTGTCCGCACAATGAATAGTGTCGACCACACCACGTTGCCGCAGGCCACCCCGAGATCGCTGTTCTCCACGCCCGGCGCGTCAGAAAGCTTCAGAGAAGTTGGTGAAATACGTTCTCCCTAAGCAGTTTTCATTCCATCAGCTGAGCTGCGATTGTCGCACCGAGGTTCCAGCACGCCTCGACGTCAGCCTTGCTTGGTTTTCCTGAAACCGAAACGGTATCAGCGGATTTCACCCACCCCAAACCGTTTGCGATGCCGGCGACCGCCCGCTCTGCACCCTCGGTGCCCTCGTTTCCATGCAGGTACAAACCGAACGGGCGCCCCTGAGTCGAATCGAGCAATTGGTAGTAGGCGCAATCGAATGCGTGCTTCAGCGCGCCCGAAATGTAGCCGAGATTCGCCGGCGTGCCGAGCAGATAACCGTCGGCCTCCAGCATCTCGACGGGCGACACGGTCAGCGCCGGCCGACGCAAGACTTCCACACCCTCGATCTCGGGGGCGGTGGCCCCGGCCACCACCGCCTCGAACAGCTCCTGGCAGTGCGGTGAGGGCGTGTGATGGACGATCAACAGCATCTTGCTCACGGGCGTGCCTCCAACTCGACCGCCGTCTTCATGGCTTCCCGGGCGCGACGGCGATCCCCCGCATAGTCGTAGGCCCGGGCCAGCCGATACCAATGCCGCCAGTCGTCGGGGTCGGCTTGCACTTCGGTGCGCACCGTGGCGAACAACTCGTCGGCCGCGTCACGCTGGATGCGACCCGACGGCCGACGCGGCAGCGTGCTGGTGTCGAGTTCCATTCCCTGCTCGGCGATCAGGCGTGCCAGCTTCTGGTGCGCAAATCCGGCCCGCAGCGTGGTGATCATCGCCCACAGCCCGATCACCGGCATGATCAACACCGCCAGCCCAAGACCGACGGCGGCGACGCGCCCCGACGCGATCATCACGACCGCCAACCGGCCCAGTAGCACGAAGTACAGCAACATCGCCGCGCACAGGAACGCGATCAGCAATTGCGTGCGCAGCGACCTGCTCATTGCAGGTTGAGCAGGGGCTCGAGCCCCACGGTCAGCCCGGGGTGGTCCCGAATGCGGCGCACCGCCAGCAGCACGCCCGGCACGAACGACGTACGGTCCAGGCTGTCGTGGCGGATGGTGAGTGTCTCCCCCTCGGTGCCGAACAGCACCTCCTGGTGGGCGACCAGCCCGGCCAACCGCACCGAGTGCACGGGTATCCCGTCGACGTCGGCGCCGCGCGCACCGGGCAGGCCGGTGCTGGTCGCGTCGGGATTGGGCGGCAAGCCTTTTCGGGATTCGGCGATCAGCTTGGCGGTGCGAGTTGCGGTGCCCGACGGTGCGTCGGCCTTGTGTGGATGATGCAGCTCGACTACCTCGGCGGAGTCGAAGAAGGGTGCCGCCTGCTTCGCGAAATGCATTGACAGCACCGCACCGATCGCGAAGTTCGGTGCGATGAGCACCGACGTGCCTGCGCTGTCGGCCAGCCATGCCTCGACCTGCTGCAGCCGCTTGGCGGTGAAGCCCGTCGTGCCCACCACGGCGTGAATTCCGTTGCCGATCAGGAACTCTAGGTTGCCCATCACCACATCTGGGTGAGTGAAGTCGATGACGACCTCGGTGTTGCCGGCGGTCAACAGGCCCATCGGGTCGCCGGCGTCCACTTCGGCCGACAAGGTCAGATCGTCGGCGGCCTGCACGCCCGCCACCATCGCCGTCCCGACCTTGCCCTTGGCTCCCAGCACTCCTACCCGCATGGCCTTCACCCTAGACGGGGCGGTCGAGCGGCTTTTGTCCACAGTTGGGCGTTCGTCCACAGCCAGCGCTTTTGCCGTGGCCGGGACTCATGATTCCCAATAAAATTCGAACATGCATTCGATCGAAGTGCCGGCCGAGGTGGACGCCGCCCTGGACATGCTGGACGCCGGCGACGCTGCGCTCGGCAACGTCAACTTCGATGCGTTGAGCCCCGCCGTCCGTCTGCACGTACTCGAACGGATGGAGACCTCGCGCAGACGTCAGATTGCGTTGAGCCACGACGTGATCGCGGCCCTGTCGCACGAGGAGCCCGCCGTGGTCGGCGGTCCGACCTACAAAGTGATTGCCGACCGCCTGCGGATCAGCTATGCCGAAGCCCGCCGACGGGTAAGGGATGCCGAGCAGCTCTCTGCCCGCCTGACTTTCACCGGTCAAGAGTTGCCGCCGGAGTTGCCGACCACCGCCCGGGCGTGGCGCGGCGGCGAGCTCGATGCGCAGCACCTGCGGGTAATTCAGGCCTTCTTCCACGACCTTCCGGACGCGACGCCCCGCCAGACCGTCGAAGACGCCGAGCGATTTCTTGCCCGGCAAGCCACAAAACTTCGCCCCGATCAATTGGAAAGGGCCGCGCACCGGATTGCGCTGCATATCAACCCCGACGGCAAGTTCTCCGACTCCGACCGCGCGCGTCAGCGCGGCTTCGTGTGGTGCGGTCAGCGTCGCGACGGGATGAGCATCGGAAAACTCGTCGCATCCCCGGAGTTGCGCGCCAATCTCGATGCCTGGCTCGCGCGATTCGCCGCGCCCGGCATGTGTAACCCAGACGATGAACACCCTCGCACCACTAGCGAGCCCGACGAGGAGGCCACCGGCCGAGATGCACGGACGCCAGGACAGCGTCAGCACGACGCACTCAATGCTTTGGTCCGCAGTCAGTTGGGGGACCCGAAGCTCGGCCAGCACAACGGATTGCCGGTCAGCGTCATCGTGTCGACCACCCTGCAGGAGTTGACGACCGGCACGGGTCGAGCGATGACGGCCGGCGGAACGCTGCTGCCGATGCGGGACCTGATCCGGATGGCCGGCCACGCCTACCACTATCTCGCCGTATTCGACGAGCATCAAAGTCGGCCACTGTATCTCGGACGATCCCGCCGGGTTGCCACACCGGATCAGCGTGTGGTGCTGTACGCCAAGGACCGCGGCTGTACCCACCCGGGCTGCGACGCGCCTGGCCATTGGTGCGAAGTCCATCACGTTGACGATTGGGCGGCAGGCGGCGTGACCGATGTCGACAACCTCACGTTGGCCTGCAAACCCCACCACAAGCTCGTCGGAATGGGTTGGCGGACCAGGAAATTAGCGAACGGCCGCACCGAGTGGATACCGCCTCCGCAGCTCGACATCGGCGCCCGCACCAACGACTACCATCACCCCGAACGGCTCCTGGGTGATGACGAGGCGTGCTGACGCTACTTCTTGAATCGCCCGGCGAACCCGCGCAGCGCAACGTCGGCACTGGTGATCAACCCCGGCCGCGCCGCCACCACCGACCTGATCGAGGCCAGCGCAGGCATCCCGGTCACGGTCATGCCGATCGACGCGAAGTTGTCCGGATTGGACAGGTCAACGCCGGGCTTGGGGAAAATCATGTGCTTGTTGTAGACGCACGGGTCGCCCTTGATCTGGGTGATGTAGCAGCCCTTGATATCCCAGTGCGGATCGGTATGCGGGGTCATCTGCCATTCTAGGTGCGTCTCGACCAGGGGTACCCCGTCCACCATGCCCTGGTACTTGATGTAGTTGCCACCCAGTGAACCCTTGGGCAGGGTGTACCAGCCCAGGTCGACGTCTTTTGTGCAGGCACCCAATTCGTAGCTGAACTTGACCTCGTCGAGTTTCACGTCGAAGCAGTCGGCCATCATCAGCACGCTGTCGGCGAAAACGCGGGTGTACTTCTCCAGCTTGCCCGGAATCGACGGATCATCAACCGGCAGACCATAACCCACCTCGATCCAGGTGTCCTTGGAGTGGTGACACGATACATCCACGGACTCGATCGTGGTGACGTTTTCGATGTCGGCAACATCGGCCGAGCACACCACTCCGAGGATCTGATTCAGACCCGGGTTCATCCCGGTGCCGTAGAAGGTCGCACCGCCCTTCTCGGCGGCCTCGGCCAGCAGCTGGCTCACCAGCTTGCCGGATGGGTGCGGGTGGTTGGTGTCGCGGTGCCAGCCGGTGATCCAGTCGGCGGTGGTGACGATATCGATGCCCGCCTCAAGCACTTTGACGTAAAGGTCCTCGTCGGGGAACACACCATGGAACGTCAGCACGTCCGGTTTAGCGGCGATGATCTCATCGATGCTGCCGGTGAACTTCACTCCGTTGGATCCAAGGCCGGCGAACTCGCCGGTGTCCTTGCCGACCTTATCCGGCGAATAGCAGTGCACGCCAATGAGTTCAAGATCGGGCTGGGTGGCGATCCGCCCAATCATCTCCGAACCGACGTTTCCGCTTCCGACTTGGCAGATGCGAATCGGTCGCGCGGGTGCATTCATTCCATTCAGCCTTTCTGGGACGCTGCGTACACTTCGGCGGCACTGCCGCCGATACCGTCGGGATAGAATTGCTTGGCCCACTTGCGAATTGCCGTGAACCCTTCGTACTCGTCGGTGGCCAGCGCGGGCGGATCCGAATATCGCTGGTGCTGCCAGATTTCGATGTCCTGCTCGAACTGCCGGATGACTTCTCGCCCGAACTCCTGCGCCTTCACTCGCGCCTTTTCAAGGCCCGCTCCGGCTTCCTTGCCCGGCACCCGGCCGATGTACACCATGAATCGGACATCGGAGGTGCAGTCGTCGATTGGCGTGATCGCCGAGATGGTGCGGTTGTCGACCATGCCCCAGCTTTTGGTCACCGCGATGCCCAGTCCGCCGTTGATCGCCTCGACACCACTGTTGACGTCCTCGATCCGCTGCCCGTCATCGCCCTCGAAGGTGATGGTGAAGTCGACGAAGGACACCGGCTCGCCGAAGTCGTGGCGGGTGAAGACCGGCACGATCGGCGTGTTGTGCACGTACTTGAAGTGCGCGAAGTCCACCCCGTTTTCCAGCACGTACTGCGGATGCAGTTCCAGGCCGGCGCGGTACAACCGCTGCTGCGGGTAGTAGCCGTCCGCGCTGCTGCCATCACCGAACGCGGCGAACACATCCGGGGCGTCGAAGAAGGGCTCACGGCGCTCGACGTCGTGCCAGATGTAAACCGACGCGTTGCGCTCCACCACGGGATAGGTGCGCACCCGGCGACCGCGGTTGGGGCGGTCCTGATACGGGATGCACACGTTGCGGCCCTCACTGCTCCACTGCCAGCCGTGGAACGGGCACTGCAACACCTCGCCGAGCACCTTGCCGCCGTAGCCCAGGTGCGCACCGAGGTGCTCACAATAGGCGTTCATGACGGTGAGCTGGCCGGATTCGGCCCGCCAGGCGACCATCTCCTGGTCGAAGTACTTCATCTTGTGGACGTCCCCGACGCCGATCTCCTCGGACCAGGCGACCTGGAACCATCCGGTCGGTTTCATCGACAACGGCGGCTTTGCCATCTGAGCTGCCCTCCTCGCGTACGAATGATAGCGGCGCCGCGCACAAATCAGAGTACCCTCTATGAAAACGGTAGTGCGCTAGCCCGCCGTGTGCAAGCAATCGATTAGGATCGGCCGATGGCGCAGCGGACTACCCGGCATGTTGCACAGGCCGGCATCGTGGGCCGGCGTCCCAACCGGCGCGGCAGCGCGACTCGCGAGAACATGCTCGAGGCCGCGTTGCGGTCGCTGGCCTCCGGCGAGCCAGGTTCGGTGTCCGCCAATCGCATCGCCAAGGAGATCGGCGCCACCTGGGGCGCTGTGCAGTATCAGTTCGGCGATACCGACGGTTTCTGGGCGGCCGTGCTGCACCGCACCGCCGAGCGGCGCGAATCGACGTTCTCGACACTGTCGACACCGGTCTCACCGGACGCACCGCTGCGCGAGCGGGTCAGCATCATCATCGAAACCCTGTACCGCGGCCTGGCGTCCGCGGATTCACGCGCGATTGAAAATCTGCGCGCAGCCCTCCCCCGGAATCCCGACGAACTCGAACGCCTCTATCCGCTCACCGCGGCCGAGTTGTTCTCCTGGGGCAAGAGCTGGCTGGAAACCTGTCAAAACGCTTTTGCCGGCCTCGATGTCGACCCGAACCGGGTGCTCGAGGTAGCCGCACTCATCCCGGGCGCGATGCGCGGCCTGGTGTCGGAGCGCCAACTCGGTTCTTACGCAGACCTCGACATGGCACGGCGAGGTCTGACCAACGCTCTGGTCGCCTATCTCGAACAATCCCCGCCGGACTGACCTCAGGCGTCGATGACCAGTCGGTCAGCCTTGGCCCGCGACACACAGACCAACATCTCGCCGTCACCCACGGCCGTGCGCCCACGGTGATCGACTTGTCCGGCAAGCACTTTGACCTTGCACGTCCCACAAAACCCCTGCTGACAGGAGTATGGAGTTGTCGGCTCGAGGTCGCGCATCACGTCGAGCGCCGACCGATTCGCCGGAACACGCAGCAGTCGCTGCGACCGCGCGAGCTCGAGCTCGAAGGGGACTCCGTCGACGACCGGCGGCGGGTTGAATCGCTCGTAATGCAATGGCGCGTCGGCGTGTTCGTTACGCGCCAGACGCACCGCCTCGAGCATGGCACCCGGACCGCACACGTAGACCGCGGTCGTCGGCCCGGCGCCGGCCAATAAGTCATCGACGGCGGCGACCCGGCCGTGTTCGTCGTCGGCCCACACAGTCACCCGGTCCGGCGCCACCGACACGACTTCGTCCAGCAGCGGCATGTAGTCCCGACTGCGCCCGGCATAGATTGCGCGCCAATTGATTCCGCGCTGTGCGGCTACATGGAGCATCGGCAGAATCGGCGTCACACCGATGCCGCCGATCACGAACAACACGTCGCGTTCGGCCGTGCCGAGGTAGAAGGCATTTCGTGGGCCTTCGAACATCAGCGTGCTGCCTACGTCGAATGCGTCGTGCATTTCGATCGAACCGCCACCTCCGTCGGCTATCCGGCGGATGGCGATGCGGTAGTCCGTCCGTCGCCCGGGTGGCCCGCACAACGAGTACTGGCGTCGCCGGCCCGAGGGGAGCGAGACGTCGATGTGCCCGCCGGGGGTCCAAGACGGGAGCAAACCGCCTTGCGGGTCAGCCAATGTCAACGCGACCACGTCGGGCGCGACGAGTTCGCGTTTGGTGACGACGGCGGCCTGGGTGCGACGCACGGATTTGATCCGTGAGGGCTCCCATCGCGATAACGAGGCGAACCCGTCATACAGCACCCGGATGCCCCACAACAACGTGCCGAGGCGGTCGCGGTCGCGCCGACCGTAGAGGTCGGCCGGCCTACTGGTCCAAATGCTCTCCCGCACAGGCAAATCCCCCACAATACTCACGTCGGCCGAATGTCCAACCGCGCGAGCAGCCGAATCGCCGACGGGCTGATCCGGCGCATCGCGTAGCCGATCCTGGACTCCGCCGCGATCGGCAGCACCGCCGGACCGCTCTTGACGGCCTTGACGATCGCCTCGGCGGTGGCCTCCGGCGTGTAGTTGCGGCGCCGGTAGGCCACGTCGGCCTTGCCTCGGGCGCGCTCTTGTTCGTCGGCTGACATCCCGGCGTAGACGGTGCTTTTGGCGATATCGGTGTTGACGAACCCGGGGCACACGGCGGTGACGGCAATCCCCTCGTCAACGAAGTCGGCCCGCAACGATTCGCTGAATGCCAGCACCGCCGCCTTCGTGGTGCTGTAGGCGACCATGGATTTTGACGGCAGGTATGCCGACGCGGACGCCACATTGATGATCGTGCCGCCCTCGCCACGCTCAACCATCTGCGCGCCGAATGCCCTGCTGCCGGTGATCACGCCGCGGAGATTGACCCCGATGATGTCTTCCCAATTCTGCGGGCTGGTCTCCAGGAAGCGGCCCGCCATCCCGATGCCGGCGTTGTTGACCAGGATATCGACCACCCCGTGGTCGCTGAAGACCTGTGCCGCAAGGTCATTCATCGAATTCTCATCACTGACGTCTGCTTGGTACACCGCGGCCTGCGCACACGCCGCGCGCACGGCATCCGCGGTCTCATTGGCCGCGGCGAAGTCTCGGTCGACGATGACCACCTTGCGGGCACCGCGACGAGCCAGCTCCACCGCGGTGGCCCTGCCGATACCGGCACCCGCGCCGGTGACCAACGCGAGTTTCCCAGGTATCTCGTGCGGGCCGCCGACCACCGACGGCTCGGTTGCGGTGACCGTGCCGGCAGCGCTTCGCTCGATCCACTCGCTGGTCAATCGGGCCACGACATCGGGGCGCGATGTCACCACCCAATGGCCGCCTTCGATCGAAATCACCCTGCCGCCAGCGGGAATCGCTCCGGTGAACCGCTGCACAGCCGGAGTCACGAAGATGTCCTTGCGCGGCACCAATACCTGGACCGGGACAGTGGTTTTCGAAAGCTCGCGCCCAGGCAACAGCATCGGCCCCGGCATGTTCGCCCGATACAGGTTGAGCCCGTTGACGTAGTCGGTGATCGATCGAGGCGTCGCGCGGCGTTGGCTACGCGTGCTCGATCGGCCGATACGTTCAAAAGCCTCAACGACTTTCACTCCGACCCGGGAGCGGAACGCCAGCTCCGGCACACCTGGGCACAGGAAGAAGGGGATGTACGCCGAGCCCACCAACTGCCTGGCGACCTGCGCGAGTGTGCGGGGAGTGCGCGCCGATCGCATGAACGCACCGACGTACTGCAGGTGCGGGCCCGAGACCGACGTGAGCGAGGCGATCTTGCCCATCACCGATTCGTCGGTGACCGCCGCCCAGGCTTGAATCGAGCCCCAGTCGTGGGCCAGCAGGTGAACCTGATCGACACCCAGGCTGTCGATCACCGCACCGAGATCCGCCAGCAGATGCACGAAGGAATATCCGGATCTGTTTGCCGGACGCGATGATTCGCCGGCGCCGCGCACGTCGTAGGCGACGACGTTGTACTGGCCGGGGTAGCTGCGCGCGAACTCCTCGGCTACCGGATCCCATACGTGGTGGTTATCGGGCCAGCCATGAACGGCCAGGATGGTCGGGCGCGCCGCGTCGACTTCGGTGTAGCGATGGACGGCCAGAGCCACACCGTTGGATGATGTGAAACCGAAACTAATGGTCATGGGTCAGTGCGACGCCCGCGCCGCAGGTGATACGGCCAGGTAGTCGACGGCCAGTCCGAGCCCGCCCAATTGTGAGGGGTGAAAACCCGGCCGGTAGTAGTTGGCGACGCCACGCACGAATCGCCTCGGGCCGGGCAACAGACCCCGGCGTGCGGCCTTGAAGTAATCGCGCCAGCGTGGCTTGGCACCCGGGGGCAGCTGCGGGTCCACCGAATACAGGTAGCGCACGCCGCGAATCCACAGCAGCAACATCGCCGGCGAGACAATCAGCTGCGCACGTACCTGTCGCCAATAGCCGGCCCGCAGATGCTTCATCGTGTCGAAGGCCACCGACTTGTGCTCGACTTCTTCGGCGCCGTGCCACCGGAGCATGTCCAGCATCACGGGATCGGTGCCGATGGCGTCGTGAGCCGGGGTGTTCAGAATCCACTCACCCAAGATGGCGGTGTAGTGCTCGATCGCGGAGATGAACGACACCTGCTCCAGCAGCCAACCGTCCTGTCGCCGCTTGCTCCACCCGGGTCTATTTCCCAGCAGCTTCTCGAACATCCACCTGATCTGGCCGGTGTAGGGCGTCACGTCGATGCCCTGAGCGTCGAACCGGTCGAGCACTCCCGAGTGCGCCTGAGAATGCACCGCCTCCTGCCCGATGAATCCCTGCACATCCAGACGCAACTGGTCGTCCTTGATCAGCGGCAGCGCCCTCTTGAACACCTCGACGAAGAATTCTTCGCCAGCGGGCAGCAGCAGGTGCAGGACGTCGAGCATGTGAGTGGTGAATGGCTCGTTGGGCACATAGTGCACCGGCAGCTTTGCCCAGTCGAACGCGACATCACGCGCCTCGAGCACGAGCCGCTCGTGATCCAGCGATGCGTCGTGCGGTCCCGCAGCCTGGTCGTCGACAGTGAACATGTGGCCCCCTACCTGCGCGTTTACCGACCATCAAAGTCGTTTCGGTGAACATCGGGCATGGCAAGTATAGGTTCGGAACCCGGATATGCGAAACCGCCGGTACCGGGTTTTTCCCTTGCGGGCCTCAGCGGGCCGTGACGTCGCGGCGCAGGTCGTATTGGTCGGGGTCGGGATTGGCCAACATGGCACGGTGTTCGGCCGGTGTGAGAGGCCACACCTCGGGCACGCCGTCTTTGTTGAGGTACCAGCTGTTGCAGCCGGTGGTCCACACGGTGTCCGGCATGGCGGCACGCAGCTTCGCATTGAAACGCTCGGTCGCCGCGGCAGTCGGCTCGACGGTGTCGAATTCGCGACGGCGCCAGCGCTCGATCCAGCCCAGGATGTGGTCGGCCTGCGATTCCGCCACGGTCGTCAGCGCAAGATTTCCCACCGGGCTGTGCGGCCCCAGCATCATGAAGAAGTTGGGAAAGCCGGACAGCGCGACGGTTTGGTAGGCGCGCGGACCGTCGCGCCAGACTTCGTTGGCACAAGTCCCGCCCCGGCCAATCAGCTCCATCGGCCGGAAGAAGGCATGCGTGTCGAATCCCGTTGCCAGCACGATGATGTCGGTTTCGTGTAGCACGCCGTCGGCGGTGACGATGCCGCGCTGTTCCACATGATCGATAGCGGCGGTGACGAGTTCGACGTCGTCGCGCTGCAGTGCGCGGTAGAAGCCGTTCGACATCACCAGTCGCTTGCAGGCCGGCGTGTAGTCCGGCGTCAGCGCGCGACGCAACTGCGGATCACGCACTTCCCAGAGGCTGGCGCGGCACAGCGTCGCCATGATCTTTCGACGTACGCCCGGCTTGGTCAGTCCGACCGCGAAGAAGTCGTACCCAAGGCTGTAGATGCGGTACGCCAACCAATCGAGCCACGGCAACTTCCGTCGGGTAATCCCGGTGAACCTGCTGTAGTGGGGATTCGCCAGCCGCAGCACCCATTGCGCGGTGCGCTGGAACAGCATGACTTTGCCCGCCACACCAGCCAGGCCGCAGACGAGTTGGACACCGGTGGATCCGTTGCCGATCACCGCGATTCGGCGCCCCTGCACCGCAATACCGTGATCCCAGCGCGCCCAGTGAAAAACATGGCCGCCGAAGTCGTCCAAGCCCGCGATCGATGGCAACCGCGGATGATGCAGCACGCCGGTGGCCGAGATCAGGAAGTCGACTTCTGTCTTTTCGCCGGTATCCGTGCGCAGCACCCACCGACCGTCGTCGAAGCGCGCATGGGCAATTTCGGTGCCGAACCGGATCCGGTCTCGCAGCCCGTATTGGTCGGCAATGTCACGGAAGTAGGCCTGGATTTCCCCGCCGGGCGAGAACAAGTGCGACCAGTTCGGATTCCTGGCGAAGCTGTACTGGTAGATACGCGAGGGGATGTCGCAGACCAGCCCAGGATAGCTGTTCTCCCGCCAGGTGCCGCCGACCTCGTCGGCCTTTTCGTAGATGGTGACGTCAGTAATACCGCTGCGCAGCAAGGCAATTGCGATGCACAGGCCAGACATGCCTGCTCCGACGACGGCTACGGCGGGATCGCGTCTCGTCATCGGAGTACCGCCCTCTCTGACTACCCGGCCTCGGCGCGCTGCTTGAGGCGTTGCAGGGTCAGCTCGATGTTCTTGGTGTTGGCGGCCACCCGATCGGTGACGCCGGTGGCCTTACCGGAAAGTTTGCGGAACCAGCCGGGCCGACGGTCCCAGGTGCTTTCGGTGACCCGGCAACCGCCGTCGGACGCGACGATGTCGTATTGCCAGCGCGCGACGGGAAAGACCGTGTGTCGCACGTCGAACGCGAAGATGCGGCCGGGCTCGGCGTCGGTGACGGTGCATTTCGTGCTCCACCGCCTGCTGCCGTTTTCGTTATGCCCGGCGAACACCGCTCCCCGACATGCAGCATCGCCCTTGCACCACTCCATGGCGGTCGCCTCTTCGGCGAGTAACACCAATGTCGGCAGGTCGGTCAGGAGCGAATAGACCAGATCGGGGCGAGCGCCAATCGCGACGGAGGCCGAAACGCACGGGTCGATCATCGGTGGATCATAACCACAGCTAACTCGCGGTAGGCCTAGATCGGTGCGGCTCCGCGCAGATGCTCGAAGATCAACGAGGCCTGGGTGCCGGCGACGTCCGCGTCGGCATTGAGGTTCTCCACCACGAACGAACGCAGGTCCTCCGTGTCGCGGGCGGCGACGTGCAGGATGAAATCGTCTGCGCCGGCGAGGAAGTAGACGTCGATCACCTGTCGTTTGCCCCAGATCTGGTGGATGAAGCTGCGGATCTTGCCGCGCGCATTGGATTGCAGGGTGACCGAGATCATCGCCTGCAGCGGCATCCCCACCGTCGCCGGGTCGATATCGGTGTAGAAACCCCGGATGACGCCGAGGTCCACCAGCCGACGCACCCGGCCATGACACGTCGATGCGGCGATGCCGACCGCCTCGGCGAGCGCGTTGTTGGTGATGCGGGCGTCGGCGTGCAGCAGGCCCAGAATTCTTCGATCGACGTCGTCGAGGTCGGCAGGCCGAAGATCCTTCGGTGGGCCACCCAGTCCAACGACAACATCCGTTATCTTATCGACCATACGCCGATATTACAGAATTAACATCAGTTTATTTGCCCTATGATCGAACTTTCTTCACAATAGAAGGATGCGCGTCGGCATCCCCACCGAGACCAAAAACAACGAATTCAGGGGCGCTATCACCCCGGCAGGCGTCGCCGAACTGACGCATCGCGGCCACGAGGTGCTCGTCCAGGCCGGCGCTGGAGAAGGGTCGGCCATCACCGACATGAAGTTCAAGGCGGCGGGCGCCCAGTTGCTCAACTCCGCCGAGCAGGTATGGGCCGACGCCGATCTACTGCTCAAGGTCAAGGAACCGATGCCGGCCGAGTACGGCCTGATGCGCTCCGGGCAGGTTTTGTTCACCTATCTACATCTGGCCGCGTCACGTGCCTGTACCGGCGCGCTATTGACCTCCGGTACAACCGCGATCGCCTACGAGACCGTTCAGACCGCCGACGGTGCACTACCGCTGTTGGCCCCGATGAGCGAGGTCGCCGGCCGATTGTCCGCCCAGATCGGGGCGTACCACCTGATGCGCACGCAGGGCGGGCGCGGCGTGTTGACGGGTGGGGTGCCGGGCGTCGAGCCCGCCGACGTCGTGGTCCTCGGCGCCGGTACCGCCGGCTACAACGCGGCCCGGGTGGCCAGTGGCATGGGAGCCAGTGTGCGGGTGCTGGACCTCAACATCGACAAGCTTCGGCTACTCGACGCCGAGTTCACCGGCCGCATCCAGACCCGCCACTCGTCGGCCTACGAGATCGAAGGCGCCGTCAAACGCGCCGACCTGGTGATCGGGGCCGTCCTGGTGCCCGGCGCCAAGGCGCCTAAGTTGATCACAAATTCTCTTGTCGCACAGATGAAACCGGGCGCAGTGCTGGTGGACATCGCCATCGACCAGGGTGGTTGCTTCGAGGATTCGCGACCGACCACTCACGATGACCCGACGTTCGCCGTGCACGACGCGGTGTTCTACTGCGTCGCGAACATGCCCGGCGCGGTCCCGAACACCTCAACGTACGCGCTGACCAACGCGACCATGCCATACGTGCTGCGGCTCGCCGACCAGGGCTGGCAGGCGGCCTGCCGGTCGGATCCCGCTCTGGCAAAAGGTCTTTCGACCCACCAGGGTGCGCTGCTGTCCGAACGGGTGGCCGCCGACCTGGGCTTGCCGTTCAGCGAACCGGCCAGCGTCCTGGCCTGAAACTCAGCCCTGTCCGGTCAGCCACCCCAGCACCGATTTCGTCACCTCGGCGATCAGCGGCTGCAGCGCGTCGGCGTCGGGGTTCGGTGATTGCGAGCGGGTCATCAGCGACAGCAGCACCCGCTGCCCGGTTGGCCCATAGACCATGCCGATGTCGTTGGTGCTGCCGTAAGCCCCGGCGCCGGTCTTGTCGGCAGTGGTCCACCCCGGTGGCAGGCCCGCCCGCATGCTTGAGGTCATGTTGTCGCGCATCCATTGTTCCAACTGAGCACGCTGCGCCTCGCCGAGAACCGTTCCAGTGAGCAGCTTTTGGAATCCGGTGCCCAGGGCCCGCGGGGTGCTGGTGTCGCGCGGATCGCCGGGGATCGCGGTGTTCAATTCAATCTCCCAGCGGTCCAACCGCGTTCGCTCGTCGCCGATGGAGCGAGCGAAGTCGGTGATGGCCGGCGGTCCGCCGATTTCGGTCAACAGCAGATTGGCGGCGGCGTTGTCGCTGCGCTGCAACGCGGCTGCACACAATTGTGCGAGCGCCATGGTTTTTCCTGCCTGCGGCGCGGTCACCGGAGAGTTAGGCAACAGGGCGGCGGGGTCGATGAAAACCGGTCGCTGCAAATCTAATTCGCCGCGCTGGGCTTTCTGCAGCACCCGAGCCGCTGCATAGGCCTTGAACGTCGAGCACATGGCGAACGGCTCGTCCTCACGATGCGCCAAGGTGCGGCCCGATCCGACGTCCGTCGCGAAAAGACCGATGTAGGCACCGTATTGGCGCTCCAGCTCTGCCAGGCGGTCATCAACCTGAGCCGCATCGGGCGCGGCAAACGCACGTCCACAGGCACTCAGCACCGGCAACGTCATTGCGGCCAACAACATCCGCCGTCGTGTCAGTTCATCCACGGTGCGCTACTCGTTGGGTGTGAGGCTCGCGACGATATCGGCCACCGGTCCGGGCTGCGCTTTACGGAACGACGTTCCCGCCCAGAGGTTCATGCCGTTCGGGTCTTCCCGGTCGGCCGCGGCTTCCCGGATCGGCAGCGTCATCTGGTTGACCTCGGGATAGCCCAGCGGCGCGATGTTGTCGAAGAGGCGAATGAATTCGTTCTCCAGGCCACGCGCATAACGGCCCGAGAACGCGCGCGTGACGATGGTCTTGGCGAAGAGCTGATTCTTCATGGCGACTCGATGCCCGGGGCTGGTGCCGGCTTCGTCGCTGAGCAGCAGCGCGGTCCCGACCTGCGCGGCCACCGCCCCCCGGCGCAGCACGCTCGCCACATCCTCGGCGGTGCCCAGCCCACCCGCGGCAATGATCGGGACGTCGCGATGCGCCCGGTGGATGCGGTCGATCAGGTGATGCAGCGACTCACTGCCGGGGTCCATGTCGGGGGCGAAGGTGGCGCGGTTCCCGCCGGCATTGGGGCCCTGGATCACCAGGCTGTCCGCACCGGCGGCGACGGCCACCCCGGCCTCGTACACCGATGTCACCGTGACCATCACCAAAAGCCCGAGCGCGCCGAACCGCCGGATCACATCCGGCGACGGCACTCCATAGGTGAACGACACCAGCTCCGGGCGCAGGTCGGCCACCACCTCGAGCTTGCGCGTCCAGTCGTCATCGTGGCCGTATTCGGGCCGGCCGACGTGGACCTGGTAATGCTCGGCTACACCTTCGAGTTCATCCGCGTAGAAGTCCAGTGCCACCCAGTCGGCCACGCTGGGCTGGGGTACCAGCAGGTTCACGCCGAGCGGGCCGGTGGTGGCGGCGCGCGCCGCAGCGACGTCCTGCGCGAACTGGTCTGCGCTCAGGTACCCGGCGGGCACGAATCCGAGTCCGCCCGCGTTGGACACCGCCGCCGCCAATGCCGGGCTGCCGGGTCCGCCCGACATCGGTGCACCCACAATGGGCACCGCGATGTCCCAAAAACCCAGTACCATCCGGCTAATTTACCATTGCCCGAAGTTGTTGCGGCAGTGACCGTTTCGACGCATATGGCCCCAGAACGGCGGCGCCGAAGCGCTTGGTCAGCAGCTGGCCGGCCACCGCGTTGACCTCGTCGACGGTCACACCGTCGATCTGCCGCAGGGTGTGCTCGATGCTGCGGTGCTTGCCATAGTTCAATTCGCTACGACCGATGCGGCTCATACGAGAACTGGAGTCTTCCAGGCCGAGCACGATCCCGCCACGCATGGAGCCCTTGGCGATGCGGCATTCCGCCTCGGTGATGCCGTCGCGTGCCACCGATCCGAGCACCTCACTGGTCACCCGCATGACGTCCACGAACCGCTCGGGCAAGCACGCGGCATACACCGAGAGCGCACCGCTGTCGGAGAACACGTCGACCGAGGAGTAGACCGAGTAGGCCAACCCGCGCAGCTCGCGAACCTCTTGGAACAACCTTGAACTCAACCCGCCGCCCAGCGCGGTATTCAGCACCGCCAACGCCCAGCGATGTTCCCACGTGCGCCCCGGAGTACGTACGCCCACCAACACATGGGTCTGCTCGGCGTCCCTCTTCGCCGCCAACAATCCCGGCTGGCCGGCCACGCGTCCGGCGCCCTTGCGCGGCGAAATAGGCTGGCGCCCACGGACTAAACGCGACCCGAAGTGATCCCGCACCAATGCGACGACCTGGTCGTGGTCGACATTGCCGGCCACCGCGACGACCATCCGTTCCGGCGTGTAGCGCCGCATGTGGAATGAGTGCAGCTGAGCCCGCGTCATCGCCGACACGGATTGCGCCGTACCGATGACCGGGCGTCCCACCGGATGGTCACCGAAGAGCGCCGAAAGGAACATGTCCCCCAGCGCATCCTCTGGGTCATCGTCGCGCATCGCGATTTCCTCGAGAACGACATCGCGTTCGAGCTCGACATCCTCGACGGCGCAGCGGCCGTTGAGCACCACGTCGGCGACGAGGTCGATGGCTAGCTCGAGATCACTGTCGAGCACGTGCGCGTAGTAGCAGGTGTGCTCCTTGGCGGTGAACGCGTTCAGCTCACCTCCGACGGCGTCCATCGCCTGGGCGATGTCCACCGCCGTGCGGGTCGGCGTCGACTTGAACAGCAGATGCTCGAGGAAATGCGCGGCTCCGGCAACGGTCGCGCCTTCATCGCGCGATCCGACGCCGACCCACACCCCGACCGACGCGGAGCGCACCGCGGGCAGGTACTCGGTGACCACCCGCAGTCCGCCCGGCAACGTGGTGCGCCGCAGCGTGGCCTGCAACAGAGGTTGCGCCTCGACGGCTTGTTTGCCCTGCCGCAGGGCACTCACCCGACCGGGGCGCGCCCCGGGTAAGTCAGCTGCTGGCCGTCGCGGCATCGGCGGTGGGTGCGGTCTCCGGGGAATCCGCGGCGGCGGAGCTGTCTTCGTCAGCCACCAGGACCAGCGAGATCTTGCCCCGCTTGTCGATATCGGCGATCTCCACACGCAGCTTGTCGCCGACGTTCACCACGTCTTCGACCTTGGCGATGCGCTTGCCCTTACCGAGCTTGGAGATGTGCACCAGACCGTCGCGACCGGGCAGCAGCGACACGAACGCACCGAAATCCGTTGTCTTGACCACGGTTCCGAGGAATCGCTCGCCCACTGTCGGCAGCTGCGGGTTGGCGATGGCGTTGATGCGGTCGATCGCTGCCTGCGCCGAGGGCCCGTCGGTGGCGCCGACGAACACGGTGCCGTCGTCCTCGATGGAGATCTGAGCGCCGGTCTCCTCGGTGATCGAATTGATCATCTTGCCCTTGGGCCCGATAACCTCACCGATCTTGTCCACCGGCACCTTGATGGTGGTCACCCGCGGTGCATACGGGCTCATCTCGTCGGGTGCGTCGATGGCCTCAGCCATCACCTCGAGGATCGTCAGGCGCGCATCCTTTGCCTGCGCGAGCGCACCCGCGAGCACCTGCGACGGGATCCCGTCCAGCTTGGTGTCGAGCTGCAGCGCGGTGACGATGTCCTTGGTGCCGGCGCACTTGAAGTCCATGTCGCCGAACGCGTCCTCGGCACCCAGGATGTCGGTCAGCGTGACGAAGCGACGCTCCGTCTTGCCGTCCACCTCGACGTCGTCGGAGACCAGGCCCATCGCGATGCCGGCCACCGGCGCCTTGAGTGGCACGCCTGCGTTGAGCAGCGCCAGCGTGGATGCACACACCGATCCCATCGAGGTCGAGCCATTGGAGCTCAGGGCCTCGGACACCTGACGGATCGCATAGGGGAACTCTTCGACGCTGGGCAGCACCGGAATCAGAGCCCGCTCGGCGAGCGCGCCATGCCCGATCTCACGCCGCTTGGGCGAACCGACCCGGCCCGTCTCACCGGTGGAGAACGGCGGGAAGTTGTAGTGGTGCATGTACCGCTTGGAAGTTTCCGGCCCCAGCGAGTCGATCTGCTGGGCCATCTTGACCATGTCCAGCGTGGTGACACCCAGGATCTGGGTCTCGCCGCGCTCGAATAGCGCGCTGCCGTGCGCGCGCGGCACCAGGGCGACCTCCGCCGACAGCGCGCGGATGTCGGTGATGCCACGGCCGTCGATGCGGAAGTGATCGGTCAGGATGCGCTGGCGGACCAGCTTCTTGGTCAGCGAACGGAACGCGGCACTGACCTCTTTCTCCCGGCCCTCGTAGGTCTCGGCAAGCCGCTGCTGCACCTCGCCCTTGAGCTCGTCGGTGCGTGCGTCGCGCTCGGCCTTGCCGCCGATGGTCAGCGCCTTGGCCAGCTCGTCGGTGGCCACCGAGGCGACGGCGTAGTACACGTCTTCCTGGTAGTCGGGGAACGTCGGGAACTCACCGACCGGCTTGGCGGCCGCGTCGGCCAGCTCCTGCTGAGCGGTGCACAGCGCGTCGATGAACGGCTTGGCAGCCTCCAGGCCTTCGGCCACAACGGTTTCCGTCGGCGCCTGGGCGCCGCCCTCGACGAGTTCGATGACCTTGTCGGTGGCCTCGGCCTCAACCATCATGATGGCGACGTCGCCGTCTACTTTTCGGCCGGCCACGACCATGTCGAATACGGCCCGCTCGAGTTGCTCGACGGTCGGGAACGCGACCCAGGTGCCGTCGATCAGCGCCACCCGCACGCCCCCGATGGGACCGGAGAATGGCAGCCCGCTGATCTGGGTGGAGGCCGACGCGGCGTTGATCGCCAGCACGTCATACAGGTCGTTGGGGTCCAGGCTCAGGATCGTCACCACGACCTGGATTTCGTTACGCAGGCCGGAGACGAACGACGGCCGCAGCGGGCGGTCGATCAGCCGGCAGGTCAGGATCGCATCGGTGGAGGGCCGGCCCTCACGACGGAAGAACGAGCCGGGGATACGGCCCGCGGCGTACATCCGCTCCTCGACGTCGACCGTCAGCGGGAAGAAGTCGAAGTGTTCCTTCGGCGACTTGCTGGCGGTTGTCGCCGACAGCAGCATGTTCTCGTCGTCGAGGTAGGCGACGACGGCGCCGGCGGCCTGCTGGGCCAGCCGGCCGGTCTCGAAACGCACGGTCCGGGTCCCGAAGGTCCCGTTGTCGATTGTGGCGGTCGCCTCGAACACGCCTTCATCAATTTGAGCTACAGACATAGGTGTCCGTACAGCCTCTCTGGGTTATTCAGCTTTTTCGCGTCGTCACACGCGACCCGAAGAGGGCCCGGGCCAGCTCACCGGCCCGGACGGACCCGCGAGCCACCCCTGAGAGCTTCCCTGAGATACCTGGAGTCTGAATGCGGCTACGGCCATCGATCGAAGCGGCCGACCTGCTCCAGATCCGGAGAGCCCGGCTGCCACTACCGAAGACCGCCCGATACAGACTGGGCTGCTCCCGTCGTGACACGCTGGAACGGAACACGCGGATCTGCGCGGACCGCACCATTTGTTCGGGCCAGACAGGCCCCAGAACGCTCCCACTCTACATGGGCGAACACGGCCCACGAGAATAGCGTGGAATGGGTCAGCGTCAGCGACGCAGACCCAGCCGATCGATCAGCGAGCGGTAGCGCTCAACGTCGATCTGCGAGATGTATTTGATCAGCCGACGCCGGCGTCCCACCAGCAGCAGCAAGCCGCGGCGTGAGTGGTGGTCGTGCTTGTGCACCTTGAGGTGCTCGGTGAGGTCGGAGATCCGCTTGGTCAGCAGCGCGATCTGCGCCTCCGGCGATCCGGTGTCGGTGTCATGCAGGCCGTATTGGCCCAGAATTTCTTTTTTCTGCTCGGCAGTAAGCGCCACGAAATATCTCCATCACTGGGTCCGCGAAGGTTCTGTGTAAAGGCGCGGCCACCGCGAACCGCAGCACGCGCCGATGTCGTCCGGCAGTTTAGCAGCCAAGATCTGCCCGTCCCGAATCGTCAGGCGCGGTCAGTCGGAGAGCAGGGTGCGCGTTCGTTCGGTGTCGACGCCGATCTCGGCGACCAGTTCCTTGATCGAATCGAACCTGTGCTGGCCGCGGATGCGGGCGACGAAGTCCAGGGCAACATGCTGTCCGTACAGGTCAGCGGTGGTGTCGAGGACGAAAGCTTCGACGGTGCGGGTGCGTCCGGAAAAGGTCGGGTTGGTGCCGACGGAGACGGCGGCCTGGTAGCGCTCGCCCGGGACGACGGTGCCGGCCACCGGCCCGTGCCCGAGCACGGTGAACCAGGCGGCATACACGCCGTCGGCCGGGATGGCCGAGTACATCGGCGGTGCGACGTTCGCGGTGGGAAAGCCCAGCTCGGCGCCGCGCCCATGACCACGGACCACGACGCCTTCGACGCGGTGAGGACGGCCCAGCGCCTCCGTCGCCGCCGCCATGTCCCCGGCGTCCACGCAGGAGCGGATGTACGTGGACGAGAACGTCACGGTCTCGTTGCTGTGGTGCTCGGACAGCAGTGACATCGACTCGACCGCGAATCCGAACCGGTCACCGGCCTTGCGCAAGGTGTTGACGGTGCCGAGCGCCTTCTTGCCGAAAGTGAAGTTCTCCCCCACCACGACCTCGACGACGTGCAGGTTCTCCACCAGCAGCTCGTGCACGTAACGCTCCGGCGTGAGCTTCATGAAGTCCGTCGTGAACGGCATCACCAGGAAGACGTCGATACCCAGTTCTTCGACAAGCTCGGCGCGGCGGGTCAAGGTTGTCAGCTGCGCGGGGTGACTGCCCGGATAGACCACTTCCATCGGATGCGGATCGAAGGTCATCATCACGATCGGCACGTCGCGCGCCGAGCCGGCTTTCACCGCGTGCGCAATCAATTCGGCATGACCGCGGTGCACACCGTCGAACACCCCGATCGTGAGCACGCATCGGCCCCAGTCAGTGGGGATCTCGTCTTGGCCGCGCCACCGCTGCACGACCGCCAGCCTACGGTGCACAGTTGTCCGACGCGCCGAAGGATCCCAATTCCGTAGAACTGGCGTGGGCATTTCGGAACTGCGACGCCGAGTCGTGCCGGTCACCACGCCAGACCAGCCGTAGATTGCCTAAACTTTTCGTTTGTGAGGGCTGACGAAGAGGCTGGCGGTCTCACCGCGGTTGGCCAGGACTATCTCAAGGTCATCTGGAATGCCCAGGAGTGGTCGGTGGAAAGGGTCAGCACCAAGATGCTGGCCGACCGGATCGGGGTATCGGCCAGCACGGCCTCGGAGTCGATCCGCAAACTCGCCGAGCAGGGCCTCGTCGACCACGCGAAGTACGGAGCGGTAACGCTGACCGAAGCGGGTCGGCGCGCGGCACTCGAGGTGGTGCGCAGGCACCGGCTGCTGGAGACCTTCCTGGTCAACGAGCTCGGCTATGGCTGGGATGAGGTGCACGACGAGGCCGAAGTGCTCGAGCATGCGGTATCGGATCGGCTGGTGAATCGCATCGACGCCAAGCTGGGATTCCCGCAGCGCGACCCGCACGGCGACCCCATCCCCGCCTCCGACGGGCAAGTGCCCGCCCCGCCGGCCCGCCAGCTGTGGGCGTGCAACGAGGGCGAGACGGTCAAGGTCGCTCGCATCTCCGACAAGGATCCGGAGATGCTGCGATATTTCTCCAGCGTCGGAATCAGTCTCGACTCGCGGGTGCGTGTCGAGACCCGACGTGAATTCGCCGGCATGATCTCGATTGCGATCGAATCGGCTGACGGCGCCGAGACCATCGTCGATCTGGGCAGTCCGGCGGCCCGGGCCGTCTGGGTGGTGCCCTAGCGGCGATCGCAAGCGCGGCGCCGCCGGGCGCAGCGGGTCGCCGCCAGATGCCCTAGCCGGTCAGCAGTCCCTTGGCGATGTGGGTCACCTGGACCTCGTTGCTGCCCGCGTAGATCATCAGTGATTTCGCGTCCCGCGCCAGCTGCTCGACCCGGTATTCGGCCATGTAGCCGTTGCCGCCGAACAACTGCACGGCCTCCATCGCCACCTCGGTGGCCGTCTCCGAGGAGTACAGCTTGATGGCCGACGCCTCGGCCAGCGTCAGCGGTTTACCGGCCTGTTGGCGCTCGATGGTCATGAACACCATGTTCTGCACGTTCATCCGGGCGATCTCCATCTTCGCCAGCTTCAGCTGGATCAGCTGGAACTGCCCAATGTTCTTGCCCCACAACGTGCGAGTCTTCGCATAGTCCACACACAGCCGGTGGCATTCGTCGATGATGCCCAGCGCCATCATCGCGATCCCGATCCGCTCGGCGGCGAAATTGTCGCGGGCACTGTCGCGTCCGTCGCCGCTGGCGTGCTGCTCACTCTCGCCGAGCAGCCGGTCCGGGCCCAACCGCACGTTGTCGAAGAACAACTCACCGGTCGGCGAGGACATCATGCCCATCTTCTTGAAGGGCTTGCCCTGTGTGAGGCCCGGCATCCCCGCGTCGAGCACGAAAACCAGCACCGGCCGGTTCCGCTTGTCTTGTTTGTCCGGGGAAGCGTCGCCTTCGTCCAGTTTCGCGTACACGACCAGGACGTCGGCGTGAGGCCCGTTGGTGATGAATGTCTTCTGCCCGTTGAGGATGTAGTCCTCGCCGTCGCGTCTGACGTAGGTCTTCATGCCGCCGAACGCGTCCGACCCGGAGTCCGGCTCGGTAATCGCCCACGCCGCAATCTTTTCCAGCGTCATCAGCTCGGGCAGCCAGCGTTCTTTCTGGGCCAGCGTGCCGCGGCTCATGATGGTCGCCGCGCCGAGGCCGAGGCTGACCGATGCGGTACTCAGCAATCCGATGCTGACCCGGGCGATTTCGGAAACCAGTACCGCAACCATCGATTGCTGACCGCCGATACCGCCCGAATCTTCTGCGCCGTCTCGCTTTTCGCCCTTGGATTCACCGTTGCGCTTGGCACGCTCGCGGTCCAGCATCTTCTTGACCGACTCGGCGGCCATCGCGTCCAGGCCGAACTGACTGAAGAACTTACGGGCAATCGGATACGGCGACAGCGCACCGGTTTCCAATTCGTCCAGGTGCGGGCGGATCTCCTTGTCCACGAACTGACGAACGGCATCCCGCATCATCAGATCGGTGTCGGACCACTCGATCATCGTGTTCCCCCGGCCGCGTGCCGCTCAGCGCTGGGCCCGCTGGTATGCGGTGACGACGGCGGCGCCGCCCAGCCCGATGTTGTGTTGCAGTGCGGCGGTGACGTTGTCGACCTGCCGCTTGTCGGCCTGGCCCCGCAGCTGCCAGTTCAGTTCGGCGCACTGCGCCAGCCCGGTCGCGCCCAGCGGGTGACCCTTGGAGATCAGGCCGCCGGACGGGTTGACCACCCAGCGTCCGCCGTACGTGGTGTCGCCGTTGTCGATCAGCTTGGGCGCCTCGCCCGCAGCGCACAGGCCGAGGGCTTCATAGAGCAGCAGCTCGTTGGCCGAGAAGCAGTCGTGCAGCTCTATCACCTGGAAGTCCTCGGGCCCCAGACCGGACTGGTCGTAAACCCGTTGTGCTGCTTGCACATTCATGTCGTAGCCGATGAGCCCCTTGGCGCTGCCGTCGAAGGTGGACTTGAAGTCGGTCGTCATGGCCTGACCGACGATCTCGACCGCCTGACCGGCCAGCGAGTGGCGGTCGACGAAGCTTTCGGAGGCCAGGATCGCCGCGCCCGAACCATCCGACGTCGGCGAGCACTGCAACTTGGTCAGCGGGTCGTAGATCATCTTCGCGGCCAGGATGTCGTCGAGGGTGTACTCGTCCTGGAACTGCGCGAACGGGTTATTCACCGAATGCTTGTGGTTCTTGTAGCCGATCTTTGCGAAGTGCTCGGCGGTGCTGCCGTACTGCAACATGTGCTCGCGGCCCGCCGCGCCGAACATCCAAGGCGCCGCCGGGAAGGCGAACTCGCTGATCTCGGCCATCGCCTTGACGTGCTTGTCCATCGGGTTGGTGCGGTCTTCGTAGGTCGTCGCCAGCGATCCGGGCTTCATCTTCTCGAACCCCAGCGCGATCGTGCAGTCAGCCAACCCGCCGCGAATCGCCTGCGCGGCCATGAACAGCGCGGTGGAGCCGGTCGAACAGTTGTTGTTGACGTTGACGATCGGAATGCCGGACAAGCCCAATTCGTAGAGTGCTCGCTGCCCCGCGGTCGACTCTCCGTAGACATAGCCGACGTAGCCCTGCTCGATCACGCTGTAGTCGATGCCCGCGTCGGCCAGCGCGTTGGTTCCCGACTCGCGAGCCATGTCTGGGTAGTCCCAGCCCTCGCGGCGGCCCGGCTTCTCAAACTTCGTCATGCCGACGCCGATGACATAAACCTTGTTGGACATCGTTGTCCCCTTCCGAACGGTAGGCCGCCTAGTCATCCCAGTGTGCAACGCCGCCCAACCAACCGCTCGGCCGGGACCTGTTAGAGCGTCGCGGGGCGGATCACCACCACCGACTTGGTCCGCGAACCCTCGTCGCGCAACAGCGCGATCACCCGACCGTCGCTGTCGGCTCCGGCATAGACACCGTCGATACCCGCGGGCGACAAGGGCCGGCCGTTGCTGGTCGCGTCGACTTCCTCAGCGCTCAGGTCGCGGCGCGGGAACATCAGCAGGCACGCGTCGTCCAGCGTCCAACTCAGTCGCGGCTGTTCGGCGAGTTCGTCGAGCGAGCGCGCCGCATCGAGCTCGAAGCGGCCGACGCGGGTGCGCCGCAGCGAAGTCAGATGCCCGCCCACCCCGAGCGCGGACCCCAGGTCGCGGGCCAGCGCGCGAATGTAGGTTCCCGACGAGCAGTCGACGGCGACGTCGAGATCAATGAGGCCTTGCCCGCTGCCGGAACGCCGGGTCGCCGAGATCTCGAACCGATCGATGCGTACCGGGCGGGCCTTGAGCTCGACCGCCTCGCCCTCGCGGACCAACTGATAGGCGCGACGGCCACCGACCTTGATCGCGCTAACCGCCGACGGCACCTGTTTGATGTCGCCGCGCAGCCCGGCGATCGCCGCGGCGATCGCCTCGTCGGTGAGATGTTCAGCCGAGATGCTTTGCAACAGTTCACCTTCCGCGTCCTCGGTGGAGGTGACCTGACCCAAGCGGATCGTGGCGGCATACGACTTCTCCGATGCCGTCAACAGCCCGAGGATCTTGGTGGCGCGGTCGATCCCGACCACCAGAACCCCGGTGGCCATCGGGTCCAGGGTGCCCGCGTGGCCCACCCGTCGGGTGGAAAAGATTCGCCGGCAGCGCCCCACCACGTCGTGGCTGGTCATTCCGGCCGGCTTGTCGACGACGACTAGTCCTGGACCGGTGCAGCTTTCGGTCATAGCACGATCGCGGTCAGCACGAGTCCGCGGTCGACCGACCAGCGGCCCCGCAGCGCGGTCAGCGGCGGACCCGACAGCGCCTCCGGATCGATCAGAATCTGCGAGACGAACGTGCCGGTCGCCGGGCCGTCGGCCTCGAAGCTGATGTGGGCATCCTCGAAGCCCAGCCATCGCTTGGTCAACGGGAACCACGCCTTGTACGTTGCTTCCTTGGCGCAGAACAGGATTCGATCCCAATGCAGATCTCCCGGCATTACCTGCGCGATTTCGGTGCGCTCGGCCGGCAAGCTGATCGCATCCAGCACGCCGGTCGGCAACACGTCGTGCGGTTCGGCGTCGATCCCGACCGAGCGCACCGCGGCGCTGCGGCCCACCACCGCACCGCGATAGCCCGTGCAGTGCGTGAGGCTACCGACGACGCCGTCGGGCCAGCAGGGTTGCCCCTTGTCGCCCTTGAGAATCGGCACCGGCGGCAGGCCCAGTTCACCGAGTGCGATGCGGGCACAATGCCGGACGGTGATGAACTCGTTGCGCCGCTTGGCGACCGACTTGGCGATCAGTGCCTCTTCTTCGGGCAGCGGGGCCAGCCCGGGCGGGTCGGAGTACACCTCCGAATACGCCATATCGTCGGTCGCCGGCAACACCGACGACACGAGGGTGTCCGCGGTCATCGCGACTGCCGCTGCCGCAATCGTTCCCGGAACTGCGTGGCCTGCGCCTTCATCTCGGGAGTGATCTGGAAGTGGCCACCGAAGTCGTTGAGGTCGCCGGGCGCGTACTGCGGGTCGGGCAGAACCTGGCGCAGCCAGCTGGGCGGTTTGCGGCGCCGCCACTCTCGCGGATATCCCACCGAGACTTCCTCGAAGCGCACGTCGTCATACCAGGTGGTCCGCGGAATGTGTAAGTGGCCGTAAACCGAGCAGATGGCGTTGTAGCGAGTGTGCCAGTCGGCGGTCTTGGTGGTGCCGCACCATAGCGAGAACTCTGGGTAGAACAACGCGTCGCAAGGGTCGCGCACCAGCGGGAAGTGGTTGACCAGCACGGTAGGCGTCATCCAGTCGAGTTGTTCCAGGCGAGCGCGGGTGATGTCCACCCGCTCGCGACACCACGCGTCGCGGGTGGGGTACGGCTCCGATGAGAGCAGGAATTCGTCGGTCGCCACAATGTTGTTCGCTCGCGCGATTTCCAGGCCTTCGGCTTTGCTGCGCGCCCCCTCAGGCAAGAAGCTGTAATCGTAGAGCAGGAACATCGGCACGACTGTGGCCGGACCGCCGCGTTCGGTCCACACCGGGAACGGGTGTTCGGGCGTCACCACACCCATCTCGTCGCACATGTTGACCAGGTAGTCGTAGCGAGCTTTACCGAAGACCTGGTTGGGATCGCGGTTGGTGGTCCACAGTTCGTGGTTGCCCGGCACCCAGATCACCTTGGCGAATCGGCGTCGCAACAGGTCAAGGGCCCAACGGATCTCATCGGTGCGTTCGGCCACATCGCCGGCAACGATCAGCCAGTCATCCGGTGACGACGGATGCAGCGATTCGGTGACCGGCTTGTTGCCCATATGACCCGTGTGCAAATCGGAGACCGCCCACAGTGTCGGTTGGCCGGTCGCCTGTCCCCCGTTTGTCGAGTCCCGCGTCACCACGAGTAACCAGCCTAACGACCCGACGCGCCGACCCGGGTTCCGCTGGGAGTTTCGGCCGCTACCACCTCCCGGTTAGAACAAGTTCAGGTTTGGCTGTGACCTCGCGCACGTGACTTGTAAACTCCCCGCACAAGAGACGGCCGACGGTTTGGGGGGTGTCATGTTCACCAGGGTGCGCCTGCTCGGAGCGCTCGGTGCGGTGCTGACAGCGGTCATCGGAGGCACGGTGGGCTGGCAGAGCGGCCCGCCCGCCCGGACCGGAGGCGGCGAGACCGTCGATCTGCGCTCAACGGCGCGGCCACTGGAAACGACGATGAAGAGTCCCATCATCGCGACCACCGACCCGCGGCCCTTCGACGCATGCGAAGACATCCCGTTCGACACCCTGCAGCGGCTCGGTTTGGGGTTCACGCCGCCCGAGCATGAGGACGGTCTGCGCTGCAAACTCGACGCGGGCAACTATCAGGTGGCCGTCGAGCCGATCGTCTGGCGCACCTACGAGCAGTCCCTGCCTCCCGACGCCCTCGAGACCACGATCCAGGGCCACCGCGCGGCCACCTACTGGGTGCTGAAGCCGACCTACCACAACAGCTTCTGGTACTTCTCCTGCATGGTGGCGTTCAAGACCAGCTACGGCGTGCTGCAACAGGCGCTGTTCTACTCGACGGTCTACTCAAACCCCGAGGTCGACTGCCCGTCCACCAATCTGCAGCGGGCCAACGACCTCACCCCGTATTACAAGTTTTAGCCCGGCCACGGTGATCGGCGCCGGTGCGCACGATCTTTTGTGGCTGAGATGAATTCGCGCCGGCGCGAAGACCGTAGCCGGTCCGCCTTAACCTGGGGAACGTGAGCATGACGTCGACTAGACCTGTTCCACCCGCGCTGCGCACCCTGACCCAGACCGGTGGCAACGTCTTGGGCCGGCTGTTTGGTCTGCGGCCGGCCACCAGCGGCTACACCGTGAATCGCGTTGAGGTGCCGATGCGCGACGGGGTTGCGCTGGTTGCCGATCACTACGCACCGACTACCTCCAGCCCGGTCGGCACTGTGCTGGTGCGCGGGCCCTACGGGCGTGGATATCCGTTCTCGCTGGTATTCGCCTGGCCGTTTGCGACGCGGGGCTACCACGTCGTGCTGCAAAGCGTGCGCGGAACGTTCGGGTCTGGCGGTGTTTTCGAGCCGATGGCCAATGAAATCACCGACAGCGCCGACACCGCCGCATGGTTAGTCGAGCAGCCGTGGTTCACCGGCCGGTTTGCCACCATCGGCACGTCATATCAGGGTTTCACTCAATGGGCGTTGCTTCAGGACCCGCCGCCCGAACTGGCCGCCGCCGTTATCGCGGCGGGCCCACACGACTTCCACGCCGCACTCTGGGATACCGGCTCGTTCACGATCGACTTTCTCCTGTGGAGCGACATGGTGGCCCACCAGGAAGACCCGTCCCGGGTCCAAGCCGGAATCCGCCAGTTGCTGGCTCTTCGCAGGGTGGCCCGGGCGGCCGCCGGAGTGCCGTTCGGCGAATCGGCGCGCGCGCTGCTCGGCACCGGTGCGCCGTGGTTCGAATCCTGGGTAGAGCGCCCCGACCCGGATGACGCGTTCTGTAACCAATTGCGCTGCAGCACCGCGCTGGACCGGGTGCAGGTGCCGGTCTTGCTGATGAGTGGCTGGCAAGACGTCTTTCTGCGCCAGACGCTGCAGCAGTATGCGCACCTTCGCCGCCGCGGCGCGGACGTCGCGCTCACGGTCGGGCCCTGGACCCACACTCAGATGCTCGGCAAGGGACTGCCCACCAACGCGCGCGAGACCTTGGACTGGCTGGACACCCATCTGGCGGGCACCACGGAGCTGAGCCGCCCCAGCAGGGTTCGCGTCGGGGTCACCGGCCAGGGCTGGCGCGACCTACCCGATTGGCCACCCGTCACCTCGCAGCGCGCGTTGTACCTGAGGCCCGGCCGCTATCTGGACGAGGCGTCACCCAAGGACCTGAAAGGGCTGCCGCCGGCGACCTTCCACTACGACCCCGCCGACCCGACACCGACCGTCGGCGGTCCGTCGCTGTCCACACGTGGCGGCTACCGCGACGACAGCCGGCTGGCGCTGCGCGACGATGTGCTTACCTTCAACAGCGCGACCCTGCTGCACGATCTGTGCGTCTACGGGAATCCGATCGTCGAGCTGGCGCACAGCTCCAACAATCCGCACGTCGACCTGTTCGTCCGGGTCAGCGAACTCGACGCCAAGGGCCACTCGCGAAACGTCAGCGACGGCTACCGGCGGCTGGCTGCCCCGGCGAAGACCGTCAGCATCGAACTCGACGCGATCGCACACCGCTTTCGAGCCGGTTCGCGCATCCGCCTGTTCGTTACCGGCAGCTGGTTTCCGCGGTACGCGCGCAACCTTGGCACCGGCGAACCGATGTTGACGGCCCGCCAATCGAAGCCGGCCACTCACGCCATCGCCTACGGGAGCTCCCGGCTGCTGTTGCCGGTCGGCCCGCTCGACCTGTCAGCCCACGGCGTCGCGGACGCGGGTGGCAATCCCGGCTAGCACGGCGTCGTCGTGGATCGGCGTCCCGAATGCCGGGCTCGCCGGCAACGGCACCCAACTCTTACAACCCCGATATTCGGGGATCCGAGTCAGGTGTATCGGCTCGATCAGCGGGGTCACCGACACCACCAGCGCGGCGAGTTTGTGCTTGGGCCGAAAATCCAGCCGGTCGGCGCGCACCGACTCGGCGGTCCAGATGTGCAGGTCCTCGATTTCCCCGAGCCGCTCGGGCCGGTTAACCGCCAGTGCTGCAACCACTTTCGCCGCAGCCCTGATCACCAGCTGATCGTCGGTGCTGTCGGCCGCCGCAGCGGCCAGCAGGTCGTGATGCTCTGGCCGGACACGCTCCTGGTGGCTGTGTGCAACCGTCGGAAACAGCAGGAACTCCTGCGACGCCACTTCGAACCGCTTCTCCCCTATACCGCCCTTGCGCAACAACACGTACTGCCGACCGCGCATCAGTGCGTGGACGGCGGCGCTCCATTCTTTGAGCGCGGGCGTCGTTGCGGTGAGGGTCATTTCGTTGCGGAGAGACGCGCCACTACCTCGGGTCGGCGCAACAGCGGGACGGTCTTGGGTGGTTGCCGGCGCGGCGGCAAGGACTTCAGCAAGCGCGTCGTCGTCTGGGTGACCTCGGCGACCGCGGCTTCGAACGCGTCGACGTTCGCGGCCGACGGGTGGGTAATGCCGCTGACTTTTCGCACGTACTGGCGCGCGGCCGCGGCGACCTCCTCAGCCGTGGCCGCGGGCCGCAAACCGCGCAGTTCGGTGATGTTCCGGCACATCCCTCAACGATAGGCGGGATTTGCCGCTGCGGCCTCGTCGATACGGCCGCCCACACCTCAGCAATCGGTGTCATGTTCGCCCAGGGTTGCTGGCACGCCCGGTCCGCAACATATGAGTTTCATATGTGTCACCGCCGGGCCCGTCGAGCAGCAACTGGATACTGTATACAGTAGTCTTTCCGAACGCTTCGAGCACCGGCTGCCCCATCGGCGACGCACGGCACCGGACCACGGGCAAGACGAGGAAACCAATGGATTTTGGGGCGCTGCCACCCGAAGTGAACTCCGGCCGAATGTATTCAGGCCCCGGACCGGCAACCCTGCTGGCCGCCTCCGCGGAATGGGAGGAGTTGGCCGTGGAGATGCACCTCGCCGCCAGCAGATGCGAATCAGTCGTCGCCGAATTAATCGGTGGATCGTGGACGGGTTCATCGTCGATGGCCATGACAGCGGCGGTTATGCCATACGCCGGGTGGATCAGATCCACGGCCGCGCACTGCGAGGAGGTGGCCAGCAAGGCCACCGCCGCCGCGGCGGCCTACGAAACGGCGTACGCGATGACGGTGCCACCGCCGATGATCGTCGCCAACCGCATTCGGCTTGCGGCATTGATTGCCGGCAACCTTCTCGGACAGAACACCCCCGCCATCATGGTTGCGGAAGGCGAGTACAGCGAAATGTGGGCCAGGGACGCGGCGGCTATGTACGGCTATGCGGCGAATTCGGCTAGCGTATCCGGACTTTCAGCCTTTGCACCGCCACCACGCACGACCGATCCAGGCGCACCCGCGCCGGCGCCGGCTAAGTTGCTGAGTTCGGCCGAGACGACACTGCAAGGACTTGCGAGCCCCGGTGCCGGCACGTCGGCAGCGATGGGTGCTGGGACACCGCTCGCGGCGTCGGGAATTTCCTCCTCGGTGTCCATGCTGGCGCGGCTGGCCAAGACTTCTAAGAGCGCGACCACGAGCACAACTGCAGGGATGCGGGCCACCTCTATGTTGGCCAGCACGATGGCTAGCCTGGTTGACGTCGGTAGTAGCTCCGCACCCGAAATCGGCACCAGCGCATTGGGGTTCGGCTCAGATGGCTTCGGTCTGAGCACCGACATCAGCGGATTCGCCCTCGACCTGGCCGGCTCCGGCCTCGAACTAGTCGGTGGCGATTCGCTTTTGGGCGTCGAGGAGGCACTCCCCGGTGAGCTCGGCGAACTAGGGTCGCTGGACGGGTTGAACCCCCTCGCCGACCCCTGGTCGGCGGGATTCGGCGGCGAGCCCTCGGCTGGCCTCGGTCAAGCGTCCCAACTGGGAACCTTGTCGGTACCACCCGGTTGGGCCAATGCGCTTTCGGGGAACGCCGGCAACCCGCCCATGCACTCCGCTTCGCAGGCCGGTCACCATAACCACCACGGCGCGGCACATCGCCATGCCGCCAACACGCCGACGGGCGGCATGGTGGGCAGCGAGTCCGGCGGCGCGGCGCACCGAGTGGGGGTGCGCGCCTCGCTCATTCCGCGTTCACCGATCGGGGGCTGAGCGAGCGCCATGCGTCAAAATGATGGCCTGCTTCACTTTTCGTCATAGCGGGCAACGCCAAAGGTCTATCACAACAGGTACGTTGAGGATGCGTTAGGTGGCGGGAGGAGATCTGGTGATCCGACCATCATTTAGTGACGCGCTGCGCGAATTGCTGTTCTGCACGCACCGCAGCGTCGATGACGTGATGAACGCATTCTTCGACCAGGGCTACCAGCATCGCGACAATGGAAAGGCTTATACCCGAGACGAGTTCGCCCGTCTAGCCACGATCGCACGCTCAGAAATCGCCCACGGGAGCGTGTTTACGCTCGAAGAATTCCGCTTCTGGAATCGATACGCCGCACGATTTGTCCTCGAGGTCAGCAAAACCGACGGTTCGGCGGAGCATGTCGAGGTATACGTGATCGGTCAGTACTCGATCGACGGCCGATTCCTGCGGTTGAATCAAGCCCATGTCTCGGTGCCCAGCGTAGAACTCGTGGTCGGGGCCAAGCTCAGAGCGCAACCGGTTGCCTAACCCTTGATCAGCTCGCCGACGTGAGCCACGACCGAATCCGCCAGCCCCTGAAGGTCATAGCCTCCTTCCAGCACCGCCACCAGCCGACCGTCGCAAAGTTTTTCGGCTGAGTTCATCAACTCGCGGGTGACCCAGCCGAAGTCGTCAGCAGTCATCGTCAGCGAACCAAGCGGGTCACGTTCGTGTGCGTCGAATCCCGCGGACACGAGAATCAGCTCCGGGGAGAACCTGTCGAGCTCGGGCAGAATTCGTTGCTGAAATGCCCTGCGTAACTCGGGCCCACCGTCGCCCGGCTTCAGCGGTGAATTGAAGATGTTGCCGGCCCCGGTTTCATCTGCTGCACCCGTGCCGGGAAACAGTGGCATCTGATGAGTGGACGCATACAGCACGTCGGAATCGGAGTAGAAAATCTGCTGCGTGCCGTTGCCGTGGTGAACATCGAAATCGACGATCGCGACCCGCGTTACTCCGTACGTCTGCTGCGCATGCCGCGCTCCAATGCTGATGTTGTTGAACAAGCAAAAGCCCATTGCGCGCTCGGTCTCCGCGTGATGACCCGGCGGCCGGCAGGCCACGAAAGCATTCTGAACCTGCCCGGTCAGCACATTGTCGATCGCCTGTAGCGTCCCGCCCACCCCGCGCAAGACCACTTCCCACGTCGATGGCTCCATTACGGTGTCGCCACCGTCGAGGTACACATAACCTTGGGCGGGACGAGCGGCTTCGAGATCGTCGACGTAACGGTTCGAATGCACATAGCGGGTAGTCGCGAGGTCGGCTGGCTCGGCTTGCTCGCGCACCAGCGTGTCGAATTGTGGCTGGCTTAGCACCGCCTCCACCGCGCGATAGCGATCCGGCCGCTCCGGATGACCCCCACCGGTCCGGTGGTTAGCGAAACTCGGGTGGTGCAGCAGCAGGGTGGACATTGCGGCAGACCTCTTTTCAGGGTCGTGGACTACACATCCAAGAACAATCTCGTGTCTGAATACCGTATGCGGCTCGGGTCGAACCGCATCGCCAGTTGATCGAATTTCGGTATCAGCCCAACACGTCGGTGCTCTCGCGGATCAACCGTTCGGTGACCACAGCCAGCAGATTTGCGGCGTATTTGGTGCAGCGCGAAAGATCTGGCTCGAGCTCGTTGAGGGTGCGCACCGCGCCGAAGCCTGCCGTTCGGGCTTGGGCGCTCGTCAACGTCGATATCCCGGCGATGGCAAAGGTTGGTATGCCGTGGGAGTGGGCACATCGCGAAACGCCCACGGGCGCCTTACCTCGTAACGATTGGCCGTCGAGGGAGCCTTCACCGGTGATGACCATCGTGGCGCCCAACAGCTTTCGATCGAGTTCGACGAGGTCGAGGATCATTTCGATGCCGGGTCTCATCCGTGCGCGCAGCACGGCAAGCGCGGCGAATCCCACGCCTCCCGCGGCGCCCGCCCCTGGCGCATCTCGGCAATCCGCGCCGATGACCGTTTCAACCAGGTCCGCCCATTTCGACAGACCACCGTCCACTTCGGCCACGCGGTCGCCGAGGACTCCTTTTTGCGGTCCGTAGACAGCGGCCGCACCGAGTGGCCCACACAGCGGGCTGTCCACATCGGCCGCCAGCGTGACCGTCGCTGTGCGCAGGCCCGGGTGCAGCCGGCTGAGATCGAGGTGAGCAGCGTCGGCCAGACCTTGAGCACCGAGAGCAATGGGCTGACCGTGGCGATCGAGTATCTCGGCGCCCAGCGCCATCAACATCCCCGCGCCGCCGTCGGTGCTTGCACTTCCACCGACGGTGATGACAATGTCTCGGCAGCCGTCGTCCAGCGCGTGGGCGATCACGCTGCCCAGCCCGTAGCTCGTCGCCGTCACCGGCGCCGGCGTTGCAGCCGGAAGCCGCTGCAGCCCACAGATATCCGCCATCTCGATGACCGCGCGCCCGCCCTTGCGGGCATACCCGGAACGCACCGGTGCGCCGGTCGGCCCGCACGCCTGCACTTCGACTGGTTCAAATCCGGCCGCCAAGACGGCATGCAGGGTGCCCTCTCCCCCGTCTGCGACAGGGCAGGCGATTGGGTTCATCGTCGGATCTGCTCGGCACACCCCCTGCGCCATTGCCTGGGCAGCCTGCTCGGCGGTCAACGAGCCCTTGAACTTGTCCGGCGCCAGCACGATGTTGCGCCTCATCACCCAGGTCATCCCATCAAGGTCGAGCCGCACACACGTTTCAGAGGGCTTGCGGCGGATGGTGCAGGGCTTGCTCAACTAGCCGGCATTCCGAAATGCGGAATTCCACCTCCACCTCAATAACCTGACACGCGCAAGGCAAAGCTGTCAAAGGTGCGGCGCTTGACATCCGCCGTAGTCATCGAAATCGCTTATCAAATCTGACAATTCGGGTTGTACGAGTTTCGCCGATTCTTGACACAGACTGGAGTATCACCTTGACTTATTTCGTATTCCGATGCGGCAATTCCGCGATACGGAACCAGACCTGAGGCCACGTCGGATGGAGCGCGCCGAGCCGTCCGCGGTCTAGGCAATAGAAGGGACAGCGATGGCTGGTGCGACTTATACGGTGAACTGCTCGATCCTTTTCACCGATCTAGCGGTGCTGGACAGGCCGGCCGCAGCTCGGGCAGCGGGGTTTGAGGCGGTGGAGTTCTGGTGGCCGTTCATCGAGGCGACGCCCCCGGAGGCGGACGTCAGGGCATTCGTCCGCGCCATCGAGAAGGCGGGGGTGCAGTTGTCCGGACTGAACTTCTTCGCCGGCTACATGGCCGGTGGCGACCGGGGAGTTCTGTCGGATCCCGCGCTGACAACCGATTTTCGCGAAAATGTGCAAGTTGCCGTCGGTATCGCCGAAAGTTTAGGCACCCGGGCCTTTAACGCGCTGTACGGCAACCGCATCGAGGGTATAGCGCCGGCCGTGCAGGACGAGGTCGCGGCCAAGAATCTTGCCTACGCGGCTCAAGCCGCCCAGCGCATCGGCGCGACGGTGCTGATCGAGCCGGTCAGCGGCGCGCCCCGGTACCCGCTCGAAACCGCGGCCGACGCGGTGCGCATCATCGACCGCGTGCACGCTGAATCGGGTGCCACCAACTTGCGGCTGTTGGCGGATCTCTATCACCTCTATGTCAACAACGACGATGTGACCGCCGCCCTGCTGTCCAACTATGAGCGGATCGGGCACGTTCAGGTTGCCGACGCCCCGGACGCGGGGAGCCGGGAACCGGTGAAGTCCCGCTGGGCGACTATCTCGCCATATTGCTGGGACGTGACTACGACGGCTACATCGGCTTGGAATACAAGTCTTCTCGGCCCGACACGTTCGACTGGCTGCCGCCCGCCGAGCGAGGTCGCGGCGGTGTCAGCGTCGAGTCGCTGCGAACACTGACAGGAACGAGGAATCAATGACCACGATCGGCTTTATCGGGCTGGGCATCATGGGCAGCCCGATGGCCTGCCATCTCGCCCGGGCCGGCCACACCGTCATCGGTTACAACCGTTCGCCGGGCCGTGCCGCGGCGCTGATCGAGGCCGGTGGAGCGGAGGCTGATTCCATCGCGGAAGCCGTGAAAAAAGCCGACGTGGTGGCCGTCATGGTCCCCGACTCCCCCGACGTGCAAAATGTGTTGCTCTCGGAGGACGGTGTTTTCGCCCACGCGCAACCGTCGACGCTGGTGATCGACTTCTCCTCGATCCGCCCTGACGTCACCGCCGAGCTGGCCAAGCAAGCCAGCGAACGCGGGCTGCGTCTCATCGACGCCCCGGTATCCGGCGGAGAGCCCGGCGCCAAGAACGCAACGCTGTCGATCATGGTCGGGGCTGCCGATGACGATTTCGCTGCTGCCACACCGATTCTCGATATCGTCGGCAAGACAATCGTTCACGTCGGCCCCAGCGGGGCCGGACAGACCGTCAAGGCCGCCAATCAACTGATCGTCGCGGGCAATATCGAACTCCTCGCGGAAGCAATCACGTTTCTGCGTGCGTACGGCGTCGACCTGGACGCGGCGGTCAAAGTGCTCGGCGGCGGGCTGGCGGGCTCGGCAGTGCTCGAGCAAAAGGCGCCAAAGATGCTGGCAAGTAACTTCGATCCAGGCTTTCGGATCGAACTGCACAATAAAGACCTGGGCATCGTCACCAGCGCGGCACGCGAAGCCGGTGTGGTCATTCCGCTCGGTGCAGTTGTCGCACAGCTAATGGCCTCCGCCCTGGCCAACGGGGACGGCTCCCTCGACCACTCCGGCCTGCTGCGGGGTGTCGAACGCCTGTCCGGACATAAGGAAGGTGGGACCCAGTGACCCGGATGCGCACGGTCGATGCCGCCGTCAGAATCCTCGAAATCGAGGGCGCTACCCAAGCATTCGGATTACCCGGCGCAGCAATCAACCCGTTTTACTCGGCGATGCGGGCGCACGGCGGAATCCGGCACCTGCTGGCCCGCCATGTCGAAGGCGCCAGTCACATGGCCGAAGGCTATACCCGCGCGGCACCGGGCAACATCGGTGTGTGCATCGGCACCTCAGGACCAGCGGGCACCGACATGGTCACCGGATTGTATTCGGCCAGTGCCGATTCCATTCCCATCCTGGCGATCACGGGCCAGGCTCCGGTCAACAAGCTCCACAAAGAGGACTTTCAGGCAGTCGACATCGCGGCGATCGCGGCACCGGTGACGAAAATGGCTATGACGGTTCTCGAACCCGGGCAGGTTCCCGGCGCCTTCGCCCAGGCGTTTCACCTGATGCGTTCGGGCCGACCCGGCCCGGTCCTGATCGACCTGCCCATCGACGTGCAGCTGGCCGAAATCGATTTCGAACCCGCCGCTTACGCTCCCCTGCCGGTCTACAAGCCCGTGGCCACCCCAACACAAATAGCCAAAGCGCTTGACATGCTGGTCACCGCGGAACGCCCACTGATCATCGCCGGCGGGGGCATCATCAACGCCGACGCCGCCGAACTACTCGTCGAGCTCGCCGAGGTGCTCAACATCCCGGTAGTGCCCACGCTGATGGGCTGGGGCATCATTCCCGACGACCATCGGCTGGCCGCAGGCATGGTCGGGTTGCAGACCGCCCACCGCTACGGCAATGCCACCCTGCTCGAATCGGATTTCGTTCTGGGTATCGGCAATCGGTGGGCTAACCGCCACACCGGCGGACTCGACACCTACCGGCGAGGTCGTCGCTTTGTCCACATCGACGTCGAACCCACCCAGATCGGCCGGGTGTTCGCCCCAGACCTCGGTATTGCCTCGGACGCCAAGGCGGCACTCGAACAGCTTGTGGCCGGTGCCTTGCAACGGCGTTCGGCGGACAAGATCCCTGATTGGGCTGATTGGGTGCGCGACTGCCAAGACCGCAAACGGACGATGCACCGCAAGACCCACTTCGACGACATCCCCATCAAACCGCAACGCGTGTACGAGGAAATGAACCGGGTGTTCGGCCGTAATGCGCGGTACGTCACCGCGATTGGGCTCTCACAGATCGCCGGCGGCCAATTCCTGCAGGTCTTCAAACCGCGGCACTGGATCAACTGCGGCCAGGCCGGACCATTGGGATGGACGGTTCCCGCCGCGCTAGGTGTGGTCGCCGCAGACCCGACCGCCACGGTGGTCGGACTGTCGGGCGACTATGACTTCCAGTTCCTCATCGAGGAGCTCGCCGTCGGCGCGCAGTTCAACCTGCCTTACGTCCATGTCGTGGTCAACAACTCCTACCTCGGGCTGATCCGGCAAGCTCAGCTCAACTTCGACATGAACTATTTCGTTTCATTGGCCTTCGACAACATCAATGCCCAGGAATCCGGTGAGACCGATCTGCCCAAGGGCTACGGGGTCGACCATCGCCGGGTGGCCGAAGGGCTGGGCTGCAAGGCGATTCAAGTTACCGACCCCGCACTGATCGCGCCCGCACTCACCCGAGCCCAGCAGCTCGCGCGCGAACACAAGGTGCCCGTGGTAGTCGAGATATTCTTGGAACGGATCACGAATATCGCGATGGGCACCGAAATCGACAACATCACCGAACACAACGAGCTGGCAGCGACGATCGACGACTCACCCACCGCCGCATTGCTATTCGACTAGCTCACTACCGCTGCGCCGGACCCCGGCGAGCGATGTCTGGCCGGACGTCCTTGAACAACCGGAGCATGAGGCCGATGGTTACCGAGCATGACGACGCCGACCGCGCGGTCGGTGTTCAATCGGTGGAACGAGCATTCGGGGTACTCGAGATTTTAGCCGCCATGGGTGGCACGGGTGCGCTCGGCGAGCTCGCCGCTCGCGCAGATCTGCCACAGCCCACGATGCATCGACTGGTACGAACGTTGCTCAGCATGGGGTATCTGCGGCAGCTTCCGAACCGGCACTACTCGTTGGGGCCCAGGCTGATCCGCTTGGGCGAGAGCGCGGGTCAGCTCATTGGCATGTGGTCGCGTCCACATCTGAGCGAATTGGTAGACCGAACCGGCGAGACGGCGAACATGGCAGTCATGGACAACGACATGGCCGTCTACGTAGCTCAAGTTCCCTCACCGCATTCCATGCGCATGTTCACCGAGGTCGGCCGGCGGGTCTACCCGCATCGCACGGGAGTGGGCAAGGCGCTGCTGATGCAACTTACCAACGAGGCACTGCGTGCTCTGGTGGCGCGCACCGGGATGCCCGCATCGACCGAGAACTCGCATACGACGGTCGACGGCTTGCTGCAAGACATCACGTTGTGCCGTGTCCGTGGTTATGCGGTCGATGAAGGTGAGCAGGAAATCGGTGTGCGATGCTTTGCCGTACCGGTGCCCGACGCGCCGTCACTGACGGCCATTTCGATCTCTGGCCCTGCGGTGCGAGTCACGTTGAAGTCCGCGCCAACGGTTACCCCGCTGTTGAAGCGAATCGCGCGCAACATCGCATCCGACTTCGACAAAAGCACCGCCCCCTAAGCTATTCACCCGGCGGCTGCGGCGTTGGCCGCCTCAGCGACGGCATACGAATCCGCACTTGCCGCCATGGTTTTGAACAACGTCTCGTGGATCGCCGCGGCTTGGGCGCTGACCAACCGATACATCTGAGCCTGCATCGCGAATTGGGCTGCGATCAGTGCGGACACCTCGTCCGCCGCCGCGGGGACCACGGCGGCGGTGGGGCCCGCCGCCGCCGCATTCTGGGCACTCATCGAAGCACCGATGGCACCTAACTGCGAGGCAGCTCCCGCCAGCGCTTCGGGGTGCACGTTGACCAACGACATGCGCTGTTCTCCTTAACGCTTTGCAACAAAGAGGCCTAACGCCGCGGTGCCGCCCGCGATGGCGTAGCGACCCGCGACCGCTCGCAGTCGCCGCCGCACCAACCGGGCCGCCGCCACCACCACGTCACCCAGGAAGTCGCGATCGCCGTCCTGACGACCGGCCCAGTAAGGCGGTTCGCCGCGGTGGATCGCGCCCTCGGCCTCCTCAACGATGCGCGCCATCGTGGTCACGGTGTGAGCTGGATAGGCGCCGACGCTGGTTTCCGCGGACAGCATCACCGCGTCGGCCCCATCCAGCACCGCGTTGGCCACGTCGGAGACCTCGGCTCGGGTGGGACGCCGATCGGAGACCATCGAGTCGAGCATGTGAGTGGCAACGATGACCGGCTTTGCGGCATCGCGGCAGAGCCGGATGACTCGCTTTTGGACCAGCGGTATCTGCTCCAACGGCATCTCGACGCCGAGGTCACCACGGGCCACCATCAACCCGTCGAAAGCCTCGACGATCGCCGGTAAGCACGAGACCGCCTCCGGCTTTTCCAGTTTGGCGATCACGGGCACTCGTCTGCCGACCTCACCCATGATGGCGTGCGCCAGCTTCGCTTCCTCCGGCGCGCGCACGAACGACATGGCAATCATGTCCACGCCGAGGTCCAAGGCAAACTTCAGGTCGTCAATGTCTTTGTCGGACAACGTCGGGGCGCTGACAGCAACTCCCGGTAATGAGATGCCCTTGTTGTCGCTGACCGGTCCGCCGTGGATCACCTCACAGCCGATGTCTGCGCCGTTGATTTCCACCACCGCCAGGTCGATTCTGCCGTCATCGACGAGCAGCCGATCGCCGGTTTTCACATCCGAGGCTAGACCGCCGTAGGTAGTGGAGACTCGGTCGTGATCGCCCAGGCACGCGTCGGTGGTGATCGCGACTTTCTCGCCGACACTCCACACCACCGGCCCGTTGGCGAACCGGCCCAACCGAATCTTGGGCCCTTGCAAGTCGGCGAGCACTTGCACAGAGCGCCGGCGCCGGGCTGCGATCTGGCGCACCAGGTCGTAGAAGGCCAAATGTTCCGCATGCGTGCCGTGACTGAAATTGAGGCGCGCGACATCCATTCCGGCGTCGATGAGTTCAGTCAGGCGTGGAGCGGTGGCGGTTGCGGGTCCGAGCGTGCAGACGATCTTTGTTGTGCGCATCCCAGGTGTCCTTTCCCTTAGCGCAGGGCAGCTTGAGGTTGTTGTTGCGAATTCCCGCCACTGCGTGACGGCGCCACCCCACTGGCATGGGCGAGGAGGCCGGTGGCAGCGTGGACGGTGCGAAGGGTCGGAGCAGCCGCTCCGGTCAGGTCGGCGAGCTCTACCACCGCGGATACGATCGCATCGAGCTCCAGCTGCTTGCCCGCTTCGAGATCTTGGAGCATCGAGGTCTTGTGGTAACCCACATTTTCGGCGCCCCGCAGCCTCTTCTCGATCGAGATCTCCGGCGTACTACCCAATCTCGCGGCGACATCCAGGGTCTCCTCCATCAGCTGTATCACGACTTGCCGAGTGTTCGGGTCCTGGCACATCTGCACCATCGTCGATCTGGTCAGCGCGCTGAGTGGGTTGAACGCCACATTGCCCATCAGCTTGATCCAGATGTCGTTGCGCAGATCAGGCTCTACCGGGCATTTCAGCTCGCCGGCGATCATCGCGTCGCTCAGCAGCCGACAGCGCTCGGAGAGCTCTCCTGAGGGCTCCCCGATGGAAAAGCGAGTCCCCTCCAGATGGCGAACGACGCCGGGAGCCTCCAGAACTGTCGCGGGATACACCACGCAACCGATCGCTCGCTCCGGAGCCAGCACGGCGCTGGTGGCACCGCCGGGATCGACAGCCTCGATCCGGTGTCCTTGATACGGACCCGACAGCCCGTGAAAATACCACCAGGGAATACCGTTCTGTGCAGCCACAATTGCCGTGTCAGGACCCAGCAGGGGCTCAATCAGCGGACCGCACGTTGGATAGCTGTGCGCTTTGAGGCCCAAGAATATGTAGTCGACCGGCCCGATCTCGGCCGGTGAGTCCGTCGCATGCGGATGCGCGAGGAAGTCACCGCGCGGGCTCAGCACGCGGACACCATTCTCCCGGATTGCCCGTAGGTTGTCGTTGCGCGCGATCAGGTGAACATCGGCACCGCCGCGGTGCAACGCCGCACCCCAATAGGCACCAATAGCTCCGGCACCAACGACTGCAATCTTCATAGAGTCTCCTCTCGCATCCCCAATGCACACCGCCGCTTGGCGACTACGGTCAAGGCCTCACTCATCATTGCATACAGTATGCGATCCTTGTATGTTGAAAACATCGCGCTCTCGGCGGGACGTCGAGGACTGTCAGTAAATCCGGACCACGTTGAGCGTGACTTCCGGCCGAGCCAAGGAAGAGGAATATGTCTGCGATCGGAGTGCCTCGCGAAATCGCCGCTGGCGAAAGCCGAGTCGCCCTGGTACCCGGCGTCGTCGAACGCTTGCGTGCCGCCGGCCACCATCTCGTGGTTGAAACGGGTGCGGGCGAGGGCGCCTTGATCCGCGACGAGGACTATCTAAGAGCCGGGGCCGTGATCGGTGACCCCTGGTCGGCAGATGTCGTGGTCAAGGTGAACCCGCCGACCGAGATGGAGATCGGCCGGTTGAAGCAGGGAGCCCACTTGATCGGCTTCCTCGCACCGCGCACCCGGCCGGAGGTCAGTGACCAATTACGCCGAGCGGGTGTCACCGGCTTCGCGATGGAAGCAGTGCCCCGGATTTCGCGTGCCCAGACCATGGATGCGCTTTCTTCCCAGGCCAATGTCGCGGGATACAAAGCGGTGTTGTGTGCCGCGCAATGCTCGACCCGCTTCTTCCCGATGATGACCACGGCCGCTGGAACGGTAAAACCGGCAACGGTTTTGGTGCTCGGTGTCGGCGTCGCCGGACTTCAGGCGCTGGCCACGGCGAAACGGCTGGGCGCCCGCACCACCGGATTCGACGTTCGGCCCGAGGTCGCCGAGCAAGTCCGGTCCTTGGGCGCCAAATGGCTCGAACTCGGTGTTTCGGCGGCGGGCGAAGGCGGATACGCCCGAGCTTTGACGCCCGAAGAACAGATCGAGCAGCAACAACGCCTAACCGAAGCAATCCCGGGCTTCGACGCGGTTATCACCACCGCCCTCGTTCCCGGCCGCGCCGCACCCAAACTCGTCACCGCGCAGGCGGTGCGTCGGATGCGTAGCGGCAGCGTGGTCGTCGACCTCGCCGGCGAGGCCGGCGGCAACTGCGAACTCACCGTGCCGGGCGAGACGGTGCTGCGACACGACGTCACGATCGCTGCGCCGCTGAACCTTCCGGCCAGCATGCCCGAACACGCCAGCGAGCTCTACGCACGCAACATCGGCGCCCTGCTGGAACACATGCTCGACGGCACGGCAGTGCGTGATTTGTCTGACGAGATCCTCGATGCCTGCTGCGTCACCAAATCCGACAACGAGTTGACGGGGATCCGATGACACTAGTGGCCAACCTGGCGATCCTTACGCTGGCAGGATTTGTCGGCTTCGCGGTGATCTCGAAGGTCCCCAACACACTGCACACCCCTCTTATGTCCGGCACCAACGCAATTCACGGCATCGTTCTGCTCGCCGGCCTGGTTCTCGTGGGCCAGTCGACCACCGATGCATTCGACCGGCTGCTGCTGGTAGTCGCTATCGCCTTCGGCGCGATCAACGTCGTGGGCGGCTTCCTGGTGACCGACCGCATGCTCGGCATGTTCAAGAAGAAATCCAGTGGCCAGGCCGGAAAGGTTGCGTCGGCACGTGAATGAGCTCATCCCGGTTCTCTACATCGTCGCGTTCGCGCTATTCATCGTCGGCCTCTCGGGCCTGACCGGTCCCCGCACCGCCGCGCGCGGCAATCTGATTGCCGGTGTCGGCATGGCGATCGCGATCGTGGCCACCCTGCTGACTCCGGGCACAAGTAATTGGTTGTTGATCGCGCTCGGACTGCTGCTCGGGTCATTGATCGGGGTTCCGGCGGCGCAGCGGGTCAAGATGACCGCAATGCCTCAGATGGTGGCGCTGTTCAACGGCGTGGGCGGCGGTGCGGTCGCGCTGGTGTCGTGGGTCGAATTCCGCGACAGTCACGGCTACGCCTGGGCGCCGACCTACGTCACGATCGCGTCACTGTTCGCCGCTATCGTCGGGTCGCTGTCATTCTGGGGATCGCTGATCGCGTTCGGAAAGCTGCAAGAAGTGTTGCCGGGCAAGCCCATCGGACTGGGCCGAGCCCAGCAGCCAGTCAACCTGATACTGCTGCTCGCCGCCGTCGCCTGCGCCGGCGCCATCGGGGCCGGCCAGCGCGCGCCGCTGGTCTTCATCGGTGTGCTCGTCTTCTCGGCAGTGCTCGGTGTCATGGTGGTGCTGCCCATCGGAGGCGCCGACATGCCGGTGGTGATCTCGCTGCTCAACGCGCTCACCGGGCTTTCGGCGGCGGCGACCGGCCTGGGGCTGGACAACACGGCGATGATCGTGGCGGGAATGATCGTCGGAGCCTCGGGAACCATCCTGACCAACTTGATGGCAAAGGCGATGAACCGTTCGATCCCCGCCATCGTCGCCGGTGGATTCGGTGGCACCGGCACCAGCGCGGACGGCGGGGACCCAGGCGCCGACCAGACCGTGCGCCAGACCAGTGCGGCCGACGCGGCATTGCAGATGGGCTATGCCAGCCAGGTGATCATCGTGCCCGGGTACGGAATGGCCGTCGCGCAAGCCCAGCATGTGGTCCGCGAAATGGCCGGCCTGCTGGAGGGACGCGGCGTGGAGGTGCGTCATGCCATACATCCGGTGGCGGGTCGCATGCCCGGGCATATGAACGTCTTGCTCGCCGAGGCCGATGTGCCTTATGAGCATCTCAAAGAGATGGACGAGATCAACGGCGAGTTCAGCCGCACCGACGTGGCCCTGGTCATCGGCGCCAACGACGTGACAAACCCTGCGGCGCGGTCGAATCCAGCTTCGCCGATCTACGGCATGCCGATCCTGGACGTAGATCAAGCCAGGTCGGTCATCGTGCTCAAACGTTCGATGAACCCCGGATTCGCCGGCATCGAGAACGAGCTGTATTTCAACGAGAAGACCTCGATGCTATTCGGTGACGCGAAGGCATCCGTCGCCGAAATCACCCAGGAGCTAAAGGTTTTGTGAAAGCGCGCCGGGATTGCCGCGCAGCCAAACAAACTTGACCGCCACATCAGCGCGGCGGCAGGAAAAAGAGCCGAGGATCGGCGGTTAGAAAGGAATTGAGTTTCTATGTCAAAAGTGGTTTGCGTCCTTTACGACGACCCGGTAACCGGGCATCCCATCGAATTCCCGCGTGACGGGCTGCCGCACCTAGACGGCTACCCGGACGGGCAGACGCTGCCGACTCCGTCGGCCATCGACTTCGCCCCGGGTGCACTGCTGGGCAGCGTCTCCGGCGAACTGGGTCTACGTCCATACCTGGAGAGCCTCGGTCACGAGTTGGTCGTGATCTCGGACAAAGAAGGCATCAATTCGGAGTTTGACCGGCACCTCGCGGACGCGGAAGTGGTGATATCACAGCCGTTTTGGCCGGCCTACCTGACCGCCGAACGGATCGCGCGCGCCCCCAAACTCAAGTTGGCGGTCACCGCGGGCGTCGGCTCGGATCACTACGATCTGGATGCGGCGATCGATCACGGCATCACGGTCGCCGAGGTCACTTTCTGTAACAGCATCAGCGTCGCTGAGCACGTTGTCATGATGATTCTGTCGCAGGTTCGCAATTACCTGCCATCGCATCATTGGGTCATCGACGGAGGGTGGAACATCGCCGACTGTGTGCAACGTTCCTACGACCTGGAGGGAATGCAGGTCGGTACCGTCGCCGCCGGCCGAATCGGGCTCGCCGTACTTCGCCGTCTGGCGCCGTTCGACGTGCACCTTCACTACACCGACAAGCACCGGCTGCCCGCTGAGGTCGAAAAAGAACTGAACCTGACCTTCCACCCCAGCGTCCAGGAAATGGTGCCTCACCTCGATGTGGTGACGATCAACGCTCCCCTGCACCCGGAGACCCGGGGTCTGTTCAACGACGAGCTGCTGGCGACGATGAAACGCGGTGCCTACCTTATTAATACGGCGCGAGCGCTCATCTGCGACCAGGCCGCCATCGTCCGCGCGCTGGAAAGTGGTCAGTTGGCGGGCTATGCCGGCGACGTGTGGTACCCACAGCCGGCACCGGCCGACCACCCGTGGCGCACGATGCCCCATCAGGGCATGACTCCGCATATCTCTGGCTCCACGCTATCGGCGCAGACTCGATATGCGGCCGGTACCAGGGAAATTCTGGAGTGCTACTTCGGCGGAAAGCCGATCCGCGATGAGTATCTGATCGTTGACGGCGGCGCACTGGCCGGTGTCGGGGCACGGTCTTACACCGCAACTGCCAAATCCGGTGCGGCCTAGGGCCGGATCGGCCCCGGCATTCACCTGAAACCGGCGACGCCGCTTCGTCCGGCGGCTTGACCCACGGGGTTGGCGAGCAGATCAGTTGTGCTGCTCGCCAACCCGTTGCTTTTTGTCTTGACCGTGCAAGCGCGGCGAATCACGTCGCAATATTTGCTATCTGGCATCTACCCGGTCCACCTGCCTGTATCCTGTATATAACCTTGAGAAAAGCTGCAGATTTCACAGTGTCGAAGTGGCCCAGTTGCTTGTTGTGGACTGTATGCTACATACATCTCTGAGTCGGTAAATCTCGATTAACCAGGACGGGAATGAGGGAAGTCTTCATGGCCACCACCAGCGCGCCGAGCGAGGTTGGGTCGCGGATGAGACTGGAGCGTCCGGCGCCGTTGCGTGAGGCGGCCTATGAGGCGCTGATGGAACTGATCATCACCCGCGAGCTGCGGCCCGGCCAACATCTGGTGGAGAACGAGTTAGCGGCTCAGCTGGGCGTGAGTCGGCAACCCATTCGAGAGGCGTTGCAGCGCTTGCAAAGCGAGGGCTGGGTGGATCTGCGCCCTGCGTTGGGCGCATTTGTCCACGTGCCCACCGATGCCGAGGCCGACGAGCTGCTGGCCGTGCGAACTCTGCTTGAAGCCGAGTCGGCCAGGTTGGCCGCCCGCGCCGCCAAGCCGCCCCAAGTCGACCGTCTCTGGGAATTGCACCGCACCGGGGAGAAGGCACTCGCCGGCGGTGACAAGGAAGGTCTTGTCACCGCCAACGACGCCTTTCACTCCTATATCGTTGCGATGTCGGCCAACAGCGTGCTGGCCAACCTCATCGGCCAGGTCGGCCGCCGGGTCCGCTGGTACTACGAGCCCATCGCGTTAGCCCGCAGCAAAGATGCCTTGGACGAACACTCCGAGCTGATCGAGGCGATCGCCGGGCGCAGCGGCAAGCGTGCCGGAGATCTGATGCGCCGCCACACCGAACGCACCCGCGAGGTCTACCATCAGCGACGTCAGGAAGCCGCCGACGGTGCCGAGGGCGTGGCCTGACTGACGACCGGCTGGGAAACCACCACATCGCCTTTCCGTCGTCCCGGCTGCCGCAACAACGCCGCAGTGCCGGCTGAGAGCAGCGCGCTTGCCGCGGCCAGCCAGTAGGCACCGGTGTAGCCCCAGGCGTCAATCACGCTGGCGCCCACACCAATTCCCAGGATCGAGCCGACCAGCTTGGCGCTGTATACGATGCCGTAGTTGCTGGCGTTGTTGTTTTCACCGAAGTAGTCGGTGGTCAAGGTGGCGAACAGCGGATAGAAAGCACCGCCGCCGAACCCGACGAGGACGGCAAAGAAGATGAAGGCGATCTCGTTCTTGGCGAGCCCGGTGTAGAGCAGGCCGATCAGGGCTACGACCGACACCAGCAGCACGATCAACAGCGTTTGCTTACGACCGATCCGGTCCGAGACATAACCGGTCACCGCGCGGCCGACACCATTGATGATCGAAAGGGCGCCCGCCGATGAAGCCACGATCATCGCGCCGAAGCCAAGGTGTTTGGCGAACGGAACCATGTAGCTGATGCCGAACAGCGAGACGCCGGTGGTAATCCCCAACGACACCCACATCAACGGCAACATACCCGTTTTGAGTGCCTCGACCGGACCGAATTGGCGGACCGCAGGCGGGTTCTTCTGAAGGCTCCTGGCGTCGGCGTTGGCGGCGGCGTGCTGCAGCGGGTCGACGTCCGCCGGCCACCAGTTCTTTGGTGGATCCTGAAAATAGGCACCACATACCGTGAGGACCACGAGCATGAAGGCACCCACCAGGTCGAGAACCCATACATAAGTGTTGGGATGCAGCGCGTAACTGAAGATGAAGATGAAAGGAACTGCGCCGTAGGCAAATCCGCCACAAACGAACCCCGTCTTGGCGCCTCGCCGCTCTGGATACCACTTACCGACGATGGTGATACCCGTCGAATACACCAATCCGACGCCGCAGCCACCGCACACCGCGAATCCAAGGAAAGCCACGACCAGATTGCTGCTGTGGGCAACGGCGACGAAGCCCAATGCGGACAACACGGCTGCGGCCAACATCGTCGACCTCGCCGAGGTGATTCCCTTCTCCCTCAGACGGCCGGCGGGATAGGCGACGGCCGCCTGAAACACGGCCCAGACTGAGAGCAGCCAGAAGGTTTCGGACAGGCTCCAGCCATGAGCATGGCGCAGGGTATCGGCGGCAGCGCCGTAGCCGTATTCAAAAACACTGACTGCCATCATCGCGATCCACGGCAACCAGACCATCGAGGATCGGGATCTGCCGAGCAGTTCGCGATCAGTTTCGCCGACGCGATAGATGCGACCGTTCGCATCGATCACCTCGCGATAGGTTGCGAGAGTTGAAGACATCGTTGACTCACTTTCGAAAATGGGCATAAAGGGTCGGCTCGATGGCTGCTCGCGTCGAACGACGCGGCGGCCATCGGGCTGATGGCTTGGTTCGATATCGGGGGAGATTCCTGACCCGCGGGCGCTATGGCGGTGCACGACCGGTGATTTCGCCCGCACAACGCACTCTGGTAGCGACACCGGACACCCGAAGCCGTGGCCGGCCAGTCATGATCCACCTCGGTCTTGCACCGAGCTGCGCGCGGCCATCTCCCACAACCGGATCCTTCTTCGCCGAGCCAGTGGATCTCTAGATGCTTCTCATGCCCGTGTCAGCTCAGATCACTCCGGCGCTTCGCAAGCGCTGCAACTGATCTGGCGAATAGCCGAGTTCCAAGCAGATTTCCTGGGTGTGCTCGCCCAGCAGGGGTGGACGCACGACGTCGACCGGCGAGTCAGAGAGCCGGAGCGGGCTGCCGACGGTCTTGAACGTCCCGCGCTCGGGGTGCTCGACAGTGACGATCGCGTCCAGATCTGCCAGTGTCTGGTCTTCGATCAGCTCTTTGGTGCTCAGTACCGGACCGCAGGGCACATTGATCTCATTGAGCGCCTCCATCGCTTCCCACTTGGTGTGCCGTTGACTCCAGTCCTCGATCAAGGCGAAAACCTTGTCCAGCTTGGGTAGTCGATCTTCCGGACGAGCCCAATCCTGGTGATCGGCGAGGTCGGGTCGACCGATGAGCTGTGCGAGCGGCGCCCATCCGGCCGGCTGGACGATCACATAGATGTAGTCGTTGGGGCCGCCCCCTTTGGTCCGAACAGCCCATCCCGGTTGGCCTCCCCCGGACGCGTTGCCAGCTCTGGGCACCTCGTCGCCGAAGCGCTCGTTGGGGTATTCGTGCAGTGGGCCATGGGCGAGCCGTTGCTGATCACGCAGCTTCACCCGGCAGAGGTTGAGTACGGCCGACTGCATCGCCACCTCAACACGTTGCCCACGGCCAGTGTTGGTGCGCTGGAGCAGCGCAGCAAGGATCGCGGCGACGAGGTGAATCCCGGTACCCGAATCGCCGATTTGTGCACCCGTAGCCGTGGGCGGACCATCTTCGAAACCCGTTGTGGCCATGGCCCCGCCCATCGCCTGGGCGATGATTTCGTACGCCTTGAAGTCGAAGTACTTACCCGGTCCGAACCCTTTGATCGACGCATAGATCAACCCCGGGTTGATCTCCTGCAGCCGGGCCCAACTGAAGCCGAACCGGTCGACGACGCCGGGACCGAAGTTCTCCACCAGAACGTCGGCGCGTGCCGCCAGCCTGCGGAAGATCTCCTTACCGTCTTCGCTTTTCATGTTGACGGTCACACTGCGCTTGTTGCAGTTGAGCATCGTGAAATAGAGGCTGTCCACATCAGCGAGGTCGCGCAGCTGGCTGCGTGTGACGTCTCCGCCACTTGGTGTTTCGAGCTTGATGACATCGGCGCCCAACCAGGCGAGCATCTGCGTAGCAGAAGGCCCCGACTGGACGTGAGTCATATCGAGCACCCGAACGCCGTCTAGTGCCTTACCCATGAGATCTCCCCTGAGAGTTGTCGTTGTGGCTGATAGTCGCGTCGCGCTGGGCGCCGAGTAGCCCACTGCCCGTGCGGATTCGGGTTACCGACGGCCGGGATAAGGTGCCCACTGTTCCTCAACTTCCTCAGGGCCTGCTGCCCACCCGGCTCTCCGCACAGCAGCAGCCGCCGAAGCCGTGGATTTGGCTGCCACGGCCGGCGACAAGACTCGCTGTCTTCTGCAGACTGTATACCGTATACGAACAGTGTTACCAATCACAGGCGAATTGTCTAGCGCCAATCCCCTCGTAAACGCCGCACCACCGATGGAATGGACACTGTCGGGCACCCGCGGCAACGAATTAGTTAGCCAAAGTTGTTTGCCGAATAGCGTTGCGCCAGGGGCGCTCACGCGTCGGGAGCGCGTCAGGCGCGGGGTTGCTCGGCCGCCCCTGGACACACAGTGTGATCAGGAGTACAACAAGTGCATACTGTATGCAAAGGGGTTATCATGATGTCCGGAGGCGACGGAATCTCGGTTCTGCAGATTAGAGCGCATGGCTGCTCGTACCGTATCGGCGAGCGACCGCACGACATCATGGCGCGTTCGAGAGCCTGGATGCTCTGGCTGCCGTGGACAGCGATGGCCGCCATCAGCATGCTCCAATTTGGCTACGGAGTCGCTGTTGTCGCCGTGCAGCGGCCTCATCACTCCCCTGCCGCCGGTGCTTTCTGGGTGCTGGCTCTATGGGTGGTTTTCCAGGCAGCTGCCACGGCGGCTACCCCAACACTGAGGCGGCGCTTAGGTGTCGGCCCGTCGACCGCGATGTCGATCGGTGCCGTTTTGTCCGCCATCGGGCCGCTGACGCTTTCCTGCACCGGCAATCTCGGCCTCGCGGTACTGGGTTACTCAGTGCTGTGTGGTACCGGCGCCGGGATCGTCTACGCCACTTGCCTATCCACCGTTGCACATTGGTATCCCGAGCAACGCGGCGCGAAAGTGTCGCTGGTATCAGGTGCATTCGGTTGCGGCGCGGTTCCGTTTGTCGTGCTGTTCGCTTTCGGGCTGCACCCCGACAACCTCGGGCCCGTTTTCACGACCGTCGGGCTTTGCGTACTCGTCGTCGTGACGATGTGCGTCGTCTTTTTTCGGGACCCACCGCCCTACTGGTGGCCGGCCGAGGTCGACCCAAGATTGTGGGGAGTCGACAAGCGGATGAATCGCAGCCTGTTAGGCAACGCCCCTGCGATACGGCAGTATTGGCCCAGCGAGGCGGCCCGGACGTCGGCCTTCTTCCTGGTGTATCTCATTGTGATGGTGGCGTCGGCCGCGGCGCTGCTGACCATCGTGTACGTGCCGAGCATCGCCATCGTCCACGGCCTGCCGCTCGTTGTCGGCGCGGCCGCCGTTGCCGTGCTGGCTCTGGTCAATGGCGGCGGGCGCATCATCGCGAGTCGCTTTTCGGACCGATATGGCAGACGTCAGACGTTGAGTCTGGCGTTGGGTATCGAGGGCGCCGCGCTGTTGGGCCTGGCGTTCTCGGCTTCGGCCGGATCCACCGTCGGATTCGTTGCGTTTGCCGCGCTCGGCGGATTGGCCGGCGGAGCCTTCTATTCGCTGTTCATCAATCTGGTCGCCGATTATTTCGGAGAGCGCAGTGCGGTCGGTAATTTCGGGCTGGTTTACAGCGCCAAGATCTTCGGCGGTCTGATCGGAGTGGGACTGCCCGCTCTGCTGATACCAACTGGTCGGCTCGGGGCCGCTTTCGTCGCCATCGGCTTGCTCTGCCTGTGCGCCGCCGCCATCGCACCACGGCGCCTTCAGCGCCCCGGCTATCCCGTCTGTCACCTGCCGAATTGACTCATTCGGCAAGGCCCGACGCTGTCCCCCGATCTCATCTCGCCTCGGCCAGCCGTGGTCCCACCCTAAGCGGACGTCACGGCACCGTAAGCGGACATAGAAATGACCCCAGGGAGCGAATCCCTGGGGTCATTCCCGCCGTGACCCGGCGATTGGGGGGCGCGCAGGCGCGGGGCGCGCAGGCGCGGGGCGCGCAGGCGCGGGGCGCGCAGGCGCGGGGCGCGCCCCCCGTTTCCTAGACGACGATCGCGTCCTGCCGCCATCCGGCGACGGTTTCGGCGTCATATCCCAATTCGGCCAACACCTCGTCAGTGTGCTCGCCGAGCAGCGGCGCACCCTTGATCTCGGGCTTGAAGGAGGAGAACTTGATCGGGCTCCCGACCGTCAGGAACGTGCCGCGGCCCTTCTGCTCCACCTCGACGATGGTTCCGCTCTTGCGCAGATCCTTGTCCTCGGCGAGATCCTTCATGGACATGACAGGCGCGCACGGCACCTCCCACTCGCGCAGGATGTCGACCGCTTCCCACTTCGTCTTGTCCGCCAGCCACTTCTCGATCTCGGCAAAGATGTCGAAGAGTTTGTCCTGACGGGCCCGCGCATCCTTGTAGCCCGGGTCCTCGACCCACTCGGGGCGACCGATGGCCTCGGCGGTGCGCTTCCAGTTCTGCTCTTGGATGGTGAAGTAGATGTAGGCGTTGGGGTCGGTCTTCCAGCCCTTGCACTTGACCACCCAGCCGGGCTGGCCACCGCCGCCGGCGTTGCCGCCACGAGGCACGGCCTCGCCGAATTCGCCGTTGGGGTATTGCGGATACTCCTCCAGGTAGCCGACACGATCCAGCCGCTGTTGGTCACGCAGCTTGACCCGGCACAGGTTGAGCACGGAGTCCTGCATGGACGCCGATACCTTTTGGCCCTTGCCGGTCTTGTCGCGCTGGATCAACGCGGTGAGGATGCCGATCATGAGGTGCATACCGGTGTTGCTGTCGCCCAGGGCGCCCCCGGCCACGGTCGGCGGACCGTCCCAAAATCCCGTCGTGGAAGCGTTGCCGCCGGCGCATTGCGCGACGTTCTCATAGACCTTGAGGTCATTCCACGACGAGTCGTCGTTGAAGCCCTTGACCGAACCGAAGATCAGTCGCGGGTTCCACTCCTGGATCTTGTCCCAGGACAGGCCCATCCGGTCCATCGCGCCCGGCGCGAAGTTCTCGACCAGCACGTCGGCTCCGCGGATCAGCTTTTCCATCACCTCGTCGCCTTGCGACGATTTGGTGTTGATCGCCAACGAGCGCTTGTTGCTGTTGAGCATCGTGAAGTACAACGCGTCAATATCTGGTATGTCGCGCAATTGATTACGCGTCACGTCGCCACCAGTCGTCCGCTCGACCTTGAGGACGTCAGCTCCAAACCAAGCAAGCATCTGGGTACAGGCGGGACCCGCCTGCACGCCGGTGAAGTCGATGACCTTGATCCCAGACAACGGCAGTTCGGTCATAACAGATTTCCTTTCTTTCGAGTTTTCTTGTATCGACGTTTGCCTGGCAGGCAGGCATGCTCGTGGGCTTTCAGCCCTTGTTGGTTATCCCCTTGGGATTGAGGTGGGCAATGTTGCCGCTTTCGGTCCCGTCGGAGGGATCGATCAGGCAATCGATCAGGGCCGGCCGCCCGGCTGCCAGGGCTTCCCGCAGTGCGGCGGCGACCTCTTCGGGGGTTTCGGCGCGGTAGCCCGAACCACCGAAAGCCTTGATCATGAACTCGTGGTGGGCCTCGAGCGCCGTGGGAGCGGGGTCGTCAGACCCCGAGATATCGTCGCCGCGATACACGCCGCTGTTGTTGAGGATGACGGTGACGATCGGTAGCTTGTAGCGGCAGATTGTCTCTAATTCCATTCCGCTGAAACCAAATGCGCTGTCACCTTCGATCGCCACCACAGGCTCGCCGGTCTCCACGGCGGCCGCGATCGCATACCCCATCCCGATGCCCATCACGCCCCATGTACCACTGTCCAGGCGGCGGCGCGGCCGGTACATCCTGATCGTGTTGCGCGCCAGATCCAGAGCGTTTGCGCCTTCGTTGACGAGGCATACCTGCGAATTATCGTGCAGTACATCGCGTATCGCCTGCAAAGCGCCGAGGAATTTCATCGGCGCAGCGATGCGCGCGGCCGCGAGACGGTCCGCCATCTTGGCGACGTTTTGCTCCGCTTTGGCCGAGAGTTCGGCTCGCCATTTCGCCGATGTGCTGATCTGACCTGGCTTGGAACGCTCCACCAGAGCCTGCATCACCGAGCCGATATCGCCGACAAGCGGAGCCGCAATCGGCTGATTGCTGTCCATCTCGCTGGCCTCGATGTCGATCTGAATGAACTTGGCGTCGGGATTCCACTGCGGCGCATCGCCATGTCCGAGTAACCAGTTCAACCGCGCACCGACCAGCAGCACGACATCGGCGCGGTGCAGAGCCAGTGATCGCGACGTCGCTGCCGACTGCGGATGGTCGTCAACAAGCAGCCCCTTGGCCATCGACATCGGCAAGAAGGGCATCCCGGTGCCTTCCACAAATTCTTTGATCTGCTCGTCGGCCTGCGCGTACGCGGCGCCCTTGCCCAATACGATCAGAGGTCGCTGGGCGCCGGCAAGCAGCTCGATTGCCAAATCCACCGAGTCGAGATCGGGCAACTGGCGTGGCGCCGGATCGACTACGCGCCAAAGTGTTTGGGCTGCAGATTTCGCATCGAGAACCTCACCCAACACCGCCGCCGGGATGTCAAGGTAGACCCCGCCAGGACGTCCGGACGCCGCGGTCCGAATTGCACGCGCCACCCCCCGTCCGATGTCCTGGGCCCGAGACACCCGGTAAGCCGCCTTGACGAATGGCCTGGCCGCGGCCAGCTGATCCATTTCCTCGTAGTCGCCGCGTTGCAGATCGACCAGGTGACGCTCACTGGATCCCGAAATTTGAACCATCGGAAAGCAATTGGTGGTGGCGTTGGCCAAGGCCACCAGTCCGTTGAGAAATCCGGGCGCCGACACGGTCAAACAGATTCCGGGTTTTTGGGTTAGGAAGCCGGCTGCGGCCGCAGCGTGCCCCGCCGCACTCTCGTGACGAAAGCCGATGTAGCGGATACCCGATGCCTGTGCGGTGCGTGCCAAGTCGGTAATGGGAATGCCGACCAGCCCGTAGATGGTGTGCACATTATTGAGCCGGAGCGCGTCGACCACCAGATGTATTCCATCGGTGAGAGCCCCGACGTCATCGGCCGCGGTGTCTTCGATGGTAGCGGCGGTCATTGCAACGTCCCTTTCCGGCAGCATGCGCCTTGGTCGAATTACTTTCTTGCTCTTCACTTTTCCCTAACCTTGAGCACAGTGTCCAAGACCTGATAGCACTCACGAGATAGATGGGAGTTATCACGGTCCGCGACGGCTCATGCGCGTAGGACACCTCGGATGTTGGCGACGTCATCAGGCCACGAAAGATCCCCTCACCGCCGTACTCGCGACGATCAGGTCCGAATCCGAATCGTATTCGGAGTCGGCAGCGCAACCCGCGTAGGTAAAGTCTTCGCGGCCAAGCGGCGCACCCACCGCCACATTCAAAAACGCCCTTGCCGCAGCCGAACCCGGTGCGGAGGCATGGATGGCGATTGCTATCGGCGCCCGTTGATCGGGCTCGACCAGGCGTAAACCCCGCATTGCGCCGGTCATCGGAATCGAACGAAACCACGTGTGCGGCACCACGCTTGCCCATGCACCCGTGCATACGTGAGCGTACAGCGACGCCATCGAATCGGTCTCGATCTGCGGCACGACTGCAGCACCGACGTTGGCAAACGCATTGTCGATGAACTGCCGAAACCCGACTTCTGGAGCTAGCAGCGCGAGCGGCAGCTGAGCCGCCTCCGACCACGTGATGGTGCCCGCCGACGGCACCAGCTGCTTTCCCGCCACCAGCAAAACACACTGTTCCTCATAGAGTGGGACCAGCTCCAAGCCCGCGTGCTCACGCACATCGAAATGGCCGATGGCGGCATCGAGCTCGAAACAGCGAAGCTGGCGCACCAATTCCGTTGTCGGAAAATGGGAACTGACCTTCACCCGCGCCAACGGGTGTAACGAACAAAAGGCCGCGATCGGTAACGCCGTCGTCGCCGATACCGTCGGCCCGGCCCCCAGCCGCAACACTCCTGAAATGCCCGACCGCAACGCGGCTGCTTCCGCCACCAGCCCGTCGTGCACCGCGAGAACTCTTTTGGCCCATACGACGAGCCGCTCGCCCTCCACGGTCAGACCCTCGAAGTTGCGGCCACGGTTGATCAAGGTGACGTTGAGTTCGCGTTCCAGCTTGGCAATGGAAGCCGAGAGCGCGGGCTGGGAAACATAGCAGGCTTCAGCCGCGTGTGCGAAGTGTCGTTCCCTTGCCACCGCAACGAAATACTCCAGTTGACGTAGCAGCATGAAGGCTCCTCCTCGCCTGCCAACAGCGCCGTATTGAGGCTTGGCGTCATCATTCATTCACACTGTATGCAGTATGCATTATGCAGTAGACTACTCGCCAGTAGGGGCCCCGTTCACTGGGGGTCCTCATCCATCGCCGGTTGCGTCATAGGAAGGAAAAAATGTGAACAGCCCAGACACAGACCTTGCCCAGCCGCAGGCTTACTCGCGCGCCACGGACGAGAAGATGACTGATGAATGGCTTGCCCAGGCCGTCGTGGCCGCGACACCAGAGGCTCTGGTGGTATGTGACGCGAACGGGGCGATCCGGTTATGGAACAACGGGGCGCAACGCATATTTGGCTTCTCGGCGTCAGAGGCGATCGGACAAAGCCTCGACATCATCATCCCGACAAAGCTGCGTAAGCGACACTGGGACGGCTATCACCAAACGATGGCCACCGGGCAAACCCGATACGGCGACAAGTTACTGAGCGTGCCCGCAACTCACCGGGACGGACACCGGCTGTCGATCGAATTCAGTGTCGCCCTTCTGCAGCGCGACGACGGTCGCATCGTCGGAATATCCGCGATCATGCGTGAGGTGACCGAGCGCCGTAGCGAAGAGCGGGCGCTCCGTGGCCGGCTGGCCGAACTCGAGGCCCGGCTCGCCGAGCTCGAGAACGCGTCCATTTGATCCGTGGTGGGGCCGAGCGTCTGGCGCACCGGTGGGGCCGGCCCCGAAACAGCGGTGCACACCCGGCCGACCGCATTGAGGCCTATCGCGACCCTCTACGGTGATGCCATGAGCGACGACATTCTGCTGATCACGACCGAGGAGCGGGTGCGCACCCTGACCCTCAACCGGCCGCAATCGCGCAATGCGCTGTCCTCGGCGCTGCGAGATCGGTTCTTCGGGGCGCTGAGCGAGGCCGAAACCGATGACGACGTGGACGTCGTCATCCTCACCGGCGCCGACCCGGTCTTTTGCGCCGGGCTCGACCTCAAAGAGCTGGGTGGTTCCGCCGCACTGCCGGACATCTCGCCGCGGTGGCCGTCGATGACCAAGCCGGTGATCGGCGCGATCAACGGCGCCGCGGTCACCGGCGGGCTGGAGCTGGTGCTGTATTGCGACATCGTGATCGCCTCGGAGCAGGCCCGCTTCGCCGACACCCACGCCCGGGTGGGCCTGCTGCCCACCTGGGGCCTGTCCGTGCGGCTACCGCAGAAGCTGGGCATCGGCCTGGCCCGCCGCATGAGCCTCACCGGGGACTATCTGTCGGCCGCCGACGCGCTGCGGGCCGGGCTGGCCACCGAGGTGGTGCCGCACGACCAGCTGCTTGCAACCGCACGCCGGGTGGCCGCGTCGATCGTCGGCAACAATCAGGACGCGGTGCGCGCGTTGCTGGCCTCCTACCACCGCATCGACGAGTCGCAGACCAGCGAGGGGCTCTGGCTGGAAGCCATGGCGGCCAGGCAATTCCGGACCACCGGCGACGACATTGCCGCCAACCGCGAGGCAGTACTGCAGCGCGGCCGGGCCCAAGTCCGTTAGCGGTGGTCGGCGCCTTGGCCGAATTGACTTGCTCGGGGAACCAGACAATAACGGGCCCACGTTGCGAAAATCGCCGCTATTTCGTTCTATATGCCGTTGCCCTGTGCCGCGAAACTTTTGATCGCCACGCGGGCCAATAGCCAATACGATCCCAACAGCGACCCGAAACTATTCTCCCAGGGCAGGAGGAATCGATGCGCATTGTTATCGACCTCGTATTGCGGGTTCTCGGCGTCCTGACCGTGATATTCGCAGCCGCAATCACGTCCGGGCAGCACGCGGCCGCGCAGCCGCCACCGCGATTTCCCAATCTCGACGGATTCACTGCAGTTCCGGCCGAAGGGTATATCGCGACGTCGCTACCGGGTAACGCACCGCGGGTAATTTTCTCGGCCCCAAACTCGGTGGTGTGCGACTTCTACGGCGGACCGGCGCCCGCGCCACAACCGTCACAAGACATTAAGTGCAATGGCGAAGTGCCCGGAATGGACGACATTACCTTTCCCGGAGGCGGTCATCCGAAACCGGGCGACTGCGTGGAGGGCTCGGTGAATTTCAAGGGCCCCGGCTACGAATTGAGCCGGATGTCCTACGGCGGATGCGGCGGCAGTCCGGCGGCTTTGCCGCACGGCGGCAAGACATTAGCCACCGGACAGAAACTGTCGTACCTCAACGTCACCTGCGCGGTGGGCGCTGACAATCTCATCGCCTGCCTGGACACCACCAGCGGGGACCACGGATTCGTCCTGCAATCCATGGGAAGCTGGGCGTTCTAACCCAGCCCTAATCCAGCGCGGTACGCAGCGAGGCCACAACGTCGTCGATCGACCCGACAGTCGAATAGCCAGCGGCGAGCCGGTGGCCACCGCCACCGAACACCGACGCGACCGCGGCCAGATCTACATCAGCCTTGGCCCGCATCGATACCGACCACTGTTGCGGGTCAACCTCTTTGAACACCGCTGCCACCTCAGCTTGCTGTGTGGTGCGCACGATGTCGACGATGCTCTCGACTTCCTCCGGACGTGAGTTGGTCCAGTCGCGGTTGTCGACGACCGCATAGACCAGCCCGCGCCCGCCGACCGCGTCGGCCAGCAGCTGCGCCGAGCCGAGCACCCGCGACAACAGCGGCAGCCACACGAACGGATGCGTGTCCATCAGCGTTCGGCTGATCTTGGTGTTGTCCACGCCGATCTCGACCAGGCGCGCCGCCAGCCGGAACGCGCGGGCGCTGGCCCAGCGGAACGAGCCGGTGTCGGTGGTCAGCCCGGCGTAGATGCAGTGCGCGACGTCACGATCGATCGGCTTACCCCATGCGTCGAGAAGTTCGGCCACCAACAGCGTGGTGGAGTCCGCCGACGGGTCGACGAAGTTCGCGGTACCGAACATGTCGTTGGAGGCGTGGTGATCGATCACCAGCAGCGGCTGACCGGGTCCGGCCAACTCGCCCAGCGCGCCGAGCCGTTTGACGCTCGGAACATCCACCGTCACAACCAGATCGACATCGCGGCACATCGTATCGGGGTCGACCAACAGATGGCAGCCGGGCAACGAGCGCAGCGACTCCGGCAGTGTCGCCGGCGCGGCGAAACTCACCTCGACCTGTTTGTCGCTTCGATCGAGCACCGTAGCCAATGCCAGCCCCGCGCCGATCGTGTCGGCATCGGGATGAACGTGGCAGATCACCGCGATTGTCGTTGCGGCCGAAAGTAACTCGGCGGCGCCGACCGCGTCTACCCGCGTACCCGCGATCGGGACGCGGGCCAGTTCAGTCTTCGGGTCGATGGTCGTCACCGGCGTCCTCAGCATCGAACCCGTCCACTGTCCCCGCGGCAGACCCGCTCTCACGGTATGGATCGGCCTCCCCGGCCGGCCTGGCCCCCACCCGAACACGGGCCACGTCGGCATCGGCGGCGCGCGCACGCGCCAGCAGCTCGTCCATCCGCGCCACGTTGTCCGTCGTGGTGTCCCGGGTGAACGTCAAGGTCGGAGTGAAGCGCACGCCGGTGCCCGCCCCCACCTTGGTGCGTAATGTGCCCTTGGCCCGGTCCAGCGCGGCCGCCGCCGCCTCGTAGTCCGGCTCGTCGTCCAGCGTTGGACCCATCACGGTGTAGAACACCGTCGCGTCGTGCAAGTCGGCGGTCACCTTCGCGTCGACGATGGTCACCCCGTCGAGTCCCGGATCCTTGATCTCGAACTCGATCGCCGAAGCGACGATCGTGTTGATCCTTTTGGCCAGCCGGCGTGCCCGACCGGGGTCAGCCATCAGGTGCGCTCCTTCTCGACGAGCTCGAAGGACTCGATGACATCGCCTTCCTTGATGTCGGAATAGGTAAGCGTCATACCGCATTCGAAGCCGTCGCGGACCTCGGTCACGTCGTCCTTCTCACGGCGCAGCGAGGAGATCGTCAAGTTCTCAGCCACCACGATGTTGTCGCGTAGCAACCGGGCCTTGGCGTTACGGCGCACGATGCCGGAGGTGATCAAGCAGCCGGCGATGATGCCGACCTTGGAGGACCGGAAGATCGCCCGGATCTCGGCACGGCCCAGCTCGTTCTCCTCGTAGATCGGCTTGAGCATGCCGCGCAGGGCCTTCTCGATCTCGTCGATCGCCTGGTAGATCACCGAGTAGTACCGGATGTCCACGCCTTCGCGGTTGGCCAGCTCCGTCGCCTTGCCTTCGGCGCGCACGTTGAAGCCGATGATCACCGCGTCCGAGGCCGACGCCAGGTTGACGTTGGTCTCGGTGATGCCACCGACACCGCGGTCGATGACACGCAGCTCCACCTCGTCGTCGATCTCGATTCCCATCAGGGCCTCTTCCAGCGCCTCGACGGTACCGGCGTTGTCGCCCTTGAGGATCAGGTTCAGCTGGCTGGTCTCCTTCAGCGCCGAGTCCAGGTCCTCCAGGCTGATCCGCTTGCGCGATCGCGCGGCCAAGGCGTTGCGCTTGCGGGCGCTGCGCCGGTCGGCGATTTGGCGGGCGATGCGGTCCTCGTCGACCACCAGCAGATTGTCACCGGCGCCGGGCACCGAGGTGAAACCGATGACCTGGACCGGCCGCGAGGGAAGAGCCTCGTGGACGTCCTCACCATGCTCGTCGACCATGCGTCGAACCCGGCCGTAGGCGTCGCCGGCGACGATTGAGTCACCGACCCGCAGCGTGCCGCGCTGGATCAGCACGGTGGCAACCGGTCCGCGACCGCGATCCAGGTGTGCCTCGATCGCCACACCCTGGGCCTCCATGTCGGGGTTGGCCCGCAGGTCCAAAGCGGCATCGGCGGTCAGCAGCACCGCTTCCTCTAGCGCCTCGATGTTGGTGCCCTGCTTGGCAGAAATGTCGACGAACATCGTGTCGCCACCGAAATCCTCTGCTACCAAACCGTATTCGGTGAGCTGGCCGCGAATCTTGGCCGGGTCGGCACCTTCCTTGTCAATCTTGTTGACCGCGACCACGATCGGCACGTCGGCCGCCTGCGCATGGTTGATCGCCTCTACCGTCTGCGGCATCACGCCGTCGTCGGCGGCGACCACCAAGATCGCGATGTCGGTGGCCTTCGCACCGCGGGCACGCATGGCGGTGAACGCCTCGTGACCCGGGGTGTCGATGAAGGTGATCAGCCGCTCGTTGCCCTCGAAGTCGACTCCGACCTGGTAGGCGCCGATGTGCTGGGTGATGCCACCGGCCTCGCCCTCGCGGACGCTGGCATTACGGATAGTGTCCAGCAGCCGGGTTTTACCGTGGTCGACGTGACCCATCACGGTCACGACCGGCGGGCGGGTCTGCAGGTCTTCCTCGCCGCCCTCGTCCTCGCCATAGGTCAGGTCGAACGACTCCAGCAGCTCACGGTCCTCGTCCTCCGGGCTGACGACCTGGACGACGTAGTTCATCTCGCTGCCCAGCAGCTCGAGCGTCTCATCGCCGACGGACTGCGTGGCCGTGACCATCTCACCGAGGTTGAACAGCGCCTGCACCAGCGAGGCCGGGTTCGCGTTGATCTTGTCCGCGAAATCGCTCAGCGATGCGCCGCGGGCCAGCCGGATGGTCTCGCCGTTGCCGTGCGGCAACCGCACGCCACCGATAACCGGCGCCTGCATGTTCTCGTACTCGGCGCGTTTTGCCCGCTTCGACTTACGACCGCGCCGGGGAGCGCCACCGGGACGGCCGAACGCGCCGGCCGCACCGCCGGGCGCGGCACCGACGCCGCCGCCACCGCCACCGCGGTAGTTACCGCCGCCACCACCGTCGCGGCCACCGCCGGGACCGCCGGGCCGACCGCCACCACCGGGACGCGGACCGCCACCGCCGGAACGTGCGGGGCCACGGAACCCGCCGCCGCCACCACCGGGACGGGGCGGCATGCTGCCGGGCGACGCACCGCCCGGCCGAGGCGCGCCGGGCCTGGGCGCGCCCGGACGCGGCGCCTGCGGCCGCGGGATCGGTCGGTCGACAGGCTGCGCCGACGAGAACGGGTTGTTGCCGACGCGCGGGGTACGTGCGGCCGGCTTGGGGATCGGGCCGGGTCGCGGACCGGGTGTCGCACCTGGAGGCGGCGGCTGCTGGCCGGGTGGCTGCGCCGGCGGTTTCGGCTCACCGGGTGACGGAGCCGACGGGCGCGCCGCGGGCGACGGGGCGGGCCATCTGGGCGCGGGCATCGGCGCCGCGGGAGTTTCAGCCGGCGGGGCGGGGGAAGCCGGGGCTGCGGTAGCCGCTGCGCCGGCGTCAGCAGGCTTCGCGGGAGCGGCAGCCGCCGCACCGTTACCGGAGGGCTTTTGAATCGCCTTGTCCAGGGCCTGGTCGAGCGACCGGTCCGGGCTCTTCGCGGCGCTCTTATTCGCGGCCGCGGGCTTATTGCCGCCAAAGGACTCGCGCAATCGGCGAGCAACCGGCGCCTCTACGGTCGAGGATGCGGATTTAACGAATTCGCCCTGATCATTCAGCCGGGCGAGAACTTCCTTACTGGTAACACCGAGTTCCTTGGCCAACTCGTGTACGCGGGCCTTACCTGCCACTACATCTCCTGTCTAAGAGGCGACAGTCGTGGGCCGCGCCTCGGGTTTAGCTATGACGCATGGTCATCGGGACTTCACGGTGTGCTCATGTTCTTCGCTACCTGTTCTGTTGCCGGGCGAGTCGAGCACCTGTAGATGCTCGACCAACGCGGTTGTGTCCGGTGGACGGTCGATGCGCAGCGCTTTGGTGAAAGCCCGCCGGCGAACCGCCTCGTGTACGCACCGCGATACGGGATGCAGCCAAGCACCCCGCCCCGGCAGGCTAGTCGCCGTGTCAACGATTACGGCGTATTCGCCGTTCCCAGTAGACACAGCCACAACTCGGAGCAATTCGACGGCCAACTCTCGCTTTCGGCACCCGACACACGTCCGCACGGGTCCACCCGTTTGTCTGTGCGCCAAGGCCGAAGGCTCGCGCTGGATCACGGCTCAGTCTAGCGTCACGGAACCGATGGTCAGAACCACCCGCGGGTGCGCAGCACGCACACTGGTTATGCGAGTTAGTGGTCGTGCGCCATCGGCTGGCTGGCACCGTGTTCCGGCTGGTCCTCCGGATGCTCTCCGGCACTCGCGGGTGAATCGCCGCGGATGTCGATACGCCATCCGGTGAGCCGGGCGGCCAGCCGCGCGTTCTGCCCCTCCTTGCCGATGGCCAGCGACAACTGGAAGTCGGGCACCACCACGCGGGCGGCGCGTGCGGACTGGTCGATGACCGACACCGACACCACTTTGGCGGGCGACAACGCGTTGGCGACGAAACGGGCCGGGTCCTCGTCGAAGTCGATGATGTCGATCTTCTCCCCGGACAGCTCGCTCATCACGTTGCGGACCCGCTGCCCCATCGGCCCGATGCAAGCGCCCTTTGCGTTCAGGCCGGACACCCGCGACGCGACCGCGATCTTGGAGCGGTGCCCCGCCTCGCGGGCCACGGCCACGATCTCCACCGACCCGTCGGCGATCTCGGGGACTTCCAGCGAGAACAATTTGCGCACCAGATTGGGGTGGGTACGGGACAACGTGATCAGCGGCTCCCGTGAACCCCGCGTCACACCGACCACGTAACAGCGCACCCGGTTGCCGTGCTCGTAGCTCTCGCCGGGGACCTGTTCGGCCGCCGGGATGACGCCCTCGGATGCCTTGGTTTCACTGCCCATCCGCACGACGATCAGACCACGGGCGTTCGCCCGGCTGTCACGCTGAATCACGCCGGCGACGATTTCGCCCTCGCGGGTGGAGAACTCGCCGTAGGTGCGCTCGTTTTCGGCATCGCGGAAGCGCTGCAGCATCACCTGCCGTGCGGTGGTTGCTGCGATGCGACCGAAACCCTCGGGGGTGTCGTCCCATTCGCTGATGACGTTGCCGTCTTCGTCCACCTCGCGCGCCATCACCTTCACGACACCGGTCTTGCGGTCGATCTCGATGCGCGCATCGTTCTGGTGGCCCTGGGTGTGCCGGTACGCGGTCAGCAACGCTGACTTGATCGTCTCGAGGAGTTCATTGACCGAGATACCCCGGTCCACCTCGATGGCGTGCAACGCAGCCATGTCGATATTCATGCTCCGGCCTCCGTCCTCCGGGACTCACCCGCGCCCGCCAGATCCAGCTCGGCTGCCGATGGCGACGAAAACTCAACCTGGACAATAGCCTTCGCGATATCGACGAGCGGGATCTCCCGCACCGCCCAGTCGCGGCCATTGCGGACCACCAGCGCCACCGCGTCGGCGCCAGTCTCCCCCACCCGGCCGGTCAATTGCGATCCGTCCGACAACTCCATCTCGACCTTGCGGCCACGCGCGCGGCGGAAGTGTTTCTCGCTCGTCAGGGGGCGCTGCACGCCCGGTGAGCTGACCTCGAGAACATACTGGTCGTCGATACCGTCCAGCTCGTCCAGCAGAGCCGACGCCGAACGCGACAGCGCGGCGACCGCGTCCAAGTCGAGAGCGGTGTCCCCGTCGGCAATCACCGTGATCCGAGGTGGACGCACCCGCGGATCGATGACCACGTCTTCGATTTCATAGCCAGCGCGCGCGAACTCTCCACCGAGTAGCTCGATCACCTGCGTCTGCGACGGTAGCCCGGTGGCCACGGCGAGCTCCTCATCTTGAGTTGTCCGGTCATCTGGCGTGATGTCGCCGCCCATTCATCTTCGGGCGGCTCCCCGCGTCCCGGTGGAGCCCAACAGCTGCCGTTCCGCGAGAACCAGCCACTAACGATACGCCAGGAATCGCGTACGACGAGGTGATCGCGTAGGTCGAGGTCCTGGCATCATGCCCGCATCGGTTCCAATGGCAGGATGTTGCTGTGCCTAGCGCAGTACCCGTCACCAGCAGGCGGGGTGTGCTCGCCGGGGGTGCCGCCCTTGCTGCGCTCGCAGTGGTGGTCTCCGCCTGCGGCGAATCCCCGCCCAAACACCCCGCGGTCGAACAGCTGCTGGGGCCCTTAGACCAAGCCAGACGCGACAGCGCGCTGGCCGGTGCCGCCGCCGCGGCCGTCGGCGTTGCGCCGCAAATCGCGGCCGCGCTGTCGGTGGTGGCGAACCAGCGCGCCGCACACGCCCGCGCGCTGTCCACCGAGATCTCCCGGGCCGCCGGCAAGCTCACCGCCTCGTCGAGCGAGACGACCAGCCCCAGCCCGGCCGCCCCAGCCGGTCCGCCGCCGCCCCCACCCCCGGTGTCCGACGTGATCAACGCGCTGCGCACCTCGGCCGACGACGCCGCGCGCCTGGTGTCCTCCGAGTCGGGCTATCGGGCGGGGCTGCTCGCCTCGGTTGCCGCGTCGTGCACGGCGTCCTACCTGGTCGCGCTGGTACCCGGAGGCCCGTCGATATGACCTCGGGCACTGACGCCGACAACGCCGCGCTCTGCGATGCGCTGGCCGTCGAGCACTCGACCATCTACGGCTACGGCATCGTGTCCGCGCTGTCGCCACCCAGCGTCAACGACTTGGTGGTCGAGGCGCTGCTGCAGCATCGCCAGCGTCGCGACGACGTGATCGCCATGCTGGCCGCCCGCAAGGTGACGGCCCCGCCCGCCGCCGCCGGCTATCAGCTGCCCTTGCTGGTCGGCAGCCCGGCCGATGCGGCGCGCCTGGCGGTGCGGATGGAAAACGACGGCGCGACGGCATGGCGCGCGGTAACCGAGCACGCCGAGACCGCCGAGGACCGTGCGTTCGCCTCGACAGCCCTGACTCAAAGCGCAGTGCTGGGTGCCCGATGGAATCGCATCCTGGGCGCCTGGCCGATCACGAGCAGTTTCCCCGGCGGCAACGAGTAGCCGCGTTCCCGGTTAGCCGGTCACGGCCGCCACGATGTCGGTGGCCAGCGAGTCCCCGGCCGCCAGCTCACGCGTTTGTCCGCCGAAGCGGTCGCGCAGCTCCACCACGCCGTCTGCCCAACCACGGCCGACCACGACCACCCAGGGCATCCCCAGCAGCTCGGCGTCTTTGAACTTGACCCCGGGCGAGGACTGGCGGTCATCCAGTAGCACCTCGAGGCCCAGCCGGTCCAAGTCGCCGGCCAGCGTCGTGGCACCTTCGCGCGCCTGCGGGTCTTTGTTGGCGATCACCAGGTGCACATCGAACGGCGCGATCGACCCGGGCCAGCGCAAACCCAGCTCGTCGTGCTGCTGTTCGGCGACGACGGCGACCAGCCGCGACACCCCGATGCCGTAGGAGCCCATCGTCAATCGCACCGGCTTGCCGTCCTCGCCGAGCACGTCGACCGTGAACGCATCGGTGTACTTACGGCCCAGCGAGAAGATGTGCCCGATCTCGATGCCGCGCGCCATCACCAGCGGGCCGGCCCCGTCGGGCGACGGATCGCCTTCGCGCACCTCCGCCGCCTCGATGGTGCCGTCCGCGATGAAGTCACGGCCGGCCACCAACCCGACGACATGGCGACCCGGTTCGTCGGCCCCGGTGATCCAGCTGGTCCCGTCCACCACCCGCGGGTCGACCAGATAGCGAACATCGTTGTCCAGCAATGCTTTCGGGCCGATATAGCCCTTCACTAGAAACGGGTATTTGGCGAAGTCGGCGTCGCCGAGCAGCTCGTATTCGGCCGGCTCGAGGGCCGCGCCCAGCCGTTTGTCGTCGACCTCGCGGTCACCGGGCACCCCGATGGCGAGCAGCTCCCACTCCGCGCCGGGCGCGCGGACTTTGACCAAGACGTTCTTGAGGGTGTCCGCCGCGGTGACGGTGCGGCCCAATCCGGCTCCGTTGGCCCAACCGACCAGCGTGGCGATCGTGGGGGTGTCGCCGGTGTCGTGCACAACCGCCTCGGGCAGCCCGTCGATGGGCGTGGCTTCGGGCTGCGCGGTGATGACCGCCTCGACGTTCGCCGCGTAACCCGACTCCACACAACGCACAAAGGTGTCCTCGCCGATCGGGCTCTCCGCCAGGAACTCCTCGGAGGCACTACCGCCCATCGCGCCGGACACCGCCGACACGATGACGTAGCGCACCTGTAGCCGGTCGAAGATGCGCTGGTAGGCCTCCCGGTGCGCGTGATAGGCCGCTTTGAGCCCGGCGGCATCCGTGTCGAAGGAGTAGGAGTCCTTCATGACGAACTCCCTGGCCCGCAGAATGCCGGCTCGCGGCCGCGCCTCGTCGCGGTACTTGATCTGAATTTGGTACAGCGTCAGTGGGAAGTCCTTGTAGGAGCTGTACTCGCCCTTGACGGCCAGGGCGAAGAACTCTTCGTGTGTGGGAGCCAGCATGTAGTCGTTACCGCGACGGTCCTGCACCCGAAACACCCCGTCGCCGTATTCGGTCCACCGATTCGTCGTCTCGTACGGCGCGCGCGGCAGCAGCCCGGGGAACAAAATCTCTTGCCCGCCGATCGCGTTCATCTCCTCGCGGACAACGCGTTCGATGTTGCGCAGCACCCGCAGCCCCAGCGGCAGCCAGCTGTACAGCCCGGGAGCAACCTGCCGGACGTATCCGGCGCGAACGAGCAGCTTATGGCTGGGCACTTCGGCGTCGGCGGGATCGTCGCGCAGAGTGCGCAGGAATAGCTCGGACATCCGGGTGATCACAGCGGGCCAGCGTACTTGTCGGATGTTCGCGCACTCCGGCCGCACACCTCGGTGCAGGATCTCTACATCGACAGCAACGGGCTGATTGCGCGCCACGACTATTCGGTCGACGTAATCCCCGCCCCCCTTGCCGCGCACTGTCTCTTCGACTATGCCGACTACGACGGCATTCAGTTTCCGTCGCTGCGAAAAGTTGTGCCGCTCGATGCCGATAACCGCCGGGGTCGGCTAAGCGATCCCGAGGCACTGCTGATCGGCATCGAACTCCGCGATTACGCCGTGACCTGAGTTAGTGGCGGGAGCTACAGCTCGCCGGCGTCGATCGCTTCCTTGACTTCTTGGGCGTGCGCGACTTGCTGCGGGGTGTAGCCGATGAACAACGCCGCGCAGCCGACGATGACGGCCGCTCCGGCCACCCACAGCAGGCCGTAGGTGTAGCCGTGGTCAAGCGCGTTCAATTGAGCGTCGTTCATGACCTTCACCGGTCCGGTGGTACCGCCCAGGTACAGCGTGCGCGAGGTGATGACGGCCTGGATCACGGCCAGCACCAGCGGCCCGCCCAAGCTTTGCAGCATCAGCGTCATCGCCGACACCGGACCGATCTGGTCGAAACCAACGCCCGCGATCGCCGCCAGCGTCAGCGGAACGACGACCATGCCGATACCGATCCCGCCAACAACGATGGGCAGCACCAGGTTCGGGAAGTAAGGCACACCGCGGTGCATGCAAGCCGAACCGTAGAGCATGGCAACCAGCAGCAGCCATCCCCCGCCGATGGTCAGCACTCGCGGCGAAAACCGCGATACCAGCTGCGAGGACACACCCAGGCCGATTCCCATCGCGATCACGAACGGAATGAAGCCGACGCCCGCGCGCAGCGCGCTATAACCCAGGATGTCCTGCACGTACAGGCCGATGCACACCGTCAGGCTGAACATCACGCCGCCGGCCAGGAAGATCGCCACAAACGTGACCAGCCGATTGCGGTCGCGGAACAATTCGAACGGCACGACCGGATTTTCGGCGGTGCGCTCCACGATGGCGAACGCGATCACGGCGGCCACCGCCACCACACCGGAACCGATGGTGGTCAGCGATACCCAGCCCCGTTCCGGACCCATCGAGAAGGCGAAAACCGCAGCGGTGCAAGCCAATGTGGCCAGCATGGCGCCGGTGGCGTCGAGCTTCATCCGCTCCCGGTTAGTCTCGCGCAGCGCGGTGCGGGCCAGGTAGATCATCACCAGTCCGATCGGCACGTTGACCAGGAACGCGAGCCGCCACGACCACTCGGTCAGCGCTCCACCGACGACCAGCCCCATCACCGAGCCAATCGCGGTCATCGCGGCGAATACCGCCGTCGCCGCGTTGCGGGCCGGGCCCTTCGCGAAAGTCGTGGCCACCAGGGCGAGGCCGGTCGGCGACGCGATGGCCGACCCGACACCCTGCAGCAGCCGGGCGATGACCAATGTCGCCTCGTCCCAGGCCACCGCGCACAGCACCGAGGAGATCGTGAACAGCGTGACACCGACGATGAAGGTGCGTTTGCGGCCGATGGTGTCGCCGAGGCGGCCACCCAGCAGCATCAGCCCGCCGAAGGTGAGCACGTAGGCGGTGATCACCCAGCTACGGCCGGCGTCGGAAAGGCTCAGTTCGTTTTGAATCTTAGGAAGCGCGACGATGGCGACGGTGCTGTCCATGGTTGCCAGCAGCTGCATACCGCCAATGGCGATCACGGCCGCGATGAAGCGGCGAGAGGGCAACCAAGCCGGATAATACCTGCTAGTACGGGTGGTGGCGGTCCCGGAAGCGGTCTCGGACGGGCGCTCAGTGCGCTCCGGGGCCGGACGATCGGGGCGAGTAGCGGTCCAATTCCGGGCCGCACGCTCGGTGTCGTTGAGGGCCGTCATAACGGGTTACCTTACAGTAATCTTAAGAATCGTTTAAACCCCGAACGCCGCCACAGGCCCGATCACGATGATCGCGGGAGGTCTGATCCCCTCCGCCCGAACCATCTGCGGCGTGTCGGCAAGAGTGGCCCGCAACGTGTGCTGCGCTGGTGTCGTTCCGTGCTGAACCACCAGCACCGGCGTATCCGCAGGTCGGCCGCCTTTCAGTAGCACGTCGACGAAGAGTTCGATGCGTTCGACCGCCATCAGCAAAACGATGGTGCCCGACAATGCCGCCAGCGCATTCCAATTCACTAACGATTCGGGATGCTCGGGCGCCAGATGGCCGCTGACCACCACAAACTCGTGATTTACCGCCCGATGAGTGACCGGAACACCCGCCAGCGCGGGCACCGCTATGGCGCTTGTCACACCTGGGACCACCGTGACCGGAATGCCGGCATCGACGCACGCGATGACTTCCTCATAGCCGCGGGCGAACACGAACGGGTCACCGCCTTTGAGCCGGACCACAAAGCTGCCCGCGCGGGCAGCTTCGATCATCACGTCGTTGATCGCGTCCTGAGCCATCGCCCGCCCGTACGGGATCTTGGCGGCGTCGATGACTTCGACGTGCGGCGCCAGCTCGGCGAGCAATTCGGGCGGAGCCAGCCGATCGGCGACCACGACGTCGGCCTGGGCGAGCAGCCGGCGACCGCGGACGGTGATCAACTCGGGGTCGCCGGGGCCGCCGCCGATCAGCGCCACGCCGCCCCGCACGACGTCGGAGCTCTCTGCCGTGATCAAGCCCTGTTGCAACGCCTCACGGATGGCCGAGCGGATCGCCGCCGACCGGCGGTGCTCGCCGCCGGCCAGCACCCCCACCGACAGCCCGGCGTATTCGAACGACGCCGGGGTCACCGCGCTGCCCTCGATGGCGACGTCGGCCCGTACGCAGAAGATCTGCCGGCTGTCGGCCTCGGCCACTACCGCGGCGTTGACCGTTGCGTCATTGGTGGCGGCGATCGCGTACCAGGCTCCCTCGAGGTCACCGTCGCGGTATTGGCGCACCGTCAAGGTGATTCCGCTCATCGCCTCGACGGCCGGGGTGGCCGAACGGGAGATCACGTGGACGTCGGCGCCGCTGGAGATGAGCAGGGGCAGCCGACGCTGAGCGACCGTGCCTCCGCCGACCACGACGACCTTCTTGCCGGTTAGTCGCAATCCGACGAGGTAGGGGCTCTCGGTCACGCGGCAAGCCTAGTGAAGAGCGCCGGCGAGGTGGTCATGCCGGGCGCGTGTGGGTACCGCCCGCTTGCCGGGCAGGGTCGGCGGCGCGTGCGACGAAGCGGGCGACCGCGTCGGGGACGGCGGCGGGGTGCGTGTGCAGATACGACGCGTGTACGCCGGCATGCACGACGCCATCGCGCATGGGCGCCGCGTCTTGGCCTGCTTCGCCGGCGCGATAGACCCAGGCGGGCTGGTAGCTCTCGGTGAAGGTGATCACGGTGCGGTGGAATTCGTGTCCAACCACCCGCGCTCCGGCGGAAAACAGCGCCGAATCGGCCACCGCGACGGCGTCGCGGTACGCCAACTTCAGCGCCGCGGTGAATCGCGCCGATCCGCCCAGTACTCCGCACATCGGATACCCGTCGAGCTCGGAGGCCAGATAGATCAGCCCGGCGCACTCGGCATGCACCGGTGCTCCAGCGCCGGCCAGCTCGCTGATCTGTTGCCGGACAACGTCATTGCCGGATAGGTCGGCCGTGAATTGTTCGGGAAAGCCGCCGGGCAGCAATACGGCGTCGGTGCCGTCGGGCAATGTGTCGACCAGTGGGTCGAACTCAATCACGTCGGCGCCGGCGGCGCGCAGCAGCTCCGCGTGTTCGGCGTAGCCGAAACTGAAGGCCTTGCCGGCGGCCATCGCCACCGTGGCGCGGCGCCGACCGGTCGTCTCCCCCACTGCGGCAACGGGATCCCACGCCGCACCGCTGACCCGGGTTGCCGCGACCGCCATCACCGCGGCCAAATCGACGTGCCGGGCGATCAGGGCTGTCATCGCCTCGACCGCGAGCCGGGCGCGGTGCCCGTACTCGACCGCGGTGATTAAGCCTAAATGCCTTGTCGGAAGCTCTAATTCGGTGGTGCGTGGAATGGCGCCCAACACCGGGATGCCGGTGTGCTCGCAGGCTTGTCGCAACACCTGCTCGTGCCGGGCAGATCCCACCCGATTGAGAATCACGCCGGCGATCCGGGTCGCGGTGTCAAATGCCGAAAAGCCATGTAGCAGTGCGGCAATGCTGTGGCTTTGGCCGCGCGCGTCGACCACCAGGATCACCGGGGCTCCCACCAGGCCGGCGACGTGCGCGGTGCTGCCCGCCGGCACCGGCGTCACTGGATTCTCAAGAGGCCCGATCCGACCGTCGAACAGCCCCATCACGCCCTCGATCACCGCGATGTCCGCACCGGCGGCGCCGTGCGCGTACAGCGGGCCGATCAGCCTTTCGGTCACCAGCACCGGGTCGAGGTTGCGTCCGGGCCGGCCCGCGGCCAGCCCGTGGTAGCCGGGGTCGATGAAGTCCGGGCCCACCTTGAACGGCGCGACGGTATGCCCGGCCTGGCGCAGCGCCCCAATCAAACCCGTTGCCACCGTGGTCTTTCCGCTGCCCGACGCGGGCGCGGCGACGACGACCGCGGGGGCATTCACCACTCGATGCCCTTTTGTCCCTTGCGCCCCGCATCCATCGGGTGCTTGACCTTGGCCATTTCCGTGACGAGGTCGGCGGCCTCGACCAGCCGCGAAGGGGCGGCCCGTCCGGTGATCACCACATGCTGATGACCAGGCCGGGCCGTCAACACCTGCACCACCTGATCGACGTCGACCCAGCCCCACTTCAGTGGATAGGTGAATTCGTCAAGCACGTAGAAGTCGTGGCGCTGCTCGGCCAGCCGGCGCGAAATCTCCGCCCAGCCGTCGGCGGCCGCGGCCGCGTGATCGTCCTCGCTGCCGGATTTACGCGACCAGGACCAGCCGCTGCCCATCTTGTGCCATTCGACCGCTCCCCCCACGCCGCGCTCGTCGTGCAATTGGCCGAGCTGGTTAAAAACGGCTTCTTCCCCCACCTTCCACTTCGCACTCTTGACGAATTGAAACACCGCGACGTCGAGCCCTACGTTCCACGCGCGCAGCGCCATTCCGAACGCCGCCGTCGACTTTCCCTTGCCGTCGCCGGTGTGCACCGCGAGCACCGGCAGATTGCGACGGTGCCGGGTGGTCAGCCCGTCATCGGGGACCTGCACCGGGGTTCCCTGTGGCATAAGGCCACACCTCCTTTGTTGCGGCCCGCCGGCTAGGCCGCGCTGCGCACGGCTCGCGTCAGATGATCGGCCTGCAATTGCTCCAGCCGTACGACTGGCGCACCGAGCTGGTGGGCGAGCTGCCCCGCCAATCCCAGCCGCACATACGACGTTTCGCAATCCACCACCACCGCCGCGGTGCCTTCGGCGACCAATCGAGAGGCCGCAATTCGGCTGCGGCCCAACGGGTCCGGCCCCGCGGTCGCGCGACCGTCGGTGAGCACCACCACCAGCGGACGCCGTGCCCGATCGCCCGCCCTTTCCCGGACGATCAGCTCACGTGCGGCCAGCAGACCCTCGGCCAGCGGCGTCTTGCCGCCGGTATCGAACCGGGCCAGACGCCGGCCGGCGATGTACGCCGACGACGTCGGTGGAAGCAACAGCCGCGCCTGGTGCCGGCGGAAGGTGATCACCGCGACCTTGTCGCGTCGCTGATAGGCGTCGCGCAACAGCGACAGGGTGGCACCGCTCACCGCGGCCATCCGGTCCCGGGCGGCCATCGATCCGGACGCGTCGACGACGAAGATCACCAGATTGCCTTCGCGTCCTTCGCGGACCGCGCGGCGCACGTCGTCGGGTCGCGGGCGCAGCGGCCCGGCACCGGCCCGCTCGGCGGCCGACAGCAGTGTCGCGAACAGGTGTAGGCCGTGCGCGCCGGGGTTGTCGGCGTCGGCCGCCGCCACCACACTTCCCGCGCGGTTGCGGGCTCGCGAGCGTCGGCCGGGGGCTCCCTCACCGACGCCGGGAACCGTCAGCGCGCGGGCACGAAACGTTTTCGACGGCGGGGCACTGGGCCGTGTCTTGGGTGGCTGCGGCTTGGATGATGATGGCGAATCCGGTTGCGAGGCAGGGTCATCGGCGGGCTGGCCGCCACCGGACGGGTCGGGATCGGGTTCCGGATCATTACCGGCCCGCTCCAGCGCCTCGTCCAACTGGTCGCGGTCGATACCCGGATCGTCGAACGGGTCGCGGCGGCGCCGATGCGGTAGCGCCAGTTCGGCCGCCACCCGGATATCCTGTTCCTCCACCGTGGTCACGCCCCGCCAGGCGGCGTGAGCGACGGCCGTGCGGGCAACCACCAGATCGGCTCGCATCCCGTCGACATCGAACGCCGCACACAGCGCCGCAATTCTCCGTAACTCGTTGTCCGGCAATACCACATCGTCGACGAGCGCACGAGCCGAGGCGATCCGCCGGGCCAGCTCGGCGTCGTCGGCGGCATAACGAGTAGCGAACCCATCCGGGTCTGCCTCGTAGGCCATCCGCTGCCGAATCACCTGCACCCGCACGTCGACATCACGCGACGCATGCACGTCGACGGTCAGCCCGAACCGGTCGAGCAGCTGCGGGCGCAGTTCGCCTTCCTCCGGATTCATCGTGCCGATCAGCACGAAACGGGCCTCATGCGAGTGCGAGATGCCGTCGCGTTCGATGTGCACCCGCCCCATCGCGGCGGCGTCGAGCAGCACGTCGACCAGGTGATCGTGCAGCAGGTTGACCTCGTCGACGTAAAGCACGCCACCGTGGGCACGCGCGAGCAATCCCGGGGAGAACGCATGCTCACCGTCGCGCAGCACCCGCTGCAGATCCAGCGAACCGATCACCCGGTCTTCGGTTGCGCCCAGCGGCATTTCGACCAAACCGGTCCCGGCGCCGTTGCTTCCGGTCGCCGCGGACAGCAACGCGGCCAAGCCGCGTACGGCCGTCGATTTGGCGGTGCCCTTCTCGCCGCGGATCAGCGCGCCGCCGATTTCCGGGCGCACCGCACACAACAGCAGCGCCAGCAGCAGTTGGTCGTGACCGACGATCGCGCTGAATGGGTAGGGCTTCACGGCTTCTCCGGCAGGCCGGAACCCGGCCGCAGCATCGGGACGTGCGGAACACCGTCGTCGAGGAAATCGTCGCCGTCGCGGATAAAGCCGTGGTGGGCGTACATGTCGGCCAGATACGTCTGCGCGTTGATCCGGCACGGGTAGTCCCCGACCTCGGCCAGTGCGGCGCGCAGCAGCCGGGTGGTGTGGCCGTGTCCGCGCGCGCTGCGTTTGGTGCACAGCCGTCCGATCCGGAACACCTTCTCGCCGCCGGCGTGCTCCTCCATCAGCCGCAGCGTGCAGATCACGTCGCCGTCTGAAGTTTCCAGCCAGAAGTGCCGAGTCTCGGCAAGCAAGTCGCGCCCGTCCAGTTCCGGATACGGGATGGCCTGTTCGACGACGAACACCTCCACCCTGAGCTTGAGCAGCTCGTAAAGGGTTTGGGCGTCAAGGTCTTTGGCCCAGATGCGGCGTAGCGCTTCAGTCATTTGCGCCGCTCCTCCTAATCACTATTCGCTTTCGCTCGCCGGCGCGGGTCATAAGGCGTTCAACTGTAATACGTTGGCGCTCCACGAGCGCACCTCGTCGTAGAGCGCCGGTTCATTGGAGAGCTCGGTCCCAAGCGAAGGGATCATCTCCTTGAGCTTGGGCAGCCAGGACCGATAGCGGTTCGCAAAACAGCTGGAAAGCACGTCGAGCATGATCGGCACGGCCGTCGAGGCTCCCGGGGAGCCACCGAGCAGTCCGGCGATGCTGCCGTCGGCCGAACGCCGGATGGTGGTGCTGAATTCGAGCACGCCTCCGGCGCCCTTGGCTCGCCGGATCACCTGTACGCGCTGACCGGCCACCGTCAGCTGCCAATCCGAATCCAGCGCACTGGGCGCGAATTCGCGCAGCGCATGAATCCGGCCGGGCTCGGTGAGCCGCAGTTGGCGGATCAAGTAATTGACCATTTTCATCTCGGTGATGCCGACGCCCAGCATCGACACCACGTTGTCACACCTGATGGATCGGGGCAGATCGCTGAGGTGACCATGCTTCAAGAATTTAGGCGACCAGCCGGCGTACGGCCCGAAGACCAGCCACGATTTGCCGTTGACGAACCGCAGATCCAGATGCAGCGCCCCCAGCGGTGGGGCACCGGACGCCGGGGCACCGTAGACCTTGGCCCGATGCGCACCGATGAGCGCGGGATTGTCGGTGCGCAGGAACCGGCCGCCGATCGGGAAGCCGGCGAAGCCTTTGACCTCTTTGATGCCGGACTTCTGTAGCAGCGGCAATGCGTCACCACCGGCGCCGACGAACACGAATTTCGCCTTCAGCTTTCGCTTTTCGCCGGTACGGCGATTACCGATCCGCAGGGTCCAGCCGCCATCTGCTTGCCGGGTCAGATTCGCGACCTCGTGGCCGAACAGTGCGGTCACACCGTTGCGCACGCAAAAGCCAATCAGCTGCTTGGACAGCGAACCGAAGTCCACGTCGGTGCCGTCGGGCGCCCAGTTGAGCGCAATCGGCTCGGAGAAGTCACGTTTGGCGGCCATGAACGGAAGCCGGCGGGCGAACTCATCCGGGTCGTCGACCAGTTCGGTACCGGCGAACAGCGGGTTGGGGGCCAACGCCTGCTGGCGCCGCCGCAGATAGTCGACCCGCTGCGCGCCATGCACGAAACTGACGTGCGGGACGCGATTGACGAAGCTTCGATCGACGAGGATGCCGTTCTCGACGGCGTAGGCCCAGAACTGGCGCGTCACCTGGAATTGCTCGTTGATGGACACCGCCTTGCTGATGTCGATCGAGCCGTCACGCTGCGGTGTGTAGTTCATCTCGCACAGCCCGGCGTGCCCGGTGCCGGCGTTGTTCCACGGACTGCTGCTCTCGGCGGCGACGGCATCCAGCCGCTCGATCACGGTGATCGACCAGTCCGGTTCCAGCAGTCGCAACAACGCGGCCAGAGTGGCGCTCATGATGCCGGCACCGACCAGCACGACGTCGGTGCGCGTCGTCGCTACGTCTGCCACCGAAACGCTGGTCCCTTCGTTGACTGTGCCGGCCATCAGGTTATCCCGGCCAGCGCGACCGAAACGATCCACACCTGCCGCAACCAGCAAAAGCCTTCGCCACGCTAAGCTTGCCTGGTGACTGGCTGGGTGCCCGACGTCCTGCCTGGCTACTGGCAATACACCATCGGACTCGGACCCGATCCGGCTGGCGAGGGCGACATCGTCGCAACCCTGATCCGGCGCGGCCCGGCAACCGGCGATCCCAACGGTCGCGAGCACGCGGTGCTGGCGGTCCACAGTTACACCGATTACTTCTTCAACACCGCGCTGGCCGACCACTTCGCCAACCGCGGATTCACCTTCTATGCACTGGACCTACAGAAGTGCGGCCGGTCGCGGCGCGACGGCCAGACCCCGCACTTCATCACCGATCTCGCGCACTACGACGCCGAACTCGACCGTGCCCTGGCCGTCATCGCCGAGCAGGTCGTCAAGGTTCTGATGTATGGCCATTCCGCCGGCGGTCTGATCGTGGCGTTGTGGATGGACCGGTTGCGCCGGCGAAACCCGAAGGCGCACGCCGGTATCGGCGGATTGGTTCTCAATAGCCCGTTCCTGGATCTGCACGGCCCGGCGATCTTGCGGATGGGACTGACCTCGGCGATGATCGCCGGGCTGTCACGAGTGCGTTCCAAACGCGTACTCCGCGGGTCGAGCAAGGGCGGTTACGGCACCACCCTGCATCGCCACTACGACGGCGAGTTCGACTACGACCTGCAGTGGAAACCGTTGGGCGGCTTCCCGATCACCGCGGGGTGGCTGCACGCCGTGCGCCGCGGCCATGCCCGGCTGCACCGGGGCCTGGATGTCGGTGTGTCCAACTTGATCCTGCGGTCGGACCACAGCGTGCCCGAAACCATCGACGCGATGGACATGCAACGCGGCGACGCGGTTCTCGACGTCGCTCAGATCGCCAGATGGGCCGGCTGTGTCGGGAACCGCAGCACCGTGATCCCAGTGGTCGACGCCAAACACGATGTGTTCCTGTCTGTCCAGCGGCCGCGCGAAGTCGCCTATCGGGAATTGGATCTCTGGTTGGACGGCTACCTTCGCACCAACAACACCGACGCCTCGGCATCGCTTGGAAAGGGTTGACGGCGTGCAGACTTACGATATCGCAATCATCGGAACCGGTTCGGGCAACACCATTCTCGACGATCGCTTCGCCGACAAGCGGGTGGCGATCTGCGAGCAGGGCACATTCGGCGGTACCTGCCTGAACGTTGGGTGCATCCCGACCAAGATGTTCGTCTACGCCGCCGAGGTCGCCCAAACGATCCGGGAGGCGGCGCACTACGGCGTCGACGCGCGCATTGACCGGGTGCGCTGGGATGACATCGTCTCGCGCGTCTTCGGGCGCATCGATCCGATCGGCGTCGGCGGCGAGGACTATCGCAGCTCCGAGCCCAATATCGACGTGTACAAGCAGCACACCCGATTCGGTCCGGTTCAGGCCGACGGGCGCTACCTGCTGCGCACCGACGCCGGCGACGAGTTCTCGGCCGACCAGGTGGTGATAGCCGCGGGTGCACGTTCGGTGGTTCCCCCGGCCATCCTCGAGAGCGGTGCCCAGTACTACACCAGCGACACGATCATGCGAATCTCCGAGTTGCCAGAGCATCTGGTGATCGTCGGAGGCGGTTTCGTGTCGGCCGAATTCGCCCACATCTTCTCCTCGCTGGGCTCGCGAGTCACCCTGGTGGTACGCGGATCTGCCTTGCTGCGGCATTGCGATGACACCCTGTGCAAACGCTTCACCCGCATCGCGTCGAGCAAATGGGAACTGCACACCCATCGCAATGTCGTGAGTGCCGAGGACCAGGCCCCGGGCGTCGCAGTGCAACTCGATAACGGTCACACCATCAAAGCCGACGCACTACTGGTCGCGACGGGCCGGGTTTCCAATGCTGATCTTTTGGACGCCGATCAAGCCGGTGTCGCCATCGAGGACGGCCTCGTGGTCGTCGACGAGTACCAGCGGACCACGGCGCGCGGGGTTTTCGCCCTCGGCGACGTCTCCTCGCCGTATCAGCTCAAGCACGTAGCCAACCACGAGGCGCGCGTGGTGCAGCACAATCTGTTGTGCGACTGGGACGACACCGAATCGATGGCGATCACCGACCACCGCTACGTGCCGTCCGCGGTATTCACCGATCCCCAGATCGCGTGCGTGGGTTTGACCGAAAACGAAGCCATTGCACAGGGTTTCAAGATCTCGGTGAAAATTCAGGACTACGGCGACGTCGCCTACGGCTGGGCGATGGAGGACACCACCGGCATCGTGAAGCTGATCGGCGAGCGCGGCACCGGGCGGCTGCTGGGTGCGCACATCATGGGACATCAGGCATCGTCGATAATCCAGCCGTTGATCCAGGCCATCAGTTTCGGACTTACCGCCCCGGAAATGGCCCGCGGGCAGTACTGGATCCATCCGGCGCTGCCCGAGGTGGTGGAGAACGCGCTATTGGGCCTGCGCTGACCTCAGCGGCGGCCCGCCGACTCGGCTTGCTGGCATTGCGGGCACAGACCGCGCAACGTCAGGCCGGCGCGCTCCGACAGGGCGAACGCACTACCCTCCATCGCGTGTTCGAGCGCGGAGCTCAGCTGCCGGGCGGGCACTTCGATGATCGAGCCGCACTGCGTGCACACCGCGTGGTGATGGGGGGCGGCCGCCAGCCCGTAGGTGGTGATGCCGCCGTCGAGGGTCAACGCGTGCAGCACCGCCTGCTCGACCAGGGTGGTCACGGTGCGGTAGATGGTGGCCACGTCGGGTGGCTGGGCGCCGGCCGGCAAGCCGGCCTGCACCCGGCGATGGATCTCCGCGACGGAGAGGTGGCCGTTGACCGGTTCGAGCACCGCCAACACCTGTATGCGTGACGTCATCCGCCGCAGCCCGCGGGCACGCAGAAAGTCGCCGATGCGTTCAGTGACTTCAGGGTCGAGCGCAGACCGGTTGGACGTCACCCGTTCAGTGTTGCGCCGGACATGCCGGATTGCCAGTCTTAGGCACCGCCCGAGCGGGTAGCCGTCCTGCAACTCGCTTGCATCGAGCTCGCGCCCGACCCTAGAGTCGACCCGGTGGCCAGTACTGAACTCCGGACCCGTCAGAGCAGGTTAGCCGGGCTGCACGGCCTCCTGGCTCCCGCGGAATGGGGACGTCTGGGGGCCATGCTGGCGGTGATCGTCGCGCTGCATCTCATCGGCTGGGCCACCCTGGTCTTACTTGTGGATCCGGCGCGACTGAGTGTGGGCGGCAAGGCATTTGGCATCGGTGTCGGACTGACGGCTTACGCGCTGGGCCTGCGGCACGCCTTTGACGCCGACCATATCGCCGCCATCGACAACACCACCCGCAAGCTGATGAGCGACGGGCAGCGCCCGCTTGCGGTCGGATTCTTTTTCTCGCTAGGCCACTCGACCGTGGTGTTCGTGCTGGCGATGCTGCTGGCGATCGGCGCGAAGGCCATCGTGGGGCCGGTCGAAGACGATTCCTCGGCGCTGCATCACTACACCGGCCTGATCGGAACCAGCGTCTCGGGCGTCTTCCTCTATCTGATCGCCCTTCTCAACGTGATCGTGCTGGTCGGAATCCTGCGGGTGTTCCTGCGGTTGCGCCGCGGCGAATACGACGAGGCCGAGCTGGAACAGCATTTGGACAACCGTGGATTCCTCAACCGCTTCCTCGGCCGTTTCACCCAGTCGATCTCCAAGTCCTGGCACATGTACCCGGTCGGCTTGCTGTTCGGACTGGGCTTCGACACCGCCACCGAGATCGCCCTGCTGGTGCTGGCCGGCTCTAGCGCGGCGGCCGGGCTGCCGTGGTACGCGATCCTGTGTTTGCCGGTGCTGTTCGCCGCCGGCATGTGCCTGCTGGACACCATCGACGGCTCGTTCATGAACTTCGCCTACGGCTGGGCGTTTTCCAACCCGGTGCGCAAGATCTACTACAACATCACCATTACCGGGCTTTCGGTCGTCGTCGCCCTGTTGATCGGCAGTATGGAACTGCTCGGCCTGTTCGCCGGCCAGCTCGGGTGGCGGGGCCCCTTCTGGGACTGGCTCGGCGAGCTCGACCTCAACACCGTCGGCTTCGTCATAGTCGGCATCTTCGTGATCACCTGGCTGGTAGCGCTGCTCGTCTGGCGCTATGGCCGCATCGAAGAGAAGTGGTCCGTGCCCGCCGAGAGCGCGCCCTAGCCCGCCGAGGTGCGCTGCCGCGTCTGCGGCGGGCAGTCGAAGATCACCGGCGCACTGGACGACTCCCGGATTACCTGGGGCACAGTCGTTCCCGTGGCGCGGATGAGGTCGAGGTGACCAGCGAACGGCTGGCTCACGTTTAGTCGTGCCAGACTGGGGCCATGTCTGGTCCAACGCCCGGATCCCTGTGCGATGTCCTGCCCGCGGCCGCCGCATTGCTCGGCGTCCCGGATGCCGTCGACCGGCTGGCGGTGACGGAATCGGTTGCTAAGCAAGTTGATCGCGTCGCCGTCGTGCTGGTAGACGGCCTGGGTTGGCACCTGCTGCCGGAGCTGGCGGGCAGCGCGCCGCTGCTTGCCTCCGTCCTGACCGGCGGCACCGGCCGGATGAGCGAACTGACCTGCACCTTCCCGTCCACCACGCCGAGCAGCCTGGTATCGCTGGGCACCGGCGCGCCGCCGGGCGCGCACGGCATCCTGGGCTTCACCGTCAACGTCCCCGGCACCGATCGGGTTCTCACCCACATCTATTGGCGTGACGACCCGCCATACGCCGAATGGCAGCCGGTGCCCACCTGGTTCGAACGCCTTACCCAATCCGGGGTCACGGCGCGGGCGGTACTGCCGGCGTTGTTCATCGGCAGTGGGCTGACCGACGCGGCGTATCGCGGCGCGGGCTTTCGTCCGACCGCCCCGACCGACGACTACGCCCAGCACGTCATTGACGAGCTGAGTGCAGCGCCGGGTCTCGTCTATGCCTACACCGCCGACCTGGACACCGCCGCGCACGTGTTCGGTATCGGATCTCCACACTGGCATGAGGCGGCCGCACGCATCGACGCGCTGCTGACTCGCCTGGTCGACGCCCTGCCCCCGAACGCGGCGCTGCTGGTGACCGCCGACCACGGCGGTCTCAACGTTCCGCCCCAGGCCCGCGTCGATCTGGACACCGACACCAGGCTGAGCGCGGGAATCCAGGTGGTCGCGGGCGAACCGCGGGTGCGCTACCTGCACACCGAACCCGGAGCCGCGGCCGACGTGCAAGCGACGTGGCGCGAGCTGCTCGACGGCCGTGCCGCGGTCTACAGCCGCGAACAAGCGGTGGCTACCGGAATGTTCGGGCCGGTCAACCCGCAGCATCTGGCACGAATCGGCGACGTTGTCGTCATCTGCACCGGCGATACCGCCGTGCTGGCAACCAAACACGAACCCCCCGAAGTGGCTCGCCTCATAGGTTTTCACGGCAGCGCCACCGCGGCTGAAATGGCAATTCCGCTCATCGTTTTCGACTCGTAAGCTGCGTGGGGTGGACTCACACGCACCGGATCGGCATCGGGGAGCTTCGGACCACATCGTTTGAAACGCGATATCACTTTTTAAACAGGTTCCAGCTTTTAAATAGGTTCCAGCCCAACTCGATTCGCGCTGATGCGGTCAGTGTGATCAGCAAATCAATGCGAATATCGCTATTCTTCCATTCACCAAAATGCACATCAGACTTTGATCGATCTCACAGCTGGCAGCGGCTGGTACACAGCTTTCGTGTTGTACAGTCGGGCCACTGTGAACGTTTGGGACGCTGGACATTCCCGGCGGTGGCACCGTGCCATCGCCGTGGTCGCGGCGCTCGGCTTATTCATCAGTCTCGTCGCCGGTTCTGCGTTGCGGTCCCAGTTTTCCGCGGCCACATTGCCCGAGCCCGCGGCGTGGTCACACGTCAACCCGAGCGCCGGCAGCACTGCCGGGCATTCGCAGACGCGTAGCGAGTCCACGGCCACGTCCCACCTTCAACGTGCCTGCTCATGGGGCGCGCCGCCGGTACACAAAAAGCCGTTTCACAGCATGTGGATGACGCACGACCGCCCGGACATGTGGCCGCGATTGCAATCGCAGACGGTGCGCTCGCAGCTACCGGCTTCCTTGGCCGGCATAGGTTTTCGATCCGGCGATGTTCACACCAGCGCACCCGCGGCTGAATGCGGCGATCAAATCTTGACGCTGCTCTGCGTATCTCGTCGCTGATAGGACACCACTGGCCTTTTGGGGGCCAGTGCCCCGGCGTTCATTCGCCGCAGCACCGCTAGTGCCGCGCGATCGAGCTTTCACAGCCAGCAAACGCGATAGCGCCCACTAGCGGCCTATTTCGCGTCTATGTCTTGGAGGAAAATCCATGTTTTCAAAATTCACCACCTCCCTAAAGGTGAGATAGCAATGCATTTTGGAACGCTACCGCCGGAAATCAACTCCGGGCTGATGTATTCGGGCCCCGGCTCACGATCGATGATGGACGCCGCCATAGCGTGGGACGGGCTGGCCATTCGCCTGTATGACACGGCGGTGCAATACAGTTCGGTCAAATCGAAGCTGGCCACCGGGTCAGCGGCGTTACTCGAGGCCGTGGCAGCCCATATCGATTGGCTGAATGTCGTTGCCGTGCAGGCCGAAAAGACGGCTACTCAGGCCAGGTCGGTGGCGAGTGCCTATGAGTTGGCGTTGGCAGCGATGGTTCCGCCTTCAGCCATCCAGGCTAACCGCATGCTGCGGACCTGGCTTGCCGCGACGAATTGTCTGGGCCAGTACAGCCCGGCGATCGCGGACGCCGAAGGCGACTACGACCAGATGTGGGCTCAGGACGTCGACACAATGCACAGCTACGCCGAGGCTTCGGCCGGCGCCGCAACGGTGACACCGTTGCGCTCACCGCCCGCCATTGCGGGGCCGGGCGAGACGATCACCCGAGCACCCGGCAGCTGGACCCTGAAGGCGGCGCCGGACATGGTCGCGGCTGGCCGCCAAGTGATCTCGGTCATTCCCGACGCTCTCGGTGCACTGTCCGCAGCACCGATGACGGCATTCGACGCGTTCCTGTCGCCGGTCAGCTCGTCACTTTCGAAACTCGCTTCACTGTCTGCGCCGTCAGATTTCGCGATCAATCACCTGAATTCCCTGAACAAGCGCGCCGCACTCGATAACGCGGCGGCGATGCTGTCGCTGCTGCCCAACCGTGGCCGCGCCGCAGCCACACCCGTCACAACCGGCTTCGGGCGCGCGACATCGGTCGGGACGCTGTCTGTACCGCGGGGCTGGCTAGCCAACACGCCGCACTCGGAAACCACTGCGCCGCGGCATGGTTGGGGTTATCAGCCGATGCGTTTGGTCGAGACAGCCGAGTCGCCGACGTGGCCACTCACCCGCTAACGACGAGACGAATCACCGAGCCGCGTGCTCGCGGCGTAGCAGCTCGCAGCGTCGACGATCGCGCCGAACAGCCGCAGGTCGTCGAGGAACTGCTCGGGATGCCATTGCACGGCGACCGCGAAGTTGTCGCCGGGCACCTCAAGCCCTTCGACGACACCGTCGGCGTCCCAGGCGCTGACGATCAGGCCGTCACCGACCTTGTCGACGGCTTGATGGTGATAGCACCACGCATCGGCGGACTCACCCAGCAGACCGGCCAGCCTAGTGCCCGCAACCGTGCGAACCGGCAACTCGGTGAACCGCCCATAGCCCGCATGATGCCCGCGATGGCCGAGAACGTCGGGCAGGTGCTGGTGCAGCGTTCCGCCGAACGCGACATTGAGCATCTGCGTGCCGCGACAGATACCCAACACCGGGAGTCCGCGGTCCAGCGCACCCCGCAACAGCGCGAATTCGAACGCGTCGCGGACCGTGCGCGGGGCGTCGGTCTTCGGATGCGGTTGCTGACCGTAGGTGGCCGGGTCCAGGTCATACCCCCCGGTGATCACCAAACCGTCCAGGCTGTCGAGCACGGCCTCGGTGATATCGGGGTCCACCGGCTGCGGCGGCAGCAGCACCGCGATGCCGCCGGCCATGATCACGCCCTCGAAATAGTTCGCGCCCAGATACCCCGCCGGGATGTCCCACCCGTCGGACTGCACCTGCTCGAGATAACTGGTCAGGCCGATTACCGGCCGTCTCGCTGCAGAGGCGTTCACGCCAAACGCATCCTTTCCATTCACCTGACCGTGCGACCGCATTGTCGCCGAATGTCTGCCGCGGTCAGCGCCGCGGCCCATCAGTCCTCGCCTGCCCGAGCTACCAGGTGCTGGTGCGCAACACGATCTCGGCCGCCAACTGCGCGGTCGACTCCTGCGCATTGCGCCGTCCGAGCAAATCCACCGTGCGGTAGTCGGCGTAGACGAATCGCTGGCTGTTGCGGGCCACGGCGCGTCCGTCCTGCGTGCTGACCAACACGGTGGTGCCGATCTCCACCGGCGGGCAGTGGTCGTCACGGACCGCGCCGTTGACGTCGGCCACTCGCGGATGTCCGCGGTCGACGACGACCAAGCCGACAAACCGGCCCAGCTTGGTCGCCGCCAGTTCCCAGGCGATGTCGCCGCCGGCGCGATCGCCCACCACCACCGCCCAGCCGATGCCCAGCCCGTCGAGGATGCCGATCACCGACTTCGGGGTCAGCCGCGGGTCGAGGCCGATGACGATGGTGCGAATCGAAGCGGTGTGGAGGCGGTCGCAGACCGCGTCGTAGGCGCCCAGCTCGCGATTTTCATCGCCGAGGATGACGACGACGACACCGTTCTCAGGACCGGACACGCCGACCGGGACGGGAAACCCGTCGAGCGTGGTCATCATCGAGGGCACTTACGCACGCTACAGCCAATATTGACACCGCGCGAGGTTTCCTTCCGGTACCCCAGCAACCGACGGCCCTACCGCCGCAGCTGGCTTGCGATGTGCGGTCGTGGCGGCCCTGCGCCGTCGAGCAGGCCGAGGATGGCGTCCACCTCGAGGTGCGACGCCAGCAGGTCGGCCATCAGATCCAGCTGGGCGTCGCGGCGTGCCGCGACGTTGGTGTCGTCGGCAACAACGAATCTCCTCCGCCCGGCGGCTGCGGCGACACGGGTGAGCCACCCGCGCCGGAAGTCGTCGTTGTCCAGCAGGCCGTGCCAGTGCGTGCCGTAGATCGCACCCCCCACGATGCCGTGTGGTTGGGAGTCGACCTGGAACCAGGCCGACTCGTCGCATCGAACGAGCTGGCCATGGTGGATTTCGTAGCCGCTGAGCGGGTGCTGCCAACGGCGCAGCGTCTTGTGCTCGCCGAAGACGATGTCTGCGTCCAGCAGGCCCAGGCCCGCCACTTCCCCATGTCCGGATTCCACCGTGTCCACGATGCGCCGGCACAGCATCTGCAACCCCCCACAGATGCCCAGCATCGGCTTGCCGGCTCGTGTGTGATCGGTGATCGCGGCGGCCAGGCCGCGATCACGCAGCCAGTCCAGGTCGGCGACGGTCGCCTTGCTGCCCGGAAGCACCACCAGGTCGGCGTCGGCGAGGTCGGCGGGGTCACTGACCCAGCGCACCAGCACACCCGGCTCGCATGCCAGGGCTTCGATATCGGTCGAGTTGGAGATTCGCGGCAGCCGGATGGCGGCCACCTTGAGCCACTCGCCGGCCAGTGGCGGGGCCGGCCTGCCGACGGCGCGATGCGCGAGGACCGACAGCGAGTCCTCCGCGTCCAGCCAGAGCTCGTCGGCGTAGGGCAACACGCCATACGTTGGGCGGCCGGTCATTTCGAGCAGCTGCCGCAGCCCGGGCTCCAGCAGCGCCGGGTCGCCGCGGAACTTGTTGACGATGAATCCCGCGATCAGCGCCTGGTCGTCGGGCTCGAGCACCGCAACCGTCCCGAACAGATGAGCCAGCAGGCCGCCGCGATCGATGTCACCCACCAGAACCACCGGCAGGTTTGCGGCTCTGGCCAATCCCATGTTGGCCAAATCCGTCGCCCGCAAATTGATTTCGGCCGGTGAACCGGCGCCCTCGCAGATCACCACATCGAATTCGTCTCGTAGAGAAGACAAGTCATCGATGACGACCTGCGCAAGCTGATCGCGATGCTCAAAATAACTTGCCGCGGTAACCGAATCGGCCACGCGGCCCCGGATCACCAGCTGCGACGTCCGGTCGCCGCCCGGTTTGAGCAGGATCGGGTTGAACCGCACACTGGGCTCCAGTCCCGCCGCGCGGGCCTGAATCGCCTGGGCCCGGCCGATTTCGCCGCCCTCGGCGGTGACCGCGGAGTTGTTCGACATGTTCTGCGCCTTGAACGGCGCGACCCGGACTCCGCTGCGAGCCAGCAGCCGGCACAGACCCGCGACCAGAACCGATTTTCCGGCATCGGAGCTGGTGCCCGCGACCAGCAGAGCGCCGTTCACGTGTGCGAACGGCTCAGGCGGCGGTGAGGATCTCGGCGCCGGTATCGGTGACCAGCAGGGTGTGCTCGAACTGTGCGGTCCACTTGCGGTCCTTGGTGACCACCGTCCAGCTGTCGTCCCAGATTTCGTAGTCCAGCGCGCCGAGATTGATCATCGGTTCGATGGTGAACGTCATCCCCGGCTGTATCTCGGTGGTGACCGACGGCTGGTCGTAGTGCAGCACCACCAGCCCGTTGTGGAACGTGGTGCCGATTCCGTGGCCAGTGAAGTCGCGAACGACGTTGTACCCGAAGCGATTTGCGTATGCCTCGATGACGCGGCCAACGATCGACAGCGCGCGCCCGGGCTTGACGGCGTTGATCGCTCGCATCGTCGCCTCGCGGGTCCGCTCAACGAGCAGCCGGTGCTCCTCGGACACATCACCGGCCAGAAACGTCGCGTTGGTGTCGCCGTGTACGCCGCCGATGTAGGCGGTGACGTCGATGTTGACGATGTCGCCGTCGGCGATCACCGTCGAGTCGGGGATACCGTGGCAGATCACCTCGTTGAGCGACGTACAGCACGACTTCGGGTAGCCCTTGTAACCCAGCGTCGACGGGTAGGCGCCGTTGTCGACCATGTATTCGTGTGCGATGCGGTCGAGTTCGTCGGTCGTCACGCCGGGCGCGACGGCCTTGCCCGCTTCCGCAAGGGCGGCCGCCGCGATCCGGCCCGCGACGCGCATCTTCTCGATTACCTCGGGTGTCTGCACCCACGGCTCGGTGCCCTCCTTGGCTGTCGGCTTGCCGACATACTCGGGGCGCGGGATGCGGCTGGGCACCGGCAGCGTCGGGGACAACACTCCGGGCGAAAGCGCGGTGCGAGCAGACATGTTCGCCAGCTTAACGATGCTCGCTTCGCACTGCCGTCGCCGAGTCGGTAAATCCGCACGGCTCTACTCGCACTTCTGCTCCCAGATTTTCCGGCTCGGCGAACTAGACGGCGCGGCGACGCAACAGCGAGCGGCGTGGTCCATGGATGGTCACCGAGCCGCACACCACCCGGCCGGTCAGCACCACATGCGGCCTGCCTTCGCCCGGGGCATCCTTGCGGCGGTCACGGGCACTGCCTCCATAGACTTCGACGTCGTCGATCGAGGCGCTGGCGCCGTCCGGGAGCCAGATATCCACCGAGCCGAACCGCAGGTCGAGCTCGACGACCACCACCGGGCCGGCGAATCGGGCCTTGGTGAGCTCGAGTTTGACCGACCCCAGCCGGCGCACCAGCGCCAACCGGGTGGGCACCGTCCATTCGCCGTGTCGCCGCAGCGAGCCGGCCCAGCCCCGCAGCTCGACCCGGTCGGCCGCGGAGGTGACGATCGCGCCCGGCCCGGGCAGGTCGCCGACCAGGCCGTCCAGTTCGCCCTGGGTGCGCGCGTAGGACACCCGGGACGAGCGCTGCTCGAATTCGTCGATATCGATCAGCCCGAGCGCAACCGCGTTGTGCAGCCGTCGCATCGTGCCGTTGCGGTCCGCATCGGAGACGCGCAACGTCACCATGTCCCCGCCGGTATCCGTCATGATCGCAATTTACCGCTGTTGGGCACCCACGGACCGGGCGCTTCAGGCCAGATAGCCGGGCGGCATCGATTCGAACATGAATTTCGTCATCCGGACCGCCCACTCCGAGCTGCCACCCCCGACGATCAGCGCGGCGAAGGCCAGATCGCCGCGGTACCCGGCGAACCAGGAGTGCGACCCGCCCGGGAATTCGGCCTCACCGGTCTTCCCGTAGATCTCGCCGCAGCCGTTGATCTCCTTGGCGGTTCCGTTGGTGACCACCAGTCGCATCATCGGCCGGAGCGCGTCGACCATCTTCGGGCTGATCGGGGTGTTGTCACCCTCGACCTGCGTCGGCCGGCCCGCAATCAGTTGTGGCACTGGGGTTTTCCCGGCGGCGACGGTGGCCGCCACCAGTGCCATGCCGAACGGGCTGGCAAGCACTCGGCCCTGACCGAAGCCGTCTTCGGTGCGCTCGGCCAGGTCAACCGTCGGCGGCACCGACCCGGTGACGGTGGTGATGCCGTCCACGGTGTAGTCCAGTCCGATGCCGTACTCGGCAGCCGTCTGGGTCAGGCCGCGGGGCGGCATCCTGCTGCTCAGCTCCGCGAACGTGGTGTTGCAGGAACTGGCGAACGCGCGCGACATCGACACCACGCCCAGATCGAAGCCGCCGTAGTTGGGGATGGTGCGGTGTCCGATGTCGAGATGGCCCGGGCAGCCGAGCATCGAGTTAGGCGTAACCATGTCGCGGTCGACGGCCGCTCCCGCGGTGACCATCTTGAACGTCGATCCGGGTGGAAAGAGGCCGTTGGTGGCGGGCAGGCCGTCGGCGTCGGCGCCGCCGTTCTGGGCGATCGCGAGGATCTCCCCCGTCGACGGCTTGATCACGACGATCATCGCCTTGCCGCCCTTGTTGTCCACCGCGCGCTGGGCGGCGTTCTGTACCAGCCGGTCCAACGTGATCGACACCGACGGCGCCGGCGAACCTTCGACCTCGTGCAGCACCGCGACGTCGACATTGTTCTGGTTGACGCTGACCACCCGCCACCCCGCCTGGCCGTCGAGTTGGTCGATCACGGCCTTTTTGACCTGGCCGATGACGGCGGGCGCGAAATGCGGGTCGGTCGCCAGCATGTCGGCCTGCGGTGTGACCACGATGCCGGGCAGCCGCCCGATCACCGGGAACACCTTGTCGTTGTCGGCGGGAAGCAGCGTGACCCCCAGGTCCACCTGGTTGGGTGTCGAGCTGGCCCGCTCGGCCAGCAGCTGCGGGTCGGTCAGCGTCTCGTTGAAAGGCCGCAGCACGTCGACGATCGAGTGGGTGGTGAAGCTCAGCGACTGCGGCGGTCCGGCCTTGGTGGCGTCCAGGGTGTAGTGATAGCGGTAGCCCGGCGCCAGCACGTCGCTGCCCCCGAGTTCGTTCACCGAGGCGCGGCGCGGGGCATCAGCCCGCAAGGCGAAGGTCTGATGCTCGCCCAGCTTGGGGTGCAGCCCGTTGGGCGCCCAGCGAACCTGCCAGCGCCCCTCGTCGCGGGCCATCCGCAGTTGGCCGTCGTAGCTCCAGAGCCGATTCTTGGGCAGATGCCAGGTGAAGCGATAGCTGACCGTGCCGGTGTCCTCGGCGTACTTGGCGCTCAGCACCTGCGCGTCCAGGTGGGTGGCCTGCAGCCCGGCCCAGGCGGCATTCAGCGCTTCGCGAGCCTCGTTGGGGTTGTCGCTGAGTTGGGCGGCCGTCGCGGTATCGCCAATGGCCAAGGCGCGGAAGTACTTCTCAGCGGCGGGGCCCGGTCCGTCGGGACGCGGAGTGCACCCGGACATCGCGACACTCGCGACAAGCAGCAGGACCGCGGCTATTGAAACGCCTGATACTAGTGAGGTTTTTGTGGCCATCGTTACTGATGTTAAGAACTGTGGCTCGCGCAGCAGCGCAGACACACCGAGACCCGACCGTTATGTGAGGCTCGCGACGATTCCCATGCCGACCGTGCGGCCGGCCGCACGGTCGTGACGGCGAAGTTGTCGAGCTAGTCGAGCAGCACCGTGGCGAAGTTGCCGACCTCGGCGAAGCCCACCCGGGAGTAGGCCGCCCGGGCTACCTCGTTGAAGTCATTGACGTACAGGCTGGCAATGCGCCCGCTGCCGACGATCACGGCAGCCAGCATCGCGGTGCCACGAGCGCCGAGCCCCAGGCCACGCCACTCCGGATGCACCCAGACGCCCTGGATCTGACCCACCGCGGGCGATTGCGACCCCACCTCGGCCTTGAAGACGACCTGACCGTGCTCGAACCGGGCCCAGGCGCGCCCGGCCGCGATCAGGCTGGCCACCCGGCGGCGGTAGCCCCGACCGCCGTCGCCCAGCCGCGGGTCGATGCCGACCTCCCCGATGAACATGTCGACCGCGGCCACCAGGTAGGCATCCAGCTCCTCGGGCCGCACCTGGCGCACCTCGGGGTCGAGCTCGCAGAGCGGGTGCTTGGCCAGCGCCATCAGTGGTTGGCGTTCGCGCACGTCGCGCGCCGGCCCCCAGGCCTGCTCTAGCCGCTCCCACATCGGCAGCACCAGGCTGGCCCGGCCGACCAGCGACGAGCAGCGACGTGTCCCGCTCATCGCCTCGTCGGCAAACGCGTTCAGGTCTGCCGGCAGCCCCCGCAGCGGGATCAGGTTAGCTCCGGCGAAACACAGCGACTCGTCGGCCCCGCGGCGGGTCCACAGCTCCCCACCGATCGCGCCGGGGTCGATCCCGTGATCGGCGACGCGGGAGGCCACCATGCATGAGCCGATCGGATCCTCGTCCAGAACTCGCCAAACCGCGGCGGTGTCACGCACCACGGACACCCGTCGATCGCCGACTAGGCGAAACAGGGGCGGAGCCGACATCTGGCGAACTCTCTGTGATGCGAACTGAGGCCAGTAAGAGCGAACTGGTCTTACTCAGCTTACGGTCACAATTGGCGAACCGCTCGCTGTTGGGCCAGGACCGTTATCGCTTCGGACCGCCTGTTCACTTTCGGAAGCCAACCGCATGGCTTCTTCGATCAGCGTCTCGACGATCTGGGCTTCGGGCACGGTCTTGATCACCTCACCCCGAACGAAGATCTGACCCTTGCCATTTCCGGAGGCAACGCCGAGATCGGCTTCGCGGGCCTCCCCCGGGCCGTTCACCACGCACCCCATCACGGCGACCCGCAGTGGCACATCGAGGCCGTCCAGCCCCGCGGAGACGGCGTTGGCCAGGGTGTAGACGTCGACCTGGGCGCGACCGCACGACGGGCACGACACGATCTCGAGCCCACGCGGTCGCAGGTTGAGCGATTCGAGAATCTGAATACCGACCTTGACTTCCTCGACCGGTGGCGCCGACAAAGACACCCGGATGGTGTCGCCGATGCCGCGCGACAACAGGGCGCCGAACGCCACCGCCGACTTGATGGTGCCCTGGAAGGCCGGCCCGGCCTCGGTGACGCCGAGGTGCAGCGGGTAGTCGCATTGCGCGGCCAGCTGTTCGTAGGCGGCGACCATCACGACGGGGTCGTTGTGCTTGACGCTGATCTTGATGTCGCCGAAGCCGTGCTCCTCGAACAGCGAGGCCTCCCACAGCGCCGACTCGACCAGCGCCTCGGGCGTCGCCTTGCCGTACTTTTCCATGAACCGCTTGTCCAGCGAGCCGGCGTTGACGCCGATGCGGATCGGGATTCCGGCCGCGCCCGCCGCCTTCGCGACCTCACCGACCCGGCCGTCGAACTCCTTGATGTTGCCCGGATTGACCCGCACCGCAGCACATCCGGCGTCGATCGCGGCGAAGATGTACTTCGGCTGGAAGTGGATGTCGGCGATCACCGGGATCTGGCTGTGCCGGGCGATCTCGCCCAGCGCGTCGGCATCCTCCTGACGCGGGCAAGCCACCCGGACGATGTTGCAGCCCGCGGCCGTCAGCTCGGCGATCTGCTGCAGCGTGGTGTTGACCTCGTGAGTCTTGGTGGTGCACATCGACTGCACCGAAATCGGGTGGTCGCTGCCAACCCCGACGTCGCGCACCATCAATTGGCGCGTCTTACGCCGGGGTGCGAGCGTGGGCGCCGGAGCCTCCGGCATGCCCAAGCCAATGTCCACTGTTTTCAATTCCTTCGGTTGGTTACTGAAAGAGCCTGATCGGGTTGACCAGATCCGCGGTCACAGTCAGCAGCATGTAGCCGACCACAAACACCAAGACCACGTAGGTCGCTGGCATCAGCTTGAGGTAGTTCACCGGCGCCGCCGCGACCAGGCCGCGGGTGGACCGCACCAGGTTTCGCAGCTTTTCGAACACCGCGACCGCGATGTGACCGCCGTCGAACGGCAGCAGCGGCAACAGGTTGATCGCGCCCAGGATCAGATTCAACTGAGCCAGGAAGAACCAGAACGCCACCCACAACCCGTGATCGACGGTGTCGCCGCCGATGATGCTGGCCCCGACGACGCTCATCGGCGTCTCCGGGTCGCGCTGCCCACCGCCGATCGCGTGCACCAGCGCACCGACCTTCGTCGGGATCGCGACCAGCGCCTTGCCCACCTCAACAGTCAGGTCGCCGGTGAAGGAGAAGGTGGCCGGGATGGCGGCCAGCACGCCGTAACGCGTCGGCGTGACCTTGACCGCACCGACACCCATGGCGCCGACCGTCGACGCCGCGGGCTTTCCGTCCTGGCCGTTGGCCACAAAGCGCTCGGTTTGGGTGATATCGACGTAAACGGTGATCGGGGTGCCATCCCGCTCGACGACGACCGGCACCCTGCCGTGCAGCTTGCGGATCGCGGCGGCCATGTCGTCGAAGGTGGACACCGAGGTGTCACCGACCTTGACGACGACGTCGCCGGCCCGGATGCCGGCCAGCGCGGCCGGGCCGGGACCGGTGCAGCTCCCGATCTTGCCGGGTGCCGTTTCCGGTGCGATACAAGCGGTTTCGCCGACAGTGGCCTTGGTGGGTGGGTGCAGGTTGGGCAGCCCCCAGACCATTGCGATGAGGTAGATCAGCACGAGGCAGATGATGAAGTTCATGCCCGGGCCGGCGAACAGCACCGCGACGCGCTTCCACGTCGTCTGCTTGTACATCGCCCGCTCGGATTCGTCGGGCGCCAGGTCCTCGACCGGGGTCATCCCGGCGATGTCGCAGAACCCACCCAGCGGAACGGCCTTGACGCCGTATTCGGTCTCGCCGCGCCGGGTCGACCACAGCGTGGGACCGAAGCCGACGAAATAGCGGCGCACCTTCATGCCGGTGGCGCGCGCGACCCACATGTGGCCACACTCGTGCAGGGCCACCGAGATCAGGATGGCCAGCGCGAACAGCACAATGCCGATTGCGAACATCATCAGGCGCTAGGACCTCTCTAAGACCATTCCCGAAACTTTTTTGGTGACTCCCGCGGGGCTTGCGGTTGTGACCGCGCGCTGCGCTCGCTCCCGCGCCCAGCGCTGCGCGTCTAGTACCTCATCCACGTTAGCGGGTGAAACGGCCCATTGGTCGGCGGCGCTCAGCACGTCGGCGATTGTTCTGACGATGGCCGGAAAGCCGATGCGGCCGTCCAGGAAGGCCGCCGCGGCTTCTTCGTTGGCGGCGTTGTAGACCGCGGTCATGCAGCCGCCGGTCTCACCGGCGTGCCGGGCCAGCTCAACGGCCGGGAAAACATCGCTGTCCAGCGGCTCGAATTCCCAGCTAGAGGCCGTGCTGAAGTCGCAGCTCGCGGCGGCCCCGGTCACCCGTCGCGGCCAGCCCAGCGCCAACGAAATGGGCAGCTTCATGTCCGGCGGGCTGGCCTGGGCGATCGTCGAGCCATCGATGAATGTGACCATTGAATGAACAATCGACTGGGGGTGCACCACGACCTCGATGCGGTCGTAGGGGATGCCGAACAGCAGGTGGGTTTCGATGAGTTCGAGCCCCTTGTTGACCAGCGACGCCGAGTTCAGGGTGTTCATCGGGCCCATTGACCAGGTCGGATGCGCACCAGCCTGCTCAGGCGTGACGGCCTCCAGGTCGGCGGCGGCCCAGCCGCGGAATGGCCCACCCGAGGCGGTCAGCACCAGCTTGGCGACCTCGTCGGGTTCGCCACCGCGCAGGCATTGGGCCAGCGCGGAGTGCTCGGAGTCCACCGGCACGATCTGACCCGGTTGTGCCGCCTTCAGCACCAGCGGACCGCCCGCGATCAGCGATTCCTTGTTAGCCAGCGCCAGCCGCGCACCCGCGTTCAGTGCCGCCAGGGTCGGTCGCAGGCCCAGCGCCCCGACCAGGGCATTGAGCACGACGTCGGCTTCGGTCTGCTCGACCAGCCGGGTGACGGCTTCGGGACCGTGGAAGGCGACGTCTCCGAGTGACGCGGCCGCGTGTTCGTCGGCGACGGCGATGTTCGTCACTCCGGTCTCGGCGCGCTGTCGCGCCAGCGTGTCCAGGTTCGCTCCGCCGGCCGCCAGCCCGACGACCTCGAAGCGATCCGGGTTAGCGGCGATGACCTCGAGCGCCTGGGTGCCGATCGAGCCGGTGCTGCCCAACACGAGCACGCGGATGGGGCCGTCGGCCGGCGCTTCGGTCCTCGGGTTGGTCACTCACTCATTGTGCAGCGTCGACCCGGCGACAGCGGCGGTCCGCAGCAAAGCTGCAATCTCAACCCATCCGTGATGGCGGTCACTCCGAATGCCTGTTGTTTGACAGCGAGGCGGCGACCAGCGCCGCCTACAGGGGAAGGAATCAAAAACGTGGTCATGAATATTCAGGCCAGGACCATCGCGGCGGCGAGCCTCGCGGCCGTCGCGATCGTAGGTTTCTCGGGATGCTCGAGCAACAAACCCACGGCCGGCAGCAGCAGTTCCAGCAGCGTCCAACCCGTGACCAGCAGCATGGCGGTGCCGCCCACCACGTCCGCGATGGCGGACCCCGCGACGGAATTGATCGGAACCGGGTGCTCGGCCTACGCCACGCAGAATCCCACCGGTCCGGGATCGGTGGCGGGCATGGCGCAGGATCCCGTCGCGACCGCGGCCTCGAACAACCCGATGCTCACCACGCTGACCTCGGCGCTTTCGGGCAAGCTCAACCCACAGGTGAATCTGGTGGACACCCTGAACAACGGCCAGTACACGGTGTTCGCGCCGACCAATGCCGCATTCGACAAGCTTCCCGCGGCCACCATCGACAAGCTCAAGACGGATGCCGCACTGCTCAAAAGCATCCTGACCTACCACGTGGTGCAGGGCCAATTGAGTCCAGCCAAAGTCGACGGCACCCACGCGACCTTGCAGGGCGCTAGTTCGACGGTGACCGGCCAAGGAAACGACCTGAAGGTCAACGACGCGGGTCTGGTGTGCGGCGGGGTGCACACCGCGAACGCGACGGTGTACATGATCGACACCGTGCTGATGCCTCCGAGTCAGTAGCGGTCGCCACAGTCATGGCGAGGCAACCCGGCGTCCCGGGTACCTCGCCATTTCTGTGTGCAGTATCGCGAAACTTGTTGACTTCCTGACCAATCCGTGGCATCAGCGACAACGAATAGCAAGTTATGCTGACTCTTGCATTGGTCGGCTTCCTCGGAGGCCTGATCACCGGAATATCGCCCTGCATCCTGCCCGTACTGCCCGTGATTTTCATGTCGGGCGCGCAGACCGAGGCGAAGCCGCCGCCCGACGTCGAAGGCACCGCCGCGGTCCCAACGAAACACGCGCAATCGGCAAGCCTGCGGCCCTACTGGGTAATCGGCGGTCTAGTGCTGAGCTTCGGCGTGGTCACCATGGCGGGCTCGGCTTTGCTGTCGATGCTGCATCTGCCGCAGGATTCGATTCGCTGGGCCGGGTTGGTCGCCCTGCTGGCGATCGGTATCGGACTCATCTTCCCGCGGTTTGAACAACTCCTGGAGCGGCCCTTCTCCCGCCTTCCGCAGAAGCGAATCAATCTAGGCAGCAACGGCTTTGGGCTTGGTCTGGCATTGGGCGTCTTGTATGTGCCCTGCGCGGGCCCGGTTCTCGCCACGATTGTGGTGGCCGGCGCCACCGCAACTATCGGTGCCGGAACGATCGTTCTCACCGGTGCGTTCGCGCTCGGCGCCGCCTTGCCGCTGCTGTTCTTCGCGTTGGCGGGCCGACGGGTGACTAAGCGAGTTCAAGCTTTTCGGCGGCGTCAGCGCGCGATCCGGATCACCGCGGGAGTGGTGACGATCTTGCTCGCAGTGGCATTGGTGTTCGATTTGCCCGCGGCGCTGCAACGCGTGATTCCCGACTACACGGCAGGCCTGCAACAGAAGGTCGGCGGCTCTGACACGATACGTGAAAAACTGAACCTCGGCGGCATCGTCAACGAGCAGAACGCGCAGCTTTCGAACTGCAGCAACGGGGCTTCAGAGCTCGAAAACTGTGGACCTGCACCAGATCTCAAGGGGATCGTGGCGTGGCTGAACACTCCCGGAGATCAGCCGATCACCCTGAATGCGTTGCACGGCAAAGTTGTTCTGATCGACTTCTGGGTGTATTCGTGCATCAACTGCCAACGCGCCATCCCGCATGTCGTCGGCTGGTACCGGGCCTACCGGGATAGCGGCTTGGTGGTCATTGGCGTGCACACGCCCGAGTATGCGTTCGAAAAAGTAACGGACAACGTCGCCAAAGGCGCAGCCGATCTGGGCATCACGTATCCGATTGCCTTGGATAACGGCTTCTCCACCTGGACGAACTACCGCAACCGCTACTGGCCGGCCGAGTATCTGATCGATGCGTCCGGCACCGTGCGCCACATCAAATTCGGAGAGGGCGACTACAACAGCACCGAGGAACTGATCCGGCAGTTGCTCACCGCCGCCACACCCGACGTCGGCCTGCCCCCAGCGGTGGACGCCACCGACAAGACCCCGCAGGCCCAGCTCACGCCCGAGACGTACTTCGGCGTCGGCAAGGTCGTCAACTACGGCGGTGGTGGCGCCTACGACGAAGGCTCCGCGACGTTCGACTACCCACCCGCTCTGGCGGCCGACAAGTTCGCGTTACGCGGCCCGTGGGCGCTCGATTATCAGGGCGCTACAGCCGCCGGCGACGACTCTGCCATCACACTGAACTATCACGCGAAAAACGTCTACGTCGTTGCCGGAGGAACCGGGACCCTCACGGTGCTGCGGGACGGAAAGGCCGCCACACTGCCGATCAGCGGGCCGCCGACCTCACACCAGCTAGTCGCGGGCGATCAAGTGGCGCCCGCGACGCTGGAGGTGCGGCCCAGCAGAGGACTGCAGGTGTTTTCGTTCACCTACGGCTGAATACGCCATCAATCCCGATCGTGAGCAATCCGCAACCCGGACGTCTCGCATGATCGTGAACCTCGGCGCCAGCCCACTTCACACGGTGAGAGCTGGCGTTAGCGAGTCAGACCGCGCGCAGGCAAATCGGCGTATGCCAGAATCTGTGATCAGAAGACGATCCGATCCGAAGGGAATCGCCGTGGCCAGTACCGAGGTGGAGCACTACAACGGCGTCGACCCGGCCGAGGTGCCATCCGCCGCGTGGGGGTGGAGCAAGGTCAACACCCGCACCTGGCACGGCGTCGGCATCTTCGGCGTCATCTTCCTGCTGGCGATGCTGCGCGGCAATCACGTCGGCCACGTCGAGGACAACTTCCTGATCGGGTTCGCCGTCCTCGCACTCGTCATCCTGATCCGCGACATGTGGGGCCGCCGGCGCGGCTGGATCCGCTAGCCCGTCAACGCCGCGCCCGTCGCCGCCACGCACTCACCAGCGCGGCGGCCAGCAGCACCACGATCCACGGCCAGACGCCATGCTGGTGCACCCAGCCGGCCAGCACGCCCTGTAACCGGCCCGCCGCGGTTATCACCGCATCCCGGGGATCCGCCGCGGTGTTGAGCAGCCGCAACTCGTAGAGGCCGTAATAGCCGACGTAGAGCCCCACCACTACCAGCAGTACCCCGCCAATCCGATTGACGAACGGCAGGACCCGCCGCAGCCGATCGGCCAGGGCCGAGCTGGCGGTCGCGGCGGCGACGGCAAGCGCGCCGACCACCAGAGTCAGGCCGGCGACGTAAGCCAGATAGATGGACACCCCGGTGACAACCGACCCGCTCCGCAAACCGGCGGCGGTGACCGCCAGGAACGGCCCGATCGTGCAGGACAGCGACGCGATCGCGTAGCTGATGCCGTAGCCGTACATGCCTACCAGGCGCGATCCCTGCTGCTTTGGAGCCCACCGCGGCCCCAGCTGCCGGGGCGTCAGCGCGGTCAACTCCCGACCCGACAGCAGCCAGATCCCAAGCACGACAAGCACAATGCCGATTGCAACGGTCGCGTACGGCAGGTAACGCTGCACCGTCGTGGCCGCCGAGATGGTCAGCGCGCCGAACAAACCGAACACCGTCAGAAAACCGAGCGCCATCCCCGCGGTTGCGCTCAGTGCACGCAGCAGGCCGGCAAGCGGACTGACGCGTTCGCTGTTGCGCTGCCCGCGGACCACCAGCAGCAGGTAGGCGGGCAGCATCGCAAACCCGCACGGGTTCACCGCGGCCACCAACCCGGCGGCGAACGCCAGACCGATTAGGCCTTGGTTCACTTCAGCGCGGCCACCCGCCCGGCCAGCTCTTGCTGGGACATGGCCGAGGTCGGGTTGTTGACGAACGTCGAGCTGCCGTCCGCCCGGTAGAACACGTACGCCGGCTGCCACGGCACGTTGTAGCGGGCCCAAAGCGAGCCGTCGGCGTCGTTGAGGTTGGTGAAGGTCAGGTTGTACTTGGAGACGAAGTTCTGTTCGGCGCCGACATCAGAATGCCCGGCGATGCCGACGAACGTGACGCCGGGATTGGCGGCCGCTACCTGGCTGACGCCGGGAGCTTCGGCGTTGCAGAACGGGCAGAACGGCGCCCAGAACCACAGCACCGCGGGCTTTCCTTGCAGGCTGGCCCCGTTGAACGGCGCGCCGCTCAGCGTGGTCCCGGTGAACTGCAGCCGGTCGTCGGCGGCCAGCGCGCGCGGCGCGGCGGCCGATATCAGGACAGCCGCGACAAGGCTCGTCACCAAAGCCGCGGCAAACATCTTGACGTGCGCTACCTTGCGAATGGTCATGCCATCCCCCTTTGCTGGACTGCTACCTCACAACACGGCGTAGCCGGCCGACCGGTTCAGCGCTGTAGCTACCCGCCTTCGGCGGCCAGCTGTCCGCACGCGGCGCTGATCTCGCGGCCCCGGGTGTCGCGCACCGTGCACGAGACGCCCTGTGCCCGGACCCGCCGGACGAACTCGCGCTCCACATTCTTGGGGCTGGCATCCCAGTCACTGCCCGGCGTCGGGTTGAGCGGAATCAGGTTCACGTGCGCCAGCGGCCCCAGCGCCCCGTGCAGGCGCTTGCCGAGCAGGTCGGCCCGCCAGGCTTGGTCGTTGACGTCGCGAATCAACGCGTACTCGATCGACACCCGCCGTCCGGTCACGTCGCCGTAGTACCGCGCGGCGTCAAGCGCCTCGCTGATCTTCCACCGGTTGTTGACCGGAACCAGCGTGTCGCGCAGCTCGTCGTCCGGCGCGTGCAGCGACAACGCCAGCGTGACCCCCAGCCGTTCGTCGGCGAGCTTGCGGATCGCCGGGGCCAGGCCGACGGTCGACACCGTCACCGAGCGGGCCGAGATGCCGAACCCGTGCGGCGGCGCCTCCGTGATGCGCCGCACCGCGGCCAGCACCCTGGCGTAATTGGCCAGCGGCTCCCCCATGCCCATGAAGACCACGTTCGACAGCCGGTCACCGAAGTCGTCGCGCAGCGCCACCGCGCAGGCGCGCACCTGTTCCAGGATCTCGGCGGTCGACAGGTTGCGCGTCAGTCCGCCTTGGCCGGTGGCACAAAACGGGCAGGCCATGCCGCAGCCGGCCTGCGACGAGATGCACACGGTGTTTCGCTGCGGGTAGCGCATCATCACCGATTCGAAGGTGGTGCCATCGATGGCCCGCCACAACGTCTTTCGTGTCTGGCCCGCGTCGCAGGTGATTTCGGTGGCGACGCCGATCAGGTTCGGGAACATGGTCTCGGCGATCACGTCGCGTACGGCCGCCGGCAGGTCGGTCATCTGCCGCGGATCCGCGATCAGCCGGCCGTAGTACTGGTGAGCGAGCTGCTTGGCCCGAAACGCCGGCAAGCCCAGCTCCGCGACGGCCGAGGCTCGCCCACTCGCATCGAGGTCGGCAAGGTGCCGCGGCGGCAGGCCGCGGCGCGGGGCGTCGAACACCAATTCTTGAACCATGACGTGACCAGTATCGGCCTTCTCAGGCGGGCAGCAAGGTGAACAGCGTCCAGGCCGCGACCGCCGACGGAAGCACACCGTCGAGGCGGTCCATCAGGCCGCCGTGCCCGGGAAGCAGTCGGCCCATGTCCTTGATGCCGAGGTCGCGCTTGACCTGAGATTCCACCAGATCGCCAAGCGCGCAGGTCAGCACCAACACGAAGCCCAGCACCACACCCTCCCACGGCGGTCGGCACACCAGAAAAGTCGCGATCAGAAACGCCGCGGTGATGCCGCAGACCAGCGAACCGCCAAGTCCCTCCCACGACTTCTTCGGGCTGATCGTCGGAACCAGTGGATGCTTGCCGAACAGCACGCCGAATGCGTAACCACCCACGTCGGAGGCGACGACCGTCATCATCAGGCAGAACACCCGCGCCGCGCCCTCGGACGGGTGATAGACCAGCAGCGCGTTGAAGGAGGCGAACAGCGGAACCCATGCGGTCAGGAATATGGTGGCCGACGCGTCGCGCAGGTAGTTCGACGGGGGTGGCGGGCCGGCGGCCGGATCGTGGTGCCTACTTTCGTCGTGCATGAACAGCCGCCAAAACATGCAGACCACCACCGTGGCGCCGAAACCGGCCAACGCCCCGCGAGCACCGTATGGCCAGGTCAGCCAGACCGTGACCTGGCCGCCGACCAGCAGCGGGACCACCGGGATGACGTAGCCTGCCTCGCGCAGCCGCCGCACCACCTCATGGCTGGCGATCAAGATCGCCCCAGCGCACAGGACCACCCAGTAGCGCGGCGCGAACATCAGCGTGACAACGACAAGTCCCCCGGTGAACAGCCCAACCGCGAATGCGGCGGGCAGGTCTCGCCCCGCCCGGGACGTCTTGCGGGTCGGCCCCGGCGTCGGTTCGCTGGACGCCCGCGCGTCGGACGGGGTGCCTGCGCCAGCATCGGAGGTTGCCACGGAGTTGGTTGCTGAGCGGCCGCTAGACCTCCAGCAGCTCGCCTTCTTTGTGCTTGACCAGCTCTTCGATCTGGGTGACGTACTGCTGAGTCGTCTTGTCCAGGTCCTTCTCCGCGCGGCCGACCTCATCTTCGCCGGCTTCGCCGTCCTTGCGGATCCGGTGCAGCTCTTCCATCGCTTTGCGACGGATGTTGCGCACCGAGACCTTGGCGTCCTCGCCCTTGCCCTTGGCCTGTTTGACCAGCTCGCGGCGGCGTTCCTCGGTCAGCTGCGGCACCGCCACCCGAATCAGGGTGCCGTCGTTGCCAGGATTTACGCCGAGGTCGGAGTTGCGGATCGCCGTCTCGATGGCCTGCAGCTGGCTGGCCTCGTACGGCTTGATCACGACCAGCCGCGCCTCGGGGACGTTGATGCTGGCCAGCTGGGTGATCGGGGTGTTCGTGCCGTAGTAGTCGATGACGATCCGGTTGAACATGCCCGGATTGGCGCGGCCGGTCCGGATGCTCGACATGTCGTCCCGCGCCACCGACACTGCTTTCTCCATTTTCTCTTCGGCGTCGAAGAGAGCCTCATCGATCATGTGCGCCGCTCCTCCTGGTCCTGCATCGTGCATCGTCGCAAGCGCGGATCATCGCGTCTTCCCCTCAAGTGGTAACTAGCGTTCCGATCTTCTCACCAGCGACCGCCCGAGCGATATTGCCGTTAGTCAGCAGGTTGAACACCAAGATCGGCATGCCATTGTCCATACACAGGCTGAACGCCGTCGCATCGGCCACCCGCAACCCTCGGTCGATGACTTCTCGATGACTGATCACGGCGAGCAACTCGGCGTTGGGATCCTGCCGCGGGTCGGCGGTGAACACACCGTCGACGGCCTTGGCCATCAGCACCACGTCCGCGCCGATCTCCAGGGCGCGCTGCGCGGCCGTCGTGTCGGTGGAGAAATACGGCAGCCCCATGCCGGCCCCGAAGATGACGACGCGGCCCTTCTCCAGGTGCCGGACCGCCCGCAACGGGATGTAGGGCTCGGCCACCTGGCCCATCGTGATGGCGGTCTGGACGCGGGTGGCGATGCCTTCCTTCTCCAGAAAATCCTGCAGCGCAAGACTGTTCATCACGGTGCCGAGCATGCCCATGTAGTCCGAACGGGTGCGCTCCATGCCGCGCTGCTGAAGTTGAGCGCCCCGGAAGAAGTTGCCACCGCCGATCACGACGGCGACTTGCACACCGTCGCGGACCACCTCGGCGATCTGTCGGGCCACCTGCGCCACGACATCGGGATCCAGTCCGACCTGGCCGCCGCCGAACATTTCGCCGCCAAGCTTGAGCAACACTCTCGAATACTTAGCCGGGTTCGGCGGGTCTTCGTGGTCGGCTGCGGATGCCGGAACGCCGTTAGCGCTCGTAGGCTCAGGCTGCGTCATCAGACTCCTCGCATGACAGTGCCATCCCAGGCGACCCCACCCGGAACGGCCGTTCATATCCTGCCCCATCGCAGCACAATCTGGCGCCAGCGGGGTGCATTATCTGTGCGGGTCGCGAGCCGGGTCGCTGCCTTCACCTGTCGGCGCAGGTCACGCTCGGAAGAGTCGCTTTCACGACTTTGCCTCCGGCATCAGATGTTTGAGCTCTCGGCGGCCCGGGAACACGTCATTACGCGGCGGGGAAACCACGGCTTTGAGAAGCAGGGCCGGACATGCCGTATGACCGAATCGATCGTTTAGCCGATCGTACGAGCGCGTCAGTCGCTCACCCCCACGTACGCCACAGGAGGAATCACCCATGGCCGACCACGAAAACTCCGGACCCGCGGAAGCCGTCAAGGGCGTCGTCGAGGACGTCAAGGGGAAGGTCAAGGAAGCCGCCGGTGCTCTGGCCGGACGCGACGACCTCACCCGCGAGGGCCAGGCCCAGCAGGACAAGGCGGAGGCCCAGCGCGACGCGGCAAAAAAGGAAGCCGAAGCCGAAGCCGACGCCGCGCGCGGCGCCGCGAAGGTCGCCGAGGAGCGCCAGAAGTCCAACCAATAGCGTGATTCGAGGATGGGTCCGGCCCGTTTTGACGGGCCGGACCCGTCGACTTTTCGGGAGCCGATCTCCGCTCCATCCAGGCAAAACCATTCCTATGAATCGCCTGTCTAAGCCGGTATTCGCGCGAACACGAGCAAAAAAGAAGGCATAGTTGTGTGCGCAATGGGGTACTCAGCGCTGCGCTGACGGCATCTCCTGCGAGTTGCCGGCGCGGTCGGGGGCGGCGACAGACCCTGATGAGGTTTGGAGATGTGTTGGACGTGCTACTGCTTTCCAATGCCGATGATTTCGCATCGGCATTGCCGACCCTGCAGTCGTTGACGCAAACGATCCGGCGCATCCCGCTCTGCGACCAGCTTGACGGACATCATGACAGTGCTGACGTAGCAATCATCGACGCGCGCACCGACCTGGCGGCAGCCCGCAACGTGTGTCGCGGCCTGACGGCCAACACACCGGCCATCGCGGTCGTGGCCGTCGTTGCCCCCGCGCATTTCGCATCCGTGGACGTCGACTGGCGCATCGACGATGTGATGTTGCCCGCCACCGGCGCGGACGAGTTGGAGGCGCGGCTGCGGCTGGCGATCAAGCGGCGCCGCAGCGCGGTGGACGGGTCGCTGAAGTTCGGTGATCTCGTTCTGCACCCGGCAAGTTTCGCCGGGTCGCTGTGCGGCAAGGATCTCCGCCTGACCGTCACCGAGTTCAAGCTGCTGAATTTCCTTGTGCAACATGCCGGTCGGGCATTCAGCCGCACCCGGCTGATGCACGAGGTCTGGGGATACGACTCCAACGGACGCGTCCGCACCGTCGATGTTCACGTGCGACGGCTGCGCGCAAAGCTTGGACGCGAACACGAATCGATGGTCGACACGGTCCGCGGTGTGGGCTACATGGCGGTGACGCCACCGCACCCGCAGTGGATCGTCAACGACACCGGGCCAAGTCCCAACCTCAACGGCATTCACCGCTGACACAGCGTATGCGGTTATTTTCCAAGTACTTTCGCGTGTCAGGCGAATAGCGGCAGCGCACGCTTGCGTGCCAGCGCGTCCATTCCCTGCTGAATGCCGTTTTGGGCCTCTCGGTACTTGCTGTCGACGTAGGCGTCGTCCTCAGCGCTCGCCGCATCGTGGTCCAGCTCAACCGCCGGCATGAATCGCGTTCTGATTTTGGCCGGCAGCGGCAGCTGCGGAAGTGCGGCGGGTGCGAGGCCCCACGGCAGTGAGACCGCCAGTGGAAATACCTTGAGCCGCAGCAGCCGGTCGAGTTGTAACGCCTTCGACAGGCGGTCACCGCGGATCAGCACGGGCATGGCGTCCGCGCCGCCGACCGTCGCGATCGGCACGATCGGCACGCCAGCGCGAATCGCCATCTTCACGAAGCCTTTGCGCCCCGCCAGGTTGGCATGGTCACGCTCGACCCAAGGGCGCAGCGAATCCACTTCTCCGCCAGGCCATAGCGCGACATCTCGCCCCTCGGCCAGCGCCGTGGCAATGGCGTCCGGGGCGGCCGGAAGCACTCCCATCGACCGGAAGTAGCGCCCGATAAGCGGGATGGCCATCAGCGCGTCGTGAGCCGTCCCATGCAGTGGGCGTTCTTGGCCGAATCGTCGCCACCACTGGATGCCAACGGTCCAGGCATCCCAGACAAATGGGGCGCCAGAGTGAATTCCGACCAACAGCGCCGGCGGCTCGGGAACGTGGTCCCAGCCGTCGATTTCCATCCGAAACCAATAGTCGACCAACAGATTCCAGGCAAACTTCTGCCGTTGCAGGGTGGTCTCGTCCTGGCCGCTCAGATCCCATTCAGCGGCTCGCTGCGCCACCCAGCCGCTCACTCCGCCGCGCTGATCGCTGCGCTTTTCCTCCATTGTCGCCCGGGCCTGTTCGGCATGTCGTTCCGCTTGTTCGCGTACCGAAGCCGGTCTGTGATCTGCACGACTCATTACTGACGGGTACCCAGCGCAGTCATATCCAATTCGTCCAATACTCACCAAAATGCTTGGGACACCGATGCAGAACTCCCCGCGCCACAGTGTGCGGCGCGGGGAGTTCTTTTCGGCAACTAGGCCCTAGCCAGGCTTAGGTGTGCGCTGGCGCTGCGGGCGCCGGGCCCGGCGGCATGCCAGGCGCCGGGGTTGCGTTCGGCGCTGCGGGCTCCGAGCCACCCTGCATGTTCGACGTCCAGATCAGGACATCTTGCGCGCCCTCGTTGTATGCGACACCGTTCGGCGGTGCGCCCGTCACGTCGAAGTACAGCGTGCCGGTCGACTCGCTACCCTGCTGGATCGGCGCCGGGTTAAGGCTGCCGGGAGCCTGAACCTTGTCGATCACCCGGTAGTTCTGACCGTTGGGCCCGCGGGCGATGAAGTCGTTCACCATCGGGGTGACCAGACCGCCATCCGAGCGGGCGGCGACATCCACCTGATACAGCGTGCCCTTCGGCGTGTAGCCGGGGATCGCCGCATTGCTCGGATGCAGGTTGCTCACCGTGTAGTTCGTGATCAGCGGCCCCTGAATGAGCTGCTGGCTGGTGCCGAAGCCCTGAATATTGGGCGCCGCGGTTGCGGTCGCTGCGGTGAAAGCGCCGACAGCAGCAATACCGGCGGCTCCGATCACCGATTTCATAGCATTAGAAGTAAACTTCACGCTAAATACCTCTCAGTCCAATCGTTACCATTGTTTCCCCGCGATGACTTACCCCCGGCACGGGTTATCACCGCGCCTTTGCCGCATAGCCATTCCGCAGCTGGTCCAAACATCATGGCTCTGACATGCAGCGATACCATTACTGCGGGAAGATCTTGTCGCCCCAGAATACGCAGAGACCTCAACAACTAAGTTCCGCCCCAAATGCCACAATCGAGATCTGGCAGCGCGAACATGTTCGCTTGCGAATTCGTAAATCACACCGATTACGCGTGCCGAATCCACATATCCACGATCGGCGTACACGACGCCGGCCGGTCGGTGTTGGGCCGTGCTTACGGCCGAACGCCGCGCGGATATGTCAATATCGCTGACATGGGCCAGACCGATGATGCCCCGCTTGGCTATCTGCTCTACCGGGTTGCAGCCGTGCTGCGACCCGAGGTTGCCGCCGTGTTGGGCCCGCTCGGCTTGACACTTCCCGAATTCGTTTGTCTGAGAATCCTTTCAACGTCCCCGGGGCTGTCCAGCGCCGAGCTGTCGCGCAACACCAACGTCACACCGCAGGCGATGAATACGGTGCTGCGCCGGCTGGAGGAGGTTGGCGCCGTGGAACGGCCGACGTCGGTGTCCTCGGGCCGGGCGCTACCGGCCACGCTGACCAGTCAGGGGCGCACCCTGCTGAAGCGCGCCGAAGCCGCGGTCCGCAGCGCCGACGACCACATCCTGGCCAAGCTGACCGCCGCGCAGCAACGCGAATTCAAGCGGATGCTGGAAAAGCTCGGCTCCGACTGATCGCGGCTACTCGGCCGCCTGGATCCGTGCCCACGGCAGTGCCTCTTCGAGCTCGTAGGCGAGTTCGAGCAGCAGCGCTTCCTGCCCCAGGTCGGCGGCGAGCATCATGCCGACGGGCATCCCCTCGGCTGACTGCGCCAGCGGCAACGAAATCGCCGGATCCCCGGTGACGTTCTGCAGCGGCGTGAACCCCACCCAATCGATCAGCCGGTCCATCACCTGCTGGTAGTCGGTGGGCGCCAGGTGACCAACTCGCGGTGTCATGTCGGCGAGCGTCGGGGTGAGCAACACATCGTAGGTTTGGTAGAACTCGGCGCTGCGCCGGCGCATTCTGCGCAATCGCACGATGGCCGCCGGCAGCCGGTGCAGGTTGCGACCGGTGTGGCGCTCCAGGCCCAGCGTCAAGGCGTCCAGCCGGGTGCGGTCGAAGGTGTTGCCGAACACGCGCCGCCCGATGCGCACCTGCGCCAGCGCGAGAAATCCCCAATAGAGGATGAAGTCGTCGACGAAGCTGTCCGGCACCGGGTGCTCATCGATGTGTTCGACGCGATGCCCCAGCTCTTCGAGCACCCCGGCGGACTTGAGGGTCAGCTCCTTGAGCTCCTGGCCGCACTCGCGCCGGACCGAACGGGTCGCCACGGCGATCCGCAGCCGCTGCCGGCCGCGCCCGGTGACGTCGCCGACGGGTGACAGCTTGGAATTACGCCAGATCCGTTCGGCCTCCCGGTAGAAAGCCGCGGTGTCACGCACGGAGCGGGTCAGCACGCCGTTGGCGACCATGCCCACCGGCATCCGCCGCAACTCCGCGTCCAGCGGCAGCCTGCCGCGCGACGGCTTGAGGCCGACAATCCCGTTGCAGGCGGCCGGAATTCGGATCGAGCCGCCGCCGTCGTTGGCGTGAGCGATCGGCACCACCCCGGCGGCGACGAACGCCCCCGATCCCGACGATGAAGCCCCGGCCGTGTAGTCGGTGTCCCACGGGTTGCGCACCGGCCCGAGCCGCGGGTGCTCGGCGGCGGCGCTGAACCCGAACTCCGACATCTGCGTCTTGCCCAGCGGCGTCGGCCCGGTGGCCAGATACACCTGGGTGAACTCGCCGTCGGCAACGGCATTGCGGGGCGCCCACGCGTCGGCGCCGCGCATTGTCGGCTGACCGGCGACGTCGACGTTGTCCTTGAGGAACGTCGGCACCCCTTCGAAAAACCGGGCCGAGGCACTCGCAGGCTTCGCCGACGCGGTCGCCCGCGCTTGCTCAAAGGCCTTGTACACCAAGCCATTCAGGGCAGGGTTGACGGCCTCGGTGCGAGCAATCGCAGCCTCGATGACGTCAGTTCTGCCGACCCAGCCGGCTCGGATGGCCTCGCTGAGACCGATGGCGTCGAGATCCCCGAGGGCGTCATCACCGAAAGCGTGCACACGTCGCATGGCACTGACGCTAGCCGCTCACGTCGCCGCGCTTAGGTTTGACCCACCTCGAAGCGAACGAACCGGGTCACCGTGACGCCGGCCTCCTCGAGCAGAGCCTTGACGGTCTTCTTGTTGTCGGACACCGACGGCTGCTCGAGCAGCACGGAGTCCTTGAAGAAGCCGTTCAGCCGGCCCTCGATGATCTTGGGCAGCGCCTGCTCCGGCTTGCCTTCGGCCTTCGCGGTCTCCTCGGCGATCCGCCGCTCACTGGCCACCACGTCCTCGGGGACGTCGTCGCGGGACAGGTAGCGGGCCTTCAGCGCGGCGATCTGCAGCGCGACGGTGTGCGCAGCCTCGGCACCATCGCCGGTGTATTCGACGAGCACACCCACGCCCGGCGGCAGGTCCGCGGCGCGCTTGTGCAGGTAGGTCTCGACGGTGCCGTCGAAGAAGGCGGCACGGCGCAGTTCCAGCTTCTCGCCGATCTTGGCCGACAGGTCGGCGACGGCCTGCTCGACGGTAGTTGTCGCCCCACCCCCGGGAATAACAGCCGCCTTGAGCGCGTCAACGTCTGCAGCCTTGGATTGGGCTGCGGCGGAAACGATCTCGTCGGCCAGCTGCTGGAATTCCGCGTTCTTGGCGACGAAGTCGGTCTCGCTGTTCAGCTCGATAAGCGCGCCGCCCTTGGCCGCGACCAGACCTTCGGCCGTGGCACGCTCGGCGCGCTTTCCGACATCCTTGGCGCCCTTGATCCGGAGTGCCTCGACCGCCTTGTCGAAGTCGCCGTCGGTTTCGGCCAGTGCGTTCTTGCAGTCCAGCATGCCCGCACCGGTGAGCTCACGAAGACGCTTGACGTCGGCAGCGGTGAAGTTCGCCAATGATCAGCCTTCCTATGAGGATTCAGGGGTTGTTTCGGTTGCAGCTCCAACGGCGTCGGTGGTGGCTGTGGTTGTCGCAGTCGTAGTGGCGGAAGCCAGCAGTTCCTGCTCCCACTCGGCGAGCGGCTCTGCGGACTCCGCCTCGGGCTTGCCGTCGCCGCGGCCCACGCCGGCACGGGCTTGCAAGCCTTCGGCGACCGCGGAGGCGATCACCTTGGTCAGCAGCGCCGCCGAGCGGATCGCGTCGTCGTTGCCCGGGATCGGGTAGTCGACCTCGTCGGGGTCGCAGTTGGTGTCCAAGATCGCGATGATCGGGATGTTGAGCTTGCGAGCCTCCGCGACCGCGAGATGCTCCTTGTTGGTGTCGACGACCCAGATGGCCGAGGGCACCTTCGCCATGTCACGGATACCGCCGAGGCTGCGCTCCAGCTTGTTCTTCTCGCGGGTCAGCATCAAGATTTCTTTCTTGGTGCGTCCCTCGAAGCCACCCGTCTGCTCCATCGCCTCGAGCTCCTTGAGGCGCTGCAGGCGCTTGTGCACGGTGGAGAAGTTGGTGAGCATGCCGCCCAGCCAGCGCTGGTTCACGAACGGCATGCCGACGCGGGTCGCCTCGGCCGCGACGGACTCCTGCGCCTGCTTCTTGGTACCGACGAACATGATGCTGCCACCGTGGGCGACGGTCTCCTTGACGAACTCGTACGCCTTGTCGATGTAGGTCAGCGTCTGCTGCAGGTCGATGATGTAGATGCCGTTGCGGTCGGTGAAGATGAACCGCTTCATCTTGGGGTTCCAGCGTCGGGTCTGGTGCCCGAAGTGGGTGCCGCTGTCCAGCAGCTGTTTCATGGTCACGACGGCCATGGTGATGCCATTCCTTTGTGTCGGTTGTCGCCCGGCATCGGGTGAAGCCAGGCCCTGGCGCCTGCTGCGATGCCGGACCCTGTTACGGGACCGCCCGGCATGCGCTGCGTTCTCCTAGTGGAACGGGAGACGCGGGGCAGACGCGCGAAGTCAGCCCGCGAACGAGCTGCGACGAGCAGTTTACACCGACTCAGCTGGTGCTTTTTCCCCAGCACATTGTCCACAGTGCGGCTTGCGTACACAGATTCGGCAAACACGGGTGGCCATGTCGTCGACGTCGCGCTGAACTCATGGGGTGCGGTGGGCGGCGCTGATCGTGAGCTCCACCCTGGCTCTGGCCCTGATCTGCGCATTCCCGGCGGCGGCGGACGAGGTCCGGCTGGATTGGCCGCTGCGGCCGGCCCCGGCCGTCGTCCGGGGATTCGACGCCCCGTCGCCCAACTGGCATCCCGGGCACCGCGGCGTGGACCTGGCGGGTCGTCCCGGCCAGCCCGTCTACGCCGCCGGCGGCGCGACCGTGGTGTTCGCCGGGCTACTGGCGGGACGGCCGGTGGTGTCGCTGGCTCATCCGGGCGGGTTGCGCACCAGCTACGAGCCGGTCCGGGCGAACGTCCGCGCCGGTCAGCAGGTGACGGCGCAGACAGTGATCGGCGAGTTGGTCGCCGGGCACAGCGGGTGCCGGGCGGCGGCCTGTCTGCATTGGGGCGCGATGTGGGGCCCGGCGTCGGGCGCCGGCTACGTCGATCCGCTGGGCCTGCTCCGGGCGACGCCGATTCGGCTCAAGCCGTTAGGAGACTAGGCGCGCGGGTGTGCCTGATCGTGCACCGCCCGCAACCGCGACACCGCGACATGGGTGTAGAGCTGCGTAGTCGCCAAGCTGGAATGGCCCAGCAGCTCCTGGACGACGCGCAGGTCAGCCCCGCCTTCGAGCAGATGCGTGGCGGCGCTGTGTCGCAGCCCGTGTGGCCCCATGTTGGGCGCGCCGTCCACCGCGGCAATGGTCTGGTGCACGACGGTGCGCGCCTGCCGCACATCGAGCCGACGCCCTCGCGCGCCCAGCAACAGCGCCGGCCCGGAGTCCGCGGTGACCAGGGCGGGACGCCCGTCGGCCAGCCAGGAGTGCAGCGCGTCGGCAGCCGGCACCCCGAACGGCACGGTCCGCTGTTTGTTGCCCTTTCCGAGGACTCGCACCACGCGGTGGCCGTTGTCCACGTCATCGATATCCAGGCCGCACAGCTCGCTCACCCGAATCCCGGTGGCGTACAACATCTCGACGATCAGCCGGTCCCGCAGGGCCAGCGGATCTCCTTGTTCGGCACCGGATTTCGCGGCGGCCATGGCGTCGGCAGCCTGATCCTGACGCAGCACCGCCGGCAGGGTGCGGTGCGCCTTCGGCACCTGCAGCCGCGCGGCGGGGTCCACAATCAGCAGGCCGCGCCGCAGTGCCCACGCGGTGAACGCCTTGACCGCCGACGTGCGGCGGGCCAGCGTGGTGCGCGCGGCGCCGGCCACCGCGCCGGTGGACAGCCACGTCCGCAGCAGCGGCAGATTCAAACCGTCCAGGGCAGCACCGTGGCTGTCGAGGAAGGCGAACAACGAACGCAGATCACCCAGATACGCGCGGCGAGTATGTGCTGAACGCAGGCACTGCAAATCCAGGTACTCGTCGAACTCCTCAAGAATCGCCTGCACTCCCCCACGGTCGCAGGCCGGGACCGTCGCGTCAGTCGACGCGCCGAAGCGTGTCCGGGGTGAGATCTTTCACGGTCGGATAGCCGTCGACGGCCATGATGAGATCGGCTTCGGCCAGCAGCGAGCGCAACACGTGCACGATCCCGTCGGCCCCGCCGAGCGACAGACCGTAGGCGTAGGGACGACCGATCCCGACGGCGGTCGCGCCCATGGCCAGCGCCTTGACGATGTCGGCGCCGCTGCGGATCCCCGAGTCGAACAGCACCGGCAAGCCGTCGGCCGCCTCGACCACACCCGGCAGGCAGTCCAGCGCGGGCAGACCGCCGTTGGCCTGCCGCCCGCCGTGCGTGGAACAGTAGATCCCGTCGACGCCACCGTCCCTGGCGCGCCGGGCGTCGTCGGGATGGCAGATGCCCTTGATGATCATCGGCAGGTCGGTCAACGACCGCAGCCAGGGCAGGTCGTTCCAGGTCAACGGGTTTCCGAAGGTCGTTATCCACTGCAGCACGGTGCCTTGCGGATCCTCCTCGGGCGGGCGCGCCAAGCTGGCGCGAAACACCGGATCGCTGGTGTAGTTGCTCAGGCAGAGCCCCCGCAATTGGGGAAAGTTGGCCGTGGTGAGGTCGCGCGGGCGCCACCCGGGAATCCAGGTGTCGAGGGTGACGACGATGCCTTTGAAGCCGGCGGCTTCGGCCCGCTGCACCAGGCTGGCGGCTAGGTCGCGATCCTTCGGGGTGTACAGCTGGAAGAAGCCGGGAGTATCACCGAACTCCGCGGCAACGTCTTCCATCGGGTCGGCGGTCAGGGTGGAAACAACCATCGGCACACCGGTGGCCGCGGCCGCCCGCGCGGTGGCCAGGTCGCCTCGGCCGTCCTGGCCACAGATGCCGATGACGCCGATCGGCGCCATGAATACCGGAGACGGCAAGGTCAGGCCGAACATCTGCGCCGACAGGTCGCGGTTGGCGGCACCGACGAACATGCGTGGCATCAGACCCCAGTGATCGAACGCCTCCCGGTTTGCCCGCTGAGTGCGTTCGTCGCCGGCGCCACCGGTGACGTAGGACCACACTGACGGCGGCATGGCCTGCTCGGCGCGGGCCTCCAACTCCGCGAAGGCCATCGGCAGCTTGGGCGCTATCCCGGACAGGCCCTGGAAGTAGATCTCGTTCTGGTAGTCCGCGAATGCCATGGGATAGAGAATGCCAGGCGACCGTCAGGCCGACGAGCTTGCCGACTCCGCCTCGGCCAGTTCCTTCTTCCATTGCCGGAAGGTCTCTTCGGTGCGGCCGCGCCGCCAATAGCCGGAGATCGACGCCGCCCACTTGGCGTCGATGCCGCGCTCTTTTCGGATATAGGGCCGCAGGTTGTGCATGACGGCTTGGGCTTCACCGTGGATGAAGACGTGTGGCTGCCCGGGCAGCCACAGCGTGGTGGTGACGGCCTCGATCAGCGGCGCGAAATCGCCGGCGCGGTCGTCGCCGGCCAGATCGGCGCGGCTGCCGCGGTAAATCCAGCTGACCTGTATGCCTTCGGGCGCGGCTAACGGGAGTTCGTCGGCCGGACCGGCTACTTCGATGAACGCCTTGCCGATTGCGGTGGGGGGCAACGCCTCCAGCGCGGTGGCGATGGCCGGCAGCGCGGACTCGTCACCGGCCAGCAGATGCCAATCGGCCGCGGGGTCAGGTGTGTAGGCGCCGCCGGGCCCCATCAGATAAATCACCTGACCGGGTTGGGCGGAGCCCGCCCATGTGCCCGCGACGCCATGCTCGCCGTGCACCACGATGTCCAGCGAGATCTGACAGGCCGCGGCGTCGACCTTGCGAACGGTGATCGTCCGCACCGACGGCCTTTTCTCGGGCGGCAGGACGGCAAAGCTGTCCTGGGTCAGCGGCTGGGGTAACCCGGCCACGTCGATATCGTCGGCGACGAAAACCAACTTGACGTAGGAGTCGGTGAAATTGCTCGGTACGAAGGTCTCGAACTGACTGCTCCCCAACGTCACCCGCACCATGTGCGGTGCGATCTGCTGGGTGGTTACGACTTCGAAACGTTGAAGTGGTCGACCTGCCACATGTCCTCCTGTCCAGACCCGGCCTCAGCCGACTATACGAGTCGAGCCGTCGCCGCAGGTCGGCCGCCACCGCAGTGCGCA